>CAWIHB010000025.1:0-659833 GCA_963835775.1 uncultured Actinomycetes bacterium | reverse complement strand
GCGGTCTAGTGCCGTAGCAGGTTAGGTGCCCTGCTGACGAGTTTCCCGGGGACGCTGATCTTCCCGGCACTGGGCCGGTGACTGAACGGCTGCGCGTGGGTGAGATCCACAAGGGGGTTATCCCCATCTCGAGGACGTTGGTTGTCCTCATGTCGGCGCCGGCCCGAACGACCTAGCGTCGACTTCATGAAGACGGGCGAACGGGCGAGTCTGCGAGCGGATCACCGGGTAACCGGCCGCCAGGCCGACCCACGCGGGAACGAGCGCCTGACGGCCATGACCGGAGCGATACTGCTCGTGCTGTTCATTGCGGAGTGCCTGACCCTGCTCAGCATGGGGAATCTGCTGACCCTGCACGTCTTCATCGGCATGCTGCTGATCGGGCCGGTCGGCTTGAAGACCGGCTCCACGCTGGGCCCGGGTCTTGCGCGGCTTGATGTGCCCGTAGAGCTTGTCTTCGCCCAGCTCGTAGGCGGCGAACAGGTGCCGGACCCCGGCTTTGCGGGTGTAGGCGGCGCGCAGCCGCGGACGCGGCGCCCGGCCCGGCTCTTTCCCCTTGCCGCCGGCCGCCGCCCAGTGCCGGCCCGGCCGGGGCTGTAGGTTCAGCGGGCCGAATCCACGCAGAAGATCACCTCCGGGTCGCCGGCTGTCCGGCAGCGGATCCCGCGCGGTCGCGTCAGGATTCATCCAGTGACTTCGAACGATTCCGGCCAGTAAGGATATGGCCTGGGATTAGTCGGGGCGCTTCGGCTGAGCACCTCGGGGCAGCTTGGCTGAAGCCGCGTCGGCTCATAGGACAATCAAGGCATGAGGACGCCTGATTATGTCGTTGCTGTGCTGGCCAGGGCCGAGGCCGGGGGTCTCCAGGGCGCTGAGCTGGCTGCCCTGCGCAGGCGTCTCGCGCAGCTAGGCGAGCAGCGGGCCGGGTACCTGCCGGGCGAGGTCCTGGAGCCGCTGCCCGATCTGCCGCGCCTGGATGAGCTGCCCGAGCCGCCGCTCGGCCAGGCCCGTGACGTGCTGGACCGGCTGCTGGTCGTCAAGCTCGACGGCGGGCTGGGGACGAGCATGGGCCTGTCGGGGCCGAAGTCGCTGCTGGCGGTCAAGCCCGGCGCGAGCTTCCTTGATGTCATCGCTACGCAGGTGCTGGCCCTGCGCGAGCGGCACGGCGCCCGGCTGCCGCTGGTGCTGATGAACTCCGCGACCACCCGAGGCCCCTCGCTGCACGCGCTGCGCCGCTACCACAGCCTGCGCGTGCCCGGCCTGCCGCTGGACTTCCTGCAGGGTCGCGAGCCCAAGATCCGTGCCGCTGACCTGCAGCCGGTGGAGTGGCCGGCCGACCCGGAGCTGGAGTGGTGCCCGCCCGGCCACGGCGACATCTATATCGCGCTCGCGGCGTCCGGCACGCTCGACGCCCTGCTCGGCGCCGGGCTGCGCTACGCCTTCGTGTCCAACTCCGACAACCTCGGCGCGCTGGCCGACGTCCGGATCGCCGCCTGGCTCGCCGCGCAGCAGGTGCCGTTCGCGCTGGAGGCGGTGCGCGGTACGGTGGCCGACCGCAAGGGCGGCCACCTGGCCCGCTACCAGGGCCGGGTGGTACTGCGGGAGACGGCGCAGGTGCCCGGCGGTGACACCTCGTTCACCGACGTCGAGCGCTGGCGCTGGTACAACACCAACAACATCTGGATCGACCTGCGCGCGCTCAAGGAACTGCAAGCCGCCGACCCGGCGGCACCGGCTCTGCCGTTGATCGTCAACCGCGAGACCGTCGATCCGCGCGATCCGGCAAGCACCCCGGTGATCCAGCTCGAGTCGGCGATGGGCGCGGCGATCGGGTCGATTCCCGGCGCTCGGGCGATCCACGTCCCCCGCACGCGGTTCGCCCCGGTGAAGACCACGGACGACCTGCTGGTCGTGCGCTCCGACGCCTACCAGCTCGCCAGCGACGGGCAGCTGAAGCCCAGCTTCGACGGCCCGGGACCCGTCGTCACCCTGGACAGGGACTTTTACAAGCTGCTCTCCGACTTCGAGCAGCGGTTCCCTGCCGGAGTACCGTCGCTGCGCCGCTGCCGCCGGTTCGACGTGGACGGCGACGTCACCTTCGGCGCGGGCGTCACCGCCGTGGGCGACGTGCATGTGGCCGGCCCGCAGCACGTTCCCGACGGAGAGGTGCTCGGCGGCTGAAAACCGCAACCGTGGACCGGATACCAATCATGAAGCTGCTCGTCACCGGTGGTGCGAGCCCACATAGGCGCCGCACAGGCGTCTCACAGGTGGCCCCGCCTCGTTCCTGCTTCGGGCCGGCCCTGTCCCGTTCGGGTCCCAGTCTATTTATCCCGAACGAGCCGTGGTTTCACGTCTCGCCACCTCGGAGTTTGTCGGTTAGTGGCGGCCGGGACCGGGACCGCAAGTTCACCAAGGCATTCGATGGCGTCTTGTCCGGTAACGGCACGCGGGTGATCAAGACCCCGGTCCGGTCACGGGGGGCGAACTCGTACCCGGAACGGTTCGTACGGACGTTGCGCTGCGAGTGCGTGGCCCACGTGCTAATCCTCGGCGAGCGGCACCTCCGCGCGTTCCTGGCCGAGTACGCCCAAGTTTAGGGACCTCACCCACCGGACTCTCGTGAGCCTCGGCGGCACCCGCCCTGCCCGTTAGGTGGCAGATGATCACGCCTGATGATCGATGGCCAGTCGCTTTCCCGGGAATCGAGGGATTCGCCCGGTGTCAAGCCTGCCCGCTCATCGAGAACTGCGACCCTGTCGCTGACGGACAGGTCCCACCCTAGCTCCGCGAGGCTGCAAAGCATGCCCTCGGACACTTCGCCTCGGTAGCGCCTCCGGCGCATCTTGCCCTGCGGAAGCCGGGATCCAGGTGGCGCCACTGGGACGAGGTTGCCCTCGTACAGGAGCTTCACGCCGCCCCACACGATCTGCGGTTGGTAACCTCGCCCGATTTCGACGTCGGCAAGCCAGATGCGGTCACCATTGAGGTGGGGACGGACCTTGATGATCCGCCCCACGACTACGCCTCTCGTCCCCACAAGTCAGGCACGGTATCACTTGGCAGTCGGCGGGCGTGCGAGGTGCATAGTAAAAGCTGTTAAGTCCCGTTTCGAGAGCGTGGCCGATGGTTAGATAGCTACGGCTGTCGACCACAGGGCCTCGAATGAACTGCGTGCCCGACGGGTGTGCGATGGATCCATCAGCATGTCGCCGTTGGAATCATTGTTGGGCCGGATGATGCAACCGAGCCAGTCGCCCTGGCTGAGATAGTCGCTGATCTGCCAGTACAAGGCTGGTTCCTCTGCTTTCAAGCCGACGGAGTCGAGCTTGAGCAGAACCACGCCGACCAGCGGCGGTGACGCGGTCCGCCGGAAGGAGCAGCTTTCCCGGACTCTGTCGCCCCCGACCTGATCGGCCAGCAGGCGGCGGCACGCCTCAACGGTGGTTTCCAGGACGGGATCAGGCCCTGGGACGAGGAAACGATACGCGGCGCCTTGCTCCAGGTTGGCGGCGACGACGGGAAGGAAGCGACCTGCGGCTATACCTTCCTCTAGGTAGATGACGTCGAACTCGAGGTTCAGGCTCAAAATGTCGGCCTGGTTGCAATACCGCTCGAGGCGCAGCACCTCGTCGTCTTGCAGCACCCCTCCGCGTGTTGCAGTCGGTGCAGAAGCGAGCTCAGCCGCGACCTCATCGATCCGGTCCGCGAGCACTCGCCCGATGCGTGCCACCACAGCAGAGTGTCGGCTGCCGCGCGCCTGCACATCGGCCAGAGCATGGTCAACATACCGGTAGAGCGGCCCGTAGTCGATCAAGCTGCTCGTTGGGGTGCCGTAGACGAGATAATCGAGGCTGACGTCGAAGAAGTCGGCTATGGCGAGCAGCTTGCCGAAGCTTGGCCTGGTCTGCTCACGGACGTACTGGGAGAGCGCGGCTGCGCTGATATCCAGGGCACTCAAGATTTTTTTTCGGTTGCGGCTATACCCTCCTCGCTCAATCAGGCTCTCCAGCATCTCCCCGAACTTGACTTCCCGGCTGCGTCCTTGATTATTCGAGGCTGGTGAGCCGGCTGCACCCTGAAGTGTTCCACCCATCGTTAAGTCCTACTTACCTGGCTCCTACCGATGCTGCACATATACCCCGAGGGTCGGACTAGGACACCGTTTGAGCGGGAACGTTAAGCAACAGCGAATGGCGCTTCGGCAGGGCTAGGATCTGCGGCGCTTCGATGGCGGCAGGGGGGTTTGAGAGTGGCGTTCGTCGCCATTATGGTCGGCACGTTCGGCGTGTTCGCGGGCTGGCACTGGAAGCATCTGCACCGAGCGGTGCATGACGTCAGTAGGTACAAGGCTTCTGTGAAAGCAGCGCAGAAGGTAGAACGGGGGCAATGGGGGAGTGCCATGTTGTTTGCCGTTGCAGCGATTATCATCCTGGTTGCTGTGGTAAAAATACATTAGTGAAAGCACTGGGGATAGAGCACGTAAACATTCACCCCGGTGACCGGGGAGCCTGATTGCGGCTCAGCCTGTCGCTCCGCAGGCTAATCCACGCCCGCAACCAGGCCAGCGCCGCCGGCCTGGCCGCGGTCCCCGCCGCCACCCGCGAGCCCCTCGAGCGGCTGTTCCGCCGCGCCATCACCGTCGCCCTCGCCGACGTGCCCCGCGTCCCTGGCCCGAAGAACAGCACGAAACAGCACCCCGGACGGGACATGCTCGAATTCTGCCGCGACCGCGAAGCCGACGTCCTGAGATTCACCACCGACACCGATGTGTGGCCCACGAACAACATCAGCGAGTCAGGACTACGGCCCAGTAAGACCCAGCAGAAGATCTCCGGACGGCTGACCAGCGACGACACCACCCAGGACCGCCTCGACATCCGCAGCTACATCGACACCGCCCGCAAACACGGATGCGACGTCCTCGACGTCCTGCACACCCTGTTCACCGGGAACCCCTGGACACCTCCGGTCCCCGGCCAGGCCTGACCACGCGCATCACCCTGCCCGAAACCCATCACGCACAGCGCCTCAAACATCACCCACGCCACACGGGTGAATGTTTACTCGAGCACACGCGGCTCGCTGCGCCATCTGGCGGTGGTCGGCCGGTTCTCCCCAGCGTTCAGGAATCCGCTGGTTATTCGTCAGTAGGCTGATTCGGGGGTATAGGAGGGAGCCCGGGTCCTGGGGCTATAGAAGTTACTGAGACCTCAGGGAACTCTGGGCGAGATGGCGCGGGGGTGGCGGACAGGTGGCGCTTGATTGTCAGTCCATCCCGGCGGGGCCGGTGATGGCGTCAGCGGCGACCTCTACTGCAAGGTCGTGCCCGGCGCCGCTCAGGGTCCGGCCAACCTTGCGGAGCCGTTTGCGCTGCTTGGGGTCCGTCTCGTGCTGCGCGGCGGCGGTGAAACTGTCGGCCAGCCGTGCGATGAGGTTCTCCGGTTCCGGCCCCGGCCTGGCAGCGCGCGGTGCTGCTGCCACAGCTGCGCCGATGTGGCCGGGCTGGCCTTCGGCCTCCGCGGCGAGGGCGTCGACTGCCTCCTCCACCGTGGCGAACAGGCGGTCAGGGCCGAGGCTCTGCAGAAGGCCGCCGCGCTTGAGCTGGCGGTGAATCAGGTGCGACGACCGGGCAATGCCGATCGCAACTTCCCGCTGCTTGAGCTCGGCTATCAGCTCGCCGAGCATCCGCACCCCCGTGTAGTCGATGTCCGACATGCCGTTGGCGTCGAGCACGAGCGCGTGTACCGGGTCGGCGGCCGAGTCGAGCATCTGGAGAATCCGCAGCCTGACGTATTCGGCGTTGCCGTACCACAGTGGTGCGTAGATCAAGTAGACCAGAATGCCGGGAACCTGCTCCGTCGGGTGGCCGACATCAGGCGGGATCCAGTGAACTGTGCCTGGCTCGCGGCCGAGGATGACGCCGCTGGGCCGGGCGGTCCGGCGGGTCCGGTCGGCCAGCGAGAGCAGTATGGCCACCACGATGCCTGTCTCGATCCCGAACAGCGCCACCGCCACCAAGCCGGCGACCGCCAGGGCGAACTCCAGCCGGTCGAAGCGCAGGATCGACTTCAGGTCGCCAGCCCGGAACAGCCGCGTGGCGATGAAAAGCAAGATGGCCCCAAGCGTGGCATCGGGCAGGTCCTTCAGCAGCCCGGTGGCGACGAGCACCACCGCGAATGCCAGGGCAGCAGCGACCACGCTGGTGAGCTGGGACCGGCCGCCCGCGGCTGTCACCACCTGGGTACGGGGCGGACTGGAGTTGACCGCGAACGATCCGCCCAGACTCGCCGCCAGGCTGCCGGCTCCCAGAGCCACCAGATCCCGGTTCAGCTCCGTGGCGCCGAAGGAACTGGCACCCGCCGCGCGGACGACGGCGGACGTCTGTGCCAGGCAGACAAACGCGATGGTCAGTGCCGGGCCGATGAGCTGCCTGGCGTCGGCCAGCGACGCCGAAGGGACCGCGAAGGCGGGCAGGCCACCGTGGACCGGCCCGAGCACCGCCACGCCATGAGACGTCAGGCCGAACGCGGCGACCGCCAGGATCGAAAGGACGAATCCGATGAGCGCGCCGGGAATCCGGCGGTCGACGCGTTCGGCCAGCACCAGCACCGCGAAGACGGCTGCGGCGATCGCCATCGACCAGCCGTTGGCGTGGCCGGCCTGCTCGGTGATCCTCCGCACCCGGTCCAGCACGGTCGTGCCGCCGCCAGGCAATCCAAGGATGGCAGGAATCTGGCGGACCGCTATCTCGACGGCGATCCCGCCCAGGACTCCGGTGATCACGGGCGTGGAAAGGAACTCACATAGCCATCCCAGCCGCAGCAGACCGCTCGCGATGACGACCGCGCCGACCATAACGGCGAGGAAGGAAACCAGGTGCATGTAGCGGGTCGTGCCGGCCGCCGCGAGACCGGCGGCGCCGGCAGCCAGGATGGGGGCGATGGTGGAATCGGCACCGACGGACATCTGGCCGCTGGACCCCAGAAGGGCGAACAGCAGCGACCCGGCGATGAACGCGTACAAGCCAGCAGCAGCGGGCATGTACACCAGCTTGGCCGTGGCAATCTGCTCCGGCACGGCGATGGCAACCAGGGTCAGGCCGGCCGCCAGGTCAGGCCACAGCCAGGACGCCTGGTAACCACGCAGGCTCGGAAGAATCAGCGGCACACTTCTCGATCGCATCCTGGCCACCCCGATGCGTACTGGCAGCAGTTGGGATCGACTATCTCACCCAGCCCAGCCGCAGCCTGTCCAGAACCGCCCGCGGCTGCGCGCCGCTGAGCCGCTCAGATGCCATCGGCACTTGCTGGCACGGGACCCGCCATGCCTGGGTGGCCGGCCGGCCGCCGCGAAGCCTTGGCAGCCGAGGGCAGCGGCCGGCGGAATCGTGCGTACCGCTGCCGAACGCTCGATGCAGCGGCTACGGCACCGGTCAGGAAACCGCAGCTTTCATCAGCCCGGCAACCTTCCGCTCTACCGCAGGGCTCCAGGTGTGCAGCGCGAACGACACGGGCCACAGATCCCCGTCGTCAAGGTTCGCGGCGTCCTGGAACTCCAGCGTTGAGTACCGGGTGCTAAATTTGCCCGAGTTCTTGAAGCAGACGACGACCTTGCCCTCCGCATTGGCGTAGGCGGGCATCCCGTACCAGGTCCTCGGCGACAGCTCCGGGGCAGTGGCGGTCACCGTCGCATGGACGCGCTCGGCGACCGCGCGATCCTCTGGCGCCATCTTGGCGATCGCGTCGAGGACCGCCTCCAGCCCGTCGGCCTTCTTGGCACCCTGCTTGCCCTCGGCACGCAGCTCTGCGGCGCGCTGCTTCATCGCGGCACGCTCTGCGGCAGTGAAGCCGCCGGACCCGGTCTGGGAACTCGTCGCAGACATTGCCACCCTACCTTTCGATCCCCATCGGCTCGGCGCGATACCGGCCGGTTGAACGAAGGCTAGGCCCGCCGCGGCCGCTGGCGCTTCTCGAATCGTGATCGATGCGACGGCGGCACCTTGCTCGGCTGAGGCCGGGCCTCACCCTACCGGTCACTGCTCCGCGGCGGAGGGCATTGACTGCAGCCAGACCGCGCCCGGGCCCGACAGCACGGCGCACGGATAGCCGCGGTCTGGGCCGGAGATGCCCTGGACCTGCGTGACCTGGATGGCGACCATGCTGTCGAACATGCCGATGTGCCTGGGATGGGCCCGCAGCGACTGGTCCGGGGTCAGCTCGCGCCGCACCACGTCGCCGGCCAGCTCGACCCAGGCCCGTCCGGAACCGCCGATCCGCGACAGCACCAGGCCGTGCTCGGCGGGGCCGGCCCGCACCTGCACGCCGGGCGTCCGGGCCATGATGCCGGACCTGCGGACCAGGTAACCCTCATCCTGGGGACCAACTTCCAGGCTGAGAATGTGGCCGGGTCGCTGCGACGCGAACACGACAACGCCCGGTTCGCCGATGGCCATGTAGAGGCACACCCCGGTCTCGTCCGCGACGGCCATCTCGATCGAGTCGGTCATCCAGGCGAATCGGACGGCCTCGCCCATGACGCTTTCACCCGGGTCAAGCAAGATCGACAGCATGGGCTGGGTCACACCAAGGAACTGATCCCGCATGCCCGCCCTCCCTGGCGGACGCTTCCGCCGCACCTTACCGCCCCCTTCACCCAATCAGGAGCGGCGGAAGCATCTGCGGGTTCCTTTGTATGCGCCGGAACATGACGCGCGAATCCGGCAATTCATACATTTTTCCGATCTCTCCAGAAACATGGATCCCAGATATCACTGAGGTCCGGGGAGCGGGGGCGATCGGAGCGGCGAGCCGCCGTGACGCTATAACATCGCGCGGTTCGGGGGCTGAGCCAGCCCGTGTTCCACGGCATAGCGGGCGGCATCGACCCGGCCGCCGAGTCCGAGCTTGCGGTAGATGGTGGCCAGGTGCCGCTCTACGGTCCCCGGGCTCAGGTAAAGCCGCGCGGCGATCTCCTTGTTGGTCAGGCCGTCGGCGAGGAGCCGCAACACTTCGGCCTGGCGGGCGGTCAGGTTCCCCGGGAGCGGCTCGGCCGCGCCATCCGCGGTCTCCGCAAGCGCCGCCGTCACCTGGGCCAGCAGCTGCGGGTTCGCGATCTCGTGCGCCATCGCCTCCGCCGTGCGCAGGTGCCGGGCCGCCTCGTCCGCCTGGCCCAGTTCGCGGCAGGCGCGGCCCAGGCCGATCATCGCCTCGATCACGTCGTGGGTGTGGCCGCCGATGCCGGCCGCGGCGACGGCATCGGCGTAGAGCTCGGCCGCCTGCTTCCAGTTCCGTTGCCGGGCCTCGAGGTTGCCCTGGCTGCACAGGACGAGGCCCATGATCTGGGGGAGGTCGACGGCCAGTTCCGCGGCCTCGGCCAGCGAGGTGTGCGCCGCCTGCCACCGGCCGTCCCTGACCAGGACGTCGGCCAGGTTGACCAGGCCGATCGCGATCGAGCGCGGCTCGCCGAGCTGGCGCTTGATGACGAGGTTCGCCTCGAGCAGTTCCCTAGCCCGGCCGAGATTCCCGTCGTCGATCTCGACTAGGGCCATGTTGTTCGTCGCCATGGCCAGTTTCGCGCGGTCGCCGACCGCGGCGCGCAGATCAAACGCGGTCTGGAAGCCGCGCCGGGCCTCGGCCCGGTCGCCCAGGTAGCGGTGGGCCGATCCGAGCACGGTGGCCGCGAAGGCCAAGTCCTCGCCCGGGTCGAGCGGTTCGAAGACACGCATCGCCTGCCTGGCCAGGCGGACCGCCTCGGCGTAGTCGCCGTTCTCCACGGCCAGGGTGGCGGCCGCGCACAGGGCCCGCCCAATCCGCTGGCTTTCCTCCGCTGTCCGCACGGAGTGTTCGCCGGCCGCGGTGAGGAACTTGTCCAGCCACGCCCGGCCAGCGGAGAGCCGGCCACTGGCCAGCCACCAGCGAAACAGGGCAGCGCCGACCTCCAGGCCAAGATCGATCTCGCGGTTGTCGAGGGCCCACTGCAGCATCGCGCGCAGGTCGTCGACGGCTGACGCCAGCCGGGCGGCCCAGCGACGCGCATCCGGCCCGAGGAGGAAGCTCGAGCTCTGGGTGGCCAGGTCGGCGAAATGCATGGCGTGCCGACGGCGGGCCGCAGCTGCTTCGCCTGCCTCCTGCAGTCGCGCGGTCGCGAACTCCCGGATGGTCTCCACCATGCTGAACCGATTCTGCTCAAGGCCGCGGGTGACCACCAGCCAGGACGCGTCCACCAGCCCGCGGACGACACCTGCCACCTCCTGCTCGCTGACGTCGGCCACCGCCTGGGCGTCCGCCAGGCTGAACGGCGTGGTGAACACACTGAGCAGCCGCAGGGTCCGCTGTTGGCCGGGCCGGAGCAGGTCGTAACTAGCTCGCAGCACATCGGCGAGCTTGCGGCCGCCCGGGGCGCCGGGCGGGTCGTACTCCAGCAGCGTGACCCGCTGCTGCAAGATCTCGCGGACCGACAGTGTCCCGACCCAGCCTGCGATCAGCTCGATGGCCAGCGGCAGCCCGCCGAGCCTGCGGCACAGCTCGCCAACCGCGTGCGGCGGCACGTCGGCGGCGGAGAAGCCCGGGAGCCGGTCGCTGGCCCTGGCGATGAACAGCCGGACCGCGTCGGAAGCCGCGATCTCGCGTGCCCCCGCGGCGACCGAGGGACAGTCGAGCGGCGGGACGGCCGAGCACACCTCGCCCGGCACCCCGAGCACCACCCGGCTGGTGACCATGATGCACAGGTCCGGGGCCGAGGCGAGGAACTCCCCGGCCAGCCCGGCCACCTCCTCGGGGTAGTGTTCGGCGCCGTCGAGCAGCAGCAGCCCGTACCGTTCCCTGAGTGCGGCGAGCGCCGACTCGCGCCAGGACACGCCCGGCCGTTCGCGCAGGCCCAGGCGCGAGGCGAGCACCGAGACCACCGGCCGGGGCGGCTGGATCGCCTCGAGCGGCACGAACACCACGTCGCCGCCGGGGCCGCTTCTCGCTGCCCAGCGCCGCGCGGCCTCGACAGCCAGCCGGGTCTTGCCGACCCCGCCGGGCCCCGTCAGGTTAATCAGCCGCGACCGCGTGAGCAGCTCGGATAGGGCGGCCAGCTCGCGCTCGCGCCCGACGAAGCTGGATTGCGCGATCGGCAGCCGACCCGGCCTGTCCTCGGTCGGCTCTGGCCCCCGCTCCGGCTCGCGGCCCGGCCCGGGCTCCCGATCCCCCGGCTGCTCCCGGCAGGTGGCCGCCGCCTCCAGCTCCGCGATGGCCAGGCGAGCGCGTGCCGACGGTCGCGATCGCCCGGATTCCCATCGGTTCACGGTCGCGAACGACACGCCCAGCCAACGGGCCAACTGCTCCTGGCTCAATCCGAGCCGGGTCCGCAGCAGCCGCAGTCGCGCGACGAGCGGAACCGCGTCCAGCGACTCGCTGTTCACACAGGCAGCGTACGCTTGCCCGCTGTCGCGCGATGCTAATCAGATGCTGCTAGGGCGGTGCGGGCTTAGCCTCGTGTCGATAGCTGCCAGGATGATCAAGTCACGGAGGATGCGTGAGCCGCGTCTGGGGCGGGCCGGGCGGGGCGGGCCGGGAGTGCTGCTGTTAGGGTGCGCGGGTGGGCAGTGCGGTGGCGGGGCAGTTTGCGGTTCCGGGAGCACGGCTCTACCAGACGGCCGGGCTGTGGCCGGCGATGGCACAGTTCGGGCAGGCCGTGGGGTTCCCGGCCGGGCCGGCCCGCCCGCCGCCCGGCACCGCCGCGGCGCCGCAGACCGCGGCGCTGCTCGTGCGTGCCGAGCAGAACATGAGGTTCTGGATGGAGCACGAGTTCCGCCAGTACCCCGCCTATCACCCCGATCTGGACGCTCTGGCCGCCGCCGGGACGATCGTGCCGGCCGGCGGCCGGGACTCGCGCGAGAAGGGGAACATGCCGTTCCTGCCCGTTGTCACCCTCGTCAGGCGGCTCGGCCGCGACATTGCCGAGTTCCCCGGCGGCCACGTCGGCTACGCCGAGCACCCCGGCGACTTCGCCGCCCAGCTCGGCCGGCTGCTCGGCGCGGACCAGTAAGCAACGCCAGCGGTGACCGTCACCGGCCTGCCCGGCGCCGGAGGTAGTCCGCGGCTTGCTCGGCCGCGGTGGCCAGCAGCGTGTCGATGGTGTCGCCGGAAGCGCTGCTTTCGTGGGTGAGGGCGAACAGCATGGCGGTCTGCGCCGCGCCGGATGCGTGTCCGTCCAGGGTGCCGATCAGGTTGTCCTCGCCGACAGCGGCGCGGATGACCGTTTCAGCGTCCTCGGCCGGGACGGCTTCGCCGGTGCCGGGATACCGCGCGCGGGCGTCGGCGACGAACTCGATGACGTCGGCCGCGGCGGGTCGCTCGCCGAAGCGACTGGCGGCGGCCTCGGTGAAGGCGGCGGTCAGGACCAGGGCGAAAGCGCGTCGCTGGCCGGCGTCCAGGTCCGCGAGCAG
Organism: uncultured Actinomycetes bacterium; assembly: GCA_963835775.1. GTDB lineage: Bacteria > Actinomycetota > Actinomycetes > Streptosporangiales > Streptosporangiaceae > Palsa-504. The sequence continues at coordinate 647,400 of CAWIHB010000025.1, read as the reverse complement.
GCGCCGGTAGGTGCTGAAATCCTCGGTCAGAAAGGCTCGCAGTATGGCGACTGCATTATTCACGTCCGTGCTCATCACTGGTTTACGCTCGCTTCCGTAGCTCTGATAGTGCGTGGCGGACGGCGACTACTGCGGCTACAGACACTACGGTGATGCTGCCGACGGCGTTGCTCACACCGACGCCCTGCGGCGGGGGCTGGTCGCGCGCCGCAATCGTAGTGGCATGGTAGGACCGCGGCTGCCCAGCCGGGCCGGGAGCCGGGCGGAGGTCGGATTCGAGGGCTTCGCTGATGTGCCCTGCGGCATCGGACACGTCGTCGGCGTGTTCGAATGCGTCGTCGAATAGGCGGTCCAGGCGGCTTCGGAATGGCTCGTCGCCTTTCATCCCGAGGAGCTGCTCGCCGGTCGGTTTGACGCCGATCCCGGTCGGGGTGGTATCGCCTAGGGTTCGCTCGGCCTCTGCCGCTCCTACCACGCTGAACCGCGCATACGGCCGGCCGTCCCCGGCGGCACGCTCCTGGCTGCTGTCCTGCGGAATGGGGAAGTCATCGGCGCGGATGCTATCGGCGTATTCCTCGCGGGTGAGCGGCTCGGCTCGCTGGTAATCGCGGTCCTCAACCGGGCTGGCCTGCTGGCCGAAGCTCCGCTCGGAACTCGTGCCGTTGTCATCGGCGGCGGGAGCGGCTGTGTCATCGTCCAGCGCTTGACTGCTGGTGCCGTCAATGCCCATGGGTTATGTCCCGGCGGTGGCGGGGCGCAGGTGGTCCAGGGGCCAGCGGCAGTCGCGGAAGGCGGTCAGGGCGTCGGCGAGGCGCTGGGTCCAGTCGGGGTCGGTGGCGCGGGCCCCGACGGCCTGCTCGATGGCGCTGGCCGGGCGGATGCCGTAGCTGACGGCGCGGAGTCGCTGCTGGTCGCGCTGGTCGGTGTCGTACCGGCGCTGGACGGTTTCGAGCTGCCCGGTACAGCTGTCACCGGGGATGGCGCAGGCCTGAGCCGCTTCCCATTCGGCGGTGCGGGGATGCGGTCCGGCGGCGGGATCGCGGTGGTGCAGGGCGCGCAGGCTGTCCAGGACGAGCGCCCACCGGTAGGGCGGTGCCAGCCACTGCGGTTCCTGGGCGTCGCAGAGCCAGCGGCCCGCCTCCAGGGCGGTGTGCATGGCGGCGATGACGTGGGCGGCGAGCGCGGGGCCGCCGATGGCGGCGGAGATGACCGGGATGCGGGCGGCGGTCGCGGCGTCGACCGTGTGGGACAGGGCGCAGTCCCGCAGCCGGGCCTCGGTGGCGGCCAGGGCGGCGGCGAGGGCGGGCCCGGGCATGGGCATGAGCCAGCCGGTCAGGTGGGCCAGCACGGACAGTTCGGCCCACAAGGTGATCCGCGGGTCGCTGACCGCGGCGCGCTGGGCGGCGCGGATCTGCCGCAGGGTGCACCGCGACGTGCGGCAGGCCGGTCCGCAGGTGGGGCTGCGGGGGGTGATCAGCGCAGCGGGGGAGGCGGCCGGGGCGGGGCTGGCGGTCTCGCGGCTGGTGCCGTCGGGCATCCGGGTCAGCACCGGGTAGTCCATCCCGTCGGTGAACACCGCGGCCTCGCCCGGGACCAGGGTGACCAGGTAGGCGGACTGGTCCTCGGTGAGGTTCATGGTGGCGCCGACCGCCTGGCGGTCGTCGGCGGCGGGCAGCCGGTGCACGATCTTGACCGCGGTGTTCTTGATCACGTCGGGGACGAGCTTGGCCGGGATCTGCTCGGCGATGATCAGGCCCTCGCCGTAGGCGCGGATCTCGGCCAGCAGCCCGGCGAACATCTCCACCGCGTGTTCGGCTGCGCCGCCGCCCTGGCCGCGGGGCTGGCGGAGCAGCCGGTGGGCCTCTTCGAAGACGGACAGGTGCCGCAGCCGCGGCGCGGTGGGCCCTTCGGCGCGCTGCCGCAGCCGCAGGTGCTCGGTCAGCCGGATCAGCACGGTCCCCATCAGGAACGCCTTGTCCCGGTCGTCACCGGCATCTTCGATCTCGAGCACCACGTTGCGGTCCAGCAGCGCCGCGAAGTCCAGCGGGTGACCGCCTTGGAAGAACCGGCCGGTGGTGCCCAGCCGCAGGCTGGAGATCCGGACCGTGACGAAGCCGCGGACGTTGTCGGTGATTTCCCGGCCGTAGCCGATCTCGTCGACGACCTGCAGCGCGGTGGCCTGCAGGTCCTCCAGCGCGGGGTAGCCGGGGACCAGGCCGGGGCTGGCCGGCTCGCCGGTCACCAGGTCCCAGCCGGCGTCCTCGTAACACCGGGTCAGCGCGGCCGCCAGGACCTGGGGGAACGGCTCGTCGGCCTCGAAGGCGGCCAGGAACAGCGCCCGGACCAGGTCGGCGTGGGTCTGCAGCGGGAACCGGGTGCCGTCCGGGCCGGGCGCGGGCTCGAGCGGGTTGATCCCGGCCGGCGGGTCGGCGAGGTCCCCGGGGCGGATGCGGATCACTTCGGTGCCGGGCAGCCGGGCGGCCATCAGCCGGTATTCGGCCTTGGCGGGCTCGACCACCAGCCACGGGATACCCGCCCGGGCGGCCGCCTCCAGCAGGGCGCGGACGGTCTGGGACTTCCCCGCCCCGGTCGCGCCGCAGACAAACGTGTGCCGGTTCAGCGAGGCCCGGGGAACAGCCAGTTCCCCGGCGGGTACCCGGTTCCAGTCCAGTACGGTCCCGACCGGCACCGCTGGGTCGCGGCCGGCCAGCCCGGCAGCGGCCGTCGTTTCCGGGGTGACGTCGAAGTCGGGCCGCAGCACGAACCGGATGCCGGGCACCTCCCGGGCCGGGGGCCGGGCCAGCGCCGCCACCAGCCGGGACGAGGCATCAAACGGCCAGGCTGGGGCCGAGATGTCCGGATCGCCGCGAGCCCGGGGCCGGGGGAGTGGCGCCTGCGGCAACAGCCCAGGATGCTGGCCGGCCACCGCGGGCAGCAGGGCAGGGCCCGCGGTCAGGATCTGCGCCAGCGCGGCGCAGCCGGCCACCGGGGCCAGGGCGTAAGGCAGGCCTTCCAGGTCGGCCGAGGCGCACAGCAGTCCGGCGATCTGGGCCGCGGCTTGCGGGCCCGGGCCGCCGGCCAGCAGCCTGACCTGCCACAGGCCGGTCGCGGCGGCCTGGCGCAGTTCGGTGTGCCGGGCCGACAGCCGCTGCGCAGCCAGCTGGGCCGGCGGGCTGTCGGACCGCTGCGCGTTCAGCTGGGCCAGGGACACCTGCTCGGTGAGCTCGCTGAGCTGGCCCGCCGTGAACGGCTCGGCCAGCAGCAGCCAGGCAAACGGCCCGGACCAGGCCGACAGCAGCCCGTCCTCCAGCGACGGCCGGGCCTCACGATCCGGCCGTCCCGCGTCACCCTGACCGAGCAGGAGAGCGTCGGTGATGCCGGCCAGTTGCATCCAGCACGGCATCCGCGCCAGCCACGTCGCGGCCTGGCCCGGCGCCAGCCGCTGGGCGCGGGCGCCGGCCGGGAACGCCAGCACGCCCTGGTCCCCGTCGGCGCCGCTGGCCAGGGTCGGCCCGGCGGCCAGGACCCGCACCGGGCCGCCCGGCTCCTCGCGCAGCCAGCCGAACCCGATCGCAGCGCGGTAATGGAACGCCGAGGCCAGCGCCTGCAGCCGCTGCGCGGCACCCAGATCGGCCCGGTCCTGGCCGGCCGCGGAGTCCGGGCGGGCGTGCGGCCGGCGGGGGATCTGGGTGAGCTGCCAGGCCTCCAGCTCCCGCAGGACCTGCCACGCCGTGGTGCCCATCACCGCATTCCTCGCCCGCACCGCTCGGTGTTCTGACCGGATGCCCCACACTAGCCAGGCGGATACCGATCCGGACCAATCGGTAGCTTTCCGTAATAGATCGGTAGGGAATTGGCGTCACCGTCCCGGCCGCGGAAGTGACATCATCGGTCCCGGAGACGGGCGGACCGACGTGATCGGCGCCAGCAGATCGCCCCAAACCTGGTCCGCCGACGGCCCGCGACGTCTGGGCCGACTGACCTGGCCGGGCGCCGTAACCCCGCGCACCGGCCGTCATCCCTGATTATTGAGGCCGAACGGTCCAGAGCTCGAGCGTCCCGCACCAGCCTGGACGCATTCCTGGCCGACCTGGCCCGGTATGCCGGTACCCCTGCGGTCATCCGACGCGGACGGCGAGCAGGCACATATCGTCTTCGGCGACCGGCGGGTCGAGGCGGTCGAGCAGCGCGGCGATGGCTTCGTCGGCGGTCCGGCCCTGCACGCCGCCGGCGGCGTGCAGGGCCGTGAGCCCGGCGTCGATGTCCCGGTCCCGCCGCTCGATGAGCCCGTCGGTGTAAAGGAACAAAACGTCCCCTACCGCGAGTTCTTCCTCCCCCAGGTCGTACTGCGCGGTCGGCACGGTGCCAAGCAGCAGGCCGGACGGCTGAGCCAGCAGCCGCGCCGCGCCGCCGGAAACCAGCACGGGCGGCGGATGCCCGGCCTGGGCCCAATGCAGCATGGGACGGTCCTGGTCGAAGACGAGAACCGCTGCGGACGCGACCTGTTCCGGGCTCTCGTCCGAGCAGACGAGCCGGTTCAGCCAGTAAAGCAGCGTGCTGGCGGACTGCCCGGTGACGGACAGGCCGCGCAGCGCATTGCCTATCCGGGCCATTCCCGCGGCCGCGACCAGGTCGTGGCCGGCGACATCGCCGATCGCCACCACCGCGCGGCCGTCAGGCCCGAGCCGCGCATCATACCAGTCGCCGCCCACCCGGTTACCGGACTCGGCGGGCTGGTACCTGACCGCCAGGTCGTACCGCCCCAGGCTGAACCGTTGCCGGTGGGTGGGTAGGATCGCCCGTTGCAGCTGGAGGGACACCTCGTGGCCAGTCTCGTCTACGCCGACCAGGGACCTGGGAACGTCGGAGGATCCGTGAGCTTTCCCTGGGAACATTGCATCAACGCTCCGGTAAATGCAGATCAGGTCCGACGGCTTGCTTTTAACGAAACTACGCTCCGGCAAATATGATGATGCAACTTCGTTCATCTTTGCCAACGATACTTTTCGATGACAAGGATCAATCATAGCGATTGGGCAGTAGCATGATCCGGTGGATATACGCGACCTGGATTATTTCCTGGCATGCTGCCAGGACGGTTCAGTGGGGCCTGCGGTCGGCGGCGGGTCAATGGATATCGCCCTATCGCTAGCGCCGCCAAACGAGTCACCTGCTAACCGCTGTGCGGGATCGTTTCTCCCATTTGCCGGATGGCTTTTTCATCTCGCTGGTCGAGGGGTAAAGGACCGGATTGGCGCCGCATCGGTCACGGCCACCTGTCACGACGGCACCCGTTACAGCGGTCCGTAAGCGCTGGCCACCAGCCTTCTCGATCATCGCGCCTACCCCGCCCCGTGCTGATGGCCTTGCATCGCGAGCGCCGGGAACACGAGATCGCCTAGCTTGCGCTGCGGCGCACCTGCGCCCGGGCCGGGTGCTGCGCTCGGACGACCCAGTCGGCCTGGAACAGGAGATCTGGGCCCGGCCGGCGCTGTACCACCAGGAGCAAGTTCCCGCGGGCAGGCGGTGGACCGCCGGATGAGCGTGTCAAGCAGGACGGTCGTTGCGGCGGTCATCCGGCGGTCCGTGCAGACGGCCGCGGAGAGAGTCCAGCGCAGTCGGGCGTCATCGACGTGAACGGCACACAGGCCCGCAAGCATCTCGCCGCCGATGGCTGACGCCGGTGCCAGGGTCGTAGCGAACCCGGCGCGGACCAACCTGGACATCAGCGCATAATCGCCGACCTCAAACGCGGAGCGCGTGGCCCCGAGGGCCGCATCGATGACGGTCCGGGTTCCCCAGCCGGGCGGGGGACGCAGCAGCATCTCCTCCCGCAGATCCGGGACTGCGACCGAGGGCCGCTGACTCAGCGGATGATCGGGCCGGCATACGAACACCATCGGCTCGCTGAACAGCGGGTTCAGCAGGACGCCCCGCGGCGGCTCATTAATGCTTGCGGTCAGGGCGATGTCTACCGACCCGTCGCGGACCGCGTGCACGAGCCCCTCAGATCCGGTATTGGACTGGCGCAACTTCACGACCACGCCGGGGTGACGTTCGCGGATGTCGGCCAGGACACAAACGAGGTCAAGCCGACCCGTGTGCAGGGTGCTTCCCAGCGTGACAGTGCCGCGAACCTGGCCCGAGACGGCGGCGACTTCCTCCCGGGCGGCCTGGACCTCGTCGATAATCCGCTGGGCGGCCGCCTTCAGCGCGGCTCCCTGTTCGGTTAGGGCTATCGGAGTCACAGTGCGGTCGAACAGCGGTGCCCCGAGATCCTGCTCCAAGCGGGCGATAGCGCATGACATCGCCGACTGCACGATATGGACCTCGCGGGCCGCGGCGGTGAAGCTCTCGGCCTTGCAACACGCAAGGAAATACTCTAGGTCACGGATATCCATTGGCAGTCAGGGGCGCGGTGCCTTTGCAGGCCCGTCTCCCATCCCCCTTTCGATCCGTACGTGCAGGTTCGCCAAAGAGATTTTCGACTCCCCGCTCAGCCCGCCGACTCTCAGCGACGAACCGGGGCCTGCCACCGGGCACTCCGGTGTCGACCCGGACGGGATTTCCACCTGCGGGCCTGGACCAGCTGTCAGAACGCCACACGAGGCAATGCTACGGCGGCAGCCGATCGTTTATCGCATGAATTCGATGCATCACCGTCAGCGAGGACAGTCATAAGCCATTGTACCCTGGGGATGGTCGCGAGGACGTGAAATCCCGGGCCGGTGCGGGTGGGTCGCGGGCTTGACGGGAGCGGAGTGTTACGCGATGACGGTGTTGGCGTCGCCGGATAGCAGCAGTTGCGGAACCTGGCCGAAGGCGTACGTGGCATCGGCCGTTAGCGTGAACGTCCAGATCACGTCGTAGCGGTCATCTGGCCAGGACTTCGGGATGACGGTGCCGCTGATCAGCGGCAGCGTGGACGCGAGCGCCGGAATGTGGCTGTGCTCCCAGCAGATCAGCACCGCGCCGGGGCCGCTGCTGAGCACGGCGGTGGCGAGCTGCGGCTCCTGTCCCTTGGCGAAGTCGGCCGTTATCGCGACGCCGAGCCGCTCGGACAGCCCGCGGATCGTCTGATGGGTTCTGTGATCAGCGGTCTTGCTCGGGTGCCCGTACGAAGGCGAGATCAGCATCCTGGGAACCCGCAGTTCTGCTCGCAGCGGACCATGCGTGGGATCGAAGAGTGCCGCCAGTGCGCCGGATCGCTGCCAGCCGCGTGGCAGTAGCGAGTGCTCGTTCTGATTGCCCCGGAAATCTACGCCGGAGTGCGCGGCAGGATGCTTGGGCGCGGGGTCCTGTGGCTTCTCGCCGTGGCGGATGATGTAGACGGCCTGCGGCGGCGCGGATAGATGAATCATGTCGAGAACCCCGCCAGGGATGCGGTCTTGCTGGTCACGAAACCTCAGGTTACTGGCCGCGAGCGGGTCGGGTTCCCAACCGGGATATAGCTGGCTGACCTGCGGGTATTCCTGCCCGCTTACGTTCCTGCACCGTCAGGGGAGTTTCCATTGCTGGTTGGCGCCGCCGTTGCAGGTGTAGAGCTCGAGCTGGGTGCCGGGGGTGGTGCTGAATCTGGGGTCGTCGAGGCATTTGCCGGAGACCGGGTTGACCAGGGTGCCGTTGGTGGGGTGCCATTGCTGGTTGGCGCCGCCGGTGCAGGTCCAGAGTTCGACGCGGGTCTTGTTTGTTTTCTGGTCGCGGTAGATGTCCAGGCATTTGCCGTTGATCTGCAGGGTGCCGGTGCCGGTGAGGGTCCAGTCCTGGCTGGGGCTGGCGTTGCAGGTGGCGATGGTGATGGGGGTGTCGTTGGCGGCGGAGTCGCCGCGGTCGGCGATGCAGAGGTTGGCGCGGTAGCCCGACACGATCGGCCCGGAGGCCGGCCCGGCCGCGCCGATCACCGACACGGTGGCATCGCCGCCGTTGGCCACGTAGGCGGTGTGGGTGGCGGGGTTCACCGCCACCCCGTCCGGTTCGGTGCCGACTCCGATGGTGGCGGTCACGGTGCTGGTCGCCGCGTCGATCACCGACACCGTGTTATCGCCGTAGTTGGCCACGTAGACGGTTCCGGCGGCGGGGTCCGCCGCCACCGCGAACGGGTAGGCGCCGACTCCGATGGTGGCGGTCACGGTGTTGGTCGCCGCGTTGATCACCGACACGGTGTTATCGCCGGCGTTGGTCACGTAGACGGTCCCGGCGGCGGGGTCCGCCGCCACCCCGTACGGGGTGTTGCCGACTCCGATGGTGGCGGTCACGGTGTTGGTCGCCGCGTCGATCACCGACACCGTGTCATCGTCATAGTTGGTCACGTAGACGGTTCCGGCGGCGGGGTCCACCGCCACCCCGTCTTCGTCGGAGTCCAGGTCGGTGCCGACTCCGATGGTGGCGGTCACGGTGTTGGTCGCCGCGTTGATCACCGACACCGTGCCATCGCCGTTGGCCACGTAGACGGTCCCGGCGGCGGGGTCCGCCGCCACCCCGGACGGGTCGGAGCCGACGGTGATGGTGGCGGTCACGGTGCGGGTCGCCGCGTTGATCACCGACACTGTGCCCGCTACGACGCCATTGGAGGTGTTGGTCACGTAGACGGTCCCGGCGGCGGGGTCCACTGCCACCGCGAACGGGTAGGCGCCGACTCCGATGGTGGCGGTCACGGTGCGGGTCGCCGCGTCGATCACCGACACGGTGCCATCGCCGGCGCCATCGAAGGAGTTGACCACGTAGACGGTCCCGGCGGCGGGGTCCGCCGCCACCCCGAACGGGCCGGTGCCGACTCCGATAACGGCGGTCACAATGTAGCCGCCTGCGGCCGAGGCGGGCGCGGTGCCGGCGGCCAGGGACAGCGCAGCCGCGACGGTGACGGTGGCGGCGGCGCGCCAGCGGGCTGGGGTCCTGCCGCGCGGCCCGGCGCTGGCGTGACGGTCACGTAGTGCGTGCATGTGATGCCCCCTTGGCTGCGTCCCCGTGCGGTGGCCCGGGGCCGGCCGGCGGAGACGGCCCGGGCGTCCCGGCCACGCTACGTCGCTAAGAGTAACTGAGCGATTACAGTTTGTATACGACCGGGGTGCCGGGCAGAAGCAGCGCTGCGATGACCGTGAAACGCCAGCGCCCGCCCGCCCAGCAGCACTCACTCCGCGTAGTACTTTACTGCTGAAAGTAGCCGTGCGTGTGCAACGGCGGGGAAGCACCACCTGGAGGCCATCGGATGCCAGCTCGGACAGCGCTGCGCGCCGGGCGCGGCTGGGACGGGCTCATCGTGCTGTGCGCGGTAGCCGCCTATGACGGCGTCCGGATGAGTGACTGGCACCTGGCCCAGCACCTGTCGAAGCTGGCCCCGGTGCTCTACGTCGACCCGCCCTCATTGCGGCACCCCGCCGCGCGGAGCCCGCGGCGGGGCCTGCGGCTGCGGCAGGAAGGCCCGGGCCTGGCCCGGCTCGTCCCCATGGTGCCGCCATTCCCCGCCCGCCCCGCCGTGGCCGGGACGACGGCCGCCCTGATCCGGCGTGACCTGCGCTGGGCCACCGCCCGGCTAGGCGGGCAGGTCAGCGCGGTGCTCTCAGGCTGGCCGCAGTTCCCGGTGTTCGGCGCCTGCGGGGAACGGCTGCGCGCCTACTGGGCCAAGGACGACTTCGTCGCGGGCGCCGCCTTGTTCGGGGTGAACGCCGCCATGCTGCAGCGCCGCGAACGCCACGTCGCCGCCACCGCCGACCTGCTCATAGCAGCCAACCCCGTCGTGGCCGCCACGTGGCGCAGCCGTGGCCGCGACCCGCTGCTCATCCCCTTCGGCACCGACGCCGCCGCCTACCTCGGCACCGACCGCGCCCCGCTGCCCCCCGGCGTCAGCCTGCCCCCACCGGTGGCCGGCTTCATCGGCCGGCTCAACGCCCGCACCGACCTGGCCCTGCTGGAAGCGATCGCCGACCGCGGCCGCTCACTGCTCCTGGTCGGCCCCCAAGACCCCGGCTGCGACCAGCGGCGCTTCGCCGCCCTGCAAGCCCGGCCCAACGTGCACTGGGCCGGCCAGCAGCCCGCCGCCGCGCTCCCGGCCTACCTGCGGCTGATGCACGTCGGCCTGGTGCCCTACACCCCCAGCCAGTTCAACCGCGGCAGCTTCCCCCTCAAAGCCCTGGAATACCTGGCCGCCGGGCGGCCGGTGGCCGCCACCGACCTGCCCGCCCTCCGCGCACTGGACACCGACCTGATCCACATCACCGGACCAGCATCCTTCGCCGACCAGGTCGACCACCTGCTCACCCAGCCCAGAACCCCGCAACTGGCCGCCCGCTGCCAGGCCTTCGCCGCCCAGCACACCTGGGCCCACCGAGCCACCGACATCCACCACGCCCTCACCCACTCCCCGCCACCGGCCATCACCACCCAGCCAGCACAGATGACCACCGCACCCAGTGAAGTGCCCCGAGCTTTAACCTGACAGGCTCTCACCCGTTCGCGGGAGGAACAGGGTCTGCAAATGGGTATGCCGGGACTGTAAATTTAACGGTGTAACCCCCGAGACGGAGGAGACACCAAATGACTGACGTGACAGAGAACGCGGGGCAGGCTGGGGCAGTGCTGTCGGCCGCGGATGAGCAGCTGCTGCGGGGGCTGACCGAGCGGGCCCGCACCGGCGGGCTGAAGCTGACCGGCGAGGGCGGCCTGCTGGGCACGCTGACCAAGATGGTCATCGAGGGTGCCCTGGAAGGCGAGCTGGATGGCCACCTCGGCTACGGCAAGCACGACCCGGAGGGCCGTGACGGCGGTAATTCCCGCAATGGCCACCGGGCCAAGACGGTGATTACCGATACCGGGCCGGTGGAGATTTCCGTGCCGCGGGACCGGGATTCCAGCTTCGAGCCGAAAATCGTCGCCAAACGGCAGCGGCGGCTGTCCGGAGTCGATGATATGGTCATTTCCCTGTCCGCGAAAGGGCTGACCCACGGCGAGATCAGCGCGCACCTGGCCGAGGTCTACGGCGCCGAGGTCTCCAAGCAGACGATCACGGCCATTACCGACCGGGTGATGGACGGCCTGGCGGACTGGCAGAGCCGGCCATTGGATTCCGTTTACGCGGTGATCTTCATCGACGCGATTAACGTGAAGATCCGCGAGGGCCAGGTCGCCAACCGGCCCATCTACCTCGCCCTGGGCGTCACGGTGGACGGCGAGCGCGACGTGCTGGGCCTGTGGGCCGGGGAGCACGGCGACGGCGAGGGAGCCAAGTACTGGCTGCGGGTCTGCTCGGAGATCAAGAACCGCGGCACCAGGGACGTGCTGATGGTGGTCTGCGACGGGCTGAAAGGGCTGCCGGACTCAGTCAATGCCGTGTGGGAGAAGACCATCGTGCAAACATGTATTGTCCATCTCCTGCGGAATTCATTCAAGTACGCCTCGAAGAGGGACTGGGCGCAGATCGCGAAAGACCTCAAGCCGGTGTACACCGCCGCGTCCGAATCTGAGGCGCTGGACCGGTTCGCCGAATTCAGCGGGAAATGGGAGAAGCGCTATCCCGCTATTATACGGCTGTGGGAGAACGCGTGGGCGGAATTCGTGCCGTTCCTGCGTTTCGACCGGGAAATAAGGACCGTGATCTGCACGACGAACGCGATCGAGTCGATTAATGCCAGACTGCGCCGCGCGGTGAACGCCCGCGGCCACTTCCCGACCGAGCAGGCCGCCCTGAAGTGCCTGTACCTGGCGATCATGAGCCTGGACCCCACCGGCCGCGGCCGCCAGCGCTGGACCAACCGGTGGAAGGCCGCCCTGAACGCCTTCGACATCACCTTTGACGGCCGCCTGAGCGCGGGACGCAAGTAACAACAGAGGAAGAAGTTACACCGTTAACTTGACAGACCCGGTATGCCCCACGATCAGTGGAGGTAGCGTCCGATGATGGCTATGAGCCGGTGAATGTCGAACGGCTTCACCAGGTAATCCGCGGCGCCCGCCGCGAGGAGTTCGTCGACGGTCACCGGGTTCGAGTCGCCGCTGAGGATGACGACCGGGATCGCGGCGGTGGCTTGGGTGGCGGCGAGCTGGCGCAGGACTTGCTCGCCGTTGAGGTCGGGAAGGCGGTTGTCGAGCAGGATGAGGGTCGGCTGGTGGTCGATCGCCGCCCCGATGCCGTCGCGGCCGGTCATGGCGGTGTGCAGCTGGACGTCCGGGCACCTGCGCTTGAACAGGCGCTCGAGGAGGAAGATGTTGTCCTGGTTATCGTCTATGCACAGCACGACGCCGTTCATGGCGCCGGTACCGTCCGGAGGACCGGGTTGGCCTCGTGGTCGTGCCCGGCCGCGAAGGAGTCGAGTAGCTGGCCCAGTTCGGTGAGGTTAAGCGGCTTGGTGAGGTAAGCGATGACGCCGCTGGCGCGCATTTCGCGGATGACGGCGGGTGAGGCCTCGGCGGACAGGATGGCGACGGGAATGCCGGCGGTGGCCGGCTTGGCTCTGAGTCGTCTCAGCACCTCATCGCCGTGCAGGCCGGGCAGGTGCAGGTCGAGGAGGATGAGGTCGGGAATCTCCTGGGTCGCGACTTCAAGGCCGGTCTGCCCGTTTGTGACCGACTGTAGCCGCATACCGGGCCTGGTCCTCAGGAATCGGGAGACCACTTCGATGTTCGCGGGGTTGTCCTCGATGTACAGGACGCGGATAGCCGTTCCGGTGGGGTCATCTCCAGCTGGCGCCGGCAGGGGGATCGAGGCCATGCCCGTGTACTGCTTGGCCTGGGCCATGTCTGTTGTCTGCGGCAAGGTGACGGTGAAGGTCGTCCCTTCGCCCAGAGTACTGGCGACGGTGAGGTGCCCTGCCATGGCCTCGGCGAAGGCCCGGGCCAGGGGCAGGCCGATCCCGGTACCCTCGATCGCGGTCTGCCCGGCGCCGAGCCGCTCGAACGGGTCGAAGATGCGGTCCAGTTCAGCGGCCGGTATTCCCGGCCCGGTGTCGGCCACCGCCAGGCTGACCTGGTCGGGGCTCACCGCCAGGCAGGTGAGGGTGATGGTTCCACCGGCGCGGTTGTACTTGATCGCGTTGGAGACCAGGTTGACCAGGATCTGGCGGAGTCGCTGCCGGTCGGCGTTAACCGCCAGGCCGGGCCACGGGCAGTCCCGGCTGATCGTGATCGAGCGGTCGGCGGCCAGGGGCGCCATGAGCTGGCAGGTCTCCTGGACTACCGGCTGCAAGGCGACCGGTTCCACCGACAGGCTGAACTCGCCCGACTCGATCCTGGCGATGTCGATCAGCTCGTTGATCAGCGAGAGCAGATGCTGCCCGGCAGCGAGGATGCGCTCGACCGCTTCCCGGTCCTCCTGGCTGAGGTCAGACATCTGCAGGAGCTGGGCGAAGCCGAGGACCGCGTTCAACGGGGTGCGCAGCTCGTGGCTGGTGCTGGACAGGAACGCGTTCTTGGCCTGGGTCGCCGTCAGCGCCTGATCCCGGGCGGTGATCAGCTCCGTGGTCCGGCTGACCAGAAGCTGTTCCGCGCGTATTAGGGAGTCCGCCAGCCGGCCGAGTTCATCGCCGCCGCCGCGCGCGGGCTCGAGCGGCTGTCCTTCTCCCAGCCGGTCGGCGTTCGCGGCGGCCGCTGCGACGCGGCCGGAAATGCCCGAGGTGAACAGCGCGACGCCGACCAGGCCGGCCAGGACGCCGAGGGCCAGGCCGACGATGGTGACCATGTCGATGGTCGATTCCATCCGGGTGATATCGGCGCGCCGGGCCGCCTGGATCGCGGCCGGGCCCCGGGCCAGGGCGGCGATCTGGCTCCGGAGCGCATCCATGGTGGCTTTCCCGCTCTCCAGCGCCGGCCTCAGGGCCGTGCCTGAGGCGCGCGCGCTGACCGCGGAGCGCAACTGGGCCAGCTCTGCCATCTCCTTGGCCGTGGTCGCTTCCGCGGATTGCTCGGCGCGGCTGTCCCCCTCGGCGACGGCCGCGGCGCGAAGCGCGGCCCGGTCCTTGGCGATACGCGTCAGGGTGAGGTTGTACGGCGCGAGGAACAGCGGGTCGCCGGTTGCCGCGTAGCCCCGCACGCCCGTCTCGGCGTTCACCGCGTCGGCCAGGACCTGCTGGGCGGCGGCGGTCAGGACGGAGGCGGTCAGGGCCACGTGGCGCTCCTGCCGTTCGTTCTGCTGCAGCGCCAGGCTCGCCGAGGTGACGGCGATCAGGGCGATCAGCGGGGTCGCGACCACGATCATTCCCTTGGCCCGCACCGACCGGTCCAGCCACCATCGCTGCAGCCGGCCGGGACGAACCGCCGCAGGCGGCGATGAGCGCTTCCCGCGTATTCTCACAGATCCCCCCCGGGCAGCGATCACGTAAAATGCTGAATGTAACCGTTGCTTCACTTTAAGTTACCTTAGACGCGGGGGTCTCCGGTAACGACTGACCTCAGAAACTGAGCTAGCAGGCCTGGACCGTCGCTGATGCGTCCGCGCGGTAGCGCGCCGCGAGGACCTGGTCAGGGTCGCTGGTGCGGGCGGGCAGGGCTACCGGGGGAACGTGCCGCGGGATTGTCCCCGGCCCGGCGGGATGACTCGGTTCGTTATGGCGCTGCGTTCGCCGTTGGCCTCGGTGTTGCGCAGCTGCAGCCAGGTGTCCACCATCGCCGACACGGTCACCGTGCTTACCTTGGCCGCCGACTCCTCAAAGGTCAACAGCACGCCGGGCTCACCATACTGGCGGGCGCCGGCGACGAGGAAGTTCAGCCCGAGCAGCGTCTTGCCCGCTCCCGCGCTGCCCGCCACCAGCGTCACGCGGCCCTTGGGCAGGCCGCCCGCGGTGATATCGTCCAGGCCCGGAATCCCGGTAGGCGCCTTGTCCAGACCCTCACACCAATCATTGTGCCCTGGTGTTCTTTGACCTCGTATCTCAGGGTGAGCTTGGTGCCGGGGTAGCGCGTGCTGGTGGTGTTGAGCTGGTTACGAGGGCGGCGAGGGCGCGGGTGCGGCGGGGTGCCGATAGCGGGTCCAGGCGGATGGTGAGGTCCGCGGGCCGGGGATGATGTCGCCGCTGGTGGTGAGGGCTTCGCGGATCAGGGCGTACGCCTCGTCGCCGGCGCGGGCGTAGCCGCTGTCCAGCGCGCGGGCGAGGATGGTCTCGGCGTTATAGGCGGCCATCCGGATGGCGTGGGTGATGAGCTTGGTCTCGGTGTCCAGGCGGCCATGTCCGGGTTGTGCTCGGACAGCGGGATCTTGGCGGGGATGGCCCTGGCGGCGGCCTGGGCATCTTCGAGCTTGCGACGTGCGGTGGCGACCGGGACGTCTAGCTTTGCGAGCACTGGTTGGCGATGACGACGGCGGGCTGGCCGGCGCGGGGCTGCGCAGGGCGGTGAGCTTCGCATCGCGGGCGGCCTGGGCGGCGGCCAGGTTCTTCTTCGCGGTCTTGACGGCGGCTGCCGCTGCCTTCTTCGCCGGGCTGGGGACCTTGCGGTCGGGGTCCTCGGCGGTGACGGCGTAGGTGTCCAGTGCGTCCAGGGCGAAGTGAGCGCGGCCGTAGCGGAAGTAGTTCTCCTCCCGCCACCGCGATCCCATTCGGTAGATCACGTCAGCGGCGGGCAGGTCACCGGCCTGGCGGTCGGTCAGGACGTGGACCTGCTTGCCCTTGTCCAGGCGGGTGACCTGCCGCAGCCTGACCGTCTCCCCTTTGCGGCTGCCTTTGGCGATGGCCAGCTCGGCGGCGGACTCGGCCAGCTCGTACTCGCGGGCCCGGCCGTCGCCGCCGGTGCGGGTGACGGTGCTGAACTGGTCGGCGGGCAGGTCCGGGATGTCCTTGCCCGGGCTGGCCTTGCGGTAGGTGAGCAGGTGGAACCCGGCGTGGATGATGTCGGCGAACAGGTCCGGGGACCAGCCGGCGCGGTCGAAGCACAGCGTGGGCCTGGCGTCCTGCCCGGCTATCTGCCGGAGCCCGGGCAGCAGCTCCTTGATCTGCGCGGCCAGCGAGGATGACGGCTCGGCCATGACGATCAGCAGCGGGTCCCCGGCGCCGTCGGTGACCCAGGTCTCCTCGGTAGCGGGGGCGGGGAACTTCAGCCGCGCGACGTGCATCTTCTGCACGTCGCGCTTGCCGAAGTACGCCCTGGTGTGCCCGTCGATGTACATGATGGCGAGCTCGTCCGGGCGGGCCTGGGCGCGGCGCTGCGCGATCGCCATCTGCAGGTCCGCGGCCTTCCCGGCGGCGGCGAGCTCGCTGATCTTGCGGCGGATCGTCTTGACTTCCGGGGCGCGGTCCAGGCCCAGTACCCGGCCCATCGCCGGCGGGGGGACGCGGGTGGCGCCCTCGGCGCGGGGCTCGCGCAGCAGCGCCTGCAGCACCAGGTGGACCAGGACTGCGTCCAGGCTGTAGTACCCGTCGCGGAGTCGGCCGTAGACCTGCCGGGCGCAGGCCAGCAGCCCGGTCTGCTGAAGGGCGGGAAGGGCGAGCAGCAGCCCGGCCAGCGGGTAGCGGGCGCCGGGGATGAACGCCGGTGCGGCGCCCTCGCCGAGCAGCCCGAACCTGGCCAGCGCCCGCTCGCCGTCCCGCGGCACCGTGTCCGGCAGCACCGGCAGCGCGCCGCCCGGCTCCCCGGCGTATGCCGCCTGGCCTGGTCCTTCCTGCGCAGGCTCCGCAGCCGGCGGCCCGTCAGCGGGCTCCCCGGCAGCTGGCGCCTCATCTTGCGGGGCCGGCTCCACGGCGCTGGCGGCGCGCAGCACGTTGCGCACCGATGTCTCCGACACCCCGGCCGCGGCGGCGGTGGCGGCCTTGCGCATCCCCTGCCCGTCCAGCTCCCGGATCTGCGCCACCTTCTGCGGGGTCAGCCGGGAGGGCCGCTGCGGGCCCTTGCGGTCCGGGATCAGGGCCGCGACCCCGCCGGCAGCCAGGTCCTTCTGCCACCGCCACAAGGTCAGCGGGATCACCCCGAACGCGGCCGCGACCTGCGTCTGCTTCGCGGCCTTCAGCTGCCACAGCTGCACCGCCCCCAGCCGCCGCGCCGCCTCGTCCCCCGCGTCCCACGCGAACGTGGCCAGCCCGTGCACCCAGACCACGCCGCCGCCGTCCGGGCCGTCCACCACGCCGACCCCCGGCGCGAACTCCCTGGCGTTCCCGGGCAGCAGCGGCAACGGCAGCTGGGTCAGCATCCTGGCCATGATCCCACCTCAGTAAGCGGCAGTAAACCTTTCATCTATTTTTGCGGACCAGCCGCGCGATGACGCGGAACGACACGCCGGAAAACAAGGAAAAGTCCAGGAAATCTGGCCTATGACGCTCCGTAAGCGAGCCGCTATGTCAGGAGCCCTGAGACCTGGACCCACCGCACCGTCCGTCAAGCTCGCCAGCACCGTGTTATCCATGCGCTCATCCTCCCCCGAGCAAGGCTTTTGCGCCCTGTCCGAAAAGTATTAAAAGTCCCCGGTAACTACGCACCGAATCGTCATGCCGGATCCCGGTGGAATGCAGGGAGAATAAATGCAGAAATTAATACAAACTGCTCTAAAGCGGAGCAACCAGGCGTCCCTGGTGTCATTTCCCTTAGCTCATTATACGTCTAGTTTTACGAACCGCACGCGGGTATTGTGCCCCGAATATAGCCTTTCCTGTGTGGGCAGAATCTCTTGTCCGCAGGGCGTTCCGCCGGTGCCGCTTGTAGGGAGCCGAGGAGAGCACCACTGCTCGTTCGGGATAAGAAAGATTTTTGGCTGGCCTACCGGAACCGCGGCAGGGCCGCAGTCGCTGATGATGCCGATAGCTGGTGCTCCCGGGGTAGCACAGTCGGGGCCCGGTGACGGTCTGGGTGAGCCCGCCCGTGTCCGGGTGCCCTCAGGATCGGGGTTCTGTGACTCTTGCCTCGCCGCGGGCGGCGGTGAGCAGCTGGCGGATGCGGGTCATCGCCTCTTCGGCTGCGGCTAGCTGGCCGAGGCTGGCCAGGCGCTGGGCCTGCTCCAGCTGGTCTTCGAGGTAGGCTAGCCGCGCCCGTTGCTCGACCTCGGCCAGCGCGCGCAGGATGACTGAGGGCAGGCGGGCGGGCCGGTCCTTCAGGACGTAATCGGTGGCCCCCTGCTTGATGAGCTCGACCGCTGCTTCGTCTCCGAGCACACCGGACCAGATGATGAACGGTATGTCCGGGTGGAGTTCCTGAGCGATCTCGAGCGCCTCCTGGCCGGAGAAGCCGGGCAGGTGGTAATCGGACAGGATTATGTCTGGCCGGAAGGCGGCCATCTGCTCGATAAACGACGCCTTGGTGTCAACGACGACGGCGATAAGGTTAAGGCCCGCGCTGACCAGGAGGCGCTGGGCCAGTTCGGCGTCCCAGGCTTCGTCCTCCAGGATCAGGATGTGCACGCTGCGTCCCGCCGAGTCCGCCTGGCCTCCGGTCTCGGCGTTCGCCTGCTTCGGAACGGTGATGGTCTCCGGCTGGCCCGTCTCCGGCTCGTTGCGCTGATGCTCGACGCTCATGGCTGTCCCACCTCAATCCGATTCCGGCGGGCGGCTGGGCGCGGGCTCATTCAAGAGCAGCCAGAACACGCCGAGGGCGCGAACCGCCTCGGTGAAGTCGGAGAACTTTACTGGCTTTCGCACATACGCATTGGCACCGTTTCGGTAGCTGTCCACGATGTCCTCTTCCAGTTTGGAGCTGGTCAGGACGACCACCGGGATCATCTGCGTCCGCTCGTCGGCTCGCATCTTGTGCAAAACCTCAAGCCCGCCGACCTTCGGAAGATTCAAGTCGAGCAGGATGAGTGCCGGACACGGCGCGCCGTCGCCGTCACTGGGGAATAGGTACGCCAGAGCCTCGGCGCCGTCTCGCATCACGACGACCTCGTTGGCGATGTTGCTTTTCTTGAAGGCCCGAAGCGTCAGCGCCTCATCGTCGGGATTGTCCTCTACCAGCAAGATAGTTTTATCGCTCATGCGGTTCCTTCCCGTCCAGGGTGAAGTAGAAAGTCGCGCCCGCCCCGGCGGCGCCCTCGGCCCAGACACGGCCGCCGTGGAGTTCCGCGATCTGCCGCACGCTGGCCAGGCCGGTGCCGGTGCCGGGGAAGTCGCGGACCGCGTGCAGCCGCTGGAACGGCCGGAACAGCTTGTCCGCATAGGCCGGATCGAAGCCGGCGCCGTTGTCGCGCACGTAACAGCACACGGCGGCGTCGCCGCTCGGTGCCGTCCCGAACTCGATCGCCGCATCGTCCCGGCCGGAGGTGAACTTCCAGGCGTTGTCGAGCAGGTTTTCCAGGACCGTGCGGATAAGCCGGCGGTCCGCCAGGGCCGGGACTGGTTGGTCGATAGTGAAGCAGACGCGCCGATGTGGTTCTCGGAGCTTGATCTCCTCGGCGATCCGGGCCGCCTCCTCGCCGAGATCGACCGGCTGCAGGTGCAACTCGGCCCGCGAGACGCGCGAATACTGGAGCAGGTAATCAATCAGCTGCCCCATCTGCTCGCTGATGGCCACGATCCGCTCGGCATGACCGCGGCCTTCCTCGCCGAGAACCCCCCCGAAATCCTCAAGCAGCACCTCGCTGTAGCCGCTGAGCGCCCTCAGCGGCGCCCGCAGGTCGTGGGAAACCGAATACATGAAGCTCTCCAGGCCCTGACTAGCACGCTCAAGCTCCCTCAGCCGAAGCCGGGAGGTTACGTCCCGGATGGCCGC
The DNA here is from genome assembly GCA_963835775.1 of uncultured Actinomycetes bacterium. Lineage (GTDB taxonomy): Bacteria > Actinomycetota > Actinomycetes > Streptosporangiales > Streptosporangiaceae > Palsa-504. Next base: position 627,795 of record CAWIHB010000025.1, on the reverse strand, counting down.
GGCGACGAGGATGCCTTCACCGGTGTCGATCGCGGACAAGGAGATCTCGGCCGGGAAGGTGCTGGCATCGCGGCGGCGCCCGGCGAGCGACAGGCCCGCGCCCATTGGCCGGTGCCGCGGCTCGGCGAGGTACCCGGCCCGGTGCTCCGAGTGCACGCCGCGAGCAGCATCTGGGACCAGGATCTCGACCGGCTGGCCGATAAGCTCCGTACGTTTGTATCCGAACAGCCGCTCCGCCTCAGCGTTGACCAGGACGATCCGGCCGTCGGCGGCGATGCACACCATCGCGTCGGGCGCCTCCTCCAGGAGCGCGACGAAGATGCCATCGGAGAGCGGGCCCGGCTGCATCACAATTTGTATTGTAGCAGTGACTTAGGGTAATAACAGGGTGGGGGCATCACGGTGCCTGCTTCGCGTCCAGGGTGAAGTAGAAGGTGGCGCCGCGGCCCACGGCGCCTTCGGCCCAGGCGCGCCCGCCGTGGCGTTCGACGATCCGCCGAACGCTGGCCAGGCCGATGCCGGTGCCGGGGAACTCGGTAACCGCATGGAGCCGCTGGAACGGCTGGAACAGCTTGCCCACAAAGGCGGGATCGAAGCCGGCCCCGTCGTCGCGCACATAGCAGCAGACTCTGCCGTCCTCGGCTGCGGTGGCGCCGAACTCGATGGTGGCGGCGTCGTGCTTGGCGGTATATTTCCAGGCGTTTTCGACCAGGTTCTGCACCACCGTACGGATGAGAGTGGTATCGGCGTTTACCCAGACGCCATCGTGGATGGCGAAGCGGACCCGACGGCCTGGCTCGCGGGCTTGCAGTTCACCGGCGATGGCGGCGACCTCTGTGCTGAGATCGACCGGTCCGAGGCTCATTTCCGCGCGCGATACCTGGGCCAGGACAAGCAGGTCATCGATGAGTGCGCCCATTCGATCGGCGGCCGCCTGAATCCTCTCCGTGTACCAGCGGCCGGTTTCGTCGAGACGGTCGCCGTAGTCCTCCGCCAGCGCTTCGCTGTACCCGCTCAACGCCCGCAGCGGGGAACGCAGATCGTGGGCGACCGAGTAGGTGAATGCCTCCAGGTTCTTGTTCGCTACCAACAGCTCAGCCGTACGCTGCTCGACGCGGGTCTCGAGTTTCGCGTTGAGCGTCTGGATCTGAGCCTGGGCGTCGCTGAGGTCCTCGAGAATGTTGAGGCTCGCCTGGACCGCTGATTCGGCCGCGAGGCGGTCGGTGGTCGCGTCCTCAAGGATGTTGAGGATAGCAAGCTGCGTGTCCTTGAGCTGTTGCCTCTCCTCGATGAAGTCATCGTGGGTGTTGAGGGTGGCTTGGGTCTGATCCGCTGAATTCAGTTCATAACCGGGGACCGTTCCCGCCGGTTTGACAGCGCCCATCCGTCATTTACCTTCGGCTGCGGCTCGCAGGTCTTCGATCTCCTTCTTGAGCTCGATCATGCGCAGCTCACGTCCGACGGTGAGCTTCTGGAAGCGCTCGAGCTCGGCGAGCCGCTCGAGTTCCCGCGCTCTCTGTTTCGCTACTTCGCTCTCAGCTCGCCTCTGGGCGGTGACGTCGCGGGCGACGGCGAAGACGCCGAGCACGTTGTCGGCCTCGTCCTTGTATACCGAGGCGTTGTAGAGCACGTCGGTCAGGGCGCCGCCGGTGTGCCTGATGGTCAGCGGGTAGTCGGTGACGAAGCCCTGCGCGAATACCTGGCGGTAACCCTTGCGGGCCCGGTCCGGCTCGGTGAAGTAGTCCGAGAAGTCCGTGCCGACCAAATGCGCCCGCTCCACCCCGGTCACCCGGATCGCCGCCTCGTTCACGTCGGTGATCTTGCCCTCCGGGCTAATCGTCACCAGCGGGTCCAGGCTGGCCTCGATGAGGCTGCGGGAGTACATAGCGGTCGAACGGAGTTTCTCCTCGGCTAGCACCTTCTCCGAGATGTCGTGGCTCATCAAGAGGAAGCCGACCGGGTGCCCCAGGGTGTCGTCGCGCCGGGTCACGACCACGCTGGCGGTGAATCGGGAGCCATCCTTCCTGACTCGCTCGAACGTACCCTCGGCCAGACCATCCTTATATGCGGTAGCCCGCAGGCGGTTGACGGCACCAGACTCCACGTCTTGCGGTGAATGGAGGATGTTCGAGTCCTTGCCGATGACCTCTTCCGCGGCATAGCCGTAGTTGCGGGACGCTCCGTTGTTCCAGGAAAGAATATGGTGGTCGAGGCCCATCCCGATGATCGAGTACTTCGTGGAGCTCTGCAGGATGTTGTCCAGGAACGCCTTAGTTTCCGAAAACTCTCGCATTTGCCGGTTCGAATCGATGCCGCCGCGGGCGGCGGCGAGCACGCCGAGCACGTCGCCGGCCGCGTCCTTGTACACCGGGGCGTTGAAGAGCACCTCGATCGAGTCGCCGCCCGCCTGCCTGATGGTCAGCGGGTAGTCGGCGACGAAGCCCTGCGCGAATACCTGGCGGTAACCCTCGCGGGCCCGGTCCGGCTCGGTGAAGTAGTCCGAGAAGTCCGTGCCGACCAACTGCGCCCGCTCCACCCCGGTCACCCGGATCGCCGCCTCGTTCACGTCGGTGATCTTGCCCTCTGGGCTGATCGTCACCAGCGGATCCGGGCTGGCCTCGATCAGGCTGTGGGAGTACTGCGACGCGGCTCGAGCCTGCGCCTGACGGCGATCGGATTCGGTGATGATGTGAGCGATCGATGACGCGCCGACGATTTCGCCAGCCGCATCGCGAACGGGCGACACGGTGAGCGAGATCTCGATGGTCGCGCCATCCTTCCTGCATCGCGTGGTCTCGTAGTGATCGACCCGCTTACCGATGCGGATCCGGTCAAGGATCTCGGCCATCTCATCAGGACGGTCTGGCGGTATCAGGAGCGAGACGGAACGCCCGATTATCTCCGCCGCCTGGTAGCCGTAGATGCGCTCCGCCGCCTTGTTCCATGACGTGATGACGCCGTCCAGCGTCTTGCTGAGGATGGCGTCGTCTGATGACTCGACGATAGCGGTCAGGAGCTTGGATCCGGTGGCGCGATGGCCCGGACGCCCGGGACGCGCGGCCACGGAGCTTTCTGGTGAATCGTCCGCGTGCACCCTTATGAGAACCTCCTACCGCGAACCAGCACCGATCAAGCCGGTTGGCACCGTGTTGTCCACGTGCCCGCCCCCGAGGCGGTAGTCACGGATCAGCTTCTGTACAGTTACACTAACTCGACTGCGGCAATGCTGGAAGTGCTAACAGTCCTATAGCAATTAGATGATCATCCGCTACGGGAAATCATGCCGGCACCCAAATCGGGGTACGAGCTAACAATTTTCATAAATTGATACTAAAGCGGGCGAACGTGGCAACCAGCACAACCGGAGAACACTTAACGGTCCCTGTTCTCGTGATAAATTCGATGATTTCCGCCCGTCGGCATATCGTAGGTATTCGGGTCTCAGTGGACGGAGGATGTTGCCAGCGCGAGGACAACGATCACGATTGCGACCAGGACGGTGGTGATCACCACATTCTGCCTGACCTGGCGCAGGCTGATCTTTACCTGCCGCTCGGCCTCCACGGCCGTGCCTGCCGATGCCATGGCCGACTCCGCTGCACGTACCGCGGCCTCGGCAGCGGCTCCGGCGCCGGCCTGCAGTTCAACGTACGCCCGGTGAGCGACAGCGATATCCGCCTCCACGTTGGCCGCCGCTGCCTCAATCCGGTCCAGCGCGGCGGTGCTGATGGCCGCTAGACGCCAGGCATCCGACCCGGCGGCGACAGGGCTGGCGGCGGAGATCGCATCCCGGGGCATCGCCTCCGGTTCTCGCGTCACGGCGATCCAATCAGCCTCGCTCGCGCCGTCCCCAGCGGTGTCTCCCGCCGCCGCGGTAACGGTGGCCTCGGCGTCGGTTCCAGCAGCTCCCGCTCGTACGGCTTCCCTTTCTGCCGTGGCCTTCGATGCGTCCCGCAGGAAGCTGATCACAGCCTCCCTCGCCAGCGCGCCCACATCGGGAGGGCCGTGCGGAGCAGCCCCGGACCGCAGCCGCCGACCATGACCGGTGTCTCTCGTCGCAGGCATGACATCTCCTTCGGGCGACTCGTTTCATGTGGTTCTAGTCACTATACGTGAGCTAGAAGCCACGGAACGGAGTCAAACGGGTCTTATTTTCACAGCCATTCGACCCAGGCCATTCGACCCATTCGACCCATTCGACCCATTCGACCCAGGCCATTCGACCCAGGCCATTCGGGCCCATGGGGTATTCAAGTCCGACGTTCAATGACGTGGACGACGGCGGCCCACGGCACCCAGGTCGGCCAGGGCGAGGAAGGTGAATCGCCTCGGCGTGGGCGGACACGGGCCGGAACGCGCCGAGCGTGGCGCGGGCAGTCGCCTGCGAGGTTGAGGTAAAGCGTGCCGAACGTGGTCAGACCGAAGCGTTCAGTCGTGGTCTGAAGCGTGCCGGACGGCGAAGGCAGCAGCTTCCGCGCGGCGGTGCATGCCAAGCTTGGCTAGCAGTGCGGACACATAGTTCTTCGCGGTCTTTTCCGCGAGGGACATGTGCTCCGCGATCTGGCGGTTGGTCAGTCCTTCGCCGATCAGGTCAAGCACCCGCTTCTCCTGCCGGGTTAGCGCCACCACCGGGTCCTCGCGGGCCACGCGGTCCCGCCGTCGCGCCGTTACCTGGCGCGGCGCGTACGGGCCGAGCATCGGCGGGCCGGCCGCGGCCGTCGGCGCGGTGCTCGCGGGGTCGGCTCCACCTGTCTGTTTCGATACGTAGCCCGCGGCACCTGCCATGATCGAACCGAGGAGGGCCTGCTGGTCTGGGTCGGCCAGGACCGGCCACAGGTCACCGGCGAGAGCCGTGACCAGTTCGACGTGCTCGCCGAGGGTCCGGCGCAGCACCTCCTGCATATCGGTGACGCCGTGGTCAAGGCCGACGACCTGCGGGTGGACCACCGCCGGGTGGACGAAGGCCAGCGGCTGGCACGTGCGGCCCGCCGCCCGTTCGGCGGCCAGCGTGATCTGCCTGAGGTCGCGGCGGACTGACTTCAGGCGCTCGGGCGAATCGGGTCCGGATGGGGCGGCGAGTTCCGCCGAGACAAAGGATGCATAGCTGAGGATCACGGCGAGGAGGTTGTTGAAGTCCTGGGCGATCTCGCCCGCGAGTTGGCCGAGGCTTTCCAGGCGCTGAGCCTGCTGCCACTGCGCCCGCCGTCGGCCTGCTGGAGATTCCTGGCCCGCGCGGTGCTCGCTGCCGGATCTGACTTCGGACCGGTCCGGGAATTCGAGGCGCTCGATGCCCCGATCGACCATATGAAGTCATCCCCAGTCACTGCTCAGAAGGCGCTGCGGTGCGGCAAGCCGCCGTGCCAGCGTGCCTCTATCCTCACTAAGAGTGACGGTATCACACGTTTAGTAGTTACGTACACTCGCGCTCAACGGGTGCCATTACCCCGCACGCTGCCCGACCGCGCCCCCCTGGGCGGATGTCCGGGGGGGCGCGTGGGACTGGGGGCAGGTTAGCTGCCGATCATGGTGGTGTAGAGGTCGGCGGGTCCGGCGAGCTCAGTCGGGCCGACGGGGCGGCGCGCCTGACGTGGCGCGGATCGCGAGCAGACGTCGCCGGCCCGTCACCATGCCACGGTCACGAGGGAACGGTCTGCCCGGTGGTGTCCCAGGAGTTGCCCGACCAGACGTTGCCCGTCCCGGCGGGGTCGAAGTAGGTGACGGGACCGAACTGGCCGCTCTTGGGGTAGTAGAGCTGGCCGAACCGGTTGCCCTCGATGAGGATGTTCGAGGTGGTGGTGCCCAGGTCGGCACCGGCGTAGATGGCGTAGCCGCCGCCCGCGAGGAAGTTATTCTCGATGGTCTTGTTCGCCACCGGCACGCCGGCGGCGGCAAAAACGTCGAGGCTGATGGCGCTGGTCTGCGACAGGTTGATGAAGATCGTGTTGTCCTGGATCGTCAGCGGCGCCGTGCCCGCGGTCATGTTCACGATGCCGTCGGTGTGGTCTCCGGCGATGTAGCCGGGGGCGTGAATGTAATTGCCTTCCACCAGCCCGGTTTCCAGCTGGACGCCGACCCTGAACTCGGAGATGTTGTTGTCCTTGATGACCTCCCCGGTCGAGTCGCCGTAAACATCAGAGATTGCCGCGTCGACGCGGCCCGTCGTCAGGTTCAGGCCGCTGATGGTGGAATTCTCGATCGTGACGCCGGCAGTGTGCCTGAGGCCGATGCCGAAAGCCCCGCCGGTCACGACCTGGACATCCTTGACCGTCACGTTGGAGGCTTCGATCACGAGGGTGTAGGGAATGTACAGGCCGCTGAGCACCGTCCCGTTCACGGTCACGAACACGGCTTTATCCGCGGTGTTGTAGGACCAGCCCGGCCCGCTGGACACCTGGCTCGGCACCGACTTCAGGGTCGTCCCGGCGGGTACGCCGGTGTTCGTCGCGCCCGGGTAATTGCAGCTGGTGGGCAGGGCCGCGCAGTTGGTGAGCGCCGCGGCGTTCCCGTTGAAGGCGCCCACCGCGGCGAGGGCACTCAGTACGGCGAGCGCCGCGACGCCGAGCACGGCCGCGACGAACATCCGCCTGCGGCGGCCCGCGGGCGGATGTTCCCCGGATGCGGGTGAGCCGGGCGGCTCCCGCCCGGTGCGGATTCGGGCGGCGTCGTTTCGTTTGGTGGTCATGACATTGCCTTCTCTCATTTGCCCGCTGAGCTGTCATGATCATTATCGGCGATATTTCTCCCGTCCCCCAGAGGAGAATTCCCTGTCTTTAGGGAGGCATGGCATTTCCCCTGTCCTTTGGATCTGGTATTTCGGCCCGGGTCCTTTGGCCCTGGTTTTCTTTCTCGTCCGGGCCTTCCGGCCCGGACGCCATGTTCCTGCGCCGCGGACTCCGGCGTAGACGACGCGGCACCAGGCGTCTATGGCCCGGGCTGCCTCGCGGGTGGCGGCGGACCGGGCAGGTGGCGCCGATGTCGAGGTACGGCACAGGCAAGGCCGGCCAGGATCGGCGGCCGTACGGGACCAAGGGCCCTTGCTTTCCTGACCGCCATCGAAGATGGTGAACCGGGATTTGAAAGGCCTAAGGGCAGCTAGGGGACGGTCTCATGGGACTTATCTGGAAGGCCGTGAGCATCTTGACGCTCGGCGGCGTGAGCAGCCAAGGCAGGCACCGGTCGCGGGGGAAGGCGGCCAGGGCACAGGCGAAGGCTGCGAAGGCCCAGGCCGGGCTGGCCGAGGCTGAGGCGACGGTGGGCGAGGAGCAAGCCGCGGCGATCCACAGGGCCCTGGGGGAGGACGAGACGCACCGGCAGGCGGACCTGGAGGAGGTCGCCGAGAAAGAAGCCGAGGCCCTGCCTTGGGCCCGGCCAGCCAGTTCCTGACGGCGGCATTCGGGCAGCGTCTAGAGCGTGAAGTAGAACGTGGCGCCCTGCCCTGGCGCCGATCGAACCCACAACTGCCCGCCATGGCGTTCGATGATGCGTCGGCTGATGGTCAGTCCAGCGCCCGCGCCGCCACCGCGAGCGCTCGGTGCGGGCCCGCGCCGGAAGATGTCTTCCTGCTGTTCGGCACCGATGCCAATGCCGTTGTCGCGAACGTAGAACGCGCGCAGCGGCTGCTCGGCCTCGGGCGGCACGGCTTCCTCATAGCCCACCTCTACCCAGCGTGGCGGATCGGCCCGGGCGAAATTGATAGCGTTGCTGACCAGATTGACCAGCACTTCCTGCAGCCGGATCCGGTCACCGGAAACGGCGCCCAGCCGCATCGGACGGCGTAGCCGCACGTCGGCGTGGGCGAGACGAGCGCCGAGGATTTCCTCGATGTCATCGAGCACATCGTCCATCGACACTGTTGTCATGCGCAGGTCGGCCTGGGCTAGGCGCGAGTACTCCAGTAGCGAGTTCAGCAGATCATCCATTCGCGAGGCGAGCCGGTGGATGGTATCCAGATGTTTTACGGTGGCCTCGTCAAGCGCGGCGGAGTCCCTCTTTATGAGGGTGGCGTAGTCGACGATCCCGCGGAGCGGCTCCTTCAGGTCATGCGATGCAGCGCGGGCGAACGCCTCGAGTTCGTCATCGCTGCGCACGACCTCAGCGTCGGCCGCACGCAGCGTCGTCGCGTGCCACACGGCGACGTTGCGCAAGGCCCGGTATGTCTCCTCGGCGATGCCGTGCGCCTCGCCCGACCACGGCAGGCATTGCCCGCGTACGGTCTCCTGCCACACTGAGGAGGAACCGCGCGGGGTCAGCCGCTGCCCCCGGCTGCCCGTTACTACCGGACGCTCTGGATCGGCGGCCCACCGAACGGTGGTTGATACCTCCTTGCGGAACCAGGCCAGCACATCGCCAGTGGAGCTCAGCGGCACGAGCAGCAGGCCGGCGCAGTCACCGGCCAGATGGCCCAGTTCGCCAAGTTCCTCGCCCAGGCGGTGCGTCGACCACGCCCGGCCGACCGGCCCGGAGGGCAGGCGCGACAGCATGGCCGGCCATCCTGACACGTCCGGTACCAGGCCAGCTGCATGCCAGCCGGTGCCGAAGCGCGCATAGACGCCATCGGCGCCGACCAGGTTGCACAGCCGGGCGTCCGCGACGAGGTGCTCGCCGAAGCGTTCTGGGCCGACGGCATCGGCCGCGTCGATCACTTGCTGCAAGACTCGCCGGGCCTCGGCCTCGCCCGCCGCACGCTGGCGATCCTCGACGGCGTTGAGCTGCAGCGACAGCGCGATGCCGAACATCTCGCAGGCGGCGCGCTGATCGGCGCTCAGCCGCCGGGGCGTGCCGCTGTGGCAGGCGATTAGTCCCCACAGCCGGCCATCCTGAATGAGCGACAGCGACATGGAGCCGCACACGCCGATGTTACGCAGGTACTCCAGGTGGTAGCTCGACACGGTACGCAGCGCCGAACCGGACAAGTCCAGGGGCCGCTGGGTGCCCGGGCGCTGCGGAGGTATCAGCGCCGCCCCGCGGTCGTTGACGTCGGCGATGACCCGTATCCAGTTCTGCAGGTATAGGCGCCGTGCCTGCGGCGGCACGTCAATCGCCGGGAACCATAGCCCGAGCCACGGCTCCCAGCCTGGCGCGAGATCCTCCGCGATCACCTCGCCCGGCCCGTCGCCATCAAAACGGTAGGCGACCACCCGGTCGTAGCCGGTGAAGGCGCGCACCTGCCGCACCGCGGCCTGGGATAGTCCGGTCACCGTACGCGTGCCCTCCAACCGCAGCAGCGCGCGCCGCGCAGCAGGGTAGAACGACGAGAACCTGAACGGCTGGTCCGCGGACGGCTCGAACTCGCAGATCAATAGGCCGTCGCTGCGGTGCACGCTGGCCTCGAGCTGGTACCCCGTCTTGCCCTGCTCCAGCTGAACCGGCACTATCGCGGCGACGCTGTCGTCATCAGACGCTGCCTCGCGCAGGTGCAGCGCCTGTTCGGCGCCGAGAATGTCAGCTACCGGCAAACCCAGCAGCACCTCCGGCGCCACCCCCAGCAGTGCGGCAGTATTCGCGCTGGCCACTGTGATAGTCAGGTCCGGCTCGGCCAGCGCCAGCAACGCGCCGTGGGACTGCACCGAGCCCAGCAGATGAATCGGTTCGCGAGCGCACTCGGTAATGTCGAACACGGTTCCGGTGGCATATTCCGCGGCCACCTCACGCGCCGATAGCCTGGACGGTGTTTCGTCCGTCATGCTGCCTCCCGCACCGCCAGGCCCAGCCTCGGCTCCAAAGCGCAGACGTTCTTAGGACAGGCTAATTTAGCGATACTGTAGGCCGACGTGCCTGGTTACGATAGTGCGGTGACGCAGGGACCTCGGCGCGGGCTCCTCTGGGGACAGCTACGGGAGTCCACGCATGCTGCGCATGCGCGAGCTGAGGTGAGCCTGGCGCCGCTGGCGCAGCCAGACACTCTCGCCAGGTATGCGGCATTGCTATGCGTGCTCTGGGGTTTCCAGGCACCCATGGAGCGGCTGCTGGGCCACCAGGAACTGCCGTCAGCGGTCGGTTGGTCGGCGCGGCAGCGCCTAGGTGCACTGGCCGCGGACCTGACCGATCTTGGTGTGTCCGTCGCGCCACTTCGCGAAGCGGCCGGGCTGCCCGCGCTCTCCAGTCCCGGCGCGGTGTGGGGAACTCTGTACGTGACCGAAGGGGCAACCCTGGGCGGTCGGGTATTGCGGCGTCACATCGAAGCCCGGCTCGGACCGGTACCGCTAAGGTTCCTCGACGGCCACGGTAACCGCACTCAGCCGATGTGGCGTGACCTGGGCAAGCTCGCCGACCAGTACGTCACTACCAAGCACGATAGGCACCTCGCTCAGCAAACTGCGATGCAGGCATTCGCCGTCTTCAGCACATGGTGCACCGATCAAACTGTCGCGACCGGTCTGACCTGGAGTTTCGGTGAGCGGGCGAACACGCTCGCTCAGGTTCGCCGGCGGCTCGGATGAGGCGCATGAGTGGTCACTCGCCCGCCATGAACTGAGTAGCCGCGACCTCAGGGCCCCAAGGACTGGCCAGGCGGGGACCAAAGTCACTAGCCGGTGAGGAGTCGTCGGCATACGAAGGATACGGACTGAAACAACGCCGCGAGCTCAGGAAGTCTTACCTACCCGAGGGCCACGGCCGGTTCGGACGAAGGAGAAGTCCAGTGACTCAGAAGACCGCGATCGTAACGGGAGCAGCCCGCGGCATTGGTGCCGGGACGGCTATCAGGCTGGCCGCAGACGGCATGGCCGTGGCGGTCCTTGACCTCAGCGAGGACGAATGCGCGAAGATCGTGAAAGAGATCGAGAATGCCGGCGGGCGCGCGCTCGCGGTCGGCGCCGACGTCAGCAAGACCGATCAGGTGAACGCCGCGGTCGAGCGGGTGGCCGCTGAGCTCGGCGCGCCGACGGTGCTGGTCAATAACGCCGGGATAACCCGCGACGCCATGCTGTTCAAGATGAGCGACGAGCAGTGGGACTCGGTGATCGCCGTCAACCTGCGCGGCCCGTTCCTGATGACCAGGGCCGTGCAGAAGTACATGTCCGAGCAGAAATGGGGACGGATCGTCAACATCTCGTCGTCCTCAGGGCTCGGCAATCGTGGGCAGGCCAACTACTCCGCCACCAAGGCCGGCATTGAGGGCTTCACCAAGACGCTGGCCAAGGAACTGGGCAAGTTCGGGATCACCGCGAACGCGGTCGCTCCCCACTTCATCGCCACCGACATGACCGCGGCCATGGCCACCAGCCTGAAGATGTCGTTCGAGGATCTCGTCGAGACCTACAAGAAGCAGATACCGGTAAACCGGGTCGGCCAGCCAGCCGATGTGGCGGCCGCCATCTCCTTCCTGGTCGGCGAGGACGCGGGCTTTGTCTCCGGCCAGGTCATCTACGTGGCGGGCGGCCCCCTCTGCTGAAAACACTGTGCTGAAAACACTGTGCTGAAAACACTGTGCTGACGATACGGTGCTGAAGATACGGTGCTGACGTAACCGTCTGGCGAAGCGGCGAATGAGGCGAATGATCAGCGTCACATTGGGCCAGCGTTCGTCAGCCGAGTGGGTCAAGTGCGCGGAGTCTTCGGTCCCGCCCAGGCGGGACCGAAGACTCTTCGTCTGGTCCGGGCCACGCGGATGCCCCCGAGCGGGCCGCGCGACAGTAAGACGAAGACGAGAGGCGTAACACAGATGACCAGCAGCGTGATCCAGCCGGGTGACATCCGCGAGGTGGCGGTGATCGGGCTCGGCCTGATGGGCTCGGGCATCGCCGAGCTGATGGCCCGCAGCGGCCGCCGAGTCGACGCGATCGAGATCAACCAGAGCTTCCTCGAGGCGGGCCTGGCCCGGCTGCACGCCTCCCTGGACCGGGCGGTCAGCCGGGGAAAGCTCACCGAGACGGCGCGGGACGAGATACTCGCCCGGATCACGCCCACTGACGATGTCGCGGCCGGAGTAGCCGGCGCCGACCTGGTGATAGAGGCCATCCCGGAACGCATGGAGCTCAAGAAGACCCTGTTCGCCCAGCTGGACGAGGCCTGCCGGCCCGATGCGATCCTGGCCACCAATACCTCATCGCTCTCGATCACGCGGATCGCGGGCGGCACGCGGTATCCGGCCCGGGTGGCGGGGCTGCACTTCTTCAATCCCGCCCCGGTCATGAAGCTGGTCGAGGTGATCTCGACCGTGCTCACCCCGCCGGAGATCGCCGAGACACTGACCTTGCTGGCTCGTGACCTGGGCAAGACCCCGGTGGGGGCCAGTGACCGGGCCGGGTTCATCGTGAACGCGCTGCTGGTGCCCTATCTCAACCACGCGGTACACCTGCTGGAAACGGCGCAGGCCACGCGGGAGGACATCGACGAGGCGGCCGCTGTGGGACTCGGCCTGCCCATGGGGCCGCTGACCCTGCTCGACCTGATCGGCCTGGACACGTGCCTGGCGGTCCTCGAGACGCTTCACGATGAGTTCGGCGGTACCCGGTACGTACACGCGCCCCTGCTGCGCAAGCTGTGCGACGCCAGGCTATTCGGCCGCAAGAGCGCGCGCGGGTTCTATGACTACCGGAGGCAAAGCACCGCTGCTGACCACGAGCGGGCGCCTGTTCCCGTTGCGGTCGCGGTGATCAGGGACTCCGCCGGCCTGCTGGACGAACTGGCCGCCGCGATCAGCGCGGCCGGCATCAGCGTCGTGCCGCAGCCATCCGACCAGACCGGCCTGGTCATCGTGGCGGCAGACCCGCGCCACCGGGTCCTGGACGCGGCCCTGGCCGCAGGCCACCCGGCCGATGTGGTCGGTGTCCACATCATTGAGACACTTACCGGCAAGCTGAGGCTCGCTGAGCTGGTCCTGCCCGATGTGACCGCGGCGGGCACGGGCGCCAAGGCGGCGGCGCTCGCGGCTAGGATCCGGCTGAAGGCGGTCATCTCCAGGGACCGGCCTGGCTTCCTGGTCGAGGCGCTCGCCTACGCGCAGTTCAACGATGCGGTCCGCATGGTCCAGGACGGTTATGCCAGCGCCGCCGACATCGACACCGCGATGATGCTCGGCTGCGGCTACCCCCGGGGGCCGCTTCAGTTGCTCGACGAAGTCGGCGCCGCGAACGTCGTCGCCGTCCTGGACGCGATGCACGCCGCCACCGGTGATCCGGCCTTCACCCCGGCACCCCTGCTGGCCGAATACGCCACGGCCGGTACCCTGTTCCGGCCTGGTCTCGAGGGTTAAGCCGGTGCCTAGCGAATCCGAGCCGGATCGGCGGACCGGTAACTCCCTGGCGGAGTTCCAGCGTGATCTGGCCGACAACCTGTATTACCAGCGGGGCACCACGGTCGAGTCGGCCAGCGCCCTGGACGCCTACTGGACCCTGGCCGTGACCATCCGCGACCGCCTCGCCGACCGCCGGGCCCGGACGGCTAAGGCGAACTACGCGGCCAACCCGAAGTTCGTCTATTACCTCTCCGCGGAGTACATGCTGGGGCGCCAGCTGCGCCAGAACGCGGTATACACCGGCACGGACGCCGTGGCTCACCAGGCCGCCGCCGCGGCCGGCTTCCCGGCCTGGGACCTGGAGTCCCTCGACGTCGAGCCCGGTCTGGGGAACGGCGGCCTGGGCCGGCTGGCCGCCTGCCTGCTCGACTCCCTGGCCACCCTCGACCTGCCGGCCGTGGGCTACGGCATCCGGTACGAGTTCGGGATCTTCAAGCAGGCCTTCGAGGACGGCAATCAGGTCGAGCGTCCCGACGACTGGACCTTCTACGGCAACCCCTGGGAATTCCCCGCCCCCGACGACCTTCAGGTGGTCGGGTTCTACGGCCGCACCGAACCGGTTGACGACGACCAGGGCGGGCGGCGGGCCCGCTGGATGCCGGACGAGACGGTGCGAGCCGAGCCCAGCCACATGCTGGTGCCGGGCTACGGCACCGAGACGGTCAACATCCTCCGGCTGTGGCGGGCCCGGGCCGGCCAGGAGTCGTTCAACCTGGACCTGTTCAACGCCGGCCGGTACGCCGAAGCCGTCGAGGCGCAGATGCGCTCGGAGAACCTCACCAAGGTGCTGTACCCGAGCGACAGCACGGAAGCCGGCCGGGAACTGCGGCTCAAGCAGCAGTATTTCCTGGTCTCCTGCTCGCTGCGGGACATCATCCGCCGGTTCAGGTTCCGCAACAGCAGCTGGGAAACCTTCCCCGACAAGGTCGTCATCCAGCTCAACGACACTCATCCGGTCCTGGCCATACCCGAGCTCATGCGGCTGCTGGTCGACGAGAACGGGGTCGGCTGGGAGCAGGCCTGGTCCATCACCCGCCGGACCTTCGCCTACACCTGTCACACCCTGCTGCCCGAGGCTCTCGAGACCTGGCCGGTGTCGCTGTTCGGGCGGCTGCTGCCCCGCCACCTGGAGATCATCTACGCGCTGAACGACTCCTTCCTGAAGGACCTGCGCGCCCGGCATCCGGGTGACGAGGAACGCGTCGCGCGGATGTCGCTGATCCAGGAGGGCCCCGAGCATCGGGTGCGGATGGCCAACCTGGCCGCCGTCGGCAGCTTCGCCGTCAACGGGGTGGCCGAGCTGCAATCGCGGCTGCTGACCCAGACGGTGCTGCGCGACTTCGCCGAACTGTGGCCGGAGAAGTTCGGGAACGTGACCAACGGCGTCAGCCCGCGCCGGTTCCTCCGGCTGGCCAACCCGCGGCTGTCCGGCCTGATCACCGCCCGGCTGGGCGACGGCCAGTGGCTGACCGACCTGGACCGGCTGCGGGAGCTCGAGGCCTTCGCCGACGACGCGGAGTTCTGCGCGCAGTGGCGGGAGGTGAAGCGGCAGAACAAGCTCGACCTCTCCTTCTATGCCCTCGAGGCCACCGGCATCGCCGTGGACCCCGGCTCGCTGTTCGACGTCATGGTCAAGCGGCTGCACGAGTACAAGCGCCAGCTGCTCAAGGTGCTTCACGTCGTCACGCTGTACAACCGGATCAAGGCGAACCCGGCCACCGCCGTGACGCCCTGCACGGTCATCTTCGGCGCCAAGGCCGCGCCGGGCTACCACCAGGCCAAGCGCATCATCAAGCTGATCAACTCGGTCGCCGCCGTGGTCAACGCCGACCCCGACGTGGCCGGCCGGATCAAGGTGGTGTTCATTCCCGACTACAACGTCTCGGTCGCCGAGCTCGTGGTGGCCGCGGGCAACGTCTCGGAGCAGATCTCGCTGGCCGGCAAGGAGGCCTCCGGCACCGGCAACATGAAACTGGCCCTCAACGGGGCCGTCACCGTCGGCACGCTCGACGGCGCCAACGTCGAGATCCTCGACCGCGTTCGGGGCCGGTAACTTCTTCCTGTTCGGGCTCACCGCCGAACAGGCCGTCGCCGTCAGGCAATCCGGCTACTCGCCGCGCGCCTGCTACGCCGGCGACGCCGAGCTGAAGGCCGCCATCGACGCGCTCGCGTCGGGCGCCTTCTCCGGCGGGAGGCCCGGGGTTTTCAACGATGTCCTCTCCTCGATCCTGGACTGGGACGAGTACCTGGTCCTGGCCGACTACCGGTCCTACATCGACTGCCACGACCGGGCCGTCGGGCCGGCCTGGGCGGACGAAGACCGGTGGACCCGGATGTCGATCCTGAACACCGCGCGCTCGGGTTTCTTCTCCTCCGACCGGACCGTCCGCGACTACTGCCGCGACATCTGGCACGCCGAGCCTGTTCCGGTACCCGCGCCCGCGAGCGGCCCGGCCCAGATGGGCAAGAAGGGACCTTCGTCCTTACCCCGCCACGCCCCGCAGGGGCAGGCTGGGATCTGATCGATCGACGAAGAGAGGGCCGCACACCGATGAGCCACTCGCCGGGTGATCTGACGCCGCTGCCGGACCTGCTGCACGGGGCCTCGCTAGGCGGGCCGGATCGGACCCGCAAACCCGTCTACCTGGACCTGCTCCCGCCGTGCAACGCGGGCTGCCCGGCCGGGGAGAACATCCAGGCCTGGCTGGCCGCCATGCAGGCCGGCGAGCACGAGCGGGCCTGGCGGGAGCTGACCGCCGACAACCCGCTGCCTGCCATCCACGGCCGCGTCTGCTACCACCCGTGCGAGACCTCGTGCAACCGGGCCGAGCTCGACAGCTCGGTCTCGATCCACTCGGTCGAGCGGTTTCTCGGCGACCTCGCGCTCGAACGGGACTGGCAGTTCGACCGGCCGCCGCGGTGGACGGGCAAGCGGGTGCTTGTGGTCGGGGCGGGGCCGAGCGGGCTGTCCGCGGCCTATCACCTGGCCCGCCGGGGTCACGAGGTGGAGATCCGTGACGCTAGCCCGGAGCCGGGCGGGATGATGCGCTACGGCATTCCCGCCTACCGGCTGCCCCGCGACGTGCTGGCTGGCGAACTGGCCCGGCTCGGAGTGCTCGGCGTCCAGCTGACCTGCGGTCACCGGGTCACCGACCTGGCCGCCGAGCGTGCCGAGGGGCGGTTCGACGCGGTGTTCGTCGCGGTCGGGGCGCACCTGTCCAAGCACGTGGACATCCCGGCCCGGGACGCGAGCCGGATCATCGACGCGGTGGATTTCCTGCGGGATGTCGCGGGCGGCACCCGCCCGGTGGTCGGCCGCCGGGTGGCGGTGTACGGCGGCGGTAACACGGCGATGGACGCGGCCCGGGTCGCCCGCCGGCTCGGCGCCCAGGACACGATGATCGTCTACCGGCGCAACCGGGAGCGGATGCCCGCGCACGAGGATGAGGCCACGGACGCCGAGCGGGAGGGCGTGCGGATCAACTGGCTGCGCACCATCACCGCGTTCGAGGGGCCCGAACTGACCGTCGAGGTCATGGAACTGGACGCCGACGGGTGGCCGAAGCCGACCGGGCGGCTGGAGACGCTGGCCGCCGACACGATCATCATGGCGGTGGGGCAGGACGCCGATACCGCGTTCCTGCGGCAGGTATCCGGCGTGGAATTCCAGCGGGACGGGACCGTCGTGGTGTCCCCGGAGATGATGACGGGCAGCCCGGGCGTGTTCGCCGGCGGGGACATGGTGCCGGCCGAGCGGACGGTCACGGTCGGCGTGGGCCACGGCAAGAAGGCGGCCCGGTTCATCGACGCGTACCTGAGCGGCGGGCTTGCGCTGGCGCGGCCCGGGGGGGATCAGGCCACCTTCGACCGGCTGCACCCGTGGTATTTCACCGACGCCGCACGCCGGCAGCAGCCGGAGCGCGAGCCCGGCGGCCGCGTCGACGACTTCACCGAGGTGGTAGGCGGCCTGACGGAAGGCCAGGCGCATTACGAGGCGGCCCGCTGCCTGTCGTGCGGCAACTGCTTCGAATGCGACGGGTGCCTCGGCTCCTGCCCGGAGGACGCGATCATCAAGATCCGGCCCAGCCGTCCCTGGGGCCACGAGCACGGGGCGGACTACGCCTACGAATTCGACTATGACCGGTGCACCGGCTGCGGGATCTGTCAGGCGCAGTGCCCGGTCCACGCCATCGAGATGATCCCGGAGTAGGCGCATGCATGTTACCGTCGACGGCAACGAGGCCGCGGCCTCGGCCGCTTACCGCCTCAACGAGGTGTGCTGTATCTATCCGATCACGCCGTCGTCCACGATGGCGGAACTGGCCGACGAGTGGTCCAGCCAGGGGCGGCCGAACGTGTGGGGCAGCGTGCCGACCGTGGTGGAGATGCAAAGCGAGGGCGGGGCCGCGGGCGCGCTGCACGGCGCGCTGCAGAGCGGGGCCCTGACCACCACGTTCACCGCCTCGCAGGGCCTGCTGCTGATGATCCCGAACATGTACAAGATCGCCGGCGAGCTGACCCCGGCGGTGTTCCAGGTGGCCGCCCGGTCGCTGGCCGCGCAGGGCCTGTCCATCTTCGGCGATCATTCCGACGTGATGGCGGTCCGGCAGACCGGATTCGCGCTGCTGGCCTCGGCCAGCGTCCAGGAAGCGCACGACCTGGCGGTGGTGGCTCAGGCCGTCACGCTGGCCACGCGGATCCCGTTCGTGCACTTCTTCGACGGGTTCCGCACCTCGCACGAGGTGAACAGCATCGAGCTGCTCTCCGACGACGACCTGCGGGCCCTGGTGCCTGAGGAGCTGATCCGGGCCCACCGCGGCCGGGCGCTGTCCCCGGACCGCCCGGTCATCCGCGGCACCGCGCAGAACCCGGACGTGTACTTCCAGGCCCGGGAGACGGTCAACCCGTTCTACGCCCGGGTTCCCGGGGCGGTCACCGACGCGATGGAGGCGTTCGCCGCCGTGACCGGCCGCCGGTACCGTCTCGCGGAGTACACCGGTGACCCGGAGGCGGAGCGGGTGATCGTGATCATGGGCTCGGGCGGCCAGACCGCGGCCGAGACCGCCGCCCACCTCGCCGCGCGCGGTGAGAAGGTCGGGGTCGTCCAGGTCCGGCTGTTCCGGCCCTTCCCGGCCGCGGCGGTGCTGGACGCGATCCCGGCCAGCGCGCGACGGCTGGCCGTGCTGGACCGGACCAAGGAGCCCGGCTCGCTCGGCGAGCCGCTGTTCCTCGACGTGCTCGGGGCGCTGGCCGAGGCGTACACAGCAGGAGAACGCCCCGATTTGCCGCTGGTGACCGGCGGCCGGTACGGGCTGTCTTCGAAGGAGTTCACCCCCGGCATGGTGGCCGGGATCTTCGCCGAGCTTGACCGGGACCAGCCCCGGCCGCGGTTCGTGATCGGCATCACCGACGACGTTAGCGGCACCAGCCTGCCCTATGACCCGGCGCTGGACATCGAGTCGGCCGAGACGGTGCGAGCGGTGTTCTTCGGCCTGGGCTCGGACGGGACCGTCGGCGCGAACAAGAACAGCATCAAGATCCTGGGCACCGATCCGGTGCGGCACGCCCAGGCCTATTTCGTTTACGACTCCAAGAAATCGGGGTCGGAGACGGTCTCGCACCTGCGGTTCGGGCCGACCCCGATCAAGGCCCCCTACCTGATCGGCCAGGCCGGCTTTATCGGCTGCCACCAGGCGCGGATGATCGGGCGGCACGAGGTGCTCCGGCGCGCGGCGCCCGGCGCGACCGTGCTGCTCAACACCCCGTACCCGGCCGATGAGGTGTGGGACTCGCTGCCCCGGGAGGCCCAGGAGCAGATCCTGGCCAAGCACCTCACCCTCTACGTCATCGACGCCGGCAAGGTCGCCCGCGAGGCCGGGCTGGGCAAACGGGTGAACACCGTCTTGCAGACCTGCTTCTTCGCCATCTCCGGGGTCATGCCGCCGGACGCGGCGATCAAGGAGATCAAGCAGGCGATCGCCAAGACCTACAACAAGCGCGGCCCCGAGGTCATCGCCCGCAACGACGCCGCCGTGGACGCGGCCGTGGCGGCCCTGCACCGGGTGGAGAACCCCGGCCGGGTGACGGTCACCCGCAGCCTGCCACTGGTCGTCCCGGCGGACGCGCCGGAGTTCGTCCGCGCCGTGACCGCGCAGATGATGGACGGCCGCGGTGACGACCTGCCGGTCAGCGCGCTCCCGGTGGACGGCACCTTCCCCAGCGGCACGGCGGCGTACGAGAAGCGGAACATCTCCGACGAGGTGGCCGCGTGGGATCCGGACCTGTGCATTCAGTGCGGCAACTGCAGCATGGTCTGCCCGCACAGCGTGATCCGGTCCAAGTTCTACGAGCCTGGCCAGCTGGCCGGGGCGCCGGACGGGTTCCCGGTCCTGCCGCTGGACGCGCGGGGCCTGCCGGACGCCCGGTACACCCTGCAGGTCTACGCCGAGGACTGCACCGGCTGCGGGCTGTGCGTCGAGGCCTGCCCGGTGTCGGCGCCGGGCGATCCTGGCCACAAGGCGATCAACCTCAGCGCCCGCGAGCCCCTGATCGACGACGCCCGGCGCAACATCGCGTTCTTCGAGACGATCCCGGTCAACGACCGGACCCGGGTGGATTTCGGCACGGTGCGCGGCGCCCAGTTCCTGCAGCCGCTGTTCGAGTTCTCCGGGGCGTGCGCCGGCTGCGGCGAGACGCCCTACATCAAGCTGGTATCCCAGCTGTTCGGCGACCGGCTGATGGTCGCCAACGCGACCGGCTGCTCGTCGATTTACGGCGGAAACCTGCCGACCACCCCCTGGACCACCGACCAGGCGGGACGCGGGCCGGCCTGGGCGAACTCGCTGTTCGAGGACAACGCCGAGTTCGGGCTGGGCTACCGGCTCGCCGCCGACCAGCACCTGGCCCTGGCCCGCCGCCGGCTGGCGGAACTGGCGGACACGCTCGGGCCCGGCGGGCTGGAGCTGGCCGAGGCGATCCTGACCGCCCCGCAGCGGCGCGAAGCGGAGTACGCGGCCCAGCGGGAACGGGTGAGCGAGCTCAAACGCCGGCTGGAGCAACTGGACGCCACGGCGAACCCGGCCGTGGCGGACCTGAAGAGCGTAGTGGACAACCTGGTCCGCCGCAGCGTGTGGATCGTCGGCGGCGACGGCTGGGCCTACGACATCGGCTCCGGCGGGCTCGATCACGTGCTGTCCAGCGGCCGCGACGTCAACGTGCTGGTACTGGATACCGAGGTGTACTCCAACACCGGCGGGCAGGCCTCGAAGTCGACGCCCATCGGCGCGGTGGCCAAGTTCGCCGCGGCCGGCAAGAAGGTGCCCAAGAAGGACCTCGCCCTGCAGGCGATCTCCTACGGCAACGTCTACGTGGCCCGGGTGGCGATGGGCGCCGACTCGCAGCAGACGCTGCACGCGCTGCGCGAGGCCGAGGCCTACCCGGGGACCTCGCTGGTGCTCGCCTACAGCCACTGCATCGCGCACGGCATCGAGAAGGATGGCATGCCGCTGCGCAACGGGATGGACCAGCAGTACCGCGCCGTGGCCAGCGGCTACTGGCCGCTGATCCGCTACGACCCGGTGCTGCGCGACGCGGGCCACAACCCGTTCCTGCTCGACTCGCACCGGCCGCGCCTGCCGCTGGCCGACTACACCGGCCGCGAGCTGCGCTACCGCATCCTGGCCCGCAGCAACCCCGAGGCCGCCGAGCGCCTGCAGAAACTGGCCCAGCAGCAGGTCAGCCAGCGGTGGGCCACGTACGAGGAGATGGCCGCCCGCAGCCCGGAATGGTTCCCGGCCATCGGTGACGAGGACGTTCCTGCCACCGAGAACGGGGAGAGCAGCCGATGAACCTCACCAGCCGATACCTGGGCCTGGACCTGCGTAACCCGCTGGTTGCCTCGGCCGGCCCGATGACCCAGACCGCCGACCGGATCGAGCGCCTCGCCGAGGCGGGCGTGGGCGCGGTCGTGCTGCCGTCGCTGTTCGAGGAACAGATCCGGGCCGAAGCCGACCGGGACGAACGCCTGGCCGAGGTCGGCATCGACAGCTTCGGCGAGGCTGCCAGCTACCTGGTCGACCCCGACGCCAGCGCGTGGCCCCGCCAGTACCTCGACCTGATCGAGCGGGCCGCGAAAACGGGCGTCCCGGTGATCGCCAGCCTCAACGGCAGCACCCCCGGCGGGTGGACCGATTACGCCCGCGGCATGCAGGACGCGGGCGCGGTCGCGATCGAGCTGAACATCTACTACCTGCCCGGCGATCCTCTCATCCCCGGACGTGACGCCGAACAGCGGTACATCGACGTCCTGACCGCGGTCAAGTCCGCGGTCAGCGTCCCCGTCGCCGTCAAGCTGACCCCTTACTTCAGCTCGTTCGGCGACATGGCCCTCCGCCTGGAGCAGGCCGGCGCGGACGGGCTGGTCATGTTCAACCGCTTCATGCAGACCGACATCAACCCCGACACCTACACCGTCAGCACCGGATTCAAGCTGTCCAGCCCGGCCGAGGCCACCCTGCCCCGGTCCTGGATCGCCCGGCTGCGCAATCAGGTGCACTGCTCGCTGGCCGCCAGCACCGGCGTGGAAACCGCCGACGACGTCGCCGCCTACCTGCTGGCCGGCGCCGACGTGGTGATGACGACATCGGCGCTGCTGCGGCACGGCCCCGGCCACGTGACCGCGCTGCTCGACGGGCTGACCGCCTGGATGGACCGCAAGGCAATCGGCTCTGTGGCCGAAATCCGCGGGCTGCTCGCCCCGGCCGCCGACACCCCTCAGCAGGACTTCGGGCGGTATGGCTACCTCAGCGCCGTCCAGCAGGCCAGCAGGGCCTATTCCCCTGGGTAGCCCCGGTGCCGCACGCGGGGACCTTCGTCCCTACCGGACCAGGCCCGATCATCCTAGGTTCGATAGTGATGAATTTGACATCAACCGTGTCATTTCCAGTCGGGCGGCAATTACCGAGGGCCTCAGGTCCGGCTGCTATCGCTAACGACAAAGGCCCGGCAGAATACAATTCTCGAATATCGCTAACCGGGACAGCCGATATTCAGGGAGGTACCTTACCATGGACTTCGAGTTGACCGATGAGCAGCAGCTTATCCGCGATGCGGTCAGGGAATTCGCCCAATCCGAGGTGGCGCCGATCGCCGCCGAGGTCGACCGTGATCACCGCTTTCCCGCCGAGCTGATACCGCGGATGGCGGAGCTGAACATCATGGGCATGCCCTACCCGGAGAAGTTCGGCGGCGCGGGCGCCGACCAGCTGAGCTACATGATCGCGGCGGAGGAAATCGCAAGAGCATGCGCGACCGCTTCCGTCATACTGCTGGCGCACGCCTCCCTGGCCACCTACCCGGTGTACAAGTTCGGCACCGACGCTCAGCATGAACGGTACCTCCACGACATGGCGTCCGGCCGCCGCCTGGGGGCTTTCGCCCTGACCGAGCCCGGCGCGGGAACAGATGCCGGCGCGGGCACCACCACGGCGACGCTGAAGGGCGACGAGTACGTCCTCAACGGGTCGAAGATCTTCATCACCAACGCCCCGTTCGCCGAGATCTACATCGTCTTCGCCAAGACCGACCCGGCGCAGGGGACGCGTGGGATGAGCGCGTTCATCGTCGAGCGGGACACCCCCGGGTTCTCCGTCGGCGAGGCCGAGCACAA
Source organism: uncultured Actinomycetes bacterium (assembly GCA_963835775.1). Lineage (GTDB taxonomy): Bacteria > Actinomycetota > Actinomycetes > Streptosporangiales > Streptosporangiaceae > Palsa-504. The sequence continues at coordinate 604,891 of CAWIHB010000025.1, read as the reverse complement.
GCTGGGGATCCGCGGTTCCAGCACGCCGCCCCTGTACTTCGCCGACTGCCACATCCCGAAGGATGCGCTGCTGGGCGGGGAGGGCGACGGCTTCAAGATCGCCATGCAGACGCTCGACGGCGGTCGGATCGGCATCGCCGCCCAGGCCGTGGGCATCGCCCAGTCGGCACTGGACGCGTCGGTCGCCTACGCCAAGGAGCGGGTCCAGTTCGGCAAGCCGATCGCGGCCTTGCAGGCCATCCAGTGGATGATCGCCGACATGGCCACCCAACTGGACGCGGCCCGGCTGCTCACCTACCGCGCCGCCTGGTGCGAGGACGCGGGCCGCCCCTACGGCACGGAAGGGGCGATGGCCAAGCTGTTCGCCTCGGAAATCGCCACCCGGGTGTGCGACCGTGCGATCCAGATCCACGGCGGATACGGTTTCACCGAAAGCTATCCGGTGGAGCGGAATTACCGTGACGCCAAGATCACCGAACTCTACGAGGGAACGTCCGAGGTGCAGCGCATGGTCATCGCGCGCAGCTACCTGAGGTGAGAACAACGGCCCGCATATCGCTGCCATCAGGAGGATCGCGATGAGGATTGTGGTCGCCTACAAGTGGACCTGTGACCCGGAGGAGGCCACGGTCCGTGCCGATGGCACGGTGGACTGGAGCCGGGCGAAGCCAGGCCTGTCTACCTACGACCCCGTGGCCATGGAGCTGGCGCGCCAGCTGGCCGGGGAAGCGGGCGCCGAGCTGATCGGCGTGACGGTCGGCGGGAAGGGTGTGGGTGCCCCGATCGCGTCCAAGGCCGCCCTCGGGCGCGGCCTGGACCGGGTGGTGATCGTCGAGGACGAATCCCTGCGGGAGGCCGGCCGGTCCGAGCTCGCCGCGGTGCTCGCCGAGGCGATCCGGCATATCGGCGACGTGGATGTGGTGATCACCGGCGACTCGTCGGTCGACGTGGCGGCCAAGATGGTGCCGACCGTGCTGGCCGGCGAGCTCGGCTGGCCGGCCGTGGCCGAGGTCACCGCGGTGACCGGAACCGGGGTCCAGGCCGGCGCGCTGCGCGTGGAGCGCGCGATCCCGGGCGGCGTCCAGGTGCTCGAGATCTCCGGCCCCGCCGTGCTGGCCGCGTCCGCCGATGCCGCGGTACCCCGCGTGCCCGGCATGAAGGAACTCCTCGCGGCGGCCAAGAAGCCGGTCGAGCTCCTGGATCTGGCGGCCCTCAAGGTGCCACCGCAGAACGCGGTCATGACCGTCGCCGGCCGGGCGCGCCCGGAGCGCAAGGCCCGCAAGGGCCAGCTCATCAACACCGCCGACCCGGCCGAGGCTGCCGCCGAGCTCGTCGCCGCGCTCCGCGCGGCGGGCGCGCTGTAGACAACACCGAAGGAGCCAGACAATGAGCGTGAACGCCTGGATCGTCGTCGCGGACCAGCCGACGGTCGGCAACCTCGTCACGGTCGCGCGTTCCCTGGGCGGGCCGGTGGCTGCCGTGGTGGCCGGACCCCGCTCGGTGGCCGAGACGGTCGCGAACAGCGGCGTGGACAAGGTGGTCTGGTGTCACGCGCCGGATGACGCGCCTCCCGAAGCCAGCGCTCGGGCGGTGGCCGACACCCTGGCCGCCGACCCGCCTCGCGTGGTCCTGGCCGGCCGCAACCCCGGCGAGCGCGTGCTGCTGGGCGCCGCCGCGGCCCGGCTCAAGGCGGCGGTCCTCACTGGCGCCCGGTCGGTGCGCCTCGACGGCGACACCATCACCGTAGTCAATGCCGTCTTCGGCGACATCTCCGATGAGACCGTCGCCGTCTCCGGCCCGGTTGCCCTGCTGCTCGACGGCGGCTCCGTGCCGCCGCCCGCCGGCTCGAGCGCGCCCATCGAAGAGATCGCCGTGGCGCCGCTGGGCCTGAAGGTGATCGAGACCAGGACGCACGGCTTCGAGAAGGTGGACCTCAACTCGGCCCACCGGGTGATCGGCGTCGGCCGCGGCGTCAAGGCCCAGGAGGACCTGGCCATGATCGAGGAGCTCGCCCAGGCCCTCGAGGCCGAGGTCGCCTGCTCCCGTCCGGTCGCCGAGGGCCTGAACTGGATGGGCAAGGACCGCTACATCGGCAGCTCCGGGGCCCATATCGCCCCTCAGCTCTACCTCGCCGTCGGCATTTCCGGCCAGCTCCAGCACATGGTCGGCGTGACCGGGGCGGAGACCATCGTGGCGGTCAACTCCGACCCGAACGCCGCGGTCTTCAAGCAGGCCGACTACGGCCTGGTCGGCGACCTCTACCAGATCGTGCCGGCGATCACCGCCGCGCTGAAGTGAGCGTGCCAGATGACGCAAACAGCCCAGACGCCAACGGCCCAGACGCCAACAGCGGAGCCTGACTTCGAGGTCATCGTCATCGGCGCCGGCATCGCGGGCTGCATCACGGCCTATCAGCTCGCCCAGCAGGGACGCTCGGTGCTGCTGATCGAGCGAGGCGAGGCGCCCGGATCGAAGAACCTCTCCGGCGGCGTCCTGTACTCCCGCGGCATCCAGCAGGTCTTCCCCGATTTCCTGCAGGAGGCGCCGGTCGAGCGGAGGATCACCCGCAACTACATCAACTTCCTCAACGCCGACAGCTCGGTCGCCATCGACTACAGGGACGCCAGGCTGGCCGACCCGGTCAACGCCGTCACGGTGCTGCGGGCCAAGCTGGACGCCTGGCTGTCGGAGCAGTGCGAGGAAGCCGGGGCCATGCTCATGCCCGGCGTGCGCGTGGACCGCGTGCTCACCGAGGGCACCAGGGTGGTCGGCGTCCAGGCGGGCGACGACGAACTGCGGGCCCATGTGGTGGTGGCCGCCGACGGCGTGAACTCCTTCATCGCCAAGGAGGCCGGCCTGCGCCACCAGGAGCCGCTGAACCACCTCGCCGTCGGCGTGAAATCAGTGATATCGCTGCCCCGCGAGACGATAGAGCAGCGGTTCAACCTGACCGGTGACGAGGGCGCGGCCCTGGCCGTGGTCGGCGACTGCACCCAGGGCGTGGGCGGCGGCGGCTTCCTGTACACCAACCTGGACTCGCTGTCCGTCGGCATCGTGGTGCGCCTGGATGACCTCACGGCCAGGCAGAAGGTGGTCACCGACATCTTCGACCACTTCCTGCAGCACCAGTTCATCGCCCCCTACCTGGAGGGGGGCGAGCTGCTCGAGTACGGCTGCCACCTGGTCGCCGAGGGCGGCCTGCACATGGTCGGCGAGATTGCCATGGACGGCATGGTGGTGGTCGGCGATGCCGCCGGCCTCACCCTCAACACCGGCCTGACCGTACGCGGTATGGACCTGGCCGTCGGCTCCGCCGTCGCCGCCGCGGAGGCCATCGGCGACGCACTGGACCAGAAGGACACCTCCAAGGCGGCCCTGGCCCGCTACCGGGACAAGCTGTTCGCTTCTTACGTGGGCCAGGACATGAAGACCTACGCCAGGGCCCCGCACTTCCTCGAGGTGGAGCGGATGTACAAACAGTACGGCGAGCTGCTCGCCAACGTCCTGTACGGCACGTTCAACCTCGACACCCAGCCCCGCCAGCATCTGCTCAAGGTGGCCCGCAGGAACCTGGCCCGGTCACCGCTGAAGATGAGACAGCTCGTCCGAGACGGCATCGCAGGAGTGCGCGCGCTATGAAACCGCTGCCCGTCCCCGAACGGCTGACCAAGAACCGCTTCCTCCTCGACGAGGAGCAGGGCCACATCGAGGTCAACCAGGAGATCGCCAAGGCCACCGGCACCGGCAAGCTCCTGGTGGCCTGCTGCCCAGCCCACGTCTACGCGGAGGAGCCCGACGGGACCATCTCGGTGGAGTACGCCGCCTGCCTGGAATGCGGAACCTGCCTGGCGATTGCGGCCCCTGGCGCGCTGAAGTGGCACTATCCCCGCGGCGGGTTCGGCGTCCAGTTCCGCGAAGGGTAGCCACGCCGAACCCGGACACGGGATACGGAATACGGGATACGGGATCGAAGGTCCTTCCCGGCCGGGCACTTAGCCTCTGCCGGCCGGCGTGCTCTCGCGATGTTCTGACAGCAGTCAGCTAAACGGAACAGGATGAGCAGGCCCACGATGAGCATCGCCGTCGACCCAAAGACACCGGAAATAAGCGAGCAGGACCCGTACCGGGCGCTCTGCCCGGCCGGCGGCACCTTCGCGCGCGAGTCGCATATCGACGACCTCGCGTACCGCGCAGGCGCCGACCCGGTGGACTTCCGGCTCGGCCTCCTGGATGACGAACGGCTGGCCGCCGTCATCGAGGCCGCCACTGGGCGGTTCGGCTGGCGGTTCCCCTCGTGCCCGGCCGGCCGTCCCGCCTTGTGGGCCAAGGGCTGGCTCCGGCGCGGTGCGGGCATCGCGGTCGGCCTCGGGGCGGGCCGCAGGGTGGCGACCTGTGCCGAAGTGCGCTCCGACGGGGCCGCTCAGCTGCGGGTGACCAGGATCGTGACGGCCTACGAGTGCGGGTCGGTGGCCAACCGTGACGCCGTAATCGGCCAGATCAAAAGCGACACGGTCACTGCTCTGTCCAGTTACCTGGTGCCGACCGTCACCGCCGGGCCGGAACTCGACGTGGTGCTCCTGGACCGCCCCGACCGTCACTGCGCGGGCGTGGGGGAGACGCCGTTGCTGGCCCTCGCCCCGGCGATCGCCAACGCCATCTTCATGGCCACCGGACAGCGGCTGCGCTCGCTGCCGCTCAGCCCGGAAGCGCGGGCCGCGGTCAGGTCGTAACCGGCCCAAAACCGCGATCCCGGTACGCGTATGCGTACCGGGACCGCGTCCGGGGACGGCCAGTCGAGGCCGGTCTACTCGTATACGTAGGTGCCGGGGGCCGGGCCGAGCGGCGGGTACTGGCGGTTGCCGAGGGTGACGCGGGCCTGCCGCTCGTGGCCGGAGCGGGCGTTCAGCCACTCGGTCCACGGTCCCCACCACGAGCCCTTCTCCACCGGGGCCGTCTTGAGCCACTCGTCGGGATCCGTCGCCGTGGGCGGCCCGTACCAGCGGTCGTACCGCGCGCTGTCCGCCGGGTAGACCACGGACTGGATGTGCCCGGACTTGATCAGGGTCATCTCCTTGTCGGCCCCGCCGACCAGGTGGGCGGTGTCGTAGCAGGCCCGCCAGGCCGTGATGTGGTCGGTGTAGCCGCCGACGTGGTAGCTGTCGCAGGTGACCTTGCTGAAGTCGGTCTTGACGCCGAGCAGCGTCGGCCCGTTGCCGTCCCATCCGTCCATCGCCAGCCGGCTCGACTCCAGTGCGAACCTGGCCGAGATCCGGGTCGCGTCGTCATTCCAGGCCAGGACGTCGAACGGGGCGGGGGACTTGCCCATCAGCCAGCCGCTGACCAGGTAGTTGTAGACCAGGTTGTTCGGCCGGAGCATGGCGAACAGGCTGCGCAGCGCGGTCCCGGGGACGATCTCGTCGGACGCGGCGGACCGCTCCAGGATCTTGCGCGACTCGGCGGTGTCCAGCATGCCCACCACGTTCGGCTTATCACCGGTCAGCATGGTCACGACGAAGGTCGCCGACTTGACCGAGTCGTCGCCGGTCGCGGCCAGGTGGGCGAGCACGTACGAGGCCGTGATGCCGCCGGCGCACAGCCCGAGCAGGTTCAGCTGGTCGGTGTGCGCGATCTTCTTGACCACGTCGGCGGCGCGTTCCGCCGCGGCGATGTAGTCGTCCAGTCCCCACTTCCCTTCGCCGCGCGGTGCGCTGGGGTTCCGCCAGACGACCATGAACGCCTGGATGCCCTGGCTGACGGCGAACTCGGCCAGTGACCGCCCGGGCGCCAGGTCCAGGATGTAGTGCCGGTTGATCTGCGGCGGGATCATCATCAGCGGGAGGCTGCGGACCCGGGGGGTGGTGGGCTTGTACTGCAGCAGCTCGAACATCTCGTCCCGGTACACCACGGCACCCGGCGTGGCGGCCAGGTCGGTCCCGACCTTGAACTGCGTCCGGTCGACCATGGAGGGCATCCCGCCGCGAGCCAGATCCTTCATCATGTTCTCGCCGCCCTTGACCAGCGACAGGCCGCTGGTCTTGAGCGCCTCCCGGAGGGCGGCGGGGTTGGTGGCCAGGTAGTTGGTCGGAGACAGGGCGGCCGAGATGACGTCGGCCGCGAACCGGGCCCGGGCCTTGGTCTGCCAGGAGCCGTCGGCCGACTCGTACATCCGGTTCATCCACATCTCGAACAGCCGGTATGACTGGCCGAGGACGCGGAAATAGGGGATCGTCTGCCAGGCCTCGTCAGCGAAGCGCTGGTCGCGCTGGTCGAACGAGATGTCTGATTTGCCGAGCGCGATCTTGGTCAGTTCTTCGGCCAGCCACGGCATCTCCTTCGCGACCTCGGCAGGATCGGTGAGCTCGGCAATCGCGTGGACCATGTCCATCGGCAGCATGCCGGCCGCTGCTTCGGTGGCCTCTGACATCATTCCCATGACGTTGGCGGATCTGTCTTCTGTGCTCATGCTCTCTCCCGGTACACCGTAGGCGGCAAGAAAGATGGGCCTGCCGTCCCTGATCTCACGGTCGTCAACCGCCCCCGGCCGGTCAAGTCCGGGATGTCCCGGTCGAATGGGACCTAGGGCCGCAAAGTCCGGGACCTTCGTCCGGTAGCGGTCTATAACGGCGCTGTTAACGTCATGAGTTCAGGCATCGCAGCGGCCGGGCGGACTGTCCCGCGGCGGCGGCCGTCGGCACCACCTGGCTTCACTATCGCGGCAGGTCGGAGGGACGCCGCAACGAGCCGGCCTCGACATGTGAGATGAGGGAATCATGGAAGAGATATTCGTCCTGTCCGGCGTGCGGACCCCGATCGGCAAGTACGGCGGCGGGCTGGCCTCCGTGCCGCCCTGTGATCTGGCCGCCAAGGTGGTACGCGAGGCGGTCAGCCGGGCGGGCGTGACCGCGGATGACGTCGGCCACATCGTGTTCGGCAACGTGCTCCACACCGAAACCCGCGACATGTACATATCCCGGGTGGCGGGCGTCAACGGCGGCCTGAACATCGGCACGCCCGCGCTGACCGTGAACCGGCTGTGCGGCAGCGGGATGCAGGCCATCGTGTCCGCCGCTCAAGCGATCATGCTGGGCGACTGCGAGGTCGCGGTGGCCGGAGGGGTCGAGTCGATGAGCCGCGCCCCGTACTGGCTGCCCGCCATGCGCTGGGGCCAGCGGATGGGCGAAGGCGTCGCGATCGACGCCGTGACCGGCGCGCTGTCCGACCCGTTCGACGGCTGCCACATGGGCGTGACCGCCGAGAACGTGGCCACCGACTTCCACATCAGCCGCGAAGACCAGGACGAGCTGGCCGCCGAGAGCCACCGCCGCGCCGCGGCCGCCGCCGCCGCGGGGTACTTCAAGGAGCAGATCCTCCCCATCGAGATCCCCGGCAAGCGGGGCAAGGTCACCATCGTCGAGGCCGACGAGCACATCCGGCCGGAAGTCCGCCTGGATGACATGGCCAAGCTGCGGCCCGCGTTCACCAAGGACGGCACGGTCACCGCGGGCAACGCGTCCGGCCTCAACGACGCCGCCGCGGCCGTGGTGGTCGCCTCGGAATCGTTCGTGAACAGCCACGACGTCACCCCGCTCGGCCGGCTGGTCGGCTACGCACACGCCGGCGTCGAGCCGCGGATCATGGGCATGGGCCCGGTGCCCGCCACCCGCAAGGTGCTCGACCGCACCGGCCTCAAGGTCGACGAGATCGACGTGCTCGAGGTCAACGAGGCCTTCGCCGCCCAGGCGCTGGCCGTGGTCAGGGAGCTGGACCTGCCCCTCGACCGCACCAACCCGAACGGCAGCGGCATCTCGCTCGGCCACCCGGTCGGCGCCACCGGGGCCATCCTGGTCGTCAAGTCGCTGTACGAGCTCAAGCGCACCGGCGGCCGGTACGCGCTCAACACGATGTGCATCGGCGGCGGGCAGGGCATCGCCACGATCTTCGAACGGGTCTGAGCCCCCGGTCCGGGCCCCCTACCTGAACCCACTGCCCGTCGGCCCCAGGCGCCAGCTGCGCGCCTGGGGCCGACGTTTGCGGCGGGGCTGGTTACCCCCCCACGCGCCGGTCCTTGCCGGCCCATTCCTTTTCGCGCAGCACGAATTTCTGGATCTTTCCCGTCGAGGTCTTGGGCAGATCCACGATGATGACGACTTCGCGGGGCGACTTGTAGCCGGCGATCTTGGTTTTCACGTGCGCGATCAGTTCCTGCTGGGTAGCGCTGGTGCCGGGGCGCAGCACCACGAACGCCTTCGGCCGCTCGCCCCACTTGGAGTCGGGTACCCCGACCACCGCCGCCTCCAGGACGTGCGGGTGACTCATCAGCGCCTGTTCAACTTCGACCGTGGAGATGTTCTCCCCGCCGGAGATCACGATGTCCTTGGCGCGGTCGCGCAGCTCGATGTACCCGTCGGGGTGCATGACACCGAGATCGCCGCTGTGGAACCAGCCGCCGCCGAACGCCTTGGCGGTGGACTCCGGATCCAGGTAGTAGCCGGCCATGACGGTATTGCCCCTCATGACGATCTCGCCCATGGTCTGGCCATCGGCCGGAACGTCGGCCATCTCCTCGTCCACGACCCGCACGCCCGCGGCGGTGATCATGCTGACCCCCTGGCGTGCTTGCAGCGCGGCGCGCTGCTCGACGGTCAGCTCCGCCCACTGCGGCCGGAACTGGCAGAAGGTGAACGGGCCGTAGGTCTCGGTCAGCCCGTAGACGTGCACGACCGCAAACCCCATCCGCTCCATCTCCGCGATCGTGGTGGGGCTCGGCGGCGCGCCGGCGGTGGTGATCAGCACCGGCCGCGGCAGCGGCCCGCCCGGACTCGTGCTCAGGATGGTGCTCACCACGGTGGGCGCCGCGTTGAGGTGGGTGACGCCGTGCTCGCGCAGCTGCTGCCAGATCGCGTCGCCGCGCACCTCGCGCAGGCACACGTGCGTGCCGCCGATGGCGGTAATCGCCCACGGGGTGCACCAGCCGTTGCAGTGGAACATCGGCAGCGTCCACAGGTAGACGCTGTTCTCGTCATGCCGGGAGTGGATGATCTGCGCGAACGAGTTCAGGTAGGCGCCGCGGTGGGTGTAGATCACGCCCTTCGGGCGCCCGGTGGTGCCTGATGTGTAGTTGATCGAGATGGGCGCCAGCTCGTCCGCCACGCTCCAGGGCAGCGGATCCGCGCTCTGCCTGGCCAGGAACTCCTGGTAGCTGACCAGCTGGGACCCGGCAGGCAGATCTGTGCCGGCTGGTTCTGGGCTAGCTGGTTCTGGGCTAGCCGGTTCTGTGCTAGCCGGTTCTGGGCTAGCCGGTTCTGGGCTGGCCGGTCCGGCCTCGGCATCCGCGGCCACCACGATCTGAACGGCCGTGCCAGCGCCATCCACGGCGGCCACGGCCACCGGCAGCAGGGCGGCGTCGGCCACGAGTATCTTCGCCCCCGAGTGACGCAGGATGTACGACACCTCCTCGGCCGTGAGGCGGGTATTGATCGCCACCAGCACCCCGCCCGCCAGCGGCACCGCGAAATGGGCCACGAGCATCTCGGGCAGGTTCGGCAGCAGGTAGGCGACCCGGTCGCCGGGTTCGATGCCGCTGGCCCGCAGCGCCCTGGCCACCTGCATCGTCTCCGCCGCGAGGTCGGTATAGGTGAGGCGCCGGCTGCCGTAGATCACGGCCACCTTGTCCGGCCACACGCCGACCGACCGCTCCAGGAACGACAGCGGTGTCAGCGGTACTTCAGAAACTGAACTCATATTGGCCTCCTGGCACAAGTCACTCGTGACCGGCAGGCTCAGAACGCCTTCCGGCGCGATCCGCGGCGGACCGGCCGGGGTGGTGCGGGCCGGCCTTTTGCTTTACTCGACCTCGGGACGGTTTCCCCCCGGAAGGGCCAAAGGTCCCATTGGCCAGCCCTCATGCTCCGGGCAGGCGTCTGTTCAGGCCCGGCCCGCCGTCCCCCGCTGCGGTCCGCAAGGTCAAGATCATAAATCTGCCGAACGGACCAGGCTGTGCGTGAACGTTGATTTCTGCTTGTGTCTGGTTACATTTCCCAACCCCAGGTCTATGGTCGTTATGGGGACCAAAAGAAGGGGAATCGCATGAAGCTTCCGTTGGCAAGATCCGCGGTAGTGCTGCTCGCGGCGCCACTGGCACTCCTGCTGGTACAAACTGGGTCAGGAGGTGTCAGCGCGAGCGGCCAGGCACCCAGCGCCTCGGTGGTCGCCCAGGCGCGGGCCAACTTCACCAGGGTCATGTCGGCTCACGCTCCCGTGGTCGGCCGGGGCGGCTGGGTTTCCCCGGGCGCGCAGCACGGCAGCGCCCCGAGGGCGGCCAGCGGGACCGTTTCCTCCTTCCCGAGCATCAACTGGTCCGGCTACGCGGACTCGGAGAGCGGGTCGAGCACGGTCTCGCAGGTAACCGGCGACTGGACCGTACCGGCCGTGCAGTGCCTTCCGGCGCCGTACCAGAACCAGGACGCGTTCCTGGCCAACTGGGTCGGCATCGACGGCTTCAGCAATGGGACCGTCGAGCAGCTGGGGTCGGCGGCCCAGTGCTACGAGGGCGTCAAGTACTACTACGTGTGGTATGAGATGTATCCGGCGGGCACGGTAGAAGAAGGCACCACCGCCTGCATCAACGACAACGTTGATTGCCCCCGGCCCGGTGACCGGATCAGCGCCTCGGTGACCGTGACTCCGGCCGGCTCGGGCGTGAACAACTACAAGCTCACGCTCACCGACCACACCAGGCCGGACGAGAGCTTCTCAACCGCTCAGCAATGCGCCGCCGCTACCTGCACAGACGCCAGCGCCGAATGGATCGTGGAGCGCCCGGCCACCCTGCCGCCGCCGCCCGCTCCGGTCCAGATCCTGCCGCTCGCGGACTTCAGCAGGACATTCTTCAGCCGCGGCACCGTGACCTCTTCAGGAAGGTCCTCGAGCATCCAGGGGTTCCGCGACGGCCCCGTCTACGACATCCCGATGACCGACGACACCAACGGCTACTACCTGGCCTGCGTCGGCCAGCCCAGCCCGCCAGGAACGCTGCTGCCGCTGACCCAGGCGAACGCCTGCCCGACGGTAGCTCCGTTCCCTGGCGGAGCCTTCGAGGAGAGCTGGGACTCCAGCTTCTGACCACACCGGCGGACCGGCCGGTCCTGAGCACACCTGAGAACCGGCCGGTCACAGGTCAGCGCGGATGGTGCGCAGGGCGTGCTGCATGCCGGCCGCCGTGGCGAAGCGGTTGGCGCGGACGGAGGCGCAGGCCTTGAGGAGGAACCCGGCCAGGTCGGGGTGCAGGTCCGGGCGGAACGCCCGCGGGTCGGTCACCGGTCCGCCGGCCACCGGCCTGGCATGCGGGAACGGATGGTGCCCGTCGCACAGCAGCCGGTAGAGCAGGACACCGACGGCGAACAGGTCGACGGAGACGTCCCAGCGGTCCAGGCCGGCGTCGGGTGGCTGATACGGCGGCGTGCCCGACTGCGTGTGCACCGGGTCGCCGGCCCGGGAGGCGATGTTGAAGTCGAGCAGCTTGGCCCCGGTGCGGGTGAGCATCACGTTGAGCGGCTTGATGTCGCGGTGGACCAGGCCCGCCTCCGTCAGTTCCCGCCACTCGCGCGCCACGGCTTCCGGCAGGTCGCCGTCGCGGCGTTCGGCCTCCAGCTGCTCGAGGCGGGCCGCGTCAGGGTGAAACGCGACCAGCGCGGCGAGCAGGTCGAGGCCGACATCTACGGCCTCCCGGTCGCGCAGGCGCCGCTGGCCGGAGACGAACTCATCCAGTGACTCCCCGTCGATGAACTCGGTGATGAGATACCATTCGCCGGCGTTGGTCTTGTCGGCCCAGAAGACCTTCACCACGTTGGGGTGATCGATTTTCCGCAGGGCGCCGATCTCGCGGCGTACCGCTTCGTCCCCGGCGGCGCTCTCGAACAGCTTCAGCGCCCGCTCCGCGCCCTCCACGTCATCGCGGACGCGGTAGACCTTCGAAAAGCCGCCCTGCCCGAGCAGCTGGAGGATCTCGAACCGGCCGTCGAGCAGGTCGCCGACCGCGTAGCCAGCCGCCTTGGCCGCACCCGAGGACCGTACCTCGCCTGAGGACGCCGCGACGAGAAGACCGCCCGGAAGATCGCCAGGCTCGAGCGGCTTGGTGTGGCGCGCCGGTCTGGCTCGTTCGGCATCCTCAGTCACATGCCGGATGCCCCCTACGGCGTGCACCAGGCACGGGTGCAGCACGTAGGTGGCGACCTCCGGCGGGAAATGAAACTGCTCGACGTCACCCATGGAGTAGAAGCGGCGCCGGCGGCCTCGTCCACGTATCCGAGCAGGCCGTTCTGCCACAGCACCGAGGACAGGTCCGTCGCCTGGTCGAAGTGCAGGTCCGCCACTTCCTGCAGGGCCGACAGATCCCCGCGCGGGAACCGGTCGACGCCGATCATCCGGACGAAGGAGCGGATGTCCTCCCGCACGCCGGTGATGTAGGCCTGGGTGCTGGTGAACAATTCGGAGTAGTCGTGCAGGGCGGCGCCAGCCGGCATCAGGTCCGAGGAGACCTGGTTGGCGCACTGGGCGAGCTGGGAGTCGCCGAACCGCTTGGCGCAGCGCTGCACCACCGCGGTCAGAGCCGCCGCCGGCAGGCCCTCGTGCCCGGCCTGTTTGGTCCGCAGCACCTCCTCGCTCAGCTCATTGCCGAGCGAGATGATGTCGCGCGGGATCAGCCGGGTATGGCTGAGCAGGTGGTCCTCGATCGGCCCGGCACCATCGGGTCCCGGCCAGCGGCCGTTGACCCCGAGCCAGTCGCCGATCGTGGGCGCGCCGTCGGTGGCGCGCCGCATCAGCAATGACGGCGGCAGCCGCTGCAGTTTCTGCCCGAGCAGGTAAAGCAGCGAGCTGCGGTCCCAGTTCAGGACGCGTATGTGCGGTTCGTTGTAGTACCGCGGCGCATGTTCCGACCGGTACACCGAGGACATGACGATGTTGCGGATGCAGACCACGACATGCAGCCGGCCGCCCAGCCTGGGATGGCGGAGCAGCCGCATGACCTGGTAGAAGAGCCCCTCCTGACACTTCAGCCAGTACATCGGGGCGTGGCCGAACTCCTCGTCCACCGCGTCCAGGTAGAAATAGATCGGCTTGCACCGGCAGACCACCTCGCCCAGCAGATCCTCCAGGTCGTCCCAGAGCGGATCGTCGAGGTAAGCGGATAGCTGATGCGCCGTCTGCCGCTCATTGATGATGTCGCGCACCTGGCTGTAGATCGACCGGGGCCGCCGGAAGTCATCGAGCAGCCGCGCATACGACTGCTCGATCTCCTCGGCCTGCTCGTCCAGCACCTGCTGCCGCAGCTCGGGCCGGCGCAGCAGGTGCGAGGCCAGCGCCCGCATGATCGCGCGGTCCCAGATCTGCATCCACTTCTCGACCAGGACCCGGTCCGAGAACCACTGGCAGGCCTTGACCACGACCTCGGTCTTGGGCAGGTCCTGCTGCGGCACCGCGGCGTAGACCGAGTCCTGATGGGCCTGGAAATCCTGCAGGCGCCGCAGGTAGACCGTCTTGCCCGCGCCGAGCTTGCCCACGATGACCCGCACCATGGAGTCGTTGGCCCGGGTCGCGAGGTGGCCATACGCCGGATTGCCGCCGAAGTCGACGAACTCGCTGATCAGATCCTCGATGTCGGCTCGTGACCCGTCCGGGTTGCCAAACGGCCCCACCGGGTCAAGCCGACGCCGCCTGCTGGCCATCTTCTCTCCCAAAACCGGATCGTAGCTAGCAAAAGGAACAAGAGCCAGCCCCGGCGCGGGTCTACAGGCCCAGCTGGCGCGCGATGAGCATGCGCTGCACCTCGCTGGTGCCTTCGCCGATCTCCAGGATCTTCGCGTCCCGGTAGAACCGCCCCACCGCGTAGTCGTTCATGAACCCGTACCCGCCGAAGACCTGCGTGGCCGCCCGCGCGTTGTCCATGGCCGCGTTGGACGACACCAGCTTGGCGATGGCCGCCTCCTTCTTGAACGGCTCGCCGCGCAGCATCTTCGCCGCCGCCGCGTAGTAGGCCAGCCGCGCCGTGTGCGCCCGCGCCTCCATGTCCGCGATCGTGAACTGGATGCCCTGGTAGTGCCCGATCGGATGGCCGAATGCGTGCCGCTCGCGGGCATACCGCAGCGACTCGTCCACGCAGCCCTGGGCCAGCCCGGTGGCCAGCGCGGCGATGGCGACACGGCCCTCGTCCAGGATGGACAGGAACTGCGCGTAGCCGCGGCCGGGCTCGCCAACCAGGTTCGCCGCGGGCACCCGCACGTCGTGGAAGAACAGCTCGCGGGTGTCGGAGGCGCACCAGCCGACCTTGGAGTACTTCGGCGCGACCCGGAAGCCGGGCGTGCCCGCCGGGACGATGATCGCGGAGATCTGCCGTTCGCCGGTCAGCGCGGTGACGGTGACCAGCGCGGTGATGTCGGTGCCTGAGTTGGTGATGAACGCCTTGGACCCGTTGATCACCCACTCCTCGCCGTCCAGGGTGGCCATGGTGCGGGTGGCGCCGGCGTCCGAGCCGCCGCCCGGCTCGGTCAGGCCGAACGCGCCCAGTTTCTCGCCCGCCGTCAGGGCCGGCAGCCACCGCTGCTTCTGTTCCTCGGTGCCGAACCGGTAGATCGGCATGGCCCCGAGCGAGACCCCGGCCTCCAGCGTGATGGCCACCGAGGAGTCGACCCGGGCCAGCTCCTCCAGGGCCAGGCACAGGGCGAAGTAGTCCCCGCCCATGCCGCCGTACTCCTCGGCGATCGGCAGGCCGAACAGGCCCATCGCGCCCATCTTGGCCACGATCTCGTAGGGGAACTCGCCGCGCTCGTAGAGCTCGCCGATGACCGGGGCTACCTGTTTGCGGGCGAAGTCCTCGACCGAGGCGCGCAGCGCCTCATGCTCCTCGGACAGCGTGAGATCCATAACTCCTGCTCCTGTAGTTCAGCGGGTTCGACCACCAGCAGCACGGCATCCTTGGCCACGGTGGCGCCCGGCTTGGCGCGCAGGTCGCGCACGGTGCCGTCGACCGGGGCGGTCAGGACGTGCTCCATCTTCATCGCCTCGACCACGACCAGGCGCTGCCCGGCGGTGACGGCCTGGCCTTCGGCCACCTCGACCAGGGTCACCGTGCCCGGCATGGGTGAGACCACCGGGCCGCCAGACCCGGCCGCGGCCTGCGCGGCGGCCGCGTCCAGCGGGGCCTGCTCGCGGACCGCCCAGGCCTGGCCGTCGCGGCCGAGCCACAGCGTGTCCCCGGCCAGCGCGACGGCATAGCAGCGGGTCACCCCGTCCACCGTCACCGGCACCCGCGCGCCGGAAGGCCACTTCCGGCCGGCCCGGTCCCGGATCCGGCCGCCCGCGACTCACCCGCGGCCGCCGCGACCTGCGCCCGCACCGGCTCCGCCCCGCCCACCGCGACGACCGCGTCGGCGGCCCGCCCGCGGGCCCGGACCTCGACCGGCCCGGTGCCATTGGCACTGCTGCCGTCCACCGTCATCCGCCAGGCCGTCCAGGCCGGCTCGCCGACCCGCCAGCCGCCCGGCACGTCGAACGGGTCGACCACGTTCCCGGACGGCTCCAGCGCGGCCAGCGCCAGCACCGCCGCGGCGGGCAGCACGTCGGGCGGCGGCGCCGCCGCCACCAGGGCAGGAAGCCGCCGCCCGACCAGCCCGGTGTCCAGCCGCCCGGCCCGCACGTCCGGATCGGCCAGCAGCGCCCGCAGGAACGCCACGTTCGTGCCCAGCCCGAGCACCACCGTGGCCCCCAGGGCGGCGTCCAGCCGGGCCAGCGCCTCGGCCCGGTCGGCCCCGTAGGCGATCACCTTGGCCAGCATCGGGTCGTAGTCGCTGCCCACCACGCTGCCCGCGGCGATCCCGGCGTCGACCCGCGTACCCTCGGGCCAGTCAAGCGCCAGGACGCGGCCGCCGGTGGGCAGGAAGCCCGCCGCCGGGTCCTCGGCGTAGATCCGGGCCTCGACCGCGTGACCGCGGGCCCGGCGCTGGGCCGGCCACGGCTCGGGTTCCCCGGCCGCCACCCGCAGCTGCAGCTCGACCAGGTCCAGGCCGAAGATCTCCTCGGTGACCGGGTGCTCGACCTGGAGCCGGGTGTTCATCTCCATGAAGAAGAACTCGTCCGGCCGGTCGCCGCCGACGATGAACTCCACCGTCCCGGCCCCGACGTAGCCGACCGCGCGGGCCGCCTCGACCGCGGCGGCGCCCATGGCCTCCCGCTGTTTTTCGTTCAGCAGCGGCGAGGGCGCCTCCTCGATGATCTTCTGGTGCCGCCGCTGCAGTGAGCACTCGCGCTCGCCCAGGTGGATGGCGTGGCCGTGGGCGTCGGCCAGGACCTGGATCTCGATGTGCCTGGGGTCGGTCACCAGCCGCTCGACCAGCAGCGTGTCGTCCCCGAAGCTGCTCCGGGCCGCGCGCCGGGCCGAGGCGATCGCGTCGGCCAGGTCGGCGGCCCGGTGCACCTCGCGCATGCCTTTGCCGCCGCCGCCGGCGCTCGGCTTGAGCAGTACCGGGTAGCCGATCTGCGCGGCCGCCAGCGCCAGCGCCTCGTCGTCCAGGCCGGACCCGTCGGATCCGGGCACCACGGGCACGCCCGCCTTGGCCACGGTCTGCTTGGCCCGGATCTTGTCGCCCATAGCCTCGATGGCGGGCGACGGCGGGCCGACGAACACGATTCCGGCCGCCTCGCAGGCCGCGGCGAACGCCGTGTTCTCCGACAGGAAGCCGTAGCCGGGGTGGATGGCCTGCGCGCCGGCCCGCCGGGCCGCGCCGACCACGGCGTCCACCGACAGGTAGGCCGGGGCCGGGCCCAGGTGCACGGCCAGGTCGGCCAGGGCCACGTGCGGCGCGGCCGCGTCCGGGTCGGTGTACACGGCCACGGACCGGATGCCGAGCCGTCGCAGGGTCCTGATCACCCGGCAGGCGATCTCGCCCCGGTTGGCCACCAGCACGGTGCCGAACATGCTCGCCCTCACATCCGGAAGACGCCGAAGGCCGGTTCGCCCAGCGGGGCGTTGGCCGCCGCGGACAGGGCCAGGCCCAGGACCGTCCTGGTGTCCTTGGGGTCGATCACGCCGTCGTCCCACAGCCGGGCGGTGGAGTAGTAGGGGTGGCCCTGGGTCTCGTACTGAGCGCGGATCGCGTCCGGATCGGCGCCGGAGCCGACCGCGCCCAGCACGATGGCGGCCTGCTCGCCGCCCATCACCGAGATCCGGGCGTTCGGCCACATGAACAGGAACCGGGGTGAGTAGGCCCGCCCGCACATCGAGTAGTTCCCGGCGCCGAACGACCCGCCGATGATCACGGTCAGCTTCGGCACCCGGGTGGAGGCCACCGCGGTCACCATCTTGGCGCCGTTCTTGGCGATGCCGCCCGCCTCGTACTCCCGGCCGACCATGAAGCCGGAGATGTTCTGCAGGAACACCAGCGGCACGCCGCGCTGGTCGCACAGCTCGATGAAGTGCGTGCCCTTGAGCGCGGACTCGGAGAACAGGATCCCGTTGTTGGCGATGATGCCGACCGGGTGGCCACAGATGCGGGCGAACCCGGTGACCAGCGTGGTGCCGTACTCCGCCTTGAACTCGTGCAGCCGGGACCCGTCGGTGATCCGGGCGACCACCTCGTGCACGTCGTAGGGGATCCGGGAGTCGGTGGGCACCACGTCGTAGAGCTCGTCCGGGTCGGCCAGCGGCTCCTCGGTGGGCAGGACCTCCCAGGGCCGGGGGGCGCGCGGTCCGAGGGTGGCCACGATGTCGCGGACGATCCGCAGCGCGTGCGCGTCGTCGTTGGCCAGGTGGTCGGTGACGCCGGAGATCCGTGAGTGCAGCTCGCCGCCGCCGAGTTCCTCCGCCGTGACGACCTCGCCGGTGGCCGCCTTGACCAGCGGCGGGCCGCCCAGGAAGATCGTGCCCTGGTTGCGGACGATCACCGCCTCGTCGCTCATGGCGGGCACGTAGGCGCCGCCCGCGGTGCACGAGCCCAGGACCGCCGCGATCTGCGGGATGCCCAGGCCGGACATGGTGGCCTGGTTGTAGAAGATGCGGCCGAAGTGGTCGCGGTCGGGGAACACCTCGTCCTGGGCCGGCAGGTAGGCGCCGCCCGAGTCGACCAGGTACACGCAGGGCAGCCGGTTGTGCAGGGCCACCTCCTGGGCCCGCAGGTGCTTCTTGACCGTCATCGGGTAGTAGGTGCCGCCCTTGACCGTGGCGTCGTTGGCCACGATCACGCACTCGCGGCCGGAGATGCGGCCCACCCCGGTGATCATCCCGGCGCCCGGCGCCTCGCCGCCGTACAGGCCGTGCGCGGCCAGCGGCGACAGCTCGAGGAACGGGGAGGACGGGTCGACCAGCGAGTCCACCCGGTCCCGCGGCAGCAGCTTGCCCCGCTCGACGTGCCGGGCCCGGGACCGTTCCGGCCCGCCCAGCCGCGCCTGCGCCAGCTTGGCCTTCAGGTCCGCGACCAGCTCCCGGTGCGAGGCAGCCTGCTGCGACGAGGCCCGGGGCCCCGCCTCAGTCACGGTCATACTCGTTCTCCAACCGCAGCCCCGGCCAGCGCGGTGACCGTGCGGGACGGGCTGGGCCGGCCGAGCTGCCCGGCCATCCACACGCTGGTCTCGACCATCTTGGCCAGGTCGACGCCGGTGGCGATGCCGAGGCCTTCGAGCTGCCAGAGCAGGTCTTCGGTGGCCAGGTTGCCGGTGGCGCTGCCCGCGTAGGGGCAGCCACCCAGCCCGCCGGCGCTGGCGTCGACGGTGGTCACGCCGCGGCCCAGCGCGGCCAGGGTGTTGGCCAACCCCTGGCCGTAGGTGTCGTGGAAGTGCACCGCGATCCGGCCGGCCCCGATCCCGGCGGCGGCCAGCGCGTCAAGCAGCGCCACCACCCGGCCGGGGGTGGCCACGCCGATGGTGTCGCCCAGGCTCAGCTCGGTGCAGCCGAGCGCCATCATCCGGGCCGCGACACCGGTCACCCGGGCCACCGGGACCTCGCCCTCCCACGGGTCGCCGAAGCACATCGACAGGTAGCCGCGAACCGGCAGGCCCGCCTCCCGGGCCCGGGCCACGACCGGGGCGAACATCTCCAGCGAGGCGTCCACGCTCCGGTTCAGGTTGCGCTGGGCGAACGTCTCGGTCACGCTGCCGAACACCGCGATGTCACGCACGCCCAGGTCCAGCGCCCGGTCCAGGCCCCGCTCGTTCGGCACCAGCACCGGGTACCGCACCCCGGGCGCGGGCGTGATCGCGGCCAGCAGGGCCTCGGCGTCGGCCAGCTGCGGCACCCACTTGGGGTGCACGAAGCTGGTCGTCTCGATGACCGAATGGCCGGCGTCGACCAGCCGGGCGATGAACTCCGCCTTGACCTCGACCGGCAGCACCGCGGACTCGTTCTGCAGCCCGTCCCGCGGGCCGACCTCGCAGATCGTGACCCGTTCCGGCAGGCCCGCCAGCGGGGTGTGACCGTAGTGCATCACGCGTTCCTGATCGCGGCGGCGGCGTCCAGGCCGAGGATGCCCACCGACTTCTCCCGCATCTCGACCTTGCGGATCTTTCCGGTCACGGTCATCGGGAACTCGTCGACCAGCAGCACATAGCGCGGGATCTTGTAGTGGGCCAGCTTGCCCGCGGCGAACTCCCGCACGCGCTCGGCGGTCAGCTCGGGCGCGCCGTCGCGCAGCTTGACCCAGACGCACAGCTCCTCGCCGTACCGCTCGTCGGGCACCCCGATGACCTGCGCGTCCAGGACGTCGGGATGGGTGTAGAGGAACTCCTCGATCTCGCGCGGGTAAACGTTCTCCCCGCCGCGGATGACCATGTCCTTGATCCGGCCGGTGATGTTGACGTACCCGTCGGCGTCCATGACGGCCAGGTCGCCGGTATGCATCCAGCGGGCGGCGTCGATCGCCTCGGCGGTCTTTCCCGGCTCGTCCCAGTAGCCCAGCATCACCGAGTAGCCGCGGGTGCACAGCTCGCCCGGCTGGCCGCGGGGCACGGTCAGCCCGGTGTCCGGGTCGATCAGCTTGACCTCCAGGTGCGGGTGCGCCCGCCCGACCGTGGCCACCCGCCGCTCCAGCGAGTCGTCCGCCCGGGTCTGGGTGGACACCGGGCTGGTCTCGGTCATGCCGTAGCAGATCGTCACCTCGTCCATGCCCATCCGCGCCACGACCTGCTTCATCACCTCGACCGGGCACGGGGAGCCCGCCATGATCCCGGTCCGCAGCGAAGACAGGTCATAAGAGCCGAAGTCCGGGTGGCTGAGCTCGGCGATGAACATGGTCGGCACCCCGTACAGCGAGGTGCACCGCTCCTGCGCCACCGCCTCCAGGGTGGCCTGGGGGTCGAACCCCTGGGCCGGGATGACCATGGTGCAGCCGTTCGAGGTGGCGGCCAGGTTGCCCATCACCATGCCGAAGCAGTGGTAGAACGGCACCGGGATGCAGATCCGGTCGGCCGGCGTGTAACCGCAGATCAGGCCGACGAAGTAGCCGTTGTTGAGGATGTTGTGGTGGGACAGGGTGGCGCCCTTGGGGAACCCGGTGGTCCCGGAGGTGTACTGGATGTTGATCGGCTCGTCCGGGGACAGCGCGGCCTGCCGGGCCGCCAGTTGGGCCGCCAGCTCGGCCGGATCGCCGCCGCGGCCGGCCGTCAGCAGGCGGTCCCACTCGGCCGACCCGATCAGCACCACCGCGCGCAGGTCCGGGCAGTTGCCCCGGACCTCCTCGATCATCGCCGCGTAGTTGGAGGTCTTGAGCTCCCGGGCCGAGACCAGCAGCGAGATCCCGGCCTGCTTGAGCACGTACTCCAGCTCATACGTGCGGTAGCTGGGGTTGATGTTGACCAGGATCGCGCCGATCTTGGCCGTGGCGTACTGCAGCAGCGTCCACTCGGGCATGTTCGGCGCCCAGATCCCCACCCGGTCGCCCTTGGCCACGCCGTCCCCGAGCAGGCCCAGGGCCAGCGCGTCGACGTCGGCCCGCAGCTGCGCGTAGGTCCACCGCCGCCCGGTCGGCACGTCGACCAGCGCCTCCCGCCCGGGACCGGCCGCGACCGTCCGGTCGAGGTTGTCGCCGATGGTCTCGCCGAGCAGGGGCACGTCGGACGGGCCGGACGCGTAGGAAGGCAGTTGGGGCGGGGCAGGGCTCATGTCGGCTCCTCATCGAGATCCGCGGCTCGGGTCAGCAGCTATTCGGGTCAGCAGCTACCTAGTGCATCCGTGCCCGCGATGCTACCGACTATAACTGACCGCTCGTACGGTCAGCAAGAGTGTATGATGAACCAATGCGAGCCACCAGGCCGCGGGCCAGTTCCCGCGATGCCATCCTGCGCGTCTTCGCCGAGCAGGTCGCCGACCGCGGGTACGCGGACACCAGCCTGGGTGACATCGCCGCCGAGCTGAACCTGAGCAAGGGCACCATCGTGCATCACTTCGGCACCAAGGAAGCCCTGCTGCGCGAGGTGCACGTGGCCTACTTCGCCCGCCGCTTCGCCGAGGCCGACTACGTGCACGAGCAGCTGAAGGACCCGGTGAGCCGGCTGGCCGCCATGATCTACGCGCTGCTGGCCGCGCACCGGGACGACCGCGCCGCCAGCCTGGCCTGCCTGCGGGAACTGGTCCGCTACTTCGACGGCGACCTCACCGACTACGTCCGCAAGCAGCGGGCCCGCTACGTGGCGATCGTGGGCGGCATCCTGCGGGACGGGGTGGACGAGGGTGTGTTCCGCACCGCCGACCCGAAGATGTCGGCGCTGCAGATCTTCGGCATGTGCAACTACGCCTGGACCTGGTACCAGCCGGGCGGCTCCCAGTCGGTCGAGGACATCGCCCGCCTGTTCGCCCGCAATATCCTCGACGGCCTGGCCGGGAACGGGAACGCCAGGGACGCTGCGGACGCCGCGCTGGACGACCTGATCACCCAGGCCATCGGCACCGTCCAGCAGGCCCCGGGCCGCCTTCCGCTCAGCGGCTAAGGCGCCGGGATCGCTTCGTTCCTACACCACGTCGGACGGCCCGCGCGAAATCGACAGGCCCCCGGCCACCTGCGCGGCTACCGCGCGGTAGGTCTCGCCGTAGGCCGGCCGCAGCAACTCTGTCCGTTCGGGATATTCAAGATCTCGGGCCGAACGAGCCGTGGTATCACTTCCGCGTCACCGTATGGACGCCGACCTGGTCATCGGGGCCGTGCTGATCCCGGGGGCCAAGGCGCCCACGCTGGTCAGCAACGAGCTCGTGTCCCGGACAACGCGGCCGTGGGCGAGGCCACCGGCTTCGCCGCCGTGGCCCTGGCCGACGCGCTGGCCGCCTGAGCCAGGACCGGGCAGGCTACAGGTCGCCCAGGGCGCTGACGGGCGACTCGACGCAGTCGGCGACGTAGCGGAGGAATCCGCCTGCGGTGCCGCCGTCGCAGACCCGGTGGTCGAAGGCCAGCGTCAGCTCGCCCATCTTGCGCACCGTGACCTGGCCATCGACCACCCAGGGGCGGTCGATGACGCGGCCCAAACCCAGGATCGCCACCTCGGGGTAGTTGATGATCGCGGCGGAACCGTCGACGCCGAACACGCCATAGTTGTTGACGGTGAAGGTGCCGCCGGTGAGCTCGGCCGGTGTGAGGCGGCCGCCGCGGGCGGCCGCGGTGCGGGCGGTCAGGGCCGCGGACAGTTCGCGGGTGGACAGCCGGTGCGCGTCGCGCAGGACGGGCACGACCAGGCCCTGTTCGGCCTGGGCCGCGAAGCCGAGGTGGACGTGGTCCGGCAGCACGATGTCGCCGCCGTCGATGCGGGCGTTGAGCTCGGGGTAGCGCCGCAATCCGAGCAGCGCGAAGCGGGCCAGCAGGGCCAGCAGGCTCACCGGCGGCCGCGCGCGGTCGGCGTTGAGGTCCTGCCGGGCCGCCAGCAGCCCGGTGGCGTCGACGTCCACCCACACGGTGGCCTCGGGGATCTCGCGGCGTGAGCGCGTCAGCTTGTCCGCCGCCGCACGGCGCGCCCCGCGCAGCGGGATCCGCTTCTCGCCCGCCCCGGCGGGCGGTGCCGCGGCGTGCTCGGCCAGGGCCCGGCGGACGTCCTCCCGGCGCACCAGGCCGGACGGTCCCGTGCCGGTGACGCTGGCCAGGTCCAGGCCCGCCTCGCGGGCCATCTTGCGCACCAGGGGCGAGATCACCGGAACCGGGCCGCGCCGGCCCGGGTCGCCAGCCGGGGCCGGTGCCGCCGGGGCCGGTGCCGCCGGGGCCAGTGCCGCCGGGGCCGGTACTGCCGGGCGGCGCGGGGTCCGCCGCCCACGCGGGCCACCGCGGGCCGGGGACGTGCCGTAGCCGATGAGGACGTTCCCGCTGGCTTCGGCCGCGGCGGCGGCGGCCGGGCCAGGCGTGACCGCGCCTGGTTCGCGGAATCCGGCGGCCGGTTCGTCCGCGGTGATGGTAATCAGCGGCTGCCCGACGGTGACCACCGCGCCAGGCCTGGCGTGGATCTCGGCCACGGCGCCGGCGTACGGGACCGGGACCTCCACGGCGGCCTTGGCCGTCTCGACCTCGACGATCACCTGATCGACGTCGACGTGGTCGCCGACCCGGACATGCCAGCTGATGATTTCCGCCTCCGCCAGCCCTTCGCCGAGGTCAGGCAGCAGGAAGTCAGGCATGGTCGCCCCACTGCAGCTGCGCGATGCCGTCCAGGATGCGGTCGGCGTCCGGCAGGTGCAGGTGCTCGAGCCGCGGCGGCGGGTAGGGGATGTCCAGGCCGGTGATCCGCAGGATCGGCGCCTCGAGGTAGTGGAAGCACTGCTCGGTGAGCCGGGCGACGACCTCGGCCCCGTAACCGGCGAAACCGGGCGCCTCGTGCACCACAACGGCCCGGCCGGTGCGGCACACCGACTCGGCCAGCGTCGCATCGTCGAACGGCGACAGCGAGCGCAGGTCGATGACCTCGACGTCCCACTCCCCGGCGGCGGCCTCGGCGGCCTCGAGCGCGACCTCCACCATTCCGCCGTAGGCGATGAGGGTGACGTCCTGGCCAGGCCGCCGGATCACCGCCCGGTCGATGGCCGGGCCTTCCGTGGCCAGCACGGCCGTTTCCTTGGACCAGTAGCGGCGCTTGGGTTCGAGGAAGATGACCGGATCGGGACAGCCGATCGACTGGCGGAGCAGGCGGTAGGCGTCTGCGGGGGTGCCCGGGCTTACCACGCGCAGCCCCGCGGTGTGCACGTAATAGGCCTCCGAGGAATCACAGTGGTGCTCCACCCCGCCGATCCCGCCGCCGAACGGGACCCGCACCACGACGGGCAGCCTGACGCGTCCCCGGGTCCGGTTGTGCAATTTGGCCAGGTGGCTGGTGACCTGCTCGAAAGCCGGGTAGGCGAACGCGTCGAACTGCATCTCGACCACCGGGACCAGGCCGTTCATGGCCATGCCGATGGCGGTGCCGATGATGCCGGACTCGGCCACCGGCGTGTCGAAGACCCGCTGTTCGCCGAACCGGGCGGCGAGCCCGTCGGTGACGCGGAAGACTCCGCCCAGCGTGCCGACGTCCTCGCCGAAGACCAGCACTCGCTCGTCGGCGGCCAGGCTGTCGGCCAGGGCGGCGTTGAGCGCGGCGGCCATGGTCACCGGGGCGACGGCGCGGCCGGCGCCGCGGGCGGCCTCGGCCGCGGCGAGCAGGGCGGTCATGGCGCGGGCTCTTCCAGCTCGCGCAGCAGCGCGGCCAGCTGCCGCTCCAGGGCGGCCGTCGGCCGGGTGTACACGTGCGCGAACAGGTCGGCTGGATCGGCGCTGACCTCACGGTTCATCCGGTCGCGGACGCGCTCGGCGAACCGTTCCGCCTCGTCCGCCACCTGCCCGGCGGCGCGCTCGTCGAGCAGGCCGGCGGTGGTCAGGTAGGCCTCCAGCCGGGTTATCGGGTCGCGGGTCAGCCAGGCCTGCACCTCGCTGTCAGCGCGGTACCTGGCCGCGTCGTCGGCGTTGGTGTGCGCCTCGATCCGGTAGGTGATCGCCTCGATCAGGGTCGGTCCCTGCCCAGCCGCGGCCCGGTCGATGCTGGCGCGCACGGCCGAGTAGACGCCGGCCGCGTCGTTGCCGTCGATGAGCAGCGACGGGATGCCGTAGCCGATGCCCTTGGCGGCCAGGCTGGGCGCGGCGGTCTGCTTGGCCAGCGGCACGCTGATCGCGTAACCGTTGTTCTGCACCAGGAACACCACGGGCGCGTGCCACACCGCGGCGAAGTTGAGTGCCTCGTGGGTGTCGCCTACGCTGGTCGCGCCGTCACCCAGCAGCACCAGCGCCACCTGGTCCTGGTGCTTGAGCCGGGCGGCGTGGGCCAGCCCGACGGCGTGCAGGGTATTGGTGGCCAGCGGGGTGCACTGCGGCGCGACGCGGTACTGGTACGGGTCGTAGCCGCAGTGCCAGTCGCCCCGCAGCAGGCAGAGCGCCTCGGCGGCATCCACCCCGCGCGTCACGATGGCCACCGTGTCGCGGTAGGTGGGGAACAGCCAGTCCTGCTCGCGCAGCGCCAGCGCGGCCCCGACCTGGCAGCCGTCCTGGCCCCGCGAGGACGGGTACACGGCCAGCCGGCCCTGCCTGGTCAGCAGGGTGGCCTGCCGGTCGAAGCGCCGGCCGAGCACCATGCGGCGGTGCAGTTCGAGCAGTATCCCGGGCTCGGGCAGCGCCAGCTCGCCCGGGTTCTGGCCGGCCCGGCCGTCCGGACCGATCAGCTGCAGCGGCGCCGCGCTGGGCAGGAGGCTCTCGGCCGATGCCGTTGGGCTGAGCAGGGTTGTCACGGCAGATCCTTCCGCCTTTCCCTTTTTCCAGATCTTGCGCCTCCGGGTGGCCAAAATTCCAGTATCTGAAAAATAGAGAAGACTCATTAACCGCTGGATGCAGCTAATCTGGCCATATGGCATCGAACGAGCCTCCGGCGGACGGCTGGCCTGGACAGATGGCACCGCTGGACGGCACCGACCGGCTCATCATCGAGGCGCTGCGGGCCGACGGCCGGCTGTCCATGCGGGCGCTGGCCGCCCGGCTGCACCTGTCGCGGGCCAACGCCTATGCCCGCGTGGCCAGGCTTCAGCGCGACGGCGTGATCACCGGCTACGCCGCGCTCATCGACCCGGTGCGGTACGGGTACGGGCTGTCGGCCTACGTCTACCTGGACATCGCCCAGCGGTCCTGGAAGACGGTCCGCCGTCAGCTGCTGCGCATACCCGAGGTCGATCACGTCGCGCTCATCTCGGGCGAGCACGACATCCTGCTGCGGGTCCGCACTCACGACGCGACGTCCCTGCGTGACGTGGTGCTCACCCGGCTGCAGGACATGCCCGAGATCCGCGCGACCCAGACGGTACTGATCTTCGAGGAGCTGGCTCCGGGCGCCGTCCGCCCGGAGTAGGCCGTCAGGCGGCGCTGGCCGCCCGGAGGGTCTGCCGGACTAGCTGCACGGCCTGCTGCAGGTCGGCCGGGCTGGTGATGGGCAGCGTGGTGCCGGGCCGGTCGGCGAATTTGTGCTGGTCGATGGTGTCCTCGGTCCGGCGCGGCGGGCCGGTGTGCAGCACTTCGAGTTCCTGCCTGCCGTCCGGATAGGTGATGACGGAGACGGTCAGGTCAGGACACGTGGCCAGGCTGACGGCGAGGTCGCGGAGGCTGGCCGGGGCGAGACCCTCGGTCTGGTCCCGGACCTGCTGGGGTTCCGAGCCCGACAGGACGGTCTTGCCGATGGTGATCACGCCTGCTTCCTCCCTACAGCGATGGCCGGGAGACCAAACGGAATGTGATGACCAGATAACTACCTGACTAACGCGATCCTACCGAGAGAGGCGACCCGCGCGCAATTGCGTAGCGCAATTTGGCAGGCAGGAGCTAGCCCAGCTGGGCCGGCCCGGCCGGCGCGGCGGACAGCCGGGCGGCGCATTCCAGCATCCCGGCGTGCACGAAGGCCTGGGGCAGGTTGCCCCGCAGCTGGCGCTGGTGCACGTCGTATTCCTCGGTGTACAGGCCCGCCGGGCCGCACGCCGCGCGGTTGCGCTCGAACCAGCGCGCCGCCTCGGCGGCGTCCCCGCAGACCTGCGCGACCTGCGCCATCCAGAACCCGCAGAGCAAAAACGCGCCCTCGCTCTGGTGCAGTGGCCGGGCATCGTGCCGGAACCGGTAGACATACCCGTCCTCGGTGAGCTCGTCCAGCACCGCGCGGACCGTGGCCCGGCTGCGCGGGTCGTCCGCGGGCAGCGCGCCGCGGATCACCGGCAGCAGCAGCGCGGCATCCACCCGCGGGTCATCCGGGGAGCGCTGCCAGCGGCCGGTCGGGTGCACCGCGTCGCCCAGGCTGGCCAGCAGCGTGTCGGCCAGGGCGCTCCACCGGGCCGCCTGCCGGTGCCCGGGACCGTCGGGCGGCCCCCCGGCCGCGGCAGCCAGCGAGCGCAGGCCGGACACGCAGGCCAGACGGGAATGCGTCCAGTGCCGGTCGCCGAGCTCCCAGATGCCCGCGTCGGGCTTGGACCAGCGCTGCTCGATGGCCTCGGCCGCGACGGCCGCCGCCTGCCAGTTCTCGTCGGCCAGCAGGTCCAGGCGGGCGGCCGCGGCGAACAGCTCCAGGGCCTCGCCCAGCCCGTCCAGCTGGAACTGCTGACAGACGCGGTTCCCGGCCAGGACCGTCCCGCCCGGATAGCCGCGCAGCCGGACGGCGCGCTCCGCGGGAATGGGCTGGCCGTCAACCGTGTAGGCGGGCATGAGGTCGGGACCGTCGGCCAGGATCCGTTCGGTGAGGAACCGGATGGTGCCGTCCAGCAGCGGGTGCGGGCCGTGGGCGGCCACGGCCAGGCCCGCGTAGCACTGGTCCCGGATCCAGGCGTACCGGTAGTCGTAGTTGCGGCCCCCTTCCAGCCGCTCGGGCAGCGACGTGGTGGCGGCGGCCACCATCGCGCCGGAGCCCGCGGTCAGCCCGCGCAGCACCGCGTAGGCATGGCGGGCGTCCCGCGCGGCGATCAGGTCGTCGCAGCTGGGCACCACGTTGGACCAGGTTTCCTCGGTCGCCGACCAGGCTTCGTCCGGGTCGGGCGGCCGGGCCGCCAGCGGCCGGTCGGAAAGTTCCAGGACCAGATCGTGATGACCGCCTTCGGGCAGGGCCACGGTGAGGGCCAGCCCGTCAGCGCCGGCCCGGGCCCGGGCCGCGCCTGACCACCGGAACCAAAGACGCCCGCTGCGGCCGGTCCAGCACCCGCCGGCCCGGGACAGCCCGGTCATCCGGCTGCGCCCGAAGCCGGCCCGCACGTCGAGCGTCACGTTGACCCGGGTCGGCCCGTCAAGCGCCTCGATGCGCCGCAGGATCACGACCCGGTGCGGGTCGGCCGGCATGGCCAGCGCTTCCCGGCACTCGGTTCTCGACGAGCCGACCCAGCGGCTGCGCCAGATCAGGGTGCCGGTCTCGTAGTAGCCGCCCCAGACATGCCAGGGATCGGCCGGCGTGACCGCGTAGGCCCCGTGACCGCCGAGCAGCCCGCCGAACACCGACGGGCTGTCCCAGCGCGGCGCGCACAGCCACGCGACGGCCCCGTCCGGGCCGATCAGCGCGCCGCGCTCCCCGTCGGCGATCAGCGCGTACTCGCGCAGCACGTGCGGGCGGAACGATCCGGTCATGCGACTGCAACTGTCCGGCAGAGCCCGGCCGAAACGCCGGGACCGGCGGGTTCAGCCCCCGTGTTCAGCCCCCGTTTTCAGCCCCCGTTTTCAGCCCGCGTTTTCAGCCCGCGTGTTTAGTCCCCGTGCCGCCGGGCAGCCGAACGCCTTACCCAGGAAGGCGGATCCATATGCAGACCCAGACCGTGGTCATCACCGGGGCCAGCGCGGGCATCGGGCGCGCCACCGCGCGCCTGTTCGGGGCCCGCGGCGCCCGCGTCGGGCTGATCGCGCGCGGCCAGGCCGGCCTGGACGGCGCGGCCCGTGACGTCAAGGAAGCAGGCGGAACGGCCCTGGCGATCAGCGCCGACGTTTCCGACTACGACCAGGTCAGCGCGGCCGCCCGGCAGGTCGAGCAGGAACTGGGGCCGATCGACGTGTGGGTCAACGTCGCGTTCACCTCGGTTTTCGCGCCCTTCGAGCAGATCACGGCGGCGGAGTTCCGGCGGGTGACCGAGGTGAGCTACCTCGGCTTCGTGCATGGCACCATGGCCGCCCTGGCCCTGATGCGGCCCCGCGGCCGGGGCACGATCGTGCAGGTCGGTTCGGCGCTGGGCGAGCGCAGCATCCCGCTGCAGTCGGCCTACTGCGGGGCCAAGCACGCCATCAACGGGTTCACCTCCTCGCTGCGCTGCGAGCTGCGGCACGAGAAGTCCGGCGTGCACGTGACCGTGGTCCAGATGCCCGCCGTCAACACGCCCCAGTTCTCCTGGGTGCGGTCCCGGCTGCCCCGCCATCCCCAGCCCGTGCCGCCGATCTACCAGCCCGAGGTCGCGGCCCGCGGGGTGCTGTACGCCGCCGGCCATCCCCAGCGCAGACAGTACTGGGTGGGGGCGAGCACCACGGCCACGCTGCTGGCCAACCGGCTGGCCCCGGCCGTGCTCGACCGGTACCTGGCCCGCACCGGCTATGACGCCCAGCAGACCGCCCAGCCGGTCGAGCCCGGCCGCCCGGACAACCTGCTCCAGCCCGTCGACCGGAGCAGCGGGCAGGACCACGGCCCGCACGGCATCTTCGACGACCGGTCCCACGACCGCAGCCCGCAGCTGTGGCTGGCCCAGCACGCCCGCGCGTCCGCCGGGATCCTGGCCGGCACGGTGGCCGCCGGAGCCCTCCTGGCCCGGCAGCTCGGCCGCCGCCGGTGACCATCCCGATCCAGCGCCAGCCCGCCGCGCCAGCGGGCCTGGCGCTGCAGGTGATCCGGGTCGGCTACGGCCTGACCCTGATCCTGGCACCAGCTCCGGCCATCCGCCTGGCCACCGGCCGTCCGCCCAGTAAGCGGACGACCCGGACGGCGCGAGTGCTCGGCGCCCGCCACCTGGTCCAGGCCGCGCTGACCGCGGCCGCGCCGCGGCCCGCCATCTTCGCCGTCGGCGGCCAGGTCGACACCCTGCACTCCGCGTCCATGCTGCTGCTGGCCGCCGTCAGCCGGGGCGGCCGCCGCGCCGCCCTGACCGACGCCCTTACCGAAGCCGGCTTCGCCGCCGTAGGCTTCTCGGCCTCGACCGACCCCTGAAACCAGGATTGTGGATGCTTACCTACCGCCCGCGGTAGGTAAGCATCCACGAAAAGTTGATCATGCTCGGACCCGGTGACGGTGGGTGCGGACGGGACGCGTGGGACCATCCGGGGCCGTCAGCTCTGACGGTACCGCTCGGCATCGGCTTCGCGGAGCGTCAGGCCGAGGCCCGGCTCGTCCGGGTCGGGCGTGAGCACCCCGCCCGCCGGGTCCAGGGCGCCGTCGAACAGCATGCCCTCGATCCGCTGGTGGTCATGGAAGTACTCCAGGTGCCGCAGGTTCGGCACCGCGACACCCACCCGCGCGTGCAGGTTGGGCGCGCAGTGCCCGGAGACCTGCAGGTTGTGCGCCGCGGCCAGGGCCGACCCGCGCAGGAACTCGGTGATGCCGCCGCAGCGGGTCACGTCCAGCTGCAGGCAGTCCACCGCCCCGGCGTCGATGAGCCGGGCCGAATCGGCCAGCGACCAGCTGTACTCCCCGGCCGCCACGTCGGGCAGCACCTGCCGCCGCACCGCGGCCAGCCCGGCCAGGTCCTGCGAGGAAACCGGCTCCTCGAACCAGGCCACCCCGTACTCGGCCAGCCGCTGGCCGACCCGCACCGCCTGCCCGGCGGTGTAGCCGCCGTTGGCGTCCACGTACAGCTCGGCGTCCGGCCCGATGATCTCGCGGGCCAGCGCCACCCGGTCCAGGTCCCGCTGCTCGCGGCTGCCCCAGCTTTCGCCGATCTTGATCTTCACCCGCGGGATGCGGTTCTTCTCCACCCAGCCGGACAGCTGCTCCCGGGTCTGCTGCTCGTCGTAGCTGGTGAAACCGCCGCTGCCGTAGATGGGGACACCATCCCGGGCCTGGCCAAGCAGCCGTGGGAGCGGGACGCCGAGCAGCCGGGCCTTGAGGTCCCACAGCGCCATGTCCACCGCCGAGATGGCCGTGGCCGCGATCCCGGGCCGCCCGATGTTCCGGACCGCGCGGGCCATCGCCTCGGCCGCCGCCGGCACGTCCATGGCGCTGCGGCCGGTGACGGTGCCGGCCAGCACGCCGGTGATCACGCCCTGGGCCGCGGCGGCGGCATAGGTCCAGCCGATGCCACGGGCCGTCCCGGCTCGCCCAGAAGCCAGCACCATGATGGTCTTGTCCCAGGCCAGCGTCCCGTCGGCTTCGGGTGCATCCGTCGGGATCTCATAGACGGCGGTCGTGATGTCACGCACCACCGGCTCGTCATCGCGCACGGCCGAACCCCCTTGCGGTCGGTTATCCTCGGCTGACTGCTACCTGCGCAGTACTACCTGCACGGGCCGGGGCCAAACGCCGCCCACCCGAGCTGACCGGGACGTCAGGGAGGTGGACTGCGATGGCGTTCCCGCTCGCCCGCCGGCGCTGAGCACAGCCGGCCCGGCCGGCTGTGCTCAGCGGCTGGGGCTCCGGTCAGTCGCCGGTGCCGGGCAGGATCTCCCGGGCCTTGGTCATCAGGCCTTCCTTGAGCACGCCCCACCGGTTCGGGTCGCCCTTCAGCAGCGCCATGGCGGCGTCCTTGGCCTGCTCGAAGGTGGCGTGCGGCGGGATCGGCGGGATGTCCGGATCGGTCCGCACGTCGAGCACGGTGGGCCGGCCGGCGGCCAGGGCCTGATCCCAGGCGGCGCCGATCTGGTCGGGCTTGTCCACCGCGAT
The DNA here is from genome assembly GCA_963835775.1 of uncultured Actinomycetes bacterium. Lineage (GTDB taxonomy): Bacteria > Actinomycetota > Actinomycetes > Streptosporangiales > Streptosporangiaceae > Palsa-504. The sequence goes on along the minus strand of CAWIHB010000025.1, from coordinate 573,058 downwards.
CCCGTGCAGGCCCAGGCTGCGGGCGAAGCCCTCGTAGGAGACGTCGGGCAGCCGCTGGGACTCGGTGAACTTCGGCGCCCCCTCCATGGCCCGCATCTCCCAGGTGACCTGGTTGAGATCGTTGTTGTGCAGCACCGCGATGATCAGCCGGGGATCGGCCCATTCTTCCCAGTAGTGCTTGACCGTGATCAGCTCGGCCAGACCGTTCATCTGCATCGCCCCGTCCCCGGCGAACACGATGACCGGCCGGTCCGGGTGCCCGAACTTGGCGCCGATGCCGTACGGAACGCCCGGTCCCATGGTGGCCAGGTTCCCCGACAGCGAACCGCGCATGTCGCCGCGGAATCGCAGCTGCCGGGCGTACCAGTTCGCCGAGGAGCCGGAGTCCGCGGTGACGATGGCGTTCACCGGCAGCCGGGCCGACAGCTCCCGGAACAGCAGCATCGGGTTGACCGGATCGGCCTCGACCTCGGCCTCGGCCTCCATCGACCGCCACCACTTGGCCACGTCGTCCTCGATGCCGGCGCGCCAGGATCGGTCCTGCTTGCGCCGCAGGTGCGGGATCAGGGCGCGCAGCGTCGCGGCCGCGTCCCCGACCAGGTTGACCTCATAGGGATAGCGCATCCCGATGAACTTGCCGTCGATGTCGATCTGGACGGCCCGGGCCTGGTCGAAGGCCGGCAGGAACTGGGTGTACGGGAAGCTCGAGCCGACCGTGAGCAGCGTGTCGCAGTTCTTCATCATCTCGTAGCTCGGCCGGGTGCCAAGCAGCCCGATCGAGCCGGTCACGTACGGCAGCTCGTCGGAGAGCACGTCCTTGCCCAGCAGCGGCTTGGCCACCCCGGCGCCGAGCAGCTCGGCCACCTCCTCCAGCTCACGGCGCGCGCCGCGGGCGCCCTGCCCGGCCAGGATGGCGACCTTGGTCCCGGCGTTCAGCAGCTCGGCGGCCCGCACGACGGCCTCGTCGTCCGGCACGACGGCCGGCCAGCTGACGCCGAGGGACGACGGCACCATCTTGAACGCGTGGGTGGGCGCGGAGTACTCGAGTTCCTGGACGTCGGCCGGGATGATGATCGCGGTGGGCGCCCGCTCGGCCATCGCGGTGCGGATGGCCCGGTCCAGCACGTTGGGCAGCTGCTCGGGCACCGTCACCATCTGCACGTACTCGCTGGCCACGTCCTTGAACAGGCTCAGCAGGTCGACTTCCTGCTGGTAGGAGCCGCCCATGGCACTGCGGTTGGTCTGGCCCACGATTGCCACCACGGGCACGTGATCCAGCTTGGCGTCGTACAGCCCGTTGAGCAGGTGGATGGCCCCGGGGCCGGACGTCGCCATGCAGACGCCGACCCGGCCGGTGAATTTGGCGTAGCCGACCGCCTCGAAGGCGGCCATCTCCTCGTGCCTGGCCTGGACGAACTGCGGCTGGTTGTCGGCCCGGCCCCAGGCGGCCAGGATCCCGTTGATCCCGTCGCCGGCGTAGGCGAACACGTGCCGCACGTCCCAGGAGCGCAGCCGCTCGAGCAGGTAGTCGGCAACTGTCGGTGTCATGTCTGTCCTTCCGTGGCCCGGTGGGGCCTCGTTGATGGTCAGGTCGTACCGCCGGCCGCGCCGGCCGCCAGCTGATCGGCCGCACGGGCGGCCACCGCCATGATCGTCAGCGCGGGGTTGGCGCTGCCCTGCGTGGGCAGCACGCTGCCGTCGGTGATGTACAGGTTGGGTACCGCGAAGCTGCGGCAGTTGCTGTCCACGACGCCGTGCCGTTCGTCGCGGGCCATCCGGGCCCCGCCGACCAGGTGGGCGTAGCGCTGGATGGTGATCACCTCGTCGGCGCCGGCCGCGTGCAGGATGTCCTCCATGACCGACTGCGCGGCCCGGGCCAGGGCCTTGTCGTTGTCGCACTGGGAGTAGGAGAACCGGGCCACCGGCAGGCCGTGGGAATCCTTCTCCTCGGCCAGCCCCACCCGGTTCTCCGGCTGGGGCAGGAACTCGCACAGCGCGCCCAGGCACGACCAGTGCACGTAGTCGCTCATGTACTCACGCAGCGCGGCGCCCCAGTGCCCCTGGGCGGCCACGTGCTCGGCCCAGGTGATCGGCAGCGGGGAGACGGTCTGGATCGAGAACCCGCGCTTGGCCTCGCGGGCCGGGTCGGTCTCGTAGAACTCCTCGGTGCTCACCTCGGGCGGCGGCGCCTTGTACATCCGGACCTCGTCGTCGAAGCGGCCCGCGGTCTGCGGCGCGCCCTGGACCATGAGATACCGGCCGACCTGGTTGAAGTCGTTGCCCAGGCCGTCGGGGAAGCGGCTGGAAGCGGAGTTGAGCAGCAGCCGGGGTGTCTCGATCGAATACCCGGCCACGGCCACCATGGCCGCCCGCTGGAAGTGCTCCCGGCCGTCGTGGACGTAATGCACGCCGGTGGCGCGGCCGGTGTGCTCGTCGACGGCGATGCGGGTGACCATGGCGTCGGCGCGGACCTCCGCGCCGTGCGCCAGCGCGTCGGGGATGTGCGTGATCAGCGGCGACGCCTTGGCGTTGACCTTGCAGCCCTGCAGGCAGAAGCCGCGGTAGATGCAGTGCGGCCGGTTCCCGAACCGGCCGTTGGCGATGGCCACCGGGCCGACCTTGGCCGTGATCCCGGCCTTGGCCGCGCCGCGCAGGAAGATCTCGCCGTTGCCGCCGACCGGATGCGGCCGGTACGGGTAGCCATGCGGGTCGCCCCACGGCCAGCGCTCGCCGGCCACCGGCAGTTCCTGCTCGATCTGCTCGTAGTACGGGCGGAGCTGGGGGTAGCTGATCGGCCAGTCGGCACCCACGCCGTCGAGGGTGGCGGTCATGAAGTCGCTCGGGTGGAAGCGCGGCGTGTACCCGGCGTAGTGGACCATGGAGCCGCCCACGCCGCGGCCGGAGTTGTTCGAGCCCATCGGCACCGGGTCGGTGCCCGCGATCACCCGCGGGTCGGTCCAGTACAGGTGGTGCGAGCCCGCCTCGTCGCTGACCCAGTCCGCGTCCGGGTCCCAGAACGGGCCCGCGTCCAGGGCCGCCACCCGCCAGCCGGCCCGGGCCAGCCGCTGCAGCAGGACCGAGCCGCCCGCCCCGCAGCCCACGATGACCAGGTTGATCTGGTCGGAGTCGGCGAACCGCCGCATGTCCTGGCGCAGCCGGTGGTTGGTCCGGGTGCCGTCATTGGGCAGCAGCCAGGCCGATTCGTTACGTGCCCGCACGCCGTCAGTCACGCCCATCAGGTGCCGTCCTTGACCGGGTCTTCGGCGGGCCGGGCGTCGCGGACCTCGAACGGCTCGAGCTTGCCCACCCCGGCGTTCTTGTAGCCGCGTGGGTAAGCGGGCCCGGGGAAGCCGATCTCGGCCCAGGCGAACGGGTGGGCATAGCAGGCCGTGCACGCGTACCTGGTCCACAGGCTCCACACGTGCGCGGCCGGCAGCCCGTGCCAGTCGGCCGACTTCAGGTCCTGCACGGCCTGGATCAGCGCCAGCTGGTCAAGCTCGGCAGCGTCGGCGAAGCAGGTGCCGCAGCGCTGCCAGGCGTCGCCGTCGAGGTACGCCAGCGTGTCCCGCCAGGCCTGGCCGTCCTCGGGCATGTCGGCGTACCGCCAGCCGTCGGTCTCGCCCGCCTCCAGCCGGGCGTCGACCATTTCCAGGACCGGCACCCCCAGCTCGCCGTCCTTCTCGTCCTGGCCGGTGAGCAGGTTGAGCAGGGCCCGGGCGCAGGCCGCCTCCGGCCCGGTGAAGAACCTGGGTGCCGCGGGCGGCGCGGTCCGGGCCGCCACCAGGTCGGCGGTCACCTGGTCCCAGTGCCTGGCCTGGCTCAGCACGTCGAAACCGGGGAACCGGCCGGCCCAGTCGCGGTTTCCCTCGGGGCCCGCGCTCATTGCTCCCGCCGCAAGATCGCGGCCAGCAGGCCCATCCCGCCCACCATGGTGACCAGCAGCGGAGCCAGCAGCGGCGGTCCCATCTCCATGTTGTAGCGGGCGTTCCGCCAGCCTCCCGGCTTCTGGGCGATGCCGCGGGCGTGCAGGTACAGGCCCTGCACGCCGTTGGCCACGATCGCCGCCGAGGTGATGGGCAGCGCGGTCTTGGCCATCCGGCGGCTGCAGACCCCGGCCACTCCCGCGGCCGCGCCTACCGGCCCCAGCGCGACCGGCAGCCACATCATCTTGTTGCCGAAGCTGGCGCTGTCGTGCTCGAAAAAGATCTCCGCCGCCGTCACCAGCGCCCCGGCCGCGGTCAGGGCCGACAGGCTGCGCTCGAAGCGCCCGGTCTCCACGTTGCGCACCATCCGGTCGATGCCGTGGACGGCCTGGCCGGCCGCACTCCTGCGGGCGTGCCGAGATGTCATGTGCTCCTCCTGATGGCCGGCGAAGCGCCGGGGCGGGTCCCGGGCCTTAGTTCTCGCCCTGGCGGCTGACTCCTGACCCCGACTACCCCCACAGGCCGCGCCAAACCAGCCGGCCACGTCCAGCGCGGCAGGTTACGCAGCGGCCCCCGCCCCGGCGAGCAGCTCGTCGGGGCTAGTGAGTCGTCGAGCATGACCCACAGCGACATCAGGAGCATCCACCCGATCAGCCGGGCGCCCACCCTGTCCCGCTCCGGCCAACCTGACCAGGCATATCGGCCTCAGCCGAGGTCAGCGGCGGGCCGAAGTCGGCCATCAGGCCGTAGGGGTCGCTGGCGCTGGTAGCTCCCTGGTCGAAGATCCGACGGCAGCCACGGATCGGCAGCGACGGGCCGCCGGAATCGCCGCACCGGATCAGCACGTGGTCGATGCCGCGGAAGGGCCAGTCGGGGTTCACGGAGTTCGGGTTCTCCGGCGTGAAGGTCATCAGCCGCTCGCCGGGCCTAGCCGACTCCCATGCGCTGCGATAGCAGACGCTCAGGTCGCCGATGACGTGGCGGCCGGTCCAGAACAGCATGCTGTCGGGTACGGCGCGACCACCTTGCCCGGGTTCATCAGGTTGCCCGGGTCGAAGATCGCCTTGAACTGCCCGAAGGCTCGCACCAGGTCATCGCATATCCGGCACGCGGGCGGTGGCCCCCAGCGCCACCTCGCGCACGTCGGCCAGCTCGGCCTCGTGTTCCGGGTCGTCGTAGAACCTGACCGTCGGCTCGTGCTCGGTGCCACGCAGGTCGTCGATCAGGGCCCGGGCCTTGGCGTCGGCCTCGTCCCGGGAATCCCCGGAGAAGATGACCATCAGCCAGCCGTGGCCCTCGGGCAGCAGCCGCAGCGCCTCGGGGTTCATCCGCCGTTCCCGCTCGAACGTGATCAGCCGTTCGTCGAGGCCCTCCAGCTGCTCGGGCTGGTGCGGGGCGATGCGCGGCGCGGCGTCGGCCGCGCTGGCGATGTCCGGGTAGCCGAGCACGACCAGTGCCTGCGCGGCTGGCTTGGGGACCAGCCGCAGCTCGGCATGCAGGATCGTGACCAGCGTGCTCTCGCTGCCGACGAGGGCCCGGGCGATGTCGAAACCCTGCTCGGGCAGCAGCGAGTCCAGGTTGTAGCCGGACACTCGGCGCGGGATCCGCGGGTAGCGTTCCCGGATCTGATCGGCGCAGGACTGCGACAGGTCCCGCAGCGCCCGGTAGATCGCCGCCCGCCGGCCGCTGGCCGCGACGATGGCCTCGTACTCCTCGTCGCTGGTCGGCCCGGCCCAGAACCGCTCGCCGTCGTGGGTCAGGACCTCCAACCGCAGCACGTTGTCCGCCGTCTTGCCGTAGGCCTGCGCGGTCGCCCCGCACGAGTTGTTCCCGATCATGCCGCCGAGCGTGCAGTGATCGTGGGTGGCGGGCTTCGGCCCGAACATCAGCCGGTGCGGCGCCAGCTGGGCGTTGAGCTCGTCCAGCACGATGCCCGGTTCGACCACGCAGGTCCGCGCGGCCGGGTCGACCGAGACCAGGCCGTGGCAGTACTTGGACCAGTCGATGACCACCGCCACGTTGCAGGTCTGCCCGGCCAGGCTGGTACCGCCGCCCCGAGACACCACCGGCGCGCCGTGCTCCCGGCACACGGCGACGGCCGCCACGGCGTCCGCCATGGTGCGGGGCACTACTACGCCGATCGGCACCTGGCGGTAATTCGAGGCGTCGGTGCTGTAGGCGCCGCGGCTGCCCGCGTCGAACCGGACCTCGCCGCCCACCCGGCCCCGCAGGGCGCGCTCGAGCGCCCGGGCATCCACCCGCGCCGGCCCGGCCGGCGGACCACCGGATCCGGCAGGGACACGCTGGTCATCAACGCCTCCTCAGTGTTTATGGATCAGGGCCGCAGCTGCTCGATCTTGTCCTTGAACAAGGTGGTCGCGATCGCGGCCTTGTGCGGCTGGTCCTTCAGGAACGCCTGGGCGAACTTCTTGGCCTGGTCATAGGAAACCTTGCCGGGCAGCGGCGGCTCGTTCGGATCGACATCGACGTCAACCAGCGCCGGGCCGTCGAAAGCCAGCGCCCGCTCCAGCGCCGGCCTGACCTTCTTCGGGTCGGACACCTTGGCGCCGTAGCCGCCGCAGGCCGTGGCCCAGGCGGCGAAGTCCGCGGCCGGCTGGCGGAAGCGCACGCCGTGCTCGGGGTAGCCGAGCACCATCTGCTCCCACAGGATCTGGCCGAGCGAGTTGTTGTTGTTGTTGTTGACGACCACCTTGATCGGCAGCCCGGCCCGGGCCGCGGTCAGGAACTCGGCCAGCTGTCCGAGCGGAACCGGGCGGCCACTACCTGGGTGTTGCCGGGATCACGGCCGTCCGCCACCACGCGCTCCACGATGTCGCGGTCAGTGACCAGGCCTGTCAGCTGCCCGTCGTTCAGGACCAGCACGTCGCCGATGCCGGCCTCACGCATGGCTCTGGCCGCGTCGGCCACGCTCTGGCCGGAATTCAAGGTCACCGGAGCGGAGGTCATCAGCTCGCTCACCTTCTGCGCCATCGGGGATCTCCTCTAGCTGCCGGGAATCGTTTGTCTGTCGCCGCGCCCAGTTACCCAGCCAGCCGAGGCCAACCCGTATTTCTTTCGTCACGGTTAATCCCGGCGTCGGCGGGCAGGGAGTGCACCCATTCCGGCAATCACGATCAAGGAGTAGCAATGGCGGATGTGTTCACCGTCCTGGCTCAGGACCACCAGGAGGTCCAGGCCATGCTGGCGGAACTGGAGAAGGGACCGACCAGGGCCAGCGGAGCGAGCGAGGACCAGCTGGCCCTGCGCAAGAAGATGACCGAGACCCTGATCATCGAGGAATCCAAGCACGAAGCGCTCGAGGAGATGTACTTCTGGCCGGCTGTCCGGGAGCACCTCTCAGCCGGTGACACGCTCGCCGATGAGGCGACCACCCAGGAACAGGAAGCCAAGCACGTGCTCGCCGAGCTGGACAAGCTCGATGCCAGCGACATGAGGTTCGAGGAACTGCTCGGCACGTTCATCGGAGCGGCTCGGGAGCACATCGCCTTCGAGCAGGATCAGGTGTGGCCGGCGATGCGCTCGGCGCTGTCGGCGGAGGTGGCCGGCGAGCTCGGCACCAAGATCGCCGAAGGCAAGAAGACCGCGCCCACGCGACCCCATCCGCACACACCCGCCTCGCCGTCTGTGCTCAAGACCGCGGGGCCCGCCGTGGCCGCCGCGGACAAGGCGCGTGACGCGGCGACGGGCCGTGGGACCGACTGACCCGAGTACGCCCACGCCCACGCCCACGCGCATGCACGGTAGCTGGCGCGGCACGACACCGGAAGAGCGGCAACAGGCACGGCGCTGTGACTAGCCAGTCATCCGCGGCTGGGCCAGGCCCGTGAGTCTGGCCCGGCCGCGGAGCGCTGACCGGAATATAACTCCACCCCAGCCGGGCGCGCGGTAGCGAACCTCAGCTGACATCGGTCCTTCTTGCGGGCACGCGGCAGCGGACCCGGGCCGGTTCGGCGTCGGGCCTGGTCAGGACGTTATGATGTCAGGCGGCCGGGGTGAGGGTGACCTCCAGTCCCATCGACCGCAGGCCGCGGACGTGGTTGCGGATTTTCTTGTCCCGGTCGGTGCGGCTGGCGACGTAGTCCGGGCCCAGGTCGGTGTAGCGGGCGGCGCGGTCGGACAGCAGGTGCCAGATGATGATCAGGATGGAGCGGCCGACGGCGACCTGGGCTTTGGCCTTGCCGCGACGGCGGGCGATCCGCCCGTACCGTTCACCGAGGAAGGTGGCGGTGCGGGAGGCGCCGGTGGCGGCCTGGCCGAGGCTGCTGCGCAGGTAGGTGTTGCCGTGCCCTTTCTTGCCGCCGCGGCTGCGGGGGCCGGACTGCTGGGCGACCGGGCAGAGCCCGGCCCAGGACACCAGGTGCGCGGCGGTCGGGAACCTGGTCATGTCCAGGCCGGTCTCGGCGATGATCGCCGCGGCCATGGTCACGCTGATGCCGGGGACCTCCGCCAGCCGTTCCACGGCGGGCAGCACAGCCGCGTCCGGGCTGCGGCCGGCGTCCGGGCTGCAGCCGGCGTCCGGGCCGGTGGTCCCGTCAGCGTTCACGCCCTGGGCGGCGGGGATCGCGGCGAGGGTATCGCCGATGCGGGCCTCGAGCTTGCCGATCCGCTCGGTCAGGAAGGCAATCTGGTCGAGTTCCAGCTCGGCGAGCTCGCCGTGGTGGGAGTCGAACATCCCGGTCAGCGCCTCGACAAGAGCGTCATGCTTGGCCCTCATCCGGGTCTGGGCCATGTCCGCCAGGACACGCGGGTCGCGTTCCCCGGCGATCATCGCCTTGACCATGTCCTGCGCGGACTGGGTGGTCAGCTTGCTGGCCACGCTGGACAGCTTGATCAGCGCGCCTTCGAGGAGCTTCTCCAGCCGCTGCCAGCACCGGGTCCGTTCCCGGACCAGGTCCGTACGGGCACGGGTGTAATCGCGCAGCGCCCGGATCGGGGCGGGCGGCACGAAGCACGGCCGCAGCATCCCCCGCTCCGTCAGGCGTGCCAGCCACATCGCATCCAGCTTGTCTGTCTTGGGGCGGCCCTTGAGGTTCTTGGCCTGGGATGGGGAGACCAGCTGGACGGCCAGCCCGCACATCTCCAGCACGTAGTAGAAGATCCGCCAGTAATCGGACGTGGCCTCCAGCGTCACCATCTGGATCTGCTCCGCCATCAGCTGGCGGCCCAACTCGGTGACCGCGCCCATCGTCGCGGTCACCTCCCAGACCTTGCTATACCGGGTGCCGTTGCTGCGGGGCAGCCGGACGCACACCATCCCGGTCGCCTTGGCCACATCGACGGCAGCCACCCTCTCGTACACGTTCTGGTGCTCGTCGTCCTCGATTACCTGCGGTTTGACCTTGCCCACCGCGGTCACCTCCGTATCCTGGATATGGATTGACAGGCGGGCTGCCCGGGGACCCGCGGTCAAGGCATCAGATGCCGGAATACTGACCGTCGTGCTCGAGGCAACAGAAAGCGACCCTCAGGTCGCAGGTCCCGGCGCCAGGCTTAGCTACGGGCTCGTGTCCCAAAGAGACTCGGCGTCACGGGCAGCCCGCACCCACCATGCCCCGGAAAACGCCGGCCTGCAGCCCAATCCGGATGCCCGGCCACCACGCGGCAGCGAACCCCCGCTCGCCGCGACCCGCACCCGCAAAAATTCACGCCGCGGCGACCAACCCCCGGGGGTGAAAAGGCTTAGCTTGGCATTTAACCTCTGGGGTCTGTCTGGCAACTCTTTGCCCGTGCTGTCCGGTGTGTCGCTGTGATAACAGGCGGCCACCGCGTCATCATCTTCGGGTTCTCACCACAGAACTTGAAGACGCAGGGCGGTGGCCGTGGCTTTCAGTATGGCCCGGGCGGGTGCCGGGGACGAGACGGATCAGGCACGGGAACAGCTGGCGGGGTTCCGCCGGGAGCTGTACCGGTGCTTGTCCGCCCGGGCGGACGCGCTGTCTGAGTTGTGCGACGCGGCGCTGTGCAAGCAGGACCCGGTGCATATGCTGGCGGAATTGTCGCTGGAGCCAGGGCATCAGCGCGGCCATGGCGCCTTGTACGACGCGCTGAACTGCGGGAAAGTGCAGGTCTCGCGGCTGCGCTGGGCGCTGGCCGGGGTGCCGCTGCCGGCCTGGGATGATGGCCGGATCCGGCTGGCGGCCGATGCGAGCAACTGGCTGCGGCCGGACGCGGCGACCAGCCCGGGCCGGTCGTTCTGCCACTGTTACGGGCGGGGGGCCAGCAGCGCGCAGATGATCCCGGGCTGGCCGTACTCGCTGGTAGCCGCGCTGGAACCGGGCCGGACGTCGTGGACCCGGCTGCTGGACGCGGTCCGGCTGGGTCCTGATGACGACCTGGCCGCGGTGACCGCCGCCCAGGTCCGCGGGGTCATCGAGCGGATCATCGCCGCCGGGCACTGGCACGACGGCGACCCGGACATCATGGTGATCTTCGACGCCGGCTACGAGCCGGCCCGGCTGGCCTGGCTGCTGCGGGATCTTCCCGTGCAGGTGCTGGGGCGGCTGGGCACCAACCGGGTGCTGCGCCAGGCGCCGCCGCCCCGCCGGCCCGGCCAGATGGGCCCGCCGGTGCGGCACGGCTGCGAGCTCAAGCTCTCCGATGACACGGCCTGCCCCGGGCCCGACGTGCACACCACGACGCAGACGCCCCGGTACGGGGCCGCAGAGGCCCGCGCCTGGCACCGCATGCACCCCAAGCTGAAGGCCCGCGGCGCCTGGGCCGGCCACCAGGGGGACCTGCCGGTCATCGAGGGCACTTTGATCAAGCTCACCGCCGGGCACCTGCCGCACGACCGCGCCCCCAAGCCGGTCTGGCTGTGGACCTCCTGCCCGGACGCGGATCCCGATCAGGTGAACCGCTGCTGGCAGGCGTTCCTCCGCCGCTTTGACATCGAACATACGTTCCGGTTCCTGAAGCAGGTCCTCGGCTGGACCAAGCCGAAACTGCGCGACCCCGCCGCCGCCGACCGGTGGACCTGGCTCATCCTCGCCTGCTACGCCCAGCTCTGGCTCGCCCGCGGCCTGGCCGCAGACCTGCGCCTGCCCTGGCAGCGCCCGGCCCTGCCCGGCCGCCTGACCCCCGCGCGGGTCCGGCGGGGATTCCGGGCCATCCACGGCACACTGCCCGTTCTCACAGCCGCACCGAAACCCGGCAAACCCGGCCCCGGCAGACCTCCCGGCTCGAAGAACCGGCACCCGGCCACCCGCCACGACGTGGGCAAGACCGCCATCAAGAAAACGACGCAGGAAACCACGACGAACCCGGGAGGTTAAACGCCAAGCTAAGGACGAGCTCCCGCATGGTGTCTTGGGGTTTCCTTCGCTGTCTGCGGGTAGGGCGCCGCCCATGGCTGGCTTGATAAGCAGATTGGCCAAGCGGGTGCTGCCCGAGATGATCGCCGCTAGCCAGGGAGACGTGCTGTTCACCTCCTCGATCGCGGCGACCGCACCCGGGCACGGGCGCTGACCCGAGCGTCGCCCCGACGCCACTCCGAATCCACGGCCCCCGTTACCCTCCGCCGCGCGAACTATGCGGCAGGAGGTTTGCTGACCTGCGACGCGGGCAGCCGGGACGCGTGGCTGCGCTGATCTGGCCCTGGGCGGCCCTGACATGACGGGCCCGCTGGCGGGCGAGCCGAGGGAACGCCAGCATGACGTGCCGATCGCCCGCCGGGTCGGCTCCTGGCTCGTGTGGTGGGTCCTACTGATGTCGTTCTGGGTGATGATCGACGATTCCATCAACACCGACGAGTTGTGGGTCGGCGCCGGAGTGGCCGCCATGGCCGCCCTGCTGGCTGAACTGGTCACCTACCAGGCCGCCACGCGGTTCCGGATGCGGTTCGAATGGCTGGTCCCGGCGCTGCGCCTGCCGTGGCAGGTGGCCCGCGACATGGTGACGGTCTACGCCGCCCTGTGGCGGTGCCTGGTTGGCGGCGAACAGCCGCCCAGCGCGTTCGGTGAGCTTCCGGCCCGGTTCGGCGACGACTCGCCCGAGGGCGTCACTCGCCGGACCCTGCTGATCGGCGGGACCAGCGTCGCGCCGAACATGTTCGCCCTCGGCATCGACAAAGACCGTGACGTGATGGTCGTACACCGGCTGGTGGCCAAGGAAGCCAAGAAAGAAGGCGGATGACATGGTGATGGCGTTCGTCGCGGCGGCGATTGCGATGCTGATCGCGGTCATCCCCGCCGCGATCGTGCTGTGCCGGGGACGACTCGCGGCGAGCGTGGTCGCCTACGAGTTCATCACCGCGGTCATCGTGATGGTGCTAGCCCTGCTCGCGCAGGGTTTCCAGCGCTCCAGCGAGTTCGAGTTTCCCGTCCTGCTTGCCGTGCTGATGTACGGCAGCGGGCTGGTCTACGTCCGGGCCATGGAGCGCTGGCTGTGATCCTCAAGGACGTCGTCTCCGACACCCTGCTCGGACTGGCCGTGGTGATCGTGCTGGGTGCCTCGGTCGGCGTGCTCGTCATGCGGGACCCTTACCAGAAGCTCCACTTCGTGACCCCGGCCGCGCTGGTCGCGCCGGCGCTGGTCGCGCTGGCCATATTCGTGCAGGTCGGCCTGCTCGAGAACACCGGCGAGACGTTCCTGGCGCTGCTGTTCATGGTCATCGGCGGCCCGTTCTTGTCCCACGCCACCATGCGTGCCATCCGGGTCCGGGAAAAGGGCGACTGGCGCCTCAACGGATCAGCACGTGAGAAGGAACAATGACCGCGGCCGTCACCACCCCGTACACCGTGCCCATCGGGTTCATGGACGCCCTGCAGATCACGATCCTGATCCTGGTGGCGGCGGGCGCGACCGCCGTGGTGCTCATCCGCAGGCCGGTCCACCAGGTCCTGGTGCTGAGCATCTACGGCGTGCTGCTGGCCGTGCTGTTCTTCGCCTTCCAGGCGCCCGACGTCACGTTGTCCGAACTCACCGTCGGCGCCGTGGCCCTACCCATCATCCTCCTGCTGACCCTGGCCAAGATCCGGAAGCGCGAAGAATGACACCGGCTCAGCGCCGTTGGGTGTTCGGCCTCGCCGTCGCGGGCCTGATCGCGTTCTACCTGTGGGGCCTGTCCGGCCTGCCCGGCTTCGGCCACTACCCCGGCCCCTACGGCTTCGCCATCCTCTACCGCGCGGTGCACCAGACCAACGCCACCGGCATCGTGTCCGCGGTCAACTTCGACTACCGCGGCTTCGACACCGTGGGCGAGGAGTTCATCCTGTTCGCCGCCGCCGCAGGCACCGGCGTCGTGCTGCGCAGGCTGCGCGGCGAGCGCGAGCGGTCCGCGGTCGACGAGGGTGCCGATCGCGAGGTGCCGCCCACCAGCGGGGCGGTCCGGATGGTGGCCCTGCTCTTCACCGGCCCGGTCATGGTCATGGGCTGGTGGCTGGCCACGCACGCCCAGACCAATCCCTCCGGGGGCTTCCAGGGCGGCGTGCTCCTAGCCACCGCGTTCATCCTGGTCTACCTGGCCGGGGAGTTCCTGGTCTTCAAGCGGTTCAGCCCCGTCACCCTCACCGACGTGGTCGAGGCGGCGGGCGCAGGCGGCTTCGCCGCTATCGGAGTGGCCGCGGTCCTGATGGGCCTGGCCTACCTGACCAACTACCTGCCGCTCGGACAGACACCCGGTGCCGTGAGCTCGTCGGGGACGATCGCGCTGATCAGCTTCTTTGTCGGCCTGGAGGTCGGCGCCGCGTTCATCCTCATCATCGGCGAACTGCTCGAGCAGACGCTGCTGATCCGGCAGGGGGGCGGGTGATGGAGTACTTCCCGTTCGTCGTCCTGGCCTGGATCCTCGGGGTCGGGCTCTACGGCGTCGTGACCAGCCGCCACCTGGTCCACCAGATCATCTGCCTGATCGTCGTCCAGTCCTCGACCTACGTCCTGCTGCTCGGGGTTGGGTACGTCACCGGCGCGGTCGCGCCGTACTACTACGACGTCCCGAACCACACCCCCGCCGTCGATCCGGTCGTCCAAGCGCTCGCCCTCACCGACGTGGTGGTCGAGGCCGCGGTCACCGCCCTACTCCTATCCTTCGCGATCCAGGCCCACAAGCGTTTCGGCACCCTGGACCCGCAGGAGCTGGCCTCGCTCAAGGGATAACCAGGCCATGGACCAGCTGCTCGCGCTCGTGGTGGCCGTGCCGCTACTGGCCGCCGCCGCCATCACCGGCCTCGGCCTGCTGCTCGGCAAGCGCCGCCGGATCTTGGACGCCGTGGCCATCGCCGTCGCCGCGGCCGTCGCGGCCATGCTGGCGGTGATCATGATGCGGACCGCCGGCGGGGATCAGGTCTACTGGTTCGCCGGCTTCCGGCCAGCCCGCGGCGTGGTGATCGGCATCGACTTCGAGGCCGGCTCCCTCAGCACGGGCCTGGCCTGCCTGGCCGCAGTGCTCGTCACAGCGGCCATGACCTTCTCCTGGCGCTACTTCGAGCGGGTCGCCACCTACTATCACACGCTCATGCTGACCTTCCTGGCGGGCATGACCGGCTTCTGCCTGACCGGCGACATCTTCGACCTGTTCGTCTGGTTCGAGCTGATGGGAGTGTCCGCCTACGCGCTGACCGCCTACCGGCCGGAGGAACGCGGCCCGATCCAGGGCGCGCTCAACTTCGCCATCACCAACAGCATCGGTGCCTACCTGTCGCTGTCGGGCATCGGCCTGATCTACGGCCGGACCGGGGCGCTCAACATGGCCCAGATCGGCGCCTACCTCGACCGCCACCCCCCGGACGGGCTGGTCGCGGTGGCCTTCCTGCTGATCATCTCCGGCCTGCTGATCAAGAGCGCGATCGTGCCGTTCCATTTCTGGCTGGCCGACGCGCACGCGGTCGCGCCCACCCCGGTCTGTGTGCTGTTTTCCGGCGTCATGGTCGAGCTCGGCCTGTACGGGATCGCCCGGGTGTACTGGTCGATGTTCGGCCAGGGGATGGGGCACCGGACCGCGATCTCGCACGTGTTGCTGACCCTCGGCGTGCTGACCGCCGTCGTCGGAGCGCTGTTCTGCTTCCGCGAGCGGCACATCAAGCGGCTGCTGGCCTTCTCCACCATCAGCCACGCGGGCATGTTCCTGACCGGCATCGCCGTGCTCACCCCGCTTGGCCTGGCCGGTGCCGCCGTCTACGTGATCGGCCACGGTTTCGTGAAGGCCGCCCTGTTCCTGTGCACCGGAGTGGTCTTGCACCGGCTCGGCTCGGTCAACGAGACCTGGCTGCACGGCCGGGCCCGCCACCTGCGGGTCACCGGAGCCGTCTTCACCCTGGCCGGGCTCGGCCTGGCCGACCTGCCGCCGTTCGCCACCTTCCTCGGCAAGGGCTATACCGACGAGAGCACCTGGGCCCACGGGCTGCAGTGGGTCATGCCGGTGTTCATCATCTGCACGATCCTGGTCGGCGGGGCCGTGTTGCGCGTCGCGGGCGGCGTGTTCTACGGCCTGGGTGACGCGCCGAGCGAGGACCCCCGGATGGCCGAGATGGCAGCCGAGGAAACCAGCGAGACCGCGTTGGACAAGCAACGCACCCCACTGACCATGGTCATACCGTCGGCCGTGCTCGTTGCCGCGGCCATCGCCGCCGGGCTCATCCCGCAGCTCGGGCAGGTAGTCCAGGCCGCGGCGATAAGGTTCCAGGACCAGGCTGGCTACAACGCCACCGTGCTGGCCGGCGCGCACATCGCCCACCCGGTCGCCCTGGCCGCCGCCGAACCTGCCGGCGTCACCCTGTCCGATGTCCTGACCGGCCTCGGCTCGACGATCGGGGCACTGGTGCTGGCCTTCCTGGCCCTGTACTGGCGCCGCCTGCCCCTGCTCCGCCGCGGCTACGAACCAGGCGCCGGGCTGACCAAGCCCATCCAGCGGTTCCAGAGCGGCGTGGTCAACGACTACGTGACCTGGACCGTCCTCGGCCTGGCCTGCCTGGGCGGCGTCCTCGCCGTGGTCATCCGGTGAACCCGGAGGTTTGGCGGGACGGCGGCGGGTAGCCGGGCGCCGATGTCTATTGTTACCGACGTCAGGTCCCGGCTTTCTCGCGCGCGGTGACCTTCAGTCGGGCCGCAGCGCGAACACGGCGGCGTCGACCTGGCCGCCAGCCAGGAACTTCTGGAGCACGTCCACGCCAGGCACCGATGCACTCTATGTGGTGCCGGTATGGATCACGGATTACCGGGAGCGGCGCCGGGCCCGAACTCCGTGCTGTTGGCCAGCCCGATCGCCGCATCTAGGTCCGGGACCCGGTACAGCGTGGCCACCGGGCCGAAGACCTCCTCGGTGTGCACCCGCGGCATGAATCCGAGGCGGAACGAGACGACCGTAATCTCGCCGAGTTGCTGCAGGAGCTCCGCGTGGCGGCCGAGGCCGGCTGTTCGGTCTAAGGCCCCGCTCGGCCTGCTGCTGGCCTACGAGTAGCGGCCGTTTCGCAATTCGCGGATCAGCGGCCAAGCGCCCGCGCAAGCTGGGCTTTGTTCATCGATGAGCGACCCTTGATGTTGCGGCTGCGAGCCTCAGCATAGAGCTGTTCATAGGTCGGGCCGCCCGAGCTGCTGTGCGAGCGCAGCCCGCCACGCCGAGACGAGGACATGTCCTGCTTTGACGTGCGGCTCGCCGTCTTGGCCTCGCCTGACCGGGCACGTTCCTTGTTCACCGTGCGCGCCGCGATCTCCTCGGCCCGCTTGGTGCTCTCGCCGCGCTGCTTGGCGCTGTCCTTGATGTGCTCGTATTGCCGTTCCCGCTTCGGGCTCGATCCCCTTGGCATGTCAGCTACCTTCCGTCACTGGCGTTCGCAATCGGCCGGCGCTCGCCGCCGTGCCTGGCGCCTCTACCCAGGTCCTCCCGGTCCATTCACCGTCGGCATGTCGGCCCGGCCCAGAACCGCTCGCCGTCGTCGGTCAGGACCTCCAGCCGCAGCACGTTGTCCGCCGTCTTGCCGTAGGCCTGCGCGGTCGCCCCGCACGAGTTGTTCCCGATCATGCCGCCGAGCGTGCAGTGATCGTGGGTGGCGGGCTTCGGCCCGAACATCAGCCGGTGCGGCGCCAGCTGGGCGTTGAGCTCGTCCAGCACGATGCCCGGTCCGCGCGGCCGGGTCGATCGAGACCAGGCCGTGGCCGCTGGGCGGCAAACCGGGCGCCGGCCGTTTGGGGCGCGCCGCAGGGGTAGTGACGGCGGCATGAGCCAATCCGTAAGAGCGGCGCTGTTCGACGTGGACGGCACCCTGGTCGACACCAACTATCTGCACGCGGTGACCTGGTGGGAGGCGTTCGCCCAGGCCGGCCACCAGGTGCCGATGGCGGACATCCACCGGGCGATCGGGATGGGCTCGGATCAGATGCTCGGCAAGCTGCTGCCGTCTGACCGGGACACCGACGCCGATGCGGATATGCGCGCGGCGCACAGCACCCTGTACGCCACCTACTGGTCCCGGCTGCGGCCGCTGCCGGGCGCAACCGACCTGCTGCGGGCGTGCAAGAAGCGCGGGCTGACCGTGGTGCTGGCCAGCTCGGCCGATGAGCCCGAGTTCAACGCGCTGCGTGCCGCCCTGGACGCGGAAGACGCGATCGACGCGGCCACCTTCGCCGGGGATGTCGAGTCGAGCAAGCCCGCCCCGGATCTGGTCGAGGCGGCCCTGGACCGCGTGGGCGTGCCGGCCCAGGAGGCGGTATTCACCGGCGACACGGTGTGGGACGTAACGGCCTGCCAGAAGGCCGGGGTCCCGTGCATCGGCCTGCTGAGCGGCGGCATCAGCCGTGACGAGCTCACCGAGGCCGGGGCGGCCGAGGTCTACCCGGGTCCGGCTGACCTGCTCGCCGCTCTGCGCGGCAGCCTGCTGGCCGGCGCCCGCGGCCATGGCCACGGGTAGGACACTCAGGAGGGCTCATGACCAGGACAGCGATCGTCAAGGACACTGGGCCGTCTCGGCACGACCTGCTCGGCGTCTACCTCAACGACCACCTGGCCGGGGCGACGGCAGGCAGCGAGCTGGCCAGCCGGATGGCCCGGTCGCATCGAGGCCGGGAAGAGGCCGGGCCGCTCAGCCGGCTGGCGGCCGAAATCAGGCAGGACCGTTCGGCCCTGCTGACCATCATGGCCTCGCTCGGCGTCACCGTGCGGATGTACAAGGTCGGTGCCGCCTGGATCGGCGAGAAGGCCGGGCGGCTGAAGTTCAACGGCCGCCTGCTCAGCCGCTCACCGCTGAGCGACCTGGAAGAACTGGAGTTGCTGCGGCTGGGCGTCGAGGGCAAGGCGGCCGGTTGGCGCACGCTGCGGACCCTGGCCGGCACCGACTCGCGGCTGGACGCCGGGCGCCTGGACGAGCTCATCTCCCGGACCAGCAGTCAGGCCGACCAGCTGGAGGAGCTCCGGGTCCGCGCCGCGAGCCGTGTCATCAGCCGTCCTTGACCGCGCCCGCAAGGACGGACTGAGCTGAACCTGGATGCCGTCGGGCCCGAGCTGGTCCAGTGCGTGCGTCCAGGTCCTGTCGGGCCAGTGGTAGCGGGCGACGCCCTCGGCGGGCCGGTACTCGGCGGTGTAGAGGGTCCCGAAACCCGCGCCGAACCTGGTGGCGTACAGCGGCGGGCGCAGCAACGCGGCCACCACCGCCGGGACATCCGCCCCCGCCGTGAGCAGCTCTTCCAGCTGTTCCTGCCGTTCGACCGTGCGGATCGCGGCCGCGTACGGCGCCCATTCCACCGTGTCCTGATGATTGGTGGCCACGGCCCGGCCGGTGACATGGGCCGGGCGGTCCGGGGCCAGGTAGACCGTGGCCCGGCTGCCGCCGCGGTCCAGCGCGGTGACGTTGTAGGACATGTGCACCGGGATCCGGCGCAGTGCCTGCACGGCCTCCTCGACCGTCCCGCAGACCTGCAGCACGTAGCGGATCACCAGCGGGATGCCGAAGCCCTCGTCCACCTGCGGCCGTCCCCCGAACGTCAGGGACAGGGCCAGCCCGGCGTCGTTGACCCCGTCCAGCAGGCCCCACAGGCAATCGAGCATGCCGAGTACCTGCCGCCCGCCGTAGGCGGTCCTGGCCACGGTGGCGTCGAACAGCCGGTAGTCCCAGTCGTAGTTCCTGATCAGCGCGGGGCCGCCGGGCAGCACGGCCGCTTGCGAGCAGCCGGTCAGGAACGGCGGCGGGTTCCACAGCGCCAGCGCGGCCCCGGCCTCGGGGTCGTCGCCGAGCATCTCGGTCAGCCGCTGCCAGGTGGGGACGAGTTCGGGCATGTGCTGCTCCAGCCGGGCCCTGGCCTCACCGGTGCCCGGGCGGGCGTTCGCGCCTTCGTGCCACCACCGGCGGAACGCGGGCCAGGCCGCGCTGAGCTGCCCGGCCATCTGCGCACCCGGCTCATCCTCCCCGAACGCACGCAACGTCAGCGGGATGACCTCATGCGCCGCCGCCGCGCGCAGCCACGAGGTGCCCGGCCAGGGGCCCGCGGCCCAGTCGGTCGCCGACCAGCCGGCCGCGCCCCAGTCGGTCGCGGCCAGGCGCTGCAGCCAGGAGCGCCAGTCCGCCCAGTCGACGCCCTCCACCCACCGCTGCCAGTCAGGCGAACTCACGGAATCCCCCGGTGGGCGCTCGGCGCCGCGATGTTCTGTCACGCCGCCTCCGCAGCTCGATTTTCCGCCTGCATGGCGGCACTAGCTACCCGCCGCCCCGGATCCCAACCGGCGTTGGTCGCCCTGATATCCGGCCTCAGTGGTTCCGCAGCGCCTTGATCAGCTCCGCCTTGGTCATGGTGGAACGGCCCCTGATGCCGATCTGGGCCCTGGGCATGGTGGCCTCCTCTCTTGCCCTCCTCTTGCCCGCCGTGATCACCGCAAACCTGCCGGATGGGATCTCCCGTGCGGTACTTGCCCTGGCCGTGTTAAATGCGCGGCCGGGCGGGTAGGCGTGCGGCTCACCTAGTGGAGGGGTGGAGATGGTGGAGCAAACTTCCGAGGCCAGGCAGCGATCCGGTGGGCCAGAGCGGTCCACGGGCGAGCTGATCAAGCTGATGTCCGAACAGGTATCGACGCTGGTACGGGACGAGCTGAAGCTGGCCGAGCTGGAGATGACCCGCAAGGGCAAGCAGGCCGGGATCGGCGCCGGGATGCTGGGCGGAGGCGGTGTGATCGCCCTGTACGGCATCGGATGCCTCATCGCCTGCGCCATCATCGCCATCAGCAGGGTGCTGGCCCCGTGGCTGTCGGCGCTGGTCGTAGGCGCCGCCCTGCTGGCCGTGGCCGGGATCGCCGCCCTGGTGGGCAAGGCCAGGATGCAGCAGGCCACGCCGCCGGTCCCGCAGGACGCGGTCCAGAGCGTCAAGGCCGACGTTGACGAAATCAAGGAAAGGACACATCGATGACCAGCGGGTCAGCTTCCTCGCACGACCCTGAGCAGCTGAAGGCAGAGATCGAGCAGACCCGCGAGCAACTCGGCCGGACGGCCGAGCAGCTGGTCGCGAAGACGGACGTCAAGGCCAGGGCGCAGGCCAAGGCGGCCGATCTGACCGAGCGCGCGAAAGACGCGACGAGTCAGGTGCGGCAGCAGGCCGCGGCCCAGGCGGACAGCGCACGCAGCCAGCTTGTCCGGGGCCGGGATCAGCTGCAGGCTCAGGCGCCCGACGCGCTGAAGCAGGCCAGAAAATACCGCACCCAGCTGATCATCGCCGCGGGCGTGCTCGTGGCGGGCGCCGTCGTGGTCAGGATCTGGACCCGGCGATGATCAAATTCCTGGGTAAGCCGTTCAGCCGGTACCGGCATGACCGCGGTCACGAAGCTGCCTGGTGCCGGACGCCGTGGCGTCGCGCTCGCCGCCACGGCTCCGGCTAGAGCCGGAGCACCACCTTGATGCAGCCGTCGGCCTTGGTCCTGAAGATGTCGTATCCATGCGGGGCCTGTTCCAGCGGCAGGTGGTGGGAGGCGAAGCCGACGACGCCCAGCGGATCGCTGCCGTCGGTGACCATCGGCATGAGGTCGTCGATCCAGCGCCTTACGTGGGCCTGGCCCATGCGCAGCTGTACCCCGCGGTCGAACATCTCCATCATCGGCATCGGGTCGACCTCGCCGCCGTAGACGCCGCTGACCGAGACGGTGCCGCCGCGGCGTACCGCCTTGACCGCGGTGTGCAGCGCGTCGAGTCGGTCGACCGCGGCCACGTCGGTGATCTTGGCGGCCAGCCGGTCCGGCAGCAGGCCTGCCGCCCGCTGCGCGAGCTCGGCCACCTTGCTGACCGCGGCTTCGTCGTGGCCGTGCGCTTCCATGCCGACCGCGTCGATGACCGAGTCGGGCCCGCGGCCGCCGGTCATCTCGATCAGCATGCTCGCGGTGTCCGACGTCTGGCCCAGATCCATGGTCTCCACGCCGAACAAGGCCGCGGCGGCCCGGCGCTCAGGCACGGGGTCCACTCCGATTACCCGCTCGACGCCGAGGTGCCGGGCGATCCGCGCCGAGAACTGCCCGATGGGCCCGAGGCCGAGGACGGCCAGCGTGCCGTCCTTGGGTGTGTCGGCGTACACGACGGCCTGGTAGGCGGTGGGCAGCACGTCGGACAGGAACAGGTACTGCTCGTCCGGGCCGGCCGCCGGGATCTTGACCGGGCCGAACTGCGCCTGCGGGACCCGCAGGAACTGCGCCTGCCCGCCCGGGACCGAGCCGTACAGCGACGTGTAGCCGAACAGCGCCGCTCCCTTGCCCTGCGCACGGACCTGCGTGGTCTCGCACTGCGCGTATAGCCCCCGGCTGCACATCCAGCAGTGCCCGCAGGAGATGTTGAACGGGATGACCACCCGGTCGCCGGGCGCCAGGTTCGTGATGGCCCAGCCGACTTCGGTCACCACGCCCATGGCCTCGTGGCCGAGCACATCGCCGGGGGACAGGTAGGGCCCGAGTACCCCGTACAGGTGCAGGTCAGAGCCGCAGATCGCGGTGGAGGTGACCTCGATGATCGCATCGTTCGGCTCCTGGATACGCGGATCGGGCACGTCCGTGACCCGCACGTCGAGGTTGCCCTGCCATGTCAATGCCCGCATTGAGTCGCTCCCGTCCGTCTGTGGTTCGCCCGTCGGCGAGAATCCGCGCCTCCTGCCCGGCCGGGCCGGGAATCCACCTCAGGACCACGGGATTTCTGTTTCCCGGCGAAACGCCTCGGAAGGGTGCGCGCACATAAAGACACCCGCTTCGCTCCTCACGGCAGCCGTCCTCGCGGGAACGGCCAGGGCCGCGCGCCGTGCCCCGGACGATCTCCGCGGCGAGGTGGCGCTGATCACCGGCGCATCTCGCGGCCTGGGCCTGCTGCTGGCCCGTGAGCTCGCCCGCCACTCCTGCCCGCTGGTCATCTGCGCCCGCGACCAAGCCGAACTGGACCGCGCGACCGGGCAGTTGCGCGCGGCGGGCGCCGAGGTCACCGCCGTGGCCTGCGACGTGACCGACGAGGGGTCGGCACGGCTGCTGGTCGGCACCGCGCTTGAGCGCTACGGCCGGCTCGACATCCTGATCAGCAACGCCGGGATCATCCAGGTCGGGCCGGCGCAGGCGGCCGACGTAACGCACGATGAAACCGCGCTGGACACCATGGCGCTGGCGCCGGTCCGCCTGGCCCTCACGGCGCTGCCCGTGATGCGGAGCCAGGGTCACGGCCGGATCGTCACCATCGCCTCGATCGGCGGCAAGCTGAGCGTCCCGCACCTGCTGCCGTACAGCACGGCCAAGTTCGCCGCCGTCGGCTTCTCCGAAGGGCTCCGCGCCGAGCTCGGCCCCGGACCTGTGATGGTCACCACCGTCGTGCCCGGGCTGATGCGGACCGGATCCCATGTGCAGGCCCGTTTCACCGGGCAGGCCGGAAAGGAGTTCACCTGGTTCGCGCTCGGCGCCAGCCTGCCGCTGATCTCGATGGACGCCGAGCGGGCCGCCCGCCAGATCATCGAGGCGGTCCGCCGCCGCCGGCCGGAAATCATCCTGACCCCGGCCGGCCAGGTCGTCTCCCGTGTGGCCGGCCTCGCCCCCGAGCTGACGAGCCAGGTCCTCCAGCTGGTGCAGCAGCTGGCCCTTCCGGCGCCAGGCGGCCGCGGTGGCGAGCAGGGCACCCCCGGACATGAACTGAACCCGGCTCTGCCCAAGAAAACCTTTGACCGCCTGACCACCCTGGGACGGGCCGCAGCGAACCGCTTCAACGAGCGCCGCTGAGCGGTTACCGCGTACCGGCCGGCCAGCGCGGGCGGAGGCTGGGTAACCATCGCCAGCCTGCGGTCAGGCTGCGAATTCGGTCTTGGCGATCCAGCGCTGGCCCGCCTGAGAGCCGGCGCCTCCCTTCGCTGGTACCAGGGAATCGCCCGTCTAGCGGGCCTGCGGCTGGCCTGTTTCCAGGTCGGCCGCGGTCGACCGGGCGCCGAGGTGGCCGGCCTGGGCGGCGGCCTGGCGTTCGGATTCCGCGTTGATCTCCGCCCCGAGCAGGACCGCGATACCGGTCAGGTAGAGCCAGAAGATGAGGATGACCACTCCGGCGAACGCGCCGTACGTCTTGCCGTACGAGCCGAACTTGGCCACGTAGAACGAGAAGCCGAGCGAGGCGAGCAGGAAAATGGCCGTGCCGACCACACCACCGGGGCTGACCCACTGCCAGCGAGGCGTCTCGCGGTTCGGCCCCAGGAAGTAATAGACCGAAAAGAGCAGCGTGATCAAGATGACGGCCAGCACCCAGCGCACCACCGGCCAGATGATCGCGAACGCGGTCCCGGCGATGCCGATGTGGCCCTCGATGCCGTGTCCAATCGGCTCGCCGAACACGATGAGCGCCGAGGCGATGCCGCCGATCACGAGGGTGGCCAGCATGAGCGGGAACGCGCGAAGCCGCTTGGCCGCGAACTTACGGTCGACCGGCACCTCGTAGGCGATATCGAGCCCGGTCTCCAGCGCCGCCATGCCGCCCGAAGCGCTCCACAGCGCGACGACGACCCCGATGATGAGAGCGGTCAGCGAGCTGCCCGACGAGCGAGTGGTCGCCGAGGTGATAGCCGCGTTGAAAACCGTCGAGGCCCCCTGCGGGAGCGCGGAGTCCAGGCTGTGGACCAGATGCTGCGTCGTACCGGGGCTGATGTTCACCAGGCTGGCCAGGCCGAGCAGGGCGATCAGCGCCGGGAACAGCGCCAGGAACCAGTGGTAGGCCAGGCTGCCCGCGGTCATGCTGCACCGGTCCCTGGTGAACTTCTTCCCGGTGCGCTTGAGCGTGTTCTTCCACCCGGCCCCGCCCAGCTCAAGCGGCGTTTCCGGGCCGCCTGACACCGTACTCTGCGGCGGGATCGACTCTGTGCCGTGAGGCCGCGGCTGGCGTGCGCTCTGGCGGCCATGTTCGCGCTGTACGCCACTGTGTTCCGAGGCCGTCATGCCGTCTGCCACCTTCTGGTGATCGTGAACCTTCCGCCTGCTTCCAGCGATGGCGACACCAGCGGTCAGCGCACCGGCTGCCATGGCAACGACTTGCCAGCGGCGTTGCGTCAGCTGGTGCCGACCCGGCTGACCCGTTACGCCAGCAGCTTTATCCCGCACTCTCGCAGGCACCTTCGTCAACTCGGCTCAGGCCCTTGGCCTGGCCGACTTGAGCCGAGCGAGTTCAGCTCCGACATCCGCCGGGTCAGCCGAGCCGTGCCCGAACGTTCCACAAAGACCGCCTCCTCAGCCGCCCAGTCCGCAGGTTCCGGCCGATTACCCGCGTGGCGGCGGGTCTAACGTCAAGCACGCAGGAAAAGAGATGGGCGTGACGGCGGCGCCGTTGTGCGCCACGGCCAGGCAGGCGTTGGCCCGCCGCCCGTCGATGTGAATGCTGACCTCGGTCATGTGGCCGGGCCCGGAGCGCTGGTCAGGTAGGTGGCGCTGAAGTCCTTGTCGCCGTGTTCGGCGGCGCCTTCGTGCAGCCGCCGCGCGATCAGATCCAGCAGCGGCAGGTCCAGCCCGTGCTGGCTGGCCGACTCGCGGACCAAGCTGGCGTCCTTGGCGGCCAGGGTGAGACGGAACGACGGGGCAAAGTCACGGTCCGCTATCGCCTGGCCTTTCAGCCGCAAGTACGGCAGGTCGAGCGCGCCGCCCTCGATGGCCTGGAAGAACATTGACGGGTCGAGGCCAAGCCCCTCGGCGAGCGCGATCGTCTCGGCGCCCGCCTCGACGACGGCCAGGACCCAGCTGTTGGTGACCAGTTTCAGTCTGGTGCCGGCTCCGGCCTGCCCGGCCCTGATGGTCCGGTGCCCGATCGCGTCGAAGACCGGCTGGACCCTGGGCCGGGCCTCCTCCGGGCCCGACTCGAGGATCACCAGCTTGCCCTGTTCGGCCGGCTGCCTGGTACCGAGGACCGGCGCATCCACGAATCCAACGCCGTGACGGTTCGCCAGCCCGATGCACCGGCTTGGGCACGATCCTGCTGAGCGCCGTGGAGCTGCACTGGACGCCGCTTGCGCAGACCAGGCCGCTGATGATCATGATCCTGGCCTTCGTGGTCCCGCTGGAGCTGATCGCCGGCCTGCTCGCCTTCCCGGCCCGCGACGTCGGCGCCGCCACCGGGCTCAGCCTGCTCAGCGCGGCTTGGGCCGCCACCGCCGTGACCGTGCTGCACGGGCCGCCAGGCGGGCGCAGCATGGCACTGGCCATCTTCCTGCTCATGATGACGGCCATCATGCTGGTCCTGTCTGCGGCGTCGCTGCGGGCCAAGCCGGCGTTCGGCCTGCTCCTCATGGTCGGCGCCTGCCGGTTCGCGCTGACCGGCATCTACCAGGGCTCACTGGGCGGCCCGGTCATCGCCACGGTGGCGGGCTGGATCGGCCCGCGCTCGCCGTGTTCTGCCTGTACGGGGGCCTCGCGCTGATGCTCGAAGACAGCGCGCAACATACCGTCCTGCCCATCGGGCGCCGCGGCCGGGCCCGATCATCGCTGGAGGGCAGCCTCGCCCACCAGATCGAGGCGGCCGACCGGGAAGCAGGCGTTCGCCGGCAGCTCTGAGCTCGCCGCGGATTGCGGCCACCGATAATGGGTATCCGGCCAGGACCAGCCGAGAGGAGGCGTCATGGCCACAGAAAAGCAGAAGGAAGCCGCCCGGCGTAACATCGGCAAGGCCCGGCAGGCGCAAAGCGCCAGAGCGCACGGCGAGGACGTTCCCCGCCGCGGCGAGGGCCTGAGCACCGCGGATAAGGACAAGCTGGCTGACCAGGAGTTCGCCTTCCCCGAGGAGCGTAAGGAGCCGCTGACCGACGCCCGGCACGTGCGGAACGCGATCGCGCGTTTCGACCAGGTCGAGGG
The DNA here is from genome assembly GCA_963835775.1 of uncultured Actinomycetes bacterium. GTDB lineage: Bacteria > Actinomycetota > Actinomycetes > Streptosporangiales > Streptosporangiaceae > Palsa-504. The sequence continues at coordinate 546,880 of CAWIHB010000025.1, read as the reverse complement.
CGTCAGCGACGCGGAGCGGGACCAGGCGTGGAAACGGATCCTGGCCGCGGCGAAGCGCTTCGATGTCGAGGTTTCCGAATCCGACTGGCGGGAGCTGGCCAAGGGCGGCAAGGACCGCAAGCGCTAAGCCGCGCTCAGCAGGTCCAGGACGGCCTTTTCCGCCCGGCCCCTGGTGGCCAGCTCACCGAAATGGGAGTCCTTTCCCAGCTCGCCGAGCGCCGCGGCGATCGTGCGGCCGTCCTCATAGCGGTCGATGACGCGGGGGTCGATGTAGGAGGCCCGGGCGATGGCCGGGGTGTTGCCCAGGTAGGCGGCGACCTCCTGGACCACACGGGCGATGGCGCGCTTGCGGGCGCTGTCGTGGCCGGCGGCGCGTTCCGACACGGCCAGTCCTACCGCGGCCAGAACGGTCGCATGCCAGGTGCGGAAGTCCTTGGCGGTGTAGTCGCCGCCGGATATCTCCCGCAGGTAGTCGTTGATATCCGCCGCGGTGACGTCGTGCCAGCACGGGCCAGACCGGTACACCAGCAGCAAACCGCGCCCGCAGCGCCTGCGCTGGATCCCGGTGCCGTCGGGGTCGCTGCGTCGCAGCGCGCCGGCGGCCGTGGTCGCTACCTCTCCCGGGTCCCGGCGCAGCGCCACGGCCGCCTCCTGTTCACTCGTGTGGCCGTCTGCCTACCGGGCCAGCCGGGCTTCAAACCACTGCGGTGCCGTCCAAGGCCGGGCCCCCCGGAAGGTGTCGATCGCCTGGCCGCGGGTAGAAGCCGCCGTCCGCTACCGACCTCAAGGAGACGCTCAACCATGGCCAAGCACGACATCGACCCAGTCCTGCAGCAGCTGGCCCAGGCCATCAACGAGTCAGGCCAAGCCGCGGCCCCGATCGTGGTCTCGGTGCACGGCACCGTCGTTAATGGCGCCCTGATCTCCGAGCAGCGGTACTTCAGCGAACTCGTGGAGGCAAACCCCCTGATGAGCGCGCTGGAGCCGTCCTCCGGCCTGCTGGGCAAGGAGTACACCAAGGATGCGGAAGCCGCATCAGGCCGGCACCTGCACCTACGGGCGACGGGTAGCCGGGGCGACGGCGAGATTACCGAGGGCCTGTGGCGCATCAGCCTGGAAGCCGTCGACGGCTGGGCCCTCCGCGCCGGCGCCGAGGATGACCGCGGGCCGTTCGCCCGCCTGCTCGGCAACCCCTGACCGGCCGAGCGCCTATGGTTTGACCGGTGCCGGCCGTGAACAGGACGGGCCGGCACCGGTCAGCACGATCCAGGAATCAGATCGGCCGCGTGCAGTAGCCTACGGCAGCCGCTAACCACGCAGCCGGGGAAGTACCTGCCCGGCATAGAACTCGAAGAAGCCCTCGAGCTCGCCGCCGACCTGGCCGACGTAGACCTCGTCGAACCCGGCGTTGGTAAAGGCACTCACAGCCTCGATGTGAGCCTGCGGGTCGGGCCCGCACGGCGCGGAGATCATATCTTCGCTCACGAGCTCCGCGACCTGGCCGAAGTGTCTCGGCAACGGCAGCAGCTGGGCCGCCTCGCCGGGTACTACGTCGGTCGGCCACAGCCGGTGCATGGTCTTGCGCGCCTGGGTGGCGTCCTGGCCCCAGCAGACCTTCAGTCCGCCCTGGACCGGCCGCTCGCCGCCGCCCGCCTCGCGGTACAGGCGGACGAAATCCGCATTCGGCTGGACGCACATGTAGCCGTCGGCGATCCGCGCGGCCAGCTGTATGGCCTTGTCGCCGAAACCGGACATGAAGATGGGCGGCGGCTGGTCCGGCACCGAATACAGCCGGGCTGTCTCGACGGTGTAGTGCGCCCCGGTATGGGTGATGAGCTTGCCGCTCAGCAGCTCGCGGATCACGTGGACCGCTTCCTCGAGCATCTCCAGGCGCTCCTCGGCGGAGGGCCACCGGCTGCCCAGGATGTGCTCGTTCAGCGCCTCCCCGGTGCCCACGCCAAGCGTGAACCGGCCGCCGGTCAGCAGGGCCGAGGTGGCGGTGGCCTGGGCCACGATGGCCGGGTGCTGGCGCAGCAGCGGGCAGGTCACCGCCGTCGTGACCGGCAGCGACGTGACCTGCGATATCGCCCCGATCATCGACCACACCAGCCCGCTCTGGCCTTGCTCGTCCAGCCAGGGATGGAAATGATCAGAAATCCACAGCGCGTCGAAGCCGGCCTCTTCGGCCATCCGGGCCTGGCGCACCAGGTCTTCCGGGCTGTACTCCTCGCAGGACAGGAAAAAACCGTACCGGGTCATGAATCAGCGGGTCCCTTCGCGGATCGGCGGCCTGAAACAGGCGCCCTGCTACCCGGTGCGCGGCTCGTTACGCAGTCACGAACCGGAGAGTTTCCTCAGGACCTTCCTGGGCAGTGGAGCGCGGTGAGTTTGCCGGCCGGCCAGCAGCGGGTTCTCGACGTTATAGCGAGTGATCTGGAGAGCTGTGAGCCCCGGCTCCGCTCGATGTTCGCGATCTTTACCAGCGGCCCACGACCGCTGACGGCTTAACCGGCGGCCTGGCTGGCCAGGGAGAAGCGCAGCGTCGCGGCTACTCCGTCCCGCGGCCGGGCGATGCGCCCGCAGGCGGCGGGGTCACCGGTTTCCACCAGGTCCGCGGGCAGGAAGTGCAGCTCGGCATCGGTGCGGACGACGGCCCGCACCAGGGCTGCGTCCGCGCGGTCGGGCACCGGGTCCGGCACGTTCCGTTCCAGCAGCTCGTCCCGGCTCGCGGCCAGGTCCTGGCCGGCTGGACCGACCCAGGCCGCGGCGGTGGAAGTCGGGTCGTCGGCCACGAACAGGTCCGAGACCTGGCCGTCCCGGAACGCGGCCATGACCTGCGCCAGGCCCTCCACAGCCAGGCCGTGAGCCAGCCGGGCCTGCCAGTCATCGAAGCGCTCCCGGGTCCGGCGGTCGGCCCACCGCGACAGCGTCCGGTCCGCGGCCTCGGCCATTGCCGGGCTGTCCGCGGCTATTTCTTCCCCGATCACGACGGCCGATTCGGCCAGGGGAGTAGGCAGGTGGCTGATCAGCAGCGACCGGGCCCGGACATCACCGGCCACGATCACATGCTCGGCGTGGATCTGGCCCGCCACCGCTGCCACCTCCGCGGCCAGTGCCTTGGCGTTCTCGTTCCAGGCCACCTCGACGCTGCGCTGGTAGCGGTCTTGCGACCAGCCGCCGACCGAGGTCTTGTGTATCGGCCACGCGCGGCCCGCGATCCAGTCCCGCCACTGTTCGCCGCTGCCACCGATGGCCACGATCTCACCGCCCTCGCGGGTGGCGCTGACCCGGATGTGCGGAACCGGAGGCCGGTGCTGCGCCAGCAGCGGCATCAGGTGCGGAAGGGGGGCCAGCCGGGCGATCTGGCGCCTCGGCGGCGAGTCCAGCGTCCCGGTAAAGGCCACGGCCCCGTCCCGGGCGAATGCCGCCCGGCCGCGTGCTGCGTGGCCGGCCGCGTTGACGGCTTCCGCGACCGCAGTCAGCGAGGCCGGGCTGGCCCCGGCCGCGGCCAGTTCCTCCTGCACGGCGTGCCATCGCAGCCCGATCGCCTCCGCGGCATTCTCATAAGCCCGGTCCGTGTCCAGGTAAACCGATACGTAGTCACCGATCTGCTCATATACCGACCGCAGGAAGTCCAGCTTCACCGGTGTCGCCTCCTCGTTCAGGTAGCGGCCGAGCACGGGCACCCGCCACCGGCCGAACCCGCGATGGGAGGACCCGGCCCGATTGGGTTCCGCCCGGCGTGGCTAACACGAAACGATAACGCCGCACCGGTCTTCGGCGGGGCGCGGGCGGCCTGATGGCGGAGGGAGGGCTGGTGGTGAACGGAGCCGATAATGTACGTTGCAAGGCGGAATCGGGAAGCTGGGCTCACCCCGCGCTGCCCGACCCGCGCCATCCGCGAGGTCGTAGGAAGCTGGATGCCTGCCGCTCGGACCTGTGTGCCGCCCGTGAGGCTGGCCGCGCATGGCTGACGGCACTCCGCGGGGCGGAGCGGACGGGTCCGGCCAGGCGGGCCGGCCCGGCCGGTACCGCCCGTCGTGGACCTGGAGTTCGATTCCGGGTCGCTGTCCGCGGTGCGAGCGGCAGCCAGGAACCAGGCCGGCCGGGCGGGCTTCCCGGAGTCACGGGTCGCCGACGTGGTGCTGGCCGTGCACGAGCTGGCCGCCAACGCCGTCAGCCACGGCGCGGGATCAGGACGGCTGCGGATATGGAAGCTGGCCGACGTCCTGCACTGCCAGGTCGATGACGGCGACCCGCCAGCGTCCGGTGACCCGGCCGGGCCGGCGGCCGCCCGTCAGGACGGTGCGATGGCCAGGGCCGGGGGCGCGGTCCGGCCGGCCGCGATGAGGCCGTGGCCGACCCAGCCCGGCCACGGCCTGTGGGTGGTGCAGCAGGCAGCAGACCAGGTGCACGTCGTGGCCGGCCCGTATGGCGCCCGCGCCGTGGTCGCCTTCAAGCTGCCCTCGGACCGGATGTGACGCTACCGGAGGCCCGCGTCGTGGTTACTGCGATGGGAGGTGTCGGGTGACAGCGCAGATGGAGCCGGAGCCGGTGGAAGCCAGGCTCCAGGCCATTCAGTCGATCACCGATGCGGCGCTGTCCGGTCTGGACGAACGCGAGCTGCTGGCCGCGCTGCTGGACCGGGTCCGGGAGATCCTGCAGGCCGACACCGCCGCGGTGCTGCTGCTTGACTACTCATCCGGTCAGCTGATTGCCACCGCGGCCGCCGGGCTGGAAGAAGAGGTGCGCCAGGGCGTGCGGATCCCGGTGGGCCGGGGGTTCGCCGGCCGGATCGCCGCCGATCGCCGGCCGGTGATCCTGGACCAGGTCGACCACACGACCGTGCTGAACCCGATCCTGTGGGCCAAGGGCATCAAGTCCATGATGGGCGTGCCCATGGTGGCGGGCGGCCGGGTCATCGGGGTCATGCACGTCGGCTCGCTGAGCTCCCGCCGCTTCACCAGCCACGACGTCCAGCTGCTGCAGCTGGCCGCGGACCGGGGCGCCGCGGCGGTGCAGTCCATGACGGCGCAGGCTGACACGGTGGCCGCGGCCGCCCTGCAGCGCAGCCTGGTGCCCGCCGCGCTGCCCGCCGTGACCGGGGCCGAGCTGGCCGCCCGGTACATCCCGGGCCACGGCGGGGTAGGCGGCGACTGGTACGACGTGTTCACGCTGCCGTCGGGGGAGCCATGCGTGGTGATGGGCGACGTGGCCGGCTCGGGCCTGAAGGCCGCCGTGATCATGGGCCGGATGCGCAGCGCGCTGCGCGCCTACGCGCTGGAGACCAGCAACCCGGGTGAGGTCCTGGACCGGCTGGACCGCAAGATGCAGCACTTCGAGCCGCAGGCCATGGCCACCGTGCTGTATGCGGTCATCGACCCGTCACTGGAGCAGATGCGGGTCAGCCTGGCCGGGCATCTGCCGCCGGTCATGGCCGAGCCCGGGCAGCCAGCGGAACTGGCCCGGGTCCGGCCGGGCCTGATGATCGGCGTTTCTCCCGGGGTGCGGCGGCCGGTGACCACGGTGCCGATCCCGCCCGACGCCCTGGCCTGCTTCTACACCGACGGCCTGGTCGAGCGGCCGGGCGAGCCGATCGATGACGGGCTGGCCCGGCTGTGCCGGGCGGTCAGGCCCGAGCCCGCCGAGGCGGCCGCCGCCAGGGTGATGCAGGCCCTGGTAGGCGCAGACCCAGCCCGCGACGATATCGCCCTGCTGATCCTCCGGCGTACCGTCGGGCCGCCCGTCATCAGCATCGTCGCGGAGGAGGCCGGCCGTGACGCCTGAGTCCGGGTTCCCGGTGCAGATGATCGAGGGCGTGCCCGTGGTCGCGGCCCCGGCCGAGATTGACATCACCAACGCCGACGGCCTGCGGACGGCCCTGGCCGAGGCGGCCAAGCACGGGCGGGAAAGGTTCGTGGTCGACATGACCAGGACCCAGTTCTGTGACACGGCCGGCCTGCATGCGCTGGTGGCCGCGCACCAGCGGACCCAGGCCGAAAGCGGCCAGATGGTGCTGGTCATGCCAGGCCCCGGCGTGCTGCGCATCTTCGAGATCACCGGCCTGGACAACGTGATCCCGCACGTGGCCAGCCTGGCCGAGGCCCTCGCCCAAACACGCTAGGCCACGGTCGCCAGCTGGTCATAGTGGGTCAGGGGATCTTGGCCCCGCGGGCGCCCGCCGGGCCGGGCGCGGGCATAGTTCACCGTGTAGGAACTGGGTCCCCGGCAGGAAGGAGCATCCGATGGCGACCACGGTGGCCGACGTCATGGTGGCGACGCTCAAGGCGTCCGGCGTGCGGCGGGTGTATGGGATCCCGGGGGACTCGCTGAACGGGTTCACCGACGCGCTGCGCCGGGACGGCGGCGTCACCTGGGAGCACGTGCGGCACGAGGAGGCGGCGGGTTTCGCGGCGGCGGCGGAGGCGGCGCTGACCGGGGAGCTGGCGGTGTGCGCGGGCAGCTGCGGGCCGGGGAACCTGCACCTGATCAACGGGCTGTTCGACGCCAACCGCAGCGGGGTGCCGGTGCTGGCCATCGCGGCGCAGATCCCGGCGGTGGAGATCGGCGGCGAGTACTTCCAGGAGACGCACCCGGCCGAGCTGTTCCGCGAGTGCAGCGTCTACTGTGAGCTGGTCAGCACCCCGGCGCAGCTGCCCCGCCTGCTGCAGATCGCGATGCGGTCCGCCCTCCAGCGCGGCGGGGTCGCCGTCGTGGTCGTTCCCGGCGAGGTGTTCCTGGACGAGGCCGGGGCGGCCAAGGTCACGCCGGTGCGCCCCGCGGCCGCGGTGATCCGGCCCGATGGCTCCTCGCTGGCCGCGGCCGCGGACGTGCTGAACGCCGCCGACCGGGTGACGATCCTGGCCGGCGCGGGCTGCGCCGCCGCGCGCGACGAGCTGCTGGCCCTGGCCGGCGCGCTGCAGGCGCTGGTGGTGCACGCGTTCCGCGGCAAGGAGTTCGTCGAGTACGACAACCCGTACGACGTCGGGATGACCGGGCTGATCGGGTTCAGCTCCGGGTACCGGGCCATGGAGCACTGCGACGCGCTGCTCATGCTCGGCACCGACTTCCCGTACCGGCCGTTCTTCCCCGAGGGTGTTCCGGTCGTCCAGGTCGACGTGCGCGGGGAGCGGATCGGCCGCCGGGTCCCGGTCGAGGTGCCCCTGGTCGGCACGGTCGGCGGCGCCGCCGAGGGCCTGCTGCCGCTGCTGCGGGCTCGGACCGACTCGGCGCACCTGGACCGGATGACCGCGCACTACCGGCGGGCCCGGGCCCGGCTGGACAAGCTGGCCCGGGACCGGCGCCACGACTCACCGCTGCACCCGCAGTACGTCGCGGCCACCATCGACCGGCTGGCCGCCGCCGACGCCATCTTCACCGCCGACGTCGGCACCCCGTGCATCTGGGCTGCCCGGTATCTGCGGATGAACGGCACCCGCCGGCTGATCGGCTCGTTCAACCACGGCTCCATGGCCAACGCGCTGCCGCACGCCATCGGCGCCCAGGCCAGCCACCCCGGCCGCCAGGTGGTGGCGCTGTCCGGCGACGGCGGCCTGGCCATGCTGCTGGGCGAGCTGATCACGCTGCGCCAGCTGCACCTGCCGGTCAAGGTGGTGGTGTTCAGCAACGGCGCGCTGTCGTTCGTGGAACTGGAGATGAAGGCGGCCGGCATCGTCACCTACGGCACCAACCTGGACAACCCCGACTTCGCCGGGATCGCCCGGGCCGCCGGCCTGCTCGGCGTCCAGGTCAGCAAGGCCGGCGACCTGGAGGCCGCGCTGACCGAGGCATTCTCCCACGACGGCCCGGCCCTGGTCGACGTCCGCACGCAGCGGTACGAGCTGTCCCTGCCGCCCAAGCTCACCTACGGCCAGATCAAGGGCTTCAGCCTCTACGCCACCCGCACCGTCTTGTCCGGCGAAGGAACCGAGCTGGTCGAACTGGCCAAGTCCAACCTGCGCGAACTCGAAATCGAGTAACCCGCCCCCGCGCCCGCTGGTGAGCCCGAAGCGCGGTTGTGCCGCTTCGGCCGGGTGTGGCATGTTGGCGGAGTTGAGGGGCGCTGCGACGGACCAGGTCCGCCACGCTCGACACCCATTGCATCGGCAAGGGCGCCTGCGAGCCGATGGAGGCGGTCATGACCGTGGTAGGTCGCGTCGCTGCGCTGTTCCGGTACCCGGTGAAGTCGATGGCGCCCGAGGAACTGGACGGGGTCGAGGTCTCATGGCACGGCCTGGCGGGTGATCGCCGGTGGGCGTTCATCCGGGCCGGGCAGGTACGCAGCGGCTTTCCGTGGCTGACCATCAGGCAGCGGCCCGAACTGGCCCGTTACCGGCCCCGCTTCGCCGAGCCGGACCGGCCCGACGCCTCCCAGACGCTGGTGCAGACGCCGTCCGGCGCCGAGCTGGACGTGGCCGACCCCGCGCTCGCCGCCGAGTTCGGGCCGGGCGTCAGCGTCATAAAGCAGGACCGCGGGGTCTTCGACACGATGCCCTTGTCCCTGCTGAGCACGCAGACCCTGGCTTGCCTGGGCCGGATGGTCGGCGCCGGCCTGACGGCCGGGCGGTTCCGGCCCAACCTCGTGGTGGATGTCCCGGGAGGCGAGTTCCCCGAGGACGCGTGGGTCGGCCGGGTGCTGCGCGTCGGCGGGCTGCGGATGCGGGTGGACCAGCGCGACCAGCGGTGCGTGATGGTCACCATCGACCCGGTGACGCTGCGCCGGAACCCGGCGGTCCTGCGTGCCATAGCGCGGGAACGCGACGCCCGGCTCGGGGTATACGGCTCGACCGTGGAACCGGGCCGGATCGCAGTAGGCGACCCGGTCGAACTCGAACCCTGACGTCGGGTCGGCGTCCTCCGGCCGAGCTCACCTGCGCCAACCGCCCAACGACATCGTTGCCACAACGACGCGCACCAGGCGACATCGTTGCCACAACGACGTCGTTCGTTGGCCCGCCTCAGCGGGGTCCCGTCGGCCGCTGCGGCGCGCCGGGCACAACCATCCGGTCTGAAGTTCGTATCAGCGGTCGATTAGCCATCTAGCTGGTCGGTTCGTCTACACTCAGTTCAATCACGGATTGGCCGCGGTCAGCGTGCTTGCGACGGAGGCGATCATCAAGTGGCGGAAACAGCGACGACCCGGGTCGAGCGGCGCCGGGACCGGCGCAAGGCCGAGATCGTCCGGACTGCTACCGAGATCCTCTCCGAGCACGGCTACCAGGGGATGAGCCTGGAGGACGTCGCCGAGCAGACCGACATCGCCAAGGCCACCCTCTACCACTATTTCTCCGGCAAGGACGAGCTGGTCACGGCGGTGCTGGAGGCGCTGACGGTGGACGTCATCAGCCGCCTGGAAGCCCAGCGCGACGCCGTGCGCGACCAGAGCTACCTGGTGCAGCTCCGCGCGCTGATCCGGGAGCAGGTGCGCATCCTCACCGAGACCGCGCCCGAGGTCGCGACCGTGTTCTCCTGGCCGAAATCGTGGCCCGCGATCTTCGACGAGACCATGAAGGACAGCCGCCGCCGCCACGATGCGATCTTCCGGCGCGTGGTCGAGGCGGGCCTGGCCGCGGGCGAGTTCGACTGCCCGAACCCCGACGTCTCGCTGCAGTGCCTGCACGGCGTGCTCAACCAGTCCGCGCTGTGGATCCGCCCGGCGTTGCCCGAGGCCAAGCGAACCGAGCTCCGTGAGGCGGTCGTCGGCACCGCGGTGCGGATGTTCACGCTCCGCGATTGCTGAGGCGACCGTCCAGGTCAGCCCGCCATGGTCAGCCCGCCGCTGACGCTGAGCACCTGACCGGTGATGAAGCTCGAGTACTCCGAGGCGAAGAACAGCACGGCGGCGGCCACTTCCTCCGGCTTCGCCAGCCGCCGGAACGGAATGGCCCGGATCAGCCCGTCCCTGACCTTCTCCGGCAGGCTGGCGAACAGCGGCGTGTCCGTGGGCCCGGGGCAGACGCAGTTGACGTTGATCTGGTAGCGGGCCATCTCCCGGGCCAGCGACTTGGTGAAGGCGATGAGGCCGCCCTTGGTCCCGGCATAGACGGTCTCGCCGAGGCTGCCGACCCGGCCCGCGTCGCTGGCGATGTTGACGATCCGGGCGCCGCCGCCAGCGGCGATGATCGGCTCGAGGAATGCGCGGGTGAGCCGGACCGGACCGAGGAAGTTCACCGCGACCAGCGACTCCCACAGCGCGTCGTCATTGCTCATGAACGGCTCGACCCGATCGAAGCCCGCGGCGTTCACGATCACAGCAGGCAGCCCAACCGCAGTGACCACCTCGTCGCGCAGAGCCAGAATGGCCCGGGCGTCCGAAAGGTCGACTACGCGGGCGGCCGCCCGGTCGCCGATCGTGCCCACCACCTCCGCCAGGCCCTCGGCGTCGCGGTCGACCGCGATGACGGTTCCGCCGGCTTCGGCCAGGCCGATCGCGATGGCCCGGCCGATGCCGGACGCCGCCCCGGTCACCAGGGCCAGCTTGTTCTCGAGTCTCATCGGTCTGCCTCCGTGACCAGCGTGTGCCGCGTCCGTAGCTAAACACGATACGACCCGCGAATCGCTTATTCAACCCAATGGTCGATTTTTAGTCACGCTAGTCGGCTAGCCGTAAGTATGGTTGAATGAGCCGGAGACGACACGGAGGCCCCGCGAATGGGCCGCGACCGACCGGAGGAGCCACGGTGGGCCTCGATGATTACAAGCAGCTGACCTTCTCTCATCGTGATCATGGCGTGCTGCTCATCACGATCAACCGGCCGGAGAAGTACAACGCCGCCGACGAGGAGCTGCACAGCGAGCTGGCCCGGGTCTGGACCGACGTCGCCGCCGACCCGGAGACCCGGGTCGCGGTGATCACCGGGGCGGGCCAGGCCTTCTCCGCAGGTGGCGACCTGGCCATGGTCGAGCGGATGGTCGGCGACTACGACCGGGTCTCGCGCATGCTCAAGGAGATGAGCGAGCTTGTCTACAACATCATCAACTGTGACAAGCCGATCGTGTCGGCCATCAACGGGGTCGCCGTGGGCGCGGGCACGGTGGCCGCGCTGCTGGCCGACGTGGCCATCGTGGCCGAGGACGCCAGGATCGGCGACGGGCACGTCAAGCTGGGGGTGGCGGCCGGTGATCACGCCGCCATCATCTGGCCGCTGCTGGCGGGCATGGCCAAGGCCCGCTACTACCTGCTGACCGGCGAGATGATCACCGGCGCCGAGGCCGAGCGGATCGGGATGGTAGCCAAGGCCCTGCCGAAGGACCAGGTCCTCGACGAGGCGCTGCGGGTGGCTGACCAACTGGCCACCGGCGCCCAGCCGGCCATCCGGCTGACCAAGCGGGCCCTGAATAACTGGCTGCGCGCGGCCGGCCCCACCTTCGACCAGTCCGCCGCCTACGAGATGCTGACCTTCATGGGGCCCGATGTCACCGAGGGCGTCGCCGCGCTGCGCGAGAAGCGCGCGCCCAGCTTCCCCTCGGCCCAGGGCTGACAACACAGGGCTGGCAACACAGGGCTGGCAACACAGGGCTGGCAACACAGGGCTGGCAACACAGGGCTGGCAACACAGGGCTGGCAACACAGGGCTGGCAACACAGGGCTGGCAACACAGGGCTGGCAACACAGGGCTGGCAACACAGGGCTGGCAACACAGGGCTGGCAACACAGGGCTGGCCGCGATCACGGCGATAATAGAAGGACATCATGCGCCGCACACTCTTCCAGACCGAGCACGACGATTTCCGGGCCGCGGTACGGCAGTTCGTCGAGAAGGAGATCGTCCCCTACACCGGGCAGTGGGCCGAGGCGGGCATCCTGCCCCGTGAGCTGTTCACCACGGCCGGGGCCGCGGGCCTGCTGTCCACGGCCATCCCCGAGGAATACGGTGGCGGCGGAGCACCCGACTTCCGGTTCAATCTGGTGCTCAGCGAGGAAACGGCCCGGGTCGGCGCCGCGGCTGCCGGGCTCGGCATCACGCTGCACACCGATATCTGCACTCCCTATTTCCTCAGCCTGGCCAACGAGGAGCAGAAGCGGCGCTGGCTGCCCGGCATCGCCTCCGGCGAGCTGATCACGGCCATCGCCATGACCGAGCCCGGCATCGGCTCCGACCTGGCCTCGATGAGCACCACCGCCCGGCGCGACGGTGACGAGTACATCGTCAACGGGGCCAAGACGTTCATCACCAACGGCATCAACGCCGACCTGGTCATCACGGCGGTCAAGACCGACCCCGCCCAGAAGCACCGCGGCATGAGCCTGCTGGTCATCGAGCGCGGGACGGCCGGTTTCGAGCGCGGCCGCAACCTGGACAAGATGGGCCAGCACGCGCAGGACACCGCGGAACTGTTCTTCGACGACGCCCGGATCCCCGCGGCCAACCTCCTCGGCGCCGAGGGCGCGGGATTCCGTCACCTGACCAGCAACCTGCCGCAGGAACGCCTCTCGCTGGCGGGCTACGGCGTCGCGGCCGCCCGGGCCGCGCTGGACTGGACCCTGAAGTATGTGCAGCAGCGGACGGCGTTCGGCCGGCCGGTCGGCTCGTTCCAGAACACCCGGTTCCGGCTGGCCGAACTGGCCACCGAGGTCGACATCGCCCAGGCGTTCGTGGACCAGTGCGTGCTGGCCCTGGGCGACGGCGAGCTGTCACCCGCCGACGCGGCCAAGGCCAAGTGGTGGTGCACCGAACTGCAGGGCCGCGCCGTGGACCTCGGCGTCCAGTTGCATGGCGGCTACGGCTACATGGCCGAATTCCCGATCGCGCAGGCCTGGGCCGACGCCCGCATCACCCGCATCTACGGCGGCACCACCGAGATCATGAAAGAGATCGTGAGCCGCGACCTCGGCCTGCGCGAGCAGTGACGGCCGGCGCCCGGGGCGAAGGGAGAGCACGTGAAGATCGGGCTGGTGGTCATGGACGAGAATCCGGCCGAGGCGCTGAAGATCGTCCGGGCCGCCGACCGGGCCGGAGTGCACTCGCTATGGTCGATCGACTATTACAACCGCAGCAGCCTGACCCGCGCGGCGGCATTCGCCGCGGTCACCGGGAACTCGATCGTCGGCACCAGCGTCACCCCGCTGTTCGCCCGCGCGCCGCTGGCCCTAGCCTCGGCGGCCGCCGACATCCAGGCCATCGCGGGCGGCCGGTTCGTGCTGGGCGTAGGCAGCAGCACGCGCCGGATGAACCAGGACTGGTACGGCATGGCGCTGCAGCATCCAGCCCCGCAGGTCCGCGAGCGGATCGAGCTGATCAGGCGGCTGATCGCGCATCGCTCCGGGCCGTTCGGCTACGACGGCAGGTTCGACCGCATCTCGATGGCCCACTACGACCGGACCGCGCTGCCTGACCGCATGCCGATCCTGGCCGCGGGCGTGGGGGAGTACATGGTGGGCGCCGTGGGCGAGTGCGCCGACGGGTTCGTCGGGCACACCATCGCCTCGGCCGCCTACCTGCGTGAGCCCGCCCGGCCGCTGCTGGCCAAGGGCGCGGCCAAGGCGGGCCGCGACCCGGCGCGGCTGCTGATGACCACGCAGATCGTCGCCGCGGCCGCCCCCGACCCGGCCGCCGCCCGGCGGGATGCCGCGGCCCAAGTCGGGTTCTACGCCACGCCGAAGGGCTACGACGCACTGTTCCCCGGCGGCCAGTTCACCGCCGAGCGCGCCGCGGCCCGCGAGGCCCTGACCCGTGGTGACCTGGCGGGCGTGACCGCCGCGGGCCTGGCGATGGTCGACGAGCGGGCCGTGTTCGGCACCCCGGAAGACGTCGCCGCCCAGTTGCGCCGGTACGACGGCGCGGTGGACTGGGCCCTGCTGTACCCGCCGCATTACGGTGTCGGCCCCGAGCGCATCCACGCCAACGAGCTCAGCCTGATCGAGGTCGCCGCCGGCTGGACCTCCTGAACGCAAACGGCGCCTGACCGGAGACCTCAACGCGGCACCGGCTTAGAGATCAGCAGGCCGGTGTGGCCCGCGAGCCCGGCAATGTGGCCTGCTTCCCGGCCGCGGTCCGGCACGCTGGGATTGCCTCCGCGGTGGCCAGGCCGGGTGAAGGACCGGCCCGGCGCCGGCCCGGTCATAGCGCCGCGTGGTGCGCGGGTCGGTGTGCCCCAGAGCGCCCTGCAGGCCGCGGAGTGACCCGCCGGCCTCGAGGTACAGCGCCGCGAACGAGCGGCGGATCAGGCGCGGTCCCAGCTGGCTGATCAGGTCGGCGGGTAGTGCGGCGCGCCGGGCCAGGCGGCGCACGGTACGTCCCACGTCGGCGGCGAACAGCCGTGCCCCGGTCCGTGAGGCGAACAGCACCGCTCCGTGGGCCAGGTCGGCCCGCTCGGCGAGATAGGCGTCGATCCGGGCCGCGGCCGCGTCGGGGAGCATGAGCCCGTCGCGCCGGCCATCGGCACGGGTGATCCGCAGCACCCGGTGACCCCGGTCGGTACCGAGGTCGTCGACGTCGGCGTCGATGACCTCGCCGACCCGGGCGCCGGTGAAGACCAGGACGGCGATGAGGGCCGCGGTACGGGCCCGCTGCGGGCCGGGCGCGGTGTCGGCCGCGCGAACCAGGGCCAGGGCCTGCTGCCGGGTCAGGCCCGGCGCAGGCCGGGTGCTCGGGGCGGCGCTGGGCCGGGCCAGGCCAGTGGCGGGGCTGGCGCTGATATGCCCGCGTAGGGTCAGCCAGTCATACCAGCTCGAGATGGCGGCCAGCTTGCGGGCCGCGGTGGCCGAGGACAGTCCCGCGGCTTCCAGCTGCCTGGCGTACCTGATCACGTGCCACCCGGTCACTTCGGTGACCGGGTGCAGCCCCTGTTCCCGGCACCACGTCAGCCAGGACGGCGCGCGGCTGGCCCGGCGGGCTGGTGCGATGCCGAGGTCACGGCCATACGCGGTGCGGGTGTTTGCTGACCTCTTCGTGGCGAGCCAGCCGAGCACGAGGAGAGTCAGCGGATCGGCATCGGCTGCCGCCGTCACGAGAGCCGGTCCCGCGAGAGGACGCCTGTCCATGGCTGAGTCGTGCCCCAGCTTATCCTCAATAATCGTTATTATCGAGGATATATTATCCTCCAAATCGATCGGATTAATGTAAAAATCTCTCCCGAGAATTCCCGACTCGTGATAATTGCGAAGATCAATCGGAAAAAGTCCGCTCGGTAGTGGTTTAGGGCCCATGGTGATGGGCAACAGTGATCAGGTCCGGCCTGTCTCGGCCAAGCGGGAGCCGCTATGGCGCAGCCGATCGTGCGACACATCGCCCGTCGGGCGGTACAAGTCGCGATCGTTGCTGCCGGGATTCTGACCCTTCTCCTGCTCGCCTCGCGGCAGGCGCACGCGGCCACTTTGCCCACGTCAAAGGTCACTTCGGCGGCTGCGTCGGCCGCCTCGAAGGCCGTCTCGGCGTCGCCCACGACGGGCTCAGGCACGAGCAACACGACGGCCTCGTCAGCCCTCGTCGTTCCGGGCCTGACCACCGGTTCCGGCTCGGTCACGTCGGTCGTTACCTCCGCTGCCGCGCCGGTCACGTCGGCCGTCAGTTCGACCTCAGCCACCGGGACCGCCGCCTCGAGCGCCGCAGCGCCCGCGCCGGTCAGTTCGACCCCGACGCCCTCGTCGCTCGCTGCGGCCACGACGACCCCCGCTGGCTCCAGCCCGGTCGCCTCGGTCGCAGCACCGGTCACGTCCACGGTCACCTCGGCCACCTCGACGGCCGCCGCAGCCGCCGCGCCGGTCACCACCACGGCGACCTCAGCCGCGGCTCCGGTCACGACCACGGCCACCTCAGCGGCGGCTCCGGTCACGACCACGGCCACCTCAGCCGCGGCTCCGGTCACGACCACCTCAACCGCTACGCCGCCCGCTGCCACCGCCACCAGCACGCTCGCTGAGACGCTGGCCCCGGTTGCCTCGGCCGTCACGCTCCCGCCCACCCCGAACGTCGTCGCCGCCACCAGCCTGGCTCCGGTCTCCACCGTGACGGGCGCGGTGGCGCCGGTGGTGTCCGCCGCGGTAACTCCGGTTGCCGGCGCGCTGGCTCCGGTCACCGCCGCCGTGGCCCCGGTCGTGTCCACCGTCACCAGCACGGTGGCGCCGGTGGTGTCCGCCGCGGTAACTCCGGTCGCCGGCGCGCTGGCTCCGGTCACCGCCGCCGTGGCCCCGGCCGTGTCCACCGTGACGGGCACGGTGGCCCCGGTGGTGTCCGCCGCGGTCACTCCGGTCGCCGGCGCGCTGGCTCCGGTCACCGCCGCCGTGGCCCCGGTCGTGTCCACCGTGACGGGCGCGGTGGCTCCGGTCACCGACGCCGTGGTCCCGATCGTGTCCGCCGCGGTAACCCCGGTCGCCGGCGTGCTGACTCCGGTCACCGGCGCACTGGCCCCGGTACTGGCCACGGCAGCCGATGTCGTGGCCCCCGTAACTGGTGCGCTGACCCCCGTCATCAGCGCACTGACCCCAGTCAACGGAGCACTCGCCCCCGTCACGAGCGCGCTGGCCCCGGTCATCGATGCGCTGGCGCCCGTTACCGGAGTACTGGCTCCGGCCACGGATCTCCTGGCCCCGGTCACCGGTGCACTGACCCCAGTCACCGGAGCACTGGCTCCGGTCACGGATTTCCTGGCCCCGGTCACCGGTGTGCTGGCGCCTGTCACGGGAGCGCTGAGCCCGGTCACCAGCGCACTGAGCCCGGTCACTAGCGCGCTGGCCCCGGTCCTGCCTGCCGCCCTCCTCGGGTCCGCCGGCCCGCAGGACCCGTCCGGCTCCAGCCTGCCGGGTCTGACCGAGGTCCCGGCCGGAGGCGCGTCCGTGACCTCCGGCACCTCGGCCGCAGGCGCCGCTCCGGCGGGCTCCGGCACCGCTCTGGCCGCACCTGGCCCCGGCGGTTCCTCGCTGTCGGCGCCGTGGCCGGGATCCGGCGGCGGCGATGCCCCGCTGTCGTCGGCCCCTGGGCTTCCCGAGCTGCCCGTCGCCACTGGCGGTGGCGCGGGCGGCGCGAGCGGTGCCGGCGGCTCGGGCAGCAGCATCGGCGGGAGCAACGGCGGAGTGCAGAGTAGCCTCGGGGTCGCTATGTTCGCGCGGCGCACCCTGCTCCTGCTGCGGCTGGCGCGTCGCGCCGCCGTTCAGCCCATCTGGCGTGCCTACCTTCCTGAGGTACCGCCCGCGTAAGTCCTTTCCTTCCCACTGGTTCGTGCCTTCGGCGTCCGGGCCAGCAGCGTCCCGGCGCTGATCCCCCTCGGAAGGAAAGTGACAGCACTGTGCGTATGCGGACCAAGTCCGCGTGCGTGGTGCTCGCCTGGAGCGTTCTGATCATCGGTGTGGCGGTCGGCCTGAGAGCATCCGTCCGCCCAGCACAGGCGAACACCCGCACCGCGGGTAGTAGTACCGAGGTCATCTTGACCAGCACGCTGAGCGCCGCCCCGGCAGCAGCCGCGGCGCCCAGCCCCAGCACGAGATACGTCGTGCAGGACCGCGACACGCTGTCCAGCATCGCCGCGCGGTTCGCCGTGCGCGGCGGCTGGCCGGCGCTGTACGCCGCCAACCGGCCGGTCATCGGCCCCGATCCGAATGTCATTCACCCTGGCACCGTCCTGGTGCTGCCCGGCGTGAAGGTGCCGGGCCGCTACACGGTCGTGGCCGGGGACACGCTGTCCAGCATCGCCGCGCGGTTCGCCGTGCGCGGCGGCTGGCCGGCGCTGTACGCCGTCAACCGGCGGGTCATCGGCCCCGATCCCAACACGATCCGCCCCGGCATCGTGCTGGTGATCTCGCGGCCGGCGCCATCTTCACCGCCGGTGTCAACCCCTAGCCCGCCCAAACCGGCGCCGCCTTCGGCCCCGCCCGGCAGCCGGCACCGTCCACAGCCGGCGCCCACGGCGGCCCCGGCCACCACGGGCATGCCGCAATGGCTGAGGATCGTCCTGCTGGTCGCCGCCCTGATCATCGGCCTCGCGTTCCTGGTCGAGCCGGTGCTCATGGTCCGGCGCCGCCACCGGCAGGCAGCTCAGGCAGCTCAGGCAGCTCAGGCAGCTCAGGCTGCTCGTGACGCCGAGGCAGCTCAGGCGGCCGAGACATCCCAGGCCACCGACACCGCCGAAGCGGAAGCAGCCCGGGCCGCTGAGACAGCCCGGGCCGCTGAGACAGCGGAAGTAGCTCAGGCCGCCGAAGCAGCCGAAGCCGCGGCGGCTGCCCAGCGCAGTACTGCCGATCCCGGACGGGAACCGGAGCCGACCGCCGCGGACAGGGCGCACGTGGTCCTGGCCGACTACGACCGGCTCGTCGTCACCTACAGCGAGGCGGATGAAACGGTCTACGTGCTGCGGCCGCCCGATGCCGAAGCCGGGGCCATCTTGCGGGTCGCCCGCCTGGTGCTGCCCGAAGCGCCCTACCGGGCGCTGGCCGAGCGGCTGGGGCTGCCCGCCAGCTGGCCGATCGTGCTGGCCGACCATGACCAACTCGTCGTGACGTGCAACAAGGTCGACGACACGGTCTACGTCCTGCGGCCGCCCGGCGAGGATCCCAGGAAGGTGCTGCGCGCCGCCCGCCTGGTGCTGCCGGAGGGTTCCTACGGCGAACTGGCCGAGCAGCTCGGGGTGCCGCCCAGCTGGCCGATGGAATAGGGGTACCTGCGGTAATGACGCGCGACAAAGGTGGTGAAGCCCGGCTTTCAGCACGCTCTATGGTGGTGAAAGCCGGGTTTCACCACGCAACTCGGAGGCCGGAGCCGAGGCCAGGGGCGGCGCGCGTGCTAACGGTCGGCGGGACCGGGCGTGGCCCGGTTGCGCAGCGACTCGACCAGCGCGGCCACGTGCCGGCGGTCCTCGGGCGTCAGCTCGTCGATGCTGGCGATCAGCAGATCCCGCTCCCGGTCGGCCGGGTCTTTCCGCTCGGCCTGGGCGTCGTCGTAGTAGTGCAGCCCGGTCGACTCGGCGGCCGCCGCGCGGACCGCCGAGACCGGCACGTCGAGGCCCTTGGCCAGCGCGTCGATGGTGGCCGGGCGGGGAGGCCGGGCCAGGTTCCGCGTCGTGGCCAGGGTGTAGACGGTCGACCGGGGCAGCCCGCCCCGCCGGGCGACCTCGCCGTAGGACCAGCCCCGCTCGCTCAGCCGCTGCTGGATCAGGCGCTGCAGCGGGTTCATGATCTGCTCCGGCGCCGCCGCGGCGGCGCGCGGCCGCTCATCTGGGCGGTCCCGCCTGTCGCCCGTCGCGTGCGCCGTCATAGCCACCAACCTAACCCGTCTTCCTGGGATGAGCTCAGTCGCGGTTCGTCAGCGTTGACTGAATCCCGGTTTTGCTGTACGGTGATGACCGTACAAGTCGTGCGCCAAATAGCGTACAACAGATCCGTGGCCTGGCGCCATAGTGATGCCGGGCGGTACCGAAGGCCCCGGCTGGCCGGGTACCGCGGGCAGACCCGGGGTGCCTGGCCAGGAGGCGGACCGTCCCTGAAGGAGGCACCATGTCCACCGAAACCGCCGTCACGATGCAGGACCTCGAGCTCGAGAACGCCGAGCTGCTCCCCAGCCGGGAAACGCTCTGCTGCTGGAACCCATGCAGGCCGTACTGCCCGTGTGAGCCGCGCCTCGAAGTCATCGTGATCGTCAGGTTCCCCTGCCTGTAAGACCAGGGGCCGGTTCGCCATGACCGCCACCGGCCACGGCATCGGATAGCTCGCTCAGCCGGTCCGCTGCGCGTTACCCGAGGGGGACGTGCAGCGGGCAAGGAGGGGCCGCCCATCCTGACGGGCGGCCCCTCCGCTTGCGGCTCCGGCCTGGCAACCTCCCACTCGGGGCCGGAGCCCGAAACAGGACACGCGAGACACAGGACACGCGAGACAGGAGCAGAACCCTATGACCCTGGCCACCCAGGCTCCGGGCCCGTGGGCCGGCCCGCTCCCGGCCGCCGCGGATACGTCCGCCGCCGTCGAGCTGCCGCGGCTGGCCGACGGGGTCGAGCTGCTGGGTGAGTACCAGGATTCCGGCTACAGCCAGCCGCCCTCCCTGGTCCGCCGGGCCGACGGCCAGGTCATCCAGATGTCGGCGCTGCTGTACCAGGTCATCTGCCGGATCGACGGCTCCCGCGGCCCGGTCGCCATCGCCCAGCAGGTCAGCGCCGACCTCGGCCGGCTGCTGACCGCCGACCAGGTCCGCTACCTCATCACCGCCAAGCTGATGCCCCTGGGCGTCGTGGCCGGTCCTGATGTCCCGGCGGGCCTGCCGGAGCCCGGCCTGCCCAAGGCCAACCCGCTGCTCGCGCTCCGGGCCCGGGGCACGCTGCTGCCCGAGCGGGCGGTGAACGCCGTCGGGACACTGCTGCGGCCGCTGTTCCGCTGGCCGGTCATCGCGGCCGTGGTGGCCAGCGTCCTGGCCGTGGACTACTGGCTGTTCGCCGTGCACGGGCTGGGCGGGGGGATCCAGCAGGTCCTGCACGACCCGGTGGACTTCCTCGTCGTGATCGGCCTGTCCCTGGCCTCCGCCGCGTTCCACGAGTGCGGGCACGCGGCCGGCTGCCGCTATGGCGGCGCGCGGCCCGGCGTGATCGGTGTCGGCATCTACGTGATGTGGCCGTCGTTCTTCACCAACGTCACCGACTCCTACCGGCTCAACCGGGCCGGACGGCTGCGGACCGACCTCGGCGGCCTGTACTTCAACCTGATCTTCATGCTGGCCCTGGCGGCTATCTACTCGGCCACCTCGTCCGAGATCCTGCTCCTGGTCATCGCCGTCACCCACCTGGAGATGCTGGAGCAGCTGCTGCCGTTCGTCCGCTTCGACGGGTACTTCATCCTCAGCGACCTGGTCGGCGTGCCGGACCTGTTCGCCCGCATCATGCCGATCCTGCGCAGTGCCGTAAACCGGGCCATACACCGCGGCCGCCCGGACCCGCGCGTGGCCGGCCTGCGGCGGCGCGCCCGGATCGTGGTGACCGGCTGGGTGATGTGCGTGGTCCCGCTGCTGCTGGCGGGCTTCGGGTACCTGCTGCTGCGGATGCCCGCGATCGACCGCTCCCTGTGGCGCGCGGCCAGCCTGCAGGCTCACCTCATGACCGCCGCCGCCGGCGGCCACCGCTACGCGGCCGCCGCGGCCGGCGCCGTGGGCACCGCCCTGGTTGGCGTGTCCCTGGCCGGCTCGGCGTACATCGTCGCCGGGCTGGTCCGGCGGGGCGTCACCGCCGGCCTGCGCTGGTCAGAAGGCCGTCCCGCCCGCCGGCTGCGGGCCAGCGGGGCCGTGCTGGCCGCCGTGGCCGTGCTCGCCGCCTTCTGGACCTGGCAGGGCCAGTTCCGCGGCTGGTGAGCGGCCCGGCCTGAGCTGGGGCTCAAGCCAGCCGAGCCCGCACCGCCCAAAACCCGTGAGTCAGCGGCCGGCCACCGCCGCCGGATAGCATCCGGGATCATGACCGTACAACCGGCGGCGGCCGCCCAGGCAGCGGTGCCGCCGCGCGAGCTGGCCGCCGCGCTGCGCGCCGCCGGCCTGAACGGTGTCGACGACTCGGCCCGGCGGCGGGCGGAGTACGCCACCGACGCCTCCAACTACCGGGTCGTGCCCGCCGTGGTCGCCTTCCCGCGGCACGCCGAGGAGGCGGCCGCCGCGCTGGCCGTGGCGAGACAGTACAAAGTGCCGGTCACCAGCCGGGGCGGTGGCACCTCCATCGCGGGCAACTCGGTCGGCCCCGGCATCGTGCTGGACTTCTCCCGCCACCTCAACCGGGTGCTGGCCGTCGATCCCGAGGCCCGCACGGCGGTGGCCGAGCCGGGCGCGATCCTGGACGGCATCACCGCGGCCGCGGCCGGGTACGGGCTTCGGTTCGGCCCCGACCCCTCCACGCACGCGCGGGCCAGCATCGGCGGCTCGATCGGCAACAACGCCTGCGGCTCGCGGGCGCTGCGTTACGGCCGCACCGCCGACAACGTGATCAGCCTGGAGCTGCTGACTGCCGCCGGGGACCAGATCAAAGCCAGCCAAAACACAAAAGGGCCGATCGGCGCCGCCCTGAACGCGCTGGTCACCAACAGACTCGCCCTGATCCGCACCGAGTTCGGCCGGTTCACCCGGCAGGTGTCCGGCTACAGCCTGGAGCACCTGCTGCCGGAGAACGGCGCCGACCTGGCCCGGTTCCTGGTCGGCACCGAAGGCACCCTGGGCGTCGTCACCGCCGCCACCGTCCGCCTGGTCCGGTCGCCGAACGCCGTGGCCCTGGCCGTCCTCGGCTACCCCGGCACGCCCGAGGCGGCCGACGCGGTACCCGGCCTGCTGCCGCACCAGCCGGTGGCGCTGGAGGGGATGGACGCCCGGCTGGCCGACGTGGTCCGGGCCCGCCGCGGCGCGGCCGCCGTCCCGGCCCTGCCGCGCGGCCAGGCCTGGATCTTCGCCGAGACGGCGGGCGACACCGAGGCCGAGGCCCGCGCCGCCGCCGAGCGGCTCATCAAAGACTCCGGCGCCCTCGACGCCAGCGTGGTCACCGGCGCCCCGGCCCGCGCCCTGTGGCGCATCCGCGAGGACGGCGCCGGCCTGGGCGGCCGCACCCCGGCGGGCGCACCCGCCTGGCCCGGCTGGGAGGACGCCGCCGTCCCGCCCTCGCACCTGGGCGCCTACCTGCGGGATTTCACCGCGCTGCTGGGCGAGCATGCCCTGGACGGTCTGCTGTACGGGCACTTCGGCGACGGCTGCGTGCACGTCCGCATCGACTTCCCGCTGGCCACCGCGCCCGGCCGGTACCGCGAGTTCGTGCTGGCCGCGGCGCAGCTGGCCGGCAAGTACGGCGGCTCGATGTCCGGCGAGCACGGCGACGGCCGGGCCCGCGGCGAGCTGCTGCCCTGCATGTACTCACCCGAGGCCATCGAGGTCATGGGCGCGGTCAAGGCCGTCTTCGACCCGGGTAACCTGCTCAACCCGGGCGTGCTGGTCGACCCGGCCCCGATCGACGCCGACCTGCGGCTGCCCCAGGCCCGGGCGCTGAGAACCGGGCTCGGGTTCGCCTACCCGCACGACCGCGGGGACCTGGCCACCGCCGTGCACCGCTGCACCGGAGTGGGCAAGTGCCGGGCCGACACCACCGGCACCGGCGGGGTGATGTGCCCCTCCTACCTGGCCACCAGGGACGAGAAGGACTCCACCCGCGGCCGCGCCCGCGTGCTGCAGGAGCTGGCCAACGGCACCCTGGTCAGCAGCTTCCGGTCCAGGGAACTAGCCGAGTCGCTGGATCTGTGCCTGTCCTGCAAGGGCTGCTCGTCCGACTGCCCGGCCGGCGTGGACATGGCCACCTACAAGGCCGAGGTCCTGTACCAGCGGTACCGCCGCCGCCCGCGCCCGCCCGCCCACTACGCCCTGGGCTGGCTGCCCCGCTGGGCCCGGCTGGCCGGCCGCGCGCCCAGGCTGGCCAATGCCGCCCTGCGCCAGCCAGCCCTGGCCCAGATGGCCAAGCGGCTGGGCGGCATCGACCCCCGCCGCCCGCTGCCCGAGTTCGCCCCGCAGAGCTTCCGCGACTGGTTTGCCCAGCACCCTAAAGGCCAGAGCAAAACCCCCGTGCTGCTGTGGGTCGACACCTTCACCGACCACTTCACCCCGGAGGTCGGCCGGGCCGCCGTCCGCGTCCTGGAGGCGGCCGGCTACACCATCCGGATCACCAAACAGCCGGTCTGCTGCGGGCTGACCTGGATCTCCACCGGCCAGCTGGACGGCGCCCGCCGCCAGCTGCGGCGCAGCCTGAACGCCCTGGCTCCCGCGCTGGACGCCGGCACCCCGGTGGTCGGGCTGGAACCCTCCTGCACCGCGGTGCTGCGCGCCGACGCCGCCGAGCTGCTGCCTGACGAGCCGCGCGCCGGGCAGGCCCGTTCGGCCGTCAAGACCCTGGCCGAGCTGCTCACGGCGACCGAGCGATGGTCGGCGCCCGACCTGTCCGGCCTGTCCGCGGTGGCCCAGCCGCACTGCCATCAGCACGCGGTCATGGGCTGGCACGCCGATGCCACGCTGCTGGCCGGGGCCGGTGCCGAGGTCACCGCGGTGGGCGGCTGCTGCGGGCTGGCCGGCAACTTCGGCGTCGAGCGCGGCCACTACGACGTATCCGTGGCCGTGGCCGAGACCGCGCTGCTGCCCGCGGTCCGCGCCGCGCCGCCCGGCACCGCCGTGCTGGCCGACGGGTTCTCCTGCCGTACCCAGCTCGGCCAGCTGGCCCAGGTCCGCGGCCTCCACCTGGCCGAGCTGCTGGCGGCCCGCCTGGAACAGGAGCCACGACCATGACCGTGCTGCCCGGCTTCGGTTACCGCCGCGTGGACGTGGCCGGCGTCACCATCAACTGCGCCGTGGCCGGGTCGGGCCCGCCGCTGCTGCTGCTGCACGGCTACCCGCAGAACCACCTGATGTGGCGGCAGGTCGCCCCCGGCCTGGCCCGGGACCACACCGTCGTGGTCGCTGACCTGCGCGGTTACGGCGACTCGGCCAAGCCCGAGCCGGACGCCGCAGGCCGGGTGTACGCCAAGCGCCTCATGGCCCGGGACCAGGTCGGGCTGATGCGCGAGCTCGGCTTCGGCCGGTTCGGCCTGATCGGCCACGACCGCGGGGCCCGGGTCGCGCACCGGCTGGCCCTGGATCACCCGGCGGCCGTCGAGCGGCTGGCCGTGCTGGACATCGTGCCCACCCGGCACGTGTTCCACCACGTGAGCCGGGAGATGGGCCTGGCCTACTACCACTGGTTCTTCCTGGCCGCGCCGAACGGCATCCCCGAGCGCATGATCGGCGCCGACCCCGCCTTCTGGCTCGATTCGCTGATCGGCCCGCTGCTGGGTGCGGGCGCCCGCATCGAGCCCGACGTGATGGCGGACTACGTCCGCTGCTTCAGCGACCCGGGTACGATCGCGGGCTCGTGCGCGGACTACCGCGCCGCGGCCAGCACCGACCTGGCCGACGACGACGAGAGCTTCGCCGCCGGGCAGCGGATCGGCTGCCCGGTGCTGGTGCTGTGGGGCACGCAGGGGTTCGTCGGCCGCGGCTACCAGCCGCTGGCCGTCTGGCAGGAGTACGCCGCCGACGTCCGCGGCACCGCGCTGCCCACCGGCCACTTCCTGCCCGAGGAAGCACCAGACCTGGTCCTGGCGGCCCTGCGGGACTTCCTCGGCGGCAGCTAGCGGCCCGATCGTAATCGCCCCGTTACCGCATTCCGGTCGCCCGCCTGGCTCGCCGTTCCAGGGCGTGCCCACGGCGGCTGCTAACCAGGGCTTGTTCCAGGACGAAGGCATCCCGCCCGCGAACCAGACCGTCAGCCTGACCTGCTGACCGCGGCCGCCTGTGGACGGGCGGCAGGCCTAGCCGGCCCGGGCGGCCAGCGTCGGTTCGGGCTCCGCGCAGTGCCGCACGACCTGTTCCAGGTCCAGGCCGAGCGCGGCGGCCAGCGCGGCCACGGTGAAGAACGCGGGCGTCGCGATGCGGCCGGTCTCGATCTTGCGCAGCGTTTCCGCGGGAACGCCCGACAGCGCGGCGACCTCGGCCATGCTGCGCGGCCCGCGGGCCTCCCGCAGCAGCAGGCCGAGCCGCTCCCCGCGGGCGTGCTCATGGCGGCTCAGTGGCGGTCGGACCATACCGTGATAATAATACCGGTATAGTTATACCGCAACGAGAGGGGCAGGCCGTGGTCGAGATGAAGACGCCGGGAGAGATCCAGGCCATGCGCGCCTCGGGCCGCGTAGTCGCGCACATCCTGGCCGCGGTCCGGGACCGGGCCAAGGCCGGGACCTGGCTGACCGAACTGGACGGGGTGGCCCGCGACGTGCTCGCCGCGGCCGGGGCCACCTCGCCGTTCCTGGGCTACCGGCCGTCCTTCGCCGCGGTCCCGTTCCCCGCGGTCATCTGCACGTCGGTCAACGACGCCGCGCTGCACGGCATCCCGGACCGGTACCGGCTGGCCGACGGCGACCTGCTCAGCGTGGACTGCGGGGCCGTACTGAACGGCTGGGCCGCCGACGCGGCGGTCTCCTTCACCATCGGGCCGCCGCGCCCGGCCGACGCCAAGCTGATCGAGATCACCCAGGCCGCCCTGCGGGCGGGCATCGCCGCGGCCGTGCCCGGTGCCCGGATCGGCGACATCTCGGCCGCGATCGGTGCCGTCGGGCGGGCCGGCGGTTACGGCATCTGCACCGACTTCGGCGGCCACGGAGTGGGCCGGGCCATGCACGAGGACCCGCACATCCCCAACGAGGGCGCGCCCGGCCGCGGCCGCCGCCTGGCCCCCGGGCTGGTCATCGCCGTCGAGCCCTGGTTCCTGGCCGGGGGCGAGGACAGTTACTTCATCGATGACGACGGCTGGACCATCCGCAGCGGCGACGGCAGCCGCGCCGCCCACGCCGAGCACACCGTGGCCATCACCGCCGACGGCCCTCAGGTCCTGACCATCCCCTGACCGCCCGCCCCGGCCGGGCTCCCTTGTTCGCCCAGGAAGCGGGGCTCGCCATCATGCCCGCCGATCCGGAGAAATAGCCGAGCAACGCCCCGCCCGGGCTGTTGAGGTGAAGGACGACGGTCGTGGGATTCACCGCTCCTTTTTGGCCGAACGGCCCGTGGTGTTCTGTTTGCCCCACTCGCTCTGTTTCCCCCGCTCGCCCCCGCGCGCTCACTGGCGCCGTGCGGGAAAGCCTCCGTCAGGCCAGGCGTTTCATCCCGCTGCGTCCGGCGGGCTGAGCTCGGCGGACGCCCAGGGCAGTCGCGCGGTCACCATACGATGGCGTGATGCAGCTGGGGACCCTGCGCCGCGTTCCGCCGCGCGAGCCTATGCCGCAACGGCTGCTGCCGGGCCACCTGCGGCGGCCGGCCGCCGTGCTGCTGGCCGCCTGCCTGGTGGTACCCGTCGGCCTGGCCCTCTACCTGGCCCGCAGGCCCAAGCCCGCCTGGCCGGACTCGGCCCTCGACCCGAAGTTCGCCTCCGTCCTGGGCCGGTTTCCCTTGCTGCTGAACTGGCTGCCCCACCTGGGCACCCTGGTCCCGGTGGCGCTGATGACCCTGGCCCTGATCTTCGCGTTCGTGGCCGTCCGCCGCTGGACCGGAGCCGTCCTGGCTGCCGTGGCCCCGCCGGTGGCGATCGGCCTGACCGAGTACCTGCTCAAGCCCACCGTCGGCAACGTCATCGATCAGGGCTTCCCCAGCGGTCACGCCACCAGCTCGTTCGCGCTGGCCGCCCTCTGCGTGCTGCTGCTGGCCGGCCCCGCAGGCCGGGTGCCCGCGTTCGTCCGCCTGGTCCTGGTCCTGGCCGCGCTGCTGCTGGCGGTGGCGGTGTCCGCCGTGATGGTGGCCATCGGCGCGCACTACGTCACCGACGCCGTGGCGGGCGCGGCGGTCGGCACCGCGGTGGTGCTGGCCGGCGCGTTCAGCCTGGACCTGGTGGCCAGCCGAGTCCGTGGCGGCCGTCGGCTGACATCAGACCCCCGATCGACGTCTCCGGACGGCCCGGCATAGGGTCGGCGCAGAAGGGAGCACCGATGTCATCCTCGCCGGAGCCACAGCACCTTGACAATCATCACCGGAACACGCTGCACCAGATCTTCGCCCATCCCGCGAGCCACAACATCGAATGGCACGCGGTGACCTCGCTGCTCGGGGCGATCGGCACGGTCGACGTGCGGCACGACGGCAAGGTAGCCGTCCGGGTGGGATCCGAGGCCGCGTTCCTGGAGCCACCGGCCGGCAAGGACATCGACGACCAGATGGTTATTGACCTGCGCCACATGCTGAGCCGGGCCGGGTACGGCCCGTCATGAGCCGGGTCATCGTCATCCGGCATCACGACGTCGACTCGGCCGGCTTCGTCGCGGACGCGTTCGAGGCCCGGGGCGCCGAACTGGACGTCCACCTGTACCCGGACGGCGGCGCCCCGCTGCCGGCCCTGGACGGCGCCGGCCACGTCGTGGTGCTGGGCGCGGTCAGCTCGGTCAACGACCCCGACCCTTGGATCGCGCGCGAGCTTGACTGGCTGCATGCGGCCGACCAGGCGGGGGTGCCCCTGCTGGGCATCTGCTTCGGCGCCCAGGCCGTCTGCGCCGCCTTCGGCGGCCGGGTCGAGGCCATGGGGCGGCATGAGATCGGCTGGTTCACCGTCGAGCCGTCCGACCCCGACACCATCGAGGCCGGTCCCTGGCTGGAGTTCCACGGTGACCGCTGCCTGCCGCCGCCGCAGGCCACCGTGCTGGCCCGCAACCCGGCCGGCGTGCAGGCCTTCGGCATCGGCCGGCACCTGGCCGTCCAGTTCCACCCGGAGGTCGACGGGCCTCAGGTCAAGCGCTGGCTGGACGCGGGCAGCAGCCGTCACGCCGAACGCGCCGGGGTGGATCCCGACCAGCTGGTGGCCGACACCATCCGCGAGGAGCCGGCGGCCCGCGAGCGGGCCGATCGCCTGGTCGCCGCCGCCGTGCGCCGGGCCGCCCGGAGCCTGGCCGACCGCGGCGCTTAGCCGCCCAGGCCGGGCCGGTCGTACAGGGCCACCATGGTGGCCTGCATGACCGCGAACGGGGCCGCGGCACCCTCGGTGAACGCCTCCCCGCGGCAGACCACCAGAGTCCGGCCCGCCCGGGTGACCTGGCCGGTGATCGCAAACCTGTCTCCCGCCGCGGGCGCGAGCTCGGGCTCGGGCTGAGCCTCAGGCCGGTCCGGTGCGGTCACCCGCCAATTGTTTCACCGCTTATCTCACCGCGCGCCGCAGGCCACGCGCGAAGACCCGGGCCGGCCCGCGCGCACCGCGCGCACCGCCCCGGTGACCCGGCGCCAGCGCCGCGCCGTCCGGGCCGCCATCAGGCCCCGGTCGAGATCGGCCCGCCGCCGCTCGGCTTCTGTCGGCCGCCGTTCGGCCTGGTACAGCAGGCTTATGGAGTGTGGCATCACGTTGATCACGTCCCGCGTTCTCGTCGCTGTCCGGTCAGCCAGACGACGGACGAGAATCCCCCGAATGGACAGCCGCGGGCTACCTAATCCCAGGGAGCGGACCAGAACGGCCGCCTCGTCGACCCAGATCAGCAGCATGTACTTCATGGCTTGCGCGCCACGCCGCCCCACAGGGACGTCGGTCCCGCGGCCTCCAGATCCGATGCCGGGCACCACTGAGTGGTCATCGCCGCACCTCCTCCCGCTGTCCGCACATCGTACGGCGGCGGGCAAACGCCCCGTACCGGGGATGGCCCTCTGGCGTCGCTGATTACCCGTGTCTCCTGCTGAGACGGGTGATCGCTTGACAGGCCGCGCCGGTCTCGCGGGATCATTGGTACCGATGCGGCCCGGCGAGGAGGCGTCCCCGGCTCCGGCTGAGCCGCGAGCGCACCGGATCATTCAATGGGTGTGACACTCTGCGCCAAAGAGACAGTAGAGTGCCACACCCATGGAATCCGGCCTGGGATGGGTGAGGTGTTAGGGGTCCACGGGGCGGGAGAGACGCGGACCCGCGGCATCCTGCCCCGGTGAGCCTGCGCATAGCACGTTCACCGGTGAGCTCATCGCCGGAAGATCGGGTAATCTTTCTGGGTTAGCAATGGCGGAGTAGCTCAGACAGGCAGAGCAAGCGGCTCATAATCGCTGTGTCGCCGGTTCAAGTCCGGCCTCCGCTACACTTGGCCCGTCCCCGTGAAGAGTTGAGAAAGGCGCTGCACCGTGGCTGCCACCGATGTCCGGCCGAAGATCACGCTGGCTTGCCAGGAATGCAAGCGCCGGAACTACATCACCAGGAAGAACCGGCGTAACGACCCGGACCGGATCGAGCTGAAGAAGTACTGCCCGTGGTGCCGCTGCCACCGGCCGCACCGCGAGACCCGATAGCCGCACGTGGCGATCAACACCGACTACATCGGGCGGACCTTCGAGCCTTCTGAGCCGTACGAGGTCAGCCGGGTCAAGATCGCCGAGTTCGCCGACGCGATCGGCGAGCCCAGCCCGCTGTGCCGGGACCGGGCGGCGGCCCAGGCGGCCGGGTACCCGGACGTGATCGCCCCGCCCACCTTCGCCATCGTGGTCAGCGCGGCCAACAGCGCCCGGGTCACGCACCACCCGGACCTGGGCGTGAACTACGCCATGATCCTGCACGGCGAGCAGAGCTTCAGCCACGCCCGCCCGCTGCACGCGGGCGACGTCGTGGTGTCGCAATCCACCATCGAGTCCATCAGGCCGGTGGGCAGCATGACCACGCTGACCACCGTGACCCAGATCAGCACCACCGAGGGCGAGCACGTGTGCACGGTCCGGTCGGTGCTCGTCGAACGCGGCGGCTAGGGAGAGACGATGGGCAGCCCCAGCTACGACGACCTGGCCGCCGGGACCGAGATCCCGCCCCGTCACTACCAGGTGACCCGCCGCGACCTGGTGCGTTACGCCGGGGCCTCGGGTGACTTCAACGTCATCCACTGGAACGAGCGCATCGCCAAGTCGGTGGGCCTGCCCGACGTCATCGCGCACGGCATGCTCACCATGGCCCTGGCGGGCCGGTTCCTGTCCGAGTGGGCCGGGGACCCGGGGGCCATCGCCGAGTACGGCGTCCGGTTCTCCGCGCCGGTCGTGGTCCACGACGACGACCAGGGCGCCACGCTCGAGGTCGCGGGCACCGTGGCCGCCAAGCTCGACGGCCGCCGGGTCGCGGTCGACGTCACCGCCCGATCCGAGGGGACCAAGGTGCTGACCCGGGCTCGCGCCGTCGTCAAGCTCCGGGCTGTGCCTGCCCAGGGGGGCGACCCCCTGGAACCCCCGTGATTCTGGCCGACTGCACCACCATCGGCCTGGGCGGTCCGGCCCGGTCCTTCGTGCGGGCCAGCACCGACGGCGAAGTGATCGACGCCGTGGCGACCGCCGACGCCAGCGGTGAGCCGGTGCTGATCCTCGGCGGCGGCAGCAACCTGATCATCGCCGACGCCGGCTTCGACGGCACCGTCATCCAGGTGGCCACCCGGGGCCTGACCCGCGACGGCGAGCCGAGCGCGGTGACCGTCGCGGCCGGCGAGGACTGGGACGAGGTAGTGGCCAGGACCCTGGCCGAGGGCCTGGTCGGCCTGGAGTGCCTGTCCGGCATCCCCGGCCGCGCCGGCGCGACCCCGATCCAGAACGTCGGCGCCTACGGCCAGGAGGTCGCCCAGGTCATCACCGGAGTGCGGGTCTATGACCGGCTGACCAAGGAGATCATTTTTATACCGAACGGATCGTGCGGTTTCGGGTACCGAACCAGCACGTTCAAACGGGACCGGACACACCGCATGGTGGTGCTGAGTGTGACGTTCCGGCTGGCCGTGGGGTCGCTGTCGGCACCGGTGCGCTACCCAGAGCTGGCCGACGCCATCGGGGTCGAGGTCGGGGACCGGGTGGCGAGCACCGAGGCCCGGGCGGCCGTGATCCAGCTCAGGCAGCGCAAGGGGATGCTCATCGATCCGGCCGACCCCGACAGCCGCAGTGTCGGCTCGTTCTTCGTCAACCCGGTGCTCGAGCAGGGCGCGCTCGCCGCCGTCGAGACCGCGGCGCGAGCCAGGTACGGTCCGCAGGTTCAGGTGCCCAGGTTCGATGCCGGGGACGGGCTGGTGAAGGTCCCCGCCGCCTGGCTGATCGAGTGGGCCGGCTACCCCAAGGGCTACAGCCGGGGGGACGGTGCCCGGATCTCGGCCAAGCACACGCTGGCCCTGGTCAACTCGGGCTCGGCCAGCACGGCCGGGCTGATCGCGCTGGCCCGGGAGATCAGGAACGGGGTGAGCGACACGTTCGGCGTGTCGCTCACCCCGGAACCTGTCCTGGTCGGAGTCACGCTCTAGCTAGTGGTGCAGCAGGTTGAGCGTGTTGGTGGCGTCGTCCACGTAGTAGACGGCGTTGTGGCCGGGCTGGACGGCCAGGCCGAACAGGGCCCCCGCCCCGGGCGGTGAACCGGAGCTGTCCAGCTGGCGGACGGCGATCTGGGCCCCGAACGGGGTGGTCTCGACCAGCCAGCCGTTGCCGCTGTTGACGGTCAGGATGTCACCGCCCGGCACCACGACCAGGCCGAGCGGGCCGTTCAGCCAGTGGCCGCGGGTGACGGTGAAGCCGACGCCGGCGCTGCCGCCGCGGAACAGGGCGTCCGGGATGGCGGCGATCCTGTTGGCCAGCGTGTCAGCCACGTACAGGGTGCCGTGGGCGCCCAGGCCGACCCCGGTGGGGCCGATGACCAGGGCGGCGGAGTTCAGCGTCTCGGGGAAGCCGGATCCGATCGTGGTGCCGAACCAGATGAACGGCAGCCCACGCTGCGGGATCTTGATGACGAGCCGCAGCACCGTGCCCCGGAAGACGGTGTGGCCGTTCCCGGCCACCGTGCCGTTCAGGACGTTGGTGACGAACAGCACGGCCTGGTTGCCCAGGTCCAGGCTGCCCATGTCCCAGGGCCCGTTGATGCCGCCGCCGTGGAAGGTCTCCCGGACGTGGCCCCACTGGTCAAGCACGATCAGGCAGCCGGCGCCGGAGACGTTGCCGTTCCTGGTGGGCAGCGGACCAGCCGCGAACCGTCTTGTTGGTTTCATTTCGATGCCGCTCCCTTCGGTGAAGAAAACTCTTCACTTATGTGCACGTGCCCGGGAGCGGGGTGGTTCGGGGCAGGCCGGAATTCGGCCGGACTTCCGCGGTGCGCGGGCCCTGGGCCGGGCCGGCGGCCAGCGCCCGGATGGCCGGGAAAGAACACGGCTCACCGGGGTTCGCTTTCCGGTGATCTCTCCCGGCACCCGCGGGCACCGGCCGCCAACCTGTACTACGCGCCTGGGCGCGTCCCGGATCAACCCGGAGCGCGCGGGTAAGAGATCGGTAACAACTTCCGCACCGCACGCGGCGTGCGTCAGCTCGCTGTCTTCCTGGTCAGGGCCACCTTGACCAGGCCGTCGCCGGCCGGCTGGGGGTCGGCGTCCAGCTCGGCGGCCGGGCGCACGTCCAGGGTCACGGCCAGGGTCTCGGCGGCCACGAACCCGGCGTGCGCGCGGACCGCGTCGGCCACCGCGCCGTCGGCGCCGATGGCGAGGTGGATCCGGTCCGATACCAGCAGGCCCGCGTCGCGGCGCGCCTGCTGCACGATCCGCACCACGTCCCGGGCCGCGCCCTCCGCGGCCAGTTCCGGGGTGACCCGGACCTCCAGCGCGACCAGGCCGGCGTGGCCGGCCAGCGCCGAGGTCGAGTCCGGGTCGGCGGCGGCCAGCCGCAGCTCGTACTCGCCGGGCTCCAGCTGCACCCCGGCGGCGGTGATGCCGTCACCGGACCGCGCCCAGTCGCCGGCCTTGACCGCGCGGATGACCTCCTGCACCTTCCCGCCCAGCCGCGGCCCGAGCACCCGCGGGTTCACCGCCAGCTCGAAGGTGCCCAGGCTGGCCAGGTCGGCGGACAGCTCGACGGCCTTGACGTTGACCTCGTCGGCGATCAGGTCGGTGAACGGGGCCAGCGACCTGGCCTCGGGATGCGCGACGGTCAGCGCCGCCAGCGGCAGCCGCACCCGCAGCTGGCGGGCCTTGCGGATGCTCAGTGCGGTGCTGCACACCGCCCGGACCAGGTCCATCGCCCCGGCCAGGTCCTGCTCGCCTGGCCAGCCGGCTGAAGGGGTCACGTCGGGCCACGCGGTCAGGTGCACGCTGGGCTCGCCGGTCAGCCCGCGCCAGATCGCCTCGGTGGTCAGCGGCAGCAGCGGAGCCGCGGCCCGGCACACGGTCTCCAGCACGGTCCACAGGGTGTCGAGCGCGTCCGTCTCGCCGGCCCAGAACCGGCTGCGTGACCGGCGGATGTACCAGTTGGTCAGCACCTCCAGGTGATCGCGCAGCGCCTGGCAGGCGCCGCCCACGTGGCACTCGTCGAGCAGCCGGGCCATCTCGGTGACCACGGCCCGGGTCTTGGCCAGGATGTACCGGTCCAGCACGTGCTGGCTGCTGCTAGCTGCCTTTTTTCCGGGGGGACCCATCCCCCCGGACCCCCCTTGGGGAGAGACGACCCCCCCGCGCCCCCCCGACGCTTCGCCGGGAGTGGAGAGCCTGGCCTGGTAGGACTCGGCGTTGGCGTACAGGGCGAAGAAGTAGTAGCTGTTCCACAGGGGCAGGATGGCCTGGCGCACCGCCTCCCTGATGCCCTGCTCGGTGACGACGAGGTTGCCGCCGCGCAGGATCGGGCTGGCCATCAGGAACCAGCGCATGGCGTCCGAGCCGTAGCGGTCGAAGACCTCGTTGACGTCGGGGTAATTGCGCAGGCTCTTGGACATCTTCTGGCCGTCGTTGCCCAGCACGATGCCGTGGCTGACGCAGGTGCGGAAGGCGGGCCGGTCGAACAGCGCGGTGGCCAGCACGTGCAGGGTGTAGAACCAGCCGCGGGTCTGGCCGATGTACTCCACGATGAAGTCGCCCGGGTAGTGCCCGTCGAACCACTCGCGGTTCTCGAACGGGTAGTGCACCTGGGCGAACGGCATCGACCCCGACTCGAACCAGCAGTCAAGCACCTCGGGCACCCGGCGCATGACCGAACGCCCGGTCGGGTCGTCGGGGTTCGGCCGGGTCAGCTCGTCGATCGCGGGCCGGTGCAGGTCGTCCGGGCGCACGCCGAAGTCACGCTCGAGCTCGTCCAGCGACCCGTACACGTCGGTCCGCGGGTAGTCCGGGTCGTCGCTCTGCCAGACCGGGATGGGCGAGCCCCAGAACCGGTTCCGGCTGATCGACCAGTCCCGCGCGCCCGCCAGCCACTTGCCGAACTGGCCGTCCTTGACGTGCCCGGGCACCCAGGTGATCTCCTGGTTCAGCTCGACCATCCGGCCCGAGAAGCTGGACACCGCCACGAACCAGCTCGACACCGCCTTGTAGATCAGCGGGTTACGGCAGCGCCAGCAGTGCGGGTAGGAGTGGGTGTAGGTCTGAAGGCGCAGCAGGCTGCCCTGCTCGCGCAGCCGGGCCGCGATCCCGGCGTTGGCGTCGAAGACGTGCTGGCCCGCGAAGTCGGGCACCAGGTCCGTGAACTGACCCCGCTCGTCCACGGTCAGCACGGTCGGGATGCCCGCCGCGGTGCAGGCCAGGTTGTCGGCCTCGCCGTAGGCGGGCGCCATGTGCACCACGCCGGTGCCGTCTTCGGTGGTGACGTCGTCGGACAGGATGACCCGGAACGCGTCGCCGGTGCCGAACCGCTCCGCGTCGGCCAGGTAACCGAACAGCGGCTCGTACCGGCGGCCGGCCAGCTCGGCACCGGTCAGCGTGCCGACCGTGGCGGCCTCCTCGAGTTCCCGCTCGTAGGCGGCCTGCCGGTCGGCGGCCAGGATGTACCGCTCGCCGTCCTTCTCGACCACCACGTAGCCGACGTCCGCGCCGACCGCGCAGGCCAGGTTGGATGGCAGCGTCCACGGCGTGGTGGTCCAGGCCAGCAGCCACTCCCCGGTCTCCAGCTTGAACCGGACGGTGACCGAGGGGTCGCGGCGTTCGGCGTAGGTGTCGTCGTCCATCCGCAGCTCGTGGTTGGACAGCGGCGTCTCGCACCGCCAGCAGTAGGGCAGCACCTTGAAGCCCTGGTAGACCAGGCCCTTGTCCCACAGCTGCTTGAAGGCCCACATGACGCTCTCCATGTAGGGCAGGTCGAGCGTCTTGTAGTCGTGGCCGAAGTCGACCCAGCGGGCCTGGCGGGTGACGTAGTCCTGCCATTCCCTGGTGTAACGCAGCACCGACTCGCGGCAGGCCTGGTTGAACTTCTCGATGCCCATGGCCACGATGTCGGCCTTGCCGGAGATGCCGAGCAGCCGTTCGGCCTCGACCTCGGCGGGCAGGCCATGGCAGTCCCAGCCGAACCGGCGCTCGACCCGGTCGCCCCGCATGGTGCGGTACCGGGGCACCAGGTCCTTGACGTAGCCGGTCAGCAGGTGGCCGTAGTGCGGCAGCCCGTTGGCGAACGGCGGTCCGTCGTAGAACACGTACTCCCGGTCCGTGGAGCGCTGCTCGACCGAGGCGCGGAAGGTGTCGTTCTGAAGCCAGTACGCGAGCACGTCCCGCTCCAGGGCGGGGAAATCCGGCTGAGCCGGTACGCCGGCGGTCGCGGAGCGCGGGTAACCGGGAGGTCGGTCGGGGTGGGTTGGTCGGGGAGCAGCAGCCATTAGATGTGTCCTTGCGTGCGGTGGGTGGCGGGTCCGCGAGGACGACGCGCCCGCTCCCGTGCGGGCACACCGCGGTACCACCTCGCTTGCCGCCGGGCCTGGGTCTGCACCCAAGTCCAGACGACCGCTCGTCGGCCGGCGGTGACGGGCCGGTCCCGCCCGGTTCTACTCAGGCCACGCGGGCCTTTTCTTCCGGGGGCTCCCCGGTGATGGCCGGATCAACGCCGTGTGCATGTAAGGCTAGCCGGTCCCGCGTTGTTCCCGCGACGCGATATCGGGTGCGCGCGGCAGGCACCACGGCCCGTTCGGCCAAAATTGGGCCCTAGGCCGGTGCGGCGAGCCAGGCGTCGATGGCGGCCAGCAGCCGGGCCCGCCGTGGCTCGGGTGCGACCGAGGCCAGCACCGATGTGCGGGCCAGGTCGGCCAGCTCGGCGTCGGTGCAGCCGTGCGTGTGCCGGGCGATCTCGTACTGGGCGGCCAGCCGCGGGCCGAACAGCAGCGGGTCGTCGGCACCCAGCGCGACCGGCACGCCCGCTTCGAACAGCAGCCGCAGCGGGACCTGGGCCGGGGCCGGCGCGACGCCCAGGGCGACGTTGGACGAGGGGCACACCTCGCAGGTGACCGCCTCGGCGGCCAGCCGCTTGACCAGGGCCGGGTCTTCGGCGGCGCGGACGCCGTGGCCGATCCGGTCGGCGTGCAGGTCGTCCAGGCAGGCGGCCACGCTGGGCGGGCCGACCAGCTCGCCGCCGTGCGGCACCAGCAGCAGCCCGGCCTGCTCGGCGATGCGGAACGCCCGGGCGAACTCCTGCGGCGGACCGCGGCGCTCGTCGTTGGACAGGCCGAAGCCGGTCACGCCGCGGCCCGCGTACTGCGCGGCCAGCCGGGCCAGCGTCCTGGCCTCCAGCGGATGCTTGGTCCGGTTGGCCGCCACGATGATGCCCAGCCCGACGCCGGTGGCCGCCGCCGCGGCCGCCGCCGCGTCGAGCACCAGCTCCAGGGTGGCCGTGATCCCGCCGAACCGCGCGGCGTAGCCGTCCGGGTCCAGCTGGATCTCCAGCCAGCCCGAGCCCTCGGCCCGCTCGTCCTCGGCGATCTCCCGCAGCAGCCGCCGCAGGTCGGCCGGGGTGCGCAGCACCGAGCGGGCCATGTCGTACAGCCGCTGGAACCGGAACCAGCCGCGCTCGTCGGTCCCGCTCAGGTGCGGTGGCCATTCGTCGGTCAGCGCGGGCGGCAGCCGGATGCCGTGATAGCCGGCCAGCTCGACCAGCGTCGCGTGCCGCATGGCCCCGGTCAGGTGCAGGTGCAGGTGCGCCTTCGGGAGGACCGACAGCGACCTCATAAGCGAGCCGAAGGGGCCCGGCGCCGCCTGGACTGAGGAGCGCAGCGACGAGGGCCCGCCGCCGCAGGCGGCCAAGCGAGCAAGGCGGTGCCTTTAGGGGCCCCGGAGGCGAGCGGAAGACACATCATCCGCCCAGTGTGCCGTCCCTACCGGGCGCCCGCGAGCAGCTTGGCCATGCGGGCGATGCCCTCTTCGAGGTCGGCGTCGCCCAGGGCGCAGGAAAGCCGGAAATATCCGGGCGTGCCGAACGCCTCGCCGGGGACCACGGCCACCTCGGCCTCATCCAGGATGAGCCCGGCTAGTTCGGCGGAGGTCTGCGGGCGGCGCCCGGTGATCTCGCGGCCGAGCAGGCCCTTGACGCTGGGGTAGCAGTAGAAGGCGCCCTGCGGCTCGGGGCAGACCACGCCGTCGATGTCGTTCAGCAGCCGGGTCATGGTCTGCCGGCGCCGGTCGAAGGCCGCGCGCATCCGGGCCACCGCGGACAGGTCACCGGACACGGCGGCCAGCGCCGCGGCCTGGGCCACGTTGCAGACGTTGGAGGTGGCGTGGCTCTGCAGGTTCGCGGCCGCGCCGATCACGTCCTTGGGGCCGATCATCCAGCCCACCCGCCAGCCGGTCATGGCGTAGGTCTTGGCCACGCCGTTCAGCACCACGCAGGTGTCGGCGACGGCCGGGGCCTGCACCGGGACGGAGGAGAACACCGCGTCGCCGTAGACCAGGTGCTCGTAGATCTCGTCGGTGACCACCCACAGGCCGCGGGAGGCGGCCCACTCCCCGATCGCGGCGACCTGGTCGGGCGGGTAGACCGCCCCGGTCGGGTTGGACGGCGACACGAACAGCACGACCTTGGTCCGGTCGGTGCGGGCCGCCTCCAGGTCCGCGACCGAGGCCAGGTAGCCGGAGTGCTCGTCGGTCATGACCGGCCGCATGACGCCGCCGGCCAGGCCGATGGCCTCGGGGTAGGTGGTCCAGTAGGGCGCGGGCACGATGACCTCGTTGCCGGGGTCGAGCAGGGTGGCGAAGGTTTGGTATACGGCGTGCTTCCCGCCGTTGGTGACCAGCACCTGGCCCGCCTCGACCTGGTAGCCCGAGTCCCGCGCGGTCTTGTCCGCGATCGCCTGCCGCAGTTCGGGCAGCCCGGCCGCGGGGGTGTACTTGTGGAAGCGCGGCACCGCGCAGGCGGCCTGGGCGGCCTCGACGATGTAGCCGGGGGTGGGGAAGTCGGGTTCGCCCGCGCCGAAGCCGATGACCGGCCGGCCGGCCGCCTTGAGCGCCTTGGCCTTGGCGTCCACGGCCAGCGTGGCGGATTCTGAGATGGCGGAAACCCGTGCGGAGACTCTGGTTGGCATGAGCTCCATTGTCCCAGACGCCGGCCGCGCCCGGCGCATCAATTACCCTGGGTGCTGGTCAGCGGCCATTGCGGGCGGACGGTTCGACGCGGAGGCCGAACAGACGTACACTGCATGGACCGGCAGCCCGGCTGTCGCTGCGGCAGCATGCCCGTAGGCTCGAAACGGGCATACGCTGGAAGCAGTGGTTTGCTGACTAGCAGTGTTGTTTCGATAGCACTGTTGCTGAGCTAGCAGTGTTGCCAAGCACGTGTGCCAGAAGCGGTGTTGCTGAAGCAGTGTTGCAAAAGCAGTGTTGTGAAAGCAGAGGGCAGTAGCTCAATTGGCCAGAGTCCCGGTCTCCAAAACCGGTGGTTGGGGGTTCGAGTCCCTCCTGCCCTGCGAGTGCGGTCCGGCGAAAGCCGCGAAGCCGGCGAACGTATAGGTGAGGTTATGGCGACTCAGACACGCGGTGAGGCCGCGGAGAAACGGGGCGGAGGGGACCGGGCTGCCAAGCGCGGCAACCGGACCACCCCGGCCGTGTTCTTCCGTCAGGTCGTTGCCGAGTTGCGCAAGGTCATCTGGCCGACCCGCAACGTGCTCATCACCTACACGATCGTCTGCCTGGTCTTCGTGCTCTTCATGGTGGCCTTCGTGACGAGCCTGGATTACGGGTTCACCAAGCTGGTCTTCGAGGTGTTCGGCTAGGCACCTGCGAGGTCGCCGGGGTAACGCCGCGCGCCGAGCGCGGCAGCCATGATCGGCAGGTGGTCGTGGCCTGAGAAGAAGAGAGAGCATTCATGTCCGAAACCCAGCTGGATGCTGCGGCGTCGGGCACGACAGCACCCGACGCGGAAACCGGGGAGGCCGATGAGGTGAGCGAGTACAGCGAAGAAGCCGACGGGCTGGACGCCGCCGGACCGGCTGACGACGCCCCCATCGCGGCCGACCCAATCTCAGCTGACCCAATCTCAGCTGACACCGAGCTGGCCGACACCGAGCTGGCCGATGACGCCCCCTCGGTACCCGGCGACGCCACCTCGGTACCCGGCGACGCCACCTCGGTTCCCGGCGACGTCGAGGAGTCCCCGGACGGTGCCGCCGAGGAGTCCCCGGACGGTGCCGCCGAGGAGTCCCCGGACGGCGTGCTGGAAGAGTTCAAGCGCGAGCTGCGGATGCTGCCCGGCGACTGGTACGTGGTGCACTCCTACGCCGGCTACGAGAACCGGGTGAAGACCAACCTGGAGAGCCGCATTCAGTCCCTCAACATGGAGGACTACATCTACCAGATCGAGGTCCCCGTCCATCAGGTGACCGAGATCAAGGGCGGCAAGCGGCAGCAGGTCCAGGAGAAGGTACTGCCCGGCTACATCCTGGTCCGGATGGACCTGACCGACGAGTCCTGGGCCGTGGTGCGGAACACGCCGGGCGTGACCGGCTTCGTCGGGCTGTCCAGCAGGCCGTCGCCGCTGCAGCTCGGCGAGGTGGCCAACCTGCTGGCGCCGGAACCCGAGCCGGGCACCAAGCAGGCCGAGGCGGCCCGCACGTCCACGCCGGACTTCGAGGTCGGCGAGTCGGTGACCGTCATGGACGGGCCGTTCGCCACCCTGCCCGCTACCGTGAACGAGATCAACCCGGAATCCCAGAAGCTCAAGGTCCTGGTGTCGATCTTCGGCCGCGAGACGCCGGTAGAGCTTTCATTCGACCAGGTAACCAAGATCTAGAACCATTTCGTGCAAGTGAGGAAATAGTCCCATGCCGCCAAGAAGGAAAAGGCTCGCCGCCGTCGTCAAGGTGCAGCTGCCCGCCGGGCAGGCCACCCCGGCGCCGCCGGTGGGTACCGCGCTGGGCCCGCACGGCGTGAACATCATGGATTTCGTCAGGCAGTACAACGCCGCGACGGATAGCCAGCGGGGCAACATCATCCCGGTCGAGATCTCCATCTACGAGGACCGGTCCTTCACCTTCATCACCAAGACGCCGCCCGCTCCCGAGCTGATCAAGAAGGCGGCCGGGGTGGACAAGGGCAGCGCCGAGCCGCACAAGACCAAGGTCGGCACGATCAGCAAGGCGCAGGTCCGCGACATCGCGCAGACCAAGATGCCGGACCTGAACGCCACCACGATCGAGGCGGCCGAGAAGATCATCGCCGGCACCGCCCGGTCGATGGGCATCAAGGTCGAAGGCTGAACCGCTTACGGCCGTTTGGGCCGCGGCCGGAACAACACGCCGCCGCGGCCGGTTGTACAGAACAGGATTTCCAACCAGTGGCAGGGCCTCGCGCGGCCCGCTGACCACGAACTCCGGACAACTGGGAGACAGTCATGAAGCGCAGCAAGTCCTACCGCGAGGCCAGTGAGCAGGTCGACCGGGCCCGGCTGTACAGCCCGGCCGAGGCGGTCGCCATCGCCAAGGCCAACCAGGTGACCAAGTTCGACCCCACCGTCGAGGTGGCCCTGCGGCTCGGCGTCGACCCGCGCAAGCAGGACCAGATGGTCCGCGGCACGGTCAACCTGCCGAACGGCACCGGCAAGACGGCCCGGGTGCTCGTGTTCGCCACCGGCGACCGGGCCGAGGAGGCCCGCGCGGCCGGGGCGGACTTCGTCGGCTCCGACGACCTGATCGAGCGCATCCAGGGCGGGTTCCTCGACTTCGACGCGGTGGTGGCCACGCCGGACCTGATGGGCAAGGTCGGCCGGCTCGGCCGGGTGCTCGGCCCGCGCGGCCTGATGCCGAACCCGAAGACCGGCACCGTGACCCCGGACGTGGCCAAGGCCGTGACCGAGATCAAGGGCGGCAAGATCGAGTTCCGGGTGGACCGGCACGGCAACCTGCACTTCATCATCGGCAAGGCCTCGTTCGCCCCGACCGCGCTGCTGGAGAACTACGCCGCCGCCCTGGAAGAGGTGATCAGGCTCAAGCCCGCCGCGGCCAAGGGCCGGTACCTGAAGAAGATCACCTTCACCACCACCATGGGCCCCGGCATCCCGGTCGACCCCAACAAGACCCGCAACCTCGCCGACGAGCTCGAGGAAGCCACCGCCTGACCCGTCTGACCCGTCTGGCGCGTTTCGTGGGCCGCTGCTACCCCCGGCGGGCGGTAGCGGCCCACGATCGTGAATCCCGGGCTTCCTCAGCCCCCCGGAACCATGATCACGGGCACTTCGGGCCGCATAGCGACCAAAACTGCCCGCGATCATGAAGCCGCCACGGTTTTGC
Organism: uncultured Actinomycetes bacterium; assembly: GCA_963835775.1. Classification (GTDB taxonomy): domain Bacteria; phylum Actinomycetota; class Actinomycetes; order Streptosporangiales; family Streptosporangiaceae; genus Palsa-504. The sequence continues at coordinate 504,979 of CAWIHB010000025.1, read as the reverse complement.
CCACCGGTGGTGCACCAAGTAAGCTAACTGACGCCGAAGACCGCTGGATGCCGTCGCTGGCGACGGCCGAAGGCTCCGGAGCTACTCCGGGCATCCCGCGCAGGTGAACTGAGCTGTACCGGCTCGCCTTCTCGACCAGACGAGGCAGGGCCGGGCCGCCCCGTGCGCCTCGCGCCGGGGCGTTTTTGCTGTCTCCGGTTTCTACGTAACAGAGAACGAAACTCTACGCAGACGAGAGGAGGCACATGCCTAACGCCGAGAAGGTAGCCGCGGTCGCCGAGCTCACCGGGCGGTTCAAGGACTCGTCCGGCGCGGTGCTGACCGAGTACCGCGGGCTCACCGTGGCCCAGCTCGCCGAGCTGCGCAGGACGCTCGGGGACAACGCCACGTTCGCCGTGGTGAAGAACACGCTGACCAAGATCGCGGTCACCGAGGCGGGACTGTCCGACCAGCTGTCGTCGCTGCTGGCCGGCCCGTCGGCCGTCGCTTTCGTCGACGGCGACGTGGTCGAGGCGGCCAAGGGCCTGCGCGACTTCGCGAAGGCCCACCCGCTGCTGGTCATCAAGGGCGGCGTGCTCGACGGCAAGGCGATCTCCTCCGCGGAGATCATCAAGCTGGCCGACCTGGAGCCGCGTGACGTCCTGCTGGCCAAGCTGGCCGGCGCCATGAAGGCGTCGCTGGCCGGCGCGGCCGCCACGTTCAACGCGCTGCCCGTGCAGATGGCGCAGCTCGCCGAGGCGCTGCGCGTCAAGCGTCAAGAGGCCGAGGGCGGGGCCGCCACGCCGCAAGCCGCGGCCGAAGCGGACGACGTGCCCGCGGCCGATGACGCGCCTGCTGCTGATGACACGCCCGCCGAGGGCTGACCGGACCCACTTTCAAGGAACGAGGAATACACCACCATGGCGAAGATGAGTAGCGCTGACCTGCTCGAGGCCTTCAAGGAGATGACCCTCCTGGAGCTGTCCGAGTTCGTCAAGCAGTTCGAGGAGACGTTCGACGTCAAGGCGGCCGCTCCGGTGGCCGTGGCCGCTCCCGCGGCCGGCGGCGCGGCCGGCGGCGGCGAGGCCGAGGCGGCCGAGGAGCAGGACGAGTTCGATGTCATCCTGGAGGCCGCGGGCGAGAAGAAGATCCAGGTCATCAAGGAGGTGCGCAGCCTGACCAGCCTGGGCCTGAAGGAGGCCAAGGACCTGGTCGACGGTGCGCCCAAGCTGGTGCTCGAGAAGGTCAACAAGGAGAGCGCGGACAAGGCGCGGGCGGCCCTGGAGGGCGCCGGCGCCACCGTCACCGTCAAGTAGCCGCAGGCTGCGCTAGGCGGTCCCCGCTGCAGCGGGGCAACGCGACACCAGACCCGGCCTTCAGGTCACCACGGTGGCCTGAAGGCCGGGTCTGTCTCGTTCGGGGGGACCACTGGCTCGTTCGGGGGCACCACTGGCTCGTTCGGGGGCACCACTGGCTCGTTCGGGGGACACCATTGGCCGGGGGACAGCACTGGCGGGGACAGCACCGATGCAGTGACCGCGCGAAGCGCGAAATAATTCTCTACCCCAGCGTGTTACAACCTACACTTGACACCGCATGTGGTCTCTGTCACGCAGGCAATCTGCGCAGAGTGTCCGGTTTGGACTTGACGTTTGGCCGCGGAAGAGCGATGCTGCGGAGCAACCGTGAATCTCATAGTAGCGTATACTTGACAAGCAGTGTGCCTTCCGGCTACGCTGCTAGTTTGCGCTGCACTCTGACGTCCTCGGTTTCCGACCTCGCGCTACGGGGCATTTGCCGCGGGGCGTTTGGCGTGCGTGCGGTGATATTTCCGCGACAAGTTCGGAAGGACCCCTGTTGGCAGCATCGCGCAGCGCCTCAGCAACGACGACCTCCGCACCGAATTCTCGTTCCCGCCGCGTGTCCTTCGCGCGGATCCAGGAGCCGCTTAAGGTACCAGACCTGCTCGCCCTGCAGACCGAGTCGTTCGACTGGCTGCTAGGCAACGAGCGGTGGCAGGACCGCATCGCCGAAGCGTTGGAAGCCGGGCGCAAGGACGTGCCCGAGCAGTCCGGCCTGGAAGAGATCTTCGAGGAGATCAGTCCGATCGAGGACTTCTCCGGCACCATGTCCCTGTCGTTCCGCGATCACCGGTTCGAGCCGCCCAAGTACTCCTCCGAGGAGTGCAAGGACAAGGACATGACGTTCTCCGCCCCCATGTTCGTGACGGCGGAGTTCATCAACAACACCACCGGTGAGATCAAGAGCCAGACCGTGTTCATGGGCGACTTCCCGCTCATGTCGGCCAAGGGCACCTTCATCATCAACGGCACCGAGCGTGTGGTCGTCTCCCAGCTGGTCCGCTCACCCGGCGTCTACTTCGACCGTCAGGTCGACAAGACGAGCGACAAGGACATCTACAGCTGCAAGGTCATCCCGTCCCGGGGGGCCTGGCTGGAGTTCGAGATCGACAAGCGGGACAGCGTAGGGGTCCGCATCGACCGCAAGCGCAAGCAGAGCGTCACCGTCCTGCTAAAGGCGCTGGGCTGGGACGACGCCAAGATCCTGGACAAGTTCGGCGGCTACGAGTCGATGCGCGCCACCCTGGAGAAGGACCACACCAACGGCCAGGACGAGGCGCTGCTCGACATCTACCGCAAGCTGCGGCCGGGCGAGCCGCCGACGCGCGAGTCGGCGCAGGCGCTGCTGGAAAACCTGTATTTCAACCCGAAGCGGTATGACCTGGCCAAGGTGGGCCGGTACAAGGTCAACCGCAAGCTCGGCCTGGACCTGCCCATCCGGCAGGGCACGCTGAGCGAGCAGGACATCGTGGCCACGATCGAGTACCTGGTCCGGCTGCACGCCGGCGAGGAGGAACTGATCGTCGGCGAGCAGATCCTGCCGCTGGAGACCGACGACATCGACCACTTCGGCAACCGGCGGCTGCGCACCGTCGGCGAGCTGATCCAGAACCAGGTCCGGCTGGGCCTGGCCCGGATGGAGCGCGTGGTCCGGGAGCGGATGACGACCCAGGACGTCGAGGCGATCACGCCGCAGACCCTGATCAACATCCGGCCGGTGGTCGCCTCGATCAAGGAGTTCTTCGGCACCAGCCAGCTGTCCCAGTTCATGGACCAGACCAACCCGCTGGCCGGCCTGACCCACAAGCGGCGCCTGTCCGCGCTCGGCCCCGGCGGCCTGAGCCGCGAGCGGGCCGGCTTCGAGGTCCGCGACGTGCACCCCAGCCACTACGGCCGGATGTGCCCGATCGAGACGCCGGAAGGCCCTAACATCGGCCTGATCGGCTCGCTGTCCAGCTACGCCCGGGTGAACGCGTTCGGGTTCGTCGAGACGCCCTACCGCAAGGTGGTCGACGGCGTGGTCACGGACCAGATCGACTACCTGACCGCCGACGAGGAGGACAGGCACGTCGTCGCGCAGGCCAACACCCTGCTGGAGAGCGACGGCACCATCGCCGAGCGCCGCGTGCTAGTCCGCCGCAAGGGCGGCGAGGTGGACTCCATCCCGCCGGACGACGTGGACTACATGGACGTGTCCGCGCGGCAGATGGTGTCCGTGGCCACCGCCATGATCCCGTTCCTGGAGCACGACGACGCCAACCGTGCCCTGATGGGCTCGAACATGCAGCGCCAGTCGGTGCCGCTGCTGAGGTCCGACGCGCCGCTGGTCGGCACCGGCATGGAGTACCGCGCCGCGACCGACGCGGGCGACGTGATCCTGGCCGACAAGCCGGGCGTGGTCGAGGAGTCGTGCGCCGACTACGTGTCGGTCATGAACGACGACGGCACCCGCACCACCTACCTGGTGTCCAAGTTCCGCCGGTCCAACCAGGGCACCTGCTTCAACCAGAAGCCGGTGGTCGAGGAAGGCGACCGGGTGGAGAAGGGCCAGGTGCTGGCGGACGGCCCGTGTACCGACCACGGCGAGATGGCGCTGGGCAAGAACCTGCTCGCGGCGTTCATGCCCTGGGAGGGCCACAACTACGAGGACGCCATCATCCTGTCCCAGCGGCTGGTCCAGGACGACGTGCTCAGCTCCATCCACATCGAGGAGCACGAGGTCGACGCCCGGGACACCAAGCTGGGTCCGGAGGAGATCACCAGGGACATCCCGAATGTGTCCGACGAGGTCCTGGCCGACCTGGACGAGCGCGGCATCATCAGGATCGGCGCCGAGGTCGTCAACGGCGACATCCTGGTCGGCAAGGTCACGCCCAAGGGCGAGACCGAGCTGACCCCGGAGGAGCGGCTGCTGCGCGCGATCTTCGGCGAGAAGGCCCGCGAGGTGCGCGACACCAGCCTGAAGGTCCCGCACGGCGAGGAAGGCAAGGTCATCGGCGTCCGGGTGTTCACCCGCGAAGACGGCGACGAGCTGCCGCCGGGCGTGAACGAGCTGGTCCGGGTGTACGTGGCCCAGAAGCGCAAGATCACCGACGGCGACAAGCTGGCCGGGCGGCACGGGAACAAGGGCGTGATCGCGAAGATCCTGCCGGTGGAGGACATGCCGTTCCTCGAGGACGGCACCCCGGTGGATATCGTGCTCAACCCGCTCGGCGTCCCGGGCCGGATGAACGTCGGCCAGGTCCTGGAGACCCACCTGGGCTGGGTGGCCAAGGCGGGCTGGCAGGTCGACGGTGCGGACGATGACTGGAAGGCGCGGCTGCGCAGCGTGGGTGCCGACGCGGCTCCCGCGGGCACGCCCGTGGCCACCCCGGTGTTCGACGGCGCACGGGAAGAGGAGATCACCGGCCTGCTCGGCAGCACGCTGCCGAACCGGGACGGCCAGCGCCTGGTCGGGACGGGCGGGAAGGCCCGGCTGTTCGACGGCCGGACCGGCGAGCCGTTCAAGGACCCGATCGCGGTCGGCTACATCTACATCCTCAAGCTGCTGCACCTGGTCGACGACAAGATCCACGCCCGGTCCACCGGGCCGTACTCGATGATCACCCAGCAGCCGCTGGGCGGCAAGGCGCAGTTCGGCGGCCAGCGCTTCGGCGAGATGGAGGTCTGGGCGCTGGAGGCGTACGGCGCCGCCTACGCCCTGCAGGAACTGCTGACCATCAAGTCCGACGACGTGCTGGGCCGGGTCAAGGTGTACGAGGCCATCGTCAAGGGCGAGAACGTGCCCGAACCGGGCATTCCAGAAAGTTTCAAGGTGCTGATCAAGGAAATGCAGTCGCTCTGCCTGAATGTAGAGGTGCTGTCCAGCGACGGAGCCGCGATCGAGATGCGCGACACCGACGAGGATGTCTTCCGCGCGGCCGAGGAACTCGGCATCGACCTGTCCCGGCGCGAGCCGAGCAGTGTCGAAGAGGTCTGATCGAGAAGGGGAATAGAACACAGTGCTTGACGTCAACTTCTTCGACGATCTACGCATCGGCCTGGCCACCGCTGAGGACATCAGGCAGTGGTCGCACGGCGAGGTAAAGAAGCCGGAAACCATCAACTACCGCACCCTCAAGCCGGAGAAGGACGGGCTCTTCTGCGAGAAGATCTTCGGTCCGACCCGGGACTGGGAGTGCTACTGCGGCAAGTACAAGCGGGTCAGGTTCAAGGGCATCATCTGCGAGCGCTGCGGCGTGGAAGTCACCCGCGCCAAGGTGCGGCGCGAGCGGATGGGCCACATCGAGCTGGCCGCGCCGGTCACGCACATCTGGTACTTCAAGGGCGTGCCGAGCCGGCTGGGCTACCTGCTCGACCTGGCGCCGAAGGACCTGGAGAAGGTCATCTACTTCGCCGCCTACATGATCACCTACGTGGACGACGACGCGCGGGCCCGTGACCTGCCGTCGCTCGAAGCGAAGATCAGCGTCGAGCGCGGCCAGCTTGAGCAGCGCCGCGACGCCGACGTGGAGGCCCGCCAGGCCAAGCTGGAGGCGGACCTGGCCGAGCTCGAGGCCCAGGGGGCCAAGAGCGACGCCAAGCGCAAGCTGCGCGAGTCCTCCGACCGCGAGTGCAAGCAGATCAGGGACCGGGCGGGCAAGGAGATCGACCGCCTGGAGGAGGTCTGGAGCCGGTTCAAGAACCTCAAGGTCCAGGACCTCGAGGGGGACGAGCTGCTCTACCGCGACATGCGGGACCGGTTCGGCCGGTACTTCCGCGGCGGCATGGGCGCCCAGGCCATCCAGGACCGGCTGGCCAGCTTTGACCTGGAGGCCGAGGCGCAGAACCTGCGCGAGATCATCCGCACCGGCAAGGGCCAGAAGAAGGCCCGCGCGCTCAAGCGGCTCAAGGTCGTGTCCGCGTTCCTGAACACCCGCAACAGCCCGATGGGCATGGTCCTGGACTGCATCCCGGTGATCCCGCCGGACCTGCGGCCCATGGTTCAGCTCGACGGCGGCCGGTTCGCCACGAGTGACCTCAACGACCTGTACCGCCGGGTCATCAACCGGAACAACCGGCTCAAGCGGCTGCTCGACCTGGGCGCGCCCGAGATCATCGTGAACAACGAGAAGCGGATGCTGCAGGAGGCCGTGGACAGCCTGTTCGACAACGGCCGCCGCGGCCGCCCGGTCACCGGGCCGGGCAACCGGCCGCTGAAGTCGCTGTCCGACATGCTCAAGGGCAAGCAGGGCCGGTTCCGCCAGAACCTGCTCGGCAAGCGCGTGGACTACTCGGGCCGCAGCGTCATCGTGGTCGGCCCGCAGCTCAAGCTGCACCAGTGCGGCCTGCCCAAGCAGATGGCGCTGGAGCTGTTCAAGCCGTTCGTGATGAAGCGCCTGGTTGACCTCAACCACGCGCAGAACATCAAGTCGGCCAAGCGCATGGTGGAGCGGGCCCGCCCGGTGGTGTGGGACGTGCTCGAGGAGGTCATCACCGAGCACCCGGTGCTGCTGAACCGGGCGCCGACCCTGCACCGCCTGGGTATCCAGGCCTTCGAGCCGCAGCTGGTCGAGGGCAAGGCGATCCAGATCCACCCGCTGGTCTGCACCGCGTTCAACGCGGACTTCGACGGTGACCAGATGGCGGTGCACCTGCCGCTGTCCGCCGAGGCGCAGGCCGAGGCGCGGATCCTGATGCTGTCCACCAACAACATCCTCAAGCCGGCCGACGGCAAGCCGGTGACCATGCCCACCCAGGACATGATCATCGGGCTGTTCTGCCTGACCCGGCAGGCCGAGGGGGCGACCGGCGAGGGCCGGGCGTTCTCCTCGCTGGCCGAGGCGCTGATGGCCTACGACCAGGGCGAGCTCGACCTGCAGGCCAAGATCCAGATCCGGCTGCCCGGGATCGTCCCGCCGGACGGCACCGAGCTGCCCGAGGGCTACCAGCCCGGTGACCCGATCCGGGTGGCTACCACGCTGGGCCGGTGCATCTTCAACGAGACGCTGCCCGCCGACTTCCCGTTCGTGAACTACGAGGTGGGCAAGCGGCAGCTGACCGTGATCGTCAACTCGCTCGCGGAGAGCTACCCCAAGGTGGAGGTGGCCGCGGCCCTGGACAACCTCAAGGACGCGGGCTTCCACTGGGCCACCCGGGCGGGCGTGACGATCGCCATCGAGGATGTGGTCGCCCCGCCGAACAAGGCGCAGATCCTGGAGAACTACGAGCGGCGCGCCGACAAGGTGCAGCGCGAGTACGAACGCGGCCTGATCACCGACGACGAGCGCCGTCAGGAGCTCATCGAGATCTGGACCCACGCCACGGCCGACGTGGCGCAGGACATGGAGCAGGCCTTCCCCGAGACCAACTCGGTCTGGATGATGGTCAACTCCGGCGCCCGAGGCAACCCGATGCAGGTCCGGCAGATCGCCGGCATGCGCGGGCTGGTCTCCAACCCCAAGGGCGAGACCATCCCGCGGCCGATCAAGTCCAGCTTCCGCGAGGGGCTGACCGTGGTCGAGTACTTCATCTCGACCCACGGCGCCCGCAAGGGCCTGGCCGACACCGCGCTGCGCACCGCCGACTCCGGGTACCTGACCCGGCGCCTGGTGGACGTGGCACAGGACGTGATCGTCCGCGAGGAGGACTGCGGCACCGACCGGTCGCTCAGCATGCGGATCGCGGAGAAGGACTCCGAGGGCCGCCTGCGCAAGCTGCCGAACATCGAGAACACCGGCACCGGCCGGACCGTGGCCGAGGACATCGAGGTCGACGGCGTGATCCTGGCCAAGGTCGGGGACGACACCACCGAGCTGATGCTCGACCGGCTGACCGAGGCCGGGGTGGAGGCCATCCGCACGTCCAGCGTGCTGGTCTGCGAGGCCAAGATCGGGGTCTGCGGCAAGTGCTACGGCCGCTCGCTGGCCACCGGCAAGCGGGTGGACGTCGGCGAGGCCGTCGGCATCGTCGCCGCCCAGTCGATCGGCGAGCCGGGCACCCAGCTGACCATGCGGACCTTCCACACCGGTGGTGTGGCGGGCATGGACATCACCCACGGCCTGCCGCGCATCCAGGAGCTGTTCGAGGCCCGCATCCCCAAGGGCCTGGCCCCCATCAGCGAGTACGAGGGCCGGGTCAAGATCGAGGAGACCGAGAAGACCCGCAAGATCGTCGTGGTGCCCGACGACGGCTCGGAAGAGGCCGCCTACCAGGTGCCGATGCGGTCCCGCCTGCTGGTGGCCGACGGCGGTCACGTCGCGGTGGGGCAGCAGCTCATCGCGGGCGCGGTCAACCCGCACGAGGTGCTGCGCATCCTCGGCGGCCGGGAGGTGCAGCGGCACCTCGTGCACGAGGTGCAGGAGGTGTACCGGTCGCAGGGTGTCTCGATCCACGACAAGCACATCGAGATCATCATCAGGCAGATGCTCAAGCGGGTGAACGTGCTCGAATCAGGCGACACCGAGCTGCTGCCCGGCGAGCTGGTCGAGCGGCCTCGGTTCGAGCAGGTCAACCGCGCCATCGTGAACGACGGCGGCACCTCGGCCTCCGGCCGGGCCGTGCTGATGGGCATCACCAAGGCGTCGCTGGCCACCGACTCGTGGCTGTCGGCGGCCTCCTTCCAGGAAACCACCCGGGTGCTGACCGACGCGGCCATCCACGCCAAGTCGGACTCGCTGCTCGGCCTGAAGGAGAACGTCATCATCGGCAAGCTCATCCCGGCCGGCACCGGCATGCCGGTGTACCGGAACATCCGGATCGAGCCCACCGACGACGCCCGCTCGTCCGCCTTCCCGCCCGGCACCTACGCCGAGCCGGAGAACTACGCCTTCGGCCAGGGCTCCGGTGAGGCCGTGCCGCTGGAGGAGTACGACTTCGGTTCCTACAACCGCTAGTCGATAGGCCCTTCGGGGGGTGTCAGGGGGGGTCGTCCCCCCTGGCGCCAACACTGCCACGCCAGTCACGGGCTGGCGGCCGCCGCCAAGCTGGCCGCCAGCCCGTGCTCTATTTATATTTATTGGGCCGAACGATCCGTGCCTCTCGCTCTCGGCCCCGGGACTGCCTCCCCGCCGCCCGCCCCGCCCAGCCCGCCTGGGCCGCCCTCTGCCCCACCGGGACGGGATTAAAAGCAGGGGCAGCGGTGTTGAACAGGCACGAGCAATGCTGTACGAGCAGCCACGGCTGGCTCCGGGAGGGGTCGGGTCAGTGGAGGCTCGATTTTGCTTGAGAGTAGTGTCATGGTAAGTTCTTCATTCGTGTCCGTGTTCGCATGGGCACGTACGCATGCCAGCTGATGGCCAGGTCAGGGGCTGACGGTCTGCGGACCGGCTCCGGGCGGCCGACCGGCCGGCAGTATGGGTTTTCTCCCTCCAAGTAGTCGGCTCATCACGAGCCGCTGACTCCCGGTCAGGGCGACACGCCCGACCTCGGGGGTCGGCGGGGGGTAGGAAAGCCCAGGCTGAGCGGGTTCGTGGGTCCCATTTCGGGGCTCCTAGCCGCTCAGTGACTTCAGAGCAAGAGACCTCGGAAGCTAGCTAGCACAGAACGTGACGGGGCTCGCGTGTAGCGCGGGCCGCAGCGACGGGAAAGACGGAGACGCGGTTGCCCACGATCCAGCAGCTGGTCCGCAAGGGCCGCCAGGACAAGGTAGCGAAGAACAAGACGCCGGCGCTCAAGGAGAGCCCGCAGCGCCGCGGCGTGTGCACGCGCGTCTACACAACGACGCCGAAGAAGCCGAATTCCGCCCTGCGCAAGGTGGCCCGGGTCCGGCTGACCAGCCAGATCGAGGTCACCGCCTACATCCCGGGGGTCGGGCACAACCTGCAGGAGCACTCGATCGTGCTAGTGCGCGGCGGCCGCGTGCGTGACCTGCCCGGCGTGCGCTACAAGATCATCCGTGGTTCCCTCGACACTCAGGGCGTCCGCAACCGCAAGCAGGCGCGCAGCCGGTACGGAGCGAAGAAGGAGAAGAGCTGAGATGCCTCGTAAGGGTCCCGCTGCGAAGCGGCAGCTTGTCACCGATCCGGTCTACGGCTCGCCGCTCGTCACCGCGCTGGCTAACAAGGTCCTCAAGGACGGCAAGCGGTCGGTGGCCGAGCACATCGTGTACGGAGCGCTCGAGGGGTGCCGGGAGAAGTCGGGCAACGACCCGGTCATCACCCTGAAGCGCGCCCTGGACAACGTCAAGCCGACCCTGGAGGTCAAGAGCCGCCGCGTCGGCGGCGCCACCTACCAGGTCCCGGTCGAGGTCCGCGCGTCCCGCAGCACCACGCTGGCGCTGCGCTGGATCGTGGCCTACGCCAGGAACCGCCGGGAGAAGACCATGACCGAGCGGCTCATGAACGAGCTGCTCGACGCGAGCAACGGCCTCGGCGCCAGCGTGAAGCGGCGTGAGGACACCCACAAGATGGCCGAGTCCAACAAGGCGTTCGCCCACTACCGCTGGTGAGCGCGGGACACAGCCAGACACACAGAACTTCTGACAACGAGAACGAGGAATTGTGGCCACCCAGACCGCTGTAGACCTCGCCAAGGTCCGCAACATCGGGATCATGGCGCATATCGACGCGGGCAAGACGACGACAACCGAGCGGATCCTGTTCTACACCGGCATCAACTACAAGCTCGGTGAGGTCCATGAGGGCGCAGCCACCATGGACTGGATGGAGCAGGAGCAGGAGCGCGGCATCACGATCACGTCCGCCGCGACCACCACGAGCTGGCTCGGCCACACCATCAACATCATCGACACGCCGGGCCACGTGGACTTCACCGTGGAGGTCGAGCGGTCGCTGCGCGTACTTGACGGTGCGGTCGCGGTCTTCGACGCCGTGGCCGGCGTCGAGCCGCAGTCCGAGACCGTCTGGCGGCAGGCCGACCGGTACGGCGTGCCCCGCATCTGCTTCGTCAACAAGATGGACCGCGTTCGGGGCCGAGTTCCACCGCTGCGTGGAGATGATCACCGACCGGCTCGGGGCGACGCCGCTCGTCGTGCAGCTGCCCTGGGGCGTGGAATCCGACTTCCGCGGCGTCATCGACCTGGTGAAGATGCACGCGCTGCTGTGGCAGACCGAGGGCAAGGGCGACAAGTACGACATCGTCGGGATCCCCGGCGACCACGAAGAGGCCGCGCGCGAATGGCGTGACCGGCTGCTCGAGACCATCGCCGAGAACGACGACGAGATGATGGAGCTGTACCTGGAGGGCACCGAGCCGTCCGAGGAGCAGCTGATCGCGGCCATCCGCCGCGCCACCGTCGCCGGGGCGGTCACGCCCGTGCTGTGTGGGACCGCGTTCAAGAACAAGGGCGTCCAGCCCATGCTCGACGCGATCGTGGACTTCCTGCCCAGCCCGGTCGACATCCCGTCGGTCAAGGGCCACGCGGTGGGCCACGAGGACACCGTGGTGGAGCGCGCCCCCGACCCGGAGGCTCCGTTCGCCGCGCTCGCGTTCAAGATCATGTCCGACCAGCATCTCGGCAAGCTCACCTATATCCGCATCTACTCCGGCACCCTGGAGTCGGGCAGCAACGTGCTGAACTCGATCAAGGGCCGCAAGGAGCGGATCGGCAAGATCTACCAGATGCACGCGAACAAGCGCGAGGAGCGCCCGTTCGCGGTGGCCGGGCAGATCGTCGCGGTGATGGGCCTGAAGGACACCACCACGGGCGACACGCTGTGCGCGCAGAACGCGCCGGTGATCCTGGAGTCGATGACGTTCCCGGCGCCGGTCATCAACGTGGCCATCGAGCCGAGGACCAAGAGCGACCAGGAGAAGCTGGGCACCGCGATCCAGCGGCTCGCCGAGGAGGACCCGACCTTCCAGGTCAGGACCGACGAGGAAACCGGCCAGACGATCATCGCCGGCATGGGCGAGCTGCACCTGGAGGTGCTGGTCGACCGGATGCGCCGCGAGTTCAAGGTCGAGGCCAACATCGGCCGCCCGCAGGTCGCCTACCGCGAGACCGTCACCCGCAAGGTGGAGAAGGTCGAGTACACGCACAAGAAGCAGACCGGTGGCTCCGGCCAGTACGGCCGGGTGCTGATCAACCTCGAGCCCACCGGCGGCGACGGCGGCGGGTACGAGTTCGAGAACAAGGTCCACGGCGGCCGGATCCCGCGGGAGTACATCCCGTCGGTGGACGCGGGCTGCCAGGAAGCCGCCGAGTTCGGCGTGCTGGCTGGCTACCCGATGGTCGACGTCAAGGTGACGCTGACCGACGGCGCCTACCACGAGGTGGACTCGTCCGAGCTCGCCTTCAAGATCGCCGGTTCGATGGCGTTCAAGAAGGCCGCCGCCCAGGCGAGCCCCGTGCTGCTCGAGCCGGTCATGGCCGTCGAGGTCCGGACGCCGGAGGACTACATGGGCGACGTCATCGGCGACCTGAACAGCCGCCGCGGCCAGATCCAGGCTATGGAGGAACGATCCGGGGCCAGGGCGGTCAAGGCGCTTGTCCCGCTGTCGGAGATGTTCGGCTACGTGGGGGATCTGCGCAGCCGGACGCAGGGCAGGGCGGACTACAGCATGCAGTTCGATTCGTATGCCGAGGTCCCGCCGAGTATTGCCAAGGAGATCATCGCCAAGGCGCGAGGCGAGTAAGCAGCAACCAGTTCGGCCCCAACCCGTAAGGACCCCGGTTCACCCCGGGCGGGTTGATCGCAAACAACGAGGAGAAACCAGTGGCGAAGGCCAAGTTCCAGCGGACTAAGCCGCACGTCAACATCGGCACCATCGGGCACATCGACCACGGCAAGACCACGCTGACCGCGGCGATCACCAAGGTGCTGCACGACAAGATGCCGGACGTCAACCCGTTCACCCCCTTCGATCAGATCGACAACGCGAAGGAGGAGAAGGAGCGCGGTATCACGATCTCGATCTCGCACGTCGAGTACCAGACCGAGAAGCGTCATTACGCGCACGTGGACTGCCCGGGTCATGCCGACTACATCAAGAACATGATCACGGGCGCCGCGCAGATGGACGGCGCCATCCTGGTGGTCGCGGCCACCGACGGCCCCATGCCGCAGACCCGCGAGCACGTGCTGCTCGCCCGCCAGGTCGGCGTGCCCTACATCGTGGTGGCGCTGAACAAGGCGGACATGGTCGACGACGAGGAGATCCTGGAGCTCGTCGAGCTCGAGGTGCGTGAGCTGCTCACCGAGTACGAGTTCCCGGGCGACGACGTGCCGGTGATCCGGGTGTCGGCGCTGAAGGCGCTCGAGGGTGACGCCGAGTGGGGCGAGAAGGTCCTCGAGCTCATGACGGCCTGCGACGACGCCATCCCGGAGCCGGTCCGCGAGGTCGACAAGCCGTTCCTGATGCCGGTCGAGGACGTGTTCTCGATCACCGGCCGCGGCACCGTGGTGACCGGCCGGATCGAGCGTGGCACCATCCACACCGGCGAGACCGTCGACATCGTCGGCATCAAGGACAAGGCGCAGTCGACCACCGTCACCGGTGTGGAGATGTTCCGCAAGATCCTGGATGACGGCCAGGCTGGCGACAACGTGGGCCTGCTGCTGCGCGGTATCAAGCGCGAGGAGGTGGAGCGCGGCCAGGTCGTGATCAAGCCGGGCACCAGCACTCCGCACACCGAGTTCGAGGGCCAGGTCTACATCCTGGGCAAGGACGAGGGCGGTCGGCACACGCCGTTCTTCAACAACTACCGTCCGCAGTTCTACTTCCGTACCACCGACGTGACCGGCGTGGTGAACCTCCCCGAGGGCACCGAGATGGTCATGCCGGGCGACCGGACCGACATGCGCGTCGACCTGATCCAGCCGATCGCCATGGAGGAGGGCCTGCGGTTCGCCATCCGGGAGGGCGGCCGGACCGTCGGCTCCGGGATCGTCACGAAGATCATCAAGTAAGACGGTCGTTACGCGGCGGCCGGGCTCACCGGTTCAAGGGGACCCGGCCGCCGCGGCACGCCGGACCAACGTACGAACAGCGGCTGACTAAGAAGCGAAGGACACCGAGGCCAACATGGCGGGACAGAAGATCCGCATCCGGCTCAAGGCATATGACCACGAGGTCATCGACAAGGCGGCGCGGCAGATCGTCGAGACGGTGACCCGTACCGGTGCGCGCGTCGCCGGGCCGGTGCCGCTGCCCACGGAGAAGAACGTGTACTGCGTCATCCGCTCCCCGCACAAGTACAAGGACTCGCGCGAGCACTTCGAGATGCGGACGCACAAGCGGCTGATCGACATCATCGACCCGACGCCGAAGACCGTCGATTCGCTGATGCGGCTCGACCTCTCCGCCGGCGTCGACATCGAGATCAAGCTCTGAGGAACGCACCGACATGGGCAAGCAGATCAAAGGGATCCTGGGCACCAAGCTGGGCATGACCCAGGTCTTCAACGAGGCCGGGCAGATCGTGCCGGTTACGGTCGTGCAGGCCGGGCCGTGCGTGGTGACCGCCGTGCGCACCCCGGCCGGCGACGGATACTCAGCCGTGCAGCTCGCCTTCGGCGAGATCGACCCGCGCAAGGTGACCAAGCCGGTCAGCGGGGTGTTCGAGAAGGCAGGCGTGACCCCCCGCCGCTACCTGACCGAGCTGCGCACCGACGACGCGTCGGAGTACACGCTCGGCCAGGAGCTCACCGCCGAGGTGTTCGCCAGCGGCCAGCACGTGGACGTGACCGGCCGGAGCAAGGGCAAGGGCACCGCGGGCGTCATGAAACGGCATGGCTTCAAGGGCCTCGGCGCCGCGCACGGCACCCAGCGCAAGCACCGCTCGCCGGGCTCCATCGGCGCCTGCGCCACCCCGGGCCGGGTGTTCAAGGGCGTGCGGATGGCGGGCCGGATGGGCGGCGTGCGCACCACCGTGCAGTCGCTGACCGTGCACGCCGTCGACGCCGAGCGCGGGCTGCTGCTGATCAAGGGAGCCGTGCCCGGCCCGCGCGGCCGGGTCGTCCTGGTGCGCAGCGCGGCCAGGCACCTGGATGAGCTGGAAGGTGAAGCCCGATGACCGCAGTCGCCGTCATAGGCGCGAAAGACAAGACGGTCGAGCTGCCCGAGGACATCTTCGCCGCCAAGGTGAACGTGCCGCTGATCCACCAGGTCGTGGTGGCCCAGCAGGCAGCGGCCCGGCAGGGCACGCACGCGGCCAAGACCCGCGGGCAGGTCCGCGGCGGCGGCAAGAAGCCGTACCGGCAGAAGGGCACCGGCCGCGCCCGCCAGGGCTCGCTCCGCGCGCCCCAGTACACCGGCGGCGGCACCGCGCACGGCCCGGTGCCGCGTTCGTACGTGCAGCGGACGCCCAAGAAGATGAAGGCCGCGGCGTTGCGCGGCGCGCTGTCCGACCGACTCAGCCACGGCCGGGTCCAGGTGGTCAGCGGCTTCGTCGACGGCGACGCGCCCAGGACCAAGGACGCCGTGGCCGTGCTGACCGAAGCTCTGTCCATTTCCGGCGGCGGGCTGGGCCGGCCGGTCCTGGTGGTTTTGCACCGCGACGACGAGCTGACCTGGAGGTCGCTGCGGAACGTGCCGCGCGTGCACGTTCTGGCCGAGGACCAGCTCAACACCTATGACGTGCTGGCCAGCGACCACGTGGTCTTCACCGAGCAGGCCCTGACCGCGTTCGTGACCAGGACGTCGAAGGACAGTGCTGGTAAGGGTTGGGAGACAGCCAAGTGAGCAGGGACTACAACCCCAGGGACATCCTGCTGCGGCCGGTGGTCTCGGAGAAGAGCTACGGGCTGCTCGACGAGGGCAAGTACACCTTCGTCGTGTCCCCTGACGCCAACAAGACCCAGATCAGGCTGGCCGTCGAGGCCGTGTTCGGGGTCAAGGTGACCGGGGTTAACACCGTGAACCGGGCCGGGCAAGCGCCGGCGCACCCGGTACGGCTGGGGCAAGCGGCCGGACACCAAGCGGGCGATCGTGACCCTCGCCGAGGGCGACAGAATCGACATTTTCGGCGCCTAAGGGAGACCGACGAGACATGGCTATCCGTAAGTACAAGCCGACCACCCCTGGCCGGCGCGGCGCGAGCGGCTCCGACTTCGCCGAGGTCACCCGGACCGAGCCGGAGAAGTCGCTGGTGCGGCCGCTGCACTCGCGCGGCGGCCGGAACGTGCACGGCCGCGTCACCGCCCGGCACCAGGGCGGCGGCCACAAGCGCGCCTACCGGCTGATCGACTTCAGGCGCGCGGACAAGGACGGCGTGCCGGCCACGGTCGCGCACATCGAGTACGACCCGAACCGCACCGCGCGGATCGCCCTGCTGCACTTCGCGGACGGCGAGAAGCGCTACATCATCTGCCCACAGGGCCTGTCCCAGGGCGACCGGGTGGAGAGCGGTACCGGGGCGGACATCAAGCCGGGCAACTCGCTGCCGCTGCGCAGCATCCCGACCGGCACCGTGGTGCACGCCATTGAGCTGCGGCCTGGCGGCGGCGCCAAGATCGCCCGCTCGGCCGGCGCGGGTGTCCAGCTGCTGGCCAAGGAGGGCGGCTACGCCCAGCTGCGCATGCCCTCCGGCGAGATCCGGCGGGTCGACGCCACCTGCCGGGCCACGGTGGGCGAGGTCGGCAACGCCGAGCAGGGCAACGTCAAGCTGGGCAAGGCCGGCCGCAACCGGTGGAAGGGCAAGCGCCCGACCGTCCGCGGCGTGGCCATGAACCCGGTCGACCACCCGCTGGGCGGCGGCGAGGGCAAGAGCTCCGGCGGGCGTCATCCGGTCAGCCCGTGGGGCCAGCCCGAGGGCCGGACCCGGCGGGCGCACAAGCCGAGTGACCGGCTGATCAGCCGTCGCCGCGGCAGGAACAAGCGGTAGGAGCAGTACGCGATGCCTCGTAGCCTTAAGAAGGGCCCCTTCGTGGACGACCACCTGATGAAGAAGGTGGATGTCCAGAACGACAGGGGAACCAAGACCGTTATCCGGACGTGGTCCCGGCGTTCCATGATCGTGCCAGCCATGCTGGGTCACACGATCGCCGTGCATAACGGCCGGACCCACATCCCGGTGTTCATCACCGAGTCGATGGTGGGCCACAAGCTCGGCGAGTTCGCCCAAACGCGGACTTTCCGTTCTCACGTCAAGGACGACCGGCGCAGCCGTCGCTAGCCGGACCCAGGAGGAATGATGGCTCTGCTGGTTCGGGGGGGGCGACCCCCCGAAACCCCCCGATCACGGGGGGGCTCCCGCCCCCCCGTACTCCCTGGGCCCCCCGGTGCGGGGGCTTCGCCCCGCCATGGCTGGGTCAGTGCTAGTCGGTGGACAGGAGAGGATTGATGGAAGCTAGGGCAATGGCGCGGTTCGTCCGCGTCACGCCGCGGAAGGCCCGCCGGGTGGTGGACCTGATCCGCGGGCTGCCCGCTGACGAGGCGCAGGCAATTCTCACCTTTGCGCCCCAGTCAGCCAGCGACCCCGTCGGCAAGGTGCTCGCCAGCGCGATCGCCAACGCCGATGCCCGGGGCGGGCGCGGTGATCGCGGCATGCTGTGGGTACGCCGGGCCTGGGTCGACGAGGGACCGACGCTCAAGCGCTTCCGGCCGCGCGCCCAGGGCCGCGGTTACCGGGTGCTCAAGCGCACCAGCCACATCACGGTCATCGTCTCCGACGACGCCGAGGGAGGGACCCGCTAGTGGGCCAGAAGGTGAACCCGCACGGGTTCCGGCTCGGCATCACCACGGACTTCAAGAGCCGCTGGTACGCCGACAAGCTGTACAAGGAATATGTCGCCGAGGACGTGGCCATCCGGCGGATGCTGCAGCGCGGCATGGAGCGGGCTGGCATCTCCAAGGTCGAGATCGAGCGGACCAGGGACCGGGTGCGGGTGGACATCCACACCGCGCGGCCGGGCATCGTCATCGGGCGCCGTGGCGCCGAGGCGGACCGCATCCGCGGTGACCTGGAGAAGCTGACCGCTAAGCAGATTCAGCTGAATATCCTCGAGGTCAAGAACCCTGAGACCGATGCTCAGCTGGTCGCGCAGGGCGTCGCCGAGCAGCTGTCCAGCCGGGTGTCGTTCCGGCGGGCCATGCGCAAGGCGATCCAGAGCGCGATGAAGGGCGGCGCCAAGGGGATCCGGGTCCAGTGCTCGGGCCGTCTAGGCGGCGCGGAGATGTCGCGGTCCGAGTTCTACCGCGAGGGCCGGGTGCCGTTGCACACCCTGCGCGCGGACATCGACTATGGCTTCTACGAGGCGCGCACGACCTTCGGCCGGATCGGCGTGAAGGTCTGGATCTACAAGGGCGAGGCGCCGACCAGCCGGGCCGGCCGCGAGGCGCAGCAGGCCGCGCTGCGGGCTGCCGCCCAGCAGCGGCCGCAGCGGCCACGGGACGCGCAGCGTCCGCGGCGTCGTGCTCCTGAGGGCGCGTCCGCCGGCGAGGAGGGCTGAGGACATGCTCATTCCGCGCAGGGTTAAGCACCGCAAGCAGCACCGGCCGCACCGGACCGGGAACGCGAGCGGCGGCACCCACGTGTCGTTCGGCGAGTTCGGGATCCAGGCCCTGGAGCACGCGTACGTGACCAACCGGCAGATCGAGGCGGCCCGTATCGCCATGACCCGGCACATCCGCCGTGGCGGGAAGGTGTGGATCAACATCTACCCGGACCGGCCGCTGACCAAGAAGCCGGCCGAGACCCGGATGGGTTCCGGCAAGGGCTCGCCGGAGTGGTGGATCGCCAACGTCAAGCCGGGCCGCGTCATGTTCGAGATGGCCGGGGTGTCCGAGCCGGTGGCCAGGGAGGCGCTGCGCCGCGCGATCCACAAGCTCCCCATGAAGTGCCGGGTGGTCAAGCGAGAGGTGGGTGAGGGCTGATGTCAAAGATGCAAGCTCCCCATGCTCTGCTGGCTGGCATGGCCGAGGTTGTCAAGCGTGAGATGGGTGAGGGCTGATGTCAAAGATGCAAGCTCCCCATGCTCTGCTGGCTGGCATGGCCGAGGTTGTCAAGCGTGAGATGGGTGAGGGCTGATGTCAAAGATGCAAGCTCCCCATGCTCTGCTGGCTGGCATGGCCGAGGTTGTCAAGCGAGAGGTGGGTGAGGGCTGATGGCTAGCGGCCTGACCGCGCAGCTGCGCGTGTCCACCGAGGAGGAGCTGCACGCCAAGCTGGCCGAGGCCAAGGAAGAGCTGTTCAACCTGCGCTTCCAGGGCGCCACCGGGCAGCTGGAGAGCCACGGCAGGCTGCGTGCGGTCCGCAAGGAGATCGCCCGCATCTACACGGTGATGCGCGAGCGCGAGCTCGGGATCATCACCCTGATCGAGGGGTCCGGCGAGCCGGAGGATTTCCAGGCGCAGGCCCCGACGGCAGGCGCGGACACCGATGATGCAGCCGAGGAGGCGGGCGAGTGAGCGAGGATGCCACGAGCGGTGCCGTGACCCGCGGCTACCGCAAGGGCCGAGAAGGCCTGGTGGTCAGCGACAAGATGGACAAGACCGTTGTCGTCGAGGTCGAGGACTACGTCAAGCACCCCAAGTACGGCAAGGTTCTGCGCCGTACCAAGAAGTACAAGGCGCACGACGCCGCCAACGCCTGCGGCGTGGGTGATCGCGTGCTGCTGATGGAGACCCGGCCGCTGTCCGCGACCAAGCGCTGGCGCGTAGCCGAGATCCTCGAGAAGGCCAAGTAAAAGAGCTATATGCAGACCAGCAGCAGGACTAGGACCTTTGGGTCCCTCCGGGACCCCCAGGGGGGTGCAAGGGGGGACGGGCAGTCCCCCCTTGACGGGGGGTCACCGGGGGGTCGTCCCCCGGGGAAGATACTGAGAGGTTGACGTGATCCAGCAGGAGTCGCGGCTTAAGGTCGCCGACAACACGGGTGCCAAGGAGATTCTGTGCATCCGTGTGCTCGGCGGCAGCGGCCGGCGATACGCGGGCATCGGTGACGTCATCGTGGCGACGGTGAAGGATGCCCTTCCCGGCGCCGGCGTGAAGAAGGGCGATGTCGTCAAGGCAGTCGTGGTGCGCACCCGCAAGGAGCGCCGCCGCGGCGACGGCTCCTATATCCGGTTCGACGAGAACGCGGCGGTGCTGATCAGGGACGGCGGCGATCCCCGCGGGACCCGCATCTTCGGTCCCGTCGGCCGTGAGCTGCGCGAGAAGCGGTTCATGCGGATCATCTCGCTGGCGCCGGAGGTGCTCTAGATGAAGATCAGGAAGGGCGACCAGGTGGTCGTGGTGGCGGGCCGGGACAAAGGCCGTAGCGGCCTGGTCATCGCGGCCTACCCGGACCGGGGCAAGGTGCTGGTCCAGGGCGTCAACGTGGTCAAGAAGAACAAGAAGGTCACCTACCAGGGCCAGCGCGGTGCCAAAGAAGGCGGTATCTCGCCCGAGGAAGCGCCGATCGACGTGAGCAACGTCCAGCTGGCCGATCCGGACAGCAAGCGCCCGGCCCGCGTCGGCTACGAGATCAACGACGAGGGCCGGAAGATCCGCGTGGCCAGGCCGAGCGGGAAGGAAATCTGATGGCGACCGAGGCTCCGTCCTTGCCGCGGCTCAAGGAGCGGTACCGGGGCGAGATCGCGCCTGCGCTGCGGGAAGAGTTTGGCTACGGCAACGTGATGCAGATCCCCGGCCTGACCAAGATCGTCGTGAACATGGGCGTCGGCGAGGCGGCCCGTGACGCGAAGCTGATCGAGGGCGCGGTCCGCGACCTGACCACCATCACCGGCCAGAAGCCGGCCGTGGCCCGGGCCAAGAAGTCCGTGGCCCAGTTCAAGCTGCGCGAGGGCATGCCCATCGGCGCGCACACCACGCTGCGCGGCGACCGCATGTGGGAGTTCCTCGACCGGCTGCTGACCATCGCGCTGCCTCGGATCCGCGACTTCCGCGGCCTGTCCGACCGGCAGTTCGACGGTCAAGGGAACTATACGTTCGGCCTCGTCGAGCAGGTCATGTTCCACGAGATCGACCCGGACAAGGTGGACAGGCAGCGCGGGATGGACATCACCGTGGTGACTACGGCCACCAACGACGCCGAGGGCCGCTCACTGCTGCGGCGGCTCGGCTTCCCCTTCAGGGAGTCGGAGACGGCGGCAGCGGAGGGACGGCGGTAAGCCGTCCAGAGAGGTATCTGACAAATGGCAAAAAAAGGGCTGATCGCCAAGCAGAAGCGAACGCCGAAGTTCCAGGTCCGCGGTTACACGCGGTGCACCCGCTGCGGGCGGCCCCGCGCCGTCTACCGCAGGTTCAGCCTGTGCCGGATCTGCTTCCGCACCATGGCGCACCGCGGCGAACTGCCCGGCATCACCAAGTCCAGCTGGTAATCGAGACAACAAACGAGCACACCGAAGGTCCCGCTCTGTTGGCAAGACGGGGCGGGAAACCGCGGTGAGGAAGGCCTGTTGGCCATGACGATGACTGACCCGATCGCGGACATGCTGACGCGTCTGCGGAACGCGAACTCGGCGTACCACGACACGGTGGGCATGCCGTACTCCAAGATCAAGTCCCACATCGCGGAGATCCTCCAGCAGGAGGGCTACATCGCGTCCTGGCGGGTGGAAGACGCCGAGGTCGGCAAGAACCTGGTGATCACGCTCAAGTTCGGGAACGCGCGCGAGCGCTCCATCGCCGGCATCAAGCGGGTCTCCAAGCCCGGGCTGCGCGTTTACGCGAAGAAGGACAACCTGCCCCGGGTGCTGGGCGGCCTGGGCGTGGCGATCATCTCCACCTCCGGTGGGCTGATGACCGACAAGCAAGCCAAGAAGACGGGCGTGGGCGGGGAAGTCCTCGCCTACGTCTGGTAAGGGAGGAGCTGCAATGTCAAGGATCGGGCGGCTCCCCGTGACCATCCCCGGTGGGGTGCAGGTCACCATCGACGGGCGGGATGTCACCGTGCAGGGCCCGAAGGGGACGCTGCACCAGACCATCGCCGAGCCCATCGACGTCGTCCGCGAGGACGGCGTCATCAAGGTGACCAGGCCGAACGACGAGGGCCCGGTGCGTGCCCTGCACGGGCTGTCCCGCACACTGATCGCCAACATGGTCACCGGCGTCACCGACGGCTACCGCAAGACCCTGGAGATCGTCGGCGTCGGCTACCGTGTCCAGGCCAAGGGCCAGGACCTAGAGTTCTCGCTCGGCTTCAGCCACCCGGTGGTAATCAATCCGCCGGAAGGCATCAGCTTCCGGGTGGAGGCGCCGACCAGGTTTGTCGTGGAAGGCATCGACAAGCAGCAGGTGGGCGAGATAGCCGCGCAAATCCGCAAGCTCCGCAAGCCGGACCCGTATAAGGGCAAGGGCGTGCGGTACCAGGGCGAGCAGGTCCGCCGCAAGGTCGGGAAGGCTGGTAAGTAAGCCATGGCTGGCACCAAGACCAGATCACACGCCCTCGCCACCGGGCGGGTGCGGTCGCGTACCCAGAAGTCCACGGCCGCCCGCGTGCGCCGCCACCTGCGCGTGCGCAAGAAGGTCACCGGCAGCGCGAGCCGGCCGCGGCTGGTCGTCAACCGGTCGGCGCGGCATATGTTCGCGCAGATCGTGGACGACAGCGCGGGCCGCACACTGGCTGCCGCGTCCACCCTGGACGCGGCCATCCGGTCGGCGGACGGCGACAAGACGGCCAAGGCGCGCCAGGTCGGCGAGCTGCTCGCGCAGCGCGCGGCAGCGGCCGGCATCGCGGCCGTGGTGTTCGACCGGGGCGGCTACCGCTACCACGGCCGCATAGCGGCGCTCGCGGACGGCGCCAGGGAAGGCGGGCTGAAGCTGTGAGCACGGCACGCAGGCAGCCTGCTGAGCGTTATCAAGAAATGAGGAATGGCTAATGCCAGGAGCTCCGCGTCGCGGCGGCGGCGGCGGCGAGCGGCGCGAGCGCCGTGAGGACCGCCGCGGCAGCGCGGCCGATAAGCAAGCTGCTTACCTTGAGCACGTGGTCACCATCAACCGCGTGGCCAAGGTGGTCAAGGGCGGCCGTCGCTTCAGCTTCACCGCGCTGGTGGTAGTGGGCGACGGCAACGGGATGGTCGGCGTCGGGTACGGCAAGGCCAAGGAAGTCCCGGCCGCCATCGCCAAGGGCGTCGAAGAGGCCAAGAAGCACTTCTTCCGGGTGCCGCGGATCGGCAGCACGATCCCGCACACGGTGCAGGGCGAGGAGGCGGCGGGCGTGGTGCTGCTCAAGCCGGCCAGCCCGGGTACCGGCGTCATCGCCGGCGGCCCGGTCCGGGCCGTGCTCGAGTGCGCGGGCATCCACGACGTGCTGTCCCGCTCGCTGGGCTCGTCGAACCCGATCAACGTCGTGCACGCGACGGTGGCCGCGCTGAAGAGCCTGAACCGGCCCGAGGAGATCGCGGCCAAGCGCGGCCTGCCGATCGAGGACGTGGCCCCCGCGGCCATGCTGCGGGCTCGTGCGGCCGCGGCGTCCGGGTCCTGACGTGACGCGCGGAGCGCGTTCGGGGGGGCCACGGGGGGGTCGTCCCCCCCGAAGTGACAGGGGAGCAGACAGATGGCACAGCTGAAGGTGACACAGGTCAAGTCGAAGATCGGCGGGACCAGTGCGCAGCGTAACTCGCTGCGGTCGCTCGGGCTGCGGCGGATCGGCCAGGTCGTGGTCATGCCGGATCGCCCGGAGTTCCGCGGCATGCTCAAGACCGTGCGCCACCTGGTGACGGTGGAGGAAGTAGCCGGAAATGACTGACAGTGACATGACGGACGAACAGACGGCGTCCGGGCGCGGGCTCAAGCTGCACCACCTGCGGCCGGCCCCCGGTGCCCGCAAGGCCAAGACGCGGCTGGGCCGCGGCGAGGCATCCAAGGGCAAGACCGCGGGCCGCGGCACCAAGGGCACCAAGGCACGCACCCAGGTGCATGTCGGCTTCGAGGGCGGCCAGATGCCGCTGAGCCGGCGGATCCCGAAGCTGAAGGGCTTCTCCAACTCAGGTTTCCGCACCACTTACCAGGTGGTGAACACCCGCAAGCTGGCTGAGCTGTACCCGGAAGGCGGCGACGTGACGCCGGAGAACCTGGTGGCCAAGGGGGCAGCCCGCAAGGGCGAGCTGATCAAGGTGCTCGGCACCGGCGACGTCTCGGTGGCCCTGCGGGTGACCGCGCATGCGTTCTCCGCTACCGCTGTGGCCAAGATCGAGCAGGCCGGCGGGACCGTCACCGAGCTCTCCTGACTCCTGCGAGCGAGCCGCGCAAGCTATGCCGGGGCAGCGGCGCCGCCTGGACTGTGTTTCCCCCACTAACCCACCCAGGCGCGAGGGACGAGCGACGATGGAAGGCGGCGCCTTAAGGCGCCCCGGAGGCGAGAGAGCGGAAAAATGTACAGCCGGGTAAGATACGTGGACTGCCCGATCGACCGAACCGAGGACTGCGCATGCTGACGGCCTTCGTGCGGGCGTTCCAGACGCCGGACCTTCGCAAGAAGATGCTGATCACGCTCGGTCTCATCGCGTTGTTCCGGTTCGGCGCCTCACTGCCGACGCCAGGCATCGACGAGAAGAACGTCACCCTCTGCTCGAACGCCGCCACGAGCGCCGGCAGCCCCACGGCAGGCGTGCTGGCCATCGTCAACCTGCTGTCCGGACAGGCGCTGCTGCACCTGTCGGTTTTCGCGCTGGGCATCATGCCCTACATCACCTCCAGCATCATCCTGCAGCTGCTGACCGTGGTTATCCCGCGGCTGGAGACACTGAAGCAGGAGGGCCAGTCGGGCCAGGCGAAAATCACCCAGTACACCAGGTACCTCACCGTGGGCCTGGCCGTGCTGCAGTCCACCGGTTACATCGAGCTCGCCCGCTCTGGCACGCTGTTCAACGGCTGCGGCACGGCCGGCAACAACCCGCTGATCCCGAACGACGGGGTCTTCAACATCGCCACCATGGTGATCACGATGGTCGCGGGCACCACGGTCATCATGTGGATGGGTGAGCTGATCACCGACCGCGGGGTCGGCAACGGCATGTCGGTGCTGATCTTCACCACCGTCATCTCGGTCATCCCGGGCGAGATCCTGGCCATCTACCGGGACAAGAACGCGTTCTATGCCCTGATGGCCATCGTGGTGGTCATCGCCATCGTGGCCTTCATCGTCTTCATGGAGCAGGCCCAGCGCCGGGTCCGGGTGCAGTACGCCAAACGCATGGTGGGCCGGCGCATGTACGGCGGCACCTCGACCTACATCCCGCTGAAGGTCAACCAGGCGGGCGTGATCCCGGTCATCTTCGCCTCTTCGCTGCTGTACATCCCGACGCTGGCGGCACAGCTGTTCGGCAGCCAGACCCACCCGCAGGGCTGGGTCTCCTGGGTGGACCGCTACGTCGAGCAGAGCAGCTCGGTGTTCTACATGGCCGCGTTCTTCCTGCTGATCATCGGGTTCACCTACTTCTACGTGTCGATCACCTTCAACCCCACTGAAGTGGCCGACAACATGAAGAAGTACGGCGGGTTCATCCCGGGCATCAGACCCGGGCGGCCCACCGCCGAGTACCTGAGTTACGTGCTCAGCAGGCTCACCGCGCCCGGCTCGGCCTACCTGGGCGTGATCGCGCTGTTCCCGCTTGTCGCGCTGGCTTCCATCGGGGTCGCCAACGAGTTCCCGTTCAGCGGGGTCAGCCTGCTGATCATGGTCGGCGTCGGGCTGGACACGGTGAAGCAGATCGAGAGCCAGTTGCAGCAGCGCAACTATGAGGGCTTCTTGCGATAGTGCGCATCGTCCTCGTCGGGCCCCCCGGTGCGGGCAAGGGGACACAGGCCCAGTTCATAGCGTCACACCTGGCGATCCCGAGGATCTCGACAGGTGACATCTTCCGTTACAACGTGACCAGCCATACCGAGCTGGGCCGCAAGGCCAGGGAGTACATGGAGCGCGGGGACCTGGTCCCGGACGAGGTCACCGTGGCCATGGTCAGGGACCGGCTGGCCGAGGACGACGCGCAGGAAGGGTTCCTGCTCGACGGCTTCCCCAGGAACGTCCCCCAGGCCGAGACGCTGAAGAAGATGCTGCTGGAATGGGACGTGAAGCTCAGCGTGGTCCTCGAGCTCGTAGTGGACGAGGACGAGGTGGTCCGGCGGCTGTCCGGGCGGCGGACCTGCCGCCGGTGCGAGCGGGTCTGGCACGTTCTGTACGATCCGCCCGCACGTGACGGCATCTGCGACGACTGCGGCGGCGAGCTGTTCCAGCGCGACGACGACTCCGAGCAGACCATCAGGCACCGCCTGGAGGTCTACGCCGAGCAGACCTCCCCGCTCATCGCGTTCTACGCCGACGAGAACGTCCTGATCGGCATCGACGCGACCGGCCCGGTGGAGGAGATCACCAGCCGGGCCCTGGCCGCGCTGCGCCCGTTCGTGCGCTGAGGAGCTGTTATGTGGTCACGACAGTGGAGGGGGCATGGAGGGGGCAGGGGAGGTGGGCGAGTGGGAATCCAGATCAAGACACCCGAGCAGATCGCGCTGATGCGCAAGGCCGGGCTGGTCGTCGCGCGCACCCTGGCCGCGGTCACGGCCGAGGTCCGGCCCGGGGTCAGCACCGCCGACCTCGACGCGCTGGCCGCGGCCCAGATCCGCGCCGCCGGTGCCACCCCGTCGTTCCTGGGCTACCACGGTTACCCGGCCACGATCTGCACCTCGGTGAACGACGAGATCGTGCACGGCATCCCGAGCCCGGAGCGGGTGCTGCGGGACGGGGACATCATCTCCATCGACTGCGGTGCCATCGTGGACGGCTGGCACGGGGACGCGGCGCTGACTGTGGGCGTGGGCACCATCTCCGCCGAGCACGCCAGGCTGCTCGAGGTGTGCCAGGCCGCGCTGTGGGCCGGGCTGGACCGGGCCAGGGACGGAGCGCGGCTGAGCGACATCTCGCACGCGGTGGAGACCAGCATCAGGCAGGCCGGGCCCTACGGCATCGTCGAGGAATACACCGGCCACGGCATCGGCACCGCCATGCACATGGACCCGCCGGTGCCGAACTACGGCCGTCCGGGCCGCGGGCCGCGGCTGGAGACCGGCATGGCGCTGGCCATCGAGCCGATGGTCATCCTGGGAGACGCGGAGACGGTACAGCTCGACGACGGCTGGACCGTCGTCACCGCCGACGGAAGCTGGGCCGCGCATTTCGAGCACACCGTCGCCATCACCGCAGACGGGCCCTGGGTGCTGACCGCCGAGGACGGCGACCAGGACCGCCGCTCCGCGTCACCGGTCCTGACGAGCGATACTAGGAGAGGGGACCCGGCGAGTATTCCGCCGACCTAGGCCGGGCGGTGGGCCGGGTGGGTTGGTCGGGAAGGAAGGGTGACCGGTGCCTGGTGACCCGCGGATCCGCGCCTCGGACGCGGATCGCGACCGCACGACGGCGCTGCTGCGTGAGCACCATGCCGCGGGTCGGCTGACCGCCGAGGAATTCCACGAGCGAATGGAGCGGGCCTTCGACGCCAAGACCCTGGGCGAGCTTGACGAGCTGCTCGCGGACCTGCCGGCCATCGATCTGTACCAGCTGCCCGACGCCTCGCTGCGACGGACCCCGCCGCGCCCCGGGCAGTCACTGCTCCCGGCCGACCACGGCGGGCCGGCCAGCCCGCTGCGGTTCGGGCCGGGGACGGTGGCCATGGGCGCCTGGGCCACGGTCTCCGCGGCTCTGGTGGCCATCTGGGCCGTCGCGGCCGTGATCGGCTCCGGGACCTGGTTCCCGTGGTGGGCGCTGATCGTGCTCCCGTGGCTGTGGGTCATGATCCGCCGTCACCGGCCCCGGGAATAGCTGCGGGCCAGGCGGTGTCTTAACACTGGGTCTTAATCTTGGGCGGTTCGCGTCGGGGCGGCGAGTCGAGTACACTCGTCTCCGGCCCATCTGCTGGGTTTCCACCTGGCCGGCGCCCGGGGGCTTGCGTCAGCGAGCACGGTACCGGTCCCTCCCGGTTTCGGCGTGCTATCGACGTAAGCCAGCGCTGACGTAAGCCAGCACTGACGTAAGCCAGCACTGACGTAAGCCAGGTAGGGCAGGCGAGCCGCCCGGCGGTTAAGGCCATGCAGGCCGCGCTCAGGCGCGGGACAACAAACGAAGCGAAGCGCGGAGGACATGCCCAAAAAAGACGGCGCCATCGAGATTGAAGGCACGGTTGTCGAGTCGCTCCCGAATGCCTTCTTCCGAGTGGAGCTGGACAACGGGCACAAGGTTCTCGCTCATATCAGCGGGAAGATGCGGATGCACTACATCCGCATCCTGCCTGACGACCGGGTCGTCGTGGAGCTGAGCCCCTACGACCTCAGTCGCGGGCGGATCGTGTACCGGTACAAGTAAGCAAGCACGTACTACCCCACAGACAAGCACCAGCAATTCAGATCAGCACCGAATCAAATAAGTGGAGACAGCACCGTGAAGGTCAAGCCGAGCGTCAAGAAGATCTGCAGCAAGTGCCGGATCATCCGCCGGCACGGCCGCGTCATGGTCATCTGCACCGACCCGCGGCACAAGCAGCGCCAGGGCTGACGCAGCACAACGCGCACCGCAGGCAGCTAGCCAACGCTGCGACCCCCGGACGGAGGCCGGGGCCATGTCCGGGCAGGACATGGGGGCGGTGCGAAATACCTCCGTGAGGAAAAGGAGAACTGCCCGCACATGGCCAGGCTTTCCGGCGTCGACCTGCCCCGCGATAAGCGGGTCGAGATCGCGCTCACCTACATCTACGGCATCGGCCGCACCCGGTCCCTGCAAACCCTCCAAGCCACCGGGGTCAGCCCAGACACCAGGGTCAACAACCTGACCGACGAGGAGCTGATCAAGCTCCGGGACTGGATCGACGCTACCTACCAGGTCGAAGGTGACCTGCGCCGTGAGGTCCAGGCCGACATCCGGCGCAAGATCGAGATCGGCTGCTACCAGGGCATCCGTCACCGCCGCGGGCTCCCGGTGCACGGGCAGCGGACGCAGACCAACGCCCGGACCCGCAAGGGCAAGAAGAAGACGGTGGCCGGCAAGAAGAAGGCCGGCAAGAAGTAATGAGTAGTCCGCACGGACCGACCACCTCGAAGGAAGCAGATGCCGCCTAGGAGCCGTCAGCAGGCCGCCGCCAAGAAGGTGCGCCGCAAGGAGCGGAAGAACGTCGCTCACGGGCACGCCCACATCAGGAGCACCTTCAACAACACGATCGTCTCGATTACCGACCCGACGGGCAACGTCATCTCGTGGGCGTCGGCGGGTCAGGTCGGGTTCAAGGGATCGCGCAAGTCCACGCCGTACGCCGCCCAGATGGCGGCCGAGGCCGCCGCGCGCCGGGCCATGGAGCACGGCATGCGCAAGGTCGACGTCTTCGTCAAGGGCCCGGGTTCGGGCCGGGAGACCGCCATCCGGTCGCTGCAGGCCACCGGGCTGGAGGTCGGCTCGATCCAGGACATGACCCCCGTCCCGCACAATGGCTGCCGGCCGCCGAAGCGGCGCCGGGTCTGATGGCCCCTTCCGGTAGACGCTGACAGGAGATAGCGACAGATGGCTCGATACACAGGCGCGGACTGCAAGCTCTGCCGCCGGGAGAAGACCAAGCTCTTCCTGAAGGGCGCCAAGTGCGACTCGCCGAAGTGCCCGATCGAGATCCGGCCCTACCCGCCGGGCGAGCACGGCCGTAACCGGCCCAAGGAAGGCGACTTCCTGCAGCAGATCAGGGAGAAGCAGAAGGCGCGCCGGATCTACGGCATCCTCGAGCGGCAGTTCCACGGCTACTACGAGGAAGCAGCGCGCAAGCACGGCCGGACCGGCGAGACCATGCTCCAGCTGCTCGAACGCCGCCTGGACAACGTGGTGTTCCGCGCGGGCTTCGCCAAGAGCCGCGACATGGCCCGCCAGCTGGTCACGCACGGCCACTTCACGGTGAACGGCAAGAAGGTCGACATCCCGTCCTACCGGGTGAGCGAGAACGACATTGTCGAGGTGACCGCCAAGTCGCTCGAGATGACCCCGTTCGTGATCGCCCGGGCCGAGGTCGGCGAGCGCACGGTGCCGGCCTGGCTCGAGGTGGTCCCCGACCACATGCGCATCCTGGTGCACTCGCTCCCGGTCCGGGCCCAGATCGACACCCAGGTCCAGGAACAGCTCATCGTCGAGTTTTACTCGAAGTAACCCAGGCGGTAAAGGGGGACGGGTAGTCCCCCTATACCGGGGGGTCACCGGGGGGTCGGCCCCCGGGGGAAAAAACAGAAACCCCGACTGTCATATAGCGGGCGTCGGAAAGGAACAAATTCATGCTCATCGCTCAGCGCCCCTCGCTCGCCGAGGAGCAGGTAGACGAGTTCAGGTCCCGGTTCGTCATCGAGCCGCTGGAGCCTGGCTTCGGTTACACCATCGGCAACTCGCTCCGGCGTACGCTCCTGTCCTCCATCCCGGGTGCGGCCGTGACCAGCATCAGGATCGAGGGCGTCCTGCACGAGTTCTCCACGGTCCCCGGGGTCAAGGAAGATGTCACTGACATCATCCTGAACCTGAAGGAACTCGTGGTGTCCTCCGAGCACGACGAGCCGGTCGTGATGTACCTGCGCAAGCAGGGCCCGGGCGAGGTGACCGCGGCGGACATTGCGCCGCCGGCCGGCGTCGAGGTGCACAACCCCGAGCTGCACATCGCCACCCTGAACGCCAAGGGCAAGCTCGAGATGGAACTGACCGTCGAGCGCGGCCGCGGCTACGTCTCGGCCACGCAGAACAAGCAGCCCGGCCAGGAGATCGGGCGGGTGCCGATCGACTCCATCTACTCGCCCGTGCTGCGGGTGACCTACAAGGTGGAAGCCACCCGCGTCGAGCAGCGCACCGACTTCGACCGGCTCATCCTGGACGTGGAGACCAAGCCGTGCCTGCGGCCGCGGGATGCCGTGGCCAGCGCGGGCAAGACGCTGGTCGAGCTGTTCGGGCTGGCCCGCGAGCTCAACGTGGACGCCGAGGGCATCGACATCGGCCCGTCGCCGACGGACGCCGCGCTGGCGGCCGACCTGGCGCTGCCGATCGAGGACCTCAACCTTACCGTCCGCTCCTACAACTGCCTCAAGCGCGAGGGCATTCACACGGTCGGTGAGCTGGTCGGCCGCAGCGAGCAGGACCTGCTGGATATAAGGAACTTCGGCGCCAAGTCGATCGAGGAAGTCAAGCAGAAGCTCATCGACATGGGCCTGTCGCTCAAGGACTCCCCGCCCGGGTTCGACCCGAGCAGCGCGGTGGGCGCCTACGGTGACGACGACGAGAGCTACGTGGAGACCGAGCAGTACTGACGTGGCGTCCGCCACGTAGACCAAGGAGAGATCCGTATGCCCACGCCCACCAAGGGGCACCGCCTGGGCGGCAGTGCTGCCCACGAGCGGCACATCCTGGCGAACCTGGCCACCGCGCTGTTCCAGCACGGCCGGATCACCACCACCGAGGCCAAGGCCAAGCGGCTGCGGCCGGTCGCCGAGCGGCTGATCACCTTCGCCAAGCGCGGTGACCTGCACGCTCGGCGGCACGTGCTGACCGTGGTCACCGACAAGGGCGTGGTGCACCAGCTGTTCACCGAGATCGCTCCGGAGTTCTCCGAGCGTGACGGCGGCTACACCCGCATCACCAAGATCGGCCCGCGCAAGGGCGACAACGCGGCCATGGCGGTCATCGAGCTGGTCCGCGGCGAGCCCGTCTCGTCCAAGCCGCGCCGCCGTGCCCGCCGCGCTGCCGCCCCCGCGGCCCCACCCAGCAGCACTGCCCCCGCAGCCAGCACGGCTACCGCGGTCGCCGAGCCCGAGGCCGAAGTCGACGACGCGCCCGAGGCGACCGCGACAGACGAGACTGACGCGGTCGCCGAGGACGTCACCGATGAGGCGGACGACGACGAGGCCGAGGATGTCGACGACGAGGCTGAGGATGTCGACGACGAGGCCGAGGATGTCGACGACGAGGCTGACGAGGACGAGGCTGACGAGGACGCCGAGGACGCCTAAGGCCGTGATCGGCTGACGTGGGCCGCCTGCAAGCACCACGGCCCGTTCGGCTCAGAATTGACCTGTCCTACGACGGGTCAGGGTTTTCCGGGTGGGCCGCCCAGCCGGGCAGGCGCTGCGTCGAGGACGTACTGGCTGCGGCGCTGGCCCGGGTGCTGCGGCTGCCCGGAAGCGAGCCCGGACCCGGTGGGCCGCCCGGACCCCTGGCCCTGACCGTGGCCGGCCGCACCGACGCCGGTGTGCACGCCCGCGGCCAGGTCGTGCACGCGGACGTGCCGGAAGCCGCCTGGGCTGGGGCGCAGCGGGTGCTGGACAGGCTGGCGGGGCTGCTGCCCGCCGACATCCGGGTGCATGCCGTGGCGCCCGCACCTGACGGGTTCGACGCCCGTTTCTCCGCGCTGTGGCGCCGCTACTCCTACCGGGTCTGCGACGATGTGGCCTGCGCCGATCCGCTGCGCCGGCACGAGACCCTCTGGTCGTTCCGGCCGCTGGACCTGGCCGCCATGAACGCCGCGGCGACCGGGCTGACCGGCGAGCATGACTTCGCCGCCTTCTGCCGCCGCCGGGAAGGCGCCACCACCATCCGCGCGCTGCGCCGCCTGGACTGGCGCCGCGACGAGTACGGTGTCGCCATCGCCACCGTGGTAGCCGACGCGTTCTGCCACAACATGGTGCGTGCGCTGACCGGCGCGCTGCTGGCCGTGGGCGAGGGCCGCCAGCCGCCCAGCTGGCCCGCTGCCGTCCTGGCCGTCGCGGTCCGTGATCCCGCGGTCCGGGTGCTGCCGCCGCACGGGCTGTGCCTGGAGGAGGTCGGCTATCCGCCCTCCGCCGAACTGGCCGCCCGGGCGGACGCGACCCGCCGGGTCCGCTCTGTCTCCCCGCTTGCCTCCGGGCCGCCCTGAGGTGCCGCCTTCCCTCGTCGCTCCTTCGTCGCTCCTCAGTCCAGGCGGCACCGCGGCCCGTCGGCTGCGCGCTGCCAGCAGCTGACCGGTCAGTGCTTGCCGGATCAGGGCTTGCCGGATCAGGGCTTGCCGGATCAGTGCTTGCCGGATCAGGGCTTGCCGGATCAGGGCTTGCCGGATCAGTGCTTGCCGGATCAGTGCTTGCCGGATCAGTGCTTGCCGGATCAGTGCTTGCCGGATCAGGGCTTGCCGGATCAGGGCTTGCCGGATCAGGGCTTGCTGGACAGCATCCGGGTGCTCAGGTCGATGTTGGCGCTGCCGGTGACCAGGTTGGCCGCGAACGTCTCGAGCTGCTGGCGCTGAGCCGACGTCGACGGGGCCTTCAGGCTGGTGAACTCGACCCACATCAGGATCAGGTAATGGCCCTTGATCTCGGCCTGCACCACCCCGGTCCCGCTGCCCAGCTTGCTGGTCGGGCCCTTCTGCCCGGCCAGCGGCGCGATGATGTTCTGCGGGCCCGTGGCCTGCCCGGCCTTCTGCGCGTCGCTGGAGCTGTCCAGGTTGGCCACGCCGACCGTGCCCATCATCGTGCCGTTACCCAGCAGGTAGCTGGCCCGCAGGATCTCGGTGCACTTGCCGTCCTGCAGCGCCGCCTGCAGGTCCGAGCCGAACACGGCCAGCGAGCAGTTCTTGGTCACGGCGGCCGCGACGCGCTGGTAGGAGCTGCCGCTCAGCACGAACTGGGGCGGGTACAGCTGCGTCAAGGTCAGCGGGGCCGGATCCTGGCTCCGGTTCCCGATGTGCTGCCACTTGCCCAGGGCCGGATCGAAGTTCGGCGAGCTGGGCACGTTGGTCGGCAGCTTCAGGCCCGCGGACACCGGCGCGTTGACGCGTGGCTGGTACAGGTACTTGTACCCGCCGAACCCGGCCGCGGCCAGAACCACGATCAGGCCCAGCCAGGCCACCACCCGGGATGGATGGCGCTTGGGCCGGGCACTGCGCCCGCTGCGGGCACCGCGCCGCGATCCGGGAGCCTGATCGCCGGGAGCCTGATCGCCGGGAGCCTGATCGCCGGGAGCCTGATCGCCGGGAGCCTGATCGCCGGGAGCCTGATCGCCGGGAGCCTGATCGCCGGGAGCCTGATCGCCGGGGGCCGGGTCCTGGGGCATCGAGGCCGGCGGCACCGGCTCGCCGCCCCGGTCCTGGCCGATGCCGTCGTAATAGCCGCCCGCCTGCGGCGCAGCAGGTGACCGCACCGGGCGGAAGGTGACCGTGGACGGCTCGGGCTGCTCCCAGCCGGCCTGGCCGGCCGGCGCGGGGGCACCGGGGGACACCGGGGGGAAGCCGCGCGCCGGAGTGCGGTTCATCGCCCGCTGCGGGCCGGTGGGCGGGCCCATGACCCGCTGCCCGCCGGTGGGCGGGCCCATAACCCGCTGCGGGCCGGTGGGCGGGCCCATGACTGGCTGCGGGCCGCTGGGCGCACCCAGGATCGGCTGCGGCACCGTGCCCGGGTGCGGGCCGCTGCCCGGTCCCACCGGGACCGGCGGGACCGGCGGGATGTAATCAGGCTCTTCGGCCGGGGCCCAGGGCGCCTGCCCGGCAGGCCAGGGCGACTGGCGCGGGTCCGCGCCATGGCGGCCGCGTCTGGTGCCCTGGTAGTCCATAGGATGAGGGTAGCGTCCTGCCCCCGGCCCAAGACGTCGCTTTGGCATCACTGGGCGAGACGGAGTATGCTGCATGGGCGTCATGCGCCACGGGCATGCCCGCTGCGCGCCACCTGCGCGTTCTCCGCGGCGCGGTGCGCGGGCGGGGCACCCCAAGGCGGCCGTCACCAGCAGGTGCTCTACCAGCTGATGATGGCCGCGACGACCACGAATACATACGCGAAGGCTCAGGACTGTGCGCACTTTCAGCCCGAAGGACAGTGATATCACGCGCCGATGGCACGTCATCGACGCATCCGACGTCGTGCTCGGCCGCCTGGCCAGCCACGTGGCGGTGCTGCTGCGCGGCAAGCACAAGCCGATCTTCGCGCCGCACGTGGACACCGGCGACTTCGTGATCGTGGTCAACGCGGCCAAGGTCTCGCTGTCCGGCAGCAAGCTGGAGCAGAAGCATGCCTACCGGCACTCCGGTTACCCCGGCGGGCTGCGGTCGGTCTCCTACGCCAACCTGATGGCCAGCAACCCCGAGCGCGTGGTCGAGAAGGCCGTCCGGGGCATGTTGCCCAAGAACACGCTCGGCCGTAAGACGCTGAGCAAGCTCAAGGTGTACGCGGGTCCCGACCACCCGCACCAGGCGCAGCAGCCGCAGCCCTACGAGATCACGCAGATCGAGCAGTAGCCAAACAGGAAGCATGAGGACAGACCGTGGCTGAGCCCACTGGCGCAAGCACCACCGTCGACGAGGACGAGACGGAACTCGGTGACTTCACCGACGACGAGTTCGGCGCGGACGTTCCGTCGGAGTACACGACCGAAACGTCCCAGGACGCTCCGGCGCGAGCCGTCGCCCGGCGCCCGGTGGTGACCGGTAACGCGGCGGGCACCGGCCGCCGCAAGGAGGCCATCGCCCGGGTCCGCATCATGCCCGGCACGGGTCAGTGGCTGATCAACGGCCGCTCGCTCGAGGCGTACTTCCCGAACAAGGTGCATCAGCAGCTGGTCAACGAGCCGTTCGTGACCCTGGGCGCGGAGAACAGCTTCGACGTGATGGCCCGGATCGCCGGCGGCGGCGTGACCGGGCAGGCGGGCGCGCTGCGCCTCGGCGTGACCCGGGCGCTGATCCTGGTCGACCCGGAGAACCGCCCGGCGCTGAAGAAGGCCGGGTTCGTCACCAGGGACGCCCGGGTCAAGGAGCGGAAGAAGTACGGCCTGAAGAAGGCCCGTAAGGCGCCTCAGTACTCCAAGCGTTAAGCTGCCTGGCCGCGGACCCCTGGGCCCCCTAGGACCTTGGCCGTGCCGAGCCGCACGCCAGCGCACACGAGCCCGGCCCCCGGGCGGAAGCAACGACGAGCGGGAGTGACATGGGTGAAGCGGGTGTGTGCGGTCGTCTGTTCGGTACCGACGGCGTCCGGGGCGTGGCCGGCCAGGACCTGACCGCGCGGCTGGCCATGGACCTGAGCGTGGCCGCCGCCGCCGTCCTGGGCACCGGCCCGGACGGCGCCGGCCCGGACGGCAACGGCCCGAGCGCCGGCCGCCCGGTGGCGGTCGTGGGCCGGGACCCGCGCGCCTCGGGGGAGTTCCTCGAGGCGGCCGTGGTGGCCGGGCTGGCCAGTGCGGGGGTCGACGTGCTGCGGCTCGGTGTCCTGCCCACTCCGGGCGTGGCCTACCTGGCCGGCGCGCTGGGCGCGGACTTCGGCGTGGTCATCTCGGCCAGCCACAACCCGGCCCGGGACAACGGGATCAAGTTCTTCGGCCGCGGCGGCGTCAAGCTGCCGGACGCCGTCGAGGACCAGATCGAAGCCCGCCTGGACAGCGCCGGCGTCGGCGCCAACGCGAACACAGGCCCGTCGTCCCAGGACTTCGGCCGGGTCACGGACGCCGCCGCCGAGCACGAGCGCTACCTGGAGCATCTGCTGTCCACCCTGCCCAGCCCGGTCGGCCAGGCCCTGTCCGGCCTGCGGGTGGTAGCCGACTGCGCGCACGGGGCGGCCTACCGGCTCGCCCCCGAGGCGCTGCGCCGCGCGGGCGCGGAGGTCATCACGATCGGCGCCGAGCCCGACGGGCAGAACATCAACGCCGGCTGCGGCTCGACTCACCTGGACCCGCTGGTCGCGGCGGTCATGGCCCACGGCGCCGACGCCGGCGTGGCCTATGACGGTGACGCCGACCGGTGCCTGGCCGTCGATGCGGACGGGCAGATCCTCGACGGCGACCAGATCCTGGCCGTGCTCGCCACCGAACTGAAGGACGCCGGAAAGCTGGCCGGCGACGGCGTGGTGGTCACGGTCATGTCCAATCAGGGCTTCCACGTGGCCATGCGCGACGCCGGCATCCGGGTCATCGAGACCCCGGTCGGCGACCGGTACGTGTCGCAGGCCATGCGCGACGGCGGCTACGTACTCGGCGGCGAGCAGTCCGGCCACATCATCGTGCTCGAGCACGCTTGCACCGGCGACGGCATCCTGACCAGCCTGCAGCTGCTGGCCGCGGTCCACCACCGCGGGCTGCCGCTGGCCGCGGCGGCCAAGCTGATGCGCAAGTACCCCCAGATCCTGGTCAATGTGCCCGGCGACGCCGCCCAGCTGGGCCCGGAGGTCACCGCGGCCGTCACCCGGGCGGAGGAAACCCTCGGCGAGGCCGGCCGGGTCCTGGTCCGGCCGAGCGGC
Source organism: uncultured Actinomycetes bacterium (assembly GCA_963835775.1). GTDB lineage: Bacteria > Actinomycetota > Actinomycetes > Streptosporangiales > Streptosporangiaceae > Palsa-504. Next base: position 467,583 of record CAWIHB010000025.1, on the reverse strand, counting down.
ACCGAGCCCACGATCCGGCTGATGGTCCAGGCCTCCGACACGGTGCTGGCCGAGCAGGTCATCGGCCGGCTGGCCGCCGAGGTCCGGCTGGCCCTCGCCAGCCGGTAGGGCCCGGCATGCGTCGCGCCTACCAGGTCGCCGCGGTCCGCGCCGCCGAACGCGCCCTGATGGACCGTCTGCCGGCGGGCGTCCTCATGCAGCGGGCCGCCGCGGGCCTGGCCGCGGCGTGCGTCTCGCTGCTGGCCCGCCAGCCCGGACGCTGCTACGGGGCCCGGGTCGTGGTGCTGGCCGGAAGCGGCGACAACGGCGGCGACGCCCTGTACGCCGGCGCCCGGCTGGCCCGGCGCGGCGCGGCCGTCACCGCCGTCACTGCCGCCCCGAAGACCCACGAAGGTGGCCTTGCCGATCTGCGCGCCGCGGGCGGCCGCAGCACCGCCGACCTCGGCCAGGCGGCCGCCGCGCTGGCCGCCGCCGACCTCATCATTGACGGCCTGCTCGGCATCGGCGGCCACGGCGGCCTGCGCGAGCCGTTCGCCGCCCTGGCCCGCCAAACCGCCGACGCGGCCCAGGCTGGCGCCACGGTAGTGGCCGTGGACCTGCCCAGCGGCATCGACGCCGACACCGGGACCGTCGACGGGCCCGCGGTCCGCGCCGACGTGACCGTGACGTTCGGCGCCCTCAAGCCCGGCCTGCTGATCGACCCGGGCGCCGGGTACGCGGGCACGGTGGAACTGGTCGACATCGGCCTGGGCCCCTACCTGGACGGCGAGCCCGCGGCCCTGGCCGCCCAGCACGGCGACCTGCGCGAGCTGCTGCCCCGGCCCAGTGCCGAATCCGACAAATACCGTCGCGGCGTGATCGGCCTGCTCGCGGGCAGCGACCGGTTCGCCGGCGCGGCCGTGCTGTCCGCCGGCGGGGCGGTGCACGGCGGCGCGGGCATGGTCCGGGTGGTGACCGCCCCGGTGCCCGCCGCCGTGGTCCGCCAGGCCTGGCCGGAGGCCGTGCTCACCGTGCACCCCGAGGCCGGCGACTGGGACCTGCTCGGCCAGGCCGGCCGGGTCCAGGCCTGGGTGGCCGGCCCCGGCATGGGTACCGACGATGCCGCCGCCGCCCGCCTGGCCGCTATCCTGGGCACCGACCTGCCGGTCCTGGTCGACGCGGACGGCCTGACCATCTTGAGCCAGCACGAGAACCTGCTGCCGCGGGCCGCGCCCACGCTGATCACGCCGCACGCCGGGGAACTGGGCCGGCTGCTGCGCACCGAGCCGGCCCGCATCGAGGCCGCCCGGCTCGAGCACGCCCGCCAGGCCGCCGAACAGCTCGGCGTCACCGTGCTGCTCAAGGGCTCCACCACGGTGGTGGCCTCGCCCGGCCGCCCGACCGTGCTGGTCAACCCGACCGGTACGCCCTGGCTGGCTACCGCGGGCTCGGGCGACGTGCTTTCCGGCCTGGCGGGCGCGCTGCTGGCCCAGGGCCTCGAGCCGGCCTGGCCGGCGCGGCCGCCGCCTACCTGCACGGCCTGTCCGCCCGGCTGGCCGCCGCGCCCCGGGCCGGCCGCCGCCGCGACCGCGGACCGGCGCCCGAGGCGCCGATCAGCGCCTCGGACGTGGTCCGGTCGCTGCCTGCCGCGTTCCGCAGCCTGGGCGCCTGAGCGACCGGGTACGTTTGGGCGTCATGGACAGGCAGGCTCTCGTCGATCTCGGCACGATCAGCGGCAACGTCGCGGCCCTGTGCGACCGGGTCCGCGGCAGCCAGGTCATGGCCGTGGTCAAGGCCGACGGCTACGGCCACGGCATGGTGCCCGCGGCCCGGGCCGCGCTGGCCGGCGGGGCCAGCTGGCTGGGCACCGCCGACCTGGCCGAGGCGGTCGCGCTGCGCCGGGCGGGGCTGACCGCGCCGGTGCTGTGCCTGATGGCCGTGGGCGATCCGGCCGAGGCGGTCGCCGCGGGCATCGACGTCACGGCCGGCTCGGCCGCCTTCGTGGCCCGCGTGGCCGGCGCCGCCGAACGTGCCGGGGTGACGGCCCGGCTGCACCTGAAGGCCGACACCGGGCTGACCCGCGGCGGCGCCACCCGGGCCGACTGGCCCGGGGTGGTCGAGGCCGCCCTGGCCGCCCAGGCCGGCGGCGCGGTCCGGGTGGTCGGCCTGTGGTCCCACTTCGCCTGCGCCGATATGCCCGGGCACCCGTCGATCGCGGCCCAGCTGACCGCGTTCGCCGACGCTGTGGCGCTGGCCGAGAAGGCCGGCGTCACGCCCGAGGTCAGGCACATCGCCAACACCGCGGCCGCGATCACCGTGCCCGAGTCCCGGCTCGATCTGGTCCGGTTCGGCGGCGCCGTCTACGGCCTGTCCACCCTGCCCGGCGGCGCGCCGTCCTGGCTGCGCCCGGCCATGACCCTGTCCGCCCGGCTGGCCCTGGTCAAGCGGGTCCCGCCCGGCTCGGGCGTGTCCTACGGCCACCGCTACGTGACCGAACGGGAGACCACGCTCGGGCTGGTGCCGCTCGGCTACGCCGACGGCGTGCCCCGCGCCGCGGCCGGCCAGCACCTGGTCAGCGCGCGCGGCCGCCGCTGGCCAATCGCCGGGACGGTGTGCATGGACCAGTTCGTGGTCGACTTCGGCGACGAGCCGGTGGCCGCGGGCGAGCAGGTCGTGCTGTTCGGCCCGGGCGAGGACGGAGAGGCCACCGCCCAGGAGTGGGGCGAGCGGCTCGGCACGATCTCCTATGACATCGCGACCGGGATCGGGGCCCGGGTCCCGCGCCACTATCCGGACGGATCTCGATGATCGTTCAGAACGGGCCGTGGTGCTTGCCTGCCGAACGGCGGATCGCCACCGACGTGGCCATGCGGGAGCTGGGCCGTGAGCTCGCCACCCGGCTGCGGGCCGGGGATCTCGTCATCCTGGCCGGCCCGCTGGGGGCGGGCAAGACCACCCTGGTCCAGGGCATCGGCGAGGGCCTCGGCGTGCGCGGCCCGGTCACCTCCCCGACCTTCGTCATCGCCCGGGTCCACCCGGCGCTGGCCGGCTCCGGGCCCGCCCTGGTGCACGCGGACGCCTACCGGCTGGGCAGCGTCAGCGAGGTGGATGACCTGGACCTGGACGCGGACATGGCCCGGGCCGTCACCGTGGTGGAGTGGGGCGAGGGCCTGGCCGAGGACCTGGCCGAGGACCGCCTGGAGATCTCCATCGAGCCGGACCGGGACACCGAGGTCCGCACCGTCCGGCTGGCCGGTCACGGTAGGCGATGGAATCGGACGCCTGAATCTGGATAACGCAAACTTTTGGCCCGAGCACCGTTTATAGTTCCGCTGTACTTGATCATCGGTTCGCCTACCGCGCCGTTACGTACCGTATCCCTACCCGGAGGCGTGCGTGCCTGAGCAGGACTTCCTGCCCCCTCGCCCGGACGAGGACCCGCCGCCGTGGGCCAACCTGCCATCGGTCCGCCCGACCCGGCCCCGTGACCCCCGTGACCCCCGGGGCCCCGGCCCCGGCGCGCCCCCCGGACCTCCCGGCCCGCCTGGACCAGGCGGGTTCAGCGGTCCTGCTGGTCCCCTGCCACCCCCGGGTGGCGGCGGACGGCACGCCGGCCGGATGAGCGACGACTATCCGCTGGGATCCTGGCAGACCGCCAATCAGACCGCCCCGAACCCCATGAGCTCCATGGGCCCCGCCCGCGCCGCCAGTCCCGCGGGCCCGCCAGCCGCCGCGTTCCTGGCCGGACCACCGGATGGCGACCGGTACGACGATCAGGACCAGCCGGACCAGGTCCCGCCCTGGGCCCGCCCCGACGACGAGCAGCAGGAGGCCCCTGGTGGCGCGCCGCGCCTGCCCGGCGGGCGGGCCGAGCGGGCGGCGGCCCGCCGCCGCCGCCGCTGGCTGTACCTGCTGGCGGGCCTGGTCACGGTGGCCGGGGCCGTGACCACGTTGGTCGTGCTGCTGACCGGCGGGCCGGGTCCGGCCCCGGTCGTGCCCGGCGGGCTGATCACCACGTTCCAGCCCGGCGAGCTGCAGCAGGTGCCGAACGCCTGTGCCGTGGTCCCCGCCGCCATCGTGCAGCAGTACCTGCCGGGTAAGCCCAAGGTGGCCGCCCCGCTGCAGGTCGACGGCGCGGCCGAGTCGGCCTGCGACTGGACCGTCGACCAGGCCCCGGTCTTCCGGCTGCTCGAGCTGAACCTGCTGGCCTACGCGCCAAGTGGGCTGGCCAGCGGCAACGGCAGCGCCACGTCGGCCGCGATCGACGCCTACGCCAGCACGCTGCAGGACACCAAGAGCCCGCTGCCGAAGTCACCGGACCCGCCGGCCGCGGTCACCCTGCTGCCCGGTCTCGGCAGCCAGGCGTTCAGCTCGCTGCAGGTGTTCCACGACGGCGGATCGATCACCGACGTGGCCACCGTCATCGTGCGGTTCCGCAACGTCATCGTGACGGTCACGCTGAACGGGCTGGATCACTCCAACCGCGGCAGCTACGGACCGGTCTCTTCCTCGGAGCTGTCGGCCGCCGCCCTGGCCTTCGCCCAGGCGGCCGAGGCGTCCCTGCACTAGTGCGCGGCCACTAGGCTGGTCGGCGTGCTGGTGCTCGGTTTCGATACGGCGACGCCCGCGGTGAGCGCGGCCCTGCATGACGGGGAGCGCGTGGTCTCCGAGGCGTTCGCCGTCGACGCCCGGCGCCACGGTGAGCTTCTCGCGCCCATGATCGCCCAGGTCCTGGCCGACGCGGGCGCGGCCCGCGAGGACCTGACCGCGGTCGCGGTCGGCGTGGGACCCGGGCCGTACACCGGGCTGCGGGTCGGGGTGGTCACGGCCCGGGTGCTCGGGTCCGTGCTCGGCCTGCCGGTGCACGGCGTGTGCTCACTGGACGTGATCGCCGCCGCCGCGCGGGGGGATCTGGGGGGGTCGTCCCCCCGGGCCAGCACCGTGCCGCCCGGACGGGCGTTCCTGGTGGCCACCGACGCCCGGCGCAAAGAGGTCTACTGGGCCCGGTACGACGCGGCCGGCCGGCGCACCGAAGGCCCCCAGGTGGGCCCGGCCAGCGCCATCACGGGCGCCGCTGACCTCGAGGTGGCCGGGACCGGGGGCCAGCTGTACCCGGAGGCGTTCGGCGCGGTGATCGCGCCCGCCTACCCGGACGCCCGCACGCTGTGCCGCCTGGTCGCTACGCGGTCGCAGACCGGGCTGCTGCCGCCCGAGCCGCTGTACCTGCGCCGGCCCGACGCCCGGGAGCCGGGACCGCCCAAGCGGGTGACACCCGTATGACCAGGGGAGTCCGGGGGGGCGGGCAGCCCCTCCCCAGGGGGGTCCGGGGGGATGGGTCTCTCCCCAGGGGGGTCCGGGGGGATGGGTCTCTCCCAAGGGGGGTCCGGGGGGATGGGTCTCTCCCAAGGGGGGTCCGGGGGGATGGGTCCCCCCGGGAAGAAGAAGAAGAAGAGAAGGAGCGGGGGGTTCCGGGGGGTCGCCCCCCCGGGCTGGCAGCGCTCCGGGGGATGACCAAGTCGGACATGCCCCGGATCATGGCGCTGGAGCAGGAGCTGTTCCCCGAGGACGCCTGGACGCCGCAGATGTTCGCGGCCGAGTTCGCCCAGCCCGCCTCGCGCCGGCTCTACCTGGTGGCCGAGGAGGGGGACACGCTGATCGGGTACGCGGGGATGATGTTCAGCGGCGGGCCGCAGGCCGATGTGGTGACGCTGGCTGTGGATCCGGCCCACTGGGGCCGGGGCACCGGCACCGCGCTGCTGCTGGCCCTGGTGGGTGAGGCGGGCAGGCGCGGCTGCCGGGAGGTCCTGCTCGAGGTGCGCAAGGACAACCCCCGGGCCAGGCAGCTCTACCTGCGGCACGGCTTCGCCGAGATCGGCATCCGCCGCGGCTACTACCAGCCCTCCGGCGTCGACGCCGTGGTCATGCGGAAGGTGCTGCCCTGATGGCCGCCGCCCCCCTGGTGCTCGGCATCGAGACCTCCTGCGACGAGACCGGCGTCGGCCTGGTCCGCGGTCACGACCTGCTCGCCGACGCGATCGCCTCCAGCGTGGACCAGCACGCCAGATTCGGCGGCGTGGTGCCCGAGGTGGCCAGCCGGGCCCACCTGGAGGCCATGGTCCCCACCTTCGACCGCGCGCTGGAGATGGCCGGCGTCCGGGCCAGCCAGGTCGACGCCATCGCCGTCACCGCCGGTCCCGGCCTGGCCGGCGCCCTGCTGGTCGGGGTGGCCGCGGCCAAGGCCTACGCCCTGGGCCTGGGCAAGCCGCTGTACGGGGTCAACCACCTGGCCGCGCACATCGCCGTCGACCAGCTCGAGCACGGCCCGCTGCCCTCGCCCGCGGTGGCCCTGCTGGTCTCCGGCGGGCATTCCTCGCTGCTGCTGGTCAGCGACGTGGCCCAGCGGGTGGAGCCGCTGGGCGCGACCATCGACGACGCGGCCGGCGAGGCCTACGACAAGGTGGCCCGGGTGCTCGGCCTGCCGTTCCCGGGCGGCCCGCCCATCGACCAGGCGGCCCGCCACGGCGACCCGGCCGCGATCGGCTTCCCCCGCGGCAAGTACCACGACGGCACGCTCGACTTCTCCTTCGCGGGCCTGAAGACGGCCGTGGCCCGCTGGGTCGAGGCGCGGCACGCCGCCGGGGACCCGGTCGACGTGGCCGATGTGGCGGCCAGCTTCCAGGAAGCCGTGGCCGACGTGCTCACCCGCAAGGCCATCCAGGCCTGCCAGAAGCACGACGTCGCCGACCTGATCATCGGCGGCGGCGTGGCGGCCAACTCCCGGCTGCGCTCCCTGGCCGCCGAGCGCTGCGCCGACGCCGGCATCAGGCTGCGCGTCCCCCGCCCCGGCCTGTGCACCGACAACGGCGCCATGGTCGCCGCCCTGGGCTCAGAACTGGTCTCCCGCGCCGTCGAGCCCTCACCCCTCGACCTCCCCGCCGACTCCTCCCTCCCCGTCACCGACATCGTCGTCCGCTAACCCGGCCGCGCCCGCGGGGGCTAGCGCGGGCCTACCAGCGGCCGTAGTGGACGACGTGCTGGGCGGGACGGCGGCGGGACCGCAGGTCGCGGGGCGCGGCCTCGGCGTTGTGGCCGATGGCGATGGCACCGATCGGCTCGTGGTCGTCCGGCACGCCGAACGCCTCGCGGAACGGTTGCACGGCCTCGGGCACGATGCCGAAGTACAGCGCGCCCAGGCCCTCGTCCACCACGGTGAGCAGGATCAGCAGTGCCGCCATGCCTGTGTCGATATGCCAGAACGGCACCGGCCAGCGCTTCTCGTCCCGGTCGGTCCAGCCCTTGTCGGGCCGTGCGTAGCGGTCCAGGTAGACCCGCTTGGACGACATCGGCACGATGACCAGCGGCGCGGACGCCACCGGCTCGGCCGCAGCCACCCCGGCTACCGCCCAGAAGCGCTTCAGGTCCTCGGAGTCGGTCAGCACCAGGAACGCCTGGCCCTGGGAGAACCCCGCCGACGGGCCGCGGACGGCGTTGCCCAGAATCCGTTCCAGGCTGGACGCTGATACCGGCTCGTCGGTGAACTGGCGCACCATGTGCCGGCGCCGGACGACCTCCTGGAACTCCACGCCTCAGTCCTGCTTGCCCCGGTGCGCCAGCCACCAGATGCGCCTGCCCAGCAGGGCCAGACCCGCCGCGGCCAGGAGCGCCGGCACGATGCGCTTGAGGATCGCCGGGCCGACCAGCCTGACCAGGTTGAGCGAGTCGTCACCGGCGGGAGCGGGCGCAGGCGGGGAAGCGGTCGTGGTCGCGGCAGCAGCCGGTGCCGCGTAGTTGACCGCGCCGGACTCGGTCACGCCCGCGCCACCGACGCTGCCGCCGGAGGAAACGGGGCTCGCATCAGCCGCCGGTGCCGTATCGGCCGGGCCTGCTGCACCCGCGGCGGTCGGAGCCGCGGCGGCCGGGGCCGAGTCGTCGGAGCCCCCGGAGATCAGCTTGCCCAGGTTCTGCGCGAACTGGTCCACCAGCTTGCCGCCAACCTCGACCATCACGCCGCGGCCGAACTGAGCCGGACGCCCGGTCACGTTCATCGTCGTGTGCATGGTGACCTGGGTGCCGTGGCCCGAGTCGTCCGGGGCCAGCGCCGCGCGGACGCTGGCGGATGCGGTGCCGGCGCCGCGGGTCTCCTTGCCGGAGGCTTCCATCACGACCACATGGGCCTCGGGGTCGCGCTCGACGAACTTCGCGGTCCCGCGGTAGGTCAGCGAGACCGGGCCTACCTTGACCTTGATCCGCCCGTTGACCACGTTGCCGTCGAACTCGTCGACGGTGGCGCCGGGCATGCAGGGCGCGATCCGTTCTACGTCAAGCAGCACGTCCCAGGCCTGGTCGGGCGGAACGGGCACGGTAAAGGAGTTGTCGAGCTCCATGCTCATCGGTACGTCACTCTCTCCTGGCCTTCTTCGATCAAAGAATTATGCCCGGTATCCGTCCGCAGCGGCAAAGACGCCCGCCGCCACCCCCGGTCCCGGAATGAAACTGGGCTTTCAGCACACCAGAAGGTGGTGAAAGCCCAGTTTCCTTACCCTCAGCGGGCACCCTCGGCGGGCACCCTTAGCGGGGCGGCGCGGGGATCAGCTGACCCCGGCTGCCTTCGCCAGGGCCCGGCCGGTCAGCACCCGGGCCAGGTGCCTGCGGTAATCGGGCGCCGCACGCAGGTCATCAGGCGGGTCCGTGCCCTCGGCGGCTTGCCGCCCGGCGGCGGCCAGCGCCTCGCGGGAGGCCTCAGCCCCGGCGGCCGCCGCCTCGGCGGCGCGCGCCCGCACCGGGACCGTGCCCATGTTGGTCAGCCCGATCCTGGCCTCGGCCACCTGCCCGTTGTCCCGCCGGGCCAGCGCGGCCACGCCGACGACGGCCCAGTCCTGCGCGCTCAGCTGGAACTTCTCATACCGGTAACCCCAGCCGGGACCCAGCTTGGGTATGCGGATGCCGGTCAGGATCTCGCCCGGGGTGAGCGCCGTGCTGAGGTAATCCAGGAAGAAATCGGCCGCCGCGATCTCCCGCTCCCCGGCCGGCCCGGTGACCAGCAGGGTGGCGTCAAGCGCGGCGATCACGGCCGGCAGGTCACCGGCCGGATCGGCGTGCGCGAGCGAGCCGCCGATGGTCCCGCGGTGCCGGACCGCGGGATCGGCCACCGTCGCTGTCGCCTGGGCCAGCAGCCCGCAGTGCTCGCGGACGAGGGAGTCGCGGAGCACCTCGTAGTGCGTGGTCAGCGCCCCGACCACCAGCGCGTCGCCGGCGTCGCGGACGCCGCGGAGCTCGCTCAGGCCGCCGATGTCCACCAGCAGGTCGGGGTAGGCCAGCCGCAGCCGCAGCAGCGACAGCAGGCTCTGCCCGCCCGCGATCACCTTGGCGTCCTCGCCCCCGCCGGCCAGCGCCTGAACGGCCTCGGCCAGCGACGAGGGCCGCGTGTACTCGAACTGCACGGGAATCATCGCGCTTCTCCCCTCGCCGCGTTGATGGCACGCCAGACCCGCTGCGGCGTGCACGGCATCGCCACGTCCTGCACGCCGAACGGCCGCAGCGCGTCGACGACCGCGTTGACCACGGCCGGCGTGGAGGCGATCGTCCCGGCCTCGCCGACGCCCTTGACCCCGAGCGGGTTGCTCGTGGCCGGCGTCTCGGTCCGGTCGGTGGTGAACGTCGGCAGATCGGCGGCCGACGGCACCAGGTAGTCGGCCAGCGTGGTGGTCAGCAGGTTCCCGTCGGCGTCGTAGACCGCCTCCTCATAGAGCGCCTGCGCGATGCCCTGGGCCAGCCCGCCGTGGACCTGGCCCTCGACGATGAGCGGGTTCACCGCCACGCCCACGTCGTCCACCGCCACGTAGGAGCGGATCTTCACCTGCCCGGTCTCGGTGTCCACGTCGACCGCGCACAGGTGCGTGCCGTGCGGGAAGGAGAAGTTGTTCGGGTCGTAGGTGGCCTCGGAGTCCAGTGACGGCTCCACCCCGTCCGGCAGGTTGTGCGCCGCGAAGGTGGCCAGGGCGATCTCACCGATCGTCCGGCCCTGTTCCGGGTCGCCGCGCACCGACCAGCGGCCCGGCGTCCACTCCAGGTCATCGGCCGACACCTCGAGCAGGCCGGCCGCGATCACCTTGGCCTTTTCGACTACCTTCTGGCACGCGCCGACCACGGCGATGCCACCCACCGCTAGCGAGCGAGACCCGTAGGTGTCCATGCCCTTGGGCGCCACCAGGGTGTCGCCGTGCAGCACCCGGACGTCCTCGAACGGCACGCCGAGCTGGTCCGCGACGATCTGGCTCCACGCGGTCTCATGCCCCTGGCCGTGCGCGCTCGACCCGGTGACCACCTCGACCTTGCCAGTGGGCAGCATCCGGATCGCGGCGTGCTCCCAGCCGCCGGCGCCAACGCCGAGCTGGCCGAGGATCCGCGACGGCGCCAGCCCGCACATTTCGGTGAAGGTCGAGATGCCGATGCCGAGCTGGACCGGATCGCCGGACTCGCGCCGGGCGGCCTGCTCCTTGCGCAGGTCGTCGTAGCCGAACAGCTCCACCGCCTTGGCCGTGGCCGCCTCGTAGTTGCCGCTGTCGTAGGTGATCCCGGCGATCGTGGTGAAGGGGAACTCCTCGTGCGTGATCCAGTTCCGCTTCCGCAGCTCCAGCGGGTCCATGCCGAGCTCGGCGGCCAGGTCGTCCATGACGTGCTCGATCGCGTAGGTCGCCTCCGGACGCCCCGCGCCCCGGTAGGCGTCGGTGGGAACCTTCGTGGTGAACACGCCCGTGCACTTGAACGAGTAGGCGTCCATCTTGTAGATGGCGTTGTACATGAACGCGCCGAACAGCGGGATGCCGGGCGTGAACAGCATCAGGTAGGCGCCCATGTCGGCCAGCAAATCCACGGACAGGCCGCGGATCCTGCCGTCCCGGTCTGCCGCCACCCGGATCCGCTGCAGCTGGTCACGGCCGTGGTGCACGGTCAGGTTGCCCTCGCTGCGCGACTCGCACCACTTCACCGGCCTGCCGAGCTTGCGGGCGATCAGCACCGCGAGCACCTCCTCGGCGGTGAACTGGAGCTTGGACCCGAACCCGCCGCCGACATCGGGTGCGACGATCCGCAGCTTGTGCTCCGGGATGCCGGTGACCAGGGCCATCATGACCCGCACTACGTGCGGGATCTGGGTGGACGTCCAGAGCGTGAACTCGTCGCCCACCGGCTCGCACACCACCGCGCGCGGTTCCATCGCGCACGGGATCAGGCGTTGCTGGCGGTAGGTGCGCTCTATTACCACCGGCGCGTCGCGGAACGCCGCGTCCAGGTCGCCCTGGGCGAAGGGCCACTCGAAGGACTTGTTGCCCGCCTCATGCACCTTCGGCGAGCCCTCGGCGAGCGCGGACTCCATGTCCAGCACGGCCGGCAGCGGTTCGTAATCGACGTCGATCTTCTCCAGGGCGTCCGCGGCGGCGTACCGGTTGCGGGCCACCACGCAGGCCACGATCTCGCCGACGTAGCGGACCTCCTCGGTGGCCATCGGCGGATGCGCCGGCATCACGATGTCCGGGGTCACCGGCCAGGCGCAGGGCAGGCTGCCCTGCTCGGCGGCGAAGTCGGCGCCCGAGTAGGCGGCGACGACGCCGGGCGCCTCGCGGGCGGCGGACACGTCCACTGACCTGATCCGTGCGTGCGCCATCGGGCTGCGCAGGAAGGCCACGAACTGCAGCCCGGGCAGCTGGATGTTGTCGGTCCAGCTGGTCTGCCCGGTGACCAGCCGGGTGTCTTCCTTGCGCGTCCGGCGCTTGCCGATCTCGGTGACGGTCATGACGCAGCTCCCTGGCTGGCCGAGGCCGCGCTCCCCGGGGGGACGACCCCCCCAAGCCCCCCCGCCGCGCTCCCCGCAGGGGCGACCCCCCCAAGCCCCCCCGCGGCGCGCAGGACGGCGCGGACGATGTTCTGGTAGCCGGTGCAGCGGCACAGGTTACCTTCGAGGCCCTCGCGGACCTCCTGCTCGGTCGGGTTCGGGTTGTCCCGCAGCAGGTCGGCTGACGCCAGGATCATGCCGGGCGTGCAGTACCCGCACTGCAAGGCGTGCTCCTCGTGGAAGGCTCGCTGCAGCGGATGCCATTCGCCGTTCGCGAGCCCCTGGATGGTGGTGATCTCCGCGCCGTCGGCCTGCACCGCGAGCACCGAGCAGCTCTTCGCGGACAGCCCGTTCAGCAGCACCGTGCAGGCGCCGCAGTTCGACGTGTCACATCCGACCGGCGTCCCGGTCCGCCCCGCCACCTCGCGCAAATAATGAACGAGCAGCATGCGGGGTTCGACATCATCGTCGTACCGCACGCCGTCGATAGTCATGCTGACCTTGGTCATCCGGCCTCCTCGCCGACCTACCTACCTGGGCAGATTGCCTGGAGCCCAACCTAGGACGCCCCCGCAGCCAGCACCAGTCCCCGGCCGGCCCGCGCGTCGCGGTAGGCCGCTGGTGCCCGTGATGATCCGAATGCACGCTGGTACCCCGCTACTGGCCGCCATCAGCGTTGGAACAATGTGACTAGAGGTCGCTGCGGCAGCTCACCCGCGGCCGTGGGCGGGGAAATCTCAAAAAAAATCATCCGGACAGAACTGTCCGGCCGGAGCGGGCGGCTAGGCGCCGGCGGGCGTCCGCTCCTCGCAGGCCCAGGGCGACCCATAGCTGGTGATCAGGTCAAGAAACGGACGGGCAGGCAGCGCCTCGGGACCAAGGACACCAGCGCCGGACCAGGCGCCTTCCTCGATCAGCTCCAGCGCGACCACCGGGTTGACCGCGGTCTGCCAGACCACCGCCTGGGAGCCGTACTCGGCCATCGACCACGCGTTGTCGACCACGTGGTACAGGTACACCTCGCGCGGCGCGCCGTCCTTGCCCGTCCCGGTCACCCAGGTGCCCGCGCAGGTCAGGCCGCTCATCTTGTCCCCCAGCGTGGCCGGGTCGGGCAGGCAGGCGGCCACCACGTCGCGGGGCGACACGCTCACGCCGCCGGCCTGCACCGGGTCGGTGCGGTCCAGGCCCAGCTGGTGCAGCGTGCGCAGCACGCCGATGAACTCCGCGCCGAGGCCGTACTTGAACGTGACCCGCCGGGCCTGCACCCAGCGGGGCATCAGCAGCACCTCCTCGTGCTCCACGTTCACGCACTCCACCGGGCCGATGCCGGCCGGGAAGGTGAAGACCTCGGGTTCGCTGAACGGCTCGGTGGTGAACCAGCCGCGGCCGCGCTCCCAGATCACCGGCGGGTTCAGGCACTCCTCGAGCGTGGTCCAGATGGAGAAGGTGGGGGCGAAGTCGTACCCGGCCACCTGGAGGTTCGCGCCGTCCCGCACGCCGAGCTCGTCGATCGCGGTAAACAGCTCGTCGGCCGCGTACCGCGCGAACACGTCAGAAAGCCCCGGCTCGACGCCCATCCCGACCAGGGCCAGCCGCCCGGCTTCCTGCCACCGGTCGGCCAGCGCGAACTGGTCGTCGCCCAGCTTGACCCCGGTCTGGCGGTACGGCTCGCCCTGATCCGGGTAAGACAGGGACATCGCCATATCCAGGTAGTGAACCCTGGCCGCCAGCGCGGCCCGGAACAGCGGCAGCACGAATCGGGGATCGGTGGCGTTCATGAGCACGTCGCAGCGGCGCGCGGCCAGCAGCTCGGCGGTGGCCCGCTCGTCCGTGGCGTCCAGCTGCACCGCCTCGTACCCGTCCCGCGCGGCCGCGGCGCGCTGCGCCCGGCCCAGGTCGTAGTCGGCGATGACCAGCTCAGCGAACGGGCGGCGGGCGGCGATCCTGGCCAGGGCCGTGCCCACGCCGCCCGCGCCCACCAGGAGGATACGCATGGGCTGATCGTAGACCCTTTACCCTGACCGCAGACGAGACCGATGGTGATGCTCAGCTGTTACAACGGATATCGTTGCTGGTATGCGGCTTTTGTGCTAGAACCGTACGATATTAGAGGTGCTGACGTGGTCGTCGCGCCCACGCACTCAAATCGCGGCAACGGGTCCGGCCGATGGGGCGGACCGCGTGCCCGGCCCGGCCGTGCCGGGTCCCAGCCAGGAGGGTGAAAGATGGCCACCACTGCGCCGGCCCAACCCACCGAGCAGTACGAAGACAAGGGCCTGAAGAGCGGGGCGCTCGGCCTGGTCTCCAGCGTCGTCATGGGGGTGGCGTCGACCGCTCCGGCCTACAGCCTCGCGGCGACGCTGTTCTTCGTGGTGGCCGCCGTCGGCCTCAAGTCCCCCGCGGTCGCGGTGCTGGCCTTCATCCCCATGCTGCTGTGCTCGATCGGGTACAGCGAGATGAACAAGGCCGACCCGGACTGCGGGACGACGTTCACCTGGGGCACGCGGGCGTTCGGGCCGAAGACCGGATGGGCGGGCGGCTGGGCCATCGTGGCGGCCGACGTCCTGGTCATGGCCAGCCTGGCCCAGGTGGCCGGGCAGTACGTGTTCCTGCTGTTCGGCGCGAACGGCGTCGGCCAGAACGCGACCGCGTGGCAGGTGCTGCTGGTCGGCATCGGCTGGATCGTGGCCATGTCCTACATCTGCTACCGCGGCATCGAGGTCTCGGCCTGGTTCCAGCGCATCCTGCTGACCATCGAGATCATCATGCTGCTCGTGCTCTCGGTCACCGCGCTGGTCCGGGTCGGCAACGGGCACCACCCGAAAGGCTCGATCACGCCGAGCTTCGGCTGGCTGCTGCCGACCCACCTGAGCCTGTCGGCCTTCATCAGCGGCATTATCCTCATGCTGTTCATCTACTGGGGCTGGGACACCGCGGTCTCGGTCAACGAGGAAACCAAGGACAAGGCCAAGACCCCCGGCCAGGCCGCGATCATCTCGACCGTCATGCTGCTCATCACCTACGCGATCGTCATCTTTGCGGTGCAGGCCTTCGCCGGCACGGGGACCAGCGGAATCGGCCTGGGCAACTCCGCCAACCAGTTCGACGTCCTGTCCATACTGGGCAGCGCGATCTTCGGCGGGGGCGGCTTTGGCACCTTCCTGTCCCGGCTCCTGATCCTGATGGTGCTCACCTCCGCCTCGGCCTCCACCCAGACCACGATCCTGCCCACGGCCCGCACCACCTTGTCGATGGCGACCTACAAGGCCATTCCCGCGGCGTTCGCCAAGATCCACCCCAAGTACCTGACGCCCACCGTGTCCACCGTCGTGATGGGCCTCATCTCGATCGCCCTGTACATCCCGCTGAACTACTTCGCGGGCGGCAACATGATCGGCGACGCGGTCACCGCGATCGGGCTCTACATCGCCTTCTACTACGGGCTGACCGCCTTCTCCTGCGTCTGGTACTACCGCCGCGTGCTGACCAGCAGCACCAGGAACCTGTTCATGAAGGGCATCCTGCCGTTGCTGGGCGCGCTGATCATGTGGGCGGCCGGCATCTACGCGCTGCAAAGTGACTGGGTGGCGAGCAACAGCTACACCAGCTGGACCATCCCGGGCCTGCACTGGCACATCGGCGGGATCTTCCTGATCGCCCTCGCGGCCGCCCTCGTCGGCCTGGCGGGATTCATCTACATGCGGGTGACCGCGCCCGCGTTCTTCCGCAAGCAGACCCTGACCCGGTCCACCCCCACCCTGGTCCCCGACCAGAGCTGACTGGCTCCGCGGCTGCGGACGCGAGAACCACGGCCCGTTCGGACAAATGACGACGGGACGTGGCGCGGACGGATCGGGTCCGGGCGGCCCGCCCCGCGCTGGCCGCGGCCCGGGCGAGCCCGGTTAGGATGGCGGACGTGCCAGCCGACGCCGATATCGCCCGGATCCTGTCCATCACCGCCCATCCCGACGACGTGGACTTCGGCGCGGCCGGCACGGTCGCGCAGTGGACCGACGCGGGCATCGAGGTGGTCTACTGCCTGGTGACCGCCGGGGACGCGGGCGGGTTCGACGAGGACACCCCGCGGGCCAAGATGGCGGCGCTGCGCCAGGCCGAGCAGATCGCCGCGGCCAAGTGCGTGGGCGTGAGCGACGTCCGTTTCCTCGGCTACCCGGACGGCCGGGTGGAGGCCACCATCGGCCTGCGCCGCGACCTGGCCCGGGTGATCAGGCAGGTCCGCCCGGACCGGGTGCTCTGCTCGAGCCCGGAGCGGAACTACGCGCGGCTGGGCACCAGCCACCCGGACCACCGCGCGGTCGGCTCGGCCACGCTGGATGCCGTCTACCCGGACGCGCGCAACCCGTTCGCGTTTCCCGAGCTGCGGGCCGAGGAGGGCCTGGAGGCCTGGACGGTCCGCGAGGTCTGGATCGCGGGCGGACCGTCACCGACGCACTACGTGGACGTGACCGGCACGTTCCCGCGGAAGGTGGCGGCCCTGCGGGCGCACGAGACGCAGACCGGTCACCGGGACGATCTGGAGCAGATGCTCAGGGAGAGGCTGGCCCGGACCGCGGCGCAAGGCGGTCTGCCCGAGGGTCGGCTGGCCGAGGCGTTCCAGGTACTCGACACCGCCTGAGCGCGCCCAGGCGCCCGCGCCTAGCTGCCCGGCTTAGATGTCGGCCAGGATCTGGTTGAGCAGCTTGACCGTGTTGCCCGCGGGCTCGGCCTGCAGGCACAGCTGCTCCATGACCTCGAGGTAGCTGTCCACCTCGGAGGGCTTGTCCAGGTACAGCGCGCTGGTCAGCTGCTCGATGTAGACCACGTCGTGCAGGTCGGGCTCGGCGAAGCGGAGGATGGTGAACGGGCCGCCCATGGCGGCATGCGGGCCCGCGTGGAACGGCAGAATCTGCAGCGTCACCGCGGGATGGTCAGCCATCTGGACCAGGTGCCGCAGCTGCTCGAGCACGACCTCGCGGCCCCCGACCGGGCGGCGCAGCGCGCCTTCGTCGACCACGGCCCACAGCTGGGGCGGGTTCGGGCCGCGCAGGACCTCCTGGCGGCTGACCCGCAGTTCGGTGCGGCGGCGGATCTCATCTTCGCTGGCCGCCGAGCCCAGGCGGATCAGGGCCCGGGCGTAGTCCTCGGTCTGCAGCAGGCCGGGGACGAACTGGACCTCGTAGGTCCGGATGACGGAGGCGGCAGCTTCCAGGCCCACATAAGCCTCGAGCCAGGTGGGCAGGATGTCGGAGTAGGCGTGCCACCAGCCAGGCGTGTTCGCCTCGCGGGCCAGGTTCAGCAGGGCGGCGCGCTCTTCTCCGTCGGTGACGCCGTACAGCGTGAGCAGGTCGCTGACGTCCCGTTCCTTGAAGCCGACCCGGCCGTGCTCCATCCGGCTGATCTTGGAGTGGGAGCCCCTGATGGCCTCGGCGGCCTGCTCGGCGCTGATCCCGCGAGACTCACGAAGCCGGTGCAGCTGACCCCCGAGCACCAGGCGCTGGACCGTCGGGCCGCCGGCGCGCGTGCCGAAAATGCTGGGAGGAACGTCCCAGGCCGAGTCTTCAGACGAGACCATCGGCACTCCTTGCATAGTTGCACTATGAGCCTGGCGGGTGTGGACCAGTCTCCCATGTGCCCTCACGGCAGCGAAAGGGGCTTCTGCGGCAATTCAAACAGAAGTCCTGATCTCTCCGTGTTCTCGCAGGTCGCGAGGGTCTGCTTTGTCGGTCTGTTAGTGATGTGTCGCTGCGTGCCGGCCGGCAGCAGTGCTGCTGACGAGTAAGCTGGCTACTTCTCCCACTATGTGGTCGAATTCGCCATCCTTGGCTCCTGCCAGGAATGCGATGATCTCTGCCTGAGTGTAGAGCAGGACAGGGCCGACCGGGAAACGCGAGTTGCGCATGGCGATCTCGCCGCTCGGCAGCGCGGCCAGTTCCACGCACGCGCCGTTCGGGTTGCTGTGCTGGCTCTTCAGCCAGCCCACCTGTCCGAGTTCTTCCGCGGGCATGCCGTTATAGATGGTGGACATCGATATCCCCTTCCGACAGATCCACGCACCTCTGGCCCCGGTGGTATCGCTCACTGTAACCTGTTGTTAGCAGCTGGTGATCGAGTGCCTGAATGCGTTTCAACTGTCTGCTGCCCCCCGTGCGCCCTATCGAGAGACCTGTGCACAGAGCTAATGAACGTGCATTTGGTCTTGCATTTGCTTAATATATCAGGCAGCATGGCTTCAGGCACGCAGTTAATAAGGTGATGGGCACGGGTTCTGGCCCAGTGACATGCAGGAAGTTGTTGGGTTGGCGCACCTCAGTATTGCGACAGGTAGCGGGGATGACGACGACGAGGCAAATGTCTCGTGGTCCCCGGTGGCTGACGGCATGCCGCGCCTGCTTCCGGTGCCGTCTGCGTGGTGGGAAACTCCCGCGGTCACGACCCGGGCGCTGAACGCCCGGCCCGAGGAGGCCAGGACCGCCCGGCGGTTCGTCAGGGAACTGCTGACCTGCTGGGGCCTGGAGGCGCTGGCCGACGACGCGGAGATGATCGTTGACGAGCTTGTCGTCAACGCTGTCCTGCATGGCACCCGGCCCGGGATGACCCGGGGCAATCCGGGCGCGAACGGGACCGTGCTGCGGCTGTGCATGCTGCGCCGGGCGGGAGAGGTCATGCTGGCCGTGGTCGATCCCGGGAACGAGACGCCGGTCCCCCGGCAGCCCGACTGGGGCGGGGAGAGCGGACGCGGCCTCCAGATCGTCGGCGCGCTCAGTCACGTGTGGGGCTGGAGCCCCATCGCCGGCCACGGCAAGGCCGTGTGGGCCGTGCTGCGCGATCCCTGATTGCGTGATCCCTGACTGGGCGATCCGTGACTGGGCGATCCGTGACTGGGCGATCCGTGACTGGGCGATCCGTGACTGGGCGAACCCTGACTAAGCGATACCCGACATGGGCTGCTCGGCCGCGCTCACCAGGACGTGCTCGACCAGGGCGATCAGCACCTGCTTGGCCGACTCCTTGCTGCGCGCGTCACACAGGACGATCGGCAGGTCGGGCTCCAGGTCCAGGGCGGACCTGACGTCCTCGATGTCATACCGGCGGGCCCCGTCGAAGCAGTTGAGGGCGACGATGAACGGTATCTGCCTGCGTTCGAAGTAGTCGATGGCCGGGAAGCTGTCGGCCAGCCGCCTGGTGTCGGCCAGCACCACCGCCCCGAGCGCCCCGATGGCGAGCTCGTCCCACATGAACCAGAACCGCTGCTGGCCCGGGGTGCCGAACAGGTAGAGCACCAGATCACGGCGCAGGCTGATCCGGCCGAAGTCCATGGCCACCGTCGTGGTCGTCTTGCCCTCGACGCCGGCCGTGCTGTCCGTGCCGAGGCTGCCCTCGGTCAGCGGTTCCTCCGTGCGCAGCGGCCTGATCTCGCTCACGGCTCCGACGAGCGTGGTCTTGCCCACTCCGAAGCCCCCGGCCAGCAATATCTTGATGGCCCGGTACTGGGCTGGGCGGTTGAGGTTCCCGCGGGCGGTGTCAGAGACCCCGTAGTCCATTAAGGACCTCCCTGAGAGTGTGCCGGTCGATCCTCTCCGCCATCACAACCGGGGTGCTGATCGCGATGAGGCCGAGTTCTCGCAGGTCAGCGAGGATGATGCGGACGACACCCAGCGGGAGGTCGACGTCGGAGGCGATGTCCGCGACGGTGGTGGGGGTCCGGGCCAGCTGGAGCACGCTGATGTGCTCGGGCGCCAGCAGGGCCGGGTCGGCGAAGGACCGCGTGGCGATCACGGTGGCCACCAGGTCGAACGAGTCGCCGGCGTGCCTGGTCCGGCCCTGGGTCAGCGCGTAGGGCCGGACCACCGGGCCGGCCTCGGCATCCAGCCACCGTTCGTCGTTGGACGGCATGACCCATCAGTCCCAGCCGCGCAGCGCGGTCGCCCGCGTGTTGACCTGGATGTGCTCGGCGGACCGCCGGACCATGACGGCCATCTCATAGGCGACCAGTCCGAGGTCGGCGCCCGGACCGGTGATGACCGCCAGGCAGGTTCCGCTGCCGGCCTCGGTCACGAGCAGGAAGCCCGCCTCCATCTCGATGATGGTCTGCCGGGCGTTGCCGCCGCCGAAATGCTGCCCGGCCCCGCGGGCCAGGGACTGGAAGCCGGCGGCGAGAGCGGCGAGATGTTCGGCGTCGTCGCGGCCGAGCGTGTTCGAGGCGCCCAGCGTCATGCCGTCCTGCGACAGGATGACGGCCTTGGTGATCTCGGGGACGCGCTGCACCAGGTCGTCGAGCAGCCAGTCAAGCTGGCCGCCGCGGCGGGTAGTGCCGATATCAGGTTCCATCGGAGGCCCCAGGTGGCTGGTCTGCTGCTGGCGGCTGCCCCTCGGCCGGGCTGGCCTGCCCTGGCCCGCGCTGCGCGCGTCCCTCCTGCCAGCCGCGTTGCAGCGCGGACATGGTCCGGCGGATCTCGGCTGGCGACGGTCCGCCGGCCGGGCCGGACGGGCCTTGCGGGCCGGACGGGCCTTGCGGGCCGGACGGGCCTGGCGGACCGGACGGGCCTGGCGGACCGGCCTGCGGTGCGGCCGACGAGGAAAAGCGGCCGGGCGGGTTAGCCCGGAGCTGGGGAGCCAGGTTGGCCTGCTTGACCCGCCGGGGGAGCCCGCTCCCCTCGCCGTCGCTGACCGGGGCGGGACCCTCGCCGCCCGGATCTCCGCCGCCGGGCACTCCGGGCATTACGGGTACACCGGGCACGGGCAGCGGGCCGGTCTGGCGGGACAATTCCCAGGGCGGGCCGGACGGCTTCCCGGTCCGGGGCGAGGCCACCGGGGTCATCGGGGTGGCGGGCCCTGCCGGGGTACTGAGGCGTGCCGCGCCACCGGGCCCCGCACCAGGCGGTAGCGTGCCGGCCGGCTCGCCCGCGACGCTGCGGCCGGTCCAGCCGGGGAACGGCGCCGGCTGGCCCTGATAGGGCGCGGTGCCGCCCGGCGGATACGCCGCGGGAGCCTGGTACGGCGCGGTACCGGTGTCAGGGAACGTCGGCGAGGCAACGTAGGACGCCGCCTCGGGCACCCGGTCCGGACCCGCATCCGCGGGCGAAGCCGGAGCAGCCGGCGCCGGGGGAGCGGCCGGCGCAGCCGGGGGCGGCGGTTCCCCGGGCTCGCCGCCGCGCCTGCGCGGCGTGAACACATCGAAGCCGGCCCGATCCTCGCCGGCCGTCGACCCGGCGCCCACCGCCGGCCCCGTTGGCGTGTCCGTCCCGTTCGCCGCGCCCGTCTCGAAGGCCGTGTCGGTCCCGCTGGCCGCCCCGGCGCCATGGGCCGCACCGGCGCCATGGGCCGCACCGGCGGCCAGCCCGGCCCCGGACCCGGCACCGGAACCTGGGGCGATCCCCGGCCCAGCCGCCTCGTCGCGGTACCTGCGGGGCAGCAGGTCAGGCTCGGGCTCGGGTCCCGTGTTCCCCGGAACCCGGCCCGCCGCGTGACGCGCCCCGCGGGCCTGACCCTCGCCCGGCGGTCCGGACGGGCCGCCCGGCGAGCGCCGCAGCAGCCCGGGGATGCGCGGCCCGGGAGCGTCCGGCCGCACGCCCGGGCTGAGTTCCGGCGCGCCGCGCAGGGCCAGGAAGCTGGCCGACCCGGCCAGTTCCTCGGCCGCGTGATTGCCGTTCGTCGCCGAAGGCGCCAGGCTGATCGCCGTCGGCTCCCCGGGCAGTCCGGCCCGGAATGCCTCCTCGGTGACCACCAGGTGCTGCGGGATGAGCACCACAGCCGCCGTGCCGCCGTAGGCCGAGACCTTGAGCGTGACCCGGATGCCGTGCCGCTTGGCCAGCTGGCCCACCACGAACAGGCCGAGCTGCTCGCTGTCGGACGGGTTGAACTCCGGCGGGCGGGCCAGCCGCTCGTTCAGCTCGTCCAGCCGCGGCGGGCTCATGCCCAGGCCGCGGTCCTCGACCTCGATCGCGAACCCGTTGGCCACCGTATCCCCGGAGACCCGCACCGAGGTGTAGGGCGGCGACAGCGTGGTGGCGTTCTCGATGAGCTCGGCCAGCAGGTGGATGACGTCGGCCACGGCCGAACCAGCCAGCGCGGCCTGGCTCCGGGTCGCCACCGAGACCCGGGCGTAGTCCTCGACCTCGGCGATGGCGCCGCGCATCACGTCTACCATGCGGACCGGGCTGCTCCAGCCTCGGCCCGGGGGCGCGCCGGCCAGGATGACCAGGCCTTCGGCGTGGCGGCGCATGCGGGTGGTGAGGTGATCGAGGCGGAACAGGTCATCGAGCGCCTCGGGGTCGGTGGCCCGCCGCTCCATCTGATCCAGCAGGGCCAGCTGCCGGTGCAGCAGCGACTGGCTGCGCCGGGCCAGGCTGCGGAACACGTCGTTGAGCCCGCGCCGCAGCTTGGCCTCGTCCACCGCGGCCCGGATGGCGGTCTGCCGGACCAGGTCGAAGGCCTGGCCGACCCGGCCGATCTCATCCCGGTCATTAGAACCGGGGCCTACTCGCAGCGGCGGCGCCTCGGCCGCCGGGTCAACGTCCTCGCTGCGCCGCAGCCGGGCGATCACGTCCGGCAGCTGTGTCTCGGCCAGGGTCAGGGCGGAGCGCTCGAGCCCACGCAGGCGGCGGATGATGCCGCGGCCGACCAGGGTGGTGACCAGGATGGTGATGAGCAGCCCGAGCAGGGCGATGCCGCTGGTGACGGCGACCTTGACCCACGCGCTGTGGCTGATCTGGTGGTCCGCGACCAGGATGGCGCCCGCCACCGCGACGCCGCCGTTGTAGTCGTCCTGCAGCAGCGCGCCGGCCAGCTGCTGCCACTGGGGCAGGCCGAGGCCAAGCTCCTGCGCCGGCTCGCCCGCCGCGATGGCCTGCTCGATGCCGGTCAGATCCGTCTGCATGGGTCCGGACCCGGTCAGCGCGGCATTGTAGATGGCCAGGTTGGCCGGGCTCAGGATGTAATCGGCGTACTGCGTGCTGGCCTGCCTGGTGGCGGCCATGTCGGTGAACGCGATGCGGTCCTGGGTGGTGGTCTGCAGGCCGGCCAGCATCCCGGCCAGCAGCGCGTCCTCCTCCGAGAGCTGCTCTCTGGCCTGCACGGTGGCGATCAGCCCGATCGCCTGGCCCAGCTGGCTGCCGGCCACGCTGTTGGCCTCGATCAGGAACAGCTTGGGCTGTGCGGCCAGCCCCTGGCTGTACAGCTCGAGCGCGTCCAGCGGGCTCAGCGCCCGGGCCTTGACCCCGGCCCGCAGCGCGGTGAGCTGGCTCAGGCTGCTGATGATGCCGCTGATCGCTTTGGCTTCGGCCGGGGTCTCGGTGCTGACCGTCGCGGCCGAGGTCATGGCCGAGGTGAAGGCCGGCTCGTTCTGGTCGGTCTTGGTGATGGCCGTCTCGTAGGCCTGCAGGTTGGCCGCGTCCGGCTGGAACAGGTAGACCACCGCGGCGGCGCGCTCGGCCTGCAGGAAGGTGCCGAACTTGGCCGCGGGCAGCGCGGTCGCGTTGATCAGGTTCGGGGCGCGGTCCAGGTTGATGGCGTTGTTGATGGAGGTGCCCGCCACGTAGGCGAGCAGCCCGACCATGGCGACGAGCGGGATCGCCACCAGAAAATAGATTCGGAGCCGAATGGACCGGCCACGCGATCCCATGCCACTCCCATAGTTCAACGGCGTCGGCATGCGGTCCCCCCGGTCGCATCCCGCTAACGGTCAAGACGGCCAGAATAGCCCATAACAGTCATCGTCCGGAGCTGAAGAAAGATATATCTCCCGATATCCCGGTGCGTGACCAGTTGATCTATAGAAAGGCGTATTCGCTGGTCTTTGACACGTGACGCCTTGTGGTACGGGCGATTGCCGCCGCGGCGGCAGTTGCATAACCGCGTTTGTCGGTGCGACCGCCTACGCTATGCAGGTGGCCGCTCTCGCGATCGACGCCCTCCTGGACGGACTCAATCCCCAGCAGCGCGCTGCCGTCGTGCACGAGGGCGGCCCGCTGCTTATCGTGGCGGGCGCGGGCTCGGGCAAGACCCGGGTGCTCACCCACCGGATCGCCTACCTGCTCGCCGCGCGCGACGTGGCTCCGCACGAGATCCTGGCCATCACCTTCACCAACAAGGCGGCCGGGGAGATGGCGGCCCGGGTGGGCGCGCTGGTCGGCCCGCGGGCTAGGTCGATGTGGGTGATGACCTTCCACTCGGCCTGCGTGCGCATCCTGCGCCGAGAGGCGAAGCGGTTTGGCTACCCGTCCTCGTTTTCCATCTACGATCAGGCCGACTCGCAGCGCCTGATGGCGCTGACCTGCCGCGAGCTGGAGCTGGACGCTAAGCAGTTCCCGCCCAAGGCGATGGCCGCCCAGGTGTCCAACCTGAAGAACGAGCTGATCGACCACGAGACGTTCGCCGCCCAGGCCAGGACCGTCCGGGACAAGGCCCTGGCCGAGGCCTACGGCGAGTACCAGCGCCGCCTGCACGCGGCGGGCGCGATGGACTTCGACGACCTGATCATGGTCACGGTCAACCTGCTCCAGGCCCTGCCCGACGTCGCCGAGCAGTACCGCCGCCGGTTCCGGCACGTGCTCGTGGATGAGTACCAGGACACCAATCACGCTCAGTACGTCCTGGTCAGGGAACTGGTCTCGGGTGGTGCTCCGCTTTTTTCCGGCCGAACGGAGCCTGCTGACCGCACCGCGGAACCGCTGCCGCCCGCCGAGCTGTGCGTGGTCGGCGACGCCGACCAGTCGATCTACGCCTTCCGCGGCGCGACCATACGCAACATCGTGGAATTCGAGCAGGACTACCCGGACGCCACCGTCATCCTGCTGGAGCAGAACTACCGCTCCACCCAGAACATCCTGGCCGCCGCCAACGCCGTGGTGTCACAGAACCAGGGCCGCAAGCCCAAGAACCTGTGGTCCGATCAGGGTTCGGGCCCGCCGATCGTGGGCTACGTGGCCGACAGCGAGCACGACGAGGCGGCGTTCGTGGCCGAGGAGGTGGACCGGCTGGCCGACGCCGGCCAGGCCACCCCTGGCCAGGTGGCGGTCTTCTACCGGACGAACGCGCAGTCCCGGGTGTTCGAGGAAGTGTTCATCCGGGTCGGGCTGCCCTACCGCGTGGTCGGCGGGGTCCGGTTCTACGAGCGGCGCGAGGTGCGCGACCTGCTGGCCTACCTGCGGCTGATCGCCAACCCGGCGGACGAGGTGTCGCTGCGCCGGGTGCTGAACGTGCCCAAGCGGGGCATCGGGGACCGGGCCGAGGAGTACGTGGCCGCGTTCGCGGCCCGGGAGCGGATCACCTTCGCCGCGGCCCTGGCCCGCCCGGCCGACGTGCCCGGGCTGGCGGCCCGCTCGGCCGCCGCCATCGCCGGCTTCAACGCGCTCATCGGCGGCCTGCGGGAACTGGCCGCCGACGCTCCGGTGGCCGAGCTGGCCGAGGCGGTGCTGGAGCGCACCGGATATATAGAGTCCCTGGAGTCCTCCTCCGACCTGCAGGACGCCAGCCGGGTGGAAAACCTCGAGGAACTGGTGTCGGTGGCCCGCGAGTTCGACGGCTCCCGTGACGACGGGACGCTGGCCGAGTTCCTCGAGCAGGTGTCCCTGGTCGCCGACGCCGACGAGATCCCCGAAGGGGAGGAGCACGGCGGCCTGGTCACGCTGATGACCCTGCACACGGCCAAGGGCCTGGAGTTCCCCGTGGTGTTCCTGACCGGGCTGGAAGAAGAGGTGTTCCCGCACCAGCGGTCGCTGACCAACGCCAAGGAACTGGAAGAGGAGCGCAGGCTGGCCTACGTCGGCATCACCCGGGCCATGCAGCGTCTGTACCTGACCCGCGCGGTGGCCAGGAACTGGTGGGGCCGTCCCTCGTTCCACCAGCAGTCCAGGTTCCTCAGCGAGATCCCGGCCGGCCTGATCGAGTGGCGGCGGGACGCCAAGGCCGCGCACTCGTCGGCCACTCCGGCGCAGGAGCGGATGGCCAGCCGGGCGGGCACCCGGTCACCGGGGAACCGTCCGGTGCCGTCGCTGTCGCCCGGGGACATGGTCACCCACGACAAGTTCGGCCTCGGCACCGTGGTGTCCACCGAGGGACACGGCGACCAGGCCGAGGCCAAGATCGACTTCGGCGGCGACTACGGGGTCAAGCACCTCGTGCTGCGCTACGCCCCGCTGGAGAAGTTGTAGGGTCCGGGCCGCGCCCCGGGTCGCGGCACCGTGGGCTGGCCGGGACGCTGGTCCGGGCGCAGCCCGGTACGCTGATCGGGGCGCTGGTCGGTCCCCTGCGGGCCGGGCCGCAGCGGCGGGCGCGGCATACGCTGGGTGGCCGGCGTCCCGGGGTCGCCCCACCCGCCGGTATCCTGCTCGTCCCGCAAGCCCGTCCTGGTGGTCGGATCCGGCCGCCGGGACCCCCTGGGCCTGGACCAGTCCGGTTCGGCCGGGCCGCGACCGCTGTGGCGCTGGAGCAGCCAGCGGGCGACGACGATCGCGATGGCCAGCACGGTGGCCAGCGCCATGAGGAAGAATCCGCTGGCAATCCACTGGGCCGCGTCGATGGCCAGCGCGGTCCGGTCCGCGGAACGGTCGTAGCTGACCCCGGCCGCCAGCGCGGCGATCAGGTAGCACAGCGCGGGCGCGGGAAAGATCATGCGGCCCGCACGCGGCTGGATGGTCAGCGCGGCGGCCACGGTCCCGGCCAGTACGGCCGCGCCGAGCACCGTGCCCGGCTGCCGGCCGGTCACGACGGTGGCGACCGCGCCGATCATGGCGGCGGCGGCGATGATGCCGATCCCGAGGCCCCCGCGCAGCGAGCCCCAGCCACCCGGTCTCTGCGATCCCCCGGACTCGCGTACGCCTCGCGATCCGCTGGCGCCAGGTGCCTGTTGTAGCTTGGGGAAACTCCGCGCGTCCGGCGCGCCCGCCGGTCCCCGCGCGCCTCCCGGCGGCCAGGACCCGCCGGTCCCGTCAACTCCCGCGGCCCTGCTGCTCCCGCCGGGCCCGATAGCCCCGCGGCTTCCCTGTGGCCCACGGGCATCGCGGGGCACGGTCGGCTGGCCGTCCGGCCAGGGCTGGCCGGGCCAGGGCCGGACCGCTTCGGGCTGGACCGCTCCGGGCTGGACCGCTTCGGGCTGGACCGCTCCGGGCCGGACCGCTCCGGGCTGGGTGAGGTCGGGCTGGGCCGGCGGCCGGCGTGTCGCGGCGCCGCTTCCCGGCCCCCGGCCGACCGGATCGCCGGGCCGCGGCGGGGGCCACCCGCTGCCGCCCGGACCGGCCGGCGCGAGCTCGCCGCCACCCCGGGCGCCGTCCAGCCGCCAGGGATCGATGCGCCGTGGATCGCCCCAGCTCCCACCCGCCTGACCTGCGCCGTTAGGGCTTCGGCCGGTCCCTGGAGCCTGCCGGTCCGGTGCCGAACCGCCGGGCCAGGACCGCGCCTCGCGGTCGCGCGGTGCCCGGCCGGGCACGCCGTCGTACGGCACATCCGGACGTTCATCGCGCCACTGTGGATTGCTCATATGTGCTTTGGATGTTAGTCGTTGCGCACTGGTACCGGGGCCCTGAAGGTAGGCTTCCACCCGACGTTCCGATCCAGACCTGGGGCTCCTGAGGAAAGATGCGATGGTTAAACCAGGCTCGCCGGCTTCGCTGTGGGGGGCTGCCGGAAAGGCCGGATATGCCTTGAGCTGCGTGGCCGCTGCGCTGATCCTGGCCATCAGCGGTTTTTCCTACTTTGTAGTCAAAGACGTGAGCAGCATCGGCGGCTCGCACGCGATCGTCAGCGGCCCGTCCATCGGCGCGCAGAACATCTTGCTGATGGGCCTGGAGAGCCGCACCGACTGGAACGGCAACATCCTGCCCGACGACGTGCTCGAGGCCCTGCACGCGTGCAACAGGCAGGAGATCGAGGACGGCTGCGGCGGCAACGACACCAACACGCTGATCCTGATCCACATCCCGGCGGGCGGCAAGAAGGCGGTCGGCTTCTCTATCCCGCGCGACGACTGGGTCAACTTCGCCGACACGCTCGGCAGCCAGCAGATCGGCAAGATCGACCAGGCCTACGGCGTGTCCCTGGCCGCACGCGAGTCCCAGGTGCAGCAGCAGGAACCGGGCATCAGCCAGGACCAGCTGGCCTTCGACGGCAACGAGGCGGGCCGCGCGGCCGCGGTGGCCACCGTGGAGGCGCTCACCGGGGTGCATATCGATCACTTCGCCGAGATCAACCTGGACGGGTTCTACGAGCTGGCCAAGGTCCTGGGCGGGGTGGAGGTCTGCCTCAACCACCCGGTGCCGCTGGATCCCAACTCAGGCTTTTATGCCACGCACGCCGGCTACCAGCACCTCAGCCCGAAGCTGGCGCTGGCTTTCGTCCGCCAGCGCGACGGCCTGCCCAACGGCGACCTGGACCGTACCCACCGCCAGCAGGCGTTCCTCGACTCGGTGCTCGAGCAGCTCCGGTCCGACGGCGTGCTCGACGACCTGACCAAGGTCCAGGCCCTGCTGTCGGTGGCCAAGCAGTACGTGATCACCGACGCCGGCTGGAACCTGCTCGACTTCGTGTCCGAGATGCGCAACATCAGCAGCGGCGACATCACCTTCCGCACGCTGCCCATCGAGAACTACTCGGTCATCGGCGGCCAGGACGTCAACATCGTCAACCCGTCCTATATCAAGCAGCTCGTGCAGGAGACGTTCTACCCGGCGCCGGTCTCGCCGAGCCCCAAGCCCGCGACGTCCAGCGCCGCCACGGCGGATGCCGGCCAGACCACGGTCGACGTCTACAACGGCGGTAACACCCCGGGCCTGGCCGCCCTGGTCTCCGCGGCGCTGGTCAAGCAGGGGTATAAGGCCGGGCAGATCGCCAACGCGACCAGCGCGCTGACCACGACCGAAGTCGTGTACGGCACCGGCTCCTCGGCTGCCGCGGCCAAGATCGCGTCGCTGTTCGGCGTGACCGCGGCAGCGAGCTCCTCGGTGGCCGCCGGGCACGTCGAGCTGCTGCTCGGCGCCGACGCCACGCTGGCTGAGGTCGCCGGCTCGGCCACCCCGTCGAGCTCGCCGGTGCCCATCCCGACCACCGGCGCGCAGGGCGGCGCGGTCAACGCCAAGAACGGCATCCCCTGCGTGGACTGACCCTGCCGGACTGACCCTGCCGGACTGACCCTGCCTGGACTGAGCGGTCACGCATCAGTGCTCAGCGGGCGGGCCACCAGGTTACCCTTGGCAGCATGGGCAAGATCCGGGTGATTGTCGCGAAGGCTGGGCTCGACGGCCATGACCGCGGGGCCAAGGTGGTGGCCCGGGCGCTGCGCGACGCCGGGGTCGAGGTCATTTACACCGGGTTGCACCAGACCCCGGAGCAGGTCGTGGCCGCCGCCATCCAGGAAGACGTGGACGCGGTGGGCCTGTCCATCCTGTCCGGGGCGCACATGACGCTGTTCCGCCGGGTCATCGACCTGCTCAAGGAGCGCGGCGCCCAGGACATCGTGGTCTTCGGCGGCGGCATCATCCCCGAGGCGGACATCCAGGAGCTGCAGGCACTGGGCGTGGCCAGGATCTTCACCCCGGGCGCGCGCACCACGGATATCGTCGCCTGGGTCCGGTCCGAGCTCGGCCGGGAAGTCGCGGAGAGCCAGGGCCTGACGAGCTGAGAGTCAGCTCACCCGATGATGGTCACGGGCCGGAACCGGGCTTGACGTTACCCTGTGAATCCAGCTGAACGAGCGGTGCCTCTCGCCTGGCCTGTGCGGCGGCGTCAAGGTGGCGGCCACGGCGCGGTCGCCAAGTCTGACCTCGGGGTTGGGCCGGGGCAGAGCAGCCACAGGCCGGATTCCATGGTGTGCCGGCCGGGCTGGTGGCGGAGCTGGCCGACGCGAGCGCCGAGTTCTTCGCGCTGCCGCTATGAGCAGCAGAAACAGTGGAGACTAAGAGTGGACCTGTTTGAGTATCAGGCGATTCAGTAGCGTGGCTGGGTGATGCTAGACGGGTCTGGATGTGCCGTCTGAACAGGTGTTATGTGGCTCAATGAGTCTGGGTGTGGCTGGCGCCTGTGACCGTTGGCTGCCAGTTAGGCTTCCAATTGGGCTACCCGGCCGTCACGCGAATCCGCCGGAATGCAGCCGCCCACCGGCGGCCGTCGGGCGACCGTAGGAACGCCAAGGACTCCGGGCGATGCCCTGGTTCTGGTGCCTTGTTCCCAGGCTCACCCGTTGATGGGTGATCCCCAGTTCATTCGCAGATTACAGAATTGGACGGTAGGCGCCCTGTGGATGGACGGAGATAAGTCACGCCTCTTGCCGGTTTTGCGTGAACAGCCGCCACGACGTGGTGGTGATCGGCGCGGGCCCGGCAGTGAGGCAGCGGCCGAGCGGACGTGAGCCAGATGGTCCAGGTGAGACTGGCGAGGCGGCGTGGCCCTTAACCTGATCCTGATCGGCTTGGCGGTAACGCTCGATCCGCTGCCGCTGACGGCATTCATGGTTGTGCTGCCCTCCAAGCGCGGCGTTTGGAAGGGCGCGGCCTTCGTGTTCGGGTGGCTGGTATCCCTGGCCATCGTGGTCACCGTCACCGTGGTGGCCACCGGCAATAACCCGCCCAAGCCGAGCACGGCGCCCTCCCTGGCATCGCTGTCGGTCAAGATCGCGCTCGGCGCCGTCCTGGTCGTGATCGCGGTCCGGCACATCGGGGCCAGGGGCCGGCCCAAGCCACCGAAGAAGCCGCCGAAGTGGCAGGAGCATGTGGACGGCATGTCCCCGTGGTTCGCCATGGTCCTGGCTCCGACGCTGCAGCCCTGGGCGCTGATCGGCGCGGGCGCGGCCACCGTACTGGAGGCCAAGCTGTCTAGCTGGGAGAGCTTCCTTGCGCTGCTCGGGTACTGTGTCCTGGCCTCATCGTCCTACCTGGCCATGGAGATCTATGCCATTATCAGGCCGGGCCAGAGCAGGGCGCTCCTGGCCAGATTCCGGACCTGGATCAACACCCGCACCGACCAGGTGATCATTGTGGGGAGCCTGATCATCGGGTTGTGGCTCATCGCAGACAGTATCTATCTGGTCATCTCCTGAGATCGCGTCAAGATGTGGGGCCATGGAGTCGCTGGCGTACAGGATGGCGGGGGAAATCGCGCTCAGGTGTCCGGACGACCTCGACCACGGCGGGACGTGTACGGTCGGGAGTGGCTTTGTCTTATGCATGCCTGCAAGACCAGCAGCGCGGTGAGTACAACTCCCGCGACGACGTCCTTGGCGAGCCACTCACGCCGGTAGGACCTGACTGCCTGCAGGGCAGGCAGCCAGCTGAACACAGATGCCACGCCCCGGCCGTGGCGGATCATTGCAGGGCGAGCAGGTGGAACTGCCACGGTCCCAGGTCGACGAACAGCCCGGGGCTGGCCAGTTCGCCGCCGTCCCGCTCGAAGACGGTCTGACTGAGGATGTCGGTGAGCCGCCCGCTGCGCCCGGGGAGGTTTGGCCCGTCAAGCGGGATGCGCGCCTGGGCTGGCTGCCCGGAGAGGTTGACCACGACCAGGTGCCGGTCACCGCCGAAGTCCCCGGCCCAGGACCAGGCGGCCAGGTTGGCCCAGGACTGGTTGTCGGGCCAGCCGCTGGCCTCCAGCAGCCGCCACCCCCCAGCCCTCACCTGGTGGCTGTCGATCGCGGCCAGCAGGCGGCGGTACCAGTCGGCGAGTTCAACGTCCGGAGGTTCATCCGGGCGGCGGGACAGGAATACCGGTGGCCGAACGCGCCGGCCCTCGAATTGTCCTTCGTGCCACAAGGTCGCGCCGGGCAGCGTGGCGATGGCCACGGCCGCGGCCCGTTCGGCGCCGGCCGGGAGGCAGCTGGCGATGCGGGGTTCGTCATGGTTCTCCAGGAAGCGCACCAGCCGGTTCTGGTAGCTCATGTCTGCATGCAGGTGTCCGCGGACGGCGGAGGCGTCCTGGCTGATGATCCGGTCATAGAGCCGTTTGTCGTAGCAGAAGTTGAAGCCCTGCTGCTGCAGCACCCACTCCATGTCCCAGTAGGCCTCGGCGATCATCACCGTCTCTGGGTGCCGGGCGCGAAGCTTGCCGAGCACGGACGGCCAGAACTCCGCGTCCGGCGCGGGTCCGGTCCGGCCGCCCCAGGTCCGGGCGAAGACACCGTTGGTCATCAGCATGGCCATGTCGCAGCGGATCCCGTCGCACTGCCCGGCGATATCGGCCAGCGTCTCCGCCGCCGCGGCGCGCAGGGCCGGGGAGAACGCGTCCAGCTGGACCACATCGGGCCAGGGCGGGAAGTACGGGTCGCGGCCGTGGGCCAGCACTTGACCGGCCGCGGTCATCCAGCCTGCCGGGTCGGCCTTGATGTCGTCCGCGTCGCCGCGGACGAACAGGTCCGGGCGGCTGGTCACCCACGGGTGATCCGGCGCGACGTGGTTGGGCACGTAGTCCAGGATCAGCCGCGCGCCGCGCGCCGCCAGGGCGGTCCGCGCCACGGCCAGGGCGTCGGGGCCGCCGAAGCCCGCATCGGCTACGTAGCGGCGCACGCAGTACGGCGACCCGATGATATCGGCGCGCCGCACGTCCGGCAGTGCGTCGGCGAACGAGGCCTGCAGCTCGGCATTGGCGTTCGCCAGCGCTATCCCGGCCGGGCTTCGCGCCCACACTCCCATCAGCCAGACCGCGTCCACCCCGGCCGGGACGGCCGCGTCCCAGTCCGTGGCTCCCACTCCGGCCAAGGTGACCGGCCGCCCGGCCGCCCGGGACAGCCCGTCCAGCCACACCGCGGTGTTGATCTCGTAGATCACCGGCTGGTCCGGCCACCCGGTCATCGCGCCGCCCCCGTCCGTCCGCCCGCTGCCGCCCGCCTGATGGCGCCGCGGTCGGCCTGCGGATACTTGTAGAGCATTTTCCGGTAGGCGCGGGAGCGGGCCTGTCCGTGCGGGAAGTACGACCACGTGTCGTCGCCGCTGCCGTAATCCTCGCGTACCGTGCCCCACTGCCGCTCGCTGAGGTACGGGCCCCAGCGTCTCCAGGGAACCCCGCCCGTGTCAGCCTCGGCCAGCCGCAGCCGCTCCGCGTTGACCATGATGTTCCGTCCTTCCGCTACCGTTCAGCGTGCTCGTGATAGGACGGGCCCGGCCATCCCGGCGCCGTGATCGAGCTGGTAGTCCAGGTTGATCGCGGCGCTGATGAGCGCCAGGTGGCTGAAGGCCTGCGGGAAGTTGCCGAGCTGCTCGCCGGTGCTGCCGATCTCCTCGGAGTACAGGCCGAGATGGTTGGCGTAGGTGTGCATCTTCTCGAACGTCAGCCTGGCCTCGTCGAGCCGCCCGGCGCGCGCCAGGGCTTCCACGTACCAGAAGGTGCACAGGGAGAAGGTGCCCTCGTCGCCGGCCAGCCCATCAGGTGAGGCGGCCGGGTTGTAGCGGTAGACGAGGCTGTCGGAGACAAGCTCGCGGTCCATGGCCTCAAGAGTCGAGATCCACATCGGGTCGCGGGGTGCCACAAAGCCCTGCAGCGGCATCATCAGCAGCGAGGAGTCGAGCACCTCGCTGCTGTAATCCTGGGTGAACGCGCGGATCGTGGGGTTCCAGCCGCGTTCCATGATCTGGTTGTAGACGCGGTCGCGCTCGGTGGTCCACCGCTGCACGTTCGCCGGGCGGCCCCGGCGCGTTGCCATCCGGGTGGCCCGGTCCAGCGCGACCCAGGTCTGGAACCGTCCGTAGGTGAAATCCTTGCGGCCCCCGCGCGTCTCCCAGATGCCCTCGTCCGGCTGGTCCCAGTTCTCGCACACCCAGTCGATCATGCGGGCGATATCCTGCCAGCCCTGGTGCGCGGCCTGAATGCTCTGGGTGTCGGCGAGGTACATGGCGTCCATCGCCTCACCGTAGATGTCGAGCTGCAGCTGGTCGGCGGCGCCGTTGCCGATACGCACGGGGCGTGAACCGCGCCAGCCCTCGAAATGATCCAGGATCTCCTCGCCCAGATCGGAACTGCCATCGACGCGGTACATGATCTTCAGCGGGCGGCCGCCGTCGCCCGTCCATTCGTCGGCGCGGTCCCGCAGCCAGCCGCCGAAGGCGGCCGCCTCCTCCACGAAGCCGAGCCCGAGCAGCGCGTAAATGGAGAACGAGCCGTCCCTGATCCAGGTGTACCTGTAGTCCCAGTTCCGTTCGCCGCCGGCCTGCTCGGGCAGCCCAGCGGTGGGAGCGGCGACGACCGCGCCGGTCGGCGCGTAGGTCATCAGCTTCAGCGTCATCGCCGAGCGCGCCACCATCTCCCGCCAGCGGCCGGTGTAGGACGAACGGTGCAGCCAGCCGCGCCAGAAACCAATGGTCTCGTCTGCGAGACGCTGGACCTCCTCTGGCGATAGCCGGCGGGGGCGGCCTCCCATCGTCTCGAGCACGACGCCACCGGTCTGGCCTTCCCGCAGCGTCCGCGCCGCCCGCAGTCCGTCACCCTGGCGCTCCACCGTGGCGCCCTGATCCGCCAGCGACGTACCCGGCGTGCCGACCGTGTGCAGCGTCAGCTCCATGCCGCCGGCCTGGAACACGGCACCGTCCTCGGACAGCTGCAGCTTGTGCGGCTGGCGCGCATAGTCGAACCGCGGCTGGAAGTCCATCACGAAACGCATAGTGCCGCGCACCACCCGAAGCTGCCGCACGAGCCGGTGCCGGCCCGTAGCCGCCCCCGATTCGACGGGCATGAAGTCGCAGACCTCACCGACTCCATCCGGGGTCATGAACCTGGTGATCAGCAGTGCCGTGTCCGGGAAGTAAAGCTGCTTACTGACGTAATCGCCGCGGTCGGGCCCGACCCGGAAATAGCCGCCGTGGTCTGCATCGAGCAAGGACGCGCACACGCTGGGCGAGTCGAAGCGGGGACAACAGAACCAGTCCACCGTACCGTCCGTCGACACGAGCGCAGCCGTCTGCAGATCTCCGATCAACCCGTGATCACTGATGTTGGGGTAACGGGCCATCATGCTCTCCTCCTGGCCGTGAGGCATCGACAGACCCGCGGCAGACAGCTTGATGATCCACGCACCGGCCTTGGAGATAGGACAGCTACATCCTCGGTCGCCAGCACATCTGCCGCCTCACCCCAGTCGGGGTGAGGCCTAGCGCCGCAGGACCGAATTCTGGCCAGCCCGGCGCCCTGGTGCCTGCCGGCCTTTCTGTCCGGCGCTGGTCAGCGTTGTTCGTGGTGGACGGCGGCGAGCAGCGCGGTGTAGGCGCGGACCAGCGCGGCGCGCTCCAGCGGGAGCAGCGGGCTGTCGGTCCGGCAGCCCTCCCGGACCCACTGGTCGGACAGATCCATCGCCCGCACTCGGTGCGCGGCGGCCGGCCTGACCACCGCTGCGGTCTCGCCGAACAGGTAGCAGTACAGGCGGGTGACCGACTCGACCAGCTCGTCGCCGGTCTCCGCGGGGTGGGGCGCATACTGGCGCCTGCGGTGCGCCCGCCACCAGTCGATCTCCAGGCTGGCCGCCCGGGCCGGGTCCGCAGGCTGGCCGAAGCGGAGCCGGACCAGCCCGTATAGCTCGCGCATGCGGGCCTGGGCACCGCCCGGGTCGTTGTCGGGAAACGGCGCCCACAACTGCACGGCCCGCAGCATCAGCCAGGCGCCCGGCAGGATCCGCGCCGGGTCCGTGCCGAAGCCCAGCCACAGCAGCTTGACCGAAGCGACCAGCAGATTCCTCCAGCGGCGCAGGTAGTAGGCCACCCACATCCGGTACTCCAGGTCCGCGATGCGGAGTGGATCGAAGGACCGGAGCCCGTCCGGAGATCCCATGCTTACCCACCCGAAGATCACGGCTACCCCTTTCCTCCTCGATACCACGGCTTTCCGCTTTACCTAGCAGGCTAGGGCGGAGCCAGGACACGACGCCAGCGAAGTCCGCTTATCCGAAGCGCCACGGGATACAGGCTCGTGCCATAAAAACCGCAGCGCATCTTCGGCCCATACCTCGTCCGCGGCTACTGCCATTCCTGGCTCCGGATTTCGGCTCTCAGAACTCCTCCCACCCTTACGCCAGCGTGTCGGCCTGCTAGAACGGTGTGGGGATGTGCCGCAACGGCAGCTCCGGCTGCACGTAGCCATCGGGCCGCTGCCGTCGGGGCAACTTGACGTCCCGGTGGGCCAGCGGCTTGCAGGGGACCTGGCTGAGCAGGTGGCTGATGATGTTGAGCCGGGCGCGCTTCTTGTCGTCGGCATCGGCGATGTGCCAGGGGGCCCACGCGGTGTCAGTGGCGGCGAACATCGCGTCTCTGGCCCGGGAGTAGTCATACCAGCGGCTGTAGGACTTCAGGTCCATGGGCGACAGCTTCCAGACCTTCCGCGGGTCGTTGATCCGGGCCTCCAGCCGCCGGGTCTGCTCGCCGGGGCTGACCTCCAGCCAGTACTTCAGCAGCACGATTCCGGAATCGGCCATGGCTTTCTCCCAGGCCGGCACCAGTTCCAGGAACCGCTCGGTCTCCTCCGGCTGGCAGAAGCCCATCACCCGCTCGACACCGGCCCGGTTGTACCAGCTGCGGTCGAAGATCACCACCTCGCCGGCCGCCGGAAAGTGCTGGACGTACCGCTGGACGTACATCTGCGTCTTTTCCCGTTCGGTCGGGGTAGGCAGGGCCACGACCCTGAATACGCGGGGGCTGACCCGTTCCGTGATCCGCTTGATCGTACCTCCCTTCCCAGCCGTGTCACGGCCCTCGAATACCACGCAGACCTTGGCTCCCGAGTCTTTCACCCACTCCTGCATGGCGACCAGCTCACCGTGCAGGATCCTCATCTGGCGTTCGTATTCCTTGCGCTTCATCTTCGGGTGCGGCCCGGCTCCGGCCTCCACCCCGGCGGCAGAGGATGAGGCCCGGCTCTCCGCGTCGTCCCGGTCGCGCTCGTCCTTCTTCTTCTCGGCCATATCGCTGCCTCCGATCAATGCCGCGACCTCGGCGCCATTTCCGAAAAGCCCGCCAGGTACCGCAGCGTGGCCCAGTCCCTCGGCGGCTTCGGCGCCGGGACCCCCGGGCGGTCCCGAGGTACCCAGACGCGGAGCGCGCTGGGGGCGACTGTGCAGGTAACCGGCGTCGACATCAGGATCGACTCGCCGTCGATGCCGACCGGGATCTGCGGCACATCGGCGCTGATCTCGAGCTTCTTCGTGGTCAGCACGCTCAGCCCGGTGGCATGCCTGCCACGGAGCAGGCCTGCGGCCTGCCGCGCGCTCGCTACCGTGACGCCGACCACGCCGAGGATGCCGCGGTCCAGCCGCGCGCGCCGGCCCAGCCCCGCGATATCCCCGGTTCCGTATGGATTGTTGGACACCAGCAGCGCCTGCGGCGCCTTGATCGTCGTGCCGTCCGCCTGCGCGCGCAGCCGTGCTCCGCGGTGGCCTTGCAGCAGGTCAGGAAGCGTATTCAGGGTGGTATTCAGCTTGTCGCCGCGATAGGCAGGGGTCTCGACGACCTCCGCGTACGCGCCAAACGACGCGTTGTTGACGAACGTCTGGCCGTTGATCATCCCGAGGTCGACCCGCAACTCGACGCCGTCGGACAAAGCGCCCAGGCAGGCGGCGGGGTCCTCGCGGTCCAGCCCTAGGTCGAGGGCGAAGTGGTTGCGCGTGCCTGCGCTGATGACGACGAACGGGATGCCGTGCTCGGCGGCGATCCCGGCCACCAGGGCCTGCGTCCCGTCGCCTCCGGCGACGCCGAGCAGATCGGCGCCTGCCTCGACGGCATCGCGGGCCACCTTGGCGACGTCGGCGGGCTCGGCGCCGATGAGGAAGACATCGGCGCCGAGTTCTTCGGCCTTGCGCTTCAGGTCGAACTTCTCGACCTTCCCGCCGCCGGACTTCGGGTTCATGATCAGGTACGGCCGCCGGGCAGGCGGCTGGGCCGGGTGCTCGGGCATACGCCAGTCCGGCTGGTTCCCGGCCAGTGCCAGCCGCGCGGTCACGCCCGCCAGCAGCCAGACCGCGGCCGACAGGACCGCGATCCACAGCAGGTCCCTGAACGCGTAGACGACGATCACCGCGATCGGCGCCAGGACGAAGACCGCGAGCGACAGCCAGCGCCAGATGCCCCGCCGGGAAAGGACAAAGTACGCGGCGGCCAGAGCCACCACGGCGGCGGCCAGGCCCACGGCCATCATGGCCAGGCTTTTCAGCCCGGCAAAGACCAGCAGGATCACGATCGCCAGGCCTGCCAGCACGAAGCTGAGGCGCGCCAGCCAGCGCTGGGCCGGCGTGCTCGTCAGGCCGTTCATGGTTGGATCATCGGCTGTTAACGGCCCTGGCGCCTCACCCAGTGCAGGGTGGTTGGGCCAGGGCAGCGGGCGCGCGGCAATCACCCCGTCCGGGGTGATGACAGGAGCGTGCCGGGCGGGCAGGGTGGATCGGTGTGACCGATGCGAGCATGCCCAAGCCGGCCGCCGCGGGCCGGGCGATGATCCTGCCGCTGGCGCTGGCTCAGTTCATCGCCAGCTACGCGGCCACCAACATGAACGTGGCGATCAGCTCGATCGCCACGGACCTGGGCACGGACGTGGCCGGCGTGCAGACGGCGATTACGCTGTTCACGCTCACGATGGCGGCGCTGATGATCCCGGGCAGCAAGCTGACCGACATCTGGGGCCGCAAGCGGTGCTTCGTGCTGGGCCTGATCGTGTACGCGGTCGGCGGGCTGCTGGCCCTGCTGTCGTTCGGGCTGCCGCAGCTGATCATCGGGTACTCGCTGCTGGAGGGCGTGGGTTCGGCGCTGATGATCCCGCCGATCTACATCCTGGTCACCGTGGCCTTCCCGGACGTCAAGTCGCGGGCCAAGTACTTCGGCGTGGTCAGCGGCGCGGGCGGCCTGGGTGCCGCCGCCGGGCCGCTGATCGGCGGCGTGGTGACCAGCGCGATCAGCTGGCGCGCCTCGTTCGGCCTGCAGGTCCTGGTGGTCGCGTGGATCATCGTGCTGGCCCGTAAGATCGCCGATCCCGGGCCGGGCGAGCCCAGGCCCCGCTTTGACCTGACCGGGGCGGTGCTGTCCGCCGCCGGGCTGTTCTTCGTGGTGCTCGGGCTGCTCCAGTCCAGGACCTACGGCTTCGGCAAGTCGCGGCAGGACTTCACCATCGGGAGCACCGTGGTGATCCCCAAGGGCTCGATCTCCCCGGTCTGGATCTACGTCGCCATCGGCGCGCTGTTCCTGCTGTGGTTCTTCCTGAACACCCGGTCCCGGGAGAAGAAGCGCCGGGACGTGCTGCTGCCGCTGCGGCTGTTCCGCAACAAGACCTCCAACCTCGGGCTGGGCACCCAGACCATCCAGTGGCTGATCCTGCAGGGGTCGTTCTTCGTGGTGTCGGTCTACCTGCAGGAAGTCTGGAAGTACGACGCGATCAAGACCGGGCTGGTCCTCACCCCGGGCACAATCGGGATCCTGGTCGCGTCGGCCGGCGCCGGCCGGTTCGCCCGGCGGCACCCGCAGCGGTGGCTGATCATCGCCGGCTTCCTGGTCACCGCGGTCGGCATGATCTTGCTACTGGCCCTGGTCCGGGCGCACTCGGGCGTCTGGACGTGGATCCCGGGGCTGTTCCTGTTCGGAGCCGGAGTGGGGACCATGCTGACCTCCTCGGTCAACGTGGTCCAGTCCAGCTTCCCCGAGACCGACCAGGGGGAGATCTCCGGCCTGTCGCGGAGCGTCTCGAACCTGGGATCATCGATGGGCACCGCCCTGGTCGGCTCGGTCCTGGTGGCGGTCAAGCTGCCGGAGGGCAGGCCCTTCGCCGTGGCTCTCACGATGATGCTCGTGTTCACGCTCATCGGCCTGGTCCTAGGCGTCCTCCTCCCGCGCAGGCCGATCGAGGCCACGACGCAGGAAAGCCCGGGCACGGAACCCGCGACGCGTCAGCCGACTTCGTAGAAGCCGGACCCGGCAGGGAGGAATCGCGGCGACCCACCTGTTCCCGTCGGTCCTCCCCTTCGCCGATCACGCGGTCACGCACACCGCGCGCTGCCCCGCCAGGGAAACCCTGATCCTGGTTTCCCTGGCGGGGCAGGTGGCGGTCTGAACTGTTTGTGGAGCCTTACATTGTTATCGCCCGGGCTCCGCCACGAGACTCACGTCGATTACGTCGAGCCCCAGGCCGTTGATCCGCTCCATCAGCCCGGACAGAGCGCCCCGATCCGCCAGTTCGGCCCGGAGGGTGGTCGTGCCGGGACCTATGGTTACCTCGCAATCGTCGAACTCCGCGCGCAGCGTGGTGCCCGCCTGCCCCAAAAACGTGATCTCATACGTCTGTGCTTGCACCGGGTTACACCCCGCGGGCTTTCTAGCTCTTCTTTCGTGTCTCCACCCTGCCGCGCCGCCAGCCGCTTCGTAATCGCCCTACCGAGGGTGATATGAAATTCGGGCAGCAAGCCCATGCCGTTGCGCACTACAGGTGCGGGCAGCCGAATGGTTCGAGGCTACGGGGGACACCCGGCGTGCGGCCCACCATTATCTGGCAGCGCAACAGCCTGACCGGGCGCTGGTGCTCCTGCAGGACCAAGTCGTGCCTGACTTCCTGCATGTCCCGACGATGCCGGACCCGCTGGTGTTGAGCACGGTCGATCCGTCGATGCTAGTCGGAAACCCGGACCGCCTGCTGGGCCTGGCCGCCCACCTGCTGCTGTCGGGTGATACGGCTCGCGGCGGTGAGTACCTTGACCTGAGTCTGAGCCGCTGGCTTGGTATGGCCGGTGTCACCGATCCGCGGGTGATTAGGCCAGCTCCGGGTGCGCCTTCTACCTCGGCGCCGCCTGGTCGCTGGCCGCGGCCCCGCCGTCGGCGGTCCATTCGGCACCCGTTTCCTGGCGGAAGGCGGCCAGCGCCGATTCGATAGTCGGGAAGAAGTGATGCGGGTCGATGGTGCGGGTGAGGCCGTAGCGTTCGATCTTGCCCCGCACCCGATCCTTGAGCTCGGCGAAGACCAGGCTGGTGCCGTGGGCGTTCAGCGTCTCGTCGAGATCCTCGAGCATGTCCGAGGCCGTGGTGTCGACATCGGTCATGGGTTCGGCGGCGATGAGAATCCACCTTGGCGGCGGGTCGGCTTGGGCGAGCCGCCGGACCTGATCCCGGAAGGTGGTGGCGTTGGCGAAGAACAGCGGTCCGTCGAACCGGTAGATCACCAGCCCGGGCAGGTGCTCGGCCTCCGGATGGATGGCCACGTCATGGTAGCCCTCCAGCCCTTCCACCCGCCCGAGCTCTGTGTCATACGGCCACCAGGCCCGACGGAAGACATTGAGGATGGACAGCGCCACGGCGATCGCGATCCCGGGCAGCACGCCGAGCAGGGCGACGCCGAGGAACGCCGCGACCGACAGCAGGCACTCGGCCCTCCGCTGCTGCCACAGCCGCACCGTGCCCGGGATGTCGGCCAGCGACAGTGATGCGGTGATCACGACGGCGGCCAGGGCCGGGTTGGGCAGGTTCCGGAACAGGCCCGGGACCAAGACGATCATCACTATGATCACCACGGCCCCGGTGACCCCGGTGAGCTGGGTCTTGGCGCCGGACCGTTCGGCCACCGCGGTCCGCGACCCGCTGGTGCTGACCGGGAACCCCTGGAACAAGCCGGCGGCCAGGTTCGCCACGCCGATCCCGATCATCTCGCCGTTGCCGTCGATCTCCTGCCCGGTACGGGCGGCGAACGCCGACGCCGTTGAGATCGTGTCGGCCAGGGCTACCAGGGTGATCCCGGCGGCCCCGGCGAACAGGGGCCCGAGGTCGGCCGGGCGGACGTGCGGGATGGTGAGCGGCGGGAACCCCTTCGGAAGCACCCCGACCAGGTTGACCCCGTGATCGGCGAGGCTGAACACGGTCGTCGCCGCGATGGCGAGCACAACCATGATCAGCACGGCCGGGAGCTTGGG
The DNA here is from genome assembly GCA_963835775.1 of uncultured Actinomycetes bacterium. Classification (GTDB taxonomy): domain Bacteria; phylum Actinomycetota; class Actinomycetes; order Streptosporangiales; family Streptosporangiaceae; genus Palsa-504. Next base: position 425,947 of record CAWIHB010000025.1, on the reverse strand, counting down.
CAGCCAGCGCTGCAGGACCAGGATCAGCACGATCCCGGTGATCCCGACCGCGGCCGCCGCGCCTACCGCCTCGCCATGCGCCAGGCCCTTGACGAACCCGTCGATCTCCCCGATCAGTCCCTCGGCGTCGACCTTGAACCCGAACAGCTTGGGCAGCTGCCCGACCAGGATGGTCAGCGCCAGGCCGTTCATGTACCCAATCATGGTCGGCTTGGAGATCAGGTCGGCGATGAAGCCGAGTTTGGCCGCGCCGCCCAGGGTCATGATCGCCCCGGTCATGAGCGCGAGTATTGACGCCAGCGCGATGGCCCGCTTCGGGTCGCCGTCGGCGCCGGCCAGCGGCAGGATCGTCGCGGCGATCATCGATCCGAGCGCGGAGTCCGGGCCCAGTACCAGGATCCGTGACGGACCGAACGCCGCGTACCCGAGCAGGCACAAGATGGAGGTGTACAGCCCGGTGATCGGCGGCAGGCCCGCCAGTTCCGCGTACGCCATGCCCTGCGGCACCAGCAGCGTACTGAGCACTATCCCGGCGACGATGTCCTTGGCCAGCCACTCCCGCCGGTAGGACGCGACCATCCCGAGCCCGGGGACCCAGCGTTTCAAGGTCCGGTGAGCCGGCGGAACCGCCACAGTCCGATGGCCGTGAGCAGTCATTGGCTCGCCGTCCCTCCAACTGCTGTCTCCGGTCACAGTCTCATCCCGCAGGTACCAGGGCGGGCTCACCCCTCCCGGGTGAGTCGCCGGGTTCGGTCATCGTTCTGGCGGCGCGCCCACCTGATGCATGTCCACCACTTCGAGCCCGAGCCCGGTGATCCGCTGTATGAGTCCCAGCAGGGCTGCTGATCCGGCAGCTCAGCGCGCACGGTAGTCGTGCTCCGGCCCACGGTGACGTCGCAGTCCTCGAGTTCCGCTCGCACCACAGAACCGGCTTGACCTGCGAAAGTAATCTCATACGTCTGAAGTTGCATAAGGATCGCGGCACCAGCGGCGGCCAGGGACATGACCGATCTGGTCGAGTGCTGGCCGGCCGAGACCACCCAGCTGGTGCTGGCCGGGCGTTTTGACCCTCCGCTGCGGCTGCACCGGCTGCGGATCTCAGCCGAGCTGCGCGAAGTTCGCGATTGCGACCTGTATTTCTCCCTGGCCGACACCCGCGACCTGCTGGCGAACTTCGGCGTCCAGCTATCCGATGCCGACCTCGCGGTGCTTCATCAGCGAAGCGAGGGGTGGCCCGCAGCGTTGCAGATGACCGCGCTGTCGGTGCGCAGCACGACGGATCCGGCCCGTGTAGCGCGGGCGCTGCGGGTCCGTGGCCAGGAGATCGCCGACTACTTCATCGCTGAGGTTCTCGACCAGCAGCCACCCGAGGTGGCGCGGTTCATGCTCGACACGTCCGTCTTGAGCGAGCTCACCGCGGACACGTGCGCGGCGATCAGCGGTGCACGCGACGCGGCGGCGCTGCTGCACGCCATCGACGCCGCGCACCTGTTCCTCGTGCCAGTTGATGAGGAGCGGACCCGCTTCCGGTGCCATGGCCTGGTGCGCCAGATCATGCGGGCGGAGTTGCACGCTCGGGACCCGGCCCGGGAGCGCATGCTGGAGCTGCGGGCGGGCGAACATTTCGAGTCCGCCGGTGACGTCCGGCGCGCTGCCCGCCACTTCCTCGCGGCGCGGCAAGGCGACCGGGCGCTGGCTCTGTTGCGTGACCAGGTCCTGACTGGCTACCTGATTAATCCAGCGCTGCCCGGACTGCCGGACCTGAAGGCGGTCGACCCGTCGGTGCTCATGAACGCCCCCGATGAGCTGCTGGCGCTGGCCGCCGATCTGTTGCTGTCGGGCGACACGGCCCGCGGCAGCGAGTTCCTTGACCTGCTCGAGCGGGTGCGGCCGTCGATCCCGCCCGAATCGAGGCTGGCGGCCCGGGTGGCGACGATCCGCTCATTCCGTTACGCGGTGACCGGCCAGCTGCCGATGGCCGTGGGTGAAGCCCTGCGAGCGCGGGCCATCCAGGAGCAGACGCACCTCGGCGACGAGTGGAACGTCGTCGTCCCCCTCATCCTCTGCACGTCTTTCAGTGTCTGGAAGCCTTCCAGTCCGTCGAACGGGAGGCAGCCGCAATCCTGGAGATTCCCTCATTCCCCGAACCGGTCAAGCTGGTGCTGGTACCTGGTGCCCTCGCGCTGGTGCGGCTGGAGTCCGGCCGCCTGAGCGAGGCGGCCGATGCCGCCCGATCCGCCGATGCCGCCGCCCGGCGGCTGGAATTCGGAGCGTCAGCTACTGCTCGCCGCCGCCGCGATCGAGCGCGGCGACCGTGAGGCCGCGAGCATCCTGGGAGACGCCCTCCATCAAGCTCGCAGGCTGGGGTTCCTGAATACCGTCATCATGACCTCACCGGAGATACCGACCCACCTGGTCGAGCATGCTGCCGATCGCCGGGATGATCATGGTAACTGCAGCACGCGGAGGAACGTTCCGCGAGACGATCGCGATGGCCAAGGCCTACGCCAGGCGCTGGCCAGCGCCGGGATTCACCCTCCCTAGGGTGAGGCGAGCTGGAAGGCGGACGCGAAGCGTGTCTAGCGGAGGTGCCGTCAAAAATGAACTACCCCTTGCTGGACGTGTTCCTGACGATGTTCTGGTTCTTCGCGATGTGCCTGTGGATATTCCTTGTCGTCTGGACCGTCATGCTTATCATCAGGCGCCCTGACCTCAGCGGCTGGGCCAAGGCGGCCTGGCTCGTCTTCGTGATCTTCGTTCCCCTGCTGGGCGTCCTGGCCTACCTGATCGCCCGTGGCGGGCACTTGGCCCAAGAGCAGGCCACCGAGTACAACGCGCCCCAGGACGAGGCATACCGCGCCTATTCCCGTAACGAGGCACACGGACGCCACAGCGCTGATGAGCTCTCCAAGCTGGCCGATCTGCGCGAACGGGGAGTCATCACGGATGAGGAATTCCAGAAGGGCAAGGTCCAGCTGCTCGGTTAGCGCGCGGGGCGACGACCGGGACGCTCGCTTGGGTGTGGCCGTCATCGCCCGCCGCGGATGCTTCGGCCCGGCCCCTCACGCAGGGAGGGCAGCAGGGACCGCGGTCCGTTCGGCAAAAATGTCCTGGTCCGAACGGACCGTGTGTCACGCTCCCGCGGTCGCTACCTGCGGCGACGGGAACGCGGCGGGCGGTGCGCCGCGACGTACGGCGGGCCACTCTGCGTGCTCCCGGCGTCTCATGCCTCCTGGTTCTACGGCACGCTGGTTCACCCTCTTGTGGGTGATGCTCGGCGTGTCCGCTGCTTTGATCGTGGGTTGGTGACTGAGCACCCGCGGGCGCCGGTAGAGCCGCGCCGATTGACGAAAGGACCGCAATCATGATGGCGCGTAGCCCCCGGCTCAGCCCGATTACCTCAGGAGGTAGTGATGTTTCGACGACGACGTCCGTTGCTCCGCGCGGCCGTGGTGGGCGGCGGCGCGTACGTGGCCGGGAAGCATGTGGCCAACCGTCAGGCGGACCAGGCAGCGATGGAGGCGGACCAGGACGCCCGCATCAGCGACCTGGAGCAGCAGCAGGCGCCCGCCCCGGCCGCGGCTCCGCCCGCGTCCTCGCCCATGATCGACCAGCTGAACCAGCTGGCGGACCTGCACCAGCAAGGCGTCCTGACCGACGAGGAATTCGCCTCGGCCAAGGCCAAGCTGTTCGGCTCCTGATCACCGGGTCCCCTTGAGCATCCCCTGATCGGGCCTCCTCCCGGGCCGCCAGGGCCCCCGGTCATCGGGGGACTGAGCACTATCGAGGTGCGGTGGATCCTGCCCGGGCAGCTGGATGCCGCGATCGCCGGATGGTTCGGGCGGTTCCCGGCCGGGCTGGACTCGTGCGAGGACACCTACCTCATCCATCCGGCCCTGCACGGGCTGGCGGTGAAGATCCGCGCGGGCCAGATGCTCGAGGTCAAGCAGTACCACGGCAGCCAGGGATTTCTTGACGCCGCGGGCCGGGCCCGCGGCCGCATCGAGTCCTGGCGGAAGTGGTCGTTTCCGTTCGGGCCGCTCGGCCCGGACAATGGCGGGCCGCCCAGCTGGGTGGTCGTGCACAAGAGACGGCGGATGAGCCGATTCCGGCTGGTTGGCGAACAGCTCCGGGCGGACGCCGCGGAGCGGGCCAGGGGACCGGAATGCGGGGTGGAACTCACCGAAGTCCGCTCGGGCGGTGAGACCTGGTGGTCCCTCGGATTCGAGGCGACCGGTCCGGCCGACTTGCTCCGCAGCACGCTCGAGAGCACTTTCGCGCTGATGTTCGCCGAGGCCCTTCCTGGCGATGTGGAACTTGACATGAATCACTGCCAGTCCTACGCCGAATGGCTGTCCCGGCACCGGGTAACCGCCGCAATTCACCCACGGGAGGGTGAGGAATCCCCGGCGCGCCGAAGGCAGGATCAGAGCTCGTGCATGACCAGCGGCGGGAAGGCCGCACGGAAATCACACGAGGAAGGGGAACGTCATGGCTGATCTGATCGCCATCGGATATCCAGACCTAACGACCGCGGACGCCGCCGCCGATGAGGCACGTCGCCTGGCATCGGATCTGATCATCCAGCCGGATGCGATCGCGGTGATTGTGCGGGACAACGACGGCAGCTACCACGTCCACACCACTCATCACATGGTCGGCGGCGGGGCGACCTGGGGCATGTTCTGGGGGTTCCTGTTCGGCCTGCTGTTCTTCATCCCGGTCTTCGGGATGGCCATCGGCGCCGGAATGGGCGCCCTGATGGGCAAATTGGCCAAGACCAGCATCGACAAGCAGTTCCAGGACCAGGTTCGCGGCATGCTCCAGCCCGGCACCTCGGCGCTGTTCCTGATGCTGGAGAAGGTCACCCCGGACAAGGCCGTCGAGGCGATGAGCAGGTACGGCGGCACGGTCCTGAAGACGTCCCTGTCCAAGGACGACGAAAAGGAACTCCAGGACGCCCTGCACGGCAGTGGGGCAGCTGCGCAGTAGGCCCGCCAGCGGGCTGCGTGAGCTGAGTGCCGTGGACCGGGCGATCTACTCCGCGGTAGCGGCTACCCCCACCCCCTCACTCGACGAACCGCTGCGCCGGCTCTCCAATGCCGCCAATAACTCCCGCCTCTGGCTGGTCATCGCGACCGGGCTCCGCGTAACGGGGGGCCAGGCGGGCCGCCGTGCCGCGGTGCGGGGAACAGTGGCCATCGGCGTCACGTCCGCGCTGGTGAACCTGGCGGTGAAGTCGGCCTGGTCCCGGCAGGTCAGCGCCTGATGATCGGGTTCGAAGTCGGGACATGCGTGCCGGGCGTTGGCTAGCGCAGCTGGTTCGTGCTTGTCGGCCTTGGTGATCGTGACCCTGGCAGTCCGATGGATGCCCGGATACGCAGACCCGGCTAAGCTCGCGCCACCACCTGAGCCAGCCTGTGCCCGGTCAGTTCCGCCGGCCGGATCCGTGTCGCCGGTCACCGCCAACGGGCATGGCGGATCCGCGCCGCCAGCCCGGCCGCAGGTGCAGGAAATGACGGCCCATCAAGCTCGGTCTGCGTGGTCAGCTGGGCCAGAACAGATAACATCGTCATACGAGCAGTGGAGGGACATCATGGCTAGATTGCCGCGCCCTCGGGCGCCTGCGAGGTTCCGCGCCGTGTTCCCGGATCTGGCCGACTGGCTGGGATCCCCGTGGAGCGGGCCGCCGCCGTTCCTGGCGGGCCAGGTGTTCCGGCTGGAGGAGTCGATCCGGGACGACCGTTATGTGATCCGGGCCGAACTGCCCGGCCTGGACCCGGAGAGAGACATCGAGGTCACCGTCGATGACCGGATCCTGACCATCAGCGCCGAGCGCCGCCAGCAGGACAAGGGGCGGTATCGCTCGGAGTTCCGCTACGGATCGCTGGCCCGCGCGGTCAGGCTCCCCGCCAGGGTCGATCCCGCGGACGTCACCGCCCGGTACGACAAGGGCGTCCTCGAGGTCAGCGTCCCGGTTCCCGTGATCAAGCCAGAAGGCACCCGGATCCCCGTCGAGGATGCCGACGCGATGCCCGAACAGCCCACTGACCAGGCCGCGATGCCAGAGCAGCCGCCTGACCAGGCCGGATGAAGAAACCGGCACGGCCAGGGCGCGGCTGTGTGATCACTTCCTGGACAGGAACCGCAGCCGCGCGGCCCGCGCGTCCCACGAGTAGATGACCGCCGTCCCGGCGATGTCGGCCGGCGGCGGCTCATCACCCGCCACCACTTGCGGCAATTCCTCGGAGATGCCCCCACGCAGTGAGCGTCGCCTGTGCCCCCTCCGGGTGAAATATTGTCTTTATGCCAGCGACGGTGGCCAGCCAGGGCGGATCCGCGGTACTGGATGGGGTCCTGGAGCGGGTCACCTTCGCCAACGCGGAGACCGGGTACACGATCGCCCGGATCGCGCCAGGGAAGGGGGGAGGGGAGGTGGGTGGGGGCGCAGAGCTGATCACCGCGGTCGGGCCGCTGCTGGGCGCGCAGGTGGGCGAGTTCCTGCGGCTGCGCGGCCGCTGGTCGTCCCACCCGAAGTACGGCCGGCAGTTCGAGGTGGCCTCCTACGCCACGGTACTGCCCGCCACGGTCGCGGGCATCCAGAAGTACCTGGGCTCGGGGCTGATCAAGGGCATCGGCCCGGTGATGGCCGAGCGGATGGTCGCGCACTTCGGCGTGGACATTATGCACGTCATCGAGGAGACGCCGGGCCGGCTGGTCGAGGTCGACGGGCTGGGCCCCAAGCGCACCGCGATGATCGCCGCCGCCTGGGCCGAACAGAAGGCGATCAAGGAGGTCATGATCTTCCTGCAGGGCGTCGGGGTGTCCACGTCCCTGGCGGTGCGGATCTACAAGAAGTACGGCGACACGTCAGTGGGCGTGGTGCGATCCGAGCCGTACCGGCTGGCCGCGGACGTGTGGGGGATCGGGTTCAAGACCGCGGACACGATCGCCGCCGCGGTCGGCATCGCCGCCGACAGCCCGGAGCGGATCAAGGCCGGCCTGGCCTACACCCTGTCCGAGGCGGCCGACGACGGCCACTGCTACCTGCCCGCACCCAACCTGATCGGCGACGCCGCGAAGATCCTCGACGTGCCCGCCGACCTGATCACTCCGTGCCTGGACGAGCTGGCCGCCGCCGAGGGGGTGGTCCGCGAGGCTGTGCCCGCGTCGGCGCTGGCCGCCCAGGCGCAGGCCGCACCGCTGGTTCCCGCCGTCTACCTGCCGCCCTTCTATCAGGCCGAACGGTCCGTGGCTGGTGCCCTGCTCCGCCTGCTCGCCGCGCGGGCTGACCGCCTGGCCGCGTTCGCCGCCGTGGACTGGGACAAGGCACTGAGCTGGCTGCAGAGCCGGACCGGCGCGCACCTGGCACCGGAACAAGCCGACGCGGTGCGGCTGGCCCTGACCTCGAAGGTCGCGGTGCTGACCGGCGGTCCCGGCTGCGGCAAGTCGTTCACCGTCCGCTCGGTGGTGGAGCTGGCCCGGGCCAAGGGCGCCAGGATCGTGCTGGCCGCGCCGACCGGCCGGGCCGCCAAGCGGCTGGCCGAGCTGACCGGGCACGAGGCGGCCACCATCCACCGGCTGCTGCAGCTACGGCCCGGGGGTGAGCCGTCGTTCGACGCCACGAATCCGCTGGACGCGGACCTGGTGGTGGTGGACGAGACCTCGATGGTGGACGTGATCCTGGCCAATAAGCTCATCAAGGCGGTCCCGCCGGGGGCGCACCTGCTGCTGGTGGGGGACGTGGACCAGCTGCCTTCGGTGGGTGCCGGGGAGGTGCTGCGTGACCTGCTGGCCGCCGGGTCGCTGCCGGTGGTGCGGCTGACGAAGATCTTCCGGCAGGCCCAGCAGTCCGGCGTCGTGGTCAACGCGCACCGGATCAACGCCGGGCAGCTGCCCGCCCTGACCGGCTTCGGTGACTTCTTCTGGTTCGGCTGCGAGGACACCGACCAGACCGCCGAACTCGTGACCGACATCGTGGCGCGGCGGATCCCGGCCCGGTTCGGCCTGGACCCGCGCCGCGACGTGCAGGTGCTGTGCCCGATGCACCGCGGCCCGGCCGGAGCCGGGAACCTGAACCTGCTGCTGCAGGAGGCCCTGACCCCGTTCCGCGAGGGCGCGCCGGAACGCCGGTACGGCGGCCGGGTGTTCCGGGTCGGCGACAAGGTCACCCAGCTGCGCAACAACTACGACAAAGGTGCCGCGGGCGTCTTCAACGGCACCGTCGGCGTCGTCACCGGCATGTCCCTCGAGGAGCACACGCTGACCGTGCGCACCGACGAGGACGAGCAGGTCGACTACGGGTTCGACGAACTGGACGAGCTGGCCCACGCCTACGCGGTCACCATCCACCGCTCCCAGGGCAGCGAATACCCCGCCGTCGTCATCCCGCTGGTCACCAGCTCCTGGATGATGCTCCAGCGCAACCTGCTGTATACCGGCGTCACCCGGGCCAAGAAGCTGGTCGTGCTGGCCGGCTCCGCCGCGCCCTGGCCGCCGCCGTCCGCACCAAAGGCGCCGGCCGCCGCCACACCGCCCTCGCCCACCGGCTGCACGTTGCGTAGCTTGTACTGCATAAGAGCTACGCTGGGGTACAATAGGTCGCGAAGGTGGAGAACAGGGAGGTAACCGTGGCCGCGAGCACCTCGTTCCGGATCAGCGATGATGCCCGGGCTCGCCTGGCCGAGCGCGCCGCCCGCGAGGGCGTAACCGTCACCGCGCTGCTGGATCAGCTCATCATCGAGGGAACCGACCAGCTCGACTACCCCGGGGTCGTCTTCCGGGGTGCTGCGCACGACAGGCGCGCCGCGCTCGCGGCCGGCCCGGACGTCTGGGAAATCGTTGCGCGCCTGCAAGAACTGGACGGCACCGAGGAACAGCGGATCAGCGTCCTGGCCGCTGAATCGGATCTGCACCCCCGGCTCATCCGCATCGCCCTGGATTACGCGGCGGAACACCCCGCCCAGATCCGCGGGCGGATCGACCGCAACCGGGCCGCGGCCGAGCGGAGCCGCCAGACGGCACAGCACCGCGCAGCCCTCCTGGCGTGACCGCCTTCCTGATCGACGAGATGTTCCCGGTAGCCGCGGCCGAGCTGCTGCGCTCCAGGCACGGCCGCGATGCCGTCCACGTCACTGAGGCCGGCCTGCGGGGCGCCGACGATACGCAGGTCGCCGCGGCCGCCCGGGCCGAAGGCCGGGCTGTGGTCACCGAGAACGTCGCCGACTTCGCCGCCGAGCGTGACCTGGTGCTGGTGTTCGTGCTGAAGAAGAACCTGCCAGCAGGGGGCGCGCAGGCTGCCGCACTGGCCCGGATCCTGGATCGCTGGGCCAAAGACCATCCCGATCCGTATCTCGGTCACCACTGGCCGGCGACGGACTGACCGTTTCCGAGGAGGGGACGTCCAGTCCGCACTTGGCAAGCTGGCTGAGCGCCTGTCGACCAGGAGCGTTAGGCTGGCCGGGATGATCCTGATCCAGACCATCCGGAACGCGATGGTAAATGACCTCGTGGTCCGTAATCTGGCGGATCCGGCCGCCGTGCCCGCTGGACTGCCGGGACAGCGTCAGCCTGGACCAGGATTTTGCCGTACTGATCGAAGAGACAGGCTTATGAGCAGCAGAAACAGTGGAGACTAAGAGTGGACCTGTTTGAGTATCAGGCGAAGGAGCTGTTCGCCGAGTACGGCGTCCCCGTGCAGGCCGGCAAGGTAGCCAGCACCCCCGAGCAAGCGCGTGACATCGCCGCCGAGTTCGCGGCCCAGGGCCACCCGCTGGTGGTGGTGAAGGCGCAGGTGAAGACGGGCGGGCGCGGCAAGGCCGGCGGGGTGAAGCTGGCCGAAGGCCCGGAGGAGGCCTACGCGAAGGCCGCCCAGATCCTCGGCATGGACATCAAGGGCCACACCGTGCACACGGTGCTCATCGCCCAGGCGGTGGACATCGAGGCCGAGTACTACCTGTCGTTCCTGCTGGACCGGGCCAACCGGACGTTCCTGTCGATCTGCACGGTGCAGGGCGGCATGGAGATCGAGGAGGTCGCGCACAGCACCCCGGGGGCGGTGGCCCGGGTCCCGGTGTCCCCGCTGACCGGTGTCGATGCCGGCAAGGCCAAAGAGATCATCGCCGCGGGCCGGATCCCCGAGCAGGCGGCCGCGGGCGCCGCGCTGCTGGCCGAACGGCTGTGGGCCATGTTCACCGACGAGGACGCCACGCTGGTCGAGGTCAACCCGATGGCGCTGACCTCCGATGGCCACGTGCTCGCGGTCGACGGCAAGGTGACGCTGGACGACAACGCCTCGTTCCGCCAGGAGCACGCCCGGTTCGACGACGTCAGCAACACCGACCCGCTCGAGGCCCGGGCCCGGGCCAAGCACCTCAACTACGTCAAGCTCGATGGCCAGGTCGGCATCATCGGCAACGGGGCGGGCCTGGTCATGTCCACCCTGGACGTGGTGGCCTACGCCGGGGCAGAGTTCGGCGGCATCAAGCCCGCCAACTTCCTGGACATCGGCGGCGGCGCCTCCGCCGAGGTCATGGCCAACGGCCTGGAGATCGTGCTGTCCGACCCGAGTGTGCGGGCCGTGTTCGTGAACGTCTTCGGCGGGATCACGTCCTGCGACGCGGTGGCCAACGGGATCGTCTCGGCCATCGGCATGCTGACCGAGCGCGGGGATCACGTGGACCGGCCCATCGTGGTCCGGCTGGACGGGAACAACGCCGCCGAGGGCAGGCGCATCCTGGACGAGGCCGCCATAGCAGTGGTCGAGCAGGTGCCGACGATGGACGGTGCGGCCCGCCGGGCCGCCGAACTGGCCAGCGCCGCGAAGGGAGCATGAGGTGGCCATCTTCCTGACCGGCCAGAGCCGGGTCATGATCCAGGGCGTCACCGGCGGCGAGGGCCGCAGGCACGGCGCCCGCATGCTGGCCGCGGGCACCAGGGTGGTCGGCGGCACCAACCCCCGCAAGGCGGGCCAGACCGTCGAGCTGAACGGCACCGGCGTGCCGGTGTTCGGCACGGTCGCCGACACCATGGCGGCCACCGGCGCCGATGTGTCGGTGGTGTTCGTGCCGGCCTCGGGGACCAAGGCGGCGGTGATGGAGGCGATCGACGCGCAGATTCCGCTGTGCATCGTGATCACCGAGGGCATCCCGGTGCACGACACCGCGGAGTTCTGGGCCTACGCCAGCGCCGCCGGCAACCGCACCAGGATCATCGGGCCGAACTGCCCGGGCGTCGCCTCCCCGGGCAAGTCCAACGCCGGGATCATCCCGGCCGACATCACCACCGAGGGCCGGGTCGGGCTGGTCTCCAAGTCCGGGACGCTGACCTACCAGATGATGTACGAGCTGCGCGACATCGGCTTCTCCACCGCCGTCGGCATCGGCGGCGACCCGGTCATCGGCACCACGCACATCGACTGCCTGCAGGCCTTCCAGGAGGACCCGGAGACCGACGCCATCGTGATGATCGGCGAGATCGGCGGCGACGCGGAGGAACGCGCCGGCGCCTTCATCGAGCAGCACGTGACCAAGCCGGTCGTCGGCTACGTGGCCGGCTTCACCGCCCCCGAAGGCAAGACCATGGGCCACGCCGGCGCGATCATCTCCGGCTCCTCGGGCACTGCCCAGGCCAAGAAGGAAGCCCTGGAAAAGGCCGGCGTCCGGGTCGGCAAGACCCCCAGCGAGACCGCTGCCCTCATCCGCGACCTGATGAAGTAAGGCGTTAAGCCCGGCGCGCCTGCTTGGGACGGCGGGCCGTGGTTGTCAGGATCGGTTTGTGAGCGTTTCCGCCGAGGCACCGGCCACGCCCGAGCCTGGCCAGCCCGAGCCTGGCCAGCCCGAGGCGGGTGCCCAGGAGCCACCGGGTTCCGGGGGGTCCAAGGCGAAGCCCCCGCGGCCGCTGGTCGTCACCGGGGCCATTGCCGCCTGCGCGGCGGCCGCCAGCGGGCTGGCCGTGCTGACCACGCTCACCGCGATCGGCTGGATCACGGCACCGCACGTGGGCATCGGCACCGGGCTGGGCGGGGTGCTGCGCACCGCCGCCCTGCTGTGGCTGGTCGCGCACCACGTCGGTTTCACGGTCCGCGGCGCCGGCCGGATCGGCATGCTGCCGCTCGGGCTGGTGCTGCTGCCCGGGGCCCTGCTCGCCCTGGCCGGGCGGTGGGTGGTGCACGCCGGGACGGTCACCCGGCTGCGGCACGTCGGCTACGCCGCCGTGGCGGTGGCCCTGCCCTACACCCTGCTGGCCGGCGCGCTGGCCGTGGCCAGCCGCACCTCGGCGGCCTCGCCGTCGCTGTGGCAGGCCCTCGTGACGTCTTTCCTGCTCGCCCTGGTGGCCGGCGGCCTTGGTGCGGCCCGCGGCCTGGCGCCGTGGTCACGCCTGGCCGGCCTGATGGCCGTCCGGCCGCGCTCGATCGTGCTGGGCATGCTGGGCTCGGGCGCGGTGCTGGTCGCCGCGGGTGCGGCGCTGGCTGGCGGGTCGCTCGCGGCTCACGTGCACGAGTTCCGGGCGGCCACCGGCGTGCTCAACCCCGGGCTCGCCGGAGCCGCGCTGCTGCTGCTGGCCCAGCTGGCCTACGCCCCGAACGCGATCATCTGGGCGATCGCCTACGCGCTCGGCCCCGGCTTCGCCTTCGGCACGGGCACCGTGGTCGCCCCGACCGGCTCGGCGCTCGGCGCGGTCCCGGTGTTCCCCATGCTCGCTGCGCTGCCATCCGGCTCCCGGCCGGGCGGCCCGGCCCTGCTCCCCGTCCTCATCCTGGCTGTGCCCTACCTGGCCGGGATGTTCGGCGGGTTCGTGACCGTGCGGATCGCGCCCACCCTGACCATCGAGGCGGCTCCGCTGTGGGGCTTCGTGGCCGGCGCGGCCACCGGCGCCCTGGCCGGGCTGGCCGCGGCGTTCTCCGGCGGTCCGCTCGGCGACGGCCGGCTGGCCGCGGTGGGCCCCTCAGGATGGCAGGTGGGCCTGATCGCCGTGCTGCAGATCGGCGTGACCGCCGCGCTGACCGCGGCCGCCGCCAACTGGCTGATCCTGCGCCGGGCGGCCCGCCGCCGCGCCGCCGCCCGCGGTAAGCTCACCGCCGGCCCGCCTGCCGCCGGCCCGTCTGCCGCCGGCCGCCGCCGGCCTGGCCGCCGCCTGGCTGCCCCCGACCCGGCCGGCCCCGACCCGGCTGGCCCCGACCCGGCTGGCGCAGCCTGGGCCGGCGAGGAATGGGTGAGCACCGAATGGGCCAGTCCCGACGCTCCCGCCGCGGTCACCCCCGCCCCAGACGAGGCCACTGACGAGGCCGCCGACGAGGACCCGATCAGCTTCGAGGACCCGAGCCTGGCCGGGCCGCGCATCACCCCCGGCGTGGTCGATGAGACCGACGACGCGGGCGGCCACCGCATTTACTTCAACCCCTGGGCCGCCTGGGACCACGACGACCAGGATCCCGCCGACCCCTGATTTTTCTGCCGAACGGGCCGTGGTGCTTGGGCTCCCGCCCCGTCACCGCCCGGTTTGCAGGACGCTGAGCTCGCTGCCGACCGAGTTGGTGAACTGGTTGTGGCATACCTGCTGGGCGGCCACCGTGTTCGCGCCGCTCATGCAGTTGTAATAGGCGCTCAGCTGCGGCCAGAACACGGCCAGGATCAGCAGCCACAACGCGCTGAAGGCCAGGCCGAACCCGCCGAGCACGATCCCGCTGATCGCCCCGCGCGGGCGGGCCGTGCCGCTGCGCCGGGCCCGGCGGTTCGCCCCGGCTCCGAGCCAGATCGCGGCCAGCCCGAACAGCAGGGTCAGCACGGCCACCGCCACCCCACGGCGCAGGTTGCCCAGGCCGAGGGCCAGGCCGAGCAGGCTGAGCACGCCCAGCACGAACGCGGCCAGCGCGCGCTGACGCAACGCCGGATCCGGCGGCGGCAGCTGACGGGCCGGCGGCGTGCCTCGGGGCGGGGTTCCGCGGCCGCCCGGCGGCTGGTATCTGGCCATCGGCTCTATTGTGCCTCCTCCCGAGGGCTTGGAATCCCCTCCCTTCAGGAAGGGGAGGATGTCACGTGCCTTAGGGTGGCGCCATGGTCGCGCGGCTGGTGGTACTGGTCTCCGGTGAGGGAACCAACCTGCAAGCCCTGATCGACGCCTGCCGCGACCCGGGCTACGGGGCCCAGGTGGTCGCGGTCGGCGCGGACCGCGACCAGATCAACGGCCTGGCCCGGGCCGAGAAGGAGGGCCTGCCGGTGTTCACCGTCCGGCTGGCCGACTACTCCTCCCGCAAAGCCTGGGACCAGGCACTGGCCCGGGCCTGCGCGGCCTACGCGCCCGACCTGGTCGTGCTGGCCGGGTTCATGAAGCTGGTAGGCCCGCCGTTCCTGGCCGCCTTCGGCGGCCGGTGCGTGAACACCCACCCGGCGCTGCTACCGTCGTTTCCCGGGACGCACGGCGTGCGGGACGCGCTCGCGCACGGCGTGAAGGTCACCGGCTGCACCGTCCTCATGGTGGACGACGGCGTGGACGCGGGCCCGATCGTGGCCCAGGCCAGCGTCCCGGTGGCGGACGATGACGACGAGGCGACGCTGCACGAGCGGATCAAGGTGACCGAGCGGGCGCTGCTGGTCGGCACCGTGGGCAGGATGGTCCGCGAAGGCTGGTCCGTCCAGGGCAGGAAGGTGAGGATCGGCAGTTGACCAGGATCCCGATCGCACGCGTGCTGATCAGCGTTTACGACAAGGCCGGCCTGGAAGACCTGGCCTCCGGACTGCACGCGGCCGGCGTCGAGATCGTCTCCACCGGCAGCACGGCGGCCCGGATCGCCGCGGCCGGAGTGCCGGTCACGCCGGTTGAGCAGCTCACCGGCTTCCCCGAGTGCCTGGACGGCCGGGTGAAGACCCTGCATCCCCGGGTGCACGCCGGGCTGCTGGCCGACACCACCGAGCCCCGGCACCAGGCCCAGCTGGCCGAGCTTGGCATCGAGCCGTTCCAGCTGCTGATCTCGAACCTGTACCCGTTCGAGGCCACGGTGGCCTCCGGTGCCTCGCCCGAGCAGTGTGTCGAGCAGATCGACATCGGCGGCCCGGCCATGGTCCGGGCGGCGGCCAAGAACCACGGCTCGGTGGCGGTCATCGTCGATCCGGCCCGGTACGCCGACGTGCTGGCCGCGGTGGCCGAGGGCGGTTTCACCCGGGATCAGCGCCGCAGCCTGGCCGCCGAGGCGTTCGCGCACACCGCGGCCTACGACATCGCCGTGGCCGACTGGTTCGCGGCCGCGTACGCGCCCGACGAGGTGGCGCGGGACAGCGGCTGGCCCGCGGTCACCGGTGCCCTGTGGCAGCGCGCCGACGTGCTGCGCTACGGCGAGAACCCGCACCAGCGCGCGGCACTGTACGCCCGCCCGGGCTCCGCGCCCGGCATCGCCGGGGCCGAACTGCTGCACGGCAAGGCCATGTCGTACAACAACTACGTCGACGCGGACGCGGCCCGCCGGGCCGCCTTCGACTTCGCCGAACCGTGCGTGGCCATCATCAAGCACTCCAACCCGTGCGGCATCGCCATCGGCGCCGACCTGGCCCGGGCCCACGCCCGGGCGAACGCCTGCGACCCGGCCTCGGCGTTCGGCGGCGTGATCGCGGCCAACGGCCCGGTCACCGCCGAGCTGGCCCGGCAGATCGCCGACGTGTTCACCGAGGTGGTGATCGCGCCCGGGTTCGACGACGAGGCGGTGGACATCCTGTCCGCCAGCAAGAACGTCCGCCTGCTGCGCTGCGCCGCGCCGGGGGCGGGTGACAGCCTGGAGTTCCGGCCGGTGACCGGCGGCATCTTGCTGCAGTCGGGGGACCGGGTCAGCGAGCCAGGCGATGACCCGGCCAACTGGGAGCTCAAGGCGGGCTCGGCCGCCACCGCGGACCAGCTGGCCGACCTGGCCTTCGCCTGGAAGGCGTGCCGCGCGGTCAAGTCGAACGCCATCTTGCTGGCCTCCGGCGGGGCCTCGGTCGGCGTGGGCATGGGCCAGGTCAACCGGGTGGACTCCTCCCGGCTGGCGGTGATGCGGGCGGGGGACCGGGCGGCGGGCTCGGTCGCGGCCAGCGACGCCTACTTCCCGTTCCCCGACGCCTTCGAGGTCCTGGTCCAGGCCGGGGTGGTCGCGGTGGCCGAGCCGGGCGGCTCGATCCGCGATCACCTGACCGTCACCGCCGCCCAGGAAGCGGGCGTCACCCTCTACTTCACCGGCGTCCGCCACTTCTACCACTGAGTTGACCCGGGGGGACGACCCCCCGGAACCCCCCGATCACGGGGGGACTGCCCGTCCCCCCGTACCCCCCTGGCCCAGGACGTGCACGGACCAGCCCGCGTCGCTCCACAGCGCCGCGTCCAGGCTGCACCGGGCGTCGATGATCACCTTCCTGGCCACCACGCGGGCCAGCGCGGCCGGATCGATGGCCTGGTAGTCGGACCATTCGGTGAGGTGGAGTACCAGGTCGGCGCGCTCGGCCGCCTCGGAGACGGACCGCGCGTACACCAGTTCCGGGTGGCTCCTGGCCGCGTTGGGCATGGCCACCGGGTCGTGCACGGAAACGATCGCTCCCTCGGCCGCGAGGCGGCCGCAGACGGCCAGGCTGGCCGAGTCCCTGATGTCGTCGCTGTTGGGCTTGAACGCGATGCCGAGCACGGCCACCCGCCTGCCCGCCATGCTGCCGCCGGCCGATTCCCTGGCCAGCGCCACGACCCGGTCCCGCTGGCCCTGGTTGATCGCGTCCACGGTGGTCAGCAGGCTGACCACCGAGTCGACCCCCAGCCCGGCCGCGGTGGCCCGGAACGCGCGCACATCCTTGGGCAGGCAGCCGCCGCCGAACCCCAGGCCCGGCGACAGGAACCGGCGGCCGATGCGCGCGTCGTAGCCGAGCGCCTCGGCCAGCGGTATCACGTCGGCGCCCGCGGACTCGCAGATCTCGGCCATGGCGTTGATGAACGAGATCTTGGTGGCCAGGAACGCGTTCGCCGCCACCTTGACCAGTTCGGCCGTCTCCAGGTCCATGACCAGCAGCGGGATCCCGGTGGCCAGCGGGGTGGCGTAGACCTCGCGCAGCACCGCCTCGGCCCGGTCGGACGCCGCGCCCAGCACGATGCGGTCCGGCGTGAGACTGTCCTGCACCGCGAAGCCCTCGCGCAGGAACTCCGGATTCCAGGCCAGATCCACCTGCTGGCCGGCCGGGGCCAGGGCCTGCACCCGGTGCATCATCCGCCGGGCGGTCCCGACCGGGACGGTCGACTTGCCCACGATCAGGCACGGTGCGGCCAGGTGCGGCGTCAGCGAGTCCAGTGCCGCGTGCACGTAGCTCAGGTCGGCCTGGCCCGACTCGCCCTGCGGCGTCCCCACGCAGAGGAAATGGAGGTCACCGAAGCCCGCGATCTCGGCGAACGACATGGTGAACCTCAGGCGGCCGGAATCGAGGTTCTTCAGCAGCAGCGGCTCGAGGCCGGGCTCGAAGAACGGAGTCTCCCCGTTCGCGGCTTTCGTGATCTTATCCGCGTCGACGTCGATGGCCAGCACCTCGTGGCCGAGATCGGCCAGGCAGACGGCGTGCGTGAGCCCGAGGTATCCGGTCCCGATCACGGTGACCCGGGACAACTCACCCCTCCTCCCGTTCGACTCCCGTGCGGCGATTCCTAACGATACTCACTCGGGTACCTCCCAGATGCCGACGTCGCAGTAGCGGGCGGCTTGCCGTTAGGGAAACAATCGGTTCCTACCGGTGGGTAACATTTACCTAACAGACCCGGTGCCGGGCGTCAGCAGCTGGTTTGGCAGGCTGTACGCGAGCAACTCAGGGAGGTCGGCCTCAGTCATGAACATCGTCGTCTGCGTCAAGCAGGTCCCCGATACCGCGGCGGAACGCAAGCTTAAGCCCTCGGATTCGACGCTGGACCGGGCTGCGGTCGACGGGCTGATCAACGAGCTGGATGAGTACGCGATCGAGGAGGGCCTGCAGATCGCCGAGGCGCAGCGGGCGGCGGGCGCCGAGGCCGAGGTGCTGATCGTGTCGATGGGCCCGGAGAAGGCGGCCGAGTCGATCCGCAAGGCCCTGTCGATGGGTGCGGATGCCGCGGTGCACCTGCTCGATGACAGCCTGGCCGGCTCCGATGCGCTGTCGACCTCCTACGCGCTGGCCAAGGTGCTCGAGCAGACCGGTTTTGACCTGGTGATCTGCGGGGCGGAATCGACCGATGCCCGGATGGGCGTGCTGGCCGCGATGCTGGCCGAGCGGCTCGGCGTGCCGCAGGTCTCGCTGGCGGCCAAGGTGGACGTCGACGGCACGGCCATCCGCATCCGCCGGGTCTCCGACGACGGCTACCACGAGGTCGAGGCGAGTTTGCCCGCGGTGATCAGCGTGGTGGAGAAGATCAACGAGCCGCGCTACCCGTCGTTCAAGGGGATCATGGCGGCGAAGAAGAAGCCGGTCAAGACGCTCACGGTGGGCGACCTGGGCATCGACCCGGCCGAGGTGGGCCTGGCCGGCGCGGGCACCGAGGTGGTCGACTTCGCGGTCCGGCCGCCCCGGGAGGCAGGCGTGATCGTCACCGACGACGGCGAGGGCGGGGTCAAAGCCGCCGAGTTCCTGGCCGCGCGGAAGTTCATCTAAGGGAGGGCCGGCATGGCGGAGATCCTGGTCCTGGCGGACCACAACGGCGGCGAGGCCGCGAAGGTCACCTTCGAACTGATCACGCTGGCCCGCCGGTTCGGCGAGCCCGCCGTGGTGTGGGCCGGACCCGGCGCCGAGCAGGGCCTGCCGAGCTGCGCGGACTACGGCGCGGCCCGCGTCTACGCGGCCGGCGACCCGGCCTTCGACGACCTGGTCGTCGCGCCTGCGGCCGAGCTGCTGGCCCAGCTGGTCCGGGACACCTCCCCGGCCCTGGTGCTGATCTCCGGGTCGCCCGAGGGCAAGGAGATCGCCGCCCGGCTGGCGGTCAAGACCGACTCCGGGCTGATCACCGACGCGGTAGACCTGGTCCCGGGCGAGGACGGGAGGCCGGTCGCCGAGCAGCAGATCTTCGGCGGCGCCACCGTGGTGCACTCCCGGGTCAAGCGCGGCACCCCCATCGTGGCCGTGCGCCCGCACGTGGTCGCCGCCCAACCGGCCCCCGGCCAGGCCGAGCTGGTCCCGGTGTCCCTGGCCGCCCCGGCCGACGGCGCGAAGATCACCGGGCGGGTGGTGGCCGAGCGCGGCGAGCGCCCCGACCTGACCGAGGCCTCCATCGTGGTCTCCGGCGGCCGCGGCACCGGCAGCCCCGAGGGCTTCGCGATCATCGAGCGGCTGGCTGACGCCCTGGGCGCCGCCGTGGGCGCCTCCCGTGCGGTGACCGACGCGGGCTGGTACCCGCACCAGTTCCAGGTCGGCCAGACCGGCAAGACCGTCTCCCCGCAGCTGTACATGGCCATCGGTATCTCCGGCGCCATCCAGCACCGGGCCGGCATGCAGACCTCCAAGACCATCCTCGCCATCAACAAAGATCCCGAAGCCCCCATCTTCGAACTGGCCGACTACGGCGTCATCGGTGACCTGTTCAAGGTCGTCCCCCAGCTGCTCGAGGAGATCGGAAAGCGCAAGTAGCTCTCGCTGGTCCGTTACGTTCGTAACGGGCCAGCGGCGCGGCTAGGCTGTACGCAGTCTTGACATCCCCCATCGCCCAGGAGGACGAGGATTCCAGCCGCGACCCGTGGTCGCGCTGTAGGTTCGCGGTTCGCAGGTCGGGCGGTCCCGTCGCCTCCCCGCGCAGCCACGGCATGCCCTGCCGCGGTTTCGTGCTAGGTGGTGCAGGTGTCCGCTTGGCTCTTGCGGACCGTCTCAATATAGCTTTCTGCACCGACATTTCAGGGGAGGTGGCGCGGCATTCCAGGCCGACGTGATGGCCAGGACTCCCGCGCCGCAGTCATGAGTTCGCACAGCATCAGATCCGTTTACCTGGATCACGCGGCCACCACGCCGATGCGGGCCGAAGCGATCGCCGCGATGACCGAGGAGCTCGGCCGGGTCGGCAATCCTTCGTCGCTGCACACCGCGGGCCGGCGCGCCCGCCGGGTGGTGGAGGAGTCCAGGGAGCAGCTGGCCGAGGTGTTCGGGGCCCGGCCCAGCGAGGTGATCTTCACCAGCGGCGGGACCGAGGCCGACAACCTGGCCGTCAAGGGCCTGTACTGGGCGCGCCAGGACGTCCCCCGGCGGCGGGTGCTGACTACCTCGGTCGAGCACCACGCGATGCTCGACTCGGTGCGCTGGCTGGAGGACAGCCAGGGCGCCGAGGCGGTCTGGCTCGGCGTGGACCCGGACGGCACGATCCGTCCCGAGGCGCTCCGGGCCGCGATTACGCAGGCCGCCGGCCAGGTGGCCGTGGTCAGCGTGATGTGGGCCAACAACGAGGTCGGCGCCATCGCACCGGTCAGCGAGCTGGCCGCGGTGGCGCACGAGTACGGCATACCGTTCCACACCGACGCGGTGCAGGCCGCCGCCCAGCTGCCCGTCGACTTCGCGGCCAGCGGGGCGGACGCGCTCACCGTCACCGGCCACAAGCTCGGTGGCCCGGTCGGCGTGGGGGCGCTGATCCTGGCCCGCGGCGTGGTGCCCGTCCCGGTGCTGCACGGCGGCGGCCAGGAGCGCGACATCCGCTCGGGCACCCTCGATACCCCTGCGATCAGGGCGTTCGCGGTGGCGGCCGCGGTGTGCGCGAAGCAGCGGACCGAGGAGGCCGAGCGGCTGGCCACGTTGCGGGACGACCTGGTGCGCCAGGTTCTCGCCGCCGTGCCCGACGCCGTGCTCAACGGGCCGCCGTCAGGACCGGGCCGGCTGCCCGGCAACGCCCACTTCTCGTTCCCCGGCTGCGAGGGCGACGCCCTGCTCATGCTGCTGGACGCGAACGGCATCGCCTGCTCCACCGGCTCGGCGTGCACCGCGGGCGTGGCCGAGCCCAGCCACGTGCTGCTGGCCATGGGCGCCGACCACTCGCGGGCCCGCGGCTCGCTGCGCTTCTCGCTCGGCCACACCTCGACCCAGCATGACGTGGACGCGCTGGCCGCCGTCATCGGCGAGGTCACCGACCGCGCCCGCCGCGCCGCCGCCGCCCGCTGAGGGCCGGCCCACCCACACCGGCTGAGGTCCGGGCCAAGCTATCGGCCTATTCCGTAACCCGGCCAATCAGCGCAGCCGCGTCCGCATCGCCTGCCCCCGCGGCAGCCGGCGCAAATCACGCACCGCAACCAGCAAGAGACCACGTCCGGTAACCGGACCAAAACCCCCATCCCGGTTAACTCCGAAAAGCCGCATAATCCCGACTGCGACGAGTATGCGCCCTCATAAGCGGCGCTAAACCTCGCTTTCGCAGTTATGCCGCGGGTTCTCCCGGGTTCTCCCACGCCAGGCGATGATGCTGATTTCTTTTGGTGTTGCATGGAAAGGGCGTGCTTTTGCGTCTAACCCGACTCTATTACCCATCTGCAGGGCGATTTACCACATATGCGACATCGCGGGCTTTGGCGAACGCAATAGCGCCTCGTTGACTGTTGTTGTAACATGTCGGATAGCCAAAGCTGAAGGCTAGCGTAGCGTATTCCGGGGGCTCAGGGGGGTCACTTGCATGACGTTCTCAGGCGAATCTGTTCGCCCTTCCCTTCTATTTGCGACACGGAAGGGGCACGCTATGATCGCCGTTGGGGTGTTGACGGCGGTCACGTTTGCCCTCGCTCCCGGCTCGCCGGCAGATGCCGCACCCGCGCCTGAATCCGGTGGCGGCGGTGTCCACGCGGCAGTGAATACGGCCGCGCTGCCACGGGCGTTTCCCGGATGCTCATGGCCGCTAGAGACCACGCCGTCCAAGGTGAACGTTGCCGCGCCGGACCCGTATGCGACCTACTGGACCACCCCGTTCATCGCCAGCGCGGGAAATTCGCTCACCATCAAAGGCTCCTTCCCGACGAGCCGGTTCATGTCGTTTACCATCTATAACGACTCCTTCCAGGACTTCACCAACACGGTCGACGGAAACAGCGTGCCATCAGATCTTTCGGACTACCAGATCGCGCCGGACCAGGGTTCGGAGAACCCGTGGCGCACAGGTCAGCTCGGGCCCGCGATGAACTTCACCGTCCGCATCATTCCAGGGGCTACCGCCGCTCAGCAGACGTCCGAGAACGCCATCCCGATGATCGACCAGAACCCGCCGGCTAACCCCACGGGCCCGCCCGGGGTGGGTTATGTGATCTTCCGGACATACATTCCATCCGGCGGCAACACCACCGTCCAGCTTCCGACCGTCACGGTCACACACCATGGGCACAGCACCACATTGCCCCCGTGCTCCTCGTCTGCACCGAAGCACTTCCCCGCCCTGGCGAAGGTGCTCTCAGCCCTGAAGGAGAAGATGAGCAGCGGCGGCACGCCCGCCTCGTGCACGTCTGACTGCGCCCCGGATCTTCAGTATTTCGGCCCTTCGGCCGCATCAGCGGCCGGGCTCTTCCCCAACCCGGTCAACGCCTATATCGTGATGAGCTTCACGCCGCGGCGAGGCTATGTCGTGGTGACCCATGGGGAGGCCCCATCGAGCCCGACCGACGCGGGCAGCGGGGCACTCGGAGCCTCAATCGGTGCCGCCCCGGTCTCCTGGGTTAGCCCGGTATTCCAGGTCCGCTACTGGTCGATATCCAACTACCTGGCGGCATCGCCCTACCCGGTGGTCGAAGTCGGCCGGGGCGCCCATGCGATTTTCGGGGGGACCCCGGACTTCCTGACGACACTGGACGACGGCTACTACACCGTCGTTTCCTCGCTGCCCTCGGACAAGCCGTCGCCGTCATCCCTGACGGCCAACGAGGCGACCTGGATCCCGACCTCGGCCCGCCATCCCGGGACCCCCGAGCTTCAGATCCTGCGGAACATGCTCTCCCAGCAGACGCTCTACCCGGAAGGCTTCACCTTCATCAGCCCGCCCGCCAGCCCGTCCGACATCATCGCGCCGGCCACGGTGCAAGAGCAGATGGGCACCTACTACCCGCAGACCGCCCAGTGCACCGTGCAGACCTTCGAGACCCAGGGCTGGACCGGCTGCCTGGCCGCGAGTACCGGGTGACCGTAACGGGGCTGGCGTTCTCGCACAGGCTCGCCGAGCGCTCTTGTGGCGAGGCCACTGGCGCTGGTATTCGCGCCCGTACGCGTATGAATCTTCGGCGGCACCACCGAGATTATGAAGGAGATCCTCGGCCGCAGCCTGTCCGGCGATCCTCGGCAGTTTCAGGACCCGTTGGGTGCGATCATGCGTTCACCGGCGTTGGCCCCTGATTCTCCTGAGTTGGTTTTCCGCACTTCAGCCAGGAGTCCCCCGGCGCGCTCCCCGATGCCGGGACCATTTCGGGGTCCTCGATGGCGCTGGCCGCCGGGGCGCTGGAGATGAGCCATCTGGCGCGCTGCGGCCGTGCCTCCATTTTCTGCTCCATGGCGTTGTCTGCCGTCGACGGGATCGCGTCGATATCCCGCGAGGCCGCGTCGTGGTCGCCGAGCTGCAGCAGCGTCCTGGCCCGGCGGGAATGCGCGATGTAGCGTCAGTCATACGTCGTCTCGACGAGCTTCAGCACCGCAGTGCGTCCGCGATCGCGGCGGCTGTTTTACCGTGGTCATCGTGAATATCGGCGCGGTTGTTCCGGGCGCAGGCTCGCGCCTCGCCGGTCGCCGTCGCCGCGTCGATCACCGCTGTGAAGTCCGCGGCCGCGGTTTCCGGGCCTTTCTTGCGGAAAGCGGCGCCGCTGTGAGGCCCGGCGATCCCGCCGGGCCTCACAGCGGCCGGCGCTCAGGATCCGGCGACGGCGATCAGCACGTCGTCGGCGGTGGCCGAGATGCCGGTGGCGCCTGAGGCGACCTGGACCGGGATCAAGCTGCTCTCGGTGGTCCCGTTGCCGATCTGGCCTTCCATGCCGCCACCCCAGGCGTAGACGTCCCCGGTCGTGGAGATGCCGTACGAGGTGCTGCCGCTCGTCGCCAGCGCCTGGAAGGTGACTCCAGACGGTGGGGTGATCAGTTCCGGTGAGGACTGTGCCGCCGTCTTCCCGTCCCCGAGCTGCCCCTGCCCGTCATCGCCCCAGGCGTACAGGTCGCCGTCGGTCAGGAGCGCCAGCGTCTGCCCGTTGCCAGGCACTGACCCGCCCTGGGTGACCTGCTGCACCCCGGTCGGCAAAGGCACCGTGACCGGCACGTCGGATCGCTTCCGCAGCGTGCCGGTGCCGAGCTGCCCCTGGCCGTTGGTGCCCCAGTCCAGGTACTTTCCGTCGGCGAGCAGGGCGCCGGAGTTGGCGAACGCGGCCACCAGGAACACCACGTGGGCGGAGGGGCCCAGGCCTTTCACCTTGACCGGCACCGAGCTGGGCTTGGTGGTGCCGTCGCCGAGCTCTCCGAGGCTGTTGAGGCCGCACGCCCAGACCCGGCCTCTCGCGTCGTAGAGCGCATGGTCGAACGCGCCGGCGACGGCGGTCACGTGCGAGAACGGCAGCCTGACCGGTATGAGGTGCTGCTGGTGATTACCCAGGCACAGCTCCCCACCCTGGTTTTCGCCCCAGCCCCAGACGTGGCCTCTGGCATCGACGGCCAGGCCGGTGTCGAAGGGCATGACGTCAACGGGCAGCGAGACGATCTTCACCCCCGCTGGGAAGCGCACCCGCACCGGCTTCCTGAAGGAGTTCTTGGTCGCACCGTCGCCTAGCTGGCCCGCGTTGCCCAGCCCCCACGCGTAGACGCTGCCGTTGGTCAGCAGGGCGTACTGGCTCGAGTTCGACGTGGCCACCTCCGCGACCGAGCCTGGCAGGCGCACCGACGCCGGAGAGGTAATCATGTCCTCGGGCATGAGTGTGTTGGCCCCCCCGAAGAACGTGCCCCAGTGCTGGACCCTGCGGGACTTGGCCGCGTGCGCGGCCCGCGAGTGGCCAACCGGGTGGACGGCACGCGACTGCGCGGCCGCCGGGATTCCCTGGAGGGCGAGCAGAACGGCCATCGCGCTCAGGCCCGCAGCGGCCCACCTGACGATCCGGCGCGTGCTGCTATATGTGTTTGGTGTGCGGTTCACTGGTCTCCCCCGAGTGTGTTGGAACAGCGCCACGACGGCGCCAGCTCACCACCCTCGCGGCCGTGAGCGCGCCGGATCCGCCGCGTTCACCCCGTGCTGACCCACGACAGGCCCACATCGTAAAAGCTGCGGGCTGCCGCATCACGGTGACACGCCGCAATCACGTCATGTCACCCGGGAACCGGGCGGGCGCCTGTCGCTTGCCAGGCGCGTTCACGTTTCGCCACACCTGGCGTCACTGAAAGTAATCAAGTGATGGGCGGCATCCCGGTTGACTTCGAAGGCCCAGTTAACCGGAGTGGCGCGCTCCGGCTCGCGTTAGCGGCCAGCGCTAGCGGAATGAAACTGGACTAATGAGCACTGCGGGTTCAGAGGGTAGCGGCAACGGTGGCCCGGGAACAGGCCCGGGAAAGGCCGGTGTCCGGCGCGGGTGCGCATCCCTGGTGTCACACCAGTTTCACGTTTCCCAAAATCGCGGTTGATTAGTGTTCTGCGGTTGATTGACGGGATTGCGGGTTAGCTGCGCCCTTCCGGGCCGCCCTCCGGTTAACTGCATATCCCGGATCGGGCTTTCATTACCCCGGCCCACGACCACTGGGTCCCGTCTGCATCAGAAGCTACTCTGCATCACACCAGCACCGCGGCCACGCGGCGCAGTTCCCCGCGGGGCGCACGCGCCTCGCGCAACGGCCCGGGCGGGCAGTGGGACCGGTCGCCTGGGCACGTAGCCTGTAGTGCGATGAGTGGTCTTAAGGTACTCGCGGCGATGTCGGGCGGAGTGGACTCCGCCACCGCCGCCGCCCGGGCAGTGGACGCGGGTCACGAGGTGACCGGCGTCCACCTGGCGCTGTCCGCCAACCCGAAGTCCTACCGGACCGGGGCTCGCGGCTGCTGCACGCTGGAAGACGCGCGGGACGCCCGCCGGGCCGCCGACGTGATCGGCATCCCGTTTTACGTCTGGGACATGGCCGAACGGTTCCACCGGGACGTGGTCGAGGACTTCGTCGCCGAGTACGCCGCGGGCCGCACCCCGAACCCCTGCCTGCGCTGCAACGAGAAGATCAAGTTCGCGGCGGTCCTGGACCGGGCCGTGGCGCTCGGCTTCGACGCGGTGTGCACCGGCCACTACGCCCGCATCTCCGGCGGTGTCCTGCACCGGGCCGCCGACCCGGCCAAGGACCAGTCCTACGTGCTGGCCGTGCTCACCCCGGAGCAGCTCGGCCGCGCTCTGTTCCCGCTCGGTGACACTCCGAAGGACCAGGTCCGGGCCGAAGCCGCCCGGCGCGGCTTGGCCGTGGCGGACAAGCCCGATAGCCACGACGTCTGTTTCATCGCCGACGGCGACACCCGGGGCTTCCTGGCCCGGCACCTGGGCCACGCCCCCGGCCCGATCGTGGACACCTCGGGCGCCGTGCTCGGCGAGCACCAGGGCGCCTACGCCTTCACCGTCGGCCAGCGCAAGGGCCTGCGGGTCGGCAATCCCGCCGGTGACGGTAAGCCCCGCTACGTGCTGGACATCGAGCCGGTGACCCGCACGGTCACCGTCGGCCCCGCCGAGGACCTCGACGTCACCGAGATCACCGCCATCCGCCCGGTCTGGACCGGCTGCCCCCGCCGGCCGAGCCCCGGGACTGCCTGGTCCAGCTGCGCGCCCACGGCGAAACTCACCCCGGCACGGCCTGGATTGATCAGGACCTGCTGCACATCCGCCTGCTCCACCCCGCCCGCGGCGTGGCCAAGGGCCAGGCCGCCGTCCTCTACGACGGCGACGCCGTCCTGGGCAGCGCCACCATCAGCGGCACTTCGGCGCCGGCCGGCCTGGCCCGGGTCCCCTGAAGCCGGACGCTCAGCCTTCCCCGTACAGATGGCGGTTCAGCTCCGGCGGCCGGGTCGATTCGGGCCGAGACTCGGTGTAGAAGTTCATCACCGCGACCACCCGCACACCTGAGCCGGACTGCAGCGGTCGCGCGTAGTGCGGGTACTTGCTGCCCTCGAAGAAGATCAAGTGGCCCGCGTGCGGGCGGATGACCGAGCAGTCGCGTTCCACCGCGCCGACGTCGGCCGCGGCCGGGTCGTGCCCGAAGACGAGCTCGCCGCCGGTCCCGGCGGGCTGGTCGGTGCAGAACAGCAAGCCGGTCAGCGGATTGGAGTCGACGTGGCACTCAAACCGCATCGCGTCTCCACGCTGGACGTTCAGCACCACCCCGTACCTGTCGTCCGCGGCGGCCGCGACGCGCTCGGCGCACACCTCCTGCGCTAGCTGGAGGAAGTCACCCCGGTAGAACTCACGCAGCCAGGGCAGGCTCCGCTGGACCTGGTCGGCGTGCACCCGGCCGCGGGAGACGCCCGCCACGTCCCCGGCCTCCCGGGACAAGACCGGTGTGCGCGGAAACTCACGGAAATCGGCCTCGCCGGCCAGTGCGGCGACATCGTCCCGCCAGCCTTCCGGCAGGTCGTTAGTTACGTCGAACGTCACCCAGGAAAAGCGCAGCACCATGCTCACCGGCCCTCATAAAGAAAAACGGAAATGAACAAGAATGACCTAATTCAGGACTTCCGCGCAGATCAGCCTGACCTCGTCACCTGAGTACGGTGAGCGGAGCCCAATAAATGACCCGGTAGGCCCGGAGCCGGGCCTACCGGTCGTCAGTGCGGCAATGCGGCAATGCGCTAAAAGCGCGGGTCGTAGTGTTCGTAACGATATTGCGGGGACGGACGTCCGAAGCGCTTAGCCATGACCACTCCTCGGGTTGCACCAACGGGACTGCATTTCTTCAGGCACTGGCCTGCTCGGGCTGGTCGTCCTCCACGCTCGTGGCGAGGGGCGGCACATCTCCGACGTTGATCACGAACTGGTTCCGGTCCGTCGGGAACACCGTGACGGTCACCCGCATGGGCGTGCGCGTCTGGTCGAACCCGGTCCTGAAGATCTCGAACACCCCGACGCGGCCGTCCTGGGGCACGTTGAAGAAGCTCGCCTCGGCCGCATCGGGCGCCCGCACGGTGATCCAGTCGCGGTAGCCGACCTGCCGCAGGGCCAGGGTGTCGGCCAGGTACCGCACGGCGCCTTCGGCGATGTTGTCGGCGTCCATGAGTCGCTCGGCCCCCTGGGAGAAGAACGCCCGGGGGTAGAAGGACGTCTGCAGCGACCACGGCGTCCCGTCAATGTAGCGCTTCTGATGCCGGCTGATCAGCGGGGTCCCCTCGGGCACCAGCAGCCGCTGGGCCACCGTGCCGGCCGCCTTCTCGGCCTTGACCTCGGGGTCGGTGGTAGAAGGCTGCCGTTTCTGCTGCGTGACCTCGAGCTCGTACCCGCTGCCTTCTTCCTGCGCGAGTACCACGTCGTCGTGGCGGAGCCCGCGCGCCGGGGCGGCGGTCAGGGTGGTGATGTAGGGGGCCATCTTCTTGACTACGAACGTGCCCTGGCCCGGGCGGGTCTCGACCAGCCCCAGGCTCATCAGCCACCTGATCGCGTCGCGGACCGTGTTCCGGGAGGCGCCGTAGTGCTCGACCAGCTCGGTCTCGGTCCGCAACTGCTGGCCGGGCTGCAGCCCGCCGTTGTCGATCTGGTCGCGCAGATCTTCGGCGATCATCCGGTACAGCGGGTTCGCCATCAGCCCTCCTCAGGATCCGAGCTCCCGGCGGTCGGAACGATCCCATCTGCCCGGATCATCCTGGCCACCTGACTGGCTGGAATATTTTCGCGCCGATCGGTTTATACCCCGCCCGGACGTGGTAACACCCCTTCCAGATACCAAAGGTTGGGATGACTCCAATGGCAGGATACATGGGTTCTATCCTAGCAGTACAGCTGCTTGGATGCACTAGGACCTGCCGGATGGCTCCAGTGGATGGAACAGTCGGTCCCAACCGAACGTACCGGACAGCAGGTACCGATTGTGGGCATACGGTGACACCGCGGCCCATGAACAGCAGGCCGTCGAGTGCATCTCGCCGGGCCCGCATCGCAGGGAGCGGTTCCCGCGGAACGAACTCCGCGGGACGGAAGTGCTGGAGGCCATCATGGCCAGTGCCGTCGTCGTAGTCGCGGTAGCCCTGTTCCTGGGCGGAATCGTGATCGGGATCTTCGCAGTCATCGCCGTGGCCGTGCGCCGGGAAGACCGTCGCTACACGCTGGCTGGCGAGGCGCCTGACCGGCTGTCCAGGAACACGCGCCGGCTGACCGGCGTCGGCCGCCGGGACGTGGACGCGGAATTCCTCCGCCCGGCGCGCGAGCTCGTCCACTAGCAGCCGCGGGCGGCAAGCGGCGGGCCGGCCGGGACGCTGGGCCCTTGCTCAGCCGGGGCAGCAAGGACCTCGGCCGCCCGCACCAGGCGGACCAGGAAGTTCGCGACCCCGGCGGAGGGGCCGGGGTCGCGAACCGAAGCGGGGTCAGCCGCGGCGCGTACGCCGCCTCAGGGACATCGGCCCACGCGCGCGGCTGAGCCGCAGGCCGCGACCTGGCATGCCAGCCATCCCAACCATTCGGTTTACCCGATCCGGAAGAATCATCCCCGCTGTCCGAATATCTGGGTTTGCGGGATCGTCCGGCCGGGTATCCACGCCACATCAGGCAGACATTGGGATGACTAGAACAATCCCACTGCTTGGTCATAGAAGAGCATACCGTACCAGCCGAATCGGACCCATGGTTCGCCTGAGCCTGATTGGCCGGACGGTATGACCAGCTAGAGGCCGATCGTGAGCCTGCTAGCAAGGTCCGCGGAGTCTCTCGGACCGCAGAAAGCGGGGCCCGGTGGTGTCCAGCACCGCCGGCAGAGGTGCGGGGAGGGGTTTCATGGACCGCATCGTGGTAGCAGCAGCGATCGGGATGGGCCTGGTATTCGTTACCGGGGTCATGGTGGGGATCGTCCTTATGGTGGCGATAGCGATCCGCCGTGAGGACAGGCGCAAGACGCTCACCCAGGAGCCTCCGGGTGCCGCCGCGCGTGCCGTCCGGAAGCTGAACCGCGTCGGCGTCCGCCTGTAAAGCCGGCCGGGAACACCGCCGCAGCCGCACTGACGCGGCTCGCGACGCCAACCGCCGTGGAAAGTCCAGCTTGCCGGTCTAGCGATGTGGCACGAGCGGGCGGCTGAAGACGCCTGCGGCCAATCAGCCGGGCATCAAGTCTTGAGCCCGCCAGCTGCGAATACAAGCTCCCTGTGGTCGGCCCACAAGGCCGGAAAGGACAGACCAGTGACAACTTCCCTGGGCCCGGAGCCGTCTTACTGCAAGATCCACCTGGGCGCGCCGCTGAGCCCTTCGCAGTGGACGACCTGCTGGAAGTACGGCTGGAACGAGCCGACGACGACCATGATGTCCCGCATCGGCAACGACTTCGGGCACAACGTGCTCCCGGCGCTGATCATCCTCGCGGTCATCGTCTTCCTGGTCATCAGGAGCATGAGCAGGATCTGACGTTCGGGCCGATAGGCTCGGCAGCGTGGATAACCAGCGTTTTCCATGGCCGCCGGGGAGCGCGACCGGGATCGGCTCGATGCCGGGGACCGATCCGGACGAGGCGATGCGGGTCATCGCCGGGGAGCTGCCCGACTTCCCGTACCTGCCCGAGCTGCCCGACCGCGGTCCGGGGGCCGACCTGACCGGCCGGACGGCCGCGCTGCTGGTCGACATCCCGGCCGAGGTGACCCCGCGCGGCTGGCGGCTGGCCGAACGGCCCGGGCGTGACCTGGCCCGGGCCCGGTCCATGCTGTCTTCCGACCTGGACGCGCTCGAGCAGGCCCTGGACGGTTACCGCGGCCCGCTGAAGGTCCAGCTGTGCGGGCCGTGGACGCTGGCCGCCACGCTGGAGCTCACCCGCACCATGAACATGGCCCTGTCCGATCCCGGGGCGGTGGCCGACCTGACCGCCTCCCTGGCCGAAGCCACCGCGGCGCACGTGGCCGAGCTGGCCAGGCGCGTGCCCGGCGCGCAGCTCGTGGTCCAGTTCGACGAGCCCGCGCTGCCCGCCGTGGCCCGAGGCGAGGTGCCGACGGCGAGCGGCCTATCGCGGCTGGCCGCCATCGAGGAGGAGCCGCTGCGGGAGCGGCTGGCCGAGGTGCTGGCGGCCGCCCACCGCTACACCGTGGTGCACAGCTGCGGGAACGGGGTTCCGTTCGGCCTAATAAGGCTGGCCGGGGCCGATGCCATTTCCTTCGACCTCAGCCAGCTACGGCGCGGGGAAGTGGACGGGGTGGCCGAGGCGGCCGAGGCCGGGATGGGCGTGTTCACCGGCGCGATCCCGGCCGTGCCGGGTCCCGCGCCGGCCCGGGCCGGGCCGGGCCGGCCGGGCGGGATCAACCCGGCCGACGGCAGCGACGAGGCCCGCGAGACCGCCGAGCGGGTGATCCGGCTGTGGCAGCGGATCGGGCTGCCGCGCCAGACCCTGCCGGCCCAGGCGGTGATCACTCCCGCCTGCGGGCTGGCCGGCGCGTCCCCGGCCCAGGCGCGCGCCGCGTTGACGCGGTGCCGCCAGGCGGCGAGCATGCTGGCTGAGCTGATCGAAGAGACAGGGGGCGAATCCTAGATGAGCGAGCACGAGGGGCCGGCGGCCGCGCCCGCCAGCGCGCGCAAGCGGCACGCGGACCTCAGCCTGGACATCACCGAGGCCGATCACCGGTACTACGTGCTGGACTCGCCCACGATCTCCGACATCGACTACGACACCAAGATGCGCGAGCTGCGGGCGCTGGAGGAGCAGTACCCGGACCTGCGCACCCCCGATTCACCCACGCAGACCGTGCACGGCACGGTCTCCACCCTGTTCACCCCGGTCGAGCACCTGGAACGGCTGCTCAGCCTGGACAACGTGTTCACCGGTGAGGACCTGGGCGGCTGGGCCGACCGGGCCGCCCGGCTGGGCGGCGCAGGCCCGTACCTGTGCGAGCTGAAGATCGACGGGCTGGCCATCGACCTGATCTACTCCGACGGCGCGCTGGTCAAGGCGGCCACCCGGGGTGACGGGCGCACCGGTGAGGACGTCACGCCCAACATCAGGACCATCGGCTCCATCCCGGCCCGGCTGAAGGGGACCGGCCATCCGGCCACGCTGGAGGTGCGGGGCGAGGTGTTCATGCCGGTCGAGGCGTTCGGCAAGCTGAACGAGTCGCTGCTGGACGCGGGCAAGCCGGCCTTCGCCAACCCGCGCAACTCGGCCGCCGGGTCGCTGCGGCAGAAGGACCCCCGGATCACCGCCTCGCGGGCCCTGGACGCCATCATCCACGGCATCGGCCGGGTCGAGGGCAGTGCTGCCCCGGGGGGGACGACCCCCCCCATACCCCCCCCGCTCCCTGGGGGGCTGCCCGCCCCCCCGGACCCCCCTGGGGAGGGCGCACCGGACACGCAGTCGGGCTGGTACGAGCGGCTGCGCGACTGGGGGCTGCCGGTCAGCAACCTGTACCGGGTCGTGCCGGACATGGACGGGGTGCGCGCGTACATCGCCTACTACGCCGAGCACCGGCACGATCCCCAAGGCCCGCCGTACGAGATCGACGGCGTGGTGATCAAGATTGACCAGATCGACCTGCAGCGCCGGCTCGGCTCGACCAGCCGGGCGCCGCGGTGGGCCATCGCCTACAAGTACCCGCCCGAGGAAGTCACCACCCGGCTGCTTGACATCCAGGTGAACGTCGGCCGCACCGGCCGGGTCACGCCGTTCGCGGTGATGGAGCCGGTCAAGGTCAGCGGGTCGACCGTGGACCGCGCCACCTTGCACAACGCGGACGAGGTCAAGCGCAAGGGCGTGCTGATCGGCGACATGGTCATCCTGCGCAAGGCCGGCGACGTCATCCCCGAGGTCCTCGGGCCCGTGGCCGACCTGCGCCAAGGCGGCGAGCGCGAGTTCAGCTTCCCGACCGTCTGCCCGTCCTGCGGCACCACCCTGGCCAAGGAGGAGGACGAGGTCGACTGGCGCTGCCCGAACGCCAGGTCGTGCCCGGCTCAGCTGCGCGAGCGCCTGTTCCACCTGGCCGGGCGGGGCGCCTTCGACATCGAGGTGCTCGGCTACGAGGCGGTCAGCGCGCTGCTCGACTGCGGCCTGGTCACCGACGAGGGTGACGTGTTCGCGCTCACCGGGGACAAGCTGGAGACCTGCCCGTTCTTCATGGTCAAGCAGGGCACGCTGAGCGCCAACGCCGTCCGGCTGCTGGACAACCTGGCCGAGGCCCGGACCAGGCCGCTGTGGCGGATCCTGGTCGCGCTGTCCATCCGGCACGTCGGGCCGACCGCGGCCCGGGCGCTGGCGGCGGAGTTCGGCTCGCTGGCCGCGATCGAGGAAGCCAGCACCGACGCGCTGGCCGCGGTAGACGGGGTGGGACCCACCATCGCCGCCTCGCTGCGCGACTGGTTCACCGTGGACTGGCACCGGGCCATCGTGGCCAAGTGGCGGGCGGCGGGAGTCCGGCTCGAGGACCCGGACTGGGACCCGAACCGGGCCGCCGCCCGGCTGCTGGCCGGCGTGGCCGTGGTCATCACCGGCACGCTGCCCAACTACAGCCGGGACGAGGCCGGCGAGGCCGTCCGCGCCGCGGGCGGCAAGGTGACCTCCTCGGTGTCCAAGAAGACCGACTTCGTGGTGGCGGGCGAGAACGCCGGCTCCAAGTACGACAAGGCGGTCGAGCTCGGCGTCCCGGTCCTGGACGAGGACGCCTTCCGTCTCCTGCTCGCCGACGGCCCCGACGCCGTCCGCCCGGCCCCCGCCCCCGGCTGACCGACTCCACGCGGCGGGGCCAAGCCGCCCGCGCCGTCCGCCACCCCGACCCCGCTTGCCCATGGGTCCCGCAGTCACCAAGATCGACTTAACGTGGACAGCTATCCCCCCCGTAGAGGAGAGGACCACCTGTGCCACGGTCCGGCCTTCCCGCGGGCTGACCATCGAGGCCACAGTGAGCGTGTGATCGCCCCCGCCCCCTGCCCTGGGCGTCACACCCTCCACAGGAGTCCCCCGACGCCATCCCATTCGGAGGATCGCTCCGTTTACCGTGACGGATCCGGGCTACGCGGCGGATCCAGCGCCTTCCAGCGGCCATATGCCTAGTGTGGAAACACTCACAGGTTGACCCTTGAGGCGCGACGATTCAGCTCTGGCGCTAGCTCCGATCGAGCCCAACGTGACACCCTGTCTGGCGGTTGACGGGTCTATCTCATGGACGGTATTTCCGGTGATTCGGTTAGCAAGGTCTCGGCGGCCGGTAAGCTGACCGGCCGCGCTACGGGTCCCTCTCTCCGCTGAACTGGCTTGCCTAGACCACCATGGACAGAGGATGGTACGACTGAACAGAGGATGGTATGACTAGTACAAGCATGCGTCCTGTATGGCTAGCAAGTCTGATACCAACAACCCGGCGATTTTTTTTAGCGCCAGCGACGAAGAGGCGTAGGTTGCAGATGCGATACCGACTAGCGCAAGGACCGCTAGCAGTCTTGCTTCGTGGCCAGTCACATAACCAGCAGAGACTGCCACGCCCTAGACGATCCCAGCAGCTAGTGCGACTAGGACGCTGGCCATGGAGCGTCGACGTCGCTCAACGCTGCGGGACCGGGCCACCTGTTCAGCTCTTCTCTCGTCGTTTCAGCCCCTATCTTAGTACGCCGCCGAGGACCTTCAAGCCTAAGCCGATCTCCTCGTCTTCAGTGCGATCCGCGAAACAGTCCGAACTGACCATGCGCACCCTGAGTAGATAGGAGCGACGCTATGCCTACGCCTAGATACCGGCAGATTGCCGACATACTTGGTGCGAGGATTGAATCAGGTGAACTGAAGAGCGGTGACCAGCTGCCTACAGAGATGGATCTTCAGAGGGACTATTCGGCATCCCGCAATACTGTACGCGACGCAGTAAAGCAGCTGATCGCACGCGGACTAGTCGAGGCTCTCCAGGGCCAAGGAATATTTGTTGCGCAGCGGCTCGCGGAGATCCGAGTTGCCTTCGACCCGGAAAATCCGGAGTTGATAATAGAAGAAGCTGAATACAAGCCGACACTACTTAGATCTCTTCCGCGCGTCGAAATTTACCAGGCGAGCCCACTCATCGCAGAAGAGCTTTGGCTGGACCCTGGTATGCTGGTATTGAGTCATCATCAACAGTACTACTTTGATTCGCTTCCATGGTCGTTGCAAACGGCCTACTTTCCCAAGCGGTTCATCGACATGGGCGCCCCGCGCTTGCTTGAGCCTGGCGACCTCGGTTGGGGAGTCGTTGATTACCTCCACAGCACACTGGGCATAGAGGAGGCTGGCAGAAGCGACGTGATCAGAGTGCGAAGGCCGGATGAGGCTGAAAGCGCGTTCTTCAAGGTTGCGCGCGATGGAGGCGTCGCGATGCTCGAAGTCCGCCGCATCAGGTTTGACGGATCGGGCCAGCCTTTCATGCTCATGACTTCAACTCGCGCTACGGCAAATACGCAATTCTTTTCGAATTTTGGCGTAGTGCCAGTGCGCCGCCCTTCCAATTCACCGCCTGAATAGCAGTGCTTAAGGGCGTAGATGCACGACGCGCTGTCCACGTAGCGCTCCTAAGGGCTGGGGGCCGTTAGATCGGCTACCCGCATCCCCGTACCCCGGATCACCGCGAAGCCCGGATCAACCACGATAATTCCGCCATAAGCGGTAAAGGGACGAAAGCCGCCGACGAGCGCGGCCATGCACCCGCAGCCCGGGGCACGCGGCACCCCCGGGCCCGATAGAGCGGGCCACGCCAACCTGCCCACGCCCGCCGCCTGACCATCGAAGCCACGATGAACTTGATCAGCTAGGGTGACCCGGGTCTGGCCCCATCGATCTACACTTGGGCCTGAAGCGCCGAGCTGAGGGAGCCGTGTGAGCGCCGAAGCATCCGAGTTGGTTAGTATCCCCCGTGCGGAACTGGATGCGCTGAAGGCTGAGCTGAAGCGACTGCGGCGGGAAGTCGGGCGAGGCGTGGCCAAGGCGCGCATCCAGACCGATCCCGGCCCGGGCGAGCCCGCTCCCACGTTCACCCGTGAGGAACTCACTGAGGCGTGGGGAATACGTGAGTGATCGTCTGGTCCGCTTCCCGGGCTCATCCTGGCAGGAGATCCAGGCGCTACCACAGCCGCTGCGGTGGACGGTCCAACGGACGATCTTCCACCTATTAGACGAGCCGGTCCCGACCCTCGCGGACCCTTTCCCCCGCGACGACCCGCTGCCCGGTGCCTACGAACTGCACTTGCCCGCTGACGTCGTGACCATCTGGTACACCGTCACCGAGCATGAGGGCCAAGACGTCATCAGCGTGCAACACGTAAGCGCCGATACCTGACTTCTTGCTGGCTAGGGCATGGCGGGCACCTTCAGCCGGTAGGGGAACGCGCCAACTGTGCAACCACTCCTCCCGTCCGCCGGCTGGTCATCGAAGCCGCGCTGGACGTGTGATCGCGGGGCTGGTGTGACCACGGGTCCCTGACCAGCTGACAGCTGGCCCGGCCCCGGCCCGGACGTCGCAGCCGTCACAGGGACGCCGGCCGACGCTGGACCGGACCGCCTCGGCCAGCCATCGCTGTCACGTCTCCTTCGGGAAGAGGGTTTACGTGAAGGCGACGAGTAACCCCGGCTCGGATAGACGTTCTGAACGATCCAGACTTTCAGCCCGGCCCGCCGGTTTCCGCCAGCCGCCGGGCCAGGAAGCGGCGCTCGGCCTCGGTGCCGGCCAGCTCCAGCGCCTCGGCGTACGCGGCGGCCGCTTCGGGCCGCCGGCCGAGACGGCGGAGCAAGTCGGCCCTGGTCGCGGGGAGCAGGTGATAGCCGGCCAGCTTCCCCGCCGCCTCCAGGGCCGCCACCAGCGGCAGGCCCGCCGCCGGCCCCCGGGCCATGGCCACCGCCACGGCGTGGTTCAGCTCCACCACCGGCGTGGGCAGGAACCGCATGAGCTGCTCGTACAGCGCCGCGATCTGTGCCCAGTCGGTGTCGCCGGCGGCGGGCGCGGTGGCGTGGCAGGCCGCGATGGCCGCCTGCACCTGGTACGGGCCGGGCTGGCCCCGGCGCAGCCCGGCCTCCAGGATCGACACGCCCGCGCCGATCTCCGCACCGTCCCACCGCGACCGGTCCTGGTCCTCCAGCGTGACCAGGTCCCCAGCCCCGTCCAGCCGCGCGGCCCGGCGCGCGTCGTGCAGCAGCATCAGGGCCAGCAGGCCCGCAGCCTCCGGCTCGTCCGGCATCAGCGAGACCAGCACCCGGGCCAGCCGGATCGCCTCCGCGCACAGGTTCTGCCGGACCAGGTCGGCGCCCGCCGTGGCCGAGTAACCCTCGTTGAACAGCAGGTACAGCACCCCGAGCACGCCCGGCACCCGCTCCGGCAGCAGGTGCGCGGGCGGCACCCGGTAGGGGATGCCCGCGTTCTGGATCTTCTGCTTGGCCCGGACCAGCCGCTTGGCCATGGTCGGCTCGCTGGCCAGGAAGGCCCGGGCGATCTCCGCCGTGGTCAGCCCGGCCAGCGTGCGCAGGGTCAGCGCCACCCGGGCCTCCAGCGACAGCGCCGGGTGGCAGCAGGTGAACATCAGCCGCAGCCGGTCGTCGGTCACGCCGCTCTCGCCGGCCCCGCGGTCATGGCCCGCCGAGGGCTCGTAGGACATGGCGGCCACCTCCCGGAGTTTGGCGGCGCCGACCGCCCGGCGGCGCAGCACGTCGATGGCCCGGTTGCGGGCCGCCGTGGTCAGCCACGCGCCCGGCTTGCCCGGGATGCCGTCCCGCGGCCAGCGCTGCAGGGCCAGGGCGAACGCGTCCTGCGCGCACTCCTCGGCCAGGTCCCAGTCGCCGGTGGTCCTGATCAGCGTCGCGACCACCTTGCCCCACTCGTCGCGGAACGCCGTGGCCACCGCGTCGGTGACGGCGGTCACGGCAGCCAGAGCTGCCGGATCTCGATCGTGCCGCAGCCCTCGTCCGCGTGCGCCGCCGCGGACTCGTCCCCGCAGATCAGCAGCAGGTACTTCACGGCTCCTCCTGTCTCCCGCATGGCTACGACGAACGGGAACGGCACGGATGGACGGTCCGCGACCACGGTAACGGTCTAAACGTTTACGGGCCGCCCGCATGCCCACCCTAAGATGGCGTGCATGTCCATCACCCGTGACGAGGTCGCCTACCTGGCGCGACTGTCCAGGATCGCGCTGTCCGACGCAGAACTCGATCATCTGGCCCCCCAGCTGGACCAGATCATCACGGCCGTCGCGCAGGTCCAGGAGGTCGCCGCCGATGGCATCCCGCCGACCTCCCACGCGACCGGCCTGACCAACGTGTTCCGCGACGACGAGCCCTGGCTGCCTCACTCCGGCCGAAGCCCTCGACCAGGCGCCCGCCGTCGAGCAGCAGCGGTTCAGGGTCCCGCGGATCCTGGCGGAGGACTGAGCCATGGAACTGACCCGCCTGACCGCGGCGGAACTGTCCGCCGCGCTGACCGCCAAAGAGGTCTCCGCGACCGAGGTCACCCAGGCCCACCTGGACCGGATCGCCGCCGTCGACGACCGCGTGCACGCCTTTCTGCACGTCGCCGCGGACCGCGCGCTGGCCCAGGCCGCCGGCATCGACACCCGGCGCGCCAGCGGCGCAGACCTCGGCCCGCTGGCCGGCGTCCCGGTGGCGGTCAAGGACGTGTTCACCACCAAGGGCATGCCCACCACCTGCGGCTCGCGCATTCTGGCGGGCTGGCACCCGCCCTACGACGCCACGATCACGCAGCGGCTGAAGCAGGCCGGCGCCATCATCCTGGGCAAGACCAACATGGACGAGTTCGCCATGGGCTCATCCACCGAGAACTCGGCCTACGGACCCAGTCACAACCCGTGGGACCTGGACAAGATCCCGGGCGGTTCCTCCGGCGGCTCCTCGGCCGCGGTGGCCGCCTACGAGGCGCCGCTGGCCATCGGCACCGACACCGGCGGCTCGATCCGCCAGCCCGCCGCGGTCTGCGGCATCGTCGGCACCAAGCCGACCTACGGCGGCTCATCCCGGTACGGCGTGGTGGCCTTCGCCAGCAGCCTGGACACCCCCGGGCCGTTCGGCCGGACCGTGCTGGATGCGGCGCTGCTGCACGAGGCCATGTCCGGGCACGACCCGTGCGACTCGACCTCGATCGACGCGCCGGTGCCGCCGGTCGTGGCCGCGGCCCGGCAGGCCGACGTGAGCGGGATGCGGATCGGCGTGGTCACCGAGCTGAGCGGCGAGGGCTACCAGCCCGGCGTGCTGTCCAGGTTCGCCGCGGCGGTCGAGCTGCTCGAGTCGCTCGGGGCCAAGGTCACCGAGGTGTCCTGCCCGCACTTCAGGTACGCGCTGCCCGCCTACTACCTGATCGCGCCCAGCGAGTGCTCGTCCAACCTGGCCCGCTTCGACGCCATGCGCTACGGCCTGCGGGTCGGCGACGACGGCGGCCGGGACGCCGAGGAGGTCATGGCGCTGACCCGCGAGCAGGGTTTCGGCGCCGAGGTCAAGCGGCGCATCATCCTGGGCACCTACGCGCTGTCCAGCGGCTACTACGACGCCTACTACGGCAAGGCCCAGCAGGTCCGCACGCTGATCATCAGGGACTTCGACGCCGCGTTCGGCCAGGTCGACGTGCTGGTGTCGCCGTCCACGCCGACCACGGCGTTCGGCATCGGCGAGCGGGCCGACGACCCGATGGCGATGTACCTGGCCGACCTGTGCACGATCCCGTCGGACCTGGCCGGCAACGCGGCCATCTCGGTGCCGTGCGGGCTGGCGCCCGAAGACGGCCTGCCGGTCGGCCTGCAGGTCATGGCGCCCGCCCTGGCCGACGACCGGCTCTACCGGGTGGCCGCCGCCGCCGAGGCCGCGCTGACCGCCGGCTGGGGCCAGCCGCTGCTCACCCAGGCGAAGGGGCTCTTGTCATGACCATGGACACGCTGGTCCCGTTCACCGAGGCGATGGCGCGCTACGAGCCGGTGATCGGGCTGGAGACCCACGTGGAGCTGGGCACCAGGACCAAGATGTTCTGCGGCTGCACCACCACCTTCGGAGCCGAGCCGAACAGCCAGGTGTGCCCGGTCTGCCTGGGCCTGCCCGGCTCGCTGCCGGTGATGAACCGGACGGCGATCGAGTACACGATCCGGATCGGTTTGGCGCTGAACTGCGGCATCGCGGCCTGGTGCCGGTTCGCGCGGAAGAACTACTTCTATCCCGACATGCCCAAGGACTTCCAGATCTCCCAGTACGACGAGCCGCTGTGCACGGACGGCTACCTGGACGTGGACCTCGACCTCGACGGCACCACCGTCAGGGTCGGCATCGAGCGGGTCCACATGGAGGAGGACACCGGCAAGTCGCTGCACGTGGGCGGGGCCACCGGCCGGATCCACGGCGCCGACTACTCGCTGGTCGACTACAACCGGGCGGGCATCCCGCTGGTCGAGATCGTGACCAAGCCGATCGAGGGCACCGGCGCGAACGCGCCCGAGGTGGCCCGGGCCTACGTGACCGAGCTGCGGGATCTGGTCCGCTCCCTGGGCGTGTCCGACGTCCGGATGGAAGAGGGCTCGCTGCGCTGCGACGTGAACACCTCGCTGGCCCCGCGCGGCTCCGGCCGCTGGGGCACCAGGACCGAGACCAAGAACGTCAACTCGCTGCGCTCGGTGGAGCGGGCGGTCCGGTTCGAGATCGAGCGGCAGGCCGCCGTGCTCGACGGCGGCGGCCGGGTCATCCAGGAGACCAGGCACTTCCACGAGGACACCGGGACCACCACGTCCGGCCGGTCCAAGGAAGAGGCCCAGGACTACCGGTACTTCCCCGAGCCGGACCTGGTGCCGGTCGCCCCGCCCGCCCAGTGGGTGGAGCAGATCAGGGCCGCGCTGCCGGAGGCGCCGTCGGCGCGCCGGGCCCGGCTGCAAGCCGAGTGGGACCTGTCCGAGCTGGAGATGACCGCGCTGACCAACGCGGGCGCGCTCGACCTGGTGGCCGAAACGGTCGCGGCCGGTGCCTCGCCGGCCGACGCGCGCAAGTGGTGGCTTGGCGAGCT
This sequence comes from uncultured Actinomycetes bacterium, assembly GCA_963835775.1. Taxonomy (GTDB): domain Bacteria; phylum Actinomycetota; class Actinomycetes; order Streptosporangiales; family Streptosporangiaceae; genus Palsa-504. The sequence goes on along the minus strand of CAWIHB010000025.1, from coordinate 384,904 downwards.
GGCCCGCCAGGCCAATGAGGCTGGTACCGAGCTGTCCGTCCTGGCCATCACCCCGGCTGAGGTGGCCCGCATCGCCGCCCTGACCGAATCAGGTGCGCTCAACGACCGCCTGGCCCGCGACGTGATCGAGGCGGTGCTGGCCGGGGAGGGCGATCCGGACCAGGTGGTGGCGGCCCGCGGCCTGGCCGTGGTCAGCGACGAGGGCGCGCTGGGCGCCGCCGTCGACGAGGCCATCGCGGCCCACCCCGACGTGGTGGCCAAGGTCCGCGAAGGCAAGACCGCCGCGGCCGGCCCGCTGGTCGGCGCGGTCATGAAGGCCACCCGCGGCAAGGCCGACGCCGCCCGCGTCCACCAGCTGATCCTGGACCGCCTGACGCCCGGGCCGCACGATTGAATGAGTGTCACTCTCTGCCGCAAAGAGTGGGTAGAGTGCCACACCCATCGAATCCGGCCGGGGGCTGGTGGGACGGAAGCGGCTAGCCGGGCAGGGCGGAGCGGCGCCAGGCGCCGGGGCCGGGTGACAGCGGCCCGCGCACCAGCCGGGACCGGTCTGACCAGGCCGAACGGGCCTGGCTACCCGCGTCCGGCGCACCACCGGCAGCAGCGGCGGCGGCGCGGGACATGAGCACCGCGACCAGGGCGGCGACTTCTTCCGGTGTCGCGTCGCCGCGTATCACCCGCAGCACGGGTTCGGCAGCCGGGCGGTCATCGGTCACGGCTGCTGCCACCACGGTCCGTTCGGCATAAAAAGCCTAGCCCCGGGACTTGCCGGTGCCGATGCCGAACTCGCGGTGTACCCGCTCCCAGAACGCGTCCCGCAGCCACTCGCGGGCCTCCTGGTAGGGCCGCAGCGACAGCCCGAGCTCCTTCTCCGCGTCCACCAGCAGTTCCTTGTCGATCACGGGCGGCAAGATCGGGCCCGGCAGCAGATCGCGGATGTTGTCCCGGCCGCGGGTCAGGATCCACTTCTGCGCGACGTGTTCGCCGGCCTCCTCGACCCGGGTCCGGTCCGGTCCCAGGCGCGGCATCGGGCCGGTGGTGGACGGCGTCCAGCCGGCCGGCAGCGTGGGGTGCCCGCCGGTCCTGGACGGCACCGGCTGGGTGACCGGCACGCCTTGCTGATGCCGGCCGTGCCGCTCGCCGAACAGCTGGGCCGGCGAGGGCACCGTGGGCGACGAGGCCAGGCCGCCGAGCGGGCCTATGACATCGGAAGTACGGACCTGCTCGACCGCGACCGGGTTCTTGGTGAAATAGGGCCGCAGGAACGAGGCGTCCAGGACGTCGACCGTGTCGGACTCCCAGACCAGCCGCTCGGCCTGGTTGGTGCCGTACGGCGGCTCGATGCCCCACAGGTGCACCCGCACCCCGTAGGCCTGCGCCGCCTCGACCGCGGGCACCATGTCCTCGTCGCCCGCGATGAGGACCGCGTCGGTGATGGCCCGGTGCCGGGCCAGCGCCTCCATGTCCGCCCGGATCTGCGCATCGACGCCTTTCTGCTGGCCGCGGGCGTTCAGGTTGCCCAGCCGCAGCTTGACCCAGGGCATCTGGGCGATGACCCGCTGGTCGATGGTGGGCACCCGGTCGCGGGCCGCGTCATACCAGTAGACCCGGAGCAGCTCGCCGCGGATGATCTCGTCGGCGTGCTTGGTGACCACCTGGATCAGCGGGACCGCGTCGACCCGGAAGTCCCGGCGTGAGCTCGATCCGAACAGCAGCTCCCCGGCGGCGGCATAGATGTAGCCGACATCCACCATGACCGCGTAGCGGGCCAGGATGGGAAGCGGGGCGGCGAATTCGGTCATCACCTTCGACTCTAGGCCAGCCAGGCCGGTGCGTGCGCCACATGTGCCACATTCATCGACAGATTGAATTATATTGATTACAATAAGTAACTTCAGAGCGGGATGTTGCCGTGCTTCTTGGGCGGCAGGGTCTGCCGCTTGGTCCGCAGCGTGCGCAGCGCGCGGGTGACCGCGGGCCGGGTCTCGGCCGGGCGGATGACCGCGTCCACGTAGCCGCGCTCGGCCGCGATGTACGGGTTGGCCAGGGTGTCCTCGTACTCGGTGATCCGCTGGGCGCGCAGCGTGTCCGGATCGTCGGCGGCGGCCAGTTCCCTGCGGTACAAGATGTTCACCGCGCCCTGCGCGCCCATGACCGCGATGTGCGCGGTCGGCCAGGCCAGGTTGACGTCGCCGCCCAGGTGCTTGGAGCCCATCACGTCGTAGGCGCCGCCGTAGGCCTTCCTGGTGATGATCGTGACCTTCGGCACGGTGGCCTCGGAGTAGGCGTAGATGAGCTTGGCGCCGCGGCGGATGATGCCGCGCCACTCCTGGCTGACGCCGGGCAGGAACCCGGGCACGTCGACGAAGGTCAGGATCGGGATGCTGAACGCGTCGCAGGTCCGGACGAACCGGGCCGCCTTCTCCGACGCGTCGATGTCCAGGCAGCCGGCGTAGTGCATGGGCTGGTTGGCCACCACCCCGACCGATGAGCCCTCGATGCGGCCGAAGCCGGTCAGGATGTTCGGCGCGAAGCCGGCGTGGACCTCGCAGAACTCTTCGTCGTCCAGGACGCGGGTGATGACCTCGTGCATGTCGTAGGGCTGGTTGGGCGAGTCGGGGATCAGCGTGTCGAGCTCGTCGTCGATCTCGGTGATCTCCAGGTTGTCCGGGTCGTCCGCGGCCAGCCGCGGCGGCTCGTCCAGGTTGTTGGAGGGCAGGTAGGACAGCAGGTGGCGGGCGAAGTCGATGCAGTCCTGCTCGTCCTTGGCCTGGTAGTGGGCCACGCCGGACTTGACCCCGTGCGCGTGCGCGCCGCCCAGGTCCTCGAACGTCACGTCCTCGCCGGTCACGGTCTTGATCACGTCCGGGCCGGTGATGAACATGTGGCTGGTGCCCTCGACCATGAGGGTGAAGTCGGTGATCGCGGGGGAGTAGACCGCCCCGCCCGCGCACGGGCCCATGACCAGCGAGATCTGCGGGATGACGCCCGAGGCCATCACGTTGCGGTAGAAGATCTCGGCGAACAGGCCGAGGGCCACCACGCCTTCCTGGATCCGGGCGCCGCCGCCGTCGTTGATCCCGATGATCGGGCAGCCGGTCTTCAGCGCGTGGTCCATGATCTTGACGATCTTCTCGCCGTAGACCTCGCCCAGCGAGCCGCCGAACACCGTGAAATCCTGGCTGAACACGCAGACCGGCCGCCCGTCCACGGTGCCGTAGCCGGTGACCACGCCGTCCCCGTAGGGCCGGGTGGCCGCCATGCCGAAGTCGGTCGCGCGGTGCCTGGCCAGCTCGTCGAACTCGGTGAACGAGCCCGGGTCGCACAGCAGCTCGATCCGCTCCCGCGCGGTCAGCTTGCCCCGCTCGTGCTGTTTGGCCACCGACTGCTCCGAGCCGGCGTGCACCGCCTCGTACCGCCGCCGCTCCAGGTCGGCAATTCTGCCCGCGGTGGTGTGCGGGTCGGGTGTGGGGGCCGGCTCGGCGGCTAGGTTGGTCATGGGAAAAGGTTAACTGGACCGTCATCCGGACGGATTATGCTCTCATCGTGAACAGGGACAGGAACCTCGACCGGGCCGCGCTGCCGGAGCCGATGCGGCGCGACGTCCGGCTGCTCGGTGACGTCCTGGGCGAGATCATCCGCGACTCGGCAGGCCCGGAGCTGCTGGCCGACGTGGAACAGCTGCGGCACGCGGTGATCGATGCCCGCCACCGGACCCGCGAGGAGCACCGCGACGGCGATCCGGGCCACGACCCGGCCGGCCAGCAGATCGCCGACCTGGTCGCCTCCTGGGACCTGGACCGGGCCGAGCAGGTGGCCCGGGCCTTCACCGTGTACTTCCACCTGGTCAACCTGGCCGAAGAGCACCAGCGCATCCGGTTCGTGCGGGAGCGCGACGCGGGCACCGATCCGGTCCGCGAATCGCTGGCCGCCGCGGTGACCGAGATCAGCCGGGAGGCCGGCCAGGAGCACCTGGCCGAGCTGCTCGGCTGCCTGCGGGTGCACCTGGTGCTGACCGCGCACCCGACCGAGGCACGGCGCCGGGCCGTGGTGGCCGTGCTGCGCCGCATCAACGAGCTGCTCGCCCAGGTCGACGATCCGCGCACCGGGGCGGCTGACCTCGACGAGGCCCGGCGCGGCCTGCGGGAGAACGTCGACCTGCTCTGGCGGACCGCACAGCTGCGGGTCAAGGCCATGGACCCGATCGACGAGGTCCGCACGGTCATGGCCGCGTTCGACGAGACGCTGTTCCGGGTGGTCCCGGTCGTGTACCGGGAGCTCGACCGCGCGCTGGCCTCATCCGTCGGCCCCTCGCTGGGGGCCGGAGGTCCCTCGCCCGGGGCCGGAGGTCCCTCGCCCGGGGCCGGCGGGCCCGAGGCCGCGCCTGGGGCCTCGCCGGTGTCGGCGTACCTGCGGTTCGGCAGCTGGGTGGGCGCCGACCGGGACGGGAACCCGTTCGTGACCGCCCAGGTCACCCGGGAGACCGCCACGATCCAGGCCGACCACGTCCTGCGTGCCCTGGAGAACGCCACGACCAGGATCGGCCGCGCGCTGACCCTGCACGCGGCGACCACACCGCCGTCGGCCGGCCTGCGCCGGGCGCTGGCCGCCGCCTCGGCGGCCCACCCCGAGCTGCTGGCCGAGATCACGGCCCGGTCGCCGCAGGAGCCGTACCGGACCTACCTGCTGTACGCCGCCCAGCGCCTGGCCGCCACCCGGGTCAGGCACGCCGACCTGGCCTACCCGGGCCCCGGTGAGTTCCTGGCCGACCTGCGCCTGGTCCAGCACGCGCTGGCCGAGGCCGGCGCGGCCAAGCAGGCCTTCGGTGAGCTGCAGCACCTGATCTGGCAGGCCGAGACGTTCGGCTTCCACCTGGCCGGCCTGGAGGTCAGGCAGCACAGCGAGGTGCACGCCCGCGCCCTGGCCGAGCTGCGGGCCGCCGGGCCGCCCAGCCTGGAACACGACGCCAGCTGGTCGCCGGAGACCGCCGAGGTGCTGGCCACGTTCCGCGCCGTGGCCTGGGTCCAGGACCGCTACGGCGTCGATGCCTGCCGCCGCTACGTGGTCAGCTTCACCCGCTCGGCCGACGACATCGCCGCGGTCTACGAGCTGGCCCGCTACGCCGCCCACGGCGGGCCGCTACCGGTGCTCGACGTGGTGCCGCTGTTCGAGAGCGCGGCCGACCTGGCCAACGCCCCGGACGTGATGACCGGCATGGTGGCCCTGCCGCCGGTCGCCGAACGCCTGGCCGCGACCGGCCGCCAGCTCGAGGCCATGCTCGGCTACTCCGACTCGGCCAAGGAACTCGGCCCGGCCAGCGCCACGCTGCGGCTGTACGACGCCCAGGCCCGGTTGTCGCAGTGGGCCGCCGACCACGGCATCCGGCTCACGCTGTTCCACGGCCGGGGCGGCGCGCTGGGCCGCGGCGGCGGACCGGCCGGCCGGGCGGTGCTAGCCCAGGCCCCAGGCTCGGTCGGCGGGTCGTTCAAGGTCACCGAGCAGGGCGAGGTCATCTTCGCCAGGTACGGCCAGCAGGCCATCGCCAAACGGCACCTGGAGCAGGTCACCCACGCCGTGCTGCTGGCCTCGTCGCCGCGGATCGCGGAGCGGGCCGCGTCCGCGGCGGCCAGCTACCGCAGCGTGGCCGGGCGCATCGACGCCGCGGCCTGCGCCGCGTTCCGGCGGCTGGTCGAGGCGGACGGCTTCGCCGACTGGTTCGCCCGGATCAGCCCGCTGGGCGAGATCGGCGGCCTGCGGATCGGCTCCCGCCCGGCCAAGCGCGGCCTGTCCTCCGGCGGCCCAAGCGGCCCCGGCGGCCCCGGCGGCCCAAGCGGCCCCGGCGGCCCCGGCGGCCCGGGGGCGCCGGCCACGGACCTGGCCGACCTGCGCGCCATCCCGTGGGTCTTCGCCTGGTCGCAGACCCGGATGAACCTGCCCGGATGGTTCGGCCTGGGCAGCGGGCTGGCCGCCATCGCCGCCGATCCCGGCGGCGAGGCGGTGCTGCGCCGCGCTTACCTGGACTGGCCGCTGTTCGGCGTGCTGCTCGACAACGCCGAGATGAGCCTGGCCAAGACCGACCGGCTGATCGGGGCCCGGTACCTGGCCCTGGGCGGCCGCGAGGACCTGACCCTGCAGGTGCTGGCCGAATACGACCTGACCAGGCGGCTGGTGCTCACCGTCACCGGCCACGACCGGCTGCTGGCCGACCGGCCGGTGCTGTCCCGGGCCGTCGCGCTGCGCGACCCGTACGTGGACGCGCTGTCCTACCTGCAGCTGCGGGCCCTGGCCGCGCTGCGCGGCCTGGTCGAGGCCGACGACCGGGAACGCCTGGAACGGCTGCTCTTGCTCACCGTCAACGGCGTCGCCGCCGGGCTGCAGAACACGGGCTAGGCTGCCCATCATGAGTGACATGCCATGGCGCACGCACCGGCTCGAGCTTGACGACCAGACATTGCGCGAGTGGGACGCCGCGGTGCTGGCCGCCGACCCCGAGGGCATCGTGCTCGACCGGTCGGCGTTCTACCCCGGCGGCGGCGGTCAGCCGCCGGACCACGGCGTGCTGCTGTGGGGCGGCGTGCAGACCCGGATCACCGGCGCGCGCAAGGGCGACGAGGAGTACCTGATCCCGGCCGCGGGCGACCCGCTGCCGCCGGCCGGCACCGCGGTCCGCGGCGCGGTGGAAGAAGCGCGCCGGACTGCCCTGATGCGCACCCACTCCGGGCTGCACGTGCTGTGCGGCGTGGTGTTCCGCGACTTCGGCGCGCTGGTCACCGGGGGCAACATGGAGCCGCTGACCGCCCGGATGGACTTCAACCTGCCGGACCTGCCCGAAGGCTTCCGGGACGCGGTGGAGGCGGCCTGCAACACCGAGATCAGCGCCGACCGGCGCATCGACGTGCGGGTGCTGCCCAGGGACGAGGCGTTCGCCCTGCCCGACATCATCAGGACCGCCACCAACCTGGTGCCGCCGGAGGTCAAGGAGGTCCGGATCGTCGACATCGTGGGCCTGGACCAGCAGGCCGACGGCGGTACCCACGTGGCCTCGACCCGTCAGGTGGGCCGGATCGAGGTGGTCAAGATCGAGAGCAAGGGCAAGGGCTTCCGGCGGCTGCGCATCCGGCTCAGTGACTAGCCCCAGCTTGCTCCCGGCCCGCGCGCCCCTGGACGCGGCGGCGCTGCGGGCGGCCGTGGTCCGGCCCGGCGGGCTGTGGCGGGCCGTCGACGTGACCGCCGTGACCGGCTCGACCAACGCCGACCTGCTGGCCCGGGCGGCGGCCGGCGAAGCCGAGGGCGCGGTGCTGGCCGCCGAGCAGCAGGAGGCGGGCCGCGGCCGGATGGGCCGCGCCTGGGTGGCGCCGCCGCGCGCCGCGCTGGCTTTCTCCGTGCTGCTGCGTCCGCAGGACGTACCACCTGCCCGCCGCAGCTGGCTGCCGCTGCTGGCCGGGGTGGCCGTCGCGACGTCCGTGCGCACCGCAGCCGGGGTGGACGCCCAGCTCAAATGGCCGAACGACGTGCTGGTCGGCGGCGCCAAGCTCGGCGGCATCCTGGCCGAGGCGGCCGGCGACGCGGTAGTGGTCGGCATCGGTCTCAACGTGTCCACCGGCCTGGACGAGCTGCCGCCACCCGGCCCCGGCGCGCTGGCCGCGACCTCGCTGCGCCTATCCGGTGCGGCACTGTCCGGTGCGGCACTGTCCGGTGCGGCACTGTCCGGTGCGGCACCGTCCGGTGCGGCACTGTCCGGTGCGGCACTGTCCAGTGCGGCCCGGCTGGACCGGGAGGCGCTGCTCACCGACCTGCTGGCCGGCTTCGAGCGCTGGTACCGGGCCTGGTGTCAGGTCATGGGAGATGCCGAACGGTCCGGCCTGCACGCGGCATACACCCGGCTCTCGGCCACCCTCGGCCGCCGCGTCCGGGTGGAAAGGCCCGGCGGCCAGCAGGTAACCGGCCTGGCCACCGGGCTCGACCCCGACGGCCGGCTGCTGGTCCGGGAGTCCCCGGACACCGAAGTGGCCGTAGCCGCGGGTGACGTCGTGCACCTGCGCTGAATCGCGCGCCGCCCCGGCCCGCACCCGGCCCGCACCCGGCCCGCGCCCAGTGCCCCGAACGGACCGGCGCGTGCCATATTGTGCGGTATGGCTCGTGAGTACGCGCTGACCGAGGACGAGCGGCCCGTCCTGGTGCTGCATCCGCACTGGAAGGTGCTGGTCCGCCCGGTCCTGATCGCCATCCTCGTGATAGCGGTCGCGCTGGTCGCCGAGGTCCTGATCCCGTCCGGCCGCGCCGCGGCCGCGGGACGGCTGGCCGTGGCCGTGGTGGCGATCCTGGCCCTGATGCTGTGGCTGACCGTGCCGGTGCTGCGCTGGCGCACGACGACCTACGAGCTGACCACGCGGCGGCTGCGCACCCGGTTCGGCATCGTGACCAGGCGGGGCCGTGACATCCCGCTGACCAGGATCAACGACGTGTCGTTCGAGAAGGGCGTGCTGGACCGGATCCTGGGCTGCGGCCGGCTGGTGGTCGAGTCCGCGGGTGAGCACGGCCAGATCGTGCTGCGGGAGATCCCGCACGTGGAGAACGTGCAGGCCACCTTGTTCCGGCTGGTCGAAGACGAACACCAGCGGCTGGACCGCGAGGACAGGAACCAGCCCTAGCTCATAGCCGTCACGAGGCCATCCCCTCCAAGCCCTCGCCGGCAGCGGGTACCTCAGGCATCTCGGCCGAATCTTATGGCCCCCTGATAGCGGCAATTTCTTTACCGTGCCTTTACTATTTAGCTATGACCCGCGTGCTGCTCGCCGAGGATGACACCTCGATCAGCGAACCCTTGTCTCGCGCCCTGCGCCGGGAGGGATACGAGGTGGACGTCACGGCGGACGGGCCGGCCACGCTCGACCGGGCACTGGGGGAGGGCATCGACCTGATCCTGCTGGATATCGGCCTGCCGGAACTCGACGGGCTCGAGGTCTGCCGGCGGGTCCGCGCGGGCGGGTACGCCGTCCCGGTGCTGATCCTCACCGCGCGCGCCGACGAGGTGGACACCGTGGTGGGCCTGGACGCGGGCGCCGACGACTACGTCACCAAGCCGTTCCGCCTGGCCGAACTGCTGGCGCGGGTGCGCGCCCTGCTGCGCCGCGGCACGGCGGAAGGCTCGGCCGTGCTCGGCGTCCGGATCGACCCGGACGCCCGCCGGGCCTGGCACGGCGAGGTCGAGCTCGACCTGACCACCAAGGAATTCGACCTGCTGTGGATCCTGCTCCGCGACGCGGGCAAGGTGGTTACCCGCGAGCAGATCATGCGCGAAGTGTGGGACGCCAAGTGGTGGACGTCCACCAAGACGCTCGACATGCACATCTCCTGGCTGCGCCGCAAGCTCGGCGACGACGCGCACAGCCCCCGCTACATCACCACGGTCCGCGGCGTCGGATTCCGCTTTGAGCGCGGCGACTGACCGCGCGGTACCGAGCTGATCGATGCGCAGGAAGCTGTGGCTCTGGGGCTCTATCGTGGCGGCCGGTGCTGTCGTGATAGTCGGCGTGCCCGCCCTGGCCGCCGCCGCAGGCCGCAGCGGAGCCTGGATAGCCCTCGTCGCCGTGACCATGGTCGTGGCCGCCGCCGCGGCCGCCAGCCTGGCGGCGCTGCTCGCGGCCTGGCTGGCCCGGCCGGTCGAGGAACTGGCCGAAGCGGCCGGGCGGCTGGGCCGCGGCGACCCGCGCCCGCTCGGCCGCCGGTACGGCGTGGCCGACCTGGATCAGCTGGCCGACGGGCTGGACAGCTCGGCCCGCCGCCTGTCCAGCCTGCTGGCCGCCGACCGCGAGCTCGCCGTGGACGCCTCGCACCAGCTGCGCACCCCGCTGACCGCGCTGTCCATGCGGCTGGAGGAGATGATCGCCGCGGCCGACGACCCGGACGTGGTGCGTGAAGAGGGCAGCGCCGCGCTGGCCCAGGCCGAACGCCTCGCCGATGTCGTTACCCAGCTGCTGAGCCCGGCTCGCCGGGCCACCGCGGCCGCCGCCGCGCTGACCGGCATCGACGAGATCATCAGGCAGCAGGTCGTCGAGTGGGAGCCCGCCTTCCGCCGGGCTCAGCGCAAGCTGGTGGTCATCGGCGTCCGCGGCCTGCAGGCGCACGTCACTCCGGGCGGCCTGGCTCAGGTCCTGGCCACGCTGCTGGACAACGCGCTCATGCACGGCGGCGGAACGGTAACCATCCAGACCTCGCAGAGCGCGCGTTCGGTGGTGATCGAGGTCAGGGACGAGGGCAAGGGAGTGCCGCCGGAACTCGCCTCCCGCATCTTCGAGCGCAGCGTGAGCGGCCGCCCCGAGGGCACCGGCCTGGGCCTGGCGCTGGCCCGGACCATGGCCGCGGCCGACGGCGGCCGGGTGGTCCTGGTCAAGGCCAAACCGGCCACGTTCGGCGTGTTCCTGCCCCGGCACCTGCCGGAACCCGGCACCCAGCCGGTTCGCGGACCCGCCTGAAGTCAGCTAACCAACCAGCTAACGCAGCTAACCAGCTAACGCAGCTAGCGCCGCGGCACGTCGGAATCCGCGGGCTCCAGGTGCTCCCAGGCCGGCCCGTAGCTCCCGGGCTCCGCCGGGTCGGCCACGCCGGCCAGGGCAGCGCCCGCGGCGCTGGTCTCGGCGGGATCGACGATCCCGGACACCGCCGCTTCCCCGGCGGCCACCGCGGTACCAGGCGCGCCGGCCAGGAAGACCCACTTCTTGTAGGAGAAGTACCTGAAGATCGTGCCGAGCCCGGTGCCGACCACGCTGGCCCCGTTGTAGGCCAGTTCCGACTTGTAGTCCAGCCCGTAGGTGGTGAACGCGATCACCGCTTCGGCGATGGCCAGCCCGATGACGTTCAGCACCACGAACAGCATGCCCTCCCGCAGCAGGGCCTGGTTCACCCGGTGCCGGAAGGTCCAGAACCGGCTGCCCAGGTAGGTCACTATGGTGGCCGCCGTGATGGACAGCGCCTTGGACACCATCGGCCCGACACCCATGTGAACGTGCAGGTAGTCCGCGCCACCCAGGTCGATGATCGACCCGATCAGGCCGACGACGCCGAACTTCGCCAGCTCTGGGATCAGCTCCTTGAACCGCCGGTGCAGGCTGGCCAGCAGGGGCATACGAGACAGTCCCTTCGGTGTGGATCAAGCTGGGCAGGATCAAGCTGGGCGGGATCGCGATGGGTAAGCCTGCGCATTATCCCCGACAGGCTCCGAGCACGACCCGCACATGCTACCGGCACTGACTGGGTGCCGCCTTACCCTTTCCTCAGCTCAGCGTTTGAAACCGTGCCCTAGCCCGCGACCGAGTAGATCTGCGGCCGGGTCCGCGCCAGTGCGTGCCAGCCCAGGTAGACCACGGCCGTGATCACGAACCCGACCTCGAAGGTCAGGTCGCCCACGGCCGGCACGTGCGAGGGCACCACTCCGATGTACTCGGTCTGGTTGGAGAACAGCCAGATCGAGATGCCCATCCCGGCCAGCATGGCGACCGGCCCGGCCCAGTTCGTCCGGTGGGTGTCAAACAGCAGCGTCTCGTCCGGGTCACGCCGCAGCAGCTGGTCGCAGAAGTAGACAGCCAGCCATGGGGCGATCCAGTACGCGATGATGAGCAGGAAGTTCTCGTACTTGGCGCCCGCGTTGTGCAGCCCGCTCCAGGCCAGGAAGAACCCGATGGTGCCGAACCCGAGGGCCACGATCGCCCGGCGCAGCGAGAGCGGCAGCTTGATGCCGATCGCGGTGAACGACAGTGCGCCGGAGTAGATGTTGAGCACGTTCGCCGAGACGGCGCCGAGCGCGATGGCCAGCAGCGTCAGGTCGGCCAGCGGGGTGGCCATCAGCCCGGTCATGCCGCCGGGCCCGGCGAGCGCGTTGCCCGCGCTGACCTTGGTGCCGACGGCCGCACCGACGATCTCGAGCAGCGCGCAGGACAGGAACAGGCCGGACCCGGACCACCAGGCGATCGCGCGCCTGCTGGAATCCGGCTTGAAGTAGCGGGTGTAGTCCGACGCGTACGGGTTCCAGCCCACCGCGTAGCCGAACGAGGCGCCGAACGTCAGCAGAAACGCGCCCGGAATCGTGTGGTGGGAGGCGCCCGGATGGGCCTTGCTCAGGATGACCCCGGCCGCGATCAGGAAGATGACGGTGAGGATGGGGAAGGCGTACCGCTCGAAGACGTGCACCAGGTTGTAGCCGAAGAACGCCACCGAGACCTGCACGGCCACGATGATGAGCAGGCACAGGACTTGCGGCAGGTGGGTCAGCACGTTCAGCGCGAGGGCGCCGCTGACGCTGTTCACCGCGAACCAGCCGATCCCGGCGGTGACCGCGTTCAGCCCGGCGGGCAGGGCGTTGCCCCAGTAGCCGAACCCCAGCCGGCTCAGCACCATCTGCGGCACCCCGAACTTCGGGCCGCGCAGGGACAAGATGCCCTGGGTGACGCCGCCGATGGCGCTGCCCAGGACGAGGGCCAGCGCCGCCGACCAGAAGCCCATGCCGAACCCCGCCACCGCGAGCACGCCGACGAAGATCGTGGCGAACTCCATGTTCGGCGAGGTCCAGGTCCAGAACAGCTGCAGCGGCCGCCCGTGCCGCTCGTTCAGCGGGATGAACTCCGCGCCGCCCGGCTCGACCGCGATGACCTGGGTGCCGTAGCTCCCCTCACGGACGAGGATCCCGTCCGCCGTGCTGACCGCGACGTCCTGGTCACGTGTAGCCATCAGATTGCTCCTTCGGTTGCCGTGATCATAAGTCCGCCACCCTGGCCTGGTGTATCCCGAAAGTTAACTTTCGTGCCGCCGTCCCGTTCCCGGTCCCCGGCCGCTCCGGTTCCGGTCGGAACAGCTAGGTGCCGAACGATCCATGGTGCTTGCCCAGCTCACCTGCGTGCCCGCCGGTCCCGTAGGGTACGGTGCGTGACCGATTCCCCGGCCGGGCCCGCCCCCGCAGCCCCCGCAGCCCCCGCAGGCCGCCAGGTCCCGCCGGGCGTGCCGGTGGTGGGCATGGTGGGCGGCGGCCAGCTGGCCCGGATGACGGCCCAGGCCGCCATCGGCCTGGGCGTCGGCTTCCGCGTGCTGGCCGACTCGGCCGCCGACAGCGCCGCCCGGGTCGCCGCGGGCACCCGGATCGGGGACTACCGCTCGCTCGAGGATGTGCGCGACTTCGCGGCCGGCTGCGACGTGCTCACGTTCGACCACGAGCACGTGCCCGGCGCCGGCCTGGCCGCGCTGGAGGCGGCCGGCGTCCAGGTCCGGCCGTCCGCCGCCGCGCTGCGGTTCACCCAGGACAAGCTGGCCATGCGCGAGCGGCTGGTCGGCCTGGGCATCTCCTGCCCCCGCTTCACGCCGGTGGCCGGGCTGGCTGAGGTCGAGGCGTTCGCCGCGGGCCGCTGGCCGGTCGTGCTCAAGGCGGTCAGCGGCGGCTACGACGGCAAGGGCGTGTGGGTGTGCGGCTCGGCCGGCGAGGCCGCCGACGTGCTGGCCCACGGCCTGCGGCTGATGGCGGAGGAGTATGTCGCCTTCGACCGCGAGCTGGCCGTGCTGGCGGCCCGCTCGCCGCACCGCCAGGGTGCGGTGTACCCGGTGGTGGAGACCGTCCAGCGGGATGGCATCTGCCGCGAGGTGATCGCGCCCGCACCCGGCCTGGCCGTCGCCCGGCGGGCGCAGGCCCAGGAGCTGGCCCTGCGCATCGCCGGGGAGCTCGGCGTGACCGGGCTGCTGGCCGTGGAGATGTTCGAGACTCCGGCCGGGCTGCTGGTCAACGAGCTGGCCATGCGCCCGCACAACTGCGGCCACTGGACCATCGAGGGGGCCACGACTTCCCAGTTCGAGCAGCACCTGCGGGCCGTGCTTGACCTGCCGCTCGGCTCGCCGGCGCTGGCCGCGCCGGTGACCGTGATGGCCAACGTGCTCGGCGGCGACGGCGACGACGCGGAGGTCTACGACCGGTATATCCACGTGATGGCCGCCGACCCGGCCGTCAAGGTGCACATGTACGGCAAGAGCGTCCGCCCGGGCCGCAAGATCGGCCACGTCACGGTGACCGGCGACCGGGCCCACCAAGACCCGGCCGAACTTGCCGACCGGGCCCGGCGCGCCGCCAGCTACCTCCGCTGGGGCAAGGAGGATGGCGATTGACCGATCCCGGCTCCCCGGCCCCCTCGGCGGCCAGGTCCCCTTCTCACCCCGCACCGACATTCCTGAGGAGGTGATCGAGTGACCGGCGCCAACCCCGCTTCTGGTTCACCTGCCGTCGTCGGCGTGGTCATGGGCAGCGATTCGGACTGGCCGGTGATGCAGGCCGCGGCCGCGGCGCTGGAAGAATTCGGCGTGGCCTACGAGGCGGACGTGGTGTCCGCGCACCGGATGCCGCGGGACATGATCGAGTATGGGTCGTCAGCCGAAGGCCGCGGCCTGCGGGTCATCATCGCGGGCGCGGGCGGCGCGGCGCACCTGCCCGGCATGCTCGCCTCGGTCACGACGCTGCCGGTGATCGGGGTGCCGGTGCCGCTGGCCAACCTGAGCGGGCTTGACTCGCTGCTGTCGATCGTCCAGATGCCGGCCGGCATCCCGGTCGCGACCGTGGCGGTCGGCGGCGCCCGCAATGCGGGCCTGCTGGCGGTCCGCATTCTCGCCGCCTCCGACGGCCCTGATGGCCCGGAATTGCGGGCCCGGCTCGCCGCCTTTGCCGAAGGCCTGGCCGAGACGGCCCGGGCCAAGGGCGCCGCGCTGCGGGCCCGGCGCGACGGCTGAGGCTGCTTAGAGTCCCGGCCGAGCGGGCATGTTTCCTCCCAGCCTTCGACGAAGGATGTCAGCCAGCACGGGAGGCGGGTGTGAGCATCGGCGCGACGCTCGCCGCCGCCCGCCGCCGGGCGGGCCTGTCGCTCGGCGAACTCAGCCAGCGCACCCGGATCAGGGAGAACATCCTGCAGGACATCGAGCAGGACGACTACTCGGCCTGCGGCGGCGACTTCTACGCCCGCGGCCACATCCGGGCCTTCGCCACCGCGGTCGGTGCAGACCCCCAGCCGCTCATCGAGGAGTTCGACTCCACCTGGCGGTCGGCCAAGGAGCTCACCGCGGCCGAGGCGTTCGCACCCGCGATGCCCATCCGCAGGCGCGAGCGGCGGCGGGTGCGATGGACCGCGCTGCTGGCCGCGGTGGTCCTGGCCGTGCTCGGCTTCGCCAGCTACAAGTTCGTCTCCGGCGCCGGGCACGCGTCGCGTCCGGCCGCGGCCACCAGCCTGCGGGCCCCGGGCACCCCGTCCGCCCCGGCCAGCGTCCCCGGCGTGCAGGCCAGCACGGCGCTGGCCAGCACGGGCCTGGCCAGCACGGCCGCGGCCAGCCCCGCCGCGGCTCCGACCCCCACCCCGACGCCGTTGGCCACACCGGTCGCGGCGCAGGCCCTGTCCCCGGCCAGCGTGGCCGCCTTCGGCCCGGCCGGGACGGCCGACGGCGACCATCCCCAGCAGGCGGCGCTCGCGCTCGGCGGCAGCCCCGGCTCGCCCTGGACCAGCGACTGGTACGCCACGGCCAGCTTCGGCGAGCTGCAGTCCGGCACCGGCCTGCTGCTCGACATGGGCCGGACGGTCACGCTCAGCTCGGTGCGGCTGCGGCTGGCCGCTGCCTCCGGTGCCGACCTGCAGCTGCGCGTCGGCACCAGGGCGGTGCTGGCTGACCTGCGCCAGGTGGCGGGGTCCGCCGGCACCGGCGGCACCATCCAGCTGAACCTGGCCACACCCGCCACGGCCCGTTACGTGCTGATCTGGTTCACCAAGCTGCCGCCCGACGGGGCCGGCACCTATCAGGCCAGCGTGTACCGGATCAGCGTGCAGGGCCACCCCTAACCCGCGGTGAGCCGCCGAACCGAGATTTTCCCGCGAGATCTGGATGCTGTCGTTGACTTTTACACCCGGATCCTAGGGTTCAGCATCACCAAGGATCAGCGCCAGGCCCCCGAGCTATATGTCGCACTGGAGCGTGGCCGCGTACGTATTGGGGCCGGCCAGCGGGATGTTCCCCATGCTGCTCCGGACCGCCGACCGCCGATCGGCACGGAACTTGTGCTGGAGGTCGACGACGTTACCGCTGAACGGAACCGGGTCGTGGCGCAGGGATGGCCCCTGGTGGAAGATCTGCAGTCTAGGCCATGGGGACTGACCGACTTCCGCATCCTCGACCCCGAGGGCTATTACCTTCGCATCACTAGCCGGGAATAACAGCAGTTCAGGCCCATTGCCCGCTGGTCCGGTCGTGAAGCGATCGCCCGATGTACGCCCTGGTTTCCGATGTCCACGATGTGCCAGTTCGCTGGATAAGCGTCAGATGGACACTGCCTATTATTTTATTTCAGGATTCTTTACATATCTGATATGGCCGGCTGTCATCTATGGAGGTGGTCGGCGCCAATGTTTAGCCACCCTACTATGATAGGCAACTATCGCGGCACGGGAGTCCGCCGTTATGTGCTGCTTCCAGATAGCTGACTGGGCTCGGGGGAACTCGTTACCTCCGCGCCGTGCTGCGCTGGGGCACCGGATGGGGGCCACGAATGAGCCAGGATACGGAAACGCCGGCGGAGCCGTACCACCAAGTGCCGGACGCTGTGTACGAGGCGACGCGTTCCCTGCTCCGGCTGCGCACCGGCGGCGACGCCCGGCGCATCGCCGAGCATCTGGTCCGCGACCTCGGCGGCCGGCTGGTCCCGGCCGAAACGGGCGACCCGGGCGTGCTCCCGGTCGACGTCTCGTTCGGCGACGGTGAGCCGCTGCTGCCCGCTGCCCCGCCCGGCAGCGCAGCGCGTGCACTCCTTGAACGGCACCTGACGCCCTTCCTGCTCGACGCCCGGCATGTACTGGAGCTCAGCGGGCGAAACGAGCGGCTAGCCGAGTCCGCATCGACCGACTTGCTGACTGGCCTCCCCAACCGCCGCATGCTCGATCGTGCCCTCGGCAGGCTCTCGGCCGACGACACCGTGATCATGCTGGACCTCGACCACTTCAAGCAGGTCAACGACAATTTCGGGCATGCGGCCGGCGATGAGGTGCTGCGCATGTTCGGCTGCGTGCTGCGCGCCGCCGTCAGAGGTCGCGACACCGTCGGGAGATTCGGCGGTGAGGAATTCCTCGTCGTCCTCGCCCCCCCGGAGGGCGCGGACGTCGTTCTCCAGCGGCTGCGCGCCGAATGGCTGACCGAACGGCCGTTTCCGGTCACTTTTTCGGCGGGCATCGCCGCATCGGTGGGCGATCCGGACGAGACGCTGAGACTGGCCGATCAGGCCCTCTACCAGGCCAAGGAGGCCGGCCGCGACCGGTGGACCTGGGCCACTGCCCGCCGGCCTGCCAGTTATCTGCCGCCGCGCGCCTACGTCCAGACCTACCTCCGCGATGCCGTCCTCGGCAACCGGCGGTCGGCGGTCCGGCTCACGCTTGACTTGCTTGACAAGCGTGTATCCCGGGAGCAGATTGTCGTGGACCTCCTTGCCGCAGCTCAGCAAGAAGTCGGCCACCGCTGGTACTGCAACGAGCTCACCCCGGCCGACGAGCACCTCGCCTCCGGGGTAACGGGGGCTGCGCTGGACACGCTCATGGGCGAGACGAGCCAGCCAGGCGCTAGCCTCGCCGTGGTCGCATGCGCGGAGGGTGACTTCCATTCGCTGGCCGCGCAGATGTTCGGCGAGTTGCTGCGCGAGTATGGCATAGGCGTCTCGGTGCTCGGCGCCTCGACGCCCGGCGACGTGGTGGCGGAGTTTCTCCTCCGCTCGGGCGCCGGCTCACTGGCGATCTCGTGCAGCGTTCCCATCTTCTTCCCGGGCACGGTGCGCCTCATCGACGCCGCGCACCGCCAGGGGATTCCCGTCATCGCGGGTGGCCCGGCATTCGGCAACGGCCCCAGCCGAGCCGAGCGCCTCGGCGCCGACGCATGGGCGCTCACGGCGGCCGACGCCACGGCGATCCTCTTGGGCTGGAAGTCAGAGCCACCTTCGGTCAGCCGCGAGCCGACGCTCGTCGACCCGGTAGCACTTCGTCTCACCGCACAGGCCGATGCGCTGGGCGGTGCCGCGCTCGACAGCCTCGCCGCCCGCTTCCTGCCGATGGCCGATTACGACGAACGCCAGCTGGCCCGCACGCGGGAGGATCTCGTGTTCATCGTCCAATTCCTGGCCGCGGCGCTGCTCGCTGCCGACCAGGCGATCTTCGGCGACTTCCTCAACTGGCTGCAAAACCTGCTCGTCTATCGCGGTGTGCCGCCGCAGGCCCTGATCGCCGGGCTCGAGGCCCTCCGGCCTGTGGTCGAGGCCGTCGATGCCGGCGCAGCGCTCCTGCTCGACCTCGGACGCCAGGAGCTCCTCGATGGGCTGCGCTGACCCAGACCGCAGCTGCCCTAGGAGGGGGTGCCTGCGGTGCTGCGGCCGAGGGCGGTATACAGGTCTTCCTGAGTGATGGCGAGCTTGGACAGGTCATGGTTGCCGTCGGGACTTTGCCTGATGAGGCGGCGGACGGCGGCCATGCCGGCTACGCGGCAGATGTCAGCCAGGTCGGCACCGGAACACCTTTCGGTCTCCACGCTGAGTGCGTCGAGGTCGACGTCCGCGGCGAGTGGCTGGTTGCGGGTGTGGATGGCGAGGATCTCCCGACGGGCGGCGGCATCGGGGGGGGCTACGTGGATGTGGATGTCGAAGCGGCCCGGGCGCATGAGGGCGGGGTCGAGCATGTCGGGGCGGTTTGTCGTCGCCAGCGTGACCACCCCGCGGGTTTCCTCGATGCCGTCGATTTCGGTGAGGAGCTGGCTGACGACGCGTTCGGCGACGCCGTTGCCGGTTCCGTCGCCGCGGCGCGGAGCGAGGGCGTCTATCTCGTCGAGGAACACGATGCAAGGGGCTGCCTGGCGGGCTTTCTTGTAGATCTCCCGGACCCCCTTCTCCGACTCGCCGACCCATTTGGACAGCAGTTCGGGGCCTTTGATGGAGATGAAGTTCACCCCGGTCTCGTGCGCGGCCGCTCTCGCCAGGAGGGTCTTGCCGCCCCCGGGCGCCCCGGACAGCAAGATGCCCTTTGCGGGGCGGGTGCTGGCGGCGGCCATTAGCTCGGGGTAGCGCAGCGGCCATTCGACCGCTTCGCGAAGCGCTGCTTTCGCTTCCTCCATGCCGCCGACCTGGTCCCAGGTGACGTCGGGGAGTTCGGTAAACACCTGCCGCATGGCCGAGGGCTCGATGTCGTGCAGGGCGCTTAGGAAGTCCTCCATGGTGACTTCGAGAGCCGTCAGGTCGATCGGGGAGGCAGCGGAATCAGTGTCGTCGGTGCTGGGCATGAGACGGCGCAGCGCGGCCATGCCGGCCTCGCGGGCGAGGGTTCGGAGGTCGGCGCCGCTGAAGCCGTGGGTGACGTCGGCGAGGTGGGCCTGGTCCACGTCGGCGGCGAGGGGCATGTCGCGGGTGTGGATCTCCAGGATCTCGGCGCGGCCCTTGCGGTCGGGGATGCCGATCTCGATTTCCCGGTCGAAGCGGCCAGGGCGGCGCAGCGCGGGGTCGAGGTTGTCGGGGACGTTGGTGGCGCCGATGATGATGACCTGGCCGCGGGACTTGAGGCCGTCCATCAGTGCGAGCAGCTGGGCGACGACCCGTTTCTCGACCTCGCCTTTGACGTCGGCACGATTGGGGGCGATCGCGTCGATCTCGTCGAGGAAGATGATGCAGGGGGTCTTCGCCTGGGCTTCCGCAAAGATGGCTCGTAGATGGGCCTCGCTGTCTCCGTAAAACTTGTGGATGATCTCGGGGCCGCTGATGGTGATGAAGTGCGCTTGGGTCTCATCGGCGATGGCCCTGGCCAGCATGGTCTTGCCGCATCCGGGGGCGCCGTAGAGCAGCACGCCGCGAGGCGCGTCGACGCCGAGCCGCTCGAAGACCTCGGGGTAGCGCATGGGCATCTCGATCATCTCGCGGATCCGGGCCACCGTTTGGCCAAGACCGCCGATGTCCTGATACGCCACCTTTGTCGCGCCGGGGCCACTGGCGGCCCGGCCGCGCGCGGTCTTGATCTGGATGCGGGTCGCCCGGGTGATCACCACGAAGCCGACGGGATCGGTGGTGGCGACGCTGTAGTTCTGTCCCCGGGAGCCGAACATACTTACGCTCACGCGCTCGCCGACCCCGACCGGGAGACCGACGATGAGCGGCCCGACATGACCGCCGTCGCGGGCGTGCGGCGGGAGCGCCGCGCCGATCGTCGTCAACGTGACTGCCTGGGCGTCCGCCACCTCGGCGAGTTCCACCGCGACCCGGTCATCGAGGCGGGCGCCGGCGTTCTCGCGGGCGACGCCGTCCATCTGGATCTGCTGCTGGCCGCGTTCGGCGGCAACTACGGACATGACCTTCAGGACGGTGGCACGCTCGCGGCAGGTAACGGTCACCAGGTCGCCGACAGTCACCCCGAGGCGCTCCATATCCGCGCGGTTCAGCCGGGCGAGCCCACGCCCGACATCCTTCGGCGCGGCCCGCGCGACGCGCAAGAGGGCCTGCGTGTTGCCGGGGGCGCTGGTAACGGCCACGGGCACTTCCTTGACGGGCATGACATTTCCCGATTCCCTTTTCGTTACTCCTCGACCTCACGACCACAATGTTCAACCTGCGAGAAGCCGCCCCGGCTGGGCGCCCGGGCCGGGGACTCCGGCCCTATCGCCCCGCTAGCCGGACCTGGCCAGGGTATCGACCGGACGCACGCCCGCCCCTACGTCCTACTTACCGTAATATGCTGATTACCTATCGCTACCATAGCAGCTCCTGCGGAACGCGATAACACCGTCTTCGTCTTGTCGGGGTCACCACCGGCCCGCGCCAGGCGGCGAAGCCGGATGCGAGCGTCGCAGAAAGCTGGCTCGCGGTCGGTGCGGTGCGCTTGGGATTCGGACAGCCTGGCACTTTCTCATGGCCGCGGAGACGGAGCGGCTCCCGGCTAGCCCTCTCAGCCTCCAGCGACCAGCTGAAAGATAGGCCGGCAGATTGAAGTCGTGTGATGACAGATTGTAATGTACAGTGGCAGATAGCTCACATCTGGATGACTGTGAGCCGGATGCGCTGGTATTCGAGCCAAACAGGCATGGACGCCGCCTGGGAGGATCATCTGCCGGGCACGACGCGGGGGGAGGATGCGGTGCAATACAGGAATAATGAGGCGTGCTTCCAGGCACTGGTGCACGACAGCTCTGATGCCATCCTGATTGTCGACGACGACAACAGGATCCGGTACGCCACCCCGTCCGCCGGCACCATATTCGGCGACGTCGCGGTAGAGGGATCCCTCCTGCCGGACCTCATCCCGCCGGACGAGTGGGGTGACATCGCCAGCGTTCTGGCCAGGAGGCGGGGCGATGCAGGCGATGACGCCGAAAAAGACTGGCGGATCGCCTGCCGCGACGATACCTACCTGGATATCCAGGTCAGGTGCAGCGACCTGCGTGACAACCCCGCTGTCGGCGGCATGGTGCTCACTTTGCGAAACGTGACCGCACAGCGTGAGCTCGAACATGAGCTGAAATACCAGATCTTCCACGACCCACTGACGGGGCTGCCCAACCGGTATCTCTTCCGGGAACGTGCTGAGCAGGCCACCGCCCAGGCCCGGATCAGGGGCACGATCGTGGCCGTGTTCTTCATCAATATGGATGACTTCAGGATCGTCAACGAGACCCTGGGATATGATGTCGGCGACGAGCTGTTGGTGGCAGCGGCAAGCCGGCTCACGGCGGTGACGGGCGGTGCCGGCATTGCGGCGCGGACGGGTAATGATGAGTTTGCGCTGGTCATGGAGGATCTCATCGATGGCGCCGGGGCGGACGCCATGGCTGCGGCGATTGTCCAGGCCTTCACCGAGCCCTTCGCGCTCACCGTCGGCTCGGTTACCATGACGGTTTCCATCGGCGTCGCCACCACGGAGGACGGCGCCAGCCTGTCCCAGGTGATCAGCCGCGCTGACTTGGTCCTAGGCGGCGCAAAAGCCGCGGGGAAGCGGCAATGGCGCCGCTACCAGCCGGTGCGGGGCACCAGCGCCGCGGTCAGGCAAAGCGACCTGCGGGCGGCGCTCGACGATGCGGTGTCCAATTCGGCGTTCACCCTTGAGTACCAGCCAATCGTGGCTCTCAGCAGCGGCGAGATCGTCGGATTCGAGGCCCTGGTGCGGTGGCAAAGCCAGGAGTGGGGCGTGATCTACCCTGGCCAGTTCCTGGCCTTGGCTGAGGAGACCGGCCAAATCATCCCGATCGGTGCATGGGTGCTGGAACGGGCCACGGCTGATACCGCACGCTGGCAGCGGGAATTGCCGCACCAGCCGCCGCTGTACGTGGGCGTCAACGTATCGGCTCGGCAGTTCCGCGACCCGGGCTTTGTCGACTGCGTCCGCCGGGTCCTGGCCTCCTCCGGGCTGCCGCCGTCGGCACTGCAGCTGGAGTTTGTGGAGAGTCTCCTGATGTACCGTGAAGAGCAGGTCCGCGCTAACCTGGACGAACTGAAAAGCATCGGCGTCCGGCTCGCGATGAATGGTTTCCGCACTGAGCACTTGTCACTGAACTACCTGCGGGAGCTGCCGATGGATGTACTCAAGATAGAGAAGACCTTCGTGGACGGCATCGCGGTCTCCGCGCAGCGGCGGACCCTCGCCGAGGTCGTCATCCGGATCGCCAAGACGCTCCAGATGACGATTGTAGCCACGGGTATCGAGAGTGAGGCGCAACGGAACCTGCTTATCTCGATTGGCTGCCCATTCGGCCAGGGAAACCTGATGTCGCGGCCGATTGGCTCAGCCGAGGCGGAGGCTCTGGTGCGGGTCGGGCGCAGGCTGGCACCGGGCCTGCTAGTCGGGTCTGCTAACTGAACGACCTGCACAGCAGTGTCCGACGGGGGATAACCGCAAGGCCGCAGCGGAGGTAATTAGGGTTCTGGGTGCGGCCCGAGGTGATTGACCGGATTCTGGGAAAAAAGCAGCATCGTCCTAGGGGGAGTGACGAATGGCACTTACATATGAAATGCGGATTCTCGTGGGCGGCCTCGAGTTGGCGGCCTCGCGCCGTGCCGGAGACGAGCGTGAGCGGCGGGAAACCGCGGCGCTGGATGCTCTTGGACGCGCCGCGGGGACAGCCAACCTCCGGGTCGAGGTCTCGGAGAAGCTGAGCGGGTTGCATCAGGAACTCGTGGGCGACCTCGAGTTGGCGGCCTCGCGCCGTGCCGGAGACGAGCGTGAGCGGCGGGAAACCGCGGCGCAGGATGCTGTTGGACGCGCCGCGGGGACAGCCAACCTCCGGGTCGAGGTCTCGGAGAAGCTGAGCGGGTTGCATCAGGAGCGTGCCACGGTGGCGCGGGACGCCCGTGGCCGTGGGGCGGGGGTCGGCCTGCGGGGCGCACTGGACGGGGATCGCCGGGAGCGTAACGAACGGGACGCCGATGAGCGTGCCGCAAGCACAGCCGCTCTGCGGGGTGAGGTCGCGGGAATCCTTGGCGGTTTTCAGCAGAACCGTGCCGCGCAGGCGGCATGGGACGCTA
Source organism: uncultured Actinomycetes bacterium (assembly GCA_963835775.1). Lineage (GTDB taxonomy): Bacteria > Actinomycetota > Actinomycetes > Streptosporangiales > Streptosporangiaceae > Palsa-504. Next base: position 361,374 of record CAWIHB010000025.1, on the reverse strand, counting down.
TTGGACGCGTCGAGGATGAGCGTGACCGGCAGGTGGCTGCGGAGCAGGATGCCCGTGAGCGTGCAGCAGAGATCTCGGAGCTGAAGAGGACATGGAGCGATCACGTCGGCACGCTCAAGCGCTCCTTAGCTTTAAGCCATGGAGTCAAGGTGCCGGCCCGGGGTCAAGGACCGTTGGCGGTGTGTCCTTTCTTTGCCTGGCGGTACGAGCTGATTTCGGTGGTGAGGCTGGTGATCCGCAGCCGGGTGCGGGGCTTGCCGTGCAGGTGACTGTTACGTCAACGAACAGCAGGCCAGGGCGGAGCTGACGCGCGTCAACCGCGCACGATCTCACCCGCGCGCCTGCCGGGCGCCCAGGTACTCGGCGTCGCTGCCCCACCACACGCCCGCGCCCAGCGACGCTACCTGACCAGCCCAGCGGACGTCGACGGTGTCCGCGGCATAGCCGCGCATCTCGTTAGCCGCGCATCTCGTCCGCTCCAGGTACATGTCGCGGGTGCGCCGGTCGCCGCGGCACACAGCGCGGGTCGCCTCGCCAACCGCGGCGCCACGAGTTCCCGCCGCGACGGAACGCTCCACTGACCGGGCGACCATCCGAGCCTTGTCCGGGATCCGCTTGACGGGCGAGCACCGGATCCTGGCGCACCCGGTGGGTAAACCGTCGGCGATATTCTCGGCAGCCCGCCAGATGCGGACGACGAGTTCAGCATTTAAGGACAATAGTAGATAATCACCGATCTATGACTAATAGCCGAGGAAGGGCCTCAATAGGTCGGCTTGATCCGGAAAGAAGAGTTTGCCGTGCCTGCCCGATTTGGGGCGTCAGGGCTCAAATGAGATAGGGATAGAGCCTTCTGATTGATTCTCATTCGTGGGGCTTGCGGGGCCCCTGATTGTTCGGTACAGTCTCGTTTAAGACGACGCCTCCCTAGACCTCTAGACAAGTGGTTACAGGCGGCAAAGATGTCGTCTGATCTGCAGGGCTCATTACAGGGGGATGACCAGTGGCTGTAGAAAAGGCAATCGGCTCGTCAAGCCTGGTCGAGGTAATTGACCGGATTCTGGACAAGGGCATTGTGGTCGACGCGTGGGTCCGGGTATCCCTCGTCGGCATCGAAATCCTGGCTATCGAGGCCAGGGTCGTCGTGGCTTCAGTAGAGACCTATCTGAAGTACGCCGAGGCTGTTGGCCTGACCGCGACAGCGGCTGAGGCATAGGAGGCTCCATCCGCAGGGGGCCCAGTGAACCGGGAAATCAGGTCCGGGGGCAAACTGATCGGGGCTAGTGCCCGTTCATGTTCTCCGTGATACCGGTTCGCCGTATTTGCTGGGCCCTGCGGTTGCGCTGAGCCGTTACTTCCGGCAACAGGCTAGAGAGAGAACGACGAATGGCGATCCTGGAAGAAATGCGAATCCTCGTGAGCGATCTCGAAGCGGCGTCCTCGCGTCGCGTCGATGCTGAACGGGAGCGGCAGGAAACTGCCGCAAAGGATGGCCTCTACCGCGCCATGGGCGTCCGCGAGATGCGGGCGGCTGCCGCCGAAGGCGCGCGGGAGCGCCTGGAGGAGATATCGAGGCGCAGCAGCGAGGTCGCCGAAATGGCGGACAGCTTCTTCCGTGACCGGACGGCGCAGGCCACGAGGGATGCACGTGACCGCGTCAAGGCCGATCGTGAGCGCCGGGCGGAGGCTGTGGAGGAAGCGCGCGCGCGGATTGCTGAGTTCCATGAGCTGAGCACCATCTGGCGTGAGCACCTCGCGGTGATCGAAGGCCTTGGCGCCGGAGCATCCGGGACGCCGGTACGCAGCGCTGCTCGGCGTCCGCACCGGAAGGCAGTACCGGAGGAAGCGGCGAAGCCGGAGGCAGCGGCGAAGCCGGAGGCGCCGAAAGCGACGGCATCGGATGATGCCGACACGTGACCGCCGGATGCGTGGCCGGGTGCCAGGTTCTGGCACCCGGCCACCTGCCGCGGCAGGCGTGAATTGCGGGACGGGCGCCGGCTGCTCGGCTGGACCGCGCCGGCCAGCCTGACGGCAGTAGTCAGCAGCAAAAGCTGGCCTGGCGGGTTGCGGTGATTGTGACCTACCCCGGCACGCGCTGCGGCCGAGTCTTCATATCGGCCTTTCCTGCATGACTTCGGCTTGGCAGCCGAACGAGACACCTTCTGTAACTCAGGAAATTTGATGGCCAATCAGTATCTGGAGAGGTACATATCGTGTATGCGCATGCTTCGGTTATCAGAGCCGCTCCGCGTTCTGATTTCGTCGAGACTGCCTACGTGACAAAGGTAACTGACCGAGCGCTTGGATATATGCAGGCCGGGTGCCCAGTGCATTTCCGCGGTCCGTCAGGGGTGGGAAAGACAACGCTGGCCTTGCATGTTGCCCACCAACTGGGCAGGCCCGTGATGCTGATGGTAGGTGATGACGAATTCGGCAGCTCGGACCTTGTTGGCAGGCAGGCAGGATACCGGCGCAGGCGGGTGGTGGATCATTTCGTCTCGTCAGTGCTGAAGACCGAGGATGACGTCGCTCCGCGCTGGGTGGATAACCGGCTGACAACCGCCTGCCGGGAAGGGCTGACGCTGGTGTATGACGAGTTCACCCGGTCGCGGCCAGAGGCGAACAACGCGCTGCTCTCCGTGCTGGAAGAGGGACTGCTGGTGCTGCCGTCGCCGAATCGCGGTGAACCCGATTACGTGCCGGTCCACCCGAATTTCGCGGCCATCTTCACCAGCAACCCGGTGGAGTACGCGGGAGTGCACCAGGCGCAGGACGCGCTGTTCGAGCGGATGGTGACGATCGACCTGGATTCCTGCGACGAGGTGACCGAGACAGCCATCGTACGGGCCCGGTCAGGGCTCACTGAGGCCGAAGCACTAAAGGTGGTGCGGCTGGTGCGGGCGAGTCGGCTGGTGCTGAGCGGCGCCGACCGTCATACGGTGCGCAGCGCGATCGTGATCGCACGGGTACTGGCCCAGCAAGGTGCGGTTGCGCAAGCTGGCGACGCGATCTTCGAGCAGACGTGCCAGGATGTCCTTTCCAGCGAGACAGGTCGGCGCGGCTGGAACGGGCTGACGCCGCAAGTGGTCCGGGAGCAAGTCCTGGAGCTGATCCGCCAGCATGCGCCCGGCCCAGCCAGCCGCCGTCCAGCTCGCGCGTCCTCTCCAGCCCGCAAGGACCGCGCGCCCTCCTCGGCCCGCCAGGACCGCGCGCCCTCCTCGGCCCGCCAGGACCGCGCGCCCTCCCCAGCCCGCAAGGACCGCGCGCCCTCCCCGGCCTCCCCGGCCGACCAGTCCAGCCCGGCCGACCAGTCCAGCCCGGCCGACCAGTCCAGCCCGGTGCGCGTATGAGACCGCTCCGTACCGCTCAGGACATCCGCGGCGCCCCCAGGGGGTCGGCCTGCCGAGGACCGGCCACTGAGCAATGGGTATACGCCAGCCTGACCAGGCTGGCGCGGGAAAGACAACGACTCCTCATCCAGCAGGCGTCCTTGCAGCGCAGGCGGGGGCAGATCGCCAGGAGCCTGGCCGATATCGACGCCCAGACCGAACGCCTGCACGGGCAACTGCCTGCGACGGCCGGCCCGCGGCAGGCTCTGCGCCGCAGCCCGCCGCGGGCGGAGATCAAGTTCCGTTACTGACCAACCGTACTGAGAATGAGGTGGGCTAGATGACATCAAGCGGAACACGCCCTAAGCGCCCGGGGGGCGAAGGCATCGGGGGCCTGCTGAGTGGTCTGGGGGACTTGATCAACCTGGCCGAGCGCCTCGCTGAGCAGGGCGAGCACGCGACGACCGAAGAGCGGGAGTTCACCTCGCCGGGTGGCTTGCGCGGTGTCTATGGCTTCTCGGTGCGCATGGGGATAGGAGGCACGCCCACCGTTGAGCGTTTCGGCAACGTACGAGACACCACGGAGGGACCAGTCGTCAGCGACACTCGTGAGCCTCTGGTGGATGTTTTCGACGAGGGTGACGAGATCGTGGTCGTCGCCGAGGTTCCAGGAGTCCAGGAAGAGGACATCCATCTCGAGGTCAACGGAGACGTCCTGGCGCTGTCGGCGACGGGGCCGAAGCGGAAGTACGAGAAGGAGATCCTTCTCCCGGCGGCGGTCGATCCGGAGGGGCAACGGCGCAGCTATCAGAACGGCTACCTGGAATTGCGTTTCACCAAGGCACAGGGTCAGGGCTGAGGCCTTCTCATGGCTCGCTCGCCGGCCCGCGCCGAAGCTCCCTCGTTGGCGTTGCGCGTCGCGGAGGCGCTTCCGAAAGATGTTGGACGCGGGATCGCCCGTCTTGACCCGGACAGCATGGAGCGGCTCGACGCGAGCATCGGCGATGTGGTGGCGATCACGGGGGAGCGGGCCACCGCACTCAAGCTGATGCCGGCGTATCCGGACGCCCGCGGGAAGGGGCTCATTCAGATCGACGGGATTGCCCGCGAGAACGCCGGCGCTGGGCTTGATGAGCGGGTGCAGGTGGAACTGGCCGCTATCCAGGACGCCCGTACCGTGACGCTCTCGCCTATCGGCCCGTCACGGCTGACGCAGCAGGCGCGAGATGCCTCCTATGTCGGGCGCCTGGTCGACGGTCTCGTGGTCCAGGCCGCCGACCGGATCCGGGTCAATCTCTTCGGATCACGGGCGCAGGATTTCACGGTGGAGAGCACGACCCCGCGGGGCTTCGTCCTGATCCAGGCCGGGACGCGCATCCAGATAACCGGTGAGAGCGCTGAACGGCGCACCGTGAAGATCTCGTACGAGGACATCGGAGGCCTGGGCAAGACGATTGCGCGGATCCGGGAGATGATCGAGTTGCCGCTGCGCTTCCCGGAGGTGTTCGACCGGCTCGGCATAGACCCGCCGCGGGGGGTCCTGCTCTACGGCTCACCCGGATGCGGAAAAACGCTGATCGCCCGGGCGGTGGCGAACGAGACCGCTGCGCACTTTCTGCACATCAACGGGCCCGAGATCATCCACAAGTTCTACGGGGAAAGCGAGGCTAACCTGCGGCGGGTCTTCGAGGAAGCACAGGCGCACGCGCCTAGCATCATCTTCCTCGACGAGATAGACGCCATCGCGCCCAAGCGAACCGAGGTGCAGGGCGAGGTCGAGAAGCGAGTGGTCGCGCAGTTGCTGGCGCTGATGGACGGGCTGAAAACCCGCGGTCAGGTGATCGTGATCGGGGCGACCAACATCCAGCAGAATCTCGATCCGGCCCTGCGTAGGCCGGGCCGGTTCGACCGGGAGATCGAGATCGGCATCCCGGATCGTACCGGCCGCCGCGAGATCCTCGATATCCACACCCGGGGCATGCCGCTTGCGGCCGATGTCGATCCCGATCACCTCGCCGCCGCCACGCACGGTTTCGTCGGGGCCGACATGGAAGCGCTCGCGCGCGAAGCCGCGATGGCCGCGCTGCGCAGGCTCATGCCGACCATCGACCTGGCCGCTGCGGAGCTTCCCTACGAACGGCTGGCGGAGCTCGAGGTGACCATGGGCGATTTCCTTGACGCCCTCCGCGAGATAGAACCCTCCGCCATGCGTGAGGTGTTCACCGAAGTGGCCGACGTTTCCTGGGACGACATCGGCGGCATGGAGGAAGCGAAAACGGCACTTCGCGAGGCCGTGGAGTGGCCGCTGCTGCATCCGGCCGTACTCGCCCGTGTCGGTGCGCAGCCAGCCAAGGGCATCCTGCTCACCGGCCCTCCTGGCAGCGGGAAGACGCTGCTGGCCAAGGCGGCCGCGCGTGAGAGCGGGGTGAACTTCATCTCGGTCAAAGGGCCGGAATTGCTCTCCAAATGGGTCGGGGAGTCCGAGAAAGGCGTCCGTGAGGTCTTCAAGAAGGCGCGCCAAGCGGCCCCCTGCATCGTCTTCATCGACGAAATCGATGCGCTGGCCCCCCGGCGCGGCGGCGGTGGCGGTGAGAGCCACGTGACTGAACGCGTGGTGAGCCAGCTGCTGACCGAACTGGACGGTATCGAGGAACTGCGCGGAGTCGTCACGCTGGCGGCGACCAACCGGTCAGACATCCTCGATCCGGCCTTGCTGCGGCCCGGCCGCTTCGATGTCGAGATCGATGTGCCACTTCCAGACCAGGCCGCACGCCGGGCGATTCTCAGCGTGCACACCCGGAGCCGCCCGTTCGCCGCCGGTACCGATCTGGACGCGCTGGCGGCCGAGACAGAGGGCTTCGTGGGAGCCGATCTCGCAGGCCTTTGCCGTGATGCCACCATGGCGGCGGCGCGCAGGTTCATCGGGCAGAGTGCACACACCGCAGACGCCGACCTTGAACGTCTTGAAGTCACGGGAGCCGACGTGTCGGCGGCGCTGGCCGCGATGGGGGCACGCCTGAGGCGCAGAGGCGATAATGGCTGAGATACCGTCCTATGTCTACGGGATTGCCGCGGCCGGAGTCCTTCGCGCCCCGCTTCGTGCGCAGGGAATGCCCGACGGGCAGTCTCCGGTTACGGCGATCGCCGTCGGAGGTGCGTCGGCCATCGTCGGCCGTCACGCAGGCCCCGCGATGAGCGGGCTGCCGCGGCCGGAACTGCTGCGCAGGCTTGCCATCCACCAGCGGGTGATCGAGGACGCACTCGAACGGGGCGACGTTCTTCCTGCGCAGTTCGGCACGGTCCTGGCCTCCGAAGACGAAGTCCGCATGCTGTTGACCGGCTGGGGTGGGTTGGTACGGGAATCGCTGGCACGTTTTTCCGGTCTCGTCGAGGTGGAGGTGGCGGCGACCTGGGACCTGCAACGAGTCCTGGACGACGTTGCCCGCGATCCGGAGGTCATGAAGGCCAAGTCGGTGGCAGAGCAGGCTCCACCCGAAGAACGGCTCACTCAGCAGATCAACGTCGGGAAGGCCGTCAAGGAAGCCCTTGACCGGCGTCGCGCGCACTGTCAGCAGATGCTCCTGGAGGCCACCGGGCCACTGGCGGAATGCGTTCAGCCGAACGCTCTGCTCTCAGATGAGCTGGTGTTCAACGTCGCGTTCCTTTTGCGGCGGCCGGTGATGGCGGAGTTCGAGGCAGCTATCGACCGGTTGGACGCGGAACTCGCCGGGTCCTACCTGCTTCGTGTCATCGGCCCGCTCCCGCCTTATACCTTCGGCACGGTCAGCATCACCCGGTTCGACGCCGAACGGCTCGCAGCAGGGCGCGCCCTCCTCGGACTGGCGGGCGAGATCTCCGAGCAGGCGGTGCTTTCGCGCTACCGGGAGCTGGCCAGGCAGTTCCACCCCGATGGCCAGCAATCCGGAAGTGACACCGGGCAGCGGTTCGCGGCACTCAATGCCGCGCGCGCTGACCTGCTGGCTTATGCCCGCTGCCGGGCTCGGGCAGACCCTGCCGGCGGCCCGGCGCTGATGGTGACGATCGGGCGGGGCGAACAGGACGGCGCCACGCTGGACGGCCAACGATGAGCCCGGAGTCCGCGGTGTACCTCTACGGCGTGGTCCGCGACGGTGACCCGCTGGTTCTCGACGTGCCGCCGATCAGCGGCGGCCCCGTCTACACGCTCTCGCACCGTGGCCTGGCGGCGGTGCTGAGCGACGACCCGCTGCCGGGCTACGAGGTGACGCGCAAGAACGTCCGCGGGCACCAGGCGGTAATAGACAACGTGATGCGCACGACTGAGATCCTGCCCACCCGGCTGGGGACGGTACTGCCAAGCGCGCAGTGGGTGGTGGCGAACTTCCTGGAGGAGCGCTGGACCGAGTTGCGGCGGCTGCTCGATCGGGTGGCCGGCCGGGTCGAGCTCGGGCTGAAGGCGTCATGGATGGACCTGCAGTTCGTCTTCACCGAGGTCGTCGCCGGCGACCGTGACCTCCGCGCCTTGCGCGATCGCCTGACCAGGCATCCAGCTGCGGCGACCTACGAGGGGAGGCTTGAACTCGGCGAACGGGCCGCCAAGGCGCTGACCGCAAAACGCCAGCAAGAGGCAGACGACCTGGCCGGCGCGCTCGAGCCGAACGCAGTCGATATCCGCAGGAACGATCCGATCTCAGAGCTGATGGTGCTCAATGCCGCGTTCCTGGTCGATCGCCCGCGGATCGAGTCTTTCGAGGCTGCGGTGCAGGACCTGGACCGTGTCCACGCAGGCCGGCTTGGCTTCGTGCTCGCGGGCCCGCTGCCCCCCTACAACTTCGTCGGCCTCGGCGGGCTATGAGCAAGAGGCAACAGCCAAGGTGAGGGGACGGCGATGGGACTTCTGAAGAATCTTCTGCTCGCCCCGGTGATGTTGCCGGCCAGCGGGCTCACATTCGTCTTTGCGGAGATCCGGGATGCGGCGGACCGCGAGCTGAACGATCCGCAGGCCATCCGCCGCGAAATGCTGGAGCTACAGCAGCGCCTGGACGCCGGCCTGATCAGCGAGGACGCATACGACGCGGGCGAGGCCGAGCTTCTGGCACGCCTGAACACGATTACGAACGAGAGGAGTTGGTGATGCAGCTGATGCAGATCGCCGAGCGGGCCAAGGCACAGCTCGCCACGGCCACGAACCTGGAGCCGCTGCTGGTTTCCAGGGCGGACAAGGAGGCAGACGGATGGCGGCTGACGGTCGATATGGTCGAACTCGACCGGATACCCGAATCCCATGGTGTCGTCGGCTCGTATGACGTCCGGTTGACCAACCAAGGGGACCTCGTCACCTGGCATCGAACCGGCCTGCGCAGACGTGATGACACCGATTGGAGCCCGGAAGTGGCGGAAGTGCCGGTGCCCTCCCCTCGCGTATCGGCCGTGGAGACGAGCCGTGGGGCTTGAGCCGACGAGGAACCATGGTGACGGCCTCGCCGACGTTATCGACGCTGTGCTCGACAAGGGTCTTGTGATCAACGCCGACATCATGGTCTCCCTTGCGGGAGTCGAGCTGCTGGGCATCAAGATCCGGGCCGCGCTCGCTTCCTTCGAGACCGCGGCGAGGTATGGCCTCGAATTCCCGTCCGGCACGAACCTGCAGGCGCCCGGCTGGCGCGCGGCCGTGCCGGCGGAGGCAGGTGGCCACGGTTATGGCGAGACGTTCGCCCGGCAACTCGCCGCGGAGGCCCCCGCGTATGTCCCGGCAAGCTGAGGCGGACCGCCGCCCATGGAGCCCCAGCGTGTATCCCGAGCGACCATGACGGATCTGATCGAGCGCGTCATCGACAAGGGGGTCGTGATCAAGCTCGACCTCATCGTCGGCATGGCGGGCATCCCGCTGATCGGTATCAGCCTTCACGCCGCGGTAGCCGCGATCGAGACGATGCTGGAGTACGGCATGATGGAGACCTGGGATTCGCGAACGCGCGCCGTCGAGCACCGCGAGGCGGAGTGGCGGCAGCTGACCCTGCGGCCAGGTGAGCAGGTCCAGGTCGAGCTGTACGGGTCATACCACGAAACCGAAGCCATCTGGCAGGTCTGGCGTCCCGGCCGCCTCCTGCTGACGGACCAGCGGGTCCTGCTCATCCGGCCGCTGCCGGCGGAGATCCTCTTTGCTGCCGAGGTGAGCGCCATCGCAGGCGTCGGTCGCGTCCAGCGCGAGAATGTCGCGGGCGGCCGCCGCGACGTCATCTGCCTGGCGCTGGAGGACGGGACCCTGGCCACGCTCTACACCGCCGAGGCGGATGTCCTGGCGGCATGCCTTTCAGAGCGGCTCCAGCGGCTCGGCCGCACTGTAACGGAACTCTCCGCGGCTGACATGGGACGGCTCGAGCTCGGTGCTGCCGCCGCGGGTCAGTTGTGGCACCGCTGGCCGCCTGGGGATGGCCAGGGCCAGTGGAAGTCCGGCTGGGCGGTGCTGACGGCCGATGAGCTCACCTGGCGGGCAGACGTCGGTCCGGGCGTCCTGCTGCGCGTGCCGCTGGCCCAGATCGGGAACCTTGCGGTCGAGCGCCGCGAACTCGGAAACCTCGGGGCTCGCGACGTGCTCGTCGTCAGCCGTGGAGCCGGAGGGCGCCAGGCGGAGGCCCTGTTCACCGGCGAGAACGTCAGCGACTGGCCTGCGGCCATACGGCGAGTCGCGTACCCGGGGGACGGGGACGGCCGTGCTTGACCTCGAAGGGGACAACCTGAGACAGGGACTGCTGGCCCTCGTCGTCGCCCTCCTCGAGGTGGTCAAGGAGGCACTCGTCCATGCCGCTGTCCGCCGCGTCGAGGGGGGGAGGCTGAGCGATGCCGAGATCGAGCGGCTCGGCGACGCCCTCGCTGAACTGGAGGATGCCGTCGATGAGATGAAAGCCGAGCACGGTGTAACAGACGCTGTGCGGAGCGTACGCGATGACCTCGACGGACTCGTCGGTGACCTCGTCCACGCCATGGCCGGGGGACGGCGCGAGGAGATAGAGCGCGCTCATGCATGACCCAACTCAGGAAGGGCCGATGCTGCAGGCCCAGGGCGCCCTCAGCGTCAGCCCGCGGGGCTCTTGGCGTCTCGGCTGGCTGGGCCTGCAGGGTCCCACGTTCACCTTTCACGGTTCGGGCCGACATGCTGCCGTCAAGATCGACCTGGCCGCCATCACGGGCCTGGAACGGGAGCGGCGGACATTCATCCTGGTCAGTAAGCACGTCCTGCGGCTGACGTACCGGCCCGCGGCGTCGGCGCGGCGGCGCTTGTGCTGGCTGATCACCGCCCGGCTGGATGACTGGGAAGTCGCCCTGGGACAGCGGCTGGCCGGCCGGCCAGCCGAGGCGCCCGCCGCGGAACGGCCTGCCCCGGTATCTCGCCGACTTGCCGCGCTGCTGACCGGGCTGCCCACCAGGTCCGCGCTGATCCTTGACTACCTCGCGTGCCGCGGCCACGCGACGACCGCCGAACTTATGACGCTGACCGGCGCCGAGACAGAGGAGTCCCTGCTCACCGAGATAGATGCGGGCTTCCGGGAGCTTGTGCCCGTGCTCGGCGGTCCCGCGGTCCGTTACGCGGACAGGTATTTCGACGCGGTGTCACGGGAGGTGAGGCAGCAGACGTGGCGCCTCGGCGAGAAGGTCGCCGCTGGCTGGCTGGCATCCCGCATTCCGACGGAGGTGTTGGTGGAAGGCGACGAACTGCTCGTGATCACCAGCGTCCCGACGCAGGCGCGTGGCGCGCTGCCATCTGTCCAGGCCGGCGCCGACGGCCGCGGCCTCATGCTGCGCCACGCACACGGCCAGGACCGATGGATAGGGCTCCCCGAGCAAGTCGCCGGCGAGCCTCGGTGTGCGGTCAGCCCGGCCGGAACGCTCGTCATCCGCGGACTGCGCCGCGCACCAGGCAGCTGCGGGAATGGTCTGACATGACGGCCAGCGCCCGCTATCTCTACTGCGTCATACCGGCTTCCGGCGCGGCGCCCGCGGTCTGCGCACCGGCGCTGGACGGGGGACCGGTACACCCCATCCGCCACCGGGACATCGCCGTGCTTACCCATGCTTGCGCTCCCGAGCCATACCAGGGCCGCGAAACCGAAGTATGCGGCTGGATCGCTGCGCACAACGCGGTCGTCGAGGAAGCATGGAAATCCGCGGGGACTGTCCTGCCGATGAGCTTCGACGTCATCGTCCGCGGTGATTCTGGCCACAGCGCTGAGGCGAACGTGGCCGGCTGGCTCGAGGAACATCATGCCGCCCTGCGCAGCCGCCTGCAGGCCCTGCGGGGGCGCGTCGAGGTAGGGGTTCAGATCCTCCGCGCGACGGAGGATTCAGCAGCGAGCGAGACCGGGGACGCGGAATCTCCCCGGCTGCGCCCGCGCGGGCACGCCTATTTTGCCCGTCATCAGCAGCGGCGCGAACAGCACGAGCGGCTTGAACGGGAGGCGGAAGCAGTTTTCCGCCGCCACGGCGAAACGCTTGCCGCGCTGGTCGACGACGTACAGGTAAGCAGGCCGCGGCCGGTGCCCGGGAAAATGATGGTGCTCAATCTCTCCTTGCTTACCGATCAGGCCGGAGTGCTGCGGGTCGGTGAGTATCTCGAGCAAGTGAGCCAGGAAACTGATGCCGAGGTGCGTTTCACAGGACCGTGGCCTCCTTACAGTTTCGCAGCCACGTTTGCCAAACTGAAAGAAATTGCAGAACCAGTGAGGAAAGCCGCTGAAATCGGGACAATTGGGTAATTCAACAAAGGACGTGCAAAAATGTGCGGGCCACGGAGTGATCTGGTTCCTGGCCGCGCATCGTCGAGCCGAAGGTGGTTGCCGCGATGAGTAAGACCCAGTCGGAGCTTTCTGTGCGTTGCGCGTTCTGCGCCGGGACAGGGCGCGATCCTTTCGGGATTCTCTCTCCGCCGTCAGCCTGCCAGGTCTGCCTAGGACGTGGCGTCGTGGAAGTGCCGGAACCGCGGGTCCGTTGCGCCTACTGCCGGGGGCTTGGGGTGCAGCCCCACACCAGGCTGACCTGCAGCAGCTGCGGCGGTAGAGGAGCCCAGACGGTCAGGGAACCGCACGTGACCTGTTCCCGCTGCGGCGGGGACGGAGTGGACCCCCGGAGCGAGCGCAAGCTGTCCTGCCCTGATTGCCGCGGCGCCGGGGTGGTGCCCGCTGCTGATGGCCGTTCGCGCCGTTAGCGCGGACTTCCGCGTTAGCATTATCCTTGTCCCTCCGCCTTCGCCCGGGTGGCGCGTAGCTTTGCCACGATGGACGGAAGCAGGTCGCGGCTGGAGCGCAAGCCGGCCACCTGGATGTCAGGTGGCAGGATCCTCGCCACCTCGTGCTGCAGGCCGATGAACAGCACGCCGCGGCCGGCTGACGGCAGCGTGTCGCCGATTCGCGCCGCGATATAGCGGTCCCTGCTCTCCAGCAGCCCGGCCGCGCGGGCCGCATAAGCCTGCCTGGCCGCCTCGTGGGTCACGCTCGCCTTCAGCAACTCGTACTCCTCCTGCAGGAGGACGGGGTCCTCGGTGCCGACCACCATGGCTCCCCGGCTGGCGAGCCAGCGCAGTAGCCGGTAGTTCGGGCTGTCAACGTCGGCGACAATCCGGGCCACGATATCGGCCCTGGTATCCGGCAGGCCGTCCTGATAGACGCGAATCTCCTGCCACCGCCGACGCATGGCGTGGAAATCGGCTTCGACGGCATCCCAGTATCTGCCGACCTGCACGCCGTAGTCCGTGGGCCGGGGGATGACGCTGGCGAGCGACCCCATATCACCAGGACTGTGCAGCACCGGCACATAAATGAGAGAGCGTTCTGTCCCCATACGGGCTTTCTGGCCGAGATCTGAATGGTTGTAGCGGCCTATCCCTATCCTTTCTCGTTCGAGGACGCTGGGACGCGGAACTGCGGACCCCCGCGCATATTGCAATCGTACCCGGCGCGCATGATTTCCGGACCTATTCAGGCTGCGTCGATGGGGACAGCTGGAATAATATGCCGACCGGAAAGCGTACCGGCACGCGGATCATGAGGACTGGGATCTGACTGGTATGATATTCCCATGGAAGCTGTCGTGGATCAGGCGGGCCGGATCGTGTTGCCCAAGTACATCCGCGACGCGCTGGGCCTGCTTCCGGGTACGAAGGTCGACATCTCGCCTTACGGCGCCGGGGTGCAGGTCGTGCCCGCTGGCCGGACTGCGCGCCTGGTCGAGGAGGGCGGCGTACTCGTGGCGGCCGGTGACACGCCTGTCGATGACGACATCCTCTTCGGCCTCATCGACGCGGGCCGCAAGTGACCGTAGCGGTCGATACGAGTGTCGCCGTTCCCCTCGTGGTGCGCTCGCATCAGCATCACGCGGAAGTAGTGCGCTGGTGGGCCGGGCAAGAGCTCGCGCTGAGCGGGCATGCGCTGGCCGAGACCTATTCCGTGCTCACCAGGCTGCCGGGCGACGCCAGGCTGTCCGCGGCGGATGCCGTGCGGTTGCTCGACGCGCGGTTCACCACGCCGCTGACGTTGAGCGGCCCTTCCGCTCGGACGGTCCATGCCACCTTGAGCGGCCTGGGTATCGTCGGGGGCGCCGTGTACGACGGGCTGGTGGCCCTGGCCGCCAAGGAACACGGCATGGCCCTGGCCACGCGGGACGCACGCGCGCGCGGGACCTATGACGCGGTCGGAGTCAAGGTAGTCCTCGTAACCTGAAGCGCGTGGCGCCCGAGGCCGCAACTGAGGTGCCAGCGCAGGCCATCGTCCCGGTCTCGGCTGAGTTGGGCCAGGCGCGCGGATGGCGCATCGCGCAGCGCGGCGTCGAGCATCCGCTCGCGCATGTCGACCTCCTCGCCCAGGCGCAGGACCACCGACGCGAGCTCGGCCGTGTTGCCCGGGCGGAGCCGGGCGCAGAACGCGGCCAGCCGGTACCTGAGCGCGCGCCGCCTGCTCATCGGAGCCCGGGTGATGACCTGCGGAAGGCCCAGGCACCGAAGCGCCAGCAGGCGGCCATCCGCGCAGGCAGGCCCGGTCGCAGGTCCGTTGTCGTGCATTGATAGGCCTCCTCGGTGGTTATCGCCGGTGCCAGCCGCCCCGCTGGGGCGGGCGGTCACGCAAACACACGCGGTCACGCAAACACACGAGGTGTAGGACGCGCCGCCCGGACGCCGGGTTTACCGGCCCGCCACGATCACGCCACCGCCCGCGGCGCGTTCGCCGCCACGGCCCCGCCGGCTAGCTCAGGCTGTCCTCCGCAGGTGGCCGCGCAAGGTGGTGGCGGTGTACTCGGTGCGGTGCAGGCCCCGCTTCTGCAGCAGCGGGACGACGTAGTCGGTGAACTGATCGAGCGAACCCGGCAGCGTGGCCGGCCTCGTTCGGCGATCAGCGTGGCCCGCTCCAGCGCGCCGAAGGGGTCCGCCAGATCGGCGGGGGCGGCGAGCCGCCACGCCGCCTCGTGGTAGCCGACGCCGGCCAGGAACGCGGTGAAGTGAGCCTGCCGTCTGAACTCGGAGCACATGGCATCCAGCCTAGGCCGGCCCGGGAATCCGGCCGACGTACCGATGCGTGAACGCTGGCCGCTACCCTGTGACCACTCAGGAAAGTGAAAGGACTACCGTGGCCGACTCTCAGCCATTGCAGGAGCGCACGCTCGTCGTGCTCAAGCCGGATGCCGTAGCCCGCGGATTGGCCGGACGTATCATTCAGCGTTTCGAGGATGCCTCGCTGAAGATCATCGGCGTGAAGATGCGCGAGATGAACGCCGAGTTCACCCGCAAGCACTACTTCGACTTGGAAGAGCGGCTGGGGCCGGCCGTCTACCACGCCACTGCCGAGTTCATGCAGCACGGCCCCGTGATCGCGCTGGTCGTCGAGGGCGAGGACGCGGTGGCCACCGTGCGCAAGATCGTCGGGTCCACCTACCCGAACGAGGCGCCCCCCGGTTCGATCCGGGGTGACTTCGCGCACCAGTCCAAGGCCGTGGCGGTGGCCACCGGCAAGGCGGTGGCCAACCTGGTGCACGCCTCGGGCAAGCGGGATGAGGCGGAGTACGAGGTCGCCCTGTGGTTCGACACGGATGAGCTGTTCTCGTACCGCAGTCTGGCCGAGGCCTTCGACTGGTAACCGCGGCCGTGCAGCCTGGCCGCAGCCCGATGACGGCCTGATCCGCGTTGGTTACAAACGGTGTTATTGTCTCGTGATTGCAGTAACCCGATGCCCGTAAAGCACCCCGGGATTTTCTGGCCGAAGTGCCGCGCATTTAGGTGATCTTTCTGGCATTGTTGACCGCCAGCGGTACTTGTGCGAGGCGGGCCGTCAGGCGCACCGGATCAGGCGCGGCGGGTCGGCGTCGCGGCGGTAACCGCGCAGCCCGCACCGGGAATGCCGGCCAGCGTCAAGGCGGCATCTGCTTTCCGGCGGGACGTGGCCCCAGAAAAGGGAGCACAGAGAGGGAGCCCCCAGAGGGAGCCCCCAGAGGGAGCACAGCGAGGGAGCACAGAAAGGACCGCCTTGTCGCGACACCGGACGGGGACGCGCAGCAATCAGCGTAAGCGGGGCCTGATCCGGCGTGTCGGCATTGTCTTTCCGGTCACGGTTATCGCCGTGCTGGCGGTCATCGCCGTGGCCGTCGGGGCCAGGGTATTCGCCCCCGGCTCTGGCGCGTTCAGCGTGGCCGAGGCCGTCGAGGCGGTGCCGGGCAGCCACACCATGGCGCTGCTCGAAGCCGAACGCGAGCAGCTGATCGCGATGACCGCCGCGGCCCGGACGCTGACCGTGGTGGCCAAGCCCAAGCTGGCCTCGCCCGCCGACGTCGCCACGGCCAACCCGGCCGGCGGCTCGGGCACCGGGACCGGGACCGGGAGCGGAACCGGAGGCATCGTCTACGTGACCTCCGCGCCCCCCGACCCGAACACCGCCCAGTCCATCGCCTACAACATGATGGGCAGCTTCGGCTTCAGCCCGACCACCTACTTCGGCTGCCTGCTCGACCTGTGGAACCGGGAAAGCGGCTGGGTGTACGACGCCGAGAACGCCAGCGGCGCCTACGGCATCCCGCAGGCCCTGCCGGGCAGCAAGATGGCCAGCGCCGGGGCCGACTGGGAGACGAACCCGGCCACCCAGATCAGATGGGGCCTGGGCTACATCAAAGCGATATACGGGAATCCCTGTGGTGCATGGGCTTTCGAGGAGCGGAACGGGTACTACTGACCGCCCGGAAACGGCGGTTTCCCTCCGGCAATGCCTACATCGTGTAATTTCACTATTACCGAATGTGGAGAAATTCGATAGCGCCACGGCCAGGCTAGTGGCCGGATTGCGCAAGAGGGGGTGCCTGCTATCGAACCGGATGAGAAGTTTGAGTATCCGTGTGAGTTTCATCATAGGGCGCCGCCGAGTCGTTCGTTTGACGGCGAATGCTTAGGTGAACACGCGGTTTCCGGCAATCGGCCGACTGCGGAGCAATCCGTGGTGATCTACCTCACGCCGAATTCGGTCACCGTGCGCATTGCCGTCCGGCATGGTAGGTAACCGACAGCACCCCGCCCGTGTGATGGCGGCTTCGAGCCAGCCCGGCGCCCTGACCCGCGCCACGTCCCACGCGCAGATGCCTGCCAGCCCGTGTGGTGGCAGGGCGATCGGGGGTGAAGCAGATCGCGTGACACGCGAACCACCGAAAGGTCCCCTTGTCACGGCACCGGAAAATTCACTGCAGCCGATCTAAAGCCATCGCCGTTGCCGTGGCTGGCGTGTTCTTCGTCGCCACCGCCGCATCGGCGGCCGCGGCCACCTGGCCGCAGGGAGCGTCACGTCCCCCGGCCGGCGGCGGCCATGGCGCCAGCAGCGTGCCCCTGGCCGCCGCGGATCAGCTCACCCAGCCCCGGGCCCCCGGCGTGAGCCAGGCCCTCCGGGCCTACCAGATCAGGGACATGGACGCGCAGCTCATCGCCTTCCACTGGCAGGCCGCAGCGGCAAAGACCTCAGCGGCAAAGATCCCAGCCGCAAAGGCCCCAGCCGCGAAGGTCGTACCGGCCCGCGCGGCCGCTCAGCCCGCGACCACCGTTCAGCCCACGACCACCGCCCAGCCCACGACCACCGCCCAGCCGCCCAGTGCGCCGACTGCGACCCTGGTGGCCTCCGGCTCACCGCAGCAGATCGCCGAGGCCATGCTGGGCTCGTTCGGCTGGTCGTCGAGCCAGTTCTCCTGCCTGGATCCGCTGTGGGCGCACGAGAGCGGTTGGAGCGTGACCGCCTACAACGCCGGCTCGGGCGCGTACGGGATCCCGCAGGCGCTGCCCGGCTCGCGGATGGCCAGCGCCGGCCCGGACTGGCAGACCAACGCCGCCACGCAGATCAGGTGGGGCCTGCAGTACATCAAGTCCACCTACGGGTCCCCCTGCGCGGCGTGGGACCACGAGCAGGCCACCGGCTGGTACTAGTGCTGGCCCGGGGGTCGCCCCCCGGAACCCCCCGCTCCCGAGGGGCGACCCCCGGAAACCCCCGGGGGCCGTCAACCTCACGTCAGCGGCGCGAAGGTCTCCGCCTCTTCGTCGAACGTGGGCCGCCATTGGTTCCACAGGCTTTCCGGCGCGGTCATGTACAGCGCGTAGGACTGCGGGCCCGCCTTGGTCTGCAGCACGAACACCAGGTCGATCGCTTCCTGCGGGGTGCCGTTGGACACCCAGGTGAACTTCCAGTACGCCCCGTTCGTGCCCCGGATCGGCGTCGAGGCCAGGCCGAGCTGGGTGTAGCCGGGGAAACGGTTCTGGGCCAGCGACTGGTTCCTGATGAACTGCGCTTCCCGGAGCATGTCGTTCGGGTAGGTATGCGGCGTCAGGTCGATGAGGATGTTGACGTTGGCCGAAGGATCCTTCAGGTAGGTCTGGTTACCGCTGGTCGAGGGCGTCCAGTTGGCCGGGTACCCGATCGTGAAGCCCGCGATCTCGCCGCCCGAGGCCTGGTGCGCGAGCGTGGTCCAGCCGGCCGGGAGCGCCGTGGACGGGGCGTTGACGGCGTTGACGATCTGCGGGGCGGTGCTGGCCGGCGGCAGCGTCGTACCAGGGGACGACGAGCCGCCCGTGGCGCTGCCCGGCGTGTTGTGATTCAGCAGGACAATCGTGGCGGCACCGGCGGCCGCGCCCAGCACGGCCAGCACCCCCAGCCCGATTTTCCACCGCAGGCCCGACCGCCGCCGCGGCCGTGCCCCCGGCTGGTAGTCCGGCCACGAGCCCGGCGGCCCCGCGCCCCCCGGCTTCGAAGGGGCCCCCGGCCACGAGGCGGCCCCCGACCGCGACCCGGGCCCGGCCTGCGATCCGGCCCCGGACAGCGACCCGGCCCCGGACCGTGATCCGGCTTCCGGCGCGGCGGCACCGCCCGGCTGGTAAGCCCCTCCGGACCAGGGCTCAGCCGGACCAGAGCGCGGCGACTGGTCATACCAGGAGGAGAAGTCCGGCGGCGGCGCCGCAGGCCGGGACGGCGACGCCGGCCAAGGCGGCGAAGGCGAAGGCGAAGGCGCGGACGGCGGCGGTGCGTAACCGGACGGCGTGCTGGCCCCGGCACCCAGCACCGGCTGCGGCCGGGTGGCCGCCGTGTGGCCCAAGGCCGGCTGGCCCCCTCCCGGGGTGACCGCACCCGGCGAGCCCGAGCCGAACGGCGCCTCCGGCATGGTCAGGTGCGCCGGTGCGGACCGGTCCGGGGTGGGGGTGGCCGCGCCCGGTGCCCGCGATGACAGCGAGGTGGGCACGTACCCGGAGGAACCCGGGGCACCAGACGGCAGCAACAGCATCAGGTCCGTGATCATCCGCGCGGCCGTGACCGCGTCCGGCCTGTCGGCCGGCTCCCGGCGCAGCAGCGCGCTGATCACCTGGCCGAACGCCCCGGCCCTGGGCGCCGCCGGCGCATCCTCGTTGATGATGGCGGACATGGTGGTGATGGCCCCGCCGCGCTTCTCGAACGGCCCGTGCCCCTCCACCGCCGCGTACAGCGTCGCCCCGAGCGACCACAGGTCAGAAGCGGGCGAGGCGTCCTCGCCGCGGATCCGCTCCGGCGCGGTGAAACCCGGCGAGCCCATCACCATGCCGGTCTGGGTCAGCCGCGGGTCACCCTGGAAGGTAGCGATGCCGAAGTCGGTCAGCACCGCCCGGTCGTCCTGGCCGAGCAGCACGTTGCTCGGCTTGACGTCCCGGTGCATGACCCCGGCCGCGTGCGCCACGCTCAGCGCGGACAGCAACTGCCGCCCCACCTCGGCGGCCCGGCGCGGCGGCAGCGGCCCCGAGGTGGCCAGCACCTGATCCAGGGACTGGGCGCTGACCAGCTGCATCACGATCCACGGGGCCCCGCCGTCCTCGGCCACGTCGTAGACGGTGACCACGCCCGGGTGGTTGAGCCGGGCGGCGGTCTTGGCCTCGCGCAGCGTCCGCTGGTAGGCATTGGCCCGTTCGTCGTCAGTCAGCGTCTCCGCCATCTGGACTTCCTTCAGGGCCACGTCGCGGTCGAGCAACTGGTCCCGCGCACGCCACACCACTCCCATGGCACCGCGGCCGATGGGAGCTTCCAGGCGGTAGCGCCCGGCGATTACGCGCCCGCTGTCCGCCAAAGGGTGCATACGCGGACCATACACGGTGATCGCTGAAAGGTCTCTGGGGGGCGGCTAAGCATTGATTAAGTGTCACCAGATTGTGTCACGCTGTGTTGCCCCCGGTCATCGCCAGCACGTCCAGGGCCGCGTCTAGCTGGGCCGCCGTGATCTCGCCCCGTGAGACGAAGCCGCCCGCCAGAACCACGGACCTGATGGTCTGGCCGGTCTCCAGCGCCTCATGCGCCACCCGGGCCGCCGCCTCGTACCCGATGTAGGAGTTCAGCGCGGTCACGATGACCGGCGAGGACTCGGCCAGCCGGCGCATCCGCTCGGCAAAAGCTGTGATCCCCGCCACACACCGGTCGGCCAGCAGCGGGACCACCGCGGCCAGCAGCCGGCCGGAGGCCAGCAGGTTGCGCCCGATCACCGGCAGCATCACGTTGAGCTCGAAGTTCCCCGCTGCCGCGCCGAACGCCACCGCCGCGTCGTTCCCGATCACCTGCGTGCACACCTGGCCGACCGCCTCGCAGATGACCGGGTTGACCTTGCCCGGCATGATCGACGAGCCCGGCTGCAGATCCGGGATCGCGATCTCGCCCAGCCCGGCCAGCGGCCCGGAGCCCATCCAGCGCAGGTCATTGCTGATCTTGTACAGGCTCACCGCGACCACCCGCAGCACGCCGCTCGCCTCGACCAGCGCGTCCCGGCTGCCGGCCGCCTCGAAGTGGTTCCGCGCCTCGGACAGCGGCAGCTTCATCGACGACGCCAGCCGCGTGATCGTCCCGGCGGCGAAGCCGGGCGGCGCGTTGAGCCCGGTCCCGACCGCGGTCCCGCCCAGGGGCAGCTCACCGAGGCGGGGGAGGATAGCCACGATCCGTTCGGCCCCATGACGGACGGCCGCCGCGTACCCGCCGAACTCCTGTCCGAGGGTCACCGGCACGGCGTCCATCAGATGGGTCCGTCCGACCTTGACCACCGCCGCGAACTCCTCGGCCTTGACCGAAAGCACCCCGGCCAGGTGCTCCAGGGCGGGGATGAGCTCCAGCACGAACAGCCGGGTGGCGGCCAGAGCAATGGCCGAGGGGAACACGTCGTTGGAGGACTGGGACGCGTTCACGTGGTCGTTCGGGTGCACCGGGCGGCCCAGCGCCCGGGACGCGAGCGTCGCGATGACCTCGTTGGCGTTCATGTTGCTCGAGGTGCCCGAGCCGGTCTGGAACACATCCAGCGGGAACGCCTGGTCGTACCGGCCCCGGGCCACGTCGGCGGCCGCGTCGTGGATCGCGTCGGCCATGTCCGCGTCGATCACCCCGAGCTCGGCGTTGACCCGGGCCGCGGCGCCCTTGATGCACCCCAGCGCGCCGATCAGGTCCCGGCCGATCGGCTCCCCGGAGATCGGGAAGTTGTCGATGGCCCGCTGGGTCTGCGCCCCCCACAGCGCGTCGGCGGGCACCTCGACCTCGCCCATCGAGTCATGCTCGATACGGTATTTTTTTTGCGCCTCCGGGCTCTGCTGGCCTTGCGCCTCCGGGCCGCTCTTAAGGCCCGTCCTTCCCTCGTCGCCCGTCCTTCCCTCGTCGCTCGTCCCTCGCTCCTCAGTCCAGGCCGGGCCGCGGCCCTTTGGCGCGGCTGTCACGGGTGGGCACCGATCTGCAGGACGGGACCCGACGGGTCGGTGAAGAAGTCGTTGCCCTTGTCGTCGACCACGATGAAGGCCGGGAAGTCACGCACCTCGATCCGCCACACGGCCTCCATGCCCAGCTCGGGGTACTCGAGCACCTCCACGCGCGTGATGCAGTCCTGGGCCAGCCGGGCCGCCGAGCCGCCGATCGAGCCCAGGTAGAACCCGCCGTACTGCTTGCAGGCGGCAGTCACCGCGGCCGACCGGTTGCCCTTGGCCAGCATGACCAGCGACCCGCCCGCGGCCTGGAACCGGTCCACGTAGGAGTCCATCCGGCCCGCGGTGGTCGGCCCGAAGGACCCGGAGGCGTACCCGGCCGGCGTCTTGGCCGGCCCGGCGTAGTACACCGGGTGGTCCCGCAGGTAGGCGGGCATGGGCTCGCCCGCGTCCAGCCGTTCGGCGATCTTGGCGTGCGCGATGTCCCGGGCCACGACCAGCGGCCCGGTCAGCGCCACCCGGGTCCGGACCGGGTACCTGGTCAGCTCGGCCCGGATCTCCGCCATCGGGCGGCTGAGGTCGATCGTCACCACCTCGCCGTCCTCGGCGGCCACGTCCTCCTCCGGCAGGTACTGCGCCGGGTCGGTCTCCAGCTGCTCCAGGAACACCCCGCCCGCGGTGATCTTGCCCAGCGCCTGCCGGTCCGCCGAGCAGGACACGGCGATGGCCACCGGGCAGGACGCCCCGTGCCGCGGCAGCCGGATCACCCGCACGTCGTGGCAGAAGTACTTGCCGCCGAACTGCGCGCCGATGCCGATCCGCCGGGTGATGCCGAGCACCTGCTCCTCGAGCTCGCGGTCCCGGAACCCGTGCCCGCTGGCCGACCCGGCGTCGGGCAGCGTGTCCAGGTACTTGGCCGAGGCGTACTTGGCCGTCTTCAGCGCGAACTCCGCGCTGGTCCCGCCGACCACCACGGCCAGGTGATACGGCGGGCAGGCGGCGGTGCCCAGCGACCGGATCTTCGCTTCGAGAAAAGACAGCATCCGCGCCTGGTTGAGCACGGCCTTGGTCTCCTGGTACAGGAACGACTTGTTGGCCGAACCGCCGCCCTTGGCCATGAACAGGAACTTGTACGCGTCCCCGTCGGTGGCGTAGATCTCGATCTGAGCCGGCAGGTTGCTGCCGGTGTTCTGCTCCTCCCACATGGTCAGCGGGGCCAGCTGCGAATACCGCAGGTTCAGCGTGGTGTAGGCGTCGTAGACGCCGCGCGCGATGTGCTCCTCGTCCCGCCCGTCGGTCAGCACCTGCTGGCCGCGCTTGCCCATCACGATGGCGGTGCCGGTGTCCTGGCACATGGGCAGCACCCCGCCGGCCGCGATGCACGCGTTGTTCAGCAGGTCGCGGGCCACGTACCGGTCGTTCGGCGAGGCCTGCGGGTCGTCCAGGATGGACCGTAGCTGGCGCAGGTGCGCGGGCCGCAGCAGGTGGGCGATGTCATGCATCGCCGTCGTGGTGAGCAAGGTGAGCAACTGCGGCTCGATCTCGATGAATTTTCTGCCGAACGAGATGTGGTTGCTCACGCCGGCACCGTCCAGCCGCCGGTAGCTGGTCCCGTCCTCGCCCAACGGCAGCAGGTCGGTATAGCTGAACACTGTATTTTCCTCTCGCCTCCGGGCGCCCTTTGAGGCGCCTCCTTCCCTCGTCGCTCCTCCGTCGCTCCTCAGTCCAGGCGGCGCCGGCGCCCTTTGACTCGGGGGGAGTCCCGTGGCATGTTCCGGGCCCTGGTGTCCAGCTTAGGCCGTAGGCCGGGCCCTGCGGCGCGGGGCGGATTCCCCGGATGCCTACTGATTCCGAAGGCTCAGAGCGCAAACGCAGCGGGATACGAAGGCGATTCGCGGCAGCTCGGCAGAAACAAACCACGTGTCTTGCTGATCACGACTTGTACATGTATGACCAAGCTTGTATCGTGACGCTATGCGGCGGCGCCGCGCCGCGCGGTGCCCCCGTCCGCGCGATGTGTGCTAAGCACGCGGTGCCCCCGTCCGCGTCCGGCCTAGCTGCGGCGCCGCCGCCGTAAATTCTGCTCTGTTTCCTGCTCGCCTCCGGGCGCCCTCAAGGCGCTCCCTTCCCTCGTCGCTCCTTCGTCGCTCCTCAGTCCAGGCAGCGCCGGCGCCCTTCTGCTCGTTTTCCTGCTCGCCTCCGGGCGCCCTTAAGGCGCTCCCTTCCCTCGTCGCTCGTTCCTCGCTCCTCAGTCCAGGCCGCGGCGCGCCCCTTTGGCTCGCGCGGGAGCTCGGTCACGGCTGTTCTTCTTCCGCCGGAATTCACCCGGCCCAGCAGGTTTTACCTGCCCCGATCGGGTAGTCGGGCCGCCACGGGGATTTGGCCACCTGTGTCTAGCGCGAGAAGGAGGGCGTGATGACCGCACCGCCCGAAACGGCCAGCAGCCACGGAATCCGCAGCCTGATCCCCGCCAGGATCGACCGGCTTCCATGGTCGAAGTTCCACACCAGGATGGTGATGGCGCTCGGCGTGGCCTGGATCCTCGACGGACTGGAGATCACGATCGCCAGCAACGTCGGCCCGGACCTGACTCTCAAGAGCACGCTGAACATGTCCGCGGGCGCGGTGGCCGACATCGCCACCTGGTACCTGATCGGCGAGGTCATCGGCGCGCTGTTCTTCGGCCAGCTGTCCGACAAGCTGGGCCGGAAGAACCTGTTCATGATCACGCTCGGCGTCTACCTGGTCGGCAGCGGCCTGACCGCGGCCACCCCGGCCGGCGGCCACTGGTTCATCTTCCTGTACGCCACCCGGGTCGTGGCCGGAATGGGCATCGGCGGTGAGTACGCAGCGATCAACTCGGCGGTGGACGAGATGATCCCGGCCAGGTACCGAGGCCGGGTGGACCTGGCCGTCAACGGCACCTATTGGGCGGGCGCGTTCCTGGGCACCATCGTCACCCTGACCGCCCTGAACCACCTGTCACCCGGCGCCGGCTGGCGCGTCGCCTTCGTGGTCGGCCCGGTACTGGCCCTGGTCATCATCTACGTGCGGCGCAACCTGCCGGAAAGCCCCCGCTGGCAGATCATGCACGGCCGGGAGAAAGAGGCCGAAGCCTCCATCGGCGAGATCGAAGCCGACGTGTCCAGAACCAGAGGTGAGTTGCCGCCGGTCGACCCGGGCAGGGAACTGGAGATCAGGCCGACCGAGCAGATCGGCTACCTGGCCCTGCTCCGCACCCTGTTCGCCCACTACCCGAGCCGGTCGGTGCTCGGCGCGGCGCTGATGATCACCCAGTCGTTCCTGTACAACGCGATCTTCTTCACCTACGGGCTGGTCCTGGAGTTCTTCTTCCACGTGAAGCCCACCGACACCGCCTACTACTTCATGGCGTTCGCGGTCGGGAACCTGGCCGGGCCGCTGACCATCGGCCGGCTGTTCGACACCGTCGGCCGCCGCAAGATGATCTCCGGCACTTACCTGATCTCCGGCGTCCTGCTGGTCATCACCGCGCAGTTGTTCAAGGCCGGCACCCTCAACGCGACCACGCAGACGCTCTGCTGGTCGGTTATCTTCTTCTTCGCCTCGGCCGGCGCGTCCGCCGGCTACCTGACCGTCAGCGAGATCTTCCCGCTGGAGGTCCGGGCCAAGGCCATCGCGGTGTTCTTCGCCATCGCCCAGTGCTTCGGCTTCCTCGGCTCGCACCTGTACGGCCACCTGATCGGCACCGGCAATGACCCCAACAAGCTCTACTGGGGCTACCTCCTGGGTGCCGGGGCCATGATCGTGGGCGGCCTGATCGCGGTGTTCTTCGCCGTCGACGCGGAGGGCAAGTCCCTGGAGGACATCGCCACGCCGCTGTCGGTCATCGCCAAGCCCGCCGAGGCCATCTTCCGGGTCGGCGGCGCGCCGGGCCCGATTCCCTCCGCCGACGACTAGCCAAGGATTACGGCCGCTCCCCGCGATTCGCTCCGGGGAGCGGCGTCATCCCGAAGCGGGCCGCAGTGTGGCTGGAACCCGTTCCAGCGCAGCGCCGGCCGCAGGTGCGACGCACCGTCTTGCTTTGCATCTTGATATGCCCGAACACCGTGCCCTGCTTCTTATTGCCGTAGACGCGGCGCTGCATCGAGTCGATGTCCACGAGCGCCAGCACGTCCGCGCCAGGCAGCAGCGGCGCCTGCCGGGCCAGCTCCGCCAGCAGCTCCCCGGCCCGCCGCCTCCAGCTGGCGGACATTACCCCAGGTGAACGAGCGCAGGAACGACCCCTAGCGTGCATGGGGCCCAGCGCGGGGCAGCCCAAGGTGCTCGTGACCACAAGCAGTCTCCTGGCCCAACCGGACGCTGCTCATCGGCGTCTCAAGGGCACAGGGGTTCCGCATAAAGAGACCCCATTGCAGTACAGGATGACCGTCATGAAGTACCACGCCACCACCGCCCGCCGGCTGATCGCGGTTGCTGCCGCAGCCGTCGCCGGGCTAGCCATCTCCTCGGCCGCCTACGCGGCAACCTCCTCACCGGCCGCCCCCGCGGCGACCGCCATCCCCCCATGCGCCGCCGCCCTCGGCCAGTACGGCAACGTCAGCGTCTGGGTCGCGGTCGGCCAGGGGAACGGAACCGCCGGCACCACCTACTACCCGCTGGAGTTCACCAACACCAGCGGGCACGCCTGCTCCCTGTACGGCTACCCCGGCGTGTCCGCGATCAGCCGTACCGGGCAGCAGCTCGGAACCCCCGCGGCCTGGAGCAGCCTGAGCGGCGCACAGCGGGTGGTCCTCGCGCCCGGCGCGACCGCGCACACGATACTCGCCTACCACGATGTGGGGGCGTACCCGCCGCGCGTGTGCGACCCCGTGTCCACCACGTTCGAGCTGCGCATCTACCCGCCGGACCAGCGCACGGCCACGTATGCCGCGTTCGACTTTGAGGCATGCTCGCACCCGGGAGCCGCCTACATGAGCATCACCGAGCCAATCCGGGCCGGAGCCGGCACGATCAACGGCTGACCAGCAGGTAACCCCCGCGCCGCCGTCCCGTGCAGCCTTGCCGGGGCCCACGGGGCGGCGCCCGCGTTCAGAAGCAGGCGTGAAGGAAGGTCAGGTACCCGCGACGGGTCTAGATCTTGGTGAAGTGCTGGAAGCACTCGTAGTACGGGTCG
Source organism: uncultured Actinomycetes bacterium (assembly GCA_963835775.1). Taxonomy (GTDB): domain Bacteria; phylum Actinomycetota; class Actinomycetes; order Streptosporangiales; family Streptosporangiaceae; genus Palsa-504. Next base: position 334,721 of record CAWIHB010000025.1, on the reverse strand, counting down.
GTCGAGTGGGCGAAGTGAGCCGCCTCGGAGCGCTTGACGGCCAGGTAGGCCGTGCTGCGCAGCGGGCCGAGCATGTCCATCAGCAGCTGGTCGGCCTCCAGCGCGTCCAGCGCCGCGGCCAGCGAGGCAGGCAGCCGGTGGACGCCGCGGTCGGCCCGCTCGACCTCGGACAGGGTGGCCGGGTCGACGTTCAGCGCCTCGCCGGGGTCGATCTTGCTGCGGATGCCGTCCAGGCCCGCGTAGATGAACGCGCCCAGCGCGAGGTACGGGTTGGCGCTGGAGTCGGAGGGCTTGAGCTCCAGGTTGACCGAACTGCCCGGGTCGCCGCGCAGCGGCGAGCAGATCCGGACCGCGGCTTCCCGGTTGTCCACCCCGTAGCAGGTGTAGGCGCTGGCCCACATCTGCGGCGCGAGCCTGCGGTAGCTGTTCACGCTGGCGCAGGTCAGCGCGACCAGCGCGGGCACGTGGGCCAGCAGCCCGCCGATGAAGTGGTATCCGGTCTGGGACAGGCCGTTCCGGTCGGCCGGATCGGCGAACGCGTTCCGCCCGCTGGACTCGCCGTCGGCCGATACGTCCAGCAGCGAGGCGTGCAGGTGGGTGCCGTTGCCGGCCTGGTCGGGGATGGGCTTGGGCGCCAGGCTGGCCCACAGGCCGTGCCGGAAGGCCGTGCCGCGGACGGTCTCCCGGTACAGCACGTGGTTGTCGGCCGCGCGCAGCGCGTCGGCGTGCCTGATCGACAGCTCGTGCTGGCCGTGGCCGAGCTCGGGGTAGTAGTGCTCGACCGACAGGCCCTGGGCCTCCATGGCCTCGACGAGTTCCATGGTGAAGTCGTGGGCCAGGTGGAAGCCGGTGGCGGAGTAGCACAGGCTGTCGTCGATGGGGATGAGCCGGTCCGGGATCGAGGGCCCGGCGGGCGAGGACTCGCGGCGCCCGATGGTGAACTCGGGCTCGAACGCCGCCTCCATGGCGTAGCCCTCGCCGGCCAGGTCGATGATGGCCTGCTTGAGGAAGGTCCGGGCGCACGCCTCCCAGGGCGACCCGTCCGGCAGCACCAGGTCCGCGAGCATGGCCCCGGCACCCGGCGCATAGGGCAGCGCCACGAACGTCTCCGGGTCGGGCACGATCCTGACCTCGCCGACCGGGCCCATCCCGGCTACCGGCTGCAGCTGGTCCAGCATGGACATGGCCATCATGGCCACCGTGTGCCCGATGCCGCTGGACATGCGCTCCTTCAGCCAGGCCGTGCCGGCCGCCTTGCCGCGGATGATCCCGCCGTGGTCGGCGTAAAGGAAACGGACCAGGCGGATCTGCTCCGAACTGGCCCGCCCCATTACCGTTTCGATTGCTCCGTCTGTCATGCACACATGGGTAGCACGATCCGCCCCGTCACGTACAGCCGACGCCGAACATGCCCGACCTGGCGGGACACGGTATTTTCGGCCTATGAGCCCACGGCAGGCACCACGCGACTTGCGCGCGTCCGATGCGGACCGGGACCGGGTGCTGGCCCTGCTGGCCGAGGCGGTCGGCGACGGGCGGCTCACCCCGGAGGAGCATTCGGACCGGGTGCAGCGGGCCTGCACGGCCCGGACGCTGGGCGATCTGGCCGAACTGACCTCGGATCTGGTCCTGCCGTCGGCTCAGCCGGTGCGGCTGGACGGCGGCCGGGTGGTCAGCGGGATCTTCGGCCCGGCCCGCCGCGACGGCCGCTGGGTGGTGCCGGAGAGCCTGACCGTGACGGCCATGTTCGGCGAGGTGGTGATCGACTTCACCGAGGCCATCCTGCAGGCCCGCCGCATCGTCCTGTACGCCACCGTGGTCGGCGGCCGGCTGCGGCTGGTCGTGCCGGACGGGGTGTCGGTCATCGTGAGCGGGCACCTGGTGCTGGGCCGGCGGCGCGGCGGCACGCCGCTGCCCGGTCCCGACACCCCGGTCATCGAGGTCAAGGGCCTGGTCCTCGGCGGCGAGGTCGTCGTCCGCACGCCGCCCAGGAGCCGCCGCTTCCGCCTGTTCGGCCGCCGCCAGAACCCGCCGCTCAGCCGAAGTTGACCGACGAGTAGGCGCGCAGCTTCCACAGCTGGTGCTCGCTCTTGATGCTCCGGATGGTCCCGGAGCGGGACCGCATGACCAGGGAGTGCGTGGTGGCGTGCCCGCGGGTGTACCGGACCCCGTCGGCGAGCTCGCCGTCGGTGATCCCGGTGGCCGCGAAGAACACGTCGTCGGAGGTAACCAGGTCGTCGGTGGTCAGCACCCGGTCCAGGTCGTGGCCCGCCTCCAGCGCGCGGCGGCGCTCGGCCTCGTCGCGGGGCGCGAGCTTGCCCAGGATCACCCCGCCGAGGCACTTCAGCGCGCACGCGGCGATGATGCCCTCCGGCGTCCCGCCCACGCCGAGCATCAGGTCGATGCCGGTGCCCTCGCGCGCGGCCATGATGGCGCCAGCCACGTCGCCGTCGGTGATCAGGTGGATCCGGGCGCCGCTGGCCCGCACCTCGGAGATCAGCCCGGCGTGCCGCGGACGGTCCAGGATGACCACGGTCACGTCCTGCGGCCCGCAGCCCTTGCCTTTGGCCACGGCCAGCACGTTGGCGGCCGCCGGGGCGTCGAGGTCGACCATGCCGGCCGCCTCGGGGCCGGTGGCCAGCTTGGACATGTAGAACACCGCGGACGGGTCGTACATGGAGCCGCGGCCCGCCACGGCCAGCACCGAGATCGCGTTCGGCATGCCGTTGGCGCACAGCCGGGTGCCGTCGATCGGGTCCACCGCGACGTCGCAGGCCGGGCCGGTGCCGTCGCCCACCTCCTCGCCGTTGAACAGCATCGGCGCGTGGTCCTTCTCGCCCTCGCCGATGACCACGACGCCGCGCATCGACACCGAGTTGATCAGCAGCCGCATCGCGTTCACGGCCGCGCCGTCGGCCCCGATCTTGTCGCCCCGGCCCACCCACCGGGCGGCCGCCATGGCTGCGGCCTCGGTGACCCGGGCCAGCTCCAGCGCCAGGTTGCGGTCGGGGGCGTGGTTATCCGGCTCGTGCGCCTGCTGCTCGACGGTCATAGAGGTGTCCTTCCCGCTGGCCTGTAATGATCCTACGGGGCCACCCCCGCCGTCGACCCTGACCTGTCCGCCGGGCGGGCTAGCCTGGGCAGTTGTGAACCGGATGCTGCGGGGCGGGGCCGCCGCGCTGGGCTGCCTGCTGGGCTCGGCCCTGATCGTGGCCGCCATCCCGATGCCGCACGCCGCGCAGCCCGCCACCGTCAGCTACACCGCTGACCTGGCCAAACTAGCCAGGCTGGCGCCCTACCCGGCGCTCGCCCCGGCCGGCCTGCCGGGCTCCTGGCTGCCGGTCGCTTCGGGCCTGGCCGTCGGCGGCGCCAACGGGCCAGGCACGGTCACCTGGCAGCTCGGCTTCATGACCCCGGGTGGCCTGCTGGCCTCGCTGGCGGAGAGCAACGCGCCGGCCGGGGGGTTCATCAGGCGGATGACCAACGACGGCACCGCCGTGCGGTCTATTGATCTGAACGGACAGACCTGGAGCTCGAGCGACACTCCCTCGCGCGGCCAGCGATCGCTCTATTTCACTGGTGCGGCCGGCCTGGTGGTCGTGGTCACCGGCAACGCCACCTGGGCCCAGCTGCGCCAGCTGGCTGCCTCACTGCACCCGGTCGCGGCCTGAGCCGGCTTCCGCCTGGTCCCGCGGCCCGGGCACCTGGAGGTCGGCGGGCGGCGCGACCTCGTCCGGCGTCTGCGGCGTCCGGGCCGGCGCTTCGGCGCCGGACTCGCGGTCATCGAACGTCACCTCGATGTGCTGCTCGGGACGGCGCTGGTTCTGCAGCGCCTGCAGCGCCATGCTGGCCCGGTCGGCCTCGGTCAGCGGCGGCTGGACGATGGCCCGCGGCCACAGCCGCCGGGCCAGCACCACGTTGATCTCGGCACAGTACACGGTGATCTCCACCGCCAGGTAGATCCAGGCCAGCAGCCCGAGCACGGTGGCGAACACGCCGTAGACCGTGTCGCTGTGCAGGTAGTGGTGCACCAGCCAGGTGCCGAGGACCTGCAGTACCGTCCACAAGATCCCCCCGGTGACCGCTCCGGGCAGCAGACCGCGGGTCGGCACGCCCTTCGGGGTCAGCGCCCGGAACGCCCCGATGTACATGCCCACGTTGAAGGCCGCGGTCAGCACCTCGAGCGGGATCTTGAACGCCAGCCCGCTGTGCAGGTACGTGGTCAGGCTGGCCAGCCCGGTCGTCACGATAACGCCGCCGCCGAGCAGGCCCAGGAACAGCCCGGCCCGGCCCAGCCGCTGCACGTACCCGGGCCGGGCCGGCCCGGGCAGGTTCCACACCTGCTCCATGGTGAACAGCCCGGCCTGGGCCAGCCCGGCCGAACCCCAGATCAGCCCGGCCACGCCCACGATCAGGCCGATCACGCTGGACCGCTTGAGCTGGTGCACGTTGCCGGTGAGCTGGTTGCCGATCAGCGGGACCTGGCCGGCCACCGCGTTCAACACGTCGGTCTTGAACGACGCGTCGATCGAGGCCACCAGGCCGAGGATGGTGACCAGCACCAGCAGCAGCGGGAACAGCGACACGAAGGCGGAGTAGGCCAGGTTGGAGACCAGCACTCCGCCGTTGTCGTCCCCGTACTTCTTGATCACCCCGAACACGAAGGCCGTGGGCGTGGACCGCCGCTGCGTGGCGTCAATCCGCCTGATGGTCCGCTCGAGGAGGTTCATCGCGCCTGCCTTGCTGCTGTGTGGCCACCTGCTGCCCAGCAGCCAGACGCCCAAACCAGGCGCTACGCAGGCCGTCCTCAGAACGGGGCGTCAACCAGGCGCTGCGCGGCCGTCTTCAGAACGGGGCGTCGTCCTCGCCGCCGCCAGCGGAACCCTCGTCCGCCGTGGCGTCGTCGCGCTTGGCCATCGCGGCCGCGAGCCTGGCCCGCGCGCCAGCCAGCCACTCCTCACACACCGCGGCCAGCCGCTCGCCGCGTTCCCACAGCTCGAGGGACTGTTCCAGGGTCAGACCGCCGGCTTCCAGGCGCTTGACCACCGCGGCCAGCTTGTCCCGGGCCTGCTCGTAGGACAGTGCCTGCTCGTGGGACGGCGCCTGCTCGTGGGACGGCGCCTGCTCGTGGGACGGCGCCTGACCGGTAGCCGCGTCGCCTTCTGCAGTGTCTCCTGCTCGCCTGCGGGGCTCGCTCACGGCCCCAACCTTATCCGCCGGCACCGTCACCGTCCGCGCGTACCGTGAGCTGATCGGCGGCGAACCGGACGGTCAGCGTCTCGCCCGGGCTGACCTCCGCGGCCGCCCGCACCACGCCGTTGCTGGCGTGCTGCACGATGGCGTAGCCGCGGCGCAGCGTCGAGGCGGGCGACAGGGCCAGCAGCCGGGCCCGGGTGTGCGCCAGGTCGTCGCCGCCCCGGGCCAGGCTGGCATCCAGCGACACCCGGGCCCGCTGCAGCAGCGCGTCCACCCGCTCGGCCTGGCGCTCCACCTCGCGCACCGGGTCGGCCAGCGCCGGCCGGGACGTGATCGCCGTCAGCCAGGCCGTCTCCCGGTCCAGCCAGCCGGTCAGGCCGCGGCGGGCCCGGTCCCGCAGCTGGGCCACCAGCGCCAGCTGCTCGCTGACGTCAGGCACCACCCGCTTGGCCGCGTCGGTCGGCGTGGAGGCCCGTAGGTCGGCCACGTAGTCGAGCAGCGGCGCGTCCTGCTCGTGGCCGATCGCGCTCACCACCGGAGTCCGGCAGGCCGCGACCGCCCTGATCAGGGTCTCGTCGGAGAACGGGAGCAGGTCCTCGAGGGAGCCGCCGCCGCGGGCGATGATGATCACGTCCACGTCAGCGTCCGCGTCCAGGCGCTGCAGCGCGTCGATCACCTCCTGCGCCGCGTACGGGCCCTGCACCGCGGTCTGCTCCACCCGGAACCGCACGGCCGGCCAGCGCCGGGCGGCATTCTCCATGACGTCGCGCTGGGCCGCCGACTCGCGGCCGCAGATGAGCCCGATGACACGGGGGAGGAAAGGGAGAGCCCGCTTTCGTTCGGCAGAAAAAAGACCTTCCGAGCCGAGCTGGCGCCGCAGCCTTTCCAGCCGGGCCAGCAGATCGCCCACCCCCACCGCGCGGATCTCCAGCGCGGTCAGCGCGAACGAGCCGCGGTTGGCGTTGAAGTCCGGCCGGGCGAAGATCACCACCCGGGCCCCCTCGGCGGGCGGCGGCCCGGCCGCCTCGAACACCTGCCGGGTGCAGATGACCCGCACCGACACCGCTGCGACCGGATCGCGCAGGGTCATGAACACCGCGCCGCCGCGCACGGCGCACTCGGCGATCTGGCCCTCCACCCAGACCCGCCCGAGCCGGCCGATCCACCCCCCGACCAGCTGCAGGACCGTGCGGACCGGAACCGGCGATTCAGCCGACGTATCCAGCGCCACTAATCGCCTGCCTCCAGCTTGGCGATCCGGCGTTCGAACATGGCGATCACGTCGGCCCGGCCCGCGTGCCCCTTCTCGTACTCGCTCAGCTGTCTGACCTGCCCGATGTCCAGGTTGCGCAGCCTCGCACGCAACGAGGCGATGGACAGCTCGCCGTAGTTCGGCAGCGGTGCCTCCACCGCCCCGGCCCCCGCTGCGGGTCCGGCCGCCGCCGCCATGGTTCCGGTCGCCTCCACCGCCGCGGCTGCCGCTGGCGGCTCGGCCACGGCTGACTGCGGCTCGCTGGCCGCCTGCGCCGCCGGGACCGTCGCGCCAGCCTGGGCGCTTGCGGCCTTCGCCGCACCTCCGGTGTCAGGGAGCAGCCGCACGTTGCCGGACTTGTCGAAGTCCCTGATCTCGGTGGCCCTCCCGGTCGGCTCCTGCGGCGTCCTCAGCTTGGGCGCCTTCAGCCCAGCTGCCTTAGGCTCAGCCGCCGGCGGCACCTCCGTGACGTCGGTCTCGACCGTGACGTCCGCCTCAGCCGCCCCGATCATTACGCCGGCCTCAGCAGCCTCAGGCGCCGCTTCCTGCTTTCGAACCACTGTAACCTCGTGGGCTTCCGCTGCGGATTTCGCAGGCTCAGGCCCTCGGGCCTGCGGAACGTGCTGGTCAGCGGGCGTCTTGTTCCGCAGCTTGTCGGTGATCAGCAGCAGCTGGCCGATCCCGGCGAAAACGCCGCGCAAGGCCTGCGCCGGAGCCTCCTTGATACGGTCACTCACCGGCAGCACGCGCATGTCGCACTCTCCCTGGACGGGTCTGGTCTAGGGTCCGGGTAGCCCCGCCTGCCCGGACACGTCGCTGTTAGTCAGCGCCTGTTCCCTGCCGGGTAATCTTCGCGCCTTTGGGTCGCGTCGGGCAACCATGCCTTAGCTGGTGAGAATCGCGGCCGCCGGTCCCGGCACTGCCCAGACCGAGATACGGTTACGTCCGGTTTAGCAACGAATGAGGCCGATGTCACACCGAGATGTCACATCATGCGGCTTCACGCCCGAAGGGACGTACCCGCGATGACCTGCCCGGGACTTCACTGCGCTGGCTGCGGCCGCGGCGGCACGGCCGCCACCCTGAGCCTGACCGGAATCGCGGCGCTGGCCGCCTGGTGGGCCTTCCAGGACCTGGTCGCCGTGGTCGTGGTGGTGGCCGTCAGCTTCGTGCTGGCCCTGGCCGCGGTGAGCTTGCTGATCAGGGCCACCCAGAAGCGTGAGGCCAGGGTCGGCCGGCTGCTAGCCGAGCAGCGCCAGCAGCCGGCCCCCGCGCTGCCGCCGCGGACGGCGCGGACGCCTTATCAGGCGGTCACCGGGGACCTGCACCTGCACTTCCACGGCCTGCCGGACACCGCCGCCGCCGCGGCCATCATCCGCCAGGCCATCACCGGACCCGCCGGACCCGCTGTCGAGCCCGTCACCGTGCCGGCCAGCGACGGCGTTCCCAGCCAGAGGCCGGCCCTGCCCGCATGACCCGGTCGCCATCCCGGCCGCCCGCGCCCGGCGGTCAGGATGCCCTGGCCAGCGTGCTAGCGTCGAATTATGGCTAGCTCAGACGTGCCGGAACACGCCGGGTCAAAACGGGTCCTGCTCGCCAAGCCGCGGGGGTACTGCGCCGGCGTCGACCGGGCCGTGCAGGCCGTCGAGATGGCCTTGGACAAGTTCGGGCCGCCGGTCTACGTGCGCAGGCAGATCGTGCACAACACCTATGTGGTCAGCACGCTGGAGAAGCGCGGCGCGATCTTCGTCACCGAGGTGGAGCAGGTGCCGCCTGGTGCGGTCGTGGTCTTCTCCGCACACGGCATCGCCCCCGAGGTGCGCACCGACGCCGAACGTCGCGGCTTGCGCACCATCGACGCCACCTGCCCGCTGGTGACCAAGGTGCACAACGAGGCGCGGCGCTTCGCGGCTAAGGACTATGACATCCTGCTGGTCGGCCACGCCGGGCACGAAGAGGTGGTCGGCACCTCGGGCGAGGCCCCGAGCCGGGTCCGCCTGGTCGACGGGGCCGACGGGGTGGCGGACGTGGCGGTCAGGGACCCGAACCGGGTGGTGTGGCTGTCCCAGACCACGCTGTCGGTGGACGAGACCGCCGAGACGGTCAGCGCGCTGCGGGAGCGTTTCCCGGCGCTGCTCGACCCGCCCAGCGACGACATCTGCTACGCCACGCAGAACCGCCAGGCCGCCGTGAAGGTCATCGCCGGCCAGTCCGACCTGGTCCTCGTGGTCGGCTCGCCGAACTCCTCCAATTCCGTGCGTCTGGTCGAGGTGGCCAAGGACCATGGCGCGCGCGCCGCCTACCTGGTCGACGACGCGGGCGAGGTGGACGAGCGCTGGCTGGACGGGGTGAGCACGATCGGCGTGACCAGCGGGGCCTCGGTGCCGGAAGAGCTGGTCACCTCGGTGCTGGGCAAGCTGGCCGGCTACGGGTTCGGCGCCGTGGAGGAAGTCGAGGCGGTCCCGGAGGACATGACGTTCGCGCTGCCCCGCGAGCTGCGCCCCGCCCGCTCGCCCGCAGCCGGCTAAGCGATGACCACAGAGCAGACCACCGCGGCCGCCAACACCGCGCTCGTGCGCAGCACCCTCGACACCTTCAACGCGGGCGACTTCGACACCTGCGTCGCCCGCCTCAGCCCGGACTTCGTGATGAACCTGGCCGGCCCGCTAACCGCCGGCGCCAGGCGTCGGCCAGGTTCCTGATCGCGGCCATCCCGGGCAGCGTCGGCCGGTAACCGCGGCCGATCGCGATCACCATGGTCAGCGCCGTCCCGGTGAACAGCCAGGGGGCGGCCGTGCCCAGCATGACCAGCACTCCCTCGGCCGCCATGAAGCCGCCGGCCGCGGTCAGCGCCTGGGTGCATACGGCCCCGGCCAGGAACAGCAGCGGCGGGCACACCACCATGGTCCGCAGCCCGCTGGCCCTGGTGTAGCAGGTGACCACGCCGCAGCCGCAGACGAACGCCGCGCCCGCCAGCGTGTCCCACCCGGTCCAGGCCGCGATGAGCAGGATGAGGAAGCAGAACACGAACAGCGACACGACGGCGCCCCGCCCGGTGAGCTTGACCCGTCCCTGCGGTTCCAGGGACGCGGGCGGCTTACGGCTGGCCGGCGGCCGCGCCGGGGTCCGGGTGTGCGTCATCGAGCCGCACGCACCAGGCCCACGGGCCGGCCGATCTCCGCCGCGGACCCCGGCGCCTCGAGCTCCGCAGCGCCGAACTCTCCCGGCTCGAGCTCCGCCACCAGCTCCGGGGCGGACAGCGCCCGGGCCGTCTCCTCGACCGGCTTGGGCGCGTCGAGGCCGGCGTCGGTGACGCCCAGGTCGTTCAGCCGCCTGGCGCTGACCAGGACCCGGCCCTCCAGCGAGCCGACCGTCTGGTTGTAGCTGGTCACGGCCTTGGTCAGCGCGCGGCCCAGCTGGTCCACGTTGCGGCCCAGGCTGCCGATGCGGTCATAGAGCTCGCGGCCGATGTCGAATACGGCCCGCGCGTTGTCGGCCAGCGCCGCCTGCTGCCAGGCGTACTGCGCCGTGCGCAGCATCGTGACCAGCGTGGTGGGAGTGGCGATATGCACCCGGCGGGTCATGGCGTACTCCAGCAGCCCGGGGTCCCGATCCAGCGCTGGGGCCAGGAACGCCTCGCCCGGGATGAACAAGATCACGAACTCGGGCGACGGGCTGAGCGCGGCCCAGTAGGCCTTGCCCGCCAGGCGGTCCACGTGGTCCCGCAGGTGCCGGGCGTGCGCGTCCACCCGCGCGGCGCGGACGGTCTCGTCGTCGCTCTCCGCGGCTTCCAGGTAGGCGGCCAGCGAGACCTTGCTGTCGACCACGATGTGCTTGCCGCCGGCCAGGTGCACCACCATGTCCGGACGCTGCGGCCCGTCGGCGGCGGCCACGGCCACCTGCTCGTCGAAGTCGCAGCGGGCGCTCATCCCGGCCAGCTCGACCACCCGGCGCAGCTGCAGCTCACCCCAGCGGCCCCGGGCTTCCGGCCGCCGCAGCGCGGTGACCAGCGCCTGCGTCTGGTCCCGCAGCCGCTCCGAAGCCTGCCGCGCGACCGCGACCTGCTCGGCCAGCGCGGCGTGCGAGCGCGTGCGGGCCGTGTCGGAATCCCGCAGCTGGGCCTCGAGCCGGGCCAGGGTTTCCTTCAGCGGGCCGACCAGGTGCTCGACCGCGGCCCGGCGGGTCTCGAGCTCGCTGGAGGCCTGGGCGTTGGCCGCCTGCAGCCGCCCCTCCGCGACCTCGAGGAACCGGGCCGTGCTGGCGTCCAGTGCCTCCGCCGACAAGGCCTGGAAATGCTCCGCGAGCTGGCCTTCCACCAGCGCGGCCCGGTCGGCGGCCGCCCGCTCGGTCATCAGGGCCCGCTGCTCGGCGGCCCGGGCCCGGCCGCTCGCGTCCGCCGCGGCAGCCGCCAGGCGGCCCCGCGCGTACAGGTACCCGATCACTGCCCCGATGACGATCCCGAGCAGCAGTCCGGCCAGCAGCGAGATTGCGCTCATATGCATCGATGATCTCACCCTGTGTGCAAAACCTCCCGCCGACACGCCCGGCGCCGGCTGAGCCCGCACAGAAACCTCAGGCCGTCATCCCCGTTTTTTAGGCCGAACGGTCCGTGGTTTCAGCCCCCAGCCCCCCTGTTCGCCCCCGCCCCCCCGCTCGCCCCCGCCCCCGCTCGCCCCCGCCCCCTGCTCGCCCCGCCGCCGTCCGCGCCCTGCCCGCCCGCCGCCTACCCACCGCCCCGCCCGCACGTTTCCCATGGGTGTGGCACTCTGCCCAAAAGAGCCGGCAGGGTGCCACACTCATTGAATAGGTCCTGGTGCGGGTGAGGTAGAAGGGGCTTACGGGTGGGGTGGTTCCGGCCCGGCGCCGGCCAGGACCGCGGTCACGACCTTGCGGACCTCGGCCGCGTCGGGCGGCACGCCGTCCCGGCCCGCGAACAGCAGGTGCCCGGCCCCGATCAGGGTGGGCGCGAGCGTGTCCACGTCGGCATCTGGCGCGATGCGGTCCAGATCGCGCTCGGCCCTGAGGTAGGACGCGATCATGGCGGCGGCCTCGGTGGCCAGCGGGACCCGGCCGGCCTGCTGCGCCGCAGCCGGGCCCGCAGGTCATCCCGGAAGATCAGCAGGCTGACGATCTCCCTCGTCACCGACCCGAACAACTCGGTCAGCGCGGCGGTCAGGTTGCCGGCCACGGTGCCGATCCCGGCGGCCGCGCGCAGCGCCTCGGCCTGGTGGCCGAGCCGGGCGATGCGGTCTTCCACCAGGGCGGCCAGGAAGGAGTCGAAGTCGGCGAAGTGCCGGTGCAGCACGCCCTTGGCCACCCCGGCCTCGGTGGTGACCGCCCGGCTGGTCAGCGCCTGCGGCCCGTCCCGCAGCAGTACCCGCTCGGCCGCGTCGAACAGCTGCTCGCGCACGTCGCGCAGGGCCACCCCGGTCGGCACCGTCCATCCTCCCTCGCCAGGCGGCCAGCTTCGCCGTCCGCGAAACCCATACTCAAGTGGGCGCATGCCCACTTAGAGTGGGCGCATGCCCACTGTACCGTCCAAGCCAGCATCCGCACCCGAGCCCCAACCTCGTGAGTCTCACCAGCAGCGGCAGGTGGCGGAGTCGTTCGGCCTGGATGCCGCCCGCTACGACCGGACCCGGCCCAGCTACCCTGCCGCCCTGGTGGACCGGATCGTCGCCGCCAGCCCCGGGTCGGCTGTCCTTGACGTCGGCTGCGGAACCGGCATCGTGGCCCGGCTGTTCCAGGCGGCTGGCTGCCGGGTGCTCGGCGTCGATCCCGACGCGCGCATGGCCGACCTGGCCCGGCGGTCCGGGACCGAGGTTGAGGTGGCCACGTTCGAGGCCTGGGATCCGGCCGGGCGGGCGTTCGACGCGGTCGTCGCCGGGCAGGCCTGGCACTGGGTGGACCCGGTGGCCGGCGCGGCCAAGGCGGCGCGGGCGCTGCGCCCCGGCGGGCGGCTGGCCGTGTTCTGGAATTCGTTCCTGCCTCCGCCCGAGGTGAACGACGGCATTGCCGCTGTATTCGGCCGAGTGCTCCCCGACGTGCCGATGTTCGGGCACGGGCTGCCCGGCCCGGACACGTATTCCTTGGGGTGCGCCAGGGCGGCCGATGGGATGCGGCAGGCGGGCGGATTCGGCGAGCCGGACCTGTGGCGGTTCGACTGGGAGCGGTCCTACACTCGCGACGAGTGGCTGGACCAGCTGCCCACGTTCGGCGGCTGGAGCCAGATCCCCCCGGCTGCGCAGCGGCACCTGCTGGCCGGGGTGGGCGCCGTCGTCGATGCGGTCGGAGGGCGCTTCACGATGGGATACGCCACGATGGCGGCCACCGCGGCGCGTGCCTGACCCGAGAGCGCAGTCGGCGACCGCTCCGGCGCGGTCTGAGGCGGCACTAAACTCGCGCGGGTGAGTTTGTCTATCGGGATTGTCGGCCTGCCCAACGTGGGCAAGTCAACTTTGTTCAACGCGCTGACTCGAGCCGGGGCCCTGGCGTCCAATTACCCCTTCGCCACCATCGACCCGAACGTCGGCGTGGTCGGCGTGCCCGACCCGCGCCTGGCCGAGCTGGCCAAGCTGTACGACTCGGCGCGGATCGTGCCCGCCACCGTGCGGTTCACCGACATCGCCGGGCTGGTCCGGGGCGCCTCGCAGGGCCAGGGGCTCGGCAACCAGTTCTTGGCCCACATCCGCGAGACCGACGCGATCTGCCAGGTGGTGCGGGTCTTCGACGACCCGGACGTGACCCACGTGGACGGCGACGTGTCGCCCGAGCGCGACATCGAGACGGTCGTCACCGAGCTGATCCTGGCCGATCTGCAGACACTCGAAAAGGCCGTCCCCCGGCTGGTCAAGGAGACCAAGTTCGCCAAGGATCCCGGCCGGGCCCGGACCGCCGAGTCCGCGGTCGCGGCCCAGCAGCTGCTCGACCAGGGCACCACGCTGTGGGCCGGCGCCGCGGGCGCGGGCATCGACCTGCCCTCGCTGCGCGAGCTCTCGCTCCTGACGGCCAAGCCGTTCCTGTACGTCTTCAACTGCGATGTCGCCGAACTCGCCGACGACGACCTGCGCAAGCGGATGTCCGCCCTGACAGTGTTGGCCAACACGGGCCCCGCCGAGGCCATCTTCCTGGACGCCAAGACCGAAGCCGACCTGGCCGAACTGCCCTCCGACGAGGCCGCCGAGCTGCTGGCCGAGGCCGGCCTGGGTGAGCCCGGGCTGGCCCAGCTGGCCGGGCCGGCTTCCGGGCCCTGGGCCTGCAGACCTTCCTGACCGCGGGTCCCAAGGAGACCCGGGCCTGGGAGATCAGGGCCGGCGCCACCGCGCCCGAGGCGGCCGGCGTCATCCACTCCGACTTCCAGCGCGGCTTCATCAAGGCCGAGGTCGTCTCCTACGACGACCTGATCGCCGCGGGCTCGCTGCCTGCCGCCCGGGCCGCGGGCAAGGCCCGCATCGAAGGCAAGGACTACGTCATGCGAGACGGCGACGTAGTGGAGTTCCGGCACAGCTAGCGGCGTACCGGTTCCGCGTCTGGCGCCCTCGGGGGAGGCGGCTCATGAGCTCGCGGGGTGCTGGTCGTTGCGGGCCATCTGGGCCGCGCGCAGTTCGGCGTGCATCTCCCACGGCGCGCGCGGCAGCACGTGGCCGGTCTCGAGCAGGGACTTGAGGTTGGCGAAGACGGCCGGCCAGCCCGCCGAGATCGCCTCCAGGGCGGCATCGTCGGCCAGGTTCTCGTGCGTGACCGTGAGCCGCACGATCTCGTGGTAGGGCTCGATGTCGAAGGTCACCCTCGACGGCCCGCCTGCCGGGACCCTGCCAGGAGCGTCGAATGTCATCGTGAGCCGGCGCGGCGGTGCCGATTCGAGCACGGTGCCGACCACGTCGGCGATGCCCGAGCCGTCGACCCGCCGGTGCTCCCAGGCCGAGCCCGGCTGCCAGTCGGAGACGTTGCTGTGCCCCCAGTACTGAGCGGTCAGGTCCGCGTCGGTCAGCGCGGCCCACACTCGCTCCGGCGAGCTCTCGATATAGGTGACGTACACATAGGAAGGCCGGGTGGCCATGGGTTCCTCCTCCGCTCGGTGCTTGATCGCGCTCAGCGTGCGCAGCCGGGGCCGTTCGAACTTCTCGATCCAGCGTTCGGTGATGTCCCAGAGCGGGACCGGGTTGAGGTAGTGCAGCTTCTCCCGGCCCCGGCGGACGGTGCTGACGAGGCTGGCCGCCTCCAGCAGGGCCAGATGCTGGGTGGCCGACTGCCGCGCCATGGCCAGCGGCCCGCACAGTTCCCCGAGGGTCTGGCCGTTGCGCTCGCGCAGCCGGTCGAGCAGCGCCCGCCGCGTCGGATCGGCCAGAGCGCGGAACACCATGTCGTCCTCGCCCACCCGGGCCGTGCCGTCCTCGCCCACCCGAGCCATTATGCAGGTAATTACCTGCATAATGCAACCGGGCGGCTTTAACGCGTCCCGCAGATCTTCTCGGGCATCTTCCGTCTGGTCGCCGCAAACCAGAGCCGCCAATAGTGTTTGACCTGCGCAAACTTGCCTGCCATCGGCTTCCGGCCGGGGCAAAAGCCGGTTACCGTGGCCGGGTGCACGGGATCGGTTGGACCGAGGTCGTGGCCCTGGCCGCGGGCTATGTCATCGCGGTCGCGGCCACTCCGGCGGGCATTTCGGGCGCCGTGCTGCTCCTGCCGTTCCAGGTCAGCGTGCTTGGCACGCCGAGTCCGGCGGTCACCCCGACCAACCTGCTGTACAACGTGGTGGCCACGCCCGGCGCGCTGTACCGCTACTGGCGCCAGGGCCAGACCGGCGGCCGCCTGGCCGTGGTGCTCATGGCCGGGACCCTGCCCGGTGTTATCGCCGGGGCGGTCATCCGCGTCGAACTCCTGCCCGGCCCGCACGTCTTCGAGCTCATCGTCGCGGGAGTCTTGGTGCCGACGGGCTGCTGGCTGACCATGACCAGGCCGCCGCGCCGGCCCGGTCCACCGGAGCGGTCCCATCCGGGACGCCTGGCCGGGCCGATCCCGGCTCCGGTGCTGGTCGCGCTGGCCGGACTGGTCGGCTGCGTGGGCGGCATCTACGGGATCGGCGGCGGCTCGATGCTGTCCCCGCTCTTGATCGGATCCGGCCATCCAGCCTCCGAGGCCGCTCCGGCCGCCCTCGCCTCGACCTTCGCGACATCGGTAGCGGGCGTGCTGACCTTCGCCGTCTTGTCCCTTCACCAGCACGGCGCGATCGCCCCCGACTGGCCCACCGGCCTGGCGCTCGGCCTCGGCGGCCTAGCGGGCGGCTACACCGGGGCCCGGATCCAGGCCCGCCTCCCCGACACCATGATCCGCTGCCTGGTCGGCATCCTGGTCACCGCCGTCGGTGCCCATTACCTCTGGTCCGGGCTGAGCTGACCGCATCCGGGCCGCAGGTCGGCCTGGCAGAATCCAGGAGGCTGCCATCGATGTGGTCAGGTGATTGCTGAGCTGGATGGTTGAGATCGAATAGGCGTACCACTTGAATTTATGGTAACTGTGTTCGATAATCGACTGAACTCCATAGTTTCATCGGATGAAGGTGCGAATATGGTTCCGGTCGAGACCCAGCTGCCGCCGCGGTCCGTGGTGGTATCCACGCGCGTTCTCCCGGGGGACGAAGCTGACCAGCTCATCGTGGCCCGGCTAGCTGGCGCGGCGCAGCGGCACGCGCCGTGGCGGGAACCCACCGAGGCGGAAACCGCGGCCGCTGTGCAGGAATTGCGGGAGATAGCAGGTGCCAGGGCAGACCTGCTGGCCGAGGTGGCAGGCCTGCTGGCCGGCTTCTACCGGCGGACCAGCCAGGAGGCGAGAGCTCGTGCCGCCGCCTATTACTGCGTCGTGGCGGGCGCGAGACAGGATGAGATCCCGCGCTGGATCGAGGTAGGCCGGAGCCGGGCCGCGGCCGCCCGGCAGGACTCCGATGCAGGTCAGCGGCATCGTGGGGACGATCCGGGTGCGTCCAGCTGAAGTTATTTCGTTCCGGGTTGAACCCGGTGCGTATTCGTCCCGTATCAGAGAGTGCTGGTCATTTGTCCTTGCGGATGTCACGGTGATGGTCTCCAACCGGCCCCTCGCCGAGCCGTAGTGCCGCACAATGGACCGCGGACCGGCGCGAAGGGACGGGCCGCCCCTGCTCGTAGCAGGCGCGGAAGCGTGCGGAGGTGTGATGTTTCGCCTGCCCAACACCGGTAACGGATCGAATTTGTCCGATTACTCCCCGGTTGCGGCACTGAACGGCTCCGCGGTCCCCAGTCCCGGCTGGCTGGAACAGGAGATCGGATCAGGCGGTCCCGGTGGGCCGCTGCCCGGGCGGTCCTGGAACGGGGCCGGCGGCCGGTGGCGGCTGTGGCCGCTGCGGCTGGCGCTGTGGGCGACGCTGCTGATCATCGCGTTCCGGGGCGTGACCGCCATCATCTTCAACCAGGCCACGGCGCCCCGGGCCGACGGCACGGCGGCGGCCGGCGGCGCGGCTGCGCAGTTCCCCGTGACGCTGGCCGAGGCTTACGCGATGGAGTTCGGGCAGGTCTACCTGAACTTCAGCCCGGCCATCCAGGCCCAGCGCGAGCAGCAGCTCGCGGCGTTCGTGCCGGCCAGCGTGGCGGCCGCCAACCCGGACCTGGGCTGGAACGGCGCCGGTCAGCTGAGCCTGCAGTCCGAGCAGGTGGCGGGCATCGCGGTGGCCGATCCCGCCCATGCCGTGGTGACCCTGCTGGCCACCGTGAACGGCCAGCTCATGGAGCTCGGCGTGCCCGTCGTGGCCGCCGGCGGCGGTGTGGTGATCCCGGGCGAGCCCGCCTGGCTGCCCGCGCCGCAGCGGATCTCGCCGCCCACGGTGGCCGGCGCCGGTTCTGATCCGGTCGCGCAGGGACAGCTGATGGCCGAACTGCCCGTCTTCTTCCAGGCCTACGCCGCCGGCGACAGCGCCGCGCTGAGCCGGTTCGAAGCGCGCGGCGTGTCACTGACCGGGCTGGGCAGCGCGCTCACGTTCGGCTCGATCGCGAGCCTGCAGGTGCCGCCGGGCGGCGCCAGCAGACAGATAACCGTGACCGTCATATGGCAGGTTCCCGCCGCGGCGGGAGAGGCAAGCGTCACCAAACTCGCGGCCGCATATGCCGTGTCGGTCACGGAACTTCAAAGCGGCAAATGGTATGTAAATGAAATCAGCGCGGTGACTGAGGCGGTGGAAGCCAAATGATCAGGACAGCGGCGGCGGACGCCGTCATGCCCGCCTGCCGTCATGCCGCTGCCTCCCGCTCCGCTGAGGCCTTCACTGCCATCGCCTGTACCGGGCCCGCCAGCCGTCCTGGCCCGCCCGGGCGTCCCCGCCTGCTCCTGCCGCGCCATCCTCCCGGCGCGGCCGGAGAACGTAAACCCCGATACGTGCGCCCGCTTGGCCGGCACCGCCGGAGGGACGTCGCAACACTCGCTGGATGGTCATCTGATCCCGGAAGGGACATCTAAATGTCTGCTCATCTCACCGCCGCGATGGTTCCAGTGGCCCTGAGCACGCAAGGCCTCGTCACCTACCTGCAGGGCCTGTTCGGGCCGCTGTTCCTGGGCATCGTCGGAATCGTGGCGATCTTCTTCCTGTTCACGCGTGAGATCACCAGGTTTGTCCAGTTCATGGTGCTCGCCGTGGCCATCGCCGTGGTCTTCTATACCCCCAGCATCGTCCAGACGCTGGCCACTGGCATCGCGAACGCGCTCGGAGTCCACTGATCCGGTTCTGGCAGAAGGAGCGAGCCCCAGTGGACCTTCCCACGTACACGAATATCTGGCGGATAGAAAAGCGGCTGTACAAGCTCTATGATTTCCGGTTGCCGGCGCCGTTGCCTATCACCTGGATTGGCGTTTTTGTCGGAATTACGGTTCCGTACATATTTTTCCTCGTTGTGATTGGTCTTCCGTTTAATCACAATTTGGTGTGGCTTTATGTGCTGCCGCCGGGAGTGCTCACCTGGCTGACTACCCGGCCGGTCATTGAGAGCAAACGGCTGCCCGAGCTGGTCAGCTCGCAGCTGCGTTACGTCTCCGAGCCGCGCACCTGGGTCCGGATGGCACCGCTGAGCGAGAAGGACGAGATCCTCGTGTCGGTCCGGGTCTGGCACCGGCACCCGCCGGGAACCCGGTCCAGGAAGCTGCGCAAGGCCGCCGGCCGAGCCCAGCAGGCCCAGGCCGCGGCGCAACTGGCCGCGACGGCCACCGCCGATGCCCAGCTCACCGTCGCCCCAGCCGTCGACGTGCCGGTAACTCTGGCCGCCGCGGCGCCGGAGACCGCCCGGCCGGCCGTCACCGGCGCGGCGCCCGCTGCCTCGGCGGGCAAGGCATCGCGAGCGGCCGCCTCGACGGTCGCGTCCTGGCGGGCCGCGTCGCGGCAGCTTATGTCGGTCCGGCCGCCGGCCGTCAGGCTCGGCTCGTCCCGTGCTGACCGCCCCGCCCCTGACCTGGCGCCCGAGCGGGAGCCGCACACCGAATTGCCGCCCGATGACGCATACCCGTCCGTTCGGATAATCTCCGCGTCCGAGCTGGGGCAGGCCAGAATGCCTGCCGCCGTGCCCACGCCCCCTGCCGTCCAGCCTGACGCGGTCCAGACCGCCCCGGCCGCGCCGTCGGCCGGCGAACCGGAGGTCTCCCCGGCCGCGCCGCAGGCGCCGGTCCCGCCGCTGGCCCGGCCCGCGTCCCCGCCGGCCCCGATCCGGGTGCCGGAGCGGGCCACTGCGCAGCCCAAGGTCAAGGCGACGCCTGCCTGGCGGTCCTGGCCGGGCCGCCCCGAGCAGGACGCGCAGCGGTCCGAGGCCGTCCGCCCGCCGCAGCCGTCCGAATCCGACCGCCGGGCACAACCGGTCGAACCCGCATGGCAGCCGCAGCCGTCCGAATCCGCCCGCCCGCCGCGGTCCGGGGTCTCGCCGCGGCCCGGGGTCTCGCCGCGGCCCGGCTGGGCCGTCGCACCGGCCGACCGGCGTCAGGAGGCCCGGGCCGTGGAGGTCTCGCACGATCCCGAACCAGACCCGCGCGACCTCGGCCAGCCCGCACCCGCCTCCTGGCCGACGGCCGGGGCCGGCACGTTCCCGATCGCCAGCCCGTTCCCCGAGGCCGGGCCGTTCCCCGAGGCCGGGCCGTTCCCCGAAGTCGAGCCTCGGCCCGATCCGGAGCCTGCGCCCGCGCCAGGACCCGAGGATGCTCACGCCCCGGTACGTCGGCGGGCCACGCCAAAGTCCTCCGCGCCGTCCGCGCCCGCCACGCCAGCACGGCCTGAGTCCGCGCCGGCCGCGCCCGCCGCCGCGGCGCCCGGCCGGTCCATGGCGGCCCGGATGGCGTCCTTGTTCATCGCCCCGGGCTCCGACCGTCCGGTGCCGTCCATCGAGCGGGCCCTGAGCGGCCCCGGCGACGACATCGACGCGAGCTGGCGGCGCCGGGTCAAGGTGGTGGCCGGCGGCCAGGGACCGGGGCAGCCGGACCGGGCCGCCCGGGACCGTGACCGGGCCAGGCTGCCGCTGGACGGTCCGCGCCTGATCGCCGTGCTCGGCTGCACCAGCGGGGCCGGGCAGTCCGTGACCACCCTGCTCACCGGCCAGGTCCTGGCCGCCCTGCGGGAGGTCCCGGTCGCCGCGCTCGACCTCAACCCGGGCGAGACGTCGCTGGCGGCTTGTGTCCCGTCGGCCACCTCGGTGCCCGCCCTGCTCGCGGGCCAGGGACCCGCCGCGGAGGCCGGGACGGGACCGGGCCGTGGCGACGCCGGGCCGCGCCAGCTGCGCGGCATGGCCAGGATGCGAGCCACCCGTGGCGGCGGGGCCCGCCTGGATGTCATCGCGGCCGGCCGGCCGGGCCGTGACGGCGGGCCCGCTCTGGGCCCCGGTGACTACCCGCGGCTGGCCCGCCTGCTGGCCGAGCGGTATCCGCTGACCCTGATCGATCCGGCGCCGTCGAGCCTGGCCCGGGCCCTGGCGCTGGCCGATCAGCTCATGCTGGTCGTTCCGGCCAGCCCGGAGGCGGCCACGTCGCTGGCTAGCACCCAGGAGTGGCTCGCCGCACACGGCTACGACGAGCTGGCCGCCCGCGCCGTGACCGTGATCAACGGGGTGAGCAGCCGGACAAGTCAGGGCGTGCTGCAGGCCGAGTCGGTGGCCCGGGGCCGCTGCCGGGCGATCGTCCGGGTGCCCTGGGACGACACGCTGTCGGTACGCCCTGACGCGTCGGCCTCGCTGCGGCCGCAGACCCGGCTCGCCTACACCGCGCTGGCCGGCGTGCTGATCGCGGGCCTGGCCCCGCGGACCATGAGCCCGCTGACCCCCCTTCCAGGAAGGAGTGCTGGTGAGCAGTCGGACTAGCCGGTCCAGAGGACCACGAACGCGCACCCGCCTGGGCTTGCGCTACTTCGACGACCGGATCCTGCTCACCGACACCCACGCCTGGGCCTACTACCGGATGCCCTCGGTCTCCTACGAGTTCACCACCCCGGAGGAGCGGGAGGCGCTGGCCACGAACATCACCGTCGCGCTGGCCGCGATCAGGATGGCCGATGCCGAGGTGCACCTGCGCATCGCCCACCGGTCCTACCCGGCGCACGCCTGGGCCGCTGATCTTGACGCGACCTCGGACGGCGGCCCGGGCTGGCGGGATTACCTGGAGCAGGCTTACGAGCACGTCTGGGCCAAGGACTTCTGGGGCAAGGAGATCTACCTCGGCGTCCGGCTCGGCCAGCGCGGCATGCGCGCCCAGCTGTCCGGCGGGGTGCTGTCCCAGTTCATCGGGGTGTACAACCGGGGCGAGCGGGGACTGGGCCTGATCGACGAGGCCATCGGGGCGTCGGAGATCAGCAAGTGGACCGAATCGGCCGAACGGCTCGGCCGGGCGCTGAACGCCAGCGCGCTGGCCGCCCGGCATGCCACCTCGGGCGAGATCGCGTGGCTGGTCCAGCACACGCTGATGGCCACGGCGGGCGAGCCGGTGCCGTCGGCAGCCAGGCGCCGCAGGTGGGGTGCGGGCGAGATCGACGCGCTGTTCGAGGGTCAGGTGCACAACGGGCGGACCATGCTCGGCCTGGAGCACATATCGGGCGAATCGTATGCCGCGTTCGTGTCGTTCGCCCGGTTCCCTGACGTGATGTCGTTCCCGGACGGTGAGCCGTGGCTGCACTACGCCGATTCGCTGCCGTTCCCGGTCGAGATCAGCTCCCGGATGAAGCTCATCCCGCCCGCCAAGGCGAGCAAGGACGTCAGCCGCCGCCTGGCCCATGCCCGCGATATGGACGCGCACATCAGGGAGGCCGGGGCGGAGGCCCCGATCGCGCTGGCCGAGCAGATCGCGGCGGCCCGGATGCTCGAGCACGGCATCACCAAGGAGCGGCTGCCGTTCGTGTACGGCTGGCACCGGCTGATCGTGACCGCGCCGACCCGGGACCTGTGCGTCCGCCGGGTGGAGGCGGTCGTGGAGCACTACCGTGACATCGGCATCG
This sequence comes from uncultured Actinomycetes bacterium, assembly GCA_963835775.1. Lineage (GTDB taxonomy): Bacteria > Actinomycetota > Actinomycetes > Streptosporangiales > Streptosporangiaceae > Palsa-504. Next base: position 312,798 of record CAWIHB010000025.1, on the reverse strand, counting down.
ACGTGGTCAACTCCACCGGTGACCAGTTCTCGCTGCTCTGCGAGTCGCTGCCCGGCGAGCGGATCCGGCTGTCCTCCTACGTGCAGCGTCAGCCGCTGTATACCATCGCCGGCGGCATGCCGACCGCCACCGTGGAGCTCGGCGACCGCATCGACTCCGGTGCCGGCTGGATCGGCCCCTACATCGGCGAGACCCTGGGCCGGGCCCGGTCCATCGTGCACTTCGACCCGCTGCTGGCCGCCGCCCGCAACCGGCCGACCGCCATCGCCATCACCGGCGAGCCGGGCGGCGGCAAGACCACGCTGGCCATGCTGCTGATCTACCAGCTGGCCCTGCGCGGCGCGACCGTCGCGGTGATCGATCCCAAGGGCGACGCCGAATCGCTGGTGGAGTACCTGAAGCAGCAGGGCCGCAAGGCCCGGGTGCTGCCGCTGGGCGCCGCGGCCCCCGGCCTGCTCGACCCGTTCTCCTTCGGTGCCGATCTGGCCGAGAAGCGGACCATGGCCACCGAGACGCTGCGGCTGCTGCTGCCCAGGATGAGCGAGGAGCGCGAGAGCGCCATGATCCAGGCGGTCGGCGCGATCGCCGGGACCGGGCGGCCCAGCCTGGGCAAGGTGGTCAGGCACCTGGAGGAGGCCGGCGATCCGGCCTGGAAGAACACCGGCGCCGTCATGCGGTCGATCTCGGAGATGCGGCTGGCCCGGCTGTGCTTCGCCCCTTCGGTGGGCCAGCAGATCGACGCCGAAGGCTGGATCACGGTCTTCACCCTCGGCGGGCTCACCCTGCCCGGCACCACCACCAGCCGCGACGACTACTCCTACGAGCAGCGGCTGTCGGTGGCGCTGCTGTACCTGGTGTCCCAGTTCGCCCGCAAGCTGCTGAACGGCATCGACCGCACCAAGCCCAAGGCCATCTTCCTGGACGAGGCCTGGGCCATCACCTCCACCCCCGAGGGCGCCAAGCTGGTGCCCGAGGTCTCCCGGATGGGCCGGTCCCGGAACACGGCGCTGATCCTGGTCTCGCAGAACGCCGGCGACCTGCTGCACGAGCAGGTCACCAACTGCCTGTCCAGCGTCTTCGCGTTCCGCTCGACCGAGCGTGCCGAGGTGGCGAACGTCATGTCGCTGCTCGGCGTCGCGCCCTCCGACGAGCACAAGGCCGTGCTCCGCGCACTCGGCAACGGCGAGTGCATCTTCCGCGACCTGGATGACCGGGCCGGCCGCATCGGGATCGATCTGGTCTCTGCGGAACTCAAAGACTGGATCGACACCAACCCCACCCGGGCCCGGGGCCAGCAGCCCGGCCCGCGCGACCCGGGGACCGGCAGTCTCTTCAGCGCAGACGCAGCGTTCCCGCCCTCGGCGGGCACGTCTGCGCTCAGCGCGCCGGCGGCCGAGGCGCCGTCGAAACGGTAGAGACGTAACAGCAGAACCAGGAGTTTCCCCGATGGCTGTCCCGCAAGCCCCGTCCGTGCGCCGCGCGCCGGGCCGCGCCGGCCGCAACCGACGTGGCCGCCGTCTCGCGCGCTGGGCGGGCCGGGTGCTGCTGATCACCGGGGCGCTGCTCGCGCTGGCCAGCCCGGCACTGGCTGCCACGCACGCGGCCAGCGCGGCCAGCGCGGCCTCCGTGGCTCAGAGCACAGCGTCCCCGGCCACCGCAGTGTCCCCGGCCACCGCAGGGTCCCCGGCCACCACAGGGTCCCCGGCCACCACAGGGTCCCCGGCCCCGGCGCACCTCACCGCGGAGGTTACGCCCGCGGCGCCGGGAGGTGTCTGCCAGGTGCCGGGCATCGGCGACATCGGCGGGCTGGTCGGGCTGTGCTCGTCCGGGTCCGCGGGCATCGTCGGTGACCTGAACAACATCTGCGAGCCGTCGCTGCCCCAGCCCGAGCAGGCCACCGGCGGCATCGACGCCATGATCGAGCCGCCGGCCTCGGCGTCCGGCGGGAAGACGCTGTACGACAATTACGGCATCGCCGGGCAGTTCTGGGCCGCCCACGGCCTGCAGTGCTCCGACATGACCTCGCTGATCGGCAACAACGTGGCCGGCATGGTCTTCGACGGGGCTAAATCCCTGGACCGGGTGACGATCACCGTCTACCAGTCGGCGGCGGGCAACAACATCCTGACCTGGCTGCAGAACGCGGTCGACAAGCTGATCAGCAAGCTGGGCAAGGCGATCTACTTCCCGTACCTGGCCCCGGTGGTCATCCTGGGCGCGATGTGGCTGGCCTGGCAGGGCCTGATCCGCAAGCGCGCCACCCGCACCATCGAGGGCACGCTGTGGATGGTGGTGGCCGCCACCGCGGCCATCGCGCTGATCGGCAAGCCGGCCGACTTCACCGGCATCGGCACCACCGTCTCCAACGGCGTCACCGGCGTGCTGAACACCGCGTTCTCCAGTTTGCCCGCCCCGGCCAACAGCAACTGCCTGCCGACCGCGGCGGGCGACCCGCAGAGCGTCACCGCCAATTACGGCTTCACCTCGGGTAACGGGCTGGTCGACGAGAACGCCGACGAGCTGTGGTCGGTGCTGGTCTGCAAGCCGTGGCTGTACGGCGAGCTCGGCACCACCGCCTACGGCACGCCCGGCACCGGCACCCAGACCGTGGTCAACACCTACGGGCGGCAGCTGCTGTGGTCCCAGGCCATCGCGGCCAACGAGACCCCGACCACGGCGCTGATCCAGGCCAAGCAGGCCACCTACACCGGCATCGCCAACGCCATCCAGACCAGCGACCCGGCCATCTACCCGCTGTTCCAGGGCAACCAGTGGACCACCCGGCTGGAGATCGCCTTCGCCGCGATGTTCGCCGCGGTGGTGGCCGGCCTGCTCATCCTGCTCATCGCGCTGACCTTGATCGTGCTCAAGCTCGGTTTCCTGCTGCTGCTGGTGGCCGGGCCGTTCTTCCTGATCATCGGGACGCATCCCGGGTTCGGCCGGATCATCGCCATCCGCTGGTTCGAGATGCTGGCCGGCGTGCTGATGAAGCAGGTGGCCATCGCCATCACCTTGAGCGTGCTGCTGTACTGCTATTCGCTCATCATGGGGACGTCGGATGCGGCCCTGCCCTGGGCGCTGAAGATCCTGATGATCGCGCTGGTCACGGTGGCCGTCTTCATCTACCGCAAGCCGTTCCAGCACCTGTTCTCGGCCGTCGGCTACGGCTCGATCGGCTCGCACGAGCGGGCCGAGTACAGCCTGCGCGAGGCGAGTTCCACCTTCCGCCGCTCCACGCTGGACGCCGCCACCGGGGCCATCCCCGGGATGGCGACCTACCGGGCCGCCCGCTGGGCCCGCCGGAGCCCTGGCTCGGCCGCCGCAGCCGGCACCGGCACCGCGGACGCGGGCGTGGCCTCGGGCACGGCCGCCGGGCCGGCCGACACCGCGACCGGCACCGGGCAGGTGGTGGCCAGCACCTCGCGGTTCCGGCCGGACGCCCCGGCCGCGGCCGACGGGGACGGCGAAGGCGGCTCGGGTGCCCGTCGGCTCACCGGAGCCGGCGCCTCGGTCCGCAGCATGCCCGAGACCGACGGCGCCGGCCGGACGGCGCCGCCCCTTGACCTGCCGCCCCGGACCGGCACCTCCGGGCCGGCCGGGTCATCCAGCGCGGCCTCGGGCTGGTCCCGCGGGGCGGGACGCCCGGCCGGATCGAACGGCCTGCAGCGGACCCGGTCGCGCGCGCCCTCCCCGGCTTCCTCGGGCCCGGCCGCACCCCGGCCAGCGGCCGCGCCCACGCCAGCGGCTCCGGCGCCCGCCTGGCCCTCGACCGGATGGTCCGGCGCGGGCCCGCGGCAGCGGTCGGCCATCGCGCCCAAGCCGGCTCCGCCCCCGGCTCCGCAGGCTGAGCCGGCGGGCGGCGGCGGCGGGGCCAACGGAAACGGTACCGAAAAGCAGCCACCCATGCCGTTCTGGCTCCGTCCGATACGGCGGGACAAGTAGCGGGCGGTCACTATGGATCTCAGCCCTGGCCAGCGCAGCGCGGTCTTCGCCATCGTCGTCGTGGTGCTTGCCGTGCTCGGCTACTTCCTGGTGGTGCCGGCGCTGACCCACTCGCACGGGCCCGCGCAGGCGGCCACCTCGCCGAGCGCGACGCCGCCCGCCGTGACCAGCGCGCCGCCCGCCGTCGTCCCCACCGTCACGGCGTCCGCGGCCGCGGCGGGCAGCGTCGACATCTACTCCTGGCTCCCGTTCACCCAGCGGGACCTGGCCACGGCCGCCTCGGTCGCGGTGCAGTTCAGCATCGACTACAACACGTTCACTTACACCGAGACCGCGGCGGGCTACGTGGCCAGGATGGGCGGGCTGGTCACCGGCCAGCTCGCCAGCACGCTGCAGACCGAGTACCAGACCCCGGGCGTGGCCAAGCTCCGGACCAGCCAGCAGCAGGTTTCCACCGGGACCGCGGCGATCATCTCGATCCGCGCCTTCGGCCCCTCCAGCCTGACCTTCATCGTCAACGCCGGGCAGCGGCTCGTCACCACGAACGGCACCACCAGCGGCAGCACTCAGTACGCCGTCACCGTCACCGGCGCGGGCAGCGCCTGGCAGGTGAGCGATATCGAGCTGCAGGACCTGGGCAATTCATGATCACTCGGCAGTACTAGGCAGCTGATGACCACCAAGCTTTTCTACCGTTCCGAGACCGAACAGGCCACGACCAGGCCGCAGCGGTTCGGCGTATCACCCCGGATCCTGGTCCCCGGCATCATCGGGCTGGCCGGCATCGTGCTGCTCGGCCTGCTGGCCGTGCCCGTGCTGGTCGGCACCAACCTGTTCTTCGCGGCCAGCGCAGGCTGCTCGGGCCAGCAGGCCGGAACGGCCGGGCAGCCCCCGGTCGGCGCGAAGGCCAAGTCGATCCCGGCCGACTACCTGTTCTGGTACAAGAAGGTCGGCCAGCAGTACAGCGTGCCGTGGACCATCCTGGCCGGCATCGGCACCGTGGAAAGCGACAACGGCCAGAGCACCCTGCCCGGCGTGCACAGCGGGCAGAACGGGTTCGGCGCGGCCGGGCCCATGCAGATCGGCATCACCGGCCAGGCCGGGAACGTCTGGGGCGGCCTGCCCGTGCACCCGGCCAGCGAGGTGGTCAACGGCGTGGCCACCGACGAGGACGGCGGCCCGGACGCGAGCGTCTACGACCCGGCGGACGCGATCGCCGGCGCGGCCAAGTACCTGCTGGAGTCCCAGGTCCAGACCAACCCGTCGGGGGCCATCTTCGCTTACAACCACCTGCAGTCCTACGTGGAGAGCGTGCTGTACTACGCCGGCGTCTACGCCGGCGGCAAATTCTCGGTGGTGTCCGCCGCCATGCCGTCCGGCAGCACGGTGGCCGGCTGCACCACCTCGGCCGGGGGTGTGCCCGCCATCGCCGCGCCCAACCAGGTGGTGGCCTCCGCCATCGCCTTTGCCGAGCAGCAGCTCGGCAAGCCGTACCAGTGGGGCGGCACCGGCCCGGACGCCTTCGACTGCTCGGGCCTGGTGATGATGGCCTACCGGACCGCCGGGATTAACATCGAGCGGACCTCCGAGCTGCAGTGGGCCACTGAGCCGAAGATCCCGGCCGCCCAGGTCCAGCCGGGCGACCTGGTGTTCTTCGCCGGCGCCGACGGTACCTCCACCTCACCCGGCCACGTCGGCCTGGTCATCGGCAACGGGCAGATGATCGAGGCGTACGCCACCGGCTTCCCGATCCGCGTGGCTAGCTACACCAACCGGGACCCGATTGGTTTCACCCGCCCCTGGGCCACCCCGGGCGCCAGCGTGAACACTGCCGCATTGTCCGCCGGCTGACCTGACCGCGAGGGCCGGGCCAGCCCGCTCACTTGACCGACAGGTAGATCGCGCAGCCCGCGCCCGCGGCCAGGCAGTAGATCGCGAACGGCGTCAGCGTGCGTGCGGGGTTGCTGAAGTAGCGGACCAGGAACCTGAGCGCGAGGTAGGCGCCGATGAAGGACAGCGCGCTGCCGAACAGCACCTGTCCCCGGATCCCGGCCCCCAGCGGCCCGGTCAAGTCGGGGATCTTCAGCACGCCGGCCGCCAGGATGACCGGAGCCGACAGCAGGAACGAGAACCGCGCGGCGTCCTGCCGGGACAGGCCCCGGAACATGCCGCTGACCATGACGATGCCGTCCCGGCTGATGCCCGGCAGCAGCGCCAGGATCTGCACCGCTCCGAGCCAGAAGGCGTTCATGAAGCCGACGCCGGTCAGCCTGCGGTCAGCCTGCACCGCGAGGCTCGCCTGCTCCTGCTTGAACGCCCGCTGCCCGGAGGAGTGCCGGCCGCCGCCCCCGACCGGACCGGGCCCGCCCGCGGCGACGGTGGCCCGCTGGCGCTCGGCCGCCATCTGGACGTCCATGGCCACCTGGTCCGACTCGGCGGCGGCGCCGTGCCGCCGCGCCCGCTCGCCGGCCAGCAGGATCAGCCCGTTCACGAACAGGAACGACGAGGTGAGCAGCGGCCTGCTGAAGATGGTGCGGAACGTGTGCTCGAGCGCGAGCCCAGCCAGGCCGACCGGGATCGTGGCCAGGATGATCATCCAGGCGAGCGCCTGGTCGGTGCCCTGCGGCTCGAATCGCCTGGTGCCCGGCTCGGGTGCGATGACGTGCCGGATCGAGGCGAAGAAGGCCCCGATGATCCGCACCCAGTCCCGCCAGAAGAAGAGGATCATGGCGAGGGCCGTCGCGACGTGCAGCCCGACGATGAAGGCCAGGTACGGCGACTCGGCCTTGGAAACGTCCAGGTCCTGCGCCCACTGCCCGCCGATGACGGCCGGGACGAGCACGGCGTGGCCCAGGCTGGATATCGGGAAAAGTTCGGTGATCCCCTGGAGAAGCCCGATGACCCCGGCTTCTGCGTACGTCAGATGCGACATGCCAGCCTTTCGCTCCCGCTCCGCAACCAGCTCAATAAAGAGCATGAATACCGAACGAACCATGGTGCGAGCTCCACGGCACGCTCGTGTCGGCCTAGGCGAGCGCAGCGGGTGACCACCCGCCCGGCCACCAGTTATCGTAGCCGGGCCTCCAGTCCGCGCCGCCCGGTTTCATGCTGTCTTCATGCACCGAACGCCGCTTCCCGGTGCCCGCGCTGATCATGTGCCAGAAAGCTGCGGAAATGACGCCTCTGGCACAGGATCAGGGGAAGCTGACGTTTGATACAGGATCTGGGGAGCCTGACGTCAGGCCCGGCCCGGGACCTTGGGGGTGTCCTTGGGGGTGCGGCGGCGGCCGATCTTGTCGCCCAGCCAGACCAGGGGATCGTACTTGCGGCCCACGACGCGTTCCTTCATGGGGATGAGCGCGTTGTCGGTGATCTTGATGTGCTCGGGGCAGACCTCGGTGCAGCACTTGGTGATGTTGCAGTAGCCGAGGCCGAAGTCGTCCTGGGCGATCTCGCGCCGGTCGGCGGTGTCGGCCGGGTGCATCTCGAGCTCGGCGATCCGCATCAGGAACCTGGGCCCCGCGAATGGCCGCTCGTTCTCCGGGTGGTCGCGGATCACGTGGCAGGTGTTCTGGCACAGGAAGCACTCGATGCACTTGCGGAACTCCTGCGACCGGTTCACGTCGACCTGCTGCATGCGGAACTCACCGGGCTTGACCGACGGGTCCGGGGTGAACGACGGGATCTCCCGGGCCTTGGCGTAGTTGAACGACACGTCGGTGACCAGGTCCCTGATTACGGGGAAGGTCCGCAGCGGGGTGATGATCAGCGTCTCATCCGGCGCGAAGACCGACATCCGGGTCATGCAGGCCAGCCGCGGCTGGCCGTTGATCTCCATCGAGCACGACCCGCACTTGCCCGCCTTGCAGTTCCACCGGATGGCCAGGTCGGTGGTCTGGGTCGCCTGCAGCCGGTGCAGCACGTCGAGGACGACCTCGCCCTCGTTGGCCTCGACCTGGTAGTCGGCCAGGTCCCCGGCGCCCGCGTCCCCGCGCCAGACCCGCAGCGCCACCTTGTAGCTCATCGCTCTATTCCCCTGCCTTCCTCGCGGGCGCTTCGCTTGACGGCCTCTTCGGGCCCGCCTCCGGCAGGACGCCAGGAGGCGCGCCAGTGGGCGGAGCGGAAGGTGTCTCCTCCGCAGCGGCAGCGTCCGGCTGTGCCGCCCCAGGTAGGCCGGCCAGCTCTTCTTCCGTCATGTACTTCCTCAGCTCGCCGACGTCGAACAGCTCGAGCAGATCGGTCCGGATGGCCGGGATGGGCTGGCGGCGCAGCGCCACGTGGTCGCCATCCAGCGTGCAGATAAGGTTGATCTTCCGCCATTCCGGCGACATCTCCGGGTAGTCATCCCTGGTATGCCCGCCGCGCGACTCCTGCCGCTCCAGGGCCGCCACCGCGACGCACTCGGCGATCAGCAGGATGTTCCGCAGGTCGAGCGCCATGTGCCAGCCCGGGTTGTAGGCCCGGCCGCCGGCCGCAGTGACCTTCTCGGTCCGCTCGCGCAGCTTCTCGAGTTCGCCGAGTGCGGTCTTGATCTCGCTTTCCCTGCGGATGATGCCGACCAGGTCGCTCATCGTCTGCTGGATCTCGTGGTGGACCGTGTACGGGTTCTCGCCGCCCGCCCGCTCGAGCGGGACGAGTGCCTCGGTGCGGGCCGCCTCGAGCTGGGCGCCTGATACCGCGGGCCGGGAGGTCACGCTGTCGACGTATTCCGTCGCGCCCAGGCCCGCGCGGCGGCCGAACACCAGCAGGTCGGACAGGGAGTTGCCGCCGAGCCGGTTCGAGCCGTGCATGCCGCCGGATACCTCGCCCGCCGCGAACAGGCCGGGCACCCCGGGCACCGCCGCGGTGTCCGGGTCGACCTCCACCCCGCCCATCACGTAGTGCTGGGCCGGGCCGACCTCCATCGGCTCCTTGGTGATGTCCACGTCCGCCAGCTCCTTGAACTGGTGGTACATGGACGGCAGCTTGCGCAGGATCTCCTCGGCCGGGAGCCGGGACGCGATGTCCAGGAACACCCCGCCGTGCGGTGACCCGCGGCCGGCCTTGACCTCGGCCCTGATCGACCGGGCCACCTCGTCCCGGGGCAGCAGTTCGGGCGGGCGCCGGTTGTTGGCCTGGTCGGCGTACCAGCGGTCCCCCTCCTCCTCGGTTTCCGCGTACATCGGGCGGAACACGTCGGGCACGTAGTCGAACATGAACCGCTTGCCCTCGGAGTTGCGCAGCACGCCGCCGTCACCGCGCACCGACTCGGTGACCAGCAGCCCGGCCACCGACAGCGGCCAGACCATGTGCGTGGGGTGGAACTGCACGAACTCCATGTTCAGCAGGGGAGCCCCGGCCAGCAGGGCCAGCGCGTGCCCGTCCGCGGTGTACTCCCAGGAATTCGAGGAGACCTTGAAGGCCTTCCCGATCCCACCGGTAGCCAGCACCACCGCAGGCGCCTCGAACAGCACGAACCGGCCGGTGTCCCGGAAGTACCCGAACGCCCCGGCGATCCGCTCGCCGTCCTTGACCAGCTCGGTGATCGTGGTCTCGGCGTAGACCTTGATCATCGCCTCCGGGTCGCCGAACTCGACCGCGTCCGCCTGCTGCAGCGCGACGACCTTCTGCTGCAGCGCGCGGATCATCTCCAGGCCGGTCCGGTCGCCGACGTGGGCCAGCCGCGGGTAGGTATGCCCGCCGAAGTTCCGCTGGCTGATCTTGCCGTCTTTGGTCCGGTCGAACACCGCGCCCCAGGCCTCGAGCTCCCAGAACCCGGTCCGGGGCCTCCTGGGCGTGCAGTTCGGCCATCCGCGGGTTGTTCAGGAACTTGCCGCCGCGCAGCGTGTCGCGGAAGTGGACCTGCCAGTTGTCGGCCGGGTTCACGTTGCCCATGGCGGCCGCGCAGCCGCCCTCGGCCATGACCGTGTGCGCCTTGCCGAACAGGGACTTGGAGATGATCGCGGTCTTCTTGCCGTGCAGCCGCGCCTCGATCGCCGCCCGCAGCCCGGATCCGCCCGCGCCCACGACCACCACGTCATAGGAGAAACGGTCGACATCGCCGGCCAGCGCCGGCCCTGCGTCGCTGGTAGTTTCTGCGTCGCTCATACCACAGCCCGTTCGGTTAATTAAAGATTCTCGGATCGGCGAAGGCCCCGCTGGCCACCAGCATGACGTACAGGTCGCTCAGCATCAGCGTGCCGAGCGTGATCCAGGCGAACTGCAGGTGCCGCGCGTTCAGCCACGAGACCTTGGTCCAGGCCCAGTACCGGACCGGGTGGGCGGAGAAGTTCTTCAGCCGCCCGCCGGTGATGTGCCGGCACGAGTGGCAGCCCAGCGCGTAGCACCACAGCAGGATCACGTTGGCCAGCAGGATGAGCGTGCCGATGCCGAACCCGAAGTTCCCGTCCGGCCCGCGGAACGCCTGCGTCACGTCGTAGGTGAGCAGGATCCCGACGATCACGGCCGCATAGAAGAAGTAGCGGTGCAGGTTCTGCGCGATCAGCGGCACCCTGGTCTCGCCGGTGTACTTCGCGTGCGGCTCGCGCACCGCGCACGCCGACGGCGCGCGCCAGAACGCCCGGTAGTACGCCCCTCGGTAGTAGTAGCACGTGAACCGGAAGCCCAGCACGAACACCAGCGACACGATCGCGTACGGGATGATCGGCGGGATGGCCGGCCACCAGTGGCCCAGGGTGCTCGAGCCGGGCACGCACTCGCCGCTGACGCACGGCGAGTAGAACGGGGTCAGGTAGTGGTCCTTCGGCACGTAGTACCAGTGGCCGGTGAACACTCGCACCGTGGCATAGGCCACCCAGATCGTGAGGCCGGCGGCCACCACGAGCGGCTTCTTCCACCACGGGTCGGTGCGGAACGTTCCTGCGGAGATCTGCGCCCGCGTTCTGGCTGGGGCTTCTGGTGCTTGTGTCATTCTTCAACGTCCTCGCTGCTTTGAGCGTAAGCGTTCCGCCACGCGCCGCAAAACCGGCACCGGCCAGCCGCGGTGCGGGCGCTGCCCAAGAACATATTCCAGCCAGCGCCGAATGGAAGTGACGGAGGTCCCATCTTCGGGTGTGACCCTCGCTACACCGTCAGGGCGCGGCGCAGGAAGTCCAGCTGGAGCAGCAGGAGGTTCTCGGCGACGGCTTCCTGGGAGGCCATGTGCGTGATTCCGGACAGCGGCAGCACCGAATGCGGATAGCCCGCGGCCAGCAGCGCGGCGGACAGCCGCAGCGTGTGCGCCACCACCACGTTGTCATCGGCCAGGCCGTGGATCATCATGAGCGGTCGAGGTGTCACCACGGACCGTTCGGCCAAAGAAATGAGCGAGGAGCGGTCGTAGCCGTCACCGTCGGCGCCCGGCAGGCCCAGGTAGCGCTCGGTGTAGTGGGTGTCGTACAGGTGCCAGTCGGTGACCGGGGCGCCCGCCACCGCGGCGTGGAACATATCAGGCCGGCGCAGCACGGCCAGCGCGGACAGGTAGCCGCCGAACGACCAGCCGCGGATCGCCACCCGCTCGGTGTCCAGGTCGCCGAAGCGCTCGGCGGCGGCCTGCAGCGCGTCGATCTGGTCCGCCAGCGGCGGGCCGGCCAGGTCGCCGGCCACCGCCCGCTCCCAGCCGGGCCCGCGGGCGGGGGTGCCGCGGCCGTCCGCGACCACCACCGCGAAGCCCTGCTCGGCGAACCACTGCGAGGTGAGGTAGGCGCCGCGGGCCTTGAGCACCCGCTGCGCGTGCGGGCCGCCGTAGGGGTCGAGCAGCACCGGCAGCTTGGCCTGCCCGCGCTGATGCCAGGACGGGAACAGCACGGCGGTCCTGATCTCCCGCGGGCCGGCCGACAGCAGCACCGGCCGGGGCGCGGGCAGCAGCGGGCGTTCGGCGTGGCAGGCGATGCTTGTTACCGGCTCGCCGTGGCGCTGCACGGTCACGGTCACGCCGTCGGCCTCCAGGTCGCGGCGCCAGCTCACGGTGGTCCCGCCGGCCCGGGTGCCGCCTTCGACGCCGCCGCCCTGGCCGACCCGAGCCGGGCCGGACGGGCCGTAGGTCCACAGCTCGACCTCGGTCGGCTCGGCTGAGGCCGCGAACAGGACCACCTCGCCGTCGACGTCGAACACGCCGCGGACCTGCAGGCCGGGCGGGGTGACGGCGGCCGGCTCCTGGCCCGGGGCCAGCACCACCAGGCGGCGGGTGTCCGCCTCGTCCCTGGCCCACACGATCCGGCCGCCGGGCAGCCGGGCCGGCACGCCGGGCACGATCTCCAGCCAGTGCGGGTCGGTGTCCGCCAGCAGCACGCGGGTCTGGCCGGTGCCCGGATCCAGGGCCAGCAGCCGCATCGTCCGCTGGTCCCGGCTCTGCACCACGATCAGCGGCTCGGACTCCTCGGCCCAGCTCGCGGTGACCAGGTACGGGAACTCCGCGCGGTTGGTCTCGACCGGGCGGTGGCTGCCGTCGAGCCGGGCCAGCAGCAGGGACACCTCGGCGTTCGGGGTGCCGGCCGCGGGGTAGGCCACCTCGGCGGGCGTCCGTTCCGGGTGGGCGGGGTCGGCGATGTGCCACCGGGTGACCGGGGTCTCGTCGGCCCGGGCTACCAGCAGGGCCGAGCCGTCCGGGGACCACCAGTAGCCGCGCTGGCGGTCCATCTCCTCGGCCGCGATGAACTCGGCCAGCCCGAACGTCACACCTGCCGCGCCCCGCGGATCCGCGATCGCCACGTCGCCGCTGACCCCTTGGCCGTCCACGTCAGCCAGGCCGGTGACCCGCAGCGCGCCGGAGCAGACATAGGCCAGCCGCCGCCCGGTGGGGTCGGGCCGCGGGTCAAGCGCCGGGGTCTGCGTGGCCACGGCCCGCGCTGCCCCCCCGTCGCTGGTCAGCGGCACCGTGTACACCTGCCCGGACAGCGCGAAGGCGGCCAGGGTCACGGCCCGGTCGGTGGCGTAGGCCACGATCCCGCCCGCCGACTCCCTGACCCGCTCCCGCCGGGCCCGTTCGGCCGCGGGCAGGTTCTCCTCGTCGGTGCCTTCCCGGTCAGGGCCGAGCGTCCGCGGATCGGCCACCAGGTGCTCCTGGCCGCTGATGACGTCCAGGACCCACAGGCACGTCACCGGGTCGGTGCCGCTGTTGGTGCGCAGGAAGGCGACCCGGCGGCCGTCCGGGGAGATGCGGAACGCACGCGGCACGCCCAGGGAGAACCGCCTGGTCCTCGCCTCCTGGCGTGGGAAACTGTCGGTCATGTGATGAATGTAGCCAGTCCGGGCCAGGCCCGGGCGCGCGGCTAGGCTCCCAGCCATGACCTCCGCTATGAGCTCAGCCCTGACCCCGGCCCTGACCCCGGCTGGCCAGCGGCGCCTGCTGCTCGTGCACGCGCACCCGGACGACGAGTCGATCGGCACCGGGGCCACGATGGCCAGGTACGCCGCCCAAGGCGCCCGGGTCACGCTGGTCACCTGCACCCTCGGCGAGCTCGGCGAGATCATCCCGCCGTCGCTGGCCCACCTGGCCGCGGCGCGGGAGGACCGGCTGGGGCCGTACCGGATCGGCGAGCTGGACGCCGCCTGCGCTGCCCTCGGGGTGACCGACCACAGGTTCCTGGGCGGGCCGGGCCGGTGGCGGGACTCGGGCATGATGGGCACCGCGGGCAACGACGACCCGCGCTGCTTCTGGCGCGCCGACCTGGACGAAGCGGCCCGGGCCCTGCTCGACGTCATCGCCGAGGTCCGGCCGCAGGTGCTGGTGACCTACGACGCCAACGGCTACTACGGGCACCCCGATCACATCCAGGCCCACCGGGTGGCCTGGCGGGCCTGCGAGCTGGCCTGCCCGGATGGGCCGGCCAAGTTCTACGCCACCGCCGCGCCGGACTCGCCCGCGGTCAGCACCGAAATCGACGCCGCGGCCTGGTACGGCCGCAAGCTGGCCGCACTGCGCGCGCACGCCACGCAGGTCACCGTGACCGAGCCGTTCTTCGCCCTGTCCGACGGCGTGCCGCACCGCGCCAGCGGCACCGAGTACTACACGCTGCTGGGCGGCCAGACTCTGCTGGCCGGCCGACGGGGGCCGGGGGACCGCGAGACCGACTTGTTCGCCCAGTAACCTGCTGGTATGGATGCCGCGCCGGAACGGAAGGGAACACACTGGCTGGTCACCGGCGCTATCTATCTTGTGTTGTTCCTGCTGGGCGGTTCTGAGGGCCTGATCGGCAGCTTCCAGTACAGCCACGTGGTCGGGCCGGTCCCGGTGGTCGCGCTGGCCTGCTGCGTGGTGCTGCTGGCCACCTGCCTGCTCGCGGCCTGGGCCATGCGCTCGGTCAGCGGCGCGCTGGTCCCGGCAGCAGGCTGGCTGCTCACGTCCTTCCTCATGTCCATGCCGGTGCCCAGCGGCAGCCTGATCATCACCGGCACCACGCCGGGGGAGTGGTACCTGTACGGCGGCACGCTGAGCGCGCTGCTCGCGGTGGGGCTGTCGTTCGGGACCCGGATCCGCCAGGGGGGTACGGGGGGGCGGGGAGCCCTCCCGTGAGCAGGGGGGATCTGGGGGGGATCGTTCCCCCCGAGATGACGCCAGCCTCGTTCCGGCGGGCGGCGGGCCAGTTCCCCAGCGGCATCGTGGTGGTCACCACCGGCGCCGGCCATGCCATGACGGTCAGCGCGTTCACCTCGGTCTCGCTGGACCCGCCGCTGGTGCTGTTCTGCGCCGAGAAGATCGCCCGTTTCCACGATGCCGTACTGGCCGAAGCGGGCTGGGCGGTGTCGATCCTGGCCGAGGACGACGAGAAGACCGCGCGCTGGCTGGCCACCCGGGGCCGCCCGCTGGCGGGCCAGCTGGACGGCGTGGCCCACCATCCAGGCTCCGTCACTGGCGCGCCGCTGCTCGACGAGGCGCTCGCCAGCCTGGAGTGCCGGACCGAGTCGGTGTACGACGGCGGCGATCACAGCATCGTCGTGGGCCGGGTGGTGGCCGTGGCCGGACTCAAGGACCCCGCGGACCCCGCCGCGCGTGGCCCGCTGGTGCACTACTCCGGCGGCTACCGTCGCCTGCGGCCCCCGGATCCGGCGGACCGCTTACTGAACCAGGACGGCTTCCAGCTGGTCCAGCCCCCAGTCCAGGTCCTCCCGGCTGATGATCAGCGGCGGCGCGAGCCTGATCATGCTGCCGTGCGTCTCCTTGGCCAGCACGCCGTGCGCGGCCAGCCGCTCGCACACCTCCCGGCCGGACAGCGAGGCCAGCTCCACCCCGGCCCACAGCCCGCGGCCGTGGGTCGCCCGCACCGCACCGGACGGCAGCGCCGCCAGCCGGGCGTGCATGTGCCCGCCCAGCACGGCCGAACGGGCCTGGTACTCCCCGGTCCGCAGCATGGCCACCACCTCCCGGCCGACCGCGCAGGCCAGCGGGTTGCCGCCGAACGTGGACCCGTGCTGGCCGGGCTTGAGCACGCCAAGCACCGGCCAGGTCGACACCATGGCCGACACCGGCACGATGCCGCCGCCCAGCGCCTTGCCCAGCAGGTACGCGTCCGGCACCACGTTCTCGGCCGTGCAGGCGAAGGTGAAGCCGGTCCGGCCCAGGCCGGACTGGATCTCGTCGGCGATCATCAGGATGCCGCTGGCGGTGCACAGCTCCCGCAGGCCGGGCAGGAAGCCGGGCGGCGGCACGATGACCCCCGCCTCGCCCTGGATGGGCTCGACCAGCACGGCCACCACCCGCTCGCCCAGCTCGTCGACGGCCGACCGCACCGCGTCCAGGTCGCCGTAGGGCACCGCGCGGAACCCGGGCGTGTACGGCCCGAAGTCGGCCCGCGCGTCGTCGTCGGTGGAGAAGCTGACGATCGTGGTGGTGCGGCCGTGGAAGTTCCCGCCGAACGCGATGATGACGGCCTGGCCGGGCGGGACCCCCTTGACCGTGTACCCCCACTTGCGGGCCACCTTGATCGCGGTCTCCACCGCCTCGGCGCCGGTGTTCATGGGCAGCACCACGTCCAGGCCGGCCAGTTCGGCCAGCTCGGCGCAGAACGGCCCGAACTGGTCGTGGTCGAAGGCCCGGCTGACCAGGGTCAGCCGCTCGAGCTGGCTCATCGCGGCCGCGATCAGCCGCGGGTGGCGGTGACCGAAGTTCAGCGCCGAGTAGGCGGCCAGCAGGTCCAGGTAGCGGCGCCCCTCCACGTCGGTCACCCACGCGCCGTCGGCCTCCGACACGACGACCGGGAGCGGGTGGTAGTTGTGCGCGGCGTGCGCCTGGTTGAGCTGCATCAGCTCGCTGGCGCGGCCGGTCATGGTCTCGGTCATCGTGACGCCTCCCTTACCTCGAACGTTAGGAGCGGAGCTCGAGCGTGCAGCACTTCGGCCCGCCGCCGCCCTTGAGCACCTCGGACATGTCCACCCCGACCGGCTCGAACCCGCGCTCGCGCAGCTGGGCGGCCAGGTTCCTGGCCTGGACCGGGAGCACGACGTGCCGGCCGTCGCTGACCGCGTTCAGGCCGAGCACTTCGGCGTCCTCGTCCTTGGCCTCGATCAGCTCGGCGAACTGGGCCGCGATGGCCGCCCGCCCGGCGTCGTCGAACGCGGCCGGGTAGTACATGGCGGTGTCGGCGTCGAGTACGCACAGTGCCGTGTCCAGGTGGTAGAAGCGCGGGTCGACCAGCCGCAGGCTGGTCACCGGCAGGCCGAACACCTCGGCTAGTTCGGCCGCGGCGGCCTGCACGCTGCGGAAGCCGTAGCCGGCCAGCAGCGCCCGCCCGGTGCACAGGAAGTCGCCTTCGCCCTCGTTGACGTACCGGGCCGCTCGCACGTCCGGGTAGCCGCGGTCGCGGAACCAGGCCAGGTAGGCGCCGGCCTCGCCGGCCCGCTCCGGGTAGCGGAACCGCACGCCGAGCACCCGCCCGCCCACCACGGTCGCCCCGTTGGCCGCGAACACCATGTCGGGCAGCCCCGGCACCGGATCGATGGTCCGCACCTGGTGGCCCAGGTCCAGGTAGACCTGCCGCAGCCGGGCCCACTGCCGCACCGCGGTGGCCGCGTCGGTCGGACGGTCCGGCCGCATCCACGGATTGATCGCGTACGTGACCGCGAAATGCTCCGGCGGGCACATCAGGTAGCTGCGCGCCGTAGCCAGCCGGCGTCCGGTCCCGGCCGCGTCGAGTCCCCCATCGATCATGAGCCCAGGTTAGGGGCTCGGAGCATAGGAAAACATGCGCCGATCATGCGTGTCGACCCAGAATCATTGCGTTGAAATGAGCTCTGCCGGTGATTTGTTACGTATTTCCCGCAGGTTACGTGGTCCGCCCGGGGTTTCTGTCCACGATCTTTGGCCGGGCCGGGTCCCGCTAGGGCTTCCGGGCCACGCCGCAGTAGGCGAGGGGTTCTCCGGACGGCTCGTAGGCGCCGGGGGAATCCGGCTTCCACCGCGGGCAGGGCACGACACCGGGCTCGACCAGGTCCAGCCCGTCGAAGAAGCTGGCGAGCTGGTCGGGCCTGCGCAGGTGGTAGGGCACCGGGGCCCACTGGTTGTACCGGTCCTGCGCACCCGCGGCCTGCTCGCTGCCGGCCACGCCGTCAGCGATGGCTAGATAGCTGCCCGCCGGGAGCGCGGCCATCAGGTGACTGGTGATCGAGCGGGCCGCGCCGTGGTCATCGACGTGGCCCAGGACGCCGAGCATCATCAGCGCCACGGGCTGGCCGTGGTCCAGGGTGCGGGCCGAGCCGGACAGGACCGCGGTCACGTTGCGCAGGTCGGCGCCGATGTAGCTGACGATCCCCTCGGGCGAGCTGGCCAGCGTCGGGCTGTCCAGCAGGGCCCGGGCATGGGCCAGCACCACCGGGTCGTTGTCCGCGTACACGATGCCGGTGTCCGGTGCGACCCGCTGCGCGATCTCGTGGGTGTTCCCGCCGGCCGGCAGACCGGCGCCGATATCGAGGAACTGCCTGATCCGGGCCGGCCCGGCCAGGTAGCGCACCGCGCGGACCAGGAAGGCCCGCTCGGCCCGGGCGATCTCGGCCAGGTGCGGGAACGCACTGTTCAGCTCATCGCCCGCGGTCCGGTCGGCGGGGAAGAAGTCCCGGCCGCCCAGCCAGTAGTTCCATACCCGGGCCGGATGCGGCACGCCGCCGTCCACGCCGGGCGGCGCGGCGCCCAGGGATCCGGGCGGCGCGGCGCCCAGGGATTCGGGCGGCGCGAACTCGTCCGGGCCAGCCGGGGCGCCCTGCACGCCGACGGCACCCTGCACGCCGACGGCGCCCTGAGCTCCAGGTGAGCCCGGAGCCGCGACCGCGGACCTCGGTGCCCCGGCGCCAGCCGGCCCCGGTGCCGGCCGGGCTGGCCATCAGTAGCTGCGGTCCGATTGGCTCCCGAAGCGCGTCGGCGGAACATTCCTCGTATTCTGCCCGAACGTATCCGCCCACGAGGGCCCGTCCGCCCCAGCAGGTCGCCCGATCCGCTCAGCCGGGCAGGGCGGCCAGCCGCTTCACCGCGGCGGCCACCCGCTCGTCGGTGGCGGTCAGCGCCACCCGCACGTGCCGGCCGCCGGCCGGCCCGTACACCGAGCCCGGCGTGACCAGGATGCCGCACTGCCCGGCGAGCATCTCGGCCGCCGCCCAGCAGTCGTACTCCGGGTGCCGCAGCCACAGGTACAGCCCGGCCTCGGAATGGTCCACGCTGAAGCCCGCCCCGGTGAACGCCTCCCGCAGCGCCGAACGCCTGGCCCCGTACACCGACCGCTGCGCCACTGCGTGCGCCTCGTCGCCGAACGCCGCGATCATCGCCGCCTGCACCGGCCCCGGCACGATCATCCCGGCCTGCTTCCTGATGGCCAGCAGCTCCGCGACCAGCGCCGGGTCGCCGGTGACGAACCCGGCCCGGTAGCCGGCCAGGTTGGACCGCTTGGACAGCGAGTGGATGGCCAGCACCCCGTCCCGCGAGCCGCCGCACACCGCAGGGTCGAGCACGGAGACCGGCGTGGCCTCCCAGCCCAGGCCGATGTAGCACTCGTCGGAGGCGATCACCGCCCCGCGCTCGCGCGCCCACGACACCACCTTGCGCATGTGCTCGGCCGGCAGCACCCGCCCGGTCGGGTTGGACGGCGAGTTCAGCCAGACCAGCCGCACCCGGGCGGGCCCCAGCGCCAGCAGGCTGTCCGAGGCCACCGCGGTGGCCCCGGCCAGCCGCGCGCCGATGTCGTAGGTGGGGTAGGCCAGTTCCGGGTACACCAGCACGTCGCCCGGCCCGAGCCCGAGCATGACCGGCAGCCAGGCGATGAACTCCTTGGTCCCGATGACCGGCAGCACGTCGTCCGGCGGCACGGACACCGAAACCGACCGGGCCAGCCAGCCCGCGGCCGCCTCCCGCAGCCGCGCGGTGCCGCGGGTCTGCGGGTACCCGGGCGCGTTGGCCGCCTCGGCCAGCGCGCGCTGGATCGGCTCGGGGACCGGGTCCACCGGCGTGCCCATGGACAGGTCCACCGGGCCGTCCGGGTGCAGCGCGGCCTGCGCGCCCAGCGGCGCGATCCGGTCCCAGGTGAACGCGGGCAGCCGTGCTGCGAGCGTCATTCCTCCGCGGCTTGCGGCGGCAGCGCCGCTACCAGTGGGTGGTCCTTGCCGGTCTTGCCGGTCTTCGACGCCCCGCCCGGGGAGCCCAGGTCTTCGAAGAAGTCGACGTTGACCTTGTAGTACTCCTTCCACTGATCCGGAACGTCGTCCTCGTAGTAGATCGCCTCGACCGGGCAGACCGGCTCGCACGCGCCGCAGTCCACACACTCGTCGGGGTGGATATACAGCATGCGCTCGCCCTCGTAAATGCAGTCAACGGGGCATTCCTCGATGCATGCTCTGTCAAGCACATCAACGCAGGGCTGCGCGATGATGTAGGTCACGGGTGACTCCTTCGTGAAACTGGTCCCTGCTGCTAACACAGTATGGCGGGTGGCCGGCCGATGCCGCCTCAGCCCGCGACAATACTGCCGTGCGGCGAGCCCTGAGCCGAAGTTGCGCGCTGCCAGCCCATATTGCCATCTGTGGCATTCCACACATAACCGGCATACCGTACTTCGCTGAGCCCGTACTGCTGGGCGTTGGCCACCAGCCAGCTGGCCACCGTCCAGCTGGCGTCCCACTGGGCGTGCACGACCGCCGCGCTTCCGTTGTTTATCTTGGCCGAACGGTCCGTGGTAACCCCCACCACGATCCCTGCGCGCCCCGGCGGCCCGAACGTGGCCGCCATCTCCCGCAGCGCACTGGCCAGGTCCGCCTGCCCCGAGGGCGCGTACCAGCAGGACACGCCGTGCGGCCAGCCGCCGGTGAAGTACTGGGCCAGCAGCGAGGCCACCTCGGCGTACTGCTCGTAGGCGGACCCGTCCGCGCTGTGCTGCACGTCCTGGGCCGCCTGGTACACCGGCAGCTTGGCGTAGCCGGGCACCTGGACCAGCGCGCCGAAGAACTTGGTCGTGGCGTAGACCGGGTCTTCCAGGTCGGCCGCGGGGCCCCAGCCTTGCGAGGGGCGCTGCTGGAAGACGCCGACCGAATCGCGGTCGCCGTAGGTCAGGTTCTCCATGTGCGATTCCTGCAGCGCGGTCGCGTAGGCGATGGTGACCGCCTCCCGGGGCAGGTTGTGCCGGGCCGCAACGCCCGCGATGATCGCGGCGATGGCCGCCTGGCCGGGGTCCAGCGAGATGGCCGCCACGCCGGTGCCGGCCTGGCAGCCGGGCGGCGGCAGGGCCGCGGTGACGTGCCGCAGGCTGTTGTAGACGAAGGCGCCCGCCGCCGTCAGCAGGACCAGCGTGGTCGCGAGGACGGTGAAGCCCCGCAGCCGGCGGGTTTTGGGCGGCACACCATCAGACCGTACCGCTAAGCTCGGCCAACATGAGCAGTGTTGGCCCAGGGGGACGACCCCCTGGAACCCCCGCTCTGGGGGGGATTCCATCCCCCCCAGACCCCCCGCCGGGGGGAACCATCCCCCCGGGCCCCCCTTGGGGGGGACAAGTCCCCCCGGGCCCCCCTTGGGGGGGACAAGTCCCCCCGGGCCCGCCTGGGGGGGGACATGTCCCCCCATACCCGTCCGGCCGCCCCTGCTCCCCGCTGCCCGAGGTCATCGACGAGTTGTGGGCGCGGCGGGCCGAGCTGTCCCCGTCCGACGAGCAGGCCCGCGCCGCGGTGGTCGCCGCGGTGGACGCCATTGACGCCGGGCAGGCCCGGGTGGCCTACGTCGATCCGGTGACCGACGAGGTGGTGGTGGACGAGCGGGCCAAGCAGGCCATCCTGCTCGCCTTCCGCATGCTGCCGATGGCCAGGTCCCAGGTGGGTGACTTCCGCTATGACGACCGGGTGCCGCTGACCAGGCAGCTGGACGGCGTGCGCGTGCTGCCCGGGGCGATCGTGCGCTGGGGCGCCTACGTGGCGCCCGGCGCGGTGCTGATGCCCTCGTTCGTCAACATCGGGGCCTACGTGGACTCAGGGACCATGGTGGACACCTGGGCCACGGTCGGCTCGGGCGCCCAGATCGGCAAGAACGTGCACCTGTCCGGCGGCGTCGGGATCGGCGGCGTGCTCGAGCCGCCCAGCGCCGTGCCGGTGGTGGTCGAGGACGAGGCCATGATCGGGTCGCGCTGCATGGTGGTCGGCGGCGCCCGGGTCCGCCCGGGCGCCACGCTGGGCGCCGGCGCCATCCTGACCAAGACCACGCACGTCATCGACGTGGAGACGGGGGCCGAGTTGCCGCGCGGTGAGGCCCCGCCCTGGTCGGTGTGCGTGAGCGGGACCCGGCCGCGGACCTTCCCGGGCGGCGAGTTCGGCATGCCGTGCCTGCTCGTCCTCAAGCGGCTGCCGGAAGGCTCCCGCCACGACAAGTCGGCGCTGAACGACATCCTGCGCGACCACGGCGTCGACGCCTGAGTGATCCCAGCCCGTTCATGCCGTCGCCGCGGGGATCACTAATCCAGGTCAGCCCAGTGACTACCCTTAGTACACGATGAGCATGAATTCAGAGCCGCACCGGCGGATCCGTCGCCAGGGACCCGTGACGCTGCGCGGCAAGCAGATACCGGCGACAACTACTGACCAGCGGCTGCTCGACCGGCGCGGTGCCGCCGACTGGGTGCACACCGATCCCTGGCGGGTGCTGCGGATCCAGTCCGAGTTCGTCGAGGGGTTCGGCCTGCTGGCCGAGCTCGGGCCCGCGGTCGCGATCTTCGGCTCGGCCCGGACCCAGCGCGGCACGCACGAGTACCTGACCGCCGAGGCGATCGCCACGGGCCTGGTCCAGGCCGGCTATGCGGTGATCACCGGCGGCGGTCCGGCGATCATGGAGGCGGCCAACAAGGGCGCGGTCGAGGCTAACGGCGTCTCGGTGGGCCTGGGCATCGAGCTGCCCACCGAGATGGGCCTGAACGACTATGTCGAGGTCGGCATGGAGTTCCGGTACTTCTTCGCCCGCAAGACCTGCTTCATCAAGTACTCCCAGGCCTTCGTGGTGATGCCCGGCGGCTACGGCAGCCTGGACGAGCTGTTCGAGGCGCTCACCCTGGTCGCCACCGGAAAGATCACCAAGTTCCCGATCGTGCTCGTCGGCCGGTCGTACTGGTCCGGCCTGCTGTCCTGGCTTCAGGACACCGTGCTGGCCGAAGGCAAGATCGGGCCCGCGGAGCTCGCGCTGATCAGCGTGGTCGACGAGCCCGAAGAGGTCGTCAAGATCATCCTCGAAGCCCACGGCACCCAAGCCAGGTAGGCCACCTGAGCCACGCCGCCCGCCCGCGGCCCCCGGCCCCGGCGCCGTCGGTCCCAGCAGCCCCATAAACCCCTCTCGCCTCACGTGCCTCAGGCCAGATGGTGATTGAGATCTGGGCCGGGATCGGCGTCGATGCGACATCGCGCGCCGAGCGTGGCACCATTCGTATGTGCCTGCTGTCATGATTATCGCGGCCGTCGCGGTGCTCGTCGGCGTGTTCTACGCCGCCACCGGCAGGGGCGGCGAACTGGCCTACGAGCACGCTGACCATGCCCCGCTGGACCTCGGCCCGGTATCCGCCGCCGACGTGGCGATGCTGCGCCCGCCGACCGCCCTGTGGGGCTACAACATGCAGGTGACCGACGAGGCGCTCGAGACCATCGCCCGCGCCATGCGCGACCGGGATGTCACGATCGCCTACCTCCGGCAGCAGCTGGCCGGCCAGGGCTCGGACACCGCGCCAGGCGGCGATGCGCCGCTGACGCCCCCGACCGCACCCCAGTTCTCCCTGGCGTCCCAGACTGCCCCGGCACCGGAGTTCCCCGTGGCCCCGCAGACTGCCCCGGCACCGGAGTTCCCCGTGGCCCCGCAGACCGCTCCGGCACCGGAGTTCCCTGCGGGCCCGGAGCAGTCGGCCGGCCCAAGCACGCCCATCCCGCTCAGCGCTGGAGCCGCCAGGAACCGGCCAGCTCTCGAGCACCCGTCGCGGATCCGCCCGGTCTGGCCGGACCCGCCGCTCCCGGTGAGCCCGCCGCCCCGGCTGACCCTGCCGCCGGATCCACCCCCCAGGCCGGGGCGCAGGCCGACGAGGACGCTCTGGCCAGGGCGGAGGAACAGAGCTGGTGAGCGACCAGCCCCCGGCCGAAAGCATGCGGGACATGGGCGCGGTCGCCGGCCCGGACGGACGGCTGCGCTGCCCCTGGGGCCTGAGCGCCCCGGAGTACGTGGCCTATCACGACCAGGAGTGGGGCCGGCCGGTGCGCGGCGAGGTCGTCATCTTCGAGCGGCTGTGCCTGGAAGGCTTCCAGTCCGGGCTGTCCTGGCTGACCATCTTGCGCAAGCGGGAGAACTTCCGCACCGCCTTCGCCGGGTTCGAGCCCGCCGCCGTGGCCGCCTTCGGCGATGACGACGTGGCCCGGCTGATGGCCGATGCCGGCATCGTGCGGAACCGGGCCAAGGTCAACGCGGTGATCACCAACGCCCGGGCCATGCTCGGCCTGCCGGACGGACTCAGCGACCTGGTCTGGAAGTACGCTGGCGAGCCGGCCGCGGCGCCGCGGACCCTGGCCGATGTGCCCTCGGCCACCCCGGCCTCCAAGGCGCTCAGCACCGAACTGCGGCGGCACGGATTCACCTTCACCGGCCCGGTGACCGCCTACGCGACCATGCAAGCCTGCGGCATCGTCAACGACCACCTGGCCGCCTGCTTCTGCCGGGACCGGTAACACTCCGTTACCGGTCCGGCCGCCCGTGAGCGGCGCGTCACGGTGGCGGCTGCCTGAGCGCGCCTCCTCCGACACGCATTGTGACGAGCTAATACATCACAGAGTCACTCGTCAATCACTGTCAGTGTGCTATGTTCTGGTCGCGGCTCCGGTCCGCTCGCCGCGACGCACATGGAGGGCGCAGGCCGGAGGTAATCCAGCCCGCTGGCGCCGGGCCCGCCGGATGGTCGGCGGGTCCGCAGTCTCGTAGTCAGTTTCACGATCTGAGTCGTTCGCGGTTAGGTCCCGCCCCGGCTGAGGCCCGGAGCGTGGTCAATCCCGATACCCCAACTCGAAGTGGAGACTTTCTTGTACAAGTGGCAAACCTTTCTTGGGGGCATCGCCTCGGCAGGCATCCTCGCGGTGGGCGTGGCCGCCCCGGCGCTGGCCCAGGCGTCACCTGCCACCGACGGGTCGCCGTTGACCACCGTGGCTCAGACCCTGGGCAGCTCGCCGGTGAGCGGAGCGGCCTGCCAGCTGGCCGGGCTGCCGATGGCCGGCGAGGTCTCCTCCGCGGCGGGCGCCCTGACCGCGACCGGGTCGTGCGGCTCGTCCAGCCGGGCCCCGGGCAACACCCTGCAGGTCACCACCTCGCAGCACGGCACTCAGACCCCGGGCGGCGCTAACCCCTCCGGCATCAGCTCGCTGCCGGGCCTGGACACGGTGGCCGGCGTCATCCCCGGCCTGAACTCGGCCACCAGCCAGGTGCCCGTCTCCGGCTCGCTGACCAGCAGCGGCTCCGGCCCGAGCAGCCCGGCCCTCGCCCCGGCCCGCACCACCAACCGCGTCGCCGGCGGCAAGGCCGGCTCCCCGGACCAGGCCACGTCCAACAGCAGCCTGGTCCCGGGCTCACTGTCCGGCATCACCGGTGCCCTGCCGGTCGGCTCGCTGACCGGTGGCCTGCCCAAGCTGGGCAGCGTGACCGGCGCCCTGTCCGGCGTGACCGGCTCGGGCCAGTAACCAGCACCAGTAACCAGCACCACTAACCAGCACCAGCCGAAGGACCCGTCCCGGACGCCCGGGGCGGGTCCTTCGCTTATCCTGCACGGCATGGCCGCGGATGAACCTGCCCCCGAGCCGGATGTCGCGCGCCTGTTCGCGCCGGTAGCGGTGGAGGCGACTTTCGCCGGAGTGCTGGCCGAGGCCAGCGACGTCCTCGGCCAGGTGGACGACCCGGTCGACGCGGAGCTGTGGGTCTCCGACCTCATCGGCGCGCTGGCCGCCTCGGCCGCGGGCCAGGCCTCGCTCACCGACGCGCTCACCGGCACGCTGATCCCCGCCGCGGAGGCCACCTCGACCCCGCAGGCCCTGGCCCTGCTGCGGGTGTTCGCGGTGGTCGGCTCGCCTGCCCTGCGCGCCGCGGCCGGCCAGGCCGCGGTCCGGGTCAGCGCGCTGGGCGTGGCCGACCCGCCCTGGACGCGGTCGCTCGGGGCGCCGCGGGTGGGGGACTGCTGGCACTACGCCGACGTCGGCGGCCGCCAGGAGTCGCTGACCATGACCTTCGCCTACGGCGACCGGCAGCACGCCGTCTGCGTGCTCATCGACCACGGCCGCGGCGGCAAGATCAGGGACGCCTGGGTGGCCAAGGCACCCGGCCTGCGGGCCGAGACCGAACGGGCCGCCTCGGGCGATCCGCTGGTGGTGTTCGAGATGATCGACCCCGCCGACGCCGGCCGCAGGCTCGGACACGCCATCAGCTCGGGCGAGTGCCCCGAGCAGCCCGACCAGGTCGACGACGTGGTGGCCCACCGGGCCCTGCTGCGCGCCCGCCTGGAACTGCTCAGCCGCGACCGCTAGCGTCCCGACTACGGGAGGGTACGTGACGAGGGTGCTGCGGATTACGTCCCGCAACGCTCGCTTCCAGCAGTGGCAGGCCCTGCTGACCAGCCGGGCCAAGCGCCAGCGGGCCGGGGAGTTCCTGGTCCAGGGGGTGCGGCCGATCTCGCTGGCCGCCGGGGCCGCTGGGGCCGGCTGGCGGTTCCGGGCCCTGATCTACGACGCGGACCGCCCGCTGTCCGGCTGGGCGCAGGAAATACTGCGCGCCGTGGACACCGACCAGGTGGCCATGTCGGCCGCCCTGCTGGCCGAGCTCGCCGAGAAGGACGAAGGCCGCCCCGAGCTGCTGGCCGTGCTGGAGATGCCCGGCGACGACCTGGACCGGATCCAGGCCGGCCCGGACTTCCTGGGCCTGGTGCTGGACCGCCCGGCCAGTCCGGGCAACCTCGGCAGCATGATCAGGTCGGCGGACGCCTTCGGCGCCGCCGGGGTCATCGTGGCCGGCCATGCGGCCGACCCCTACGACCCCAGGTCCGTCCGGGCCAGCACCGGCTCGCTGTTCGCCCGGCCGGTGGTCCGGGTGCCCTCGCCCCGCGAGCTGACCGAATGGCTGGCGGCCCAGCGGCACCCGGTCACCCTGATCGGCACCGACGAACACGGCAGCCTCGACGTGTTCGACGCCGACCTGACCCGGCCCGCGCTGCTGCTGATGGGCAACGAGACCGCCGGGCTGAGCGCCGCCTGGCGCGAGCGGTGCGACCAGCTGGTCCGGATCCCCATCACCGGGTCCGCGAGCTCGCTGAACGTGGCCAACGCGGCCACCGTGGTGCTGTACGAGGTGGCCCGCCAGCGCCACCTGGCCGCCCGCTAGCCGACCAGGGCCAGCGTCGCACCGCGGGCGTCGAGCAGCCGGTGCGGGCCGGGCGCGCCGGGCAGCCGGGCCAGGTCGCCGGTGACCCGGGCGCGGGGGCCCTGCGGCCCGGCCAGCGTGGTGCCGTCGGCGTCCACCGCGACCAGTTCGCCGTCCTGCCGCAGCAGCACCGGGCCGTCCCTGGTGGCCGAGATGGCCACCCGCCCGGCCCGCAGCCCGCCGAGCACGTCGCCCGGCTCGGCGCCCGCGCACTCGACCCAGGTGGTCGGCTGCCCGGGCGGGGCGACGGATCCGGCGTCGTGCCAGTCGCTGCCGCCGACCGGGATCGCGGCCGGGTCCCAGGCCAGCCACCACGACAGCGGGATGGTCCAGCGCAGGTCGAGCCAGCTCGGGTGCCACACCTCGAGCAGCGGCGGGCGGCGGCGCATCGGGCGGATCCAGCTGAGCGGACCCGCGAACGGGTGGTTGACCGACAGCAGCCCGCCGCGGGCCTCGGTCTCGGCCAGCCAGTCGTCGGGGTCGCGGCGGAAGTCGATCCAGCCGACCGCACCCAGCGCGTTCGCGTGCCCGCCGGCGGTGGTCACCTCCTGGCCGGGCAGCAGCGTGACGCCGTACCTGCGGGCCGCCCCGGCTAGTTCGGCGTGCTGGCTGATCGTGTTGTGGTCGGTGATGGCCAGGAAGTCCAGGCCGCGCTCGGCGGCCAGCGCGGTCAGTTCCGGAACGGTCAGCCGTCCGTCGGAGTGCACGGTGTGCGCGTGCAGGTCGCCCGCCAGCCAGCGCCGGCCGGGCGCCGGCAGCTCCCGGCGCGGCGGCCGGTCCAGGGGCGCCGGCGGGGCCGGGGGAGCGGGCGGCAGCAGGCCGGCCGCACTCGGCGTGGTCTGCGCCGTTACCCGGTAGCTCACGCCGTCCGGCGGGATGTGGTGCACGCCGATCATCACCTGCCAGATCCCGGCCTTCAGCTCGCCAGGCAGGTATCCGGGTGTGGCCCCGTCCGCGGTGATGACGAACGACCCGCGCGCCCCGCCCGACCAGCCGCGGAACCCGTCCGGCCCCAGGCAGCCCAGGTCGAGTACGGCGTCCCCGGCCCGGTCGTATTCCAGCTCGACCCGCAGCCCGGCGGTGCCCGGCCCCACCTCCACCGGCAGGTAATGCCACGGCGAGGCGAACCGGTGCTCGAGCGTCCACCGCCCGTCGTGTGTTCGCTCGCCGCCGCCCGAAGTACCCGCCATGCCATCCATCCGACCAGATCCAGCCGCCGTCCGCCAAACCCGGTCAGCGCGGGAGGGCGGGGGCAGGCTGGACCGGGTCCACCGGGCCGGCCAGCAGCCAGTCGGTGCCGTCCAGCCGGAGCGCAGATCGCCGATTCCGCGCTGTTGAGAATCATGCCGGGCGAGTGGCGATCAGCGTGCAGATGATCCGATTCGGGGCGCTCTGGCCTTATGCGTTCGGGCGGGTCCGTCCGGCCGGCCGGAGCCAGTCAGCCGTGGCGCGGAAGCTGCCGGCCTGCTGAGCCCGCCAGGAGAAGCTGGTCAGCGTACCAGCTCGCCGGCGGCAGCGGGCAGAGTCTCAGCCGTGGGTGCTCCTGCGCTGTGGATCTGTCTTGGCCGGCTGTCAGCCGGCGGCAGGCCGGTCTCGCTGTCCCGGCTGTCGGAGATCGTGAAGTAGATCACGGAGCCGCCGATGAGGCATGCTCCGATGGTGCCGGTGCGGGTCGGGTCCTGGCCGAGGAAGATCACGGAGCTGAGGAGCCCGAAGGCCGGGATGAGGTTGAGGATGATGGCCGCCCAGCCGGCGTCCACCGCGGAGATCACCTTGTTGTAGATCAGGAAGCTCAGTCCGAAGCCGGCCACTCCGACGGCTGCGGCAGCCAGCCAGTACCGGGGGGCGACGGAGACCGGCAGGCGGGCGGGGCTGGCGATCCAGTGCGTCGTGGCGACCGCCAGGGCCACGGCTGTCGCCGCGGTGAACTGCCAGGTCGTCAGCGAGAGCGCATCGCCGTCGCCGGCGAAGCGTTTCGCCACGACGCTGTAGAGGCTGGCGCTGAGCACGCCGCCGGCGACCAGCAGGTCGCCGGCGGCGGTGCCGTGACCGCTCCCGCTGGTCAGCACGACGAGCCCGCCGAGGCTGAGCGCGATGGCGACGGCCGCGGCGCGGCTGATGGCCTCACCGACGGCGCCGCCCCACAGAGCTGACGCCAGCACCAGAGCCGCGAGCGGCCAGTGCCGGGCGCCCGGCACCACAGCGCGCGTCATGTCAGTGGACCAGCACGTTGCGGAACTGCCAGGGGTCAGATTCGTCGATGTCGTCCGGGAACAGCGGCGACCGGGCGGACAGCGGCGTCCAGTCGGTGAAGTGCCCTTCGACCGGGCCGAGGTAGGGCCGCTGGACGTCGAGGCAGCGCCGGAAGTCGATGTCGTCAGCTTCGACGATGCCTTCGGCCGGGTGCTCCAGTGCCCACACCATGGCGGCCAGCACGGCTGAGGTCACCTGCAGGCCGGTTGCGTTCTGGTAGGGCGCGAGCGAGCGGGTTTCCTCGATCGACAGCCGGGATCCGAACCAGTAGGCGTTCGCCTGGTGCCCGTACAGCAGGACGCCGAGCTCATCGATGCCGTCGGCGATTTCTGACTCGTCCAGGAGGCGGTGCCGCTGCGGCAGCCGGTCGGCCGTGCCCAGCAGTTCGTGCCAGGACAGCAGCGCATCGTCGGCGGGGTGGTAGGCGTAGTGGCAGGTTGGCCGGTAGATCGTGGTGCCGTCGTCACGCACGGTGAAGTAGTCGGCGATCGAGATCGACTCGTTGTGGGTCACGCACAGCCCGTACTGCGGTCCGGCGGTGGGGCACCACGTCCGGACCCGGGTGTCGGCACCGGGGCGGTTCAGGTAGATGGACGGCGCCAGGGGGTCGCGATGGCGGTGGGCTGAAGGTGGCAGCCACCGCTCGTGGGTGCCCCAGCCGATCTCGGCCGGCTGGAGTCCTTCGGAGATGAACCCGTCCACTGACCAGGTGTTGACGAAGGTCCCGATCGGCTTGGGGCTGCGGGCCCGCTGGGTGTCCCGCTCGGCGATGTGGATTCCGGTCACGCCGCTGCGGCGCATCAGCTCCGCCCAGTCGGCCCGGCTGGCCGGCTCGGCATGGTCAAGCCCGGTCTTCGCGGCCACGTCGAGCAGCGCCTGCTTGACGAACCAGGACACCATGCCGGGATTGGCGCCGCAGGCCGACACGGCCGCCGAGTCACGGCCGAACGCATCGCCAACCTCCCGGGTTCGTCGTGGTTTCCTGCGTCGTTTTCTTGATGGCGGTCTTGCCCACGTCGTGGCGGGTGGCCGGGTGCCGGTTCTTCGAGCCGGGAGGTCTGCCGGGGCCGGGTTTGCCGGGTTTCGGTGCGGCTGTGAGAACGGGCAGTGTGCCGTGGATGGCCCGGAATCCCCGCCGGACCCGCGCGGGGGTCAGGCGGCCGGGCAGGGCCGGGCGCTGCCAGGGCAGGCGCAGGTCTGCGGCCAGGCCGCGGGCGAGCCAGAGCTGGGCGTAGCAGGCGAGGATGAGCCAGGTCCACCGGTCGGCGGCGGCGGGGTCGCGCAGTTTCGGCTTGGTCCAGCCGAGGACCTGCTTCAGGAACCGGAACGTATGTTCGATGTCAAAGCGGCGGAGGAACGCCTGCCAGCAGCGGTTCACCTGATCGGGATCCGCGTCCGGGCAGGAGGTCCACAGCCAGACGGGCTTGGGGGCGCGGTCGTGCGGCAGGTGCCCGGCGGTGAGCTTGATCAAAGTGCCCTCGATGACCGGCAGGTCCCCCTGGTGGCCGGCCCAGGCGCCGCGGGCCTTCAGCTTGGGGTGCATGCGGTGCCAGGCGCGGGCCTCTGCGGCCCCGTACCGGGGCGTCTGCGTCGTGGTGTGCACGTCGGACCGCTTCGCCCGCATGTTCCGGGGCCACCCGCGGACAGCCTGAGCAGACCAGGCATGGCGAGCGCCGTCCCGGGTACCGGGTGAGCCGGATCGACGACACGTGACAGTAAACAGAAATACCTGTTCGGTACGCCAATGATGACGCGCCAGCAGACCAGCAGTTCCGTACATAACGGCGGCAGTGTGCGCGTTGCTGCAGCGAGGGCCGATTACGCAGCGCGACAAGGTCCGTCCCGCAACTCGGTCGCGGCAGGCTGCGGCCTACACCGCTACATCCCGGATTAACCAGCTGCCGGAAGGGTTACTTATTCAAGTCACCGGTTATGGCAGGTTTCGTCTGTGCTGCCCGTACCGCATTCATGCCTGGCAGCAGCTGGCGCACCTGGGCGAGGTGGCTGGCGATGCTGTCCTTCTGCCTGGTGAGGTCGTCGACCTCGCGGTGGGTCGCAGCGCGGCGGCGTTCGGCATCGGCGTTGACCTCGGCGAGCAGCTGGTCGGCCTGGGCCCTGGCCTGGTCTGGCGATCTGGCCGGCGTTCTTTTCTGCGTTGCCGGCCAGCTGCCTGGCGTGCTGGTCGGCGTCCCGGCGAGTCTGGTCGGCCTGGGCGCTGGCCTTCGCTGCCCGCTGCTGCGCGGTTGCGGCGCGCTGCTCGGCTTCGGACACGAGTTTCTGCGTCGCAGACTGGGCGGCAGCGAGCCGTTCGGCGTCCAGGCGCTCGGCCTGTTCCCTGCGTGTCGCGAGCTGGATCCCGAACTCGGCTTCCGCCTGGGCCCGCTGGGCCTCGCTCTCCTTCGGGATCCGCTGCGCCTGGCTGCGCATCTCGTCAGCCTGGCGCTTGGAGGTGGTGAGGATCTCGTCCCGCTCGCGCTTGGCAGCCGCCTTCAGCTGGGCGACCTCGCGCTCGGTGCTGGTCCGCAGCCTGGCGATGTCACCCTCGGCCGTGGCCTGCTGCTCCGCGACCTCGTGGTCGGCCGTGGCCCGGAGCTTGGCGGCCTCGCGCTCGGCCGCGGCGGTCAGCTCGCCGGCCTCGCGCCGGGCGGCAGCCCTGATCGAGTCGGCCTCGCGCTCGGTGGCGGCCTGCTGTTCGCCGGTCTCGCGCCTGGCGTCCGCGCCCAGTTCGGCAGCATCGTTCTCGGCGCCGGCCCGCAGCTCTGCGGCACCGGCCTTTGACGGCATGGCCCCGACGAGGCCCTCTGCACAGCCGAATTAGGCCCGTTGGGGGTTTCCGCTTTGGCGGAATCCGGCAGGGAGGACGTGGACCGGCGCACGACTACACGCCGGAGGCCCGGCCCTGGAATGTGCCGCTCGGCCAGATCCGGGTGCCCATCCAGATCTGGCACGGCCAGGACGACCGTCTGGTGTCCCCACAGGCCAGCCGGATCCTTGCCGGCGCTGTCCCGGGTGCCACCACGCACTTCGTGCCCGGGGAGGGCCACCTCCTGCTCGCCGGCAACCACACCAAACACGCCCTGCAGTCCGCCCTCAGCGGCTGACGACCTTCGCTGTACGAGCTCGGCCAGCCGATCGATGTGACTGCCCGGATCAAGCGCAGACAGTCGTCCATGGCCTGATCAGCGAGTACCGCAGAGCAGCCCTAACGATTGCAGAAAGCACCAGCTCAGAGACAGTGCGCGAGTTCTGGCACGGCACAGGAGGGGCCTGCGCTAGCGCGGCGATCTTGCCGGGTCGGCCGGGTGCACCAGCCACCAGCACGCGGTAGGTCGACGCCCCGCCCCGTTCCAGCTCGAACCCGATCTGCCGCAGCGCCTGCACGGGATCCACCGCTGATCTGTACCCCGCCGGCGCCGCTGACATCCCAGTGCGGGCGTTATGTCCGGTATATCCCGGTTGGGGTTCGGTCGGGATCCGGGCGGCAGCAGACCTTGGCCCCGAGACCCAAGGCCACAGGGTCTGTCTAGCACCCGCGGTTGCCACCTATGGTCTAGACATGACCGCCAACGACACGCTGCGAGTTACCGATTCACGAACCGGCCGCAGCTACGAACTCCCGATCGTAGACGGCGCGATCCGCGCGACTGATCTACGGCAGATCAAGACATCCGATGACGACTTCGGATTGCTGTCCTACGACCCCGCCTTCCAGAACACCGCGAGCTGCCGCAGTGCCATCACGTTCATCGACGGGGACAAAGGCATCCTGCGCTACCGCGGCTACCCGATCGAGGAGCTGGCCAGCCGGTCGTCGTTCCTGGACGTCGCCTTCCTGCTGCTGCGCGGCGAAATGCCGGACAACAAAGAGTCGGCGGCGTGGGCCCACAAGATCACCAATCACACCTACGTGCACGAGAACGTCAAGAAGTTCATCGACGGCTTCCACCACGACGCTCACCCGATGGGCATCCTGGTCAGCACCTTGGCGGCGCTGTCCACCTTCTACCCCGAGGCCAAGGCGGTCCACGACCGGGCCTGCCAGGACGAGCAGGTCGTCCGGCTCATCGCCAAGATGCCCACGCTCGCGGCCTTCGCCTACCGGCACGCGCAGGGCTTTCCGTACAACTATCCCGACGACGACCTGTCCTACGCGGGCAACTTCCTCAACATGATGTGGAAGATGACCGAGCTTAAGTACGACCCGGACCCGGTGTTCGAGCACGCCCTGGACGTGCTGTTCATCCTGCACGCCGACCATGAGCAGAACTGTTCCGCGAGCGCGATGCGGGGCGTGGCCAGCTCCGGGAGCGACCCTTATTCCGCGGCGGCCGCGGCGGCCGCGGCGCTGTACGGCCCGCTGCACGGCGGGGCGAACGAGCAGGTGCTCAAGATGCTGCGGGAGATCGGGTCCGTCACCAACGTGCCCGACTACATCGCCCGGGTCAAGACGGGCGAGCTGCGCTTGATCGGGTTCGGCCACCGGGTGTACAGGAACTATGACCCGCGGGCGACGCTCATCAAGGAGGTGGCCGATCAGGTGTTCGAGGTCACCGGGCGCAACCCGCTGCTGGACATCGCGCTGGAGCTCGAGCGGATCGCACTCGCCGACGACTACTTCGTCAGCCACAAGCTGTACCCGAACGTGGACTTCTACTCGGGCATCATCTACCAGGCGATGGGCTTCCCGGTGGCGATGTTCCCGGTGCTGTTCGCGATCGGACGCATGCCCGGCTGGCTCGCCCAGTGGCAGGAGGGTTCGGTCGATCCGGAGCAGAAGATCTCCCGGCCCCGGCAGATTTACGTCGGGGAGGGCCAGCGCCACCTCAACGGGGAGGGTGCCTGACCGCGACCTGGCTGGAGTTGCCGCCTGACTCGCTGTTCGGGATGGCGAACCTGTGCCGCTCGAATAATCGATTGAAAAGTGGCTGACCTGCGCTGTCGCCAGGCCAGGCGGCCATCGTGGCCGCGGCGCTCCGGGACGTGCCGGGTGTCTCGGAGACGGCGAGCCTGGCCGGGCCAGGTGCGCCTGACACATGTGCTATCCGCCTCGGACTGCCACGCCCAGATCCGCCGGTTCTGGGCGCCGACGGCAGATCGGGGAAGCGGGCTAAGTCGAATGGCAGCAAGGCCTGTCTGACCGTAGAGGATGGTCCCGCCCCTCGTTTACAGGAGGGTCGCCGTAAGCTCGCGTCGACTAGTTGTCGTACTGGCAGGTTTTGACCCGCCCCGGTCATGATGGGTCTAGCCGGCTGCCGACTGGTGGCTGCCGGCCCAGCGCGGCGGAGAGCCCGGACCTGGAGGTGATCTGAAGCTTTCCGTAGGTGCTTGTCAGGTGGTTCTCCACGGTTCGCTGGGTGACGAACAGCGCCTGCGCGATCTGCCGGTTGGTCTGCCCGCCCGCTGCCAGCTGAGCGACCCGCAGTTCGCCGGGCGTCAGGGCGTCGCGTCCGCGCATGGCATCGCGGCGGGGCCTGCCTCCGGCGGTCACGAGCTCCTGGCGGGCCCGGGCGGCGAGAGCGAGACCGCCCAGCGCGTGGGCCATGTCCAGGCCCTCGCGGAGGAATTCGCGTGCTCTGGCGCGCGACCCGGCCCGCCGGTACGCGGCGCCGAGATCGATCAGCGCCCGGGCCAGCTCCAGCCGCGCGGGCGAGCGGCGCAGCACCGTCATAGCCTCCGTCAGCAGCTGGATGCCACCTTCGCCCCCCTCGGCCAGCCCGGCGGCCTGCAGCGCGATCCCGAGCGCGCGGTCGGAGCCCCACCGGCGCGCGAGCTCGATCTCTTCTGCCGCCAGGCGGCTGGCGGCCTGACGATCGCCCAAGGCGCTGAGCGAGACAGCAGCGGCTGAGCGCCAGGGCATCAGCGCGGGATTGCGGATCCCCCACCGCTGCGAAAGCTCCCCGGCGGTCAAGAGGTCGTCGAGGGCTGCGGCGTGCTCGCCGGCCGCGGCGTGCAGGCATCCCCGCGCGTGCCGGACCGGGTTATAGGGCCACGTGGGGCCCAGCTCGCCGCTCAGCCCACGCGCTTCCAGGCTGGCGCGCGCCTGGCCGATCGCGCCGCGGTCGATCAGCGCCGGGATCACGAAGGCAGTGGCCATCAGCGAGATCCACCCGCCGCCGTCGCCGGCCGTCGCCTGCTGCCCGTAGGCCAGTGCCTGGCTGATGTCGCCGGCGTACAAGGCGCTCAGCGACGCCGCCGTCGCAGCGACCGCGGAGGCCAGCGGCCATCCCCGCTGCTGCGCCAGCCGCAGCCACACCTGCGCCGCCTCCCACGCCTCGCCGGCCAAGTCCGCGAACACCAGCACCGAGACCGCCTCGGGCAGCGCGGTTGAGGTGACCGATACCAGCCGCGGCGTCGCCCGGACCGCTTCTCGTGCGTGCTGGACCGCGCGCTCGCGGTCGACGCCCGCCGCGGCTAGCTCGATGGCCAGGTTGGCGTGCAGCTGCGGGTCGAGTTCCTCGCCGCCCTCGGCCCGCGCCTGCAGTTGTTCGAGTATCGGCCACACTGCCGGCCGGGTATCGAGGTCCCAGCGTGCGACATTAAGCAGCGCGCCCTGCAGCGAAGCGGCGATCGGGGAGCGATCGCCGGAGCTGCTGATGGTCGCCTGGAGCACTTCAGTGGCGTCGGCGAAGCGGCCGCACAATCCGAGGGCCTGGCTGAGCGCGAGCGCGATCTCGCCCCGGCGGGGGCAGCCTGGGTGGAGCGCCAGCGCCTCGGCCAGGCGGTCGGCCGCTACGGCGGGCGCGTGGAAGGTCTGGGCACTGCCGAGCTCGAACAGCACGTCGCCGCGGACGCTGGCCGGCGGCGGTTCGGCCAGCGCGCGTTCCAGGCACTGGGTGGCGACGTCGGGAGCGCCGCGGCTGCGCGCGTCGGCTGCGGCCTTGCGCAGCCTGTCCACCACCCACGCATCGCTGACCGCGGCCGCCGCCAGCAGGTGCACGGTCACCTCTTGCGAAGCGGCACTTTCCTCGTCGAGCAGCTGCGCCGCGCGTTTGTGCCAGCGCTCTCGCACTGGCGGGGCCAGATCTTGGTAGACGGCCGATCGCACCAGCGGATGGACGAACCGCAGCGCCCGTTCGCCTTCGATTAGCCCCTCGGCCATCAGCGCGCCGATCGCCTCGGCGCAGGTGTCGCTGTCCAGGCCGGCCAACCGGGCGGCTCGCCCGGCGGTCGCCGCGGTGCCCAGCACGGCGACCGCGCGGGCGGTGGCCAGGGCGGCGGGGGGCATCCGTCCGAGCTGGAGCAGCACGCTGCGCGCGACCATGGCCGGGGTCAGCCGCCGCAGGTGCGGCACCTCGGCGTCGGTTCCCGCCATGCCTTCGGCGGCCAGGCTGGTGAGCAGCCCGCGGAGCAGCAGCGGGTTGCCTCCGGTCAGGTCGCGGCAGGCATCCTGAAACGCTGGCGACGGGTCCGTGCCCAGCGTCCCGCTCACCAATTCCGCGCAGGCGGCCGTGCTCAGCGCGGCCGGGCGCAGCGTGATCACGCTCGCCTCCGCGGCCAGGCCCGCGGTCAGCGCCTTCTGCTGTGCCGTCCCCAGCCTGGGCTCGCGGACGGTGAGCACCAGCACCACGGCCAGGCCTTCCAGGCGGCGGGCCAGATAGGCGACGAACCGCTGCGACGGCTGATCCGCCCAGTGCAGGTCGTCGACCGCCAGCAGCAGCGGCGTGCGCTTCGCGATGTCGGCGGTCAGCCAGTACAGGCCGTGCAGGACCGCGAACGTGTCCTCATTGCCCCGCGGCTCGCCGCGGGTCAGGGCCAGGGTGGCCAGCGCCACCGCGTCGTCCGCCCGCCGCTGCCCGCCCTCGGCCCGTATTTCGGCCTCGAACAGCTGCCCTACCACGCCCCAGGCGTACCCGTCCTCGAACTCGGCGGCGCGCGCCGCCAGCACCGTCATGCCTGCCTGGGCCGCCTGTTCGCATGCATGCCTCAGCAAGCTCGTCTTGCCGATTCCCGCCTCGCCCTCCACCAGCAGCGCCGACCCCGAACCCGAGCATGCCGATTGGATCGCGGCCGCGATCGCGCCGAGCTCCGTCGCCCGGTCGAGCAGCCCGCCTGCGGGCGCACGGCTGGCCCTCATGGTGGTGATGGTACGCACGAACGTGCCCGCCTACTACCCCGGAACTCGCGCCAAATAACTGTGGTGCCCGCCGTGATGCGACACTGGCCGGGCCGGGCGGACCGTAGCGGGGTGAGCGGGTCGGCGCGGTTGGTAGTGACAGCAGAAATCACTGTTACCGGCGAGCAGATCCAGGGAACGGTGCGCGGCGCCGGCTGTCCCGTACAGGCGTTCAGCGGGTGGTCGGAGCTGTTCGCGGCGCTGCTGACGCTGATTTCCGCAGCCCGAGGGGAGGGGACCGCACCGGGCCGTCACCCACCGGTGCCGACGCAACAGCCGGACGCCGCGACCCACTCCCCAGCTGACGCGGCGGGCCGCCGGGTACTGCACCCTCGACCTCCCATCTGAAGGCTCGGTTGCCCTGCCAACCGAGCCGCACCGACAGCAGACGCCAAGAGACGTCCGGGAGGACGAGATCATGAGCGAACAGCAACTGGACGCACAAGGCGAGGCCCACCAAGCGCTGAGTACTGTGGTCACCGACTACGGCCAGCGCGTTCTCAGCGATCCCCGGATGATCGGCAACATTGTCACAGATCTTCTTCCTGATCTGCCACGGGAACGCGGCCTGCTGGTCACCGCGGCCGAGGCCGACGTCGCGGGTGAGCTGACGCAGCGTGTGCAGCACCAGCACCTCGATCCGGACACGGCGGTCCAGATGGTGGCCCGTTCGCTCATCGACCGTAAGTCGATTGACCCGGCGTCCAGCATGTGGGTCACCACCGAGTACGCCCAGGCGCTGGGTTATCCGGTCCGGCCAGCCGCCCTGCCGGCGGCGCCACCGCCCGGGACAACGCCCCCTCCGGTGGTCGGCCCTGATCCGCCGGCCACAGTCACGACCTACGACCAGTACGGATTGCCGAACCAGCAGACCACGCCCCCGCAAGACCCCACCATCGGATCCGTCAGCGGCTCCCCCGGGTATCCTTCCCAACCCCAGACACCCCAAGGAGACCAGGCACCCACGGGAGTGCCCTGGCAGCCGCAACAAGGATCACCGCCCTGGCAGCCGCCCGCTCGGCCTCCCAAGCAGCGCAATAAGGGCCTGCTGTATGGTGGCGCCGCCGCGGCGGCGGCTCTGGTGCTCGCCGTCGTCGCCGTGTTCGCGTTCGCGGGGTCCTCGAACCCCGCCTCCACCTCCGCCCCGCCAACCGTGGCACCAACTCATCCGCCTTCCGCGTCCGCGAACGCTCTGGCACCTGGTGTCGCCCCGCTCATTCAGCTGCTGCCGTCAGACGTGAACCTTGCTAACTGCAAGACCGCCCCAGCCGCTCTGTGGGCCAACCCGGGCCTGGTCAAGGCGCTGCAGTGCACAGACTCCGGCCTGCCAAACGGCGTTATCAGCGCCTACCAGATGAACAGCTCCGCTGACTACCAGATGGCCTTTGCGAACTTCAACACGGCGGTGGGCTTCCCCACCAGCCCACCCCCGACGTCGAGCTGCCCGCCAACCGGCAGCAGCTCACAGGGGATCACGCCCTGGGACGACACCGGCGCCAACGAGCCCGGGTATTTCCCCGTGCGCTCTGGCCAGGTGCTGGAGTGTGGGTTGGTCGGCTCCGGCAGCGTCGCCAACCAGCCAGGGTACGCCTGGACGTTCCCGAGCGAGGACGCGTTCATCACTGCCGTGGGCGCCCCGAACACGACGTTCGCCGCCCTCGACAGCTGGTGGACGAACAACGCAGACCCGTCAGCGGCGCCGAGCCCCGCGGCGTCGTCATGACCGAGAACACGGTCCGGCCTGCCCGACCGAGCCGGCCTCCGATGAGTTCTTCATGCCCAACGCCGCCGATGCCCAGCTGGTTGAGGTCGGCTGCTCCCGGCCCGGGCAGCTCCCCAAGCGCCCGACTAGCTAATGGACTTGGCGGTTGACATGGCGCCACCGCGGCCACAGCTCGCCGGGGAATGTGACCACATCAAGGAGAGCCATAGCATCAGCTCGCGCGGTCAAGGTCCCCAGCGTCGTTCGTTCCGGCCCCAGCGCCGGCCTGGCAGAGCCCCACCCGACCGGCGGATCATCTCAGTTTCCGCTCGTCGTTTGATGCGAGTCCTGGGACCCACCGCACAGCGATTTGAGGCCATCCAGAATTGCCAGTTATGGCGCAGTCCACCCCATAGCAGATCACCATGCGCTCCCGCGCCGAACGGCGGCTCCGCGCACGTTCTCTCCGACTTCCTTCATCACTCAGCGTGATGCCAGTTGTCGCTGCAACCCGATGACAGTTGGCGGACTTATCCGGGAGGTCGGCTACGGTGCCTGTCCACTCGTGGGAGCCAAGGGGGAGCCACCGCCGACCGGCATCAGGCCACATGCAGCCTATTGGGGCGTTCGATTTCTTAGCTTCACCAGGCATCCAGACACAACTAGACACATCGGCCGACGCCAAGAATCTCGTTCGCATCGAGGTAGTCGTTTGAGGCGGCGGTTGAACTCGTCCGGAGTACCAAGACATGTGGCAGCCGGCGCGGACGGCTGCCGTCGGGCGGGGCTGCGGTAACAGCGGAGCCCGGCGGCGCGGGGCTGAGAACGGCGGACGTCCGGCGTCCGCCCTCTGGCGCCCGCCTTCCTCGATCCACGCCGGGACCGCTTCCGGGGCGGCCCCGGCACAGCCCGGCTGCCTGGCGCCCGAGCGGTTCGTTGTACTGGCCCTCAGTGAAACCGAGGAAGATCCTCGGCCATGTGGGCGAGCAAGTCGGCCCGGTCGTCGGCGAGCTCGCGGAGCGCGGCTAGCGCTGCCCCGTGCTCGTGCTGGGTCAGCTCCCGCCGGCGAGCGTGATGCTTCGCCTCGCCGTGGATCTGTGCGATGAGGATTCCTTCAGCATCCGAGGTCCTATCGACCATGCGCTCTAGTATTACTCAGCGCACTCGAAATCGCGGTGCCTACCTGAAGAGAGGACCGTCATCAGGCGCTTTGATTCCGGGTGGTTTCGTAGGATGGCTGCCAGCGGTCACCGTCGTCCAGGCCGCCGGGCTGCGGCGAGCCTGCTGTTCCGTTGCGCAGCCGGGCCGCTACATCGCGGATGCAGTACGAGCGTCCGGGGCGTAGAGTCCGGTTCAGCGGGAATTGCGGGGCTTTGGTCCCGGTCTGGCGGGTGGGGGTCGCGGTGCCATCGGCAGGGCGGCGTTCCTCATCCAGTTCATCCTGGCCTTGCTGGGGGTGCGACTGGTGGCCAACGAGCCGACGGGGGTCCGGTTCATCCGGTGGCGGTGCCATGGCGGGAGGCTGGCGTGAACGAACGCGGTGTCCTGCCCGGACTTTGGCCGATCCACGGAGACGGTGTCCTGGCCCGCCGTGGTGACCTGGTGCTGCTGATCCATCCTGCGGGCGGGGCTTTCACCGACCGCCTGCTGGATCTGCTGGCTGATATGGCCCGGGCTGGCGAGAGCGGCCTGCGTTTCGCCAACCGGGTCTCCGCGGACGCCGATGCCCATGCGGCCGCCGCCGACACCGCGGCCGACGAGCATGGTCCCGCCGTGGTCGCGTTCGGTGCCGCCGACGGCGGGATTGCCCTCACCGTCTACGGCGCCGGCTGGGCGGAGGTCACCACCGCCCGCGGGGTGCAGCGGCTGAGCGGTGAGCCGTACGGGCGGCTGCGTTGCGTCCTGCCGTCCAGGTTGATCAAGGTCCGGGCTGGTGTGCGCGCCGCCGACGACGGCGAGACTGACCCGTATCTGCGGCTGGCCGACGGGGTCGTCCGTGCGGTCGCACTGGTGTACTCTCCCGCGGATTCCCCTGATCCGGATGATCTCGGCATGGTCGAGGTGCCCGTCGCGATGGTGGAGGGCGTCACCTGCAAGAACGGGCACTTCAATGACCCGGAGGCGCGGTACTGCGCCGTGTGCGGTGTCCGCATGAGCCAGCTGACCACGGCCCGGCAGATGGGCAGGCGTCCGCCGCTCGGGGCCCTCGTCCTGCACGACGGCTCCGTGTGCCAGCTTGACGCCGATTACGTGATGGGTCGCGAACCGACGCTGGATAGCTCAGTAGCCGATGGCCAGGCCAGGCCGCTGCCGCTCACTGACGCCTCCGGGCAGGTGTCCCGTGTCCACGCCCGCGTGGAACTGGACGGCTGGCAGGTCTTTATCTCCGACCTCCATTCCGCGAACGGCACCCAGATTCTCCTGCCTGGGGAAAACCTTCCCGCCCGGCTGGAGCCAGGCGTCCGGGTCCCGCTCGCTGCTGGTGCGCAGATCCGCCTGGGCGGCGAGTACGCACTCAGATACGACTCCCATCGCCGCCCAGAAACGACCGACCAGCGCGTTCCCGATCCCGGCGCAGCAGGGCAGGCGGCAAGCGGCCCGGCCGCCCCGGCGGCACCGGGCCCCTATCACCCCTATGCCGCCCCGCCCCAACCCGGCACGTACGCCGACTCGCCAGCTCCAGGCCCGGAAGGCGATCGTCATGCCGTACCCTCCGGCCTGGATTTCATCCCGACACCGCCGCTCGGGCCTGGGGCAATCAGCGAAGTGCCCCGGCGTGATCCGCTGCCGCTCGGGGCGGAACCACCCGATCCGTATTATCGCGGCACCGTCGAGATACCCGCCGTGGGCATCGGCCCGCCGGCCGGAGCGCGTCAGCATTCGCCAGTGGCTGAGCAGCGCTTCCTGCAGGGCAGGTTCCCCGAACGGGTCCGGCTGGGTGAACAGGTATCACTGCTGGTGCGGCTGGGGCTGCAGCCCGGCGCGCCGCTGGAGGCCGCGCTGCGGCCGCTGACGGTGCCCGAGGGCGGGCTGGAGGTCGTGTTGCTTCTGGTGGACAGTCCCGGATTCACCCTGCACAGCCCGGATCGGACGGTGGTTCATGTCGTGCCGCGGCTGGACTCGAACTGGGCCGGGTTCGAGTTGCAGGCGACCCGCGAAGGGGTGCACACCTTGCAGGTGGAGGCCTTCGCCGGCGGCTCCGGGCTGGGCGGCCTGCCGGTCCAGGTCAGCGTGGATGCGGCCGCGCCCACAGGGCCATTGATGGAGCGGAACAGCCCCGCCAGGGTCGCGGCCGCCGACCCTGGGGAGGTGTCCCTGCTGCTTTCCTTCGACGCCGTCCAGCAGGTGTACCGCTACCGGCTGGTCGACGCCAGCGGCTACTACTCTGAGGAGTCCGCCTCGGACCGGCTGCTGCAGCCACCCGGAGAGGCGATTGAGCAGCTCGTGGCCGGGCTCAACGCGGTCGCCCGGGGCCAGGCGGGGTGGGACGCCGCGACCACCACCGACTGGCTGAAGGGCCAGGGGATCGCGCTGTGGAACAGCTTCATCCCGCAAGCCCTGCAGCGGGAGTTCTGGCAGCGCCGCGACAAGATCACCCGGATGACCATCGTGTCCCAGGGAGATCCTGTTCCCTGGGAACTGCTGTACCCGTTCGCCCCAGGAGGCTGGGACGCGGGCTTCCTGATCGACCAGTTCCCGGTCGCACGGCGGCGCTACGGTCCTCCGCCTCCTGGCCGGCTTGAGCTGGGAGCCGCCGACTTGGTGCTGTCCGGGGACGGCTCGCCGGCCGCCGCCCCAGCCGAGATCGCCGCCCTGGATGTGCTCCTGCGCGGCTGCGGGCTGGACGCGCATCGCATCGGCGACCTGCCCAGCCTGTTGCAGGCCTTCCAGCGGGGTAACCTCGGGCTGCTGCACTTCAGCTGTCACAACGCCTTCGCCCGCGGTGCCCCGAACACCTGCAAGATCTTGCTTCAGAACCAGCCCTTCGAGCCGGTCTTCCTCGAGCAGCACGCCGGGCGGTTCACGGCCCCGCTGGTGTTCTTGAATGCCTGCCGCACCGACGGACAGGCTCCCCTGTACACCACGGTCGAAGGATGGGCCGCCAGCTTTCTGCGGGCCGGCGCCGGCGCCTTCATCGGCTCGCTATGGGAAGTGGTAGACACCTCGGCCAGCACCTACGCCCAGGAGTTCTACCGGGCGGCAATCGCAGGGGCCACCCTGGGAGAATCCGCACGGCGGGCCCGCGACGCCATCCGCGACAACCCTGGCGACCCCACCTGGCTCGCCTACACCTTCTACGGCGACCCAGCAGCAACATTCAACACAGCTTCCAGCGCGTAAGCCCAGCCCGCAATGAGCCCAGGGCAACGTTCGAAGCGGGGCCAGGTGTCCCGTCCGCCATCTTCGGTGACGGGCCACCGCTCCTGTTCCCATGTCCCGATCACGGCCTTATCGTGTTCGGCTCCCTGACGGGCAGGGGCCTCCAAGGCCTCAACTGATTCCGGGGACAACAGCAGG
Source organism: uncultured Actinomycetes bacterium (assembly GCA_963835775.1). Lineage (GTDB taxonomy): Bacteria > Actinomycetota > Actinomycetes > Streptosporangiales > Streptosporangiaceae > Palsa-504. Next base: position 269,421 of record CAWIHB010000025.1, on the reverse strand, counting down.
TCCAGCCTGGCCACGGTATGGGGTCCCCCGCACCGGCGGCCGGGCCGCCGGTCATCTCGATGACCCCACGCGGCTGGCCTACACCGTGTACGGCCAGCCGCGCGCCACTGTCAGCCAGCTGTAATGATGGTGGCCGTAAGGAGGACGCCGTGAAGGTCACTGACGAGGGCGTAGCGGTGGACACCCTGATCGGCGTCATAAAGGACTCCATCAGACGAGCTGGCGTGTCCCGCACTTCGGCGACCAGGGACCTGCAGGTAGCTTCCGTCAAGCTGATTCTCGACGTGGTGGCCAGCACGACGGCTGGAGGCGGGGTGGATTTCTGCGTGCCTTTCATCGGAATGAAGCTCCGCGTAGGGGCCAAAATCACCAAAAAGGACACGCACACCCTGCGTCTCGGGCTGGCTCCGGTCCCGATATAAGGACGCCACAGGTTCGATCGGCGCAGCCCGCGAGTTCCGCACCCGCACCACCCGTTCGCCCGCGCTCCCCTGTCGGCCGAGGCTGCAGCCGATGATCTCCTTCTGGATCCCGCCGCCGCTGCTGAAGCAGATCGGCTAACGGTAGCTTTGGGGCGCCGATATCGATGAGAGCCATAAATGCGAGCCAACGTGCTCAGTCGTCCCGAGACTAAGCGCGACTCAGCCAGAATGTTCACGCAGGTCATGGACTCCCCGGTTCGAACTCAGTCCGACGATGCCAGACGCTCAGATTCTCCCGGAACTTCCCTGACACGGAAGAGCTCACTGGTTCAAATCCAGTACGGCCCACCAGGCATTTCTTGTTCCTGGCCATACAAGGTAGCGCTCTGTAGCTCTACAACTGCCTACAGCGAGCGCTACTGGGACCGAGTAGCGCTCAAGTTCCTGCCCAAGAACTCGCCGTGGACCTGGGCGCGCCAATGGACTCGAGCGCCTGACGGCGGTGACCTGAACGTAAACACGCTGTTTTCCACGGTCCGGCACGGCACGGCCTGTGGTGCGCATTTGCCGTGAGCCCATGACGGCTCTGTCGGCCGGGAATTGATCGCAGTCGAAGTGGACCACAACAGGCTCCGCGCGGTCGTGTAGCGTAACGAGCGGGCACATTGTCTTTAGCTCGAACAATTACAGATCGCCGATTAGGTACGTGTCAAGCAGGTCGATTGAGGAGCCATGCAGTGCGCCCAGAACATAGCGTTATGAGCGTCTTCGGCATGCCCATTTCAAGGGTCGCGAAGGTGAGTCGGTTAACGTCGCCTTGAGCAGCCAGGCCCGCCGCCGTTTGGCGTTTGGAGTGGCGGGACGGGTCATTCGGCGCGGAGGGCTTGGGCGGCAGGTAGGCGGACGGCTAGGGTGGCCGGCGGGAGGGCGCCGACGGCCGCGAGTGCCAGGCCGGCGAGGGACAGGACCGCGATTTCCCAGCCGCTGTATACGTTCAGGAAGCTGGGCGGCGTGCCGTTGCCGGCGAAGTAGGCCATCCGGGGGATCAGGCCGTGGTGCAGCGCGATCCCCGCGACGACGCCGATCATGCCGGCGGCCAGTCCGGTGCCCGCTACCCAGCAGATCATCATGGTGACAGCCTGCCGGGGTGTCATGCCGACCGCCTTGAAGATCCCCAGGTCGTGCACGCGTTCCGTGATCTGCAGAACGACAGTGCTCACCACGCCCAGCGCCGCCGCTACCGCCAGCAGCAAGACGAGCGTGCCGGTCAGGATGATCGCATACGGGAAAGGTGATCCGGTGGTGTCGCGTTGCCCGGTCGAGAAGCCATCGGGGAGGTCCGCGCCGATCTGGTGTGCGTAGGCGAACGGATTGACGTCCGGCCGGAGCCCGATGGCATACAGGCCGGGCGCTAGCCCCCGGTCGGCACGGGTCAGGGTCTGGAGGTCGGTGAGCATGGTGAGGCCGGCGTTGTCGGTGTCGAAGACGTTACCGACGATCCGGACCGGGATCTGCTGGCCGGCCAGCATGATCGTGATGGTGTCGCCGACCTTCGTGCCCGTCGCGGTGAGGAAGCCGAGCGGGACGTCGGCCTGGCCCGGTCCGGTGTACCAGTGCCCGGTGACCAGGGGGTAGCCGATCCAGCTCGTGGCGCCGCGGAAAGCGGTCACCGGAACCTGGTCCGTCAGCCCGCGCATGGTCACCTGGACTTGTGCCACGCCGGCGTAGTGGAGGGTGGCCGGCTGGGCGCGGATCGCTGCCTCGGCGACAGCTTGCTGATGAGCGCTCAACGGCGGTGGTGTCTGTTGCCGGGTCTGCGGGTTCTGCGGGTTGGCGGTCGGCGGGGTGGAGACGAAACTCTGCCAGGTCTGTACCAGGGTCAGGCCGTTCTCGATGCGGGGCAGGGATGTACTCAGCCCGGCGCCGAACGTTACCGCGAGGGCACCGAGCAGCACCACGATCAGTGTCGCGGCGGTGCGGGCGGGGCGGGTGAACGGGGCGGCGAGTCCCGCTGTCACCGGCCGGGGCAGCGGCAGCGCGCCGATCAGCCGGTATGCGGCCTTGCCGCCGCTGGGCCTGGGCGCGTGCCCGGCGGCGAGCGCCGCGGTCGCGGTGAGCCGGCCAGCACGCAGCGCAGGAGGCAGCGCGGCGAGGCCGGTCAGCACGCACAGTGCTGCCGGCGCGCCGACGGCCAGCCACGCGGGCAGTCCGCCCAGGGTCCCGACTCCGTATGCGGCTGCGGCGCCGGAGAGCACGAGCTTCCCGGCCGTGGCCACGCCGAGCACCGCGCCGGCCGCGCATCCGGCAGCGGCCGGCGCGACGGCCTGGGTCGCGTAGACGGCCACGACCTGCCCCGGTGTGAAGCCGATCGACTTCAGGACGCCGATCCGTCCGTACCCGGCCACCACCGAACCGCTGATCACGCCGGCGACGATCAGCAGCGACATGACAAGGCCGATGACGCCGATCGCCATGATGAACGGCAGGAATGGCGCGATCGACGACTGCTCGGCGGATCTGAGGGGCAGGTAAGACTGCGTCCCGGTCACCGTGCCAGCCGGCAGCGCCGTCGTCACTGCCAAGCCGTCAGCGGCGAGCTGCGCGGCGGTAGCGGAGGTACGGAACCGGTACAGCATCTGCGCGGTGCGCGGTGCGCCTGGTGCTTGGAGCCTTTCGATTTCGGCCGGGAGCACCCAGGCGTCGGCGGACTCGGTGATCGAGGTGCCGAAGCCGACCACGGTGAGCTCGGGGTTGCCCGGCACGCCGGTCACCGTGACCGTGGCGCCCAGCGGGATGAACTGGGCGCCGCCGGGCCATGTGCTGCCAAGCACGATCTGGCCAGGCCGGCGCGGCCAGTGACCCGACTGCAGGATGATGTCATCGACCGGTCCGCCCGGCGAGGCGCGCCCGGCGATCGTCTCGGTGAACGGCAGCGGCTCGCCGCCCCTGGGCCCGCCCGACACGGACGCGTCGACGGCCACCGCGGCGAACGGCCCGGCCACTGCGGTGACCTGCGGGAGCTTGGCGGTGGCGGCCAGCTCTGCCGCGGTGGTCCTGGCCGGGTCGACGGTCACCGTCAGGTGCGCGCCGCGCTGCGCCGCGAACGCCTTGTCGAACGGGCCGTTGGAGTCCGCGATCAGGGCGGCTGCGAGCACGCAGGCGGTGGTGGTGATCAGCAACACCACGGCGATCACGATCGTGTGCACCCTGCGCCGTACGAGCCCGCCGGCCGCCGCCGTGAAGACTGGCGCCGTCGTCACGGCCGTACCCCACTGGCGGCGCGCGTGTCACCGGTGATCCGCCCGTCCGTCAGCGTCAGTATCCGATGCGCGTAGCGTCCGGCCAGGGCGGCGCTGTGGGTGACCAGCACAAGGGTTTGGCCGGAGGAGTTGAGGTCCTGGAGTAGCTCGCCTATCTCCTCGCCCGTGGCGGTGTCCACCGCACCAGTTGGCTCGTCGGCAAGCAGCAGCGCCGGCCGGTTCACCAGCGCGCGGGCGATCGCCACCCGCTGCCGTTCCCCGCCGGACAGGCGTGCCGGGTAGGTGTCTTTGTGCTGCTCGATCCTGAGCGCGGCGAGCAACTCCGCTGCCCTGGCCCGGGCTGTGGCGCGGCGCATCCCGGCTAGCTGCGCAGGCAGCAGCACGTTCCCAGTGACGGTGAGGTCGTCCAGGAGGTTGAAGAACTGGAAGATCATGCCGACCTGAGTGCGACGGAACCTGGCCAGGCGGGTCTCGCTGAGGGCATCGATCCGCTGCCCTGCCACGGTGATGGTGCCGCTCGTGGGCCGGTCCAGCCCGGCGATCAGGTTCAGCAGCGTCGATTTCCCGCTGCCCGACGGGCCCATCACCGCCACCGCCTCGCCCGCGGCCACGGTCACGCTCACCTCGTCGAGGGCAGGCGGGCCGCTGCCTGGGTACCGCTTGGTCACGCAGCTGACCTGGATCACGGTGTCTGTCACCTGGCCGATGCTGCCGCGCGCCGGCCCGCTGCGCATCGGGCCGCCGGGTGCATTTCGCCACGGCGCGGTATCCCCCGGGCGTACGCCCGCAGGCTAGTACCCGCGCGCAGTCCGCAAGATTACGATCGGTCCATGAACTGGCTAGCGCTGGTGGTGATCGCCGCGGTCGTGGCGGCGTCGGCTGTCGTGTTGCGCCGCTGGCCGCTGCCTGGGCTCGTCCTGCTGCTGGCCGGCTCGATCGCCATGCGCGGATACGGCCTGCAGCTCCGGCTCGCCGCGACCCTGCTGCCGATCGTGCTGACCGGACTGGCGGTCTGCTACATCGCGGCCACCCGGGCGCGCTGGCGCTCGGTCATCGCGGCCGCCGTGACTATCGCCGTGCAGGTGTACGTAATCGAGGGCGGCACTTTCGGGTTCTTCCAGCTCACCGCGCGCCCGGCCAGCCCGCTCGCGGTCTCGCAGACGGTGACCGCGGTCCTGGCCGTCTTTGTCGGCTGGCTAGCGGGCCACTCCATCCGGCAGAGCCACGTCCACGCCGAAACGTCGCGTGCCCAGGCCGAACTCCAGGGCGCTACCGCCGAGCGGCTGCGGATAGCCCGTGAGCTGCACGACATGATCGCGCACAGCATAGGCGTCATCGCCATTCAGGCCGGCGTTGGGAGCCGCGTCATCGACACTCAGCCCGCAGAAGCGCGAAACGCGCTTACCGCGATCGAGGCCACCAGCCGCGAAACGCTGGCCGGCCTGCGGCGGATGCTGGGTGTCCTGCGCAGCACCTCGGAACTCGGCCATGACTCGGTTCCAGGCCTGGCTGGGCTCGACCAGCTTGCCGCTACCAGCAGGAACGCCGGCGTGCGGGTCGACCTGCAATGGCGCGGGCAGCGGCAGCCTATTCCGCCCGACGTGGACCTGTCCGCCTACCGGATCATCCAGGAGGCGGTCACCAATGTGATCAGGCACGCAGGCGCGGACCACTGCAAGGTGCTGATCGACCAAGACGATCGAGAGCTTTCAATCGAGATAACCGACAACGGCCGCGGCGGCGTCATAGCGGGTCCCGGATACGGCATCGTCGGCATGCGCGAGCGGGCCGGACTGCTTGGCGGCCAGCTCGCCGCGGGACCGCGGCCAGGCGGTGGTTTCCGGGTCGCGGCCAGGCTGCCGGTTCCCACCGCATTATGACTATCCGGGTTGAGCTCGCCGATGACCAGCCACTAGTACGTGCCGGGCTGCGGGTGCTCATCGCCGATACCCCCGATATCGAGGTCACCGCCGAGGCCGCTAACGGCACCGACGCGGTCCGGCTAGCGCGCGAGAGCCGGCCCGACGTTGTGCTGATGGACATCCGCATGCCCGGCATGGACGGGATCGAAGCCACCCAGCTGATAACGGCGGGCGAATGCCCGGCACGCGTCATCGTCCTCACCACATTCGACGATGACGACAACGTCTACCGCGCGCTGCAGGCCGGCGCGAGCGGATTCCTGGTCAAGGACATGCCGCTAGAGGACATCCTCGCTGCCATCCGCGTCGTCGCCGCTGGCGACGCGCTCATCGCCCCCAGCGTCACCCGGCGGCTTATAGAAGACTTCGCCGCCCGCCCGCGGAAAGCACGGAAACCCGAGGCTATCGATGGCATCACCGGGCGCGAGCGCGAAGTGCTGACTCTCGTCGCGCAGGGCATGTCCAACAGCGAGATCGCCGCAGAGCTCGTCATCAGCGACGCGACCGCCAAAGCGCACGTCGCCCGGCTACTCGCCAAGCTCCGTGCCCGCGACCGGGTGCAACTCGTCATCATCGCCTACCACGCAGGTCTGGTGACGCCATCCGGAGACCACAGATAGCTGCGCAGATCCGCCAGGGCCGCCAGGAAACCATCCTGGTCACACGTCATCACCAGCAGAGGATCTAAGCCATTCAGCAAGTTGGACTATCCGGATTACCAGTAACGAATGGGCCGGTCTCGGGTCATGTCCGACGCGGCCCACACACCGCGATCTCCACCGCCAAGGCCTGCGTCACGACATGCCCACCGCACCACCGATGCGACCGTACCGGGGATGTCGACCAGCATCTGCAAGCACCGGACGATCCACACGTACAGCCTCGCATGAACGAAGCGCCCCCACCGAAACCGCACCAAACGACCCGATATGCGCCACTCCTCGCCTTAGCCAGCAGCGGCCGGAAGCCGCGCCGAACGGCGGATATCGTACGTCGGTGTCTTCCCGTCCGTCACAATGCGTGACCGTGACAGCCATCACTGGGCATTCCGTGATGCCCCGACTGCACAAGTCATGGTGATCGCCTACCAGGACTCAGTCCGGATGGCGAAAGTAGCAGCAGTGCCCATCAAGTGTTGCCGAACAGTGTTCACGGAGCAGTGCCGCTACATCACCAATAACGAGGTCGCTAACACTCTGGCCGTTTGCGCTAGCCAGTGAGGCCAATGTTAGACCCCGGGACGGCTAGGCGGTGGGGATACCTGTCCCGTCATGTTTTCGTATCGGGAAGCAGCGGTGCGTCTTCCGCGGGGTCGGTCGGCAGCGCCGCAACCCAGCGCTCGCCTTCAAGCGAGACGCTCAGGTGTCCCTCGTGATGCGACCGCTGGCGGGTAAGGCGGACGCTGACCGACTCACCCGACTCCGGTGTCGGCGCCGTGAGGCCCAACTGTCGTGCAGCATGCCGGTGGCTCCGGTAGTCGCCAAAGATCACGATCCCCTCGCGCCGCAGACTACCGCGCGATCCGCCGTTGCCACGCACCCGCCGCATATAGTCGTCCTGCTGAGCCACCGTGGCGACGACCGTCCGGCTGATGATGCGCCGCTGAGCTAGCCGGAACAGCATGTCCACCCGCCTGGCCCCGTGCTTGGAACAGCCGAAGATCTGGTCTACGTCGCGGGGTGGGATGCGCAGCAGCGCATTCTCCGGCAGAGGCTTGTTCCGATACAGCCACGTAATCGCGGCTTTTCCAACAGGAGACAGCCACCGTTTCCGGTCCCGGTTGCCGGTGGCCGTGGTCAGCACCTGGTCGGCGGCGCGGATCAGGCCGAGCGACCACAGACCCTGATCATCGCTCGCCCACAAGCCGAGGATGACACGGTCCACCGCCTCTGGCGGGATCATCCAGTCGCCGGGATCCTGGGAGAACTTGCAGTCCACGTCGATGCCGCGGATCGCGAAGTCCATCGCCTTGCCGTCGGCGAACGCGAAGGCCCGCTGCATGTTGATCTCGGCGAGCGTGCCGAAGTGGGTCTTCTCGGTCTTGCTGAGCTGCTCCCAGCGGTACCGACCGGTGTGCTGTCCGTCGAGCAACATGTCGTATGTCCGACGCAGCACACGCCCAATCTTGCGGCCATCCGGGTCAGCGGCTACCAGTTCCTCGGCGACGGCCTCGAGCTCAGCATCGTCGGTCGCGATCTGCGGACCGAACAGGTTGAGCTGAGCCGCCATGAAGGCAGGTTATAGCGGCATCAGGCACCAGGGCAGCTTCAGCGTGCTTCAACCGCTACCGTATCGGGCCGGCCGGGCTGTTGGCGCGGGTCGAGCGCGGTGGTGGCGATCCGCAGCGCGGCGGCGTCGCGGGGGGCGGCCAGTGCGCGGCAGGCGGCCTGCTCTCGGCGCGGGGAGCCAAAGCAGAACAGCAGGACCGGGCAGACCTGCTCGTGCCAGGCCAGTCCCGCGGCCAGGACGTGGTAGCCGTCGAGCTTGCCGGCCAGCACGTCAGGTGCTCGGTGCCGGTGTCGTATTCCAGCAGGAACGAGATCACGCGGCCGTCCTGGGCCCAGGTGCCCGCCGCGTCCGGCCGGGGCAGCCGTGCCCGGTCGTCGGGGCTGATCGCCGTGTGCTCGTAGCGGGCGGCCGCGTCGGCCTCGTTGAGCCACTCGCGCAGTTCGCCGCCGTGCTGGCGGGCGTGCCTGGCCAGGGCGGCGAAGAACCAGTTCCGGCCAGTCATGTGAGCCAGCCGCCCGGAGCGTTCCAGGGTGAGCTGGCGGTCGGCCCGGACGTGTGGCGCCCATCGCTTCTCGTCGCGGTCCTCGACGCCGAGCATGGCGGCGCCAGTCGGGCGGCACACCAGCGCAATGCCACCTCGGCGAGCACGTCGTCGCCTTCGAGGTCAGCGGACACTGCATGACCGGGGACGGCATCCACGACGGCGACTTCGTCATCGTGGACCCAGACCAGCCAGTCGCACACGGGGACATCGCGGTCTTCATCGTCAGGACGGAAAAAGGGGACCGCGATGATGATTGAGCGGCTGGACCACAGCCAGGGCATCCGGCCGGTCCTGTCCAACCCGCCTACCAGGCCATCACCATCAACCACGAGGACAACCTGCTCACCCTGGGCAAGGTAGTCCTGGCCTACCGGCCGCACGAATAACGCGCGGACTCCGCAGGCCCGGATGTCGCCGGGCGTGATACCCGCAGGGAGGCCGGGTGATGCATGACATTATCGGCGAAATCAACGCCCCAATGCAGGCTAATCGGCCTGGACGACATCGTGCCCGACCCGGCGGGGCTGCTAGGTGGCATGTATCCCGGGGCCTAAAATACCCGGCATGACGGTAATGAGCCTGCTGGCAGAACTTGATCAGACCCAGGCTGAGCTTCAAAACGAGTTCCCCGGCTGGCGCATCTGGTATGTGTACCATCCTGGCGGGATCACCTGGGCGGCTCAGCGTGAGCCCGTGCTTAACACGCGGTCGGTCGACGATCTCCGAGCGGCCATCCGGAAAATCCAGGAAGCTTGAGCGTGCAATTGTATGACGGCTTCGGCTCCCCACGGCGGGACCAGGCCACCTGAGTGCCGTCGGGCTTCCAGGTCCGGGGCAAGCCCAGCCCGCGTCGCGCCTTCTCGCAACGTGTCTGCTCGTCGTTGGTGCGCGCTGCGCGCCATGGTATGTCCCATCCCCGAAGGCCCGTGCCCTGCCTTCAGGTTCACGATTGTGAACCTGATTCTGGGTCTTGTGCAGCTGATCCCAGCGGTAACGGCCGGTGTGCTGGCCGTCCAGCAGCATGTCCAGCGCGCCGCGGATGGCCGCGGCGGTCCGGGCGCCGTCCGGGTCCAGCTTGGTCAGCTCGGCCGCCACCGCGGCCGGCTCGGCATCATCAGGCGCACCGGGATCGCTCAGGTCCGCCAGGCCCGGCAGGACGCCCTGGCCGGCCCCGGTCTCCCGCTCGGACGGCATGCCGGGCAGCACGAGCTGGCCGGGGATCGGCTCGGGCTCACCGCGGAGGTCCCGGCCGCCCGGCTCGGCGGCCGGGTTCATGCCGGCGGCCCGGCAGGCGCCGGGTCCTCGGCCCCGGTCGGCGCGTTCCCGCGCGCCGGCTCGGCCGCGGCGCGCAGCACGTCCATGAGCAGGCTCACCGCGGGCGGGTCCGGCGGGTCGCCGTAGCGCACGGCGAACACGTGCCGCCGCGCGCCGGCCAGCGGGATCGTCTTGATCCCTGGATGCCGCGCGGCGCGCAGGCACAGCCCGGGCAGGGCCGAGACGCCCAGGTCGGCGGCCACCAGCGCCTGGACGGCCACGTAATCGTCGGTGGTGAACGCGATCTTGGGGATGAAGCCGGCCATGGCGCAGTGCTTGAGCAGGTTGGCCCGGCAGCGGTCGCAGCCGGCGATCCAGCGGTGCCGCGCGTACTTGGCCAGGTCGTTCGGGTTCAGCTCGGCGCCGTGGGCCGATGGCGCCGCGCCGGGCGACGTGACCAGGTGCACCGGCTCGTCCAGGATGAGCCGTTCGCGCAGGCCCTCGGTGATGTCGATGCCGCCGCTGTCCTCCTCGTCGGCGAAGTCCTCGCTGCTGAACCCGCCCGCCGCGGGCCGCATCGGGCCGCCGTGGACCGCCGGGCCCCCGTGGCCCGCCGCGCCGTCCTGGCTCTCCTGAGCCGCGTCGGCGCCCGGCATGTCCGGTGAGTACCGGAACACCAGCGCGACGTCGACGTACCCGGCCCGGAGCATGCGCAGCGCCTCGGGCGGTTCGGCTTCGGTCAGCCGCAGGTCGACACTGGGCTGGTGCCCGTGCAGCATGGCCGCCGCGGCCGGTACGATCGTGCCCAGCGCGGACGGGAACGCCGCCAGCCGCAGCCGGCCGGCCCGCAGGCCGGTGTAGGCGGCCAGTTCGTTCTCCGCGGCGTCGAGCCGGCCGATCACCTCGGCGGCCCGTTCGGCCAGCAGCCGCCCGGCATCGGTGAGCCTGATCCCCCGCCCGGCCCGCTGGATCAGCTTGATCCCGGTCTCCGCCTCCAGCCGGGCCAGGTGGTGGCTGACCGAGGGCTGCGCGTAGTTCAGCTCCCGGGCCGCGGCCGTGACCGAGCCGTAGCGCGCCACCGCCACGAGCACGCGCAGCCTGGTCACGTCCAGCATGGACCGACTATAGATCGTGCCGATCAATTCGCACAGAGTGCACGGCTCTGCTTCTAACTCGCTCGCTCTGTCTTCCCGCTCGCCTCCGGGCGCCCTCAAGGCGGCTCCTTCCCTCCTCGCTCCTGCGTCGCTCGTCAGTCCAGTCGCCGCCGGCGCCCTTCGGCTCGCTCTATCGTCCCGCTCGCCTCCGGGCCGCCTTTAAGGCACCGTCTTCCCTCGTCGCTCCTCCGTCGCTCCTCAGTCCAGACGGCGCCGCGGCCCTTTGGCTCGCGGGGGGCGCTAGCGGCCCTCGAGCAGCGGCGAGTCCGGCCGCCGCACCGGCTCGCCTGCCAGCTGCCGGCGCCGCCAGGCGATGCCGGACAGCGCCTCGAGCACCACCCGGTTGCCCAGGAACGCGGTCACCTCGGCGTGGTCGAACGGCGGTGAGACCTCCACCACGTCGACCCCGGCCAGCGGAACCGACATGGCGATCCGCCGCACCGCATCGAGCAGCTGCCGGGCGGTCAGGCCGCCCGGCTCCGGGGTCCCGGTGCCCGGGGCCATGCCGGGATCGACCACGTTGACGTCCACGGACAGGAACACGCCGTCGCATTCGTCGGTGGCGATGCCGAACGCCTCGGTCAGGCACTCGTCGAGGCCGCGCGTGACGATCTCGGTCATCTCGAACGACCGCATCCGCTGCTCGGCCATCCAGGCCAGCGTGGGCGGCTCGGGCCAGTAGCCGCGCAGCCCGATCTGCAGGAACCGGTCGCCGCGCACCGCGCCGGACTCGATCAGCCGCCGCATCGGCGTGCCGTGCCCGATCAGCGACCCGAACTGGGTGTCGCCGGTGTCGGCGTGCGCGTCGAAGTGGATCAGCGACAGCCGTCCCCAGCCGACGTGCCTGGCCACCCCGGTGGCGTCGGGAAACGTGATCGTGTGGTCGCCGCCCAGGATGACCGGGATGGCGCCCGCGTCGGCCACGGCCTGGACCGTGGTCTCCAGCCGCCGCAGCGAGGTGTCGGTCTCGACCGGCGGCATCACCACATCCCCGATGTCGCCGCAGCGCAGCTCGGCCAGCGGGTCCACGCCCAGCGCCAGGTGCGGCCGGGAGGCGTCGTGCGGCAGGTAGTCGGTCATCCGGATGGCCTGCGGCCCGAACCTGGCCCCGGGCCGGTGCGAGGTGCCCGCGTCGTAAGGCGCGCCGATGAAGACGACGTCGTACCCGGCCAGCGAGTCGAGTTCGGCCCGCGGCACGCCGAGAAACGTGACGTCGGGCCCGAACATCCCGCGCACCACCTCTTCAGAACCGTCAGGCTCGCCCGCCATGTCGCTCCTCCTTGATCGCAGACCGGCCGCTGCCTCGCACCATACAGGTACGCGGCAGCGGCCGGTTCTCACTCTCAGCGGGTCACGGCCGGGTCGGGCGTCCGCGTCCCGGCCGGGGGCTCGTCCGCGCTGAGAGCGTCCGTCCTGCCCCCCGGCAGCAGCCGGTCCAGCCAGCCCGGCAGCCACCAGTTGGCCTTCCCGAGCAGCTCCATCACGGCCGGGACCAGGACCAGCCGGACCAGGGTGGCGTCGACCAGGACCGCGGCGGCCAGGCCCAGCCCGATCTGCTTGACCGAGACGTCCGGGGTGAGGTCGAAGGACAAGAACACCACTACCATGATCGCCGCGGCGGCCGAGATGACCCGGGCGGTGCCCGCCAGGCCGCGCCCGACGGCCAGCCGGTTGTCGTCCAGCCGGTCGTACTCCTCGCGGATCTTCGACAGCAGGAACACCTCATAGTCCATGGACAGGCCGAACAGGATCACGAACAGGAACACCGGCACCCAGGTGGTGAAGCCCGGCCGGAACCCTTCGGCCATGGCCGAATAGCTCGCGTACCCGGGCAGCACTCTGGCCCGTTCGGCAGAAAGAAACTGCCGGCCGCACAGCGGTGGGCCGGTGAGGTCATTCCTCCTGCCAGCGTTCGCGTGGCGTTACCACCATGCCGACACCGGGGACGGCAACCACGTAGCCATGATCGGCCAGCCACGCATGGGCTTTCGCTGCTGTCATCTGGGCGATTCCGAAACGCTGCGAGAGCAGGTTACGTGACTGGATCGGCTGGCCTATCGGCGGTGTTCCTGCCTTGATTTCGGACTCAATGACCGTAGCGACCTGTAGATAGCGGGGAACCCCGCTCAGGTCGTCTAGTTGGTTGGTCATGCTGCAAAGCCTAGGCAGCCTAGCTGACCAGGCGCGCTATCCGATACAGCCAAGCTGTCTAAGCGCGCTAGGCGCGCTACTCTAGAACGAGGTTGGGAGCGTTCAGGAGGTAGCAGGCATGGCGGACAGCAGGGACCTGATTAACGTCATCCTGAACCGCCGTGAAGTCGTGCTGCCGACCGGAGATGAGGATTTCCGCTACCTGAAGCACCACTGGGGAAGCGTGTACGTCATCGTCCGTCCGAGTCAGCCTGAGGATTCGTGGAAGGCGCTAGCGAGGTTCGGCAACCATGACGAGCTCGCCGCGCTGACGGCTGACGAGCTCCTGGGGATGATCCGCAGGCACTACGGGCCGGAAACCGGGGGTTACCCGTTCACGATGCGGAGCGCCGGCAAGTGAGCGGGCAGGACACGGAGACAAGCTCGCTGACGATCGAACGCCTCACGGAGATCGGGCAAGCGGCAACGACACTGCTCGAATCGGGCGTGCTACAGCCTCACGAGAAGACACATCTCTGGCAGGTCATCGAGCGGATAGACGGCATGACGGCCGACGCTCAGAACCGCTCGCAGCCTCGCAGCCTGCCGGGTAAGCGAGAGTCCCCCCAGATAGCGCTAACTCGGTTTGCATCGCTTCGGCAGCGGCTGCGTAGACCTCACCGTAGTCAGGGCCACCTAGGGCGGCTATCTGGCTGAACAGTCCCCCACTTGTCAGCGTGTCATCGTCATCATAGAAGGGTGTGACATGCACATCGCGGTCAGCGTCACGACTCACGCGGAACTTGACTCCATCATCTTGAAGGAAACGACGCTTGGCGGCCGTGTCTCGCGACCGCCACTCCTGACCGATTGTCTTACCTGAAGAATTCCGTTCGACTTTTCGCGTAACCGGCAGCGACTTGAGGCGCTTGTATTCTTCAAGCAATTCATCATGCCGAGTTTGGTAATCGTCTGAATCAGGGTCTAGGTCACGTATCTCTTTGCGAACCTGGTCTATCTCGTCTTTGTGATCGTCGCCAGCAGTTACTACCGTGACGATATGCGGTTGGTCGCCAATCGACATAACCATATCATCGATTATGGAATCGAGGTCTGACACCTTGACCATAAGTCGGCTACCCGCAGGGCATCCGTGATTGCAGTAGTAATAGTCATCGTTTCTGGCGCGATTCCGGTACATTGCAGACCCGTTGTCACAGAACGCCATGCCAGTCAGTAGCGCAGTGTCCTTCCTACCAGGGCCACGTGTCGCCTTACCCTTGATACGAGTGCTAACGCGGTTGAATAGCTCCTGCGTGACGAGAGGCTGAACGCGAAGAACCGTTTGACCCCGATACTTGATACGTCCTATGGTGGACGGGTTCTGCAGGATACGGCGAACGGTGTTGTGCTGCCAGCCTTTAACCTGACCTTGCGGTGACCTGACACCTTTCTCATTCAGGAAATCGATTATCTGGTAGATAGACATTCCCTGATCGTACATCTCAAACATAGATTGAACGATTGTCGCCGTTTCAGGGTCAAGTTCTAGTGTCTTGAGGCTCGTTCCTTCTATCTTGGCTATGCGGTAGCCGTATGGTGGTTTGCCCACGAAGGATTTCTGGTCGCGCTTGGATTTCTGCATGCGCTTCCATCGTTTGCTAGTTGCGTCCCACTCGCCAGCGGCTAGATTAACCAGGTTATCCCAAATAATGGGCGTGGCAGTCTCCTGCCCTGGTTCGGGTGGCCAAATCAGAGTCGGGTTGACGATGATGATTTTCTTCCCGTGTTGCTCTGCCCACTGGCGGATATCCCAGTCACGATGGCGGGTAAGCCGATCGACCTTCGACACGATAATGCCGTCATACCGTGCAATAAGCGCGGCATCACGTAGCCATTTACCGGCGTTCTTCCGATCGAACGGCGAGACTCTACCGGAAATGTGATCGGCTACCATCTGGATTATGTTGTGACCGTTGTCCGCAGCCCATTGCCGGTCATCTTCATCTTGCGTGTCGATACCCGTCTTACCGTCGCCATACTGCGACAATCGAGCGAAAGCTACTAGATCCATGCAACATAGTGTAGCATTTAACCTGACACCTTGCCTCCGATGAAGGTGTTCAGCCGCGACGGCTTGGCCAGCCGGTAACCGGTGAACCCGAGCAGCGCGGGCAGCAGCGTGAGTGCGGCGACCACGGTCATCGCCACCGCCACCGTGGCCGCGATGGCCACGCCGTTCAGCAGCGTCTCCCG
The DNA here is from genome assembly GCA_963835775.1 of uncultured Actinomycetes bacterium. Taxonomy (GTDB): domain Bacteria; phylum Actinomycetota; class Actinomycetes; order Streptosporangiales; family Streptosporangiaceae; genus Palsa-504. The sequence continues at coordinate 254,250 of CAWIHB010000025.1, read as the reverse complement.
CAGCACGAGCAGCCCGAGCATGCCGATCACCACCGTGGTGCCCGCCGTCAGCACCGATTTGCCCGCGGTGCGCATCGCGGTGACCACGGCCTCCTCGGCGCGGGCGCCCTCGTGCAGTTCGGTCCGGAACCTGGTCACGAACAGCGCGTAGTCCACGCCCACGCCCAGCCCGATCAAGGCCGCGACGATGGGGAGAAGGACGGCGCCGGGAAGATGTGTCCGAGCAGCGCGATCAGCGACAGCCCAGAGCCGATGCCCAGTAGCGCGGTCGCGATCGGCAGCCCCATGGCCAGCAGCGACCCGAACGCGATCAGCAGCACGATCGCGGCTGCCTCGACGCCGATCCTGTTGGAAGGCCCGCCGTTAGGCGTCTCGGCCAGGTCCACCACGTCGCCACCCCGGCTGAACGTCATGCCGTGCCCGCTGGCCGCGGTCGCGTCCTGCATCAGCGCGGTGGCCTCGCTGTTCGCGATGCTCGATCCCGGTATACCGAACTGGGTGGTGGCGTAGGCGATGTGCCCGTCCGCCGAGACGTGGCCCGGCGTGGTGAACGGGTCGGTCACCCCGGTGACGTGCGGCGCCTGCCGGAACGGCGCCAGGGCCTCCTCCACGTGCGCCTGCACCGCCTGCGACGTGACCGGCGCCTGCGACCGGATGGCTAGCATGAGCGTATCCCCCGACTGCCGGGCAAAATGCTCGTTGAGCAGTTCCTCTGGTTCGACGTCTTTGACCAGGAAGCCGCTCGCCCCAGCCCGCAGCGCCGAGAAGACGGTCTGGTCGTCATCGAACGTGGTCAGCACGACCACCCGGGTCGCGGCCAGCCCGGGATCACCGGCGATGAGGCGGGTGGCGGTAACCCCGTCGACTTCCGGCATGTGCAGGTCCATGAGCACCACATCCGGGGCGTGCTCGCGGGCCAGCGCCACCGCGGTCCCGCCGTTCGCCGCCTCGCCCACCACTTCGATGTCACCCGCCGATTCGAGCAGCATCCGGAATCCGGCGCGGACCAGAACCCGATCGTCGGCCAGCAGCACCCTGATCATGAGGACTCGCTCCGGGCCACGGGCACTCCGGCGACCCGGCTTGCGGACCCGCCGGAGCGCGTCGTAATCGGCAGCGTGGCCCTGACCTGGAAGCCGCCGCCCGCCAGCAGCCCGCCGACCAGGTAGGCGCGCAGGTCGAGCGGCACCGCGCCGGGCCCGTTGCCCACCTTCACGTTGACTTCGATGGCCGCGATGACCAGGACGACGATGCCCATGTCCCAGAGCCGGACCCCGAACGGGCCCTCGGCTGCCGCCCAGGGCGGCAGCCTGCGCTGCGGCGGGTCGGCCGGCGTCACGCTCCCCACGGCGTCACGGTATGCGATGACGGCCCCGAGCGGAATGCCGGCCGCCGACCTGAGCGGAATGCTGTCACCGCGCACCGGCCGATATCTTGGCCGAACGGGCCGGCCTGCGTGCCCCCCGGCCGGGATCCCGCGCGCCCCTCCGTCGATCCCGGGTCCGTGGCGTTACACCAGCCGGCCTCGTGGCCACCGCCGCTGCTCGGGCCCCAGAAGTATCACTGGCCGCGGATCCATCGCCGGGGCGGATCGCGAGGTTTGTCGGCAATCGCGTCAACCGGCGTGGCGACCTTCGCGTCTCATTAAGTGAGGCTCGGCGAAAGCGGGACGCCGAGCCTCGTTTTATGCCCTGAGCCGGGTAGCAGCCGGGTAAGGTTTGCCGCTGTGGCGGGCCCCGTGGATGACATCGACGCACGGATCATCGACGCGCTGATCAAGGACGCACGGGCCAGCTACGCGCTGATCGGCCAGCAGGTCGGGCTGTCCGCTCCCGCGGTCAAGCGGCGGGTGGACCGGCTCCGCGCCACGGGCGCCATCACGGGTTTCTCGGCCCGGGTCGATCCCGCGGCCATGGGCTGGACCACCGAGGCGTACGTCGAGCTGTTCTGCGGCGGGCGCACCTCACCCGAAGAGATCGCGGCGGCCGTGCGGCGGTATCCCGAGGTGGTCGACGCATGCACCATCACCGGTGAGGCCGATGCCCTGGTCCACATCAGGGCGGCCGACGTCAGGCACTTCGAGGACGTGATGGAGCGGATCCGTGCCGAACCCTTCGTGGTCAGGACCCGGAGCGTAATCGTGCTGTCCCGGCTAGTCCACCGGGACCCGGGCACCGACACCCTGACCCCTGTCCGCTGACCGGATCATCCCGGTTCTGATCCTCAGGCGCGGCCTGACCAGCTACAGTCGTGCGCATGTCGGAGTTTGAGCAAGATCCGAGCGCCAACACCGGGCGTTTCCGGGCCTTTGTGGAAAGCGGCGATGAGGACAACGTGCCCGCCCGCCGCCTGCCCGCCTCGCCTGCCGCGCTGATCGGCCTGGGCGTGGTGGTCCTGGCCATCATCATCGTGATCGCGGTCCTGGCTTAGCGGTAACGCGCTTAACCAGGCGCGAGTGACATGCTGTGGCCACGGCGAGCGCGCAGCACGATGAGCAGCACCGGCTGACCGCTGTCCAGGGGCTAGCCGCCTTGTCCCTGGACGCCCTGTCCTCCGTGGCCTACGGCCCGGAAGCCATCCTCGTCGTGCTGGTCGCGGCGGGTGCGGCCGGCCTGCGCTACTCACTCCCAGTCACTGGCGCCATCATCGTGCTGCTGACCGCCCTGGTGGTGTCCTACCGCCAGGTCATCGAGGCCTTTCCCAGCGGCGGCGGCGCGTACGCGGTGTCCAAGGCGCACCTGGGTACCCAGGCCAGCCTGGTGGCCGCCGCGTCGCTGATCGTCGACTACGTGCTGAACGCCGCCGTCGGCGTGTCGGCCGGCATCGCCGCGCTGACCTCCGCCTTCCCCTCGCTGTACGGCGCCACCGTCTGGCTGTGCCTGGGCGCGCTGGCCGTCATCACCGGCCTGAACCTCTGGGGTGTCTCGGAGTCGGCCAAGGTCTTCACGGTCCCCACGCTGGCCTTCATCGTGGCCATGGCCGCGGTCATCTTCGGCGGGCTGTTCCGCGCCCACCCCGCGGTGGCGCTGGACCATCATCTGGGCCCGTCGACCGAGGCGCTCGGCATCCTGCTGGTGCTGAAGGCGTTCGCCTCCGGCTGCTCGGCGCTGACCGGGGTGGAAGCCATCGCCAACGCGGTGCCCGAGTTCCGCACGCCGCGGGCCCGCCGGGCCCAGCGCACCGAGGTCTGGCTAGGCATCCTGCTGGGCGCCATGCTGATCGGCCTGGGGGTGCTGATCCACAGGTTCGACGTGGTGCCGCATTCCTCTACTACCGTGCTGGCCCAGCTCACCGAGGCGTCCCTCGGCCACAACGTGTTCTTCTACGCGATCCAGCTCATCACCATGGTGCTGCTGGCGCTGGCCGCGAACACCTCCTTCGGCGGGCTGCCCGTGCTGGCCGCCCTGCTGGCCAGGGACAACTTCCTGCCGCACATGTTCGGCCTGCGGGCCGACCGGCAGGTGCACCGCTACGGCGTGGTGGTGCTGGCCCTCCTGGCCGCCGCCCTGCTGGCCGCGGCGAACGGCAACACGCAGGCGCTGGTGCCGCTGTTCGCCGTAGGGGTGTTCGTCGGCTTCACCCTGTCCCAGCTGGGCATGGTCAGGCATTGGCGAGCCGAACGATCCAGGGCCTGGAGGGTGCGGGCCACTATCAACGGGGTCGGGGCGGTCCTGACCGCGGCGACCACGATCATCGAACTGGTCAGCAAGTTCACCGAGGGCGCGTGGCTGATCGTGCTGGTCATCCCCGGCCTGGTGCTGCTGTTCAGCCGGATCCACCGCAACTACGCCAGGATCGGCGCGCTGCTCCAGCTGGGCCAGATGCCCAAGCCGCCGGCCAAGGCCGAGTCGCTGGTGGTGGTGCCCGTGGCCTCGATGTCGCGGCTCACCGCCGAGGGCATCTCCACGGCCCTGTCGATCGGCGACGAGGTGGTGGCGGTGACGGTCTGCTTCACCGACCCCGAGGACGAGGCGGCCGACGTGTCGTTCCGCGACCGCTGGGAGCAATGGCACCCGAACGTCCCGCTGATCACCTTGCGCACCGCGAATCGCTCGATCACCAAGCCGATCGTGAAGTACCTGAGCCAGCTCGAGGCCGAGGACAGATATCACCGCCTGGTGGTGCTGATCCCGGAGGTGCAGCCGCCCAGGTTCTGGGAATACCTGCTGTTCAACCAGCGCGGCGCCATCCTGGACCGGGCCATCAGGCGGGGCACGGCCAACGTGGTGCTGTGCCGCCTGCGCTACCGGCTGGAGCAGTTCGCACCGCACGAGACCGGTCCCGGCCCGGCCGGCAGCCCGCCCGCCGCGGCTCCGCCGGTGACCGCTCCACCGCCTGGGTAAACGAAACGCCCCTGTCCCGATGCCAAGATGCCCTGTCCCGATGCCAAGATGCCCTGTCCCGATGCCAAGATGCCCTGTCCCGATGCCAAGATGCCCTGTCCCGATGCCAAGATGCCCTGTCCCGATGCCAAGATGCCCGATGACATTGCCCCGATGACATTGACTGCCTTGGCATCCTCCATAGCCCCGGAAGGACTAGGATTCGAGCCGCGACCAGTAGGCGGTGCATATGCCCGCTTGATTATTGCGGATGAGAATAATGTACGGTACAGCACCGACATTTCAGGGGAGGTGGAGCGGCGTTTCACTTCCCGGCCAGTAGGCCGAGGTCTGCAGCCGCGATCCGGATGGTAAACGTCGCGATCCCAGTCGGCGCTGGCGGTGCCCGTGCCCTTTGATCTGCCGGTGGCCGTGGTAAGCGGCGGTAACCGCGGTGTGGGCCGCGAGGTGTGCCGCCAGCTGGCCCTGCTCGGCTTCGGAGTGGTGCTCGGCTCCCGTGACCTGCGTAAGGGCGAACTGGCCGCCAAGGAGCTTGACCCGGAAGGCAACCGGATCGTCGCCTGCCAGCTCGAGGTGGACAACTCGATGAGCGTGGCCGCCATGGCCGATTGGGTCAAGGGCCGCTTCGGCCGGACCGACGTGCTGGTCAACAACGCCTCCACCATGTACGACCGGTGGGCGACCGCGAGCAACGTCGAGCTGGGCACGGTGGCCGAAGCCATCGACGTCAACCTGTTCGGGCCCTGGCGGGTCATACACGCACTGCTGCCCATGCTCCGCTCCAGCGCGCGGCCGAGGATCGTCAACGTGAGCAGCGAGGGCGGCTCGATCGCCACCATGAGCGGCGGCTCCCCGGCTTACGGGGTGTCCAAGGCGGGCCTCAACGCGCTGACCCGGCTGCTGGCCGGGGAACTGGCCCGGGACGGCATCCTGGTCAACGCGGTCTGCCCGGGCTGGCCCGCCAGCCCCTCCCATCCTGAAGGCCGTTCGCTGAGTCAGGCCGCGGCCAGCGTCATCTGGGGGGTGACGATTCCCAACGGCGGCCCGACCGGCACCTTCACCCGGGACGGCCAGCCGTACCCCTGGTAGCCAGGCTTACCGCTACGGGGCGGCAGGGTCGTTCTCCGGGCTCGGCTGGTACCGGTAGCCCATGCCCGGCTCGGTGATCAGCCAGCGCGGGCGGGCCGGGTCGGGTTCCAGCTTGCGGCGCAGCTGCGCCATGTACAGGCGCAGGTTCCCGGTGGCGTCGGCGTACCCCGGCCCCCACACCTCGGTCAGCAGCTGGTTGCGGGACAGCAGCTTGCCCGGGTTGCGGAGCAGCACCTCGAGCAGGTGCCACTCGGTCGGGGTGAGCCTGATGTCCTCAGCCGCCGCACCGTCGGCACCCGCCGGGACCGCGGCCTGCCTGATGACCCGCTTGGCGGCCAGGTCGATGACCAGGGGCCCGAGCTTGATCCGCGGCTGGTCCTCGGCCGTGCCGGTCCGCCTGACCGCGGCCCGCATCCGGGCCAGCAGCTCGTCCACCCCGAACGGCTTGGTGATGTAGTCATCCGCCCCGGCATCGAGCGCCTCGACCTTGTCCGTGCTGTCGGCCCGGCCGGACAGCACGATGATGGGCGCCTTGGTCCAGCCGCGCAGGCCCTGGATCACCTCGACGCCGTCCAGGTCGGGCAGGCCGAGATCCAGGATGACCAGGTCCGGCGGACGGTGACTGGCCATCTGCAGCGCCTCGGCGCCGGTGCTGGCGACCTGCACCTCGTAGTCGCGGACCCGGAGGTTGATCCGCAGCGCGCGGAGGATCTGCGGCTCGTCGTCAACGACAAGCACCCTGGTCACGGGCCGGTCTCTCCCGCCGCTTGTCTTTCCCGCTGGCCGGGCTCGCGCTCGTGGGGCTGCTGCGGGACGACCGGCAGCGACACGGTCATGGTCAGCCCGCCACCTGGGGTGTCTTCCGCGGTGAGCGTGCCGCCCATGGCCTCGGTCAGACCGCGCGACAACGCCAGGCCGAGGCCGACCCCGGTCGTGTTGTCGGTGTCGCCGAGCCGCTGGAACGGCACGAACATCCGGTCCCTGTCCTTCTCCGGTATGCCGGGCCCGCGGTCGACCACGCGCAGCTCGACCCGGTCGCCGAGCGCGCTGGCGGTCAGCAGCGGCGGCTGGCCGGCCGGTGAGTAGCGCAGCGCGTTCTCGGTCAGGTTCACGATGATGCGTTCCAGGATGGCCGGGTCGACGTTGATCTCGGGCAGGGATTCCGGTATGTCGACGGTGATGCCCTGCGCGGCCGGGTCCAGGCTGTCCAGCGCGCGGGACACGATCTCGTCCAGGCCGACCGGACGCGGGAACAGCGACAGCGCGCCGGCCTGCAGCCGGCTCATGTCCAGCAGGTTGTCCACCAGGTGGGTGAGCCGGTCCAGCGATTCATCCGCCGTGGCCAGCAGCTCGTCGTGGTCTTCGGCGGCCCAGTCCACGTCGCGGGACCGCAGGCTGGTCACGGCGGCCTTGGCCGACGCCAGCGGGGTGCGCAGGTCGTGACTGACCGCGGCCAGCAACGCGGTCCGCATCCGGTCGGCGGCCGCGATCGGCTTGGCCGCCTGCGCCTCGGCGGCCAGCCGCTGCTGGTCGAGCGCCACGGCCGCGTAGGACGCGAACGCGCCGAGCACCCGCCGGTCGGCGGCGGGCAGCGGCCTGCCCTTCAGGGCCAGGGACAGGCGATCGGTGACCGGCACCTCGACGTCCGCCTCGCCCGGCTGGGTGACGGCGGGGACGCCGCGGCTGGCCACCACCTGCCAGCTGCCCGGCGTGCTCCGCAGCCGCTCGGCCGAGGTTCCTGCGGGCTGGTCACCGTCGGCGGCCGCGCACTCGAGCAGCGTGACCGAGTCCATGCCGAACGCTTCCCTGATCCGGTCCAGCAGGGCGCTGAGCCCCTGCTGGCCGCGCAGCACGCTGCCGGCCGTGGTGGTGAGCAGCTCCGATTCCGCGTTGGCCCGGGCCGCCTGATTCGTCCGCCGGGCCGCGATGTCGACCACCCAGCTGACCAGCAGTCCCACGATGACGAACACGACCAGCGCCAGGGCGTTGTTCGCCTGGGCGATCGTCCACAGGTGGATGGGTGCGGTGAAGTAGTAGTTGAGCAGCAGCGAGCCGGCGATTGCGGCCAGCACGGCCGGCACGAATCCGCCGACCAGGGCGACCAGGATCACTGCGACCAGGAACATGAGCACGTCGCTGGTCAGGTTCAGGCCGCTGCGCAGTGCCGCCAGAACCACGGTCAGCACCGGCAGCAGCGCCGCGGCCAGCACGTACCCGGTGACCTGCCGCCGCAGCGTGATCGCGCCCCGCGGCCGCGGCAGGCCCAGGCGGCGGCCCATGTGCGCGTGGGTCACGATGTGCACGTCGATGTCGCCGGAGCCGCGGATGGTCCTGGATCCGATGCCCGGCCCGGTGAGCAGCGCGCTCAGCCAGGACCGGCGGCTGGCGCCGAGCACCAGCTGGGTGGCGTTCTCGGCGCGGGCGAAGGTGAGCAGGGCTTCGGGGATGTCGTCGCCGACCACCTGGTGGTAGGTGCCGCCCACCGACTCGACCAGCCGCCGCTGGCTGGCCAGCGCGGCCGGGTCGGCGCCGGTCAGGCCGTCGGACTTGGTGACGTGCACCGCGAGCAGGTCACCGCCGGAGGACCGGGCGGCGATCCGGGCCGCCCGCCTGATCAGCGCCTTGCCCTCGGGCCCGCCGGTGAGCGCGACCACCACCCGCTCCCTGGCCTCCCACGCGCCCTGGATCTTGTGCTCGGTGCGGTAGCGCTGCAGCCCCTCGTCGACCTTGTCCGCCAGCCACAGCAGGGCCAGTTCGCGCAGCGCGGACAGGTTCCCGGAGCGGAAGTAGTTGGTCAGCGCGGCGTCGATCTTTTCCGGCGGGTAGATGTTCCCGTGCGCCATCCGGCGGCGCAGCGCCTCGGCCGTCATGTCCACCATCTCGACCTGGTCGGCCGCGCGCACGATGGCGTCGGGGACCGTTTCCCGCTGCGGCACGCCGGTGATCTTCTCGACCACGTTGTTGAGCGATTCCAGGTGCTGGATGTTGACCGCGGAGATCACGTCGATGCCGGCGTCGAGCAGTTCCTCGACGTCCTGCCACCGCTTCTCGTTGCGGGCGCCGGGCACGTTGGTGTGCGCGAACTCGTCGACCAGCGCGATCTGCGGGTGGCGGGCCAGGACCGCGTCCACGTCCATCTCTTCGAAGGTCGCCCCGCGGTACTCCAGCTTGGCCCGGGGGACGATCTCCAGGCCGTCGAGCAGGGCGCTGGTATGCGGGCGGCCGTGCGCCTCGGCGAACCCCACCACGACGTCGGCGCCGCGTTCGATGCGGCGGTGCCCCTCATTGAGCATGGCGTAGGTCTTGCCCACGCCCGCCGCCGATCCGAGGTAGATCCGCAGGTGACCACGGCCGGGCCGTGCTCCGGAACCGGCCGCCGGGTCCGACTGGTCGGCGCTCAGCCGGCCATCGCTGTCAGCCATCTCGCGCCTGTTTCCTTCTTCTCACTGCTGGCTTCTGACTGCTGGTCAGCCTGCTCATCGCGGCGGCGTATACCCATTGTGAAGCATGGCCAGGCGGCCTGGTCACCGGCGTACGGCCGCGGCGCTGAAGAACGCGCTGGAGGGGCGCTTCCACAGGAACACCACCGCGCCGCAGGCAATCAGCCAGCTGATCATGGTCAGCACCTTGGTCAGGCCGATGCCGGGGTGCGGGTTGGCCAGCACGCCCAGGAACGCGAGCGTGTGCAGGCCGAACAGCGCCGTGCCGGTCACCCGGGCCCAGCTCTGGCCGTTCCGGCAGGCCCGTGCGATCCCGAGCCACAGCGCGATCTCGATCAGCGATAGCACCACGGTCAGGGCCACTACGCCGCCCAGCGTGGTGCCGTGGCGTGCGGCCGCCGCCACGGCCAAGGGCTGCTTGTTGATGATGCTGGCGGCCACGACGATGACGCCTATGGCGTACAGGAACGTATAGGCGGCGCCCGCGTACATGAACGTGACCGCGGTGCGCAGGCTGTCCGGCAGCGGAGCCAGCGACGGCCGGCTCACCGGATAGGGCGCCGGGTAGCCCACCTGCCCGCCACCGGGCTGGTAACCGCGCGGCGGAGCCGGCCCGCCCGGCCCGCCCGGCGCGCCGCCGTAGCCCTGGGGCTGGGGGTAGGCCGCCGGCGGCCCGTACCCCCGCGGGTAGGGCGGCGTCTGCCGGCCACCCGAACCCCCACCCGAACCCCCAGCCGAGGGTGGCGCCGCCCACCCCGCCGACCCGGAAGCCGCCGCCGCCGGAGCCACCGGAGCCACCGGAGACGCCCACCCCGCCGGCACCCCGGAACCCGGGGCCGCGGCCCGGACGCCCGGGCCGGACATCGTGGCGGGATTGAGTATCGCCGTCCCCCGCCCGGCCGCATCGGGCCCCTTGGTCTCCTGCTCGAGCCGGGCCTGGTAGGCGGCGATCACGCCCGCCACCGGCCGCGGCCAGAACGCCACCGCGGACGGCCCGGTGCCCTGGTCCCTGGCGGCAAGCTCCCTGGCCAGGGCGGCCGGCGTCGGCCGGCCGGCCGGGTCCTTGGCCAGGCACCGGGCCACGATCTCCCGCAGCCCGGCCGGGACCGCGTCCAGGATCGCGTCCGCGTGCACCACCCGGTACAGCACGGCCGCCGCCGTCCCGGTGCCGAACGGCCCGGCTCCCCCCGCCGCATAGGCGAGCACGCAGCCCAGCGCGAACACGTCGCTGGCGGGCCCGGCCTGGCCCTCGGCCTGCTCAGGTGACATGTAGCCAGGCGTGCCGAACACCACCCCGGTCGCGGTCAGCGCCGTCCCGTCGGCGGCCCGGGAGATCCCGAAGTCGATGACCCGCGGCCCATCCACCGCGAGCAGCACGTTGGCGGGCTTGAGGTCGCGGTGCACCACCCCGCAGGCGTGGATCGCCTGCAGGGCCTCGACCAGCCCGGCCAGCAGCGGCCCCAGTGCGGACTCGGGCAGTGGGCCGTGCTCGCTGACCACCTGGTCCAGCGACGGACCCGGCACGAACGCGGTGGCCAGCCAGGGCGGCCGTTCGTTCAGCCCGCTGGCCACGACCGGCGCGGTGTAGATCCCGCTGACCGCCCGGGCCGCGGACACCTCCTGGCCGAAGCGGCGCAGGAACTCGGCGTCATCGGCCAGGTCGCTGCGCACGACCTTGATGGCGACGGCCCGGCCGGCCGGGGACATGCCGAGGTAGACCCGGCCCATGCCGCCCGCGCCGAGCTGAGCCCGGAGCCGGTACTCGCCGATCACCCGCGGGTCGTCCGCCGCCAGTGCCTTCATCTACGCTCCCGCTGCCGTGTCCTGCGCCTCCCAGGCTAACCTGGCGCCGTTGAAGAACAGGCCGGACCGGCGCTGTACCGCCTTGATTGCCCTGCGCACCACATTCTGCGGTATTTCGCGCAGCCGCGGACGGTCTATCCGCCAGCCGGTTCGTCACGGCTGGTAGCGGTAGCCCATGCCAGGTTCGGTGAGCAGGTGGCGGGGACGCGATGGGTTGTCCTCCAGCTTGCCGCGCAGGCGGGCCATGTGGAAGCGGAGATAGTTGGTGCGCTGGCCGAAGCCCGGGCCCCAGACCCCGGTGAGGATCTCCGCCGAACCGACCAGCTGGCCCGGCCGGCCGACCAGGATCTCCATAATCCGCCATTCGGTGGGCGTGAGCCGCAGCGTCATCCCCGAGCCCCCGGCGTCGGGGCCGGCCGGGGCTCCATCTCCGGGCGCGGCCCGCGTCACCTGATGCGCGGTGAGGTTGACCAGCCACTGCCCGATCCGGGCCAGGCGCGGCTCGCCTGAGCTGGGCTCGCCCTCGTCGCGGCGCAGCGCGGCGCGCAGCCGGGCCAGCAGCTCGGCCATGGCGAACGGCTTGGTCACGTAGTCGTCGGCCCCGACGTCCAGGGCGCCGATCTTGTCGCCGGGGCTGGTCCGGCCGGACAGCACGATGATGGGCGCCCTGTACCACCGGCGCAGCTCGACGATCACCTCGGTGCCGTCGATGTCGGGCAGGCCCAGGTCGAGGATGATCGCGTCAGGCGACTGCTCGGCGGCCGCCTCGAGGGCCTCCCGCCCGGTCCGCGCGGTGTGCACCTCGTACCGCCGGGCCCGCAGGTTGATGCGCAGCGCGCGCGTCAGCTCGGGCTGATCCTCCACGATGAGGACCACGCTCGGCCGGGCCCGGCCGGAACCCGGGGCGCCGGGAGGCCCCTGCGGTTCCGGCCGGGGGTCCCCCAGCTCCGCCATCATCAAGCTCAGCCGGACTTGGCCGACAGTTCGTCGAGCAGGATGTTCAGCGTCAGCACGTTGACTGTCGGCTCGCCCAGGAAGCCGAGCGTGCGGCCGGTGATGTTCTGCGTGACCAGGTTGCGGACCTCGGAGGCCGGCAGGTTCCGGGCCGCGGCCACCCGGTCGACCTGCATGTACGCGTTCGCCGGCGAGATGTCCGGGTCGAGCCCGGAACCGGAGGCGGTCACCGCGTCGGCCGGGATCTGGGAGACCGGCACGTGGTCGAACGCGGAGATCTGCTTCTGCCGCTGCTGGATCAGCTGGACCTGGGTCGGGTTGGTCGGCCCGAGGTTGCTGGCCGACGAGTAGAGCGGGTCGCAGCCGTAGTCGTTCTTCTCGCCGCTGACCACCGCGTCGGAGGGCCGGGGCTGGAAGTACTGCGGCAGCGGGTTGCCCTTGGCGTCGACGAACTCCTGGCACAGCAGGCCCGACCCCACGACGTGGCCGTTGTAGCTCACCAGCGAGCCGTTGGCCTTGTTGTGGAAGGCCACCTGGGCGACGCCCAGCATGACCAGCGGGTAGACGAACCCGCAGATCACGGTGAACACCAGCAGGATGCGGAACCCCGCGATGTGCTGCCTGACGATGACGGGAAGGCGGTTCATGCCGATCACTTACCAAATCCGGGGATGAGCTGGACGATCAGGTCGATGGCCCAGATGCCGATGAACGGGATGATCAGCCCGCCGACGCCGTAGACCACCAGGTTTCGGCGCAGCATCGACTGCGAGGAGGCCGGCCTGTACCGCACGCCGCGCAGCGCCAGCGGGATCAGCGCCACGATGATCAGCGCGTTGAAGATGATCGCCGAGGTGATCGCCGACTTCGGGCTGTACAAGTGCAGGATGTTCAGCTTGCCCAGCTGCGGGATCACGGCCGAGAACATGGCCGGGATGATCGCGAAGTACTTGGCCACGTCGTTGGTGATGGAGAAGGTGGTCAGCGCGCCCCGGGTGATGAGCAGCTGCTTGCCGATCTCCACGATCTCGATGAGCTTGGTCGGGTTGGAGTCCAGGTCCACCATGTTCCCGGCCTCCTTGGCGGCCGAGGTGCCGGTGTTCATGGCCACGCCCACGTCGGCCTGGGCCAGCGCCGGCGCGTCGTTGGTGCCGTCCCCGGTCATCGCGACCAGATGGCCGCCCTGCTGCTCCTTGCGGATCAGCGCCATCTTGTCTTCCGGCGTCGCCTCGGCCAGGAAGTCGTCCACCCCGGACTCGTCCGCGATGGCCTTGGCCGTTAGCGGGTTGTCGCCGGTGATCATGACGGTCTTGATGCCCATCTTGCGCATCTCCGCGAACCGCTCGGCGATGCCCTCCTTGACGATGTCCTTGAGATGGATCACGCCCAGGGCCTGGGCCGGCCCGGTGGCAGGCTTTTCGGCCACTACCAGCGGGGTGCCGCCGGCCCCCGAGATGCCGTCCACCAGCGGCCCGAGGTCGGCCGGCACGGTACCCCCGTTGTCGCGGATCCACTGCTGGACCGCGCTGGAGGCACCCTTGCGGACCTGCCGCCCGTCGGCCAGGTCGATGCCGCTCATCCGGGTCTGCGCGCTGAACTCGACGAACTCCGCACCCGTCAGCTCGCCCTCGTGCCGCTCGCGCAGCCCGTACTCGTTCTTGGCCAGCACCGCGATCGAACGGCCCTCCGGCGTGTAGTCGGCCATCGAGGACAGCTGGGCCGCGTCGGCCAGTTCGGCCGCGGTGGCCCCGCCCACCGGCAGGAACTCGGTGGCCTGCCGGTTGCCGATGGTGATGGTGCCGGTCTTGTCCAGCAGCAGGGTGTTCACGTCGCCGGCCGCCTCCACCGCGCGGCCGGACATGGCCAGCACGTTGCGCTGCACCAGCCGGTCCATGCCGGCGATGCCGATCGCGGAAAGCAGCGCGCCGATCGTGGTCGGGATCAGCGCCACCAGCAGGGCGACCAGGATGACCAGCGTCTGCGGCGCCTTGGAGTAGAACGCTATCGGCTGCAGCGAGATCACGGCCAGCATGAAGATGATGGTCAGCGCGGCGAGCAGGATGTTCAGCGCGATCTCGTTCGGCGTCTTCTGCCGCTTGGCCCCCTCGACCAGGGCGATCATCCGGTCGATGAACGTCTCGCCCGGCTTGGAGGTGATCTTGACCACGATCCGGTCGGACAGCACGGTGGTGCCGCCGGTGACCGCGGACCTGTCACCGCCGGACTCGCGGATGACCGGGGCGGATTCGCCGGTGATGGCCGACTCGTCCACCGACGCGACACCCTCGACCACGTCCCCGTCGCCGGGGATGACCTGGCCGGCCTCGACCACCACGTAGTCGCCGAGGGTCAGACCCGTGCCGGGCACCGCTTCCTCGTGCAGCGCCGACGGGTCGATCCCGGGCTTGAAGTTGGTCAGGCGGCGCGCCATCGTCTCGCGCTTGGCCCGGCGCAGCGTGTCGGCCTGGGCCTTGCCGCGGCCCTCGGCCACCGCCTCGGCCAGGTTGGCGAAGACCACGGTCAGCCACAGCCAGACCACGATGGTCCAGTTGAACGCCGAGGACGAACGGATTGCCGTGTACATGCACAGCAGGGCGCCGACCTCGACCACGAACATGACCGGGTTCTTGACCTGGACCCGCGGGTCCAGCTTCTTGAACGCGTCCGGGGTCGACCTCCAGAGCATCTTCGGGTCGAGCAGGCCACCGCCGACCCGCCGCGGCTCGCTGGCCGCCTGCGGGTGGGCGGCCGGCGCGGGGGTGCCCGGGCTCTCAGTTGTCACAGACATCAGTGCAGTGCTCCTTGAACATTCGGACCATTCAGATCCCGTTGTGGTTCTCGCCGTAGGTGGGTCACCGGCCGCTCGCAGGGGGCGCCGCGAAACCGGCGCCGCCCCCTACTCGCTAGCCGGTACTGAATGGCGCTCAATGGAGGCCTTCTGCGAACGGGCCCAGCGCGAGCGCGGGGAAGTAGGTCAGGCCGACGAGGATGAGGATCACGCCGACGAGCATGCCGACGAACAGCGGCGTCCTGGTATCCAGCGTCCCGGCGCTGGCCGGGGTGGGCGCCTGTCTGGCCAGCGACCCGGCCAGGCCCAGGGCGAAGATCTCCGGCGCGAACCGGCCGAGCAGCATGGTGATGCCGCCGGTGATCTGGTAGAACGGCGCCGCCGTGCCCAGGCCGGCGAAGGCCGACCCGTTGTTGTTGGCCTGCGAGGCGTACGCGTACACGACCTCGGTCAGCCCGTGCGGCCCGGGATTGAAGATCGCGCTCTGGCCCCACTTGGTGCCGATCGCGATCGCCGACATGGTCAGGATCACCACCGGCAGGGTCAGGAAGTACAGCGACGCGTACTTCATCTCGGTCGGCCGGATCTTCTTGCCGATGTACTCCGGCGTCCGGCCCACCATCAGCCCGGCCACGAACACCGTGACCATGGCCAGCACCAGGATGCCGTACATGCCGGCCCCGATCCCGCCCGGCGCGACCTCGCCCAGCGCGATGTCGAACAGCGCGATGCCGCCGCCGAACGGCGTCAGCGAATCATGGAAACAGCTCACCGAGCCGGTGGAGGTCACCGTGGTCGACGCCGCGAACACCGAGCAGCCCGGCGTGCCGGTTCTCACCTCCACGCCCTCCATCGCGCCGTGCGCGAGCTGGGGCGCGGCTCCGGCGGTGCCCAGGTGGGCCTCGAACAGGCTGATCCCGCCGACCGCCGCCGCCCAGATGATCACCATCACGGCGACCAGCGCGTAGCCCTGCCGGTTGTCACCGACCATCTTGCCGAACGCCCGCGGCGTGGCGAACGGGATCAGCAACAGCATGAAGACGATGAAGATGTTCGTGAACGGATTCGGGCTCTCGAACGGGTGGGCCGCGTTGGTGTTGAACCAGCCGCCCCCGTTGTTGCCCAGGTCCTTGATGGCTTCCTGCGAGGCCACCGTGCCGCCGGGGATGGTCTGGTGGGCACCGGACAGCGTGGTGATCGTGTGGTAGTTGGCCAGGTTCTCGATCGCCCCGCTGGCCACCAGGACCAGGCAGCCGATGACCGCCAGCGGGATCAGCAGCCGGACAATGCCGCGGGTCACGTCGACCCAGAAGTTGCCCAGCCGGTCGGTCCGGGACCGGGTGAAGCCGCGGATCATCGCGATCGCGACCGCCAGTCCGACCGCGGCCGAAAAGAACTGCTGCACCATCAGCGCGCCCTGCTGGGTCAGGTAGCCCATGGTCGCTTCGCCGGCGTAATTCTGCCAGTTGGTGTTCGTGGTGAACGAGACGGCCGTGTTCCACGCCGTGTCCGTCGGGACGTTCGCCATCCCGACCGCCCAGAACAGCCAGTGCTGGGTCCGCTCGATCAGGTACACGAACAGCACGGCGACGAGCGAGAAGGCCAGGATGGAGCGTACATAGACGGTCCACCGCATGTCGGCTTCCGGGTCAATCCCGGTCAGCTTGTAGATGCCGCGCTCCACCCGCCAGTGCTTGGAGTCGGTGAAGATGCGCGCGATCCAGTTGCCGAGCGGGATGTAGCACGCCGCCAGGGCGGCGAACAGCAGCAGGAACTGCAGCCAGCCCGCGAGCGTCGAACTCATCAGAACCTCTCAGGAAGGACGAGGGCCACGAACAGGTAGATCGTCAGCACGATGCCACCGATCAGGCCGATCCAGTTCTCAGCGCTCAAAGGTCTCAATCCCCTTCAAGATGAGGAGCAGGACGGCGAAGACGACGATCGTCAGGACCACGTAGAACCAGTCCGTCAGGTACCACGGCACGGTGACTCCTAGTGATGAACCGCTGGTGACAGCGTTCCGGGCACCCTGAAGCCCGGACGCACATCCCTAGTTAACGGTCTGGGGGCACCCCAATATCAGCGGCCTTGCAGGACCCATGCGGCCGCGCCCAGGTTCCTAACGGAACCCATGCGCGCCGGGCGGAGTTAAGCTGCCCGGCAGCAGAACGTGGCGGCGATGCCAGGCCCGCAGCCCGTGCCCGATCTCGTCCATCAGCGCCGACGGCGGTATGGCCAGCACCGGGCACCTGGCGTGGGCCAGGCAGTAACGCCCGACCGAGCCGCGCAGCAGCCGGCTGAGCCTGCCCCGTCGGCCGGTCCCGATGACCAGCAGGTCGTCGGGCTGGCTGGCGATGTCCACCAGCACGGGGCCGGTGTCGCCCCGCTCGACGTGCGGCTCGACGCGCAGGTCGGCGGGCATCCCGCCCAGGCCGTCATCGAACGCCGCGCGCAGCCGCTCCCAGGCGGCCTCGCGCCAGATCTTGCGCAGGTAGGGCGAGGAATGCCTGCGTTCGGCCATATCCCCGCCCGGCGGGACCCAGGCGATCACCGGCACCAGCGGCACGTCCCGCTGCCGCGCCTCGGTCTCTGCGTACCGCAGTGCCTGCAGGCTGCCGAGCGAACCGTCTACGCCAACGATGACCCGACGTACGGCCACCGCAACTCGCCTCCCTGCTTAACTCAGGGGCCTAACTCAGGGGCCTAACTCGGGGCGCGCCTTCCCTCCGGACGGCCCCTGTCCGCCTACCCCTCCATTTAATCTCTACTCGCGGAAAAAGGAGCCGTCGCTAGCGACCTCCTAACGGCTTGCTGGCGAACATCTGAGGCCGCCTGTGGCCCGCGTGATCAGCGGGTCGCACGGGCCTGACGGGATCAGCCGTCGGCGCGCACGCCGAGCTCGTCGAGCCGGGCCAGCATCTCGGCCGGGTCGGCGTAGACCCGGTAGGCGCCGGCCCGCTCGAGCTCCTCCCGCCCGTACCCGCCGGACATCAGCCCGACCCCGAGCGCCCCGGCCCGCCGGGCGGCCAGCAGGTCCCATACGCTGTCCCCGACCACCATCGCGTGCCCGGGCTCCACCCCCAGCTCGGCCGCCGCGGCCAGGAACAGGTCCGGGTCGGGCTTGGCGTGACGCACCAGGTCGCGGGTCACCATCGGGGTGTCCTCGGGCAGCCCGAGCAGGGCCAGCGCGGGCCGCGCGGTCGCCGAGTACCCGCTGGTCGCGATGGCCCACCGGACACCGGCCCCGGTCAGGAAGCCGAGCAGCTCCCGCGCCCCGGGCAGCGCGGTCACCGAATCCATCTGGGCTCGGTACTCCGCCGCGTGCGCCAGTTGCAGCGCCTCGATGTCGGCCGCCGACAGCGACCGCCCGGTCTCGCGCAGCAGCGCGGACACGAACAGCCCGCCGCTCATCCCGATCCGCCGGTGGATCCGCCACACCGACAGGTCGACGCCGATGGCCGACAGGGCCGACCGCCACGCGATGACGTGCTGGTACACGCTGTCGATGAGCGTCCCGTCCAGGTCGAACAGGAACGCGGGCACCGGTGATTCGACGTAGGTCACGAGGTCAAGTCTGCCCGTGCCCCGTCCGGCCGCCCCCGCCACCCCGCCGTACTCCGCTGGCCATCCTCGTTATGCCGAACGGGCCGTGGTGCCCGCGTCCGTCCCGGTACGGGATGGCATCATGGGCAGGATGCGCCAACCAGACCCCGGAGCCGAGATCGGCTCCTTTGCGGCCCTGGGCGACAGCTTTACCGAAGGGCTCAAGGACCCGGACCCGGACGGCGGGTTCATCGGCTGGGCCGACCGGGTGGCCGCCGTGCTGGCCGGCCAGGTACCCGGATTCCGGTACGCCAACCTGGCCATCCGCGGCAAGCGGCTGCCCGAGGTGGTGGCCGAGCAGGTGCCGCGGGCCGTTGAGCTGGCCCCGGACCTGGTCAGCCTGGCCGCGGGCGGCAACGACATCCTGCGCGGGTCCGACGTGGACGAGCTGGCCGCGCAGTTCGATCCGGCGGTGGCCGCGCTGCAGGCGGTCGGCTGCCGGGTGCTCATCTTCACCGGCTTCGATCCGCGTATCTTCCCGGTGATCCGCCTGCTGCGGGGCCGGATCGCCGCCTACGACATGCACCTGCGCGCGATCGCCGACGCTCGCGGCTGCGACCTGGTCGACCTGTGGTCGATGCGGGCGCTCAAGGACGCGCGGGCCTGGAGCGCGGACCGGCTGCACCTGGCCGGCGCGGGCCACCAGAAGGTGGCCCTGCGCACCTGCGAGGTACTGGGCCTGCCGGCCGACGGGGACTGGCGGCAACCGCTGCCGCCCGCCGCCGGCCCTGCTGACCAGGATGGCGGGCAGCTCACCAGGTCCTCGGCCTGGCTGGCCGCCCGCCGTCAGGACGCCCGCTGGGCCAGGGAATACGCGATGCCCTGGGCGCGGCGCCGGCTGGGCGGCACCTCCAGCGGCGACGGCCTGCCGCCCAAGCGCCCCGAGCTGGTGTATTTCCCCCGGGGGGACGACCCCCCCGGTGACCCCCCCGATCACGGGGGGCCTGCCCGGCCCCCCGTACCCCCCGGGGCCCCCGCAAAGGGGGGACTTCCCGTCCCCCCTTTAACCCGCCGGGCCCCGCCGGGGGCTAACGCGTCAGGTCGGTAAGGACCTCTTCCAGGCGGCCGAGGGCGGCCGCGATCCAGGGTAGCGAGCACGGGTCGGCGTCGTTCAGCGCCGCGTTCCGCTCCGCGTCGGTCTCGCCGTAGAGCATGCCGGTGGCCACCCGCAGCCGCAGCCGCTTGCTGGCCTCGCCGAACGCGCTGCCCGGCAGCACCCCGACGCCGTACGCCTTGAGCAGCAGGTCGGCCAGGTCCTGGTCGCTGGTGATGCCGTGCCGCCGCAGCAGCAGACCGGCCAGCGGGGTGAAGTCCGGGTACACGTAGAACGCGGCCTGCGGCGCGGGCACCGTGGCGCCGGCGGCGGCGAAGCGGTCCGCGACGGCCCGGGCCACGCTGGCGTGCAGGCGGCGGCTGAGCGCGACGCGTTCGGTCACCGGCGGCGGCTCGCTGAAGGCCAGCGCGGCGGCCTGCTGCACCGGCCCGGCCGCGGCCGACCAGATCTCGCTGGCCACGCCGAGCAGCCGGGCCTGCAGTTCGCGGCCCAGCCCGCTGTCCGGCAGCCGGGCCACCCCGAGGCGCCAGCCACCGAGGGCGAGGTTCTTGCTCAGGCCCGTGGTCACCACGGCCCGTTCGGGACAAGTGGACGCCGGGCTGGCCGGGACGGACACATCATCGAAGACCAGGTCCCGGTAGATCTCGTCGGAAATGATGATCAGGTCGTGGCGCTCGGCCACCGAGCACAGGGCGCGGACGGCGGCGGGCGGGGCCAGCCTGCCGGTCGGGTTGTCGGGCAGCGTGATGATCACCGAGCGGACCGGGCGGCCGGCCGCCCGGGCCAGCGCCACCGTACGGTCCAGTTCCCTGGCCTCGGGCACGCCCGCCGAGCCGGGCACGAACCGGGCCGAACCCCCGGCCAGGCTGGCCTGCGCGGCGTAGCTGACCCAGCTCGGCCGGGTCACGGCGACGTCGCCGCCGATCGCCGCCATCAGGCCGAACAGCAGGGCCTTGCTGCCCGGGCCGCAGACCACCGCGTCCGGGTCGGTGGGCAGGCCGCGCCGGCCCCAGTAGCCGGCGGCGGCTTCCCGCAGCTCGGTGCGGCCGGCCACCGGGCCGTAGGAGGTATGGCCCGCCGCGCGGGCCAGCTCCTCGCGCAGCAGCCGGTGCGCGGGCAGCCCGGCCTCGCCGAACGCCATCGGCAGCACGGGCTCGCCCCGGCGGCGGCGGGCCTCGAGGGTCTCGTTGGCGGCGAGCGTGGCGGAAACGGGAACAAGCGCGGGGCCCAGCTGGCCCGTGGCGGGAGAAGAAGACGGAAGCGGACGCAAAGGGGTAGCGGCAAGAGCCACGGAGCAGGCACATCCTAGCTGCGGGATCGGCGGACAAACGGTCATCAGCGGGGTGAACGCCACGGCAGGGCTGATTCCCCGCCTTCGCTGACGGCCCTGTCAACTGCTCCAGTTAATGCTGTTTATACCATTAGAGCAAGCTGCGATATCTATTGCCGAGAGTAAGATTTTCTTATGCTCGACCTGCACCGGCTGCGCCTGCTGACCGAGTTCGCCGCGCGCGGCAGCATCGCCAAGACCGCCGCCTTCCTCGGCTACACGCCGTCGGCGGTATCGCAGCAACTGGCCGCGCTGGAACGCGAGGCGGGCACCGCGCTGCTGGACCGGACCGCCCGCCGGGCCGAGCTGACCGACGCGGGCCGCCGGCTGGCCGCGCACGCCGAACGGATCCTGGCCATGGTCGAGGCGGCAGAGACCGACCTGTCGGCCCGGGCCGCCGAGCCGGCCGGGCGGGTGGTGGCCACCGCGTTCCCCTCGGCGGCCGTGGCCTTCGCGCCGGCCCTGGCCCGCAGCCTGCGCGCCCACCCGAGGCTGAACCTGGTGCTGCGGCAGACCGGGGCGCACGAAGGGCTGCGCCAGGTGCGGTCCGGTGAGGTGGACGTGGCCATCGTGGACGACTGGACCGGCCGGCTGGCCGACGAGATCGAGACGGGCGGATCCATCTTGTCCTGCTACCACCTCATCCGCGACCGGCTGGTGCTGGTGGTGCCGCGCGCGCATCACGCCGCCGACCCGGCCCGGGCCGTCGACCTGCGGGCGCTGCGGCACGAGCCGTGGCTGGCCGCGCCGGCCAGCGAGTCGTCCCGGCAGGCGGTCGACCGGCTGCTGGCCGCGGTGGGCGTGACCCCGCCGGTGCTGTCGGAGTTCGAGGGCATGTCCACGATCGTGAGCCTGGTGGCGCGCGGCATCGGCATCGCCATCCTGCCCCGGCTGGCCGTGGCCGCGGGCGAGCGCCGGGTCGCCGTCCGGGACCTGCCGCACGGCCTGGACCTGGCCCGGGACATCCATGCCGTGGCCCGCACGGCCAGCATGCCCCGGCCCTCGGTGGCGGTGATCGTGACCGCGCTGCGCGCCGCCGCCCGCGCCCTGCCCGCCGCCAGCCCCTCCGCTCCCGCCTGATCTCTATGCTGGCCGGATGGACGCTTTGGACCTGGAGCTTGACGGGGCGGCGCTGACCGCGGCGCTGGTCGACATCCCCTCGGTCAGCGGCGAGGAAGGGCCGATCGCGGACGCCGTCGAGGCCGCGCTGCGGCCGCTGCCGCACCTGGCCGTAAGCCGCCACGGCCACACCGTCGTGGCCCGCACCGAGCTCGGGCGGGCCGAGCGGGTCATCCTGGCCGGGCACCTGGACACCGTCCCGGTGGCGGGCAACCTGCCGTCCCGGGTGGATGGCCCCCGGCTGTTCGGCTGCGGGACCAGCGATATGAAGTCCGGGGTGGCCGTGCAGCTGCGGCTGGCCGCGGCGCTGACCGGGCCGGCCAGGGACGTGACCTACGTCTGCTACGACTGCGAGGAAGTCGCGGCCGAGCGCAACGGCCTGCTGCGGCTCAGCCGCGAGCGTCCCGAACTGCTGGCCGGCGACTTCGCCGTGCTGATGGAGCCGACCTCGGGCGAGATCGAAGGCGGCTGCCAGGGCACCCTGCGCGCCGAGGTGACCGCGTCCGGCCAGCGGGCGCACACCGCCCGCTCCTGGATGGGCCGCAACGCGATCCACGAGGCGGCCGGCCTCCTCGAGCTGCTGCGGGCTTACGTGGCCCGGGAACCCGAGGTGGACGGGCTGCGCTACCACGAGGGCCTGAACGCGGTCGGGATCCGGGGCGGCGTGGCCGGGAACGTGGTCCCGGACGAATGCGTGGTCACGGTCAACTACCGGTTCGCGCCGGACCGGGACGCCGCCGCGGCGGAGGACTACGTGCGGTCCGTGTTCGCCGGCTGGCCGGTGACCGTGGTCGACGTGGCCGAGGGCGCGCGACCCGGCCTGGACCAGGGTGCCGCGGCCACGTTCGCGGCCGCCGTGGGCGGGACCCCGCGGGCCAAGCTCGGCTGGACCGACGTGGCCCGGTTCGCCGCGCTCGGCATCCCGGCGGTGAACTACGGTCCGGGCCTGCCGGAGATCGCGCACACGGCGGGGGAGTACGTGCAGACGGCCACCATCGCCGAGTGCGAGGCCCGGCTCCGCACCTGGCTGGGCTCCTGGCCGCTGGCTGAGGCCGCCTAGCGGGCCGGGCCGCTGCCCAGCGTGATCGAGCTGGTGTACCGGGCGCCGCTGATGCTCTCCCAGCTGACCTTGACCACGTCGCCCGGGTGGTACTCGGCCGTGATGCTGGTCAGCGAGCCGGGCGTGGTGATGGCCTGGCCGTCGACCGCGGTGATCACGTCACCGGGCACCAGGCCCCGGGAGTCGGCCGCGGTGTTGCACAAGATGCCCACGATGAGCGCGCCGGTGCGGGCGGGCGCGATGCTGGACGGCACGCCGGGCGGCTGGCCGCCGGTCAGGCAGCTGCTGCCGGAGCCCCCCGGGGGGCCCGGGCTGTTGTCCGAACGCCGCTGGTCGAGGGCCTGCTGCACCGGGTTGGGGCTGGCACTCTGCCCGACCTCGACGCCCAGGAAGCCGGGCAGGCCGATGTACACGGTCGGGCCGGCCTGCCCGGCGGCGATCTCGCGGGCGATGATCAGGGCGCTGTCGATGGGGATGGCGAACCCGGTGGTGCCGCCCGTCCCGCCGTCCGAGCCGGTGTTGGCCGCGGTGACCATGCCGATGACCTGGCCTGTGCTGTTGGCCAGCGCGCCGCCCGAGTCGCCCTGCTGGATCAGCGCGTCGGTCTCCAGCATGTGGTTCAGGTCCTCGGTGGTATCCGAGCCCGCGTCGCTGGCCTGGATGGAGCGGTTCAGCCCGTTGATGATGCCCGCGGCGGGCGTCACGCCGCCACGCCCGTCGGCGTTGCCCAGCGCCAGCACCGCCGCGCCCACCTTGACCTGCGCGGAGTTGCCGAAACTGACCGTGGGCAGGCCCGCCGCCCCGATGAGCTGGAGCAGCGCGACGTCATCTTTGCTGTCGTAGCCCACCACCCTGGCCTGGTACGGCCTGCCCGAGTCGACCAGGGTCGCGGTGACGCTGGTGGCCCCGTCGATCACGTGGTTGTTGGTCAGCACCAGGCCGGAGGCGGACAGGATCATCCCCGTCCCCTCGGCCGTCTCGCTGTCATATTTGAGCGTGGCGGTGACGTCGACCAGGCCCGGCTTGACCTTCCGCTCCACGGCGGCCTGGTTGAGGGTTCCGCTGCCTGCCGCGTTGTCGCTCGGCGTCGGGATGTCCCGCGAGGAGATGGGGCCCGGCGCCGCCGGGCCGACGCCATCCAGCGCCGCCGTGAGCCCCGCGCCAACCCCCGCCGCCAGCGCTGCCACGGTCAGGTACACCAGCCAGTGCCCCCCGCGCCTGCCCCTCCGCCGCTCCGGCGGCAGCTCGCCAGGAAAGCCAGGACCGCCCGTCCCCGCCGACCCGTAGCCGCCCGGCCCCGCCGACCCGTAGCCAGGTGCCACGTACCACCGCTGGTCGGCCGAACCGCGCGGTTCGCTGGTCGGCCCGCCGAAGGCAATGGACCCCGACGTCCCGTCGTCCGGGTGCGGGGCCTGGCCGGACCCGCCGGGTGGCGCCTCGTCCGCCTCGCGCGACGCCCAGGGGGAGATGTACTCGCCGGGCCGCGGCCAGCCGTCCTCGCTATCGCTCTGGTTCTCGCGCATCATCCTCGTCCTTAACCAGACCAGGGTATGCCCCGATCGCCTATGCCGCCGGACGGTCCGCCCGCCAGCCGCGTCGGCCCCTACGCCGACGAGATCGCCGCTGCCGCTCCTCCTGGTTCGCCATCATCGCCTGACCCGCTTCCGGCCGTCCGCCCAACGGATAACCCGCGCGCCGCGACCGGTCCACGGCCAGCGGGGTGGTACGCTGCCTGCAAGACGCGATATGACGTGAGTATCGCGGTAGGTGCCCGAAGGGCAAGGGGTATTGATGTCCGCACCGGCTCGCAACGAGCAGGACCTGTCCCGGCGCGAGGAGATGTCGATCTCCAGCGCGGCCATGTCCGGGGCCCCGTGGGGCGCCGCCGCGGCCACCGGCACGGTGGTCGCCGTGGGCGACCTGGGCCTGCACCTCATCGGAACCAGCCTCGGCCTGGGGGCGCTGAGCGGTTCGGTGGCCCTGGGAGCGGTGGCCTTCTTCGTGGTGGCCGCGGCCGGGGCCCTGTGGCGCGCCAAACCGGGCCGGGCCATCCGCTGGGCCCGGAGCAATCCGTGGCGCTTTGCCGTCATGCCCGCGGTGGCCTGCGCGGCCATCGCGCTGGTGCTCTCCGTGGTCACCGGCGGCGGGATCTTCCCCGCGGTGCTGAGCGGCCTGTGGCACGGCGGCATCGTCTACGGGCTGACCGGGGCGGCGGGCGCGGCCAGCAAGTCGAGGAAGCCCGCGTCCTTAGGACGGCAGGCTGGGCAGCGCGGCGTGGTCGCCGGTCGCGTTCTCGGCCGATCGCAGGATCGAGTAGATCGCGGCCCGTTCCGCGTCGAGCTTGCCCAGGTCCGTGGTCTGCGTGGCCTAGGGCGGGTCCGTGCGGGTCGGTGTCACCCTCGCGTCGATCCCGTCGCCAGCGCGATGCCCCTGTTGAGCTCGGCCTGCGTGACCGCGCCGAAGACCCGGTTGACGATGCGGTGCTTCGCGTCCAGGAAGAACGTCTGCGGCAGGGCGACGACCCCGTAGGCGGACGCCGCGCTGAGCCCCGGATCCCAGCCGATCGGGTAGCTGACGCCCTTTGACCGGGCAAAGGACAGCGCGTTGCTCATCACGTCGCTCTCGTCCAGCCCGACCACGGCCACCTGGCCCTGCTCGTCGCGGTAGAACGTGGCCAGCAGCGGGGTCTCCTGCTGGCACGGGCCGCACCAGGACGCGAAGAAGTTCACAATCAGCGGCCTGCCGGCGTAGGCGCTGAGCGAGACCTGCCCGGAATGGCCGAGGGCGGCCAGCCGGAACGAAGGCGCGACCGGGTCGGCGGCCTGGGCGGCCCCACCAGAGCCCGAGCCAGCCAGCCCGAGGCCGATCAGCGAACCGGCCACGCACACCGCGATCAGCGCCGCGATCAGCTTGTGCCGGACCGCCGACTGCCACACCTCGCCGAGCGCGCCGCCCCAGGTCTGCGCACCCGTGCCGCTGCCGGTCCGCGGACCCGTCCCGCTCTCGGTCTGCAGGCTCGGGCCGGCCCCGCCCTGCTGCGGAGTGCCTTCGGTCATGGCTTCCTCACCAGCTTGTCACCGGCCGCGTCGGCGCCCGCGGGTCCGGCCACCAGCCCAGCCCCGGGCGCGGCCGACGGCTCGGTGGGCGCGGGCAGCCGCAGCTCGAAGTCGCTGCCGTGGTTCAGGCGGCTGCGGACCACGACGTCACCGCCGTGGGCCCGGGCCACCGCGCGGACCAGGGCCAGGCCCAGGCCGGTGCCGCGCGGGTGCCCGCTGTCCCCGCTGCGGAACCGGTCGAAGATGTGCCGCAGCAGCTCGGGCGGGATGCCCTGCCCGGCGTCCGCGACCACAACGCGGACGGGCCTGCCGTATCCGCCCGCCATGACCGACAACTTTATGACATCACCGGTCCCGGTGTGCCGGACGGCGTTCTCCAGCAGCGCGTCGACGGCCAGGCCGAGCCGCTCCCGGTCGGCCTGCACCGTGGCCTGGTCCAGGCGGCCCAGCTGCCAGCACCGGTCGGCGGTCGGACGCCACCGGCGCAGGATCTCCATGGTGAAGCTGTCCAGCGCGACCGGCTCCAGGTGCAGGAACTCCGGGCCTTCGGCGGCCGCGATGACCAGCAGCCGCTCGGCGATCCGGCGCAGCCGGTTCAGCTCGCCCAGCACCACCTGGATGTCGTGTCCCTCCTGACGGCCGGTCAGGCCGTCGGCCAGCAGCTCGGCGTGGCCCAGCGCGATGGTGATCGGCGTGCGGAGCTGGTGCGAGGCGTCCTGCAGGAACCGTCGCTGGGTGGCCAGCAGCCTGGCGTTCTCTTCGCCCACCCGGTGCGATTCCTGCTCCGCGGCGATCTTGCGCCGGGCGTGCCAGACCATCGCGCCGAACATGGCCGCCATCAGCGGCACCTCCGTCAGCTCGGCGATCGGCTCGGCGCCGCGGTCCACGTCCAGGCCGATACCGGCCGCGGTCGCCACCATGACCGCGGCCAGGACCCACAGCGTGGGCTGGACGGTCCAGATGCGGAATCCGTACAGCAGCGTGAAGCTGATCCAGATCAGGTGGAAGGGGATGGTTTCCCAGTGCGGGAAGGCGAAGATAGCGGTCAGGCTGACGGTCGAGAAGACCGCCCAGCCGGCGTCGAGCAGGCCCGGCCGGTACGGCCAGCGCAGCCTGATCACCGACCGGCCGAGCCTGGACAGCTGGCCCGCCGCGGCGTCATAAGCCGTCGGCAAGCTGGTAGCCCTCCCCGCGCACCGTCTTGATCAGGTCGAAGCCGAGCTTCGACCGCAACCGCCGCACACACACGTCGACGATGTTAGAGCCGGGGTCGAAGTCGTATCCCCACACGCTGGCCAGCAGCTCGCCCTTGGTGACGGACTTCCCGGCATGTTCGGCCAGCTCCCGCAGCAGCAGGAACTCCAGCCGCGTCAGCGGTACCGGGCCCTCGCCGATGTCCGCGACCAGCCGGCCCACGTCCAGGGTGAGCTCGGCGGTCCGGATCACCTCGCCCGCCCGGGGATCGTCGCGCGGATGCGCATCCGCGCGCAGCCTGACCCGCACCCGGGCCAAGAGCTCGGCCAGTGAGAATGGCTTGGTCAGGTAGTCCTGGGCCCCCCGCTCCAGGCAGTCGACCTTGGTCGCCACGTCAGCCAGGCAGGACAGCACCATGATCGTCTGCTCCGGCCGGTCGCACAGCAGCCGATCCAGGACGTCGCGGCCCGTCATGTCGGGCATGACCAGATCCAGGATGATCAGGTCGTAGTGACCTTCCAGCGCCTGCTGCAGACCCTGGGTGCCGGTGCTCGCGAAGTCGGTCAGGTACCCGGCGGCCACCAGCGCCCTGCTGACGAACGAACGGATATTGGGTTCGTCGTCGACCACGAGGATCCGCTGGGCGGCTGGGCGCGGCTCATAGCCCACCGGGGCCCGTGCCGCCATATGGGGCAACATAGTGTCCGCCACCTCGGTTCTCGACGTGCCAACTCCGGCGGCTCGACTCTCCTAGCCGGATCTGAACCTGTGCAGCTCGCGTATCCCCTCCAGCTGCGATCGTGCCCGCGACCTTCGCGGAGGTCAAGCCACAGCCCCGCAGTGGGGCTCATCCGTTACGGCCCTGTCACACAATCGATTGCAATTCTTGCCCTGGTGTCCGGCCCGGCACCGCGTTAGGTTTCGTCTCGTGGACGCGAGACAGATCGGTCACCTGGCGGCGGCGCCGTACCGCCCGCGGCGCTGGCTCGCGGTGGCTGCGGTCGCGCTCGTCGCCGCCAGCTTGGTACCGCCGCTGGAGGTGCTCGCACGGCGGTACCTGTTCGTCGAGGCAGTCCGGTTCTGTGTATTCGCCCTGGCCGCCCCGGTACTTGTCGTGTACGGAGCGCCCTGGCGCCTGTTTCCGCGCGGCGCTAACCGCGGCCCGGACCGCGGCGCGGACCGCGGCGCGGACCGCCTTGTGCGGCGGGCGGAGGCCGGGTGGCGCCGGCCGCCGTTCGTAGCCGCCCTGGGCTACCCGATCGCCTGGGTGGTGATCTGCCTGGTCTGGTGGCTGCCACCGGTTCTCGACGGGCTGGCCCGTTATCCAGTCCTGGCCGTGCCGGAGGCCGCGACGCTGTGCGCCGCGGGCATCGGGCTCTGGCTGGAACTGATTCACTCGCCGCCGCTGCCGCCGCGCCTCCCGCGTCCCCAGCGCGCCTGCGTCGCGGTGCTGGTCATGTGGTCCATCTGGGTGATCGCCTACATCCTGGGGTTCGCGAGCCATTCCGTGGTGCATGCCTACGACCGCGGCGGCAGCCACCTGCTGCCGGTCGACGACCAGGAGATCACCGCCTTCGTGCTGTGGCTGGCGGCCGCCGTCTCCTTCCTCCCCGTCGTGTTCACCGCCGTGCTCACCTGGCTGAAAGAAGGTTCCGGACCCGCCGGTGAAGTCCGCGGTGACGTGCCGCCTCCCGCCGTCAGGGGGTGGGAACGCCCCGCGCGCGGCCGCCGCCGCGCCTCGGCCCGGTGAGCGGCTCAGCTGGGCAGCGTGGGCGGCGCCACGCCGGCGGACAGCGATTTGCTGGCCACGTTGATCATGGCGTCGATGGTGGCGCGCTCGGCGTCCAGCACGCGCTGGTCACGATGCAGCTGAGCGGTGGCCGCGCTGACCGCTGACGGCGTGCGGGCGGTCAGCACCGTGGCGACGTCGATCTGCACCCGCTGGGCGTCCGGGAACCCCCAGGTAACGAGATCGTTCACGGTCTGGTCCAGGTGGAAGGAGGCCAGCGACTCGGGCGGCTGGTACTGCACGAGGTCGTCCATGGGCATGCTGTTGGCCGGGGAGCAGTTCGCCGCTCCGGTGGCGGCGATGCTGACCGCGGTCTTGGTGTCGTGGCTGGCCCCGGACTGGATCTCCTGCAGCGCGGTGAGCGACTCGCTGACGCCGCCAGCGCATGACTCGATGCCGGCGGTCATCGTCTGCACCACTCCCCGCAGGTCGGTTACGCGCTCTGAGGTAGACGGGTGATGCGGAAGCGCGGCCAGCGTCAGCCCAGCCACCAGCACCGCACCGCCCGCGAGCATCCACCGGGGGGTGCGCAGCACCGGCCATCCCGAGCGTCGCGTGGATATGCCGCCGGTGGGTCCTGCCGTCATCGGGCTCCTCCTGGAACGGGCAGGCCACGCGGTGTCGTGCTGGCGGGCGGCCGGTCCGCCGCCATCATAAGGTCCCTGAGCCGGGCGCGGATACCCGGCGCCCGGGACGCTGTATCGCTGCGCAGCGGGCGCGGCGGGCCACAAACGATTGTGTCGGCCGGCTCTACGCTGACCGGCAGCTAAAGCCCGGTCATCCTCCCTGATCAGGGGGACAAACAGGCGTACGGGCCGCCGGCCGCACATGACAATTTCGTCATCCGCAACACCAGATGTTGCCGTGGGATGCCGGGCGACACGATGATCGACCCCAAGAGGTACCGGTCTGCGCAGCGAGATTTGCCGCACGGCCGGATGTGTCCTTGTGGGCAGATCGAAGCGAGGTGGTGATCCGGTGTCCGTGGCGGCCCGGGCGGCGGCTCTGGCCGCAGCCTTCCTCATCGTGGTGGGGCTGGGGATATTCGTCGGCGTGTATTACATCGGCTCGGCCACCACCCAGCTGCCGATCGTGCACTACACGGCGTCCGGCGGCCAGGTCAACGTGGTGCTCCAGGAAGACCCGCAGAACGACAGCGCCACCAGGCCGGACTGGGTGTCCTATTACACCCAGGATCCGGTGAGCAAGCAGTGGCTGCACACGACGCTGTTCTCGGTGCCGGCCAACATGAAGGTCAACGTGACCATCTACGGCTACGACGGCTGCACGCCGCTGCGGAACAACTACTTCAGCCAGGTGCTGGGCACGATCGGCGGCACCGTGACCGTCTCCCAGTTCGACCAGCACGGCAAGGAGTACCTGAGCAACCAAACGACGTCGAACATCAACTCCTGGTCAAACTGCAACGTCGGGCACTCGTTCGCGATCCCGGATCTAGGCCTGTTCGTCCCGGTCGCCTCGCCGAACGCGGCGCTGTCGGCGAACAACCTGTGCAGCTCCTCGCCCTGCACCCCGAGCGGCAACCCTTACTCGCTGGAGACGTTCAGCTTCATGTCCCCCAGTCAGACTGGCACCTACAGATGGCAGTGCCTGATCCCGTGCGGCGGCGGTTACCTCGACGGCAACAGCGGTCCCATGCAGACCATCGGCTACATGATGGGTGAGATGGACGTGGTGTCCTCATGAGCTCGGCGGAGATGGCAGCACCGGCCGGCGGGAACGCGCCGCCCGAACCACGGCACGGCTGGCGCCTGTTCTGGATCTGGCTTGTCCTGGCGCTGGCCGCCGGCCTCGTCATCTGGTTCGTCTGGTACCCGCACATGCCGCCGGGCCGCATGTCCGACTCCGCCCGGAGCCAGCAGTTCGACATCGCGGTGCTGGCGGTAAGCGCCGCGCCGGTCATCATCTTCGTCCTGCTCTACTTCATCTACGCGATCGTGACCTGGCGGGCCAGGCCGGGGGACGACAGCGACGGCGAGCCGATCTACGGCAACACCAAGGTCCAGCTGTCCTGGATCGCCGGCACCTCGGCCATCGTGCTCGGGCTGTTCGTGTTCGGCACGGTCGAGCTCGTCGTGCCGGCCGGCGCCGGCGGCGGGGAGGGCCCGTCGCCGATCTGGACGCTGGCCGGAACCCAGAGCTCGACCTGGACACCCGGCACGAACGACGTGCTCCAGGTCCAGGTGATCGGCCAGCAGTGGGTCTGGACGTACCGGTACCCGCAGTTCGGCGGCTTCGAGAGCTCCGAGCTTTACCTGCCGGTGAACACCCCGATCGAGTTCCACGTGACCTCGCTGGACGTGATCCACAGTTTCTGGGCCTACACGCTGGGCGTGAAGGCCGACGCCAACCCGGACGTGGACAACGTGGCCTACACCACCGCGAAGCAGACGGGCACCTTTATCGTCCGCTGCAACGAGCTGTGCGGCATCTGGCACGGTGCCATGTACAACAACGGCGACGTCGTCACCCCGTCCGCGTTCGAGTCCTGGGCGACCGGCGTAAGGATCAAGGAGCAGGCGAACGGGATACTCGCCGCGCTGCCGCCGTACGCGCTGACCTACGACCCCACGGTAATCCCCCAGCTCGGCCAGCAGATCGTCAACGTCGACGGCATCACCGGTGCCGCGGGCTACTACTACGGGCCCGGAAACCCGGTCACGCCATGACGCGCTACCGGCCGCGGCCCGCGGCGCACACGAGGTCCGCCACGATGTCGGTGAAAGGGTGACGGGATGGCCATCGAGATCCAGCCGGAGCGTGCGGAGCCCACGGGTCGCGGCCCCGAGGTCGCCGGGGCCGGGCGGCCGTGGTGGCTGCGCCCGGGCGTGCACACCGGCCTGATCGGGGCCGTGATCGGCTACTTCCTCGGCCACTGGCTCGGCAACTTCCTCGGCGGTGACTACGCCCGCAGTTCGCTGTCCGACACCAACGACGTGGCGATCGTGCTCGGCTACGCCTTTGGCGTGATCGGCTGGCTGGCCGGCCTGGGCGTGTTCAACGACCTGGGCCGGCTGATGCTGGGCCGGCCACTGCCCGAGGAGGCCCGGCTGCTCGGCCACGAGGAGCGCGGCGCGGCCAAGTACTTCAGGTACACCCTCGACCACAAGGTCGTGGGCATCCAGTACCTGTACGGCATGATTGCCTACTTCCTGACCGGCGGCCTGTTCGCCATGGCGATCAGGAGCGAACTGCTGTCCCCCTCATACCACCTCATCGGCCCTGAGCAGTACCTGATGGTGGTCGGCGAGCACGGCACGATGATGATGATGATGATGTCTTCGGTCATCCTCGGTCCGTTCGGCCAGTACTTCGGGCCGCTGCTGATCGGCTCCAAGCGGGTCGCGTTCCCGCGGCTGGAGGCGCTCGGCTTCTGGCTGACCCCGGCCGCCTATGTCATCCTGCTGTCGGCCGTGCTGATGGGCGGGTTCCCGACCGGCTGGACCGGCTACGAGCCGCTGGCCACCCAGGCCACGCAGGGTATGGACGCCTACTTCTTCGCGTTCGGCCTGATGGGCATCTCGATGATCCTGGCCGGCTTCAACATGATCGTCACGGTCATCAACTACCGGGCGCCCGGCTTGCGCTGGAGCCGGCTGCCGATGTTCGTCTGGTCGATGTTCACCGTGTCGTTCCTGCAGGTGCTGGCGGTGCCGGTGCTGGTCGGGGCGTGCTACATGGGGCTCACCGACCGGACCTTCCAGACCGCGTTCTTCACCAACCAGCTCGGCGGCAGCAGCTTCCTGTACGAGGACCTGTTCTGGTTCTTCGGCCATCCCGAGGTGTACATCCTGGCCTTGCCCGGCTTCGGCGTCATCTCCGAGGTCGTCTCGGTGTTCTGCCGCAAGCCGCTGTTCGGCTACAAGGTGGCGGCGGCGGGCATGCTCGGGGTCGGCATCCTGTCGTTCTTTGTCTGGCAGCATCACCTGTTCGTCAGCGGGATCAACCCGGACATGCGGCCGCTGTTCATGCTCACCACCGAGCTGATCTCCATCCCGACCGGGTTCATCTACCTGGTCGGCATGGGGACGTTCTGGAAGGCGAGGATCAGGTTCTCCATCCCGATGCTGTTCGCACTGGCGTTCTACTTCAACTTCCTGATCGGCGGGATCAGCGGTGTGTTCCTGTCGGACGTGCCTGCGGACGTGACCGAGCACGGTTCGTTCTTCGTCATGGCGCACTTCCACTACACGATCATGGGCGGGCTGATCTTCGCGTTCATGGCCGGTATCTACTACTGGCTGCCGAAGATGACCGGGATCAAGCTGAACGAGACGCTGGGCAAGATCCACTTCTGGACCATGTTCATCTTCTTCAACTCCACCTTCCTGCCCTTGTTCGCGCTCGGTATGGCGGGCATGCCGCGCCGGGTGTTCGAGTATGCGCGGAACCTGGAGACGCTCAACGACTGGGTCTCGATCAACGCGTTCCTGCTGGGCTGCTCGATCCTCATCTTCCTGATCAACTTCGTCATGTCCATGCTGTTCTGGCGGGAACCCGAGGTCGGCAACCCGTGGCGGGCGCGCAGCCTGGAATGGCAGCTGTCGTCGCCGCCACCGCCGGAAAACTTCAAGCGGGTCCCGGTGATCCTGTCCAGTCCGTACGACTACGGCATCAAGGGCGCCCTCCCGGTGGCCGAGCTGAACCCGCCGCTCGGCGTCATCGGCAGTGCCTACGCGCCAGCCAGCGGGGGGGTGGAGGGTTAAGCCATGACTGACATCGTTCCACCCGCATCGACGGAGGGCGCGGCCGCAGCCGAGGACGAGGGCTATTACCACGAGTCCTCGCTCAACGCGACCTGGTCCGGATCGCGGCTGGCCATCGGCGGGCTGACGTTCCTGTTCGGCTGCTTCATCTTCAGCTATTTCTACCTGCGCTCACTCAACTCATCGGGCCGCTGGGAGGGCTCCGGTTTCGTGGCCCCGTCGCTGTGGATCGGTACCACGATCATGCTGCTGGCGGTGCTCAGCGCCGGGGTGCACTACTTCGGACTGCAGCGGATAAAAGCCGGGCACAAGGTCACGTGGCAGATCGACGGGCTGGTCGCGATGGGCCTCGGGCTGGCGGCGGTCGCGTTCCAGATCTACCAGCTCACCGACCTTCCGTTCAAGCCGGGCAGCTCGGGTTTCGCCAGTGTGTTCACCGGCTTTTACCCGGTCTTCCTCACCGTCCAGCTGGCCGCGCTGGTCTGGCTGGAGATCCTGCTGGCCAGATCCAGGTTCATTCCGGCCATCTCGTTCGTGGAGCAACCCCCCACGTACACTGAGACCTACTCGGTACAGCGGTTCCAGGCCTCGTTGAGCGCCTTTTCCACTGTCTGGAACTACCTGGCCCTGATGGCGCTGCTGTTCTGGCTCCTGTTCTACGCTCTGTAGTAGCGTGCTGAGTCGACGAGGGAGAGGGGACCTGGAGTGGACGGTGTGATCGCCGATTCCGCCGGCGGTGCGTGGACCTTCGGCGGCTCGATACTGACCTTCGCGTTCCCGATGATCTTGTTCGTCGTGGTGGCGACCGCGCTGTACGTGCTGTACACCAAGCCGGAGTTCATCCCCGGGCACTGGGTCCAAGGTGCCGAACGCCCGGTGTCCTACACCTCGGTGCCTGGAAAGCCGGCGGGCGAAGCCGGGCCCCCGGCCGGGGCCCCCGGCATGGCCGGTCCCAGCCGCGCCGCTATGGCCGGCCCCGCCGCCGCACAGGCCACCGGGACCACCAACACGACCGGGACCAGCGAGACGGCTGCGGCCGAGCCGGCTGATCGCGAGGACGGCGCGTGACTTCTGCCACAGCGCTTCCCCAACTCGGCCAGCGCGGAACCCCGCCCGGCGGACCGCGCCGCTCGCCGCGGGTCGTCGGCGCCGCCCTGGTCGCGCTGACCAAGCCGCGCATCATCGAGCTGCTGCTGGTCACCACGGTGCCGGCCATGCTGCTGGCCCAGCACGGCCTGCCCTCGCTGCGGCTGGTCCTGGTCACGCTGGTCGGCGGCACGCTGGCCGCGGGCAGCGCCAACACCATCAACTGCTACATCGACCGTGACATCGACGCGGTCATGAAGCGGACCTCGCGCCGCCCGCTGGTGGTCAACGGGCACGGCACGATCAAGCCGTGGGAGGCGCTGGCCTGGGGCATCCTGCTCGGGGCGGGCGCCACGCTGCTGCTCGGCCTGATGGCCAACTGGCTGGCGGCCTCGCTGGCCGACGCGGCCATCCTGTTCTACATCTTCGTGTACACGCTGCTGCTCAAGCGGCGCAGCCCGGCCAACATCGTGATCGGCGGCGCCGCGGGCTGCTTCCCCGTCCTGGTCGGCTGGGCCGCTGTGACCGGCACCGTGAGCCTGCCCGCGGTCATCCTGTTCGCGGTCATCTTCCTGTGGACCCCGCCGCACTTCTGGGCCCTGGCCATGAAGTTCCGCAAGGACTACGCCGCCGCGAACGTGCCGATGCTGCCGGTGGTGGCCTCGCCCGCCACCGTCGCGCGGAAGATCCTCTGGTACTCCTACGCCATGGTGGCGGCCACGCTGGTGCTGATCCCGTACGCAGGCTGGATCTACGGCGTGCTGGCCGCGGGCCTGGGCGCCTGGTTCCTGGTCGAGGCGCACGCCCTGGACACCAGGGTCAGGACGGCGGACGCCGAGGCCGGGCCCGCACCCGCCTCGATGCGCCTGTTCCACCTGTCCATCGCGTACCTGACCCTGCTGTTCGCCGCGGTGGCGGTGACCGCCCTGCTGCCGTGGGGCCGCTGGTAACCGCTGGTGACCTGGCCCTGGTGACCCGGCCCTGGTAACCCGCCGCCGCTGGTCACCCGCCGCCGCCGGCACCTCCGCCGCCGCGGGTAGGATGATTCGCACCGTATCGGGCACCTGGGTGCTGTCACGATTCCTTCATCTTGAGCGGGTTAGATCTGCATCGGGAAACTCGCGGGCAGACCTAGGAGGTAGGCGAGTGCTACGACCGGCATCCCCGGACAAGGATCAGCAGTCGTCCTCGCCGCCCGTCCCCGCCGGTGCCGAGGCCGCCCCGCCCAGGCATATCCTGCAGCGCTGGCGGGCCCGGCGCAAGCACCGGATCCGCAGGCTGCTGCGGCTGCGCACGGTCCGGGTCATCCTGGTCCTGGTCGCGGTGTTCTGCTGCTGGCTGGCGTTCTCCGTCGGCCAGGCGCTGGCCGCTCCCAACGGCGGCTCGGCGTCCTCCAAGCTGGCCGAATGGGCCCGGGATCACTACCTGGGCCCGGTCGTGACGTTCGGCGAATGGCTGACCTACAACCCGCCGAAGGTCGGCGGCAAGCCCAGCTTCTCCCTCGCCGTGCCGTCCACCGGCCCGGCCCAGTTCGCCCGCGTGCGCGGTTTCCAGCCGATCATCCCGCAGCGGCT
This sequence comes from uncultured Actinomycetes bacterium, assembly GCA_963835775.1. Taxonomy (GTDB): domain Bacteria; phylum Actinomycetota; class Actinomycetes; order Streptosporangiales; family Streptosporangiaceae; genus Palsa-504. The sequence goes on along the minus strand of CAWIHB010000025.1, from coordinate 218,241 downwards.
GAACTCCCCGGCCGGCCCGCCGCTGCCCGGTGAGGGCGTCTGGCGGGTGCTGGAGACGGTCAAGAACCAGCCGGCCATCTTCGGCACCTTCCTGCGGCCGGACCAGGTGCACACCTCGTACGTGGCCGGGATCGTGTCCATGGACCAGCGCCTGGTCAGCTTCCAGCTGCGGCCCGGCGCCGAAGACCCGGGGCCGGGCAACTGGCACGCCCAGCCGTGGATCCCGCCGGGCACGCGCACCGGCCTGCTGGCCACCTTCAACGGCGGCTTCAAGCTGGATACCTCGGGCGGCGGCTTCTACCTCAACGGCGTGACCCACGGCACGCTGACCAAGGGCGCGGCGTCGGTGGTGTACTACCGCAACGGGACGATCAGGATCGGCGAGTGGGGCCGGGACGTGAGCATGACCCCGGACGTGGTGGGCGTCAGGCAGAACCTCAAGCTCATCGTCGATCACGGCCGGGTCCCGGCCGCCGTCAACAACGACGTGCTGGGCGCCTGGGGCGCCACGCTCGGCGGCGGCTACTACGTGTGGCGCTCCGGGCTTGGCATCACCGCCGACGGCCGGATCATCTTCGTCTACGGCCCGGCGCTCGACGTCCAGGACCTGGCCGGCCTGCTGCAGCGGGCGGGCGCGGTCGAGGCCCTGCAGCTGGACATCAACCCGTACTGGATGTCGTACGAGTACTACCAGGCCAAGGGGCACCCGGCCGACCCCACCCCGGTGAACCTGCTGCCCACCCAGCAGCAGACTCCGTACCGGTACTACTCGGTGTACAGCCGCGACTTCACCGCGGTCTACGCCAAGTGACCGCCGAGCGCAGCGCCACCGAGGTGGCCGTGCCCCGCCCGGCCCCGGTCAGCAGCGCGATCCGGCTGCGCTGCTGGCTGACCGCGGTGGTGCGGACCGCCCGGCCCCGCCAGTGGCCCAAGAACCTGCTGGTCTTCGCCGCCCCGCTGGCCGGCAAGACGTTCGGCAGGCCGGATGGGCTGGGCTACGCCCTGGTCGCCGCGGCCGCCTTCGGCCTGGCCTCGGCCGCGGTGTACTTCGTCAACGACGTGGCCGACGCCGACCGCGACCGGCGTCATCCGCGCAAGCGGTACCGCCCGGTGGCGGCCGGCGAGCTGCCCGCCGGGCACGCGCTGGTGCTGGGCGCGGTGTGCGCCGCGGCCGGCCTGGCCGCGGGGGTGGCGATCTCGGTCCCGCTGCTGACCGCGGCGGTCGGCGCCTACCTGGCCCTGTCGTTCAGCTACTCCTGGATCGGAAAGCACATCCCGGTGGTCGAGGTGCTCTTCGTGGCCTCCGGGTTCCTGCTCCGCGTGCTCGGCGGCGCGGCGGCCACCCACGTGCCGCCGAGCGGCTGGTTCCTGCTGGTGTGCAGCCTGGGCGCGCTGGCCGTGGCCATCGCCAAGCGCTACACCGAACTGGCCGGCCTCGGCGCCGCGGCCATCGCGCACCGGCCGGTGCTGCGCTGGTACCGGCCGTGGGCGCTGCTGGCCGCCCAGTGGGCGGTCGCGGTCGGCATGATCGCGGCCTACCTGGCCTGGGCCGCCGGGGAACCACCGGGCGCCCGGATGTGGCACCTGCTCAGCGCCATCCCGCTGGCCGCCGCGCTGATCCAGTTCGGCCTGCTGGCCGCCCGCCGCACCGCCGCGCCGGTGGAGGACCTGCTGACCCGCAACGGGCTGATGCTGACCTGCGAGCTGACCTGGCTGGCTCTGTTCGTGACCGGCCTGCAGGCCTGATCCAGGGGGGTCAAATGAATTTTTATCCGAACGAACCAGGCTATCTGCCCCGGGTCCTCCTGCTCGGCGGCACCAGCGAAATCGGCCTGGCCATCCTGGCCGCCCTGAACGCTCCGCGGGGGACCGAGGTCATCCTGGCCGGGCGGGATGAGCAGCGGCTGACCGCCGCGGGAAAGGAACTGCCGTACCAGGTGCGGACCGTACCCTACGACGCGACCGACTTCGGCGCCCACCAGGCCTTCGCCGACGCCCGGTTCGCCGAAGGGCCGCTGGACCTGGTCATATCCGCGGCGGGCCTCCTGGTCCCGCAGGCCGACCTGGACCGCGACGTGCGGCGCGCCGCCACGCTGATCGAGACCAACTTCACCGGCCACGTCAGCACGCTGCTGGCCCTGGCCACCCACCTGCGGGCCCAGGGCCGCGGCACCATCGTGGTGCTGTCCTCGGTGGCGGCGGTCCGCCCGCGCCGGGCCAACTTCGTGTACGGGTCGGCCAAGGCCGGGCTGGACGCGTTCGCCCGCGGTTTCGCCGACGCGCTGCACGGCAGCGGGGTCCGGCTGCTCCTGGTCCGGCCCGGGTTCGTCACCGGCCGGATGACCGCGGGCATGCCGCCCGCCCCGCTGGCCACCACGCCGGAAGCCGTGGGCGCGGCCACCGCCGCGGCCCTGCGCGGCGGCCGCCGCACGGTGTGGGTCCCCGCCTCCCTGGCCGGCCTGGCGGCCGCGCTGCGGCTGATCCCCCGGGGCGCCTGGCGTCGTGTCTCCCGCTGACCTGTCCCAGCCCGCACCCCAACCCCAGGTAGATTCAGGTGCTGTGAGAGTGCTGGTCGCGGAGGACGATGAGGGTCTCGGCGCGGTCCTGGCCCGCGGCCTGCGGGATCAGGGCTACGTCGTCGACGTGGTCCCTGACGGCGAGACGGCCGCTACCTACCTGCGGTTCTATCAGTACGAGGTGGCGGTGCTGGACTGGCGCATGCCCCGGCTGTCCGGGCTGGACCTGGTGCAGCGGCTGCGCCGGGCCGGCTCGCCCGTCCCGGTGCTGATGCTGACCGCACGGGACACCCCGGCCGACCGGATCGCCGGCCTGGACGCTGGCGCCGACGACTACCTGGTCAAGCCGTTCGACTTCGGCGAGCTGCTGGCCCGGCTGCGGGCGCTGCAGCGCAGGCCCAAGGTCAGCCAGCCGCCGCGGATGGTGCTCGGTGGGCTCGAGTTCGACCCGGCGGCCCGGGAGGTGACGGTGTGCGGGCAGCGGCCCGCGCTGACCAGCACCGAGCTCGGCATCCTGGAGATCCTGCTGCGCCGGTCGCCCGGCGTGGCCGACCGCCGGTCCATCGCCCAGCACGTCTGGGACAACGAGGCCGACGCCTTCGGCTCCAACACCATCGACGTGCACCTGGCCCGGCTGCGGTCCAAGCTGGCCGGCGCCGGGGTGCGGATCGAGACCGTGCGCGGCGTCGGGTACCGGATCACCGCGACATGAAACTCAGCCCCGCGGTCCGGGTGGCGGCCCGCGCGACGGCGGTCATCGCCGTGGCCTACGCGGTCTGCGCGGTCGTGCTGTACCTGGTGGTCTCCAGCCACCTGACCGAGCAGAACGACGACACCCTGGCCGCCCGGCTGACCTCGGCCCGTCACGATCCCGGCCTGCTCGGCCAGAATGTGGCCAACGGGCCCCGGTCTGACCCGGCCGACGACGATGACGACGACGCCGACGCGGCTCCGGTGTTCCTGTGGTCGGCGACCGCGGCCGGATCGGTCACCGAGCACAGCCCCGGCGCACCGGCCCTGCCCGCGGGGGTGCTGGCCGGATCCGCGGCCCGCGACGGACTGTCCGTCACTTCGGATCTCGGGTCGTCTGGGCCGTTCCGGCTGAAAATGGTGAAAGACGGCAGCGGCTGGCTGGTCGCGGGCCAGAGCCTGGCCGGGGACGCCCACACCAAGCGGCTGCTGCTGTACGGCGAGGTCATCGCCGGGCCGTTCCTGCTGCTGGCCATGTTCGGCGGCTCGCTGGCGGTGGGCCTGCGGGCGCTGGCCCCGGTCGAGCAGTCGCGGCGGCGCCAGCTGGAGTTCACCGCCGACGCCTCACACGAGCTGCGTACCCCGCTCAGCGTGATCAGGGCCGAGGCCGACGTGGCCCTGGCCAGCCCGCGCGAGGCCGCCGAGTACCGCGACGCGCTGACCCGCATCAGGGGCGAGAGCCAGCGGCTGCGGCAGCTGGTCGACGACATGCTGTGGCTGGCCCGGTTCGACTCCCGGCCCCCGCCGCCCGGGGACGAGCCGGTGGACCTGGTCACGCTGGCCCAGGCCTGCGCGGACCGGTTCCGCCTGGTCGGCCCGGAGGTCACCGCGGCCACCGGCGAGGGGCCCGCGCTGATCAGCGCGCCGCCGGAGTGGATCGACCGGCTGGCCGGGGTGCTGCTGGACAACGCCTGCCGTTACGCCGGTCCCGGCGGTCAGGTCAGGATCGGGGTCCACGCGCACGGCAGCCGGGTCAGCCTGACCGTGGAAGACAGCGGCCCCGGCATCCCGGCGGCCGACCGCCCCCAGCTGTTCGACCGCTTTCACCGGTCCGACGACGACGGGAAAGGGACCGGCCTGGGCCTGGCCATCGGCGACTCGATCGTCCGCTCGACCGGGGGCCGCTGGCAGGTCGGCGACTCACCGCTGGGCGGGGCGCTGATGACCGTGTTGTGGCGGCACGCCCAGCCGCACCGGCTGCCCGTGTCCCGCCTGGCCGCGGGCCACGCCACCGGCCCCGGAGCCTAGCCGGCGGCTGAGCCCGCGGTGCGGACCTCGTACCACAGGCCGCCGTTGAGGTAGAGGTTGTTGCCGTTCGCCACGCCGGCCTGGGGTTCAACGCGAACCCGGCGTCGTTCGTGTTGTCCGGTCCACGACGCCAGGAAGGCGGCCCGCCGGTCAGGCGGTCAGCGGCAACCGGACGATGGCGCGCAAGCCGGGCTCCGCGTCCTGCAGCGCCACCGAGCCGCCGTGCGCCTCAGCCGTGGCCCGCACGATGGACAGGCCCAGGCCGGCGCCTTCCGGGCCTTCCTCGCCGGTCCGGCTCCGGGCGTCATCCAGCCGGGAGAACCGGCCGAAGGCCCGCTCGGTGTCTTCGGCCGGGATGCCGGGGCCGTCGTCGGTCACCTCCAGGACGGCCCAGCCGTCCTGCCCGCGCACCGACGCGCACACCTGGCTGGCCGCGTGCCTGACCGCGTTGTCGAGCAGGTTCACCAGCAGCCGGCTCAGCGCGTCCGGGTCGCCGGTCACCACGCACGACGCCGGCGCGTCGGCCCGCACCGGCACCCGGGCCGCCCCGTACCGGCCCGCGACCGCCACGCACACCGCGGCCAGGTCGACCGGGCTGCGCCGGATGCGGTGCTCGTCCAGCCGGGCCAGCAGCAGCAGGTTCTCCGTCAGGCGGGCCAGCCGCAGCGTGTCGGCATGCACGTCACGCGCGGTTTCCGTCCAGTCCAGGCCGTCCGGGTGATCCAGCGCCACCTCGAGCTGAGCGCGGATGCTGGCGATCGGGCTGCGCAGTTCGTGCGCCGTGTCGGACACCAGGTCGCGCTGCCGCTGCTGCGCGTCGGCCAGCCGGGACAGCATGTCGTTCAGCGTGACGGCCAGCGACCGGACCTCGTCCCGGGCCAGCGGCACCGGCAGGTCGCGGGGCACCCCGGTTTCTGTCACCTCTGCCGCGCCGCGCCGCAGTTCGGCGATCGGCCGCAGCGTGTACCCGGTGACCAGCCAGGTGACCAGGGCCAGCAGGCCGAACAGCAGCGGCGTGCCGATCAGCAGCGCCCGGGCCAGGGTGGCCAGGCTGTCGCTGACCTGGGCGTAAGGCTCGGCGGCCAGCACGACCTGGCCGCCGTCCGCGCTCACCGCCACCACCCGCAGCATGGACGGCATGCCCAGCGGCGGGCCGGGCAGCATGCGGGCCTGGCCGGTCCGGGCCGCCAGCTGGGCCTGGCCGGGCGGCAGCAGCGGCACCAGCCGGTCCGCGCCGGGGGAGACATCGGTGATCCGGCCCTGCGCGTCGAGCACCTGGACGGTGATCGTCCCGGCCGCCACCGGGACCGGGTCGGGCAGCCGGTCCTGGTCGATCAGCGCGGCTACCTCGACCGCGCCCTGCCGGGCCGAGTCGTCGAGCGCCCGGTTGAGCGACAGCCGCAGCGCGTTGAGCAGCAGCACCGCGGCCACGGCCAGGGCCACGGCCAGGCCGGCCGAGGTGGTCAGGGTCAGCCGGGCCCGCAGGCTGCGCCGCCGCCACCACCCGGCCACGACCAGCACGGTCAGCCGCCGTCGGCGGCGAGCCGGTAGCCGGCCCCGCGTACGGTCTGCAGCGCGTTCCGGCCGAACGGCACGTCGATCTTCCGCCGCAGGTAACCCACGTACACCTCGACCACGTTCAGGTCGGCCACGGCATCGGAGTCCCAGACGTGCTCGAGCAGCTCAGCCTTGGGCACCACCTGGCCCGCCCGCCGCATCAGGTACTCGAGCAGCGCGAACTCCCTGGCCGTCAGCTCGATGCCGGCCGCCTCGCGGCGTACGGTCCGGCCGCCCGGATCCAGCCGCAGGTCCCCGGCGGCCAGCACCGCGGGCCGCGGCCTGGCCCCGCGGCGCAGCAGCGCGCGCAGCCGGGCCGCCAGCACCACGTAGGAGAACGGCTTGGTCATGTAGTCGTCGGCACCCAGGTCCAGCCCGTCGGCCTGGTCGTATTCGCCGTCCTTGGCGGACAGGATGAGCACCGGCACCCAGTTGCGGTCGGCGCGCAGTCGCTCGCACACCTGGTAGCCAGACAGGCCGGGCAGCATCAGGTCGAGCACCACGGCGTCATAGCCGCCCTCCCGGGCCAGATGCAGGCCGTCCACGCCGTCGTAGGCGACGTCGACCACGAACCCCTCCGCGGTCAGGCCGCGGCGCACGGCCGAGGCCAGCCGCCGCTCGTCCTCCACCACCAGCACCCGCACCCCACCAGTGTGGCGCACGCCGGCGGCTAGTCCTGCCCCCCTCTCAGGGTGCTCACAGTTCCCCCTCTCAGGGTGCTCACAGGGACCGCGCTGCATCCTGGACCCGGGGGTACGCTCCGGATTACGGGTGAGGTGTCATGGCTGGAGTAGTAAGGCTCTCGCGGCGGGCCCGGTGGGCGGTCCCCGCGGGCGCGCTGGTTATCACCGGTGGTGTGCTGGCCGGGTCGCTGATCTCGGCGGCTCAGGCGGCTCCCGGGCTGCCCGCGCGCACCCCGGCTCAGCTGCTCGCCGAGGCGGGCAGCAGCAAGACGCCGCCGCTGACCGGCACCGTGGTCGAGACCGCCTCGTTCGGCCTGCCCAGCCTGCCCGGCACGGCCAGCCCCACGTCACTGGCTTCGCTGCTGACCGGATCGCACACGGTCAAGGTGTGGTACGCCGACCAGGCTCACTTCCGGCTGGCGGCGCCCGAGCCGGAGAGCGAGAGCGACCTGATCAGGGACGGCGGCACCGCCTGGCTGTGGCAGAGCACGGCCAACTCGGTCACCGAGTACTCGCTGCCGCCGGAAAAGGCCGCCCCGGTGCCGCCGCAGGTGCAGGCCCTGACCCCGCAGCAGGCCGCCCAGCAGGTGCTGGCCCGGGTCGGTAAGACCACCGCGGTCAGCGTGGCCAGCAACGTCAGCGTGGCCGGCCAGGCCGCCTACGAGCTGGTGCTGGCGCCCAAGGATTCCCGGTCGCTGGTCGGCCAGGTGGTCATCGCCATCGACGGCAGCAACGGCGTGCCGCTCCGGCTGCAGGTGTTCGCCCGCGGGGCCAGCACCCCGGCGTTCCAGGTCGGCTACACCTCCATCCAGTTCGTGACCCCGGCGCCCGCCGAGCTCACCTTCACCCCGCCGCCCGGCGCCAAGATCAGCCACGTGAGCATGAACGGCGGGGATACAGGGGCCTCCACCGGTCAGGCCGCGCCGGACGTCAGCTCGATCGGCTCCGGCTGGCTGACCGTGCTCGAGCTGCCCTCCTCCGTCCTGACGCCTGGAAAAGTGCCGCCCGGCTCGGGCGGCCCGGTCTCGGTCAACGGCGGGGCCGGTGACAGCGGTGCGGTCGTCAACGCCCTGCTCGGCGCGGCCACTCCGGTGAGCGGCACCTGGGGCAGCGGCAGGCTGCTGCGCACCAGCCTGGTCTCGGTCCTGATGACCAGCACCGGCCGCACGTACCTCGGCGCGGTGCAGCCCAGCGTGCTGTACGCCGCGGCCGGCTCAGCAGGGACACCTTGACCGCGATCTCGTCCCGCGGGCTGACCAAGCGGTTCCGCGGCGGCCAGCTGGCCGTCGATCACGTCGACCTGGCCGTCCCGGCCGGCTCGGTGTACGGCTTCCTCGGCCCGAACGGATCGGGCAAGACCACCACGATCCGGATGCTGCTCGGCCTGGCCTTCCCCACCAGCGGTCAGGCCGAGCTGCTCGGCGTGCCGATGCCGGACGGCGCCACCCGGGTCCTGCACCGGGTCGGATCCCTGGTCGAAGGGCCGGCCTTCTACCCGTTCCTGTCCGGCCAGGACAACCTGGCCCGCTACGACGCGGCGGACCGCACCGCCGATCCGCGCACCGCCCAGGCCCGGATCGGCGCCGCGCTGGACCGGGTGGGCCTGCTCACCGCGGCGAAGAAGCGGTACCGCCACTACTCACTGGGCATGAAACAGCGGCTGGCCATCGCGGCCAGCCTGCTGCGGCCCCGCGAGCTGATCATCCTCGATGAGCCCACCAACGGGCTCGACCCGCAGGGCACCCGGGAGGTCCGGGCCCTGGTGCGGCAGATCGCCGCCGACGGCACCACCGTGTTCGTCTCCTCGCACCTGCTGGCCGAGGTCGAGCAGGTCTGCACGCACGTCGGGGTGATGCGCACCGGGCGGCTGGTCTTCCAGGGCCCACTGCCCGAGCTGCGCCGCACCGGCGCCGCCCGGGTCGTGGTGCAGACCGCCGACCCCGATGGCGCGGTCAAGGTGTTTGCCGGCCTGGGCCTGGCCGACCCGCAGGCCGGGACGGACGAAGCCTCGGCCGCGCTGGGGGCGGCTGAGCCGGAACACGTGTGCGCCGAGCTCGTCCAGGCCGGCGTCGGGGTCCGCGGCTTCGCGGTCGCCTCGCCCAGCCTGGAGGACCTGTTCGTCGGCCTGACCGGGGAGGGCTTCGATGTCGACAGCTGAACACGTCAGGGACCCGGGGGGCTCGTCCCCCCCAAGGGGGGTCTGGGGGGATGGGTCCCCCCAGGAGCAGGGGGGGTCTGGAGGGGATCGCTCCCCCCGAGGGGGTACTGCCCGGTTGTTCGGCGCGGAGCTGCGGCTGGTCTTCCGGCGCAGGCGGAACCTGGTCCTGCTGGCCGTCACCGCGGTGTTCCCCGTCGTCATCGGGATCGCCCTGCGGCTGGCCGCGCCGCACCCGCAGGGCGGCGGGAACGGCCCCGGGGCGGCCTTCTTCAACCAGCTGGCCGGCAACGGGGTGTTCCTGTCGTTCATCGCGCTGAGCACGCTGCTCATCCTGGTCCTGCCGGTCGTGGTGGCCGTGGTGGCCGGGGACTCGGTGGCCGGCGAGGCCGGCTACGGGACGCTGCGCTACCTGCTCGCCGTGCCGGCCGGGCGGACCAGGCTGCTGGCGGTCAAGTTCGTCACGATCGCGGTGTTCGGGCTGTGCGCGACGTTCATCGTGTCCGCGGTGGCGCTGGTCGTGGGCGCCGCGCTGTTCCCGGTCGGGCCGGTGACCCTGCTCTCGGGCAGCACCGTGCCGCTGGCCGAGGGCCTGCTCCGGGTGCTGTTCGTCACCTTGTACGTGGCCGCGGCCATGGCCGCGCTCGGCGCGATCGGGCTGGCCATCTCGACCCTGACCGAGCACGCCATCGGCGCCATCGCGGCCATCGCGATCCTGGTGGTGACCAGCGAGGTGGTCGACAACGTGCCGCAGCTTGCGGCCGTCGGCCCGTACCTGCCCACGCACTGGTGGCTGTCGTTCGACGCGCTGCTGCGCGTCCCGGTCGACACCTCCACCCTGCTCAAGGGCCTGCTGTCGTTCGCCGTGTACGTGGTCCTGTTCGGCTCCTTCGCCTGGGCCCGCTTCACCTCGGCCGACGTCACCAGCTGACCTCAGCCCCTCCCCGGCCCCGGCCACCTCACCAGTACATGCACCCTGGCCGTTATTGCAACTCATTTGCAATTGCTCCTAGACTGGTGGAACAGGACATGCAGGCCACTGCCAAGAACGCTGCGAGGAACGCTGCCAGGAGGGGGACCGATGGCCGACCCGAGTGCCCGTCTGCAGCAGATCCGCCGGGCGCTGAGCCCGGCCGAGTGGGCCCGCGTCGGCGGCATGGTCGCGGCGGTGGCCGGGCTGAACGTCCTGGGCTGGGGGATGCTGGCCGCCGCGCTGGGCGGTCACTACCACATCGGCAAGACGACGGTGTTCGGGGTGGGGACCGGGGCGCTGGCCTACACCCTGGGCATGCGGCATGCGTTCGACGCCGACCACATCGCGGCCATCGACAACACCACCCGCAAGCTGGTCAGCGAGGGCAAGCGGCCGCTTTCGGTGGGGTTCTTCTTCTCGTTGGGCCACTCCAGCGTGGTGTTCGCGCTGGCCGTGCTGCTCAACTTCGGCATCCGCGGCCTGGATGAGCAGGTCAAGGACGGCAACTCGCAGCTGCAGCACACCGCGAACATCATCGGGACCTGCGTATCGGGGTTCTTCCTGTTCCTGATCGCCGCGTTCAACATCGTCATCCTGGCCGGGATCATCAAGGTCTTCCGCGAGATGCGGACCGGCGCCTACGACGACGAGGAACTCGAGGCCCAGCTGAACAAGCGCGGCCTGATGAACCGGTTCCTCGGCCCGCTGGCCCGGCGGGTCGACACCCCGTGGAAGATGTACCCGATCGGCTTCCTGTTCGGCCTGGGCTTCGACACCGCCACCGAGGTCGCGCTGCTGGTCCTGGCGGGCACCGCCGTGGTCGGCGGCCTGCCGTTCTACGCCATCTTGTCGCTGCCCATCCTGTTCGCCGCCGGGATGAGCCTGTTCGACGCGGCTGACGGCTGCTTCATGAACTTCGCCTACGACTGGGCCTTCGCCAAGCCGGTCCGCAAGGTCTACTACAACCTCACCATCACCGGCCTGTCGGTGTTCGTGGCCGTGTTCATCGGCGCGGTGGAGCTGCTGGGCCTGCTGGCCCAGGACACCAGCCGCACCGGCTCGTTCTGGTCGTTCATGCAGGACTTCAACATCAACACCGCCGGGCTGTTCATCGTCGGGGTGTTCGTGGTGACCTGGATCGTCGCCCTGGCCATCTGGCGCTTCGGCCGCATCGAGCAGAAGTGGGAGTCCTCCCGCCCGCTCCCCGAAACCCCCGAATAGGACGCCCGCCGCAGACGTATTACGGCCACGACGTCGTTGTGACAACCACGTCGTCTGGTGCGCGTCGTTGTGGCAACGACGTCGTTGGGCGAGCCGCCCGGATGGGGTCCGGTGCTCGCTTGACCCCGCTCCTGTCCATCGTTCTGGCCCGTACGGCGCTTCCGCGGGGCGGAATACCCACTATCCGGCCGGAGCCGGGGCCGCAGGACCAGGCGGGGGCTCGAGGCCGGCCAGAATCGTGTCGGCCAGCCGTCCGGGGACGTCGGGGGAGACGGTGATCACGGCGCCGGGCGGGCTGAAGATGAGCTGGGGGAGCACCTGGCCGTGGATCGCGCCCACGATCAGGATGACCGCGGCGTCGATGTCGGCAGCCGCGGCGACGCGGCCGATCCGCTGCTCCGCGCGCAGGTAGGCGGACAGCATGTCCGGGAGCCCGCGGCCGTGCTCCCCGGTTCCGGCGGCCTTCTCGGCGGAGGCCCGGTGGCGGTCCGGCGGCTCCGCACCGAAGGCGGCGTTGCCGCCGAGCATGGCGTGAAACCGGACCAGCACCTTCGGCTGGGTGAACAGCCCGGCGAAGGCGGGCGTGACCCGGATGAGGACCTCGAGGCCGCCCTCGATGAACCGCTGCAGGTTCTCCGCCAGGGTGCCGATGCCTGGCTCGGGCAGCAGCGGCGGCGCGCTGCCCATGACTGAGGCCACATGGGCCAGCAGGGCGTTGGCCAGCAGGTCTTCCTTGTCCTCGAAGTAGTTGTAGAGGACGCCGTCGGCGACCTGGGCCTCCCTGGCGATGTCGCGGACGGTCAGCGCGCCGGTGCCGCGCTGGCTGATCAACCGCGCGGCCGTGGCGACCAGGTGGTCGCGCAGGTTCTGCCCGTCCCCGTCGCGCAGGACGCCGGCTTTCCTAGGTGACATCGCGCCTGAGTGTAGTCAAGACGGCGGTCGCGGCGAAGAGCGCCGCGTAGCCGAGCAGCATCAGGCCGCCGCCCTTGGTCAGTCCCCTGACCTCGATCTGCGCCACGCCAGCCTCCCGTATGAACGTACGATCATGAACTCATGTTCATGAAGATGCGTTCATATTAGAACAGGGGTCATGGCGCTGGCTAGACCGTCCGGACCGCTACGAGGTGAAGTCTTCTTCCCAGAACTCGGTGACGCCGCGGGCCGGCTCCCGGGGCGACACCTCCTGGCCGCGCAGCTCCACCCGGCGGATCTTGCCGGAGATGGTCTTGGGCAGGTCGGCGAACTCGAGTCGGCGGATCCGCTTGTACGGCGCGACCCGCTCGCGGCAGAACGCCATGATCGACTGGGCCAGTTCGCCCGACGGCTGGTGGCCGGCCGCCAGCAGCACGTAGGCCTTCGGCACGGCCAGCCGGACCGGGTCCGGGGAGGGCACCACCGCGGCCTCGGCCACCGCCTCGTGCTCGATCAGCACGCTCTCCAGCTCGAACGGGGAGATGCGGTAATCCGACGCCTTGAACACATCGTCGGTCCGGCCCACGTAGGTGATGTAGCCGTCGTCGTTGGAGGTGGCCACGTCGCCGGTGTGGTAGTAGCCGCCCCGCATGGCCGCCGCGTTCAGTCCCGGATCGTCCAGGTAGCCGGTCATCAGGCCGAGCGGACGGCGGGACAGGTCCAGGCAGATCTCGCCGTCCCGGCCCGGCTGCCCGGTCACCGGGTCGACCAGGACGACCTCGTAGCCGGGCAGCGGCCGGCCCATCGAGCCGGGCCGCACCTGCTGGCCGGGCGTGTTCCCGACCTGCGCGGTGGTCTCGGTCTGGCCGAAGCCGTCGCGGACCGTGATGCCCCACGCCTCGCGGACCCGCTCGATGACCTCGGGGTTGAGCGGCTCGCCGGCCGCCACGCACTCCCGCAGCCCGGACACGTCGGCCTGGGCCAGGTCGGACTGGATGAGCATCCGCCATACCGTGGGCGGGGCGCAGAACGTGCTCACCTGGCCGTCTCCGAGCGCGCTGAGCAGGGACTCGGCCGAGAACCGCGGGTAGTTCAGGACCAGGATGGTGGCCGACGCGTTCCACGGCGCGAACACGTTGCTCCAGGCGTGCTTGGCCCAGCCGGGCGAGGACATGTTCAGGTGCACGTCGCCCGGCTGGATGCCGACCCAGTACATGGTGGACAGGTGCCCGGCCGGGTAGCTGGCCTGGGTATGCGCGACCAGCTTGGGCTGGGCCGTGGTGCCCGAGGTGAAGTAGAGCAGCAGCGGGTCACCGGCCCGGGTGACGCCGTCCGGGGTGAACCCGGCCGGCCCGGCGAACGCGCCGGCATAGGAGTGCCAGCCGGACGGGACCGGCTCGCCCGCGCCGACCACGATCCGGGTCCAGTCACCGGGTATCCCCTCGAACTTGGGCACCTGCGCGGTTTCGGTGATGACGTGCCTGACCTGGCCCCGCGGGATCCGGTCGGCCAAGTCGACGCCCTGCAGCAGCGTCGAGGCCGGGATCATCACCGCGCCCAGCTTCATGGCGGCCAGGATGACCTCCCACAGCGGCGCCACGTTGCCGAGCATCAGCAGCACCCGGTCGCCGCGCCGGACCCCCAGGCCGCGCAGCCAGTTGGCCAGCTGCCCCGACCGGGCGGCCAGCTCACCGTAGGTCAGGCGGGTGTCCTCGTCCTCGGCCAGGACCCGCAGCCCGACCCGGTCCGGGTGCTCGGCCGCGATCACGTCGAACCAGTCAAGCGCCCAGTTGAACTCGTCAAGCTCGGGCCAGGTGAACTCGCGCCGGGCGGCGCCGTAGTCGGTCCGGTGGCGCAGCAGCAGGTCCCGGGCGGCCCGGAAGGTCGCCGTCGATGAGGCAGATTCGGTCATGCGCCTATGGTGTCAGGCGGTGCCCTGACTGACCAGGCCGATTTCGTAGGCCAGGACGACGGCCTGGACCCGGTCCCGCAACTGGAGTTTGGTCAAGATCCTGGCCACGTGAGTCTTCACCGTGGCCTCGCTCAGGGTCAGCTCCGCGTTGCTCCGCCCCCGGGCGATCAGGTGCTGAACGTGTACCACCCGGCCGAACTGGTCTGCTCGCCCTGTCCGGGCTGGTCATCGCGATGGCCCCCGCCGGCCACGGGAGCTTACCGGGCTGCGGCGGCGCAGCGGATGCACAGCGCCGCCGCCGGGCGGGCCGCCAGCCGGTCCGCCCCGATGGGCTGCCCGCACCCGTCGCACCGCCCGTAGCGCCCGGCCGCTTCCCGGGCCAGCGCCGCGTCGACCGCCGCTAGCTGCTCCCGGGCCGCCTCGAGCAGCGCGGCCGCGTGCTGCCGCTCGAAGGCCAGCGTCGCGCCCTCCGGGTCGTGCTCGTCGTCCGTCCCGCCCGCGCTCGCCGCCTCGGCGATCCCCGCGAACTCCCGCTCCAGCGCGGCCACCCGGTGCAGCGCCCGCGCCCGCCCCGCCAGCAGCACCTCCCGCGCCGTCCCCATGCTCCCGACCCTAGCCGCCGCCGACGTAATCAGCGGGAAACATCCGGCGGGGATCATGGGGCCATGGAGACGCGCCGGATCGGAGTCGGATGCGACTTCACCTACGTGGCTGCGATCAGCACACCGGTGATCTTCCAGGTGAAACCGATTGAATCCGGGCTGGTTGCCGTCGCGAGCGAGCAGTGGGAGTCCGAGCCGGCCATGGCGATCCGCGGTTACGCCGATCTGTACGGCAACCCGTGCGTCCGCGCGGTCCTGCCCGCAGGCAGGTCGAGCTTCCGGTACCACGCCGTGGCCGTGGTCCCCGACGCCACCGAGGACGCTGACCAGGATGCACCGGAGTGCGCGCCCGATGCCCTGCCCGATGAGGCCCTCATCTATACCCTGCCGAGCCGGTACTGCCTGCCCGACGTGCTCGGCGGCGAGGCTTGGTCCCGGTTCGGCGGGCTGCCGCCTGGCTACGGGCGGGTGCAGGCGATCTGCGACCACGTCCACGGCCATCTGACCTTCCGGTACGGCAGTACGACGGCCTTGTCGAGCGCCGCGGACGTCAACCAGGCCAGGCACGGGGTCTGCCGTGACTTCACTCACCTCGCGATCTCGTTCTGCCGGGCGCTGAACATCCCGGCCCGCTATGTCTTCGGCTACCTGCCTGACCTCGATGTCCCGCCGGACCCGGCGCCGATGGACTTCGCGGCCTGGATGGAAGCATGGCTCGGTGACCGGTGGTGGACCTTCGATCCCCGCAACAACATCCGGCGCAAGGGCCGCATCGTGATCGGCCGGGGACGCGATGCGTCGGATGTCGCGATGGCCACGACCTTCGGCGGCCCGCTGCTGGAGTCCATGCTGGTCCAGGCGGAGGAGGTCGCCGGATGATGCTGGATCCCCAGGTTCTGCGGGCGCCGCTGCTTGATCACCGCATGCTTGACCTCGGAGCCGTCCGGCACGTCAACTATGTCCTCCAGCAGAGCTTCCGCTACGAATATGAGCAGCCGGTTGAGTCGCTGCGGCAGCGGCTGGTCATCGTGCCACCCGCCCGGCACGGTAATCAGTACCGGCGCGCGCACCTGCTCGAGGTCAGTGGTGCTCAGGTCCGGTGCCGCCTGCGCCGGGATGCGTACGGCAATGCCGTGGCCTGGCTGCGCGCCGAGCGCGTTACGCAGGTCGTTGAATTCCGCCTGGCCGCCGTAATCGAACGGGTGCGCGACGACGGGCCCACCGTGCTACCGGCCGAGGCGCTGCGCAGCCCCCGCCTGCTGCGGCCCACCCCGCTCACCGCGGCCGACGAGGGACTGCGCGCCATGGCGGCCGACGTCGCCGGGCGTGCCGTCGGCCCGCTGGAGCGCGCCGAGCTGATCTGTGCCGCCGTATCGGCTGCGATCACTTATGAGTACGGCGTCACGTCGGTGCGGACCACCGCCGCCCAGGCGCTGGCCGGCGGACGCGGGGTCTGCCAGGACTTCGCGCACGTGATGCTCGCGCTGTGCCGCCTCGCCGGGATCGCGGCCCGGTACGTATCGGGACATCTGCTCGGCCAGGGAGGCACCCACGCGTGGGTGGAGGTGATCGTGCCGAGAGCGCGCGACGCCGTGGCCGTCGCGTTCGACCCGTGCCACGGCTGCCGGACGGACGGCGGCTACGTCACCGTCGCGACCGGCCGCGACTACCGCGACGTAGCGCCGACGTCCGGCTCGTACATCGGCACCTCGCCCGGCCATCTGGTCGCCGACCGCCGGGTGGGTGTGCTGGCTGCCGCCTGACGGCCTTCAGGTGTCCTTCATGTTCCCCGGCTAGCCTCGCCTTGCGGATGGGACGGACAGACCGGTCGGCTCATAGCCAACCGAGAAGTTCCGTACAGAAGGCTCCCAATACGCGACCGCAGAATGGCAGACATGAGCAACGCACACCGGGATGCCCTGCGCCGGGCCAAGGCGGCCAGGGAAAACGGCCGGGCCAAGGTCCGTTCGGCCACCACGGTCGTAACCCTGTCCAGCGTGGCGGCGGCCGGGGCGATCGCGCTGGTCCTGCCGGGTTCCACGCACACCGCCGCGTCCTCCGCGACGCGGTCCAGCTCGAGCAGTTCCGGGTCCACCTCGTCGGGCAGTACCGGATCAAGTTCCTCAGGTTCCAGTTCCGGCTCGACCGGATCGAGCTCGGGCTCGACCGGATCGAGCTCGGGCTCGACGGGCTCCACGGGCTCCACCGGCTCCAGTTCCAGCTCGACCGGCTCCAGCGGCTTCAGCTCCGGTTCCACCCCGACCTCGAGTTCCGGCAGCAGCTCGGCCACCTCCGGCGGCTCGTGATGCCGCCCACCGAAGCAGATACCGCCGAGGCAGATACCGCCGAGGCAGATACTGCCGAGGCGGCGGCCTCCTGGCGCGCCCTCGGCACGCTGGTGCGGCTGGTGGTGACCGGCCCGCCCGCCCTGGCCCAGGCCCGCGAGCTGCTCGAAGCGGACCTGGCCAGAATCGACCTGGCCTGCAGCCGGTTCCGCCCGGACTCGGAGATCTGCGCGCTGCGCGGCGGCGAGACCCAGGTCAGCCCGCTGCTCGCCGAGGCCATCGCGGTGGCGCTGCGGGCCGCCGAACTAACCGACGGCGACGTCGACCCCACCGTCGGCGCGGCCATGGCCGAACTCGGCTACGACCGGGACTTCGGCCAGGTGCCGCGCACCGGTCCGGCGCTGCCCGTCACGGTCAGGACCGTGCCCGGGTGGCGCGAGGTGCACCTGGACGGGCGCCTGCTGCGGCTGCCCGCGGGCGTCCGGCTCGACCTCGGCGCGACCGCCAAGGCCTGGGCCGCCGATCGCGCCGCGGCCCGGATCGCGGCGCAGTTCGGCTGCGGCGTCCTGGTCAGCCTGGGCGGCGACATCGCCGTGGCCGGCCCCGCCCCGCGAGACGGCTGGCGGATCCGGGTCCAGGACGTGACCGGCTCGCCCGAGGACCCGCCGGACGGACCCTACGCGGTGGTCGCGATCCGCGACGGCGGCCTGGCCACCTCGAGCACCACCGCGCGCCGCTGGCAGCGCGGCGGCGACGTCCTGCACCACATACTCGACCCGCGCACCAGCCGCCCGGCCGAATCCGTATGGCGGACCGTCTCGGTGGCCGCGGGCAGCTGCGCGGACGCCAACACGGCCAGCACGGCCGCGGTGATCCGCGGCCGTGCGGCGCTCGGCTGGCTGGCCGGCCTCGGCCTGCCGTCCCGGCTGGTCGACACCACCGGCGCGGTGTTCACCGTGGCCGGCTGGCCCCAGGAGCCCGCAGCCGGAAAGCCCGGACAGCCGGAAAGCCAGAGCTAGCTCAGAACTAGCTTCCAGGCTTTACCGACTGCGGCCACCGAGGATGAAGAACGTGAACGAACAATCAGCCCCGACCGGATGGGAACGACAGACATGAGCGGGACCACCGCGTTCTGGTACACCAGCCGGGCCACCGGCGTGGTCGCGCTGCTGCTGCTCACCGCCGTCCTGGTGCTCGGCATCCTGGTCAACCGGCAGGGCCGGCTGCCCGGCCTGCCCCGGTTCGCGGTTACCAGCCTGCACCGGAACATCTCGCTGCTGGCCGTGGCGTTCATCACGCTGCACGTGCTGACCGCGGTGCTCGACACCTACGTCCACATCCCGGTCGCCTCCGCTGTCATCCCGTTCGCTTCCGGGTACGAGCGGTTCTGGCTCGGCCTGGGCGCCATCTCGTTCGACCTGATGCTGGCCATGATCATCACCAGCCTGCTCCGCGGCCGCCTGAACCGGACGCTGTGGCGGGCCATCCACCTGCTGGCCTACCTGAGCTGGCCGGTGGCGCTGGCGCACAGCATCGGCTCGAGCAAGGACCTGCAGCACGGCTGGCTGCTCGACCTCGGCGTCGCCTGCGCGCTGATCGTCGCGGCCGCCATCATCTGGCGGCTGGCCAGCGCCGCGCGCCAGCTGCCCCGGGCCGGGCGGGTCGCCGCCCTGCTCGCGCCGCACGGCGGCGCCAGGACCGGTGCCAGGACCGGCACCACGCCACGCACCAGCCGGCCGCACGAGCGGGAGAGGACCTACCGATGACCATGACGCTGAACGACCCGGCGGCAGGCAGGGCAGCCCGGCAGGCTGCTTCCGGGCTGCCCCGCCTGCTGCCCCTGGTCCCCGGCGTGCCCGAAGACCTCCGCACGCACCTGGCCAGGTACGGCCGCCCGCCCTACCGCGGGAACGGCGCCGGGCTCATCGAGGCAGTAAGGGCGGCCGGCCTGACCGGCCGCGGCGGTGCCGCCTTTCCCGTGCACCGCAAGCTGGCCGCCGTCGCCGCCGGGCTGGGCCGCAAGGTGCTGGTGGCCAACGGCGCGGAGAGCGAGCCCGCCAGCTACAAGGACGCCGTGCTGCTGCGGGCCGCGCCCAACCTGGTGCTGGACGGCCTGCAGTTGGCCGCCGAGGCCATCGGCGCCGCCGAGGCCCACCTGTACCTGCACCCGGGCTACCACCCCGAACTGCAGCGGGCCCTGGCCGAACGTACCGCCGCCGGCCTGGACCGGCTTCCCGTCACGGTCACCCAGGCGCCGCCCCGGTTCCTGGCCGGCCAGGAGACGGCACTGGTCAACCGGCTCGGCGGCGGGCCCGCGCTGCCCACCTTCCAGCCGCCGCGGGTCAGCGACCGCGGCCTGGGCGGCGCGCCCACCTTGGTCCAGAACGTGGAGACCCTGGCCCACCTGGCCCTGATCGCCCGGTACGGACCGCGCTGGTTCCGCACGCTCGGCACGCCGGACGAGCCGGGCAGCATGCTGGCCACCGTGCATCAGGCGCACGGCGGCAGCCACGTCACCGAGACCGAGATCGGCGCCCCGCTCGGCAGCCTGCTGGAGTTCGCCGGGGCGCAGGCGGTCCTGGTCGGCGGTTTCCACGGCACCTGGTTGTCCGCGCCCCAGGCCGCCGCGCTGACCCTGGACCACCAGGCGCTGCAGGTCTACGGGGCGGCGCCCGGGGCCGGCGTCATCGCGGCGCTGCCCGCCGACCGCTGCGGCCTGGCCGAGGCGGCCCGGGTCACCCGCTACCTGGCCGCCGAATCGGCCGGCCAGTGCGGGCCCTGCCTGAACGGCCTGCCCCGGATCGCCGCCGGCCTGGCCGAACTAGCCGGCCGTGGCCACCGCAGGCAGACCCGGGCTGACCTGGAACGCTGGTGCGGCCTGGTCACCGGCCGCGGCGCCTGTAACCACCCGGACGGCTCGGTCCGCTTCGTACGCAGCGCCCTGACCGTTTTTTTGTCCGAGATACACCTGCACGGGCGGGGCCAGTGTTCGGCCACCAGCCGCGCCCCGTTCCTGCCGCTGCCGGACGGCATGCCCACCACCGAAGACGACTGGACCTGACCATGGCCGACACCTTGCGGGTGAACCCGATCGACTGCACCGGCCACGGCGTGTGCGCCGAGCTGCTGCCCGAGCTGATCACCCTGGACGAATGGGGTTACCCCATAGTGGACCCGCACCCGCTGCCCCCCGCCCTGGACCGCGACGCCCGCCGCGCCGTCGGCGCCTGCCCCGCCCTGGCCCTCAAGCTCGCGCGCAGCTAACCCGGCCGCGTGCAGCACGGCCCGTTCGGCCGCTTAAAGAACGTCGTGGCCCGGGTGGGGCTCGACCGGCACCGCGGGAATCGACCCCAGCCGTCCGGCCTGGTAGTCCTCGAAGGCCTGGGCCAGCTCGGCCCGGGTGTTCATGACGAACGGGCCGTAGGCGGCCACCGGCTCGCGGATCGGCTCGCCGCCCAGCAGCAGGACGTCGAGATCCCGGGCCGCAGCAGCCGCGAACGTGATCGCGCCGCCCGCCCCGAACACCGCCAGCTGCCCCATCCGCACGGGCCGCTTCTCCGCGCCGACCGTGCCGCTCCCGGCCAGCACGTAGGCCAGCGAGTTGAAGTCGGCCCGCCACGGCAGCCGGACCTGCGCGCCGGCCGACACGGTGGCGTGCACCAGCGAGATCGGCGTGTGCGTGATACCGGGCCCCTGGTGCCCGTCGAAGTCACCGGCGATGACCCGCAGCAGCGCCCCGCCGTCGGCCGAGGCCAGCAGGGCCACCTGCCCGGCCCGGATGTCCTGGTAGCGCGGCGCCGTCATCTTCAGCCGGGCGGGCAGGTTGACCCACAGCTGGAAGCCGTGGAACAGCCCGCCGCTGACCACCAGCTCCTCCGGTGGCGCCTCGATGTGCAGGATGCCGGCCCCGGCGGTCATCCACTGGGTGTCGCCGTTGGTGATCAGCCCGCCGCCGCCGTTGGAGTCCTGGTGACGGAACGTGCCGTCGATGATGTAGGTGACGGTCTCGAACCCGCGGTGCGGGTGCCACGGGGTGCCCTTGGGCTCGCCGGGGCCGTAATCGACCTCGCCCATCTGGTCCATGTGCACGAACGGGTCGAGCCGCGGCAGGTCCACCCCGGCGAACGCGCGCCGGACCGGGAACCCCTCGCCCTCGAACCCGGACGGGGCGGTGGTCACCGAGGTGACCTTACGCTCGGCGATGGTGACGTCGGGCTCGGGTACCCGCGGCAGCACCAGGATGTCGTCGACGGTGATGGCTGGCATGGCTGGCCTCCTCAGCTTTGGTGCCAGCATAACTACATTTGAAACTTCAATTATTCCGAACGGGCCGTGGTTCCCGCCTCCGGCCCGGTTGCTCGCTTACCATGGGCAATCGCGACCAAGGGGGACATCCGATGGATCAGGAACCGGCGCCGCCGCCGCCCAGCTACGCCACGGCCGGGGTGGACGAGGAACGCGAGCAGCAGGTGTTCGCCCGGGCCATGCGGCCCTGGCTGGCCCGCACCGCGGTCAGATCCCCCATGGTGGCCAGCATCACCGGCCTGGCCAGCGGCTACTTCGCCACCCTGATCGACATCCCGCCCGGGCCCCGGCTGGCGCTGAGCACCGACGGGGTGGGCACCAAGATCCTGCTGGCCCGCGAGGCCAACCGGTGGGAGCCGATCGGGATCGACTGCGTGGCCAACAACGTCAACGACCTGATCTGCGTGGGCGCGGTACCGCTGGCGCTGCTGGACTACGTGGCCACCGACCGGATCGACGAGGGCGTGCTCGAGGAGGTGGCCCGCGGCCTGTACCTGGGCGCGGACCTGGCCGGGATCGCCGTGCCCGGCGGCGAGATCGCCCAGATCGGGTCCATGCTGGCCGACCCGGCGGGCGGGCGGCCCATGCTCGACCTGGTCGGCACCGCGATCGGCGCGCTGCCGCCGGGCCGGGTGCCGCTGGACGGTTCCGCGGTGCGGCCCGGCGACGTGGTCCTCGGGCTGCCCAGCTCCGGCCTGCACAGCAACGGGTACTCGCTGGCCAGGCACGTCCTGTTCGACGTGGCCAAGATGGGGCTGGCCGACCGGGTGCCGGGCACGGCCCGGCACCTGGACGACGCGCTGCTGCAGCCCACCCGGGTCTACGTCCGGGCCGCCGAGGCGCTGTGGGAGGCGGGCATCGAACCGCGCGGCCTGGTGCACATCTCCGGCGGCGGGCTGCTCAACCTGGGCCGGCTGGCCGCGGACGTGTCCTACGAACTGGACGCGCTGCCCGCCCCGCCGCCGGTCTTCGCGCTCATCGCGGAAAAGGGCCCGGTCCCGGCGGCCACCATGTACGCCACGTTCAACATGGGCATCGGGTTCTGCGTGATCGTCCCCGCGGCCCGGCAGCAGGCCGCCATGGCCGCGCTGAAGAGCGTCGGCGAGGACCCGGCCCGGGTCGGCTGGGTCACCGGCCGGCCGGGCCGGAACGTGTCCATACCAGCGGCCGGCCTGCGCGGCCACGGCGACGCCTTCCAGGCGATCTCGTCCTGAGCGCCTGGCCGGCACGGGCCGGCGGCCGGGACAGGCCCGTCACCCGGCGTCGCCTGCGTGCCCGCGCGCTGGCCGGCCCACAGGTAGAGCACGGGCAGCACGAACAGGTTCAGCAGCGTCGAGGTGGCCAGCCCGCCGAGGATCACGACCGCCATCGGGTACTCGATTTCCTGGCCGGGCCGGTTACCGAGGACGACCAGCGGCAGCAAGGCGAGCGCCGTGGCCAGCGCGGTCATCATGATCGGGGAGAGCCGCTCGCTGGCGCGGACCACCAGCTCCGGCCCGAACGGCTCGCCTTCCACCTCCTCCAGGTGACGGAAGTGGCTGATCAGCAGGATGCCGTTGCGGGCGGCGATGCCGAGCACGGTGAAGAAGCCGACCAGCGCGCCCAGCGTGATCGTGCCGAGCGCTCCCCACGCCGCGAGCACCCCGCCGACCAGCGCCGTGGGCAGGGTCAGGAACAGCAGGAAGGACAGCCGCCAGCTCCGGAACGCGGTCTGCAGCAGCAGCAGAATGACCAGCGCGGCGGCCAGCCCGAAGATCAGCAGCCGCTGCTGCGCCGAGGCCCGCTCGGTCGCCTCGCCCAGCAGCGTGTAGCGGTAGCCGGACGGGAAGCGGAACCCGGCCAGCGCCGCCTTGACCGCGCCGGTCACCGAGCTCAGGCTGCGGCCGCTGATGTCCGCGTCCACCTCGGTGTAGCGCTTGCCGTCCTCCCGCAGCACCTGGCTCGCGGACGGCTGCACGGTGATCGACGCGACCTGCCCCAGCGTGACGTGCCCGCCCTTGGGGGTGTCGATCTCCAGCTGGCGCAGGCTGGCCAGGTTCTGCCGGGTGCCGGGGGTGCTCCAGGCGGCGACGACGGTGAGCGCGCCGCCGGAGGAGATCTCCGACATCGGCTCGCTGGCCATCATGACCGCGGCCGCGCGCCGGACCACGCCGGGCGTCAGCCCGTACCGCTGCGCGGCGGCCGGGTTGACCGTGACCTCGATCTGCGGGATGAACTCGAGCGCGACCGGGTGGACGTCCACCAGGCCGGGGATCCTGGCCAGCACCGCGGCGAGCTGGTTGCCCAGCGTGCCCAGCTCGCCCAGGCCGGGGCCGTAGACGCGCACCACGACGTCGTCGGTGGTGCCGTCGGTGAGCACCTCGTCGATCCGCTCGTGCAGGTAGGTCTGGACGTCGGTGTAGGTGCCGGGGTAGGAGGACGCGACCGCCCGGACCTCGTTCAGGACCTTCGGGTAGTCGGCGTCCGGTGACAGGCTGAGCCAGCTTTCGGAGAAGTTCACCCCGTTGATCTCCTCGCCCAGCGGCGCGGTGCCGATGTGGCTGCCGACGTCGGCCACGCCGGGGATCGCGAGCAGCTGATGCTGCAGCGCGGTCACCTCGCGGTCCATATCCGGGAGCGAGGTATCCGGCTTGGTGACGACGATGTTGATCAAGGTGGCGTAGAAGATGGCCACCCGCACCTCGAGGGAGGCCGCCAGCACCAGGTGCAGCGGGGTCACCCGCTTGCCTTCGGCCCGCCGCGCCCGCAGCCGCCGCACGATGTTCTCCATGTCGATGATCGCGTCGTCGACGACCACCCCGACCGCGACCGCGAACCCGGCGAGCACCATCGTGTTGATCGTCGACCCCGCCAGCTCGAGCACGATCGCCGCGGTGATCAGCGACAGCGGGATCGCCAGCAGGCTGACCAGCGCCGCGCGCCACTGGAACAGGAACGCGAGCAGGACGAATACCACCAGGATGCAGCCGAGGAGCACCGACAGGCCGAGGTTGTGGATCGCGGTCTCGATGAACGACGCCTGCCGGAAGATGTTGGCGTCCACGTGGATGCCGGGCAGGCCGGGCGCCAGCTGGGCCAGCGCCTGGTCGACGCCCCTGGTCACGTCCAGCGTGTTAGCGCCGGGGAACTTCTCCACCACCATCATCAGGCCGGGGCCGCCGTCCACCACCGCATCGCCGGTCGGTGTCGGGTAGCCGTACACCACCGAGGCCACCTGGCCGATCGTGATCAGCTTGCCGCTGCCGGTCTCCAGCGGCACCTGGGCCAGCTCGGCCGGGGTCTGGATCGGCTGGATGTCATCGACGTCCAGCTGCTGCGCCGGGGTCTCGATGAAGCCGAGCGAGCCGACCGCCGCACCCGTGGTGTAGCGGACTTCCGTGGTGTCGACCGCGTTGGCCGCGGTGGTCATCAGCTGGTCCAGCGTGATTCCCTGCGCCCGCATCAGCGCCGGGTTGCCCTGGACCATGATCTCCTGCGGGTTGGCTCCCCAGATGGCCGCGTTCGCCACGCCGGGCACGGCCATGATCTTGGGCCTGATATCCCACTGCGCGATCTTGGACAGCTCGAGCGGGGAGATCGTGCTCGAGGTGAAGCCGATCTGCATGACCCGGCTGGTCGCGGACACGATCGGGTACATCTGCGGCGGATCGCACCAGGTCGGCAGCGTGTGCGCGGTGGTCTGCAGCCGTTCCTGGACCAGCTGCCTGGCCTGCAGCAGGCTCGTGCCGGACCGGAAGTACAGGTAGATCGCCGACAGCTGCGGCTCGGAGTAGGACTGTACGTCATCGACGCCGGGCACCCCCTGCAGCGCAGCCTCGAGCGGGATGGTGGTGAGCGACTCGACGTCCTGCGGCGACAGGCCCAGGCAGCCGGTCTGGATCTCCACCGAGACCGGCGCGAACTCCGGGAACACGTCGAGCTTCTCGTGCCCCAGCAGCTGCACGCCGAAGACCAGCAGCCCGGCGGCCAGGCCGACCACCAGGTACCGGAACCGCAGGCTCCAGCCGACTAGCCAGCGCATCGTGGCGTGCTCACGTCTGGACCCCGGGCGATCCCAGCCCGCTGATCCGCGACATGACCGCCTCGACCTGCAGCCCCAGCTGGGCCAGTTCGCCGTAGTCAGACCCGTAGAGCAGGACGGTGAGGGCGGCGGGCGCCGCGGCCAGCACGCCGTTCATGCTGTCGGCCTCGTAGGTGCTGACGGTGCCGGCCACTCCTGGCGTGCCCTCGGCGATGGCGCGGACCTGGCTGACCGTGCTGTCATAGTTCGCGCTGGGCTTGATCGTGACCCAGATCTCGGCCGAGTTGGTCGCGACGATCTGGTCCGACGAGACGGCCCGGCCCACGGTCGCCGCCACGTCGCCGACCGCGGGCAGCGCGGTCAGTTCCTGCGAGGTCCGCGCGGCCAGCCGGTCCAGCTCTGGCAGCGACATGCCGGGCGCCCCGGTCCAGCGGATCACCAGGTTCCGGTCCTGGAACTGCGGCGGCCCGGGATGCATGGCCGGCAACGCGGCCAGCGCGCCGATCCCGGCCAGGCACAGCAGGGCCGGGATCCAGCGCGGCATCCGCAGCGTCCACCGCAGCGCCGCCAGGTACGCCGCGCCCAGCAGCATGGCCGGCGCATGGCGGGACGCCCTGCGCGCGGGCGGAGCCGCCCCCCTCGCCGCCGGATCAGCCCGCTCAGCGCCGGCTGTCCCATCGACAGCCTCTCTGCTGCCCTCCCGTAGTGGAGCTCGGTGGCCGCCGCCACGAACGCCTCGAGCTGGCGAACCTCCACCAGTCCACGTTAAATCGGAATGTGACGCCTGTCACCAGGGGCCGAGGTCAGTCGCCGCTGAGCGAGTGCTGCTGGCAGCCGATCCCGGCGAAGCTGGCCGGCGTCAGCGGCGCCGGGTCCAGGTGCCGGGTTCAGGTGCCGGGTTCAGGTGCCGGGTTCAGGTGCAGGGCCCGGATTGCCGCCAGCAGCACGGTGAGCTGGTGGCCCAGGATGCGTGTCGCCGTGTCCCGGACTCTGCGCCTGTGCTGCCGCCTACGTCGCGGGAGCCGTGGACTGAGGGCCATCGCGCCTCGCGATACCGTCTAGGCATGGATGCCCGCGCCTACGTCGAGTCCCATGCGCGCGAGTTCTTCGCTGACCTGAAGCAGTGGCTGGCGATCCCGTCGATCTCGGCTGACCCGGCCCGGCACCGCGACGTGCGCCGCAGCGCCGAATGGCTGGCGGCTCACCTGCGCACGGCCGGTTTCCCGGTCGCCGAGGTGTGGGAGACCGGCGGCCTGCCCGCGGTATTCGCCGAGTGGCCCGCGGCCGACCCGGCCGCGCCCGCCGTCCTGGTCTACGGCCACCACGACGTCCAGCCGGTCGAGCCGCTGGCGGAATGGGACAGCCCGCCGTTCACCCCGGCCGAACGCGACGGCCAGATCCTGGCCCGCGGCGCCTCCGACGACAAGGGCCAGGTGCTGATGCACACCCTGGGCATCCGCGCGGCCCTGGCCGCCGCGTCCGCCGCGGCGCCGCCGGTCACGATCAAGCTGCTGGTCGAGGGCGAGGAGGAATCCGGCTCCGAGCACTTCGCCGCGCTGCTGCGCGCCCAGCGGGCCCGGCTGGCCTGCGGCGTCCTGGTCATCGGCGACGCCACCATGTGGGCCGCGGACGTGCCGTCCATGTGCACCGGCATGCGCGGCCTGGCCTCGGCCGAGGTCACGCTGACCGGGCCGGGCCGCGACCTGCACTCCGGGTCGTTCGGCGGCGGCGTGCCCAATCCGCTGCACGCCCTGGCCAGCCTGCTGGCCGGCCTGCACGACGAGGCGGGCCGGGTCACCCTGCCCGGGTTCTACGACCGGGTGCTGCCGCTCGGCGCCGAGGAGAGAGACCTGCTGGCCCGGTTGCCGTTCGATGAGAAGCAGTGGCTGGCCGAGGCGGGCGGCAGCGGCCCCGAGGCGGACCTGGCCGACATCCTCGGCGCGCCGCTGGTGTTCATGGCCACCAGCCTGAACTCCGACCGGCTGCACGCCCCGAACGAGAAGGCCGGTACCGCCGTGCTGCTCAAGGGCGCCGAGGCCGCGGCCTACCTGTGGGCCGAACTGGCCGCCATCAGCGCGGACCTGAAGTGACGGCCCCGGGCCTCGGCCGGCTCGCGCTGTCCCGCGGGACGGTGGACCGGGTCACCCACCGGCGCGCCGACCGGGACTGGATCGACGCGGCCTGGAAGGACCCCCGCACCCGGGTGCTGATCGTCTGGCACGGCCAGGCGCTGGCCCGGCTCGACGACGAGCAGGCCGAGCTGCGGTTCGTCTCCCCCGAGGAGGCACCGGACGGGGTGCGGCTGCTGCTGGGCCAGGACACCGACGGGACCGTCTACTTCGGCGCGGACGCGGAACTGCCGCCCGCGCCCGCCGGGTTCGCGGCCGTCTCGCTGCGCGAGGTGGGGACGCTGCTGTCCGACCGGGACGCGGGCCTGCTCACCCATGCGGTGGCCCTGGCCAACTGGCACGACACGCACACGCACTGCCCGGTGGACGGCACGCCCACCGTGCCCGACCCGGGCGGGCACTCGACCACCTGCCCCGCCGACGGCACCGAGCACTTCCCGCGCACCGACCCGGCGGTGATCATGCTGGTCACCGACCCCGAGGACCGGGCCCTGCTGGCCAGGAACGTGGCCTGGCCCGGCCGCCGGGTCTCGATCCTGGCCGGGTTCGTGGAGGCGGGCGAATCGGCCGAGCAGGCCGTCATCCGCGAGGTCGCCGAGGAGACCGGGATCACGGTCACCAACGTCAGGTACGTCGGCAGCCAGCCGTGGCCGATGCCGCGCAGCCTGATGCTCGGCTTCCGGGCCGACGCCCCGGCCGGCCAGGCCATCGCCGTCGACCAGGAGGAACTGGCCGAGGCGCACTGGTTCAGCCGCGCGGAGCTGCTGGCCGCCATCCAGGCCCGCGAGCTGGCCCTGCCGCCGCCGGTGTCGATCGCCCGGCACATCATCGAGTCCTGGTACGGCGGCCCGCTGCCCTCCACCTGGACCCCGCCCCCGCCCCCGCCCCCGCCGCCGGAGCCGCCCCCGCCGTCGCGGCCCGCCTCCTGACCTGGCTCTGGCCGCTCCGCCCGGGATCGGCCCGGGCGGAGCGGCCAGTGGTCTTATCGCGAGGTTCGGTGCTACGGGGTGGCGAGGAACCCGTCGGTGTTGCCGTTGGCGTCGACGTAGAAGCCGACCACCTGGCCGAAGTCGTTCACGCCGTTGATCGTGGTGGTGCCCAGGCCGTGCGGGTCATCGACGGTGCGGAAGCCGTGCTGCGGGGTCCAGGTGAACCCGTGCATCACCGCGGAGCTGCCCGAGCCGACCGTGTAGGTGCCCACCACTTCGTCGTAGTTGTTGACGCCGAGCGCCATGGTGGACGACGCGCCGGGGACCGCCAGGTCGGTGAGGTGGCCGTGGCTCAGCAGGAAGCCGTCGGTGTTGCCGGTGGCGGGGTTGGTGTAGACGCCGGCCACCTGGCCCAGGTCGTTGATGGCGGCGGCGGTCAGGCTGGCGCCCGGGTCGGCCGGGTCGACGATCGAGCTGAAGCGGCGGGTGGTGATGTTGTAGCTGTAGCCGTGGTTGGTGCCGTTAGCGTCGGTGTAGAAGCCGACCGCGATGTCGTTGTCGTTGACGCCGAGCAGCTGGTCGACGGGCGGGCTGGCCGGGCTGCCGGTGGGGTAGTCGGCGTTGCGGAAGTGGCCGTCCACGTCCACGAAGCCGAAGTTGTCGTTGACCATGTTGGCGTTGTTCATGCTGGACCAGAAGCCGACCGTGACGCCGCGGTTGTTCAGCCCGGTGACCTGCGTCTGGACCGAGCCGGGGAAGTTCTCGTTGACGAAGTGGCTGCGGTTGAAGGGCGGGATCACGTAGCCCTTGTTCGGCGCGCCCTGCGCACCGGAGCCGAAGTAACCAGCGATCACGCCTTCGTCGTTGATGCCGAGCAGCTGGTTGAAGGTCAGGTCGCGCGGGTTGTCAATGGTCTGGAATCGGTAGGAGGTGGCGTGGCTGCCGACGGTGGCGGCGCTGGCCGAGCCGGCCAGGGCCACGGCCCCGGCGGTCAGCAGGCCGGACGCAACGGTGACGGCGGCCACCCGCAGGGCGGTCTTCTTGACAGACATGATGGTCAGTCCCTTCGCAGTGGTTAAGGCAATCGGCTGTTGCCGTACGTCAATCAGGTAATCCGCTGGCTCTGGGCGAATCTCAGGGGGACAGGGGGAAACACAGGAAAGCCCCCCTGAACCGCCCTCCTGGGGCACGGATCCAGCCCCGTGACCTGCGCCAACCGCCGCCCCCAGACGTGCCACAGCCCCGCCCTCTCCCGAGTCCCGCCCTCTCCCGAGTCCCGCCCTCTCCCGAGTCCCGCCCTCTCCCGAGTCCCGGCCTCTCCCGAGTCCCGCCCTCTCCCGAGTCCCGGCCTCTCCCCGGACGGGCGCGGCCCCGGAGATGCGTCAGCCGCCCTCCCCGCGGCGTGCGGGGAGGGCGGCTGGGAGCGATTACCGGCCGGGCCGGGTCAGATGTTGGCGCACAGCAGCGGCCGGAAGTTCACCGTCGGCTGTCCGTTGGCCAGGATGTTGCTGCTGGTGCCCTGGTGCAGGTTGAGGTACCAGCCAGCGGCGGGCACCGGCATGGTCACCCCGGTGACCGTGCGAACCTCGCCGTTGATCTGGCCCCTGGCGTTGGCCATGAAGTCCATCAGCATGTACTGGACCGGGCCCTGGCTGGCGCAGCTGCCCACGTGGATGTGCGCGGCGTGCGCGCCGGGGGTCAGGCCGCTGGCCGTCAGCGTGACCGTGATGGTCCTGGCCTGCGGGTCATAGGCCACGGTGGCCCAGCCCTGGGGGGTGCCGTAGCTGGTCCCGGTCGGTCCGACCTCGACCGACTGGAGCTGGTAGCTCATCTGGCCGGCCGCGATGGCCGCGGTCTGCGCGATCGGCTCGCTGGCGATGGCGCCGCCCTGGCCGTCGATCAGGATGACCAGGTGGCTGCCGTCGGGCACCGGGGTGGTGTCGGTGCTGTACAGGGTGCCCTGGGCCTGGCCCACGCCGTTGGCCATCAGCGGGCTGAACTGGGCCAGGACGGTCCCGTCCGGCCCGGTAAGTTCCACGGCGTGCGCGGAGCCGGGCGTGAGCCCGAACGCGTTCACCTGCACGGTGAGCTGGCCCTCGCGGTTCCAGACGAACGTCGCCGAGCCTTGCGGCATGGCCTGCAGGCGCAGGTGCGCAGCGGACGGGATGGCCGGGGTGGCCTGGAACCCGTCGGTGTTGCCCTTGCTGTCGGTGTAGAAGCCCACCAGGTCACCGTGGTCGTTGACGCCGTTGATGGTGGTGGCGCCGGGGCCCTGCGGGTCATCCACGCTGGTGAACCCGCCCTGCGGGGTCCAGGTGAAGCCGTGCGTGGTGGCCGAGTTGCCCGAGCCGTCGGTGTACGCACCGACCACCTCGTCGCTGCCGTTTACGCCGAACGCGTTGGTGGCCGACGCGCCCGGGTAGGCCAGCGTGATGAACTGGCCGGACGCGGTCTTCAGGAAGCCGTCGGTCTTGCCGCCCGGCCCGGTGTAGAAGCCTGCTACGTCGCCCCGGTCGTTGATGGCCGCGGCGGTCAGGCTGCCGGCCGGGTCGGCCGGGTCGAGCACCTGGCTGAAGCGATGGTCGCGGATGTCGTAGGTGTAGCCATGGTTGTTGCCCTTGTTGCCGGTGTAGAAGCCGACCGCCACGTCGCTGTCGTTGACCCCGAGCAGCTGGTTGACCGGCGGGGACGCGTTGTTGCTGGTCGGGTAGTTGACGCTGTGGAACTGGCCGTCCATCGCGTAGAAACCGAAGTTGTCGTTAGTCATGCTCGAGGTGTTCATGCCGGACCAGAACCCGACCGTCACGCCCTGGTTGTTCAGCCCGGTGACCTGGGTCTGGACCGAGCCGGGGAAGTTCTCCGCCTGGTAGCCGCCCGGCCCGAGCAGGTAGCCCATGTTCGGGTGCCCCTGCGCGCCGGAGCCGAAGTAACCCGCGATCAGCCCGTCGTCATTGATCCCAAGCAACTGGTTGAACGTCAGGTCGGCGTGGTCATCCAGGGTCCGGAACCCGTAGGCCGGGTGGTCGGCCGCGCTGCGCAGGCCCATGGCCTGCGTGCTCGCGCCGGACGCGCCGGCGTGGCCGCCGGTGGCCAGGGCAGTACCCCCGGCCGCCAGCGCAGCCACGACGCCGATGGCAGCGGCCGCGACGGCAGCCCGCCGCCCGGAACGGTTGGCAATCCTCATGATCAGTCCCTTTCTGAGCGATGTGGTCTGCCAGGTAGGGTGGGCGGTCGGTACTAGGGGATCCACTGGGGGACGCGCCAAAAACTGGGGGATTCGGCAGGGAGGCACGATTTTGGCCACGGAATCCGTATCCCGGCCGGGTACGAACTGGGCTGGCAACATCGTCTTCACCGCTCCGGATTTCTACCGCCCGGCGAGCCTCAGCCAGCTCCAGGCCGTGGTCGCCCGGTCCGCCCGGATCCGTGTGCTGGCCACCGGCCACTCGTTCAACGACATGGCCGACTCGCCCGGAGCCCAGGTCAGCCTGGCCGCCATGCCCGCCGGTATCGAGGTGGACTCGGCCGCGTCGCTGGTCAAGGTCCCGGCGGCCCTGAGCTACGCCCAGCTGGCCGGCCGCCTGGACGCCCGCGGTCTCGCGCTGCGTAACCTGGCCTCGCTGCCGCATATCTCGGTGGCCGGCGCCTGCGCCACGGCCACCCACGGATCGGGCCCGGCCAACCAGAACCTGGCCGCCGCGGTCGCCGGCCTGACCCTGGTCACCGCGGGCGGCGACGTGCTCGAACTGGGCCGCCAGGACGACTGGTTCGGCGGCGCCGTCGTCCACCTGGGCGCCCTCGGCGTCGTGGTCAGCCTGACCCTGGACGTCGTTCCGTCCTTCAGCGTCAGCCAGCGGGTCTACGAGGACCTGCCACTCGACGTCCTCGACGGTCACTTCGCCGCCCTGATGGCGGCCGGCTACAGCGTGAGCCTGTTCACCGACTGGCGCGCTCCCCGCCTCACCCAGATCTGGATCAAGCAGCGCCTCCCCGCCCCCGCCCCCGCCCTCGCCCTCGCCCCCGCCCCCGCCCTCGCCCTCGCCCCTGCCCCTGTCACCCCCGCCACCACCGCTCCCGACCCCGCCTCTGCTCCCGCCCCTGTCACCCCCGCCACCACCGCCCCCGCTCCCGACCCCGCCTCTGCTCCCGCCCCTGTCACCCCCACCACCACCGCACCAGAAATCCCGTCAGTCACATTGGAATCCTGGTTCACCGCCACCCCGGCACCCGCCCCGCGCAACCCGGTGCCCGGCGCTCCCCCCGACGCCTGCACCGAGCAGCTCGGCGTGCCCGGCCCGTGGTACGCCCGGCTGCCCCATTTCCGGCCCGACTTCCAGCCCAGCGTCGGCCACGAGCTCCAGTCCGAGTACCTGCTCCCCGCCTCCCGCGCCGTCCCCGCCCTGCACGCCCTGAGCCAGATTCGGGACCGCGTGGCTGCCGTCCTGCGTATCTGCGAGATCCGCGTGGTCGCCGCCGACCAGCTCTGGCTCAGCCCCTGCTATCAGCAGGACAGCGTGGCCTTCCACTTCACCTGGATCCCCGACACCGCCGCGGTCCTCCCCGTGGTCACCCTCATGGAACGCCAGCTGGCCCCGTTCGCCCCCCGCCCCCACTGGGGCAAGGTCTTCACCACCCCGCCGGAAACCCTCCGATTCGCGTACCAGCGCCTCCCCGCCTTCGCCGACCTCGCCCGCCGCCTCGACCCGACCGCCAAATTCCGCAATCCCTACACCGATCGCTACCTTCCCACCTGAAACATTTCCGCAGTGGATCCAGGTCTTGCGGTTGATCCGGGGACCGTGATGCACCTTTTCAGCCTTTTTCAGCCCGAATCCACCACCGAAAAGTGTTCCTGTGGCTGGCGGGACCCCCGCAAGTTCCCCGGCGACTTAGTCTGGGCTGGTGTCGCCACACGGGACGGCTGCTTACAACGGGCTGACCATCCTGCCACCGCTGGTGGCGCGGGCAGTGAGTCTGGCCAGGCAGGAAGGCTTCGGTAGCTCGTGCCGGCCGGAGCACGGACGGCTGCTTTTCGCGCTGGCCGCCGGGGCTGAGCTGATCGGCGAAACTGGCACCGGCTGCGGGGTGGGCCTGGCCTGGCTGACGTCGGGCGCCAGACCGGGTGCCCGGCTGGTCAGCGTGGAGCTGGACGCCAGGCGGGCCGCGCTCGCGGCGGAGCTGTTCTCCGGCCAGCCCCAGGTGACGGTCATCCACGGCGATTGGCGGGAGATCTACCAGGCGGCGCCCTTCGACCTGGTCTCGCTGGATGGCGGTGCGCACGGGAAGCAGGGCAACGACCCGGCCGACCCGAACGTCTTGCTCCGGCCGGGCGGGACGCTGGTCATCGACGACCTGACCCCGGCCCGGGAATGGCCGCCCAGGTTCGAGGGCCAGCTCGATGCGGCCCGGATGCACTGGCTCACCTATCCTGCTCTGGACGCGACCGAGCTGCGGCTGGCTCCGGACCTGGCCTCGCTGGTGGCCACCCGCCGCTGGCCCGGCCGGTAACGCGGTCAGCTCCCGTCGCGGAGGTTCGGCGAGGCGCCGGGCTGGAAGTCGATGTGATCGAAAGTGGCGGCGCAGCCCTGCCCGGTCGGGGACTGGGCCATGAACCCGACCCGGACCAGTTCGCTCGGGTCGCCGCCCAGCGCGAAGTAGCGCAGCAGCCGCCACCACGACCCGTCGGCCGATGCGTGGAAGGCCCAGGCCGCCCCGCTCCGGGTGATCCGCAGCCACAAGCTGCGGCCGTCTACCTCGAAGGAATTGCAGTCATCTGACGTGCCGCGGGTGACGACCGTGACCGCGGTCGGCCGCAGCTGCGGTGAATACTCGAAGCAAAGCTTGGCCCAGTGCCGCTCGCGGGCGTGCAGCAGCAGCACCCCCGCGTCGTACATGCTGGCGAACTCCACGCTGACCTGGGCCGCGAGGGTGAAATCGCCAGCCGGGGGCAGGCCTACGAAGCGGCCTGCGTCTGGGATGTTCCCCGGCTCCGCCCCCGCCGGGTCGACGAATAGGTCGGTGTTCGCCTCGGCGGTCAGCGTGGGCACGCCGTGCTGCACGCGGCAGCCCAGGGGCGGGCTCCCGGCCGGCTCGAGCGGGAACGGCAAACTGGGCAATTTCAATGCGGCCACCCGGGTAGTCTGCCACGACCGCTTCAGCCGGGGTGCGCATCAAAATGCAGGGACCGCGCGTTTTTGCTGGTCGCAGCTGTGTTCTGGTTGTACAGGTGGGCAACCGTGCAGAAGCATGCTGGTCAGCGGGGTGCGGGCGGTTCAGGCCGCTCGAAGCGGCACGTCTGGGGCCCACCGTCACCACCAGGTCGGCATCAGCTGAGCTGCCCCGCCCCGAAGATGATCTTGGTTACCCGCAAATCTGATCCGCACCCAGTCCCGGTTTCGGCTGCCAAATACGCACAAATCTGATCCGCACCAGCCCCGGTTCCGGCCGCCAGAAATGTCAGAGGCGGCTGTTAGCGTGTTGTATTAGAAATCAGCACTGACCCTGCCTGTCACCAGGCCGTATACCCCGATCGGGGAGATGAAAACCAGCCGCCATGTGCACCGCCGCGCCCCCGCTGACCGCCCGCGACAAGCTCGCGCTGGCCGAGTCGCTGCTGGCTGAGCTGGCCGGCCAGGACGCGGCCGGGCAGCCGGTCAGTGTGCAGGCGGACGGGCTGCGGGCGCTGGAGCGGATCGACGCGGCCGGCGCGGCGGTGCGGGCCCGGCTGCTGCACGGCTTTGATGCCCAGCAGGGGTCGGTGTGCGATGGGCAGCGGACTACCCGGACCTGGCTGGTGAACTGCCTGCGGGTCACCAAGGGCCAGGCTGGGGAGTACAAAGCCGTCCAGGCGCTGGCCGCTCAGCATGAGCCGCTGCTGGCCGGGCTGCGGGACCGCGCCCTGACCAAGTCGCAGGCGCTGCTGCTGGCCCGGTGGACCATGGCCATCCCGGCAGAGTTCCGGGCGGAAGCCGAGGAGATCCTGGTTACCGCGGCCCGGGCCGGGGTCGGCCTGCCATCGCTGGCCGCGATGTGCGCCGAGATCCGCGAACGCACCGCGCCGCCCGACCCGGGCGGCGACCCGGACGATGACCCCCGGCTGGACCGCACCGTGGTGCTGGACACCACGATCGACGGGGCCGGGGTGCTGCGCGGCGACCTGACCGCCGAATGCGCCGCCATGGTCGCCTCCGTTCTGGATGCGCTGTCGGCGCCGGTGGGGGGCGCGGACCTGCGGACTCAGCCGCAGCGGTATCACGACGCGATCGAGGAGGCGATGCGGCGGCTGCTGGCGTCGGGGCTGCTGCCCAAGCGGGCCGGGCAGCCGGTCAAGGCCCTCGCGCACATCCACTTCACCGAACTGCTCGCGATGGACCAGGACTCGGTGCTGCAGGACAGCTGGATCGCCGGCTACCGGGCCCGGTGGGCCGCGCACCGGGCCGCCGCCTCGGCCGGGCCCAGCGACGGCGGGGCCTGGCTGACCGGCGACGCGGCCCGCGCCGTCGCGTGTGACGCGATGATCGTCCCAGTGGTCACCGGCGACCTGGACCCCGCCGCGCTCGAAGACCTGATCGGCTTGTGCGTCCGGTATGACCAGGCCCGTCACGGCCGCCCGGACCCCGCCGGGGAGCAGGCCGCCCCGCAGGCCGCCCCGCAGGACGGCCAGCCGCACGCCGATAGCGCCGGCGCCGGCACCGCCGGTGCCGCATCAGCGGAGACGCTGGGCGAGCTGGAGCAGCAGATCCTGGCCCGGGTCATCCAGATCATCTCCGGCCCCGGCGGGCTGGCCTCGTTCCTGCGGCGGAACCTGCTCGGCAAGCCGCTGGCCGGGCCGTCGCTGCCCCTGGACGTCGGCCAGACCGATGAGATCCCGGTGCACCTGCGGCGGCTGGTGGCCCTGCGGGACCAGGGCTGCGGGTTCCCCGGCGGCTGTGACCAGCCCGCCGCCGGCTGCGAACCGCATCATATCCAGCACCGGGCCGACGGCGGCCCGACCAGCTTGACCAATCTGAAGGACTGGTGCTGGTGGCACCATCACGTGGTCCTGCACCAGCTCGGCTGGGCGCTCACCGTCCACCCCGACGGCACCAGCCACGTCACCAGCCCCGACGGCACAACCATCCGCAGCCACAGCCCCCCACCCCGGCCCGGGTAACCACCCCGGAAGCGACCCGACCATCCCGATCCCGACCGGCCATCAGGAACGGGAGCATGATGCCGCTGGAATCGCGGTACCCCCGCTGACCAGCATGCTTCTGCCTGGTTGCCAGATGTACAACCAGAACAGAGCTGCGACCAGCAAAACGCCTTGGACCCGACGTAATCAAGATCATCTTCAAGGCACTGCAGGTCAGAAATATCCGTCTGAGTGTCAGATGCGTGCGGACGGCGGCACATAGATGATCTGCGCCTATCGCCAGGGCATACGGCAGTTCCGTTGGCGTGCCTGAGCCGCAACTCGACTGGACCGACTGACCCCCATAACCAAGCGATTGCCTCTGGCCAGTGAATACCAGGCCCCGCCGGTCAGGCGGGCGAGATGGCCGCTGACCGGGCCGATGCGGAGACTTGGCGCGTACGGCGAGATCTGAGTGTTTTCGACACCGAGACCGAGGCTCTGACCAGCCATGATCTAGAAAGACCTACGTCTTTGGCGCACACCCCTTCAGGCGCGCTGCTGGCGAGAATGTCCCACACGGTTGCTAGGCTCCGGGCATGCTCGATCACATCGGACTCCAGGTCAAGGATGTCGAGGCGTCGCTCGAGTTCTACCTGCGCACCTTTGCTGCGATCGGGATGCGCGAGGCGATGCGCTACCCGTACCGCGACACCATCGCGGTGGGCCTGTGCGGTCCCGACGGCCAGCCGGTCTTCTGGCTCGGCCCACCCACCGGGGATGAGACCCGCGAGCTGCACGTGGCCTTCCGGGCGCCCGACCGCGCCGCGGTCGATGCCGTGCACGAGGCGGCCGTGGCGGACGGCGTGGAAGTGCTGCACGCGCCCCGGGAGTGGCCGGAGTACCACCCGGGCTATTACGCCGTCTTCCTGCGCGACCTGGACGGGCATAACGTAGAGGCCGTCCATCACGGCTGACCGAGGCCGCCATGCGCTTCGCTGTCGTCGTGCCAAATTTCGGCGATTTCGCCGATCCCCGCGTGCTCGCCGACCTGGCCCGGCGGGCCGAGGAGGCCGGCGCGACGTGGTGAGCCGAGGCCCTGTGGACGACCCGTCGGTCCTGGCGCCGGTACTGCAGCGCACCGACCAGGGCCCGCCGCAGCTGCCGTAGCGCGGACGTCAGGAGGTCCTGCGGACCCGCGAGGCGGTCCGCCGGGCGTGCCCGCGCAGCGCGTCCCGCCCGGCCCGGGCCCGCCGGGCCGTCTGCCCGGCGCGGGCCCGCCGGGCCGTCTGCCCGGCGCGGGCCCGCCGGGCCGTCTGCCCGGCCCGGGCCCGCAGCGTGCTTCGCCCGGCCCGGGTGCCCACCGCGGAGCGGCCCTCGCGGCGGCGCGGAGCCTTCGGCGCGGTGCGCTGCCTGGCGCGCGGCATCCGCAGCGGTCGTCTGGTGCGGTCCTGCGGCGGCAGCGGCTTGGTCTCGAGCTCGCTGCGCAACCGGTCCACGTGGGCCAGGATCTCGCCGCGCAGCGGCCAGCCGTCGGGCCGTTCGGCTGGGTCGGTGCGCAGCGCGTCGGCCAGCCGGTCCTGCTGGCGCTGGGCCTCCTCCAGGCGGTCTTCAAGCTCCGCCGCGATCGGCTCGGCCGACAGGGCCGTGGCCGGTACCGGTTCGGGATCGGTCTCGATGAGCTGGCCGAAGGCGCGCACCGCGCCGGCCAGCTCGGCGATCACGGCGGCCAGCCTGGCCCGGGCCTCGGGGTCTTTGACCGGGCTGTCCTCACTCTCCAGCCGTGCGCTGTCCACCACGGAGCGGGCCAGAACGCGCATGTCCGTGGCGGCCCGTTCCAGCGTGTCCACACCGTCGCGCAGGCCGGCCGCCGGGTCGTGCAGCCGCAGCCGCCTGGGGTTCAGCCGCACGCTCTCCTCGGCCTGGGCCAACGCGTCATCCAGCCGCTCGATCTCGCCGCGCAGCGCCCGGGTGCGGTCCAGCCACTCGGCCGCCCGGCGCGGCTCGGGCGCGGTGGCCAGGCCGTCCGCCATCTGCCCCAGCAGGTCGGCCATCTGCCGGGTCAGTTCGCCGATCGCGTCCCTGGCGGACTGCACCCGCAGCGGCGCGAAGAGCAGGCCCGCAGCCAGCCCGGCGGCCGCCCCGATCAGCGTCTCGGTGATCCGGCTGGTGGCGGCGGAGTGCGAGTCGACCGAGAAGATCAGCATGGCGCTGATCGGCACCTCGAGGGTTTCCTCGCGCAGCCGGAGCATCAGGCCCAGGCCGAGCGTGCCCGCGATGAGCAGGCCGAGCACCCACCAGCTGAAGGGCACGTAGGCGGCGACCGCGACCGCTGCCAGCACGCCCGCGGTGACGCCGACTACCCGCTGGACGGCGCTGCGGATGGTGTGGAACAGGGTCGCCTGGACCACCAGCAGCGCGGTCAGCGGGGCCAGCACGGAGCGCGTCGACGCCCCGGGCAGCTGCAGCGCGAGCAGGTACGCGAAAACCGCCGTCAGGGTCAGCCGGGTGATGTACACCGCGGTCGGCTGGGCCCGGCGACGGACCAGCGTCAGCTGCTCAGCCTGGCGCTTGGCTACCGCCTTGGCGGCCTCGCTGACGCTCTCGCGACGGAGGGGACGGACGGGGAAACCTTTCATGAGCGGCATCTCGGGGTCGAATGGGCGGCGGGACGCTCGGGATAGCTCTGGTCTAGAGCAAAATTCCCCACTCCCGGCTAACGCATGCCGCAACCAGCTATTCCCGCTGCCACCGCTCACTGAAGCATGTGGTCAGGTGTCATCCCGCCGCGGTATCACCCAATGGGTGCGGCACTCTACGGGAAAGAGCCCGTAGAGTGCCGCACTCATCGAATCCGGGCTGGTGCGGGTGATGTGCGCGGGGCCTCGCGGGCGGGCTGGGATCGGTCGGTCCGGCTCATGAACATGCCGTACTCACTAACCTTCCCTGGCTGCCCTCCTCGCGGCAGTCCCGTCCTTCATTACTCCTCGGGCCCGGACTGCCGTTCCTCCCGCGGCTGCTCGTCCTGCCCGCGCCGGCCAGATCCGGCGGCCGTGCCGGCCAGCACCGCGAGCGGGACCGCGACCAGTCCCGCCAGCGCCCACGGCAGGCCGAACGCATCGGCGATCAGCCCCACGGCCAGCGGTCCCAGCCCGCCGGCCATTCCCGCGGCGCTGCTCAGCGTCACCGCGACGGAACTGCGTCCGGGCAGGCTGCCGTACAGCCGGGCCTGCAGCACCGGGTACCACGGCGCGGTGGCCATGCTCAGCGCGGCCAGGATGGCCAGCTTGGCCGCGGTGCCCGGCACGAGCAGGAACGCCGGATACAGCAGTGCCGCTGCCAGCGCGCTGGCCCGCAGCACGGCCAGGTCGGCCACCCGTTCCAGTAGCACGACGAGCACGGCGTCGCCGGCCAGCCCGGCGCCGAACCGGATCGCGATGGCCAGCGCCGCCACGGCGGGGCTCAGGTGGGCCACGTTGACCAGATACAGCGCCAGGAACCCGGTGAACACGTCGACCAGCAAGTCCGCGACCTGCAGCAGCACCAGCCAGCGGAGCACCGTCCAGTCCCGCAGCGCGGCCAGCACCTCCCGTGCCCGCGCGCTCCACGGCCGGCCCCGGTCCGCCAAATCCACGTCCGGGGAATCCGCGTCCGGCGGGTCTGCATCAGCCGGATCCGGGTCCGGCGCTGGGCGGGCCGCGGGCAGCGGGTCCCGCAGGCAGGTGCCCAGCCAGGCCGCGGCGGCCGCCGCGGCCAGGACCAGGTAAGCGACCCGCCAGCCGCCGCCGGCGGCCAGGACCGCGGTGAGCAGCAGCGGCCCGGCTACCGCGCCGGTCGATCCGGCCAGGTCCCAGCGGGTCATGACCTGCGCCTGCCGGTCCGGCCAGGCGTCCATCAGATCAGCCTGGGTCAGCGAGACGAACGCGCCGGAGGCCGGATAGAACAACGTGCACGCCGCCAGCAGCACGGCGAACGACCGGGCGCCGGCCACGGCAAGCAGAGTGAGGATGAACAGGATGCCGCCGCCGAGTACAGCCAGGCGGCGGCGCCGCCCGGCACCGGCCAGTATCCCCAGCGGCAGCTCGAGCGCCCCGCCCGCCAGCAGCGGCACGGACGCGAGCAGGCCGACCTGCGCGTAGCTCAGGTCCAGGTCGCGACGGATCAGCGGCAGTGCGGCGCCTTTGGCGCCGTCAACGAGCTCGTCGGCCAGTTCGACCGCGAGCGCCACCGCGAGTGCGGAAATCGCCGGCTTTCAGCGTCAAGTGAAACCCATGCCGATCATGCTACGACGGCGCCCGCGGCTTGTCTGCCCGGAAAAAGCCAGCAAACCCGGCAAAGGTGCGGAGCCGCTCCGGGATCGGGCCGGGGCGACTCCGCACGTCTGAACCACTTAGGCCACCCGAAGATGGCTGCGCTCACATAACTCCCGGCAGTCCCAGGAAGTTGCGTCCTGCTCGGTAACGTTCTGGTCACCGGGACCCCTTGCCATGATCGCGGGCACTTTTGGTCGCTGTCCGGCCATTTCTGTCCATGATCATGACAACGCTGGCCGTGCCTCGGGCACCACGGGCCGTTCGGCTCAATGGGGAGGGCCAGCGGCGCCAGACCGGTGCTCGACGCGCCAGACCAGCCGCAGACCGGACCAGTCGTCGTCGATCGCGGCCACCTTGACGTCGACCAGCCCGATCGGCAGCGCGTGCTCCCGGATGACGTTGTCGGTGATGTCGCTGCGGTGGCCGCCGGCCCGGCGCGGCCATGCCGCCCACAGCGCCCCGGCCGGGTAGATCCGCCGGGCCAGCTCACGCAGCTGGCCGCCGATCTCGTCCGCGGCCCGGAAGAACGCGATGATCACGTCCGCGGCACCGTCCGGATCGGCCGGGGCCAGGCCGGACGGCGGGTCGGCCAGGTCCCAGCCGGCCGGTGCGTACTCCAGGTGGACGCGCTGCCCAGGTTTGAGTCCCAGCTTGGCCGCCTGCGACCGGGCCGACGGCCGCGCCGCAGACCGGGCCGACGGCCGGGCCTGCGGCCGCGGCGATGGGTTCAGGGTCACGAGTATGCGCTTATACCACCACGAGGCCCGCGAGCGCAAGGGGGCTATCCGGCGTCCGGGTCAGGGGGTTAGCTGCTCCAGAAAAACGGGGGCTAAACACGCTGTGGAGGCCGCCCTGACCGAGGAACATACTCAGTATGCTACTCGATAGAGCGACGACGTGAGCGTCCGTCACGCCCTGCTGGCGCTGCTCAGCGAGGGTCCCAAGTACGGCCTTCAGCTACGCGAGGAGTTCGAGGCCAGGACGGGCGAAGTCTGGCCGCTGAACGTCGGGCAGGTCTACACCACACTGCAGCG
This sequence comes from uncultured Actinomycetes bacterium, assembly GCA_963835775.1. GTDB lineage: Bacteria > Actinomycetota > Actinomycetes > Streptosporangiales > Streptosporangiaceae > Palsa-504. The sequence continues at coordinate 176,583 of CAWIHB010000025.1, read as the reverse complement.
GCTGGAGCGCGACGCCTTCGTCGAGTCCGACGACGCCGAGACCGAAGGCCCGCAGAAGCGCTTCCGCATCACCGCGGCGGGCCGGGAGGAACTGGCCGGGTGGCTGCGCACGCCGCCCGACCTGGCCTCGCCGCCGCGCGACGAACTGGTCATGAAGGTCCTGGTGGCCATGCGGGTGCCGGGCACCGACGTGCACCAGGTGATCCAGGTGCACCGCAGGTACCTGGTCGAGCTGATGCAGCAATGGACGCACATCAAGGAAACCGAAGCCGAGTCCGACCTCAGCCTGGCCCTGGTGGTCGACGCTGAGCTGTTCCGCCTCGACTCGGCCATCCGCTGGCTGGACGCCGCCGACGGCCGCATCAAGCGCGCCGCCACTGACCAGGCCAGCCAGGCCAGCCAGGCCAGCCAGGCCGGCCAGGCCAGCCAGGCCGGCGCGCCAGCACCACAACAACCAGCATCGGGGAGAGTCATGAAGTCACGGAAGAGAACGGGGATAAGGCGATGAGTGTCCTGCAGCTTCAGCACGTGTCGAGGATCTACGGCCAGGGCGTCGCCGAGGTACACGCGCTCGACGACATAAGCCTCTCGGTTGACGCGGGGTCGATGGTGGCGGTCATGGGCCCGAGCGGCTCAGGCAAGTCCACCCTGCTGACCATTGCCGGCAGCCTGGAGGAGCCCAGCGAGGGTGAGGTCATCGTGTGCGGGGAAGAGCTGACCAAGCTGTCCCGCAACGCCCGGGCCCGGCTGCGCCGCCGGTCGATCGGTTTCGTATTCCAGGATTTCAACCTGCTGCCCGGGCTGACGGCGGCCGAGAACGTCTCGCTGCCGCTCGAGCTGGACGGCATGCCGGCCAGGAAGGCGCGGCTGGCCGGTCTGAGCGCGCTTGAATCGCTGGGCCTGGCCGACCGGGCCACGGCCTTTCCCGACCAGTTGTCCGGTGGCGAGCGGCAGCGGGTGGCGATCGCCCGGGCCGTGGTCGGCGAGCACCAGCTGCTGCTGGCCGACGAGCCCTCCGGCGCGCTGGACACCGCCAACGGCGAGGCGGTCATGCGGCTGATCCACGCCGCGTGCAAGCGCGGCATGGCCGCCGTGGTGGTGACCCACGACGCTCAGCTGGCCTCGTGGGCCGACCGGGTGGTGTTCCTGCGCGACGGCCGGGTGACCGACCAGACCGCGGCGCCGGCCGGTCCCGAGTCGCTGCTGGGGCAAGTGCCATGAGCACCGCGACCATCACCAGGCCGGCGCCGCCATCCGGGACAGGTAACGGGGGCGTCCCGGCCCGCCGTGCCGTGATCCGCTGGGCCTGGCGGCTGTTCCGCCGCGAATGGCGCCAGCAGCTGCTGGTCCTGGCGCTGATCATCGTGGCCGTGGGGGCCACGGTACTGGGCGCGGCGGTGGCCACCAACACCCCGCCGGCGGCCAGCAGCGGGTTCGGCACGGCCCAGGATCAGGCCACGTACTCCGCGCCCGATCCGCACCTGGCCAGCCAGGTCGCCGCGCTGCAGCGGCGCTTCGGCACCCTCGACGTCATCGAGAACCAGACGCTGGCCGTTCCCGGCTCGATCGAGAGCTACGACCTGCGGGCCCAGAATCCGAACGGGGCGTTCGGCGGTCCGATGCTCCAGCTGCTCAGCGGGCACTATCCCACCACGGCCGGCCAGGTCGCCCTGACCCCCGGGCTGGCCTCCGACCTGGGCCTGAGGGTCGGTGACGGATGGCACCAGGGAGGCAAGACCCGCCTGGTGACCGGCATCGTGCAGAACCCGCAGAGCCTGCTGGACGAGTTCGCCCTGGTCATACCCGGCCAGGTCACCTCGCCGAGCCAGGTCACCGTGCTGTTCGACGCGGGCGCCGTGCAGCCCAGCTCGATCGGCCCGAACGTCCAGAGCCAGAAGTCCGCGGCCGCCAGCAACCCGCTCAACCCGGAGACCATCGTGCTGGCCCTGGCCACGCTGGGGATGCTGCTGATCGCCCTGGTCGCGGTGGGCGGCTTCACCGTGCTGGCCCAGCGGCGGCTGCGCGCGCTGGGCATGCTCGAGGCCCTGGGCGCCACCGATAGGCACGTCCGCCTGGTCGTGCGGACCAACGGCGTGGTGGTCGGCGTGGTCGGCGCGCTGGCTGGCGCGGTGCTGGGCCTGGCCGCCTGGCTGGCCTACCGGCCCAGCGTCGAGGCCAGCGCGCATCACGTGATCGGCACCTTCCAGCTGCCGTGGATCGTGATCGGCCCGGCCATGGTCCTGGCCGTGCTGGCCACCTACTTCGCGGCCGCGCGGCCGGCCCGGGCCATCACCCGGCTGTCCATCGTGGCCGCCCTGTCCGGGCGGCCGGCGCCGCCCAAGCAAGTGCACCGCTCGATCGTGCCGGGCGTCGTCCTGCTGGTGATCTCGGCCCTCTTGCTGTGGTACGTCGGCGAGAGCACCAATGGTGGCGGAGCGCCCGAGCTGCTGCTGGGCCTGGTGGCCCTGATCGCGGCGGTGATCCTGCTGGCCGGGCCGTGCCTGGCCGTGGTGGCCAGGTTCGCGCGGCACACGCCGATCGCGGCTCGCCTGGCCCTGAGGGACCTGGGCCGGTACCGGGCCCGCTCGGGCTCGGCGCTGGCCGCCATCAGCCTGGGCGTGCTGATCGCGGTGCTGATCTGCGTGCTGTCCGCGGGCCGGTTCGGCAACGTCCTGGACTACGCCGGGCCGAACGTCGCCAGCAACCAGCTCATCGTCTACACGCCCAACGGGCCGGGCGGTCCTGGCGGCGGTTCCGGCAACGGGGCTAGCGGAGCCGTCCCCAGCCTGAAGTCCCAGACGGCGACGGCGGACGCCATCGCGGCCGCCCTCGGATCGCACGACGTCGTCGAGCTCGAGACGACCAGCGCCTCGCTGCTGCACGCCGCACCCGGGCGCCAGTGGAGCGGGCAGGTGTACCTCGCCACCCCGCAGCTGCTGGCCGCCTTCGGGATCAAGGCCTCCCAAGTCAGCCCGGATGCCGACATCCTGTCCATGCGGCCGGGGCTGTCCGGCATCACCAAGATGCAGCTCGTCTACGGGAACTTCTTCGGCGGTCAAGGCGGTCAAGGCGGTCCGGGCGGCGGCCCCAACCAGACCTCGTTCCCCTGCCCGGCCGGCAGCTGCCTGGCCAACCCGGTGATCGAGGAGGCGGGCGCGCTCCCGTCCGGCACGTCGGCCCCCAACACGGTGATCACCCAGCACGCGGTCCAGACGCTCGGCCTGCAGGGCAGCGTCTCGGTCAGCGGCTGGTTCATCCAGGCCCCGCACAGTTTCACCGCGGCGCAGATCACCAACGCCCGGGTGACCGCGGCGGCCAATGACATGTCCATCGAGACCAAGAACAGCATCCCGTCGACTTCGGTGATCCTGAACTGGGCCACGGTGTTCGGCATCGTCCTGGCGCTGGGCATCCTGGCCATGAGCGTCGGCCTCATCCGCAGCGAAACGGCCAATGACCTGCGCACCCTGACCGCGACTGGAGCGGACGGCTGGACCCGCCGCACCATCACCGCGGTCACCGCGGGGGCGCTGGGCCTGGTCGGGGCGGTGCTCGGCACGGCCGCGGCCTACATCGGGGCCATCGCCTACTCCTTCGACAACAAGCTCGACGGCCTGGGCTCGCTGAAGAACATCCCGACCGGGAACCTGCTCGTCATCCTGGTCGGCATGCCGCTGATCGCCGCGGTGGCCGGCTGGCTGCTGGCCGGGCGCGAGCCGGCGGTCATCGCCAGGCAGCCGATGGAGTAACCCAACGCGCAGAACGGCCCGGCCCGGGACCCACGGGGGCGTCCCGGACCGGGCCGGCGCCACGACCGGCGCCATGACCGGCGCTATGACCGGCGCCATGACCGGCGCCATGACCGGCGCCATGACCGGCGCCGTGACTGGTACCGAGCGCTGGTAACGCGCGCAGGCCCGGCCCGCCGTCGATGCCCTTGTCCTTGCGCTCCAGGATCTCCGCCGCGCCGCGGACCACGCACCGCAGCGGGTCCTCGACCAGGACCGCGCCGATGCCGGCCACCGTCTCGATCCGGGCGGCCAGGCCGGGCAGCAGCGCGCCGCCGCCCGCCAGCCTGATCTTGCCCCGGACGACATCCTCGGCCAGGCCCGCCGGGATGTCGGACAGCATGTCGTGCACCGACGTCGCGATCGTGGTGACGATGGGTTCCAGCGCGCTGGCCACGATCCACCCGGGCACGCTCTCCGAGCGCGGCGTGCGGTGCGCGATGTCCAGGCCGACGATCTCGGCCCAGCCCTCGGCTCCGCCGGTGACCCCGAGCGTCATCTTGAGCTGCCGGGCGGCCCGCTGGCTGATGATCAGCCCCATTTCGTTCCGCGCGGCCTGCACGATGGCCTCGTCCATGGCGTTGCCCGCCTTGCGCAGCGACTGCGCCCGGACCACGCGCCAGCCCGCCACCGCCGCGACCTCGGTCGTCCCGCCGCCGATGTCGACCACGAAACCGCCCGCGCCGCCGGTCAGGTCGAACCCGGCCCCGGCCGCCGCGGCCACCGGCTCGTCGATCAGCCGGACGTTGTACCGGGGCCGCCGGACGCCGAGCGCGGCCACGATCGACCGCCGCTCGACCGGCGTGGCGCCGCTGGGCACGCAGACCAGGGCGTTGGGCCGCAGCGGGTTGGCCAGCCGGCGCGTCTTGCGCAAGAACGCGTGCAGCAGCGCCGCGGCCGCGTCCAGGTCGGCGATGACCCCGTCCCGCAGCGGGTGGATCACCTGGATGTCCTGCGGCTCCTTGTCGGCCAGCGCGTCAGCCGCCTCGCCGATCGCCGCGATCTTGCCTACCGCGGTATCGATGGCAATGGCGGTAGGCTCTTCGAGCACGATGCCACGACCCGCTACCCAAACGAGCGTATTGACCGTACCGAGATCAATGGCCACGCTACTGCGGAAGCGCATGTTGCTCCCCTCTGTCCACCGTGACGCCCCTCAATCTCGGGATGCCGGACCGGGCCCCGCCCCCGCCACGTGACGGTGGACTAGCGTACAGGCGGGTATGCCTCCCGGGCGAGTCGGTGGCTCCGGGCTGTTGGATTCGTGAGTTTGTGATCAGATTATGAGGGTTACGGCCGGCCGTGTTCACCGGGTCGGCGGAGGAGGTCGTTCATGCAGGTGGCCAGGCTGACCGCGATCGCTGTCGGCGGGCTGGCCCTGGTCGCCGCCGCGGCCGGATCCGGGCTCGGGGCGCCGTCCCCGGTGGCCGGCTCCCCCGCCCCGTCCAGCACCGCCCTGGCCGGCGTGATCGTCCGGCCGGGCGTGATCCACGTCGGGCGGGCCCTGGCCAGCGCGCCCACCACCGCCGTCTGCGAGCAGGACTACCAGGTCGCGTGCTACCAGCCAGCCCAGATCCAGCAGGCCTACAACCTGCCCGCGCTGTACGCCAGCGGCGTCACCGGCCGCGGCCGCACGATCGTCATCGTGGACTCCTACGGCTCGCCCACCATCACCCACGACCTGGGCGTGTTCGACAAGACGTTCAACCTGCCCGCCCCGCCGTCCTTCACGATCATCCAGCCCGAGGGCAAGGTGCCCGCTTACGACCCGGCCAACTCCGACATGGTCGGCTGGGCCGGTGAGACCACGCTGGACGTCGAGTACGCGCACACGGTGGCGCCCGGCGCCAACATCCTGCTGGTCGAGACGCCGGTAGCGGAAACCGAGGGCGTGCACGGCTTCCCGCAGATCGTGGCGGCCGAGGAGTACGTCATCTCCCATCACCTCGGCGACGTGATCAGCCAGAGCTTCAGCGCCACCGAGCGGACCTTCCCCTCGGCGGCGGCCGTCGGCGCGCTGCGCGGCGCCTACCAGCTTGCCGCCCAGGACCACGTCACCGTGCTGGGCGCCTCGGGTGACTCGGGCGCCGCCGACGTCTTGATAGACGAGACCACCTACTACACCTCGCCGGTCACGTCCTGGCCGGACGGCGACCCGCTGGTCACCGGGGTGGGCGGCACCCAGCTGCACTTCACCGCGCAGGGCAAGCCGGCCGCGCCCACGGTCTGGAACGACACCTTCAGCACCCCGACCAATGAGTTCGCGGACGGCAACGCGGGCCCGAACCCGCTGGCCAGCGGGGGCGGCCTGTCCGCCTTCTTCCCACGCCCGTCCTACCAGAACGCCGTCAAGTCAGTGGTCGGCAACCACCGCGGCGTGCCCGACATCTCGATGAGCGCCGCCTGCAACGGCTCGGTGGACACCTACAGCACTTATCGCGGCGAGCCCGCCGGCTGGACCCCGTCCTGCGGCACCAGCGAAGCCACGCCGCTGTTCGCGGGCATCGTGGCCCTGGCCGCCCAGGTGGCCGGCCACCCGCTCGGGCTGATCAACCCGGCCCTGTACCAGCTGTCGGCCGAGGGCGCGGCCGGCATCGTCCCCGTCACCTCGGGCAACAACACGGTCTCGTTCCGCCAGGGCGGTCGCGTGCGCACCGTCCGCGGCTACCCGGCCGGGAAAGGCTACAGCCTGGCCTCGGGCGTCGGCACGGTGAATGCCGCGGTCTTCGTGCCCGAGCTGGCCCTGCTGGCCGGCCGGTAATTATTTGGCCGAACGGGCCAGGCCGCCCGCCTCCGCCCCGCAGCCCCGCGGCCCGGGCTTTTGCCTGTTCACGGTGTTTTTGCTACCGCTGAGGTATAGACTTGTCACAGATCGTCACTCACCCTTCGCGGGAAGGTCGGGCCTGGCCGGGACATATTTGTCCGAACACCGGGCAGATGTGTAGATCAACTGGCTGCAGATGCAGACTCTGGGGAGGGTTCGCGATGTGGTGGGGGAAACGCAAGAAACGGGGCACGCGGCTGTCGCGCCAGCTCGCCCTCGGCATGCTGGAAGACGCGATGCGCCGGGCGGAAGAACAGCCGGGCTCATCGGACCCGGTCCCGCAGCAGGAAGTACAGCAGGACACGCAGCAGGAAACCGGCCGTCCGGCTCTGGCCGAAGCGGACCCGGAGCAGGACCAGGTGCGGGCCGCAGATGGGCCGGCCGCTGGCCGCGACCAGCCGGCCCGCGAGGAGACCCCGGACCTCACGGGCAAGCTCCCGGCCCAGCGCCGGCCCGGGCGCCCAGCGCCCCGGGCCACAGGATCTGATTCGTCCGCGTCGCCTTCGCCGCGCGCCGAGGGCAGTGCCCGCGATCGCCTGGTCTGCTGAGACAATCGCGCCGCACCAGCGCAATCTGCAGCGGACCTTCAGCTATTCATCAGCTTCAGGGTGCTTACTGGAGCGAAGCAATCCCGGCGCCCGAGGTGAATGCACAATGCAGGATTACAGCGGCTACGGTGGCTACGGCTACGGCCCCACCTCGCCGATGTCGCCCATGCCCCCCATGCCTCCGCCGCGGCCGCCCCGGCGACGCGTGGGCCTGCTCAGCTACCTGGCCGTGGCGATCGCGGCGGGCGCCCTGGGCGCGGGCGCCGTGGTGGCCCTGTACCACCCGGCCGCCAGCACCTCGGCGGCCGCGCCGCTGCCGAGCAGCAGCGCCCCGGCTCCCCTGCCCAGCAGCGTGATACCCGTGCCGAGCAGCGGCGGCTCCGGCACCAGCTCCAGCGAGCAGGCCATCGTGAACAAGGTCCAGCCCGGCCTGGTCATCATCAACACCACGCTGCAGTACAACAGCGAGCAAGCCGCGGGCACCGGCATGGTGATCAGCGCGGACGGCCTGGTGCTGACCAACAATCACGTCATCGAAGACTCCACTTCGATCAATGCGACCGACGTGGGGAACGGCCGCACCTACCGGGCCAAGGTCGTCGGCTATGACCAGACCGGCGACATCGCCGTGATCCAGCTGCAGGGCGCCTCCGGCCTGAAGACAGTGCCCATCGGCAACTCGGCCCTGGTCAAGACCGGTGCCTCGGTGGTGGCCATGGGCAACGCCGCCGGCCAGAGCGCCATCGTCCCCGCCGCCGGCCAGGTGACCGCGCTGCACCAGACCATCACCGCCAGCGACGAGGGCGGCTCGATCACCTCCGAGACTTTGCGCGGGATGATCGAGGTGAACGCGGACATCGTCTCCGGTGACTCCGGTGGCCCGCTGGCCAACGCGTCCGGCCAGGTCATCGGCATCGACACCGCGGGTAATGGCGAGGGCTTCTCGGCCCAGCAGTCCACCGACGGCTTCGCCATCCCGATCAACACCGCGCTGTCGGTAGCCAGCCAGATCACCGCGGGCCAGGCCAGCTCGGTCATCACCATCGGGTACCCGCCGTTCATGGGCGTCTACATCGGGGGCGGCTCCAACGCCAGTCCCCAGGCCCAGGCGCAGGCCCAGAGCGGCAGTTTCGGCGGGAACTTCGGCGGCTTCGGCGGCAGCAGCCCGAGTTGCTACACCAGCAACCGCAACCTGGGCGTGCCCAGCACCATCGCCCCGGTCAGCTCGGGCACCCTGATCATCGGCGTCATCTGCGGCGGCCCGGCCCAGGCCGCGGGCCTGAGCGCCGGGTCGGTCATCACCGCGGTGAACGGCCAGGCCATCGGCGCCCCGGATGACCTGACCAAGGTGGTGTCCAAGTACCACCCGGGTACCACGATCTCCGTCACCTGGGTCAGCCCGTCCGGCCAGCGCACCACCAGCCGGATCGCCCTGACCGCGGGCCCGCCCCTGTAGCCCGCGCCCGCAGTCAGCCCGTACTGAATCCGGGCGGTGGCGTGCTACTGTGACTGCGCCGGTCCGGCCGCAGCAGCGCGCCGGTCCCGGCGGCGCGCCAGTTAGCGAAGCCGGTGAAGCCAGGACCTCCAGGCCATTCCGGCGCTGTCCCGCAACTGTGACGGCCCCCGCGCGGGGCCCAAGCCAGGTCGCCTCCTGCCGCGCCGGACGATATCGACCCTCGTGGGAAGGGCGATCCGTCCCGCCCGGCGCCCTTGGCGGCCGGCCGGCGGTCTCGCCTTCCTTCCCGCCCGTTCGGGAGGAAGCCGCATGAACAATCCCTGCGCGTCCCAACGACGCACCCCAGCCCGGCCCGCGCCGCGAGGACGCGCCCCCGCCCTGGCGGTCGCCGCCCTGGCGGTCGCCGCCGTGGCCGCGCTGGCCGGCTGCGGTTCCAGCAGCCCCGCCAGCACCCCAGCCAGCTCTGGAGCCAGCTCTGGGGCCAGCCAGACCTCGTCCCCGGCCGTCAGCACGGCCGCCCAGTCCGCGTTCCCGGTCACCGTGGCCGCCGCCAACGGGCGGGTGACGATCAAGGCCAAGCCGGCCCGGATCGTCTCGCTCGACGCCACCGCCACCGAGGACCTGTACGCGGTCGGGGCCGGCCCGCAGGTCGTGGCCGTCGACGATGACTCCGACTACCCGGCCGGGGTGCCGGTGACCAAACTGTCCGGCCTGACCCCGAACCTCGAGGCCATCGCCAGGTACAGCCCGGACCTGGTCGTCGCCTCGCAGGACACCGGCGGCCTGGTCGCCGGGCTGACCAAGCTGGGCATCCCGGTGCTGATCGAGCCCGCCGTGACCGCGCTGGCCGGTGCCTACGCCCAGATCGACCAGATCGGCCAGGCCACGGGTCACCTGGCCCGGGCCGAGCAGACCGTGACCTCGATGCAGACGCAGATCGCCGCGACGGTCAGGCAGGCCGGCTCGGCGCATGCCGACCTGACCTACTACTGGGAGCTGACCGCGAACCCCTACTACTCGGTCACCTCCTCGACCTTCATCGGGCGGATCGTGGCGCTGTTCGGCCTGAAGAACGTCGCCGACGCCGCCGACAAGGCCTCGGACGGCGGCTATCCCGAGCTGACCGAGGAGTACATCATCAGGGCCCAGCCGCAGATCATCTTGCTGGCCGACAACCAGGCCGCCGACGGCGGCCAGACCCCGGCCGTGGTGGCCAAGCGGCCCGGCTGGTCGGCCATCCCCGCGGTCAAGGATCACCTGGTCATCGGGCTCAACGACGACATCGCGTCGCGCTGGGGCCCGCGGCTGCCGCAGCTGGTGACCGAGATCGCGCAGGCCGTCGAGCGGGCGGTCAAGCCGGGGTGAGCCGGGGGAGCAGGTGAACCTGAGCCGCTGGCGCGGCCGGCGGCTGCGGGCCGCCTGGGCCTATGTCGTCGCGGCGGCCTTCCTGGCCGTCGCGACGCTGGTCAGCGCCCTGGTCGGGGCGGCGGACCTCAACCCGCTGGCCACCGCGGCCGCCCTGCTGGACCGCGTCCCGCTGGTTCACCTGCCCTCCAGCCTGTCCCCGCTGGACCGGGCCGTGCTGTTCGACATCCGGCTGCCGCGCATCGTGCTCGGCGCCCTGGTCGGCGGCCTGCTGTCGGTGGCCGGCGCGGATACCAGGGCGTGTTCCGCAACCCGCTGGTGGATTCCGGGATGCTCGGCGCGTCGGCGGGCGCCGGGCTGGGCGCGACCCTGGCCATCGTGTACCTGGGCGGCGCGGGTCCGTCGGCCGTGCCGGTGGCCGCCTTCGCCGGATCGCTGGCCGGGGTGGCCATCGCCTACCTGTCCGGGGCGGTGGGCGGCTCGGGCACCGCGACCCTGCTGCTGGCCGGCCTGGCCGTGGGCCTGTTCCTGACCGCGGTGCAGACCTACGTCCTGCAGCGTTCGGCCCAGGACCTGCAGCAGGTCTACTCCTGGCTGCTCGGCTCGCTGTCCGGCGCGACCTGGCAGCAGGCGGCCGAGATCCTGCCGTATGCGGCGGTCAGCACGGCCGTGGTGCTGCTGCACGGCAGGCACCTGGACGTGCTGTCGGTGGGCGATGAGGAGGCCCGCGCGCTCGGCCTGCACCCGGGCCGGATCCGGCTGCTGGTGGTGGCCGCCTGCGCGCTGGCCGCGGCGAGCGCGGTGGCCGTCAGCGGCCTGATCGGCTTCGTCGGCATCGTGGTGCCGCACGTGGTCCGGCGCCTGGCCGGCCCCTCCTACCGGCTGGTGCTGCCGCTGTCGCTGCTGACCGGGGCGGGCTTCCTGGTGCTGGCCGACACGCTGGCCCGCACCGTGGTCGCACCCGCCGAGCTGCCCATCGGCGTGGTCACCGCGCTGGTCGGCTCGCCGGTGTTCGTCTGGATCCTGCGGTCCACCGCCGCGGTGCGCACATGAGCGCGATCGCGGTCTGCGAGCTCACCGTGGAACTGGACCGGGTGCCGGTGCTGCACGCGGTGTCCTGCGCGGTGTCCTCCGGCGGCTGGCTCGCCCTGATCGGGCCGAACGGCGCGGGCAAGACCACGCTGCTGCGCGCCGTGGCCGGGCTGATCCCGCACCGCGGCACGATCCTGGTCGACGACGCCGACATCGCCGCGCTGCGCGGCCGCGGCCGGGCCCGGCTGTTCGCCTACGTGCCGCAGATCCCGGTGCTCCCGCCGGACATGACCGTCGAGGACTACGTCCTGCTCGGCCGCACCCCCCACCTCGGCTACCTGGGCGGCCCCGGCCGCGGCGACCGGCGCAAGGCCGCCGAGGCGGCCGAGCGTCTCGACGTGGCCCGGTTCGCCCGCCGGCGGCTGAGCCGCCTGTCCGGCGGCGAGCGCCAGCGCGTGCGGCTGGCCCGCGCCCTGGCCCAGGAACCCAGCGTGCTGCTGCTCGACGAGCCCACCAGCGACCTGGACATCGGCCACCAGCAGCAGGTCCTCGAGCTGGTGGACGACCTGCGCCGCAGCCGCGGCGTGACCGTGGTCTCCACCCTGCACGACCTCACCCAGGCCGGCCAGTTCGCGGGCCAGCTGGTCCTGCTCCAGGCCGGCCGGGTCGAAGCCGCCGGAGCCGCCCCCGCCGTCCTCACCGAGGACCTGATCGCCCGCGTCTACGCCGCCCGGGTCACCGTGACCGCCGACCCGGCCGGCCACCCGATCGTCACCCCCCGGCGCGACCCACCCGCCGCACCGCGCCCGGCGGCGCAGCCGGGACCGCCGCCACGAGCATAGGCATTCATGCTTAACCCGCCCCGGCCGGGGAAGTAGGTCGTGCTTACGACAAGAGAGGCAGATGACATGGGTTTCATGGACAAGCTCCGCAACAAGTTCACGATGGGCCGGGGCCGGGCCAAGCAGGACGCCGGCCGGGCCATGGGCGACCCCTATCTGGAGGCCGAGGGCCAGGGCGAGCGGATCCACGGTGCCACCCGGCAGGTCGGCGAGCAGGTCAAGGACGCCGGCAAGAACGTCAAGGACGCGTTCAAGTAATCGCCGGTACCTGGTGTTAACCGGCCAGGGGTTCAAAAGGGAGCCGCCAGTCGTCACACTAGATCACGTGTACGACTTCGATGTGCTGGTGATCGGCTCCGGTCCGGGCGGCCAGAAGGCGGCGATCGCGGCGGCCAAGCTCGAGCGGCGGGTCGCGATCGTGGAGCGCAAGGACATGATCGGCGGTGTCTGCCTGAACACCGGCACGATCCCGTCCAAGACCCTGCGCGAGGCCATCCTGTACCTGACCGGCCTGGACCAGCGCGAGATGTACGGTCAGTCCTACCGGGTCAAGGACGACATCACCATCGCGGACCTGGCCGCCCGCACCAGCCACGTGGTCGGCCGCGAGATGGACGTGGTGCGCAGCCAGCTGACCCGCAACCGGGTCAGGATCATGACCGGCACCGGCAGTTTCGTCGACCCGCACACCGTGGAGATCGACGACGGCACCGGCCGGGTCCGCCGGGCCAGCGCCGACCAGGTCGTCATCGCCACCGGCACCCGGCCCGCCCGGCCGGACACCGTTGAGTTCGACGAGCGCACCGTGATCGACTCCGACGGGATCGTGCACCTGGACAAGGTGCCCCGGTCGATGGTGGTGGCCGGCGCCGGGGTGATCGGGATCGAGTACGCCTCCATGTTCGCCGCGCTCGGCACCAAGGTCACCGTGGTCGAGCAGCGCGAGCGGATGCTCGAGTTCTGCGACGTCGAGGTGGTCGAGGCGCTCAAGTACCACCTGCGCGACCTGGCCGTGACGTTCCGGTTCGGCGAGACGGTGGCCTCGGTCGAGGCGCGCCCCGAGGGGGCCATCGCCACCCTGCTGAGCGGGAAGAAGATCCCCGCCGACACGGTCATGTACTCGGCCGGCCTGGCAGGGCGCCAGCGACCACCTCAACCTCGACGCGGCCGGGCTGACCGCCGACCAGCGCGGCCGCATCACGGTCAACGACACGTTCCAGACCAACGTGCCGCACATTTACGCGGTGGGCGACGTCATCGGCTTCCCGGCCCTGGCGGCCACCTCGATGGAGCAGGGCCGGATCGCGGCGCACCACGCCTGCGGCGAGCCGCTGCACGAGGTCGGCGAGCTGCACCCGATCGGCATCTACAGCATCCCGGAGATCAGCTTCGTCGGGCGGACCGAGGAGCAGCTCACCCACGACAACGTGCCCTTCGAGGTGGGCGTCTCCCGGTACCGTGAGCTGGCCCGCGGCCAGATCATCGGCGACTCCTACGGCGTGCTGAAGCTGCTGGTCTCGCTGGACACCCACTCGCTGCTCGGCGTGCACGTGTTCGGCACCGGCGCCACCGAGCTCGTCCACATCGGCCAGGCCGTCATGGGCTGCGGCGGCACCGTCGACTACCTGGTCGATGCCGTGTTCAACTATCCCACCCTGGCCGAGGCCTACAAGGTCGCCGCCCTGGACGCCATGAACAAGATGCGCGCCATCGCCCGCTTCGCCGACCTGTAGCCACCCCCGCACCGGACATCCGCGGAAACAAACGGAAACACGCCCGTGATGAGCGCTCAACATGCCCTGCTTACGCTTCCGTTATGGCGGACATTTTCGATGGGTACCGGCTTGCCCAGGCCTGGGACGAGATGTTCGCCGCGCCGGGCAAGCCCCGTCCGCTCTACGCCCCCGTGGTGAACGTGCTGCAGCCCATGGACCCGGCCGAGCTGCGGTTCCGCGCTGACCAGCTGGCCCGGGTGTTCACCGACCGCGGCGTCACCTACGACTTCGCGGGGGAGGAGCGGCCGTTCCCGCTCGACCTGATCCCGCGGGTCATCGACGCGCTGGAATGGGACCACATCTCACAAGGCGTAAAACAGCGGGTCCGGGCCCTGGAGGCCTTCCTGGCCGACGTCTACGGGGCCGGCCGGGCCTTCGACGACGGCGTGCTGCCGTGGCGGCTGGTCTACACCTCCCCGCGCTTCAGGCGGGAAGTAGCCGACTTCGCCCCGCCGAACGGCGTGCGCGTCCACGTGGCCGGCATCGATCTGGTCCGCGACGAGGCGGGCCAGTTCCGGGTGCTCGAGGACAACGTGCGCGTGCCGTCCGGGGTCAGCTACGTCATCGAGAACCGGCTGGCCATGACCAGGACGTTCCCCGCGCTGTTCGCCGAGCAGAGCGTGCACGAGGTGGAGGAGTACCCGTCCCGGCTGCTGGCCGCGCTCCGCGCCGCCGCGCCCGCGACCAGCAAGGAAGACCCGGTAGTGGTGGTGCTCACCCCCGGCGTGCACAACGCCGCCTACTTCGAGCACACCCTGCTGGCCCGCCTGATGGGCGTCGAGCTGGTCGAGGGCCGGGACCTGTTCTGCGCCCGGAACAAGGTCTACGTGCACACCACCCGCGGCCGCCGCCCGGTCGACGTGATCTACCGCCGGGTGGACGACGAGTTCCTCGACCCGCTGCACTTCCGGCCGGACTCGGTGATCGGCTGCCCGGGCGTCATCAACGCGGCCCGGGCCGGCCACGTGACCATCGCCAATGCCGTCGGCAACGGGGTGGCCGACGACAAGCTCGTCTACACCTACATCCCCGACCTGATCCGCTACTACCTCAGTGAGCAGCCCCTGCTCGACAACGTGGAGACGTACCGGCTGGACGATCCGGACACGCTGAACTGGGCCCTTGACGCGCTGGCCGAGCTGGTGGTCAAGCCGGTCGACGGCGCGGGCGGCGCCGGCATCGTGATCGGGCCCCGGGCCACCAGGACCGAGCTGGCCGTGCTCCGTGAGCGGGTGGCCGCCGATCCGCGCGGCTGGATCGCGCAGCGCCCGGTGGCCCTGTCCACCTCGCCGGTGCTGATCGGCGAGGGCCTGGCGCCCCGGCACATCGACCTGCGGCCGTTCGCCGTCAACGACGGCGAGGACGTGTGGCTGCTGCCCGGCGGCCTGACCCGGGTGGCGCTGGCGGAAGGCGAGCTGGTGGTCAACTCCAGCCAGGGCGGCGGATCCAAGGACACCTGGGTGCTGGCCGGCCCGCCGGCCGCGGGGCCCGGATCACCTCCGGCCGCCTTCCCGCTGCTGGCCGCCCCCCGGCTCGGGCCGGCCCAGGCCAGACCCGGCGGCGCCGTGAGCCGCCAGAGCGGTCCTGAGCAGTGAACGACGAGCTGCTCAGCCGGATGGCCGAGACCCTGTTCTGGACCGGCCGTTACGTGGAGCGGGCCGACGACACCGCCCGGCTGGTCGACGTCTACGTGCACCGGCTGCTGTCCGACCCGGGGGCGCAAGGCGCAGACACCGGCCCGCTGTTCAGCCTGCTCGGCGTCGATCCCGCCTGCACGGAAACGCCCGACGTCGGCGTGGCCCTGTCCCGCCTGGCCTACGACGCCAAGAGCCCGAGCGCGATCGCCGGCGCCGTACTGGCCGCCCGGTCCGGGGCCCGCGGCATCCGCGAGGTGATCTCCAGCGAGATGTGGGAGTGCCTCAACGTCACCGGCCACAGCCTGACCGGCCAGCGCCGGGCGGCCGAACGCCTCGGCCCGCACGTGTTCCTCCGCTTCATCCGCGAGCGGGCGGCGCTGTTCTTCGGCCTGGCCGACTCCACCATGAGCCACGACGATGCCTGGCGGTTCCTGATCCTCGGCCGGTCCCTGGAACGCGCCGACATGACGGCCCGGCTGCTGCTGGCCCGGGTGCCGGCGCCGCAGGACATGGGCTGGCCGCTGCTGCTGTACGCCTGCGGCGCCTACGAGTCGTTCATCCGCACCCACGGCTGGGCCGCCGAGCCGGCCCGGGTGGCCGAGTTCCTGCTCCTGGACCGGCTGTTCCCGCGGTCCGTCCTGCACTCGCTGGTCACCGCCGAGGAGTGCCTGATGGCGCTGAACCCGGACTCGGTCCGGATCGGCGTGGACGACCAGGCCCGCCGCCCGGTCGGCCGGCTGCGCACCCAGCTGGAGTACGCCGACATCGAGCAGCTGCCCGACCAGCTGCCCGAGCTGCTGGGCAGCCTCCAGGAGACCTGCGCCGAGGCATGCGAGGCGATCACCAGGCGCTACTTCCAGTACGAGGCGCAGGTCGCCTGGGAGAGGGACGGCTGAGCGTGGGCTGGCGGCTGCACGTGGTGCACACCACCAAGGTCAGCTACTCGGGGCCGGTCCGGACCTCGTTCAACGAGGTCCGGATGACCCCGCTCACCCTGCCCGAGCAGATCACGCTGGAGAGCAAGGTCACGGTCGGCGGCGGCGTCCCGGTCTGGACCTACGCCGACTACTGGGGCACCTACGTCAGCGCATTCGAGATCACCGAGCCGCACTCCGACCTGGTCATCACGGCCCGGGCCACGGTCGAGACCGACCAGGCCGACGACGATCCCGGGCCCGCCCCGCTGCCCTGGGAGGACCTGCGAGCTCAGGCCGCCGAAGGCCGCCTGCTCGAGTTCCTGCTGACCACGCCGCTGACCAGCCTCACCCCGGCCGCAGCCGCCACCGTCATCCCCGCCATCCACGACGCGGACCCGGTGCAGGCGGCGGAGGAGATCGCCGCCCGCGTCCGCGCCCAGGTCAGCTACATGGCCGGGGCCACCGGGGTGCGCACCAACGCCCAGGATGCCTGGGACCAGGGCCAGGGCGTGTGCCAGGACATGGCCCACGTCACCGTCGCGCTGCTGCGCGCGGCCGGCCTGCCGGCCCGCTATGTCTCCGGCTACCTGCACGCCGATCCCTCGGCGCAGCCCGGCCAGACCGCCGTCGGCGAGAGCCACGCCTGGGTCGAGTACTGGACCGGCACCTGGCGCGCCATCGATCCCACCAGCGGTGCCCCCGTCCGCGAGCGTCACGTGGTGGTGGCCCGCGGCCGCGACTACGCCGACATCCCGCCGCTCAAGGGCATCTACCACGGCGCCCCCACCAGCGCCAGCGCCGTCTCGGTCGAGGTGACCCGTCTCGCCTGAAAGAACTTTGACGCCGAACGAACCGTGGCTGATGCGCCGGGACCCGTTTCCCCGGTCCGGGCCGGGACAGCCCAGCCTGGCGGCAGCCGGACCAGCGCATTACGCTGGCAAGCATAGCGCCGTGGGAGGTGCTGATGGGAGACGACAAGGCGGCCCGCCCGCCGGGCCGTGGCCGCCTGCGGGCCGCGCGCGCCGACCGTGAGCAGGTGGTCGACGTGCTCAAGGCCGCGTTCGTTCAGGACCGGCTGACCAAGGACGAGTTCGAAGCGCGGGTCGGCCAGGCGCTCGCGTCCCGGACCTACGCCGACCTGGCCGCGCTCACCGCCGATCTCCCCGCCGAGCCGGATCCCGTAGCCCCAGCCCGCCCGCCGCGGGTTCCCGCCCAGGCCCGGCCGGGGAAGGCCACGGTCAGGAAGGGCGCCCGGGTGATCGCCGTGACCACCGCGATCACGGCCGGCGCCTGGGCGGGCGCGCTGCTCACCCTGGCCGATAACCCGGCCGTGGGCATGCTGCTGTGGGCCGTCACCTTCATGTGGTTCGGGATCGTGCTCGTGATCGGCTCGGTGATGATCGAGGCCCGGTTCAAGAAGGATCCGGGCCGAGAGCTACCGCCGCCCCCCGGCCGCCACGGTCCGCACCCGCTGGGTGGCGCCCCGGGCGTCCAGACGTAGGCCGTCGCAGTCGTCACCGCCGCGGGCCCCAGCCGCTGGAGAAGGGGCGAGGGATTACCGCGCCGGGTGCTTCCCGGGTCGCCGCCGCATTCGCAGGGCGCCCAGCAGAAGGGCAACGAGGAACACGGCAATGCCGATGAACAGCAAGAACAGCAGGCCCTTGACGACGACCCCCACCAGGCCGAGCACGATCGCCACGATCACCAGGAGTAGGAAGAAGGCAAGCATCTGATGCTCCGCTCAGTCGTACTGGTCAGCGGCGGGCCAGTTGCCGTTCACCGCTGGTGCCTGGCTGATAGGTCAGGCCGTAGTGCTTGAAGATGGCCTCTTCATCGGCCGCCGGCAGCTCGCCGTCGGTGCTGATTGAGGGAGAATCCTTCACTTGCTTCCTGTCGTGAGCGACCTTGAGGTATCCGGGACCCACGGTCGCCTGGGCCAGGGGAACGAACACCAGCCGGTGCCGGGTAGGCATCCCGACCTTGACCGTGCCGAACGCTGGCAGGTCTGTGCTCGTGTCGACGTAGACGGCCTCCAGCTCCCCGATCTTGTGGCCGTCGGGGTCAACAACGTCGTGACCACGCCACTCCCGGATATCGCCCGCCTCGAACACGCCCGCCTTCTCTCCCGGCATCGCATGTGCGCACAGTCATTCCCAGCCTGGGATGCCGTATACGGCCAGCGTAGTCCGGCCCGGGCAGTGCCGTCGTGCGTGTGCCGCTCGTCTCCTCCTCCGCGCACCTCAGGCCCGCGGTTACCCCGGTACCTGCTTGAGCGCGTCGAGGAAGCTGGCCGCCCAGTACGCCACGTCATGGTCGCGGACCTGCCTGCGCATCGACCGCATCCGGCGCCTGGCTTCGGCCGGGCTGATCGTGGCGGCGCGCACGATGGCGTCCTTCAGGCCCTCGATGTCGTGCGGGTTGACCAGGAACGCGCTGGTCAGCTCGTCGGCGGCGCCGGTGAACTCGCTGAGCACCAGCGCGCCGTTCCCGTCGTAGCGGCAGGCCACGTACTCCTTGGCCACCAGGTTCATCCCGTCCCGCAGCGGGGTGACCAGCATGACGTCGGCGGCCAGGTACAGCGCCGCCATCTCTTCCCTCGGATACGACTGGTGCAGGTAGTGCACCAGCGGGCTGCCCACCTCGGCGTGCTCGCCGTTGATCCGGCTGACGATCTGCTCCACCTCGTCCCGCAGCGCGCGGTAGGCCTCGACCCGCTCCCGGCTCGGGCTCGCGACCTGGACCAGCACCACCTGCGGGCCAAGCCGGCCCTCGTTGAGCAGCTCGCCGTAGGCGTTGAGCCGGTGCAGAATGCCCTTGGTGTAGTCGAGCCGGTCGATGCCGAGCAGCAGCGTGTGCGGCTCGCCCAGGGCCAGCTTGATGTCCGCGGCCCGTTTCCCGACCTCTTCCCGCCGGGCGATCGCCTCCAGGGCCCCGGAGTCGATCGAGATGGGGAACGACGCCGCCAGGACCTCGCGCGAGCCATCGGCTTCGTGCACCCGGATGATGTGGCCCCTGGTCAGCAGGCCGGCGGCCCGGCGGCAGGCGCGCAGGAAGTTCGTGGCGTCGGCCCGGCTCTGGAAGCCAAGCAGGTCCGCGCCGAGCAGGCCCTGGACCACCTGCCGTCGCCACGGAAGCTGCGCGAAGATCTCGTAGCCGGGGAACGGGATGTGGTTGAAGAAGCCGATGCGGACGTCGGCGCGCTGTTCGCGCAGCATCCGCGGCACCAGCTGCAGCTGGTAGTCGTGCACCCAGACCGTCGCGCCGGGCGCCGCCTCGACGGCCGCCGCGGCCGCGAAGGACCGGTTGACCGCCACGTACGCCTCCCACCACCGGCGGTGGAATACCGGCGGGGCGATGACGTCGTGGTACAGCGGCCACAGGGTCGCGTTGCAGAACCCCTCGTAGTAATCCCGGACCTGGTCCGCGGACAGCCCCACGCCCACCAGGTCCAGCCCGTTGGCCTCGAATGCTCCCGGAGCGGGCCCGGCGTCGCCGGACCAGCCGATCCACACCCCGCCGGCCTGGCGCATGACCGGCTCCAGCGCGGTGACCAGCCCGCCCGGGCTGGGCCGCCAGCTGACCTGGCCGTCCGGGTCCTCGACCCGGTCCACCGGAAGCCTGCTGGCCACCACCACGAAATCGTGCTGCCCGGAGGCAGGACCGGAAACGGAACCATTAGTCGACGACATCGCTTCAACCATAACCAACGACCGGCCGGCCTCGGCAACGCGGACGCGAAAACCGGGTTAAGTGAGTTCTTCCAGGTAATGCGGGAGCATGTGCCGCCAGGTGTCCCAGTCGTGCTGCCACTGCGGGCCCCAGTCGTCCACCCGGTTGGGGACGCCCTTGGCCCCCAGGGCCCCGCCCATCTGCCAGGACGAGCCGACGTCCTCCCAGTCGCCAGAACCCGAGGCCAGGATGGCCCGCCGGGTGCGCAGCCGGTCCAGCTGCGGGCCCTCCAGGCCCGGCAGGAACTGCAGCGGCGCGGAGAAGTACAGGTCCTGGCTCGAGGCCTCGTCGTAGAAACGCTCGATCCGGTAGCTGCCGCTCATGCCGATGGCGGCGCCGAACACGTCCGGGTAGCGGCACAGCACGGCCACCGCGTTGAACGCGCCGATCGAGGCGCCGGTGGTGATGACCTCCATGGCCTGGCCGCCCAGGTCCGCGTGGATGGCGGGCAGCACCTCCCACCTGATGCATTCATGAAACTGATTGAGCAGCCACATGCGGTGCTCCAGCGAGCCGGCCTTCGAGATCATGGCCCGGCCGGCCACGCTGTCCGCCGAGTACAGCTTGATCCGGCCCGAGGCCAGCAGCGGCCCGCACGCGTTCACCAGGCCGTGCCGCTCGATCTCCTCGGCGTCACCGCCCGCCGAGGGGAACACCAGCACCGGCCGGCCGAACGTCCCCCACCGCACCACGGTGATTTCCTCATGCATGCGCTCGGAGAACCAGCGTTCCCAGACCTTAAGATCACTCATAGATGATCACTTATAGCGGATCATTCGTAGTAGAACTTCTGCGGGCCGGGAAATATCCACGACAATCCGGCGCGCAGCCGGTCCCGCCAGTTCTCCCAGCTGTGCCCGTCCCGGGCCTCGAGGTACCGGACCGTCATCCCGGCCCCCTCGAACACCGGGACCATGGACCGGTTCGGCACGATCAGCGGCTCGTAGACACCGCAGCTGATGAACATCCGGTCGGCCACCCGGCGCGGCGCGGCCCGGTACCGGTTGATGAACCGCACCACCGGCTCGAACGGCGGGCCGCCGCCGTGGTCCTGGCCGATATCGGTGAAGACGAACGATCCAGACTGCACCAGCAGCGAACCGTACACCTCCGGGTAGCGGTACGCGGTCGCCAGCGAGGCCACGGCCCCGAAGCTCGAGCCCATCAGGCAGCGCCCGGACGGCCCGCCGGCCAGCGGCAGCTCCGCCTCCAGCCGGGGCAGCAGCTCGGCGGTCAGGTACCGCGCGTGCGCGGCGGAGTTGGCGTACTCGGCCAGCCGGTCACCCGGGTACACGAAGGCGGCCACGATCTCGGCCACGTCGAGCCGGTGGATGAGGTTGTCGAGCACCGTCTTGGCCGAGGCGTAGTTCAGGTAGTCCCCGCCGTCGTGCACGATCAGCAGCGGGTAGCGGGTGGTACGCCGGAACCGGGCCGGCAGGTACAGCGTGACCTGGGTGTCCCGGCGCAGCGCGCGGCTCGGCACCACCATGTCCACCAGCGACCCGGGCCGCGCGTCCGGGTCGGGCCTGGTCCAGTCGGGGATCTGGTGCCCGGCCGCATAGCACACCGACGAGCTGCCCATCGGGCTGTGCGCCAGGCTGGGGTTCAGCGGGTCGTTGATCCGCTCGTGCTGCCCGCCGCGCACCAGCTCCAGCTGGTACTCCACCCGGGATCCCTCGGGCAGCTCCAGGACCAGGTGCCACAGGTCGGTGCCGTGCAGCCGGCGCAGCGGCAGGTGGTCCGGCAGGCCGAACACCCGGTGCACCAGGAACACCTCATCCGCCTCGCCCCGGTACAGGAACGTGCAGCGCGGCCCCTCGATGATCGGCACCTGATGCCGGCCCAGGAACCGGTCCACCGCGGCCCCGTCCAGCGGCCTGCGGTCCCGCAGCCGGTTGATCGCCAGCCTGCGGCTGGCCGCCGCGGCCGGCCCCGCCGCCCTCACGCCGCCGCCAGCGCGGCCTGCAGCGCGTGGTCCACTCACGAGGCGTAGAGGTGCAGGGTGCGCCCCACCGCGTCCAGCATGCCGCGCAGCGCGTCGTAGTCCGGGTGGCGCATCCGGACGTACGCGTTGGCCATGTACCCGGCCGCCACCGGCTGGGTCGGGGTGCCCGGCGCGGGCAGGTGCGCGTCGATGACCCACTCGCCGTACTGCTGCTGCAGCTCGTCGACGCCGCTGTACCCGCTGATCGTCCCGTCCTGCGACGGCCGCAGCGCCACGATCCCGCTGGCGTACCGCCGGGACGGCGCGGTGTGCACGCCGCCGTGGGTGATGGCATCGGCCCAGGCCCGGTACAGGTCCATGTCGTTGCCCGCCGAGTACAGGTCCCAGGCGCCCACGCCCGGCGGCCGGCAGCCGATCTCGGAGAACTTCAGGCCCTTGGGCCCGAAGAACCACTCCATGTGGGTGGCCGACGTCCCGATGCCCAGCGCGGTGATGACCCGCTGCCCCATCTCGCGCAGCTCCCCGTACTCCGGCGCCACGTCGATCCGGTTGGTCGAGACGAACTGCGGCGAGATCCACCGGGTCCGCATCGCCTCCAGCACGTTCGGGTAGTAGTGCGAGACGAAGTCCACGGCCACCCGGCCGTCGACGGTGATCGTGTCGTAGAAGCCCTCGTGGCCCTCGATGAACTCCTCGATGGCGACCGAATCGACGCCCTGCCCGCCGAACACCCCCAGCGCCTGCTCCAGCTCCCCGAAGTCGTCCACCCGCGCGGTACCCGACGCCCCGGCGCCGCTGCGCGGCTTGAGGATGAGCGGGAACCCGACCTGCTCGGCGAACGCCCGGGCCTCGGCCGCCGAAGCCACCCCCGCCGAGGCCGCCGTGGGCACGCCCGCCGCGCGCAGCACCTCCTTCATCGACGGCTTGTCCCGGCACAGCCAGGCCGTGTGCACCGAAGTGCCCGGGATCGCACAGGCCTCGCGGGCCTGCGCGGCGGCCATGGTGTGCGCCTCGATGGTGGCCTCGAGCCGGTCCACCCACAGCTTGTCCTGCACCCAGCGCACCGCCCGGGTCAGGGCGGCCACGTCGGTGACCGACGAGATCTGCTCGTAGTGGTACAGCCAGCCCCGCAGGTCGTCGTCGAACGACTCCACCGGGTACTCGCCGATGCCGATCACCGTCGCGCCGGCCTCAGCCAGCGCCCGGGCGAACTGCCGCTGGTTGTTCGGGAAGAACGGCTCCACGAAGACCACGTTCATGCCTGGAATGGTAGCCCGGCCCGTACCGCTGACCGCCGTAGCGCCCCGCCCGTCCGTTCCGGTTCACCCCATATCCGCCGAACGGCCCGTGGCTGCTGCCCAGGGCCCCCAGCCCGCCGCCCCCGCCGCCGTGACCAGGCGATACAGAATGCCGGCTCGCCATAGCGCACCGTTAGTGTTCTCATCAAAGCATGGCCGATCGCGCTCTGTGCCGCACCCGGCGCCGACGGCATGCGGTGATCACCGGCCTGCTGGCCCTCACCGTGGCCGGCCTGCTGGCCCTGACCGTGGCCGGCGCCGCCGCGGCTGCCACCCCCCCGGCCAGTTCGCCCGGCGCGACCGGGGTGGCGTTCAGCCCGGACGGCACGCTGCTGGCCGGGGGCTACGCCGACGGAACGGTCCGGCTGTGGAACGTGGCCAGCGGCCAGGCCTACGGCCCGGTGCTGCGGGCCGGGGCTGGCGCCGCGGGCGGGGTGACCGGGGTGGCGTTCAGCCCGGACGGCCTGGTGCTGGCCGCGGGCTACGCCGACGGCACGATCGGGCTGTGGGCCGTGGCGACCGGCCAGCCGTCCAGTACGCCGCTGCAGACGGGCAGCGCCGTGACCGGGGTGGTGTTCAGCCCCGACGGCACGCTGCTGGCCAGCGCCCAGGCCGACGGCACCGTCCGGCTGTGGAACCCGGCCTCGGGCCTGCCGTCCGGTTCGCCGCTGCAGGCGGGCAGCGCCGTGCACGGGGTGGCGTTCAGCCCGGACGGGAAGCTGCTGGCCAGCGCGGACGCCAACGGCGCCGTCCAGCTGTGGGACGTAGCCAGCGGCCAGGTGCTCGGCCCGGCCCTGCGGGCCGGTTCCGGCGCTGGCGGCGGCGCGACCGGGGTGGCGTTCAGCCCGGACGGCACGCTGCTGGCCGCGGGCTACGGCGACGGCACGATCCGGCTGTGGCACCCGGCCAGCGGCCAGCCGTCCGGCCCGGCCCTGCAGGCGGGCAGCGCGGTGACCGGGGTGGCGTTCAGCCCGGACGGGAAGCTGCTGGCCAGCTCGGACACCGGCGGCGCGGTCCAGGTCTGGCACCCGGCCAGCGGCCAGCCGTCCGGCCCGGCCCTGCAGGCGGGCAGCGCGGTGAACGGGGTGGCGTTCAGCCCAGATGGCCAGCTGGCCAGCGCCGACGCCAGCGGCGCGGTCAAGCTGTGGAACACGGTGCCCGGTTCACCCGGCGGCCTGAGCATCAGGAACTGGATCATCCTGGCGGCCGCCGTGCTCGCCATCGCCGTTTCCGTACTGGCCGCGACCATAACCACACGCGAGATATGGCTAGCGAGGAAGTAAATGGAAATCTTGCTCATAGCGGCCATCGCGGTGGTCGCGGTCGGCGCGCTTTATGTGGCCGCCACCTTCGACCTGCGGGCCAGGCAGAGTACCGCTCCGCTGCTAGAAGAGGCGGTCAGGAAAATGTCCGACCAGCTGCGGGCGACCGAGGAAAGCATGCGCCGCCAGCTCCGGGCGCTCGCCGACGACCTGCAGCGGGACCGGGAGCAGCAGCGGCTCGACGGCCGGAAGATCCAGGGCCGTCTCGATCACGCCGACAGCCGCATCGCGAGTGTGGCCAACCAGTTCCTGGCCGACCTGGACGCCATCAAGCGGGCCACGGCGCCCAGGCCGGCCGGACCAGCGCCTGCCGTATCCGGCCCGCAGCCGCCTGCCCAGGCTCCGGAGCCGAGCCCGGGCGATCAGGCGCCCGAGATCGCCGCCGCGCCGGTCCCGGCCTGGCCGAGCACGGCGTGGCCGACCCGGCCGGTCACCGTGTGGGAGCCGCTGCCCCAGCCCAGGTCCCCGGAGCCGGAGTCCCCGGAGCCCGAACCCCAGCAGGCGGAATCCCCGGAGCCTGAACCCCCGGACCGGCCTGCTCATCCAGGCTGGCCCGGCCTAGGTCCGAGGTAGCGGCACTGCGGTCGCGCGGTACGGTCATGCCATGGTGACCGCCGCGTTCGTCGCCCCCTACCTGCTCGACACCACGACCCGGTTCGTCGAGGCGGCGGCCATGCTGCCCGGGGTCAGCATGGCCCTGGTCACCTGCGAGCCCGCCGACCGGCTGCCGCGGGCCACCCTGATCGCCGACGGCATGGTGATCATCCGGCATCCCGAGCTGCCCGCGGCCCTGGAGATGGCTCACCGTTTCGCCGCCGAGCTCCGGCTGTACGCCGCCTGACCCGGTTGAGGCCGCATACGCCGCGCCGGTAACGTCCTGAACATGACCGCGCCCGAGCAGCTCAGCGAAACGATCCGCCAGGTCCTGCCGTCCGTCCGCGCCGACCTGGAGCGGCTGGTCCGGATCCCGTCGGTGTCGGCCGACCCGGCCGCCGCCCCGCACCTGCGGGACAGCGCCGGCCAGGCCGCCGAGCTGCTCAGCCAGGCGGGCCTGCCCGACGTGCAGATCCTGACCGCCGGCGGCGGCCAGCCGGCCGTGCTGGCCCGCCGGCCCGCCCCGCCCGGCGCCCCCACCGTCCTGCTCTACGCGCACCACGACGTCCAGCCGCCTGGCGACCCCGCCGCCTGGAACAGCGACCCGTTCGTGCCCACCGAACGTGACGGCCGCCTGTTCGGCCGCGGCGCCGCCGACGACAAGGCGGGCCTGGCCGTGCACCTGGCCGCGCTGCGGGCCCACGGCGACGACCTGCCGGTCGGCGTCACCGTTCTGGTCGAGGGGGAGGAGGAGATCGGCTCGCCGACCCTGCTCCCGTTCCTGGACACGTTCTCCGACCGGCTCGGCGCCGATGCGGTGGTGTTCGCCGACGCGGTGAACTGGACCGCCGACGTGCCCTCGCTGACCACCAGCCTGCGCGGCGGGGCCACGGTCACGGTGGAGCTGCGCACGCTCGACCACGCCATCCACAGCGGCCTGTTCGGCGGCCCGGTGCCCGACGCGCTCACCGCCCTGTGCCGGCTGCTGGCCACGCTGCACGACGAGCACGGCGACGTGGCCGTGGCCGGCCTGGCCCGCGGCACCGCCGACCCGCTGGACCTGACCGAGGCGCAGCTGCGCGCGGACGCCGGCCTGCTCGACGGGGTCGAGCTGATCGGCACCGGCGGCCTGACCGACCGGCTGTGGGCCGCACCCTCGGTCACCGTCATCGGCCTGGACGCGCCCGCGGTCGCCGCCGCCTCCAACACCCTGCTGCCGGTGGCCCGGGCCAAGGTAAGCCTGCGGGTGGCCCCCGGCGACGACGCCGACCGGGCCCGCGACGCCCTCGAGGCCCACCTGCGCGCGCACGCTCCCTGGGGCGCCCGGGTCACCCTGTCCTCGGGCGGCACGGCCGCCCCGTACTCCGCCCGGACCGGCGGCCGTGCCTACCAGGCCGCCCGCCAGGCCCTGACGCAGGCCTGGGGCAGGCCCGCCCTCGACATCGGCGCCGGCGGCTCGATCCCGTTCGTGACCGCCTACGCCGAGCGCTTCCCCGCCGCCGAGATCCTGGTCACCGGCGTCGAGGACCCCGACTCCCGCGCCCACGGCGCCAACGAGAGCCTGCACCTGCCCACCTTCGAGCGCGCCTGCCTAGCCGAGGCCCTGTTCCTGCACAGCATGGCCCCACGAGCCTGACCCCCGCTCTTCGCCCGCCCCCCGCCGCCCCCCGCCCGCGCGGGCCTGACGAAACCGGGCGGCGTCGAAATTCATCAGCCTGAGGCACCTCGGCCCGGATGGCTGGCCGGCGGCGGCGCGTACCGCCCGTACAGCGCCGCGCGCAGCGGCGGTGCGACGCGGGCGACCACTTCCCCGGCCGGCATCGAGGCCAGCGGTTCGGCCCGCAGCACGTGCCGCATGAAGATCAGCCCGGCGATCTGGCTGGCCGCGACGCCCGCCCGGGCGTCGGCGTCGACCCCGCCCAGGTGCTCCGCGATCACCGTCACCACCTCACGCTCGATCAGCTCGCGCAGCAGCCGGCTGGCGTCCGCATCCTGGCCAGCGCGGCGGAACAGGGCCAGTAGCGGAGCTCCGCGTTCGGGATCGTCCCAGGTGGCGACCACGTAGGCGATGATCCGCTGGGGCAGCCGGTCCGGGTCGCCGCGTACCGCGGCCCGGATAATGTCGGGCGGGCTGACGATCAGCTCCATCACCGCCCCGAACAGCCCGCGCTTGGACCCGAAGTAGTAGCTGATCAGCGCGGCGTCCACGCCCGCCTCGGCGGCGATCGCCCGCATGGTGACCCGGGTGTAGCCGCTGGCCAGGAACAGCCTGCGCGCGGCCTGGAGGATCTGCTCGCGGGCGTGCGTGGCGTCGCGCGGGCGGCCGCGGCCCCTGCCATTATTCATCATCATTGAATTTAGGCTCGCCGTCTCCGGCGTGGCCCACGGGCTGGGCACATTCACCGGCCGCTACTGGGCCGATGCCGGGGTGCTGGCGCTGCTGGTGTTCGGGCTCAGCGCCTGCGCCGCCAGCCTGATCTCGGCCCGGCCGCTGCGTCCGCTGGGCGCCCTGTTCGGCCTGACCATGATCTTCCTCGGCATTCCGTCGGCAGGCGCGCTGGTGCCCGCCGAACTGCTGGCCCAGCCCTGGCGGGCGGTGGGTCCCGACCTGCCCCCGGCCGCCGCGCTGAGCGCGCTGCGCGGCATCACGTTCTTCGGCGACGCCGCCATCGGCCGGCCGCTGACCGTCCTGGCCTGCTGGGCCGGGCTCGGCGCCCTGCTGGCGCTCCTGGTCCCGGCGGCGGTCGCCAGGCGGGACCGATGAGTTTCCCGGACCGGAACCGTCTGTACGTTCAGCAGAAGCCGACAGACAGGAGGCAAGACGTGCATCCGGAGCTGACGCCCGCCACCGCGGCGCTGTCCCTCATCGTGGCCAAGATCGGTGACGACCAGCTCGGCGCGCCAACGCCCTGCCGCGAGGCGACCGTCGCCGACCTGCTCGACCATGTCGGCGGGCTGTGCCTGGCCTTCACCGGGGCGGCGGCCAAGGACCCGGAGGCGGGCCGCCAGAACGGCGTCGGCCGACGGGTCGCGGCTGGGCCCGGACTGGCGGACGCGCATACCTGAACGGCTGGATGGGCTGGCTGCGGCCTGGCAGGCTGACGATGCCTGGGCCGGACTGACCCGGGCCGGCGGCATCGACATGCCCGGTGAGGTGGCCGGCCGGGTGGCGGCCAACGAGGTCGTCGTGCACGGCTGGGACATCGCCACCGCCACCGGCCACGGCTACTCCTGCGAGCCCGGGGTGCTGCAGGCGGCCTATGAGTTCGTGCAGCAGGCGGTGGCGCAGTACCCGGACGGAAGCGAGGGACTGTTCGGCCCGCCGGTCAGCGTGCCGGACGATGCGCCGCTGCTCGACCGGCTCATCGGCCTGACCGGCCGCGACCCGGCCTGGCGGCCCGGTGGCCAGGCCTGACCTCCGGCATCTTCGGCCCGCAGGGCCCGGCGGCCGTCAGCGCGGGAGCCCGGGCGGAGACTAAGGTAAGCGAAGGAGTTCGGGCTGGCCGTTCACGGCGAGGTGCGAGATCTCTGAGGAGCAGATCATGCCCGAGGTCCGCCACTGCCGGCATTGCCTGGGTGACTGCCCGGGAAACTGCCTGATGGGCGACACCGGCCGGTGCATTCACGGCTGGAACGGGAAGCACCCACGGCAGTTCAGGTGGCAGCTGGTGCTGACCCGCAAGTGGTGGCACCAGGTGTTCTGGGGCGACCTCTAAGAGCCGCTCTCCGGCGACACCGGCTGGCTCACATCATCGGGCTGTCTCCCCGTTGGTGCATGCCGAAGAGCAGGTACTGGCTGTCGGTGTCCGAGAGGTCACCGACGAGCTTGCGGACGGGTGGCGGGTACGCCTTGACCAGCGTCGGCACGGCCACGATCTGGTCCTCGACCGCCCGGCGCGGGTTCTCCAGCAGGTCCACGACCTCGATGTGGTGCCGGCCCGGCAGCCAATGCGTGCAGGCGCGCTGCAAATTCGTCAGCGCGCGGACGCACTTGGGCGAGCCGCCGGTCACGTAGAGCCGCAGCTGCCAGGTCTCCTCGGGAGATTCCGCTGGCTGAGCCACATCAGCAGGATAGCCCCCGGTATCGCGCGGGGTCACCGCTGCTCTTGGTCATCGTCCGCGGCGGGATCGGCCCAGCGCTGATCGCCCAGGGTCCGCCGGGCCGCGTCGGCATCGGCCGCCTGGCGCTCTTGCTGGTCCGCGATCCGCTCCAGCGCGGCCTCGTCGCTAGCGATCTCGTCGTGCAGCGCGGCTATCTGCGCCTGACTGTGCGTGATGTGCGCCCGCAGCTCCCGTTCGCGGCGCTGTGCATCTTCCTGCTGCCGCAGCCTGGCATCGCGGTCCCTGATTTCCTGCGCCAGGCGGGCCGAGCCGGTCAGCACCCCCTCGGGACCCGCGTACACGTCGACGAGCTCCACCCCATGGCTGGTGACAACGAATTCGCGGACCTGGTTGGAATGGGCCGTGCCCCGCGACTTGAGCACGAACAGCAGCCGGTTACGCTCCCCGTTGGACTCCACGTTGCGCAGCAGCAGCCAGGTATCGGCCCGCGAGGACACGCCCTCCGCGGTCTCCGACCCCTGCTCAGCCGAGATGGTCGCCAGCGCGGTGATCCCCCGGGTCTTGAACAGATGGAACTTGCGGGTCAGCATCGAGAACACCTCGCCGCGGGTAGACCCGTCCAGGAGGCTGGCCAGCCCGTCGACCACCACGACTTCCGGCGCGTGCTCCTCGACCAGCCCGGACACGATGGCCAGGTGGGTTTCCAGGCCGTACGCGCTCGGCCGGGCCGCCCAGACCCGCAGCAGGCCCGCCTCCACCCAGCGTCCGAGGTCCAGGCCGACCGAGCGCATGTTGCGGATCACCTCGCCCGCGGATTCCTCGTGCAAGATCATCAGGGCCCGCCCGCCCCGCGCGCACGCCGCATCGATCAGCTGCGCGCCCAGCGTGGTCTTGCCGGTGCCCGCCGACCCGCTGACCAGGACGGACGACCCCCGCAACAGGCCGCCGGACAGCATGTAGTCCAGCCGGGGCACGCCGGTGGAGATCCGCTCCTCGGCGGCGCCGTAATCCAGCACAACCGCCGTGACCGGCAGCACGGTAAACCCGCGGTCCGAGATCAGGAACGGGTACTGGTTGGTCTCGTGCGCCGACCCGCGGTACTTGACCACCTGCAGCCGCCGGGTGGCCACCCCGTCGCGCACGCGGTGGTCCAGCAGGATCACGCAGTCGGATACGTACTCCTCGATCCCGTACCGGGTCAGCGCGTCGTGCTCGCCGCGTTCTCCGGTCACGATCGCGGTGACCTCCCGGTCATCCAGCCAGCGGAACAGCCGGCCCAGCTCAGCCCGCACGACCTCCTGCGACGTGAACGCCGCGAACAGCGCTTCGATGCTGTCGAGCATGACCCGCCGGGCCCCGATGCGCCTGATCGCGTCGTCCAGCACCAGGAACAGCGGCTCGAAGTCGAATTCCCCCGTCCCGACCACCTCGGTCGGCTCCACCCGGAACGGGTGGATGACCAGCAGTCCGTCCTTCTGCAGTTGCTCGAGGTCAAAGCCCAGCGAGGCAACGTTGGCGGTGACCTTCTCGGCCGATTCCTCAAACGTCATCAGGACGCCCGGCTCACCGTACTCCTGGGCGCCCGCAACCAGGAACTGCAGTCCCAGCAGCGTCTTACCGCACCCGGTGCCGCCCGTGAGCAGCGTGGACCTGCCCCTGGGCAGCCCGCCGCGGGTAATCTCATCCAGTCCCCGGATGCCGGTCGGAGCCTTCGGCAGCAGCGGGCCAGCCGGAGCTTCAAACAGCGAAGCCATTCAGTCCTCCCATGATCGGGACCGGTAACTACATCTGGAGTCAGACCACACAATTCATCTCATCTCCTCCCCGCTACGTCCCAGGGCCAGAAGTCCCTCGTTTCTGGCTACTAACCGAGTTCCCAGAGCAGCCGGTAGTAGCGGGTGCGCTCTGCGTCCGGCTTGATCCCGTAGGCACCGCTCTGGGCCCGCACCCACCTCGAAGGTCAGCGCGTCCTCGTTCTCCCAGGCCAGACGTACCTGACGGGCCATGGCCAGATCCCGCACCGCCGCAGGCAGCGTCACGGATCGCCCGGGGCCGTCTGTGCTCACCCGTTCACGGTGCCACACCGGGACTCAGCCCGGGAACCTCGGTCAGGTGCGTGTGAGTTCACCCGACTCGGGCTGCGGCAACCGGTGGCCGACGCTCGCGATATTCGCTCAGCGCGCCAGTCTCATGATCCGCAGCCGGTTACCGTCCCGGTCGCGAAGTTCGAGCTCACATCCGTACGGGGGTTCGCCAGCGGGCTGGCCGAACTCGGCCACGACCGCGTCGACGTCGCTCACGTACAGATGGACCAGGGCGTCGGGCCGGGCGTCGCCTCGGTGCTCGGACAAGTACAGCCGCGCCCGGTCACGCGCGATCGACACGAACGCTGGACCGCCCGGCTCGAAGCGATGTTCCCATTCCTTGACAAAGCCCAAGCGCTCATACCAGCCGACCGCCACAGCGGCGTCGGCCACGCGCAGGACCGGGATGACTTCCGCCTCCATGCGGGCATGATCTCACGATCTGCTGCACCCGGAGTTCAGCGCTGTACCGTGCCGATCCTGAGCGACATACCGGTAACCTACCTGCGCTTTCTGGAGGATGGGAGATCACCTGCTTCTCCGGCGCCGTCAGCCGCCAGCGCAAGACTCAGGTGACTGGGCACAGCAAAGCCGGGCGGCCCCTCGGGGACCGCCCGGCTTCTGTTATCTAGGGGATGAGGATTACCGGACGGTGATGCCAGGCCCACCGATGATCCGGTACTGGGTCCGGGCCCGGCTGCCGGATAGGCGCAGAGGGATGAATCACCGACGATCCACGCCCGGATTCGGCAGATCAAAGCAGGCCAGGGTCTTCTGCAGGTAGGTAAGAACAGGTTCAAATATCGCACGGCTCATGAGCTCGTCGGCCTGGGCGAGGTCTACCCAACGCACTTCGGCCAGCGCCTGCTCGTCTCCGACAAGGGCCTTGACTTCATAAGTCGGGCGGTGATCTTTCCGGTTCGTGCCCGGGGTGAGGACCTGCGGGTGCGTGCCGCGCAGCATCCAGCTGACACGGGAGGGTTACTGATGGACATGACTAATGACCTATAACGTCAGGACCAAAGGTGATTATTAGTCAGCCCCACTACGCGGTCATACTGGTCCTCAAGAAGGGGATGACGAGATGACCGACGTCCAGAGAAGTACCCCGGTATCTGAATGCCGTCGATCCCCGAGTCCGTGCCGGGACAGTACCTCTAGCGGCCCTAGGGAGATGAGGGTGAATGGCTAAGGTTTGGGAGTTCCACCACCTGCAGTGGTGTTACTCGATCGATGATCGCGTGTCGAGCGACGTCTACGTAAGCCGCGATAAGGCCGAGGCTGCCAGTCGCAAGCCACAGCATTTCAGCAAGCATACATTTACCACACGGCCAGTACATCACTGGCTGCCGTTCTTATGCAGGGTAATCCTGCAGCCCCAGATCGATAGTGTCTTGCGGCGAACAGGGGCGCCGGGCAGCGGCGGAGCTATCCTAGCCCGGCTGCCTCCGGGGAGCGGATCAGGCTGATGGTGATCGAACACGACGTTCCAAACGCCCCGGATCGCCAGGTCCAGCCCACCGATGGCTTCCTCGACCTTTAGGCCTACACCTACGACAGCCAGGTCCACGAGCACCGCGGCCTCAAGGGCCGCACTAAGGGCAGGCCCAGTCCGCAGGCGACAGGAAAGCCCAGCTATAAAGAAGCGCCCCAGCAGGATTCGAACCTGCGCTTACGGCTCCGGAGAGAGCAAGGATTTAAGTCTCCGACCAAAACAAATGCCCGTAAGCAAGCAATTTCGGAGCACTCTGGGCGCGCGGGCGTTGTGGGGTCTGTCCACCGGCGCGGCCTCCCGAGGCGGTCAGCGATCCGGCTGCGGATGCTGGCCGCTGGTGAGCTGGATGACCTGCTGGCGTACCCGGTTCAGGTCGGCGCCCAACTTCACCAGCACCTGCGCGGCCACCCCGTCGCCCTCGCGGATCAGGCCGAGCAGGATGTGCTCGGTGCCGATGTAGTTGTGGCCGAGTTGCAGGGACTCGCGCAGCGACAGCTCGAGCACCTTCTTGGCCCGGGGCGTGAACGGGATGTGCCCGGACGGTGCCACCTGGCCCTGGCCGATGATCTCCTCGACCTGCTGCCGGACCGCGTCCAGGCTGATCCCCAGCAACTCCAGCGTCTTGACCCCGGCGCCGTCGCCCTCGTGAATGAGGCCGAGCAGGATGTGCTCGGTGCCGATGAAGCTGTGATTGAGCATCCTGGCTTCTTCTTGCGCCTGGACAACCACCCGCCGCGCCCGGTCGGTAAACCGCTCGAACATCGCCTGCCGCCTCGTGCTGCTGAGCAGAACCTGGCTGCCCGCCCACAGCCCCGGCCGGACGGAACCTGCACAGGCAAGCCAGTGATGATTCATCCACGGTATGCGCCCGCGGCCACAACCAAACCCATGCGTGATCGCGGGGCCGCCCGCTCGCCCGGCAGCTCCTGGCCCGAGGCCAGCGCATGGTCGGCCAGGGTCGGCCTGCTTGACCAAGGTCGGGCCGTGCCTGTGGGCCTGGCGGCGGTAAGGCGGTCGTCAGCGAGCCGGCTGGCGAACCCAGTGGGGGCCCCGGCGGACCAGGCGCGACAAGCCGCGACGCGGCCGTGGCAGCGGCACGTCCCTGGTGAACTGGCCCGTCAGGTCATCCTGGGCGGGGGCCGCGAGCTGGTCCATCACCTGGGCGGCAACCCGGATCGGCGCACCGGTGGCAGCGGCCATGGCCAGCGCATAACCGATGCGGACTGGCATCTGCCGGGCCTCAGCGGTGCCCGCCGCAGTGAACTCGATCTGTGCGCTTGCCTGCGCGGGACCGCGTCCGTGGCGTGGCCCGGTGGTCAGCCCGGGGTCCAGCTCATCGATGGCCACGCCGGTTACCGTCACGCCAGCGGCGTTCAGCAGGCCCGCGGTGATCACCTCGGCGGGCTCGGGGTGGGGGTGATCACCCATACCCCGGAACAGGCCGTGCCCTTCCGGCCCGGGAAGCCACACCGGGAGTGCCCTAATAGTTCTTTTGTTGTTGGGCGTTCTCTCGTATGCAATGTATCGTGGTGAGTAAACCGTTGCCGGAATCGCTCTCATCTTGCTCGCGGCCACCTCTTATAAGAACTTGGTAAAACCATTTATTGCTCGCGCGGAAGCCTTCGCCAGAAGGATTGATTATGCGAAATTCCGTGACCTGGAAGTGCGAGCAGACCGGCAGGCCGAAGAACTTGTAAGGCAAAAGGGCCTCCAATTGAGCCTAATCCATAATACCGTACTTCGCGATCTAGAGCCTGATCTTCGCGGATTGCTAGTCAATCTCAGCCGTACTGAGAAAGCACCGCTAGATAGATCTCATATTGACCGTCTTAGGCAACTACGGGACCATGACCTAGTGAAACATGATCGTCAACGTCTTCGAGACTCAGAAGAAGTGTGGTTGACCCAACTTGGAAAAGAAGTAGCCGAGATACTTGCGCGACCAAACAAAGAGTTGGATCTCAACGAACCAAGTTGAGGTCAACGCGGTCTTGGCAGTGTTCTTGCTGGCATAAGTCAGTTCGTACAGCAGCCAAGCACAGCAACCCACGCACGCTACGACTGTCATGGGCAGGCATCAGCATGCGCGCCAACCTGCACGGCTCGGCCATGAGCAGCGCTGCGCCGGTAGTTTGCATCCAGAAGGCTAGGCCAGAGGCCAGGCTGTAGCGCTGACGTTGGCTGAGCTGCGGACCGTTCGCGGTGGCGTCTACGCCCACGCGGGAAGCAACGCTACCCGGCTAGCAGGAACGAGTGCGACCTTGCTTTGGGGGAGCTGCCTGACTAGGCCATTGAAGTCAAGATGGCACGCTTCAGGCGTGACAACGGTGGCTACGAGGACACGACGACCAAGAAAATCCTGTCGCCTTACCCTGATGATCGCAGTGCTGTGACTGACTGCCGAAAACTGGCGAGCAGTGGCTTCGGTGGGCGGCGGGCAATCCTCATTTATGGCTTCGAAGACCCAACCCGGCCGATCATGTGGTTGATTGAAGCATTCGAACTCATCGCGGCGAAAACCGTCACCCTCGGACCACGAGAAACGGCACCTCTCAAGGACTTGGTGCACCCGGTGTTCGCAGTGGGCCAGGTCTGGGGCTGGGAAGTTCTCGACAGCACAAGCAGACGGTCGGCGGTCGAAGCCGTTCTGCCGTGACTACTGCCAAACCGTTGGACGGTGCCGGTCCCCCGCAGACACCTTTGGAATGTTGGCCCAGTACAAAGCCACCGATGTACGGTCCTGGACGATGTGCCCACTCCTACGGATCAGAGGTTCGTGCCCGTTGCAAACCCAAACAGGTGGTCAGCCACTGCTCTTTCGAATACTATTGACGTCATCAATAGTCTCAGTATAGGTCAACCTTAGCGGCACTTGGTAGGGCACCTCCGCCAAAACCAATGATGATGGCGAAGGAGCAGATTTTCCAAGGAACGCAAGGCCGCTAAGTGATACCAATTTCCATTGAATGACATGCTCGATAACTGTAGCTGGTGGGATCTGAATAGTAGTTTTCTCACTGATGCTCACGCTATTTTGTGTTTCGATAGAATAGCGCTGGTTTAGCTGCTGCTGCAGCGCTCCTTGGATTGCAGCAAATCCCATCAGCGTAACCCCGAGCTCGGCATTATGAGCCTTTAGCTTGCTCGCCTCGATGGTGACCGTACGCACAATTGAATTACTGACGCTGAGCTCTTTGGTCAAGATTGCAACTTTACTATTGTTAGGATAAGTTTTCCTCTCTTCTGAGAGGAACCCGTAGGTGGATGACTCGCTTTGCTAGCAGGTGATCACGACCGGCAAGGTACAGCAGGGGAGTACAGCAACGGCCCCTCACGGCCGCCAACCCGAGCAACCGCCAACACCTGCCGCTAGCTGGGATGACAACGAAACGCCCAGCACCGCCACTAGTTCGGGATGAAGAGGCCGTGCCCGTTGCGTGCCCGATCGGCCGGTCAACGCCGGGAACTTACGGTCACTCCCGGACAACCTGACACACCGGCTCACCTGGATACGGGCAGGCTGACCCGCTGCGCAAACCGACCTTCTAAGCTGCGGGTCGTCTGCGCCGTGGTTCGGCGGCCTTGGGAGCCACGCTGGGAGCCACACGGATGAACAACCCCAGGATGCCCCGGACCCAGGTGGACATCCGGGAGGCACAAGCCCGAGGTCACGAACTGATCCGAACGGGGCCGGACGCCAGCACGGGTATCTACGGATCTGAAGGTCCGAGGATGCCTGACTCAAGGGCAGCCGCGTTACGCTGTCCGTACATCGTGCTCGTGGGGAGGTGCCAGTGATGGCGGGGCCGGGAGACGAGATGGCACCAGGCGCGGGCGGCCGCGCCCGCCCGCGGGCGTCGCATGCTGACCGAGAGCAGGTAATCAGCGTGCTCAAGGCCGCGTTCGTGCAGGGCCTGCTGGACAAGGACGAGTTCGAGCTTAGGGTGGGCCAGGCGTTCGCGTCGCAGACCTGCGCGGAGCTGGCCGCCCTCACCGCCGACATCTCCGCCAGGCTGACCGCAGCCGAGCCGCCGCGGACACCTACCCAGGCGCAGGGCTGGCTGACGATGAAAAGGGCAGTCACGTGGAGTGCGTGCATGCTCATTGCGACAGCGATAGCCACAGTGATAGGCGGGGTGGTCGCTGTCCGCATCGATTCCGGGGCTGCATTCACTCTGCCCTTCCTCGCCTTTTTCGTGGCCACCGTGGTGGCCGGGACCATGATCGGCGAAGCATGGGACAAGAAGCGGTCCCGCGGGCAGCTGCCACAGGGGCCAGCGCCCGGCGCGGGCGGTCAGGTGTCCCAGGGAACAGGATCTGCTGCCAAGGCTGAACAGCTGCCGCAGATCGATCACGGTCCGCAGCACGCTGCCGAAGTTGTGCCAAGCCGCCTTTCCCGTACCCGATTGCCCGGCTCGCGGCCACCGCGTCAACGGCACCCTCGTGGGCGTGGCTACGCGATCGGCTGCGCCGGGCAGTGACCGCGGCGGCCAGCGGCGACAGCCCGCACCCGGCTCGACGGTGACCGCCTGGTCCACGACGACGCGAACGAGGAAGGTGCCACGTCGTTTAACTGGTATGTCTTCGCGCAGGATGGAAGCTCGAGCCAGCCCACCAGGACCACGACGCTCGTCTTGCCGCGGACCGCCTCGCGGCGATACGCGAGCTGCGCGCCGCGGTGGCAGAAGCCGGACGGAGAATCGACCGGCTTATGGTCATCCGCCATCGCCAGCTAGCTGCTGCTCGATCGCGTCGAGTCGGGAGCTGATCGCGTCCACCGTGTCCTTCAGCGCGGCCAGCTCGGCCATCACGGGATCATCGGCGTCGGGGTCACCTGGTTCGCGGCCTTCAGCGACGGCGCGCAGGTAGCCGGGCGGCCAGCCGAGCGCCTCTGACACGGCGGCGAGGGTCTGGTCGCTGCGGCGGCGCTGCGCTGTGTTGAAGAGCAGTTCGCGGATCGTCATCGGGAGCCAGGCGCGAACGCTGGATTAGCTCGGCCTGCGGCATGTCGAGCTCTGCGAGCCGTGACTTCATCGCTTCGGCGACTGCGGCCCAGTCCCTGACCATCGCCGCTGCTCCCGCGAAACACGACCCCTCTACAACACCTGGACAAACACGAATGCGTACTGAAACGGCCCAACCAGCCCCGCGAATATGCAGGCTCCCGAAAGGAACACCGCCGCGTCATGACCGACCGGATCATCATCGACCCCGCCCCCGGGCTCGCCGACCGCATCGCCGAAGCGCTCTTCCCGTGGCTGCGCCCCTCACCGGCCGCGCTCCAGCGTCAGCACGAACTCACCGAACCGGAGGTCGGCTTATGACCGCACGTGAGATCAGCACGCCGTACAACGCCCGTGCACCACAGCTGTACGAGGCGGCAACCCGGCCTTGCCCCGCACAGCCGGAAGACATCCCAGGAGCTTAAGTGTCAAGCGGCTACGGAAGATTGAGGGAGGTTTTCGCGGTGGGACCAGGCGGTTGCCTCGTCGTAGAGGGTGCGGGTCTTGAGGCATCCGTGCAGGATGCCGACGAGGCGGTTGGCGAGGCGGCGGAGGGCGTCATTGTGTTCGATCCCGCGGGCGCGGAGCTCGTCGTAGAGGGCGCGGGCGCCGGGCGAGGCGTTCAGCGACGCGAAGGCCTGGGCGTTCAGCGCGTCGACGAGCCGGTCGTTGTGAATGAACCGGGCGGTGACGACCTTCTTCTTGCCCGATGCCCGGGTGAGAGGGCTGGTGCCCCCGGAGTTCTTGCGGTTCTTCGCGGTGGCGTACCGGTGCGGGTCGTCGCCGAACTCGCCGAGCACCCGGGCGCCAAGGATGGCTCCCATGCCGGGCTGGGACCGGTAGATCTCAGCGTCCGGGTGCTGCCCAAAATGCTCCTCCACCTGCCCCTGCAGGGTCTTGACCTGCTCGTTCAAAGTGGTGATCACCGCGATCAGGGACCGGACGGTGACGGCATAGGCGGCGGTCAGGGCCGGCGGCTGGCCCAGCTGCGGGCTGCGCAGGGCCGCCAGGATCGCCGTGGCCTTGTCCGCGACGTTCCGGCGGCGGGCGCGCTTAAGTGCGGCGCTGACCTGCGCGCGGGTCAGCTTCGCGGCGCGGGCCGGGTCCGGGGCCTTGGCCAGCAGCTCCAGCACGTCGGGGGCATCAAGGTCCTCGAACGCCTCCAGCGCGGCGGGAAAGTACTCCCGCAGCTGGTGCCGCAGCCGCTGCACCTGCCGGGTCCGCTCCCAGATCAGCGTCTTGTGTGTACGGGCCAGCACCTTGATGCCCCCTGCCTCCGGGCTGTCCCCGGCCGCCGCCCGCAGCTGATGCGAATCGGTGCGGACCATGTCCGCCAGCATGTGCGCGTCGCCAGCATCGCTCTTCGCACCGGACACGCCGTGCCGCTCCCGGTACCGCGACGCCTGCAGCGGGTTCACCGGGAACACCGTGTACCCGGCCACGACCAGCGCGGCCACCCACGGACCGCGGTCCGTCTCGATCCCGACTACCACCTCCGCATCACCGGCATCCTCGCCCAGGTACCGCCCGGTCAGCTCGTGAAACTGCGCGATCCCCGCCACGCCCTCCGGCAGCCGCTTCTTCGCCAGCACCTCCCCGGCCTCGTTCATCACCTCCACGTCGTGATGGTCCTCAGCCCAGTCATCCCCTGCGAACAGCCGCATCCGCTCTCCCGTCCAAGATGTCGAAAACCGGCAGCAGCCTGCGGAAGAACTATCAGCGACCTAATGAAACTGTGCTCACGCCAGCAGGCGGGCACGACATCCCAGCAGCGATCAACTCTCCCGGTCACCGGCAGGGGCACGGTCTTCCGTCAGGGCTCGAAGCCCGGGAGGAAAAAGTGCTCACCTGCCGGCGGCCACCACATCCGGAGTCTGCCAGACGGCGGGCTCCCTGAGACTCATTAGGAGGTGATTGACCATGACGCCCGCACCACGCCACGCACGCACCGAACGGGACGAGTGGCTGACCGCCGAAGATGTCTGCACCGAACTGAAGATCTCCTGCCGCTCCTTCGACCGGTGGCGTGCTCTCGGCACCGGCCCCCGCAGCACCCGCCTGAACGGCAGCGGACCCATCCGCGTCCGCCGCAGCTGGCTCAACGACTGGCTCGACGCCCCCGACCAGGACATCGCTTGACCAGCTTCGACGTACGGTTCTGGCAGATCGAGACCCGCAAATGCCGCAAGCCCCGGGTCCGCTGGGTCGTGGCCAGAAACAAGTTCGGCGAATCGTTCACCACCAAAGGCCTGGCCGAAGCGTTCCGCGCCAAGCTGATCACCTGGCGGCTCGACTCCGGCGTCCCGGACGCTCAGGTGGCGGCCTGGGCCGGGCACAGCGTCGAAATGCTCCGCCGCGTCTACGCAGGCCGCGCCGAAGGCCTCGACGGCATCTGGATCACCCGGATGGACCGGACCCTGCCCTGGGAGCAGCCATGACCCGGGGGCGCCCGGGGGGCGAGACCCGTCACAGAGTGCCGGCCAGTGGCAGGCCGTGACCAAGCGTGACAACGGACATATCGACATCACCGCAGGTCAGGACCCAGTTGACGTCGGACAAAACGAGCGCCCCCAGCAGGATTCGAACCTGCGCTCACGGCTCCGGAGGCCGTTGCTCTCTCCCCTGAGCTATGGGGGCTTGCGCCTGGAAAAGGGTACCAGCCGCAACCCTCGCATGAACACGTCGTGGGCCGCGCGGGTGGGCTCGAAGGCTCGTCTCGTTAGGCCTGGACTGGACGCTACCCTCACGCGATTGACATCCTCCCCTCCTGGGGAGGGGATTCCAATCTGATCCTTACGTTGGTGGTAGGAGCGCAGATTGAGGTTCGCGGTTCACAGGCCGGGTAACCCCGTCGCCTCCCCGCGCAGTCACCGCATGCCCTGCGGCGATGTTCCTGGCCGCATTCACGTCAGCGTCCAGCGTGTATCCGCAAGCCACGCAGCGAAACAGGGCTTGGCTCTCGCGGCTGCCTGCTGCGATGTGCCCGCACGCCGAGCAGCGCTGGCTCGTGTACGCGGGAGTTCCGACCCGCGCTGAGCCCGAGCCAGCCGCCGCTCCTGCCGCCGCAAGCGCTGCTGCTGCTGCCCAGCTAGGCGTGGGCAGGACAGCAGTTCCCCGGTGGACAGGGCCGCACTGACGGCTACTCCCCGGCGAAGTAGTTCCGCATCGCTTGGTCGTGGTCTCGGATCGCCTGTTGCTGTACGATCACGGAGCCGGCGGCGAGCCACAGGTTAGCCGCCCGGGCCTCGGAAAGCTGGCGGCAGCGACCAGCAAACCTCGGCATCGGCCCGCGTCCCGGCCGCCAGTGCGATTCTTGCTCCACGCACAGGTTCCAGACATACCGGGCGTGGGCGCAGTGCCCAGCAAACGCTGCCTCTTGGGCAGGCGAGGGCCGGAGCCGGTACCGGGACATACGAACACGGTAACGGATACCTACGACATTCTGCCCTGCTGCTCAGGGCGCCTGATTCGTCCCGGGACTGAAGGCCGGGCCATCCTCGGGAGGATTTGGTGACGCAGGGATTGGGACGGGTGCTCGTCGTGGACGACGACGAGGTGATCAGGCGGCTTATCGCGGTCAACCTCCAGCTTGAAGGCTTTGATGTCGAGACGGCGGTGGATGGGCAGGATTGCCTGGACAAGGTGGCGCAGATCGATCCGGATGTCATCACGCTGGACGTGATGATGCCGCGCCTGGACGGCTGGGAGACCGCGATCCAGCTGCGCAAATCGCCGGAGCTGGCCCACATCAAGGTGGTGCTGATCACCGCCCGCGCGCAGGAGGACGACAAGAACCACGGCAGCCGGGTCGGCGCCGACGCCTACCTGACCAAGCCCTTCGACCCGAACGAGATGATCCGCGTGGTGCGCGAGCTGGCCGCCGGCTAGGTGATCACCGCCGAGCTGCGGCGGGCCATTCTCGCCGCGGCCGGCCGCCTCGACGCCGACCCGCTGCTCCGCCCGGGGCCGGGTCCGGGCCGTTATGCCTCCAGCCTGCCGTTCCGCCTGGGCGGCCCGCCGCTCGAGAATGCAGCCGCCTTGGCCGCCCGGCTCACCCAAGAACCCTGGATCGACGAAGCCGAACCCGCCGGACGCGGCTACCTGACCGTCACCGTCAGCCACGAGGCCCTGGCCGGCCTGGCCGTGCGGATCCCGCAGGCCGGCCCGGCCTGCGCCGCCAGCGACGCCCTGCGCGGCCGCACCATGACCGCCCCCGCCGCGGCGGACCTCGCCGCGCAACCCGGCTGGCCCGCCGCCC
This sequence comes from uncultured Actinomycetes bacterium, assembly GCA_963835775.1. Classification (GTDB taxonomy): domain Bacteria; phylum Actinomycetota; class Actinomycetes; order Streptosporangiales; family Streptosporangiaceae; genus Palsa-504. The sequence goes on along the minus strand of CAWIHB010000025.1, from coordinate 134,609 downwards.
GGGCGGCCCTCGCCGCCGAGCTGACCGCCCGGCTCGCCGCTGCCGCGGGCGCGACCGTTATTAATGTGGCCGAACGGTCCGTGGTTCCCGCCCCCGCCCCCCCAGCCCCCGTCCCGGCGGAGCCGGGATCACCGGCCCACGCCTTCTGGTACGCGGGCCCCGACGCCGTGCGGTTCGCGCTGGCCCGGACGCCGCCCGGGCCCGCCGGACCGCCGCCAGCGGCGCAGATCGCGCGGCACCTGATCGCCAATCCCGCCTATGCTGTTCGGTACGCGCATGCCGCCGCTGCCGCCGTGCTGCGCTGGGCCGCCGCGCTGGGGTCAGCGCCAGCCGGGTTCTCGCCGCGCCTGCTCATGGCACCACCGGAGCTGGCGCTGCTCGACGCGCTGTCCTGGCTCCCGGAACGGGTGGCCATGGCCGCGCGCCGCGGCCGGCCCGACGAGTTCGCCGGGTACCTGGAGGAGCTGGCAGCACGGACGATTGACACCATGAGCACTACCGGCTTCACGACGATATCGAGCATCAGCAGCGAACGGCTGTGGCTGGCGGATGCGGCCCGGACCGGGCTCGCCGCCGGCCTCGGGCTGCTCGGGATCAGCGCGCCCAGTCGCCTGTAACACTGGCGGCTGTAGGCCGCTCGCCACGAAGGGAACGACATGAGCCGCGTCGCGCACCCGGCCGGGCCACTGCACGGGGACGTGCTGCCCGCCGACCACCCCCCGGCCCCGCCGGCCGACCTGAACGCGCTGCCCGCGGCCATCTGGCCGCGCGGGGCCCGGCGCGGCGACGACGGCGTGCTCACGCTGGCCGGGGCGGACGTGCGGGATCTGGCCGAGCAGTTCGGCACACCGCTGTACGTATGCGACGAGGAGGACGTGCGGTCCCGGTGCCGGGACTACGCGGCGGCGTTCGGCCCGGAGGGCCGGGTGTTCTACGCGGCCAAGGCGTTCTGCTCCCGGGCCATGCTGCGCTGGGTCAGCGCCGAAGGCCTGGGCGTCGACGTCTGCACCGGAGGCGAGCTCGAGACCGCATTGCTGGCCGGGGTGCCGCCCGAGCAGATCACCCTGCACGGCAACAACAAGACGCTGGACGAACTGGTCCGGGCCGTCTCGGCCGGGATCGGCCACATCGTGGCCGACTCCTTCGAGGAGATCGCGCGCCTGGCCTACCTCACCGACGGCGCGCCCCACCACCCGAACATCCTGGTCCGCGTCACCACCGGGGTGGAGGCGCACACGCACGAGTTCATGGCCACCGCGCATGACGACCAGAAGTTCGGTTTCTCGCTGGCCTCGGGCGCCGCCGACGAGGCGGTGCGGCGGGTGCTGGCCTGCCCGGGCCTGACCTTCGCCGGGCTGCACTCGCACATCGGCTCGCAGATCTTCGACACGGCGGGCTTCGAGGTGGCCGCGCACCGGGTGGTGGAACTCGCGGTCAGGATCCGGGACGAGCACGGGGTGGAGATCGCCGAGCTCGACCTGGGCGGCGGGTTCGGCATCGCCTACACCAACGAGGACGACGCGCCGGAGATCAAGGACATCGCGCAGAGCCTGCGCCAGATCGTGGACTGGCAGTGCCGGGCCGCCGGGCTGCCCCGGCCGCGGCTGACCGTCGAGCCGGGCCGCGCCATCGTCGGGCCTTCCATGGTGACGCTGTACACCGTGGGCACGCTCAAGGACGTCGACGGGCTGCGCACCTACGTCAGCGTGGACGGCGGGATGAGCGACAACATCAGGACCGCGCTGTACGACGCCTCCTACGAATGCACGCTGGCCTCGCGCGCCTCGGCGGCCCCGCCGATGCTGTCCCGGGTGGTCGGCCGCCACTGTGAAAGCGGCGACATCGTGGTGCGGCACGCCTACCTGCCCGCGGACCTGGCCGTAGGCGACCTGCTGGCCGTCCCGGCCACCGGCGCCTACTGCCGGTCGCTGGCCAGCAACTACAACCACGTGCCGCGCCCCGCGGTGGTCGCGGTCCGGGATGGTGCCGAGCCGGCCGTGATCGTCCGCCGCGAGACCCTGGACGACCTGCTCAAGCTGGACGTCGGATGACCGGCCGCACGCTGAAGGTCGCCCTGCTCGGCTGCGGGGTGGTCGGGTCCGAGGTGGCCCGGCTGCTGACCGAGCAGGCCGACGACCTGGCCCTGCGGATCGGCGCCCGGCTCGAGCTGGCCGGCATCGCGGTGCGCCGGGTCGGGCACCGCCGGGACGCCGCGATCGACACCTCCCTGCTCACGGCGGATGCCCAGGCGCTGGTCAGCCGCCCGGACGTGGACATCGTGGTCGAGGTCATCGGCGGCATCGAGCCGGCCAGGACGCTGATGCTGTCCGCGCTGAAGACCGGCAAGGCCGTGGTCACCGCGAACAAGGCCCTGCTGGCCGAGAGCGGGGCGGAGATCTACGGCGCGGCCCGGGAGTACGGGGCCGACCTGTACTACGAGGCCTCGGTGGCCGGGGCCATCCCGCTGCTGCGGCCGCTGCGCGAGTCGCTGGCCGGCGACACGGTGCACCGGGTGCTCGGCATCGTCAACGGCACCACCAACTACATCCTGGACCGGATGGACTCCTCCGGCGCCGGCTTCGCCGAGTCGCTCGAGGAGGCCCAGGCCCTGGGCTACGCCGAGGCCGACCCGACCGCGGACGTGGAGGGGTTCGACGCCGCGGCCAAGGCCGCCATCCTGGCCAGCCTGGCCTTCCACACGCCGGTCACCGCGGCCGACGTGCACCGCGAGGGCATCACCGAAGTCACCGCGGCCGACATCGGCAGCGCCCGCGCGCTGGGCCGGGTGGTCAAGCTGCTGGCCATCTGCGAGCGCTGCGACGCGGGCATCTCGGTCCGGGCGCACCCGGCGATGATCCCGCGCTCGCACCCGCTGGCCGCGGTCAGCGAGGCCTACAACGCGGTGTTCGTGGAGGCGCAGTCCGCGGGCCGCCTGATGTTCTACGGCGCGGGCGCGGGCGGCACGCCGACCGCGAGCGCCGTGCTGGGCGACCTGGTCGCGGTGGCCAGGAACCGGCTGGCCGGCACCCGTGGCCCGGACGCGTCCACCTACGCGGGCCTGCCGGTCATGCCGATGGGGGAGACGCTGACCCGCTACCACGTCTCGCTGGACGTCGACGACCGGCCCGGCGTGCTGGCCCCGGTGGCCGAGGCCTACGCCAGGCATCACGTCTCCATCGAGGCGGTCCGCCAGGCCAGCCGGGGCCAGGAGGCCCAGCTGGTGATCGTGACCCACACCGCGCGGGACGCGGACCTGGCCGCGACCATCCGCGACCTCGAGGCGCTCCCCATGGTCCGTGCGGTGGTCAGCGTGATGCGCGTGGAAGGCGAAGAAGAATCATGACACCTGCTACCCAGACCCGCGCCCGGCCCCAGTGGCGCGGCGTGATCGCCGAGTACCGGGACCGGCTGCCGGTCACCGAGGCCACGCCCGTGGTCAGCCTGCGCGAGGGCGGCACGCCGCTGCTGCCCGCGCCGGTGCTGTCCGCCCGCACCGGCTGCGAGGTCTACCTCAAGGTCGAGGGAGCCAACCCGACCGGATCGTTCAAGGACCGGGGCATGACGGTGGCCATCTCCATGGCCGCGGCCGCGGGGGCCAAGGCGGTCATCTGCGCCTCGACCGGCAACACCAGCGCCAGCGCGGCCGCCTACGCGGCCCGGGCCGGGCTCACCTGTGCGGTGCTGGTGCCCCGCGGCAAGATCGCCATCGGCAAGATGGCCCAGGCCCTGGTGCACGGCGCGCGGCTGCTGCAGGTCGACGGCTCGTTCGACGACTGCCTGGAGGTGGCCAGGAAGCTGGCCGCACAGTACCCGGTGGCGCTGGTCAACTCGGTCAACCCGGACCGGCTGCAGGGCCAGAAGACCGCCGCCTTCGAGATCGTGGACGAGCTCGGCGACGCGCCGGACGTGCACTGCCTCCCGGTCGGCAACGCGGGCAACATCACCGCCTACTGGATGGGCTACACCGAGTACCGTCAGGCCGGCCTGGCCGCCCGGGCGCCGCGGATGTGCGGCTTCCAGGCCAGCGGCGCGGCACCGATCGTGACCGGCCAGCCGGTGCTGCAGCCGCAGACGATCGCGACCGCGATCAGGATCGGCAATCCCGCTTCCTGGCGGCTGGCCGAGCAGGCCCGGGACGAGTCCGCCGGGCTGATCGACTCGGTGACCGACCGGGAGATCCTGGTCGCCTACCGGCTGCTCGCCACCCGGGAGGCCGTATTCGGTGAGCTCGCCTCCGCCGCCAGCGTGGCCGGCCTGCTGAAGTGCTGCGCGAACGGGAAGATCCCGGCGGGTTCCCGGGTGGTCTGCACGGTGACCGGGAACGGCCTGAAGGATCCCGACTGGGCCCTGTCAGGTGCTCCGTCCCCGGCCACCATCACCGCCGACCCCGGCGCCGCCGCCCACGCCCTCGGCCTCGCCTCGCCGGCCCGCTCCCCTGCCCGAGACGACGATCGTGGCGAAGGCGAAAACTAGAGCGAGGTCCACCCACCCTCCGGCCGACCGGGCCGCGGGAGCGCCCGGATAGCATGACGTGCCGCGATGAGCGGGATCCCCTTCCGGTGAGGAGCGATATGGGCTGGGCGGACGGCGCGGTCCGGGTCCGTGTGCCCGCGACCAGCGCCAACCTGGGTCCGGGGTTCGACGCGCTCGGGCTCGCACTGACCCTGTACGACGACGTGGAGGCCTGGATCAGCCCATCCGGCCTGGCCATCGAGATTTCCGGCGAGGGCGCGGACCTGGCCGGGGCGGGCGAGGTTCATCTGGTGGTGCGGGCCATGCGCGCCGCGTTCGCCGTCACCGGGAGCCAGCCGCCCGGGATCGGGCTGCGCTGTGTCAACCGTATCCCGCACGGCCGGGGCCTGGGCTCCTCGGCGGCCGCCGTGGTGGCCGGCATCCTGGCCGCCCGGGCGCTGTCCGGGTCGGGCGCGGGCAAGCTCCCCGACGACGCCCTGCTCGGGCTGGCCACCGACATGGAGGGGCATCCGGACAACGTGGCCGCCTGCCTGGCCGGCGGCCTGACCATCGCCTGGTCGGCGCCCGGCGGTCCCCGCCTGGTCCGGCTGGAGCCGGCCTCCGGCCTCACCCCGGTGGTCTGCATCGCGGCCGCGCCGGTGCGCACCGACGTGGCCCGCGGCCTGCTGCCCGAGATGGTGCCGCACCGGGACGCGGCGGCCAACGCCGGGCGCAGCGCGCTGCTGGTCGCCGCGCTGACCGAGCCCGGCGGCGAGCCGGCCGACCGTACCGCCGTCCTGCTCGACGCCACCCGCGACTGGCTGCACCAGGACTACCGGGCCAGCGCCATGCCGGACACGCACGCGCTCGTGCAAGGGCTGCGGGCCGCGGGCCTGCCCGCGGTGGTGTCCGGGGCCGGCCCCTCGGTGCTGGCCTTCCTCGGCGCCCGGGACAATCCGGATTATCGTCACGACCTGGACAGCCTGGGTTCAATCGTGAGAGAAACGGGTATTGAATGGCAGGTAAGCTCACTAGACGTCGAGCGGCAAGGCGCGCGTGTCCTGCGCCCGGAGTCCCCGCCCGGGCTGCTGACGCGGGAAACAAGCGGCTGATCCGTCCGGCCGGGCATACGGTGCAGCGCCAGTCCACCTTGTAGCACTTGGCACTGAGCGCGCCGGATGCCCGCCGCTGGCGAGCCTCATGGGACTGTTGCCTCCTCTTCCGCGCGACACGGACGGCTGCGAAGGAATGCCGTGAGTCCTCATGGTGTTAGGCTTAGTGGCGCACCGGGTGCCCCGCTCTGGACTGGGTGCTCGTCGGCAAACCGGGCGCTAGCCGGCAAACTCCTATGGAACGGTATTGTTGCCGTACCCAAGGTCTTTGACGCGGGGTGCAGTCAGCCCAGCAAGAGCGCGCGATCTCGGGATGCGGGCGAGCGGTGTAGCCGTCCGGGCGCTTTTCCGACTCATCCCCCTGGCTTGCGGACAGAAGGCGACGCACGGAGGAACGCAAAGCGTTGCAGCTATCGCGGATATCTGGCGGCTGATCAGCGCCGGACGTACATGGGCAGCGCGAATCAACTCTGGCCCCCCGGGGCCGCTATACCGGGTCGACGGGCCTAGCGGGTTCACCCAGGCGGCCGAGAATCATGGAAGGACCATTAGTGAGCGACACAACCGAAATCCTCAACGGCGCACCAGCCGCGTCTGAGGATGCCCCCGCCGGGATCTCGGCGCCCCCCGCGGCCGCAGGCGGATCTTCCCAGGCTCCCAAGTCGCGCAGTCGCGGTGGCAGCGGTGCCGGCCTTTCCTCGCTGCTCATGCCCGAGCTGCAGCGCATCGCGCACACCCTGGGCATCCCGGGCGCGGGCCGGATGCGCAAGAGCCAGCTCGTCGAGGCGATCGAGGCGCGGCAGGGCGGTAGTGCCACTGGTAAGGGTTCTGGTCAGCGTGGCGTGTCGGCGGGAGCCGGCGCGACGCGCCCGGCGAAGCGGGACGCGATGGAATCAGGCACGCACGGCATCGGAGACGCCGCGCCGTCGGGCATCGGGGACGCCGCCCGCGGCGGCATCGGCGACTCTGCCGCCCAGCAGCTCAGCTTCTACGAGGAAACCGCACCGAGGGCCGCCGCCCGGACCGAGGCTCACGCCGGCCCAGGCCAGGCTGGCACTGCCCAGGCTGGCACTGGCCAGGACGGCGCCCCGGTCAGCTCGGCCCAGGACACCAGGGCGCAGGACGGCGCCGCGGCGGCTGACGCCGCCCAGGGCGACACGCAGCGCGGCGACCGGCGGCGCAGGAACGGCCGCCGCGAGGACCAGCCGCCCCGCGGCCGCGACCAGGCGCCCCGCGAGCAGGCCGCCCGTGACTCCGGCAGCCGTGATTCAGGCAGCCGGGACTCCGGCGCCCGCGATCAGGGCCCCCGCGATCAGAACGGCCGGGACTCCGGCGCCCGCGACCACGGCGGACGTGACCAGGGCGGACGTGACCAGGGCGGACGTGACTCCGGTGGCCGTGACTCAGGGGGTGACCGCCGCGAGCCGATGGCGGCCCGGGGCGGGTCGTCGAGCGACCAGTTCCGCGACGACGACGGGGACCGCGGCCAGCGCCGCAGCCGGGACCGGTTCCGTAACCGCAACCGGCGGCGCGAGCGCCCGGGCGCGGAGCCGGAGCTCGTGATCGCCGAGGATGACGTGCTGATCCCGATCGCCGGCATCCTGGACGTGCTCGACTCCCAGGGCTACGCCTTCGTCCGCACCACCGGTTACCTGCCGGGTCCGAACGATGTGTACGTGTCCCTGTCCCAGGTCCGCAAGCACGGCCTGCGCAAGGGCGACGTGATCGAGGGCGCGGTCCGCCAGCCGCGCGACGGCGAGCGCCGGGAGAAGTTCAACGCCCTGGTGCGCCTGGACAAGGTCAACGGGCTCGACCCGGAGAAGTCCGCGTCCCGGCCCGAGTTTGCCAAGCTGGTGCCGCTGTACCCGCAGGACAGGCTCCGCCTGGAGACCGACCCGGGCAACATGATCACCCGGATCATCGACCTGATCTGCCCGATCGGCAAGGGTCAGCGCGGCCTGATCGTCTCGCCGCCCAAGGCGGGCAAGACGACCATCCTGCAGGCCATCGCCAACGCGATCACCAAGAACAATCCCGAGTGCCACCTCATGGTCGTCCTGGTCGACGAACGGCCTGAAGAGGTCACCGACATGCAGCGCACGGTCAAGGGCGAGGTCATCCACTCGACCTTCGACCACCCGGCCGACGACCACACCACCGTGGCCGAGCTGGCCATCGAGCGCGCCAAGCGCCTGGTGGAGATGGGCCACGACGTGGTCATCCTGCTCGACAACATCACCCGGCTGGGCCGTGCTTACAACAACTCGGCGCCGGCCAGCGGACGCATCCTGTCCGGTGGCGTGGATTCCACCGCGCTGTACCCGCCCAAGCGGTTCTTCGGCGCGGCCCGCAACATCGAGCACGGCGGCTCGCTGACCATCCTGGCCGCCGCCCTGATCGAGACCGGGTCCCGGATGGACGAGGTGATCTTCGAGGAGTTCAAGGGCACCGGCAACATGGAGCTGCGGCTGCGCCGCGAGCTGGCCGAGAAGCGGCTCTTCCCCGCGGTCGACGTGGACGCGTCGAGCACGCGTAAGGAAGAGATCCTGCTCGCGCCGGAGGAGCTCAAGATCGTCTGGCAGCTGCGCCGCGTGCTGCATGCCCTGGAGCCCCAGCAGGCGCTCGAGCTGCTCATGGAGCAGATGCGCAAGACCAAGAGCAACGCCGAGTTCCTGCTCCAGGTCCAGAAGACCACCCTGGGCTCCTGACCGGCCGCCCCCAACGACCCGGCCACCACCCGGCCACCACCCGGCCAGGGCCCGGACCAGGGCCCGGACCAGGGCGCCGGGGGAGCGGGAATGCCAGGTCAGCGAATTTGGTTTCATGATCTGGCACACTAGAAAGCCGCAACCATGCGGTACCGGTTCACGCCCTGCTGGCTCCTGGGGGGCTGGCTCCTGGGGGGACGGCCCCCCAGACCCCCCGGACATCCAGCGAGGGCGACCCGGCGACCGCTCTAGGCAGGAGTTGTCATGAAGTCAGACATTCACCCCCAGTACGACGTCACCACGGTGACCTGCAGCTGCGGGAACAGCTTTACCACCAGGAGCACCGCCCGCGGCGGCTCCATCCACGTCGAGGTCTGCTCGAACTGCCACCCGTTCTACACGGGCAAGCAGAAGATCCTGGACACCGGCGGACGCGTCGCGCGGTTCGAGAAGCGCTTCGGGAAGAACCCGTCCGGCCAGAAGGCCGACAAGAAGTAACCCGGCCGAGCCGAGATCCAGTCCCCTGGATCTCGGCTCGTCGCATGCCCGGCGGGCCCATAAGAAGCCACGAGAAGCCAACGAACAGCAAGGAAAGGCAAGAACCGGTGTTCGATCGGATAGCCGACCTGGTCAGCGAGCATGCCGAGCTTGAGCATGCGCTCGCCGACCCGGGCGTGCACTCCGACCAGGACAAGGCGCGCACGCTGGGCCGCCGCTACGCCGAACTGACCCCGATCGTGCACGCCTACCAGGAGTGGCTGCAGGTCGAGGCGGACGAGCAGACGGCCCGCGAACTGGCCAGGGAGGACTCGTCCTGGTCCGCCGAGGCGGACCAGCTGGCCGCCCGCCGCGAGCAGCTCGAGGCCGAACTCCAGCGCCTCATCGTCCCCCGCGACCCCAACGACGGCCGCGACATCATCCTGGAGGTCAAGGCGGGCGAGGGCGGCGAGGAGTCCGCGCTGTTCGCCGGCGACCTGCTCCGGATGTACCAGCGTTACGCCGAACGGCGCGGCTGGAAGACCGAGATCCTGGACTCCACCGTCACCGGCCTGGGCGGGGTCAAGGACGCCACGGTCGCGGTGAAAGGCCGGGGCGCCGAGGGCGCCTGGTCCCGGCTGAAGTACGAGGGCGGCGTGCACCGGGTGCAGCGGGTGCCGGTGACCGAGTCCCAGGGCCGCATCCACACCTCGGCCGCCGGGGTACTGGTCGTGCCCGAGGCCGAGCCCATCGAGGTCCAGATCAACGACAACGACCTCAAGGTCGACGTGTTCCGGTCTTCAGGCCCGGGCGGGCAGAGCGTGAACACCACCGACTCGGCCGTGCGGATCACCCACCTGCCGACCGGCATCGTCGTGTCCTGCCAGAACGAGAAGAGCCAGCTGCAGAACAAGGAGCAGGCCCTGCGCGTGCTGCGGGCCCGGCTGCTGGCCGAGGCCGAGGCCGACGCCGACGCCAAGGCCAGCGCGGAGCGGCGCAGCCAGGTCCGCACCGTGGACCGGTCGGAGCGGGTGCGCACCTACAACTTCCCGGAGAACCGCATCTCCGACCACCGCGTGGGCTACAAGGCCTACAACCTCGACCAGGTCATCGACGGCGATCTCGACCCGGTGGTCGACGCGCTGGCGGCCGCGGACCTGGCCGCCAAGCTGGCGGCCGGGGTGTCGGGCGATGATGAGCCTGCTGCTTGACGAGGTCGCGCTGGCCGCGGCACGGCTGGCCGAGGCGGGCGTCGATTCCCCGCGCACCGACGCCGAGCTGATCGCGGCCAGCGTCCACCACGTCAAGCGCGGCGAGCTGCACACCGTGCCCGACTCCGCGTTCGACGCGCGGTTCTGGTCCGACATCGCCCGCCGGGCCGCCCGCGAGCCGCTGCAGCACATCACCGGCCAGGCGCACTTCCGCTACCTCGAGCTCGAGGTAGGCCCTGGCGTGTTCGTGCCCCGGCCGGAGACCGAGGTGATGACCGGCTGGGCCATCGCCCGGCTGGGCGAGATGGACGTGGCCCAGCCCGTCGTGGCTGACCTGGGCACCGGCTCGGGCGCGATCGCGCTGGCCATCGGGCAGGAGGTGCCCCGAGCCCGGGTGCACGCCGTCGAGGCCGACCCGCTCGCCCGCGCCTGGGCCGAACGCAACGTGGTCAGATACGCCGAGACCGCCACCTACACCGCGGGGCGGGTCATGCTGCACGCGGGCGACTTCGCCGACGCGCTCGGCGAACTCGACGGTAGCGTGGACCTCGTGATCAGTAACCCGCCGTACATCCCGGTGGGGGCGTCGGTACCGCCGGAGGTCGGCGAGTACGACCCGCCGTCCGCGCTGTGGAGCGGCGCGGACGGGCTGGCCGCCATCCGGGCGGTGGAGCGCACCGCGCGGCGGCTGCTCCGGCCGGCCGGGCTGGTCGCGGTCGAGCACGGCTGGCAGCAGGGCGCGGCGGTGTACTGGGTGTTCCCCGAAGAGTCGGGCTGGCGGGACACGCGCAACCACAAGGACCTGACCGGGCGGGACCGCTTCGTCACCGCGGCCTGGTCCGGCGAACTCGGCGAGGGGGCCGGTAAATGACCACACGGTACGACTGCCGGGACGCGTTCACGCGGACCGCCGGGATCGACGCCGCGGTAGCGGCGGCCCGGGCCGGCCAGCTGATCGTGCTGCCCACCGACACGGTCTACGGCATCGGCGCGGACGCGTTCACTCCCGCGGCCGTGACCACGATGCTGGCCGCCAAGGGCCGGGGCCGGAACCTGCCGCCGCCCGTGCTGGTCGGCACCGCCCGGGCCGCGGCCGCGCTGGTCGACGACCTCGGGGCGTTCGGGCAGGACCTGATCGACGAGTTCTGGCCGGGCGCGCTCACCCTGGTGTTCCGGGCCAGCCCGACCCTGCTGTGGGACCTGGGCGAAACCAAGGGCACGGTGGCCCTGCGGATGCCGCTGCACGGGGTGGCGCTCGACGTGCTCAAGCAGACCGGGCCGCTCGCGGTGTCCAGCGCCAACCGGCACGGCTATCCCGCGGCGGTCACCGTCGACGAGGCCGAACAGCAGCTGGGCGAGGCGGTGTCGGTCTACCTCGACGGCGGCCCGTGCGCCGACCACGTCCCGTCTACCATCCTCGACCTGACCGGGACCATACCCACGCTGCTGCGGGCCGGCGCGATCCCGGTCGACCGGCTGCGCACGGTGGCGTCGGTCATCGCCGACGGCGAGCCGTTCGCCCCCGGCACCGGTTCGGCCGACTTCAAGCCGGCGCAACCACATCCGATGGAGGCACACCCGATGGAGCCGCACCCGATGGAGCCGCACCCGCTGGAGGCCAGGACGGACGCGCCGGCCGAAGAGCCGCCCACCGGTGGTTAGCCAGTGGCATAAAGTGGCCATGATGAAAGCCGATCCGAACCTGATCCGCTGAGGCGGCATGCGCGAGTACGTGCTCGTCCTGCTCGTCACGGCCGCGGTGACCTTCCTGCTCACCCCGCTGGTGCGCCGGATCGCGCTCGCGACCCGCGCGATCCACGCGCCCCGGGCCAGGGACACGCACACCGAGCCGACGCCGCTGCTCGGCGGCCTAGCCATGTACGGCGGACTGGTGGCCGGGCTGATCGTGGCCAGCCGGCTGACCTCGCTGCAGGACCCGTTCCAGGCGGCCGGCGGGAAGACGGCATCCGGGCTGCTGCTGGCCGGCGCGCTCATCGTGGTGGTCGGGTTCATCGACGACCGGTGGGGGCTCAGCGCGATCAGCAAGCTGGCCGGGCAGGTGGCCGCGGGCGGCATCCTGGTCTGGAGCGGCCAGTCGCTGCCCTGGGTGCCGACGCCCAGCGGCGGCGTGTTCTCGCTGGAACCTGACCTCAGCCTGACCCTGACCATCCTGATGGTCGTGGTCACGATCAACGCGATCAACTTCATCGACGGCCTGGACGGCCTGGCCGCGGGCATCACGGCCGTGGCCGCGCTGTCGTTCCTGATCTACTCCTACACGCTCATCCAGACGATCGGGAACACCTCGCAGTCGCTGCCCGCGGTGTCATCGGCGCTGCTGGCCGGCATGTGCCTCGGCTTCCTGCCGCATAACTTCTACCCGGCCCGGATCTTCATGGGCGACATCGGCGCCATGCTGCTCGGCCTGATGCTGGCCTACGGGCCGATCTCGAGCACCGCGTCCCTCGACCCGGCCCTGCTGACCAACTACTCGGCCACCCACACCCTGGACCGGTTCCCGACCTTCCTGCCGCTGCTGGTGCCCGCGGCGATCTTCATCATCCCGTACGCGGACCTGATGTTCGCGGTCATCCGCCGGACCCGGGCCGGGAAGCCGGTCATGGCCGCCGACCGGCAGCACCTGCACCACCGGGTGCTCAACATCGGCCATTCCTACCGGCAGAGCGTGCTGATCATGTACCTGTGGGCGGCGCTGTTCTCGGTCACCGTGGTCTCGCTGTCGGTGGTGCGGACCCGCCTGGTCGTGTTCGTGGCCGCGACGGCGGTCGCCGTGCTGGCCCTGCTGCCCGTCACCATGCCCCGGCTGCGCCCGTGGCGCGCCCGCCGGGTCGCCGTCCCGCCCGCGGCCACCGCCCGCACCGCGGCCCTGGCCGCGGCCCGCACCGCTCCCGTCCGCGAGGCCCGCCGGCACCGTATGTCGGGCCGCCCCGCCACCCCGGCGCCCGGTCCCGTGGCCGCCGCCCCGCCACCCAGTGCCTTCCAACAGCCCAGTGCTTTCCAACAACCCAGTGCTCTCCAACCACCCAGTGCCTTCCAACAGCCCAGTGTCTTCCCGCCCACGCCCTTCGCGGGTGACGCGCTACCGCGTGCGGGCCGCCTGTCCGCCAGCCCCTTCGATCACGTGAACGACTACCCGGCCCCGGATCCGTTCGGCCCGGTCAACCCTCCGCAGGACCCGTTCGCCGACCCGGAGCCACGCGACACCCACCCCTGGTAGGGCGGCTGCGCCGGGCATCTCGTTACTCGGGCTTTACCTTCGGCACCGGCCGCTACCATCGCCGCATCATCCGTGACGTTCCGCAACGGCTGCCGCACTTCCCGCCGTCCGGCCCGAACGGCCTGGCCTGCTCCGTTTCCCCGGCCATTACCGGGCCAGGAAACCGCCTTCCGGGCCTCCCCGCCGGGCCCAAGTTGGTCATAAATTTTGCGCGATCAGGTAAAGACAGAGTCAAGTACTTTGTGATATCTTTCACGAGCGGGCCCTTCTACGGCAACGCAGGGGCGCATGATACGTTTCCTAAACCCAAACCGGATACCCGCACCGTGACCACGGGGCGGCGACCGGCTCCTGCCAGGCCCGCGGGGCCAGCCCCCACGTCTACATAGTTGCAGTCGACCCACAGGAGCCTAATTAAATGCTGGCCAGCTACCTCACCGTCGTTCGCCGCGCTGGCGCGGCGACGGCCGTCGCGGCCGCGATCATGGTCGCCGTGAGCGCCGCGCTGGTCGGCGCCAAGGGACTGTATGGCGCCCTGATCGGGGTCGCCCTGGTCACCGTGTTCTTCGGCATCAGCGTGCTGGTGGTGGGCCGGGCCGCGCGGGTCAGCCCGCAGGCCATGATGGTGGCCGCGGTGGTCACCTACCTGGTCAAGATCGTGGGCCTGGCCATCGTGGTGTCCAGCCTGCACGGGATAACCGCGTTCAGCGACCGGGCGCTCGGCTTCACCGCGATCGCCTGCATCCTGATCTGGTGCGCCGCCCAGGCCGTCACGGCCATCAAGATCAAGATGCTCTACGTCGAGCCAGCACAGCAGCCCAAGCAGCCCGCGGCAAGGCGAGGCGAATGACATGAGCGACCACGGCAACGAAGCCGTCACCCGCGCCCAGGAGCAGGCACAGAAGCAGGCCGCGGCGCAGGGCCGGGCCCAGGGCCTGGAAACCGGCTGGACCGTGACCAGCTACCTGCTGGCCGGCATGGCGGCCTACGGCGGCATCGGCTGGCTGATCGGCCGGGCCGTGCACGTCGCGCTGCTGTTCCCGCTCGGCATGCTGGTCGGCCTGGGCATCTCGCTCGGCTACGTAATCTACCGCTTCGGCCGGGGGGGCCAAGGGGGTACGGGGGAAATGGCTTCCCCCCGTGCGCGGGGGGTTCCGGGGGGTCGCCCCCCCGGGCTGACACAGAAGGAGATGACCGGTGACCGGTGACGTCGGGGTCCTGGCCAGCGGAGGGTGCCACATCTTCAGCGGGTGCGGATTCCCCGCCCCGGGCCTGCAGAGTTTCAACTGGAAGCCGTTCTTCACCATCGGCTCGTTTAGCTTCACCAAGCCGATGCTGCTCGCTATTTTGGCCGCGCTGGTGGTGATCGTGTTCTTCTGGGTGGCCTTCCGGAAGCCGAAGCTGGTGCCGCGCGGCATGCAGAATCTGGGCGAGATAGCGATCCTGGCCGTGCGGGACCAGATCCTGCGCCCGTCGCTGGGCCGCAAAGGCGACTCGTACCTGCCGTTCCTGGTGTCGCTGTTCTTTTTCATCTACGTCATGAACGTGATGGAACTGATCCCGGTCCTGCAGTTCCCGGTCACATCCAGGATCGGCTTCGTGTGGCCGATGGTGTTCATCGTCTATTTCCTCTACCTGTACCTGGGCTTCAAGCACCAGGGCGCGTGGGGTTACTTCAAGGGCATGATTCCGCCGGGCGTGCCGGCGCCGATCTACATCATCCTGGTACCGGTCGAACTGCTCAGGTTCTTCATCTTCCAGCCGTTCACCCTCGGGGTGCGGCTGTTCGGGAACATGTTCGCCGGCCACCTGCTGCTGACGATCTTCACCGTCGCGACGTGGTACCTGCTGTCCCTGTCCGTCGGGCTGCTCTACGCCGCGGGCTCCTTCGCGCTGGCGATCTTCGTCTTCGTGCTCGAGACCCTGGTCACCCTGCTGCAGGCGTTCATCTTCACCACGCTGACCGCGACCTACATCGCCAGCTCGGTGGAGCCGGCTCACTAGTCCCCATCCGATTTCGCAAAACGTAAAGGAATGAATCGATGTCACTCGCCGCTACTATCGTCGCCCAGACCACGACCATTGACATAAAGAGGCTTGGGGCGCTCGGGTACGGTCTCGCGGCCATCGGCCCGGGCATCGGCATCGGCCTGGTGTTCGGCCACGCGATCGAGGCCATGGCCCGGCAGCCTGAGGCCACCGGCCGCATTACGCTCTACATGTGGATCGGCTTCTCGCTGACCGAGGCGCTCGCGCTCATCGGCCTGGTGGCTCCGTTCATCTTCTCGTCCTGAGCGTCCCGGTCCAGGAAGTGAGCGCATGATGATGATCCACCTTGCTGACAGCACGGCGTCGACGGACCCGCTGCTCCCTTCGTGGCCGGAGTTCATCATCGGCACGATCCTCTTCATCTTGGTGTTCGGCGTGCTGGCCAAGGTCGCGCTGCCGCGGATCACCAAGACGCTGGCCGACCGCACCGAGGCGATCGAGGGCGGCCTGGCCAAGTCGCAAGAGGCACAGGCCGAGGCCAACCAGTTGCTCGAGCAGTACCGGGAGCAGCTGGCCGAGGCCCGGCACGAGGCGGCCCGGCTGCGCGAGGAGGCCAGGGAGCAGGGCGCGCAGATCATCGCCGAGATGCGCGAGCAGGCCCAGACCGAAGCCCGCCGGGTGGCCGAGTCGGCCCAGGCCCAGATCCAGGCCGAGCGGCAGCAGGCGCTGACCGCGCTGCGCGTCGAGGTCGGGTCGCTGGCCACCGAGCTGGCCAGCCGGATCGTGGGCGAGTCGCTGGCCGACCAGGCGCGGCAGAGCCGGATGGTGGACCGTTTCCTCGACGAGCTCGAGGTGTCCAGCCAGTGATTCGTAGCATCGGGCGCCGGGCCGTCAGCACGGGCCGTTCGGCCCAAAAATCCCATTGCCACCGCGGGAGGCGATGAGCGTGCGCGGTGCCAGCAGGGCCTCCTACGCCGACCTCCTCGACCGGCTGAACGCGGCGGACATCACCAGCGCCAGCGTGGCCACCAGGCTCGCGAACGACCTGTTCGCGGTGGTCGGCCTGCTGGATAACGAGCACGGCCTGCGCCGGGCGCTGTCCGATCCGGGCAAGCCCGCGGCCGAGAAGGGCGCGGTGGTCAGCGCGCTGCTGCGCGGCAAGGTGACCCGGCGGGCCGAGTCGCTGGTCGCGGCGGCCGCCGAGGCCCACTGGGCCAGCTCGGGCGACATGGTGGACGCGATCGAGGAGCTGGCCATCACCGCGCTGGTGCTGGCGGCCGCGGCCGAGGACGGCCTGGACGACCTGGAGGACGGCCTGTTCCGGTTCGGCCGCGTGGTCGCCGGGCAGCCGGACCTGCGGGCTGCGCTGGCCGACCCCTCGCTGCCCGGGAACGGAAAGCGCGAGCTGCTCGACACCCTGCTGCGCGGCAAGGTCACGCCGGTGACGCTGGCCGTGATCAGCCAGATGGTGGCGCATCCGCGCGGCCGCTCCATAAACCTGGCCCTTGACCTGTGCGCCGGCATCGCGGCGCGGCGCCGGCAGCAGCTGATCGCGGTGGTCCGCTCGGCGACCGAGCTGTCCGCCACCCAGCGCAGGCGGCTCGCGCAGGCGCTGGCCCAGTCCTACGGGCACGCCATTCACCTGAATGTGGTGCTCGATCCCTCGGTGGTGGGTGGAATCTCCGTCCAGATCGGGGATGAGCTTATTGACGGAACGGCCGCCAGCCGGCTGGCCGCCGTCCGGCGCAAGCTGGCCAGCTGACATGTCAGCGACCCGGGAAGACTACGAACGACAGGACAGGCAGGACAATGGCTGAGCTGACGATCCGGCCGGAAGAGATCAGGGACGCGCTGGCGCGCTTCGTCCAGGAGTATGAGCCCGAAGGTACCGCCCGGGAGGAGATCGGCACCGTCATCGAGTGCGGTGACGGCATCGCGCGGGTCGAGGGCCTGCCGTCGGCCATGGCCAGCGAGCTGCTCGTGTTCGAAAACGGCGTGCGCGGCCTGGCCCTCAACCTGGACGTGCGCGAGATCGGCGTCGTCATCCTCGGCGAGTTCAACGAGATCGAGGAGGGCCAGCAGGTCAAGCGGACCGGCGAGGTCCTGTCCGTGCCGGTCGGCGACGGCTTCCTCGGCCGCGTGGTCGGTCCGCTGGGCGAGCCGCTGGACGGCAAGGGCCCCATCGAGAGCACCGAGGTGCGCCCGCTGGAGACCCAGGCGCCCTCGGTGGTCGAGCGCCAGCCGGTGAAGGAGCCGCTGCAGACCGGCATCAAGGCCATCGACGCGATGACCGCCATCGGCCGGGGCCAGCGGCAGCTGATCATCGGCGACCGGCAGACCGGCAAGACCGCGATCGCCATCGACGCCATCATCAACCAGCGCGCGAACTGGGCGTCGGGCGACGAGAAGCAGCAGGTGCGCTGCATCTACGTGGCGGTCGGCCAGAAGGGCTCCACCATCGCCCAGGTGCGCCAGTCGCTGGAAGAAGCCGGCGCCCTGGAGTACACCACGATCGTGGCCGCGCCGGCCTCCGACCCGTCCGGGTACAAGTACATCGCGCCGTACACCGGCTCGGCCATCGGGCAGCACTGGATGTACCAGGGCAAGCACGCGCTGATCATCTTCGACGACCTGTCCAAGCAGGCCGAGGCCTACCGTACGATCTCGCTGCTGCTGCGCCGGCCACCGGGCCGCGAGGCTTACCCCGGCGACGTGTTCTACCTGCACTCCCGGCTGCTCGAGCGGTGCGCGAAGCTGTCCGACGAGCTGGGCGGGGGCTCGATGACCGGGCTGCCGATCGTCGAGACCAAGGCCAACGACATCTCCGCCTACATCCCGACCAACGTCATCTCGATCACCGACGGGCAGATCTACCTGGAGGCCGACCTGTTCAACTCCGGCGTGCGGCCCGCCATCAACGTCGGCCGTTCGGTGTCCAGGGTCGGCGGCAACGCGCAGGTCAAGGCCATGAAGAGCGTCGCGGGCAACCTGCGGCTCTCGCTGTCGCAGTACCGCGACCTGGAAGCGTTCGCCGCCTTCGCCTCCGACCTGGACGCGGCCTCGCGGGCCCAGCTCGACCGCGGCTCGCGCCTGGTCGAGCTGCTCAAGCAGCCGCAGTACGACCCGTTCCCGGTCGAGGACCAGGTGGTCTCGATCTGGGCGGGCAGCAACGGCCACCTGGACGACGTGCCGCTGGAGGACATCAGCCGGTTCGAGCACGACTTCCTGGACTTCCTGAAGCGGTCGCACGCCGGCATCCTGACCGCGATCCGGGAGACCAAGGTCCTGTCCGAGGACACGGTCACCGCGCTCAAGGACGCGATCGAGGAGTTCCGCAAGTCGTTCGAGACCAGCTCGGGTGAGCTGCTGCCCGGCGAGGACGAGTCAGCCGAGGCGCTCGAGGAAGAGGACCAGGAGCGGGTCGCCCGCCGCGTACCCCAGCCGAGCAAGGACGAGAGCTAGGAAATGGGAGCACAGCTTCGCCTGGTCAGGCGGCGGATCGGCACCGTCCAGTCCATCGCCAAGATCACCCGTGCGCAGGAGCTGATCGCGACCTCGCAGATCGTCCGGGCCCAGCAGCGGCAGCGCGCCGCCGAGCCGTACGCCCGGGAACTCACCCGGGCGGTCGAGGCCGTGATCAGCCGTTCGACCAACGTGACCCACCCGTTCACCACCGAGCGGCAGAATCCGGCCCGGGCCGCGGTGCTCATCCTGACCAGCGACCAGGGCTTCGCCGGCGCCTACAACGCCAACGTGCTGCGTGAGGCGGCGCGACTGCGGCAGGCGCTGCACGAGCGCGGCGTCACGCCGGTGCTGTACGTGGCCGGCCGCAAGGGCATCGGCTGGCACCGGTTCCGCGAGCTCGAGCTGGCCGGCTCCTGGAGCGGCTTCTCCTCTGCGCCGCAGTACCGGGACGCCAAGGCCATCTCCGACGTGCTGCTGGAGGCGTTCCGTGCTAGCCAGGACGGGGCCGAGCAGGACGGCGTCGACGAGATCCACCTGGTCTGCACCGAGTTCGTGTCGATGCTGACCCAGCGGCCCGCGGTGCGCAGGCTGCTGCCGCTGAAGATCGAGGAGACCGACGAGCCGAGCCCGCACGGCGCGCTGCCGCAGTACGAGTTCGAGCCCGGCCCGCCCGAGGTGCTCGACGCCCTGATGCCGCAGTACGTGACCAGCCGGATCTTCTTCGCGATGCTGGAAGCCGCGGCCGCCGAACTGGCCTCCCGGCGCCGCGCGATGAAGGCGGCCACCGACAACGCCACTGATCTGCTCGAGACGCTGACCCGTGAGGCGAACAACGCACGGCAGGCGGAGATCACCCAGGAAATCAGCGAGATCGTCGGCGGCGCCAACGCGCTGGCCGACGCAAGCGCAAACGAGTGAGTGAGGGAACATGACCGAGACCGTTGAGAAGCCAGCCGCCAGCGGCGCAGCCGCCGCCGGCACCGGCCGTGTGGCCAGGGTCATCGGCCCCGTCGTGGACGTCGAGTTCCCGGCCGAGCACATGCCGGAGATCTACTTCGCGCTGCACGTGGACGTCGTGCTCGGCGAAGACAGGCGGATGCTGACCCTGGAAGTCGAGCAGCACATCGGCGACAACATCGTGCGCGCGATCTCCATGCAGCCCACCGACGGCCTGATCCGCGGCGCCGAGGTGACCAACACCGGCGCGCCGATCGAGGTGCCGGTCGGCGACGTGACCAAGGGCCACGTGTTCAACGCCCTCGGCATCTCGCTGGACGTGCCCCTCTCGTCACTGGACGTCACCGAGCGGTGGCCGATCCACCGTGACCCGCCGCCGCTGGACCAGCTCGAGCCGCGGACCCAGATGTTCACCACCGGCATCAAGGTCATCGACCTGCTCACCCCGTACGTGCTGGGCGGGAAGATCGGCCTGTTCGGCGGGGCCGGCGTGGGCAAGACCGTGCTCATCCAGGAGATGATCCGCCGGGTGGCGCAGAACTTCGGCGGCGTCTCGGTCTTCGCCGGGGTGGGGGAGCGGACCCGCGAGGGCAACGACCTGTTCCTGGAGATGACCGAGTCCGGCGTCATCGCGGACACCGCGCTGGTGTTCGGCCAGATGGACGAGCCGCCTGGCACCCGGCTGCGGGTCGGCCTGACCGCGCTGACCATGGCCGAGTACTTCCGTGATGTGCAGGGCCAGGACGTGCTGCTGTTCATCGACAACATCTTCCGGTTCACCCAGGCCGGCTCGGAGGTGTCCACCCTGCTGGGCCGGATGCCGTCGGCGGTGGGCTACCAGCCCACGCTGGCCGACGAGATGGGCCAGCTGCAGGAGCGGATCACCTCCACCCGAGGCCACTCGATCACCTCGATGCAGGCCATCTACGTGCCGGCCGACGACATCACCGACCCCGCGCCGCACAACGTGTTCGCCCACCTCGACGCGACCACCACGCTGTCCCGGGCCATCACCGAGAAGGGGATCTATCCGGCGGTGGACCCGCTAGACTCCACCTCACGGATCCTGGACGCCAGGTACATCGGCCAGGACCACTACGACGTGGCCCGCGAGGTGCAGCGGATCCTGCAGCGCTACAAGGAGCTGCAGGACATCATCGCCATCCTCGGCGTCGACGAGCTCGGTGAGGAAGACAAGATCACCGTGCAGCGGGCCAGGCGGATTGAGCGGTTCCTGTCCCAGCCGATGTTCGTGGCCGAGCAGTTCACCGGCCAGCCGGGCGTCTTCACGCCGCTGGAGGAGACCATCGCCTCGTTCAAGGCGATCAGCGAGGGCAAGTACGACAACCTGCCGGAGCAGGCGTTCTACATGGTCGGCGGGATCGAGGACGTGGAGCAGAAAGCCAGGGAGCTGGAGCGGTGACCTTGCATGTAGCGCTGGTCGTGCCCGACCGTGAGCTGTGGTCGGGCGAGGCCAGCACGGTGATCGCCAAGACCACCGAGGGCGATATCGGAGTGCTGACCGGGCACTCGCCGGTGTTCGGCATCCTGGCCGAGGGCAGCCTGGTCGAGATCCTGCACGGCGATTCCGAGCGGGGCCCGGTCCGCGCCGCGGTCAGCGGCGGGTTCCTGTCCGTGGCCGACGACCGGGTAGCCATCCTGGCCGCTCAGGCCCAGCTCGGCGTCGACGTCAACGCCGAGCAGGCCCGCCAGGAACTCGAGGGCGCGCTCGCCGACGCCGGACCCGGCGTGGAGGAGTCAGCCGACGCCAAGTACGCCAGGGCGAGGCTACGGGCCGCAGGCACGCAGGCCTGACGGGTGGGCGAAGCGCTGGCCCTGGATGCTGCCTGGTTCTTCGCCGCCTTCCTGGTGCTCCTGGTGCTGGCCGCCGCGGGCATCGCCGCCCGCAGGTTCCTGCTGGAGCGTACCGGCGCCAACGTCGAGTGCGGCCTGCGCAGGGACCGCGGCACCTGGCGCCTGGGCGTCGCCTCGTACCGGTTGGATGAGCTCTGCTGGTTCGGCGTGTTCGGGATCTCGATGCGCCCCGAGGAGACCTTCCCCCGGCGCGACCTGGCCGTAGTGTCCCGCCGCCCGCCCACCGAGGACGAGATCTCCATCCTTGGCCCGGACCGGATCGTGGTCGAATGCCAGCTCGGCGACGCTCCCCCGGCCGGTCCGCCGGGCGTGGAGCTAGCCCTGGCCGAACCGGCCCTCACTGGCCTGCTGGCCTGGCTGGAAGCCGCGCCGCCCGGCTCTCACCTCGGCCTGGCGCGGTAAAACCCGGCTAACTCCGGTCGCCGCCGGGCTTCCAGAGCACGTCGCCGTGGCCCGCGTTGGCCTGCCGGGCCAGGATGAACAGCAGGTCGGACAGCCGGTTCAGGTAGCGCGCCGGCCACGGGCTGACCGTATCGCCGTGCTCAGCCGCCGCGGCCCACGCGCTGCGCTCGGCCCGGCGGGCCACCGTCCGGGCCATGTGCAGCAGCGTCGCTCCCGGGCTGCCGCCGGGCAGCAGGAAG
Source organism: uncultured Actinomycetes bacterium (assembly GCA_963835775.1). Classification (GTDB taxonomy): domain Bacteria; phylum Actinomycetota; class Actinomycetes; order Streptosporangiales; family Streptosporangiaceae; genus Palsa-504. Next base: position 112,484 of record CAWIHB010000025.1, on the reverse strand, counting down.
CTGCGCAGCGTGGGCAGGTCCGCGTTGTGGGTGTCGCACTCGGATTCCAGCCGGGTGACGTACGACTCGTCGATCCGCAGCGGCGGGTAGGGCGGCGCCTCGCTGATCGGGTTGCACAGGTCGGCGCCGACGTCGAACATCTCGTTCTGGATCCGGGCCAGCAGCGCGGAGATGGCCGGGGAGAGCTCACCGAACGTGATCGCCATACCGATCGCGCAGTTGGCCTCGTCCACGTCGGCGTAGGCCGCCAGCCGTGTGTCGGTCTTGGCGACCCGGCTGCCGTCGCCGAGCGCGGTGGTGCCGCCGTCGCCGGTGCGGGTGTAGATGCGGGACAGAACGACAGGGCTCTCGCTGCGGTCATGCGGCATGAACCCACCCTAAGCCAAAATGTAACCGCGTAACTGACCTGCGGTGTTCACAACCCGTAAACAATGTGGCATCGTATAGCCACGATGAGTGATCACGGCGATGATCCGCAGCGGCCCGGGTCGCAGGGGCCTGAGCCGCTGTAACCCTGCGTGACCAGGCTCGGGTACCGAGCCGTTACGCGGTGAGCATCGAAGACGTCCGGAGTCCGGCGGTTCTCGGGGGCCCGCCGGATTCCGGGCCCTTGACCGGGCTCCGGTGATGGGGCTCCGGCGACCCCAGGACTCCCGGTACGACCATGGCGGGTTTAATCTTCCCTTGGTCCGAGAAGGAGTCCGCCGTGTACGACTACATCATTGTCGGCGCCGGCAGCGCAGGCTGCGTCCTGGCGGCGCGGCTTTCCGCCGACTCCAGCGTCAGCGTCCTGCTCCTGGAGGCCGGGCCGAACGACGACGCCGACGAGATCCGGGCGCCAGCCGCGCTCAACCGCCTGTTCCAGACCGCCTACGACTGGAACTACACCACGGTCCCGCAGCACCGCGCGGGCGGCCGCTCCATCTACTGGCCCCGGGGCAAGGTACTGGGCGGCTCGAGCAGCATGAACGCCATGATCTACATCCGCGGCAACCGCCACGACTTCACCAGCTGGCGGGACGAGTACGGCTGCTCCGGCTGGGGCTACGAGGACCTCATGCCGTACTTCAGGAGGGCCGAGGACAACTCGCGCGGCGCCTCCGCTTACCACGGCGCGGGCGGCCCGCTGGCCGTCACCAACCTGCGGTACAAGTCCCAGGCCTGCGAGGCGTTCATCGCCGCCGCCCAGGAACAGGGCGCGGTGGCCAATGACGACTTCAACGGGCCGCGCCAGGACGGCGTGGGCTGGTACCAGGTCACCCAGCGCCGCGGCCGGCGCTGTTCGGCCGCCACCGCCTACCTGCACCCGGCCATGTCCCGGCCGAACCTCACCGTCCTGGTCGGGGCCCTGGTCACCAGGATCAACATCGACGGCGGCCAGGCCACCGGTGTGACCTACACCCACCGCGGCGAGACCCAGACCGCCCAGGCCAGCGGTGAGGTCATCCTGTCCGGCGGCGCGGTCAACAGCCCGCAGCTGCTCATGCTGTCCGGCATCGGGCCGGCCGACCACCTGATCGAGATGGGCATCGACGTGCAGGCCGACAGCCCGGGGGTGGGCGCGAACCTGAGCGATCACCCGGTGCTGCCGGTCAGCTGGTCCACGCCGCGGCTGCGCGGCCTGTGGGAGAAGAGCGGCAACGCGAGCGTGCTGCGCTGGAAGGCGACCCACCGCGGCCCGCTGACCAGCAACATCGCCGAGTCCGGCGGCTTCGCCCACTCCGAGCCGCATCTGCCCGCCCCCGACCTGCAGCTGCACGTGCTGCCCGCGCCCTACCGCGACCAGGGGCTGGCCGACCCGGCCCAGCGAGCCATGACCGTGCTGGTCGGCCTCATCGACGTCAAGAGCCGGGGCCGGATCAGGCTGCGCAGCGCCGATCCCAGGCACCGGCCCGCCATCGACCCCGGCTACCTGTCCGACGGCGGCGCGGACGCGCGGGCGCTGGTCGCCGGGCTGAAAATGGCCCGGGAGTTCGTGACCGCCCGGCCCATGGCCGCCATCTGCAAGAGCGAGATCACGCCCGGCGCGCACCTCCGCTCGGACGCGGAACTGCTCGACTACCTGCGGGCCAGCGTGGCCACCCTGTATCACCCGGTGGGTACCTGCGCCATGGGCAGCCAGTCCCGGTGGAACAGCGTGGTCGATCCCGAGCTGAAGGTGCGGGGGGTCACCGGCCTGCGTGTGGTCGACGCGTCGGTGATGCCGGCCGTGCCCCGGGGCAACACCAACGCGCCCACGATCGCCATTGCCGAACGCGCCGCCGACCTGATCGCGGGCCGGGCCCCGCTGGCCCCGGCCGACCCGGAAGACCCGGTGGACGCCATGGCCCTGGAAGGCGGCGCCGTGGACACCGGCAGCCCGGCCGAGGCCTGACGCACGCCTGACGCGCGCCTGAGGCGCGCCTGGCGCGCGAGCCGGCCCCGGCCCCGGCTGCCCTTATCATCGGAGATGCCCTTTTCGGCCACGGAGGAGGATGGTCCATGCCCGCCCAACCGCCGGCGTCTGGAGGACTTGACCCGGATGACCCGATCGGTGTCCGCTATCCCAACACGGCCCGGATCTGGAATTACCAGCTCGGCGGCAAGGACAACTTCGCGGTGGACCGGAAGGCGTCCGACGCGGTCAACACGATGGTGCGGGAGATGGGCGTGCCGGGCGGGGCCGACACCGCGCTGGAGAGCCGTCATCTGCTGCAGCGGATGGTCGACTACATGCTCGGCCAGGGTGTCCGCCAGTTCCTCGACCTCGGCTCCGGCCTGCCGAACATGGCCAACACCCACCAGATCGCGCAGCGCACGGCGCCCGAGGCCCGCGTCGTCTACGTGGACATCGACCCCATGGTCTCGGGTCACGCCGCCGCGCTGATGGCCGGCCCCAACGTGGTCACGCTCCGGGCGGATCTGCGCGAGCCGGCGCAGGTGCTCGGCGACGAGCAGGTCCGCGACCTGTTCGACTTCGGCCAGCCGGTCGGGATCCTGCTGATGTGCGTGCTGCACTGCCTGTGGGACAAAGAAGACCCGTGGGGGGTGGTCGGGCAGTTCCGCGACGCCGTGGCGCCGGGCAGCTGCCTGGCTATGACCCACATGACCTCGGAAGCCCACCCGGAGGCGGCCGAGCGGATGTTCCGGATGACCCAGGAACTGCACTGGAACACGCCGCTCATCTCCCGCAGCCGCACCGACATCGCCCGGTTCTTCGACGGGTTCACGCTGGTCGAGCCCGGCCTGGTACGCCCCGCCCAGTGGCGGCCCGAGCTGGACGATCCGCTCCGCGAACGCCGCGGCTCCGGCGGCGACGTCGAACCCGTGCTCCGGCTGCCCGTCCCCGAGCCGCCCGGCGACGATCAGGGCGCCGCCTGGCACCTGTGCGGCGTCGGCGTCAAGGACTAAGGCTCAGCGCGCCCGGCGCGCCCCCCGCGGCCGGTATAGCCGCCCGTGCAGCAGCGTGACCAGCGTCATCAGGCGGCGCATGTCCCGGTCGGTCCGGCCGAAGGTCATGACGTTGATCAGCGGCCGCATCCGCTGCCTGGTGATGGCCTTGGCCCGGCTGAACTCGCGCAGCCCGTCCGCGCCGTGAATACGCCCGAACCCCGATTCGCCCACCCCGCCGAACGGCAACCCCGGCACCACGGCGAACCCGATCACCGAGTTGACCGAGGTCATCCCGCTGCGCAGTGACCGCGCCGCGTTCATCCCGGCCTTCCGGTCGCGGGCGAAGACCGCCGACCCCAGCCCGTACCGGCCCGCGTTGGCGTAGGACACGGCCTCGGCCATGTTGACCACCGGCGTCACCGTCACCGTGGGGCCGAACGTCTCGTCCGTCACCGCCGTGCTGGTCTCCGGCACGTCGGCCAGGATCACGGGCCGCACGAACGGCGGCTCCACCGCGTCCTGGCCGCCCACCACCGGCCGCCCGCCCCTCATCAGCGCGTCGGCCACGTGCTTGGCCACCACCTCGGTCTGCGACGGCAACGTCATCGGGCCGTAGGCCGCCTCGAGATCGGAACCGGGCCGCAGCCCGGACACCTTGCTGGTCAGCCGCTCCAGGAAGCTGTGGTACACGGCGTCGGCCACGTAGACGCGCTCGATCCCCACGCAGGTCTGCCCGGCGTTGGACATCGCGCCCCAGGCCGCGGCGTCGGCCGCCGCTTCCAGGTCGGCGTCCGCCGCCACCAGCAGGGCGTCCTTGCCGCCGCACTCGGCCAGCACCGGGGTCAGCGTGTCGGCCGCGGCGGCCATCACCTTGCGGGCCGTGGCCGTCGACCCGGTGAAGGCGATCTTGGCCACGCCGCTGCGGGCCAGCGCCTCGCCGGTCGAGCCGGGCCCGGTGACCAGCTGGAGCACGGGCACCGGGTTCCCGAACGGCTGCATCGCCTCGCCGAACGACTGCACCAGCCACGCCCCGGTCGCCGGGGTCAGCTCGGACGGCTTGAACACCACCGCGTTGCCCGCCGCCAGCGCGTAGGCGATCGAGCCGACCGGGGTGAACACCGGGTAGTTCCACGGGCCGATCACGCCGATCACGCCCAGCGGCTGGTATTCCACGGTGGAGCTCTGGTGGATGGAGAACAGCCCGCTGCGCACCCGGCGCGGGCGCAGCACCCGCTTGGCGTGCCGGGCGGCCCAGTCGATGTGCAGCACGGCCAGGATGATCTCCAGCCGGGCGTCGTCCAGCGGCTTGCCGGTCTCCTCGTGCATCAGCTCGGCCAGCCGCCCCATGTACCTGACCAGGTACGACTTCCAGGCCAGGAGCCGGATCCGGCGCCCCGCCCCGCCCAGCCCGGCCCAGTAGCCGGCCGCCTCGCGGGCCGCCGCCACCGCCGCGTCGACCTCGCGGCGGCCGTGCACGGGGAAGGTGGCCAGCACCTCCCCGGTGGCCGGGTTGACAGTTTCGAGCATCGTTGACCAGTAAAGCACCGGGCGCACCGGCGAAGCTACGCTGGGCCCTAACACTGGGGCCGGGACAACCCGAAAGGGGACCGCGTGCCGCCACGCCCGTACGTGCTGCTGTCGTGCGCCACCTCCGCCGACGGCTACCTGGACGACGCCGGCCCGGCCCGGCTGATCCTGTCCGGCCCGGCTGACCTGGACCGGGTGGACGAGGTCCGGGCCGGCTGCGACGCGATCCTGGTCGGCGCGGGCACGATCCGCGCCGACGATCCCCGGCTGCTGATCCGCGACCCGCGCCGCCGCGCCCGCCGTGCCGCCCGCGGCCTGCCCGAGCACCCGGCCCGCGTCACCCTGACCGGCACCGGCGACCTGGACCCCGCCGCGCGCTTCTTCGCCCCCGGCGCCCTGCGCCTGGTCTACTGCGCCACGCCTGCCCTCCCCGAGGCCCAAGCCCGCCTGGGGGACCGCGCCGTGCTCATTGACGCCGGTGCCCCGCTGTCCCTCGGCGCCGTTCTTTCTGATTTGGCCGAACGGTCCGTGGCTCGACTTCTGGTCGAAGGCGGCGCGCGGACCCTGGCCGGGTTCCTCACCCGCGACCTGGCCGACGAACTCCACCTCGCCGTCGCGCCCTTCTTCGTGGCCCAGCCCGGCGCCCCCCGCCTCGACCTCGCCTCCGGGGGCCACCCGCACGACCCCAAGAACCCGATGACCCTGGCCGAGGTCGACCGGCTCGATGACGTGGTGCTGCACCGCTACCTGACCGGCCCGGGCGGCCCGGAGGAGCGGTTCCTGGCCTGGGCGGTCGAGCTGGCCCGGCTGTGCCCGCCGTCGGAGTCGGCCTTCTCGGTCGGCGCGGTCATCGTGGCCGAGGACGGCCAGGTGCTGGCCACCGGGTTCTCCCGGGAGCAGGAGGAGCACGACCACGCCGAGGAGGTGGCCCTGCGCAAGCTGGGCTGGCATGACCCGCGGCTGCGGCGGGCCACCATCTACAGCTCGCTGGTGCCGTGCGGGGCGCGCGCCTCGCGCCCGTTGACCTGTGTCCAGCACATCGTGGCGGCCGGGATCCCCCGGGTGGTGTTCGCCTGGGACGAGCCGCGCCTGTTCACCGACGGCGCGGGAGCCGGGCAGCTGCGGGCCGCGGGCGTGCAGGTCACCGAGCGGCCCGAACTCAGCCGGCCGGGCCCGCTCGGTCAACGCTCACCTGGTCGGCCCGGGCGCGTGACCCCGGCCGAGCTGCGCAGGTCCCGGATCGCGGTGCTCGCCTACTTCTTCGTGCTCGGCGCGGCCACGGCCACCTGGAGCGCCCGGCTGCCCGCCATCAAAGCCGCGCTGCACCTGTCCGACGGCCGCCTGGGGCTGGCCCTGTTCGCCGTGCCCGCGGGCAGTGTGGTGACCCTGGCCGTCAGCGGGCGGATCGCCGACCGGTTCGGCCCGGACCGGGTGATCAGGGCCGGCGGCCTGGCCTGCCCGCTGGCCCTGGTTCCGATCGGGGCGGCGGGTGACCTGGGCTGGCTGATGGCCGCGCTGGCCTGCTACGGGGCGATGGCCGGGCTGCTCGACGTGGCCATGAACGCCTGCGGCGCCCGGCTCGAGGTCGGCTACGGCCGGCCCATCCTGTCGTCGCTGCACGCGGGTTACAGCATCGCCGGCCTGGCCGGCGCCGGGATCGGCGCCCTGTCCGCGGGCCTGGGCCTCGGCGTGCTCCCCACCCTGGCCGCGACCGCCGCCGTGCTGATCGCGGCCGGCCTGGCCGCCGGCCCCCGGGTGGCCGTCCCGCCGCCCGCGGCGCCCGCCGCGCCGCCCGGGGACGCGCCGCGCCGCTCGGCCAGGCAGCTCTCGGCGCTGATCTTGTCGCTGGGCCTGCTGGCCCTGGCCGGGCAGGTCGGCGAGGGTTCGGCCGGCGACTGGAGCGCCGTCTACCTGCACGTCAACCTGCACTCGTCGGTCGCGTTCGCGGCCGCCGGGCTGGCCGCGTTCTCGGTCATGATGGCCGCCGGGCGGGTGGCGGGGGACCGGCTGGCCGGACGGTTCGGCCCGGTGCGGCTGGTCCGGGCCAGCGGCCTGCTGGCCGGCCTGGGCCTGGCCGCCGGCCTGCTGATCGGCACCCCGGCCGCCGCGGTGGCCGGGTTCGCGCTGCTCGGCGCGGGCCTGGCCGGGATCTTCCCGCAGATCGTCTCCGCCGCGGTGCGGCTCGATCCGGCCCGGGCCGGGCGCGCCATCGGCCGGATCGCCGCCATCGCCTACAGCGGCCTGCTCAGCGGCCCGGTCGTCATCGGCGCCCTCGCCTCCGGCGTGGGCCTGCGCGACGCGCTGCTCCTCCCGGCCGCCCTGGCCGTCGTGGTCGCCCTCCTGGCCGGCCTGCTCAGCGCCGGCTCGCGAGCCGGAGCCCGGCCAGCAGCAGCAGCGCGGCCAGCCCGATAAGCACCAGCTCGACGCTGAACGCGGCGTGCAGCCCGAGCTGGTCGGCGAGGCTGCCGAGCAGGTAGGGGGCGACGATGACGAAAATTCCGCCCAGCAGCTGAGTGCGCGCGTTGGCGGTGTCGCCCTTCCCGGGCGCGGCGGCCAGCGTGAGCGCCAGCGAGAGCGGATAGAGGTTGGCCACGCCTAGTCCGCACAGGAATAGCCCTGTTACCGCCAGGACGGGCCGGTCGGCCAGCCAGAACAGCAGGAAGCCGGCGGCCGTGACGGCCAGGGATGCGTACAGCAGCGGGAGGGTCCGGCCGGGACGGCGGGTGAGAAACGCGCCGCCGACGCGGCCGACGAGGATGCCGAAGTAGAAACCGCTCATCGCGATGGCGGCCTGAGCGGTCCGCAGCCCGATACCGGTGAGCGCCTCGGCCCCGAAGTAGACCGGGCAGAATTCGACGGCAATGCCGACGGCGACCATGGCCGCCAGCAGCCAGCAGGACAGCGACAGCCTGGCCTGACGCCCACCAGGAGAGGCCTGGCGCCGAGGGCAGCGGCTGGTGCCGGTAGCGCAGGTAGAGACCGACCAGGGCCACCGCAGGCAGGCCAAACGCCGCACGCCAGCCCAGCGGGGTGGCCTGGAACAGGCCGAGGAGAACAGGCGCGAGCACCGCGCACCCGGCCGCCCCCACGTTGGCTTCGGTCAGTGCCCGGTCGCGCTGCTCGCCGTGCCGGTCGGACAGGATCGCCTGGATGCAGGTGAGCAGCGTGGTGCCTGCGAAGCCGATCAGCACGGCGCCGGACATGGTGAGCGCGATGGTGTGGGCCGCGGTGAACAGCCCGGCCCCGGCGGTGGCGCCCGCCGCCGATGACCACAGCAACGCCGAGCGGGGCAGCCGCCGCGCGACCGGGGCAAAGCTCACCCCGGCCAGCGCCGCCCCCGCGGCCCACAGCGCCGAGTACACACCGAGCACGCCGTAGGAGAAATGCAACTCGGCCCGGAGCAAGGCCAGCGCGGGCCCGTACGCGTACAGCCAGAACGCATACCCAGCCAGCGCGCCGTAGCTCAACAGCGTCGGCGCATCCCGGAACTTCTCCGCATGCGCATCGCGTGGCCGCCTCCCGTCCCCGGCCGCCGCATCGTGCGGAACGCGTGGCGTCAGCGCGTCCCCGGCCGTCGCGCCGTGAGCACCCTCCGCGGTTGTCCTCTCGTCTGTGTATCGATACACAACGCTGATTGTATATCGATACACAACTACAGTGTCAGGGTGGCTCAACGACGAAGCCGCCCGACGCTGCGTCAGGTCGCGGACGCGGCCGGGGTGTCGGTCATGACGGCGTCCTACGTCTACTCGCAACCCGCCCGGGTCGCGCCCGCCACCGCGGCCAAGGTCCGGGCGGCGGCGGAGCGGCTGGCCTATCCCGGCCCCCATCCAGGCGCCCGGTCGCTGCGCCGGGGCCGGGTCGGCAGCCTGGGAGTGGTCCTGGGCGAGCGGCTAACCTACGCCTTTGACGACCCGCAGGCGGTAAAGTTCCTGGTCGGCGTCGCGGAAGTCTGCGCCGGCGAAGGCATCGGCCTGACCCTGGTCCCGATCACCGGCGCCGCCAGCGACGTGCAGCGTGTCAACGAGGCGGTGGTAGACGGGTTCATCGTGTGGACCACCAGCGACGACGACCCGGTCCTGGACGCGGTGGCCGCTAGCGGCCTGCCGGCCGTCGTGCACGCGGGCCCGGCCCGGCCCGGGCTGCCGGTGGTCGGTATCGACGACCGGGCCGCTGCCACGGCGGTCGGTCGGCTGGCCTTCGCCGGCGCGGCCCGGCCGGTGGTGCTCAGCTTCCCGGTCAACCGCGGCCGCGCCGAGGCGCTGCTCGCCGGCCCGCCCGGGCCGGCCGTGACCTACCCGCTGACCCGGCACCGGTGGGAAGGCTTCCTCGACGCCTGGCTCCAGGCCGGGGGCGCCCCCGACGACCTGCGGGTCGCGGTGTGCCCGGTCAACGCCACCGCGCTCGGTGAAGCCATGTCCGACGAGCTCTTCCGCGGCGGTGACCCGCCCGACGCGATCGCCGCGATGAGCGACGAGCTTGCCCTGGGCGCGCTCCGCGCCGCGGCCCGGGCCGGCCGCACCGTGCCCGGCGCCGTGGCGATCACCGGGTGGGACGACAGCGACGCCGCTGCCTCGGCGGGCCTGACCACGGTCCGGCAGTCGCTGCGCGATCAGGGCCGCCGCTGCGCCCGCCTCGCCCTCGGCCACGCCCTGCCCGCTGACCTGGACCCGCCCGGCTGGCAGGTCATCCAGCGCACCAGCACTCGCTCGCTCAGCACGCGTTCTGGCTGACGTTCCCCGCTGGTTCCCGGTCATCGGGCCGGCCAGCTCGGCCAGCCCCGCATCGGTGTCCGGGGTGGCGATCCGGGTCAGCGCCCGCACCTTCGCGTAGGATAGCCTGCCCGCGGCGAACTCGCCGCGGATCACCGGCAGGTCCCGCAGGGCGCGGGCCACCCGGACGTGCTCCCGGGCGGTACCCGAGCTCATCTGGCATTTCCACGACAGCCAGGCGGCGCAGCTGTTCATCTCCCAGCTGGCCCAGCCGCGGCGGTACGACAATCTCGCGGTGCCAAACTGAGCCCTCCCACCCCGGATGAGCCATCCCACGTCCCAGCGCACGGACGCCTGCCGGGCCCGGTTAGGCGTCGCTGGGCCGCTGGGGGCGAACCTTCCCCTGGCGAGAGGGTTGGTCCGCTTCATGGTCCTTGACCGTCCTGTGCCGGGAGGCCGGATGCTGTCTGTATCAAGACAGAAGGGAATCGAACGATGAATACATCCCCGGCGGGAAGCTCCTATGCCGACGGGCCCGAACCGGCCGGCTTCGGCCGCCGGCCGGTGAGACCCGCGTCGCCACGTCGGAAGCGTTTCCTATCACTACGCCTTGTGAAGAATTTCACAAGGCGTCTCCGCGGAAACGCTGGCTGGCGTTGATCGGCGCGGTGTTCGCGGTGTGGACGCCGCTACATGGGAGACGATGTTCAGTGCCGGACGCGGACGACGAGCTTGCCGGTGGCGCGGTCATGTTCCATGTCGTCGTGGGCCTGCGGCACCTGCTCCAGACCGTCATAGATCCGGTCCACGGGGAAGGACAGCCGGCCGCCGCGACCGCGTCGAGGATCTCCTGGAGGGCCGCCCGCGGCAGGTCGGCGGCGTCGCCGGAATAGCCGGCCAGGCGCACGCCCTTGGGCAGGTATTCGTTCGGGGCGAAGTCCTGCACCGTCCACTGGTTGGACAGGCTGCCGCTGAAGCAGGCCGTGCCGTGCACGCGCACCGCGCGCAGCGTGTCGGGCAGGGTCGGGGTACCGACCAGATCAAGGGCGGCGTCGACGCCGCCCGGGTACAGTTCGCGCACGGCGGGCGCGACCTGGCCGGTGTCGAGCAGGGGGTGGTCGACACCGTGCTCCTTCAGCCAGGCCAGGCGGCCGGCCTGCCGGGTGGTGGACAGCACCGTGGCACCGCGCCATGCGGCCAGCGCGGCGGCGGCCAGGCCGACGGATGAGGTGCCGCCGCGGATCAGCACGGACTGACCGGGCTGCAGGTCCAAGCCGATGGTAAGCGAGCCGTAGGCGGTCTGCACCATCTCCGGCAAGGCGCCCAGTACCTCCCAGGGCGACGACTACTAGCTGCGGTTGGACCATCGGGCCGGCGAGTTGCGGACCGAACCCGCCGCCTGTGAGGCGGATGATGCTGAGGGGTGGCCTGGGTTCGACGGCGGCCCCGTCGCGGCTGCTGCTGGTGATGGCAGAACAGGCAGACGCGGCGAGAGTGCCAGAAACGGACGATGTCGGTATCCGCTACTTGCCGAGCTAGCCGGCAATTAAGTGGCGCATCGCTCAGGAATTTCACTGGAGGTGAGCTCGTAAGCGTCCGCCGGCCCAGTCAGGACAGCACCGTCAGGACAGCACCGTCAGGACAGCACCGTCCAGGACAGCACCGTCAGGACAGCACCGTCAGGACAGCACCGTCAGGACAGCACCGTCAGGACAGCACCGTCAGGACAGCACCGTCAGGACAGCACCGTCAGGACAGCACCGTCAGGACAGCACCGTCAGGACAGCACGGTCAGAACAGCGTGCCCTCGCGCTCGATGCCGCGCATGGCGTCGTAGTCCAGGGTGACGCAGCGGATCCCGCGGTCCTCGGCCAGGGTCCGGGCCTGCGGCCGGATCTCCTGGGCGGCGAACACGCCGTGCACCGGGGCCAGCAGCGGGTCCCGGTTCAGCAGGTCCAGGTACCTGGTCAGTTGCTCCACTCCGTCAATTTCGCCGCGGCGTTTGATCTCGACGGCCACACTCTGGCCCGAATCGTCCCGGCACATCAGGTCGACCGGGCCGATCGGGGTCGGGTACTCGCGGCGGACCAGCCGCCAGCCGTCGCCGAGCACCTCGAGCCGGGCGGCCAGCAGCTCCTGCAGGTGCGCCTCCACGCCGTCCTTGACCAGCCCCGGGTCGACGCCCAGGTTGACCGAGGCGTCGCTGATCACCTCGGTGATGGTGATCGCCAGCGTCTCCCCGGCCTTGTTGGTGACCGACCACAGGCCGGGCTGCTCGGTCAGCTTGCAGGGCGGCGACATCCAGTTCAGCGGCTTGTACGAGCCGCCATCGCTGTGCACCAGCACCGATCCGTCCGCCTTGACGATGAGCAGGCGCAGGGCCGAGGGCAGGTGGGCGGTGAGCCGGCCGACGTAGTCGACGCTGCACCGGGCGATGACGAGCCGCACGAGCCGAAACTCTACCGCTCGCATAGGGTGGACAGGCGTGAGCCCGCGCAGGATCCGCCGCGAGCGCTCCGGTCCGCCGGCGGCTGTGCCTGGGCCCGAGCGCACCGAATCCTGGCCCGACGGGGACTGGGTGGTGCGGCCGCAGCCCGGCGCGGGCGGCACCAAGGCGTACCGCTGCCCGGGCTGTGACCAGGAGATTGTGCCCGGCACGCCGCACATCGTGGCCTGGCCCGCCGACGGGATCAACACCGGCGTGGAGGAGCGCAGGCACTGGCACCGCGCCTGCTGGCAGAACCGGCTGCGCCGGGGCCCGCACGGGGCCAGGCGATGAGCCGGGTGGAATCAGATCGTGCGCCGGGTCAACCCGGCCGCACCGGTGCCCCCTACGATGACGCTATCGACACATTGGGAGGAATCGTGACCACGTTCGACCTGACCGGCAAGAAGGCGTTCGTGACCGGTGCGTCCCGGGGCATCGGCCGGGTCATCGCGGTCGCGCTGGCCGAGGCGGGCGCCGACGTGGCCGTCGCGGCCCGCAGCGAGGAAGGGCTGGCCGCCACGGCCCGCGAGGTGGAAGCCCTGGGCCGCAAGGCCTTCGTGTTCCCGCTCGACGTGACCCGCCAGGAGGATGTCGCCCCCACGGTCAGCGAGGCGATCCGGCTGCTCGGCCAGCTCGACATCGTGTTCAACAATGCCGGCGGCTCGAACTTCATGGTGCCGTTCCTGGACATGCGCATGTCCGGCTGGGAGAAGGTAATGCGGCTGAACCTGGACGCGACCATCTACGTCTGCCAGGCGGTTGGCCAGCACATGCGCGAGCACGGCGGCGGCTCGGTGATCAACGTCGCGTCGGTGGCCGGCCTGTCCGGCGCGCCTGGCCTGGCCCCGTACGGGGCATCCAAGGCCGGGGTGGTCTCGGTGACCAAGACGCTCGCGGTGGAGTGGGCCCAGTACGGGATCCGGGTGAACGCGCTGTGCCCGGGCTGGACCGCCACCGACCTGAACCAGGACCTGTGGGGCGGCCCGGACGGCGGCGATGCCATCGTGGCCAACGTGCCGATGCGCCGCTGGGCCCGGGCCGAGGAGATGGCCGGCCCGGCCGTATTCCTGGCCAGCGACGCCTCGTCCTACATGACCGGCCAGGTCCTGGTGGTCGACGGCGGCCAGCTGGCCACCGCCTGAGCCACGGGTCGGTACATTGAGTCCTGCGCCTGAACCGCCGCCGGACAAAACTGAGAGGAGCCGACCGATGCCGGACGAGACCCGCCATGAATCCGCCGATCTCGACGATTTCCAGGTCGACGACAGCACCGACACGCTGAGCGGCGCGCCGGGGGACGATCCGCTGGACCGTGGCGTGGCTCCACCCGAGCGCTGGTCGGCCGGGATCAGGTACGGCACCACGGCCGGCGAGCAGGAATCAGGCGAGTCCCTGGACCAGCAGCTGGCCGAGGAGGAGCCGGACGTCACCCTGGACTACGAAGACGACGAGGACGACGAAGACGAAGACGACAGCGACGCCGGAGACGAGGACGTCGACGGCCTGCTGCTCGACGACGGCCCCGACCCGCGGGCCGGGCGGCTGGTCGCCGAGGACGAGGGCGCGCACCCGGACGAGGAGGAGGACCTGGTCGCCTACGACGCCGGGATCTCCGGCGGCGCCGCCACCGCCGAGGAAGCCGCCATGCACGTCGTCGAGGAAGACGACTACGACATCCGGTCGGACAGCTGACCCGCCCGTACCGGACGTGGCCGTCCCGCGTCGGCCAGGTCTTCGAGGGCGGCCGAACGATCCAGCTCGGCGCCGGCCGGCACCGCTATCGCGGCACCGCCTTAGTCCGCCCTTACGGTTCTGGGGTGAGCCAGATGACGCCGAGCGGGGGCAGGGTGATGGAGGCGGAGGCGGGGCGGCCGTGCCAGGGCTCGGCTACCGCCTCGATGGCGCCCAGGTTGCCGACGCCGCTGCCGCCGTAGCTGGCCGCGTCGGTGTTGAGCACCTCGCGCCAGCGGCCCGCGTACGGCAGGCCGACCTTGTACTCCAGGTGCGGCATGGCGGAGAAGTTGGCGATGCAGGCCAAGGTCTCCGCGGGCTGGCCGCCGGCGGCGGCCGGGGCGGAAAAGCGCAGGAACGACAGCGTGTTGCCCAAGGCGTCGTTGGCGTCGATCCAGCTGAAACCGTCGGGCGTGGTGTCCCGCTGCCACAGCGCGGGGTTCTGCCGGTAGAGCGCGTTCAGGTCGGTGGACAGCTGCTGCACGCCCCGGTGCACGTCGTAGTCCAGGACCCACCAGTCCAGCCCGTGGTCGGCTGACCACTCGGAGACCTGGCCGAACTCCGATCCCATGAACAGCAGCTGCTTACCCGGATGGGCCCACATGTAGGCCAGCAGCGAGCGCAGCCCGGCGAACCTGCGCCACTCGTCGCCGGGCATCTTGCCGACCAGCGAGCCCTTCCCGTGCACCACCTCGTCGTGGGACAGCGGCAGGATGAAGTTCTCCGAGAACGCGTAGATCATGGAGAACGTGACCTCGTTGTGGTGGTACTGCCGGTAGATCGGGTCCTGGCTCAGGTACGCGAGCGTGTCGTGCATCCAGCCCATGTTCCACTTGAAGCCGAAGCCGAGCCCGCCCAGGTACACCGGCCGGGACACCCCGGGCCAGGCGGTCGACTCCTCGGCGATCATCGTGATGCCAGGCACCCGCTTGTAGCAGGTGGCGTTGGCCTCCTGCAGGAACGAGATCGCGTCCAGGTTCTCCCGGCCGCCGTAGGCGTTCGGGATCCACTCGCCGTCCTTGCGCGAGTAGTCCAGGTACAGCATGGACGCCACCGCGTCGACCCGCAGCCCGTCGACGTGGAACTCCTCCAGCCAGTAGACGGCGTTGGCCACCAGGAAGTTGCGCACCTCGGTGCGCCCGAAGTTGAACACGTACGTGCCCCAGTCGGGCTGCTCGCCGAGCCGCGGGTCGGCGTGCTCGTACAGCGGGGTGCCGTCGAACCGGGCCAGCGCCCACTCATCGCGCGGGAAGTGCCCGGGCACCCAGTCGAGCAGCACGCCGATGCCGGCCTGGTGCAGCGCGTCGACCAGGTAGCGGAAGTCGTCGGGGCTGCCGAACCGCGAGGTCGGGGCGTAGTACGAACTGACCTGGTAGCCCCACGAGCCGCCGAACGGGTGCTCGGCCACGGGCAGGAACTCCACGTGCGTGAAGCCGAGCTCGGTGACGTACTCGGTCAGCTGAACCGCCAGCTCCCGGTAGCTCAGCCCCAGCCGCCACGAGCCCAGGTGCACCTCGTAGATGCTCATCGCCTCGTGCACCGGGTCGCGCTGCCGGCGCGCGGTCACCCAGTCGGCGTCTGCCCAGGCGTGCCGGGAGGTGAATACCACCGACGCGGTGGCGGGCGGCAGCTCGGTCGCGTTGGCCATCGGGTCCGCCTTGTCCCGCCACACCCCGTCCTGGCCGCATATCGCGTACTTGTACCTGGTGCCGTCGCCCACGCCCGGGATGAACAGCTCCCACACACCGGAACTGCCCAGCGACCGCATCGGGAACGCCCGGCCGTCCCAGTAGCTGAAGTCGCCGGTGATGCGGACGCCGCGGGCGTTCGGGGCCCAGACCGCGAAGGCCGTCCCGGCGACCGGGCCGAGCTCGCGGACGTGCGCGCCGAGCACCTGCCACAGCTCCTCGTGCCGGCCCTCCCCGATCAGGTACAGGTCGAACTCGCCGATCGTGGGCAGGTAGCGGTAGGGGTCGTCGGACAGCTGCTCGCCGCCGCCCTGGCCGGGGTACACGGTGGCCAGCCGGTAGTCGGGCACCTTCTCGTCCGGCAGGGTGACGGTGAACACGCCGTCAGCCAGCTCGGACATGGCGAACCGGCGGCCGTCCTCCAGGACCACCGTCACCGAGGTGCCCAGCGGCCGCAGCGCCCGGATGACCACGCCGTGCGGTCCGGGATGGGCGCCGAGGATCGAGTGCGGGTCGTGGTGGTGCCCAGCGGCCAGCCGCTCGATCTCGCCCAGGCTGAATTCCGTGTCAGTCATGTCGGTCACTCGATCTTCCTGCCTACAACTCGGCCAGGGACTCTAGGGGGATGACCATCCAGTTGGGGCGGTTCCTGGCCTCGTAGAGGACCTCGTATACCGCCTTGTCAAGCAGCATGGCACGCAGCAGCACCGCGTTGGCGGCCGGGTCCAGGCCGCCGGCCTCGGCGTAGCCCGCGCAGAACGCGTCGGTGTTGCGCCGCACCCACTCGGTAGCCACCGGGTTCAGGTTCTCCCGGTCGGGATGGGTGAGCAGCTGGTGCCGGGCCGCATAGTCGAACGAGCGCAGCATGCCAGCCACGTCCCGCAGCGGCGAGGACCTGGCCCGGCGCTGGGCCAGCGGGCTGGCCGGCTCGCCCTCGAAGTCGAGCACCACCCAGCCGGTCTGGGTCCGCATGACCTGGCCCAGGTGATAGTCGCCGTGCACGCGCTGGGCGGGCACCGGTTCGGTCAGCTTGGCCAGGCTGGAGAACGCGTCCCCGACCTTGTCGGCGTACCGGCCCACCTCGGGCACGCCCGCGACGGCCAGGTCCAGCCGCCGGAACATCTGCTCGGCCAGCTCGCGGGTGGCCTCCGGCTCGAGCTCGGAGACGCCGAACGCGTCGGCCAGGTCGGCGTGCACCTGCGCGGTAGCCACGCCGAGCCGTTCCGACTCGCCCGCGAAGTCGCCGCCCGCCTCGCCGGGAGTAAGACCAGCCGCGGTGCCGTGGGCCGCGTACAGGTCACGCACGCTGGTGGCGGCCAGCGACCAGCCATCCGCGGCGGCCCGCAGGTAGCGGGACAGGATGGCCAGCACGGTGGTGGCCCCGTCGATCCGGGTCTCGATCCAGCCGTAGGGCTCGGCCACGTGCGTGGAGCCGAGCTCGGCCAGGGCCGCGGCCACCTCCAGGTCGGGGTTCGGCCCGGGGGCGATCCGGCGGAACACCTTGAAGATGGCCGACTCGCCGAACACCAGGCTGGTGTTGCTCTGCTCGCCGGTCAGCACCAGGCTGTCCAGGCTGGTCTCACCGGCAAACGGCAGCTCGAGCCCGGGGATCCGGCAGAACCGCAAGGCCCCCACGGTCCGGTCGGACACGATCGCGTCCAGCAGGCTCCGGGTCAGGTCGCTGTCATGCAGGCCGTCATAAAACTGCAGCCCGGCGACGGAACCGATCCTCGCGTGCCGCAGCCGGGCGGGCAGCCGGGCGCGCAGGCCGATGAAGAGCTGGTAGCAGTCGGAGGTCGCGCCGTGCGAGACGGTGACCATGAGGTGCCGCAGCCCGGGATCACCGGGGATGATCTCGGTGTCGGCCACCACCGCCAGGTCATGGACGGTCCGCCCCTTGCCGGCGAACCAGCGCTGCTTGACCAGCCATGCTGCCAGTACGTCTTCGAAGGTCATGAGCCTCGCTTACCCCATCTCCCGCGCGGCATGCGGCTCAGCCGTGGTACAGCTGCGGGCCGACGACCACGGCCCGCTTTTCGGCCCGTTCCTCGCGGGAGGCCGGCAGCTGGAACCAGTAGAACCCGTGGCCGGGCAGGGTCAGCAGGTAGCTGAGCTCGCCGATCCGCGGGAAGGTCACGCCACCCATGCACTCCACCGGGGTGACGCCCATGAACCGGCGCAGGTCCAGCTCGACCGGCTGCGGGAACCTGGACAGGTTGTTGACGCACAGGATGCGGTCCGAGCCGTCGCTGTCCGGGTCTTCCGCCGACGGCAGCCGGACGAAGGCCAGCACGCTGGGGTTGGAGGAGGTCAGCTCCTCGTAGCGGCCGCTGCCGAACACCGGGTGCCGCTTGCGGATCTCGATCATCCGCCGGGTCCAGTGCAGGAACGAGGTGGAATTCCGCTGCTGGGCCTCCACGTTCAGCGCCTGGTAGCCGTAGATCGCGTCCATGATCGGCGGCAGGTACAGCCGCTGCGGGTCGGACTGGGAGAAGCCGCCGTTGCGGTCCGGGGTCCACTGCATCGGGGTCCGCACGCCGTCCCGGTCGCCCAGCCAGATGTTGTCGCCCATGCCGATCTCGTCGCCGTAGTACAGCACCGGCGAGCCGGGCAGCGACAGCAGCAGCGCGGTGAACAGCTCGAGCTGGTTGCGGTCGCCGTCCAGCAGCGGGGCCAGCCGCCGCCTGATCCCGATGTTCGCCTTCATCCGGGGATCCTTGGCGTACTCAGTGTACATGTAGTCGCGCTCGTCGTCGGTGACCATCTCGAGCGTCAGCTCGTCGTGGTTGCGCAGGAAGATGCCCCACTGGCAGCCCGAGGGGATGGCCGGGGTCTGGGCCAGGATCTCCGAGATCGGGTAGCGCTGCTCTCGGCGGACGGCCATGAAGATGCGCGGCATCAGCGGGAAGTGGAAGGCCATGTGGCACTCGTCCCCGCCGACCTCCGGGTCGCCGAAGTACTCGATCACGTCCGCGGGCCACTGGTTGGCCTCGGCCAGCAGCACCTTGTCCGGGTAGAGCTTGTCGATCTCGGCCCGGATCCGCTTCAGGTACTCGTGCGTCTCCTTGAGGTTCTCGCAGTTCGTGCCCTCCCGCTCGTACAGGTAGGGCACCGCGTCGAGCCGGAAGCCGTCGATGCCGAGGTCCATCCAGAACCGCAGCACCTCGATCATCGCGTCCTGCACCCTGGGGTTCTCGAAGTTGAGATCCGGCTGGTGGGAGAAGAACCGGTGCCAGTAGTACTGGCCGCGCACCGGGTCGAAGTTCCAGTTCGACTGCTCGGTGTCGACGAAGATGACCCGGGCCCCGGGGTACTTGTCGTCGGTGTCGGACCAGACGTAGAAGTCGCCGAACGGCCCGTCCGGGTCAGACCGCGAGGCCTGGAACCACGGGTGCTGGTCGGAGGTGTGGTTCATGACCAGGTCGGCGATGACCCGGATGCCGCGCTTGTGCGCCTCGTCGACCAGCGCCACGAAGTCCCCGATGTGGCCGTACTCGGGCAGCACGGCCATGAAGTCGGCGATGTCATAGCCGCCGTCGCGCAGCGGCGAGGCGTAGATGGGCAGCAGCCAGATGCAGTCGATGCCCAGCCACTCCAGGTAGTCCAGCCGGGAGATCAGCCCGCGCAGGTCGCCGGTCCCGTCGCCGCTCGAATCCTGGAAACCCCGGATCAGCACCTCGTAGAACACCGCGCGCTTGTACCACTCCGGGTCGCGCGGCTGGTCAGGGGCGAACGAGTCGGCAATCGCCTCGTGATGCTCGGTCACTGGGAAATCTCCTGGCTGTACGGTTCCGTGCTGGGTGGCACCAATGGTCTGTTACGGGTGGGGTGTGACGGTAAAGATGTGGGCTGGCCGCGTAGCCGGGTCCAGCCGGACGTAGTTGGCGGGTCCCCACCGGAAGGACTCGCCGGTCAGCTCGTCTGTGACCGTGAACTCGCCGTCCACGCCAAGTGCGGGCAGATCGAGCCAGACCGTCGCCTCTCTGGTCTGGTACGGGTCCAGGTCGACGACCACCAGCACGATGTCGTCCCCCGCCCGCTTAGAGAAGCACATAAGTTCCGGCTGGTCAACGGGGTGAAACCGGAGGTTTCTGAGCCAGTGCAGAGCCGGGTGGTTCCGCCTGATCCGGTTGAGCTCGGTGATGTAGTCGGCGATGCCGAAACCGGCCCTGGCCGCCCCGTCCCAGTCGCGCGGCCGGTACTGGTACTTCTCCGAATCCATGTACTCCTCGCTGCCCGGCCGGACCGGGATGTTTTCGCACAGTTCGTACCCCGAGTAGATACCCCAGGTCGGCGACAGCATGGCGGCCAGCACGGCCCGGATCTTGAACGCGGGCAGGCCCCCGTGCTGCAGGTAGGCGTGCAGGATGTCGGGCGTGTTGGTGAAGAAGTTGGGCCGCATGTAGGGGGCGGTCTCAGCCGACAGCTCACGCATGTACTCGGTGAGCTCCCACACCGCGTTGCGCCAGGTGAAGTACGTGTAGGACTGGTGGAAGCCGATCTTGGCCAGGGCCCGCATCATGGCCGGGCGGGTGAACGCCTCGGCCAGGAACAGCACGTCCGGGTCGCTGACCCGGATCTCGGTCAGCAGCTTCTCCCAGAACCGCAGCGGCTTGGTGTGCGGGTTGTCGACGCGGAAGATCCGGACCCCGTGGTCCATCCACACCCGGACGATGCGCAGCACCTCGGCGTAGATGCCCTCGGGGTCGTTGTCGAAGTTGATCGGGTAGATGTCCTGGTACTTCTTGGGCGGGTTCTCGGCGTAGGCGATGGAGCCGTCGGCCCGGGTGGTGAACCACTCCGGGTGCTCCTTGACCCACGGGTGATCCGGCGAGGCGTTCAGGGCCAGGTCGAGCGCCACCTCCATGCCGAGCTCCCTGGTCCGGCCGACGAACGCGTCGAAGTCCTCGAACGTGCCCAGGTCCGGGTGGATCGCGTCGTGACCGCCCTCGGCGGCGCCGATCGCCCAGGGCGAGCCGGGATCACCGTCGGCCGGGGTCATGGTGTTGTTCCGGCCCTTGCGGAAGGAGACGCCGATCGGGTGCACCGGCGGCAGGTACACCACGTCGAAGCCCATGGCCGCCACCGCGTCCAGCCGTTTGGCCGCGGTGCGCAGCGTGCCGGAAACCGGCGGCCGGTATCCTTCGGGGTCGACCTGGGCCCCCTCGGACCGGGGGAAGAACTCATACCACGACCCGTACAGCGCCCGCTGCCGGTCCACCTGCACGGTCAGCGCCCGGGACCGGGTCACCTGCGCGCGCAGCGGCCACTGGGCCAGGATGGCGGCGATCTCCGGATCCTCGGTCCCGGCGAACCGATCCCATAGCGTCAGGTCCCGGTTACGCAGCCGGGCCACCAGCGCACGCAGCCGGGCGCGGGCGGCGGCCGGGCGGCTCGCGCCGGGCGGCTGCGGGATCCGCCGGGCCGCCTTACCGTACAGCAGCGCGCCCTCGGTGAACATCAGTTCCACGTCCTGGCCGGCCGGGATCTTGATCGCCGCGTCGTGGTGCCAGCTCGCGATCGGGTCGCCCCAGGCCTCCACGTGGAAACGCCACAGTCCCTCGCGGGTCACGGTCACGTCCGCGCCGTACCGGTCCGAGCCCGGGGCCAGCAGGCGCATCGGGGTGATCGGGCCCAGCTTGCGGTCCGGGTCTCTCAGCACCGCGCCGACCCCGATAAGGCTGTGCCCTTCGCGGAATACCGTCGCACTGACCTGAAATGTCTCGCCCGCCACGGCCTTGGCCGGCCGGTTCCCGCACTCGACCGCGGGCTCGACATCAAGGATCGGGATTCGTCCAATCACCCCCGTTACGCTACCGAGCACAGGGCCCTTCATGCCAGCGCGGGGGGCGGTATACAACGCGGGCCGCGGCGGCGGATCCGCGCAAAGATTTGGGTGGGCGGTCGGCACTGTTCGTTCGGCCTAATTTGAATCCATTTTCCCTGCCCGAGCCGACGGTCGGCGGGATCGGTGCAGGCGCCGGTTCGGCGTGTCGGGCGCGGACCTAATATGGTCTGCCCGTGAGAGCGATTCGCCGGTTCAACGTCCGCATCACCCTGCCCGAGCCGCTGGCTCCGCTGCAGGGTCTGATGCTCAACCTCCGCTGGTCCTGGCATGGGCCGACCGCTGACCTGTTCGCGTCGATCGACCCGGCCGCCTGGGCGGCCGCGGACGGCGACCCGACCGCGATGCTGAGCGCGCTGCCACCGGAGCGGATCGCCGCCCTGGCCGCCGATGCCGACTTCCTCGGCCGGCTGCGCGAGGCCGAGCAGGACCTGCGCGCGTACATGTCCGGCCCGCGCTGGTACGCCGAGGCCGGCCTGAGCAGGTCAGGACCGGCCGCGGTGGCCTACTTCTCGCCCGAGTACGGCATCACCGCCGCGCTGCCGCAGTACTCAGGCGGCCTGGGCATCCTGGCCGGCGATCATCTCAAGTCGGCCAGCGACCTCGGCGTGCCGCTGATCGGCGTGGGGCTGCTGTACCGGCACGGCTACTTCGCCCAGTCGCTGTCCGCCGACGGCTGGCAGGCCGAGCGCTACCCGGGCGACGACCCGAACGGGCTGCCGCTCGAGCTGCTGCGCGACTCCAGCGGCGCCGCGGTGCACGTGACCGTCGGCCTGCCGGCCGGGCGGCCGCTGGCGGCCCAGATCTGGGTGGCGCAGGTGGGCCGGATCCCGCTGCTGCTGCTCGATTCTTATGTCGAGCAGAACGAGCCAGACCTGCACGAGGTCACCGACCGGCTGTACGGCGGCGGCAGCGACCACCGGCTGCGCCAGGAGCTGCTGCTCGGCATCGGCGGGATCCGGGCCGTCCGCGCGTTCTGCTCGCTGACCGGCCATCCGTCGCCTGAGGTGTTCCACACCAACGAGGGCCACGCCGGGTTCCTCGGGCTGGAGCGGATCCGCGAGTACGCCGAGCGCGGCCTGAGCTTCGACGAGGCCATCGAGGTCTGCCGGGCCGGCACGGTGTTCACCACGCACACCCCGGTCCCGGCGGGCATCGACCGGTTCGACCGGGACCTGGTGCGGCGGCACTTCGACGACGACCCGCTGCTGCCCATCGACCAGGTGCTCGCGCTCGGCGCGGAGACCTATCCCGGCGGCGACCCGGACGTGTTCAACATGGCCGTGATGGGCATGCGCCTGGCCCAGCGGGTCAACGGCGTGTCCCTGCTGCACGGCCAGGTCAGCCGGGAGATGTTCGCGGGCCTGTGGCCCGGGTTCGACACCCGCGAGGTGCCCATCGGCTCGGTCACCAACGGCGTGCACACCCCGACCTGGGTGGCGCCCGAGGTGCAGGCTCTGCTGGCCGGGGGGACGACCCCCCAAGACCCCCCCGCTCTTCTTACCGGGGGGACCCATCCCCCCGGACCCCCCTTGGAAGGGGCTGCCCGCCCCCCCGTACCCCCCCGGGACTGGGACTGGGACCGGGCCGCGGCCGCCCCGGCCGAGGCGATCTGGCGCACCAGGAACCGGCTGCGGGCCCGGCTGGTGGCCGAGACCCGGCGGCGGCTGCGCACCTCGTGGCGCCAGCGCGGCGCCTCGGAAGCCGAGCTGACCTGGATCGACGACGTGCTCGACGAGAACGTGCTGACCATCGGGTTCGCCCGGCGGGTGCCGTCCTACAAGCGGCTCACGCTGATGCTGAACGATCCCGAGCAGCTGGCCCGGCTGCTGAACGACCCGGCCCGGCCGGTGCAGATCATCGTGGCGGGCAAGGCGCACCCGGCCGACGACGGCGGCAAGGCCCTGATCCAGCAGATGGTCCAGTTCAGCGACACCCCGGACGTGCGGCGCCGGATCGTGTTCCTGCCCGGCTACGACATGGCCATGGCCGACAGCCTGGTCCAGGGCTGCGACGTGTGGCTGAACAACCCGCTGCGCCCGCTGGAGGCCTGCGGCACCTCGGGCATGAAGGCGGCCCTGAACGGCGGCCTCAACCTCTCGGTCCGGGACGGCTGGTGGGACGAGTGGTACGACGGCGGCAACGGCTGGGATATCCCGTCGGCCGACGGCGTGGCCGACACCAGCCGCCGGGACGAGCTGGAGGCCCAGGCCCTGTACGAGCTGCTCGGCAAGTCGGTGGCGCCGCTGTTCTACGACCAGGACGCGGACGGCGTCCCGCTGGGCTGGGTGGAGCGTATCAGGCACACGCTGCGCTCGCTCGGGCCCAAGGTGCAGGCCGAGCGGATGGTCAGGCAGTACGTGACCGAGCTGTACGCGCCGGCCGCGCGGGCCTCCGCGCAGCTGACCGACGACGACGGGTTCGGGCCCGCGCGCGAGCTGGCCGCCTGGAAGCAGCGCGTGGTGGCCGCCTGGCCGGCGGTCCGGATCGAGCACGTGGAGTCCGAGGCGGCCAGGCAGCTGCTCGGCACCGCGCTGACCGTGCGGGTCACGGTGGCGCTGGGCGAGCTGAGCACGGATGATGTGACGGTGGAAGTGGTGTACGGGCGGACCGACGAGGACGACGAGATCGTCCAGCCGTCCTACGCCACGCTGGCGCTGGATTGCCTCGGGGGGGACGACCCCCCCGAGACCCCCCTCGCTCCTTCTCTTTCTCTTTCTCTTCTTCCTGGGGGGACCCATCCCCCCGGACCCCCCTTGGGAGAGACCCATCCCCCCGGACCCCCCTTGGGAGAGACCCATCCCCCCAGACCCCCCTTGGAAGGGGCTTCTCGCCCCCCCGTACCCCCCTCGATGCGGTATTCCGGTGAGCTGCCGCTGGACCGGCCCGGGCCGTTCGGCTACACGGTCCGGGTGCTGCCGCGGCACGCGCTGCTTGACAGCCGCGCCGAGCTTGGCCTGGTCACCTACCCGCAGGCGCCGTCCGGCATGACCAACGGCGACCTGCGCTAGAAAAGGAGCATCGCTCATGGCAGAGCTCGTACGGCTGGAGGTCGCGGACGGCATCGGCACGATCCGGCTGGACCGGCCGCCCGTCAACGCGCTGAACGACCAGCTGACCGGGGAACTGGCCCTGGCCGCCAGCGCCGCCGCGGTCTCGGACGAGGTCCGCGCGGTGATCGTCTACGGCGGCGAGCGGTGCTTCGCCGGCGGGGCGGACATCAAGCAGATGGCCGAGGCGAGCTACGCCGAGGCTGCGCGGCGGTCGGGCGTACTGCAGTCGGCCATCTCGCTGGTGGCCGCCATCCCCAAGCCGGTGGTGGCTGCCATCACCGGTTACGCCCTGGGCGGCGGCCTGGAGCTCGCGCTGGCCGCGGACTTCCGGGTCGCGGGGGAGAAGGCCAGGGTGGGCCAGCCGGAGATCCAGCTCGGCATCATCCCCGGGGCGGGCGGCACCCAGCGGCTGCCCCGCCTGATCGGCCCGGCCAAGGCCAAGGACCTGGTGTTCTCCGGGCGCATGGTAGCGGCCGCCGAGGCGCTGGCCATCGGCCTGGTGGACCAGGTGGTCCCGGACGAGTCCGTCTACACCGCGGCCCTGGACCTGGTCAAGCAGTACGCCCACGGCCCCGCGCTGGCCCTGGCCGCCGCCAAGCAGGCCATCGACCATGGCCTGGACGTCGACCTGGCCACCGGCCTGGAAATCGAGCGGGTCCAGTTCGCCGCCCTGTTCGCCACCGAAGACCAGCGCCACGGCATGCGCAGCTTCATCGACAACGGCCCCGGCAAAGCCACCTTCACCGGCCGCTAGCGCCTGTCGGCCTGGTGCCGGTGGTGCTTGTGGTGTTCAGGAAGCGAAATGGCATCCGGAGGGCACCGTTCGGGCCGCCTTGCACCCGCAGGTGCTGAATCAGTCCAGTCCGGGGTATCCACTCCGCAAGTCAGCCGCCTGCGACGAGCTTGCGCAGGGCCTGGGCGGCCTGGGCGTTCTGCTGGGCGTAGCCGACCAGGGCGCTGGCCAGGGCCGCGGCCCACTCGCCGATGGGGACCGACTGCCGGGACAGCACCACGCCGCGCACCGCACGGCAGATCTCGGCCACGGCCTTGCCGTCCTTGACCGACAGCGTCATCTGCTGGTCGCCGATCTGCACCGCGACCTTGGAGATCTCACCCGGGCGGCCGCGCATCCGGTCGGACATGCTCCGCTCCCGGTCCACGGTCACGCAGTCGCTGGGCAGCGCCTCGCCGAGCGACTGGGTCAGGACGCGAGCGTAGATGGCCACGTCGGTACTGTCGGCGCGCAGCGCAGCGGTCAGCATGTCCAGCGACAGCGCGTCGTCGTGCTCAGTCATCAATCGACCCCACAAGTAGCGATGCCGTGATTCTAGTGGCCCCCGCCCGCCGCCGTCGCTCCCGCCCGGCACGCCCCGGCACCGCCCGGGGGCGCCCCGGGCCAGATCCGTTACACAGCGGCAACTTCTTGATCCCCCCACAACACGTCATCTGTTCCGTACTCTGGATTTCGCGATGCCTCCTGCGACCGATCGACTTCCGGGGACTCTCGGCCCGTATCGCCTTCAGGACCGCCTTGGGGAAGGCGGCATGGGGGTGGTCCATCTTGCCCAGGACCCGATCGGCAACCTGGTCGCGATCAAGGTGCTGCACCCCTGGCATCCCCTGGGTGCCGAGGAGGCCACCGCCCGGCGCCGCCTGGCCCGCGAGGTCGAGACCATGCGCCGGGTACACAGCCCGTTCGTGGCCGAGGTGCTTGACGCCGACGTGACGGGCGAGTTCCCGTACATCGTCACCAGGTACGTGCGCGGGCCGACGCTGGAGGAGATGGTCCGCAGCCGCGGGCCGCTGTCCGGCGCGGGATTGCGCCGCCTGGCCTTCGGCACCGCCGAGGCGCTGACCGCGATCCACGCGGCTGGTGTGGTGCACCGCGACCTGAAGCCGGGCAACGTGATGCTCACCGACGACCGCCCGGTGGTCATCGACTTCGGCATCGCGCAGGCGGGCGACTCCACCCGGCTGACCCAGACCGGGCTGGTCATGGGCACGCCCGGCTATCTGGCGCCGGAGGTCATCGAGGGCCGCCCGAGCAGCCCGGCCTCGGACGTGCACTCCTGGGGCGCCACCATGGCCTTCGCGGCCACCGGCCGGCCGCCGTTCGGCGGCGGCTCCTACGAGACGATCTTCTACCGCATCGTGTCCGGCCGCGCCGACCTGGACGGCGCGCCCGCGCCGCTGGTGCCGCTGCTGTCCGCCGCGCTGGCCAGGGACCCGGCCCACCGCCCGTCGGCCGACTGGCTGAGCGCCCAGGCCAGCGGCCTCAGCCTCCCGGCCATGAGCGCGAGCCCGCCGGCCGCGAACCCGGCCCCGACCGCCGTCCCGAACGGCGCCAGCAACGTCAGCAACGTCAGCAACGTCAGCAACGTCAGCAACGGCAGGAAGAACAGGAAGCGCGGCGCCAAGGCGCCCGGCCCGGCCTATCCCGGCCCCAAGCAGGCCGCCCGCGACGTCGCCGACCTGCTGCCCCCGGTGGGCTACGCCCCGTTCCCGCCCCCCGGCGCCCCGCCCCGCGGAGCCCCGCCCCGCGGCGTCCCGGCCCCCGTTGCCTTCGCACCTGCCGCCGCCCGGCCCCCCACGCCCCCCACGCCCGCCACGGCATCCCGCGTCCCACAAGCCCCTCAACCGCCCCAGGCCCCCCAGGCCCCCCAGGCCCCCCAGGCCTCCCAGGCCCCCCAGGCCCCCCAGGCCTCCCAGGCCTCACCGGGCCGCGGGACGACCATCGGCCTGGCCTTCATGGTGGCCGCCGTGGCGGTGACCGTGGTGCTGCCCGTGGCCGGGCTGCTGTTCTCGCTGGCCGTGATCACCCTGCTCCGCGCGGCCGACCGGGCCCAGAGCGCGCTGGCCGTGCGCCGGTCGGTGCGCGGGCCGCGGGCCAGCGACCTGGTCGTGGTGGTGGTCACCGCGCCGCTGTCGGTGGCCCGAGCTCTGCTCACCGAGGCGCTGCTGGCCCCGCTGGCCTTCGCCGTAGCCGCGGCCGTCTACGTGGCCACGCTGGCCGTGACCCATGGCCTGTCGCTGCCGCGGGCGGGCTCGTACGCGGCAGCCGCCATAGTGGCCTGGTACGGCGTCGGCCCGGGCTCGCGCCGCCCGCGGCGGCAGCTGAACCGGATGGCCAGCGCCGTGTCGCGGAGCCGCCTGTCCGCCGCCGTGCTCATCGGCGTGGCCTGGGCGGTGGCCGCGGCCGCGGTCATCTTCGCCGCGTCCCAGGCGCCCTACTACTGGCCGGTGACCGCCCCGCACCTGCCTGCCCCGTGGCTGCCTGCCCCGTGGCTGCCTGCACTGCACGGCTGGCCGTTCACCACCGGCCACCTGCCGCATCTATCCGGGCTGGTCTCGTCGACGGCGGGCTGGCTGGTCAGGCACGTTCGCGCCTGAGGTCTCGCCCACGTCGGCCGGCGGCATCGGCTTGACCAGCCCGAGCGCCACCACCTCGTTGGCCAGCCTGGTCCGCCGGTTCGGCCCTTCCGGCACCCGGAACTTCTGGTACAGCCGCAGCAGGTGCTGCTTGACCGCGGCCTCGGTCACCACCAGGTCGGCGGCGATCTCGTGGGCGGTGGCGGGCAGCGCGAACGCCTCGTCGGACAGGGCGGGACGGCACAGCGAGGTGAGCACGTCGATCTCCCGCCTGGTCAGCTCAGGCGCCGCCGAACGCCGCAGCTCCGCCTCCTCGCTGAGGTCCTCGTGCGGGATCCCGCCGATCCGGCAGCGGGCCGCGCCGAAGCTCAGCACATCGCCCTCGTCCAGGACCCGGCGGGCGATGGGCCGTCCGTTAACTCTGGTGCCGTTCCGTGATAAACCGAGGTCAACGACGTATACATAGGGCCCGCGGCGCACCAGTTCGGCGTGCAGCCGGGATACGCTCGGGTCATCGAGGCGTATGTCGACGCCCCGGCCGCGCCCGACAGTTGTCACTTCCCCGCTCAGCGCGACAATCTCGCCGCTTTCCTCAACGCGGAGAAACGGTGTATCCACGGAGAGCCTCCCGCCTAACGGAGCCGTTAGTGATATCTCACCATTAGGTCACCCCTCGTGTCACGGTTCTTACGCCCTGATTGCAATTCGGATCGAGGTACGGCGCGCGCCCCGGTCCGGCCCGGCCCCCGGTAAACTTCGCTGCGGAAAGCCTGGAGGCACATGCATGGCGAATAGGCCGGCGAAAGCCGGCGCGACGGGCGCTGGTCCTGACTGGGGACTGACCGGGCTGGCCGGCGCCGCCGCGCCGTCGCCCGTTCACCATCAGGGCTACCCCGGGGCACAGAATGCGCCGCATGACCCCCAGCTGGCCCACGACCCCAGAAACCCCAGAAACCCCACAAACCCCAGGGACCCCAGAGGCCACGGGGACCGCAAGAACCCCGCGCTTTCCGTCCTGGCCTGGCTGTCCTGCCTGATCGCGCTGGCGGGCGTGGCCATCGGGCTGGCCGCCGCCTGGTACGGATCACGGCTCGCGGTCCGCGGGACGGTGCTGGTCGGCGGCGCGCTGCTGGTGGCCGCGGTGGCCAGGCTGCTGCTGCCCTCGCGTTACGCGGGGCCGCTGTCGTCGCGGGGGAAGGCCTCTGACGTGGCGGGTTTCGCGGTCTTCGGTACCGCGGTGCTCGTGGTCGCGCTGATGCTGTCATGAGCAGCGGTACAGGAAGGGAACCGGACAGAACATGCCCAAGATCAAGGTAGCGAACCCCGTCGTCGAACTCGACGGCGACGAGATGACGCGGATTATCTGGCAGAACATCAAGGACCAGCTGATCCTGCCCTACCTGGACATCGAGCTGGAGTACTACGACCTCGGCATCGAAAACCGCGACGCCACCGACGACCAGGTGACGATCGACGCCGCGCACGCCATCCAGCGGCACGGCGTGGGGGTGAAGTGCGCCACCATCACCCCGGACGAGGCCCGGGTGGCCGAGTTCGGCCTGAAGAAGATGTGGCGGTCGCCGAACGGCACCATCCGCAACATCCTCGGCGGCGTTATCTTCCGCGAGCCGATCGTGGTCTCCAACATCCCGCGGCTGGTGCCGAGCTGGACCAAGCCGATCATCATCGGCCGTCACGCGCACGCGGACCAGTACAAGGCCAGCGACTTCGTGGTGCCCGGCCCGGGCACGGTGACCATCACCTACGTCCCCGCCGACGGCAGCAGTGCCAATCCCCGGCAGCCCATCGAGATGGAAGTGGCCTCCTTCACCGGCGGCGGCGTGGCCATGGCCATGTACAACTTCGACGACTCGATCCGCGACT
Source organism: uncultured Actinomycetes bacterium (assembly GCA_963835775.1). Taxonomy (GTDB): domain Bacteria; phylum Actinomycetota; class Actinomycetes; order Streptosporangiales; family Streptosporangiaceae; genus Palsa-504. The sequence continues at coordinate 82,815 of CAWIHB010000025.1, read as the reverse complement.
TCGCCCGGGCCACGATGCGCTACGCGCTCGACCGCAGGTTCCCGCTGTACCTGTCCACCAAGAACACGATCCTGAAGGCCTACGACGGCCGGTTCAAGGACATCTTCGCCGAGGTCTTCGAGTCCGAGTTCAAGGCCGACTTCGAGGCGGCCAAGATCACCTACGAGCACCGGCTGATCGACGACATGGTGGCCCAGGTGCTCAAGTGGGACGGCGGCATCGTCTGGGCCTGCAAGAACTACGACGGCGACGTCCAGTCCGACGTGGTGGCCCAGGGCTTCGGCTCGCTCGGCCTGATGACCAGCGTGCTGATGACGCCGGACGGCCGCACGGTGGAGGCCGAGGCCGCGCACGGCACCGTGACCAGGCACTACCGGCAGCACCAGCAGGGCCAGCCCACCTCCACCAACCCGGTGGCGTCCATCTTCGCCTGGACCCGGGGCCTGGAGCACCGCGGCAAGCTGGACGGCACTCCCGCGGTCGCGCTGTTCGGCCGCACACTGGAGGATGTCTGCGTGCACACCATCGAGGAGGGCAAGATGACCAAGGATCTCGCCCTGCTGGTCGGTTCCCGCACCCCGTTCCTGAACACCCAGGAGTTCCTCAACGCGCTGGACCACAACCTGCGCCACGCGATGAATTCTTAAGAAGATCATTCTCCCGAACGGGCCGTGGCGGGTGCTCCGGGCCGCTCTCACGCTTCACGGACGAAGGAGTTGTCCCTTATGGCACGTTCCGGCAAGGTCACCGTCGTCGGCGCCGGGTTCTACGGCTCGACCACCGCGCAGCGGCTGGCCGAGTACGACATCTTCGACGAGGTCGTGCTCACCGACATCATCGCGGGCAAGCCCGAGGGGCTGGCCCTGGACATGAACCAGTCGCGCCCGGTCGAGGGCTTCGAGACCAAGGTGACCGGCCAGACCACGGGCGCCGGGGGCGAGGGCTACGAGGCGCTCGCCGGGTCGGACATCGTGATCGTCACCGCGGGCCTGCCGCGCAAGCCGGGCATGAGCCGGATGGACCTGATCGAGACCAACGCCAAGATCGTCAGGAACGTGGTGGAGAACGTCGCCAAGTACGCCCCTGACGCGGTGCTGATCGTGGTGTCCAACCCGCTGGACGAGATGACGGCGCTGGCCGCCAAGGTGTCCGGCTTCCCGGCGCACCGGGTCATGGGCCAGGCCGGCATGCTCGACACCGCCCGGTTCAGCTACTTCGTGGCCGAGAAGCTGGGCGTCCCGGTCGGCTCGGTGCGCACCCTGACCCTGGGCTCGCACGGCGACACCATGGTGCCGGTGCCCTCGGCCTGCACGGTCGACGGCCGGCCGCTGGCCGACCTGATGCCCGCCGACGAGGTCGAGCAGCTGGTCACCAGGACCAGGAACGGCGGCGGCGAGATCGTCGCGCTGCTGAAGACCGGCTCGGCCTACTACGCCCCGTCCGCCGCCGCGGCCCGGATGGCCCGCGCCGTGGCCGAGGACTCGGGCGCGATCTTGCCGGTGTGCGCCTGGCTGGACGGCGAGTACGGGATCTCCGGCGTCTACCTGGGCGTCGAAGCCGAGATCGGCGCGACCGGCATCCGCCGCATCGTCGAACGCGACCTGACCGAGGCCGAACTGGCCGGCCTGCGCGCCGCCGCCGAAGCCGTCCGCGCCAAGCAAGCCGACGTAGCCGCTCTGTTATCCCCGGGGGACGACCCCCCGGTGACCCCCCGCCATGGGGGGCTGCCCGCCCCCCATACCCCCCGGCCCCCGGTCACGGGGGGCTGCCCGCCCCCCATACCCCCTGGCCCCCCGCCATGGGGGGGCTGCCCGCCCCCCATACCCCCCGGCCCCCCGTCACGGGGGGGCTGACCGGTCCCCCGTACCCCCCCGGCCCCCCGATCACGGGGGGCTGACCGGTCCCCCGTATCCCGCCTGGGCCAGGCGGCGCAGGGCCAGTTCGGCGTACAGGGCCGTGCCGTCGGCCAGGGCTGCGTCGTCGAATACCGCGTACGCCGAGTGGTTGGTCGGCGCGGTCAGCGGGTCGGTCCCGGGCGGGCAAGCACCCAGGAAGACGAACGCCCCCGGCACCTGCTCCAGCACGAACGAGAAGTCCTCGGCCCCGGTGATCGGGAACTCGGCCAGCTCGGCGCGTTCCGGCCCGAACGTCCCGGCGATCACCTCCGCCGCGAACATCGCCTCGGCCGCGTCGTTGATGGTCACCGGGTACTCGGCGGCGTAAACGGCCTCGGCGGTCAGCCCGTGGGCTCGGGCGATGTCCCCGATCAGCCGCGGCACCAGCTCGGCCAGTGCGCTCCGGGACTGCTGGCTGAACGAACGGGCGGTAGCCAGGAACCTGGCCTGGTCCGGGATCACGTTGTCGGTGGTGCCCGCGTGGAAGCTGCCCACGGTGATCACCACCGGGTCGAACACGTCGAACTTCCTGGTCACCAGCGTCTGCAGCGCGGTCACCATCTCGCACGCGACCGGGATCGGGTCCGCGGCCCGGTGCGGCATTGAGGCGTGGCCGCCGTGCCCGTGCACGGTCACGGTGATCTGGTCGGCAGCGGCCAGCATCGCGCCGGGCCGGGTGGAGAACGTGCCGCAGGGCAGCCGCTGCGACGTCACGTGCAGGCCGTAGGCGGCGACCGGGCGCTCACCCGCGGCCTCCAGGACCCCCTCCTCGATCATGTGCCGGGCGCCGGCGTAGCCCTCCTCGCCCGGCTGGAACATGAAGATCACGGTGCCGGCCAGCTCGGCCCGCCGGGCCGACAGCAGCTTGGCCGCGCCGGCCAGCATCGCGGTGTGCAGGTCGTGACCGCAGGCGTGCATGGCCCCGGGGACCCGCGACGCGTAGGGCAGCTGCGTCTGTTCGGTGACGGGCAGCGCGTCCATGTCGCCGCGCAGCAGCACCACCGGCCCCTTCCCCCCGCGCAGGACCGCGGTCACCGAGGACAGATCCCGGCCGGTGCTGATCTCCAGCGGCAGCCCGTCCAGCGCGGCCAGCACCTTCGCCTGCGTCTTCGGCAGGTCCAGGCCGATCTCCGGCTCCCGGTGGATCGCGTGCCGCAGCCCGGCGATCTCGCCCGCGATCTGCGCTGCCTCGTCATGTACCCGCACTGATGCCTCCTAATGAGCTGGCCAGAGCTTCCTGCTATTCCACCCGCCCGCCGCTGGCCGAGGGAACCGCTTCGAGGAACTCCGGCGCCACCCACGAGCGCCTGGCGAACGCGTCCGCCACCGCGGACCGTACCCCATCCGCCGCGTCGTCGCGCACCAGCGCCAGCACCGAACCGCCGAACCCGCCGCCGATCATCCGGGCCCCCAGCGCCCCCGCCGCCAGCGCGGCGTCCACCGCCACGTCCGCCTCCGGCCAGGAGATCTCGAAGTCGTCCCGCAGCGACTCGTGCGCCCGGGTCAGCAGCCGCCCGATCCGCGGGTAGGCGTCCGGGCCGGCCCCGGTGAGCCCAGCCTCGTTGAGCAGGGCGACCACGTTGAGCACCCGCTGGTTGTCGGTGATCACATGCCGGGCGCGCCGCCGCAGGACCGGATCGGCCAGCCGTTCCGCATCAGCCGGGTCCGTTAGGTACCGAAGAGAAGGAACGCCCAGCTCGGCGGCGGCCAGCTCGCATTCGGCCCGGCGCCGGCCGTACTCCCCGGTGCTCAGCTCGTGCTCGGCCCGGGTGTTGACCAGCAGCAGCCGGGCGGCGGCCGCGGCGGGCTCGAACGGCACCTGGGCGGTCGCCAGCGAGCGGCAGTCGAGCAGCAGCGCGTGCCCGCGCCGGCCAAGCAGCGACGCGGACTGGTCCATGATGCCGGACGGCACCCCGGCGAACTCGTTCTCGGCCCGCTGGGCGATCGCGGCCAGCTCGGGGCGGGCGATGTCCAGCCCGGCCAGTTCGGTCAGGGCCAGCGCTGCGGCGCATTCCAGCGCGGCCGAGGAGGACAGGCCCGCCCCCGCGGGCAGGTCGGAGTCGATGGCCAGGCACGCGCCGGGCAGCCGGTAGCCGGCCGCCTCCAGGGCCCAGGCCACCCCGGCCGGGTAGGCGGCCCAGCCGGTGACCTGGCCCGGGGCCAGGCCGTCCAGGTCGGCCGCCACCACGGCCCCGGGTTCCTGGCGCGAGCACAGCACGAGCCAGCGGCCGGGCCGGCCGGCCCGGCCGGGCCGCCGGGCGGCGGCGGCCGCGATGCCCTGGCCGAGCGCGAACGGGAGCACGTAGCCCTGGTTGTAGTCGGTATGCTCGCCCATCAGGTTGGCCCGGCCCGGCGCCCGCCAGACGCCGTCCGGCGAGCCGCCGAAGCACGTTCCGAACAGCTCGGCGGCTCTGTTTACTGGCTCGCTCGCCTCCCGGGCGCCCTTAAGGCGGCTCGTTCCCTCGTCGCTCCTTCGTCGCTCCTCAGTCCACTCGCCGCCGGCGCCCTTCGGCTCGCTCACCGGGCCGGGCGCGCCTGGGCGAACTCCCAGGCGTCGGCGGCCATGTCGCGCAGGTCCCGGCGGGCGTGCCAGCCGAGCTCGGCCTGGATCCGCTCGGACGAGGCGACCAGCACCGCCGGGTCGCCGGGACGGCGCAGTGTCATCTCGGTGCCGATCGCGATGCCGGTGACCTCGGCGCACACGTCGATGACCTGGCGGACCGAGAAGCCGGTCCCGTTGCCGAGGTTGTAGACCCGGTGCTGGCCGGGCCGGCCCGCGGCCAGCGCCCGCAGATGAGCGTCGGCCAGGTCGGTGACGTGGATGTAGTCGCGGATGCAGGTCCCGTCCGGGGTGGGGTAGTCGTCGCCGAAGATCTGCACCCGCTGCCCGGCCGACGCCGCGGCCAGCACGGCGGGGATCAGGTGGGTCTCCGGGTGGTGCCGCTCGCCGAACCAGGCGCCGTCGCCGGCCCGGTGCGCGCCGGCCACGTTGAAGTAGCGCAGGCTGGTCGCGCTGAACCCGTAGAGCCGGGCGAACTCGGTCAGCGTGGTGTCCACGGCCAGCTTGGACGCGCCGTAGGGGTTGGTCGGGCGGGTGGGGTCGGTCTCGGCGACCGGCGTGCGCTCCGGCTCGCCGTAGACCGCGGCGGTGGAGGAGAACACGATGGTGCGCACGCCGATCTCGCGCATCGCCTCCAGCAGCGCCACGCTGCCGCCCAGGTTGCTCGACCAGTATTTGGCGGGCTCGGCGACCGACTCGCCGACCAGCGACCTGGCCGCGAAGTGCAGCACCCCGTCGGTGCCGTCGGCCAGCACCTCGGCGGCGCAGTCGCGCAGCGTGCCCTTGACGAAGGTGGCCCCGGCCGGCACCGCGTCGGCGTGCCCGGTGGACAGGTCATCGAGCACGGTGACCTCGTGCCCGGCCGCGACCAGCTGCGCGGCGACCACGCTGCCGATGTACCCGGCCCCGCCGGTGACCAGCACTCTCACGATGCCTCCCGCAGTCGCTCTGCCGCTTGTTCAGGGACGATGTCGCTGATCCACACGCCCATCCCGGATTCCGTGCCGGCCAGGTACTTCAGCTTGCCGGCCGCGCGCCGGACCGACAGTACCTGAAGGTGGGCCCCGAACAGGCGGCGCGCGTGCGGGTCCGCGGCCGGCGCCTGGTGCCAGGCGGCGATGTACGGGGCGGGCCGGCCGAACAGCCCGTCGAACCGCCGCAGCACGTCCAGGTACAGCGGCCCGAACGCCGCCCGCGCCGCCTCGTCCAGCGCCGGCAGGTCAGGCACCCGGACCGCGGGGAAGATGCGCACCTCATAGGGCCAGCGCGCCGCCTCGGGCACGAACGCGACCCAGTGCTCGTTGCGGGTCACGATGCGCGTCCCGGCCCGCAGTTCGGCGGCGACCAGGTCGTCGAACAGGTTGCCCCCGGCGTAGCGGCCGGCCTGCGTCAGCATCTGCTCGGTGCGCGGGGTGACGAACGGGAAGGCGTAGATCTGGCCGTGCGGGTGGTGCAGCGTGACGCCGATCTCCTCGCCCCGGTTCTCGAAGCAGTACACCTGCCGTGTTTCCGGCCGGGCGCCGAGCACCTCGGTCCGGTCGATCCAGGCTTCGAGCACGGTGCGCACCCGCCGCGGGGTCAGCTGGGCGAACGAGGCGTCGTGGTCGGAGGTGAAGCAGACCACCTCGCACCGGCCGAGCGGCTCGCGCAGCGAGGGGAACCTGTTCTCGAACACCACCACGTCGTAGCTGGCGGCCGGGATCTCGGTCGGCCGTCCCGGCGCGGACGGGTCCAGCGGGCACGCCTCGGGCGGCGGCAGGAACGTGCGGTCCTGGCGGGCGGCGGCGATCACCACCCACTCCCCGGCCAGCGGGTCCCAGCGGATGCCCTGCTCCGCTGACCCGGTAGGGGCCGACCCGGTGGGCCCCGGCGGACCCGGCGGGCGCGGCGCCAGCGGCCTGCTGTCCCGGGTCAGGGCACGATCCAGGCCGGGCGTCTCGTCGAAATAGATGATCTCGCGCCCGTCGGCGAGCCGCCCGCTCGCCTTCCAGATCTTCCAGATTGAGTGTGTGCCCACGGGTCCCATACGCTATCCGGTCTACACTGGCCAGACACATCTGTGCCGGGCGGCCCGGGGGCAGACAGGAATGAGCAAGATCGTCCTGGACATCATCATCGTCCTGGTCATCGTGTGTATCGGGGGGTTCTTCTCGGCGTCGGAGATGGCGCTGGTCTCGCTGCGCGAGGGGCAGATCCGGGCCCTGGCCAAGCGGGGCCGCCGCGGCCAGAAGGCGGCCCGGCTGGCCAGCGACCCGAACCGGTTCTTCTCCGCCGTGCAGATCGGCGTGACCCTGGCCACCCTGGTCTCCGGCGCCTACGGCGCCGCCACGCTGGCCGGGTTCCTCAGGTCCTGGCTGGTCAGGCAGCACCTGTCGGCAGGCTGGGCGGCCACCTTGTCGTTCGTGGTCGTGACCATCTGCATCACCTTCGTCAGCCTGGTGCTCGGCGAGCTGGCGCCCAAGCGGATCGGTCTGCAGCGCGCGTCCCGGCTGTCGCTGCTGGCCGCGCCGCTGCTGGACCGGATCGCCACCTTGGCCCGCCCGGTCGTGTGGCTGCTGACCAGGTCCACCAACCTGATCGTGGCCATCCTGGGCGGCGACCCCCGGGTCGGCCGCCAGGCCATGACCGAACAGGAGCTGCGCGACCTGGTCACCGGAGCGCAGGCGCTCAGCCAGGATGAGCGGCACATCGTGGGTGAGGTCTTCGACGCCGGGAAGCGGCAGATCCGCGAGGTGCTGGTACCCCGCACCGAGGTGGTGTTCCTGGACGCCGAGACCACGGTGGCCGAGGCGGCCGCCATCGCGGCCAGCGTCCCGCACTCACGGCTGCCCGTCTACCAGGATAGCTACGACAACGTGGTCGGCTTCGTGCACGTCAGGGACCTGTTCGGGCCGAGCGTGACCAACCGGACGGTGCCGGTGGCCCGGATCAGCCGGCCGGTGAAGTTCCTGCCCATCAGCAAGACCGTGCTGTCCTCGCTGTCCGAGATGCGGCGCGAGCGGGCCCACCTGGCCATCGTGGTCGACGACTACGGCGGCACGGCCGGCATCGTCACCCTGGAAGACCTGGTCGAGGAGCTGATCGGCGACATCAGGGATGAGTACGACACCGAGCAGGGCCAGGCCACCACCCTGCGCGGCGGCGCGGTGGAGGTGGACGGCCTGCTCAACCTGGACGAGTTCGCCGAGCAGACCGGCGTCGCCCTGCCCGAAGGCCCCTACGAGACCGCCGCCGGCTACGTGCTCGCCGCCCTCGGCGACCTGCCCTCGGTCGGTGCCAGCGTGCAGGTCGCGGGCCACACGATCACCGTGACCGAGCTCGACGGCCGCCGCGTCGCCCGCCTCCGCGTCACCCCGGAACCCGCGCCCCCGGTCCCCGCTAATTCGGCGGTTTCCGCAGGTCAGGTGCGGCTAGACTCGGAGGCTCCGCAGGATGGCAGCTCCTGATGCTCTGCTGACTAAGGCTCTGCTGATTAACGCTCTGCTGACTCAAGAAAGGCGGCCCGCGTGCCCGGCGGCTTCGATACCGTACTGGTCGTTGACTTCGGCGCGCAGTACGCGCAGCTGATCGCGCGGCGGGTGCGCGAGTGCCACGTCTACTCCGAGATCGTCCCGTCCACCATGCCGGCCGAGCAGATGCTGGCCAGAGCGCCGAAGGCCATCATCCTGTCCGGCGGCCCGTCCTCGGTCTACGCCGAGGGCGCCCCGCCCGCGCCGGCCGGGCTGCTGACCGCGGGCGTGCCCGTGCTGGGCATCTGCTACGGCTTCCAGCTGATGGTGGCGGAGCTGGGCGGGACCGTGGCCCGCACCGGCACCGCTGAGTACGGTAGAACTCTGTTGTCTCGGGGGGACGATCCCCCCCACACCCCCCCTGATCCTGGGGGGAAACCTTTCCCCCCAGACCCCCTCGGCCCCCCTGATTATGGGGGGCCTACCCAGCCCCCCATACCCCCTGGGGCCCCCCTGTCGGGGGGGATGTTGCTGGCCGGGCTGCCGGCCAGGATGCAGGTGTGGATGTCGCACGGCGACACCTGCACCGCGCCGCCGCCGGGCTTCGCGGTGACCGCGCGCACGTCCGCCACCCCGGTGGCGGCGGTGGAGAACCCCAGGAGCCGCCTGTTCGGCGTCCAGTTCCACCCCGAGGTCCTGCACACCGAACACGGCACCCGGGTCCTGGCCCGGTTCCTGGAACTGGCCGGCTGCCGCCCGTCCTGGACCATGCTGAACATCGTCGAGGAGCAGATAGCGGCGATCCGCGAGCAGGTCGGCGACTCCCGCGCGATCTGCGGGCTATCCGGCGGCGTGGACTCCGCGGTGGCCGCCGCGCTGGTCCAGCGGGCCATCGGCGACCGGCTGACCTGCGTGTTCGTCGATCATGGGCTGCTGCGCCAGGGCGAGGCGGAGCAGGTCGAGCAGGACTTCGTGGCCGCCACCGGGGTCCGGCTCAAGGTGGCGAACGAGGCCGGCGCGTTCGTGTCCGCGCTGGCCGGGGTCACCGACCCGGAGCAGAAGCGGAAGATCATCGGCCGCGAGTTCATCCGCGCCTTCGAGCGGGCCGCCCGGGAGATCACCGCCGAGGCGGGGGAGCACGGTGAGGCGTGCGAGTTCCTGGTCCAGGGCACCCTGTACCCCGACGTGGTCGAATCAGGCGGCGGCACCGGCGCGGCCAACATCAAATCCCACCACAACGTGGGCGGCCTGCCCGACGACCTGAAGTTCCGCCTGGTCGAGCCGCTGCGCTTGCTGTTCAAGGACGAGGTGCGCCGGGTCGGGTCCGAGCTCGGCCTGCCGCAGGCCATCGTCCGCCGCCAGCCGTTCCCCGGCCCCGGCCTGGCCATCAGGATCGTCGGCGAGGTCACCGCCGAACGGCTCGCGGTCCTCCGCGCGGCCGACGCCATCGTCCGCGAGGAGATGTCGGCCGCCGGGCTGGACGAGGAGGTCTGGCAGTGCCCGGTGGTGCTGCTGGCCGACGTGCGTTCCGTCGGGGTGCAAGGTGACGGCCGCAGCTACGGCCACCCGCTGGTGCTCCGCCCGGTGACCAGCGAGGACGCCATGACCGCCGACTGGGCCCGGCTGCCCGCCGACCTGCTGGCCCGGATCTCCACCCGGGTCACCAACGAGGTCCCCGAGGTCAACCGGGTCGTCCTCGACGTGACCAGCAAACCCCCCGCCACCATCGAGTGGGAGTAAAGACCTTTCTGCCGAACGGTCCGTGGTGCATGCCCCAGCCCCCCGCGTGCCACCCGGCCCGCTTGCGCCCGGGCAGACGCCAATGCGCCACAAATGCCGCATTGGGCGGATATAGAATAAAATTGCGCACAGCGGGCGGAGCATTTCCCGCCGGGTATTCTATTTATGTCGGCTGCTTTCCCATAAGGTGACCAGCGCGAATTCTTCCAGGTCGGCCGCCGGGTTAGGTAGAAATGAATGCGCACGCTCGCTAGGGCCGCGACCCGCTCGCTCGTCACGCTTTTCGTCGCGCTCGGGCTCGTGGTGTCCGGGATGGCCGTCGGCGGCATCCTGAGCACCCGCTCGGCCACCAGCCTGGGCAATGCGATCGCGGGCGACGAGCTGACCACCGCGATCGTGACCAACCAGCTGGCCCGGGACATCGACGCCGCGTACGCCACCGGGGAACAGGCCGCCCTGGCCACCCAGCCCGCGGAGCGGTCCCGGCTGACCGGTTCGCTCTACACCAGCCTGCTGCCCGCGGTCGACGCTGAGCTGTTCTCGCTGGAACGGCTGCACGCCGGCGACCCGCCGGCCGAGCGCGCCGACCTGGCCCTGTTCATCCGGCAGTGGACCGCCGTCCGTGACCTGCTCAGCTCGTACGACCTCACCGCTCAGCCCGCCGGGTCGCTCGCCGCCCAGCTGACCGCCGCCTACCAGCCGGTCAGCGCGCACCTGGGCCGGCTGATCATGAAGGAGGTGAACGACGCGCGGGCCGACCACGCGCGGGCCGCGACCGGTGCGGCGGAGGCCACCGGCATATTCGTCGGCTTCACGGTGCTCGACCTGGTGATCGGCCTGCTGTTGCTGCGGTACGGGTTGCGGCGCATCCGCCGGAGCCTGGAGCCCAGCCAGGACCAGGCGGAGTTCGCGGATACCCTGCAGCTCGCGAACGGCGAGGACGAGGCGCACCGGCTGCTGCAGCGCCACCTGGAGCGCTCGCTGCCGGCCACCGTGGCCGTGGTGCTCAACCGGAACAACAGCGCGGACCGGCTGGAGGCGGTCACGCCGCTGCCGCCCGGCTCGCCGCTGGCCGGGACCCTGCGCGGCGCGGAGCCGCGCTCGTGCCTGGCGGTGCGGTCCGGCCGGGCGCACAGCGAGGGCGGCGGGCGGCCGCCCCTGCTGTCCTGCCCGGTGTGCGCCCCGGTGCCCGGTTCCTCGTCGTGCGTCCCGCTCATGGTCGGCGGCGAGGTGATCGGCTCGGTCCTGCTCAGCCGCCCGGCTCCCTATTCGGAGGCCGAGGAGCAGCAGATCCGCGAGTCGGTCAGCCAGGCGGCGCCCGTGCTGGCGAACCTGCGCAACCTGGCCGTCGCGGAGATCCGCGCCGCGACCGACGGCCTGACCGGGCTGCCCAACAAGCGGGCGGTCACCGACGCGCTGAAACGGACGTTCGCGCAGGCCGCGGCGACCAGCGCCCCGCTCGCGCTGCTCCTGCTCGACCTGGACCACTTCAAGCAGGTCAACGACCAGTACGGGCATGCCGAAGGGGACCAGGTCCTGGCGGGCGTCGGCACCGCGCTGCGCAGCGTGCTGCGGGCCGGGGACTTCCCCGGACGCAACGGCGGAGAGGAGTTCGCGGTCCTGCTGCCCGACACCGATATCGCCGCGGCCCTCGAGATCGCCGAACGTGTCCGGGCGACGATCGCCGAGGTCACCATACCGGGCACCGACGTGCCGGTCACGGTCTCCATCGGCGTCGCCGGCTTCCCCGGCCACGCGAGCACCCTGGACCGGCTCGAGCGCCTCGCCGACGCGGCCCTGTACGTGGCCAAGCGGCAGGGCCGCAACCGCGTCGAACTGGCCGAGCCGGCCTCCGCCGACGCCACGGCCGACGTCCCGGCCGGTAATCCCGGGCCATCGGCCAACTCTTCCGGTCCGGTGCCCGTACCCAGCGAAGCCCGGGCGTTACCCGCCGAGCAGCTCGATCACCCCCGTTACCCCCGCCACCATCGAATGGGAGTAAACCTTTTACCGAACGACCGCGGTTCCCGCCCCATGACGGGCTATCTGTCTCTTTTTTATTTCGCTGATTTCGCAGTTCATGCGGGAATAAATGCGGAATTAGCGGGATAACGGAAAGTCAGTTGTATCAGCCGCTTGCCATTATGATGAGCAGGGTAAATGCATTTATGGCTGGCTTGCCGGTTAGGTAGAGATGAATCGACGTACGCTGGTCGCGCTCTTTGGCACGCTCCTGGTGGTCGCGGTGGCCGCCATCGGCATACTGGGCATCCGGTCGGCCACGTACCAGGGAAAGGTGATCGCGGGCGGCGAGCTCGACACCGCGGTGGCGACGAACCAGATGGCCCGGGAGATGGACGCGGCGTACGCCACCGGCGAGGGCGCCCTGCGGGCCGCCGATCCCGCGACGAGATCCCGGCTCCTCGGCACGCTCGACACCAGCCTGCTCCCCGGGATCGACGCGGAGCTGTTCTCGCTGCAGCAACTGCACGCCGGCGATCCGCCGGCCGAGCGCGCCGACCTGGCCCTGTTCATCCGGCAGTGGACCGCCGTCCGTGACCTGCTCGGCCCGGCGGACCTGATGGCCCCGCCGGCCGCGGCGCTCGCCGCCCAGCTGACCGCCGCCTACCAGCCGGTCAGCGCCCACCTCGACCAGCTCACCCTGAAGGAGCTCAGCGACGCACGCGCCGATCACGCGGCCGCGTCCGTGGCCGCGGACCGGGCCATCGATCTCATCCTCGGCACGGCGGCCGCAGGCATCGCGATCGCCTGGCTCTCCCTGTGGCACGAGATCCGGCGCATCCGCCGGAGCCTGGACCCTGTCCAGGACCAGGCGGAGTTCGCGGATACCCTGCAGCTCGCGAACGGCGAGGACGAGGCGTACCGGCTCCTCCAGCGCCACCTCGAGCGCTTCCTGACCACGGCCACCGTCGTGGTGCTCAACCGGAACAACAGCGCGGACCGGCTGGAGGCGGTCACGCCCCTGCCGGCCGGCTCGCCGCTGGCCGGGACCTTGCGCGGCGCAGTGCCGCACTCGTGCCTGGCGGTCCGGTCGGGCCGGACGCACCGCCAGATCGGCGAGCGGCCGGGCCTGCTCACCTGCGCGATCTGCACCGTCGCTTCGGGGGTCTCGTCGTGCGTCCCGCTCATGGTCGGGGGCGAGGTGATCGGCTCGGTCCTGCTCAGCCGCCCAGCTCCCTATTCGGAGGCCGAAAAGCAGCGGATCCACGAGTCGGTCAGCCAGGCGGCGCCCGTGCTGGCGAACCTGCGCAACCTGGCCGTCGCGGAGATCCGCGCCGCGACCGACGGCCTGACCGGGCTGCCCAACAAGCGGGCGGTCACCGACGCGCTGAAACGGACGTTCGCGCAGGCCGCGGCGACCAGCGCCCCGCTCGCGCTGCTCCTGCTCGACCTGGACCACTTCAAGCAGGTCAACGACCAGTACGGGCATGCCGAAGGGGACCAGGTCCTGGCGGGCGTCGGCACCGCGCTGCGCAGCGTGCTGCGGGCCGGGGACTTCGCCGGACGCAACGGCGGAGAGGAGTTCGCGGTCCTGCTGCCCGACACCGATATCGCCGCGGCCCTCGAGATCGCCGAACGTGTCCGGGCGACGATCGCCGAGGTCACCATACCGGGCACCGACGTGCCGGTCACGGTCTCCATCGGCGTCGCCGGCTTCCCCGGCCACGCGAGCACCCTGGACCGGCTCGAGCGCCTCGCCGACGCGGCCCTGTACGTGGCCAAGCGGCAGGGCCGCAACCGCGTCGAACTGGCCGAGCCGGCCTCCGCCGACGCCTCCGCCGACGCCACGGCCGGTAATCCCGGGCCATCGGCCAACTCTTCCGGTCCGGTGCCCGTACCCAGGGAAGCCCGGGCGTTACCCGCCGAGCAGCCCGATCACCCCCGTTACCCCAGGCTCCGCATATCCCACAGGTCGGGGAAGGTCGGCGTGCCCAGTGTGGTCTCCAGGTAGATGGCCCCGGCCGAGCCGCCGGTGCCGCGGCGGCCGCCGATGGTCCGCTGCACCATCTTGATGTGGTGGTACCGCCACTCCTGCATGCCCTCGTCGAGGTCGACGAGCAGCTCGCACACCGCGGTCGCGTCGGTGTCGTCGTCGTAGACCTGCTTCAGCACCTGCTGCACCGCGTCCGAGGCCGCCAGCGGCGCTCTGACGTCGCGGTCCCGCACGGCCGCGGGCACGTCGTAGCCCTGGCCGTCCAGGTAGCGCAGGAACGAGTCGAACAGCGACGGGCGGGCCATCGCGGCCGTGATCCGGTCCCGCTCGGGGCTGCCCTGCGGATACTGCGCCACCATCATCCGGTCCCGCCGCCCCAGCACCGCCTCCAGCTCGCGGAACTGCGCGGACTCGAAGCCGCTCGAGGTCCCGAGCATGTCACGGAACCGGGTGAACTGGGTGGGCGTCATGGTCTCCAGCACGTCGAGCTGGGCCACCACGATCTTCAGGATGGCCAGGGTCCGCCGCATCGTGCGCATGGCGTGCGTGGTCTCGGCCGCCTCCAGCTGGGCCTGCAGCCTGGCCAGCTCGTGCAGCAGCTGCTTGAACCACAGCTCGTAGATCTGGTGGATGACGATGAACAGCATCTCGTCGTGCTCGTCCGACCGGGGCTGCTGTGCGCTGAGCAGCTGGTCCAGCCGCAGGTAGCCGGCGTAGCTGACGTGTTCAGTCACGGGCCCCGTCCCCCCTGGCCGCGATGAGGTCGGGGACGGCGGCCGCCGCGTCCCAGACGTCGGTGAACCGCGTGGTGAGCGGGGGCAGGCCGAACCGGAACCGCTCGGGCGTGCGGTAGTCGGTGATGATGCCCGCTGTGGCCAGCTGCTCGACGATCCGTTCGGCCTCCGGGTGGCAGAAGCTGACGTGGCCGCCGCGCCGGCTGGCCTGCCGGGGCGTGGCGATGCTGCAGCCGAGCGGGACCAGCCAGGCGTCGGCCAGCTCGATGAGATAGCCGGTCAGCGCCACGCTCTTGGCCCGCATCGCGGGCATTCCCGCCGCCAGCAGCAGCCGCGCGCCCTCCTGCACCGCCGCCGTGGCCAGGACCGGCGGCGTGCCGGTCATGAACTTGGCCATGCCCGGCGCCGGGCGGTACCTGGGCCCCATGGCGAACTGGTCGCGCTGGGAGAACCAGCCCCAGATCGGCTGGCGCAGCACCTCGCGCAGCCGGGCCGAGACGTAGGCGAACGCGGGGGCGCCGGGACCTGCGTTGAGGTACTTGTAGGTGCAGCCGACGGCCAGGTCCACGTCGCAGTCGTCAAGCTCGACGGGCACCGCGCCCACCGAGTGGCACAGGTCCCACAGCACGAGTGCGCCGGCCTGGTGGATCAGGCCGGTGATGGCCGCCATGTCGGCCAGGGCGCCGCTGCGGTACGCCACGTGCGACAGGCTGACCAGCGCCGTGTCCTCATCCACCGCGGCGCGCAGCAGGCCGGGGTCCAGGCCCTCGTTGATGTCGGTGGGCAGCATGCGCAGTTCCAGGCCGCGCTGGGCCGCGATGCCCTCCATGACGTAGCGGTCGCTGGGGAAGTTGTCGCGGTCGGTGATGATCACCTGCCGCCCGGGCCGCGCGTCAAGCGCCGCCGAGGCCAGCTTGTACAGGTTCACCGTGGTGTTGTCGGTGACGATCACCTGCCCGGGCGCGGCACCGACCAGCTCGCCGACCGTGTCACCCGCCCGGGCGGGCAGGTCCACCCAGTGATCCCAGGACCGGGCCAGGTCGGTGCCCCACTCCTGGCTGAGCATGGTCTCCATCCGCCGCAGGACGGGCCGCGAGAGCGGGCCAAGCGAGTTGCCGTTCAGGTAGATCAGCTCGGGGTCATCGAGCAGGAACTGCTCGCGGTAGCCGCCCAGCGGGTCCGCCGCGTCCATTTCCGCCGCCCGCGCGCGGTCCAGCAGCACCTCGGACATACCGCACACCCTAATCGCCCGGCGGGACCGCCCCCGGCTCGCCCCGCCGGGCCCGGTACCCTGCCCCTTACCTGGGGCCTCGTCCGGCTCAGATCCGTGACACCTCGCGGGCCGCGGCCTGGCGCGCCTGCGGGCGCAGCAGGGCTTCGGCCAGGGTCAGGACGGTTTCCTCCAGCGAGCCGATGTGCGACGTGACCTCGCTCTGCGCGGCGTCGACGATCTTGGTCACGGCCTCACTGAGCTCGGCCTGGCCGGGGTGCGAGCGCAGCTCGTCGGCGAGCGGATCCAGCTTCCCGGCCAGCCGTTCCTCCGTCACCTCCAGCCGGCCGCCGACTGCGGCCACCTGCTCGCCGAGGGCCGCCAGCTTCCCGCTGACCTCGGCCAGGCCGCCGCCGGCGGTCTCCAGCCGCCCGTCCATGGTCTCCAGCTGGCCCTCCAGCCCGTCCAGCCGCCCGCCCAGCGCCCCGAACTTGCTGTCGACCGCGCCGATCTTCCCGTCCATGGCGCCGAGCCTGCTGTCCACCGCGCTGAGCTTGCTCTCCACCGGGCCGAGCTTGCCGTGCAGGGCGCCCAGCTTGCCGTCCATCGAGGTGAGCCCCTTGTCGATGACGCTGACCCGGTCGTACTGGTCGTCCAGCCGTTCATCCAGGCGCTCCATCTTGGTGTCCAGCGCCGCGACCCGGGCCTCGGTCGACCCGATCTTGCCGTCGGCCGCGCTGAGCTTGGCTTCAAGCGAGCCGAGCTTGACGTCCACCGAGCCGAGCTTGTCGCCGGTGTCGTCCAGCCGCTCGTCCAGCCGCTCGATCCGCCCGTGTACCACCTGGACCTGGCCGCCGAGCAGGTCGATCTGCCCGCTGACGCCCGCCACGTTCTCGGCCAGGCCGCGGGTGGCGGCCGCGGCCTGCTCCGCGGTCTGGGTGACCTGGCCCTTGACCGTCGATATCTCCTTGTCGAGTTCGCCGGTGCGCTGCATGAGCTCGGCCACGGCCTTGTCCAGCCGGCTGAACCGGCCCGCCGCCGTCTCCATGCTCTGCTGCAGCTTGCCGATGCCCTGCTGCAGCCGGTTCATCCGCTCGTCCTGGGCCCGCAGGGCGTCCATGGTCTGGCCGATGGTGTCGCAGACCGCCTGCAGCCGGGGCAGGGCCTGCTCCACGTTCTCCGCCACCACGCCCACGGCCGTGCCCATTTCCGGCCACAGCGCGTGCAGCTCGGCCACCGGCGCCACCTGGGTGCGGAGCAGCTCGATGTGCTCGGCCAGCGACTCGGCCCAGGCCGGCGGCTTCTGGACCGCCGCCTCGAGGTGGCCGGCCAGCCCCTCGAACCGGGTGGCCAGGTCCGGGATCTCCCGCTCGCGGACCTCCTTGACCAGCCACTCGAGCCCCTCCATCCGCTGCCGGATGTCCTCCAGCGCGCCAGCGTTCGACCTGGAGTCTGAGACATGGTCCTGCACGGTCCGTGCGAGCAGCTCGCGCATGCGGTCGGCGGCAGCTGGCTGGTTTCCACGCAGCAGGATGTGGTTGCCCGGCTGATCCATGTTGCTCCTCCAGAAGGGGTTGCCCGCCCCGGTTCCCGTCCGGATCGATCCGGATGGAGCCGGGAGCAGACAACTCTAGTAGCTCCATGTAATCACTGACATACGGAGAGCGAAATACGCTGATCGTCGCCGGAAGTGGCATCTCGAAGTGGTATCTCAGCGCCGCGCGGGTGGCTCGTGTTGACGAGTCCGCCTGAGGCCACTACTGTTCGGGTTTAGCACTCACTAGTGTAGAGTGCTAACGCGACAAGGCAGTCTGGCACCCGCGACGACAGGCCGCCATGCTCGCCCTCTCTAGCAACTCACCATTAGCCTTTCCGGAGGGGGAGGTCAGATCGTGACGACCGCCACCAAGGTAGTAATCAAGCCGCTCGAAGACCGGATCGTGGTCAAGCCGCTCGAAGCTGAGCAGACCACGGCGTCCGGACTAGTGATCCCGGACACCGCCAAGGAGAAGCCCCAGGAGGGCGAAGTCCTTGCGGTGGGCCCGGGGCGCTTCGACGACGCGGGCACCAAGCGCGTGCCGATCGACGTCAAGGTCGGCGACGTGGTGCTGTACAGCAAGTACGGCGGCACCGAAGTGAAGTACTCGGGCGAGGAGTTCCTTGTGCTCTCCGCGCGCGACGTGCTCGCTGTCATCGAAAAGTAAGTAAGAGCTCGCGGTCCGGCGGGGCAGGTCATCAGTCCTGCCCCGTCGGCTGCGCGATCTCGATTCAACCGTAGGTTGAGGTAGTCAATGCCCAAGATCCTGGAGTTCGACGAGGATGCCCGCCGCTCACTCGAGCGCGGCGTCAACAAGCTCGCCGACACCGTGAAGGTGACGCTGGGCCCCCGTGGCCGCAACGTCGTAATCGACAAGAAATGGGGCGCTCCCACCATCACCAACGACGGTGTGACCGTCGCCAAGGAGGTGGAGCTGGAGAACCCGTACGAGAACCTCGGGGCCCAGCTGGCCAAGGAGGTCGCCACCAAGACCAATGACATCGCCGGGGACGGCACCACGACCGCGACGGTCCTGGCCCAGGCGATGGTGCACTACGGGCTGCGCTCGGTCGCGGCCGGGGCGAACCCGATGGACCTCAAGCACGGTGTCGACGCCGCCGCGGCCGAGGTTTCCGAGCGGCTGCTCAAGTCGGCGCGTGACGTCGAGGAGCAGACCGAGATCGCGAACGTCGCGACGATCTCCGCGCAGGACGAGAAGATCGGCGAGCTGATCGCCGAGGCGTTCAGCAAGGTCGGCAAGGACGGTGTCATCACCGTCGAGGAGTCGCCGACCATGGGCCTGGAGCTGGAGTTCACCGAGGGCCTGCAGTTCGACAAGGGCTACATCTCGCCGTACTTCATCACCGACGGCGAGCGTCTCGAGGCGGTCCTGGAGGACGCGTACGTCCTGGTCCACCAGGCCAAGATCTCCTCGATGGCCGACTTCCTGCCCCTGCTCGAGAAGATCGCGCAGGTCAAGCGGCCGCTGCTGGTGATCGCGGAAGACGTCGAGGGCGAGGCCCTGGCCACCATGGTGGTCAACAAGATCCGCGGCCTGCTGAACGTGGCGGCCGTGAAGGCGCCCGGTTTCGGTGACCGCCGCAAGGCCATGCTGGCCGACATCGCCACCCTGACCGGCGGCACCGTGGTCAGCGAGGAGCTCGGCATCAAGCTGGAGTCGGTCGGCCTGGAGAGCCTGGGCCGCGCCCGCCGGATCGTCGTCACCAAGGACGACACCACGATCGTGGACGGCGCGGGCGACAAGACCGCGATCGAGGACCGGATCAGGCAGATCCGGACCGAGATCGAGAACACCGATTCCGACTGGGACCGGGAGAAGCTGCAGGAGCGGCTGGCCAAGCTGTCCGGCGGGGTCTGCGTGCTGCGGGCCGGCGCCGCCACCGAGGTGGAGCTCAAGGAGAAGAAGCACCGCCTGGAGGACGCCATCTCCGCCACCCGGGCCGCCATCGAGGAAGGCATCATCGCCGGCGGCGGCAGCGCCCTGGTGCATCTGGCCACCGACCTCGGTGACCTCGGCCGCACCGGTGACGAGCTGACCGGCGTGAAGGTCGTCACGCGCGCCCTGTCCGAGCCGGCCCGCTGGATCGCGCTGAACGCGGGCCAGGAGGGCTCGGTCGTGGTGGCCAAGATTGCCACCCTGCCCGACGGGCACGGCTACAACGCGGCCACCGGCGAATACGGCGACCTGATGGCGCAGGGCATCATCGACCCGGTCAAGGTGACCAGGTCTGCGGTGCAGAATGCCGCCTCCATCGCCGGCATGCTGCTGACCACCGAGACGCTGGTGGTCGAGAAGCCGGAGGAGAAGGAGCCCGCGGGCGACGGCCACGGGCACAGCCACCCGCACTGAGGTGCGAGGCAAACGCGGGGCCACGGTACTGTGGCCCCGCGTTTCGCTTCCTGCGGTCCTCGATCGACAGGAGCACCCATAAGATGGGTACATTCCGCAGCGGCTCCTGGTGAAGGTGCCTTGGCATCCTCCCCCGTCTAAGAGGCGGAGGATTCCAGCTGCTCACATCCGCCTCAGGAGGCAAGCAGTTGAGGTTCGCGGTTCACCGGCCCGGCATCCCGGAAGCCTCCCCGCGCAGTTACCGCCTGCCCTGCCACCGCCTGCCCTGCCACCGCCTGCCCTGCCACCGCCTGCCCTGCGGCGATACGACCACACTAGCGGCAAGGTAGGACATTCCTGCGCCGGAGTGGAGCTGCCATGAATGATCACGTGCGCCCGGACGAGGATAAGTTCGCGCCGGCCGGGCTGACCTTTGACGACGTGCTGCTGCTCCCGGCCCATTCCGCGGTGCTGCCGGCCGAGGCGGACACCTCGACCCGGATCACCCGCCGTCACCGGCTCCGCATCCCGCTGGTCTCGGCGTCCATGGACACCGTCACCGAGGCCAGGATGGCCGTGGCCATGGCCCGCCAGGGCGGGGCCGGCGTGCTGCACCGCAACCTGTCCATCGAGGAGCAGGCCCAGCAGGTGGACATGGTCAAGCGGTCCGAGGCCGGCATGATCACCCACCCGGTGACCTGCGGCCCGGACGCCACGATCGCCGACGTCGACCAGCTGTGCGGCCGGTACCGGATCTCCGGCGTGCCGGTCACCGGCCCGGACGGGGTCCTGCTCGGCATCGTCACCAACCGTGACATCCGGTTCGAGACCGACCATGGCCGCCGGGTGGCCGAGGTGATGACCCCGATGCCCCTGGTCACCGCTCCGGTCGGAGTGGCCGCCGAGGAGGCGCTGCGGCTGCTGCGCCAGCACAAGGTCGAGAAGCTGCCGCTGGTGGACCCGGCCGGGCGGCTGCGCGGGCTGATCACGGTGAAGGACTTCACCAAGAGCGAGAAGTTCCCCTTCGCGACCAAGGACGCGGCCGGCCGACTGGTGGTCGGCGCCGCGGTCGGAGTGGGCGAGGACGCCAAGCGCCGCGCGCAGGCGCTGACCGAGGCTGGCGCCGACTTCCTGGTCGTGGACACCGCGCACGGTCACGCGCAGGCCGTGCTGGACATGGTGGCCCAGATCAAGGCCAATTCCGGCGCCGAGGTGATCGGCGGCAACATCGCCACCCGGGCCGGCGCGCAGGCCCTGGTGGAGGCGGGCGCGGACGGGATCAAGGTAGGTGTCGGACCGGGGTCGATCTGCACCACCCGGGTGGTGGCGGGCGTGGGCGTCCCGCAGGTCACCGCGATCTACGAGGCGGCCCAGGCCGCGCGCCCGGCCGGGGTGCCGGTCATGGGCGACGGCGGGCTGCAGTATTCCGGTGACATCGCCAAGGCCATCGCCGCGGGCGCCGACAGCGTCATGCTGGGCAGCCTGCTGGCCGGGTGTGAGGAAAGCCCGGGCGAGGTCGTCTTCATCAACGGCAAGCAGTACAAGCTGTACCGGGGGATGGGCTCCCTCGGGGCCATGCGCAACCGGGAGCGGGGCCGGTCCTACTCCAAGGACCGCTACTTCCAGGACGACGTGCTGCGCGAGGACAAGCTCGTCCCGGAGGGCGTCGAGGGCCAGGTGCCCTACCGCGGACCGCTGGCCGCCGTGGCCGGCCAGCTGGTCGGGGGACTGCGCGCGGCCATGGGCTACTGCGGGGCGCGAACCATCGCCGACCTGCAGGACGCGCGGTTCATCCAGATCACCGCGGCGGGCCTGACCGAGAGCCACCCGCACGACGTCCAGATGACCGTCGAGGCGCCGAACTACTACGGCCGCCAGGGACGCGACGGCTCCCGCCCGTGACCAGCAACCTGGAGCAGACGTGACCGACGTTGAGATCGGCCGCGGCAAGTCAGGCCGTCGCGCCTACTCGCTGGGCGAGATCGGCATCGTGCCGGCCCGCCGGACGCGGGACCCGGAAGAGGTGTCGATTCACTGGCAGATCGACGCCTACCGGTTCGAGATGCCGCTGATGGCCTGCCCGATGGACAGCGTCGTGTCGCCGGCCACCGCCATCCAGATCGGGCGCCTGGGCGGCCTGGGCGTGCTCGACCTGGAAGGGTTGTGGACCAGGTACGAGGATCCGGAGCCGCTACTGGCCGAGGTGACCGAGCTCGACGAGCAGGCCGCCACCCGGCGGCTGCAGGCCATGTACGCCGAGCCGATGTCCGAGGAGCTCATCGGGCGCCGGATCGAGGAGATCGCCCGGGCCGGCGTGACCACCGCGGCCAGCCTGTCGCCGCAGCGCACCGCCAGGTACGCCAAGGCGGTGGTGGACGCGGGCGTGGACATCTTCGTGATCCGCGGCACCACGGTGTCGGCCGAGCACGTCTCCGGCCGGGCCGAGCCGCTCAACCTCAAGCAGTTCATCTACGAGCTCGACGTCCCGGTGGTGGTGGGCGGCTGCGCCACCTACACCGCGGCCCTGCACCTGATGCGCACCGGCGCCGCCGGGGTGCTGGTGGGCTTCGGCGGCGGGTCGGGCCATACCACCGTGACCGTGCTGGGCGTGGCCGTGCCGATGGCCACCGCCATCGCCGATGTGGCCGCGGCCCGCCGCGACTACCTGGACGAATCCGGCGGCCGCTACGTTCACGTCATCGCCGACGGCTCGATGACCAGCAGCGGCGACATCGCCAAGGCGATGGCCATCGGCGCCGACGCGGTCATGGTGGGCTCCCCGCTGGCCCGGGCGGCCGAGGCGCCCGGGCGCGGCTACCACTGGGGCAACGAGGCCAACCACCCCGAGCTGCCCCGGGGCACCAGGGTCCAGGTCGGCACGATCGGCACGCTGGAGCAGATCCTGCACGGCCCGTCCACCGTCCCCGACGGATCGATGAACCTGATGGGGGCGCTGCGCCGCACCATGGCCACGGCCGGCTACTCCGACCTGAAGGAATTCCAGCGGGTCGAGGTGGTCGTCGCCGATTCCGGGCCGCCGCGCGGCCGCCGCTAGACTCGGCGCATGTCCCGGCTACGCGTCCTTTCCGGCATCCAGCCCACCGCTGACTCCTTCCACCTGGGTAACTACCTGGGTGCGGTGCGGCAGTGGGTGGCCCTGCAGGACACCCACGACGCCTTCTACTGCGTGGTGGACCTGCACGCCATCACGGTGCCGCAGGACCCCGCGCTGCTGACCCAGCGGACCCGGGTGGCCGCCGCCCAGCTGCTCGGCGCCGGCCTCGACCCGGACCGCTGCACCCTGTTCGTGCAGAGCCACGTGGCCGAGCACACCGAGCTGGCCTGGGTACTCGGCTGCCTGACCGGGTTCGGCGAGGCCAGCCGGATGACCCAGTTCAAGGACAAGTCGGCCAAGGAGGGCCACGAGCAGGCCTCCGTCGGCCTGTTCACCTACCCGGTCCTGCAGGCCGCCGACATCCTGCTCTACCAGGCCGACCAGGTGCCGGTGGGCGAGGACCAGCGGCAGCACCTGGAGCTGAGCCGGACCCTGGCCCAGCGGTTCAACCACCGGTTCGGCCCGACGTTCGTGCCGCCGCAGCCTTACATCCTGGCCGAGGTGGCCAAGATCTACGACCTGCAGGACCCGACGGCCAAGATGAGCAAGTCGTCCTCTTCCCCGCAGGGCATCATCGACGTGCTCGACGAACCGGACGCGATCCGCAGGAAGATCCTGCGGGCCGTCACCGACGCAGGCTCGGAGGTACGGGCCGACCCCGAGGCCAAGCCGGGCGTGACCAACCTGCTGCGGATCTACTCGGCGCTGTCCGGCGAGCCGGTCGCCACCCTGGAGGCCAGGTACGAGGGCGCGGGCTACGGCGGATTCAAGAAGGATCTGGCCGAGCTGGTCGTGGCCACCTTCGCCCCGATCAGGGAGCGGACCAGGCAGATCATGGCCGACCCGGCCGGCCTGGACCGCGTGCTGGCCCGCGGCGCCGCGCAGGCGCACCAAGTGGCCGGGCCGACCATGGCCGCCGTCCGGGACCGGATCGGCCTGCTCGAGCCCGCTTAGCCGCCGCCGCGCCGCGCCAGCTCTGGCCCGGCCGCCGCCGGCGGTTGTACACCAGCCCCAGGCCCGCCGCGATCACCGCGACGCCGCTGAAGACGGCCGCGGCCAGCACCGAAGGCCCCGCGCCCGGCCGCGCCACCGAGGTCGCCCTGGCCCGGGGCATGGCCACCGTGGCCACTGCGGCGGGCGCGGCGGGAGCGACCGCGGGCGGCCGCAGCGGGGCGACCAGCGTACCCACCGGAGCGACCTTGCCGTCAACCGCGAAACCCCAGTTGAGCAGGCTCTTGGCCGCGTCGATCTCGGTCAGCGCCGGGCAGTGCAGCAGGGTCACGATGAGCGTGACGCCATGCCTGGTGGCCATCCCGATATAGGTGGCGCCTGCCGCGCTGGTCCAGCCGATCTTGCCGCCGACCGCGCCGGGATACGTGGTGAGCAGCGAGTTCTGGTTGTACAGGGTCTCGGACTTGCCCCTGGAGATCCGGAACTGCGCGCTGATCGTCTGGTCGTACTTGCCGAACGCGGGCAGCTTCAGCGCTTGCCGGGCGAACAGGGCCAGGTCGTAGGCGGAGGTGCGCTGGCCTGGGGCGTCCAGGCCGTTCGGGTCCACGGCCACTGTGTCGTCGGCCTGCAGGTGCCGGGCCTCGGCGTTGATCACGTCCATGCCCAGGCTGTAGGTCCCCACCGCCTGGGTCAGCGCGATCGCGGCGTCGTTGGCCGAGATGGTCAGCAGCGCGGTGAACAAGGCGGAGATTTTGTACGACTGCCCGGCCACCAGGCCCGCCACGTTCGGCACGGTCGAGGTGGCCTGCTTGCTGGCGACGATGGTGGCATCCGGGTTGAGCAATGGGATCAGCGAGATAGCGGTGAGCACCTTGAGCGTGCTGGCCGGCCGGTACCAGCCGTGCGGGTCCCTGGCCGCCAGCACCTGCCCGGTGTCGGCGTCGGCGATCACGAACGCCGAGGCCTGGACGTTCGGCAGGTGCGGCACGGTGGAACCAGGCGGGTAGCTGACGATCACGCCCTTACCGCCCAGCCCCGCCCCGCCGATGGCCTGCAGCGTCGGCGACGGCGGAGCCGCGGCCAGCGCGGGCGCCGCGGCCCCGGCGGCCAGCGCGGCCCCGGCGGCCAGCGCGGCCGCGGCGGCCAGCGCGACCGCGGCGGCCAGCGCGACCGCGGTCCTGCGCGGCCAGACCCGGTCCAGCATGAGCCTCCAAGCTCCCGTCCTGCGGTTACCGGGGCCGACCCGAAGTAACCTGGGCGTTATGGAACGAACGTCGGAGTCCGCACTACCGATCGATGCCGTCTATGACGACAGCAAGCTTACGGATTTCCGGCCTGCAGACGAGCTAGGCAGGCCGGGAGAGTTCCCGTTCACTCGCGGAGTGTATCCGCGCATGTACGTGGACCGGCCCTGGACCATGCGCCAGTACGCCGGCTTCGCCTCGGCGAAGGAATCCAACCGGCGCTACCACGAGCTGATCGAGGCGGGCACGACCGGGCTGTCCGTCGCCTTCGACCTGCCGACCCAGATGGGCTACGACTCCGACGCGCCGGTCGCGCACGGCGAGGTGGGCAAGGTCGGCGTGGCCATCGACAGCATCGATGACATGCGCACCCTGTTCCACGACATCCCGCTGGGCACGGTGTCGACCTCCATGACCATCAACGCGCCCGCCGCGATCCTGCTGTTGATGTACCAGACGGTGGGCGAGGATCAGGGCGTGCGCCCGGACCAGCTGACCGGGACCATCCAGAACGACGTGCTCAAGGAGTACATCGCCCGGGGCACCTACATCTACCCGCCCCGCCCGTCGCTGCGCCTGGTGGCCGACACATTCGCCTACTGCCAGCGGGAGCTGCCGAAGTGGAACACGATCTCCATCTCCGGTTACCACATGGCCGAGGCGGGCGCGACGCCGGTGCAGGAGATCGCGTTCACTCTGGCCAACGCCAAGGAGTATGTCCGCGCGGCGCTGCACTCCGGCCTCGAAATCGACGAGTTCGCGCCCCGGCTGTCCTTCTTCTTCGTGTCCCGGACCACGCTGCTCGAGGAGGTGGCCAAGTTCCGCGCGGCCCGGCGGCTGTGGGCCCACATCATGAAGGAGGAGTTCAAGGCCGAAGACCCGCGGTCGCAGATGCTGCGGTTCCACACCCAGACGGCCGGCGTGCAGCTCACCGCGCAGCAGCCGGAGGTGAACATGGTCCGGGTCAGCCTGCAGGCCCTGGCCGCGGTGCTGGGCGGGACCCAGTCGCTGCACACCAACTCCTTCGACGAGGCGCTCGCGCTGCCCAGCACCAAGGCGGCCCGGCTCGCGCTGCGCACCCAGCAGGTGATCGCCTACGAGAGCGACCTGACCGCCACCGTGGACCCGTTCGCTGGCTCCTACGCCATCGAGTCGATGACCGACGACATCGAAGCCGCCGCGAAAACCCTGATGGACCAGGTCGAGGACATGGGCGGCGCGGTGGCCGCGATCGAGCGCGGCTTCCAGAAGGCGGAGATCGAGAAGGCGGCCTACGCCGTGGCCCTGGAAATCGACGACGGCCAGCGGGTGGTCGTCGGGGTGAACCGGTTCGCCGCCGACGGCGAGGAGCCGTACGAGCCGCTGCGGGTCGACCCGGCCATCGAGGCCGAGCAGGTGGCCCGGCTGACCCGGCTGCGCGCCGAGCGGGACAATGCCGCGGCCGGCCGCGGCATTGCCGCGCTTAAATCCGCGGCCGAAGGCACCGATAACGTACTTTTCCCGCTCCGGGATGCGCTGCGCGCGGGTGCCACTCTGGGCGAGGTCTGTGATGCGCTCCGCGATGTATGGGGTGTGTACCGACCCGGCGAAATCTGACAATTTCATAAATTCCGGGCCCGGAGGTCGGACATGGCCATCGAATGGAATCCGTCCCACGGCGCGACGCTCGGCGTCGAATGGGAGGTGCAGCTAATTGACCACCAGACCAAGCTGCTCCGCCAGGAAGCCGGCAAGCTGCTGGCCGACCTGCCGGTCGCCGCCGACACCGGTGAGCACCCGCAGATACGCCACGAGCTCATGCAGTCGACCCTTGAACTGGTCACCGGCATTTGCAGTACCGTGTCCGAGGCTAAAGAGGACCTGGCTGAAACGATCACCGAACTCCAGCGAACCGCCGCTGAGCACGGTATCCTGCTGGCATGCGCCGGCACGCACCCGGTGAGCGACTGGCGCGATGCGACGATGGCGCCTCTCCAGCGCTATACGGAGCTCGTTGAGCAAATGCAATGGCTTGTGCGCCGGATTCAAACCTTCGGCGTGCATGTCCATGTAGGGATCCGGGACGGGAGCAAGGCGATTCCGATCGTCAATGCGCTCGCCGCGTACCTGCCGCACTTTCTCGCGATAACCGCGTCGAGCCCGTTCTGGTGCGGGTACGACACGGGGCTTGCCTCCAGCCGGTCCGTGACCTTCGGCGCGCTGCCGACCGCGGGTCCGCCGAGCCGGCTGTCGGACTGGAAGCAGTTCGAGAACTACATGGAAACGTTGCTGCGGGCCGGCACCATACGCAGCATCAAGGAGGTCTGGTGGGACATCCGGCCGCACCCGGACTTCGGCACCGTGGAGATCCGCATGTTTGACGGCGTGCCGACGCTCCGCGAGGTCGGCATGGTGGCTGCGCTCTCGCAGTGCCTGGTCCAGCGGTTCGACACGCAGCTGGACCGGGGCTACACGCTGCCGTCCCCCTCCTCCTGGGTGGTCAGGGACAACAAATGGCGGGCCACGCGGTACGGGCTGGACGCGATCGTGATCACTGACGAAGCAGGCGCCACCGCTCCGCTCCGCGACGAGCTGTACGAGCTGCTGAGGGAGCTCGAGCCGGTAGCATCGAGGCTGGGCTGCCTCGAGGAACTTTCCGTGGCCTTCGAGGTACTCGAGGAAGGCGCCTCTTACGAACGGCAGCGAGCCGTCTACGCGCGGACCGGGGACCTGACCAGCGTGGTCGACGCGCTCGTGACTGAGTTCGCGGACGACAGGTTCTGCACGCAGGGGAGTGCTGGGCATGGAAGGAAATGACCTAGTCGCGGATCTGGACGCGTTCCTGGCCAGACACGAAGACGAGCTGATCGAGTTCCGCCGGGACCTGCACGCGCATCCCGAGCTGGCCAACGCCGAGCACCGCACCACCCGCCGGGTCGCGCTGCGGCTGGCCGCGGTGGGCCTGCGGCCGGTGATCCTGCCCAAGGGCACGGGCCTGTTCGTGGACATCGGCTCCGAGCCGGAGGCCCAGGGTGACCGGCCCGTGGTGGCCCTGCGCGCCGACCTGGACGCGCTGCCCATGGCGGACGAGAAGGACGTCCCCTATCGCTCCACCGTGCCGAACGTCTGCCACGCCTGCGGTCACGACGTGCACACTACCCTGCTGATGGGCACCGGCCTGTACCTGGCCGACCTCGCCGCCTCCGGCCTGCTGCCGGGGCGGGTGCGGCTGATCTTCCAGCCGGCCGAGGAGGCGGCCAGCGGGGCTCTGGACGTGCTCGCGGCCGGCGGCATCGCCTCGGTCGGCCGGATCTTCGCGCTGCACTGCGATCCCCGCCTGGACGCCGGCCAGCTCGGCGTGCGCTCCGGCGCGATCACCGCCGCCTGCGACCGGATCCAGGTGCACGTGACCGGGTCCGGCGGCCACACCGCCCGGCCGCACCTGACCACGGACCTCGTCTACGCCCTCGGCAAGATCATCACCGAGGTGCCCGCTGCCCTGTCCCGGCGGGTCGACCCCCGGGCCAGCCTCAGCCTGGTCTGGGGCCGGGTCAGCGCGGGCACCACGGCCAACGCCATCCCGGACGCCGGGATCGCCGAGGGCACGGTCCGCTGCCTGGACGACGAAGCCTGGCACAGCGCGCCCGACCTGCTCAAGGGGCTGATCGACTCGGTGGCGGCCGGGTACGGGCTGAACACCGAAGTCAGCTACCAGCGCTACGTGCCGCCCACGGTCAACGACCAGGCCAGCACAGCGATGATCTCCGCTGCGGCGCTCGGCGTGCTGGGCGCGGGCTCGGTGGTGCAGACCCCGCAGAGCCTGGGCGGCGAGGACTTCGCCTGGTACCTGGAATCCATCCCCGGCGCGCTGGCCCGGCTCGGCACCCGGGTGCCCGGTTCCACCCGGACGCTGGACATCCACCAGCCCACGTTCGACATCGACGAGAGCGCCATCGGCACCGGGGTCCGGGTCATGGCGGCCACCGCCATCAACGCGCTGTGGGACGACGGCGCCATCGTGGCCCAGCCCCTGCCCGGCGTCACCGGCGCATAATATTTCCCCTGGCGCGGGTTAGGGTGGACCCGTGGGTAGCGTGCCAACCGCGCGGCAGAAGCGCGCCAAAGCCGCGGCCGGCGGCCCGCAGACGTTCCGCTCGGCGACCGCGGTGGCCGTCTGGTGGGTCTGGCTGCTGTTCGCCGCGGCGAACTGGATCGACCTGGCCGTCCAGGGCCGGGATAAGGAGTCGCTGGTCGCCGCGGCCATCCTGGTGCTGGTCACCGGCGTGGCCTACGTCACCGCGCAGCGCCCCCGGATCATCGCCGACGACGCCGGGGTCACGATCAGGAACCCGCTGCGCGATCACCGCGTCGGCTGGGCCTGCGTGACCAATATCGACCTGGCTGACCTGCTCCGGGTGCACACTGACTCGGGTCAGCCTCAGCTCGGGGGGATCGCCGCCGAGGCCCAGCAGGGCAAGGCGGGCCAGCAGGGCAAGGCGGGCCAGCAGGGCAAGGCGGGCCAGCAGGCCAAGGTGATCAGCGCCTGGGCCGTGCACTACTCGCGGCGCCGTCAGTTCGTCGCCGAGGGCAAGGCCCGCCGCAGCGCCGTGCGGGAGGCTTCCGGCCGCACGCCGCTGGGCCTGTCCCCGGTCGGCCGCGGCCGCAGCCTCGGCCTCGGCTACGGCAGCGCGCCGGCCTCGACCGCCGAGGCCGAAGCCGAGAAGGCCGTCCGCCAGCTCAGCGAGTACGCCACCGCGGCCAAGGCCGAGACGGTCTGGGCCGCGGGCACGGTCGAGATCGCCGGCGACGGCCAGGCCACGGAAAAACCCGGGACCGGAACCCTGAGCCCGGCCGACGGTTCCCGCCTGGCCGGCTGGCTCGAGCCGCTGGCCAGCACCTGGAGCCGCCCGGCCATCGCCGCCCTGCTCATCCCGGTGCTGATCCTGCTCATCGTGGCCCTGATCTAGGTCCGGGGATCTAGGTCCGGGGATCTAGGTCCGGGGATCTAGGTCCGGGGATCTAGGTCCAGGGCGGCTCGGACTCCGGCCACATCTCGGTGTTCGACTCGCCCATCTTGGCGCAGGGCAGCGCCCGCAGCGTCGCCACGTAGTCCTCCGGCGCCCCGGCCTTTTCCGCCGCGTCGGCCAGGATCCCGACGTTCCGCGCCGAAGGCAGCCCGCCCTCGTAGAAGTTGAGCACGTACAGCCAGGCCAGCACGTCGCCGTCCAGGGTCTCCACCCGGACCTTGGCCTTGCGGTAGTAGCCCAGCGTGACGCCGTCCCAGTTGTCGAGTTCCTTCTCGTCGGGCTCGAACACCTCGTAGAGCACCACGAAGACGCTCGACTTGGGCTCCTCGACCACGGTGGCCAGGGCCCCCTCCCAGCCGATGTCTTCCCCGCCGAACGTCAGCCGCCAGCCCTCGAGCCACCCCGTCCCGCGCTGCGGTGAATGCGGGCAGCGCAGGAGCATCTGCTCCGGGTCCATGTTGCTGCCGTAGGCCGCGTACAGTGCCACGGGGGAAAGCGTACGGCGTCCCGTCGCGATATGCCGTCCAATACGCTCGCATGGGAGAATTACCGATCGTGACGTTGACTCGGCAGAAGATCGCCGTTCTCGGCGGCGGACCGGGCGGCTACGAGGCCGCCCTGGTCGCGGCCCAGCTCGGCGCGGACGTGACCGTGGTCGACTGCGACGGGCTGGGCGGGGCCTGCGTGCTGACCGACTGCGTGCCGTCCAAGACGCTCATCGAGACCTCCAACGCCATGACCCTGCTGAACCGGGCCGACCGCCTCGGCATCGCCACCGGCGGGCTGGCCACGGTGAACGCCGCCCGGCTCTACCACCGGATCACCGACCTGGCCCGGGCCCAGTCCCGCGACATCGCCGCCCGGCTGGCGGCCGAAGGCGTCAAGGTCATCCAGGCCGAAGGCCGCCTGGCCGGCCCCGGCCGCATCCAGGCGGGCGGGGAGGAGTTCAAGGCCGACGCCATCCTGATCGCCACCGGCGCCATGCCC
Organism: uncultured Actinomycetes bacterium; assembly: GCA_963835775.1. Classification (GTDB taxonomy): domain Bacteria; phylum Actinomycetota; class Actinomycetes; order Streptosporangiales; family Streptosporangiaceae; genus Palsa-504. The sequence goes on along the minus strand of CAWIHB010000025.1, from coordinate 52,082 downwards.
CGGGTGCTGCCCGGCGCGCGGCCCGACGGCGACCGCATCCTGAACTGGCGGCAGCTGTACGACCTGACCGAACTGCCGCCGGACCTGATCGTGGTCGGCTCGGGCGTCACCGGCGCCGAATTCGCCAGCGCCTACCAGGCGCTCGGCTCGCGGGTCACGCTGGTCTCCTCCCGGGACCGGGTGCTGCCCCAGGAGGACGAGGACGCGGCCAACCTGATCGAGGACGTGTTCCGCCGCCGCGGCATGACCGTGCTGGGCCAGTCGCGCGCCGAGGCCGTCCGCCGCGACGATCGCGGCGTCACCGTGACCCTGGCCGACGGCCGCACCGTGTCCGGCAGCCACTGCCTGCTGACCGTGGGCATGATCCCGCGCACCGAGGGCTGCGGCCTGGACGAGGCGGGGGTCAAGATGGACGCGCGCGGCTTCATCGAGGTCGACCGGGTATCCCGGACCTCGGCGCCGGGCGTGTACGCCGCCGGGGACTGCACCGGCGTGCTCATGCTGGCCTCGGTCGCGGCCATGCAGGGCCGGATCGCGATGTGGCACACGCTGGGCCAGGCGGTCGGCCCGCTGCGGCTCGGCCACGTGGCCGCGACCATCTTCACCGACCCCGAGATCGCCACCGTCGGCGTCTGTCAGCGCGCCGTCACCGCGGGCGAGGTCGCCGCCCGGGTGCTGAAGTTCCCGCTGGCCACCAACCCGCGGGCCAAGATGGCCGGCTTCGGTGACGGCTTCGTCAAGCTGTTCACCAGCCCCGGCACCGGCGTCGTGCTGGGCGGCGTGATTGTGGCCCCCCGGGCCAGCGAGCTGATCCTGGCCGTGTCGGTGGCCATGGAGCAGCGCCTGACCGCCGAGCAGCTGGCGCACACCTTCGCCGTCTACCCGTCCTTGTCCGGCAGCGTCACCGAGGCGGCCCGCAAGCTCATGGAGTTCACCCCCGATTCTCTTTTAGGCCGAACGGTCCATGCTCCCCGCCCCGCCTTCCTGCACCGCCACCCGGCTGACCGCCGTCCCGGCGCCCCTAGTGGGACGGGCGGCCCAGGTCCGGGTCGTCCGGGGGCTCGATGCCGTGGCGGTGCAGCCGGGCCACCCTGAGGTCGTCGGCGTACATCGCCACGATGCCGACGCTGCAGATCAGGAACAGCGCGGGCACCGCGATGTGGATCCACAGGGCGCCGGGGAAGGCGGCCAAGACGGCCGCGATCGGCAGCATGACCAGCAGGTGGCGCAGCGTCAGCCGGGCCCGCCAGCCGGCATCGGTCAGCTCGTGCCTGACCCACTCCCGGTTCCTGGCGGGCAGCCGGGCGCCCAGCGCGAACAGCAGCTTACGGCCCGGGCTGGGATCCCCTGGGATCCTGGCCACCGGGTCAATCCGTGATCTCGCAGATGGCCTCGCCCGCCGAGACCGTCTGGCCGACGCTGACGGCCAGCTCGGTGACCGTCCCGTCCTGGTGCGCGGTCAGCGGCTGCTCCATCTTCATCGCCTCCAGGACCACGATCACGTCCCCGGCCGACACCCGCTCCCCGTCCGCCACCGCGATCTTCACGATCGTGCCCTGCATGGGGCTGACCAGCGTGTCTCCGCTCCCGCCACGGTGAGCATGGCGGTGACCGCGGCGGGAACCCAGGCCTCGTTCGGCCGATCCTGCGGCAGCAGTACGGCCCGCCATGCCGAAGGCGGCGGGCACCACCACCTCCAGCCGCTTGCCGCCCACCTCGACCGTGACCGTCTCCCGCTCGGCCGGCTCGGCCGTCTCGGCGGGGTCCTGGGGCGGCATCGGGGCGGCGAACTCGGTCTCGATCCAGCGGGTGTGCACCCGCAGCGGCTCGCCGGCGAAGGCCGGGTCGGTCACCACGGCCCGGTGGAAGGGCAGCACGGTGGGCATACCGCTCACCTCGAACTCGGCCAGCGCCCGGGCCGCCCGCTGCAGCGCCTGGGCCCGGCTGGCGCCGGTCACGATCAGCTTGGCGATCAGCGAGTCGAACACCTGCGGGACCGTCTGGCCGGCCCCGTACCCGGCGTCCACCCGCACGCCGGGACCCGACGGCTGATTCCAGGCGGTGATGGTGCCGGGGGCGGGCAGGAAGTTCCGGCCCGGGTCCTCGGCGTTGATCCGGAACTCGATCGAGTGCCCGCGGGCGGGCGGGTCGTCGTAGCCCAGCGGCTCGCCGTCGGCGATGCGGAACATCTCCCGCACCAGGTCGATGCCGGTGACCTCCTCGCTGACCGGGTGCTCGACCTGCAGCCGGGTGTTGACCTCCAGGAAGCTGATCGTGCCGTCCTGGCCGACCAGGAACTCGCAGGTGCCCGCGCCCACGTAGCCGGCCGCGCGCAGGATCGCCTTCGAGGAGGTGTACAGGGCCTCGACCTGGTCCGCGGTCAGGAACGGAGCCGGCGCCTCCTCGACCAGCTTCTGGTGCCTGCGCTGCAGTGAGCAGTCCCTGGTCGAGATGACCACCACCTGGCCGTGCGTGTCGGCCAGGCACTGCGTCTCCACGTGCCGCGGCCGGTCCAGGTACCGCTCCACGAAGCACTCGCCCCGGCCGAACGCGGCGGTGGCCTCCCGGACCGCCGACTCGTACTGCTCGGTGACCTCCTCGTCGCGCCAGGCCACCTTGAGTCCCCGGCCGCCGCCGCCGAACGCGGCCTTGATCGCGATGGGGTAGCCGTACTCCCGCCCGAACGCCCGGACCTCCTCGGCGTCGGGCACCGGGTCGGGCGTGCCCTGGGTCAGCGGCGCCCCGGCCTCGAGGGCGATGTGCCGGGCCCGCACCTTGTCGCCGAGCGCCTCGATGGCCCCGGGCGGCGGACCGATCCAGGTCAGGCCGGCCGCGGTCACGGCCCGGGCGAAGCCGGCGTTCTCGGCCAGGAACCCGTAGCCGGGGTGCACGGCGTCCGCGCCCGACTGGTGGGCCACCTTGATGATCTTGTCGATGTCCAGGTAGGTTTCCGCCGGGCTGGTGCCGCCGAGGGAGTACGCCTCGTCGGCCATCCGCACGTACAGCGCGTCCAGGTCGGGCTCGGCGTACACGGCCACGCTGGCCAGGCCCGCGTCACGGCACGCGCGCACGATACGCACCGCGATCTCGCCGCGGTTCGCGATCAGGACCTTGCGCACGGCCGCCTCCAAGGTTCGCCCACGTGGTCAGCCCACCTGGCCAGCCCACATGGCCAGCCCAAATGGCCAGTACTGCGCCGAGTCTAGATCAGGTGTATCCGGCCCGGTTAATCCCGGCTGCCGGGCTGCACCCAGGGTGTGATTAACGGCACATACTGGGACTGGGGCAAGCTGGACAGCTGCGAATTCCCGGTGCCCGCGGGCCGGATCAGAGTTTGTCTCCCGCTATACGCCCTTGGAGTGGTCGCAGCGGGGAGACCGCCATCGTATCGGTGCCGTTCACGGTACTGGCCGCGTAGCGCCTTACGGGTGACCCGAGGCCCCCGCCTGCGGCTGCTGTGCCGGGCGGGGGCCTCGTCCTGGTCTCCGCAGTTCGCCCGTGAGCGAGCAGGCCATGTCTCTGGCGTGTCCGCCCCCGGCTACCGCCAGGGTCGGCTAGAATCAGGCCACCAACGTCTTGCCGCGCAAGCGGCTCGGTAGTGCTCAGGCAGGCCCACGTCGGGTCGGGACTCAAATGGCGAGGTCTGCTGGGGCGGGGGCCGGAGGAGTAGGGACCCTCAGGCGCTGGTTTCCAACGCATGCCTATTGGAGACCAGCCCGATGTCCCTACCCGAGTTCGTCAACTTCGCGATTACCGCTCCGGTTCCGCCGCCGGGTAATCTCGGTTTCACGCGTCCTAGTTGGCCCCACCAACGACAAGCGCCAAGTCAAAGAGGCCCCACCGACCTAACGGCCCAGAGCCCGCAGGTCAGGTCGCCCAGGACAACGGCCGGTGCCACCGAGGGCAGGAGGCTTGAAGCCTCCCGAACGGACGGTCATTTTCGGCATGCCCGGAGACCGTTATGTCCGAGTTCGTCCGCATCCTGAGCGTCGTCGGCGTTCCCGCCTCGATCCTGGCCATCGGGGTCTGCGCGTGGCGCATGTCGCGGTCCTGGCTGCTCCTGCGGGCCGGGTCCGTCGCTCTCAATCCGAGCAGCGATGAGAAGTGCCGCAAGGCCGCGCTGAAGATCATAGACAAGCTGACCGACGATAGCGTGCCCTGGTACAAGGCGATCCTGCCGTGGCACAAGCCCGACGACGGGTCAGGACCCTGAGACGTGAACCTCCAGCGTCCCGGCCACCGCTCCGCTGACGCAGACGCCGGAGCAGCCCGGCACCGACGCCAGCGCCTCGACGTTCACCGCGTAGTTGCCGGGCGCTGTTCCGGACGGCACGTCCACCACGACCGGCACGTCCTCGTACTGGCCGCTGCTGAGCGTAAACTGCGACGGGCTGAGCGGCTCCACCCAGCCGATCGCGGGCGACTGCTGCGCCAGGGCGGTCAGCTCTGCGGCTGGGCAGAAGGATCTCGGCACGGCGAAGTGCGCGTCCGTACCTCCGCTTCGGCAGCGCAATGATGTGTAACCATGGAGCCGAGGGAGGTGGCGATCGGATGGAAGACCCGCGGTTTGGCCTAGGGCTGCTCGACATGACTGACGCTGCCCGGTTCCTTGGTATTCCGCGTTCCACATTCCGACGGTGGGCCCGCGGCTACGAACGGGGCGGACCCCTGCTTCATATCGCGCAGGCTGGCCCTCAACAGGCACAGGTAACATTCATCGCCATGGCGGAGGCTTACGTGCTGGAAGCTCTGCGCCAGGCAGGTGTACGCCCCGCGCGGATCCGCCCCGCGCTGAACCAGCTCTCCACCGAATTCGGCCGCGACTACGTCCTAGTGGACCCCAACCTCGCCACGGACGGCATCGACGTCCTGTGGGACTTCTCCCGTACCAGCGAGGGCCAGGGCCTCATGGAGGGACACACCGGCCAGATGGTCATGCGGGAGATCGTCGAGGATTACCTGAAATACCTGACGTGGGCTGATGACGGTTATCCCAAGATGCTCGAGTTCAGGTACTGCCAGCCTTCCAAGGTAGTCATCGACCCCTACCGCGCGTTCGGACAGCCGATCTTCGAGGGCAGCCGGGCACGAGTACGCGATGTGGCGAACATGCTGAACGCAGGTGAGGACCCCCAGGTGGTGGCGGATGAGCACGGAGTCAGCATCGACGACGTCCGGACCGCCGCCCGCATCCTCCTGGGCCACGCCGCCTGAGTTCTACGCTGACGAGAACTCAGTTACCCGGTCCGTCTGCCGTTTGCTCAGGGGCCTCGGATACATGGTGCACACGCCAGCGGAACTGTACGGATCCCGTGAAGCCGCAAGCGGGGCGATCGACGAGGACTGGCTCGCGAGAGTCGCCCCCCGCAGGTGGATCATCCTGGGCCGCGACCTGAAGATCTACGAGCGGCCCCACGAGCTGGAGGCATACAGGCACGCACGAGTCCAGGTCTTCCTTCTTCCCGGTGAGGCACGCGCCGCTGAGTTGGCCCGCCTGGTCGAGGTGAATCTAGCCCAGATATGCGCCATCGCCACCGGCCGTCAGCCGGGTTCATGGCGTCTCACCGAAACAGGCCCGGCACCCTATGACACCCGCGGTAGGCCGCAAAAACGACGCTCGACCCGCCGTTGATCGGGCTTGGGTACGACAACGCCGCTCCTGCCGGTTCCACCTTTCCGCCGAGACCATGGATTGCCGAAAGCGGAGCGCCCGCCGCGGTCCCGCTGGTGTGGGCTGGCGATATCAAGCCGCGCTTGGGGCTTGACGGGCCGGTTATGTAAGCCCTCCCGGGCGGCCGGGCCGGCCTTCGCCGGGGACACGGCTTGGTCACGGTACTGATGCAGGTTTGCACCTTCCGTGCACTTCTGCTGCCTCTGCCACGTCCCATGTTCATCGGGAAGCGGGAGGGAGCGGACATGACGAGCGAAAAAGACCCGGCCGAGATAATCCAGACGATCGCACAATCGATCAAGGTCAGTCAGCGAGGGGCGCGCAAGGTGAAGGCCCACCGGTTCAAGGAACTGTTCGGGTATCAGGCGCTGTCGGCCCCGCGCCGGGAGAGGATCGAGCAGCTGATGGCAGAGGCCGGGATCATGGTGCAGCCGTCTCTCGAGGAAGCGAAACGCGACGACTGGCTGGTCATGTCGATGCCGGTGCCGGTTCCCGTCGTGGAAACCAGCCCCGACCCGGAACCGTCGGCGGAGTGGTTCGCGCACATGGCATCGGTGCGGACGGACACCGAGCGGGAAGTCGAGATACACTTCGCCTCGCCACTGTTCCGGGAGGGCCTGGGATACAGCGAGGACCAGGAAGCAGCCGGGTTCAGCATCCCCATGGCCCGCGGCAGCCAGCCAGGGCGGATCGAGGCCGACCTGCTGTACTTCGGCGGCGACAAGCACGACCTGCACGAGGGCGAGCCGCTGGTGCTGGTGGAGTGCAAGCGGCTGATCAAGGACGAGAAGGAATTGATGAAAGCGGTCGCCCAGGTGCGCAGCTACGCCCTGTGGGCCCTCCCTGCCTACTATGTCGTCACCGACGGCCGGACGGTGAGCGTGTGGGACTTCCAGGGCGCCATCGCTCCCGACATCGAGGTGCTGAGGGTGAGCCAGGACGAGCTGATCGGCAGCTTCGATGACCTTTACTCCCGCCTGAATCCCCGGGCCACGGCTGCCGCGCGCCGGGCAAAGGGCACCCGCCTGGAGAAGCCCCGGTGAGAATCGCGGGCAACGAGGCGTGCCTGCCGCGCTGAGCCATCTCGCGGAGCCCGGAGGAGCCGCAGCGGGCCGGCCGGATGAGCCCCTGTCCGCGGCCTGATTTCCTGCGTCCATCGCCTGCGTTCCTGCACGCCACGGGCCTGCAAGCGGATTCGGTATCCGCTGGTTGCGGCTGCTGCGGGTCGTCGGCTCGCGCGCCGCACGGAACTCGAACCAGGTCTTGAAATTGGTAATGGCATCCGATTTGGGCCTCGGTCGCGCAGGCCCGCGCGCCGCCTGGCCCGCCCGTTGCTACCGCACCGGGTATGTGATTGTCGCGCCGTTACCTGCGGAAATGCCCGCGTCTGGCACGCAATTGGCACAGCCGGCGGCTCGATTCCGGCCTCCGTGGTGACCCCTCCACGGCGCAGATCCCCGCGCCCTAACCAGGCCCGGCCCGGGGCGTTAGGCTGGATGCACATGCATCGAGCGCGTGCAGATGAAATTGCACGAGAGGACCAGCGCAGTATACGAGCGTTTTCAGGACCCGGTTTTGGAGTTGGCCGCTCGCCTCAACGGCGATCCCGCCGTTGGCGTCCTCGAGCTGGCCGCGGACATGACCGATGAAGAGGCGGAGGTCGCGCTCGCGGTGCTTGACGAAGCCGACGCCGCGGAGCGGGCCAGTGAACTGGCCCGGGATCTGCGCCGCGCGGGTCAGCTCTGGTGAGCGCCGCCGGGAGCCTGGTCCGCTGTGACTGCTGCGAGGGAAGCCGTCCGGCGGCTGAGCTGTACGTGCCGTATGCCGGAGCGATCCGGTGCCGGGACGTGGCGGCGTGCCAGCGCCGCCTGCTGTACGCCGGCACCGGGATGGAGCCGCCCGCGCCGGTACGGCCCGTCCCGGTGCCCGGTGCCCGGTGCCGGCCCGTGCGCCATCTGCGGCTCGGCCGATCCGCCGGGCGGCGTGTTCGCGCGGACTCCGGGCACTGTGATCTGCCGGGACCGGCGCGGCTGTGATGCCGCGCCGTGGAGACTCAGTTCCTGACCGCGCACGGCGATGACGGCCAGGTGCTCTACACCAGCGCCCAGATGAGGGCGGCTGCCATGGGCGCTGCAGCGCAGGTGCCCGCTACCGTACCGGCCGACGTCACCGAGGCTCGGCAGGCCGCGGCCTCTGCTGACTTCGCGCACAGCCTCGCCGCAGCGGGCAGGCAACGCTAACGGGCCCTGCCGACAGTGCGAACCATCGACCTCCGCGCCGAACCGTGGCAGGCTGAGCCCCGCCGTCAGGGCGGCGGGCAGGCGGAGGATCGCGCCGCCTGCTGCCCGGGCTGTGCCCGGTTCGATAGGTGGGTCGGCTCGATCGGGGCCATCATGGGCAGCCGCTTCGCTGCGCTCTCCAGCGAAGCTCGCCAGGCGGCCGGGCCCTCGGCATGTGGCGCTGTCTGGACATGACCGCAGGCAGATGGCAGGCCCGCGAGACCAGGCTGACCAACGAGATCGAGCTGGCCGACGTCAGGAGCGCACGTGGCGCCGAGCAGGCCGCCCGTAAGGCCGCCAATGCCGCCTCCGCCGCAGCTCTGCACCGGGCCGAGGAGATCCTGCTCGCTGGCGGCCACCTGAGCACGCACCCGCGTCTGGCCGCCGATCCCGGCTTCAGCACCGGGCCGGACGTGTCCAGCGCGGAGATCGGCCTCGAGCTGAGGGCCTCGATGGGCCTGGCGGCCCGGTACGAGGCGGGCCTGTCCGAGGCGGGCCTGTCCGAGGTCGGCGGCCAGGGAAAGACGATCGGGCTCCGAGCACGATAACGGTGATGACAGCGGTCACTGGCCAGCAGGTCCAGGTTGCGGACGCGGTGCCGCTGGCCCCAAGGCGGTACCGGCGCAGCCCGAGGCTACGGGGGCCCGGCGTGGTCCGCGTTCCGCCAGATGAGGCCGGCCGGATCGTCGGCAGTCGGCACGGCAAGTACAGCGAGCGGGCCGCCGCGAGCCGCCGTCCGCACGCGCGCTAAGCCGGGGCGGCACCTCCAGGCCGTCGTACCCTGCTCTACGGGTGCGGGCCCAGAAGTCCCCCCGCCGCGGGCTGCTAGCCCGTGGGCGGGGAGCGCTATCTTGCCCCTCGCAAGCCCCCGATTTTACCAGGTCAGACGGCTATCTTCGGAACTGATTACAGATACGGGAACACCGGGGGGAATACCCAGTACCCGTTGGAGCCGAGCCAGCCCGTGACCACATGCCACTTGCCTCCGTAGTAGAACCTGACCGCCATGTGCGCGTAGTACCGGATTCCGTTGCGCGAGTGGACCGTAGTCAGAGTCACCTGCACGTAGCGAGTATTGAAAGTGCACTTGTAGGTGGGAGGGACGCAGCCAGGCTTCACCGTCCACAGCCTCCCAGTAGCCTGAGCGCTGGTTCCGTTCCACGAGGTCCAGTTCAGGTTACGGAACTCCGGAGCAACACCCTCACCGAAGTAGAAGGCGCCGGGCCTGACGGAGGCATGCCATCCGATGGCGCCGGCCCCATACACGACGGGGACGGTGCTGGCGCTGGCGGTCCCGGTCACGGCTGCTGCCCCGGCGAGTGCCATCCCGAGGACGGCGGCTCCTGCCAGGAGCTTCCTGATGATGTTCATGTCGTCTCTCCTCGCTGCGCCTCCTGGCGGGCTCGGCCCGGGCGGCTCTCGGTATCCCTCGGTCAGCTGACCAGGGAAGCTCTGGGGCCGGGACGCCCAGCGGCTGCGGACTGCGTCTTACGCGCACCGGGCGCCCCTAGGGCGGGGACCCTTTGGGTTCCGGTCTTATTTCGCGTGCAGGTAGGTCGTGGTGGTGCGGTCCAGGTTGTGCTTGCGCGCCCGATAGGCGGGGTAGGCCAGGCCCAGCGTGCAAATGCTGGCGAAGAACCAGAATGTGCCCTCGGCGACGGTCATGCCGTGCTTGCTCTTGATCTTGGTGGTCATGTCATTCACCTCCCCCCTGATCAGGAAAAACCGCCTCAGCTTGCGAAGAAAGAGGCTTAGGTCATCACATCGACTCCAGCCTGTTGAGAAGCTGCTTTAGCGAGTGCCGGGTGATGATCGTCTGCCCTTCGCCCTCGCGGATGATGGCCTGCCAGTAGGCCCCCAGGTAGAGGATCTCCACGTTGGGGTGCGCGGCCTCGTACGCCATGCGGCGGGGCACCTGGTTGACGTACTCGGGCTCGCCTCTCACCATCATGGGCTCACCGCATCATCCGCCGCCGGACCCCGGCAGGCAGCGCCGGCCGGGCAGTCCGCCCGCAGCGCCGCGTCCAGCTCGTCCGGGGTACCGGCGGCGATCATCGTCTGGTCGCCGAGGAGGCGCCACGCCTGCCACCGCCCGGAGTCGTACGCGACAACGTAGGCGTCTCCCCACTTCAGGCGGAGCTCGTCGAGGGCCTGCCCGACGTCCTCCTCGTCGTCCGCGTCGGGCACGCGGTCCTCGTCCGCGTCGGGCACGCGGTGCTGGCTGTCGTTTCCGGTGGGATCATTCATCCCCAGGGTCGCCTCCTTGCAGGCGGTCCAGGGACCGGCCGCCGCTAACCCCGGCGCCGGTCCCGCCAGATTTGTGCGGGCGCAAACACGATATGCAACCTGTATAAACCTGTCTATAGTCAGGTTGACCTGTACCTGCCTGACCAGGAACGATATGGCCCGCTTAAGGTCAGGTCATGATCATCGACCACGACTCGGCGGTGCCCGTATGGCGCCAGGTCGCCGCGTGGCTCGCCCGCCAGATCAAGACGGCCGGCCAGCGGATGCCGAGCGAATCGACGGTCGAGCAGGAACTAGGCGTCAGCCGCGGCACCGTCCGGCACGCCTACCGGCATCTCGCCGACCAGGGATGGGTGGTCATCGTCAGCGGCAAGGGCGCGTTCGCCGCGGACCCGCTGCCGGAGGGCAGTCCGCAGGTCTAGGCACGGCTGCGCCCCGCCACCCGGACGGTGACGGGGCGCTCGGGCCTACGGGCGGGTAACTCACCCGGCCTGGCGGACGCCGCCGAGCAGCGCGTCTGCCCGCGCGGCGGCCTGGTCATCGCTCTTGCGATCTCGGAGACCAGTTGCGTGCGGACGCCGTACATGTGGCCGAGCATCGCGTCGATCGCCTTGACCGCATCACCCGCGCAGCGGCGGGCGTGCGCGTCGGGCTCGGCGCGGTTCGCCCAGATGGCCAGCCACGCGCCCAGGTCTACGTGGCCGCGGATCGCGGACAGCGGGCCGTCGAAGGAACCGGTGCTGGCGGTCATCGTGACCACTCCCGCCGTGATGGCACGATGCTGGCACGCGACGGCACGATAACGGGTTGGGTCCGCTTACGCCGCTTGTACCGCCTTGCCGGATTGCCCCCGCTGTAGCCTGGGAGAACCGCCACCGGTTTGTGACGGTCTCCACCGGGTTCCGCTCCCTTACAGTTCCCGCCCCTCAACCGAAGTGTGATCTCGGGTACGTAGAGTGAGCGGCACGCCGGTTGGGAGGCCACGTGCTGAGGCTGGGGCTCCCGGCGGTCGCCGGCGCTGGTAGTGCGCGACGGCGGCGACATTTCGTTACGACGAGGTAACGAAAAGCGCGATACAGCTATCTGTCTTGCCTGGCGTGCGTTGAGGGTTTTTAGAACGGCAGGTTTTTAGAACGGCGGGGCGGAAACGGAAGGAGCCCAGGTGCGCGTGATCATCTCGGGGTGCCGAGGATGAGCGTGCTTGGCATGCTGGCGTGGTTCGCGGCGGCGGTGAGCCTGTGGCTCGGCGCGCGCCGGCATGACAGCGCCTTCGCCCGGGGCTACCAGTGGCTGGCCGGAGCGGCCGCCCTGTACTGCGCCGGCCTGATCATCCAGCAGGTGGACGGATTGGCGCAGGGCCCGGTCTCCGGGCTGTCGCTGGCCGACCTGCCGTCGCTGCTGGCGGTGGCCGCCGCGGCGGCGGGCATCATGGTGCTGACCAGCGCCGAGCGGTTCGCGGCCCAGGCCGGAGGCCAGGGCGTCCCGCGGCCGCGCCGGGCCGAGGTGCCCGAGGGCACCGACTCCGCGACCGGCTCGGTCCTGCCCGGGCTGGCCGACGGCTACGTCATGGCGGTCGCCCTGCTGGTGATCGGCTGGATCACCCTGTTCAGCGCGGAGTTCCACCGGTCCGGTGACCGGCCGGGCACCTTCCTGCTCACCCTGATCCACGCGCTGGCCGACCTGGCCGTCCTGGGCACCCTGCTGCCCCTGGTCACCGCGGCCTGGCGGCGGGTCTTGCTGCCGTACCTGTCCCTGCTGGCGGTGGCGGTCGGGGACGCGCTGGCCGTCGGGCAGCGGGCCCTCGGCGGGCACCCGGGCGTCGCCACCGGCCTGATGGCCGTGCTGGCCGCCATCCTGCTGGGCGTGGCCCCGTGGCCGGTCGCCGAGGTGCGGTGGGCCCGCCGGACCTCGAGTTCGGCCGCCGCCACCATCGTCGCCGCGCTGGCCGCGGCCATCGCCACCGTGGTAGTGATCGGCAACGGCCTGGCCGGAGCGCCCGCGTCCGGGGCGGCCCTGGTGGTGGCGGGCGGCGCGGGCGTCCTGGTCCTGGCCATCCGGGTCTTCATGCTGGTCAACCAGAACGGGCTGCTGCTGTCCGTCTGGCAGGAATCGAGCCAGAGCCTGCGCGACCTGGCCAGCCGGACCAGCGACGTGGTGCTGGTCTGCGACCTGGACGGGGTCATCAGTTACGCCAGCCCGGCGGTCGCGGACTACGGCTACACCCCGGCCGACCTGACCGGGCGCCAGCTGCCCGACTTCGTCCACCCCGAGGACCGCGCGGCGGTGCTGGCCGCGGCCCGGCTCGCGCTGCGCGCCAAGGCCGCCCCGGCAGCGGCGGATGCGCCGGACCGGGACACCTCGGCGGGCGCGGCCGGCCGCTTCCCGGCCCGGGTGCGGGCCGCCGACGGGACCTGGCGGCACGTCGAGTCGACCGTGCTGCGCTACCAGGTACCCGGCGCCCCGGGCCAGATCCTGGTCACCGCCCGCGACGTCAGCGACCAGGTGGCGCTGCGCCAGCAGGTCACCCACCTGACCTTCCACGACGGGCTGACCGGCCTGCCGAACCGGGCTTACGTCGAGGAGCGGACCAGGGACGCGCTGCGGGACGCCCCGGCGGCCCGCCGGGTCGGCGTTATCTTCCTCGATCTGGACGGCTTTACCGCGGTCAACGACTCGGTCGGGCACGGGGCCGGCGACCTGGTGCTGGCCCAGGCGGCCCGGCGGCTGCGCGCGGTCGTCCCGGTAGCCGACACGGTGGCCCGCTGGGGCAGCGACGAATTCGCCGTCCTGGTCGAGAGCGCCGGCGGCGTGCAGGAGGTCTCCGAGATCGCCGAGCGGCTGGCGGGCGCGGTGGCCGGCGAGCCGTTCCGGGTGGCGGGCCAGCACATCGCGCTGACCGCGAGCGTCGGCGTGGCCCTGGCCGGGCCGGAGCCCGGCACCGCGGACCACCACCGGCCGCCGGAACCCGCGGCCGGCCACGGCGGCCCTGACGGGCAGTCCGGGCTGCTGCTGCGCAACGCCGACGTGGCCATGTCGCGGGCTAAGGAAGCCGGCGGCGACCGGGTGGAGCACTACGCCGCGCACATGCACGCGGACGTGGTCCGCAGGCTCGAGATCGTCACCGACCTGCAGCAGGCCATCGGCCTCGGCGAGCTCACCCTGCAGTACCAGCCGATCGTCGAGCTGGTCACCTCCCGCGTCACCGGCGCCGAGGCACTGGTCCGCTGGTGGCACGGCGGCGGGTTCGTCCCGCCCCGCGAGTTCCTGGCCGCCGCCGAAGACTCGGGCCTGATCGTGCCGCTCGGCGACTGGGTGCTGCGCGAGGCGTGCGCCCAGGGCGCGGCCTGGCTGCGGGCCTCGCTCGAGGTCGGCGTCACGGTCAACCTGTCCGCGCGGCAGATCACCGCGCCCGGCTTCACCGGCCGGGTGGCCGCCATCCTGGCCGAGACCGGCCTGCCGCCCGAGGCGCTCACGGTCGAGGTGAACGAGCGGATCCTGGTCGAGGCGGACGGGCTGATCGTCAGCCGGCTCGTGGACCTGCACCAGCTGGGCGTCCGGCTGGCCATCGACGACTTCGGCACCGGGTACGCCTCGCTGGCCCACCTGCGGCAGGTGCCGCTCGACGTGATCAAGATCGACCCGTCGTTCGTGGCCGGCCTCGGCCAGGACGACACCCTCTCGCTGCTGACCAGGACCGTGGTGCAGGTCGGGCGCGACCTGGGCCTGCGGGTCATCGCCGAGGGCATCGAGCAGCCCCGCCAGCTCAGCGCGCTGGTCGAGATGGGCTGCGGCTACGGCCAGGGCTTCCTGATGGCCAGGCCGATGGCCGCGTCCGGCGTGGAAGCGCTGATCAGGACGCCAGGGGGGCACGGGAGCAACGGGGACCAAGGAGGCGCCGCTGGCGAGCCGCGTGAGCGGCCCGTCTCGGAATGTGAGACAACTACCGTCATCGGTTGACGTTACGATTCCCGATACCAGTAAGGTGATAGCCGTGAAGACTACGCAGATCCTCGTACTTGGCTGGCGCGCAGGCGGCTGACCAAGACAGCCCACTGCGCGCTCCCCTCGACTGCCGTCCGGCACGAGGGGATTTTTTATGCCGCCGCAACCCGACGCCAGGGAGACGAACCGATGACCGAGCAGACGACCGGCCGCACCGGGACCCCGTGGGTCCAGGACGACCCCGAGGGTCCCGCCGGGCCGCCAGGATCCCCCGTGCCGCCCGGACGTGCCGTGCCCAGCCCGCGGGACCTGGCCACTCGCTCGCCGCATCGCGAGGGCGCCCGGGCCGCCGATCACCCCCGCCCGGCCGATCCCCAGGTGCCCCCGGCCCCGGCCCCGGCTCCGGCCCCGGCTCCGGCCCCGGCGGCCGGGCCCGCGGCGGCCGACCCGCCGCGGGTGCAGGCCACCGGCCCGGGCCAGACCCGGGCCACCGGGGCGCAGGCGCTGGTCTACGCGCTCGAACGGGTCGGGGCCGACGTGGTGTTCGGCATCCCGGGCGGTGCCGTCCTGCCCGCCTACGACCCGCTGCTCGACTCCAAGATCATCCGGCACATCCTGGTCAGGCACGAGCAGGGCGCGGGCCACGCGGCCACCGGGTACGCGCAGGCCACCGGCCGCGTCGGCGTGTGCATGGCGACCAGCGGGCCGGGCGCCACCAACCTGGTCACACCCATCGCCGACGCCTACATGGACTCGGTCCCGATGGTGGCCATCACCGGCCAGGTGCCGTCCAGCCTGATCGGCACCGACAGCTTCCAGGAGGCCGACATCTCCGGGATCACCATCCCGATCACCAAGCACAACTTCCTGGTCACCAAGCCCGAGGACATCGCCCGCACGATCGGCGAGGCGTTCCACGTGGCCTCGACCGGCCGGCCGGGGCCGGTGCTGGTCGACATTTCCAAGGACGCGCTGCAGGCGATGACCGACTTCAGCTGGCCCGTCCCGTTCGAGCTGCCCGGCTACCACCCGGTGACCAGGCCGCACGCCCGCCAGGTGCGCGAGGCCGCCCGGCTGATCACCGAGTCCCGGCGGCCCGTGCTGTACGTGGGCGGCGGCGTGATCAAGGCCCGCGCCGCCGCGCAGCTGCGCGAGCTGGCCGAGCTGACCGGCATCCCGGTGGTCACCACGCTGATGGCCCGGGGCGCGTTCCCCGACAGCCACCCGCTGCACATGGGCATGCCCGGCATGCACGGCTGCGTGACGGCGGTCGGCGCGCTGCAGAAGGCCGACCTGCTCATCGCGCTCGGCACCAGGTTCGACGACCGGGTGACCGGCAAGCTGGACACCTTCGCGCCCGGCGCGCTGATCGTGCACGCGGACATCGACCCGGCCGAGATCTCCAAGAACCGCCGGGCCGACGTGCCGATCGTGGGCGACTGCCGTGAGGTCATCGCCGACCTGATCGCCGCCGTCCGGGCCGAGTACGAGCAGGGCCGCCAGCCCGACCTGGGTGCCTGGCAGGCTCAGCTCGATGCCTGGCGGACGACCTACCCGCTCGGCTACGACCAGCCCGCCGACGGCACCCTGGCCCCGCAGCACGTGATCGAGCGGATCGGGAAGATCGCCGGCCCGGAGGCGGTGTACGTGGCCGGCGTGGGCCAGCACCAGATGTGGGCGGCCCAGTTCATCAACTACGAGAACCCGGCGACCTGGATCAACTCCGGCGGGCTGGGCACCATGGGCTTCGCCGTGCCCGCCGCCATGGGCGCCAAGATGGGCCGGCCGGAGGCCACGGTGTGGGCCATCGACGGCGACGGCTGCTTCCAGATGACCAACCAGGAGCTGGCCACCTGCGCCATCGAGGGCATCCCGATCAAGGTCGCCATCATCAACAACGGCAGCCTCGGCATGGTCAGGCAGTGGCAGACGCTGTTCTACAACGAGCGCTACTCCAACACCGACCTGCACTCAGGGGGGTACGGGGGGGCGGACAGCCCCTCCCCGGGGGGTACGGGGGGCGGGCAGCCCCCCGTGCCGGGGGGTCACCGGGGGGTCGTCCCCCGGGGAAAACAGGGCACCCGCATCCCCGACTTCGTCAAGCTGGCCGAGGCCTACGGCTGCGAGGGCATCCGCTGCGAGGAGCCCGGCGAGGTGGACAAGGTGATCCAGCGGGCCATGGCCATCGATGACCGGCCGGTGGTGGTCGACTTCGTGGTGCACAAGGACGCCATGGTCTGGCCCATGGTGGCGGCCGGCACGTCCAACGACGACATCAAGTCCGCGCGCGGCATCGCGCCCGACTGGGGAGGGTCCAGTGACTAGCCATACGCTGTCCGTGCTGGTGGAGAACAAGCCGGGGGTCCTGGTCCGGATCGCCGGGCTGTTCGCGCGGCGCAACTTCAACATCGACTCGCTGGCCGTGGGGCCGACCGAGCACGACGAGATCTCCCGCATCACGATCGTGGTGAACTGCGAGGAGCACCCGCTGGAGCAGGTGACCAAGCAGCTCAACAAGCTCATCAACGTGCTCAAGATCGTGGAGCTCGAGCCGGGCGCCACCGTGCAGCGCGAGCTGATCCTGGTCAAGATCCGGGCCGACGCCGAGAACCGGTCCCGGGTGCTCGAGACGGTCAAGCTGTTCCGGGCCCGGGTGGTGGACGTGGCCCTGGACGTGATCACCGTCGAGGCGACCGGCAACCGGGAGAAGCTCGACGCGCTGATCAAGGTGCTCGAGCCGTTCGGGATCAAGGAGCTGGTCCAGTCCGGGATGGTGGCCATCGGCCGCGGCGGCCGGTCCATCACCGATCGAGCGCTGCGGCCGGTGGAACGCAGCGCGTAGGCTCACGACAAAAAGAGAAAGGCCCATTTCAAGTGGCAGAGATTTTTTACGACGACAGCGCCGACCTTTCCGTCCTCCAGCGCCGGCATGTCGCCGTCCTGGGGTACGGCAGCCAGGGGCACGCGCACGCGCTGTCCCTCCGCGATTCCGGCGTGGACGTGCGGGTCGGGCTGCCGGCGGCTCGGCCAGCCGGGAGAAGGCCGCCAACGAAGGCCTGCGGGTGGTCACGCCCGGCGAGGCCTGCGAAGAGGCCGACCTGATCATGGTCCTGATCCCGGATCACCTGCAGCGCCAGCTGTACGCCGAGGCGATCGCGCCCTCGCTGGTCGAGGGCGACGCCCTGTTCTTCGCCCACGGCCTGAACATCAGGTACAACCTCATCAGCCCGCCCGAGGGCGTCGACGTCTGCATGGTCGCGCCCAAGGCGCCCGGCCACCTGGTGCGCCGCCAGTTCGTGCAGGGCCGCGGCGTGCCGGTGCTGGTCTGCGTGGAGCGGGACGCGACCGGCAACGCCTGGCCGCTGACCCTGGCCTACGCCAAGGGCATCGGCGGCACCCGCGCGGGCGCGCTGAAGAGCACGTTCACCGAGGAGACCGAGACCGACCTGTTCGGCGAGCAGACCGTGCTGTGCGGCGGCGTGGCCGAGCTGATCAAGGCGGGCTTCGCCACCCTGGTCGAGGCCGGCTACCAGCCCGAGTCGGCCTACTTCGAGTGCCTGCACGAGATGAAGCTGATCGTGGACCTCATGTACGAGGGCGGCATCTCCAAGATGTACTGGTCGGTGTCGGACACCGCCGAGTACGGCGGCTACACCCGCGGCCCGCGGCTGATCAACGAGCAGACCCGCGAGGAGATGCGCCGCATCCTGGGCGAGATCCAGGACGGCTCGTTCGCGCGCGAGCTGGTCGAGGAGTTCGACGCCGGCAAGCCGAACTTCCTCAAGCGCCGCGAGGCCGAACGCAACGAGCAGATCGAGCAGGTCGGCGCGCGGCTCCGCCCGCTGATGTCCTGGCTGGCCGAGGACGAGTAAACCCGCGTCACCCCACCAAGCGCGCCGCGGCCGCGGAAAACGGCCGCGGCGCGTTTGGATGCCCGGGGCTGGGTAGCGGGCCCGCGACGTCCTCCCGGCCGGGGTCCGCTGGGCCTACCGGCAGGCCCAGCGGCGGATGCGCCGCGCCCGGCACACTCCCCCCGGCGAGGCCCGCGACGTCGCCCTGCACCAGGCCCGCAAGTCGGCTCGCCGGGCCCGCTACGCGGCCGAGGCCGCGACCGCGGTGACCGGAAAGCAGGCCGCCAGGTTCGCCAGGCAGATGAAGCAGGTCCAGTCGGTGCTCGGCGACCATCAGGACGCCGTGCTGGCCCGGCAGGCCGCCCGCGACCTGGGCATCAGCGCGCACCTGGCCGGCGAGAACGCGTTCAGCTACGGCCTGCTGCACGAGCGCGAGGCGCACCGGAGCCAGCGGCTGCAGGCCCGTGCCCGCCACGTGTGGCGCCGGGCCGCCCGCCCCCGTTACCGCCGCTGGATGAAGTAGGAACTGAAAATACGGCCTCGGCCTGATGAAGTAGGAGATAAAAATACTGTCTCGGATACTGAGACAGACGTCTTGAGGGATGTCTCGAGCCAGGGTCGTTCAAGTAACGTAGCAGGCACTATGCGGCGCTTCGTACTTGTAGCCAGCCGCAGCGGAGACCTGTAGAACCTGATCCAGGGCAGGCCGGCCACCCGCTGCGGAGGCTGGGTGCTGGTCATAAGTCCCGCTGGTTCACGACAGGAGCCACCCTCGTGTACGACATGTATCCCTGGCACGACCGCCCCGATGCCGGGCCGGCCGGCGCCGGACCCGCCAAGGCCAGAGCGGCCGAGACCGGGGCCACCGCCGCCGCCACCACCGGGGCCACCGCCGCCACCACCGCCGCCACCACCGGGGCCACCGCCGAGGCCATGCAGGCCGTCCAGGTCGCCCTGGACCGGCGTGACAACGGAGGCGACGCGGTAGGCGCGGTCAGTCCGACCACGCCGGGCCCGACCCGCCAGTAAGGTTCTGGCATGGGTTCACGAACGATACGGCTGGCCGTCGTCGGCGGCGACGGCATCGGTCCCGAGGTGACCGCCGAGGCGCTCAAGGTGCTGCGGACCGCGGCGCCCGGGGTCACCTTCGACGAGACCGAATACGACCTCGGCGCGCGCCGCTGGCACCGCACCGGGGAGACGCTGCCCGACGCGGTGCTCGAGGAGATCCGCGGCCACGACGCGATCCTGCTCGGCGCGGTCGGCGACCCGAGCGTGCCCAGCGGGGTGCTCGAGCGCGGCCTGCTGCTGCGGCTGCGCTTCGAGCTTGACCACTACGTCAACCTGCGCCCGGTCCGGCTGTACCCCGGCGTCGCCTCGCCGCTGGCCAGCGCCCGGCCCGAGACCCTGGACATGGTGGTGGTCCGCGAGGGCACCGAGGGCCCGTACACCGGAGCAGGCGGCGTGCTGCGCAAGGGCACCGCGGCCGAGATCGCCACCCAGGAAAGCCTGAACACCGCGTTCGGCGTGCAGCGGGTGGCGCGGTACGCCTTCGCCCGGGCCATGGCCCGGCCGCGCCGGAAGCTGACCCTGGTGCACAAGACGAACGTGCTGACCTATGCCGGCGACCTGTGGCAGCGCACCGTGGACGGGCTGGCCAAGGAGTTCGCCGACGTGTCGGTGGACTACTGCCACGTCGACGCCGCGTCCATGTTCTTCGTCTCCCAGCCCGAACGGTTCGACGTCATCGTCACCGACAACCTGTTCGGTGACATCCTGACCGACCTCGGGGCCGCGGTGGCGGGCGGCATCGGGCTCGCCGCCAGCGGCAACATCAATCCCGAGGGCACCGCGCCCAGCATGTTCGAGCCGGTGCACGGCAGCGCTCCGGACATCGCGGGCGAGCAGAAGGCCGACCCGACGGCCGCCATCCTGTCCGCCGCCATGCTCTGCGAGCATCTGGGTCTGGTCGCCGAGGCGGTCAAGATCGAGCAGGCCGTGGCCGACGATCTGCTCGAGCGCCAGGGAGCCTGGGCCGCGCGCACCACCGTCGAGGTGGGCGACGACATCGCCGAGCGAGTAGCCAGCTGACCCCGCGGTCCGCCCAGGCCGCCGGGTCAGGATGGCTACTGTTGATAGACCGGCGATGAGGAAGTACAGACCATGATTGATTTCGATATCCGCCCCTCCGGCCACCGCGTGCCCGACGCTGAGCGGGAGGCGGTGCTGCATTCGCCCGGCTTCGGCCAGGTGTTCACCGATCACATGATCACGCTGCGCTGGTCCGCCGAGCGCGGCTGGCACGACGGGCGGCTCGAGCCGTACGGCCCGTTCACGTTCGACCCGGCCACCATGGTGTTCCACTACTCCCAGGAGTTCTTCGAGGGCCTGAAGGCCTATAAGCAGCCGAGTGGGTCGATCGCCATGTTCCGGCCGGAAGCCAACGCGGCCCGGTTCAACCGCTCCGCGCAGCGGATGGCCATGCCGGAACTGCCCGAGGAGACCTTCATCCGGGCCCTGGAACTGCTGGTCACCCAGGACCGCGACTGGGTGCCTGGCGGTGAGGGCAACAGCCTGTACCTGCGGCCGTTCATGATCGCCACGCAGCGCGGCCTGGGCGTCAACCACCCGTCGAGTGAGTACCTGTTCTGCGTCATCGCCTCGCCCGCCGCCTCCTACTTCGGCGGCACCGGCAAGCCGAAGCCGGTCACCGTGTGGCTGTCGGAGTACTACACCAGGGCGGCGCCCGGCGGGACCGGCGCGGTCAAGGCGGGCGGCAACTACGCGGCCGCCTTCGTGGCCCAGCGGCAGGCCGTGGAGCAGGGCTGCGACCAGGTGGTCTGGCTGGATGCCGCCGAGCACCGCTGGGTCGAGGAGATGGGCGGGATGAACCTGTTCTTCGTCTTCGGCACCGACGGCGATGGCGCCGCGCCGCAGATCATGACGCCGCCGCTGACCGGGTCGCTGCTGCCCGGGATCACCCGCGATTCGCTGCTCAAGCTGGCCCCCGAACTCGGCGTCAAGGCCTACGAGGACCGGATCTCCACCGGCCAGTGGCAAACCAAGTGCGCCTCGGGCGAGCTGACCGAGGTGTTCGCCTGCGGGACCGCCGCCGTCATCACCCCGGTCGGCCGGGTCAAGGGCGAATCCGCCGAATGGCTGGTCGGCAACGGCGAGCCAGGCCCGGTCACCATGCGCCTGCGCGAGGAGCTGATCGGCATCCAGTACGGCCACCACCCCGACCCCTTCGCCTGGGTCCACAAGGTCTGCTGACCCGCGAGCCCTGCTGACCCACGAGCCCCGCCCGACCCCGCGAGCCCCGCCCGACCCCGCGAGCCCGCCCGCAGGGTGGTGAAACCCGGGTTTCACCACCCTCTTGCGTGGTGGAAGTCCAGTTTCACCCCCCAGAGCGCGGCCCTTCCGTCTCGGATAGTGAGATAGTTCGCCGGTCTGGCCGGACGTGTGGCACACTAACTACGTGACGTCCGGCCGCATCATTATCGGCAGGCGCGTCGGCACCCAGGGCTAACGGCCCTGGGCGTGGCCCGCTAGGGCCCGCCGCCGGCGCGCAGACCTCTCGCGTTCTCGCGAGGGGTCTTTTGTTTTGCGGCGGCGCACCTCACCAGACCGGAAGAAACGGACAGCACCGATGCTCGACGACACCTTTCACGTCTACGACACGACCTTGCGTGACGGCGCGCAGCAGGAGGGCCTGAACCTCAGCGTGGCCGACAAGCTGGTCATCGCGCGCCAGCTGGACGAGCTGGGTGTCGGGTTCATCGAGGGCGGCTGGCCGGGCGCGATCCCGAAGGACACCGAGTTCTTCCGCCGCGCCGTCACCGAGCTGGACCTCAAGCACGCGCAGCTCGCCGCGTTCGGCGCGACCCGCCGGCCCGGCGTCCAGGTGGCCGACGACCCATTGGTTGCCGCGCTGCGCGTTTCGGGCGCGCCGGTCGTGACTCTGGTCGCGAAGAGTCACGACCGGCACGTCGAGCTGGCCCTGCGCACCACGCTGGCCGAGAACCTGGCCATGATCGCCGACACGATCACCCACCTGCGGGCCAGCGGCCAGCGGGTGTTCCTGGACGCCGAGCACTTCTTCGACGGCTACCGGTCCAACCCCGGCTACGCGCTCGAGGTGGTCCGCACCGCGGCCGAGGCCGGCGCCGACGTCATCGCCCTGTGCGACACCAACGGCGGCATGATGCCGAACGAGCTCGCCGACACGGTCGCCGCCGTCAGGGAAGCCACCCAGGCCCGCCTGGGCATCCACTGCCACGACGACACCGCCTGCGGGGTGGCCAACACCCTGGTCGCGGTGGACGCGGGCGTGACCCACGTGCAGGGCACGGCCAACGGATATGGCGAGCGGGCCGGCAACGCCAACCTGTTCAGCGTGGTGGCCGGCCTGCAGCTCAAGCAGGGCCGCCACGTCCTGCCGCAAGCGGGCCTAACGGAGATGAGCCGGATCGCGCACGCGATCAGCGAGGTGACCAACGTCGCGCCGGACACCCATCAGCCCTACGTCGGGCTGAGCGCGTTCGCGCACAAGGCCGGCCTGCACGCCTCGGCGGTCAAGGTCGACCCCATGCTCTACCAGCACATCGATCCCGCCCTGGTCGGCAACGACATGCGCATGCTGGTCTCGGACATGGCGGGCCGCGCCTCGATCGAGCTGAAGGGCCGCGAGCTCGGCTACGACCTGTCCGGCGACCAGGCCGTCATCGCCAAGGTCACCGACCGGGTCAAGGACCTGGAGGCGGCCGGCTACACCTTCGAGGCCGCCGACGCCTCGTTCGAGTTGCTGCTGCGCGACGAGCTCGGCCAGCGGCACGAGTACTTCGCGGTCGAGTCGTGGCGGGTCATCGCCGAGCGTCACCCGGACGGCCGGATGACCAGCGAGGCCACCGTCCGGCTGGAAGCCAAGGGCGAGCGGCTGGTCGCGGTGGGCGAGGGCAACGGCCCGGTGAACGCCCTGGACAAGGCGCTGCGTGTCGCCCTAGAGCAGATCTACCCCGAACTGGCCAGCCTCGAGCTGACCGACTACAAGGTCCGCATCCTGGCCGGCAGCCACGGCACCGGCGCCGTCACCCGCGTCCTGATCGAGTCCGGCGACGGCACCGGCGGCACCTGGAGCACGGTCGGCGTCGACGAGAACATCATCGCCGCGAGCTGGCACGCCCTCGAAGAAGCCGTCACCTACGGCCTGCTCCGCTCCGGCCGCGAGCCCAGCTGACCAAGCTCAACGTGGATGGTTACTTCCCCAGGCGGGTGGTAACCATCCACGTTGATTCCGCCCCGCGCCGCGCAGTGCTAGCCCGGGGGACGACCCCCGGAGCCCCCGCCTGGGGGGACCCATCCCCCCAGACCCCCCTTGGGGCTCATAATAAGACCCTGGGCCACGGCAGAACGGTCAGGGATTTACGGTAGGGGCATGGACGACAAGGAAATCCTGGCTCACATCGGCGACCTTATTCAGACCGAGCACAAGCTCCGGGAGCAGTTCGCCGCAGGTCAGCTGACCAGCGGGCAGGAGCGGGAGCAGCTGCGGTCCGCGGCGGAAGCCCTGGATCAGTGCTGGGACCTGCTGCGCCAGCGCCGGGCCCGCCGCGAGTCCGGCGAGAATCCGAACGACACGACGGCGCGGCCGGTAAGCGAGGTTGAGGGTTACCTGCAGTGAGCCCGCTGGGTTAGCACTGGGTCGATCAAAGGAGTGGCGTGCGTATCGCGAGATTCGCCAACGGCGACGGAGTCGCGTACGGCGTGGTGGAGGGGGATCCGGGCCACGGTCCCAGCCTGACCATCGCGGAACTGTACGGGCACCCGTTCGGGGTGGATCCGGGGGGTGTCAGGCTGACCGGGAACCGGTACCCGCTGGCCGAGGTGCGGCTGCTCGCCCCGGTGCTGCCGAGCAAGGTGGTGGCCGCGGGCCGGAACTACGCCTCGCGCGCGCAGGAGCTGAACGGCGAGATGCCGGCCAGGGGATCCGAGCCGGTGCTGTTCCTCAAGCCGTCCACCTCGGTGACCGGCCCCGGGGACGCGATCAAGTACCCGGTCAAGCTGACCGACCGGGTCGATTACGAGGGCGAGCTGGCGGTCATCATCGGCCGGCTGTGCCGGGGCGTGCCCAGGGAGCGGGCCGACGAAGTGATCTTCGGCTACGCCTGCGCCAACGACGTCACCGCCCGGGACCTGCAGGCCAGGGACGGGCAGTGGACCCGGGCCAAGGGCTTCGACACGTTCTGCCCGCTCGGCCCGTGGATGGAAACCGGCACCAACCCCGAAGACCTGGAGCTCGTCACCACGGTGAACGGCGAGGTCAGGCAGCGGGCCAGCACGTCGGAGATGCTGTGGGACGTGCCCGCGCTGATCGCCTACATCAGCCAGGTGATGACGCTGCTGCCGGGCGACGTGCTGCTCACCGGCACGCCGGCCGGTGTCGGCCCGCTGACCGACGGGGACGAGGTGTCGGTCACCATCGAGAGCATCGGCACGCTGACCAACCGGGTGGTCATCGGCGACTGAACCAGCCATGCCGCCCACCTCGGGCCCGTACCATTTTCATGTGATGGCGGACCCCTGGGCGCAGCATGAACGGCCGCGCCGCGGCGGGCGGGGCCGCCGCGCGGCCGCGCTGCTGGCCGTGGTCCTGGGCCTGGCCGGGTTCGCCGCGTCCATGACCGGGGTGGCCATCCGGGTGCTGCCCCGGCATTTCACCGCCGGGCAGCAGCAGCAGATCGAGGCCTGGGAGGTGGGCAGCCGGTGGCAGCAGCTGACCGCCGGGCAGATCTTCCCCGCCTCGGTCACCTACCAGCTGCCCGCCGCCGTGCTGTATGACAGCGTGCCGCTGAACCTGGACGCGACGCGGGTCGGCATCGCCGCGCCGTCCGGCTGCGCCTCGGGGGTGACCACCGCGGCGGCCGCGGTGCTGGGCGGTGACGGGTGCCTGGCCGTGCTGCGCGCCACCTACACCGACGCCACCCAGAGCTACGTCATGACCGTCGGCGTGGCCGTGCTGCCGTCGGCGGCCGCGGCGGCCAGCGCCGCACACAAGCTGTCGGCGCCGCAGCTCACCTCGGCGCATCAGACGAGCGGAACGGACGGGGCGGCTGCGGCCGGCGTCCAGGTCGTCAGGTTCCGCGGTACCGCGGCCGGGCTTTACGACTACAGCAGGCAGATCACCAGGACCTTCGCCGACGGTCCCTACCTGGTCATGTACGCGGCCGGGTACACCGACCGCCGGCCGCGCGTCCGGGTCAGCCAGGATTCCTACTCCTACGCCGAGATGACCAGCCTGGCCTCGGGCGTGGCCCAGTCGGTCGCGAACACGCTGGCCGCCGCGCCGCCCCCGCCGCACTGCCCGGGATCACCCGGATGCTGAGCTCCCGGCGGCTGACGGCGGCCGTGGCCGCGCTGTGCTGCGCCGCCGTGTGCGGCGCCGCCTCGGTGGCCGCCCCGCCCGCCGCCTCGGCCGACACGATCAGGGACAACCAGCAGTGGGTCCTGGACATGATCGACGTCGAGTCGGCCTGGGCGCTGACCGAGGGGGCCGGGGTCACCGTCGCGGTGATCGACAGCGGCGTGAACCCCGACGTCAGCGACCTGACCGGGTCGGTCATCACCGGTCCCGACTACACCGGCGTGACCACCAAGCCGTCCAGCCCGGACTGGGGCGTGCACGGGACCTGGATGGCCTCGCTGATCGCCGGGCACGGCCACGACGGCGTCGACAGCGGGGTCATCGGCATCGCGCCGCAGGCCAGGATCCTGTCGATCCGGGTCATCCCGGACCGGACCGATCCGCACTACGGCAAGTACGAGCGTGAGCCGGAGGCCACCATCCAGGAGTCGCTGGCCCAGGCCATCGGCTATGCGGTCGCGCACGGCGCCAGGGTGATCAGCATGTCGATCGGCTACAGCGCGCCCAGCGCCCCGGTCCGCCAGGCCCTGCAGGCGGCCTACAGCCGCGGCGTGGTGGTGGTCGCCTCCTCGGGCAACTCGGGCTCCGCCGACGGCGGCAGCAGCGGCGCGCCGGAGTCCTTCCCGGCCGACTACCCCGGCGTGATCGGCGTGGCCGCGGTCAACTCCAGCGGCGCCGTGGCCGGCTTCTCCAGCGACAACCTGTCCGTCCAGCTGGCCGCGCCGGGCGTGTCGGTGCCCGCGCAGGGCCGGGACGGTGACTACTGGTGGGTCAGCGGCACCAGCCCGGCCTGCGCACTGGTCGCCGGCGTGGCCGCGCTGATCAAGGCCAGGTACCCGTCGCTGGCGCCCGACCTGGTGGCCAGCGCGCTCACCACCACGACCACCGGCCGTCCGGCTGGGGGCTACGACAGCCAGGTGGGGTTCGGCATCGTAGACGCGGCCGCGGCCCTGGCCAAGGCCGGGCAGCTGGCCGGCGACCCGCCCGCGGTCGGCGGCATCGCCGCCGCGGCCAGGTTCGGCGGCGGCCCGGCCGCGGTGCCGCAGCCACCGGTGCACCCCCGCGGATCCGGCCAGCTCATCCTGTTCGCGCTGCTCGCGCTGACCTCCCTGGTGCTCACCGCCGCCGCCGCCACCCGCCTGACCGTCCTGCGCCGGAGCCCCGGATGACCCCCCGCCCCGCCCCCCGCGCCTCGCGCCTCCGCACCCCCGCGCCCGGCGGCCCGGCGGCGGCCGACGGCCAGGACGGGGCGCCGCCGCTGGACGACTTCGCCGGCCACGTCCTGGACGTGGTCGACTCGATCCCGCCCGGCCGGGTCATGTCCTACGGCGACATCGCCGAGTACCTGGCCGCAGGCCCGGGCCCCAGGCAGGTCGGCCGGGTGATGGCCGTCTACGGCGGCGCGGTGGCCTGGTGGCGGGTGATCCACTCCGACGGCACCCCGGCCCCCGGTCACGAGGTAGCCGCGCTGGCCCGCTACCAGGCCGAAGGCACCCCGCTGCGCTCGGCCCGCTCCCCGGTCCGCGTCGACATGCGCCGCGCCCGCTGGCCCGGCCGCCCTCCGGAGTAACCCCTCCGGTGCGGGTCCCACTCGTACCAGAAGCAACAGACGCCACCCTCGACGAGTCGCAGCCGGACCTGTCTGGCCGACACGTCCCGGGGTTCGGCGGATGGGCCGCGAAATGTCAGTGGCGTCTGCTGGAATCGGGGTAATGGAGCAACCACACGCGCCCGCGTACCGTCTGGTCCGCCGGCCCGGCCGGCGGCTGCAGCGCCGCGCCTGGACGAGGCGCAGCAGCGGGTGGTGGACCACGCAGGCGGCCCGCTGCTGGTGCTGGCCGGGCCGGGGACCGGTAAGACGACCACCATCGTGGCCGCCGTGGCCGACCGGATCGAGCGGCGCGGCGTCGACCCCGAGCGGGTGCTGGTGCTCACCTTCAGCCGCAAGGCGGCCACCGAGCTGCGGGAGCGCATCACCGCCCGGCTGCAGCGGACCACTCGCGAGCCGCTGGCCATGACCTTCCACAGCTACGCTTACGCGCTGGCCCGCCGGGAGTTCGTGCTGGCCGGCGACGAGGCGCCCCGGCTGCTCTCGGCGCCCGAGCAGCTGCTCGAGGTGCGCCGCATGCTGCGCGGCGAGGCCGAGGATGGCGGCGCCCGCTGGCCCGAGGCGCTCCGGCCCGGGCTGGCCGCCCGCGGGTTCGCCGAGGAGCTGCGCGACCTGCTGCTGCGCGCCGCCGAGCGCGGCCTGGACGGCCGCCGGCTGCGTCAGCTCGGCCAGCTGCGCGACCGCGACGACTGGGTGGCGGCGGCCGGTTTCCTGGACAGGTACGCGGCCCGCTTCGACCTGGCCCCGGTCCCGGCCTACGACTACGCGGAGATCGTCCGCATCGCCGCCGCGCTGCTCAGCCGGGAGGAGACCAGGCTGCGCGAGCGCGCCGCCTACGACGTGGTGCTGGTCGATGAGTACCAGGACAGTGACCCGGCGCAGGAGTCGCTGCTGCTGGCGCTGGCCGGCGACGGCCGGGAGCTGATCGCGGTCGGCGACCCGGACCAGTCCATCTACGCCTTCCGCGGGGCCGACCTGCGTGCGCTGACCGAGTTCCCCGACCGGTTCCGTACCGCGGACGGCCAGCCCGCGCCGGTTGTCGCGCTGCGTACCTGCCGCCGCAGCGGCCCGGTCCTGCTGGCCGCCTCCCGCCGGGTGGCGCGCCGGCTGCCGCACGGTTCCGGCAGCGGGTCCGCCGGCCACCGCGGCCTGGTCCCGGTGCCCGGCGTCCCGGCGGGCGAGGTCCGCATCCTGGTGGCCGACAGCTCGACCCAGGAAGCGGCCCTGGTTGCCGACACACTGCGCCGTGCTCACCTGGCCGACGGAGTGCCGTGGTCGTCGATGGCGGTGCTGGTCCGTTCGGCCGCCCGGCAGGTCCCGCTGCTGCGCCGGGCCCTGACCGCCGCGGGTGTCCCGGTCACGGTGGCGGGCGACGAGCTGCCGCTGGCTGACGAGCCCGGCACCCGGCCGCTGCTCATGCTGCTGCGCTGCGCGCTGCGGCCGGCCGAGCTGGACGAGCAGACCGCCGCCGAGCTGCTGTGCGGTCCGCTCGGCGGCACCGACGCCCTCGGCCTGCGCCGCCTGCGTCGCGCCCTGCAGCTGTTCGGCGAATCCGGCTCGAGGAGCCCCTTTAATGCCGCCAGTCCCAACGGACCTGGCCGCCCGAAGGAGGCCGGCCGTCCCAGCAGCCCCGGCGGCGACCCGATCGCCGAGGCCCTGCTCGACCCGCGGGACCTGATCACGCTGCCGCCCAGCGTGGCCGAGCCTGCCCAGCGGGTCGCCCGGCTGCTCGCGGTGGCGCAGGCGGCGATCGGCGCGGGCGGCAGCGCCGAGGACGTGCTGTGGGCCGTCTGGGATGCCTCCGGGCTGGCCCGGGAGTGGCAGCGGGTCTGCGCGGCGGGCGGCCCGGCGGGCGCGGCCGCGGACCGGGACCTGGACGCCGTGCTGGCCCTGTTCGACAAGGCCGCCCACTTCGCCGACACCATGCCGCCCGGCGCGCCGGGCCTGTTCGCCGACAGCCTGGCCGGCCAGGAGATCGTCGGCGACACGCTAGCCGAGCACGCGGTCCGGGATGACTGTGTCCGGGTGCTGACCGCGCACCGGTCCAAGGGCCTGGAGTGGGACGTGGTGGTGGTCGCGGGCGTCCAGGAGGAGATCTGGCCGGACCTGCGGCGGCGCGGCTCGCTGCTGGGCGCCGACGAGCTGGCCGAAATTGCGCATCCCGGTGAGGTGCCCGGCCGTGGCCTGGGCGCCGACGTGGATGCCGCGCTGCTGGCCGCCAAGCTGCTGGCCGAGGAACGCCGGCTGTTCTACGTCGCGGTGACCCGGGCCCGCCTGCGGCTGGTGGTTACCGCCGCGGGCGGCGAGCCTCTGTCCGATCGGGCTGGCGACCAGCGGCCGTCCCGGTTCCTGACCGAGCTGGCCGGCGACGACGTGCCGGTCGAGCGGGTCAGCGGCCCCGGGGTGCACCGCTGGCTGTCCATGCCGGCCCTGGTCGCGGACCTGCGCCGGGCCGCCGCCGACAGCGGCCGCCCGCTGGCCGTCCGGCAGGCCGCCGCCGCCCAGCTGGCCCGGCTGGCCGCGGCCGGGGTCCGTGCCGCCCATCCGCGGGACTGGTACGCGCTCACCGAGCTGTCCGACGCCGGCCCGATCGTGGCCGGCGGCGAGACCGTCCGGCTGTCCCCCTCCCAGGTCGAGTCGTTCACCCGGTGCGGCCTGCGCTGGCTGCTCGAGGCGGCGGTCGGCGCCGGGCGCTCGGACGTGCTGCGCCACCTGGGCACGGTCATTCACGCCGCCGCCGTGCTGGCCGCGTCCGGGGCCACCGAGCAGGACGTGGCCAACCGGATCGACGAGATCTGGCATCACCTGGATTTCGGCAGCGCCTGGTACAGCGCCAAGCAGCGGGCCCTGGCCGAGCGGATGGTCCGCCGGTTCCTCGACTGGCACGCCGCCAACCCGCGGCAGCTGATCGAGGTGGAGCAGTCCCTGAAGGTCCGCGTCGGCCAGGTCGAGATCACCGGCCGGGTGGACCGGCTGGAGGCCGACGAGCAGGGCCGCGCGGTGGTGGTCGACCTGAAGACCGGCGGCACCGCGCCGCGCGAGGACGAGCTGGACCGGCACCCGCAGCTGGGCGTCTACCAGCTGGCCGTGCTGCTCGGCGCGTTCGAGCGGTTCGGCCTGGCCGAGCCGGGCGGCGCCGAGCTGGTCCAGGTGGGCAAGGCCGCGGGCGTGACCCTGCGGGCCAAGGTGCAGCGGCAGGGCGCGCTGGCCGACGACCCGGAGCCGGCCTGGGCCAAGGACCTGGTCGAGACGGTCGCGGCCGGCATGGCCGGCCCGGTCTTCCTGGCGAAGGTCAACCCCGGCTGCCGCACGTGCCCGGTGGCCTCCTGCTGCCCGGTAAACCCCGAGGGGGAGCAGGTAACGGGCTAAGCCGCGGGAACGGGGCCGGAGCCACCGTGGCCTTATAACGTCAGTTACAGACTGCCATACTGGCCCTGCCGACGGACACCCTTGGGGCGGACGTTCAGCAGACGCCGGCGCCCGAGGGCGACCGGGTCCAGGGAGGACGAGGCGATGG
The DNA here is from genome assembly GCA_963835775.1 of uncultured Actinomycetes bacterium. Lineage (GTDB taxonomy): Bacteria > Actinomycetota > Actinomycetes > Streptosporangiales > Streptosporangiaceae > Palsa-504. The sequence goes on along the minus strand of CAWIHB010000025.1, from coordinate 21,546 downwards.
CAGAGGAGACAAGCGGGACTTCTGCCGACGGCCCGCGAGCGCTGCTGACGCGGGTCGCGGGTACCCGGCGGACGCTGCCGGAACTGCGGGACGAGCTGTTCCTGGATACAGGTGAAGTCTCCCGCAAACTTTCGAGGTTCTGGGTCCTGCTGATGCTGGCGGCGACCATCGCCACCGCCGGCATCTTGACCGACTCCACCGCGACCGTCATCGGCGCGATGATCGTCGCTCCGCTCGGTACGCCGATAATGGGGATGGGGCTCGCGGTGGTGATCGGTGACGCCCGCCGGCTCACCGGAGCAGCCGTCCTGGTGCTCAGCGGCGCCGTCACTGTGGTCCTGCTGGCGGCCTTCCTGGCGTGGGTCCTCCCTGAGCTGCAGCCGCTCGCCTCGAACGGGCAGGTCCTCAGCCGGACGTCTCCGGGTGTGATCGACCTTCTCGCCGCCGTCGCGACGGGATTCGCAGGCGCTTACGGACTGGCCCGCAAAGATGTCTCCGACGTGATGCCCGGGGTCGCGATCGCCATCTCGCTCGTCCCTCCCCTGGCGGTAGTCGGGATCACGGCCTCGGCCGGCCAGTGGGGCAGCGCATGGGGGGCGTTCCTGCTGTTCGCCTCGAACGTCGTGGCCATGGTCGTGGCCGGGACCATCCTGCTGACGCTGTATGGCTACCACCGTGAGGCGGGGCGGGCGCCGGGTTTCCGCAAGCGTCCCGCGTATGTGGCCATCGCTGTCTCCCTGGCGTTGATTCTGGTGCCGCTTGTGCTCACGACGGCGCAGACCGTCCGTGAGCAGCTCTGGCTGAGGCGGACGTCCGCGGCTGCTCAGGCCTGGGCCGCCGGAAGCGGGTATGTGCTGCAGGATGTCTCCTTCGAGGGATCGGATCTGCACGTCATGATCGAGGGCTCCGGCCCGGTGCCGCCGAGCTCGCATCTTCTGGGCGAACTGCGTGGCCAACTGCCCGCTGGCACGCCGGTCGTGGTGAACACCGTCAACGGCGGCTTGATCTCGATCGGCCGCGTGCCCGGGTAGTTCATCCGTGATGGGTGATACGAGCCGCTGGCCGGGCGGGTGACGATAGCGGCGGAGCCCCGCCCATTGGTGCGCATGGACACGTCCGCTTGGCATCGGAAAGGAGCCCAAGATGGCCAGGCTGAATCCGACTCGGCGGGCCTGCCATGACTGAACCCGGCGAAGCGGCGTGGATCGATGTCTCCGTGACCGTCAGGCACGGCATGGCGCACTGGCCGGACAACCCCGCCCATCGTCATGCAGCGGTCGATGGATATCGGACTCGGGCACGACTGTAATCTGTCCCATCTGGCCATGGGCGTGCACACCGGCACCCACATCGATGGGCCTGAGGATGGCCCGGGCAGGCGCAGGCCCATCGCTCAAGGTCACCGGGAGAGGACATGAAAGCGGTCGCGGTGTTTCCCGGATCTCATCAGGTCAAGGTCATCGAGCAGGAAGATCCCCGGATCTCCCAGCCCGACCAGGTCATGATGCGGATGATGGACATCGGCATCTGCGGCACCGACAAAGAGATCTGTACCTTCGAGTACGGCACCCCGTCGCCCGGGGATGATCACCTGGTCATCGGCCACGAGTCGCTGGCCGAGATCGTGCAGGTGGGCTCGGCCGTCGAGCGGTTCCGGGCCGGAGACCTCGTCGTGCCATCGGTGCGCCGTCCCTGTCCGCACAGCGGCTGCCTGGCCTGCCGTTCCGGCCACCAGGACTACTGCTACACCGGGGACTTCCGCGAGCGTGGCATCAAGGAAGCCCACGGCTACATGGCCGAGTACGTGGTCGACCACGAGCGGTACATGAACGTCGTGCCGGCCGATCTGCGCGAGATCGCGGTGCTGGCCGAGCCGCTGACCATCGCCGAAAAGGCACTCGCGCAAATCTTCTGGATGATGCAAAATCGTCCGCCCTGGCTCGACCCGCAAACACCCAGCCAGGAGCGAGGCCGGGGGCTCTCTGCGCTGGTGCTCGGTATCGGGCCGGTCGGGCTGCTGGGGGCGATGACGCTGGCCACGGCCGGCTTCACCACCTACGTCTAACTCACGCGAGGTGCCTCCCCATCCGCGGATCGACCTGGTCGCCGCCATCGGGGGGACCTACGTCTCCACCCAGACCGTGACGTTCCCTCAGCTGGCCGCGCAGATGGGCAACATCGACCTGATCTACGAGGCGGTCGGGCACTCCCACTTCGCCCTGCAGGCGTTGCAGGTGCTGGGCACCAACGGCATCTTCGTGCTGACCGGCGTCCCTGGCCTGCAGGACTTTATCGAGGCGGATCCGGCTCACCTCATGCGGGACATGGTGCTGAAGAATCAGGTGCTGCTGGGTACGGTCAATGCCGGCCCCGACGCCTTCGCATCCGCACTGAAGGACCTGGATGCCTTCCGGCGGCGCTGGCCGGCCGTGGTGAAGACCCTCATCGCCGGCCGCTACCCCGCAGAGCAGGCACCGGAGCTGATCCTGGGCAGGCCGACAGGCATCAAGAGCGTGATCGCTTTTGACGTAACCGCTTGACGGCACTCGGGTCCGGAGCGACGCCGGAGGCACACCCGGGGGATCGGAATCCGGTCCTGACTCACCAGAAACCCGTCAATCGCACACGACATCGCAGCACCTCAAGTCGCGCAGGGCCCGCTTGCACTCAGACTCGATTCGGTCCATCTCGGCGCACTAGTCAGTCCTCGGCTCCGAGATAGCTCCAGACTTGCGGGAAGCGCCCGATGCCGAGGGACCTGCAGATCTTCTGTGCGGCCATGCAAACACCTTCGGTGAACGTGGGGAACGCAAGCTGGAGTTCGGCGACTTGCTCGATAGACATACCTGCGGCCATGCACACGGCGACCGTTTGCACGGTCTCGGCTGAGTACTCGCCGAGAACGTGAGCGCCGAGGATGGTGTGCGCGCGGCGGTCCGCGATCAGCTTGCAAAATCCGTCGGGACGGCCGTCGGCGACGGGCCGGAGCAGGTCATCGTAGCGGGCGATGCCTACTACCACATCGTGCTCCTGTGCTGCCTGGGCCTCCGTAAGGCCTACCCTTCCGTATTCGGGGTCGGTGAAACTGCCGCTGGGGACCACGTCGTAGGTGGCATGCCGGGTGGCTCCGAGGACGGCGTTGGTGGCCGCGATCCGGCCTTCCATCCGGGCCGTCTGCACGACCATCGATCGGCCGTTGACATCGCCGACGGCGAAGATGTGCTCCACGTTGGTGCGCAGGTAGCCATCGACGGGGATCGCGCCGGGCGTGGCGTGCACGCCGGCGGCCTGCAAAGACAGATGGCTGAGGTTGGCGGGCCAGCCAACGGCGAAGAACACGGCATCGGCGATCATGTGCATGGCTGCCGGGCCGCTGCGGTAGGCGACGCGGATGGCACCGCCGTCGGCGCTGAGCGCCTCGGCCAGGGTGTCGGTGTGCACATTCATGTCCCTGGCGCGGAAGGCGCGGATAAGCTCCGCCGAAACGCTGGCATCCGCGGCGGGTACCAGGACGGGCCCGGCCTCGAACAAACTGACGGTGGTGCCGAGGTCAGCGAAAATGGACGCCATCTGGCAGCCGGTGTCGGCACCGCCGACCACCGCGACCCGGCGCGGGAGGCTGGCCAGGGACGGAATGTCCTCATAGGTGAGCGCAAGGTCGGCACCGGGGATCCGGAGCCTGCCCGCGTGCCCGCCCACGGCCAGGATGATGCGGTCCGCGGGCCAGGTGTGCCCTCCCTCGGCGGCGAGAGTGTGCGGGTCGGCGAAGCCGACCGGGCCGAGATCCTCCACCAGGTCAATCCCGTGCCGGCGTAGATGGCCGGCCATGTCCTTCTTGTCATGGGCGTAGCGGGCCACCCGGTCGCTGTTGGCCAGGACGGCGGGAAGGTTCGGGACCGGCGGCGGGCCGTCAAGGCCGAAGGTGGCCCAGGAGGACCAGTCGCGCGCTAGCCGGGCCGCGCGCGCCAGCGTTCGCACCGGCGCCGGGCCGCGGTTGAGGCTGGTGCCGCCGACCTGACCCGCCTCGAGCAGGGTAACCCGCGCCCCGAGCTCGCGGGCCTGGAGGGCGGCGGTGACTCCGGCCGGCCCACCGCCGACCACCACCAGGCTGAGCTCAGAGCTCATCGCCAGATCCTGCTGTCGGGGTAGCCCACATCGACCGGACCGGCCGTCGGCTCCCAGCCAGTTCTTCAGCCATCGCGCATACGCTTCCCGCCAGTCACCAGGTGGACTCGGGCGGCTATTAAACGCGAAAGCTCCGAGAGTCCCTCTGGGTGCCGTCATGACGTGCTGATCAACAGTCTGAGCCCGGCCCCAGACGCGCGGAATCATCCCGCCGGGGTGATGCACGCCACCATTAGCCGGCGCCACTGGTGGCCTGTCGGCCATCCGCGAAGGCGGGTCGGCCGGAACTCGCCGCGGCAGCCGGGCCGATGGCTGGCCTGACCGGGTGGCTGGACCGGTAGGTGATCTACGGCGGGTCGCGTATCACCCGCTCCGTATGAGGTGCCCGGCCGCGCGGCGGGGGAGGATCGTGCAACGCGATGACCGGACCGTCAGCGTATTACCAGGAGCATCACCATGAACAGCGCGAACGACTTGTTCCCCGAAAGCGCCCCGGCAGCGAGTGCTCTGGCCGATCCGGCCTCGCTGACGGCCGAGGAGCGGCGGCTGCAGGAGGCCCGGGCGGGCGTTCTGTGGCGTGCCTGGGGACCTTACCTCAGTGAGCGTCAGTGGGGGACGGTCCGGGAGGATTACAGCGACAGCGGAGACGCCTGGTCGTATTTCAGCCATGATCAGGCGCGGTCTCGCGCGTACCGGTGGGGGGAGGATGGCCTAGCCGGGCTCAGCGACGACAAGCAGCAGCTGTGCCTGGCCGTCGCGCTGTGGAATGAGCGGGATCCGATCTTGAAGGAGCGCCTGTTCGGCTTGACGAATGCCGAGGGCAACCACGGCGAGGACGTCAAGGAGTATTACTTCTACGTCGATAACCTGCCGACGCACAGCTACCAGCGCTACCTCTACAAGTACCCGCAGGCCGAATTCCCCTACAACGATCTGGTGGCGGCGAACAGGTCCCGGTCACGGCATGAACTCGAGTACGAGCTCATCGAAACCGGCGTCTTCGACGACGGCCACTATTTCGATGTCGAGGTGGAGCACGCGAAGGCCGGCCCCGAAGACATCCTGTGCCGCATCACCGTGCACAACCGCTCGTCGCAGGATGCCGCGCTGCACGTGCTGCCGACGCTGTGGTTCCGCAACACCTGGTCATGGGGAGATGGAGATGGTGAGCCTAAGCCCAGGATTGCTCACGTCGAGTCGGCACATCCGGTCGTCCGAGCCGAGCATCATCGACTCGGCGTTTTCTACCTCCACGCCGAGCCGGAAGCGGCCCTGCTGTTTTGCGAGAATGACACGAACATGGCGCGCATTTTCGGCGGCGAGCCCGCGACGCGCTTCCCTAAGGACGGCATAGCCGACCACGTGCTGCATGGCGCGGACACCGTGAATCCCGACGGTGAGGGGACCAAGGCGGCCGCGCACGTCCGTCTCGAGGTGCCCGCAGGCGGGCAGGCAGCGGTGCTGGTGCGGCTCACGCGTGACGGCCCGGAGACCCTCGCGGCGCCGTTTGCCGAAGCGGATGAGCTGATCGCGCTGCGGCGGGCCGACGCGGACGAGTTCTACGAGGCCATCACCCCGCCGACGGTGACCGATGATGCGAAGGCGGTCATGCGCCAGGCGCTGGCCGGGATGCTGTGGTCCAAGCAGTGCTACTACTTCGACGTGGACCGCTGGTTGCGTGAGCGTCACGTCCACCCGCTGCGCGCGCCGACCCGGCGCGGCACCCGCAACGAGTCGTGGTTCCACATGGTCAACCACGATGTCGTGTCCATGCCCGACAAGTGGGAGTACCCGTGGTATGCCGCCTGGGACCTGGCGTTCCATTGCATTCCGCTGGCCATGGTCGACCCCGACTTCGCCAAGAGCCAGCTCGACCTGATGCTGTCTGAGGGCTATCTCCACTCGACCGGCCAGATGCCTGCCTATGAGTGGAATTTCGGGGACGTGAACCCCCCGGTCCACGCCTTCGCGACTTTGTTCCTGGAGAACCTGGAGGCCGGCCTCGGCAAGGTAGACATTCCGTTCCTGCGGGAGAGCTTCGCGAAGCTGCTGCTGAACTTCACCTGGTGGGTGAACCGCAAGGATCCCTCTGGTCGCAATGTGTTCGAGGGCGGCTTCCTCGGCCTGGACAACATCGGAGTGTTCGACCGCAGCGCGACGCTGCCCACCGGCGGGCGGCTGGAGCAGGCCGACGGCACGGCCTGGATGGCGCTGTTCAGCCAGAACATGCTCGAGCTCGCCCTAACTCTGCTGCATCATGATGAGACCTATGAGGGGTTCGTGCTCAAGTTCGTCGAGCATTTCTTCTGGATCGCGGCCGCTGTGGACCCGGTCGGTGAGCACCCCGACGAGATGTGGGACCAGGAGGACGGCTTCTTCTATGACGTGCTGCGCCTGCCCGACGGGACCGGAACGCGGATCAAGGTCCGGTCTCTGGTGGGCCTGCTGCCTCTGTGCGCCACCACGGTGATCGAGGCTGAGGACCTCGAACGCTATCCGCGGATCGCCGAACATGTGGGCACCTTCCTCAGGCGCAACCAGGACCTGCTGGTCAATATCGCCGACCCGTTCGTCCCCGGCGTCCGTGGCCGGCGGCTGCTGTCCCTGGTGAACGAGGACAAACTGCGGCGCATCCTGGCCCGGATGCTGGACGAGGAGCGCTTCCTGGGCCCGCACGGGATCCGCTCGGTCTCGCGTTGGCACCTGGACCATCCCTATTCCTTCTACGCCGGCGGGGCCGAGCACCAGGTGCGGTACGAGCCGGCGGAGTCGACCAGCGGAATGTTCGGCGGCAACTCCAACTGGCGCGGGCCGGTCTGGTTCCCGATCAACCTGCTCTTGATCCGGGCGCTGCTCCAGCACTACCGGTACTACGGCAACGACCTGACGGTCGAATGCCCGACCGGCTCCGGGACGATGATGACGCTGTTCGAAGTGGCCAAGGAGCTGTCGCGCCGCCTCGCCGGGACCTTCCTGCGGGACGGTGACGGGCGGCGGCCTGTGTACGGCGGGACCAAGCTGTTCCAGGACGACCCGCACTGGCGTGACCTCATTCTGTTCTACGAGTACTTCCACGGCGATAACGGGGCCGGGCTCGGTGCCTCCCACCAGACCGGCTGGACCGGCCTGGTGGCCAGGCTGATCCAGAGCCATGGCCAGTTCGACGCCGACTCCGTGCTCAAGGACCACGAATGGCCGATGGCCAGGCCATACCGGCGTATTGCCGCCGGACCCATGCCCGGCGTCAGCACGGCTCGCCAGGCCCGCGGCATGACCGAGCCGCAATCACCTTCCTGACCACGAGAAGCGGGCAGGCTGGTATCCCGCGTTGCAGCTGAGACGGCCGGTTTACCCCAAGCTCGTCTCCCGCTGTGGCGGGGATCGCCGCCGCGTCAGCCTTGGCTGGCGGCGGGCAGCCCGGCCAGCGCATCCCTGGCCTCGTGCTCGATGGGCGGGAGCACATCGTCCAGGGCCAGCACGTGCCGCAGTGCCTTGGCGTAGGCCACGTCGTAGGCCTCGGCCTCCGGCACGGCCACGTCCGGCACCACGCCGGTGCCCTGCCAGTTCGTCCCGGTGACCGGGTTGATGGACCTGGCGAACGGGATGCCGATGTGCACGGCCGGGCTGATCGGGAACGGCCGGGTCGGGTGCGCCCCGCCGCCGGTGGTCTCGCCGATCAGCTCGGCGCGGCCCAGCGCCTGCAGCGTGTAGCAGAAGTCTTCCCCGCCGGAGAACGTGTGGCTGCTGGTCAGCACGTAGACCGGGCGGTCCACGTAGCGCGTCCCCGGCACATAGGGCAGCGCCCAGAACTGCCTGGTCTCACCGGTATCGGCATGGAAAATGTCGTTGAGATGGGTCGGCTTCTCGGTCAGCAGGTAGCTGCACCAGAGCGTTACGCCCTCCGGCGAGCCGCCCCCGTTGTGCCGCAGGTCGATGATCAGCGCATGGGTCCCGGCCACCAGCTCCATGGCCGCCGCGATGGCCGGCCCCGCGTTGGCCGGGAGCGCCACCCGGCGTATGTCGAGATAGCCGACGTTGCCGTCCAGCCGCTCGACCTTCCGGATGCCGAAGTTGTCCATCCGCCCCATCTGCAGGCCGGCCAGCCGCCTGGTCTCGTGGTCCCTGGGCTCATCCGGCCCCGGCCCTCCCGGCCCCGGTCCTCCCGGCCCGGGCTCTCCCGGCCCCGGCCCCGGCCCCCCAGGTCTGGGGCCGGGGCCGCCGCCGAGCCGCACCCGAAGGTGTTTATCGCCGGTGGTCCCCTGCAGGTGGCTGGTCAGAAGCTCGGTGAGCGTGATCTCGTCCAGGTCGTCGTACTCCCCGGCGGCCATCCTGGCCTCGACCGCGGCAGCGGCCTGCTCGGCCAGCTCGGGGAACACGTAGTTGCCGCGCAGCAGCGACATGGCGGTGGTCACGATCTCCCGCCCGGACATCTGCTCGCCGGCCAGCGACCCGTCGTCTTCCAGCACGATCCGCGGCGGGTCGGCTTCCGGATCGTCGATGGTGAACTCGAGCAGCCGTGCCGAAGGCAGCCGCAGCGACAGCTCCCGCCGCAGCTCGTCCATCCCGGACCGGTGCGCCTCCTGCCAGGCGGCCAGCGCCTGCCCGTAGGTGTCCGGGCCGCCCGCGGCCGGGACGAACACCCGCACCATCAGCTGCCCGGGCCCGATGGCCGGGTCGTCGCCGTGCCGCAGCAGCGTCGCCCGCTCCACCGCGTCCGCGCTGAAGCGCTCCCTCAGCTCGTGATTGAGAAGCCTTTCGATCTGCTCGAGTTCCACGGCGCCTCCGATCCGTGTCACTGTCTCAACGCCCACGCTGGCACGCCGGTTCCTGAGCCGCCGCCCGAGCCAAAGCCCTAGGCCCGGCAACGTCGTCGTTGTGGCAGCCATGTCGTCTGGTGCGCGTCGTTGTGGCAACGACGTCGTTGGGTCGCCCGCCCGAGCCGGGTCAGGTCGTGACGGGAGAAGCAATTGGGTCGCCCGCCCGAGCCGGGTCAGGTCGTGACGGGAGAAGCAAGGAGAAGCAACCGGTGCGGATGTGCCCGAAGTGATGAGCTCGGGCATCCGGCGGGGCGTCACCCGCGCCGAAGGTGCCGCCAAATGTCAGTGGCCTCTGCTGGAATAGCAGGATGACAACGGGGACGGTCAGCTACAGCCCCGCGCAGCTGGCCCGGCTGCTGCGGCTGCCCGAGCCGACCCCCGAGCAGGCGGCCGTGATCGCGGCCCCGCTCGGGCCGCTGGCGGTCGTGGCCGGGGCGGGCTCGGGCAAGAGCGAGACCATGGCGGCCCGGCTGGTCTGGCTGGTCGCCAGCGGCATGGTCCGCCCGGATCGGGTGCTCGGGCTGACCTTCACCAGGAAGGCGGCAGCCGAGTTCGCCGACCGGGTGCGCTCGCGCCTGGAGCGGCTGCGCCGCGCGGGCCTGGAAGACACCCGGGCGTCCGAGGCCCCAGATCCGTTTGGCGCCGACCCGTTCGGCGGGGACCCAGCGATCGGGACCTACCACGCCTACGCCGGGCGCCTGGTCGCGGACAACGCCCTGCGCGAGGGCCTAGAGCCGTCCATGCGGCTGATCACGCCCGCTCTGTCCTGGCAGCTGGCGGCGGGCATCGTGGCCGCCTACGACGGCCCCATGGACGAGATCACCTGGACCCCGCAGACGGTGACCGCCGCCGTGCTGGAACTGGCGGGCGACCTGGGCGAGCACCTGCGCGGCACGGGCGACGTGACCGCCGTGGGACGCTGGCTCACCGCCGAGCTCGACGCGTTGCCCGGGCGGGTAACCGCGGCCGTTCGGAAGATCATAGCAACCCAGCGGGCCCGGGAGCAGTTGCTGCCGCTGGTCGACCGGTACGTGGCGGCCAAGGCGGCGCGGGAGGTGCTCGACCACTCCGACCAGGTGGCGCTCGCGGCCCGGATCGCCAGCCGCCACCCGGAGGTCGGCGCGGCCGAGCGGGCCCGCTACCACGTGGTCCTGCTCGACGAATACCAGGACACCAGCCATGGGCAGCTGGTGCTGCTGCGCTCGCTGTTCGGCGGCGGGCACCCGGTCACGGCCGTCGGCGACCCGTGCCAGTCCATCTACGGCTGGCGTGGGGCCAGCGCGGGCAACCTGCGCCGGTTCACCGCGGATTTCCCGGTGGTGGCCCGGGTCCGGCCGTTCGGGGCCTCGGCGCCCACCGGGCCGGCGCCGGTGCTGGTCCTGTCGACCAGCTTCCGCAACTCCGCGCGGGTCCTGGACGCGGCCGCGGTGGTCCAGGAGGAGCTGCGCTACGAGGCGCCCGACGTGCCCCTGCTGGTGTCCGGCCCGGACCGCGGCGAGCGCGGCGCGGTGGCCTGCGCCCTGCTGGACACGGTGCTGGACGAGGCCGAATGGGTGGCCGGCCAGATCGCGGCGCTGCTGGCCCTCGAACCGGGCTGCGCCCCGGACGGGCAGCCCTGGCCGGACGGCCGCCCGGCCCCGGTGCGGCCGTCGGACATCGCGGTGCTGTGCCGCAAGCGATCGCAGTTCGTCCCGCTGCGCCGGGCCATCGAGGCCTGCGGCATCCCGGTCGAGGTGGTGGGCCTGGGCGGCCTGCTGGCCGTGCCCGAGGTGCAGGATGTGGTGGCCACCCTGCGGGTGCTGCACGACGCGGGCGCCTCGGATGCCCTGGCCCGCCTGCTCACCGGCCCTCGCTGGCGGATCGGCCCGCGTGACCTGGTGGCCCTCGGCCGCCGGGCCCGCGCCCTGATCCGCGGCGAAGGCGACCGCGGCGAAGGCGACCGGCCCCGCCCGCCCGCGGCGGCCGCACCCGACCATGCGGACGCCGACCTGGGCGACGCGCTGGCCGAGGCGATCACCGACCTCACCGCCGAGACCGGCAGCCTGGTCGAAGCGCTCGACGACCTGGGCGATCCCCGCGCCTACTCGCCCGCGGGCTACGCCCGGATGCACGCCCTCGCCGCCGAACTCCGCCGCCTGCGCGCCCACGTCGGACGCCCCCTCGCCGACCTGGCCGCCGAGGCCGAGCGGGTCCTCGGCCTGGACATCGAGGTCGCCGCTCGGCCCGGCGCCGACCCGGTGGCGGCCCGCGCCGACCTGGACGCCTTCACCGACGTGGCCGACGCCTTCACCGGCGAGGGCGCCGAGCCTACGCTGGGCGCGTTCCTGGCCTACCTGACCGCGGCCCAGCAGGAGGAGTTCGGCCTGGAGACCGGGCGGGTGGGGGAGTCGGACTCGGTCAAGCTGCTCACCGTGCACGCCGCCAAGGGCCTGCAGTGGCCGGCCGTCTTCGTGCCCGGCCTGGCTCTGGGGGAGCGGTCCCAGGTCTTCCCGGCCAAGCCCCGGGTCTCGACCCGGTGGACGGACAACCCGCGGCTGATTCCCTTCGTGCTGCGGGGCGACGCGGGGGACCTGCCGGTGCTGCGCGGGCTGGACAGCGCGTCGCTGGAGGATTTCGGCGCGGCCTGCGCGGCCCGCGACCTGGCCGAGGAACGCCGCCTGATGTACGTGGCGGCCACCCGGGCGGCGTTCTGGCTGGGCTGCTCGGGCTACTGGTGGGGGGAGGGCGGCAGCTGCCGCCTGGGCCCCTCGCCGTTCCTGCACGAGGTGCGCTCGTCCCGGGTGGCCCGGGTCGGCCACTGGGCGCCCGAGCCCCCGCCGGACGCCGAGAACCCGCTGCTGGCCGCGGTGGACGAGGCGGACTGGCCGGCCACTCCGGCCGGCCGGCACTACCAGGCCGTCCGCGAGGCCGCCGCCCTGGTCGAGGCGGCCCGCGAGCTGCCGCCCGAGGTCATACAGGCGCTGAGCCCCGACGACCGGGCCCTGCTCGAGGCGTGGAGCGGGGACGCGGACCTGCTGCTGGCCGAGCGCGCCCAGCGCCGCGGCGACGGCGTCATCCCGGTCCAGCTGCCCGCCAGGCTCTCGGTCTCGTCGCTGGTGGCGCTGGCCCGCGACCCGGCCGAACTGGCCCGCCAGGTGCGCCGCCCGATGCCCCGCCCGCCGGCCAGGCAGGCCAGGAAGGGCACGGCCTTCCACCAGTGGCTGGAGCAGCGCTACGGCCAGCAGCGGCTCATCGACGACGGTGACCTGTTCGAGCAGTCCGGAGACGACGCGGGGGGCCCGGGTGACCTGAGCGAGCTGCGAGCCAGGTTCGAGCACAGCCAGTGGGCCGACCGCTGGCCGCAGGCGGTGGAGGTGCCGTTCGAGACCCTGGTCGGCGACCGGCCGGTGCGCGGCCGGATCGACGCGGTGTTCGCCGACGCGCCCGGCGGCGGCTACGACGTGGTGGACTGGAAGACCGGACGCCCGCCCGCCTCAGACGCCGAACGGCACGCCGTCTCCGTCCAGCTGGCCGCCTACCGCCTCGCCTGGGCCGCGCTCGCCGGGGTCCCCGTGACGCAGGTCCGGGGAGCCTTTCACTACGTCGCCGACGACGTGACCGTCCGCCCCGCCGACCTGCTCGACGAGGCCGGCCTGACCGCCCTGATCGAGCAGGTCCCCGCCGAAGCCTAAGGCCGGGGCCAGGAGCCGGGGCCAGGAGCCGGGGCCAGGAGCCGGGGCCAGGAGCCGGGGCCAGGCCTAGATGTGCTCGGAGACCAGCACGGCCCGGGTCCGCGGCTCGGTGGCCTCGAACACGTGCGGGACGTCGCCCGGGTAGCAGATGTAGTCGCCCGGGCCGAGTTCGGCCGGCTCGCCGGCCACGCCGACCAGCGCCCGCCCGGCACTCAGCACCACGTGCTCGACCACACCCGGCATGTGCGGCTCGGATAGGCGGGCGTGGCCGGGTTCGGCGTCGATCCGGTAGATGTCGCGCCGGGCGCCCGGTGGGCAGGCGGCCAGCAGCGTGGCCTGGTAGTTGGCCTGGGCGGCGGACACCGTGGGCCCCTCATCGGCCCGGATGAGCAGGACGTGCGGCCGCGGCGGGTCGAGCAGCCGGGAGAACGGCGCGTCCAGCGCTACGCAGATGGCCCACAGCGTCTCCAGGCTCGGGTTGCCGGCGCCCGACTCCAGCTGGGACAGCGTGGACTTGGCGATCCCGGCCCGGCGGGCCACCTCGGTGAGCGACAGCCCGGTCCGGCGGCGTTCCCGCCGCAGCGAGGCCGCGATGAGCTCCAGCGGCGCCCCCGAAGCCGGCGCCCCCGAAGCCGGCGCCCCCGAAGCCGGCGCCCCCGAAGCCGGCGCCCCCGAAGCCGGCGCCCCCGAAGCCGGCGCCCCCAAGCCGGCGCCCCGAAGCCGGCGCCCCGAAGCCGGCGCCGTCAAAGGGTTCGGCATATCAGTTGACCGTTCGCTTTGACGAACGCTGGGCTCGGTGTTCATAATAAACTCCGTGGGTTCGATATATAGAACTCTACCGGCCGGAGTCTTCCGTGACATCGTCCTGACCTGCCTGGCCGTCTGGTTCATCGGCCTGTCCTACGGCGCCATCGCGGTGGCCTCCGGGTTCCCCCTCTGGGTGCCCGCGGCGCAAAGCCTGCTCGTCCTGGCCGGCGCGTCGGAGTTCCTGTTCATCGGCATCGTCGCGGCCGGCGGCAACCCCATCGCCGCGGCCCTGGCCGGAATCCTGGTCAACGCCAGGCACGTGCCGTACAGCCTGGCCCTACCCGACATAACCGGCCGCGGCTGGCGGCGGCTGCTCGGCACCCATGTGATGAACGACGAGAGCGTCGTGTTCGCCCTGGCCCAGGACGACATTACCGGCCAGCGCGCCGCCTACTGGGCCTGCGGCCTCGGCGTGCTGATCTGCTGGCCGAGCGGCGCCATCCTGGGCGCGCTGGCCGGCAGCTTCGTCCGGGACACCAACGCGTTCGGCCTGGACGCCATGTTCCCGGCCGTGATCCTGGCCCTGATCTTCCCCGCACTCCGCGACCGGGTCACCCGGCGCGGCGCCCTGGCCGGCGCCGCCATCGCGCTGGCCACCGCGCCGTTCCTGCCGGCCGGCCTGCCCGTGCTGCTGGCCCTGGCCGGGGTGGCCGGCACGCTGCGCACCAAGGAAGCCGCATGAAGGACAGCACCCTGCTGGCGGCCGGCATCTGCCTGCTGTCCGCCGGGACCTACGCCTGCCGGCGGTCCGGCCGCCTGCTGCGCCAGCGGGTCACCTTCCCGCCCCGGGCCGAGAAACTGCTCGAGGCCGCCGCCGTCGTCATGCTGGCCGCGCTGGTCGCCACCACCGCCCTGACCAGGGACCACGGCTTCTCCGGCTACGCCCGCCCGGCCGGAGTGCTGGTCGGCGGCATCCTGGCCTGGCGCAAGGCCCCGTTCCTGGTCATCGTCATCGCCGCCGCGGCCACCACCGCCGTGCTGCGCCTGCTCGGCATTCCGTAACACGCTCAGCCGGCCAGGTACCGCTCCACCGCCTCGACCTTGGCCGTGAGCGCCCCGGTCACGCCGGCCCGAGGTCGGCCTTGAGTACCAGGCTCACCCGGGGCGCCCGGGCCGCGACCGCCTCGACGGCCCGCTTGACCACGTCCATGGCCTCGTCCCAGGTTGATATGTAATTTGCTACTATTTAGCCATGCTGAACGGCACAGATCAGACAGCCAAGCCCTACGACATCTACGCCAGAGTCAGCCGAGTCAAGAGCAAGAAGAAGAACGAGCCGTCCACGGGCGGGCAGGTCGCGATCTGCCGCCTGAGGCTCGCCGACCTGGATCTTCCCGAGGGTAAGGTCCTGGTTGATCCGGGGCGTTCGGCCTGGGACCCGGCCGTTAAGCGCCCGGCGTGGGACGAGCTGATGGACCGGCTGGAGCGCGGCGTGTCCGGCGGGTTCATTGTGTTCGACCTGGAGCGGTTCACCAGGCAGCCGAAGGACGGCGAGCGGATGATCGAGCTGGCCGCTCGCGGCCTGGGCGTGCTGGACAGCGAGAGCGAGTACGACCTGACCACGCCGAACGGCAAGAAGGCGTTCCGCGACGCGATCAACGCCGCCGCCTACTACTCCGACCGCCTGTCAACTAGGGCACGGCGAGGCAAGCGGCTTAAGGCAATGTCGGGGGAGCCGAACACCACAACCCGGCCATTCGGCTTCGAGGACGATTTCGTGACCGTGCGCGAAGCCGAAGCCGAGATCATCCGGGAGCTGACGAGGCGGTTCTTGGCGGGAGTATCGCAGCACGCGCTGGTACGTGACCTCAACGCACGCGGCGTCCTCAGCAGCAAGGGCAAGCCTTGGACTGTCAGATCCCTGCAACTTCTTCTGCTCAGAGAGCGCAACTGCGGGAGAATTCTCTACACCGACACGGAAAAAAACGTTAAGTCCATTGCCGGGCATCTGCCGGGGAAGCCGATCATTACCGAAGACGACTTCGACCGGGTCTGCGCGATATACGCCGCGCGCCGGGGCAGCGAGGCGCCCTCGGAGATCTACCTGTGCACGGGGATAGCCTTCTGCGGCCGTCCGGACTGCGGCAAACCGCTCACAGGTCACCCAGTAGACGCTCTGAAGCGGTACGAGGACGGTTCGGTACGCCGGGAATACAGGTGCGGCCCATCTTCTAGCGGCAAGGGCTGTGCCAAGATCAGCGTTGATCAGCGTGGCTTGGATGAGGCGGCCGGAGCCATCGCTGTGGAGATTCTGTCTGACTCTCGCCATGCCGAGGCGATCGAATCCGTCACCCGGGAACTTGAGAGCGAAGCCGCGCGGCTGGACTTGGCCATCGCCGAGGCTGAACGTGTCGCGGAAGCGCTGGCTGACCGCCTTGGGCGCGGAGAACTCACTCTCTCGCGCTATGACATCGCCAATCGGCCACTGGATGAGCGCATAGCCAAGCTCAGGGCCGAACGCGAAGCGCTGGGCGACACAGCTCCAGGCGCTTCGCGGCAGCCAAGCCGGGAGCACTGGCAAAAGCGGTGGGATGACGCCGACATGGCGGAAAAACGCGAGCTGTTGAAAATGGCCTTGCGCGGCCGACGCCTCGTCGTCGACCCGGCTAGCCTTAAGCGCGCTGAGCGGTCCGATGTCACCCGTCGGCTCAGGATCGTCTCAGCGGAAGGCGAAGACCTGCCAGACACGACGATGACGATCGCGGACGTGATCGTGGCCCGTGCCGCACATGGCGGGCTCGTGTCCACGCCTGGCGCGCCGGACACCAGATGGTCGAAGCGCCGGACTTTCACCGAGGAGTACAAGAACCGCATCCTTGATGAGTACGAGAACGCGGGACCGGGAGAGCGTAGTGCTCTGCTGCGCAGGGAGGGCCTGCACTACACGAATATCTCCTCTTGGCGCCGCAAGAGGGTCGGGTAGACCGTGGCCACCGAACTTGTCAGCTCAGACCGGCCGATTGATATCTACGCCCGTGTCAGTCAGCTCAAGCGCAACGAGAAGCGCGAACCGTCGACCGACGGCCAGGTGTCGGTATGCCGGGTCCGCCTCATCGGCCTTGGTCTTGCGGAGGGCAAGGTTCTGGTTGACCCCGGTCGCTCGGCGTGGAACCCGTCGATCGAGCGTCCGGCGTGGGACGAGCTGATGGACCGGCTTGAGCGCGGTGTGTCCGGCGGGTTCATCGTGTTCGACCTGGAGCGGTTCACCCGGCAGCCCAAGGACGGCGAGCGGATGATCGGGGTGGCCGCTCGCGGCCTCCTGGTGCTGGACAGCGAGAGCGAGTACGACCTGCGGACCCCGAACGGGAAGAAGGCGTTCCGCGACGCGATCAACGCCGCCGCCTACTACTCCGACCGCCTGTCCACTAGGAGCGCTCGCGGTAAGAAACTCAAGGCGATGGCCGGCGAGCCGAACGGCTCAGCGCGGCCCTTCGGCTTCGAGGACGACCGCGTTACCCAACGCGAGGACGAGGCCGCCATCCTGCGTGAACTGACAACGCGCCTCCTAGATGGCGAGCTGCCTGACGCGCTGGTCGCGGACCTGAACGCGCGGGGGATTCCCACGGCTCAGGGCAGGCCGTGGACGCCCACGGCGTTGAAGACGCTGCTTACCCGCCAGCGGAACTGTGGCAGGATCATCTACACCGACCCCGCGTCGGGCCTGACGTCCGTCGTTGGCCGTCTTCCAGGTGATCCGATCGTTTCCGAGGAGGACTTCGACCGGGGGATCGCGATTTACGCCGCGCGTCGGCGCGGGCGTCCGAGTTCACCGCACTACCTCTGCTCGTCCTTCGCCGTCTGCGGGCAGCCCGGCTGCGGCCACATCCTCCACGGCCGGACCCGCAACGGCCTCAAGCCCTACCCGGACGGGTCGGTGAGCCGTTCGTACTGGTGCAACCCCACAGCCGGAGGGTGCGGAAAGACCGAAGTGGACCAGCGGGCACTGGATACAGCGGCACGCGCGCTCGTGGTTGAGATCTTGTCGGACACGCGCAACACCGACGAGATCGAGCACGCCGCCTACGAGGCAGCCAGCGAAGCCGTCCAGCTCGACATCAAGATCGCTGAAGCTGAGGCGGTAGCAGAAGCTCTCACCGATCGCCTAGGACGAGGCGAGATCACCCTCGCCCACTACGACCTGGTCATAAAGCCAGTCGATGAACGCATCGCTAGCCTCCGGGCCGAACGCGCCGCACTCCCCGATCCCGTCCCCGTCCCCGGAACACAGCAGTCACTGGGAACAAGCCGTGCCCAATGGCGGCAGCGGTGGGACACCGCCGACTACAAGGGAAAGCGAGACCTGCTCAAGATGGCACTGCGGGCCAAGCACCTGGTGATACAGCCAGCCCAACGGGGCAGGGGCAGCGCCGACCTGGACGATGTCGTAGGCCGCGTCAGCGTTGGTTAAGGTTAAGCAGGGTGAGCATCCTGCCAGCCCGCGCTCCAGGTCGACGTCGAGGTCACCAGTGAAGCTGTGGCATCCCGGGGCTACGCTGGCAGCATGCTTGTCGCTTTCTCAATTACGCTACGCCGCTCGGCACGGGTGAGGGCGTCGGCGAGATCGTCGCCGAGGCGGTCCTGGGCGTCCGCGAGAGCGGGCGGCCCAACCGGACCGACGCGATGTTCACGAACATCGTGTGTTTAGCGCACTGTTAGCACTGAACGGCATCGCCGCAGCTCAGGACACCTACAGGAGGTCTCTCCGTCATGATCGTCGCGTTCTCGGTCGCTCCGTCCGGTACCGGACGCGCCGACGGTTCCGTCGCCGATGCGGTTGCCGCAGCGGTGAAGATCGTACGAGACTCCGGCCTGCCGCACCGGACGTCGGCGATGTTCACTGAACTCGAAGGCGCCACCTGGGACGAGTGCTTCGACGTGGTGAAGCGCGCCACCGAGGCCGTGCTCCCGTTCGGGTCGCGGGTCTCGCTGGTGCTGAAGGCGGACATCCGGCCAGGCTACGAGGGCCAGATCGACTCGAAGCTTGGGCGGCTGGAGGCAGCGATCGAGAAGCAGGACGACCAAGCCCACTCGTGACCCGCCTGTTAGATGTCTAGGTCATGGCGGAGGCCGGTTGTTACCGCCCTCGATATTTGAACATCCAGCGGCTGAATTATCTGTGGACGATTCGGCACAGCTCAGCGAGGAGCGCAGACAACCTGATCACATAGCGTAACTGCCGACGTGACTTAAGGGCGCGCGCGTACCCGATGCTCCTATTTCTCGTCAAGGCCTTTTCTTCGGTCATCTGGAAATTGACGAGCGTGGGTTGCTGAGGGACGGACACGACAGGGATGGGCCGCTCCCGGCAGGAGGGCAGGCTCCTATTAGGTCACGAGGTCAGCAGGGGTAAGGGGATCCGGAGCGGCCGGCAGATCGGATAAAGGCCAGCACGGGGTGCGGCAGCCGATCTGAGGGCCAGGCCGCCCCGGAAGCTGTGATGGGTTAGCCGTTGGCGGCGGTGACGGCGTCAGTGACCAGGGTGATGTTGCGGCGGTCCAGGTTGCCCAGGACGGTGCGCAGCCGGACGCCGATGGCGGGATCGCCGAGGCTGGCGGCGATCCGCAAGATCGCCTGCTCGGAGGATGCGCAGGGCATCTGCCCGGCGTCCAGGGCGTGCAGGGCCGCGTCCCAGCCGATTGTGGCGAGCGGCTGGCCGGTGCTGATGCTGGCGCCGGTGCTGATGATGCGGCGGAAGGCGTCGCGGTGCAGGAAGTTCTCGTGGCTGATGATCAGCCTGGCGGCGGCGGTGTCGGCCAGGATGCCGTCGGCGGCATCCAGGAGCTGGCCGATCAGCTCGTCGACGGGGATCGCGGTGGTGTTCATGGTGATGCCTCCCGGGAGGAATGGAGTGGTGGCCGCGGGGTGAGCCCGGGGCGGCTCACGCGGGGGCAGGCTCTTGCCAGGTCACGAGGCCAGCAAGGGCGGAAAGGAGGGGCCCGGGGCGGCCGGCAGATCGGATAAAGGCCAGCACGGGTGCGACAGCCGATATGAGGGCCAGGCCGCCCCGGGAAGCTGCAGGCGTCAGCTCTCAGCGCGGAGCTGGCGGTAGACCTCACGCGCGACGTACCGCTTCAGGCAGCGGATGATCTCCTTCTTCGACAGTCCTTCCTTGCCGCGGCGGTCAGCGTAGGCGCGGGTGGCCTCGTGAGACCTCAGCCTGACCATCACGACCCGCCACAATGCGCTGTTGGCCTGGCGGTCACCGCCGCGGTTGAGCCGGTACCGGCCGGCGGTCTTCCCCGAAGAGGCAGGGATCGGCGCGACGCCGCACAGGTGCGCCCACGAGCTTTCGCTTCGCAGCCGCTCCGGGTGATCGCCGGCGGCGACCAGCAGCAGCGCGGCGGTGTCCGGGCCGACGCCGTGCAGGGCCAGCAGGCCCGGCGCGCGTTCGGTGACCAGCGGGCCGATCAGCTCATCGAGACGGTCCAGCTGGCCATCGAGGAACTGGGCGCGGCGGCCGAGCTCGCGCAGCGCGACCCGGGTCGCGTAGCCGGGCACGTCGCCTGGCCTGGGCCGCAGCGCCGCGATCGCCTCTATCAGCTGCGCCGGGGAGCGCTGGGCGAACCGGGCCCGCAGCTCCTCGGGGCCGGTCACGATCAGCGCCCGGGCCTGGTTGACTGCCTGGGTCCGCTCCTGGCGGGCGCTGCGCTTGGCCACCATCAGCGCCCGGATCGCCTCCACCGCCCCGTCGCGGCCCCGCGGCGCCCCCGACGCTCGCCCGGACTGGGCGGCCCGGGCCGCGCTGACCGCATCGCCGGGTAAGGGCGGCGCATTGCTGCGCCGCCCTCCCCTCAGAACCGTACGTGCCACTCGTCGCGGCATACGGCTCAAGCAAGCCGCTGGGGCGTGCAGGCTGGCTGTGCTGGTTCCGTGCGCTGGCGGGCTTTCAGCCCGCGATGGCACGAGGTGTGTACGAGGCGTGTTTGCGCGCCGTCCGGTGAGCCCGGCCCTCCGTGGTGCGTGAGGTAGCTGGCGGCTATCGCCTTCCGGGTGACCTGCAGCCACCATCGTTCCCACTGCCCGGGGGATTGCGGTGGCTGGTCGGCGGTCAGCAGGTGTTCCCCGCATAGCGGGCAGCGCGCGTCCTGCCTGGTGAGCAGGCGCAGCGTGTAGTCATCTAGCGGGGGCTTAACCCGTTTCCGCCGTTCGGCCCAGTATTCCGCCAGGCCCGGGTCGTCGGGAGACGATCCGCCTTTGACCATGACGTGCCGGACGATGCTGGTCCAGGAGAACTTGGCCAGGTAGGCGTCGCTGTCGCGGCCGAATACCCAGTTGTCGTTCCTGAACTTATTGAGCTTGCCGAAATACCGGTCGACGATCCAGGACTTCGGCTTGTTCGGGTGGCTCCATGTGGCCCATTTGTAGAGCAGCTGCCACAGGTAATGGTCCAGGCTGGTGAATATCCCGGACGAGACCACCCCCCGGTAGTAGGCCGCCCAGCCCCGGACAATCGGGCCGAGCTTGGCGAGCACCGCCATCACGTTGGATCCGCGCAGTGCACGCATCTCCGTCGCGAGCCTTTTCCGGATCCGCCTCACGGCCGCCTCACTTGGCTTGATCAGCAGCTTCTGACGGTAACGACGGACGTTGTATCCCAGGAAATCGAACCCGTCTGACAAGTGCACGATCTTTGTCTTGTCCTCGTTAAAGGCAAGACCCCTGGGCGCCAGCCAGCCCGCCAGCTGCACCTTAGCCTGCTCGGCCTGCTGCTGGGTACGGCAGAGCACGACCAGGTCGTCGGCATACCTAACCACGATCGGGGAGCCCGGTTCTGTGTCGCCGGCGTGGACACCGGCGGTCTGGTACCGGACCCCTGCGGCCTTTTCCAGCCCGTGCAATGCGACATTCATCAGCAAGGGGCTGATCACGCCGCCTTGTGGCGTCCCTTCCCCGGTTGGGGCAAACCCCTTGCCGGGTTCAAACACGCCCGCCTTCAGCCAATCCCGGATCATGTCCCTGGCCGGGAACGACCCGATCGCAGATAGCAGGCGGTCGTGGCTGATTTTGTCGAACGCCGCTGCCAAATCCGCGTCAAGAGCCCACACCCGCTGAGCCCGGGGCCCGTGACACGACGCGTAAATAGCGCCGATTGCGTCCTGACAGCTGCGGCCCGGCCGGAAGCCATA
>CAWIHB010000024.1:0-684491 GCA_963835775.1 uncultured Actinomycetes bacterium | reverse complement strand
GCTCACACACCACCGCCCCCAAGGCCACCCCCGCCGACCCGTCGCTCGCCTGGCTGGAATCACCCGGCGGACAGGCCCAGGTCACCTTCAACAACGACGTCGCCGTCCTGGCCGGGGACCTCCAAACCGAGAGCAGCTCACCGACCGTCGCCAACCACCTGATCTTCGAAGCCGACGCACGGACCGTCCGGACCCAGGCCGAGCAGATCCTCGCCACCCCCGCCCTGCTGCCCACCCACAACAAGGCCGCCTACCAGCAGATGCTGAACGACTTCATCACCGTAGCCAACCTGCTCCAGCCCGGCCCCGACTACGGCACCACCCCCCAGGACTACACCGCCTGGAACACCGCCACCCAAGCCTCAGACATCACCGTCTGGTAGAACCACCCAGACCCCCAGCACGCCAACAAACACGGGCCGGCCAGAAACCCTCTGGCCGGCCCGCAGCGTGTCGGCGCGGCGAGCACTACCACGGCCTTGACGACCAGCCCCCTGCCGGCCGTGGCCGGGGCGCAGGATGCGCCCGACCATCGTCAGGGAAGGTATACCGGGGTGTCACGGCCAGTTCCGCTTCCAGTTGCTGCAGGCAGTCCGGGGCCACGTGCAGGAGATCCTCACCCACGGCTGGGACCTGGCCCGGATCACCGGCCAGGCCCACCGAGCTCGACCCCGAGCTCGCCTCCTGGGTGCTCTCCGTAGCCCAGCGCATCCTGCCCCCCGAGCCCCGCGGCGGCGAGATCCCGTTCGGGCCGGTCGTGCCGGTCCCGCCCGACGCCGGCGTCTACGCCCGGCTCGCCGCCTGGCTCGGCCGTCACTCCTGACCGCCATACAGATCACCCGGCCCTATCAGCACCACATCGGCGCTGTGCGCGGCCTCACTCCAGAGCCCTTCGGTGAACCCGGCGCCGCTGAAGCAGACCAGGCGGGCGCGGGCAGCGCCAGCGCGGTGCTGCGCGGCGAGCACGCCGCGGATGTGGCGCAGCCGGTCCAGGTGCATGGTGCTCATGACCTCGTTCCACTTGACCTCGCCGATCGCGATGATGGGCTCGGGAGCCGCGTCGGCCAGCCCGAACGCCACCACGTCGAGCTGGTGGCTCGCCCGGCTGGCCGCGTCGTGGACGGTGCCGGCCTGCACCTTGACCGGGATGCCGCCGACCGTCGCTTCGGCGGCATGGTGCAGCAGCCAGGAGCGGCAGAGCTGCTCGAAGTGCGGGCCGAGCACGCTGGCGCTGAAACGGCGCCGGCTGAGCCGCCACAGCCGGCTCGCGTCGCGGGTGTGCTCGAGATCGGACCAGATGGGCCGCATCACGGCGTGGTAAAAGGTGATCAGCGGCTCCGCGATCCGGAAGGTGGTCCGGTTGCCGGCGAACGCGTCCGGTTCCCGGACCACCAGGCCGCAGTCCAACAGGACGTTCAGCGGATGCGCCAGGTCGCCCGACTTGCGCCCGAGGTAGGACGCGATGCCTCCGCGGGTCCGGTTGCCGTCGGCGATGGCGGCCAGGACCGAGTGGTACAGGCCAACATCGCGCAGGTCCGGCTCGTCGCTGAGCAGGTAGCGCGCCTCCCGGAACAGCGGGCTGGCCGGGTTCAGCACGGTCCGCTGCACCCAGCCGTCGAAGTCATCTCCTCCCGCGGGCGTGTCGTCGCGGGCGAACTCGCGCCGGTATGCGGGAGTGCCACCCACGATGGCGTGTACCTTCACCGCGAGCACCGGATCCGGCACGTTCCAGAACCGGGCGGCCAGGCGGTAGTCCAGGGTGTGGACGACCAGTTCGAGCCCTGCCCGGCCGCGCAGCGCGGCACCGCCCGCCAGCAGCTTGCCCATGAACGACAGGGCCGACCCGCACAACAGCAGCCGGGTCCGGCTTTCCTCGCGTTCGGCGCGCAGCGGTCCGAAGGCGTTCTGGATGACGGAAGGCAGCGACGGGTTCGCCCGGGCCAGGTAAGGGAACTCGTCGATGGCCACGAGTACCGGACCGTCGCGGCCGAGCGCGAGCAGCGCATCGGCTACTTCGTGCCAGTCCGCGAACCGCAACGGCGCGGGTGTTCGAAGGTGCGTGCTGAGGGCGGCTCCGATCCGGCGCAGCGACTCGCCGTCGGCGGCCTCATCCGCCGCGAAGTAGAAGCCGCCCGTGGCCTGGCACAGCGCACGGAGCAGGAACGTCTTGCCCTGGCGCCGTCGCCCGGAGACCACGCCCAGGGTGGCTCCGGGGCTGGCGTCGGCGGCGAACCGGCCGAGCTGTAGCCATTCGAAGTCCCGGTCGAACATGTCGGTCGGCTTCTGCACTTCGCCTCATTTCTCATAACTACAGTTATCATAACTATAGTTATGAGACGGTGCGGGTCGCGGCCTGCCGTTGGCCAGCTCTGCCTCGCGGCGGGGAAACCGTCACGGTCCGGTCCACGATGCCCCTCGGGCGCGGGTTTCCCTGACAGAGGCGTGGGCGTGACGCAGCATCGCGATGACGTCGGCGGCCCAGCCCTGCAGGTCATCGCCGTAGGTGTAATCCCGCACCTGGTCACCTGAGCCGAGGATGCGCAGCGGATCCTGGCCCTTGACGACCTTTGCACCAGGTCGGGCACGACGTGGCTGGGGGAGTTGCCGTTCGGTAGCGCCTTGCCCGGCCTTCGCGCCTCGCCCGCGACTGGCACCTTCCGCCCTTTCCGGCCCTTTTCTCACCTTATCCCCTTTTCGGCCTCTTCCTGGCCTGGCTTTTCCCCGGCCCTTTTATGGCCTTTTTCCCGGCCCGGCGTCATCCCGGCGAACCCCCGTCACCGCACCGCGACACTGCAACCGGCGTGCAACTTAACGGCTAACCGTCCCGCTACTCCCCTTAGCGAAACTAAAGATGTAAGGCAAAGAAAATAAATAAATAAAAAAACGGGCAACCCGCCAGGAAAAACGTCGCAAGCCGAGAAAATGGCAGCCGACCTAATTCCGGAAAACCCCCAAGAAGGAATTGGTCATGAAACTGAACCGCATAGCAGCCGCCGCCGCAGCCGCCGCCATCGCCACCGCCGCCATCGTCTCAGGAGCCGCAGGAACCCACCACGGCGCCGCCGCGACGCTCTCGGCCGACTCGCACCCCGTTGTTTCCCACTCCGTTGTTACGCACTCCGTTGTTTCGCACTCCGTTGTTTCGCACCCGGCCCGCAAGCACCCGGCCCGCTCACACACCGCCGCCCCCAAGGGCTCCCCCGCCGACCCGTCGCTGGCCTGGCTGGAATCACGCGGCGGACAAGCCCAGGTCACCTTCAACAACGACGTCGCCGTCCTGGCCGGGGATCTCCAAACCGAGAGCAGCTCGCCGACCGTCGCCAACCACCTGGTCTTCGAGGCCGACGCGCGGACCGTCCGGACCCAGGCTGAGGAGATCCTCGCCACCCCCGCCCTGCTGCCCACCCACAACCGGGCCGCCTACGAGCGGATGCTGACGGACTTCATCACGGTGGCCAACCTGCTCCAGCCCGGCCCGGGCTACGGCACCACCCCGCAGGACTATGCCGCCTGGAACACCGCCACCCAGGCCTCAGACATCACCGTCTGGTAGAAACACCCAGACCCCCAACACGCCAACAAACACGGGCCGGCCAGAAACATTCTGGCCGGCCCGCGACGTGCTGGCGCTATGCATGTGCGGCGGTAAGAGGCGAGGCAAGCTGAGAGGTCGACGGCGGCGCCGGACGCCTTAGCGCCGAGGAAGGGTCCGGACCGCCGCCGACGGCTCTCAGGTCCAGGTGTCGCCGAAGCGGGCAACCATGTCGTCCCAGCTTTCATCGTCGGGGCGGCGCTTCGGTGTGTCCGTCTCCTGGTCGTCCAGGGCGGCCCGGGTCTGAGGTATCGACCGGCTCTGGCAGTGCACGGCGAACCGCAGCTCTGCGTAGTAGGTCTCGCGGTCCCGGACTTCCGCGCGGGCCTCGACGGGCGCCGTACGGTCCGCGCCGCTGCCCCGGAACGGGAGCCTGGCGCCGGAGTCACCGTCATCGGGCGCTGATCGGCCTTCGTCGGGATAGCTGCTGGCCACGGGATACACCTCGAATATGATCCTGATTGGGACGGCACCCCGCCAGCTAACACGGCCCACTGGCGGGGCACCGACCGGTAAAACACGGTGCGAAGTTGTTCCGCTACCATTTGTAATGTAACCCTATGTACTGCCACCAATGCAACGGGTAACATAGTAATAGTTACCTATCTCCCAGGTGATACTGCACGGAGAGTCACGGATCCGGGACCTGAGAGAAGCCGGGTGTCCTGGTTAGCCAGTGTGAACACGAACTGTAGCGTCGGGCGGGCGGCACGGATCGTTCGGCATAAATGTTCTGACCGGACCGGTTACTGTCCGCGCATGATGTTGCCGATGATACCGCCCACCGGGCCGCGGGGGGTGGATGTCCGATTCCCGCCAGTACCAGTCCGGCCGGGCTGGCATTGTGGATCACGTGAGCTTGAGCATGGACGACGAACAGCGTTACCAGGCGGCGGTGAGCAAGGACGCGCGCTTCGACGGGGTGTTCTTCATCGCCGTGACCTCGACGGGCATCTACTGCCGCCCGTCGTGCCCGGCGATCACGCCCAAGCGCGCGAACATGCGGTTCTACCGCGGCGCCGCCGCGGCCCAGGAGGCCGGCTTCCGGGCCTGCAAGCGGTGCCGCCCGGACGCCTCCCCCGGCTCGCCGGAATGGAACATCAGGGCCGACGTGGTGGGCCGGGCCATGCGGCTGATCGCCGACGGCGTGGTCGACCGGGACGGGGTGGCCGGGCTGGCCGAGCGCCTCGGCTACGAGCAGCGGCAGGTGCGCCGGCTGGTGACCGCCGAACTCGGCGCCGGGCCGCTGGCCATCGCCCGCGCACAGCGGGCCCAGACGGCGCGGGTGCTGACCGAGACGACCACGCTGCCGCTGTCGGAGATCGCGTTCGCGGCCGGGTTCGCCAGCATCAGGCAGTTCAACTCGACGATCCAGGAGGTCTTCGCGGTGACGCCGGGCCAGCTCCGCGCGGCCCGCGGGGGGTCCAGGGTGGGCTCGCGGGGAAAGACAGAGCCCCCCGGCCGCGTGGGCCCACGGCGAGGTACCGCAGCGGGCCTGCGGGGGGTTCGCCAGGGGGGTCCGGGGGGGCGGAGGCCCCTCGGGGGAATTGCAGAGCCGTCCCCCCTGGGCATCACGGTAAGACTGCCGTACCGGGTGCCGGTTGACCTGGACCGGATGCTCCGCTTCCTGGCCGCGCGGGCCATCCCGGGCGTGGAGTCGGTCGAGGCGGGCCGGTACCGGCGGACGCTGATGCTGCCGAACGGCACCGGGATCATGTCGGTCGGCGCGGGCGCCGGGGCGGGTCAGGGCGACCCCGGCTACATCGACTGCGAGCTGCAGCTGGAGGACCTGCGCGACCTGACCGCGGCGGTGCAGCGCTGCCGCCGGCTGCTCGACCTGGACGCGGACCCCGAGGCGGTCACCGGCTACCTGGCCGGCGACCCGGTGATCGGGCCGCTGGCCCGGGCCTGCCCGGGCCGCCGCTCCCCCGGCCACGTGGACGGGAACGAGCTCGCGCTGCGGGCCGTGCTGGGCCAGCAGGTCTCGGTGGCCGCGGCCCGGCGGCTGGGGGGCCGGCTGGTGGCGGCCTACGGCAAGCCGCTGGAGCGGACCGAAGGCACGCTGACGCACTGCTTCCCCACGGCCGAGACGCTGGCCGCGGCCGATCCGGCCACGCTGCCGATGCCGCGATCCCGCGCCGCCGCGCTGACCGGGCTGGCCGCCGCGCTCGCGTCCGGCGAGCTGTCCCTGGATCCCGGGGCCGAACGTGACCGGGCCGAAGCGCAGCTGCTGGCCCTGCCCGGCATCGGGCCGTGGACGGCGGCCTACATCCGGATGCGGGCCCTGTCCGACCCGGACGCGTTCCTGCCCGGGGACGCGGGCGTGCTCGCCGCGCTGGGCCGCCTCGGCGCGGCGCCGGCCGGAACCGGCACGGCGGCCAGTGCAGCGGCCAGTACGGCGGCCAGTACGGCGGCCAGTGCAGCGGCCAGTACGGCGGCCAGTACGGCGGCCAGTACGGCGGCCAGTACGGCGGCCAGTGCAGTGGCCAGTGCGGCGGGCCGGGGCCGCGCGGCCAGGGCGGCCGCGGAGCTGGCCGAAGGCTGGCGGCCGTGGCGGTCCTACGCCGTCCAGCACCTGTGGGCTTCGCTGGAGAAACTGGAGGAATCGTCGTGACCAGCCCGTTCGTGGCGCCGGACCGGAACGCCCCGCGCCTGTCCCATATCATCAGCTCGCCCATCGGCCGGCTGCTGCTGACCAGCGACGGGCACGCCATGACCGGTCTGTGGATGCTGGACGCCGACCGCCACTCGGCCCGGGTCGAGGAAGGGCTGGAGCTGAGCCCGGAGCCGTTCGGCGAGGTGACGGCGCAGCTCGAGGCGTACTTTGGCGGCGACCTCAAGGAGTTCACCGTGCCGCTGGCCCCGTCCGGGACCCCGTTCCAGCTGGCGGTGTGGACCCAGCTGACCAAGATCCCGTACGGGAGCACGGTCAGCTACGGTGACATCGCCCGAGCGCTGGGCAAGCGGCTGGTCGCCGCGCGCGCGGTGGGCCTGGCCAACGGGGCCAATCCCATCTCGATCATCGTGCCGTGTCACCGGGTGATCGGCAGCGACGGCAGCCTGACCGGTTACGGCGGCGGCCTGGACCGCAAGGAGCGGCTGCTCCGGCTGGAGGGTGCGGGCCCGGTCACCTTGTGGTGACGGGACCCGGCCCTGTAGCCGCGTGATCGCCGCGGCCACAGGTAGCGTGAGCCTCGTGCTCGCCCTGCTGCTGTTGGCGGCCGCGGTCGGCCTGTCCAACGCCGCCGCGGCCATCGGCATCGGCGTAAGCGGGATCCGCGGCAGCACCAGAGTGCGGGTCGCGGTGATCTTCGGCTTGTTCGAGGCCGGCATGCCGCTGCTCGGGCTGGCCCTGGGAGACGGCCTGGCCACGAGCCTGGGCCAGGCGGCCCGGGTGACCGGCGGGGTGACGCTGATCGCGATCGGGCTGGTCAGCCTGATCATGGCCCGCCGCGGGGCGCGCCGGGAGGCTGGCCCCGGTGCCGTTTCTGGCCCTAAGGGGTCCACGGGGTCCACGGGGTCCAGGCGGTCGTGGGGGCTGGGCCGGGTCGTGGTCAGCGGGCTGGCCCTGAGCGCCGATAACCTGGCGGCCGGGTTCGCCCTGGGCGCGTTCCACACCAGCCTGCCGGTGGCCGCCGCGGTGTTTGGCGGCGTCAGCGTGGCCATGTCGCTGGCTGGCCTGGAACTGGGGGCAAAGATCGGCTCGGCCGCCGGGGACCGGAGCGAGATGGTGGCCAGCGGGCTGCTCATCGCGATCGGCGCGGCGATCGCGGCGGGCGCGCTATTACGATGGAACGGAGGCGGGCCGGGATGCGTCCAATGGGCATGATGCAGCAACGCCACATTCCTGGGCTGACCGGGATGCTTGGGGCCCTGGGGTTCGGGCTCCTGGGGTTTGGGCTCCTGGGCGCGGCGCTGGCCGGGTGCGGCTCGGTGGTGGCGTCGGGCACCGCGGCGGCTCCCGCCGCACCCGCGGCCACCACGGCACCCGCGGCCAGCACCGCTTCGCCCGCGGCGGGCTGCGCCGCCGTGAACCAGGCCACCAAGGTCGTGGTCCACCGGGTGCTGAGGGTATCGCTGCCGGTGGGCGACCAGACATTCGTCGTCACCCAGCGCAATCCGGCTAAGGTGCAGGCCCTGCTCCGTGACCTGTGCGCCGCGGTGACCCACCCCAGCACGACACACGGGGTGATGCACTGCCCGGCTGACTTCGGCACCGCCTACGCGGGCACGTTCTACGACGGCTCGCGGACGATCGGCTCGTTCATCTACGCCGCGAGCGGCTGCCGGGGGGTGACCCTGATCACCTCGGGCCAGAGCCGGTACACGCTGATAAGCGGACCGGCGGCCGCGGCCGCGCCGACCTGACCGCCGACCTGGCTGCGGTGCTCGGGGTGCCGCAGTCCGAGCTGGCGCAGCCGTCTGGCGCGGTCGACCCGGGCGGGCCGCAAAGGCCGGCCTAGCCGTTGTTCAGCTGCGGCAGGTTGCCCGCCTCGTCGAGGTCGAACTCGCCGTCCTTCACGCCAAGCACGAACGCGTCCCATTCGGCCTCGGTGAAGTAGAGCCGTTCGCCGTCGGGGTGGGCCGCGTCATACATCACGTAGAGCTTGGCCTCGTCGGCCTTGTGCGGCGCGGCCGACGTGTCGGTGGTGACGTACACCTCGACTCGGCTGTCGTCATCAGCGCTTACTTCATCAGCGCTTTCCTCGTTGGGGCTTTCCTCATAGGGCGCTGACGCATCGTCACCCGGTGTGTGCATGCGCTCAGGCTACTACCGGTTGGCGGCGGAGCGGACTTCCAGATGGTCGAGCAGGGCCGCGGTGGCGGCGGCGACCGCGTCCACCGCGGTGCCGAACGCCTCGGCGTTATGCCCGGCGGGCGCGCGGAAACCGCTGATCTTGCGCACGTACTGCAGGGCCGCGGCCCGGACGTCGGCGTCGGTGACCTGCTCGGTGAAGGGCGGGCGAAGGGTCTTGATACTCCGGCACATGCTCCTGACCGTATCAAGGGGGTCCGGGGGGATGGGTCTCCCAAGGGGGGTCTGGGGGGATGGGTCCCCTCAGAAAGAGTCGCTGGGGGTTCCGGGGGTCGTCCCCCGGGCCAGCACTGTTACTGCAGCCCGAGGAGGCTGTCCAGGCCTACGGTGAGGCCCACCGGGAGGGAGCCGATCTGGCGCAGGGCGAGCAGCACCCCGGGCATGAACGAGAGCCGGTCCAGCGAGTCGTGCCTGATGGTCAGCGTTTCCCCATTCCCGCCGAACAGCACCTCCTGGTGCGCCACCAGCCCGGCCACCCGGACCGAGTGGACGTGCACGTCCTCGACCGTGGCGCCGCGGGCGCCGGGCAGGGCCGAGGCGGTGGCGTCCGGCGGGGCGCCCAGGCCGGCCGCGGCCCGCCCGGCGGCGATCAGGCCCGCGGTGCGCAGCGCCGTCCCGGACGGGGCGTCGGCCTTGTTGGCGTGATGCAGTTCGATCACTTCGGCGGAGTCGAAGAAGCGGGCCGCCTGCGCGGCGAAGCGCATCATCAAGATGGCGCCCACGGAGAAGTTGGGCACGATCAGCACCCGGGCCTGCTGGTGCGCGGCCAGCCAGCCCTGCACCTCGTCCAGCCGGTCCTCGCCGAACCCCGACGTGCCGACCACCACGTCCAGGCCGTGCTCGACGCACCAGCGCAAGTTGTCCATGACCGCACCGGGATGGGTGAAGTCGACCACCACGTCGCACCCGGCCAGCACGTCCCGGTCATCGCCCAGGTCCACCTCGGCGGCGACCTGCAGGTCGTCCGCCCCGGTAACGGCGCGCACCACCTCGCGCCCCATCCGCCCCCGCGCCCCGACCACCCCGACCTTGATCATCGCGGTCCGCCGCTCAGATCTGGAACGCGTCGGCGTCGTCGAAGGGGCCCACGACGGCCAGCGCCTTGGGCCGGGTGAGGATCTCGGCGGCGATCGCCCGGACGTCGTCGTGGGTGACAGCGTTGATGGCGGCGATCACCTCGTCGACCGGCTCGAGCCTGGGGTAGACGAGCTCCGACTTGCCGAGCCTGCTCATCCGCGAGGAGGGGTCCTCCAGGCCGAGCACGATCGAGCCGCGGACCTGGCCCTTGCCGCGGGCCAGTTCGGCGTCGGTCAGGCCGGCGTCGACCACCCGGCTGATCTCCTCGGAGCAGATGGCCAGCACCTCGTCGGCCTTGGACGGCAGGCAGCCCACGTAGACGCCCCACATGCCGGTGTCGGCGTGCTGGGCCGAGAAGCTGTACACCGAGTAGGCCAGGCCGCGCTTCTCCCTGATCTCCTGGAACAGGCGGGAGGACATGCCGCCGCCGAACGCGGCGTTCAGCACGCCGAGCGCGAACCGGCGGCCATCGGTCCTGGCCAGACCCTCGCAGCCGAGCACCAGGTTAGCCTGCTCGATGCCGCGGGAGACCAGCTTGGTGCCGACGCCGGCCACGGCGCCATAACCGGCCTGGCTGCCGTTCAGCCGCGGCGCGGCCGGGGTGGCCACCCGGTCCAGGGCCGGGCCGAACGACTGCCGGATCAGGTCCACCACCGTCTGGTGGTCCAGGTTGCCGGCCGCGGCCACCACCAGATGCTCGGGGGTGTACCGCGCCTGGTAGTGCTCGAAGATCTGGTCCCTGGTGATCGCGTTGATCGAGTCCACGGTGCCCAGGATCGGCCGGCCGAGCGGCGTGTCGCCGAACAGCTTGGCGGTGAACGCCTCGTGCACGGTGTCGGAGGGGTCGTCCTCGTTCATCGCGATCTCTTCGAGCACCACGTTGCGCTCGGCGTCCACGTCCTTCGGCGTGATCAGCGAACTGGTCACCATGTCGGACAGGACGTCCACGGCCAGCGGCAGGTCCGCGTCGAGCACCCGCGAGTAGTAACAGGTGTACTCCTTCCCGGTGAACGCGTTCATCTCGCCGCCGACCGCGTCCATCTCAGCCGAGATCTCCAGCGCGGTCCGCTTGCTGGTGCCCTTGAACAGCAGGTGCTCCAGGTAGTGCGTCGCGCCCGCGTGCGAGGTGGCCTCGTCCCGGGACCCGACGCCGACCCAGATGCCCAGGGCCACCGAGCGGACCGCGGGCAGGTGCTCGGTTACGACCCGCAGCCCGCCGGGCAGGACGGTGCGGCTGACACCATCGAGTGGTTCGGTATCCATCTACTCGTGGTGCCCCCGGGTACGGTGCCGGGTCCGGCGCTGCCCGTCCTGGCCGTCACGGTCACCGCTGCGCTCGCCGCGGTCGCCGCTGCGGGGGCGGTCACCGCGGTCGCCGCTGCCGCTCCGGTCGCCGCGGGACTCGCCGCCGGACAGGTCCTCGCCGGCCGCCTCGCGCTCGACCACCTCGACCGGGACCAGTGACAGCTTGCCGCGGTCGTCGATCTCGCGGATCTCGACCTGGATCTTGTCGCCGATGTGGATCACGTCGTCGATGTTCTCGATCCGGCGGCCGCCGTGCAGCTTGCGGATCTGGGTGATGTGCAGCAGGCCGTCCTTGCCGGGCAGCAGGCTGACGAACGCACCGAACGTCGTGGTCTTGACCACCGTGCCGAGGAACCGCTCGCCCACCTCGGGCATGTGCGGGTTGGCGATGGCGTTGATCGCGGCCCGGGCCGCCTCGGCCGAGGGGCCGTCGGTGGCGCCGACGTAGATGGTGCCGTCGTCCTCGATGGTGATCTCGGCCCCGGTGTCGTCCTGGATCGAGTTGATCATCTTGCCCTTCGGGCCGATCACCTCGCCGATCTTGTCCACCGGCACCTTGATCGTGATGATCCGCGGCGCGTAGGGGGACATCTCGTGCGGCGCGCTGATGGCGCTGCGCATGACCTCGAGGATCGTCATCCGGGCCCCGCGGGCCTGCTTGAGCGCGGCGGCCAGCACCGAAGCGGGGATGCCGTCGAGCTTGGTGTCCAGCTGCAGCGCGGTGATGACCTGCTCGGTGCCCGCGACCTTGAAGTCCATGTCACCGAACGCGTCCTCGGCGCCCAGGATGTCGGTCAGCGTGACGTACTGCCCGCCCTCGTGGATCAGGCCCATGGCGATGCCGGACACCATGTCCTTCAGCGGCACGCCCGCGTCCATCAGGGACATGGTTGAGGCGCAGACCGAGCCCATGGACGTGGATCCGTTCGAGCCGATCGCCTCGGACACCTGCCGGATCGCGTACGGGAACTCCTCCCGCGCGGGCAGCACCGGGATCAGGGCCCGCTCGGCCAGCGCGCCGTGGCCGATCTCGCGCCGCTTGGGCGAGCCGACCCGGCCGGTCTCCCCGGTGGAGTACGGCGGGAAGTTGTAGTTGTGCATGTAGCGCTTGGTGCGCTCCGGGTTGAGCGTGTCGATCATCTGCTCCATGCGGAGCATGTTCAGCGTGGTCACGCCCAGGATCTGGGTCTCGCCCCGCTCGAACAGCGCGGAGCCGTGCACCCGGGGCAGCACGTGCGTCTGCGCGGACAGCGGGCGGATGTCGGTCAGGCCGCGGCCGTCGATGCGGACCCCATCCCGGATGACCCGCTCCCGGACCAGCTTCTTGGTCAGCGACCGGAACGCGCCGCTGATCTCGCTTTCCCGGCCCTCGAACTCCTCGGCCAGCTTCTCCTGGGCCAGGGCCTTGACCCGGTCGGTCTCGGCCTCGCGCTCCAGCTTGCCCACGATGGTCAGGGCCTGGGCCAGCTCGGCGGAGACCTCGCGGGCGACCGCCTCGTACACGTCCTCGCCGTAGTCGACGAAGATCGGGTATTCGGTGGTGGCCTTGCCTGCCTCGGCGGCCACTCGCTGCTGGGTCTCGCACAGGATCCGGATGAACGGCTTGGCCGCCTCCAGGCCCTCGGCCACCGTGTCCTCGGTGGGGGCCACCGCGCCGCTGCCGGAGTCGGCCAGCAGCTTGAGCGTCTCCGGGGTGGACTCGGCCTCGACCATCATGATGGCCACGTCGCCGTCCCCGCCTTCGTCAGCCGGGAGCACCCGGCCCGCCACCACCATGTCGAAGGTGGCCTCGGCCAGCTGCTCGTGGGTGGGGAAGCCGAC
Source organism: uncultured Actinomycetes bacterium (assembly GCA_963835775.1). Taxonomy (GTDB): domain Bacteria; phylum Actinomycetota; class Actinomycetes; order Streptosporangiales; family Streptosporangiaceae; genus Palsa-504. The sequence continues at coordinate 671,880 of CAWIHB010000024.1, read as the reverse complement.
CCACTGACCGCGGATCAGCGCGACCCGGACACCGCCGATGGGGCCGGAGAACGGCAGCCCGGCCAGCTGGGTGGACATGGACGCGGCGTTGATCGCGACCACGTTGTACAGGTGCTGCGGGTCCAGGGCGAGGATGGTCGCCACGATCTGGATCTCGTTGCGCAGGCCCTTGACGAACGACGGGCGCAGCGGCCGGTCGATGAGCCGGCAGGTCAGGATGGCGTCCTCGGACGGACGGCCCTCCCGGCGGAAGAACGAGCCGGGAATCCGGCCCACCGCGTACATCCGCTCCTCCACGTCCACGGTGAGCGGGAAGAAGTCCAGGTTGTCCTTGGGCTTCTTGGACGCGCTGGTCGCAGACAGGACGACGGTCTCGCCGTCCAGCGTGACCACGCTGGACCCGGCGGCCTGACGGGCCAGGCGGCCCGTCTCGAACCTGATTGTGTGTACGCCAAATTCGCCGTTATCGATAACGGCTTCGGCACTGTGGACACCCTCCACGGGTGAGACCTCCTTGCGGTAGATCCCGCACCCACCCGCCGCCGTGCCGCTTGTGGCCTGGCTCGCCGATTGGGGGGCGGCCGGCCGGTCTTCGATCGAAGCCCTCGGGTTCCACCCGGGGACCACTACCGAGGACCGGCCCTTGGCGCTCGGGGCCGGGGGCTACGGGATGTCAGTGTTGTCGATGTTCAGTTGTGCCTGGCCAGCCAGGTGAACCCAGCTGGGGAAGCCCAGCCGGGCAGCAGGGCGCTAGCGGCGGATGCCGAGCCGCTCCCTGATCGCACGGTAGCGATTGATGTCCTTCTTGGCCAGGTACTTCAGCAGCCTGCGGCGGCGGCCGACCAGCAGCAGCAGCCCGCGGCGGCTGTGGTGGTCGTGCTTGTGCACCTTCAGGTGCTCGGTCAGGTGGTTGATCCGCCTGGTCAGCAGAGCGACCTGGACCTCCGGCGAACCGGTGTCACCCTCACTGGTCGCGTACTCCGCCAGGATCTCCTGCTTGGCGGCGGTGTCGAGCGGCACGTGACTCCTTAGGATTGGCGCTGAAAGGGTCCACAAAGGTAGATCCCCCGAGACGGCCGCATGAGGGTGCAGCACGGCCCTAGCTGCCGCGGCTATCACCGGGCAGCGTCTCAGGTTACCACGGGCTGCTATGCGGTTGCGCCGTGTCCGTCCGGGCGGGTACGGGTGGTTGAGCCGTCCCGCGGCCCGTTTTTAGACTGGGAAAATGCCCGCTCTGAGCACTGCACGCCGGCTGCCGTTGGGCCGCTTCCCGCTCCCCTCCTCACCCCGGCCCGCGTCCCAGGCCAGGCCCGCGTGGTGGCCGGTCTGGTCGGTGCCCGCCGCGATGCGGGCCGTGCGCGCGGTGGCCGTGATCCCCCCGCTGTTCGCGCTGACCTACGAGGGCTTCGGCAACCTGCAGATGGCCCTGTTCGCCGCGTTCGGCGGCTTCGCCAACCTGGTCGTCGCCTCGTTCGGCGGCAGCAGGCGGGACAAGCTCATCGCGCACTTCGGGCTGGCGGTGACCGGGAGCATCGGCCTGATCATCGGCACGGCGGTGCACGGGCTCGACTGGCTGGCCGTACTGGTCACGATCCCGGTGACGTTCGGCATCTTCTTCGCGGGCGTGGCCGGGCCCAACGCGGCCTCCGGCGTCATCGCCGCGCTGTTCCCCTTCGTGCTGCCGGTCGCCACGGCCGGGACCGTGAGCACGATACCGGACCGGCTGGCCGGCTGGTGGCTGGCCTCGGCCGTCTCCACGGTGGCCGTGCTGGTGTTCTCGCCGCCGTCGCCGGGAGACCGGCTGCGGGCGGCGGCGGCCGGCTCGGCCCGGGCGCTGGCCGCCGGGCTGGACGCGGCCGCGAAGGGCACGGCGACCGCAGCCGACCACGAGGCCTGCCAGGCGGCCAAGCGGGAGCTGCTGAACGCGTTCGCCACCACGCCGTACCGGCCGACCGGGCTGGCCACCGCGGACCAGGCCATGGCCAGCGTGGTGCAGTACCTCGAATGGTCCGCCGCGCTGTTCGCCGACGCCACCGAAGGGCACCCGAACCTGGATCGGGCCGCCCAGCCCGACCGCGACCTGCTGGCCGAGACCGCCGTGGTGCTCAGGCAGACCGGCGACCTGCTGGCCGACCGCGACGGGACCGCGCCGCCGCCCGATGGCGACGAACTGGAGCGGCGGCGCGCGGCCAGTGCCGCCTACCACCAGTCGGCGGCCCCGGACGCTGACTATGATTCGACGCAGGCCGTGGCCCGGTATGCCTTCTACGCCCAGGTGATCTCACTTGCCGTACGCGGACTGACCGCGGACGCCCTGATCGCGACCCGCCGCGCCGACCCGGAGACGATCGCCGCCCGCCGCCGGGGCTGGTACGGGGCGCAGCCCGAGGGAACCGAGGCCGAACGGCGGGCGGCCGCGGTGACCGGCGCGGTCGGCGTGCTGACCCGGCACGCCAGCATTCGTTCGGTCTGGTTCCAGAACAGCCTGCGTGCCTCGCTGGCCCTGGCCGCGGCGGTCCTGGTGGCCGATGTGTCCGGGGTCCAGCACGGGTTCTGGGTGGTGCTCGGCACCCTGTCGGTGCTGCGCACCAACGCGACGTCCACCGGGTCCACCGCGCTGCGCGCGCTGGGCGGAACCGTGATCGGCTTCGTGGTGGGGGCCCTGCTGCTGCTCGGCATCGGGACCAGCACGCCCGCGCTGTGGGTGGCGCTGCCGATCGCCATCGCGGTGGCCGCGTACGCGCCGGGAACGCTGCCGTTCGTCATCGGGCAGGCGGCGTTCACCGTGGTCATCGTGGTGCTGTTCAACCTGCTGGTGCCGGTGGGCTGGAAGGTAGGCCTGCTCCGCATCCAGGACGTGGCCCTCGGCTGCCTGGTGAGCCTGGTGGTAGGCGTGCTGTTCTGGCCACGCGGCGCCGGTTCGGTGGTGGGCGACGACCTGGCCGACGCGTTCCGGATCGGGGCCGCCTACCTGACCGAGTTGGTGGACTGGGCTCTGGGCACCCGGCACGACCTGCCGGACGCGGGACCTGCGGCCGTCACGGCCAGCATCCGGCTGGACGAGGCGCTGCGCGGCTTCCTGGCCGAGCAGGGGACCAAGAAGGTGTCCAAGTCCGAGCTGTGGATGCTGATCATGGCCACCATGCGGCTACGGCTGACCGCGTACTCGCTGGCCGGACTGCAGGGACCGATGCACGCCCCGCAGCACCGGCACCCGGAGACGGCCTACGCGAAGAGCGTGCTGACCAAGGCCACGGCGGAGCTAGCGGCGTTCTACGAACGGGTCGCGGTCCTGGTGGGACGGCCCATGGCCCACGAGGTGGTGCTGCCGGTCAGCGTCCCGGCGTTCACCGGCCTGAACGGGACGATCCCGGCCACCGCAGCGAGCCCCGAGGAGGTCAGCGCCATGGCCGAGGTCGGTGCTGCTCTCGGGGCTGCCGCACCTGACGAGGCCAGTGGGGCCGACGGGGTGGGTGGGGCCGACGGGACGGATCTGGTGCGGATCGTCACGGCCCCCCATCACCCGCACCTGCTCTGGGTCCATGAGCACCTGGAGCAACTCAGCGAGCACGCCCAGGCCATCACCGAGCCCGCCGCGCACGTGGCCGAGCAGCGCCGGCTGCCCTGGTGGCGGTAGGCCGGGTTTCCGGTCCAGGGCGCTGCGCATTCACGGCGCGGGTGCGGGCGGCAAGCACCACGGCCCGTTCGGCAGAATTAAGCAGAGAGAACTGGCCGAGACGGGCCAGGAACTCCGTGTCGTCAGCCGCCTGCTCCGGGGGAAGCCGGCGAGCAGGTCGTACCCGTGGGCCGGGCCGGGATGGGGCCGGGAGCAGCTTGACCGCGACGGCGGGGAAGATCGCCGCGGACAACAGGCCGGCGGCGAGCAGGGCGGCGCCGGTGGCCCGGCTGACCTGCCCTGAGGCGGCACCGATCTGGGTGGCCACGATCACGAAGGTGAGGGTCGTGGCCTGCATCAGGCCGGCCACTCGCGCACGTCGCTGGCCGAGGAGGCGGGCGTAGGCCAGGGCGGGGACGGCGCGGACCACCAGCAGGGCGGCCAGGAACAGCGGCACCTCGCCGAGGGCTGCGGGGTGGCCGAGCAGGGCCCTGGCATCGAACTGGACGCCGGTGGTGATGAAGAAGACCGGGATCAGGAACCCGAAGCCGATGCCCTCCAGCTTGACCTGGAACTGCGGATGCGGGGCCCGGCCGGTCAGGTCGATGGTCCTGACCAGCAGCCCGGCGGCGAACGCGCCGAGGATCGACGCGAAGCCGAACCGGTCGGCCAGCACGGCGAAGGCCAGGGTCAGCGTGAGGGCGGCGCGGACGCGCAGCTGGGCGCTGCGGTCTTCCAGCCGGTCGAGCAGCCGGTCCAGGGCGGCCAGGTTACGAACCCGCCCGAGGGCCAGGCCGATGACCGCCAGCAAGGCGAGGAACATCACCAGGGAGCTGAGCCGGGCCGCGGGCGTCCTGGACGTGGCCGAGAAGAGCAGGGACAGCATCATGACCGGGATCACCTCGGCCAGCGCCGCGGCGGTCATGACCAGCTGCCCGAACGGCGCATGGTGCAGGCCGGCGTCCTTGAGCAGCGGGAGCAGCAAGCCGGCCGAGGTCGAGGTCAGCACGACGGCCAGGAAGACCGGTGTGCCGCCCACGCCGGCCAGGCTGAGGACGTAGCCGCAGGCCAGGGCGAGCAGAACCGAGCCGCCGAAGGCCCAGCCCGCCAGCCGTCCCAGCGGGCCGCGCAGGCCGGCCACGTCGATCTCGAGGCCCGCCAGGAACAGCAGCATGCCCAGGCCGAGGTCGCTCAGCACCTGGATGGACGCGTCGACGTGGACCCAGCCGAGCACCGAGGGCCCCACCAGGATCCCGGCGACGACCTCCAGGACGGCTCCGGGGACGGGCAGCCGCGGGACCAGGGCGAGCGCCACGGGGACGGCGACCGCCACCAGGGCGATGATCAGCACTCCGCTGAACGAGATGGCTGGCATCGGGGACTCCTTCGGCTGTGTGGCGTGGCAGTTGGACGTGGCAGTTGATGAGCCGGAGCCGGGCCCGCCACGCGGACGGGGCCCGGCTGGGCTGCCTCATGCGTCGAGTGCCGCTCCCATCAGGCCCGCGGCGCCGATGTTGCAGAAGAAGTCGATAAGGAGCTTGATGATCTCCGATCCGCCGCTGGTGGTTTCGGCCAGCGTCTTGGTGGCGAACGGGGCGATGACGTTCGAGACGTTGCCGACGATGCCCGCGGCCTGGGTGCAGGGGTTGTCGCTGGTCTGGAAGTTGTAGATACTGCCGAGGATGGTGGCGGCGATGGCGGCGGCCATGGTGAAGTACTGGCCGATCTCCGGCCACTCCTCCGGCTCGCCGTCGCTCGCCTCGACCGCCGCTGGCGGCTTGTAGTCGGCGAACTGGCCGCACAGGCCGACGATCGGCGGCACCAGCCCGAGCAGCCAGTTCGGCCAGATCATCGCCCCGTCCGGGCCGGAGCCGTCGATCGGGTTGGCGAACGGCGGCCCGGCGGGCGTGCCGGGCCAGCCCAGGATGGCCAGGACGAGCGGAGAGGCGATGTCGATCCAGCCGATGATGCCGGTCGGCTCCTGGCCCACGACCCGGGACATGTCGCCGACGGCGTCGGCGGCGCCCCAGATGCCCTGGCCGACCGCGGCCGACAGGCCCAGCCCGAACGCCCAGTCCGCCTGGGCGTCCGCCACGGTTCCGCCGTCCCGGCCGGCGGTGACGGCGGGGAACAGCGAGTTACCCGCGCCGTTCTTGATCCGGTTGGCCAGCGTGGCGGGGTACATCAGGATCAGGCTGACCAGGTGCCCGACGTTCATCGTGGTGTCCACGCCGAAGTGCGCCAGCAGCTTGCTGACCAGGGGGATGTCCTCGAACCCGTGCGAGAGCATGCTGCCCAGCTCGTCCATGGCCGCCTTGGCCAGGTCGATCAGCGCCTGGACGATGGCGTCCGCGAAGGCCAGCAGGTCGTGCACGGCCTGCTTGAGGAGGCCGACGAACTCGGCCAGCCGCGTCTGCTGGGCGGAGCCGCTGCTGGCGAACGACTCCTGCAGGCCCTGCCACAGCAGCTCGCCGATGTCGGTCACGACCTGCACGCCGTCCTGCACAGCGACGGCCAGCTGGTCGAAGGCCGCCTGCAGCTCAATGTTCACCTGAGCCTGGGTGTCACTGGCGAAGAAGGACTCGATCTTGTCCAGCAGCCAGTTGTGCTGAACGCCGGACAGGAACTTCTCCACGTCGAAGATGGCCGGCGGTGCGGCGGGGGTCGGGCTGCCGAACGTCCGGTCCGCCAGGCCGGGCATCACGATCGTGTCGATCTTCTCGTCGATGACCGTCTCCAGGGTGGCGAAGAAGCCGTCCGCCAGCTGACCGTATTCGGTCAGCTTGGCGGTGGCGATCCCGGGCAGCTGGTCCAGCCAGGCCTCGATCTGCTTGGCGTTCTGGCCGGCCTCGGCGATCAGCTCGCCGACGTTCTGCCGCAGCCAGGTGATAACGTCGCCGATGTCGGCGCCGAGTGTCTGGAAGAACCCGGTCACGGCGTGGATGGCCGACTTCATGTCGGTGATCACGTAATCGGCCGTGCCGATGACGGCTTTTTCTACCGTGATGGCCACGCTGACCACCCAGTTCCAGGCGCCGGTGGCCTCGTCCTGGACCCAGTTCGCGGTGCAGGTGGCCACCTGGACCGCGTCGTGCCGCAGGCCGTGGAAGAAGGACTCGGCGTCGTTCTCGACGCTGCCCCACCAGCCGGACACCGACTCCAGCCGGTCCGGGCTGGTCAGCTGGGCGGAGCTGGTGTAGGCGGGCACGTCCCCGGTCAGGTCCAGGATCCATGACTTGGGGTCGTCCGGGCCCGGGGTGGCCCCCTGCCCGGCCTTGACGCACTGGCTGATCGCCGCGGCCACCGCGCCGGCCGCCTGGGCCTGCTGGTCGGCGGGCACGCTGGCCAGCACCGGGCACAGCGGGGTGTCGTCGGCCTTCTTCGCCAGCAGCGAGGTGCCGGTCAGTGTGCCGAGGTCGTTCAGCGGAGCGGCACCGGCCAGGAACGCGTGCACGTCCGCGTCGGGGCTGACCATTAGCGGAGCGGCGTCATCGGCAGCGAGGGCGCCAGAGACGATCTGCACGCTCAGCTGGGGGGCGTCCAGTTCCACCGCCGGGGTGGCGAAGGTGACCCGGCCGCGGGCGTCGGCGGTGAACGTGGCCGGGTCACCCGGTCCGAGCACCGTGCTGCCGCTGGCCTGCCAGGTGCCGGCCGGCCGGTCGGTGGTCACGCTCACCTGCGCGCCGGCCACGGCGGCGCCGTTGGCGTCGGTGACCGACAGCTGCACCCGCCAGCAGTCCAGTTCCTGCAGCGTGGCCCCGTCCTGGCGGACAGGCACCAGCGACCAGCCCGCCGCCGGGTCCTTGGCCAGGACGTTCAGTGTCGCATCGGCCAGGACGACGAACAGCGTGCCGTGGGTGGCGTCGGCCGGCTGGCCGAATACCGCCGTCACGTCCGGCTGCAGCGGGATCGGATCGGTGACGTTGAGGGGGACGTCTCCCGGATTGCCATACTCGGAGATGACGGTGACGGTGTCGCCCAGCAGCATGGCGAAGCCGAACAGGCCGCCGTCCTGCCAGACCGCGACCTGGTCCTGTCCCAGCGCCGATCCGGCCGATCCGATGTCGGCATCGCCGAGTGTGTCGCTCTCGGGCGTGGAGAAGAAGATATCGCCGGATTGCACCTGGTAGGCATAGCCGGGGTAGGTCCCCGGCAGCGTCGGGTAGGTGACCCAGCCCGTCCACAGCAGGGCCGCCACGTCGGTGATCTGGCCGGTGGGGTTCGGGTCGAACGTGCTGGCCCCGGTCTGAGGGTGCCATTCCGCGACGTACTGTGACGTCAGGCAGAGCACAGAACTCTCGTGCTCGACCGGGTCCGAGAACAGCCTGGCATCGACCATATCCAGGCCGGCCAGCGAGGCGTTGTTGGTGACGGAGTACGTGCTGTGCGGCTGCCACAAGGCGAAACTGCCGTTGGGGGCCAGCAACGTGTTCATCGAGCTCACGTAGAACGCGTAGAAGTAGACGTTCCCGTTCGTGTCAAGGCCGGAGCGCAGCTGGCCCAGGCCGAACGCCATGGAACCTTCGTACAGGTATTCCCAGGTGCCCGACGAGCCCAGCGTAGCCAGGACGTACATCGTCACGTTCTCTCCGCCGACCTTCACGGTCCTCAGGGCGAGCGCCCATACCGTGCCGTCAGATCCGGTGGCCACGGCGATGTCGGCCACATCAGTCAGCGGATACCTGGTCGACCCGGGCACGGCGGTGCAGGTCCATCCGGACGTCGCGGTGGCGCAGCGGCTCAGGTGCGACACTGCGGCATCGGACAGCAGCAGGGCTTCGACGGTGCCGTCGGCGCGCACGAACGGCCGCACCTTGTCGGCGGAGTTCATGATGACCTGGTCGGTGAGGAAGTAGTCCTCGCTGAGCACGCAGCTGCTCTGTACCGAGAAGGGCGCGGTGTAGGGCGAGGCCGCCGTCCCCTCCAGAAGTGGCACGTGGACGGGCCTGTGGGTCTGGGTAGTCATGGCGGATCTCCTTTTTCCATCGTGTTGATGGATCCACTGTCGGCCGCGCCGTGCCTGCTGTCCCTAGAGAAACTCCCTAGTTCGCCTCCCCAGGACGGCTCCCCAGGCGGTTACGCTCGTATGGCCCGGGTTTGCCTGGGCTAGGGGCGGGAGTGAGGTGGGTGTGTGCAGGACCGGCAGCCGCCGCTCGACGTCTTCGTGGGCCGGGCCGCGGAGCTCGCGCAGGTCGCGCAGGTCATGACCCGGGTCGAGGCGGGCCAGCCGTGGCTGGTGGTCATCGAGGGCGACCCGGGGGTGGGGAAGACGGCCCTGGCCCGGCGCTGCCTGGCTCAGGCAGTCGGCCTGAGGGTGCTGTCGGCCCGCGGTGACCAGGCCGAGGCCGATCTGGACTTCGGTGTCGTCGACCAGCTGCTACGGGCGGCGGGCAGCGGGACCCCCGCGGCCACGCTGGCGGGCGGGGCGGGGTCGGCTGCCTCGTCGTTCGCGGTGGGCGCGCGACTGCTGGAGGTCATAGGAGAGCAACAGGTCATGGGGCCGATGGCGATCATGGTCGATGATCTGCAGTGGGCCGACCGCAAGTCGGCGGAGGCGCTGACGTTCATGCTGCGGCGGCTGTCGGTCGACCCGGTCATCGCCATCATGATCTACCGCGGGGCCAGCGACCGCCTGGACGAGGCGGCGCAGCGGATGCTGGTCAGCATCGAGAACCGGCTGCTGGTACCGCTGGGCGGGCTGGGCCCGGCTGAAGTCGCGTCACTGGCGACCGCGCTCACGGCGGGACCGCTGGACGATCAGGCCGTCCAGCGGCTGCACCGGGGCACCGGCGGGCATCCGCTTTACCTGCGCACGGTGCTGAGCGAAGGGTCCGGCTTCGATCCCCGGGCACCGGGACGCCTGGCGCTCCCCCGGTCGCTGACCGAGGCTATCGGTGTTCACCTGCGGGCGCTACCCGCCGAGACCCGGGCCATGCTGGAGATGCTGTCGGTGCTGAACCTGCGCCTGCCGCTGGCGCAGCTCAGCCGGGCGGTGGAGGTCGGCTCGCCCGGCGCGGCGATCGAGCTGGCGGTGGCCGCCGGCCTGGTGGACTGGTCGCCGGAAGAACCCACCTGTCCGGTGGCGATCCGCCATCCGCTGGTCCGGGACGCCATCTACGCCGGCATCGCAGCCGCCAGGCGCCGCACGCTGCATGCGCTCGCCGCGTCCATGGTCAGCGAATCGGCTTCCTGGAAGCACCGGGTGGCCGCGCTGGACCGGCCGGACGAGCGCCTGGCCGGCGAGCTGGAGCAGCTGGCGGGCGAGGAGGCGGCGGGCGGCCGCCTGACGCTGGCCGCGACCCACCTGCAGTGGTCGTCGGACATCTCCCCGGCCCGGGCCGACCGGGAACGGCGGCTACTGAACGCGGCGCTGCATCTGACGCTGGCCGAGGAGGCCCGTGGCCTGGCCCTGCGCCCGGAGGTGGAAGCCGCGGCGCCGTCCCCGTTGCGCAGCTGCGTGCTGGGCACGATGGCGTTCTCCTCCGGCCGGCTCGCCGAGGCGCAGCTGCTGTTCGGCGAGGCGCTGGCGCAGGCACGGGACGATCCGCGCAGCCAGCCGCTGGCGGCGGTGACCGCCAGTCGGCTGGCTATAGTGTGCGCGCTGGTGGGGGATGCGGAGAAGGTGCAGGCCCTCGGGCGGTGGGCGCTGGGCACCGGCTGCCTGGATGCCGCGGCCGCCAGCATAACGCGCACGGTGATCGCGGTCGGCGCCTCCCAGGCGGCCGGACCGCGCGCCGCCCTGGCCGAGCTGGGGCACCTGGATGCCGACCCGGCCCGGGTCGGCCCGGTCGACGTCGATGGCCTGTCGTTCCGTGGGGTGTTCCGGCTGCTGGCCGGCGATCTGGGCCAGGCCATCAGCGACCTGACCGCCAGCCTCAGGATGGCACGGCGGGGCGCCACCGTCACCGCTGGCCTGCGCGCCTACTTCTACCTGGCGCTGGCCCAGTACCTGGCCGGCGCATGGGACGACGTGCTGCTCACCGCGGAGCAGGGATTCTCCGCCGCCGCGATTCATTCCCGCACCTTCGACCTGCCGATGCTGCACCTGGCGGCCGGGTGCGTGCCGGCCGGGCGGGGCGCGGCCGATGAGGCCGAACGGCATGCGAAGCTGGCCGAGGAGGCGGCGGCCAGCCTGGACTACGGCCAGGAAAAGGTGTACGGGGCGATGGCCCGGGCCCTGGTGTGCCAGGCGGCGGGCGACTACCTGGGCATGGCCGACGCGCTTGGGCTCTGGCAGGATGACGCGGCGCTCGATAACCGCAGCCGGGTATACGCGGTGCTGTGGCGGCCGCTGCTGGCCGAGGGCCTGATCGGCTCCGGCCAGCTGGAGCAGGCCGCCACCGTCCTGGACCAGCTACGGGCCGGCAGTGGCGAGGTCGGCTACCTGCAGCCGGCCCTGGCCTGGCTGGAGGGATGGCTGGCCGAGCAGCGCGGCGACCCGGAGCAGGCCCGGGAGATCTACCGGCGCGGCGAGGACGCCGCCGGCCTGCACAGCCCGGTGTACACGGCCCGGCTGCTGCTGGCCCACGGCCGGCTGCTGCGCCGCACCGGGAACAGGAGGGACGCGATCGAACTCCTGCGGCGGGCCGACGCGCTGTACCAGGCGCTGCGCGCCGCACCGTTCATCGCCCGCACCGAAGAGGAACTGGCGAAGTGTCATCTTCCTGCTGACCCGGCGAAGAAGCAGCAGCCGGTGCTGGCGCTGACCAGCCGGGAGACGGAAGTGGCTCACCTGGTCGGGAAGGGACTGTCGAATCCAGAGATCGCGGCTGAGCTGTTCATCAGCCGCAAGGCCGTGGAGTACCACCTGGGCAACATCTACGCCAAGTGCGGCCTGCACGGACGGCAGCAGCTACGGCACTTTGTCGAGCAATGGCGCCAGCCGACCGCGGTCTGATGCTTTCCGGCAAAACGGCCGAAGGCTGGGACACTCGGTCCCGGCCTTTCGGTCGCTGGTGAAGAGTGTGTTACCTGAATCAGCTGTTCCCCGCTATCTGGCTGTTGCCGTGGGCCAGGTAGCTGGCCAGAGCGGCCTGGGTGGCGGCGTTCATCTGGCCCGTCTGCGGCAGGCCCGCCTGACGCTGGAGGCGGGGTTCAGTAGCGGGCGCCGGTGACCTGGGCGGCTAGGGGGTCGAGCTGGGCCAGGTCGGCGGGGGTCAGGGTGACGTCGAGGGCGGTGACGTTCTGCTCCAGCCACTTGATGTGCTTGGTGCCCGGGATGGGGGCCAGCGGGACGCCGAGGCGGTCCTGCTGGGCGTAGACCCAGGCCAGGGCGATCTGGGCGGGGGCGACGCCGTGGGCGTCGGCCACCGAGCGGACCGCGGCGGCGATGGCCTGATTGGCTTCGGCGCCGCCGCCGGCGAACCGCGGGTTGCGGTTGCGGAAATCCTTCGCGTCGAGCGTGCTCATGTCGACGGTGCCGGTCAGGAAGCCGCGGCCGAGCGGCGAGTAGGGGACCAAGCCGACGCCGAGCTCGCGCATGGCGCCGATCACGCCGTCCTCCACGTCGCGGGTCCACAGCGAGTACTCGCTCTGCACCGCGCTGATCGGGTGCACGGCGTGGGCGCGGCGCAGCAGGTCGGCACCGCACTCGGACAGGCCCAGGTAACGCACCTTGCCCTCGGCGACCAGCTCGGCCATGGCGCCGACGGTCTCCTCGATCTCGGCCGTCTGCGGCGGGCGGTGCAGGTAGTACAGGTCAATAGCGTCAACGCCCAGGCGGAGCAGCGACGCCTCGCAGGCGCGCTAGGGAGGTGAGCATGCCGGTGAGCATCGCCTGGGTGTTCTTCTCGGCCTCGGGCAGCAGCGGGCTCTGCTTGGCCGCGCTCTGGATCTTCTGCTCGGCCAGGATGTAGACCTGCTGCTGGCTGTTCGGGTTGCCGGAGAAATGGTCTGTCCTCACGTCATGCTTGGTGTGCGCATCAGCTACCCGGGCGGCGGCAACTAATTCTCCGCGCGCCGCATATTGCGCGGGACCCGGGAATACCACCGTCATGTCCAGGTATCTGTCCGGCCGGCGCGAGGGTTACGGCGGGCGCCGGCGCCGCTGGCCGAGATCCAGGGCGGGCGGCTGCCTGCTGTGGATCGTGCTGCTGACCGTGATCCTGATCGTGTTGTCGGTGATGTTCGGCGGGTTCCAGAAGGGAACCAAACAGAACGGCCTCGGCCCGGCCGGGGCGGCTCCGGCTTCCGCTGTGAGCCTGCAGGTGCCCGGATCGGGTTAGCCCGGGTTCAGGCGGGGTTCAGGCTGAGCCAGTAGGCCAGCAGCTCGATCCGGCCGACGCGCCAGTCCCGGTCGGGCTGGCGCACGTAGCCCCGGCGCTGGTACAGGCGCTGCGCGGCGTACATGTCCGGCTCGGTGCACAGGATCACCGCGGCGCAGCCCTGGTCGCGGGCCAGGGCTTCGCAGGCCGTCATGAGCCGGTCCGCGATGCCCTGCCCGCGCGCCGCCGCCTCGACGGCCAGGATCCGGATCTCGACCTCTCCCGGCCGGGCCATGCTCGCCCACCGGCTGCCGGGCCGGGCCACCGTGGCCGTCCCGACGATCACGCCGCCGGCCACCGCGACCAGCACTTCGGCCTCCTCGATCCGCGAGGAGGCGTCGAGCAGTATGGGTGAGTAGCGCTGGTCGGCCCATCCGCCCTGGCGGTAGACCCGTTCGGCCAGGATCCCCACCTGGGCGGCTTCGGCCAGATCGGCCCGCCTGATCTGCACGTCGGCGGGCGCGGCGGGCGGCATGACCCCATTATCGATCGCCGTCGATGATGGGCCCGCGGGTAGGTAATGTAACCGGCGTGACGGTCTTCGACGATCTGGCGGCGGAGCAGGAGCGGCTCGAGGGCATCCTGGACGGCCTGGCCGAAGCGCAGTGGCGATCGCCGTCGGGCGCGGCCGGGTGGACGGTGGCCGACGTGGTGCTGCACCTGGCCCAGTCCGAGGAATCGGTGCTGGCCACCGTGGCCGGACAGGGCCCGCGGACCGGGTTCGCGGCCACGGCGGGCGGCACGGTGGGCGAGCGCGTCGCCGCGCTGGTGGCGGCGGAGCGGGCGGCGCCCGGGGTGGTGTTCGGCCGGTGGCAGCAGGCCCGGCGCGCGGCGCTTGCTGCGCTGCGCGGCGCCGACCCGGACCGGCCGCTTGAGTGGGTGGCGGCGCCGGTCAAGCCGGCCACCCTGGCCACCACCCGGCTGGCCGAGCACTGGGCGCACGGCCTGGATATCACCGGGCCGCTGGGCCTGGGCTTCCCCGACACCGGACGGCTGCGGCACGTGGCTTGGCTGGCCCACCGGACGCTGCCGTACGCGATGGCACTGGCCGGCGAGCCGGCCGCCGAGGTCCGGTGCGAGCTGACGGCTCCGGACGGCGAGGCGGTATGGCGGTTCGGGCGGGCGGAGGCCGAGTCGGCGATCAGCGGCCCGGCCGGGGATTTCTGCCGGGTGGCGGCGCGCCGACTGGCTCCGGAACAGGCCCGGATGACCGTCACCGGCCCGCACGGCGCGGCGGCGCTGCGGCTGCTGCGGACTTACGCGGAATGACGGGCCCGGTTTCCTAAGGCGCTTTGCGCCGTGCCAACCAATGGTTGTGGCACTCTGCCCCAAAGAGTGGTCTTGGATAAATCCCACAACGGTCTGCCAGCTCAGCCCGCCGCGTCGTGATCGAGGCCATCTACCCGCTCTTAGGCGCTGCCCCAGCTGTACGGCCGCCGCAATGCTATGCGAGCAGCATGCAGCATCGCTTCCTCGGCCACCGCAGCAGATTGTCACAGCTAACGCCTACGGTTGGCTCCATGCCACCGCTGCCTCGGGTCACCGGCCGCGAACTCGCCCGCGCGCTCGGCAAGCTGGGCTGGGTAGTCGTGACGCAGAAAGGATCTCATGCTCAACTCAAGCATCCCGCTCGTGGCGGTCGCGTGACCGTACCGCTCCACGCCGGTGAGACGATCGGACCCGGCCTGCTACGGTCGATCTTGAGCCAGGCAGGCATTACCGTCGAGGAACTACGCGCGGTCTTGTGACAGGATGAACTTGATGCGTACCTACACGATCGTGGTGGAACCCGACCAGGACGGCGGCTACTTCGTTACCGTCCCAGCCCTACCCGGCTGTTTTACCCGGGGCAGAACGATCGAGCAGTGCCGGGAGCGGGCCGTCGAGGCCATCGAGGTTCACATCTCAGGTCTTCGAGCCGATGGCGAGCCCGTCCCTGAGGAAGTCGGGCCGCCGCAGCTTCTGGCCGTCACCGTCGCAGCCTGACGTCGAGGCGCCACAGCCGGGGGTCACAGCCGGGGGTCACCGCCGGGGGTCACCGTCAGGGGTCACAGCCAGGGGTCACAGCCGGGGGTCGACGGGCTCGGACTCGAGGGCCAGGACGGCGAAGACGCATTCGTGGATGCGCCACAGCGGCTCGCCCCGGGCCACCCGGTCCAGCGCCTCCAGGCCGAGGGCGTACTCGCGCAGGGCCAGCGAGCGCTTGTGGCTGAGGGCGCGCTGGCGCAGCCGGGTGAGGTTTTCCTGCTGGGTGTAGTCGGGGCCGTAGATGAGGCGCAGGTACTCCCGGCCGCGGACCTTCAGGCCGGGCTGGATCAGCCCCCCGGGGCCTCGGGAGAAGTTCGCGGCGGGCTTGACCACCATGCCCTCTCCCCCGGCGGCGGTCAGGTCCTGCCACCACTGGACCGCGCCGGCGACCGAGGCGGGATCGCCGACCTCGACGGCGATGTTACGCGTGAGCGCGATCAGGTCGGGGCGGGCGGCGGCGAGCCGGGCGGCCAGGTCCAGGTGCCAGGGGTGCGGACGCTCGTGGTAGACGGCGCCTTCGGTGGCCAGCAGCTGGAAGGGGGCGACGCGCACGCCCGCCAGGCCGTCGGTGGGCCAGCAGTAGCGCAGGTAGGCAGCGGTGAACGCCGCCGCGTTGGCGGCCCGGGACCGGGTCCGGTCCAGCAGGGCCTGGATGCCGCCGTCGGGCAGGGCGCGGGCGGCGGCCTGCTCCAGGATCGTGGTGGCCGCGGGCAGCGAGGCCGCGGCGGCGGCCCCCACCGCGGCGTACTGGTCGCGCAGCAGCTGGGCGGCCTTGACGTTCCAGGGCAGCAGTTCGGCGTCCAGGAGCAGCCAGGTGGTGCCGAGCTGGTCGAACAGGCCGGCCTGCTCGGCCGCGTCGCGCACCTGGCCGACCAGGGCCTCGGTCAGGCCGGCCGGGAAGAAGGGCCGGCCGGTCCTGGTCCAGACGGCGCCGCACGTCCCGGTCTCGGGGACGCCGAACCGGGCGTGGGCGGCGGCGGGCGAGCGGCAGACCAGGAGCACGGCCCGGGAGCCCATGTGCTTCTCCTCGCACAGCACCGAGGCCACGCCGTCCGACCGGTAGGCGGCGAAGGCCTGGTCTGGGTGTTCGAGCAGGTCCTCCCGGGCGGAGGCGCCGACCGGGCTCATGGTGGGCGGCAGGTAGAGCAGCCAGCGGGGATCGAGGGCGAACCGGCTCATGACCTCGAGCGCGGCCGCGGCGTGCGCCTCGCGCACCCCGATCCGGGGCAGGTAGGCGGTCTCGATGACCCGGGACCCGGACACGTCTTTGATGTCCAGGACGTCGGGCTCGCGGCGGGAGTTCGGCGAGGGCGAGGCGGCCGGGAAGGGTTTGGCCGCGGGATGGTAGGCGCGGGCGGCGGGGACTGATACCACGGATCGTTCGGGATAATTCAGAGCGGTCAGACGGCCACCGAAGACACAGCCGGTATCCAGGCACAGGGTGTTGTTCAGCCACTCCGGCTCGGGCACCGGGGTATGGCCGTACAGGACGACGGCCCGGCCGCGGTACTCCTGCGCCCAGGGGTAGCGGACGGGCAGGCCGTACTCGTCGGTCTCGCCGGTGGTCTGCCCGTACAGGCAGAACTCGCGCACCCGGCCGGACGCGCGGCCGTGGTAGCGCTCGATCAGGCCCGCGTGGGCCACCACCAGGCGGCCGCCGTCCAGCACGTAGTGGCTGATCAGGCCGTCGATGAACTGCTCGACCCGGGTGCGGAACTCCGCTGGCTCGCGGGCCAGCTGCTCCAGCGAGGCGTCCAGGCCGTGGCTGCGGTTGACGTTCCTGCCGCGCAGCGCACGCAGCAGCTTGACCTCGTGGTTGCCGGGCACGCACAGTGCGGTGCCGGCCGCCACCATGCCCATGACCAGGCGGAGCACGCCGGGCGTGTCGGGACCGCGGTCCACCAGGTCGCCGAGGAACACCGCGCGTCTGCCGTCCGGGTGGCGGGCGTTGATGGGGCGGCCGGAGCCGTCGCGGTCGAAGGCGTAGCCGAGCTGGCCGAGCAGCTGCTCGAGCTCGGCCCGGCAGCCGTGCACGTCGCCGATGACGTCGAACGGGCCCTTCTCTTCGCGGAGATCGTTGTACAGAGCGGCCCGGGTGATGGTGGCCGCGGCGATCTCGTCCGGGCTGCGCAGCACGTGGACGGTGCGGAAGCCCTCCCGGCCCAGGTGGTTCAGGCTGCGCCGCAGCTGGCTGCGCTGGCGGCGGATCACATGCGGGCCGAAGTCGCGGTCCGGGCGTTCGGCGTTGCGCTCGGCGCACAGCTTCTCCGGCAGGTCCAGGACGATGGCCGCGGGCAGCACGTCGTGCTCGCGGGCCAGCAGGACCAGGTTGCGGCGGGCCTCGGGCTGCACGTTGGTGGCGTCGATCACGGTCAGGCGGCCCGCCTTGAGGCGCTGGCCGACGATGAAGCGCAGCACCTCGAAGGCGGCCGGGGTGGCGGACTGGTCGTTCTCGTCGTCGGCGACCAGGCCGCGGCAGAAGTCGGAGGAGATCACCTCGGTCGGCCTGAAGTGGGCGCGGGCGAAGGTGGACTTGCCTGATCCGGTGACGCCGACCAGGACGACCAGGCTGGATTCTGGGATGCTCAGCGCGGTCATCGGGCGGCCTGCCTGGTGAGGACGGCCAGCTGGGTGGGCGGGCCGGCGTCGGGGTGCTCGGGGCCGACGCCTGCGAAGCGGGCCTGGTAGCCGTGGGCGGCGGCGGTCTGCTCGGCCCAGGTGCGGAACTGGGCGCGGGTCCACTCGAAGCGGTGATCGCGGTGCCGCATCGCACCGGGGGCCAGGTTCTCGAAGTGCGGGTTGTACTCGGCGTTGGGGGTGGTGATCACCACCGTGGCGGGCGAGGCGAAGCCGAAGATGACCCGCTCGAGAGCCGGCAGGCGTTCGGGGTCGAGGTGCTCGATGACTTCCATCAGGACGGCGGCGTCGAGGCCGGCCAGCCGGTCGTCGCGGTAGGTCAGCGCGGACTGGAAGATGGTCAGGCGCTCGCGCTGGCGGTCCGGCAGCTGGTCAAGCCGCAGCTGCCGGGCGGCCAGCTGCAGGGCCCGGGCCGACACGTCGACGGCCACGACGCGGGTGAGCTGCGGCTCGGCCAGCAGGTCCTTGGTCAGCACGCCGGAGCCGCAGCCCAGGTCGCCGACGCTGCGGGCCCCGGTGTCGCGGAGTACGGCCAGGATGGCCTCGCGGCGCTGGACGGCGAGCGGCTTGCTGCTGACGGCGTCCTCTTCGGTGACGGCGTTGTCGAGTTCTTCCGGCTCGGTGTCGTCGGCTTCGGCCAGCCGGGCCAGGGCGGAGCGGGTGAGCTTGTGCCGGTGGGAGAGGTAGCGGGCGGTGATGAGCTCCTTGTACGGGTGGGCGGCCAGCCAGTCGCCGCCCGCCCGGACCAGCTTGTCCACCTCCTCGGGCGACACCCAGTAGTGCTTGGCGTCGTCCAGCACGGGCAGCAGGACATACAGGTGGTTGAGCGCGTCGGCCAGCCGCTGCTCGCCGGTCAGCCACAGGTCGAGGTAGGGCGAGTCACCCCACTCCTGCGGGTCGAGGGGCTGGCTGATGGCCTCGACGGTCCAGCCGAGCGGGCCGAAGATGTTGCGGGCCAGGTCCGGGCCGCCGCCTTTGGGGCTGCGCCCTGGGTGGCTGCGCCCTAGGTGGCTGCGGCAGCGCAGGGCGGGCACGTGCAGGGTGAGCGGGATCTGGCCGGCGGCCAGGTCGGGCCGCGCATCGCAGCGGCCGGTCAGCGCGGTGCGGAAGGCTTCCTTCAGGGCCACGGCCAGCATGCTCGAGGCGGCGTAGGGGCGGTCGTTGACGTACTGGGCGAGTTCGGCGTCAGCGGGCTTGTTGCTGGTACGGCCCGCTGGGCCGCGGACCAGGGCCACCGGGTCGACCTCGAGCAGCAGCGCGGCGGTGCAGCGCTCGCTGGTGGCCTCGGGGTAGAAGACGTGCGCCGCGCCCGCCGCGGTCTGGAATGTCTGCAGCCGGTCAGGGTGCTTGTGCAGCAGGTACCCCAGGTCGGTGGCGGGCTCGTAGGTGGTGGTGATGGTCAGCAGCACACGTCATTGTGTCTGACGCGGTCGCCGCAGATCAAAGGGCTTTCGGGCGTTTCGCGTTTCGCGGCGGCGGTCAGCCGTCGAGCACGGCCAGGTCGAGCCGACCGAGGCGCTCGGGGTCGGCCAGCACGTCGATCTCCACCAGCTTGCCGCGCGAGATGGTGAACCCGATGACCGCGACCGGCTGCCCGGCTATGGTCGCGACCGCGCCCGCGGCTCCGTTTACCAGGGCCGGCCGCAGCAGGGCGGAGGCCTGGTGGACCCGGAGCCCGTGATCGACCACGGCGGCCGCGCCGCGGAGCACCACGGAAAGTTCCGGATGCGCCGGCCCCCCGTCGGACCGCAGCACGACATCCGGGTCGAGCACGGCGACTAGCGCGGCCAGGTCGCCGCGGCGCGCCGCGGCGAAGAAGGCATCGACCACTTCGCGCTGGCGACCGATATCGGGGTCCGGGGCTTGAATCTCGGCTCCCCGGACCCGGCGCCGGGCCCGGCTGGCCAGCTGCCTGGCCGTGGCCGGAGGGCGCCCCACCAGGCGGGCGATCTCGTCGAAGGGCAGGTCGAACAGGTCGTGCAGGACGAACGCCAGCCGCTCGGCGGGGGTCAGCGTGTCGAGCACCACCTGCAGGGCGAGGCCGACCGAGTTGGCCAGCAGCGCCTCCTCCTCGGGGTCGGTCCCGTCCGCCCGGCTGATGACCGGGTCGGGCACGTGCACGCCGAGGGGCTCCTCGCGTCGCGCGCTGCGTGAGCGCAGGACGTTCAGGCAGATCCGGGCCACGACCGTGGTCAGCCAGGCACCGAGGTTATCGACGCCGCTGGCGTCTGACCGGCTGAGGCGCAGCCAGGCTTCCTGGACGGCGTCGTCGGCCTCGGCCAGCGAGCCGAGCATCCGGTAGGCCACCGCCCGCAGGCGGGTCCTGTTCTGCTCGAAACCGTCCGCCAGCCAGTCAGCTTCGGTCATCGGTCACACTCCCTGATCGCGGCGTGTCGTATAGGTGACACCTCAAATCCGTTCGATGTGACAAGTTCGATGTGTTCGATGTGACAAGGGGAATGATCATGCAGGCACCGTCAGGACAAACAACCGCCCCTGTGCTCGAGGCCCTGCTGGAGAACGCGGACCTGGCCGGCGAATGGGTGCTGGATCGGGGCAAGTCCAGCGTGCGGCTTCGGAACAAGAGCATGGGCGGCCCAGTACCGGTGAAGGGCGTCTTCCGCGAGGTCAGCGGGAATGGCACCGTCGCTCCGGACGGCGCGGTCAGCGGCACCGTCACGGTGGCCGCGGCGTCCATCGACACCGGGAACGCCCGGCGTGATACGCACCTGCGTTCGGCCGACTTCTTCGACGTGGCGAACCATCCGGACATCGCCTTCACCGCGACCGGGGTCCGGCCCGCTGGCCAGGGTGTTCTGGTGACCGGCACGCTGAGCGTGCGGGACCGGACCCGGCCGCTGTCCTTCGAGGCCGCGGCGTCCGTGCCGGGCGACGGCGAGATCCGGCTCGACGCCGAGGTCCGCATCAACCGGGCCGACTTCGGCCTCACCTGGAATTGGCTGGGCCTGGTCGCAATGAACAGCACCCTCACCCTCCACGCCGTGTTCAGCCGGCGGTGACACAGCAGCACGGCGACCGCAGCTGCGGTCGCCGTGCTGGGCTGGCTGTGGGCGCGTGTTAGCGGTGCGCGAGCCGGCGCGATCTGCCGCTGCGCCCGGTGAACAGGTGGACGACAAGCAGCAGGACGGCTGATCCGGCGATGGCGGTGAGCCAGGTGGACAGGTTGAAGAACCCGTGCAGGGTGTGGGTGTGGAACAGTTCGGTGGCGGCCCAGCCGGAAATGCCTGATGCCTGCCCGCGGGGATCAGGCGTGCTCGGTGGCCAGGCGGGCGCTGAAGCCGAGCAGGACGGCGCCGGTGGTGGCGTCGAGGATCACGGCAAAGACCAGGAACTCGGCGTACTTCGACCACGACATACCAGGCCAGCTACCCGGCTCGCTGCCGTTAACCCAGGAAATTTCGGGGCCGGCGGGGGTGGCCGCGGGCGCCGGTGACCTGGGCCGATGTTCGGCCGCGGGAGGTGAGCGGGTAAGACTGGGGGGTGGCCCGGTGGGTGTTGCACGTGGACCTCGATCAGTTCATCGCGGCGGTCGAGGTGCTGCGGCATCCCGAACTGCGCGGGCGGCCGGTGGTGGTGGGCGGCGACGGCGACCCGACCAAGCGGGGCGTGGTCAGCACGGCGTCCTACGAGGCGCGGGAGCACGGCGTCCATTCGGGACTGCCGCTGCGGACGGCGGCGCGGCGGCTGCCCGACGCGGTATTCCTCCCGGTGGACCGGGCCGCGTACGAGGAGGTCTCGGAGGTGGTGATGGAGGTGCTGCGGTCGACCGGCGCGGTGGTGGAGGTGCTCGGCTGGGACGAGGCGTTCCTCGGACTCGACACGGCCGATCCGGAGTCGTTCGCTCGGTCGCTGGCGGCGCAAGTGCGGGCGGCGACCCAGCTGGACTGCACGGTGGGAATCGGGGAGAACAAGCTGCAGGCCAAGATCGCCACCGGGTTCGGGAAGCCGGCCGGGGTGTTCCGGCTGACCTCGGCCAACTGGTTCGCCGTGCTGGGCGGCCGGCCGACCGACGCGCTGTGGGGTATCGGGGCCAAGACGGCCAAGAAGCTGGACGGGCTGGGCATCCGCACGGTCAGCGACCTGGCGGCGGCGGACCCGGACGCGCTGGCCGCGGTGTTCGGCCCGATGACCGGGCCGTGGCTGGTGCTGCTCGGCCGGGGCCGCGGCGATGCCGATGTGGACGACTCGCCCTATGTGGCCCGCGGGCACGGGAAGACATCCCAGGAGCTTAAGTGTCAAGCGGCTACGGAAGATTGAGGGAGGTTTTCGCGGTGGGACCAGGCGGTTGCGCGTGCAGGCGGAGACCGCGCGGATCGCCCGGCTGCTGGCGGTGGATCTGGCCCGGGAGCCACGGCCCGCGGTGCGGGTGGTGGTGAAGGTGCGGTACGCGCCGTTCGTCACCGAGACGCACGGGGTGACGCTGGCCGCGCCCAGTTCGGAGGCGGCGGTGATCGAGCAGGCCGCGCTGGCGGCGCTCGGCCGGTTCACCGGGCGGCGGCCGGTGCGGCTGCTCGGGGTGCGGGCGGAGTTCGGCCCGGTCAGCGGGTGATCGGCCCGGTCAGCGGGAACCTGGTGGCGAGGGTGCGCCCGATGATGCCGGAGCCGAGGACGGCGACGTTGATAGACGGAGTGGCAGCTGCTCCCTGAGGGTTGGATCGTGGCGGCCGATTTAGCGGGTGACATAGTTTGGCTTCGAACTATACCGGGCGGCTTCGGCCCTACGATTGAGTAATGACACGCAGCCCGGCCGCTGCCGCGATCCCGGTTCCCGCGGTGCCCGACGCCACCGACCGGGTGCTGCACCAGTGGGCCCAGGTCCGGCCCGACCTGGATGTCTCATCGGTCGGGGTCATCAGCCGGCTGGGCCGGCTGCGGGCCATCATCGCCGAGGAGCAGGAGGCCGTCTTCGCCGAGCACAGCGTCACCAACCCGACGTTCACCATGCTGGTCACGCTGGTGCGCATCAACCAGCCGGGCGGGATATCGCAGCGCAGGCTGGCCAACGAGATGGCGCTGACGCCGGGGACGGTGAGCGCCCGGGTGGACCGGCTGGTGGCCGACGGCCTGGTGGTGCGGTCGCCGGACCCGGCCGACGGGCGCGGGTCGCTGGTCACGCTGACCGACCGGGGCCGGGACCTGTTCGAGGCGGTCGTGCCCGCCCACCTGGCCAACCGAGGCGGTGGCGGACAGCGACGTGGTGGTGTTCTCGGTGCCGTGGCCGGTGATCGACGAGGCGCTGGCGGCGGCCGGGCCACTGGCCGGGAAGGTGGTCATCGACACCACCAACCAGTTCGGCGCGGGATCCGAGCTGATCCCGGCCGGGCAGACGGCGGCGCAGTTCAACCAGGCCCGGATGCCGGGGGCGGGCTACACCAAGTCGTTCAACACGCTCACGGCCGGGTTCCAGCGCCAGACCGCAGGCCGCGACGGCGACCGGCGGGTCGTGCAGTGGCTGTGCGGGGACGACGCACGGGCCAAGACGGTGGCGGCGGCCCTGATCACCGACTGCGGGTTTGTGCCGGTCGACCTGGGCGGCACGGCCGACGCGACGGTCATGGAGGCGCCGCGCCGGCCGGGCGCGGTATACGGCGAGGAGTACAGGCTGCGTGCGGCCGAGGCCGTGGTGGCGGCGGTCCGGGCCGGGCAGCCAATCCCGCCCCCGCCGAGCTACCTGGACTGATCGGCGCACGTGTACCAGACCGAGTTCGCGTATGTGCGCGGCGTGCTGGCGGCCCAGGCCGGGCTTAGCGGGCGGAGCTTAGTCGGCGGGCGGGAGCTGGCCGCGTTCGGCGGCCTTGGCCAGGCGCCTGGCTTGCTTCAGGCCCACGCCGCGGGCCTGCGGCGGGAGCCGGTAGATGGACGCGCCGCCGCACAGGTTGTAGATGCGGATCCTGATGACCGGGGCGCCGGGGCGCGGCGGGCGCTGGCTGCCGATCTCCTCGTGCCCGCCCATCAGCGAGAAGCCGCCGACCTCCAGGTCCACCGAGTCGGGCACGTAGACCTGGGCGCCACCCATGAACGCGAACAGGTTGAGGGTGAGCTCGCCGCCCTCGATCTCGGCCTCGCGCAGGTCGATATCGTCGCCGCCCATGAAGGCCACGGCGTTGATGCGGCCGACCGTGCGGAACCGGCCGCGCCGGTGCGAGCCGCTCATGACGGAGACCATCCAGCGCACCGGCTTCTTCCCGGCCGGCGCCGGCCGGGGTGCGCCCTCGGCGGGCAGGTCGCTGGTCAGCGTGGCCAGATCGCCGCGGGTCTTGGCGGTCAGGGCCCGGCCGGACCGCTCCTCGAGCTCGTCCAGGGTCAGCCGGCCCACGGCGGCCTGGTCGCCGAGGGTGCGCAGCGTGGCATCGCGCTCGGCGTCGGACACCCGGAGGGAATCGTCAGGCTCGCTCACTGCAGGCCCCTTGCGGAGTAGGCGTACCGGTCAGTAAGCGTACGCCGGCCCCGCGGCGCCGCCGGCGGCGACATCACGGGCCGGCGTGCTGGTCCAGCCAGGAGCACAGCGGCTGGGACGTTCGGAGAAAAGAAATGATGCGGTCCTTGGCCGCCGCAGTTTCCAGCCAGGCCTCGACGGGCCATTGCCGCCAGCTGGTCACGCCCTTGTACCGGAGCAGGGCCACCCGCGGGTGGTCGGCCGGGTAGCCGCGGGGCGCGGACTTCAGCGCGCCGTGGCCGTGCACGTCGACAGCGCGGCTTTTTATCCGGGCGATGATCTGCTCGAGCTCGCCGCCCGGGATGTCGTCGGCCACGGCCGCGCGGTAGCGGGCCAGCTGCTCCGGGCTCATCTGCCACATCCCGGCCCCGGCGCCCAGGCCCTCGGCGGACAGCTGCACGTAGCCGCGGCCGCCGATGACCGCGCCGATATGAGTCTTGTACGGCGACTTGTCGCGGCTGAACCTGACGTCACGGTAGGGCCGGAAGATCTTCGGCTCGCCGAACTCCGCGGCCAGTTCCTCGGCCAGCTCGGTCATCGGGCGCAGGATCTTGTCCTCGTAGACGGCCTTGTGCTCGGTCCAGTAGGACTTGGAGTTGTCGGCCGCGAGCCCGTCGTAGAAATCCAGCGCCTCTTCCGGCCAGCCGCTGAACGCCATGATTCCTCCCGTCTGATCGGCTCTCACCCTACCGCCGGGCGTGAAGATCTTTTTATGGCCGAACGGGCCCTGGTGCGTGCCCCGGATCACCGGGTATACGAGAGCCATGGCGACGCCGCAACGTGAGGGCATAGCACTGACCCACCTGGACGAGCTGCTGTTCGACGGGGCCGGGGCGACCAAGCGGGACCTGGTGGACTACCTGGAGGCGGTGGCGGACTTCATCCTGCCCGAGCTGCGGGACCGGCCGCTGTCGGTGATCAGGGTCCGGGCCGGGCAGGAGCCGTTCATGCAGAAGAACGTGCCCAGCTACGCGCCGCCGTGGCTGCAGACCGTGACGCTGTGGGCCGAGTCGTCGCGGCGGAACGTCCGCTACGCGCTGTGCGACGACCGGCGCACGCTGATCTGGTTCGCCAACCAGCGGGCCGTCGAGTACCACCCGACCCTGGGCCTGGCCGGGCACCTGGACCGGCCCACCCAGCTGGTGCTGGACATCGACCCGCCGTCCGGAGGGGAGTTCGGGCACGCGGTGGCGGCCGCTCATCTGATCAGGCGGGCGCTGGACGAGGTTGGCCTGGCCGGCGCGGTGAAGACCAGCGGGGCCAAGGGCCTGCACGTCTACGTGCCGGTCGAGGCGAGCAGCGAGGAGGCGGCCGCGGCCACCCGGGCCATCGCCGCCCGGGCCGAACGGCTCGACCCGGCCCTGGCCACCACCGCGTTCATCAAGGACGACCGGGAAGGCAAGGTGTTCCTGGACGCGACCAGGGCCTTCGGCGCCACCGTGGCGGCGGCCTACAGCCCGCGGGCCCGGCCGGGCGTGCCGGTCTCGTTCCCGGTGCGGTGGGAGGACCTGGACGCGGTCAAGCCGGGCGACTTCACCGTGCTGACCGCGCCGGGCCTGCTGGCCGGGGCCCAGCCGTGGGCGGGCCAGCGGCCCGCGCCGCAGCCGCTGAGCCCGGAGCTGGTCGAGGAGGGGCGGGCCCTCCCGGTGGCCCGGGTGCAGGCCATGCACGAGGGCAAGCGGCGGGCCCGGGCCCGCCGCCAGCCATAAGCCGGCCGCAGGTCCGCCCCCGGCGCGGTTGGCGCTGGGGGCTGGTCCGTACCGCGGCTACGATCGGGGATGTGAAGGTGAACTGCGCGGAATGCGGGTGCCTGGTGGACCGCGGCGTCCGGGTGGTCCCGTGCGGGAAGCCGGATTGCTGCTGCCTGCACCTGCCGGTCCGGCCGGCGGCGGAAGCCTCCGGCTGACCGAGGTGCGCGAGGTGGGGGAAGAACTGCGGCCCGGCGATCCGGAGCGGATCGGGGAGTACCGGGTCATCGACGTCCTGGGCGGCGGCGGCATGGGGCGGGTGTACCTGTGCCTGTCCCCGGGCGGCAGGCGGGTGGCGGTCAAGGTCATCCGGGCCGACCTGGCCGCCGACCCGGAGTTCCGGGAGCGGTTCAGGATCGAGGTCGAGACGGCGGGCAAGGTCAACGGCGCGTGCACGGCGTCGCTGCTCGGCTCGAAACTGGACGGCCCGGTGCTGTGGCTGGCTACCTCCTACGCCGGGCCGTCGCTGGCGCAGGTGGTGACCAGGTACGGGCCGCTGCCGGCGGGCACCGTGCTGGCGCTGGCCGCCGGGCTGGCCGAAGGCCTGGCCGCGATCCACGCCGAGGGCGTGGTGCACCGTGACCTCAAGCCGTCCAACGTGCTGCTGGCCGAGGACGCTCCCCGGGTCATCGACTTCGGGATCTCCCGGGCCGTCTCCGCGGCCACCGTGCTGACCGAGACGGGCACGGTGTTCGGCTCGCCCGGGTACATGTCTCCCGAGCAGGCCGACGGCCTGCGGGTGGACGCGCGCAGCGACGTGTTCAGCCTGGGCGCGGTGCTGACCTACGCGGCGGCGGGACACGGGCCGTTCGGCAGCGGCGAGGCGCCTGCCCTGCTGTACCGGGTGGTGCACCACCCGCCGGACCTGCATGACGTGCCAGCCGAGGTCCGGGGGCTGGTCGGCCGCTGCCTGGCCAAGGCGCCCGCCGACCGGCCCGGCCTGGCCGAGCTGCTGGCCGAGCTGGGCGACTCCCACCTGCGGCCGGGCTGGCTGCCCGCCCGCATCAGTGCTGGCTTCATCAGTGCTGGCTTCATCAGTGCCGGATTCATAAGCGCCGGATCCGCCCGGGAGGATTCGGCCCCGGCCTCGGCCGGGGTCAGCGTCGGCGCTCCGGCCCCGGCGGCGGCCGCCGCCGGGCGGAGCGCGGACCCCGGCGCCGATACGATCGTCCGTCCCATCGCCAGCGCCGCGTGGGCACCGCCGGACGCGCGGCCCGATCAGGAGCCGACAGACGCGCGGCCCGGGCAGGAGCCGCCGGAGAGCCCTGGCCCCGCGCTGATCTGGGTGGATGCGGACCGGCACCCGAACGGCACGGGATTGACGCTCCCCTATACGCCGGAACCGGCTCCTGGCCGCCGCCCGTCCGGGCCGTCCGGGCCCGCCGGGTCGTCTGGGGCCGCCGGGTTCGTCTGGGGCCGCCGGGTTCTCTGGGGCCGCCGGGTCGTCTGGGGCCGCCGGGCCGACCTGGCCGTCCGCCTGGGACCGCATCCGCGGCCTGCGGGGCCGCCCGCTGCTGATCGCGGCGAGCGCCGGTGTCGCGCTGATCGCCCTGCTCACCACGACGGTGATCGCCCTGACGGCCGGACCGGGCCCGTTCCATCCGCGGCTGCGCAGCGTGCTGACCGGCCCGCCCAGCCAGGGCCTGACCGCCGTGGCGTTCAGCCGGGACAACAGCATGCTGGCGGCGGCCGGCAACGACGGCTCCGGCTATGTGTGGACCGTGGCCACCGGGCGGCTCACCGCCACCCTGCCCGACCCGGCTAGCGGCGGCCTGACCGCCGTCGCGTTCAGCCCGGACGACAGCCTGCTGGCCACCGCGGACAGCAACGGGCACACCTACCTGTGGACCGTGGCCACCGGGCAGCTCACCACCACCTTGACCGGCGCCGGCAGCGGCGGGCTGGCCGGCCTGGCCTTCAGCCCGCACGGCGACCTGCTGGCCGCGGCCGGCCATAACGGCCAGGCCGACGTGTGGACGGTGACCGGCACCGCCGTGACCCGGTCCTTCCGCGCACCCGCCGGCGGCAGCCTGAGCAGCGTCGCGTTCAGCCCGGACGGCAGCCTGCTGGCGGCGGCGGACAGCAATGGCCGTACCTACGTGTGGACCGTGGCCACCGGGAAGCTCGCCGTTACCCTGCCCGACCCGGGCAGCGGCGGCGTGGCCGCCGTCGCGTTCAGCCCCGATGGCCGCCTGCTGGCCGCCGCGGACAGCAACGGGCGCAGCTATCTGTGGACCGTGGCCACCGGGAAGCTGGCCGCCACGCTGACCGACCCGCACGGCACGAATGTCCTGGATGTCGCGTTCAGCCCGGACGGCACCCTGCTGGCGTCGGCCGACGGCAACGGGCACAGCTACGTGTGGACCGTGGCCACCGGGAAGCTCACCGCCACACTGCCGGATCCGGGCAGCGGCGGCGTGACCGGCGTCGCGTTCAGCCCGGACGGCAGCCTGCTGGCGACCGCCGACGGCAACGGCAGCACCTACCTGTGGACCACCAGGTCCTAGTAAAGGGAACGCGCCAACTGTGCACACGTCCGGCCTGCCCGCAGGCTGACCATCGAAGCCACGCTGAACCCGTGAGTCCGGCCGGGGCACGTCCGGGCCACCCAGGTGGGCCAGGGAATTCAGCGGGGCTGGGCGGGTTGGCTGATGGGTCTTGGAACATTCGGGGACCTTTGGCCCTGAATAAGGACTTAACCGCGGGATTAGGGTGGGTGCCGCGCTGGAAGAGGTGGTAGCAGCCCGGTCGCCTCGGCAGGGCAGGCGACTGGCCAGGAACCGAACCGGCGCTCGCGATCGTGGTGCACGCTCCGCTGATTTCGGTGGGACCGACCGCGCTAAGTACAAGGCGTCCCCGATCATGGGAGGACTCATATGACCCCGCTAGGTGACGGTCCGGCTGGCCGGCTGCTGCCGAAGGCTCCGACGGGCATCGCGGGGCTGGATGACATCACCCAGGGCGGGCTGCCCAGGGGAAGGTGCACGCTGATGACGGGCGGCGCCGGGTCTGGCAAGACCCTGCTGGGGCTGCAGTTCCTGGTCACGGGTGCACGGAAGTGCGGTGAGCCGGGCGTGCTGGTGACCTTCGAGGAGTCGGTCGAGGAGGTCATCGCCGATGTCGCCTCGCTGGACTTCGATCTTGACGGGCTGCAGCGGGATGGGCTGCTGGTCATCTATGCGTTCCGGGCCGAGCCGGCAGAGGTTGTCGGGACGGGGGAGTACGACTTCGAGCCGTTGTTCTTGCTGCTGGACGACGCGATCAGGCGCATCGGGGCCAGGCGGGTGGTCCTCGACACGATCGAAGCGCTGTTCGGCATGTTCAGTTCCCAGGAGATCGTGCGGGCTGAGTTGGTGCGGCTGTTCCGCTGGCTGAAGGACCGGGCCGTCACCGCGGTCGTGACCGGTGAGCGCGGCGAGAACGGCGCGCTCACCCGGTACGGCATTGAGCAGTACGTGAGCGACTGCGTGATCGCGCTGGATCACCGCACCCGGGATGAGATTTCCACGCGGCGGCTGCAAGTGGTCAAGTACCGCGGGTCGGCGCACGGGACCAGCCAGTACCCGTTCCTGATCACGGACCGTGGCTTTGAGGTGCCGCTGGTCACGCCGGTTGCGCTCGACTATGGCGCGTCCAGTGAGCGGATCTCCACCGGCGTGCCCGGACTGGACTCGATGCTGTCCGGCGGCCTGTTCCGGGGGTCGGCCGTCCTGGTCAGCGGGGCGGCGGGCACCGGGAAGAGCACGCTGAGCGCGCACCTGATCGATGCGGCGTGCGCGCGGGGCGAGCGGGCCCTGCTGATCCTGTTCGAGGAATCGCCGGATGAGGTGATCCGCAACATGCGTTCGGTCGGCATGGACCTGGGACGCTGGGTGGAGGCGGGCCTGCTGCGGATCTGGGCGGGCCGGTCGGCCGAGTTCGGCATGGACAACCACCTGGCGGCGGTGTCTGCCCTGGTCGCGGAGCACGCGCCCGCTGTCGCGGTCGTCGACGGGATCGCCAGTCTCGTCAGCGGGTCTTCCCGCACCGAGGTGAGCTTGATGCTGGCCCGCAAGTTCCATATGTTCAAGGCTCGCGGGATCACCGCGATAGCGACCGTCTTTAGCCAGGAGGATACCGAGACCGCGCTGGGCGTGTCGTCGCGGGCCGACACCTGGCTGCTGCTGCGCAACGTGGAGTCCACCCGGGAGCGCAAGCGGCTGCTGTTCGTGCGCAAGCAACGAGGCAGCGCCCATTCCAACCAGGTCCGGGAGTTCATGCTGACCGATCACGGGATCGAGCTCGCCGACGTGTACGTGGGCCCCGATCGGGTGCTGACCGGCTCGGCAGATCCCGACGAGGACGATGACGAAGAGAAGCGATGATCCCGCCACGCGAGGCCGGTGGCAGCACTGGCGATGAAGCCCAGCCAGCGGCAGCTGCCGAGGAGACCTGGGAGCTGCATCTCTATGTGACCGGGCGCACGCCCGCGTGCCTCCGCGCTATCGCCAACCTGCAGCGTGCCTGCGCGCACTGGCTGCCGGGCCGGTATCACATCGAGATCATCGACCTGCTGGAGAACCCGCACCTGGCTGCCGAGGACCAGATCATCGCCGTGCCGACGCTGGTCAGGAAGCACCCGCCGCCCATCCGCAAGATCGTCGGCGACCTGTCCGACACCGAGCGCCTGCTCTTCGCCATGCAGCTCCGACCAGGCCCGGCCCGGCCCGGCTGATGGATGAGCGTGACTGATCGGCGTTCTCACGCGCGTGTGGCCCGGCGTGCGCCGGGCGGGCCGCCAAGGCTGAGCCTAACCGCTGACGCCGGGCTAGCGGCGCCGCCTTGATCCAAGAACGGGGACTGATCGTAACGTTCCCGGAACGATTCGGGCGTACTGTGGCGTTCTGTGTGGGGGAGACGCAGCCAGCGGGTGCGCAGGCACCGAAGATGATAGATGTCACGGCCCGCCGCTGGCGGGCGGCGTCACCGGCGGCCGTGCTGGTGCTGGGCGGCGTGGTGCTGGCCTTGATGATCGCCGCTGTGCCCCTGGCCGGTCTGGCGCATCAGGGCTTGGACGCCAGCAGGGGCTCGGCGCCGGTCTGGGTCTCGGCTCCGTTCGCGGTGGTCGGCTTCGTGCTGGCCTGGCGCAAGCCCGGCAACCCGCTCGGCTGGATCATGCTGGGTGCGGCGCTTTTCCTCGTGCTCGCCGAGGATGCCAGTTTCTATACCGTCGCTGACTACCGGCTCCGGCATGGGGGCCTGCCGCTGGGCTGGGTGGCGTTGCTCGCGCAGCCCGGCTGGGCTCCGGGGATTGTGCTGTTCGGCCTGGTCGTGCTGCTCTTTCCCGATGGCCAGCCGCCGTCACCGCGCTTGCGGTGGATGGTCTGGGCCTACGCCGCGGCGGCCATGCTGTGGATAGGCGGAGCCGTCACGCTCACGGTGGGCGCCATAATCGGCCACCACACCCAGGTGGATTCCGGCGGGAACCTGCTTCTGCTTACCGGCACCGACCGTGCCGACGCGTGGTGGAACGTGGCGCAGGACGTGTTCTTCTTGTCGCTGGTGGTCGGCTGGCTGGTGTCACTGGCTGGCCAGGTACTCAGCTACCGGCGCTCGTCAGGGGAACGCCGCCAGCAGCTGAAGTGGCTGCTGGCCGGATCGGCTGTCACCTTCGTCGCGGTCGGGATCTCAGTCACCAAGCCGGGCGATTCGTCAGTTGGAATTGCCCTATCGATGGTCGGGTTCTTCGCGATCCCGCTGAGCATCGGCGTGGCCGTCCTGCGGTACCGCCTGTTCGACATCGACCGGATCATCTCCCGGACCCTGGCGTACGCGATCGTCACCGGCCTGCTGGTGGGGATGTACGCGGGGATCGTGCTGCTGGCCACCCATGTCGTGTCGATCAAAACGCCAGTGGCCGTGGCCGGGTCAACGCTGGCGGCGGCGGCGCTGTTCAATCCGCTGCGGCGGCGGGTGCAGCGGGTGGTGGACCGGCGGTTCAACCGGGCACGCTATGACGCGGACAAGACCGTGGCCGCGTTCGCGGTCCGCTTGAAGGACGCCGTGGACCTGGACTCGGTCCGAGATGACCTGGCCAGTGTCGTGCAGCAGGCCCTAGAGCCCGCCCATGTCTCGGTGTGGATGAACGAACGCGGATAAGGCCAGGAGAGGTCCCAGGTTTACGTGGCCCAGTAGACCGTGTAGTACTCGTGGGCGGCGCGGCTGACCGGGATCAGGCGGACGGGCTGGCGGCCGGAGACGGCGTTGAAGGCCAGCGGCTGACCGGCGGCACGCTGCAGTGACGTGAGCTGGAGCTGCGGCGTCAGCGGGCCGGGGTTGGCGGGGTAGACGCCGCTCAGCACGACCGGGCCGTACGTCACCGCCTGCACGGCCGGGTGGTCGGGCGTGGGCTCGAAGGACAGCTGCATGGGCAGGGTGACCTCCAGCCGGTCGCCCGGCCGCCATCCGCGGCGCAGCGCGATCCACCCGCCCGCGGGCGGCGCCGGCAGGCCCGGGACCGGCAGGCCGGTGACCGGCTGGCCGTTGAGGATGACCAGCGGCGGCCCGGAAACCCAGGCCGGGACCCGCACCCGCAGCGTCATGGTGACCGTGCCGGAGACCACGGACAGCCGGATCACCGGCTCGCCGGGGAAGGCGGTTTCCTGGCGCAGCACCAGCCCGTGCGTCCTCACCTGCGACGGGATGAACAGGTTGACGTACAGGCCGTCCGCGTCGCGGGTGTAGATGGTGTCGGCGAACTTGGCTTCCGTTTCCACACCGGTGGCGGTGTCGCAGGTGAAGGTGCCGTAGTCGGTGGCGTAGATGTCCGGGTCGCCGTCCGGGAAGTAGTTCAGCGGCTGGCGCTTGAACGCGCCGGACGACAGCCCGGTGTAGTAGCAGTTGAAGCCGTGCGGCGAGGTGGGATCCTGCTCCCCCAGCATCTGGTTGAACAGGGTCCGCTCGTAGTAGTCGATCAGGTCGGTGCGGGTCAGGTAGTGGAACTGCAGCAGCCGGGTCAGCTTGAGCAGGTTGTAGCTGACGCAGTTCTCGCAGGTGAAGTTGGACAGCTGGGCGGCGACCACGTCGGGCTGCTGGAAGTGCTCGTAGTTGCCCGAGCCGCCGATGGCGTAGACGTGATGGCCAGTCACGATGTCCCAGAAGTTCTGGGCGATGTCCCGGTACCTGCTGCTGCCGGTCTCTTCCCACATCCGCAGGCAGGCGATGATCTTGGGCGTCGTCACGTTGGCCTGCAGCCCGGCCAGCGCGTCCACCCCGTCGGCCAGCGGGTCGAACACCTGCGCGTGGTAGAACCGCTGGGCGGTGGCCAGGTAGCGTTCGGCACCGGTGATCGTGTACAGGTTGGCCAGCGCCTCGGGCAGCCCGCCGTACTCGTAGGTCAGCACCTGCTGCATCTGCGCGTAAGACAGTCGGCCGGTGCGCCAGTCCACCCAGTCACCGAGCTTCATCGCGACGTCGAGGGCCAGGTCGTCGCCGGCCAGCTGGTACTGGTCGATCAGCCCGGCCAGGTACTTGTGGATCATGTAATACGGCGACCAGACGTTCTTGCCCGCTTCGATCCAGGTGAAGTAGACCTCGGGGAACGCGGACAGGTAGCCGGCGTGGAAACCGGCCTGGCGCGCGCGAGCCTGCAGGGCGGCGAGCTGGCTGACCAGGTACCGGCCGCGGGCCAGGGCCTCGTCGTGGCCGGTATTCGCGTACGTGATCGCGAGGGCCGACATCAGGTGCCCGGTCATGTGCCCGCGTATTTCGGAGGTGGGCCTCTCCCAGCCGCCGCAGGGCTGGGCGGCGGTGGGCACGCCGTAGTTGATCCGGAACGGACGCAGCATCCGGTCCAGGTCAAGGAACAGCAGGTACGCGGTGTTCCTGGCCTGATTGGCCCGGAACGGGCTGTCCAGCAGTTCCACGCTGGACAGCGGCAGCGCGGCCGTGCGGCCGGCGGTGCCGTCAGGCGCGTAGCCGCCGGGCCGCGGGCTCGTGTTGTGCAGCCCGGCCAGGCTGGCGCCGGCCGGGGCCGCGGGGAGACTGGAGCCGGACTCGAGCAGCAGGCCCTGTTCGGCGACCAGGGCGCCGGCCCCGAACAGGGCCAGCGCTTCACGCCGGCTCAGCCTGCCCCGGCCCGCGCGGCCGGCCGGGCGTTCGGGGGCGGGCTGGTTTTGGGGGGCGGGCTGGTTTTGGGAGGCGGGCTGGTTTTGGGGGGGCGGGCTGGTTTTGGGGGGCGGGCTGGTTTTGGGGGGCGGGCTGGTTTTGGGGGGCGGGCTGGTTTTGGGGGGCGGGCTGGTTTTGGGAGGCGGTTGAGCCGTCTGGGCCCGCAGGGCCTGCCGGGGCTTCGCCCGCATTGTTCACGTCGGAGATCCTTTGCCCGGTCACCGGCCCCGGGAAAGATCGTACCCAGTGGCCCCGCAGCACGTAACGACTTGCGAGCCGCTCCGGCGGGGCCGGGGCGGCCGGCCGCCGGTGGGTGTGACACTCTGCAGGAAAGAGCCAGCAGAGTGTCACACCCATTGACTTTTAGCCCTGCCTGAATTGCCCGATATAGACCTAATGTGCCATTTGTTGAGCCGGGACGGGCTTGGCGGGCGGCATGCATGGTGGGCGGGGACCTAGTTCTTACCGGCTGCTTACGTGGCCGGGAAGAGTTGAGCCGGATCCGGCTGGGGGCCGTACTTCTGGGTGTGGCCAGTGGCCGCGGCGGTCGTCAGATCATGAGCCCTAACTCATCACGAACGCTCCCGGGCTCCATGATCGCTCGTCTCCTCCTATCCGTACGACGCCGCGGGCACTGGCCCTCAACTTGACCGGCGACGGCTAGCCCCGCGTGACCAGGGCGGTGACCGCGGACAGGATGACGGTGAGCGCGGCCGCGCTGCCGTGCACGACCAGGAGCCGGCCGGCAAAGTGCGGGACGTGGCCGCGGGTGGGCTGGCGGGCAGCGCGCAGGTTGGCCGTGAACCAGGCCAGCCCGAGGCTCGCGGTGGCCGCGATCAGCCCGAACGCTATCCAGCCCAGCGCCTTGTTATGCACCAGCGTGAAGCCGAGCCAGAACGCGAGCCCGATGATGGCGAAGGCCGGATGGGCGAACTCCAGCAGCGACCGCAGGCCGGGAAGCACCGGCGCCTGCCGGGCGGCGACCAGCGAAGGCGGATCCCACCGGGTCCGGGCCGCGCGCCGCAAGTCTCGCGGCGAGGCCGGGTCGGCAGTGGCGGCCTGCGCGACCGACACGGGCTCCGCGACCGACACGGGCTCCGCGAGGGGGGCGGGCGCGGGCGGGCGGGTGCGGGTCAGGTTGCTGGTTACCAGCAGGTAGAAACCGGCCCCCGCGGTGAACGCCCAGAGCAGCAGCGCCACGATGGCCATTCTCACTCCTCTCCGCAGCCGAATCTACCCGGCGGGAGCGGAGCGGGTTCGCGAGCCTGCCCAGGCTATGGCCTCCACCTGCGGCTGGAGCCTGAGTAAGATCGCAAGCTGCGCCGCGGCCGAAATGGCGAGCCTGGTCTCGCGGCTATCGTTTTCCCATTGTGTGCGAATTTGCTCTATATCGTTACGTTTGCGTTACTGATTCCAACAGTCCCGACGGCCCGATGCTCTAACGTTTGCCACTGGATTGTCCTTGGCCGTGGCATTTGACTCTCGATCGGCCATCGCCGGGGGGACCGAATTCCAGTCACGGCCGCGGTCGGCCGCACATTCGTGGGTGAGGCGAGGTCAATGCGAGAATTCATCGCCCGGCGCTGGCCGGGATCGAGCGGTGGCAGAGCAAGAGGGGGCGGAAGCGCGCTGAGCAGGCGAGGCAGGAAACTGTCTCTGCTCACCGCCGTGGCCGGGGCGACTGCCCTGATCGCCGGGCAGGCCGTGGCGGCGTCCCCGGCCAGCGCCGCTCCACTCGGCCCCGATGCGCTGTTCGGGCCGATGACGCCGACGCTAGCGGCGGCGCTGTCGCAGAACGTAAACCAGCCCGTCATCGTGGTCATGAAGAACCAGCCCGCCCAGGCGCCCGTCGGCAGCTCGGCGGCGACCACGCGCACGGACAACATCCGCAGCTTTCAAAAGCCGCTGATGGGCGAGCTGACGCAGGTACACGCCACCCACGTCAAGAACTACTCGCTGGTCGACTCGTTCGCGGCCACGGTGTCGGCGGGTGAGGAGGAGCGGCTGGCCGCGAACTCCTCGGTCGCCGAGGTCATCCCTGACGTGACCATCCAGGGCGGCAGTGACATCCCGACCGCGCCCGCGAAGTCCGGTTCCGATCCGGGATCGTCGCCGACGCCCAACGTGATCCCCAATGCCTGCGGCAGCAACGGCCAGGTCCAGCTCGCGCCCGAGGGGCTCTCGCTGACCGGCACCGCCTCTGACAACCCGCTCCAGCCCACCGCGCAGCGCCTCGGCATCACCGGCTCGGGCGTCAAGGTGGCCTGGGTCGCGGACGGCATCGACACCCAGAACGTCAACTTCATCCGGCCCAACGGCAGCTCGGTCTTCAGTGACTACCAGGACTTCACCGGCGAGGGGCCGGGCGCGCAGACCTCAGGCGACGAGGCGTTCCTGGACGCCAACCAGATCGCCGGGCAGGGGCTGCACGTCTACAACCTGAACGGCTTCTCCGCGCAGTCGTACCCGACGCCGTGCAACATCCGCATCCTCGGCGTGGCCCCCGGGGCCAGCCTGGTCGGCCTGGACGTGTTCGACGAGGACACCACCAGCAATGCCCTGGACACGACCGAGTCCAACTTCCTGCAGGCGATCAACTACGCGGTCGAGACCGATCACGTCAACGTGCTCAACGAGTCGTTCGGCAGCAACCCGTTCCCCGACATCACCTCGCTGGATGCCACCAAGCAGTTCGACGACGCGGCGGTCGCGGCGGGCGTGACCGTCGTCTCCTCCACCGGCGACGCGGGCTCCACCAACACGATCGGCTCGCCGGCCACCGACCCGGACGTCATCTCCGTCGGGGCCAGCACCCAGTTCCAGGCCTACGCCCAGACCAACTATGCCCTGGCTCGTGACTTCGCCAAGACCGGCTGGCTCAGCGACAACATTAGCTCGCTGAGCTCGGGCGGCACGGACGAGAGCGGCGGCACGGTCGACCTGGTTGCGCCGGGCGACATCAGCTTCGCCTCGTGCGACGCCAGCCCGAACTTCTACGGCTGCGCGAACTTCCAGGGCCAGTCCTCCGACATCGAGGAAAGCGGCGGCACCAGCGAGTCCTCGCCGTTCGTCGCGGGCGCGGCGGCGCTGGTCATCCAGGCCTACGCGAAGACCCACGGCGGCGTCAAGCCGACGCCGGCGCTGGTCAAGCAGATCCTGCTCAGCACGGCCTCCGACCTCGGCGCTCCCGCCGCCGAGCAGGGCGCCGGCCTGCTGAACAGCTACAAGGCCGTCCAGCTGGCCGAGTCCATCCGCACCAGCAATGGCTCGCCCACGCCGACCGGCAGCACCCTGGCCCTGTCCAGCAGCCAGTTCAACGCCATCGGTAACCCGGGCAGCGCGCAGAGCTTCCAGGACACGATTACCAACACCGGAGCCAGCCCGCAGCTCGTGCGGCTGAGCACCCGCGCGTTCGGCCCGGACGAGAACGTGCAGACGGGCAGCGTCACGCTGAACGACGCCACCAGCCCGCAGGTCCCGAACTACCAGGGGCTGGCGAACAACTACGGCGTGTTCCACTTCACGGTGGCACCGGGCCAGCAGCGCCTGGTCGGCTCGATCGCCTGGCCTGGTAACCCGAACAACGGGCTGAACGCCCGGGTCCGGCTGATCCTGGTCGACCCGCGCGGCCGGTTCGCCGCGCACTCGCTGCCGCAAGGTGTGGGCAACTTCGGCAGCGCCGACGTGGTGGACCCGGTGGCCGGCACCTGGACCGGGGTCATCTTCGGTGACACGGCCGCCGTCGGCGGGACCAACGGAACCGTGCCGTGGCGGGTCGCCACCGAGCAGGCCACCTCGTTCGGGTCGGTCTCGCCGTCCTTCCTCGTACTCGGGTCCGGGGTGAGCAAGACGGTCACGATCCACGAGACCACCCCGTCCGCGCCCGGCGACTCGGCCGGATCGATCCTGGTCAGCTCGCTCGGCTCCGAGACCACCTCAATCCCGGTGACGCTGCGGAGCCTGGTCAACGTGAGCGCGGGCGGCACGTTCAGCGGCGTGCTGACCGGCGGTAACGGACGCGCTCCCGGCCAGGGCCAGGAGAATTTCTACCAGTTCGACGTCCCGGCCGGGGTGAAGGACATCACCGCCAACGTGACGCTGGCCAACGACCCGAACGACCCGGTCGGGGCCTACCTGATCAGCCCGGACGGCGACACGCTGGGGTACGGCCAGAACAGCGCCAGCGGGCTGTCCCTGACCGCCTACACGCTCAATCCGGTGCCGGGCACCTGGGCGCTGATCGTCGACTTCGCCGAACCGGTGGCAGGCAACGAGCTGTCCGATCCGTACACCGGGAACATCGCCTTCAACGCCACCAGCGCCAGCGCGGCCGGCCTGCCGGATAGCGCCAGCACGACGCTGGCGGCGGGCACGCCGGTCACGGTCCCGGTCACGATCAAGAACACCGGTGCCGCGCCCGAGGCCTTCTTCATCGACCCCAGGCTGGACACCACGACGACGATCACGCTGGCCTCGCTGTCGTCGGATACCGTGGCGCTGCCGATGAACGGCGGTGGGCCGGTCTGGTTCGTGCCGACGGAGACCTCCAGCGTGTCGGCCACGCAGACCGCGAGCCTGCCGGCCATGTTCGACTTCGGCCCATTCCCGGGCGACCCGGACATCGCCAGCGCCGCCAGCGGCCCCGGGCCGCTGTGCGCAACCAACGAATCGGCCTCCTACGCGCCGGCCGGCCACAACGTGACCGCCGGCCTGTGGTTCGGCGCGCCCTCGGAGTGCGGGCCGTACGCCGGGCCGGCGCCGGCGGGCACGGCCACCATGTCACTGAGCGCCGTCACCAAGGCGTTCGACTCGGCGGTAACTTCCGCGCCGGGTGACCCGTGGCTGACGGCCATCAACCCGGCAACGACGTTCTCGCCGGTGACGATCAATCCGGGACAGTCGGCCACCATCAACGTGACGATCACGCCGAACGCGGCGACCGGCACGGTCGTCTCGGGTGACCTGTACGTCGATGATTTCGTCGGCGGGGTCCCGCCGTACGGCCAGGAGACCGGCGATGAGCTGGTCGCGCTGCCGTACGAGTACACGGTCGGCAGCTAGCGCAGCCGAATACTAAGGAGCCGGGGCCGCAGGGCGGCCCCGGCTCCTCCGGTTTGCGCACACGAAACACGGTGCGTGACGATTTTGGGCGTTCGGCAGGCAAGGTAACGAACGCCGTTATACAGTTAAGAGTCCGGCAGGCACAGGGCGTGACAGAAAAACACGTTCGGAACACCGGACGAAACATTGCTAACCTGAATACCGAACACAGTCACCGTCGCGAGACGTCATCCACGGGATCCGTAGACACGGAAGGTGACGCTCGAACGATGGCTCGTTCGGAATTATCGAGATTTCCTGGGTAGTGGCGGAACCCAGGAGCAGTCAAAGGGGAACCATGACGCCGGTCATTGGCATTACCACGTATGACGTGGAAGCTTCCTGGGGGCCCTGGACAGCGCCGACGGCGCTGCTGCCGTATTTCTACGTGAACGCGGTGCGGCGCAGCGGCGGCCGGGTGGTCATGCTGCCTCCGGGCGGCGACGACCATGAGGCCGGCGCCACCGTGGCCGGCCTGGACGGCCTGGTCGTTTCGGGCGGCCCGGACGTCGACCCGGTGCGGTACGGCGCGGACCGGCATCCGCGCACGCAGCCGCCGGTGACCGTGCGGGACGAGTGGGACCTGGCCCTGACCGGCAGCGCGCTTTCGCAGGGCGTGCCGCTGCTGTCCATCTGCCGCGGCATGCAGGTGCTGAACGTCTGCCGGGGCGGCACGCTGCACCAGCACGTGCCCGACCTGGTCGGCCACGACCGGCACGACGGCCCGCAGGCCGGGTACGGGCGCCACAAGGTGCGGGTCAGCCCGGGCAGCATGCTGGCCGGGATCCTGACCGAGGAGATCCACTTCGACGTGCCCACCCATCATCATCAGGCCGTGGACCTGGTCGGCGAGGGCCTGACCGCGGTCGCCTGGGAGGAAGACGGCACGGTCGAGGCGGTCGAGGCCGGCCCGTCCGAGCTGGGCGGCGTGTCCGGCTTCGTGCTCGGCGTGCAGTGGCATCCCGAGCGGGGCGATGACATGCGGCTGTTCACCGCGCTGGTGGGGGCCGCGACCGAGCGGACCGCCGCGCGCACCCGGGTACTGGAGTCCATGATCTAATCTGTAGCGGTAAGCACTGTTCGCGCAGTGCTCATCGCAACGCAGTGCTTACCGAAACAACGCAGTGCT
Organism: uncultured Actinomycetes bacterium; assembly: GCA_963835775.1. Lineage (GTDB taxonomy): Bacteria > Actinomycetota > Actinomycetes > Streptosporangiales > Streptosporangiaceae > Palsa-504. The sequence continues at coordinate 631,757 of CAWIHB010000024.1, read as the reverse complement.
TACCGAAACAACGCAGTGCTTACCGAAACAACGCAGTGCTTACCGAAACACTGCGCAGGATCGGCCATCAGGAGTTACCACCGTGCCGGGAGGCTCGCCCGCTATCGTCGCCGCGGTGTTCCGTGCCGTGCGGACGGGCAATGCTTTCGAGGAGACCGTCGAGCGGCTGCTCGAGGGCGTCAAGCTGGGTGTGTACGCGCCGGGCGACCGGCTCCCCCCGGAACGCGAGCTCACCCGCAGGCTGGGGGTCAGCCGGATCACGCTGCGGGAGGCGCTGCGCGAACTGGCCTCGGCCGGTTATGTGGAGACCAAGCGGGGCCGGTTCGGCGGCACGTTCATCATCCGCCAGCCCGAGCCCCTGGTGCCGGACGAGCTCACCCGCACGGCACGCGACATGGGCAGCGAACTCGACGACGCGCTGACGTTCCGCCGGGTGGTGGAGACCGGGGCGGCCGAGATGGCCGCGCGGGCCAGCTTGAGCAGGCAGCAGCGGGAGAGCCTGGCCGAGTGCCTGGCCGCCATGCGGGACGCCGGATCCTACGGCTACCGGCCGGCCGACACGCGGCTGCACCTGGCCATCGCGGACGCCGCGGGTTCGCCGCTGCTGACCGCGAGCGTGGTGGAGGCCCGGGTCAGGCTGGTCGACCTGCTCAACGCCATTCCCATGCTGGAGCGCAACCTCGAGCACGCGAACGTCCAGCACACTTCCATCGTGCGGGCCATCCTGGCGGGCGACCCGGAACGGGCCCGCCGGGCGATGGAAGAGCACGTGGCGGGGACCGCGGCGCTGCTGCGCGGGTTCCTGGGCGACGTCCTGGATTCTGCGTAGCCCCGGGGGGACGACCCCCCGGCACCCCCCGCGCATGGGGGGACTGCCCGTCCCCCCATAGCCCCCCTGGGCCCAGACCTTGACATGCTCCCTGGGCTGGTGGGTGAATACCTTCATTCAATGGATCAGTTGCAGCCATATCAGCCTTTCGCCCCAGGGAGATCGCATGGCCGACGACATAGCCGCCGCGCAGGCGGCCAGCGAGGACGAGCGCCGCCTGCACGAGCTCGGCTACGCGCAGGAGCTCATGCGGCGGATGTCCGGGTTCTCGAACTTCGCCGTGTCGTTCACGATCATCTCGATCCTGTCCGGCTGCCTGACCTTGTACTACTTCGGCATGGAGGAGGGCGGGCCGGCCATCATCGTCTGGGGCTGGCCCATCGTCGGCATCTTTACCCTGCTCGTGGGGCTGTCCATGGCCGAGGTCTGCTCCAGCTTCCCGACGGCAGGCGGCCTGTACTACTGGGCGGCCAAGCTCTCGCCCCGGCACGGCCCGGCCTGGTCCTGGTTCACCGGCTGGTTCAACTTCCTGGGCCAGGTGGCGGTCACGGCCGGCATCGACTTCGGCGCGGCGCTGTTCATCAACTTCCTGTTCAGCCTGTGGTTCAACTTCAGCGTGAGCACGCACTGGCACACGATCGTGATCTACGCCGCGGTGCTGCTGCTGCACGGCACGATGAACCAGTTCGGCATCCGGCTGGTGGCGCTGCTGAACAACGTCAGCGTCTGGTGGCACATCGTCGGCGTGCTGATCATCGTCGGCGCGATGATCTTCGGGCTGAAGGCGGGCGCGCACCACGCCTCGGCCAAGTACGTGTTCACCGACCTGGAGAACCTGTCCGGATTCCATATCGGCTGGTGGTACATCCTGCCCATCGGGCTGCTGATGGCCCAGTACACCTTCACCGGGTACGACGCGTCGGCGCACATGACCGAGGAGACGCATAACGCCTCGCGCAGCGGCCCGCGCGGCATCGTCATGTCGATCCTGATCTCGCTCATCGCGGGCTGGGTGCTGCTGATCGGCATCACGTTCGCGATCCAGAAGGGGAACTACCTGAACGAGGCGACCGCGGTCGTGGCCCCGGGCCAGATCTGGATCGACGCGATCGGCCGGACCGGCGCCGAACTGCTGCTGCTGGTGGCGATCGGCGCCCAGCTGTTCTGCGGCATGTCCTCGATCACGGCGAACTCACGGATGATCTACGCGTTCTCCCGGGACGGCGCGCTGCCCGGCTCGGCCATCTGGCACAAGGTGAACAAGCGGACCAGGACGCCGACCAACGCGATCTGGCTGGCGGCCGGCGGCGCGCTGATCCTCGGCCTGCCGTACCTGTGGAACGGCGCGGCCTACGGCGCGGTGACCTCGATCGCCACCATCGGCCTGTACGTCGCCTACGTGGCGCCGACGTTCCTGCGGCTGCGGCAGGGCGACAGCTTCAAGCGCGGGCCCTGGCACCTGGGCCGGTGGAGCTACGTGATCGGCTGGACGGCCGTGGTCTGGGTCGTGTTCATCTTCTTCCTGTTCATGCTCCCGCAGTTCGGGCCCATCAGCCGTCTGACGTTCAACTACGCGCCGATCGCGGTGGCGGTGGTGATCGGGTACGCCGGCATCTACTGGCTGGTCTCGGCCCGGAAGTGGTTCACCGGGCCGAAGGTCCAGGGCACGCCTGAGGAACTGGCCGCGATCGAGCACGAGCTGTCGTCCTGATGCCGGATACCGCACGGCGGGGCATGCTGACCCTGGAGCAGCTGCGCGTCGCGATCGGTGAAGGCGAGATCGACACCGTCGTGCTCGCCTTCACCGACATGCAGGGCCGGCTGGCGGGCAAGCGGCTGTCGGCGGAGTTCTTCCTGGAGGAGGTGGCCGAGAACTTCTCCGAAGGCTGCAACTACCTGCTCGCGGTGGACGTGGACATGAACACCGTGGACGGGTACGCCATGTCGTCCTGGGAGCGCGGGTACGGCGACTTCGTCCTGGTGCCGGACATGGCCACGCTGCGCCGGGTGCCGTGGCACCCGGGCACGGCCATGGTGATCGCCGACCTGACCTGGCTGGACGGCGTGCCGGTGGTGGCCTCGCCGCGGCAGATCCTCAAGGCGCAGATCGCCCGGCTGGCCGAGCGCGGGCTGGTCGCGCTGGCCGGCACCGAGCTGGAGTTCATCGTCTACCAGGACACCTACGAGCAGGCGGCGGCCAAGCACTACTACGACCTGGTCCCGGCCAACGCCTACAACGTGGACTACTCGATCCTGGGCACGTCCCGGGTCGAGCCGCTGCTGCGCCGGATCCGGCTGGGGATGGCTGGAGCGGGGCTGTACGTGGAGTCGGCCAAGGGCGAATGCAACTTCGGCCAGCACGAGATCGCGTTCCGCTACGCCGAGGCGGTGACGAGCTGCGACAACCACTCGATCTACAAGACCGGAGCCAAGGAGATCGCCGCGCAGGAAGGCCAGAGCATCACGTTCATGGCCAAGCCGAACACCCGCGAGGGCAACTCCTGCCACATCCACCTGTCGGTGCGCGCTGCGGCGGACGGTTCCCCGGTGCTGGCTGGTTCCGGTGCGTACGGCCTGTCTCCGCTGGGTGAGCATTTCCTGGCCGGGCTGCTGGACGCGATGCGCGAGCTGACGCTGTGCTATGCGCCCAACATCAACTCCTACAAGCGTTACGTGCCGGGCAGCTTCGCGCCGACCTCGGTGCGCTGGGGCCCGGACAACCGGACCTGCGCGCTGCGGCTGGTCGGGCACGGGCACTCGCTGCGGGTGGAGAACCGGACGCCGGGCGGCGACGTGAACCCGTACCTGGCCGTGGCGGCCATGATCGCCGCGGGCCTGCGCGGCATCGACCACGAGCTGCCGCTCGAGCCCCCGGTGACCGGCAACGCGTATAGCGATGAGGAGGCCCGGGTCCCGACGACGTTGCGTGCGGCGCTGGAGCTGTGGGAAAAGAGCGGGCTGGCCCGGCAGGCGTTCGGTGCCGAAGTGGTGGAGCACTACGCCAACTACGCCCGGGTGGAGCTGGCCGCCTACGAAGCCGCGGTGACCGACTGGGAGCTGCGCCGCTGCTTCGAGCGCTTGTAACACGCTTGCGACAAAGGGGTCTGCGCGTATGTCCGTCTTTACCGTGCTCAATCCCGCCACCGAGGAGCCGGTCACCACCGTGGAGCAGGTCTCGGCGGAGCAGGCCGACGAGGCCATCGCCCGCGCGGCGGCGGCCTGGCCGGCCTGGCGGGCCGTGGCTCCCGGCGACCGGGCCCGGCTGCTGCGGGCGTTCGCCGCTTTGGTGGACGCCCACATTTCCGAGCTCGCCGACCTGGAAGTGGCAGGCTCCGGGCACCCGGTCGGGGCGGCCCGGTGGGAGGCCGGGCAGGTCCGCGACGTGCTGCTGTACTACTCGGCCGCGCCGGAGCGGCTCATCGGCCAGCAGATCCCGGTCCCGGGCGGGCTGAACGTCACCTTCCACGAGCCGCTCGGCGTGGTCGGCCTGATCGTGCCGTGGAACTTCCCGATGCCGATCTTGTCCTGGGGCCTGGCGCCCGCGCTGGCCGCGGGGAACACGGTGGTGGCCAAGCCCGCCGAGGCCACCCCGCTGACCGCGAAGCGGATCGGCGAGCTGGCCCTGGAGGCGGGCCTGCCCGAGGGTGCGTTCCAGGTCCTGCCGGGCAAGGGCAGCGTGGTCGGGCAGCGGCTGGTCGACCATCCCGCGGTGCGGAAGATCGTGTTCACCGGATCTACCGAGGTGGGCCAGCAGATCATGACCGGCTGCGCACGCCAGATCAAGCGGCTCACCCTGGAGCTCGGCGGCAAGAGCGCCAACATCATCTTCGCCGACTGCGACCTGGAGCGGGCCGCCGCGACCGCGCCGTACGCGGTGTTCGACAACGCCGGACAGGACTGCTGCGCTAGGTCCCGGATCCTGGTCCAGCGCTCGGTGGTGGACAAGTTCATGGCGCTGTTCGAGCCCGCGGTGCAGGGCGTCGCGGTCGGCGACCCGGCTTCGGCGGCGACCGAGATGGGGCCGCTGATCTCGGCCGCGCACCGGGCCCACGTGGCCTCCTACGTGCCGTCCGATGCGCCGGTCGCGTTCCGCGGCCACGCGCCTTCCGGGCCGGGGTTCTGGTACCCGCCGACCGTGCTGGCCCCGGTGCGGCCGGATGATCCGGCCTACACCGAGGAGGTGTTCGGCCCGGTGGTGACCGTGACGCCGTTCTCGGATGAGGCGGAGGCTATTTCTATTGCGAACGACACCCCGTATGGCTTGTCCGGCTCGATCTGGACTTCGGACGTGGGCCGCGCCATCCGGGTAGCCCGGGCGGTGGAGACCGGCAACCTGTCGGTGAACTCGCATTCCTCGGTGCGGTACTGGACGCCGTTCGGCGGGTTCAAGCAGTCCGGCCTGGGCCGCGAGCTCGGCCCGGACGCGCCCGACGCGTTCACCGAGACCAAGAACGTTTTCATCTCATCTGCGGAGTGAGGCCTTTTATGCAGCAGCGGTTGCAGGACCGGGTGGCGGTCATCACCGGAGCGGGCAGCGGGATCGGGCTGGCCAGCGCCCGCCGGCTGGCGGCCGAGGGGGCCCTAGTGGTGGCGGTCGACATCGACGAGGTCGCGGGCAAGGCGGCCGCGGCCGCGGTCGGCGGCGATTTCATCACGGCCGACGTGGCCAGCGAGGAAGACGTCCGGCGGCTTTACGACACCGTGGTGGCCCAGCACGGCCGGGTGGACATCGCGTTCAACAACGCGGGCATCTCGCCGCCGGAGGACGACTCGATCCTGACCACCGGGCTGGAGGCCTGGCACCGGGTGCAGCAGGTCAACCTGACCTCGGTCTACCTGTGCTGCAAGCACGTGATCCCGCATATGCAGCGGCAGGGCAAGGGGTCGATCATCAACACCGCCTCGTTCGTGGCGGTGCTGGGCGCGGCCACCTCGCAGATCTCCTACACCGCCTCCAAGGGCGGGGTGCTGGCCATGAGCCGCGAGCTCGGCGTCCAGTTCGCCCGGGAGGGCATCCGGGTCAACGCGCTGTGCCCGGGGCCGGTGAACACCCCGCTGCTGCGCGAGCTGTTCGCGGCCGACCCGGAGCGGGCCGCGCGCCGGCTGGTGCACATCCCGATGGGCCGGTTCGCCGAGGCGGACGAGATCGCGGCCGCGGTGGCCTTCCTGGCCAGCGACGACTCCTCGTTCATGACCGCCTCGCAGTTCCTGGTCGACGGCGGCATCTCCGGCGCGTACGTGACGCCGCTCTAGTGCTCTGTGCTCAGAGCAGTGTGGTGCTCAGAGCAGTGTGGTGCTCAGAGCAGTGTGGTGCTCAGAGCAGTGTGGTGCTCAGAGCAGTGTGGTGAGATCGACGGTGATGCTGATCGGCTCGGTGACGGTCATCTTTCCGGTATGGACTCCGGCTGACGCATAGGTGCCCGTGGTGGGGTCGAGCCGGTAACGGAAGACGGACAGGACTTTCCCAGTGGGGTCGCGCTCGACGCGCCAGTAGTGCGGGATGCGGGACGCAGCGTACTCGGCTGGCTTGTCGGTCTGGTCGGCGGTCACCGAGCCCGGCGACATGACCTCCACCACGAGCGTGCAGTGCTGCGGGCGGAGCACCGCGTCATCAGGGAGCGAGGCGTCATAGATCACGGCGTCAGGGCGGCGGTTGTGCAGCGGGATGTCACGCAGGCGCAGGTCCACGTCGGTGGACACCGCGAAAGCGGATCCGCATGCTGCCCCCAGGGCGTTGGCGAGACGCCGGCAGATGTCCTGGTGCAGGCGGCGCGGGGCGGCGTTCACGATGATGGCACCGTCGACGATCTCGATCCGCCGGCAGATGTCCTCCGGGAGCGCCTCGTATTCCGCGGCGCTCAGGCCGTCGGGCAGATCCATCCAGCCAGGCAAGGCAGTCGCCGGATCCTGAGGCACGGCGGTCACCGGGCCCTCCCTTCTCCGCTGCGCTGTCAGAGGTAACGGTAGCCGGAGACTGCGGGCAGGTGCACTCACGGCATGTGCTGCTGACCAGGTTCTGAGGTGCTCCATGGAGAAGTAGGGGCGTCACGGTGAACGTCGTGGTGATGTTGTGGATTCGCGGTAGGGCAAGGAATGGATTTAAGAGGGACGGTCACCTGTCGGCCGTCCCGCCACGTTCACGCAAGGGTTTCCTCAGTCGGGCTCCACGGGATGGAGCCGACCTCGCGTGCGTGCGTGGGCTGCAAGGAGCATGCCCTTCCTCTTGGCCTCCTTTCTGCCAAGGCCCCGGAAGTCAACAAATCCGTGTGCCAGGAGATCCGGCTGGTCATCATCGAAACTCTGAAGCTCGGCATCATTCGCTTCCCCCACGGTGACTGCCCAGGTACCTGCCGATGCGAACTTCTGAACCGTCGTGTAGTGCTTGTAGGCAGCCTCGGCAGTGGTACGGCTGCCGCGCGCGATTGATAGCTCGCCTTCATCTTTCGGGGTCGGCGTGAACGCCTGACTTGTCGGCACGCCATCGTGGACCCAACTGGGATGGACCTGCCGGAAGAGAACCTCGCCGGGGTCAGTCAGCCGCGTCCTGTGGGTCGCTGGCTGGGAATCCTCCTCTGTCATGACGCCCGTTGGAAGAACTGGGCGATCTCCATGCTGTCGCCGTTCTCTAGTTCGCTCGATTCGCCTGACTCCCGCTTAACGGCAAGGGCATAGGAACTACCATCGGGCTCGAACGTGACACTGATCTCGTAGGCTCCCGCTGCCCATTCTGCTTGCACGCCGCCCTCTGGCGTAGGGTAAATGTGCGGGCGTGGCGCGTCCAGAAGCAGGAGTTCCGTCAGGGTAATCCTTGCTTTCTCAAGCGCCGCTAGGGTGAGCGGCACTCCCGCGCCGTCCAGCCATCCAGATTTGAGTTCGGCAAGTTCCGCGATCCGGCTGTCGAGGGCTTCAAGTCCTTCGGGATCCTCTACGGGGCTTACATCCTGGATGGAGTCAAGCCTGAAAACATGGCCAGCGGTGCTGTATACCCCCATGCCAGTGACGTGTACCGGCGGCCCCTCACCATTGGGTTCCATGGCCGCCTTAACCTGGTCGAAAGTGAAATCGTCAACCGGGGCCGAAACGGGTTGAGCCCGCGGGGCAGACCGCAGGCGGATCATGCAGGTCATCCGGGTGGAGTCAAGTTCGAGGATCCACCCAATGTCGCTTACTTCTGCCTGGAAGGTACGCCGTTCCACAAGAACGAGCCGACGCTGTACGTCCCGTGTGTATCGTGGTCCGCTCTGGGCGGCGGGCTTTCGCAGTTCGATGGCCTCATCCGGCCGGAGTGTCTGTCCGAATCGGTTGAACAGTACGACCGCTTGGCGGGGGAAATCCTCGGGCAGCGCGTCTCCATCGGCGATTGCCGCCACAGCTTCCTCGATAAGGTCGCGTGACCGCGTGAAATCGTCCTCCCTGGGCATCAGGGCGCCGGGCTCCCGGGTCCGTTCCAGGACTGGCATCGCACTGCCCTGCTCGATAGTCCGCAGCCGGAGCTGGAGACGGTCAGCGAATCCCCTTGGCAATCGTTGCCGGTCAGCGTGCCTGCTGCGGTAGACCTCCTTGGCTACCCCGACAACCAGCTGTTGGTAGGCGACCAGTTCGGTCAGGGCCTCGACGGGCATCCCGTCGCCCTCAAACCGGCCTCCTGTCAACCGGAGCCGGGCGAAAACATCCTCCGGATCAGCCACAAACCCAGTATGCGCTGCTTGCACGAGCTGTCACGTCAACCCCGCCGAAAGCGCGGCGACGATGGCCCGCCCTCGTCCGTACCCTTCATCGGGCGGATCCGTCGCGACGGCGCGTTCCGCTCGCCTATCCCGGCGCGACGGTCATTCCGGAGAGTGTCGCGCCTCCAGTCCGGTGACCGGCCGCCCGGCCCGCCACAGTTCCGCGACGTGGTAGGCGTACCGGTCGTACAGGCCGCCGTCCTGGACCCGCTGGAGGTGCAGCATCGGGGAGTCGTGCCCGACGAGGTGGGCGAGGTGGGTGGTGACCAGCATCTCCTCATCGAACACGAACACGCTCATGGCGATGTGCTCGTCGCTGTAGCGGGCCTCGATGCCGGGGATCGCGCCGAGCTTGGTACCCGACGCGATCCGCTACACGTTCTGCGTGCGGCCTGAGACCTACACCAGGGGCTACTACGACATCAAGGACCGGCTGGAAACCCGCGGCTACGAGATGTACGAGAGCAGGAATTCATGGGACGGAGCCGAGTACACAGGGATCAACACCCGCTGGGTGACCCCCGCGGGACAGCGGTTCGAGGTGCAGTTCCACACGCCAGAGAGCTTCCACGCCAAGCAGTTCATCACCCACGGCGCCTACGAGCGGATCCGCAATCCGCTGGTTTCTGACAAGGAGCGCGCCGAGCTCAAAGCGTTCCGTACGGGCGGCCGCTGGACTCCTGAGCCATCAGCTTTTGAATATCTCCGAACGAGCCGTGGCTTCACGTGCCGCTCCCGTTCCGCCGCTACGGATACTGCGGTGCCGACGGCCGACCCGGGCTGGCATTCTTGTACTGTGCCGGACTCGGGATCTTCTGCTGGCGGGGCGCCGCGCCGCCGGATAGATGCGGCGGCCTCGCGCCCGCCCGGGGAGGACGTGGAACGGTCGTTTTACTGCCGGTCGTGCCAGCTGACCATGCGCGGCCGCTGGATTCCGGCCGGGTGGTACGTGCTGGAGCGTGCGGTTGGCGGCGGCGGGCGGCATCTGCGCATTGGACTGTACTGCTCGCTGGACTGCCTGGCGACGGCCGGCGACTCGCTGGCCGAGGCCGAGCGGGCGGCGGGAGCGCGGCGGGGTCTGCCGGTGGGCGTGGAGCGTGACCGGGCGCGGCTGGTGGACATCGCGCAGACGCTGTTGCATCAGGGGGCGACGATTCGCGCGGCGGGTGATCAGCTGGACGTGCCCACGTCGACGCTGCGGCACTGGCTCCGCGACGCCGGGGTCCGGGTCGGCGCCGACGGTACGCTCACCGCACCGGCTGACCCTGCGCCCGGCATGACCGGCAAGGACAAAGCCAGCGACAGGCCTGACGCTGCGGCAGGCCAGGGAACCGCGGCCACTGCGGGCGCAGTGCAGCCCGTGCCGCCGGCCGCTGGCGGGTCACCGGTCCAGGCGCTCAACGAGCTCGCGCAGGCCGGGTATGTCGCCGGCCTTTCCTGGGAGACCGGGACGGAGGGACCCGCGCACCAGCCGCTCTTCACCTGTACGGTGACCGCCACGGTGACGGGCATCGCCGGGTTGGCCCGTGCCCGGGGTACGGGCGGGTCCAAGGCCGCTGCGAAGGCATCGGCAGCCGCGGCGCTGCTTGCCGCGCTCGCGGAAGAGGATCCTGCTGCCGCAAGATGCCCCGCCGGTGGCGGGGCGGCGGCATCCTGAGGGGAAGTACGAGCGCGTGCAGGGCCCGCGACCATGACGGCACCGCTGACCGGCGTCGTGCCCGTCGTGCCCACCATCTTCCGCGACGACGAGACCGTCGACCTGGACGGGACGGCCCGCGTCGTGGACTACCTGATCGACGCCGGGGTCGACGGGGTGTGCCTGCTCGCCAACTACTCCGAGCAGTTCTCGCTGACCGACGCCGAACGCGATGCGATCGCCCGCACGCTCATCGAGCGCGTCGCCGGCCGACTCCCGGTTATCGTCGCCACGAGTCACTACAGCGCGCGCGGGTCACCGCCATGCGCAGCCTCGCCGCGCAGGAGGCGGGCGCGGCGATCGTGATGATCATGCCGCCGTTCTTCGGAGCCACCCTGACCGTTGCCGGGCCGGGGTGCTCGAGTACGTCAAGACGGTGGCGGACGCGATCGACATCCCGGTCATGGTGCAGGACGCGCCCTGTCGCCGACGCCGCTGCCGGTTCATGGAATCAAACCCATTTTTCCCGAACGAGCGGTGGTGCACCCGATCGCCGCCGGTGAACCCGCTCCGGTGGGCGACGACCGCCTGATCGGCTTCGTGGCGCCGCCGCGGGCCCTCACCCTTGCAGGGTGCGGCGGATGTCTTTCATCAGCAGGACGAGATGTAGGTCGTCAGTAGGGCTCGGCTCGAATTCCGGCACCAGGTGCAGGTAGAACTTCCTGACCTCAGCGGATTCAGCGTGCACGAGCAGACCCCGGCATCCGATGTCGGAGGACAGCGCGGCAAGCCGGGAAAACACGTCCTGCAACAGCGCGGCGCCAAGACCGTGGCCCTCATGCCACCGGTCAACTCCGAGCCTGGCGAGCAGCGCCACCGGCTGCGGGTAGCGGCCGGCGCCCTTGGCCAGCCGCACGGAGAGGTCCTTGGCCGCAAGCTGGGCCATGCACCAGGCATAGTAGGCGACAACCATCTGGCCGGTCTCGTCGGTGACGACGTACACCTTGGTCGTGCCGACGGCGGCGGGCTGGCGGGCGTACTGGCGGAGCCACTCGGTCTGCTCGGGTGACCGGCACTCGAACCCGGACAGGTCGTGCGTCGCCGCGAGCGGCTCGGGCGGACGGTACCGGCTCACTGCTCAAACGGCGGGGGGCGCTCCATCAGTCGCCGGAGCCCGGGCAGCTCACGCGCCGGGCGGTCGTTGATCGCCTCCCAGGCCGCCGCGGCGGCAGTATCGAGCTCGAACCGGTGGCGGTTGGCAAGCACTCGCTGCGCCGCGACCACCGCGCTGCCCACGACGAACTCCGTGATACCGCTGGACGTCGCGGCGGCGGCGCGGTCGATGAGATCGCGCTCATCTGGCGTGGTCCGAAGCTCCAGCCTGCGGCTGCGGCGGCGGGTCTCTGCGGCGGTCATGGAGTCTCCTCCCCTCTGTACGTCCAATGTACGTCACTTGTCGCATTCGAGCAAGGATGCGTTCGGCGGCGTTCCAGCCGGAGTGTCATGACCGGTCCCGTCCTGGGCGGCGCCGAGGATCTTCAGTTCGTCAAGTTCCGCCGCGGCAGGATTCTGGCATAGAAACGACCACATGCTGGAGTTCCTTGAGCATTCGCCACCGTTCGTTCGGGATAAAGAACAGGACGCTCATGGGTGCGGCCGGGCAGCGCGGCCGGTCGGCCAGCCGGGCCGGCGGCGGGGTCATGACCTGGGCGGATCTTGCTCGGCGAGCCGGGAAAGCAGCGCGGCCCGCCTTTCCTCGAGGGCGGCGAGCTGAGCGCGGAGCTGTTTCAGCTCGCGGTTGATCCGCGCCAGTTCGGCCCGCGCCTGCCGTTCCCGCAGGTAACCCTCGCCATGCAGGGTCCGGGCGAGATCTTCGACCTCGCGGCGGAGCAACCGCAGAAACGGGTTCCCGTGCATCGCCGCGGGCCGGTACTGCAGCGTGCCCGCGTCGATCGCCGCGTAGATCTCATCCTGCGTCAGCCCGTACTCCTGGCGAGCGGTCTTGTCGCTCAGCGTCGCACCCTTGCGTCCCCATTCGGCACTGCGGAGGTCCATGACCGCCCATTATCTACCGGCGGACCGGCTTGCCCGGGTCGCCGGCCACCGCGCCGAACTCGGCCAGCAGCGCCACCAGCCCGGCAAGCGGCGTTCCTGTGTCCAGGTCGTAGTACCTGTCGGCCGCGTGCAACGGCTTCCAGGACGCCTTGTGGTACCGGTCGCACAGGTCATACAGTGCCGCGTGCACCGGCCCCCACAGGCCGCCGGCGCGAGGCACGCCGTCCCGCCGAGCACTGCGAGCAGGGCCATCGCCAGCAGGCGCACGCTGTCCTCGTCCTGCGGATACGACTCCGCTGCGCACACCGCGCGCAGGGCCGCCAGCCATGCGGCCAGCAGGTCCGCATCGCCCGCCGGCCAGCGCTCCAGCGCGGGATCGCCGGTCACCCACCCGCCGCCGACCTGCAGCAGGCTGGCCGCCACTGCCACGCACCAGGGCCGGTGCAGCGCCCGGATGTCGGCCATCGTGCGCAGCCGCGGCGGCACGTCGACGCCGAGGGCGGCGCCCGCCGCGGGCACGTCGGCCTTGCGCAGCACCTGCCCGGCCGTCACCGGACGGCGGCCCGTTCCGATCCAGCGAGCCAGAGTGACGGCCCGGCCCACGACAACGCTTTCGCGGGCCAGCCTCGCGGCGTCGCGAAGCTCATCTCCGGCGATCGCTACGTTCACATTGGGACCTTACCGCCGTCCGGCTGGCCGCGACCGGCAGCGAGCCGTGTCCTTGACGGGATTGCGGACCTGGCGGGATGTCAACAGCGACTTCGACGTCACACCGCCAGCAGGACGGGCGTGGTTGAGCACGGGTGGTCGGCATGTGCCTGGTTGTATGGCCAGCCGAGACAATGTGTTGCCGTCGATCATCGGCGGAAGCCTCGAGCCGGGTCGCGTGGCTCGACGTTGTTGAAGTACTCGAACCACGCGGCGGGACGCAGGTCGCCCATCCTGAGGTACCTGTTCGCGTCGTCGCCGGGATTCTCTATGCCGTCGAGGCTCTCATCGTAGAGCATCAGGATGTCATGATCCTGGAAGAGCATTTCAGAGCACATGTCCCAGTCGTAGTCGCGGCTGTGCCGGGGAAGTACCTCATGCGCTTCGTCTTGGATATCGTCCTTCACCTCCTGCCAGCTCGGGCCATCGTGGATGGCCAGATGAAGGACCATCTCCTCGGCATTGCTTCGTGGCGTGGGCCAGTCCCCGCGGGCTAGATCGTCCGTCAGATCGTCGCAAGCGCGGGCTACGTGCCGCCGCCATTCGCTGTCCTGATTCCAGGTGATACGAGGGAATCTGTCTAGGACCGACCAGTCGAATGCGTATTCCTCCTGGACGGGCTCGCTGCCATGCGCCTCGACGTCATCGAAGACCTGGTCGGCCAGCGTCGCAAGCGCCGTATGCAGCAGGTCGGCCGTGCGTGGGGTGACCTGCCACCCCATGCAGATGTCACAGCTTTCCTGCTTACAATCACAGTCTTCCGCAGGGAACAAGACAGCAAAGTCAGGCCTGAGCCCGAATTCGGTCTCGATCATCCGGGGACCCCGATCATGGGCAGCTGGCATGCTCGAACTCCTCGGCGGTTGGCGACTGCAGACTGGTGCGGGAGCACTGTGCAGGTTCAGGACCTGCCGGTGGGCATCATAGCTCGGTTCTGGCATACAAAGTCGCAGCGGGCTGGGGATATGTGACGAGGAACCACCGTTCGTTCGGGATAGAGGAGGACCGTAGTTGGTGCGGCGAGAACGAGTCGCAGCCGGGTGGCCTGGGAGGGGTCGGCGCGTGCACCGCTGTGATACCATAACGGTATGGCTATGACACTTCGGCTGCCGCCTGAGATCGAGGATCAGCTCAAGCAGGTGGCCGAGATCGAGCACCGCAGCGTGCAGTAGACGGTCCTGGTCGCGATCGAGGAATACCTTTCGATGCGCGAGACCGCCGAGATTCTCGCCGACCCGTCCGCGCTCAGGGGCCTAGCCGAGGCCCGCGAGTCCGAGCAGGCAGGCGACGTGGCGTACGGGGCTGAGGCAGCGCGCGCGCTGCTGGCCGAACGCCAACGGTGAGCGCCGGGCCGTACGAACTCGGGCTGACCCGTCCGGCCCGGCGCGAGATCTCCGAGTTGCTCCCGGAGGATGTGGCCGCCTCGGCCGTCGAGTTCATCACCGGCCCGCTGCTGGAGGTGCCGTACCGGGTCGGCAAGCCGCTGCGGGATGAACTGGCAGGCTTCCACAGTGCGCGGCTCGGCACCCAGTGGCGCATCCTGTACCGGATCGACGAGGCAAAGCGTGCGGTCATCGTGCAGGACATACAGCATCGATCTGCCGCCTACCGCCGCCGGTAAGGAACCGGAGGCGGGCGCTGGAGGCACGGCGCCGCCTAAGGTCCCGGGTTCCGTGACGCGGGCGCGCCGGTCGCGTCAGGGGGAGCGGAGCGTGCGGAGGCGGATGGTGACGGGCATGGCGCGCAGTTCGGCGAGGACGTCCTCGCTGTACTCCGAGCCGATGTCGGTCAGCACGTAGCCGTACTCGTCCCTGGTCCGCAGCAGCTGGCCCTCGACGTTGACGCCGTGCTCGGCCAGCACCCGGTTGATCGAGGCCAGCACGCCGGGCACGTTCTGGTGCAGGTGGACCAGCCGGTGCACGCCGGCTACGGCCGGCAGCGCGATGTCGGGCAGGTTCACGCTCAGCGAGGTGGCGCCGGAGGTGACGTAATCGACCAGCTTGTTCGCCACGAACTCGCCGATGTCCTGCTGGGCCTCCTCGGTCGACCCGCCGATGTGCGGGGTGAGGATGACGTTGGGCAGCCCGCGCAACGCCGAGACGAACTCCTCGTCGTTGCCCTTCGGCTCGGCAGGGAAGACGTCGATGGCCGCCCCGGCGATGTGGCCGGATTCGATGTTGCGGCGCAGCGCCGCATGGTCGACCACGAACCCGCGGGACAGGTTGAGGAACAGCGACCGCGGCCGCATCGCGGCGAACTCGGCCGCGCCGAAGAAACCGCGGTTACCGTCGCGCCCGTCCACGTGCAAGGTGACGGCCTCCACCGAATCGAGCAGCTCGGCCAGGGTGGAGCAGCGCCGCGCGTTGCCCAGGGCCAGCTTGTCGGCGATGTCGTAGAAGTAGACGGTCATGCCCAGGTTCTCGGCCAGCACGGACAGCTGGGTGCCGATGTTGCCGTAGCCCACGATGCCCAGCTTGCGGCCGCGCACCTCATGGCTCCCGGCGGCGGACTTGTCCCACACGCCCGCATGCATCTTGGCGTTCTTCTCCGGCAGCCGCCGGGCCATGGCGATGATCTCGGCCAGGGCGAGCTCCACCACGCTGCGCGTGTTGGAGAACGGCGCGTTGAACACCGCGACGCCGTGCCTGCTGGCCGCGGCCAGGTCGATCTGGTTGACGCCAATCGAGAACGCGCCGATCGCGATCAGGCCGGGCGCGCTGCCCAGGACCCGGTCGGTGACGTAGGTCCCGGACCTGATGCCGAGCAGGCTCACCCCGCGCAGGGCCTCTATGAGCTCGTCCTCGTCCAGCGCGCGCGACCGGGTCTCGATCTCGTACCCCTCCTTGGCCAGCCGTGCCGCCGCATCCGGGTGGATGTTCTCGACCAGTAGTGCCAGCATGCGCCCGCGCACCTTCCACTCGCCCGATTTACCGCATTTGCCCCAGTACAGGCTCGGACCCCCCAGAGCCCTTTCCCTTTATACCTAACGGGCCGTGGTAGCTGCCCCGGTCACGGTGCCGGTCGGCTCGCGGGCCTCCAGTTCGCGCAGCTTGGCCCGGACCCCATCGGCGAGCGCGTGCGGCAGCGTGTCGAGGATGGCGATGGCCTGCAGGTAGCAGGCCCGGGCCTGCTCGGGGTGGCCCTCGGCCAGCAGGACGTCGCCCATCCCGGACAGCGAGTTGCCCTGGCCGAGCGGCGCCCCGATCTCGCGGGAGGCGTCGATGGCCTGCTGGTAGTGGGCCTTGGCCTGGGCCAGGTCACCCAGGTGCAGGTAGATGAAGCCCAGGCTGTCCAGGGTGTCGGCCGCACCGCCGCGGTGACCCGATTCCCGGTGCAGGCTCAGCGCCCGCTGGCAGTGGGTCAGCGCGTCGTGGTACTGACCCAGGTGGGCGTACAGCCAGCCGACGCCGTTTTCCAGGGTGGCCTGGGTCCACCAGTGCCCGACCGCCCTGAGCATCCGCAGCGCGTCCAGGGCGACGGCCAGCGCCTCCGGGTAGCGCTCCTGGCGCTCCAGCATGCCGGCCAGGCCGTTCAGCACGACCGCCTCATTAGCCCGGTCTTCCAGCTGGCGGAAGATGTCCAGCGCCTGGTGGAAGTTCGGCTCGGCCGCGTCGTAGTCGCTCATCTGCGACTGCGCGTGGCCCAGCAGGTAGTGTGCGTGCGCCAGGGCCAGCCGGTCGTCCAGGCGCTGCGCGGCGGCCAGCGCGGTCCGCTGGCTGGACGCGTAGTCCCGCCACCGGCCACGCCGGTGGAAGAACGGGCCCAGGGTCCAGGGCAGCTGCCAGGCATGGCTGTCGTAGCCGTTGGCGCTGGCGTAGCCGATCAGCGTCATCAGCACCGCGACCTCGGCGTCGAACCAGGCCATGGCCTGATCCTTGTCGGCCAGGTCGGCGGGCTGCACGCCGGGCTGGGGGGCGGCCAGCCGCAGCGGCGACCGGAACGGGCTGTACCGCTGCGCGGCCGCCATCGAGGTGTGCAGGTAGTGATCGAGCACCCGGTGCGCGGCCGCCTGCCGGTCCGCCGCGGAGTCGTACCGCTCGGCCTGGTCGGCGGCGTAGACGCGGAGCAGGTCGTGGAAGGCGAAGCGGCCGGGCGCGGGCTCGGCGACCATGTGCGTCCGGGTGAGCTCGCGCAGCGCGGCACCCGCCTCGGACCTGGGTATCCCGGCCAGGCTGGCCGCCGCGGGCAGCGGGATGTCCGGACCCGGATGCAGTCCGAGCAGGCGGAACATCCGGGCGGCGGCCGGGCTGAGCTGGTCGTAGGACCAGGACAGCACGGCGCGCACGTCGGTGACCTCGTCGCCGGCCTCCAGCGCGTCCAGGCAGCCGCGGGCGTCACGCAATTCTGCGGCCAGTTCCGCCAGCGGCCGCTTGGGCCGGCTGGACGCGCGAGCGACCGCGATGGCCAGGGCCAGGGGCAAGCGGGCGCAGGACTCGATGATCTGCGCCGCCGCCTCGGGCTCGGCCACCACCCGGTCCTGGCCGAGCCTGCGGGCCAGCATCTCCAGGGCCTCGTCGGCGGCCAGCACATCCAGCGTGACCAGCGCGGCACCCTCCGCGGCCACCAGCCCGGCCAGCTGGTTCCTGCTGGTCACCACGACCAGGCAGCCCGGCGAGCCGGGCAGCAGGGGCCGGACCTGGGCCGCGTTGCTCGCGTTGTCCAGCACGACCAGCATCTGCTTGCCATCGAGCAGGCTGCGGTACAGGGCGGCCCGCTCCTGTGCGCCGACCGCGATGCGGTAGGGCGGCACGCCGAGGGCGGTGAGGAAGAACCGCAGCGCCTCACTCGGCTCCAGCGGCGTGCCCGGGTCGAGGCCACGCAGGTTGACGTAGAGCTGCCCGTCGGGGAAGCGCCTGGCCACCTGGCGGCCGAAGCGGATGGCCAGCGCGGTCTTGCCCACCCCGGCCGTGCCCGAGATGACGGCCACGGGGACCGATCCGTCCAGGCCGTCCGGCCCGGCCGTCGGCAGCAGCGCGTGCAGCTGGCGGAGCTCTTCGTGGCGGCCGGAAAAGCCCTGCGCGTCCAGCGGCAGCTGCGCGGGCACGGGGATGCCGCCGGCGTGGCCGGCCAACGGCGGCTCCGGGCCGGTGCCGGTGCCGTCCGCGGAACCCACCTGCCCGCCGGGCGGCGGGATGCGGCCCGAACCGCGGGTTCCGGTCCCCGCTCGCCGGGCCGCGTTCGGCCCGCTCGGGGTCTGCGTCCCGGCCCCCGGCTGGCCTGAGGGCAGGTCCAGCGCGGGGTCGGAGGTCAGCACCTGCTGGTAGATGCGGGACAGGTCGCCGCCGGGGTCGATGCCGAGTTCCTCGGCCAGCACCCGCCGGCCGCCGGCGAAGACCCGCAGCGATTCGGCGTGCCGCCCGCTGCGGTACAACGCGATCATCAGCAGCCCGCGCATCCGCTCGCGCAGCGGATGCTCGGCCACCAGGGCGGTCAGGTCGGGGATGACTTCCTCGTGACGGCCCAGCGCGAGCTGGACGTCGGCCCGTTCTTCGGCGGCGGCGGAGCGCAGCTCGGACAGCCGCACCTGTTCGGTCTCCGCGAACGGCCCGGGCACCCCGGCGAACGCGATGCCCCGCCAGAGGCCGAGCGCGGAATCCAGTGCGCCCACCGCGCCGGCCAGATCACGGTCCCGGCGCAGCTGGCGGGCCCGGTCCAATTGCTGCTCGAAGGCGACGGCGTCGGGCTGGCCGGGCACCAGGTGCAGCACGTATCCAGCGCCGGAGGAGACCAGCACGCGGCCGGGGCCGCGCAGCGACCGGCCGGGCTCGAAGATCCGGCGCAGCCCGGCCACGTAGGTGTAGATCCCGCCCTCGGCGCTGGCGGGCGGATCCTGGCCCCAGAACGGCGTCGACGAGCTCACCGCGGGAGATCACCCGGTTGGCGCGCATGGCGAGGATACCGAGCACCGCCTGCTGCCTGGGCTGACCCACGGACAGTTCGTCTTCGTCGTGCCAGGCCGTAACCGGCCCGAGCACGCCGACGCGCAACACCACGGCTTATGCCGACCTTCCGCTCACAGACTGCCGCCCCCCACCCGGGCAGAAGCGCCTTTACCGAGGTTACAGGGATTTGCGCCGCTCATCCAGAAAAAATCTAGATCGCATAGAGACTCTCATTTAATACTTGGCTCCGCGCAAACCGCCGTCGGCCGCCCCGGCCCTTTCGTGGGCTGCACCGTCGGGGCTGGCGGGACGCGGGCTGCTCAGCTGCGCCGGGGAGGTCATGGGATGCACGGCCAGCGGCCGGGATCTTTCGCTACCACACGAACCGCCGAGTGGCTGACACCCAGCTACGGACACCGCCACCAGTTGTACCGCATCCGGGCCGGCACCTGAAGGCCTCCGGGCCCATCGGGTGACCCGGAGTCGTCGGCCCTCACGGCACCCCCCCTCACTACCTGCCGTGAGGGCCGGCACCTCTTGGCAAGCTCTAGGCGTATAACGGCTGGACCGCGCACCAGGTGACATTTACTGAATTGTCGGGCTTTCTTGTCCGTTACGTCACCTCTGGCGGGTTCTGCCCAGCGAACCGAACCAGCGAACCGAACCCGGCGGACCGGGCCGGGCCGGCCAATCCTCCAGGTTTGCCGAGAGTCACCCGCACGAATGCCCACCAGCGCGGCTGACCGCCTACGATAGAGCGCGGTAACCGGGATCGACGGACTACTCTTGCGCGGTGACGCAAGCACGAACCAGCGGGCGACGCCTGACCCCGCTGGCTGAACAGAGGGTTGGACGTAGCGAGCTATGGGCAAGGCAAGCAGAGCCAAGGTTGAGGTCAACCGCCGGGAGAAGATCGCCGCGCAGCGCGAGGCGGCCCGGCGGGCCGAGCAGCGTAAGCGGATCCTGCTGGCCGTCGGCAGCATCATCGTCGTCGCCGCGGTCGTGCTGACCTTCGTCATCATCAAGCTGAACAACAAGCCGTCCGCGGGGACCTCGGCGCAGGGCCTGTCCAACGGCCCGACCGGCACCGCGCTGGCCTCGGTGGTGCACGACGTCACGACGGTGCCCGCCAGCACGCTCGAAGCCGTGGGCGACGGCAACGGCGCGGTCACCGCCAAGCCGACCTCGATCAAGGGGACCACCCTGACGGCGAACGGCAAGCCCGAGATGCTCTACATCGGCGCCGAATACTGCCCGTACTGCGCGGCCGAGCGCTGGGCGATGATCGTGGCGCTGAGCCGGTTCGGCACGTTCACAGGCCTGTCCACGGTGCACTCCGCCGTGGCGAACGGAGCCGGCCAAGCCGAGCCGTATCCGGACACGCCGACCTGGACGTTCCTGCACGCCACCTACTCCAGCCCGTACCTGACCTTCACGCCGGTCGAGGAGTACACCAACATCCCGGACACCGCCACCGGGGAGTACACCACCCTGGAGACGCCCACCTCGGCCCAGCAGGCCCTGGTCACCAAGTACGCCGGCGCGCAGGGGTCGATCCCGTTCATCGACTTCGGCAACCATTACATGATCGAAGGGGCCAGCTACGATGCCGGAGTGCTGGGCCAGGGCAAGCTCAGCTGGGCCACGGTCGCGGCCGACCTGCACAACGCCAGCAGCCCGGTGGCCCAGGCGGTCCTCGGGACGGCCAACTACATCACGGCGGCGATCTGCAAAATGACCGGTAACCAGCCGGCCAGCGCATGCACCTCGACCGTCCAGTCCCTGGAAAGCCAGATCTGACGCCAGGCCAGCCCTGAGCACATCGGGGTAAAATCTGACGTCACAGCAGCCGTGACACGACCGGAGGCGAAGCTCGGATGACAGCTTCGAAGTCCAGCCGGGCCCGCAACGCCCGCGCCCAGGCCAACGCGGCCAGGAACAGGAACGGCGCCCCGGCCAAGGCCGGCAGCACCGCCAACACCAGCACCGCCAAGCCCGGCACCGCCAACACCGGCACCGCCAAGCCCAGCACCGCCAAGGCCGCGACCGCGGTCAAGGCGCCGGCCGCGGTCAAGGCCAGCGGGAGCAACGGCGCCGCGCGCCGCAACGCCAGTGCTGGGACGAACGGCGCTGGGACGAACGGCGCTGGGACGAACAGCGCGGGCACGAACGGCGCTGGGACGAACGGCGCTGGGACGAACAGCGCGGGCACGAACGGCACGGGCACGAACGGGGCAGGCCGGAGCGTGGCGGGCGCGACCCGCAGCGGCGCGGTGGCCACCCGGGCCGGGGTGCCGGAGCGCGGCGGCTCGCGGCTGCAGGCGCTCAGGGACGGGCTCACCGGCGCCGGGACGCAGAGGCGGCCGGCCGCCCCGTTCTGGCTGCAGCTGGTGACCTGGCTGGTGGCCATGGCCGGGCTGGGCGTTTCGATCTACCTGACCATCGCGCACTTCACCGAGACGGCGCTGGCCGGGTGCTCGGAGAGCGGGCTGGTGAACTGCACCAAGGTGACCACCAGCCCGCAGTCCTACGTGTTCGGGATCCCGGTGGCCGTGCTCGGGCTGGCCTTCTTCCTGTTCGCGGTGGCGGCCATGAGCCCGTGGGCCTGGCGGTCGCGCCGTCGCGAGGTGCACATCGTCCGGCTGGCCTCGACGGTGGTCGGCATCGGCTTCGTGCTCTACCTCATCTACGCCGAGCTGTTCATCATCGGCAGCATCTGCCTGTACTGCACCAGCGTGCACGTCCTGACGTTCGTGCTGTTCGCGCTGACCGCGTTCGCCGCCGCGGCCTGGGGCCTGGACCCCGCCAAGAACAACAGCTGACCGCTCGGCCATTACATCTTCATCATGTTCCCTGCGGTCAGCAGCAGCCCGGGGCCACACGCACTAGCCTGAAGGCACACCTGGCCTGGCCGCACGCGAACCGTCGCGCCCGAGGAGAGGAGCGCCTGCGGTGCCCGGCATGAATTCAGGCCTGAATCCGGCCGACCCCACGCTGGTCGCCGCGTTCCGGTCGGCGCTGCTGCACCAGGGCGGACTTGCCGTCATCATCCTGGCCTTCTTGTGGCTGCTGTGGGCCACGGCTCGGACCTGGCGGCTGACCACCCCGGTGGCCAAGCCGGAGGGCAGCGCGGGATCAGGTACCGCCGGACCAGGTAATGGCGCCCGGGCGCGCTGGGCGTGGCTCGGCGGAGGCGTCTGGGAGGCTCCCGGACGGCGGCTGCTGCGCGTCGGGTTCGGCCTGATCTGGATCCTGGACGGGATCTTGCAGGCCCAGCCGAAGATGGCAGGCGGGCTGGCCGCGCAGGTCATCGAGCCGATCGCGAGCTCGTCGCCGCCCTGGGTGCAGCACGTGGTCAACTGGGGCGGGACCATCTGGTCCTATCACCCCATCCAGTCGGCCGCGGCCTCGGTGTGGATCCAGGTCGGGCTGGGCATCTGGCTGCTGGTCGCGGCGCACGGGCCGTGGTCCCGGCTGGCCGGCCTGGCCGCCGTGGCCTGGGGTCTGGTGGTGTGGGTATTCGGCGAGTCGTTCGGCGGGATCTTCGCGCCCGGGCTGAGCTGGCTGACCGGGGCGCCCGGGGCGGTCCTGCTCTACGTGGTGGCCGGGGCGCTGGTCGCGCTGCCGGAAGACGCCTGGCGCAGCCCGCGGCTCGGACGGCTGCTGCTGGCCGGCCTCGGGCTGTTCTACCTGGGCATGGCCGTGCTGCAGGCCTGGCCCGGCCGCGGCTACTGGCAGGGCGTCAGCCACGGCACGCCGGGGACGCTGGCCAGCATGGTCCAGAGCATGGCCGCGACTCCCCAGCCGCACGTCCTGTCGGCCCTGGTGGCCGACTTCGGCGCGTTCGCGGCCAGCAACGGCTTCGCGGTGAACCTGGTGGTCGTGATCGTCCTGGCCGCGACCGGCGCGATCTTCCTGTCCGGCCGGCCCCGGCTGGTCAGGTACGCGGTGTGGTTCGGCGTGGTGTTCGGCCTGGCCGACTGGGTGCTGGTCCAGGACCTCGGCTTCCTGGGCGGGCTCGGCACCGACCCGAACAGCATGATCCCGCTGATGCTGCTGTTCGGGACGGGGTACCTGGCCCTGACGCCCACGCCGCAGGAGGCACCAGCGGCGGTGGTGGTGGTGGCTGAGACCGCCGCGGCGGACGAGGTTTCTGCCGGGCCTAGCGCGGATGGGCGGCGGGGGCTGAGGACGCTGACGCCCAGGGCGCTGAGCGGCAAGGTGGCGAGCGCGAGCGCCCGGTCGGTCGGTGCGGTGGCCGCGCTGGCCATCATCTTGATCGGGGCGGCCCCGATGGCCGCGGCCGCGGCCAGCCGGACCGCGGACCCGATCCTGGCCCTGGCCATCGCGGGCAACAGCGCCCCGGAGGACTACCCGGCGCCAGGCTTCCAGCTCACCGACCAGAACGGCCAGCCGGTCTCGCTGGCCAGCCTGCGCGGCAAGGTGGTGTTGATGACCTTCCTGGACCCGGTGTGCACCAGCGACTGCCCGATCATCGGGGCGGAGTTCAAACAGACGGGGGTGCTGCTCGGGTCGGCGGACAAGGACGTCGAGCTGGTCGCCGTCGTGGCCAACCCGACATACCGGTCGGTCGCGTTCACCCGGGCCTTCGATCGCGAGGAGGGCCTGGACACCGTGCCAAACTGGCTGTATCTGAGCGGATCGCTCAGCCAGCTCACTGCGGTCTGGCAGCATTACGGGGTCGAGGTGCAGAACCTGCCCGCGGGCGCGATGGTCGCGCACAGCGATCTGGCCCTGGTCATCGACCGCACCGGGCACATCCGCGAGGAAACGAGCAGTGATCCCGGGCCCGCCACGACCGCCACCCGGTCCTCATTCTCGGTCCTGCTCACCCAGTATGCCCGCCAAGCGCTGAGCGACTCGTGATGCGGCGGTTCCGGCCCGGCACCGTCCGCGCGCTGCTATGCGCGGGCCTGGTCCCCCTGACCTCGCTGGTCGCGGGCTGCGGGTCGCAGACCATCCCGGCCACTACCCCCAGCCTGCGGGTGCAGGTCGCGCCGCTGTCCACCTCCCTGGTCACCCCGCAGGGCACCTGGGCGGTTGCGGTCATGGGCGGGTCGGCCGCCGACGAGAACAACTTCTGGCAGCTGTTCGTCCGCCCCGCGGGCGCCACCCGCTGGTCGCTGGCCACCCCCGAGGGCGTGGCCGACAACGGCGGGCTGGTCGCGGCCAGCGGCGCGGACGGCACTTCGCTCCTGGTCGGCTTCAGGCCCAGTCAGGAGCTGGCCTTCTCGCCGCTGGCCACCAGCAGCGACACGGGCAAGAAGTGGACGCCGGGGCTGCTGGATGCTGACCTGGCCGACGTGCCGGACGCGATAGCAGTCGCCCGGTCGGGGCAGACGCTGGCCCTGCTGGGCGACGGGGGCATCCAGGCAGCGACGAGCGCCGCGGCGGCGACCGCCGGGCAGTGGTCGCGGCTGACCACGCAGTCGGCCCTGGCGGCGTCAGCCCCCGGACGCCGGTGCGGGCTGGTGGCGGTGAACGCCGTCTCGTTCGGCCCAGATGATGTCCCGATGGCGGCGGGAAGCTGTATGCGGCGGGGTGTGGCCGGGGTTTTCGCTGATAGCGGCGGGGTGTGGCAGGCGGCCGGGCCGGTGCTGCCCGCCGGGTTCGGCGAGGATCAGGTGCAGGTGCTGGCGCTGGCTAGCACGGCCGACGGCAACGCGGCGCTGCTGCTGGCCGGGACCAGCCTGCTGGCGGCCTGGTCGGACGGCGGGCGCTGGACGGTCTCCGCGCCGGTGGCGGTCGGGGGCGTAAGCGCGTCGGGGTTCGGGCCGGGCGGCAGTGTGTGGGTGCTAGTCGGCGGGGGCCGGGCCGAGACGATCGGCGGGCCGGGCGGATCCTGGCGGGCGCTGCCGGCTCTGCCGACGGGGACCGCGACGCTGGCGCCGGGCTCCGGGTCCGGGTCTTACGACGCGCTCGCGGTGGCGGGTTCGAAGCTGACCGTGTGGCGGCTAACGGTCGGCGCGTGGGCCAAGGTCCAGCTGATCACCGTGCCGATCGCGTACGGCTCCTCGGGCTAGGCAATGAGTTACATCACCAACGTGCCGATCAGCTACGGCTCGTCGGGCTAGGGCCAAGCTAGGAGATACCGTCATGAGCTACCTGGCCGGGCACTGGTCCTTCGACCCGTTCGTCGTGCTGGCCGCCGCGGTCGTGGTGTGGCACGAGATCGGGCTGCGGCGGCTGGCCCGGCGGTCCCGGCCGGAGCGGACCAGGCAGCGGCGGCTGCGGTCGCTGTGGTTCTACTCGGGGCTGCTGGTGCTGCTGCTGGCGGTGACCTCGCCGATCGACTACTGGGCCGACGACTACTTCTTCGTGCACATGATCCAGCACCTGCTGCTCATGTTCGCCGCGCCGTCGCTGATCGTGGCGGGCGCGCCGTGGCAGCCGCTGCTTGATGCCCTGAATTGGGCACTGCCCGGCCGGTCCGGGCGCAGCGTGACCCGGGGCGTGCTGGCGGGCGGCTGGTCGCGGCCGCTGCGCGCGGCCGGCGGGTTCTTCGTCCGGCCCTGGGTGTCGGTGGCGCTGTTCAACGCGGTGATGATCTTCTGGCACCTGCCCGGGCCCTATGACCTGGCGGAGAACAACCAGGCCGTGCACGTCTGGCTGATGCACGCCAGTTTCTTCACGGCCGGCGTGCTGTTCTGGCTGCAGTTCATCCCGTCGCCGCCGTTCCGCCGCCGGATGCCGCTGGTGTCCCAGGCCGCCGCGCTGCTGGGCACAAACTTCGTGATGATCTTCATCGCCATGGCGCTGAGCATCTTCGCCTCGCACTCGGTGTACTCGGTCTACGACCACGTGCCCGGCGTCACCCTGCCGCCGTTCGCCGACCAGCAGATCGGCGCGGCGATCCTGTGGGTATGCGGCGACTTCTGGGCCATGCCGTCGATGATCGTGATCGTCAGGCGGCTGATCCACACCGACGGGAGCATCACCGCGGCGCTGGACAAGGTCCTGAACCGCGGCGCGTCACGGGCGGGCTGGGCTACCGGGGCACGGGTCCGGCCGCACGCCGGCGTGCTGGGCGGCGTCCCGGCTCAGCGGACGTCGCCGCCCGACGGCGAGTCGTGAACCTGCCGCCGGTGCGCCGGGCGGGAGAACTTCCTAGGCCCGGGGCCGGGCGGGTGCTGGCCGTTCGGTGACGGGCTGAGGGTGGGGTGGTCGCCCGTGCTGAGGTGATTATCCGGGCCGGCCGCGTCCGCGCCGGGGTGGATGGCGCCGGTGATCTTCTGCAGCCCGCGGAACGCCGACGAGCGCGCCACCGCGACCACCCCCACGATCAGCGCGGCGATCCCGCCGGCCTCGATGGCCAGCTCGCCGGCCGAGATCTGGATCCGGTCCCCGAAGACCAGGATGCCGAGCGCGATCCCGGCCACCGGCTCGCCCGCCGCGATGGTGGGCAGCGACCAGTGCAGCGGCCCGGCGCTGAACGCGTTCTGCATCAGCCAGATGCCGACGATGCCCGCACCCACCAGGGCGTAGGCCGACCAGGTGGAGAACAGGACGGTCCAGGAGGTGTACTGGATGCTCTCCAGCGTCTGCCGGGTCAGCGCGTCCTGGATGCCGAACACCAGGCCGGCCCGAGGCCGGTCATGGTGGCGCGGACCTGCCCTTTCCTGCGCTGCCCGATCAGCACGGCGACGGCCGCGATGGCGGCGATGATGGCGGCCGCGTACCAGTGCGAGAACGAGCCGAACGACAGGCCGATGGGCGTGGCGGAACGCGTGACCGACACCAGGGCCACGCCGGCGCACAGGATGAGCGCGCCCGCCACCTCGGCCGCCTTGACCGCCTGCCGGGACATGGGCACGGCCAGGAACAGCGCGAACACCAGGTAGGTGGTCAGCAGCGGCTCCACCAAGGTCAGCTCGAGATGGCCGATGGACCAGGCGGCGACCAGGTAGCCGGCCACCATGCACCCGATGCCGAGCAGCCACCGCGGCTTGCCCAGCAGATCGGTCAGCATGCGCCAGGACAGGAAACGCGAGTCGGGTTCCTGCTGGGCGGCGTACTGCTGGAGCACGAAGCCCGCCCCGAGCAGCAACGCAGCCACGAGGGTGGTCGCGTAGTCCACATCCAGGTCCACGGTGCTCTGTCTTCGCTAGGTAAAACTGTGCGGGTATCAAGGACAACGTGCACTGCTGACGGCTAGTTTCTGCTCGCCGCGTGACGCATGGGCGGTGACGACGCGCGTTGATCGTATGGTAGCCGTCCACCGGACTACTGCCGCCGCGCCGGACGTCTGAACATCATTGCGGCCCCGGGCACATGATTGGCACTGAGTTGTTATCTGTCCACGGTGCGGGACGGTGTCCGCGATCCGCTGCCAGGCCGGTCAGCCGGGACAGCCTGCGGCGGCTTTCTGACCCGGCCGACCTGGACAGTTCCGAGATGGTGCTGCTGCAGCGGCTGCTCGGCCCGGAAGCGGGGATGGCGGGCTACTCCGCGATCACGCCCGGATAGACCCGGCCCGCATGGCCGGACAGCACGGCGGCCAGGACCTCATCGGGCAGGCCCAGGTCCGCCAGGGCGCGGACGTTCCTGGCCGTGCCGGGCACGCCGGGCCAGTCGGTGCCGAAGATCCACTTGGCGGCCACGGCGGGCAGGTCGAAGCCGGCGTAGTAGGCGGGCAGCCGCTTGGGCGGCAGGCCGGCCAGGTCCAGCCATACGTTGTCCCGCTCCAGCGCCATCCGGGCCGCGTCGGCGTACCAGCCGCCGCGGCCGCCGTGGGCCAGCACGAACTGGACCCCGGGGAAGTCGCGGAGGATGGCGTCCAGCAGCTTAGGGTCGCCGGCCTCGGACTGGGAGCCGGGGAAGATGCTGCCGCCGGTGTGCACCACGACCGGCACGCCGCGCGCGGCGCACAGCTCGTAGACCGGGTACAGGTCCGCCCGGTCGGCGGCGAAGCCGCCGTGCACCGGGTGCACCTTGACCGCAACCGCGCCCAGGTCGAGCTGGCGTTCGGCCTCGGCGACCGGCGGGGTGTGCAGCAGCGGGTTGACGTTGGCCACCAGCCGGTACCGGCGGGGGTTGTAGCCGATGATCGGCAGCAGGTCCTCGATGGCCTGGATCCCGGTGGCCCGCGGGCTGTACTCGGCGAACAGCAGCGCGACATCGACGCCCTCGGCCTCGAGCAGTGCGTCCAGCCGGGCCGGCACCGGGTCGCCGTCGGCGTCGAACACGTCCCGCCAGCCGGAGTCCTGGCCGAAGTCGGCGGCCCACTGCATCCAGGCCGGGGCCACCGTGCTCAGCCGGGGCACGTGCATGTGGGCGTCGACCACCGCCAGGCCGTCGATCATGGATTGATCATGGCGCCCAGGGCGTAGATCGGCATCAGCAAACCTTATCGCGCGATATCGCGCGGCTCGCGGGTGCCGCCTGTCCAGGTCCATCAGGGCCGGGCGGTAGGGTCGGCGGCATGGCAGGCGAGGTTACCTTCGGCGGCGAGCTCGAGCCGGACGAGGACTACGAGGCGCTGGAGTTCGCCGGCGTCTCGTTCGACGACGCTGACGCGGCGTCGTGCCACTTCATGGACTGCGCGTTCGGCTCGGTGTCGTTCGGCGGCGGGCGGCTGCGCAAGTGCCGGTTCACCGACGTCGCCATGCGGGAGGTCCGGTTCGTGGCCACCGACCTGGCCGAGACCGCCTGGCAGGACGTCACCCTGGCCGGCTGCGCGCTGGCCGGCGTGCAGGCCTTCTCGGCCGGGCTGCGCCGCGTCGTGTTCCGGGACAGCAAGCTCGACTCGGTGAACTTCCGCAGCGGCTCG
Organism: uncultured Actinomycetes bacterium; assembly: GCA_963835775.1. GTDB lineage: Bacteria > Actinomycetota > Actinomycetes > Streptosporangiales > Streptosporangiaceae > Palsa-504. The sequence goes on along the minus strand of CAWIHB010000024.1, from coordinate 603,130 downwards.
CTCATGGACGTGACGTTCGAGAACTGCGTGCTGCTCGACGCGGACTTCGGCGGGGCCAGGCTGCAGCGGGTCAGCTTCGCCGGCAGTACCCTGACCCGGGCCGACTTCACGAAGGTGACCTGCACCGACGTGGACCTGCGCGGCGCCCGGCTGGGCATCACGGCCGGGTATGACTCGCTGCGCGGCGCCACCATCGACACCGTCCAGCTGGTCGAGCTGGCCCCGCTGCTGGCCCGGCACCTGGGCCTGACCGTGACCGACTGACCGTGACCGACTGACCGCGGTCCGGCGGGCCGGTCGGGTCGGGCCGCGGCGGCTAGGTGATCGCGCGCGTGGCGCGGGCGAAGGCCTCGCTGCGGTCCCGGTAGTCACGGAACCGGCCGAAGCTCGGCGCGGCGGGCGACAGCAGCACGATCCCGTCCGGCCGGGCCCAGCCGAACCCGGCGGCCACGGCGGCCTCCAGGTCGGGACAGTCGGTCACGGTCGTCGCGGTCCGGGCGTGTGCCGTGGCCTGGGCGTGTGCCGTGGCCTGGGCGGCCTCGATCTCGGCACGGATGCGGGGACCGCTGTCGGGGAGGGTGAGCACGCGGGTCGGCGCCTGCCGGGCCAGGATGCCCGCGGCCAGCGGCGCGTAGTCGATGCCGCGGTCGTGCCCGCCCACGATCAGCGCGACCCGGCGGCCCGGGAACGCGTCCAGCGCGGCCAGCGTGGGCAGCACGTTGGTGGACAGGCTGTCGTCGACGAACGCGACCCCGCCGGCGGTGCCGATCGTGGTCAGCCGGCTCGGCAGCGGCTGGTAGCCGGCCGCCGCCTGGCGCAGCGCCCGGTCGTCGCGGGCCCCGGGCACGCCCAGGGCGGCCAGGCAGCACCGGGCGATCAGCGCGTTGCGCCGGTTGTGCCGGCCGGGCAGGCCGAGCGGCGCCATCCAGTCCGCGGCCGGATCGTCATCTTCGCCGACCCACTGCACCCGCGGCCCGAGCAGGCCGGCGTGCTGGCGGAGCAGGTCGCTGTCGCCGTTGGCCACGGTCAGTTCGGCCCCGGGCTGGGAGCAGGCGGACAGCTTGTCCCGGTAGTACTGCTCGACTCCCCCGTGCCAGTCCAGGTGGTCGGGGTGCAGCGAGGTGACCGCGACCACGGGCGGCGAGCAGGGCAGGTCGGTGGCCTGGTAGCTGGACACCTCGATGACCCAGTAGTCGTAGTCGCCTGGCTGGTCCGGGTCGTAGGGCACCACGCCGATGTTGCCGCCGACCAGGCACCGGTACCCCAGCCCGGTCAGCAGGTGCCCGGTCAGCGACGAGGTGGTGCTCTTGCCCTTGGTCCCGGTCACGACCAGGACGCGGCGCAGGTCCATCTCGGCCAGCCACAGACCCAGCCCGCCCACCACCGGGATGCCCAGCCCGGACAGCCGGGCCACCTCGGGCCGGTACCGGCTGATGCCCGGCGTCTTGACCACCACGTCGCACTGCTCCAGCGCCGCCAGCCCCCCCTCCCCTGTCGCCAGCACGCCGCTGCCATCATCGTGGACCGTTACTCCCCCTATAGGGGAGGTAAGCGTCCACGATCCCGGATCCGGCTGGTCATCGACCAGGACCGGGGTCACGCCCAGGGTGCGGAGCTTGCGCAGGTTGGCATGGCCTTCGCGGCCCAGGCCCCAGACGCCGACCCGGGCTCCGGGCAAATCGGACCAGGAGAGCTTGGGCCGTTCCGCCATCATCGGTAGCCGACCGGGACGAAGCTCTCGCCGACCGGCCGCAGCATGGCGGCGGCGTCCGCGTCGGTGGGCGCGTCCGGCCAGCCGGCCACCTCGGCGGCCAGGTCCTGCAGCAGGCGGCCGCCGGCCCGGTCGTCCCGGCGGGCGGCCAGCAGGACCGCGGCCCGGCACTCGGTGACCTCGCCCACGCATTCGAAGGGCTTGGCCCCCGCGCCGAGCAGGGCCCGGAACTTCCCGGCCAGCCCGGGATCCGCCAGCGGCTCGCCGGTGAACTTGAAGATCTGCCGCAGCGCCTCGGTGGGCAGGAACGGCGCCAGGATCAGGTCGATGAAGCAGCACTTGTCGCACTGCCCGCACCAGTGGTCGAGCCTCCGGCCCGGGTCGCTGTAGAAGGCCTTGTTACAGCTGCGGAACGAGCCGTGGTACCCCGCCAGGGCCCCGAACTCCTGGCCGACCCACAGCTCGGTCCGGTCCCGCAGCCAGGAGAAGTACTCCGGCATCCGGGCCGGGATGGCCGCCAGCACCTGGCGGAGGGCGGCCTCGAACGACGCGCTCTTGGAGTACTGGTGGTTCACCGGCTGGCCCTGGTACTCCAGCGTCGGGACGGACGCCGACCACTCGTTGGACATGACGACCGCGTCCCGCTCGGTGAGCACGGCGGCCAGCACGGCGAGGGCGGACAGGATCCCGGTCACCGGCACGTGCCCGTTCAGGAAACCGAGCTCGGCCGAGCACAGCAGCTGCGGATCGATCTCCCGCTCGGCCCGCACGATGGGCAGGCCGGTGACCGCGGCCGGCGCCTCGATGGCCTCGAACCGGTCGGACGGCCGGTTCACCACGAACAGCGCGGCGTCGGCCAGCCGCCGGATTCGCTCCACCACCACGATCGAGTCGATCCCGCCGCCGAACGGCACCAGGGCGCGGCCCCTTGGGGCGCCCGGGGGGCCGGGGGGTACGGGGGGCGGGTAGCCCCCCGTGAGCGGGGGGGTTTGGGGGGGTCGTCCCCCCGGGAAGAGCGGCGGGGGGGTTTGGGGGGGTCGTCCCCCCGAGACCAACACAATTCCGGACAGATCCAGGGCGTTGCGGTAGGCGAACTCGCCCAGGCCCTGCAGGTAGAACTCGCGCAGGAAGGCCAGCTCGGTCTCGGTCAGCACGGTGCCGCCCAGGTCGATGACCGGCGGCGCCGCGGTCTTGTAGTAGGAGACACCGGCCAGCAGGAACACCAGGCGGGCCGCGGCCCGGGCTTCGGCGGTATGCCAGCGCGGGCCGGGCGGCAGCATGAAGCGTTCCGCGAACTCCCGGCCGTCCAGCCAGTAGCGGCAGGTCAGCAGCCCGCGCTCGGCGTCGGTGGCGAAGGACTCGTAGCGGAACAGGTGACCGCGGCCAGCCGGATCCATTACGTCGTCACCTCCACGGGTGGGCGGCCGGCGGCGCGCAGCCGCGCGACCAGGGCGAGGCGGCCGCACGGGCGGGCGGCCCGGTCGCTGAAGAAGTAGCCGCTACCGGGCTCGGCGGGGCTAGCGGGTCCGGTGGGCAGGCCGGTGACGTGGATCTGGGCGTCGGGGACGCCGGCCTCGCGCAGCACCAGGCGGTTCGCCGCCCACAGGTCGAGCCGCCACCGGTCCGGGACGGGGTCGGGGCAGATGAGGGCCCCGGCGGCCGGGCCGAAGGCCGCGGTGACGGCGCCGTGGACCTCGGGGCCGACCTGGTAGCGGTCCTGGGCGATGGCCGGGCCGACGCCGGCGATCACGTCAGCCGGGCGCGAGCCGAGGGACTGCATGACGGCGATCGCCGCGGCGGGCGCCCGGGCCACGGTGCCGCGCCAGCCCGCGTGCACGCAGGCCAGCACGCCAGCTACCGGGTCGTGCAGCACGATGGGCACGCAATCGGCGGCCAGGATGGCCAGCACCAGGCCGGGGGTCGTGGTGACCAGGGCGTCCGCATCGGCGATGGCGCCGTCCAGGGTGTAGGCACCGCTCCCCCGGTCCGCCTCGCCGACCACCCGCACTCCCGCCGCGTGCACCTGGCGCGCGAAGACGAAGTTGTCCGGGCGGGCGTTCAGGGCGGCCGCGAGCCGCCGCCGGTTCTCCAGCACCCGGGCCGGTTCGTCGCCGACGCTCAGGCTCAGGTTCAGCGTGGCGTACGGCCCGGACGACACTCCGCCGTCCCGGGTGGTGACCGCCGCTTCCGCTCCTGATGCCGCCAGCGCCGGCCAGGTCAGCAGGCGCAGGGTTCCGGCCGGGCGGATCCGGGTCGCGCCGGCCCGGGCCGGGCCGGCCTGTGCCGCGCCGGCCTGTGTCGCGCCGGCCTGTGTGGCGCCGGCCTGGGCCGGGCCGTCGGGAACGGCGCTCGCCGGGAGCGGCCGGGTATGGGCAGTCATCGCGTGGAATCTTAGCCGTAGCTGACGGGTGGCTCGATGTCGTCGTAGACGCGGGCGGCGGCCAGCAGCCCGTCCGGGCCGCGCTCGTAGACACCGAGTCCGGCCTGGGGCGGCAGATCGTGGCGGCCCCACCGCATGCAGTTGAATTCCACGGCGCAGCGCACGCCGTCGTCGGTCACGGCGCAGTGCTGGAGGCTGATGCCGCCGCCCGCGCCGAAGGTCTTGGCGAAGAACGAGCGGAGCTCGCCGCGGCCGCGGTGGGTGGGCTGCGGGCCGCCGGGCTCACGGTAGTATCCCTCCGGCCCGAAGGTGCCCACGATCGTCTCGGTATCGCCCGCCTCGAGCGCGGCCTGGTAGGGGGCGACGATCCCGTCGAGGCGGGCGGGCCCGGGCTCGAGGATGGGCGGCCTGACCTTATGGGGCCCGGTGATCGGCCACGGCCGGCAGTAGGTGCGGAACACCACCGACCGGTCATCTGGGGACTCGGCCACGACCGCCACCGGCCAGAGCAGCTCGGGGCCGCCGTTGGGCAGGTGCGCCAGCAGTTCGACCACGGCCCGGCGGCCGGCGGCGGTCGACGCGACGGTCTCGGTCCTCAGGTGCAGCCCGCCCAGCCAGGACTGATTGTGCCGGACGAACTCCCGCAGCTTCCGGTGGCCGCGGATCTCGCCGGCCTTCGGGTCGTGGATCACGACCTCGCCGGGCCACGCGGTCTCGAGTTCGCGGGGGTCACCGGTGTCAAGCGCCCGGAGATACTGCGCGACCGGATCGGCCTGGCCAGCGGCGCGGTCCTGCAGGCGGGCCAGTTCCACGGCGCTGACGAACTCAGGGAACCACGGCATCTCAGCCTCTTTCTCTGTCGCTTTCTCCGACTCTTGATCCGGGCCTCTTGATCCGGGCCTTTGATCCGGGCCTTTTGATCCGGCCTCTTGATCCGGGGCCGCCGGCGCTTCAGCTCGCGCGGGCGGCGACCGACTCGGCGTCGCGCAGGACGCGCAGCAGGTTACCGCCCGCCAGGGCGGCGCAGTCCGGCTCCGACCAGCCGCGGGCCAGGAGCTCGGCGAACAGGGCCGGGTAGGTGGACACGTCCTCCAGGCCGACCGTGACATCGGGGGTGCCGTCGAAGTCGCCGCCGATCCCGACGTGCTCCAGGCCTGCGACCCGGCGGACATGCTCGACGTGGTCCGCGACCTGGGCCAGCGTGGCCCGGGGCACCGGTTGGGCGGCCTCCCACTCGGGCTTGATGCTATGCAGCTTGCTCAGGTCTCTGGGGTCCAGGCCGCGGCGGCCGGCCTCGGCTTTGAGGCCCGTCATCCAGTCGGCGCACTCCTGGGCGACGAAGGCGGGCACGAAGGTGATCATGCAGACGCCGCCGTTGGCGGCCAGCCGGGCCAGCACGTCGTCGGGTACGTTGCGCGGGCTGTCGCAGATGGCCCGGGCGGAGCTGTGCGAGAAGATGACCGGGGCCGCGGCCACCTCCAGCGCGTCGCGCATCGTGCCCGGGGCCACGTGCGACAGGTCGACCAGCATGCCGAGCCGCTGCATCTCGCGTACCACGTCCCGGCCGAAATCGGTCAGCCCGCCGGCCTCCGGGACGTCGGTGGCCGAGTCGGCCCAGCCGACGTTGTTGTTGTGGGTCAGCGTCATGTATCTGACACCGAGGGCGTACAGCATCCGCAGCACGCCGAGGGACCCGGCGATGGCGTGGCCGCCTTCGGCGCCGAGCAGCGACGCGACCCGGCCGGAAGCGAAGACCCGATCCACGTCGTCCGCGGTCAGCGCGAGCTCCAGGGCCCGGGGGTAACGCGCGATCATCCGGCGGGCCAGGTCGATCTGCTCGAGCACGGTGGTCACGGCGCTCTCCCCGGCCAGCGAGGACGGCACGTAGACCGACCAGAACTGGGCGCCCACCCCGCCCGCCGCGAGCCGGGGCAGGTCAGTATGGGTGCCGGTGACCGGCGCGGCCAGGTTTACCTGGGCCGGGTCGTCGCTGGCCGCTTGGCTAGCACCAGTCAGCCGGACCTGCCCCGCGTCCCCGCCGGCTCGTACGCGCAGCGCCCAAGGCAGGTCGTTATGCCCATCTATCAGCGGGAACCGCCCCAGCAGGGTCCGTGCCTCGAGCGTCCGGTCAGCCACCCCGCCAGCCTACGGGCTGGAGCTCAGCGGGGTGATGCCGGGCGAGCTGAACCCGCGTCTCCGGCTGGCCTCAGCCCTTGCGGCGGCGCGGGCCGAGGCGGTGCAGGGAATACCACGTGATCAGCATGTAGAGCACTGCCAGTGCGATCACTAGGCCCATGTCGTGCAGCCAGTTCCCCGCCGACTGGTTCCACACGGGATCGGTGGTGGTGCCGGCCGGGCTGATGACGTTGAGGTTCACGGTGGACGCGAGCGCACCGAACCCCCAGCGGGAAGGAGCCAGCCAGGCGAGCTGCTCCAGTCCCGCCTTACCGGCCAGCGGCACCAGGGCACCGGACAGGATGACCTGGGCGAGGGTGAGCATCACGAGGAAGGGGACTGCCTTCTCCGACGTGCTCACCAGAGCCGACACGAGCAGGCCCACGCACATCGAGGCCAGGGAGAGCGCCGCCACGGCGATCATGATCTCGATCAGCGGCGGGATCCCGGGAATGGCGCCATGGCGCGGCATCCGGGCCCCAACCAGCCCGACGAATACGAGGATGACCGACTGCACGATGCTGATGGCGCCGAGTATCACCAGCTTGGAAACCAGGTAGGCGCCGGACGACAGGCCCGCCGCCCGTTCTCGCATGTAGATCGGGCGTTCCTTGACCAGTTCCCAGATTGAGCTGGCGGTCCCGGACAGGCAGGCGCAGACGACGAGTATCAGCAGCACCGTCGATGCGTTCTTGTTGCCGGTGGGCGGCGCCGGCGCCAGGCCTTGCGCCGTCCCCAGCAGGTGGACGAACGCTCCGAGGACGAACGGCGCCACCGCCATGGAGATCAGGAAGCCGCGATCCGACGCGATCACCCGCATGTACCGCCGGGTCAGCGTAGCCAGCTGCTGCAGCGCGCCGCGCCGGTGAACCTGCGCCTCGGCTATCTGCTGCGGGCCCTGGGGCGGCGGCGGCTTGGCCCGCTGGTCCAGCACGTACTGGGCGCAGGCCGGGGAGGCGGCGTACTCGGCGGCCCAGTCGCGGTCCGGGTAGCGGTCGAACTCCTGGAACACGTCGTCCCACCGGGTCTTGCCGAAGTAGGCGAGCCCATCGGTCGGCGGGCCGTAGAACGCGATCCGCCCGCCGGGGACCAGGACCAGCAGCCGGTCGCACGTGTCCAGGTTGAGGACGCTGTGCGTGACCACGATGACGGTCCGGCCGTCGTGAGCCAGGTCCCGCATCTGCTCCATGACGGACTTGTCCAGGCCGGGGTCCAGGCCTGAGGTGGGCTCGTCGAGGAACAGCAGCGACGGCTTGGTCAGCAGCTCCTGGGCGATGTTGACCCGCTTGAGCTGCCCGCCGGAGAGCCGGTCGGCGCGCGTGTTGGCGTGCTTGGTCAGGCCGAGCTCGCCCATCACCTCGTCGACCCGGGCGTCCCGCTCGCTGGCCGTGGTGTCGGCCGGGAAACGGAGCTCGGCGGAGTACTGCAGCGCGCGCCGGGCCGTCAGCTGGGTGTGCAGCACGCTTTCCTGCGGCACCAGGCCGATCCGGTAGCGGAGCTCGGCGTAATCCCGGTACAGGTCGCGGTTGTCGTACAGCACGGTGCCGGTGTCCGCGGGGCGCGTCCCGGTCAGCGCGCCGAGCAGCGTCGACTTGCCCGCGCCACTGGGCCCGATGACGCCGAGCAGGCACTTCGCCGGGATCGGGAACGTCACGTGGTCGAGCAGCACCTTGCCGCCGCCCACCGTGACGACCAGGTCCTGCGCGCTGAAGGTGACCTCGCCCGCGTCGACGTACTGCCGCAGTTCGCCGCCGGCCAGCCGGAACGTCGAGTGGCCGATGCTGACGATGTCGGTCTCGCTCAGCACCGCGGAGGAGACCCGCTTTCCGTTGACGAACGTGCCGTTGTGGCTGCCCAGGTCGACGATCTCGTACGCCCCGTTGGGCGAGCGGCGCAGTTCGGCGTGGTGCCGGGACACATCCAGGTCAGGCAGGACCAGGTCGTTGTCCGGGGTGCGGCCGATGCGCAGCGCCTTGACGGGCAGCGGCATCCGGGCCGTGGGCCGGAAGTCCACGCTGGGCATGTCGCCGACCGGGGCCTGCGGGGCCGCCGGGGTTTGCGGGGTTTGCGGGGTTTGCGGGGTTTGCGGCTGTGGGGCCTGCCGGTGCCGGGGCTGCGGGGCTTGCGGCTGAGCGGGCTGCTGCCAGGCCTGCGGCTGGGGCTGGGGCTGGGGCTGGGGCTGGGGCCGGGGGGATGGCTGCTGCGGCATGGGCGGGCGGCCTCCGCCCATCTCGCCCGGATGACGCGGCGTAGCGGCATGCCGCGGGGCCGGGTCGGCGGGCCGGATCGGCTCGATCGGCTCCACCGGCGTAGGCGGCCCGGGGTCGGCGGGCGCGTGCGGGGCGGCGTGCGCGGCCCCGTCCCGCAGGACACCGGGCGCCGGCGCGGCCGCCTGGGGCATGCAGCGCAGCAGCGGCCCGTCGTCCGGGTTGCCCAGCCGGATCACGCAATCGGAGGTGATCATGACCCGCTCGACCCGCTGCAGGCCGACGAACGTCCCGTTGGTGCTTCCGGTGTCCTCCAGCACCCACCGGTCACCGTCGACCCGCAGCTGTCCGTGCCGCCACGAGACCCGGGAGTCGGCGATGACGATGTCGGCCTGGGGGTCGCGGCCTATGTGGTAGGTCGTCCCGCCGTGCAGCGTGTGGTCGTCGCGCCGGGTCCGCACCACGAGCACGGGTACGGCGGGCGCCTCGGCCAGCCCGGCCGAGGACATCGCGGCCTGGGTGGGCACGGCGTGCGGTGGTCCGGCCTGCGGCTGCTGCTGGCCAGACCAATCTGAATGCTCCGGTGGCATGTTCAGAGTGTAGAGCCGCTTGCCGTAAACGGGAATCGGCTAGACCATTCACGTTGACGGCGCGTTTTGGCATATTGGGTCATGGACACCCTTGATACTGGAACGTCCGGCATATCAATCAAGCCGCACGTGAGCCCCGGCTGCTTGTGGCTCCGCGTAATCCACTGTCACTGAGCGAACTGCAGGGGTGGGAAAAATGATTCTCGTGGATACGTATCGTGAGGATGTGGCTACCGTGATCGATTCATGGGCAGGCCGGTCATGAGCGCCGACCCCACCCAGCCGGTGCCCGACTGGTGGCAGCAGCCACGACCGCCCCAGGGACCGCCGCCCCAGGGACCGCCACCCCAGGGACCGCCACCCCAGGGACCGCCGCCCCCGGTGGTCGCCAGGCGCCGGCGAGGCCCGCGGATCGCCGTGATCACCGTGATCGTGATCATCGTGGTGCTCGTGGTGGGTGACCGGGTGGCCAACGCGTACACCGAGAACCAGTTTGCCAGCCAGTTCCAGTCGTCGCTTGACCTGTCGGGCAAGCCGCACGTGAACATCGCGGGCTTCCCGTTCCTGACCCAGCTGGCCGCCCGCGACTTCCACACCGTGACCATCACGGCCAGCAATGAGACCATTAAGTCCAGCAGCGCCGGCTCCGGGCTGCTCGAGATCGCCAGCCTCAACGCCACGCTGCACGGATTCCACATCCACGGGTTCAACAGCGCGACGATCGATCAGTTCACCGCCTCGGCCCTGATCACGTTCACGGCACTGGCCAACGCGGGCGGCGTGCCGCAGGGCATCACGCTGTCCGCTGACGGCCCGAACCAGATCAAGGCCACGGTGAGCCTCGGCCCGTTCAGTGACACGGCCACCGCCCAGGTCACCAAGTCGGGGAGCAACCAGGTCAACATCCGCATCATCGACGCGGGCGGGATACCGTCCTCGGTCCTCGGCAACCTGATGAACTTCAGCATCACCATCCCGAAGCTCCCGGCCGGCGTGTCGATCCAGAGCGTCAGCGTCACCCAGCAGGGCCTGATGATCACCGCTACCGGGCAGAACACCACGCTCAGCCAGAGCTAACCGGCCCAGATCCGGCCGGCCGGCGAGGTTCCCAGCCGGCCGGGAGGTTCCCGGCCGGCGAGGTTCCCGGCCGCCGCGCCCGGCATCAGGGTGAACTATTGTCTACTGAGAGTTACAGTTCAGGTACGGACAGTAGTTAGCAGATGCGGAGGCCGATATGCCGGGTGCGTCGTTTACTGTCCCCGCCCCGCGGGGGCTGCCGAACGCGGCTGGCCTGTCACCGGCGACCGGGCGACCGCCGGCCGCAACACGCAGGTTCGCCCGGCGCACCGAGGAGGTCCCGGTGGCCCGGGGGTTCATCCGGGGCATCCTGGCCGACCATCCGGGCTGCGCCGACGCGGAGCTGCTGGCCTGCGAGCTGATCACCAATGTGGTGCAGCACGCCAGCGATGCGGCCGGGGTGACGGTGGCCGTCATGCGGTGCGGCACGGTGGTGCACGTGGACGTGATCGACGACGGGCGCACCGGGTTGCCGCACTGGCGGGAAGCTGACGGGCAGGACGAGGGCGGGCGCGGGTTCCAGCTGGTCAACGAGATCGCGGAGCGCTGGGGATTCGTCCGCGAGCCGGCCGGCACCTGCGTCTGGTTCGAGATCTCCTGCTGAGGCCAGCCATCCGGCCCGCACCGGCCGCCGACCGGGATAGGCTCGCCGCTGATGCCAGCAACGTGTGTCTTCTGCGCCATCATCAGCGGCGAGCAGAAAGCGGAGATCATCCTCGAGACGGAACGGCTGATCGCGTTCCTCGATCACCGGCCGCTGTTCCGCGGTCATACCCTGCTAGCGCCGAAACAGCATGTGACCCTGCTCAGCGAGCTGCCCGCCGACCAGGTGCCCGAGTTCTTCGGCACGGCTCAGCGGCTCGAGCGCGGGGTCGAGGATGGCCTGGGCGCCGCCGGGTCGATGATCCTCATCAACAACGTGGTCAGCCAGTCAGTGCCCCATCTGCACCTGCACGTGATCCCGAGGAACTTCAAGGACGGCCTGCGGTTCTGGCTCGGTCCCCGGCAGAAGTACGACGCCGAGCATCCGGCGGACAGTTACGCGGAGAAGATCAGGGCGGCGCTCCCGGCGCCCTGAACCGCACGCCTGCGTCCGGGCGTTACGGTGGTGGAAGGCACCGCGTCACGCTGGAGCTCAGGAGAACCGGGAGAACCCCATGCCGGACGACATTTCGGGGCCCAACCGCTTCGCGCGCGATCTGTTCGCCCCGTTGCCCACCCGGTACGACCGCCTGGCCGAGCTGCTGTCGTTCGGCCAGAACGGGCAGTGGCGGGCGGCCATGGTCGGCCACGTCGTCCCGGCGGACGGCGTGATCCTCGACGTCGCCTCCGGCACCGCGGGCGTCGCGCTCCAGCTCGCGGCGCGCAGCCGGGCCCGGGTGGTGGGCGTGGACCTGACCGAGGAGATGCTGCGCCAGGGGCGGCGCCGGGTGGCGGCGGCCGGGACGGGCGACCGGGTCGTGCTGGTGGCCGGGCGAGCCGAGCAGCTGCCCTTCCCCGACGGCTACTTCGACGCGCTGACGTTCACCTATCTGCTGCGGTACGTGCAGGACCCGCAGGCCACGCTGACCGAGCTGGCCCGGGTGCTCAAACCCGGCGGGACCATGGCCAGCCTGGAGTTCTGCGTGCCGGACGGGCCGGTCTGGGGGCCGGCCTGGTGGGCGTACACCAGGCTGGTGCTGCCCGTCGGAGGCCTGGCGCTGGGCGGGCGGGAGTGGTTCCGGGTGGGGCGTTTCCTGGGCCCTAACATCTCGGCCCACTACCGCCGCTACCCGATCAGGACGACCGTCGAGGCCTGGCAGAAGGCGGGCCTGGTCGACGTGGGCACCCGGATCATGAGCCTCGGCGGCGGCCTGGTCATGTGGGGCAAGCGTGCCGGCGCCTGAAGCTGGCGCTGGCCCCGAAGCTGGCCAGGACGCGCCGGCCGCCCGGCCGGCTTACTACGCGGCCCGGCCGGGCAAATGGCGGGACTGGTGGACGCTGCTGCATCCGCCTTACACGGCGTGGCACCTGTCCTACTGCGTCATCGGCGCCGCGCTCGCTCCGCAGGTGCAGGCCAGCCGGCTGGTCGCCACCGTGCTGGCGTTCTTCCTGGCCGTGGGGCTGGCCGCGCATGCCGTCGACGAGCTGCGCGGACGGCCGCTGCAAACTCAGATCCCCGGGCCGGCGCTGGTCGCAGCGGTGGCCGCGGGCCTGGCCGGCGCGCTGGCGCTGGGCGTGGCGGGCGTCTACCGGGTCGGCTGGACCCTGATCCCGTTCATGGTGGCCGGGCCCGTCCTGGTCATCGCGTATAACGCGGAGCTGTTCGGCGGCGCGATGCACACCGACTTCGGGTTCGCCGCCGCCTGGGGGGCGTTCCCGGTGCTGACCGCCTACGTAGCCCAGACGGGCACGCTGGCCGTGGCGCCCGTGCTGGCCGCGCTGGGTGCGTTCGCCCTGTCCGCGGCGCAGCGGCGGCTGAGCACCCCGGCCAGGAACATCAGGCGCCGGGCCCGGCAGGTGGAAGGCAGCATCACCTACGCCGACGGCCGCACCGTGCCGATCACGGCTGAGGCGATGATCCGGCCGCTCGAGCTGAGCCTGCGGGCGGCCTCATGGGCCATCATCCTGCTCGCCGCCGCCCTGGCCGTGGCGCGGCTGAGCGGATAGCCGTCTCGTGCTACTGAGCGGCTAGCGGCCGCGGGCCGGCGCCCTGGGCGCCGAGTGCGTCACCGGGGTTGGCCAGCTGGCAGTCGGTGAGGGACAGGCAGCCGCAGCCGATGCATCCGGTCAGCCGGTCCCGCAGATCCTGCGCCGGGACCTGCGTCATCGGCATGAACCTCAACCATACTCAAGGTCCCCGCGGGCGGCCAGATCTGCCCCCAAATTACATCAATCAGGTATAAATGCCGCTATTCAGGATTAAGGTGAGTCATCGGAACTCCTGTCTTAACGTGCCGTCCGTGGCCCATAATTGACATGAGCGCAGCCAGCGATGCCATCAGGAGACAGCACATGACATCCGGCATGTCGGCGAAGGACACCGCACTCGGGACGAACGCTCCCGGCAACGGTGTCCCGCTGAACCGCGCCCCGGCTCCACGCAACCCCGGGACCTCGGGCAATGGCACCGCCAGGCGAGGCCGCGGAACCAGGGCCGATCACGGCCCCGACAAGGCCCAGACGGACCTGGGGGAAGGTATCGCCGAAACCACGCAGGCGGCCGCCGGGAGCCTGAGCAATTCCGGCCCGTTCCCGGTCCTGGCCTCATCGGTGCGCATGCTCATCCTCGGCATCGATTACGACGGCCGGATCGTGCAGCACGACAGAAACGCGGCGGCCATCCTGGCCCGCCGGCCCGACGAGCTGCTCGGCGCTCAGCTGAGCGACCTGACGGTCGCCCCGGCCCAGGGGAACTCGCATCCGGCCCGATCCGGCGACGGCGTCGCCGCGGTCAGCGGGCTGCTCGAAGCGATCCGTTCCGATCGCGAGGGCAGCGCGATGCTGACCATCGAGACCCGCGACGGCCATCCGGCCGAGGCCGTGGTGACGGTCCACCCGATGCGCGCGGGCGGCACCAGCCTGGCCGCCCTGGCCCTGCTCCGCATTCCCGCGCCGGCCGCCGAGCGGTTCGTCGATCCCGCGGTCATGCGCAAGCAGATGCTGGACGACACCTTCACCCGGATCGGCGACACGCTCGACATCGACCACCTGGCCCGCGAGCTGATCGACGCGCTGGTCCCGCACTTCTGCAACGCCGGCGACCTGCTGCTGCTGGAAAGCCTGATCGGCAACGACGAGCTGCCCGCCCACGGACCCGAGGGATCGCTGCCGCTGCGGCGCATCGCGCTGTCCCACGACCAGAAGGATCCCGCCTGGGAGGCGGCGTTCCCGACCGGCGAGATCCTGCGCTACCCGGCCAAGACGCCGTACTACAACTGCATGGACACGGCCAAGCCGGTGCTCGAGACGACGATCAGCAAGAGCCAGGCGGGAGACATCGCCAAGGCGTGGCGGCGCAAGCCGGTGGGCAAGCTGCTGTCCGGCGCCTCCATGCTGATGCTGCCGCTGGTCGCGCGGGGCACCATGCTCGGGTTCTTCGCCTGCACCAGGCAGGAGGGGTTCCGGCGGTTCGACGCCTACGACATCGAAGTCGGCATGGACTTCGCCGGCCGGGCCGCAGTATTCATCGACAATGCCCGCCGCTACAGCCGGGAGCACGCCACCGCGCTGACCCTGCAGCGGAGCATGCTGCCGACCGGGCTGTCCGCGCCATCGTCGGTCGAGGTCAGGCACCGTTACCTGCCCGGCAGCAAGCTCATCGAGGTCGGCGGCGACTGGTACGAGTCGATCGCGCTGCCGGGCGGCCGGGTCGCGCTGGTGGTGGGCGACGTGGCCGGGCACGGCGTGCGCGCCGCCGTCACCATGGGCCGGCTGCGGACCGCCATCCACACCCTGGCCATGCTCGAGCTGCCGCCCGCCGAATCGCTGCAGCAGCTCGACGAGCTCATGCACACCCTGGGCGAGCGCGAACCGCACTTCGCGACCTGCGCGTACGCGGTGTACGACGCGGTCAGCGGCGAGTGCGAGGTGGCCGTGGCCGGGCACCTGCCGCCGCTGCTCGTGCACCCGGACGGCAGCAACGAGCTGCTTGACGTCCCGCCCGCGCCGCCGCTCGGCGTGGGCGACGGCGAGGTGGAGAGCCGCCAGTTCAAGATCGAGGACGGCAGCCTGTTCGTGCTGTACACCGACGGCCTGGTGGAGAACAAGGGCCAGGACATCAGCGACGGGCTGGCCCGGCTGCGCGGCATCTTCGGCCCCGGCTCCCCCACCCGGCCGCTGGAGGACCTGTGCAAGGCCACGCTGGACGGGGTGTACTCCGACCATCAGCGGGATGACATCGCCGTGCTCATCGCGCGGCTGCGGCGGCTGCCGGACGAGAACTACGCATCGTGGACGTTCTCGCCCAAGCTGACCTCGGTCCGTGAGGCGCGCTCGGTGCTGGCCGCGCCGATGAAGGGGTGGGACCTGGAGGACCTGATCCCGACCACCGAGCTGCTGGTGTCCGAGCTGGTGACCAACGCGATCAGGTACTCCCAGGGCGACGTCACGCTGCGCCTGGTCAACGAGCGGGCGCTGGTCTGCGAGGTGCTGGACGGCTCCGCGGCGCTGCCCAGGCTGCGCCAGGCCAACAGCGACGACGAGAACGGCCGTGGCCTGCAGGTCGTCCGCCAGCTGTCCAGCCGCTGGGGCGCGCGTCGCACGCCGAGCGGGAAGGTGGTCTGGTGCGAGCAGCCGCTGCCGGGCGGTCCGGGTCCGGAAGCCGACTGGCAGTCACTGCACTTATCGGGCGCTGCAGTTATCGGGCCGGCGCCAGGTTCCCGAGCGGGCGCTCATCAGGTAAATGCGCTCGCGCACACGGCCGCGCATACCCGGCAACCACGAAATAAGCGGTCTGCAGCGCGCATTCCCGGCATTCGCCGCAAAGCGGGCTAAATACCGCCTATTCCACCGTGACGCTCTTGGCCAGATTGCGCGGCTTGTCGATATCCCGGCCCAGTTTGGCGGCCACATGATAGGCCAGGATCTGCAGCGGCACATTGAGCAGCAACGGCTCGAGTTCGGGCTCGCCGCGGGGGATGCGGATGACGGCATCGGCCAGCGCGGTGGGCAGCTCGGCGCTGGTGACGGCGATGACCGGCCCGCCGCGGGCCTTGATCTGCTCGATGGTGGAGATGTTCTTCGCGAGCAGCTCGTCGGAGGGGACCACCACCACGCTCGGCATCGAGGAGTTGATCAGGGCCAGCGGGCCGTGCTTCAGCTCGGCCGCCTGGTAGGCCTCGGCGTGCACGTAGGAAACTTCCTTGAGCTTCTGGGCCCCCTCACGAGCCACCGGCCAGCCGCGGACCCGGCCGATGAAGAACATGTGCTCGGCGCCGGCGAACCGGCGGGCTACCTCGGCGATCTCGTCCTCGCCGGCCAGGATCTGCTCGATCTGGGCGGGCAACGCCCGCAGTCCGGCCACGACCCGCTGGCCGGAGGCGGCGGACAGGTCGCGGACCCGGCCGAGCAGCAGGGCGAGCATGGCGAACGAGGCCGCCATGTTGGTCAGGGCCTTGGTCGACGCAACCGCGATCTCCGGGCCGGCGTGCAGAAACACGCCGGTACCGCACTCGCGGCCGATCGCGCTGCCGACGACGTTGACCGCGCCGATGACCTGGCCGCCCTTGCGGCGCAGTTCCTGCACCGCCATCAGGGTGTCCAGCGTCTCGCCGGACTGGCTGACGGCCACATACAGCGTGTCGGGGTCCACGACCGGGTTGCGGTAGCGGAACTCCGACGCCGGCTCGGCGTCGGACGGGATGCGGGCCAGTTCCTCGACCAGGACGGCGCCCATCTGGCCCGCGTAGTAGGCCGAGCCGCAGCCCAGGAACTTCACCTGCCTGATCGACCGCAGCTGGCGCGCGTCCAGGTTGATCCCGCCCAGCTTGGCCGTGGAGAACCGGCCATCGAGCCGACCGCGCAGCGCGCGGCGCAGCGCCTCGGGCTGCTCGTGGATCTCCTTGCGCATGAAATCCTCGTACGAGCCGAGCTCGTAGTCGTCGGCCTCGGCCTCCACGGTGGTGGGCACCTTGCGGTCGCCGGACGCGCGACGGCCGCCGCCCTCGGCCGGCACCGCATCCAGCGGCATGGTCCGGTAATCGGCGGCGTGCACCGTGGCCAGCTCGGCATCGTCGAGGTAGACCACCTGCTTGGTGTAGCGCACCAGCGCGGCGACGTCGGAGGCCACGAACATCTCCGACTCGCCGATGCCCAGCACGATGGGGCTGCCGTTGCGGGCCACCACGAGCTCGTGCGGGTGCTTGATGTCCAGCACGACCAGGCCGTAGGTGCCTTTCACGTGGCGCAGCGCGCGGCGGACCGCATCTTCGAGGCTGACCGAATGGCCGTCGTCGGCGAATTCGGCGGCGATCAGGTGGGCCAGCGCCTCGGTGTCGGTGTCGCTGACCAGCCGCACACCCCGGCTGGTGAGGGTGTCCCGCAGCTGCTCGGCGTTCTCGATGATGCCGTTGTGCACGACCGCGATGCGCCCGTCGGTGTCGGTATGCGGGTGGGCGTTGACCTCGTTCGGCTCACCGTGAGTGGCCCACCTGGTGTGGCCGATGCCGACCGTGGCCCTGGCCCGGTCGTTGACCCGCTCCCTGAGGTCCTGGACGCGGCCCGCGGTCTTCGTCACCTGCAGCTTGTTCCGGTAGATGACGGCCAGGCCGGCCGAGTCGTAGCCGCGGTACTCGAGACTTCTCAGGCCCTCGAGCAGGACGGGGATGGCATCCCGGCGGCCGATGTAGCCCACGATTCCGCACATCTAGTAACTCCCCTGGTCGGCTGGCATCCGGCTACCCGTAGACCATGCGGCGGAGCTGCCGCTGTGACAGGCCCGGCGCGGCGAACCTGCGCTGCCGGAGCTCGGCCGCGATCACGGGCCAGATCTCGTCGTTCTTGCGCTGATGGTGCTGCAGTTCGGCGTGGCGCCTGCGGACGAACTCCTCGATCGTTTCGCTGAAGTAGGTCGTCACGTCGGCGATGACCCGGACCGCGGTGGACTGCGGCAGGCCCGTGGAGGTGGCCAGGTAGCGCGCGAGGTCCTGGGGAAACGGGTCGGACATGCCACCTTCCTACGCGCTGGGACCGGTTTTCGCAAATTTCCTGCCCGAAATCGGGCAGAAAATTTGCATAATTGGCCGCCTAAGGGTCGATCATACCGCTCAGCGGGGCGGCCGGGCGCGGCAAACCGCCGCAGTCGTACGGATCCGGGCGGACCAGGCCGGGCCGGCGGGGGCCGGACGCTGGCCCGGCGGCAGCCGGACGCTGGCCCGGTGGGGGCCGGACGCTGGCGGCGGGGTGGGTGGGGCGGGATCGGTCAGGAGACCTGGGCGGTGATGACGTGGGTTTTGTTGCGGCCGGTTTCCTTGGCGTAGTAGAGGGCGGAGTCGGCAGCAGCGAGCATGTCGGTGAGCTCGCGGCTCACGCCGTCCAGGGCCGCTACCCCGACCGAGATCGTGAGCTTGACGTACGGTCCGGATTCGTCGTTGTCGTTGACCGGGATGGTCATGGTGGCGATGTGCCCGCGCAGCCGTTCGGCCACGGCTAGCGCGTCGACCTCGCGGGCCTGCGGCAGCAGGATGACGAACTCCTCGCCGCCGAACCTCCCGGCCAGGTCGTAGATCCTCAGCTGGCTGCGCAGCGCGTCGGTGACCGCGCGCAGCGCCTTGTCCCCGACCAGGTGGCCGTAGGTGTCGTTGACCAGCTTGAAGTGATCGATGTCGACCAGCGCGACCGCCAGCGGGCTGCCCGTGCGGACGGCCCGGGCGATCTCCACCGACGCCTCCCGCTCCCAGGTCGACGAGTTGAGCAGCCCGGTCTTGGTGTCGACGCGCGACTGGGCCAGGAGATCGGCGTGCATCATGAACCGGCGGACCAGCAGCACGGTGGGCACGGCGATCACGGCCAGCACCGCGTTGACGGCCACCACCACGGTGATCAGCACGCCCAGATCGAATTCGGCGAAGTCGCCCTGCAGTGCCTCGCGGTTCAGCTCCAGGGGCGCGATCCGCACCGCCGGGTCGGTGAGCTTCATGCCGCCCAGGATGAGCAAATGGTGGCCTCGGCCGCCGATGATCTCGCACAGGGCCACCGCTACGGTCCAGGTCAGCGCGTGCGTGGCGGTACCGATCGAGGGACCGGCGAAGGATGCGGGAAACGCGCGGAACGTCAATGACGCCGCACCGTACGCGACGGCGAAGGCAGCGACCGTGAACACCCGGCGGTAGATGATGCCCCGGTAGACCCGGAACTGCGTCACCACCTGCAGCGGGATGGGGATCAGCATGGCGTAGAGCGGCGGCAGGAGGATCGCCACCGGGAGCACCCAGACGCTGAGGAAGTCCCTGGTGATGCCGCCCGGGGTGAAGGCATCCCGGGGCGTCGCGGCCACCGACACCATGCCGCAGCCCATCAGCAGCAGGAACTTGGCCAGGTCGCTGACGTGCCAGGTCGTCTGCGAGGCCGCGTAGCACGCCAGCCCGAGCGCCACCAGCGGCACCAGTGCCACATAGGCGCGCAGGCGCCAGGGAGTCTGCCACCAGGCCCAGTTCCTGACCGCAAGGCTCGCCAGCGCACCACGCGTGACGGGCGAGGCTTTCATGCTCCACCGTTCCGGATGGGACCTGACGGGCACCTGTCTAGTTCGGAAGCTCACCGTAAAGGACTAGCTCCGTATAGCTACCTTAGCTCATCTTGGGCCGCTTATGCACTATTGCGCCTGATTCCACTACATCGGCAGATAAAGAGGGGCTAAATGGTGATTGACGAGCCACGATTACCCGGCGTGCTTTCGCCGGAGGTCATCGCAGGACCGCATATAACTGCCGGAGGGAGGGGCAGATCCATGCGCGTCAACTGGGGCTGAGCAGGCCGAGCGCCACAAGCCGGGACGATCCGAAAGGAACTCGCAATGCGTGACACGTGGACTTGAGCTTTAGTCCGCAGCCGCCGCTATCCGGAACCGCGTAGCGGCACCGAACTCGAGGTTGCGGCGTGATCGGGACGCCGTCCCGCCGCATGCCGTCCGCCCGGTGGTGACACGTGGCGCCACCTGAGAGTCAGGACGAAGGCAACTACCGCACCAATCGCACCAGCCACCGCAATGACCACCGCCGGAGACATCACCTCCGCGGCGGCGCCGGCCGCCACGAAAGCGGCCCCCTGGCCAACGACCACCCCCATGCTGGCTATGCCGAAGGCTTGAGCCCGCCGTTCGTTCGGCACCCTGACCACGAAAGCGGTGTTGGCCGCGATCTGGTAGACCCCGAATGTCGCCGACAACGAGAAGATCACCAGCGAGGCAGCAAGGCCCGGGCGGAGGGCCGTCAGGATGAGTGACCCGCAGGTCAGCACGGCCAGCGGGCCCATCCAATTGGTCCGCTGACGCGGCCGGCAGAACTTGGTGAACAGCGGCGTGACGATCGTCGTGGACAGCGCCGTCGACGCTATCACCAGACCGGTGGCAATGTACCCTCCGCCGAGCCTTGCCGCATAGGGAGCGGCGATTCCCTCGGGAACTGTGTAGAAGACCACCAGCAAGCCGAGCAGCAGCAACGTGCTGAGCGCCTGGTTGCCGAACACCAGCTGGAACCCGCCCCGCATCCGCGCCAGTGCGGAGGGCGGCACGGAGTCCGGCTGGGCCGCGGCTGGCCTGGAACGGGTGCCGAACGCTATTAACAAGCCGGACAGCACAAACGTGCCGGCGTCGAGCGCCAGCGAACTCCGCACGCCGATGAAGGCCACCGCCACTGCCCCGCCGACCGCGCCGGCCACCTGGGCACCCAAGAAGGTGGTCTGGATCACCGCGGTGCCCAGCACATAGCGCTCCCCCTGCAGGATGTCGGGGGTGATGGCGGCTCGTGCGGAGTCGAACGGGGGCGCGAACATGGTGGCCGCGAACAACAGCACGACCAGGGCCAGGACCGGCACGCGCGGGATCACCATGGCCGCCACCAGAACGGCGCGGACCGCGTCGCAGACGATCATCACCGTGCGCCGTGGGTACCGGTCGGCCATCTCGGCCAGGAACAGCCCGCCGATCACCCAGGGCAGGTAGCCCGCCGCGTACACCGCCGCCGCGAGCAGCGGTGACCTCGTCTGGTGGTAGACCAGCAGGGTCAGGGCGACCAGGGCCAGACGGTCGCCGGCCACGGACAGGACCAAGGAGAACCACAGGGCGCGGAACTCCCGCACTGCGAACACGTCGCGAAAGGTGGCGCGCGGCGGCACCGCACCTTTCACACTGACCCTTTCGTCGGGGCCTTATGAATCCGCCAAAGGGCCCCGGAATCCGTGGTCTGTCGTCCGTACTTCCCCGGTTCATCATGGCCCAGCACCGACGTATATCGCAACAAGTAGTACGGAATCGGTCACCAGTGATTCCAGAGGCACGGGTGAGTCCGATATGGGACACTAAGCCGGAAATCTCCCCCAGGCTCAGAAGCCCGGAGAGTGATGGTGCAGTTAACCGGAGCGGCTGACGGGAGGAGCGCAGGTCAGAGCTCAGCCGGTAGCCGGGCGGGTTTTCTGGCCCACGGTCTGGCGTCGGCGGTGCTCCTGGTGTTCGGGGAGCGGGCGGGACCCGAGAGGCGCTGTATCCGCGGGGCCGAGGGTAGTGAAATGCCGGTTTCATATGGGGCCGGTGCTGAAATGCCGGTTTCATTTCGCTGGGGCGACCGCTGGAGTGGCCGCTGGCGCGGGGCGGAGCGGGCTACTCGGCTAACTGCATATCCCGGAGAATTCTTTACCGAACGGGCGGTGGTGCAGCGGCCTAGAAGGAAGAATCCGGCAGTGGGGGCAGATCGCGCTTCCCCGGGCATCTACTGGAGCGGAGCTAACAAATGCCGGATGAATCTGGATCTTTGGTGCGGCTGGCGGGAAGCGAGCGCGCGCCGCTGCCCGAGGCCACGGACGCGGGAACGCTGGACACCTCGCAGCGAGCCGAGGTGACCTTGGTGCTCAGGCGGCGGGCCGGGATTCCCGCCGAGATCGTCGAGGGTCCGACCGTGCTGACCACCGACGAGCTGGCCGAACGGTACGGAGCCGACCCGGCCGACGTGGATCTGGTCCGCCGGGTGCTTTCCAGCCGGGGCCTGGAGGTCACCGACGTCCAGCCCGCCACCCGCCGGATGAAGGTGGCGGGTACCCTGGCCGATCTGGCCAGCACGTTCGGCACGACGTTGCGGCAGGTCAGCAGCCTGGATCCGAGCGGCAGGGGCCGGGTCACGCACCGGTACCGCGAGGGCGCGCTCTACCTGCCTGCCGCGCTGGACGGCGTGGTGACCGCGGTCCTCGGGCTGGACACCCGGCCGCAGGCCCGGCCGCACTTCCGGTCCCGGGCGGCCGCCGCCCCGGGCACCTCCTACACCCCGCCGCAGGTGGCGGAGATCTACCAGTTCCCGGCCGGGACCACCGGCGCCGGCCAGACGATCGCGGTCATCGAGCTCGGCGGCGGCTTCTCGACCAGTGACCTGGCCACCTATTTCGGGCAGCTGGGCATCGCCGTGCCCTCGATCAGCGCGGTCAGCGTGGACGGGGCATCCAACGCGCCGGGTTCCGACCCCACCGGGGCGGATGTGGAGGTGGCGCTGGACATCGACGTCATCGGCGCGGCCGCGCCGGGTGCCAAGCAGCTGGTGTATTTCGCGCCGAACAACGGCGACCAGGGCTTCGTGGACGCTATCTCCGACGCCACCTCGGCCACCCCGGCCCCGATCGCCATCTCGATCAGCTGGGGGCAGTCCGAGGACTCGTGGACCGCCCAGGGGCTGTCGGCCATGAACGCCGCCATGTCGGACGCGGCGGCGCTGGGCATCACGGTGTGCGCGGCGGCCGGCGACAACGGCAGCGGCGATGCGGTCACCGACGGCCAGCCGCACTGCGACTTCCCCGCCTCCAGCCCGTACGCGCTGGCCTGCGGCGGGACCAAGCTCGTCGCGGATCCGGCCACCGGGGCGATCAGCTCCGAGGTGGTATGGAACGAGACGGCCTCGAAAGAGGGAGCGGGGGGCGGCGGGGTCAGCGACCAGTTCGCGCTGCCCAGCTGGCAGGCGACGGCCGGGGTTCCGGCCCGGGCCGCCTCGGGCACCGGCGGCGGGTCCGGCGGGTCCGGCGGGTCCGGCGGGTCCGGCGGGTCTGGCGGGTCCGGCGGGTCCGGCGGCGGTGAGCACCACCACCGGCACCAGCACGGCAGTGGCGGCCGGGCCGAGGCGGGCGCCGAGGCGGATGCTTCCGGTGGTTCGGCCGCGACGGGCAGTTCGGGCGGGCGCGGCGTGCCCGACGTGGCGGGCAACGCCGACCCGACGACCGGGTACCAGATCTACTCCGACGGCCAGTCGCAGGTCGTGGGTGGGACCAGCGCGGTCGCGCCGCTGTGGTCGGCGCTGATCAGCCGGCTGGCCCAGGACACGGGCAAGCGGTTCGGCCTGATCCAGCCGCTGCTTTACGCGGGCGTCACCCCCGGTGCCGACGTGCCGGGCTTCCGCGACATCACCAGCGGGAACAACGGCGCCTATGCCGCCGGGCCGGGCTGGGACGCCTGCTCGGGCCTGGGCAGCCCGGACGGCACCGCCCTGCTGACCAGGCTGCAGGGCTGAGCCTGGGCTCCGGCTTGCCCCGAGGGGGCCCGGATCCCGGGCCCCCTCGCTGGCCCTTGGTCGCTG
The DNA here is from genome assembly GCA_963835775.1 of uncultured Actinomycetes bacterium. Taxonomy (GTDB): domain Bacteria; phylum Actinomycetota; class Actinomycetes; order Streptosporangiales; family Streptosporangiaceae; genus Palsa-504. Next base: position 579,746 of record CAWIHB010000024.1, on the reverse strand, counting down.
GCCCCTCGCCAGGCCCCGTCCGAGCGGCGGCCCGGCCTGGAAGCCGCCGTGCCGGCCGGCTTCTGGAACGCCGTCTTCCTGCACCACCACGGGGCCCTGACCGTGATCGAGAACGCGGTGGCCGGGCCGTTCGTGGCGATGATCAGCTTCACCTGCTCGGTCGGCAACGTCCCGCTGGCGGCGGCGCTGTGGAAGGACGGCATCAGCTTCGGCGGCGTAACCGCCTTCATCTTCGCCGACCTGATCGCGGTGCCGCTGCTTTTCGTCTACCGCAAGATGTACGGCGGCCGCCTGACGCTCCGGCCACTGCCTGGAGCGTTACCGTGCCGGCGACCGAAGCCGGGCCTGATCCCGGCGGATAGTTGACACCACCAAATGGTGGACGCATACTTTTGGTAGTGACATTCATTTGGGTAGCGTGGTCGCGGGGGTGCAGGTCGCGCACGAGCTGGGCTCGGCGGCACCGCTCGGGTCGGCCAGGACCGCGTTCGTGCACGGCCTGGACACCATGCTCTGGGTCTGCGGCGGTATCGCGCTGGTCAGCGCCATCCTGGCGCTGTTCTTCCTGCCGCGCCAGGCCGGGGCGGCCGCGGGCGGCGCCGAGCCTGCCGCGGCGGCCGGTGAAACCGGCGCGGAGCGGGCAGAATTGGAAGTATGACAGAGATGCTCGACACCGGCCCGCCGGCGGGCGGCCAGCCGGCGGGCGGCCAGCCGCGGCCGGACGGGCTGCGCGAGCGGAAGAAGGCCAGGACGCGTGCTTCGCTGCGGGAGCACGCGCTCCGGCTGTTCCGCGAGCAGGGCTACACGGCCACCACCGTGGAACAGATCGCCGCGGCGGCCGAGGTGTCGCCGAGCACCTTCTTCCGGTACTTCCCCACCAAGGAAGATCTGGTCCTGCAGGACGACATGGACACCCGGATGATCGAGGCCCTCGAGCAGCAGCCGCCCGGTCTCAGTGCGATCGCCGCCGTCCGGGCCGCCGCCCGGCAGATGTTCGCCTCCTACACCGCCGCCGACATGGACGTGATCAGGGAGACCACTCGGCTGACCATGACGGTGCCCGAGATCAGGTCCCGGGCCATGGACGAATTCGCCCGCACCATCGGGGTGGTGGCCGAGGCCGTGGCCCGGCGAGCCGGGCGGCCCGCGGACGACCTGGCCGTCCGGACCGTCGCCGGCGCGGTCATCGGCGTGATCATGGCCATCACCCTGCCGTGGGAGGGCTGGACCGATCAGGTCAGCTTCGAGGACACGTTCGCGCGCATCGACGAGGGCCTGGCCCTGCTGGAAACCGGCCTGCCGCTCTGAGCTCACCGGGCCGGATGTCCACGACCTTGCTCGTGCCGGGACCCCGGGAGTGTCGGCGGCGGGAGCGGGACAAGGATGTTATGTCGTGACGATTCCCTATGCCGGGCTGGGGCTGGACCGGGCCACCGACCGCCGCGCCGATCCCGCCTGGGTGGCCGCCCTGGCGGCAGGCGGGCAGGCGCAGGTCTGGCCGTTGTGGCGCGATCAGTGCCTGGTCGCGGGTGATCCGCCGGTCCCGGTCGCGCTCCCGGCCGGCGGCTACTCGCTGCTGGCCGGCTTCCTGGAGCTGGGCGAGTCGCTGGAGGACGCGGTGCGCCGCGAGATCTTCGAGGAGGCGGGCGTGGCGCTGCGCGAGGTCAGGTACGCCGGCTCCCAGCCCTGGCCGTTCCCGGCGGGCCTGATGGTCGCGTTCCGGGCTACCGCCGCGGGCGAGTCGGTGTCCGTCGACGGCAGCGAGATCGTCGAGGCCCGCTGGTTCACCCGCGCCGAGCTGAGGCAGTACGAGCAGGCCCGGGGTCAGCTCGGCCGGGTCGACTCGGTCGACCGGGTGCTGCTGGCCGCCTGGCTGGCCGAGGGTGATCAGAGCACGCCCACGCGCGCCCGACGTCCCGCTCACGCAACGCAAGCGGCATAATAGGCGGCGAGGACAGGGGTGCGCCGGGAAGTCTGGTCGGCCATGGATCAAGCTCGGGGAGCCGGCCATGTACCGCGGCATTTTCTCAGCGGCGCCCGCGTCGCACTGGCGTCGCGAGGTGCTGCGTACCAGCTTGTGGTTTGTGCCTTCGCTCCAGGTGCTGGGCGCGATCGGGCTGTTCGCCGCCACGCTGGCCGCGGACCGGGCCGCCTACCGCGGTGACTTCGCGCTCCCGGGCTGGGTGATCAGCGGCAGCGCGGACGCGGCGCGGCAAATCCTGACCACCATCGCTGCCGCCATCATCACCGTGGTCGGCGTGGTGTTCTCCATCATCCTGGTCACCCTGACGCTGGCCTCGACCCAGTTCGGGCCGCGGATGCTGCGGAACTTCACCAGGGACCGCGGCACGCAGCTGACGCTGGGCACGTTCGTGGCCACGTTCGTCTACTCGGTGCTGGTGCTGGCTTCGATCGGGACCGGCTCCCATGGCGACTTCGTGCCGCACATCAGCGTGACCACCACGCTCGGCCTAACGGTCATCGACCTGGCCGTGCTGATCTACTTCATCCACCACACGGCCATCGCCATCCAGCTGCCGCAGGTGATCGCGGGCATCGCGGCCGACCTGGCCGAGGCGATCGAGGAACAGGGCCGCGGCCCGGCGCGGCAGGGGCCGGAGAACGGTCCTTCCGCGGTCGAGCTGCTGCACCGGGCCGAGCTGACCGGGGCCGTGCTGCTGGCCCCGGTCAGCGGCTACCTGCAGTTCATCCAGCACCAGAACCTGGTCCGGCTGGCGGCCAAGGCCGACGCCGTGATCAACCTGGAGCACCGGCCGGGCCACTTCATCGTGGCCGGGCACCGGTTCGCCACGGTCTGGCCGCCCGAGGCGGCACCGCTGGTCCGGCAGGCCCTGGGCCGGGCGCACATCATCGGGCCGCACCGGACCCTGACCCAGGACGTGTCGTTCGGCATCGACCAGCTGGTGGAGATCGCCATCCGCGCCCTGTCCGCCGCGGTCAACGACACCTTCACGGCGCTGACCTGCATCGACTGGCTGGGCGAGAACCTGTGCAAGATCGTGGCCCGGTGGCATCCGGCCCGGGTGTACCGGGATGGGAGGGGCTACATCCGGGTCATCGCGGCCGAGCCGGCCTATGACCGGCTGGTGCAGCGCTCGTTCGAGAAGATCAGGCAGTCCAGCCTGGGCATGCCCGCGGTCATGATCCGCGAGCTCGAGGCGCTGACCAGGATCATGACCGAGACGACCAGCGACGGGCAGCGCCGGGTGCTGCTCGAGCAGGCGGCCATGATCGACCGGGCCAGCGAACGGTCGGTGCCCGAGGCGGCCGACCGGGCCGACATCAGGCGGCGGTACGAGGCCATCTTGACCATGGAGTCGCAGCTGGCCGCGAGCGGGCACGGAAATTAACGGGCAGCCGTGTCGGAAACGGGGCCGGCCCGTTCGTGGACTAAGTGAAGGATGTCATCGGGAATCGGAGAAAACGGAGGCAAGCATGAAGTACGTCATTCTGCTCATGAACACCGAGGCGGTCCTGAACCTGACCGAGGCCGAGGGCCAGGCCTGGTACGGCGAGATCGGCGCCTGGTACGAGAAGGGCGGCGGCGGTTCCGGCAAGCTGGTGGAGACCGGGTACCAGCTCGCGCCGGGCAACACGGCCAAGACGGTCCGGGCCAGCGGGGTGACCGACGGCCCGTTCATGGAGACCAAGGAGGCCCTCGGCGGTTACTCGGTGCTGGACACCGACACCATCGAGGAGGCGGTGGAGATCGCCAAGACCTGGCCCGGGGTCGACCGGGGCTGGATGACGGTCGAGGTCCGGCCGGTAGTGGAGATGTAAGCCTCAGAACGACAGACGGCGGGCGAGCAGCTCGCGCTCGGCCGGGTTGGCGGCCAGCGCGAGCGCTCGGTCGCTGGCCGCCCGGGCCTCGTCCTCGCGGCCCAGCCCGGCCAGCAGGCCGGCCCGCAGCGCATGGTAGAGGCGGTAGCCGTCCAGCGCGCTGGCCAGCGGCGCGATCTCGGCCAGCGCCGCTTCCGGGCCGTAGACGTACCGGGTGGCCACGGCCCGGTTGAGCAGCACCACCGGCGACGGGGTCAGCGCCTGCAGCCGGTCGTAGAGCAGGCGGATCTGGGCCCAGTCGGTCTGCTCGTAGTCCGGGGCCTGCGCGTGCAGCGCGGCGATGGCCGCCTGGACCTGGTAGGGGCCCGGTCCCCGCAGGGCCAGGGCCCGGTCCAGCAGCCGGGTGGCCTCGGCGATGAGGTCCTGATCCCAGCGGGCCCGGTCCTGCTCGGCCAGCCGCACCATCCGGCCCCAGCCGTCGAACCTGGTCGCGGCCCGGGACTCGTGCAGCAGCAGCAGGGCGAGCAGCCCGAGCACCTCGGGCTCGCGCGGCATCAGCCGGTGCAGCAGCCTGGTCAGCGACACGGCCTGCGCGGCCAGGTCCCGCCGGGCCGGCTGGCGGCCCGCGCTGGCCAGGTAGCCCTCGTTGAACACCAGGTAGACCACGGCCAGCACCTCGGCCAGGCGGCCGCCCAGCTCGTCGGGATCGGGTACCCGCACGTCGGCCCGGCTGGCCTGCAGGGCCTTGCGGGCCCGCAGCAGCCGCTGGTTCATGGCGGGCTCGGTGGCCAGGAACGCGGCCGCGATCTCGGCCGTGGTCAGGCCGCACACGGCCCGCAGGGTCAGCGCGATCTGCGACTCGCGTGGCAGCGCCGGGTGGCAGCAGGCGAAGACCATGCCCAGCAGGTCGTCGCCGGCCGCGTCGGTGCCGTCCCAGCTATCGGTCAAGGTCGCGGCGAGCAAGGCCAGCTTCTCCTGCCCGGCCTGGTCCCGGCGGAGCCGGTCGATGGCCTTGCGGCGGGCCGTGGTGGCCAGCCAGCCGCCGCGGTTGGCCGGGATCGCGCCGTCACCCCAGTGCTCGATGGCCTCGATGAACGCGTCCTGCACGGCCTCTTCGGCCAGGCCCACGTCGCCTATCCGGGCGGCGAGCGCGGCCCTGATCCGGGTCGCTTCTTCCCGGTAGAGCCGCTCGAGCTGATCGGCGTCCAAAGAACCTGGACCGTTCGGCCGATCAGGCCCCGCTGAACCGGGGCGGGCGCTTCTCGGCGAACGCCGCCAGCCCCTCCGCGAAGTCACCCGTGGCGGCCATTTCCCGCTGGATGCCCGCCTCGAACTCCAGCTGGGCGTCCATCTGCGTGTACAGCCACTGGTTGAGCTGCCGCTTGGTCCCGGCGTAGGATCTGGTGGCGCCCGCGGCCAGCCGGCCGAGCAGGGCATCGGTCGCGGCGCGGAACTCCTCGTCGGGCCAGACCCGGTTGATCAGGCCCCAATCCAGCGCCGTCCGGGCGTCGAGCCGCTCGCCCAGCAGGGCCAGCTCCGCGGCCCTGGTGAAGCCCACCCGGGACGGCACCAGCAGCGACGAGCCACCGTCGGGCACCAGCCCGATGTTGACGAACGCGAGCTGGAAGAAGGCCGATTCGGTCGCGACCACCAGGTCGCAGGCCAGCGCGAGGGACAGCCCGATCCCAGCCGCCGGGCCGTTGACCGCGGCGATCACCGGCTTGGGCATCCGCCGGACGCCGGTGATCAGCGGGTGGTACCGCTCGGTGAGCATCTGGTACACGTCGACCTGGCCGCCGCCGGCTTCCTCGGCCGCCGCCTTGAGGTCGGCTCCGCTGGAGAACGCCCGCCCGGCGCCGGTGATGACCACCGCCCGGATGTCCGCGTCGTCGGTGACCGCGGTGATCGCCGCGAGCAGATCGGCGGAGAACTGCTTGTTCCACGCGTTCAGCCGGTCGGGCCGGTTGAACTCAATCTTGGCCCCGGGTCCGCTGCGGTGTATGTTGACCGTCTCATACTGGCGGTAAAGCTCATCGTCACTCACGCCCGTCATGCTATCCGGGGGGCGCCGGGGGGTCGTCCCCCCGGCGCCAGCACAGCTATCCGGGGACGGGCCGATCAAGGAGAACATCGCGGTGCCAGCCAAGGACCCAGCCAAGGACCCAGCCAAGGACTCAGCCAGGGACTCAGATCACGCGAAGAAGCGGCCGTCGCAAGTCAGCGCCACCCCGAAGCTGCCCAGGCAGGTCTACGAACGGGAGCTGTACCGGCTGCAGGGCGAGCTGGTCAAGATGCACAGCTGGATGCGGGCCACGGGCGCCCGGATGGTGGTGATCTTCGAGGGCCGCGACGCGGCGGGCAAGGGCGGCACGATCAAGCGGGTGGCCGAGTACCTCAACCCCAGGACCGCCTCGATCGTGGCCCTGCCCGCGCCCACCGAGCGGGAACGCGGCCAGTGGTACTTCCAGCGCTACATCGACCACCTGCCGACCGCGGGTGAGCTGGTCCTGTTCGACCGCAGCTGGTACAACCGGGCAGGCGTGGAACATGTGATGGGGTTCTGCACACAGCATGAGTACATGCGGTTCCAGCACCAGTGCCCGATCTTCGAGCGGCTGCTGGTCGAGGACGGCATCCTGCTGCGCAAGTACTGGTTCTCGGTCAGCGACGAGGAGCAGCAGCGCCGCTTCCGCGACCGGCTCGACGACCCGATGCGCCGCTGGAAGCTGTCCCCGATGGACCTGGAGTCGATCACCCACTGGGAGGACTACTCGCGGGCCAAGGACGAGATGTTCGTGCACACCGACATCCCGGAGGCGCCCTGGCACGTGCTGGAGAGCGATGACAAGCGCAACGCCCGGATCAACATGATCGCCCACCTGCTCAGCACGGTCCCCTACCGGGACGTCGAGCCGCCGTCGCTGAAGCTCCCGCCCCGGCCGCCGTCCCGGGGCTACGTGCGCACGCCGCGCGACATGCAGGCCTACGTGCCCGACCACGCGGCCGAGCTGATGGCCCAGAACTCGTAAGAAAAGAAACGAGCCGACGGCTCATGATCCATCGGCCGAACGGGCCGTGGTTCTTGCCCCGCCATGCGTGCCGCTCAGACCGCCTGCACGCGAGCCGGGACGGCGCGGACCCGCAGCAGCGCGCGGATGTCACCCGGATTGCTGGCCCACGACCACCATGAGTTCAGGCAGTGTTATCGGTGGGCAGGCGGCGGCCGCGAAACCGGGCATGAAACTATGCCGTGGGGTAGGTAGGCACACGCAAGGAGGCAGGACATGGCGGTCACACCTCTGCCCGAGCGAAAGGCGTGGCAGGCCCTCAAGCGGCACCACGCCGAGATCGCCGGTCAGCACCTGCGGGAGCTGTTCGCCGCGGACCCCGGGCGGGGTGAGCGGCTGACCGCGGAGGCGGCCGGGCTCTTCCTGGACTACTCGAAGAACCGCGTCACCGACGAGACCATGCGGCTGCTGCTCGAGCTGGCCGCCGAGTCGGGGGTGGCGGAGCACCGGGACGCCATGTTCCGCGGCGAGCACATCAACGTGTCAGAGGACCGGGCCGTGCTGCACGTGGCGCTGCGGATGCCGCGGACCGTGTTGCTGGTGGTGGACGGGGCTGACGTGGTGCGGCAGGTGCACGAGGTGCTGGACCGGATGGCGGACTTCACGAACCGGGTCAGGTCCGGGGAGTGGAAGGGGTACACCGGCAAGCCGATCAGGAACGTGATCAACATCGGGATCGGCGGCTCCGACCTGGGCCCGGTCATGGCGTATGAGGCGCTGCGGTACTACGCCACGCGGGACATCACGTTCCGGTTCGTGTCCAACGTGGACTCGACCGACTTCGCCGAGGCCACCAGGGACCTGAACGCGGACGAGACGCTGTTCATCATCTCCTCCAAGACGTTCGGCACGCTGGAGACGCTGACCAACGCCACCTCCGCGCGGGACTGGGTGACCGGCCAGCTCGGCAGCGAGGACGCGGTGGCCAAGCACTTCGTCGCGGTGTCGACCAACGCCGAGCGGGTCGCGAAGTTCGGCATCGATACCGCAAACATGTTCGGGTTCTGGGACTGGGTGGGCGGCCGGTACTCGATGGACTCGGCGATCGGGCTGTCCACCATGGTGGCGCTCGGGCCCGAGGGGTTCGGCGAGATGCTGGCCGGGTTCCACGACATGGACGAGCACTTCCGCACCGCCCCGCTGGAGCGGAACCTGCCCGTGCTGCTGGGCCTGCTGGCCGTGTGGTACCGCGACTTCTTCGGCCTGCAGACCTGCGGCGTCATGCCGTACGAGCAGTACCTGAAGCGGTTCCCCGCCTACCTGCAGCAGCTGACCATGGAGTCCAACGGCAAGCACGTCACGCTGACCGGGCAGCACGTGTCCTACGACACCGGGGCGGTCTACTGGGGCGAGCCGGGCACTAACGGCCAGCACAGCTTCTACCAGCTCATCCACCAGGGCACCACGATGATCCCGGTCGACCTGATCGGCTTCGGCAAGACGCTGAACCCGATCCGCGACCATCACGACATCCTGTCCTCGAACGTGTTCGCGCAGGCGCAGGCGCTGGCCTTCGGCAAGACCGAGGCGGAGGTCCGGGCCGAGGGCACGCCGGAGCACGTGGTGCCGCACCGGGTGATGGAGGGCAACCGGCCCAGCAACGTGCTGCTGGCCGAGATCCTCACCCCGCGGGTGCTCGGCACGCTGGTCGCGCTGTACGAGCACAGCGTGTTCACCCAGGGAGCCATCTGGGACATCGACTCGTTCGACCAGTGGGGAGTCGAACTCGGGAAGGTGCTCGCGGTCAAGATCATCCCCGAGCTGACCAGCGCGGCCGAGCCAGCCCTCGACCACGACTCCTCGACCAACAACCTCATCCGCCGGTACCGGGCGCTCAAGGCCCTTTGACGACACAAGGACGGACCAGCCATGCCAACTGACACGCCGATGCAGCTCGGGATGATCGGGCTGGGCCGGATGGGCGCGAACCTCGTCCGCCGGCTGATGCGGGACGGCCACCGCTGCGTGGTCTACGACGTCAACCCGGACGCGGTCAAGTCGCTGGAGAGCGAGGGAGCGACCGGGGCGGGGAGCCTCGCGGACTTCGTGGCCAAGCTGGAGGCGCCGCGGAACCTGTGGATCATGGTGCCGGCCGGCATCGTCCAGCCCACCCTGGACCAGCTACGTCCGCTGCTCGAGGCCGACGACGCGGTGATCGACGGCGGGAACTCCTACTACCGGGACGACATCACCCGGGCCAAGGACCTCAAGCGCGACGGCATCCACTACGTCGACTGCGGCACCAGCGGCGGCGTCTGGGGCCTGGACCGGGGCTACTGCCTGATGATCGGCGGCGAGGACGAGGTGGTGCAGCGGCTGAACCCCATCTTCCTGACCATCGCGCCCGGCAAGGGCACCGCCGAGCCCACCCCGGGTCTGCGGCCGGGCGGCACCGCCGAGCAGGGCTACCTGCACTGCGGCCCGAACGGCGCCGGCCACTTCGTCAAGATGGTGCACAACGGGGTCGAGTACGGCATGATGGCCGCGATCGCCGAGGGCCTGTCGATCATCAAGCACGCCGACGCGGGCCTGCACCAGGAGGAGGTCGACGCGGAGACCACGCCGCTGCGCGACCCCTGGGCGTATGAGTATACGATCGACCCGGGCGAGGTGGCCGAGGTGTGGCGGCGCGGCTCGGTGGTCAGCTCCTGGCTGGTCGACCTGACCGCCGCGGCCTTCGCCAAGTCGCCGGACCTGAACGACTTCAGCGGCCGGGTGTCCGACTCCGGCGAGGGCCGGTGGACGGTGCTGGCCGCGGTGGACGAGGGCGTGCCCGCCTCGGTGATCGCGGCCTCGCTGTACGAGCGGTTCGAGTCCCGCGACAACGGCGCGTTCACCGGGAAGATCCTGTCCGCGATGCGCTCGGAGTTCGGCGGGCACGCGGAGAAGAAGGCCTGATTGCCATGAGCAACCACGGATACATCCGGCCCGAGAACCACGTTGTCGTGATCTTCGGCGCCACCGGCGACCTGGCCAAGCGCAAGTTGCTGCCCGGGTGGTTCCACCTGTACGCGGCGGGCCTGCTGCCTAAGGAGTTCCGGCTCATCGGGTCGTCGCCGCCGGGTTCGGCCATGACCGACGAGCAGTTCCGGGAGCACGCCCGCCAGTCGTGCGCCGACTTCTGCATCACCAAGCCCGACGATCCGCGCTGGCCGGACTTCGTGAAGAACCTGTCGTTCGCGGCCGCCGAGCCGGGTAACACCGCGGACCTCGAGGCGGCGGTGCAGCGGGCGGAGAAGGAGATCGGCGGCACCCCCGGGCGGCTGTACCACCTGGCCATTCCGCCGGTCGCGTTCACCTCGGTGGTGGGCATGCTCGGCGAGTCCGGCCTGGCCCGCGGAGCCCGGGTCATCATCGAGAAGCCGTTCGGCACCGACCTGGACTCGGCGCGCAAGCTGGACCAGGCGGTGCACGCGGTGTTCGACGAGTCGCAGGTCTTCCGCATCGACCACTTCCTGGGCAAGGAGTCGGTCGACAACATCCTGGCCTTCCGGTTCGCCAACGGGCTGTTCGAGCCGGTCTGGAACCGCTCGCACATCTCTTACGTGCAGATCGACGTGCCGGAGACGCTGACGATCGAGGGACGGGCCGCGTTCTACGACGCGACCGGCGCCTACCGGGACATGGTGGTGACCCACCTGTTGCAGGTGCTCGCGTTCGTGGCCATGGAGCCGCCGGTGTCGCTGAGCGCCGGACCGCTGCGGGAAGAGAAGCTCAAGGTGTACCAGGCGCTGCGGCCGATCGACGTGCGGCACGTGGTGCGCGGTCAGTACGAGGGGTACCTCGCCGAGCCGGGGGTGGCGGCCGGTTCGCAGACCGAGACGATGGTCGCGGTGCGGGTCGAGGTGGAAAACTGGCGCTGGCACGGCGTGCCGTTCTTCCTGCGTTCGGGCAAGGCCATGGCGGCCAGCCGGCAGGTGGTGACGCTCGGCTTCCACGAGCCGCCGACCCGGATGTTCCACGTGCACCGGCGGGATATCCCGACCGGCCGGATGAACGAGATCGTCATGGATTTCGCCGACCCGGGCTCGATCACCACCGAGTTCCTGGCCAAGGTGCCAGGCCCGGAGCTGAGCCTGGGCCACGCCACCATGACGTTCAGGTACCAGGACTCGTTCGTCCAGGCGAACGCGCTCGAGGGCTACGAGCACCTGATCCTGCAGGCCATGATCGGCGACCAGTCGCTGTTCACCAGTGCCGACGGGATCGAGCGGCTGTGGGAGATCTCCGAGCCGCTGCTGGAGAAGCCGCCTCCGGTCGAGCCGTACGCCGTCGGATCGTGGGGCCCGGACTCGGTCAACCGGCTGGTCGAGCCCACCCACTGGCACCTGTCCGAACATTAGGCCCGGGAGTCCTGGCGGATCGACAGCTGTCCTCTCGACATCACGCCGATCCGCTGGGCCCGCCGCACCACCGGACGCTAGCCTTTCCCGGGCCTGTCCCCGGCAGCGTTGCCACTACCCCCTTGAACCCGCCGGTGCTGCTTAGCCCAGTCCGGACCACGGATTCAGTACCCAGAGAGGCCGTGGCACGCGGGATTCGTGACCTGGTGGGTGCAGCGGAAACCACGGACCGTTCGGGATAATAAAGCTTGTGGCGGCCGACGGCGGTGCGGATGGCCAGGCCAGCCTGGGTACGGTGCTGCGCGAGTGGGGCCGGATCGGCGTCACCGGGTTCGGCGGGCCGCCGACGCACATCGCCCTGCTGCGCAAGCTGTGCGTGGACCGCCGGGGCTGGCTGGACGCGGCCGAGTTCGAGGACGCGATCGCGGCCTGCAACCTGCTGCCCGGGCCGGCCTCCACCGAGCTGGCCATCTTCTGCGCCTGGCGGGTCCGCGGGCGGCCCGGCGCCGTGGTCGGCGGCTTGGCCTTCATCGTGCCCGGTCTGATCCTCATCCTGCTGCTTTCCGCGCTGTTCCTGGCCGGGTCGCCGCCGCTGTGGGTGCGCGGCGCGGGGGCCGGGGCCGGGGCGGCGGTCGCGGCGGTCGCGGCGGCGGCCGGTGGGCGCTGCTGGTGCCCAGCTGGAAGCGGGCCTCGGGCCGGGAGCCGGCCCGGCCCGCCCGGCTGCGCTGGGCCGGTTACCTGCTGGCGGGCGGGGCGGCCGCGGCCACCATCGGGCCCTGGCTGGTTCTGGTGCTGCTGGGCTGCGGCGGGCTGGAGCTGGCCCTGCGGCAGGCTCGCTGGCCCGCGGCCCGGCGGGGGATCATGCCGGGGATCGCGCCGCTGTTCCCGGCCGCGCTGAGCGGCGGGCTGCTGGCCTCGGTGGCCTGGGTGGCGTTCAAGGTGGGGGCGCTGTCGTTCGGCGGCGGTTTCGTGATCATCCCGCTGATGCAGGCCGACGCGGTGGGACGGCACTGGATGACCAGCGACCAGTTCCTCAACGCGGTGGCGCTGGGGCAGATCACCCCGGGGCCGGTGGTGCAGACGGTGTCGGCGGTCGGGTACGCGGCCGCCGGCCTGCCGGGCGGGCTGCTGGCCGCGGTGGTGGCGTTCGCGCCGTCGTTCGCGTTCGTGCTGGGCGGCGGCCGGTACTTCGGCAGGCTGCGGGAGAACCGGTACGCGCAGGCGTTCCTGGACGGGGCCGGGCCCGCCGCCATCGGGGCGATCTTCGGCGCCGCGGTCCTGCTGGCCCGGGCGCTGAGCGTGGGCTGGCAGTTCGCGGTGCTGGCCGGAGCGGCCGGGCTGCTGCTGGCCGCGCGCCGCAGCGTGGTGCTGACCCTGCTGTCCGCGGCCGCCGTGGGCGTGGCCGTCGCCCTGGCGGGAGGGCCCCTGCCCAGCTAGCACGGCCTGGCTAGCACGGCCTGGCTAGCACGGCCCAGCTAGCACGGCCCAGCTAGCACGGCCTGGCTAGCACGGCCTGGCTGGCCTGCTGCGGGCTCAGGCGGTTTCGATGCCGGCTGCGTGCAGGCGGCCGGCGTTCTCCCGGTCGGCGGCGGCATAGGCGCGGATCTCGTCGGGGAAGGGCTCGCGGGCAGCGGCGGCCGGGACGGCCCGGGCCAGTTCCGCGGGGTCGACGTCGGCGCGGTAGACGAAGGTGGCGTTGCCCGCCAGGACCGGGAACCAGCGCCCGTCCGTTATCCGCAGCGACGAGGTGGCCACGCCGCCCGCGTTGCGGATCGCGACCTCGCGCTCCGGAGCGGCCCGGCCGACGCGCGAGTAGACCGCCCGCGCGGCCACCATGCCGGACCCGCAGGAGGCGGTCAGCCCGGCGCCGCGCTCGAACGTGCGGACGAACACCTCGGCCTGGGCCAGCGGCAGCAGGACCGACAGGTTGGCTCCGGCCGGGAAGACATCGTGCCGTTCGGCCACCCGCTCGCCCATCGCCACCAGGTCGGATTCGACGTACTTGTCGATCAGGGCGACCAGGTGCGGGTTGGGGATGGTCACGGCGGTGAAGGTCAGGGCCGGATCGAGCTGGGGCAGGCGGGCCTCGACCGCCGGGCTGCGGCCGGCCACCACCGGCACCTCGGGGTCGAAGTCGACCGCCGGGTGCTCGAGCACGACCTGGCGCACGCCCTCGGGCGTGGTCGAGCCGCGCCGGACGGTGTAAGCCCGCTGACCGCTGCGGATCTCGGCCGCCTGTGTGCCGCGTAGGTCGAGGATGACCCGGCCCAGGCAGCGCATGCCATTGCCGCAGAACTCGGCGGACGAGCCGTCCGGGTTGAAGAACCAGGCCTCGGGCACGGGACGGCGCGCGTCGTAAAAGTAGACGCCGTCGCCGCCGAACGGGCCGCGCCGGTCGCACACGTTCCTGACGAACGAGCGCAGGTCCGCGTCGGACGCGAAGTCAGCGGGCGTAAGGGCGGTGACGAAGATGTCGTTCCGGGACCCATGCGCGTTCAGGATCTCTGCCATCGGCGGCCAGCCTATCCGAACGGGACGGCCTGTCCGAGCGGGACAGCTTATCCCGAACGGGCCAGCCTGTCCGAGCGGGACAGCTTATCCCGAACGGGACGGCCTGTCCGAGCGGGACAGCTTATCCCGAACGGGCCAGCCTGTCCGAGCGGGACAGATGCGGCCGGGCGTGACGCCCGGACCGGCGGCCCGCCTGCTCCGTGGGCACCGCCGGCGCCGTCGGGGCCGTCGGCGCCGCGGGCGCCGCCTCAGCCCAGTAGACGGGCGCTGTAGGTTTGCGCCCGCCGTGCCGGGGCGGCGTCCCGCGACGTGAACCCTTTTTTCCCAGAAACCCTATTAGACCCATCTGAATCATCAGCCCCAAATAGCCCGTTAGCACCGTTAGATCCATTGGCTCCCGAAGATCCGTTAACCCCGGAGAAACCGTTCATCGCAGCGAAGCCGTTGACGTCGCCGGCCGCCGGGGCCGCGAACGCCGGGTAGGTGGAGAAGCGCATGCCGTCGGCGTAGTTCCGCAGCGCCACCCGGGCCCGGTCGAGCATGTTGGTGGGCAGGTCCCCGACCGGAAACCAGCGCACGTCGGGCGAGGAGGGCTGGTCGACCCAGCCGGACACGGACAGGAAGAACGCGATGCGCCCGCTCCCGGAGACGTCATGCATGACGTGGGCCAGCGAGACGTTCTCGGCGCCGATCACGATGCCGACCGCCGACGCTACCCGGATCGCGGTCTCGACGATCGTCTCCCGGTCGGCCAGCTGGCCGGACGGCGGCTCGTAGGCGCCGTCGCCGTAGCCGGTATTGGCCCGCTCCCGCAGCAGGACCCGCCCGTTCTTCATCAGCAGGAGGATGACGTCCACCACGACCCTGCGGCGTGCTGCCACGTCGGTGATCGAAGTACCGCCGGCTCTGCTCGTCATGATCGCCTCGCCGCGCCCGCCCCAACCCCATGATCCCGGGCCCCTGCTCGGCGCATATAGCTTCATACGCACTGCCCAGGAGAAAGTAGGCTACCTCCGCCCGGTTGTGGATCGCCATGTGCACAAGGCCCCCGAACCTGTGGACGGCGGCCCGGAAACCGAACCGGGGCTGTGGATGCGGCGGCGCCCGGGCCTTAGCCGGCAGGCCGGGGAGGCTGTGGAGAACGGCCCGCGGCATGTGGACGACGGGGGCCGAGAATAGTTGAAAAACGGCCCGACAATGACGTACCGGCCCAGTACTCACCGTAACGGCAGAAGGGCGTACAGATGCCCAGGCGATACGGGTGACGGCCGCCTGGGCGTAACGGCATGTTCATGGCCGGCCCGCACGGGCCGCGGGCGGAGCCGGGTCCGGGGGCTGGGATGCGGGGCCCCTAGGGTGGAACCATGTACACCAAGATCCAGATCACCTTCGATGCCGCCGAGCCGGAGAAGCTGGCCGAGTTCTGGGGGCTGGCGCTGGGCTACGTGGCCGAGCCACCGCCGGAAGGGTTCGCGAGCTGGGACGAATTCGCCCAGTCGGTGGGCATCCCGGACGCGGATTACGGCGACGTCGCCTCGCGCGTCGACCCGGCTGGCGAGGGGCCCCGGCTCTACTTCCAGCGGGTGCCCGAGGGCAAGACGGCCAAGAACCGGGTCCACCTCGACGTCCGCGTGGCCGGGCGCGAGGTGCGGGGCGAGGAACGCAAGCGGCTGGTCAGCGAGCACGTGGAGCGGCTGATCCAGGCGGGCGCCAGCCCGGCCTGGCGGACCGACGACGTCCGGGGCAGCTCGGTCACCCTGTACGACCCGGAGGGCAACGAGTTCTGCGTGGACTGAGGGCGGGGCCGGTGCCGGCCCGCGCCTTACGCACGGCTGGATCCGCGCCGACCGACCAGCGTGTCCCACCATCCCCTGGGGTAAACGCGATGCGATGGCGCTGGCAGGGAGTGAGTTCGCCGGCGGGTCAGCAGTCGACCAGGTCGGGCCGCTGGTTGAGGATCTGTGACCGTGCGGTGATGAAATCGGCGCGGGCCTGCGCCGCTTCGGGGCGGAACACGGCGACGCGGTGGCAGTTCTGGAACGCCAGCCGCACGCCATAGCGCTGTTCGATCGCGCCCCGCATCGCGTCACTGGCCATCATCCGCAGCAGCTGCCCGCGGGCCGCCTCGTCCGGCGGAGGCACCTGGCTGTCGGCGAAGTCACCGCCGCTGGTGTGCAGGTCCTCGATCAGGCCGCTGATCACCTGCCAAGCGAACGGCAGGGACGTGCGAATGCAGTCGGCGAACGCTGCGTCATCCACCTCGCCACGGCGGGCCTGCTCCAGCAGATCCGCCGAAACCGCTAGCGACATGATCGGTCCTTCCTGTCGGCCGCCGTTCTTGCGGCGGGATATACGCCGTGTGCGGCCAGGGCCATCACACCCGGCCGGCGAAGAAGCCGGAACGGGTTGACCCGCGCACGCGCAGTTGCCACACTCATGCTGACATGAAATTGATAATCATTACTAGCCAGGTGACGAAAGATTCACCTTGCGGAGAGGGAGACGCTGATGGCGGGCCAGATACGGGAGATGCTGTGAAGGTCGCGTTCGTAGGCAAGGGCGGCAGCGGCAAGACGACGCTGGCGTCGCTGTTCGTCCGGCATCTGGCCGGACAGGGGTTGCCGGTGGTGGCCATCGACGCCGACATCAACCAGCATCTGGGCGAGGCGCTCGGCGTCAGCAGCGACCCGCCGGCGATGGGCGCGCATCTGTATGAGATCAAGGAGTACCTGCGCGGCGCTAACCCGCGGATCGCCTCGGCCGCGGCGATGGTCAAGACCACCCCGCCAGGCCACGGCTCCCGGCTGCTGCGGCTCGGCGAGGCCGACCTGGTCCATGGCCTGAGCGTGGAGACGCCTTGCGGGGCGAGGCTGATGGCCACCGGCCCGTTCAGCGACGACGACCTCGGCGTCTCCTGCTACCACGCCAAGACCGGCGCGGTCGAGCTGTACCTCAACCACCTCCTCGACGGTCCAGGCGAGTACGTGGTGGTCGACTGCACGGCCGGCGCCGAGTCGTTCGCCTCGGGCATGTTCACCCGGTTCGACCTTACGTTCCTGGTCGCCGAGCCGACCCGCAAGGGCGTCGGCGTCTACCGGCAGTGGAGCGAGTACGCGGACGGCTACGATGTCGCCCTCGCGGTGGTCGGCAATAAGGTCCAGCACGAGCACGACGAGGCCTTCCTGCGCGAGCACATCGGCGACGGCCTGCTGACCTGCTTCGGCCATGAACCGGCGGTCCGGGCCATGGAACAAGGCCGCCCGTTCGGCCTGGCCGACCTCGGCCCGGCCGCAGGGTCGGCCCTCGGCAGGCTGCAGGACGCGGTAGACGCGCAGGTCAAGGACTGGGCCACGTTCACCCGCCAGGCGGTGGAATTCCATCTGCGGAACGCCCGCGCCTGGGCGAACGCGGCTGCCGGCGCGGACCTGGCCCTTCAGGTCGACCCTGCCTTCGCCCTGAGCGCCTGGGCGCTGGAGGCCGCCCGCGGGTGACCAGGGCCGCCGCCGAACCGCTGGCGCAGCACGGGCAGGACTTCCGCGCCCAGACGGGCGATGTTCTCCCGGGTCCGGGCGGGATCTCCGGCTCCTTCCACCATGCACAGAAGGTGGCGGATACCGGTGTGCTCGATCGTCGCCGCCATGGAGTCGATGCAGTCCGCTGCACATCGCCAGGCGACTGCCCCGGGAACTGCGCCGCCAGCAGCAGCACTCCAGCTCGCATCCCGCTAGTATCCGGGATGAACCTCATGCATACACAGCCGAGCCCGCTAACGGGCATGCCCGGTTGGCGAACTCAGGGGGTAGCGGCGGAGGCGCGGACGGCCAGACGGTGGCGGGTGGTCGCGTAGGCGCGGCCGAGCAGGAAGAAGGCGGCGCCCATGATGCCGACGAAGAAGCCGAGCGGCCAGTTGGACTGGTAGGAGATCACGATTCCCGTCCAGACGGTGACCAGCGCGATCGCGACCGACAGGGTCATCGCGAGCACCGGGCGTGCGGTCAGTGACCTCGCCGCGGCCGCCGGGCCGATCATCAGGCTGAACATCAGCAACGCCCCCACGACCGGCACGGTCATGCTGGTAGCCAGGGCCATGACGAGCAGGAACCCGAGTTCCATTCGGCGCGCGGACACGCCGCGCGCCTCGGCCACCTCCGGCAGCGCCGAGGACAGCAGGAGCGGCCGGAACATGACGATGAGCGCGGCGATCGACGCCACGCCGAGCCCGATGATGGGCAGTACCTCGCCCGCGCTGACGCCGAACACCTCACCGAACAGCAGCGAATACGCCTCCTGCGCATACTCGGTGCTCCAGCTGACGAACAGGGCGCCGATCCCGAGCATCATCACGAACGTCAGCGCGGTCGCCACGTCAGGCCGGGAGCGGCGGCTCAGCCCGGCGATGCCGAGCGCACCCGCCACCGCGAAGACCACCAGGCCTATAAGCGCGTTGAACCCGAGCAGGCTGGCCCCCGCCGCGCCGGCGAAGGCGCCGTTGGGTATCGCGTGCGCGGCGAACGTCGACCCGCGCAGCACCGCGAAGAACCCCGTCACCCCGGCGATCACCGCCACCGCGGTCGCCGCGATCCAGGTGTTCATCATCAGGCCGGTGAACATACCTGCTCCGCATCCAGACTTTCCTGCGCGGCTTCCTGGCTTCCGCGCGGGCGGCGCAGGTAAGTGAACAGGTAGCAGCCGACGATCAACGTCACCACGAAGAAGCTGACCGGCCAGCCGCGCCCCGCCGGCGGCCAGTAGAAGCTGTCGTAGGCCAGCACGACACCGATCCAGATGGCCGCCACGCCGATACCCGCAGCCGCCGCCATCGCCCGTACCGGGCCCCGCACCACGCGCAGCGAAGTAGCGGCGGGCCCGATCAGCAACGCGGTGCTGAGCACCGAGCCGATGATCACGGCCGACAGCGCCACCGAGACGGCGAGCGCCATGAGGAAGGCTGCGCCGACCGCGCGCACCGGCACGCCGCGGGCGGCCGCGATGTCCGGGCTCAGCGAGGTCAGCAGCAGCACCCGGGCCAGCACCACGACCGTGGCCAGCGCGAGCAGCGCCGACGCGATCAGGGCCGGGACGGTGGACGGGGTCAGGACGAACATGGAGCCGAACAAGATGGTGAACGACGCGCCGGTGGTGGAGCTGTACTGGGTGCCCAGGTACAGGAACAGCGCGGCCAGGCCCAGGGCGGCGCCGAGCACCACGCCGGTGGCCACGTCACGCCCCCGGCGGCGCTGGACGCCGATCATCTCCATGAACGCCGCCGCCCCCGCGCCGAACGCCAGGTACCCCCAGAACTGGTTGACGCCGACCAGAAACGCGCCGGAACCCCCGGTGGTGGCGATGTCCCCGAGGGAATGGCCGGCGAACGACTGCCCCCGCGTCACCGTGAACACGCCCACCACGGCCGAGGTGACGGCGACGACGGTCCCGACTCCGAGCGCGACGTGCACCGGCCCGCTGCCGAAGAACCCGGGCTCGAAGACGTATCTCAGCAGATGCCCCACGGACTTCACCTGACGATGCTGGTGTGCTCGGCGTCGCCCCCGAAGGCGTGCTCGGCGTCGTTTCCGTGCACTCCTTCGGCGGCGGCCACCACCAGGACCCGGCCATGGACCCGGATCACGTCGACGTGCTGGCCGTACAGCCGGGACAGGACCTCGGGCTGGACCACCTCGTCGGTGCGGCCGACCGCCACGCGCCCCGCGGCTACGTAGATGATCCGGTCCATCACCGGCATCAGCGGGTTCATGTCGTGCGCCGACAGCAGCACGGCGACCTGCTCGGCCCGGGCGAGGCGGGCGAGCACGGACACGATGCCCTGCTCGCTGGAGATGTCGAGGTTGGCCAGCGGCTCGTCGAGCAGCAGCAGCCTCGGCTTGCTGATCAGGGCGTGCGCGATCATGACCCGCTGCTGCTCGCCGCCAGACAGCTCGCCGACCCGCGCGTTTGCGTACCGCTGCGCGCCGACCGCGGTGAGCATGTCGCTGACGCGCTCGCGGCGGGCGCGGGACGGCAGCCGGATGCCGAACTTGTTCCCGTCCAGGCCGAGCGAGACCACGTCCCTGACCCGCAGCGGCATGTCCGGCTCGATGGCCAGCTTCTGCGGCACGTACCCGATCGAGGAATCACGGGCCGGCCGCGGGGCGCCGTCCAGCAGGACCGAGCCGCTGGTGACCGGCTGCAGGCCGAGGATGACCCGGAGCAGGGTGGTCTTGCCCGCGCCATTCGGCCCGATCAGGCCGGTGAACTCACCGGGCCCGATGGTGAACGAGACGTCCCGCAGGATCTGCCGGCCTCCCAGCCGCACTCCGACGCCATCCAGCCGGAGCACGTCCGTCGTCATCACAGGTGCTCGGTCGAGATCTTGCCGGTCACGGCCTTCTGCAGGTCCTGGACCTCGGCCAGCATCCACGACTGGTAGTCGTAGCCGGGCACCGGCATCGTCTCGTAGACGCCCACCACCGGGATGCCGTTCGACTGGGCCAGCGTGATGAACGATTCGGTCAGCGAGTCCGTCACCTGCTGATTGTAAAGAAACACCTTCACCTTGTGCTGGGTGAACAGGCTGCGCTCCACCGCGACGTCCTGCGCCGACGGGTCGGTCCCGTTCATGATGTCGGCCTGGAAGGCCCACGGCGTGAGGTTGTCCGCGCCGGCTGCCTGCAGCATATAGTCCGCCACTGGCTCCGTGGTCGCCACCGGCGTGTCCGGGTACTTCGCCTTGAACGCCGCGATCGCGTTGTTCCACGCCGTCAGCGAGCTGATGAAGGCGGCCGCGTTCGCCTTGAAGTACGAGGCGTGGGCGGGCTGGAGGGCGGCCAGGTCAGCGGCCACTGCGTTCGCGACGGCCGGCATGGTCCCCGGCTTGTACCACAGGTGCGGGTTCGGCGTGTCAGCCGGCAGGCCGAGCAGGTCCTGTACCACGATGACCTTGCGCGAGGAGTTCGGGGCCGCGTTCTCGATCGTGTTCATGAACGTGTCGTAGCCGACGCCGTTCTGCACCACGAGCTGGGCCGCGCTGACCACCCGGGCCACCGACGCGCTGGCCTCGAAGGTATGCGGGTCCGTGTTCGGGTTACTCATGATGGCGCTGACCTGGACGTATTGCCCGCCGACCTGCTGGATGACGTCCGCGTACTCGTTCTCCGCTCCCACTGCGACGATCTTGCCGCCGGGGTCAGACGAGCCGGACGCCGAGGACGAGGACGAGGAGCAGGCGCTCGCCAGCAGCGCCAAGCCGAGCGGCAAGACAACGGCCAGGAACTTGTAGCGACTCCGCATGACGGCACTCCTGAAGTTCGGGGCGAGAGGCTCATGTTCACTGTAATGATAATCATTCCTATTTTCATCGGCAACCTCTTTGCGGTGGCCGCCGGGACCTCACGTGTTAGCTGGAACGCCGTCAAGGTTGTACCGTGCGACTGTGACGACGCAGCAGCCGGACGAGCGCGTGCGGGTCCCGCCCGCCCGCGGCACCCGGGCGCGCGGGACCAGGCAGGCGCAGGCGCTGGCCGCCGCGCTGGCGGGCCTGCCCGGATTCTGCAGCGCCCAGGAGATCCACGCCGAGCTGCGGCGCAAGGGCGAGCAGGTCGGCCTGGCCACCGTCTACCGACACCTGCAGGTGCTCAGCGAGCAGGGCAGCGTCGACGCCATCCGCGACGCCAGCGGCGCGACGCTCTACCGCCAGTGCGGCACCAGCGTGCACCACCACCACCTGACCTGCCGGAACTGCGGGCGCAGCGTGGAGGTGGAAGGCCGGGCAGTGGAGCTGTGGGCCGAACGGGTCGCCGCGGAGGCGGGCTTCACCGACGTCGGACACACGGTCGAGCTGTCCGGTCTTTGCCCCGAGTGCGCGGCAGCAAGCTAGTAACTGCGAAAATGCGTTTCCTGACTCAGATCCTGGTAGGGATGCCCGGCGGTAGCGCTGGGCCCGCGACGGCGGTGCCATCAACGGCTCGCCCCCGCCCGGGAACGGTTTTCAGGGGCGAGTCGCGAAACGGCGCAGGCGGAGGCTGTTCCAGACGACGAACACCGAGGACAGAGTCATGGTGGCCGCGGCGACCAGGGGGTTGAGGAAGCCGAGCGCGGCCAGCGGGATGGCCAGGGTGTTGTAGCAGAAGGCCCAGGCCAGGTTGCGGCGGATGGTCCTGAAGGTGGCCCGGGCCAGCGTGATGGCGTCGGGGACGGCTTGCAGGTCGTCGCGGAGCAGGATCATGTCGGCGGCGACGATGGCCACGTCGGTGCCGGAGCCCAGGGCCAGGCCGAGCTGGGCGGCGGCCAGGGCGGGCGCGTCGTTGACACCGTCCCCGACCATGGCGACCGGACGGCCCCCGGCCTGCAGGTCGGTGATCAGCCGGGCCTTGGCCGCGGGCAGCGCCTCGCTGAGGACCTCATCGATCCCGGTGGCGGCGGCCACGGCCTGCGCGGTGGCGGCGTTGTCGCCGGTGAGCAAGACGGAGCGCAGGTCCAGGTCGCGCAGGCGGGCGACCGCTGCGGGGGCCGACGGCTTCACCGTGTCCCGCACCGCCACGGCGCCGCGGACCTCGGCGTCCCAGCTGACCAGGACGGTGGTGCAGCCGGCTTGCTCCTGCTCCCGGCTCCACGCGGCCGCAGCAGGGGGTACCTCGGCGAACAGCGTGGCGCGGCCGACGGTGACCTCGTGTCCGTCGACGGTGCCGCGGGCGCCGAGGCCGGGGAGCACCCTGAAGCCGTCGGCCGCGGTCAGCGGCGCCGCCTCGGCCGTGGCCAGGGCGGTGATGGCGGCGGCGACGGCGTGCTCGGAGGCCTGTTCGACCGAGCCGGCATACCGGAGCAGGTCGCCGCGGCTCACCCCGGGGGTGGTGAGCACGCCGGTGACGGTCATCTGGCCGGTAGTGACGGTGCCGGTCTTGTCCAGCACCACCGTGTCGATGATGCGGGAGGATTCCAGGGCCTGGTAGCCCTTGATGAAGATGCCGAGCTGGGCGCCGCGTCCCGAGGCCACCACCAGGGCGGCGGGGGTGGCCAGGCCCAGCGCGCAGGGGCAGGCGATGATCAGCACGGCCAGGGCGGCACTGAATGCGTGGCCTGCGGAGCTCCCGGCCAGCAGCCAGCCGGCCAGGGTCAGCGCCGAGCAGGCCAGCACGAGGGGCACGAACACTGCGCAGATCCGGTCGGCTAGCCGCTGGATGCTGGCCTTGCCCGCCTGGGCCTGCTCCACCAGCTTGATCAGGTGCGCCAGCTGGGTGTCCGCTCCCACCTTGTCGGCGCGGACCACCAGGCGGCCGGTCAGCGCGATCGTGCCGCCGGTCACGGCGTCGCCGGCGCCGGCATCGACCGGGACCGACTCGCCCGTCATCATGCTGCGATCCACCGCGGACTGGCCGGACAGGACCTCACCGTCGGCGGCGATCCGCTCTCCGGGGCGGACCACGAACCGCTGGTCCGCCTGCAGCCGGGAGGCCGGGATCCGCTGCTCGGTTCCGTCGTCGGCCAGGACGCAGACGTCCCTGGCGCTGGCCGCCGCCAGGTCCCGCACGGCCTGCCCCGCGTTCCGCCGGGCCCGGGCCTCGTAGAGCCGGCCGGCCAGCAGGAACGTGGTGACCGATGCGGCCACCTCAAGGTAGATGCCGCCGCCGGCGCCGTGCAGCAGGTTCTGCAGGCCGCTCAGCCCGCGCTGGCTGCGGTCCAGGACGAACATCGCGTACGCCGACCAGCCGCAGGCGGCCAGGATGCCCAGCGATACCAGCGTGTCCATCGATGAGGACAGATGCCGGGCCTGCCGGAGCGCGGCGGCGTGGAACGGCCACGCCGCCCAGGTCGCCACCGGCACGGCCAGCGCGATCAGTAGCCACTGCCAGCCGGGGAAGCGGGTCCACGGGAAGATCGACAGCATCAGCGAGGCGTCGGTGAGAGGGACGAAGAACACCAGCGCCAGCTTCAGCCGGCGGCGCAGCCGCCGCACCGTGGCCTCGTCGGTCGTCGCTCCGGCTTCTGCCTCGGCGGGCCGGGCCAGTTCGGCGGTGTAGCCGGCCGCCTCGACCACGCCGATCAGGTCGGGCGCAGAGACGGTAGCCGGGGCGGAAACATAGGCTCGTTCGGTAGACAGGTTGACGGAGGCGGTGACGCCGGTCACCTTGTTCAGCTTGGCTTGGACCCGCGCGGCGCAGGCGGCACAGGTCATGCCGCCGATGACCAGCTCGATCTGCACCCCGGGGATGGTCTCGGGAGCGGCGGTGGCGGTCATACCGGCGGCAGCGTCCAGTGCGGTCACGGCGTGCCCGGGGCGGTGACGGCAGCGTCGATCGTGACGGTGCCAGAGTGGCGGAAGGTCAGGGTGAGGGGCACGGTGGACCGGGTCTCGTACGGGGAGGGCTGCTGGAGCACCAGGTCGTCACCGAACGGGGTCAGCGTGAGGGTGCCGTGCGCGGGGATGACCAGCGATCCGCCGCCATGCCGCAGCACGATGTGGCGGGCGAGCGGGCTGCGCGCGGCGACGAGCTCGTCGGGGGTGCCGCTGAGGTTCGTGATCGTCAGGAACGTGGTCGCGGCGTGCACCGAGGCCGCCGCCTGCGGGGTGAACGCGCGCATCGGGACGGCGGCCAGGGTGACCTGGAGTCTGACCCGGGTCAGGGTGCCGCCCCCGCCGGTGCCGGCCCAGGCGGCCAGCAGGCCGATCACGACGACGGCGCAGATCACCGGTCCGGCGACGGCCCGGAGCAGGTCACGCACGGCTCTGCTCCCCGTCCGCGCCAGGCTCGCTGGCCGTGCGGGGGCCGAAGCGGCGCAGCCGCAGGCTGTTGCCGACGACGATCAGCGAGCTGGCCGACATGGCGACGCCGGCGAACAGGGGGTTGAGGTATCCGAGCGCGGCCAGCGGGATGGCGACCAGGTTGTAGCCGGACGCCCAGGCCAGGTTGGCGCGGATCACGGCCATGGTGGCGCGGGCCAGCTCGACGGCCGCTACGATGCTGAGCGGGTCGCCGCTGACCAGGGTCAGGTCGGCGGCGCCGATGGCCGCGTCGGTGCCGGTCCCGACGGCCATGCCCAGGTCGGCCTGGGCCAGCGCGGCGGCGTCGTTGACCCCGTCGCCGACCAGGGCGACCGCCGTCCCGTCCGCCTGCAGCTTCCGGACGGCCGCCACCTTGCCCTCGGGCTTCACCCCGGCGAGGACGTCCGGGGCCGGGATGCCGAGCCCGGCGGCCACCGAACGGGCGGCGCGGGAGTTGTCGCCGGTGACCAGCAGCGGGCGGATGCCTAGCCGCCTGAGCCGGGCCACCGCCTCGGCGGCGTGCGGCTTGATCTGGTCGGCGACCACGAACGCGGCCCGGACCCGGCCGTCCCAGCTGGCCAGCACCGCGGTCCGGCCCTGCGCCTCGGCAGCCTCGGCGGCCTGACCGAGTGAAGCGGGGACGGGCAGGGAGAGCTGGGCGAACAGGTCCGGGCGACCGATCGTGATCTCGTGGTCCCCGATGGTGCCGCGCACCCCGGCGCCGGGAAGCGCGGTGAAGCCGGTGACCGGCGGCAGGGCGCCCAGGCGGGCGGCGGCGGCCCGGGCGAGTGCCTGGCCGACCGGGTGCTCGGAGGCGTCCTCCACCGCGCCTGCCAGCTGGAGGGCCTCGTCGTCGCCGGTTCCTTCGGTGATCACGTTCAGCACGGTCATCGTGCCGGTGGTGAGGGTGCCGGTCTTGTCCAGCGCCACGGTCCGGATCCGGCCGGCCGTCTCGATGGCCTGGGCGCTGGAGACCAGGATGCCGAGCGCGGCGCCGCGGCCCACCGCGGCCAGCAGGGCGGTCGGGGTGGCCAGGCCGAGCGCGCACGGGCAGGCGACGACCAGGACCGCGACCGCGGCGCTCCAGGCGGACGCCGCGGGCAGCCCCGCGCCCAGCCAGAAGCCCAGCGTCGCGACGGCGACGGCGATCACGCACGGCACGAACACCGCGGCGATCCGGTCGGCCAGCCGCTGCGCGCTGGCCTTGGTGGCCTGCGCCTGGCTGACCAGGCGGGTGATCTGCGCCAGCAGGGTGTCCGCGCCGACCTGGGTGGCCCGGACCACCAGCCGCCCGCTCATGTTCACCGTGGCCCCGGTCACCGGGTCGCCCGGGCCGACCTCAGCCGGCATCGACTCGCCGGTGACCAGCGACGCGTCCACCGCTGAGCGGCCCTCGGTCACGATCCCGTCGGTGGCGATCTTCTCTCCCGGCCGGACCACGAACAGGTCTCCGGCGGCGAGTTCGGTCACCGGCACCCGTCGCTCTGTGATCTCTTGCCCGGGCCCGTCACGGAGCACCGCGACCGTCTTGGCGCCCAGGGCGGCCAGCGTGCTCAGCGCCAGGCCCGACCGGTCCCGCGCCCGGGCCTCCAGGAACCGCCCGGCCAGCACCGCCGCGGTCACCCCGGCGGCGGCCTCCAGGTACAGCGTGTCCCCGCTGGCCTGGCCGAAGGTGAACGCGAACGACATCTTCATCCCGGTCATGCCCGCCCCGCCGAACAGCAGCGCGTACACCGACCAGCAGAACGACGCGCCGACCCCGGCGCTGACCAGGGTGTCCATGGTGGCCGCGCCGTAACCCAGGCCGTACCAGGCGGCCCGGTGCAGCGGCCAGGCGCCCCAGGTGGCGACCGGCGCGGCCAGCAGCAGGCTCACCCACTGCCAGCCGGGGAACTGCGCGGCCGGCACCATCGACAGCACGATGACCGCCACGGCCAGCGGGACGCAGACCACCAGCCGCCGGGCCAGAGCCCTGGTCCCGGGGTCCGGCTGCTGGGCATCAGGGGACGGCGGCGCGGGCGCGGTGGCGGTGTAGCCGACCGACTCGATCACGACGATGAGCTCGGCCGGATCACGCCCGCCGGTGCTGGCGAAGTAGGCCCGCCTGGTGGCGTAGTTGACGGTCGCCGCCACGCCGTCCAGCCGGTTCAGCCGCCGCTCGATCCGGGCGGCGCAGGCGCCGCAGGTCATCCCGCCCACCACGAGCTCGGCCTGGACGGGGTCCGGGGGCCTGGTCTCGGTGCTGGTCATGGGCGGCCGCCGCGCAGCTTCACGGCGGGCGCGGGGCCCTGGTCCTGGCTCGACCCGCCGCCGCCCATGTTCATGCCGCCCATGCCGCCGCCCTGGCCGGGGTAGCTGACCTGGGAATGGGAGGTCGTCACCGGGCCGAGATGAGACCCCGCCAGGTGGGCGCCGAGGAAGATGGCCGCGAGCAGCATCACGAACCCGAGGAGCTTGGCCTCGCGGATCACCGGATCACCTCGCCGATCCGCTGGGTAACCACGATGACGCGATGGTACCGGGGCGACGCCGGAGCCCGCGAGGCTGCCGACCGGAACATGAGACAAATGTCATCTCGCCTCCCGACGAGGACGGACGCGTCACCAGCTGCCCACTGGCCTGCCCCACCGTACCTCAGTGCTACTACACGACGTAGAAGCGCCGGGCCCGGGGAGTACGATGGGGAGCGTGTCCACTCGATCCATTGCGGTGGCCGGCATGACCTGCGACCACTGCGCCAGCGCCGTCCGGGCCGAGATCGGCAAGCTGCCCGGCGTCACCGGCATCGATGTCGACGTCGCGGCCGGCACCGTCCGCGTCACCGGCGACCCGCTGCCCGGCGACGCCCCGCTGCGCGAGGCGGTCGAGGAAGCCGGCGACGAGTTCGCCGGCTGAGCACACCGGGACCCTGCAGGTCATACCCCCCGGGCGTCTTGGCGGCCGCGGTGAGCTGAGTCACTGTAGGAGGGTCAGCTCGTCACCCGTCACGCCGTGGAGTCCCCGTGCCAGGGCCGCCCCATCGCCCCGAGGCGATCCCGGCGCTGGCGCGGGAGCAGTTCCCGGCGCTGACGGCCGATCCCGGGGTCGTCTACCTGGACAGCGCCGCCACCACGCAGAAGCCCCGGCCGGTCATCGACGCGGTCACCGCCGCGCTCTCCGGCCAGACGGCCAACCCCGGGCGGGGCTCCTACCCGTGGTCGGCTCGCGGGGCACGGCGGATCGCCGAGGTCCGCGAGCAGGCGGCCCGGTTCATCGGCGCCGCGGGCGCGGACGAGATCGTGTTCACCACCGGCGCCACCGCCGGGCTGAACGCGGTGGCGCTGTGCTGGGGCCTGGCCAACCTGGCCGACGGGGACGAGATCCTGTACGGCCCGCACGACCACACCTCGAACGTCTACCCCTGGGTGCGCCTGCGGCAGCTGCTGGCCCGGTTCGGCCGGCGCGTCAGCCTGGTCCCGTACGCGGTGACCGCGGCCGGGGAGGCCGACACCGCCGACATCGCGGCCAAGGTGTCCCCGCGGACCAGGCTGATCACCGTGGCCCACGTGCACCACGTCTTCGGGGGGCTGACCACGCTGGAGGAGCTGCGCGGGCGGCTCAGCCCGGCGGTCCGGCTGTGCTTGGACTGCACCCAGAGCGCGGGGCACATCCCGCTCGACATGGCGCGGCTGGGCTGTGACTTCGCGGTGCTCTCCGGGCACAAGATGTTCGGGGTCGCGGGCACCGGGGTGCTGTACGCGCGGCGGCGGGTACACCACGAGCTGACCCCGTTCCTGCCCGGCGGCGGCAGCGGCGTCCGGCTGGCCGGCGACGGCCTGCACGGCCTGCGCCTGGACGGCCTGCGCATGCCAGACGGCCTCGAAGGGGGAACTCCCGACCTGCCCGGGATCAGCGCGCTGGGGGCCGCGATGGAGTTCATCGACGGCGTCGGCCTCGAGCCGATCGCCGCGCACAACCAGGCGCTGACCCGGTTCCTGGTCGACCGGCTGGCCGGGCTGCCCGGGGTGACGCTGCTGCCCGGGCCGGCCCGGGCCGCGTGCCGGGTCGGCTACGGGATCGTCTCGTTCCGCCTCGACGGGGTGCGCAGCGACGACGTCGGGTTCGCGCTGAGCTCCCGGGGGTTCTACGTGCGTACCGGGAGTCACTGCATGGCCGGCGGTGAGTACGACGACTCGGTCCGGGTGAGTGTGCACGCCTACAACGCCGGGTATGAACTGGAACGCTTCACCGCATTCCTTGCCCTCATCGCGGAAGGAACGCTCTAGTGCCGAGGTCTGGCTCTGCGTCCTCCCGGGTTGACGGCTATGACCGGACGGCCGCGTCCCGGATCCTGGCCGGGCTGGCGTTCCCCGGGCTGTTCGGCTCCGGCGGGTCCGTCGCCGCGGAGTTCCTCGGCGGCGAGCGGGACATCGGCTACCGTCTTGCGCCGCTGGCGCCGGCGCCGGGCAGCCAGCTGACGGCCTCCCAGCAGCGGTACCTCACATCGTTCATGCGGCCCTGCCCCGAGGCGCTGGTGACCTCGGCCACCCACCGGGTGACCTGGCACGACAGCGACGGCGTCCCGAACGTGGCGCACTGCGGGCCCAGCCCGCTCGGCCCGGTGGTGCCGATCGCGGCCCGGGAGGCCACACTTGCGCTGTGGCGCGCCCTGGCCGCCGACGCCGGGCTGGCCACCCGGATCGCCCAGCTCGACGACGGCGGCCGGGCGGTGCTCGAGGCCACCACCACCGACGCCGAGCCGCTTGAGATCTTCCGGATCGGGGTCGAGGCGACCGCCCGCACCCTCGTCCAGCACGCCTATATCGCCGGCCAGACGCCGTACCGCACGGCCGCGGAGTTCGCCCGCGGCCTGCGGGACTCGGGCATCTTCGCGGTGGTCGCGGGCACCTGGTACTGGGAGCTCCAGGCCTCCACGTTCCGCCGCGGGATGATCCCGGTGTCGCTGGTGCCCGGCCCGGGCGGGACCGTGCGGTACCCGGCAGAGGCAGTGGCGATGCTGCGGACGATGAAGGAGGCCACCATCGCCGAGGCGCACGCCGTGATAGCCCGGGCGGTCACCGAGGAGAGACTCACGGTGGCCGAGGCGGTCCAGACGTACTACCACGACCTGGACCAGATCGCCAAGCAGTACGCCCTGCTCCCCGAGGGCGAGCAGCCCCGGTGCCTGGCCCAGATGACCCACCAGGTCGGCGGGCAGCGGTTCAGCGTGCAGCCGGGGGTGGTCGCCGCCTACACCGAGACGTTCGCCCGGCTGCTGGACCTGGTCCGGATCACACTTCTGCCGGGCCTGCCCGAGGAGGAGATCACCGACCCGCAGGAGCGGACCTTCCACATCCCGGACATGAACTGCAAGCACTGCCGGGCCACGATCACGGCCCTGCTGGATTCGATGCAGGCCCCGGTGGCGGAGATCGACCCGGTGACCAAGCGCGTGGTGGCGGGCTTCCGGACGGTCGCGGCGCGGGAGCGGGCCTTCGACGCCATCCGGGACGCGGGCTACACGATCGTCCCGCCCCGATGACCGGGCTGCCGCCGCGCGTCCACCCGCTGGTCCGCTCCTTCCTCGCCGAGCAGGCCGGGCCGGCCTGCTCGCGCGGTGGGGGTCGCCGCTGAACGTCCTGTTCCCGGAGATCTTCACGGCCAACGTGGCCGGCTTCCGGGACGAGCTCGACGCGGCCGGCCTGCGGTACCGGATCTGCTACGCGCACAAGGCCAACCAGGGCCGCGCGTTCGTCCGCGCCGCGCGGGCCGCCGGCATCGGCATCGACGTGGCCTCGCCCGGCGAGCTGGACAGCGCGCTCTCCGCGGGCTTCCCGCCCGCCCTGATCGAGGCGACCGGCCCCAAGGGACGGGACTTCCTCGGCGTCCTGGCCGGATCCGGGATCACCGTCAACGCCGACAACCTGTGGGAGCTCGGCGAGCTCGCTCGGCTGGGCCGGGCGGCCGGATGCCGGGTGCCGGCCCTGGTCCGGATGTGCGGGCTCGGACCCGAGGGCCCCGGGCGGCCGAGCCGGTTCGGCGTGCCGGCCGCCCGTTTCGGGGCCGTCACGGACCTGCTCGCCGCGGCTACGGACGCGGTGGACTTCCTCGGCCTGTCCTTCCACCTGGACTCCAGCGAGGCGAGCGACCGGGCACGGGCCGTGGACGAGAGCCTGCGGCTGCTCGAACGGGCCTGGGCAGCCGGGCTCAGCCCGCGCATCCTGGACGTCGGCGGCGGCTTCCGCCAGGCCTTCGCCGACTCGCCGGAGCCATTCCAGGAGTACGGCCACGCGGTCAGGCACGGCCTGGCCGGCCAGGGACCGCCGCTCACCTGGGGCGGCGCCACGCTGGGGTTCCGGTTCGAGGACGCCGGGATCCGCGGCGCGCTGGTGTCCGGCAAGTACGCGGGCACGGCCGGCGGCCGCGACATGCTGCGCGAGCTGGCGGCCAGCCAGCTGCCGGGCCAGGGTGGCCGGACGGTCGCCCGGGTGCTGCGCGACAACATGCTCGAGCTGTGGCTGGAACCGGGCAAGGCGCTGGTCGACCACGCGGGCCTCACGCTGGCCAGCGTCGAGTTCACCAAGGAGGCCTCCGACGGCAGCGTGCTGGTGAACCTGGACATCAGCCGGGACAAGATCTGCCCGGCCGGCCAGGAGGTGATGCTCGATCCGGTGCTCCTCTACCGGTCCCGCGGCGCCCCGCCCGGCCCCCGCACCGGCGTGTTCTTCGCCGGGAACCTGTGCCTGGAACGGGACATGGTCTTCAGCCACCTGACGTTCATAGACCGGGTTCCTGAGCCGGGCGACATCGTCGCCTTCATCAACACCGCGGCCTACCAGATGGACCTGTCCGCGTCCGGGGCGCTGATGCAGCGCCAGCCGGCCAAGGCGGTGGTCCGGGCCGGGCCGGGCGGCGGCTTCACCGCGCACGCGGATCAGGAAGAAGCTCACCAGGAAGCGGGGGCATGCTCTACCAGCACATCACCGAGCTGATCGGGAACACCCCGCTGCTCCGGCTCGGCCCGGCCGGGCCGGGCGCCGAGCTGTACGCCAAACTGGAGTACTGCAACCCGTTCGGCTCGGTGAAGGACCGGATCGCCTGGGGCATGATCCGCGACGACCTGGCCGAGATCACTGCCCGGGGACAGACCCTGATCGATGCGTCCAGCGGGAACACCGCCAAGGCGCTGCAGGTGCTGGCGGCCATGCACGGGCTGCGGCTGCGGGTG
This sequence comes from uncultured Actinomycetes bacterium, assembly GCA_963835775.1. Taxonomy (GTDB): domain Bacteria; phylum Actinomycetota; class Actinomycetes; order Streptosporangiales; family Streptosporangiaceae; genus Palsa-504. The sequence continues at coordinate 548,060 of CAWIHB010000024.1, read as the reverse complement.
CTCACCAACCGGGCCAAAGTCCCCGAGGTGCGCGACCTGCTCGAGCTGCTCGGCGTGGAGCTGGAGGAACTGCCCGGACTTTCGGAGTGCCCGGACCCCACCGTGCCCGACGACGTGTTCTCCGTCATCGAGAAGCTGATGGCCGGGCGGCCCGGCGAGTTCTACCACACCGCGCAGTACACCAACCCGGCCAACGTGCGCACCCACCACGACACCACCGGCCCGGAGATCGCCGCTGACCTCGGCGCGGTCGACTACCTGTTCGGCGGCCTGGGGACCACCGGCTCGACCCGCGGCGCCGGGTCGTTCCTGCGAGCCGCCAACCCGGCGCTGCGGACCATCGGGGTGGTGTCCACCCGGGACGACTTCATCCCCGGCATCAGGTCCGAAGCCGAGCTGTGGGAGGTCGGGCTGTTCGAGCCGGGCTTCTACGAGCAGATCATCCCGGTCCGGCCGGCCGACGCGATCGACGGCGCGCTGGAACTGGCCGCCCGGCACGGCGTGCTGGCCGGGCCGACCACCGGGGCCACCTACTGGGCGGCGCGGGAGTACCTGCGGTCCCTGCCCGCCCCGGACGGGCCGGGCTCCCCGCCGCGGCGCGCGGTCCTGATCGCCTGCGACCGGCTGGAGCCGTACCTGTCGTACATCCGCAGGCGCCGTCCCGACCTGTTCGGCCGGGCTCGCCGGGCTGCTCCCGGCGACCTGCCCGACGACGTGGTGGCGGCCGCGCCCGAGCTGGCGGCCGGCGAGCTGGCGCCGATGCTGGCCGACCCCGGAGTGCTGTGCGTCGACACCCGCGGGAGCCTGGCCTACCGGGTCGGCCACCTGCCCGGCTCGGTGAACATCCCGGACGACTACCTGGAGGACCTGCTGCGGCACGGCAACCCGTTCCCCGGCTCCCGGACGATCGTGCTGGTCTGCCCGGTGGGCGAGTACTCCCGGCGGCTGGCCGCGTTCCTGCGGCAGGCAGGTCAGGACGCGGTCAGCCTGGCCGGCGGGGTGACGGCCTGGCGGGACGCGGGGATGCCGTTGGAATCCGGGCTCGCCTCCGGCCCGCAGCTGAGTTACCCGTAATCTCACGCGGGCGGCGGCGTGCTCGTCAGCATGGCACCGCGACTCCCGGGCCCATCCGGAACGTGAGCCGTACGGTTACTTTCTGTGTCCAGAAGTCAGGTCTGGCTGGCCATTTCTTTCGCTAACTTGGCGTTAAATACCCTGGCAGGGTTTCCCCAATACCCTGCCCCGGTTTATTCAATACCGCCGTAGGGTTTTCCGGGTACCACGCTTAGCTTTGACGAAAGCCTACCCTAGCTGCAGGTATGCAGCGATATGCGGTCACGGGTCCCCTTATTTTCGCTTGCTCTTGAACCTCGGAAAAGAGGTCTATTAGTATTTTCCCTGGTATTCCCTAAAGGTGCTCCGGCGTGGGGATGCCAGGTGTCCGGGCATGGCGTCCGGACTGGGGTAAGCCGAGGAGAACATCGATGAGCGGAATCGCCGCCGCGGGCGCTCGTCCCGCGTGGCGGAAGCTGGGCGCCGGGGCCGAGGCGGCCCGGGTGGCCCCCGACGCCAGACGGCTGCTGCAGCTGGCGCTGGCCGGGATATGGCTGCTTGACGGCGTGCTGCAGTACCAGGCCTTCATGTTCTCCAAGGGGTTCAGCCAGATGCTGGCCGGGACCGCGTCCGGCAACCCGGGCGCGGTCGCCAGCCCGATCACCTGGGACTCCAACCTCATCGCGCATCACGGCGTCCTGATCAACAGCCTCTTCGCCACCATCCAGCTGCTGATCGGGATCGGGATAGCGTGGCGCCCGCTGACCCGGCTGGCACTGGCCGTCTCGATCGCCTGGGCGGTGGGCGTGTGGTGGTTCGGCGAGGGCCTCGGGATGGTGCTGACCAGCAGCGCGAGCCCGGTCAACGGCGCTCCAGGCGCGGTGATCATCTACGCGCTGCTCGCGGTGCTGCTGTGGCCCTCGGACCGGACCGCCCGGGCTCCGTTCACCGCGGCCCGCGCGGTGGGCGCCCACGTCGCCCGGGCGCTGTGGCTGGTGCTCTGGCTCAGCCTGGCCTACTTCGCCCTGCTGCCGGGGAACCGCACGGCGCAGGGCCTGAACGGGATGATCGCCGGCCTGGAGAGCGGCGAGCCGGGCTGGCTGGCCGCGCTGGACCGCGGGGCCGCCTCGCTCGTCGCCCACCAGGGGCTGGCCGCCTCCATCGTGCTGGCCATCGCCCTGGTGATCATCGCGGTGGGCGTCTACTTGCCCGCACCGTACGCCAAGGGCACCCTGGTCCTGGCCATCGTGGTGGCCGCGGTGATCTGGGTGTTCGGCGAGGCGTTCGGCACCATCCTCGCTGGCGGCGGCACCGACCCGAACTCCGGCCCGCTGCTCGCCCTGCTGGCCCTCACCTACTGGCCGGTCCGGGCCGCGGCCACACGGTCTGCCCCGGTGGCCGCCGCTGCCGCTGCCGAAAGGACGACCGCATCATGATCCCGTCCTGGATCCTGGACATCTTCGCCGCGATCATGCTCGTGGTCGCGGCGGTCAGCGCTGACCGCCTGGTCGCGGCACGGCTGTGGCAACGCGGGGCCGGGCGGGCGGCACTCGCCGACATCGACCTCGCCCACCTGCTCATGGCCATCGCGATGGCGGGCATGCTCGTCTCGGGCCTGCAGACCCTGCCCAACGGGGCGTGGGAGGTCATCTTCGCCGTGATGACCACCTGGTTCGGCTACCGGGTCATCCGGGACACCCAAGTCAGCGGCGTCCGGGCGCTGGCAGGTGGCCATTGCGCGCCGCACCTCATCCACGCCGGGGCCATGCTGTACATGTTCGCCGCCTTCTCGGCGCCCATGGCGCACGGCTCGGGCGGCATGAGCGGCATGGGCGGCATGGGAACCCTGGCTCTGCCGTTCCTGGCCTTCTTGTTCGCGCTGACGCTGATCGGGTACAGCATCTGGGACCTGGACCAGCTCTCAGGTCCCGGCACCAGCGGGCACTACAGCCTCACGGTCGCCCGCGTGGCGCCGACCGGGCCGGTGCTGACCGGGGTCGGGGCGTCGGGCGGGCCGGGCACGGCCGCCGCGCGCACGGCGCAGGCCAGCCCCTCCGTGGTCACCGAGACGATCGAGTTTGCCGCCGAGGTGCCGCCGGCCAGCGCCCCGGCGGACGGCACCGGCGTCCTCGCCCCGTGGGTGGCGACCGGCTGCCGGATCGCCATGGGTATCACCATGGCATTCATGCTGGTGATCATGATCTAGACGGCCCAGTTTTCGGGACCGCCGTCAGACTAAATAGTCAGGAACGAGGTCAGGTCGGTGAAGGCATAGCCGGACCGGATGGCGGCCGCGGAGCCGTAGGGCAGGCTGACCCCGTTGCGCGCGGCCAGCTCGAACTCGAGCTCAGGCTCCAGGGTGCCCTCGATGTGCAGGTGCAGCTCCGCCTTGGGCAGCCCGGCGATGAACGACTCGATCTCGCTCACGGCCGCCTCAGCCGCCGACGGCCTGGGCCGCCTCCCGCCGCACGCCGCGCGCGGCCAGCGCCCAGTAGATCAGCGCGCCGACCACCATGCCGATGGCCCAGCTGAAGTCCCCGCCCGCCAGGCCGGGGAAATGGTTGGAGATCGGGCCGGTGTAGGCCGGGTAGGCGGTGCCCGCGTTGATCCACATCAGCGCGGCCACCATGCCGACCACCTGGGCGATGATGGCCGGCCAGTGGATGCCGCCGTTGCGCCAGTACAGCCCGTCGCGCGACGACCGCAGCGACAGGGAATCATACCGGCGGCCGCGCAGCAGGTAGTCGGTCATCAGGATGGCGAACCACGGCGCCAGCCACACCACGATGTACAGCAGGAACCCGGCGAAGTCCTTGCTGAAGTTGCCGTGGAACAAGATGAAGCCGGTGACCACAGCGCACACCACGGTGTCGATGATGACCGCACCCCACCGGCGGACCGGCACGCCCAGCGCCTGCAGCGTGACACCGGAGGAGTACATGTCGATGGTGTTGATCGCGAGCAGCTGGAAGATCGCGAAGATGAGGAACGGGGTCACGAACCAGCTGGGGAACGACTGCGGCACGCCGATCTGGGTGATGCCGACGAAGTTCTTCTGCGTGACCGTGAAGGCGAGTACACCCAGCAGTTCCAGGATGATCGACGGAATCGCGCCGCCCAGGGTCGCGGCCCAGAACGTCCGGGCGCCCGGGGTGTTGCGGGGCAGGTAACGGGAGTAGTCGTTGCCGTTCTCGGTCCAGCCCAGGCCGCCGGTGGAGATGATCAGCACGAGCGCCGTGGTCCACACCGCGAACGACACCGGCTTGACGTGGAAGGTGGACAGGTGCAGCTTGTTGAAGGTGAACCCGGCCAGGACCGCGAAGAAGATGATGAACACGTAGCCGAGGTAGCGCAGCACCTTGCTGATCGTGGCGTGCCCGAGCAGCGGCACGATCATCTGCAGCAACGCCGCGAGGATGATGACGACGATCTTGGCCGGCCCGTTCAGGTCGGTCCCGTGCAGCGAGAACAGCAGGATCACGGTGGCGACGACGAAAAAGATGCCCTCGATCTCGAAGCCGACCTGGGTGACCCAGTTGAACAGGGCCACCAGCCGGTTCCCGTTCTGGCCGAACGGCGCCCGGCTGACCATGAACGCGGTGGTGCCCGTCTGCGGCCCCTGCAGGCTCGCGAACCCGAGCAAGGCGTAGAACAGGTTGCCGATCAGGATGGCCGCCACCGCCTGCGGGACCGACAGGCCGAAGAACATGATCAGCGTGCCGTAGTAGAAGAACTCCACGTTGAACACGGCGCCGGACCAGAGCCAGAACAGCCCGGACGGGCGCATCTTGCGCTCGGCGTCGGGGATCAGGTCGATCCCGCGCTGCTCGATCTTGAACGCGGCGTACTCCTGCGGCACCTCCTCCAGCCGCTGCGACCTGCTGTGCCTGCCCGCGACCATGTCGCCGCTCATCTGTCACTCCAGAATGTCTGGGATGCCTCGGGTGCTGCTGGGCCATGATCTTGCACGTTCGACGTCAACATGCGGTTTCAATTATGTAATGAACGGATGCGTCACCGTGATACCTACGAGACCTGTTTTGCGATAAATATCCGCTGCAGGCGGGGGCCGTCACGACAAACCGGCAGGCGGAACGGGCCAGGCTAGGCAGGAGCACTCCCGCAAGCAGCAGGAGGGTGGCCGGCCTCGCAAGAATGGACAGAAAAAGTACCTTAGCTGCGAGTATCCGACCGTGCGGACGAGGTCACGCGGAGTCCCGGCCCACCTACGGACCACGGGGAGCGGCCATACCGTTACAGATCATTACTGTTTTCCATAAGTAGGGGTAAAGCGAACATTCATGGCATTGGCGGACGGGTGCCGACAATTTCAGCACCCAGCTAAAGCGCTTTTCGCAATATATGGTCAGGCGCGGGAACCGCCACTAACATGCCCATATGCCGGACTGCGCTGCACGTGCAGGAAGGTAACCGAGCCACCTCATGTTCCCGCGGAGAGGCAGTCAGCGTGGTCGCGCAGCGGGCCGGAGCGCCGCCGCCCTCGGGGCTTGTGGTGTCTGGCATCATCCCGCCGCTCGCCGACCCGTACTTCCAGCGTTCGGAGACCGGCGCCGACCTGCGCTCCGGCCTGTTCCCCGGCCAGACCGCGGTGCTGACCCACGGTGCGGAAACCGAGGCGGCGCCCGCCGCCCAGGGGGGCACGGGCAAGACGCAGCTCGCCGCGGAGTTCATGCACACGCTGCGCGCCGGCCGGGCCGTCGAGGTCCTGATCTGGGTCAGCGCCCGGAACCGGGAATCGGTGCTCACCGGGTTCGCCCAGGCGGCCGAGCTGGTGGGGGCGGCCGACCCGCAGGCGGACGCCGAGGCCGCCGCGACCGCCCTGATGACCTGGCTGGCCAGGACGGACCGCCCGTGGGCACTGGTCATCGATGATCTGGCCGACCTGGCCGACCTGCGGGGGCTGTGGCTGGCGGCCGGCTGGCCAGGTCGTCATCACCACCCGGCTGCCCGGTGCGGCGTTCGTGGCCGGCCGGGACCCCGGCGCGGCGCGCCTGCAGGTCGTCCCGGTCGACGGGTTCAGCCGCCGGGAGGCCCTGTCCTACCTGGGCTCGCGGCTCACCGACTATCCCGACCGGCGGGTCGAAGCGCTTGACCTCGGCGAGGACCTCGATGGCCTGCCGCTCGGCCTGGCCCAGGCGGCCGCCGTGATGAACGTGAACCGGCTGAGCTGCCGCGAGTACCGGATCCAGCTCGCCGAGCGGCGCAAGCACATGTCCGGGCGGCTGGTCGACGGCGTGTCGGCGGCGATCCTGGCCACCTGGTCGCTGGCCGCCGAATGCGCCCATGAACTCGTGCCCGCGAGCCTGGCCTGGCCGGCCCTGGCGCTGGCCGCCGTGCTCGATCCGGACGGGATCCCCGGCGCGGTGCTGACCAGCCCGGCCGCCTGCGGCTACATCGCGGGCCGCCCGAGCGCGGCCACCACCGCGGATCAGAACATGGCCCGGGCCGCCATCACCAACCTGGCCCGGGTGGGCCTGGTCAGCATCGACCCATCGAGCCCGGTCCGCACGGTGCGGATGCATCGCAGCGTCCAGGCCGCCGTGCGCGCCTACCTGCCCCCCGCGGACCTGGAGTACGTCCTGCTAGCCGCCGCGGACGCGCTGGCCCAGACCTGGCCGGAACCCGGCAGCCGGGCGGCGGGCGCGACCGCCGCCAGCACGGCTGCGCTGGATCAGGCCCAGCTGGATCAGGCCCAGCTGGATCAGGCCCAGATGGATCAGGCCCAAATGGATCAGGCCCAAATGGATCCGGCGCTGCGGGACTGCGCCGCCAGCCTGCAGGAGGCCGAGAGCACGCTGTGGCAGCCGGAGGCTCATCCGCTGCTGTTCCGCCTGGGCCGGAGCCTGGAAGACAGCGGCCTGAACGAGGTGGCCATGAGGTACTGGCAGTCCGTGGTGACGGTCAGCACGCGCAGGCTGGGGCCCGCCCACGGCACCACGCTGGCGGCCCGGGACCGGCTGGCCATCGCGTATGAATCGGCCGGGCGCTTCGGCGACGCGATCGCGACCTTCGCCGGCGCGCTGGCCGACCGGGACCGCAGCCAGGGACCCGAGCACCCGGACAGCATCGCGGCCCGCGGCCGGCTCGCCCACGCCTATTCGAGCGCCGGCCGCCCGGCCGAGGCCGCGGCGCTGTATGAGCACATGACCTCGGACGCCAGCATGCAGCTCGGCCTGGGGCACCCGGTCACCCTGGCCGCGCGGGCCGGCCTGGCCGAGGCCTACCAGGCGGCGGGCCGGAGCAGGGAGTCCCTGGCCGCCTGCCGGTCGCTGGCGGCCGACTGCGATCAGATGCTGGGCCCGCGGCATCCGACCACGCTGAGCGCCCGGGACAGCCTGGCTGCCGCGTTCGCCGACAACGGGCAGCCGGGCCAGGCCGCCGAGCTGTACAAGCGGCTGCTGGCGGACTACGAGGCGATGGGCGGCCCCGATCACCAGGACACCATCGCCGCCCGCGCCAGCCTGGCGTCGGCGTTCCGGCGGGGCGGGAAGCTGAAGGACGCGATCGCGCAGTACCGGCGGGTGCTCAATGACCGGGAGCGGATCGCCGGACCCGACCACCCCGACACCATGGCCGCCCGGGCCAACCTGGCCTTCGCCCACCGCACGGCCGGGCAGCTCCGCGAGGCGATCCCCGGCTACGAGCGCACCCTGGCCGACCGGGACCGGGTGCAGGGGTCCGACCATGCGGACACCCGCGCCGCGCGCTGCAATCTGGCCGCCGCCTACCAGCAAGCCGGGCGGTCCGCCGACGCCATCGGCCAGTACGAGCAGGCGCTGGCCGACTGCGGGCGGCTGCTCGGCCCGGGCGACCTGGAGACGCTGACCACCCGGTCCAGCCTGGCCGCGGCCCTGTTCGCCGAGGGCCGCCTGATGGAGGCCGTGGCGGTGCTGCAGCGCACCCTGGCCGACAGCGAGCGCTACCTGGGGGCCGACCATCCGATGACCGCGACGGTGCGCGACAACCTCAGCGCCGCAACCAGGACCTGAACTCCCGCCGGGCCCGGGCTCATTGGGCTTTCTTATCACTTAGTGAGAGCGAGTCCAGCGCGGGCCCGGGGGCCTGGTATCAGTCATTAACATCCCGTTAGACCCGTTTCGGCCCGGCGGCCGGCCGGAGATAGCTAGACTCGGCCAGCAGGATGACCTACAGGCTGTGCCCAGATAAGCACGATTTGACGCTATTACTCCATAATTTGACTTATCGCGATATATGACCGTGCCGCGATGATCCTTATTATCATGCGAGATGTGCCTGGCTGCGCGGCATGTGCGGCCTGGCACGCCGGGTCCGGCTAATGCGGACTGCGGAGCAGGCAAGAGAGGCTGTCGAACGTGGTCGCTCAGCAACCCCGAACGCCGACGCAACCGGGGATCTTGCTGTCCGGGATCGTGCCGCCGCTGGCTGACTCCTATTACGCGCGCGCCGAAACCGGCCCTGACCTGGCCGCCAGCCTGCACCCAGGAGGGACCGCGGTGCTGGTGCACGGCGAGGAGACCGAGGTGGCGCCGGCCGGCCAGGGCGGGACGGGCAAGACCCAGCTGGCGGTCGAGTTCACCCACGCCATCTGGAACAGCCGGCTGGTCGAGGTCCTGGTCTGGGTGACCGCGACCAACGCAGAGGCGGTCCTCACCGGCTTCGCGCAGGCGGCCAACACGGTGGATGCCAGCCATCCCGGCGAGGAAGCCGAGGTGGCCGCCGCACGTTTCGTCTCCTGGCTGGCCCACACCAAACGCCCGTGGGCGCTGGTCATCGATGACCTGGCCGACCTGGCCGACCTGGAAAGCCTGTGGCCGGCCGGCCCGGCCGGCCGGATCCTGATCACCACCAGGCTGCCTGCCTCGGAGTTCGAGAGCAGGAACGTCACGGTCGTCCCGGTGTCGGGGCTGAGCAGGCGAGAGGCGCTGTCCTACCTCAGCTCCCGGCTCACCGACCATCCCGACCAGCGCATCGAGGCGCTCGACCTGGGCGAGGACCTCGGCGGCCTGCCGCTCGGGCTGGCCCAGGCCACCGCGGTGATCAACGCCCGCCAGCAGGGCTGCCGCGAGTACCGGACGGCGCTGTCCGAACGCCGCAAGCACATGTCCGATCTGGACGGCGTGTCGGCCACCGTCCTGGCCACCTGGTCCATCGCGGCTGAGTGCGCCCACGACCTGCCGCCGGCCGGCCTGGCCTGGCCCACCCTGGTGCTGACCGCCGTGCTGGACCACCACGGAGTGCCCGGCGCGGTCCTGACCAGCCCCGCCGCCTGCAGCTACATCGCCGGGCGGCCGAGCACGGCGGGCGGCGCGGATCAGAATATGGTGCGCGCCGCGATCAACAACCTGGCCGCGGTGGGCCTGGTCACCATCGATCCGGCCAGCCCGGTGCGCACGGTCCAGCTGCACGCCAGCGTGCAGGCCGCGGTCCGGGCCTGGCTGCCGCAGGCCGACCTGGAGCAGGTGGCGCTGGCGGCCGCCGACGCCCTGCTCGAGACCTGGCCGGAGGGCGAGGGCGGGCTCCAGCTCGACCAGGCGCTGCGGGACTGCGTGGCCGCCCTGCGGGCCAACGACGGCGGGATGCTGTGGAAGACCGAAGCCCATCCGCTGCTGTTCCGCGCCGGGCTGTCGCTGGAAAACAGCAGGCTGTCCGACGCCGCCATCGCCTACTGGCAGTCCATGCTGGCCACCAGCACCCGGCTGCTCGGGCCCGCGCACGCCAACTCCGTGGTGGCCAGGGACCGGCTGGCCGCGGCCTACGAGGCCGCCGGGCGCCCGGCCGAGGCCATCTCGGTGTTCCAGGCCGCGCTGGCCGACCGGGAGCGCAACCAGGGCCCGGAGCACGCCGAGACCATCGCGGCCCGCGGCCACCTGGCGCACGCCTACCAGTCAGCCGGGCGTCCCGCCGACGCGGTGGCCATGTACGAGCGGACCGTGGCCGACTCCGAGCGGCTGCTCGGATCCGGCCACCCGGTCACGCTGGGCTCGCGGGCCAGCCTGGCCGAGGCCTACGTCACGGCTGGCCAGCAGCAGGACGCCATCAGCGCTTACCAGCTGCTGCTCACCGACGCCGAGCGGCTGCTGGGCGCGGGCCATCCCACCACGCTCGGCGCACGCTCGCACCTGGCGGCCGCCTACGCGGCCAGCGGGAAGATGCGGGAGGCGGTCGGCGAGTACGAGCGGGCCGCGGCCGACCAGGAGCGGATGCACGGGCGCGACCACCCCGACGCCATCGCGGCCCGGGCCAGCCTGGCCTCGGCGTACCGCCAGGCCGGGAAGCTGAAGGACGCCGTCGGGCAGTACGAGCGGGTACTGGCCGACCGGGAACGGGTCGAGGGCCCGGACCACCCCGACACCATCGCGGCCCGGGCCAACCTGGCCTACGCCTATCGCAGCGCGGGGCGGCTGCGGGACGCGATCCCGCAGTACGAGCGGACCCTGGCCGACCGGGAACGGGTACAGGGCCTGGATCACCGCGAGACGCTCACCGCCCGTTCCAACCTGGCCGGGTGCTACCAGCAGGCGCGGCGGCTGCCCGATGCGATCCCGCAGTACGAACGGGCGCTGGCCGACAGCGAGCGGATGCTCGGGGCGGGCAACATGGAGACGCTGACCACCCGCTGCAACCTCGCCTCGGCCTACTACACCGTGGGCCGCCTGTCCGACGTGGTCGCGGTCCTGCAGCGCGCCCTGACCGACTGCGAGCGCTACCTCGGCCCCGACGACCAGATGACCCAGACCGTGCGCGAAAACCTGGACGCCGCCACCCAGACCTGACCCCGCGAGAGGATAAAAAATGGCACCGGGGATCTACGACTTTGTGATTGTCGGGGGCGGGTCGGCGGGCAGCGCGCTGGGCAACCGGCTGTCGGCCGACCCGGGCACGCGGGTGCTGGTGCTCGAGGCGGGACGGCCCGACTACCTCTGGGATCCGTACATCCACATGCCGGCCGCGCTCACGTTCCCGATCGGGAACCGGTTCTACGACTGGAAGTACTCCAGCGAGCCCGAGCCGTTCATGAACGGGCGGCGGATCTACCACGCCCGCGGCAAGGTGCTGGGCGGTTCGAGCAGCATCAACGGCATGATCTTCCAGCGCGGCAACGCGATGGACTACGAGCGCTGGGCCACCGAGGGCGGCCTGGCCGACTGGGACTACGCACACTGCCTGCCCTACTTCAAGCGGATGGAGACGTGCCTGGCGGCGGACGAGGACGACGTGTTCCGCGGCCGGGGTGGGCCGCTGGTCCTGGAGCGCGGCCCGGCGACCAACCCGCTGTTCACGGCGTTCTTCGCCGCGGTGCAGCAGGCCGGGTACCAGCTCACCGACGACGTCAACGGGTACCGCCAGGAAGGCTTCGCCGCCTTCGACAGGAACATCCACCACGGCATGCGCCTGTCCGCCGCGCGGGCCTACCTGCACCCGGTGCTGCGGCGGGCCAACCTCACCGTGGCCTGCCGCGCCTTCGTGACCAAGGTCATCTTCCGCGGCCAGCGCGCGGTGGGCGTCGAATTCCGGCACCAGGGCAGCGTCAAGCGGGTGCGGGCCAAGGAGATCATCCTGTCCGGCGGGGCGATCAACTCGCCGCAGCTGCTGCAGCTATCCGGGGTCGGGCCCGCCGCCCTGCTGACCGGGCTGGGCCTCGGCGTGGTCGCCGACCTGCCCGGCGTGGGCGAGAACCTGCAGGATCACCTGGAGGTCTACATCCAGTACGGCTCGAAGAAGCCGGTCTCGGTGGCGCCCGCGCTGAAGTGGCGGAACCGCCCCCTGGTGGGGGCCAAGTGGCTGCTGGGCCGGACCGGGCCCGGGGCCACCAATCACTTCGAGGGCGGCGGCTTTGCCTGCAGCAACGACGAGGTGGCCTACCCGAACCTGATGTTCCACTTCCTGCCCATCGCGATCCGCTACGACGGCACGCAGCCGGCCGGCGGCCACGGCTACCAGGTGCACATCGGCCCCATGTACTCCGACTCCCGGGGCACGGTGCAGATCACCTCGGCCGACCCGAACGTGCATCCGGCGCTGCGGTTCAACTACCTGTCCACCCCGACCGACCGGCAGGAATGGGTCGAGGCGGTCCGGATCGCCCGGGCCATCTTGACCCAGCCGGCCTTCGACGAGTACAGCTCGGGCGAGCTGTCGCCCGGCCCGAAGGTGCAGACCGACGCCGAGATCCTGGCCTGGGTCGCGCAGGACGCCGAGACCGCGCTGCACCCGTCCTGCACGGCCAAGATGGGCACCGACCCGATGGCGGTGACCGACCCGGCCACCATGCGGGTGCACGGCCTGGACGGGCTGCGGGTGGTCGACGCGTCGGTGCTGCCCTTCGTGACCAACGGCAACATCTATGCGCCAGTGATGATGATTGCGGAGAAGGCCGCCGACCTTATCCTGGGTAATACGCCGCTGGCGCCCGAGCCGACGGAGTTCTACCGGCGGGCCGCACGCGGTGGTCAGGATAGGTGAAACGCTGTTTCGTTCGGAAGAATATAAAGATCTATTCGTGCAGCGCAGCTGCACAGCGGGGGGTTCCGGGGGGTCGTCCCCCCGGGAGACACTGACCGAACGGACCGTGGTGTATCGCCCAGCACCACAACGTGGGATTCTTTACCCGGAAACTAGACAGACCGGCTATCACGTCACCATGATCGAATTGCGCCGGCGGCAGGCCATGCTGGCGCGCGCACACGAGGAGCGAAGCGGGCATGACCATACCTAACGGGCCTGCCGGAGGCGCCGCAACCGATCCGCTGCCCGAGGCACTGACGCTGGTGCGCGGCGCGGCCGAGGCCGGCCACCGGCTCAAGATCCTGGGCGGCCTGGGCGTGCGGGTGCTGTGCCCCGACTTCCCGCCCCGGCAGCGGGCGGGCCAGGACATCGACCTGGCCTGCCAGGGCAAGGGGCGGCGTCAGCTGGCCGACCACCTGGAGAGCGCGGGCTGCCAGCCCGACAAGCGGTTCAACAACCTCAACGGGGACCGGCAGATGTACTTCATGGCCCCGTCCGGGCGGCCGATCGACGTCATGGTCGACCGGCTGGCCATGTGCCACACGCTGGACTTCAAGCCCTCGTTCGGCTCCGCCTCGCCGACCCTGGACCCGGCCGACCTGCTGCTGTCCAAGCTGCAGATCTTCGAGCTCAACGCCAAGGACGCGCACGACATCTGCCACCTGCTGGCCGGGGTCAGGGTCGGCCGCGACGCCACCCGCCCGTTCATCGACCCGGACCGGTTCGGCTCGGTGCTGGCCGGGGACTGGGGCTGGTGGCGCACCGCGACCGGCAACCTGACCAAGCTCCCCGACCTGCTGGCCGAGCAGCCGGGGCTGGCCCCGCCGTACCCGAAGTTCGACCTGCTGACCCAGGCCAAGCAGCTGCACGAGATCGCCGAGACCGTGCCCAAGAGCCTGAAGTGGAAGACCAGGGCCAAGGTGGGCGACCGGATCCGGTGGTACGAGCTGCCCGAAGAAGTCGACCACTGATCCCCGGCCGGGACCGGCGCACAGTCAGAATAAGGAAGGCGAGCGCACCGCAATGAAAGTCTTCTTCGCCACGGACATTCACGGCTCCGAGATCTGCTGGCGAAAGTTCCTGAACGCCGCCGCCTTCTACAAGGCCGACATGGTCATCCTCGGCGGGGACGTGACCGGCAAGGTCATGGTGCCGATCCTGGCCACCTCGCCCGGCCACTGGGAGGTCACGTTCGGCGGCCAGCGGGTGCAGCTGGAGACCGCGGCCGAGCTGGACGACATCAAGCGCAAGATCCGCGACCGCGGCTACTACCCGGCCGTCATGTCCACCGACGAGCTCGACGCCCTGCAGGAGGAGGACGGCTCGATCGACCGCCGGTTCACCCAGGAGATGACCAAGGGCCTGGAGATGTGGCTGGACATGGCCGACAGCAAGCTGCGCGGCGGCGAGATCCCCTGCATCCTCAACGGCGGGAACGACGACATCTGGGAGATCGACGACATCATCGAGCAGTCCCCGAACGTCAGCTTCGGCGAGGCCAAGGTGATCGACATCGGCGGCTTCTACCTGGCCTCGATGGGCTGGACCAACCCGACCCCGTGGAACACGTTCCGCGAGGCGCCCGAGGACGTGCTCGCCACCAAGATCGACGCCGTGGTCTCCTCGATCCCGGACATGAGCCGGGCGGTGTTCAACTTCCACGCGCCGCCCTACGGCACCGGCCTGGACGAGGCGCCGGCCCTGGACGGGAACATGCGGCCGGTGCTCGGCGGCGCGGTGATGAAGCCGGTCGGGTCGACCGCGGTCAAGGCGGCCATCCAGAAGTACCAGCCGATCCTGTCGGTGCACGGGCACATCCACGAGAGCAAGGGTGTGCTGCGGCTCGGCCGGACCCTGACCATGAACCCGGGCAGCTCCTACAGCGACGGCGTGCTGCAGGGGGCCATGCTGGACCTGAACGAGAAGAAGGGGAAGGTAACGCGGTACATGTTCGTCAACGGCTGACCGCCCGTTCTCACTGGGCGAGGCTCCAGCCAGCGGAGATGAGCGGATTGTGATCCGCCAACTTCGCAGACCGCAGGTCTGCGAAGCCCGCAAAGCTCTATATTGACCGTGAATAATCACAAACGCACCCAGATGTAACCCCGTGTAACCCGCTACCCATCGTCCAAACCGGGCAATAACGGTCGAACCTGGATATCCGGAGGATACGTATGACGGCAGGAGCACTGGGGGAGGAGAGACCGACTCTCTTCCTCCGCAACGCGACGGGCCTGGTCCGGGGCTGGTCCGTCAGGGACTCGATGATCTACGCCTGCCTGTCCACCAACGTGGTGACGCTGGGCATGGTGGAGTGGACCGTGCAGTCGTCCTTCCCGCACGGCAACCTGCTGTACTCGATCCTCATCTCCGGCGTGTGGGTCTCGTTCCTGGTCGTGGCCTACACCGGGCTGGTGGTGACCATCCCGCGGGCCGGCGGCGACTACGTGTGGCAGAGCCGCATCCTGGGCAGCGGGATCGGCTTCGTGATGGCCGCCACCGGGTGGTGGTTCATCTTGTGGCTGTGGGCGCCGATCTACGGGGCCGTGCTGTCCGAGGAGTTCTTCCAGCCGATCTGGGCCACGCTCGGCTACCACGGCACGTTCTTCGTCAGCGACACCGGGAAGTTCGTGGTCACGCTGATCACCATCGCGCTGGCCGGCGTCCTGGTCTCGGTCGGCATGGCGGGCTACGCCCGGGTGCAGAAGTGGTGCTTCTACGGCGGCCTGCTCGGCGTGCTGGTCCTGGTCATCCTGCTCCTGACGGCCAGCCACGCCACGTTCATCTCCTCGTTCAACCTGGAGACGAGCAAGCTGTTCGGGATCAGCAACGGCTACCAGGCGGTGAACAAGGCGGCGGCCACGGCCGGCTACGTCGCGCCCACGTTCTTCGGCGGCACGTTCGGCCAGAGCATGCTGCTGGTGCCGTTCATGATGTTCTACCTGCTGTGGCCGAACTGGGGCACCACGCTGTACGGCGAGATCCGCGGGGCCAGCGACTTCCGCCGGGTGTTCAGCGGCATGTTCATCGGGCTGTGGACCACCGTGGCGCTGTCGGTCGTGTTCCTGCTGCTGTTCGCCAAGACGTTCGGCTGGGCGTTCTACCTGAACATCAACTCGGGGCAGAACCTGGTCAGCAAGGCTGTGCTGCCGATCTTCCCGTACCCGGTGATGATGGCGGCCTGGCTGGTGCACAATTCGGCGTTCCAGGTCATCGTGATCCTGCTGATGAGCCTGTGGTTCTTCGGCTGGGTGGGGACGCTGTTCCTGTCCTCGACCCGGGTCATCTTCGCCGCCGCGTTCGACCGGGTGCTCCCGGACGCGGCCGCGCAGGTCTCGGAGAAGCGCCGGGTGCCGTTCGCCTCGCTGGTGCTGATGCTGCTGCCCGCGGTGGGGTTCGGCGCGCTGTACGCGTTCAACTCGACGTTCGCGTCGTACACGCTGGACGCCACGCTGGTCATCGCGGTCACGTACCTGTTCAGCGCGATCGCGGTGGTGATCCTGCCGCTGCGCAAGCCGGACCTGTGGTTCGCCTCGCCGGCCAGCAAGGTCAAGCTGCTCGGCGTGCCGGTGGTGCCGGTGGCCGGGGTGATCACGATCGCGCTGCTGGTGTACAACCTGTACGAGTGGCTGTCCAACGACACGTACTTCGTCAACAACCACGACTCGCTGCTGTACATGGGCGGCATGTACGTGCTGGCCATCGTCATCTACGTGGCGGCGCGCATCATCCGCGCCCGCCAGGGCATCGACCTCGGCCTGATCAACAAGGAAATCCCGGTCGAGTAAGCCGTCTGACCATCATCGTGGATGGTTACTACCCGCCCGCGGGAGGTAACCATCCACGATCTTTTTCCAGGGGAGTCCGGTGAGCGAGCAGACGTTCCTGGTGACGGGGGCGAATACCGGGATCGGGAAGGCCACGGCTTTGGCGCTGGCCCGGCAGGGCGGGCGGGTGTACGTGGCGGCCCGGTCGGCGGCCAAGGGCGAGGCGGCGGTGGCCGACATCAAGGCGGCCAGCGGTTCGGATTCCGTCTGGTTCCTGGGGCTGGACCTGGCGGATCTGGAGTCGGTGCGGCAGAGCGCGGCCGCGTTCCTGGCGCGGGGGGAACCGCTGCACGTGCTGGTGAACAACGCGGGGATCGGGGGCGCGCACGGGGTGACCAAACAGGGGTTCGAGCTGATGTTCGGGGTCAATCATCTCGGGCACTTCCTGCTGACGCGGCTGCTGCTGGCGCGGCTGACCGAGAGCGCGCCCGCCCGGGTGGTCACGGTGGCCAGCGACGCGCACTACAGCGCCCAGGGGATCGACTTCGACGCGCTGCGGCGGCCCGTCCGCGGTATCACCGGGCTGCCCGGGTACGGGGTGTCCAAGCTGTGCAACGTGCTGTTCTCCCAGGAACTGGCGCGGCGGACGGCGGGGACCGGCGTCAACGCCTATGCCCTGCACCCGGGCGTGGTGGCGTCCGACATCTGGCGGCGGGTGCCGTGGCCGGTGCGCCCGCTCGTCACCAGGCGGATGCTGTCGGTGACCGATGGGGCGGCGACGTCGGTGTACTGCGCGACATCGCCATCGGTTGCGGACGAGAGCGGGCTGTTCTACGACAAGTGCGCGCACCGCGCGGCCAGCCCGGTCGCCACGCCCGCGCTCGGAGCCGAGCTGTGGCAGCGCAGTGAGGCCTGGACCGCACCGTACATGGCATGATCGTGGTGGGTACCGGGCGGTAAAAAGGAAGGCTGGGGGCCATGGACCTTCCGGTTAATCCGCCGGTGGCGCCGATGCTGGCCAAGCCGGTGGACGCGATCCCTGACGGGGACTACGTGTTCGAGCCGAAATGGGACGGCTTCCGGTCGATCGTGTTCCGCGACGGCGACGAGGTTGAGATCGGCAGCAGGAACGAGCGGCCGATGACGCGCTACTTTCCCGAGCTCGTGGCCGCGATCAGGGCCCAGCTGCCGGAGCGGTGCGTCATCGACGGGGAGATCGTGGTCCCCGACGCGGCCGGCCTGCGGCTCGATTTCGAGGCGCTGCAGCTGCGGATCCACCCCGCGGCCAGCCGGGTCGGCCTGCTGGCCGAGACGACCCCGGCCCACTTCATCGCCTTCGACCTGCTCGCGCTGGGTTCCGAGGACTACATGGAGCGGCCGTTCACGGTGCGTCGCGCTGCCCTGGAGGAGGTGCTGGCCAAGGCCGGCTCCCCCATCCACCTGACCCTGGCCACCACCGACCGTTCGGTGGCGACGAGCTGGTTCAGCCAGTTCGAAGGGGCGGGTCTCGACGGGCTGATCGCCAAGCCCGCGGACGGGATCTACGAGCCGGACAAGCGGGTGATGAAGAAGATCAAGCACGAGCGCACCGCGGACTGCGTGGTGGCCGGCTACCGGATCCACAAGAGCGGCGCGGACCGGATCGGGTCCCTGCTGCTCGGCCTGTACAAACCGGACGGGAAGCTGGCCAGCGTCGGGGTGGTCGGCGCGTTCCCGATGGAAAAGCGGATCGAGCTGTTCAAACAGATGCAGCCGCTGGTCACCACGTTCGACCGGCACCCGTGGAACTGGGCGGAGCACGAGTCCGGCCAGCGCACCCCGCGGGCGGCCATGGCCAGCCGGTGGAACGCGGACAAGGACCTGTCGTTCATCCCGCTGCGGCCCGAGCGGGTGCTCGAGGTCCGCTACGACCACATGGAAGGCCCGCGGTTCCGGCACACGGCCCAGTTCGTCCGCTGGCGGCCGGACCGCGCGCCGCGCTCGTGCACCTACGAGCAGCTGCAGGAGCCGGTCAGCTTCGACCTGGCCGAGATCCTGCGCGGCCCTGCTTCCGGGGGCCCTGCGTTCGGGGGTTCTCCAGCGGGCTCTTCTGGGGGCGGCCGTGGCTGAGCCGAAGCTGGTGCTGGAGCTGGCCGGCCACGAGGTGCCGATCAGCAACCCGAGCAAGGTGTTCTTCCCGCGGGCCGGCGTGACCAAGCTGGACATGGTGCGCTACTACCTGGCCGTGGCCCCCGGAGCGCTCGGCGGGGTCGGCGGACGGCCGATGGCGCTGAAACGGTTCGTCAACGGCGCGGACTACGAGGCGTTCTTCCAGAAGCGGGCCCCGGAGAAGCGGCCCGCCTGGGTCGAGACCGTCGAACTGCGGTTTCCCTCCGGCCGGGCCGCCGACGAGGTGGTGGTCACCGACGAGGCCGGGCTGGCCTGGGTGATCAACCTGGGCTGCATCGACCTGAACCCGCACCCGGTGCGGGCCGGCGACCTGGACCATCCTGACGAGCTGCGGGTCGACCTGGACCCGGTGCCTGGCGTGGAATGGCCGCAGATCAGGGACGTGGCCATGGTGGCCAGGGATGTGCTGGCCGACTACGGGCTGGCCGGCTGGCCGAAGACCTCGGGGTCGCGGGGCATCCACGTCTACGCCCGGATCCAGCCCCGCTGGACCTTCGGCGAGGTGCGCCGCGCGGCGGTGGCGGTGGCCCGGGAGATCGAGCGGCGGGCTCCCGAGCTGGCCACGTCCAAGTGGTGGAAGGAGGAACGGCACGGCGTGTTCGTCGACTACAACCAGAACGCCAAGGACCGCACGGTCGCGTCCGCCTACTCCATCCGCCCAGTGCCTGATGCCCGGGTGTCGGCCCCGCTGACCTGGGACGAGGTGCCGACGTGCGATCCGGCGGAGTACACGATGGCCACCATGCCAGCGCGGTTCGCCGAGCTGGGCGATCCGTGGGCGGGGATGGACGAGGCGGCCGGGTCCTTGGACGGGCTGCTCGAGCAGGC
Source organism: uncultured Actinomycetes bacterium (assembly GCA_963835775.1). Lineage (GTDB taxonomy): Bacteria > Actinomycetota > Actinomycetes > Streptosporangiales > Streptosporangiaceae > Palsa-504. The sequence goes on along the minus strand of CAWIHB010000024.1, from coordinate 528,735 downwards.
GGCCAGGGACGAGGCGGCGGGCCTGCCCGACGCACCGTGGCCGCCGCACTACGATAAGCAGACCGGCGAGGCGCCGCGGGTCCAGCCCTCCAAGCGCCGGACCGGGACCGCCGCTTCCCCGGCGCCGGGCGAGGGCGCCGGCACAGGCCGGCGACAGAGCAAGATGCCGCTGATCGAGATCGCGCGGGCGGAGACCAAGGACGAGGCCATGGCGGGCCTGGAACGCTGGAAGGCCAGGCACCCCGCGGTGTGGCCGCTGCTCGAGCCGCGTGACGTGCTGGTGGACGGGATGCGCGGGCGCAGTTCGGTGTGGTACCGGATCCGGCTCAACCTGCAGCACGTCCCGGAAGCCCAGCGCCCGCCACAGGAGCCGCTCGAGGTCGACTACGACCCCTGGGCGGGGTTCCGGCCCTAGACGCGCCCGACAGGATCGAGGCGCCCCGGCGTGAGCCGCCTGGGAAAATGGTCCGGAGCTGTCCGGTACCACAGTCCGTGCTTTGAGCAGGGGTTCTGGCTTTCGCCCTTTCCGTGCTGCTTCCGTGCTGAGTTCGCGGGTCGGGTGGCTGCGGCCCGTAGCTGGGCCTGGTAGTGGTGGTGTCGGGCGCGTGCCTGATGGCGGCTTCACCAGGTACTCCACGCTTAGCCTTTCGCGGCTCCAGACCGGCTATATCGACCTGCTCTACCTCCACATGTGGGACGGCGCGACCCCCGTGGAGGAGGTGCTGCGGGCGATGGACGACCTGGTGCGTGGGGGCAAGGTCCTGTACGTGGGGATGTCCGACATCCCGGCGTGGCAGGTGTCGCGCATGCAGGCGATCGCGGACCTGCGCGGCTGGGCGCCGCTGATCGCGCTGCAGATCCCCTACAACCTGGTCGAACGGACTGTGGAGCGGGATCTCATCCCGATGGCCGCGACCATGGGGCTCGGGGTTACCTGCTGGTCTCCGCTGGCGGGCGGGGTACTCACCGGGAAGTACAGCCGCTCCGACCTCCAGCCCGGGACGGGGCCCGGCGCGGAAAGCGGACCGGCCAGCCGCAAGGAGGTCGCCGCCGGGAACGGGTTCCTCACCGCGCGGGGACTGGAAATCGCCCAGGTCGTGAAAGACATCGCCGCCGAGATCGGTACCACGCCCTCACGTGTCGCTCTTGCCTGGACGCTTCTCAATCCAGCCGTCACGGCGCCCGCTGTCGGAGTTCGCAGCCTCGCTCAGCTCGACGACAACCTGGGGGCGCTCCAGGTCAGGCTCGAGCCCGGCCAGCAGGCGAGACTGGACGAGGTGAGCGCCATCGAGCTGGGCTTCCCTCATGAGGCCCTGCGCAGACTGGGCTTCACGAGCTAGTGTCAGGCTACGTTCGCCCGATGGACGATGCGGCGCAGGCGGGGGTTGCCGGTGTGGCGGTTCCGCCAGGCGATGTAGCGGCGGATCATGCTGTTCTGCTCGCGATGGGTGGCGTGGTCGGTGCCGTTCAGGGTGAACTCGCGCAGCGCGGTGAACTGACACTCAATGCGGTTCATCCACGAAGAGTTCGTGGGCGTGTAGGCGATCTCGGGAAGCTCACCCACAACTCCGGCTCCTTTACCTGACATGTGCGCACGTCCTATTTGTGGATATGATCATAGATGTTCACGTAGTCTTGGCCGGGCCCTGTCCAGGAATGATCCTGCCGCATCCCGTTCAGCATGAGCTGGCGGAATTCGCCCGGGTACGAGAACCAAAGCCCGATGGCCCGCACCATCGCGGACTCCAGCGCCGGGTTGTCGAGCTGGTGGAACACGTAGCCATTGCGGTCAGCTGGCTGGCGTGCGGAATAGTCGCGGTCGAACACGGTATCCACCAGGCCGCCGACGGCCCGCACGATGGGCACGGTGCCGTATTTGAGGGCCGTCATCTGGGCCAGGCCGCACGGCTCGAACAGGCTGGGCATCACGAGCATGTCGGCGCCGGCGTAGATCAGGTGCGCCAGGCCTTCGTCGAACCCTATTTCCAGGTGACAGTCGGGGTTATCGTTCAGCTGGCGCTTCAGGTGCCAGAAGTGATCATTGACGGCCGGGTCGGGACACGCACCCAGCAACACGAACTGCGAGCCCTGGGACAAAGCGTAGAAAATGGCGTGCTCGATGAGATGGACGCCTTTCTGGCGGTCGATCCGGCCCAGGTAAGCGATGAGCGGCTTGTACTCCTTCCGCAATAGCAGCCGGTCCCGCAGCGCATCCTTGTTCGCATATTTTCGCTCCACCGTGCCGGGCGTGTAGTTCGACGGGATCAGGATATCGATCTCCGCGTTCCAGACATTGTAGTCAATGCCGTTGAGCACCCCGCCGAACTTGTCACGGTGGATATAAAGCGTGTGCCCCAGGCCCATCCCCTGATCGGTGTAGGTTGTTTCCCTCGCATGTTCTGGGGACACCGTAGTGATAAAGTTCGAGTAAACGATCCCGCCCTTCATCAGGTTGATTGCGCCGTGATTGAAGTTATCGCGGAGCCGGTCGTCATCGAAGAAGTGCTCCGGGCGAGTCAGGCCCGTCTCCCACAGGACATGCTCACCGCAGATGCCCTGATGCGCGAAATTGTGGATGGTATAGCAAACCCGCTGATCATGCAGGCCGATGTGCTGGTAGATCTCGTAGAGCAGCACCGGCACGATCGCCGTCTGCCAGTCGTGGCAGTGGATCACCTCGGGCCTTTTGCCGGCCTTCCACAAGAACTCCAGGGCCGCCTTGGACAAGAACGCGAACCTGGCCGCATCATCGGGCGAGCCGTACAAGTGGCCCCGGTTGAAGAACTGGTCCAGTGAGTGCGGTTCGATGAAGAAGCACTTCCTGCCATGAACCCACCCGAACCACACCGTGCAGTGCACTGACCCGCTGTACCAGGGCACCCACAGGTCCTGATAGGCGACCGCGAGCCCGAAGACCTGGTTGTAGCGCATGCAGTCATATTTCGGCAGGATGATCTCCACGGCATGGCCTCGCAACTCCAGCTCCCGGCTCAGCCCGAAGATGACCTCTCCCAGCCCGCCCGCCTGCGCCACCGGCGCGCACTCGGAGGCAACCATCACCACGAACACCGCTATGTCACCGCTCCTGTCGCATCTCGTGCCTCGGGCAATAGACCGATCCACCCAGTACATGCCTCCATGATCTGCTTCACCGCCTGCTCGGCCGTCAACGGCTGCCGGCAGAGGCTGGCCTGCCCTACATGGTGCGCCGGCACTTAGCCGCCGCTCGTGAGCGGAACCTGGGGGAATTCCCCTTCCGGAGCGGGCCGCGGCTGCGTGATCGAGGGAATCACGGGAGAGCCGGTGGCTGGCTCGGGAAATTCGTGGGCCAGGCCGCGATCGTCCCTCACCCACCTCATCGGACGCCGGTACCCGCGTGCGACCGCCATGTGCGGCGGATCGTGTCCCTCCGCCAGCTCGCAGTGCAACAGGGAGTAGACCCACACATCGGCACACCTCCGGCGGTTCGCGGCGTCTGGCTGCGGCTCGGAAGCAAGCGGCGGCCGGGGCGCGGTGGCCCGCTCGGCGGCCAGTTGCAGCGCCTCTTCGCAGGACCCGGCCGCCACGACGTCGTCATAGAACCGCCCGGGATCCGCCTGCTCTCTCACCGCGACGTTGAACCCTTGCTGCGGCTCGAAAGCAGGCGGCGGCCGGGGCGCGGTGGCCCGCTCGGCGGCGGGTTGCAGCGCTTCTCCGCAGGATTCGGCCGCCACGACGTCGTGATGGAACCGCCCAGGGTCCGCGTGCTCTCGCACCGCGACGTCGGCGCCTTGCTGCGGCTTGGAACCAGGCGGCGGCTGGGGCGAGGTGGCCCGCTCGGCGGCCAGTTGCAGCGCTTCTTCGCAGGACTCGGCCGCCACGACGTCGTTATAGAACCGCCCTGTGTATGCGTGCTCTCTCACCACGACGTTGAACAATGGCATAGACCGCCAACTCTATTGGGCGCTGGGTCCGCGAAACAGTGCGCGCCCCGTAGCCGTGGCATGTAATGCCCGGGGCGTTAGCGGTCATCCCCTCCTGCCATGCGCTTTGCCTCGGGGCTCGGGCCAGCCGACGTTGACATTTAACTAACCGTTAACATAAAGGCCGCCCGGTGCAGCACGATGGTGCAGCAACCAAGCCGGTGCTGAACGGTCGCGGGCCGACGACTGATGCGACTGGCGCTGCGGGGAATGGAACGACTGGTTGCCCGGTGCCGACGTCATGCGCCGGGACGCCGAGGGGGGTTTCAGCCTGACGGTTGACCTCGACCCGGGGCGGGCCTACCGGTTCCGGTACCTCCTGGATGGGGAGCGCTGGGAGAACGACTGGGCCGCCGACGCCTACCAGCCCAACGGCTTCGGCGGAGACGACTCAGTCGTCGACCTGACCGCGCTGGCCCAGGCCGTCCCGCCGGCCGCGAAGAAGGCACCGGCGGGGAAGGCACCGGCCAAGACTACCGGGAAAGCCGCCGCACCCGCGGCCAGACCAGCCACGAAGACCTCGGGATAAAGCCGACGGCCCGAGGAAGGGATGGGTCGGCGGCCCCGGCGGCGCCGGAACGGGCTTTGCGGGGGGCGGGCAGCAGCGGCGGCGGGGCGGGCTTTGCGGGGGGCGGGCAGCACGGACCGTTCGGCCTAATGATTTTGATCTTGATTGGTGTCGACCCAGCCGAGGGTGCGCTGGACGGCCTTGCGCCAGCCGGCATAGCCGGCGGCGCGGCGGGCCTCGGTCCAGGTGGGCAGCCAGCGCTTGGACTCGCGGGCGTTGGCGCGCAGCTCATCGGCGTCCCGCCAGAAGCCGGCGGCCAGGCCGGCCGCGTAGGCGGCGCCGAGCGCGGTGGTCTCGGCCACTACCGGGCGGCTGACCGGCACGCCGAGTATGTCCGCCTGCAGCTGCATGGCCAGGTCGTTGGCGGTCACCCCGCCGTCCACCTTGAGCACCTCGAGGCGGACCCCGGAGTCCTGTTCCATCGCCTCGGCCACGTCCCTGCTCTGGTAGGCGATGGCCTCCAGCGTGGCCCGGGCCAGGTGCGCGCCGGTGTGGAAGCGGGACAGGCCCACGATCGCGCCGCGCGCGTCGGCCCGCCAGTACGGCGCGAACAGGCCGGAGAAGGCGGGCACGAAGTACAGGCCGGCGGTGTCGGTGACCTGCGCGGCGAGGGTCTCGCTGGCGGCCGCGCCGCCGATGATGCCGAGCTGGTCACGCAGCCACTGGACCGCCGCGCCGGTCACCGCGATCGATCCCTCCAGGGCGTAGACGGCGGGCTCGGCGCCGAACTTGAAGCACACCGTGGTCAGCAGGCCGCTTTTGGACCGGACGAGGTCGGTGCCGGTGTTCAGCAGCAGGAAGTTGCCGGTCCCGTAGGTGTTCTTGGCCTCGCCGGGGGTGAAGCACACCTGCCCGACCATGGCGGCCTGCTGGTCGCCCAGCATGCCGGTGATGGGCAGCTCGCCGCCGAACGGGCCCGTCTGCTGGGTGCGGCCGAACGGCTCCGGGGCAGCGGAGGGCGCGATCCGGGGCAGCATGGCCCGGGGCACGGTGAACAGCTCGAGCAGCTCGTCGTCCCAGTCCAGGGTGGTCAGGTTCATCAGCATGGTGCGGCTGGCGTTGGTGACGTCGGTGAGGTGCACGCCGCCGGTCAGGTTCCACAGCAGCCAGGTGTCGACCGTGCCGAAGATGGCCTCACCGCGCTCGGCGTCGGCCCGCAGGCCGTCGACGTGGTCCAGCATCCAGCGCAGCTTGCCGCCGGAGAAGTAGGTGGCGGGCGGCAGGCCCGCCTTGTACCTGATCAGGTCGCCCCGGCCGTCCCGCTCCAGGGCGGCGGCGATGCCGTCGGTCCTGGTGTCCTGCCACACGATCGCGTTGCCGTACGGGCGGCCGGTGCGCCGGTTCCAGACCACCGTGGTCTCCCGCTGGTTGGTCAGGCCCAGCGCGGCGAGGTCGGTGAGGCGGAGGTTCTGGGTGTTCAGCACGGTCTTGATCACGGCACTGGTCCGTTCCCAGATCTCCACCGGGTTGTGCTCCACCCAGCCGGGGCGGGGCAGGATCTGGGTGTGCTCGAGCTGGTGCCTGGCTACCTCGGCGCCGGAGTGATCGAAGACCATGAACCGGGTGCTCGTGGTGCCCTGGTCCACCGCCCCGACGAAATCGGCCACTGTCCCTCCCTTGGCACCGTTTCTGCGTGATCCCGACATCGCCGGGTAGACGGCAGTTCACCAGGATGTTCGGGTTTGCGAGTAGATTGACGATGTACATACCCTAGAGGCATGGGGGTCTCGTGATGGCACGTGCGGGGGGAATGGCGATGGCGAGCAACGGCGTCCTGGACGCCCGCGACCGCGCCGCGGTGCTCGGCCGGCTCGCCGCCGAGCGGTTCGACGTGCTGGTCATCGGGGGCGGCATCACCGGCGCGGGGGCGGCCCTGGACGCAGCCTCCCGCGGCCTGCGGGTGGCGCTGGTGGAAACGCGCGACCTGGCCTCCGGCACCTCGAGCCGGTCGAGCAAGCTGGTCCACGGCGGCCTGCGGTACCTGGAGCAGCTCGACTTCAAGCTGGTCTACGAGGCACTGCGGGAACGCGACCTGCTGGTCTCCAAGCTGGCCCCGCACCTGGTCAAGCCGGTCTCGTTCCTGTACCCGCTGTACAAGAAGGTAGTGGAGCGGCCGTACGTCGGGGCGGGCCTGGCCCTGTACGACGCGATGGAGGGCACCCGCCGGCCGGTGCCGCACCACAGGCACCTGACCGCCCGGGGCGCGCTGAAGCTCGCACCCGCGCTGTCCCCCCAGCGGCTCGCGGGTGCGATGCTCTACTACGACGCGCAGGTCGATGACGCGCGGCACACGCTCACCGTAGCCCGCACGGCGGCCGCGCACAGCGCCGTGGTGGCGACCCGGGTCACCGCGGTGGACATGCTCCGCGGGCCGGACGGAGTACGGGTGACCGGCGCCCGGGTGCGGGACGAAGAGACCGGGCACGTCTTCGACGTGTCCGCGGAGGCGGTGGTGGTCTGTGCCGGGGTGTGGACCGACCTGGTGCACGAGCTGGCCGGGGTGCGGGCCGGGTACCGGGTCCGGATGTCGAAGGGCGTGCACATCGTGGTGCCGCGGGAGGCGGTCCAGGCCAGCACCGGCATCATCCTGCGCGCCGAGAAGAGCGTGCTGTTCTTCATCCCCTGGGGCGAGCGCTGGATCGTCGGCACCACCGACACCGAGTGGTCTGGCGACCGGGCCGAGCCCGCCGTCACCGAGGAGGACGTCGACTACATCCTGGCCGCCGCGAACCGGGTGCTGACCCGGCCGCTGACCCGGGCCGACGTCATCGCCGTGTACGCGGGCCTGCGCCCGCTGGTGGAAGCCGACACGGGCAAGGGGTCCAAGCCGACCACCAAGGTGTCCAGGGAACACGTGGTCGATGTGCCCGTGCCCGGCCTGACCAGCATCGCGGGCGGCAAGTTCACCACCTACCGGCTGATGGCGCGGGACGTGGTGGACGCCGCGGTGGCCGACTTCGATCGCGAGGTGCCCGCGTCCGTCACCGACCAGCTGCCGCTGCTCGGGGCGGACGGCCTGGCCGCGGTGCAGGCCGGGGCGGGACGGCTGGCCGAGGACTACGGGGTGTCCCGCGCGGTGGTGGAGCATCTGCTCAGCCGGTACGGGACGCTGGCGGCCGAGGTGCTCGACCTGATGCGGGCGGACCCCAGGCTGGCTGCGCCGCTGGCCGACGGCTATCCGTACCTGCGCGCGGAGGTGGCCTACGCGGTCACCCACGAGGACGCGCTGCACGTCGAGGACGTGCTCGTGCGGCGGATGCGCCTGTTCATCGAGTCGGCCGACTCGGGGGCCGAGGCCGCCGCCGAGGTGAGTCTGATCATGAGCCGCCTGCTGGGCTGGAACCGGCGCAAGCGGGCCGCCGAGACGCGGCGCTACCTGGACCTGGTCGCGACCGAGCAGGCGGTGACGGCCAGCGCAACCGGGCCGGCGATCGCGGACCTGGCCGAGGTCACGGCCCTGGCGGGGGTCGCGGCCGCGGCGAGGGTTGCGGCCGCGGCGGAGGTCACGGCCGCGGCGGGATGAGCGAGGACGGTCGTCGGCCGAGGCGCCTGCTGCTGACCTTCCGGCTGGACCAGGAACAAAGACAGCGGCTGAAGGCGCGCCTGGCCCGCGAGGGCCGCACGATGTCCGAGGTGGTGACGCACGGGCTGCGCCACTACGTGGGGGCGCTGGCCCGGGGGGACGACCCGTCGAGCCGTCCTGCCCCGGCGCCTGCCTCGGTGCCTGGCCCGGGCAGCCTGGTGCTGCCCGAGCGGATCGCGGCGCGGCTGCGCGAGCTGCGCTCGTCCGGGCGCAGCGAGCTGCTGTCGGCCACGCTGGCCGCGCTGAGCGAGGCCGGCTGGCCGCTGCGGCCGCTGGCCGAAGCGCTCGGCATCAGCCGGCAGGCAGTACAGGCCCGGGTCCGCCGACGGGTGCCCGCCGTCCTGCGCCGTCAGGTGACCGGTTTCGAGCCGCCCCCGCCGTTCCCGCAGCGGCGGGCGGCCAGCGCCAACGGGCACCGGCCGCACCTGACGATCAAGATCGACGATGCGCTGCGGTCGGCGGCGCACCGGGCCGCCGCGCACGACGGCCGCTCCCTCAGCCAGGTGGTGGAGGCCATCCTGGACCGCTACGTGCGGCACGGCCTGGCGGACGCCGATCAGCCGGCCCGGGCCGCCTCCCGTTCGGCATCTGGTTCCCGTCCGGCGCGCGGCTCCCGTCTGGCATCCGGCTCGCGTCCGGTGCGCGGCTCCCGTCCGGCTCGGCGCTCGCGGTAGGCCGCCACGTGCTGCCGGTTGCCGCAGTTCCCCGTGTCGCAGTACCGGCGGGAGCGGTTCTTGGACAGGTCGACCAGGACCGCGTCGCAGTCCGGCGCCGCGCAGCGCCGCAGCCGTTCTGTCTCCCCCAGCCGAACCAGGTCGGCGAACGCGAAGCCCGCCTGCGCGGCGATCCGGTGCTCGAGCGCCGCGTCATGGTCGGTGACATGCAGGTGCCAGCCCCAGCCACCGCCGTGATCGGTCAGCCAGGGCCGCGCGCCTGAATCGCGCAGCAGCCCGTTGATCAGCTCCGCAAGCGGTTCCGGGCCCGTCGTGGCCCAGATGGCCCGCAGCCTGGGCCGCAGCGCCCGCACGGCCTCGAGGTCGGCGGCCGCCGCGGGCCGGCGCGGCTGGACCAGGTGCCGGTCCAGGAAGGCCTCCAGGGCGTCGACATCGGTCAGCTCGTCGGAGCTGACCAGGCCGGAGCTGACCAGGCCAGGCGGAGCTGAGCCAGGCCGGCGGAGTTGACCAAGTCGACGGCGAGCAGCAGCGCAGCCGTCGTGTCATGAGCAAAAACCATGTTGACTCCTGAGCACGGCACGGGCTAGCGTCATCACCATAACTCATCTTTGGTCATGACAAGGGTCAGCGGAGGACGCGTGGCGGCCAGGATGTCACCGGTGGCCGCGGCCAGCGCCGGAGCGGCCTGCATTTCCAGTTCTGCGGTGCTGATGAAGCTGGCCGGCGCTTCGCCCAGCCTCTCCGCGCTGGGCCGGTGCGCCTTCGCCCTGCCGGTGCTCGGCGCGCTGGCTCTGGCCGAGCGCAGGCGCGGGGCGCCGCCGCTGCCGTCGCGGAGCCGCTGGCTGGCCCGGCTGGCGGGCGTGTTCCTGGCCGCTGACCTCATCTTGTGGAGCCACGCCATCGACGCGATCGGCGCCGGGCTTGGCACCGTGGTAACCAACCTGCAGGTGCTCATCATCTCGCTGCTGGCCTGGGTGTTCCTGGGCGAGCGCCCACGCCGGTCCCTGGTCCTGGCCGCCCCGGTCATGCTGGCCGGGCTCGCCCTGGTGGGCGGGCTGGCCGGGGCCGGCGGCACGCGGGCCTACGGCACCGATCCCGCGCTGGGCCTGGCGTACGGCATGGGCGTGGCCGTGCTGTACGCGATCTACATCCTGACGCTGCGGCAGGCCACCTCGGCGGATCCGGGGACCGGCCCGCGCCCCGCCGTGGCCGCCCCGCTGCTGGAGGCCACGGCGGGCGCGGTGGCCGCGTCGGCGGTGCTCGGTTTCGTGCTGCATGACTTCCGGCTCGGGCCCGCCTGGCCCGCCCTCGGCTGGCTGGCGCTGCTCGCCCTGACCTCGCAGGTCATCGGCTGGATGCTGATCACCGTTTCCATGCCGCGGCTGCCCGCGAGCATGATCGGCGCGCTGCTGCTGATTCAGCCGGCTGGTTCGGTGGCGCTGTCCTATATCTTCCTCGGTGAGCGGCCTTCCGCCCTGCAACTGGCCGGGGTGGTGCTGGTGCTGGCCGGGGTGTTCGTGGCGATGAGCGGGAACAGGCCGCGGTCGGCGCCACGCGTGACGGTGCCCGAGTTGCCCGGGGGTCTTGAGGGTTTCGAGGGGCGCGAGGGTTTTGAAGGGCGCGGGGGGTCGCGCCTGGCGCCCGCATCCGAGAGGCGAGGGAGAGGGCGGGGTTAGTCGCGGCGGAGGATGAGGATGAGGCGCCAGGCTTCGGGGGCGTCGGGTGGGGAGTCGGTGTCAAAGGCGCCGTAGGTGGCGGCGACGGTGAAGCCGCCGGCCAGGCGGAGGGCGGCGGCTAGTTCGGTGGCGGTCCAGAACCGGTTGGGGACCACATCGGTGACCGTGCGGACGGCGCCGCCACGCTTGCGGTAGGTGACGGTGACATGTTCCCTGGTGATCTGGGTGATCGGGTCGATCTCGTCCTTCGGCCCGCCCCAGCGCACGCTGACCGTGCCGTCGGCGACCTCGCTGCTCCACTCGCTGCTGGTCCGGCGCTCGGCGGCGAAGTAGTCCGCCGGATGCGCCAGCTCGGCAATGTACAGGCCGCCCGGGACGACATGGCGGGCCACCGCGGTCAGGTGCTGGACCAGGTCATCCAGGGTGAACAGATGGCACAGCGAGTTGAGCATGGTGATGGCCAGGCCGAACGAACCGGCGATGCTGAAGTCGCGCATGTCGGCCTGGACGACGGCCAGACCGACGCCGTCCCGCGCGGCCATGTCCCGGGCCCACGCGCACATGGCCGGGGACAGGTCGAGCGCCGTCGCCTCCAGACCCCGGCGGGCGAGGTTACGGGCGTGCTCGGCGGGGCCGGCGGCCAGTTCGAGCACCGAGTGCGGCAAGCCCGCGACGGCGCCGTGGTGCTTCTCGGACCACCGGAGCAGCGCGTCCACCTCGCCCGGGACGTCGCGGTAGGCACACGCGGCCGCATAGAACTCCGGCTCGTCATAGATTCCTGGCACCCGACCATGATGCCCGACCCTCATCCCGTGCTCGTAACCGCCGGCCGTGAACCGGATGCCATTTTTTCGTTGCAGGTCAGCAGTCGATCGGGGCCAGCACTGTGGAACGCGCACTAGCCGCGTGCATCCGGCCTGCGGCAGACTGTCCGCATGATGACCGAGAGCCAGGCGCTGGAGACCCTCACGCGTGAGGACCCTGAAGCGGCGGGCGACGCGAAGGCCGCCCTGGCCTGGCTGACCGGTGACGAGGGCCTGGAGACGATCTCGCTGCTGCGCCTGCAGGAGTTCCTGTGGTACGCGCTCCCGGTCAAGTGGCCGATGTCCACCCCCGGCCGGGTGGGAGTGGCCAAGGCCCTCGGCCGCCTGTTCACGCTGGCGGGCCTGGAACGCTACGCCGGGGTCTGCTCGTCGGCGGGAACCGAGAAGATCATCACCGCCTACGCGGACGGGCACGAGGAGGGCATCGCCGCCTACACCGAGGCCATCGAGGCATCGAACGCGGCGCCGCCAGACACCGACCTGCTGGCCTGGGGTTCGGTCATGGGCCCGCAGGAACGGGCGGCCTACGACGCCTGCGCGGCCGCCCTCGAGCTGGCCTTTGCCTCCGGCGAGCTGTGCGTGGGGGCCCGCGGCTGGCGGACCAAGCGCGCCGACCTGGTCAATCGCTGGCTGGCCGGCCGCAACGAGGTCGCGCTGGCCCTGGCGGCGCAGGCCGGCGAGGAGCCCGGGCTGGCGCCGGACGGCGCGCCGGGGCCGGACACCTGGCTCGGCCGGATCAGTGCCGAGCGCATCGACGCCTGGGCCCACGGCCGCCCGGGCGAGCGGTCCCGGCTGGCCCGCGGCCTCATCCCGCGGCTGCTCGAGCCGCCCGCGCTACCTGACGATCCGCTGCCCACGCTGCGCTGGCTGCTCGGCCATGCGGACGAGGGGCTGCGGCTGACCGCCCGCCACTACATCGCGCCTGCCCTGGTCACCGAGGCGGTGGACACGTTCGGCTGGCGGGACCAGCTGGTCGGCACCCTGCGTCAGGAAATGGACGTGTTCCCGCTGCACACCCTGCGCGGCATGGCGCAGAGCGAGATGGGCGCCATCCGGCGCAGCCGGACCAGCCTGGTGCTGACCAAGACGGGCAAGCTGATGGCCACAGACCCGGCGGCCAGGTGGCACATCGGCACCGCGGCGCTCATCGGACCGGACGACGGGCCTGCGCCCGACTTCTCGGTCGCGGTCCGCGAGGCCGCGCTGCTGGTCATCCTGACCAAGGGCCCGACCGGGTACGACGAGCTGACCAGCCTGCTGACCGACATGCACGGCGTCGAGGGCTGGGCTTCGGGCCGCAGCACCGGCCTGGCCAGCGCGGTGCGGACCGAGCTGTACACACTGCGTCACCGGCTGTGGGCGCTGCACCTGCTGGGCAGCGAACGCAGCTTCACCGCGCCGCTGTCGCTGACCGACACCGGCATCGCCGCCGCGCTTTCCGCCCTGCTGGCCCGGGCCCTGCGCCCGCGGCATCACCTGGGCCTCGGATTACCTGCAGCCGTTACCTGATTCATCGACTTCTGTCTCATGGTCAGGCAGCCTCTCCTTGCGGAGGGGCGGTCCCCGTCTGACCAGCGGCCTGCTGGCCGCTGTGCGGGGTTGACGTTTCGTCGCCTCCTGCCGCCGCGCCCGTGGGCGGGAGGGTCTTACGGATGGCTCCGCGTCCTGCCACCGGGCCACTCCCGGCGAGCCTGCCCTCCACGCGCGGGGCGTGCTCGCTCAGGCGGGCGAGGTTGATCGCGGCATTCAGATCACGGTCGAGGACCGCGCCGCAGAAGCCGCACTGGTATTGCCGGTCGGCCAGGGCGAGCTTGGCTTTCACCGCGCCGCAGGCCGAACAGGTCTTCGAGCTGGGGTACCACCGGTCCGCGACCACGAGCTGGCTGCCGTACCAGGCGGTCTTGTAGCCGAGCTGACGGCGCACCTCGCCGGGGGCGGCGTCCGCGATGGCCCGGTTCAGCCCACGGCCGCCACGGCCGGCGCCGGGCTTGCGGCGGGACATGCCGGCCACGTTCAGGTTCTCGACGACGACCACCCGGTGCCGCCGCGCCAGCCGCGTCGTGGCCTGATGCAGCGCGTCCCGGCGCAGGTCCGCCGCCCGGGCATGGATCCGCGCGATCCGCGCGGCGGTCCGCGCCCACCGCTTGGACCCCCGCCCGCCCGTGCGCCGATCGGGGCCATCCTGCCGGGCCGCCTTGCGGCGCAGCGCCGGCAAGGTCCACGGCACCTCGGTCAGCTGCTCGTCCGGCACACCGTAGGAACGCTCCGCCGCACGCTGGTCCAGGCACCGCCTGACGTGCGCCAGGCCCTCGTTGAACGCCTTGCGCGCCGCCCCGCAGTGCGACGCCAGCGCCCGCGCCTGCGCCGGCGTCGGGTCCAGCGCAAACCGGTACGCCCGCAACATCACTCAGGCCGCCGCGCCCACGCCGGCCTTCTTCGCCGCCGTCACCCCACGCAACGCCCGGTCCCGGGCCCCGCGGCGGCCGTATAGCCGGGCACACCTCGAGGTCAGCACCTCGATCATGTCCCGTACCAGGTCATCGGCGGTCTCCTCCGCGTCGGCGACCAGCACCCGCCGGCCCTGCGCGGCCAGCGCCGCGTCAAGGTGCTCAACGCCAAAGCGCGCCAGCCGGTCCCGGTGCTCCACGACGCTCATTAGAACACATATTTGCTTACAAATGATGACGCCACGCCGAGCAGTTGCTAACCCCGGCCCGGATGGGGCGGCGTTAGGACCAGCGGAGCGGGAGTACCCGGTGTAGTTCCAATCAGTGCTTCTACCTGGTAGGAGGCGTCTCAGCGGAGCGCTCCGGGCACGCCTGGGGCACATGCTGAAGGATCGGGCGCCAGAACCTGGCTAAAGAACCTGCCTACTCATGCCCGGCCGCCATGACATCGCGGTGCGGCCCCGTGAAACAGACCCCTTCATGGCCACGGTCATCCTCGGCCTGGTCGTGCTGGCCAGTACCGTGCTCAGCCTGGCGGCCGGCATGGCCTGGCGCCGACTATTCCATTGGGCTGGTGAACTGCTGCTGGTCATCGGTGTGCTGCTTGCGGCCAAGGGCATCAGCGATGTGCGGCGCGAGTGGACGAGCCTTCCGGGGGTCAGGAAGTCGGCGATGCTGAAGGTCCGCGTCGCCCGCAATCGCGTAGTGAGCTACCTGTGGTTGTGCTGGAATCGGAGCGTGGGGAGGTGGCCCTGGCTTGCTCGCCGACTGGGATTGCGCGTTCACCAGACGCACGTTCCGCTCCAAGACGGGGGCGTCGCCATCGACGTCGCGACGGTCAACGTTGAAACGCACCCGGGCAGGGTGGTGATAACCGGCGGTGACGCCGAGCAGCGCCTAAACCAGCTTGAGAAGCGTACGGCTGACCTGGAGGCGGAACTCAGTGCCCTCAATACCTGGCGAAAGAAAGAGGCCGAGGCTCGCCAGGCCGAGACGGCACAGGAAAGGGCCGAGCGGATGGTCGCTGACGAGCGTATCCGTAAGGAAATGGCCGATCTGGTGGGTGGCGGCCTGCGGCTTCAGGCATGGGGTGTTGTCTGCCTACTGATCGGCACTGTCCTGACCGCGTATTTCTGAGCAGCGGCGAGGCAAGTCCTCCCGTTCGTGGGTCGCTCCGGCTGCTGCCGTGACGCGCGCCTACTAGTTTGGGTGATTGCTGGGCGGTCCGTTTCCGGTGGTAGGCGGCTCGGGTCTCCCTGGCATCGCGGGTGGCCACGTCGAGGCCGGGCCAGGAGAGGGCCCTCTTGGGGGTTGGCCTGGGCCCGCTCCCCGCCTCCCCCAGCACGGCCGTCAGACCATACCAGCCGGCCGGGGCCACTCGCAGCGCCTGGCGGCACCACTGCTGGCCACGTCCGTCGTGCTGGTACGGCCGGCCTGGCGCGCGACGCTGGGGGCGGACGCCGCGCGGGCCAGTGAGTCAGGGCAGATTGCGCCGAGCCGGTCGAGCAGCTCGCCAAGCCGGTGGCGGGTGATGACGGTCTCCCCGTTCTCCTTGGGGATCCGGGCCTGCCAGGTGCCGAACTCTCCAGCCGCGACTACCACGTCCGGGTGCGCAGCCTTGAACCGGGCCAGCCGCACCACCTGATTCCCGTCGTCCGGCGGGAGGCGCCGCGCCGGGCCGGTCACCGCGCGCTCCGGGCGCCCCAGTCGGCCCGGATTGCGGCGGCTAGCTCATCAGGCACCTGGCCGGTGAGCAGGGGTCCGGTCCCGTCGAGCCGTGCGGCCCGCCAGGCACCATCGGCGAACCCGATGTCGTACTCGCCGCCCCATGTCAGGCGGAGCGCTTCGATGGCGCGGTCCTGGTCGACGCTGAACACGCCGCGCCCGGTCACCGGGGGTGCTTTCCGCAGATGACCCGTAGGGCGAGCGCTAGGCCGTCCGCGGACGCCCGGGTCAGTATGTGCCCGCTGCCGTCGCGGCGCGCCGCCCGCCACCGGGCGTCCCGGCAGACGATCTCCCAGGCGTTCCCCCAGTCCAGCTGGAGCGCGTCCAGGGCCTTGGCCTCGTCCAGCGCGCCGGTCTCGTCTCCGTCCCGGCATGGCGCTGCCCGTCCCATGACGTTTCTCCCATCGCGTACCAGACGTCGGATATCAGGTAGCCAACCCCACCCAGCGGGCACCGGTAAACGAACTTGCACGGGTTTGCAGAACAGATTCAGCCCAGTGCGTCGATCGCGGCCGTGACCAGGGCCCGCGCCTGAGTTCCCCGGACCGCGAGCTCGGACAGCTCACCGAAAGTCCGGCCGTAGGTGGCGATCTCTCGCGGCTGGGTGAGCGTGAGCCAGCCCGAGACCAGCTCGACGTTCACCTGTCTGTCGTCGAAGATCCAGAAGTCCTCGACCGGCCATGCGGCGTCACGGTGAAGGCCCATCGGGATGATCCCCACTGAGACCGACGGCAGCGACCCTACGGTGATCAGGTGGCCAAGCTGGCCAGCCATCACCTCCGCGCCGCCGATCACGTTCCGCAAGACCGCCTCCTCGATCAGCACCAAGAACCGGTGATCGCCTTCGCGCAGGAGCCGGAGCCGGTCAGCACGGACTGCCACCGCGTCCTCCACGTCATCGGGCAGGTCCCGCCGGGCGGCGATGGCCCGCAGCACTGCCGCGGTGTAGGCCCTGGTCTGCACGGCTCCGGGGATCAGCCAGGAGGAGTAGGCGCGGAACAAGCGGGTGCGTTCCCACAGCGGCAGCACGGCCTCCTGGGCGCGGCGCAGGCCGGTACGCTCCATCCGCCGCCACTCGATGAACATGCCCTCGACGGTGCGCAGGAACGTGATCAGGTCATCGGCCTCGGCCAGCCGGCCGCAGTGCCCGCACCAGGCCCGGATGTCCTCGGCTGACGGTGCGGTCTGGGCATGCTCGATCCGCGAGACCTTCGACTCGTGCCAGCCGCACAGCCCGGCCAGCGCCCGGCCGGTCAGGCCGGCGTCATTGCGGAGCTCGCCAAGCCGGGCGCCGAGCGCCTGCCGGGCCTGCCAGGCGCTGGAGGACGATGGAGGCGCGGGCATCTGTGGCAGCCAGGTGGCGAGGACGGCCGGTCAGGCCGGCTGGTACGCCTCGTGCGGGATCGCCCGTTCCCAGGCGGCATCGAACGACGACGCGCACAGCTTGGCGACGGCGGGGTCATCACCCTTCTGTTCGCCGACCCAGGATGCGTCGCCTGCGAAGTGGTTCCACAGGAGCACCTGGTCGTCGAACACCCAGAAGTCGCTGCACGGCACCAGCAGCCCGGCCGCAGCGTGCCTGGGCAGCCAGCGGACCTGCTCGCCGGCCGCGAGGTTGTGCGCGGCCGTCACGTCGTACTCGAACCTGACGTAATCGGTCACCGGCTCGGACACCAGGCGCAGGCGCCTCACGCTGACACCCCGGTCCACCGTGGCGCGGACCAGGCCGGACCAGCTGGCCCACCGGTCTGCGGGGTTGAACCGGCGGCCGGCCCGCCAGTCGAGCCAGTCGGGGTCGTCCGGCGTGTAGGCGTCCCGCATCTCCATGTGGAACGCGCTGCGCTCAGCCGAGCGGAGCAGGCCGTACGCCAGCGGTTCTGCTGTCACCGCATACCTCCAGGAGGAACGGCGCCATCCGCGCCGGGAGCCTCACCACAGTCTCGTGACCGGGGATCGGCTTGGTGGCCATGATCTCGGAAATCGTGGCGGCATCGGTGATCTTCCAGCCCTGGATCACGATGCTCTGGTCTTCCTCGTCGAGCCAGACGGTGGGGGACCCGTTATTGGGGGAATCCGGGTCTACGCCGATCAGCCGGAGTGCCATGGCAGCCTTCCTCACAAGAGTGTGCACGGGTTTGCATATCCCTACGATCCGACGGTCACCTCAGCAAGTCAAGGCCCGATGGGATCCTCAATCACGCCCGGATGGCCCTATGCTTGGCGCAACGCGTACCAGCGTGCGATGCCCCGCCAGGTCCCAGACCCGGCGGGGCATCGTCTTCGTTTAGGTGCGTCCAGGCCGATCAGCCGGCCAGCTTCCTGGCCTCCCAGGCCGCGTGGCGGAAGGCGTCGGCCAGCTCTTCGGCTCCCTGTTGGTGCAAGATGTCGGCTATCCAGCCCCGCGCCTGGGCGGGGTCGGCCAGTATCATCACGGGCCGCCCGCCATGGTCAAAGGACACTCTGACTATGGGCTGGCTTCTCCCCCGGAGATCCCAACCGAGGGCGAGGTAGGTGCCGTCCGGCAGCGCGAACTTGACCGGCATTTAGTCTTCCTCTGCTGAAGCAGCCGTACAGGCAACGATTGTCATGGCTTTATCCGTTTCTGCGGGGCGCCCTGACTGCTGTCGTTCAGATCGGCTCTTCATCGGATGTTTGCGCTGCACCGGGGCCTGTCGTAGGCACCGCGCCGCCGGTCTGGGCATCGACGGCTCCGGCCGGAGCAGTGACACTGACCGTTGCGGCAGTTCCCGCTACGGCGGCATTGACGATCTCACGAACTTTAGGCGGGGCGGCAGCGAGCGCCTCCTCGGCACGCCGCGCAGCGCGGTAGTCCTCAGGGTTCATGAGATCTACAACCAGCCACTCGCCTGGCTCGTCGGTAGTGGTACGCCGGTAGATGACGACAGGTGCGTCACGGACGGGCGGCTCAAGAACCACGAAGGGTTCTGCGGCGGGTGCGCCGGGGATATTGAGCCGTCGGCCGGGCTTGCTCGGGATGTCGCTGATGGCCGCGTTCACTGCCACGGCCTCGGCACGGGGCAGTTTCTCGAGTGCGGCGCGCGCAGCAGCGGTCAGCCAGATATCGGCCATAGTCATGACGGTATGTCCTCTGCCGGTTGGACGTCCATCGCGTCAGGATCCCATGGTGCAGCGGGGCCGGTGGCCTGCGCATTTATCAGCCGGATCGCCTCGGGTTTTAGCTGCTGAAAGAGCGCGGCGATGGCGCTGTCGCCGATGGCAAGTGTGGATGCCGAACTGGCGCGCGCCTGAGCGTTCACGTCTTGCTGCAGCCTCGCGATGTCCTCCTTCGCCTTCTTGAGATCCAGGCTGAATCCGCCGATGGCGAATCCGGCTACGTCCGGAAGGACCAGGAGTCCGCCTAGGATTGCCGCCCACAGCCAGTCGCCGATCTGGGTCGGCGCGCCCACTGCGGCGTAAACGATTCCCACCAAAATTACTCCGAGCCAGCGCAGTACCGGCGCGGGCGGCCTCGTGAGGTCGAGGCGTCCGATCCAGCGCCACGCCCGGATGCGCTTGGCGTGCGCCTTCGCGACGCACGGCCCGCACGGGCATGGAGCAGTCTCAGGTGCGTCCGCGCCCCCGGTCGTCACCGTCATGGCCGCCAGGTTATGGCAGTGGCGGGCGGGATGTCGGGGGTTCCTGTGCCCGGTCACCCAATGGCCGGGCCCCGCCTATCCGGTCCCTGACCCCACAGGCGCGGACAGCCGCGGCGCGGAACCCGTATGGTTTGGCCCAGCACCGCACGCCGGATCACCGGCCGCGGGCGGGCCGCAACGGCATCCAGGATGAGCCCGGAACAGGCAGACCACGCAAACCTCGATCTCGTTCCGGAGGCTCCTATGTCCGACCTGACCACAACGCCACCCAAAGCCGCAGGCGAGACCTGCGGTCACCGCTGCCCCGCCCATCCCGACTGGACCTCGTGTCAGCGCCCTTCCGGTCATGACCCGGAATACGGCCATAGGGACAGTACGGGAACCGACGTCCAGCACGCGTGGCAGGACCAACCCGCGGCTAACCGGATAGAACACGCGAAGCCCGGTCAGCTGGCCGGGCTTCCGTGTGTCCCCTCTCTGCACCGGGCGCCTGCCCGTCACCGTGCAGGAATGCCTCTGGCATGCCAACGATCACGGGAGGCGGCAGCTCGGTTCGGCACTATCGGCAACCCTCTCGGGACGCCGCTCCCGCATCGGCTGGAACCCGGGGCGCAGTGCTACGCCGTCGTCGACCTCGCTACCGCCATGGCTGTCGTAGACGCGCCGCTCAGAGACAAGACGCTGGGTCGCATGGTGTGGCCGGTCGTCCAGTTCGGTAACGGGCGGAAGCGGGAGGGGATGGCTGTGGAGATCCCCGTCAAGCCTGATACCGCAGCGCCGTCGGCAGGGCCCGCGTAAGGTCCCTCCCATGTCGCTGATCTTCGCGACTCAGCTCGCCGCGATCGCCACCGCAGTCCTCGCAGCCTTCACTATTGTCACCGCCTGGTATGCGCGCCGGGCATTCCTGAAGCAAGCCCAGGAAGTCCGCGCGATCGAGCAGCAGGTTCAAGACGCGCAAGAGCTGACGAAGCAGCAGGCAGAGCTGCTCAAAGTCCAGGCTGGCCAGCTTGAGCTGCAGCGCCTGCAATTCGACGAGCAGCGCCAGGTGAATGCTAGGCAAGCCGAGGTCTCCGACCTCCAGGCAGCCGAGCTCCGCGAATCGCTTGACGAACGCAAGAGGGAAGCTTACGAGCGGCGACGCGCGCAAGCATCCCGTGTGTTCATCGAGGAAGAACGGCACTCCTACATCAGCGACCCAAGCGTAATCACAGGTGGTAGCGCCTGGATCAAGATGAAGGCCATGAATAAGAGATGATGACGACGGCGGGCGATCCCTCGCCCATCTCGACGAGATGGAGGTGCCTGCCGCCGATGTCCACTAGGCGCCCGGGCGGCGGGAAGCGGCGCCGGTCGCGGGCCTCGGCGATCCTCTGATAGGTGAAGCTCGCCATCCAGGCCGCGGCGATAGCTGCTGCGGTCCGGGTGGCGAGCTTCATGCTCGGGACGCTACATGCACTGCCGCAGCGGCGAAAGGCCGCACTGGGATGGCGCCGCCAGCGCCTCGGCCAGTTCCGGGAAGCCGTGCTCACGGGCGAACGAGGGCGGCATGCCCCGCCCGAGGAAGTACTCGGCGGCGGCGACGAGGTAGCGCGGCACCGGAACGGCACCTTGGCGAGGGAGGCCGTGGGCGCTGGCCTGCGCGGCCGGAGCAAGTTTGGCGATTATGCTCATCCCGGAGTTATCCTCTCTGTCACTTAATGGGTACGTAAGATGACGCACAGTGGCAGGTAACGGTGCACACGGAGTGACGTCCGCGCTCAACCCGTTCAGAGTTCGTGACCGATCCGTGTCCCGAACGGCCGGGGATGGTGCGGGCTAGCTGGCAAGCGGGAGGGTGCGGGAAACAGATGGATCACTGGCTTCCGGGCGCCTGGGGCACGTCGTCAGAGTCATGGCCTGACGTCTTTTCGCGTACCTTCGGAAGCTGCAATTTCTCCTTCGCCTTCTCCTTCGCCTCGGCTCTCAATCTCAAATTCTCGCGGAGAGTATTGAGGTGCCAGGTAAGCACGAGGTGATCGAGTTGGCTGCGCAATGCCGGATCGATCAGGCCCCTACTGTGCCGCAGGAGGTTCACTGCCGCGCTGCCCTGCGCTTCCAGATTGGCTTGTTCCCCGGACGGCAGGATCTTCCGCGCCCGCTCGTTGTTCTCCTGCCTCCGCCGTTCATCGACCGCGACGGACTGGTTAAGCTGCCATCTTGTATGAACCGCCGGGCGCTTTGGATTAGCTGCTCGATCTGGCGCAGCACGGGATCGCCGCCATTGGCCAGTTCGGCCAGCCAGTCGGGCTCGTCCTCCTCGCTCATCGCGTAGAAATTTACCGGAGCGCTGCCGTACGCCGCTGGCCAGAAACCGTTCCGGCCGCATGTCACGGGGCGGCCCGGGGCTTGGCCACGGCCGCCGGGTGGAAGTCGTGGACGAGGACCTGGAACCCCCCGTCTCCGAGCAGCCACCAGCCTACGGCGATGGCGATGGCAAGCAGCAGGAGCACGACGAACAGGGCGAGGTTCTAAACCGGCGCCAGCGCTTATCGTCGTCGATCGCGTAGGCGATCAGGCGGATGATGGCGACGAATACTACGGTCCCGGCTCCGGCGCCCTCTGCGATGTGCGCGAGCACGAACTACTCCTGCCTGGTCCTTCTCACCTCCTTGGGTGCCGGCCAGGCAGAGCGAAGGACCGCAGCGGGGATCTCCCCGGCCAGCTATCTCTTCGCCTCTCGTGTCGCGCGCTTGGGGCCCTGACCCGACCTTGGCTGGCCCGCGGAATACGGCGCCGCCACACGCACTCGGCAGCCATCGTCTTGCTGCCGTGCCTCGATTCTACAAGGGGCCATCGGGCAGGTGCGCCTACTACGCCGATCGCGCCGAGCCGAGGGCGCTGCGGGGCACATGAGGGGCACTCGGGGCACAGCGCGGGCACGAGATGTCTGTCGCTGGACTGTAGTGAACCGTTCTGAGCAATGTAGAAAACGCCTTGTGGAAACGGGTGCAGGGCGAGATGCGCCGTTAGGACCAGCGGAGCGGGAAGTACCCGGTGTAGTTCTCGGCCAGGGTGCTGGCGGCCGCGCGTGAGGTGACCACGTACCGCAGCTGGGAGAGCTGCAGTTGGGCGCCGAACGGGTCCGGGTGCGGGTCCAGGTGCAGCATGGACGTCATCCACCAGGAGAAGTGCGTGGCCCGCCAGACCCGGCTCAGGCAGGTGTCGGAGTAGGCGTCGGCCGGCCCGGCCTCATTACGCAGCAGCAGGCTGGTCAGGGCCTCGGCCAGCATGGTCACGTCGGCCAGGGCCAGGTTGAGGCCCTTGGCCCCGGTGGGCGGCACGATGTGCGCCGCGTCCCCGGCCAGGAACAGCCGCCCGTAGCGCATCGGCGAGGCCACGAAGCTGCGCATGGGGGAGATGGCCTTCTCCGCGATCGGCCCGTCCTTCAGCTCCCAGCCCGGGACACCCAGCCGGACCCTCAGCTCGTCCCAGATCCGGTCGTCGGGCCACCGCTCGATCTCCTCGTCCGCGGGGACCTGCAGGTACAGCCGGCCGACCTGCGGCGAGCGCATGGAGTGCAGCGCGAATCCGTGGGCGTGGCGGGAGTAGATGAGCTCGTCGGTGGACGGGGCCACCATGGCCAGGATGCCGAGCCAGGAGTACGGGTAACCGCGCTCGGCCACCTGGACCAGGCCGGGCGGCATCGACGGGCGGCAGATGCCGTGGAATCCGTCGCAGCCCGCGATCGCGTCGCAGCGCACCTCGTGCCGCCTCCCAGCGGCGTCGGTGAAGCGGAGCAGCGGCTGGGCGCTGTCCAGCTCGGCCACCTCGGTGCCGGAGACCTCGAACTCGACCCGGGCCCCGGCGGCCAGCCTGGTCCTGATCAGGTCCTTGACGATCTCGGTCTGGGCCCAGATGGTCACCCAGCGGCCGCCGGTCAGGTCGCGGAAGTCCAGGTGGTGCCGCTCCCCGGCGAACTGCAGGTAGATCCCGCCGTGCTCGAGACCCTCGGTGTCCATCCGCTCGCCCAGGCCGACCGCGCGCAGCAGCTCGGTGGTGCCCGCCTCGAGCAGTCCGGCGCGCTGCCTGGCCTCGCAGTAGTCCCGGCTGCGGTTCTCCACCACGATCGAGTCGATGCCGCGCAGGGCCAGCAAGTGGGACAGCAGCAATCCGGCCGGCCCGGCCCCGACGATGCCGACCTGGGTCCGCGTACGCTCAGTCATCTCGTCGCCGACGATAGCGAGCCAGAACGCATCCGGCTATCGGAGCAGACGCCACGACGGCGGAAGCCGGTCCGGGGGGTGCCATGACCGCTCCTTATGATCCAATGTACGTAAGACGAACGATAGTTCAGAAAGCGAACGCACCGGGGCCAGGTCTATGATGTCAGGGATCTAGCAGGAGGCTCGCATGACGGACAACCAGGAACAAGGTCATGACGGGGACTTCGTGCAGTCACTCGAACGCGGCCTGTCCGTGATCCGTGCCTTCGATGCGGATCACCCGAAGCTGACGCTGAGCGAGGTGGCCGCGAGCACCGGCCTGAGCCGGGCCGCTGCCCGCAGGTTCCTGCGCACGCTGGTCCAGCTCGGCTACATGCGCAGCGACGGCAGCCGGTTCGCGCTGCGGCCCAAGATCCTCGAACTCGGCTACGCCTACCTGTCCAGCCTGACCCTGCCCGAGGTGGCCATGCCGCACCTGGAGCAGCTGGTCGAGCAGGTGCATGAGTCGTCCTCGGTCTCGGAGCTCGACGGCGACGACGTCATCTACATCGCCCGGGTCCCGACCAAGCGGATCATGACCGTGACGATCAGCGTGGGCACCAGGTTCCCGGCCTACGCCACCTCGATGGGCCGGGTGCTGCTGGCCGCCCAGCCGGACGAGCGGCTGGATGAGTATCTCGACTCGGTGAGCCTGCGCGGCCTGACCGGGCACACCATCACCAGCGCCACCGCGCTGCGCCGGGAACTGCACAAGATCAGGACCCAGGGCTGGGCGCTGGTGGACCAGGAGCTCGAGGAGGGGCTGCGCTCCATCGCCGCCCCCATCAGGGACGCCGACGGCCAGGTCATCGCGGCTATCAACATCTCTACACACGCCGGCCGGCGCACTCTGAGCACGATCGTGGAGGAGTTCCTGCAGCCGCTGCTGAGCACCGCGCACCGCATTGAGGTGGACCTGGCCCGCGCCCACGCCTCGGCCCGGGCCCGCCCCAACGCGTAAGGCCGCTGGGGAAGAGGGCCCCTGGGAAAGAGGGGGTGGGTGTGAAGAGGGAGAGAACCCAGCGGGGAACCGGGACCCTGCGAGCCAAAGGCGCGCGGGGCTGCCTGGACTGACGAGCGAGGAGGGCAGGGGCCCCGCGAGCCAAAGGGCGCCAGCGCCTCGAACGAGCCAAAGGGCGCGGCGCTGCCTGGACTGAGGAGCGACGAGGGAAGGAAGCGCGTCAAGAGCGCCCGGAGGCGAGTGAGAGGCAAGAAAAGGGCCCGGCCGCGAGCGGGGAAGGCAACACTGCCACACTAACTTGCTATGCGCACGCTCGTCATCGATCATCCCCTGGTCACCCACAAGCTCACCGCGCTGCGTGACGAGGCCAGCGACACCGCGACCTTCCGCAGCCTGACCGCTGAACTGGTGACGCTGCTGGCCTATGAGGCGACCCGGGAGATGCGGGTGCAGCCGGTATCGGTCAGCACCCCGGTGGGGCTGGCCCAGGGCGTCAAGCTGGCCCGGCCGGTGCCGCTCATCGTGCCCGTGCTGCGGGCCGGCATCGGCATGCTGGACGGTATGACGCGGCTGCTGCCGATGGCCGACGTCGGCTTCGTCGGGCTGCGCCGGGACGAGGAATCGCTGGTCGCGTCCACGTACGCGGACCGGCTGCCCACTGACCTGACCGACCGGGACACGTTCGTGCTCGATCCCATGCTGGCCACCGGGGGGACGCTGGCCACGGTCATCAGCATGCTGGTGAGCCGGGGCGCCGCCTCGGTGACCGCGATCTGCCTGCTGGCCGCGCCCGAGGGACTCCGCCGCGTGCAGGAGACCTTCGCCGGAGAGGAGACCGATGCGGGCCCGTGGGTCCGGGTGGTCACCGCGGCGGTCGACGAGCGGCTGAATGAGCGCGGCTACATCGTGCCCGGTCTCGGCGACGCAGGCGACCGCCTGTTCGGCCGGATCTAGCCCCCGCGAGCCGAAGGGCGCCGGCGCCGACTGGACTGACGAGCGACGAAGGAGCGAGGAGGGAAGGAGGCGCCTAAAGGGCGCCCGGCGGCGAGCAAGCAAACAGAGCTTTCGGGCGGGATGCCAGGCCCTTCCGCGGCTGACGTGCAGGGGACGGCAGCTTCGCGGGTTAAGGCCCCCCCACACCCGCGAATCAGAGCGTTCCACCGCGGCAGAGCCTGGCACCCTGCCGTGCAATAGCTAACCAGGGCATCTCCCGGCCCGATATCCCTGAATCCGGGGGTCCGCCGTGCACGTGCAGCGGCATAATCGAGCCTAGACTGTCCAGACCGCTGCCGATCAGGCAATACCGCAGGCAGGAAGCCGATGTTGCCGTTTGTTTTCCGGGCCGCACCATGACCGCGAACGCGCGGGTGAGGACCGCATCGGGTCAGGAAGTGCAGGTCGAAGAGGGACGCCAGCTGGTGTTCGGCCGCGGGCCCGAGGTGGACCTGGCCGTGGCGGCCGGGCGCGGGCTGTCCCGGCGGGCCGGCATCGTGACCGCGATGGCGGCCGGGGCATGGATCACCAACATCAGCCACACCCACGCGCTGTACGTGGAGGGCGAAGGCTACCGGATCCGGCTGCCCCGGCTGGAAGACGACGACGAGCCGGCCGGCGGCTGGCTGCTGCACTCGGGCACGGCCCTGGTCGGCTCGCGCGCGATGCTCGATGACGGCGAGCCGCTGTCGGTGACGGTCAGCCTGCCGCGTTCGGTCCGGCTGTCCCGCATGGTCCAGCCGGACGGCGAGGGCACCGTGCTGCCGCTCTACCTGGACCCGATGACCAAGCTGTACCTGGTGGCGCTGCTGTGGTGCCGTCCCTGGCTGCTCGACCCGAGCGCCACCACGCCGCTGCCGCGGACACCGGAGATCGCGCGCGGCGCGCTCGAGGTGACCGGCGCCTACCACGAGATAGAGCGGTTCGAGATCGACGCCGAATTCCGCGACCTGCTGTCGTCCCGGGTAGCCGAGCACATCAAGGCGCTGCGGCGCAAGATCGCCGATCGCGGGCTGGCCCCGCGCGGGGACGCGGACGTGCGGCTGTCCGATGAGGTGGTGGTCAGGCTGCTGATCGAGCATGGGGTCATCACCTCAACGGACCTGAACCGGCTGGCCGACCCGGTGTGGCGTTCCCGCCAGGAAGACCTGTGGTGGACCCCGGGGTGATCACCCGGTAGGCGCGGGCCCAGCTGGCGGCGGCCCTCCCGCCGGGATGATCATGAACTGCGTGCTGGCCGAGAGGCCGCCGGGAGCAGACGCATCGACTGTGACCAGCCCGAGCGGCAGCGAGCCCGGGTGGAGCTTGCTGATCGTCACTTGGAACATCCCGTCCGCGCCGACGTGGAGCCGATAGGACGAGGTCCCGCTGAACAAGGCCTTCTGGTCCGGCGGCGGGCCCGTCTCGTTCAGCGTGAACGTCACCGGAGCCTGCGGGGTGAACCCGCTCCCCTGAACCTCGAACACGGTGCTGCCCGGGCCCTGGCTCACGTTCACCATGCACAGAAACGGGCCGGAGGTGGCCTGGTGGGAGGCATCGCATACCGTGTTCAGCGGCGGCGGAATGGGCGGCACCGTGCTGCCGTTGCTGCTGAGCGCGGCGCCGAGGATGACGCCCCCCACGACCAGGGCAGCGCCCACCGAGGTCCAGCCGACCCAGGCCATGTGCTCCCTGACCCAGTGCCACCAGCTCCCCCGGCCAGAGGCCCGGGCCGGGTCGGCGTGGCCGGGCTTGCGCCTGGACTTGGGCTTGTAGGAGGCGGGAAGTTCGGTGTAAGAGGCGGAGGTGGCGTCTTGGCTGTGCTCGGCTTCGCGCTGGGCAGGCAGGCCATGCGGGTCAGTCTGGCCGTTGGCCAGCAGCGGATTGCGCTGGTACTCGCCGATCAGGGCCATGGCCGCCCCGGGCAGGTAGCTGTGCAGCTGGCCGGCCTGGGCCTCGGTGAACGGCCCGAGCTGGGCCAGCATGGCCGACGAGGACGGGCGCATCCGGGGCACCCGCTCCAGGCACTCGCCGATCAGCTCGGCCAGCTCGTCCGGCAGGCCGGACAGGTCCGGCGGCTCGGTGGCCAGCCGGGCCAGCACGTCCATGGCCGTGTCACCGGTGTACGGCGGGTGCCCGGTGGCCGCGTAGGCCAGCGTCGCCCCGAGCGAGTACACGTCGCTGGCCACCGAGGCCTGCCGTGGGTTGCTGGCCTGCTCGGGCGCCATGTAGGCGGGCGTGCCGACGGCCCCGCGCGCGCTGGTCAGCTCGATCCGCTCGGCGGCGCGGGCCACGCCGAAGTCGATGACCTTCGGCCCGTCCGGCGCGATCAGCACGTTCGACGGCTTCAGGTCGCGGTGCACCAGGCCCGCGGTGTGGATCGACTGGAGGGCCTCCGCGCACCCCGCGGCCAGCCACCTGACCGTCCGGACCGGCAGCGGGCCGCAGGCCTGGACCAGCCGGCTCAGCGACGGGGCGGGGATGTAGGCCGTGGCCAGCCAGGGCAGGTCGGCCTCGGGGTCAGCCTCGTCCACGGCGGCGGTGAAGACCCCGCTCACCCGGCGGGCGGCCGCCACCTCCTGCGCGAACCGGTTCCTGAAGCCCGCTTCCTCGGCCAGCTCGACCTTGATCGTCTTGACCGCGACCAGCCGTCCGGCGGCCGAACGGCCCAGGTAGACCTGGCCCATCGACCCGGCCCCCAGGCGGCCGAGGATCACGAACGGCCCGATCCGGTCCGGATCCCATCGGCGCAGCCGCTCCCGTCCCGGCTGGCCTTTCATCGTCGGTTTCGCGGACCTCATCCTCCAGACCCTCTCAGTGCTGCCTCTCAGAGCAAACGGTCAGCCTCTATCATGCCGAATCCCGTTCAGTATGTGGGGCGCGATGGCCGCAGCTGTTGCAGGTGAGTGCGGTGAGACACCACGGCCCGTTCGGGACAAAAAATCTACCCGGTGTGACGGGTTCCGAACAGGCCGACAGGGACCACGGAATCGCTCATGGCCCGGGCGGTGGCGTAGCCGGGCTTGATGACCGTGTTGATGAGATGGAGCCGCTCGTCGAAGCCGGCGAACGCGCTCTTCATGGCGTTCACCGTCAGCCACTCCACGTCGGACCAGCCGTAGCCGAACTCCTGGGCCAGCCGGTGGAACTCCGAGCTGAGCGTGACCTGGCTCATCAGCCGGTTGTCGGTGTTCACCGTGACCCGGAAGGAGAGCTGGCGCAAGATCCGCAGCGGGTGCAGCGCGATCGACGGGGCCGCGCCGGTCTGGACGTTGGAGGTCGGGCACATCTCCAGCGCGATCCGGCGGTCCCTGATGTAAGCGGCCAGGCGGCCCAGCCGGACCGTGCCCTCCTCGCTGACCTCGATGTCGTCGGCGATGCGGACGCCGTGGCCGAGCCGTTCGGTGCCGCACCACTGCACCGCTTCCCAGATCGACGGCAGCCCGAACGCCTCGCCCGCGTGGATCGTGATGTGGAAGTTTTCCCGCTTGATGTACTGGAAGGCGTCCAGGTGCCGGCTCGGCGGCCAGCCCGCCTCGGCGCCGGCGATGTCGAAGCCGACCACGCCCTCGTCTCGGTAGCGCACGGCCAGTTCGGCTATCTCCAGCGACCTGGCCGCCGTGCGCATGGCGGTGAGCAGGGCGTAGACCTTGATCCGGCGCCCCGCCCGGGCCTGGTTGGCAGCGCCCAGCCGGAACCCGTCGAGCACCGCCTCGACCACCTCGTCCAGGCTCAACCCGCGCTCGGTGTGCAGCTCGGGCGCGAACCTGACCTCGGCGTAGACCACGCCGTCGGCGGCCAGGTCCTCGGCGCACTCGGCCGCGACCCGGCGCAGCGCCTCGGCGGTCTGCATGACCGCGACCGTGTGCCGGAACGCGTCCAGGTAGATCTCCAGATGGCCGCGGTGCGCGCCCTCGGTCAGCCGCTGGGTCAGCTCCTCGACATTGTTGCCGGGCAACTCGGTGTAGCCCGTCTCGCGGGCCAGTTCGAGCACGGTCTGCGGGCGCAGGCCGCCATCCAGGTGATCATGCAAAAGGACCTTGGGCACCGTCCGGAGTTCAGCAATGGTCAGCATCACACCATTGTGCTACGAGGCCAGCGGTGGTCCGGGGATGTGCCTCCCCGGGGCTACGGGCCAAGGGGGTTCCGGGGGATGTGCCCCCGGGATAACACGACCTCGATCACCGGTGACGGGAGGGGCGGCGGAGGCTGGTCGCTGACCGTGGCCGCGCCGTCCAGGGCGGCCAGAGCGGAGGCGATCAGGCCGGGGTCATCGGCGCGCAGTTCGAGCAGCGGCTGGCCCTTCGTCACCCGCTCACTCGGCTTGGCCAGGCAGATCACCCCCGCGGCGGCGCTGACTGGGTCTTCCTTGCGGGCCCGGCCCGCGCCGAGGCGCCAGGCGGCGGTGCCCACAGCCAGCGCGTCCAGCCTGGTTACCCAGCCGTCGGCGAGCGCGGGCAGGGCCGTCTGGACGTGCGCCGCCTGCGGCAGCGGCGCGTCCGGGTCCCCGCCCTGGGCGCGGACCATGTCCCGGTAGGCGGCCAGGGCCCGGCCGTCGGCGATGGCGGCGGCCGGGTCCGCGTCCAGGCCGGCCAGGGCCAGCATCTGGGCGGCCAGCGCGAGCGTGACCTCCATCAGGTCGGCCGGGCCGTGGCCCTGCAGCGCCGCCACCGACTCCTCGACCTCCACGGCGTTGCCCGCGGCCCGGCCGAGCGGGGTATCCATCCTGGTCAGCAGGGCCCTAGTCCGGACGTTGTGCTCCTCGCCCAGAGCCACCATGGTCTGCGCCAGCTCGCGGGCCCGGTCGTAGTCCTTCATGAACGCGCCGCGGCCGACCTTGACGTCCAGGACCAGCGAGCTGGTCCCCTCGGCGATCTTCTTGGACATGATCGAGCTGGCGATGAGCGGGATCGACTCGACCGTGCCGGTCACGTCCCGCAGCGCGTACAGCCGGCGGTCGGCCGGGGCCAAGCCGGCGCCTGCCGCGCAGATGACGCACCCGGTTTCGGCCAGCACGGCGATGGTCTCGGCCGGGCTCAGCGCGGTGCGGAACCCGGGGATCGCCTCCAGCTTGTCCAGCGTGCCGCCGGTGTGGCCAAGGCCGCGGCCGGAAAGCTGCGGGACGGCCGCGCCGCAGCTGGCCACCAGCGGGGCCAGGATCAGGCTGACCTTGTTGCCCACCCCGCCGGTGGAGTGCTTGTCGACGGTGGGCCTGCGCAGCGAGCTGAGGTCGAGCCGGTCGCCCGAGGCGATCATGGCCGCGGTCCAGGTCCGCAGCTCGGTGCCGTCCAGGCCCTGGAAGTAGATGGCCATCAGCAGCGCGGACATCTGCTCGTCGGCGACCTGGCCGCGGGCGTAGGCGTCGAACAGCCAGCGGATGTCGTCATCGGACAGGCGGCCGCCGTCGCGTTTGGTCCTGATCAGCGTGACCGCGTCCGTCACCGCGGCTCCTCCTGCTGCTGCGCCTCCTGCTGTGGCCCCTGCTGCTGTGGCTCGCGGCGCTCGGCCAGGTCGGTGCCGGTGAAGGCGGCCGGGAGCAGGACGTCGAGCCGGACCGGACCGCGGTCGGTGTCCACCAGCAGCCCGGGGCCGCCGGCCTTGAGCAGCAGCTGACGGCACCGGCCGCAGGGCAGCAGCGGAGCGCCGTCGCCGGCCACCACCGCCACCGCGACCAGCCGCGGCACCGCGCCGGGCTCGCTGGCGGTACCGGGCTCGCTGGCGGCACCGGGCTCGCTGGCGGTACCGGGCTCGCTGGCGGCACTGGGCTCGCTGGCGGTACTGGGCTCGCTGGCGGTACTGTGCAGGGCGCTGACCAGGCCGCACTCGGCGCACAAGGTCAGGCCGTAGGAGGCGTTCTCCACGTTGCAGCCGGTCACCACCCGCCCGCCGGCGGCCTGGCCGGCCGCGCCGACCCGCAGTCCCGAATAGGGCGCGTAGGCCCGGGCGGCCGCCGCTACGGCGGCCGCGCGCAGGCCAGGCCAGTCGATGCTCACGGGGGGCACTTTAGCGAGGGAAGTTCTGCTCGGGACCGGTGGGGTTGCGGGGTCCGCGTGGACCAGGCTGCAGGGTGGCCTGATCCACGCGGACCCTTCCGTGTCACCGGCACGACCGCCGCAGGGAGGCTGTCCGCGCCGGAGCAAGGAACATCGCCTCAGACATGCCCGCCCAGACTTGGGCTACACCGGACGAAGCTGATGTTTTCGTCAGGATCTTCGCCCGGGCCGGGCCGGGCCTGCGTACCGGGGCTGTAGGAAAGCACCAAGACGCCGGGCGGGAGGCCTGACCGTATGTCCGCCAAGCCAGGAATGCCACGGGGTTCGGGTTCCGATTCGGCAACGAGCAGGCCAGGGAGGCGCGTGTCCCCTTCCCAGGGGAGGTAACCAGGCATAACCTGCGGGACAACCCAGGACGAATGCGAGGCCAGGCGCTGCTGAGTGCCTGGCCCAGTGGAGGTAAGCGTGAAACACAGCGCATGGGCCACGGCGGCGCTGGCCGTGTCCGCCACGCTGGTGATCGGCGCGTGCGGCAGCAGCCACAGCTCGGCGACATCCAGCACTTCCAGCTCGGCCACGAGCTCAGCGACGAGTTCAGCCGCCGCCGGGGCCAAGTTCCTCGGCTGCATGGTCACCGACACCGGCGGGATCAACGACCGGTCGTTCAACGCCTCGTCGTGGGCTGGCATGCAGGCGGCCGCGGCGGCCGACTCGAGCATCACCGTCAAGTACCTGCAGTCGACGACGCAGAGCGACTACACGCCGAACATCAACACCTTCCTCGGCGAGAAGTGCGGCATCATCGTCGCCGTCGGCTTCCTGATGGCCGCGGCCACCGAGACCGCGGCCAAGGCCAACCCGACCCAGAAGTTCGCCATCGTGGACTGCTCCTACGCGTCGGCCTGCCTGACCGGCACCAAGGAATCCAACATCGACCAGCTGGTGTTCAACACCGTGCAGGACGGTTTCCTCGGCGGTTACCTGGCCGCGGGCATGACCAAGACCGGCAAGGTGGCCACGTTCGGCGGTGAGGACTTCGGGACCGTCACGATCTACATGGACGGCTTCTGGGACGGCGTCCAGTACTACAACCAGAAGCACGGCACCCACGTGCAGGTGCTCGGCTGGAACGAGCAGACCCAGAAGGGCTCCTTCACCGGCGACTTCACCAACCAGACCAAGGGCCAGCAGCTGACCCAGACGTTCATCACTGAGGGCGCCGACATCATCTTCCCGGTCGCGGGCAACGTCGGTCTCGGCGCGGCCAAGGCGGTCCAGGAAGCGGACCAGGCGGCCGGCAGCAACAAGGTGAACATGTTCTGGGTGGACACCGACGGCTGTGTCAGCGCACCGCAGTACTGCCCGTACTTCATCACCAGCGTGACCAAGGGCATCGTGGCCGCGGTGTCGAACGCGGTGCTGTCCGCAGCCAAGGGCACGCTGACCGGCGGCACCTACGTCGGCACCCTGTCCAACGGCGGCGCGGTGCTGTCTCCGTACCACGACTTCTCCGCCAAGGTCCCGGCGGCCCTGCAGGCGGAACTGCAGCAGATCAAGGCGGGTATCGAGAACGGCAGCATTCAGACGCCGACCAAGAGCCCGGTGTAAGGGTCTGACCTACGGCACGACTGATGTGGCAGCGGTGCGGCACGACGCGCACCGCTGCCACATCGGCGTCCTGGCTGACGGGTTCCACGCGGAGAGCTGACGGGTTCCACGGGGAGAAGGGCCGCGCGAAGATGGAGGCCACGGGCATGCGGTTGCTGACGCGGGACTGAAGGCGGACGTGGAACTTGAGCTAAGGGGCATCACCAAGCGTTTCGGTTCGCTGGTGGCCAACGAGCGGATCGACCTGGCCGTGGCCCCGGGTCAGGTGCATGCCCTGCTGGGCGAGAACGGCGCGGGCAAGTCGACCCTGATGAACGTTCTGTACGGGCTGCTGCAGCCGGACGAGGGCGAGATCCTGATCGACGGCAAGACCGTCCGCTTCCACTCCCCGAAGGACGCCATCGCGGCCGGCATCGGCATGGTGCACCAGCATTTCATGCTCGTGCCGGTGTTCACCGTCGCGGAGAACGTGACGCTCGGCATCGAGGAGACCAGCCGGGCCGGGCTGCTCGACCGGCGCAGGACGCGCAGGGACGTGGGCGCGCTCTCCCAGCGGTACGGCCTGGAAATAGACCCGAATGCCCTGGTGGAGGACCTGCCGGTCGGCATCCAGCAACGGGTCGAGATCGTCAAGGCACTGGTCCGGGAGGCGACCGTGCTGATCCTCGACGAGCCCACGGCGGTGCTCACCCCCGCCGAGACCGACGATCTGTTCCGGATCATCAGGCAGCTCAAGGACGGCGGCACGTCCATCGTCTTCATCTCGCACAAGCTCAAGGAAGTCCAGGCCATCGCGGACACGATCACCGTGCTGCGCCGGGGCAAGGTGGTCGGCCAGCGGCCGCCCGGCACTACCGAGGACGAGCTCGCCACGCTGATGGTCGGCCGGGACGTGCAGCTGCGGGTCAGCAAACAGGCCGCCAAGCCGGGTGAGGTGGTGCTGGACGTGGCCGGCCTGACCGTCGGCGACCAGGCCGGGCGGGTGCTGGTGAACGAGATGTCCTTCCAGGTCCGGGCGGGCGAGATCCTGGGCGTGGCCGGCGTCCAGGGCAACGGGCAGACCGAGCTGTGCGAGGCCCTGATGGGACTGCGGCCCACGCTGGCGGGCCGGGTCACGCTCAACGGCCGGGACCTCCAGCACGCCACGCCCGCCCAGCGGCTGGCGGCCGGCATCGCCTACGTGCCCGAGGACCGCCAGGAAGACGGGCTGATCGGCGACTTCTCCGTGGCCGACAACATGGTGCTTGACCAGTACAGCAGGCCGCCCT
Source organism: uncultured Actinomycetes bacterium (assembly GCA_963835775.1). Taxonomy (GTDB): domain Bacteria; phylum Actinomycetota; class Actinomycetes; order Streptosporangiales; family Streptosporangiaceae; genus Palsa-504. The sequence continues at coordinate 494,616 of CAWIHB010000024.1, read as the reverse complement.
TCGCCAAGGGCATCAACCTCAACCTCGGCGCCATCGCCGCCAATGCGGCCGAGCGGGTCAAGGAATTCGACGTCCGCACCACCTCGGCCCAGGCCCCGGTCGGCACGCTGTCCGGCGGCAACCAGCAGAAGGTCATCCTGGCCAGGGAACTGGCCCAGGAGCACAAAGTGCTCATCGCCAGCCAGCCCACCCGCGGGCTTGACGTCGGATCGATCGAGTTCGTGCACCGCCGCATCGTGGACCAGCGCGACAAGGGCGTGGCCGTGCTCATCGTCTCCGCCGAACTCGACGAGATCTACGCCCTCGCGGACCGGATCGCGGTCATGTACGAGGGCCAGATCACCGGTTTCCGGCCGCCGACGGTGCCGGTGGAGGAACTTGGCCGGCTGATGGCGGGCGGTGCCGATCAGGGCCCGGCGCCGGCTTCTGCGCTCGCGGGCCCGCTGGCATCCGGAGACCCTCCGGGGTCTCCGCGTCCCTCCGGTCCCTCCGGTCCGGAAGCCAGCCCTAGCGCCCCGACGGGCATACCGGGAGCGGGAGAATGAGCGACCAGGCGGGCACGGCCGACGCGGCCGAGGTGCAGCAGCAGGCGGACGGCCCCGGTCGCGGCCGGATCATCAGGGACTCGATCCTCGAGGGCAACACGGTCACCGTCACCATCCTGGCCATCTTCACCGCCTTCGTGGTCGGCGGGCTGCTGAACGCGTTCACCAACACCACCGTGCTGCACGCCTGGGGCAACCTGTTCTCCGATCCCGGGCACGCCATCGCCACGGCCTGGAACACCGCGGCGGGCGCCTACATCGAGATGTTCGAGGGATCGATCTTCAACCCGCACACGGTCTCGGCGCTGTTCCAGCAGGCCTCGATCAGCTCGGCGGTCCACGACGGCTACCTGTCCGCGGTGTTCTACCCGCTGTCGGAGACCTGCGTGCAGGCCACCCCGCTGATCCTGGCCGGCCTGGCGGTCGCGCTGCCCTACCAGGCGGGCCTGTTCAACATCGGCGCGCAGAGCCAGCTCATCGGCGGCATGATCTTCGGCACCTACCTCGGCTACGGGGTCAGCCTGCCGGTGGTGGTGCACGTGGTGGTGTGCGTTATCGGCGCTTTCGTAGGCGGGGCGTTCATGGGCTGGCTGGTCGGCGAGCTCAAGGCCCGGACCGGCGCGCACGAGGTGATCGTCACGATCATGCTGAACTACGTCATGATCTACCTGCTGGCTTACCTGCTGTCCTTCCCCTACCTGATGCAGGCCCCGCACACCACCGACCAGATCACCGCGGCCATCGCGGGCAACGCGCACCTGCCGCTGCTGTTCGGCTCGCACCTGCGCATCAACGCGGGCTTCCTGGTCGCCCTGGCCTGCGCGTTCGGCGTGTGGTGGCTGCTGAACCGGACCACCACCGGCTTCGAGTTCCGCAGCGTCGGCAAGAACCCCTCGGCGGCCCGGGTCGCGGGCATGAACGTGGAGCGGACCTGGGTGCTGGTCATGCTGATCGCCGGCGGCCTGGCCGGGCTGGCCGGCACCACGGTCATCCAGGGCACCGACTTCACCCTCAACTTCCAGAGCTACGGTACCTACGGTATCGACGCGATCACGGTGGCCCTGCTCGGCCTGGGCCGGCCGCTCGGGGTCGTGCTGGCCGGGCTGCTGTTCGGCGCGCTGCACGCCGGGGCGCCGCTCATGCAGGCCGTCACCGGCACTCCGGTGGACATGGTGGAGGTGCTGCAGGCGGTGATCGTCTTGTTCGTCGCGGCGCCGCCGCTGATCCGGGCCATGTACCGGCTGCGGGCCGCCAGAGCCGGCGGCGTGGGCGGGGTCATGTCCAAGGGGTGGAACGCATGACGATCGCGAGCCACGTGCAGACCGATCTCGAGCTGACGGCCGCCGCTCCGGTCAGCCCCTTCCGGCGCTGGCTGGCTCCGGCCACATTCCTGGCGTTCGGGCTGGTGGACATCTTCGTCCTGGGCGGGTACGCGCATAAGGGAGACGCCACCTTCGCGTTCTCCCAGCCCTTCGCCAAGGTCACGGTGCCGAACCTCAGCCTGCCCGCGGCCGCGACCTGCTACGTGTGTGGCGGGATATCGATCGCGCTCGCGCTCGCGATGGCTTTTCTGCCGCTGAGCAAGGCGCGGCGGCGGGTCGCCATCGGGCTGGTCCTGTTCCTGCTCGTCCTGAGCCTGCTGTGCTGGGCCGACGGGGGCCTGAGCACGTCCTTCAACGTCGTGAACCTGCTGCAGGGCACGCTGGGGCAATCGACCCCGATCATGCTGGGCGCGCTGACCGGTGTGATCTGCTCCCGCTCCGGCGTGATCAACGTGGGCATCGAAGGCCAGTTGCTGCTCGGCGCGTTCACCGCCGCCATCGTGTCCAGCGTCACCGGCTCGCTGTGGCTGGGCCTGGTCTGCGGCGCCCTGGCCGGCTCGCTGGTCGGGGTGCTGCTGGCCGTCTTCGCCATCGGCTACCGGGTGGACCAGGTGGTCCTGGGCGTGGTGCTCAACACGCTGGTCCTGGGCCTGACCGGGTACCTGTTCGACGACCTCATGGTGCCCTACCAGAACACGCTGAACTCGCCCCCCACGTTCGCCGCGATCAAGCTCCCGCTGCTGGGTGACATCCCGATCATCGGCCCGATCTTCTTCGACGCCACGATCTTCCTGTACCTCACCTACATCGCGCTGGCGGGCGTCCAGGTCGGCCTGTTCGCCACCCGCTGGGGCCTGCGCACCCGGGCCATCGGCGAGCATCCCATCGCGGCCGACACCGTGGGCATCAACGTGATCGCGATGAGGTACCGCAACGTCATCGCGGCCGGGCTGATCGCCGGCATCGGCGGCGCCTACTTCACGATCGGGTCGGTCGGCTCGTTCGGCGCGGACATGACCTCGGGTGAGGGCTACATCGCGCTGGCCGCGATGATCTTCGGGCGGTACACGCCGATCGGCGCGATCTCGGCGGCCCTGCTGTTCGGGTTCACCACGCAGCTGCAGTCGATCATGTCCACCCTGAACACGCCGATCCAGTCCGACCTCCTGCTGGCCACCCCCTATGTCATCACGATCATCGTGCTGGCGGGCCTGGTGGGCAAGGTCCGCGGCCCGCGGGCCGAGGGCATCCCCTACATCAAGTCATAAATTCTTCATGCCGAACGGGCCGTGGTGCATGCGTCCCCGGACCTGCGCGCGGAGCCTGATTTGCGTTGGGGCGGGTGGGTGAGGGGAGCGTGCGTGATGGGCGAGGGTGAGCTGCGGGAGCGGGTGGAGGCCTGGGTCGCGGACGATCCCGATCCGGGCGACCGGGCCGAGCTGCGCGCGCTGGCGGACCGGGCGTTCGGCGGCCCGGACGCCGCGGCGCGGGCGGAGTTGCGGGACCGGTTCGCGGGACGGCTGGAGTTCGGCACGGCGGGGCTGCGCGGGGTGGTCGCGGCGGGCCCGAACCGGATGAACCGGGCCGTGGTGCGGGCCGCGACGGCCGCCGTGGCCGGCTGGCTGCTCGGCTTGGGTCCTGACGGCGCGCCTGCCGGGGCGCCGGCCGGGGCGGGGGTCAGCGTGGTGGTGGGGTGCGACGCGCGGCACCGGTCGGCGGAGTTCGCGGCGGAGGCGGCCGGGGTGCTGGCCGGGGCCGGCCTCACGGTGCACGTGCTCCCGCTGCCCTGCCCCACGCCCCTGCTGGCCTTCGCGGTCCGGCACCTGGCCGCGGCGGCCGGCGTGATGATCACCGCCAGCCACAACCCGGCCGCGGACAACGGGTACAAGCTGTACCTGAGCGACGGCGGCCAGGTCATCCCGCCCGCCGACGCGCAGATCGAGGCCCGGATCGCCGGGCTCGGGCCGCTGGCGCAGATCCCTGTCGCGACGGCCGGCAGCCCGCTCATCAGCCGCCACGGCGACGAGATCGCCCGGGCTTACCTGGACGCCGTGGTGGCGACGTCCGCCGGGCCTGGCTCCGGCTCGGACCGGGCCAGGCTCACCGTGGTCTACACGGCGATGCACGGGGTGGCGGGCGGCCTGATGCTGCGGGCCATCGGCCAGGCGGGCTTCGCGCCGCCGCACGTGGTGGCGGCGCAGGCGCAGCCCGATCCGGACTTTCCCACGGTCGCGTTCCCGAACCCGGAGGAGCCGGGCGCGCTTGACCTGGCGCTGGCCGACGCACGCAGGTTCGGCGCCGACCTGCTGATCGCCAGCGACCCGGACGGCGACCGGCTGGCCGTGGCGGTGCCGCGCCCGGGCCGCCCCGGTATGGCCAGCAGGGAGGCGGGCGAGGCGGAATGGCTGGTGCTGACCGGGGATCAGGTGGGCGCCCTGCTGGGCGCCAGCCTGCTGGAGCGGACGGCGGGCCAGGCCGCGCCCGGGGACCGGCTGGTGGCGACCACCATCGTCTCCTCGACCCTGCTGTCCAAGATCGCGGCGGCCGCCGGGGTCAGGTACGCGGAAACGCTGACCGGCTTCAAGTGGATCTCCCGGGCGGCCGACCAGCTACCTGGCGCCCGTTTCCTGTTCGGCTACGAGGAAGCCCTCGGCTACGACGTCGGTGACGTGGTGCGCGACAAGGACGGCATCGGGGCCGCCCTGGCCATGCTCTGGCTGGCCGCGGAGGCCAAGGCGGCGGGCCGTTCGGTGCTGCAGCGGTATGACGACCTGGAGACGGCCCACGGCGTGCACCTGACCTCCCAGGTGACGCTGCGCACCGCCGACCAGGCCGAGGTCATGCGGCGGCTCCGGGCCCATCCCCCGGCCGCCCTGGGCGACGAGCCGGTGACCGGCTTGACCGACCTGGCGGCCGGCGGCGGCGCGGGCACGGCGCGGCCCGGCGATGCGGCGGCCGCCCCGGGCGGCGGGCTGCCGCGGGCGGACGTGCTGATCCTGCGGCTGGTCAACGCCCGGGTCGTGCTGCGGCCAAGCGGCACCGAGCCGAAGATCAAGTGCTACATCGAGATCATCGAGCCGCTGGCCGGGCGGCCCCTGCCGGCCGCCCGCTGGACCGCCGCCAAGCGGCTGGCCCCGATCAGGTCCGCGCTGGAAGCCGTGCTGGCCGGCTCCTGACGGCCCGCCATTCGTTCGCCGTCGACGCACCCATCGACGTGGTTGTCACAACGACGCGCACCAGACGACGTGGCTGTCATAACGACGTCGTTGTCGTGGTGCAGACCACGGGATGGTCTGCACCGGGCCGGCGAAGAGCGGGGCGGGAGACGGGGAGCCTGGTCCGTTCGGCAGAAAGAAAGGTCCGGGGTATTAGTCGGCCACCTGGTCAGCCGGCGGTCAGGGCGCGGGCCTGGGCGACGTCGGCGTGCATCTGGGTGACCAGGGCGTCGACGGTCTCGAAACGGTCGTTGCCGCGGAGGCGGGCGGCGAAGTCGATGGCGGCGTGGAAGCCGTAGAGGTCCAGGTCGTCGCGGTCGAGGGCGTAGGCCTCGACGCTGCGGTCGCTGCCGCCGAAGGTCGGGTTGGTGCCGACCGAGATCGCGGCGGGCCACCGGCTGGTCACCGTGCCGTCCAGGCCCAGGCGGGCCAGCCAGCCGGCGTAGACGCCGTCGGCCGGGATCGCGGTGTAGGGCAGGGCTTCCACGTTAGCGGTGGGAAAGCCGAGCCCGCGGCCGCGCATGTGGCCGCGGACCACCACGCCCTCGACCCGGTGCGGGCGGCCCAGGGCCGCCGCGGCGGCGGCCACGTCGCCGTCGGCCAGGCATTCCCTGATCAAGGTGGAGGAGATCGTCACGCCGTCCACCACCAGCAGCGGCACGCCCTCGGCGGTGAAGTCGTACTTCTCGCCCAGCTGGGCCAGCAGCGCCACGTCGCCGACGGCCTTGTGGCCGAAGCGGAATTCCTCCCCCACCACCACGGCCGAGGCATGCAGCCGCTCGGACAGCACGACCCGGACGAACTCATCCGGGCTGAGGCGGGAGAACTCCAGGTTGAACGGGAGCACGCAGACGGCGGCGGCGCCCAGGCCGAACAGCAGCTCGGCCTGCCGCCGCCCGGTGATCAGGTGCAGCGGGCGCGAACCCGGCCGGACCACCTCGTCCGGATGCGGGTCGAAGGTGACCACCACGACCGGCAGGTCCCGCTCGCGCCCGATCTGGACGGCCCGTTCCACGACCCGCTGATGGCCGCGGTGGATGCCGTCGAACACGCCGATGGTGGCGACGCAACCGGCCCAGTCGGACGGCACGTCGTCCAGGCCGTACCAGCGGTACAAGATCCCGTTCCTCCTTTGTCGCTGCGTCGGCGGCGAGCACCAGCCTAGCGTCAGGCGAAGACCACCAGCGGGCGCGCCTGCCCGTCTTGCTGGGCCAGCAGGGCGACCAGCGAGCCATCGGGGGCGAACGCGGCGGTCGGATAGTCCGTGGCCTGCGTGGCCTGCGTGGCCTGCGCGGCCTGCGCGGCCAGGCGGCCGCCGTGGGCCAGACGGCGGGCCTCGTCGGCGGACAGGTCCCGGCGCGGGAACGCCGCCGCGGCGGCCTCGGCCAGCGGGACGACCTCGAAGTGCTCTGCGAGCTGGTCCAGGGTGCGGGCCATCTCGATGCGGTACCCGCCGACCCGGGTCCGGCGCAGGCGGGTCAGGTGGCCTCCGGTGCCCAGGGCCGTGCCCAGGTCGCGGGCCAGGGCCCGGATGTAGGTGCCGCTGGAGCAGCGCACGGTCGCGTCGACGTCGACCAGGTCGGCGTCGCGGCGGATCGCGGTGACCGTGAACTCGTAGACCGTTACCGGGCGGGGCTTCAGTTCCGGCGCCGCGCCGGCCCGGGTCAGCCGGTAGGCGCGCTGGCCGTCGACCTTGACCGCGCTGACGGCGGGCGGGACCTGCCAGATCTCGCCGGTGAGCCGATTGACTTCGGCGGCCAGCCCGGCTTCAGTAAACGCTGCCGCGGAAACGCCCGCGGCCGACGCGGCCGCGGTGATCTCGCCTTCGGCGTCGTCGGTGCTGGTGGACTGGCCGAGCCTGATGGTGGCGGCGTACTCCTTCTCGGTCAGGGTCAGGTACCCGAGCAGGCGGGTGGCCTTCTCCACGCCGACTACCAGGACGCCGGTGGCCATCGGATCCAGGGTGCCGGCGTGGCCGACCCGCCGGGTCCCGGCCAGCCGCCGGATCCGCGCCACCACGTCATGGGACGTCATCCCGCCGGGCTTGTCCACGATGACCAGGCCCGGCCTGCGCCTCCGGCGCGCTTTTAAGCCCTTTGGCTGCTCACGCTTCGTCGTCGGCATCGTCGGCGGGCTCGGCGGGCTTGCGGTAGGGATCAGGGTCGCCGGCCGGGACGGCGCCCTCCCGGCTGCGGGCCAGCTCGGCGTCCGCGTCCTTGGCCTGGGCGACCAGTTCCTCGATCCGCTGGGCGTTCTCGGGCAGCGCGTCGGCCACGAAGGCCAGCGAAGGGGTGTGCCGCAGGCCGAGCTGCCTGCCCACCTCAGACCGGATGATGCCCGTCGCGCTGGCCAGGGCCTGCGCCGTGTCGGCCCGTTCGGCGTCGGTGCCGTAGACCGTGTAGAACACGGTGGCCTCACGCAGGTCGTTGGTCAGCCGGGCCTCGGTGACGGTGACGAAGCCGAGCCTGGGGTCCTTGATCCGCCGTTCCAGCATCTCCGCGACGATTTGGCTGATCCGGTCGGCGAGCTTGCGCGCCCTGGGAGCATCCATGGTCCGTCACTCCTCCTCGTTGAACAGCCGCTGCCGAGCCGACAGCAGCTCGATCTCAGGATGCCCGGCCACCAGGCGCTCGCACTCGGTGAGTACGCTCATCGCGTTCGACGCCGTGGCGGACACCACCGCCACGCCGATCTCGGCCCGCCGGTGCAGGTCCAGGTGGCCGGTCTCGGCGACCGCCACCCCGGGAAAGCACCGGCGCAGCTCGGCGACGAGCGGCCGGACGACGGCCCGCTTGCCCTTCAGCGAGTGCACGTCGCCCAGCAGCACGTCCAGCGTCAGCGCCGCGACGTACACGGCATCACTCCGCCGCCCGGGTACCTGGGGCCCGGCTGGTACCTGGTCAGGCCCTCGGCTTCTCCCTCATCTCGAAGGTCTCGATGGTGTCCTCGATCCTGACGTCGTTGTAGCCGATGCCGATACCGCACTCGTAGCCCTCGCGGACCTCGGTCGCATCCTCCTTGAACCGGCGCAGCGAGTCCACCGTGAGGTTGTCGGAGATCACCACGCCGTCCCGGATCAGCCGCGCCTTGCTGCCGCGGTGGATCGAGCCGGACCGCACGATGCAGCCGGCGATGTTGCCCACCCGCGGCACCCGGAAGACCTCCCTGATCTCCGCGGTGCCGAGCTGGACCTCCTCGAACTCGGGCTTCAGCATGCCCTTGAGCGCGGCCTCGACCTCCTCGATCGCCTGGTAGATGATCGAGTAGTAGCGGATGTCCACGCCCTCGCGCTGGGCCAGCTCGCCCGCCCGGCCGGCCGGCCTGACGTTGAAGCCGATGATCACCGCGTCCGAGGCGATGGCCAGGTTCACGTCGTCCTGGGTGATCGCGCCGACGCCGCGGCCGATCACGCGCAGGCTGACTTCCTCGCCGACATCCAGCTTGAGCAGCGCGTCCTCCAGGGCTTCCACCGAGCCGGACACGTCGCCCTTGATGATGAGCAGCAGTTCCTCGCGCTCGCCGGCCTTGAACGCCTGGTCCAGGTCCTCCAGCGTGACCCGGCGCCGGCCCTGGGCGAACTGGGCCACCCGCTCGCGGGCCTCGCGGCGTTCGGCGATCTGGCGGGCCATCCGGTCATCGGAAACGACCAGGAAGTTGTCGCCCGCGCCGGGAACGGCGGTCAGGCCGAGCACCATGACCGGCCGGGACGGCAGGGCCTCGCTGATCGTGTCGCCGTTCTCGTCGATCATGGCCCGGACCCGGCCGAACGCCTCGCCGCAGACGATCGAGTCGCCGACGTGCAGCGTGCCGCGCTGCACCAGCACGGTGGCCACCGGGCCCCGGCCCTTGTCCAGGTGCGCCTCCAGGGCCACGCCCTGGGCGTCCTGGTCCGGGTTGGCCCGCAGGTCAAGCGACGCGTCGGCGGTCAGGATGATCGCCTCGAGCAGGTTGCTGATCCCGCTGCGCTGGGTGGCAGACACGTCCACGAACTGCGTGTCGCCGCCGAACTCCTCGGCCACCAGGCCGTACTCGGTCAGCTGGGCCCGGACCCGCTGCGGGTCGGCGCCTTCCTTGTCGACCTTGTTGACGGCCACCACGATCGGCACACCCGCCGCCTGCGCGTGGTTGAGGGCCTCCGTGGTCTGCGGCTTCACGCCGTCGTCGGCCGCCACCACCAGCACCACCAGGTCGGTGGTCTCGGCGCCGCGGGCCCGCATGGCGGTGAACGCCTCGTGGCCCGGGGTGTCGATGAAGGTGATCTTGCGCTCGTCGCCGTCGACCTCGGTGGTCACCTGGTAGGCGCCGATGTGCTGGGTGATGCCGCCGGCCTCCCGGGCCACCATGTTGGTGTGCCTGATCGCGTCGAGCAGCTTGGTCTTGCCGTGGTCGACGTGACCCATCACGGTCACGACCGGCGGCCTGGCCACCAGGTCGGCATCCTCGCCCTCGTCCTCACCGAACTCGATGTCGAAGGACTCGAGCAGCTCCCGGTCCTCCTCCTCAGGCGAGACGACCTGCACGGTGTAGTTCAGCTCGGCCCCGAGCAGTTGCAGGGTCTCGTCGTTGACGGACTGGGTCGCGGTCACCATCTCGCCGAGGTGCAGCAGGACCTGCACCAGCGAGGCCGGGTTGGCCCCGATCTTGTCGGCGAAGTCGCTCAGGCTGGCGCCCCGGCTGAGCCGGACCACCTGGCCGTTGCCGCGGGGGACCTGGACGCCGCCAATCGACGGCGCCTGCATGTTGTCGAACTCCTGGCGCCGCTGCTTCTTCGACTTCCGGCCCCGGGACGGACGGCCACCGGGACGGCCGAAGGCACCCTGGGTGCCGCTGCGCCCGCGACCGCCGCCCGGACGGGGCGGACCGCCGCCCGCGCCGGCGCGGGGAGCGCCGCCGGCCCCCGGGCCGCCGCCGCCACCGGGACGCGGGCCGGTTCCTGCGCCGCGACCACCACCGCCACCGCCGCCGGGCCTGGTGCCGGCCCCGGCCCCGGCACCGGGGCCGCCGCGACCACCACCGCCGCCGCCTGGGCCGCCGCGGCCCGCGCCGGAGGGCGCGGGACGGGACGGCATGTTCATCGGGCTCGGCCGGGGACCGCCGGGACGCGGACCGCCGGGACGCGCGCCATCGGGCGCGCCGGGCCGGGCCGGGCCGCGGCCGCCGCCGGGACGCGGGCCGCCGGGAGCCCCGGAACCCTGCGGGCCGCCCGCCTGCTGGCCCGGGCGGGCCGGCTGACCGGGGACGGGACCCTGGGGCCGGGCCGGAGGCGCCGATCCCATGCCGGTCGCGGTCGAGCTGAACGGGTTGTTACCCGGCCGCGGGCCGGGACGGGGAGCACCGGGACGAGGCGAACCGGGGCGAGGCGTGCCGGGGCCGCCGGAGCGCGAGGCACCCTGACCGGGAGTCCGCGGGGTGGCCGGGCGGCCCGTCTGGCCGCCGGCCGGTCCCTGGCCGCCGGTATGTCCTTGGCCGCCAGCCGGTCCTTGGCCGCCAGCCGGTCCCTGGCCACCAGCCGGTCCCTGGCCACCAGCCGGTCCCTGGCCACCAGCCGGTCCCTGGCCGCCGGCCGGTCCCTGGCCGCCGGCCGGTCCCTGGCCGCCGGCCGGTCCTTGGCCGCCGGGGCGCTGGCCGCCGGGTGTGCCGGGCCGAGGCGCCGCGGGACGGGTCTGGCCGGTCCCCGGGCCACGGAAGTCTGCGGGGCTAACCGGAGCCCGCGGCGGTGCCGGGACTCTCGGCGCGCCGGGGACGGGGCCCGACGGCGTCCTGGTCTCCGGCTGGGCGTCGGGCCCGGGCCGGGACACCGGCGACGGGGGAACCGGCGGCAGGTGCCGCGCCGCTCCGTCGCTCGCCGTGCCCTCGCCATCGCGGGGGGGTGCCGCGGGCACGTCCGGAGTACGGGGGCTGACAGCGTCCGGCACGGCCGTGCCGTTCGCGCCGTCGGGAGCGACCCGAGGCGCGGGCGGGGTGCCCGGCACCGCCGCTCCCGGCACCGCCGCTCCCGGCGCGGCCGCTCCCGGCGCGGCCGCGGGGCTGCCGCCGCGCGGGGCCGCCCCGGCCCGCTGGCCCGGGCCGGCCTGGACCCCTTGGACCCCTTGGGCCCGCGCGCCGTCGCCGCCCGCGGGCGCACCCGCACGCGGCCCGGACGATGAGGACCTGGCCTTATCCTGATCAGCCGCCGAGCCGGCAAACGCTTCCTTGAGCCGCCTGACCACAGGCGCCTCTATCGTCGAGGACGCCGATCGCACGAACTCGCCCATTTCCTTGAGCTGGTCCATGACGGCCTTGCTCTCGACACCGAACTCTTTCGCGAGTTCGTAAACCCGGACCTTCGCCACTACGCTCCTTCTCGGCCCAGTCCCCTGGACCACTTACCGGACCCCGGCCCGGGCAGAGCGTGCTCCGGGCCGACCTCAGCCTATGGTGATCATCGCCGCGTGCTCATCGAGCGCTCATCAGCTTCTCGACCTGCTTTCCGACAGGTGTTCCTTCTCGCGCCTGGGCCTTCTCGCATCAGGCCTGTAGCCCAGCCAGAGGCGTCCCGCTCGCCAGCAATGTTATGCCGGGGAATCCGCGCCGCAAAGATACTCAGCCAGTGGGTTGAGGCTGAGCGATCCCGCGGCCCGAAGTGCCCGGGGGAACGCCCGGCGCCGCCGCGCAAGCTCGAAACACGCCAGGCTGGGATGCAGGTACGCACCCCGGCCCGGGAGCCGGGCCTGCGGGTCAGGCTGGACAACGTCCCCGACCGCCACGAAACGCAACAGGCTGGACTTAACCGCCCGCTCCTTGCAGCCTACACAGGTACGCAATACGGGCACACCTGAGCCCCGCCGCTCGGTTCGGACGGCCATTCCGCTATCCAGTCTACCGTGTCCGCAGGTCCCCGGCACCAGGCGAGGCCCTACGCCGACGGATCCGCTCCGGCTGCCGAAGGCGCGGCCGTCACCGGGGCGTCGGATCTGATGTCAATCCGCCAGCCGGTGAGCCTGGCGGCCAGCCTGGCATTCTGCCCTTCCTTGCCGATGGCCAGGGACAGCTGGTAGTCCGGCACGATGACCTGGGCTTCCCTGGCCGCCAGGTCGACCACGTGCACGCGGCTGACCCGGGCCGGGGACAGGGCGTTGGCTACGAAACTGGCCGGGTCGTCGGCGTAGTCGACGATGTCGATCTTCTCGCCGTGCAGCTCGTTCATCACGTTCCGCACCCGGCTGCCCATCGGGCCGATGCAGGCGCCCTTGGCGTTGATGCCCGGCTGATGGGACCGGACCGCGATCTTGGTCCGGTGGCCCGCCTCGCGGGCGATCGCCACGATCTCCACCGCGCCTTCCGCGATTTCCGGCACCTCCAGCGCGAACAGCTTCTTGACCAGGCCCGGGTGCGTGCGGGACAGGGTGACCGAGGGCCCGCGGTGCCCCTTGCGCACGTGCAGGACGTAGCAGCGGATCCGCTCGCCGTGGGTGTAGCGCTCGCCGGGCACCTGCTCGGCGGGCGGCAGCACGGCCTCCAGCTTGCCCAGGTCGACCAGGACGGTGCGGGGATCCTTGCCCTGCTGGATCACGCCGGCCACGATGTCGCCCTCGCGGCCCGCGTACTCGCCGAAGGTCAGCTCGTCTTCCACGTCGCGCAGCCGCTGCAGGATCACCTGCCGGGCGGTGGTGGCCGCGATCCGGCCGAACCCGGCGGGCGTGTCATCGTATTCCCGCACCGCGGCGCCGTCCGGGCCGGTCTGGATGGCCCAGACCGTGACGTGGCCGCTCTTCCTGTCCACCTCGACCCGGGCGTTCGCGGACGCGCCCTCGGACTTGTGGTAGGCCACGAGCAGGGCGTCCTCGATGGCCTTGATGGCCTGGTCCAGGGAGATGTCCTTCTCGCTCTCCAGGCTCCGCAGCACGGTCAGGTCAATGTCCATCGCGGGTCGCTCCAAGCTCCGATGGCGGGTGCCCGAACTCCACCTGGATGGCCCCGGCACCCAGCACGGCACAGGGGAAGCGGCGGCGGGCACCGCCGACGTCCAGGGTCACCCCGTCGGCGTCGGCCGAGACGATCCTCCCGGATACGATCCCCGACCCCCCCGAATCCGTGACCGTGACCTTGACCAGCCGGCCGACCGCGCGCCGCCAGTGCCTGCGGTCGGTCAGCGGGCGGTCCACGCCGGGCGACGATACCTCCAGCGTGTAGGGGAAGTCGCCCATCACGGCCGCCTGGTCGAGCGCCGCGGACAGCTCACGGCTGACGGCCGCGGCATCGTCCAGGCTCACCCCCCGGTCACTGTCGACCACCACGCGCAGCAGCCTCCGCCTGCCCGCGGCGGTCACCCGCACCGACTCCAGGTCCATCCCGGCCGCGGCCACGACAGGCCCGATGACATCGGCGATCCTGCTCTCGTCGATCGAGCCCCCCGCTCCCGAGGCAACATCTCGTGGCTTGGGTGCGTGACGCGAATTACCGGGCATCACGACCTCCTCGTCCACGACCTGCAGGATTGGCTCCTAGCCTATCCGCCGCCGGGCCCTGGCGCGGATAGGACCGGCCAGCAGCACGTGGTAGCTTGCCGGTGTGCCAGACATCCTGCCGAGGCGCCGCGTGCTGGCCGCCTCGGCAGCGGCGCTTCCGGCGCTGCTGGCCGCCTCCGGCTGCCGCTCCTCGGACGCGTTCGCCGGGCCCGATCCGCTGGCCGGGCCGCCGAGCCCGGCCCCCGACGTGATCACGCTGCAGGCGGTCATCGCGTCGGAGCAAGCCCTGATCCGGCTGTACCAGGCGGCCATCGGCACCGCCGGGCAGGCCACCGTCCGGGAGCACGGGCTCGAGGGACTGCTGGCCCAGCACCAGTCCCACCTGACGCAGCTGCGCGCCCGGCTCATCCTGCCCTCGGCTTCAGCCAGTGCGGCGGCCAGCCCGTCCGCCGCAGCGAGCGCGCCTGCGCACGTGACCGTCGCCCAGCTGCGCGCGGCCGAGCGCGCCTCGGCGGCGAGCCTGCTGCGCAAGCTGGCCGCGGTGCCCCCGGACCTGGCCCAGCTGTTCGCCAGCATCGCGGCCTCGGACGCGACGCACGCCATGGTGCTGGGGTGATGGCCGTGGTCGCCGTGGTATCCGCGGTCACCTCGGTATCCGCGCTGCAGGACGCGCTGGCGGCCGAGGACGCGGCCATCTTCGGCTACGGGGTGGCGGGCGCTCACCTGGCCGGGACCGGTCAGGCCGCCGCCGAGCAGGACTGGACCGGGCACAACGAGGCCAGGGACCGGCTGGCCACCATGATCTCGAAGCTCGGCGCGGTCCCGGTCGCGGCCCGGGCCTTCTATCAGCTCCCGTTCGCGGTGCACGACGCGGCCAGCGCGCGGGCCCTGGCGGCCTACCTGGAAGACGGCGTGACCCGGGCCTATCTGGGCCTGGTCGCGGTCAGTGACCAGCAGCTGCGTGCCTTCGGCGCGCTGGCCATGCAGGGCTCGGCCGAGCGGGCCGCCTTCTGGCGGGGCAGCACGCAGGCCTTCCCCGGCCTGCAGAAGCCCTAGCCGTCCAGCGCCATGGGCGGTCAGTCGCCGCGGCGCAGCGAGGCGAGTACCCGCACGATCGTGCTGGCCGCCTGGTCGACGTCATCGGCGACCGAGATCCGCTCGGCCCAGGACCACCAGAACCACCACAGGCCGTCCTTGCCGCAGCCGGCGTACACGTTTTCCTCGAGCGCGCGGGCAGCCGGGTTTACCACGTACAGGCTGGGGACACGTCCCGGCGGCGCCATGAGCCAGGCCTCAAGCCCCCGGTGGGTCAGCTCGTCGGCGAGCTTCTCCAGATATACCGCCTGCATGTGTTCCGACCCCAGGGTCCTGTTGGCTTCCACCGTCATCACCGTCATAACTAATAGGAGTCAATCAAGAACTTAACGTCGCCTTTCCAGGATGCCTGCGCGCTGGCGCCCGCGCAACGGACATCGGGAAAGTCGCGCCTAGCGGAGATCCGCGGGCACAACCGCATTTTCCCCTATCCATGCAGACGCACCGGGCCGGTCATTGGTTCACGAATTACGCATTAGACCGGCGCTCGCAGCGCATCCGGCAGTGCATCCGGGAGGGGCTCGGTGTGCACGACGGTCAGCCGCGAGACGGCCCGGGTCAGGGCCACGTACAGCCGCTGCAGGCCCCGGGCTTCGGCCTGGGCGATGCGCGCGGGCTCGACCACGATGACGTGATCGAACTCCAGGCCCTTGGCCAACGTGACCGGCACCAGCGTCAGCCGGGCATCGGAACCGGGCCTGCCGTGCGCCAGGCCCGCCGCCTCCAGCGCGGCGGCCAGCGCGGCCACCTGCGGGTCGGCGGCGATGACCGCGACCGATCCGGGCCGCGCGCAGGCCCGCGCGCAGGCCGCGGCCACCTCGGGGCCCAGCGCCGGGGCCGGCACCCGCAGGACGTCAAGCGCGCCGGGATCGGCCCGCAGCGAGGACGCGGGCCGCAGCTCGGGGGCGATGACGGCCAGCAGGCTCGAGGCGTAGTCCAGGATTTGCCTGGGCACGCGGTATCCCACCGACAGCTCACGGACCGAGGTATCAGGCTTGCCCAGGTTGGACAGCAGCGACTCCCAGGAGACAGCGGCCCACGGCGTGGTGCCCTGGGCCAGGTCGCCGAGCACGGTGGCCGCGCCGGTGGAGCAGCGGCGGCCCAGCGCGCGGCATTCCATCGGCGACAGGTCCTGCGCCTCGTCCACCACCACGTGGGCCAGGCTGGGCGTCCGGGTGATCAGGTCGCGGGCCTCGTCGATCAGCACGGCGTCAGCCGCCGACCAGCGCGCCGAGCCCGGTCCGCGGGGCGCGGGCGACCACAGGACCACCTCCTGCTCCGCGGCGCTCAGCACGCCACCGGCCGCCTCGGCCAGCGCGGGCGCCGACGACAGCAGGCCGAACACCAGCCGGACCGGGTTGGCCTTGGGCCAGATCGCGTCCACCATGGCGCGCACCGGCCGGGAGCGACGCACCGCCTCGTGGGTGCGGTCGTCGCAGGCCTCCCCGGCCTCCTCCATCTGGGTCAGGACCACGTGCGCGATGCGGTGCTCGAGCAGTTCGCGGGCCGCGCCGTAGCGCACCCCGCGGGTGCTCAGCTCGGCCACCAGCTCCTGCAGCCGATAGACCGGGACCCGCCACCGGCGGGACCCGCGCGGCACGACCAGGGCCGCGGCGGGCTCGCGCAGCGAGGACCACAGCGCCCGCCGCAGCACCTCGGCCATCCGCGCGTCACCCTTGACGATCGCGGCGGTCTCGGTGTCGGTGCCCCGGACGGGCACCGACCCGGTGCCGGTCACCAGCTCGCCGACGGTGGTCTGAGTGACGTCGAGCTCGCCCAGGGCGGGCAGGACGTTGCGGATGTAGGACAGGAAGGCCTGGTTCGGCCCGACCATGACGACACCCCGGCGCCGGACCTGCTCGCGGTAGGCGTACAGCAGGTAGGCGACCCGGTGCAGTCCGACCGCGGTCTTCCCGGTGCCCGGGGCCCCCTGCACGCAGACCGTCTGGGCCGCGTCGGCCCGCACGATGTCGTCCTGGTCCGGCTGGATGGTCGCGACGATGTCCCGCATGGGCCCCGACCGCGGCCGCTCGATCTCGTCGATGAGGATCTGGCTCGGCCGGTGTTCTTTTGGCATGACGGAACGATCCGTGGTGAACAGCTCGTCCTCGTAGGCGGTCAGCTCACCGCCGGAGAAGCCGAACCGCCGCCGCAGCTCCAGGTTCATCGGGTCCGCCGCGCTGGCCCGGTAGAACGGCCGGGACACCGGGGCCCGCCAGTCGATCACCGCGGGCGTCCCGTCCGGGGCGTGCACGTGCCGGCGGCCGATATGGAAGCTGTGCCCGGCCACGCCGTCCCCCGTGTCGGCGAACGCCGTGTCGGCGAACGCGGTGTCGGCGAACGCGGTGCCGGCCACCTCGCCCGCGTAGTCGAGGCGGCCGAAGAACAGCGGGGTATCGGGGATGTCTTTCAGCGCTTCGGCGCGGTGGTACAGGTCGGCCTTGAGGTACTCCTCGGAGACGGGATCCCCGCCCATGGCCTTGAGGGAGAGCACGTCCTCGCGCATCAGGCGCAGGTACTCCCGCGAGCGCCGCAGCTGGTCGCGTTCTGTGGTCAGGACGGGGTTACCGTCTGTCCGTTCGGTAGAGCTATTTTGTTGTGCATCTGACGGAGCCACGAGGATGGGAACTTACCAGCCCGCAGCCGGGAAGTCACGCGGTTTTCTGCTCGGGCGGGTGCCATGCGCCCAGGCCGCGCGGGGTCAGGAAGGCGTCGAAGACGAGCTCGGAAGCCCCGGTCAGCGTGCCCAGGTCGGCCAGCGTGGAGGGCAGCAGGGCGGGCGGATCGGCCCGGCGGTACCGCATCAGGGTGGACAGGTAGCCGAACCTGACCGCGGCCGGGTTGGCGTCGTAGACCCGGGCGGCCAGGCCGGACAGGCCGACCGCCGCCGGGTCCTGCGCGTTCACCAGCGCGCCGATGCCCCGGCCGAGGGCCTCGGCCACATGGCTCAGGGCCCGGCCGCAGCGCGGGTCGGTGCCCGCCGCCGCGATGACTTCCTCGGCTTCGAGCATCCGGTCCCCCTGCTCGAGCTGTTCCAGCCGCCCGGCCGCGCGCAGCAGCCCGCGGGCGCCCGCATCGAGTTCCCAGCAGCCGATCGCCCCGCACCGGCAACGCTCATCGCCCATGGTCAGCGGCATGTGGCCGAACTCCCCGGCCGAGCCGTGGGCGCCGGTGGCCGGCTGGCCGTCAGCCAGCAGGACGCCGCCGATGCCGGTCGCGACGTGCAGGTGCAGGGCCACGGAGACGCCGCGGAGCACGCCCCGGCGGGCCTCGGCCAGCCCGGCCAGCGTGGCGTCGTTGCCGGTCAGGACCGGGCAGGCGGCGGCCACGTCCGGTTGTGCGGCCCCGGCGGCCCCGAGCGCCTCGGTCACGTCGACGTCCTGCCATTCGAGCAGGGTCGGCTGCACCATTGTGCTGCCGCTGACCGGGGACGGGACCGCGATGCCGACACCGACCACCCGGCCGCCGAACTGGCGGCGGTGGACCCGCAGGCGCTCGGCCACGTCGTTCAGCATGCCGGTGCCCGAGCCTGCGCCCCGCTCCTGGCGGTCGAGCACCGTGCTGCGGCCGGTCAGCTCGAAGGCGGCCAGGGTGAACGAGTCGTCCCGCAGGTCGACGGCCAGGGCGACGGGCCCGCGGGGGTGCGCCGAGGGCACGCCGGTGGGCCGCCCCCTGGCACGCTGCGCGCTGGCGTCGACCGGGCTGGTCAGCTCCTCGATCAGGTGGCGCCCGGCCAGGTCTCTGACCAGCACGGTAGCGGTACCGCGGGCCAGCCTGAGCTGCCTGGTGAGCTCGGCCCGGGTGAGCTGCCCGCCCCCGTCATGGATGGCGCGCAGCAGCCGCGCGAGATTGTGTGTGCGCAGTTCGGCACTTGTCGTCGCCGCGCCCTCGTCCTTACGCACAGTGCCTATTGTCGCAGGCCGATCGGGCCACGCCCGGTCCACTTCCCCGTCCCCCTTCCCCGCCGGCGGTCCCGCGGCGGGCCGCGTCACCAGTCCCAATGGAAACCGACCGCCGTCTTCTCGGCCAGCCGCAGGTACCTGTGCACCGCGAACTGGCTGTCCAGGGTGACGCCTTCACGCTCGACGATGGCCCCGTCCAGACCGTCCCATACCGCCCATACCACACTGGCGGGCAGCTTATCGGGATGAAACTCGACTCTTATATCGAGGTTCTCGACAAAGAATTGCACCACCCGCCGGAACTCCGGGGGCGGCGGCTGCGAGTAGTGGAAGCTCGCGGAGTACTCGAGCGTCGCCGTTTCTCCGGCGGCCAGCGGCTTGGCCAGCAGCATATCGACCACGAACAGTTCTGCAATCGGCTGGTATACCGGGCCGGCCAGGCCGCTGAATCCCTGGCCGATCTCAATGGTCAGGGCGTTTGTATCGCCGCGATACGGTATACGATCGACATTATCGACAATAGCCTCGATTACCTGGATAACGCGATGCTTAGCCGGCAGGCCATCCGGGCCGAGATAGTGATGGTCGTGCAGCGACAGCGTCTTGACCCGCGGGCTGCCCAGCCTGCCCGCCTTATCGTCGCGGATCGCCCGGGGCCCGGAAAGCACGCGGACCTGCGCGGAGCCTTCCCACAGCTTGAGCAGCTGCTCACGCTCCAGCGTGCCGAAGCCGAAGGCATCGGCGAAAAGGGCCAGCGTGGCCTTGCTCAGCAGCTTGCCCGACAGGGCCCGGGAGGCGGTGTCCTTTAGCTGGCGGGGCAGCACGTCGAGGTCGCCTTTTCCGCGCGGGTGCTGCCACAGGTAATGCGCCAGCACTTCGGCCACCGCGAGCTGGTTCACATGGCCTGGCCTGCCGCGCTCGGCGTACTGCTCCCACTTGCGCCGGTACCGGCCAGGACGGAGCAACAGCTCGCGTATGTATGCCGCAGCGGAGGCTGCGCCCGTGGGCGCGACGGAATCTCCCGGCGTTACGTCGGCCACGGTCTCCTCACCGGCTGAGAACTAAGCGCGACATTTGTCAGCTATCGTACGACTGATCTCGCTAAGGGGGCGAGTTCGCCATGGTGGGAAAACAATTAACATACGCCGGGCGGATGAAGGGGAACATCAAGACAGGCAGAAGGGCTGCAGGAATGCAGGAGGGGTTGGGGATCGCGCCGGGCCCGGGCCTGGGCCTGGGCCCGGGCCTGGGCCTGGGCCTGGAGAGCCTTGGGGATGAGCTCGAGGACCTTGGGGACGGGACGGGCAGACGGCAGCTGCATGACCGGGCGTACTACCTTGACCTGCTTGGCGATAGCCACAGCGGCCTCGGCCGTCACGACGCCGCCGTCGAGGCCTACCGGCAGGCCGCCGACGCATTCAAGGCGCAAGGCGCCCCGTGCTCCTACGCGTTGTGCCTGCTCAAGATCTCCGGCAGCTACCTGTCCCTGGGTGAGCCCTGGCATGCCGTCGGCTACCTGGAGGCCTGCCTGCCGCTGCTGCGGAAGCTGGGCCTGGCCCGGCACCAGGCCATCGCGCAGCGTCAGCTGTCGGCCTGCCAGGCCGGTCTGGCCCACGCCCGCTTACTTCGCGAGGGGCTGGCCGGGCCGCTGGCCCGCGTCCCGCGGCCGTCCCGCCCGGCCAGCTGAAACGCCGTCGCCGACGATCGCCAGGCCAAGGTAGATTCGTGATATGCCCGGTACCGACGACCGGCCGCGGTGGCTCAGCGATGAGGAACAGCAGGCCTGGCGAGCAACTGTTCACCTGAGCCAGCTGCTCATGCGCCAGCTTGACCGCGACCTGACCGCGCACGGGCTGAACGGCCATGACTACGAGATCCTGGTCGAGCTGTCCGAGGCGCCCGATCACCGGCTCCGGATGACCGATCTCGCCGATGCCACCAGCCAGTCCCGGAGCCGGCTTTCGCACCAGATCTCACGCATGGAAAAGCGCGGCCTGGTCAGGCGCGACGGATGCGAGGGCGACAAGCGGGGCACGTTTGCCGTGCTGACCGCCGCCGGCGTCACCGCCATCGAGCGGGTCGCGCCGCATCACGTGGACAAGGTCCGCCGTCACTTCATCGACCGGCTCACGCCCGACCAGCTCGAACAGGTCCGGTCCACCTTCCAGCCCATCGTCGACTACCTCCGCAAGATCCGCGACCGCGACTAGAACAAAACGGACATGAAGCGGCCGGCCTTGACGAAGCCGGCCCGCAGGTAGGCCGCGCGGGCCGGGGTGTTGAAGTCGTTGACGTACAGCGTCACCAGCGGGGCGATCGAGCGGGAGGCCTCGACCACGACCGCCGCCATGCCCGGCGCGGCCAGCCCCTGGCCGCGGCACTCCGGCCGGACCCACACGCCCTGGATCTGGCACGCCTGCGGGGTGGCCGCCCCGATCTCGGCCTTGAAGATCACCTGGCCGTGCTCGATCCTGGCGAATGCCCGGCCGGACCTGATCAGCTGCTCGAGCCGGGCCCGGTAGGAGGCGCCGCCGTCTCCGGTGGTCGGCGAGACGCCGACCTCCTCGGTGAACATCGCCACGCAGGCAGGCCACAGAATGTCCAGCTCGTCCATCCGGACCCGCCGGACCAGCGGGTCGGGCGCCACCGGCGGCGGCCCCGCGGTGACCATGACCGGCTGCACCGGCCGGACCTCCCGGGCCGGCCCCACCGCGGCCGCAGCAGGGCCCACAGGGCCTGGACCTCGGCGGCCGGGCCGACCACGGACGAGCAGCGCCGCCCCTGCCGCAGGGCCCGGTCCGCGAAGGCCACCACCGCGTCCGGCGTGGCCGCGACCGGGACCAGGTTGGCGCCGGCGTAACAGAGGGATTCCAGCCGCCCGCCCGGCCCGTGGCCCCACAGCTGGGCACCCAGCCGGCCCGGCTGCAGGCCCAGGGCGCGGACCCGGGAACTGACGAACACGTTCGTCACCGGATCACGATCGCAGATGGCCAGCACCGCGGCATGGTCGCGCTCATCGAGCAGCCGCACCGTAGACCCGGGCGGCCTTACCCGCAACATATTCCTAGCGTACACGGGGCAATAGCGCCCCAAATTCTCATCATGAACGAGCCGTCAGGGTCGGCCATCAGCGACTCTGCCCGGCTAGCTGAGCGGCGTCGGATCAGGCACGGCCGGGCACGTGGCGTTGACCAGCCCGGGGCGGTTCGGCAGGGCTCCGGTGGCCAGATAGGCGTTCAGGTAATTCTGCACGCACGTATTCAGCGGCTGCTCGAATGACTGGCCGTGGTTGCCGCCGCCCTCGACCACGACCATCCGCGCCGACGGCAGCAGCCGGTGGGCGTCCTGCGCCCCGGCGTACGGGGTGGCCGCGTCCAGCGTGCCCTGCAGCATCAAGATGCCGGGCAGTCCGGCCGCGCCGATCTTCAGCGGCTCGGCCGGGCCATGGACCGGCCAGAACGCGCATGCCGCGTTGTACCAGGCGTTGTCCCAGGCCTCGTACGGGGCGGTCTTGTAGATCATCTCGGTATCCGAGGTCCAGAAGGACCAGCTGCTCGGCCAGGCTACGTCGGAGCACTGGACCGCGTTGTACACGGCGAACTCGTTCTCGTCCTGCACCCCGCTCGCCTGGTACTGGGAGATCAGCTGGCTGGTCTGCCCCCCGTTCAGGTAGGACGACAGGGCCTGGGCCAGGCCGGGCCACAGCTCGTCGTCGTAGCCGCCGGCCAGGAAGGTGTCGTCGAACTCGTCGGCGCCGACGATCCCGTCGGCCGGGTGCGCCAGCAGCCGGCCGCGCGCGGCGTACCAGTTGGCCCGGACCTGCGCGGCGGTGCTGCCCAGCTGGTAGGTGCCGTCGTACTCCGCCACCCAGGCGTAGAAGGCGTTGATCCGGCCCTGGAAGGCGTAGTCCTGATCGACGTTGTCGGTGTACCAGGCCCCGGTGGGATCGACGGTGCTGTCCAGGACCATGCGGCGGACCCGGCTGGGGAACAGCGTCGCGTACACCTGCCCGATATAAGTGCCGTAGGAGAACGCGAAGTAGTTGATCTTCGCCACGCCGAACGCGGCCCGGATCGAATCCAGGTCGCGGGCCACGTCCTCGGTGGTCATGTACGGGAGCAGCCAGCCGAACTTCTGCTCGCAGTCACCGGCGTAGGTCCTGGCCCGGTTGATGAGGACCTGCTCGGCGGCGGCGCTGGCCGGGACGTAGTTCGGCCGCACGCCGGAGAAGAAGCCAGGCTCGCAGCTCAGCGCGGGCACCGACGAGCCGACGCCGCGCGGGTCGAAGCCGACGATGTCGTACTCGCCGGCCACACTGGGGGGCAGTCCCTGGGCTACCTCGGCGGCCAGCGACAGCCCGCTGCCGCCCGGGCCGCCCGGATTGACCAGCATGATGCCCTGCTGCTGGCTGACCGGGGCGGTGGCCGGGATCATGTCCAGCGCGAGGCTGATGTGCCTGCCGCCGGGATCGGCGTAGTTCAGCGGCACGCTCAGCATGGTGCAGTCGGTGATGCCGTCGGCGGCCAGCGTCCCGCTGCAGCGCTGCCAGTGCAGCGTGCTGGCGGTCGGCACGATCGGGCCGTCAGCCTGGGGGAACGCCGCGGACGCGCCGGGCGACGTGCTGGCCGGGGCGGAACTTGACGGCGGGGCGGCCGTCGAGCCCGCGGAGGTGCAGGCGGCGACGGCCAGCAGGGCGGCCAGCCCGGCGGTCAGCGCCGCCGCGCGGCCGCCCCGGGGAGGCATCGGCATCCCCCCATGATGCCGCATAACATGATCAGGTCTGGCCCGCCGGGCGGTAACCGCTGCTGCGACTCAGCGCGCTGGCGTTCTTCGAGGGCCTTCCGGTACTCGGCCACCACCAGCTCGGTGAGCTCCTCGGCCGAGGTGTCGGCGGTGCGCTTGTCCAGCGTGATCTGGCCGCCCTGGATCAGGTTGACCCGGTCGCACACCTCGAGCACGTGCGCGTAGTTGTGCGCGATGATGATGATCGAGACGTCGCCGTCGTGCTTGAGCCGGGTGATCAGGTCCAGGATGATCGCGCCTTCCTTGACGCCCATCGCGGCCAGCGGCTCGTCCAGGAGCAGGATCTTCGGGTGGGAGAACACCGAGCGGGCCACCGCGACCGCCTGGCGCTGGCCGCCGGAGAGCATGGCCACCGGGGCGTTCACCGACGGGATCCGCACGCCCATCTCGTCCAGATGCTCCTTGGCCTCCTTGCGCATGACGCGGTTGCGCACCAGCGGCCAGCGGATCACCTCCCGGTTGAGGAACATGTTCTGGTACACGGTGAGCTGGTTGACCAGGGCCAGGTCCTGGTACACGGCATCGATGCCGAGCGACCTGGCGTGGTCGACCGACTTCAGCACGACTGGCTGGCCGTCGAGGAAGATCTGTCCCGAGGTGGGCGGCTGGAAGCCGCAGAGGATCTTGAGCAGGGTGGACTTGCCCGCGCCGTTGTCGCCGATGAGCCCGAGCACCTCGGCGCGGCCCAGCCGCAGGTTCACGTCGCTCAGCGCGGTCACCACGCCGTAGTTCTTGGAGATGTGCTCGACCCGGAGGACTTCTTCACCAAGGCTCGCGGATCCGGCCGCCGCGTCCGGTGTGGCCGAGGTCATGTCAGCTCTGTCCCCTTTCCCGCAGCCTGGTGAGCTGTACGTTCAGGACCATGGCGCCGAGGATCGCGGCGCCGAAGACGATGCTCAGCGTGTCGGCGTTCACCCCGATGAGCGGGAAACCGTCTTCCAGGGTGGCCAGCAATATCGCGCCGAAGAAGGCGCCGATGATGGTCCCCGAGCCGCCCAGCATCGCGGTGCCGCCGATCACCGCCGCGGTGACCGCGTAGAACATCGGCGTGTACGAGCCCGCGGTGGGGGCGATGTTGTTCGTGAAGTACATGGTCTGCAGGCCGACGAGCGAGCCGAGCAACCCGGTGAGCATGAAGTTGCCGTACTTGATCCGGCTCACGTGGATGCCGGCTTCCCGCGCCCCGAGCTGGTTGCCGCCCACGGACACGGTGTGCAGGCCCCAGCGGGTCCGGGTCAGCAGGATGTGGAACAGCAAGGTGAGCACGACCGCCCAGGTGAACCACGCCCACGAATAGGTCTCGAGCCACTTGCCGATGCCCACCACGTCCGCCGGGATGGCGGCGGGCTCGTCGTGCGAGGTCGTGTCGATGAGCCCCAGCAGGATGAACCCGGTGCCCAGCGTGGTGATGAACGACGGCACGCCGACCGTGACCGTGAAAAAGGCGTTGACCCAGCCGACCACGACCCCGAGCAGCAGCGCCAGGAAGATCGCGAGCAGGCCGGGGACGCCGTAGAAGTCGGTCAGGTAATGCATGAAGTAGGGGGCGAACCCGAGGACGAAGCCGACCGACAGGTCGATCTCGCCGCAGATGAGCAGCATGACCTCGCCCAGCGCGATGATGATGATGGGCGCCGCGTTCTCGGAGAACAGCGTGACCAGGTTCGCCTTCGAGGTGAAGTCCGATCCCTGATCGATCGCGAAGTACAGGAAGAGCGCCACGGCCACCACGAACACCGTGGCCTCGCGCTGCCGCCCGAACAGCTGCAGAGCGCGCAGCGCCGGGCCGGGACCACCCGCTGGCCTGCCCGGAGGGGAACCGGTCATCCCTACGGACTGCTCGGCGGTGTCACTCACGTGGACCCATCTCCGCTCTTCACCCTCTCTGCGCGCCGGCGAGAGATCGTTCCCGTCGGAGGTCGCTGTAGTGCTGCCGGTTTGCGCTCCGTGACGGCGCGATCCGCCGCAGAGGAGTCTCGACCTAGCCTACGTCTGCGGTGGCGGGGAGGCCCGCTGGCCTGCCCCGCCACCGCAGACCTGACGTCAGGTGCTCGTGGTCGCCTGCGGCTGGGTGATGGCCCCGGAGGGCCGCGGCAGGTACTGCTGGGCCGCCGATCCGCCCTGGAACCGGCTGTTCTTCAGGAACTGGCTGACATTGCCCTTGTTCAGCACGGTCAGGCCGGTGTCGGTGTCCGGCGGGGCCAGCTGAGCGCCGGACAGGTTGTACAGGTACATGTACAGCGTCGGCAGGAAGCCCTGCAGGTACGGGTCCTGGAAGATGCTGAAGTTGACCGTGCCTGCGGACAGGGCGGCGAGCGTCCGGGGGTCGGTGTCGAAGCCGCCGGCCGGGATCTTCAGGCCGGATCCCGCGAGGGCGCCGGCCAGGTTCGCGGTGGAGCCTGAGTCAACGGCGAATGCGCCCTTGAGGCTGGACTTGTGCCCGAGCATGTACGCCTTCTCGGTCGACAGCTCGGTGGCGTCGACCGTGGTGGTTCCCACCTCGTCCACCGAGTAGCTGCTGCCGAGCACCGACACCGCGCCGTCGTAGCGCGGCTGGATGTTGCCGGTTCCCGGGGTGGCGATGAAGATCGCGATGTGCCCGCCGCCCGGTATGAGGGTCTTGATCTGGTTGCCCATGGCCTGCCCGGACAGGTAGAGCGCCTGCCCGACGTAGGCCAGCCGGTTGGTGCCGATCTCGGCTACTCCGTGGGAGTAAATACCGTCGGCGTTGTAGGTGAGCACGGGGATGCCGTCGTTCATCGCGTTCGACACCACCGAGGTGAAGGCGGTGTTCGAAATGGCCGCCAGCGCGATCCCGTCCGCCTTGGCGGAGATCGCCGAGTTCATGAAGCTGATCATGTTGGCTTCGTTCGAGTTGGGGTCTCCGCCCCAGTTCGGCGTGGGCAGGCCGAGGAGGGCCGCCGCGTCGGCGTACCCGTATTTCGTCGGGGTGAAGAACTCGTTCGTGTCGGCGTGGTTGACGAACCAGAATTTCCAGGCCGGCGTCTTCGGGAAGTTCCCGGCCACCGCCGCCGCCGCCGACGTGCTCGTCGAGCTGGCGCTGCTGGTGCTGGACGAGCTGCACGCCGCGATCAGCGCCGAAGCGGCCGCGGTCGCGCTGAACAGCCCGGCTCCCTCGATCAGCCGACGGCGAGAAGGCCCATCCTTCATGTTGATGGTCTCAATCGCTTCATCGACTACCGGGTCGACCTTTTTCTTCATGTAAGACCTCCATGGAATTTCCCGGGACGGGATACTCCCCCGGGCCAGGCCCGACAGTACGCGGCGAGTCCCGTCGGCTTCGTCGCGGGAGAGATAACGCGATGACACGCTTATTCCGATGTTCACACCGTCGGCTCATCCGCCGTCACCGAAACTTTTCGGTCACGGCTGGTATTGAGCGCACTCTGACAATCCGCGGTTGACGCTAAATCTGTTCATGATCGCCTGTCAAGGCCCCACGCAGCCCTGATAAGGGAACGAGCCCGTTTCGATATCAGCCTCGGCATAAGTGGGCACAACCTTCGTAAGGATGGGGGGCCATAGCCTGCGTAAGCCTCGATTCGCTGCGCCCTCCCCTCGCCTGTCCCAGCGGACGGTCCGGTCCTGCTGCTTCGCGGGTAACCACACGCAACCACAGCGTCATCAGCACCACGGTAGTCAATTCATTACGGACAAGCACGCGTGCGACGATGTTAACGCTAACAAGTCACTATTCGGCAACGAACGCGAAACACCATCGACACGGCCCATCCGTTTCCGGAGGCCAGCGGCCCCAGAGGCCCCGGGCCGCGGCTCGCCCCGGCCTCTCAATTACGCCTCCTCTGACCCACCCGCCCCAAAATCGGGCTGAATCGGGGTTCCTGGGTGCATCCTGGCCGGGTCCGGGATAGCAGCCGCGATTTGCGGGAAGATTCAGCCTTCTGGGTGGATCCGGGGGGACCGGAAGGCACAGCACGGGATGGTGGCGTGAGTGGGGAGATGCACGCAGCACGGCCCGTTCGGCAGATGTCATGCGCTCGGCTCGGCCGGCACCTGAGCCCGGGGCGCCGCACTCAGGCCAGCCGGCGATTCAGCGCGGGGTAGGGCTCGTTTAACACTCCAGGTCAGCGGGTCATTACAGGCTGGCGCGGCGATGCGGAATCTTACAGGTAACCTCCTGGATCACCTCAGATTCGCGCGCTAACCTGCGTCGCAGAAATCCATCCGGTTCGGACATCCGCACCCGGAACCGAACACGGGCGGCAAACGTCTCAGTGGGGACGGATGACGCCTCCGCGGGCCACCGCACGGGCCCCGGCGCCATCCAGTGATAAGGAGGGGACGAAGGAATGCTCGCCCGACATCGCCAGTCGCTCATTCTGCAGGCCGTCAGGAGCGACGGCAGCGCACGTGTCAGTGACCTCACCCAGCGCCTCGGCGTATCCGACATGACGATCCGCAGGGACCTCGAGGTCCTGGCCCGCGATGGCCTGGTGGAAAAGGTGCACGGCGGCGCCGTGCTGCCCGGCACGCCATCGAGTCACGAGCCGAGTTTCGATGCCAAGCTGGTGCTGGAACGGCCGGAGAAGACCGCGATCGCCCGCGCGGCCGCGAGCCTGGTCACGCCGGGTACCGCAGTCGCGCTGGCCGCGGGGACGACCACCTTCGCGCTCGCGCAGTGCCTGCTGGACGTGCCCGGCCTGACCATCGTGACCAACTCGCTGCGGGTCACGAACCTGTTCAGCGGGACCCGGGGCCTGGACGGCACGTCCGATTCGGTGGTGCTGACCGGCGGCGTGCGCACCCCCTCAGACGCGCTGGTCGGGCCCATCGCCGACCTGACCATCCGCTCGCTCCACTTCGACCTGCTCTTCCTCGGCTGCCACGGCTTCGACGCCGACGCCGGGCTGACCACGCCCAACCTGGCTGAGGCCGAGACCAACCGGACCTTCATCCGGGTCGCGCGCCGGGTCGTGGTGCTGGCCGACCACACCAAGTGGGGCCTGATCAGCCTGAGCTCGTTCGCGCGGCTGGACGAGGTCGACGTGCTGATCACCGATGACATGCTGCCCGCCGACGCGCGAGCCCAGACCGCCGACCAGGTAGGCGAGATTTTCTACGCCGAGAGCATGGCGGCCGCCCCGGCGCACCGCCAGGCCGGATAAGCCGCCGCGACCGGCCCGGCTAGGTGGTGAAACCCGGGTTTCACCACACCCTATGGAGGTGGGACCCGGGTTTCACTCCGCTGGTGACTGGGCGCGGCGGGGCGGGTTAGTAGGCGGTGACGACGGGCTTGGCGTCGGCGTCGGGGTCGGTGAGGTCGCCTTGCTCGGCTAGGCGCATGGCCTCCTCGATCAGGGTCTCCACGATCTGGCTCTCGGGCACGGTGGCGATGACCTTGCCGCGGACGAAGATCTGGCCCTTGCCGTTGCCCGAGGCGACGCCGAGGTCGGCCTCGCGGGCCTCGCCGGGGCCGTTGACCACGCAGCCCATGACCGCGACCCGCAGCGGTACCTCCAGGCCGTCGAGCCCGGCGGTCACCTCCTCGGCCAGCTTGTACACGTCGACCTGGGCCCGGCCGCAGGACGGGCAGGACACGATCTCAAGCCGCCGCTGGCGCAGGCCGAGGGATTCCAGGATCGAGATGCCGACCTTGACCTCTTCCACCGGGGGCGCGGACAGCGAGACCCGGATCGTGTCGCCGATGCCTTCGGCCAGCAGGGCGCCGAACGCCACCGCGGACTTGATCGTGCCCTGGAACGTCGGCCCGGCCTCGGTCACGCCGAGGTGCAGCGGGTAGTCGCACTGGCGGGCGAGCAGCCGGTAGGCGTTGATCATCACCACCGGGTCGTGGTGCTTGACCGAGATCTTGATGTCGCGGAAGCCGTGCTCCTCGAACAGGGAGCACTCCCACAGCGCGGACTCGACCAGCGCTTCCGGGGTGGCCTTGCCGTACTTGGCCAGCAGCCGCTTGTCCAGCGAGCCGGCGTTGACGCCGATCCTGATCGGGATGCCGGCGTCGGTGGCCGCCCTGGCGATCTCGGCCACCTTGTCGTCGAACTGCTTGATGTTGCCCGGATTGACCCGGACCGCGGCGCAGCCGGCGTCGATCGCCGCGAACACGTACTTGGGCTGGAAGTGGATGTCGGCGATCACCGGGATCTGCGACTTGCGCGCGATGGCGGGCAGCGCGTCCGCGTCGTCCTGGGACGGGACCGCGACCCGGACGATCTGGCAGCCGGAGGCGGTCAGCTCGGCGATCTGCTGCAGGGTGGCGTTGATGTCGGCGGTCAGGGTGGTGGTCATCGACTGCACCGTTACCGGCGCTCCCCCGCCGACCGGCACGGAGCCCACCATGATCTGGCGGGACAGCCGCCGCGGTGCCAGCAGATCTTGGGCCAGCGGCGCGGGCGGCGTCGCCGGCATCCCGAGGTCAATACTCATGAGCCCCATCCGTTCGGTTTGGTCACATCCCGAAACCCGGTACCCCGCCATTGTGCCCGAACGCGGCGACCGCCCCGGGCCCGACGCTGACGGCGGCGTCGGGAAGGGGAGCGCAGCGGGGGTTACGGTCAGCCGGAGCGAAGCTCCGACCGGCTTAGCGAACCGGGCCCTGCGCCCGGTGAGCGGCCGGTGTATCGGCGAGAACCGCGGCGGGGCGCGGAGCGCAGCGGGGGGTTCCGGGGGGTCGTCCCCCCGGGCTAGCACTAGCTAACCTCCGGTGAGGTTTATGGGGTTGATGATGTCGGCCAGGACCAGGACGACGCTGAACAACGCGATCACCACGAACAGGCTGAAGCTGACCGGGACGAGCTTGGCCATGTTGACCAGGCCGGGGTCGGGCCGGCCGCGCAGTCGGGCCAGCCAGGCCCGGATCCGCTCGTAGACGATCGCCGCGATGTGACCGCCGTCCAAGGGCAGCAGCGGAAGCATGTTGAAGGCGCCGACGAAGATGTTCAGCGAAGCGATGAGCAGCAGCACGAAGCTGACCTTGTACTGCCAGCCCGCGTTGGAGGCCAGCTCGCTGCCGGTCGCCTGGGCCGCGCCGACGACGCTAGTGACCTGGCCCGCGGCCGTCGTCGACCGGTCCTTGTTGAACAGATCGTGCAGCCCCCCGGGCAGCGCCGCGACGGCGTGCGCCGAGCCGACCAGCACCTGGCCGAAGGCCGTGCCCGAGTACTCGACGGCGCCCAGCGGGCTGGGTATCTGGAACACGAACCCCGCGTACGACAGGCCCAGGTAGGAACCGAGGCCCTTGATACCGGCCACCTTGGTGTGCAGGTTCACCATCTTCCCGTCACGGCGGACGGTGACGGTAACCGGCGTCCCGGCCGGGAGGGGGCGGACCATGTCGGTGAGCTGGGTGAAGTTGCTCACCGGGTGGCCGTCGATGGCGGTCACCACGTCGCCGAGCCGCAGCCCGGCCAGCTTGGCCGGGGAGACCAGGTGGGACCCAGTGCAGCTGCCGTTGTCGTAGGCGGCCAGGCTGACCGGCACGCAGGAGCTGAGCGTGCCCACCTGGGTGTTGCCGTAGGCGATGCCGACGCCGAGGGCCAGGCCGAAGACCAGGAGCAGGGCCAGCAGGAAGTGCATGGCCGAGCCGGCGCACAGGACCAGGATCCGCTGCCACGCCGGGTGCGAGCGGAACGACCGGGCCTCGTCGTCCGGGTCATCGGGATCGTCCAGCGAGTGCATCCCGACGATCTTGACGAAGCCGCCGAACGGCAGGGCCTTGATCCCGTACTCGGTCTCGCCGCGCCAGGTCGACCAGATGGTCGGGCCGAAGCCGACGAAGTACCTGGTCACCTTCATGCCGAACCTCTTGGCCAGCACGAAGTGGCCGGTCTCGTGCAGCATGACGGAGATGAGCAGGGCGACGATGAAGATGACCCAGCCGATCAGGTCCATCCGCCGCTCCTCCTAGACGTTCAGCTCCCGCGCCCGCCGCCGGGCCCAGTCGTCGACGGCCAGTACGTCCGCCACACTGGTGACCGCCGCGCGCGCGGCGTCGTGTTCAGAGAGTATCCGGGCCACGGTGTCAACAATCCGGGTGAAGCTGATGCTTCCCGCCAGGAAGGCGGCCACGCAGGCCTCGTTGGCGGCGTTGTAGACGGCCGGCATGGTGCCGCCGGCCGCGGCGGCCTCCCGGGCCAGCGCGACGGCGGGGAACGCGGCGTCGTCCAGCGGCTCGAAGGTCCAGCTGGCCGCCGCGGACCAGTCCAGCCCGGGCGCGGCGTCGGGCACCCGGTCGGGCCAGGCCAGGCCCAGCGAGATGGGCAGCCGCATGTCCGGCGGTGAGGCCTGGATGATGGTGGCGCCGTCGGCGAACTCGACCATGGAGTGCACGATCGACTGGGGGTGCACCACTACGTCGATCCGGTCCAGACCGAAGCCGAACAGCAGATGCGCCTCGATCACCTCCAGCCCCTTGTTCACCAGCGTGGCCGAGTTGATCGTGACCAGCGGGCCCATGTTCCAGGTCGGGTGGGCCAGCGCCTGCTGCGGGGTGACGTGCTCCAGCCGGTCGCGGCTCCAGCCGCGGAACGGGCCGCCGCTGGCGGTCAGGACCAGGCGGCGGACTTCGGCGTGGCGCCCGGCCCGCAGGCACTGGGCGATGGTCGAGTGCTCGGAGTCGACCGGCACGATCTGCCCGGGCTTGGCCGCCCGCGTGACCAGCGGACCGCCGATGATCAGCGACTCCTTGTTGGCCAGGGCCAGCACCCGGCCGGCGTCCAGCGCGGCCAGCGTGGCCTGCAGCCCGGCCGCGCCGGTCACGCCGTTGAGCACGACGTCACACGGCCATCCGGCCAGCTCGCACACGGCTTCCGGTCCGGCCAGGACCTGGGGCAGGTCGGCTGGGCGAGTACCACGGCCCGTTCGGCCAAAAAAATCATGGAGTGCGGCCCGCACGTCGGATACGGCGGCCGGGCTGGCCACGGCCACGGCGGCCGCGCCGGTCTCGGCGGCCTGGCGGGCCAGCAGGCCCGGGTTGCCGCCGCCCGCGGCCAGCGCGGCCACCCGGAACCGGTCCGGGTTCCGGGCGATGATGTCCAGGGCCTGGGTGCCGATCGATCCGGTCGAGCCCAGGATCACGACGTCGCGCGGGCGGGCGGCCGGCGCGGAATCTGCGGCGGCCTGGTCAGGCCAGGTGGCGGTCACCGCCCCATTGTCCGCTACGAACGGCCAGGCCGTGACCCCGCCCCTGACGCGGGTGTCGGGGGCGGGGTCACGGCCTGCGGGGTGATCAGGCGCTGCCGTCCACGGCCCGGGCCGAGGCGATGATCAGCTGGCAGCCGAACGTCTGGGCCTGGGCGCCGAAGATCGGCACGTCGCCGAACGCGGCCGCCTCGAGCTCGCCCTTGATGCGCAGGGCCAGCCCGTCGCGGACCCGGTCCAGCGCGGCCAGCGCCTTGTCGGTGGCCAGGTACCTGGCGTCGCCGGGCGTGGTGCTCTCGATGGCCTTGGTGTCGGCCTGCAGGGTGTAGTTGGCGAAGGTGCCGACGCTGGAGTTCAGCTGCTTGTAGCAGGCGCCAAGCGCGGCCACGCCCGGGGCACCGAGCGCGCGGTTCGGGGCGGCCAGGATCTGGGTGATGACCCGGCCGTCGTGCTCGTAGTCGTCCTTCAGGCCGAGCAGGTACAGCTCGGTCGGGCGGATGTCGGTCTCATCGGTCCAGGTGCCCGGGTTGTTGCTGTCCGCGGCGACGGTCTGGCCGCTGTTGGCGCCGGCCGAGTTCGGGCCGTCGGCCGGACCGGAGCCGTCCAGACCGAGATGCTTGACGCCCGGCCCGACGAAGCCGATGTAGTTGGTGTTGATCTCGGCCGCGTAGTCGCCGTGGTCCCAGGCGAAACCGGGGTCGATGCTCACGCAGTCCGCCGGGTAGTCCTTGGCGACGGTCCCGGTGACCGTGGCGTCGCAAGTCGCCTGGCCCTGCTCCAGGTAGTAGTCGGGCTTGGCGAACTCGGCCAGCGTCGGCGTCCGCGCCGGGTCGGCGTTGACCATGTGCAGGATCGCCTCTTCGGTGGGATCGGCCAGGTAGTTGTCGATCGGCTGGCTCTGCCCGGCGTATGGGTTGTAGGCCGTCAGCCCGGCGATGTCGTGCTCGAACGTCCTGGTCACGGTGGCGTCGGGCCCCGGGTCGCCGTTGATGTAGTACTCCGGCGCGGTGTCGTTCTCCATGCCGAAGGCGGTGGTGTCGTGCTTCTCGACGGCCAGCAGCCCGGTGATGTTGCCCTCGAGCTCGCCGAACGTCCCGGCCGGGTAGGTGCAGGCCACGTCGGGGGTCACGGTGCTGCCGGATACGGTCACGCCGTCGCAGCTGGCCGGCGTGGGCTGGACGGCCCGGCCGACGTTGGCGCCGGCCTCGTGGTCGCCCTCGTCGGAGCTGAGCACGAACAGCGTGTTGGCCGGGGTGATGCCGTCGGCGGCCAAGCGCTGGAAGAAGGCGCCGAACGCGGCGTTGTAGTACTCCGCCTGCGCGGTGTAGCACGCGCTGCCGCTGCCCAGCGCGTCGCCGGCCTTGGCGCAGACCGAGCTCAGCGCCGGGATGAACTCGTTCCCGTGCAGGTCGGAGATGTAACCGCTGACCACGGGGACGCCGGTCTCCAGCATGTCGGCCATGTAGGCCAGCGTCTGGGAGGCGTTGATGGAGGAGAAGCCGGGGAAGCCCGGGTAGTCAGTCAGGAACGCGCCGTCGATCTCGTCGCCGTTCAGGTCGACCAGGTTGCCGCTGGCGTTGGTGACCTGGTACCCGTTGCGGGTCAGGCTGGGCATGCCCGCGCCGAGCTGCGGCGCGACGTACTTGTGACCGAACAGGGCCTGGAAGCCGTGGTAGCCGCCCGGCTCGTCGGGCAGCACGTCCGCGACCGCGGTGGGTGACGGCGTCTTCTGGCCGTACTTGACCGCCTGGGCGTCGGCGCAGAACGCGCTGCCCTGGGCGCAGTGCACGGCCACGCCGACGTAGTCCGCGGTCTCCGGGTCCTTGAACGAGTCCGGGTCGGCGGCCAGCTGCTGGGCCTCGGGCGAGTTGGCGCCGAACGCGTCGGCGATGTCCGGGGTGGTGTTCTCCAGCTCCTGGTTGGCGGTGGCCACGTCGCCCACGTCACAGCCGGCCCGGGTGAAGGGGACCCAGGGGGCGGGGGTGGTGGTGTTCGGCGTGACCGGGGTGGGCGAGGTGGCCGGCGGCACCGGGGAGTAGACCATGTTCGGGTTGGTGTCGTGGCCGGGGGTCGGCGGGCTGGTGGTGTCGTCGACCGGGTCGGTCCAGTAGGCGAACGAGCTGGCCGAGTCGGTGGTGCCGTATGTGCCGTCCGGGCCGTTCTTGTTGTACGCCTGGTAGTCGTTGGACACCGGCATGCCCTGCCGGTCGCCGTACAGGCCGGTGTAAGTGGTCAGGATGTCATCGGCGGTGTGCGCGATCAGCGGCGTGTGGTTGTTGGACAGGAACGTGCCGTTGTCTTCGAAGAAGTTCAGCAGGTTCGGCAGCTGCTCCAGGTCGGACGGGACATTCGGGTTGTCACGGAAGAAGTGCACGTTGTCGAACGTGAGCTGCACGACGTGCTTGACCCCGTTGCCCAGGTGACACGACGAGCTGTCGGCGGTCAGCGTCGCGGGTTTGGCCGGGGCCACGGCCTGGGCCGCGCCGCTCGCCGCGCTGGCCGCGGTTGCTGCGGCCAGTGAGGTTCCCGGGAGGCCGAGCAGGCTGATCAGGGCCGCTGAGCTGGCCGTGGCGGTGACACGCAGCCAGGTGGCCGTCGGCTGCCCGGGCCCACCTTCCCACGTCTGTCCATGAGCGTTCCTCTCACGCGTGAAGCGCGGGCCGCCATGCCGGCTCCGCGGGAGCCCACGATGCCACGCCTGGTGCTCACTCAGAAGAGGTAATGAGGTGTGTATATGTGCAAATTTGGTGAAACATTGGCAACATTCCGATAGCGGCCCGGGGAACACACGGCCTACCTGCGCAGATGCCAGGCTCCTAGGCCAGGGCCGAGATCTGCCGGGCCAGGGCGAAGTCGTTGCCGGTCAGGCCGCCGGCCGAGTGGCTGCTCAGGGTCAGCGTGACCTTGTTCCAGCTGATGGCCACGTCCGGGTGGTGGTTGGCCTGCTCGGCCAGGTAGGCCACGGCGCCCAGGTAGAGCAGCGCGTCGCGGAAGTCGGCCCGGTGCACCTCGCGGGTGATCTCCGCTCCGGCCCGGTCCCAGCCGGGGGTAGCGGCCAGTTCGGCATTGATCTGATCTTCGGTCAGCAGTTCCATGGTTACGGCATACCATTCGCAGATGACATCATCAGGGGAACGGCCGAGGCAGACCCCGCTGCACGCGGTGCACGAGCGTCTCGGTGCCGTCATGACCTCCTTCGCGGGCTGGCAGATGCCGCTGCGATACGCCAGCGAGACGGCCGAGCACCAGGCGGTGCGGCACGCGGCCGGCCTGTTCGACCTCTCGCACATGGGCGAGATCCGGGTGACCGGGCCCGAGGCCGGGGCGGCGCTCGACTACGCGCTGACCGGGCACCTGTCCGCGGTCCGGCCCGGCCGGGCCAGGTACACGATGATCTGCGCGGCCGACGGCGGCGTGCTCGATGACCTGGTGGTGTACCGGGTGGGCGAGCAGGAGTTCCTGGTCATCGCGAACGCCTCGAACACCGGGACCGTCTACGCGGAGCTGAGCTCCCGGGCGTCCGGCCGGGACGCGGCCGTGACCGACGCCACCTTGGACTACGCGCTGGTAGCTATCCAGGGACCGGCCGCGGCCGGGATCCTGGCCCCGCTGACGGCCGGGGCCGACCTGGATGCGATGAAGTACTACGCGGGCGCGTTCGGCGAGGTGGCCGGGCGGCGGGCCTGGGTGGCGCGCACCGGGTACACCGGCGAGGACGGCTTCGAGGTGTTCTGCCGGCCCGAGGACGCCGAGGCGGTCTGGGCCGCTCTGACCTCGGCCGGCGCGGCGGCCGGCCTGGTCCCCGCGGGCCTGGCGGCGCGCGATACGCTCCGGCTGGAGGCCGGCATGCCGCTGTACGGCAACGAGCTCGGCCCGGACGTGACACCTTTCGAAGCGGGCCTAGGGCGGGTGGTGAAGTTCGACAAGCCGGGCGACTTCGTCGGCCGTGAGGCCTTGGCCGCCCGGGCCGCGTCGGGACCGACCAGGCAGCTGGTCGGCCTGGTCATCGCCGCCCGCCGGATACCCAGGCATGGTTACCCGGTGCTGGTCGACGGGAAGAACCGCGGCATCGTGACCAGCGGCGCGCCGTCTCCGACCCTGGGCCAGCCGATCGCCATGGCCTATCTGGAAGCCGGCGCCACCCAGGATCAGCCCGGCATCGCCGTGGACATCAGGGGCCAGGCCGTTCCCGCCCAGCTGACCGATCTGCCGTTTTACCGGAGGAGTAACTAACCATGAGCATCCCAGCCGAACT
The DNA here is from genome assembly GCA_963835775.1 of uncultured Actinomycetes bacterium. Lineage (GTDB taxonomy): Bacteria > Actinomycetota > Actinomycetes > Streptosporangiales > Streptosporangiaceae > Palsa-504. The sequence continues at coordinate 457,894 of CAWIHB010000024.1, read as the reverse complement.
GCGCTATACGCCTGAGCACGAATGGCTATCCGTCGAGGGCACGGTGGCGTCGGTCGGCATCACCGAGTACGCGGCCCAGCAGCTCGGCGACGTGGTCTACGTATCCCTGCCTGCTCTCGGCGCGGCCGTGGTGGCGGGCGAGCCGTGCGGCGAGGTGGAATCGGTCAAGTCGGTCAGCGACCTGTACTCGCCGGTGGACGGCGAGGTGACCGAGATCAACACCGAACTCGAGGACGACCCGTCGCTGGTGAACGCGGAGCCGTACGTGTCCGGCTGGATGTTCCGGGTCCAGCTGGCCGCCGATGCCAACGGCGACGCGGCGCTGCCGCCCGACCTGCTGTCCCCGGCCGAGTACGAGGAGCTGACCAAGAGCGCTGGCTAGCCCGAAGTTACTTCGCGGTGGCATGCCACTCGCGGCGCTGACCTGGGTCTTCGCGGAGTCCTTCGCGGAGTCCAAGGTCATGTCTTCTGGCTGCATGGTCTGACCAGCGCAACCTCCCATCTTGGTAGCCGTCATGGTCGCGGGTTTCCGGTCCGGAAGCCCCTGGCTTTCCCCGGCGTTATTGCAGGTCAGGGCGCAGATATCGGCACCTGGTGGCGGTAGCTTCGGGCTAGCCCGCCGCGGGGCCGTGCCGGCCCTGATCGGCCCGGGCCGCAGCGGCGAACACGGCCTTCCTCGCGGGTCCGGACCAGCTGCCGGCGGCGATGCCAAGTCCGGCGTGTCGACTCGCAGTCGAACAGGATTTTGTCTATAATGGTGAGCAGATAGATTCATCCGAACGGGTGGTGGTCAATGCGGGACGGGCCAGCTGACGGCGCTGCCGGGCGGGACGAGGCTCCCGGCCGGGAGCCGGCCGGGCCGTGCTTTGACCCGCGGTTCGACGGGGACCGGGGGTGGCGGCTGGTGCCGTCCCGTCCGGAGCGGCCGGAGTGGGAACTGGATGCGCTGGCCGATGACGAGCCGCCGCCGGAGGATGAGGACCCGTGGGGGTCGGGCCTGGACCCCGACGACCTGGCGCTCTGGCTGGATGACACGCGGCTGGCGGTGTTCTACGCCGAGGCGGCGCAGGTGACCGCGGATGCGGCCCGGGCGCGGGAAAAGACCGACCGGCTGGGGCTGACCGCCGCGATGGGCGCGGTCGCGGCGGCGGACGGGCGGCGGGGTCCGGGGATGCCCGGCTCAGCCAGGATGTACCCGGGTGAGTACACCAGCCGGGCGTCCGGGTTCGCGGGCGGGATGCCGCTGGATACCGCGCCGGGGTGCCTGACCCTGGGCCAGTTCGCCGACGAGGCCGCCGGGGAGGACGACTCCTATGCGGGGGCGTCCGATGATGAGCTGCTGGGTGTGATCTGCGGGTGGGACCGGGTGCAGGCGCACGTCGCGGCGCGCAAGCATGCGGCGGTGGCGGAGTTCATCCGCCGCCGGGCGGCGGCGGGCTGCGGGCTGGCCGGGGCGGGGCGGATGCCGGCGGTGTGGGATGAGTTCGCGCCGGTGGAGCTGGCGGCGGTGCTGGGTGAGTCGCGGTGGGCGGCGGACGGGCTGCTGGAGGTGGCCGATGCCCTGGAGGTCAAGCTGCCCGGCACCAAGGCGGCGTTCCGGGCCGGGATCATCACCGAGGCCAAGGCCGGGATCATCGCCCGGGCCACCGCCCTGCTGGACCCGGCCGAGGCGCGGGCGGCGGAGGGGCTGGTGCTGGGCCGGGCCGGGCGGCTGACCCCGCCGGCGCTGGCCGCCGCGATGGCCCGGGCGGTGATGCAGGTCGCGCCGGACAAGGCGAAGAAACGCCGCGAGCAGGCCGCCCGGGAGGCGCGGGTGGAGCGGTGGGCGGAGGGGTCGGGGAATGCGGGGCTGGCCGGGCGGGAACTGCCCCCGGCGCAGGTGCTGGCCGCCGATCAGCGGGTGAATGCCTGGGCCCGGGAACTGCGGAAGGCCGGGGCCGAGGGCTGCATGGACGAACTGCGTGCCGTGGCCTACCTCGACTTGCTCCTGAACCGCGACTCCCGTCCCAGCCCCGGCACCCCGCCCGGCTCCAGCGGGCAGCACGACGGCGACGGGACAGACGCGCCCGGCCGCACGGACAGCGACAGCCCAGCAGACGGCAGCCCAGCAGACGGCAGCCCAGCAGACGGCGGTCCGGGTCCGGCCGGCGGCGGTCCGGGTCCGGCCGGCGGCGGTCCGGGTCCGGCCGGCGGCGATCCGGGTCCGGGTCCGGGTCCGGGTCCGGGTCCGGGTGGCAGCGTGATTCCGGCCGGGTTCGCCGGGAAGATCAACCTGACCGTCCCGGCTACTACTCTGCTGGACTTGGCCGACCGGCCCGGGGAACTGTCGGGTATCGGGCCGGTTGATCCGGACCTGGCCCGGGACCTGGCCGCCGCGGCGGCCGCGAACCCGAAGACGACCTGGTGCGTGACGGTCACCGACCGGGACGGGCACGCCATCGGGCACGGCTGCGCCCGCCCCGCACCCCGCAGCGACCAGGCCAGACGGAGTAAACCGGGCGGCCACGACCCGCCCGGCAGCAGCACGAGCGGGCCGCGGTTCACCTTCACCCCGGACCGCCGGGACGGGCCGCCCGGCGGATGGGGGACCTGGCGGCTGGCCACCGGGATCCCCGGGCGGCCGGACCTGATCATCAGGCTCGGGCCGATCGCCACCGATCCGTGTGATCACCGGTATCAGGCCCGCGGCCACGACCCGGGGGTGCTGCTGCGGCACCTGACCCAGATCCGGTACGCCACCTGCACCGGGCCCGGCTGCCGCCGGCCCTCCACCCAAGCCGACTTCGAGCACAGCGTGCCGTACGAGGCCGGCGGACGCACCTGCACGTGCAACGGCGACCCTAAGTGCAGGCATGATCACCGGCTGAAGCAGCACCCCGGGTGGACAGCCGAGCATCTGGCTGACGGCACCATCCGGTGGACCATGCCCAGCGGACGGCAGCACACCACCGAACCCACTCGCTACCCCGTATAGGCCGAAGCTACCGTCACCAGGTGCCGGTATCTGCGCCCAGACCTGCGATGACGCCGAAGAGAACAAGGGTTTCCGGACAGAAAACCCGCCACCATGACGGCTACTACGATGAGAGCTTGCGCTGGTCAGACCATGTAGCCAGAAGACATGACCTTTGGCTCCGCGAAGACCCAGGTCGGCGCCGCGAGTGGCATGCCACCGCGAAGTAACTTCGGGCTAGCGCATCCCGCGCTTGCGGGCCGTCGGGGGTAGCGGCCGTCAGCGTCGCCGGCGGCGGAGCAGGAGCAGGGCGGTGACGCCGATCACGACCGCGCCCGCGGCGGCGCCGGCCATGACGGGATCGATCTGGCTGACGCGGGCGCGGACCTGGTCCATGACACGCTCGGCGTTCTTCTTCGGGCTCACCCGTTCGGATATGGCGTCGATGGTGCGCGCCAGTTCCGTCCGGGTGCGGTCGATGTCCGCCACCAGCGCGTCCTGATCGACGGGCTTGGACTCTGTCTCCGCGTCTGTCATTGCGTGCTCCGTTTCCCGGCCGGGCTTTCGTATTCCGTGAAGTCGCTATTTTGTCAGATCGCCTGGGGGGTAACCATGGCGAGCCCGGCCGGTCAGGAACGCGACGGGCGGACCGGGCCGTCGGCCGGGAACAGCGCGATCGACGCGGTGAACGTGTGCAGGAAGTTCTGCCCGCCCACCGGCCCGAGCTCCCCGGCGCAGAAGAACCCCGCCACCGGGATCTCCCCCAGCAGCGCGGCCACCAGCCCTGCGTCATGGTCGGGCTCGGCGAACATCCGCGATCCGCGGCCGTTGCAGGTGAACAGCAGCGCCCCGGCGGCCGGGCGGCCGCCGAGGACGGTGTTCTCCTGGGCCAGGATCCGGCGCAGATCCTCGTCGGCCGAGTCGGCGTCCCGCACGTGGAACTGCACGGTCTGGCCCACCTCGACGTCCTCGCCCACCGCGATGGCGCCGGATTCGGAGTCGGCGCCGAGGATGCCGCGGACCAGGAAGTCGCCCTGGCCGGGCTGTCCGGGCTGGTACTCGTTGATGACCAGCCCCAGGTGCGCGCCCTGGGCCAGCAGTTCCCTGTCCCGGTCGGGCAGCGCCGCGGCCAGCTGCTGCAGCCGGGCCAGCGGCGGGCGCCCGCCCAGCTCGAGGATCAGGTTGCCGTCGGCCCGGGTGACCGTATACGGGTCACCGAGCGGCCGGCAGCCCTGGGCCACCAGGGGGTGCACTTCGGCGCGCGGCAGGTGGGCGCCGACCGCGCCGTGGGCGAGCACCTGGCCGTCCAGGAACAGCCGGCTTTCCCGCTGCCGCAGCCCGCCGCTGGCCATCCCGCCCATGACCACCGGTCCTGGTACGTGCTCGTTCAGGTGCGTCAGCAGGTCACCGGCCGGGAACGTGAACGGGTCGCAGATCATCAGGTGCAGGCCCGCGGGGCCGGGCCCGAAACGGTAGCCGCCGAAGGCGCCGCCGCTGGCGGTCCTGACGAACTCCATGGCGAAGGTCTGCACCGGGCCGAGGTCGGCGGCCAGCCACAGCGAGACGGCGGGCTCGGCCTCGACCTCGCGGGCGCCGCCCGCCACCCCCTCGGTCACACAGCCGATGAGCGGGATCCGGCCGGTCTGCTCGGCCACCGCGGCCACCAGGGCCTGAGCCGAGCCGAAGAAATGGGACGAGGCGAACAGCACCGCGAACGAGGGGTCCAGGTCGCCCAGCGACGCGCGGGCCTGCGCGACGGCCCGGCTCGCCGCGGTCTCGGCGTCCGCCGCGAGGACGAGGGCTCCTCCCGCCTGCACCAGCCCAGATTACCCCGTCGGCCGGCCCCGTCCCCAGCGCTGGATACTTGGCCTGACACGGAGGGTCTGTGGCAGGCTCCGGGAGGAGGGGCGGATGTTCGCGCATCTGATCGACGGGTTCACCGGGCCGGAAGATGTCCGGTGGGCCGAGGTAGCCGAGCCCGCGGCGGACGGTGGCGTGGTCATTGAGGTAGCCGCGGCCGGGGTGTCGTTCGCGGACCTGCTGCAGACCAGGGGCGGGTATCAGCTGAAGCTGCCGCTGCCGTTCACCCCGGGCGTGGACGCCGCGGGGGTGATCAGGTCCGCCCCGGCGGGCGCGGGCCTGGCCGCCGGGCAGCGGGTGGCGGTGCTGCTGTCCCACGGGTGCTGGCAGGAGGTGATCAGCGCTCCGGCCGAACGGGTCCTGCCACTGCCGCCGGATATGAGTTTCGAGGCCGGGGCGGCCGCCCCGCTGAACTACCTGACCGGGCTGTTCGCGCTGGTCCGCCGGGGGCAGGCCCGGGCGGGCGAGACCCTGCTGGTGCACGGGGCGGCGGGCGGCGTGGGAACGGCGGCGATCGGCCTGGGCCGGGCCCTCGGGCTGCGGACGATCGCCGTGGTCAGCAACGAGGCGAAGCGGGAGTTCGTGCTGGGCTGCGGGGCGGACCACGCCGTGCTGAGCGATGGCTGGCTGGCCGCGGTGCGGGAGCTGGCGGGCGACCGGGCGGTGGACCTCGTGCTCGACCCGGTGGGCGGGGACCGGGTGACCGACAGCCTGCGGTCGCTGGCGCCGGAGGGCCGGCTGCTGGTGCTGGGCTTCACCGCGGGCGAGATCCCGGTGGTCAAGGTCAACCGGCTGCTGCTGGGCAACACCGGCGTGCTGGGCGCGGCCTCGCGGGAGTTCTTCGAGCGCCAGCCAGCCGTCGCGGCCCAGCTTTGGGAGCGGCTGCTGGAGCTGCGGCAGGCCGGGGCGCTGTCTGACCCGCCGGTGCTGGCCTACCCGTTCGCGGACGCCCGCGGCGCGCTGCGGGCCATCGACGGCCGGACCGCCCTGGGCAAGGTGGTGCTGAGCAGGCAGGCCCAGGCCTTGGCTACTGCCCTAGGGTCTCCGGAACCGGGTCGTCCGCGTCGGCTTCCCTGACCTCGACCAGGTCAGGACGAGCGGCTGCCCTGATCTTGACCAGGTCAGGGCGCTCGGCGACCGTCTCTTCAGATGGCCCGGAGCGAGGCGCCTTGCGGAGGGCAATGACGTGGACGTCGATGCTTAGCGCAGCGGGCATGCCGCCCTTCCTGTCGTTCAACACCGCGGTCAGCTTTGTCACCGGCACCAACTGGCAGGCGTACGAGGGAGAGACCCAGGCCAGCTACTTCGCCGACACCGTAGGGCTGGTGGTGGCCCAATTCACCGCGGCCGGCATCGGGCTCGCGGTGGCCCTGGCCGTCCTCCGCGGCATCGCCGCCTGCTCTCTGTTCACCGCGCTGCTGCTGATGGCCGCCAACATCCGCAAGATCCGGAGAGTGTCAGATTCTTTGTGCGCGGGTCTTTTCACCATCCGGTTCCGGATGCTTATCCGGAACCTTCATCTCGCACTATCTGGAATTCTATTGCCCGGTTTATTCTCCGGTTTCCCGGAACCCGGCATACCCTGCCCCGCCTGGGCGGATACTGCGTGTTCGTATTTCCCTGGCGGTTCCGGGACATCCGCTGCCTGATCCTGCGCGGATCGCGTGGCGGCTTTCCCGTCTGTCATTAAACATAGCAGACGGTGACCATGCCGTCACGCATTTCCGGAGGCTTTGCCTGTTTATTTTTCAAGGTGCAGGCGGGCAGCGCCGCGGTTCAGGGGTGCAGGAGGCCGGTGTGCTCCTCGATGGCCTCGTCCAGCCCGGCTGCGGCGATCGCCAGGGCGAAGTGCAGGTCGGCCAGGCCGTCCCAGCCGGGCGCGTGCTCCGCGCAGGCTGCCTCGGCCTCCGGCTGCCCGGCCAGGGCGCCGGCGATCGCGGCCGCGCCGGCCAGCAGGTCAGCGATCTCCTCAGCATCGAGCGCGTCGAGCGGGACCGATCCTGCGGGCGTCCCGTTTCCCGGCAGCGGCATCCCGCACCCCCTGTCTTCACATGCGGCCGGCGAACCGTTCCGGCCACCGGGCCGCCATCTCGCTCCAGGCCTGCGCCCAGCCCTGGGTGATGTGGCCCTCGATCAGCCGCGAGACGCTTTCCCGCTGGTCAGCCGGCCTGCCGGCCTGCCTGGCGCGCCTGGCGGCGCGCTTGTCCTCGGCGTCCACGATAGCCAGCCACAGCGTCTTGGCGACCGCATCATCGTTCGGGAACTGAGTGCGCGTCTTGAGCACTTTCCGCATTTCCCGGTTAAAGCTCTCGATGGCATTTGTCGTGTACAGGACCTTTCTCAGGGCGGGCGGGAACTCCAGGAACGGGATGAACCGGTCCCAGGCCCGCTCCCACACCCCCGCCGCGGCCGGGTACTTCCTGCCCATCGCCGAGTCCGCGAACTCCAGCAGCGCCAGCTGCGCCGCGTCCGCATCGCACGCGGTGTAGATCATCTTCAGGCCCGCCGCCATCTCCTTGCGGTCGGTGTAAGACGCGAAACCCAGCGATTTGCGGATAAGGTGCACCGTGCAGGTCTGCACGGTGGCGCCCGGCCAGGTGCCGGTGATCTCCGTGCCGAGCCCGGTCAGCCCGTCGCAGCACACGAACAGCACCTCCTCCAGGCCCCGGTTGCGCAGTTGCGCCAGCGCCTGCGCCCACGCCTTGGACCCCTCCGCCGTCACCACCCAGATGCCCAGCACGTGCTTGCAGCCATCGGGGTCGATGCCGACCGCGATGTTCACGGCCTTGTTCCGCACCGCCGACCCGTCCCGCACCCGCGCCATCATCGCATCGACGTACAGAACCGGGTAAAACGGCTCCAGCGGCCGCGACATCCACTCCCGCATCCCCTCCAGCGCCGCGTCGGTCACCCGTGAGACCGTGTCGTGCGAGATCTCCACCCCCGTGGTCTGCTCCACGTGCCGGGCTATGTCCCGCACCGACATCCCCTTCGCATAAAGCGAAATCACAGTCGAGTCAAGGCCGCCGGACCGGCGGGCCTGCTTGGGCACCAGCAGCGGCTCGAAGGTCCCGTCGCGGTCCCGCGGGACCGCCAGCCGCACCGGCCCCACCTCGGTGTTCAGCGTCTTGATGCTCGACCCGTTCCGCCGGTTCTCCCCCTCGCCCGCCTCCAGGTGCGCGCCGAGCTCGGCGGCCAGGCCCGCCTGCAGCACCTGCCCGATCAGCCCGGTCAGCAGCCCGCCCGGCCCCGTCAGCTGCGCGCTCTCCCCGGCCCGCGCCCGCGCCGCCAGCTGCTCTGCCAGATCCGCCAGCACCCCCTGCGGCAGCACCAGCCCCCCGCCGCCGCCATGCACCGAAGATTCCTCACGGCGGTCCTCGACTTCGCCGCCCAGGTCCTCTATCGTCGTCATCTTCGCCCTTCCTCGGGTCGCGCCGCCCTCGCGGCTCACGGTAAGTTACACTGTGATCACTCCCTGACACAAAGTTTCTGACACACTCGGCCTGCTCGCTGATGTAGCCGAACTGGGCGTTCCGGTCCGGGTGCGGGAGGCTTTTCGCCATGGACTTGTTATTGGACTGCAGCCGCCATCCGGCCTGGTACATCAGCCGCCGCACCATCGTCGGCGATGCCTCGTGCCCCTGTTCCGCAGCGGGCATGCCGCCCTTCCTGTCGTTCAACACCGCGGTCAGCTTTGTCACCGGCACCAACTGGCAGGCGTACGAGGGAGAGACCCAGGCCAGCTACTTCGCCGACACCGTAGGGCTGGTGGTGGCCCAATTCACCGCGGCCGGCATCGGGCTCGCGGTGGCCCTGGCCGTCCTCCGCGGCATCGCCGCCTGCTCCCTGTTCACCGCGCTGCTGCTGATGGCCGCCAACATCCGCAAGATCCGCGCCTGGCGGGCCCTCACCACCCCCGGCCAGGCCCGCAGCACCCGCCGGGCACCACGGCGCCGCACCAGCCTCCGCGACTACCTCCCAGACGGCTGACAGCCCGCAGCACCACCGCCACCACTGACCAGCACCACCAGCCAGGCGGCAGCCACGCTGCAGACCCGCCACAACACCGCAACCCCGCTGCCGACGCCCGGCAACAAGCCCCGCCCGGCGGCCAGAGCCAATGTCAGACCCCGCAGGCACAATAAGAAACGGTCACCGAAACAGTTCTGTCGGTATGACACCGGCAGTTCTGTCGGTAACCCTTGGTGCGGGCGGGGGGATTTGAACCCCCACGGTGTCTCCACCAACAGGACCTAAACCTGCCGCGTCTGCCGTTCCGCCACGCCCGCCCGTCGCCGGGTCGCTAGTAAAGGTACCGCTCAGGCGACGAGGTCGGCCCGCAGCCGGGCGACGTGGCCGGTGGCCTTGACGCCGTACAGGGCTTTCTCCACGTTGCCGTCGGCGCCGATCACGAACGTGGACCTGATCACGCCGACCGTGGTCTTGCCGTAGAGCATCTTCTCGCCGTACGCGCCGTAGGCCTCGAGCGTGGTGCGGTCCGGGTCGGAAAGCAGCGGGAACGTGAGGCCTTCCTTATCCCGGAACTTGGCCAGTTTGGCAGGCTGGTCGGGCGAGATGCCGAGCACCGCCAGGCCCGCGTCGTTCAGGTCGGCCAGGTTGTCGCGGAAGTCGCAGGCTTCCTTGGTGCAGCCGGGCGTCATCGCGGCCGGGTAGAAGTACACGATGACCCGCTGGCCGCGATAGGAGGACAGCGACACCGGCTGGCCGTCCGCATCCCGCAGGGTGAAGTCGGGGGCCGGGTCGCCCGGCGCGAGCCGCTTGCCTGTCATGAGCCCTCCCTGGTACTGGGGATCGCGATTCTAACCTTCGCCCGCAGCGGCAGCGATGAACGGGGCCAGCGCGCGGAAGGCACGGCCCCGGTGGCTGATGGCGTCCTTCTCTTCCGCGGTCATTTCCGCCGTGGTCTGGGTGAACCCGTCCGGCAGGAAGATCGGGTCGTAACCGAACCCGCCGCTGCCACGCGGGGACCGGATCAGGCGGCCCTCGACATTCCTGGTCACCACCCATTCGGCGAAGCCGCGCCGCGGCACGGCCAGGGCGGCGGCGCAGGTGAACCGGGCGGTGAGGCGGCCGTCAGGCACGTCCGCGACCTGGGCCAGGACCAGGTCCAGGTTGGCCTTGTCGTCCCCGTGCTGCCCGGCCCAGCGGGCGGACAGCACGCCGGGCATGCCGTTCAGCGCGTCCACGCACAATCCCGAGTCGTCCGCCACCGCGGGCAGGCCGGTGTGGCGGGCGATGGCATGGGCCTTCAGCAGCGCGTTCTCCTCGAACGTAGCGCCGGTCTCGGGCACATCGGGCGCGTCGGGGAACTCCTCCAGGCTGACCAGCCGGACCGCAGTGTCACCGGCGGCCAGGATCCGGGCCAACTCGCGGAGCTTGGCGGCGTTCCTGGTGGCCAGGACGACCGGATCAGCCGAGGGCGGCACGCTGCAGCCGGGTCAGCTCACCGCAGCCGGCCACGGCAAGATCGAGCAGCTGGCCGAGCAGGTCGCGGCTGAACGGCTCGCGCTCGGCGGTGCCCTGGATTTCCACGAAGTCGCCGCTGGCCGTGCAGACCACGTTCATGTCGGTGTCGGCCGCCACGTCCTCCTCGTAGCACAGGTCGAGCCGGGGCTCGCCGTCCACCACGCCGACGCTGACCGCAGCCACCGAGGTGAGCAGCGGGTCGCCCTTGGTCCGCTTCCGGTCCCGCAGCCAGGCCACGGCGTCGGCCAGCGCGACGTAGCCGCCGGTCACCGCGGCGGTGCGGGTGCCGCCGTCGGCCTGCAGCACGTCGCAGTCGATCACGATGGTGTTCTCGCCGAGTGCCTTGTAGTCCACGCAGGCCCGTAGCGAACGCCCGACCAGCCGGGATATCTCCTGGGTCCGGCCGCCCAGGCGGCCCTTGACCGATTCGCGGTCACCGCGGGTGTTGGTGGCCCGCGGCAGCATGGCGTATTCGGCGGTCACCCAGCCCAGGCCGCTGCCGCGCCGCCAGCGCGGCACGTCCTCGGTGACGCTCGCGGCGCACAGGACCCGGGTGCGGCCGAATTCCACCAGCACCGATCCCTCCGCGTGATCGAGCCAGCCGCGGGTCAGCTGCACCGGCCGTAGTTGGGTGACGGATCGCCCGTCGGGTCGAGACATGACGCACAGCCTATCCGGCTACCGGGCCGCTCCTGGCCCGAGGACCAGCCCGGCTGTCGCCGCCGACAGCGGACCACGGTAGGTCCCGGCCGCCTCGTCCAGCGACCGGTCCCGGTCGTACCAGGCCACCAGGTGGGTGAGGACCAGCTGTCCGGCCCCGGCCCGGGCCGCGTACGCGCCTGCCTGCCGGGCGGTCAGGTGCAGGTCGGGCGGGTTGGCGGGCCCGTCGAGGAACGATGCCTCGCACAGCAGCAGGTCCGCACCTTCGGCCAGCCGGACCAGCGCGTCGGTTTCGCCGGTGTCCGCCGAGTAGGCCAGCCGCCAGCCGTCGTGCTCGATCCGGAACCCGAACGTCTCCACCGGGTGGTTCATGCGCTCGGTTGTGATGCGGAAGGGACCGATCTCGACTGGGCCTGAGCCCAGCTCGCGGACGTCGAAACGATCCCGGATGGCGGCTTCGTCCTCGCCGCCGAAGCCCGCCACTCGCTTCGCGGTCCCGGCCGGGCCGTAAACCGGGATGGCCGGCCGGATCCCGTCCGGCGCGTACCGCCGCGCCACCCAGTACGAGCTCAGGTCGACGCAGTGGTCCACGTGCAGATGGGATACGCAGATCGCGTCGATTCCGAACAGCTCCGCATGCCGCTGCAGCCCCCCGAGCGCCCCGTTTCCCATGTCCACGACGAGCCGGAACCCCTCGGCCTCCAACAGGTAACACGACGCGGGACTTTCCGGCCCCGGAAAGCTTCCCGAACACCCAACCACAGTGAGCTGCATGCCCGCCATTATCACGCCCAGAGCTGGCCTTCGAGGCGGGATTCGGCTTCGTCGAGGGTGCCGTCGTAGGCGCCGGTGGACAGGTATTTCCAGCCGCCGTCGGCGATCAGGACGGCGATGTCGGCCGGCTCGCCCGCGGCGACGGCCTTGGCCGCCATGGCCAGGCCGGCGTGCAGGGCCGCGCCGGCCGAGATGCCGGCGAAGATGCCTTCCGTGCCGACCAGATCCCTGGTCCGGCGCAGGGCATCGGCCGAGGACACCGAGAACCTGGTGGTCAGCACGGACGGGTCATACAGCTCGGGGACGAAACCCTCGTCCACGTTGCGCAGCCCGTAGACCAGCTCGCCGTAGCGCGGCTCGGCGGCGACGATCTTGACGTCGGGCTTGTGCTCGCGCAGGTAGCGGCCGACCCCCATCAGCGTGCCGGTGGTGCCCAGGCCCGCCACGAAGTGCGTGATGCCGGGCAGGTCGGCCAGCAGCTCGGGGCCGGTCGTCTCGTAGTGCGCGCGGGCGTTGGCCTCGTTGCCGTACTGGTAGAGCATGACCCAGTCAGGATGTTCGGCCGCGACCCGCTTGGCCACCCGGACCGCTTCGTTGGAGCCGCCCGCGGCCGGGGACCCGATGATCTCGGCCCCGTACATGCGCAGCAGCTGGCGGCGTTCCTCGCTGGTGTTCTCCGGCATGACCACGATCAGCCGGTAGCCGCGCAGCTTGGCCACCATGGCCAGGGAGATGCCGGTGTTCCCCGAGGTGGGCTCGATGATCGTCGCGCCGGGCGAGAGCAGCCCGTCCTTCTCGGCCTGGGCGACCATGAAGAACGCGGCGCGGTCCTTGACCGAGCCGGTCGGGTTCCTGTCTTCCAGCTTGGCCCACAGCCGGACCTCGGCTCCGGGCCGACAAGCCGGTGACATGCGCGGCAGGCCCACCAGCGGCGTACCGCCGAGGGAGTCGAGCAGGTTCTCGTAGCGCAAACCCTGATCCGTTCGGATAAATAAGGACAGCTCAGCCGGTACGGCGGGATCCTAGGCGCCGCCGGCCACCGCGGGCAGGACCGTGACCGTGTCGCCGTCCTTGACCGGCGTGTCCAGGCCGGACAGGAAGCGGACGTCCTCGTCGTTCAGGTACACGTTGACGAACCGGCGCAGCCCGCCGTCATCCACCAGCCGGTCGCGCAGGCCGCCGTGCCTGCTCTCCAGGTCGGTGAGCAGCTCGGCGAGCGTGGATCCGGTCCCCTCGACTTGCTTGGCGCCGTCGGTGTACGTGCGCAGGATCGTCGGGATGCGAACCTCGATGGCCATGAACAACGCTCCCTGGAGTTATCTGGTCGGTCCTTGGCGTCCAACCCGCCCGCAGGCGGAATCATTCCGTCACGGTCACGGATTCCTCGCTGACCTGGCCGTCCACGATGCGGTACGAGCGGAACTCGGTCTGGTGCTCGTCCCGGGTCGACACCAGCACGTAGTGGGCCTGCGGTTCGCTGGCGTAGGAGATGTCGGTCCGCGACGGGTAGGCCTCGGTGGCGGTGTGCGAATGGTAGATAACGACGGGTTCCTCGTCGGCCTCGTCCATCTGCTGCCAGACCTTGAACTGCTCGGTGGAGTCGAAGCGGTAGAAGGTCGGGGACCGTTCGGCGTTGACCATGGCGATGAAGCGTTCCGGGCGGTCGCGGCCGGCCGGGCCGGCGATCACGCCGCAGGCCTCGTCGGGATGGTCGCGGCGGGCATGGGCCACGATCTGATCACGCAGCTCGCGGGAGATGGTCAGCACGGGCTCAGGTTAGCGCCTGCACCAGGGACTCCTGGACCGCGCCGAGCCAGGCGTAGACCTCGTACGCGGCCCACTGCGGGTCTTCCGGCGCGAGGCGGCCCCACTGGTCCTCGAAGTCCTCGGTCACGTCGAGCCGGACGCCGAGGGCGAGACGCACGTCGTTCAGGGCCTTGAGCCAAGCCTGGGCCTGGTCGGGGGTGAGCTGGATGCGGCCGCCGCCCTCGGGCAGCGAATCCAGCATTTCCTGGGCGGCCTGCTGCTTGGCGGTGCGCAGTGCGGGCTCGGTGTACTTGCGGAATTCGCCGGCCGCCTCCGGGTCATCGCGGTAGCCGTCGGGCAGCAGCCGGGCCAGCACCGGATCTTGCGGGATGGTCTGGCCGGTGCCGGGGGCGGGCTCCTGCAGCAGCGCCTCCAGGGCGGCGATCTCGTCGTCGGCTCTGCTCTTCGGATCCTTGCTCTTCGGATCCTTGCTCTTCGGATCCTTGCTCTTCGGATCCTTGCTCTTTGGAGCCTGGCTCTTGGGATCCTGCTGGCTGTCCGGGGTGATCAGGTCCACCACCTGGTCGACCAGGTTGCGCAGCAGGGACGCCTCGGAGGCGGCGAGCCAGGCTCGCACGCCGCCGCCCCTCGTTGGCCGGAACGGTTGCATGGGTGGCGGGTACCGCTAGTCCTGCTTGACCGTGGCCCACAGGCCGTAGCCGTGCAGTACCTCGACGTTGTGCTCCATCGCCTCCCTGGCCCCGGCGGCGACCACCGCCTTGCCCTTGTGGTGCACGTCGAGCATCAGCTTGGTCGCCTTCTTCTTCGGGTAGCCGAAGACATGCTGGAACACGTACGTCACGTAGGACATCAGGTTCACCGGGTCGTTCCACACGATGGTGACCCAGGGCTTGTCTGATACCGGGTTGTCCGCGGACCGCGGGAGATCCACCTCAGCGGGCGCCACGCTCACAACTACTCACCTCCTTCTTCCGTAGTCTTCCACCTGTGACCAATTCGGTGAACCACCTATCCGCACCCGTGGATGACTCGGCCCAGCCTGATACCGCCCAGCCTGATACTGCACTGCTTGGTACCGCCCTGCTGACCGACCATTATGAGCTGACCATGCTGCAGGCCGCGCTGCGCAGCGGCGCGGCCCACCGCCGGGCCATCTTCGAGGTATTCGCCAGGCACTTGCCGCATGGCCGACGGTACGGCGTCGTGGCGGGCACTGGGCGGCTGCTCGACGCCATCGAGCGGTTCCGGTTCGGCCCGGCCGAACTGGAGTTCCTCGGTGGCGCGGGCATCGTGGACGCTCCGACGCTAGGTTTCCTCGAATCTTACCGTTTCACCGGAAACATCTGGGGCTACTCCGAGGGCGACTGCTACTTCCCCGGCTCCCCCATCCTGGTGGTGGAGGGCACGTTCGCTGAGGCCGTTCTGCTGGAGACCGTCGCACTGTCCATCCTGAACCACGACAGCGCGATCGCGTCGGCCGCGTCCCGGATGGTGACGGCGGCCGGGGACCGCCCGCTGATCGAGATGGGCTCGCGGCGGACGCACGAGCGGGCCGCGGTGGCCAGCGCGCGCGCCGCCTACATCGCGGGCTTCGCGTCCACCTCGAACCTGCGCGCGCGGCAGGAGTACGGCATCCCGAGCGCGGGCACCAGCGCGCACTCCTTCACCCTGGTTCATGACAGCGAGCGGCACGCCTTCGCCACCCAGATCTCCTCGCTCGGCCGGGCGACCACGCTGCTGGTCGACACCTACGACGTGCCGCGCGCGGTGCGGACCGCGATCGAGGTGGCGGGCCAGGACCTGGGCGCGGTCCGGATCGACAGCGGTGACCTGCCCGTGCTGGCCCGGCGGGTGCGCGAGCTGCTCGATTCGCTGGGCGCTACGCACACCCGGATCATCCTGACCGGCGACCTGGACGAGTACTCCATCGCGGCGCTGGCCGCGGTCCCGGTCGACGGCTACGGGGTGGGCACCTCGCTGGTCACCGGGTCCGGGGCGCCGACGGCGGCCCTGGTGTACAAGCTGGTCGCCCGGGCCTCGTCCAACGACGACGACAGCGAGATGGTCCCGGTGGCCAAGCGGTCGGTGGGCAAGCCCGGCCGGGGCGGACGCAAGTGGGCGGTGCGGCACCGCGACGAGCACGGCACCGCGCTGGCCGAGCGGGTCAGCCTGATCCCGCCGGACACCGGGCCGCTCGACCGGGAGCTGCTGGTGCCCCTGGTGACCTCGGGCGAGATCGTGGGCCGCGCCGGGGCCGAGGCGGCGCGGACCCAGCACCGGGAGGCGCTGGCCGAACTGCCGCCCTACGCGCTGCAGCTGTCCCGTGGCTACCCGGCCATCCCCACCGTGTTCGACCCGGACGGCGCCGATCCGTAATCGTTATCAAATCCGCATCCTCGGACTCCTGCTGCTACCCGTCCTAAAAGGGTTAGCCGGGCCGCGGGCGGCCCGGCTAACCTGCACGCATGCCTGTTGACTTCAGCGAATTCGCCGCCGTGCTCCGCGACCTGGACGTGGCCGGGCAGGTCAGGGAACTGCCCGAACCCGCGCCGACCGCCGCCACCGCCGCGGCGCAACTCGGCTGCGAGGTCGGCGCGATCGCCAACAGCCTGATCTTCAGCGCCGACGGGGCGCCGCTGCTCGTCATGACCAGCGGCGCCCACCGGGTGGACACAGCCCGGGTAGCGGCGCTGACCGGCGCCTCGGTGGTCCAGCGGGCCGACGCTCGGTCGGTCCGGGAGTGGACCGGCCAGGCCATCGGCGGCGTGGCCCCGGTCGGCCACCCGGCCCCGGTCCGCACCCTGGTCGATACCTGGCTGGATAAGTACGACGAGGTCTGGGCGGCGGCCGGGCATCCGCACACGGTGTTCCCGACGTCGTTCGGCGAGCTGATCCGTATCACGTCCGGGACCGCGGCGGACGTCGGCGGCTAGTCCCGCGGCTTGGTCCACAGCAGCGGCCATCACGCCTCCCGGATGCGGAGGATACCGTTAGCTCTATGCGCGCGCTGATCATCGTTGACGTGCAGAACGACTTCTGCGAGGGCGGTTCGCTGGCCGTGGCCGGCGGGGCCGCGGTGGCCCGGGCCATCAGCGGACTCCTGGCCGGCGGTGGCGCCGGATACGACCACGTGGTGGCGACCAAGGACTTCCACGTGGACCCGGGCAGCCACTTCTCCGACCATCCGGACTACGCAGACTCCTGGCCGCCGCACTGCGTGGCGGGCACCACAGGCGCCGACTTCCACCCCAACCTGGACACGGCGGCCGTCGAGGCGGTGTTCCGCAAGGGAGCGCACGCCGCGGCCTACAGCGGCTTCGAGGGCTTCGATGACGCCGGGACGCCGCTGGCCGACTGGCTGCGCGGACACGGCGTCGACCAGGTCGACGTGGTGGGCATCGCCACCGACTACTGCGTGCACGCGACCGCCGCGGACGCGGCCCGGGTGGGCTTTCCCACCCGGGTGCTGCTCGACCTGACCGCTGGAGTTGCCCCCGCATCGACGGCTAAGGCCATCGAGGACCTGCGCGCCGCCGGCGTCGAGCTGACCGGCACTCCCGCCGGCGGCTCGTAGGCCTTCGAGCCGGTAGCCCTCAGCGGCTGTCTGCGTACTGTACGCAGACAGTGACAAACGGTTATCATACGGGCGTGGTCGGGCTGCCGGAGGGACCGCACCGGTCGGTGTGCAGGGCTTTCCGCTTGCGCTGACGAGCTTCATCGGCCGGGCTGGGGCGGTGGATGAGGTCGCGGGCCTGCTTGGTGAGTACCGGCTGGTGACGGTGACCGGGCCGGGCGGTTCGGGCAAGACGCGGCTGGCCGGTGAGGTGGCGGCCCGGGTGGCGGGCCGGTTCGCCGACGGGGTGTGGCTGGCCGAACCGGCGGCGGTGGCGGAACCGGGGCTGGTGGGGTCGGTGGTAGCGGCGGCGCTGGGGGTGCGGGAGCAGCCGGGGGTGCCGGCGACCGAGGCACTGGCGCGGGTGCTGGGCCGCCAGCAGCTGCTGCTGGTCCTGGATAACTGCGAGCACGTGATCGGCGCGGCGGCGGGCTTGTGCGCCGGGCTGCTGCGGGCCGGAGATGACGTGCGGATCCTGGCGACCAGCCGGGAGCCGCTGCGGGTGGCCGGGGAGGCCCGGTACCGGCTGGCCCCGCTGACCAGATCTCCATCTCGGCTCCCGTGGAGCTCGCCTGGCAGCCGGGCCGGATCCATCAGCTGGCGAAAATGAAGCTGATGGACCTGATCGCGCTGTACCTCTCGATGCTGCCGAACGGAGCAGCCGAACGTGACCAGGTGGCCCGCACGGCCGCGGGCGGCTGGACAAGGGACCAGGTCATCACCGCCATCCGCAACCTGGAAGCGCCGTACGAGGAGGTCGGAGGCTGGCCGCGCGCCATGCAGCTCATCGGGGCGGGCGCACCGTTCCTCCTGGCCGGAGTCGCCGTCACGATCCACGATGACGCGCGGTCAGCGGCCTGAGATGGCCCAGCGGCGGATGGTGGCGATGCGGGCCTGGATCTGGTCGGCGGTGGCCTGGGGCAGCGGGGGGCCGCCGCAGGTCTGGCGGAGTTCGGCGTGAATGACGCCGTGGGGCTGGCCGGTGCGGTGACTCCAGGCGCCGACCAGGCCGTTGAGTTCCTTGCGGAGGGCGGCGAGCTGCTGGCGGCTCACCGGAGCCGCGACGGGCTCGGCGGCAGCCGGAGCTGGGTGGGCGGCAGCCGGGGCTGGATGGGCGGAGCGGGAGCGGGCGGCGAGCTGGGACTGCTGGCGTTTGCTGAGCAGGGTGCGGACCTGGTCGGGCTCGAGCAGGCCGGGCAGGCCGAGGAAGTCCTCCTCCTCCGGCGAGCCGGCCGCGGTGGCGGTGCCGAACTCGCCGCCGTCGTACAGCACCCGGTCGAAGTGCGCGGACGCGTTGAGGGCCTGGAAGGCCGGCTCGTCGGACACGTCCGGGGTGTCGCGCTGGCGCTGGGCCTCGGCCAGCTCGTCCTCCTCGGGCGAGTCACCGGTGGCGGACCGGAGCACGTGGTCTCGTTCGGCCTCCAATTCGGCGGCGTAGGACAGCAGCAGGGGCACGGACGGGAGGAAGACCGACGCCGTCTCCCCCGCTGCCTGGCCCGCACGAACCGGCCGACGGCCTGGGCGAAGAACAGGGCGGTGGACACGCTGGTGGCGTAGACGCCGACCGCCAGCCGCGGGATGTCCACGCCCTCGGACACCATGCGCACCGCGACCATCCAGCGCTCGCCGGAGCCGGCGAACGCGGAGATCTTCTTGCTGGCGGCCGGGTCGTCGGACAGCACCACGACCGGGCGCTTGCCGGTCAGCCCGCGCAGCAGCGCGGCGTAGGCCCGGGCGTCCTCGTGGTCGCCCGCGATGACCAAGCCGCCGGCGTCGGGCATGCCCCGGCGGACCTCGGTCAGCCGCTTGTCGGCCGCCTCGAGCACCCGGCTGACCCATTCTCCGGCGGGATCCAGCGCCGTCCGCCAGGCGTGCGCGATCTGGTCCTTGGTCATCGGCGTGCCCAGGGTGGCGGTGATCTCGTCGCCGGCCCGGGTGCGCCAGCTCATCTCGCCCGAGTAGGCCAGGAAGATGACCGGCCGGACCACGCCGTCCTCCAGCGCCGGCCCGTAGCCGTAGACGTAGTCCGACGCGCTGCGCTTGACGCCGCCCGGCTCGTCGACGTAGCTGACGAACGGGATCGGGTTGGCGTCGCTGCGGAACGGCGTGCCGGTCAGCCCCAGCCGGCGGCGGGCCGGCTCGAACGCCTCCTGGACCGCCTCGCCCCAGGACAGCGCGTCGCCCGCGTGGTGGATCTCGTCGAAGATGACCAGGGTGCGGCGGTTCTGGGTGCGCTGCCTGTGCAGCGCCGGGTGCGCCGCGACCTGCGCGTAGGTGACGGCCACGCCGTGGAAATCGGCGCCCGCCCGGCCCTGGGCGTTCCGGTAGGCGGAGTCGATGGCGATGCCGAACCCGGATGCCGCCTGCGCCCACTGGTGCTTGAGGTGCTCGGTCGGCGTGACCACGGTGAGCGTGGCGACCTCGCGCCGGGCCAGGAGTTCGGCGGCGACGGTGAGCGCGTAGGCGGTCTTCCCCGCCCCGGGCGTGGCCACCAGCAGAAAATCACGCCTGGGCAGCTTGAAATACTCGTGATAGGCATCCTTCTGCCAGCCGCGAAGACCCAGGAGAGGATCATCCCGAACGGGACCTGCTGGCAGCTGAGGGATTCCGGGGCCGGTCCGAGGGGTGCTCACGAGGCCGACATGCTACCGGGTCGCACCGGCTCGGGAGGGCAACCCCCCGGAACCGCCCGGCTACGGGGGGTTGTCATCCGGTCGATCGGTCAGTCGTCGCCGCCGTCGCCCTGAGGAAGCATCTCGTAGATCTCCTTGCAGGTGGGGCAGACCGGGTAACGCTTCGGGTCCCGGCTCGGCACCCACACCTTGCCGCACAGCGCCGTGACCGGGGTCCCGGTCACCATGCTGTCGACGATCTTGCTCTTGTCGACGTAGTGGGCGAACCGCTCGTGGTCGCCGTCACCGTGCGACAGGTCGGGCCGGACATCGGTCTGGATGCGCGTGCCCTGTTGGGGAAGGACCTCAGTCTCGCTCACCCTGGCGAGTCTACTTTGTCCGCGCTTTGCCCGCTGGCAGGTGCGTGGTCAGTTTCAGTTGAGGCTCGGGTCGTCGGGATAGGTGGCCACGTAGGCCAGTTCGCCGCCCTGGCGGCGCAGCACGGCCGGCCACAGCCGGTCCGGCTCGGCGCAGAACGCGTCGGCCGGATCAGCCGGCACCACGTACCAGGCGCCCTCCTCGATCTCGGCCATGAGCTGGCCGGCGCTCCAGCCGGCGTAGCCCGCGTAGACCCGCAGCGAGGCCACCGCGGGAGCGATCAGCCCGGGCGGGGCGTCGAGGTCGACCAGGCCGAGGCGGGTCATGGCCGGGGCGCCGTCCAGCGGGTGCCAGCCGACCGGCTCGTCGGTGCCCGGCACCAGCGCGAGCGCCAGGGCGCTGTTCGGCGCGACCGGGCCGCCGGTGAACACGACCGACGGGCTGGTGGCCAGGTCGTCCCAGGGCTCGAGCACCTGGCCGACCGGGACCTTGGTGGGACGGTTGAGGACCACGCCGAGGGTGCCCTGTTCGGACTCGTGCTCCACGATCAGGACGACGGTGCGCTTGAAGTTGGGATCTCCCAGCATCGGGGTGGCTACGAGCAGGCGACCTGCCAGATCTTCCGATGCCATTTCATCCATATACCTATCATCAGGCAGGTTCGGAAGTGACGGCGTCGCGGATTACGACCCGCCGGGATCGCCGTTGCGCCGCACTCCAGCCCGCGGTGCACAGCGCGTACGCTGAACGGGTGAGCACGGAACCCGTAGCCAGCGCGGCGGGCGGCCGGAAACTGGCCCTCGCCCCGGACTCCGGTGACGCCGGGATCGACGTCACCCGGCTGCGTGTCGCCCTGGCCCGGCTGTCCCGCCGGCTGCGCCGTCACGAGCTGGCCGGCCTGACCCCCACTCAGCTGGCGGCGCTGGCCACCGTGGGGACGTCGGGGCCGATGCGGCTTGGGGACCTGGCCGCGGCCGAGGGCATCGCGCCGTCGACGCTCACCCGGCTGGTGACCGCGCTGGAGGAAAGCGGCTACGTCCGGCGGTTCCCCGACCCGAGCGACGCGCGGGCCAGCACCCTGGCCATCACCCCGCACGGCCAGGAGGCCCTGGAGCGCATCCGCACCGAGAGCACCCTGCTGCTGACCAAGAGCCTGGAGCTGCTCACTCCGGCCCAGCGGTCGGCGCTGGCCGAGGCCCTGCCGGTGCTCGAGCAGCTGGCCGAGGTGCCTGGCCGGTTACCGGCTTGCGGTTGCCGGCTTGCGGTTGCCGGCTTGCGGTTGCCGGCTTGCGGTTGCCGGCTTGCGGTTACCGGTTTGCGGTTACCGGTTTGCGGTTACTGCTGCTCGGTGAGGCGGCGGGCCAGTTCGTCGCGTTCGCGGGTGACCTCGGCGAGCTGATGCTCCAGCTCGATGATGCGGCGGATGGCCTGCAGGGTGATGCCCTCGTCGGCCATGGTGACGACCTGCTGGATGACGCGGATCTCGTACCGGGTGTAGCGGCGCTGCCCGCCCGCCGACCGCTGCGGCGAGACGACCCGGAGTTCGTCGACGCGGCGCAGGAACGCCTGCTTGACGGCGAGCATGTCCGCGACCTGCCCGACGGTGAACAGCGGCGCGTTCTCGTCTTCGAGTGGTGATGGTGCCATGACGTTCCCTCCCCCGGGATGGTAGTGGGCAGATGCTGCCCAGATGGTAAGCGGCCGGCGGGACGCATCTGCGCCCGCCGGCCGCTCGTATTACTGCCGTTGTCCTGGCTTGGGTCAGGCCGCGAGCTCCTCCTGGGCCTCGCCCTGGCGGACCTCCACCTTGCGCGGCTTGGCCTGCTCCAGGACCGGGATCCGGACCTCGAGCACGCCGTTGGTGTAGCTGGCCTCGACCGCGTTGGCGTTCAGGTTCTCCGACAGCCGCAGGCGACGGGTGAACGTGCCCATGCTGCGCTCCCGCACGAAGAACTTGTCGTTCTCGGTGCGCCCCTCCTGCCGCTTCACGCTGACGGTCAGGACGCCGCGGTCCACGGTGACCTCGATCGAGTCGGGGTCGCTGCCGGGTACGTCGAACCGCAGGGTGACGTCACCGTCGTGGCGCACGACATCCAGCGGCATGGCGACCGGGCCGAACCCGGTCCGCCGGGCCAGCCGGTACAGGTCCCGGGCGAACGGGTCAAAAGTTGTCAAATACATCCTTGCCTCACCTCCGAAGGTTTCTGGAGGATGCGGGGATCCCCGAATTCATCCTCCATAAGCAAGTAACTTATAACTTAATTTGTATATTCCCTCGTGAGGCGCTGAGAGATTTTCGTCTGGCCCGGGCTGGGTTCCGGCCGGGTTTGTGGCCGGGTGATCGCCCCGCCGGGCCGGAGCCCCAGCCGTCACAGCAGCCACCAACTTCACGCCAGCCGGAGGGACGTGTCTGGTTACTGCGGGGTTGGTGGGGTGTGTGGGTGAGGTGGGACCGTCCGAGCCACTTATGGAACAGCCACAGGTCCTGGCCGGGTTCTGGCCGGTCAGAACAGCAGGGCGGACAGCGCGGAACGGGCCTTGGCCACCCGCCGATCACGCGGCGGGAGGATCTCGAACAGGCCGACCAGGTGCACGCGGGCCTTGTCCCGGTCCTCGCCCGAGGTGCGCCGGATCACGCCGAGCAGGCGGTCGAAGGCGTCCTCGCTCCGCCCCGAGGCCATGTCGAGGTCGGCCACCCGGATCTGCGCCTCGGCGTCAGCCGGGTGTTCGGCGGCGTCCCGGCGGACCCGGGCCTGGTCGTAGGAGCTGACCCGGCGGATCAGATTGACCTGGGACAGCCCGGTCTTGGCTACCGGGTCGCTGGGCGAGGCAGCCAGCTGGTCCTCGAAGGCCTTGGCCGCGGCGTCCAGGTCGCCTCGCTCCATCGCGGCGCGGGCCTCGACGTAGGCGGGCGGCATCGCGCTCGCATCACCGTAGCCGCCGGCTGCTCGGCGGGCTGCGGCGCCATCGGCCCGCGGCCTTTCCGCAGTGTCGCCGTTCGCGGTGTCCGCGTCCTCGGTGTCCCCGTCCCCGGCCTGGCCGGCCGGGCGGCTGGCGACCTGCAGGCCCAGCTTCTCTGCCGCATCCAGGACCTGGCCGAGCCACTGCCTGACCTGGGCTTCGGGCAGGGCGCCGAGGAAGCCGTCGACCAGCTGGCCGCCGATGACCGCGACCACCATGGGGATGCTCTGCACCTGCAGGGCCGCGGCCAGCTGGGGGTTGGCGTCGACGTCGACCTTGGCCAGGATCCACTGGCCGTCCGCCTCGGCGGCGAGCTTCTCCAGCACCGGGCTGAGCTGCTTGCACGGCCCGCACCATTCGGCCCACAGGTCGATGATCACGGGCGTGGTCCGGGAACGGTCGACGACGTTGACGTTAAAGGTCTGCTCGGTGACCTCGATGACGGCCCCGCCCGATGCGGCGGAGCCGACGGACTCGGCCGCCTGCTGCCTGCGCTGCGCGGCTGCCTGCCGCGCACCCAGATCGACGGCACCATAGAGCGAAAAATCCCGCGGCTGCATGCCTCCATCCTGCCGTATACCTCTGGCCGCTTGATCCAGGCCTGGCCAGTTGACCCGGCCCCGGCCATCTGATCCAGGCCTGGCTCGCTGAGTCCTGAGTCCTCTGGCCGGCGTAACCCACCTGGTCCTGCATCACCAGGGCGGCGCGAGCAGCACGGCCACCGTGACCCTGAGCGCAGCCGAGGCCGCGGCGGGTTTCAAGGTGTGCCTGCGGGTTCTGGCGGCCGTTCGGCGGCACCCGACAATAGCCCCGACCAAGTGGCGGCGCTGCGTACGGCCCTGACCGAGCTCGCGGCCAACGCCCGGTCCGGGGGGGACTGCCATGACTGCCATGACTGCCATGACTGCCATGACTGCCATGACTGCGACGTCTGGTTCGGGCGGGACGTGGGACGCGTCCTGACCGAGGCGCAACGGCAGCTCGACGCCCGGCGTGCGTAGCATCTGTCGTGCTACCGTGACACGATGGGTGATACGCCGGAGGACGGGCTGGATCCGCTGCCGGTGAGCGCGGTCCGGCGGGCGGAGGACCGGCTGGCCAGGACCCGGGAGCCAGGGCGGCCTGCCGCGCGGGCCGAGGCCACGGCCCGGCCCGCCGCGAGCAGGCGCATCGGGATCAGGGAACTGCGCCAGCACGCCAGCATCTACGTCGACCTCGCGGAGAAGGGGTACACGGTGGACATCACCAACCGGGGACGCCTGGTCGCCCAGCTCGTGCCGGTCACCGAGCCGGGCAGCCCGCTTGAGCGCCTGATCGCGGCCGGGATCATCGAGGCCGCCGAGGAGCCGGGCGGTGCCGACGGCCTGGAACCTTACCCCGCGCCGCCTGCCGGGCAGCCGAACGCCAGCGAGATCCTCGGCCAGCTCCGGAAGGCGGGCGGGTGATCTACCTCGATTCCTCCGCCCTGGTCAAGCTGGCCCTGACCGAGCCGGAATCGGCCGCGCTGGCCCGCTGGCTGGCCGAGCGGGCCGGCCAGCCGCTGGTCTCCAGCGCACTGCACCGGGCCGAGGTGCCGCGGGCGGTGTGGCGGGCCGAGCCCGGCGCGCTGCCGCGCAGCTACCGCGTGATCAGGCGGGTCGCGCGGGTCACGCTGACGCCTGAGGTGCTGGATAACTCGGCCACACTGCCGCCGCAGGACCTGGGTCCGGCGCTGGCCATCCACCTGGCCTCCGCGCTGGCCCTGAAGCAAGACCTGACCGCGTTCGTGGCCTACGACGAGCGCCTGCTGGCCGCGGCCGCGGGCGCCGGGCTCCCCGTGGCCAGCCCGGCGTAATTCCGGTTTCCGCGAGCCCTGGCCGGCAACACCGTGTACGTGGCCGGTCACTGAAGCCAAGGATCTATGATCTCGAGGCCGGTGCCGTCGAAGTCGGACACGTTGCGGGTCGCCAGCGCGGCGCCCTGTGAGCGGCAGACGGCCGCGATCAGCGCGTCGAAGCCGGCGATCGGTTTCCCGGCCCGCTCGCGACTGCTGGCGATGATCGCGTAATGCTCCGCGGCTGCGGTATCGACCGGCAGGACCTGGTCTGCGAAGGCCGAGAAGATCTCGTCGGCCGCGGCGAGAAGGACCTGCTTCCTGCGTCCGTCTGGCAGCCGGGCGATGCCGTACCGGACCTCTGCGAGCGTGATGGCGGTCGTGCGCAGCTCGCGCCTGTCCCGGTCGCGGACCCAGCTTGCGACGCCAGGCGCGGGTTCCGAGCGCATCAGCTCGGAAACCACGTTCGTGTCGAGGATGATCATGCGGAGAAATCCGCGGCACGCGCCGGCTCCTCGCGCCCGGGCAGGTCCAGGTTCAGGTCGACTCCGCCCAGCGCGCCGAACCGGTCGAGGAGCGTCGTGAACAGCCCGGCGGAGTCTGCGGGCTCGCGGACGGCTTCCGCGAGAATCGCGCGCGCCTCTGCTTCCATCGACCTGCCGTGACGAGCCGCGCGAACCTGAAGGCGCCGCTTCACCATTTCATCAAGGTTCCGGATGTTCAATGCCGCCACTGCTACCACTCCATGCAATCGATGATACCAAGCATGATAGCAATTCAAGACCGACATTACCGCCGCGACGGCGTTGATGAGCCGTTCTTTGGAGCCGAAGCGGGCGCGGACCATTGAGCGGCTGTAGCCGGCGCGGCGGCCGATCTCCGCGGCGCTCGCGGCCTCATACCCGCCTTCTGCGATCAGTTCGGCGGCGGCTTGGATGAGGCGTCAGGGGATGTCGCGGCGGCGGGTGACGAAAACCGGGAGCGCGAAGCAGGCCAGGGCGTAGGCGGCCAGGACGGCGAAGGCCAGCCGCGGTGCCACTTCACCGAAGCCGCCCATGGGGCCACCGTAGTTGACCTGCCCGAACAGCAGCGCGACGGTGTTGGTGGCGGCGTCGGGCAGCGCATCGTAGATGGCACGGGCCGCCCTGGGCATAAAGGTCGCGTAGTAGTCGAGCTGCGTCTGCACGATCGTGGTCCACAGCAGCATGGCGGCGAACGCGCCGGTCGCGCTCTTGAACACGGTGCCCGCCGCCCAGCCGAGGGCGCCCCAGGCCAGGCTCACGGTGACCGCGATGCCGAACGCCGCGGCCAGCCGCCCCGGGCCGGGCAGCGGGCCCGCCGCCGGGGAGGCCGAGCCGGACGTGATCAGCCCGACCAGCATGCTGGATGCGGCCGCGACCGCGAAGGTCAGGATGATGCTGGTCACCAGGGCGACCGCGACGGCCAGCGCCTGGCCCACGGCGGTGCGGACGCGGGCCGGGCCCTGCAGCAGCGAAGTGGTGATAGTGCCACCGGCCCAGGCGCTCCCGGCGGCCAGCGCGCCGATGAGGAAGAACGCCGCCGTGCCGGGCAGGGTCGGGTCAAACCCGATGCTGTTGAGCACGGCCGGGACGTACTGGCCGGGCAGGATGGATGGCAGCACCTGATCAGGCGAGGACAGGACGATCGACGAGGTGCCCGCGTAGAGGTACAGCACGTACTGCTCGACGTACCCGTCGAACAGCGTGACGGCCGGCATGATCAGGACGAACGCCCACATGGCCGGCCACCGGCTCATGACCAGCAGCTCGGCCCGGGCCGAGGCCAGCACGCCACCTGCGGGGCCGCTGGGTTGGGTGGCGGCGGACGGGGACCGGGCGGGCCGGAGGCGGGTAAGGCGGGCGGGCCGGAGGCGGGTAAGGCGGATCAGCCAGGCGGGGCGGGCGCGGGCGGGGCGGGCGGCGGTGAGGACGTCGCGGCGCCGCACCAGGAACAAGGACAGGGCCAGGAACACAAGGGCGTAGCCGAGCAGGATGGCGACCGCGGCCAGGTGGGCCACCGGCTGGTAGGTGGCCGAGCTGGCCCCGCCGCCGGATGAGCCGAACATGCTGGTGAGCGTGATCTCGCTGGCCGCGGGGAAGGCGTTGTAGATGTGCTGGAACGCCCCGCCGGCGTTGATGCTCAGCCCGTACATCTGGTCATCGACCACGAAGTACCAGGCCAGCGCGGCGGCGACGCCGCCCGCCGCGCTGCGGCAGATGGTGCCGAGCGCGATCCCGAGCGCCCCGTAGGCCAGGCCGATGAGCAGCGCCACGGCCAGCCCCCCGCCCATGGTGATCCAGGCGGGGAAGTCGCCGTTGCCCGGGGCGCCCGGCGCCGTGGGGCCCGCGTACCAGCGGATCGCGACGCAGGCCAGGGCGGCCAGCGCGAAGGTCAGCAGCACGCTGAGGGCGCAGGCGATCATGATGGCCAGCGCCTGGCCGGCGAACGTGCGGGCCCGGCTCGGGCCGGCCAGCAGCGAGGTCCTGATCGTGCCCCGGCCCCAGTCGCCGCCGGCGATGACCGCGCCGAGCACGATGAACGGCGCGGTGAAGTTGAAGCTGCCCACGGCCTGGATGACGTACTGGCTGGGCAGCAGGGCGGGCAGGTTCTGCGCCGGGGTTCCCTCCAGGGAGTACATCGCCGGGGTGTCCCCGAGGTACTCCAGGAACTGGAACAGGTAGGTGGTCACCAGTGTCAGCAGCGGCGCGGTCAGCACCAGCGCCCAGGCCACCCGGGACTTGCGCAGGACCAGCAGCTCGGCGCGCAGCGAGGCGAGCATAGGCCTAGTAAACCGCGCGCAGCGAGCTTGGCCAGGTCGGTACCCCGCCGGAAGTCTCGGTCCAGCCCGCGACGGCCCCGGCCGGCGGCCGGGGTGGCGGAGGCGGGCACCACGGCCCGTTCGGAAAAAAAAGATATTTCTGCGCAACCGATGCGGAACCTCCGCCGTCTGTAAAGAGCGCAAGGCAGCAATATTTTTTTCCGAGGCGGCGAATAGGGGACGGCCTTCGCGTGCAGCGGTGGCCCGGACGTCACGGGGGCGCGCCCGGGCCAGACGCCGATGCAGGCCAGGCCGGCCAGGAAACAAGAGATAGCACCAGAAAGACCCCGGAAGGCCTCAGCGCAACCCGGCGATTCCGGTCGCCAAGCGGAAATGTGGTAGAAGTTGCCGTATCACACGGGCGTTCTTGACAGCGCCCCGACCGGCCCCGACGTGGTGATCATGCCGGGCGGCGGGCGCGCGGGGCGTGCGCCGGGAATGGACACCGTGCGGTTCCCGTCGCCTGCCGCGAACATCATCAAGGGAGATCCGGTGGCCACGGCCGATGATGTCGACACCGACGCCGCCGCGGAACTGTTCAGATCCAACTACCCCAAGCTGGCCGGATGGGTCCGGCGCCTGGTCGATGACGACGACACCGCGCACGAGATCGCGTCCGAGGCGTTCGTCCGCCTGCTGTCCCGGTGGACTCGAGTGGAAAGCCCGCAGAGCTACCTTTATATGATCGCGACCAACTTGATACGTGACCACTGGCGCAAGACCGAGCGGGAACGCCGCGCCATCCGCAACGTGACCGCGGGCGCGTCCGCCGACCCGGTGGCCTACCCGGCCCAGGACGTCGACGTGCGCGACCTCATCGCGTCACTGCCGCCCCGGCTGCGGGACCCGTTCCTGCTGCACTACTACGCGGGCTTCGGCATCAGGGAGGTCGCGGCGCTGCTGCACCGGCCCGAGGGCACCATCAAGGCCGACCTGTTCGCGGCGCGGGCCAAGCTGAAGACGGCGCTGGGGGAACGCGATGCCTGACCGCCGTGACGACCTCGACTCCTGGCTGGACGGGCGGGTCAACCCGCTGCCGCCGCCGCCCGGCACGTTCGAGCTGATCAAGCGCCGCGCGCGGCGGCGCAAGTACCGCAGGCTGGGCGTCACCGCCGGGGTGGCCGCGGTGATCGTGGCCGCCGCGGTGACCGTCCCGCAGATGGTCATCCTGCCGGTGCTGAACCCGACCACAGCCACGGGCGTGGCCAACGGGGGCTCGTCCGCACCGGCCCCGACCGGCAGCGTCAGCGCCGCGGCGTCGGCGGCCGCCCCGATCACCTCCTCGCTCGGCCCGGCTCCGGTGCCGGCCAACTTTCAGCCCACCTCGGTCACCTTCATCGGCCTGCACACCGGCTGGGTGATCGGCCAGGCGGGCACGCCTGGCCACTGTGCCACCCAGTACTGCACGTCGGTGGCCAGGACCGACGACGCCGGGCAGACCTGGCAGGGCGGGCCCGCGCCGCTGGCCGGGCCGGCCAACGGGGCGACCGGGGTGAGCCAGATCAGGTTCCTGAACCTGGCGGACGGCTGGGCGTTCGGGCCTGAGCTGTTCGCGACCCACGACGGCGGGCAGACCTGGACGCCGGTCAGCACGGACGGGCTGCGCGTCACCGACCTGGAGACGGTCGGCGGCCGGGCGTTCGCGCTGTTCGCCTCGTGCTCGGGCACCGGGCCGGACTTCGCCGCCCAGTGCACCAGCTACACGCTGTATTCCTCCCCTGCCGCGGCCAACGACTGGAGCCCGGTCGGCGCGGCGACCTCGGGGCTGAGCAACGGTGCCGGTGCTGGCCAGGATGGGGCGGCGTCGATCGTGCTGACCGGGACCCGCGGCTACCTGCTGGCGCCGAACCGGATGCTGTACGCCGGGCCGGTCGACGGCAGCGCGCCCTGGCAGGCGGTGGCCAGCGTGCCGTGCGCGACCGGGCCGGCCCAGGCCGACGGTCAGCCCGCGGGCGCGCTGCTCGGCGCGGCGAACGCCACCAGCCTGATCCTGGCCTGCACGCCGCCCGTTGGGTCCGGCGGGCTGCAGAGCAAGCTCATCTACTCCTCGGTCAACGGCGGGGCCAGCTGGCAGCAGATCGCCACCGCCCCGGCCGCGGGGGTGGCCACCTCGGTGACGGCCAGCCTGTCCGGGACCGTGGTGCTCGGCACCGATGAGGGCCTCGACGTGCTGGCCGCGGGCAGCAGCAGCTGGCAGCAGGCGGCGGTGACGGCGGCCGCGGCCGGGGGGTTCAGCTACGTGGGCATGACCACCGACAGCCAGGGCGTCGCGGTGCCCGCCGACCCCACGGCGGGGGCGGTCTGGTTCACCTTCGACGGGGGCAGGAGCTGGCATCCGTCCAGCATCCGCGGCTCCTAGGGACCTGGATCCGCAGCATTCCAGGAGGGCAGGGCTCCTCGGGGGGTCCGGGTCCCTAGGCTTCTGTGGTGGCCCTGCGGCCCCGGCCGGCCGCGGCCACCTGGGCCACCTCGGCCACCTCGGCCACCTCGGCCACCTCGGGGATGAAGTCGCCAGCCCTCAGCCGCAGCCCGCGGAACAGGTCGAAGATCTCCTGCAGCTGTTCCTTCTCGTAGCCGCCCAGGCCGAACTCGGCCGCCATCAGGTCCCTGGTGGCCCGCTGCACCACGTCCCGGCCCGCTTCGGTGATCTCGGCCAGCCGGCCGCGGCCATCGGCCGGGTTCGGGCGGCGGATGACCAGCTGCTGCCGTTCCAGGCGGCTGATGATGTTGGTGACGCTGGTCGGGTGCACCATCAGGCGCTCGCCGATGACCTGCATCGGCAGCGCGCCGCGGCGGCTGAAGGTGAGCAGGACCAGGGCCTCGTAGCGGGCGAAGGTCAGCGCGTAGGGCCGCAGCAGCGCGTCGAGCTGGCCGAGCAGGATCTGCTGGGCGCGCATGATGGAGGTCACGGCGGCCATCGACGGCGACGGGCCGAAGCGGACCTCCCAGATCCTGGCCGCCCGGTCGATCGGATCAAACGGCAGCTCAAGCGGCTTGCTCACGGGTACACCGTAACCTGGGCCGCGTAACCTAGGCTGGGCGAGCACCTCGTCGGCAGCCTGGAAGGGGTCCAGGTCGCCGTCCGCGACCCGGGCGGCCAGTTCCTCGACGCGGCTCCCGGTGAGCCGGGCGCGGAGCTGGTCGAAGGCCAGCGCGGTGATCTCCTCCCGGGCCCGGGCGCGCCGCCGCCGCTCGAGCTCCCCGCTGGCCTGCAGCCAGGACCAGTGCTCGTCCAGGCGGCGGATCAGCTCGGCCAGGCCCTCGTCCCGCGCCCCGTGGGCGGCCACGGTGGAAACGATGGGCGGCTTCCAGTCGTCCGGCTTCCGCTCCCCCAGCGCGAGCATGTGGCGCAGGTCCCGCACCACCTGCTGGGCTTCCGGCTTGTCGGCCTTGTTGACCACGTACAGATCGGCCACCTCCAGGATGCCGGCCTTGGCCGCCTGGATCGCGTCGCCCATGCCCGGCGCGAGCAGCACGGCAACGCTGTCCGCGAGCGAGGCGATGGCCACCTCGGCCTGCCCCACGCCGACCGACTCGATCAGGATCAGGTCGAAGCCCGCCGCGTCCAGCACCCGGACGGCCTGCGGCGTCGTCGCGGCCAGCCCGCCCAGGTGGCCGCGGCTGGCCATGGACCTGATGTACACCCCGTCGTCGGTGGCGTGCTCCTGCATCCGGATCCGGTCGCCGAGCAGCGCGCCGCCGGTGAACGGCGAGGAGGGGTCGACGGCCAGCACCGCGACCCGGCGGCCCGCGGCCCGGAACGCCCCGATGAGCGCGCCGGTCATGGTGGACTTCCCCACGCCGGGCGCGCCGGTCAGGCCGATGACCCGGGCCCCGCCGGTCAACGGCAAGAGCTCTTTCATGACCGAACGGACCTGGGTTGAACCGTTCTCTACCAGCGAGATCAGCCGGGCCAGGGCGCGCACGTCCCCGGACCGGGCGCGGTCAAGCTCGGAGATGGGCCCGGGGTCGGCCACGCGCGGTCAGCCGTGGACCCGCAGCAGCAGCGCCGAGCCCTGGCCGCCGCCGCCGCACAGGCCGGCCGCGCCGAGCCCGCCGCCGCGCCTGCGCAGCTCGCGGCACAGGTGCAGGGCGATCCGGGCGCCGGAGGCGCCGATCGGGTGGCCGATGGCGATCGCGCCGCCGTTGACGTTGACCAGTTCGGGGCCGACGCCCAGCTCGCGCATGGACTGGATGGCGACCACCGCGAAGGCCTCGTTGATCTCGATCAGGTCCAGGTTGGCCGGGGTCAGGCTGGCCTTGGCCAGGGCCTGCTTGATGGCGTTGGACGGCTGGGAGTGCAGCGAGTTGTCCGGGCCCGCCACGTTGCCGTGCGGGCCGACCTCGGCCAGCACGTCGGCCCCGGCGCGCTGCGCGGCCTCGGCCGACATCACCACCACCGCGGCGGCGCCGTCCGAGATCTGCGAGGACGTGCCGGCCGTGATCGTGCCGTCGGCGCCGAACGCCGGCTTGAGCCTGGCCAGCGTCTCGGCCGTGGTGCCGGGCCTGATGCCTTCGTCCTCGGTCACGGCCAGCGGCTCGCCGCCGCGCTGCGGGATCTGGACGGCGACGATCTCGTCGGCGAACAGCCCGTTCTTGGCCGCCGCGGCGGCCCGCTGATGCGAGGCGGCGGCGAACTCGTCCTGCTCGGCGCGGCTGATACCGAGCTTGCGTCCGCTGTTCTCGGTGGACTGGCCCATGGACAGGTGATCGAACGCGTCGGTCAGCCCGTCGAGGGCCATCGAGTCGACCAGCTCGGCCGGGCCGTACTTGAAGCCGGACCGGGAGTTCGGCAGCAGGTGCGGCGCCCGGGTCATGGACTCCATGCCGCCGGCCACGATGACGTCGTACTCGCCCAGCCTGATCAGCTGCGCGGCCAGCGCGATGGCGTCCAGGCCGGACAGGCAGACCTTGTTGATGGTCAGGCCGGGCACGCTCATGCTGATGCCGGCCGCGACGGCGGCCTGCCGGGCGGTGATCTGCCCGGCGCCGGCCTGCAGCACCTGGCCCATGATCACGTACTGGACCTGGTCCGGGGTGACGCGCGCGCGGGCCAGGGCCCCGGCGATGGCGATGCCGCCCAGTTCGGCGGCGGGCTTGCTGGCCAGGGAGCCGAGCAGGCGGCCGACCGGTGTCCTGGCGCCGCCCACGATGACTGGCTGACGTGGTTCACTCATGTCTGTAACGATACCCATTGGTATCAGGAGGGAGAGATCGTGCTGCCGCTGCTGACCCGCATCGATCACGTCGGCATCGCCTGCCGCGACCTGGAGGCGGCGATCGGGCTTTACACCGCGACGTTCGGGCTCGAGGTGGCCAGCCTCGAGCTGCACGAGGAGCAGGGGGTGCGCGAGGCCATGCTCCGGGTGAACGCGGGGCTCCCGGGCTCGGCCGCGCCCGCTGGCTTGCCGGGTTACGTGCAGCTGCTCGAGCCGCTGGGACCCGACACCCCGGTGGGCAAGTTCATCGCCCGCCGTGGTGAGGGCCTGCACCACGTCGGGTACGGCGTCAGCGACGTCCAGCAGGCCCTGGCCGCGATCGGCGGGACCGGCATCAGGCTGATCGACGAGCGGCCCCGGCACGGGTCAATGGGAGCGTCCATCGCGTTCCTGCACCCGGCTGATCTGGGCGGTGTCCTGACCGAGCTGGTTCAGGCGGCCGGCCCAGCGTGAACTGCCTGCTCCGGGGTGCAGCACCGCCCATCCGCCCATCCGGGCATTTAGGGGATTTATCAGCATGCATAGGATAGAGAACTCCGAAGGACCCGCCAAACAACCCGAGTAAGAGTAGTGTGCCTGTCACCGGCCGAGAGTCGTACCCGCATGCTGACACCCGCCGCAGAATCCCTCCCGTCGCCTTCACGTCTAGCAGGATTAGGCCATATGCAATCGGACATTGACGCCCAGCTGACCAACTTCTTCGAAGAAGCCCCGCCGCGTGAGTTCGCGACGGTGATGCGGGGCTATGACCGCCATCAGGTCGATGAGCACATCCGGCAGATTGAAGCCGAGGTGCGTACGCACCGCGAGCAGACCACCTCCTTGAAACGGGAGCTGTCCGAAGCCACCCGCCAGATTCAGGAGCAGGAACGGCCGACCTACTCCGGCCTTGGCGCGCGCATCGAGCAGCTGCTCCGGCTGGCTGAGGAGCAGGCCACCGAGCTGGTCCAGGCGGCCAGGTCCGAAGCGAACGAGATCAAGGCCGCGGCCAAGGTCGACGCGGCTGAGCTTCGCGCGGGCGCCGAGAACGAGGCGGCGGAACTGCGCGCGAACGCCAAGCGCGAGACCGACGATCTGCGCGGCGCGGCCGAGCGCGAGGCCGACTCGATCAGGACCACCGCGCGGCGCGAGGCCGACGAGCTGACCAACACCACCGAGCGCGAGGTGGCCAAGCTCCGGGCCACGGCCGACCACGAGGTGGCGGAGAAGCGGGCCGGCGCTGAGCGTGACATTGCCAAGCTGCGGACCAGCACCGAGCGCGAGGTTGCTCAGCTGAAGGCCACGGCCAAGCGCGAGCGGGATGAGATCCTCACCACCTCCAAGCGCCAGGCCGACGAGATGCGCAGCCAGGCGCAGCGGATCCTGGAGGAGAGCGAGGCCCAGCGGGCCCAGTCCGAGGCCGAGTTCGAGATCCAGCTCGCGGCCCGCCGCGAGGAGGCTGAGCGCCAGGAGGCCGAGCGGCTCTCCGCCGCCCAGTCCGCGACCCAGAAGCTGGTGTCCGAGGCCGAGCAGCGTGCGTCCACCGCCGAGCAGCGCGCGGCCAAGGCTTCGGCGCAGGCGGACCAGACTCGCCGGGACGCCGACCAGCACGCCCGGCAGCTGGTCAGCAACGCCAAGAAGAACGCCGACCAGATCGTCAGCCAGGCCAAGACCCAGGCCGAGCAGCTGCTGGCCGAGGTCAAGGCCGACTCCGAGCGCCGCCGCGCCACCGCCCAGCGCGAGGTCGACGAGCTCACCCGCCAGAAGGACTCGATCGCTTCGCACCTGGCTCAGGTGCGCCAGCTGCTCGGCGGGCAGCTGCCGGGCGTGGCGGCGGGTATGGCGGGGGCCGAGGCCATGCAGGCGACGCCGACCAAGCCGGCCATCGCGGCCGACCCGGGCGCGCCCCGCAACGGCGCGGCCAGCCCGGTCGCGGCCACCACGGTGCAGCAGGCCCCGTCCGGGGCCCACCAGGCCACCCAGGTGTCCGCGGCGCCGACGCAGGTTCAGGGCCAGCGCCCGGCCGGGCAGGCCAACGGCACTCCGGCCGCGGCCAACGCCAAGCAGGGGGCCAACGGCAAGGAGGACGACGAGGACTGGTGGACCGAGTAGGGTCCCGGTCCGGTACGTCTTAACGCGTCGGCCAGCTCAACTGAGCTGGCCGACGCTTGCCGTCTTCGCTGTGGTCAGCGGTCAGGTCACCGGCACGATCGCCGCTTCGGTCAGGCGGCCAGCCTCGATCCGCAGCACGCCGAGCGTGCCGTGCGGCTGGCGCCTGCGGTCCGTGGGCGAGCCCGGGTTGAAGATGCGCAGGCCGTAGCCTGACTGGTCGAGCGGGATGTGTGAATGCCCGAACACGACGAGATCGGCCTCGGGGAACCGGCGGCGCATCCGGGCCAGCCGCCCGGCGGCCGGGCCGCTGTCATGCAGCATGGCCACGCGCAGCCCGGCCAGGGTGAGTGCGGCGGTCTCGGCGGCGCCCCAGTCAGCCACGTCCTGGCCGTCGTTGTTGCCGAGCACGGCTGTCACCGGTGCGTACTGGGCCAGTTCGGCCAGGACCGGCGCGGTGCAGACGTCACCCGCGTGCAGGATGAGATCCGCGCCGCGCAGTTCCGCGGCCACCCGCGGCGGGCAGGACCGCCAGCGCCGGGGAGCATGCGTATCCGACAGGACGACCACCCGCACCACACCATCCTGCCCTCAGGACGTGCTCGGCCGCTGGTCAGCCGCGGGCTCGTCCACGTGCCGGGGGTCGTGATCGTGGATGGCCGGCATGACGGAGGTGAGCGCCCCGCTGGCCGCAGTTGCTGCCCTGCGCTGCCTGTGCCTGGCCTCGGCCCGGGACTGGGCGGCGGTCAGCCGGCGATTGGCCTCTCTTCGGCGGCGGATCCGCTTGGCCGCCTTCAACACGCGGTCGGCGGCCAGCAGCAGCAGCACGGCAAGCGGGGCAATCACGACGATAAGCAGCACAGGCACGGGCATCTTCCCTCTCGTGGACAGCTAACAATCCCGACCACCAGTAAAGCTTGCGGTCACAGCGTTTTCCAAACCACGCGTATCCGGGTAAGTCGGGCGGCTGACCCGTTCCGGCTGTTACGATTTCTCGCCCCGGCGACCAGTTCGCCCGGGCCGAGAGGGGAACAGGGGCCGCCCGGTTGAACGGGCCGGGCGGCCCGATCACTGTGACGTAAAACACGTCCAGCCTGCGGCGCTTCAGGACCGCAGCAGGCGGAGCAGCCAGCCGGGCGACAGCACCTCCGCGCCGGCCGCGCGGCACCGGTCGCCCAGTTCGCGGTCGGCGGTTACCACCACGCGCCGCGTGTCAAGCTTCCGCACCAGGGCCACGATCGCATCATCGCCCGACCCAGGCGCCTCGAGCACGCGCAGCCGGCCCGCCGCTCCGTTCCCCGATTGGCCCGCTGCCTGGCCCGCTGCCTGGCCTGCTGCTTGGCCCGCTGCTTGGCCCGCTGCCTGGCCCACTGCCTGGCCCGCTGCCTGGTCCGCTGCCTGGCCCGCTGGGGCGCCGATCCTGGCCGCCGCGGCCTTGGCCGCGCCCTCGAGGACCAGGACCCACTCGGCGTCATCGGCCGGGCCGGCGTCGCCGGGCAGGACGACGCGGCCGCTGGCGGCCAGCCGGGCGAGCTCGCCGTGCAGCCGGACCGCGGCACCGGCCCGGTCCCGCCACCAGCCGTCCGGCCGGGAGCCCATCACGTTGGCCACGTCCACGACGATCGTGACCGGGTGCTCGCTGATCCTGATCTCCCTCGGCATATCCTTCGACCCGAATTGCCCCCGTAAGCTGACCGCATGGCAGACCCGAAATCCGCGTGGCCGCCCGTGGGACAGATCTCCAGGCTACGGCAGCGCCAGACGGCACCCCTGATCCTCGAACTCGACCTGACCGACGGCGTGCCCGAGGGCCCGGTCACCGATCCGGTGTCCGCCGTGCTGTCCATGCGCAAGATCAGGCTGCCGGACATCATCGAGGGCCTGCGCCGGGCCCGCCACGACGACCGGGTGCGCGCGCTGGTGGTCAAGGTGGGCGGCAGCCGGATGGGCCTGGCCAAGGTCCAGGAGCTCCGGGCCGCGGTCACTGCCTTCCGCGAGTCGGGCAAGCTGGCCGTGGCCTGGGCCGAGAGCTTCGGCGAGTTCACCGGAGGGAACCTGCCCTACTACCTGGCTACCGCGTTCGACCGGATCTACCTGCAGCCCTCGGGTGCGCTGGGCCTGACCGGGGTGGCGGTGGAGCAGCTGTTCCTGCACGACGCGCTGGCCAAGATCGGCGTCGCGTTCCAGAGCGCGAAACGCCATGAGTACAAGACGGCCGCCGACAACCTGACCGAGCGCGGCTTCACCGGGCCCGCCCGGGAGGCGGCCGAGCGGCTGGCCGACTCCATCGCCGAGCAGATCAGCGCCGGCCTCGCCGAACGTCGCGGCAAGACGCCGGAACAGGCCCGCGCGCTGCTCGACGCCGGGCCGTTCCTGCCCGAAGAAGCCCTGACCGAGGGCCTGATCGACGCGATCGGCTACCGCGACGAGGTGTACGCGGCGGTCCGCGAGCAGGTGGGCAAGGACGCGATCCTGCTGTACGTGGCCCGCTACCAGCGGGCCCACATCCTGGCCCAGCGCGCCCGTCACCTGCCGAAACCGCGGGAGCGTTTCGTCGCGGTGATCTACGCCACCGGGCCGATCAAGTCCGGCCGCAGCACCCGCAGCCCGCTGGGCGGCACCGCCATGGGCTCGGACACGATCGCGGGCGCGCTACGGTCGGCCCGGTCTGACGACCGGGTCCGCGCCGTCGTGCTGCGGGTCAACAGCCCCGGCGGCTCCAGCACCGCGTCCGACACGATCTGGCGCGAGACGGTCAGGGTCCGCGCGGCGGGCAAGCCGGTCGTGGTGTCGATGAGCGACGTGGCGGCCTCCGGGGGATACGCGATCTCGATGGCGGCCGACGTCATCGTGGCGCAGCCGGGCACGATCACCGGCTCGATCGGCGTGATCGCGGGCAAGCCGGTGTTCGCCGAAGCACTGGAGCGCATCGGGGTCACCATCGACTCGGTGGCCGACGGCGGCAGCGCCACGATGTTCGCGCCCACCCACCCGTTCACCGATGCCGAGTGGGAACGGCTGAACCGCTGGCTGGACGTGATCTACCAGGACTTCATCGAGAAGGTGGCCGCGGGCCGCCGGATGCCGGTCGACCGGGTACACGAGATCGCCCGGGGCCGGGTCTGGACCGGCGCCGACGCGACCGGGATCGGCCTGGTCGACGAGCTCGGCGGCCTGGGCACCGCGACCGAGATCGCCCGGCGCCGGGCCGGCCTGCCCGCCAGCGTCCCGCTGCGCGTCTACCCCCGGCTCACCCCGCTGGACCAGCTCCGTCCCCCGCCTTCGAGCGAGTCCCGCCCCGCCGCCCCGGCCGCGCTGAGTTTCGGCTTCGCCGACGGCTGGGGCCCGGCCGGGCGGCTCGCGGCCCGCGCCGGCCTCTCGCCGTACGGACCGCTGATGCTCCCGGGCCACTGGAACATCAGTTGACCCAACGGCCCGTGGCGGATCTGGCCGGGGCGTGGGGGTCGTGGGCGGCTGGGGTCACGCTGGTGACGGTGGCGGACGGGCGCGACGACGTTGGGGCGACGGTCAGTGCGTTCTGCCCGGTATCGGAGGACCCGCCGCTGGTTCTGGTGTCGCTGATGTCCGGGTCGTATCCGGCGGAGCTGTTCGGGCGGGCCGAGCAGCCGGTTACGCGGTTCGCCGTGACGTTGCTGTCGGCCGGGCAGCGGATGCTGGCCGGGCGGTTCGCCGTGGCGGGCCTGCCGGGGCCCGGCTCATGCTCGGCGACACGCCGCACCGCCGGGGCCCGGTCTCCGGCGCGCTGATCGCGGCGGGCGGCCTGGCGGCGTTCGAGTGCACGGCCGAGCAGGTGATCGCGGCCGGGGACCACCTGCTGGTCATCGCCCGGGTCTGCGACGTCGCCTACCTGAACGAGCCGGGCGAGCCGCTGATCAGGTTCCGGCACCGCTACCTGACCGCCAGGCTCTAGGAGCCCCATGCCCGACTTCGATAGTGCGCGGTCAGGGGGGCGGGGCGCCTGCGGCCAGGCGGCCGGCCTGCCAGACGGCGGCGATGAGGGGGACGCCGGGGCGGTAGGCCAGGTAGGCATGCGACGGGGCGTCGAGCAGGATCAGGTCGGCCCGGGCGCCCGGGGTTAGGTGGCCGACGTCGGCCCGGCGCAGGGCCCGGGCGCCGCCGGCGGTGGCGGCCCAGACCGCCTCCTGGGTGGTCATCCGCATGTCGCGGACGGCCAGCGCGATGCAGAACGGCATGCTGGACGTGAACGAGGAACCCGGGTTGCAGTCGGTGGCCAGGGCCACGGTGGCGCCCGCATCGAGGAGCCGGCGCGCGTCGGGGTAGGGCTGCCTGGTGCCGAACTCGGCGCCGGGCAGCAGGGTGGCGACCATCGGAGCGGACACGATCGCGTCCAGGTCAGCGTCGGTCAGGAAGGTGCAGTGATCGGCGGAGGCGGCGCCCGCCTCGGCCGCGACCCGGATGCCGGGGCCCGGGCCGAGCTGGTTGGCGTGCACCCGGGCGGACAGCCCCTTGGCCCGCCCCGCGGCCAGCACGGCCGCCGCCTCGTCCGCGCCGAACGCCCCGTCCTCGCAGAACACGTCGATCCACCGGGCCTGCGCGGCGCAAGCGTCCAGCATCGGGCCGCACACCAGGTCCACGTAACCGGCCACGTCGCCGGCGAACTCGGGCGGCAGCACATGCGCGCCGAGGTAGGTGGCCTCCGGGGTGATCTCGGCGGCCAGCGCGACCCCGCGGGCCTCGTCGGCCACGGTGAGGCCGTAGCCGGACTTGCACTCGAAGGTGGTCGTGCCCTGGGCGAGCATCTCGGCCGCCAGCCGGGCCAGGTTCGCGCGCAAGGCGGCGTCGGACGCGGCCCGGGTCGCCGCCACCGTGGTCAGGATGCCGCCCGCCTGATACGGGCGCCCGGCCATCCGGGCGGCGAACTCGGCGCTGCGCTCGCCCGCGAAGACCAGGTGCGCGTGCGAGTCGACGAACCCGGGCAGCACCGCCCGGCCCCCGGCATCGACCACCGTATCCGCGGCCGGGGCCCGGCCGGCCGGGCCGGTCCAGGCCACCATCCCGTCCTCGATGAGCACCGCGGCACCGGTGCTGGCCGTGAACCCGGCGTGGTCCGGGTCGTTGCTGACCAGTTCGCCGATCCGCGTGATCAGCGTGCGGTGGCGGTCAGGCACGGCGCTAGCTCCGCCCGGCCAGCAGGGCGGTCAGGTCGTCGGCGGCGGGCGGCCGGGGGGTGCCGGCCAGCGCCTCGCCGTCGAGGGCGATCCGGGCGAAGTCCGCCTCGGTGATGCCGAAGTCCGCGATCAGCGCGGTCAGCCCGACGCGCCCGCGCAGCGCGGCGACGGCGTCGATGGCGGCCGCGGCGTTACGGCCGGGGCCGGCCCCGGTGTCGCCGGCGCCCAGCGCGAACGCGACCTCGGCCAGCCGCTCGGTGCGGGCCGGCAGGCTGAAGCGGAGCACGTCGGGCAGCAGCGTGGACGGTGCCACCCGCGGGGCCGCACCGGGGGCGATGTCCGGCCGGACGCTGAGCGCGTGGCCGATGGCGTGGCACAGGCCGGGTCCGGTATAAGCCATCGCGACCCCGGCCAGGTGTGCGGCCAGCAGCAGCTGCGACCGCGCGGCCAGGTCCGTGCCGTCCTCGACGGCCGCAGGCAAGCTGGCGGCGATCATCCGGATCGCCTGCAGCGCGATCCCGTCCGACCATGGGTTGGGGTGCCGCGACAGGTAGGACTCCAGCGCGTTGGTCAGCGCCTCCAGGCCGGCCGCGGCGGTCACATCGGGCGGCAGGCCCACGGTCAGCACCGGGTCCAGGATGACGGCGGCCGGCATCGAGCTCGGGTGGCCGAGGTAGAACGTGCGGCGGGCCGCCGGGTCGGTGACCAGGCCGAAGGCACTGGCCTCCGCGCCCGTCCCGGCCGTGGTCGGCACCGCCACGATGGGCAGCGCCAGCCCGGTGAAGCTGTGCCGGCAGTCCAGGTCCAGACCGCGCTCCGGATTGACCGCGGCGATGGCGATCCCCTTAGCCGCGTCGATGCACGGCCCCCCGCCCACCGCGACCAGCGCGATCGGCACCGCCCAGGGCGGCGAAGGGGCGGACGGGGCGACGAGGGGCGCAGAGGGCCTCAGGGTCGCGGTGACCGCGGCGGCCTGCACCACGGCCGCGGCACCCGCGGCCGCTTCGGCCACCGCCGCGGCGCCCGCGGCCAGGTCGCCGGTGCTGGGGTCCTGGTGCACGCTGGAGAACACCCGGGCCGGTACGGCGGCCTCGGCCAGCAGGGCGGCGACCATGGCCAGTACCGGCGTCGAGGCCAGCGCCGCATCGGTCACCATGACCACGGCTTCGGCGCCGATGGCGCGGATGATGGCCGGCAGCTGCTCGATCGAGCCTGGGCCGAAGTGCGCCGTCGGCCTCGGCGTGATGACAAATCCGTCGATAGCGGACACAGCGGCTCCTGGGATGGCGGTCGCGGGGGCGGCGGCGGTGCGGTGCCTTCGGCCCGGTTTGCCCCTCGGGCGGTGACCGGGTCTATCTCGCTGTTATACAGCGCCGATCATGTGCTGTCCCCTAGCAGCGATTTCTGCACGACAGTTTTCGCCCCGGGCGCGAGCATTACCTTCTCACCATGCCGGGCGACCGCGACGACCTGCGTAACAGTCAGGTCACTTCCATTGAGCGCGATCGTCATTAATTGCTCACCCATCTATAACTGAGCTAGGCTCGGCTGTTCTGGAACGTTCCGTATGAGCGGCCCGGCAAGGAGGAGGCCAGGGATGGCAACGTTCCTTTTGAAGCGCCTCGGGCTGATGGTGCTCACGCTGTGGCTCCTCACCTTGATCGTATTCTTCGCCGGCCAGATTCTCCCCGGTGATCCCGCCCGCGCCACCCTTGGCAACCTGGCGGCGCCCAGTGCCGTCCAGGCCCTCGACCACCAGCTCGGGGTGGACCGGCCGCTGCTCACCCGGTACGGAAGCTGGCTCGGCGGCCTGCTGCACGGCAACCTGGGCACGTCCTACGCCTACCAGACGGCGGTCGAGCCCTTCATCCGGGCCGCGCTGATCAATTCGGTCAAGCTGGCCGTGCTCGCCTTCGTGATCGTGGTGCCGCTCGGCATCGCCGGCGGCGTGATCGCCGCGCTCTACGCGGGCCGCGGCCTGGACCGGGCCATCTCGGTGACCGGGCTTTCGCTGTCCACCGTGCCCGAGTTCGTGTCCGGCATCGTGCTCCTCGTAGTGTTCGGCGTCGAGCTGAAGTGGCTGCCGGTCACCGCCTCGGCCGGGCCGGGCGCCTCGGCCCTGGACCAGCTCAAGCACCTGATATTGCCGGCTATACCGCTCGTCTTTGTTCTATTCGGGTACATTGCCCGTATGGCCAGGGCGGGGACCATCGACGTGCTGAACTCCGACTACACGCGCACCGCCGTGCTGAAGGGGCTGCCGCGAAGGACAGTGATCCGCCGGCACGTGCTGCGGAACTCGCTGCTGCCGACCATCACCGTCATCGCAACCCAGACCGGGTACCTGATCGGCGGGCTGGTGGTGGTGGAGACGCTGTTCAACTACCAGGGCCTGGGGAACCTCATCTACAAGGCCGCAACAGCCCACGACTTCCCGATGATGGAGGCCGGGGTCCTGATCATGGGCGTCGTCTACGTGGTGGCCACGCTGATAGCGGACCTGCTGCTGACCGCGCTCAACCCGCGGCTGCGCCTGGGGGGCAGCCAATGAGCGGCTCCGTCCCGCAGCCGGCCGAGCCGGGCGTCCCGTCGCCGGCAGATCCGGTCGCGCCGGTGGCGCCGCTCGATCGCACGGGCGGGTATCTCGGGGCCACCGGAGCGGCGGCGGTGGCGGCCGCGGCCCGGGCCACGCCGGCCCGATGGCAGCTGCTGCTGCGCAGGCCGATGTTCTACATGGGCGCGGGCATCTTGCTGTTCTGGGTGGTCTGCGCCGTGTTCGGCTACTTGTTCGCACCGTACAACCCGCTCGCGCAGCAACTGCTGTTCAACAACGCCGCCCCGTCTGCGGCGCACTGGTTCGGCACCGATCCGCTCGGCCGCGACGTGCTGTCCCGGGTCATCACCGGGGCCAGGGACATCCTGATCATCACCCCGCTGGCCACCATCCTGGGCACCGTCCTCGGCACCGCCCTCGGCCTGGCCATGGGCTATATCGGCGGCACCTTCGACGCGGTGGCCGGGCGGCTCGTCGAGGCCTTCCTCGCGATTCCCTTCGTGATCATCGCGTTCCTGTTCGTCGTGTCTGTCGGCCACTCCATCGTGGGGATCACCGTAATCATCGGCCTGGTCTTCACGCCGCTGATCGCGCGGACGGTGCGCGCGGCGGTCCTGGTCGAGCGGAGCATGGATTACGTGCCCGCCGCCCGGCTGCTCGGCGAGAACCCGGCGCGCGTCATGTTCGCCGAAATTCTGCCCAACGTCATGCCCGCCATCCTGGTGGAGTTCACGGTCCGGCTCGGCTACGCGGTCTTCGCGCTGGCCACGCTGTCCTTCCTCGGCTTCGGCATCGCGCCGCCCACCCCCGACTGGGGCGCGGACATCTCGGCCAACTACATCGGCCTGCCGGCCGGCTACTGGTGGCAGACGCTGTTCCCGGCGCTGGCCATCGCCACGCTGGTGACCGCGGTCATCCTCATCGCCGACTCGATCGAGCAGGTGCTGGCGTCATGACCGCGGATCTGGGCGTCGCTGCGCCAACGCCGGCCGACCAGGCGCCGGCCTTGTCCGTTTCACACATGAACGTCACCTACCGGGTGCGCGGCCAGGACCGCCTCGCGTTGCGGGACGTGTCGTTCCGGATCAGCCGCGGCGAGTCCTACGGGCTGGTGGGTGAGTCCGGGTCCGGCAAGTCCACGGCCGCGCTCGCGCTGGTACGGTACCTGCCCAGCAACGGACGGGTAAGCGCCGGAACGATCAGCATCAACGGGCTGGACCCGCTGTCGATGGGCGCATCCGCGCTGCGTGACCTGCGGGCGCGCACCGTCTCGATGGTGTACCAGGAGCCGGGACGGGCGCTCAATCCGTCGATGCGGGTGGGCCGGCAGATCGCCGAGGTGTTCGAGATCGCTGGCCAGTCATCCGGCGACGCCATGACCTCGGCCGAGAACATGCTGCGCAAGGTGCAGATCTCGGACCCGGGCCGGGTCATGCGGCGATATCCGCACGAGCTGTCCGGCGGGATGGCGCAGCGGGCGGTCATCGCGATGGCGCTGGCCGTCTCGCCGTCATTGCTGATCCTGGACGAGCCGACGACCGCGCTGGATGCGACCGTCGAGGCCGAGGTGCTCGACCTGGTCGCGGTGCTGCGCCAGGAGTTTGACACGTCGGTGCTGTTCATCAGCCACAACCTGGCGGTGATCGCCAAGATGTGCGACCGGGTCGGCGTGCTCTACGCGGGCGAACTGGTCGAGGAGGGACCCGCCCGCGCGGTGTTCGAGAACCCCAGGCATCCGTACACGGTCGGGTTGCTGCGCTGCATACCGCGGCGCGGGCAGCGCAAGGACACCGACCGGCTGGACAGCATCCCCGGCTTCCAGCCGACGCCCGGCCTGACCGTGACCGGCTGCATATTCGCGCCCCGGTGCGGGCTCGCGCAAGATCGCTGCCGCCAGGAGCACCCGCCGTTCTTCGCGGTCGATGAGGTCCGGACCTCCCGCTGCTACTTCCACGAGCAAGCGCCGGACCTGCCCCGGGCCACCCCTTCCTCGGTCGCGGCGCCGACGGTCGACGGGACGGGCGGGACTCACGATCCGCTCGTGGTCGTCGAGAGACTGTCGAAGACCTTCGCGGGCGGGGTCCGGGCCCTAGCCGGAGTCGACCTGTCCATCCAGCAAGGCGAAACGCTGGGGCTGGTGGGCGAATCGGGAAGCGGCAAGACCACGATCGCGCGCGTCCTGCTCGGGCTGACCGCGCCGGATCAGGGCTCGGTCGTCACCCTGCAC
Organism: uncultured Actinomycetes bacterium; assembly: GCA_963835775.1. Taxonomy (GTDB): domain Bacteria; phylum Actinomycetota; class Actinomycetes; order Streptosporangiales; family Streptosporangiaceae; genus Palsa-504. The sequence goes on along the minus strand of CAWIHB010000024.1, from coordinate 412,939 downwards.
GGCAAGCCGCTCAGCGCGGACGCGCGCCGGCGGCCGCGGGAGATCCTGCGTGCGCTGCAGATCGTGTTCCAGAACCCGGACTCGGCGCTCAACCGGCGCCACACGGTACGGGCCGTGATCAGCCGTCCGCTGTCCCGGCTGGCCGGGCTGTCGGGTTCGGCCCTGCGCGACCGGCTGGAAGAGCTGATCGCCTCGGTCCGGCTGGAGGACCGGTACCTGCCGCTGCGCCCGAGCCAGCTTTCCGGGGGGCTCAAGCAGCGGGTGGCGATCGCGCGTGCCTTCGGCGCCAGGCCGGAGGTGGTGGTCTGCGACGAACCGACGTCGGCGCTCGACGTCTCGGTCCAGGCCGCCATCCTCAACCTGCTGGCGGACCTGCAGCAGAAAGAGCGGGCCACCTACCTGTTCATCTCGCACGACCTGGGCCTGGTCAGGTACCTGTCGGACCGGATGGTGGTGCTGTACCTCGGCCGCGTGATGGAGGTCGGGCCGTCAGAGACGGTTTTCGACGGACCGCACCACCCGTACACCGAGGCGCTGTTCTCCGCCGTGCCGTCACTCGACGGCCAGCGGCCCGACCGGATCAGGCTGACCGGCGAGATCCCGTCCGCGGCCGACCCGCCGGGCGGCTGCGTGTTCCACACCCGGTGCCCGCGCAAGCTGCCGACCGGCATCTGTGAATCCACTGAACCACCGCTGCTCGAGGGCGAGCCTGGGCATCAGATCCGCTGTCACATACCGCTCGCCGAGCTGCGGGAACTCCAGCGCAGCCCATCCGTCTCATCCCCCCATTCGGAAAGCGGCTAACGAGCATGGGCCTGCGGCCCGTGCGAGCGGCCGCTGCGTGCCGCGGCGACGACCGTCCCGGGATTTTTGAATGACCCGAAGTAAAAAAGGAAACAGGGAGGCTCCTGGTGACACCGAATATCAACCATCGCCGGCTGGCGCGCCTGCGTCAGGGCCAGGGTGAGATCGCTAACCACATCATCGACGAGTTCGCCGCCGGGCGGCTGTCCCGCCGCGACTTCATCCGCCGCGCCAGCGTCGTCGGAATATCCGTCCCGCTGGTCGGGTCGATCCTCGAGGCCTGCAGCAGCAGCTCGACGTCGAGCGGGTCGAGCTCGTCGTCGAGTGCATCGAGCTCTGCCACCGGCGCGGCTGGCGCGGTGATCAGGGCCGGCATCACCACGCCGGCCGCGGCGATCAACCCGCTGACCGTGGCCGACCAGGGCGGGCTCGACATGCTCGCTCAGACCGGCGAGTACCTGGTCCTGTCCGACCAGACACTGACCCTGAAGCCCGTGCTCGCCACGAGCTGGTCGCCCAACTCCGCCGCTGACGTATGGACGTTCAAGATCCGCCAGGGCGTCAAGTTCCACAACGGCGCCCCGTTGACCGCCGCCGACGTGGTCTACAGCTTCAAGCTGTACACGGGTCCGGGGTCGGCCGCGCTGTCCGCGTTCGGCGGCGTGGTCAAGCCGTCCGGAGTGGTGCAGGTCGACGACTACACGGTCGCTTTCCACCTCGAGGCCCCGAACGGGAACTTCCCGTACCTGGTCTCCTCCGACAACTACAACACGATCGTCATCCCGAACAGCACCGCCCCGACCAGCTGGCAGAGCACGTTCATCGGCACCGGGCCGTTCGTGCTCGGCTCGTACACGCCCAAGGTGGGTGCCACCTTCACCCGCAACAACTCGTACTGGGGCACCAAGGCATTGCCGTCGCAGACCCAGTTCACCTTCTACGACACCCAGCCGCCGTCGATCCTCGCGCTGACCGGCGGGACGATCGACGTCCTCGGGCAGTTCTCCGTGCTCGGCGGCGAGGCGCTGCTGGACGGCAGCTACAACGTCATCAAGCTGAAGTCGAGCGCGCACCGCGAGCTGTCGATGCGCAACGACCAGGCGCCGTTCACCGACCCCCGGGTACGCCAGGCGATCGCGCTCACGCTCAACCGGCCGCAGATCGTCACCGCGCTGTTCAAGGGCCTCGCCGACCTCGGCAACGACAGCCCGTTCGCGCCGGTCTTCCCCTCCACGAACACCAGCGTCGCTCAGCGCGCGCAGAACATCAGCCAGGCCAAGTCGCTGCTGGCCGCGGCCGGGCATCCCTCGGGATTCACCACCTCGCTGGTGACCGAGAACATCCAGGAGATCCCGTCGTTCGCGCAGATCGTGGCGCAGTCCGCGGCGGCCATCGGAGTGAAGATCAACCTCAACGTGGAAGCCCAATCCAAGTACTACGGTAACTTCGAGTTCGGGACCTCGGACTGGCTCGACGGCACCATGAGCCTGGTCGATTACGGGCACCGCGGCGTGCCGAACGTGTTCCTGGGCGCGCCGCTGGAGACGATCAACACGAAAACGGGCACGGGCGCGTGGAACGCGGCTCGCTTCAACAATTCCCAGTACGACAGCCTGGTCGCGCAGTACGTCGCGGCCCCGGACCTGACCACGCAGCGCACCATCGCCGGGCAGATCGAGCAGCTGCTGCTCAACGAGACGCCGATCATCTTCGCGTACTTCTACAATTACCTGACGGCGACAACGATGGGCGTCACCGGTGTGTACCCGACCGCGATCGGGCATCTGTTCCTGTACAACACGGCGAAGAGCTAACCGTTATCTGCCCTTGTGCTGTGCGTCTTCGCGGCGCGCAGCACAAGGGCGTGCGCCCGCGATCTAGCGCGGCGCGCGGTGTGCGCCGCGGCGACGGGGGAAGGCAATCCGCATGGCCACCGACAACCGAGCGCGCGCCGACGCCCATGGGCACGAGGGCGGGCATCACCACCGGGACGTGTCGGGGGGGTGGCTGCGCCCGGCGGTGTTCGGGGCGATGGACGGGCTCGTGACCAACGTGTCGCTGATTGCCGGGGTCGGTGGCGGCGGCGCGAACTCGCACACGATCGTGCTGACCGGCCTGGCCGGCCTGGCCGCGGGCGCCTTCTCCATGGCGGCCGGGGAGTTCGTCTCGGTCTCCTCCCAGAACGAGCTGATCCAGGCCGAGGTCGACAAGGAGCGGCTGGAGCTCGAGCACAACGCCGTGGCCGAGCAGGCCGAGCTGGCCGGCATGCTCCGCGCCCGCGGCGTCAGCGCCGCCACCGCGCGGCAGGCGGCCGCGGAGATCTCGGCGCATCCGGAGCAGGCGCTGGCCGTGCACACGCTCGAGGAGCTCGGCATCGACCCGGGCGACCTGCCGTCACCGCTGGTGGCGGCGGGGGCGTCGCTGGCCTCGTTCGCGGTCGGGGCGCTGATCCCGCTCATCCCCTACCTGGCTGGCCTGGACGTGCTCGGGTTCGCGCTCGGGCTGGCCGCGGTGGCCGCGGTGGCGGGCGGGGGCATGGTCGCGCGGCTGACCGCACGGCCGTTCTGGCGCGGGGCGCTACGGCAGCTGCTCCTGGGCGCTGGTGCCGCCGGGATCACGTACCTGATCGGCATCTTCGTCGGTCACGTGGCCTGAGGCCTTTTTGCGCTTGATCTGGGTTAGCGCGACGGTTATTGCCGCGGCGGCCAGGGCGGTGAGGTGGCCGACGGCGGACACGTCGCCGTGGCTGAGGCCGCCGAAGATGTCACCGCCGAACACCAGGGCGGCGAAGTCGAGCGCGGCCGTGACCCGGACCAGCCGGGTCCCGCAGGCCACCGCGATCACGATGGCCGACACCACCACGTAGGAAGGGCCGACGTCGGTGAGGTACCGGTCGGCCGCGGGCAGCTGGCCGACATTGACCCGGTAGGCGATGATGCCCTCACTGACTCCGGTGCCGATCACGTGCCCGGCCACGCAGATCAGCGCCGTGCGGACGTTGCCGAGGGCCCGGTTGGCGCCGAACATCGCCACCGCGATCAGCACCGGCCAGGCCAGGTAGTTGCCGGGCCCCACGAACGCCGAGACCACCAGGGGGCCGACTGGCTCGTGCTCCAGGTTGGCCACGCTGGTGCTGGCCCAGGCGGTCAGGGACGCCCGGGCGGCCGGGGTCAGCTGCACGTAGATCAGCTCGGTGAGCAGGTAGCCCGCAAGGTAGACGCAGGCGACGGCGTACCGGCCTTGGGGTGGCCTCCCTTGGGGTGGCCTCCCTTGGGGTGGCCTCCCTTGGGGTGGCCGAGCGGACATGCCTGCAGGCTACGCGGCGGCCGTCCGTCCGTCAGCCCGGAAGTCCTGGTTGGCCAGCAGCGCCGGCCACCGGGGTGCCCAGCTGCAGGACCAGCCAGATGCGGTCCGGGTCCGACAGCAGACCGGGCTCGGCCAGCGGGTCGCCGTCCACCACGATCAGGTCGGCTGGCTGGCCCTCGGCCACCGTGCCCAGGTGCTCGGCCAGGCCCAGCGCCTCGGCCGCGATGCTCGTGGCGGCGGTCAGGGCCTGGGCCGGGGTCAGCCCATGGTGGACCATCCGCTCCAGCTCCAGCCCGGTGGCCAGGCTCATGTCGCTGCCCAACGCGATCTTGACCCCTTCCTGGTGGGCCGCGCGCATGCTGGCCGCGCCCTCCCGCAGGTTGCGCTGGGCCAGTTCGGCCAGGACCGGCGGCATATCGGGCGCGGCGGGCGCCCCGGCCGGATCGACGACCTCACCCAGGCCTGCCATCCAGTAGTAGCCGGACAGGGTGGGCACCAGCACCTGGCCGCTGGCGGCCATGGCCGCCAGCAGGTCCGGCCGCTCGTGCAGGTACATGCCGTGCTCGATGGTGTCCACTCCGTGCCTGATGGCGGCCGCGCAGCCGTCCAGGCCCTCGGCGTGGGCGGCGACCCGGTAACCCAGCCGGTGCGCCTCGTCGGTCACGGCGGCCAGTTCCGGCTCGGTGAACTGCAGCGGTTCCGGGTCCTCCAGCTCGTTGGAGCGGGCACCGGTGGTCATGACCTTGACGAAGTCGGCCCCGGACCTGATCTGCTCCCGGACGGCTCGCCGCACGTCGTCAGGACCGTCGGCCTCCCGGTACATGTCCCTGTAGAACCGCCCGCCAGGAGCCGTGGCCGAGATGATTTTCCCGCAGGTGAGCAGGCGCGGGCCGCGGAACGCGCCGTAGCGCATGGCCTGCCGGGCCTGCTGCGGGAGCAGTCCCTGCGATCCGCACACCCGGATGGTGGTCACTCCGTAGCGCAGGTAGTCGCGCAGCTCAGCCTGCAGGAAGTGCGCGTCGACGCCGGGCAGCGGCGCCTCGGCGCCCTTGGCCACATGCGGGACCGAGCCCGAGGCGTGGGTGTGCGCGTCGGTCAGCCCGGGCATGAGGACGCGCCCGCCGAGGTCGATCAGCCGGGCGCTGTCCGGGCCCGGCTGCGCGGCATCGGTGACCGCGCGGATGATCCCGTCCTCGACCAGGACCGCGGCCCGCTCGCGCAGCGGTGCTCCGGTCCCGTCGAACAGCCGCGCCCCGGTCAGCCAGAGCCGCCCCTGGGCCGGGGCGGGCGCCGCGATCAGCGCCGGGAACCTGTGCGTCACCGTCTACCTCCGCTCGTGGCCATCTACCTTCGCCCGTGGCCGGCCGGGTTCACGTCGTGTCCTCACGGGCGGCTCATGGTTTTCCACGCTCTGCATACCGGACTATTTCAGTGCCGTGCCAGCTTCGATGAAGTGGCTGGTAATCAGTGTGGCCGACGGCTCCGGTTCCCTGGCACTCTGGCGGGTGCCGGGCTGGCGGCCTGCGCGCTGCTCGCGGTCAGCTGGATCACGCCGTCCGGGCCAGATAGCGAGCATCCGCCGGCCAGCGTGCACCAAGGTCAGGCCTACGTGACCTCGATCATCAACGCGGCCATGCAGAGCCCGGACTGGAACTCGACGGCGATCTTGGCTGTACCACCCGCCGCCCGGTGGGTAACGCTTACCCGGTGTCTGGTGGGGGGCTGTGGCTGCGGATGATCTTCCCGTCGGGGCTGGTGACCTGGCTGGTGCCGTCGGGGTGGACGGTGAGGGCCCAGCCGAGCTGGTGCAGGACCACGTGATGGTGCCACCAGCACCAGTCCTTCAGATTGGTCAAGCTGGTCGGGCCGCCGTCGGCCCGGTGCTGGATATGATGCGGTTCACAGCCGGCGGCGGACTGGTCACAGCCGCCGGCGTACGACTCACCCTGGATTGAGCTGCCCTGACGGGACAGGCGCTATACCCAAGGCGCTGGCGCCGGGCATCAGCCCAGCCGCCTGAGCGCTGCCAGGACCCGTCCGAGCACTTCCGGATCCGGCGGCGTCCACCGCATGCCCGCGCCGAGCCGGTTGTGCGGCATCGCGGCGCCACTGCCCGGTGCCCCGCTGCCCGGCGGACGGGGTGGGCCCGGCCGGTCTTGGCCCTGCCCTGGCGCGAGGGATCGGGCCGGGTCCGGCTGGCCGCCGAGGGCGCAGACGCCGTCGTCGATCAGCCGGTCTATCCAGTCCATCACGGCGTACAGCGCCAGGCCGTTGCGCCAGGCCAGCTCCCGGACGGTGGCCCGGCCGTCGCATTGGGCCAGCACTGCCGCCGCGCGGGCGGACAGCGCCGGGCCCGGACCGCACAGCCGCGGCCGGGCATCGGGCACCACGGCGTTCCCGGCCAGCCGCTCGGCTTCCTGCTTGGCATACGCCCAGGCCGACCCGGCCTCCAGGCCCAGCGAGACGGGCCAGCCGCCCTGCCCCGGGGCGAACCAGGTGCCCGCCTCCGGTGGGCCGGCGGCCAGCTGCACCGCCAGCACCACCAGCGCATCCAGGGCCTCCGACCGCAGCAGGGCCTGCCACTCGGCGGCGTCGATCAGCCCCCGGCGCACCAGCACAGCGCCCGCCCTCCCGCCCGGACCGGCGTCTTGATCGGCGCGGCTCCACTGGTCCTGCAGCAGGCGACGTGAGTGCACCAGCCGCGACCCCAGATCCGGGACCACAGCCGATTCGGCGAAGGCCAGCCGGCCCCGGCTCAGGTAGATGATCCCGCCGGGATCGCCGCGGACCCTCAGCGCGCCCGAGGCGCATCGCCGCGTCAGCGCGAGCAGCTCACCGGTAATCACCCCTCAGCCACCCCCGGCCCTCCCTGCCGATCCCGCCCCAGGTCCGCGCCGCGCGGCGCTGCCCGGCCACGACCGGCAGCCGTCCCGCCCAGTTTGTGACCCGCCAGCATGCGGGACCTTCCGGGCGCCAGCCCGTACCTGCAGCGTAACCGGCCACCAGCCGTGATGCCGCGGATTCTCACGGTCTGACGATACGTCGCGGCCGGTCCACAGCATGCGGCCAGCGTCACATTGGCCGGGTGCCACCGGTCCGGCGGCCACCGGGCGACCCGGGCCAAAACGGATCCTGCGGCCGGCGCCACTTCGGCGCCGGTCATCACCAGCCCCGCGCCGGGCAGCCGCGCGCCATCGCCGCGCCGCCGGTACCGAACCGGATCAACGGTGCTGACGCCGGCTGCCGCAGCGATGCCTCACCCGCCCACGCCTCGCTACAGACAACAACGGCCACAGTCCCTCATCGCGCAAAGACTCATGCCGCGGACGGGGATCTGTTCGTCTAGGGCCACCGCCTCCTGACCGGTCGGCGGGCAAGGAGCTACCATGGCAGGGCTGGCAGCAGGTATGCCAGCCTGGTGGAGGCCATCGCTCGATGCGGCGCATCGCGAGCACCGAGCGCTAGATCACCGGCCCGGCGAGCCTGGCCCGGCACGGAACCCCTGCGACCCGCACCGCAGTGATCATCGCAGCTCATCCGCCGCGCACCGCCGCCTCACCGTAGCGCAGCTCAAACCACCACAACGCACTTGAGGGCATGTACCAGGACAGATAGGGAGCAGAACTCCCGGAATACCCGCCAGATCACCGACGTAAAGAGTACTGTGCCTGTCACCGGCCAGGCAGTCTTACCCGCATGGACGATGCCCGCCGCGAAATTCCGTCGCCTTCGTACCCAGCCAGGATCAGGCCACATGCAATCGGAGATTGACGCCCAGCTGACCAGCTTTCTCGAGGCCCCGCCGCGTGAGTTCGCGACGGTGATGCGGGGCTATGACCGTCTTCAGGTTGACGAGCACATCCGGCAGATTGAAGCCGAGGTGCGCGCGCATCGTGAGCAGGCCGAGGCCCTGCGGGGTGAGCTGGAACAGGCGCACCGGCAGCTCCAGGAGCGGGAGCGTCCCACCTATTCGGGCCTGGGAACCCGGATCGAGCAGCTGCTCCGGCTCGCCGAGGAGCAGGCCACCGAGCTGGTCCAGGCGGCGAGGTCGGAGGCGAACGAGATCAAGGCCGCGGCCAAGGTCGACGCGGCTGAGCTTCGCGCGGGCGCCGAGAACGAGGCGGCGGAACTGCGCGCGAACGCCAAGCGCGAGACCGACGATCTGCGCGGCGCGGCCGAGCGCGAGGCCGACTCGATCAGGACCACCGCGCGGCGCGAGGCCGACGAGCTGACCAACACCACCGAGCGCGAGGTGGCCAAGCTCCGGGCCACGGCCGACCACGAGGTGGCGGAGAAGCGGGCCGCGGCCGAGCGTGACATTGCCAAGCTGCGGACGAGCACCGAGCGCGAGGTTGCTCAGCTGAAGGCCACGGCCAAGCGCGAGCGGGATGAGATCCTCACCACCTCCAAGCGCCAGGCCGACGAGATGCGCAGCCAGGCGCAGCGGATCCTGGAGGAGAGCGAGGCGCAGCGCGCCCAGTCCGAGGCCGAGTTCGAGATCCAGCTCGCGGCGCGCCGGGAAGAGGCCGAGCGCCAGGAGGCCGAGCGCCTCGCCGCCGCCCAGTCGGCCACGCAGAAGCTGGTCTCCGAGGCCGAGCAGCGCGCCTCCACGGCCGAACAGCGCGCGGCGAAGGCCAGCGCTCAGGCCGACCAGACCCGCCGCGACGCCGACCAGCACGCCCGGCAGCTGGTCAGCAACGCCAAGAAGAACGCCGACCAGATCGTCACCCAGGCCAAGACCCAGGCCGACCAGCTGCTGTCCGAGGTCAAGGCGGACGCCGAGCGCCGCCGCGCCGCGGCCCAGCGCGAGGTCGACGAGCTCACCCGGCAGAAGGACTCCATCGCGAGCCACCTGGCGCAGGTGCGCCAGCTGCTCGGCGGGCAGCTGCCTGGGACGGACCCGGCCATGGCGGCGGCGCAGGCCAAGCCGGCCATCGCCGCCGACCCGGCGCCTTCTTCCCCGCCGGATGGGAAGGCCGGCCGGCCCGGCAACGCGCCTGCCGGCCCGCCTCCTGCACCCACGACGGTGCCGCCTGCCCTGCAGGCCGCGCACCACGACACCCAGGATTCCGTGCCACCTGCACAGGTACAGGCTCAGCAGCCCGCGGCGGGGCCGGCTGACGGCGGGTCTCCCGCCGCCACGTAAGCCTAGCGCCGGGCGCACGGCCAGCAGCACGGCCGAAGACAAGACAGGCCGACAGAGCAGAGGCTCAACTCCGTCCAAGCACCGATCCGCCAGGCGGTTCAGTGCGGACGGGCTTGCCGTGACCTCTTCCGGTGTGAAATAGATGACAGTGATGTAGATCATCGGCGTTTGCCGAGGTCGCGGCCCTGCCTGTGTCCCTGGACATATCTCCTCGGTCCCCGCTGCCCCGGCCGGGTTGCTGTACTTTCCTGCTGGGCCGCTCGTGCCGTGCTGTGGGCGCACACCGACATTGACCGCCGGGCAAGCCGAACCTTGTGCAGTCCGTCCCACTGCCAGTGGTGTAACCAGCGTTGGCGAGCAGTCGTCAGCCTCAGATCATGGCGCGCGTTGACGCTGTGGCCCACCTGCGAAGACGCAGGCGCAGCGTTGCGGGGCTAGGGTGTCTTGGATCACATGGTCGGATTTCTCCCGTATGTGGTGGCTGGATGGCTTCGGTTGATCGGACGGCGTATCCGCGGCTGCCGTCCATGGTCTCGGCTCGTGAGCTTGCGGAGGCGTTCACGCCGACGGTGGAGGGGGCGTCCTGGGCGTGCGCGAAGGTCGTCGGCCCGGGGCTCGTCTGGCGTTGTTGGTGATGCTAAAGCGCATCAGCGGTTGGGTTACTTTCCCCGGCTGGAGCGGGTGCCGCCAGAGGTGGTCGAGCACGTCCACGCCCAGATCTTCGAGCTGTCAGGGGAGCGTATCGACCTGCTGGGACGGCAGTCTGACCGGATGGTCCGGCGATGCCGGGAACTGGTTCGCGGCATACGCCCGGGTATCCGTCGAGCCCTGCAGCGCCACCAGGCCGAGCGTGACCCGGCCCGGAGGCGGTGAGGGTTTGATCGAGAGCGTCTGCCCTGGCCATGGGCCTGCGAGTTGGCACTGGCCGTGAATTGCCGTAGGCACACGCTACACGCTTGTCCCAGGCTGCTGCGATGGCTTTGCCCACCGGACTATACCAAGACTTCCGAATACTTACAAGTAACGTAATGGTGCCTGCCGGGCAACAGCATTCTTACTTTTCCTTGGGTGCTGATTGTGTTTACATACGGGTAGGTCTCAGTGTGACTCTTTTGCCCATGGGTGCCTTGATGGAAAGCAAGAATACGAAAATATCTCGTCGCTTCGGGGCAGATTGGGCAGATTGGTCAGCACATCCCTCACGCAGCACGCGAAACCCAGTGCCTGGCTGCTTTTCGGCCCCGCCGCCAGGCACCATCACGGCCCTATCACGGCCCCCTGGCCATCGGCGGAACCCATCCTATTCACGGCTCCGATGCGCGGCAGGAGGCACCCGCCTGGCCCCAATCAAGGTCCATCGTGGAGGAGACTATCCGGCCGCATCCCCGGCGACCGTCGCCTGTCCACTCTGGCGGTGCTGATATGGCTGCCCTCGATCACCCAAGCAACGTTCAAGGACAGGAAGGACTTGTAGCGCACGCTGTATTCGGTCTCTTGGAGAGGGCCAGGGCCGGGTTCGCTGGCGTTCCGTGAGCTGCTGCGGCGTCCGGCCACGTCCCCGCTCTCCGCCTGGCGGCAGACCGGGACATCAGGCCCGGATCCGCCGTAGCGACCTCGACGTGCTCACCGTACCTGGGCAAGGACGTGCAAACAGGCAGCAAGATGGTCCGCCGCAGCCGGCAACGGAGGCTCTAAGGATGACAGCTCAGTCACCCGCCGTGGCAGCACAGGCCGCAGACGCCGCTGAGGCGGCCCGCTTCATCTGCGCGTTCCACGCGGAACATCCCGCCGCAGGGCCGCCCGGCCAGCGTCTCAGCGAGGTCCTGCAAGCCATCCAGATCGCCGGCACGTACTGGCACACACCGGCTGAACTGGCGTACGCCTGCAGGGTGGCGTGGCGGAACTCCAGCAGATGCATCGGCCGTCTCTATTGGCAAAGCTTGCGGGTCCGTGACCGGCGGAACATTACTTCCGCCGCTGGGGTGGCGGCGGAATGCGTCACCCATCTGCGGGAAACAACCAACGGCGGCCGGATCCGGCCGCTAATCACCGTGTTCGCCCCAGACGCCCCCGGGCGGCCAGGTCCACGAGTCTGGAACTCGCAGCTTATCCGGTACGCCGGCTACCCGCGGCGCGACGGCACTGTAACCGGTGACCCAATCAACACCCGCATCACGGAGCTAGCTCACCGGCTCGGCTGGGCCGGGCCCGGTGACCGCTTTGACGTGCTGCCGTTGATCATCCAGGCGGCCGGGGAAGAGCCGCAGATTTTCGCTATCCCGCCGGACGCCGTGCTTGAGGTACCGCTCACCCATCCCAGCTACCCATGGTTCGCAGACCTTGGGTTGCGCTGGCATGCCGTCCCGGTGATCGCCGATATGTTCCTGACCGCTGGTGGCATCCGGTACCCGTGCGCGCCGTTCAACGGCTGGTACATGGGAACCGAAGTCGGATCCAGGAACCTTGGGGACACCGGCCGGTACAACAAATGCCCCACAGTCGCGCGGCACATGGGCCTCAACATGTCCACGGACCGCAGCCTGTGGCGCGACCGGGCACTCGTGGAGCTGAACATCGCGGTCCTGCATAGCTTCGACCAAGCTGGGGTGACGGTCACCGACCATCACACCGAGTCTGAGCGGTTCCTCACCCACCTGCGGCGCGAGGAACGCGCGGGACGGTTGTGCCACGCGGACTGGAGCTGGATCGTTCCTCCCCTGGCAGGCTCCGCATGCGGCGTATTCCATCGCTACTACGACAACGCAGACCTGCGGCCCGGTTTCTACCGGCACCCACCGATGCCTATGCCCTACGCGCAAAGCGAGGATCCATGAACGTCACCCACAGCGAGCCCGGCTCAGCCGGCGAGCACGTCCTCCAGGAACGATGTGGCAGCACGAGCCGGGCCACCAAATTCTACGGCACCCAGGTCCTCAGCTACCTCAACGAGCGGATGCAGGCGTTCGTCGCGGCAGCCGAGACGCTCTTCATCGCCACCGCCGATGGCGCAGGAGAATGTGACTGCAGCTTCCGCGCTGGCCCGCCAGGGTTCATCAAAGTCCTCGGCGCCGACACCATCGCCTACCCGGAATACCGGGGCAACGGCGTCATGGCCAGCCTGGGCAACATGCTGCAAAACCCGCACATCGGCATCCTGATCGTTGACTTCGTGGAAGCTCTCATCGGCCTGCACATCAACGGCGCCGCGTCCGTGCTTGACCCCGTGCAGGCAAACCGCACCTTCCCCGCGCTAACCGCTGACACCGGCGCGCCCGGCTGCCAGACCGAGCACTGGGTGGCGGTCGAGGTGCACGAGGCGTACATCCACTGCCGCAAGCACCTTCCCCGTTTCCAACGGGTACCGCAGCGGCGGGACTGGGGAACTGATGATCCGCACCGCAAAGGCGGAGACTACTTCGGCGCCGCCACCTCCCTCAGGCTGACTGACGGCTAGGACCTTCTCATGACCTTCCCCGCCGCGTGCATGAGTCCAGAGGGGGCGCCTTGCGCACGAGCGGCGCTCACAGGGAACTGTGATCTCAACGGTGTAACTTCTGAGATGAAGGAGACACTAGTGACCGTGACTGACGTGACAACGGATCAGGGCCGGGAGCCGGTTGAGCTGCCGGCGGCTGATGGGCAGCTGCTGCGCGAGCTGACCGAGCGGGCCCGCGCGGGCGGCTGAAGCTGACCGGCGCGGGGCGGGCCTGCTCGGGAAGCTGACCAAAATGGTGGCCGGGGGGCCCTGGGAGGCGAGATGGACGGTCATCTCGGCTATGAGAAGAACGACCCAGCAGGGCGAAGAGCGGTATTCACGTCGCCGGACAAGGAGAATCCGCAGGTCAGCCACGATTCTGATGAGTGGGGACGGGCAGGCTGCAAAACCGCTGGTTGTTCGCGGCGTGGATCAGCCGCGTACTGCTGCTCGCGGCTCCACCCGATGAACGCATCCCTGGCGGCGCAGCTCAGCGCAGCCGACCCGAACCCAGCACCACGACCCCAGCGGTCGTCTAGCTCGGCGACATACCGCAGCACCCGTCCGGTCAGCCGGTGCCCGGCCAGTGATGGGCGTCCAGCTCGGCGTTGAACCGGGCCGTCTGAAGGCGACAGGCCGTACCCGCACGTCAGCCACGCCGCCGGTCCCACCCGAAGATCTAGCAGGATCAGGGCAAGGCCAGCCTGACACGCTGGCCCCAGGCCAGCGCCATGATCACCTATTTTGCCGCAGCCCTCGGGCAGGGTCTGGCCTATGCTGCTGCCGGTCGGAGGCTTCGGCGGTTCGCAGGGGGCGGAGATTCCGTCGGGTGGCAGCGCTGCGGGATTAGGGAAATAGGTCGTTAGCCTGGAACGCCGTGACGTGCGGGCGCTGGGGTGAAGAGGTCGGGGCGTGGACGCGCTCGCCGGATTTCCTCGTACGTGGCTGGGAGGGTTGACTGCTCGGCTCGCCCCCATTGCTCCACGTTGTGCAGCAGTGCTTCGAGATAGGCCTGCAAGTGCGTACGGTAAACCTCGCTGTATACGCGCAGGTAGGCAAGCTCGTCGCGGGTATTCCCGGGATCGTCGGCCAAGGCCGTGCCGCTGATGTGCGCCGCCGCGGCGTTGCTGGCCTCGGCCTGCGCTTGCTCCAGCATCTGCGCGACCTTGGCCTTGGCCTCGTCGAGCATCTGATTGCGGCGCAGCTTAGCACCCGTGGCGATCTGGCGGACGTATTCGTTCGCCTCGCTCAGCAAATGGTCTGCGGTCTTTTGTGCCAGTGACATGATTTCGATCGCCTGGAGGCGGGCGGTCTCCGGGTCGTGGCCCGGGTCGCCGTTCCCGGCATCTCTTAGCTGCCAGCGCAGCCGGTTCACCTGCTGGAATAGCGACGCCCGGTCGCTGAGCAGCTGCGTGAGCTCCTGCTCGACCTGGGCGCAGAAGGCGCGGACGTGCTCCTCATCGTATCCGCGGCGGCCCAGCTTGCCGTGGGGAAAGATCATGGAATGAACCTGATCGGGAGTCAGGCGGCCGTCATTGCCGGAGTTGTCGCTCATGACGTGCTCCAACCGAAGTCTTCGACGTGGATCTGTTCTGCGGGGACGCTGGCGGAGGTGAGCTTGTCGACCGTCGCCTCGACCATCGCGGTGGGGCCGGCCACGTACACCTCGTGGCGGTCCCACGATCCGCTTCTGGCCACGACGTCGGAGATGAGCCCTCTTTCGCCGGGGTAGTCAGGTTCATCGGATACGGCGGGTACGACCGCAAACCAGGGCAGCTGGGCGGCCATCTTCTCCAGGTCAGGCAGGTCGTACAGGCCCTCAGCGCGGCGGGCGCCGAGGAACAGGTGAACGCGGGGCGGGGCGGGCAACTCTGCGACCTGCTCCGCGATGGCCTTGACGGGAGCCAGCCCGGTGCCGCCGGCCACCAGGAGAATATCCCGCTCCGGGAGCCTGTCCAGCGTGAACCCGCCGACGGCTTGCCCAAGCCGGAGCCGCGAGCCGACGCGCAGGCCGCGGACGAGCACGCTGCTCAGCATCCCGCCGTCGGTCATCTGAACTTGGAAGTCGAGCGTGCCGTCCTCACGGGGCGTGTTGGCCATGGAGTAGAACCGCCAGATCCGTGGCAGGTCCGCCGACTCGATCGCCACCGACTGCCCAGCCGCGTACGGCAGCCGCTGGTGCATGTTAACGCGGAACACGGCGATGTCGTACGAGCGGAGCTCATGATTGATCACTGTTGCGTCCCACCAGGCTGGGTGAAGCGATTCGTCTGCCTGCGCTGCCTCGATCATGACCTTGGCCACCAGGCCGTATGCATCCCGCCAGTCGGCTTCCAGGCCAGGAGTCCAGTCCGGCCCGCTGAAGTGAGCGAGCGCGGCGAGCAAGCTGACCCCGACGGCGCTGTAATGCTCGGCGACTGCGCGGAACTTCCGGTGCTCCCGGCCGAGCCCCTCGAGGAACGGCACGAGCTCGCTGAGGTTATCCACGTTGGAGACGATCTGCATAAGCGCCTGCACAAGGCGATCACGCTGCGCATTCATCGCCACGGGAAAGAGTTCGCGCGCTTCGGGGTGCCGCAAGAACAAATCGGAATAGAAGAACAGCGGCACCTCGTCGCCATGCACCGCGACCTTGGCGAAGCTGTCTTTAAGACGCTGAGCATCCATGCGCTCACTTCCTGCCTGAGAGGCCATCCGGAAACGCCGCGGCCCACGCCCCCCGGTTGGCTGCCCCCTGGATTACCCGGCGGCCCGCTGGCGGGTCCGCATATCTGGGTGATATATCTGGGCTTTCCGGCTGGCCGACCGTAATCCGACCTCGATGGTTCAGAGGCCGCTTCCCGCCACCAGCCACCGCTGACAGCCGGTCCCAGTCCAAGCACCTGAGCCGAAGGCCGTCCGGTCACGGCCACAGGCCACTCACCAGGCACTGACGCCACAATCCCCCCCACCAAGCTGTGCCGAACAGGGCTCTGAACTGGGAGAATCCTCCCGGATGGTACAGAAATGCCCTACGGAAGTGGAACTGTACCGTATCTGACTTGCAACCGTCCCGCTTTTGGCCGGATTGCCCTGACCTGCGGTAACACGATCTCGGTGATGTGGGCCTGCGGCTGTTTACGGGTCAGCGCGTGCTGACCAGCGCCGCGTAAGCGGTGGAGCGGGAGATTTTCAGGGTGCGGGCGGCGTGGGTGACGGAGACGCCGTCATTGACGAGGCGGCGGCCGAGGAAATGGCCGCGCACCTGGACGCCGCGCAGGCCCGGGCGCGCGAAGCCCACGACCAGCTCGCCGAGGCCACAGCCGGGTCTCCCGCCGCCACGTAAGCCCAGCGCCGGGCGCACGGCCAGTGACGAGCCGCTCGAAGTGTGGGCCATCGTGGACGAGGCCGCTATCCGGCGCATGGTCGGTGGTCCGAAGGTCATGCGGGCGCAGTTGACGCACCTGCGCGTGAAGCCGCCGAACAACCGAACATCACGCTGCAAGTGATCCCCTTCGAGGCCGGCGCGCATCCCGGTATGCCCGGGTCGTTCGTCTACATGGAGTTCGGTGAGCCCAGCGAACACCACGCGCATGATCTCTACCGTCATCGAGCGCCTAGAAGGAGGGTAGGGATGAATGAGACGCTCCAATGGTTTAAAAGCAGTTACTCAGGCAACGGCCAGTCATGCGTTGAGTGCACGCATCTACCTGACGGCGGTATGGCCGTACGCGACACCAAGAACCGCAGCGGCCCCGTACTGCGGTTCACAGCCGCACAGTGGCAAGCGTTCGTAGCTGGCGTGCGCCACGGCGAGTTCAGCTAGGTTGAGGCTGGCCGCGCCTCTGCCCTGTCGAGGCGGGGCCAGCCTACAACACTCCCCTACCTGCGCCAATGCGCCAGGGAGGCAGGTCCGTCAGACCTGGGAGGAAACTAGACGACTCCTAGCCCGATGGACTAAGGCGTGTGTTTAGAGGAAGTATCCGCCGGGGAACCCGCAGCCCTGATCCCGCAGGGCCACCAGCCGCCGCAGGTGCACCGGGATCTCGTCGGTCTGCCCGACGTCCAGGGGCAGCGACGGGCCGGCCAGTGGCTTGCCGAGCAGGTTCCGCCGCAGGAACGAGGCCAGCCCGCCGGGGCCGGAGATGATCTGGATGACCCGGGCCAGGATCTGCTGCTCCAGCTCGCCCAGCGTCTCCGCTGATGCGGCGGCGCCGGGCTGCCCGTCCTGGGGGGCGGCCTGCTCCCCGGCGGGGTCCGGGCGGCCGTGACGGGCCTGGTCATACCGGACGCACAAGCCGATCAGGTCCTCGAGCGCGGCGGGGTCCAGGTCGCCGGTGACCACTGGGACGATCATCGCGTCACACGCGACGGCCCGGGCCGCATCGCCGGTCAGCCAGGCCCCGCCGTCGCTGGGCCCGGCCGAGGCGGCGGCCCGGTGCGCGGCCCACCGGGCCCGGTAACCGGCGATCCAGCTGTCCTGCAGCACCGAGTCCTGGTCCATCGCGAGCAGTTCGGTGAAGTGGATGTGCGCGAGCGCCTTGACCGGCTGCCCGGCCCGCTTGGGCAGCAGCCCCGACGCCAGCAGCCGCCGCATCGCCTCCTCGATCGCGTCGTGATACCGCTGCGGCTGAGTCCGCAGGTCCGCGCCCCCCACCGGCGCCGACAGCGCATCCAGAACGGAGGCGACCATGGCGGCGCATTCGGCGGTCAGGTCGCCGCGCAGCACCCCGGCCCCGTCGATCGTGGTGTCCAGCACCACGGTGCGGTCCAGCCGGGGGTCATCGTCCGGGTCGCCGCCCGGGTCGGGCGGCGCGGTGCGTTCGCGGATCTCGGCGCACATCGCGGCCAGCGATGGCAGGCCGACCCCGGCCCGGGCCGCGGTAACCAGGATCTCCTCGGCTTCCGCCCGGAACTCTGCCGGAATGGCCATGGTCCACCGGGCCAGCAGCAGCGCCTGCGACTTGGTCAGGGCGCGGTCCCGCAGCCCGGCCAGCAGCGGCTCATGCTGAGCGGCCAGCGCCTGGACGGCTTTGTACTCCCCAGCCTGGCCCTTGGTGACCCGCAGGCAGTTCACCAGCCAGGTCCGGGTAGTCCGCTGCCCATCGCACACCGACCCCTGCTGGGCATCAAAGCCGTGCAGCAGCCGGGCCCGCACCGCCGCGCCGGCCGCGTCGATCCGCTCCAGCGCCCGCAGCCCGTCCGCCTGCACACTGACCGGCTGCCCGGCCGCGTCCTGGCCGGCCAGCTCAGCCAGCAGCGACTCGGCCAGCGCGAGCTTGTCGCGGGCGGTCAGCGGGGGCGCGGCGGTGCACATGGCGGCTGGTTTTCATCTCCCCGATCGGGGTATACGGCCTGGTGACAGGCCGGGTCAGTGCTGATTTCTAATACAACACGCTAACAGCCGCCTCTGACATTTCCGGCTGCCAAAACCCTGTATTCGACGATTTGGTGGGAGTTATTTTCGTCAACGGAAGTTACGGCTGGGGCGAAGATGACCCGTGATAAGCGGGATGCGTCCCGGGCCAGGGCACCGCGAGCGCAGGCATTGGCCGTGGGGACGGCGGGGCAGGGCGGAACCGGGCGGCGGGCAGGAGACGGTCGGCCTGAGATGAGCAGCCGTGTTACGGGATCGCATGCGGGGAGACCAAAGGCGTACCCATATGATTTCACGGTGTTCGGTGCCAGCATCGGGGCCAGGTCGTCCCGGGACAGAAATCCGTGGTTACGCCGGATCGCCCGCTCCGGATCGCGCTGCTGTCTTATCGCAGCAAGCCGCATTGCGGCGGCCAGGGGGTCTACGTCAGGCACCTGAGCCGGGAGCTTGACGCGCTGGGCCATCGGGTCGAGGTGCTGTCCGGGCAGCCGTATCCCGACCTTGATGCCGGCCCGCGGCTGACCCAGGTGCCCAGCCTCGACCTGTACCGCGAGCCGGACCCGTTCCGCACCCCGCGCCCGAAAGAGTACCGGGACTGGGTCGACGTGCTGGAGACGGCCATGATGTGGAGCGGCGCGTTTCCTGAGCCGCTGACGTTCAGCATCAGGGCCCGGCAGGTGCTGGCCGCCCGGGCAGGCGAGTTCGACGTGGTACACGACAACCAGGGTCTGGGCTACGGCATGCTTGGCCTGCGTCGGCTCGGGCTGCCGCTGGTAACCAGCATCCACCATCCGATCAGCGTGGACCGGCGGATCGACCTGGCCTCGCTGCGCGGCCTGCAGCGGCTGTCCAGGTGGCGCTGGTACGGCTTCGTCCGCATGCAGGCCCGGGTAGCGCGGCGGGTGGCCAGGCCGGGGCCGCTGATCACAGTGTCGGCCTCGGCGCAGCGGGACATCTGCCAGGACTTCGGGGTGCCGCCGGACCAGGTGCGTATAGTCCCGCTGGGCGTGGACACCCGGCGGTTCCGGCCGCGCGGCGCCGGGCGGGTGCCGGGCCGGATCATCGCGGTGGCCAGCGCTGACTCAGCCCTCAAGGGCGTGGGCACGCTACTGCACGCGGTGAGCAAGATAGCCACCGACCGGGACGTGCACCTGGTCATCGTGGGCCGTCCCGCGCCCGCAACCGAGCGGTTGGCGGGCCAGTTGTCGCTGGCCGACCGGGTGACGTTCACCCACGGGCTGGACGACGAGGCCTTTTCCGCGCTGCTGGCCAGTGCGGAGATCGCGGTCGTGCCTTCGCTGTACGAGGGATTCTCGCTGCCCGCGGTGGAGCACATGGCCTCCGGCACGCCGCTGGTGGTCAGCCGGTCCGGGGCGCTGCCCGAGGTGACGGGCGACGCCGCGGTCCTGGTCACGCCCGCGGACAGCGAGGAGCTGGCCGCAGTGCTGCGGCGGCTGCACGACGACCCGGCCGGGCGGGCCGAGCTGGCCGGTCGGGCGCTGCGCCGGGTGAGCGACCGGTTCGCCTGGCCGGCCGTGGCCCAGGCGACCGTGGCGGCCTACCGGGAGGCGATGGGGACGCCGTGCTGACCGTGGACTTTCGCCGGTTTCCGGTCCGGCCGGGGCAGCGCGTGCTGGACCTGGGGTGCGGGGGCGGGCGGCACGCGTTCGAGGTGTACCGGCGCGGTGCGGACGTGGTGGCGTTCGACCTCGATCCCGGCGAGCTCGCCGGGGTCCGGAGCATGTTCGGCGCGATGCAGGAGGCGGGCGAGGCTGAGCCGCAGACCGGCGCGACGGCCATCTCGGGGGACGCCACCGCGATGCCGTTCGGGGACGGGACGTTCGACCGGGTGATCGCGGCCGAGATCCTGGAGCACGTCCTGGATGACCAGCGGGCCATGAACGAGCTCGCGCGGGTGCTGCGGCCGGGCGGGCTGGCCGCGGTCACCGTGCCGGCCTTCCTGCCGGAACGGATCTGCTGGGCGCTGTCCACCGAGTATCACGAGGTCCCCGGAGGGCACGTGCGGATCTACACCCAGGTCGAGCTGGAGGCCAAGCTGGCCCGGGCGGGCCTGCGGGTGGGCTGGCACCATCACGCGCACGGCCTGCACTCGCCCTACTGGTGGCTGAAGTGCGCGGTCGGTGTGCACAACGACAAGCACCCGCTGGCCAGCGCCTATCACCGGATGCTGGTCTGGGACATCATGTGCCAGCCGGCCGTCACCCGGCTGGCCGAGCAGGCCCTCAATCCCCTGGTCGGCAAGAGCCTGGTCGTGTACGCGGTGAAGTCCGGGACGGCCAAGTGAGGGGTGAGGCGCATGCGGTGCGGAGGGTGGCGCTGAGCGAGGCCGACGTGGTGGCGACCGGCGCGTCGATCGCGCGGACGCAGGAGACGTCGGGGGCCATCGCGTGGCCGGACGGGCACGTGGATGCCTGGGATCACATCGAGTGCGCGATGGCGTTGAGCGCCTGCGGGCTGCGCGAGCCGGCCCGGCGGGCCTATGCCTGGCTCCGGGACACGCAGCGGGCCGACGGTTCCTGGCCGCGGTCCACCTCAGGCGGCGTGGTGACCGACCCGGCAGCGGAAAGCCACCACGCCGCGTACGTGGCTGTCGGCGTCTGGCACGAATACCTGGTGACCGGGGACGAGAACCACGCCCTGGCCATGTGGCCGACGGTGCGGCGGGCCGTCGAGTGGATGCTCGGGCTGCGCACCCCGCGCGGGGAGGTCGTGTGGGAGCGCGACGCGAACGGGACAGCCGGGGCGTACGCACTGCTGTCGGGCTGCTCCAGCATCCATCAGAGCCTGCGCTGCGCGGTGGCGCTGGCCAAGCTGGCCGACGACCCGCAGCCGGACTGGGAACTGGCCGCAGACCGGCTGGCGTACCTGATCGCGGCGCGCCCGGAGGCGTTCGCGGACAAGAGCCGGTTTTCCATGGACTGGTACTACCCGGTGCTGGGCGGCGCGGTCCGCGGCGCGGACGCGGCCCGGCGGCTGGCCTCGGGCTGGGCAAAGTTCGTGGTGCCGGGGCTGGGTGTCCGCTGCGTCAGCGAGCATCCGTGGGTGACGGGCGCGGAGACCTGCGAGCTGGTGCTGGCCCTCGATGCGTGCGGGCTGCGCGCGGAGGCGGCGGCGATGTTCGCCACCGCCCAGCATCTGCGCCACCCGGACGGCTCCTACTGGACCGGCTGGCAGTACGCCAACCAGGCGCACTTCCCGGCCGAACGGTCGAGCTGGACCGCGGCCGCGGTGGTCCTGGCCGCCGACGCGCTGCTGGGCCTGTCCGGCGGGGCCGGGGTGTTCCGGGATATCGGATCAGATCAGATAAGACCAGATTAGAAGGCGGATAACCGGCCCGATGCGGGCCGGGATACGCGGGGCGGGCATGCGCGCGGGGCCGGGATGCGCGCGGGGCCGGGATGCGCGCGGGGCCGGGATGCGCACGGGGCCGGGATGCGCACGGGGTGGGGATGCGCACGGGGCCGGGATGCGCGCGGGCCGTGGTGGCGGTTAGAGTCCGGGACCGGTTCGTTCCAGGAGGCGGAGGGAGCCTTGGACGCGGATTTCGGTGAAGGCGCCTGAGGCGAGGGCGCGGCGGTAGATCAGGTAGGGGGCCAGGCCGCCGTCAGCTGGGTCGGGGAAGACGTCGTGGATGGCCAGGGCGCCGCCGGGGGCGACCAGGGGGGCCCAGCTCTCGTAGTCGGTGACGGCGGCGGCTTCGGTGTGGCCGCCGTCGATGAAGACCAGGCCCAGGGGGGTGGCCCAGAGGCGGGCCACGTCGGCGGAGCGCCCGACGATCACGACCACATCGGCCTCCAGGCCGGCGGCGGCCAGGGTGGCGCGCAGGGCGGGGAGGGTGTCCAGGCAGCCAGTGAGCGGGTCGACCAGGGCCGGGTCATGATACTCCCAGCCGGGCTGGTGTTCTTCCGAGCCGCGGTGGTGGTCGACGGTGACGACCAACTGGCCGCGATCGCGGGCCGCGGCGGCCAGGTAGATCGTGGACTTGCCGCAGTAGCTGCCGATCTCGAGGACGGGGCCGACCGGCGCGTAGCGGGCGGCGGCGGCGAACAGAGCCAGGCCTTCGGCGGCCGGCATGAAGCCGGGGGCGGCCTGGGCGGCGCGCATGAGGTCGGGGTCCATGTGATCAGGATTCCAGGTAAGCCCGCGCGCACTCGCCGTGGGCGGGTCCGGCGGTTCCCGAGACTACCACCGTTGCCACCGTCGGCAAGACATCCGGCGCCGCGGTGAGAGTCAGCGTGGTTGTTGCCCCCAGAAAGATGTCTCCAGACAGCGGGGAAAACTCCGCGGTGATCTCCGCCGGAAGCGACCAGACGTGGACAGCAGGCGGATCCCCGTTCGGTATGTTCCCGGCAGACACGGTGAACTGGGCGTGCACGCTCTGCCCGCCGCTGATCGAGAGGCTCCCTGGCCGGGCCAGATCGTCACATCCGGTAGCCCTGCACCGTGCGGGGTGCGATGTCTGGTGTGTCGGTGGTTTGGCGTGATGCGATGTGTGATGTGTCCATGGACCGAGCGTGCCCGGTGGGCCGGATGGCCCGGATGGGCGAGTTCCCCCATTTTCCGGTCGGAGTGATACTTATCACCCACTGACATGACCCGTGAGCGGTCCGTGGCTATGGCCCGGCTCCGGGAGGCGAGTTAGGGTTGGCCGGGTGAGCGGCGCCGTGGCTGCAGACCGGCCGGGCCCGCAATCGGAGCCGCCCGGCACTGCTGAGCTGCTGTGCGCGCTTTCCTTCGGCTCGGGCCTGGCCGCGGCCGAGCAGATGGAACACGGGACCAACACGGCCTTCGTAGGCGTCCAGCTCGGGCACGCGCTCGGGGCGGGGGCCGGGGACCTGGAGGCCGTCTTTTACGGGGCGCTGGTCAAGGATGCCGGCTGCGGCGCCTGCGGCGCGGTGCTGGCCCGGTTCTTCGCCGACGATGAGCAGGTTCCCCGGCTCGACCTGAACCTGGTCGACCTGCACAGTCCCCGCAGCATGGGGGCCTGGGCCGTGAGCCGGCTGCGGCTGGACCCCGGCACCGCGCCCGCCCGGCTCGCCCGGCTGGCCGCCTTCGCCTCCCGGTGCGGCCCGGTGGTGCACGAGGCGATGGCCGTGCACTGTGAGGTCGCCGCCGACTTCGCCGCCGGCCTCGGATTCGGCCATCACGTGCAGGACGCCGTCCACTACCAGTACGAACGGCACGACGGCCGCAGCCCGGCTTTCCACCTGCGCGCGGAGGCGATCCCCCGCCCGGCCCAGATCCTGCACCTGGCGCTGGCCGCCGATCTGGTGCGCGGGCTGGACGGTGCCGAGGCGGCGGCGGCCATGGTCCGCCGCAGGACCGGCACCTACTTCGATCCGGACGTGGCCGGGGCCTACCTCGACCTGGCCGGCGGCCTGTGGCCGGACGGCGATGAGCCGGTCCCGCTCACCGACGTGCTGTCCGGTGCCCCGGGGACCCCGGTCGACGGGCTACCCGGCGACCGGCGCCTGGCCGTGTGCGAGGCGCTGGCCGACTTCGCCGACCTGAAGTCCGCGCGGCGCGGTTCTCACTCCCACCGGGTCGCCAGCCTGGCCGCCCGGGCCGCTTCCGGCCTCGGGCTCCCGGCCGCCGAACAGGAGCGCCTGCGCCGGGCCGGGCTGGTCCACGACCTCGGCAAGATCGCCGTGCCGCCCCGCCTGCTCGAGCAGGCCGACGACGACACCCGTACGGCCAGCCGCCAGGGCGGAGCCGCGCTCACCGAGCCGGTCCGGCTGCACCCCTACTACGCCCAGCGCATCTTGTCCCGGGTACGTCCCCTCGCCGACCTGGCCGCGGACGTCGGCGCCCACCACGAACGCCTCGACGGATCGGGCTATCCGCTCGGGCTCACCGGCCCGGGCATACCCATCGGCGCCCGGGTGCTCGCCGCCGCCGACGTCTGGGCCGAGCGGGCCGGCCACGGCCCGCCCGACCTCACCGGCGAGGACGGCCTCGACCCGGCCTGCATCGACGCGCTGCGGTCCTCCCCCCGGTCCGGTACCGGTCAGCCGCGCCAGCGCTCCCGCCCCGATCCGGGCCGCCCCGCCCTCAGCCCACGCGAGCTCGAGGTCCTGCGACTGCTCGCCGACGGCGCCTCCAACCCCGACATCAGCAAGACCCTGCACATCAGCCGGCGCACCGCCGAGCACCATGTCGAGCACATCCTCGTCAAACTCGACGTGACCAGCCGCACCGCCGCCGTGGCCCACGCCTTGACCCACGAACTGCTAGCCTAAATCGGGTTGGCAGCGAACCGGGCGGGCAGCGAACCGGGCGGGCAGCGAACCGGGCGGGCAGCGAACCGGGCGGGCAGCGAACCGGGCGGGAGTACTCCGCGGCGGCTCCGTCTGATCAGGAGTCCAGGTAGGCCAGCACGGCCAGGACGCGCCGGTTGTCGTCGTCGGAGAGCGCCAGGTCCAGCTTGGCGAAGATGCCCGCGGCGTGCTTGCTGACCGCCTTCTCGGAGATGAACAGCCGCTGGGCGATCGCGGCGTTGGACCGGCCCTCGGCCATCAGCGCGAGCACCTCGCGCTCGCGGGCGGTCAGGCGGGTCAGCGGCTCGGTGCGGGCGTGCCGTCCGAGCAGCTTGCGCACCACTTCGGGATCCAGGACCGTGCCCCCGGCGGCGACCGTGCGGATCGCGCCGGTGAACGCCTCGTCGTTGAACACCCGGTCCTTGAGCAGGTAGCCGACCCCGCCGGCCTGGTCGGCGAGCAGCTCGCGGGCGTACAGCTGCTCCACGTACTGGGACAGGACCAGGACCGGCAGGCCGGGCAGCTGCTCGCGGGCCTGCAGGGCCACCCGCAGGCCGTCGTCCGTGTGCGTGGGCGGCAGCCGGACGTCGACGATCCCCACGTCCGGGTGCTCGCGGACCAGGGCGGCCAGCAGCTCGGGGGCGGTGCCCACCGCCGCCACGATGTCGAAGCCGTGCGCGGACAGCAGCCGGACCAGGCCCTCCCTCAGCAGGAAGAGGTCTTCGCCGATGACAACGCGCACGGTACCTCGATGGCCACGATGGTCGGCCCGCCAGGCGGGCTGTTCACCGCCAGGATGCCATCAAACGTGGCCAGCCTGCGCTCGACCCCGGCCAGGCCGGTGCCCGCGGCGGGATCGGCGCCGCCCGCGCCGTCGTCGGTGAGCACGGCCCGGAGCGAGCCGGCCGCGTGGCTGAGGTGGATCCGGACCGAGCGGGCGCCAGAGTGCCGGACCGCGTTGACCAGCACCTCGGCCACCGCAAAGTAGACGGCCGCGCCGACCGGCATCTCGACCTCGCCGGGCAGGTCGACGTCGAGCTGGGTGTGCAGCGGCGTGTCCAGCACCAGGGCCCGGACCGCGTCGGCCAGGCCGCGGTCGGCCAGCACCGGCGGGTAGATGCCGCGGACCAGGTCACGCAGGTCGGTCAGGGCCCGGGAGGAGGTTTCCCTGGCCTCGCTGACCAGGGCCAGCGCCGCCTCGGGGTTGCTGGTGAACATCTTCTCGGCGGCGCGCAGGGACATGCCCACGGCGACCAGCCGGGCCTGCGCGCCGTCGTGCAGGTTGCGCTCGATCCGGCGGAGTTCGGCGGCGGCGGCGTCGGTGGCTTCGGTGCGGGTCTGGGTCAGGGTCTCGACCCGCTCGGTCAGCGCGGCCAGTTCCCGGTCGGGCGCGCCCGCGATGTGCTCCCTGATCACCCGCGGCATCAGGAACGCCCCGGCCGCCAGCAGCACCAGGCCCTGGCCGAGCCCGGCGGCCTGGTGGCCGAACTGCCCGTTCAGCTGCACGAGGCCGAAATAGCGGGGATCCATGGCATCGGTCCAGGTTGCGACCAGGATGATCCCGTACAAGCCCAGGATCTGCAGGCCCGTCACGGCGCTGATGGCCGCCACGCTCGGCGCCCGCAAGATCAGCAGGATCGCGCCCGCGACCAGGACTGGAACCACCACCGCGGTCAATTCCGCGGTCCACCACTGCAGGCCGAGCCAATGCCACCGGCCGAGTTGCTCCACGGCCAGGGCCAGCGCCGGCAGCAGCAGCCAGGCCCGGCGCGACGGCCGCCCGGCGGCCGCCCCGGCCAGCCGCCCGGCCCAGGCCCGCACCTGGTCGGACCCCGACCCGGAGACCTGCAGGTAGAGCCAGACCCCGGCGGCCAGGAACAGCACCGCTTCGGGCAGGATCAGGCGCACCCCCCACGATCCGACGGTGGCCGGCACCAGGCCGTAGAGCACCGGCGAGGCATCGCCGCCCGACCTGATCATCCCGAGCCCGACGAAGCCGAGGATCAGCACCGCGAACGGCACCATCTTGGTGGCGAACCGGGGCGCGAACGCCGTGATCAGGCAGGTCCCGGCCAGCACGAGGGCGCGAGCGGCGGGTAGCGTGATGAGCATGGCGTACTGCAGGCCGAGAGGCACCAGCAGCAGGCCCCAGCCGCGCTTACGGAAGTCCATAGGTCCATCCTGACCGCCACGGCGGGGGTCCACCATGGGCCTAGGCCTACCGTTGCGGGGGGCCGGGGACCACGGGCCGTTCGGCCAAAAAGGTCTTAAGG
Source organism: uncultured Actinomycetes bacterium (assembly GCA_963835775.1). Classification (GTDB taxonomy): domain Bacteria; phylum Actinomycetota; class Actinomycetes; order Streptosporangiales; family Streptosporangiaceae; genus Palsa-504. Next base: position 386,301 of record CAWIHB010000024.1, on the reverse strand, counting down.
CGGCCGACCGCCTCGGTCAGGACCTCAGGGCGCTTGCAGAAGGCGAACCGGACCTGGGTGCGGGCCGCCTGCTTGTCGTCGTAGAACAGGGCGGTGGGGATGGCGACCACGCCGGCGCGTTCGGGCAGGGTGCGGCAGAACTCGATGCCGTCCCGCTCGCCCAGGGGGCTGACGTCGGCGATGACGAAGTAGGTGGCGGCGGGCGGGTAGACCTCGAAACCGAGGCCGGACAGCCCCGCGACCAGCAGGTCGCGCTGGGCCACCAGGCCCGCGCGCAGGCCGGCGTAGTACGCGTCGGGCAGGGCCAGGGCCTGCGCGATCGCGTACTGGAAGGGGCCGCCGCTGACGAAGGTCATGAACTGCTTGGTCGTCTTGACCGCGGCCACCAGTTCGGGCGCGGCGGTGACCCAGCCGATCTTCCAGCCGGTGAACGAGAACGTCTTGCCCGCCGAGCTGATGCTCACGGTCCGCTCGCGCATGCCGGGGAACTGCGCGATCGGCACGTGCTCGCCGTCGAAGATCAGGTGCTCGTAGACCTCGTCGGTGACCACCAGCAGGTCGCGCTCGACGGCCAGGGCGGCGATGGCGGCCAGCTCGTCGCGGGTGAACACCGAGCCGGTGGGGTTGTGCGGGCTGTTGAGCAGGATGAGGCGAGTGCGAGGGGTGATGGCGCCGGCTAGCTCGTCGAGGTCGGGGCGGAAGCCGGGCGGGCGCAGCGTGACCGGGACCCTGATACCGCCGGCCATGGCGATGTTGGCCGCGTAGGAGTCGTAGTAGGGCTCGAACGCGATCACCTCGTCGCCCGGCTCGACCAGGGCCAGCAGGGTGGCGGCGACCGCCTCGGTGGCCCCGGCGGTGACCAGGACTTCGGTGTCCGGGTCGTAGCGCGCGCCGTAAAAGCGCTGCTGGTGGGCGGCGATGGCCTGCCGCAGCTCCGGGACGCCGGGGCCGGGCGGGTACTGGTTGCCCTTACCGGCCAGGATGGCGTCGGCCGCGGCCCGGGCGATCTCGGCCGGGCCGTCCCGGTCCGGGAAGCCCTGGCCCAGGTTGATCGATCCGGTGGCGACCGCGCGGGCGGACATCTCGGCGAAGATCGTGGTGCCCAGGCCTTCGAGGCGCCGGTTCAGCAGTCGTCCTTGGTTCACCCCCCTATTTTTGTCACACCGCCATCATGCCGTGCTGGTTAGGCTGGGGAACATGAGAGTCGCGTTGTGCCAGATTCCGGTCAGCTCCAGGCCTGCGCTTAACGCCGAGCGGGTGCGGGCGGCGCTGGCCTCGGCGGCCGAGCAGGGCGCGGACCTGGCCGTGTTCCCGGAGGCGACCCAGGTCAGGTTCGGGTCGGACCTGCGGGCGGCGGCCGAGCCGCTGGACGGGCCGTTTTGCTCCGGGGTCGCGGCGGCGGCCAAGCAGACCGGGGTGGCCGTGGTGGCGGGCGTGTTCGAGCCCGCGCCTGACGGTCGGGTGTACAACACCGCGGTGGCCTACGACGGGGCCGGGGAGCTGGTCGCGTCGTACCGGAAGCTGCACCTGTTCGACGCGTTCGGGCACCGCGAGTCGGACGAGGTCGCGCCGGGGTCGGCGCCGGTGCTGTGTGTTTTGGCCGGCGTGCGGACCGGGCTGGAGATCTGTTACGACGTGCGGTTCGGCGAGCTGTCCCGGGCGCTGGCGGTGGCCGGGGCCGAGCTGCTGGTGCTGCCCGCGGCGTGGGCGGCCGGGCTGTTCAAGGAGGAGCACTGGGTCACGCTGGTGCGGGCCCGGGCCATCGAGAACACCGTGTGGGTGGCTGCGGTCGGGCAGGTGCCCGACCCGGACGAGCCCCGCACCCGGGCCGCGACCGGGATCGGGCGCAGCATGCTGGTCGACCCGCTCGGCGTGGTCCGCCTCGATCTGGGACCCGCGGCCGGGGTGGCGGTCGGCGAGGTCGACACCGGGCTGGTCGGGACGGCCCGGGCGGCCGTGCCGAGCCTGGGCAACCGGCGCGAGGACGTGTTCGGCAAGCCGATCGCCATTACCTGATTGGGCCTATCTGATTGGGCCTATCTGATTGGGGCCTATCTAATTGGAGACTGCCAGAAGACCGGTTGCTCGCCGGCCGGCGAGGCGCTGAAGCCGACGCCGGTGACCGCGTCGCCCGAGGTGGTCAGGGCGGTGATGGCCTGGATGCCGGGGCCGGTCAGGCCCGGCCCGCCCGGCGTGGCCGCCTTCCAGGCGGAGCCGCTGGCCGAGGTCCACACCACCACGTCCTGATGGCCCGGCGTGGCGCCGAACGTCCCGGTGGCGATGAACTCGTTCCCGGCCGCGGTCAGCGCGGTGACGGCCGCGACGGGCAGTGTTGATACGGGCAGTGTTGATACGGGCAGTGTTGATACGGGCAGGGTTGATACGGGCAGGGTCGAGACCGGCAGGGTGGATTCGGTCCAGGTGGCGCCGCCGTCGGACGATCTGGCCGCGAACGGCACCTGCTGGCCGGCGGCGGTCAGCGCGGTGCCCACCGCGACCACCAGCCGGCCGCGGCTGGCCACGTGGTTCAGCACGGTCCTGGTGGCGCCGGCGGGCAGCGGCAGGTTCACCTCGGCCCAGGCCTGCCCGTCGGCTGAGGTCCAGGCCGCGGCGCCGGCCCCGGCCGAGCCGACCGCGACGAAGCCCTGCGGGCCGGCGGTCACGGCCAGCATCTGCCTGCTGGCGGCATGGGGTCCGGGTCCGTCCAGCGCGCCCGGGCCGCCCGGGGCCGACACGGCGTCGGCGCCGCGCTGCCAGCCGGCCAGGTCCGCGGACCACCAGGCGGCCGCGATCGTGCGGCCCCCGGTGACCTGGTAGCCGACGATGACGTAGCCGCTGGTCCCGGCGACGGCCTGCTCGGGGTACAGGCCGCTCTGGGTGAACGCCGCCGCGCCGTCGGCGGCAGACCAGACCTGGCCGTCGGCGGAGGCGATGACCACCGGGTGTTCGGTGGCGGCGGCGGTGACGTGGCCCACCGCGAGCCAGCCGGCCAGGCCGTGGGTCACGCTGGTCAGCTGCTGGACCCCCGGCCGGCCGAGCACGGCCGGGGTCTGGCCGACCGCGGGCCGCCACGAGTTGCCGCCGTCGACGGAGGTCCAGGCGGCCGGGAAGCCGTTGGCGCTGCCCACCGCGACCTGCATGCCGTGGCCGGCCGCGAGGGCGTTGACGGCCAGTTCGGGGTCGACGGCGCCGGGGATCCTGGCCATGACCACCTGGCTGGGCTGGTTTAGGAGGGTAAGCAGGGGCTGGCGGCTGTCCGGGTCGCCGGCCGTGGTGCCGGCGGCGATCGCGGCGCCGTTGCCCGCGATCGCCACGCCGGAGACGTCCTCGGCCGCGGCGGCGCCGAACGCAGGGTCCTGCCGCCAGGACGTGCCGTCGCCGGTCACGAAGGCGATCAGCGTCTGGCCCGCCTGGCCGGTGACCACGGCGCCGGCCGGGGCGCCGTTGACCAGCCCGGCGGTGAAGCCGGCGGGCGCGGTGAGGGTAGCGGCGAACGTCCAGGCCGTGCCGTTCGGCGAGCGGTAGACGTCGACGGCGGGCTTCTTGGCGGCCGTGGCGGGCCGCAGCAGCACGAAGCCGGTGCCGACCGCGGCCACCCCGCTGATCAGCGGCTGCGCGCCGCTGGTCAGCGGCTGCGCGCCGCTGGTCAGGGGCTGCGCGGGGGGCGGGACGGCGAGCGTCCAGGTGCGGCCGCCGTCGGTGCTCAGCCAGGCGGCGCTGGCCGGGATGGTGCGGGTGTGGCCGGGATGGCCGGCGGTCACGGTCACGGTCACGTCGCCGGCGATCAGGATCCGGCTGCCGTTGACCGCGGCGCCGCTGAGACCTGCCACCTGGGCGGTGCCCGCGGCCAGGCGGAGTTGCTGCGCGCCCAGCCGCTGCCAGTCCAGGCCGTTGGCGGACAGGAAGACCACCGGGCTGGCCTGGGCCTGAGCTTGGGCCTGGGCGCGGGCTGGCACGTTGGCGCCGACGGCGATGAAGCCGGCCGCGGTGCGCTTCAGCACGCTGATCTGATCACCGGGGCGCAGCGGCAGCCCGGTGGTGGAGGCCAGCGTCCAGGTGCGGCCGTCGGGGCTGGTCCAGATGGAACCGGGGCCCAGGGCCACCCAGGCGCCGTTGCCGCCGGCCACGAAGCTGGCCCCGTAGCCGGGGGGCGGCGGGCCGCCGGCCGGGGTGCGCACCGTGCCCATGGCCCAGGTCGCGCCGTTATTGGTCGAGACGAAGAACTGGGCCCGGGCGATGCGCGCGCCGTCCTGCGACCCGACGGCCACGATCTCGGCGCCGTCGCTGGCCACCTGGCCGAGCGTCTGGCTGATGCCGCGGCCGCTGGCCGCCACGGTGAACTGGCCGCCCGCCAGGGTGGCCGGGGCGAACCCGAGCGCGGCCGGGGGCGGCGCCTGGCCGGCCGGGCCGCCGCTGTTGACGTTGGAGATCACGACCGCGGCGACGCCGAACACGATCATGGTCGTGATCAGCACGGCTCCGCGCAGCGCCAGCCCGCGGAATTCGAGCGCGGAGAGGAACTGCTTGAACCAGGTGGGTTTGGCGGGCTCGGGCACGAACGAGCGGAGCAGGCGGGTCCACTCGGTGCCCGCCTTCCGCGGGGGCGCCCCGTGGTGGTCGGCACTGTGGTGGTCGGCACTGTTGTAGTCGGCCCTGTGGTGGTCGGCCCTGTTGTAGTCGGCCCTGTGGTGGTCGGCACTGTGGTGGTCAGCACTGTGGTAGTCGGCACTGTGGTAGTCGGCACTGAACAGGCCGGGGCTGAAGGGGTCCGGGCGGGGCGGCCTGGTCGTCCGGCCGGTCCGGGGTGCGGCGGCGTCGAATTCGAAGCCGGGCTTGACCGGCGCGCCCGCCGGCCGGGACGGCGGCGGCCCGGGCGGCGGTCCGCTGGTGGTCGGCGTGTACCTGAACCGGCGCGGCTGGTCCCCGGAGTCACGCCATTCCGGGGAGCCGCGCTGGGCGGCCGGATCAGGGCCGGTACCGTTCCGGCGCAGCGGGCCGGACGGGGAGTTCCGGCCGTCGAATTCGTAGCCGGGGACCGGTCCCCAGTCGCGATCCGGGGCCGGGAACGGCGCGGCCGGCCGCGACCCCGTGAGCCCGGTGAGCCCTGGGGGGCCGGGCGGCGGGGCGGCCGGGCGGCGGGGATCGGGCGGCGGGCGCCGGCGGCCCGCAGGTTCGCGAGGACCCCAGGCGCCGCCGGCCCGGGCGTTGCCAGCGGGATCCTGTGTCACCTTTTGCCTTGCCGTTGTGCCGTGCCGTCAGCTGAGTGCGCAGTAGGCGGGGTTAGACCGCAGAAGGCCCGAGAAGGCCCGTTTGCCGCTACCCGCGATGGTACCGGCCGGCACCCCGCCACGACCGGACTTCGGCGCACGCCAGGGCCCGGCGACCCAGCCGGCGCGGGGCAGATCCGCGCCGCCGCGTGGCCGGCTGACGCGTGACTCAGGCCACATGTGCACCACCCGCCGCCGGGGAGTCCTTCAGGCACTGTCCCTGGTGACGCGCGGGTAGCCTGAGAAGTACACGTCAGCCATCGATTCACATCTTCGGAAGAGGGTTTCTGGGGACTATGTCCACCGAGTCTTCTGGGTCACCGCGGTCTTCTGGGTCACCGCGGTCTTCTGGGTCACCACGGTCTTCTGGGTCACCGCGGTCTTCTGGGTCACCACAGTCTTCTGGGTCACCACAGGGCAGCGCGGAGGCGCGCACGCCCGAAGGGTCACGCGAGCCAGGGTCAGCACGAGGGATGGCCGGCGCACCGCGCCGGGCCGCGGCGTCAGAGCATGCCGTGAGCCAGGCCGACTTCGGCGCCAACGAATGGCTCGTGGAGGAGCTTTACCAGCGGTACCTGGCTGACCCGGGCTCGGTGGACCGGGCCTGGTGGAGTTTCTTCGCCGACTACCAGCCCGCATTGCCCAACGGGTCCGGGCCGCAGCCGGTCATCACCGCGCAGGCCAGGATCAGCGCCGTGGCCGCCCCGCCCGCCCCGCAGGCGCCCCCGGCCCCGCCGCCAGCGGTCGCGCCGCCTCCGCCCGCCGCCGGGGCACCGGCCCCGGCCGTGCCGGCACCGGCCGCACCGGCACCGGCCGCACCGGCCCCGGCACCGGCCGCGCGGGCCGGCGCTCAGCCGCCGGCTCCCCCGGCCATCCCGGACGCCGAGGTCAGCAGGCTGCGCGGCGCCGCGGCCCGCACGGTCATCAACATGACGGCCAGCCTGGCCGTGCCCACGGCTACCAGCGTCCGTTCGGTACCGGCCAAACTTCTGGCGGATAACCGGATCGTGATCAACAACCACCTGCGCCGCGGCCGCGGCGGCAAGGTGTCGTTCACTCACCTGATCGGCTACGCCGTGGTCCAGGCGCTCAAGGCGATGCCGGAGATGAACGACGCCTACACCGAGGAGAACGGCAAGCCCGCGGTGGCCCGGCCCGAGCACGTCAACCTGGGCCTGGCCATCGACGTGCAGACCGCCGACGGCGCCCGCCAGCTGCTGGTGCCGAACATCAAGGCGGCCGAGCAGATGGATTTCCGCCTGTTCTGGACCAGCTACGAGGACATCGTCCGCAAGGCGCGGATGGGCAAGCTGGCCGTGCCCGACTTCCAGGGCACCACCGCGACCATCACCAACCCGGGCACGATCGGCACCGTCCACTCGGTGCCCAGGCTCATGCCCGGCCAGGGCTGCATCATCGGCGTGGGCGCGATGGAGTACCCGGCCGAGTACCAGGGCGCGTCGGAGGAGACCCTGGCCCGGCTGGCTATCAGCAAGTCGGTCACGCTGACCTCGACCTACGACCACCGGATCATCCAGGGCGCCCAGTCCGGTGAGTTCCTGAAGAAGATCCACTCCCTGCTGCTGGGCGAGGACGGCTTCTACGACGGCGTCTTCGCCGCGCTGCGCATCCCGTACGAGCCGGTCCGCTGGGTCAGGGACTTCCCGTACGGGCACGAGGACGACGTGGCCAGGTCCGCCCGGGTCCAGGAGCTGATCCACGCCTACCGGGTGCGCGGCCACCTGATGGCCGACACCAACCCGCTCGAGGTCACCCAGCGCAAGCATCCCGACCTGGACATCAACCTGCACGGGCTGACCTTGTGGGACCTGGAGCGCGAGTTCCCCACCGGCGGCTTCGGCGGCAAGAACCGGATGAAGCTGCGGGACATCCTGGGCGTGCTGCGCGACTCGTACTGCCGCACCGTCGGCATCGAGTACATGCACATGCAGGACCCCGAGGAGCGCCACTGGCTGCAGGACCGGATGGAGGTCCCGCACGCGCGGGCCGAACACGACGAGCAGATCCGCATCCTGTCCCGGCTGAACGTGGCCGAGGCGTTCGAGATGTTCCTGCAGACCAAGTTCGTCGGCCAGCGCCGGTTCTCCCTCGAGGGTGCCGAATCCCTCATCCCGCTGGTCGACGCGGTACTCGCCGAGGCCGCCGAGGCGCACATGGACGAGGCCGTCATCGGCATGGCCCACCGCGGCCGGCTGAACGTCCTGGCCAACATCGTGGGCAAGTCTTACGGGCAGATCTTCAAGGAGTTCGAGGGCAACCTCGACCCCCGCAGCGCCCAGGGCTCCGGCGACGTCAAGTACCACCTGGGAGCGGAGGGCACGTTCAACGCCCCCGGCGGCCGGTCGATCAAGACCTCGCTGGTGGCCAACCCCAGCCACCTGGAGGCGGTCGACCCGGTGCTGGAAGGCGTGGTCCGGGCCAAGCAGGACGTGATCGACAAGGGCGAGCCCGGCTTCACCGTGCTGCCCGTGCTCATCCACGGCGACGCCGCGTTCGCCGGGCAGGGCGTAGTAGCCGAAACCCTCAACCTGTCGCTGCTGCGCGGCTACCGCACCGGCGGCACGGTGCACGTCATCGTGAACAACCAGGTGGGCTTCACCACCGCGCCGCAGTACTCGCGGTCCAGCGTGTACGCCACCGACGTGGCCCGGATGATCCAGGCGCCGATCTTCCACGTGAACGGGGACGACCCCGAGGCCGTGGTGCGGGTGGCCCGGCTGGCCTTCGCCTACCGGCAGACGTTCAAGAAGGACGTCGTCATCGACATGGTGTGCTACCGCAAGCGGGGGCACAACGAGACCGACAACCCGTCCTTCACCCAGCCGCTCATGTACGACCTGGTGGAGGCCAAGCGCTCCACCCGCAAGGTCTACACCGAGTCGCTGATCGCCCGGGGCGACATCACCATGGAGGAGGCCGAGGCGGCGCTGCGCGACTACCAGCAGCAGCTCGAACGCGCCTTCACCGAGACCAGGGACGCCGCGGAGCGGCCGCCCGAGCCGGGCACGGTGCTCAAGCCCCAGCCGGAAGACCGCCCGGTCAACCACGAGGCGGTGCCCACCGCGATCTCCCCCGAGATGGTCAAGCGGATCATCGACACCCAGGTCAACCTGCCCGCCGACTTCACCCCGCACCCGCGGCTGAAGCCGGTGATCGACCGGCGCGCGGCCATGGTCGAGGACGACGCCATCGACTGGGCCACCGGTGAGCTGCTCGGCTTCGGTGCGCTGATCATCGACGGCCACCCGGTGCGGCTGGTCGGCCAGGACTCCAGGCGCGGGACGTTCGGCCAGCGGCACGCGGTGCTGGTGGACCGGCACACCGGCTTTGAGTACACGCCGCTGAAGCAGCTGGATTCCGGCCCGGCCAAGTTCTTCGTGCACGACTCCCTGCTGTCGGAGTACGCGGCCATGGGCTTCGAGTACGGCTATTCGGTGGCCCGGCCCGAGGCCCTGGTGTGCTGGGAGGCCCAGTTCGGCGACTTCGTCAACGGCGCCCAGACGATCACCGACGAGTTCATCAGCTCCGGCGAGCAGAAGTGGGGCCAGCGCTCCGGCGTGGTGCTGCTGCTGCCGCACGGTTACGACGGGCAGGGCCCGGACCACTCCTCCGCACGCGTCGAGCGGTTCCTGTCGCTGTGCGCCCAGGACAACATGACCGTGGCCATACCCACTACGCCGGGCAACTACTTCCACCTGCTGCGCTGGCAGGGGCTGTCCGGCCGGCACAAGCCGCTGATCGTGTTCACGCCCAAATCCATGCTGCGGCTCAAGGCGGCCACCTCCGCGGTCGGCGAGTTCACCTCCGGGTCGTTCAGGGCGCTTATCAGTTCCACGCAGGGCCCGGATGCGGGCGTGCGCCGGGTCCTGCTGTGCGCCGGCAAGGTGTACTACGACCTGGCCGCCCGGCGGCAGCAGACCGGCCGGACCGAGGTCGCGATCCTCCGGGTCGAGCGGCTGTACCCGCTGCCAGTCTCCGAGCTGCACGCCGAGCTGGACCGCTACCCCGGCGCCGAGTCGGTCACCTGGGTGCAGGAGGAGCCGGCCAACATGGGCGCCTGGCCGACCTTCGCGCTCAAGCTCCCGCTGCACCTCGGGCGGCCGGTCGGCGTGGTGTCGCTGCCCGCCAGTTCCGCGCCCGCGGCGGGCTCGGCGGCCCAGCACGCCGCGACCCACAAAAAGCTCGTCGAGACCGCGGTCCCCTGATGTACGACACCGACCGCGGCATCGAGGAACTGGCCGGCCGGCGGGGCGAGGAGCAGGTCACCCTGGACTGGCTGGCCGAGCGGCTGCGCGACTTCGTGGACCTCAACCCCGGTTTCGAGACGGCCATCGACCGGCTGGCCAGCTGGCTCGCCCGCCTGGACGACGAGGACGATTTTTAAAGATCTCTTCTCCCGAACGGGCCGTGGTGGCACGGTCCGTCACGTAGTGAACTCTGATGGTCACCGCGCTGGCGTGCCGTTAATTGGTTCGTTACCTGCGCTTAGTACTCGCGAGACCAGAATCTGGCAGGCTCTGCGTGCTAGAACGGCCTGATTTAACCAATTTGCTGCCGAACCACCGCGGCCAGCGGCGACGGTCCCTGTCGTCCTCGCTTGTGCGCGCGGTCGGGTCGCTCGAAAGGTCGAGGCCGGTTCTGCGCTAGGGAGGGAAATCGCCGGCTGAGGTGCCTGCGGCGACGTTAGCCCGGCCCGGGTCCTGGCTGGAATCGATTCCCAGGGCGGTACGGTCGCCGTAACGGACTCCGTCAAACCGGCCACCTCCCGGCCGCCGCGGGGCCATGAGCCCGAACCGGGCCGGTCGGTGCGCTCCGCGGCAGCCGGACAAGCTCAAAATGAGAGGAAGAACATGAGACGGACAATTGCAATCGCTGCTTTCGCCGCGATCGCCTTGGCGACCGTCAGCTGCAGTAGCAGTAGCAGCAGCAGCGGTAGCTCCAGCAGCAGCACAGCCGCCGGCGGCAATGTGGTCGACATCTACTCGAGCCTCCCGATGCAGGGAGCCTCGAGCGCGCAGACCATCCCGCTGGTCAACGGGATCAAGCTCGCGCTCGCTCAGGCCGGCGGCAAGGCCGGGCAGTGGACGGTGAACTACCAGGTGCTCGACGACTCAACCGCCGCGGCCGGGAAGTGGGACCCGGGCCAGACGGCGGCGAACGCGCGCAAGGTGGCCTCGGATTCGAAGGCCGTCTTCTACATCGGGGAGTTCAACTCCGGGGCCAGCGAGGTGTCGATCCCGATCCTCAACGAGGCGGGCATACCGCAGGTGAGCCCGGCCAACACCTACGTCGGCCTGACCACCAACTTGCCGGGCAGCGCTCCCGGTGAGCCGCAGAAGTACTACCCGACCGGGAAGCGGACCTTCCTGCGGATCGTGCCGATCGACTCGATCCAGGCCGCCGCGGACCTGATCGCGATGAAGAACGCGGGCTGCACCAAAGTGGCCGTGGCCAACGACAAGGAGGCTTACGGAGCTGGCCTGGCCACGCTGCTCGAGCTGGAGAAGGGCTACTACGGAATCACGATCGTCAGCAACACCGGGATCGACCCGACCGCGCCCAACTTCCGCTCCTACGCCTCGACGATCCAGGGCCAGGGAGCCGACTGCTTCTTCTTCTCCGGCATCGTCTCCAACGGCGCCGTCCAGATCACCAAGGACGTCCACTCGGCGATCCCCACGGCCAAGATCTTCGGTCCTGACGGGGTGTGCACGAGCTCCTACACCGCCGCGTCGCAGGGCGGCGTCCCGGCCGCGATCGACCCGCTGATCGAGTGCACGGTCGCGACTCAGGACCTGGCCGCGTATCCGGGTGGCCAGCAGTTCCTGACCGCCTACCAGGCCAAGTACGGCGTTTCCAGCCCCGACCCGTACGCGATCTACGGCTACGCGGTGATGCAGCTCGCGCTGAACACGATCAAGAACCTCGGCGCACAGGGCAACAGCAAGTCCGCCATCCTGGCGGCCCTGTTCGCGGACAAGTCGGTTCAGTCGGTGCTGGGCACCTACGGATTCGACGCCAACGGTGACACGACGCTGAAGTCCTACGGCCTGTACAAGGTCGGATCCAACGGCGACCCCGTGTTCTATAAGACGGTCACGCCTACGAAGACGGTCAGCTAAAGGCCAGAATGGGGTGGTGGGGGGCTGCCTGCTCCCCACCACCTCGGTAAGGTGCCATCCGCACGCCGCTCGACACTCCGCACGGAGCCATGGAAACCACAACCGTTTCTCCGCCCAGCCTGCCCGCCGCGCCGGGACGCTCGCTGGCGGCGGTTCGCCGCTACGTTGGCCGGTGGGGCCTGATCGCGGCGCTCGCGGCGCTGCCGGTCTACTACGGCGTCCACGATCTGGTGTACGGCTACCAGGTCTATGTGGCAGGTCATCCGGTGATCCACCACGATCTATCGAACCTGGGCTACAACTTCGCCCAGGGCCTGTCCAACGGTGCGATCTGGGCGCTGATCGCGATCGGTTACACGCTCGTCTACGGGATCATCGAGCTGATCAACTTCGCGCACGGCGACGTGTTCATGATCGGGTCCTTCACCGCCGTGGGCGTGTGGGAGGCGCTGGGGCTGAGCCCGGGGATCAACGCCGCCTGGCTGGGCGGCGGCCTGCTGCTGACGCTGATCATCACGATGATCGTGACGGGGTCCCTGAACGTCCTGATCGAGCGGGTCGCCTACCGGCCGCTGCGCAGCGCGCCCAAGCTCGCGTCGCTGATCACGGCGATCGGTTTCTCGTTCATCCTGCAGAACGTCGGCCTGCTCTGGCGCGGGGGCTCGCCGCAGAGCGTGCCCGACCTGATCGGCGTGGAGCAGACCGTGTTCACCGTCGGCGGGGTGGCGATCCAGCGCGGCTACCTCCTCGTGTTCGCGGTGATGATCCCGCTCGTGTTCGCGGTGAGCTGGTTCATCAACTCCACTCGCGCGGGGCGGGCCATGCGGGCCACCGCCCAGGACCCGGAGGCCGCCCGGCTGATGGGCATCAACGTCAACGCCACGATCTCGCTGACGTTCCTGCTCGGCGGCATGCTGGCCGGCGCGGCGGGCCTGGTGTACGCGCTGTACGAGACCAATGTGTGGTACTTCCAGGGCTTCAGGGCCGGCCTGTTCGCGTTCACGGCCGCGGTCATGGGCGGCATCGGCAACGTCCGCGGCGCGGTGCTCGGCGGCCTCATCATCGGCGTCATCCAGGCACTGGCCGATTCGCGGATGGGCCCGCAATGGACCGAGGCGGTCGTGTTCGTGTACCTGATCGTGATCATGGTCCTGCGCCCGCGCGGGCTGCTCGGTGAGGAGACGAGGGAGGCCGGATGAGCGAGCGGAAGGGGCGCGGCGTTGCCTGGACTGAGGAGCGACGGAGGAGCGACGAGGGAAGGCGACGCCTAAAGGCGCCCCGGAAGCGAGCCAGGGGCAAGCAGTGAGCGCATATCTTGACGCGCTGCGGGCGCGACGGGATGCGGTGGCCCAGCGGCTGCCCCGGTGGTGGAATCGCGCGCTGGTGGGAACGCTCATCGCCCTCGGGATCGTGCTGCCGTTCTTCTTCCCGGCGGACAGCGGCTTCATGAACGGGACGATCATCGCCGTGACCTACGCGGTGATGTCGCTCGGCCTGAACATCGTGGTGGGATTTGCCGGGCTGCTCGATCTGGGGTATGTCGCCTTCTACGCGCTCGGCGCGTACTCGCTGGGGTGGTTCGGTTCCGGGTTCTTCTTCAGATTGCGCGTCCACGTGCTGGTCTCGCCGGTCGCCAGCACGCTGCAGGGCATTCACCTCAACTTCATCCTGATCCTGATCGGCGCCGCGGCCATCTGCGCGGTGGCGGGGATGCTGATCGGCCTGCCAACGCTGCGCCTGCGCAGCGACTACATCGCGATCGTCACGCTCGCGTTCGGTGAGATCATCGCCACGGTTGCCGTCAACGGCCAGAGCGTCCCCGTCGGGGGCGGCATGACGCTGACCGCCGGCAACCTCGGCATCAGCGCCGTCGACGCGCCGTACTTCCCGGGCACCGGGTCGTTCAGCCTGCTGGACCTGAGGCAGTGGTACTGGCTGATCCTCGCCATCCTGCTCCTCGTCCTGTTCGTCAACCTGCGGCTGCGCGACTCACGGCTCGGCCGGGCCTGGGTCGCGTTGCGCGAGGACGAGATCGCGGCGGTGTCGATGGGAATTCCGCTGGTGAAAACGAAGCTGCTCGCGTACTCGGTCGGCGCCGTGTTCGGCGGCATGGCGGGCGCGTTCTTCGGTACCTACTACACCGAGGTCAACGCCAGCCAGTTCGCGTTCGGGTTCTCGATTTTCATCCTCGCGATGGTGATCATCGGCGGGCTCGGCTCGATCTGGGGGGCGCTCGTCGGCGGGCTGACCCTCGGTTACATCAACAACTACCTGATTCCTGACGTGCTGAACGACCTGCCCAGCAAGTTCGGGCTGCACTTCCAGCTGACCCAGGTGGAGTTCGGGATCTTCGGGTTCCTGCTGGTGATCATGATGTTGCTGCGGCCGGAGGGCCTGATCCCCGAACGGCGGCGCCGGCTCGAGATGACGGCCCAGATCGCGGCGGAGGACGCGCAGCTCGCGGAGGCGCCGGCCGGCGAGGTCACCGTGATCTTGCCGCCCGGCGAAGGCGCGGAATGAGCGCGGCCGGGGATCCCGCTCCGCCCGCTGCGGCCGCTCCGTCCGCTGCCGCAGTCCTGCGCGCGGAGCGCGTCACGAAGGAGTTCGGGGGGCTGGTGGCCGTCGAGGACGTCTCGGTCGAACTCCCGCAGAACTCGATCGTCTCGCTGATCGGGCCGAACGGGGCCGGGAAGACGACCCTGTTCAACATGCTGACCGGCCTGTCCCGGCCTACCCAGGGCAGGATTGTTCTCGGCTCCCGGGACATCACGCGGTCCCGGCCGGATGTGATCACCGGGTACGGTGTCGCGCGTACCTTCCAGAACATCCGCCTGTTCGGGGCGATGACGGCCGTCGAGAACGTGATGATCGGACATCACGCCCGGATGCGGGCGGGACTGTTCGGATCGATCTTCCGTCCGCCCTGGGTCCGCCGCGAGGAGCGGGACACCCGGGCCCGGGCCCGCGAGTTGCTGGCCTACGTCGGGCTGCCCCAGACCGTGTTCGACCGGGTCGCCTCGCAGCTGTCCTACGGCGACCAGCGGCGGGTGGAACTCGCGCGGGCGCTGGCGGCCGAGCCGAGCGTCCTGCTGCTCGACGAGCCGACCGCTGGCATGAACCCCCGCGAATCGGCGGCGCTGACGGCCTTCATGCGCAGGCTGCGCGACGAGAAGAGGCTGACCATCCTGCTGATCGAGCACGATATGAAGGTCGTGATGGGCGTCTCCGAGCGGGTCACGGTGCTCGATCACGGCAAGAAGATCGCCGAGGGACAGCCGGCCGAGGTCCGTACGGACCCGCGGGTGATCGAGGCCTATCTCGGAAAGCAGGACTGATGACCCTGCTCGAGGTCCGCGATATCCGTACCCGGTACGGCTCGATCGAGGCACTGAAAGGGATCTCGCTGACGGTAGACGCGGGTGAGGTGGTGACGCTGATCGGCTCGAACGGGGCCGGGAAGTCGACCACGCTGCGTTCGATCTCGGGCCTCACTCCGGCCAGCCGAGGGACGATCACGTTCGCCGGGGAGCAGATCATGCAGGTGCCCGCGCACGAGATCGTCAGCCGCGGGATCGCCCTCGCCCCCGAGGGCCGCCACTGTTTCCCGAGGATGACCGTGCGCGAGAACCTGGAGCTGGGCGCCCACCGCCGGCGCGGTCCCGAGGTGGCCGAAGACTTCGACCGGGTCTACGACCTGTTTCCCCAGCTCAAGGAGCGCAACCGGCAGAAGGCCGGCACCATGTCCGGAGGCGAGCAGCAGATGCTCGCGATCGGGCGTGCCCTGATGGCCCGGCCGAAGCTGCTGATGCTCGACGAGCCGTCGCTCGGAATCGCCCCTAACCTGGTGCAGCGGATCTATCAGACCATCGGCGAGATCCACAGCTCAGGAGTGGCCATCCTGCTGGTCGAGCAGAACGCCAATTACGCGCTCGATGCCGCTTCCCGCGGCTACGTGCTCGAGACCGGCCGGATTGTCCTGGCCAACGACTCGGCCAGCCTGCGCAACGACCCGGGGGTCCAGAACGCGTATCTGGGCACATGACTAAATACGGAGAGTGATAGACATCGGGACAATCGGCCCCAAGGCGCTGTACTTCCTGTTCGCGTGGCTCATCACGGCGGCCGCCGCGGCGTGGCTGTCGGAGCGCAAGGGCTACGGCGAGCGGCTCGGGCTGACGCTGGGCCTGCTGCTGACGGTCGTGGGCCTGCTGATCATGGTGTTTCTGCCCGGGCGCCCCGGCTCGAAGTGGAAGGTTCAGGGCTGGCTACCGCGGCGGCGGCGGGCGCTGTGAGTCGCTGCTAGGAATCACTACTGGCCGCCCAGGGCGAAGACGTGGTCCGCCTGGCCGATCACGGTGGGGTCGTGCGTGGCGCAGATCACGGTCTGGCCGTACTGGTGAGCGGCGGCCGCGAGCAGGGCCGCGACGACCCGGGCGTTGGTCTCGTCCTGCCGAGAGGTCGGCTCGTCGACGATCAGCAGCCCGCGCGCGCCGGCCAGCGCCCGGGCTAGCGCCAGGCGCTGGGCTTCCCCGGCCGAGAGCCGGTGGACACGCTGGCGGGCCCGGTCGGCGAGTCCGGCCCGGGACAGCGCCGTGCCGGTACGCTCGGCGGCGTCGTCCGCGTCCCAGCCGCGTATCCGCAGGGTAAGCATGATGTTCTCCTCGGCGCTGAGGAACTCGACCGGTGCGGGCTCCTGCGAGAGGTATCCGATCCGCAGCCGGCGCAGGCTCGCGAGCTGCTCGCCAGTGTGGTCATCTAGAGGTAGCCCGTCGAGCATTACCTGGCCCGAACTTGGGCGGTCGAGCCCGGCCATGAGCTTCAGCAGTGTCGTCTTCCCCGCCCCCGAGCGACCCGTGATGGCGGTCATCTGGCCGGGTGCGAAGTCGTATGTCAGCCCGCTGAGCACCTCGCGCCGGGTTAGCCCGCGGGTGTAGGTGCGCGCCACGGAGCACAGCTCGACCCGGACTGGGGCCCAGCGTTCCGGCGGCTGCGGCGGCTGCGGCGGAGCCTTGGCTGCTGCCGGTGCGGTCGGGCCGGAATCGCTGGCTGCCCGGGTTACGATCACCCCCTCCGGGGCCGGCTGCACGCGGGCGCGGCGCCCGATGCCGGCCTGAGCGAGCAGATCGAGGGGAAGCCTCAGCCAGCCGCTGTCGATCACGAGCGCTTCCTCTCCGCAACGTCGGTCGCCGATGATCCGCCCATCCCGAATCCGCAGGGTGCGGTCGGCGAGCTCTGCGGTCGCCGGATCGTGGGTGACCAGGATGACGCTCGTGCCGTTAATGCGGACGAGCTCGACGATCAGTGCGCGGATGGCGCCGGCGCTGGCGTCATCGAGCTCGCCGGTCGGCTCATCGGCGAACAGCAGCGCCGGCCGGTGGGCGACGGCTGCGCACAGCGCAAACCGCTGGCGCTCGCCACCGGACAGCTCTGCGGGCCGTGCGTCAGCCCGGTCCGTCAGCGCCGCGGCCTCGAACAGCTCATCGATTCTCTTGCGGCGCTCCCGCCTCGGCATCCCCCGCAGCGCGAGCGGCAACGCCACGGCGTCACGCATGCGGAGATCCGGACTTAGCGCCGTGTTGGTGTGCTGCCGGAGAAACCCCATCAGCTCGTGACGGAGCCGCGACCGGGAGCGCGCCGGCATCCGGCCGATGTCACGGCCCAGCACGCGGACGATCCCGGCCGACGGCTGCTGGATCCCGGCGGCTACGCGCAGCAGAGTGCTCTTCCCGGCACCGCTCGGACCGAGCACGCACAGCACCTCGCCGCGGCCCAGCTCGAGATTCATCCCCGCCAGCGCCGCCGCGTCCCCCTGATTCGTGCGGTGAACGCAGAACACATCGCGCAGTTCGACGATTGCTTCGCTCATCGAACGACGCTTCCGATTAGGGCCCGGGTCGCCAGAGCGCCCGCGAGCGCGAGCACCGCGAACGTGCCGACGCCCCAGGCGGCCAGCTCCGCCCACGGCACTACGGTCACCACCGGCGGGCGGGGATCGGCGACCGTCCCGGCGGCGCGGACGCTGGCGACCGCCAGCCGCGTCAGCAGCACGGCGATCCCCAAGCCGACGATCACCCCCAGCACGCTCGCGAGCGCGAGCCGGACTCGCAGCTCGGCCCGCAGCCCGCGCGGGCCGACGCCTTGCTCGGTGAGGTCGCAGGAGGCCCGCTCATCGCGGGCTCCGCCGAGCAGCGCGGTCAGCAACCCGACGACCGCCAGCAGCACGGACAGCGCTGTCGTGGCGATCAGCGTTCCGAACACGCCGCGGGCCACCGGCGCGTCGACCAGCTGATGATCGAGGTCGATGCGGAACGAGGAGTCAAGCTGGGCGAGCGTCCCGCTGTCAAGCGCAGCGCGCAGCTGCGCGAGGTGCCCGGTGCTGATCCACAGCTCGTCGGCTCGGCCTTGACCCGGCAGCTGCGCGTCCAGGGCCGCCGCAAGCGTTGCCTCGTCGCCGATGACGAAGCCGTCCGAGTCGGAGTCAACCGTCGGGAAGCGGCTGAGGACCCCGACGACGCGCGCGATCACCGGGAGACCGTCCACCGTCAGGGCGATACGCCCGTCGGGCCCTGCGGCCGCGGCAGTCTTCGGATCGGCGAGCACCGGAACCGGGAGCGTGTCGGTTGGTTGCGCAGGCCGGAACACGCCAGGTGTTCCGGTGGCGGAGAAGCCGACCATCGCGACGGCGCCGCTGGTCGCCGGCGCGGTCGTGGCCGCTGCGCCTACCCCGCGCCAGGCACCGAGCGGGACGGGCCGCAATCGTCCGCCGGCTTGCTGTACGATCAGCGGCCCAAGCGCAACGCGCGCCGAGGACTGTGTTGCCGCGGCCGGGTTTTCGCCGTTCTGATGGCCGTTCGTGATCGCGAGTCCGGTGGGTTCGTCGAGCTCCAGAGCCTCGAGCTCCCACCGCCCGCTTGGCACGGGGGCCCGCAGGACCGCGGCGCCAGCATTGGCCGTTCCGAGCGCGACCTGCCGGATCGCTCCCTGGGGATCGCGCAGGTCCGCGGTCACCTCGACCGGAAAGCCCTGCGAGGAAGCTCGCAGCGACAGCCACTGCGCGTCGGCCGGAAGCGTCGGTCCAGGCACCCGGACCGGGCCTGTCGGCTCGAGGCGCCGGGCGAGCGTGGTCAGCGGTGCTGAACCGTCGCTCTCCCGCCAGCCGTGAATCCCGGTCAGCCCGTCGGCGGGAATGCCGAGCGCGGCAACCGTCACGGTCCCCCCGCCAACGGTGTAGTTCGCTTCGGTCCGGCGGACGGGCAGCACGGCGCCGGACGCGAGCGCCTGCCAGCGCTGAAGCGGAGCCAGCTCGAGCGGGGTGCTGAAATCCGGCCCCGGCGAGACGAGCACGTCGAGCGGGACCTGGTCAGCGGACTGATCAGCTGCGCTGCGGATCAGCGTCGACCGGTAGGCCAGGGCGAAGCCGCCCAGACCAGTGGCGACGGCGATGAACGCGATGGCCAACGCGGGCAGGCCCGGGGAGCGCGCGAGGTTGACCAGCGCCAGGCGCGGGAGCACCGGGCCACCCCGGGCCACGCGCTCCGTCCCCCGGAGCACGACCCCCGCAGCGCGGAACGTGAGCACCCCGGCGGCCGCGCAGCACAGCGGCGCGAGCAGCAGCGCCAGCCCCTGATCGCTGCCGGTGCCCGCGGCCAGCGCCGCCACCAGGGCCGAGGCCGCCGCCACCGCCAGCATGTCGGCCAGCCTGGCGCTACGCACCAATACCAACGTGCCGAGCAGCACGGTCGCCGCCAGCCACCCGGTCCCTAGCGTGATCACACCCGCACGGGTGATCACGCTGTGCATCAAGATCGCGCCAGCCGGTTCCCCCTCGCCGTAGGCCAGCAGCGCCGCGGCCCCGATCCCTACGGCCGCGCCGACGCTCAGCGCGGCGGCGCACAGCCACCCGGATTCCACCGCGACGAACAGCACACACTGACGCGGGCGGGCGCCCGCATTGCGGAGGCGATCGAGCTCGGCCCGCTGATCGCGGCGAAGCCCACCGCCAGCCAGGATGAGGAACATGGCCAGCGCGGTGATCGCGCCCCCGCCCGCGAGCAGCAGGCGCTGCGGTGCCACGCTCGCCTCGGCGCGTGCCTCGTCCAGTGTGGTGAACGGCGCGCTCAGACTGAACTGGCTGCCGCTAACGAGCAGCCGAGCCTGTGAGCTGGCCAGCCGGTCCTCGACGCCGGCCAGCTGCCACCACCGCAGCCGCGTAATCGTGAGCGGGGCCAGCCAGCTATGCGTGCGGTACAGACCGCTCAGCCCGGGCAGAGCGTCCAGTCCGGCGACGTCCCAGGTCACGAGCACCGGCCCGGCGCCCGCGCTTGGCGGCGCGAACTCGAGGGGGACCGCCGAGCGCAGCGGCGACGAGCCGACGACCTGGATGCGGACGCCGATCGCGGTCAGGGACGAAGGGACCCGGCCGCCGCCGACGAGCAGCATCGGACAGCGCTCCGGGCGGCAGGGCCCGAGCAGGCCGGGCAACGGGCCGGGAAGCCACCGGCCCAACTGGGCTATCGCAGCCGGACGCACGACCACTCCGTCGAGCCGCACCGGGTTCATCAGCAGCACCTCGGTCGGCGACCCCAAGCCAAGCCCGCGCAGCAGGGCTTGCGCCTGGTCCGTCACGGTGGGGCTGACTGGTCCTGGCCAGGTGACGCGGACCTGGCTGGCGAGCGGCGACGCCCCGCCGAGCACCACTCGGGCGCTCTGGTCGCCCGCGACCTGGGACTGGGCCGCCACACCCGCGGCGAAGGCCGCCGCCAGCGCCATGCCCAGCGCAGGCAGCAACCACCGGGCTGGGCGCCGCCGACCCCGGGCGGCGGCCAGCATCAGCGGCGCAAGCCAGCCCCGCACGCTAGGGACAGGGCGCCGATAGCGCTGGATGGGGAGCGGCACGGCTAATGGCTCGCGTCACGTGGGAGAGCGGCCAGATCCTCATTAAGGCTGATCATTCCGGCCGGCCACGACGGGAGATCGCACAACCCCATTGTCGCACCACGCGAACGCCGACGGCTGCCGTGGATCATCGGAACGCACGAGCCGCGGCGGCGCATCGTCTCACTCGGAGTCTCATTCGCGATATGTCTTGACTTTGGGAAGATGAGATATATCGTTAGGGTGTGATAGGCAGACAGAGGCGAAGGATGGGCGGATGGCGCACTGGACCATAGAGGCTCCGACGAGCCTGGACTTTGACCACGTGGCGGGGCTTCGGGTCCGGCTCATCGCCGGTTCGGTGGCCGTGCTGGCCAGCGACGAGAAACCGTCGCTTGACGTGTCGAACGTCAACGGCGATCCGCTGCAGGTGACCTACTCCGATGGCGTGCTGACGATCGCGCACGAGAACCTCACCTGGGAGGGCCTGCTGAAATGGCTGCGGCCGCAGCGGCACTCGGCCACGGTGACGGTGACCGTCCCGCGCAGCTGCGCGACCCAGCTCGGCGTGGTCAGCGCGAACGCCGTGATGTGCGGCATCAGCGCCCGCGCCTCGGTCAAGAGCGTCTCGGGCGGGATCACGCTGGACGGCGTGACCGGCGACGTAGACGCCAACACGGTGTCCGGGGCGCTCGAGGCGCAGGGCATCAACGGCAAGCTCGGCTTCAGCACCGTGTCCGGTGACCTGACGCTGGCCGACGGCTGGCTGGAGCGCCTGGACGCGAACGCGGTCAGCGGCGACGTGACCGCGGACATCGACCTGGACCCGCTGGGCGGGCTGCACGTCACCACGGTCTCCGGCGAGGTCACGCTCAGGCTGCCGGCCAGGACCGACGCCCAGGTCAACCTGCACTCCATGTCGGGCGATGTGCGCAGCGAATTCACCGCGCTGAGGCGGTCCTCGGCGCCTGCCTCGCACAGTGTGAGCGGCAACCTGGGCGCCGGCTCCGGACATGTGTCCGTGACCACCATGTCCGGGCGAGTCATGCTGCTTCGACGCGCCGAGCGGCGAACTGGGCCACAAGGTGCGCATACCGGTGGCGGGCAGCCTGATAATGAGAAAGAGATGGAAGGCGAGGCCAGTTGAGTCCGGTATTCCGCCACGGCAGCCTCCGGCTGTACCTGCTGCGGCTGCTCGATGAGGAGCCCAGGCACGGCTATGAGGTCATCCGGCTGCTACGCGACCGGTTCATGGGCGTGTATTCGCCTTCCCCCGGCACGATCTACCCCCGGCTGGCCCGGCTCGAGGAAGAGGGCCTGGTCACTCACGACGAGGTGGACGGCCGCAAGGTCTACCGCATCACCGAGGCCGGCCGCGAGGAACTGCGCAGCCGCAGCGATGAGCTCGACGAGCTCGAGGAAGAGCTGTCCGCGTCGGTCAGCGACATCGTCCGCGAGGTCAGGGAAGACGTCAGGCAGACCGTGCGCAGCCTGCGCGAGGAGCTGACCTGGGCGGCCCGCGAGTCCCGGCGGGCCAGCAAGGAGGTGGGCGCCGAGTCCCGCGATCAGGCCCGGCAGTCCCGCCAGGAGGCGATGGACGAGGCCAGGCGAGCCCGCGAGGAGACGCTCGAGGAGGCTCGGCGATCCCGCGGGGAGGCGCTGGACCAGTCCAGGCAGTCGCGCGAGGAGGCCAAGGAGCAGGCGCGGCGGGCCAGGGACGAGGCCAAGGACCACTACCAGCAGGCCCGCGAGCAGGCCAGGCGGGTCCGCGACGACGCCTGGGAGCAGGCGACGGACGAGGGGCTGGAGGACCAGCCGGGGCCGGCCAGGTCGGCCGGGTCAGCGGGGTCAACGCGATCTGGCGGCGCGACGGGTGCTGCGGGAGCGGCGGGCGCGGCTGCTGCGGGATCGGCGGGTGCTGCGGGATCGGCGGGTGCTGCGGGATCGGCGGGTGCTGCGGGACGTAGCCGGGCGGAGGACGCGGCCCGGCGGGTCCGCGAGCACGCGCGGCGGCTCCGCGAGGAGGCGGGCGCCCGGTTCAGCAGCGGCGAGCAGGAGTGGGAAACGCCTCCGGGCTGGTCGGGCTGGACAGACTGGCCGGGCCGGCACGGCTGGGAGGATTGGGCCCGGATGCGCGGGCGGCGCGGCTGGCCTGGGTCGGTGGACTTCGGGACGTTCCGCGATCTGGAGCGGGTGGCCGTCCAGTTCACCTCAGACCTGCGGAGGCTGGCCATGCAGTCCAGCGAGGTCGGCGAGAACGTCATCACCGACCTGCGCACGATCCTGGAAGACGCGCTCGAGCGCATCAAGACCGAGATCTTCGGCCCGGGCCGCGAGGAACCCGCGCCGCGCGACGCCGACCAGCCGCCAGGGGACCCCGAAGTTCCAGTTCAGCAGGGCAAGCCCGAGGACTCCCCCGGCCAGTAGGCACGGTACGGCGAATACCGCGGCTCAAGCCGCAATCGCCCGGTCCGCGAGGGGCCCTGGCCCCTCCGGCCGGGCGATACTACGGCGAGCACCGCAGCGGGCGCGAAGCGCACCGGGGGGTTCCGGGGGGTCGTCCCCCCGGGCTAGCAGCGTCCCCCCGGGCTAGCACTGGAAGACGATCTTGCCGAACAGGTCGCCGCCGACCATGGCGGCAAAGCCGGCGCGGGCCTCCGCCAGCGGCAGCACCCGGTCGATCGCCGGCCGGGCGCCGGTCTGCTCGAGGAACCTGGCCAGCCGGAGAAGCTGGTCGCGGGTGCCCATGGTCGAGCCGGTCACCGACAGCTGGGTGAAGAAGATCCTGGTCAGCTCGGCGGGCGGGGCGTCACCACTGGTCGCGCCGGAGATCACGATCCGGCCGCCTGGCTTGAGCGACCGGACCGAATGGCTCCAGGTGGCCTGGCCGACGGTCTCCATCACCACGTCGACCCGCTCGGGCAGCCGGGCGCCGGCCGGGAAGGCCCGGTCCGCGCCGAGCTCGAGGGCGCGCTCCTGCTTGGCCTCGCTGCGGCTGGTCGCCCACACCCGGAAGCCCGCCGCCCGGCCGAGCAGGATCAGCGCGGTGGCCACCCCGCCGCCGGCGCCCTGGACCAGGATGGTCGAGCCGGGCTGGACGCCGGACTTCTCGAACAGCATCTTGTAGGCGGTCAGGTAGGCGGTCGGCAGGCAGGCCGCTTCCGCGAAGGACAGCGCGGCCGGCTTGGGCACCAGGTTGCGCCGCGGCACGACGACCTGCTGGGCGAAGGTGCCGTCGTGGCGCTCGGACAGCAGCGACCGGCGCGGGTCCAGGGTCTCGTCGCCGCCGCCCGCGTCCGCATCGGCGATCACCGAGTGCACGATGACCTCGTTGCCCTCGGCGTCCAGGCCCGCCGCGTCACAGCCGAGCACGATGGGCAGCCGGTCGGCCGAGATGCCCACCCCGCGCAGGGTCCAGACGTCGTGGTGGTTGAGCGATGCCGCCTTGACCGTGACCGTCACCCAGCCCTCGGGCGCCATCGGGTCCGGGCGCTCGCCGAGGTCCATCCCGGACAGCGGATCATCAGGATCAATACGCGCGGCAGTCACAGCAAACATGATCAACACTGTACAGATCGCGGTCTGAGCCGGCCTGATGCGGCGTGTGAGTCGTGCCGTAGCACGGTGGTGTAGGTGTCCAGCGCGGCGCGGCCGGTTCGAGTGAGCGCGACTGTGGTGCGTGCGGCGACGCCGCTGCCGTTCTTGTAAAGGGTCCTTGACATCGCCGACAGGTAAAGGTACCTTGACATCATGCGGAACCGGGTCCGGGAGCAGCGGACGCAGCGGGGCCTGTCACAGGCCGAGCTGGCGGCGGCGCTGGGAGTGTCGCGCCAGACAGTGATCTCCATCGAGAGCGGGCGGTATCTCCCTTCGCTGCCGCTGGCGTTCGCGATCGCGCGGTTCTTCGACCTGACGGTCGACAAGATGTTCGATCCAGAGGATGAGGAGGCAGGCAGATGATGACGTTCATTTCCCCCCGGCTGCGCAAGCCCGCGGCGATCGCGCTGGCCGGGGCGCTGTTCGCCGCCGCGTGGCTGGTACGCGGCGGCCCGCTGTGGTGGGTCTCGATCATGGCCGTGATCCTGGTCGCCGCCCGCGCGATCTCCTGGTACCGGATGGGCGGCCAGGACACCGACGAGGGCGCGCTGGCCGGGTCCCGGGCGGATGAGCGCCAGAAGCTGCTCAGCCTGCGGTCGCGGGCGCTGGCCTGCAATCTGGCGGCGATCGCCGCATTCATCGGCCTTACGGCCGCGATCGCGGTCAAGGCCGCCTGGTGGTGGCCGTTCGCGGTCATCCTCGCCGTCACGGGCTTTGGCTACCTGCTCGGCTTGTCGAACTACGGTGTCGCGGAAGAGGGCACGCCGGATGATGCGAACACCGGGCACCAGACGCGATCCCCGGTCAACTCGTGACCCTGCCCGCAATCGCGGTACCGGAGGAGGGCCGCGGCCACCTGCGAGCATCCCACGCCGACCGCGAGCAGGCGATCGAAGTGCTCAAGGCCGAATTCGTGCGGGAGCGGCTGGCCAAGGCCGAGTTCGAGATACGTGTGGGCCAGGCGCTCGCGTCGCGGACCTATGCGGAGCTGGCCGCGGTCACCGACGGTATCCCCGCCCGGCTGATCGCAGGCCAGCCGCCGAGAACGCCCGCCCGGGTCCGGGACCAGCGCATCCAGCGGGAGATGTCGCAGGCCGATCTGGCCGAGGCCCTGGGCTTGTCGCGCCGGACGGTCAGCTTGATCGAGAGCGGCCGCTACCTGCCGTCGCTCCCGCTGGCGTTCGCGATCGCGCGGTTCTTCGACCTGACGGTTGACAAGATGTTCGGCCCGGCCGAGGAGCAGGCAGGCGCGCCTTCCGGAGCCAAGCAAGCAGGCAGACCTCTTGCCCTAGCTCTGCTCTGTCACCTGCCACCCACAGCATGAGCGTGAGACAGCACCAGCGGATGTTGTCCGATGCCGCCCGAATGTCCACTGCCCCGTGTCTAGTGCTCATCTTGCCGTACGCTACTGAGTTTCCAAACGCAGGCGCTAAGTTCGAAAAGCCCCTTATGGGGGCAAATGAGCCGACGGGTGACGGCTCGGACGACGCAAGCGCGGCCGAATTCCGGCCCGTCGAGTTGGGATCGGGATTGGCATGGGGGTCTCCCGGGTAACCATTGTGCTACACGGCGCCGGCGTGCTGCTGGCATAGCCAGCGCGGATGGTGTAATACTCGATAGCGGCAACAGGCCATTACATCTATCTCCCGCAGCTAGGGACCGGAGTGGATCTCAACTCCTACGCTGAACTCGCGGTACGGCTCGTGAACACGGCCGGCGGCGGGGGCGAGGATGGCGACCGGCTGGTCAACCTGGACGGGTTGCGGGCCCTGGTCGCGGACCGGGAACACCTGAGCACCGGCATGACCCGCAACGACCTCGACGCGCTGCGGGGTCTGCGGCTGGAGTTCCGGGCCTTCTTCGTGGCGTGCGCGGACGGCGACGGCGAGGACGCCGCGGCCCGGCTGAACACGCTGCTCATCCAGCACCCGGTCCATCCGCAACTGTCCGGGCACGATGGCCAGCCCTGGCACGTGCACTACACCGAGAGCGGCTCCATGGCCGACAGGTACGCGGCCGGGGCGGTCATGGGGCTGGCCGTCCGGCTCACTGACCTGGGCATCGACCGGTTCGGCATCTGCCAGGCGGCGGGCTGCCACGGCGTGTTCATCGACGTCAGCAGCAGTAACACCAGGCGGTACTGCTCCGATCGGTGCATGAACCGGGCGAACGTATCCGCGTTCCGGGCCCGCAAACGGGACGACGAGCCGGACACCAAGGCGCCGGCCCCGGCCGGCCCGGACAGCTAATGGTCTAGGCCATCAGTATTGCGGCTTACCCATATTGTGAGTTACTCATTTGTGAACCCATTCACAAGCACCAAGTGAATCGGTAACATCGAGTTATTTTAAGGACATGTCCGCGTGATGGCGGCGGACCTCCCAGCCACCCCCTTAGCGCCGGAACCGGGCCTTGACCTGCGTTATCAAAACGAATCCGGATGAACACTTCTCAGCAATCACGATGATCCCTACGATGATCTCACTCGATGCATACGGGATGCTGTCCTGATCCTGGCGGGTATCTCGATGGAGGGTAGCTAGCCCTACGGGGCACGATCGGGAAAGAGATCGATCATGGCATCTGAATCTGGGACTGAAACCGTCACCAGGCCGTCTGACGTCGGCCTGCGGCGCGAAATCGGGCTGGTCGGTGCCACCTGGGCATCGGAGACCTCGATTATCGGCTCGGGATGGCTGTTCGCCGGGATGGGCGCCGCAGTCGCGGCCGGGCCGGCGGCCATCTACGGCTGGCTCATCGGGGGGGTCTGCGTCATTGTCCTGGCGCTCCTGCACGCCGAGCTCGGCGCGATGTACCCCATCGCGGGCGGGACGGCCAGGTTCCCGCACCTGGCGTACGGCAGCATAGCGGGCATCTCGTTCGGCTTCTTCTCCTGGCTGCAGGCCGTTACTGTCGCGCCGATCGAGTGCTTCGCGGTCATGCAGTACGCCCAGTACTACTTCCATGGCATATACGACCCGGTGAAGGGCGTCTCCACGACCAGTGGCTTCCTGTGGACGATCCTCCTGATGGCCATCTTCACCGGGATCAATTTCCTCGCGGTGCGGCTGTTCGCCCGGGTCAACAGCACCATCACGTGGTGGAAGGTCGCCATCCCGCTGCTCACCATCGTCATCCTGCTGTTCAAGTTCCACGGCGGCAACTTCACCCCCGGCGGCGGCGGGTTCAACCCGTTCGGCATCAAGGCCGTTTTGGCCGCCATCCCCAGCGCGGGCATCGTGTTCTCCTACCTCGGCTTCGAGCAGGCCGACCAGCTCGCAGGCGAGATCAAGGACCCGGCGCGCAACCTGCCGCGCGCGATCATCATCGCGGTCCTGCTCGGCACGTTCATCTACTGCATGCTCCAGGTCGTCATCATCGGCGCCACGCCGCCCGACCTGCTGCACCACGGCTTCCAGGGCATCCCGGCGACCAACCCGGTGCTCATCTACCCGTTCGCCGCCGTGGCCGGCCTGGCCGGGCTCGGCTTCTGGGCGACGATCCTGCACATCGACGCATTCGTCTCCCCGTTCGGCACCGGCCTGATCTACCAGACCTCCACCTCGCGGGTCGGCTACGGTCTGGCCAGGAACAGGTACTACCCGCAGGTCTTCCAGTGGACCGACCGAAACGGCGTGCCGTGGTTCAGCCTGATCATGGCGTTCGCGTTCGGCCTGCTCTTCCTGCTGCCGTTCCCCAGCTGGAAGTCGCTGGTCGGCCTGGTCACCGGCGCGAGCGTGCTCATGTACGCGGGCGCACCGCTGTCACTGGGCGATTTCCGCAAGAAGCTTCCCGACGCGACTAGGCCCTACCGGATGCCGGGCGCCACTGTCCTGTCGCCGCTCGCCTTCATCATCGCCAACATGCTCATCTACTGGTCCGGCTTCGTCGTGGTATGGAAGCTCGGCGCCTGCCTGGCGATCGGCTACATCCTGATCGGCATCTTCATGGCCTTCGACCCGCAGCGGCCGCCGCTGGACTGGAAGTCGGCGCAGTGGCTGCCGTTCTATCTGATCGGCATGGGCATCATCTCCTGGCTGGGCCAGTACCCGCTCAAAGGCACCGGCGGCGCACCTCCGATTAACACCTTCCACATCCCATTCTGGTGGGACTTCCTGGTGGTGGCGGGCTTCAGCCTGATCATCTACTACTGGGCGCTGGCCACCTCCCTGCCGCGTGAGGAGACGCTGGATCTCATCGCCAGGCAGAGCGGGCAAGATGAACTGCCGGACACCGGACTGCACCACTAGACGGCACGTCGCAAGCCCGAGTGGCCCCGTCGCCCGATGGGGCCACTCGGGTTTTCGCTGGATAGCGATTGGCCAGGCGGGGTTTCAGCATGCCCCGAGGACTTGCGCCACGGATCGTTCGGCCAAGAAAGAAAAGGCGCGGAGCTGCAGGCTGGGAACGGCCCTCAGCCGGTGCGGGGGCGCCGGTAGCGGACCAGCACCCGGCCCTCGACGAGGGCGGGCGGGACCGGGCCGAAGCGGCGGCTGTCGACGGCGGCCGCGTCCGGGTTGTCCGACGCCAGCCACCAGCCCCCGCCCACCTCCCCGTCCCCCTCCATGCGGCGGGCGGCCCGCTTGACCAGCAGCAGGTCCGGCTGGCCGGGGTGGCGGGCGATGACGATCTGGCCCGCGCGGATGCGGCGGGTGCGGCGGACCAGGAGCCAGTCGCCGGGGCGCAGGGCGGGCAGCATGGAGTGCTCGGCGACCTTGACCCGCAGCAGCGGCCAGTGCATCCATCCCTCCGGGGATTATTCCAGGCAAGCGGGGTAGTGTCGGACCTGCAAAGCCAATGTGTCGGAGAAAGGGAATCGATGAGGCTGCTTACCCGCCTGCTCGAGCCGAAGACCGTGGCCCACGCCCACTGTGACCTGCCGTGCGGAGTCTATGACCCAGCGCAGGCCCGGATCGAGGCGGAGTCGGTCAAGGCCATCATTGAGAAGTACCAGCAGAACACCGATCCGGAGTTCCGGACCCGCTGCCTGATCATCAAGGAGCAGCGTTCTGAGCTGGTCAAGCATCACCTGTGGGTGCTGTGGACGGACTACTTCAAGCCCCCGCACTTCGAGAAGTACCCGCAGCTGAACCAGCTGTTCAACGAGGCCACCAAGCTGGCCGGCGCGGCCGGCACCAAGGGCACCGTGGACGTGGCCAAGGCGGACGAGCTGCTGGGCAAGATCGAGGAGATCGGGAAGATCTTCTGGGAGACCAAGCAGGGCTAAGCGCGCGGCGCGTCGTCCGTCGCGCGGCGCGCAGCGTGCGGCGCGTGGCAACGTGGCAACGTGGGAACGTGGTGAAACCCGGCTTTCACCCCCTTCTAGGGTGGTGGAACCCGGGTTTCTCCACGTTGGGGGGCGCCCGGGGGGCGGGCGCGGGTGGGGGAATCGGGGGCGGGTGAGCTGGGAGTTACCGCGGGTGACAGGATGTGGCGGCGCGGCATGTTTCTTGGCGGTAGCCGGGGGCGGTAGGTTGCATGCAGAGGGCGGCGACCGAGACCCTGCCCGAAGGAGAGACGTGACCGAAGACACGGCCGCGACCACGGCTGTGCCGGGCCAGCGGGAGCCGGACCCGGCGCGGTTGGAGCGCGAGACTTCAGACCACGTGAAGGTATGCCTGCCCGCGGACGGCGCGTACCTTTCCGTGCTGCGGACGGCGACCGCGGGGCTGGCGGCGAGACTTGACTTCACCCTCGACGAGATCGAGGACCTGCGCATCGCGGTGGACGAGGCGTGCGCGATGCTGCTGGTCCAGGCGATACCGGGCACCAACCTGGAATGCGACTTCGACCTGGGCGCCGAGGACATGACGATCACCGTGTCGGTCATCGCGGCCCAGCCGCGCAAGCCGTCCCGGGAGACCTTCTCCTGGACCGTGCTTTCCGCGCTGGCCGGGACCGTCGACTCCTGGCTCGGGCCAGACGACCAGGTGGCCATCGTGCTGCGCAAGCAGCGGGAAATGCCCTCGGGGTCGAGGCCGGAGTGAGCAGCGAATTCGAGGTCCAGGTGACCGAAGAGTTCGAGGTGGTCCAGGCCGCGGAGCCGGTGCTGCGGATCGACACCGGATCACCGGACCGGGCCCGGGCCCGGGAGCTGTTCGAGCGGCTGTCCGGGCTGCCCGCCGGTGATCCGGAACGGGCCAGGATCAGGGGCTACCTGGTCGAGCTGCACCTGCCGCTGGTGGAGTACCTGGCCCGGCGGTTCAGGAACCGCGGCGAGTGGCTCGACGACCTGACCCAGGTGGCCACGATCGGGCTGATCAAGTCCATTGACCGCTTCGACCTCGACCGCGGCGTGGAGTTCTCCACCTACGCCACGCCTACCATCGTGGGCGAGATCAAGCGGCACTTCAGGGACAAGGGCTGGGCGGTGCGGGTACCCCGCCGCCTGCAGGAGCTCAAGCTCTCGCTGACCAAGGCCATCGGCGAGCTGGCCCAGCGGGAAGGGCGGGCGCCCACGGTCAGCGAGCTGGCCGCCCACCTGCAGATGAGCGAGGAAGAGGTGCTCGAGGGGCTGGAGTCGGCCAACGCCTACTCCACCGTGTCGCTCGACGCCCCCGATTCCGGCGACGAGGACGCGCCCGCCGTGTCGGACTCGCTCGGCATGGTCGATGACGCGCTAGAGGGCGTGGAGTACCGGGAATCGCTCAAGCCGCTGCTGGAGCAGCTGCCGCCGCGGGAGAAGAAGATCCTGCTGCTGCGGTTCTTCGGCAACATGACCCAGTTGCAGATCGCGGTCGAGCTCGGCATCTCCCAGATGCACGTGTCCCGGCTGCTGGCCCGGACGCTGACCCAGCTCCGGGAGGGGCTCACCAGCGACGACTGAGCCAGCGGTTACGGGGTGCGGCGCGGCCGGTTGAGGGCGCGCAGGCTGGCCGGGGTGAGCAGTCCGGCCACGCAGATCACCGCGAGCGCCACGGCGGGCACACCCCATTCGGGCCGGCGCCCGTCCAGCAGGGTGAACCCGGCGATGACCACGAACAGCTGGGTCATCACGGTCGGGGTCCGGCTCCACGGCTTGGCCCGGGCCAGGCCCACCGCGATGGCGGCCAGCCCGGCGGCCGTGCCCAGGGCGATCAGGGTCAGCGCGATCCCGCTGCCCAGCTGGTAGGAACGCCCGTTCGCGGTGGCCACGGCGGCAAAGACGGCCGCCACGGCCAGGCCGAGGGCCTCGAGGCCCTGGGCCGCGGCCGACACGAGCAGCGCGGCCGGGCGCGGGCCGCGGGCCGCGGGCTCCGGGGGCACGGGCACGGGCTCCGGGGGCGCTTTGGCGGCGGGCTTAGGAGCGGTGCCGACGGGGCGGCCTGAGGCAGCCTTCCGGCGCGCCTGGTTCTGCCGGGTCGCCATGTCCCAATCCACCATCCCTCACCGACCTGGGGGCCGCGCAGGCTCTCAGCATAAGCGGCGGCTAACCTGGGCGGGTGCGCGGCCTACTGATCGTCAACCCGCATGCGACCACCACCGGGGGCCAGACCGCGAAGCAGGTGGCCAGCTCGCTGGCCGGGCTGGCCGACCTGGATGTGGAACATACCAAGTACCGCGGTCACGCGCGGGAACTGGCCGCGGCGGCCCGCGAAGAGCTGGTCATCGTGCTGGGTGGCGACGGGGCCATCAACGAGGCGGTCAACGGGATCATGAGCCGGGCCGGGGCCGGCGATCCGCCGCTGCTCGCGATCATCCCGGGCGGGGGCGGCAACGTGCTCGCGCGCGGGCTCGGGGTGCCGATGGACACCGCGGCGGCGGTGGCCCGGATCGGGGACGTCATCACGGCGGGCCGGTACCGGACCATCGGGCTGGGGCTGGCAGGCGACCGGTACTTCACGTTCAGCGCCGGGCTCGGCATGGACGCCGAGGTGGTGGGGGAGGTCGACCGGCTGCGGGCCGCGGGGCATCGGGAGAGCGTGTCGCTGTTCCTGGGCACGATGATGCGCTCGTACTACTCGGGCACCGACCGGCACACCCCGGCCCTGACCCTGGAGCGCGACGGGCACAAGCCCGCGGCCGCCCTGTTCGTGACCATCATCACCAACCGCTCGCCGTGGACCTATTTCCGCAGCCGACCGCTGCTGCCGATGCCGAACCCCGATTTCAGCTCGGGTCTTGATGTGCTGGCGCTGCGCAGGCTGCGGCTGGCCACCATATTCGGCGCGGTGGGCCAGATGCTCTGGGTCGGGCGGCGTCCGCCGCGCGGCCGGAATCTGCTGTCGGTTCCCGGACTCGAGTCGTTTACCGTGCGTTCGGCGCGGCCGATCGCATTCCAGGTGGACGGCGAATATCTCGGTGCGACAGAAGCGGTCAGATTTCAGTTCATCCCGCACGCGATTCGCGTCGCAGCGTGACGTCTCGCGGCGTAGCGCACCGGCGCGAGCAAAATGTGATCGATCTGACATAAAATTTGAGCCGACGGTTGGCTGTGTCCTCTTGCGCATGTCAAGCGACGTTGAGAGGCTTATCGTGATGTCTGGCGCGGGGGCGCCTTGCACGTGTCATCAGCTCAGATGACCGCTGGGTCGCCTTCGGGGGCACGGTCGGGTTACCTGGTGGCCCGGACGGGTTTCTGCTCGGCATCATAACGGTTCCGGGAAACTAGGGCCGCCTGACAGTACGGATAAGCTCGTGAAAAGCTTCACAAGCTAGAAATAGACGCGCACGGCGGCCGCCTCCGGTGTCGGCCGGCTGGCCAGAAGGAGTGGACATCATGGACTGGCGCCACGAAGCCGCCTGCCGTGAGGTGGACCCCGAGCTGTTCTTCCCCATCGGGAACAGCGGTCCAGCGCTGCTCCAGATCGATGAAGCCAAGCAGGTCTGCCGCCGCTGTTCAGTGCTGGAGGAATGCCTCCGCTGGGCCATCGACAGCGGGCAGGATGCCGGCGTGTGGGGCGGCACGAGCGAGGACGAGCGGCGCGCGCTCAAGCGGCGCACGATCCGCCTGCGCGCCCGCGCCCACGTATAGCCCGGTGGTGTAACCCGGTGCGGTAGCCCGGCGGCCGGCAGGTCCGGGCCCAGCCCGGCAGGTCCGGGCCCAGCCCGGTGGCTACTCGTGCCCGACCGGGAGGTTGACGATCGCCTCGGTGCCGCCGCCGGCCCGCGGGATGAGCTGCAGCCGCCCGCCCAGCTCGCTGACCACCAGCGTGCGCACGATCTGCAGGCCCAGGCTGGGCGCCGCGTCCAGGTCGAAGCCGTCCGGCAGGCCCACCCCGTTGTCCGCCACGGTCACCGTGAGCCGCTCGGGGCCGCGGACCGCGATGACCTCGAGCAGGCCCTGGTTCTTCTCGGTGGGCGGGAAGCCGTGCTGCAGGGCGTTCTGCAGCAGCTCGGTCAAGACCATGGCCAGCGGCGTCGCGACCGAGGCGGACAGCAGGCCGAACGACCCGGCCAGCTTCGGCACCACCCGGACCTCGGGCGCGGACACCTCGCCGGCCATCATGGCCACCCGGTCCGCGATCTCGTCGAAGTCGACGATCTCCTCCGGCGCGTGGGACAGGGTCTCGTGCACCACGGCGATCGACCCCACCCGGCGGACCGCCTCGTCGAGCGCCGCACGCGCCTCGGGCGCCCGCAGCCGCCTGGCCTGCAGCCGCAGCAGCGCGGCCACGGTCTGCAGGTTGTTCTTCACCCGGTGATGGATCTCCCTGATGGTGGCGTCCTTGGTCATCAGCTCGCGCTCGCGGTGGCGCAGTTCGGTGACGTCGCGCACCAGGATCAGGGCCCCGGTCCTGGCCCCCCCGACGATCAGCGGGATCGCGCGGAGCTGGACCACCGAGCCGTTGCCCTCCACCTCGGCGGCCCGCGGCGCGCGGCCGGCCGCCACCACCATCAGCGATTCGTCTAGCGGCTCGTCGGAGGCGCACAGCCCGGCGGTGATCACGGCCAGCTCGGCGCCCAGCAGGTCGGCGGCCAGGCCCAGGCGGCGGTAGGCCGACTCGGCGTTGGGGCTGGCGTAGGTGACGCGCCCGGACCGGCCCAGCCGCAGCAGCCCGTCCCCCACCCGCGGCGACCTGACCAGGATGGCCGCCTCGCCGGGAAACGGGAACGTCCCCTCGGCCACCATCCGGGCCAGGTCGTCGGCGCCCTGCAGGTAGGTCAGCTCGAGCCGGCTCGGGGTGCGGGCCGAGTTCAGGTTGGTGCAGCGCTCGATGACCGCGATGACCCGGCCCGCCCGGGTCACCGGGATCACCTCGGTGCGGACCGGGATGCCCCTGGTCCAGTCCGGATCGGACTCCCGCCCGATGCGCCGCTGCTGCCTGGCCTGCTCCAGCAGCCGCTGGTCCTCGGGCCCGGCCAGCGTCCCGACGATGTCGTCCTGCAGCGCGGTGGGACCGGTGGTCGGCCGCATCTGGGCCATGGCCAGCCAGCCGCCCTGGTCGCGGGCCGGCGCCCACAGGATCAGGTCGGCGAAGGACAGGTCGGCCAGCAGCTGCCAGTCCGACACCAGCGTGTGCAGCCACTCGATGTCGGCGTCGCCCAGGTCGGTGCGGCTCCTGGCCAGGTCGTTCAGCGTGGGCACAGACTAGATGGTATCTGGGTGACGACTCCGCGGGACTCTTCAGAGCTCCCGCTGAGAGCCCTCGCGGCGGCATCGCGCGGCCGGAGGGACCGGCGGTCCCCCGCAGACCGTGCGATCGCGACTGCGCCGCGCCACTCGCTGTACTCGTCGGATTGACGCTGACCCATTAGGGTAAGGCAATAATTCCCGAGGAGGTGGGGCGGCGTTTCCACTCCGGCCGGAACAGCAGGATTTGGCCGCCGCGAGTCCGATGACCGTTTCTCTGGTCCCTAGTGATGATCCCGGGCCCGGACCTCACGCGAGCACATCGCCGAGGCTGCCCAAGTACTACCAGGTGAAGCGACAGCTGCTGGAGCTGACCGCGGCCCTGGAAGCCGGCAGCCCGGTGCCGCCGGAGCGGGAGCTGGCGCGCTCCTACGGCACCTCGCGGACCACGGTCAGGCAGGCGCTCGCCGAGCTGGTCATCGAGGGACGGCTGCTGCGCATGCAGGGCAAGGGCACGTTCGTGGCCAAGCCCAAGGTGGCCCAGCTGCTCGAGCTGGCCAGCTACACCGAGGGCATGCGGGCCCACGGCCTGCACCCGGAGACCAAGATCCTGGACATCGGGTACGTCACCGCGGACGAGCAGCTGGCGGCGCTGCTCGGCATCCGCGCGGGCGGCCGGGCGCTGCGCATCCACCGGCTGCGGCTGGCCGACGGCGAGCCGATGTCGATCGACACCTCGCACCTGCCCGCCCGGCGGTTCCCCGGTTTGCGCAAGCAGCTCGAGCGGCATATGTCCCTGTACGAGACGCTGCGCGGGGCTTACGACATCCAGCTGGCCGAGGCGGAGGAGACGATCGAGACCGTGCTGGCCGACCCGCACGACGCGCAGCTGCTCGGCGTGGACGCGGGCCTGCCGCTGCTGCTGCTGTCCCGGCACGCGTTCGACGTGACCGGCGAGCCGGTCGAGTGGGCGCAGTCCTGGTACCGGGGCGACCGGTACAAGTTCGTCACCAGGCTCCGGCGATGATTGCCATCCTCATTAGCTGAGAATGGCATCGCCTCATTAGCTGAGAATTGCCTGGCGGGCCGCTACCAGGCTTTTACGCAGTTGCGCAGGATATGCGGCTGCCGCCGGGCCGGCTGGTAACAATTTCCCTTTCGCGGCGGCCGGACCATTGCCGATCGCCTATCACGGGCGGACGATAAGTGAAACCTTTGTGGCGGCCGGGCTGGGCGTCACCGGAGCCGCCGGCCACTGAGCGGCCCTTTTTTGCCGAACGGGCCGTGGTGCACCCTGGCCCGTTCGGATAATTCCTACCGGCTGGTAGCGTCGCCTGCATGATGCGGGTGTCGGGTCACGGCGGGGTGCAGGCCCTAGCGGCCGCCCGGGGTTACGGCGTGTCCGCCTTGTTCACGCTGTCCGGCGGGCACGTGTTCCCGCTGTACGACGCGGCGGTCAAGGGAGGTCAGCCGGTGCGGCTGGTGGACGTGCGGCACGAGCAGACCGCCGTGTTCGCCGCCGAGGCCACCGCGCGGCTGACCCGGACGCCGGGGCTGGCCGTGGTGACCGCCGGCCCTGGCGTCACGAACTCGGTGAGCGCGGTCACCACCGCGTGGCTGAACGGCGTGCCGGTGGTGGTGCTGGCCGGGCGGGCGCCCGACTACCGCTGGGGCTCGGGCAGCCTGCAGGAGATCGACCACCCGCCGCTGCTCGCCCCGGTCACCAAACGAGCCTGGACCTGCCACGAGGCGGCCGGCATCGCCGCGGCGGTGGACGAGGCCTGCCGGCTGGCGCTGGCCCCGCACCGGGGGCCGGTGTTCCTGGACTTCCCGATCGAGGCCCTATACGGGCAGGCACTGTACGGGCAGGCCGAGGCGGACCTGGCCGCCGTCGCGGTCCCGGCGGCCGCGGCGCCGGATCCCGGGGACGTCAGCCGGATCGCGGACGCGCTGCGGGCGGCGCAGCGGCCGGTCCTGGTGCTCGGGTCCGACGTGTGGCTGGGCGGTGCCGAGCAGGCCGCCCGGCGGGCCGCCGAGGAACTGCGGCTGCCGGTGGTGGCCAACGGGCAGGCCCGCGGGGTGCTGCCCGCCGGGCACGAGCTGCTGGTCACCCGGGCCCGTTCGGTGGCGCTGCGGGAGGCCGACCTGGTCATCGTGGTGGGCGCGCCGCTGGACTTCAGGCTCGGGTACGGGTCGTTCGGAGCGGCGAGGGTGGCGCACGTAGCCGACGCGCCGTCCGGGCTGGCGCGGCACGTGGAGCTGGCGGCGTCGGCGGCCGGGGACCTGACCGCCTTTTTCGACGCCCTGGCGGCGGCCGGGGCTCCGGCCCGGGATGAGTGGGCCGGGCGGCTGGCCGGGGCGGCCCGGGCCGCGCGGGAGGCGGACGCGCCGCTGCTGGCCAGCGAGGCGTCGCCGGTGCACCCGGCCCGGGTCTACGGCGAGCTGCTCCCGATGCTGGACGACGACGCGGTGGTCATCGGGGACGGCGGCGACTTCGTCTCGTTCGCGGGCAAGTACGTCGAGCCCGCCCGGCCGGGCGGGTGGCTGGACCCCGGGCCGTTCGGCTGCCTGGGCACCGGGATGGGCTACGCGATCGCGGCCCGGCTGGCCCGGCCGTCGGCGCAGGTCGTGCTGCTGCTCGGCGACGGCGCGGCGGGCTTTTCGCTGATGGACGCCGACACGCTGGTCCGGCACAAGCTGCCGGTGGTCATCGTGTGCGGCAACAACGGCGCCTGGGGCCTGGAGAAGCATCCCATGCGGGCCCTGTACGGCTACGACGTGCTGGCCGACCTGCAGCCGGGCTGCCGCTACGACGAGGTGGTCAGCGCCCTGGGCGGGGCGGGCGAGCTGGTCACCTCGGCCGCGGCGATCGGGCCGGCGCTGCGGCGCGCCTTCGCCGCGAGCGTGCCGTACCTGGTCAACGTGGTCACCGACCCGGAGATCGCCTACCCCCGCTCCACCACCGGCGTGTAGCCGGCCGCATTTCAGGGCTCGTCGTCAGCTGATGACGGCGATCAGGTCGCCTTCCTGGACGACGTCGCCCTCGGCGACGTGCATGGCGGTGATGACACCTGAGCCTTCGGCCAGAACGGGGATCTCCATCTTCATGGACTCCAGGATGACCAGGGTGTCGCCGTCGTCGACGCGATCGCCCTGGGCCGCGACGATCTTCCACACGTTCGCGACCATCTCCGCGCGGACCTCAGCCACGGGCGGCTCCTGTCTGTTGGGGGCGTCGTCCTACCGGGGGACGCAGCTTGCTTATCAGGGACGTATCGTAGTCGCCGCTGACGAACTCCGCGCTGGTGAGCAGCTCGGCGTGGAACGGCAGGTTCGTCTTGGGCCCGGTGATGCGGAAGCCGGCCACCGCCTGGACGGCGCGCTCCAGGGCCTGCTGGCGGTCGGCGCCGTGCACGCACAGCTTGGCCAGCAGCGGGTCGTAGAACGGCGTCACGGTGTTCCCGGCCGCGTAGCCGGCGTCGACCCGGACGCCCAGGCCTGACGGCTCCTGCCACTGCGTGATCGTGCCCGGGCCGGGCAGGAACCGGACCGGATCCTCGGCGTAGATCCGCAGCTCGAGGGCATGCCCGGCCGGGCTGACCGCGGCCGGGTCGAAGGACGGCGGCTGGCCCGCCGCGACCAGGAACTGCTGCTGCACCAGGTCGATGCCGGTGACGAGTTCGGTCACCGGGTGCTCGACCTGCAGCCGGGTGTTCATCTCCAGGAAGACGAACGAGCCGGCCTGCGTGTCGACCAGGCACTCGACGGTCCCGGCGCCCCGGTACGCCACCGCCTGGCCGGCCCGGACGGCGGCGGCGAGCAGCTGCGCCCGCAGCGCGGCCGGCACCCCGGGAGACGGGGTCTCCTCGGCCACCTTCTGATGACGCCGCTGCACTGAGCAGTCACGCTCGCCGAGGGCGAGCACCGTCCCGTCGGCCAGGCCGAGGATCTGCACCTCGACGTGACGGGCGCGCTCGATGTAGCGCTCGAGCAGGATCTCGGGCGAACCGAAGAAGCGCTCGGCGCGGGACCGGGCGACCTCGAACGCGGCCTGCAGTTCGGCCTGGCTGGCGGCCGCGCTCATGCCGATCCCGCCGCCGCCGGCCGCGGCCTTGACCATGACCGGGAAGCCGATCCGCTCGGCCTCGGCCGCGGCCGCGGCCGCGCTGGCGAGCGGTTCACGGCTGCCCGGCGCGACCGGCACCCCAGCCTGCTCCATCAGGTTCCTGGCCCGGATCTTGTCGCCCATCTGCTCGATGGCCGCCGGGTCGGGTCCCACCCAGATCAGCCCGGCCGCCTCGACCTGGCGGGCGAAGCCCGCGTTCTCGGCCAGGAAGCCGTAACCCGGATGGACCGCCTCGGCTCCGCTGTGCCGGGCCGCCTCGATAATCGCCGACGCGTCCAGGTAGCTCTGCGCGGGCTGGGCCGGGCCGATCCGCACCGCCTGGTCGGCCTCGCGGACGAAGGGCAGGTCCGCGTCCGCATCGGAGTACACCGCCACGGCCCTGATCCCCATCGTGCGGGCCGTCCGTATCACTCGCCGGGCGATCTCGCCCCGGTTCGCGACAAGCACCGATTCGAGCATTAGCAAAGTATGGCAGCACCTAAAAAACAACCGAGCGGCGGTTCACGACGCGGCTCAGCGCCTCGACGGTCTCGGGGTCGTACTCGCTGGCCGTGTCGAGCCGGAGCTGCTGCACGGCGGCGGCGGCGCGGCCGGGATCCATCGAGGTGCCGACCAGGTCGTCGAAGGCGTTGGCGGCCTTGATGATCCGGCTGCTCAGCGGCGGGCCGGGCTCGCCCAGGCTGGCCCGGTCCGGGCGGCTGGTGTGCGCGGGGCGGCCGTTGTGCCGCCCGGCGTAGCCCTCGTGGGCCACCTCGATGCCGCGGTAGGGCTCATTCTGCCTGCGCACGATCTCGGCCACCGAGCCGAGCACCTGGGCCTGCTGGATCACGTCGGCCCCGAGCTCGGCGATGCGCTGCTGGTCCTGGCGGGAAACCAGCACGGTGGCGCCGCCCGGGATCGGGTCGTGCAGCGAGAGCTGCCCGATGTCGTGCATGAGCGCGGCGTATTCCAGCTCGAGCAGCTGCGGCTCGTGGATGCCGAGCTCCCGGCCGATGGCCACGGCCAGCCTGCTCACCCGCTCGGAGTGACCCGGTTCCACGTAGCCGCCGATCTCGGTGACCTTGGCCAGCGCGCGCACGGTCTGCAGGTAGGTGGCCCGGATCCCGGCGTAACGGCGGAAGGCCACCTGGGTGACCAGCAGCGGAGCGGTGAACACGGCCAGCGCGGCCAGCCCCATCACCTCGGCGGCGAACGCGATGAGCAGGGCCGAGGCGCCCACCGCGGCGCCCAGCGGCAGCTGGACGCGCATCTCGTCGACCAGCGCCACCCGGAACCTGGCCCGCTGCTCGTCCACCCGCAGCAGGGCGGTCAGGACCACCTCGAGCAGCAGGGCCAGCACGGCCAGCGCCGTCATCAGCGAGACGGCCAGGCCCCAGTGCCTGACCACGGCGGGGGTCAGGGCCAGGCCGCGGAAGATGAAGGCCACGCAGGCCACGCAGAGCAGCCGGATGGCCATGCCGCTGACCTTGGCGGGCCGGCCGACGGCCAGGTGCGGCAGCGCGCCCACGATCATGCCGATGGCGGTGACCGTCACCACCTGCTCG
This sequence comes from uncultured Actinomycetes bacterium, assembly GCA_963835775.1. Classification (GTDB taxonomy): domain Bacteria; phylum Actinomycetota; class Actinomycetes; order Streptosporangiales; family Streptosporangiaceae; genus Palsa-504. The sequence continues at coordinate 346,258 of CAWIHB010000024.1, read as the reverse complement.
GCGCTGTGGTGCGCCGCGGCGTCCCCGACCCGGATGAGCAGGGCGTAGGCCAGCGCGCCGGCGATGCCGATCGGGGCCGACTCGCGGTCGCCGGGCAGGTTCAGCCGCAGCACCTCACCGAACGCGATCAGCACGCCGAACGCCAGCGCCACGCGCGGATCCCGCAGCCCGCTGACCGCGGTCTGCGCCACCGAGGCGACCAGCACCAGACCCGCCGCCACCACCAGGAGCAGCTGCCCGGAGTCCCGTACCTGCCAGGGAAAGCGGCGGAGCTCGTGTCGTCGTTCGGTCACGGTGGCCTCGGGGGCTCAGCGGCTATCGATAACCCGCAGCGGCGCCCCGGGATCGTCGTGGTCCTGGGCCGCGACCGCGGCCAGGTCGCCGGCGGACAGCAGCGGCGGCTCGGGATGGCGCCAGCCTTCGCGCTTGACCGCGGCTACGAAGGCGTCCACGAAGGCCGGATCGAACTGGGTGCCCGACCACTTCCTCAGCTCGGCGATGGCCTCCTCCGCCGGGCGGGCGCCGCGGTAGGACCGGGTGGAGGTCATGGAGTCGAAGGCGTCGGCCACCGCGAGGACCCGGGCGAACTCGGGGATCTCGTCCCCGGCCAGGCCCATCGGGTAGCCGCGGCCGTCGATCCGCTCGTGGTGATGCATGATCCCGGCCAGGGCCTCGTCCAGGAAGCCGATCTCGCGCACGATGTCCAGTCCGCGCATCGGGTGCAGCTGGATCGCCGCGTACTCTTCCTCGGTCAGCTTGCCGGTCTTCTGCAGCACTTTGGTCGGCACCCCGAGCTTGCCGACGTCGTGCAGCATGCCGGCGTACCTGATGGCCTCCACCCGCTCGCCGCGCATGCCGATCTCGCGCGCGATCATGACCGACCCGCGCGAGACCCGGTCGCTGTGACCGCGGGTGTAGAAGTCCTTGGTCTCTACCGCCTGGCACAAGGCGCCGACCGTGGCCTCGTAGGCCCGCTGCTGCTCCCCGATCTGCGCCACCGCCCAGCGGCCGACGAACAGCGGGATCAGCACCAGCACCGGGGCGAACATCCCGACCACGCTCCACAGCGCGGCGATGAGCAGGCCGAAAGCGCCGTAGCCGAGGTCGGAGGCGATGAGCTTGATGCTCATGCCGAGCGGAGCGCGGCGGCCGGACTCGTCCCGGCCGCTGGTCAGCCAGAGCACGCCCGCCAGCAGCGCGTGGTTGGCCACGGACTGCACCAGGGCGGCGACCGCGAAGCAGCCGATGACACCGGGAAACGACCCGGAGCTCGGCATGCCGACCTTGCCGCCCACCTCGACGAAGACCTGCCCGGCCAGATATGCGGACAGGGCCATCATGGCCGTGTTGAACACGCGCTGCGTGGGCGAGGGGCCGCGGCGCAGCCCGAACAGGGTGCAGGCGCCGACCAGCGCCGCGCCGACCGGGCCGACCAGGACCGCCGCCGCCAGGGTGGCCGCGGAGTTGGGCGACCAGGCCATCTCCTTCGGGCGCAGCAGCGTGGCGGTGGACTCGAAGATGACCAGCAGCACACCGAGCACGACGACTTCACGCCACCAGGCGGCGTTGCCGAACGGCCCGCGGACAATCAGCACCACGGCAACGGTGACGACCGCGCCGATGTAAATCCGCGCGGCCCACGAGAGCCTAGCCAACCCTCCCCTCCTCACCACCAGGAGCGCGGAACGTGGGGCTACGCTCCAAAACCGTTAGCCCCACGTGGTCCCGGACAGGGCGTACCCACAGCCCGGGACTACCGTCACCTCGCCAGAGGCAGGGGTTATTCCACCGCGTGGACGCATGGAGCTGACCTCCCTAACGTGCAACTACCTACAGCTCACCGGATATCGTCCAAGGTCAAGGATAACGTGGCCACAACGCTTCTCGCAGGCCCAAATCTCATCGTGAACAAATCGTGAGCGAGATAGTCACAATGGGCGATCAAATGTGGCACATGTGGCGCAATTGCCACACACCAGGCAAACCGGATGGGCGGGGGTTACTCAGCGAACTCGATCGTGGCCCGGACTTCCCTGATACGGACGAGAATTTTCGCCCGCAGGTCGGCGGGGGCCGGGTCGCAGCCGCAGTGCTTGGCCACGAGCCGCTTAACCGCTTCCTCCAGGCCGTACTCGCGCAGGCAGGGGCCGCATTCATGCAGGTGCTGGCGAATCTTCGCGCAGTCCACGTCGTCGATCTCGCCATCCAGATAGCCGTAGACCCGGTCCAGTACCTCGGTACAGGGAGTCTCATGTGGGTTTCCGCAGCTCATCGCCCATCCTCCCCGGGCTGGGAAGCGTCGGAGCCGGTCCGCGCCAATCCTCGTTCCGACGCGTAATCCTGGAGCAGTTCCCGTAGCTGACGGCGGCCACGGTGCAAACGCGACATCACGGTACCAATCGGCGTTTCCATGATGTCCGCGATCTCCTTGTAGGCGAACCCTTCTACGTCAGCCAGGTAGACCGCGATCCTGAATTCTTCCGGCAGCGCTTGCAGCGCTTCCTTAATGTCAGAATCGGGCAGCCGCTCCAGCGCCTCTGCTTCGGCCGACTTCAATCCGCCTGAGGTGTGCGACGCGGCCCGCGCCAGCTGCCAGTCCTCGACTTCCTCGGCCCCTGAGCGCTGCGGCTCGCGCTGCCGCTTGCGGTAGGTGTTTATAAAGGTATTGGTCAGGATCCGGAACAGCCATGCCTTCAGGTTCGTACCCTGCTGGAACTGGTGGAAAGAGGCGTACGCTTTGGCGAACGTCTCCTGGACCAGGTCCTCCGCATCCGCCGGGTTGCGAGTCATCCGAAGCGCAGCGGAGTACAGCTGATCCAGGTAGGGCAGCACCTCCTGCTCGAAGCGCTCACCGCGCTGTTCGAGAGTCTCCGGAACGGGACCCACCCCCTCGGGGAAGTACGAAACCGGGCTGCGGGCCTGCAGACCGTATGAGCGGGAGGATACCGTGCCCGGTTCGAACGTTACGCTCAGCATGCCACGAGGTGGTGACGCAACTGCCATGTCGCGTTCAACACGGTACCGCGGCCGGTCATTCCACGATGTTGCCGCGGGACCTGGTCGCGGCAGGCAGGTCGCCGCGGGACCTGGTCGCGGCAGGCAGGTCGCGGCAGGCAGGTCGCGGCAAGCAGGTGAGAAAGATCTCCGGCCGGGAAGCATAAGACTTAGGCGCCCCTGCTTCCGGGGGGCGCCGAGTCAGGAGCTCAGCGCCCGTGCGTCATGCGGCCAGCGCCATCACCGCGCCGGATACTGATCACCTGTCGGGCTATTGGCTCTTCCACGCGGCGGTTACCCGGGCGCAACTGGCCGCCTGGCTGACCCCCGGGCGGCAGCTGCTGGTCGACGTGTCCGGACCGCGGGCGGCGGGCGCGGAACTCGCCGCGCAGGCCGGGCACACCGTGCTGCGCATCTTCGACGGCGCGGCGCCCGAGCCGGGCGCCCGCGCGGGCCAGGACGGGCGGCGGGTCAGGCGGAGCGGACCCGCGCAGCGGGCCCGGCCGGGCCGGCCGGGACGGATCTTCCGGCTGGTGGCCGACTCCACACGGCTGGCGTGCCTGGCCGACGGCTGCGCGGACGGCGTCATCGCCGACGACGGGGCCCTGTCCACGTACCTGGCCGCCGAGGCCATGATCGCCGAGATCGCGCGCGTGCTGCGCCCCGACGGGCGGGTGCTGGCCTGCGTCGACTCGCTGGTGCGGGGCATGGCGGTGCTGGCCGACCAGCATCACTGGGCCCAGCTGGCTGACTTGCCGCACGCCGAGGTGGTATTGGTGCCCTGGCCGGACGGGACGATCACCCGGTGCTACAGCCCGGACCAGGCCCGCGAGCTGTTCACCGGGGCCGGGCTGGCGGTGAACTGGATCCGGTCACGCACCGTGCTGTCCCAGTCGATGGTGGCCCGGGTGCTGCGGCATGATCCGGCCAGCCTGCCTGAGCTGGTCCGGGCCGAGCTGGCCGCCAGGCCGGATGAGTCACTGGGCGCGGAGCTGCTGATATCGGCCCGCAAGCCGCGCAAGCGGCGGGCCAGCGGCGGATGGCAGGCTAGCGGTGGCGACGGGCGTACTTGGCCTGGCAGCTGACGCAGCGAGCCGCCTCGGGCCGGGCCTCGAGCCGGCCTTCGGGAATCTCCTGCTCGCAGTCGACGCAGCGCCCGTAGCTGCTGGAGTCGACGCGGGCCAGCGCGGCCAGTACCTCGTCCCGCTGGCTGCGGGCCGAAAGCAGGACCGCCTCGGTGCGGTCGGTCTCGGACAGGCTGGAGCCCGCGTCGGCCGGGTCGTGCGGATACCCCGCTCCGGCCAGCGGCGCGGGCCGCTCGCCTTGCAGGATCGATATCGACCGGTCCAGCTCGTCGCGCATCTCCTCCAGGCGCTTCCGGGCGACGGTAGTCTCCACTGGTGTCCTCGCCTTCCGCCCGCATCCAAAACGCAGCCCAAGCTCGGTTGAGCCCGCGCTGCGTGCCGCGGGCTCAGAACAACTCGCCGGGTGGCCGCTTCTCGCCGGCGGAAGCCGCCGGACCGTCGCCGTCCGCCGGTATCGGCGCGATGAGCTCGGGTCCGTTGTTCCGCACGTAATTGACAGCCGTTGATACGGGGTGCGACGTGAGGCCGCCGGCCATGGCGGGCAGCATCGTCGCTTGCAGCTGGCCAGGTTCGGAGTGGTCCGGATTGAGCCAGTCCGCCCAGTGATCGGGTGTGATCACCATGGGCATGCGATCGTGGATCTGGCCGACATCGTCGGTCGCCTGGGTCGTGATAATCGCGGCCGTCCACAGCCAGGCGCGCTCGTGATCGGTGGGCAGGGCCTCGTCCCGCCAGAGTTCGTAGACTCCGGCGAAGGCCAGGGCACCACCGTCCTGGCGGTAGATGAAATAGGGCTGCTTGCGCTGCTTACCGGAGTCCGTTAGGGGCATCCATTCGTAGTAGCCGTCGGCCGGGAGGATGCAGCGGCGCTTGGCGAAGGCCCGCCGGAAGGCCGGCTTGACGGCGACCGTCTCGGCGCGGGCGTTGATCAGCCTGCCGCCCCCGGAGGCGTCCTTGGCCCAGAACGGAACCAGGCCCCAGCGCAGCACACGCAGTTCGCGAGCGGACGGTTCGTCGTCCTGGCCGCGCCGCTCCACGACCGCGAAAACCCGCTTGGTCGGGGCCACGTTGTAGTCCGGATCAGGCTCGGAGTCGGGTCCGTCGGCCGCGCGGTCACGCTCGATGCCGAACTCCTCGAGGAGTTCGAGGCGCTTGCGCGCCGACACGAAACGACCGCACATGAAGATCTTCCTTAACTGCACACAATCAGGACACGTCCCGTTAAGCCTGGATTGGCGTTTCATAACCACAATCCAGGCTCGCCAAACCCGCCGGGACGGTCGTCCCGCGGGCCAACCCACTACCCTCAACCGTATGCACCCTGACGAGGACACCGACCGGACCTGGTCCGTGCCCGCCGCCGCCGGCCCGGCCAGCGCCCGCATCGTGCTGCCCGCGTCGAAATCCATCACCAACCGGGCCCTGGTCCTGGCCGCCTTGTCCGGCCGGCCAGCCAGGATCGCGAACCCGCTGCAGGCCAGGGACACCCTGCTGGCGGCGGCGGCGCTGCGCGCGATGGGCAGCCAGATCACCGAATCCGCGACGAGCTGGGCGGTCACGCCCGGGCAGCCGCCAGCCGGCGCCCGGGTCGGCGTGGACGTGGGCAACGCGGGCACGGTCATGCGGTTCCTGCCCGCGGTGGCCGCGCTGACCTCGGCGGCCGTCGAGTTCGACGGGGACGCGCGGGCCAGGCAGCGCCCGGTCGGCCCGATCCTCGCTGCGCTGGCCGAACTCGGCGCGGACATCGACGACGGCGGGCGCGGCGCGATCCCGTTCACCGTGCGCGGCCACGGCTCGGTCCGGGGCGGCGCCGTCACCCTGGACGCATCGAGCTCCTCGCAGCTGGTCTCGGGGCTGCTGCTGGCCGCGCCGCGGTTCGCCGCGGGCGTCGAGATCCGGCACGAGGGGCCGCCGGTGCCGTCGGCTCCGCACATCGCCATGACCGTCCGGATGCTGCGGGCCGCGGGCGCCGAGGTGACCGAGCTGGGCGCGGCGGGCGCCGCCGCGCGGCCGGAGGCCTGGCGGGTCCGGCCGGGGCCGCTGGACCTGGGTTCGGTCACGGTGGAACCGGACCTGTCCAACGCCGGCCCGTTCCTGGCCGCGGCGCTGGTCACCGGGGGGACCATCACCGTGCCCGGCTGGCCGCGGGACAGCCTGCAGGCCGCCGGGCCGATCCTGGACGTGCTGGCCCGGATGGGCGCGCGGTGCGAGGTCAGCGCGGACGGCCTGACCATCTCGGGCACCGGCACGATCCGCGGCATCACCGCGGACCTGCGTGACGTGGCCGAACTGGCGCCGGTGCTGACCGCGGCGGCGGCGCTGGCCGGATCGCCGTCGACGTTCACCGGGCTGGCGCACACCCGCGGCCACGAGACCGACCGGCTGGCCGCGCTGGCCAAGGAGATCAACGCCCTGGGCGGCGACATCACCGAACGGCCCGACGGACTGCAGATCACACCCCGGCGGCTGCGGGCCGGGGCCGCGGGCCGGCCGTTCGGCAGCTACGACGATCACCGGATGGTGATGGCGGCCGCCGTGCTCGGCCTGGCCGTGCCGGGCCTGCGGGTGGCCAACGCGCAGACCGTGGCCAAGACGTTTCCCGGGTTCACCACGGTCTGGGGCCAGATGCTAGGCCAGCAGGACGAGACGGGGCCGCAGCCCTGAGCCCGCGGTCCGGCTACACGCGGCTCGACGAGGACGACGTCCGGGTCCGCCCGGGACGCGGTTCCCGGCCGCGGACCAGGCGGCGGCCCGAGCATTCGAGCGCGATCCAGGGCTTCGTGACCAGTGTGGACCGGGGCCGGTACGGGTGCATGGCCGACGGCAGGCTGGTGGTGGCCATGAAGGCGCGTGAGCTGGGCAAGGGCTCGGTGGTCGTCGGTGACCGGGTGGCCCTGGCGGGCGATGTCTCGGGCGCTGAGGGAACGCTGGCCCGGATCGTCCGGGTCGAGCCGCGGACCAGCGCGCTGCGCCGCTCCCCGGACGACACCGACCCGGCCGAGCGCATCATCGTGGCCAACGCCGACCAATTGGTGATCGTCTGCGCCCTGGCCCAGCCACCACCCAGGCTCCGCTTCGTGGACCGCTGCCTGGTCGCCGCGTACGACGCCGGGCTTGACCCGCTGCTCCTGCTGACCAAGGCCGACCTGGGCTCGCCGAGCAAGATCCGCGCCCTTTACGCTCCGCTGGGCCTGCCCACGCTGACCACCAGGCGGCCGCTGCCGCCGCGCACCCTGTCCCGGGTGCGGAACGTGCTGACCGGGCGGATCAGCGTGCTCATCGGCCAGTCCGGCGTGGGCAAGTCCACGCTGGTGAACACCCTGGTCCCGGCGGCGGACCGGACGACGGGCCGGGTCAACCCGGTGACCGGCCGGGGCCGGCACACCTCGTCATCCGTGGTGGCGCTGCCGCTGGGTGACGGCTGGCTCATCGACACGCCGGGACTGCGGGGGTTCGGGCTGGGCCACGTGAGCGCCGAGCGGGTGTTGGAGGCCTTCGGCGACCTGGCCGAGGGCACGGCGGGGTGCCCGTCCGGCTGCGATCACCTCTCCCCCGGCTGCGCCCTGGACGACTGGGCCCGCGAGCACCATGCGGAGGCGCGGCTGGACTCTCTGCGCCGGCTGCTGCGCAGCCAGGAGGGCACCGACTAGCGCCACTAGTTGGAGAAGTCCTGGGTCAGCCAGACGAACGGTTCTAGCTGACCGTGCCGCCGGCTCGCCAGTAGACGCCCGCGTCCGTCCGGGACAGGAACGACTCGTCGACCAGGTAGCGGCGCAGGGCGCAGTGGTCATCGAAGATGGCCTTGAGGATCTCGTCGACCGCCGACTCGGGATACTGGCACCCGGGCTCGAAGGCCTGCGCCACCTGGTCGAGCAGCAGCCGCCGCCGGGTGCGCTTGGCCGGCACCGCGGTGATCCGGCCGTCGCGGATGAAGGCCCGCAGCTGATCAGGCGGGTCGGCGAGAACGCCGTCACGGTCGTGCTCCATCACCTGTCCTTCATACCCACGCCAGGGCGGGGCAGGCCAGGCAATTTCCCGTCCGGCGTCCCCGGGGTTATCCCGTCCGGGGTCGGCCCGCGCGGCCGACACGGCGAGGTACGACGCCACCCGCGCTGGCCAGCCAGATGTCCAGACGGTACCGTTTCGCGGGTGGCCCGTTACGACGACGACCTGCGCTTCGCGCACGTCCTCGCTGACGCCGCCGACGACATCACCACCCGGCGGTTCCGGGCCCTCGACCTGCGGATCGAGACCAAGCCCGATCTCACCCCGGTGACCGATGCCGACCGGGCGGCCGAGGAGTCGGTGCGTAATATGCTGCGCCGGTCCCGGCCGCGGGACGCGGTGCTCGGCGAGGAACTCGGCCGGGCCGGCTTCGGGCCGCGCTGCTGGGTGCTTGACCCGATCGACGGGACCAAGAACTACGTCCGCGGCGTCCCGGTCTGGGCCACGCTGATCGGGCTGATGGACGGGGCGGACGTGGTGGTCGGCGTGGTGTCGGCGCCGGCCCTGAGCCGGCGCTGGTGGGCCGCGCTGGGCGGCGGGGCGTGGACCGGGCGCAGCCTGACCAAGGCGTCGCCGTGCCGGGTGTCCGGGGTGACCAAGCTGGGCGACGCGTCCCTGTCCTATTCGGGGCTGGGCGGCTGGGCCGAGCGCGGGCTGCTCGACAACTTCCTCGGCCTGACCCGGTCGGTGTGGCGGACCCGGGCGTTCGGGGATTTCTGGTCGCACATGCTGGTCGCCGAGGGCGCCTGCGACGTCTCCGCAGAACCCGAGGTGTCGCTGTGGGACCTGGCCGCGCTCCAGGTCATCGTGACCGAGGCGGGCGGGCGGTTTACCTCGCTGGAGGGCGAGGCCAGGCCCGACGGCGGCAGCGTGGTGTGCACCAACGGCCACCTGCACGACGACGTGCTGACTCAGCTGAGTAACGGGAGTCTTGCGCTGTAAAGATAAAGCGGTTTGCGCCGTAATGTGCCGCCCGGGCAAAGGCGCCGTTACCAATTGTTTACTGTCTTGTGGTTATACCGCGCCGAAACCTGCCGCGTGGCTGGGCGGTATATCGATATGCCGCGCTTCTATCATCGGTCGCACAGTTGCGGGGGCAGCTGAATACCAGTTGAATATCGCGCTTTTGCTCATCAGCGGTCGCGGTCCCCGCATTTCCGGACTTAAGGAGACCGCGGAGTGAAGCTGGGCAAGCCGGCTGGGCGGCGGATCGCCGCCCTGGCCACCGCTGTGACCCTCGGTTCGGCTGGCGTGCTGGTGACGGCCATGTCGGCACCGCTGCCAGCCAGGCCGACGGCGGCCACGCCGACCTCGTCCGTCCCGCTGGGCGAGGTCGCGGTGCCGCAGGGCCTCGGCCCGGCCGTGCTGAAGAACGCGAGCGTATTCGGCACCACCCCGCCAGACACCGGAGAAACCGTCTCGTTCGTCTTGCGCGGGCGCAATCTGGCCAGCCTGGAAGACGCCGTCGAATTCGGTCAGGCACCGGATCTGTCGGTTGCGCAATTCGCCGGCCGCTACGGCCAGACCGCTGCCGCTATCGGGGCCCTGGAAAGCTATCTCAACCAGTACGGGATCGCCACCACCAGGTACCCGGACGATCTCGACGTGGTGGCCAGCGGCACCGCGGGGGAATTCGACAGCGCGCTGAACGTGCAGCAGCAGCAGTACGACATCCCGGCCGTCCCGGCGCACGACGGCATGGGCCCGGTCGCCGCCACCCACGTGCACGGCACCGCGCAGGAGCCTTACCTGCCGGCCAGCATCGCCCCGGCCGTGCTGGCCGTCCTCGGGCTGACCAACTACGCACCGTTCTCCGCCCACCCGGCGCACACGCCGAAGGGCGTGGTCAGCTCGAACTCACCCGCGCCGACCGCCACCTACACCGGCAACCTGACGCCGGCCGACTTCGCCGCCAACTACGACCTGAACCCGCTGTACCGCGACGGGATCAGCGGCCAGGGCGAGACGCTGGGTATCGTCACGCTGGCCGGCTTCGACCCGGCCACCGCGGAGTACTTCTGGAACAACGTGCTGCACATCACCACCGCGGCGGACCGGATCTCGGTGGACAACGTGGACGGCGGTCCCGGCGCGCCCAGCGAGACGGCCGGCTCCGGCGAGAGCGACCTGGACGTCGAGCAGTCCGGTGCACTGGCCCCCGACGCCAGCATCGTGGTGTACCAGGCGCCGAACACCGACTACGGGTTCGCCGACGCGGGCCACCGCACCGGCCTGTGGAACCCGTCCATCTACCGCTTCGCCGCCTCGCCCGACTCGCCGTTCACCCCGCTGTCCGCCGCCGGCACCGGCAACGACAACCTGTACTTCACCGGCCAGCCCGGTCGGGTCTTCAACGTCGGCTCCGGGCTGGGCTACCCCGACCTGGCCGAGCTGGCCAGCGACTTCGCCGGCTAACGCCCGGGTCAGCCTGGTTCCCGTCCGGGACGGGCCCGCCATAGCCGACACTTAGGACATGAACCGGGAGCGCGCGGAGACCTTCCTGCGGCTGCTGGCCGAGGCGGAGATGCGCGACCCGATGACCCGGCAGCAGCCGGCGCGCAGGTCCCCCGACGCCCCGTTCATCACGCTCCCGGTCAAGGTGGCCCGGGTGGCCTGGGCGCTGGCCGCCGTGAACGCGCTCGACGGCGCGACCGCCGAGACGATCCTGTCCGACGTGGAGATGGCCCTGGCCGCGCGGATGGTGCCCGAGACCGGCCCGGGCCCGCGCCTGACCGACCCGGTATGGCCCTCGGGTCCGGTTCCCCAGCGCTTCCCGCTGCTCCGGCCCCGGGCGTTCCGGGGCAAGCCGCCGGGGGTCCCGGCCCCGGCTCCGGCCTCGGTCACCGGGTCTGCGGAGGCCCGGGGCCGTTATGTCCCGCTGGGGCAGATGATCTTGTTCCACGACCAGGCGATCAGCGGCGAGCTCGACCTGATGTCCTACGCGCACACCGCCACCGGGGCACGCCTGGTCGCCACCTGGCGGGGCCGTGACCCGCTCGGCCCGCGCAGGCACATCGTGCCCCCGGTGGACCAGTTCGAGGTGGCCGACGACCGGGGCAACCGCTACGACCTGCAGTTCAGCACCAAGGGACGGCCTGAGTCGACCTGTGACCTGACCCTGGACCCGGCCCCGCCGGCCGACATCCGCTGGCTCGACGTCACCACGCCGGGCGAGACGGCCACCCGGGTCGACCTGCAGGCTCCGGCGCCGGCCGCCGAGACCGAGGTCAGCCCGGTCGATCTGTCGTCCGGGGAGCATCTGCTGACCAAGGTGGCGGAGGGACTGCTGATGCAGGCGCCGGACCTGCCGCGCGATCCGGTGCTGCCGACGCACGCGCCGGGGCCGCTGACCTGGCTGGCCAGCGGGCTGGGCGACGTCATCGCCGCGCTGCGGGCGGCGGAGGTGCTGCCGGAAGACAGCCCGCTGCCGGGCCGGCTGGCCACGCTGTGCGCCAGCCTGCGGGTCCTGGGGCACGGGATCACCGCGGCGCCCGCCCTGGAGCTGCCCGAACCGTGGCTCAGCCTGCTCGCCTACTACCAGCGCAGGAAACCGGGACAGGCCCAGGCCAGGGACGACTTCGCCGGCCTGGCCGCCGACCTGCCCGAGCTGGACGGGTTCCGTCTGGTGCTGCTCGGGCTGCACCATTTCGATCACGCAGGCACCTGGATAAACGCCCTGGCCATAGGCCAGATACCTAACCTGGGCGGCGGGGCGTTCGGTCTGGATATGGTTTTCCCGCTGTCGATCTGGGTCCACGACAGCGCCGGCCGGTGGCACGCCGCCCGCCCGGTCGGCTGGTACGACAACGGCGGCGAGCACATACTCACCCTGCGGCTGACGCCCCCGCTGCCGCGGTCAGGCAGCTGGATCGAGGTCCTGGCCGCCGGGCGGTCGGCTAAGGTCCGCACTACCGTGCCGCTCCGCTGGGGGTACCCGTCATGAGCATTGGGCCGAACGGGCCGTGGTACACCTGCCTGCCCGACTGCGAGGCCCTCGTGCCGTGCGGGACCGGGCGGCACGCCGTGCGCTGGGAAGCCGGATCGCTCCGGCTGACTCAGCATCCCGACGCCGAGGGAGAACTGGTGCTGGCCGCCCTGGGCGGTGCGAAGGCCGGGTGCATCGAGCTGGCCGAGGCCTGGGGGCGGCACACCGCTGACCTGTCCGTGCTGGCCATCGGCCCGCGTCACCCCGCCGACGAGATCTCGGTCAGCTGGGACGACGTGGCGGCCGCGGCCCAGGTCGGTCAGCCCGTCCCCGGCGGCGCGCCGCAGCCCCGGCCGAGGCGGGTGGCGAGCCGGTCCCCGGGACTGCAGGCCATGGCCTCGGCCCGGCGCCGCCAGGTCAGCGCGGAGATGGAGCAGGCCAGGCAGCGCCGGAACGACATCCTGTCGCTGCTCGCCCTGGGCTACGGCTTCCAGGTCCGGCTGATCGGGCAGGTCGCCGCGGCGCACGCCGCCCGGCTCGACGACCAGGCGGCCCGGCCGGCGCTGGTCGCCGCGATCGCCGGCCGGCTGGCACCCGCCGCCGAGCAATGGCTCGGCATCGACCCCGACCAGGTGGTCGTGACCCTGCACCACGGGCCGGGCTGGGGATCGGTCGAGATGGACGGCCGCGGCGCCGAGCGGCGGCTGCGGGTCAGCCTCCCGCCCGGCTGGCTGGCCCAGGTCTGGGCCTGCGGCCTGACCCTGACCAGCCGGCACCTGGTCGTCGCCGTCGAGCAGCCGGGCTGGCCCCGGGCCCGGGTCCTGGCCCTGCGCGCCCCGGGCACCGGCCCCATCCCGCTGGACGTGCACGCCAGCCCCGACACCTGCCCGGAGGCCCCGCACTGGGAGCTGCGGGACGGCTGAGGCCTAATGCCCGCTATGCGGAGGCGCGGAGCACATCTACCAGGCCTGGTGACCTGGCGGGGTGGCGTCCTGGCCGAGGGCTACCGGCCTGGCCTCCAGATCGGGGTGCTGCAGGAATCTGCCCACGAGCGCGGCCGGCCCGCCGATGCAGGTCCAGTCGTCGTCCCAGAGCGTGGAAACCAGCCAGGAACGGTCGGCCGGGAACATCACGTTGGGCAGGGCACCTTTCCAGAACGACCAGGGGCCGCTCTGGCGCCAGGTGGCGGCTTGCTGCGGGCCCGCTTGGACCAGCACATAATGCCATCCCGCATACACGGTCACCTGGGGCGCGCCGGGGAAGACGATGTCATCGGCTCCGGTGTCGAGATAGCCGAGCCACCACGGCGGCCCGGCCGGCTGCTCGCTCAGCAGTGCGAGCACGGCCCGGTCGTGCTCGTCCTGGCCTTCACCCCCAGGCGGCAGCACGACCGTGGCGTAGCTCTCGAAGACGGGCGGGATGGCCGCGGTGATGGTCCGGCCCACGGACGTGCCACTGTTGATCCACGCGACGTCGGCGTCGGTCCCGATGCGCCACCTGCTGCCGTCCCTGGCCCGCCTGACCACGCCGCCAGCGTAACGGGACGGGCAGGGGCGGGGATGACGCACACTGGGACATATGAGCGTGCGGGCTGGGCACCGAGGCAATCCGGCGGTGGAGGCGCTTGGCGTCGCGGTGGCGGCGCGGGTGCCTGTGCTGCTGTGGGGCGCGCCGGGGACCGGCAAGACCTCGGCGATCAGGGCCATGGCGGCGACCATGGGGCTGCCGTGCGAGACGGTGATCGCGTCGATCAGGGAACCTTCTGACTTTGCCGGGCTGCCGATCGTGGTCGGTGACGGGGTGCGGTTCGCTCCCCCGGCCTGGGCCCGGCGGCTGGCCGAGGCCGGACGCGGACTGCTGTTCCTGGACGAGCTGTCCACCGCGCCGCCCGCCGTGCAGGCCGCGCTGCTGCGGGTGGTGCTGGAACGGGCCGTGGGCGACCTGACCCTGCCGGACGAGGTGGCGGTGGTGGCCGCGGCCAACCCGCCCGAGCAGGCCGCGGACGGCTGGGATCTGTCCGCGCCGCTGGCCAACCGGCTGTGCCACCTGTCCTGGCAGACCGACCCGCGGGCGGTGGCCGACGGCCTGGCCGGCGGCTGGGCGCCGCCCGTGGTGCCTGAGCTGCCCGAGGGCTGGCAGGCCGAGGAGATCCTGGCCCGCGGCCTGGTCGCCGCGTTCCTGCACGTCAGGCCCGCGCTGGCCTGCGCCCCGCCGTCGGACGCGGCGTCGGCGGGACGGGGCTGGCCGTCGCCGCGGACCTGGGAGATGGCGGCCCGGCTGATGGCGGCGGCCGGCGCCACCGGCACCGGGGACGAGGCGCGGGCCGCGCTGATCTGCGGCGCCATCGGCGAGGGCGCCGGGGTGGAGTTCCTGGCCTGGCTGGTGGAGATGGACCTGCCCGACCCGGAGGAGGTCCTGGCCGATCCGGTCGGCTTCCGGCTGCCCGAGCGGGGCGACCGGGCCTACGCGGCGCTGGCCGCGGTGGCCGCCGCGGTGGCCTCCAACCCGACCGCGGAACGCTGGACGGCGGGCTGGCAGGTCCTCGGCCTGGCCGCCGACGGCGCCCCGGACGTGGCCGCGGTGGCCGCGCGGGTGCTGGCCAGGTGCCGGCCCGACGGCGCGGCGCTGCCCGCCGAGATCCGCCTGTTCGCCCCGGTCCTGCGGGACGCAGGACTATTGCAGGCCTGAGTACCGTGGCTGAGCGCGGCATCGAGGGGCTGGCGGCGGCGCGGCTGTGGGCGGCGACGCGGTTCCCGTACCTGGCCACTGGGGTGTTCGGGGCCCGGGTGATCGCGGAACCGGGCAGCGGGACGGTGTTGGTGGACGACAGCTGGCGGATGCGGGCCGATCCTGACCTGGCCGCGCAGTGGTCGGCCGCCCAGCTGGGCAGCGTGCTGGTCCACCACGTGTGTCACCTGCTGCGGACCCACGGCGAGCGGGCCCAGGCGGCCGGAGTGACGCCGCCGCAGGCGGGGCGCTGGGTGCGGGCGGCCGACGCCGAGATCAACGACGACCTGGTGCTGGCCGGGCTCGACCTGCCTGGCCACCCGGTCCTGCCGCACGACCTGGGCGCGGACGACGGGCTGCTGGCCGAGCAGTACTACGCGGGCCTGCGTCCCGATCCGGACGCGCGAGGGGCAGGCGCGGGGGCGGATAGCACGGACCGTTCGGCCCAATCGGAACAAGAGGGGTCGGCGGGAGGCTGGCTCGACTGCGGCAGCGGCGCAGACGGGGTGCCCCGGCGCGGCGACGGGCCGCCTGACCTGCCGGACTGGCAGGCGCGGCTGCTGCGGCGGCAGGTGGCGCAGGACGTCATGGCGCACGCCAAGCAGCCGGGGACCGTGCCGGCCGGGCTGCTGCGCTGGGCCGAGGAGGTGCTCAGGCCCAAGGTCAACTGGCGGCGGCTGCTCACCGCCGAGCTGCGCCGGGCGGTGGCCGAGATCGCCGGCGCGGTCGACTACTCCTACCGGCGGCCGTCCCGCCGGTCCGCGGTGGCCGGCCAGGTCGTGCTCCCGGCGCTGCGGCGGCCGGTGCCCGAGGTCGCGGTGGTGTGCGACACCTCGGGCAGCATGAGCGAGGACCTGCTGGCGGCGGCGCTGGCCGAGGTCGAGGGTCTGCTGCAGGCCCTGGGGCTGTCCCGGCAGCTGCGCGTGCTGGCCTGCGACACCGCGGTGGCGCCCGCCCAGCGGGTCACCTCCGCCCGGCAGGTGGAGCTGGTCGGCGGGGGCGGGACCAACATGGGCACCGGCATCGCGGCGGCGGCCGCGCTCAAGCCCCGGCCGGCCGTGACGGTGGTGCTGACCGACGGGTACACGCCCTGGCCGGCGGCGGCGCCGAAGGGGATGCGGGTGGTGGTCGGGCTGCTCGGGCCGCGCGCGCCCGCCGGGCCGCCGTGGGCCCGCGCGGTGCGGGTGGAGGAGGACTGAGCGCGGGCCGGCTTGCCTGGCGGCGGGCCGAGGTGATCTTCTAGCGGGCGATGAACACCAGGCCGGCACAGCAGATCCTGACGCTGATCGCGATCGCGCTCACCTTCGGGTCGGGGGCGGCGGACGTCGCCACCTTCACCCGGCTGGGCAACGTCTTCACCAGCGTGATGACCGGCGACATCGTGCTGTTCGGCCTCTCGGTGGCGCGCGGGTCGCTGACGCTGGCCGCGCACGCGGGGGTAGCGGTGGGCGGGTACATCGTGGGGGTGGCCGTGGGGACCTGGATCGCGCACGGGGTCAAGACGTCCCGGGCCCGCCGCGGGACCGAGGCGGCGGACCAGGCCGCGGTGCTGGTCGCCCACGTCGTCTGGCCGCTGCGGGCCGAGCTGGCCCTGCTGGCCGTAATGGCCGCGGGCTGGGAGGCCAGCGGGGGGCACCCGGCCGGGTGGGGGCAGTTCTGCCTGCTCGCGGTGCTGGCCGCGGCCATGGGCCTGCAGTCGTCGGCGGTCCGGGACATGGGCCTGTCCGACGTGGCCACCACCTACCTGACCGGGACGCTGACCGGGCTGGTCAGCTCGCTGGTCAGCCCGGGCCAGGACACGCCGCACGGGCTGCGGCGGTTCGGCGTGCTGGCCGGGCTGCTGGCCGGGGCGTCGCTGTCCGGGCTGCTGCTGTTCACCGCGTCCGACGGGGTGCCGTTCCTGCCGCTGGCCGCGGTGGCCGTCACGCTCGTGCTGGCCTCGGGACGGTCGTGGCCCTGGCGGCGCCGGGCGGCCTGACTGGCCCGGAATGTCACTGACGGCCCGGAATGTCACTGGGCGGGCGCAGCATAGGGGCGTGAGGCCGAAGCTGAAGGCCGGGCTGCTGCCGGTGTGGCGGGACCGGGACACGCTGCAGTTCGGGGTGGATCCGCGGCGGGCGGTGGCGCTGCGCGGGATGGGCGAGGTGGCGGCCATCGTCAGCCTGCTCGACGGCAGCCGCGACCGGCCCGGCCTGATCTGCGCGGCGCAGCAGCAGGGCGTCCCGGCGCAGGCGGCCGACCGGGTGCTCGGGCTGCTGGCCGCCGCGGGCGTACTCGACGACTTCCCGGCGGCGCTGCACGCTTCGCTGCCCGATCTGGTCCGGGCCCGGCTGGCGCCGGAACTGGCCACGGTGTCGCTGGCCTACGGGGACGGGGACGGCGGCGCCCGCACGCTGACCCGGCGGCGGGCGGCCTTCGTCCGGGTGCACGGGGCGGGCCGGACCGGCGCGTGCGTGGCCACCTTCCTGGCCGCCTCGGGCGTGGGCCGGGTGGCCTGTGCCGACCCGGGGCCGGCCCAGCCCGCCGACCTGGCGCCCGCCGGGCTGATCCAGGCCGACCTGGGCGCCCCCCGGCAGGAGGGCGCGGCCCGGGCCGTGACCCGGGCCGCGCCCGAGGTCAGCACCCGCGACGACGGCGCCCTGCCCGACCTGGTGATCCTGACCGGGCCGGTGCTGCCCGACCTGGCCGGGCGGCTCATGCGGGACCGGGTGCCGCACCTGGCCGCGTCGGCCGGGGAGGCGATCGGCGTGGTCGGGCCGCTGGTTTGGCCGCGGCGTTCGGCCTGCCTGCGCTGTGTCGACCGGCGCAAGGCCGACGCCGACCCGCGGTGGCCGATGATCCTGGCCCAGGCCACCTTCGACCGGGCCGAGCCGCAGGCCTGCGACACCGTGCTGGCCGCCATGACCGCCGCGCTGGCCTGCGCGCAGGCGCTCGCCCTCATCGACGGGGCCGGGGCCGAGCCGGTCACCGTGAACGGGACGCTCGAGGTGGTGCTGCCGGACTGGCAGTGGCGGCGCCGGACCTGGCCGCCGCATCCGGCCTGTCCCTGCGGCGCTGTCCCCGCGGCGCTGTCCCCGGCGGCTCCCTCCCGGTGACGCCGTAACGATGCGGTAACGGGTGCTGCCTAGCGTGTGTTGTACCGGCATAGGCGGGAGGGGTCATGGACGAGACCACGGGACTGCGCGAGTTCGTACCGCGCGCTGGCATGCGGGACAATGTCATCGTGAACGATGTGCCGCGCAACTCGGTGACCCGGGCCGCCAAGCTGGCCGGGCTGCCGATCGGGCTCGCGGGCCGCACGGCACTGGGGATCGGGAAACGGATCGGCGGCCGGCCCGCCGAGATCGTGGCCGAGGAGATCCAGCGGCGCACGGCCGAGCAGATCTTCCGGGTCCTGGGCGAGCTCAAGGGCGGCGCCATGAAGCTGGGCCAGGCGCTGTCGATCTTCGAGGCGGCGCTGCCGCCCGAGATCGCCGGGCCGTACCGGGCCACGCTGACCAGGCTGCAGGAATCCGCGCCGCCGCTGCCCGCCCGCACCGTGCACCAAGTGCTGGCCGCCGACCTGGGCCAGGACTGGCGCTCGCTGTTCTCGTCGTTCGACGACGTGCCCGCGGCCGCGGCGTCGATCGGGCAGGTCCACCAGGCGGTCTGGCACGACGGCCGCCGGGTCGCGGTGAAGATCCAGTACCCGGGCGCGGGACGCGCGCTGATCAGCGACTTCACTCAGCTGAGCCGGGCCGGGCGGCTGTTCGGCCTGCTCATGCCCGGGCTGGAGGTCAAGCCGCTGCTCGACGAGCTGCGCGACCGGGTAACCGAGGAACTCGACTACGAGCTGGAGGCTGCCTCCCAGCACGCGTTCGCCGAGGCCTACACCGGCGACCCGGACATCTACGTGCCCGACGTGGTCACCGGCACCGCACACGTGCTGGTCAGTGAGTGGATGGACGGCACGCCGCTGGCCCGGATCATCAGCGACGGCAGCCAGGAGCAGCGCGACCACGCCGGGATCCTGCTGGTCAGGTTCCTGTTCTCGGGCCCGGCCCGGGCCGGGCTGCTGCACGCGGACCCGCATCCGGGCAACTTCCGGCTGCTCGACGACGGACGGCTGGGCGTGCTCGACTTCGGCGCGGTGGACCGGCTGCCGGACGGGCTGCCCCCGTTCTTCGGCCGCCTGCTGCGCATCATGCACTCCGACCCCGACGAGATCGACATCGAGGCCGTGGAACGCGAGCTGCGGGCCAATAACTTCCTGCGGCCGGGCATCGACGTGGACCTGGAGGCGCTGCGGGCCTTCCTGGCCCCGATGGCCGAGCCGTCCAAGGTGGACTCCTTCAAGTTCAGCAGGGAATGGATGCGCGAGGAGGCGGCCCGGGTCACCGACCTGCGGGCCGCCAGCATCAGCCGCAAGTTCAACGTGCCGCCCTCCTACGTGCTCATCCACCGGGTGTCCACGGCCGGCATCGGCGTGCTGTGCCAGCTGGAGTGCGAGGGCGAGTTCCGGGCCGAGGTGCTCAAGTGGGTGCCGGGCTACTTCGATGCGGACCCGGCCTGACCCGGCGCTGACCCGGCGCGCTGGCGGGGCGCTGGCCCTGCGCTGGCCCTGCGCTGGCCCTGCGCTGGCCCGGCCTGGCGCGGGGGCGTTTAATCGGTACTGTCCCTAGTCCGACGCCCGCGCCCGTAGGGAGGGTCATGGCCAATCCGCCACCGCTGCCCGTCGGGCCATCCGACGAGCTCAGCCCGCTGGATTACCTGCTGTACCGGGGCGAGTCGCAGCCGGCCACCCGTTCGGCGTTCCTCAACGTGGAGATCCTCGACGGCCCGGCCGACTGGGGCCGGCTGCGGGAGGCGCTGGAACGGGCCAGCCGGGTGGTGCTCCGGATGCGGCAGAAGGTGGTGGTGCCTTCGGTGCCGGTCACGTCGCCGCAATGGGTGGTCGATCCCGACTTCGACCTGGACTACCACCTGCGCCGGGTCGTGCTGCCCGGCCCCGGCACGCTGCGCCAGCTGCTCGACCTGGCCGAAGTGGTGCTGCAGTCGCCGCTGGATGTGACCCGCCCGCTGTGGGAGGCGGTGTACGTGGAGGGCCTGGACGGCGGCGGCGCGGCGCTGCTGACCAAGCTCAGCCACGCGGTCACCGACGGCCTGGGCGCGATCGCGCTGTTCGAGCAGGTCTACGACGCCGAACGGGAGCCGGCGCCGCGGCCGATGCCGCCACTGCCCATCCCGCGCGACGTGACCGGCGACGACCTGGTGCGGGCCAGCCTGGAGCAGCTGCCGCAGACCGCGCTTTCCGCCGGGCAGCAGCTGCTGGGCGCGGTAGCCGGCACGGCGGCCCGGCTGATCCGCCGGCCCGGGGCCACGGTGGCGGGCACGATCGGCTTCGCTGATTCGGCCCGCCGGATGCTCGGTCCGCTGCCGGCCCCGCCGTCGCCGCTGCTGCGCGGCCGCAGCCGGTTCAGCCGCACCATCGTGCTCGAGGTGCCGCTGGCCGACCTGCGGGCCGCGGCCAAGGCGGTGGGCGGTTCGGTCAACGACGCGTACCTGGCGGCGCTTTCCGGCGGGCTGGGCCGGTACCACGAAGCGCTGGGGGTGCCGGTCGAGGCTCTGCCGCTGAGCATTCCGGTCAGCCTGCGCACCGGCGATGACCCGGCCTCGGGCAACCAGTTCACCGGCGTCATGATCGCCGCGCCCGCCGGGGAGGCCGACCCGGCCGAGCGGATGCGGCTGATCCGCGAGCAGGTCATCGCGCGCCGCGGCGAGGCCGCCATCGACGTGATCGGGCGGCTGGCGCCGGTCCTCGAGTACCTGCCCGACGGGGCCCTGGCGGTGCTCACCGACCGGATCACGGCGGCGGACATCCAGGCCAGCAACGTGCCCGGCTACGCGCAGGACACCTTCCTGGCCGGGGCTCAGGTGGAACGGCAGTACGGGATGGGCCCGCTGCCCAGGGTGGCCATGATGATCGTCCTCATCTCCCGGGCCGGGATCTGCACGCTGACCGCGCGGTACGACACGGCGGCGTTCACCGACGCCGAGCGGCTGGAGAAGTGCCTGCAGCTCGGCCTGGACGAGGTGGTCGAGCTGGGGCGGCCCCGGCCCCGGCCGCGGGCTTCGCGTTCCTCCTCTTCCGCCGCCTCTTCCTCGCGGCGGGCACCTTCCGCCCGGCAGGCGCCTGCCGCCCGGCGGGCGCCGCGGCGGCAGACGTGATGGCGGCCGCACCGGGACCCGGAACCGGTTCCGGAAGCAGGCAGCTGCGGCTGCCCGGGTCGGTGGCCGAGGTCGAGGCCAGCCGGAGGGGTCCCCGGGTGGGCGCGTTCTTCGACCTGGACGGGACGCTGGTGGCCGGGTTCACGGCCCTGGTCCACACCCAGGACCGGCTGCGCCGCCGGGAGGTCCAGCCGGGTGACTTCGTGCGCATGATGCTGCTGGCGGCCGAGTACCGGCTCGGGCGGCGCGACTTCGACGGCCTGATCGAGGCGGCGGCCCGCACCACCCGGGGGCGGCCGGCCGAGGACGTCGAGGAGATCGGCGAGCGGATCTTCCGGCAGTCCATCGCCGACCTGATCTACCCCGAGATGCGCGACCTGGTCCACGCCCACCAGCGGCGCGGGCACACCGTCGTGCTGAGCTCGTCGTCGCTGAGCATGCAGGCCGAGCCGGTGGCCCGCTACCTCGGCATCGAGCACGTGCTGTGCAACCGGTTCGTGGTCGACGAGGCCGGGCTGCTGACCGGCGAGATCGAGCGGCCGACCATCTGGGGCCGGACCAAGGCCAGCACCGTGCAGGCCTTCGCCGCCGAGCACCAGATCGACCTACGGTGGAGCTACTTCTACGCGGACGGCGACGAGGACCTGGGCCTGATGTACCTGGTCGGCAACCCGCGGCCGACCAACCCGGGGCCGCAGCTGACCCGGGTCGCGGCCCGCCGCGGCTGGCCCGTGCTGCGTTTCTCCAGCCGCAGTCCGGCCAGCCCGCTGTCCGGGCTGCGGACCCTGGCCGGATTCGGCTCGCTGGGCCCGGTGGCCGCGGGCGCGCTGGGCGTCGGCGCGCTGACCCGCAGCAGGCGGGCCGGGGTCAACTTCCTGACCAGGTACTGGCCGGAGACGGTGCTGGCGCTGAACGGCGTGAAGCTGAACGTGACCGGGGCCGAGAACCTGACCGCGCAGCGGCCGGCCGTGTTCCTGTTCAACCACCGCAACAACTTCGACGTGTTCATGGTGGCCGCGCTGGTGCGGGACAACTGGACCGGCGTGGCCAAGATCGAGCTGGAGAGCAATCCGCTGGTCGGCCCGCTGGGCAAGCTGATGGACGCCGCGTTCATCGACCGGGCGGACAGCGCCGCGGCCGTGGCGGCCCTGCAGGGGGTCGAGGAGGCGGCCAAGAAGGGCCTGTCGATCCTGGTGGCCCCGGAGGGGACCCGGACGGAGACCGAGACGGTCGGCCCGTTCAAGAAGGGGGCGTTCCGCATCGCCATGGCCACCGGCCTGCCCATCGTGCCCATCGTGATCAGGAACTCCGACTCGGTGGCGGGCCGCGGCAGCTACCGGCTCAGCCCGGGCACCGTCGACATCGCCGTGCTGGCTCCCATCGACGTCCGCGGCTGGACTCACGATGACCTGCCCGAGCGGATCGAGCAGGTCCGCAAGCTGTACGTGGAGACGCTGACCGACTGGCCGGGAACCCGGTCGTGAGCGGCTCATGAGCACCGGGCCTGACCTGGCCGGGCTGCTGGCCGACGGCACCGAGACGGTGCTGCTGACCCAGGCCGGGACGGCGACCGAGGCACGGCTGATCCGGGAGCGGATCGCCGCCGCGGGCGGGGCGGGCCTGGCGGCGTACAGTCTCGGTCCGGCCGGGACCCGGGCCGGCTGCCGCCCGGGGTGCTCGACGATCCCGCGGTCCGGCTGATCCCGCTGCGGGTGGCCTGGCTGCCCGAGGAGCACTCGGGCCGGCGCGCCGCCCGGCTGGCCGATCTGCTGCCGGGCCACGACCCGTACCGGCCCGGCGAACGCCGTCAGCTGCGCATCGCGGCCCGCCAGCCGGGCCGGGCCACGGTCCTGGTCGGCGAGCCCGCGACGGTCGGCGAGCTGCGGGACCGCTGGGTGGAGGCCACCGGCGGGGACGGCGACGCCGGTTTTGCGGCCTACGTGACCCGGCGGGCCACGCTGGCGCTTGACCGGGCCGAGTACCGGCTGCGCGGCCCGAGGTACAAGACGCCGAGCCTGGTCAAGGAGGAGATCCTGGGCTCTCGCCGGTTCCGGGCCGGACTGGCCGAGCTGCGCCGGGGCGAGGGCGCTGCCGCGCCGGATTCGGCTGCGGCTGCGGATTCGGATTCGGATTCAGCGCAGGCTTCGGCTCTGGTGGAGGATGCGGGCAAGATCCTGGATGAGCTGGTGGCGGGCTGGAGCCGCAGGCTCATCGACATCATGCCGACCGCGGGCCGGCTGATCTACTCGCGCGGCTTCGACCCGCAGATCGACTACGACCCGGCCCAGGTCGAACGGCTGCGGGCGGCGATGCAGCGTTACCCGGGCATCCTGCTGTGGTCACACCGGTCCAACCTCGACACGCTGGTCCTCGCGGCCGCCCTGCAGGAGAACGGCCTGCCGCCGGCCCACCTGTTCGCGGGCATCAACATGGCCTTCGGGCCGATGGGCGCGATCATGCGCCGGGCGGGCGTCATCTTCATCAGGCGCTCGCTGGGCGACGACCCGCTCTACCGGTACGTGCTGCGGCAGTACGTCGGCTACGTGATCGAGAAGCGGTTCAACCTCAGCTGGTCCATCGAGGGCACCCGCTCGCGCACCGGCAAGATGCTGCCGCCCCGGCTCGGCCTGCTGGCCTACGCCGCCGACGCCTACCGGGACGGCCGCGCCGACGACATCCTGCTGCTGCCGGTCTCGATCACCTTCGACCAGCTGCACGAGATCGGCGAGTACGCCGAGTACGCCCGGGGCGGGGCGAAGAGGCCGGAGGGCTTCGGCTGGCTGTACGGCTTCATCAAGGCCCAGGGGGCCCGGCATTACGGCAAGGTCTACGTACGCTTCGCCGAGCCGGTCTCGCTGCGCGCCTTCCTGGGGCCGCCCGGCGGCGAGATCGCCTCCGATCCCGCGGCCCGGCGGCTGGCCCTGCAGAAAACCGCCTTCGAGGTGGCCTGGCGGATCAACCAGAACATGCCGGTGACCGCGACCGCCGTGGTCACCACGATCCTGCTGGCCATGCACGGGGTGGCGCTGACGTTCGGCCAGCTCAGGCTCGGGCTGGCCGATGCGCTGAACTACCTGGCCAGCCGCGGCATCCCGTGCACGGCCAGCGTGCCCGCGCTGGCCGCGGCCGAGCCGGTGCGGGCCACGCTGGACGCGCTGCGGCAGGGCGGGCTGGTCACCTCGGCCGAGGATGGCCGCGAGCCGGTCTGGCTGATCGGGCCGGATCAGCAGCTGCCCGCCACGTTCTACCGGAACTCGCTGATCCATTTCCTGCTCGACACCGCGCTGTGCGAGCTGGCCGTGCTGCGGGCCGGGGAGGCGGCGGGCGATCCGGCCGGGGTGTTCTGGGCCGAGATCGCCTGGCTGCGCGACCTGCTGAAGTTCGAGTTCTACTTCCGGGACGCCGAGGAGCAGCGGCGGCAGATCCGCGAGGAGATGAACCGGCACGACCCGCGGTGGGAGGAGCGGCTGCGGTCGGGCCCGATCGGGGTGGAGGCGCTGCTGGCCGGGATGCGGCCGCTGGTGT
The DNA here is from genome assembly GCA_963835775.1 of uncultured Actinomycetes bacterium. GTDB lineage: Bacteria > Actinomycetota > Actinomycetes > Streptosporangiales > Streptosporangiaceae > Palsa-504. The sequence continues at coordinate 321,790 of CAWIHB010000024.1, read as the reverse complement.
CGCACGTGGTGGTCCGGCCGTTCGTGGAGGCCTACCGCATCGTGGCCGACGTGCTGGTCAACGACGACGTCCCCGACGACGACGCGGAAGTGATCAAGCGCGCGCTCGGGCTCGGCCAGCAGTACGTGGCCCAGCGGCGGCTGCGCAGCTCGGAGTCGGTGTCGGTGCTGCTGTTCCAGACCGCGCTGCAGCTGGCCCGTAACCGGGGGCTGCTCGGTGACGGGGCTGCTGCCGCAGGTTCGCAGGATGCGGCCGATTCCGGGGCGGCTGCGCACCTGGCGGCGCGGCGGGCGGCTTTCCTGGCTGAGCTGCGGGGCCTGCTGGGCCGGCTTGATCAGATCGAGGACCTGGCCATCCGGCGCTACGTCAAGGAGGCCGTCGGCGTGCGGCCGGACCGTTCTGATTGAATTGGATCTTTTGATCTTTATTCGTCCGCCTGCCAGGGCGCGCCAGGCCGCTCACCGGAGATGCTGACCGCGACCTGGCCGGTCGCCACCACCTGGCCAGAGGCCGCGCCGCACGCCTGCGCCTGCGCGAAGTGGACGGTGCGCCCCCGGCGGGTGCACCGGCCGATGGCCAGCAGGTCTTCACCGGGCGCGACGGACAGGTACTGCGTCCTCCGCGCTGCGCGGCGGAGCGCCCGGCGCCCGTGCGCTGCCGCCCAGCCGGTCCCAGAATCGGCTATATTAAGGTTGATAATATAACTATATTTGTCAACGAGCATCCGGCTTCCCGGTGCCACGGCGCGACCGGACGCCGGACCCGCCGGGCCGGGCTGGCGTACGGTGGATATCCCGGCCGGCACTGCCTGCCGGATGAGGTGTCCAGCGGCGGGACCGACAGGCGCGGGAGCAGGCCGGAGGTGATAAGGGTGGACAGCCGCGCGCAGGCGTGGTACGGCCGGAGGACCTGGCATTGGCGGGACTGGCCGGCCGCGGCGCTGCTCGAGCGCAAGCGGCACGCCGATGCGCGGATCAGCGTGGTCATTCCCGCCCGTGACGAGGAACGGACCGTCGCGGGCGTGGTCGATTCGATCCGCGCGTCCCTGATGGAGGCGATACCTCTCATCGACGAGGTGGTGGTCATCGATTCAGACTCGGCCGACGGGACCGCAGCGGCGGCCGCGAGCGCCGGCGCATCCGTGCACCGCGCCCGTGACATCACGCCGGAGCTCGGCGCCTACCCCGGTAAGGGCGAGGCCCTCTGGAAGTCGCTGTTCGTCACCGAGGGTGACCTGCTGGTCTTCATCGACGCCGACCTCACGCAGTGGGGACCGCATTTCGTCACCGGCCTGCTCGGGCCGCTGCTCGCCGATCCCGGCGTGCTGCTGGTCAAGGGGTTCTACGCCAGGGCGGCGGACGGCTCCGCCGCCACCGAGGGCGGCCGGGTGACGGAACTGATGGCCCGTCCCCTGCTGAGCCTGTGGTGGCCCGAGGTGTCGGGCGTGGTCCAGCCGCTGGCCGGAGAATGGGCGGCGCGGCGTGAGCTGATGGAGTCGCTGCCGATCCCGGTCGGGTACGGGGTGGAGCTGTCCACCCTGCTCGACACCGCCGCCAGGTTTGGGCTCGATGGCATCGCGCAGGTTGACCTGGGTTCGCGCGCCCATCGCCACCAGACGGACCACGACCTGGCCCTGATGGCCGCGGAGTTGCTCATCGTGGCGGAGCGCAGGCGCCCGGCGAGGGGGGTAGGGGAGGCTGGCCGGGGACCCGTGCCCGCCAGCCCACGGCTCCAGCAGTTCGTCAGGGAAGGCGGCCAGGTCCGCCCGGTGGCCAGGGCTATACCAGTGCGGGAGCGCCCGCCGGCGGCCGAGGAGTCCCGCAGGCCACCAGCACGCCACGGTGCCCGGCGATGACCGGCGCAGCTTCACCCGGCGGCGTGGCCGGCTCCGGTGACACCGCGGGCCAGCGGGACATGCAGCTGAGGGGGCAGTCGTTCGGGCCCAGGCGGCGGCTGGTCATGGCGATCGTCAACCGCACGCCCGATTCCTTCTACGACCGCGGCGCTACCTGGGACCAGACGGCCGCGATGGAGCGCGTGCACGCGGTCGTGGCTGAGGGCGCCGACATCGTCGATATCGGCGGCGTGCCGGCCGCGCCCGGCGCGGAGGTTACCGTGGCGGAGGAGATCAGGCGGACCGTACCGTTCGTGGCCGCCGTGCGGGCGGCCTACCCCGACCTGGCCATCAGCGCCGACACCTTCCGCCACCAGACGGCACGCGAGCTGTGCGCGGCCGGGGCGGATCTGATCAATGACACCTGGGGGGGCTGGGACGAGCGGCTGCCCGAGGTGGCCGCCGAGTTCGGCGCGGGCCTGGTGTGCAGCCACGCCGGGGGCCTGCCGCCGCGGACCCGCCCGTTCCGGGTGGAATATGGCGACGTGATGGCGGACGTGCTGGAGCGGACGCTGGCCCTGGCCGACCGCGCCGTCAGCCTGGGCGTGGACGCCCGCCGGGTGCTCATCGACCCGGCCCACGACTTCGGCAAGAACACCTGGCATTCGCTGGAGGTCACCAGGCGGCTGGGCGAGATGGTGGCGACCGGCTGGCCTGTCCTGGTCTCGCTGTCCCACAAGGATTTCATCGGCGAGACCCTGAATGCCGGGCGCGAGGAGCGGCTGACAGGAACGCTGGCTACCACCGCGGTATGCGCATGGCTGGGCGCCCGCGTGTTCCGTGCGCATCAGGTAACGCAGACCCGTCAGGTCCTGGACATGGTCTCGGCCATCCGCGGTGAGCTCCCGCCTTCCCATGCGCTGCGCGGACTTGCGTAGCCGGGGCTTGGGAGTGATCACCGGCGCGGCGTCGAGCATGCCCATGACGTCTCCTCCGTCTCAGCCGGTGCGCAGGACGAGCCCTTGCGCGTTGAAGAAGAATCCGCCCGGGGCCAGCAGGGCGACCCGTGCGCCCGGCACCTGCCGGCTGCCCGCCTGCCCGCGGAGCTGGGTCACCGCCTCGCGCAGGTGGCCCGCGCCCTGGGAGCCGCCCTCGGACAAGCTTCCGCCGTGCGTGTTCACCGGCACGCGCCCGCCGATCTTTATCCGGCTCTGGCCGGCGTCCCAGTTGTCGGCCAGGAACGCCCCGGCCTCTCCGGGACCGCAGAACCCGTAGCTCTCGAAGCAGCGCAGCGCCACGACGGTGAAGCCGTCGTAGGGGAAGAACAGGTCGATGTCCGCCAGCCACAGGTCGCTCTTGGCCCGCAGGTCGCGGGCGGCCAGCGGCTGCCCGGTGGTGTCCAGCCCGGCCGCCAGGTGCTCCTGCGGCGGAGCGGTCATGCCCATCGTGGCCGCGTGGATGAGGACCGGGGCGGCGCGCAGGTCGCGGGCCCGCTCGGCGGTGGTCACGATGAACGCGTCCGCCCCGTCGACCGGCACGTCCATGTCGTACAGGCATAGCGGCTCGCGGATCATCCGGCCGGCCAGGTAGCCGGCCATGGTCAGCGGCTCCCGCAGCACCGCATTCGGGTTGGCCGCCGCGTTGGTCCGGCCGTTGATCGCGATGCGGCCGAAGTCCTCCCGGGATGCGCCGAACTCCGCGAGGTAACGGCCCGCCCAGGCCGCGTAGCCCGCCGAGCCGTGCATGCTCCACGGCTCGGAGTCGGTGTGCCCGTCGCCGGTGGCGGCCCGGCCGTCGGGCAGCCCGAAGTTGGCCCGGCGCCGGAACGGGTCCGCGTCCGCGCTGCGCGAGAAGCCGCTGACCCGGTAGACCGAGTGGTAGACGAGCGCCACCTCGCAGGCCCCGGTCCAGACCGCGTTGACGGCGGCCATCAGGTGGTTCACGATCGGCGGTGCGGCCCGCGCCCACCAGGTGACCGCGGGCAGCCCCAGCGCGGACACCACGGTGGCCGGGTCGATGCCGCCGGTGAGCAGACCCCCGCCGACCACGCCGTCGATGTCGGCGGCGGTCAGCCCGGCGTCGCGGACGGCCGCGACCGCCGCTTCGAGCAGCAGCCCGAGCTCGGTGGTGGCCCCCCGGTCCCGGGCGTATGGGGACAGGCCGACGCCGGCGATCGCCAGCTTGTCCTTGGCTGGGTTGCGTCCCGTCATCATTGCTCCCCGTCCCGGGCAACTGGATCCCCGGCGCCCGGGTCCGCGACGGGACGGAAGGCCGGCCAGGGTTGCCCGTCGCGGGCGATCCAGGTGAGCTCCACCTCGAGCCCGACACGCAACCGGTCCCGCGGGCAGCCGATCACCGTGGCCTCCACCCGCAGCCCGGGCTGTTCGGCCAGCTCAATCGCGGCGAGCGGGAAGCCGTCGGCATAGTCCACGCCCGGCGCCGGCGGCCCTTGGTGCAAGAAGGTGAGCAGGTACACGGTGCCGCGGCCGCTGACCGGTTCGGCGTGCACCTCCGGCGACCAGCAGGACGGGCAGATCGGCCGCAGCGGGGTGTGCCAGCGGCCGCAGGCCCGGCAGCGGCCGGCCAGCAGCTCGCGGCGGAGCAGTCCGCGGTAGTACTGCTTGTTCAGGTGATCCAGCCGGACCGCCGGGAACCGGTCCAGGACCGTCTCATCGCTGGGCAGCGCGTCGGGCACACCGCCGAAGATATCCGCGCGGGGGCCGGATGAGTTGACCAGCCCGGTCATGACGTCATTCCTCCCGGCGGTGTACGATAGCTAAATTATTTGTATCAGTTAGTTATATCATGCAGATTGCCGCTAGACTACGGAAGGCCGCGTGAGCAAGCTGGAGGGCGCGGCGTCGCCTCGACAGCGCCGCTTCAAACAGCGCCGCCTCGACAGCGCCGCCTCGACTGCGGAGCGAGAGACACGGTTAGGAGCAGCCGGTGCCCGACGGCAGGTACTTCGAAGCGGGGATAGAGACCATGCCGCGTGACTCGCTGGCGGCCCTGCAGCAGGAGCGGATCCTGGAACTCGTGCCCTACGTCTACGAGCGCTCCGCCCTGGTGCGCAAGAAGTGGGAGGAGGCACGGGTCAAGCCCAGCGACATCAACTCGCTGGCCGACTTCACCGAGCGGGTGCCCTTCATCACCAAGGAGGACATCCGCCAGTTCCGGGATCAGGCCCACGACCCGTTCGGCGGCCTGCTGTGCACGGGCTACGCGGACGCGACCACGGTCTTCTCCACCTCGGGGACCACCGGGGACGCCACGCTGTACGCGCACGCCTGGGACCGGTGGCACCCGTTCTGGGCCGCGACCGCCCGCGACCTGTGGGAGATCGGCGTCCGGCCGGGCGACTACGTGCTGGGCAGCGGGTTCAAGATGCGCGGGCCGCTGTACCACGCCGACCAGATGTGCGGTGCCATCCCGGTGCTGGTGGACACCGGTATCGGCGGCTGGGCCGCCGCGCTGGACGCGATCCGCCGCTACCGGCCGGTCTTCGCGCAGCTCACCGGGCTGGCGCTGGCTGAGCTTGACCACCTGAGCCGGACCAACGACATGGCCGAGCTGTTCTCCTCATTCAAGGGGGCCGCCTTCGCGGGCGAGCCGCTCGGCACCCGGGCGCGGGAGCGGCTGCAAAGCTGGGGGGTCGAGGTCTTCCTGTGGACTTCCACCGGTGACGTCACCGGCGCGTGGGAATGCCGCCAGCACGACGGCTGCCATGCCTGGGAGGACTGCGTGCTGCTGGAGGCGGTAGACCCGGCCGGTACCGCCCCGGCCGGCGACGGGGAGCTCGGCGAGCTGGTCGCCACTTCACTGGACAACCCGGTGACCCCGATGGTGCGCTTCCGCTCGGATGACATCATCCGGATGACCAGGCAGCCCTGCGGGTGCGGCCGGACGCACGCCCGGTTCTGGCCCGTGGGCCGCAAGGGCGACGAGACTATCGTGGCAGGCCGCTCCTTCGTGCCGATGGACATCGGGCGGGCGCTCGAGCAGGTACCGGAGACCGCCGCCGCGCTGTTCCAGCTGGTCAGGCCGGCCAGGGAGATCGACGAGCTGAAGGTCAGGGTCGGCTACGACCCCGACGGCACGGCGGCCCTGGAGGACCTGCGGGACCGGGTGTCCGAGGCGATCACGGCCGCGGTGGGCGTCCCGCCGGTGCTCGAGCTGCTGCCAGAGCCCGAGCTGCTCGCCCGGGGCCGCGGCGGAAAACTGCCCAGGGTGGTGAAGGTGTGACGCTGGAATCGACGACGGCGGCGGCCACGGCGCTCCCCCGGGCGCCGCTGTGGGGCATCGGCCGGTACGACCTGGCAGGCCAGCCGGCCTATTTCGAGATGAGCTGGGATGACTGGCAGCGCGACACCGCCTGGGCGCGCGCCATGCTGGCCGGCCACGGCGCCGGCCAGGTGAAGGGGGAAGGGGAGGTGGGTGGGGGCCTGATCATCGTGGCCGGCATGGCGGAATCTCCGTGGTTCGACCCGTTCGAGACCGCCGCCCGCGAGCTCGGCGCGCCGTATTCGATCGGGGAGATCTACGCGTTCGAGGCGTTCCGCACCGGCATGTACGCGCGGCGGCTTCCGGTCACCATGATCTTCGGAATCGACCGGACAGTGGCCGAGGGCCTAGGCGACGAGCTCGCCGAGGTCGTGGCCCAGGTACCGGTCATCGTGGCCAGGCCGGACGCCGCCGGCCTGCTGACCGAGGCGGGCGGCGCGCCGTTCACCGTGACCAGGGTCGGGCCCGCCGTCGCCGTTGAGTGCCCGCACCGGTCCGGCGCCCATCTCAACAGCGCCGAGTGGATCCTGTCCGAGCGCGGCGGCGAGCTGCTGCTGTCCACCGCGGGCCCGCGCGCCCACCAGGTGAGCCAGGCCCCGGTGGGCCTGCGCGGGACGCTCAGCGAAGGTGCATGCGGGTGCGGCCGCACCGGGCAGCGGGTCACCATCACCGAGTAGGCCGGCCCAGAATCAGATGCAGAACCAGGAGTGAGCCCGTGGCCCCTCGCCAGATCACTGTCGGCGACATCATCGCCGAGCACGGCAGAAGCTATCCGGGCCGGCTGGCGCTGACCGACGGGGAGCACCGCCTGACCTGGCCTGAGCTGGACGAGCGGGTCAGCCGGCTGGCCAACGCGCTGCGCGGGTCGGGGGTCGGGCCTGGCGACCGCATCTTGTGGCTCGGCCAGAACTCGTTCCGGGTGTACGAGCTGCTCGGCGCGGCAGCCAGGATCGGGGCGATGGTGTGCCCCGGCTACTGGCGCTGGGCAGCACCGGAGATGGCCTTCGCGATCGAGGATTTCAGTCCCGCGGTGGTGATCTGGCAGGAAGAGGAGATCGGCAGCACCGTGCGCGCGGCCCGGGCCGCCAGCCCGGCAGCCGAGTCCGCGCTGTGGCTGCGCCATGACACCGCGCCTGGCCAAGGTTACGAGGCGTTCCTGGCCGGCGGCGACCCGGTCGACCCCGGTCTGGACGTCGACCCGGATTCCGCGCTGCTGGTCATCTACACGGCCGCGATCAGCGGCCGGCCTTGCGGCTCGATGCTGTCGCACACCAACCTGATCGCCATGGGCATGTCGGTCGCCTGGCTGGGCGACATCGACGACACGACGGTGTTCCTGAACTCCGGGCCGATGTTCCACATCGGCAACTTCCAGTTCTATGGCATCCCGGTGCTGCTCCAGGGCGGAACCAATGTGGTCACCCGGCGGGTCATCGCCGACGAGGTGCTGGACATCCTGGCCGCGGCCAAGTGCACCCGGGCCTACATCATGCCGGCCACCATCACGCAGCTGGTCGAGCTGATGCGTGAGCGCGGCGTGGCGCTGCCGCATCTGAAGGCCACCATCGCCGCTCCGCTGTGGCAGGACATGGTAGCGGCCGACGACAGCCGCCACGGCCGCGAAGGCGGCGGCATGGGCTATGGCTACGGGCAGACCGAGGTCACCGGCTTCTGCTTGTTCGGCGGGTACGGCGGCCGGGGCGCGGGCAACGGCCGGCCCGCGCCGGTCACCGCGGTGCGGATCCTCGGCGCCGACGGCCGGGAGTGCCCGCCCGGCCGGGCCGGGGAGATCTGCGTCCGCGGCGGCACGGTGCACCTGGGCTACTGGAACCGCCCGGAGATCAACTCCCAGCGCTTCCGCAGCGGCTGGTGGCACACCACCGACCTGGGCCGGCGCGAGAGCGACGGCACGATCACCTTCCTCGGCACGATGACCCGGATGATCAAGTCAGGGGCGGAGAACATCTTCCCCGCCGAGGTGGAGAACTGCCTGGAAGCCCACCCGGCGGTGCGGGAAGCCGCGGTCATCGGCGTGCCCAGCGAGCGCTTCGCGCAGGACGTCAAGGCCGTGGTGGTCTTGAACGGGACCACCCCGGTTACCGGGGCCGGGCTCATCGAGCACTGCCGGTGCAACATCGCCTCGTACAAGAAGCCGAAGACGGTGGAGTTCCTCGACGCGCTGCCGCGCACCCCGGAGCGGGCCAAGGACTATGCGGCGCTGGACGAGAAGTTCGGCGGGGGCGGGTATCCGGGCGGCGACAACCTCGGCGGCGGCCATTGAAAGCGGCGCCTGCTGAGCGGTGCCTGCTGACTGGTAGAAAGCGGTTCCGCACGGGTCGGCGGAATGATCACGACGGCACCAGTGCGGGCAGTGGTCGGTGACGGTCCCGGATGGCATCGCTGCTCCTCCCTGATATCGCGGTCCAGCGCCCGAGGCCGGTGCGGCGGCTCAGAAGCCCAGGCTGCGTCCCACGATCTCCTTCATGATCTCGGTCGTGCCGCCGTAGAGCCGCTGCACCCGGGCGTCCCGCCAGAGCCGGGCGATCTCGTACTCGTTGATGTAGCCGTAGCCGCCGTGCAGCTGCAGGCAGCGGTCCACGATTTCCCACTGCAGTTCGGTGGCCCACCACTTGGCCTCCGCGGCCTCCTCCGCGGTGAGCTCGCCGTCCACCGCGGCCTGCACGCACCGGTCGAGGTAGGCGTGCGCGACATCCAGCTTGGTCTTCATCTCGGCCAGCGCGAACCGGTTGACCTGGAATCCTCCGATCGGCCTGCCGAAGGCGTGACGGTCGTGGGCGTACTGGATGGTCACCAGGAACGCGCGGTCCGCGTGGGCGATCGCGTAGACGGCGATGCCGAGCCGCTCGGCGGGCAGGTTGCGCATCAGGTAGTAGAAGCCCTGGCCTTCCGCGCCGAGCAGGTTCGCGGCCGGCACCCGCACGTCACGGAAGAACAGCTCGGCGGTGTCCTGGGCCCGGTTCCCGATCTTGTCGAGCTTGCGACCCCGCTCGAAGCCCTCGAACCCCTCCTCGACCACGAGCAGGGACATCCCCCGGTGCCCGGCCTCCGGCTCTGTCCGCGCCACGACAATGAGGAGGTTTGCTAGTAGGCCGTTGCTGATGAAGGTCTTGGTCCCGTTCAGCACGTAGTGGTCGCCGTCGCGGCGGGCGGTGGCCTTGACCTGCTTGAGATCTGAACCTGCCCCGGGCTCGGACATGGCGATCGCGACGAGCCGCTCGCCGGTCACGAAGCCCGGCAGCCACCGGCGGCGCTGCTCGGCGTTGGTCAGGTCGGTCAGATAGGGCGCCACCACGTCGTTGTGCAGCGCCAGGGCGATTCCCTGGGTCCCGGTGGCGGCGATCTCCTCCGCGACGACCACGCTGTAGCGGAAATCCCTGATGCCGAGGCCGCCGTACTCCTCGGGGACCATCCACCCAAGCAGCCCGAGTTCGCCGGCCTTACGCCAGGCCTCGCGGCTGACCACGCCCGCCTCCAGCCACTCCGCGGTGTGCGGCACGCACTCCTTCGCCAGGAAGGCTCGCACCATCTGCCGGAACTGCTCATGCTCGGGCGTGAAAATGGTCCGGCGCACGGGATCCTCCTCCGCCTGGCTCACCGCTCGTCCCGAGGGCACGCCCCAGGTTAGAACTAACTAAGTTTTATTATATAACTATTTTAACTGCCATCCGAGGCCGCGGCGGGCCCGGACCGGAGCGTCAGGCCGCGCAGTGGGCGCGGCCCGCGGCTGGCCGCGCGGCGCTCGCGCCGGAGGCCGGGGTGGGCCGCCACTCGCCGAGCCCGGCGGGCCGGGCGGCGGCCGGGGCGAATCTGTCCTCGACGAGCTGCCGGATCCAGCACATCCGGCTCGCGGCAGCCTCGGGGTGGTCGCCGAACTCCTGCGCCATCCGGGCAGCGCAGCCCGCGATGCCGAACCTCCGGACGGTGCGGCCGATCACCTCGCCCAGCGCCGCGGGGGCCGGGGCATCCATTCGCTGCATCGCGGAGGCGAACAGTGCCACACACCGGGCGTCGTTCACGTTCAACCGGGTCATGACGAACCTCCGCGTCGCGCCTGCCTTGCTTCCCTTATATAGTAAGATGATTTAGTTGTTTAGGTCAAGAGCACACGGTGCGCGGTCCGCTCGGCGGTGCGGTCAGGCCTGGATGCCGTAGCGGTCCAGGCGATAGCAGGAGATCGCGTTGCCGCGCAGCAGCCGCCAGGTTTCCTGCTCCGACAGCCCGGCCTTGGCCGCGATGGTCACGGCGGTGTCCTTGGAGTGCGGGAAGGTGGAATCGCCGTGCGGGTAGTCGGTCTCGAACATGATCTGGCCCATCCCGATGCGGTCCCGCAGCGCCAGGCCGACCTGGTCGTCGAAGACGCAGCCGAACACCCGGCCCGGGACGTAGGTGCTGGGCGGTTCCGGCACCTTCTGCTGGGTCTTCGCGTAGCCGCGGGCGTGATCCCAGGCCTCGTCGAGCCGTTCGAGCAGGAACGGCATCCAGCCCACCTGGCCCTCGGACAACGCGATGCGCAATGAGGGGAACCGGGCCAGCACCCCGCTGGTCAGCCAGTCGACCAGGGCGTGCGACGCACCCTCGAAGGTGAGCGCGATGATGACCAGCGGCGGCGCGTCGTCACTGGTCTTGCTGAAGGTAGATGACGAGCCGATGTGCATGTTGACCACGGTGTCGGTGTCCTGGCAGGCGGCCCACAGCGGATCCCACGCCTCGGTGTGCACGCTGGGCAGCCCGAGGGCGGCCGGGTTCTCGGAGAAGGCGATGGCATGCGATCCGTTCGCGGCGCAGCGCCGCACCTCCTGCGCCGCCAGATCCGGGTCCCACATCGGGATCAGGGTGAGCGGGATCAGGCGGCCGCGGGCCGCATCCGCGCACCATTCGCCGATCATCCAGTCGTTGTAGGCCCGGACGCAGGCCAGCGCGAGGTCACGGTCGCCGCGTTCGAGGAACGTCTGCCCGCAGAAGCGCGGGAAGGTGGGGAAGCACAGCGACGCGTCGGTGTGATTGCGGTCCAGGTCGGCCAGCCGGGCCGCCCGGTCGTAGCAGCCGGGCAGGATGTCCTCGAACAGCACGGCCCGGTTGTGGGCCGCCTCGCGGGGGAAGCTGACCGCCGCGAAGCCGCCGGTGACCGGGAACAGCATTCCCGCGTAGGACCAGCAGTCAGCCCAGTACCCGTCCGGATCCTCCCGGAAGGCCATGTGACGCGGCTCGAAGCGCAGCCGTCCCCTGACCCGGACCAGGCGCGGCCCGGCCTCGCGGAAGGCGGCGGGCAGATAGTCCTGCCAGACGTGCGCGGGCTCGATGACGTGGTCGTCGACGCTGATGATCCGCGGGATCTCCATGAAGTCTCCTCTACCGGGGGTTGCTCAGGTCCGGAGCCGCGGACGTCCCGCCGTCGCGGATGAGCCGGCCTGCGCGCGGGCCGCCGTCGCTGATGAGCTCGCCGTTGACCCACACCTGGTGCAGGCCGTGGCTGCGGGCGATGAGCCGGTCGGCGCCCGCCGGCAGGTCGTACACCCGCTCCATTCGCTCCACCCCGACGGCGGCGGGGTCGAAGGCGACCAGGTTGGCGAAGTACCCGGGGGCGACACGCCCCCGGCCGGGGATCCCGAAGACCGCGGCCGGGTGCCCGGTGATCCGCCAGATGGCCTTCTCCAGGGTCAGCGTGCCGGTCTCCCGGACCCAGTGCTCCAGCAGGTAGGTGGAGAAGACGGCGTCGCAGAGCTGGCTTGCGTGCGCGCCGGCATCCGACAGCCCGAGCAGGGTGCGGTCGTCCCGCAGCAGCCCGGCCAGGGACTCGGCGTCGTCGTTGGCGACCACGACCCGGAACCGTGTCGCCAGGTCATCGTCGAGGGCGACGTCGCAGAGCAGGTCGAGCGGGTCGACGCCGCGCCGGGCGGCCAGCTCGGCCAGCGACGGCCCGTCAGCCAGCTCCGGGTGCACCGCCGTCTCCTGCACGAACACCTTGTCGAAGGTGTAGAACCACTGCCTGGCCACGTCGGCCCGGGCCCGGTCCCGCCAGGCGGGATCGGTGTAGAACCGGGCCCGCTCGGCCGCGGGCACCGCCAGCACCTCGGCGAACGCGTCGGCCCGCGCGAACGGCGCCGGCTCGGCCAGCGTGACCTGGAAGACGATCGGCCGGCACGCGACCTGGGGCCAGACCTCGCCGCCGCGGGCCGCCGACTTGTCCAGCAGGCGGAAGGCGCCGGGCGAGGCGTTGAGGGCGGTCCAGGTGACCGGCCGCCCGGTCTTGACCGAAAGCTCGGCCAGCTCCACCGGGCCGAAGTCGGGTCCGTGGGTGATCGCGAACGTGCCGCGGCCGCGCTCGGCCAGCGGCTCGGCCAGCCGCATCAGCTCCGCCACCGTAGCCAGCCGGCTGGGCACGGGCTTGCCCCAGGCCCCGGCGTGCGCGGGCTGGCGGGAGGACGCGAAGCCGACCGCGCCGGCGTCGAGGGCGTCGGCGACCAGCCGCCGCATCTGCTCGATCTCGGCCGGGGTGGCATCCCGCTCGGCCGCCTCCTCACCCAGCACGTACAGCCGCAGCGGGGTGTGCCCGAGCATGACGGCCACGTTCAGCTTCGGCCCGGCCCGCTCGACCGCGTCCAGGTACTCGGGGAAGGTCTCGAACGTCCAGGGGATGCCCGCGAACAGCGCCTCGACGGACATGCCCTCGACGTTCTCCAGCGTCCTGGCGATCGTCTCGCGGCCGGCCGGCCGGGTCGGGGCGATCCCGAAGCCGCAGTTGCCCATCACCACCGTGGTCACGCCGTGCCACGAGGAGGGGGTCAGGTCGGGGTCCCACAGCACCTGAGCGTCGTAGTGAGTGTGGCAGTCGATGAATCCCGGAGCCAGCACCAGGCCGTCGAGGTCGACGGCGTCGCCGTCGCCGTCCCCGGACACGGTGCCCGGCGCCCCGACCGCGGTGATCCGGTCCGCCTCGATGACCACATCGGCCGGCCGGGGCGGCGCCCCGGTCCCGTCCACCAGCAGCCCGCCGCGCAGCACGGTCATCATGCACCTCCGCCGTCATCGTCCCTGAATCAACTAACTAAATTATATGATTTAACTATTTCTTGCGCCATAGGCCGGCACTTAGGACGGTGTCCTCGCGCCTGGTCCCAGATCGACGGCCGCGGCCGACCGCCCGGGCTCAGATGCCCAGGCGGTCGAGCAGGCGCTCGTGGTAGACCGCCGGGCCGCCGAACAGCAGCTCGGAGGACTTGGCCCGGCGGAAGTACAGGTGGGCGGGGTGCTCCCAGGTGAAGCCGATGCCGCCGTGCACCTGGATGTTCTCGGCCGCGGCGAACATGTAGGCCTGGGAGCAGCAGATGTGCGCGGTGGCGGCGGCGACCGCGAACCCCGGCGCGGCCTGGTCCGCCAGACGGGCCGCCTCCCTGGCCGTGGCCTCGGCGAGCTCCACCCGGACCAGCATGTCCGCGCACTTGTGCTTGACGGCCTGAAAGGAGCCGACGGGCCGGCCGAACTGGTACCTGGTCCTGGCGTACCCGGCGCTCATCTGCAGGCACCTCCTGGCCCCGCCGGCCTGCTCGGCGGCGAGCGCCACGCAGGCCACGTCAAGCACTCGGCTCATCAGCCGGCCGCCCTGGCCCTCGGCGCCGACCAGGACCGCGGGCACCCGGTCGAGGGTCAGCGCGGCCATCGCCCGGGTCGAGTCGAGCGTGGTCATCGGCTCGGCGCGCAGGCCGGCCGCCCCGCGGTCCACCGCGAACAGGGACGGGCCCGCGGTGCCGCGGGCCAGGACCAGCACCAGGTCGGCGGTCGCCCCGTCGATGACGAAGCTCTTGGTCCCGGTCAGCGCCCAGTGGTCCCCGGCGCGCTCGGCCCGGGCGGTGACCATGGCCGGGTCCCAGGACGCGCTGCGTTCGGCCGCGGCCAGGGTGGCGATGACCTTTCCCGCGGCGATGCCGGGCAGGTAGCGGGCGCAGGCCGCCTCGTCACCCGAGGCGAGCAGCGCCTGGGCGGCGAGCACCACCGTGGCGAAGAACGGCGAGCACAGCAGCGCGGCGCCCATCTCCTCCAGCACCACCCCGAGCTCGGTCAGGCCGAACCCGTCCCCGCCGTAGTCGCCGGGCAGCGCCAGGCCCGGCAGCCGGAGCTGGCGGGCCATCTGGTCCCACACCGCCGGGTCATACCCGGTCTCGGCGGCGGCGCGGACGGCGCTTTCCGGTGATTTGGCCGCGAGGAACTCGCGGACCGCCTCGCGCAGCTCGTCGAGTTCTTCCTTGCTGTCGGTCACGGCGCTGTATCTCCCGCTCGCCTGCGGGGCGCTCTAAGGCGCCCCCTTGCTGACCTGGCCGCCTGCGGCGGCGGGCCCTTGTCGCTCGTCCCTCGCTCCTCAGTCCAGGCGGCACCGCGCCCCTCCATCTCGCTCATGACCCGGACCTGGGCAGCTCGCGGAACGGCGAGGTGGTGTCGATGCCGGGCTCTTTAGGCAGCCCGAGGACCCGCTCGGCCAGGATGTTCTTCATGATCTCCTCGGTACCGCCCAGGATCCGCAGGGCCGGCGTGGCCAGCAGCAGCTCGGCCCAGGCGTAGGTGCCCCATTCCCCGGTGTCGGCGATCATCCGCGGCCCGAGCAGGTGGGACACGAACTGCGCCGCCCGGGTCAGGTTCTGCGCGTACATGAGCTTGGCCACCGACATCTCCGGGCCCGGGACCACGCCGGCCCGCATCCGGCGGAAGGCCCGCGCGTTCAGGTGCCCGGTGGCCATCATGCCGGCCAGCAGCTCAGCCAGGTCACGGCGCAGCGCCCGGTCGTCCCAGGTCCAGGTGGCCCGCATCAGCGCGCCGAGCCGCTCGGGGGTCAGGGCGTCGGCGACCGGCCCGCTGCCCTCGCTGCCCACGGTGGCCCGCTCGTTCATCAGCGTGGTCAGGGCGACCCGCCAGCCGCCGTTGACCTCGCCGAGCCGGTGATCATCAGGCACCCGCACCCCGGTCAGGAAGACCTCGTTGAAGTCGGCACCCCCGGTCATCTGGCGCAGCGGCCGCACCTCCACCCCGGGCGCGCCCATGTCGACCAGGAACGCGGTGATGCCCTGGTGCTTGGCGGCGTCCGGGTCGGTCCGGCACAGCGCCATGCCGATCTGGCTGTGCTGCGCCACCGACGTCCACACCTTCTGCCCGTCCAGGATCCAGCCGCCCTCGCCGGGGACCGCGCGGGTCCGCACCGCGGCCAGGTCGGACCCGGCGTCCGGCTCGCTGAACAGCTGGCAGGCGATCACGTCGCCGCGGTACATGGCCGGCAGGTAGCGGTCCTTGACGGCCTGCTGGCCGTGCGCCAGGATCGTCGGCCCGATCATGCCGAGCCCGACCACGCTCAGCGTGCCGGTGTCCGGGACGTCGTACTCCGACTCGATGCTGTCGTAAACCAGCTCGTGGACCGGGGTGAGGCCGCGGCCACCGTACTGCGGCGGCCCGCAGATCCAGCCGAACCCGTTCTCGTACCGGGTCCGCTGCCAGTCCCGCGCGCCGCGGACCTGCTGCTCCTCGACCTCGGGCGGGTCCGCGCTGAAGTAGGCCACCCGGTCGTCGCCCTCGCCCCAGCGGAACTCGGCCCGCCCGGCGCCCCGGGAGGCGTGCGCGTCCAGGAATCCGTGCACCTGCCGGGCGAAGCCTTCCATCTCGGCCGTCACCGGGACAGGATGGTCACGGCGGACACCCCGGGGGCGCCGTACAGGTGGGCGTAGCCGACCGCTGGCGAGCCCAGCACCTGCCGCGCACCCGCCGTACCGCGCAGCTGACGCACCAGCTCGTGGACCTGGCGCAGCCCGGAGGCGCCGATCGGCTCGCCGTTGCCGATCAGGCCGCCGTCGGTGTTGACCGGCAGCCTGCCGCCGATCTCGGTCTCGCCGTCGGCGATCATCCGCTCCTGCTCGCCGTCCTGGCACAGCCCGTTCTCGGCCAGGTGGATGATCTCCGAGCCGGCGTCGGTGTCCTGCAGTTGCGCCACCGCCACGTCCTGCGGCCCGATCCCGGCGATCTCGTAGGCCTCCCGCGAGGCGTCCACCGTGGGGCTGGGCGCCTGCTCCCCCACCGGGATCGATGGGCTCTGCACCTCGAACGCGCCGATCCGGCGGCTGCGCAGCGCGCAGGCCCGGACCCGGACCGGGCACCCGGCGTACCTGTGGGCCCGGTCGGCGCGGCACAGCACGACGGCGCCGGCCCCCTCGTCCGGCCCGCAGTACATGAACTGCCGGAGCGGGTAGTTCAGCACCGGGGAGGCGAGGATCTCCGCCACCGACAGCGGGGTGCGCCGCCAGGCGTTCTCGTTACCCGACGCGTTGCGGAAGTTCTTGGCCGCCACCTGGGCCAGCGTCTGGTCGGTGATGCCGTGGTCGTGCATGTAGCGGTTGATCTTCATGCCGAAGAAATGAGTGGTCAGGTACATGCCGGTCTGGCCGTACCAGGAGGGCAGGCCGGCCACCGACGGGTCGGCCGCGAAAGCACCGCGGGGGTGCTTGTCCATCCCGATCGCGATCGTCAGGTCATGCTCGCCGGTCTCGATCGCGCGGGCCGCCAGGGACAGCGCGGTGCCCGCCGTCGCGCAGCCGTTGAACACGCCGCGCAGCGGTATCCCGGTCAGCCCCAGCCGGCCCACGATGGCGTCCGGGTTGTACACCTCCAGGCTGCCCACGAATCCGGCCTGGACCTGCGGCCAGCTGAGCCCGGCGTCGGCCAGCGCCGCCCGGATCGCCACGGCGGCCATGTCCATCGCGGACTGGCCCGGGAACCGGCCGAACGGGTGCAACCCGACGCCGATGATCACCGCTTCCATCACGCCTCCTCGGCCAGGTCGTCCGCGGGCGCGAACGCGAACGTCAGGACCTCCGCGCCGTCCGCCCGGATGCTGTAGGGCACGATGGCCAGCCGCATCGGCTGGCCGATGGCCAGCCGGGCCGGGTCGGATTCGGTCAGCCGGGCCTCGACCATGACCTCGCCGGGCAGCTCCACGTAGCCCAGCGCGTACGGCCGGAAGGTCTCGGCCGTATCGTCGCCGTCGTAGGGCGGGCCCGGCGGCCGGAAGTCCTGCGTGGTGAACGTCCACAGCGCACCACGGTCGGACAGCAGCACCTGGGCGGCCTCCGTCCCGCCGCACCGCTCGCAGGCCGACCCGGCCGGGAATGCGATCAGGTCGCAGGCCCCGCACCGCGCCCCGATCAGCCGGGGCTGGTCCGAGGGCCAGGTGAACAGGCCGTCCGCCACCGGGACCCGGCGCGTTTCTCGCCGCACGGTCATCGGCTGCACGGTCGTCGGCGGCACGGTCGTCGGCTGCACGGTCGTCGGCTGCACGGTCGTCGGCTGCACTGGCATCGGCTCCGCTGGCATCGCCGCACTCCCTAGCCTTAAATCATCTAACTATGTAAACTCTTTATACCCGATGCCGTCGCGGCATGCCAGTGCTGTTTTTGCCCGTCCGGGTACGGTCGGAGCAGGAGGAGACGATGAGCAAGATCTGGGCCAACTCCGCGGACTCACACGTGCTGGAACCCGCTGACCTGTGGCTGCAGTCGCTTCCGCCCAGGCTGGCGGAGCGGGCACCGCGCTCCGAGCGGGGCGATAAGTACGAGATCCTCTATATCGACGGCGAGCGGATAGACCGCCAGCTGAACGACTTCATGGACGCGATGCGCCCGCCGGGGGCCCGCGACCTCCAGGTCCGGCTGAAGGACCTCGATCAGGAGGGCGTCTGGGGCCAGCTCGCATTCCCCTCGATGGGATTCTGGACGGTCAAGATCACCGACCCGGAGCTGGCCCGGGAGACCGTGCGGGCCTGGAACGACTGGGCGCACGCCGAGATCCTCAGCAAGAACAAGCGGGTCATCCCCACCGCCTGCGTGTCCACGGCGGACATCGGCGACGCGGTCGGGGAACTTGAGCGAGCCGCCGGACTCGGCTTCCAGGCGGTGTTCCTGCCCACCCAGACCCGCCCGGGCGAGGAGTACGCGCTGGACCGCTGGGAGCCGCTGTGGGCCGCCGCCGAACGGACCGGGATGGTGCTCGGCTTCCACATCGGCACCGGCGGGGACACCGTGGTGTTCCGCGGTCCCGGCGGCGCCATCGTCAACTACATGGAGACGACCTATCCGGGCATGCGGGTGGTGTCGCACATGGTGGCCGGCGGTGCCCTGGACCGCCACCCCGGCTTGCGCATCCTCATCGCCGAGGGCGGCGCCGCATGGGTGCCCGCGATCGGGGACCGGATGGACGAGGCCTACCGGCAGCACGGCATGTTCGTCCGGCCGAGGCTGAGCAGGCTGCCCGGCGAGATCATCCGCCAGCAGGTCTACGCGTCCTTCCAGCACGACATGAGCGCGGTGCGGGTAGTGCCCGCCACGGGCTACCGCAACGTGCTGTGGGGCGATGACTACCCGCATCTGGAAGGCACCTACGGGCACACCCAGGAAACCTTGCACGGCCTGTTCGCCGAGGCCAGCAACGAGGTCCGCGAGAGAATCACCAGCGGCACCTTCAACGAGCTGTTTCAGGTACCCGCCCAGACCCGCGCGCAAGCGTCAGTCTGAGCGGGGAGCACGACAGACGGCTGTTCACCGGCGGAAATCCCGCGAGGCGTGCCGAGCCGGGCGTTCTGTTCCTCTGCTGGCGGACTGGCCGTTATTGCAGCACGCGGATGGCACACCGGGGCCCTGAAGCATGGCGACTTCGCACAGCCATCGCAGCCGACGGACTCCTGCGGCCCGCACCGCGCCGGACCTGTCCGCTGCGCTCAGCAGGCCGGGGTGCGGTTGCCGAGGCTGTCCGCGTTCGGGGCGGCCTTGGCCACCAGGCCGGGGATGACGGCGGACAGGCCGGCCGGGTCCCAGCGGGTGCCGGCCGACACGCTAGGGCCGTTCACCCAGCCCTCCAGCACGGTGATCGCGTTGCCCCAGACGCCGAACACCCGCCCGGTCACCTCCCGGGACTCGGCCGAGCCGAGCCAGACCACCAGCGGCGAGATGGCCTCCGGGCTCAGGTCAGTGCGGGCCGCCGCGGTGCGCATCATCTCGATGTCCTCGGTCATCCGGGTCAGCGCGGTCGGGGCGATGGCGTTGACCGTGACGCCGTAGCGGTCAAGCTCCCGGGCCGCGATGACGGTCAGGCTGGCGATGCCGGCCTTGGCCGCCCCGTAGCTGGCCTGGCCCGGGTTGCCGAACAGCCCCGACGGGGAGGTCGTGTTGATCACCCGCGCGTCGTTGGCGTGGCCCTCCTTGGCCCGCTGCCGCCAGTACGCGGCGGCGTGATGCAGCACCGCGAAGGTGCCCTTGAGGTGCACGCCGATGACCGCGTCCCAGTCCGGCTCGGTCATCGTCACGATCATCCGGTCGCGCAGGATGCCCGCATTGTTCACGACCACGTCCAGCCCGCCGAACGCCGTGATGGCCGCTTCGATCAGCCGCTGCGCCCCGGCCCAGGAGGAGATGTCGTCGGTGTTCGCGACCGCCTGGCCGCCAGCGGCGGCGATCTCGTCGGCGACCGCCTGGGCCGGGCCGGACCCCTTGGACCCCTTGGGCCCCGTGGCCTGGTTTCGCCCGTTTCCCGGCGAGGCCCCGCCGTCCCGGGCTCCCCCCAGGTCGTTGACCACGACCTTGGCTCCCTGCGCGGCGAAGGCCAGGGCGTGCGCCCGGCCGATGCCGTTCCCGGCGCCGGTGATGACCACGACGCGCCCCGTGCATATTCCTGCGGGCATCTGCTCTCCTGCCGTGGCGTGGCCAGTGTCACGCCGGTTCGTTCGGATAAATGGGCTTTATGGTTGAGGCTCGCGGAAATCGGCCAGGAAGGGCTGGTGGGCGAGCATGCCGCCGTCCACGCAGATGTTCTGGCCGGTGATGAACGCGGATTCGTCCGAGGCCAGGAAGACCACCAGCGCCGCGATGTCCTCGGGGCGGCCGAGCCGGGGGGTCAGCGCGTGCCGCAGCATGGTCGCGTTCACCGCATCGCGGCCGGGTTTCTCGCCGATCGCGATGTAACCCGGGGAGATCGCGTTACACCGGACGCCCTGCTTGCCGAACTCGGTGGCCACGTAGCGGGTCAGGCTGATCAGGGCGGCCTTCGACGCGCCGTAGGCCGGGTTGCGCAGGTCCCCGGTCAGGCCGGCGCCGGAGGAGGTGTTGATGACCGAGCCGCCGCCGCGCTCGATCATGTGCGGCACCGCGGCCTGAATGGCCACCATGGTGCCGCGCAGGTTGACCCGCATCGTCTCGTCCCAGACATCCGGATCGGCCGCGCCCACCGGCAGGTCCTTGGTGGCGGCCAGGAGGGTCGCGGCGGCGTTGTTGTGCAGGATGTCCAGCCCGCCGTAGCCGGTCACCGCCGCACGGACCATGGCCCGCACCGACTCGCTGTCGCCCAGGTCGAGCTGAACGGCCGTGGCTTCGCCGCCTGCCGAAACTATCTCCTCGGCGGTTTGCTTGGCGCCGGCGGTGTTCAGGTCGGCGACCACGGTGCAGGCGCCCTCGGCGGCCACCCGCTGCGCGGTCACCCTGCCGATACCAGATGCCGCGCCGGTGATGATCGCGATCTTGCCGTCGAGCCTGCCCATGATCTCATCCCTCCTTCAGCAGCGGGGCGAGCCGGCCGCAGATGGTCTGCACGTGCCGGGCGGCCAGGTCCTCCGGCAGGCCGGCCACCGACGCGCCCAGCCAGATGGTTCGGACCGGGGCCTGGCCGGCATGGTCGCGGATCTGCGCCGCCACCTGCTCGGGCGTGCCGAACAGGAAGTACGACATCGGGCCGGCCTGCGGCCCCCGGCTGCGCAGGCGTTCCGGGTCGACCGGGCGGGGCACCGGGTTTCCGGTGCCCGCCACCATGTACCTGCGGTAGCTGTCCTGGGCGTAAGCGATGTGCGGGGCGACTAGCGGCCAGTCGCGTTCCGGGTCGTCGGTCACGTAGGCCTGCAGCCCGCCGCCCATCCGGCCGGCGGCAAGATCGTGGCCGCCCTCGGCCAGGCCGTCGCGGTAGTGCGGCCAGGAGCCGGCGGCCAGGGTCAGCAGCCCCTCGCCCATCCGCCCGGCCCGCCGGGCTCCCTTGGGGCCCTGGTAACCGAGCCAGATCGGCAGCCGGGCCTGCACCGGCGCCGGGGTGAGGCCGCCGTCGCCCCACAGCCGGCGCAGTTCGCCCACCTGCGCGTCGAGGATCTCGTACCGCGCGGCGAAGTCCGTGCCGAACAGCTCGAATTCCGGCCGCCGGTAGCCGGCCCCGAGGCCCAGCTCGAGCCGGCCGCCGCTGATGATGTCGACCACCGCCGCCTCCTCGGCGAGCTGAGCGGTCTTGCGCAGCGGCGCGACGAGGATGCCCGTGCCCAGCCGGACCCGGGTGGTCCGCGCGGCCGCGGCCGCCGCGAAGGTGAGCGGCTGCGGCAGGTAGCCGTCCTCGAAGCAGTGGTGCTCGGAAAACCAGAGTGAGTCCGCGCCGAGCCGTTCGGCCTCCTGGCACAGTTCCAGGGTGAACCCGTACAGCCGGGCCGGGTCCTGCCGCCAGCCCGGCGGGTTGCGCAGGTCGAACCAGACGCCGATGCCCGGCGGATGCTGCGAAGTCACGTGGCTGCCCCGTTCGCCGGTGCTGTGGTCAGCCTGGCGGCACGGGCGTCGCCGTCCCAGAACCGCGCCCACGACCCGAACTCGCCCGGCAGCGCCGGCACCGCGCTGCCCGCCCAGCCGGTGAACCCCACCGACTGCGGGGTGCGGACCGCATCGGCGGCGTACCAGTGCCGCTCCCGCCGGCGGGAGAAGAACCATTCGCCCTCGACCCGCGCGTACTCATCGAAGTAGCAGATCGCCATCACGATCCACTCGTCCCCCACCTCGTGCTCGGCCCGGCAGTAGACCGCGCCGGTGGCCCGGTCCGGACCCCCATGGCCGGCGAACTCGATCCGGTGTCCGCAGATCTGGTGCACCGACCGGTAGAACCGGCGCACCATCGGGTCGAGGTAGCGGCGCAGCGCCTCCCGTCCGGTGCCGTGCCTGCCCATGTCCACGTCCGGCCGGAAGCAGCCCACCCAGGCTTCCATGTCCCTGGCGTCCACCGCCATCGCATAGCGGATGGCCAGCTGCTGGATGGCCAGGTGCGCCTCGACGCGCTCGACGCGCCCGGCCAGTCCGGTGTCGGACACGAGCTCGCTCCGTTCAGGTGTCTGGGGTTCGGGCAGCTGGGGTTCGGGCATCCGGGTTATCTCCCCGATCGTCCTTCATTTAGCATAATAAGTCAACTGATTCTATCGCATCACCGTGGGGCCGGATGCGGATCTCGCCGCCGGCCCGCGGGGTGGCTCCTCAGTAGCTGCGCAGGCCCATGCTGCGGGCGATGGCGTTGCGCTGGATCTGGCTGGTGCCGCCGGAGATCGGGGCCACGATCGACTCGCGGTAGCGGAAGCTCATGATGGATTCGGTGGAAAAGCCGTGCGCGGCGCAGACCTGCATGCCCAGCCGGGCCGCGGCCACGTAGGTCTCCGAGCCCTTGAGCTTGGCCATCGAGCCTTCCCTGGTGCACGGCCGGCCCTGGGCCAGCAGCCAGGCCGCCCGGTAGGCGAGCAGCCGCGCCGAGTCGATCTCCACCTGGAGGTCGGCCATGGCATGAGCCAGGGCCTGGAAGGCCCCGACCGGCCGGCCGAACGCGTGCCGGGTCTTGGCGAACGCGAGCATCTCATCCAGGGTCGCCTGCGCCGCTCCCAGGTAGCCACCGGTGATGATCACCTTCTCCAGCTCGAGGTTGGACAGCAGCACCGTCCATCCCTCGTCCTGCGGGCCGACCAGGTCCTCCCGCGGCACTACCACGTCGGACAGGTACACCTCGTTGGTGCCCAGGATGTGCCGGGCTAGGGTGGGGGTCCGCCGCACCTCGACCCCGTCGGCGTGCGGGTCGATCAGCAGCAGGCTGATCCCCCCGTGCTTGGGCTCGCGCGGCCCGGTGCGGACGAAGGTGGCGATCGTGGTATCCGGCAGGCCGGCTCCGGTGCACCACATCTTCTGGCCGTTGACCAGGAAGTGGTCGCCCCGGTCCTGCGCGGAGGTGCGCAGCGCGGCCGCGTCGGATCCGGTGTCCGGCTCGCTGACCGCCACGGCGAGCCGCCGCCGGCCGGTCATGACGTGTTCCCTGATGAATGCCTGCTGCGCGTCGCTGCCCCAGTTGAACACGGTGATGCCCGGGATGAGGACGCCGACGTAGCACATGGCCACGTCGAAGCTGGCCCGGCCGAGTTCCTCGGCGATCAGGATCAGCTCCACCGGGCCGCCGCCGTCCCCGCCGCCGGCTTCGGCGAAGGGCAGCGAGAACCAGCCCAGCTCGGCCAGGCCCTTGAACAGCTCCGCGGGCAGCGCGGACTCCTCGTCCCACTCCTTGGCCTTCTCGGCCGGGCAGACCTCGGCGACGAACTCGCGCGCCGTGGCCCGGAGCATCTCCTGCTCCTCGGTAAGGCCGAAGTCCACTGCTAGCCCCCTCGGGTTCCTGACATATAGTTAATTCATTATGCTACTTTAGCAGCCGAACGCCAAGCAGCGCGGAGGATCGGATGAAGGTGGACGGCAAGCTCGGGGCCTGGGCGGCCGGGCGGGGCAGGTTGGTCGGGGGAGCAGGGCGGACCGCCGCGGTGATCGACGAGGCCAAGCGGCACGAGAAGGCCGGCTACGACAGGCTGTGGTCGTCGGAATCCGCGCACGACCCCTTCTTGCCGCTGCTGCTGGCGGCCGAGCACACCGGGACGATGGAGCTGGGCACGGCCATCGCCGTGGCCTTCGCCCGGTCGCCGATGCAGCTCGCGTACACCGCTCATGACCTGCAGGCCTACTCGGGCGGGCGGTTCACGCTCGGCCTGGGCAGCCAGGTCAGAGCGCACGTCGAGCGGCGCTTTGGCATGCCGTGGAGTCATCCCGCGCCGCGGATGCGCGAGTTCATCGTGGCCCTGCGGGCCATCTGGTCCGCGTGGAACGACGGGGCGAAACTGGACTTCCGCGGCGATTTCTACACCCACACGCTGATGACCCCGTTCTTCTCGCCGCCGCCTTTGGCTGACGCCCCGCCTGCGGTCTTCCTGGCCGCCGTGGGCGAGGCCATGACCGAGGTGGCCGGCGAGGTCGCCGACGGCCTGCTGGCGCATGCGTTCTGCACCGAGCGGTATCTGCGCGAGGTGACGCTCCCCGCCCTGGGCCGCGGGCTGGCCTGCTCGGGGCGGAGGCGGGGGGACGTCGAGGTCAGCCTGCTGGCGCTGATCGCGACCGGGCGCACCGAGCAGGAGATGACCCGGGCGGTGGCCGGCACCCGCGCGCAGATCGCCTTCTACGGCAGCACCCCGGCCTACCGGGGGGTGCTCGACCGGCATGGCTGGGCCGGGCTCGGGGACGAGCTTAACTCGCTGTCACGATCCTGCCGGGAGGATAAATGGGAGGCCATGGGGGGGCTCGTCGACGACGACGTGCTGCACGCCTTCGCGGTGGTGGCCGAGCCAGCCGGGGTGGCGGCGGAGATCCGGCGCCGGTTCGGCGGGCTGATCGACCGGGTCTCCTTCTACTCCCCCTACGAGAGCAGCCCCGAGGTCTGGGACCTCATCCTGCAGGACCTCAAGTGCCCGGCCGGTTCGTGATCACGACGCTTAGGTGACAGTTCCCTTACTAGCCGCCCGGGGCGTACTTAACCGGCAAGTCCGGTCTCCGCCACGTAAGACCAGTGTTCCTGCTGGATACCGACCGGAACGAGCGACAGCACTACGCAAAGGGCGCTGACCAACATGTCGACTGAGCCATATGTCGTGATCCGCCTGGTTCCCGAGTCGCCTATCGACGGGGCCACCTTCGCTACGTACCTGGACGGGCTGACCCTCCAGGTCCTCGACGCCGACGGGGACCCGGTCAGCGGCCTGGCCTACGCCTCGCCGCTGACCGTGTTCCAGTGGGCGATCGGCTCGGCTGCATACTCGTCCTCCACGTCCGCGATCACGGTGGCGCCCCCCACGAAGTACGTCTCGGCTGGCGACTACGGCAAGACCCTGACGCTGGCCTCAACGGACGGGATCTCGGTCGGCTCTTACATCGGCAGCGCGGATCAGACCACCATCCCGTTCGGCACCCTGACGGTGGCCGAGGTCACGGCGAATACCGTCGTGCTGAGCGGTACCCTCAGCAATTACGTGCCCGCGGGCACGGTCGTCTCCTTCATCGGCCAGGCCGGCAGCGATGGCCTTGGCAGCGCACCCGGCGCGTCCTTTTCGCTGGACACTACCTCGGCCGCCACCACCGACGCGGATGGTCAGCCCGTCTTGCACTTCGCGGACACGACCGGCGTGCTGCTCGAGATGGAGGTCTCGGGATCTTCCATCGCCAGCGGCACGATCGTCACGGCGGTGACCCCCACGACCGTCACCGTCTCGCTGGCCATGTCGGGCTCGCCCGCATCGGTCACCTTCGCGCTGCAACCCCCGTACGTCTCCTTCAACGCCACACCCTCGTCGGGCACGCCGACCGCCCATCCCAGCACGCTGGACTTCCCGTCCGGCAAGACCGCCGGAATCGCCGTCGGCATGATCCTGAGCCCCGTTCACGACCTCATCGCGCCGGGCACGACGGTGACCGGCGCGACCACGACGAAGGTGACGCTCTCCCAGCCACTCCTCGGGCCGTTGCCGGCCGGCCAGGCCATCACGTTCAACTTCATGCTGAGCTCGGGGATCGCCCAGCACACCGAGACCCTTCAGCTTCAGTATAAATTTTTCGGCAGCACCATCGATCTGCCCGTCGTCGTTCCCGCCGCCGTGGCCACGGCCATCATCTCGCTGCCGCCGCCGGTGCCCAACTACCTCGATATCAAGATCAGCGCGACGCGCGGCTCGGAGATCATCCCGGTTACGAGCACGTACTACAACGTGAAGGTATCCACGGATGAGATCCCGACGCCGGACCTGTACCAGGGCATTCCCGCGATCGATACCAGCCTGTACATGGTCCTCCCAGCTCCGCCGGGCACCGACACGATTCCCCTGGCGATACCGTCCGACGGCTCCGCGCCGGCATTTGGCGATCTTCTCGTGGCCATGCATACCGCCCTGGGCAACGACCCGATCCAAGACGCGCCGGCCGTGGCCGATCTGATCAATTCGAGTGCCTGGTGCACGCGGATCGCCTACGACATCGTGTGGAGCTACCAGAACGACCTTCCGCCGCTCCCCGATCTCCTGGAGTCGCTGTACACCAATCCGCCCAACCCCGGCGGCGGTGGCAACACCAATAGCAGCAGCAGCAGCGGCAGCAATAACTCCACTACCTCCAATAACTATGAGCAGGACCGGCAGAATTTCGAGGGGGCGCTGACCAGCTTCTACGCGACGCGCAACGCCACCGCCGAGCGGCTGGCCAAGTTCGTCGCCGCGGCCTCGGCCGCGATGGCCTGCGAGCAGGCCAGCGCCGGCGCCACGGCGGCGCTGCTGGAGTTCCCTGTCGACCCGTCCGCCACGTTCGCCTCGGCGGTCGAGAGCGAGATCCTCGTGGGCGGGCTGGGCCTGGACGGCCCGAGCGGCCTGAGCTTCGGCGTCCCGGCCTCGTTCTTCTACGCGCTGGGGACGAGCCTGGACAAGAGCACCAGCGCCGCGCAGCGCTTCCAGATGGCCACCGGCGATGCCATCGAGCGGCTGCTGCAGCAGTTCGCCACGGCCACGACCCCGGATGCCAGTTGGATCACTGACCCGGCGAGCTTCGCGAGCCCGGAGCTTGCGAACCTGCCGCAGGTCACGTCCTTCCAGGCGGCACGCCGGATCGTCGCCCTCGGGGTGTCGGCGGCGTCCACCACTCCACCGGTCACGGTCCTGGCCGGCAGCCCGCTGGCGGCGCTGGTCGGTGACTGGCTCACCGCCGCTGACCCCGCGAGCGCCCAGAACCCGCCGCCGGGCTACCAGAACGACGACTTCACCATCTGGTCGCAGCAGCTTGCCGTGAGCGACCCGACGGGTTACCTGGAACTCGACCTGGACGCGCTGACCCAGGGGTACATCATCCCCCCGTTCACGGCGACCCCCAGCTCCGGCTCGGGATCGACGCTGACGTTCGGGACCGGAACCGGAATCGGCGCGGGGATGCCGGTCAGCGGGCCGGGCATCGCTCCCGGCACGACCGTGCTGAGCGTCACCAGCAATCCCGCCACGGCGACCACCCCGGCCACGACCACCGTCACGCTCAGCACGCCCCTCACGGGCAGCATCACAACCGCCACTGTCTTGGTGTTCAACTACGCGCTGCTGCCCGTCACGGCCACGACCAACGGGGACTGCCAGGCCGGCAGCGCGGCGCTGGCCTTCGGCGCGGAGCTGACCTTCGCCGGGCCGGGCGGGACGGGCAGCATCAGCGTCGGCATGTCGGCCTTCGGCGCAGGCCTGGCGACGGATAGCACGGTGCTGAGCGTCACGGCCACCACCGTCACCCTCAGCGCCGACGTCACGGCCGACGTCCCGCCGGGCTCGGTCATCACCTTCGCCTTCATCCCGAGCACGCTGGCGGACCAGATCGCGGCATGGCTGCCGAGCACGACCTCGCCGCCGACGCCCAGCCCGACGGTGGAGACGCTGAAACAGGTCACGGCGGCCCAGTGGACGAGCTTCTTCGCGCAGCCGGGCAGCCCGCCGTGGCTGCCGCCATTCACCCAGCCGGTCGCCCCCGGCCCCGCCTCCGGGCAGACCCCGCTGACGGCCGGGTACGCGGCCACGCGCATCCGCGCGTTCGTCCGGGCAGTGCAGCAGTTCTTCACCGTCTCATCCGTCGCCACCGTTGCCCAGCTGCCGCCCGCCGGCGCGGCCGCGACCTTCGAACCGACCGCGTACGATCCGATCGGCCTGGCCGCCGAGGGCATCAGTTTCGGCGTCGGCGCGCTAGCGGGCACGGACCTGGCCACCGCGGCACAGACCGTGTTCCCCGGCGACCCGGCCGCGCAGGCCTGGCTGGTCCAGGCGATGACGACGATCAACGAGCTGGCGGAGATCGCCGCCGCCGCCCCGGCCCCGACGCCGGCCGGCGGCACGCTGCCGTACCCGGTGAGCTTCAGCTTCTCGGTCATGGAGGCCCTGTACGCACGCGGCTTCGGCGGTGCGGCGGACATCACGGCCCTGTCGCAGGCCGACTTCCAGCAGGCCCTGACGGGCACCGTGGCGTACGAGTCCTGCGCCTTGCTTTACGGCCAGGCGCAGAAGCTGGCGCCGGCCTCTGCGCCGGCGAGCCAGCCCGGCGGGGTGTTCCAGCCGATCAACCCCGACGGGTCCCTGGTGGACTGCGTCCCGCCGCCATGCCTGTCGCCGACCGGGCCCATCGCCTACTTGCAGGAGATGCTGACCGTTTCCGAGCTCTCCAGCTGCGACGACCTGGCGGCCGCGCCGGTCACGCTGGGCACGCTGGGCACGGTGCTGAGCCAGCGGCGGGGGCCGGTCGGCGAGCTGGCGGCCAGCTGCGCCAACCTGGAGACGCCGCTGCCGTTGATCGACCTCGTCAACGAGTGCCTGGAGTACCTGGCCGCAGCGGCGCCCGCCGCGGGCGGCACGGTTTATGACACCGCCGCCGAGGTGCTGGCCGGGCACGCGCTGGGCACCGGCGAGCCTGGACCGGACGAAGACGGGTCGGAGCGGTGCCATGATCCGGCCCAGCTGCTCGCCGCGCTGCCGGAGCACTCCACGCCGGCCGCCCCGGATACGGCCAACGCCGCCGTCGAGCCGGCCGCGTTCAACAAGCTGAAGGCGGATTTCTCGTCGTGCCTGCTGCCGTACTCGCAGGCGCTGGACGTCTCGCGGACCTATCTGGGCCAGCTGGGCAGCAGCCGGTTCGAGGAGATGCGGACCTTCCGCCGGTGCATCACCGAGTTCGTGCTCGATCCCGCGCAGGAGCCGGCCGGGTTCGAGTCGTGGCGGTGGCGGTACCCGGTGCGCGTCGACACCGCCATCGAGTACCTCGGCATAACTCCGGAGGAGTACGCGACCCTGTTCCAGGGCGCCGCGGCACCACCCTGCGCGCCGCCGGCCCAGTCCCTCGCCGTGGCCGGCACCGCGCCGCAGGGGCCCGGCGCGCAGGTCTCGCTGGCCCAGCCAGCCGAGGCTCAGCGCGGCACGATCGGGCTCCCCACGTTCCTGGCCGAGACCTGCCTGAGCTACTGCGAGTTCTACGAGCTGTGGGAGTCGGGCTTCGTGCCGTTCGGCAGCGCCGGCGGCGACGACGACAACGACAAGAGCGGCCCGTTCCCCCGGTGCGAGCCGTGCTGCCCCGAGGACCTGTGGCTGCAGTTCCCCGCGGAGCAGCAGCAGCAGGACGCGGCCGAGCTGCTGGTGTTCGTCCGGCTGTGGCGCAAACTGCGCGAGACCTGCCGCGGTGGCTACTCCTTCGCGCAGTTGCGGGACATCTGTGACGTGCTGCAGCTGCAGGCGGGCGGCGCGGCCAATCCCGACTTCATCCGCCAGCTCGCCGCGTTCCAGATGCTGCGAGACGACTTCGGCATGGACCTCACCGATCCCGCCGCCCCGGTGGTTCCGGGAGCCGTGGACGCGGACCGCACGCACCTGCTGGCACTGTGGACCGGGCCGTCGGCGGCCCAGTGGCCATGGGCGGTGCGGCAGCTGATCACACGGGTGGAGCAGCACGCGCAGCGGCGGCACGGCTGCGACCGGCGACCGGCCGAGTTCGTCAAGCTGCTGACCGCGAACCTCGATCCGTTGTCCCGGCTGGCGGGGTTCGACCCGGACTCGGCCACCGACTCCTGGCACGCGCTGCCGACGCACACGCTGCGGTTCGCGGAGGTGCTGGCCAAGGTCTACACCTCCGGCTTCAGCGTCGGCGAGCTGATCTTCCTGTTTACCGCCGAACCGCACCTGGACGGCGACGACCCGTTCCCGCTGCAGGACGAGAACGACTCGCTGGACGCTCCGCTCGGGCTGCCGGACGACGAGCCCGAGCACGCCCTGTGGCGGCTGCGCCGGGAGATGCTCGAGGCGGAGGCCGACGGGGACGCCGAGGCTGAGGCTGAGGCTGAGGCCGAGGAATGGCCGTGGCGGCGGATCGAGGCCGCCCTGCACGCGGAGTTCGGGTTCGCACCCGCCGACGTCGCGACCCTGGCCCAGCACTTCTTCCCCGGCGTGGTGGCGCGCTCGGCCGGCCAGCCGGGCACCGCGCCGGCGGCGTGCTTCGTGAGCGGCCTCGCCGCGGTGAGCACGTCCGCGCCCATGTGGAACGACCCGCCGGACGGCCCGCTGCGCTACGACCCCGTCGCGGAGCAGCTTTCCGCCCGAGTCCCGCTCGCCGACCGGGCGGTCATCACCAAGCTCACCGGAGTCCGCGACCTGAACCCAGCCGAGCAGCAGGCCGTGCAGGACCTGTTCTTCCAGCCCCGCGCGCTGCTGGGCGGCTTCGCGCTACTGTTCGCCGACTTCGCCGCCGCGCAGCGCGCGCTGATCGAGGAGCCGGACGAGGCGTGCCGCTTCGCGTACTTCCGCCGCCAGTTCCTGCTCTGCCGCCGCCGCAGTCACCTCATCGCGAGCCACCTGGCGCGTCATGTCACGGCCGTGACCGGGCAGGAGGCCCCGGACGACGACGCGGCCGCGGCACTGATCCTGCGCGCCCTGGCCGCGGACGAGAACGCGGCGAAGACCAGCTGGGAAGCTGATTCCGGCGCGCCGCCTCAGCTGACTTGGGCCTTGCCCGGCGGCAGCGCGCTCGCCGCGCTGCTCGGCCTGGCCGGCACGGGCCTGATCGCCCAGTACTGCGCAGCAGGCGGCACGGTCACGTGGCGTGACGAATCCGGGGCGCTGCAGGGCTTCGGGGCCGAGCGGGACCGGGAGAACTGCCCGGTGCCGACGGTGCTGCCGGCGTTCGGCGCCACGCTGACCCCGCAGCAGCTCCAATTCGCCAGCGTGCACAACGGCTTCCTGATGAAGGATGCGACCGGGGCGTGGCTGGGCGGGGCGCAGGGCTTCACCGTCACCTGGTCAGGGGCGCTGCTGATCGAGCGCGACGGCACCTACGAGTTCTGGGCAGGCGCCCCGGCGCCCGGTCCGGACCGGCCCGACGCCGGGGCGGCCGGGTGCCGCCAATGGCGCGTGGTGCTCCGCCGCGGGCAGCGCACCTGGGTGATCCTCAGCCACCACTGGGACGGGGAGGAAGAGCACCCGGCCGCAGCGCTGCCGCTCAGGCGCGGCGCATACGAGCTGACGGCGGAGCTGATCCAGCCCGCCCCGGAATTCGGCGACGAGGACGAGGTACGGCCGCAGCACACCGGCTTCCAGGTGAAATACTCCGGGCCGGACAGCGGCGGGCGGTGCGCCGAGATCCCGCACAGCGCGCTGTTCGCGGTGCGCAAGGACCAGCCGCTGGCCGACGGGATCGACGGCCTCAGCCCGGGCGCGGCGGCCTACCTGGGCGGCCGGTACGCCAGCTCACTGCGCGACATCCGCCGGACCTACCAGCGGGCCTTCAAGACGCTGCTGTTCTGCCGCCGGCTCGGGCTGTCGGCGCAGCGCCAGCCGCACGGGACGGCCGAGCTCGGCTACCTGCTCGCCCAGTCGCAGCTGTTCGCCGGCGCCGGTTACTACCGTGCGGGCGGCGGGTTCACGCGGCATGCCGCGGATCTCGACTTCGACTTCCTGCCGCTGCGTGATGACTACTGTCCGCCCGCCCCCGGCTCGGACGCGCGCACCGCTCCCTCGCCGCAGCGCGTCCAGGCGATGTTCGACTGGTGGGAGCGGCTGTTCGACTACGCCGCGGCCCGCGCCGACGTGCGCCGGCGCGGCGGGCGCCCGCTGTGGCACCTGTTCGAGGAGGCGCAGGACAAGCAGCCCGCCGATCCCGGCTACCTGCTGCGGCACATGGCCGCGGACGCGCGCCACTGGCAGCTCGACCTGCGCTACTTCCAGGGCCAGAACTCCCCGGTGTACGAGGTGACGAGCGCCGACCTGGCCGACGAGCGCTGGATGCTGCGGGCCTGGCACGCCGACCGCTGGCTGCGGGCCGCGCAGGCCCGCTTCGCCGCCCGGGACATCGAGGTGGCGCGGCCGGACCTGTGGGCATCGGATGATCCGAGCGCGGAACTGCCGGGCGAGACCCAGACCGGCAACGCCAACCTGCTGGCGTTCGTGACCGACGGCTGCCTGGAAAACGGCGCGCCGCTCCGCTACGACGACCTGCGGCGGCTCAACGACGGGCTGCGCGACCGCGGTCGCCGAGCGCTGATCGCCTACCTGTGCCACATGAACCGGGTAGAGCTGCCCTGGCAGCCCGGGCAGTTCGCCACGGCACCCGGCGACCTGTCCGACCTGCTCCTGCTCGACGTGGAGGCCGGCCTGCGGGAGAAGGCGAGCCGGATCGAGGAGGCCATCACCGCGGTCCAGTCATTCGTCCGCCGGAGCCGGCTCGGGCTGGAGCCGGGCTGGCAGGTGACCCGCGAGTTCGCCCGGCTGTGGGACAGCCGGTTCGAGACGTACCGGACCTGGGAGCGGGCCCGGCGCCGGGAGCTTTACCTAGAGAACTGGGTCGAGTGGGACGAGCTGGCCAAGGCCCGCCGGATCGAGGCCTTCCGGTTCCTGGAGTCGCAGCTGCGCACGTCGAGCCTCACCCTGGCGGCGCCCGGCGGCCTGGACTGGTGGACCGACGACCACCAGGCCCTGGAGCACGCGCCCGACCTCCTGCAGCGGCGGGTGCCGTCGGAGATCCGCGCGCTGTCGCCGGAACGCGAGGGACTCACCACGCTGGGGCGCCCGGAGTACGCCGCCCAGCCGACCTGGCTGGCCGCCATTCCCCAGCCCAGCGCGTCCGGCCCCGGCAACACGCCGGACAGCGCGGCCGGCGCCGCCGGAACGGGCGGCACCGCGAACACGCCGGACAGCCCGGCCGGCGCCGTGCCCGAGGTCGCGACCCTGACCACGGCGCCGGTCCCGGCTGCGGTCATGGTCCCCGCCGCGACCACGGCCGAGTCGCTCGCGGCGGCGGCCGCAGCGGGCAGCGCGCAGCCGCAGTCGCTGCCGCTTTGGATGGAGTCGGCGGCCAAGCTGGGCACCCGGTTCGTGCGCGTCGCGGCGGCCGGAGTGCCGCAGGCCGCACTTGAGTTCGTCCCACGGGGCCAGGCCCCCGGGGGCGCATGCTGCCGGGAGTGCGGTCGCGAGCATCCCGCCGGGGTGGACGAGTACTACTTCTGGCTGATCAATACGCAGGTGTACGCCAACATCGACGACACCTCCCAGGACACCTCCGCCGACGACACGGGCACCCCGGGTAGCGGTGACGCCAGCTTCAGCGCCAGCTACCAGTTCGGCCTCCAGGACTCCTACTACGACCAGTTCCAGCAGCAGTCGGCCGAGTGGGACGACGAGGATCAGGTGCCATCGCTGCTGGCCACGTGGCAGCCGGGCCCGGCCGTCCGGCTGGCCTGGTGCCGCGTGCACGGCGGCGAGTTCGGACAGGCCCGGCGGTCCGAGGGGTACGTCGCGGTCAGCAATCCGCCCGACCTGACTTTCCTGGGCCGGGCCGGGGACTCGCTGTACTTCGAGGTCACCAACGGCACGGTGCCGGCCGGCTACGGCGCGGACGCCAACGGAGACGGGGACCCGTCGCCGCCCGGCTTCCGGTACGACCTGCCGACGGACCAGGCGGTGGCGGTACCGCAGGCCCTCGATCCGCCGACGCCGTCCCTCAAGTACCCGGGCGGGCTGCTGGCGTACCCGTTCTTCGCCTACGACGAGCCCGGCACCCGCCTGTTCCCGGCGTCATGGTTCTCGACCTCGCTGGCCGTGGCCGACGCGCTGCGGGCACGGTGCGGCCACGAGCTAGCCCTGCGGTGGTACCGGCGCTCGTTCGATCCTGTCCAGGAGGACTGCACCTGGGTGCACTGCCCCGGCAGCACCGACACGACCACGGCGACGGAGAACGACAGGGAACCCGCCCGGCCGGGTGGCTGCTGCGACGCCACGCAGGTCACCGTGCACGGCGCCCGGAACCGCGCCGTGACGTTGCACTACTGCCGGACGCTGATCGAGTGGGGCGACGCGCTGATGCGCCGAAGCCACTCGCCGGAGGCGTTCGGCCAGGCGCGGGTCCTGTACGATACGGCCGCCCGGATCACCGGACCCCGGCCGCGGACGATCTTGCTGCCCGAGTCGGCGGCCACGTCCACCGTCGCCGAGTTCGTCCCGGCCTACGCGCCGCTGAACCCCCAGCTCATGGAGCTGTACGACCGGGTCGCCGACCGGTTGGGGCTGATCCGCCGGTCCCTGGACGCACGGCGGCTGCGCAACGGCCGGCCCGGCCGGGACATGCCCTACTTCGGCGACGGGCAGGCGGCGGACCAGCGGGGCGCCGGACCGTGCGCGGAGGACTGCGCCGACGCGGAGGACTGGTGCGGCCGGCCC
This sequence comes from uncultured Actinomycetes bacterium, assembly GCA_963835775.1. Classification (GTDB taxonomy): domain Bacteria; phylum Actinomycetota; class Actinomycetes; order Streptosporangiales; family Streptosporangiaceae; genus Palsa-504. Next base: position 287,300 of record CAWIHB010000024.1, on the reverse strand, counting down.
AGCCCGTACCGGTTCCTGTCCCAGATCCCGAAGGCCATCGAGCTGGCCGGGCGGGTCCGCGAGCTGGGCGCCGCGCTGCTGTCCGCCTACGAGAAGGGCGATGCCGAGTACCTGGCCTCCATCCATGCGGAGCAGGAGCGTGAGATGCAGGCCCTGGGCATCGCCATCCGGCAAGACCAGTGCCGCGACGCGGACTGGCAGGTCCAGGCGTTGCAGCAGACCAAGGACGTCAACCAGACCAACCTGCTCTACTACGCCGGCCTGTTCCAGAACGGCCTGATCAACAACGAGATCCAGAACCTGGACCTCACCACGAACGCCCTGCAGACCCGCACGGGCGCCAACGTGGTCGAGGCGGTGGGCGAGATCATGAACATCATTCCCGATACCTTCTTCGGGGCGATGTCGAGCGGTGCCTCGCCGCCGATCGGCACCAAACTGGCTCACATATTCGAGGCCGTCGGCAGGATCATGCAGACGGTCGCGGACATCCAGAGCACCAATGCCGCGATGGACATGACGCAGGCCGGCTGGCAGCGCCGCGCCGTCGAGTGGCTGCACCAGATGCAGACGCTGCCGATCGAGATCCAGCAGATTGAGCTCCAGATCCTCGGCGCGCACCGCCGCCGCGACCAGGCCCTGGCCGAGCTGAACAACCAGCAGCGGCAGATCGAGCACGCCACCGAGGTCCTGGATTTCCTGCGCGATAAGTTCACCGCCACCGAGCTGTACCTGTGGCTGCAGAAGGAGACCGCCGCCCTGCACCGTCAGATGTACGAGCTGGCCCGGCGGGCGGCGCGGGAGGCCGAGCAGGCCTTCAACTTCGACCTCGGCCACACCCGCCGGCGGTTCCTCCCCGAGGAAACCTGGGACAGCCTGCACGCCGGGCTGATGGCCGGCGAGCGCCTCGACTTCGCCCTGCGTCACATGGAGAAGGCCTACCTCGACGAGAACCGGCGCGAGCTCGAGCTGACCAAGCACATCTCGCTGCGGCTGGACTTCCCCGCCGCGTACCTGCGGCTGCGCACCACGGGCTACTGCGAGATCAGCATCCCGGAGTGGACGTTCGACGTCGACCATCCCGGCCATTTCCTGCGCCGCATCAAGAGCGTCACGCTGACGCTGCCCTGCGTCACCGGCCCCTACCGCAGCATCAACTGCCGCCTGACCCTGCTGAGCAGCATGACGCGGACCGGCCCGGAACTGCGGCCGCCGGCGCAGGGCTGCTGCTGCCCCGGCGGCCGGGAGCACAGCGATTACGAACCGTGCTCACGGGACCCGCGGATCGTCCGTGAGTACGCCGCATGCGAGTCGATCGCGACGTCGAGCGGCCAGAACGATTCGGGCCTGTTCGAGCTCAGTTTCCGGGACGAGCGGTACCTGCCGTTCGAATACCTCGGGGCCGTCAGCCGGTGGCGCATCGAGCTGCCGCCGGAGAACAACTACTTCGACCTGGACACGGTGACCGACCTGGTCCTGCACCTCAACTACACGGCCCGGGACGGCGGCGCCGCCCTGCGCGAGGCGGCCGCGCGGGACGCCCGCGGCCGGCTCCCCGGCAACGGGCTGCGGCTGTTCGAAGTGCGCACCGACTTCCCCGACGCGTGGCCGGCCCTGAGCGAGCCGGGCGGCGGCGGCGAGCGGGCCGGCCACGACGGCCGGCCACGACGGCTGCGGCTGGGCTTTACTCCGGCGATGTTCCCGTTCCTTCCCGGCCGACGGGTGCGGGGCCTCGACCGGCTGCTGCTGATGTTCGCCGCGCCCAACGCCGTCCCCGGACGCCATCACCTGGTCCGGTTCTGGCGGGACGAGGCCGGCCGCGGCGGGTCCGCCGAGGTCGAGTGCGTGGCAGCCGAGGCGTGGCCCGGGTTCTTCTGCGGCACGATCGACCTGCGCGAGCACCCGCTCGGGCCACTGCGGGACGACCGGCCGACGGCCTGCACGTTCGAGATCCCCGCGCAGGCCGGGGAGATCTGCAGCGCCTTCGTGGCCGCGGATTACGACGCGCAGTGCTGGCCGCGCTGCGGCTCGCCGGACCCAGCCGCGTGCTGCGGCGAGTACGAGGGCTGAGCGGTGTTTCCCGCAGATCCCGGGGCAGCGCCGGAGCAGCCGGGCCAGGCCCCGGCGCCGGCCCCCGCGCCAGGCGACGCCAACGGCAAGACGTCGGGCCGCGCTCCGGCCAACCCGTGGCAGCCAGCCGAAGGCGGGCCGCCGGCACCGCCGTCGGTGTCGCTGCCCAAGGGCGGCGGCGCCATCCGCGACATCGGGGAGAAATTCTCGGTCAGCGCGGCCACCGGCACGGCCAGCCTGACTGTCCCGGTGGCGACGAGCCAGGGGCGGGCCGCTTTGGCCCGTCGCTGAGCCTGGCCTACGACTCCGGTGGCGGCCAGAGCACGTTCGGGCTGGGCTGGAAGATCTCGCTGCCGGCCATCACCCGCAAGACCGATAAAGGCCTGCCGCGCTATCAGGACGACCCGGACCAGGACACCTTCATCCTCAGCGGCGCCGAGGACCTGGTTCCGGTCCGCGCGGAACGCGACGGCGTCTGGGAGCAGGTGCCCGAGTGGCGGACCGTAGGCGGCCGGCGATTCGAGATCCAGCGCTACCGGCCGCGGATCGAGGGGCTGTTCGCGCGGATCGAGCGCTGGCGGGACTGTGGTTCGGGCGAGACGCACTGGCGGTCGATCACCTCGGGCAACGTGACGACGGTTTATGGCGCCACGGCCGCGAGCCGCATCGCGGACCCAGCTGATCCGGCGCGGGTGTTCAGCTGGCTGATCTGCGCGAGCCATGACGACACGGGCAACGCCGCCGTCTATGACTACCTGGCCGAGGACAGCTCAGGCGTGGACACCGCCCTGGCCAGCGAGCGCAACCGCACCGAGCGGTCCAGGTCAGCTGGCCGTTACCCCAAGCGGATCCGGTACGGCAACCGGGTGCCGTGGCCAGTCGGCGGCGGCCAGGACAGCGCAGACCAAGACGGCGCAGACCAAGACAGCGCAGACCAAGACAGCGCAGACCAAGACAGCGCAGACCATGGCAGCGCAGACCACGACAGCGGCGGCTGGATGTTCGAGGTCGTCTTCGACTACGGAGATCATGAAGAAGAGGCCCCGCGGCCCGATCCCGGCCGGCCCTGGCCGGTGCGTCCTGACCCGTTCTCCACCTACCGCCCGGCCTTCGAGGTCCGCACTTACCGGCGGTGCCGCCGGATCCTGATGTTCCACCATTTCCCCGACGAACCAGACGTCGGCGCCAGTTGCCTGGTGAGCTCGACCGACCTGACCTACGAGAGCACCGGCGGCAGCGGCCTGACTGCGGTGGCGTCGGTGACGCACACCGGATACCGGCGCCGCCCCGGCGGCGGGTACTACCGCGAGTCGCTACCGCCCGTGGAATTCGGCTACAGCCAGGCGGTCATCGGCCACGAGCCCCACGACCTGGGCACCGAGGCGCTGCGGAACCTGCCGGCCGGCATTGACGGGACTGCGTACCAGTGGGTCGACCTGGATGGCGAGGGACTGTCCGGTGTCCTGGCCAGGCAGGGCGGTGCCTGGTTGTACAAGGCCAATCTCGGCGACGGGCGGCTCGCGCCCGAGCGCATGCTGGCCGCCCAGCCGGCCATGGCGGGCCCAGGGCACCGTCAGGAACTGCTCGACCTGGCCGGCGACGGTCACCTGGACCTGGTGGAGCTCGGCGGGCCGATGCCCGGTGTCTACGAGCGGACCCGAGAGCGTGACTGGCGGCCGTTCCGCCGGTTCCGGTCGCACCCGGACATCGCGTGGGATGACCCCGACCTGCGCATGGTCGACCTCGACGGGGACGGCCTAGCCGACGTCCTGATCACCAGGGACGACGCGTTCACCTGGTACGCCTGCTTCGGCTACGAGGGCTTCGGCCGCCCGCGGCGGACCTTCCAGCCGTGGGACGAGGAACGGGGCCCGCGGCTGGTGCTCGCCGACCCCGAGCAGACCATCTACCTGGCAGACATGTCCGGCGACGGCCTGTCCGATCTGGTCCGGGTCCGGGCCGGAGAAATCTGCTACTGGCCCAACGTCGGCTTCGGGCGGTTCGGCGCGAAGGTGACCATGGACCGCTGCCCGTGGTTGGACCAGCCCGATCATTTCGACCAGCGGCGGGTGCGGCTGGCCGATGTGGACGGCTCGGGCACCGCGGACCTGATCTACCTGCACCCCGGCGGCACCCGGCTGTACCTCAACCAGTCCGGCAACGGCTTCAGCGACCCGCACACGCTGCCGCACGGGTTCCCGCGGCTGGACAGCCTGGCACAGGTCATGGCGGTGGACCTGCTCGGCCGGGGTACCGCGTGCCTGGTCTGGTCCTCGCCACTGCCCGGCGACAGCGGCAGGCAGCTGCGCTACGTCGACCTGATGGCGGCGGGCAAACCGTACCTGCTCACCGAGATGGTCAACAACCTGGGCGCGGAGACCAGGGTCAGCTACGCTCCATCCACCCAGTTCTACCTCGCCGACCAGGCCGCCGGGCGGCCGTGGATCACCCGGCTGCCGTTCCCCGTCCAGGTGGTCGAGCGGGTGGAGATCATCGACCAGATCAACCACAACCGGTTCACCACCCGTCACGCCTACCATCACGGCTATTACGACGGCTTCGAGCGCGAGTTCCGCGGGTTCGGCATGGTCGAGCAGTGGGACACCGAGGAGCTGGCGGTGCTAGAGGCCGACGGTGCGCGGGGCGAGTTCGCGAACCTGGACCCGGGCACGGACCTGCCGCCGGTGCTGACCCGCACCTGGCTGCACACCGGCGTGTTCCCCGGTGAGGACCGGGTCACCCGGCTGTACGCACACGAGTACTACCGCCAGCCGGGCGGTGGGGACCCCGACCTGCCTGACACCGCCCTGCCCGCCACTTTGCGCCTGACCGGGGAGCCGCCCCGGTCGTGGCGGCTGTCGCGGACCGAGGCCCGCGAGGCCTGCCGGGCGCTGAAGGGCAAGCCGCTGCGAGAGGAGGTGTACGCGCGCGACGGCAGCGAGACACAGGGCCGACCGTACACGGTCACCGAGCACAACTACACGATCGAGTTGCTCCAGCCCGCCACTCAGTGGCGGCCAGACGGCCCGCAGAACTACCACGCCGTCCTCCTGACCTGCCCCCGCGAGAGCATCACCGCGCACTACGAGCGCGCGCTGTACCCGGTAGACGGTGCGCTGCGGGCGGACCCCCGGATCACCCACGACTTGGTGCTCGCCGTCGACGATTACGGTAACCCGCTGCGCTCGGCGTCGGCCGGGTACGGCCGCCGATTCGCCAACCGGGCCCTCTCGGAGGAAGACCAGGAGGCGCAACGAAGACTCCGCCTGACCTACACCGACCACGGATACACCAACCCGGTGGAGCTGCCCGACGCGCACCGGACGCCGATGCCGTGCGAGACGCGCACGTTCGAGATCGTCGGCCTGCTCCCTGCGGGCCCGCTCTTCCGCTTCGAGGAGTTGCGCGACGGGCTAGCCGCGATCGGCGCCGAGCTGCCGTTCCAGGACTGGGACGCCGACCCGGCCCGCCTGCCCGCACCCGCCCGGCGGCTGATTACTGGCACCAGGGCCCGGTACCGGCGCGACGACCTGTCTGGAGCGCTGCCGTTCGGCGTCCTGGAGCCGCTCGCGCTGCCGTACCGAAGTTACCGCCAGGCGTTTACCCGCGGTCTGGTCGCCGACCTGTACGGGGACCGGGTAGACGCCGCGATGCTCACCGCAGCCGGCTACGTGCGGGACGGCGAGACCTGGTGGCTGCCGTCCGGCCGGGTGTTCTACTCCCCGGATAACGGCGATGACCCGGCCGCCGAGCTGTGCTACGCCCAGGCGCACTTCTTCCTGCCGCGCCGGTTCCGTGACCCGTTCGGCAACACGACGGCCGTCACGCTCGACCGTTACGACCTGCTGGTATCGCAGACTCGCGACGCGCTCGGCAACCTGGTCACCGTCGGCGAGCGAAACCCTGAGGGTCGGCTGACCATCGACGGTAACGACTACCGGGTGCTGGCACCGCGCCTGGTCAGCGATGCGAACAGGAACCGGGCGGCGGTCGCCTTCGACACCCTCGGCCGGGTGGCGGGCACGGCCGTGATGGGCAAGCCGGAGCAGCGGCTCGGTGACTCACTCGACGGATTCGACCCCGATCCGGATCCCGGCGCGATCACCGCGTACTTCGCCGACCCGTTCGCCGATCCGCACCGGCTGCTGGGCCAGGCGACCAGCCGGGTACTCTACGACCTTGACGCCTACTGGCGCACCCGCCGCGAGCCCGAGCCGCGGCCCGCGGGGGTGGCGGTGCTCGCCCGCGAGACGCACGTCAGTGACCTCGCACCGGGACAGCGCACGAAGATCCAGCGTGCCTTCAGCTACTCCGACGGCTTCGGCCGGGAGATCCAGCACAAAGGCCAAGCCGCCGCAGGGCCGGTCACTGACGGCGGGCCGGACGTGGCCCACCGCTGGATCGGCAGCGGCTGGACCGTCTTCAACAACAAGGGCCAGCCTGTCCGGAAGTACGAGCCGTTCTTCACGACGACTCCGGAATTCGAGTTTGCCCGCGAGGTCGGCGTCAGCGCGGTGCTCTTCTACGACCCAGTCGGGCGCGTCGTGGCTACCCTGAACCCGGACGGCAGCTACGCCAAGACCACGTTCGACCCTTGGCGCCAGGACACCTGGGACGCGGGTGACACTGTGCTGCTCGACCCGCGCGAAGACCCGGACGTGATCGGCTACGCCGACCGGTACCTCGGCGTGCTCGCCGGGCAGCCGGGCGGCTGGGCGACCTGGTATGAGCGACGCATCGGCGGTGCGCTTGGCCAGGCGGACCAGCGTGCCGCCGAGCAGGCGGCGCTGTACGCGCGCACTCCCACCCGCGGCTGGCTCGATACGCTCGGCCTGACCTTCTTGACCGTCGCCCACAACCGCGCGCCCGACGACGGCCGCCTGGTCGACCAGTACTGCCGGGCGCACAGCCTGCTCGACATCCAGGGCAGCGAGCACGAGGTGCGCGACGCGCTCGGCCGCGTGGTGATGCGCTACGGCTATGCGATGCTGGGCGCGCAGTTGACTCATGCGGGCATGGACACCGGTGGCGGCGGGCTGCTGCCCGACGTCACCGGCAAGCCCGTCCGCTCCTGGAACTCCCGAGGATTCACCTTCCGCACCGAGTATGACGCGCTCCGTCGGCCGCTGCGGACGTATGTAGCGGGTCCCGGCATTACCGGCGATGCGTTGCAGGCGCGCAATGAGTACGGCGAGAGCCTGGCCGACGCCGAGGTCAGGAACTTGCGCACCCAGGTGGCCCGGAAGTACGACGGCGCCGGAATCACCAGCAACGAGGCTTACGACTTCAAGGGTAACCTGCTCGCCACCCGGCGCCAGCTCGCGGCCGATTACATCAATGTCGTCGATTGGACGTCGGACGTTCCGCTGGAAGATCGCGCATACCCCGGCCGCACCAGCTATGACGCGCTGAACCGGCCGACCAGCATGACCACCCCGGACGGCAGCGTGATGCTGCCGTCCTACAACCCGGCGAGCCTGCTGGACCGGCTCGACAGCCGCCTGCGCGGCGCCACCGAGCACACCACCTTCGTCGAGCACCTCGACTACAACGCGCGCAGCCAGCGCACGCTGATCTCCTATGGCAACGGCAGCTCCTCGGCATACGCCTATGACCCGCTGACCTTCCGGCTGGTTACCCTGACGACCCTGCGCGGCGGACAGAATCTTCAGGACCTTCGCTACACCTACGATCCGGTCGGCAACCCCACGCTGGTCCGCGACCGCGCCCAGCAGCGGGTGTTCTTCCGCAACCGGGTAGTCAACCCGTCCGCTTCCTACGTTTACGACGCGCTTTACCGGCTGATCGAGGCGACCGGACGCGAGCATCTCGGGCAGGGCGCGGGCGGAGCGCCGCATCCGGTTCCACCGAGCGCGACCGACTCGCCGCGGGTCGGCCTGCCCCAGCCAGGTGACGGTGACGCGATGGCCCGGTACGTCGAGCGGTACATCTACGACGAGGTCGGCAACCTGCTGCGGATGGCACACCGCTCCGCGGATAACGCGGATGGCGGCTGGACCCGTGACTACTGCTACGACGAGCCGAGCCTGCTTGAGCCCCAGCGGCGCAGCAATCGGCTCACGGGCGTCGGCCCGGCCAGGGAGGCCACAGGCCCGCAGCGGTTCTCCTACGACGAGCAAGGCAACACCACGGCGATGCCGGAGATCCCGGTTCTGCGCTGGGACCAGAACGACCGGCTGCACGCGACCGCCCGTCAGGCCGCAAAGGGCAGCGAAATCCCCGAGACCGCCACCTACTACGTCTACGACGTGGCGGGACAGCGCGTGCGCAAGGTGGCCGAGCGTGCGGCCAGCGGCCAGCCGCATTCACGGAAGTCTGAGCGGATCTATCTCGGCACCTTCGAGGTCTACCGCGAATACAGTGCCGATGGTGCGGTCACCCTGGAGCGCGAGACGCTGCACGTCCTTGATGACAAGCACCGCGTGGCCCTGGTCGAGACCCGCACCGCCGGGGAGGACCCCGGCCCCGGCCAGCTGATCCGCTACCAGCTCGCCAACCACCTGGACTCGTCGGTGCTTGAGCTCGACCGGTACGCTCAGGTGATCAGCTACGAGGAGTACTACCCGTACGGCAGTACGTCCTACCAGGCCGTACGCTCCCGCACTGAGACCCCGAAGCGCTACCGCTACACCGGCAAGGAGCGCGATAAGGAGACTGGCTTCTATTACTACGGCGCCCGCTATTACGCACCGTGGCTGGCGCGATGGACGGCGGCCGATCCAGCCGGCCTCAAGGATGGCCCGAACGTCTACCTTTACTGCCGCCAAAACCCCGTCAAGCTGACGGATCCCGACGGCCGGCAGAGCGCCGACGACCTCAAAGGCATAGGATTCTCGCACCACACGCCCGAACAGGCGGCCGCCGCCCGTGCGGCCAGCGCCGCGACTCCGTCCCCGCCGCCAGCACCAGATCCCCCGCCGGATCCCAAGGCGGATCCCCTGGCCAACGCGGGCCGCTCGAAGAAGCCTGGACCGGATAACGGCGATGCGCTGGGAAGTTCCACTCCCGCAAAGGTAGGCTCCGACGCCCAACTGCAGAATCTCGGGCCCACGCAGAACGCGTTTGTGCCGCACGCGATCCGCCCGTACAGCACCGCCGAGGGCACCGGATCGGGGCTGGCGGCGTCCCCCACCAATCCGCGGCAGGGATGGACGGGACAGGTCGGCGGCGGCCTCCAGGCGCGGTTCACGCTGAATCCCAACACCGAGGTTGGTTTCGGCGGGACTTACGGCAGCGTTTTCACGCTAAGCGGAGTGCCACTCTCGGGACCCGCGAACGTCGGGACCTTGTACGGCAGCCTGCATCTCAGCCAGGCGCAGCCGCCCAATGCCGATAAGGTCAACACCCGCGGCGGCGGCGCCTTCTTCAATTTTGGCGCTGCGTATGGCGCGGGTCCCGCCGGCCAAACGGGCTGGACTGGTTCGGGAGCCGGAGCATACTCGTGGAGCTGGCCGGGCAACAGTTTCCTCCAGGGCGTAGACGTCAACGCAGGCTTCGCCGCATCGGCGTACAACCAGATCAATGGGGTCAGCGTGGGCAACACCGTCACACCTTTTGGGAGCTTGAATCTCACGCTTCCAGGACACGTGAATTTCGAAGTTTACGGTAGCGTCCCTATTGGCACAGGCGGCAACTTGAGCGATCCCGCGTCGACAGCCACGCCCTTCTCCGGCAGGCTGGGGGGCGGCTTGGGGATTCAGTTCCCGCTCGGCGGTTATGCGGTAGGCGTGGAAGCCGGGGCAACGGGCGAAGCCGCGAACGTGCGGGGCCAGCCCAGCGCCGGGTTCGGCAACATATCTCCCTGGATCAACATCGGTTTCGGTGCAGTCAATAGCCGCGTGACTTTCGGCGATACGAGCGCGTTTCCAGCGCGCTAATAAACAAGTCGCTGAATTGGCTGGTGTCATTCAGCCTCGATGACAGGAGCGTCTTTGGCGGCGCTGGCGTCGCCGGTTTTGGGCTGGTGGGCGGGATCCGGGAGCGTCGCGGCCGCGGCGGGCGTGACGTTCGTCTGCCGGTTTCCTGTGGCCTGGGCGCCCGGGTAGCCAAGAAGTCCCGCGCCTGGTGCGCCCTCGGGGGCTCCCTGGTACCAAAGATGGCTGATTTGCTCCCATTGGCGCCGTTCGGCCGCGTAGGACGGCGGCCTGGTCCAGCCGATCGCGTCCAGCAGCAATCCCCGGTGGACGTCGAATGCGGCCCTGATCAGCTGGCCGTAGGGCCGCGCGGCCTGCACGGCACCCTCGTAACCTAGCCAGGTGATCAGCACGCCGCCGGCGAAGCAGGCCAGGGCGGCATACCAGGGCAGCAAGGCGGCGGCGACCGCGGTGCCGGACACCGCGAAGAACGAGGCCAGCGCGGCGAGCGCGGCCATGAGGTCGAGCGGGGTTTTCGCGGCCGCCACCGCCGCGATGAACTGGTCCGGGAGCAGGACATACAGGCGAGGCCAGACCACGATGGCGTTGATCTGGTAGCGCTCAAGGGCGTGGTCCTCGGCCGACCGCAGGATGTTCCCGAGCCGGGTTGGCATCGCGCGGCTCTTGCGCAGCGGGTAGTCGATGTACAGCCGGGGGAATTTCCCGGGATCGCGCTGCATCGACTCCAGGCGGGTGGCGTAGGTTGCTCGCCGCCGCTGGTACAGCCAGGACCACGGGCGGCGCTGCGGCCAGTACCCTTCGCCGAGCCTGATGGCCAGCGGGGTCCAGGCCGCCAGGAGGTAGGCGAAGAAGGTAACCCAGGCCAGGGCCAGCCCGGCGAGTACCACCTTGAATTCGGCCGGCTGCCGTAGCCACCAGCCGGTCGCCTGGTGCCAGCCGGTGCCGGTAACGACGAGCGACCCGAATCCGGCCCAGTACAGCAGCGAGGGCAGCCACGCGGTGATGAGGAACCGCCGGCCGAACAGCCCCAGCAAGCCGCCGCCAAGTGAGGTCAGCATCTGATCAGTCCCAGGTGACCTTGAGCGGGTGACCGTTCACGCAAAGCGTCTCACCGGCTACGAAGTACGGGACGCGGTTCGCCGCCCCGCATACAGCGCAGATCAAGGTCAGCGGCATGACCGGCGGCGGAACCCCGGGGAGGTCCACATCGACGGCATCGCCCATGGCTCCGGTGCTGACGTCAAGGCGCCCCAGCGCATAGCCGCCGATGGCGTCTGCGGTGAGGATCCCGATGCAACGGGCGTCCTGGATCACGGTGATGGCGGGGGCGCCCCGGTCGAGGAGGTCGATGACATCACCGCGGACCAACCGCTCCATCGGTGTAGCCGCGTCGACCTGGATCAGAGGCGCGGGGCCGTCCCTGGTCAGCAGCTGTACCGGGCGCCCGCGGTGGTCGGCGAGCACTCCGTAAGCCAGCCCGGACCGATCCAGCTCGGCCATGCCGTCCGCGCCTCCGGTCGTGAGCTGGAGATAGTCCGTGACCGCATAGTCGGTAACCAAGGGAGGGTCAGTCATCGCGTCTCCAGGTGATGAGCGCTTCGATCAGGTTGTATCGCCGATCAGGATGAACGAGGCCCAGTGGCGCGGGTCGCTGAACGGGCGGCGGGAGTAGTCGGGACGGGGCTGGGCCCGAGCGACAAGCCGCGCGAGATCCCGGGCCCGGGTGGCCGCCCGGGATTCCGCGGTCGTGAGACCGGGCTGCGCGAGGATCTGCTCGAGGGTATTCATGGCGGCCGACAGGTCGTAGGCGAACATGAGGACCTGGGCCCGGGCCAGGCTGACGGCTATTTCAGCGCGCGGGTCGCCGGCTGCCCGCTGGCTGGCTGCCGTCAGGTAGTCCAGGGCATCTTGGGCGGTAGCCCGCCGCAGCCACAGCTGCGACGCGTGCAGGGCATCGGCTTTGCGGCTCCCGGCGAGCAGCCTGCGGTAGAACTCGAGTATCACCATGGTGGAGGACAGCTGATCCACCGGCCACAGGCTGGCCATGACCGACGGTGACCCGGCGTAGATCGCCGACCTGATCAGGCCGAGCAGTTCGTCGCCGGCCCTGCGCTCGCTGATTCCGGTGTCGCAAGCGCCCAGGAAGACCAGCCGGGAATCCAGCCGCAGGCCGAGGACCTGCCGGGCGGTAAGCGGCCCGTCCGCGAGCTGGATTCCCGAATCCAGGCCAGCGGCGGGATCGGCGGAACCGTGCACGGCAAAGTGCACGAACGCGGCGGTGCCGGTGGCCGGCAGGCCACCGGCCAGCGCGGCGAGGGTGGCCGTCTCGCGCACGTGGCATGTCACGCTCATGCCGTGGCCGCTCAGCATGCCGGTGAGGGCGAGAGCCTGGTCGCGCGCGAACGGCAGCGGCCGGTCCGCGGACGCATCGGCCAAGATCAGCGCGTGATCGCCGTGGCCGCGCCGTTTGGCCATGCAGTAGCGCAGCACCGCCAGGTTCGGGGCATAGCTGACGACGTTCCGTTCACCCAGCGGCTGTCCGCCGACGGCGATGGCATGCAGCGGGAAGCGGTGCAAGGTGTCGTGAGGGCACAGCACCACCCGGTCACCCGGGTCTGCCCACGTGGTGATCGGAGCCACCAGCGCAGACAGCAGCTCCTCGGTTCGCGGCCAGGACCGGCTGCCCGGAGCCGCCACGGCGGAGCGAAGATCGGCCAGCGGCATCTCGACCGACACCAGCTCAGGCTCCCTGCCCGGCAGCAGCCCGATCACCCCCGCCGTTGTCTCGCGCAGGTAGTAGTGCACGATGACCACGCCACGGCCGGGCTCGTCCGCGGCCAGCCGGGATGCAAGCACCTGCAGGTCTGCCCAGGAGGGGGCGTCGCCCAGCCGCAGCGCCGCCCACTCCGGGTCGAACTCGCCCAGCTCGGCGTTAGCCGACCGGAGCGTGTCCTGCGCGGCCACGTAGTCAGCCAGCAGTTCGGGGGTCGCAGCCGTTTCGTCGGATAGCTGCAGGCCCAGCCGGCGAACCTGTCCGGCGGCCTGCTGCTGGGCGAGCACGAGCGGGGCGGGGGCCAGGCGCGGCGGCGGCAGCGGTACCCCGGCCAGTCTGCGCAAGAGCTCCTGCGCCTTGGCTCGTTCCACCCACTCGACGCATTCGCGCGGGTCATCGGCGGAGGTCAGGACGATCAGCCGGTCGATGCATTCCACTCGGTCCTCGCCGAAATAGGACAGCGCGTCCTGCTCGCGGACGAGCAGTTCCCGTGCCTGCCGCATCGCGTCGGCGGCCTTAACGTAATGCGCCCGGGCTCCCGGCAGGTCGCCGGACTTGAAACACAGGTCACCCCAGTGCAGCTCGACATCGTGGACCTCAAGCGGATCTGCCACCTCCGCGGCAAACTGGAGCGCCTCGGCCAGGAAGGCCTCGGCCTCGGCGAACCGGCTCCCGTCACGCGCGATCGCCGCCAGGTCCACCAGTGAGTTAATGGCCCGGCGCCGGTAACCCCCGGACCGGTAAAAAGCAAGAGCCTCCAGGAGCAGCGCCTCGGCGCGCGCCGGGTTCTCAAGGGAGATCTCGATCGAGGCCAGCGAGGCACGGCAGTCGGCCGCCCCCCGCACATCACCGGACCGCAGGTCCAGGGCAAGGGCCTGGTCAAACCATCGCGCAGCCGCATCCCACTCGCCAAGAGTGTCGTGCAGATTCGCGATGTTGTAGATAACGGTCGCCTCGTTGTCCTGATCTGACACCTTCCGGTACAGCTCCAGAGCCGCAAGGTAACGGGCGCGGGCCTGGTCGGGGCGTTCCAGCTTCTCCGCCACCAGGCCCAGGCCAGTCAGGGCGTGTGCCATTACCTTTTCCAGGCCGGCCTGCCGGGCCGCCGTGAGGGCGGCGGCCAGGTGCACCTCGGCCTCGCTGAGCCGGCCGGCGTCCTTCAGCGCAAGCCCGAGATCGACCTGCGCGCGCGTCGCCCCCTCCGGGTCCTGGTCGGCCTGATAGCGGCTGGCCGCCTGCTCGACGTGGGATATCCCGTCCTGCGTGTCTCCCAGCTCGACCTCGACCATGCCCAGGAGCCTGAGCGTACCGCCGAGATGCTCCTCGCCGTCCGGGGTTGAGCTGAGCAGCTCACAGGCGCGCTGGAGGGCAGCGCGGGCCGCTAAACCATCCCCGGCCTGATCCAGGGCGAGCCCCAGGTTATGCAACAGCGAACCCAGTGCCGCCCGATCGCCCTCCCGCTCAGCCTCAGGCACCGCAGAACGGAACAACCGGACCGCCGCATCGATCCGTCCGCCCGCCCGCTCACGATCGGCCGATTCCGCTATCTGACGCCAGTCCGCCATGCCCCAGCCCTCCAGCCGCGGCACCACACTAGCCGGCCAGGCCAGGCACCGCGGTGGATGCTGGCGGCTAGTTGCCGCAGCGGTGCACCACGGCCCGTTCGGCATCATTGATTTATATATAAGATTTAACTATATTTTCCTAGTCGACGATGAGTGCGGAGGACCCATGGACGACCTGGCGCCGGACCTCGTGGTGACCGCTGACGGGCCCATCTGGCTGATCGAGATGAACCGGCCGGAGCACCGCAACGCCGCGAGCCAGGCGCTGCACACCGCGCTTGCGGGCGTCTGGGATCGCCTGGCCGCGGACCACCAGGTGCGCGCGGTGGTGCTCACCGGGCGCGGCCGGGCGTTCAGCGCGGGCGGGGACTTTCGCGTTATGACGCGGGTGCAGCGGGACGAGGCGTTCCGGGAACAGAACATCGCGGAGGCCCGCAACATCATCACCGGCATGGTGCGCTGCCCGGTGCCGGTGATCGCCGCGGTGAACGGTCCCGCTGTCGGGCTGGGCTGCAGCCTGGCCCTGCTCAGCGACATGGTGCTGATGGCCGACGGCGCCTACCTGGCCGACCCGCATGTCCAGGTGGGGCTGGTGGCCGGGGACGGCGGCGCCCTGGTGCTGCCGCTGCTGGTCGGGCTGGCCCGGGCCAAGGAGCTGCTGTTCCTGGGTGAGCGGGTGAGTGCTGAGGAGGCCGTCCGGCTGGGCCTGGCCAACCGGGTGGTGCCTGCCGACAAGCTGCTCGGCGAGGCGATGGGCCTAGCCGGCCGGCTGGCCGCGCTGCCCGCCGGGGCGCTGCGGGACACCAAGCGGGCGGTGAACCTGCACCTGGAACAGGCGATGGCCACGGTGATGGAGACCGCGCTGGGCGCGGAGCGGGACAGCATGCACTCCCCCGAGCACGTCGCGATCGTTGCGAAGCTTATCGCGAATAGCGGCCAGGGACGATAGCGGGCTCGACGCGGCGCGGCGGCCCGCACGGCGTGCCGACGAGTATGATAGTTGTATGAAACGCATCACGGTCAGCCTCCCTGACGAGCTCGTAGACAAGATCAAGCGGGCCGCCGGAGGCAAGCGACAGGTCAGCTCGTATGTGGCCATGGCGCTCGAGGACTACCAGGAGCGCGAGAGCCTGGATGACATCCTGGCCGCCTGGCAAGCAGAGACCCCGGTACCCGAGGAGGTCAGGCGGCAGGCTGCGGCCGAGCTTGACCAGGTAGGGCTGACCGGTCAGCCGGGGAGCGACGACAGGCTGGCCGGATGAGCCCGGCCACGACGACCGGGCTCACGTTGGACACCGGCGCGCTTCTCGCGCTCGACCACCCCAGCAAGGCCCTGGCCATGCAGGCACGACTGGAGGAGGCCTGGCGGCGAGGCGGGACCATCTGCATCCCGGCCGAAGTCGTCGCTCAGGCCTGGCGCAGTCCCCGCCAGGCCCGCCTCGCCCGGCTGCTCAAGTCTTCCGGCATCGACATCGCAGTCATGACGCTGAGCGTGGCGCGGAGCGTGGGCTTGATGTGCGCGGACGCCGGCCACGACGACGTGATCGATGTCCACGTGGTTCTCTGCGCCCGGCAGCGCCGGCATGCCATCGTCACCAGCGACCCTCACGACATCGCCCAGGTCGACCCGACGGTCCCCCGGATTCTCGTCTAGCTCATCCCGAACGTCCTGACGCCCATCGTGATCTGCGGCGATGCGGCCGGGTTGAGCCAGCGCAGGATCTCCAGGAGCTCGCCCTCCGGCAACGTCACGCAGCCCGCTGTCGGCGTGCCGATGTTGATGTGCAGGAAGATCGCGCTGCCCAGCCCGGGCGTGCGGGCGGTGTTGTACGCGATGACGGCGCCGTAGTCGTAGGCGGAGACGTCCATCGGCTCGGGACCGGCGCCCGGGCTGGCGTACCGGTCATCCACCCACTCGTTGTACAGCGGGCTAACGGGGTCATCGTCCCAGACGTCGAATGCGTAGATGTTCCGGTACGGGAACAGCATCCCCGGATCAGGGTCGACCCCGAAGAAGAACCCGAAGCCGAACGTCCCGGAAGGGGTGCGGCCATCGCCTTCCCGCTTGGCGCCGGGCGGGGCCATCCCGTTACGGCCAGGCCAGCCGCGCCTAGCCGGACTCGCAATCCATCCCACCTCCGCCCCGTGGTGTCCGCCCGGGCGCCCTCGCCGGTTACCACCGACCACGGTACTGCCCGAGCCTCGCCATCCGGCGCCGCTTCGCGCCAGTTACCACGACCCGGACCCGATGCCCGCGGTCAGGACGGCTTCTTGCCCCGGACCGGTCAGCGAGCCCGGTCAGCGAGCCCGGTCAGCGAGCCCGGTCAGCGAGCCCGGTCAGCGAGCGCTGCGCGGCCGCGGCTGCCTTTGATTAAGATAACTTAGTAAGATAATTTATAGTAATGGAGCCCCGCAGGGAGGTCGTGCGATGGCAGGCGACGAGGACCTGGTGCTGACCGAGGTCGACGCGGACGGCGTGGCGACATTCACGCTGAACCGGCCCGAGCGGCGCAACGCATGGACCGCGGCGATGGAGAACAGGTACTTCGACGTGCTCGCCGCGGCCGACACCGACCCGGCGGTGCGGGCCGCGGTGCTGACCGGGGCCGGGACCTCGTTCTGCCCGGGCCTGGACATGGGACGGCTGGCCGAGGTGGCCGGCCGGCCGGTGGACATCTCGGCCCGCCGCCCGCAGTACGCGCCGCGGCTGTTCCGCAAGCCGCTGATCGCCGCGATCAACGGGGCGTGCGCCGGGATCGGGCTGACCCAGGCGCTGATGTGCGACGTGCGGTTCGCCGCGCGGGGAGCCAGGTTCTGCACCGCCTTCGCCCGCCGCGGGCTCGGCGCCGAGTACGGCATGTCCTGGGTGCTGCCCCGCTACGTCGGCGTCGGCCACGCGCTTGACCTGCTCCTGTCCGGCCGGGTCTTCGAGGCTGACGAGGCCAGGGAACTGGGCCTGGTGAACCGGGTGCTCGAGCCCGGTGAGGTGCTGCCCGCAGCCCGGGAGTACGCCAGGGACCTGGCGCGCAACTGCTCCCCGGCCGCCATGGCGGCCATCCGCCATCAGGTGCTGGCCGACCTCGATGCCTCGTTCGAGGAGGCCTGCCGCCGCTCGTACGCGGTGATGGAGGTGCTGAACAGCGGGCCGGACTTCCGCGAGGGCGTGGACAGCTTCGTGCAGAAACGGCCCCCGTCGTTCCGGCCGCTGCCCGACGACTTCGATCCGGAGCAGATCACCGGCGTGCCCATGCCGGGGGCCCGGATGACCACCAGGGAACTGCTGCAGCGCTGACCGCGGAACCGAGGCAGGCCAGCGCTGGCTTGGCGTGCCGCTGAGGTACCCCGTCAGTGGCCGGTATCTACACGGGGCCTGATACAACAACGGAACGGCCAGTGGCGATAGCGGGCTGAAAGCCGCCTGGTTAGCCTCCGGCATTCAGCGTTAGCCCTGAATTAGGCCGCTGCCGAATTCTGCATGGCGGTGGGCTGGGGTTTCTCGGGTTCGTTGCTGGTAGCGGTTGAAGCGGTAGTGCACCTGACGGGTGCGGGACCGGCGCAGGCGGGATAGCCGGTTCAGCGGCGAAGAGCGCCCTGGTCCTGGGAGATTACGCGGTAACCACACGTTGCAATCCCCGGGACTGGAGCGCTCCTCGCCATGCAGCATAACGGCTGGGACCACGGCCTGAAGGTCACTGATGACGGTGCCGCCCTGGCCGGGCACTAGCTCGGCGAAGCGGGATCCCCTGGCTTTGGCGGCTCGCCGGTGGACGATCCCCGAATCTCAGCCGCTTCCTCAGGCGACGCCTCCCGGACGGTTGGCCAGCCGATCCCGTTGGAGCCGCAGAGGAAATCCCGCTCCTCGCCCTCCTTTAGGGACATTCGCATCTCCTTGGACCTGCGCAGCAGGACGAACCGCACACGCAGGCGGTGTTCCCCTGGATCCACATCGAAGACCCTCACCTGCTCATTTCCGATCTTGCCCGCGGAGTGCTGGTCGAGAACCACCGTGAAGTTGAAATGAAACTTAAACAGGCGAAGAAGCAAGCCGGCCGGGAGCACGGTCGCGGGCGACACCGACCAGTCTCGCTTCGGCCTCGAGATCCTGATTACTGACATGACGCAAGTCCCTTTGTAGTGAAGGGCGTTGGCTCCCCGGAGCCCTCGCTGTAGAAGGCAACGCAGTCCAACGGTACGCCTATCGAAGATCGCTCTCGAATGTCTCATCTACGGCACACCTGCGGGCCCGAGACCGATGGCCAGTCGCGCCCGAGCGGCTCTGTTCTCCGACCGAGTGTCCCAGAACATGCGTCAGCGATCAGTGTCACCTGCCGGTTCGAGAGCGCACCGAAAGCCGGCATCAGGGCAGGCGTCATGGAGCGCAGAGTCGGCGATAAGGTCGGTCGCTTTCCAGAAGAGCGGTTACGTCTGGTGACAGTCGCTGGTTACGACCATCGCGCGAGATCCGCCGCTATGCGCGATGTTTGGCGCGTGCAGCGTAATCGCGAAGGCGATGCAGAATAGGGCGTTCGGCGTAAGTCTGAACCGGAGACGTGCCGCATCTTCCCTTACCTCCTGGACCCGGCGCTGGCGAGCGTATGGGCAGCTGCACCCTGGACCGCGTCAGCCATATGTAGGCTCGAGTACGTCGAAGCCAGCAACGTACATTTGCCGACCCGGGTCCATCCCGGATCACCGCCAATCGGCAACGTCTCAATGACGCGCTAAGCGGCCACGAATGCCTGCACCATGACCGACCAAGTCGCATCCTCAAGAATGTGACGGTCTCGTCGCTATCGTGAATCAGTTGGTCGTTCCGGCTAGGAAGCGGCCTACCGCTATGACAATTATAAGCAGGCCGGTTGCCTCTTCGCTGATCGTCAGGACTCTCGCCATTGTGCTCAACGGCATAGCACCTCCGCCGAGCGGCGGCAGGCTGATCCAGCTCAAGAAAAACTCATCGAAACGCCCCGCTGATGGGTGGGAGAAGAACGCTCGTGGGTTCTGGCCTGTGAGGACGAGGTAGGCGACGGCGAAGATCAGGACTATCTGGACGATGTCGACTAGGGCCAGCATCAGTGGAGTTTGCCAAGCGAACTCACGGCACTCTTGCCCTCTGGCCGTGAGCATGAAGGCGTTATCGAGGGTAGCGAACATCAGTTCCTGGAGCCGATAAATAACGATGCCCAACATGACGAATCGGGGCCATCCGACTGCAGGACCGAAGGTGAGGATGGCGATGAGCGGCAGTGTCCAGAGGAACACGTAGTAGTGGATGGCCCTTTCCCCCCTGTCCCAGTTAAACCAGGTAGCGGGGGAGATTGCGCGGCTCAACCAGCACAGAAACAAAAGAACAACGTTGAATCCTACGCGGTGTTTTTTGGCCAGGGCGCCGGGCGCCCGTGTCGGGTAGGGCCAGCGCCGCGTCGGCCCGGGCCTACGCCGCGCCTGTACCGGCTTGCGCCTCATTGGGCGGAAGGGCCGCACCGGGCGGGAGGGCCGCACCGGGCGGGAGGGCCGCACCGGGCGGGAGGGCCGCACCGGGCGGGAGGGCGGATTGCCTTTCACTGTCGTCGCCACTCTCTCTTCTAGCGGAACGAACTGTGGAGCGCTGGTTACGGCCCTGTGGGGTAGCACGGGGCTGACTGACGCGTCGGACGTACTGCCGTCCGGCAGCAGGGCCGGCCAGTCCGCGGCGTCATGCAATGCGTAGACCCCTGGCGGCGGATCCGGGGCCAGCTGTCCGCTGGCCAGGCGCCGGGCGGCTAGGTCCCGTTGCGTCGGCATCGGTCCCATGCGCTCGCGGTGCGCGAGCACCATGGCGCCCAGCGCCGCGGTGAT
Organism: uncultured Actinomycetes bacterium; assembly: GCA_963835775.1. Classification (GTDB taxonomy): domain Bacteria; phylum Actinomycetota; class Actinomycetes; order Streptosporangiales; family Streptosporangiaceae; genus Palsa-504. The sequence continues at coordinate 267,159 of CAWIHB010000024.1, read as the reverse complement.
TAGCAGCGCGCCGGCGACCTCGAACGGGAACACGTAGTGGGTGAATATCAGGATGGCGATCCCGGAGAGGTTGCTCGTCCCGTTCGCGGCCGTGGGCCTGGTTGCCGAGCCGATGGCGGCGTGCCCGATGCCCACGGCCAGGATCACGAGAAAGCCCATCGCGGCCAGGCCCGCAGCCAGCCGCTGCCCCTTGATCGTTTCCACGAGCGAGTCGGAGGTCCTGATGCCGATGAGCATCAGGACGAAGAGAAAGAGCATGAGAACCGCGCCGGTGTAGACGATGATCTGCACGAACGCGAGGAACGGTGCGCCCTGCATGGCGTACATGGCCGCCAGAGAGAGCATCACAACGGCGAGCATGATGGCGCAGTGCACTGCCCGCCGGACCAGGATCATGGTCAGCGCGGCGCCCACTGAGGCGACGGCGAGGATCCAGAACACGGTCGCGCTCGCGATCGCGTCGGCGCTGGCGTCTGCCGTGAGAATGCGGGTCACCGCTCCGACCCGCTCCTAGCTGGCCCGGTCAGGCGGACGCCGCCCAGGCACTGGTTATCATTCTCGTCGTCGCCCAGCCGCATCGTATGCAGTGCCTCGATGCCCGGCGGCAGCGGCGCGAGCAGTTGTTCCTTGGCCCAGATCAGGTTTGAACGCCGAGAATTACACGCAACAGCCGGGGCGTGCACCCCCGAACCGGCATGGTGTACGTTCCTGCTTGCCATGCTCCGCCACCACCCCCTGGCCGCCCCACCCGTTGGAATGCTGGTCGGCGATATCTGCGCGGCAGCTGGCCATCGCCGCCGACTTTTCGGTTGCTCAACGGTAAACCCCTACTAGAGTATGTTCACGGATCGTACCGGAACGGATTGTTACCAATATTGAACGACAACTTCGTCGGCCCAGGGCCTAACAGTTCTATCTTCCGCGTCATCCTGCCAGCTACGGCTCAAGGTAGCGAGAAACCAGTTAGCTTGCATTATCAGCCTGTCGCACAAAGTCATGTAGCGGGCAGGTTAGAGGTTCTCAGAACGCATATGCGGAGTGTGAGCTCAACCAGCATGATTAGGGCGCCTGCGGTCATGACCTTGTATTCAATCGCCGCCCCGTCACGGAAACCGGAGTTTTTAGGAGGCGGCTTCCGCTGGGACTCCCGCGTCCTCGTCAATGCGAAGCTGCACAGCCTGCGCTGCGAACTGCTTCCCGAGGCTGACGCCTTGGTCTGGACCCGTATGCGCCGACGCAGAGGCGGAACAGGCCATCGAGCGGATCGCATGCCGTCAAGTCCGTGAGAACCCAGGAACCGCGGGGCAGATCATTAAGCAGGGGCTCCGGCCCCAGCAGGCGATGGTTGATAGTCCCGGGCAGGAGCTAATTAGCTCCGCGCCTCGGACGTCGCTGCCGCTACATCGCCGTGGCCTCAGAAGGAGCGCCTCCCGGTCCGTCGCCAACGGTATCCGCCGCGATCAGCAAGCCTTCACCGGCGGCCTAAACCTGCCATACGACACCGCCGTCGTGGATGGGGCCGTCACCAGCAAGCTGAAGACGTTCCGGCAATCCCGATTAGCCGCGTCGTGTACGCCAGGCCCAGAACATCCGGCAGAACTGAACGTTCTGGGCGTGCTGGACTACCTAACCGACGCGCGTGCGATCGGCGCTAAATCGGCGATTCAGGTCGCGGTTGGGCTGGTGGCTGCGCATGGTAATGACAGCCGCTGGTCGCGGCGGTCCCGCGGGATGGCGTGGGAGGCTTGACGCGTGACGATCCATTGGGTGACGGGCTTCTTCGACATCCCGGTCCCGGTGTTCGAGGCGGGACGGGACTTCTGGCTCGGCGTCACCGGGTACGCGCTGTCGTCGCCGCGGGGCCGGCGGGCTGACTTCGCGACGCTGGTGCCCGGCACGGGTAATGCGTATCTGCGGGTACAGCGGATCTACGATGGCCCGGGCGGCTGCCACCTGGACTTCCACACCCCGCAGTGGGCACAGATGGCGGCGCGGGCCAGCCGGCTGGGGGCGCGGCGGGTTCTCGCCGAGGAGGGACTTGTCGTGTTCCGTTCCCCGGGCGGGCTGGCGTTCTGCGTGTCCGGCGAGGACGGCGGGCCAGTCAGGCCCCCGGCTGCCCGGTGGTCTGGCAGGTCGGTCAGCTGCATCGATCAGTTCTGCCTGGACATCCCGGCGGACGTGTACGACCCCGAGTGCGGCTTCTGGGCGGACCTGACCGGGTGGAAGCTGCACGACAGCCCGGTGGCAGAGTTCCGGCACCTGACGCGGCCCGCTGCGATGCCGTTGCGGCTGCTGCTGCAGCACACCGGCGACCTGCCCGGCACGACGGTCCGCGCCCATCCGGACCTGGCGTGCTCTGGCACCGGCGCGGAGGTGGCCAGGCACGAGGCGCTGGGCGCGACACGCTCGCACGACGGGGACGGCTGGATCACCATGCGCTACCCCGCTGGATTGGAGTACTGCATCACACGACGCGATCCAGGCACCGGAGCAGACTTACGACACGAACGTGGCCACGCCGCATCGGCCGGTGCCACCGAAACCCCTGCCGATCTGCACGGAATCCGGGTACGGGTGACCTATGGCCGTGACGACACATAATCGGTCAGGGAGAGGGACTTGGCGCGTGGTCTAACGCTGTGTGATCGCCTCTTGCCTTTGCTTGGCAGGGATGAACGTGTGCCGGGGGATTGCCCGCGGATGGCACCGATGTGTTTGGCTGGGATGTGCCCGTGAAGATCTGGCCTGTGGATATGGGAGCGGCCCGCGCATGCGGCGGGCCCGGGATGGATCAGGCCAAGGTCGAGGCACTTGCCGCCGCATGGTTCCGGGACGGCCGCCCTCGTTCGATGGAAGCGACCTCTCGCGCCACCGGGACGATGCCGCGTGGCGTTCCGATGTCGTGGATGGATGAGCTGTACGATCATCCGCCGCTGTGGGTGTCGCATGGGGCAGGGTCCCGGTTCTGGGACCTTGACGGCCACGAGTACGTGGATATGTACGTCGCGGACATGAGCGCCTTCTGCGGGCACGCTGCCGGCTGGTCCCGCAGGCAGGAACCGGCGGACCTCGGGGTCAGTGACCATCGCGAGCCATGGGTCGGCATCGCGAGCCTCGAAGGTGCGGATGACCAGGCGTGCTGTCTCAAGCCGCGTGCTCACGACCAGATCATAGGTGTCGGCAACCCAGCCGCGTACCTGCTTTTCCAGAGCACTGGGTCTATCCTGCTGGCCGGCACCGCCGCCCGGTCAGCCGCGATCCCCGTCCTGATCACCGGCATGCTGCTGCTCGACAACGCCATCCAGTCCGGGCAGGTCGCCAACCAGGGCCGCATCTTCGCCCTGGCCCCGCACTACCGCAGCAGGCTCAACACCGCGTACATGACGTGCGCCTTCCTCAGCGGCAGCGCCGGGTCATGGCTTGGCGTGCGGGCCTACCAGTGGCTCGGCTGGCCCGGCGTCTGCGCTCTCGCCGCCACCCTCGCAGCTCTCCCCCTGCTGGCTATGCTCTCGCCCAGGCCACGATCATTCCGGCATTCCCAAGACCCCGACATCAAGCCAGTCACGCGAGATGGAATGCCAGAGACATCGCCGGGCAGCTCGTAACGGACCCGGTGACGGCGGTGCTCAGTGCGTGCTGGCGGCGGTGCCGAGGTAGTGCGCGAACAGGTCGTCGGTGATTTCGGTCGGCTTCCCGCTGAACACCACCCCGCCCTTGTTCATGACGTAGACCGCATGGGCCAGGGCGAGGGCGCGGTTCACGTACTGCTCGACGATGAGCAGCGCGGTGCCCGACGCGGCGATCTGGCCGAGGAACTCGAAGATCCGGTCGACGACGACCGGGGCCAGGCCCATCGACGCCTCGTCCACCAGGACCAGCCTGGGGCTGGTGATCCAGGCGCGGACCAGCGACAGGATCTGCTGCTGGCCGCCGGACAGCTGGCCGGCCGGCTGGCGGAGCTTGTTCCCCAGCACCGGGAAGGCCGAGGTAGCCCGGTCCAGCGCGGCTGCCTCCTGGCCCGGGCGGGAGTGCAGCACCAGGTTCTCCCGCACGGTCAGCGTCGGGTAGATGCCGCGGCCTTCTGGGATGTGACACAGCCCGCGCCTGGCGCGCACGTGCGGCCGTGTCCTGGTCACGTCCTGGCCGTCCAGCAAGACAGCCCCGGCCGCGGGCCTGAGCAGCCCGGACGCGACCCGGAGCAAGGTGGTCTTGCCGGCCCCGTTCGGCCCGAGCACCGCGACCACGGTGCCCGGCTGGACGGTGAGCGAGACGTCGCGGAGAACGGTGTGCTCGCCATAGCCTGCCTCGATCCCGCGCAGCTCCAGCATCGGGGTCACCTCGCAACCTTCGGTTGCGGCAGGCCGGCCGGGTCGGTGCCGAGGTAGGCGGCCCGGACCTCATCGCTCAAGCTCACCTCGGCCGTGCTGCCCTCGAAGATCTTGATCCCGAAGTCGAGCACGTGCACGTAGTCGCAGATGTTCATGACCAGCGCCATGTCGTGCTCGACCAGCAGGATGCCGGCGCCGCGTTCGGCCACCACCCGGGTGAGGACCTGGCCGAACCGCTCAGTCTCCACGCCGTCCAGGCCGGAGGACGGCTCGTCGAGCAGCAGCAGGTCGAACTGGCCGGCCAGGCAGCGGGCCAGCTCGACGAGCCGCCGCTGCCCGGTGGACAGCGCCGCCACCGGGCGGTCGGCCAGATCGGCGATCCCGGCCAGCGCCATGGCCTGCTCGGCCGCCGCGCCCCGGCTCCGGGACTCGGTCCTGGTCTCGGCCAGATGGCGCCAGGGCCGTCGGCCGGCCTGCCCGGCCTCGCGGCCCAGGGACACGTTCTCCCGCGCGGTCAGCGAGTCGAACAGCTCCATCTTCTGGAAGGTCCGGCCCAGGCCCTGCCGGGCCCGTCCGGCCGGGTCGAGCGCGGACATGTCCGCGCCGTGCAGCCGCAGCGTGCCGGCGGCCGGCCGGACCAGGCCGGAGGCCACGTTGAACAGGGTGGTCTTGCCCGCGCCGTTGGGCCCGATCAGCCCGGTGATGCGGCCGACCGAGGCGGTCAGGCTCACGTCGTTGACCGCGACGTGCCCCCCGTACCTGACCGTGACGTGGGTCAGGTCCAGCCCGGCGGCGGGAGCGCGGGCCGGCCGGGCGGCCCGAGCGGGTGACCGGGCCTTCGTCACGGTGACCGCCGGGACCGGCCCGGCGGGCCCGGGCATGGACGGGCGGCGGCCGCCGATGCGGTCGGCGAGCGCCTGCAGGCGCGTGCTGCGCGGCACGAAGCCCAGCGCCACCTGCACCGCGGCTGCGCCGAACAGGACGTTCAGCCAGTCCTGCACGGTCGCCCCGGTCGAGATCCAGGACGGGAGGACGACCAGCGCGAACGCCGCGCCGAAGGCGTACCAGGGCTCCCGGCCCGGCACGATGACCAGCAGCGCCAGGAAGGTGAGCGAGCTGAACGAGGCGAAATCGGTGCTGGTGACGGTGTGCACCACGCCGCCGAAGGCGGCTCCGGAGATCGCGGCGAGGAAGGCCGAGATGCAGAAGACGAGTACCCGGGTCACCACCACGCTGGTGCCGTGCGTGGCCAGGGCGACCGGCGAGTCCGCCAGGCCGCGGAGCAGCCGGCCGAGCCTGCTGCGGACCAGCCACATGACCAGCAGCCCCGCGCCGACGGCCAGCACGACCATCAGGTAGTAGTAGGCGACGTCGCCCTGCGCGAAGGCGGGCCGGCTGACCGCCTGGCCCAGCGAGCTGGAGCCGAACATGAGCCACAGCGGGTAGCCCATCTGCTCCATGGTGACGCCGAAGCCGAACGTGGCCAGGGCGAGGAAGACTCCGGGCAGGCGGATGGCGGGAATGGCGATGAAGGCGCCGACCGGCACCGCCGCCAGGCCGGCCAGCAGCAGCGCGATCCCCCAGGGCAGCCCGAAGCCGGCGGTCAGGTGGCCCATGGTGGTCGCGCCGATCGCGGCGAACGCCGCCTGGCACAGTGACACCTGGCCCGACGTGCGCACCAGCAGGCCGAGGGAGAGAAACAGGATCACCTGGGTCATGCCGTCGGACCAGTAGGGCAGCTGCGCCGCGTTGACCAGGTGCGGGACGATGACCAGGACGGCGCCCAGCACGACGGCGCCCCCGATCTGCACCCGGGCCGGCGCCGCGTACGCCGGGACCGGCCGGGGCCGGGACACCCGGCGGCCGGCCAGCTTGGACCGCGGCGTGAAGACGAGAACCAGGAACAGCACGATGAACGGGATGCTGGCCGGCAGCCCGGCCAGCGCGGCGCTGCTCGTGACCACGTACTTGGTGGCGACCGAGGCGGCGATCCCGACCACCAGGCCGCCGGCGTAGGTGAGCGGCAGGCTGGAGAACCGGCCGATCGCCGCGGCGCCGAACGCCTGGACGACCAGCAGGGTGAGCACGGTGGCGTCCAGATTCAGGGTCGGCGCCAGCAGGATCCCGGCCAGGACGGCGAAGCTGGAGCCGATGATCCAGGCCCACCGACGCACCGCCGCCGGGCTGGTGCCGCCCAGGTCGAGCAGTTCCGGGTTGTCGACCACGCCCCGCATGGCCAGGCCGAGCCGCGTCTTGCGGAAGAACAGGAACAGGGCGATGGTGGCGGCGAGGGCCAGGCCGGTGATGATCATCTGGTCTTCACCGACGAACACGCCGCCGATCTCGACCGTGTGCTGCGGCAGCCACGGCGGGAAGGTGCGGGCTAGCGTACCGAACGTCGCCGAGAAGAAGCCCTGGACCAGCAGGACGACACCGATCGTGGCGACTACCTGCATGGTCGCCGAGGCATCGGCGAGCCGGCGCGCCATCGCCTCCAGCCCCAGGCCGAGCACCGGGCCCACCACCAGGACGCAGATCAGCGCGACCGGCACGGCGGGCAGGTGCAGGACGTCGTCGTGCAGGATGTAGAAGACGTAGGCGCCGGCCGTGGCCACCGCGCCCTGGGCGAAGTTGAAGATGCCAGATGTCTTGTAGGTGAGCACCAGGCCGGTGCCGGTCAGGCCGTAGACCGAGCCGGCGGTGATGCCGAGGATCACGAACGGGAGCAGCGCATTCATCCGGTCATCTCACTGGGTAGGTAGGTCCCGGGGCCCCGGCAGGGACCCCGGGAGCGGGCTCACGGGCAGATGGGTGCGGGGCCCTGGGGGGCGGTCAGCTGACCGTTCTCGATCCGGCCGAGGAAAAAGCAGGTCACCTGGGAGGCCGGCGCGCCGGAGTGGAAGTTCAGCGGCGGGCTGAGCCCGTTCAGCGTGTCGTTCTTCGGCAGCGCGTACAGGGCGGTGAACACGTCGGCGGGAGTCGGGTCGGCCGGCAGGCTGGCGGCCGCCGCCGCGAACAGGGCGCCTCCCGACCAGCCGGACATCGGGTTCGGGCCCAGTGTGGTGCCCGGCTCGTACTTGGCCATTGCCGCCTTGAACTGGTCCACGGCCGGGGTGCCGGCGAACCACAGCGCGTTGGTGGTCGGCACGTAGGCGCCGTTCACCTGGGACACCTGCAGGTAGCCGCTGTCGAACGCGCCGGAGGGGATCACGTACACCGGACTGTAACCCTGCTGCGCGCAGGCCGGCGCAAACCGGGAGCCGGCGGCGTAGGACGCGTCGATGATCAGCGCCTGCGCGCCGGCCTGCCTGGCGGCCAGGCACTGGGCGGTGTAGCTGGGCGCCGCCACGGCGATCGCCGCGCTGGTGGACAGGTCGAGCCGGAACGCCTTGGCATAGCCTTGCAGCGCGGGCAGGACCTGTTTGCAGACGGCGGCCTCGGCGCAGTACACCGCGCCGAACGAGTCCTTGCCCGCCGCCTTGACCGCATACGCCTGCATCTCCAGCGAGGTCAGCACCGTGGCGCCGGACGGGAAGAACGAGGGGTTGGTGAACCACACCGAGGTGTCCGCCTGCCCGCCGATCACGGCGACGTGCTGCTGCTGGACATAAGAGGCCCAGCCGCTCTCGGTCGCCGAGGCCTCCGGGCTGACGATAGCCAGCACGTGGTCGACCTGGACGAGCTGGCGGATGTCCGCCTGCGAGTTGGTGGCGTCGCCCTGGTCATCCTCGACGACCAGCTTGATCTGGCGGCCCTTGATCCCGCCGCTGGCGTTGACGGAGTCCACCCAGGCCTGCAGGCCGGCCAGGTGCGAGGGTTCGCCGCCGGGACCGGAGAAGTTACCGATGGTGCCGATGACCAGGTCCGACCCGGACGAGGCGACGGCGGCGCTGGAGCTGACCGCGCTCGTGCTGCTGCTGTTACTGCTGCTACAGGCGGCGGCGAGGGCCACGACCGCGGCGCTCAGCGCGGATGCCCGCAGCAGCGCGGTTCTGCGTGTGCTGTTCATTGCTGGTTCGACCCCCAAGGAAGTCGGCTGGGGCGGTGACTGGCCCGCCCGGCGCCCTGGGGCGCCGGCGTGGCGGGAGTCATAGCGACGATGACTGGACGGTAAGCCGGGAGTGATCCCGATCACCAGAAGGTAGCTTAATTATCTACCTAATTGTTATCATCTAACCAACCGTGCTGTCTATGGTTAGATGACGTCCGCGTGGTCGGCAGCGATACTCGGCAGCGATACTGAGTCAGGAGGGTCATGGCAGGGACACTGGGCGGCAGGCGGGCCATCGTCACCGGCGGCGGTCAGGGAGTCGGCCGGGGCATCGCGCTGGCGCTGGCGCGCGAGGGCGCGGCGGTCGCGCTGGTGGGCCGCACCGAGGCCAAGCTGCTCGCGGTGGCGGCGGAGATCGAGAAGCCGGGCGGCACGGCGCTGCCGGTCGTCGCGGACGTGACCCGGCCGGCCGACATCAGGCGCTGCGTCGCGCACACGGTCAGCGAGCTGGGCGGCCTGGACATCCTGGTGAACAACGCGCAGGTCCCCGCGCTCGGCTCGATCCTCGAGGTCACCGACGAGGCCTTCGGCGCCTGCTGGGAATCCGGGCCGCTGGCCGTGTTCCGGCTGATGAAGGAGTGCCATCCGCACCTGCGGCCGGGCAGCGTGATCGTCAACCTCGGCAGCTCGGCCGCGGTGAACCCGCTGCCTGCCGCCCGCGGCGTCTACGCCGCGGCCAAGGCGGCGACCCAGAGCCTGACCCGGGTGGCCGCGGCCGAATGGGGGCCGGACGGCATCCGGGTCGTCGCCGTGCTGCCCGCGGCGGCCAGCCCGGCCGCCCGGGCCTGGGGGGAGGCCAACCCGGCCGAGTACGAGCGCAGCATGCTGAGCATCCCGCTGCGCCGGCTGGGCGATCCGGAGGAGGAGATCGGCCCGGTGGTGGCGTTCCTGTGCAGCCCGGCGGCCCGCTACATCACCGGCACCACGATCGCCGTGGATGGCGGCCAGGCCTACCTGCGCTGAGCCGGATCCAGCGGGCCGGCGCTGGCCCGCTCAGGACAGCAGTTCCACCACCGTGGCCGTGCTGCGGTCGCCCAGCACGATCTTGGCCGACTCGGCCAGGTGCTTGCGCCACAGTTCCTCGGCTTCCTCGCCGCTGCGCTTGCGGATGAGCTCTACCAGCCGGGTGTGCGCCCGCAGCGCCATCTTGACCAGCTCCTGCTCGTGCGACCAGTCATGGCTTACCGCATAGGTCCGGTCGCCCTCGCGGATGATGTTGCCGACCATCGCGGAAAGGACCTGAAGCGTCTCGTTCCCGGAAAGCTCCACGATGAGCCGGTGGAAGTCGGCGTCGGCGGCGAAGGCGTCGCCCGGATCCTCGGTGGACGCGTGATGCCGGTCCAGCGCCTCCTGCAGCCGGGCGAGATCCGCCGACGTGCGGCGCTTGGCCGCCATCCGGGCGGCAGCGGGCTCCAGCACGGTGCGGACCTCGTAGACATCGGACAGCAGCGTGCCCCGGTACTGAAGCAGCAGGCCGACGTGCCTGGCGGCCACCGCGATGTCGGGCACCTGCACCCGCGCGCCACCGCGCACGCCGCGCCGCACGGTAATAGCGCCCTCGGCTTCCAGGATGCGGAACGCCTCACGCAGCGTGGGCCGCGAGACGCCGAATTCCTCCATCAGCACGCTCTCGGAGGGCAGCTGATCGCCCTCCTTCAGCTCGCCGAGCACGATCTGCCGGCGGAGATTCGAGGCCACCATCTCCCCCGCCTTCGGCACCCGGACTGTCGAGCCTGTCCTGACCGCGTTCAAGCTTTCCCCTCGGGCTGTGAGCCTGATCCGATCGGGCCTGAAACCAGACCGGATGCTTTCATGCAATAAGCATACGAGGTTTACTCGTCTACCCGCTTGCAGGCGGCCGTGTCGCGGGCGGCGCACCCGGGCCCTATCACCGGCCCCCACGGGTATAACCGGCTCCCACGGGGGCGACGCCCAGGCGGCGCGCTGCCGGGCAGCGCGCGCGGCGGCGCGGCGAGCCAGCAGCGGGAGAAGTAGCGGCGGGGCGGCGGGGGCGGCGGGCCCAGCGACCGGCCCAGCGACCGGCCCACCGAGACTAGCCACAGGCTCACGCGGGAACGCTTCATTTCTTTATAATCAGCTAAATAATTTAGCTCGTCAAGTCCCGGTACCGGGACGGCCGTCTGGTCAGCAGACCCGCACGTGGCGCACGTTTGCGCGGCGCGGCGGAGCACCGCTGTGCGGGGCGGTGCACCACGTTCCGTTCGGCAGAAAGGTCTTGATCTTCCGGAGTCCGGGGCGGTCAGGGGGTCCCATCCGGCTGCTGGTAGCCGCGGCCGCGGACCAGCCGGACCGGGGTGTAGACCAGCACGTCCTCGCCGCGCTGGTTGCGGACGCTGTTCCTGGTGGTGACCACGCCCCGCGACCCGGTGCTCGCCGCCCGGGCCTGGGTCACCTCGACCACCACGTGAATGGTGTCCCCGACGTAGGCGGGCCGCTTGATGGTCAGGTCCATGGACATGAACGCCAGGCCGGTCGTGTTGATCACGTTGGTCTGGATGACCAGCCCCTCGCCGAGGCAGTAGACGAGGGCGCCGGGGACCAGCCGCCCGGTGTACCCGCCCGCGGCGGCGTGCGAGGCGTCCAGGAACAGCGCCTCGCTGAAGCCGCCCCAGGTGACGAACGTGATCAGGTCGGTCTCGGTGATGGTCCGGGCCGCGGTGCGGAACGCACTGCCGACGGTCATCTCCTCCCAGGTCTGGCCGCTGGCCAGCAGCGGCGGGTAGGTGGGATCCGGGTGCGTGGTCATGGTGCCGCTCCTGAGCTCAGCCGGGACATCACGGGTTATCTGAGATAGTATAACTAGTTGTATTATTTTACTGTAATCCTGGAGGGCGGATGAAATTCCTCTTCACGGACGAGCAGCTGGAGCTGCGAGCCGGGGTACGCGACTTTCTGGCCCGCAAGTCAGCGGAGGAGACCGTGCGCCGGCTGATGGCCACGCCCGGCGGCTACGAGCCCGCGGTCTGGCAGCAGATGAGCGACCAGCTCGGGCTGCAGGGCATGGCCGTTCCCGAGGAGTACGGCGGGGCCGGGTTCGGCTACCTCGAGCTTGGCATCGTCTTCGAGGAGATGGGCCGGGCGCTGCTGTGCGCGCCGTACCTGTCCAGCGTGGCACTGGCCACCGAGGCGCTGCTGCGCTGCACCGACGAGGCGGCCAGGAAGGACCTGCTGCCGGGGCTGGCCGCCGGCCGGACCATCGGCACGCTGGCCCTGCTCGAGCAGCCGGGCCGGTGGGACGAGGCAGGCGTAAGGACGCAGGCCAGCCGGAGCGGATCGGGGTGGGTGCTGGAGGGCAGCAAGCGGTTCGTGGTTGACGGTCATATCGCCGGCCTGATCATGGTCGGCGCCCGCACGCCGGCCGGCGTAAGCCTGTTCGCGGTCGACGGCGCGGCGCCGGGCCTGCGGCGGGTGCCGGTCCAGACGCTCGACCAGACCCGCAAGCAGGCGCACCTGGAGTTCACCGGGGCACCGGCCCGGCTGATCGGCGACGAAGGCGACGGCTGGCGGGTGCTCCGCCGGGTCCTGCAGGTCGCCGCCATCCTGCTGGCCGCCGAGCAGGTCGGCGGCGCCTCCCGGGCCGTGGACATGGCCGCCGGGTACGCCGGCACGCGGGTCCAGTTCGGGCGGCCGATCGGCTCGTTCCAGGCCATTAAGCACATGTGCGCGGACATGCTGACCGAGGCGGAAGCGGCCCGCTCGGCCGCCTATCACGGCCTGTGGGCGCTGGCCGCCGGCCGCGACGACGTGCCGCTGGCGGCCAGCGTGGCCAAGGCGTACTGCTCGGCGGCGTACTGCCGGATCGCGGGCGAGAACATCCAGGTGCACGGCGGCATCGGCTTCACCTGGGAGCATCCGGCCCACCTGTACTTCAAGCGGGCCAAGGCCAGCGAGGCCATGTTCGGTACTCCCGGGCACCACCGGGACCTGCTCGCGTTGCGGTTGGGATTGGTTTCGAGCCAGCCGGAGGGGCGCCTTAGAGCGCCCCGGAGGCGAGCGGAAGATACTGATATCGAGATCCGCCCCGAAGACCGGCCGTTCGCCGATGAGGTACGGCGCTGGCTGGACGAGCACCTGACCGGGGAGTTCGCGGCGCACCGCGGGGTGGGCGGCCCCGACGACTCGGCCGGCTGGGACGTAAGGCTGCGCTGGGAGCAGGAGCTGTCGGCCGGCCGCTGGCTGGGGCTCACCTGGCCGCCGGAGTACGGCGGGCGCGGCGCGACCCTGGCGCAGGCGATCATCTTCGAGTACCTCTACGCCCGCGCGCAGGCGCCATACCGCCTCGGCGTCCAGGGGCAGGACCTGTTCGGCCCGACTCTGCTGATGTTCGGCACGCCGGAGCAGAAGGCCAGGTTCCTGCCGAAGATCCTGGCCGCCGAGGAGTTCTGGGGCCAGGGCTTCAGCGAGCCGGACGCCGGGTCCGACCTGGCCTCGGTGCGCACCAGGGCGCGGCTGGTGAAGGGGGATGGGGAGGCGGGTGGGGGTGAGTGGGTGATCGACGGGCAGAAGGTCTGGATGACCTTCGGCGCGTCCGCGGACTGGCTGTACGTGCTGTGCCGGACCGACCCGGCCGCGTCCCGGCATCGCGGGCTGTCCGTGCTGCTGGTGCCCGCCCACCAGGACGGCGTGCAGGTCCGGCCGATCACCAACATGCTCGGCGAAGGCGAGTTCTGCGAGGTCTTCTTCGACTCTGCCCGGACCTCCGCAGACCTGATCGTCGGCGCGCCGGGCGACGGGTGGAAGGTGGCCATGGCGGCGCTCGGCGTGGAGCGCGGCACCCTGCTCATGCCGCAGCAGCTCGGGTTCGAGCGGGAGGCGGAGCACGTGCTGCAACTGGCCAGGGACCGGGCCGCCGCCGCGGACCTCGCCGGGGCGGGCGGGCTCGCGCACCGGCTGGTGGACGCGTGGATCGCGGTCCGGCTGATGCGCGTCACCGCGCTGCGCACGATCGGCGAGCTGGTCGCGGGCCGGGCCCCGGGCGCGCAGGCGGCCGCGGCCAAGCTGTACGCCTCGGTCCAGCATCAGCGGCTGCTGGAGCTGGCCACCGAGCTGCTCGCCGAGGACGCCTCCGTGACCGGTGACGGCTATGCCCTCGAGCCGCTGCAGCGCGCGTTCCTGCTGTCGCGGGCCGAGACGATCTACGGCGGGAGCAGCCAGATCCAGCGGAACATCATCGGCGAGCGCATCCTCGGCCTGCCCAGGGAACCGCGCCCGGCCGCCAGCTGACCATGGTCGAGGTCATCGATGACGAGATCCGCATAGCCGCATGCCGGTACCACTACGAACGCTGACCGACCCCTATAGCCGCGCGGATCCGGCGCGGGCCGCCCTCGCGGGCCAGGCCGCGGGTCAGCGCGGGACGGGCGTCCGGCCAGGCCCGTCACAACCAGGCAGCCCTGCGGGTAGCCCGGGTCGGCTGAGGCGGAGATCGGGCGGTCAGTTGCGCATGTAGGCGCCGGCGGCGACGTTGAGGGTTTCGCCGGTGATGTAGGCGGCGCGGTCGGAGGCGAGGAAGGCCACCGCCTCGGCGATGTCGGCCGGGCCGGGGAGGTCGCCGAGCGGGCCGGTGATGCCCGGCATCCCGGCCAGCAGTTCGGCGTGGTCCTCGGCGAACTTGGTGCCCTTGACCACCCCCATGGACAGGTAGACGGCACGGATCCGGTGCGGGCCGCCCTCATGGGCCAGGCCGCGGGTCAGCGCGGACAGGCCGCCCTTGGTGGCCGCGTACGGCGCCTCGATGCCGCCGCCGCCGACATCCGGCGCGTAGCTGCCCACGTTCACGATCACCCCGCCGCCGGCCTCGCGCATCAGCGGCATCGTGCGGTGGCACAGGTACCACGCGCCGGTGAGGTTGACCCGGACCACGCGGTCCCAGTCGGCCGGATCATAGCCGAAGATGCTGCCGACGACGTTCAGCGCCGCGTTGTTGACCAGGATCTGCACCGGGCCGAGCCCGGCGGTTACGGCATCGACGACCCGGTCGATCTGGTCCCGGTCGCCGGCGTCCAGGGGGTAGCCCGCCACGGTGGCCGCCGGGTAATCGGCGGCGATCGCGGCGGTCACCTTCTCGGTCCGGCCCGGGTGGATGTCGGTCACGGCCACGGCGGCGCCGCCGGCCGCCAGGCGCCGCGCCACCGCCTGCCCGATGCCCCGGCCCGCGGCCGCCGTCACCAGGGCCACCCGGCCGCCGAACTCGCTACGGCTCACTGACGTTTCTCCCTGGGCAGGCCGAGCACCGTCTCGGCGAGGATGTTGCGCTGCACTTCCGACGTGCCGGCGTAGATTGTCCCGGCCCGGGCGTTCATGAAGGCACCCAGCCAGGAGCCGGAGGAGTTGGGGGCGCCCGGGTCATCGGTGCGCACCGCCCGCAGCGGGCCGCGGCCCTGCGGCACCAGCCCATCCAGGCCCTCGATGTCCAGCGCGAGCTCGGTCGCGGCGACGTGGTACTCGCTCCAGTACAGTTTCGCGACCGAGGCCGCGGCGCCCAGATCGGTTCCGTGCTTGACCTGGGTCAGGATCCGGTAGCCGAGGTAACGCATGATCTCCACCCGGGCGTAGCACCAGGCCAGCCGCTGCCTGATCAGCGGGTCGCGGTCCCGGCCGCGCTCGGCGGCCAGCGCTAGCAGCCGGTCGAGCTCGACCTTGAACAAGATGGGGTTGGTGGCGGCCTCCTCGCCCCGCTCGTGGCCGAGCAGGGTCATGGCCACCGGCCAGCCCTCCCCCGGCGCTCCGACGACCAGATCGGCGGGGGTCCGGGCGCCGGTGAAGAACACCTCGTTGAAGTCGCTGTCCCCGGTGGCCTGGCGGATCGGCCTGATCTCGACGCCGGGCTGGTCCAGCGGGCAGAGCAGGAAGGAGATGCCCCGGTGGCCGCCGGCCCGCGGGTCGGTCCGGGCCAGCAGGAAGATCCAGTTGGCGCGGTGCGCCTGGGAGGTCCAGATCTTCTGCCCGTCGATGACCCAGTTGGCACTGTCCAGAGTGGCACGGGTGGCGAGCGAGGCGAGGTCCGAGCCCGCGCCCGGCTCGGAGAAGCCCTGGCACCAGCGGTCCTCGCCGGACAGGATGCGGGGCAGGAACCTGGCCTTCTGCTCCGGCGTGCCGAACCGCAGCAACGTGCTGCCGAGCATCTTGATGCCGAACAGGTCGGTGTGCTCACCGAACGGGACCCCGGCCCGGACCAGTTCCTCCATCAGCACCACCTGGTGCAGCCGGGACAGCCCGCGTCCGCCGTACTCCTGGGGCCAGGTGATGCCGAGCAGGCCGCGGCGGTGCAGCGCCTGCCGCCAGCGCGCGGCGAACTCTTCCGCCTCCGCGCGCGCGGCGATGGCCCCGATGCCCGGCCAGCCGGGCGGCAGTTCGGTGGCCAGCGTGGTCCGCACCTCGGCGCGGAAGGACTCCACCTCGGGTGGATAGCTGACGTCCACGATGCTCCCTGGCTGGACTCCCTGTACTGGAGTCCTTGTACTGGTGGACTTTGTGCTGGCGGACTCTGTGCTGGCGGACTGGCGCTTAATTAGTATAACAGGTAATCTATTTTTACTCATCTATCGGAATACCTTGGGGAGTGCCATGGGAGGCCTGGTCGGCTACGGCGCCTACATTCCGTACTACCGGCTGGAGCGCAGCCGGATCGCCGGAGTGCTCGGCAGCGGCGGAGGCCGCGGTACCCGCTCGGTGGCCGGCTACGACGAGGACACCACGTCGATGGCGGTCGAGGCGGGCCGGGCCGCGCTGGCCCGGGGGGACTGCGGCCCGGGCTGGGAGGCGGTGCGGCAGCTTTTTTTCGCCACCACCTGGCCGGCTTACGCGGACAAGACCAACGCCACGGCGGTGCACGCGGCGCTGCGACTGCCCGCCGAGGCGCTCGCGGTGGACATGGCCGGCGCGGTGCGCTCGGGCGTGGGCGCCCTGGTCACCGCCGCCCAGTCGCCGGTGCCCGCCATGGCGGTGCTCAGCGATATCCGCACCGGGCTGCCGGGCGGCGCGGACGAGCGGGACGGCGGCGACGGCGCGGCCGCATTCGTGTTCGGCGGTGACGCGGGCTCGGCCGGCGGAGTCGGTCCCCCCCGGCCAGAACTGCCGGTGCTGGCCGAGATCATCGGGCAGGGCTGCGCCACGGCCGAGTTCCTCGACCGGTGGCGGGCGCCCGGCGCCGCCGCCGCACGGGTATGGGAGGAGCGCTTCGGCGAGCAGGCGTACGGGCCGCTGGCCGAGGCGGCGATGGCGGACGCGCTGAAGCAGGCGGGGCTGACCCCCGGGCAGGTGGATCACCTCATCGTGGCCGGGTTGCACGCCCGGGCGGTGAGCCGCACCATCCGCGCCGCGGGAGTGGCGGCCGAGGCGGTCGCCGGCCATCTCGCGGACCGCATCGGCAACGCGGGCGCCGCGCAGCCGGGCATCCTGCTGGCCGACGTCCTGGACCGGGCCGGGCCGGACGAGACGGTGCTGCTGGTGGTGCTGGCCGACGGTGCCACGGCGCTGGCGCTGCGCACCACGCAGGCGCTGCCCACCCGCCGCCAGCGGCGGCCGGTCGCCGCGCAGATCGCGGCGGGCAGCACCGCGCTCGACTACGCCGCCTTCCTGTCCTGGCGCGGGTTCCTGGACCGCGAGCCACCCCGCCGGCCCGATCCGGACCCGGTCGCCGCCCCGCCCGCGCAGCGCCGGGCAGACTGGAAGTTCGGCCTGGTCGCGGTGAAGTGCACCCGCTGCGGCACGCGCAGCCTGCCGCCGGACCGGGTTTGCCAGCAGTGCCACGCGGTGGACGAGATGGGCGCCGAGCCGCTGGCCGACGTGCCCGCGACGGTGGCCGCCTACACCGTGGACCGGCTGGCCTACACGCCGAGCCCGCCGATGCTCATGGTGGTCCTCGACTTCGACGGCGGCGGCCGGATGCGCTGCCAGCTCACCGATGCCGCCGAGGACGAGGTCCGCATCGGCCTGCGGGCCGAGATGACCTTCCGGCGGCTGGCGACCGCGGCCGGCGTGCACAACTACTTCTGGAAGGCGCGGCCGATCCGCGATCGCGCCGGTGAGTGAACCTAAGCACAGCCCGAGCTGGAAGGACGAGCAATGGGGTCACACGGCATCAGGGACCAGGTCGCCATCGTGGGGATGGGCTGCACCGCGTTCGGCGAGCACTGGGACAAGTCCACCGAGGACCTGCTGATCGAGTCGGCCACGGCGGCGGCCGCGTCGGCCGGCATCGGGCTGGACGGCATCGACGCCTTCTGGCTGGGCACGATGGGCTCGGGCGTGTCCGGGCTGACCCTCAGCCGGCCCCTCCGGCTGCCCTACAAGCCGGTGACCAGGCTGGAGAACATGTGCGCGACCGGATCCGAGTCGCTGCGCAACGCCTGCTACGCGGTGGCCAGCGGTGCTTACGACTGCGCCATGGCGATCGGCGTGGAGAAGCTCAAGGACTCCGGCTTCTCCGGGCTGGTGGGCTCCAACGCGCCCGGCGCCGGCGACGACGGGAAAGGCGACACCACCGCCCCGGCCAACTTCAGCCTGCTCGCCCCGGCCTATGCGGCGAAGTACGGCGTCGACGAGGCCGAGATGAAAGACGTGCTGACCAGGATCGCCTGGAAGAACCACCAGAACGGCGCGAAGAACCCGCGCGCGCAGTTCCGCAAGGAAGTGGCCATTCAGACCATCGCCGCATCGCCGCGGGTGGCCGGGATGCTCGGCATCTTCGACTGCTCCGGGGTCTCGGACGGCTCGGCGGCGGCGATCGTGGTCCGGGCCGCTGACGCGCACCGCTACACCGACCGGCCGCTGTACGTGAAGGCGCTGTCCCTGGTAGCTGGGCCGGCCTCCGGGCTGTCCGGCACGGACTACGACTTCACCACGTTCCCAGAGGTGGCCGTGGCGGCCCGGGATGCCTACCAGCAGGCGGGCATCACCGATCCGCGCGCCGAGCTGGCCCTGGCCGAGGTGCACGACTGCTTCACCCCGACCGAGCTGGTGCTGATGGAGGACCTCGGGTTCGCCGAGCGCGGGCAGGGCTGGAAGGACGTGCTGTCCGGCCGCTTCGATCTGGACGGCGACCTGCCGGTGAACCCCGACGGCGGGCTGAAGGCGTTCGGCCATCCGATCGGCGCCTCCGGGCTGCGGATGATGTTCGAGGCGTGGCTGCAGCTGCGCGGGGAGGCCCCGCCGCCGCGCGCGGTGCGCACCATCGCCGAGGGGCGCTCGCTGGCGCTCACCCACAACCTGGGCGGCGGCCCCGGGGAGTGCGTGTCGTTCGTGTCCGTGGTCGGCTCCCGGCTGGGGGTTCCGGGGGGTCGTCCCCCTGGGCCAGCAGGGCTGGGAGCCTGAGATGGCCGGGCGTCGCGACGGGCCGGTAGGCGAGTTCTCGGTGTCGGCGGTGAACGCGGCGGGCCGGGAAGTCGTGTCCGGGTACGTTCACGCCCGGCTCGCCAGCTGACATGGACTTCGCGTTCAGCCCCGAGCAGGAGGAACTGCGGCGCATGGTGCGCCAGTTCCTGGACAAGGCCTCGCCGGAGGCCGAAGTGCGCCGGGTGATGGCCACCGAGCGCGGTTACGACGCCGATGCGTGGCACCGGATGGCCGATGAGCTGGGACTGCTGGGCATGGCAATCCCGGAGGAGCATGGCGGCGCCGGCGCCGGCGTTACCGAGCTCGGCATCGTGGCCCAGGAGATGGGCCGGTCATTGTTCTGCGGCCCGTTCCTGGGCACCGTGGTGCTCGCCGCCGCGGCCCTGCTCGAATCGGGCGACGGCGCCGCGCAGCGCCGCTGGCTCCCGGCCATCGCGGCCGGCGAGCTGATCGCGACGCTGGCCCTCCCCGGGACGCTGCCCGGAACGCTGCCCCGCGCTGACGGCGGTGACCGGGAACCTGCCTGGGAGGTGGCGGCGCGGCCGGCCAGCGTGCTGCGAGCCGGGGTGTCGGACGGCGGGGTGCCGGACGGCGGGGTGCCGGAGGGCTGGGTGCTGGAGGGCTGGGTGCTGGAGGGAACCGCCGGGTTCGTCGTGGACGGCCACGTCGCTGACCTCATCCTCGTGCCCGCCGCAGCCCCGGAGGGGACGTCCCTGTTCTCGGTCCGCGGCACGGCTCCCGGGCTGGCCAGGACGCCGCTGCCCGGCTTCGACGCGACCCGCAAGCACGCCCGGATGCAGTTCTCCGGCACCCCTGCGGCCCTGATCGGGCCGGCCGGCGGCGGCGCGCCCCCGTTGGCGCGGGTCTTCGATCTCGGTTGCGTGGCCCTGGCCTGCGAGCAGGTCGGCGTGGCCGAGCGCGCCCTGGATATGGCCCGCGACTACGCGCTGCTGCGGACGCAGTTCGGCCGGCCGATCGGCTCGTTCCAGGCGGTAAAGCACAAGCTGGCCAGCGTGCTGCTCGAAGTCGAAGCGGCGCGGTCGGCCGCGTGGTACGCCCTGTGGGCCGCGGACGCCCGGCCAGCTGAGCTTCCCGCCGCGGCGAGCATCGCCAAGGCCACCTGCTCGGCGGCCGCCTACCTGGCCACTGCGGAGAACCTGCAGGTCCACGGGGGCATCGGCTACACCTGGGAGCACCCGGCGCACCTGTATCTACGGCGCGCCACCACCTCCCGCATGTGGCTGGGCGACCCGGACGGCCATCACGAGCGGCTGCTCAGCCAGCTCGGGTACTGAGCCCAAGGGCAGGAGCCGATGGCGAACCCGGTATCCCTGGACTGGGTGTCCATGGTGAGCGCGGCGCAGGCCACCACGGCGCCCGCGGTGGTCACCGACACGCAGAAGTGGTCGGGGGAGGAGCTGCTCGGGCACGCCGCAGGCGCGGCCCGCTGGCTGTCCCGATCCGGGCTGCCCGAGGGCGTGCCGGTGCCCGCCTTGCTGCAGGCCAGCCCCGAGGCGCTCGCCCTGGTGCTCGCGGGCGCTGCCATCAGGCGGCCGATCGCGCCGCTCAGTCCGAGGATGACCATGCGCGAACTGGCCGGCTGCATCGAGCGCCTGGCCGGGCGCTGTCTGGTCACCCAGCCGCCTTTCGCGGATATCGCCGCGGCGGTGGCCCCGGGACTGGGCCGGGAGGTGCTGGTCCTTGATGAGCTGCCCGGCCGGGACTTCGGGTCCGAGCCGCTGCCCGTCCCGAACCCGGACGAGACAGCGGTAGTGCTGCATACCTCCGGGACCACCGGTCACCCCAAAGCCGTGCCCTACCGGCATGACCAGCTCGTCCGCCGCTGCCGGCTCAACGCCACGCTGCAGCGGCTCGGGCCGGGCAGCGTCTTCGCCACCGCCTCGCCGTTCCATCATGTAGCTGGCCTGGGCAACATCATGGTCGCCCTGACCGCGGGCGCGACCACGGTGTGCGTACCCCGCTTCACCGTCCAGGCGTGGCGGGAGCTTGAACCACTGGGCGTCACCCATGCGCTCGCGGTGCCGACCATGGTGGAGATGCTGCTCCGGCAGGGCGTATTCCCGCTGCGCACCCTGCGGGTCATGCAGTACGGGGCGTCGCCCATCCATCCGGACACGCTGCGCACGGCCATAGGGCAGCTGCCCAGCGCAGGCTTCCTCACCCTCTACGGGCAGACCGAGGGCAGCCCGATCACCTGGCTGTCGCCCGAGGATCACCGGCTGGCCGCGGCCGGGCGGGAAGAACTGCTTTGTTCGGTGGGCCGCGCGGCGCCAGGAGTCGAGGTACGCATCGCCGCCCCGGACGGCTCCGGGGCCGGCGAGGTGGTCGCCCGCGCGGATCACCTGTTCGCGGCCGCCGCGGACGGCTGGCTGCACACCGGTGACCTGGGCCGGCTCGGTGACGACGGCTACCTTCACCTGGTCGGCCGGCGCGGGGACATGATCATCCGTGGCGGTGAGAATGTTCATCCGATGGAGGTCGAGAACCGTCTGCTCGAGCACCCGCGGGTCGCGGAGGCGGCAGTGGTCGGGATACCCGACCGGCTGTTCGGCGAGGCCGTCAAGGCCTTCGTGGTACTGGCCGACCCGGCTGATCCGCCCGCCAGCGAAGAACTGCGGGCCTTCGCGCGGGCCGCGCTGGCTGGTTTCAAGGTGCCGGCCCAGTGGGAGTTCGTGCCGTCGCTGCCCCGCAACGCCACCGGCAAGCTACTGCGCCGCCAGCTGCGCACGGGACCCTCGACCATCGGTCGCGCAGAATAGGCCGGACGGCGCAGGTGCCTGCGCGCCCTCTCATGCGAATTGAGTGCGAGCGTAGTGAAGCTGTTTCAGCTTGGCCGCGGCTGATTTGCCGCAGGTCGGGGCCTATTTCGCGCTCGCCATGACGGCGGTCGTGGCACACTCATTCGTGTGGGTGCGCTGAAGCTGCTGGGCCGTGGAAGACCGAAGCCTGTCCTAGATGTGAACGGCCGCCCGGTGCGCGGCAGCATTTCTGAGAAGGCTTTTGCTGATATCAACGGCGTGCGGCAGGGGATGTTCATCCAGAGCACAGATGCAACGCATCCGGTGCTGCTGTTTCTCCATGGGGGTATGCCGGAGTACTTCCTTACGGAGCGATATCCCACACGCCTTGAAAACGATTTTACGGCGGTCTGGTGGGAGCAGCGGGGCGCTGGGCTGTCATACAGTCCCGGCATCCCGCCCGAAACGATGACGTCGGAGCAGTTCATAGCCGACACGTTGTCGGTGACCAGCTATCTGCGGAACCGCTTCGGCAAAGAGAAGATCTACCTCATGGCGCATTCAGGGGGGACGTTCACCGGACTGCAGGCCGCTGCCCGGGCACCCGGACTGTACCATGCGTACATCGGCGTAGCTCAGATGGTGCATCAGCTGAAGTCGGAGACACTGGCGTACGAGCATATGCTCGGACGGTTCAAGGAGACCGGTGACAGCAGGATGGTACGCGACCTCGAGGCGGCACCGGTGACTATGAAGGGTGGAACGCCGAAGGCATATCTTGCGGTGCGCGACAGGGCAATGCACCGGCTGGGCGTGGGTACGACACATGACATGAAGTCCGTACTCAGCGGCGTTATCTGGCCGTCGCTGAGGAGCCCGCAGTACACACTGGCGGAAAAAGCCAGGATGTGGCGCGGCAAGCTCTCATCCGGGGCGAGCGTCCTGTGGGACGAGATGCTGGCTACGGATCTGGCCGAGCGGGTGACAGAGCTTACTCTTCCCGCCTATTTCTTCCACGGCATACACGACTACACCGTCAGCTACCCGTTGGCAAAGGATTATTTTGAAAGGATGAAGGCGCCGCTGAAGGGTTTCTATTCGTTTGACCGGTCTGCTCACAGTCCCATTCTGGAAGAACCCGAGAAGGCGCGGAGAATTATGCGCCAGGACGTGCTGGCAGGAGCGAATAGTCTCGCTGACGGTCCTCGCCGGTAAGCCCTTTTTCATCCTCCGATCTCGCGGGTAGCGCCGCCCGCTCATGCCGCGGACCGGACGAGCTTGTCCACTCGGTTGGGGGCCTTGCCGCCGAGGACCTGGATAAAGGAATGGCCGTCGACACGAGGCAGTCACGGTTGAAAGAGCCTGACTATGGCGGACTTCAGCGAACCGCCCTTAGTTCCCTCCGGTTCTCGCGTCGTTCTGTGACCGGCGCGACGGGGCTTAGACGCGGACTACTTTCGAACGCCAGGCCTGGCATCCGTCTGACAGGTCGCCCAGCACGTGGGTGAGTTCGACACCCTCGGTTTCGAACTCACGTCTGCTGCCGCCCGGATCCGGATATGGTTGAACGCCAAATTCCTAGGCGCATGACCTATCCGGCCGCAGACTTAGCCGCCGCCTGCCCAGATTCGATGATATTTCCAGGTCAGCGAGGCTCGACTGGGGAAGCGAACTGAGGCAAGCTTGGTCTGTGGGAACGCAATCGCGTCGTGTTATCAAGTCGCGTATGGCAGAGGCAGAAGCCCGCGGAGTCCTGCGGCGTTGGTTGAGTACCAGCAAATCAGAGCGTGATATGCAAGTTACGGTGGGGATGGACTCCGCGACGGTCCGCCGGTACCTGCAAGCTGGAGAGGCTGCCGGACTAGACCCGCACGGCGGCGAAGACCAGCTGAGGGATGACCTCATCAAGACAGTAGTCCGGGCTGTTCGACCGGGGATTTCTCCGGTTCAGCTGCTGGGCGTGGCGGCCATTGTCGTACTAGTGATTGGCGTCATCACTTCATTCTTCCTTGTCCACGTTTGCGACGAGCGGCTCACGCAGAATGGCAAAGTCGTTCAAGTCTGTCGACATTTCCAAGGAACCGATCCGCCGGCAATCGCCGCAGGCATTCTTGCAATCGCAATATTGGGCATATTTTTTAGCGAAATATCCGGGTTCGGCATTTCGCTAAAGAGCCGGCTCCGGGCTTCTGAAGAGAATGCACAGCAGGCACGCGACGACGCCGGTGAAGCGAGGGGTAACACATTGACATTGGGGCGCGTCATGGAGAAGGCCGCAGCTGACGCAGGGGATGCAAAGGAACTAGCCGCACTAGCAATTTCCCGCAAACCGTCGAATATACGAGAAGCGGTTGAGAAAGAGGCCGATGCAACAAGAATGGCTTCCGCTGACGCGACATTGAGCCCGGCTGCCGACATGGCGAACGAGTATAACGAGGTAAGACTGACAATGCCGAGCGGCAACGAGAGAACCACAAGGATGACAGCAATCGTAAACAATATGATCTCATCACTCAGAGGGCGGGATGATTTCAACGTAGCTGCACACCTGAATAGCGGCGATCGCGGATTGAGGCTAGCTGGCTATGCTTACTTGTTTGCAAACCCTAACCCCTCGGTGGTCCCGCAACTTATTGACAGTGCCGTAAAGGAGGACAAGCCGTTCGGCCAGCTCTGGGCGCTCTACTCTCTACGCCTCTACGCAGACAAGCCGAGACTAACCCGAATAGTTTCGATAGCGACTCAGTCGAGCGACTCCGACAACTTGTCAAAGACCTGCCGCCCGGAACCGATCGAGCTTATGAGCTGAAACGCCTTCTTGATCTACTCGGCCGAAACGCTCATAGTCATCAGAGTCCTTGGTAATCAAAGCCGCCTGACGAAGGCCGCAATCCTAGTCAGGAGGTGTCCAACCCCTCGATGAGGTACGGTCCTTCACGGATATGCGGTCTGCAGGATAAGGAGAGAGCACTCTTCTGCCGCGGACAGTATCGCGCACCAAGACGGGCGGCCATCCAGGTTCAGCGCTGTGGTCGGCTGAACTTATCTGGGGCGAGCGTCTGCAGATATAGATCGAGATCGCCGGGGCAGGCGCGTGTTTCACCGTTGGCGAGATCCGTCGAGCCCGTCAGCCTGTCGCCGGGCAGACCCGTGATCTTAGCGAGCTGTCGTTAGGCTCAGGTCATAGCGCGACCCGGCACTTTCCGCTTGGGGCCTTACGCTGATGGGGCATGATGGCTGCGTGAGCGCGCGCCGGATAGTCCTGCTGGTAATGGTAGGCGTGGTAACTGTACTCGCTGCAGTGCTGGTGCTGTTATGCCAGGTGGGGCGGGGATTTTGGTTGGCGGGCGGTACCTGCTGGCCCAGCCGGTCGGCGAGGGCGGCATGGGGCGGGTGTGGCGCGGTTACCAGCTGCTGGATCGTGAGGTAGCGATCAAGGAGGTGCTGCTGCCGCGGCAGGTGCCCGCGGCGGAGCAGGCCGAGCTGGTTGCCCGCACGATGCGGGAGGCGCGTGCCGCGGCGCGGTTGAACCATCCTGGGGTTATCACGATCCATGACGTGGTGGAGCATGACGGCGCGCCGTGGATCGTGATGCAGTTCGTCTCAGGCCGGTCTCTGGGCGCCGAGATCGCCACGGCCGGGCGCATGCCGTGGCAGCGGGTAGCGGAGATCGGCGAGCAGATCGCGGACGCGCTTGCGGACGCGCACGCTGCCGGGATCGTCCACCGTGACCTGAAACCAGACAACGTGCTCTTGTCCGGACGGCGCGCTATTGTGACCGATTTCGGCATCGCCCGGGATCATCGACGCCACCACGAAGCTGACTAGCCCCGGCAGCATTATCGGCACGCCGCAGTACATGGCCCCGGAACAGCTGGAAGGCAGGAGCGCCGATGCTGCCGCGGACATGTGGGCTCTCGGCACCACCTTGTATACCGCCGCTGAGGGAATCCCGCCGTTTGACGGTCCGACGCTCTCCGCCGTGATTGCGGCCATCCTCACCCGACCCCCTATGGTGCCCGAGCATGCTGGGCCGCTGCGGGATCTGCTCGGCGCGTTGCTTGCGAAGGACCCCTCTCGGCGTCCCGACGCGGCGACTGTCGCACGCGTACTGGCCCGCCGGCGCCTTGTGCCCGCCGAGGACAGCTGGACGGCTACCAGCTCGGGAACTGCCAAATCCGGCCCAGCTGTCGTCCCAATGTCGTTCGGGGAACAGGTCGTGCGCGCCGAAGCCGCTCAACCTGCCTACCAGCGGCTACCGGCGGAGGAGGGGACGTCAACCGTTACCGCCTTCCGCGGCCGTTCGGCGCCTACCTCCTCGGTACCGACATCCCCGCAGGACGGGCCGCGCGGGAGCCACGAGCGCCCCGGCCGCCCGGCCGCACATCGCACACGCATCGTCGTGGCGGCGGGCAGCATCATCGTCGTGGCGGCAATCGTGCTGACCTTCGTTCTGATTAAGTTGAGCGCTAAAACGACGCCGCCGTCGGACTCCTCCATATCGAACGGCCACGCGGGCGCGGCGCCAACCGCCGTCGTGGACAAGGTCACCTCGGTGCCCGCCAGCACCTTGAACGCGGTCGGAAGCGGGGGGTTCACCGGAAAGATCCAGACGCTCACCGGGAACCCCGCGCCCCTGACCGCCAACGGCAAGCTGAGCTGGAGCACGATCGCGGCCGACCTGAGCAACCCGAACAGCTCGGTGGCCAAGGCCGTGGACGGGACGGCGAACTACATCACGGCCGCGATCTGCTCGACCACGGGCCGATCCTGCTCAACAACCGCGGCACCCGGATGGACCGCCACGCGGCCACCCGCCGCCTTCGGTGCCTCGCTGGCAGCGCCGGGCTGCGGACAAGGGCACACCCGCATATACTCCGCCACGCTGGTCACCACGATGCTCGATGCTGGCGTGGACCTCCGGGACGTCCAGATCGCCGCCCGCCACGCCGACCCGCGCACCACGATGCGCTACGACCGGGCCCGCACCAACCTCGACCGCCACCCCAACTACATCCTGGCCGCCTGCATGTCCTCAGCAACCTGACCAGCCCGCGTCTCGCCGGCTCAAGTCCGGGGAGACGCCCTGCATTGCGAATAGAGGACGTTGCTCTTGCACATGCTTATGCGCCGATCAGCATGCACATTCGCTATCGGCAATCTCGTCGGAGGTGGCGGGCCAAGCGCTTGACCCAGTCCTGCGGCGGCCTCCCTGCCGACTCGGTACCGCTCGCAGGTGGTGGTCGGATGGCGGTTGAGCGGCCCAGAACAACCGGTTACGTGCCGGGCGGCGCACCCCTGGGCCGACTCGCTCGGGTCCGGTGACGTAACGTCGTTGGGGCCGCCTCTCCAACCCCGAGGAGAACCCCGTGCCTGGTCCTACCGTCGTCCTGGTCCACGGCGCCTTCGCCGACGCATCCGGGTTCGCGGGAGTGATCCGCGAGCTCGAGAGCGCCGGCCACACGGCGCTCGCCCCGCCGAACCCGTTGCGAGGCGTCGCCTTCGACGCCAGCGTCGTCAGCGACGTGGTCAAGGCCATCGACGGCCCGGTCGTGCTGGCCGGGCATTCCTACGGAGGCGCCGTGATCGGCCAGGCGTCGGCCGGCCTGGAGAACGTGACCGGCCTGGTCTTTCTCGCGGCGTTCGGGCTGGAGGTGGGCGAGAGCTGCGCGAGCGTGCAGCAGCCGTTCCCGCCGCCGCTGCTGGCCAAGACGGCCGCCCCGACCCCCTACGACGCGCCCGGCGCCGCGGGCGGTCCCGACCTGTACGTCCAGAAGGAGCAGTTCCGGGAGACGTTCTGCGCCGACGTGCCGGTGGACATGGCCGATGTCATGTTCGTGACCCAGCGCCCGCTCGCGGTCGCGGCGCTCAACGAGAACGCCACCGCGGCGGGCTGGAAGAGCAAGCCGTCCTGGTTCCTGGTCTCCGAGCACGACAACGCGATCTCGCCGGACGCGGAACGGTTCATGGCGCAGCGGATGGGCGCCACGACCAGCACCATTGACGGCTCGCACACCGCGTTCATCGCGAAGCCGGTCGCCGTGGCCACGTTCATCCGGCAGGCGCTGCGGTGACCTCGCAGACCGAGATGTGGTCCTGGCTCTCCCGGTGAACGGGCCGCGGTCCCAGTCCTGGTAGCGCTCCCGCAGCCGCAGGCCGGCCAGCCGGACCATCAGGTCCAGTTCACTCGCCCAGCAGCAGCGCAGCCGTAGCGGCCGCAGCGTGGTGCCCGCGCGTCGAACCTCACTCGCTGGCAGGTGACGGCCTGCGCCACCGGGTCGCCGGTCAGGAACTCCATCTCGGCCGAGTCCTCGGTCAGCGCGCAGGTGGCGACCGAACCTATGGTCTCGCGTTCACCAGGCCTGCGCCGAGCGACGCCTGTCGCACTCTTCTGCCACTGCGAAGGCGCGGTTGGCTTGGATCTGGGATCTGTCAGAACGGCGTGCTGGAGCCAGTGGATGAGCAGTGCCTGCTCGCCGAGGATTTCGATACCAGGATCGGAGGGCGGCAGCCGGCGGGTCAGGACAAGCAGCAGGCTGGCTGCAGGCCCGCGGCGTCGGCTTTGCCGTGGCCATGCTGGACGGTGACGCCGGACGGTGCACGTGTGAGCAGCCATTCGCCGGTGCCGGACAGTCCAGGGTCGGTGGCGTGAAAATGCAGGCTCTGGCCGTCTCCGCGCAGGTCCTGCGCCTGTGCACGGGCCGGGTCGGTGGTGCCCCCGGTGCCGGCGGCGATGCGAGCGAGCCATTCGTCTACGCCGTCGGCGGCAACCTCCGGGGCCAGATCGACGTCCCGTCCGGCCGCGAGCTGGGCGTCCGCTAGGTGGACGGCGGCTTCGTGCGCCCGGCGGCGCGCCCAGAAGCTGGCCGGGCCGAGGCCGGCCAGCGTCCACACCGGGTCGCTGCCAGCGGCCGTGACCGCTTCGATGACCCGGCCGGCGCCGACGTTCAGCCATGTCGCGTGCTGCGCCGGGTCCTGCGGCAGTTTCCCGTCGGCTACTTCACGCACCGGGACCGGCGTGGCCGCCCGGGTGGCCACGATCTGGGCCGCCCACCGATGGCCGCGCCCAAGGTGGGTGGCCAGCTGCCGGAACGTCCATCCCGGGCAGGCCGGCACCGGCCGTTCCAGATCACCGCCGGTGATCCGGGCGAGTTCCGCCGTGCAGCCGCGCAACTCGGTAAAGAAGCGATCCTCACCGGGCGCATGCATCGGCGCCCTCCTAACAGCGCGAACCGGAAAGCACAGCAGAACCCGGACATGCACACTACCCAGAACCGGCTACAGCACCAGCACCGGCTCACCCACTCGACCCTCAGCTGGCTTTCGACTGGCTGATCTCGACCAGGTGGCCATCTGGGTCCCGCAGGAAGCAGCGGATCTCGGTGCCCCGGTCATGCGGCGGAGTCAGGAACGCGGCGCCCCTAGACCGCAGCGCCTCATAGGCTGCCTGGCAGTCAGCCACGCGCAGCGTCATCGCGTGACTGACCCGGTCGGCGTCAGCGGGCGGCCCGAAGACCACGGCGGGCTTGCCGGCGGTCGGGCCGCCCCCGCTGACCAGCAAGAGCCAGGTGCCGGCGAATCGCAGCACCACGCTGGTTCCCCCGTACTCGCGGTACAGTTCCGCCCCCAGCACGCCGACCCAGAAATCCCGCGACCGTGCCGGGTCGGTGACCACCAGGATGTGTGCGGGACCGCCACGTCGGCCCCGAGCGGGCCCGATGGCTGCTGCCGCGCTCGCCACGCCGGCCGGGCGGGCCCCGGGCTGTCGCCGCGCGCGCCGTCGGGTGGAGACGGTCACGACGTCGCAGTGCCCGCCCGCGGATCTGTCCGCGTGCGGGCGCTGCGTACGGGCAGGCGTAGCAGGGCGCCGCCAACCATCGGTCAGCGGATGGCCGGCGCTGACTCGGGTTCGTGTTGCCGCGACGCCGGGGCCGGCCCGGCCTGCTCGCGCGTGTTGGCGACCCAGAACGCGATGATCGCGGAGGCGGCCAGCGCGATGCTGCCGGCCAGCAGCGCGCGCTGGAACCCGGAGGTCAGCGCGTCCGGCAGCGGGGCGCCCGTCGCGAGCAGGTGGCTGCTGCGGGCGGTGGCGATCGCGGACAGGACCGCCAGGCCGAGCGCGCCGCCCACCTGCTGCGCGGAGTTGAGCAGCGCGGCCGCCAGGCCGGCCTGGTCCGGGCGGACACCGGCGTTCGCGGCGGTGGCGACGGCGACGAACATCGCGCCGATGCCCACCGACATGACCAGCATGCCTGGCAGTAGGTCGGTCAGGAACGAGCCATGCACCGGGATGCGCGACAGCCAGTAGACGCCGCCGGCCGTGACGATCGCGCCCACGATGATCAGCGGCCGCGTGCCGACACGGGACAGCGCCCGGCCGGCGCCGGTCGCCGCGAAGCCGACGGCGAAGCAGAGCGGCAGGTAGGCCAGGCCGGCCTTGATGGGCGAGTAACCCAGGACGTTCTGCATGTACAGGGTGACGAAGAAGAACATCGTCATGAAGCCGGCGAACGCGATGAACTGCGTGGCGTCGGCGGCAGCCAGGCCCCGGATCCGGAAGATCGACATCGGCAGCAGCGGTCGGCGGCTGCGCAGCTCGTTGAGCGTGAACGCGGCGAGGATGACGACCGCGCCGATCAGCTCCGCGATCGTGCGCGCCGAGCCCCAGCCCTGGTCGGGGGCCTTCACCAGGGCGAACACGAGCAGCAGCATGCCGCCGGTGACCAGCACCGCGCCGGGAAAGTCGAAGTCGGCGGCCTTCGCGGTCCGCTGCTCGCCGCGGATCAGCCGGAAGATCGGGCCGAGCAGGAGCACGCACGCGATCGGGTTGACGAACATCACCCAGCGCCAGCCGGGCCCCTGGGTGAGCAGGCCGCCGGAAAGCACCCCGGCCGCCGAGGACAGGCCCGCGACCGCAGCCCAGACGCCGAGCGCGGTGTGCCGGTCGGAACCCTCGCGGAACGAGGTCGTGAGCGTGGACAGCGCGGACGGCAGCATCAGTGCGGCCCCGACGCCCTGCGCGAGCCTGGCGCCGATCAGCACGCCGGCGCTGGGGGCGAAGCCGCCGATCAGTGAGGCGATACCGATGACGACGGTGCCGGTGACCAGCACCCGGCGGCGCCCGAGCAGGTCGGCGGCGCGGCCGCCGAGCAGCATGAACCCGCCGTAGGTCAGCAGGTAGGCGCTGGGGACCCATTGCAGGCCCTGAACGGAGAAGTGCAGGTCGCGGCGAATCGAGGGAAGCGCCACGTTGACGATCGACGCGTCGACGAAGTCCATGAACGCGACGGCGCAAAGCAGCAGCAGGGTCAGCTTGCCGCGGCGGGTGGCGAGGAAGTTTTCGTTCATGCCCGGCACGCTACGAGCAGGACCCCGGCCGGGGCGTCACCCGGAAGTGGAGCGCCGGGTGGAATCTTCTAGGTGGAACGGCATCTGCGGGTCTCGGAACGAGGTGGGAGAATAAGGTGGTGGCAGCCGGCTGGTCGGGGTGCGAGCAGGATGCCGTGCTGGCGAGCAACCTGCTGGCCACCAAGTTGCACGTGCCGCGGTCACGGCCTGGCTTCGTGGCGCGGCCGCGGCTGGCCCGCCAGCTGGACGAGGGCCTGGCCCGGGGACTGACCCTGGTCAGCGCCCCGGCCGGGTTCGGCAAGACATCGTTGCTCGCGTCCTGGGCACGGGCCAGCTCCCAGCCGGTGGCCTGGCTGTCCCTCGACTCCGGGGACAACGACCCGGCCCGGTTCTGGCGGCATGCCTTCGCCGCGCTCGACCTGGCCCAGCAGGGTATCGGCGCGAGGGTCGCGCCGTTGCTCAGCCTGACCGAGCCCCCTCCGTCCGAGGTCCTGGTTACCGCCTTGATCAACGGCCTCGCGCAAGGCGGCGAGCCCGGCCAGGTGGTGCTGGTCCTCGACGACTACCACCTGATCGATTCACCGCAGCTGCACACCTCGATGGCCTTGCTGGCCGAGCATCTGCCGCCGGGGCTGCAACTGGTCCTGGCCAGCCGCAGCGAGCCGCCGCTGCCGCTCGCCCGGCTGCGGGCCCGCGGGCACGTCGCCGAACTGAGCGCCGCCGACCTGCGGTTCACCATGCGGGAGGCGGCGGACCTGCTCGGGTCGGGCCTGCCCGGCGATGCGCTGACCGCGCTTACGGCGCGGACCGAGGGGTGGGCGGCGGGGCTGCAGCTCGCGGCCCTGTCGCTGCGCGGGCAGCCCGACGCGGCACGTTTCGTGGCCGAGTTCAGCGGCAGCAACCGGTACGTGCTCGACTACCTGACCGAGGAGGTGCTCGAGTCACAGCCGGCCGACGTCCGCGGCTTCCTGCTGCAGACGTCCGTGCTCGACCGGCTGTCGGGCCCGCTGTGCGACGCAATCACCGGACGGTCCGACGGCCAGCAGATGCTGGAGCGGATCGAGCGGGCCGGGCTGTTCCTGGTCCCGCTGGACGATGTGCGCGGGTGGTGGCGTTATCATCACCTGTTCGCCGACCTGCTCCGGGCCCGGCTGGCCGGGGAGCAGCCAGGCCGCGCCCGGGAGCTGCACTCCCTTGCCGCCCAGTGGCACGAGGAGCACGGGCTGGCCGACGACGCCATCCGTCAGGCGCTGGCTGCCGGGGACGTGGCCGAGGCGGCCAGGCTGGTCGAGCGGCATTTCGACGCGGCCTACATGACGGGCGAGCGGGCCACCATCGCCCGGTGGCTGTCGGCGGTCCCGCGTCCGGTGGCATTGGCCCGGCCGCGGTTCCGGCTGGCGCAGACGTTCGCCGCTCTGGTCTACGGTGACGTGGAAGCCGCCGCGGCGCTGCTTTCCGGCGCCGACGATGTCGAGCGGAGCCCTGCCGAGCCGTTCTCACCGTCTGCGGGCGAGGCGGCGAGCCTGATCGTGAACATCCCGGCGGGGTTCGCGATCGCGCGGGCGTGGCTCGCCTACCTGCGCGGCGAGCCGGTTACCATGGCCGCGTACGCCGCGGCGGCCCGGGCCGAGCTCGGCGAGGGGCAACTGATGCTGGGATCGGTCTACCAGCTGAACCTGGCCCTGGCAGACTGGCTGGGCGGCAAGCTCAGGGACGCCGAACGCGAGTTCACCGACCTGGTGGCCAGATGGCGGTCGTTCGGGCAGAGCAGCCTGGCCGCGCGCAGCTGCCGCTTTATCGCCCAGATCCAGTGCGACCAGGGCCGCCTGGACGCAGCGTTCGGCACGTACGAGCAGCTCGTGGCCATCGCGGAGGACCCGGACCAGCCCCGGCCGCCGGTCGCGGCCTACGGGTACGCGGGCATGGCCGAGGTCGCCTACCAGCGGGACCAGCTCGCCGATGCCCTGCGCCACGTCACCGAGGGCATCGCGCGCGGCCGCCAGCTCAGCGAGACCGAGCCGCTGACCAGCGCCCTGGTCATGCTGGCCTGGATACGGCAGGCCCAGGGCGACCGGGCCGGGGCGATCACCGCGATCGAGGAAGCCGGGCGGTCTGCCCCGGGCCCGGTCACGGCCAGCCTGCTCAACCCCATCCCGGCGCAGCAGGCCCGGCTGCTGCTCGCGCAGGGCGACATCGCCGCGGCGGCCCGGTGGGCCGCCGAACGCGGGCTTTCTGCCGACGACGAGCCCTCCTACCTGCGGGAACAGGAGTACCTGGTGCTGGCCAGGCTGCTGCTGGCTCAGCGCCGTCCGGCCGAGGCCCTGGCGCTGCTGGAGCGACTGCACGGGCAGGCGGCCGGGCAGGAGCGGACCGGAAGCGTCATCGAAATGCTGACGTTGCGCGCCCTCACGCTCGCCGTCTCCGGTTCGCCCGGGGAAGCCGCCAAGGTGCTGGGCGAGGCTCTCGGGCTGGGGCGCCAGCAGGGCTACGTGCGGGTCTTCGCCGACGAGGGCGCCCCGATGGCCGCGCTACTCGGCCGCGTCGAAGGCGTGCCGGCCGGCTACCTGGCACGCGTCCTGGCGGCATGCCAGCGGAACGCGCCCAGTGCCAGGCAGCGGGCGCAGGGCCTGGCCGATCCGCTGACGGCGCGGGAGCTAGAGGTGCTCGCCCTGCTGGCGGCGGGAGCACCGAACCAGGGCATCGCCGATCAGCTCGTGGTCACGCTGGACACCGTCAAGAAGCACGTGACCCACGTACTGGCCAAGCTCGGCGCGGCCAGCCGGACCGAGGCCGTCGCCCGGGCCCGGCAGATCGGCCTGATCACTTAGTTGTGTGCACCACCTCAGTGGCCGTCACCACCTGGTCCGGGAACTCCGCAGGCGGCGGGCCTGGCGGCGCGTCCACCATGGCCCAAGGTCTGCCGGCGATTTCGGTGTAGCCTGGAAGAACCCCGGCGTCAGGCCGCTCAGGCTCGCCTCGCCGAACGAAGGCGGCACGGGGTGCTGATGGTCCACCGCACCGCCCACCTCGCGGCGTCAATCACAGACAGGCCGTCCGGGCCGAGCTGGTAGACATAGCGGGCGTAGTCAGGATCGAACGCAACCGGGTCGCTGATCGTGCCGACTGCGGATCTGCGGCAGGTCACCCACAGTGCGGCCACCCCTCGCACCGGCCAACCGCTCTGGGCGGTGCAGCCCGTCGCGATCGCGACCGTCACCATCACCGCTGCTTTCGCCGCCCTCATAGCAATCAGACGCCCCGTTGCGCGAGCCGGGTTCCATTCCCGCGGCGGCCGTGGCAGCCCGGCGTCGCGATCCCGGGCGCCCCAACCACGGGCCGGGTTACTCTGGCGGCGGCCACTCGCCGGGCAGCTCACCCAGTCGCGTGACTTGTGCGTGCCCGTTCCACGTCACTGTGACGGATGTGATAGCAGGGGCAACTGGACGAGACACGCCACGCCGTACCGTCACGCCCGCAGTCCGCCGTCGATGAGTTTCGCGCGCTGCCGCAGTCATTACAGCGGGCCATGGCCAGCGGCGTCAGACTGCGCGGAAAGGAGTGCTCGTGGCGCATCCGGTTGTGCACTTCGAGATCATCGGCAAGGACCCGGAGAAGCTCCGGGACTACTTCGGCGAGCTGTTCGGCTGGCATTTCGACACCAGTTCCCGGGTCGCAGAAGCGGTGTCAGAGCCGGCGAACTACGGCTTCGTTGACCGCATTACGGCCCCTGACGGGACCGGCATCCCGGGCGGCATCGGCGGAGGTGCCGCCTACCCCGGCCACGTCATCTTTTACGTCGGCGTGCCCGACGTCGAGGCCGCTTTGGCCGAAGCCGAGCGCTTGGGCGGCAAACGCCAGATGGGACCCGAACGGGCACCGACGGGCCTGGTGGTCGGCCACTTCACCGACCCCGAGGGCAACCTGATCGGCGTCGCCGGGACTGCATAAGCGCCAGCGCAACAGCGCAGTAAGCGGGCGCATGAACGAACGCCGTCCGTGTCGTCGGCATCATGCATCCGGCGAGCAGTGATCCCGCGGCCGGCATCTGCCCGGGTACCCCGAAATCCAGCCCCACTGTGCAAGCTCGACGGGAGCAGATCGGCCCCGCGCTCAAAACGATCACATCTGGGCAGATCCCGTCGCGCGGGCCGGGCGACAGATATTCACGCATAACGGCGGCACGACGGCCATCAAGCAGTCGGCCGCGCGGCTGTTATGGCGTCGCCCTGCGCCCCCGGGGGTTCGGGCGCCTCCCGGAGATGAGATAGGGCCTCCGGCAAGGCTGCGGCGACACCGCCAGCCCCGATGCCGAAGATCCGCGAATGCGGAGTGGTCAGGCGACGGTCCGAGACGGCCCCCGGGAACCGCGGGAACCCGCACATCGCAGATGCGGTGTCCGGCCGGGCGCCTTCGCCGACACCTGCTGGCTAGGCTGGCCGACATGGCCTACGACACCGAACTCGCCGACCGGACCCGGTTCCTGATCGGCACCGGGCCGGGGCAGACCGAGAAGAAGATGTTCGGCGGCCTGGCGTTCCTGATCGACGGCAACATGGCCATTAGCGCCAGCGGCAAGGGCGGAGCCCTGATCCGGGTCGACCCCGCGGACTGCGGCACCCTGACCGAGACGACAACCGCTACCCTGGCCATCATGGGCGGCCGGGAAATGCCGGGATGGCTGCGTGTCAGCTCCGATGACCTGGAAACCGATGAGCAGCTCACCCAGTGGGTCAGCCGGGCCGTCAGCTACACCCGGTCCTTGCCGCCCAAACGCTAACGCGGACAGGCACAGATCAGCCATTATGGTGCCCGGCTGCTCACCAGCGACAGCGAGCAACTAGCCGTTCATATCGGATCGGATATTTCTCGATGGGCCGCGAGCGTGGGTGATCTCTGGACGGCCTGGGCAGCTACGCATCGTGACAGGCTGCGGTCGGATCGCGATGCGGCGTGCGTCAGGGGTCTTGCTGTTCTCCGTTGAGGATGGCCACGACCTGGGTCAGTGCCTGGTCGCCGCCGACGTTGCCGGCGAAGACGATGTAGGGCATGCCGATGGCTTCGGGAGCCGCATCGACCGGGTGGAACACCGAGATCACGCCGGGAAACAGCTGGCCGGCTACCTCCGCGCGGCGGATGCCCAGGCCGTGCACGGCGACGTCGTGGGCGGTGATCCCGCCCTTGGCGATGACCCAGGCGGGCCTGGCGGGCAGCACCCGGGCGACGGTCCGGGACAGGGCGGCAGAGACCGCGCGGGCGATGGCCAGGCTGTCCGCGGCGCCGCGGCCGCGGATCAAGGCGCGGCTGGTGAACAGCAGGACATCGGAGCGGCCCAGCGCCATGGCGGCCTGCCGTGCCGTGTCACTCACTACCTGGTCCGGGTCGGCCAGGACGGAGGGGACGTCGAGTTCGATGTCGGTGGTGGCGCCGCGGGCACGCAGATCGGCAAGCTGCCGGCTGGTCTGGCCGACGTGGGAACCGACCACGATCAGGCCGTGCCCGCCGCCAGGGCGGGGCCGGATCTGCTGGCCGCGAAGCGGTGCCCGGGGCGCCAGGCCAGCCAGGGCCCGCACGAACGAGGGCCCGGTGCGGAACACGAACGACTGGCCGCCTGCTCGGCCAGCAGCACTCCGGCTGCCACCGTCTCCAGGTCGGAGTATTCGGTGGCGTCGATGACGGCCCACCTCGCGTCCCGCAGGCCAGCCAGCAGGTCACGCACCCGGGACGGCCCGCCGCCCCTGATGTCGGCCAGGCCGATGCCGGCGACCTCGCTGCGCCTGATCGCTCCGCCGCTTTTCTGGCTGATGAACTCCCGCAGGTCTGATGCGGTATAGCCGAACACCGGATCGCGCGCGAATTCGGTCTGGCCGACCGGGACCAGCTCGCCGCCGATGCGAGCCCAGTGGATGCCGGCCGCGGTCAGCCGCCCGGCCTCCAGGAACGCCGGGACCAGCAGCACGCCGTCATACCCGGCGCCGAGCACCTGCCGGCGGACCGCCTGCAGCGCCGCCACCTCCGCCATCACATGGCCGCGCAGCGTGGAGTCGCTGCGGCTGACCAGCTGGATACGCGCCCCCCGCCGTGCCGCCACGGCGATCAGCCCGCCCGCGGCCAGCATGGTCCGCTCCACCGCATCCGGCTCAGCCAGGCTGCGCGTATTGGTCAGCACGAAACAGACCGGGGCCGCATCGAACGCAGCTCGGTAGGCATCCTCCTCCAACACGGTCACCACCTGGACGCCGTGCACCGCCTGCAACCCGGTTGGGTCATCATCCAGCACGCCCAGCACCAGCCCGTCCGCCGCACGCATCACGCGGATCGACTCCCGCAGGCCATCATCATCGGGGATAGCCGGGGGCAGCCCCGCGAACACCCGCGATGCGGCAGGCAAGCGGTCCCACGTCAACCCGGCCCCCTTCCCCTGGTCAGCGACAGGCTCGAGCGCCTGCGACCACGGTATCCGGCGCCCCACGGCCTGGCAGCCTCACCCATGTGACGGGCATGCAGGCCCCAACGTTGCCCGATCCCCGGACCGGCCGGCCCCGCGCCACAAGCAGCGGCCAGCCGCGTCGCGTCACTTCCCCGGGGGATGCCCGCGCCACCAGGGCTCAGGAACGTACAGCCATCGTGCTGCCGGCGGCACGTGCCCAAATCCCCAGCACAGTCCTGCCGCCCCTGACATGCCGGACAGGGTGTCATGGCCGGCCGCCGTGCCTGCGCCGACGAGTCCATGTGCGGGCGAGCACCCGCACCAGGCTCAGCGACACCAAGACGACGATCGTCACGTCCACCGCGGGGACCCAGCGGACCTGGTCGCCCTTCACGACGTAGGCGCCTGACGGCAGCACCAGTCCGCCAAAGCCCCCGCCCGCGTCCATGCGCCCTGCGTCCGGAGGTGCGGTGTCATGCGCCGTGGCGCCCTCGCCGGGCGGGCCATCGGGGCGGGCGGCCGAGTTACCGCGCCGGGTATTTCCTGTGCCCGCGCCGCCTCCGCCGGCCACCATCGCCACCGGGATGATCAGCATGC
Organism: uncultured Actinomycetes bacterium; assembly: GCA_963835775.1. Lineage (GTDB taxonomy): Bacteria > Actinomycetota > Actinomycetes > Streptosporangiales > Streptosporangiaceae > Palsa-504. The sequence goes on along the minus strand of CAWIHB010000024.1, from coordinate 229,293 downwards.
CGTCCTTCTCGTACGCGGTGCCGAACGCGCGGCGCACCGACAGATTGTCCGCCGCTTTCCCCAAAAGGTTCTCCACGTCCACCTCAAGCGCCTCCTCCTGCTCCCAGCTAGGTCATGTCGCGTCAGTGGGGCCAGCGTCCTGCTGAATCGAGAGCCTGCCACCGGGTACCGGATGCGTGGCGGGTACCCAGCGTGCCGGGGGCACCCAGCGAGCATCCTTCCCCAGGTCGGCTGCCGGTACCAGTATTGACCTCCGGTGCTGGCCCGGTCATGTCGCCTCCCCGCCGGACTCGCCATGGCACAACGGTCAAGGAAGGCAGGCGCCCATCACGGAAAGTGCGCATCTGCCAGGCATGAGCGTCAGTGCCTTGAGCACCTGCCGAATATTTGCTCGTGTCTCCGCGTCTCCGTATGCAGGTCCTAGCCTGCTCGGCGCCGACCACCCTGACACCCTCTCTGCCCGGGCCAGTCTCGCCGCCTCGTACCGGTCGGCGGGGCGGACCGGCGAGGCCATCACGCTGGGCGAGCAGGTCGCTGCCGACATGGAACGCCTGCTCGGCGCCGACCACCCTGACACCCTCGTCGCCCGGGCCAACCTGGCAATGTCATATCGGTCAGTGGGGCGGACCGGCGAGGCCATCACGCTGGGCGAGCAGGTCGCTGCCGACATGGAATGCCTGCTCGGTCCCGAGCACCCGGATACCCTCGCCTCCTGGGCCAATTTGGCGATGGCGAAGACAGAGGAGAATCTCCGAAGAACTGAGCCGCTACATAAGTGCCCGAACAAGTCGAATGCGACGATTCTGAGTTCATTGCCAACCACCAGAGCCGCCAGTTCAGCCGTACCGCTCCAGAGCATATTGCTATAGCCTTCAAGGCGGTGAGCTCGTGCGGCTCCGAAGTTTTCCCGCGGGGGAGGTCGATGAGTCAGTGTCGAATAACTAGCACCAAAGTGACGGTACCATGTGCGCCCATTGGCATCGGCATTAGAGATGCCAAAACTGCAGTCGGCCGATTTCGTTGTGAATGGGTCACCGGCATGAGCCCCGGCAATGGCGTTGCCTTAGCGCGTACACGCATGCCTCATGTGCATACGTCACTATGCTCATCGCGTTGCGCCTGGTCACACCGTTAACGAATGTTGTCGATGCCGCAAACGCAAGGCCATTGGCATGAGCCCGGCTGCGCGCCAGATTCAAGAGCTTATAGGAACCGGACGAGCTGATTCTCTCCCCGTCCTGCGGTCACAGATGACCAGGCTGGGACCGGCTTGCAACTGGGCTTCGAACTAATCTGTACAAGGTGATCGCGCGGTTTACGATGTCGGTTTTCGATAGACCTGTACTGGTCTTGGAGCAGTTGAAGATCCTCGCCTGCTTGGCGAATCAAAGCCACGGTAATCCGATTAACTACTGCACCGGCTCGGCCAGCATCTTCGCGGGCTTTCCGCCTCCCCTCTAGCGGTCATGATGAGGGCTTCGTTGCCACGTCGCTGCTGTCACGGCCGGGGAGCGGGAACGCCGATCTGCTTCCGACTACCGAGGAGACTGACTTCTCCCCCGCCTTAGCTGGGATTAGGAAAATCACCAACTCTGATGACGCGCTCAGGCGTTCCTCCGCCAAGCTGGGAGAGTGTCCGGTGGGCCGACTGACGGTCATTGCGGCTCCTCGTGGGATTGTGTCCAGGTCAATCGTAGCTGGCGCAGGTCGACGTCTGGCCCGACATTCCCATGTAAACACTGCTGATGCTGCGCTTTACGAGCGCAGGGCGCGGATATGGAGGAATAGCGGGGTCCCTGTGCCACTTGTCGGCAGGGCTCAGATCTCCGGCAATAGGTCAGCCGTAAGCCTGTGGCGTACCGTTTTATCCGGGGTTTCCTGTGCGTCATTATTAAAGCTTTGTTAGGATAGTGGCATGTCAGCGGCGGTTTCGGCCATCCTGGAGGGCATGCCAGAGCCCCGTGACCTTCCGCATGCGCCAGCACGCTGGCCGGTGCGTGATCACGGCTGGGCAGGTGGTGCTGTTTGAGTACGCGGCCGGGGACATCTGGATGGTGAACATCGCGCTGGCGGCGCTGCGGTTGCATGGGGGTTCCGGGGCCGGTGGTCGCGGCGGTGCTGGGGCTGACGGGCAGCCATGTCGCGCGACGCCGCGCAACGCGGCGAAGCGGGACGGGTCGGCGGCGCTGATCAGGCAGGCACGCCGGGGCGGGCCCGGGGAAGGTGACTGCGGCGCAGTGGGAGCAGGCCAGGGGATGGCGGGACCAGGGCGTGTCCGACGCGGAGATCGGGCGGCGGCTGAAGGTCGCGCACACCACGATCAGCCGCGGGCTGGGGCCGCGCGGGGAGGCACCGGCCTCAGGCGTCAAGCGCGGGCAGCACGGCGCCGCGCGGAGCCCCTGTTCACCGAGCCCGCGGCTGGGCCGGCCCACCGGAGCTGAGGCTGAGCCTGCGATCGAGGCTGAAGCTGAGGCCTTGACCGAGCCTGCTGTTGGCGCTGTGCCCGTGGCGGTGGCGGGCTGCCGCCTGGCGGAGGGCTGCCGGCCGGCCGCTGCCGGACGGAGGCGTGCTCGCGTCGCGGTATGCCGGGGCGATGCTGCTGCACGCGTTCTTCGCCCGGACCGGACGCGGGCAGCGCGCTGCCCGGCGTCAGGTGACCGCCGGCCTGCGGATGTGGCGCTGCTGTCCGCGGTCAGCATGTGCTTCGCGCTGGGCGCGGACACGATCGAGCAGTTCAAGCACCTGGCCGCCGCCGATGCCGGGCCGCTGGCCGGGCTGGCGGTACTGCCGGGGCTGCGGACGCTGCGGTCGCACCTGGCCCGGATCGCTGACGGGGCCGACCCGGTAGCGGTGCAGGCGATGTTCGCGGCCGCGATGCTGTCCGCGGACCCGGTGACCTCCGGCGTGTACTACGTCGATGACCATTTCGTGCCCTATACCGGGGCCAAACCGGTCGCGAAGGGGTGGAATAACAAGCGGGGCCGCGCCGAGCGGGGCCGCGCCGATACCCATGTCACCGCGCATGACGGGCGGGCGGTGTGCTTCGTGACCGGGGAACCCTCCGGGCTCAGCGTCACGCTGCCGAAAGCGCTGGCCGAGCTGAAGAGGGCTGCCGGGCCCGGCGTGCGGATCATGCTCGGCTTCGACCGGGGCGGCGCTTACCCGCAGGTCTTCGCGCACTGCCGCAGCCAGGACGTGCACTGGGTGACCTACCGGCGGGCACCGCTGGCCGTCCCGGTCATGCTGCCGGTCATCACCACCATCAGCTACGGCGGCCGGACCCGGCAGATCGCCTGGGCCGAGGAGACCGTGCAGGTCAAGGACTACGGTGCAAGCCCGGCAGATCACGCTGTTCGAACACGGCAGGGTCGCCCTGCAGATCCTCACCTCCGACACCGCGGCCTGCCCGGCGGACATCCTGTCCTGGCTGAAGTCCCGGTGGCGGGAGGAGAACTTCCTGAAATACGCCTCCGTCAATTACGGCATCGACAAGATCTGCGACTACCTCGCCAGCATCGAGGTGAACACCAAGATCGTGGATAACCCGGCCCGCAAGGCGGCCACCGCCGCGGTGCGCGAGGCGGAGAAGACGCTGGCCAGCGCCGAGCGGGAGCTGGCCGGGCTGCTCACGGACCCCGCGATCACTCCCGCCGTCAAGAACGCCAGCATCCCCGCCCTGCAGGACAAGATCACCCGCGCCCGCCAGGCAGTCACCGCCGCCACCGCGGCCCGCAAGGACATTCCCGCGAAACTGCCCGCCAGTGACATCGACCCCGGCGCCAAGGTCGCGCTGCTGCGCACCGGGCGCCGCGGCCTGCAGATGGTCCTGCGCCTCCTCGCCTGCAACGCCGAGCACTGGCTATCGAACCACCTCAACGCCTACCTGCGCGACGACGACGAATACCGCGCCATCACCCGCCAGAGCATCATCCGCGGCCTGGCCGGCACCATCACCTGGACCCCCGCCGCGATCACCGTCCAGCTCGACCAGCCCGGCTCCGCCCGCGTCGCCCGCGCCCTGGCCCTGCTCATCGACGAGATCAACGCCACCCCGCCCGCCATGCCCGGCGACCACCGCCCCATCACCTACCACCTCACCCCGAAGGCCTCTCCAGCATTTAACTCCGAGCGCACAGCCTTTGCCGGAGATCTGGGGCTCGGGTCGCCCACCTCCCGGATCCGCTCGATAAGGAATCCGGCGTCCGCCAGGGCTTCGGTGTAGGCCTGAAGCGGGCGGTGCTGGGAGTGAAACGTCATGGTGTAGCCATCCCGCTCGCAGGTATCGGCGAGGGCCCGGCGCTCGAACCATGACCCGTCGATGACGAACGGCCGCGCCGCCTCGTCGCGCCCGGGAGCGAACTTCCCGGCCGTGTTAGCGGGGTGGGTGACGGCGATCACCAGCCTGCCACCGGGCACCAGAACGCGGGCGGCCTCGGCCACCGCTTGTTCCATATGGTCGATGTCCTGCAGGCTCATGAAGGCCACGGCGCAGTCCGCAGCGGCGTCAGCCACCGGCAGCGCGGCGGCATCACCGGCAGCCACCCATCCGGCAGCGCCGGGAACGGAGGCGGCGGCCGTGACCATCGCCGGCGAGGCGTCGATCCCAAGGACCCGGTGACCGAGCCGGGACAGGTCACGCGTGAGTCGGCCTTCCCCGCATCCGATGTCCAGAGTTAGCCGCTCCGGCTGGGGAACCAGCCGGAGGAATGCCTCGCGGTGGAAACGCCAGTAGCTGTCATGGCCTGGCGCGCGGGCCCATGAGATCCACTCAACAGCATGCAAGTCCCAGGCATCCCGCATCACTAGGCCAGTGTGCCAGGCTGCTAACGGCGCCGCGACGAGCGGTTGAGGTGCGCGAGCGATGTCACAGGACGCGCCATAACGTCCAATCCGGCGCTTTGCCTGCAGGCACTTCGAACGGTGGGAGGATCGCGCCGAACGGCGGGTCAGCGCGCGGTTATCAAAGGAACCCTAGCGGTGTCGGCGGCCCGGCAGATCCGCGTTCGGCTCAACATGCCGCCGCCTGGCCTGAATATTTATGCAGCGCAGTCCTGCACGGAGAATGCGCGCTTCTGCCGCTGCGGGCGCGCTTGTTGCTCCGGACGGTCTACGGACTGGTGCCGGGTCCATTATGGTCTCAGCTGAGGGCCAGGGCGATCGCCAGGGCCTGGTTGATGCTACGCATTGATGCGGGTGACAGGGCTCCGAGGTACTCACCGAGTTCGTCCTTGCCCAGCTGCTCGATGCAGTCGGCGTTGGCGTATCCGGCTAGCGGATCGGCCGGGGAGAGCTTGACCCAGGTCGGCAGGTCGCGGACGGTCGTGGTGAGCCTGATCGCGATCACGTCATCGAGCAGGCGGTTGCGGGGATTATTAGACACCACCAGCCATGGCTTCAGGCCGTAGCCGAGGTCGCAGCGATACACCTGGCCGCGTTGCGGGGTCGTGCTCACGCGAGGGCGTCACGTTCGTACCGGGCGCGGCGACGCGCGCGCAGCACGGTGGCCTCCTCGGCCGACTCATAGGGGTAGTGAGGGTTGTCGGCGACCGCGGCGGCATATCCAGCGTCCAGCTTGTCGGCCTGCAGTTGCTGCCACGCGCGGTGAATGGCGTCTTGGACAGCGGCAGACCGGCTCCGGTAGCGCTCGGCGAGTTCAGCGAGTTCAGCGAGTTCGCGGGCCGTTTCCTCGTCCAGCCGGACCGTCATGGCGCTTGTCATACTTCTATGACACCAGATCCGTCATACAAAGACCCGGCTTGTATCCCCGCACATGGCATCAGAGTCGCGGACGCCGACGAAGCCGGTGATCGCGGTCCCGGGCGCCCCGGGAACCGTCCAGGGAGTCTTGCGTGTCATTCGGACCCAGGCATTTGCTATATAGTAGAATTATTTAATTGATTTGCAAGCGCCTCCTCCGGCATAGCGGCTGGGAAGAGGCTTCGCTGTAGGACCGCTGAAGGGACTGTGATGGCCAACTCACCGTGGGCGGGGTCGGATTTCCAGCTGCCGCCCCGGCCGACCTCGCCGGTCGCCCTGTGCGGCGCGTGCCGCCGCCTGGGAAACTGCAGGCTCGGGCTCGGCCGCGAGGAACTCCAGCCGGACGGCTCGGTCCACACCGAGCTGGTCTGCGGGCCGGACAACGAGGGCGGTCCCAACGTCGCCCACGGCGGCTGGACCGCCGGCGTATTCGACGAGGTTCTGGGGCATGTGCCCGTGCTGCACCGGGAACTCGCGGTGACCGGCCAGCTCTCGGTCACCTACGTCAAGCCGGTGCCGGTCGGACGCCCGCTGCTCGCGCGCGCCTGGACAGTGCGGCGGGAGGGCCATCGCTGGTACGTCACTGGCGAGATGACCCTGGCCAGTAGCGGCGCCGTCCTGGCCCGGGGCGAGGCCGTGATGGTGCTGCGCGATCGCGATCATTTCGCCCGGCACCAGGAATGGCTCACCCAGCAGGACGGTGTTAGGCGGTGTTAGCCCGGGGCCGACCCCCGGAGCCCCGGAGCCCCCGGCGCCCCCGGAGCCCCTACGGGCCCGGGCGAAGCGTCAGGGGCGCAGCACGGTGCCGGGGCGGGCGCCGGTGAGCTCGCCGGCGGCCTGGACCACGGCGCCGCCGACCACGGTGTAGCGGTAGCCGCCCGCCGGGCGGCGCAGCCGCCGGGCGGCCTCGGGCAGGTCCGCGACGAAAACGTCGGCCGCCCAGTCGAGCTCATCCAGGCCGAACACGGCCAGGTCACCCGCTGCGCCCGCGGCGAGCCGGCCCGGCCGGCGAAGCCGAACAGCTCCGCGGGCTGCCCGGTCATCCGGTGCACGGCCTGCTCGACGGTCAGGTCGCCGCGGTCGCGCACGTGCCTGGTCAGCATCAGCGTGGTGTCGCCGATGGCGCACATCATCTGCAGGTGCGCGCCCGCGTCACTGTTGGCCATCACCGAGGCCGGGTGGGCCAGCGTCTCGGCCACGCCGGCCGCGTCGGAGTTGGCCACCCCGACGCCGACGATGCCCGCATCGACGTCGTTGGCCAGCAGCCAGTCGGCCAGCACGTCCGAGGGATGGCCGCCGCGGTCGGCGGCCAGGTCGGCCAGCGTCGAGCCCACCCAGCGCTCGTTCTCCGGGCGGGTGACGGACACCAGGCGGATCCGGTCGGCGTGCTTGTGCGGGATCATCGTCCGCGGGATCCGGTCCCATTCCTCCCGGGCCAGCGCCCGCCACGCCGGGTCGCGCAGCATCGGCGCCTTGTCCGGCCGGGACGCCTGCACCATCTTGTGCCAGCTGTGCTCCAGGGCGAACCAGGACATGCCGCCGTCCCAGTTCACGTGGATGTCCAGGGTGCGCGGGCTGACCTGCGGGTAGTTCCGCACCCCCTGGGCCTGCAGCTGCCCGGCGAAGTCCAGCATGCCGCGCGCCCAGTCCGGGCGATCGGAGTCGTGGAACACGCCGATCCAGGTGCTCACCACCCCGCGCGGCCCGGTCAGGCCGGCCATCCGCTGCACGTCCTTGCGCATCTGCCGGCCGGTCGCGGCCGGGATGAACTGGACGAACTTGCGGTGCCTGGCCAGCACGTCGAGCAGCGCGGCCAGCTCGGCGTCGTCGGCCCGGCGGCTGGGCACCGGCCGCTTGTTCCGGTCCTCATCGAAGCCGAGCGATGTCGACATCGCGGCGGCCCCGGCGGCCAGCGAGTCGTCGAGCAGCGCGGCCATCTCGGCCCGCTCGGCCTCGGTCGCCGGGCGGTCCCAGGCCGCCTCGCCCAGCACGTAGGTCCGGAGCATGTTGTGCCCGACCATCCCGGCCAGGTTGACGCCGAACCCGCCGAGCTTCCCGGTGGCGGACAGGTACTCGCCGTAGCTCTCCCAGCCCCACGGGATCGACGCGTCCAGGACCTCCGACGGCAGGTCCTCGATGTAGCACAGCAGCTCCTGCAGGCCCCTGCGGTGCTCGGGGCGGACCGGGGCCAGCGACAGCGAGCAGTTCCCGACCAGCACGGTCGTCACGCCGTGCTGGGGCATCGGGTCGCACAGCGGGTCCCAGAACACCGTCGGGTCGAAGTGGGTGTGGATGTCGATGAACCCCGGCGTGACGTAGGCGCCCGACGCGTCGAGTACCTGCTCGCCGTCCGGCCTCAGGCCGGGCCCGATCTCCGCGATCCGGCCGCCGCGGACCCGGACGTCCGCCGCGCGGGCCGCGGCGCCCGTGCCGTCCACCACCAGACCGCCGCGCATCAGCAGATCGCCCATCGAACGCTCCTCAGGAGGCAGTGACAAAGAGCTAAAACAGTTAGATAATATCACTATGAAGAGCAACCCGAAAGGGCGCGTGGCCATTGTCACCGGCGGGACCCGCGGCATTGGCGCCGCGATCAGCGAGCTGCTCGCGGCCGACGGCACGCACGTGGCCGCGGTGTACGCCGGCCGCCATGACGCGGCCAGGGAACTGGCGGGCCGGCTCGCCGCGGCGGGCGGCTCGGTCAGCGTGCACCCCGGTGACATCGCCGACCCGGAGTTCTGCCGCGGGCTGGTGGCCGAGCTGGTGGCGCGCCGCGGACGGGTCGACTACCTGGTCAGCAACGCCGGGCTGCTGATCGAGAACAGCGTAGGCCGGATGACCGCGGACCAGTGGGACGCCGCGCTGCGGGTCAACCTGTCCGCGCCGTTCCACCTGGCCCAGGCGGTCATCGCGCCGATGACAGGGCAGGGATTCGGCCGGATCGTGAACATCGGCTCGGTCACCGCGGCCATGGGCAACCCGGTCGAGGCCGGTTACGGGGCAGCCAAGGCGGGGCTGCTCGGGCTGACCCGCTCGCTGGCCCGGGCGGTGGCCCGCAAGGGCATCACCGTCAACCTGGTGGTGCCGGGCGTGTTCGAGACCGAGATGGCCAGCTCGATGAGACCCGAAGCGCAGGAGGCGATCCGGGCCATGATCCCGCTCGGCCGCCGGGGCGACCCGCGCGAGCTGGCGCACGCGGTGCGCTTCCTGCTCGCCGACGAGGCCGGCTACATCACCGGCTCGGTGGTGACCGTGGACGGCGGCCTGTCCATGGGCGCCTGACGGGCTCGTTGCAACAACACTGATGGTCCCGGCTCTTCTGGAGTGAGGCTGCGCCTGCCGGGGGCCGCGCCGCGGCGGCCGTAAGCTCCAGACCGAGAGCGTCCCGGGTGCGTCCGCGAAATCCCGGCAAGATTCGTACCGTTTCTCCGGGGTCTTCGCCAGCCCCCTGGCTAGGACCTCATCGGCGGCACGGGGCAGGCCAGGGCGCCGCGAGCTGAGCAGCGGAGGGGGCTCGGACAGATGCGCCAGGAGCACAGCCATGCCCTGATCACGCTCGAATGGCGCGGCCCCGGCCAGCAGTTGGTAGGCCACGCACGCCAGCGCATACTGATCCGTACGCCCGTCCACGGCCCAGCCCTGGATCTGCTCCGGCGCCGAGTAACCCGGAGTGCCCAGGAACTGCCCGGCACCGGTCAGGCCGATCGACGACACTGCCCCCTTGCTCACCCCGAAATCCGACAGGTACACGTGATCGGGCCGCCCGGTCCTCGCATCCACCAGGATGTTCGCCGGCTTGACATCACGGTGTACTAGCCCGGCAGCATGCGCGGCATCCAGGGCAGAGGCAACCGGGGAAATGAACGTGGCGGCACGAGTCGGCGACAGCACGCCATCTCGATCCAGCACCAGCCGCAGGTCACCGCCCCGGACGAAGCGCATCGCGATGAATAGCACGCCGCCCGCCTCGCCGGCCTCATAAACCGGGATGATGTACGGGTCATCCACCGCCGCCGCCGCCCGCGACTCGGCGATGAACCGCCGCCGGAACCCCGGGTCCGCCGCTTCGCGGGCGTGAGGATCTTCAGCGCCACCAGCCGGCCCAGCCGCTCATCGCGGCCACCGCCAGGCCACGCCGCGTTTGCGCGCCGCGCGTCGCGCGCCTGACGGGAGGCGGCGCACGGCGGCGCACGGCGCTCGCCAGGACCGACTCACCTACCGCACCGGCCCCGGCACCGGAGGTAACCAGCCACCACGGACCGGCACCCCCGTACCGCCCCGCGCCGGCCAGCGAGGAAACGGCCAGGGCACGCCCCCGGATGCGGCACCGTACGCCCGGTGCGCGCGGGACTGGTGTAACGCCATCCCGCCATCTCGCCGGGGGGCGCGGCCTGCTTGCCCGCCACGTCTGCCGGCCAGGTCAGCGGCGCCGATGGGACGCCAGTCCCACAGCAACTCCGGGCCGCGCTGGATGACCAGGCTGAGCGTGTCTATGGTGACCTCGCAGCCGGGCAGTTCCCTGCCCAGAGCGGCGATGACCGGCGCGGCCGGCTGCTGGGCGGTGCTGTAGCACAGGGTCATATGCGGCATCCATGCTGGCCGGGGATTCCCGGCGGCCATGCCGGTTACCTCGCTGGTGGCGGCTTGCGCCGCCTCCAGGACGGGATTCAGCGCGCCCTCGGGCGATACGGCCAGCGCAATGCCCTCAGGATGGTACAGAACGCGCTTGAGGGCCACCGCGACGGGCGGCGTCCCCGACAGCAGCGCCCGCGCCCCAGCCAGCATGCCGTTCTGTCATCCTGGTCATCTCCCTGCTGCCCCGCGAGAAGGACGTGATATGCAGCCACCGCAACGGCGTCATGTGCAGGCCCCCGAACCCGGCCAGCCGCTCCTGCGCATCTGCCACCAGCGCCCGCACGGACGGCTGGCCGCCGAGCAGCAGATGCCAGCAGACGGCATCGGCGAACGACACCGCCTCGCGGCGGTCCCCCCAGCGGTCGGTGAACCGGACCGGCAGCGGGCTCATCCCCGCTCCGCAACGGTCACGCCGCCGCCGCAGAGCTGAACTCGCGGATCTGCTGCCGCAATTCCGCCGCCAGGCGCTGTCCGCAAAACGGCGCTGGCCCAGCATCCGGTCCAGGTTCGCCAGGTAGCCCGTGACCGTGCCGATGCGCAGCTCCGGCGCCAGTTCCAGCATCGGGCCAAGCTCCGCAGCGGCACCGTCAAGGGAACCCATCATCAGGTACGCCATCGCCGCGCCCGTCCTGACCTGCGCCCAGGTCGCCGGCCCTTAGATTCCCCGGCGCTCCAGCAGGCGTCCGCCGCCGCAGCACCGCGCAGCGCAGCGGCGGGATCCCCGGTGTAAACAGCAATCGACAGGGAGAAGATCGCCTGCCGAACCCCTCTCTGTCAAACTCGCTTGAGACACAGGAGTGAACGAAACCTCTGACTGAGCAGGGCGAGACAGGAATCACCTAGACGTGACTATGACCTTGGCCGACATGCCGTCGGCCGCAGCAAGGCAAGATGGTGCCGTGGCCTCCGGCAAGGGCCGCGGGCCGGGCAGGCGAAGCGGCGGCCTTCACCGCGGCGTACAAGGCCCGGATCGTGCAGGAGTACGACCAGCTGCAGACCGGGCGCGAGCGCGGTGCGCTGCTGCGCCGGGAAGGGCTGTACAGCTCGCATATCACTGACTGGCGTAACTCACGCGACGCGGGCGCGGCGAATGGCCTGGCGGATCCAGCCGCCGGCCGGACGCAGCGCGGAGGCGGTGGAAATCGAGCGGCTGCGGCGAGAGAATGAGAAACTCACCGCGGAGCTGACCCGGACGAAAGCCGCGCTTGAAGTGGTGGGAAAAGCGCACGCGCTCTTGGAGCTGCTCTCCGGGAGCGCCAATGCCATGGACTTGAGCGCGCTTAGCGTTCATCACGGCTTTCCGGGCGGGGCGTGATCGTCCGGTTAGCGGTTGCGGAGAGTGACGGGCGCGGATGCGGCCCGGGTGTCGCTCCCGGACGGGCGGCCGGTTCCACGTCCGGCGGTTCCGGGCAGGGATCGGGGAGGGTGACGGCGGGCGGCGGCGGTCAGGCCGCGGCAGGCCGGCAGACGCTGACCTGGGCGGCCGCGGCGCGGGTGGTGATGCGGCGCCCAGCGGCGGGGAAGGCCTGCCGGGTTTTGGTTTTCCGGTCGCGGTGCCGATGCCGGCCGGTGACGATGCGGCGTTTGCCGAGGTCGTGCAGGGTGCCGCGATGCATTGCGGCGGTGATGGCGGCGGGCAGGCTGGCGGTGGCGGCGCCGGACGGGGTGCTGTCCAGGCCGGCGCGGCGGGCGGCGGTGAACGATATCTGCCGGGGCTGGACTTCCTGCCCGGCCAGGCGGCCCTTGCGGGCAGGGGCGGCCTGGCGGGCGGCGGCGCGGGCCAGCGCGCGGACCAGTTCGATGCCGCAGATCCAGGCGGCGTGCTCCTGATCGATCAGCTCCGGCGCCCTGGAGCGGAGGATCGGCCCGGCGGAGGGTCCGGCGCCGGCGATGGCGGACTTGGCTTCCTTCAGCGCGGTCTCGGACCCGGTCCACCGCCAGGCGTAAGCGCCCGCGAGCTGGGCGGCGGGGTAGGCGGCATAGTCATGCAGGTCGGTGATCAGGCAGAACATCTCCGGGACGTCCTGGCCGGCGACGGTCACGTGGTATTCGATGACGCGGACTTTCAGGCACCAGCGGCCGCCTGCGCCGGTCAGGTAGCTGTAGTAGCTGCCGTCGGGCAGGAAGGCGCCGATCCGGGGCAGGGTGAGGTCGCTCTTGACGCGGATCAGCACGTGGGTGCCGGTGGCCAGCATCCGGGCAACCCGGTCAGCTCCGGGGAAATTGCGATCCAGGACCCAGATCCGGTCGCTGGTGAACACCCCGGGGTACTGGGTGAGCATCGCATCCAGCAGCGCCTGCTCGCCCTCGGCCTTGGGCCCGCCGGAGGGGCCGGAGACCACCGCCAGCGTGCCGCGGGTGGAGGCATCGCCGGCCAGCAGGTCACGGACCTGCGGGTAGGGCGCCGAGTCATCAGCAGTCCCGGTCGAGCCGAACGCCTGGCGGTTGGCGGGGGTGTCGGGGACCCGGGTGACCGACCCGTCGATGGAGCCCAGGTGAAGCTCGCCGACGTGGACGGCCCGGTAATCGTGGCCGCGGTGCTCGCCGCCGACGGCGGCCAGCACCAGTGCCTGCAGCCGGGCCAGCGGCGCGGGACCCAGGGCTGCCCGCCAGGTGCCCAGCACCTTCGGGGTGGGCACCTTGAACGGCCGCTGCCAGGGCACCAGCACCAGGTCACCGAAGACCGCGGCCAGCACCCCGGCGTAGTCCGCCGCCGGCATCAGCGCCATCAAGATCGTCGCCCGGATCGCCACCGCGGCCGTCATCGACCGCCTGGCCTTGCCTTTCACCTTCCCCGACAGTGCCGCCTGCGCGGCGATCTCATCGATCACCCCGGGACCGGCCAGGTCATCGAGCTGCTGTTCCAGGGCGCCCAGCCGGGCATGATCAGCCGGGTGCCCGCCGGCCTGAACCTTGCCGTCGCGTCGTACCACCGCGGGCGCGGCCGCGATCAACTTCAGGAATACCAGCTGCTCGCCGGCGCGGATCTGCGGGGTGCCGGCCACCACCAGCGCCGTGCGGCCGGCCTTCGCGGCTGCCGGGCCGGCCGGAGAACCAGGTCCGCCAGCCGCACCGCGGCCACCAGCCCGCCTGCCGCCGGCCCGGCCCCGCGCTCAGCGTTGTGACCTGTGAGAATGGTGTTCTGCGGCGTGGCACGGTAGAACTTCACCCGGGACTCCTGTGCGAAGACTGGCGTCAGATACCACGCCTTCTACAGGAGTCCCGCCATATCACCCGTAACGCCACGCCGCGCAACGCCAATTCACCCCAGCGAGCACACGGCGGGCCTGGCTCCCGGCGGTCGCGGCCCGGGCGGACCGGGCAGTCACCGGGTACCGGCGTCACGCACCGTCACCAAAGACGGCCGCCTGCCCGCTACCCGCACCGCTGACTCCGGCCACGCGAAAACGCTCAAGTACATGGCATTGCCGGGAGCGCGGACTCAGGCGCGAAGCGGCAGAAGTGACCGATGCCGCATTCGCTGAACTCGAACCGCTGACCTGTGTGAAGAGGGCGTGTGAATTGCTGGGGAAGTCACGGGCGACGCTGCACCGCCAGCGCAATCCCGCCCCGGCGGCTGAGAAGGCGCCGGGCGGGCCGCGGGCGCCGCATCCCGCGGCGCTGACGGCGGCCGAGCAGGCGGCGCTGCTGGCGGTGCTGGACAGTGAGCGGTTCGCGGACAAGTCCCCGGCCCAGGTCTGGGCCATCTTGCTCGATGAGGGCCTCTACCTGGCCTCTGTCCGCACCATGTACCGGGTGCTGACGCTCGCGGAGCAGGTCCGCGAGCGCCGCGCCCAGGCGCAGCACCCGCCCCGGGTCCGGCCCGAGCTGGTCGCAGACAGCCCGGACCAGGTCTGGACCTGGGACATCACCAAACTGAAAGGACCATGGCGCGGCACCTACTTCGACTTGTACCTGATGATCGACATCTTCTCCCGCAAAGCCATTCACCAGGAGGTGCATTACGGCGAGGACGGCGTGCTCGCCAGCGCGTTCATGCGCCACGCGATCGCCGCCAATGGGAGCACCATGCCCCGTTACATCCACGCCGATAACGGCACCTCGATGACGTCGAAGAACGTCGCGACGCTGCTGTCCGACCTGAACATCACCCGCAGCCATTCCCGCCCGCACGTATCCGACGACAACCCTTACTCTGAAGCCATATTCAAGACGCTGAAATACTGCCCCGTCTTCCCTGGCACATTCGCTTCCCTGGACGACGCACGCGTCTTCAGCGGCACCTTCTTCACCTACTACAACACTGAGCACCGCCATTCCGGAATCGGCCTGCACACCCCCGCCACCGTCCACGACGGCACCGCCTGGGCCATCCAGGCCCGCCGCCAGCAGGTCCTCGACGACGCCTTCGCCGCACGCCCCGACCGGTTCCGGCGCCCGCCCCAGGCCCCCAGCTGCCGGCCAGGGTGTGGATCAACAAGCCCCGGCCCACCATCGAGACGCAGGAGACACGTGGGATAAATCCAGCCGCCTGATGTCTCAATCAGTTTGACAGGCTCCGAACCGCCGAGAACGACCACACTGACGGAGCAGAGCCATCACAGGTCACCGTCCCGGCAGCCCGTTCCGCGCGCGCAAGCGCCCGCCGCGCCCTGGGAACATCGCCGAACAGCGCGATCGCGTTGGCTTTCCGGTACGCGAGTTCGACTCTGGTCGACGTCGGGCCGCTCACCTCGAAACCCCGCCGGGCCAGCTCCGCCGATTCCACGAACCGCCTCTGCCACCGGGCGGTCTTCGCCTTGACGCTCCACGCGATCGCCTCGTCAGCCTCAGCCTCCTGAGCGAACAGCAGCGCCGCCGTGCCGTAATCGCGGGCCGCCTCATGCCGCCCCAGATCACCCAGCAGCAGGCCCGCATGCGCGAGCAGGCCAGAGTCGATCCGCAGCAGGTCACGGGTCTGGCCCAGCCGCTGCCTGCCGCTTCGCAGCAGCGCCTGCACCTCCCCAATGCAGTCCCATGACCTCACACAGGACCTTCGCCGCCGCGACCCGCGTGTGCGCCTCCGCGAGGTAACAAGCCGCCCGCTCGATCTCCTCGATGGCGTCATCGCTCGCGTTCGTGCCGGCAATCCAGGCCAGCACGTTCCTGGCCTCGCCGTCCACGCCCGCATCCCCAGTCCCGCCGCTCCCGGCCCCCGCGGCGGCCGGCCGCGCAGACCCGGCCTCGTCCAAGCCGAGCCTGCGGTACAGCAGCTCATAACGTTCGGTTCTCAGGCCGACGCGCTCCCACCGGTAGACCATCCGGACCAGGGCGTCATGAGCCGCAAGCGGATCATCCCCCGCAGCCCGGCGGAGCTGCCGGGCCAGCTCGGGCACATCCCATCCCCGGCCCCGCCGCCACGCCCGCAGCCTCCCGCCGCTGACCTCACGCACCGCGCGTACCTTCACATCACCGCCCGCACCAGAACCGGCCCGGCCGCGTTCCCGTGCGTTCCCAGGCGTTCCTACTGGTCACTATCTCACGACAGGCCGCAACCGGTGAACTGGTTCCACCACGCCGGCGCGCGCCGGGCAAGGAGGCCTCCGCCATGCCCATCCTCGCCCACCTGCGCGCTATCGACACCGAGCTAGCCGCACGAGCCGGGCAGCACCCCTGACCGCACAGAACCCCGCCTCCCCGCGATCCCAGACGGGACCGTGGCAAGAACGGGACAGGCAACCCCCCGAGCAGTCGGTGCCGAAGGAGCTAAGGCCCGGCTGAGCTCTTTAGGTGTATTCGGTTGAATCGGACCAGCACGCTCTCGAACAGGTCGCGGCCCTGCCTGTGGAGGCACTTCCCTACTACGCCGAACTAATGACCGTCCTCGAAACCGCACCGTGGGGAGGCGAGGCCTACGACCGTCAGCGGCCCGACGGGGAACATGCGCACCTATGTCTTCGGCAAACACGACGAAGGCATAGTGATCTACCTCATCCTCGAGGATCAGCGGCGGGTCGTCGTACTCCGCGTCTTGTGGGCCGGATAAGAGGAACTGGTGCCGCTCAGTCGGTGCCGAACAGCTTGGCGGCGTTGTCCCGGAGGATCTGGCGCTGCTGCGGGGCGCTCAGGCTGGCCAGCAGGTCGGCGAACTCGGCGGGCTCGGCCAGGCCTTCGGCGTGCGGGAAGTCCGAGCCCATCACCAGGCAGTCCACGTCGGGAAGGTCGCGGACGATGCGCGGGATGTCATCCTCCGGGTAGGGGACGACCCGGACGTGCCGCCGGAAGATGCGGCTGGGCCGCTCGGTCAGCTTGCCGCCGGTCCACGGCCCGTTGCGGCCCATCCCGCGGCTCTTGTCCATGTGCTCGGTGAAGTGCGGCACCCAGGAGGCGCCGAACTCGGCGACGAGCACGTTCAGGTCGGGGAACCGGCCGAAGAGGTTGTCGAAGATGAGCGCGGACAGGGTGTCCTCGATCGGCCGCTCGCCGTACAGGTTGTTCCACTGCCAGGCGGACATGTGCCAGGAACCGGGCCACGGGTCGTGGCCCCAGGCCGCCGCGATGTTCTCGTTGTACCAGTTCTCCATGATGTGGAAGGCCACCGTGACGCCCGCCTCGTTCATCCGCGACCAGATCGGGTCGAAGTAGGGGTCACCCGGCGAGCGCCCGTTGGCGGGCCCGGTGGGCAGCAGGATGATCCGGGCACCCCGGTCCAGGACGTAGTCCAGCTCGGCGACCGCGAGGTCACGGTCGGCCAAGGACAGCAGCGCGGGGGCGAAGATCTGCCCGCCCCGGCTGAACCCCCACTCCTCGTCGAACCACTGGTTGAACGAATGGATGTTGGCGTAGGCGGCCGGGACGTGCTTGACGTAGTTCTCCACGGACAGCGCCATCGCCGAGGGGAACACCACCGCCCGCTGCACGCCCTGCACCTCCATGAGCTTGAGCCGGGCCTCCCGGTCGAGGTACTCCGGCCGCATCGGCTCCGGCTGGTAGGTCTCGTCCGGGTTGCCTGACGCCATCTGGCGGAGCATCTCCTTCAGCGAGCCGGGCCGGTAGGCCAGATCGAAGCCGAGGCCCTGCTCGGAGTTGAAGACCGCGATCCGGTCAGCGGCCAGGACGCGCTCGGTGCCGTCGGCCAGCCGTACCGGCGC
Source organism: uncultured Actinomycetes bacterium (assembly GCA_963835775.1). Classification (GTDB taxonomy): domain Bacteria; phylum Actinomycetota; class Actinomycetes; order Streptosporangiales; family Streptosporangiaceae; genus Palsa-504. Next base: position 211,810 of record CAWIHB010000024.1, on the reverse strand, counting down.
GATGGCGTACTGCTGCCACCGTTTCGGCAGGTACCTGGTGAACGAGTCGCGCGTCTCGTAGCAGTGGGTGTCACAGTCGAACAGCCCGTATTCCAGCCCGGTCATCTCAGTCCTCCGGTCATCTCAGTCCTCCGGTCAGGGGTCCGGCGATAGCAGCTAGAAGTAAAATCATATAACGTTTTTTACTAATTGACGACCCCTGGGGTTGCCGCCCACCGCGAGCCGCAGCACCAGCGCCGCGATGTTCACACGGTCCATTCCGCCTGCCTCCAGCTAGCCGCGATTGATCTGATTGAGTTAACTAATATAACTTAATCTCCTCGGTCGGTCCATGGCCGGCCCGGCGGAACGCCGGGATCTGGATGTGACGGTACGGTCCGTTGACTATGCATCAGGGATGGTCTGGCCCCGCTGGGCGCCCGCATCACCGGCACGCCCCTCGGCCCGTCGCAGGTGCTGGCCGCGATCGCGGCGGCCGGCGCCGGGGAGTGAGCGTCCTGGCTGGCGAAAGCGTCGAGGAGAGCGGGCGAAAGCCGGGTGGCCACATATTTCGAAGATTTTACTTTCTTGATAGCATGAGGGCGCTCTATTCCCGCCCGGGCAGGAGGCATACGGCGTGCTCGCGCTACTGACGGACGAACAAGTCATGCTCCAGGAGATGGCCAGGGACCTGGGCCGGAAGCTGGGACTGGCCAACCCGGCGGATCTCGACACCGCAGACCCGGGTGCCTGCTGGCAGGAGCTGGCCCGGGCCGGCCTGCTCGGGTTCCGGATCCGGGATGAGTCCGGCCGCCCGGCGGCCAGCGGAGTCGAGGTCGCGGTGGTGAGCGAGGCGATGGGCGCGGCGCTCGTGCCCGTCGCCTATGTAATCTCCGGCGTCCTGGTCCCCGAACTGCTGGCGGCGGCGGCCGCTCCGGACTCGCCATGGACCGGTGGCTGGCACTGGGGCTGAGCGCGCTGTCGGCCGAAATGACCGGCGCCGCCGAAGCCGGCCTGCGCGGAGCCATCGAGTACAGCAAGAACCGCGAGGCGTTCGGCGTGCCCATCGGGACATTCCAGGCGCTGCAGCACATGGCGGCCGACGCCTACGTGGCCTGCGAGGGCCTGCGCAGCACGAACAACCACGCGTCCTGGGCGGTCGACGAGGAACCAGCACCAGACGCGCTGCTGGCCGCCCGGGTGGTCAAGGCCTACGCGAGCCGTCAGATGCTGGGCGTGGCCGAGACCACGATGCAGATATACGGCGGGATCGGCCAGACGTGGGAGCACATCGCGCATTTCTACGCCCGCCGGGTGCTGCTGAACCGGTACCTGCTCGGTGACGCGCAGCTTCAGCTGGCGGCCATCGCCGACCGGCGGCTGGCACGCCTGTCACCAGCCGCTTCATAGCCCGTAACCGCCAGCCAGGTCCAGGATCCCAGGTCCAGGAGCCCAGGTCCGTTAGCAGGGAGAGACGATGGATTTCCGCGACACCCCGGAAGAGGCGGAATACCGGGCCAAGACGCGAGCGTGGCTGCAGGAGCACTGCCCGGTGCCGTTCCCGCGCACCGGGCTGCTCACCGGCGGGCCCCTGGAGGAGATCGACGAGTCCGCTGAAACCCGCCAGCGTCGTAAGGAATGGCGCCGGCTGCTCTACGACTCGGGGTACACCCTCCAGTCCTGGCCGAAGGAGTGGGGCGGACGTGGCATGCGCCCCATCTACGACGCGATCTTCAACGACGAAGCGGCGGCGGCCGGTGCGCCCGGCCTGGGTGTAGCGCATCTCGAGCGGGTCGTGATGATGGCCGGCACCCCCGAACAGCGGGATAAGTTCGTCGTTCCCACCATGCGCGGCGATCTGCAGTGGTGCCAGGGCTTCAGCGAGCCCAGCGGCGGTTCCGACCTGGCCAGCACGCCGATGGGGATGCCGCCCAGGCGGGCGAGACCGGTGATGATGTTGCGGGCGTAGGACGGCTTCAGCTCGAAGAAGCTGCCCTCGTCGCAGAGCCGGCGGATGACGGCCTTCATGTCGTAGGCGCGGCTGCGGCGGGCCGGGACGAGCTTGGCGATCTGGTCGTCGTAGCCGAGCGGGACGCCGTCGCCGGTTACCGGCAGCGGGCCGCCGGCGTAGGACGGGAGGTAGGACAGGAACCGCCGGGTCAGCGCGTACGCCTGGTCGGGCGAGGCGGCGACCGCGTCGACCTCGCCGCTGGCCACGGTGGGCGGCAGCCCGGCCTTGGGGTCCGGGCCGCCGCCGTTGACGCTGGTTCCGCCGGGGCATCCAGGGCTTGCGGGGCAGGAAGTCGCACAGGCCGGCCGAGAACGCGGAGGCACCGGACGTGTCACCCAGCACCATGGACACCACGGGGATGGCTCGCTGACGCTCGAGCAGGTACGGGAACGCGGGCTCGGCGCCGAACGTCCTGGCGCCCTCGGTACCGGTCTTCCCGGGCCGGGCGGCCAGGTCGGGCACGGTATGGCCCTGGGCGATCTCGATGTAGGGATGGCGCTGCTGGAGCGCCATCTGGTACAGCCGGGCGGCCTTGCCCGTGCTCCGCGCCGATGGGGCGGTCACGCTGTCGTCGTCGGTGGCCACGGTGACCGGCCGGCCGTCGAGGGTGGCGTGACCGCCGATGATGCCGCCGCCGTAGGGACCGGGCTCGGGCGCGGTCACCTTGTCGACGAAGGTCGCGAAGGCGCCGATTTCACCGAACGAGCCGGGGTCGGTGAACTCGGCGATGTGCTCGCGGGCCGTGCGCCGGCCCGCGGCGTGGATCGCGCCGACCGCCTCCGGGCCGCCCATGTGGGTGATGACGTGCTCCCGGAGCTCGCGCAGCCGTTCGACCGTCCTGATCTCTTCGGGTATCTCTTCCGCGCTGGTACCGTCGGTGAGCGGTCGCGTCATGGGCTCTCCTGAGGGGGCTCTCCTGAGGGCGGCGTCCCCGCTGCTGAGCCGAGCGTGCTCACCGCGGCGGTTCTGGGTGGGCAGACAAGGGCACGATAGTGCGACACATCAACATCTGTCAATGCTTTCTATGAGTGGCCGCAGGCACCGGCGCAGCGTGCTGGCCGAGGCCCTGCAGCATGCCGCTATCGTGGCGGGGAACTTCAAGTGGAACATGACCGACGGATTCAAGGACGCCATCCGGGCCAGGGCCAGCCGGTAGCCCGCTGGGCGGAGGTGGGCTTATGGCGGGCAGGTTCTTATGGTGGACCGGGCCGTCCTCGCGGCGCACCTGGCCGGGTTCCAGCGCGTTGGGATAGGCCGGCCCGGGCTGCGGGCCGCGTCGGTGGCGGTGTGCGTGCTGATCCAGGACGACGAACCTTGCCTGCTGATCACCAGGAGAGCCGCGGGCCTGCGCAACCACGCCGGGCAGTGGGCGCTGCCCGGGGGCAGCCGCGATCCCGGCGAGTCGGTCGAGGAAGCCGCGCTGCGGGAACTGCGCGAGGAAACGGGCGTGGTGGCCGGGGCGGGCGAGGTCCTCGGCATCCTGGACGACTACGTCACGCGGTCGGGTTTCCTGATCACGCCCGTGGTGGTGTGGGGCGGCCCGGTAGGCACCCTGACCAGGCAGGCCACCGAGGTGGCGAAGATCTACGTGATCCCGCTGGCCGACTTCGACCACCCGCCGCGGCTGCTGACCATCCCGGAGTCGGCGGCGCCGGCCATTCAGCTGCGGCTGCTGGGCGGATACGTGCACGCACCGACCGCCGCCATCATCTACCAGTTCTGCCAGCTGGCCCAGCACGGCCAGACGATCCGGGTGGCCCACTACGAGCAGCCCGTGTTCGCCTGGCGCTAGTGGCTCCCGGTTTCGATGCTATGGCGATGAGTGTGGCACTCTGCCGAAAAGAGTGCGTAGAGTGCCGCACTCATGGAATCGGGTTGGGGCGGGTGGGGCGGATGGGCCAGCGCGCCGCCTCGTGATCGAGGCGGTGTTCACCGTGTCACCCGAGTTGGCTCATTTAGTGCGTACACGTTCGGCCGTTGATCGCGTCGATGGCCCTGCGTAGGTCGTCGGGGAGGGGCCGGTGACGGTGAACGTGTGGTCGCCGGCCTGGATGGAAATGCGGTGGGCAGTCTGTCTGCATCTGTCTACGATCGGTCTTCGTGATCTATCAGGACCCGCTTGCCTATCTGCTCGGCCTCGAAGGCATCGCGCTGCTGGACGCCTGGGCTGGGGACCACGACCGCGCCTTCACCGACGCCCGGCTGGCCGAGATAGGGCGGCTGCTGGATGACGAGAAGCTGCGGGACCGCGGCGTATCCGCCGAGCGCGTCAGCACCGTCCTGGCCTACCAGCAGCAGGCGGCCGGCTATGACGCAGAGGCGGGCGGCGGGCTGTTCGCCACTGACGAGCCAGTCGTGGCCGAGTACCTGAGCGGCCGGGAGCCGGGCGTGGCGCTGGACGCCGCCTGCGGTACCGGCCGGTTCGCCGAGTTCCTGGCCAGGTGCGGGCATCGGGTCATCGGCGTCGACAGCTCACCGGACATGCTCGGTTACGCGCGGCGGCGTGTCCCAGACGGCGAGTTCCGCCTCGGCGAGCTTGACCGGCTGCCCCTGCCCGATGACTCGGCGGACGTCATCGTCTGCGCGCTGGCTCTGGTCCACGTTCCCCGCCTCGAGCCGGTACTGGCCGAGTTCGCCCGCGTGCTGCGCCCCGGCGGGGACCTCGTCATCTCCGACGTGCACCACGAACTCATCACCCGCGGCTCGGTGATCACCGCGCGCGGCCCGGCGGGCCAGCCGTGCGTCGCGGCCACCTACCGGCATCAGCTTGGCGACTACCTGCGGCCGGCCCTGAGCCTCGGCCTCCAGGTCCGGCGGTGCGAGGAGCCGCGTGCCGTCCCGTCGGCCAGTCGGCCGCCCGAACCCGCGGCCGGCATCGGCGACTGGCAGGACTGGCCGTGGTCGCTGATGGACTACCTGCCATCGGCGGTGCGGGCCGCTGGCGGCCGCCCGTCACTCGTTATCTGGCACTTCCAGCTACCCGCCAGCTGAACCGGCTCCGGTCCGGGACTTAGTGCGCAGCAGCGGCACGCTGGTCAGCGATCCGCGGTCCGCGGACCCGGGCGGCGGCGTGGATTTTGCTGGTCCATTGCTTCACGGAGCCTGTCCGGCGGTTGACGATCCAGGCCAAGGTCTACAAGACGCCATGGCAAGGCGATCCCCGCGTGAACATCCAGCGTGGCAAGGACGGCAAGGCCAAGGCATACCAAGTGCGGCAGGTGCTCGACGCCATCGCCAGGCTGGAAGCCGAGAAGAACGAAACGAGGAGAATGACGATGCCTGACGCCACCCACTACACCTACCGAGTCACGTGGTCCGCTGAAGACGGCGAGCACGTCGCTACAGTCGCGGAGTTCCCGTCACTGTCCTGGCTCGCGCCCACCCCGGTTGAAGCACTCGCCGGTCTTGCTGATGTCGTGCGTGACGTACTCGCCGATCTGGCTGCATCCGGCGAGCCGAGGGTCTCTCACAGCCGTCTCAGCAACTGAGCAGACGATATCGGCCTCGGGTGTCCTTACGGGACACCTAATGGACTCTGACGTGTGGGAATAGTTACTGCAGCACGCGCCGGATGACCGTCCTCCGACTGGGCCCCAGATACCCAAAAGACGGCCGCGGGGCACACGCAGCCCAAGCGGGAGGCGCCGGCGTTCGGGGTGGTGGCACACAGCCCTCGATAGAGGGGGCTACAGCAACTCTGCCATTGTCCGGTCCGGCCGCCGGTTGACCATCGAAGCCACGACGATCCTGTGATCACTTCGGGCAATCCGCCGATAGGCCGGCCTACCGGCCGGTTTCACCATCCGCCGGCAACGTCATCCGCGCTACAGCAACCGCCGGAACTCCTCAACAGTGAGGCCCGTATCCCTGAGGATGTTCCTCAGCGTCCCGGGGCGGATGTCACGACCCGCGTGGACAGGGAACGGTGGTCCGCCTGCCATCCGGGTGACGCAAGATGTGGTGACTGCCGTTGATCCTGCCGACGACGAATCCGGCCTTCTCCAGCGCGCCCACCACCTGGCTGCCCCGCACCGCGGGAACCGGCGGCATCAGGCGACGTCGCGGACGGTGATCGTCAGCTCATCCGGTACGCCGAATTCCGCGAACCAGCCGTCCAGTGCCTCACGGAGGTCAGTGACCGCCTCTTCTGCGATCTGCCCCTCGCCATTGGCCCCGCCGCCAGGCAGCGATGCATGGGCCGACCACCAGCCGGTCTCATCCTGCTCAACGGTATACGGCACGTGCACAACACGGTCCACAAGGGAAATGGTACCCGCGGCTCATCCGGACAGAGCTGTCCGTGCGGTCAGTCCGGGCCTCAGGGGGGAGCACGCCAGATCCGCCAGCCCTCCACATAACCCCCGCACACCGGCCATACAGCGCAGCGCCCGCGCGTACGGGCGCTGCGCGCCGCGGCTACAGCCCTACCTGCGCAAACATGCTCAATGCATACTGCCCCGGTAGGGCTGTAGCACCCGGGCCCTGGAGAGGGGAACACGCCAACTCTGCCAGCGCCCGTCCCGACCGCCGACTGACCAGCGGCAGGTTACGCCAGCCCCGCCCTGGCGCTGGCCCAAGATGGTGGTGAAGGGTGTCCGGAAGAGAGGTCTTTAACAAATCCCACAACCGTCCGGCCGGCGTGTCGCGTCGGCTGGTCGTCGAGGCCACGTATTAGCTCTGACCCGCCGGCCAAGACGCTAACGGTAGATCTGCCGGCGATGGCCGGCGTCCACGACCAAAACCACTAGCCGGTCATCGTCAACCGTGTACAGGACCCGGTAGTCACCTGCCACCCTGATTCGCAGAACTCCGTGCAATCCTGTGAGCATCTTCGCGCCCGCAGGCCTTGGATCTTCGCGTAGCGATTCGGTCGCGGCCTTGATGCGCTCGACTACGGGCCGGTCGAGCTTCCGCAGTACCCGCACGGCTTTCGGGGCGAACTCCAGCGCGTACCGGCGAGACGTCACGTCCCGAAGCCGAGATCCGCCCAGACCTGCTCGGCCGGTACCGGCTCCGCGCCCGCCTCGACCTCGGCCAGCGACTCGCGCGCCGCCTGCGCGTCCGCGAAGTCCTCCAGCAGCTCGCGGAGCTGCAAGGGAGTCAGGCTCTCCAATTCGGCCGCCAGTTCGGCCGGGACGATCGCGGCGAGCCGCTCGCCGTGCTCAGTGAGATAGACAACCTGACCGCGCGCAGCAACATGCGCCGCGTCGGTAACCTGGCGCGATGCCTCTTCGAGCGGAATCTCGCTCACCTCACCACTGTACGTCAGTGGTCCGCCCCCGACGGCGAACTGCCCGGGCCATCCGGGGCGAAATGCCAGGTCCTCATCCCGCAACCGTCCGAGTTCAAGAGCCTCGATCGGGGAGCCGGCGACCAGACGGTCAAAGCGGCCCTCAATAGCGCCAAAGGCCAGGCCCGTTACGCAGTCATCGACGCCCGCGACTGCGGTCTGACCGAGGACGACGCCCATCGCGGTATCCGGCGATTCAGCGGAACGCCCTACGGGGACCGGCTGGATGCCGTGCTGATTATCGGGGACAACTACACCATCGACTGGAAGCGAGCCTGCTAGCCATGTCACGGCAGACATTCATATTCGTCGGCTCCCCGGGCCAGGACCACGACCTGATTCACCTGATCGAACACGCACTGGGTGCGTCCTTCAGGCACGATGAAGGCAGCGACCCCTATGTCCGGGTCGGGAGCACCGCGGTCTACCTGGGTGCACACGAGTTCGACGATGACGACATCGCCTGGCCAGGTGGTTCCGACATCCCGCTTCGCAGCGACTACCCTGCCCTGCTGGAAATCCGCGATACAGGCGGCGACCAGCAACGCCAGCAGGCGATCGGCAGGCAGCTCTTCCATGCCCTGGAATCAGCCAGCCGCTGGCCCGCGGTGTACATCGACGACATGCAAAAGGTACTGGATAGTTTTCCGCCAAGAAAATGACGCTGGCGAGCCCTTCCGGCTCTGGAATAGCCAATGAATGTGACACCCTGCCTAAAAGAGTCGGCAGGGTGCCACAACCATCGAATCCGGCTGGGACGGGTGGGGTAGAGGGGTTAGACGGCCATGATCAGGGTGCCGGCCATGCCGTGGACGGCGTAGCCCTGGGCCAGGGAGATGCCGATCCTGGCCTCGGGGACCTGGCGAGCGCCGCATTCGCCGCGCAGCTGCCTGACCACCTCGACGGTGTGCATGCCGGAGGGGTTGGTGTTGTGGCTGTTGGACAGCAGGCCGCCGTCGGTGTTGGACGGCATGGAGCCGCCCAGCCTGGTGTGGCCCTCGGCGAAGTAGGCCGGGCCCTCACCCAGCTTGCAGAAGCCCATCTCCTCCAGGTCCTGGCCGATGCCCATGAAGCCGAGCGGACGGCCGCCCAGCTGCTCGGCCCACTGCATGTGGTAGACCAGGCCCGGGCCGTGCATCGACGCTTCCATGGGGATGATGCCGTCGATGTCGGCGAACGACAGCCCGCTGTCGGCCAGGGCGCCCTTGATGGCCTCGAGCTTCAGTGACTCCTCGGTCCGGCCGAGCTTCTTGCCCTGGACGGTCGTGTAGACCCCGGTGATCGCGGCCATCCGGCGCGGGAAGGTCATGCGTTCCCCTTCGGGTCGGCCGCAGACCTCAGCTGGGCAAGGCGCCGCGGCTCCGCTGAGCTAGAAACCCATGCTAGAGACCAAACGCGCTTCGCGTCAAGGTTGTAGATCTATCGAACCGAATCGGCACGGCAGGACCTGGCGGCGGTACGGGTGCGCGGGCGTTACCTGGTCAGCGGGCGCGCGGGCGTTACCTGGTAAGCGGGCGCGCGAGTGTTACCTGGTCAGCGGGCGCACCGGAGTTACCTGGTAAGCGGGCGCGCGAGTGTTACCTGGTCAGCGGGCGCACCGGAGTTACCGGCCAGCGGGCGTGCAGGCGTTACCACGTCAGCGTGCAGGCGTTACCAGGTCAGGACGACGGCTTCCTCGACGGCCTCGCGGCTGTTCCGGCGCTTGCGGGCCGGAGTGGCCAGGCTGTGCCCGTCGGCGCGCTTGCCCCGGCGGCCCATGGCCACCTGGCCGTCCTCCTTGCTGACCACCGGGCGCGGCGTGGGCGCGAGCTCCCACAGGTCATCGAGCAGCTTGTGCAGCACGTCGCGGCGCAGCGAGTAATAGTAATTGCGGCCCGACTTGCGCACGTTGATCAGGCCAGCGTGCTGCAGGATCTTCGTATGGTACGAGATCGTGGGCTTGGAGACGGGCAGCGTGTCCTCGAGCGTGATGCACGCCAGCTCGTCCACCGAAGCCATCTGCACGATGATGCTCCACCGAACCGGATCACTGAGGGCCTTGAAGATCTCGGTGGGTGGCTGTGGTGACATGGCGTCCATGGTCATGAGTTCCTGACTCGGTACCGGTCCGCCTGTCATGTCCCGACGGCGGGGTATTTCCACAACTATGATAGATCATCTGCACACGACCGGCACACACTGGTCACTCGGTGAACGTCCGCGCGCCGGCGGGACGGAGCTCCGCCGGCGCGCGGAGGTTCGGCTCAGGTCGAGGCGGCCCCGGCCGCCACGGCGTCCGCCGATTCGGCCGGGCCGCCCGCGACCACGATCAGGGCGTCGACCGCCCGGACCACCCCGCCGTGGACCCGGATCGGGTTGATGTCCACCGACTCCACCTCGGGCAGCTCGAGGGCCAGCTCGCCGACCCCGGTGAGCACCCCGGCGACGAACTCCGCCTGGGCCTGCGACAGGCCGCGGCTGGCCTGGCGCAGCCGCCCGGCGCAGATGAGGTCGACGGCCTCGCGCGCCATCCGGTGGGTGAACGGCGCGCGCAGCAGCACCGCGCCGCCCATGATCTCGATCAGCGTGCCGCCCAGGGCGACCGCCACCATCGGGCCGAACACCGGGTCGCGCTGGAGGCCGCAGGAGATCTCCACGCTGGCCGGCACCATCTCCTGGACCAGGATGCCCTCGATGGTGAGCCCGGGGAAGGCGGCGGAGATGTCCCGCACCAGGTCCTCGTAGCCGCGGCGCACCGACGTCTCGCCCGCCAGGCCCAGGCGCAGCGCGCCGGAGTCGGACTTGTGCGGCGGTAGGACAGGACCTTGAGCGCCACCCGGCCGCCGAGCTGCTCGGCGGCGGCCACCGCCTCGGCGGCCGAGCCGGCCACCATCTCCCGGCTGACCGGGATGCCGTACTCGGCCAGCACCTGCTTGGCCACTGATTCCAGGACGAAGGGCCGGGGGCCGTCCTTGGCCAGCAGGGCTCGGACCCGGTCCACCCGGTCGGGGTTCGGCGGCGGCGCCGGGGCGCGCTCGCGGGTGCGCAGCACCTGCGAGTAGCGGGCCACCGCGCCCAGGGCCGCCACGGCCCGGGCCGGGTCGCTGTAGGTGGGAATGCCCGCCTCGGTCAGCACCGGGGCCGCCAGCGTGACCGCGACCGCCATCGGCTTGTCGGTGGCGGCGTGGATCCGCTTGACCGCGTCCGCTTCTGCGTCCCGGATGACCCAGACCAGCGGCAGGACCGCGTCCACGCCCGAGGAGCGGGTCAGGCCGTCCAGCACCGGCTCGAAGTTCGCCGGGTTGAACGCGCCGGTGTGGTCCACCGGGTTGACCGCACTGGCGAAGCTGGGCAGCAGGGCGGCCAGTTGCTGCTGGTCGGGCCGGGGCAGCGGCGGCACGGTCAGGCCGACCATCTCGGCCGCGTCGGCCATCAGCGCGCCGGCCCCGCCGGAGGCGGTCAGGACGCCCAGCCGGCGCCCGCCCATGCGCCGGCCCGTCTGGAAACAGAGCCCGAGGTCGACCATCTCCTCGACACTGCCCGCCTGCACCAGGCCGTACTGACGGCAGATGGCGTCGTACACCTCGCTGGAGCCGGCGATCGAGGCGGTGTGGCTGACTGCCGCCCGCGCGCCTTCTGATGTCCGGCCGGCCTTGACCGCCACGATCGGCTTGCCCAGCTCGGCGGCCCGGGAGGCGACCTCGAGGAACAACTCGGGCGACCGGATGGCCTCGAAGAACGAGAGCACGACCTTGACCTCGGGCCGCTCGATCAGGTACGCCAGGCTGCGGGCCACGTTCATGTCGGCCTCGTTGCCCGTGCTCAGGTACCAGCCCACCTGCAGCCCGCCCACGACCGCCTTCTCCATGATGTACGCGCCGAAGCCGCCGCTCTGCGAGATGAGAGCCACCGGGCCCGGGGTGGGCCGGTCGCTGTCCGGCGGGATGGCGAAGGTGGCCAGGGTCTTCCTGTGGCCGTTCATGAAGCCGTTGCAGTTGGGGCCGATGATCGGGAACGCGGACGTCCGGGCCAGGTCGGTCAGCCGCTGCTGGGCCGCCCGGCCCTCCGGCCCCGCCTCGGCGAAGCCGGCGGCCAGCACCAGTGCCCCGCCGATGCCGCGCGCCGCGCATCGCTCGGCGATGTCGGGCACGTGCGCCGCCGGCACCAGCAGCACGGCCATGTCGACCGCTTCGGGCAGGTCGTCGACGGTCGGGTAGGCCTTGACGCCCAGCACCTCGGGCCGCCGGGGGTTGACCGGGTACAGGGTGCCAGGGAAATCCCGGCGCAGGTTGGCGAACACCATACGGCCCAGGCCCTGCTCGGACGCGCCCACCACGGCTACCGACTGAGGGGCAAACAGGCGCTCGACGCCGACCTGGCTCGCCAGCTCACTCGGGCCGCCGGTCTCGGCCGCCGCCGTCCGCTGTTCCATCTCGCAGCCTCCTATGGAAACATATTCATCTAAGCATCTAAAAAATTTGCCGCCGAGGGCAACCCGGAGCTGCGCTTCGGGGGACCGGTCGGCGCTTCGGGGCACCGGTAGGCGCTTCGGGGCACCGGTAGGCGCTTCGGGCACCGGTAAGCGCTTCGGGCACCGGTAAGCGCTTCGGGCACCGGTAGGCGCTTCGGGTCACCAGTAGGCGCTTCGGGCACCGGTAGCGGTCCGGGACACAGTAACTGGAGGAGGCGGGCGCAGTGCCGAGGTTCGGATCATGAAGTTCGCGACCGCGCTGCCGTGGGCCGGCCCGGCGGGCACGCCAGGCAACGTCCGGGCCTTCGCGGCGGCGGCCGAGGAACTCGGCTTCGATCACGTCAAGATGGGCGAGCACCTGGCGCGGCATCCCTTGCCGCCAGCTTCCGCATGGGCTGCAATTGAAGGAGCGGCCTAGCAGCCGACGCTTGGGAGGTAGACGGTGACGCCAGCGGAACTTCGTGCGGTGGGCAGGCTGAGCGGCCACGCGTTTGCCGGGCTCGTGTCCCGCATTGAGCAGGTGCACCAGGTCATCGCCGGCCGGGCCTTTGCCCCGGTCGGGCCGGCGGGCGCACCGGTCCGGTTCGTCCATGACTTCGTGGCGCGGACCGCTTACCTCGCGGTGCGGGGTGCCGGGCTGGCGGCGGGGGCGGTGGGAGGCCAGGCCGGGCTGGTCCTGGGCGCCGACGGCCAGGCCGCCGGAAGCGAACCGGCAGGTAACCTGGCGCTGGCCGTGCTGAATGCGGTTGCGGGGGACCGGCTCGGCTCCGACCTGGCCCCGCTGGCCATCGGCATGGCGGTGCGGGCAGGTGGCTGCGATGTGGGCCTGGGTGCCCAGCAGATCGCAGCTGCCTTTCCGCAGGCCACGCCCAGGCTCGCGGTCTTCGTCCATGGGCTCGCCGAGACAGAGAACTCCTGGCACCGGCGGGCCGGTCAGTCCGTACCCTACGGCCACCGCCTGCAGGCAGAATTCGGCTACACCCCCGTCTATGTGCGGTACAACACCGGCCGGCACATATCCGACAGCGGCCACGACCTAGCCGGCCTGCTGGCTGGTCTGGCTGCGGCCTGGCCCGAGCAGGTGGATGAAATCTTGCTGGCCGGCCACTCCATGGGCGGCCTGGTCATCCGCAGCGCCTGCCACTACGGCCGGGAAGCCTCCGCCGCCTGGACAGGACACGTCCGGCACGTCTTCTACCTGGGATCACCGCATCTGGGTGCTCCGCTGGCCCGCGCGGCCGGGCTCGCGGGCTGGGCGCTTGGCCGGGTACCCGAGACTAAGCCGTTCGCGGCCCTGGCTGCTGGGCCGGCCTCGGTCAAGGACCTGCGCCATGGGTATGTGCTGGACGACGACTGGGCCGGCTGCGACCAGGATTGCTGCCTGCGCGATCACCGATACGACGCGCCGCTGCTGCCGGGGGCCAACCACTATGCCATCAGCGCCACCGTGACCGCCAATCCCGCCAGCCCGCTCGGTGCCGTCGTCGGCGACCTGCTCGTCCAGCCCGCCAGCGCACACGGGCGGCGCGGCCCGCGCCAGCACGTCCGGTTCCCCATCGAATTGGGCCGCGGGCTGGGCGGAATGCACCACTTCGACCTGCTCAACCATCCCGACGCCTGGGCCGCCATGCACGGCCTGCTGTGCTCCGCTTGATGCCGCTAGTACCGAAGAAGAGCACGTCAGGCAGCATGCAGACGGCGGCCGGTCAGTTCCTGGCCCGGACCCGGGGCAGGCCGAGCACGCGCTCGCCGGTGTCCCGGGCCCAGGCCGCCTCGTAGACCAGCAGCTGGCCGCCTGCTGCTTTCCGGCGGCCGCGGGCGGTCAGCGACCACGGCGTCGCATTCCCGCCGCCTGCGATAGGTTCGTAATACATCAAACCTTAGAAGTATTTGACCACATGAGGGCCGATGGGTCCGGGCATCATGGGTCCGGGCATCATGGGTCCGGGCATCATGGGTCCGGGCATCATGGGTCCGGGCATCACGGGTCCGGGCATCACGGGTCCGGGCATCACGGGTCCGGGCATCACGGGTCCGGGCATCACGGGTCCGGGCATCACGGGTCCGGGCATCACGGGTCCGGGCATCACGGGTCCGGGCATCACGGGTCCTGTCCGGCGGCGAGCAGCAGATGGTCGCCATCGGCCAGGCGCTCATGGCCGAGCCGAAGGTGCTCATGCTCGACGAGCCCACCTCGGGCCTGGCGCCCATCGTCATCCGCAGCATCTACGAGGCAGTGGCGCAGCTCCGCGAGCAGGGGCTGGCCATCCTGATCGTGGAGCAGAGCGTGCCGCGCGCGCTGGCCAACTCCAACCGCTGCTACGTCATGGAGCGCGGCCGCATCGTGATCAGCGGGGACTCCCCGATCCTGGCTCAGGACGAGCACGTCTTCGCGATCGTGCGCGGCACCGAGGAGGTGGCCAGCCCGGCCAGGACCGCCTTAACCGAGCTGAGCTGAAACGAGCTGAGCTGAACCGAGCCGGGCCGCGCGGCGGCAGCTGCCGGAGGGAGGGCGCGGGCTTCGTGTTAACTCTGTATGGCTTGTGGGCTGCTCTGCGCTGGGTTTGCTCTCGTCGCGGTATGATAGTTCTCGAAGTTGTCTACAAAAGCGTGCCGGAATCGTGATGATCTTGGCACCCAAGGGGAACCGAGCTATCTAATGGCAGGCAAGCTGACGATCGAAAACCCACCGACCGAGGTCTTCCGGGCGCTGAGCGATCCGATCCGGTGGAGCATCATCGTCCAAATGTCGAAGGTCGACGAGTTGGCCTGCATCACACTGGAGAGCACGCTTCCGGTGTCAAAGCCGACGATCTCGTACCACACCAAGATCTTGCAGAACGCCGGCCTGATCAGCACGCGCAAGGCCGGGCGCAACTACTACTACTCGCTGCGCCGCGACGTGCTCACCGATCTGCTCGACGGGCTGTGGGAGCTGGCGCCGACGCCGCGGCCCGTGGTCGGCACGCAGAATGGCCCGGTAGCGAAGGGCCGCCGCGCCAAGCGGCAGGATGCCACGGGCATCGCCGCCATTTCCCGGCCGCGGGACGCGAGCGAGGAAATCGAGGAAGTCGCCGTCCTCACCTGGTGAGGAAAATCGTGACATGAAACCCGGATTTCACCACCACATCCTATGGTGGTGAAACCCGCGTTTCACCACGTTCGGGGGGCGGCGGGAGCGGCCGGGGCGGGCGGGAGCGGGGACGGTTGACCTGGCGGGGCGGATAGTGCGATGCTTGTAAAAGTAACGAACTGGCGCGCTCGCGCGTCGGGGTCCGCCTGCTGGTCGCGGCGGGCGGGTGGACCTGGACGGCGTGGCCGTGCCCGGCAGCGACGTGGTCCGGGCGGCCGGCCCGGCCGAGGCCGCGGTGAACCGCCAGGTCCAGATCGCGGTGGCGCTGCAGTGCGCGGAAACCGCCGGGGCGATCCAGCGGGTCTTCGAGTTCACCGTGCAGTGGGCGTTCGACCGGTACTCGTTCGGCCGCCCGCTGGCCTCCTACCAGGCCCTCAAGCATCGTTTTGCGGACATGAAACTGTGGCTGGAGGCCTGCCAGGCCACGGCGGGCGCCGCCGCGCATGCCGCGGCGCAGCAGGCCGAGGACGCCGACGAACTGGCCAGCGTGGCCAAGTCCTACGTCGGGCCGCGGGCCACCGACCTGATCCAGGACTGCGTGCAGCTGCACGGCGGGATCGGCGTGACCTGGGAGCACGACATTCACCTGTACCTGCGGCGCGCGACGGTGAACCGGGCGATGTTCGGCACGCCCAGCGAGCACCGGCGGCGCCTGGCAGACATCCTCGGCATCTGAGTTTGGGACAGCAATGACAGAACACGCGACCGCAGCAGGCACCGGCACCGAAGACGTCGAGTCGTTCCGGCTCCGGGCCAGGGCCTGGCTGGCGGAGCACATGCCCCGGCTGAATCCCGAAGAGGACGGCAGCATGGAGGCCGTCTTCGCCCGCGGCGACGCCATCTGGCCGCGCGCCCGCGAGCTGCAGCGCAAGCTGTACGACGGCGGCTTCGCGGGCATCTGCTTCCCGAAGGAGTACGGCGGCCTGGGACTGACCAGGGCGCACCAGCGGGCCTTCAACGAGGAGTGCGCGGGCTACGAGATGCCGCTGGCGCTCAACGCCAGGCCGACGACGTCTACGTACGCGAGCTGGTGGCCGAGGCGCACGCGATCTCCCGCGTCCAGCAGCAGCTGATCTCGCGGGTCACGGACGGGATGCGCACCGAGCAGCTACCGCCACCCTCGGCGGCCATCCTGCGTCTGTTCAGCGGCCAGGCCGCGACCCGGATCGCCGAGATCAACCTGGAGATCCTGGGCTCGCACGCCGTCGTCGGCGGAGCCTCGGCGGGGCTCGGGGGGGTCGTCCCCCCGGAGCCAGCGGAGCTGCTGACGAGGACGCCGGGCTGGAGTACGGCCGGTCGTTCCTGATGCGGCAGGCCGGATCGCTGGGCGGGGGCAGCACCGAGATGGCCCGCAACATCATCAGCGAGCGCGTCCTCGGCATGCCGCGCGAGTTCGCCGCGGACCGGGACGTGCCCTTCAGCCAGGTGCGCCAGGGCCGGTAGCCCCGCGCCAGCCGCAGACGCCAGCCGTGCGCGACCTGGACTCGGCCGAGGCATGGCTGGACTCCAAGAGCATCAGGACCTGCAGGCCGGACGGCATGCTGGCCGCGGACCCGGAGGACTGCTTCGGCGCCCCGTACTTCTTCACCACGGACACCCTGCCTGACGAGCCGTAACCTGACCCACAGCGGCACGGCCCGTTCGGTCAAAAAAATAATTCTGCCGAACGGGCCGTGCTAATCGAGCTCCTCCACGAAGTGCCGCAGCTGGCGGATGTTGCGGCACTCGCGCACCGCGTCGCAGAACGGCTGGTACCTGGCGATCACCGAGTCGCCGCTGTTCCAGGCGGCCCTGGGCTCGGGATTGAGCCAGAACAGGTGGGCCGCCTTGGCCTGGACGGCCTTCAGCACCCGCTCGGCCGGGTCGTGGTAGTTGGTGCGGGCGTCGCCGAGCACGATGACGGTGGTGCGGCTGCGCACCTGCTCGCCCCAGTGGTCCCAGAACGACTCCAGCGCGTGGCCGTAATCCGAACGGCCGTCCAGCCACACGCCGCTGCCGTTGGCGTTGATGTGCCTGGTGGCGTCGATGACGTCCGGCGCCTGCTGCAGCACGTCGGTCACCTCGTCGATGCCGTCGACGAACACGAAGCTGCGGACCCGGCGGCCGGGCTCGATGCCGGCGTGCCGGTCCACGAACATGCCGGCGATGGCGCGGAGCATGACGTCGTTCCCGTCGCGCAGGGCGGTCAGCAGCAGCTCGGTGAGGGCGGCATCGTCGAGGGAGCCGATGCCTCCTCCGCCTCCGCCTCCTGGCTGGCCATGGCCGGTGCCGGGCTGGCCGTCGGCGGTGGCGGGCTGGTTGTCGGCGGGGCCGCGCTGGGCGGCTTGCTCCTGGTCCGCGCCGGGCGCCGGGGAGAAGTAGAGGTCGAACAGGGCGTCGAAGGCGAGCTCGTGGTCGTGGTCCTTGACCAGCGCCGCGCGGAGGGCGGACTTGACGCCGTCACGCTGGGCGAGCGGCAGGTGGTTCAGGCTCCGGACCGCATCGATCTTCTCGGTCATCGAGATCGGCACGCCGATCTGGCGCAGCTCGGTGATCATGCCTTCGAGGGCGGCGAGCATGGGTGGCCGGTCACCTTCCGGATACTGACACATTTATTGACAACTATCAAAGTACTTAGCGCCGGACGGGCCGGTCAACTGGCGGCCTGCCGCGGCCCCGCGAGATAGCACCGCGAGATGGCCCCGCGAGATGGCCCCGCGAGATGGCCCCGCGGGATGGCCCCGCGAGACAGTGCTCGCGCTGGGGGTGGCGGCGTGCAGCTCGAGCAGTTCCTCAAGCACCGCCGCCGCAGGCGGCGGCGGCACCTCGTCGGGTGGAGGCCAGTGCTCCAACATCCCGGCGGGCCCGATCAAGATCGCGAATATCGAGCCGCTGAGCGGGCCGACCGCCACGTCGGGCACGCTGACGCAGATCGAGTCCGTCATTGAGGTTAACTACTTCAACGCGAACGACAGCGTGTGCGGCCACAAGTTCGCGCTGTCGAACTACAACGACAAGGGCGACCCGGCGACCTCGCTGAGCATCGCCCGTCAGCTGGTGGCCCAGGGGAACGTGATCATCGTCAACGACTCGTTCTCCTCGGCGCAGAACCAGATCCAGCCGTACTTTATGGAGCAGAAGACCCTGGTGGTCAACGGCGACGGCGCCAATGCCTTGTTCAACGCGGCGCAGAACCCGACCGCTTACAGCACCGGGCCGTCCAATGCCCAGTACGCCCAGCTGATGGTGAACTGGGCCAAGTCGCACAACGACAACGACATCGGCATCCTGTCCGACGGGACCTCGTTCAGTGTCGAGCTGGCCGCCGATGCCGAGGCAGACACCAAGGCCGCCGGCCTGACGTTCGTCAAGACCATCACTTACTCCCCCACCGCCATCGACCTGACCACTCAGCTGACTCAGGCCAAGGAAGCGGGGATCAAGACGCTGTTCCCGACCGGGTTCACCGGCATCACGGCCATGGTGCAGGGGATCAAGCAGATCGGCTGGTCACCGGTGGTAGTCGGCTGGGGCGGGCTGAACGACTTCGATATCACCGCGTCCCAGCTGCCGCCGGGAGCCGTCGACGGATGCGACATCTCCTATGCGCCGGGACAGCCGACGTCCACCTTGCTGACGCCGGAGAACCTGGCGCTGCTCAATGCGTCCAAGGCCAAGATCGGCCTCAACCCGCAGACCGCAGGCGTCCTGACCGGTTACTTCAACCTGCTGGCGGTCAAGTGGGCGATCGAGAAGGCCAACTCGCTGGAC
Source organism: uncultured Actinomycetes bacterium (assembly GCA_963835775.1). Taxonomy (GTDB): domain Bacteria; phylum Actinomycetota; class Actinomycetes; order Streptosporangiales; family Streptosporangiaceae; genus Palsa-504. Next base: position 193,197 of record CAWIHB010000024.1, on the reverse strand, counting down.
GGAACCAAGCTGGCCGCCGCGCTCAGCGCCACGTCCAGCATGCCGACCAACATCGCGGGCCTGAACCTGAACTGGACCGCTACCCCCACGGTCCACAACGGCTTCCCGAGCGCTTCGCTCAAGGAGTGCGACCTGAAGCAGGGCCCGTACGACATCCTCTACGCGGCCAGTTAGTCCCCATTCGCCGCGCCGCTAGCGGCGCGGCGGCTCACCTTGCGACGGCGGCCAGGGCGATGGCGCGTCACGGATGCTCGTCCGAACCGGGGAGCACCATCCGGGAACGCATCTGCTATCGCCCTGGCCGCCGGTTCGGCGGCTCCCTGATCCGGCCGGAAAGCGCGTCGCCTTTCTCGGCGCGGCTCAGGAAAAGCGGCTGCCCTATTGACGCCAAGCATCGTCACCGCGGTCCGCGTTCGCCGTTTCTGGCCGGAAATTGATTGTCGGGTGCCGCTCGGCTCCGGAGCGCATTCACTGAGATCACCGACGCCCGGGATAAGGCCAGGACATTTGAGCCCGGATCGGCGGGACGCGATGTTTAACCGAACGGGCCACTAGGCGAGCCCACGGACGGCTGGCAAGCGGCCGCGCCGCAGGTAACCCACCCCATGGCTGGGTCCGGCCGTTCCTGGGACCGGGACGATGGCACATCGTCCCGGTTATAGCGGCCCAATGGCACATCGTCCCGCCTAGTGTCGGCTGGCCGATCCCGTCAGCCGTCTGCTCACTCGAGCCGACGTGACCAGTTGCCTACAAGTCAGCGCTCTATCCCTGTGGAGGTAATTCTGTTCGCAGCGGGCGGCGCTCAGATGATGGCTTGCGGCCCTGGGCTTGCGGATCGTCCCCGACTGCGCCGCCGCCGGACAGGACGATGAGCCGGACCGGTGAAGGGCAGCGGGTCGGCGAAGGCGGGCGGCGGAAACCGCAATCGAAGTCTCCACTGTTTGCCGCGAAGCCCGGTTACTATTGTTTAATATCCGTAAGATTCGTGCTGGTGGCTGCGACTGGCGCGGCCGTGATGGGTGGGCGGGATGGCTAATAGGCTAGCGGACCTTGTTGATGCTCGGCTGGCGTCGCCCGGGGTGGCGCTGGTAACCCTGAATCTGCCGCAAGTGCGTAATGCGATGACGACGGAATTGACGTCGGCGTGGGTCACCGTGATGGACAAGATAGCGGGCGACCGGTCCCTGCGCGCCGTGGTGGTGACCGGCGAGGGAAGCGCGTTTTGCTCCGGGGCGGATCTGTCGTGGCTGGATCAAGGGAACCTGAGCGATAACACCCCGGACCGGTTGCGGGACAAGATGCTGCCGTTTTACCGAGCCTGGCTGGCTCCGCAGAACATCCCGGTACCGGTGGTGGCGGCGGTGAACGGGCCTGCCGTGGGGGCGGGCCTGTGCCTGGCCCTGGCCTGTGATCTGCGCTACGCCAACCCGTCCGCGACGTTCAGCGCACCGTTCACGCAGCTGGGTACGCACGGCGGCATGGCGGTGAGCTGGCTGCTGCCCGAGGCGGTGGGGATGCCGCGGGCCCGGGAGATGCTGTACACCGGGCGGGTGGTATCGGCCGAGGAGGCACTGGCCTGGGGACTGGTCAGCGAGATCTCCGACGACGTGGTGACCCGCGCCCTGGAGGTGGCGGCGGGTGTGGCGGGTGCGGCGCCGATCGCCACCCGGCTGACCAAGGCGGGACTGGCCCAGGGGGCAAAGGGCGGCTTCGAGCTGGCCATGCAGTGGGAGGCGCTGGCCCAGCCGGTGACGATGGCCACCGCCGACATCCACAAGGGCATCAAGGCCCGGCGCGAGCACACCATCCCCACCTTCGAGGGCAGCTGACGGCGACGCCCCGGTACCGCACCGCCCGCGGCGCGGATCACCGGCGGCCGCGGCCGGCCGCCGCGCCCGCCGGGTGTCACCTTGGGAGCCGGACCCGGCTCGGCGGACCCGGTCGCTCGACCAGCCCAGCGATCCCTTATACTTTGATTATTGTAGAATCGCCAACAATAACGATCCGGCGCAGCCGTCGCGGCGTGATCTCGCGATGGGACAGGACCTCTGGGTTCACGCAGCTGGCAGGCCGCGCCGCGGCCTCGGGACCGGATCCGCGCGGGCCCCGCGAACCGGACAGAAGAGCAGGGCGCGTGTGAACGGGCGACCCGAGGCAGACCGGGGCGAGCGGGGGGACGGCCAGCCTTACCGATTCGTTTCGCCCGAGCAGGTCGGACGGTCACTCGGGGACGTCGGCTACCTGGCCAACGAGCGGATCTCCAGTGTGGTGTTCCTCGGCGACCGGCTGGGCAAGCCGGTGCTCGTCGAGGGTCCCGCGGGAACCGGGAAGACCGAGCTGGCCAAGAGCGTGGCCCTGATGAGCGGCATGCGGCTGATCCGGCTGCAGTGCTACGAGGGCCTGGACGAGGCCAAGGCCCTGTATGAGTGGAACTACAAGAAGCAGCTGCTGCGCATCCAGGCCGAGCGCACCGGCAGCCAGGCCGAGCAGGTGGAATGGACCGAGCTCGAGGCGGACATCTTCAGCGAGGAGTTCCTGCTGGCCCGGCCGCTGCTGTCGGCGATCCGTGCCCCTGATCCGGTCGTCCTGCTGATCGACGAGGTGGACCGGCTGGACGTCGAGACCGAGGCCCTGCTGCTCGAAGTGCTCTCCGACTATCGGGTCTCCATTCCCGAGCTGGGCACGGTGGCCAGCGTGCAGACGCCGCTGGTCTTCCTCACCTCGAACAACTCGCGCGAGCTATCCGAGGCGCTCAAGCGCCGGTGCCTGTACCTCTACATCGACTACCCTCGGTCGAGCGTGAGCAGGAGATCGTGCTGCGCCGCGTGCCGGGCATCAGCCCCACCCTGACCAGCCAGATCACCGGCGTGGTGCGGTCGCTGCGGCAGCTCGAGCTGAAGAAGAAGCCCTCGGTGTCGGAAACCATCGACTGGGCCCAGACCCTGCAGCTGCTCGGCGCCGAGCAGGTCAGCAGCGAGCTGGTCGTCAACACGCTGCACATCCTGCTGAAGCACCAGTCGGACATCGAGAAGGCGGCCGCCGAGCTCACCACGGCGCGCTGACCGGACCGCCGCGATGGAGACGATCCTGGCCGGCTTCATCGCCGAGCTGCGGGCGATCGGCCTGTCGAGGAAGTCACCGAGATCCTCGAGGAGGCGGCGGACATCACCACCGTGACGCATCGCCTCAACCTGGGGACCAGCGCGGTCAGGCTGGACGGGCACTCGGACTACGGCCTGGCCCTGGAGACCTTCTGGGAACGCTGGGGCGGGCAGGTCCGGAGCCGGACCAGCGTGATCATCCTGGGTGACGGGCGGAACAACTACCACGCATCCCGGGCCTGGGTGCTGAAGGCGATCCGCCAGCGGGCACGGCACCTGTACTGGCTCAACCCCGAGCCGGCCGCGGCCTGGGACACCGGAGACTCGGTGATGCGCGAGTACGCCCCCGAGTGCGACACGGTGGTCGAGTGCCGCAACCTGCACCGGGGGCGTGTTCGCCTCGTGGGCCTCGCTGCTCGACGTGCGGGCCGCCGAGCCGCGGGCGATCATGGGCTTCGCCGGGCCCCGGGTCGTCAAAGAGGTCACCGGCGAGGCGCCGCCGGCCTGGTCGCACACGGCGGAGAGCGCGTACCAGGCGGGCCTGGTCGACGCCCTGGTAGACCGGGCCGACCAGGTGGCCTGGGTGGACGCCGTGCTCGGGTCGGCCGACCGGCCGGTCACCGACGCCGATCCGGGCCGGATCCCGGCCGTCGGGCCGGCCGGCCTGCCGTCGTCGGCGCAGCAGGCCATCGGGCAGGCGCGCAGCCGGTCCCGACCGTCGGGCCTGGAGTGGGCGGCGGCGCTGTGCTCGTCCTGGGTCGAGCTGCGGGGCCAGGACCCGTGCATCCGGGCCGGCCTGGCCAGAATCGGCGGCGAGCGGGCGATCGTGGTGGCCATGGACCGGTACGCCGACGGCACCGGGGCCGCCCGTCCGGGCCCGGCCGCCTACCGGCTGGCTCAGCGGGCCATCAAGCTGGCCGACCGGATCGGGCTGCCGGTGCTCACGCTGATCGACACGCCAGGCGCCGAGCCGGGACCGGCCGCCGAGCGGGACGGCGTCGCGGCCGAGATTGCCCGCACGCTGCAGGCCATGTCGCGACTGCGGATGCCGAGCGTGGCCATCTGCGTGGGTGAGGGCGGCAGCGGCGGCGCCATGGCCCTGGGCCATGCCGACCGGCTGTTCATGCTGCCGGGTTCCATCTTCTCCGTCATCAGCCCGGAGGGCGCGGCCGCCATCTTGTACCGCGACGGGTCCCGGGCCGGCGAGCTGGCCGAGCCGCTCCGGCTGACCAGCTCCGAGCTGATCGGCCTGGGCATCGCCGACAGTGTGCTGCCCGAGCTGTCCGCGGACCGGACCGGCTGCCTGCAGCAGGCCGTGACCAGCGCGCTCACCACGGCGCTGCCGGGTGACCGGGACCGGCGGATCGCGAAGGCCACCAGGTCGTTCATCACCGCGGGTTCGGCCGGGCCGGCCGAACCGGTCGCGCGCCACTGACGGGCCGCAGCTGTGTCCCGTATCAGCCGGCTGGGGCCTCGGCGGCGTCCTTCAGCGCGGGCCGGACCGGCGGCGCCTCGTGCCAGGGCACCACGCCGAACTGCGGCGTTCCGACCGGGTAGTGGTTCTCGTTGATCTCGGCCCAGTGCGCGTGGTTGACCTGGTGCAGAGTGAAGCACGCGTTAAGGGCATTGTAGAAGCCCATGTTGTCGACGCTCTGGTTCACCGACTCCTTGATCAGCAGCGCCGCCACGGTGGTCGTCTGGGCGATGCGCCGGGCGAACGCGAGGGTCTGGTCGGCCAGCTCGTCGACCGGGAACACCTTGCTGACCATGCCCAGCTGGTGGGCCTCGTGGACGTCGATCGAGTCGCCGGTCAGCAGCAGTTCCTTGGCCTTGCGCGGGCCGAACTCCCACGGGTGGGCGAAGTACTCCACGCCGCACATGCCGAGCCTGGTGCCCACCACGTCGGCGAAGCTGGCGTTGTCCGCGGCCACGATCAGATCGCAGGCCCACATCAGCATCAGGCCGGCTGCGAAGACCGTGCCCTGTACCTGGGCGATGGTGATCTTCCGCAGGTTACGCCAGCGGCGGGTGTTCTCGAAGAAGTAGTGCCACTCCTGCAGCATCCGGGATTCGGCGCCGAGCCTGGTCCCGCCGTTGGTCTTGGCCGACGGATGCTGATTGGGCCCGGGCTGGTACTCCTCCCGCGCCTCCTTCGAGCCCATGTCGTGGCCCGAGGAGAACAGCGGCCCGGCCCCGCACAAGATGACCGCTCGCACGGTGTCGTCGGCCTCGGCGCGTAGGAAGGCCTCGTTCAGCTCGACTAGCAGGCCGCGGTTCTGGGCGTTCCTGGTCCGGGGCCGGTCCAGGGTGATCCTGGCGATCAGGCCGTCGTCGAGCAGCTCATACCTGATGTACCGGTAGTCCGGCATAGCCGTGTCCCTTCCTCGATCGTGCGTGCGTCGCCCGGTGCCCAGGACTGTTTGTTCGTTACGCATAGAACCTTAAAACGATATGACATCACGTTCCGGCGGTCAGGTCCAGCGGCGGCCGGGCCTTCAGCTGGGGGATCACCTCGGCACCGAAGCGGGCCAGCGTGCCGGGCGTGCCGAAGTCGGAGAACTGGAGGTAGAACCGCTCCACGCCGCGGTTGACCAGGCCGGCGAGCTGGTCGGCGATATCGGCCGCGGTGCCGGTGATCAGGCCGCCCCAGCTGCCGAAGCGGCGCTCGGCCAGGGCGGTGACGGCCGGCACGTCTTCGGTGGTGGCGGCCAGCCCGACCGGGTGCTGGCTAGAGATCCGGGCCGGGCCGGCCAGCGGCCGCAGCTGGTCGAGCCGGTCGAAGGCGTAGCCGGGGCAGTTCCACCAGTCGGCGTACCTGGCCACCAGGGGCATGGTCAGCCGGGGGCCGCCGCCGCCGATGAGGACGGGTATCCGGCCGGTCAGGGGCCGCGGGCTGAGCTGCGCGCCGTGCAGTGTGAAGAATTCGCCCTCGAAGTCGACCGGCTGGCCGGTGAACAGGGCCTCGGTGATCTCCAGGTACTCCCCCAGCCGGGCCGCGCGGTCGGCGGAGGCGGCCAGCGGCAGCCCGAACCTGGTCAGCTCGCCCGGCACCGAGCCCCAGCCGATGCCCAGCTCGCACCGCCCGCCGGACAGGTGGTCCAGGCTGACCATCTGCTGGGCCAGGACGGACGGATGCCGGAAAGAGGAGCACAGGACCAGGTGTCCGATCTTCAGCCGGGTGGTGCCCATAGCGATGGCGGCCGCGGTGGTGATCGCGTCGTACATGTCGGCCGACGGCAGGCCGGGCGGGGCCAGGTGATCCATCAGCGCGATGCCGTCGAACCCGGCCCGCTCGGCGGCCCGGGCCCGTTCGGTGATGGTGCCGAACGACATCCGCATCTGAGGCAGGTACAGCCAGAACTCGGGAGGTGGCGCGGAGGTCATGGCCCGGCTCCTTCATCGCCCGGTGGGCGGATAATGCAATACTTATATATTCGTCGTACCACGACAGCGTAGACCACGCGGGGACGCTGATCATGGCCAGGGACTGAGGACTGGCGGTGGCGGCAGCCTAGTCCCGGCGGCCGTAGCGGGCGCCGGGCACGGGGCGGGCCGTCCCTGCGCGAGGCGCGCGCGACCCGTCCGCCCCGCCGCGTACTGCCCAGACGACATTATTTAGTCTATACTTGTACAACTATCAAATAATGCGCCTGAAGAGTGGAGGCCCCAGATGGCAATACCGGACGTAGGCTCAGGGACTCTCTACATAGACGGCAAATGGCGTCACGCGGCTTCGGGGCAGACGTTTGCAGTAACCAACCCGGCTACGTCGGAGGTGCTGGCCCAGATCAGCGCGGCGGATACCGACGACGTGCGGGAGGCGGTGAACGCCGCGGCCAGCGCGTTCGGCTCCTGGTCGGCGAGGACGGCGTATGAGCGGGCCGGGTATTTGTTTGATGCGCATCGGCTGATGCGGGAGCGGGCGGATGAGCTGGCGCGGCTGATGACGATGGAGCAGGGCAAGCCGCTGCGGACGGCCCGGATCGAGGTGCGGTACGCGGCGGATTTCCTGATCTGGTTCGCCGAGGAGGCCAAGCGGGTCTACGGTTCCACCATCCCGTCAGCCCGCGCCGACCAGCGGTTCCTGGTGCTGCACCAGCCGGTGGGGGTGGTCGGCGCGGTGACGCCGTGGAACTACCCGATCTCGATGCTGACCCGCAAGATGGGGCCGGCGCTGGCGGCGGGGTGCACGGTGGTGCTCAAGCCGGCCAAGCAGACGCCGCTGTGCGCGGTGGAGGTGTTCCGGATCCTGCACGAGGTCGGGGTGCCGACCGGGGTGGCCAACCTGGTCACCGCGGGCCGGGCGGCGGCGGTGGGCGATGAGTTCCTGGCCAACCCGGCGGTCCGCAAGCTGACCTTCACCGGGTCGACCGAGATCGGCCGGCAGCTGGCGCAGGGCGCGGCGGCGCAGATCAAGCGGGTGTCGCTGGAACTGGGCGGGCATGCGCCGTTCATCGTGTTCCCCGACGCCGACCCCGCCCACGCCGCCCGGGGCGTGTCGCTGGTGAAGTTCCTGAACACCGGGCAGGCGTGCATCTCCCCGAACCGGATCTTCGTGCACCGCTCCATCGCGGAGGAGTTCCTGGCGGTGCTGGCTGGCCGGGTCGGCAAGCTCAAGGCCGGCAACGGCCTGGACGACGGGGTCACGATCGGGCCGCTGATCGACGACGGGGCGCTGGCCAAGATGGACGAGCACGTCACCGACGCGGTAGGCAAGGGCGCCACCTTGGTGTGCGGCGGGCAGCGGCTGACCGGCCAGGCGTTCGATGCGGGCACGTTCTTCGCGCCGACCATCTTGTCCGGTGTCACGCCTGAGATGGTGATCTATCGGGACGAGACGTTCGGGCCGATCGCCCCGGTCGTCATCTTCGACGACGAAGCCGATTGGACTGGTCTTCGGGCTGCGGCAAATGCCGCCCGGGCTGGGACTGGGGCCGGGTCATGGCGGCAGGCGGGTAGGAGGATCGCATGGCCGATGTCGGTATTACCGGCCTCTTTGGCGCGGATACGATCGTGGAGCTGGCCGGCCAGGACCTGGCGGCCTACGGCGACATGCTGCACGCCGTGGCGTTCCGGGTGAACAGCCTGTCGGCCGCCGAGAAGCACCTGGCCGGCAAGGGCATCGGCGTGATCGCCCGCGATGACCACACGATCGTGGCCAGCCCGGAGAAGACTTTCGGTGCCCCGTTCCGCTTCACCACCTGGGACGTGCCGGGAGACCCAAGAGATTGACCGCCGGCCGGGCCCAGGCCCGGCGTCTGGCAGCTGTGTTCCCCAGAAAGGAGCCGCAATGGCAAAGACCAACATATCGGAGGCGATGCAGGCCGCGATCGGCGGTGAGCTCGGGCGGATGACGTCGTTCCCGATCACCGACTCCGATATCAGGCGGTGGGCGGTAGCGATCTACTACCCGGAGGACCCGCCCAAGCTGTTCTGGGACGCCGACTATGCCGCGCAGACTTCGCACGGCGGCATCGTGGCCCCCGAGGAGTTCAACCCGTTCGCCTGGATGACCGCCGGCGGGCCCAGGAAGGCCACGGTCGGCCACAACCCGGACATGACCGAGATGACCCTCAGCATCCAGGGCCCCGGGCTGAAGTTCCAGCTCAACGGCGGCTCCGAAGTCGAGTACGGGGTCCGCATGCGGCCCGGCGACGTCATCACGTCGGTGCGCAGCCTGGCCGGCTACTCCGAGCGGGAGGGCAGGCTCGGCCTGATGCTCTTCACCACGTCCCAGGACGTGTGGACCAACCAGGGCGACCAGGTCGTGAAGACGACCAAGTCGACCCTGATCCGCTACTGAGGACACGGGAGGGATCTGGCAGTGACCCAGGCAACCGTAAGCGAACTAGCCGTCGGCATGGAGATACCGGAATTCCAGCGCGCCACCGGGCTGCACAACTGGAACCGGTACGCCGCGGTCAACTACGAGTTCGTCGACATCCACATGGACGACGAGGCCGGCCAGCTACCCCACCGCCTTCGGCATGGGCAACCTGCAGTGGTCATACCTGCATGCCATGCTGCGCCAGTGGATGGGTGACAATGGCCGGATCCTCCGGCTCGGCTGCCAGTTCCGCGCGGCCAACACCAAGGGCATGATCGTGACGGCCCACGGCAAGATCACCGCGATCCGTGCGGAAGGCGGCGAGACGATCGTGGATCTGGACATCTGGACCGACAACGACTCGGGTAAGATCATGGCGCCCGGCACCGCGACCGTCGCGCTGCCGCGCGGCTGACCGCAGCGCAAGCCGCCAGGCGGGCCAGCAGACGCGCGTGGTGCCGCGATTCCAGCGGCATCATCCTCCCGTTCCTGATAGCCGGTCAGGATCGGGATGGTCGAGTCGCTTCCGGGGTGGTTACCCGGTGTCTGGTGGGGGGCTGTGGCTGCGGATGGTCGTGCCGTCGGGGCTGGTGACGTGGCTGGTGCCGCCGGGGTGGACGGTGAGGGTCCAGCCGAGCTGGTGCAGGACCACGTGGTGGTGCCACCAGCATTATGCCGACCTGCAGATTATGCCGACCTTGGTGATGGAACCGCTGGTCTGGACGAAAAAAGTGGCGCTGAGATCGGCATAATCGCGGTACCTCGACGGCGGCCAACCGCACCTGCGGGGAGCGTTCGATCGGAGCCGAAGGCCGTGAGACACGTTCGTTGACCTGCTGAGACGAGGTCCGTTTCCCGTGGACGAGCACGCATACCCGGTCTGTAAAGTCGGCTCCGAGTATCCGGATTATGCCGACCTCCGACAACGCGAACCCGGTCTCGATCCCACCGGTTGATGCCGTCGTGGATCGGGCTGCGGGCTGCGGGCTGCGGGAAGATGACGAACGCGGACGCCGGCGGACACCAGATCGCGGGTCCGGTAGGCAGGGTCATCGCGGTGGTTTACGCGATAGCGTCTGGCCCGGTCAGGTTGAGAGCTTATCGCTCTCTCATCCATACAACGTCGGTAACGTCGCATACAATGAATGACATGGACGGTACTCAGGTAAAGGTCAGCCGCAACGGCCAGGTCTCAGTCCCGGCTGCCGTGCGGCACCGGTGGGGAACCTCAACGGTACTCATCATCGACCGCGGTGATTACGCGATCGTCCGCCCGGTCCCTGACGACCCGATCGCGGTGCTCCGCGGAGCTTATGCGGCACCCGGACCTGCCACTGACGCGGCCCGCGCCGCGGACCGGGCCGCTGATGCAGCTAGCGATGACCGCAGGCAGGGCCAGGCCGGGTGACCGTCCTCGACGCTTACGCAGTGATCGCCTACCTCCGCGGCGAACCCTCCGCAGACGAGGTATCCGATCTGCTGCGCGGCCCCGCCATCCTCACCTCCATCAATGCCGCCGAAGTCCGCGATCAGATGGTCCGCGTCTTCGGGGCGGACGCCGACGGCATGGAAGCCGATCTGGCTCTACTCTGTCATGCCGGACTGACCGTGCAGGCTGTCACGCATGAGCTCGGAATGCAGGCCGGGCGTATCCGCGCGCGCCGCTACCATCGCGCGCGTGCGGCCGTGAGCCTCGCCGACTGCGTCGCCGCGGCAGCCGCTGTCGCCATCGACTCCCCGCTCGCTACCTCCGACCCTGCGCTTGCCGAAGTCCTGCGATCCGAAGGTGGCAAGGTCCACCCGCTTCCGGACAGCAATGGCAGGCGGCCCTAGCCATCGCCGCCAGCGCCCCACCGTCGCCGGGTTTGACCTGGTGGCCACGACACCGACGTTAGTGATGGCGGCGTCTACGAGTTCGCCCCTGACCAGTCGCGCTGACCCCGGCCACAACGACTCTGCGGCTGTTCACGCCTTGAGCAGTTGCCGCGTCGCTGACATATGCCGAGCCGCTCGGTTAGTGTGTTTAGAGGAAGCATCTGCCCGGCAAATAGCAGCCAAGCAGGTGGTGATGCACAGACATAGGCGGACGCCGCCGGGTCGCTCCAGCCTCAGCGTTTCCTTCGTCGCGCATGCCGTCGCATGGCGTCTACCTTGGCGGCGAAGGCGACGGGCGTCAGGATGGGCGTGCCGCGCCAGGGAGACATAGCCAGCAGGTCCGTGTCGTTGGACACGATGAGCATGGCGCCTACTTCAGCGGCGAGATCCAGGATCAGATTGTCCTCGTGGTCGGGGCAATCGTGTACCGTGCGGGGTACCTCGGCCAGCAGCCCTCCGCCGCTATGTTCGGCTGCCTCTGAGAGCACCGCGACGTAGGTATCGATCTGCGGGTGCTCCCACTTGAACAGGTCCTCCAAGACCCGTCCGACGTTGCTCAGGATGTGGGGCGATACCCACAAGGCGAACTCGGCGGCATCGACTACGATCGCCACGCAGTCGGCGCATGCGTTTCCGGACGTGGGAGGCGGGGAGGGCCAGGAGCGGAATGGGCTGTTGCCGCTGACAACAGCGGTCACCAGCACGTTGACGTCATAGACGACGGCAGTCGGTACGGGCTCTACGGGACTCATTGCCCGCGGCGTTCGGCATTGCCTCTCAGGAACTCCTGCACGCGCGCGGGGACATCGGCAGGTTCGATGCCGAGTTCCGCAGTTCGCTGCTGGCCGTATGCCTGCAGGTCACGCAGTTGATCGGCGAGCATGACGGACCGCATGATCCTCAGGGTGGCGCGCAGGTAGGCGGACCGGTTGCCGTTGCCGAAATAGGCCACGAGCTCGTCAAGGAGCGGGCGATCTTCGGGCTGGACGGCGAAGCCAAGGGTCTGTGTACTCATATTGTTAAGTGTAACGGACTGCTTCTCATGTGCAAGAACTTGCATTTACTGCGCGTGTCAGCCGACCGCCGCCGAAGGGGCACTGCTTCCAGGCGAAGTCCCGGACGGAGCATAGTGTGTTTAGAGGAAGCAGCCGCCGGGGAACCCGCAGCCCTGGCCCCGCAGGGCCACCAGCCGGCGCAGGTGCACCCGGATCTCGTCGGTCTGGCCTTAGTTCGTATTTTGTACCTATCCTGGCAGGCATGGACGACATCACCGGGCGCTGCCGCGCTCGGCTAGCTCTGCGTCGATCGCGGTCATCTCGGCCATGATCGACACCCGCACGGGGGAACCAGGGAATGCCAGAGCGAGGCTAATCTCAAGGTCCCGCCTGGCCCGTTCAAGCTGAGCAGCGGTCAGGCTGCTGACGTCGTGGGGGCGGTCAGCGGGCATCGGCCAGCCTCGTCCGCGACTCCTGCTCGGCCAGCACGGCGTCAAGCTTGGCTTGCAGCCGGCCTCTGGCCGGGGGTACGGGGTCTTGCTTGTCAAAGAACGTGATGGCGTTCTCAAGCTGGCGGCGGTAGTCGCGTAGCTCGAACGTCGTCATGGCGGGCAAGGGATGCTTGGGCGGTTGGACTTCGGCGGTCATTGGCGGTGTCCCTCGGGTCCTTACGGCTCGAATACGTGATCGCAGGGTCAAGCCTGCGTGAGCACGGCGGACGCTCCCACCGCCCATGTGGTACGTTCGGGACGTTTAGACACGCGTCCTAAGCGTCCCGTAATTGGAGTGCGACAGTGGCAGGCGAGGGTATGAACGACCGGCTACGTGTAGCGATGACGGCGAAAACGATGGAGATCGAGGCCCTTGCGCGATTGGTGGGTGTTGACCCGAAAACAGTTCAGCGGTGGCTAGGCGGCCGCGTGCCACATCCACGCCATAGATGGCGGATATGTGACATTCTCGGGCAATCAGAACAAGATCTGTGGCCGGGAGTCGGGCTCGGCGCGCCCGGCACCCATCACACTTCTGAGATCGCCGCTGCCTATGCCCATCGCGCCGATACGCCGTCGCAATTGTGGTCGGGAATGCTGGACCGGGTGCGGACAAACCTTGACCTGCTCGGCTACGCAATGCTGTTCTTTCCGGAACAGCATCCCGGGCTCACTCAGATACTCAAGGATAAGTGCGTGAACGGCCTCCGTGTCCGCATCGCACTGGCCGATCCGGAGAGCGCCGAGGTCATGGCACGGGATAAACTCGAAGGGCTGAGCGCAACATTGCCCGGCCGGATTCTATCGACGGTGAGGCATTTCGAGCCGCTGTTTTTCAATACCGGCGTCGAGATCCGGTATCATTCTGTCCCGCTCTACAATGCGCTCTACCGGTTTGATGATCAGATGCTGGTCACGCCATACCTGTATAAGCTGCATGGCTACCAGCACCCCCTGCTGCATCTGAAACGGCTCGGCCCGGCAGGAATATTCGAGTCTTACGCGCAGCAGTTCGAGGCGATCTGGACCGAGTCCCGGCCAGTCGCCGGCGGAGTCGTGCCAATAGCGGGAGGCTAGCAATGGGACGCGTTGATTACTATCACGACCCGGCCGCGCCGACTGCGAATTCTCTCGTAGTGGGATCGTCTGCCGTAGTGGCGGATAGAGACGGCCGTATTCTGCTCCAGCGCCGCAGCGATTCCGGTAACTGGGCGCTCCCCGGCGGCGCTATGGATATCGGAGAAACCCTCGCGGAATCCGCTATCAGGGAAGTGCGCGAAGAAACCGGATTCGATGTCAGGATAGGGCGGATCGTGGGTATCTATTCTGATCCTGGCCACGTGTTCGCCTACGGCGACGGTGAGATCCGGCAAGAATTCAGCATATGCCTAGCCTGCACGATAACTGGCGGTTCGCTTTCTGTCAGCAGCGAATCTACTGGTGTCCAGTTCTTCACGCCCGAAGATATTCCGGGAATAAAGATCCATGAGTCCATCCTCATACGAATCCGGGACTATCTCAGCGGCCGCTCTCCAGTGCTTCGCTGACCGACTGGAGTCCGTTGTCCAGGGTGATGCAGGTAGTTTTGTATCCAGATGGTTCTGTAATGGTCACGGATTTGGCCTGGAATTGGAAAGTCGCTGAGCGACTGCCCAACCGCCCCAGTCAGACGCAGCGTAACTGCCCCAGGCGCCTGCATATTGGCTGTTTAGCGGTGGAGGTGTGTCTCCGATATGGATGGCAGCGCGAATACAAAGCTGCTCAGCTTTGCTGGCCGACAGGGCATCCAGCACGGACCGGACCATGGCGGCGCACTCGGCGGTCAGGTCGCCGTGCAGCACCCCGGCCCCGCCGATCGTGGTATCCAGGGAAAGCCCGGTCCAGCCGGGGGTCATCGCCCGGTCGCCGCCGGGATCAGCCTGCGCGGTGCGTTCCCGGATCTCCGCGCACAGCGCCGCCAGCGACGGGAGGCTCACCCCGGCCCGGGCCGCGGTGACCAGGATCTCCTCCGCCTCGGCACGGAACTCCGCCGGGATCGCCTTCGTCCACCGGGCCACCTGCAGCGCGGCGGACTTGGTCAGGGCCCGGTCCCGCAGCCCGGCCAGCAGCGGCTCATGCCCGGCCAGCGCCTGGACGGCCTTGTACTCCCCGGCCTGGCCCTTGGTGACCCGCAGGCAGTTCACCAGCCAGGTCCGGGTCGTCCGCTGCCCATCGGCGACCGGCCCCTGCTGGGCGTCGAAGCCGTGCAGCAGCCGGGCCCGCACCGCCGCGCCGGCCGCGTCGATCCGCTCCAGCGCCCGCAGCCCGTCCGCCATCACCGCCACCGGCTGCCCCGCCGCGTCTTGCCCGGCCAGCTCGGCCAGGAGCGACTCGGCCAGCGCGAACTTGTCACGGGCGGTCAGCGGGTGGGTGGCGGTGCACATGGCGGCTGGTTTTCACCTCCCCGATCGGGGCAGGCGGCCCGGTGACGGGCCAGGTCAGTGAACTGAGCGTGGAGAGCCGTCTCGGTCGGGTCAATACGGCATCAGGAAGTGTCACCGACTTGTGGCCTGATTGGTTGCGGTATACACGATGACCTGCTAGAACACGATCCCGAGGCCAGGCCTGGGCTGACGCGTATGATCAGCTATTAACGAACGGTGGAAGCGTCTCCGGTGCTGCTCGTGCATGGCTTTGTTTCCTCGGCCGAGCACAACTGGCGGCAGCCGGGCTGGCTCGATCTGCTGGCTGAGGCCGGCCGGGAAACTATCGCCGTGGACCTGCTCGGCCACGGCCGGGCGCCGCACCCGACCGACCCGGCCGAGTACTCCTCGGTCGAGGACCGGGTGGCCGCGGAGATCAGCGGTTACGAGCAGGTCGATGCCGCGGGCTTCTCGGCCGGAGCGCACGTCCTGCTGCGGCTGGCCGCCGCGCGGCCCGGGCAGTTCCGCCGCCTGGCCCTGCTCGGCATCGGAGGGAGCGTACTGACCAGGGGCGGCGATGGGGCGGCACCCATCATCGCCGCGCTGGAAGGCCCGCTCCACGAACGGGGCGAGCCGGACCCGGAGAACATCCACGGCATGGTCTTCCGGCGCCTGGCCGACGGCTCGGGCAACGACCGCACCGCGCTGGTCGCCTTCCTGCGCAGGCAGCAGCGGCCGCTGACCGCCGGTGACCTGGCCCGGATCTCATGCCCGGCGCTGGTCGTGCTGGGCGACAAGGACCCGGCCGGTCCCGGCGAACCGCTGGTCGCGGCGCTGCCCGATGCGCAGCTGATCACACTGCGCGGCGTCGATCACTTCGGCACGCCCTCGGATGTGCGGTGCATGCAGGCCGTGCTGCGTTTCCTGGGCCGCTAATGAATGACTCGCGCCTGAATTGCGGCCGGCCGGCGTGGATCACGCCCGGCCGGCGTGGATCACGCCCGGCCGGCGTGGATCGCGGCAGGCCGGCGTGGATCGCGGCCGCTGCGGCTTGATCATGTGGCGCACGGCAGCTGGCCCGCGGCCAGCTGCGCGGACGCCAGCTCGATGTCCGACTGGTAGCTGAGCAGCACGCGCAGCAAGTCGGCGACCAGCGCTTGGTCCATGGTCTCGGCACCGAGAGACAGCAGCGTCCTGGCCCATTCCAGGGTCTGCGCCACCGAAGGGCGCTGCCTGACGTCCAGCTGGCGGAGCGAGCCCACGATGGCCGTAATCTGCTCGGCCAGGTGCTCCGAGATCCCCGGCACCCTGGTCCGCACGATCTCCCGCTCCATCTCGACGGGCGGGTAGTCGAGGTGGAGGTACAGGCACCGGCGCCGCAGGGCCTCGGAAAGGTCACGGGAGCTGTTGGAGGTCAGGAACACCATCGGGATCTCACGGCCGGACACCGTGCCGAGCTCCGGGATGGAGACCTGGTAGTCGGACAGGACCTCGAGCAGCAGCGCCTCGGCGCTGTCGATGGGCGGCGACGGAGCCGTATACGTCAAGGACGACGCCCTGCACGGATCCGACGCGTTCGCGACCTCGCTGGTGCTGGCCGCGGCGATCAAGCGGATCGGCTTCGACCTGGTGGTGGCCGGGATGGCGTCGACCGACGCCGGGATGGGCGTGGTGCCTGCCTGCTGGCCGAGCGGCTTGGGGTGCCGCAGGTGACCTTCGCCGGGCGGCTGTCGGCCAGCGGCGGCCAGGTAGAGATCCTCCGCGACTCCGACGCCAGCGCCGAGACCGTGACCGCACGGCTGCCCGCCGTGGTCAGCGTGACGGACCGGACGGGGGAGGCCAGGTACCCCTCATTCAAGGGGATCATGGCGGCCAAGAAGAAGCCGGTTGACACGTTGAGCCTGGCCGAACTGGGCATCGAACCCGGGCTCGTGGGCCTGGCCGGGGCCCGTACCACGGTGCTGACCGCCACCCGGCGCCCGCCCGGTCATCGCGGTGAAGCCGAACGCTACTACGCCGGCCCCAGCACCAGCCGAGCCGGCCACCCATGAGGTCGCGGTGGAGCTGTCCGACGCCGCGACCGCGACCACGATCACCGACCGCACGGTCCGCGAAAGCTCCGGGCGCCCGGAGCTGACCGACGCCTCGATCGTGGTCTCGGGCGGCCGCGGTCTGGGCGGCGCCGAGCACTTCGCCCTGATCGAGAACCTGGCCGACCTGCTCGGCGCGGCCGTCGGCGCCTCGCGGGCGGCCGTGGACGCCGGCTGGTACCCGCACAGCAACCAGGTGGGCCAGACCGGTAAGACGGTCTCACCGCAGCTCTACCTGGCCATCGGGATATCGGGCGCAATCCAGCACCGGGCCGGCATGCAGACCTCCAAGACCATCGCCGCGATCAACAAGGATCCCGAGGCGCCGATCTTCGACCTGGCCGACTTCGGCATCGTCGGCGACCTGCACAAGGTCGTCCCGGCCCTGGCCGAGGAGATCGTCCGCCGCCGCGGCTGACCCGCGCGCCGGAGCAAGGCACCGGGACGCGGACTCCATCCAAGGGCGAGGTCATCGTGACATCCGCCTCCTGCCATTACCGTGCCTTCTTGCTGGTGGGCGGAACCCGCCCGCTGGCCGCACGTCATCCGTCAGGTGGACCGAATGAATCATCGTTCGCAGCCCGAACTTTCCGGTCTCGACTCAGGCGGCGAGCGCGTCGGTCGACTTCTCCCACTGGACGGGCAGTTCGGCGTCGAGGAAATCCCTGACCTCCTCGCGCCATTCATTCTGCTCCGTGGTGAGCTGCAGCTCCATGGCCTGTCTGCTTTCGGTCCGAGGCGGTCGCGGCGGCCGGCACCGCGTAGATTACTTATAGAATTATCGAATCTTTGGCTGGGCGCGTCAACGGTCTGGCCCGGACTGAGTGTCGCCAAGGGGAGGGCGAGATCGCTGGCCCGTTCGGCAGAAAAAGCCGCGATCAGCCGGGGCGGGCCGGTCAGGGACAGCTCGGGGCCAGCCGGGAACATGACCTGGCCGGTGCGGGCGGCGGCCGGGTGCGGGCGCTACGGTGCCGAGCCGGCCGGAGCGGTCATCTGGCCGAGCAGGTCACGCGTGCGGGAGATGCGGGCGTCCAGGTCGGCCAGGAAGCCGTCGATGGCCTCCCGCTTGGCCTGGACGGTGACCCGGAGCTCCTCCTGCAGCCGCAGGCTTTCCGCGGCCAGCCCCGGGCGGTCGGCCGCGCTGGTGTCCTCGTGCCGCCAGGCCTGCTTGATCTCCGCGAGCCGGTCTTCGCCGCGCAGGACGACGGCGATCTCGTCCAGGTTGAGCCCGAGCAGGGCCTGCAGCTGCCGGATGCGCGCCACCCGGGCCAGGTCGTCCTCGGAGTAGCGGCGCATCCCGCCGGGCGTGCTGGCGCACGGGGTGAGCAGGCCGATCTGCTGGTAATAGCGGAGCGCACGTTCGGATGCGCCGGTGCGCGCCGCCGCGGCGCCGATGCCGAGCAGCTGACCCGCGGCGGTGTCCTGGCCTGCTCCGGTCACGGCGTCACCCGCTCCCCTGCGCGGGCGCCCCGCCGGACAGGCCGGGCAGGTCCGCCGTCTCGTCCAGGCCCACCAGCCCGGCCGTCATGGCGGCGCCCTCGGCCAGTTCCTCGGCCAGCGGTTCTTCGACGTGCAGGTAGCGCTTGGGGCGCAGAGCGGAGGCGATGACGGCGATTCCGGTCGTGATGGCGGCGAAGGTGAAGGCGAGGTGCATGCCGTGCGCGAAGGGCTGTTCGATCAGCTGCGGGAAGAACGACCGGCCGGTGATGTAGGCGACCTGGGGAGCGGGCATGTGCTGCAGCGCGCCGGTCGGGCCGAGCAGTTCCTGGATCGGGTTGTAGCCCAGGAACGCCGAGAACAGGCTGCCGATCGGCGGTTCGCTGGCCACGATGTGGGCCGGGCCCGGGGCCACGCCGGCGGCGGTCAGCCCCCTGTACAGCTGCGCGGGCAGGCGCGCGGCCAGCCCCAGCGTGACGATGGTGAAGAACAGGCCCATGGACAGCACGGTGGCCGAGTTCTGGAACGTGTTGAGCATCCCGGCGCCCGCCCCGCGCTGGTCGGGCGGCAGGCTGTTCATGACCGCCGCCTGGTTGGGGGAGAAGAACATGCCCATGCCGATCGCGAACAGGAAGATCAGCAACGCGAACCAGATGTAGCTGAAGTTGATCGGCAGCAGCTCGAGCAGCAGGAAGCTCGCGCCCGACACGATCAGGCCTCCGGTGGCCAGCACCCGGGCCCCGGAACGGTCGGACAGCGCTCCCGCGAACGGGCCGACCAGGAGGAACCCGACGGTCAGCGGGATCATGTAGATGCCGGCCCACAGCGGCGTCCGGCTGAAGCTGTAGCCGTGCTGCGGCAGCCAGATGCCCTGCAGCCAGATGATCAGCATGAACTGCAGGCCGCCGCGGCCCAGCGCGCCGAGCAGGCCGGCGATGTTGCCGAGGGTGAACGCCCTGATCCGGAACAGGTCGAGCCGGAACATCGGCTGGGCCACCTTGGTCTCCACCCAGGCGAACAGGACCAGCACCGCGATGCCGCCGAAGACCGCCGTCAGCACCCACGGGTTGCCCCACCCGGTCGGGTGCCCGCCGTAGGGCAGCAGCGAGTACACGATGCCGGTGAGCAGCGCGATCAGCCCGGCCGCGAACAGCGAGTTGCCCAGCCAGTCGACCTTGGCCGGGATGCGCACGCCGTTGTCGCGCAGCTTGAGGTAGGCCCACACCGTGCCGAACAGGCCGAACGGCACCGACACCAGGAAGACCAGGCGCCACTGCACCGGGGCCAGCACGCCGCCGAGAATCAGGCCGAGGAACGACCCGGCCACCGCGGCGACGCCGTTGATGCCCATCGCCTTGCCCCGCTCGTCGTTGGGGAAGGCGTCGGTCAGGATCGCGCTGGAGTTGGCGAACAGGAACGCGCCGCCGACCCCCTGGAAGACCCGCATGATGATGATCCACAGCGCGCAGGCCGGCCCGGTCAGCCACGTCACCGACAGCATGATGGAGAAGAACGTGAAGACCGCGAACCCCAGGTTGTACATCCGCACCCGGCCGTAGATGTCGCCCACCCGGCCCAGGCTGACCACCAGCACCGCGGTGACCAGCACGAAGCCCATGAACACCCACAGGAAGTATGAGGTGTTGGACGGCTGCAGCGGGTTGAGCTTGATGCCGCGGAACAGGTCAGGCAGCGAGATCAGCAGGATCGACTGGTTGATCGTGACCATCAGGATGCCCAGCGTGGTATTCGACAGGGCGATCCACTTGTAGTTCTTGCCGACGTCAGCCGGGCCCTCCTGCTGCGCTGGTGCCCCGGCCTTCATGCGTGCTCCCTCCGGTCCCGACCTGACTCTGACTCTGACGTCAACGTTATCTTTGGCCGCGGCGGAGCCGCCAGTGGTCAGCGTGGGCGGCATGGTCACCGGCGGCGACCCGGCGGCGCCGGAACATGATCTGGTCCAGGCTATCCGCGGGCCGGACATTCATTCTATAGTTATATGGATATCTAAGTCATCGTCTTGGGGAGACCACGCGAGGGCTCTGGCGGCAGAAAAGGATGCTGGCATGATCGATCTGGGACTGGACGGGGCGCGTGCCATCGTCGTCGGGGCAGGCTTCATCCCCCACCGGGCCGGGCACGGCCGGGGCAGCGCGCTGCGGCTGGGGGCGGCCGGCGCCACGGTGGCCTGCGTCGACATGGACGAAGGCCGGGCCAACGAGATCGCCGCAGAGATCGGCCAGGCGGGCGGGAAGGCCCTCGCCGTGGTCGGGGACGTGCGCACCGAAGCCGAGACCAAGCGGAGAGCCTGGACCGGTTTAAGGCCGGCTGGCGGGAAGAGCGGAACTAGGCGGGCCGGCGCTGGCCGCCGGATGGGACCTTGAGTCTGGCCGGCCTGATGCGTAACGCTCTGGCCGGCGGCAGGGCCGGGTCAGTATTCCTGTATGGTTTCGCAGCAACGGAAGGCACGGTGGTAGCGATGACCACGCCACGCCCGCATTCACCGGCGGACCTTGCCCTGGCCCCGGTTCTCATCGAGATCGAGCGGAATCTGGCGCAGCTGCGGTCCAGTGACGACCTCGAGCTGATGCTCGCCCTGGACCTCAACGACGAGGACCGGTTCTACCACGGCCCGGCCGAGCGGGCCGGGCGGCTGGAGAAGTTCGCCACCCGCGAGATTGACCTGCACGGCTGGTCGGTCACGCCGACGCCGGACCTGTACGGGCTGAGCGTGGCGCACGGGGAGTACGCGGTGTCGCTGATGTTCGGCCGGCGCCTGGTGGAGTACGTCCAGGACGGCTCGGGCCGGCCAGAGGCCTGAGCCCGGATCTGGCCGCCGTCAGCCGGCGGTTGCCGGTCTGGCCCGCGTTGCCGACCGGCGTCCCGGACGACCGTGGTCGGGAATTCCTTGGTGAAGAAGCCGCGGAGGCGTCCCGCGTGGCGGACTGGTCATGATCGAGGCTGGCGTCGGTGCGGCGCAACCCGGAGCGGTCCACTGGGCGCACCTCAGCCAGAGATTATTTCGGCCATGGTCTCCGGCATCAAGCAGATCGGCTGGTCACCGGTGGTCGTCGGCTGGGGCGGCCTGTACGACTTCGGCGTGACGGCCAGCCAGGTCCCGCCGGGCACGGTCGACGGCTGCGACCAGTCCTATACGACCGGCCAGCCGACCTCGACGCTGCGCCGCCATCTAACTACCGAAGACCCTTCACGGACGTAGCGCCGTTGACCTAGCCCAGTTCCAGGCGTCGCTGGGCCGGCCCGCGCCCGACTACGAGGTGCTGGCCATCGACCCGGACCTGAGCCAGGGACTGCGGCCGGTGGCCGCCGGCCAGCCGGGCCGGATGGCCGTACGCGGGCCGACCGGCCTGACCTACTGGCGGCGGCCAGCCAAGCAGCGCACCGACGTCCAGTTCGGCTGGTCGCTGCAGGACGACCCGATCCGCTTCGACGGCGACGGCCTGGCCGACTACCTGGGCCGGACCGACTTCATGATCAGCACGGCCGGCCACAAGATCGCCCCGGTGGAGGTGGAGACCGCGCTGGGCAGCCATCCGGCGGTGCGCGAGGCAGTGGTGTTCGGGCTGCCGGACGCGACCCGGCGGGAGACGGTGGCCGCCTTCGTGGTGCTCAGCCAGGGTTTCGCCGAGTCCGACGGATTGCGGCGCGAGCTGCAGGACTACGTCAGGTCCCGGCTGGCGCCGTACAAGTACCCGCGCCGCCTGGACTTCATCGACGCCATCCCCCGGGACTCGGTAGGCAAGGTCCAGCCCAGAATCCTCAGGGAGCTCGTCCTGGCCGCGGACCCCGATAACAGCAAGGACGGCCGATGACCACGCAACCCGCAGCGGCTACAGCCCATACCTCGCGCCGGGGCCTGCACTACGTGCTGGCCGGCGCCGGACCCGCGGTGGTCCTGGTGCACGGCTGGTGCCTGAACCGGCAGGTCTGGATGTACCTGGAGCAGGCGCTGACCGCGGACGGCCATACCGTCATCACGCCGGACCTGGCCGGCTACGGCGAGTCGGCGGGCCTGGCCCCCCAGGACCAGCCTGGCCGACCACGCCGGCGACCTGACCGACCTGCTCGACGAACTCGACGTCGAGGCGGCCGTGCTGGCCGGCTTCGCCTTCGGTGCCGGGGTCATCTGCTCGGTCCAGGATTACCGCCGGGCCCGTGCCCTGGTCAGCATCGCGATACCGAGCGCGGCCACCGCGCCCTATGACCGGATGCCGGGCGCGATCATGAAGGACTGGCCGCGCTTTGCGGCCCGTTCGGCCCAGGCGATCGTCCCGCCGGAGACCAGTGCCGAGACCAGGGACTGGCTGAGCCGGATGTTCGGCGCCACCCGCCTGGGCTCGGCGCTGGCCGGGCTGGCCATCCTGCGATCGTTCGAGCCCAGGGACATGGTCAAGCGCTGGGACGTCCCGGCGTACTTCGTGCACGGCTCGGGTGACCCGATCGTGCCCGCCGCCGTCAGCAAGCAATGCGCGGACCGCTTCGGCGGGCAGTACCTCGAGGTCCCCTCGGCGGCCCACCTGGTGGTGATCGACCAGAAGGAAGCGGTGCACCGGATCGTGGCGGACGTGGCCGGAGGCGGCTGAGTAATCGCGACCCTGGCAGTCGGCTCGCCCCCGCAATTCGATGAGTGCCACATCCTGCCGGAAGAGCCATCTTGGATGGAGTCCGCGTTAGAATTAGAACTCGCTCTTGAGCCGTTCAATGTCGCGGGTGTGCTCCCGCAACTGCTCGTAGGCGGGGCGTTCGCGGATGCGGGTCAGGGCCCAGCGGATGGCCTCCGCGCGGTTGTTCGCGATGCCTGCGGCGATCAGCGTGTCCACGATGTCCAGCTCGCCCGTCTTGAGCCGGACCATTACGTGGGTGAATTCACCGTCGGCGGCCTCGCGGCCGTCTTCGACGAACCGGACGTTGCCGCCCGTTCTGTGGCCGCTGCTGTCTTCGGTTGCCACCTCGATGTACCGGATCTCGGGCCACCGCTGCAACAGATGGCCTCGGAACTGGTTGAGCCCGGGGCCGACGGCCAGCTTGAATGTCCTGGCCGATTTGGCCACCTTGCGGGGATCGGGATGCGGATCTTGCAGGCGGTCGGCGGGATCGGTGAAGACGAGCCTGGGCATCAGCTGGCCCGGCTCGATCATCGGTGCGTCGTCGTGTTGCAGCAGCTCGACCCGGCGTATCCAGCCGGGGAGGAGCTCGTTCGCCGCGATTTCGAGTTCGTGCTGGATGTGGTCTCTCTCCGCCTGGTCCATCTGGCTCTCCTTCGATTCCTTGAGTAACTCATATTACTAGGTTTCATGTTGTAAGGATAATTTACCCCGACCAGTCGACACCGCCGACACCACTCGCCTGCGTCCTGCTGGAGCGGGACAATCGGGAGTGAGAAGACGGCCACCCGCAGCACCCGCCAGGAAGGTCGGTGGCCCACCGCACCTCCAAGACAGGGACACGCCAACTCTGCCCACGAGAATCAAGGTTGACGGCTGACTGTCGAAGCGGCGATAGATCTCTGATCGCTGAATGTCGCGTTGCCCTTTCCACCAAGGGCGTAGCACCAGATAGCACCCCGTGCTAACCTGAAGAGGTGACCGCTCATCCCGAGATCACCCAGCGCGACCTGCGGACCAGATCCCGGGAGATCATGGACGCCGTCGAGCACGGGGAGTCCTTTACTGTCACTCGGGACGGCCACCGTATCGGCGAGCTGATCCCGCTACGGCGCCGGCGCCGGTTCGTTTCCCGGCAGGAATTCACCGCTATGTCGCGCAACGCCCCTGCCATCGATCCCGGCGCATTCCGGGCCGACCAGGACGCCGTGCAGGATCACCAGGCGGCCGACCCCTATGAACGGTGAACGTCACCGGCAGGGCATGCTCGACACCAACATCTTGATCTTGCGTCCGTGGATCGATCCCGGCGAGCTGCCCGACGAGGTAGCGATCAGCGCCATCACGCTCGCGGAACTGTCTGCAGGACCCCACCAGGTCCGCCGCAACGACGAGCAGGACCAGTACGACGAGCATGCCGAACGAGCCAGGCGCCTGGAAATCCTCCAGCGCGCCGAGAACGAGTTCGACCCCGTGCCGTTCGATGCCGAGGCAGCCCGCCTGTTCGGCCGTGTCACAGCGGCTGTCATCTCCGCTGGCCGCACACCCCGGCGAAGAATCGCCGACCTGATGATCGCCTCTACCGCGATCGCCGAAGGACTGCCGCTCTACACCACCAACCCCGATGACTACGCCGGCCTGGACTCGCTCCTTCCCATCATGGGCGTCACACGGCCGCCAGTCCCGCACGAACGCCGCAGCTAGCCACGCCGACCCCACGTCATGCGGACCACCTCAGCGGGAACGCCCCAGGTCGATGACATACCAGGCACGCAGGAGGGGACCACGCCAACCGTGCAGCTCCTCCTGCCCGCCGGTTGAGCGTCGCGGCCGCGCTGGTGTGATCGCGGGGCTGGCGGGAACGGGGCACTGACCAGCTGACTGCTGGCCCGGCCCCAACGACGTCGTTGCCACAACGACGCGCACCAGACGACATGGCTGCCACAACGACGCGGTTGGCATGAAGGACGCAGCCGCCCCCCTGGAGCGGGGCTATCCCCGGAACCCGTGGCATCCTGACCTCGGAGCGGGGAACGCGCCAACTCTGCCACCATCCGGCCTGCCCGAAGGCTGACCATCGAAGCGACCATCGACCTGTAACCCCTCCGCACCAAAACAACCCAGGCCCGTGCGGATGCTGCCACCCCGCCCGGCCGTATTCATCCCCTGGGCGGACATCGAGAGGATCATCCTCTACCCGGCAGGCTCGGGAAGGAATGGGGTCGAGTGCGTCGGAGTGCAGCGCCGCGAGGGTGGATAAGGGCTCGTGACACCCAACCCCTCAGAGGGAACGCGCCAACTCTGCCAATGGCAGGCAAGATCGGCGGCTAACCGTCACCGTCACCGGAGATCTGTAACCTCTGATTGGGTGCCTACGGGCTGACCAGAGGTATGATTCAAGGTATGACCAAGAAGATCGGCGTCTCGCTCCGCCAGGAGCTGTATGACTGGGCCGCCCGCGAAGTCGAGGAAGGCCGCGCCGAGTCGGTGTCCGCGCTGATCGCCGAAGGCCTGGAACTCCTGGAGGCCCGCGCCCAGCTCGAGGCGGTCGTTACCGAGCTGCACCGTGAAGCTGGCGAGCTTGACGACCAGGCGAAGGCACGTCTGGCCGAAGCTCTCGCCGCCGCTGACGAGGCTCACCGCAGGCACCGGAGCAACAGTGCCGGACACGCGGCGTGAGGGGATTCGTGTTCGACGCGGGCGCCTTCATCGCTCTGGAACGCAGGTCTCCGCTCCTGCTGGGCATCCTCGACGAAGCGCTGCACGGCACGGTGGAAGTAGTCCTGCCCCGCACGGTCATCGCCCAGATCTGGCGTGGCAGTCCGCGGCAGGCCAACACCGGACGGCTGATCAGCGCGGGCCGCGCCAGGGGCGGCCCGGTAATCATCGATGAGCTCACCGCCGAACGTGCCAAGCAGATCGGCATGACGATCGGCACGACCTCCCACCCGGACATCGTCGACGTGCACGTGGCCCTGGCCGCGGCCGAGCGAGGCCACGCCGTCCTCACCTCTGATGACGCCGACATCGCCGGAGTCAACCCCGGACTGGTCCTCGTCCACGTCTGACCCAGCCCAGAGCTGGCGCCGAGCCCGCACCCCCGGGCCACAACCCACGCACAGGGACCGCACAGTTGGCACCCTGACCCCGGAGACGGGGCCAGGGGGACACGCACCACCATGCGGGACGTGCGATCCCCGCTTGGGACCGGGGTGATCCGCGATCCGAATCACTTGCTCGTGTTTGGCGGTTCCCGAGGGCTGCGTAACCTGCAGAGGTGGAAAGCCGCAATGCCGAGCGCGTCAGGCTGAGGGCCGAGCGCGCCCAGCTGAAGGCGGCAAACCCCGGGGGCCTGGCTGACGCCTGGGCGATGATCGAAGACATCTGGGCTGGGACTGTCGCCCGAGCCAGGGAGCTGCCCGAGCCGGTCCTCCACGAGCAGGTCGAGGGCGAGTGGAGCTTCGTGCAGACGCACCGTCACCTCGTGCTCGCCACGGACTGCTGGCTGCGGCGGATGGTGAAGGGGATCGCCCACCCGTACCACCCGTGGGGCCTGGGCGGATCATGGCTCACCAGTCCTCGCCGCTGGGGCATCGACCCGGACGCCGACCCCTCGCTTGGCCAGGTGCTCGATCTGCGCCGGGAGCGCATGGACGAGGTACACGAAGTGATCGCCGGCGCGACGGCGGAAGAGCTGGAGCGAAACTGCGTCCCTCCCGCCAGCCCGGGCCACCCGCGCCAAGACCACACTGTGCTGCAGTGCCTGCATGTGATCCTCAAAGAGGAGTGGCAGCACCATCGGTACGCGGTCCGGGACCTTCAGGTGCTCGAGAAACGACCCCGCTGATCGCTCGCCCAGATGCACGTCGCGGCACACGCGATCTCTATGAGAAACGGCAGCTCACCCGGAAGAGAGGTCTTTGATAAATCCCCTAACCGTCTGCGCCGACTCATGATCGAAGCCATCTATCCCGTTTGATTCTTTCCAACCGTAACGGGGCCGCTCCCGCCGTCGCGGTGGCTTCGCGGCAGGCCCTCTCGGCGTCGCAGCGCAGCGGTGCCAACCGCTCGGTGAGCACAGCAGGCCGACTCCGGGCAGCTTGTGCCGGATGAACGGCGGGACGTGACTGGTGACCCAGAGCGCGCGGAGGCGTGCCGGCCGTGGCCCGTCTCCGCGGTGTCGTGCAGGACCGTCTCTTCTTCCCAGTTTTTCTCTCTTTTCGCGGCTTACATCGCGAGCTGGGTGAGCTTGAGGCTCAGGATCCGGCGCATGCCGAGGACGTTCATCGCGTCGCCGTGCTCGGTCTGTGTGTGCATCGCATACGCTGTCACGTTGACCATCTCTCTTTCTCCTTCTCCTTCTCCTTCTCCTCTGCCTTCTTCTCTTTTTTCTCCTCCTCCTTCTCTTCCTCTTTCTCTTTCTTTTTTTCTTTTGTGTTTGAGGATGATCTGGCGGAGGCGGACGAAGCAGGTGATCTCATTGTTTTTCTCTTTAAATAGTTCCTGTCCGAGAACTTTGCCTTCTTTTTCTTCTAAGGCAGATAGCAGTTTTTTGTTTTTGCCTTCGGGGCAGGCGGCGACACGCAGAGCCTTGACGTCGATGGCGATGTACCGCCAGTCCAGGCGGCCGGCGGCGGCCTCGCCGCGGAGCGAGGCGCACAGCTGTCTGTCGGCAGCTCCTGCGTCGACGCTGCGGACGTCCCGCTAGATCGTCTTGTAGTCCTTCGGGAGGTGCGGGCCGAGCCGGGCGTTGTACCGGATTCCGCAGCGGCGCAGCGCTTCCTGAGGTATCGTCTGCGCAACTAGGCGTCGGCGTACACCGATTCTTCCACCGTCAGTCTGGCTACTAAGACCACCGCCAAGATCACGGCCGGGGCGTGGCGGATCCCTTTCAGCTTGCGATGGTCGGCGACCTTGGCCAGGTACTCCAGGAGCTCGCCGTCCCCCGAGGTCGTGAGCTGGGTGAAGTACGGGGCGGCCGCCGGTGAGCGCATGCGTGTCGAACACGGCCTTCAGCACGCCTACGGCGCCCGGCGCCAGTTCCCGTAGCCAGTGCGTCTTCGGCTGCACGTGGCGCACGTAATGCGCGGCGTCGCGGCTGCGGCCGTACCCGGCGGTCTGCCCGGTGCGGTGAACGCGCACGCCTTGTACACCGTCCCCGCATCCGCCGACGTATCGGTGAACAACTACTGCCGCGCGGCTTATGATCGCGCTGTGAGTGAGGCTCCGGACTACGCGTTCCCCCATTCCGCCGAGGACGAATCGCGCGCCGTCTTGGGCTGTTGACGATGCTCACGCCCACCATCCTCGGGATGCTCAAGGCGGAGGCGGCGAAGATCGGCATCAACACGCAGACCTTCGGCGTGATCGGCGAGTACCTCCAGCTCCAGGCGCTGGCCCACGCGATCGAGACCGCTGGCTCGCCGCGTTCTTCACCTATCCGGGTAACAGCTTCGGCATCGCGTTCGAGATCTACGACGGCGACTTCAAGCAGCTGGCCCAGCCCGACGGCTACTGGGAAACCCAGCAGCCGCTGGGCCTGACCGGGCTGGCCCGGCTGGTGGTGGCGGTGGAGAGCGCCGAGGCCGCGGCGGCCCGGCTGGACGAGCTGGCCTATGTCTCGCAGATCGGCGAGGTGACCCGGCCCAAAGCCGCCGCCAAGGGCGTGCAGCTGCAGGTCGGCACGGCCATCTGGGAGCTGCTCGAGCCGACCGGGGACGGCCCGCTGGCCGACTACCTGGCCCGTTACAGCCAGCGCATCCGCAGCACTGTATTCAAGGCGGCCAGCCTGACCGCGGTGGAGAAGCACCTGGCCGCGCAGGGCTTCGACCTCGTCCCGGGCGACGCGGAGGTCTTTTATTTTACTTCTTTCTTTTTTTTTTATCTCTTTTTTTTTTTTTTTTTCTTTTTTTTTTTTTTTTTTGTTGTTTCTTTTTTTTTTTCTGCTTTTTTTTTTTTTTTTTGTTTCTTTTTTTTCTTTTCTTGCTGCTTTTTTCTTCTTTGATTTGCTTTTTTGATGGCTCAGGCTGTGCTGTCTTGGACTGTGGCTGGGGTGTGCTGGTCGATTTCGGAATGGCTGTGCTCAGTGTTGTAGTAGGTGAAGAAGGTGTCGCTGAAGACGCGTGCGTCGTCCATGTATGTGCCAGGGTTTAGGGCAGTATTTCAGCTTCTTGTATATGGCTTCAGAGTAAGAGTTGTCGTCTGATACGTGCGGCGGGAATGGCTGCGGGTGATGTTCAGGTCTGACAGCAGCGTCGCGACGTTCTTCTACGTCATCGAGGTGCCGTTATCGCGTGGATGTAACGGGGCATGGTGCTCCCATTGCGGCGATCGCGTGGCGCATGAACTCGCTGGCTAGCACTCCGTCCTCTCCGTAATGCACCTCCTGGTGAATGGCTTTGCTGAGAAGATGTCGATCATCAGGTACAAGTCTAAGTTGTGCCGCTCCATGGTCCTTTCGTTTGGTGATGTCCCAGGTCCACCTGTCCGGCCGTCTGCGACCAGCTCTGGCCGGACCCGGGGCGGGTGCTGCGCCTGGGCGCGGCGCTCGCGGACCTGCTCTGCAGCTCGCACCCGTACATGGTGCGGACAGAGTCCAGGTAGAGGCCCTCATCTAGCGATGGCCCAGACCTGGGCCGGGGACTTGTCCTCGACCGCTCACTGTCCAGCACCGCCAGCAGCGCCGCCTGCTCTGCCTCCGTCAGCGCCGCGGGATGCGGCGCCCGCGGCCCGCCCGGCGCCTTCTCAGCCGCCGGGGCGGGATTGCGCTGGCGGTGCAGCGTCGCCCGTCATTCCCCAGCAATTCACACTCCCTCTTCACACAGGTCATCGTTCTTGTTCAGCGAATGCGGCATCTGTCACTTCTGCCGCTCGCGCCTGGTCGCGCTCCCGGAGAGCGCTCCTGGCCGTGCGCTTTTCCCACCACTTCAGCGCGGCTTTCTTCCGGGTCAGCTCCGCGGTGAGTTACTCATTCTCTCGCCGCAGCCACTCGATTTCCACCGCCTCCGCTCTGCGTCCCCACCTGCGGCGGCTTATCCGCCGGCCATTCGCCGCGCCCGCGTCGGGGTTACGCCAGTCAGTGATATGCGAGCTGTACAGCCCTTCCCCGCGCAGCAGCGCCCGCGCTCGCGCCCGGTCTGCATCTGGTCGTACTCCTACACGTCCGGGCCTCGTACGCCGCGGTGAAGACCCGCCGCTACGCCTGCCCGGCCCGCGGCCCCTTACCGGGCCACCACACCTCTTCCTTGCTGCTGCCTACGCGTCGGCCTACATAGTCACGTCTAAGTATCCCTCCCCTCTCCAATTCTCCTCCTGTGTCTCAGCGAGGCGCGCTGGCCATCAACCCGGCCCAGAACAAGAACCTGCTGTTCGAGTTCACCGAGTAGACCAGGCCCCTCCCATGAAGCTCGATCTGACTCCGGAGCAGGCGTTCTTCGCCGGGACGACTACGCCAGTTCGTGGACGACAAGATCCCCACCTCGCTGCTGCGTGAGCTGCGCGGTGACCCGGCCGGGTTCGGCCGCGACTTCTGGCGCCAGGGTGCCGACCTGGGCTGGACGTCACTGCTGGTGCCCGAGGCCGACGGCGGCGGCAGCGTCAGCGGGCAGGGCCTGGCCGACCTGGCCCTGGTGGCGTTCGAGTTCGGGCGGTACGCCGCGCCCGGACCGCTGACCACAGTGAACGTGGTCACCGCCGCGGTGGCCCGGTCGGGGACCGCGGCGCAGCAGGCCGAGCTGCTGCCCGGCCTGATGACCGGGGCGCGGATCGGCAGCTGGGCCTGCGCCGAGCCGCGCCCGTTCGGGCGGCTGGGCGCGGTGGGCGTGACGGCCAGGAAGAGCAACGGGCAGTACCTGCTGACCGGGGTGAAGGCCCCGGTGGAGGCGGCGGGCCAGGCCGACCTGTTCCTGGTCACCGCGGCCGGCCAGGACGGCGGGCTGCTGCAGTTCCTGGTGCCCGCCGGCACTCCCTGGGTGTCGGTGCGCCCGATGCGCTCGCTGGACATCACCCGCCGCTACGGGCGCGTCGGTTTCGGTGACGCCGCCGTCCCGGCCTCGGCCCTGCTGGGCGAGCCGGGCACGGCGGCCGCCGACGTCGAACGGCAGCTGCAGATCGCCCTGGTCATCCAGCTGAAGGGCGGGGAACGCGGCGTGTATCGTCTCGCCGAAGCGGCCGCGGATGCAGATGCGGTACCGGTGCGGCTGCGGCGCACCGTGGTGCTTTTCCTGCATGTCATCGCAGTGATCATCGTGTTCGCCAGCCTGACCGTGGACTGGCTGGCAGTTTCGGGGCTGCGGGGAACCT
Source organism: uncultured Actinomycetes bacterium (assembly GCA_963835775.1). GTDB lineage: Bacteria > Actinomycetota > Actinomycetes > Streptosporangiales > Streptosporangiaceae > Palsa-504. The sequence continues at coordinate 162,053 of CAWIHB010000024.1, read as the reverse complement.
GGACGGCCGAGCAGGGACGGCTATGGGTCCGTGCGCTCGAGGTGTCGGCGGCCTTCGGGTCCGGGTAAATTTTCACCTGGGCGTGCGGGACGGGCGGCCAGGGTCAGCGGCGCAGCCGGCCGTGATGACCTTCGGCATGGCTTGCCTTTGTCCTTGTTGATGTCTGGTTACGGGTCGGCGCCCGGCCGGTTTGTCCCGGCCCGGGCGGGCCACCAGACGCGGTCGCCGATGGTGAGCAGGCTGGCGGGGACCAGGACGGTGCGCACCAGCAGGGTGTCGAGCAGCACGCCGAGCGCGACTGCGGTGCCGACCTCGGTGATGCTGACTTCGGGGATCTGGGTGAGCGCGGCGAAGGTGCCGGCCAGGACGATGCCCGCCGCGGTGATCACTCCGCCGGTGACGCCGACCGCGCGGACCGTGCCGTCGCGCAGGCCGAGTTGCCGCGATTCCTCGCGGATCCGGGCGGACAGGAAGATGTTGTAGTCGACGCCGAGGGCGACCAGGAAGATGAAAATGTAGATCGGGATCACCGATTCCACCCCGGCGTAGCCGAGCCCGTGCCGCCACAGCAGGCTGGACAGCCCGAAGGACGCCGCGAAGCTGAGCGCCGTGGTCGCCACGAGCACCACCGGCGCCACGATCGCCCGCAGCAGCAGCGCGATGATCGCGAAGATCACCGCGAGGACCAGCGGGATGAGGATGAGGTCGTCGCGGCCTGCGGTCTGGGTCTCGTCGTAGGCGATGGCCGGGTTGCCGCCGACCAGCGCGCCGGGTGCATCGGTGGCGAGCCGCTGCCGCAGGCCCACGATCGCCGTCGTCCCGGCCGGGCCGAACGGGTCGGCGGTCAGGGTCGCCGAGTAGCTGTCGTACCCCTGGACCGGGGCGCCGGGCATCACGGCGGCCACGCCCGGTGTGGCGTGCGCCGCCGCGGCGGCGGCCCGGGCCTGTCCGGGTGGGGCGAGCAGCACGAGCGGGTCGCTGGCCCCGGCCGGGAAGTGCGCGTCGAGCAGCTGCTGGCCCACTACGCTGCCCGGGGTGCCTTTGACGTCGTCGACCGGGTTGTTCTGGATGTGCAGCGAGGCCAGGCCGGCGCACGCCGCGCCGAGCGCGATGATGACCACCAGCGCGGTGGCCGCGGGGTGGCGGGCGATCCGGGTGCCGATGCCGGTCCACAGCCGGGAGTCCTCCCGGCCGGCCGCGCCCTGGCGGGGGATGCGGGGCCAGAACGCCTTCCGCCCGGCCACGAGCAGCAGCGCGGGCAGGAAGGTGGCCTGCGCGACCAGTGCCGCGCCGAGCGCGCGGGTTCTCCCAACCCCGGAGCCAGGTCACGGGTGCGGCTGGCTCCGGCTGGCTTTCCTGCCGCGACTGCCTGCGACTACGAATACCGTTCCGCCAGCGGCGAGTTCGTGGCGGTGTTGGTGTAGCCCCCGACGGCGGTGCAGGCCGTTGCCAGCGTGCAGGACACGCCGCTGAAGGTGGGGGACGTGCCGGGGTTGCGGGTGGCCTGGACGGACCAGCTCGTGCCGTTCCAGACCTCGGCCAGCGTGGTGGAGCCGCCATTGGAACTCCCGGCGGCCACACACGCCGTGGCTGACGTACACGACACCCCGCCGAGGTCGCTGTCGCCGGTGAGGCCGGGCATGGTCTGGATGGACCAGCTGGTGCCATCCCAGCGTTCCGCCAGCGTCACCTTGGTGCCGTCGCTGGCAGTGTAGTTCCCGACGGCGGTGCAGGCCGTGGCCGTCGTGCACGAGACCCCGCTGAGGCCGCTGGCGGTGGCGCCGGCCGGGTTGGGGGTGGCCTGGACGGACCAGCTCGTGCCGTTCCAGGACTCGGCCAGCGTCGCCTGGGTGCCGGTGCTGCCGGTGGAGAGCCCAGCGGCGGTGCAGGCCGTGGCCGTCCCGGCCATGGCGTCGCCGGGGCCGGCCGGAGCCGCTTCCACCTCTGTGGCGCACCTGCCGAGTGCCCCGGCAGGTGCAGATCCTGCCAAACACAACTGCGACGGCACCGGTCATCACGGCGACCCCCGTAAGCCAGTGCTCAAGCACGGGCCTATACCGGCGTTGCCGCCCGCAACGCCGCAACCCTGACAGCAGGTGACTAGCGTGGCTCGCATGCATCAGTGCACCCCCCGGCCGCCGTTTAGTTCGGGACGAACCGCGGCCATTGACTATGAAATCAGGCCCCTCCCATGTCCCGACCGGAAGTCGCCGAGCTGTGACCAGATAGGGATGCCGCCAACACGCGGCCGGTACCTCGGCGGCGGCCGACGTGGTGGTCGTGCATACGGCCCAGGAATTGGCCACATCGGTTGAGACGAACAGCGGTGGGCCTGTCTCAGGACAACTGGCCAACGGGCAGGTCGGCAGCATGAACAGTGGCCAGACCAAAGAAGACCTGACAGCTGGGACTGCTCGGCTCAATGTCAGTGGACGGCGGTTTCTGCTCCTGCCGACGTCAGCGAGCAGGCCCGTTCTGCTCATTGAGCTGTCGGCGGGCGCGCTCATCTCGTTGCAAGTGATCTGCTCATTGAGCTGTCAGTGGGGTGTTCCCGCAGCCGGGGTTCCGGCAGGTGGCAGCAGCGGCGGAGAGGTGGACTAGGGGCGGAGCATGGTGCGGTAGACGGCGATCAGCGCGGCCTTCTGCTCGCCGTCCAGGCGCTGGTCGGCGCTGATGGCAGACTCCACCGGCGATGCTGGGGGCCCGCCAGCCGCCGCGGCCCTATCCCCGGGGGGAGCCAGGTCGAGCAGGCCCGCCTGGGCCAGCAGCGTCTCGACGGACACGTTCAGCGCTTCGGAGAGCAGCTTGAGCACGCGCACCGATGGCAGGTGCAGGCCCCGCTCGAGCTGGCTCAGGTAGGGATTGGAGAGAGAGGTCATCTCAGCAAGCTGACGCAGTGACAGGCGGGCGAGCTTGCGCCGATTGCGGATGAAGGCGCCCAGGCATTGCGTCTGCCCGTTCCAGGTACCGGTCACTGTCGCTCCGTGATTCTGTGCTTTTCGCTCTCTGCTCAGGATGGTAAGCAAGTCCGCGGCGAACCGCGATCGGCTCGCCGCGGGCAGTGGACCTATCGCAGGTGGCGGGGCCGGCCCGCCGGGAAGGTGAGGCCTGCCTGGTCTCGCCACCGCTCTTGCTGGCGCCGGTGCCGCCCTTGCCGGGGAGCAGCGCCGTGGTCGCGCGCGGCACGTCCTCGGCGAGCTTCCCCTGGCTGGCCAGCAGCCGTCCGCCCGCCTGCGACGCCAGCGACACTAGCCCGTCCGCTGACACCAGCCCCCGTCTCTGTCCGCTCATCCGCCGGAACCCAGTTGTGCTAACCAGACTTTGCCTATTGCGTACTATCCCGAGCGCGGCGTACTATCCCCGTAACCGTGTGACTTCCGTCACAGAGACGGCAGCCGCGGCGTGCCTGAGGAGGAATGGACATGGCTGTCAGGGATGACCCCGTGCGTGAAGAGATCATGGAGGCGGCCGGGACGCCGCTGCGTGTCGCGATCCGGCCGGGCACCGGGGCAGGGCCTCCGCTGCTGCTGTGCAACGGCATCGGCATGCGGCTGGAGGCCTTGCGGCCGTTCGTGGATGCGCTCGACCCGGCCATCGAGGTGATCCGCTTCGATGCCCCCGGTGTCGGCGGCTCTCAGCTGCCCAATCTGCCGTACCGTTTCACCACCTTGGCCCTGCTCCTGCGCGAGATGCTGCTTCATCTCGGCCACCAGCAGGCCGACGTCCTGGGTATCTCCTGGGGAGGCGGGCTGGCTCAGCAGTTCGCGCTGCTCAACCCGCGCCTGTGCCGGCGGCTGATCCTGGTGGCGACCGCCACCGGGCCGCAGACGATGGTGCCGCCCAACCCGCTGCCGCCGGTGAAGAACCTCCTGCTGCGCCGCTGGGGCGACCTGTGGGGAGGAAGCGCGAAAACCGACCCGGACGCGCTGGCCAGGGCCATGCACAAGGCGCGGATCAGCCCGCTCAGCATCGGTTACCTGTACCAGCACACCGCCGCGCTGGGGTTCACCACGCTGCCGCTGCTGCCGCTCATCCGCCAGCGCACCCTGGTGCTCACCGGCGACCAGGACCCGATCATCCCGGTGGCCAACGGCCGCATCCTGGCCGCGGGCATCCCGCACGCGACGCTGCACATCTACCACGGCGGCCACGTCGAGCTGGTGACCCGCCCGGGCCTGCTCGCCCCCCTGATCACCAGCTTCCTGGCCGCGCCGCCGCACGATGCCCGGCGCGCTGAACAGCTCCAGATCGGCCGTCTTCCCGAAGACCAGGGCCCGCGCCAGGCCGCCGACGGCACCGCCGCCGCCCAGGCCGCCCAGGCCACCGCCGAGGCAGACGCGCTCGCCGAGGCGCTGCAGGCCGCCCGCGCCGCCCAGCAGGCCGCCGAGATCGCCGTCGCCCAGGCCGACGCCGCGCTCCGCGACGCCCGCGAGCGGGCCGCGGCCGCCCAGGCCGCCGCCCGCGCCCAGGCCGCGGCCGCCCAGCCGGCCAAGACCCCGTAACCGGGCGTCCGGTCCGCTGTTCCGCGCGTCCATCAACGGCCGGGGCGGCCCGCTGTCCTGCCACGCGGCGCACAACCGGTGGAAGAAGTACTGCGCCGCCGCCGGCGCCGGGATCGGCATCCACCAGCTCCCGCCACGCCCACGCCACCGAGCTGATCAGCAGCGGCATGTCCGTCGAGGTCGTGCGCCGCCGCCTCGGTCACGCCTCCGCCAGAACTGCTGGCCGGCAAGGTCGCCGACGCCGAGGCGCTGCACGCCGCCGCAAGGCCGGTCAGCTCGCTGACCGGCCTTGCGCTGAGCAGGCTCGACGCAATCGCGTGTACCTGGTGGCAGCAGTCTTACTGACGCCCGCTTCGGGGAAACACGACATTTGGCCCGTGCAGGCCGGGCTTTCGGCCCTAGGCGCCCGTCATCGGCGCCATGCAACGTGAAAATCGTCTGCGAGGTGATCGAGGGAGCTAGACCGAACGGAGTGCCGGGGACACCCGGAGCCCGGGAGGAAAGGCTGACAGGCCGGGGACAGCTCAGAGGCTGAACGGCGACCCCCAGGGACCTGATCCGGGCAATGCCGGCGAAGGGAGACCACCCCGCAGGCCGTTTCTTTTACCGGGCGGCCACCGGTCATGGCCCCGGTTCTACCGGCACCCCGCCCCCGGCCCGGCCATCGCCATCACCTCGATCAGCACCGGCACAGCCAGGATCGCGCTCATCTGACATCCCCCTGACCACTCGGCGAGGGAAGGGCCTGACCAGCGCACTGACATCAAGATGACCGAACCACCGACAACAAGCTGCGGCCTCTCAGCCGGGGACCGTTTCGTGCTCGAGCTGGCCTGACTACGCAGTGGGGTTCATGCTGCATCAAAGTGCGAACGTAGCTTCGATCACGAGACGATGCGCTGCAGTGTTCTGGCTAGGGGATTTGATCAAGCCCCTTGGGACCGGATCTTCCGGCGGCGCGTTTCACAGCTGGATGGTTCCCTGAATGACCAGCCTCCGGCGGGGGCGCCGGGGGTTGTCCGTAGACGTACCGCTTTCCCCTATAGGGAAGGATCTCAAATCCGAAAATATCCGCTCTTCGCGTCAGCTCACCGTTGAGGCGATGATCCAACTCTGAACGCTCCGGCCAGGGTCTTGGCCGGCCAGTCCCAGGATCACCCGGTCAAGGCCCCGTCAGGCCGGTTCTGCAACAGTTAGAACCTGGCTCCGGGCCAGGCGCGCCGTACCTCGACGCCGCAGCACGGCAAGGAGGGAAACAGCAAACTGCAGAAGGCGGCCCGCCCGCCCACCCCTGGCGCGCAAGTCCCCACCGCACGGACTCCAGCGCCCGCTCTCAGGGACGGATGCGCCGACGAACCCCGCTCGCGCCGGAAGCAGTCGCTGCACTTCCCAACAAGCCGCCAGGGGATTAGCCGACTAGCCCACGCAAGTCTTCAACGCTCTGCTCGCCACTGGACAGGGTGTCGCTGCTCGGTTCGCTCGTCCGCTCCTTCCACTGGACAGTAGGCATGATCCCGACTGTCTTGGAACGTTCCCGGCGTAGAACTTCTCGCTCCACCACGTCACGGATCCAGGAGCTGACAGTCTTGCCATCCTCAGCTGCCAGGTCCTTGACCCGCTCGATGATTCCGGCGCTGAACCGGATCGGCACCAGGGGCGCGCTGAATCAGGCTGGTTCCGAGGTCCCGCATCGCTTGAGGTGCGCCAGCTGCTCGCGACGGCCGCGTGCGGGCGGTAATCACCACGGCCCGTTCGGAAGAATTAATAAGAGAGAACCGGCCGAGACGGGCGAGGAAATCCGCCTCATCAGCCGCCTGCTCGGGCGAGGGAGATCGGCCAGCAGGCCGTGGAGCAGCTCGTGGCCCACCTCGCTCTCACGGTAGGTCCTCGGGCTGGGCAGGGTCCGGTCGGGGGGACTCAGGATGGGATACCGGGCCGTCGGCGGCGCTCTGCAGTATCCGCAGGGCGGTCGGCGGATAGATGATCACCGACAGCAGGCCGGCCACCACCAGCGCGGCGGCCGTGGACGGCCGTTGGTGACCGGTCTCGACGCCGATGACGGTCGCCACCACGATGAACGTCAGGGATGTGGCTTGCATGAAGCCGGCGGCCCGGGCGCGGGTCCGCCCGACGGCCCGCACGTACAGCGCAGCGGGCACGCCCCGCACCACCAGCAGCGTAACCAGGAACACCGGCACGAGAACGATGGCCCGGGTGCTGGCGAACAAGGCGGATGTGTCCAGGCCGGCGCCGGTGCTCACGAAGAACACCGGGATCAAGAACCCGAATCCGATCGCTTCGAGCTTGGCCTGGAACTGCTGCTGGGAGGCCGGCGACTCGTCGGTCCGGCGCAGGACGACCCCGGCCAGGAACGCCCCCAAGATGGTGGCCAGCCCGAAGCGTTCGGCCACCACCGCGAAGGCCAAGGCGAACGTGATGGCCAGCCGGACGCGCAGCTGAGCGCTGGTGCTCTCCAGCCGGTGCACCACCTCCCGCAACCGCCCCAATTCCCTGACCCGCTGGGTCACCACCACGACGACCGCGGTGAACCCGATGAATCCCGCCAGTAGTCCCAGTTCCACGCCCGGGTTGGCCGACGACGCCGAGAAGAACACCGACAGCAGGACCAGCGGGGCGAGTTCGGCCAGCGACCCCGCGGCGATAATCAGACGACCGAAGCCTGTCTCGCTCTGGCCCGCGTCGTTGAGAATGGGCACCAGGACCCCCAGCGAGGTCGCCATCAAGGTGATCCCCACCAGCAGGCCGTCCTTGACCTGGCCGCCCAGCTGGAGTCCGTAGGCGACCAGGACAGCCAGCACTGCGGAGGCGACGAAGGCCCGGCCGGCCAGGGAAAGGACCCGGCGGTCGAACCGCCGCAGGTCGATCTCGTAGCCGGCCATGAACAACAGGAAACCCAGGCCCAGGTCCGAGGTCACCCGGACCGCCACGTCCAGATGCACCCAGCCCAGCACCTCCGGCCCGACCAGGATCCCGGCCAGGATCTCCAGCACCACCGGCGGCACCTTCACGGCCGGGACCAGCCCGAGGAGCAGAGGCACCGCGACGGCCACCACGCCGACGATCAGCAGGCTGTTAAACGAGATCATGGCAGACCGGACCTCGGGCCCCTGGCTTGGGTCTCACGTCCGCACCAGCAGGAACACGGTCAGGCCCTTGACATGCCGGATGAGCTCCGCCTCTGGTCCGTAACGCTGGCGCAGAACCGAGGCCTCGCGCTGCGGGATGACGCCATAGGGGCTCTTTTCGTCACCACTGACGACGACCCAGACCCGGGATTCACTGCCCAGGCAGGCGGCGGGCTGGGCGCAGCCGGCCAGGTCAATCTGGCTCGTCTGCGGGGCCGTCCTGGCGGCGAGCAACTCGCGGGGCACCGGCACCCCAGAACGCATATCCCGGCCGAGGTAGTACTGCACGCCCGCGGGAATCATCAGCCAGCCAACGCCGCCACCCTCCTGGTAGACGATGCCGTCGCCGGCCCTCGCATTACTGGCGATGACGCTGGCGGCGGCCAGGCCGCCAAACGGACTTGTCCCGGCGGGAGCATCACCCGTGCTGGCGTGGTATCCCGCCGCGATGGCCTGTTCATTTGTGTCTTCGGCAGTGGTCACCGGGAGCCTCCCCGCCGATAAACCAGACTGACTACCTTACCGCTTCCAGCTGACAGTGTCCGTGCTGCCACGCCTGGAATGAATTTCACCGTTTCATGGGTACTGCGCCGGGAGCTGGTTCCCACGGCGGTAGTGTTCCGGGCCGGTCATCGGGCCTCCCCTGCAGCGAATTCCAAGTTAGGTCGGACGGCGTACTACAGGATCAGCGTGTCACTTGGAATGACGCATATGACCACCCGGACTGGCCTTGTTGTCTGCAGCATGACCGGTCCTGACGGGCTCTGTAGAGTTTGATCGTGCTGAGGCCTTCAGATGGCCGCGGGCCTTAACCGGATTCGCTGACCGCATTCACATGGCTGTCAGTGGTCGAGGATCGGTAGTCTCATGAGCAACGTTTCGCCCGGCGTCCTGGCCCCGCCGCATGAGGTGCTTACGCCTCATGAGTGGCGTGCTAGGGGCCGCCAACGGCGTAGCTCGGCATCCCGGTCGAGCCACGCCCACTGGGCACCACCGCGGGACCGGCCAGACCCAGTCGTCACTCTCGAGGAGCAGGCCAAGACCCGGGTGCCGGATCTGATACCGATCCGCTACGGGCGCATGGCGGCTTCGCCGTTCGCCTACTTCCGCGGCGCGGCGGCGCCAATGGCTTGGGATCTCGCGCACACGCCCACGACTGATATCCGTGTACAGGCCTGCGGTGACGCTCACCTGCTGAATTTCGGCATGTATGCGGCGCCCGACCGGCGCCTGGTCTTCGATGTCAACGACTTCGATGAGACGCTCCCGGCGCCATTCGAATGGGACGTCAAGCGGCTGGCGGCCAGCTTCGCCGTTGCGGCGCGGGAGAATGGCTTCAGCGACCGCGACGCCCATACCGCCGCGCGCTTGACCGTCCGCAGCTACCGCACCGAGATGGCGAACTACGCGGCGATGCGTTTCCTCGAGGTCTGGTATTCCCGGATCGATGTCGACGAGGTGAGCAGGCTGTTCGACGCGCTCCAGCCGAAGGCGGCGGTACGCCGCCGTCACCGGGATATAGCCATGGCGCGCCGCCGCACGAGCCTGCGGGCGTTCCTGAAGATGTGCGACCAGGTCGAGGGGCAATACCGCATCCGGCCGGCTCACCCGGTGATCGTACGCTTTCCCATCGAGCTCTACCCGGGCGTCCTGGAGGAGCTGCGCACCGCGGTCGCGCAGTACCAGCAGACGCTACAGGCGGACCAGCGGGAGGTGCTGCGGCGCTACTACTTCGGCGACTTCGCGCGCAAGGTGGTCGGCGTCGGGTCGGTCGGAACCGAGGCGTTCGTCACGCTGCTGATCGGCGACCGACCCGACGAACCCCTGTTCCTGCAGGTAAAGGAGGCACAAGAGTCGGTCCTGGCCCCGTTCGCCGGCCCGAGCGAATACCAGCACCAAGGCGAACGGGTCGTCATGGGCCAGCAGCTGACCCAGGCCGCCCGCGACCCGTTCCTGGGCTGGACGACCGGCGCCGGGACCGGCGGCGCGGCCGTCAAGCATTACTACGTACGCCAGCTGCGTGACATGAAGGGCAGCATGAGCGTCCCGCTGATGGACCCACAGCAGCTCGACTACTACGGCAGGCTCTGCGGCTGGGCGTCCCGGGTCCGCAAGCGGGCCACGCGTACCTAGCGTGCCAGCTCGGGAAGCTGAACGATACGACCCGAGGCCGTCTTCCCGGCCAGTTGAGCACCCTGGCGGCCCATGGCACGCTCGGGTCAGGGGGTGCGGAAACGGAAGCCCTCGTCCAGCAGGCGGGGCAGGACGATGCCCAGTGCGACGACAGTCTCTGATCTATCACCGCCGCCGTCGTGCTCCAGGATGATGGATCCGGTCCGGGTGTTCTCCATAATGGTGCCAACGCCGGGCAGCGACCAGTCCCGCGGGTCAACCGACCAGTCCAGCGGTATCATCCGCATCTGCTCGCACCATTGCAGCACGGTCGGCGACCACGCTCCGTGGGGCGCGCGGAACATGCGCGGAATCCCGCCGGTCACCCCATGGATCGCGTCGGTGGCGCCGAAGAACTGCGCGCAGCTGCCAGACCCGTGGCTGAGGCACCAGCCGTACGGGCGTGGCGAAGACCGAAGCCGGGTCCGCCGCTGCAGACGGACCGGCTTCGGTAGTGCGGCCGGGGCTCCAGGTTCCTGACGCCGCTGGCCCCGCTGGTGGCAGCCGACCCGGACCGGGCTGCCTCATGCTTCCAAGGCCGCTCCCATGCAGGCCGCGGCGCCCAGGTTGCCGAGGTAGTCGATGAAGAACTTGATGATCTCCGATCCGCCCTCGGTGGTTTCGGCGAGTTCCTTGGTGGCGAACGGGGCGATGATGTTGGACACGTTGCCGAGGATGCCAGCGGCCTCGGTTTCGGCTGACTGGTCGTTCTGGAAGTTGTAGATGCTGCCCAGGATGGTGGAGGCGATGGCGGCGGCCATGGTGAAGTACTGGCCGATTTCGGGCCACTCCTCCGGTGCGTCGTCTGTCGCTTCGACGGCGGGCGGGGAGTAGTCGGCGAACTGGCCGCACAGACCGACGACCGGCGGCACCAGCCCGAGCAGCCAGTTCGGCCAGATCATCGCGCCGTCGGGGCCGTCGCCGTCGATGAGGTTGGCGAACGGCGCCGCGGTGGTCCCGTCGGGGTTGAGCGCGCCGGGCCATCCCAGGATGGCCAGCACGAGGGGGGAGGCGATGTCGATCCAGCCGATGATGCCGGACGGCTCCTTGCCCACGACCCGGGACAGGTCCCCGACGGCGTCGGCGGCCCCCCAGATGCCCTGGCCGATCGCGGCGGACAGCCCCAGCCCGAACGCCCAGTCCAGCTGCGCGGCCACCCCGAGCTCGCTGTCCTGGCCGGTGCTGGCGGGGAACAGCGTGCTGTCGGAGCCGTGGATGATCCGGGCGGCCAGGGTGGCGGGGTACATCAGGACCAGGCTGACCAGGTGCGCGACGTTCAACGTGGGGTCGACGCCGAAGCGGGTCAGCAGCTGCCCGACCAGCGGGATCTCCTCGAATCCGTGCGAGAGCATGTCCCCCAGCTGTTTCATGGCCGCCATACCCAGGTCGATCAGCGCCTGGACCAGCGCGTCGGCGAAGGCCAGCAGATCGTGCACGGCCTGCTTGAGAAGGGCGACAAGCTCGGCCAGCGGCGCCCCGTTATAGGAGTCGCTGCTGGCGAACAGGTCCTTAAGGCCGCTCACGTCCCCGCTCCCGCTCCACAGCAGGTTGCCGATGTCGGTCACGAACTGCAGGCCGTCCTGCACTGCGACGGACAGGTTGGTGAGGGCGTTCTGCAGCTCGGTGTTCTGCTCGGCCGGGGTGTCGTTGGTAAAGAAGGACTCGATCTTGTCCAGCAGCCAGTTGTGCTGGACGCCGCCGAGGTACTTCGCCATGTCGAAGGCCCCTGACGGCGGGCTGGGCACCGAGCTGCTGAAGGTCAGCTGCCCCACGCCGGGCATCAGGAACGAGTCGATCTTCTCGTCGATGCTGGTCTCCAGGTCAGCGAAGAAATTGTCTGCTATCTGGCCGATGTCGGTCAGCTTGTCGTTGACGGTCTTGGGCAGTGCGCCCAGCCAGGCCTCGACCTGCTGGGCGTTCTGCCCGGCCTCGGCGATCAGCTCGCCGATGTTCTGCCGCAGCCAGGTGATGACATCGCCGATGTCGGCGCCCAGCTTCTGGAAGAACCCAGTGACGGCGTGGATGGCCGACTTCATGTCGGTGATCACGTAATCGGCCACGCCGATGATTTCGGTTTCCAGGCTGACGGCCAGGCTGACCGCCCAGTGCCAGGCACCGCTGGCCTCATCCTCGACCCAGTTGGCGGTGCAGGTGGCGACCTGCATGGCGTCGTGCCGTATGCCGTGGAAGACGGACTCGGCGTCGTTCTTGACGCTGTCCCACCAGCTCGACAGTGACCCGAGCCGCTCCGGATCGGCCAGCAGCGACGCCTGCGTACCGCCGGAGCTAGCGGAGCCGGTGTAGGTGGGCACCTTCCCGGACAGGTCCAGGGTCCACGACTTGGCATCGTCCGGACCAGGGGTAACCCCCTGCCCGGCCTTGACGCACTGGTTGACGGCCGAGACCACCGCGCTGGCCGCGTTGGCCTGATCGTCGCCGGACAGGCCGGCCAGCACCGGGCACAGCGGGGTGCCGTCGGCCTTTTGCGCGTCCGCCAGAGAGCTGCCGGACAGCGGTTTCATGTCGTTCAGCGGCGCGGCGCCGGCCAGGAACGCGTGCACGTCCGCGTCCGGGCTGATCATCGCCGGGGCGGCGTCATCGCCGGCGTCGTCGGCGGAGACGATCTGCACGCTCAGCTGGGGGGCGTCCAGCTCCACCGCCGGGGTGGCGAAGGTGACCCGGCCGCGAGCGTCGGCGGTGAACGTGGCCGGGTCACCCGGTCCCAGCAGCGTGCTGCTGCTGGCCTGCCAGGTGCCGGCCGGCCGGTCGGCGGTCACGCTCACCAGCGCGCCGGCCACGGCGGCGCCGTTGGCGTCGGTGACCGACAGCTGCACCCGCCAGCAGTCCAGTTCCTGCAGCGTGGCCCCGTCCTGGCGGACAGGCACCAGCGACCAGCCCGCGGCGGGGTCCTTGGCCAGCACGTTCAGCGTCGCATCGGCCATCACCACGAACAGCGTGCCCGCGGTGGCATCGGCCGGCGCGCTGTACACCACCGTCACGTCCGGCTGCAGCGGGATCGGGCCGGCGATGTTGAGCGGGACGGCGCCCGGATCGCCGTACTCGGAGGAGATATTGACCGTGCCGGTGTCGCCGCCGAACAGCATGGCGAAGCTGAACAGGCCGCCGTCTTGCCAGACCGCGACCTTATCCGGGCCCAGCGCCGATTCGGGACGAACGTCCAGCCGCTGGTCGCCGCCGGATCGCGGCGCAGGTACCCAAGATTTCCTGCCGTCACGACGAGCGCCTCTACCGTGCCGTCAGACCGGATGAACGGCCGGACCAGGTCGCCCGGGTTGATGATCAGCTGATCGGTGAGGAAGTAATCCTCGCTCAGCACGCAGCTGCCCTGGACCGAGAACGGCGGGGTGTAAGGCGAGGCCGCCGCCCCCTCCCAGCGCGGCCCGGAGGCAGCTGCGTAGGACTGGGTGGTCATTTGGATCTCTCCTATCCATTTCGATGATTCGTGTGGATAGGTTCCACTGTTACGGCAGCTGTGGTTCGTTGTCATCATGGTGCGGCATCTGCGTAGGCGTTCCAGCGCCGGCGGGCCTGGCTGGCTCGGTACTGCTGGCGGCGTCGCCATTGCGACCAGTGCTGGCGGTGGGTACGGTCTCGGCGGGGCGGCGGGATGACGGTGCCGCGCAGCATGCGCAGCATGTGTAGCGGTGCCGGCGGACCAGCAGCACGCTGTGCCCGTGATCGCGGCCGTCGCCGGGAGTGTCGTCACTGGTCACCTCCAGCATGGCCCAGTCGTAGTGGCGTAGGCCTTTGCTGGTCGCCGCCGCCGTCCTATACCGGGCTCCGCTCGGACCCCCGGTCCCCGTGGGCTCAGGTGGCGCCGACATGACCTAAGTCGTGACGGCAAGCAGCTAGGTCGCCGCGAACCACCTACTGGAAGTAACCATCACGGTTCCGTCCATCGGGATCACGGCGACGTTCCACCTGCCGCGCTGCACATCCAGCCGGAACGGCTGCCCGCGATCACGGCCAGATCCTTGGCGAAGTGCCAGAGCTGTATCGTCGCCTCTATGGTCAGTCGGCGACCCGGCACAGCGCTGGCGTCTGGTCGGCCCGTTTCACAGCTGGATGGTGCCCTGAATAACCAGCCTACGGCGGGGGCGGCGGGCGTTGTCCGTAGACATACCACTCTTGCCTATAGGTCCATGTTCCAGGCCTGAAACTATCTGTCCTGCACGCCGCCTCACCATCGAGGCGGCCGTGCAGCTCTGACACAACGGTGGGTCCGCTTTCCCAGCCGGGCAGGAAATGGGCCACCAGCGTAAGCCCGAGCTTGACTGGCGCGCGCCCGGCGCGGCGCGCCTATCGGCGCGCCGCAAGCCTCTGCCGCTGAGCGCCTCAGCGGACCCGAGCTGGTCATCGAGCTGCGGGTGCGCGGCGGCAACGTGGAGCTGGTCCTCGCGCCGGGCATGGTGGTGGACGCCAACGAACTGGCGGTGCGGTATGCCGGGCTGGAGATCAGCAGGGACGCGGCCGACAACACGCCGGAGACGCTGCGCGTCCGCCTGGTAGGCCGGATGCGGTACGCCCGGATCCACACCCGGTGGCTGGCGCCGCGCCAGTAACGCGGCAGGGCCTGGATACCGCGGCATCCAGGCCCTGCCATGTTGCGCGTGGTGCGGGCTCGCCGCCCTAACGTGGTGAAACCGGGTTTCATCACGTTGCGCGCCGCGCCGGACGCCGGGGACGCGCCGGGGGGTCAGCTCTTGGGGGCCAGGCCGGCCAGCATGTACTCGACGGTGGCGGACATCAGGTCCTGGGGGGCGATCGCCCCGGTGGGGGTGTACCAGCGGAGCACCGAGTTGGCCGTGCCCATGGCCAGGCGGGTGGCCAGGTGCGCGTCACCGGGCCGGATCTCGCCGAGCCGCTGCCCTTCCAGGACGACCTCGGTGATCAGCTCGTGGTAGAGCCGTTCACCGCGCTTGAGCCGCAGGTCCCGCTTGCCGGACAGCTGGTTCCGCTCGGCGAAGTAGATGCGGAAGGCGTCCACGTTCTCCAGCAGCGTGCCCACGTGCCGCTCGAACAGCAGGGTGAGACGGCGCACCGGCGGCTCGTCGGCCACGGCGATGGGCCGCGCCTGCTCGAGCAGGGTGTCACCCAGATGGCCGATGATCCGCCAGAGCAGGTCTTCCTTGGACTCGAAGTAGTAGTAGAACAGCGGCCGCGTGATGCCGAGTTCGTCGGCGATCTCCTGCAGGCTGGTCTCCCGGAAACCGCCGCGGCTGAAGAGCTGGATCGCGTTGCGGAGGAGCTCTTCCTCACGCGATACCTTGACGGCCTTGGGCAACGTTCCTCGATTCGTCGGGGGCACGAGCCAATTTTACTCACCAGTACAGACCCGGGCCGAGGATGGGCGAGCCTGGCTCCCTGACCATCAGATTTTACTTCTTGGTAAGTCATTCTCCTATCGGGCGGCGTCGGGCGGGAGCAATGCGTTAGTCCAGGTAGATGCCACATAATCGCCGCAGAACCGGTCCGCAGACGGTACCAGCGGCCGGCCTTGGTGCTGCTGGCCGAGTAGCCGGCGGGCCCTGGGCCTGCGGCGGCGGGACGTGTATCCTTCTGATGAAGATTATACATCTGTCGAATCTTTTGCCGGGGGTTGCCGATGAAGCCCGAGCCCGCCACCGAGGCCGAGCCCGCCACCGAGGCCGGGACCACCTCCGGCCGGGCCGCAGCCGGGGCCGGAGCCGCCACCGCGGCGGGGGCCGGGACCACAGCCCCGGGAGACGAGCCGGTGCTGTACCGCTGCGACAACGGCGTGGCCGAGATCACGCTGAACCGGCCGCGGGCGCTGAACGCCATCAACGGCGCCGTGCATTACGGCCTGCTGCGGCTGCTGGAGCAGGCGGCGGCTGACGACGCCGTCCGGTCGGTCGTCATCCGGGGCAGCGGGCGGGCGTTCAGCGCGGGCGGCGACCTGAGGGCCGTGGCCGCGGGTGCGGACGTCGGGCACCCCAAGCGGCTGGGCCAGGCCATCTGGGACCTGCCCAAGCCGGTCATCGCCGCCGTGCACGGCTACTGCCTGGGCCAGGCCTGCGAGGTGGCCGCCGTGTGCGACCTGACCATCGCGGCGGCCAGCGCGGTATCGCGGGGTTGAAGCCCGAGGCCGTGGCGGCCAACAAGCGGCTGGTCAACAGCAGGTACGAGGCGGCCGGCTTCACACCCGGTGGCTGAGGCGGGCCCCCGGCTACGGGACCAGGACGACGCGGTGGCTGGCGTCGCCGGCCGCCCAGGCCTGCTCGACCTGCGCGAGCGGCACGGCGCGGGCGTCGACGTCGAGTGCGCCGGAGGCGATCGCCTGGGCCAGGGCGGGCAGCTCGGCGAGGTACTCCCGCGGGCTGACCGAGCCCTGGCCGCTGCCGACGATCTGCAGCCGGGCGGCGCGCAGGGCGGCCGCGATGACCTGGCCCGCGCCGAACAGCCTGGCGATCTGCACGGCCAGCTGGCCGGCGCTGCCGGTCGCCCCCAGGACGAGCACGTCCTGGCCGGCCTGGAAGGACACCCGCTGGCGCAGCGCCACCCAGGACGACATGGCCGGGTTCATCGCCGCCGCCACCGCGACCGGATCGGTAGTGTCCGGCAGCACGATGCTGCGCCGGGTGTCGATGACGGTTCGTTCGGCCATCGTGCCCACCCGCGTGTCCGGCAGCAGGAAGTAGCGCAGCAGGCCGTCTGGTCCGCGCCCCACGCCGTCGATCCCCGGTACCAGCGGCAGGTCGCCGGTGCTGGTGTAGTGCGATCCGTCGGCCTGCGACCGGACGCGCGGGTGCAGCCCGGCGGCGAGCACGTCGACGAGCATCTCGTGCTCGCCGGCCGGGACGGGGACCGGGAACTCCTGGTAGCGGGGCGGGCAGTCGAACGACGTGACGACGGCAGCCTGCATGACGACCTCCGGGGCGCTAGCGGGGTTGTACGTTCAGGCTTGCACGGCGGCGCCGCAGGCGATCAGGTCGGCGGCATCCGGCAGGCCCCAGTCGGCCAGGGCCTCGGTGGTGTGCTGGCCGGGCGCGGGCGGCGGCTGGGACAATGCTCCCGGGGTGCGGGAGAAGCGGGGGGCCGGCGCCGGCTGGATCACCCCGTCCCTGGTCACGTACGTCTCCCGCGCGGCCAGGTGCGGGTCGCGGGCCGCCTCGTGCAGCGACAGGACCGGCTCGACGCAGGCCTCGCTGCCGGCGAAGGCGGCGGCCCACTCGGCTTGGGTCCGTTCGGCGAACCGGGCGGCCAGCCGGGCGCGCAGCGCGGGCCAGTTCCGCGGGTCGTCGCGGTCCGGCGCGTCGGTCAGGCCCAGCCCGGCCAGCAGCGCGGCGTAGAACCTGGGCTCCAGCGCGCCGACGGCCAGCCACTTCCGGTCCGCCGTCTCGTACACGTCGTACCAGGGCACCCCGCCGTCGAGCAGGTTCACGCCCCGCTCGTCGCGCCAGCGACCCTGGGCCACGAACATCCACGGCATGGCCAGCAGCGACGCCACGCCGTCCACGATGGCGGCGTCGACCACCTGGCCCCGGCCGGACGTGGCCCGCTCGACCAGGGCCGCGCAGATGCCGTAGGCCATGAGCATCCCGCCGCCGCCGAAGTCGCCGAGCAGGTTGGCCGGGAACTGGGGCGGGCCGCCGGCCCGGCCCAGGGCGTGCAGAGCGCCGGTGCGGGCGATGTACCCGATGTCGTGACCCACCATGGGGGCCTGCGGCCCGTCCTGCCCCCACCCGGTCATCCGGGCGTAGATCAGCCGCGGATTGCGGGCCAGGCACACCTCGGGCCCGGCCCCCATCCGCTCGGTGACGCCGGGCCGGAAGCCCTCGAGCAGCACGTCCGCGGTGTCGATGAGTCGCAGCAGCGCGTCCACCGCGCGCGGGTGCTTCAGGTCGAGCACGGCCGACCGGCGGCCGCGGTTCATCAGGTCGCGCTCGGGCGAGGCTCCTGGGGTCGGAGCCGGGCCGGGGCGGTCGATCCGCAGCACGGCCGCGCCGGCATCGGCGAGCATCATGGCGCAGAACGGCCCCGGCCCCAGGCCAGCCAGTTCCAGCACGCGGACACCGGCCAGCGGCCCGCTGCTGGCCGGTGGCCCCTCGGGTTCGGACGCGGTCACGCGGCTACCTCCTCCTGGGCGATCACCTTGGTCAGTACGCTATTGGACACGCCGCGCGCGGCGCGGCGCGGGCTGGCAGGGAGGCGCGCATGAACATCGAAGGAAACATCGCCCTGGTCACCGGCGGGGCATCCGGGCTCGGCCTGGCCACGGCCCGCAGGCTGCACGCGGGCGGCGCGTCGGTGGTCATCCTCGACCTGCCCGGCTCCGACGGCCGGGCCGTCGCGGCCACCATGGAACCGCGGGCGGCGTTCTCCCCCGGCGACGTGACCAGCCCGGACGATGTGGACGCGGCGCTTGACGCGGCGGGCGCCCTGGCCGGCGGCGTGCCCCGGATCGTGGTCAACTGCGCGGGCATCGGCACCGCGGCCCGGACCGTGGGCAGCCAGGGACCGTTCCCGCTTGACGTGTTCGCCCGGGTGATCCAGGTCAACCTGATCGGGACGTTCAACGTCATCCGGCTGGCCGCACAGCGGATGAGCCAGGCCGCCGAGCAGGACGGCGAGCGGGGGGTCATCGTCAACACCGCGTCGGTGGCGGCGTTCGAGGGGCAGATCGGCCAGGCGGCCTACTCCGCGTCCAAGGGCGGCATCGTCGGCATGACCCTGCCCATCGCCCGTGACCTGGCCCGGCTGAAGATCCGGGTGATGACGATCGCGCCCGGCCTGTTCAACACGCCGCTGCTGGGCGGGCTGCCGGAGGAGGCGATCAAGTCGCTGGGCGAGCAGGTGCCGCACCCGGCCCGGCTCGGCGATCCCGCCGAGTACGCGGCGCTGGCCGCCCACATCGTGGAGAACCCGATGCTCAACGGCGAGACGATCCGGCTGGACGGCGCGATCAGGATGGCGCCGCGCTGAGCAGCGCCGGTCAGCCCGGCTCGCGCTCGTGGCCGGCCGGCGCTTGCCTGCGCAGCCCGCGGTAGGCCTCGGCCGCGGGGATCGCCCCGGTCAGCACCTGGTGCACCTCGTCGCACACCGGCATCGCCACCCCGTAGCGCTCGGCCAGCTCACGCACCAGCAAGGCGGTGCCCACGCCCTCGGCCACGGTGGGGGTGCCAGACAGAACCTCGTCCAGGGTACGGCCCGCGCCGAGCTGCTCGCCCAGCGTCCGGTTGCGGCTGAGCGGGCTCATGCAGGTCGCGATCAGGTCGCCCATGCCGGCCAGCCCGGCGAAGGTCGCCGCCTCGCCGCCCATGGCCGTGCCCAGCCTGGTCAGCTCGGCCAGGCCGCGGGTGATCACCGCGGCCCGGGTGTTGTCTCCCACCCCGAGGCCCTCGGCGATGCCGGTCGCGATGGCCACCACGTTCTTCAGCGCGCCGCCGAGCTCGCAGCCGATCACGTCGTGGTTGATGTAGATGCGGAACATGCCGCGCTGCATGACGGCCTGCAGGGCCCGGGCCACGGCCAGGTCCTCGGTGGCGATGACGCTGGCCGCGGCCTGCCCGGCCATGATTTCCTTGGCCAGATTGGGCCCGGTCAGCGCGGCCGCGGGATGGCCGGGCAGTTCTTCGGAGATGAGCTGGGTCATCCGCAGCACCGACTCGCGCTCGAAGCCCTTGGCCAGGCTGACCACCGGGATCCACGGTCGCAGGTACGGGCGCGCGTCGGCCAGGATGGCCCGGAACCCCCGGGTGGGCACCCCGACCACCAGCAGGTCGGCGTCGTGGATGGCCTTTTCCAGGTCGGCCGTGGCGCGCAGCCCGCCGGGCAGCGTGAAGCCGGGCAGGTAGCGGGGATTGACACCGCTCTCGTGGATCTGGCCGGCCAGCTCGGGATCGCGGGCCCACAGGATGCAGTCGTGCCGCCCGGCCAGCAGCGAGGCGACAGTAGTGCCCCACGATCCCGCCCCGAGCACCGTAATCCGCATGTCACCCTGCTCCTCCCGCGCTCAGCCCGCCCTGGCTGCCTGGCCGCCGGAGCGTCCCTCTATGATCCGCCACTAGGAGACCCCTGGCCAGAGAGGCGGATATGACGGATCGCGTGTTGACCGGCCGCAGGATCATCGTGCTCGGCGGGGGCGGGGCCCTGGGCCGGGCCGTCGTCGAGCGGCTTACGGCCGACGGCGCGTCCGTACTGGCCGCCGATTCCCGGCTGCCGGCCGAGGCCGACCGGCATCCGGGTGTGGACCACGCCACGGTGGACGCGCTGGACGAGGCGAGCGTCGCGGCCGTGCTGGCCTCCGCACCGCCGGCCGGGGCGGTGGTCAACGTCATCGGCGGCTACACCCCGCCGCAGCCGCTGGCCGAGCTTGACGTGGCCACCCTCAGGCAGCAGCTCGAGCTGAACCTGGTCACCGCCGCGATCGTGACCAAGCACGCCATGCCGGTACTCGGCGCGCAGGGCGGCGGGGCGATCGTGCACGTGTCGAGCCGGGTGGCCGTGCAGAACGGCGAGAACAGCTTCGCCTACAGCGTGAGCAAGCTCGGCGTGGTGCGCCTGGTCGACGCGGCCGCCGCCGAGGGCCGCGAGCACGGCGTGCGGGTCAACTGCATCCTGCCGAGCATCATCGACACGCCGGCCAACCGCGCGGCGCTGCCCAAGGCCAGGCACGACCTGTGGCCCAAGCCGGCCGAGCTGGCCGCGGTGCTGGCCTTCCTGGTCTCCGACGGCGCCGCCCTGATCTCGGGGGCGGCCATCCCCGTCTACGGCCGGGTCTAACGCGGCCGTGCTGGCGCTGCGGCTGGGCCGGTTCCCTGGGCGCCTTCCTGGTCAGCTGAGCAGGTCGGCGACGACGGCGATGGCGGGCTCGATGGCTCGCTCACGGACGTTGCCGAAGCCGATCACCAGCGCGGGTGGCGCCGCGGGGTCGGGCTGGCCGCGGTAGTCGCCGACGCCGTGCAGACCGACCCGCCGGGCCCGCGCCGCGGCGATCACCGCCTGCTCGTCGGCGCCGGGTGGCAGCGGCGCGACAGCATGGAATCCGGCCACGAGTCCGGTGAGCCGGACCCGGGGCGCGTGCCGGGCGAACGCGCCGGTCAGTGCGGTGCGGCGGGCGGCGTAGACCGTCCGCATCCGGCGCAGGTGGCGGTCGTACCGGCCGGTGGTGAGCAGGGTGGCCAGGGCGAGCTGGTCGATCGTGCAGGAGCCGCGGTCGCTCATTTGCTTCTCGGCGGCGACCGCTGCGGCCAGCGGGGCCGGGGCGTGGACCCAGCCGAGGCGGACCGCGGGCGCCAGTGCCTTGCTGGCCGTTCCGAGCAGGAAGACCTGGTCCGGGGCTAGACCCTGCAGCGCGCCGACGGGTTCTTTGTCGTAACGGAACTCTGAATCATAGTCGTCCTCGATCACGTACCCGCCGCCGCGCCAGGCCCAGTCCAGCAGCGCGTGCCGCCGGGCCGGGGACAGGACCACCCCGGTGGGAGACTGGTGCGCCGGGGTGACCACGACCGCCTGGGCTCCGCTGGCCGCCAGTTCGCTGACCACCAGGCCTTGCTCGTCGACCGGCACGTAGGCGACGCGGATGCCCATGGCCAGGACCGCGCGGACTGTTTCGTCCGCCTGCGCGCTGCCGTAGCCGGGGTCTTCGAAGGCCACGCAGGTCACGCCGCCCTGGCGGGCCAGGGCGCGCAGGACCAGGTTGACTCCTTGGGCAAAGCCGGTGCTGACGATCATCCGCGCCGGGCTGGCGTCGGCGGCTCGTAGCCGCCGCAGGTAACCGGCCAGGACCTCGCGCAGCACCGCGCTGCCGCGCGGGTCGCCGTAGCCCAGGTCCGCGGCGGCGGCCTGGGTGCACGCCTGCTTGATGGCCCAGGCCCAGTCGGTCCGCGGGAAGCTGGACAGGTCAGGTACGCCGTGCTCGAAGTCCGCGATCAGCGGCGGTTCCGCGGGATGGCGAGGCGGCGGGGGCAGCCAGGGCGCCGCGGGCGAGACCGTGGCCGGGCCTGCCGCGGGCCGGCCGGCCTGCTGGCCGCCGGATTGCTGGCCGCCGAGGCCGGCGACCCGGGTGGCGGACCCGGTGCGGCTGGTCAGGTAGCCCTCGGCCAGCAGCTGCCCGTAGCAGTCCTGCACCATGCCGCGGGAGACGCCGAGCGCACGGGCCAGCTCCCGGGAGGACGGCAGCCGTTCCCCGGCGCGCAGCCGGCCGCCCCTGATCGCCTCCCGCAGGCTGGCCTCCAGCTGGGCGCGCAGCGGCTGGCCGGCCGAACGGTCGAGCCGCACCAGCAGCTCCGGACTCAAACCGGACCACTCAATCGTCATGAAATCGGACCTTACCAGCGTTCCGGCTGGCTCCTAACGTGCGTGCTATGAGCACTTTGACGCAGGCGCAGCCGCCTGCCGCGGTCCCGGCCCGGCTCCTCAGCGTGCCGCTGGGCATGACGTTCCTGGCCGAGTTCACGTCGCTCACCAGCTTCTTCCTGCTGCTGTCGGTGATGCCGATGCTGGCCGCGGCGGCCGGGGCCAGCAGCTCCGCGGCCGGGGTGATCACCGGGTCCCTGCTGCTCGGCACGGTGGCGGCCGAGGCCGAGGCCGCGGCCGCGATCAGGCGGTTCGGCTACCGGATGGTGCTCGCGGCCGGAGCCGTGCTGCTCGGCACGCCGGCCCTGGCCATGCTGGCCCGCGAGCCCCAGGCCGTCCTGATGGGCGTCAGCTTGGTCCGCGGGGTCGGTTTCGGCCTGTGCGGCGTGGTCACCGGCGCGCTCACCGCCAAGCTGCTGCCGCCCGGACGGCGCGGTGAGGGGCTCGGCCTGCTCGGAATCGTGTCCGGTGTCCCGGCCGTAGTCGCGCTGCCGGCCGGGGTCTGGCTGGCCGGACACCACCTGGCCGCGGCGGCCGCGGCGATGGCGGCCACGGCCGGCCTGCTGCCGCTGGCGGCGATCCGCTGGCTGCCGGGCGGGCGGGAGGAACGCCGTACCGGCCGCGCCAGGCCGAGGCCGGGCACCCGCGGCTCCGGGCGGATGGCAGGCGCACCCGGTTCGGGGCGGCGGGCGGGTGCCCGCTGGTCCAGGCGCAGGGCGGGCGCCGCGCTGCGGCTGCCGCTGATCTTCGCCGCCGCCACCATCGCGGCCGGCGTGCTGGACTCGTTCCTGCCGCTGGCGAAGCAGATCCCCAGCAGCCTCTGCTCGGCCGCGCTGCTCGTGCAGGCGATCACCGCCACGCTCAGCCGCTGGCAGGCTGGCAGGCACGGCGACCGGTACGGTCACGCCCGGCTGCTCATCCCGGCGCTCGCCGTGGCGGCGCTCGGCACGACCGCGATGCTGGTGCTCGGCTCGCCCGTGCTGATCTTCGCAGGCATGGTGCTGTTCGGCGCCGGGTTCGGGGTGCTCGAGAACGCGACGTTCGCGCAGCTGATCGAGCAGCTGCCCGAGGCCAAGGCCAGCGCGCGGTGGAATTTCAGCTACGACGCCGGGTACGGCGCGGGCCCGGCCGTCTTCGGCCTGATCTGCGTCCGCACCGGCTACCCGGCGGCGTTCGCCCTGACCGGCGTGCTGATCCTGGCCGCGGTCCCGCTCGCCTGGCGCGAGCAGCAGGCCGTGGCCCACACGGCACGGCTCTAAGGGATGACCCTGATTCCCTCGGGGATGCACTCCAGGGGCAAGCCGGGGCTGATCCCGATCGACGGCGGCTGCCGCGGACGGCAGCCTGGAAGCAGGTCAACCCGACCGCAACCAGCCTGACCCGAACGGAGACCGATCGTCATGCCCGGGATCATTGCCCTTGCCCTGTTTGTCATCGTGGCCCTGATCGTCCTCAGCGTCACCGTGCACCTGCTGTTCTCGCCCTGGCTGCTGGTGGTGGCCATCGCCGTGGTGGCCTGGATCAAGTTCCGGCCGCACCGCTCCCGCCGCTGAGGCTCAGCGGCGCAGGGTGGTCTCCTGCTCCAGGTGCGACAGCTTCTCCGGATTGCGCACGGAGTACAGCCCGGTGACGAGACCGTCGTCAATGCGTACCGCTATCACGCTGTCGATCTCGCCGTTGAGCCGGAGGATCAGCGCCGGGTAGCCGTTGACCTGGGCCGCCTGCAGCGAGGCGGCGGCGGTGGCGGCGGCCGCCGGTGAAACCGCTGTCCGGCTCAACCTGGTCGCCGCCTGGCGCGAAACCACCGTATTCACCGAGGCCGAGCGGGCCGCGCTGGCGCTGGCCGAGGAGGGCACCCGGCTCGCCGACGCTTACCAGGGCGTGTCCGACGGGACCTGGGCCCAGGTGCGCAAGCACTACGACGACGACCAGACCGCCGCGCTGATCTGCCTGGTGGCCATGATCAACGCGGCCAACCGGCTCGGCGTGATCGCAGGCCAGAAGGGGGGTACCTACCAGCCCGGCATGTTGGCCAGCCTGACCAGCTGACCGGGCCGGGGCAACGCGAAAGCAGGCCGCTGCCCGGGCGGGAGGCCCGGGCAGCGGCCTGGCCTTTCAGTAGTCCGCGGGCTCGATGGTGGCGCGGAGTTCCGCGGCCCGGCGCCAGGCTTCGACCATGCGGTGCTCGGCGCGGGTCTCCATCCGGCGCGCGCGGCGCAGGGTCGCCAGGTGGCGGGCGGGGCGCATTCGCTCCGCTAGTTCTAGACTGCTGCGAGCTCGCTGCTGAGCGAGCTCCTCGTACAAACGCATGCTGACCACTCCGTTGTGTGCATTGTGTGCCTGTCCCCGGCCGCGCGGCCCTGTTCCTGCCTGCGCGGCCCTTCGGTGGGTAGCCGCGGTTATGCGGCCACTTCGGTCTTGCGCGGACGTCCGCGAGGCCGCTTCCGGGGCACGATCGTGCCCCGGATCAGCAGCTCGCCGCCCCAGACACCCCAGGGCTCCCGGCGCTCCAGCGCCCCGGCCAGGCAAGCCAGCCTGGCCCGGCAGTCCTGGCACATGGCCTTCGCCTGCTCCACATCCTGCGGAGACTCGGCGAAGAACAGCTCCGGGTCCTCCGTGCACGGAAGATCCAGCCCTATCGGGAGTGCCGTGGCCGGGCCGGCCACGGCCAGCTGACTCGCCACGCTGAAAGCCGGCCCCTGTCCCGCGGAGCTGTACGCCTCGAACCCCGTCGCGTCCTGCCTGCCGACGGTGGCTTCACGCCACTGCATCGGTGCATCCCCTCTCGCTTGCCGGTCCTGCTAACTCGTCGCGCGATTTCTCGCCCGTCTGGGGACCTAAGCCCAAATAACTAGGCCGCGGACCCTGTGTGCGGGTCCGCGGCCTCAAGGGGATCTCGGCCGGCCTGTTTAGGCCGGTGCCCTATCTGGAGGCGGACCTGCGGTGTCGACGCCAACGGCGCCAACGCTGGTCATGTAGTTATTCGTCTGCCGGAGCTGAACCGCCGGAGCGCCCATGGCCGGGACATGCGGAATGGGAAGCGCGCCGGTGGTGCACGGACCTGTCCCCAGGAGGCCGACGCGCGGGCTGAAGGCACCCGGACGCGGACGCCAGGCAGCGACCAGCAGTTCGCTGGTGTTGAAGTTCGTCACGTTGGGCACCTCCCTCCAGGAGTGTCGGCAACTAGCCCACGGACATGTAGGCAGCCTAAATGCTGCCCCGGAATGCGGCAACACTTTTTTGACCTGGGCTTTTGCTGCAAAATTCAAGCGCCGGCCTGACCTGCGCGTTCACGGTGACTTCACTACGGGCGGACCCGGATCAGGCCCTCCTGCATGACCGAGACCACCAGCTCGCCCGCGGCGCTGAACACCTCACCGTGGGCCAGGCCGCGGGCGCCGTGGGCCACCGGCGAGTCCTGCGCGTACAGCAGCCAGCGGTCGGCCCGGAACGGCCGGTGGAACCACATGGCGTGATCCAGGCTGGCTCCCGAGGTGCGGCCGTCGGCCCAGGACAGGCCGTGGCCCAGCAGCACATTGTCCAGCATCGTCATGTCCGAGGCGTAGGTCATCAGGCACACGTGCAGCAGCTCGTCGTCGGGCAGCTCGCCGTCCACCCGCAGCCAGACCAGGCTCCGGGTGGTGCGCAGCGACGGGTCACGTTCGGCCTCGACCGACAGCGGCCCGACCGACCGCAGGTCGAACGGGTGGCCAGTCAGCGGGGAGCGCGGCTCGCCGAACACCCGGGCCACCCGGTCGGTGTTCCGCTCGAGCTGCTCAGGCGGCGGCGCGTCCGGCATCGGGTCGGCGTGCACCGGGCCCGGCTCGGCGTGGTGGAAGGACGCGGACAGGGTGAAGATCGTCTCGCCGTGCTGGATGGCCGACACCCGGCGGGTGGTGAACGACCGCCCGTCCCGCACCCGGTCCACCGCGTAGACGATGGGCACGGACGGGTCGCCGGGCCTGATGAAGTAGGCGTGCAGCGAGTGCACCGGCCGTTCCGGCGGGACGGTGCGCCCGGCGGCGACCAGCGCCTGCCCGGCCACCTGGCCGCCGAAGACCCGCTGCCGCCGCTCGTCGGGGCTGCGCCCGCGGAAGATGTTGACCTCGATCTGCTCCAGGTCGAGCAGGTCGAGCAGCGCCTCGAGCGCCTGGCCCATCGTCACCTCACCGTCCGCGCCGGGACAGGCGCAGGCCGTCCAGGAACCGCGACCGCGACCGGGCCGCACCCCGGCCCGGCGCCCGGGCCGGCGACCAGGACAGGTACAGGTGCTCGCGGGCCCTGGTCACCGCGACATACAGTAGCCGCCTTTCCTCCTCGATCGCCTCCGCCGTCCTGGCGTGCACGATCGGCATCAGCCCCTCGACCAGGCCGGGCAGCAGCACCGCGTCCCACTCCAGCCCCTTGGCCGCGTGCATCGAGCCCAGCGTCACGCCGTCGACCGCCGGGGCATGGCCCAGGTCGGCCCGCTGGGTCAGCTCGGCCGCGAAGTCGCCCAGGGTGGCGCCGGGCCGGGCCGCGTACAGGTCGTCGGCCAGCTGGGCGATGGCGGCCAGCGACTCCCAGCGCTCGCGGGCCGCGGCGCCGCCGCCCGGGACGGCGGCCGCGCTGAAGCCGATGCCGGTCAGCACGTCCCGGACCGCGGCGGGCAGGGCGTCCCCCGGGTCGGCGCCGCGGGCCGCGCCGCGCAGCAGGACCAGCGCCTGGCGCACCACGGGCCGCTCGTAGAACCGCTCGGCGCCGCGCACCACGTACGGGACCCCGGCCTCACCCAGGGCCCGCTCGAACCGCTCGGTGTCGGCGTTGACCCGGACCAGGATGGCGATTTCCCTGGCCGGCACGCCCCCGGCCAGCAGGGCCCGGACCTGGATGGCCAGCCCGGCCGCCTCGGCCGGGTCGTCGGAAAACTGAGTCAGCACCGGCTGCGGTCCCGGCGGCCGCTGCGAAATGAGTGCTGGCCCGGGGGGGACAACCCCCCCCAAGCCCCCCCCGCGCACGGGGGGACTACCCGTCCCCCCGTACCCCCTTAGGAGCTGGTTGGCCACCGCGACCACCTGCGGTGTGGAGCGGTAGTCGCGCACCATCCGGACCACCGTGGCGCCGGGGTACTCCGCGGCGAAACCGGTCAGGTAGGCCGGGGTGGCGCCGGTGAAGGAGTAGATGACCTGGTGCGGGTCGCCCACCACGCACAGCTCGTCGCGGTCGCCGAGCCAGGCGTCGAGCAGCAGCTTCTGCAGCGGGTTCACGTCCTGGTACTCGTCGACCACGAAGTACCTGAAGCTGGCCCGCACCTGATCGGCCGCGCCGCGGTGCTCGAGCACGATGGCCGCGGTCAGTTCGAGCACCGACTCGAAGTCGATCAGGTTCCGCTCCCGGCGCAGCCGCTCGTAGCCGGCGAACACCGCCGCGACCGGGTCCGGGCCGGCCGCGGGCGTGCGGCCCGCGGCCCGGGCCGCGCGCGGGTAGCCGTCCGGCCGGACCTGGAGGGCCTTGGCCCACTCGATCTCGGCGGCGGCGTCGGCCACCCCCGGGCTGTCCAGCCGGACCCCGGCCTGCTTGGCTGCCTCGCGGACCAGGGCGGCCTTGGAGTCGACCAGCCGGGGCGGGCGGCCGCCGACCACCCGCGGCCAGAAGTAGTTGAGCTGGCGCAGCGCGGCGGCGTGGAAGGTCGAGGCCCGCACCTGCCCGGCGCCGAGCTGCCGCAGCCGGCCCCGCATCTCCCCCGCCGCCCGCACGGTGAAGGTGAGGGCCAGCACGTGCGCCGGGTTGAGGTGTCCGACCGCGGCGGCGTAAGCGATCCGGTGCGTGATGGCCCGCGTCTTGCCGGTCCCGGCGCCGGCCAGCACGCACACCGGCCCGCGGGTGGCCAGGGCCACCTCGCGCTGCTCGGGGTCCAGTGCGGCCAGCACCGCATCGGGCGCCTCGGACGCCACTTCAGTCACCCGATCCTCCCTCCAGGGAACGCAAACCGCCCCGCCGGTGTTACACGATCCAGTATTTCCACTGATTCGAGGAGGCGGCGGGTGTCCGGCCAGCTGACCATGTACACCACCACCTGGTGCGGCTTCTGCCGGAACCTGAAGCGCCAGCTGAACAGGGACGGCATCGAGGTTACCGAGGTGGACATCGAACGCGACCCGGTCGCGGCCGAGTTCGTGATGTCGGTCAACGGCGGCAACCAGACCGTGCCCACCGTGGTGCTGCCGGACGGCACCGCGCTGGTCAACCCGTCGGCGGCGCAGGTCCGCGAGCGGTTGGCCGCGGTCAGCGCGGGGTAACCGGGGCACTGATACCACGGACCGTTCGGCCTAAAATCTTTTGATATCAGAACGGTCCGCGGTGCCCGCCCACACAGGACGGCCAGGGGAACGGACAGACACAGACATGGATGCGAAGACGCGGCCCGAGGGTGCCCCGGACGGGCTGATCGTGCGCCGGTCCGGGCAGGGCTGGCAGGTCGGTGCGGAGCACGCGGCCGACCTGACCAGCGCCATGGTGCTAGCCGACCTGCTGGCCGCCGACCTGGGAGCGCCGGCGCCGCCGCCCGCGGGCCCGCCGGCGGACACTCTTGGGGGCGAGGCGGGCGAGGCCGCCCGGCTGGCCGTGACCATAGCCCAGCTCGAGCACGCGCTGACCGCCCGGGTCCGGGTCGAGCAGGCCATCGGGGTGCTGGCCGAACGGCACCGGATGCGGCCCAGGCAGGCATTCGACCTGCTGCGCAACGTGGCCCGGGCCGGCGGGCTGAAGGTCGTCGACATCGCCGAGACCGTGGTGGACAGCACGTCCAACCCGCTGCTGCCGCTGCCCGAGGAGCTGGCCAGGAAGCAGCCGGCCCCGCGCCCGCGCGGCCGCTCGCCGCGCCGGGCCCGGCAGGAGGAATCCGCCGCGGCCGGCTCGTAATGTCGTAGCACGGCGCTAGAGTCCTGGCTGGCTGAGGGGACGTCAAAGACACGCGGCGGGATGCGCCGCGCGGCGGCGGGCGGTGCGGCACTATTGATCGATCAGCATTGAGGGGTTTTCCGGGGTTCGGCGGCGGCGACCTAAGGAGGCCGGGGTGGCAGATCTTGAGGTGGTCGAGATCTGTGCCGGGGCGGGCGGGCAGGCCCTCGGGCTGGAGCGGGCCGGCTTCGAGCACGCGCTGGCGGTCGAGCTCGACGCGGCGGCATGCGCCACGCTGCGGGCCAACCGGCCCGCCTGGAAGGTGGCCGAAGGGGACGTGGCCGACCCGGCGCTGTGGCGGCCTCGCGACTACCGGGAGGTGGCCCTGCTGGCGGGCGGGGTGCCCTGCCCGCCGTTCACCGTGGCCGGCCGCCAGCTCGGCGCCACCGACGAGCGTGACCTGTACGCCTGGGCCGTGGAGCTGTGCGGGGTCATGCGGCCCCGGGCGCTGCTGCTGGAGAACGTCAGGGGGCTGAGCACCGGCCGGTTCCGCGCCTACCGGCAGCACGTCTGCGACCGGCTCCGGGAGCTGGGCTACGTGCCCGGCTGGCGGCTGCTGCACGCGTCGGACTTCGGCGTGCCGCAGCTGCGGCCGCGGACCGTGCTGGTCGCGCTGCGGGCGGCGGACGCGCCCTGGTTCCGCTGGCCGGTCCCGTCGGCCGCCGGGCCGGCCACGGTGGGCGAGACGCTGGGCGACCTGATGGCCGCGCGGGGCTGGCCCGGCGCGCCGGCCTGGGCCCGGCGGGCGGACCGGATCGCGCCCACGATCGTGGGCGGCTCGAAGAAGCACGGCGGCGCCGACCTGGGCCCGACCCGGGCCAAGCAGGCCTGGGCCGCACTCGGCGTGGATGGCCTGGGCCTGGCCGACCAGGCCCCGGGCCCGGACGCCGAGGTGACCATGGCGCCCCGGCTGACCTGTGAGATGGTGACCAGGCTGCAGGGCTGGCGGGACGAGTGGGGCTGGCGGTTCAGCGGCCGGAAGACGGCCAGGTACCGGCAGATCGGCAACGCGTTCCCGCCCCCGGTGGCCGAGGCGGTCGGGACCGCCATCCGCCGTGCCCTGGAGCACGCGGGTGCTCCGCTGGCGGCTGACGACGCGGCGCACGTGCAGGACCCGGTGTTCCGCGTGCTGCGGTCCCGGGCTGACTTCCTGACCGCCCGGCAGATCGCCGAGCTGGCCCCGCCGCTGCGGCCCGCCGCCGTGCTCGAGCACCTGCGTCAGCTCAGCCAGGATTTCGAGCTGGAGATGGCCGACTCACGGGACGGGCCGGCCTACCGGCTGGGCCCGTTCCGGGCCTTCCTGGGCCAGCAGGACCACGCCAGGCACGAGCGTTTCGCGGCCCGCCGGGCCACCATCAGCTGAGCAGGCACCGGATAACAATGAGGTAACGATGCCGGGCCCGGCCCGCGCGACCGCCAGCGGTGGCGTTACCTGGGGGAATCCCCTTCGCCCCTACTCGCAGTAATGCAGTAAATACTGTATTACTGCACCGACCTGGCCCATTGGCGGCCCGGCATCAGGGCGTTCGCTATCGCTCCGGGCCCGACACTGCGATAATGCCTGGATGACAGGGCTGAGCCTCGCCCTGGCCAACTTGAAGCCGGGCACAGGCAAGACCACATCCGCGGTCTGGCTGGCACATGTTTTCGCACAGGCCGGCAACAGCGTGCTGCTCGTCGACGCCGACCCGGCCGGCAGCGCCCTGGAGTGGTCCGACCTGGCCGCCATGTATCCCGGGCTGGCGCCGCAGCAGGCGGCGTTCCCGTTCCGGATCGTGGCCCTGCCCTCGCGGGAACTGCACCGCCGCCTGCCCGAGATCGCCGCCGGTGACGACGTGGTGATCATCGACACGCCGCAGATCGAGGACCACGCCGGGATCGCGCGTTCGGCGCTGCGGTACGTGGACGAGGTGCTGATCCCGTGCGCGCCCAGCCCGATCGAGATCAACCGGACCACACCGGTGCGGGACGAGATCGCCGAGATCAGGGAGGTCAGGGCGACGCCGCTGCGCTCGGCGGTGTTGCTGAACCGGTGCGTGGCCCGGGCCCACTCCACCACCGACGCCCGGGAGGCGCTGGCCGGGCTGGGCTACGACGTGCTGGCCACCACCGTGCCCCGGCGGGAGGTCTACGCGCAGAGCTTCGGCGTGCCGATCAAGCAGGCGGGCACCGACGTGTGGCGGCAGGTGGCCAGGGACCTGATCGAGCGCTGCGCCCCGCTGTGTTCGGTGCGGTCATGAGGGGCCGGTCATGAGCCCGCAGAAGGAACGCGAGCTGCGCAAGGCGCAGATGGCGGCCGCGGCGGCGCGGCGCGCCGGGCCGGACGCGGGGCCGGCGGGCCGGACCGCGATCCGGTCCAAGCCGGTGCGGATCACCCTGGACCTGAGCCCCGAGCTGTACCGGCAGCTGACCGGGTGGGCGGATTCGGCGGCGGTCGAGCTGGGCGTGCCGCGGGTCTCGCTGGCCGACGCGGTGCGGGCCATGATCCGGGTCTCGGCCGAGAACCCGGAAGAGGTCCTCGACCTGCTGCGGCGCGACCGGGAGTGCTAGCCGTGCTGTGCTAGCCGTGCTGTGCTAGCCGTGCTGGGCTAGCCGTGCTGGGCTAGCCGTGCTGGGCTAGCCGTGTTGGGCTTTGTGCCTGACCTGGCGGCGCAGGTCGCCTGAGCTCAGCTGAGGTGGACGTAGTCGTAGTCGAACGGCTGCCCGTTGATGCCCTGCCGGGGCGGGGCGATCCAGGCCGCGATCTTGCCCCGCTGGTAGACCGGCCGCATCAGCGAGCGGACGTGGGTCTTGTCGGTGTCGGTGGGCAGCCACTGGCTCTGGCGCCGGTCCCATTCGTCCGCGGACAGCTTCTCGCCGTCGGGGCTGGCCTCGATGCCGGAGAACGCGCCGACCTTGCGGTTGAACGCGACGTGCGGGAGCTTCAGCCGCTGCGGCAGCCCGGCCTGCTCCAGGATCCGGTTCCACCGCTTGACGCCGCCGGCGCAGTCGGCGATGTACTCGCGGCGCAGGTCGGTGTTCAGCCCGGTCAGCGCGCAGACCTCGGTCTGCCCGATGCTCTGTTCGCCAGTCATGGTGTCGACGGTCAGCGCGTCCACCAGCATCGCGTCGTCGGTGAGCTTGTGGTCGTCATTGCGCCGGTCCTCCAGCCAGCGGCCCTTGATCCCGGCGGTGTAGTAGTTGGCCACGTTGGTCGAGGTCTCCCCGCCGAACAGGTCCAGCGAGACCGAGTAGTGGAAGTTCAGGTATTTCTGGAGGACCGGCAGCGGGATGACCCCCCGGGCGGCCACGTCGTCGGTGTCGTTCTCCACCATCACCTGGGCGGTCCGCTCCACCACCCGGTCCACGCCGGTGGTGCCCACCATCATGTGGTGCGCCTCCTCCTTGAGCATGAACTCGCAGGTCCGGCTCAGCGGATCGAACGCCGATTCCTTCAGCGTGCCGAGCTGGTACTTGCCGTCCCGGTCGGTGAAGTAGGTGAACATGTAGAAGCTGAGCCAGTCCGGGGTCTCCTCGTTGAACGCGCCCAGGATCCGCGGCGCGTCCACGCTGCCGGAGTTGCGGTGCAGCAGCTCCTCGGCCTCCTCCCGGCCCTCCCGGCCGAAGTAGGCGTGCAGCAGGTAGACCATGGCCCACAGGTGCCGGCCTTCCTCCACGTTGACCTGGAACAAGTTGCGCAGGTCATACAGGCTCGGCGCGGTCGCGCCCAGGTTGCGCTGCTGCTCCACCGACGCCGGCTCGGTGTCGCCCTGGATCACGATCAGCCGCTGCAGGTCGGCGCGGTACTCGCCGGGCACCTGCTGCCAGGGCGGCTCGCCCTTGTGCTGGCCGAACCCGATCTGGCGGCCGGCGTCCCGCTCGGCCAGGAAGATGCCCCACCGGTAGTCCCGCATGGCCACGTGCCCGAAGTGAGCCCAGCCCTCCCGGCCCACGTTGACCGCGGTGCGCAGGTAGACGTCCTCGGTGGGCAGCGCCGGGCCCATCGACTCCCACCAGTGCAGGAAGTTCGGCTGCCAGGACTCCAGCGCCCGCTGCAGCCGCCGGTCCTCGCGCAGGTCGACGTTGTTCGGGATCTTCTCGTCGTAATCAGCGGCGGCCACTGCTCAAACTCGCTTCCGGTCGAAATCGGCCCGCTGCCCGGTGCCGAACTTGCGCAGCGCGCCGTCCGGCCCCGAGGCGTTGGGGCGGTAGAAGATCCAGTTCTGCCAGGCGCTCAGCCGGCCGAAGATCTTGGTCTCCAGGGTCTCCGGGCCGGCGAACCGGTAGTTGGCCTCCAGCCCGGACAGCGCATCCGGGCTGAAGCTGGCCCGCTCCTCGATCGCGATCCGCACCTCGTCGGCCCAGTCGATGTCGTCGGGGGCGAAGGTGACCAGGCCCTTTTGTTCGGCGTCCGCGGCGAGCTGGGGCTCGTGGGCGGATTTCCCGGCCGCGGCCAGGGCGTCGTCGTCGCCCAGGAACCTGGTCTGCAGCCGGGTCAGGCCGTTGCCCATGGGCAGCGGGCCCAGGTTCATCGGGCCCACGGTGATCGCGGCCGGGGTGGCGTCCGGGTCCTCGTCCTCGAACACCCCGGCCAGCTGATAGGAACGGTCCGCGGCCAGCGCCAGCTCGAGCAGGCAGCCGGCGAAGCAGCTGCCCGGCTCGATCAGCGCGATGAGGCTGCGGCTGGTTACATCCAGCCGCTTGAGCGTGCGCTTGAGGTAGTGCGTGATCTCATTGGCCAGCCAGTCGTCTTTTTCGTTCCGGAGCAGCTCGTCGTAGGCCAGCACCTGGCCCGCGTCGCCCGCGGTGCGCAGCACCCAGGTGCCCAGCTCGGGCTCGTTGGTGCGCAGGTCCAGGATCAGGTCGTCGAGCTCGCGGGTCATGGCCAGGGTCCAGAACTCCGCGCCCTGCTGGTGGATCCCGCTGGCGTCGGCGGGGGGCTCTGACTCCGGCCCGGTGATGGTGATCTCGGCCGCGCCGCGGGCCCGGTCGAGCCCGGCCGCGACGTACCGGTAGCTGATCTGGCTGGCTTCCCGGTCCTTCTTCAGCGGGCTGAGCTTTATGCCCTCGTCTTCGCCCTGGCTCCGGTCTGATCCGGCGGCCAGCTCGCGGGCCCGCTCGGCCACGGTCTGCGCCCAGGCGGGCCGGGGCACGGCCTCGTCCACCAGCCGCCAGGACACGGCCTTCTTGCCGCTCAGCCCTTCCGGCCGGGTGGAGAAGTAGTCGGCCAGGTCGCGGCGCACGTGCCGCTTGTCCACCATCCGGGTCAGCCCGCCGGTGCCGGGCAGCACGCCGAGCAGCGGCAGCTCGGGCAGCGACACCGCGGAGGAGCGGTCGTCGACCAGCATGATGTGCTCACAGGCCAGGGCCAGCTCGTAGCCGCCGCCCGAAGCGGTGCCGTTCAGCGCGGCCATCCAGACCTGCCCCGAGTTCGCGGTGGCGTCCTCGATACCGTTGCGGGTCTCGTTGGTGAACTTGCAGAAGTTCACCTTCGCCCCGTGCGGCGAGCCGGCCAGCATGCGGATGTTCGCCCCGGCGCAGAAGATCTTGTCCTTGCCGCTGGTCAGCACCACCGCGGTCACCTCGGGATGCTCGAACCGCAGCCGCTGGGTGATGTCGTACAGTTCGATATCCACGCCCAGGTCGTAGGAGTTGAGCTTGAGCTCGTACCCGGGCACCAGGCCGCCGGCCTCGTCCACGTCCATCGTCACCGTGGCCACCGGCCCGTCGAAGGCGACCCGCCAGTGCCGGTAGCGCTGCGGATCGACGCGGAACTCGACGATCGGCTGGTCCTCGCTGCTCACTGGCCTATCCTCCCTGCCAGTCGATCCGGCCACCTGATTAAAGGCTACATATTGCTAGCGAAACGTCAAGAGTTCGTAGCATATCTTCGGCCGGTTTGACGTTAAGTTCACGCTAGTACGCCGGGCCTGGGGCGGGGGCGGGGGCGGGGGCGGGGGCGGGCCTGGGGTCAGGTGGCGCGGGCGGCGCGGGCGCGGGTGCGGAAGCGATCCTTGGCTTCCAGGACGGTCTTGCGCAGGCGGACGGCCGCGGCGGTGACCTCGACGCACTCGTCGTCGGCGCAGAACTCCAGGGCCTGCTCCAGGCTGAGCAGCCGCGGCGGGACCAGTCGCTCGAGCTCCTCCCCGGCGGACTGGCGCACGTTGGTCACCTTGCGCTCGCGGGTGATGTTGACGTCCATGTCGTCGGGCCTGGAGTTCTCGCCCACGATCATGCCCTCGTACACCTCGGTGCCCGGGCTAACGAACAGCGACCCGCGTTCCTGCAGGTTGAACATGGCGTAGGCGGAGGCGGTGCCGGCCCGGTCGGCGACCAGCGAGCCGGTGGCGCGGCCGCGCATGGCACCGGTCCACGGCTCGTAGCCATCGAAGACGTGGTGGGCGATGCCGGTGCCGCGGGTCTCGGTGAGGAACTGGGTCCGGAAGCCGATCAGGCCGCGGGCGGGCACCGCGAACTCGAGCCTGACCCAGCCGGTGCCGTGGTTGGTCATCGACTCCATCCGCCCGCGCCGCACCGCTATCAGCGAGGTGACCGTGCCCACGTACTCCTCGGGCACGTCCACGCTCAGCCGCTCCACCGGCTCGAAGACGGCCCCGTCGACGTCCCTGGTCACGGCGGCGGGCCGACCCACGGTCAGCTCGTACCCCTCCCGCCGCATGGTTTCCACCAGCACGGCCAGCGCGAGCTCGCCCCGGCCGCGGACCTCCCAGGCGTTGGGCCGTTCGGTGGGCAGCACGTCCAGCGACACGTTGCCGATCAGTTCGCGGTCCAGCCGGTCTCGCACCAGCCGGGCGGTGACCTTGGCCCCGGCTCTCTGGCCGGCCAGCGGCGAGGTGTTGATGCCGATCGTCATCGAGATGGCAGGCTCGTCCACGGTGATCAGCGGCAGCGGGCGCGGGTCGTCCACGTCGGCCAGGGTCTCGCCGATCATGATGTCCGGGATGCCGGCGATGGCCACGATGTCCCCGGGGCCGGCCGAGTCGGCCGGCACCCGCTCGAGCGCGTTGGTCAGGTAGAGCTCGGAGATCTTGACCCGCTCGATGGACCCGTCGCGGCGGCACCAGGCGGCCTGCTGGCCGCGGGTTATCGTGCCGTTGCGGATCCGGCACAGCGCGATCCGGCCCAGATAAGACGAGGCGTCCAGGTTGGTCACATGGGCCTGCAGCGGCGCGCCGACCTCGTAGGCGGGCGCCGGGACGGTGGCCTTCAGCACGGTGAACAGCGGCTCCAGGTCCGGCGAATCGGGCATCTCGCCGTCGGCGGGCCGGGCCAGCGAGGCCCGGCCGGCCCGGGCCGAGGCGTACACGATCGGGAACTCGATCTGCTCCTCACTCGCGTCCAGGTCGATGAACAGCTCGTAGCAGGCGTCCACCACCTCGGCGATCCGCGCGTCGGGCCGGTCCACCTTGTTGATCACGAGGATCACCGGCAGCCCGGCTTCCAGCGTCTTGCGCAGCACGAACCTGGTCTGCGGCAGCGGCCCCTCGCTGGCGTCCACCAGCAGCAGCACGCCGTCGACCATGGACAGCCCACGCTCCACCTCACCGCCGAAGTCGGCGTGGCCGGGCGTGTCGATGATGTTGACGGTCAGCCCGGCGTGATGCACCGCGGTGTTCTTGGCCAGGATCGTGATGCCCTTTTCGCGCTCCAGGTCGCCGGAGTCCATCACCCGGTCGGCCACGTGCGCGTTGGCGCGGAACGCGCCCGACTGCCACAGCATCGCGTCGACCAGCGTGGTCTTGCCGTGGTCGACGTGCGCGACGATGGCCACGTTGCGCAGGTCGTCGCGGGTGGCCAGGATGGCCCGCGGGGCGGCGGGCTGGTGCAGAGCGGGCATGCGTGAGTCTCGATTGTTCGGCGTCTGGGCTGCGCCCACCCGATCGGGTGGCTTCTTCCAGTGTAGTGACAGGTGGAATCCCGATGGCCATGGACCGCGCGGCGGCGAAGTTAGCGGTCCGCGAGCACTCTGGCCCGTTCCGCATAATGGCCCTTGACCTGGGCTAAGGCGGCTTAGGCCAGACGTGAGGCGATGAGCAGAGGCCTAAGCCCTAGATGGGCGGGAAGATAAGGAATTCGCCCGATGCCGGGGGTGGGGCCTTACGGCGAATCTTGAGGATGTGGGAACCAGACAGGTTTCCCAGGGGACCAGGAGGAACCATGCATCCCGAGATTCTGCGCGAACTGACCTCTCAGCGCGGCCGCGAGATGCGGGCGCGGGCGGAGCAGGCCACGCTGGCCCGGTCGGCGATCCGGGCGCGGCGCGCCCACCGCCGTGGGGGCCAGGCCGGCGAGATCGTCATGCCGACCATCCCGGACTACGTGGACGGCTCGTTCCGGACCGTCCCGGACCTCGGCCAGCCGGCCAGCCGGCCGGACCGGGTGCCGAGCCAGCGTCACGCCGCCTGAGACGGCCATGTCCGCTGCACCGTCGCCTGCTGCCGGACCTGCTGCCGGACCTGCTGCCGGACCTGCTGCTGGACCCGCCTGCGGGCCCGCGGAAATGTCAGACCCGCGTGGCATGCTGACAGCAGAGATGAGCGGGCGAGCCTCGAGTCCCGTCCTGGTCGGACGGGACGAGCAGATGGCCGCCCTGCGCGCCGCGTTTGACAGCGCACGCCAGGGCGGCCCTGCTGCCGTGCTGCTCGGGGGCGAGGCGGGCGTCGGCAAGTCGCGGCTGATCGGCGAGTTCGGCCAGGTGGCGGCCGCGGCGGGGGCCCGGGTGCTGACCGGCGGCTGCCTGGAACTTGGCACCGACGGGCTGCCGTTCGCTCCGTTCACCGCCGTGCTCCGCGATCTGGTCCACGAGATGGGCGCGGACGCGGTGGCCTCGATGCTGCCCGGCCGGACCACGCGGGGGCTGGCCCGGCTGCTGCCTGAGCTGGGTGAACCCGACACCGGCGGCGATCCGGGCGAGGCCAGGGCCCGGTTGTTCGAGGAGGTGCTCAGTGCCCTGGAGCAGCTGGGCAGGCACTCGCCGGTGGTGCTGGTCATCGAGGACGCGCAGTGGGCCGACCGGTCCAGCCGGGACCTGCTCACCTTCCTGATCGGCAACCAGCGGTCCATCAGCGCGCTGCTGATCATCGTCACCTACCGTTCCGACGACCTGCACCGCACCCATCCGCTCCGTCCGCTGCTGGCCACGCTGGACCGGATCGACTGGGTGGAGCGGATGGAGCTGCCCCGGCTGACCCGCGACGACACCGGCGAACTGGCGGTTCGCATCCTCGGCCGGGCGCCCGCGGGCGAGCTGGCCGACGCGCTGTACCACCGCAGCGAGGGCAACCCGCTGTTCGCGGAGACGCTGCTGTGCTGTGACGGCGAGCTTAGCCCTGAGCTGCCCGAGTCCCTGCGTGACCTGCTGCTCGACGCGGTGCGGCGGCTGCCCGAGGACACCCAGGAGGTGCTGCGGGTGGCCTGCGCGGGCGGCCAGGCGGTCGGGCACGCGCTGCTGGCCGCGGTGACCGGCCTGGACGACGCCGCGCTGATCGGCGCGCTGCGCCCGGCCGTGACCGCCAACGTGCTGCGGGCCCAGGGCGACGGCTACTCGTTCCGGCATGAGCTGATCCGCGAGGCCATCCACGAAGACCTGCTGCCCGGTGAGCACGGCCGACTGCACAGCCGCTTCGCCGACGCGATCGACGCCGATCCGTCGCTGGTGCCGCCGGGCCGGGCCGCGATCGAGATGGCGCATCACTGGCATTCCGCGCACGACATGGTGTGGGCGCTGATCGGCGCCTGGCAGGCCGCGGCCCAGGCCGGCCGGGCCGTGGCCCCGGCCGAGCGGCTGTCGCTGCTGGCCCGGGTGCTCGAGCTGTGGGACCAGGTGCCGGACGCGGCGGACCGGATCGGGGCCGATCACGTCCGCGTGCTGGAAGAGGCGACCAGCGCGGCGAACGAGGCCGGGGAGTTCGAGCGCGGGATCGCGCTGGCCAGTTCGGCCCTCAGGGAGCTCGATGCGGCGGCGGACCCGATCCGGGTGGCGCGGCTGCTGGAGAACCGCGGCTACTTCAAGATGAACC
The DNA here is from genome assembly GCA_963835775.1 of uncultured Actinomycetes bacterium. Taxonomy (GTDB): domain Bacteria; phylum Actinomycetota; class Actinomycetes; order Streptosporangiales; family Streptosporangiaceae; genus Palsa-504. The sequence continues at coordinate 122,936 of CAWIHB010000024.1, read as the reverse complement.
TGGGCCGCCAGGACTATCCCGACGACTTCTCCGCGGCGCTGCAGACCGTGCCGGCCGACGCGGCCGAGGCCCGGGTATCGATCCTGCTGTCCGCGGCGCGCTGCATCCCGCACGCCCCGACCGAGAGCTCCTACGCCGAGGAGGCCCTGGCCCTGGCCCGCCAGCTCGGCGACGAGGCCAAGGAGGCGAACGCGCTGCTGACCCTGGCCATGTTCCAGGCGGGCACGGGCCAGGAGGGCAACGCGGGCAGCGACCCGGTCGCGCTGATCGCCCAGGCGCGGGCCATGGCCGAGCGCGTCGGCGCCTACGACCTGGTGGCCAAGGCGGCGATCAACGAGTCCCACCTGCTGGAGGGCGCGGGCCAGCATGAGCTGGCCGTGGCGGCGGCCCGCCGGGGGCTGGCCCACCAGGACGTGCAGTACCTGTCCCGCGCCTCGCGCAGCCTGCTCACGGTTAACCAGGTCGAACCGCTGCTGGCGCTGGGCCGGTGGGATGAGGCCCTGGTGCTGGCCGAGGGCGCGCGCGATTTCCAGCTCGCGGCCCCGCCGCTGCACCGGGCCATCCTGCAGGTCATGAAGGCGCGGATCGCGCTGGCCCGGGGGCAGGCCGAGGTCGCCGCCGAGGCGCTCGCGGCCGCGGGCGGGTCCCTGCGCGCCTCGCCGCATGAAGACCAGTACCACCTCCCGCTGAGCGCGGCGCAGATCGCGCTGCGGCTCAGCACGGCTGGGGCGGCCGCCGCGGTCGGCACCGCGGCTGCGCTGATCGACGAGTATCCCCTGGACAGCCCGCGGTACGCCTGGCCGCTGCTGGCCGCCGCGGCGGGTGCGGCCCTGGCCGCGGCCCGGCAGGCCGCAGCCGCGCAGGACGAGCGCCTGCGGGACGAGGCGGCCGCCCTGGCCGACCGGCTGCGGACGTTCGCGGGGAAACTGGAGACGTTCGGCCCGGCGCAGCGGGCCAGCCAACTGACCTTCGTCGCGACCGACGCGCAGGTCGCCTTGGTCCTGGGGGTCCGGGGAGCCGGGCCGCAGGCCGCGTGGGCCGCCGGGCCGCAGGCCGCGTGGGATGAGGCCGCGGCGGCCTGGGCGGCGGTGGGTGAGCCCTATCCGCTGGCCCAGGCGCTGCTGCACGCGGCGGAAACCGCGATCACCGGCGGCGACCGGGACGCCGCGGCGGACCGGCTGCGGCGGGCCACCGAGCTGGCCGGCCAGCTAGGCGCGGCCCCGCTCGGCGAACAGATCTCGGTCCTGGCCCGGCGGGCCAGGATCTCACTGGGCGGCGGCGACCCGGCAGGTCCCGGCGACCACGGCCTGACCGGGCGGGAGCTTGACGTGCTGCGGCTGGTCACGGCCGGGCGCAGCAACCGGGAAATCGCCACCGAGCTGTTCATCTCGCCCAAGACGGCCAGCGTCCACGTATCCAACATCCTGGGCAAGCTGGGCGCCGCCAGCCGCGGCGAGGCCGCCGCCAAGGCACACGCCCTGCGCCTGCTCGAACCCGCCTAGACCCGCGCGCAGGCCCGGTCCGTGCGTGCTACGCCGGCCCGGTCGCGCTGGTCGCGCCGGTCGCGCTGAGGAATTCGTCCCGCGCGGCCTCGGTCAGCATGAGCGCATCGGCCAGCATGCGCATCGAGCGCGGGTACGGCCTGGTGGTGCGGCCGCGCTCCATGTCGCTGACCGCGCGGGCGGTCAGCCCGGACCGTTCGGCCAGATCCTCCAGGGTCAGCCCAGCCGTCCGCCGGTGACTGCGCAACAATTCCCCGAAAACGCTCGGCACGTACGTTGGTGCGCTCATCTGTCACACTTCCCTGTGCTCTTCCCTGTGCTGCGGTGCTACGGAACCCGCTGTTAGACCGGCCGAATGCCCCAAAGGTTGTAGGGAACGACTGAAAAGTTGCCGCGAGCTTGATCTGCGGCTCCTGCTGGCCCGCATGACCTCCGACCGAGCCACATCAGCCACTGCGGGTGGGGTTGGTGGGGTCGCAAGGTGGGCGGAAACGTGGGCGGCGGACGGTCTGGGCATCGGCTCGCCGCCCGCGAACTTCCGGGGAGACACGACTCGGCGGGTGCTTTGGTTGCTGACCTGGCTGGAGGGTGAGGACTAGACTAACCGCGTCTTTCGCCCCGAACCGGATCGCCCTGCTGGACGTCACCGTAAGTAGGGGTTGAGCACAGCAAGGGGAGCCACATGAGGTGGAGGTGGGCGCCGGGCGGGATCCTGCTCGCCTGTGCGGTGGCCGCTTGCTCGCAATCCACGCCGATCCCGTCGCCGACCAGCAGCGGGGCCACGCAGGACCGGGCCACGGACGCACCTGCCCTGCTGGTCCAGTGCATGCTCGACCAGGGGACGCTGGGGCAGACGGACACGGTGTTCTCCGGTCCGCCCGCCTGGCTGCACGGCGGGAACATCGTCATCACGCCCAGCACGGCCACCAAGTTCGATACCTGGTACGAGGCCAACGGCGGGATCACCGTGGCGGGCAAGGACCTGACCGAGTGGACCCAGTGGGCGGCGTCCAACGACCAGCTGCCTCCGGCGGTGTGCGGCACCTCGGTGACCGCGCACACGCTGCAGAAGAAGGTGTACGGCAAGGATCCGGCGGCCGGGAACCCGTGGGGCGCATTAGAGGCATGAGGCGCTAGGGGCTGGATGGGCCGGCGCCGGGCCGCGGCTGGCCGAGGCGCGCCGTGGCGGGCCGGCACTGGGGGCGCCCCGCTGGTCCGGCCGCCTTGTATAGAATGCACGTTCGAATAGGATATGCTGTCAGGATGGCCGCGTATACACCGCCAGGGTGGCCGGCGGGGGTGCACCCGCCGGACAGCGAGGAGTTCGAGTCCACCGCGGTGACCTGGCTGCTTGATGTGGTGCCGCCGGATTACCGGCTGCACGGGGTGCTGCGCCGGTATCCGGTGGCGCTGGCCAGCATGGCCAGGTACCACACGAAGGCGTGTGTCGAGGGCGCGCGGCAGGGGTACCGGACGGCGCGGACCGAACTGGCCGGGGCCCTGCCGCCGCACGCGATCGACACCGTGCTGGCCGCCTACCGCAAGGAGGGCGCCAGGCTGGCCGCTGCGGCCCGCGCGGTGGACCTGGTCGAGCGGGCGCTGCGCGGTGAGGTGTTCAGCCCGAAGATGCAGGACAGGCGGGCCGCACCCCAGGGCTGAGCCCGGCGTTGGCCATACCGCAGCGGGCGAAATAACTGCTGGCCGGATAGCAGCGGCGGCGACAGAACGTGAGATTATGAGAACAAGCTAGCCGGGGGCGAAGCTAGACCTGCGGGCAGCGAGAGGGAAGTGAGCCAGGGTGTCGCGGCGGGCTCGGATCCTGCTGGTGGACGACCGGCCCGAGAACCTGTTCGCGCTCGAGGAGATCCTGGCTCCCCTGGGCCAGATCCTGGTGTCGGTGCGAACCGGTGAGCAGGCGGTCAGGGCGGTGCTGGCCGACGAGTACGCGGTCGTGCTGCTGGACATCATGATGCCGGGGATGGACGGCTTCGAGACCGCCGCGCAGATCAAGCGCCAGGCCCAGGGCCGCGACGTGCCGATCATCTTCCTGACCGCCGCGATCTCCCAGCCCGAGCAGGCCTTCCGCGGGTATTCGGCGGGTGCGGTGGATTACCTGGCCAAGCCGTTCGATCCCTGGGTGCTCAAGTCCAAGGTGTCGGTCTTCGTCGACCTGTACCTCAACAGCCAGCGGGAAGATGAGACGGCCCAACGGTCCAGGCTCGAGCAGCTGGCGTCCGGACTGGGGGCGGTGGAGGAGACGGTGGCCCTGCTGCTGCGGCTGCCCGCGGTGATCAAGGACGCCGAGGCGGCGCAGACGGCGGCTCAGCTAGCCGGACGGGTCGGGCGCCTGCGTGACGCCCTGTCGGCGCTGGGCGACGCCCGCTGACCGCATCCAGCCGTCGCCCGGCACGTACTGCCTGACGATCCGGGCCGGGACGCCCGCCACCACGCACCGGTCCGGGATCGTGCCGCGGACCACCGAGCCGGCCGCGACCACGACGTTGCGGCCGATGCACGCGCCGGGCAGCACCACGGCCCCGGCCCCCAGCCAGCTGCCGGAACCGATGCGGACCGCCTCGTTGCGGGGCAGCTGGCGGCCGATCGGCGTCTCCGGGTCGGCGTAGCCGTGGTTCTGGTCGGTGATGTAGACGTATGGGCCGGTGAACACGTCGTCGCCGATGACCAGCGAGTGGTGGGCCACGATGTGGCTGCCCCGGCCGATCACGCAGCGGTCGCCGATCCGCAGCACCGGCACCGGGCCCAGGTCGTGGCCGGGCACCAGGCCCGCCGACAGCGTGACCAGGGCGCCGATCAGCGTGTCCGCACCGATCGCGATCCAGCGCTCGCCGAAGATCGTCCCGGGCGGGAAGGCCGCTACCGACCCGGGGCCGAACGCGGCGAACCGCCGGCCGGCGGGCATGTCCGCGGTGGTCACCCCGGCGCGGTGCACCGCCTCCCAGCCCCAGTGCACCAGCCGCCAGCGCAGTAGCCGCCAGCGCGGTAGCCCCCGGCGCAGCAGCCGCCACCACGGGCGCGCCATCGCCGTCATCAGGGGCGGGCCGAGGCGGCCAGCTGACCGCAGGCGCCGTCGATCTCCCGGCCGCGGGTGTCGCGGACCGTGACCGGTACTCCGTGCGCCTCCAGCCGGCGGACGAACTCGCGCTGGTCGGCGGGCCGGGAGGCGGTCCACTGGGAGCCGGGCGTGGGGTTCAGCGGGATCAGGTTGACGTGCGCGAGGTGCCCGGCCAGCAGCGAGCCCAGCTCCTCGGCCCGCCAGGCCTGGTCGTTGACGTCCTTGATCAGGGCGTATTCGATCGAGACGCGGCGGCCGGTGACCGCGGCGTAGCCCCACGCGGAGTTCAGCACCTCGGCCACCTTCCACCGCCGGTTGACCGGGACCAGGGTGTCGCGCAGTTCGTCGTCGGGGGCGTGCAGGGACACCGCGAGCGTGACCGACAGGTTCTCGGCGGCCAGCTTGCCGATGGCGGGGACCAGGCCGACCGTGGAGACGGTGACCGAGCGCTGGGAGATGCCGAGACCGGAGGGCACCGGCTCGGTCAGCCGGCGCACCGCGGCCAGCACGCTGGCGTAGTTGGCCAGCGGCTCCCCCATGCCCATGAACACCACGTTGGAGACACGACCCGTACCGCCCGGGACCTCGCCGTCGGCCAGCAGCCGGGCCCCGGCCACCACCTGGGCCACGATCTCCGCGGTGGACAGGTTGCGGGTCAGGCCCGCCTGCCCGGTGGCGCAGAACGGGCAGGCCATCCCGCAGCCCGCCTGCGAGGACACGCACATCGTGACCCGGTCCGGGTAGCGCATCAGCACCGACTCGACCAGCGCCCCGTCGAAGGCGCGCCACAGCGTCTTGCGGGTGGTCCCGGCGTCACAGACCAGCTCGCGCTCGGCGGTCAGCAGGCGGGGTAGCAGGGCGCCGGCCAGCGCGGCCCGGGAGGCCCGGGGCACGTCGCTCATCTCCTCGGTCTGCTGCGTGTACCGGCCGAAGAAATGCCGGGACAGCTGGGTGGCCCGGAAGGCTGGCTCGCCGAGCTCGGTCACCGCCGCGCGCCGCCCGGCCAGGTCCAGGTCGGCGAGGTGCCGGGGCGGCCGCCCGCGCCGCCCGGCCAGCGTAACCGGCACGGGCCGGGCCGGATCCGCGGCTGCCACGCGATCACGGGCCGGGGGACTGACGGCTGACACCGAGCTCCGTTCGGTCAAAAAAGAATTGGGCCCCACCAGGATAGGACGGAGGATCGGCCGCCCAGCCGGCCGGCGCGGCCGGGCTTTCAGCTCTGCGGTTAAGTCAGTACATTTCGTTCATGGCCATGTCGTATCCGGAGGGGCCGGTCACGCTGCTGGAGAGCTCCAGCCCGTACGGCAGCCGCAAGGTCACCGTCGAGTACGACGGGCAGGTCACGGCGGCCTACCTGCACGACGACACCGCGGCGATATCGGCGACCTGGATCGCCAACCACCGGCCCGCGCCGGCCGCCACCGACCAGGCCCGGCTGGACGCCGGGCGGGCACCGCTGATGCCCGCCGCGCGGACCAAGCATCCCGGCGGGCGGCCGCCGCTGCAGGCCGGGTCGCTGGAGGCGCTGTGGTTCGAGGAAGGCGACGGCGTGGCCATCCTGGAGCACGGGCGGCCGGTGGCGGTGATCGCCGGCTGGTCCGACTCCGAGCGCGGCATGCCCGGCTACAGCGGCGACGTGATCGGGCAGACGCCGTTCGGCTGGTCGCTGGACGACGCCATGGAGGGGCTCGCGCCGCGGCTGGAGCGGTCCCGGGCCTACTGGCGGTGGCGGCAGTCGGACAACGGCTGGAGCCAGTTCCAGCAGGCGCTGCTCGGCCACCTGGTGCCCCGGCTCGGCCCGGGCGGGCACTACTGGGACGCCTCGGCGGGCAAGCAGCCGCTGACCGGGGTGACCGAACGGCCGCCGGCCCCGGGCCGGCCCTACACGGTGCTGTCCACGGTGGGCATGAGCAGCCAGCGGATGCCGGTGGTGGAGCAGGTGCTCGACGACCCGAGCGGCTACGCCCGGATCGAGCTGGCCGTGGCGACCACGCTGCCCAGCGCGCAGGCGGCCCGGGTGTTCCTGTGGCTGGCCACCTACCCGTGGCACGCCGTGACCTGGTTCGGCCCCGGGCACAGCGTCCGCTGGTACCACGAGCCGGCCACGTTCCCGCTGGGCGGCGGCCTGGAGGCGGTGCTGCTGCTTGACGCGCCCGGCCAGCTGGCCGGGCCCGAGCCGCCGGACCTGTCCGGCTTCGCGTTCGGCGGGGACCCGGTTCGCTGGCTGTGGGTCGTGCCGATCTCCGAACGGGACCGGCAGCTGGCCAAGGACCGGGGTTCAGCCAGCCTGGTCAGCCGGCTGGCCGCCGAGCGCCGCAGCTGGGTCGTCGGCCCTTAGTGGCCGGGACGGGCCGGCCGAGCTAGCGGGCCGGGACGAACAGGTAGAGCAGGAGCCAGACCACCGGCGCGGCGGCCAGCAGGGAATCGAGGCGCTCCAGGACGCCGCCGTGACCGGGCAGCAGGCTGCCCATGTCCTTGATGTCGAGGTCGCGCTTGATCATCGATTCCACCAGGTCGCCGACGGTGGCGGCGAGCACCGCGGCGGCGCCGGTGAGCAGGCCCTGCCAGACGTGGGCGTGCAGCATGAAGTCCAGGCACAGCGCCCCGGCGGCCAGGCAGGCCAGGGTCGAGCCGGCGAAGCCCTCCCAGGTCTTCTTCGGGCTGATGGCCGGGGCCATCTTGTGACGGCCGAGGGTGATGCCGGCGAAGTAGCCGCCGATGTCGCTGGCGATGGTGAGGATGACGAAGGTCAGCACCCGCCGCGGGCCGTCGGCGGGCGCCAGCATGTAGGCCACGAACGAGGCCAGGAACGGAATCCAGGCCAGGGCGAACACCCCGGCCGTGACGTCCTTGACGTAACCCGTGGCCCCGCCGGCCAGCCGCCAGGCGAAGATGACCACCACCGTGAGGGCCAGCGCAGCCAGGGCGGGCCGGGAGCCCAGCCAGTACGTGCAGGTCAGCACGGCCGCACCGCCGGCCGCCACCGGGATGACCGGGATGTTGATGTCACGCTTGGCGAGGGCCGAGGCTAGTTCGGCCAGGGCCAGGGCCAGGGCGATGCCGACGTAGAGCAGGAAGGTGGCCTTGACCGTGAGCAGCGTGAGCAGGACCAGGCCGCCCAGGCCGGCACCCACGCCGATGGCCACGGGCAGGTTGCGGCCCGTCCGGGGGGGTACGGGGGGGCGGGTAGCCCCCTCGTGCTCGGGGGGCCCGGGGGGTTTGGGGGGGCGGGGAGCCCCCCCAAGAGCGGGGGGGGTCTGGGGGGGTCGTCCCCCCCGAGAGAACTCAGCACTTAGACCTCGAGGAGCTCGGTTTCCTTGTGTTTGAGCAGCTCGTCGACCTGTGCTTCGTAGGTGTGGGTGAGCTCGTCGAGGTCGCGCTCGGCCCGGCGCACGTCGTCTTCGGGCGCGTCGCCGCTCTTGACCATCTTGTTCAGCGTGTCCTTGGCGTGCCGCCTGATGTTCCTGATCGAGACGCGGCCGTCCTCGGCCTTGTGCCGCGCGGTCTTGATGTACTCGCGGCGGCGCTCCTCGGTCAGGTCGGGCAGCACGATCCTGATGATCGTGCCGTCGTTGGCCGGGTTCACGCCCAGGTCGCTGTTCCTGATGGCCCGCTCGATGGCTGCCAGCGAGTTCTTGTCGAACGGCTGGATGATCACCATCCGCGGCTCGGGGACGTGAAACGAGGCGAGCTGGTTCACCGGGGTCTGGGTCCCGTAGTAGTCGACCGTGACCTTGTGGAACATGGCCGGGTGAGCCCGGCCGGTCCGGATGACGGCGAACTCCTCCTTGGCGACCGTGACCGCCTTGTCCATCTTCTCCTCGGCTTCGAGGAGCGTGTCATCGATCATCATTCGGCTCCGTTTTACTCGCTGTGCCTATGGAGCTTAGCCGTTGGCGTCCGGCCAGTGGACGGCATCGTCCGGCCGGGCGATCAGGGTGCCCACCTTCTCGCCGCGGATGGCCCGGACCACGTTGCCCTCGTCCATCAGGGCGAACACCACGATCGGCATGCCGTTGTCCATGCACAGGCTGACCGCCGTGGTGTCCATCACCTTCAGCCCGCGGCTGAGGTACTCGGCGTAGTCCAGGCGGTCGAAGCGCACCGCGTCCGGGGTGGTGTGCGGGTCGGCGTCGTACACGCCGTCGACCTTGGTGCCCTTGAGCACCGCATCGGCGCCGATCTCCAGGGCCCGCTGGGCGGCCGCGGTGTCGGTGGAGAAGTACGGCGCGCCCAGCCCGGCCCCGAAGATCACCACCCGGCCCTTTTCCAGGTGCCTGATGGCCCGGCGCGGGATATAGGCCTCGGCCACCTGGCCCATGGTGATGGCGGTCTGGACCCGGGTGTCCACGCCGTTCTTCTCCAGCACGTCCTGCAGGGCCAGGCAGTTGATGACCGTGCTGAGCATGCCCATGTAGTCGGCGCGGGCCCGGTCGATGCCTCGCTCGGCCAGGGCCGCGCCGCGGAACATGTTGCCGCCGCCTACTACCGCGGCGACCTGGACGCCGTCCTTCACCGCGGCGATGATCTCGGCGGCCAGGTGGGCCACCACGTCCGGCGAGATGCCCAGGGGCTCGGCGCCCGCGAACAGCCCGCCGGACAGCTTCAGCACCACCCGATGCCAGCTCGGATGCAGTACTCCCGCAAGTCCGGATCCCGGCATATGGGTTAGGCCTGGCCGACCTGGAACCTGGCGAAGGCGGTGACGGTGAGGCCGTGCTGCGCCAGGACCTGCTTGATGGTGGTCTTCTGCTCCTTCACGAACGCCTGCTCGACCAGTACGACGTCCTTGAAGTAGGCGCCCAGCCGGCCCTCGACGATCTTCGGGATGGCCTGCTCGGGCTTGCCCTCGTCGCGGGTGATCTGCTCGGCGATCCGCCGCTCCTTCTCTACCACGTCGGCGGGCACGTCCTCGCGGGTCACGTACAGCGGGCGCATCGCGGCGACCTGCTGGGCGAGATCCTTGGCGACTTCGGCGCTGTCCTGGTCGAGCTGGATCAGCACGCCCAGGGTGGGCGGCAGGGCCGCGTCGCTGCGGTGCAGGTAGCTGTCCACGTAGCCGCCCTCGAAGCGGGCGTACCGGCCGAGCTCCAGCTTCTCCTTCAGGCTGGCGCCCGCCTCGTCGATGAGCTGCTCCACGGTGGTGCCGGGCCGGGCCTCGGCCTGCAGCAGGGTCAACCGGTCGGCGGCCTTGGTCGCCGTGGCGGCCTGGGCGATCAGCTTGGCCGTCTCCTGGAACAGGTCGGTCTTGGCCACGAAGTCGGTCTCGCAGTTCAGCTCGACCAGCACGCCAGCCGAGGTGCCGTCGCGCTCGGCCGTGACCAGGCCGTTGGCCGCGGTGCGGGTGGCCCGCTTGTTGACGTCCTTGGCCCCCTTGAGGCGGAGCAGCTCGACCGCGCCCTCGAGGTCGCCGTCGGCCTCGGCCAGCGCGTTCTTGCAGTCCATCATGCCGGCGCCGGTCTGCTCGCGCAGCCGCTTGACGTCAGCGGAAGTGAAATTCGCCATGTCCTCGTTCTCTCGCTATGTCCTGAAATCTCGCGTCCTGGTTCGCCTTACTCGGCCTCGGCCTCGGCCTCGGTCGCGGTCGCGGCCTCGGCGTCGGCCGGGGTCCGGGCGGCCTGCTCGGCGGCCTCGGCGGCCTCGACGGCCTCGGCGGTTTCCGCGATGTCCGTCAGGTCGTCGGCCTCGTCGGCGGCCGCGGCCTCCTCGGTGGTGATCGCGGACTCGGCGTTGATCTCCGGGGTCGCCTCGGCGATGGCCGCGGCCACGGCCGGCGTGTCAGCCAGGGTGGCCTCCTCGGCCGTCTGGGCCGGGGCGGCTGTGTCAGCCGTGTCAGCCGCCTGAGCCGTGTCAGCCGTGTCAGCCGCCAGAGCCGTGTCTGCCGTGTCAGCCGCCAGAGCCGTGTCAGCCGTGTCAGCCGCCAGAGCCGTGTCAGCCGTGTCAGCCGCCAGAGCCGTGTCAGCCGTGTCAGCCGCCAGAGCCGTGTCAGCCGTGTCAGCCGCCAGAGCCGTGTCTGCCGTCTGGGCCGTCTGGGCCGGAGCGACCGCGGGCGCTGCCGCGGAGGCCGAGCCCTGGAGCAGCTCGCGCTCCCACTCGGCCAGCGGCTCCTCGCTGGCCACCTGCTCACCGGACGGCTTCTCGTCGGCGCCGGACGCGCCGGCCCGCGCGATCAGGCCTTCGGCCACCGCGTCGGCCACCACCCTGGTCAGCAGGGCGACGCTGCGGATCGCGTCGTCGTTGCCCGGGATCGGGTAGTTGACCTCGTCCGGGTCGCAGTTGGTGTCCAGGATGGCGACCACGGGGATGCCCAGCTTGCGCGCCTCGTTGACCGCGATGTGCTCCTTCTTGGTGTCCACCACCCAGATGGCGCTGGGCACGCGGGCCATGTCCCTGATCCCGCCGAGCGTCCGGTCCAGCTTGTCGTGCTCGCGGCGCAGGTGGAGCAGCTCCTTCTTGGTCATACCGGAGGCGGCCACGTCACCGAAGTCGATCTCCTCCAGCTCCTTGAGCCGCTGCAGCCGCTTGTAGACGGTGGAGAAGTTGGTCAGCATCCCGCCCAGCCAGCGCTGGTTGACGAACGGCATCCCGACGCGGCGGGCCTGTTCGGCGATGGCCTCCTGGGCCTGCTTCTTGGTGCCCACGTACAGGATGGTGCCGCCGTGCGCGACGGTCTCCTTGATGAACTCGTACGCGCGGTCTATGTAGTCCAGCGACTGCTGGAGATCGATGATGTAGATGCCGTTGCGCTCGGTGAAGATGTAGCGCTTCATCTTCGGGTTCCAGCGCCGGGTCTGGTGCCCGAAGTGGACACCGCTCTCCAGGAGCTGCTTCATGCTGACGACCTGAGCCATTGATACGGCCCTTTCCTTCGTGCGCCGCGCTTTTCAGGTGCGCGGCGCTGCTCGGTTGGTTCCTGGTGCCCGTAGGTTGACGCGCCTGCGGCTGGCCTGGCGGCCAGCGGACCGAGCGGCGCGTCCCGCCGGGAGTTGGTGCACTCCCGGTCAGCGAGCGGGCACGCGATTTAGCCGCCGAGCGTGCGCTTATCAGGCGCAGCTAAGCGACCGCCATCAAGGATACTTGACGTTCCGGGGGCCCGGCGCAGTTTGCCGTTGAGCTGCGCCGACGGACGGCCTCGCTGTGTGAGGGGCGACTTGGGTGGGCGGCCTCGGCAGCAGAGGGCGGCGGCGGCAGCAGAGGGCGGCAGCGGCAGCAGAGGGCGGCAGCGGCAGCAGAGGGCGGCAGCGGAATGAAACCCGGGACTCAGCACGCTGGAACGTCCTGAAGGGCGGGCTTCATTCCGCTTGTGGGACTTGGCCTGGCCCGGTTCTGGCCCTGGGCCAGGCCTTGTTTCAAGAGCCGTCGCGCCGCTCGGCCATCGAAGCCGCAGTTGCTGTGTGGCCGCCCGCCGACCCCGGAGCCCCAGCCGTCACACCAGCCACCACCTCCACACCAGCCGAAGAGACGTGTCCGGTTATTGCGGTTGATTCCTGTTCTGCGGTTGATTACCCGTATCCCGTAAATGTTCCGAAATTAGGTGGCATCACGGCGTGGCGGGGCCTGCGGATGTGGTTTAATGCCCCGCGCTCGGGCTCCCCGGCCGGGATTTTCATGATCACGAAGACTTTTATAGGGCGGAGCACATAAAAGTCTTCGTGATCATGAAGCGGGGCGGCCGGTGCAGGACTGGGGAGCACGCCAGGCTGCGGCACGGCCAGGGATGAACCATGACAAACCACGCACATGGGGCGGCGGTGGCCGCCGATCGCAACACGCCGCAAAACTTATGTAAATTTTGGCCTGCTTACCCAGCACCATGAATCAACGCGGAACACCAATCAACCGCAAAAATGTGGCGGGTGGGGCCTGTGGGCGGGATGGGACTGCCCGGAACGACTTATAAACACTCCCTAGGCGCGGGGATGGGCCTGGCGGTAGCTGGACTTGAGGCGCTCGATGGACACATGGGTGTAGATCTGGGTGGTCGCCGGCGAGGAGTGGCCCAGGATCTCCTGAACGCTGCGCAGGTCGGCACCGCCCTCGAGCAGGTGGGTAGCGGCGCTGTGGCGCAGGCCGTGCGGGCCGGTGTCGCGGGCCGTGCCTGCCTCGCGCAGGCGCTCATGCACGATCCGGCGGGCGGTACGGGCGTCCAGGCAGCCGCCGCGGACACCCAGGAACAGGGCCGGCCCGCTGGCCTGCGTGGCCAGGACGGCCCGGCCCGCTTCCATCCAGCGGGTCACCGCGCGGATGGCGGGCAGGCCGACCGGGACGGTGCGTTCCTTGTCGCCCTTGCCCCTGACCCGGACGGTCCGGCGGCCGTGATCGAAGCTGGCCGCGGTCAGCCCGCACAGTTCGCTGACCCGAATGCCGGTGGCGTAGAGCAGCTCGAGGACGGCGGCGTCGCGCAGGGCGACGGCGGCCTCGACCGCCGCGTCACCGGAGGTCTGGGAGGCGGCTACCTGGGCGCGACGGCTGGCCGCGTCCAGGACGGCCTTGACCTCGTCCTGGCGCAGCACGTGCGGGAGGGCGCGGCGGGTCTTGAGCGTGCCCAGCTGCGGGCCGGGGTCAGCGGCCAGCCAGCCGCTGCGGTGGGCGAAGGCGGTGAAGGACCGGGCTGCCGCGCCGCGCCGGGCCAGGCTGGTGCGCGCGGTGCCCGAGGCGTGCTGGCCGGCCAGCCAGCCGCGCAGGTGGGCCAGGCTGAGGTCGCCGGGCGACTGGGCGCCGCCGCGGCACGCATGCTCAAGCAGCGACCTGACGTCGCCGGTGTAGGCCCGTACGGTGTGCGCCGATAGCGATCGTTCGGACCTGAGGTGCCGTTCGAAGGCGGCCAGGGCGTCTGTCATCCGGGGCGGCAGCGGGCTCCCGGCGTCTTCCATGTGCCCAGTGTGCACCCAGGGCCGGCCCGCCGGGCGCCGACAGGCCGATCGCGACTAATTTCGTATTGCGACACGCCGATCGAACTGAAGTTTGACACCGCGCGGCCGGTGCGGCAGGGTGATCCATGCGCTCACCCGCCAGGGTCTCCGGCATTGCCGCCGGGCGCGCGCACTCGCGCCACCGTTTAGAGAGGGATCGATCATGGGTCAGAAGACTGTCCGTTTCAGCGACCTGAGCGGCCAGCTCATCATGGAGGACGACTCGCTAGCTCGCATCGTGGTCCAGGAGCATCCTGGGCTGGTCGACGGCCCGGTCGAGATCGAGGCCCTCACCGATGAGGCCAAGGTCATCGAGCAGGCGGCGCTGAAGGTCGTGGTGGTGGACCTGTACCTCCCCGACGACTACGAGCCGCGCCGGATCACCATGGACGCCGACGCGTTCGACGCGCTGGCCAGCGAGAAGCCGATCAGCGAGCTGCTAGTCGGCGCCCGGCCGGTCCGGCGCAGCTCCCGGACGCCCAGCAACGGCAGCGCGCGCGGCGATCGGGTCGACTACGGGACCCTGGAGCACGCCGGCCAGCCGCACAAGGGCAAGGTCACCGACGCGGAGCGGCAGCTCGTGCGCGATCACCTGGACGAGATCAACGACCGGCTGGCCGCGCAGGGAACGCGGACGATCAGCCTGGCCGATCCGGATCACGTGGAGCGTTACGGCCTGGAGGAGCTGGCGGCCGACCACATGCTCCCGGTCGGTTAGAGCCGGCAGAGGCGCCAGCCGCGGTCGCAGCGCTCGATGAAGCCGGTGCCGGCCAGCAGGCCGAGGCAGCGCAGGACGGTGTCGAGGTCTACGCCGGCTTCGGCGGCGATGGTGGCGGTGCCGGCTGCGGCGCGAGCGGGGAAGGCGTCGAGGACCCGGGCGCTGTCGGGGTCCAGGTCGTCGCGCGACGGTCCGTCAGGCGCCGGCCGTGGGGCGGTCGCAGTGCGGGTGCCGGGGTCGGTCAGCGGGGAAAGCATCTCGATGACGTCGGCGGCACAGGTGACGCAGGTCGCGCCCCACTCCCTGATGATCCGGTGGCAGCCGGACGACTGGGCGGAGGTCACCGGGCCGGGGACGGCCATCAGCGGCCGGCCCAGATCAGCGGCGTGCCGGGCGGTATTAAGGGCACCGCTGCGTTCGCCCGCCTCGATGATCACGGTGCCAGCCGACAGCGCGGCGATGGTCCGGTTGCGGACCAGGAACCTCATCCGGGCCGGCGGCTGGCCGGGCGGCCATTCGCTGACGACCAGGCCCCGGGCCGCGATGTCCGCGAACAATTCGGCATGGCCGGCCGGGTAGGGGTGGTCGACGCCGCAGGCCAGGATCGCGATGGTGACGGCCCTGGTGGCCAGCGCACCGCGATGCGCGGCGGCATCGATGCCGTACGCCCCGCCGGAAATGACCGTCCAGCCCTGCTCGCCGAGGTCGGCGGCCATCTCGCCGGCCACGTGCGCGCCGTACCCGGTGGCGGCCCGTGAGCCGACCATCGACACCGCGCGCAGACAGGCCGCCCGCAGGTCGGCGCCGCCGCGCAGCCACAGGGCGTACGGGCGGGCCTGGCCGAGCTCGTCCAGCCCGCCGGGCCACTCGGGATCACCGGGGCAGGCCAGCCGCACGTCGCCGCCGCCTGCCGCGGCCGCGATGTCCGCATCGGCCGGCAGGGCGGGCAGCCGGGCTCGCCATCGGGCCAGCGCGCGTTCCAGGGCTTTCCTGCTCGCCGCGCTGTCGCCGCATCCCGGTCCGGTCCCCGGCAGCAGGTCTGCCTTGATGGCGGCCAGCACCTCGGCCGGCTCGCAGATTTCCAGCAGGGCACCGAGCGCTGGATCGCCCGGCTCGGCCAGGTAGGTAAGCGCGGCCCGGGCCAGCGCCTCCGGGTTCATCGGGCCAGCCCTAGCCACAGGCCCAGGGCGGCGTGACACTCGTCCTTGGTCGGACGCGGCCGCCCGGCCAGGTCGGCGATGGTCCAGGCGACCCGGATGACCTTGACCACGCCGCGCGCGCTGATCTGACCGCGCTCCAGGGAGCGTTCCACTACGGCCAGCGAACCCGGGGCAGGCGGCCAGGTCCGGCGCAGTTCCGAGCCCGGGATCTCGGCGTTCAGCCGCCACGGGGTACCGCGCAGCCGGCGGGCGGCCCGGTCCCGGGCCGCGACCACGCGCTCGGCTACGATCCGGCTTGGTTCAGCGAAACTCCTGTCGTTCAGCAGTTCCTTGCGGCCGACCGGCTCGAGGCCGATCTTCACGTCGACGCGGTCCAGCAGCGGGCCCGAGATCCGGCCCAGGTACCTACGGCGGGTGGCCGGGCTGCAGCGGCAGCCCTCGGCTGGTCCGAGCATTTTCGCGCATGGGCACGGGTTCGCGGCCAGGACCAAGGTGAATTTGGACGGGAACCTCGTGATGACTCCCAGCCTGGCTACTATCACCTCGCCTGATTCAAGCGGCTGCCGCAGGGCATCGAGAACGTCCTTGGCGTACTCCGGCGCTTCATCGAGGAACAAGACGCCTCGGTGGGCCAGCGATGCGGATCCGGGGACGATGATGCCGCTGCCACCACCGACGATTGCCGCCTTGGTCGCGGTATGGTGCGGGGCCACGAAGGGCGGATAGGTCAGCAGCGGCACGTGCGGCGGTAGGGTCCCCGCCACTGAATGAATGGTGGTGACTTCCAGCGCCGCTGCGGTGTCCAGGCGCGGCAGAATGGTCGGGATTCGTTCTGCCAACATCGTCTTCCCGACGCCGGGCGGTCCCAGTAGTGACAGGTGGTGCCCGCCGGCTGCGCATACCTCGGCGGCCCGGCGTGCCATGGACTGGCCAAGCAACTCGGCCAGATCTGGCGCGGCCCCTATATCTCGATTGTTCGCCCCACCGCAATGGGAATTCCGCCTGCCGAGGGCTGCGTCGCTTCCCACGGGGCGCACGTCCAGTCTCCAGGTGCTGGGGAGTTCCTGACCACCCTCGAACTCGGCCACGGGAGGGCCGCCATGAAGGCCCGGTGTGCCGCGCAGCCAATCAGCCGCACAGGAAAGGCTGCTTGCTGCGATCACCCGCACACCGGGAACCAGCCCGGCCTCCGCTGCGTTCTGCTCGGCTACCATGACCTTGCCGAACCCTTCCTCGGCTGCAGCAGCCACCGCGGGTAGAACGCCACGTACCGGCCGCAGCCGCCCGTCGAGTCCCAACTCGCCGAAGAAGATCACCTCATCTACCGCCGCTCGTGGTACCGTGCCCGCCGCCGTGAGAATCCCAACTGCAATGGCTAGATCGAACCAGCTGCCCCGTTTGGGCAGGCTAGCCGGGGAAAGACCGACGGTGATCTTCCGCTGAGGCCACTCCTCGCCACTGTTGACGATGGCGGCTCGTATCCGGTCCCGCGCTTCCCGCAATGCGGTATCCGGCAGGCCGACCAGGATCATGCCGACCAGGCCGTTCGTAATGTCAGCCTCGACCTCCACCACGTGGCCAGTCACCCCGATCAGCGCCACCGAGTGTGTCCGGGCGAGCGGCACGGCTAGCCCACTCCCCTGATGTGCTCGATCGTGAAGCCGCCGGTGCCCTCGTAGACCAGGCCCACGACGTCGATCCGGACCTGATCGAACCGGACGCCGTGGGCGTTCAGCCACTGCACCGCCAGCCTGCGCAACCGGGCCCGCTTGGTCCGGCTGACGGCCTCGAGCGGGCTGCCGTAACGCATCGACGTCCTGGACTTGACCTCGGCCACCACCAGCACCTGGCGCTCCACCGCCACGATGTCGATCTCGCCGTCCGCGCTGCGCCAGTTCCGGTCCAGGATCCGGAAGCCGCGCGATTCCAGGTACTCGGCCGCCGCCTGCTCACCAGCCTGGCCCAGCGCATCCTTGGCCCGCATCGTCATCACCCTCACCTCCGGTTCCGACGATCGCCGCAGGCGGGATGGGCCGCGGGACGGCGGCTGAGGCTGTGGACAGCCGGAGGGAGGGCACCGCCGGTGTGGATAGCCGAGCGGAAATGTCAGAGCTGGATGGTTCGATGTACGGGGGTCATGCGTGCCGCGAGCTCAGGGCGACCGGGGGACGGGCCGGAGAGGGAGGGGGACCGGCCGGGGAGGGAGCGGGGACCGGCCGGCGAGGGAGGGGGAACCGGCCGGGGAGGAGCGGGGAGGGAGGGGGACCGGCCGGGGAGGGGTCAGGGCGGGATCAGCGGCTGGAACCGCGGTCATACGGAGGACGCCCGGGCGGCTGCTCGGGCCGCGGGCCGGCCTTGATCGAGGGGACCTTGCGCTCGACGGCCTTGGTGCCGAGCTCGAACTCCTGGCCGTGGTGGGTCACCGGCAGCGGGTCGCCGGCCAGCAGCTCGTAGCGGGCGTGGCCGGGCTTGATCGCCACGCACAGCTTGCGGCCGCGGTAACGCACCCGGAAGGTCAGGCCCGCGATGCCGTCGGGCAGGCGCGGGCTGAAGGCCAGCGCTCCCATGCCGGCGCGCATCCCGCCGAACCCCGCTACCAGCGCTATCCACGCCCCGGCCAGCGAGGCCATATGGACGCCGTCGGACGTATTGTGCTCCACGTCCCGCAGGTCCATGAGCGCGGCCTCGGCCAGGTAGTCGTGGGCCAGGTCGAGCTGGCCCACCTCGGCCGCGATCACCGCCTGGGTGCAGGCCGACAGGGAGGAGTCGCGCACGGTCAGCGGCTCGTAGTAGGCGAAGTTGGCCGCCTTCTGCTCCGGGGTGAACGCCTCGGACCGCATGTACATGGCCAGCACCAGGTCGGCCTGCTTGACGACCTGCTTGCGGTACAGCTGGAAATACGGGAAGTGCAGCAGCAGCGGGTACTTCTCCTCGGAGGTGTTCTTGAAGTCCCACCTGGCGTAGTTGGTGAACCCCTCATGCTGCGGGTGCACGCCAAGCCGCTCGTCGAACGGGATGAACATCGCGGCCGCCGCGTCCCGCCAGGACGCGGCTTCCTCGGTGGTCACGCCCAGGATCTCCGCCTCGGCGGGCAGCCGGGCGGCCGCCTCGGCGGCGCAGAACAGGTTCCGCTGGGCCATCAGGTTGGTGTAGACGTTGTTGTCCTTGACCGCGCTGTACTCATCGGGACCGGTCACGCCCTCGATCCTGAAGTGGCCTGCCGCGTCGTGCTGGCCGAGCGACCGCCACAGCCGTGCGGTCTCGACCAGCAGCTCGAGGCCGATCTCGGTCTCGAACTTGGCGTCCTCGGTGGCGTCGCGGTAGCGGACCACCGCGTCGGCGATGTCGGCGTTGATGTGGAACGCGGCGGTGCCGGCGGGCCAGTAACCGGAGCACTCCTGGCCGCGGATCGTGCGCCACGGGAACGCCGCCCCGGCCAGGCCGAGGTCGACGGCGTGCTGCCTGGCCTCGGCCAGCACCATGTGCCGCCAGCGCAGGGCGTCGGCCGCGGCGGACGGCTGAGTGTAGGTGAGCACGGGCAGCACGAACGTCTCGGTGTCCCAGAAGGTATGCCCGTCGTACCCGCTGCCGGTCAGGCCCTTGGCCGCGATCGGCCGGTACTCGGCCCGGGCGCCGGCCTGCAGGATGTGGAACAGCCCGAAGCGGACCGCCTGCTGGACCTCGGCGTCGCCCTCCACCTCGACGTCGGCCCCGTCCCAGAACTCATCCAGATAGGCCCGCTGCTCGGCCAGCAGCCCGTCCCAGCCGGTCAGGTGCGCGGCGGCCAGCGCGCCGACGATCTGGTCGATCAGCGCGGGCCGGGACCGCTGGCTGGACCAGCCGTAGCCGATGTACTTGATCACGCGCAGCTTGTCTCCCGCGGGGATCTCGACCGCCACCGTGGACCGGCCCAGGTCGGCATTCGACTCGGTCCGGCAGGCCATCTTCTGCGGGCCGTGTATCTCATGGGACATCCCGGCGGCCATCCGCAGCCCGCTGACCTTGGTCCGGTGCACCAGCACGACCCGCGGCGTCTGGCCGTCGTACATCTGGTGTTCCTCGCTGACCAGCGGGGCTTCCAGGATGGCGGCCAGGCGGGGGTCGTTGCCCCGCACCGGCATCTCCTCGTTGGTGACCAGCTCGGACTGCAGCACCAGCCGCAGCGTCTGGTCGACCGGCTCGACCGTGTAGCTGATCGCGGCGACCGCGCGCTGAGTCAGCGACACCATCCGCACCGAGCTCACCTTGATCCGGGCCCCGGCCGGGGAGGACCAGTCGACGTTCCTGGTCAGCGTGCCCGCCCGCAGGTCGAGGATGCGCTCGTGGGAGTGCAGGGTACCGTACCTGATGTCGAACGGCTCGTCGTCGACCAGCAGCCGGATGATCTTGCCGTTGGTGACGTTGATGACGGTCTGGCCGTTGGTGGGGAACCCGTAACCGGCCTCGGCGTACGGCAGCGGGCGGACCTCGTACATGGAGTTGAGGTAGGTGCCAGGCAGCCCGTGCGGGTCGCCTTCGTCCAGGTTGCCGCGCAGGCCGATGTGCCCGTTGGACAGCGCGAAGATCGACTCGCTCTGAGCCAGCAGGCTCAGGTCGAATGCCTTCTCCACCAGCCGCCACGGCTCCGTCCCGTACGCCGCCTGCTTGATCATTTGTTTCCCTCAAGCAGCTCAGACAGGTCCTTGACCACGATGTCGGCGCCATGCGCCTTGAGCTCGGCCGCCTGGCCGACCCGGTCCACGCCGACCACCAGGGCGAAGTGGCCCGCGTGGCCCGCCGCCACCCCGGCCTGGGCGTCCTCGAAGACCACCGCGTGCGCGGCGGGGACGCCCAGTGCCTGCGCGGCGGCCAGGAAGCTGTCCGGTGCGGGCTTGCCGCGCAGGCCGCGCTCGGAGGCGATGACCCCGTCGATCCGGGTGTCGAACAGGTCCTCGATACCCGCGGAGTGCAGGATCTGGACGGTGTTGGCGCTGGCGGAGACGATCGCGGTGCGGATGCCCCCGGCCCGCACCGCCTTGATGTAGGCGATGCTGCCCTCGTAGACCTGGACCCCGCCGGCCGCGATCTTGGCCAGGACCAGGGCGTTCTTGCGGTTGCTCAGCCCGTACAGGGTGGGCGTCCCCGGCGGGTCGTCCGGGGTCCCCTCGGGCAAGTGGATGCCGCGGGAGGTCAGGAACGACCGGGTCCCGTCCAGCCTGGGCTTGCCGTCGACGTAGGCGTCGTAGTCGTGGTGCGGATCGAAGGGAACGAACTCGGTTCCGGTGCTGGCCGCGCGTTCGCGGAGGAACTCGTCGAACATCTGTTTCCAGGCCGCCGCGTGCACGGTCGCGGTCTGGGTAACCACGCCGTCCATGTCGAACAGGCAGGCCTGCACCCCGTCCGGAAGCCCGAACATCCGCCCCTCCGCCGAAAAAGTTACGCCGGGAAGTCCGGCTTATCCTCAGGAACTTCCAGGTCCGGCTTGGCCAGTTCCTCGATGTTGACGTCCTTGAAGGTGACTACACGCACATTCTTGACGAACCTGGCCGGGCGGTACATATCCCAGACCCAGGCGTCTCGCATCGTAACCTCGAAGAAGACCTCGCCGTTGTCGCTTGACCTGACGTTCAGCTCCACGTCATTGGTGAGATAGAACCGGCGCTCGGTCTCGACCACGTGGGTGAACAACCCGACCACATCGCGGTACTCGCGATAGAGCTGCAGCTCCATCTCGGCCTCGTACTTCTCAAGGTCCTCCGCGCTCATGAGCTCATTCTCCTCTCGTTCTCCCCGAATGCACCCGTCGGGCCTGCTAGGGCCAGGGCGGGGTCCCGCAGGTCCACGACGTCCGCTGGGTCTTCGGCGGGCATCAGGTCCATGGGATCCAGCGGGGTGCCGGGGTCCGGCGATACCGCCACCCGATTCACGTTCACGAACGAATACCGGTGCACCGGGCTCGGCCCGTGCTCGGTCAGGGCCCGCACGTGGTCGTCGGTGTTGTATCCCTTGTGCCGGTCGAATCCATACTGTGGATAACGTTCGTGCAGGTCCCGCATCATCCGGTCCCGGCTGACCTTGGCCACCACCGAGGCGGCGGCGACCGACGCGGTGATCCGGTCGCCCTTCCAGACGGCCAGGGCCGGCGCGCCGAGCCCGCGGACGGGGAACCCGTCGGTCAGCACGTAGCCGGGCCGGCAGCGCAGGCCGGCGCAGGCGCGGCGCATGCCCGCCACGTTGCATACGTGCAGCCCGGTGGCGTCGATCGCCCCGGCCCCGATCACCACCACATGCCAGTCAAGCGCCCAGCGCAGCACCTCGGCGTAGGCCTCCTCGCGGGCCGCGGCGGTCAGCAGCTTGGAGTCGGCCAGCCCCCGGATACGCCGGATGCGGCCCGGGTCCAAGACCACCGCCGCCACGACCAGCGGCCCGGCGCACGCCCCGCGGCCCGCCTCGTCGATGCCCGCCACCGGCCCGAACCCGGCCCGGTCGAGCACGGTCTCGTAGGCGCCCAGGCCGCCGTCTCGCCGGGGCGTGTACCCCGCGTACCGGGGAAGCGGGGTGGCCGGGGAGGGCGGGCTGCTGACGGCCTGCGCACCGGGATGGCGGGTCATGACACTCCGCAGAGTACGCCAGTTATGACGCTGGCGCGGACAACGCCGCAGGACCGGTAACGAGCCGGCGCAGCGCCGCTGGCGGCGTCGGGTGACGCGCATCCGGACCCGGCGCTGCGTCCAGGTCAGCGGCAGCGCCCCGGCGAAGCCGAGGGCCAGCGGGACCTCCGGGCCGGCCGGGGTGAGCCGGGCGGAGACCGGGCCGTCCGGGCCCGCCGCGGCGCTGGCCGGGCTCAGCTTCGGATTCTCGAAGGTGGCCGGGATGGGCAGGAACCGCCACCGGCTGGGCGGCCAGATGATGACGAAGGCCCGGCCGACCACGGCGCTTTCCGGGACGGTCCCGCCGCCCGGGTCGCCCATGTGCTCACGGGAGTCGGCGGAGTAGAACCTGTTGTCGCCCATGACCCACAGCCGGCCGGACGGCACCGTGATGTTGAACCTGGTCACTGACGGCGCCGCGCCCGGGTAGAGGTAGGACTGCTCGTTCAGCGGGACGCCGTTGACGGTGACCCGGCCCTGGGCGTCACAGCAGGCCACCCGGTCTCCGGGCAGCCCGATGACCCGCTTGATCAGGATGTCGCCCGGGTGACCGAAGCCGAACATGCTGGCAAACCCGTCGGCGAACTGCTGGAAGACGTTCCCGCTGACCGGCACCGCCCCCGGATCCCAGGAGCCGTCGCCGTTGAAGACCACGATGTCACCGCGGTGAATGTCACGGATGTGGTAGATGATCTTGTTGACCAGCACCCGGTCGTTGATCTCGAGGGTGTTCTCCATCGAGCCCGACGGGATCCAGAACGCCTGGATTGCGTAGGTCTTGATCACCACCGCGAGCAGCAGGGCGATGGCCACCAGGATCGGCAGCTCGCGCCAGAACGAGCGCTTCCGGCCGGTGCGCCGCCGCCGCCCGCGGGCCCCGGCGCCGGCCGACCCGGTGGCGTCCGATCCGGCCGCGGCTGGCGGCGTGCCGCCCTCGTCGGTCTGCGGGGTGTCATCGCCGTCGCCAGCGGGCTGGTCCGACGTCGGCTCCGGGGCCTCGGGGTTGATGTCCGCGCTGGCCGTCCGTCCCAGTTCCGGTGCCTGTTCGTCAGCCCCGCTCACGCAGACCCACACCCCTCTTCGACCCGCACCGTCATCCCGTTGAGCTTAGCGCCATCTGGCGACCGCCAGAGCGCCGGTCTGGCCGACCTGGGAGGCGATCAGGGGCTAGTCGGCTGGGCAATCCGGGGCGGAAGACACTTACCGGGCCCGGCGGCGGCGCAGCATGAGCAGCGGGGCGCCGATCACCCCGGCGGCCCCGACGCCGGCCCCCATCGGGAGGGCAGCAACCGCGGCCAGGGCGCCCCGGCCGACGGTGCGGACGCCGACCATGGCCGCCCCGGCCGGACCCGAGCGCAGCGCGGCCTGGCTGAAGGTGGACGGGATGGGCAGGTCGCGCAGCTGCGACGGCGGCCAGACGATCAGGAACGCCCGGCCGACGACCTCGCTCTCCGGTATGGCGCCGCCGCCCGGGTCGGACAGGTGGTAGCGGGAGTCCTCGGAATCGTTACGGTGATCGCCCATGACCCACAGGTGGCCGGGCGGCACGGTCACCTTGAACGGGAACGAGGGCACGTCGCCGGGATACAGGTACGAGGTCTCGGCCAGCGGCACGCCGTTGACGGTGACCCGGCCCTGGGCGTCACAGCAGGCCACCCGGTCGCCCGGCAGGCCGATGACTCGCTTGATGTAGAAGGTCTGGCTGCTCTTCAGCCCGATGCCGGACAGCACGTCGCCCAGCAGCCGGACCACCGGGTCGCTGGACGGCGGCGGCGCGTCGGGGCCCCAGGAGTCCTGCCCGCTGAACACGATGATGTCGCCGCGGGCGATGCCGCGGAAGTGATAGACGAGCTTGTTGACCAGGACCCGGTCGCCGACCTCGAGCGTGTTCTCCATCGACGCCGAAGGGATCTTGTACACCTGGATTACGAACGCCTTGATCATCAGCGTGAGGGCGGCCGCGGCCACCACGATGATCAGCAGCTCACGCCAGAAGTGCCGCTGCCTGCGCCGGCCGGCCGCGGGCGCGTCGGGCTGGCTGGGTTCTGGCCGGCTGGGTTCCGGCTCGCTCTCGCGGGCGCCCGAGGCGTGCCGGCCTGGCGGCCGGGGTGAGGAGGTGGGAGCCGACGCGAGCGGGCCAGGATCCTCCCATTCATCCATTGGCGGCCCGCCGGGCATCAGCTGCCGGTCTGGTCGCGGCGCTCCTTGATCCGCGCCGCCTTTCCGCGCAGGTCCCTGAGGTAGTAGAGCTTGGCCCGGCGGACACGGCCGCGGGTGACCGGCTCGATCTTGTCGATCGACGGGCTGTGCACCGGGAAGGTCCGCTCCACGCCCACGCCGTAACTGATCTTGCGGACGGTGAAGGTCTCCCGGGACCCGCTGCCCTGACGCCTGATCACCACGCCCTGGAACACCTGGATGCGCGAGCGGTTTCCCTCGGTGACCCGGACGTGGACCTTCAGGGTGTCGCCGGGCCTGAAGCCCGGGATGTCAGAACCGGGTCTGGGCCTGCTCGATTTCGGCAATCGCGGTATGCATGACAGCGGTTTCCTCGGTGGTGGTCGTGTTCGGGACCGGGCGGCGGCCGGCTCGCGCCGGGCCTAGGGTACCTTCAGGCGCGGCCTGGAAAAGACATCGCCCTTCAGTGTGCCATATCTTCGCCGCTAACCGGAAAAGGAGGGGGACCTGCGGGGCCTGCGGGACCGGCCTGATCCAGGCCGGTCTCGGCCAGCACCTGCCGGTCGCGGGCGTCCAGGTCGGTCCGGGCCCGGATGAGATCGGGCCGGTGTGCCGCCGTGCGGCGCAGGGCCGCGTCCCGCCGCCAGCGGGCGATCGCCGCGTGGTTGCCGGACAGCAGCACCTCGGGCACCTCCCGGCCGCGCCAGGCGCGCGGCCTGGTGTAGACGGGTCCCTCGAGCAGCCCGCGCATGGCCTGTTCGCCGTCCCCGCCGAAGGAGTCATCGCCCGCCGAGCACGCGTTGCCGAGTACCCCGGGCAGCAGCCGGCCGATGGCCTCCACCATGACCAGGACCGCCGCCTCGCCGCCGGCCAGCACGTAATCGCCCACGCTGACCTCGTCTACCGGCATCCGGGCGCGCATGGCGTCCGCGACCCGGCCGTCGATGCCCTCGTACCGGCCGCAGGCGAACACCAGCCACGGCTGCGCCGCGTACGCCGCGGCCAGATCCTGGGTGAACGGCATCCCGCTCGGCGTCGGCAGCACCAGCCGGGCACCGCCGCCGGGCGCGACCTCGTCCAGCGCGGCGCCCCAGACGTCGGGCTTCATGACCATGCCCGGGCCGCCGCCGAAGGGCACGTCGTCGACCGTGTGGTGCACGTCGGTGGCCCAGTGCCGCAGGTCGTGCAGGCGGAATTCGATGTCGCCCCGCGCCGCTGCCTTCCCGATCAGCGACACCCGCAGCGGGCTGTCGAAGAACTCGGGGAAGATCGTCACGATGTCAATGCGAAGCGGCACGCCCCTCCTCTTTTTTTATGCGGAACGGGCCGTGGTGCGCTCTGGCCCGTTCCGTCATTCCGCCTGGGCGGGGTCGAGCAGCCCGGGCGGCGGGTCGATGACCAGGACCCCGGCGCCCAGGTCGACCTCGGGTACCAGGGCCTTCACGAACGGGACGAGGCTCTCGCCGCCGTCGGCGCGGCGCACCACGAGGAGGTCCTGGCCGTAGTGCAGCATGTCGGTGACCACGCCGACCGGCTCCCCGGCGGTGGTCCGCACGGACAGGCCGATCAGCTCATGGTCACGGAACTCATCGGGGTCGGATGTGGCCGGCAGCTGACTGGAGTCGACGCTCAGCCAGCTGCCGGTCAGTTCTCCGGCCGCGGTCCGGTCGGTGATCCCGGCGAAGCCCACCAGGAGCTGCCCCGAGTGCCACCGGAGCGTAGCGATCTCGAGCGGCGTGCGGTCGGCCGGCCGGTCACCCTCGGCGGACCGGCTTGCGTCCACGACGGAGCCCACGGCGAAGCGGAGGTCAGGCTGGTCGGTCCTGACTCCGATCACGACCTCGCCGCGGATCCCGTGCGGGCGGCCCACCCGGCCGACGATCACCCGCATCGGGTCAGCGGACCTCGTTGGCGTCCAGCAGGTCGATGCGCACGTAGCGGTGACCGGCCAAGGCGTTGATCACCGTGCGCAGCGCCTTGGCCGTCCGCCCGCCCCGGCCGATGACCTTGCCGAGATCGTCGGGATGCACCCGGACCTCGAGGACGTTGCCCCGGCGGAGCGCCCGGCTGGCCACCTGGACGTCGTCCGGGTACTGGACAATGCCCCGGACCAGGTGCTCGAGGGCTTCCTCAAGCACGTCAGGCTCCGTCCTCCGCCTGAGCGGCGGTGGCCGGGGCTGCTTCGGCCGGGGCCTCCTCGGTCTTGGCCTTGGCCTTGCTTTCCTTGGCGGCACTGTCCTTGGGGGCACTGTCCTTGGGGGCACTGTCCTTGGGGGCACTGTCCTTGGGGGCACTGTCCTTGGGGGCACTGTCCTTGGGGGCACTGTCCTTGGGGGCACTGTCCCTGGGGGCACTGTCCCTGGGGGCACTGTCCCTGGGGGCACTGTCCCTGGGGGCACTGTCCCTGGGGGGCCTGGCCGTCTTGGGGGCGGCCTTGGCCGAGGCCTTCTCATCCTTGGCGGTCTGGCTCTGGCTGGCCGCGGCGGCGAAGGCTTCCTTCTTGTCCGCGCGCGGCGCGGCGGTGCGGAGCGTGCCCTCGGCCCCCGGCTCCCCGGTGAACTTCTGCCAGTCCCCGGTGACCTTGAGCAGGACCTTGACCGGGTCGGTGGGCTGCGCGCCCACCGAGAGCCAGTGCTGGACCCGCTCGGAGTTCACTTCGATGACGGACGGGTCGGCCTTCGGGTGGTACTTGCCGATCTCCTCGATAGCGCGCCCGTCGCGCTTGGTGCGTGCGTCCGCGACGACGATCCGGTAATAGGGTTCCCGGATCTTGCCCAGGCGCTTCAGCTTGATCTTGACAGCCACGACTGTGGTCTTCTCCCAGCGATAGATGCGAGAGGATCCTGCCCGGCCGGGGATCAGCCGACGGAACCGCTCAGTGAGCCGGGCCGGGCGAACGAGGAGAGGGCGTCGCCTGGCCAGGCGGTCAGCATCACATTGTGCCAGACAACCGAACCCAACTAGTAATCGTCAGCCGATCTCCCCGCGAGCCAAAGGGTCCGCGGCGCTGCCTGGACTCCCCTCGCGAGCCGAAGGGCGCGCCGCCGACTGGACTCCCCCGCGAGCCGAAGGGCCGCGGCGCTGCCTGGACTGAGGAGCGACGAAGGAGCGACGAAGGAAGGGAGCGCCTTAAGAGCGGCCCGGAGGCGAGCCGGAAAGCACAGCACAGTTACATAACGTGCGTTGACTATCCGCAAATACGCATCCTAGCGTTGCCATACTGTTCTTTATATGTACGTCCGTTCGCAGAGCGCACGAATGCCACTCGTGCGCGGGACGGGCGCATCAGCACACTCCCACATAGCGAAGGAGCCCGCACCAGGCATCCGCGCCGAGGTCCCTGCTGACCGGACTCAGGTGCAGTGGCCGGTGCTGCCGCACCCTCCCCGGACCAGCGGGACGCCGGGGTGTCACCTCATATGCGGTCCAGCGCCCCCGGCGCGAACGCAAAGGAGATCGATGGCAATGAGTGACCAGAATGGGCAGCCGGATACCACCAGCCGGGAAGGCGGCATCAACCGGCGCGGCCTGCTGCGCGCGGCCGGCGCTGGCGCGGTCGTGGTGGGCGGCGGCGGGCTGCTCGAGGCCTGCAGCTCCAGCATCAAGGGCGCTTCCACCTCCTCCTCTTCCTCGGCTTCGGCTACCACGGGCGCCAGTACCCAGGGCATCCTGATCGGCTTCATCCACCCGCTGACCGGCCCGCTGGCGGACTTCGGCACCGCGGACAACTGGGTGGTCAGCGCGATCCAGGCCACGCCGCAGTACAAGAACGGGTTCAAGGTCGGCGGGAAGACCTACCCGGTCAGCATCAAGTCCTACGACACCCAGTCCGACCCCACCCGCGCGGGCCAGCTGGCCAACCAGGCGATCCTCACCGACAAGGTGGACCTGCTCCTCACCTCCTCCACGCCGGAGACGGTCAACCCGGTCGCCACCACGGCCGAGAAGCTGGGTTGCCCGCTGATCTGCGGCAACGTCCCGTGGCAGTCGTGGTACGTGAACCTGGGCGGCAACCCGACCCCGGGCAAGTCGACGTTCAAGCCCACCTGGACGACGATGTACTTCCTCGGCGTCAATGACCTGTGCAACTCCTTCATCCCGATGTGGAACAGGATCCACGCGCAGCTGGGCACGGACAAGGTCGTCGGCTGCATGTTCCCCAACGACTCCGACGGCAACGCCTTCCGGGCCGCGTGGCCGCTATTCGCCGGCCCGGCCGGCTACACGCTGGTCGACCCGCCGCCCTACACCGACGGGCTGACCGACTACTCCTCGTTCATCAGCCTGTTCAAGTCGAAGAACTGCGAGTTCTTCACCAACGTGCCGCTGCCGCCCGACTTCAACACGTTCTGGAAGCAGGCCGCGCAGCAGGGCTACAAGCCGAAGCTGGCCACCGTGGCCAAGGTGCTGCTGTTCCCGTCGGACGTGACCGCGCTCGGCTCCCTGGTCAACAACGTCGCCACCGACGCCTGGTGGACGCCGAACATGCCGTGGAAGTCCTCGCTCACCGGGCAGACCTGCGCCGAGATCGCCGCCGCGTTCACCTCGGCCACCGGATCGCAATGGGTGCAGTCGCTGTCCAACTACAGCCTGTTCGAGGTCGCTTACGCGGCCATGACCTCGGTGAACAACCCGCACGACAAGACCGAGGTCGCCGCGGCCCTGTTCAAGGTGAACATCGAGGGCATCGCCGGGCAGCTCGACTGGACCTCGAGCAAGAACCCGGCACCGGGTGTCGTGGACACGCCCTGCGTCGGCGTGCAGTGGAAGCCGAACAGCAAGTTCGGCTGGTCAATGGAGGTCGTCGACAATACGCTGATGCCGAACGTACCCCTCACTGGCACGCTCGAGCCGACCAACAAGTAACCGGATGACCGAACCACTGCTTGAACTGGACCACGTGACGAAACGGTTCGGCCGGGTCGTCATCGCCGAAGACCTGTCGTTCACGGTCGGACCCGGGGACACAGTGGGGATCGTGGGGCCGAACGGCGCCGGCAAGACCAGCCTGTTCGGCCTGATTTCGGGTGACCTGTCGCCCGGGGCGGGAAGCGTCTCGTTCGCCGGGCGTCAGGTCACCAAGCTGGACCCGGCCGGCCGGTGCAGGCTCGGCATCGGCCGCACCTACCAGGTACCACGGCCGTTCGGCGACATGACCGTGTTCGAGAACGTGCTGGTGGCCGCCCAGCAGGGCGCCGGGCTGAGGCGCCGGGCCAGCTACACCGCGGCCGCCGAGGCCCTCGAGCGGGCCGGCATGACCGACGAGGCGAACCTGCCCGCCGAGCGGCTCGGCCTGCTGCAGCGCAAGCGGCTGGAACTGGCCCGCGCGCTGGCGTCGGGGCCGAAGCTGCTGCTGCTCGACGAGGTGGCCGGCGGGCTGACCGACCCGGAAGTCGCGCAACTGGTGGAAATTGTCCGCGGGGTGAACGCCGAGGGCACCGCGGTGATCTGGATCGAGCACGTGGTGCGGGCGCTGGTGGCGGTGGTGACCAGGCTGATCTGCCTGTCCGGCGGCAAGTTCGTCGGCGACGGCGACCCGGCCGAGGTGCTGGCCAACCCCGCGGTGCGCGAGGTCTTCCTCGGTTCCGAAGTCACCGCCTCCCTGGGCGGCAGCACGCTGAGCGAAGACATCAGCCTGGGAGACCCCGAGTGAGCGAGCCCCCCACCCGCGAGCCAAAGGCCGCCGGCGCCGACTGGACTGACGAGCGAGGAACGAGCGAGGAGGGAAGGAGGCGCCTTAAGAGGCGGCCGGAGGCGAGCGGGGCTAGCAGAGCGCCCGGAGGCGAGCGGGGAGACAGAGCGAGCGGGGCTAGCAGAGCGCCCGGAGGCGAGCGGGGAGACAGAGCGAGCGGGGCTAGCAGAGCGCCCGGAGGCGAGCGGGGAGACAGAGCGAGCGGGGCAACACTGCCAATACTGGAGGTCAGGGACCTGACCGTGCATCACGGCCAGTTGCGGGCCCTCGACCACGTCTCGCTGCGGGTGTTTCCGGGCGAGGTGTACGCCATCATCGGCGCCAACGGGGCGGGCAAGTCGACGCTGCTGCGCACGATCGCCGGCCTGCACCAGCCCACCGAGGGCTCGATCTCCTACGACGGCAAGGACGTGACCAGAATCCGGCCCGAACGCCGGGCCACCAGCGGGATCACCATGGTGCCGGAGGGCCGGCGCCTGTTCGGATCGCTCACGGTCGAGGAGAACCTGCAGGTCGGGGCGACCTACGCGGGTAAGGGACCGTGGACGATCGACCGGGTCTATGAGCTGTTCCCCTGGATGAAGGACCGGCGGGCCCAGCGCACCGAGCAGCTTTCCGGCGGCGAGCAGCAATCGGTGGCCATCGGCCGGGCGCTGGTGGCCAACCCGCGGGTGCTGCTGCTCGACGAGCTGTCCCTGGGCCTCGCGCCGGTGGTCGTGCAGCGGATCTACGGCATGCTGCCGCAGATCCTGGCCAGCGGGCTGACCGTGCTGCTGGTGGAGCAGGACGTGAGCCAGGCGCTGCGGGTGGCCTCGCACCTGCAGTGTCTGCTCGAGGGGCGGACCACCCTGGAAGGCAAACCGTCCGACGTCACCGCGGAACAGGTGGAGGCGGCCTACTTCGGCCTGGCCGCTAGCGTCCAGGCAGGCGGCCCCCCCGAAGGCGGGGGCCCCGGGGGGCACGGGGGGGCGGGCAGCCCCCCCGTAAGCGGGGGGGGTCTGGGGGGGGTCGTCCCCCCCGAGGAAACGGAGCCCTAATGGTCTGGGTCAACGACATCATCCAGGGGATCTTGATCGGCGGCCTGTACGCGCTGTTCGCGTGTGGGCTCTCGCTGATGTTCGGGGTCATGAAGGTGGTCAACCTGGCCCACGGCGACCTGGCCGTCATCGGCGGTTACGTCGCGGTCGGCGTCATCACGGTCACCCACATCCCGGTGCTGTGGTCGTTCGTGGTCGTGGTGCCGCTGATGGCCGTGCTGGGCTACGTGCTGCAGCGGACCGTGATCCAGGCCGCGCTCGACCGCAGCATCCTAACCACGCTGCTGGTCACCTTCGGGCTATCGGTGGTGATCGAGAACGCGCTGCTGGAGTTCTTCAGCGCCAACAGCCACTCGCTCGGGACCAACGACGCGATCATCACCAGCGCGTTCTCGATCGGCTCGCAGATCAGCATCGCCTACCTGCTACTGCTGATCTTCGTCGTGGCCGTGGTGGTCCTGCTCGGCCTGCAGTACTTCCTGTCCAGGTCACGGTACGGACGGCTGATCCGGGCGGTGGCCGACGACCGGGAGGCGGCCCAGTTGTCCGGGATCGACTACCGGCACGTGTTCGGCATTGCGGCGGCCATCGCGTTCGCCACCGTGGCGCTGGCCGGCATCGCGTACGGCATGTACTCCCAGTTCGCGCCGACCACGGGAACGGACACGATCCTGCTGTTCGCGTTCGCCGCGGTGGTCATCGGCGGGCTCGGCTCGCTGTGGGGCACGCTGCTCGGCGGCGTGATACTCGGGGTGGCGCAGGCGATCGGCGCCCAGATCAGCGGGTCGGACGAGTTCCTGGCCGGGTACATCGTCTTCCTGGCCGTGCTGGTCGTGCGCCCGCAGGGCCTCATCGCGCGGAGGGCGGCGTCATGAGCGAGCCCGGGGCCCCGCGAGCCGAAGAGCGCGCCGCCGACTGGACTGACGAGCGAGGAACGAGCGAGGAGGGAAGGAGGCGGGTCAAGAGCGCTCGGAGGCGAGCGGGGGAAAACACAGCTGAAACCACGGCCCGTTCGGCCGAAAAATACCGGGTGACACGGTCACGCAGGAACGTGGCCTGGACCGGGCTCGGCGCCCTGGTGGTCGTGGTGGTGCTCGCGCTATTCCCCTACGCGGTGGGCGCCGGCACCGAGACCATCCTGGTGCAGGCGTTCATCATCCTGACGCTGGCCAGCATGTGGAACTTGCTGGCCGGGTACGCGGGCCTGGTATCGGTGGGACAGCAGGCGTTCGTGGGGCTGGGCGCGTACTTCGTGCTGATCCTGAACATCCACAACCTGTCGATGTTCACCGCGCTCCCGATCGCGGCCATCGGCTGCGGCGTCGCCGCCCTGCCGATGTGGTGGCTGGTCTCGCGGCTGCGCAGCGGGTACTTTGCGATCGCCACCTGGGTGCTCGCGACGACCGTCCTGCTGATCATCGAGAAGTTCCCTTCCATCGGCGGCGGGACCGGCCTGTCGCTGCCGCACACGCCCAGCCTCGGTTCGGCGGTGCTGGAGGCGTACACGTACTGGATCGGGCTGGCCGTCACGGTGCTCGCCCTGCTCGCCGTGTACCTGCTGCTGCGCAGCAGGCTGGGCCTGGTGCTGACCGCCGTCCGCGACGACGAGGTGGCCGCGCGCAGCTCGGGCGCGCGGGTGGGCCTGGCCCGGATGCTGGTCTTCGTGGTGGCCGGGATCGGGTGCGGGGCGGCCGGCGCGCTGCTGGCCGTCAGCCAGCTCATCGTGCAGCCCAGCGCGGTGTTCAGCGTGCAGTTTACGGCCGAGATGGCGTTCGCGGTGATCATCGGCGGGCTGGGCACGATCGAGGGGCCGATCCTCGGCACCATCGTGTACATGGTCCTGCAGCAGACGCTGCAGTCCTATAACGCCTGGTACCTGATCATCCTCGGCCTGGTCGCGATGGGGGTCGCGATCTTCGCGCGGCGCGGGCTGTGGGGGCTGGTCGACGAGCACCTGCACGTGCGGCTGTTCCCGGTCGGGTACTACCTGTGGGCGCCCGGCACCGGCGGGCGCCGGTTCGGCGGGCGGCGAGGCGGCGGGCGGCCCGGCTAGGCTGGTTCAGCAGGCACCGAGGGTCAGCAGGCCCCGAAGTTCAGCAGGCACCGAAGTTCAGCAGGCACCGAGGGGAGGCCCATGTGACGCCGGCCAACTGGAACGGCTACCAGCCAGCGCCGCGGAAACATCCCGGGTTGGGACGCCAGATAGCCTGGGCTTCGGTCCCGGTCGCCTCGATCGGCTTCCTGTCCTTCGTGCCGTTCCTGGCCTTCGCGGTCACCAACCGCAGGAAGCTGGACTGGGCGGTGTTCGCCGGGTACCTGGCGGCCACCATCGCGATGATCGTGGCGATCGGCGCGGTGAACTCCAACAGCGGCGCGGGCGCGGTGGTGGGCGGCTTCATCATCGCGCTGGCGGGCTGCGCGGCGGTCCACTCCGCGGTGCTGTTCCGGCCCGGGCGCGGCCAGCCGGTCCCGATCCCGCCCGGCCCGGCGGGCCGGGCCGAGCGCAACCGGGAAGCGGTGGCCGAGGCCAAGAGCAGGATCGAGGCCAGGAAGCAGGCCAGGCACCTGGCCAGCACGAACCCGGCGCTGGCCAGGGACCTGCGGATCGGCCGGCCCGACCTGGCCAGGAACTACGACGACGGCGGCCTGGTGGACGTGAACAACTGCCCGGGACAGGTCCTGGCCGGGGCCCTGGGCCTGACCCCGGCCGAGGTGAGCGATGTGCTGGCCGCCCGTGACCGGCTGGGCGGCCGGTTCTCCAGCGCCGACGAGCTGTGCGCCTACACCTCGCTGTCGCCGGACCGGGTGGACCGCCTCCGCGACCTGATGCTGTTCGCCTGACCGGTCCATGCTGCTGCGCCGGATCGCCGAGGTGTCGCAGGCCGTGGCCGCGACCGGCGCCCGGCTGGCCAAGATCGACGCGCTGGCCGCCGCGCTGCGGGAGGCCGGGCCGGTCGAGGTGCCGATCGCGGTGGCCTACCTGTCCGGCGAGCTGCCGCAGCGGCAGATCGGCGTGGGCTGGGCCGCGCTACGGGACGGGTTTGCGCCCGCGGCCGCGCCGTCGCTGTCGCTGAGTGAGGTGGACGCGGCGCTCGCCGCCATTGGGGCGGTGTCCGGGAAGGGCTCGGCGGCGGCCCGCAAGGCGCTGGTCGGCGAGCTGTTCGGCCGGGCCACCGCGGATGAGCAGCGGTTCCTGGTCGGGCTGCTGTCCGGTGAGCTGCGCCAGGGCGCGCTGGAAGGCGTGATGACCGACGCGGTGGCCCGCGCGGCCACGGTGCCGGTCGCGGCGGTGCGCCGGGCCATGATGCTGCGCGGGTCGCTGGGCGCAGTGGCGGCCGCGGCGCTGGCGGGCGGGAGCGAGGCGCTCGGGGCGTTCGGCCTGGAGGTGGGCCGGCCGGTGCGGCCCATGCTGGCCGCCAGCGCGCCGACTCTGGAGGATGCGCTGGTCAAGGCCGGCGCATCGGAAATGGCCGGCCCATCGGAAATGGCCGGTGCATCGGAAATGGCCGGTGCATCGGAAATGGCCGGTGCGGCGGCGGTGGAGTGGAAGCTGGACGGGATCAGGATCCAGGCCCACCTGAGCGGCGGCACGGTACGCCTGTTCACCCGGACCCTGGACGAGATCACCGGCCGGCTGCCCGAGGTGGTGGCGGTGCTGGGCCAGCTGCCGGTGCGGGCGGCGGTGCTCGACGGTGAGCTGATCGCGCTGCGCGCAGACGGCCGGCCGCTGCCGTTCCAGGACACCGCGGCCCGCGCGGCCAGCGCCGACGGCCCGCCGCTTTCTGTGTTCGTGTTCGACGCGCTGCACCTGGAGGGCGCGGACCTGATCGACCTGCCGGGCTGGAAGCGGCACGCCGAGCTGGCCTGGGCGGTGCCGCCCGAGCTGCTCATGCCCCGGCTGGTCACCGACTCGGCCGCGGCGGCCGAGTCGTTCTTCCGGGACGCGCTGGCCCACGGCCACGAGGGCGTGGTGGTCAAGTCGCTGGACGCGCCGTACGCGGCGGGCCGCCGGGGCGCCGGGTGGATCAAGGTCAAGCCGCGGCACACCCTGGACCTGGTGGTGCTGGCCGTCGAGTGGGGTCACGGGCGGCGGCGCGGCTGGCTGTCCAACCTGCACCTGGGCGCCCGTGACCCGGCCACCGGCGGTTTCGTCATGCTGGGCAAGACGTTCAAGGGGCTGACCGACGAGCTGCTGACCTGGCAGACGCAGCGGCTGCTGG
This sequence comes from uncultured Actinomycetes bacterium, assembly GCA_963835775.1. Lineage (GTDB taxonomy): Bacteria > Actinomycetota > Actinomycetes > Streptosporangiales > Streptosporangiaceae > Palsa-504. Next base: position 87,815 of record CAWIHB010000024.1, on the reverse strand, counting down.
CCCTGGAGGAACGGCGGGACTCCTGGACCGTGTACGTCCGGCCGGAACTGGTGGTCGAGGTGGCCTTCGACGGCGTGCAGCGCAGCCCGCGCTACCCGGGTGGCCTGGCCCTGCGCTTCGCCCGCGTGCTGCGCTACCGGGAGGACAAGCCCGCCGCCGAGGCCGACACCATCGACACCGTTCGTTCCCTGTCCCCGGAGTAGGCGTGGGTGGGCTATTACCGGGCTCATGCGGTAAGGCCGGGCGTTCAGGGCGGACGTAATATGACGCGCCGAGGTCGTACAGGAGTTCTATTTCTATATCGATTTCTGCTATGCTATAGATATGTATTTGGGATTCCGGTGTCGGGCATATCCGGACCAGACGCAGCAGGCGGTGCTGCACCATACATTCGGCTGCGTCCGCCTGGTGTGGAACCGGACTCTGGCCGCCCGGCGCTCCCGGTACGCCGCCGAGCGCAAGGGCACGTCGTACGCGGAGACTGACCGGTCGCTCACCTTGATGAAACGCGACCCGGGCCTGGAGTTCCTCAACCAGGTGTCCGCCGTCCCTTTGCAACAGGCGCTGCGACACCAGCAGGCAGCGTTCACCGCGTTCTTCGCCAAGCGTGCCCGGTACCCCCGGTTCAAATCCCGGGCCGGTCGGCAGGCCGCGACCTACACCCGAGCTGCGTTCCGCATAAAGGACGGCGAGTTGTGGCTGGCGAAGTCGGCCGCGCCGTTGCGGTTTATATGGACGTGGCCAGATATGGATCTCGTCGCACTCGATCCCACGTCGGTGACTATAGCCAAAGACACGGCGGGCCGCTGGTTCGTGAGCTTCCACGTCAATGTGCCCGACCCCGACCCGCTTCCCGTCGCAGGGCAGGCTGTTGGCATTGATCTGGGTCTAGCAGACTTCGCTGCCCTGTCTACTGGAGAGAAGATCCCCCATCCGAAGGACTGGGAACGGCACGAGAAGCGGCTCAAGCGGTATCAGCGCAGGCTCGCCCGCTGCCAGAAAGGCTCGGCGAACCGGGCCAAGGCCCGCGTCAAGGTCGCCCGCGTACACGCCAAGGTAGCTGACGCCCGGCAGGACTTCCTGCACAAGACCACCACCGGCCTAATCCGCCGCTTCGACGTGATCGCCATTGAAGACCTCAACATCTCCGGCATGGTGCGAAACCGGCGGCTGGCCCGCGCGATCTGCTGCACTGGATGGGGTGAGCACCGCCGGATGCTGAACTACAAGGCCGAACGCTATGGCCGCACGATCGCAGTCGTGGACCGCTGGTACCCGTCGTCCAAGACCTGCTCGGCCTGCGGGCACGTACTCGCGGAGCTAGGCCTCGGGATACGCCACTGGACGTGTCCTGCTTGCGGTACCCGGCATAACCGGGACGTCAACGCCGCCAAGAATATCCTGGCCGCCGGGCTGGCGGTGACTGCCTGTGGAGGGGCCGTAGGACGCTCGGGGGCATCCCCGGCGCAGGCCCCCGCGAAACAGGAAACCCAGCGGGCGCGAGCTCCTGGAATCCTCGCCGTGTAGTTTCAGGCGGGGAGGAAGTCAATTTTTCTTGTCGCGGCGCTTCTTGTTGCCGCCGCGGAAGGCGGCGGGGACGTTGCCCTGCTGGGGGGGCGGGAAGTTCAGGCCGGAGGGGAGGTTGGCCAGGCCGTCGGCCAGGCTCTCGGGGAAGCCTTCGGGCAGGCCGCCGAGGCCGGGCGGCATGCTGCCGCCGCCGATGCTGGCCGGGCCCTGGCCGGCCGGGGCCTGGGCGCTGGCGCCGCGGGCCACTTCGGCGGCGCGGCGGGGGTCGCCGCTGCGAGCGGGCTTCTTCTTGCCCTTCTTGCCGCGGGTCTGCTTGGCGGCGGCGCGGCGGGCCACGGCGCCCATGCCGGGCGGCATGCCGGGCAGGCCGCCGCTGAACATGGCCTTCATCTGCTTCTGGCCCTCGTAGAAGTTCGTGATCAGCTGCGAGACCTCGCCGACGGCGACGCCCGAGCCGTTGGCGATGCGGGCCCGGCGGGAGCCGTTGATGATCTTGGGGTTGCGCCGTTCCTCGGGCGTCATGGACCGGACGATGGCCTCGGCCCGGTCCAGGTCCTTGTCGTTGACCTGGGACAGCAGCTCGCGGTTCTTGGCCGCGCCGGGCAGCATGCCGAGCAGGTTGCCGATCGGCCCGAGCTTGCGGACCATGGACAGCTGCTCGACGAAATCTTCCAGGGTGAAGCCCTCGCCGGAGGCGATCCGCCCGGCCAGCGACTCGGTCTGCTCCCGGTCGAAGGCCTTTTCTGCCTGCTCGATCAGGGTCAGTACGTCACCCAGGTCGAGGATCCGGGAGGCCATCCGGTCCGGGTGGAACAGGTCGAAGTCCTCGAGCTTCTCGCCCGAGGAGGCGAACATGATCGGCCGCCCGGTGAGCTCCACGATGGACAGCGCGGCACCGCCGCGGGCGTCGCCGTCCAGCTTGGTCAGCACGACGCCGTCGTAGCCCACGCCGTCCAGGAAGGCCTGGGCCGTGGCCACCGCGTCCTGGCCGATCATGGCGTCCACCACGAACAGGACCTCGTCCGGCTCGGTAGCGTCCCTGATCGCGACGGCCTGGGCCATCATCTCCGCGTCGATGCCGGTGCGGCCCGCGGTGTCGATGATGACCATGTTCTGCTGGCGCCGCCCGGCCTCCTCCAGCGACTGCCGCGCGGCCTGGACCGGGTCGCCGACCCCGTTGCCCGGGAACGGCGCGTACACCGGCACGCCGGCCCGCTGGCCGAGGACCTCGAGCTGCTGCACGGCGTTGGGCCGCTGCAGGTCGGCGGCGACGAGCATCGGCGTGTTGCCCTGGCCCTTCAGCCACAGGGCGAGCTTGGCCGCCAGCGTGGTCTTACCTGAACCCTGCAGGCCAGCCAGCATGATCACGGTCGGCGGCACCTTGGCGAACCGCAGCCGCCTGTCCTCGCCGCCGAGGATGCCGACCAGTTCCTCGTGCACGATCTTGATGACCTGCTGGGCCGGGTTCAGCGCGGCGGAGACCTCCTCGCCGTTGGCCCGCTCCTTGACCCGGGCGATGAACTGCCTGACGACCGGCAGGGCGACGTCCGCCTCGAGCAATGCGATGCGGATTTCCCTGGTGGTCGCGTCGATGTCGGCAGCGGTCAGCCGTCCCCGGCCGCGCAGGGCGGAAAATACCTGCGTCAGCCGGTCAGAAAGGGTCTCGAACACCCATCCAGGCTACCGGGCGCGCGGCGGTAGGTGGGTCTTGCCCGGGCGCGCGGCGGTAGGCGGGTCGGGCTGGGCGCGGGCCGGGTGGTGAGTCCTAAGCCGGCCAGGGCGGCCAGGACGGAGCTGACCGTGACGCGGCGCAGGCTGGGGTCGTCCAGGGCCTGGCCGTTGGCGCCGGTCACGTAGAACACGTCGACGACCTCGGCGCCGAGCGTCTCGACCCGGGCCGCGCGCACGTCAAGGCCGCATTCGCCCAGGGCCCGGCCCACCCGCCAGAGCAGCCCGGGCGCATCGTGCGCCCGGACCTCGACCACCGTGGCGGTTTCCGAGGCCCCGTCGAGCAGGGTGACCCGGGGCGCGGGGACCGGGGTGATGCGCCTGGTGGCCGCCCGGGCCCGCCGCTCCAGCCGGTCCTCGACGTCCAGCCGGCCTTGCAGCATCCGGCGCAGGTCGCCGGCCACCAGCGTGGCGTCGGGCGGCTCGCCGAACTCCGGCTCTACGTCGAACACGGTCACCGCGGTGCCGTTTACCGAGGTGGCGTTCGCGCTGCGCACCGCGAGCCGGTGCGAGGCCAGCACGCCCGCGGCACGCCACAGCAGGCCGGGCCGGTCGGGGGCGACCACGGTCACCTCGCAGCCGCGGACCGTGGCGGCCGGGCCGCCCTCGGCGACCAGGGCCAGCTGGTCCTCGCGCAGCGGGACCGGCTCCGGAGCCGGCTCGCCGGACTGCACGGCCGCCACCCGCCGGACCAGGTCGGCGACCAGCCGGGCCTTCCAGTCGTTCCAGGCGGCCGGCCCGGTGGCCAGGCCGTCGGCGATGGCCAGGGCGTGCAGCAGCTCCAGCAGCGCCCGGCTGGGCACGACCGCCGCCACCTGCTTGACCGTGACCGGATCGTCCAGGTCACGCCGGGTGGCCACCATGGGCAGCAGCAGGTGGTGCCGGACGGCCGCGGCGATCAGCTCCACGTCAGGACCGGGCAGGCCGAGCCGCCGGCCCACGTCACGGGCCACGACCTCGCCGCTGACGCTGTGGTCGCCGGGCCAGCCCTTGCCGATGTCGTGCAGCAGCGCGGCCAGCAGCAGCAGGTCCGGACGGGCCACCTCGCGGGTCAGCGCGGCCGCGTGGGCGGCCGCCTCGGCCAGGTGGCGGTCTACGGTGAACTTGTGCAGCGGGTTGCGCTGGGGCCGGTTCCGGACCCGCTCCCAGTCCGGGATCAGCGCGGTGACCAGGCCCTCGGTGTCGAGCGCCTCCCACACGCCGACGGCGGCCTGGCCCGCCCCGAGCAGGGCCAGCAGCGCGTCCCGCGCCGCGGCGGGCCACGGCACGGGCAGCGGCGGGCATTCGGTCAGCCGGGCCAGCGCGCGCGGCGCCAGCGGCAGCCCGGCCTGCGCGGCGGCCGCGGCGGCCCGCAGCACCAGGACCGGGTCGTGGGCCGGGTCGGCCGCCCGGGCCAGCACCACCTCGCCGTCCTGTTCCACCACCCCGTCCGCCAGCGGGCGGCGGTCGGGCAGGCGGCGCCGCAACCGCCGCGCGCCCGACCGCCCTCCCACCCGGTCGGCCTGGCGGAAGGCGTGATCGACGGCGTAGGCCACGGTCCGCGCGGCCCCGGCCAGCATGCGCAGCAGCACGTCCCCGTCGAGCAGGGCCAGGGCCCGGGCCACCTCGTCCTGTTCCTCCAGGACCAGCCGGTCCAGGCGGCGGCCGGTGATCTCGTGCAGCGCGTGCCTGGCGTCGAGGATCTGCTCATACGCGGTGCGGACCCGGGGTCCCGGGGCCGGCGCCACCCAGGCGGCCGCCACGGCCTGGATGGCGTGCACGTCCCGCAGGCCGCCCCGGGCCTCCTTCAGGTCCGGTTCGAGCAGGAAGGCCAGCTCGCCGAAGGACCTGGCCCGCTCGTCGTGGGCGGCGTGCAGCTCGGCCAGCCGGGCCGGCGCGGCCGCGCGCCAGTCCTCGAGCGCGCCCTCGCGCAGCCGCTCGGTCAGGCCCGGGTCGCCGGCCACGTGCCGGGCGGACAGCAGCCCGAGCGCGACCTTCAGGTCATTGCGGGCCACCCGCCGGGCCTGCGGCACGGTGCGGACCGCGTGGTCGAGCTCGGTACCGGAATCCCAGACCGGGTACCAGATCCGGTCGGCGATGCCGGCGATGTCGTCCCGGCCGCTGTGCAGCAGCACCACGTCCAGGTCGCTGCGGGGCAGCAGCTCACGGCGCCCGTAACCGCCCACCGCGACCAGGGCCACGCCGGGCTCGGCGCCCAGCAGTTCGGCCAGCCACCGGTCGACCTGAGTGGTCCGGCGGGCCCGGTCCGCGGCGAACGAGGTCATCGTCTGGCTGAGGTCCCCCGGGCCGGTCATGGCTGGGTCAGATCGCGTCCGGCCCGCGTTCGGCGGTGCGCACCCGGACCACCGTCTCGACCGGCACCGACCAGACCTTCCCGTCGCCGATCCGCCCGGTCTGCGCCGCCTTGACCATCACCCCGATCAGGTCGTCGGCGTCCTCGTCCTCGCACAGGACCTCGACGCGGACCTTCGGCACCAGGTCGACCTGGTACTCGGCGCCACGGTACACCTCGGTGTGGCCCCGTTGCCTGCCGTACCCGCTCGCTTCGGTGATGGTCAGGCCGTGGACGCCGTACGCCTGCAGGGCGGCCTTGACGTCGTCCAGCTTGAACGGCTTGATGACAGCGGTGATGAGCTTCATCGTGAGGTGTCCCTTCGGTGTCCTGTTCCGACCATCCGCTGCCGACGTTTCACCGGATCTGTCGGCGTGTGTCGGCCAGGTGAAACACCCGCCAGAGGTGTTACATCCATGTTTCGGGTGGCGGTGTTGTCCAGGGCGGTGTTGTCCAGGGCGGTGTTGTCCAGGGCAGGGTTGTCCAGGGCGGTGTTGTCCAGGGCGGTGTTGTCCAGGGCGGTGTTGTCCAGGGCGGTGTTGTCCAGGGCAGGGTTGTCCAGGGCAGGGTTGTCCAGGGCAGGGTTGTCCGGGGCGGGCTCAGCCGAGGATCGCGTCCACGAACGCGGCCGGGTCGAAGGGGGCCAGGTCGTCCGGGCCCTCGCCCAGGCCGACCAGCTTGACCGGGACGCCGAGCTCGCGCTGCACGGCGATCACGATCCCGCCCTTGGCCGTGCCGTCCAGCTTGGTCAGCACGATGCCGGTGACGTCGACCACCTCGCCGAACACCCGGGCCTGGCGCAGCCCGTTCTGGCCGGTGGTGGCGTCGAGCACCAGCAGCACCTCGTCGACCGGGGCCTTCTTCTCCACCACGCGCTTGACCTTGCCGAGCTCGTCCATCAGCCCGACCTTGGTGTGCAGCCGCCCGGCGGTGTCCACGATGACCGCGTTGACCCCGGTCTCGATGCCCTCGCTGACCGCGTCGAAGGCCACGCTGGCCGGGTCGGCGCCTTCCCGGTCGGCCCGCACGGTCCTGGCGCCGACCCGCTCGCCCCAGGTCTGCAGCTGGTCGGCGGCGGCGGCCCGGAAGGTGTCGGCCGCGCCGAGCAGCACGGTATGCCCGTCCCCGATCAGCGCCCGGGCCAGCTTGCCGCAGGTGGTGGTCTTGCCGGTGCCGTTCACGCCGACCATGAGCAGCACCGCGGGAATCTCGTTGTGCGGCTCGGTGCGCAGCGTCCGGTCCTCATCGCCGAGCTGGGTCAGCAGCTCGGCCCGCAGCAGGTCGCGGACCTCGGCCGGACCGCGCACGCCGAGCACCTTGACCTTGGTCTTCAGGTCGTCCACCATCACCCGGGCGACTGCCACCCCCACGTCGGCGGTGATGAGCACCTCTTCCATCTCGTCCCAGGTCTCGTCGTCCAGCCGGTCCCGGGACAGCAGGCTGAGCAGCGCCGAGCCCACCGAGCTCTGGGACCGGGCCAGCCGGGCGCGCAGCCGCACCATCCGCCCGGCCGACGGTGGCGGCCGCTCGACCTCGATCACGGCGGCGGTGGCCGCGGGCTGCTCCGCGGCAGCCGAGGCTTCAGGTTCACCCGGGGCGGGCGCGGGCGGCGGGACCGGCGGTTTGGGGGACGGGGCCGAGGGGGCCGAGATGCGCCCGCGTCCGGGCCGCAGGAACAGCAGGTAACCGCCGGTGCCCACGGCCAGGACGGCGATGACGATGATCAGGATCACATATTCCATCAGGCTCACAGTCTCGCAGACCCCCGCCGGTCCCGCAGCCAGCGGCCCCCGGCGCTACAGGCCGGTGCGCAGGGCGGTGACCCGGGCGACGGCGGCGGTGAACGCGGCCGAGCCGAGCGCCCCGGAGTCCAAGGCGCTGGCCAGCGCCGAGGTCACGGACTGGCCCTGGCTGGGGTCCTGCGCCGAGCACAGCAGCAGGTCCATCCCGGCCCGGGCGGCCAGCACGGCCCGCTGCCCGTAGCTGCCGAACGCGGTCAGCGCGCCGGCCTCGATCGCGTCGGTGATCGTCACCCCGCCGAAGCCGAGGCGGCCGCGCAGCTCACCCTGCACCCACGCGGCGGACAGCCCGGCCGGGTAGGTGGCATCCAGCGCCGGGTAGATGGCCCAGGACGCCATGACCAGCTTGACCCCGGCCGCGATGGCGGCCGGATAGGGCACCTCGTCCTTGCCGCGCAGGCCGGACAGGGACACGTCCAGGGTGACCGGGCCGGTGTCGGTGTTCTGGGATTTCGTGGCCGAGCCCAGGCCGGGGAAGTGCTTGGCGGTAGCGGCCACGCCGGCCTGCCGCTGGGCGGTGATGAAGGCCTGCCCGCATTCGGTCACGACCGACGCCTGGCTGCTGTAGGACCGCTGATAGGCGTCGATGAAGTTGCCGGCCTGGTAGTACACGTCGAGCACCGGGGCCAGGTTGACGTTCATGCCGACGCCGGCCAGGTTCTGTCCCGCGCCGGTGCCGGCCTGACTGGCCGCCAGGGCCGGGTTGGCCGAGGCCCCGATCTGCTTTTCCGACAGGGCCGGGGCGCCGGGCAGGCGCCGGACCTCGCCGCCCTCCTGGTCGGTCATCAGCAGCAGCGGCGCCGCGACCGGGCTGGCCTGCTGCGCCGCCACCAGCTGCTCGATCACCGCGGCGATCTGGGTTTCGCTGGAGATGTTCCCGCCGAAGAAGATCACGCCGGCGGCCTGGCCCGCGGTGATGGCCTGCAGCAGGGCGGCCGGCACGGTCAGGCCGGAGTAGGAGTAGACGACCCGCTGGCCGGCCAGCTGCTGCGGCGACAGCGCGGCCTGGACCCCGGGTTTCCACTTGGCCGACTGCCGGCGGCCCGCGGCAGGCGACCAGGCCAGGGTCCCCGCGAAGGGCGCGGCGGCCCCCAGCACCATCAGGTTCTTCAGCACGTCACGGCGGCCCGAGCCAGATGACGGCCCAGATGACGGCCCAGATGACGGCCCAGATGACGGCTCAGCCAGGTCATGGTCCATGGTGTCCTCCCCGCAGGGGTCTATGCCCCCATCGGCGGACGCTCATGCGGCCCGGCCGCGGGAGCGGGCCGCACGGCGCAGGCGGGCCGCGATGGCCCGCAGGTCACCGTCGTCGAGCAGGTAGGCGACCACCGAGAACGCGAGGATCGCGACCACGGCCGCGGGCACGGCCAGGGCGAACGCCTCCAGCTTGTGGTGCAGCGGAACCGCCACGCTGATCGCCACACCCGCCGCGACGCCCGCGGCCCCGGCGGCCAGCCCGGCCAGCGCGGCCCGGCCGACCCCCCGAACGGCGGCCGGCCCGCAGATCCGCCGGGTGACGGCCACCATCGGGACGGCCACGACGGTCTGGCCGATGGTGTAACCCAGGCTGAGCGCGGCGGGCACCAGCCGGTGCGGAGCCAGTTCGGCCAGCACCACGTCGGCCACGATGACCAGCACCCAGCTGCCGCCCAGCGCCACGGCCGCGACCTTGAGCCGCCCGATGACGAACATCACCCGCGACAGGTTCGCGACCACCACGGTTCCCGCCACGCCGGGCGCGAACGCGGCGAAGGACTCGATCAGCTGCGGGACCTGATCCGGCTGCTTGGCCAGGACGTGAGCGGCCGGGACGGCGATCGCCGCGATCACGGCCGTGCTGAGCCACGACATGAGCATGATCGCCCGGGTCGACCCGGCACAGGTCCGGTCGAAGACCGGCCCCTCCCGGGCGGACAGCACCGGGAACGCGCTGATCACGATGGACATGGCCAGGATGGCGGAGATCGAGGTGAACACCTGCGAGGCGTAGTTGTAGATGACCAGCGCGCCCGTCTCGCCCCGCCCGTTGGCCAGCGCGATGGACACCACGTTGGCGACGTCGATCGCGATCAGCTCGAGGAATCCGACCAGCGCCAGGCCGCCGGCCCGGCGCGCCACCCCGGGCGGGAACCGCACCGCGGGCCGCAGCCGCAGGTGCAGCCGCCACACTGGCCCCACGGCCACCAGGACCAGGACCGCGATGCCCAGCGTGGTCCCCCCGGACAGGACCAGCTCGGCCGAAACGGGCAGCCGGCCCAGCGGAAGCCCCTTGTCCAGGGGCACGAACGCGAGGTAGCAGGCGATGAGGACCAGGCTGGAGATGCCCGGGCCGATGGTCGGCGCGGCGAACCGACGGTAGGCCTGCAGCAGCCCGTACAGGATGACCGAGAACCCGTACAGCAGGGCCTGCGGCGCGAACACCCGGAGCATGGTGGTGGTGGTGGCGACCATGTCGGGCCGGGGGCAGTGGGCGGCCGGGTTGGCCGGGTTGAGCAGGGACGCGATCGGCCCGGCGGCCGCGACGATGCCGACGGTCAGTGGCACCACGACGATGAAGGTCCAGGTCAGCAGGGCCGAGGTGATCGTGCCGACGTGCGCTTTGGCCGCCGGGTCATCGGCCGCCCGCTCGGCCGAGCGGGCCAGGACCGGAATCATCGCGCTGGTCAGCGCGCCGCCCAGGACCAGCTCGTAGAGCAGGTTGGGCACCTGGTTGGCGGTGACGTAGGCCGTGCCCAGGCAGCCCGCGCCGACGGTCTGAGAGAACACCAGCGTGCGGACCAGGCCCAGGATCCGGGACGCGATGGTCAGGCCGCCCACGAGCGCGGCCCCGCGGGCGATGCCCGCGCCGGTCCGCGCGGCCGGCCCGGCCAGCCGCCAGGCCTCGTCCGGGGACTGCACATGCACCATGTAATCCCCCTGCATGCCAGGCCGCCGTTCTGTCCGCCGCTGCTGACCCGTCATCAACCAGACTCAGCAGTAAACCGGATGATACGTAGGCAAGACGCACGGCCGGCTGGGTTGGAGTACAGGTTCAGGCCGGCTGGCGCGAGGCGATGGGCTGGCTGATCACGGTGGAGACGCCGTCGCCGCGCATGGTGATGCCGTACAGCGCGTCGGCCGCCTCCATGGTGCGCCGCTGGTGGGTGATGACGATGAGCTGGGAACTCTCCCGCAGTTCCTCGAACACGCCGAGCAGCCGCTGCAGGTTGGTGTCGTCCAGGGCCGCCTCGACCTCGTCCAGCACATAGAACGGCGAGGGGCGGGCCTTGAAGATGGCGAACAGGTAGGCGATGGCGGTCAGCGACCGCTCCCCGCCGGACAGCAGCGAGAGCCGCTTGACCTTCTTGCCCGGCGGCCGGGCCTCGATCTCGATGCCGGTGGCCAGCATGTCGTCCGGCTCGGTCAACACCAGGTTGCCCTGGCCGCCGGGGAACAGCCGGGCGAACAGCTGCTCAAACTCGCGGGCGGTGTCGGCGTAGGCCGAGGCGAACACCTCCTGCACCCGGTCATCGACCTCTTTGACCACGGTGAGCAGGTCACGGCGGGTCTTGCGCAGGTCCTCGAGCTGGGTGGCCAGGAACGCGTGCCGTTCGGTCAGCGCCTCGTACTCCTCCAGGGCCAGCGGGTTGACCTTGCCCAGCCGGTCGAGCTGGCGCTGGGCCTCGGCGGCCCGGCGTTCGGCGGCGGCCCGGTCGTAGCGCGACGGCAGGGCCGCCTCGTCACCGATTACCGGCACCGGCACCTCGGGCCCGTACTCGGCCACCAGCGCGCCGGCTTCCAGGCCGAACTCCTCGAGTGCGTGCTCGGCCAGCTGGGCCAGACGCAGCCGGTGCTCGGCCCGGGCCATCTCGGTGCCGTGCGCCGTGTTCACCACGGTGTCCAGGTCGGCGGCCAGGTCGCGGACCCGGGTCCGGACCATCTTCAGCTCGCCGGTGCCGCCCGCGCTGACCGCCTCGGCCTCGGCCCGCCCGGCCTGGGCCTGGGTCACGGACCGCTCGGCGGCCTCGATCGCGTACCTGGCGGCCATGGCCACCGCCCGGGCCACGCCGGCCTGGGCCGCACGCCGGGCCCGGCGCTGCGCGGCCTGGACGCGGGCCTGCCGCTCGGCGTCCGCGGTCGCGGACAGCGAGTCGGCCCGGCCGTCGATGGCCCGCAGCCGCTCCTCGGCCGTGCGGACCTCGAGCCTGGCCTCCATCTCGGCGTTCCTGGCCGTCACGCAGCGCTCGGCCAGGTCCTCCCGGCCACTCCCATCTCCCGGCTCGTCCGGCAGCTCGTCGGGGAGGTCCGCCTCGGCTTCGGCCTCGGCCAGCGCGGCCTGCAGCTGCTCCAGCTTGGCCAGGTCCTTCTCGGCGGCCAGCCGGGCCGCGGTGATGGCGGCCTCGACCCGGCCCGCCTCCTCCTGGGCCGCCCGGGCCGCGCCCGCCAGCCCGCCCAGCCCGCCGGAGACCTCCGCTGCCGCGGCGTCGGCCTCGTGCCTGCGGGCCTGAGTCTCGGTCAGCGCCTGCCGGGCCGCTTCCTCGGCGGCGGCCGCCGCGTCCAGATCCCGCGCCGCCGCCTCGCAGGCCCACTCGGCCCCGGCCAGCCCGGCGGCCGCCTCGTCCGCCGCCGCCCGCAGCTCGAACAGGCTCTGCTGCCGCGCCCCGCCGCCCTGGGCCCAGTGCGCGCCGAGCAGGTCACCGGCCCTGGTCACCGCCTTCAGGGCGGGATTGTCCCGAACGATCCGGCGTGCTTGCTCCAGGTCTTCGGCGACCACCACGTCGCGGAGCAGTTCCGCGGCGGCTAGGGCCAGCCCGTCAGGCGCGCGCACCACGTCGGCGGCGCGGACCAGCCCAGGGGCGGGCGGGGCCGGCGTGTCCTGGGTGGCGGGCGTCTCCGGGGTGGCGGGCAAACCGGGGGTGGCGATGACCAGGGCGGCGCTGCCCGCATCGTCACGGCGCAGGGTGGCCAGGATTTCGGCGGCGGCGTCCAGGCTGGTCACGGCGATGGCTTCGGCGGCAGCGCCCAGGGCGGCGGCGACGGCCACCTCGTAGCCGTCGGCCACCTGCAGCCGGGCGGCAAACGAGCCGAGCACGCCGGCGAACCGGTCCGGGCCGGCCAGCAGCGCCGCGGAGGCGTCCGCGCCGCGCCGGGCGGCCTCGGCCAGCGTCTCGGCCCGGGCCCGGAGGGCGGCCAGCTCGCGGGCGGATTCACGTTCGGCGGTGCGCAGCGCCACGGTCCGTTCGGACAATTCTGCGAGGGAGTCGGCGGCCTGCTGATGAGCGGCGGCCAGCTCGCTACGGTCCTCCGCCGGGACGCCGGCCAGCTCCTGGACCTGCTCGTAGGAGGCCTGGGCCAGCTCGGCCCGCTCCCGGGCCTGCTCGGCGGAGACGGCCAGGCGGTCCATCTCCTCCTGCGCGGCCGCGGTGCGGCTGTCGGCCGCACCGACCTGCTCACGCAGCCGGGCCACCCGGCCCGCCCGGGCGGCGGCGGCCCGGGCGCCCTCGGCCTGCCGGCGTTCGGCCGCGGTCAGCTGGGCCTCGGCCGCGGTGCGCTCGGCCATGGCGGCGGCCAGCACCTCGCGGCCCGCCTCGAGCCGGGTGGTCAGCGTCTCTTCCTCGGCGCGCAGCTCGGCGGCCTGCCGGTCAAGCTCGTCGGGGTCGCGCCCGGCCCGCTCGGGCTCGGCCTGCTCGGTGAGCAGGGTGTGCCGCTGGGCGGCGAGCTTGTGCGTGGCCCGCAGCCGCTCGGCCAGGGCGGACAGGGCGAACCAGGTTTCCTGGGCCCGGGCCAGCTGGGCCGAGGCCTGCTGCGCGACCGCCTCCAGCTCGGTCTCGGTGTTCCTGGCCTGGGCCAGCTGCTGCTCCAGGGCGTCCCGCCTGGCCACCGCGGCGGCCTCGTCGGCCTCGTCCCGCTGCAGGTCGGCGGCCAGCTGCACGTAGTCGTCGGCCAGCAGCCGGAGCCGGGCGTCGCGCAGCTCGGCCTGGATGACGGCCGCCTTCCTGGCTACCTCGGCCTGCCGGCCCAGGGGCTTGAGGCGGCGGCTCAGCTCGGCGGTCAGGTCGACCAGCCGGGTCAGGTTGGCCTGCATGGCCTCGAGCTTGCGCAGCGCCTTTTCCTTGCGCTTGCGGTGCTTGAGCACGCCGGCCGCTTCCTCGATCAGGGCCCGCCTGGCCTCCGGGCCGGCGTGCAGGATGTCGTCGAGCTGGCCCTGGCCGACGATCACGTGCATCTCCCGGCCCAGCCCGGAGTCGGACAGCAGTTCCTGCACGTCGAGCAGCCGGCAGTGGTCGCCGTTGATGGCGTACTCGCTCTGCCCGGACCGGAACATCAGGCGGCTGATGGTGACTTCGGCGTACTCGATGGGCAGGGCACCGTCGCTGTTGTCGATGGTGAGCGTGACCTCGGCGCGGCCCAGCGGCGGGCGCGAGGTGGTGCCCGCGAAGACGACGTCCTCCATCTTGCCGCCGCGCAGCGACTTGGCGCCCTGCTCGCCCATCACCCAGGACAGGGCGTCGACGATGTTGGACTTGCCCGAGCCGTTCGGGCCGACGACGCAGGTGATGCCGGGCTCGAGGCGCAGCGAGGTGGCGGAGGCGAACGACTTGAAGCCGCGCAGGGTGAGGCTCTTCAAGTACACCTAGCCCCCTCCTCTCCGCTTCACGCACCTTACCGCCCCGCGGCGTGCGAAACCGGGAACCGCGGATGGCCCGCGTGCCGATTTCCGGGCACGCCGGAATGGACGGCGGTACTGGACCCCCCGGGGGGCGCCGCGGCACGGCAAGGCACGCAAATGACGTGAACCGAGTAGACAGACAACGAAGAGGGGCGCCTGGGGGCGCCCCTATTCCGTTGCCGTTTGCCTCGTCAGGCCGGTGCTCGTCAGGCGAGCACGGGCTCGCGGTCCGGAACCAGCATGTCCTCGTGGGCCGCCTCTACGGTGAGTGCGTAGTTCTCTTCCTGGAGCCGCGTGAGCTCGGCTTCCAGGTCACGTACTCGCTGCTGCAGGCGGCGCATCTCGGAAACGATGCGGGGATCGGGACCGCCGACGTGGCCGAATAGAGCCTTCGCCATTACTAAAGGTCCTCCACGCTGAGTGACCAGAGTGGGCACTTACTTAACACACGCGAATCCGCGCGCGCAATCAACGGTTTCTAGTGTCCCACCCTGGCGTTGGCCGGTCAAGTTGAGCGCCGATTCAGGGCTGTTATATACCTTATCAGCCGTTACAAGAGGTTTTGCGAGCCTGGCCGCCTCACCAGCGGGCCCGGCGGGGGCGGGGCTGGCAGCGGGGGCAGCTGTAGGCTGACCGGTTCATGAACTTCTCCCGCCGGATCGGCGTGCCGCACCGGCGGCAGGGCAAGCCCTCCCGGCCGTACACCGCCAGCGAGCGCTCGAAGTAACCGCTCTCGCCGTTGACGTTGACGTACAGGCTGTCGAAGCTGGTCCCGCCGACCGCCAGGGCCTCGCCCAGGACCTCGCGCACCGCGGCCAGCAGCCTGGACACCTCCGGGCCGTTGAGGGTTTCCGTGGGCCTGGCCCAGTGCAGGCCGGCCCGCCACAGCGATTCGTCGGCGTAGATGTTGCCGATGCCGCTGACCAGCGACTGGTCGAGCAGCGCGCGCTTGATGCCGGTGTGGCGCTGGCGCAGCCGGGCGGCCAGGACCGCGGCGTCGAAGGCCGGCTCGAACGGGTCGGGGGCGATGTGGGCGATTGGCCCGGGGAGTTCGGCGCCGTCGCGCACGAAGGCCATGTGGCCGAACGTCCGCTGGTCGGTGAAGCGCAGGTCGGGCCCGCCGTCGGTGAAGGTGAACCAGATCCGCACGTGCGGCGAGACGGGCCGGCCGGGCTCGCCGACCAGCAGCTGGCCGCTCATGCCCAGGTGGGCCAGCAGGGCGTCCTCGCCGACCGACAGCCACAGGTACTTGCCCCGGCGCCGGGCGCTGCCGAAGCCGTGCCCGGCCAGCGCGGCGGCGAACTCCTCCGGTCCGGCCAGGTGCCTGCGCACCGCGCGCGGGTGCAGCACCTGCACGGTTTCGATGGTGCGGCCGGTTACGTGCCGTTCCAGGCCCAGGCGGACGGTCTCGACCTCGGGTAGCTCAGGCACGTGACCTCACGGGTCTGGCGTGGGATGCGCCGTGCCGCCGTTCTGGGCGGCGATTTCCGCGCTGATCGCGTTCCAGGCTGCCTCGGCCGCGTGCTGCTCGGCGACCTTCTTGGACCGGCCCGTGCCCGAGCCGAGCACCCGGCCGGCCACCCTGACCACGGCGCGGAATGACTTCTGGTGATCGGGCCCGCTCTCCTCGACCTGGTAGTCGGGCACCCCGAGCACCTGGGCCGCGGTCAGCTCCTGCAGCGACGTCTTCCAGTCCAGGCCGGCCCCAGGCTGGCCGACCGGTCGATGACCGGGTCGAACAGCCGGTGGACCAGGGCGCTGGCCTCGTCCAGGCCGCAGTCGATGTACACCGCGCCGATGACCGCCTCCAGGGTGTCGGCCAGGATCGAGGCCTTGTTCCGGCCGCCGGTGACCTCCTCGCCCCGGCCGAGCCGGACGTAGGAGCCCAGGCTCAGGTCCCTGGCCACATCGGCCAGGGCGTTCATCTGGACCACCGCGGCGCGCAGCTTGGCCAGCTGGCCCTCGGGCATCTTCGGGTAGCCGCGGAACAGGGTGTCGGTCACGACCAGCCCGAGCACCGAGTCACCGAGGAACTCGAGCCGCTCGTTGGTGGGCAGGCCGCCGTTCTCGTAGGCGTACGAGCGGTGGGTCAGCGCGCGCTCGAGCGAATTGGGCATGATGGGCACGCCGAGGACGTGCCGGAGCTCGGCGGGACCTTTCCCGAAGTTGTCTCCGTCCCAGGCCTGACTCACGCCCACCGCGCCCTCCTCAGGACGGGTTCAGGACCTGACGGCGCCGGTACGTGCCGCAGGTCGGGCAGGCCACGTGCGGCAGCTTGGGCTCGTGGCACTGGGGGCAGCTGACCAGCGTGGGGGCGGTGGTCTTCCAGTTCGAGCGCCGGGATCGGGTGTTGCTGCGGGACATCCTCCGCTTGGGAACGGCCATGTCAGCTCTCCTGTAGGTCGATCGCGCCGGTGTGCCGGCCCGGTTGGTTGTTCGGTTGGTCGGTGAACTGGTTCAGGCCGGCCCACCTGGGGTCGGGCGCGTCCTCGTGCCGGTGGCCGGGGCCCGCCTCGGCCAGCGGCACCCCGCACTCCACGCACAGCCCCGGGCAGTCCTCCCGGCACAGCGGCGACATCGGCAGCGCGAGCACTACCGCGTCCCGCAGCACGGGTTCCAGGTCGAGCAGGTCGCCGTCGAGGTAGAACTCCTCGTCGTCCTGCTCGCCGCTGTCGTCCTGCCGGTCGTGCCGGTCGTGCTTGTCGTGCCGGTCATGCTTGTCGTGCTTGTCGTGCTTGTCGGCGTACAGGTAGAGCTCACGGAAGCTGGCTGTCACGGTGCTGGTCAGCGGGGCCAGGCAGCGCGCGCACTCGCCGGTCACCGGCGCGGTGGCGGTGCCGGTGACCAGGATGCCCTCGGTCACCGCCTCGAACCTGAGGTCTAGTGCGACGTCGGCGCCTTCCGGCACGCTGACCAGCTCGAGGCGCATGTCGGCCGGGGCCGGCGCGGTGAGCTGCTGGGTCCGCGCGGACCCGGCCTGACGGCTGAGAGCGCGCAGGTCGAAGACCAGCGCGCCGCGCGGGGAATTAGTTCGTATGTTGGGCATGACAGTGTACTCGCGTCAATAGCTTTGCGGAACGAGGGCATAGCCTACCGGCGGCACGCGGGTAATCCCAACTCGAGCTTGGGCCGGCCAGCCGTCACTCCTCGGCCAGCCGGTCGCGCAGCCTGCCGAGCACGATGTCGGGGACCAGCCCGCTGACGTCCCCGCCGTACCTGGCGATCTCCCTGACCAGGCTGGAGCGCAGGAACGAGTAGAGCGGATTGGTGGTCATGAACATCGTCTCGACCTTCGCCATCCGGTAGTTCATCTGCGCCATCTGCATCTCGTACTCGAAGTCGCTGACGGCCCGCAGGCCCTTGATCACCGCGGTGATGCCGTTGTTGGCGCAGAAGTCCACCAGCAGCCCGTGGAACCGGTCGATCTTGACGTTGCCGTAGCGGGCGGTGACCTCCCGCAGCATCTCGACCCGTTCGTCCACGGTGAACAGGCTGTGCTTGGTCACGTTGATCAGCACCGCCACGACCACCTCGTCGTACAGGCCGGCGGCGCGCGCGATGATGTCGAGGTGACCGTTGGTGACAGGGTCGAAGGAACCCGGGCAAACTACACGTTGCACGCGATGACCCCTTTCGGCGGACAGGTCGGACGGGCTCGAGCTGGTCATTGTCCTAGTGTCCCAGAGTGGGAGGGAGCCAGGGCGTACCAGATGGTCGCCTCGCCGTAACGTCGGGCCCGGTCGGGCACGAATCCGTCCGGCCAGGTGACCGGCCCGGACCTGGTGGCCCGTTCCACGATCACCAGCGCCCCCGGAGTCAGCCACCCCTCCCCCGCGAGCAGCGACAGCATGCGGGACACCTCGGCGTCCATCATCGCGTACGGCGGGTCCGCGAACACGACGCCATACTGACCTTCGCCGGGCGCGTCCCCGTCGTGGTCGCGTGCGCCCATCAGCCGTGGCCCGCGGGCGAGCACTCGTTCCACCCGGTCGGCGCTTACCGCGGCGCCCGGCAGGCCGATGGCCTCGATGTTCTGCCGGATGATGGCGGCCGCGCGGGCTCCGGATTCCACCAGCAGCACGTGCTCGGCACCCCGGGACAAGGCCTCGAGGCCCACCGCGCCTGACCCGGCGTACAGGTCGAGCACCCACATCCCGGCCAGAGGTCCCACGATCGAGGCGACGGTGGCGAACATGCCTTCCCTGGCGCGATCGCTCGTCGGCCGGGTGTTCCGTCCGCCCGGGACGGCCAGCCGGCGCCCGCCCGCGGCGCCCGCGATAACGCGTGCCACGCCTTCAAGTGTGCACGCCAGGCCCGCACCGGCACACCGCGCCTCGGGAAATGGGTGTTTTCATGATCCAGGTCATGGGAAGCCCGCCGTGCGGGGCTCCTCCAGGTGAGGTAGGGCGGGGGCCGGGAAGTCGTCGCGGGGAGCAGGGCGGCTGCGCCCAGAGGCTGACGACAGCCTTCCGGGGCGTCGGAAGAATGAGCGCATGGTGGTGATCGATCCCCGGGCGGTTCGTGCCGCGGCTGAGTGGCCGGCCCGGATGGCGCGGCCGGAACGCGGCGCTCCTACCGGGGCGCGCCGGGTCCCGCTGCTCTTCCTGCTGGCGGACACCGGCGGGGGACATCGCAGCGCGGCCCGGGCGGTCAGCGAGGCGCTCGAGGCGGCGTACCCGGGCCGGTTCGATCCCGTGCTGTGCGACCCGCTGGCCGGGCACGGCTCCGCACGGCTGCTGCGCTGGGTAACCGGCCTGTATGGGCCGGTTACCCGTCTCACGCCATGGGCCTGGGGCGCCGTCTATTACGCCTGCGATTCCCGGTGCGTGATGCGGCTGCTGCAGCGCACGCTGCTGGCGCTGGCCGACCGGCCGGTGGCCGACGCGGTGGCGGCGCATCAGCCCGCGGCCATCGTGTCGTTCCATCCGCTGACCGGCGGCGCGGCGGCCCGGGCCTGCCGGCGCCAGGCCCGGGAGCTCCCGGTGGTGACCGTGATCACCGACCTGGTCACCTCGCACGCGGCGTGGCGGGTCGGGCGGGCGGACCGGATGACCCTGGCCACCGCAGCGGTGCGGTCGCGGTGCCGCCGGAACGGGCTGGCCGCGAACCAGTGCGTGGAAACCGGGCTGCCGGTGACCTCCGGTTTCTGGAGCGGCCCGCTGCCCGACGGCGAGCGGGCCGCGCTGCGCCGCTCGCTCGGGGTCAGCGAGCGGCGGTTCCTGGCCGTGCTCACCGGTGGCGGCGAGGGGTCGGGCGGCATGGCCAGGCGGGCCGCCGCGATCGTGGGATCGTTCGGCGACATCCAGCTCGTGGCCATCTGCGGCCGGAACCTCCGGCTGCAGCGCCGGCTCACCAGGCTGGCCGCCCGGACCGGCGGGCGGCTGACCGTGCTGGGGTTCGTGGACAACATGTCCGACTGGCTGCGCTGCGCCGACGTGGTCATCGCCAAGGCCGGGCCGGGCACGATCGCCGAGGCGGCGTGCTGCGGCGTACCGCTCCTGCTGACCTCTCACCTGCCCGGCCAGGAGCGGGGCAACGCGCGTTACGTGACCGGGGCCGGGGCCGGCCGGCGTGCCCCGCGGCGGCGGCAGCTGCTCCGTGAGCTCGCCGGGCTGCGCCGCGATCCCGCGGCCCTGACGGCGATGCGCACCGCATCGGCCCGGCTCGGCCGGCCCGCCGCGGCCGCCGGGGTGGCCGCCCTGCTGGCCGACCTTACCGACGCCAGCCGGGCCGGGCGCGCCCGGCCCGGCGTGAGCGGGGCCAGGATGGGGGCGGGCCGGCATGGGTGCTGACCGCGGGAGGGTCCGCCGGGCCGCGATGGCGGCCGGGGCCACGGCCGGGGCTCTGGCCGGGGTGGCCGCGCAGGTTCGGGTGGCACGCGCCGCGCGGCCGCTCACCGACCGCTGGCGGCAGGTGCCAGTCGAGCCACGCGGCCAGGTCCGGATCGGGATCAGCTTCCGGCCTCTGCAGGCGCAGGCGCTCGGGCTTGATCCGCTGGCCACGCTGACCACGCTGCTCGGCTACCGGTTCGCGCTGATCCGGCTGGGCGCCTACTGGAACCGCATCGAAACCGGCCCCGGGCGCTTCGATACCGGCGAGCTCGACCGGCAGATCGAGCTCGCCGAGCAGGCCGGCAAGCAGATCATTCTCTGCGTCGGCCCGGTGAAGACGTTCGGCTACCCGGAGTTCTTCGTGCCCGGCCATCACCTGCCCGAGCCGCTGCGCGAGGGCGCGCTGGTCGAGCCCGCGGCACACGCCGCGCTGCTGGACGCGGGCGCAGCCTTCGTGGCCCGCCTGGTGGAGCGGTACCGCGACCGGCAGGCCATCGTGGCCTGGCAGGTCGAGCACGACGCCGTGGACCCGCTCGGGATGGAACACTCCTGGCGGCTGTCGGCCGCCTTCGTGCGGCGCGAGGTCGAGGCGGTCCGCGCGGCCGACCCGACCCGGCCGGTGCTGATGAACGGCTTCTTGCCGACGTCGGCCCCGGTGCGGCTGCAGCAGTGGTGGCGCACCCGGGACCAGGGCGATTCGCTGGTGGTGGCGCAGCAGCTGGCCGACCTGGTGGGGGTCGATTTCTACCCGCGGCACGCGGTCGTGGCCGCGGCGGGGTGGACGGTCTACCTGGCCGGCCGCGTCGGCGCCCTGCGGTGGCGGCGCCAGCTGCTGCGCTGGGCCGCCGCGAGGCGGCTGAGGTCAGCGGGTCCGTTCCCGGTAGCCGAAGACCAGCGGGCCCATGGTCATGAAGACCGCGGTCAGCCCGGCGACGGCCACCACGTCGAGCACCGGGCCCGCGGTCACCACCTGGGCGTAGCCCGGGACGCCGGCGTAGAACGCGGCCCGGCTCAGTTCGACCGCGTAACGCAGCGGCATGAACCAGCCCACGACGCCGATGAAGGCGGACTGCCCGTGCAGCGGCACCAGGACGCCGCCCAGCACGTACTGCGGGATGATCAGGAACTGGAAGATCTGCATCGCCGAACGCTGGTTGGGCAGCGCCGCGATGGTGGCGAGCCCGAACGCGCCGCCGAGCAGGCAGCAGGCCAGCGCGGGCGCCAGCAGCATGGCCAGCTGCCCCGGTGACATCCGGACCCCGAACGCCACCGCGGCCAGCGTGTGATGAAGATCCCCTGGCAGAACGCGACCAGGGTCTCCCCCGCCACCTTCCCGGCGACCAGCGTCAGCCGGGCCACCGGGGTCACGAACAGCTCCCGGGAGAAATCGTTCTCCCGGTCCTCGATGATCGAGATCATGCCCGCCGCCGCGGACTGGAACAGGCTGGCCGCGAGGACCCCGGTGAACGCCAGGGTCACCGCGTCCAGCCCGGTGACCCGGCCCACGGTGGGCTGCAGGATGCTGCCCAGACCGCCGATCAGCAGGATGGGAAGCGCCAGGTTGACGGCGAGCCGCGGCCGGTCGCGCAGCAGTTTGATCACGTCGCGCTGGGCGATGATCGCCAGCCCGGACAGCTCGTGCGGCAGGCCGGTCGCCGCCGGGCCGGGCGCCACCAAGCCGGACCCGGCCCCGGGCCGCGCGCTCATGGGCCGGCTCGCTCGAGCAGCTGCAGGTAGGCGTCCTCGAGTGTCGGCTCGGCGATCTGGAACCGGGTCAGCTCGGCCCCGATCGAGGCGATGATGCCCTGGGCGCTGCGCCCGCCGAGCGGCACGCGCAGCGGCCCGGACTGGCCACCCGGCCCGCCCCCGGTAACCCGAAGGCCGAGTGCGTCCAGCTCGCCCCGCAGACCGGCCCGGTCCCAGGCGTCGAGCACCAGCTCCGGGCTGAGCTGCCGCGCCTTGACCTCGGCCGGGCTGCCGCGCTCGATGATCTTTCCCCCGGCCAGCACGCATAGCGCATCGGCCGCCTCGGCCTCCTCCAGGTAGTGCGTGGTCAAGAACACGGTGGTACCGAAGGCTCCCCTGGCCTGCCGCAGGTAGGCCCACAGGCTGCGCCTGCCCTCCGGGTCCAGGCCCGCGGTCGGCTCGTCGAGGAAAAGCACTCCGGGCCGGTGCATGAGCGCCCGGACGATCTCCAGCCTGCGCCGCATCCCGCCGGACAGGGTACGCACCCGCTGGCTCAAGACATCGGAAAGATGCAGGACGCAGGCCAGTTCCTGCACCTGGCGCAGGTAGCCGGCCGGCATCAGGCGGTAGCGCGGCCGCCAGGGGTACAGGCCGTAGAGCACCGCGTGCAGCCGGATGTTCTCCTCGGCCGTGAGGTTCAGGTCCAGTGAGGGCTGCTGGAAGACGACGCCGATCTCCCGGCGTACCCCGGCTTGTTCCGTCGCCAGGTCCCGGCCGGCGATCCGGACCCGGCCGGCGGTCGGGGCCAGAGTCGTGGTGAGAACCGAAACCGTGGTCGTCTTCCCGGCGCCGTTGGGCCCGAGCAGGCAGAAGAGCTGGCCCGCCGGAACGTCGAAGCTGATGCCGTCTACCGCGTTGCGCCGTGCGCCCTGGTAGCGCTTGACCAGGTGGGCAACCTCAATCACGGTCATCGGGGGCGCTCCCGGGCCCGAGCGGCCGCCGCTCAGCAGCCGCCTCCATTCGCATCGGGTGCCGCAGCCGGCGGTAGCGCGCGTCCAGGCCGCGCCGTCTGGCCAGCCAGGCGGCCGGGCGGATGACCGCGCGGACCAGCGCGGCCGGGAGGTAAGGGGCCCGCACCTCATGCTCGAAGTCACGCATGAACAGGGTCAGGTCGATCGGCCTGGGCAGGTGCCGGGCCGCCGCGTGCTGATCCCTGGCCATCGCGGCGGCAGTCTCGAGAAGATCCTCCATGTTCAGCGCCGGCCTGCTCTGCACGGCGACCCGGGCGGGCACGCTTCCGGCGTTGGCGAAATGGTGCACGGTGCCGCGCGGGACCCGCACCACCTCACCGGGGCCCGCAGTCAGCCGGCGGGCGCCGACCCGGAATCTCATCTGCCCCGCGAGCACGGTGAAGCACTCTTCCTGCTGCGGATGGGCGTGACTGCTCGGCACCCGCCCGCCTGGCGCGAGCTCGAGCTCCCAGTCCAGGACCGCCCCCCCGCTCTGCGCGGCCGTCCTGCGGATAACGATCTGTTCGCCGCTGAGGGGGTTGGAAATGACATGCGCGTCGCCTGGCATGATCGCCTCCTGGGCTATCGAGGTCGGGTGGCCGTCAATCCGGCGAGCGCTCATCGGGCGGCACCGCCGGGCCGGGCCGCGCACCCTTGATCGGTGGCATGATCTCTCCTTTCGTGGCGCCCGCTCGTGCGGGCATGTGGCCGGCCGGTCAGGCCCATTCGCGGCCTCCAGCGTGCCCGGCCGGCGCTGGCGGTGTCATCGGCGGAGCGGCCCGTCTCAGGTCGTCTCCTGTGGTAGCGCGGGGTGCGCGGGGTGCGCCGTCGGTAGCATGCGGGTGGTCGCAGATGTCGCCGTGGCGCCGATGCTCGCGGCCTGCCGGGCGCATACCGTCGTTGGTAGTGATGACCGATCCTGTTCCGCCCGAACGGACCCAAGCTGGGCCGCGCGGCCGCCCGGAGACGGCGACCACGTGGCGCTGGGCCGTCGACGCGGCGATAGCGGTGATGGTGACCGCCGTCCAGGTCGGCGGCACGTACGCCGCCGCTTCAGCCCACCCCGGCCATGCCCCCGCGGGGATCGCGACGTACGTCGTGCTCGCCGTGGGCGGGATGTCGCTGGTGGCCCGCCGCCGTTACCCGGTGGGTGTGCTGGCGGTCAGCCTCGCCACGGCGCTGACGGCCGCATCGCTGACGGCCGGGACGGCGGGCGGCGGGAACGCGGGCTGGTTCGCGCTGATCGTGGCGTTCTTCACCGCGGTGCAGGCCCGGCGGCGGGCAGCCGCGATCGCGTCCCTGATCATCGGCTACGGCGTATCGGTGTGGCCGCCGTGGCTGATCGGCCAGCGGGACCGCCCCAGCGCGGGGTTCGCGCTCTGGCTGGGGATCTCCCTGATCTTGCTGCTAGCCGCCGCCGAGGTCATCAGGAGCCGGAGCCAGCGGCTGGCCGCGCTGGAACGCAGCCGTCAGGAGGAGCTGCTCCGGCGAGCCAGCGAGGAACGGATGGCGATGGCACGGGACCTGCATGACGTGGTGGCCCATAGCATCTCGGTCATCAACGTCCAGGCGAACACCGCGCTGCACCTGATGGACCGCCAGCCGGACCGCGCCCGCTCCGCCCTGACCACCATCAACGAGGTGAGCAAGCAGGCGCTGGCCGAGCTCCGCTCGGTCCTTGGCGTGCTGAGGGATGCCGACCAGAGCGCGCCCCGGGCTCCGGCCCCGGGCCTGGCCCGCCTGACCGACCTGGTAGACACCGCCGCCGCGGACGGCATAGCGGGGTGGGCTGATTAGCGGGTGGGCTGATTGGGTAGCGCGGGGCGAGCTGGTCAGGTTTTGTCCAGGTAGTCGGCGTGCACGCCGAGCAGGTCGTCGATGGCGGCGCGCAGCGCGGGGTGGCCGGCCAGGCCCGGATCGGCGGCCACCACGGCCGTGGCTTCCTCGCGGGCCTGCCCGATCAGCTCCTCGTCGGCCAGCAGCCGGAGCAGCCGCAGGCTGGAGCGCCGGCCGGCCTGCGCCGCGCCGAGCACATCGCCCTCCCGGCGCTGCTCCAGGTCCAGCCGGGACAGCCGGAACCCGTCCAGGGTGGCGGCCACCGCGTCCAGCCGCTCCCGCGCGGTGCTAGCCCGGGGGGACGACCCTGCTGACCTGGCCGCCTGTGGCGGCGGGCCCAAGCCCCCCCGCGGGGGCATGGCGGGCGGCGCCTCGGTGACCAGCAGGCACAACCCGGGCACGGCACCGCGGCCGACCCGGCCGCGGAGCTGGTGCAGCTGGGAGACGCCGAACCGCTCGGCGTCCATGATGACCATCACGGTGGCGTTCGGCACGTCGACCCCGACCTCGATCACAGTGGTGGCCACCAGGACATCGATGTCACCCGCGGCGAACTCCCGCATCACCCGGTCCTTCTCCTCCGGGTGCAGCCGGCCGTGCAGGATGCCCAGCCGCAGCCCGGCCAGCGGGCCGGCGTCCAGCGTGGCGGCCACGTCGAGCACCGACAGCGGCTGCCGCCTGGTGCCGACCACCCCGCGCGGAACGCTGCCGGTCATGTCCACGTCGGCGAAGTCGTCCTGGTCCGGGTAGCCCGCCTCGTCGGTGCCAGTGTCGGTGTCCGGGCCGTCGCCGATCCGCGGGCAGACCACATAGGCCTGCTGGCCCCGGCCGACCTCCTCACGGACGCGCTCCCAGGCCCGTTCCAGGTACCTGGGTTTGTCGGCCGCGGGCACCACGTGGGTGGCGATGGCCGAACGGCCGGCCGGCAGCTCGGTCAGCGTGGCGGTCTCCAGGTCGCCGTAGACGGTCATGGCCACCGTCCTGGGGATGGGCGTGGCCGTCATGACCAGGACGTGCGGCCGGTTGCCGGCCGCCTTGGCCCGCAGCGCGTCCCGCTGCTCGACGCCGAACCTGTGCTGCTCGTCGATGACCACCAGGCCCAGGTCGGCGAACTGGACCTGGTCCTCGAGCAGGGCGTGGGTGCCGATCACGATGCCCGCGTCGCCGGTGAAGGCGTCGGCCAGCGCCGACCGGCGGGCCGCCGCGCTGACCGAACCGGTGAGCAGGACCACGCCGGTGGCGTGCTCGGAGCCGCCGAGCTGGCCGCGCTGGGCCAGCGGGCCCAGCATGTCGCAGACGGACCGGTAGTGCTGCTGGGCCAGCACCTCGGTGGGGGCCAGCAGGGCGGCCTGGCCGCCCGCGTCGACCACCTGGAGCATGGCCCGGATGGCGATCACCGTCTTGCCCGAGCCGACCTCCCCCTGCAGCAGCCGGTGCATGGGATAGGCGCAGGCCAGGTCGGCGGCGACGGTCTCCCCCACCGCCACCTGGCCGTTGGTCAGCGTGAACGGCAGCCGCGCGTCGAAGGAGTCGGCGATGCCGCCGGCTACGTGCGGGCGCGGCATGGCGGGCAGCGCGGCGGCCGCCAGCCGGCGCTGGGCCAGCGCGGCCTGCAGCACGAAGGCCTCGTCCCACTTCAGCCGGTCCCTGGCCCGGGTCCGGTCGGCCGCGTCGAGCGGCCGGTGGATGCCCCGGATGGCCTCGGCCCATCCGACCAGCCCGTACCGCTCCCGCAGCTCGGCAGGCAGCGGGTCCGGCCTGGCGTCCAGCGTGTCGAGCAGCGTCTGTACCGCTCTGGCGATGCGCCAGGAGCTGAACTTGGCGCTGGCCGGGTAGACCGGGATCATCTCGGCCGCGAACTCGGCGGCCAGCTCGGGCGTCAGGTCGGCGTTGGGCGGCGCCCCGGGCAGCATCTCGCACTCCGGATGGACCAGCTGGCGGCGGCCGCGGAAGCTGGACACGGTGCCGGCGAACATGCCGACCATGCCACCCGCGAGCACCTTGCGGTACCGGGGAATGCCGGAGAAGAAGGTCAGGATCAGCTTGGCGCGGTCGTCGGTGACCGTCACCTCGAGCCGGCTGCGGCGGCCCTTGCCCGGGATCGGGGGCAGCGGGACCTCCTTGACCAGCTCCACCCGGGCCAGGACGGTGACATGGTCACCCTCGCGCAGCGAGGACAGGTCGGTAAGCTCACCCCGGCTGTAATAACGCCGCGGGTAGTGCCGCAGCAGGTCGCCCACGGTGTGCAGGCCGAAGACCTCGGCCAGCTTGTCGGCCGTCCTGGGACCCTGCGACACGGTCAGCGGTTCGCGGAGCGAGGTCACACGGCCAGCATAGAAGCGGCCCCCGACAATGACGGCCGGTTCGCGCCCGGGCCGGGCATCGGGTAAGCTTCGACGGCTGCCTGGTCCGGTCCTGGACCGGGCCCCAACCTCTATCTATGGAGCAACCCGTGGCTTCCGTCTGCGACGTATGCGGCAAGGGGCCGGGCTTCGGCAACAACGTCTCGCACTCGCACCGCCGCACCCGCCGCCGCTGGAACCCGAACATCCAGACCGTGCGGGCCATGGTGAGCGGCACGCCCAAGCGGCTCAAGGTGTGCACCTCCTGCATCAAGGCAGGCAAGGTCACCCGCTAGACGAAGTGATCCCAGCCCGCGGCTCCGGCCCAGGGCTGGCCGTCGACCAGCACTCTGTGCCAATCATCTGGGTGCCGATCATCTGGCCCAGCCCGGACCTGGCCTATCACCCGCCACCGGGCGGGCAGCGCCGTGCCCGGCGGGAACGTGGCGGCCAGCGCGTGATCCTCGCCGCCGGTCAGCACCCAGCTCAGTGCTTCAGCGGCGGGGGCTTCAGCGGCGGGGGCTTCAGCGGCGGGGGCTTCAGCGGCGGGGGCTTCAGAGGAGGGGGCCGCGGTGGCGGCTGAGCTCGAGCCACGGCCCGTTCGGCCCAAAGAGGGGGGCTGGGCAGGTGGGCCGGGGTTATGGCGGGTCGCGGCCACGGCGCGCGCCGCGGCCAGCAGGTCATCGGGCGGGCGCAGCCGGGCGGACACCACGTCGAGGCCCACGCCGCTGGCGTCGGCGATGTGCCCGAGGTCGGCCAGCAGCCCGTCGCTGGTGTCGATCATGGCCGTGGCGCCCAGCCGGGCCGCCTCGGGGCCCGCGTCGTACGGCGGCTCGGGGCGCCGGTGCGCGTCGGCCAGGGGACCATCCAGGCCGGCGGTGAGCAGGGCCAGGCCGGCCGCGGCGCGGCCGAGCGGCCCGGCCACCGCCACCAGGTCGCCCGGGACCGCGCCGGAGCGCAGGACCGGGGCCCGGCCGGCCAGGTCACCCAGGCTGGTCACGGCGAGCAGCACGGTATCGGCGCGGGCGGTGTCGCCGCCGATGACGCTGGCGCCGGCCCGGGCGGATTCGGCTACCAGCCCGGCGGCCAGGTCCCTGACCCAGGCCACCGGCAGGTCGGGCGGGGCGGCCAGCGCGACCAGCAGCCCGGAACAGGACGCGCCCATGGCCGCGATGTCGGCCAGGCTCCGGGCGGCGGCCTTGCGGCCGACGTCGGCCGCGGCGGACCAGTCCCGGCGGAAGTGCCGCCCCTCGAGCAGGAAATCGGTACTGGCCACCACGCGGCCGTCCGGCGCGGCCAGCACGGCCGCGTCGTCGCCGATCCCGACTTGGGCTCGCGGGTCGGCGGGCAGCCAGGCCGACAGCGCCGCGATCAGGCCGAACTCCCCCAGCGCAGCCACGGTCCCCGCGTCGTCAGCAGCGATGATGCCCTCCGGTAGCCGACATGTGTGTCACCGGTCTGGACCTCTACGGTAGCGTGATCCATCAGGGCACCTTGTCCCGCAATGGCCCCGGGAGGACCTCATGGTGGAGGCGTACATCCTCGTCCAGACTGAAGTCGGCAAGGCCGCCGACGTAGCCTCGCACATAGGAAAGATCACCGGAGTCACGCAGGCGGAAGACGTCACCGGCCCGTACGACGTGATCGTGCGCGCGCAGGCCGACAACGTAGACGAGCTTGGCCGGCTGGTCGCGGCCAACATCCAGGCCGTGCCCGGCATCACCCGGACGCTCACCTGCCCCGTGGTGCACATCTGAGCAGTTCGGCCGCGAGCGGCGCGCTGCGCGGGCCGAGCCCGAGCCCGGCGGCGTCGCGCAGGTCGCCGGGCGTGTCCACGTCCCGGCGCAGTCCGGGCACGCCGGCCAGGCTGAGCTCGGCGGCGCCTGCCGCCGCGTGCCTGGCCCGGGAGGCCGGGCCGAAGGCCGGCCGGAACGCGGCGCCCGGCGTCGCCGCGTACATGGTGGTGCCGTCGCCGGCCGCATCGGCCACGAACGAGTTCGGCCAGGCCGCGGCGGCGGACAGGGCCCGGGCGAGCTCGGCCGGGCGCAGGGCGGGCAGGTCGGCGGACAGCGCGGCCGTGCCGGCGCCCGGCCCCGGCCCCGGCCCCGGCCCCGGCCCCGCCCTCGGCCCCGGCCCCGGCCCCGGCCAGCGGGCGGCGGCGTACCTGGCGCCGTGCCGCAGCGCCGCGTTGAGGCCGTCCCGCGGCTCGTCCGGCACGATCACGGCCCCGAGTTCGCGGAGCGCGGCGGCCGCGACCTGGTCATCTGTGATGACGATGACACGGGCGGCGGCCTCGCAGGCCCGGACCGCCGCTACCGTGTCGCAGGCCAGAGCCAGGGCCAGTTCGGCCCGGTGCGGGCCGGCCAGCTCGGCCAGCCGGGACTTGGCCCGCGCGAGCACCTTGACGGGCAGCAGCACTGACCACGTGATCAGCGCGTTATCGGTCATATCGTTGATCCTGCCTCGACACCAGAGCACCTGAACCAGGAGACTGACGCTATGAGCACCGGGAATGGCGCTGTTGGCCCGGGGGGACGACCCCCATGCCCCCCGGAGGGGTATGGCCCGGGGGACGACCCCCCCGGAGCGGTATGGCCCGGGGAGACCCACGCCCGGGAATCAGCCTACGGTCCGCCGCGAGTGGAGTTACTCACCAGGCTGGCGGCTGTTCTCGCGGATCATCCTGCACCCGGGGCTGCGGCTGCTGATGAGGTTCAAGTGGTCGGGTAAGGAGAACATCCCGAAGACCGGCGGCATCATCCTGGCCCCGAACCATCTGTCCTACGCCGACTGGCCCGCGATCGCCCTGTTCAGCGACGGCTACGCGCACCGGTACCCGGTGTTCATGATCAAGTCGGGCATCTTCGAGGTCAAAGTGGTCGGGCCGCTGATGTACAAGTTCGGCCAGCTGCCGGTGTACCGCGGCCGCGGCGACGCCGGGCTGGTGCTCAAGCAGGCGGAGCGGGCGCTGCGGAAGGGCGACGCCGTGATCGTCTACCCCGAGGGGACCGCCAGCCGTGACCCGGACCTGTGGCCGATGGTGGGCAAGACCGGCGCGGCCCGGCTGGCGCTGACCACCGGGGCGCCGGTGGTCCCGATCGCGCAGTGGGGCGCGCAGGAGATTCTGCCCTACGGCACCAAGAAGCTGCACCTGTGGCCGCGCAAGACGGTCCGGATGGCGGCCGGGCCGCCGGTGGACCTGTCGGCCTACGCCGGGCAGCGGCTGGCCGCTTCGACGCTGCAGGCCGCGACGGCCGACATCATGGCCGCCATCACCGCCCTGCTGGCCACGATCAGGCAGGAAACGCCGCCCGCCGTACCGTGGGATCCCGCCGTAGGCGGCCGTGCTCCCGAATTGGGCCGAACGGACGGGGGACCTGTGCTTCCGGCC
The DNA here is from genome assembly GCA_963835775.1 of uncultured Actinomycetes bacterium. GTDB lineage: Bacteria > Actinomycetota > Actinomycetes > Streptosporangiales > Streptosporangiaceae > Palsa-504. The sequence continues at coordinate 57,681 of CAWIHB010000024.1, read as the reverse complement.
ACCGCTGCGCAGGACGCGCCGGACGCCGGCCAGACATGAGGGCGGCGGTCATGGGGGCGGGGTCGTGGGGCACCACGTTCGGCCAGGTGCTGTGCGACGCCGGGACCTCCGCCGTGCTGTACGCCCGGCGGCCTGACCTGGCCCGGGTGATCGGGCAGCGGCACGAGAACCCGGACTACCTGCCCGGGATCGCGCTCACCCCGGCGCTGGACGCCACCGCCGACCCGGCCCGGGCGCTGGCCGGCGCGGACGTGGTGGTGTTCGCGGTGCCGGCCCAGACGCTGCGGGCCAACCTGGCGGACTGGGCGCCGCTCATCCCGCCCGGCGCGCTGCTGGTCAGCCTGATCAAGGGCATCGAGCTCGGCACCAGCATGCGGATGAGCGAGGTCATCACGTCGGTGCTGGCCGCGGACGCCGCCCGGGTGGCGGTGGTGTCCGGGCCGAACCTGGCCCGCGAGATCGCCAGGCGGCAGATCGCCGCCACCGTGGTGGCCAGCGTGTCGCCTGCCGCCGCGCTGGCCTTGCAGGAGGCCTGCCACACGCCCTACTTCCGGCCCTACACCAACACCGACGTGACCGGCTGTGAGCTGGGCGGCGCGGTGAAGAACATCATCGCGATCGCGGTCGGCATCGCGGTGGCCATGGGGCTGGGCGACAACACCAAGGCCACGCTGATCACCCGGGGGCTGGCCGAGATCGCCCGGCTCGGCTCGGCGCTTGGCGCGCAGGCGCAGACCTTCGCCGGCCTGGCCGGCATGGGCGACCTGGTGGCCACCTGTTCCTCGCCGCTGTCCAGGAACCGGACGCTCGGCGAGAACCTGGGCCGGGGCATGTCGCTGGCGGCCGCCGCGGCGGCCACCGGCCAGATCGCCGAGGGCGTGGCCTCGTGCGAGCCGGTGCTCAAGCTGGCCCGCGACCACGGCGTGGAGATGCCGATCACCGAGGTGGCCGAGGCGGTCATGCGGGACGGACTGCCGGTCGAGCAGGCCGCCGCGATGCTAGCGTCACGGTCAGCCAAACCGGAGTGGTACGGGCCATGAGGGATGAATTGCCGTGGACATAGTGCGCAAGCAGACCGGCGAGAACACGCGCGCGGTGCACCTGCCGTCTCCCCCGACGCCCGCCCAGGAGCCGCTCGGCACGCCGGTGTACCGCACGGCGGCGTTCTCGTTCGGCTCGGCCGAGGAATACCGGGCCGTGCTGAACGACGAGATGCCCGGCTACACCTACAGCCGGATCGACAACCCCACGGTGGACGCCTTCGCCCGCGCGGTCGCGGCGCTGGAGGGCGTCAACCTGCCGCGCTGGCCCGCGGCGCAGGCCTTCGCCTCGGGCATGGCCGCGATCAGCGGGGTGTTCTGGACCTTCGCCCGGACCGGGGCGCACGTGGTCGCGTCCTCGGCCGTCTACGGCGGGACGTACTCGTTCCTGCGCAACGTCTTGTCGAGGTTCGGGGTCGAGACGGATTTCGTCGACATCACCGACCTGGACCAGGTCCAGGCGGCCATCAGGCCCACGACCAGGATCGTGTACGCGGAGACCATCGCCAACCCGACCACGGCCGTGGCCGACCTGCGCGCGCTGTCCGACATCGCGCACGAGGCCGGGGCGCTGCTCGTGATCGACTCCACGCTGGCCCCGCCGGTCATCTGCCGCCCGCTCGAGCACGGCGCCGACCTGGTCCTGCACTCGGCGACCAAGTACATCGGCGGCCACTCCGACACCACGGGCGGCGTGGTCACCGGGCGCATCGAGCTGATCAGCAACATCCGCAGCGTCCGGGTGGACACCGGCGGGTCGCTGGCGCCGGACGAGGCGTTCCTGCTGCGGCGGGGCCTGGAGACGCTGCCGCTGCGGGTCCGGCGGGCCTGCTCGACCGCCTCGGTGTTCGCCGCCGCGCTGTCCAGGCACCCCACCGTGGTCCGCATCGACTATCCGGGGCTGCCCGACCATCCCGGGCACCAGGTGGCCCGGCGCCAGTTCGACGCGGGTCCTGAGGGGGTCAGGTTCGGCGCGATCGTCACCGTGACCCCGCACGGCGGCCGCGAGGCGGGCCTGGCCTTCGCGGACAAGCTGCGACTGGCGCAGCTGGCCACGTCGCTGGGCGGGACCCACACGGTGGTGAGCCACGTGGCCTCCACCACGCACCGCCAGCTGGACGATCGTGCGCTAGCGGCGGGCGGCATCGACCCAGGAGCGGTACGCTTCTCCATTGGCCTGGAGGACCCCGAGGACCTGATCTCAGACGCGTACGTGGCCCTGGAGTCCCTCAGCAGACCCTAGGTTCTTGGAGGTCGGGTGACGGGACAGCGCAAGATCCGGGTGGCCGTGGTGTTCGGCGGCCGCAGCACCGAGCACGCCGTGTCCTGTGCCAGCGCGGGCCTGGTGCTGTCCGCCATCGACCCGGAACGCTACGAGGTGCTGCCCATCGGCATCGCCACCGACGGGCGGTGGGTGCTCACCTCGGGTGACCCGGCCCGGCTGGCGCTGTCGTCTGCTCGTGCGCCGTCGGTGGAGGCGGTGGCGGTGCCGGGTTCCGAGATCACCCCGCGGACCGGTCTTGGCGGTGCCCTGCAGGTGACGGAGCCGGGTTCGGTACCGAGGGACCTGGGCGAGGTGGACGTGGTGCTGCCGCTGCTGCACGGGACGTTCGGCGAGGATGGCACGCTGCAGGGGCTGCTGGAGATGACCGGCACCCGCTACGCCGGGGCCGGGGTGTTCGCCAGCGCGGCGGGCATGGACAAGGAGTACATGAAGCTGATCATCGCGGCGCGCGGCCTGCCGGTGGGCCGCTACGTGGTGGTGCACGACCGCGACTGGTCCTCTGGCCTGGCCGAGCGCAAACGGGTGCTGGACGAGATCGCCGAGCTCGGCTGGCCGGTGTTCGTCAAGCCGGCCCGCGGCGGGTCGAGCATCGGGATCAGCCGGGTGGTGTCTCCGGGCGAGCTGGAATCCGCGGTCGAGACCGCCCGGCGGCACGACCCCAAGGTGCTGGTGGAGGCCGCGGTCGACGGCATGGAGGTCGAGTGCGCGGTGCTGGAGGGCCTGGACGGCGGGCCGCCGGAGGCCAGCGTGCCCGGCCAGGTGGTGGTGGACCCCGGGTCGGCGTTCTACGACTTCACGGCCAAGTACCTGGCCGGCGGGACGTCGATGACCATCCCGGCGCCGCTGCCTGCCGCGGCGCTGGCTGAGGTCAGGCGGCTGGCCTGCGCGGCGTTCGACGCCATCTCGTGCGAGGGCCTGGCCCGGGTGGACTTCTTCTACACCACGGCCGGGGAGATCCTGGTCAACGAGATCAACACCATGCCGGGGATGACGCCCGCCTCGGGCTTCCCGATGATGTGGGCGGCCAGCGGCCTGCCGCTGCCGCAGCTGGTCGACCGGATCATCCAGACCGCGCTGCGGAAACGGTCCGGGCCGCGCTTACCTGATCACAGCCGGAAGCGGGCGGCCGTCCAGGTGATTCCTGGACGGCCGCCCGCTTTGCTGCCCGTGGTGCCGTTTCTTCTCTACTTCTCTACTTCTCTACTTCTCGCCCGGCTTCTCGCCGTTGACCAGGGCCTTGAAGTCGGCGCCGGCGCGGAACCTGGGCACCGAGGACTTCGGCACCTGGATGGTGGCCCCGGTGGCCGGGTTACGGGCCGTGCGAGCCGGCCGCTCGGTCTTCTCGAACACGCCGAACCCGGTGATGGCGACCTTGTCGCCGTTCGCGACGGCCGACTGGATGGCCTCGAGCACCGCGTTCACGGCTTCGGTCGCGGACTTCTTGTCCCCCAGCCGACCCGAGATAGCGTCGATCAGATCACGCTTGTTCATGTTCACTCCTGCGCTTCCCCCACAGGTCGCGTGGGCGCCGCTACGAGGGCGCGCGACCTCTGACCTGCCCGAAAGTAGGCGATCCAGCGCCGTTGCACAATAACATCGGCCAGATTGGGCCCCGTGTCGGCCAAGATGGCGCTGCTCGGCCCGCGACGCTATACGCAAAGTAGCCACCTGCCCCTTATCTGCGCATTCGCGCCGGGGGCGGGCCTGGAGCCTCGGGCCACGGCAACGATGGAGCATCGTGGTGGCCTGGCCGGGCGTGCTTGAGGCGGGTCAGGCGGTGACGGGGAGCCAGGAGGGGCGGGAGCGCTCGAAGGCGGTGATCTCGTCGACATGGCGGAGGGTCAGGCCGATGTCGTCGAGGCCCTCCATCAGGCGCCACCGGGTGTAGTCGTCGAGGTCGAAGGAGGCCTTGATGCCGGCCGCTTCGGCCAGGACCACGCGGGCCCCCAGGTCCACCGTCATCTCGGTGCCCGGATCGGCCTCGGCCGCGTCCTGGAGGGCGCTCACGGTGGCCTCGGGCAGGATGATCGGCAGCAGGCCCGCCTTGGTGGCGTTGTTGCGGAAGATGTCGCCGAACCGGGGGGCGATCACGGCCCGGAAGCCGTAGTCGGTCAGCGCCCAGACCGCGTGCTCGCGGGACGAGCCGGTGCCGAAGTCCAGGCCCGCGACCAGGATCGTGGCCCCGTCGTACCGCGGCTGGTTGAGCACGAACGACGGGTCCTCGCGCCAGGCCGCGAACAGGCCCTGGCCGAACCCGGCCCGGCTGACCCGCTTGAGGTACTCGGCCGGGATGATCTGGTCGGTGTCCACGTTGGTCCGCCGCAGCGGGACGGCCCGGCCGGTGTGCGTGGTGAACGGTTCCATGGTCGGTCTCCTTACAGGTCCGCGGGCGAGCTGAGGTGGCCGGTCACGGCGGTGGCGGCGGCCACCGCGGGCGAGACCAGGTGAGTGCGCCCGCCCTTGCCCTGGCGGCCCTCGAAGTTACGGTTGGAGGTCGACGCGCTGCGCTCGCCGGGGGCGAGCTTGTCCGGGTTCATGCCCAGGCACATGGAGCAGCCGGCCGCCCGCCACTCGGCGCCCGCCGCGGTGAACACCGCGTCCAGCCCTTCGGCCTCGGCCTGGGCCCGCACCTGCATGGACCCGGGCACGACCAGCATCCGGACGGACGGGGCGACGTGCCGCCCGGCCAGGACCGAGGCGGCGGCGCGCAGGTCCTCCAGCCGGCCGTTGGTGCAGGAGCCGAGGAACACCGTGTCCACGGCGATGTCGCGCAGCGCGGTGCCGGGCTTCAGGTCCATGTAGGTCAGCGCGCGCTCGGCCGCGGCCCGCTGGTCCTGGTCGGTGAAGGAGTCCGGATCGGGCACCGAGGCGGCCAGCGGCAGGGCCTGGCCCGGGTTCGTGCCCCAGGTCACGTACGGGGTCAGGGTCCCGGCGTCCAGCTTGACCTCGCGGTCGAAGACGGCGTCCCGGTCGCCGGGCAGCGAGCGCCAGTAATCGAGCGCAGTCTGGAAGCCGGCGCCGGACGGGGCGTGCGGCTTGCCCTCCAGGTAGGCGAAGGTCACGTCGTCCGGGGCGACCAGGCCGGCCCGGCGCCGGCCTCGATGGACATGTTGCACACGGTCAGGCGGCCCTCCATGGACAGCGCGCGGACCGCGGGGCCGCGGTACTCGACCACGTAGCCCTGGCCGCCGCCGGTGCCGATCTTGGCGATGATGGCCAGGATCAGGTCCTTGGGCGTCACCCCGCCGGGCAGCGCGCCGTCGACGGTGATGGCCATGGTCTTGGGCCGCTGCTGCGGCAGCGTCTGGGTGGCCAGCACGTGCTCGACCTCGCTGGTCCCGATGCCGAAGGCCAGCGCGCCCAGCGCGCCGTGGGTCGAGGTGTGGGAGTCGCCGCAGACGATGGTCAGGCCAGGCTGGGTCAGGCCCAGCTGGGGGCCGATGACGTGCACGATGCCCTGGCCGGCGTCGCCCGTCGGGTGCAGCCGGATGCCGAACTCGGCGCAGTTCTTGCGCAGCGCCTCGACCTGGGTGCGGGAGACCGGATCGGTGAACGGGCTGCCCGGGCCGAACAGGGGGGTGGGCGCGCCGGTGCCGGTGATGCCGGTGGTCGGCACGTTGTGGTCCTCGGTGGCGATGGTCAGGTCGGGCAGGCGTACCCTCCGGTTCGCGGCCCGCAGCCCGTCGAACGCCTGCGGGCTGGTCACCTCGTGGATCAGGTGAAGGTCGATATAGAGCAGGTCGGGCTCGCCTGCGGCGCGGTGTACCACGTGGGCGTCCCAGATCTTCTCGGCGAGCGTACGGCCCATCACGCTCTCTCCCTTCGCTGGTGCTGGTCAGGTCGTGCTGGTCAGGTCGTGCTGGTCAGGTAGGGCCGCCGCAGGCGGCCAGGCGGCCAGGCAGCCTTGCGTCTCGCAATTCGAGACGGCAGTATTCATAACATGAACAACTCTAGCGGAGTGGGCGTCCTGGACAAGACCGTTTCCGTCCTGTCCGCCCTGGAGAGCGGGCCTGCTTCGCTGGCGCAGCTGGTCAAGGCCACCGGCCTGGCCCGGCCGACCGCGCACCGCATCGCGGTGGCGCTGGAAACCCACCGGCTGCTGGCCCGCGACGCGCAGGGCCGGTTCGTGCTCGGCCCGCGGATCGGCGAGCTGGCCGCGGCGGCCGGCGAGGACCGGCTGCTGGCCGTGGCCCAGCCGGTCCTGGCCCAGCTGCGGGACGCCACCGGGGAAAGCGCGCAGCTGTACCGGCCGCACGCCGACACCCGGATCTGCGTGGCGGCGGCCGAGCGGACCAGCGGGCTGCGCGACACCGTCCCGGTCGGGGCGGCGCTGCCGATGGCCGCAGGCTCGGCCGCCCAGGTCCTGCTGGCCTGGGAGGACGGCGGCCGGATGCACCGCGGGCTGCGCGGCGCGAAGTTCACCGCCACCACGCTGGCCCAGGTCCGACGGCGCGGCTGGGCCGCCACCGCGGCCGAGCGCGAGCCCGGCGTGGCCTCGGTATCCGCCCCGGTACGCGGGCCCGGCGGCCGGGTGCTGGCCGCGGTCTCGGTGTCCGGGCCGATCGAGCGGCTGACCCGGTTGCCAGGCCGGCTGCACGCCGGGGCCGTGGTCGCCGCCGGGGATAAAATCAGCAAGCTGCTGCGCAGTGAATCCTGACCGTGGTGCGGGACCAGCGCCAGGGACGTAAGGCCCGTTAATGCACGGGCGCAGGGCCCTACTCACCTCGGGTGATGATGGATATCGTCGGAAACTGGCAAAACCGGCCGACACGGCAATGGATTTGAGGTCAGCGATATGAAGGCAGCCGTCGTCAAGGAGACCGCGCCGGGCGAGCACCGGGTGGCCCTGGTGCCGGATGCGGTGGCCCGGCTGGGACCCGCCGGGATCGAGGTGCTGGTGGAGCAGGGCGCGGGCCAGGGCGCCTGGCTGCCCGATGCCGCCTACGCCGACGCGGGCGCGACCATCGTGGGCACCGCCGAGCTGTTCGCGGCGGCCGACGTGGTCCTCACCGTGACCAAGCCGTCGCCCGCGCAGGCTGAGCAGCTCGGCAAGGGCCAGGCCGTCATCGGCATGCTGGCCCCGCTCATCGACCCGGAACTGGCCGCCGCGCTGGCGGCCAGGGGCGTGACCGCGATCAGCCTGGACGGGCTGCCCCGCACCCTGTCCCGGGCCCAGCCGATGGACGCGCTCACCTCCCAGGCCAACGTGGCCGGCTACAAGGCGTCATTGATCGCCGCGGCCGAGTTCGGCCGGTTCTTCCCGCTGCTGATCACCGCGGCGGGCACCGCCCCGCCGGCCAAGGTGCTGGTGCTCGGCGCGGGTGTGGCCGGGCTGCAGGCGATTGGCACCGCCCGGCGGCTGGGCGCGGTCGTGAGCGGCTACGACGTCCGGCCCGCCTCCAAGGGCGAGGTCGAGTCGCTCGGGGCCACGTTCATCGAGCTGACCTCGGTGGGCAGCGCGGCGGGCGAGGGCGGTTACGCCCGCGAGCTCACCGCCGAGGAGCGCCAGGCCCAGCAGGACGAGCTGGCCGGCCACATCGCCCGGCACGACGTGGTGATCACCACCGCCCAGGTTCCCGGGCGCAGGCCGCCGCTGCTAGTCACCGACGATGCGCTCAAGGCGATGTCCCCCGGCTCGGTCATCGTGGACATGGGCGCCAGCGCGCTCGGCGGCAACGTGACCGGATCCCGGCCCGGCGAGACGGTGGTCACCGGCCACGGGGTCAGGATCATCGGGGCGGACAACCTGCCCGCCACCGTGCCGACCGCGTCCTCGAACGCCTACTCGCGGAACATCTCCGCGTTGCTGCTGCACATGACCTCGGACGGCGCGCTGGCCATCGACACCGCCGACGAGATACAGGCCGGCGTGGTGATCACGCACGACGGCAAGGTCGTGAACCAGGCCGTCGCCCGGCTGCTGCCCGCCCAAACGCCAACTCAGGGAGGAACCGCCGATGTCCGCGGCACTACTGACTGACTTGACCATTTTCATCCTCGCGGTGCTGGTCGGCTTCGAAGTCATCGGGAAGGTTCCGGCCACGCTGCACACGCCGCTGATGTCGGCGACCAACGCGATCCACGGCATCGTCCTGGCCGGCGCCCTGCTGATCGGGGTGACGGCGCACAACTGGGTCGGATACACCCTCGGGTTCGTGGCCGCCGTCATGGCCGGCGCGAACGTGACAGGCGGCTACGTAGTGACCGGGCGGATGCTGAAGATGTTCCGCCGGAAGGCCCCGGAGCCGGAACTCGTATCAGCCGACGGTCACAAGGGCCTGCGGGGCCTGGCGGACCGGATAGGTATAGGCAGGGCCCAATCGTGACCGGATTCACTGGAGACACCGGATTCACCGGATACATCCAGCTCGTCTACGTGCTCGCAGCGGTGCTGTTCGTGATCGGCCTGCACCTGATGAACAGCCCGGCCACCGCGCGCCGCGGTAACCAGGTGGCGCTGACCGGCATGGTGATCGCCGGGATCCTCACATTCATCCTGATGATCCACTACGGCACGGTCACCGCCACCGGCTGGGCCGTGCTGCTCGCCGGCGGGCTGATCGGCTCCGCGGTGGGCCTGTACGCCGCGCAGACCGTGAAGATGACCGACATCCCGCAGCTGGTCTCGGCGTTCAACTCGGTCGGCGGCGGTGCCGCCGCGCTGGTGGCCATCTATGGCTACTACGAAGCCGAATCCAGGGGCGCCGTCCTGGGCAGCACCTCGGTGTTCACCGTGCTGGACGTGCTTATCGGCGCGGTGACGTTCTCCGGGTCGATCATCGCGGCCGGCAAGCTGCAGGGGTTCATCCCCGGCCAGCCGATCAGCTTCAAGGGCGGCCGCCTGCTCAACATGGCGCTCGCTGTCGTGGCGCTCGGCTCCGGCGCGTACCTGTTCAGCACCGCGAGCCTGCCGGTGCTGCTCGTCCTGGTGCTCGCCGCGCTGGGGTTCGGGGTGATGATGGTGCTGCCGATCGGCGGCGCGGACATGCCGGTGGTGATCTCGCTGCTGAACGCGTTCACCGGCACCGCGGTGGCGATGGCCGGGTTCGTCATCGGCAACTGGGCCCTGATCGTGGCCGGCGCGCTGGTGGGCGCCTCCGGCAGCATCTTGACCAAGCTGATGGCCGACGCCATGAACCGGTCGCTGGTCAACATCATGGTGGGCGGGTTCGGCACCGGGGACAGCGCGATCGCCATCGGCGGGCCGGTCGACGCGCAGGTCCGCTCGATCGCGGCCGACGACGCGGCCATCCAGCTCGCCTACGCGTCCAAGGTGATCATCGTGCCCGGCTACGGCCTGGCCGCCGCGCAGGCCCAGCACGGCGTGGCCGAGCTGGCCAAGACCCTGGAGGAGCACGGCGTCGAGGTCAGCTACGCCATCCACCCGGTGGCGGGCCGGATGCCCGGCCACATGAACGTGCTGCTGGCCGAGGCGAATGTGCCCTACCCGCAGCTGGTGGAGATGGACGAGATCAACCCGGAGTTCGCCCGCACCGACGTGGCCCTGGTCATCGGGGCCAACGACGTGACCAACCCGGCGGCCCGCCGCCCCGGCAACGAGATCTCCGGCATGCCGATCCTGAACGTGGACCAGGCCAAGTCGATCATCGTGGTCAAGCGCTCGATGGGACACGGCTACGCCGGCCTGGAGAACGAGCTGTACTTCGACCCCAAGACCAGCATGTACTTCTCCGACGCGAAAAAGGCCATGACCAGCCTGACCTCCGCCGTGAAAACGCTGGTCGGCTAACCGGGGCCCCGCGAGCCAAAGGGCGCCGGCGCCGACTGGACTGAGCCGACTGGACTGGCGAGCGACGAAGGAGCGAGGAGGGAAGGAGGCGCCTTTAGGGCGCCCGGAGGCGAGTGGGGAAGATACAGTTCGGCCAAGGATGATCCTTTTCCAGGAGGCCGTCGTGTCCGAGCGCACCAAGATCACGCTGGATGAGTCCGAGATCCCGCGCCAGTGGTACAACGTGATACCCGACCTGCCCGCTCCGCCGCCCCCGCCGCTGCACCCGGGGACGCTCCAGCCGGTGGGCCCGGAGGACCTGGCCCCGCTGTTCCCGATGGAGCTCATCCGCCAGGAAGTGGCCACCGACTCCTTCATCGACGTCCCTGACGACGTGCTGGACGTGTACCGGCTGTGGCGGCCCACCCCGCTGTACCGGGCCCGCCGGCTGGAGCGGGCGCTGAACACCCCGGCCCGGATCTACTACAAGTACGAAGGGGTGTCCCCGGCCGGGTCGCACAAGCCGAACACCGCGGTCCCGCAGGCGTACTTCAACGCGGCCGAGGGCACCAAGCGGCTGACCACCGAGACCGGCGCCGGCCAGTGGGGCAGCGCGCTGGCCTTCGCCTGCTCGCAGTACGGCATCGACTGCGAGATCTGGATGGTGCGCGCCTCCTACGACCAGAAGCCGTACCGGCGCACGATGATGGAGACCTGGGGCGCCACCGTGCATCCCAGCCCGTCCCGGGCTACCACCGCGGGCGCGAAGATCCTGGCCGCCGACCCGGACTCGCCCGGCAGCCTGGGCATCGCGATCAGCGAGGCGGTCGAGGCGGCCGGCGCCGGTGGTGAAACCAGGTACGCGCTGGGCAGCGTGCTCAACCACGTGCTGATGCACCAGACGGTGATCGGCCAGGAGGCGATCAAGCAGTTCGCCGCGGCCGGGGAGTCCATGCCCGACCTGATCGTGGGCTGCACCGGCGGCGGCTCCAACTTCGCCGGGCTCTTCTTCCCGTTCCTGCGGGAGAAGCTGGCCGGCCGGGCCAACCCGGTCTTCCGCGCGGTCGAGCCGTCGGCCTGCCCGTCGTTCACCCGCGGGGTATACGCCTACGACTTCGGCGACACGGCCGGGTTCACGCCGCTGCTGAAGATGCACACCCTCGGGCATGAGTTCATCCCGGACCCGGTGCACGCCGGCGGACTGCGCTACCACGGCATGTCGCCGCTGCTGTCGCACATGTACGAGCTGGGCATGTTCGAGGCCGTGGCCAAGCCGCAGCGGGAGTGTTTCGCCGCCGCGCTGCTGTTCGCCAGGACCGAGGGCATCATCCCGGCGCCCGAGCCCACGCACGCCCTGGCCGCGGCCGTCGAGGAAGCCAAGCAGTGCGCCGAGTCGGGCGAGCCGAAGGTGATCCTGACCGCGCTGTGCGGCCACGGGCACTTCGACATGGTGGCCTACGAGAAGTACCTGTCCGGCGAGATGGCCGACTTCGAGCTGCCCCAGGAGCGCATCGACGCCGCCATCGCGAACCTGCCCGCCGTGGGGTAAGCGTGGCGGGGTTCACCACGTTCTAGTGCGGGTGGGGGCGCGGCGGGCGCGGACGGCGGCGGCCAGGCCGTCGAGTACGGCGGCGGTGGCCCCGATGTCCATGCAGGCGTCGGTCACGCTCTGGCCGTAGGTCAGGGTGGCCGGGGGCCCGGGCTCCTGGCGGCCCTCGGCCAGGAAGCTCTCCAGCATGACGCCGGTCAGGCCGGTCTCGCCCGCCGCGACCTGCTCGGCGATCGAGGCGGCGACCACGGGCTGACGGCGGTGGTCTTTGCCGCTGTTGCCGTGGCTGGCGTCGACCATCAGCCGGCGGGGCAGGCCGGTGCCCGCGATCAGGTCCAGGGCCTTGGCCACGTGACTGGGCTCGTAGTTCGGGCCGGTGCGGCCGCCGCGCAGGATGACATGGGTGTCCGGGTTGCCGGCCGTGGTGACCACCGCGGCCGCGCCATTGTGGGTGACGCCGAAGAACGTATGCCCGGCGGCGGCGGCGCGGCACGCGTCCACCGCCACCTGGACGTCGCCGTCGGTGCCGTTCTTGAACCCGACCGGCATGGACAGGCCGGAGGCGAGCTGGCGGTGGACCTGGCTTTCCGTGGTCCGGGCGCCGATCGCACCCCAGGTCACGGTGTCGGCGATGTACTGCGGGGTGATCGGGTCCAGCCACTCGCAGCCGACCGGCAGGCCGAGCGAGACGATGTCGATGAGCAGCCGCCGGGCGGTGCGCAGACCGCGGTGCACGTCGTGGCCGCCGTCCATGCCCGGGTCGTTGATCAGGCCCTTCCAGCCGGTCACGGTGCGCGGCTTCTCGAAGTAGACCCGCATCACGACCAGCAGGTCGGCCGGGCGGCCCAGGGCCCGCAGCCGGGCCGCGTAATCCAGGGCGGCGGCCGGGTCGTGCACCGAACACGGCCCGGCGATGACCAGCAGCCGGTCATCGGAGCCGTCCAGGACGGCGCGGACCTCGGTCCGGGTGCGCTCCACGGTTTTCGCGGCCTGCTCGCTCAGCGACAGTTCGTCGATCAGGGCGGCCGGGGAAAGCAGCGGCTCGTAGCCGGTGATGCGGGTATCCCTGGTGCGCGGCATCAAGCGCGTCTCCTCCTCGAGCCGACGCCCGCACACCGGGAGTCAGGCGGCACGGACCCGATGCTACCCCGCACGCGTGGCCGCCCGGCGCGGGCGGGGCCCGGCATTTGTTTGTCTAGCATGGCAAGGGATAACGGAATCGGAGGTTGACCGCGTGACCGATGTCTGCGAGCACGGGGCGGCAAGCCACGACGGGACGGAGTTGTCGGCGGCTTCGGCTCCCGAGGCGTCCCGGGCCTGGCTGCTGATCGAGCACCCGGGCCCCTGGCCGCACCAGGCGGCCGAGGCCTCGCTGCCGGCGCCGCTGGCTGCGGTGGTTTCCGCCGCGGACGCGCTCGGCGTCCGGGTCCAGATGATCCGCAGGCCCGGGCGCGGCCGGATCGGGCTGGCCCGCAGCATCTACGCGGGCTGGACCGAGGGGTCACAGCCGTGGCTGCGGCACGCCGAGTGGACTCCTGATGCATCCGGGGCCGGCCGGCGGCCGGATCCGGTGGCGGCGCTGGACCTGGAGAAGCTGGCGGCGGGGAGCGCGCCGGAGTTCGGGTCGGTGGTCGGCGAGCCGGTGTTCCTGGTGTGCACGCACGCGCAGCGCAGTGCCTGCTGTGCGCGGTGGGGCGGACCGCTGGCCCAGGCGCTGGCCGCGCGCTATCCCGGGCAGGTATTCCAGACCACGCACGTGGGCGGGCACCGGTTCGCGGCCAACCTGGTCATCCTGCCGCACGGGCTGTACTACGGCCCGGTGGGCCTGGACGGGGCGGTCGCCGCGATCGGCGCCTACCAGCGCGGCATGGTCTCACCTGTCCGGTACCGGGGCCGGGCCGGCCAGCCGAAGGCGATGCAGGAAGCCGAGCACGACCTGCTGTCTGCGGGCGGGTCGCTGGACGTCGCCGCGCTGGGATAAGCGGGCTCAGCCGGCGCAGGTGAAGGTGGGCGAGGCGGCGGTCAGGACGGCGGTCCGCGGGGTGAGCGGCCAGGTGGCTTCGAGTTCGGCGGCGAGGGTCTTGACCAGGTTGGCGGTGTCGTCCGCGGCCCGGTCGTGCAGGGCCTCGGCCACGATCAGGGCGGCGGCGGTCGAGTCGCGGACCGCGGACAGGCCGCTCTGGCGGTTCGTCCAGCGGCGGGCGTGCGCCTGCCCGGCGCGGTCGGCGAAGATCACCTCGCCGGGGGCCGGGTGCTCGATGTCGCCGGCGAAGGTCAGGTAGGTCTCGTCCCCGGTCGCGTACCCGACCTCGAGCGGGCCGGTGATCTGGGCGGCGTCCAGCACCGCGACCGGGATGGCGAAGGCCAGCGAGATCGCGTTGCACAGGTCGACCAGGGGATGCAGTGCGGGCAGGCGGCCCTCCTTGCGGAAGCGGCGCAGCAGCGACTCCGAGGCACAGCGGTACTGGGTCGGCTTCAGGCCCATCTGGGCGAACGCCCGCCGCCAGGCCTGGATCTCGGGCAGCTCGCTTTCTGTTGCGTCGGTGAGCCGTTCGGTGGCGGCGGCGTAGAAGCGGTCGGTGCTGACCTCGGCGGTGCTGGTGATGCCCTCGAGGTACAGGATGCCGGGCACGAGCTGCGGGAAGTCGCGCCAGATGTCGGCCGAGTGCTGGAACTCCATGATCCTCCTCCTACCTCCGCAAGCCTAGGGTGAGGCCGGCGGCGACGACGGCGATGCCGACCCAGACCAGGGGGCGGGGTGCCGGGCCGCCGAGCAGGACGCCGGTGGCGGCCGCGGCCATCGGGGCGATGCCGGTGAGCAGGCCGGCCCGGCTAGCGCCCAGGCGTCCCACGCTGGAATACCACAGGACGAATGCCACCGCGGTGACCGCCAGCCCCAGGTAGGCGATGGCCAGCCAGTCCTGACGGTCCAGCCGGAGGGCGGCCGCGGGACCCTCGTGCCCGACGCCGAGGACGGCGAAGATCACCGCGGCGAGCCAGGTGGTGTGCACCGAGACACCCCAGGGGCCGTGCCGGCCCAGGACCGGGATGGCCAGGAGGGTGAAGGCGGCCTCGCAGCCGAACACCACGGCGGCCCAGGCGACGCCGATCCCGTCGGTCCGGCCCACGCCCTGGACCACGGCGGCGCCACAGGTCACGACCAGGGCGGCGGCGACCAGGCCGGGCCGCGGACGGGAGCCTTCCAGCAGCGGCCCGAGCACCGCCAGCAGCGCGGGAACGCAGGCCACGGCCACGCCGAGGACGGCCGGCTCGGCGTGCCGGGACCCGGCCACCAGCGCGACGTTGAACAGGACCAGACCGGTGGCCGCGATGCCGACCAACCACAGCCATTCGGCGCCGCGGGGGCGGACCAGGCGGCGGCCGGTCAGCCGGGCCAGCGCGACCAGGATCAGGCAGGCCAGGGCGTACCTGAGCGCCTCGGCGGTGAAGGCCGGCGCCCCGGCCAGCATGCCGGAGACCGCAACGCTGCCGCCCACGCAGATCATGGCCCCGGCCCCGGCCGCCAGACCGGGACCCAGGTGCCGCGCAGCGAGGCCGGAAGGCGCGACGAGGCCGGAAGCGGCGGAGGGACTGGGAGCGGACGGCGCGTGAGCGTCGGGGGTGCGAACGGCGGCCATGAGGTCCACGGTAGGGCGGGCATGGTCCAGTTAACAGGACCAAGATCGGGAATCTATAGTGGACCAATGGCCAGGATGCACGGCGGGGTGCGAAGCGGTGGGACGCGGGACGTAGGCCGGGATGGGGTGCCGGGCGAAGGGGTGCGGGACGGGGTGCGGGACGGGGCGCGGGACGGGGTGCGGGACGGGGTGCGGGGCGGGGCGCGGGACGGGGCGCGGGGCGGGGCGGATTTCCTGCAGCTGAGGGCGGATGCCGCGCCGGGGCGGGGGCTGACGGCCTGGCTGGCCGGGGAAATCCGGGCGGCGATCATCGACGGGCGGCTGGCGGCGGGGACCGCGCTGCCCGCCACCCGGCTGCTGGCCGCAGATCTGGGTATCTCGCGCGGGGTGGTCGTGGAGGCTTACCAGCGGCTGGCCGACGAGGGGCTGGTCAGCGGGCGGCCGGGGACGGGTACCAGGGTGTCGGGGCGGTCACCACGGACCGTTCGGCCGACTGTAAAAGCCGAGCGGCCGGGGCGCGCCGCTACGGTGCTGCCGCAGCGGTGGCGGGCGCAGGCCGAGCTCGACCTGTCGCCCGGCGTGCCCGACCTGTCGGGGTTCCCGCGGGCGGCGTGGCTGCGGGCCGAGCGGACGGTGCTGCGGGAGGCCAGCGTGGCCGACCTCGGCTACGGCGACCCGCGCGGCAGCCAGGCGCTGCGCCGGGAGCTGGCGGGCTGGCTGGCCCGCACCCGCGGGCTGCGGGCCAGCGCGGAGGACATCATCGTGGTCAGCGGCGTGGCACAGGCCCTGGCCCTGCTGGCCCAGTGGCTGAACGGCCAGGGCCGGGCACCGATCGCCGTCGAAGACCCCGGATCCCGCGGGTCGCGGGACGAGCTTTCCTACTGGGGCCTGCGGCCGGTTCCGGTGCCGGTGGACGCCGACGGGCTGCGGACCGGCGGCCTGGCTGATGCGGGCGTGCGGGCGGCGCTGCTCACGCCCGCCCACCAGTTCCCCACCGGGGTGGTGCTGTCGCCGCGGCGCCGCCGGGACCTGCTGGACTGGGCGGCCGCCGCGGACGCGCTGATCGTCGAGGACGACTACGACGCCGAGTACCGCTACGACCGGGCCCCGGTGCCCGCGTTGCAGGCCTCCGCGCCCGGGCAGGTGGCCTACACCGGGAGCACGTCCAAGACGCTGGCGCCGGGTATGCGGCTGGGCTGGCTGGTCCCTCCGGCCCGGCTGCACGCGGACCTGGTCGAGGCCAAGCACGCCGCGGACCTGGGCAGTCCCGCGCTGCCGCAGCTGGTGCTGGCCCGGCTGATCGCCACCGGCGAGCTCGAGCAGCACATCCGGCTGGCCCGCAAGCGGCAGCGGATCCGGCGCGACGCCCTGCTGCGCGCCGTCCGCGAGCAGCTGCCGCAGGCCCGCGTCCAGGGCGTCGCGGCGGGCCTGCATCTGCTCATCACGTTCCCCGAGCTGGCCCTGGACGACCGGGACCTGGCCGGGCGCATCCACCAGGCGGGAGTCCTGGTCCACCCGCTGTCCTGGCACCGGGAGGCGCCCGGCCCGCCCGGGCTGGTGGTCGGCTACGCGGCGCACCCGCCGGACCAGCTGCGCGAGGCGGCGGGGCGGATCGCCGGGGTGCTCAGCTCTACTGGGGGGCGGCCCGGCGCGCGTCGGCGCGGCGGTGGCGCCGGGCCACGGTCCGCAGCTGGCTGATCCGCGCCGCCCCGGCCAGCATGGTCAGCAGCACGCCGCTGACCGCGGCCAGCAGCAGGGCCACGCCCAGCGGCAGATGACCGTGCATGCCCAGGTAGGAGAGGTGGACGGTGGCGCCGTTCTGCAGGATGAAGATCAGGAGCAGCAGCAGGATCACGGCGAAGAAGGCCACCGCCACCCACAGGCCGCTGATCCTGGTCCGCTTGATCTTGTGCTGCGGCAGCGGTGCCGCGGGCGGCTGCTCCGGTGCGGTGGCCGGTTGCGGTCCGGTCGGTTGCGGTCCGGCCGGTTGCGGTCCGGCCGGCTGCGGTCCGGCCGGCTGCGGTCCGGCCGGCTGCGGCGGGGTGCCGAGCGGGTCCTGGGCGGGCGGCCCCGGCGGGGACTGAGCCCGTATCGCGGCCGGCTGCGGATCTGTGCTCACGGCATACCCCCTGGCGCTGTCGGCACAAGCACGTTGCCCCGTACTGCCCACGGATGCGGAGGTTATGCGGCGCGGTGCGGCGCGGTGCGGCGCGGTGCGGCGCGGGCTGGGCGTTCAGCTGCCGAGGTAGGCCAGGACGGCCAGGACGCGGCGGTTGTCGTCGTCGGAGGGCTGCAGGTCGAGCTTGAGAAAGATGGACGCGGTGTGCTTGGCCACGGCGCGTTCGGTGATCACGAGCCGCTGGGCGATGGCGGCGTTGGACCGGCCCTCGGCCATCAGCGCGAGCACCTCGCGCTCGCGCGGGGACAGGGCAGCCAGGCTGCCGTTGCCGGTGTTGCTGGCGAGCAAGCGAGCGATCACCTCCGGGTCCATGGCGGTCCCGCCGCCGGCCACCCGGCGGACGGCGTCGACGAACTGGGCGCTGTCGAAGACCCGGTCCTTGAGCAGGTAGCCGATGCCCCCGGTGCCGCCCGCCAGCAGCTCACGGGCGTACAGCTGCTCCACGTACTGGGACAGGACCAGCACCGGCAGGCCCGGCACCTCGCGGCGCGCGGCCAGCGCGGCCCTGATCCCCTCGTCGGTGAAGGTGGGCGGCAGCCGGACGTCCACGATGGCCACGTCGGGCCGGTCCGCGGTCACCGCGGCCAGCAGGTCGGCGCCGTTGTCGACGGCCGCGGAAATCTCCAGGCCGTGGGCCTGGAGCATGCGCGTCAGGCCGTCCCTCAGCAGGAAGAGGTCTTCGGCAATGACAACTCGCACGGGATCTCCATGGTTACCGCGGTCGGACCGCCGGGCGGGCTGCTGACCGCGAGCACACCGTCGAACGGGGCCAGCCGGCGCTCGATCCCGCGCAGCCCGGTGCCGCGGCTGGGGTCCGCGCCGCCGTGCCCGTTGTCGGTCACGCCGATGCGCAGCATCCCGTCGGTGTGCCGCAGATCGATCCAGGTCTGGCGGGCCTCGGCGTGCTTGGTCACGTTGGCCAGCAACTCGCTGACGGCGAAGTAGGCGGCCGATTCTATCGGCGCGGGCGGGCGGCCGTACAGGTCGCTGGCCAGGTGGATGCGCAGTGGGGTGTCCAGGCTCAGGGCCCGGATGGCGTCGGCCAGGCCGCGGTCGGCCAGCACCGGCGGGTGGATGCCGCGGACTAGGTCGCGTAGTTCGGCCAGGGCCTTGACCGAGGCATCGCGGGCCTCGAACATCAGGGCCCGGGCCGCCTCCGGGTTGGTGTCGATGATCTGGCCCGCGGCGTCCAGGGTCATGCCCATGGCCACCAGCCGGGCCTGGGCGCCGTCGTGCAGGTCCCGCTCGATCCGCCGGATCTCAGCCGCCCCGGTATCGATGACCTCGGTGCGGGTCTGGGCCAGCTGCTGGACTCGCAGCCTGAGTTCGGCCTCGCGGGTGGGGGCCAGCAGGGACCGGGCGACGTAGCCGTAGCCGTGCAGCAGCCGCGGGGACGCCCAGGTCCCGGCGACCGCGATGCCGACGACCAGGAGGCGCTGGAAGCCCGACGCATACGGCGCGAAGATAGCGACCAGGCCCAGGACCAGCACTCCGGCGGGCAGCACGGCCAGGATCCAGCCGACCAGCCCGTTCACCGTCACCCAGAGCAGGTCCCGCCAGGTCGCCGGGTCGGTGAGCAGCCAGCCCAGCCGGCGGAGCAGGCCGGCGCGGCCGACGGCGTTGCCGGTCCGCGGGTGGGGCAGGTACGGGTCGGCGATGGGCACCTGGGCCCAGCGGGTCATGAGGCGGCGGGTCAGCCGGGCCAGGCTGCGCATCCACCGCAGGATGAGCGGGCTGGCCACCAGCCAGAACACCAGCCCGGCGGCGCCGACGACCAGGGTGGAGGCTCGGCCCGGGTGGGTGGACGTCCGCAGCGTCAGGGCCGCCGGCAGGACCGCGGCCCCGACCAGCAGGGCCAGCTGGATCAGCCCGGCCAGCGCCAGCCCGAACAGCAGCATCCCCCGGCCGGCCACGGCCAGCCGGCCGCCCGCCCAGGCCCAGATCTCGGGCCACGCGATCGGGGTCTCGGGCGTATCCCGGTCGCGCGGGTGATCCGGCGTCTGTCCCGTGCTCATCGCGTTGCCTCCTGGTTCCAGTCTGCCGGGCTGGCACCCGGTCCGGAAGTGAGGCTGGACCCCGAAGGTGGGGTGTACCTAGGTCTACCCCGTTCGGCCGCCCGCGGTACCCGGCCGGCGGCAACGACGGGTCCGGGGGCTGTCGGTAGGGTCGGCCTTATGGTGCTTTCACAGCGTAAGGTCCTGATCCTGGCCGCCGATGACTTCGAGGACGTGGAACTGCTGTACCCGCTGTACCGGCTGCTGGAGGAGGACGTCACGGTCACCGTGGCGGGCCTGGATGACCATCCGGTGCGGGGCAAGAAGGGTCACGGCCCGGTGCCGGTCGATACCACCGTCGGCCAGGTGGCGGCGGCCGACTTCGACGCTCTCGTCATCCCGGGCGGCTACGCCCCGGACAAGCTGCGGCGCTCGGAGACCGTGCTTGACCTGGTGCGGGCCTTCGACGACGCGGCCAAGCCGATCGCCTTCATCTGCCACGCGGGCTGGGTGCCGATCTCCGCGAAGATCATCAAGGGCCGCCGGGCCACCAGCGTGGGCGCCATCCGCGACGACATGGTCAACGCGGGGGCCGACTGGGTGGACGAGGCCGCGGTGGTCGATGGTCATCTCATCTCCGCCCGGACCCCCGCCGACCTGGGTCCCTGGATGAAGGCGCTGCTGGCGACGCTGGGTGATTAGGGGTGAACACCCTGCAGCCCTACCGGGAAAACCCGCCGGACCGGGTGCTCGGCCCGGACGACATCGCGTTCTGCGACTTCGGGCCGGTCTTCGAGCAGTGGGAGGCCGACTTCGGCCGGACTCACGTGCTGGGCCAGGACCCGGTCAAGATCCGGCTGCGGGACACGCTGCCGGTGATCTTCGACGCTGGCCGGGAGTACTTCGAGTCACACCCGGAGATCAGCGGCGAGCAACTGTACGCGCACATGGTCAGGCTGGCGGCCGACGCCGGGTGGACGTTCGGCGGCTCGATCGCCGGGCACCTGGTAGGCCAGTTCCCGCACGAGAAGATCGCCGGCGACAGGATCGAGTCCCACATTGCGCCCGGCAGCGACCAGCCGATGCGCAGGCGCGACGCCAACGGCCAGAACTGCCACTGGATCCTCGAGGTGCACCTGGTCGACCCGGCCCGGCAGATCGGCGGCTGCTACGAGGAACTGCTCGACCTCGGTCACGCCCCCGCGGCCTTACCGCCGCGCCCAGACGGCCCTACGGCCGCCGGGCGCTTGGCGCGCTTGAATACCGCTCCTGCGGTCGGACCCTAGCGGCCGGAAGGCTGCTCGACCTGGCCGAGCTCGGCGGTCAGTGCGGTAACGGCGGCGTCCACGGCGACCCTGGCGGTCAGCGCATGGGTGTGGGCCCGGTCAAGCTCGCCCAGGGCGATGCAGTCATAGGCGACCCGAGCGTCGTGCTGGGCGGCCTGAAGTTCGCGCGCGGCTTGCTCCAGCGCTGGGCTGTTGCCGGTCTCTCGGTCGATCATCTTCGATCTCCCTCCCGTGGGTTCCGGCCCTAATCAGGGCCGGGCGAGGAAACCCTACCCACGGCGGCCGACGTCGTGTCACAGGGAGTTACGGCGGTGCGGCGCGGCAACACGGATAGCGACGAATGTCGCGAATGTCGGCCAGGGCGCTAGGCCGGTTTGTCGGCCAGGAACTCGGGCCAGGTCCGGCGGCCCAGCGTGGGCTGGCTCGACGGGTCGGGGTAGAGGGCGCCGGCGCGGATGGCGCGGATGCCCGGGATCCAGACCGGGACGAGCGGCCGCGGACGCCGGCCGGTGGCCCGGAGGTAGGTGCGGATCACCTCGGCAAAGGCCAGGACCTGCGGGCCGGCCATATCAGGCACCCGGCCGGACGGCTCGCCCATGGCCAGTTCGGCCAGCCTGTCTGCCACCTCGCCTGAGTCGACGGGCTGGGTCACGAAGCCGCTTGGCACCGGGACCACCGGCAGCTTCCCGAGCGGCCTGGCGCCCTTCAAGATGAGGTCGTAGAACTGGGTGGCCCGCAGCGTCGTCCATGGCAGCCCGGAGCCGGTGATCACGTTCTCGGCGGCCAGCTTGGCCTTGAAGTAGCCGCGCGGGAACCGGTCGACCCCGACGATCGAGATGTAGACCAGGTGCGGGGGAATGCCCTCGTTCTCGTTCGAGACGGCCCGGACCAGGTTCCGGGCGGCCTCGGCGTCGCCCTTCTGCTGGCTCGCACAGTGCACGATGGTCGCGGCCCTTCGCACGGCCGTGGCCAGCCCCTCGCCGGTGGCCAGGTCACCGGTCACGAACTCGACGCCATCAGGCCCGCTGCGGCTGCGCCGGGTCAGTACCCGGACCTCCCGGCCGCCCTCCCGCAGCCGCAATACCACCTGCTGGCCCAGTGTGCCGGTACCGCCGGTGACCAAGATGGGCGGCAACGTCATCAGCTCCTCCCCTGCCCTGGGTGGTTAGGCCACCCCTAATGATGACAAGCGGCGAAGAAAGAATGTGACGCCGCCTTCCGGGGCCCGGAAATGTCAGAGGGGGCTGTTAGTGTCGAACAAGAGGACGATAAGAGATCATTCCGGCTGGAAGGAACCCATACGCGGAAGGTCCCGGAGGGAGGTGAGCACCCGGTGAAACGCTGTGCCGCTCCGGCCAGCGCCCGTGAGGCGCTGGAGATGATCCGCACCGGGTACGGGTACCTGGCCGCCGCCGACCCGGCCGCGATGGCGACCGCGGCGCAGGCGTCGTGCCTGCTGGCGCTGGAGCAAGCCGACGCGGTCGGCACCGCGGTCAGGGCGAGGATCCTGGGCGCGTTCACCGCCAGCGGCGGCTGCGCCGAGGACGCGGACTACAGCCCGACCTCGTGGCTGATGCACCGGACCCGGATCACCAGGCAGGCCGCCCGGGAGCACCGGGCCTGGGCCCGCCGCGCGGAGGCGCATCCCGAGGTGGCCGCGGCGCTGGCCGAGGGGTACGTGCTGTCGGAGTCGTATGCCCGGGCCATCTGCGGGTGGACCGACAAGCTGCCTACGGACTGCCGGGCGGCCGCCGATGAGATCCTGATCGCCGGCGCCCGGGCCGGGATGGACCTGCCCGACCTGGCGGAGCTGGCCGCGGAGATGCACGCCCGGTCCGCCCCGCCCGACGACGACCTCGGCGGGTTCGAGGACCGGTCGGTCACCGTGCTCACCACCTTCCAGGGCGCCGGGGTGCTGGCCGGGGACCTGACCCCGGAGTGCGCCGCCGTCGTCACGGCCGTGCTGGACGCGCTGTCCGCCCCGGCGGACAGCGAAGATGACCGCACCCATAAGCAGCGCTACCACGACGCGCTCCAGGAAGCGATGCGGCGCCTCCTGGCGGCCGGGCTGCTCCCCGAGCGGGCCGGCCAGCCGGTCAAAGCCGTCATGCACGTGTCGCTGGCGGAGCTGCGGGGGTGGGACGGTGACTCGCTGCTGGAAGGCGGATGGGTCACTGGGGTGCAGGCCCGCTGGGCCGCGTACCGGGCTGGCGGGTCGGCGGGCGGCAGTGATGGCGGCGCGTGGCTGTCCGGCGATGCGGCCCGCGCGATGACGTGTGATGCGCGGATGGCGACGTATGTCGACGGGAATGTTGATCTGGGTGCGCTGGAGGACCTGGTGCGGCTGTGCGGCAGCCTGGACCGCCTGGACCACCTGCACCACCCCCAGGGCGCCTGCGAGCCGCTCGCCTCCTCGCCCGCCCCGGCCGAGCCGGTCCCGGCGGCCGGGCCGGTTCCGGCGGGGCTGCTGTCCCGGCAGGCGCTGCAGCGGGCGATCATCGGCAAGGCCGTCGCCCTGGTCTCCGGTCCGGGCGGGCTGGCGTCGTTCCTGCGGACCCGGGAACTAGGCGCCCCGCTCGCCGGGCCGAGCCAGCCGCTGGACATCGGGTTCAGCCCCACCATCCCGCCCGCCATCCGCAACGCGGTCATCTGGCGCGACAAGCACTGTCGGTGGGCCGGCGGCTGTGATCAGCCCGCCTCGGCATGTGAAGTGCACCATACGACGCACAAGGCTCATGGCGGCAAGACCAGCACCAAAGACTGCGTCCTGCTATGTGCCTACCACCATCAGGTCATGATCCACCGGCTGGGCTGGACCCTGGTCCTGAACCCCGACGGCACCACCACCGCCTGGAACAAGAACCGCACCAAGACCCTGCACAGCCACAGCCCCCCGGCCCGCGCCGCGTAACGACGCTCCTACCGCAGCCTGGTCCAGGGTGACACCGACTCCGAGCGGTATTTCGCGCTGATCACCAAGGAGACCGATGCGCGTGGCGGCGACGTCGGGGCTGGGATCGCGGCCGCGGCGGCCTGGATTGCGGCGCACCTGCCGGTCTCTTCGCTGAACGCCATCGTCGCGGCGCCCGGTGAACTGTGGGCGCTGCGCTATCCCGCCCAGCATGCCCTACACATCCTCGAACGGCCCGCGAGCCACGGACTGCACATCCGCAGCACGACCGCAGCCAGATATTACGAAAAAGTAGCCCCGACCGGATTCGAACCGGCGTTACCGCCTTGAGAGGGCGGCGTCCTAGGCCTCTAGACGACGGGGCCGAGCAGGCACCGGCTGGGCCGGGCCGAGATGCTGGCAAGGCCAGCGGCGTAAGACTACCGCCTCGCCGCCAGTCAGGCCAACCGACGGCTAGATCTGGCGGGTCATGAGTACAGCGGTCTGGACCAGCTCCCTGTTCCCGCTGGCCGGGCGGCCGTCGGCTAGGACCACGGTGTCCTCCAGGCCGATGCGGATGTCCCGGCCCGCTTCGATCGCGGCACGCAGGACCGACCAGGTGGCTACGCCGTCGCCGTGGTGCAGGCGCGGCGCCGTGAAGTCGTGGCGGTCCAGGGCCGCCTCGATCCAGGCGGCGCTGGCTACCGCGGCGTCCGGGTCACGCTCGTCCGGCTCGCGTCCGGGTCAAGTGTCTCGGCGCCGGAAGTGTCCCGCGGGTGCAGGTGAACGGCGCCCGCGCCCGCGCCGGCTGCGGCGGACGCGTCGGCGGCCAGCTCGTCAGGTGTCTGCGGCACCAGAGGATGCTCGGCCCGGGTAGTGCCGCCGTTCAGGCACGCCTTAATCAGCACGACACCTCCAGCAATCAAGCCGCCAGAAAGCAAACCGCCAGAAAGCAAGCTGCCAGAAAGCAAGCTGCCAGAAAGCAACAAGCGCGGACACCGAATCGGGTCCGCGCTGCTGACTGAACTGGCTGGGGTACCAGGACTCGAACCTAGACTAACGGGGCCAGAACCCGTCGGGCTGCCAATTACCCCATACCCCACCGGCTACGGGCACTGGGCCCGTCGCGCCCCCGAAGTCTAGCGGAAGCGGCTCGCGCCGGCCAATCAGAACTCGCGCCGGCCAATCAGAACGAGCCTCACCGCGGTTCGGTCACGGTCAGGCCGATGTCGCGGTCAAGGCGAAGCCAGCGGGTGATGCCGATCGAGTGCAGGAACGGCAGGTCGTGGCTGGCCACGATGACCGCGCCGCGGTAACCCTCCAGGGCCTGGGCCAGTTGCCGGACCGAGGCCAGGTCCAGGTTGTTGGTCGGTTCGTCGAGCAGCAGCAGTTGCGGCGCGGGCTGGGCGAGCAGCAAGGCGGCGAGCACGGCGCGGAACCGCTCGCCGCCAGACAGCGTGCCCGCCATCTGGTCGGCCCGGGCGCCGCGGAACAGGAACCTGGCCAAGCTGGCCCGGACCTTGTTCAGCGAAGCGGCCGGCGCCGCCGCCCGCACGTTCTCGACCACGGTCAACGATTCGTCGAGAGTGTCGAGCCGCTGGGGCAGGTAGCCGACGACCGCGCCGGGCCGGACGGCCACGCCGGGCAGTGCCGTCTGGCCGGCGATGCCGGGGGGTGCCGTCTGGCCGGCGATGCCGGGGGGTGCCGTCTGGCCGGCGATGCCGGGGGGTGCCGTCTGGCCGGCGATGCCGGGGGGTGCCGTCTGGCCGGCGATGCCGGGCCGGGCCACCTGGCCGGCGATAGCGCGGAGCAGGGTGGTCTTGCCCGCGCCGTTCGGCCCGGTCAGGGCGATCCGTTCCGGGCCGCGGACGATGAGGTCGGCCAGTACCCCTGGGTCGGACGGGTGGGGCGTCCCGTGGCGGGCGGCGGGGTGCCAGTGCGGGCCGGCCAGGCCGGTCATGGTCAGGACGGTCCGGCCCGCCGGGACGGCGGTGGCGGGCAGGTCGACGCGGATCTCGGCGTCGTCGCGGACTGCCTGCTCGGCCTCTCCCAGGCGGTCGCGGGCTGCTTGCAGGCGCTCGGCGTGCAGTTCCCGGGACCGGCCGGCGGTTTCCTGGGCGGCCCGCTTGCGGGCATAAGCCACGATCCGGGGCAGGCCGCCCGAGGCGGCCTCACGCCGGCCCATGCGGTCCCGGCGGGCCTGCTTGACCTGGGCGTCGACCAGATCGCGGTGCTCGCGGCGGACGTCGGCGGCGGCCGTGGTGACCGCTCGTTCCGCGGCGGCCTGTTCGGTGGCGAGCAGTTCGAAGTAGGCTTCCACGTTCCCGCCGTAGCGCCGGACCTTACCGGCGGACAGGTCGGCGATCTGGTCGACCCGGTCGAGCAGTTCGCGGTCGTGGCTGACGATGACCATGACCCCGGTCCAGGCGGCTACGGCGTCGTAGAGCCGCCGGCGGGCGTCCAGGTCGAGGTTGTTGGTCGGCTCGTCGAGCAGCAGGATGTCCGGGCTTCGCAGGAACAGCGCGGCCAGCGCGACCAGGACGGTCTCACCGCCGGACAGCTGCTCGACCCGGTCATCGAGGTCCAGCCGGCCCAGCCCCAGGCGGTCCAGCCAGGCGCGGGCTCGTTCCTCGACGTCCCAGTCGTCGCCGATCGCGGCAAACAGCTGCTCCCCCACCTGGCCCGCCTCGATGGCGTGCAGCGCGGTCCTGGCCGCGCTGATGCCGAGCAGGTCCGACACGCTGCGGTGGGTGCCCAGGGTGATGGCCTGAGGCAGGTAGCCGACCTCGCCGGAAGCGCGGACCGTGCCGGACGCGGGGCGCAGGTCGCCGGCGATCAGCCGGAGCAGGGTGGACTTACCCGAGCCGTTGACGCCGATCAGGCCGGTCCGGCCTGGTCCAAAGGACGCGGTCAGGCCGGACAGGACGGGCGATCCGTCGGGCCAGGTGAAGCTGAGGTCTGAACACACAATGGCAGCGGTCACGAGGCGGGCTCCCAGCACGTAGGTTCCGGTACGTGGGGCGACACCACGCTCAGGTCGCGGTATCGCAGACCTCAGAACCTCACCGCTACTCTCCCGCCGACGGCGCTGGGACGCTTTCCATGATAGCCGCCAGGGGCGGGCCGGGGGTGGCGAGGAAGGCGTGGGCGGGGCCGGCGGCGCGGACGGGGGCGTCGGCGGCGGAGATGAAGCAGGAACCGCCATGATCCAGGAACACGCTGCCGGTTTCGCTGCGCAGAGCGACGGCGCCGTCGACGCACAGCAGGATGCGCGGGCCGGTGCCGGGCAGCTCCAGGGGGACGGCGGCCAGGTCGAGGCGGTAGAGGCGGAACTCGGGGGCCGGAGCGTCGTAGCGGCTGATGCCCTCGGACACGGAGCACGGGGACAGGACCGGGACGGTGACGGCCGGGTCGAGCAGCTCGAGCAGCTCGGGCACGTCGATGTGCTTTCCGGTCAGGCCGGCCCGGAGCACGTTGTCGGAGTTGGCCTGCACCTCGATGCCGGTGCCCTCGAGGTAGGCGTGCAGGCCGCCGGCCGGCATGAACAGGGCCTGGCCGGGCTGCAGCACCAGGTGCCGCATCAGCAGCAGGGCCACCAGGCCCAGGTCGCCGGGATGGTCGGCGGCCACCCGGAGGGCGGCGGCGCAGGCCTCGGCGTACGGCCCGGCACCCGCGGCCAGCGGGCCGCAAGCCTCCAGGACGTCGCTGACCAGCCGGGGGTCCGGCCAGTCCAGGATGACGCCGAGCGCGCGGGCCAGGGCGGCCGGGGTCAGCGCGGCCTCCAGGTCGGCGGCCAGCGGCTGCAGCTGGGGCACGGCCAGGGCGCGCAGCACGCCGGCCGCATCGGCCGGGGTGCGCAGCCCGGCCACGACCTCGAACGGGGTCAGGGCGCACAGCAGCTCGGGCTTGGGCCAGTCGTCCACGTAGTTCCTGGCCGGGTCATCAAGCGCCAAGCCGCGGTCGTTGTCCGCGCGGAAGCCCGCCTGCGCCTGCGCGCGGGAGGGGTGCACCTGGATCGACAGCGCCTGGGCGGCCGACAGCACCTTGAGCAGGAACGGCAGCCGCGCGCCGAACCGCGCCACGACCTGCGGCCCGAGTTCGCGATCGGGGTCGGCGGCGATGAAGGCGTCCAGTTTGTCAGCCCGGCGGGCCAGGCCGGACGGGCCGCTCGGATGCGCGCCCATCCACAGCTCGGCCTCGGGGCCTTCGGCCGGGACCGGCCGGCCCTGGAGTTCGGCGATCCCGTTTCTCGAACCCCACGCGTATGGCCGGACCACCGGCTGGAGCAGCTCCATCAGGGCATGCTAGCGGGATGGGGCTGGGTGCTCGACCAGTGCCACCACCCGGCTGGCCATGAACCGCGCGGTGCGCACCGGGGTGCCGGTCCTGGTCACCTCGCTGACCTCGACCACCCCGCGCCGGTTGGCCACCTCGACGCGGCGGCCCGCCTTGGTCGCGGTGATCTCGTAGGTCCGGGCACCCTCGCCGGAGTCGATCACGACCTCGACCCGGTCTCCCTTCATGGCCGCAAAATCAATACGACGGGAGGGACGGGTCGACCTGGCTGATCCAGGCCAGCACGCCCCCGCCCACGTGCACGGCGTCGGAGAAGCCGGCGTTCTTGACGATGGCCAGCGCCTCGGCGCTGCGGGCGCCGCTCTTGCAGTGCAGCACGATCCGCTTGTCCTGCGGCAGCTTCTCCAGGGCGGCGCCGGACAGGAACTCGCCCTTGGGGATCAGGGTCGCGCCGGGGATCGAGACGATCTCGTACTCGTTCGGCTCGCGCACGTCGACCAGGAAGATGCTGTCCCCGGCGTCCAGCATGGCGGCCAGGTCCTTGGCGCTGATCGTGGCGCCCGCGGCGGCCTCGGCGGCTTCTTCGGACACCGCGCCGCAGAACGCCTCGTAGTCGATCAGGTGGGTGATCGAGGGGTTCTTGCCGCAGACGGCGCACTCCGGGTCCTTCTGGACGCGGACCGAGTGGTAGGTCATCTCCAGCGCGTCGTAGATCATCAGCCGGCCAGCGGCTCGCCGATCCCGGTGATGAGCTTGATCGCCTCGTTGACCTGGATCGACCCGATCGAGGCGCACAGCACGCCGAGGACGCCGCCCTCGGCGCAGGACGGCACCATGCCGGGCGGCGGCGGCTCGGGGTACAGGCAGCGGTAGCACGGGCCGTGCTCGGCCCAGAACACGCTGGCCTGCCCGTCGAAGCGGTAGATCGAGCCCCACACGTACGGCTTGCCGAGCAGCACACAGGCGTCGTTGACCAGGTAACGGGTGGCGAAGTTGTCGGTGCCGTCGACGATCAGGTCGTAGTCGGCGAAGATCTCCATGGCGTTGTCGGAGTCGAGCCGGGTCTCGTGCAGCACCACGTTGACGTAGGGGTTGATCTCACGGATGCTGTCCCGGGCCGATCCGGCCTTGGATTTGCCGATGTCGGACTGGCCGTGGATGACCTGGCGCTGCAGGTTCGACTCGTCCACCACGTCGAAGTCGATGATGCCGAGCGTGCCCACGCCGGCCGCGGCCAGGTAGAGCAGCGCGGGCGACCCCAGGCCGCCCGCCCCCACGCACAGCACCTTGGCGTTCTTCAGCCTCTTCTGCCCCGTCATCCCCACGTCGGGGATGATCAGGTGCCGCGAGTAACGCCTTACCTCGTCAACGGTCAGCGCTTCGGCCGGCTCGACCAGAGGGGGCAGTGACACGATGGGCTCCAAAGTCTTTTTTTCCGAACGGGCCGTGGCTGATGCTTCCCGGCCCGTGCCACGGTCAACCGGCCGGCGTGAGCGGGAATTCCCGCGCCGGTTCCAGCATGGCCGCCAGCTCGGCGGCCACCTGATCCGGGTGCTCCATGTGCGCCACGTGGCCGGTGCGGGGCAGGACCACGATCCGGGCGTCGCGGAACGCGTGTGCGGCCCGGCCGGCGTTCCTCGGGTCGACCAGGCGGTCATGGCTGCCGTAGATGACCAGCGTCGGCGCGGTGATGCGGGCCGCCTCCCGCCAGGCGCGGCCGGAGCGGAAGAACTCGGCGACCAGGGCCCGGATCGAGCCGAGCAGCGCGGCGGTGGCGTAGTCCAGGGTGTCGCGGCGGGCCAGTTCGGCGACCTCGGCGGCGAACCTGGCCGGCGGGAACAGGCTGGGATTGCTATAGCAGTTGGTGATGACGTCGGCGACCCGGTGCTGTGGCGGCAGGACCTGGTACCGGCGCACCAGCCGGGCGCCGAGCCGTGGCGTGGTCATCACCGGGAACCGGACCAGGTCCAGGCGCGGCCGCGGGTCGGGCAGGGCCGGGGAGATCAGGGTCAGCGTGCGGATCAGGTCCGGACGGGCGGCCGCGACCCGGACGCAGACCGCGCCGCCCAGGGAGTTGCCGATCAGGTGCACGGGTCCGGAGCGGTCGAGCAGGGCGGTGAGGGTCTGGGCCAGGGCCGCGATCGAGTAGCGGCCGTCCGGGCGGGGCGGGGAGTCGCCGAAGCCGGGCAGGTCGACCGCCCGGCAGGCCAGCTGCGGGAGCCGGGCGATCAGGTCGGTCCAGTTCCGCGAGGAGCCCTCCAGGCCGTGCACGCACAGGGCGGGCTGCTGGCCTTCCGGGCCGGTGCGGACGAAGACCTGGTGATCGCCCAGCAAGACCAGCTGGCCGGGCCAGTGCGGGATAGGGGCTCTGTCTTCCCCGCTCACTCTGTCTTCTCCGCTCGCCTCCGGCGCGCCTTGAGGCATCCCCTTCCCTCGTCGCTCCTTCGTCGCTCCTCAGTCCAGGCGACGCCGCGCGCCTTCGGCTCGCTCATGCCGAGGCCTTGCGGCGGGTGCGGGGCTTGGCTGGCTTTTCTTCTTTCTGCTTTTCTTCCTTCTGCGGCTCGTCGGAGTCGGCGCGGCCGGCTTTGAGGGCGGCCACGCTGGCCCGGAGGATCTCGGTCAGGTCGGCGGGCTGGCCCTTGGGAGACGGGGGCTCGACACCCGCCGGGCGGACCACGTCGTTGCCCTCGACCTTGGCCTGGACGACGGCCTCGAGGGCCTCGCGGTAGGCGTCGTGGTACTGGTCGGGGTCGAAATCCTCGGTCATGGTGTCGATGAGCGAGGCGGCCATCTTCAGCTCCTGGGACCTGACCTCGATGTCCTCGTCCAGGAAGGCGAAGTCCGGCTTGCGCACCTCGTCCGGCCACAGCAGGGTCTCCAGCGTGATCACGCCTTCCCTGACCCGCAGCGCGGCCAGCGCCTCGCGCTGGCGCAGGGCGACCTTGGCCACGGCCACCTTGCCCGACTTCTCCAGTGCGTCGCGGAACAGCACGTAGGCCCGGGCCCCGGGCGGCTCGGGCTCCAGGTAGTAGCTCTTGGCCGCGTAGATCGGCTCGACCTGGGTGCTCGGCGCGAAGTGCAGGACCTCGATCCGGTGGGCGGTGACCAGCGGCAGGTCGGCCAGGTCCTCGTCGGTCAGCATCACCATGTCGCCGGTGGGCAGTTCATAGCCCTTGGCGATATCGGAATAGGGGACTTCCTCGCCGTCCAGCGTGCACACCCGGCGGAACTGGATCCGGGCCCCGTCCTTGCGGTGCACCTGACGGAACGTGATATCGCGCTGCTCGGTGGCAGCGTAGAGCTTCACCGGGATGACGACCAGGCCGAAAGAAATGGCCCCGGCCCAGATGCTGCGCATGGTCCTCACCTACCCCGGTTTGGATGGCACTGATACATCAAGCGTCATCCCTATTATCAACCTCGACAGTACATTCGATAGGCCGGGGTATTAGCATGGGTAGATTTCGCCCAACTCACCCAGCGGGAATGGGGCCGCGGCTGAGATGATGAAAGCGCCCGCACGCGAGGGGCTGGCCACAGCTCGAAGTTCGAGGGGGACGGAGAGATATGGGCACTTTCGACGTAGTCGTGCTCGGCGGCGGTACCGCCGGGGTGCACGTCGCCATTGAGGTGGCCCGGGGCGGCAAGTCCGTGGCCCTCATCGAAGCCGGGCTGATCGGCGGAGAATCCCCCTATCTGGCCTGCCTGCCGTCCAACTCACTGCTGCTTTCCGCGGCCCGGGGCGAGGCCTGGGAAGACGCGGTGGCCCGCCGGGACGAGGTGACCGGCGGCCTGGACGACTCCCCGGCGGCCCAGCGGCTGGCCGAGACGGGGGTGACCGTGATCCGCGGCACCGGCCGGATCACCAGTCCCGGGACGGTGCAAGTGGCCGGGGAGGAGGTGACCTATGCCGACCTGGTCCTGGCCACCGGCTGCGAGCCGGTGGCGCCGCCGATCGAGGGCCTGTCCGACATACCGACCTGGACCACGGCGGAGGGCCTCTGCTCGCCCGACCTGCCGCGCCGCCTCATCGTGCTCGGCGGCGGAGCCGCCGGGTGCGAGCTGACGCAGATCTACGCGTCGTTCGGCTCGCAGGTGACGCTGGTCGAGGCGGAAGGCGGGCTGCTGCCGGGCGAGCCGGCCTTCGCCGGGGAGGCCATCGCCGCGGCGCTGCGCCGGGCCGGCGCCGAGATCTACCTGGGCTCGCGGGCCACCAAGGCGGAGCGGACGCAGGACGGCCTCACGCTGGCGCTGGCCGACGGGACCCGGATCGACGCGGACCGGCTGCTGCTGGCCTCGGGCCGGCGGCCCAGGCTCGGCGGCCTCGGCCTGGACCTGCTCGGCCTGGACGTGACCCCAGGCCAGGCACTGCCCACCACCACCTCGTGCCAGGTCACCGGTGCCCACGGGCGGGTGTGGGCAGCCGGGGACGTCACCGGCACCACGTCCACCCACGCCAGCCACTACCAGGCCCGCGTGGTGGCCGCGAACATCCTGGACAGCCCGCGCGAGGCCGACTACAGCGCCATCCCGCGCTGCGTGCACACCACCCCGGCGGTGTTCGCCGTCGGCACCGGGCCCGGGCCCGGGCTGCGGTCGGTCCGGGGCGGGGCCGGCACCACCCGGGGGCGGCTGGGCCAGGACGACCTGGGCTGCGTCGAGCTCTACGAACAGGACGGGGTGCTGGTCGGCGCGGTCGCGGTGGGGCCGGACGCGGCCGCCTGGATGTCGGAGGTTACGCTCGCCATCAGGGCCAAGGTACCGGTGGCGGTCCTGGCCGATGTGGTGCATGCCTTTCCCACCCACGGGGAAGCACTGGAGGAAGCGTTCCGCGAACTGGCCAGGAGCGGAGGCCGGTCAGCCATTGCCGAGCAGGAGGACGGGCCGATGAGTGAACTGGACCTGGAGACGCCCGAGGACGACGCCATCGAGCAGAATCAGGAAGTCGTGGCGGACGAGACCGTGACCCGGCTCCGGCGTGATATCCCGTTCGACGTGGACGAGGCGGACGCAGCCGAGCAGGAGCGCGCGGTCGGCTACGACGATGACGACTACCGCTGAGGCCGGCTCAGCCCGCTTAGGATGTAGGGATGCGAGCGCGGCAGGCGGCCGCGCGCGACCACCCGGAGACCGAACTTTGACAGCAACGTCCGACGCACGGCCACGCAGCAACCGGCTGCCACGGCACGAACGGCGGCGGCAGCTACTGGACGCGGCGCTTGAGGTGTTCGTTTCCCAGGGTTACCACGCCGCGGCCATGGACGACATCGCCGAGCGCGCCGGGGTCAGCAAGCCCGTGCTCTACCAGCACTTCCCCGGCAAGCTCGAGCTGTACCTGGCGCTGCTCGACGAGAGCGTGGACTCGCTGGTGGAGACGGTGCGCGAGGCGCTCCGCTCGACCACGGAGAACCGGCAGCGGGTCGCCGCCACCTTCAGCGCCTACTTCGAGTACGTGGCGGGCGAGGGCCAGGCGTTCCGTCTGGTGTTCGAATCCGACCTGAGCAACGAGGCGGCGGTCCGGGACCGGCTGGAACGCGGCCAGCGCGAGTGCGCCGCGATGATCAGCCCGATGGTCCGTCAGGATGCCGGCCTGAACGACGACGAGGCGAACCTGGTGAGCGTCGGAATGGTGGGCCTGGCCCAGGTCACCGCCAGGTACTGGCTCAGCACCAGCGACCACATCCCGCGGGAGGCCGCCGAGCAGATTGTGGCCCGGCTGGCCTGGCGCGGCATCAGCGGCTGGCCGCGGAGCTAGGGCCGCGAGCCAAAGGGCGCCGGCGCCGCCTGGACTGAGGAGCGACGGAGGAGCGACGAGGGAAGGAGGCGCCTTAACGGCGCCCGGAGGCGAGTGGGGAAATAGAGGGATTACATGGAAGTAAAGATCGGGGTCCAGTCGGTGCCGCGTGAACTGGTGGTGGAGACCGACACGTCGGCCGACCAGATCGAGCGCGACCTGGCCGCGGCGCTGACGGCGGACGGCAGCGGCCCCGCGGTGTTCACGATCGCGGTGGCCAAGGGCGGCAAGGTCCTGGTGCCCGCGGACAAGATCGCCTACGTGGAGTTCGGCCCCGGGGAGAACCGGCGTGTCGGATTCGGCAATATCGCCTGAGGGCGTGCCGCGCCGGGAGTCAAACGTGCGGCTGGTAGACTAGTTACTGACTGGTCAATGGAATGACGTACGCACTCGTCGTGTTGAGTTGATTGGCTGCTGTTTACGCCGGGTGAACGTGCTCGGTGGGGGGACCCGACTAGACGGCCCCCCTATAGACGGCAGTGTTCCAGCAGCGGTAGCGGGCTCCCGGGCTCAGCCTTTGTGGCAGCTCAGCCTTGGTAGCAGCTCGCATCGCCGCGGGGTCACTGCGGGCGGCGCACAGACTTGAGCGCACAGACTTGAGCGCACAGACATGAGCGCACAGACATTGGCGCACGGACACGATGGGCCCGCGCAGCCTGACGGGCCATGATAAAGGATGGAACCCCTGACAACTCAAACTTCTCACGAGGAGACGGCAGCCACGCACGCTGTTCCGTTCCGTGATTTCGGAATCAGTGAGGCGATCTGCTCGGGCCTCGAGGCCGCAGGCATCTTCACCACTTTTCCCATTCAGGCGCTGACCCTGCCGCTGGCGCTGCGCGGCCAGGACATCATCGGGCAGGCCAGGACCGGCACCGGCAAGACGCTGGCGTTCGGCATCCCACTGCTGCAACTGGTGGAGGACGGCACCGCGGGCAAGCCGCGGGCCCTGGTGGTCGTGCCGACCAGGGAACTGGCCATCCAGGTCGCCGACGACCTGCGCACGGCCGCGGTTAACCTGCGGGTCCGGGTGCTTACCGTGTACGGCGGGCGGGCCTACGAACCGCAGATCGACGCGCTGACGGCCGGCGTGGACATCGTGGTCGGCACCCCGGGACGGCTCCTCGACCTGGCCCAGCGCCGCCACCTGGACCTGAGCGCGGTGCGGGCCCTGGTCCTGGACGAGGCGGACAAGATGCTCGACCTGGGCTTCCTGCCCGACGTGGAGCGGATCGTCCGGCTCACCCCGCCGGACCGGCAGACCATGCTGTTCTCCGCGACCATGCCGTCCGAGGTGGTCACGCTGGCCCGCCGGCACATGCGGCAGGCGACCAACATCCGGGCCGAGGGCCACGACGCGCCCGCGCCCGTGCCCAGCACGCGACAGTACGTCTTCCGTGCCCACCAGATGGACAAGATCGAGGTGCTGGCCCGGGTGCTGCAGGCCAAGGACCGCGGCCTGACCATCGTGTTCTGCCAGACCAAGCGAGCGGCCGACCAGGTTGCGACCGCGCTGGCCAGCCGGGGCTTCGCGGTCGCGACCGTGCATGGCGACCTGGGCCAGGGCCAGCGGGAGCGGGCGCTGCGCGCGTTCCGCAGCGGCAAGGTGGACGTGCTGACCGCCACCGAGGTGGCCGCGCGCGGGCTTGACGTGGATGACGTCACGCATGTGGTCAACTACGAATGCCCGGACGACGAGATGACCTACGTGCACCGCATCGGGCGGACCGGCCGGGCCGGGCGGGACGGTGTCGCGGTCACGTTCGTGGACTGGCGGGACATGCACCGCTGGAAGCTCATCAACGACGCTCTGGCCCTGGGCCAGCCCGAGCCGGAGGAAACCTACTCCACCTCCGAGCACCTCTACACCGCACTCGACATCCCGCGCGGGGCCACCGGCATGCTGCCCCGGGGCAAGCGGGACCGGGCGGGCCTGGAGGCCGAGGCCATCGAGGACATCGGCGAGACCGGGAAGGTCCGCTCACCGCGCGCCAAGCGGGCGGTCACGGGATCCACGGGGTCCGCGGGCGGGTCGGGCCGGCCGCGGCGGCGGCGCCGGACCAGGGCGGGCCGGGAACTCGACGGCGGGCAGGCCGGTCCGGAGGCCGGCCGCCGCAAGGCTTCGTAGCCGCTCGCAGCTTCCGTTCAAACTCGACAGGTAGAGTTCGCCCCTGTGAGCACACCGACCTCTCTCGAACTGCCCGACGGAGTGCGGCGCACCACGATCAGGACCGGCCGCGGGCCGTTCGCGGCGCTGACGGCCGCTCCGCCCTCCGGCGTCTGCGAGCGCGAGCCCGGGCTGCTGGTCCCCGGCTATACCGGCAGCAAGGAAGACTTCCTGGCCGTCCTGGGGCTGCTGGCCGACCGGGGTCGTCAGGTGTTCGCGATCGACATGCGCGGCCAGTTCGAGACCCCGGGCCCCGACGATCATGACGGCTATTCGGCCGTGGCCCTGGGGGCCGACATCACGGCTGTGGCCCGGGCGACCGGGGCCGGGCATCTGATCGGCCACTCCTACGGGGGGCTGGCCACCCGGGAGGCGGTGCTGGCCGACGACGACGGCCTGGTCTCGTTCACGCTGATGAGTTCCGGCCCGGCCGCGCTGACCGGCCCGCGGGCGGCAGAACTGCACGGCCTGCTGGCCACCCTGGGGGCCGGGGACGGCCGGATGCCCGAGGCAGGCGCGCTCCGGGCCAGGATCTCCGATATGTGGCAGGCCTACCTGGAACCGCAGTTCGCCGAGGCCGGGGTGCCCGGCCCGATCATGGCGTTCCTGGCCCGGCGGATGCGCAGCAACGACCCGGCCGGCCTGGTGCACATGGCCAGGCACCTGCTCAGCGCACCGGACCGGACCGCGGAACTGGCCCGCCGCACGGCGATGCCGATCCTCGTGCTGTACGGCGAGGACGACAATTCCTGGTCACCGGCCGCGCAGGAGGCGATGGCCAGGACGCTGGCGGCCCGCCGGGTGTGCATTCCGGCGGCCTCGCACTCGCCGGCCGTCGAGGCTCCGGCCACGACGGCCGGCGCGCTCACCCAGTTCTGGGACGCGGCCGAGGTCGGGCTGGTCCCGCACGCGGTCAGCACGCCGCTCAGGTAAGCCCGTCCCAGGGCCGCCTGGTGACCGCGGCCAGCGCGCCTTCCGGGCAGTGCCGCAGGTAGTCGCACCAGCCGCAGGCCGGGCCGGGCCGGGGCGGGAACACCTCGTCGTAGCGCGGTTCGGGCAGGCCCTCGCGCATCGCCTCGTCGGCCGCGGCGCACTCCTCGGCGATGCCCTCGGCCCGGCTCAGGTGCCTGGCCAGCGATTCATCCGAGTGCGACCAGGCCAGCACCTGTCCGGACGGGAGATGGTGCAGCTCGACCCGGTGACATGGACGGCGCAGGGCCCGGCCCGCGGCCAGCGCATACAGGGCCAGCGCCAGGGAACTGCGCGTGTCGTCGGTGGACAGCAGGTGCCGCCCGGTCTTGTAGTCGACCACGACCAGCTCGGTGCCGTCCGGGCCGGGCCGGGCATCCAGCCGGTCGATCCGCCCGGAGACCGCGATCCGGTCGGTGCGGGTGGCCACGGTCCGTTCCACGCCGACCGGCTCGTCGGCCGGGTCGAGCCCGGCCACGTAGCCCTCGACCATGGCGATGGCCCGCTCCCGCTGCCGCGCCGACTGCGCCTGGTCCGCGAACCCCTCGTCGATCCAGCCGCGGTTGACCAGCCGGCCCGCGGCCGGCACCGTCCGCTGCTCCAGCGGCAGCCGCCACCAGCCCGCCAGCGCGTTGTGGATGCTGGCGCCTAGGCTGTTGTGGGCCCAGGGCGGGCCCTTGGCCGGCGGGGGACGGTCCAGGTAGCTCATCCGGTACCGGCGGGGGCAGTCCAGCCAGGACGACAGGCGCGTCGGCGTGCACGAGTAAAGCCGCCGGGGCATCCCCTCGAAGCCCAGCTGCTCCACCGGGCTAGCCCTCTTCTGGCTCAGTCGTTTTCTGCTGGGCCGCGGTGACCCAGGAATCGAACTTCTTCTCGGCGGCGGCGATCGTGGTCTCCGCCCCCTCGCCGGGCAGCACGCGGGTGCCGGGAGGCAGGGTCAGCAGGTGCTCGCCGATGGCGGTCAGCTGGGCGGCGAAGTCGCGGAACTCGCCGTCGTGCCGCACCGGCCCGTCGGCGGTCAGGGCGTGGCCGGTGAACACCACGTCGAGTTCCCCGCAGTACAGGCAGATCGAGCCCAGGGTGTGGCCGCCGGCGTGAATGACCTCGAGCGTGGTCCCGGCGACCTCGAAGGTCCCGCCGTCCGCCACCTCGATCTCGGGGTTGTCGTCCGGGTGGGTTTCCCGCCAGAGGATCCCGTCCCTGGGGTGCACGGCCACCGGCGCCTCATCCCGGTCGGCCACCGCCACCGCCGCGGCTACCTGGTCCGGGTGAGCGTGCGTGCAGATCACCGCGAGCACCTCCCGGTCGCCCACCGCGTCGAGCACGGCGGCCGCGTCGGACCCCGGATCGATGACGATCACCTCGTCCTGGTCGCCGATGATCCAGGCGTTGATCTCGCCAGTGCTGCTCTCGCCAGTGCTGATCTCGCCAGGGACGCGCACCTGCTCGATCCGTGCGGTCATCGGAGGTGTTCCTTCCTGTCGGGGCTCGCGCCGCTCTTTCCATTTTCATTTTCTCTTATTATCTCCGGCCAGCCAGCTCATGCCTATTCCCAGGTCTACCTAGATCCTTCCCTTCTTCTCCCATTATACTTCCTTTATTTCTATCATCATCTCTTACTCATCTACTATTAGTGCCACTCCTTTGCCTTACTACATTTCCACCTCCTCTTCCCTTCTCCACCTCTCGTCTCCTTTCACCTCCACTCCTCCTACGCCTTCCACCAGTCCTATTCCCCACATGTATTGTTTCATTTTCTCGCCTCCTACACTCAAGTTGCTTAACTCTCCCTTCCCTTCCTTTATTCTTTACTTATCCTCTTACCTCTCCTAACTTCTCTTAAATCTACCATCTCAGCAGCCTACCTCTCCCCTATCTCCTCTTAAACCGTGCCACTTCCCTCTCGATCTTGGAGTGAGAGCCATTGCTGACCTTCCTACCACATCGGTCTGGTGGCCCGGGAGACCAGGTGTTCGTAGGCTTCGGCGGGCGTGGTCTGCGCGCCGATCCGGTGCCCGGTGAGGCGGCCGTGATCGTCGCTGCCGCCGGTGGCGATCAGCCCGAGGTCGCGGGTCAGGGCCAGCAGGCCGGAGCGCTGCGGTTCGGGCTGGTCGGGGTGGAACACCTCCACTCCGGCCAGGCGCGGCGGCCAGCATGGCGATCTGGTCGTCGGTCACCTGGAAGTCCCGGCCCGCGCGGGGGTGGGCCAGCACCGCGACGCCGCCGCCCGCCCGGACCAGCCGGATGGCCCGGACCGGGTCCAGGGCGTACCGGCCGACGTAGGCGCGGCCGCCCGCGCCGATCCAGTCCCGGCTGAAGGCCTGGCCGGGCTCGGTGATGGCCCCGCTGGCCACCATGGCCCGGGCCAGGTGCGGGCGGCCGACCACGGCCGTCCCGGCGATCGCGGCCACCTGCTCCCAGGTGATGCCGACGCCGAGGTCGGCCAGCCTGGCCACCATGGCGCGGGCCCGCAGCACGCGGTCGTCGCGGATGCGCCGGGTTTGCTCGGCCAGTTCCGGCTGGCCGGGGTCGAACAGGTAGGCCAGCAGGTGCACACTGCGGCCGTCAAGCCGGCAGGACAGCTCCATGCCGGGCACCAGGGTGAGGGTGTCCGGCAGAGCCTGCCGGGCCAGCGGGTGCCCGGCCACCGTGTCGTGGTCGGTCAGCGCCACCGCGTCCAGGCCCGCCGCCGCGGCGCGGCGCATCACCTCGGCCGGGGGGTCGGTCCCGTCCGAGGCGTTGCTGTGCACATGCAGGTCGGCCCGCATCAGGACGGCAGGCGGGGCGAGGGAGCCCCGAAGGGCAGGTCGAAATCCTGGCCGGGATCGCGCAGGTCACGCAGCCCGATCGGCTCGATCAGCAGCGTGCCCGCGGTATCCGGCCAGAGCACGAGCCACAGCCAGTGCGCCTTGATCTCGCCCGCGAACACGGCCCGGTCCGGCGAGGCCACCTGCCAGAGCGGGAAGTCATGCTTGCCGAACGACGCCGTGGCGATCGGCGGCGCCGAGGCGAACCCGGAACCGGGGTCCACGCTGTCCAGGCCGGCCACGGCCGCGCCCAGGCCGACGCCGGGTTCCTCGGCCACGACCAGCATCTCGGCCGGGCCGCCGAGCGGGTTCGGGCCGGACAGCGCCACCGCGCAGGCGCGCGTGCCGGTCCGCTCGTCGCCCGCGCCGGCGAAGCCGGTGACCAGCCAGCCGACCGGAAGCGGCCAGGGCAGCCAGACCGGGACGCCCGCGGTGCGCAGCAGCCCGTCCAGCCCGTCCCGGGACGGGCTGAACGCCGGGAGCAGGGGGTCGACCTCGCCGTGCCGGTCGCAGCGCCAGGCGCTGGACCACGCGGTCGGCTCCTGGACGGGCTGGCCGCAGCGCGGGCAGGACGCACGAGCGCGATGATGCGGGTCCCTGTCCACGCGCGTAAACCCCACAGGCGGTTGCCGTTGTTACCAGCGTGAGCCGGTTCTTACCCCGTTCCGGTGACGGGCATGCCCGGACACAAATGACGCGGACACAAATGACGCGGCCCGGGGACCATGGGCCCCCGGGCCGCGCCGGGTGGTTTACGGGCCAGCTAGCGTGCCTGGCTCATAACCGGTTGGATCAGATGCTGGTCGACCCGTTCCACATGGTAAACGTGTCTCCGGACAGGGTGTCCTTCGGCGACAGGACGACCTGGCTGGAGGAGTTGGCGGTCTGCGACTCGTACAGGCCGCCCGCACCGAACGAGTTGACCGGGGAGACGGTGCTGATCGGCACATAGTGAGCGCAGGAGTAGCAGGTCACGTCGGACGCGGAGAAGGTCTCGAACTGGTTCACCGCACCGCCGGTCAGGACGCTGAGCGGGAGGAAGGTACCGACACCGAACTCCCAGAACTCAAGCGTGCGCTGGCTGGTGTACGCCTGGCGGCAGATACCGGTCGTGATGTCACAAGCACCGAAGGAGAGCTGGTGCAGGTGCTTGCCGCCCGGGGTGTAGTAGATGCCCAGGTAAACCTTGTCGCCGGCGCTGATGCCGTTCAGGCCCAGCAGCGTGCCGACCCTGAAGACGTTGATGGTGCCGGCGACGAAGTTGTCCTGGGTGCACGGGTCGGCCGCCGGGTTGCCCCTGCCGACGTAGTACCCGACCTGGTAACTACCATTCCAGTAGCCGAGGCTGATCTGGGCGGTGATGCCGTCGTTCGGGTCGCAGAGGTCGGCGCCGACCGTGGCCGGGTAGAGCGCGCTGCTGCCCGGGCCGTTCAGGTCCTTCAGCTGGGGAGCGGCGACGACGGTAGTCTGCACGAACCGGTAGTGGGTGTGGTTGTCGTCGGCGCCGTAGTAGCCGGCGACCCCGCCGGGCTCGGTCAGCGACGGAGAACCGGCCGTGAAGGTGGTGCAGTGGCTGCCAGTGGCACAGCTCGGCAGGCTGGCCGCTGACGCGGCTCCTGTGAGACCCATGCTCCCTACCAGGAAGGCCACGCTCCCTGCGGCGGCCAGCATGGTGGTTGTTCTGCGGATCAAAGTCCGCTCCTTTCCGGTCGTTCCTCATCTTGGAAGCTCCGGCCGTACCCTGCGCACGGCCGGACGAGCTGGCCCCCTGCAGCACACGCCGGACATATCCGACGCGGGCCCGGTGGGCTGCCGGCTCGCGGTGGCCTGATCAGGTCAGGAACGGCTGCCCTGATCGTTCTGTACTCTCGAGGGGAAGACCCCCGAGCGAACCCGGAAGCCTGCAGGTGCGGACTCTCGTCCTTACCCGTTATGAAGACGCGGGCCGTTGGTGATTGGTTGACGCTGACGGCGGAAATTTATCAACGTGACCAAATCGAAACCGTCAAAGTCAGCCGACCCGGGACCACCGCTTACCTGAGCTCCCGCGGGCTGAACGCTACCACGCTTGCCCGGCCGGCGCGGGCACCCCGATAATCAAGCGCGTGCCAGGCTCTGTGATCCCCTGCGTAGGCGCCGTGATCAGGGACGACGAAGGGCGCTTGCTGCTCATCAAACGCGGTCACGAGCCCGGCGCCGGGTTGTGGTCGCTGCCGGGCGGCCGGATCGAACCGGGTGAGACCGACACCGAAGCGCTGGTCAGGGAAATGCGCGAGGAAACAGGTCTCACCGTCAAAGTGGGACGCCGGCTCGGTTCGGTAAGGCGACCCGGTCTGGGCGGTGATGTCATTGACATTAGCGACTATGCGGCCACGATCATCGCGGGGAGACTTACTCCGGGTGATGACGCGGCCGATGCCCGGTGGGTGGATACCGCGGAGCTGGAATCCATGGCCATCACCGATGGCCTGGTAGAAGCCCTCACTGACTGGGGGGTTCTGGGTCGGGGACAGCATTGATCGTCCCATTTCCCGCTCTTACCGCCCGCGCGTTCCGCTTGTTCTGTCCGGTCATTTCCACGACGCATGCTCTGTTTATCTGGTCCGGGCGAGCCCGGACGGCGGATTATGTGCGTTCTTGTGTCATCCCGTTGGTGGACCGGGTGTGCGCGTTGCGGTCCGGGGAGAGGTGGAACCACGGCCCGTTCGGCCTGATTAGCCTGGGAACAGGCGGGTCCGTAGCATGAAGCCATGAACCCGGCCGCCTCTGACCTGCGGCGCAGCGGGCCGAGAGAGGGTCCGGGAGCCCGATGCGGGAGCCAACGGCCATCATGACGCGCTCCCGGTGCCGAAGATCTGGTCCATAGCAGCGGCGGCCCGGGCCACCTTGTCGGCGATCTGGTGCCGGTAGACAACCTTGGTGACCGTCGAGTTGACATGGCCCACGCTGTCGGCGATGACCTCCATGTCCACCCCGGCATCCGAGAGCACCGACACGTGGGTGTGACGCAGCTCCCTGGGCTGGAACGCGCCGAGGCCGGCCCGTTTGCAGACCCGCCTGAATCCAACGTCGACCGACTGGCGCCGCCGCGGGCGCCCATCGGCGCGGCAGAGCACCAGGTCCATGTCCGCGTAGGCGCCGCCCAGCCGGAGCCGCTCGGCGGCCTGCTCGGTGCGCAGGGCCCGCAGCGCCGCCGCCGCGGCCGCGGGCATGACGAGCGTCCGCCTGGACCGCTCGGTCTTCAGGTCAGCGAGGACCAGGGCGCCGTCAGCGTCGGTGAGCGCGTAGCGGACTCTGATCAGCTTCTCGGTGAAGTCGACGTCCTGCCACCGCAGGCCGGTCAGCTCCCCCGGCCTCAGCCCGCACATCACGCCGGTGATGACGAACGCGCGCCACCACGGGGTCAGGCCCGAACCGAGCAGCTGCCCGACCTGTGCGAGCGTCATCGCGCTGGACTTCCTAGACGTGCCGGACGGCAGGTCCGCCAGCAGGGCCACGTTCCGGCCAACCAGGCCGTCACGCTCGGCCCGGCGGATCGCCCCGGCGAGCAGTGTCCGCGTGTCGCTGATGGTCTTGGTGGCATACCCGTCGCTGGCCATCTTCCGCAGGAACCGCTCAACCTGGCTCGGGGTGAGCTGGACGAGCTTGACCTTCCCCAGGTCCGCGATGATCCGCGCGGCGTGGTCGGCGTGCACGCGCCGGGTGATGGGTGACTTCACGGCTGCCGGCTCATTGGCCAGCCGGTCGCGAATGACCTGCTCAACGGTGATGTCCCGGCGGGCCACGGTGCCGGTACGGCGCTTCTCGCCGAGCAGATCGCGGACCAGGTCCTTGCACTCGTCCTTGGTGGCCGCGCTGACCTTCCGGCGGCGGCGGCGGCCAGTCTGCGGATCACGGCCGATGTCGACGGAGCCCACCCAGCAGCCGCGGGCAGCGTCGAAGAACACGCTCCCGTCGCCGCGCGACCGCCGGGCCATCT
Organism: uncultured Actinomycetes bacterium; assembly: GCA_963835775.1. Lineage (GTDB taxonomy): Bacteria > Actinomycetota > Actinomycetes > Streptosporangiales > Streptosporangiaceae > Palsa-504. Next base: position 14,079 of record CAWIHB010000024.1, on the reverse strand, counting down.
CAGAACTCCTCGTCCTCAAGCTTGTTGCCGTTCCAGCGGATGCCCCGCGTGTCCCGCACGTCACGCACACTGGACCCGCGAGGCATCTCGTCGTTCGGCCCGTAGCCAAAGATCAGCGAGCGCACTTGGCCGACGCCGAGTTGCCGTCCGGACCGCAGCTCCATGGGCCCGTCCTGCGGGAGCGGGGACATCAGGTGCAGCGCGGTCGTGTCCAGGCTGGCGGCCAGGGCGAGGATCTCCTCGGCCAGCACGCGCCGGTCGTTGCGCTCAGACTTTGACACCGTCTGCGCCACCCACTCCTTGAAGCCGAGATCCTGCATGCGCGCCGCCAGGTTCGCCTGGCTCAGACCGCCGCGCGTACGCGCCGCGGCGATGTTGCGGCCCAGGATCGCGCCGTAGGTGAGTGCCATAACCCCGAGTATGCACTCTCATAGTTAGTGCTGCAAGTACATGACAGTTCGCCTGACGCCACAGCGGTGCGAGTTGCGCTCCAGCCGTTTCGATGCAACCCTAGTGGTGCGGAACTAACCGTCATGGTTCGGAAAGGATGTCTCGTGGCTACTCCCCCCCTGCAGCTGCTGACGATCCCCGAGGTTTGCGACCGGCTCAAGCTCGGAAGGAGCAAGGTCTCCGAGCTCATCGCCACCGGCCAGCTGGAGTCCCTGAAGATCGACGGTGCCCGCCGCTGCACCGAGGATCAGGTCGGCGAGTTCATCGGCCAGCGCATTGAAGCCGCCAAGGCGTCGGCGTAGGGCCATGACCCAAAAGCAAAGCCCGGGGCGGCACACCCCGGGCCAGCCGACAACGACGACGACAGCCCCCACGATACAGGCCCACTCCGGGCTGTCCGCTGGCTCGTGTCGCCTGGAGGCGCCCGGCATGACGGACCTCCTCGGCCAGGCGCTGGCCTACGCCGGGCGCGGCTGGCCGGTGTTCCCGGGCCGACCAGACAACCCGGGGTGCACCCAACCCAGGTGCCACGAATGCAAGGCGCCTCTCACTCCGCACGGCTTCGAGGACGCGACTGCCGACCCGGCGGCGATCACGGCCTGGTGGCGGCGCTGGCCGCGAGCCAACGTACTCATCGCCACCGGCGCCCCGGGCCCCGATGTCCTCGACGTCGACCGCAAGGCGGACGGCGACGGGTTCGCGGCCTTCAACCGGCTCAAGCGTGCCGGGATGCTGACCGGCGCCGCCATGCTCGTCCGGACCAGGTCCGGCGGCGTGCACCTGTACTTCACCGGCACCGTCCAGCGGAAAGGCGCCCTGCCGCGCCACCACCTCGACTTCCAGGCCTGCGGCGGGTACGTGGTCGCCCCGCCGAGCAGCGTCCACGGCCGGGCGTATGAGGTGATCGACCAGCGGGACGCCGCCGCGACGTTCGACTGGGCCGCAGCCAAGCAGCTGCTCAGCCCGCCGCCGAAGCCCCGGGCCGCCGACCCCGGCACGTGGCGCGGCGGCGAGCTGCCCGCGGCAGTCCAGCGGGCGCTCGCCGCACGTGTGACCGACCGCTCGTCGGCGCTGTACCGGCTCGTCGGCGCGTGCGTCGGCACCGGCCTGGACGATGCCGCCATCCATCAGCTCGCGGCGAGCTACCAGCCTGCCCTGGAGAAGTACGGCGACCGGCTGGCGGCCGAAGTCGAGCGCTGCCTGCGCAAGATCGGAGCCGCATGACCGAGATCCCGGCCAGCCTGGATGACCTCGACGGCAACGACCCGGCGCCCGACGAGCCGTGGACCGAACTGGGTTACGCCCGGCGGCTCATCCACGTCTACGGCGGGCGCCTGCGGTACGTGCCGGCCTGGCGGCGGTGGCTCGTGTGGGACGGCCACCGGTGGGCCCACGATGCGACCGGCCAGGCGCAGCGGTGGGCCAAGGTCATCGCGCGGCGGCTTACCACCGGCGCCATGGCGATCAAGGACGACGAGCCGGAGCGCAAGGCCAAGATCAGCATGGCCCGCCGCGGTGAGTCCGCTCACGCGGTCGGCGGCGCGCTCACCCTTGCGGGCACCGAAAGAGAGATCGTAGTTACCCCCGACGACCTCGACGCCGACCCGTTCCTGCTCAACTGCCGGAACGGCACCCTGGACCTGCGGACCATGGAGCTCCGGTCGCACAACCCGGCCGACCTGCTCACCAAGATGACCGGCGCCGGGTACCACCCTGGGGCCACCGGGCAAGCGTTCGCGAAGTTCCTCCAGGACGTCCAGCCCGACCCGGAGATGCGCTCCTACATCGCCAGGCTCACCGGGCATGCGCTTGAGGGCCGCGTCGTCAGCCACATCCTGCCCATCCACTGCGGCGCGGGAGCGAACGGGAAGTCGACCTACATCGACGCCGTGCTGGCCGCGCTCGGCGACTACGCCGACGCTGCCGACCCGGAGCTGCTGACCGCCCGGACGTTCGAAGCGCACCCGACCGGGATCGCCGACCTGTTCGGGCTGCGCCTGGCGGTACTGCATGAGACCGACGCCGGGCGGCGCCTGGCCGAGGGCACCGTCAAGCGGCTCACCGGCAGCGACCGGCTCAAGGCCCGGCGGATGCGCGAGGACTTCTGGCACTTCAGCCCCAGCCACACCTTCGCGCTGATGACCAACCACCGGCCGGTGGTCAGCGGCACCGACGAGGGCATCTGGCGGCGGATCCGACTCGTGCCCTGGGACGTGGTCATACCCCCTGGCCAGCGGGACGAGGGACTCGGCGACCGGCTCAAGCTCGAGCTGGACGCGGTGCTCGCCCACCTCGTGGAGGGCTACCAGGACTGGCGCGAGCGCGGCCTCGACGACCCCGACCAGGTAGTGAAAGCCACCGCGGCGTACCGGGCCGACTCCGACGCGCTTAAGCGGTTCATCGACGAGCGGTGCCTGCCCGGGCCGAACTTCACCGTCCGGTCCTCGGACCTGTTCAGCGCCTGGTCGAAATGGTGCGCGGCCGAGGGCATCGAATCCGGCACCAACAAGGCGTTCAGCGAGTCGCTGCAGAAGCGCGGTTACGAGACCAGGCGGACCAACGTCGGCATGATGTGGGGCAGCCTCGGCCTGGCCTCTGAGATTGAAGAGTGAAGGGTGTGTAGGTCTATCGGCACAGGCACGTACGCATGTGGGGTGCAAAGCTCAAGACCTTTCACACCCTACACGCGCGCGGCGTTTCCACAGGTCGGGGCGCCGAGTGAAGGGTGTGAAGGTCTTGAAGGTTAACCGCCCACGCGCGCGCGGCGTTAAGCCGGAAACCCTCACAACCCTCTACTGCGGCCCTCTCAGCAACGCGGCGAGGACGTCATGAGGGTCAGCATTGAGTGCCCGGACCTCACGGTGGCCGCGCTCCGGATCCGGGCCGGCCAGATCGCCCGCCAGCTCCCGGCCAGGACGCCAGAACGCAGAGCGGTCGCGGCCTGCTGGGTCGCGCTCTCGGGTGCCTCTAGCCTGGACGCCGCCCGCCGCGCCCTGTGCACCTTCGGCAGTGAGCAGGTCCAGGCCGACGCCGCCGCCATCCTCGATAACCTCGCCGAACCGCGGGCCTGCGACGTCCGCTGGGACGGCCACCGCGGCTACGCCTGCACACACTGCGGGGCAACAGCCCGGCCGTCGCCTGGCACAGAGAAGACGTCCGCGGCCGAGGTGGCCGCGGCAGCACCACCAACTGAGGAGTGATCAGCATGACCACGACCACAACCGAGACCAGCTCCGCGCCGATCGAGCCGGGATGGACGGACGACAAAACCCGTGGCCCGCTATACGTCTCAGCGCCTGATCCGGTCCTCGACGGTCAGCAATACGGCATCCACGTGCTCGGGGTCACGATGAAGAACACGGGGAAGCCGGAGACCAGGCTCACCTTCATCGGCGACGTCGCCGCCCTCGAAAGCAGGGACGGCATCTACGACGAGCTCGACGCCATGTTCGGAACCGATACCCACTGGCTGGACGCCGACGCCTGCGCCGGACTCGCCGGCCACCTGCTCCTGGCCCTGACCCGCGACGGAATGACCCAGCCGGCCGCCTGGGTCAGGCGGTCGCGAACGCGGCATTCAAGTTCCTCAACCAGTTTGCAGCAGTACCGCCAGCCGACGATCCCTGGGAAGTCTGACAAAAGCCGAGCGGCCGTCCGGTCACACAGGCCGGACGGCCGCCACTCACACCAGGAGTATCGCATGATGCGGCGCGTGTTCCGGGGCGGCAGCCTCGATGGCGCCGAGCTCGGCATCCCGGCCGGGACCACGTCGGTGACGACGACCAGCGGGCTCCATTACGAGCTCGACGACCAGGGCGAGACGTTCGTCTTCCTGGGAAGCAGCCACACAGGAAGGGTGATGAGACAGATGGTGCAGGAGTTCCGCGAGGCGTCACGGCGTGAGCAGGAGGCTGCCGAGGCTGCGGGCCGGCCCAAGGGATGCCGGTCGTGTGGCCGGACGTTCGCGAACTCGGCGGCGTTCACCGTCGCCCATGACCCGATGTGGCCCGGCGGGTGCGTCCCGCCGGACGTCGCAGGCCTGATCGAGGTCGACGGGGTGTGGTGCCGTCCCGGCAGCGACGCGGCCAGGACGTGAGTAACGGCGGTTCGCCGGTGAGGATGACAGTGGTTAGCTTTACGCTGGCAGGGACCGGCCGCGCCGTGCGGCCGAGGCTTACCCCGGCTCTGAAGGGAGACCGTGATGCCCCCGAGGCAGACCCCAGACCAGGCCCGTGCCGGCTATTCCGGCCGCACCGGCAACAGCCCGGCCGCCCAGCACCTGGACGCCCGGCAGCAGCTGACGGAGACCCCCGCGTCGCAGGCGCTGCGGCTGATCGCCGCGGAGGGCCGGATCGGCTTCCAGGCCCTGTCCGCCGTCGCGGAGAACGTCGAGATCCAGGAACGCGCCCTCGGCCTGCGGGTGACGGAGAAGCGCACGTACCAGCGCGGCGACAGCAGCCATTCCTACTTCCAGGACCTGATGCAGCGCGAGACTGGCTACGGCTACCCCGCCGAGGCCAGGGCCCGCCTCGACCGGCATGCCGCCGAGGTCCGCGAGGACGAGCCCGTCGCCAGGGCCCGCCTCGAGGCCCGCGCCGCCGCTGAGTACGAACGGCACATCGCCGGAACCCGCGAGGGCTACCAGGCCCTGGCCCGCATGCAAAGGCTCGGCATCCGCCCGTTCGAGACCAGGGCAATCGACAGGTCTTCAGGGTCGGCCGGGGAATTCGTGCCGCCAATCTGGCTGCTTGAAGATTGGGTCGGGGCGCCGAGGAGTGGCCGGGCCTTTGCCGACCTCTGGCCCACCCTGAGCGTGCCGATGAACTCGGGGATGTCGGTCAACGTCCCGCGGTGGAGCGCCGGTCTGTCCGCCGCGCCGCAGACCACGGACGGAGCGGCCATCGTCTCGTCATCACCAGGGGACACCTACAGCACCTGCCCGCTCCGCACGATTGCGGGATTTGCCGATATCAGCGCCCAGTGGGCCGAGCAGGGCGTACGGATCTCTGACGATGTGGTCTTCGCGGAGCTGATGGCCGACCTGGCGGCCAGCCTGGACACCCAGCTCCTGATCGGCACCGGGACCAGCGGCCAGCTCCCCGGAGTGATCAAGGCCGGGGTGATCTCCAGCTCGAATATGGCGGTCGTCACCTCGACCAACTCCGACAGCGGCCAGACCTGGGTCCGGTCCGGCAGCACCGGCACGCCACTGTGGACGGCAGCCAGCGCCCTGCCCGGGCTCATGGCCAAAGGCCGAGGCAAGCGCTGCACGCATCTCGTGATCAGCCCCGCGACCTGGGATCAGGTCACGGGCACCTTGGACGGTAACGACAGGCCCCTGGTACCGCCCAGCACCACCCCGCCCGAGCCCGACGACCTCGTCAGCATCCTCGGCTACCCGGCGCTCGTCCACGAGGGCCTGCCCAACAGCTTCGGCGGCTCGGTCGCACCCTCGGTGAACACCGCGGGCGGCGGCGTGACCGCCTACACAGACGGCACCGGAACCACCGTGTACTCGGTGCTGCTCGGCGTCCGCGCCCCGGACCTCCTGCTCTTCCAGTCCGCGCCCCGGACCGAGATCTTCAAGGACGTCACGTCCGGCACCCTCCAGTGGCGCTTCAGGATCTCCGCCTACTTCGCGAGCTTCGCCGACAGGTACACCGCCGGGTCGTCCGTGTCGACGTCGCTCAACTCCGACGTCACCGGGGCGATCACCAGCGGCGCGTCGACCGTCATCGGGGTGGTCAAGGCATTCGAGACCACCTCTCCCATGGCCCTGGCGTACTAGGGGGAAGCGCAGTGATCTGCAGCCCGTGCCACAAGTGCCGGCCACCCTTCGAGAAACGCAACCCGGACTGCCAGACGCCCTGGTGTGAATGCCTATGCAGGCAGGTCAACGGGCGGATGCGGTGATGGGCGCCAGGCGGAAGCAGGACCCGCCAGCCGAACCGCAGCCGTGTGTTTGCGCGGAACGGCTGGCCGAGCTTGAGGCCGCCGTCGCCGCGCTGGCCCGGGCCGCCGCCCGGAACGGGGCCACCGCCAGCGTTTACGCGCTCCCCGGGAACCGGGTCATCCGGAACGAGGCCGACGCGGCGATCATCCGCAAAGCCGCGGACGCGAGGCCTCAAGGAGCAGGAAACCGATGACAGCCCTCACCTCGATCGCCGAAGGCGGCCGGATCACCGCTGGCATGATCCGCGGCACATCGCCCCCTCGGCGTGATCAAGGCCGCCGACCAGTTCGTGACCAGCTACGCGACGATGCAGAATGACAACGCCCTGTTCCTGGCCGTCCCCGGGAACAGCAGCTGGCTTTTCAAGGCATGCCTGGACTACGAAGGATCAGCGTCCGGCAACATCAAGTGGACGTGGGCAATCTCGGGCTACCAGCGCCACGATGCGGTACGCCGCCAACGGGGAAAGCGCCAGCAGCAGCAACCTCTACAACACGACCTACCTGGACAGCTCAACCGTGACCGGCCTGGCCAAGGGCGCGGCCGTCCTGTGCTCGGTCACGATGGACGGCACCCTGGTCGTCGGCTCGTACGAAGGCGCTGGCCCGGGCAGCATCCAGCTGCAGTGGACACTGAGAATCTCATTCTTTAGAGCGGCGACCAGGCCAGGACCCGCAGTCTCCTGTCTTCAATCCGACGAACCCTGAAACGAACCGGAAATGATCTTGGAAGGTTGACATGGCGCTGAATCCCGCGAATTGGGGCGGCATGGAGCCGGATCCGGCCGAGGCTGCCCCTCCCCGGCCGCCGCGGGGGCTGAAGACGGCCGGCCGGAAGCTATGGACCGAGGTCCAGAGCCGGTACGAACTGGAGCAGCACGAGACCGCGCTGCTGACGGAGATGTGCCGCACGGCCGACCGGCTCGAGGCCCTCGCCGAGGTCGTGCGGGCCGAAGGCGTGATCGAGGAGGGTACCGGCCGGGCTCACCCGGCGGCGGTGGAGGCCCGCCAGCTCGGCATCGCGTTCGCGCGGCTGTCGGCGGCGCTGCGGCTGCCCGCCGGGGACGAGGGTGACCAGCAGAAGGGCGCGCGGCGCCCGCAGCGGCGGTCGGGCGCCCGCGGCGTGTACCTGAGGAGGGTCCAGTGAAGCCGCGGGTCCGGGCGGCCCCGGTGATGCTGAAGGCGCCGCCGCCGGAGCTGCTGATGTTCACCGACCCGTCGAAGGCGGATGGCCGGGGCCCGGGGATGGGCGCCTACCCCGATCGTGGGGCGTGGCTGGCCGCGCGCCACGACTGGGAGGCCCGGCATGGCATGACGGTCGCCCAGTGGTCGGAGTCGGCGCTCGCCGAGCTGGAGTCGCGGGCCAGCTCGCTCGATGAGTTCAATGAGGTGCTGTCCCTGACGATGTACGAGCCGGACGACTGGCAGGACCCGCGGGAGCGGTCCGCCGCGGTGGAACGCGACGCGTCGGCCCGGGCCGCCGCCGACGTCTGAGCAGATCGGGTTCTACGGCCACGACAACTAGGTCGACAGCCACAAGTAAATCGGGTTCTACGGCGTCCCCGCGCGGGCCGCAATAGACGGAACGGCCCGCCAGCTCAATGGAGAGAGCTGGCGGGCCGACCATCCGAAGGCCCTACTCGCTGGACACGCCCTCAAGCGCGGACCGCATCCCTGCCGCGAACCCGATCCTGTAGCCGGCCGTCACGGGCCTGGCCGACCACCGCAGGCCCACGACGGCGGCGGTGACGGCGGCGGCAATCAATATCTTCATGGTGCACATTCCTGTCTGCGGGATAGGTGAACTAGTGGTGCAGGCGGGAAAAGAACCGACGTTAGCGGTCGGCTGGCGGCGGCGCGACCCCCAGATGCCGGGGTCGCTGCCAGGGGACGACGTACTCGGCCTGGTCGTAGTCATCGCGGGCGGCCCGTTTGAACAGGGAGTCGACGACGAAGGTGTCGAGCGGGCCGAGCAGCCGGGCCAGCCGGGCGATCACCTCGCGGTCATAGTCCCCAAGGGTCACCCCGACCACGTCGAACAGGTCGAACAGCATCTCGCGCTCGAGCTGGCCGGGCGTGAGGATGATCTGCTCTCCGGGCGGCCCGGCCGTCCCGGTCCGGGAGGCCTTGATCTCGGCGGCGAACCGGATCTCGGCCTGCTCGCGGGTGTGCCAGGGCCCGTCTGTCGGCCGGGGCCGGAGCGCGGCGGTCATAGCCGGTGCCCGATCCTCGTGCCGAACGGCCCGGGGACCGAGATCCACGGGCCGCGCACCGACGACCAGTAGAGGCTGATGCCCCGCTTGCCGTGGGCGCGGCCGTGGCGGTAGTTCGCGTGGGCGTGGCCAGCGTGGTGGCCGACTGCGAGCGCCGCGATGACGGCTATGACGATCAGGACGTCCATCACTTCCCCTTCTTGTCGCGGGCGAGCTTCTCGGCGGCCTTCGTGGCGGCCCTGATGTTCTGCGCGAGGACGCGCTGCTCGGCGGTCCTGGTGTCGCACTTGCCGTCGTGCTCACGCCAGCAGTCGGGGCAGATGTCAGCCATGGTCATTCATTCCTTTCGGTGATGGCATCCCGGCTCGTTCCGGGGAGCGCGGTGCGGATGATCGCGGCCGCTTCGGCCGGATCCGCGGTGTGGATGTGGATGTGGATCTCGCGCGGCGGCTCGATCGCGAGCGGCCGTGGGGCTTCGAGGCGCTGTGCCGCCGCGGGGGATACCTGGTACACGAGCGGGGGCGTGACAGGCAGCTGCGGGCGCGGCTGGCGGGCCCGGTAGACGAGCCAGCCGACGCCGCCGGTGATGGCCAGGACGATGACCCCGGCGGCGATGAGCAGAACCGTCACGAGGGCGCTGGCGGCCGCCGAGGCGGCGCCGGATCCGGCCAGGATCAGCACGATGATGATGAGGACCAGGCCGCCGCCGCTGGTGGTCTTCCAGGTGCCGGAACCTTGCCATGTACCGCGGGCCATGGTCAGTTCCTCCTCTTGTCGATGCTCCGGTGGGTTCCCTTGGGGGCGGTCATCTGCCGGGCCCGGGCGGGCTGGAAGATCCTGATGCCCAGCCGCGGGCGCTGGCCTTTGCCGCCGCACGCCCGGCAGGTGCCGCGGGCCCGTTTCCAGATGCGGTCCCGGGTCTTGCCGGTGCCGCGGCAGGGGCGGCACGGCCACCACGGGCGCCACTGCAGCGAGATTCCGTACACCACGGCGCCGATGACCGCGGCGGCGGCGAGGGCGAGCCACAGGGCGGCCATCACCGCGCCGCCCCGGTGAGGCCACCGGCCCGCCGGTTAGTTTTCTCACCGGCCCCGGACCCGGCATCACTTGGCCGCTGACCTGCGGAAGTGATGTTTCTGAGCCCAAGTGAGGCTGTTATTTCCGGCCGTCCGCAAGGCTCCAGGACGCGGTTCCAGGGATAGCGCGACCTCATCACTCACTCGTCCTCGTCGAACACGTCGACGGCTATGGCGGCGGTGACCGCGTGGGCCAGGGCGAGGATCGCCAGGTCGCCGAGCGTGCGCGGCTCGTCGGACTGCAGCGCCTCGTCGACTACCCACAGCAGCCGCTGAGCCTCCTGGAAGTGCTGCTTCGGGGTCAGGTAGAAATCGTTGCGTACGGCTTTCATTGCTCACTCCTCGTCGAGGTCTGCGGTCGAGCGCTCGGCGATGGCCCACCGCAGGTCCAGCGGGTCCAGGTATGGCGTGCCGCTGGAGTTGACGACCCGCACGCCCTCGGCCGTGAGGTCCTTGCGCAGCTGCGCGGCGGTCAGGTTCTGGTAGCGCGTCCACGCGGGCGCCAGGCCGCGCAGCAGCCCGACGACGTCGCGGAGCTTGGCCCGCTCGGCGCCGAGGACCTGGTCCAGGTCGCCGAGCAGGTCGCGTGCCTCGGTCGCGGGCACCGGGCGGCCGCCCGCGACCGGCGTGCCCGGCGCGACCTGGCCGGCCGCGCGGGCGATGACCTCGGCCGCCGCGTCGTACCCCGTGTCGTCGTCGACCTCGACGAAATACCAGCGCAGCAGCTCGAACTGAGCCTCGGAGACGCCCGTGACCAGCGCCGTGCCGCGGTCCCGGCCCGGCCGCAGCTCGGTCGCGCGGATGCCCGCGGCGAACGAGCCGTCGCCCAGGAACCCGTCGTTCGACCGCCAGGTCTTGACGTAGAAGCACACGTTCACGCTGACCAGCTCGACCAGCTTCGGCGGGATGGCCTCCTTGCGCGCGGACTGGGTGTCGAACCCGAGCGTGATGCCGGTCTTGCGGGCACGCTTGATGGTCTTGACGGACAGGTCGGCCGCCTCGGCCCCGTGCGCGGCGTGCCCGAACAGCTCGTGGCACTCGGAGAACAGCGCGACGATGGGCCGCAGGTCCGGGTGCTGCTGCGCCAGGCCGCGGGTCAGCTTCTTGGCCCCCAGCTCGGCCAGGCGGCCCTCACGCCGCGCCACCTCGGCGTACAGCTCGTGCAGCCGGGCCAGGGCGGCGGTGATCGCGTCGTCCTCGACGCCCTTGACGTAGATGGCCAGCCGCGGCGCGTAGGCGTCAAAGTCGCCGTTGTTCGCGAACACGAACACGTTGAGCTCGGCCAGCGGGTCCAGGGCGCAGCCGAGCATGATGACCCGGCAGGCGTTCGACTTGCCCTGTCCCTGCTGGCCGCCCGCCACGAAGTTGTTGCCCACGACCGGGACGGCTGTCTGCGAACCGCGCGGGGTGATGCCGCCGGGCACGCCCTCGAAGACGTCGGCGGTGCCCTCGTGCATCAAGGGGTACTCGGGCGCGGCGTTGCCCAGCACACCCCGGTCGGCGATCCACACCTCCACCGTCCCGGCCGGGCCCGAGCCGCCCTTGGCCGCGTCCGAGGGCCAGACTTCGACCTCCTCGCGGTGCACGTTGCGGGCCAGCACCGGGCGCTGGTCGGCGACCATCCCAGCGGTCACCCCGAGCGGCAGGCTGAACACCGTGGAGTACCCGCGCCCGTCCCGCACCGGCAGGGTGTGGAACGCGGGCTTCCAGTCGTCCTTGAACGCTGCCTTCAGCGCCGGTACCGGCAGGTGCTGCAGCGCCAGGACGACCGTGTCGGCCGTGATCACGATGCCCAGGTCCTCGCCGTCCTGCTTCCCGGCCACCGACCAGCTGGTTGCCGAGGCGTTCGCGTAGGAGCGTCCCGTCCACCACAGCGCGGCCAGCACGATCCACGGCAGTCCCAGCAGGAACGGGCCCCAGGCGACGGAGAACACGATCGCGGTGATCTCCGCGATCCGCGCGACCGTCCGGACCGGGGCGGCCACCTCCTTAACGTTCCTGCTGGCGATCGCGAGCAGGACGCCGATCACGATCAGCACGGCGAGGAACCCGGCGGCGATCCCCGGCAGCGCCTTGGCGGCCTTGATGGGCAGCTCGACCAGGGCCGCCCGCCGGGCGTGCCGGTCCTTCAGGAACTTGGTGCGCTGCGTGTCCCACGCCAGGGCGCCCTCGTGGTCGCCGGCCGCTTCGGCCGAGCGGATATGCCGCTCGTACCGGGCCGCCGACCGGGATTCCCACAGGCGGCGCGTGATGACCGCGGCGCCTATGCCGATGTACCCGGCGTTCCGGGCCGCCGCGCGGGTGTGCTCGTGCCCGGCCACGGTCCGGATGACACGGACCGCCTGCAGCGGCACCGACCGCGGCGCGTCCTCGACCACCCGGCCCTCCAGGATGACCGGGCCGGGTACGGCGGGCAGGTTCGGGGGTTCGCCGTCGTCCTCGTACCCCGGACCTGGTAGCGGGTGTTCTGGTGGTGCTGTCACGATGGACTCCTCCAATCGGAGAGACCCGGCCCGGGTGCGTGCTGTCGAGGCGAATGCACCCGGGCCGGGGGCTTGACTAGGTACGGGTGAGTGCGGACAGCCGCGCCTGTATCTCCTGGGCGCGCGGCTGGCCGACGTGAAGTTCAGCGCGGATACGGCGAATCGACGGGACCTCGCCGCGGCCGAGCTCACCGGCGAACGGCTCAGCCTCGGCCGGGTGCAGGCCGGAGCCGTTCAGGTGCAGGCCGGGTACAGCGGGTCCGGGTGGTAGATCCGGGTGGTAGATGTCGCCCCGCTGGGGGTCAGATTTACCACCGTCATTTACCGCCTCAGCCCGCAGCAGGTGCGTCAGCGCGGCGCCGAACCCGAGCGTGGCCACTGGCAGGCACGAGACCAGCACGACGACCGGCCACGGCGCCCGGGCCGCCCCGGCGGCGGCGAGCAGGTGGTAGACGACCTGGCCGAGCATGCCGAGGGCCAGGGCGCCGATCGCCGACCGGCGGGCGAACGAGCGGGCCCGCTCCGGTGTGCCCGGTGTCAGCCAGGCGCCGAGCGCGTACGCGCCGTACGCCTCGACGCCGACCGGCAGCGTGATCGCGGTATCGAGCCGCAGGCCGCTCACGATCCCGGGAAGCGGGTGCACCACGCCGAACCCGCACATGGTGCCGAGGCCGACCCAGCCGGACCAGACGGCCACCGCGGCGGGCGCGGCGATCACGAAGAGCGGCCAGCGCGGCAGCTGTCGGCCCGCGCTCATCGCTGCGCCAGCTTCCGGTCTACGGCCGCGATGGCCGCGAGGATGGCCGCCCGGTGTGCTGGCGTGCCCGCGCCGCGCCCATCGGCCCAGGCGCTCCAGACGGCGTTCCGGAGCGGCCTGGGCACCATGTACCAGTGCGGGCGGCACATCAGCATCGACGGGCTGACGGCTTGCGTGCAGCCCCTCGCGGGGCATTCGTGGCTCATGCCTGGCCTCCGTCCGCGATGCGGTCGATCGCCTCGAGCGCGAGCTGCCGGTCGTCGTGCTCCCAGTCGAACCGGGCCAGCACGACGCGGATCCTGTCCAGGCGCTGGGTGTCCGCGGCGGCCCGGTCCTCGTCGCCGCGCACGTAGGCGTCGAGCAGCTGCGCGGCGCCGTGCATCCGCGCGACCCACGCGACGAGCTCGGCCTGGCCGAGGCCGACGAGCTCGGTGTCGTGCGGCAGCGCCGCGAGCCTGCGCCGCGCCTCCTGCACCCGGACGTCGTCCGCCGCCGCGCTCATCGCGCACCTGCCGGGCGCCAGGCGACCTCGGGCGCATGGCCGAGGTCGTACAGCTCGACCGGGCTGGCCGCGGTGCCCTCACCGCGGAAGTGCCACCAGGCATCGCCGTGGCCGAGGAAGACGCCGATCGTGGCATCGCACGTGCGGCAGTACGGCTCGAAGCCGTCCTCGTCGACGTCGTCCTCGCCGTCCACCAGGCGGGTGGTCAGCCGCCCGGCGAGCTCGCCGTCACGGACGATCGCGAAGTCGAACACGTGCGGGTACATCGCGGCGATCCACGCCAGCGTGGTGTTCATGTCGTCCGGGTCCATCGCGCCGAGCAGCTCCAGGCGCTCGGCCCGGTTCAGGTCGGGCAGCAGCTCGCCGACGCGCTCGGCCAGCTGGCCTTCGTACGTGGCGCCACCGGGTGCCTGTGGGATCGTGGTGTTCATGGTGCTGACCTCCTGGGGTCGGTTGCCTAGGGCCGTCGCTGCGTTCCTGCGCATGCGGCGGCCCGCCTGTTTGCGGGAATGAGAGCCTTGGGAGCCAAACCCGGGAGCCAACGGGCACGGTTTGGCGCGGATTGCCGCGGACGGCAGCGGACAACGGGATTAGCGGGAGCGGGCAGCGGCGGACGGGGGCGGCTAGCTACGGCGTGAGCGGAGCT
>CAWIHB010000023.1:0-67734 GCA_963835775.1 uncultured Actinomycetes bacterium | reverse complement strand
ATTCGCTGCCCGGTCCTTCAGGTTTCCCCCACGATGCTGCCCCGGCTCGACGAGATCGAATCCGACCTGCTCATCCGCCGCGAGCGGGCCGGGGCAGAGGGATGGCACGGTGAGATCGAGGGCATCGACCTGACCCTGTCATTCCTGCGTTCCAAGCGGACCCACACTCAGCGGTTCACCCGCCGGGTCCAGCTCGGTCTTCCCCAGCTGCGGCAGCCACCGTCCTGACACTGCGATCCCCCAGCCGGCAGTGTGACCCCCGTGCCCGTGAATCACCCCTCCTGCTGCGCCCGGCGGCATCCCCGGCAACGACACCACCAGCACGGAAAGGACCGCTTGATGAACGTCATCTCGCTCGGCGTGCAGGGCCCGCACAGCCCCCGGTACACGCTGCATGTCGCCTGGGGCTGGGCAGAGGCGGCCCGGGTCCTCAACTACGCCACCCAGTCCTCCGACGGCCTGCCCTGGCCGGTAACGGCCTACGAGCTGACCGGTGCGCTGAAGACCGGCGTCCAGAGGCTCCCGCAGCTGCTCCAGCAGACCAGCCGGTTCCTCACCAGCGAGCTGGGCGCGGGCCGCGTGGGCGACAAGTCCAGCGCCGACCCGGCGATCGCCGTCGCCACGGCCGCGATCGCCCTGGCCGACGCCATCACCGCGGCGACGACACTGGAAGCAGCCCTAGCCTGTGCCCAGAACGCGCTCACCAACCTCTACCAGCCTGCCACCTTCGCCGCCGCCGATGACGACCGTCCGGAACACTGCCTCGAGTGGTGGGAGGACAGCACACCCGCAGAGCAGCAGTAGCCCAGGGAACCCGCCGTCCGGTCACAGCTTCGACCACATCACAGCACCGCCCGACGGGTAGTGCAGAGAATCATCGTCATGACCCGCCGCCTCGTCCGCAACGCTGCGGGCACCCCAGCACCAGCTCAGTCAGATGCTGCCTGAGTTCTAAGCAGGCTCCAACGCCGGCCTTGACCCAATACCCTTAACAGTTTAGTATACTTAACCGTTAAGGGAGGTTGGAGCGTGCAGCAGGAAGTCGTGCTGGCGATGCTGGCGAAGGAGCCGTCCCACGGGTACGAGCTGCGGGTTCGTCTGGCCCGGGCTCTCGGGCCGGTGGCGGAGGGGATCAGCGAAGCCCAGATGTACGTCACCCTCACCCGGCTGGAGAAGGGGGGCTTCGTCGCACGGCTCGACGCGCCGGCCCAGCGGTCCGATCGCAAGGTCTATTGCCTCACTCCCGCCGGCCAGGAGCGGGTGACGGAATGGATGTCGGACGTGAGCTGGCCGCGGCCCGACCTCGCCGAGTTCCACATGAAACTCATCGCCGCCGGGCAGGGCGGGCTCGCCGACCCGATCAGCCTCATCGACGCGCAACGTCGCGACCTGCTGCGCCGCCTGCGAGAAGTGGGGCGCGCGGTGATGGAAGAGGAAAAGGATTCCGACGCAGCGCTGCTCCTCGAAGGCATCGTGCTTCGCCTGCAAGCCGACCTGCGCTGGCTGCACGCCTGCGAGATCGCCTGGACGAAACGGAGTACCCCGGAATGAACGACTCGCCCGCCGTGCTCGTGCACGCCAAGGGCTTGCGAAAGGACTACGGCAGCGGCGAGGGCCTGGTGCGCGCTCTCGATATGGTCGACCTCGACGTCAATCGCGGCGAGGCCGTGGCGGTGATGGGCCCGAGCGGCTGCGGGAAATCGACGCTGCTCCACCTGATCGGCGGGCTCGATCGCCCGAGCGCCGGACAGCTGTCGGTCGCGGGGCAACGCGTCGACGAGCTCTCCGAACGCGCCGTCGCGCACTTGCGCCGCGACGAGATCGGATTCATCTTCCAGTCGTTCCAGCTGATGGACGAGCTCACCGCGCAGGAGAACGTCGAGCTGCCCGCGCTCCTGGCGGGTCATTCACCGAACGAGGCTCGGGCGCGCGCCACGGCACTCCTGGAACAGGTCGGCCTCGGCGATCGCGTCCGGCACCTTCCCTCGATGCTGTCCGGGGGCCAGCGCCAGCGCGTCGCGATCGCGCGGGCACTCGTGAACGACCCGGAAATCGTCCTGGCGGACGAGCCGACCGGCAACTTGGATAGCGCTTCGGCGTTCGACGTGCTTTCGCTGCTGGGGGACTTGCACGCCCAGGGTTTGACCTTGGTGATCGTCACTCACGACGAGCGGATCGCCGCGACCGCGGACCGCTTGATCTCGATGCGCGACGGAGCGTTTGTCGACGAGACGCGGCTGACGGGCGGTTCACGAGGGAACCTCAGCACCTTCACGGAGTGGGAGCACCTCGGGTGAGAGCGAAGGAAACCTCATGAACCAGCCGCGACGCGCGCGCCGCGCGGGCCGAGTGCGGGGGCGCGCCCTGCTGCTCTTTCGTCTCGCGCGGCAAGACATCCGGCACCATGTCGCCCAGGCAGTGCTCTTGGTGGTCGCCATCGCCGCGGCCACGGCCGTGCTCAGCTTGGCCTTCGCGCTGGACGGAGTGAACAGCAACCCCTACCAGCAGACCATGGCGGCAACGAACGGGCCCGACGTCGTAGCCCAGAGTGGCGGTCCCCCTGCCACCAACGTGACGTCGCCGGCGGACCTCGCCGCGCTCGTGGCGCTGAACCACGCCCAGGGGGTAGTGGCCCACAGCGGCCCCTATCCGATCGTGGGCGACACCGGCCCGGTGGGGCCCGTCATGCGCAGCACGGACCTCGTTACCTCAGTGCAGGTCGAAGGGCGTGAGCCTGGCGTGGCCGCGGTCGACCAGCCCAAGATGACGGACGGGACGTGGATCCGGCCTGGGGGCGTGGTGGTCGAGCGGTCCTTTGCCGAGGTGGCGAACCTGCGTCTCGGCCAGACGATCACGCTGAACGGTCACCCCTTCCGGGTGGTCGGCTTCGCTGTCACGGCGGCGTTCGGCGGCTACCCGGGTATGAGCCTGATCTGGGCCACCGAAGCGGTGGCGCGCAGCCTCGCCACCACGGCGGCCCCGCTGTCGTACATCTCGAACCTCAAGCTGTCCGACGCGTCGCCACGCGCGGTCAACGCCTTTGTAAACACTCATAGCAGCAACAGCGCATCCGCCCCGTTTCTCACCTCCTGGACAGCGACCGCCTACGGGGACGCCGCCTTCCTGCGCACCGACCAGGCCTTCCTCTTTACCGGCGCCACGCTGCTCGGCGTGCTCGCGCTGGCGAGCGTGGCCGTCCTCGTCGGTGGCCGCCTGGCGGAAGGCACCCGGCGGGTCGGACTCCTGAAGGCCACCGGCGGCACGCCGGGCCTGGTCGCGGCGACCTTCCTGGCCGAGAACCTCTTCCTGGCGCTCGTCGCGGCCTTGGTCGGCCTGCTGGCCGGCTGGGTGCGGCCCCGCTGATCTCCAATCCCGAGGCCGACCTCGTCGGTACTCCGGGAGCGCCGCCACTCACGCTCGTCATGGTCATCGTCGCCCTCGGCGTGGCGCTCGTCGTGGCGCTCGCATCGACTCTCGTTCCCGCGATCCGCGCGGCGCGGATGAGCACGGTCAGCGCGCTCGCCGACACGCCCCGTCTGCCGAGGCGGCGGGATTCGCTGATACGGCTGTCCAGGAAGCTGCCCGTGCCGGCGCTGTTCGGGCTGCGCCTCGTTGCGCGCCGGCCACGGCGCGCGATCTTCAGCGCGGCGAGCATCGCCGTCGCCGTCATGGGTCTGGTCGCCGCGCTCGCCATCCACGCCGCCGTCGACGCCAAGTTCTCACACTTCGGGAGTTCGGGCGGGCTGGTCAACCCGGATGTCCCCCGAGCGGAGCAGGTGCTGACCGCCATCACGATCTCGCTGGTCACCCTGGCCGCGCTCACCGCGATCTTCGCCGCCTGGGCGACGGTCCTCGACGCGAGACGCGCCTCCGCGGTGACGCTGGCGCTGGGAGCAACCCCGCAGCAGATCCGAGCCGGGCTGGTCATGGCACAGGTCATTCCCGCGGTGCCCGGCGCGATCCTCGGCCTCCCACTCGGCATCGGTCTGTTCAAGGTCGCGGGACATCACCTGAATGGCCTGCCGCCAGTGCTCTGGCTGGTCGCCGCAGTGCTCGGAACCGTGTTCGTTGTGGCGGCGCTCACCAGTGTTCCGGCACGGATCGCCCTCCGGCGACCCGTTGCTGAGATGCTCCAAACCGAGGCGGCGTGACGCCTTGCGGCCGGGAGCCGCTTATGCCCCAGTTTTCAAGCAGGCTCTAAGCTTGTTATTTAACCTTTCTGCCTGCGGGTTTCTTGCTGGGCTGGTCTCGCTTGACGGTCTTGCCCACGTCGTGGCGGGTGGCCGAGCGCCGGTTCTTCGATCCTGGGGGCCGTCCGGGTCCGGGTTTGCCGGGTTTCGGCGCGCCGGCCAGATCGGGCAGCGTCTGGCGGATGTTCCGGAACCCCCGCCGGGCCCGGGCCGGGGTGAGGCGGCCTGGCGGGCAGGGCCGCTGCCAGGGCAGCCGCAGGTCGGCGGTGAGGTGGCGGGCGAGATACAGCTGGGCGTAGCAGGCGATGATCAGCCAGGTCCACCGGTCGGCGGCGGCCGGGTCGCGGAGCCTGGGCCGGGTCCATCCCAGGATCTGCTTGAAGAACCTGAACGTGTGTTCGATATCGAAGCGGCGCAGGAACGCCTGCCAGGCGGGGTCCACCTGACCGGCGGAGGCCCGGGCACGCGAGGACCATAGCCATAGCGGCTCGGGGGTGCGGTCGCCGGGCAGGTGATCGACGTGCAGCCGGATGAGGGTGCCCCCGATGATGGGCAGCTCGCCGTCATGGTCTTCCCAGCCGGCGCGGGCGGCCAGCTGCTGGTGCAGCTGTCCCCAGGCCGCGGCCCGGGCGGTGCCGTACCGGGTCGTCTCGGTGATGGTGGCCGCCGCCGGGGCGGGCCAGGTGCCCGGGTCGGCGAGCTTGAACGCGGCGCCGTGCCGGAGCGGCCGGCCGTTCGTGCCGGGCTGGCGCGGCGGGGCGGGGAAGTACATCACCCGGTCGCTGCGCAGCTGGCCAAGGACTTCGACCGGGAGGTCACGCAGCAGCCAGGCCAGCCGGGTCAGGTCATACCCGGCGTCGAAGACCACCAGGATGTCCGGGTCCCCGTCGCGCCAGTGCCCGGCGGCGATGATCCGCTCGACCACCTGGCGCAGCTGAGCGGCGGTCACCTCGGTGGCGTCGTCGGCCGGGCCGAGCCGGACCGCATCCAGCGGCAGTGTCCACGAGGTCCGGCCCGGCTCCAGCGCCGCCACCACCGAGTACGGCCAGCCCGGGATCAGCTGCGCGTTGCCCTTGCCCCGCGCATAGCAGTGGCAGAACAGCCGCTCCGGGCAGGTGGCCGCGTCCGGCCGCAGCCAGTTGCTGACGTCGGCAGCCAGCCGGATCCGGCCGTCATCCCAGGCCGGCAGCGGCAGCGCGGCCAGCGCCCGGCGCAGCCGCGCGATGCGGACCTGGCCAGCGTTGACCGCGTCATACACCGCGCCGTGGCCACGACGGCACTCCGGCTCCAGCGACAGCTCCGCCAGCATGTGCACCCGATCCTGCTTGCACAGCACCGCGTCCGCCAGCTCGAACAGCGCATCGCGCCGCTTCCCCAGGCACCGGCACAGCTCACCGCGGAACCCCGCGAGCACGCCGCGGGCCTGCTCCGCACCGGGCCCGCCCTGGACCGCGTCCTGCGGCCAGGCCATACTGAACGCCACGGCCACCGCCACCACCGCCGACTTCCCTTGGACAGGAACCGACAGTGTCGCGGTGGCCGCCTGCTGTCACGGCAACACGCCGGACAACAGCGACAGAACAAGACGAGCGTGACAGCAGAGGTTAAATAACAAGCTAAGTAAATACTGCTCAGTTTGGCAGCCTAAGACGTAGGCGAAGGGGCGTGGACGCATAGACGGGCTACTGCGAGATCGCCAACCAAGCCGTCAACGACGACGCGGGACCAGGCAGCAGCCCGGATGGTGTCTCAGGTTCCGCGGAACTTAGATGGCTGTTGGGATCGCCTGGCGGTATGACTCACGGGAGGCCGTTCCTGGCCGTGTCCCGTTGGTCACCGTTATGTCGAAGGTGATGATGTTGGCGGACGCCTCACGCGCCAGAAGCTGGACGGCAGCTTCCCTTAGCACATCGCTCAGTGACATGCCGTGCCTGGATGCGAACTCCCTAAGCGTTGCAACTAGCTCTGGATCAAGCCGAGCAGACACCATCTGGTCAAGTCGCCGCGGCTCGCCTCGTTGCCCGGAGCCCTCGATAAGCCCTTGGGGACGTTCAACGCTCATCGTCTCCCCCTTCCTCGCTGGCCTGTCGCACGCTCCCACTCACGGATCTCTGCGGCTTCGGCTGGCCATCCCGTTACCGGCCGGAGCCAGTCGCCACGCTTGTGTGAGTCCTCCAACAATACGAGCCAGATGTTTGACAGGGCTACCCCCACCACCGAGTACTGGGCCGTTTGGGTCTTAAACCTGACCTCGGCCCATGACCCACGGAACACTTCGGCCACGATCAACTCTGCCTGCGCACCTAGGTGATCCGCCTGCTGACAGTGCAACAGGTTGTTGGTGGCCGGGTCGGGATCGGTCTCTGGATCATCCCAGTCGACGATCTCGTAGCGGTAGATGTCGAGCATCTGCACTTCAGTTGATACCTCATGTCATACATGCTATAACAACTTGTATGACAGAGTCTACCGCAGTCCCTGACACTCCAGCCGCGATCACGACCACAGCCGTCGTGGCGTTCTTCGCTGCCGATCACGCCGCTGTCGCACCTGACGGCAAGATCTACGTGAACGGCGGCGGCATAAGCCTGCTGCGCTTCCCCGCCTTCCCAGCCACCCTGCCGACCATCGGGATCGCCGCGATCTTGGAGCTACCCTTCCACGACACCATGCGTGACCATCTGATCCGGGTAGGCATGGTCGGACCTAACGACCAGGAGCTTCCCGTCCGAGTCGAGGCCCAGTTTCGCGCGGCACCGTCTCTGGAGGCGCAGTTCGGCGAATCCGGTCTTGTTCCGTTCGCAGTAACCGTTTCTAACATCGAGTTCCCATCACCTGGTCGCTACACGCTAGTGCTGTGGTTCGACAACGTTGAGAGGAAGAGATACGGGCTCCGTGCCATTCAGACTCCGATCGTCGCCAGTGCTGGAGGATCTCCCTCCACGTTGGACACGTAAGATTTCGTCGCCTCGCCGTGCAAAATTGGATTTTGACGCGGACCTCTTCGGACCACCCCGTCGCGTGGGCATCGGTGGAGCGTAAGTCCCGATCGCTACGCTGGGTTACAGTCGTGGGTTCTACCTGCCGAGCCGCGTGGACCGGTTGATGGACCGGCGCACCAGACAGTCCCAGCGGAACGAGTGCCGTCAATGTCATGATCCGTGCTATCCGTGCAGCTAGCGCGCATTGTGCACGAGGCCGTACTTCTTGTAAACGGCAGGTATCGACTCCTGATCCAGGCGGGTCACAGCAGGCTCGGTTAGCATTCTTTGTAGTTGCGCAGCGTGACAAGCGGGGCATTGTTTTGGTTCGAACTATTTCAGATCGCCGAATCCGTACGCGCACGGGCTGGCTTGATTCCCTGGGATATTGCGCCCAGAAGATCCGGTTCTGCGTGCGGTTGCCCTTCCGCGGCGGCGGCGGCACACGGTTCTCCTGCGGGCCATCCGGCTGGTCGGCCCGTCGGCCCGTCAGGGCTCGCCGCGGCCTGGCTGCGGGCAGACGCGGGCCTGCCTGACGGTTCGGGCCCGCGGGCCGGTCGTCAGGCAGGCGCAGTGCGTGGTTGCGGGCGGGTGCATCAGCCGGTGGTGGCGGTGACGCCGCGGCGGCCGGCCAGCTTGCGGTCTAGGAGCACGGCCGCGGCCGCGGCGACCAGGGCGGCCCCGGCCGCGATCAGGGTGATTTGCCAGCCCGCCATGCCAGCGGTGCTGACCACCCGGACGGTCGCGGGCGAGACCGGCACGACAGGGACGGCGCCTCCGTCCCCGATCGGTATCGAGTTCGCGAACGCCGCCGTGCCGGCCGCGGCCGATGCCAGCAGGCCGGCGATGACCGCGGCCAGGACCGTGGCCAGACGGCCCAGGTGCGGACCAGCCGGCCAGGTGGCCATCCAGTGGCGAGCTCGCTGGTGAGAAGGCTGTGTGCTCATGATCTAGGTCCTGTCTGCTCGGATCTGGCCGGTTCTCGCGGCCCTGTTCGGACAGGTTCGCGCGTCCGGGCATACGCCGGGCAGAGGCCGGCCGACCCCTCTTGCGCCGCTGAGGCAGCCAGGGGTCAGATGACCCACAGGCATTGTGGCCGGTTTCCGCAGGGCGGCCGGCAGGCTGGAGGTCAGACCAGGCCCTCGGTCAGGGCCAGGCGGGTCAGGTCGGCGCGGCGGCGGCAGCCGGTCTTGTCCCGGATCCGGTCCAGGTGCGAGCCGACCGTGCGGACGCTGATGTACAGCTGCGCGGCGATCTGCGCGTTGGTGCGGCCCTGCGCGACCAGGGTGACCAGTTCCCGTTCCCGGGCACTGAGCCGGCCCAGCCCCGGGCCCGCCGCTACGGTCGGCGGCGGGGCGGGGGCGGTGAGCAGCAGGGCGTACTCGGCCGCGGTGTCCAGGCTCATCGCCGCGCCGCGCTCCTCGGCCGTCCGGACCCGGCCGGGCTCCAGCGCGTGCCGGATCTTGGCCAGCGCTTCCTCTTCTCTGCGCGCTTCTTCGGGCGGCCCGCCAATGAGCCCGTGCTGCCGGGTGTGGACGTCCAGGGCGGCCCAGACCGTGGCCGCCTCGGCGTAGCGCCCCGTCGCAGTGCACAGCAGCGCACAGGACCCCAGGCAGCTCGTCATCTCAAACAAGTCACCGGTCCGCATCACGACCTGGAGCCCTTCGCGCAGGTGCGCGGCGGCATCCTGGAAACGGCCGGCCCGGACATCCAGGTCCGCCATCAGGTTCAGCAGGCTTGCCAGTTTGGTCATGTCACCGGCGTCCCGGCACTGAGCCAGCGCCGCCACGCAGGCGCTCTCGGCGCCGGCCAGGTCCCCGGCGCCGATCAGCGCAAAGATCAACACGGTGCTGCCGGCCCGGTAAACCGCCGGGACGCCCCCGGTGATCTGCTGCTGCCGCCGGATCAGCTCAATGGCGCCGTCATGGTCGCCGCTGTACAACGCGGCGATACCAAGCGCCACCAGGGCCAGCACCTCGGCAGCCGAGTCGGCGAGATCCCGGGCCATGGCCAGCGCGCGGCGGCCGTCCTCAGTCCCCTCGGCGAGCTGGCCGGTGTTCAGCAAGGCCATAGACCGGCCTTCCAGGACGTCAGCCAGCAGCCGGGACGGGCCCCGGTCCTGCATGGCGTCGCGGGCCGCGGTGAAGTGGCCCACCGCCCTGGGCAAATCGGCCGACATCGCCGCAGCCCAGCCCAGCCAGTATTGCGCAGCGCACCATCCGTCGCTGCCCGGTTCGGCGAGCCCGGCCACCTCGGACAGCAGCCGGTACTGGCCGCCCAGACGGCCGCCCGGCCGCCACCACCAGCACAGCGCGACCGCCAGCCGCAGCGCCACGGCCGGATCATGGTCCACGGCCCAGGCCAGAACCTGGCGCATGGCGGGGTCCTCGGCATCCAGCCGCCGCGCCGCGGCTGCCTCCCCGGCGCTGGTCTGCAGCCCGGCCGAAGCCTCCTCCGCCACCTGTAGCGCGTACCCGGCCAGCGCGGCGGCGACTGTGTCCTGCTCACCGGCCTCGGCCCGCAGTCTTGCCCCATAGGCGCGCAACGTCTCCAGCATCACATACCGCGGCCGGCCATCCGCGCCGGTGCGCGGCGGGACCAGCAGCGAGCAGTCCACCAGCCGCAATACCGCCAGCCCCGCGTCTGCCCCGGCGACCGCCTCGGCGCCCCGCAGGGTGAACGGCCCGGGAAACACCGACACCGCCCGGAAGGCCCTCCGCTCGGGTTCATCGAGCAGCCGGTAGCTCCACTCCACGGCCGCGGCCAGGGACTGCTGCCGGGGCGGGGCCAGCCGGTCCCCGCCGGCCAGCAGCGCAAACCTGTCATCCAGCCGGGCCAGCAGCTGGCTCACCCCGAGCGCCTCGATCCGGGCCGCGGCCAGTTCGATCGCCAGCGGCATCCCATCCAGCCGCGCCACCAGCCGCGCCACCCCCGGCCCGCTCTGGCTGTCCAGGACGAAATGCGCATCGGCCTGGCAGGCCCGGTCCGCGAACAACACCACCGCCTCCGCCTTGGCCGCATCGGCCAGGTCATCGGGATCAGGCACCGCCAGCGGGCCCAGCCGGTACCGGGCCTCCCCGCCGACCCGCAACCCCTCCCGGCTCGTGGCCAGCACCCGCAGGTCATCGCAGGCCGCCACCAGCTCCCCGCACAACCCGGCCGCCGCGGCGAGCACGTGCTCGCAGTTATCCAGCACCAGCAGCAGCTGCTGGCGGGCCAGCACCCGGCCAAGCGTCCCCGCGATCGGCACCCCCGGCTGCTCCCGGACCCCCAACGCCGCCGCGACCACCGCCGCAACCTGCCCCGGGTCCTGCACCGGCGCCAGCTCGGCCAGCCACGCCCCGTCGGCGAACCGGCCCGCCACCCGCCGGGCCACCTCGCCGGCCAGCCGGGTCTTCCCCGAACCGCCCGGCCCGGTCACCGTCACCAGCCGGTACTGCTCAAGCAGCATCACCAGCTCGCGCACCGGCCCGGCCCGGCCGACAAAGCTCGTCCGCATCGCCGGGAAGCCATGCACGCCGCCGGCCGCAATCACCACCGGGGATTCCCCCACGGCCGTACCATAACCTCCGCCGGCGCCGCCGCATAGCCTTGCGGCGTCGGCAACAGCATCCGGCTGGCCACCCGCCCCAGGATCAGCCGCTGTCAGGTGAAGCAGCTTCGCCACCACGTCGGCGAGCGAGATGGTGGTGCGGATCTCATGATCGGCCGCCTTCCGCAGCAGCGGCTCGACCGCGGCCAGGACACCGAGGATCCGGTCCATGTCGCCGCGTGCCTTGCCGTACGGGTTACCGGTCCTGGCCGCCAGTCTTTCGATCATGGTCTGCGCGGGCGCGCTGAGCAAGATGACCAGATCGAAACGGGAATGGAAACGGACCTGGTGTCCGATCAAGGCCTCCTTCCTGAATCCGCGGCGCCGCGGCCGTGGAACGGTTCGTGGAACGGCGTGCCGGATAATCTCAGCGTCATGGGTGCCGTCAGTGCGATGATCCGTGCTATCGGTGCAGGTAGTGCGTGCGCAGGCAGGCAGCACGCCACTCGTAATGCGTTGCTGACCGAAGGTTGGTATGTCCCCTGCCTGGTTGGGCCAAGTTGGGGCGAGGCTACTGCGGATGATCACAGGTCGGGCTTGCGGTCGGCCCTTCAGCGCGCGTTCTACCCGAGTTGGGCCATCCTAGTGCGCACGTCAGTTGTCGTTAGAAGGTCTTGGAGCACGTGCGCGACGCATGCAGCGCCTCTAGTGCGCTCGGTGACTGCCCCGCTGAGCCAGGAGCAGGGCATCTGAGCACGGCCAGACCGTCCCGTGACTGCCCCGGTCACGGGGCACTTTCTTCCGCTCCTGCGACTCGCGACCTCATGCAGGTGAATGGGCCTCGCGCCTGCGGCTCGTATTGGCACGCACGCACCGCCAGGGCGACAATGGCGGGATGGCTCGTGATGACAGCAAGGCCCTGCTGTGGCGGGCCTATATGCTCCTTCTGGACGGGGGCAGGCCCTCGGGGACGCGCGGATGGGTGTCCCCTGTCGCCCCCGTCGCCACCCAGGCTATCGCCGGGGCCGGGCACTGGGCCGCCGGGCGCCGGCAGCGGGCCCTGGCCGAGTGGGCAGGCGCGGCCGGCTTCGGGCTGGTGGCGTGGGGCCTTGGCACGGAAGCGCCGACGGGGGCCGAGGCACTGGAGAACCTCGCGGCCCTGGCCGGGATGGACGAGCAGCAGCGAAGGGACTTTTTGCGCAAGCTTGAAGCAGGGGCCCCGGCTACCGCCGCGGCGGAAACACCCGCAGCCCGCCGGCTATCGCGGTTCTTCCGCTGGTTCGGCCTTGTTTCCCCGGCAGCGTGGATAGTCATCGGCGTGCCGTGGCGCCTGCGCCACCCGCGGCGGCTGACGGCGCTCGCGATCGCCAACGAAGCCCCGAACGTCGCCCTCAATGTCCTGCGGGTGGCCCGGGCCGGGCAGCGGCGCAGGCCGAGGATAGCCGCCGGCTCAGCCCTGGTCGCAGCCGGATCGGTAGCCCGGCTGCGGGCAGCATCGGCTGAACCCCTCCGGTAACAGCGGGCCCGCAGCGGCCACTTTTCGGACCGCGCCTAGTGCGCAAGCTCAGCCCCTACGAACCGCAAACCAGCAGGTCAACGTCCCGCGATAGCGGCCATGATCAAATCGTGGCCCAACTCAGGTCACAGGTCGGGCTGGCGGTCGGCCCGGATCCAGGCCCGGGAATCCTGCTCCGCCAGCACTTGGGCGAGCTTGTCCTGGACCAGGCGCCGCGCTGGGACGCCGACGCCAAGGCCCTTCAGCGCGCGTTCCAGCTCACGGCGGTACCGGTTCAGCTCATAAGTAGTGAGCGCGCCCAACGGGTGCGCGGACTGCGGGACGGGCTGAGCCTCAGATGCAGGTCCTGTCATACCTCGCACGCTAGTTAGCTGGCGCTGCCGAGACGACGTCCCAGAGGGCGTCAATAAGACGTCGCAGCAGGCGTCAAAACGACGTTGTAACGCTCACCCCTTCCAGGCCTACCCTGAGGGAATGAGCACGCCGAACACCGCCCTGCGCCAAGCCCGGCAGCGGCTCCACCTGTCCCAGAACGAACTCGCCCGCGCGATCCGCCAGGCCGGAGACCGAGCCGGGGAACCCAACAGCTGCACCAAGCGGATCATCCAGCGATGGGAAGCCGGGCTCGTCCGCACCCCCCACGGCCCCTACGCACGCGCCCTGGAATACGTCACCGGGCAGACCATCCAGGCCCTCGGCTTCGAAGGCGCCGACCACAAATACGGCCTCGACCCTAGCGAAGCCATGGGACCCGCCACCGGCATCTGGCTGCCCGAACCCGGCCCCAAGGCCACCCAGGGACCGCTCACCGGGATCTGGCTCAGCACCTACGAATACACCAGCTCCGGCCGCGAGCAGACCTATATCGATCAGCATCACGTGCTGCTCATCCAGCACGGCCGCAAGCTCCAGGCCCGCTCCTCTGCTCGGCTCCGCCCCCTCCAAGCTCATGATGGACCTGACCATCAACGGCCAGGTCATCACCGGCACCTGGACCGAGGAAACCAACCCGGCCGGCTACTACCAGGGCTCCACCTACCACGGTGCCATCCAACTCCTGTCCGACCCCACCGGCCACCGCCTCACCGGCCAGTGGGTCGGCTTCGGCCGCGACTTCGACGTCAACGCCGGCCCCTGGAAACTCGAACTCCTGACCACCGACACCAGCCCCGCCGCGATGGCCACCTACGACCAGCCCCCGCCACCAGCCGACAGTCACTAGCGGAGCCTCCACTCAGCGCGGGGTGACGGGCGCCGGGTGCTGCCAGACGGGCGACGCCCTCACGCAGGATTCCTATGCAGTCCTTGAAGCTACGCAGCGTCACAAGTGCGGGTTAATTGCTGCTCTGCGGCGTGGGACGAATCGTGGGACGAGCTGCCGGGAAACTCCAGCTCGACGAGTGCCATCAGAGCAATAACTTGCGCCATCAGTGCAGTTAGGGTGCATATCGCCACAAACCGGGCTTCTTGTAAACGGCAGGCCAGCGGTTCGAACCCGCTCACCGGCTCCAGGTCAGAGAGGGTAAGCGCCCTCTTCGCGCCCCGGCGCGTGGAACGAATGGACATTGGCCGGATCTCTCCTACCGCACTGGCAATGGTCACCTAGATCTGTGTGACACGCTCCACGACCACGGACTGGTCATTACTCACGGCGCGGGCGAGTGCATCTAGATCAGCAGTGGGCCGGCGGGCGTCGTATGCGGCGAGCAGCATGCCGCCCTTGATGATGAACTGGTCGGTGTGGGGCGACATGCTGAGCCGTGCAAGCCAGCGCTCGACGACGTAAGAGTGAGGAGTTCTTGGGTCGCCCGTCCTTCTGCGTGCATCAGGAGGCGAGGAATATCCGGGAATATGCCGCTGACCCTATCCCCGGATGAGCGGAGGGAGCATACTTCGACCAGCACCTGGCCGGTCAGGCCTGGGCAGTTGCGGCTGGTGATCAGCCGCGCAAGGGGGAGGAACAGGATTACTGTGAGCGTTTTCGTCATTGCTCGATGTGCGGTTTCTGATCTGGGCAAGGCTCTCGAGTGGGGCAAGGCCAACGGAGATATAGCCGAGGACATCACGGCGTACGGCAAGAGCCTGGGTCAGATAGGACACAGGATGCTCACCGACGGCAAGGACCTGGTCGTGATTGACGAGTGGCCGGACGCAGATACGTTCAATAAGTTCTTCGCAGGTGCCGCGAGGATGGGAGAGTTCCTCAGCGGAGCAGGCGTCGTCGGAGAGCCAGAGGTGACGGTGCTCGACGCTGTGGATGTGGCCGGCCAGTTCTGATCGTTCCTGCGACAGGAGCGATACCCGTCACCGGCTCGTCCTGGACGGCTACACATCGAAAGCGGGTGAGGGCTCCGCCCAGGACCTTCCAGCTACCAGGTATTTTCGTCGCGCTCTGGTTTGTCCGCTGTACCACCTTCGGGTGCCTGAAAATCAGCTTTGGCGTGGGCTCCTCCGTCCGTCACCGGCATTTCGGTGATGGGCTGGCCCGGGGCGGGGCGGCGGAACTCTGCGAGCCAACGGTGATCGTCTGGCTCCCCGGGAGTGACCGTAATCTCGATCCGGGTCGGGATCAGTCCGTCAGCGCCGAACGCTTCGATCTCGGCGCGCCGCAGTGGCCAGGGCGGGAGCGTTGCGGGGGGCGTGTCGTCATCGTGAACGGCGGCAATGGCCAGCAGCGTTCCACCAGGTCCGACCAAGCGGCTGACGTTGGCGATGGCGTGGCGGCGGGGCGGGTCGGGCAGCGCCTGGACGGTGATGATCTCGATGACCAGGTCGTAGGCGCGCAGCCAGGCCTGCGGGTAATTGAGCAAGTCAGCGACTACGTACCGGACGGTGGAACCGGGGAAGCGCTGCCGGGCGAGCTGGATGGCTGTGCCGGAGATGTCGAAGCCGGTGGTGTCGAAGCCGAGGGAGGCGATGTGTAGCCTGCCGCGGTGCTTCCCCCGGGTATAAGACCAGGGTCTTTCACGGGCGCGATCTGTCCGGTGCCGCGCGAGACTGAAACCGTCGTCTCGAAAGGAGCACCAGCATGACAGGAACCGCAGGCGACATTATCCCGATCGTGATCGTCCCGGTCGCCGTACTCGCCTTCTGGCTAGTCATGATGTATCACGCCAACAGCCACCCGCGGTGGGGCAGCCGGGCTCCGGCGGCTGCCGTCACCACGCCCGCGCTGGAGGGCAGCGTCCCGGCTCAGCGCCTGAGCAACCCCGGGCCGGTCGTTCCCGGCCCGCGTCCGGGCGCGGCCGCGGCCGAATTCACCCCGAGCATGCGGGCCAGCGAAACTCCAAGATAGCGAAACTCGAAGATAGTTCTGTACCCGGAGACCAGCGAGTAATGCGGGCGCCGACGCTTCCACTCGCAGCGCTCGCCTGGGACAGTGGGAGCATCCGCGTGAAAAGGGAGATGTCATGGCTGAGCAGGAATATGTGGTCGTCTACGCCGCAACGTATCCGACTGTCGCGGCTGCGCAGACAGTCCTCGACACCATTAAGCACCTGCACAAGGAGGTGACCGGGGAGTACGACGCAGCCGTGATCGACAAGGAGAACGGCAAAGCGCGCGTTGTAGGGCGGATAGATCACCCGCACGTCCGCTTCCTCCCCGAACGGTTCGCCCGCGGAACCCTGACTCGTCAGGAGCTGAATGATGCGGCCGAGGAACTCCTTGCTGACCAGGCAGGGCTCATCGTGGTCGGCTCGGCCACCATCGAACCAGCACTCGACAAGGCGCTTGCCGGTACGGTCAAGGTCTTCAAACGCGAGATCGATGCGACGATGGAACAGATCACCAGCGAGCTGCAGGAAGCGTTCAAAGGCTGACAGGCCTCGCACCTAGTGATCACTACCACCCAGGTCGCTGCTGCCCACAGCACCGTGAACGTACGCACAATGCGCCCGATTCGGGAGCAGCGGCAGCCAAGGCCCGAGATGATCTTCACCGTGTCGTGGTCAGCGGAATTGGTCAGACTATGCCGTGAGCGGTGGCCGCACGGTCATGCGAGGGGCGGCCGGCCATCAGAGCCCGACAGCGCAGCAGTGTGTTGATGGCGCGGGTGGCGCGCAAGCTCAACGACCGCAAGATCCTTAAGCTCATCCGGAGCTACCTGGCGTCGATGGGCCCAGACCGCTCAGAGATTACCGACCAGATGGAACTCCGCTGGCATGGCGCACGGACCCTCGAGGGCTGTTCGCCAGGATTGCATGACGCGACTTAGGAGACCTCGCCTGGCGTCGGCCTTGCGGGGCCGTCTGGTAGAGGTACGGTAGAGCAAGCGCGGTCGTGGCGGTTAGGCCCTGGCCGCGGCCTCGGTGCTCCAGACCCTGGCGATGTAAGCCCGAGCGGTGTGCTTGGAAGACGCCCAGGAGGACAGAGCGACGATGAGAACTGCACCCGGCTTTCTTGCCTTGGCGTCCGGCCGCGCCTCAGCTGCAGACGGGCTGCCTGTTGCCGTCGATCCTTCGACGGCTAGCTTTCGTGCACTGGCGCTGCAGGTGCGAGCGATGGGTCTGCTCGACCGCAGGCCGGGCTACTACCGGGTGAAGATCACCCTGACGATCGTCGCCTTTTTCGCTGGATGGGCCCTGTTCGTCATTGTCGGCAACTCGTGGACGACCCTGGCCGTCGCCCCGTTGGTGGGGATGATGTTCACCCAGCTCGGCTTCATCGGCCATGATGCGGGGCACAACCAGGTTTTCGGCGCG
This sequence comes from uncultured Actinomycetes bacterium, assembly GCA_963835775.1. GTDB lineage: Bacteria > Actinomycetota > Actinomycetes > Streptosporangiales > Streptosporangiaceae > Palsa-504. The sequence continues at coordinate 50,812 of CAWIHB010000023.1, read as the reverse complement.
CGCGGACGCAATCGCTTGCTCGGCCTAATCGTGGGGGACGCGCTCATCGGGCTGAGCTTTGGCTGGTGGGTTCCCAAGCACAACGCTCACCATGAGCATCCCAACGAGATGGGCCGCGACCCCGATATCGGCGAAGGGCTCGCCCTGGCCTGGTCTGGCGCGCCGGGAAGCGGGCCCGGTCCTGTCGCATCGTGGCTGGCACGCTGGCAGGCGCCGCTCTTCTTCCCCCTCATGCTGCTGCGAAGCGCCGGCATGCACGTACTCGGGATCAAGCGCCTTCTGCGGCGGCGAGACCATGCCTCGGCGGTAGAAGCGTCTCTCCTCATGCTGCACACCGCGCTGTACCTGACCGTGGTGCTGTGGGTGCTCTCCCCGCTCAAGGCGCTCGCTTTCGTCGCCGTACAGCAGGCGGTCTTCTCGCTGTACCTGGGCATCAGTTTCGCGCCCAACCACAAGGGGATGCCGATCATCGAATCTGCAACCGCAACCGGCTTCGCCCGCCGCCAGGTGGTCACTGCCCGAAATATCAGGGGCGGCCGGTTTACCACCTTCATGCTCGGCGGCCTTAACTACCAGATCGAGCATCACCTATTCCAGTCGATGCCTCGGCCCAATCTGCGACGGGTCCAGGGCCTCGTCAGGGACTTCTGCGTAGCGACCGATCTCGGTTACCGCGAAGAAAGCTTCGTCGAGTCATTCCGCCAGATCGTCCATAACCTCAGCGAAGCTGGAGCGGCCGCCGGCTACGCCGACGCTGCCACGTGCGTGGCTGAGCGGCCTGGGTCTGCCGGGTACGGGGCACCGTCGGGACGGGACACGGGCGAGTCTTCGGCGTAGTGTCGGTACCGGACGTTCGTGAACTAGCCGCTGGGTCAAGACCCTGCCTTGCTGCTTCAGCAGGAAGGCAGGGTTATGCCCGGCGTGGATCTGAGGACCCGGGACTGCGATGGTCATGCCGTCGTCGAGTTGCGCGGGGAGCTTGACCTCTCCGACGCCGTGATCCGCAGCTTCGAACGCCCCGGCTGGGCCACCAGGGGCGCTGGCCTATCCCTGCCCATCTCGGCAGCTGCCGTAGCGACAGCCGCCAGCCCGACGGCATCCGATGACGGCCATTGCCGATCCGCCAGCCGCCGCTATTACGGGTCCGGGACGGCCGGAGTCTCGGCGAGGCCGGGAGATCTTCCGCACCGCGGGGTCGGTTGTCCTGGTCGCGGCCATATTCGGTTTCGCCGTCCCGCATTTCGCGTCCTACCGCAGCGTGTGGGCCAGCATGGCCGCGATGACGTGGGCCCAGGCGCTGCTCGTCGCCGCAGCCGCCGCAGCCAGCATGACCTCGACCTGGATCATGATCTGCTCGGTGCTGCCATCGATACGGCTGCGCGAGGCGGCCGTGGTCAACCTCGGCTCCAACGCCGTGGCGAACACCCTGCCCGCCGGCGGGGCCCTGGCCATGGGGGTCAGCTGGGCGATGCTCTCCAGCTGGGGCATCAGCACCCCTGAGTATGTGCTTTACACCCTGGTGTCGGGAATCTGGAATGTCTTCGCCCGCCTGGGCCTGCCGGTCGTGGCCGTGCTGGTCCTGGTGACGGCCGGCCTGCCGGGCCGGCCTGGTCGCCGCCGCGGCGGTGGGTCTGGCCTTGGTCGCCGCCCTGGCCGCCGGGTTCGGCCTGCTGATGCGCAGCGAGCCGTTCGCGGCCCGCGCGGGCCGCGCGCTGCAGCCCGCGCTGGCTATCGCCTGCCGGGTGGCACGCCGGCCGGCGCCCACCGGTGTCGCCCGATCGCTGCTCGGCTTCCGCCGCCGGGCCGGTGCCCTGATCGCCGCGCGCGGCGGGCGGATCACCGTCGCCACTGCGGCCAGCAACCTCACCTTGTGGCTCGTCCTGCTGGCGTGCCTGCGCGGCATCGGCCTGTCCCAGGCCCAGGTACCCTGGCAGACCTCCCTGGCCGCCTTCGCGTTCGTCCGGCTGCTGACGGTGCTGCCCGTTACCCCCGGCGGCCTAGGCATCACCGAACTCGGACTGATCGCCACGCTGACCGCCGGCGTCGGCTACCGCGACGGCGCGCAGGTGACCGCCGCCGTGCTGTTGTACCGGGCCGTCACCTATCTGCCTCCCATCCCCCTTGGCGCGATTGCCTGCCTGACCTGGCGGCACGCGCCAGCGCTTATCCACGCCAAGCCCGCCGGCGCCGCCCAGCCGGCCGAAATGAGCCCGCCAGGCCCGGACCCGACGCGTTGTGGATGAGGCCCTGCGAGGTGGCAATGCAGAACGATGGCGGCGCGGTTTGCCGCAGGGCGATGGCGACGATGAACGGCCAGCAGGTCTCGATCGACAGGAACAATCGCTCAGCCAGGCCCAGGTCATGGCCACCCTGGGTTTCGATGACGAGCCAGCCGAGCAAGGCAATGAACACGGCAGTCACGACGGCACAGCCGTAGCTGCTCAGGATCAGCGGCCGCGGCGGCGCGCGCCGGGCGACGAAGGCAGGCCAGACCGCGATGGCGACCGCGCCGAGCGATGTCCAGGCGAGGTGCTGCGGAGTCGAGCCACGAGCGGGTTCGGGAGATGCGGCGATGCCGATGCTGGACAGGCCCGCGACGGCCAGCAGGATGCGGGCAGGCACCCGGATGCCGGCCAGGCCCCAGGCAGTCACGAGCTGGCACCCGCCCACCAGGAACAGGGCCCCCGTCATGATCCACCGATCGGTTCCTGCGTGGCCAGCCAGCACGCTGATCGTCTTGCGGATCGGGCTGTAGGAGGCCGGCTGGACCGCGTCGGCGATCAGCCAGCCCGCGGTCGCCAAGACGGGCGACAGGCCGGCTGAGAGCACTGCCCACCGTGGAACCGGGTGGCGCGGATGCAGCGACCATGTCGCTGGGCTCGGCGGCCGGCGCACATGTCGCCGGGTCGTCCCGGCCAGTGGAAGTTCTGCGAGCCTGCCCCGCTGGCTCGGCCACACCCGGGTCATGTCCGCGAGCCGGCGGGGTGAGCGCGCTGTGCCGCGGGCCGCCCGGACCACCCCTGAACAGGCCAGGTACAGCGGAGACAGAGTGCCGACCTGGAGGGCCAGCGTGCCGACCGAAAACTGGGCCCGGCCACAGGCACCCGAACGAGCCGGCCCAGGGCGTGCATCGTCGTACCCGGACGGGGTGCGCGCGGGGTCTGGACGCGCGGGCTGGGTCACGGTGACCTCCAGCAGTCGTGCTCGACTACCTGGGCGTGCTGCTGGCCCACGGCCAGGATAACCGTTACGGGACTGGGACGGATGGGCGGGAGTCCTGTGGGTGCCGCCTCCCGGAGGCAGCGAGCCAGCATCCTGTGAACGGCACAGCGCCGGTCCCGGCCCGCTGTCACGTTCGTGCAGCGCCGTCCACGTGCCCGGACTCGCCGGAATATGAGCCGCGCGGCCGGGCGCCGGACTAGAGGGGCCCGGGAGGACCGTCTAGCCGACGGCCCCCTCCATCTGCAGCTCGATCAGCCGGTTCAGCTCGAGCGCGTACTCCATCGGCAGCTCGCGCGCGATGGGCTCGACAAAGCCGCGCACGACGGTGGCCGCGGCCGCATCCTCGGTCATGCCACGGCTCATCAGGTAGAACAGCTGGTCCTCGGAGATCTTGGAGACGCTGGCCTCGTGGCCCATCTCCACGTCGTCCTCGCGGATGTCGACGTACGGATAGGTGTCGGACCGGCTGACCTTGTCCACCAGCAGCGCGTCGCACTTGACCGTGGACTTGGCATGCGCCGCGCCCTCCTGTACCTGGACCAGGCCCCGGTAGGATGTGCGGCCGCCGGCTCTGGCCACGGACTTGGAGATGATCTGGGAGGAGGTGTTCGGCGCGCAGTGCACCATCTTGGCGCCGGCGTCCTGGTGCTGGCCTTCGCCGGCGAACGCGACGGACAGGGTCTCTCCCCGGGCGTGCTCGCCCATCAGGTAGATGGACGGGTACTTCATGGTGACCTTGGAGCCGATGTTGCCGTCGATCCACTCCATGCTCGCGCCGGCTTGTGCCACGGCCCGCTTGGTGACCAGGTTGTAGACGTTGTTCGACCAGTTCTGGATCGTGGTGTAGCGGCAGTGACCGCCGGCCTTGACGACGATCTCGACGACCGCGGAGTGCAGAGAATCGGAGGAGTAGACCGGCGCGGTGCAGCCCTCGACGTAGTGCACGCTGGCACCCTCGTCGACGATGATCAGGGTCCGCTCGAACTGGCCCATGTTCTCGGTGTTGATCCGGAAATAGGCCTGCAGCGGGATGTCCACGTGCACGCCCTTCGGCACGTAGATGAAGCTGCCGCCGGACCAGACCGCGGTGTTCAGCGCGGCGAACTTGTTGTCGCCCACCGGGATGACCGTGGCGAAGTACTCCCGGAAAAGATCCGGGTGCTCCTTGAGCGCGGTGTCGGTGTCCAGGAAGATGACACCCTCGTCCGCCAGGTCCTCGCGGATCTTGTGGTAGACGACTTCGCTTTCGTACTGCGCGGCGACGCCGCCGATGAGCCGCTGCTTCTCCGCCTCGGGGATGCCCAGCTTGTCGTAGGTGCTCTTTATGTCGGCAGGCAGGTCGTCCCAGCTGGCGGCCTGCTTCTCGGTTGACCGGACGAAGTACTTGATGTTTTCGAAATCGATGCCAGTCAGATCCGCGCCCCAGTCGGGCATCGGCTTGCGCCGGAACAGCTTCAGGCCCTTCAGCCGCAGGTCCAGCATCCACTCCGGCTCGTCCTTCAGTGCCGAGATGTCCCGGACGACCTCCTCGGACAGACCCCGGCGCGCGGACTCGCCCGCCACGTCCGAGTCGGCCCAGCCGAACTTGTAACGCTCCAGCCCCTCAAGCTCAGGGTGCGCGATTGTCGTCATGCGGAGATGCCTCCGGACTCAGTTGTTGTCGTGTCGGCGGCGGTGCTGATCGTGGTGTTGCGGATGTGCACGAGCGATGGCGTGCATGCGTGGCGCATTTCCCGTGACCATGCGCGATGATCGCCGGGGCGCTGCGCGGGAGTGCCGGGCAGACGGCCGGATGCCTTGGTCTGCGCCGCACGCAGCTGCGGGTGTTCGGCCATGAAGCTCCAGTCCCCGTGTTTAAAGAGTACCAGAAATTCTAGAAATATATTGCTAGTTTTCTTGCCCGTGGTAATGTCAAATTACTGCTCCGGACCTCGGTGGCTGATGGCGTTTGCGGGCCGCGACGCCGCCGGGATGCTTGGAGCTTCGATGTTGCGATCGGGTAAGAACGGCGCGGTTCGTGCCTTTGTGATGGCCAGCTCGACCCGCAGCCGGGACGCCGACCTCTACCGCCGTTACGCCGCTGGGCTGTACCGGCAGGCGCTGCTGACTCGCGGCGACCCGATGTTGGCCGAGTATGACGTCCGTGACGTCATCGTCGATGAGTGCGCGCTGGCCCGAATCCCGGAGCGCGACGAAGACGATGCACGGTATCGCCGGACAGAGTCGGTCCTGCGGCGCGGTCAGCAGCTGGCCGCCGGGGCGGTGGCTATCTATCTGCGTGACATGGCGGCCGTCTTGCACGCGGTAATGCGCAGGCCGGCATCCTCATCGGCCGCCGTTGCCGAGGACGGCAGCCAGGTAAGAAGGCCTGCCGCAGGACGCTGCAGACCGAAGGAACGGTGAACCGCGGGAGAATTATTCTCCCTCCTGCGATTTCCCCAGTATGGCTGACTGCCGCACTCGTCATTTCGGCGGTGACCAACCTGCAAAGCCTGGTCGCGATCGGCGTGGACAAGAACACCACCGTGGGTGTTCCCCGCCCCGCTGATGACCACCATCGCCGAACTCGGCTCCTTCCTCGCCGCCGAGAAGGCCGCCGCCAGCCCGCCGCCAGTCCGCCGCCGCCGGCTCGCATGTCCTCCGCCGATGACACGACTTGCCTGGTCGGGTCGGGTTTGAGCCGGCGTGCGCGATGGGTACCTCTGCTGTGGCGCTGATGGCGGTCGTGAGCTCACCCGTGATAACTTCAGGCTGTTGCTCTGGACCTCGGCGGCTGATCGTGTTCGCTGTCGGCGAATGCCGCAAAGAAGCCAGGAGCATTTGATGCTGGGCTTTGGCCGGGTATCCCGCCCTCGTTCTTTGGCTGCGGCCTGCGCGCCCGGTCACCGAGAGGCGGACGGCTACGACCGGCCCGTGACCGGGCTTCGGCGGCTTATTCGCCATCAGCAATCCGTGAAGCTCGGTGACTATCCACATCCGGTTTGAGCGAATTAGCCGCTGGGCCCCGGACACCCGCCCGGCTGCGGAATCATGAAGGAAATCCATGCTTAACGTGGATCTCAGCATCAGTGACGTCGACGGTCAGGCCGTCGTCGCCCTGCGCGGGGAATCTAACCTGGCCGACACCCCTGGTGTCGCGTCCCATCTGATCGCGGCTGTGGCGGCCTGCGGGCCGTCGGTCATCATGGACCTGACAGGCCTGGAGGGCATCGACTACAGCGGCCTGTCGGTGCTGCTGCGAATACGGAAATGGACCCGGCAAAGCGGCGGTGACTTGCCCCTGGCTGCCCTGCAGCAACCGGTGCGCCAGGTTCTGGAAGCCACTGGCCTGATCGATGTCTTCTCGGTTTATCCCAGCGTGGAAGAGGCCGCGGACAGTCTAAGGCAGGCCCGGGCGTGGTCCTCGGCGGCGCCGCAGCGGCTCCGTGCCGCCCTGGTTACCCAGCCGGGCGGCCGGCGGCCGGCGGTTAGTATGCCGCACTGCCGGCCCTCGCTGGTCCGGCCGCTGCCCAGGCGCGGAACGTGCCCGGCCGCGGCACATGGTGCGACCTCTGCGTTAAATGGTGCTCGTCGGGAGGCGCAACTGCATGGTCAGCGTGAGTGGCTGCTGGGCGGAGTTGCGAGGGTGACGGGGAGCCGCCCGGCCAGGATCTGGGCCCTGGTGGCCGAGCAGTCGGCTGTTCGTGGCGGCCGGGTGTCAGCGGCAGATGCGTGCGTGGCGGCTGTGGCCGCGGTTGAGGTCACCGGTGCCTGGCTGATCGCGGCGAGCGGGGCGGAGGCAGGTCACCTCATGCGGGTGACTGATGAGGTTAGCGGGCTGCTCGCTGAGCTCCAGATGACCCTGGGGGAGGGCCCCGGGCCGGATGCTGTTGCGTCGGAGGGGCCGGTGCTGGCCTCTGATCTAGGTGACGGGGAAGCTGTCCGCCGGTGGCCGGTGTTCGCCCCTGCGGCCCGCCAGGCCGGGGCATCGGCGATCTTCATATTCCCGCTGCGGATGGGGGTGATCCGGGCCGGGACAATGGGCCTGTACCGGGAGCGGCCCGGCCCGCTGAGCGGTTCCCATCTGGGTGACGCGCTGGTCTTCGCCGATACCGCGACCCTGTTGCTGCTCGACGCTCAAGACCAGGCGGCGGGCGAGGCCGCGGCCGGGTTCGGGCCGGGCGGGCAGCCCGCGGACCTGGCCCTGCACCGCGCGGAGATCGATCAGGCCACTGGGATGCTTACCGAGCAGCTCGGCGTCGGAATCACGGAGGCATTTATCCGGCTGCGCTCCTACGCGTATGCTCATGACCGGGCACTGTCTGATCTGGCCCGCGATATTGTCGCACGGCGGATACGGCTGCGTCCGGACCCGGACCCGCGCCAGGACGGCCAGGGGTGAGAGAGCGCACGCTTACTCGTGCTGGCCGACCTTGCTGTCTATCCCTGAAAGGGTGAGCGGGATGGACGGAGAACTCCTGTCGGAGACGTTCGTTGAGCTGACTGACACGCTGGTCGCCGGCTTCGATGTGATCGACTTCCTGCACGTGCTGACCGACCGCAGCGTGCAGCTGCTCGACATCTCCGCCGCCGGGCTGCTGCTGGCTGACCCGCGCGGTGAGCTGCGCGTGGTGGCCGCCTCCAGCGAAGCCGCCAGGCTGCTCGAGCTGTTCCAGCTGCAGAACGATCAGGGTCCCTGCCTGGACTGCTTCCGGACCGGCCAGTCCGTGCAGGCCACGGACCTGGCTGCCGCCGCGCCGAGGTGGCCGCGGTTCGCGCCGGCCGCCCGGCACGCCGGGTTCGCCGCCGTGCAGGCCCTGCCGATGCGGCTGCGCGAGCAGGTCATCGGTGCACTGAACCTGTTCCGCGCCGATGCGGGCGCGCTGGCGCCCGCGGACATCCGCGTCGGCCAGGCCCTGGCCGACGTGGCCACCATTAGCCTGCTGCACGAGCGCAGCATGCGGCACAGCGACACCCTGAACGAGCAACTGCAGAACGCGCTGAATAGCCGGGTCATCATCGAGCAGGCCAAGGGCAAGCTCGCCGAGCGCCTCGGGGTGGACATGGACCAGGCATTTACCCTGCTGCGCGACCGCGCCAGGACCAGCAACTGCCGCCTGTCCGACCTGGCCCGGGCGTTCGTCGACGGCACAGACGCCCTCACCGGCACGGCCGCGAGCTGGCCCCAGCAGCGGCTGCCCGGCGACGCGAAGCCGCGCCAGCGGCCCCGGCCGGGCCCGCGGCCAGGGTCGTAGACCCGCGTGTGCTTCTCGCCGCAGGCCGACGTCGGCGGCGGCTTGCTGATATGCGCCATCGGCATCGATGCCGTCCGCCATATCCGCCAGCGCCGCGAGTTCATTGCGCTGGCGTGGATCCCCGTGCTGCTTGGCTTGGCCGCTGCATCGTTCCCTGCAGCTCCGGCCGCGCCGAGAAAGGGAACGATCGCGATGACTGATCAGCTCACTGTCGACTACAAAGGCACGGAGCCGTTCCCGGGCGGCGGGAGCACACCGCGCACTTTCGAAGGCGGGGTCCGGGTAGCGGTGACCGCCGCGATCGTCATCGTGCCGTTCGGCGGTCTGGCGGTGGCGGTATGGCTCGCCTGGGGTCACGGCCTGCATCTCACAGACATCCTGCTCGCGGCGGCCTTCTACCTGGTGACGGGGCTCGGGGTGACCATCGGCTTCCACCGGCTGCTGACCCATCGCAGCTTCACTGCGGCGCCGGCGCTGCGGGTCGTGCTGGCTATCGCAGGGTCGATGGCCTCTCGCTCTGCTCTCCCTCGGCGAAAGCTGGCACAACATGCACCATTCCGATCCCACCTGCGCCAGGCATGGCGCCGATCCCCGGCAGATCGATATCTCCGCCAGCGTCATTCGCATCTTCGAGCGCTTCGGCTGGGCGACCGGCGTGCACTGGCCTGCTCCCGCCCACCTGGACTCCCGCCGTCGCGATCAGGGTCAGCCCCAGTCGCGGGCCGCCCTCCAGGACAGCGGCGCGCCGATCTCGCTGGCACCACGCCTGATCCTGAACAGTGTTCACGTCACAGCAAACACTGCAACCCGGAACTCTGAGCCTCACGCCACGCTCCCGGCTGTCGCCGGCCCGAGGCACTCATGACCAGCGCCGGTGCCACCTCCCGCCATACCGGCAGTCGTCCCGGGACAGGTCCGCCGGCCGCCGGGACCATCGTCAGGCTTCGTGGCGCCCTCGACGTCGCCGCGGCCCCGGCGCTGCGGGAACGCCTCATCGGCCTGCTTCATCCCGGCCTGGGGCTGCTGGTTCTCGACCTGTCACGGGTGCCGTCTTGCGACCCGGCGGGGCTAGCCATGCTGATCGGCACGCAACGCCGTGCCAGACAGCTCGGCATCGTCATGCGCCTGGCCGGTCCCAGCCCCCCGGTCGCGAAGCTGTTGCGCCGCACCGGCATAGACCGCAGCCTCACCATCTGCCCCGATCTCAGCAGCGCGCTCGCCGTGGAACGACACGAGCCCGCGAAGGCGGTCCCATCCGCGCAAGTCCTGGCCAGCTAGGTCAGGACCCGTCCCGCCGGACGCTGGGCGGGCGGCCGCTCCTGCGAGCTGAAGCGGGCGGCTACAGTGTCCAGCATGACGGCCGACCAGGCTCCCCGGCTGACCTCCCTGTCGCCCGGCGCGGGCTGCGCGTGCAAGCTGCCGCTGGCCAAGCTGGAGGCCCTGTTCGCCTCGATGGGCCCCGTCGGGCCCGCTTCCGGCGACCTGCTCGTCGGCGCGGCCGAAGGCGACGACGCGGCCGTGCTGCGCCTGGACGACGAGCGCGCCCTGGTGCTGACCACGGACTTCTTCACCCCGATCGTGGACGACCCGGAGGACTGGGGCCGGATCGCGGCCGCCAACGCCCTGTCCGACGTGTACGCCATGGGCGGCCGGCCGCTGTTCGCGGTCAACCTGGCCGCCTGGCCGGGCGACGGCCTGGACATCGCCCTGCTCGGCCAGGTGCTGCGCGGCGGCGCCCAGGTGGCCGCCCAGGCCGGGTGCTTCGTCGCGGGCGGGCACACCATCGACGACCCGGTGCCGAAGTACGGCCTGGCCGTCGTGGGCCTGGCCGATCCCGGCCGGCTGATGACCATCGACCGCGCCGCGCCCGGCGACCAGCTGATCCTGACCAAGGCCATCGGCACCGGGGTGATCGCCACCGCGCTGAAGCGCGGCGCGCCCGACCCCGCCGCCGTGGACGCCGCGGTGGCCTCGATGACCCTGCTCAACGCGGGCGCCAGCCAGGCCGCGCTGGCCGGGGGCGTGCGGGCGGCCACCGACGTGACCGGGTTCGGCCTGCTGGGCCACCTGCACCGGATGCTGGCCGCCAGCGGCGTCGCGGCGCGGATCAACGCCACCGCGGTCCCGCTGCTGCCCGACGCGGCCGCACTGGCCGCGGCCGGCTTCGTCTCCGGCGGCACCCGGGCCAACATCGCCCGGATAAGGCCAGCCACCAGCCTGGACCCCGCCATCAGCGAAGAACTCGCCGTGCTGCTGTTCGACGCGCAGACCTCGGGCGGGCTGCTGCTGGCCGCCCCGCCCGGGGCCTGGCCCGCCCTGCTCGACGACCTGCTCGCCCGCGGCCTGCCCGCCGCGAGAATCGGCGACATCGTGGCGGGTGAAGCAGGTCACGTCGACGTGCACCACGGCCCGTTCGGATAAAAGAGCCGGATACGGTGGGGCGGTGACGATGCGGCTGGGTGCGGTGCGGGCGGTCCTGGTGGCCTGCCTGCTCGCGGCCCTGTTTGCGGCCGGGGCCGTCTTCGCCGCCGCCCGCCCGGCCGGCGCCCAGACCCGCGCCGCCGCACCCGTCAGGCACGTCGTCATCGTGGGCCTGTCCGGGCTGCGCTGGAGCGACGTGTCGCAGGCCAGCACGCCCACGCTGTGGCGGCTGGCGGGCCAGGGCGCGGTCGGGAACCTGGTCGACTACGCGGTCAAACCGCTGACCTGCCCGGCCGACGGCTGGCTGACCCTGAACGCGGGCACCCGCGCGCAGTCCGACCACACCAACGCCAACTGCGGCGCGTTCCCCGCCGTGCAGCCAGCCGGAGCCGGCGCCAGCGTCCCCGGCCTGCCCGCGCTGATCAGCTACAACCAGCAGTTCCACAACAACCCAGACTGGGGCCTGCTGGCCGGCGCGGCCAGCTGCGCCACCGCCGTCGGCCCGGGCGCCGCACTGGCCTTGGCCGAGCCCCAAGGCCGGGCCGGGCACGTCGCCTCCTACCTGCCCGCCGTTTCGCAGCTGTCCGCGGCGGTGCTGTCCCGCTGCCCGCTGACCGTGGTGGACCTCGGAATTTATGCCGAACGGGCCGGGGTGCTGGCCTCCGCCGACGCCGAACTCGCCCGGATCGTGGCGGACCTGCCCCCGGACACCACGCTGCTGGTCACCGCGCCCGGCTCGGTGGACAGACCCCCGCACCTGCAGCTGACCCTGGCCGACGGGCCCGGCTACCAGGCCGGCCTGCTGCACGCCAGCTCCACCCGGCAGCCGGGCCTGGTCGTGCTCACCGACCTGACCCCGACCGTGCTGGGCTGGCTGGGCCACCCGGTGCCGGCCGGCCTCGTCGGTGCCCAGCTGACCAGCGGGTCGCGGGGCAGCCTGGCTGCTGCGGTCCGGTCCCTGACCGGCCAGGACACCGCCGAACAAGTCTGGCGTTCCACCCACGATGAGTTCTTCTGGGCCTACGCGCTGGCCGACACGGTGGTGCTGGCCGCGATCGGCTTGGCGTTCTGGGGCGCCGCCGAGGACAAACGCAGGCAGCGGGCCCGGTGGTGGCGGCTGGCCGGGGTGTTCGCGGTCTCGGTGCCGGTCAGCACCTTCCTGGCCAACGTGCTGCCGTGGCGGCAGTTCGCGCATCCGGCGGCCGGGCTGTACGCGATCTCGGTGGCGCTGACCGTGGTCATCGCCCTGGTCGCACTGCTGGCCACCCGGCGGCTCGATCCGCTCGCGCCGTTCGGCGTGGTGTGCCTGCTCACCGTGGTGGTGCTGGGCCTGGACGTGATGACCGGGTCCGGGCTGCAGATGGAGACGCCGTTCGGGCTGTCGGTGCTCGAGGCCGGCCGGTTCTACGGCATCGGCAACGAGGCGCTCGGGATTTACGGCATCACCGGGCTGTTCGGCGCGGCCTGGCTGGGCCTGCGGGCGCTGCGGCGGGACCCGCCCGGCCGGCGCCGGCCCGTGCTGGGGAAGCCCGTGCTGGGGAAGCCCGTGCTGGGGAAGCCCGTGCTGGCGGTGGCCGCGGTCGCGGTGTTCGCGGTGTTCGCCTCCGGGTGGCCCGGGTTCGGCGGCAAGGTGGGCGGCACCATCGCCATGGTGCCCTGCTTCCTGCTGCTGGCGGCCGCGGTGGCCGGGATCAGGCTCAACTGGCGCCGCATCGGCCTGGTCGCGGTCAGCGGGCTGGTCCTGTTCGCGGTGTTCGCGCTGATCAGCTACTTCATCCCGGTCACCGGCAAGTCCGACATCGGCACGTTCGCCGGGGACGTGCTGCACGGGCACGCGGGCGGGCTGCTGCTGCGGAAGATCAACTCCAACCTCGGCTCGCTGTCGGTCAGCGCGTTCAGCCCGGTGCTCCCCGTCGTGGTGGTGCTGACCGGGCTGATGCTCTGGCGTCCGGCGTGGTTCGGTCTGAAGACCGTGCCGCGGGCCTTCGCCGCCGAGCCGCTGCTGCGCCCGGTGCTGTGGGTGCTGTGGCTGATGCCGGTGCTGGGCTGGCTGGCCGACGACTCCGGGGTCATCGTGCCGGCCTCGGCGCTGCCCCTGGCGCTGCCGCTGGGCATCGCGGTCCTGGCCGCGGCCTCGTGCTCCGATCGGCTGGCACGTTATCGTGGTACGACCGTCGCCGGGCCTCCCGTCGCTGGTTCTACGGTTCGCCCCGGGTAAGTGAGCAGAAAGCAGCCAGTGCAGTACCAGCTATCGCGTGTTGTCGCGGGTCCGTTCCTGCACACCATCTGGCGGCCGAAAGTGACCGGAACGGAGAACATCCCCTCCTCCGGCGGCGCCATCCTCGCGGCCAACCACCAGTCGGTGGTCGATTCGGTGTTCCTGCCGCTGATGGTCGGCCGCCCGGTAACGTTCTCGGCCAAGGCCGAGTACTTCACCGCCTCCGGCCCCGCCGCCCGGATCTGGGCCTACTACCTGCGGGCCACCAACCAGCTGCGGATGGACCGGGACGGCCCGCGCGCGGCGCAGGACACCCTGGAGGCCGCGCTGGCCCTGCTCCAGGAGGGCCAGCTGTTCGCCATCTACCCCGAGGGCACCCGCTCCCCGGACGGCTGCCTGTACCGGGGCCGGCCCGGCGTGGCCTGGCTGGCGCTGAAGTCCAGGCTGCCGGTCGTCCCGGTCGCGCTGGCCGGGACCAGGCACGTGCTGCCGCCCGGCCACGTGGTGCCGCGGCCGGGCCGCATCTCGGTGACGATCGGCAAGCCGCTGGTCATCGATCCGGAGCTGTACGACGCGCCCCCGGCTAAGGCCCGGCGGCTGATCACTGACCAGGTGATGACCGCCATCCAGGAGCTGTCCGGCCAGGAGTACGTCCCCATGTTCGCCTCCGACCGCAAAGCCCAGCTCGCCGCCGAGGCCAGCCGCCACCCCCGGCGCAAGCTGCCGCCGGCCCCTAACCCGCGCCCCGGCCCGCGCACTCCGGGCACAGGCCGAACAGCTCGACGGTGTGGCCCACGTCGGTGAAGCCCGCTTCGGCGGCGACCCGTTCCGCCCACTGCTCCACCGCGCGCCCCTCCACCTCCACGCTGCGCCCGCAAGTGCGGCAGGTCAGATGGTGGTGGTGCACGCTGGTGCCGCACTGGCGGTAGAGGATCTCCCCGTTCGCGTCCCGGATCGCATCCACGCTGCCCTGCTCGCTGAGCGCCTGCAGGTGCCGGTAGACGGTGGCCAGCCCCACGGTCTCGCCCTTGCGCCGCAGCTCCGCGTGGATCTCCTGGGCGCTGCAGAACCCCGGCAGCCCGGCCAGCGCGGCCGCCAGCGCCTGCGCCTGCCTGGTCCCGCGTGCCCGCGTCCCCCGTGCAGGCCGCACCTGCACGCGGTCCCCGGGCTGCTGCGTCGTCACAGTCGCACGCTACATCGTCCCGCGCGTTCCGCCTAACGCCCAAACCCGCGCCCCCGCCGCTTCCCGCCCCTCCCCAACGTGGTGAAACCCGGCTTCCACTACCCCCTAAGGTGCGGAAACCCGGTTCACCACCCAAAACCAGCCCAGCTCCCCGAACGAGTTGCGAATGAAATTGAGAATCATTATCATTCTTGCGTAACTCGTCCTCAGCCCCCGACTCGTAGGAGTGACGGCTATGCGGAGTCGTGACCGCACCCTGGCGGCGGTCGTGTCCGTCGGCCTGGCGTTGCTGGTGAGCGCCTGTGCGGCGGCGTCCGGTTCCACCGCGTCCGGCTCGGCCAGCGGCGGCGTGATCGTGGCGGTGGGCGCGGAAAACGAGTACGCGAACGTGATCCAGCAGGTCGGCGGGAAGTACGTTCAGGTCAGCGCCATCATGAGCAACCCGAACACCGACCCGCACACGTTCGAGGCCAGCCCGTCAGTGGCCCGCCTGGTGAGCAGCGCCCAGCTCGTGGTGCAGAACGGCGTCGGCTACGACACGTTCATGAACACGGTCGAGAACGCCGCCCCGAACGCGGCACGCAAGGTCATCACCGTCCAGGACCTGCTCGGCCTGCCGGCCAGCACGCCGAACCCGCCCCGGTGAGTTCACCGGCCTGATCGGGGCCAACGGCGCCGGGAAGACCACCCTGCTGCGGGTCATCCTGGGCCTGCAGCCGGCCACCACCGGCCGGGTACTCATCGACGGCGCGCCGCGGGCCGCCCGCGACGACTCGATCGGGTACGTGCCGCAGAAGCTGGCCATCGAGCCGGATATGCCGCTGCGGGTCAGGGACGTGGTCTCGCTCGGCCTGGACGGGCACAAGTTCGGCCTCCGGCTGCCGTCCCGGGCCCGCCGTGAGCTGGTCGCGGGCATGCTGGCCGCGGTCGGGGCGCAGCGCTACGCCGACGCCAGGATCGGCGAGCTGTCCGGCGGCGAGCAGCAGCGGGTCATGATCGCGCACGCGCTGATCAGCAGGCCGCGGCTGCTGCTGCTCGATGAGCCGCTGGCCAACCTGGACATCTCCAGCGAGCAGGGCGTCGTCTCGGTGCTGGCCCGGCTGGCCCGGTCCGAGCACGTCGCCGTGCTGCTGTCCGCGCACGACATGAACCCGCTGATGCCGGTGATGGACCGCATCGTCTACGTGGCCGGGGGCCGCGTCGCGGTGGGCAGCACCGACGAGGTGGTCCAGCCCGAAGTCCTGTCCCGCCTGTACGGCCGGCACGTCGACGTGATCCGGGTGCACGGGCGGGTCCTGGTGGTGGCCGCCCCGGAGGGCCTGGACGCCGCCGAGGCCGCCGCCGAAGACCACGACGTCACCGCGGTCCGCCGGGTCAGCTGATGCATTACCTGATCGAGCCGGGGTTCTTCGGCAGCGGGCCGGTGCGCGTGGCGCTGGCCGTCGGCACCGTCGTCGCCATCACCTCGGCCGTGACCGGCGTGTTCACGGTGACCCGGGGCCAGTCGTTCGCCGGCCACTCGCTGGCCGACATCGCCACCACCGGCGGTTCCGGCGCGTTCCTGATCGGCATCAACCAGTTCTGGGGCTACCTGGCCTTCGGCGCCGGCGCGGCCGCATTCATGGAGATGATCGGCGTGCAGCGCCGCCGTGTTCTCGGTGGCGGGCGCGCTCGGCATCGCCGGGCTCAGCCGCCGGGCTCGCAACGACGTGGCCACCGCGCTGACCTTCGTGCTGATGCTCGGCATCGGCGCGCTGTTCGTCAGCTGGAGCACCGAGTACGCCCAGGAGGCCTACGCGCTGCTGTTCGGCGAGGTGTTCGGCGTGGCCGAGGGTGAGGTGCTGCCCATCGTGGTCCTGGGCGCGGTGTCTATCGCGGCCCTCGCCGTCATGTTCCGGCCGCTCCTGCTGTCCTCGGCGCTGCCCGAGGTGGCCGAGGCGCGCGGCCTGTCGCCCCGCCGCCTGGACCTGGCGTTCCTGCTCGTCATGGCCCTGGCCACCAGCATGACCGTGTCGGTGGTCGGCGCCCTGCTGATGTTCAGCCTGATGATCGGCCCCGCCGCCGCGGTCCGGTCGCTGACCGCCCGCCCGGTCCTGGCCATGACCCTCTCCGTCGTCATCGCCCTGGTCACCGTCTGGGTCGGCATCGCCGTCTCCTACTACTCCAACTGGCCCCTAGGCTTCTTCGTCGGCATCGCCGGCGCCGTCTTCTACCTCTTCAGCCGCGCCTACGCAGGCGTACGGCGCCGAACGGAGCGAAGCTCCGGCCGGCCAGCGAACCCGGGCTTTATGCCCGGGTGAGCGCCGGCACTACGGCGAGCACCGCAGCGGGGCGCGGAGCGCACCGGGGGGCTCCGGGGGGTCGTCCCCCCGGGCCAGCACCGTCGTCCCCCCAGGCTAGCGTAGAGATCGTGAATCACCTCAAGGATTCGACGAGCCCGTACCTGCTGCAGCACGCGGACAACCCGGTGGACTGGTGGCCCTGGTGTGACGAGGCGTTCGCCGAGGCGGCCCGGCGCGACGTGCCGGTGCTGCTGTCGGTGGGCTATGCCGCCTGCCACTGGTGCCACGTGATGGCCCACGAGTCGTTCGAGGACCCCGAGACGGCCGCGCTGCTCAACGAGCACGTGGTCGCGGTCAAGGTGGACCGGGAAGAGCGGCCCGACGTGGACGCGGTGTACATGACCGCGACCCAGGCCATGACCGGCCAGGGCGGCTGGCCGATGACGGTGTTCATGACCCCGGACCGGGAGCCCTTCTTGTGCGGCACCTACTATCCCCGGGACTACTTCAGGCAGCTGGTGCTGAACGTCTCGCGGGCCTGGACCAGCCAGCGCGACGACGTGACCGGCCAGGCCAAACACGTGGCCGAGGCGCTGACCCAGAACGCGGCGGCCACCACCCTGGCCCTGAAGGGCCAGGTCGGCCACCCGGAGCAGGCCTTCCGCCAGGCCGCGGAGACGGCCGTGGCCGGGCTGGAACGCGACTACGACCCGGCGGCCGCCGGGTTCGGCGGCGCGCCCAAGTTCCCGCCGTCCATGGTGCTCGAGTTCCTGCTCCGCCACCACCAGCGGACCGGATCGCCCGCCGCGCTGCGGATGGCCGAGGGCACGTGCGAGGCCATGGCCCGCGGTGGCCTGTATGACCAGCTGGGCGGCGGGTTCGCCCGGTACTCGACCGACGCCGCCTGGGTGGTGCCGCACTTCGAGAAGATGCTCTACGACAACGCCCTGCTGGCCCGGGTCTACCTGAACCTGTGGCGCCGCACCGGCTCCGGGCTGGCCCGGCGGGTGGCCGAGGACACCTGCACCTGGATGCTGCGCGAGCTGCGCACGCCCGAGCAGGGTTTCGCCGCCTCCCTGGACGCCGA
The DNA here is from genome assembly GCA_963835775.1 of uncultured Actinomycetes bacterium. Taxonomy (GTDB): domain Bacteria; phylum Actinomycetota; class Actinomycetes; order Streptosporangiales; family Streptosporangiaceae; genus Palsa-504. Next base: position 33,165 of record CAWIHB010000023.1, on the reverse strand, counting down.
CAGCGAGGGCACCGAAGGCAAGTTCTACGTCTGGCGCCCCGCCGAACTGACCGCCGTCCTCGGCCCCGAGGACGCCGAGTTCGCCGCCCAGGTCTTCGGTGTCACCGTGGCAGGCACGTTCGAGCACGGCGCCTCGGTCCTGCAGCGGCGCACCGACCCCGCGGACCAGGACCGGTTCGACCGGGTCAGGCGGGCGCTGCTGGCGGCCCGGGAAACCCGGGTCCGGCCCGGCCGGGACGACAAGGTGGTCGCCGCCTGGAACGGCCTGGCCATCTCGGCCCTGGCCGAAGCCGGCCTGCTGCTGGACCGGCCCGACTTCACCGCGGCCGCCGTCCAGGCCGCCACCCTGCTGGCCGACGTGCACCTGGCTGGCGGCAAGCTCATCCGCACCTCCCGCGACGGCGCGGCCGGGGATACCGCGGGTGTCCTGGAGGACTACGCCTGCGTGGCCGGAGCATTCCTGGTCCTGTCCGGAGTGACCGGGCAGGCCCGCTGGGCCACCCTGGCCGGCGGGCTGCTCGAGGTGGCGCTCGCTGCCTTCGCCGACGGCCAGGGCGGCTTCTACGACACGGCCGCGGACGGCGAGGCGCTGATCTTCCGCCCGGCCGAAGCCGCCGACAACGCCACCCCGTCCGGCACCTTCGCCGTGGCCGGGGCGCTGCTCGGCTACGCCGCGCTGACCGGCTCGGCCCGGCACCGCGAGGCCGCCGGGGCGGCGCTCGGCGTGCTGCCCGCCATCGCGGCCCGCTATCCGCGCGCGGCCGGCATGGGCCTGGCGGTGGCTGAGGCCTGGCTGGCCGGCCCGGCTGAGATCGCGGTGGTAGGGCCCTATGCGGCCGAACGGACCAGGGCCCTCCACCAGACGGCCCTGCGCGCGGCCCCGCCCGGGGCGGTCCTGGCCCTGGGCGACGGCACCGCCGGGGACGACGCCGAGGTACCGCTGCTGGCCGGGCGCGGGCTGGTGGACGGGGCGCCCGCCGCCTACGTCTGCCGCCAGTTCACCTGCCTGGCCCCGGTCACCACTCCCGAGCAGCTCGCCGAGACCCTGGCCCGGCCGTACTAGACCGTTCGCGGGTTTATGCGGCATCTTGGATGCGATGCAATTGACTCCCAACGTGACCCGGCGGCTGCTGCCGCTGCTGGTCGGCCTGCTGATGGTCATCGGGACCGCGGTGGGCGTGGTGCTGGCCACCGCGGGCGGCAAGCCAGCCGCCCCGGACTCCTCCTCCCCGGTCCCCAGCGCCCGGCCGGCCTCGGGCAGCAGCGCCGTGCCGGTGGTGCCGCTGCTGGCCGGGAACACCGACGCGAACGGCGCCGTGCCCGCGGTAACGGCCGCCCCCGCGGTCAGCACCCGGCCCGCCGTTACCCGTGACGTCGCGCCGCTGCACGGACTGCGCCAGGCCGACCTGCTGGTGGTCGCGCCGTTCACCCTGTCCGGCCGGGTCCGGGCCGAGGTGTCCCGGCAGCCCGGGGTGACCAGCGCCGAACCGCTGGAGGCGGCCAAGGTCACGATCAACGGCTCGCAGCAGGCCGTGCTCGGCGTCGACCCCTCTACGTTCCGGGCCTACGCCGCCGGGCCCACCGCCGCGTCCAACCCGCTGTGGCAGGGCGTGGCCGGCGGCGGGGTCGCCGTGTCCTACACCATGGGCACCCTGGACAGGCTGTCGCTCGGCGGCGGGCTCACCGTGACCGGGCGGGAGCAGGAGCACCTGCGGGTGGTGGCGTTCGGCACGGTCGGCATCGGCGGGGTCGACGCCGTGGTGTCTGACTCGGTCGCGCGGTCGCTGGGCATGCCCGCCGCCAACGCGATCGTCGTCAGCGCGCCGCCCGCCAGCCTGCCGGCCCTGGTCAACGACATCAAGCGCGTCCTGCCCCGCGGCGCGTCGGTCGAGCCGCTGGTCAGCGTGACGGCCAAGCCGTCCGCGGCCGGCGTGCCCGCGGGCAGCCTGTCCACCGCGGGCGGGGCCATGACCGCGGCGGAGCTGACCACGGCCCTGCGGGCCGCGGAGAGCAGGCAGGGCCTGCCGTACGTGTGGGGCGCCGCCGGGCCGTCCTCCTTCGACTGCTCCGGCCTGGTGCAGTGGTCATTCGCCCAGGCCGGGGTGCGTATGCCGCGGGTCGCCGCCGACCAGGCCAGGACCGGGCCCGCCGTCCCCGTCAGCCAGCTGCAGCCCGGTGACCTGCTCTTCTACCACACCGACCCGACGGCTCCCGGTTACATCTCGCACGTGGCCATCTACCTGGGCAGCGGGTGGATGATCCAGGCGCCCCAGCCGGGGATGACGGTCCAGGTCGTCCCGGCCAACTTCGGCTCCCAGTTCGCCGGCGCCATCCGGGTCTACCCGGGGCTCGCCGCCGAGGTCGGCGCCGGCCTGGCCTGATCGCAGACCCGCGCCCGGAACCACCGTGCTGACCGTTGACGCTGATCACAGATGGTGTAATCATAATTACATGAGTACACGGCGGGTGGATCCCGGCCCGGCCGGCGACGCCGCGGCCGCTGGCGACGCCGCGGCCGGCCGCGACGCTGGGAGCGGCGGCGACGCTGGGACCGGCGCGTCGGGCGGCAACGCGGCCGACCGGGTACGCGGCTGGTTTTCCGGCCGGCTGCCCGCCGACTGGTTCACCGCCGCGCCGGACATCCAGGTGGACCGAGAGGAAATTACCATCATCGGGACCCTGGCCGACCCGGCCACCGCCGTGGACACGGACGCCGAGCGGGCCGCCGCGGCCGAGGGCCGGATCCGCAGGTTCCGCGAGGACACCAGGAGCGCGCGCATCGAGCTGGCCCGGGAGGCCGAGCACCGGTTCCGGCGCAAGGTCTCCTGGGGTGTCAGCTGCGGGAACTTGACTGAGATGTTCACCACACTTTCGGTTCCGGTAATGACCAGGCTGCGTCAGCCCGAGCGCCGGGTGCTCGACACGCTGGTCGACGCGGGCGTGGCCCGCAGCCGCAGCGATGCGCTGGCCTGGTGCGTCCGGCTGACCGGAGAAAACGCGGATTCCTGGCTCTCCCGGCTGCGCGCCGCCCTGCGGCAGGTGGAGGAAGTGCGGGACCAGGGACCCGGAAATACCTGACTTCATTGGTCTAGACCGTCCATTTCCCGGCCATTAGTCATCCTGGCCCGGTGGCCGGCTTATCGCGGCATTCTGGGTACACTGCAGGAAAATCGTGCCGACCTCGATGCGCGTACCGTCGCGCGCTGCTGGCGTGTTCCCTGGGCACCGGCACCAAGGAGGAACAGCAGTGTCGTACCTGGTGAACGGCTCGCGGACGGATAGGGAACGCGCTCGGGCCCGCGGCCGCCAGCGGCCCGGGCAAATGCCGGACGGCGGCGCCAGGAACCCAAATGACCGGCCGGAGCGTTGCGTTCGTGGATACGTTTTTCCCGGGTATCGAGGAAGGCCGCAGCATGGGATTTCGTGACCTGGCCTACCGGATGTACGAGCGGAGGCTCACCGCCTCCCTGTCGCCCGACGCGATCCCGCGCCATGTCGGGGTGATGTGCGACGGCAACCGGCGGTGGGCCAGGTCGGCCGGGTTCCGTGACGTCAGCAGCGGCCACCGCAAGGGCGCGGACAAGATCTTCGAGCTGCTCGACTGGTGCCGCGAGACCGGCGTCGAGGTCGTCACCCTGTGGCTGCTGTCCACCGACAACCTGGCCCGGCCGTCCAGCGAGCTGGTGCCGCTGCTGAAGATCATCGAGGGCACCGTGCAGGGCCTGGTCGCCGAGCAGTGGCACGTCAACCCGGTCGGCGCGCTCGACCTGCTGCCGGGCGAGACGGTCCGCATCCTCAAAGACGCCGGCGAGGCCACCGCGCATAATCCCGGCCTGCTGGTCAACGTGGCCGTCGGGTACGGCGGCCGCCGCGAGATCGCCGACGCGGTGCGCTCGATGCTGCAGGACCACGCCAGCAAGGGCACCACGATCGAGGAACTGGCCGAAGTCCTGGACGTCGAGCACATCGCCGAGCACCTGTACACCGCGGGCCAGCCCGACCCCGATCTGGTCATCAGGACCTCCGGCGAGCAGCGGCTGGGCGGCTTCCTGCTCTGGCAGAGCACCCATTCCGAGTTTTACTTCTGCGACGCCTACTGGCCCGCTTTCCGCAAGGTGGATTTCTTGAGGGCGCTGCGTTCCTACGCGGCGCGCAATCGCAGATTCGGTACGTAGCCCGCGGGTTGAATACGGGACACGGGTTAGTAACCTGCCGGTGCTTTTGCCGAAACACCAGGGCGGGTACCTTCATAAATGGTGGGACGGCGCGGTGCCGTCCTCCGGGAGGGCCCTCGATCTCTAGGCTTCGCGCTCTGCGCGCAGGCGAGACGAAAGAAGGGCCGGCGCGGCCCTTCGGGGGCCAGTCCCGGCCCGTCCGACACGTCTGTGTCCTGTCGAGGTGCCGGGCTGGCCCCGGCGCCCAAGGGAGTCTGCGTGGTCAATTCTCAAGGTCGCCGTTCGTATGTACTCGACACCAGCGTCCTGCTCGCCGACCCGGCCGCCATCGCACGTTTCGATGAGCACAAGGTGGTTCTGCCGGTCGTGGTCGTCACCGAACTGGAAGCCAAGCGGCACCATCCCGAACTCGGCTACTTCGCCCGCCAGGCCCTGCGGATGCTCGACGACATGCGCGTCGAGCACGGCAGGCTGGACGCGGAGCTGCCGGTCGGCACGCTTGGCGGCACGGTCAGGGTGGAACTCAATCATTCCGACCCCTCCGTGCTGCCCGCCGGGTTCCGGCTCGGGGACAACGATTCCCGCATCCTGTCGGTGGCCTGCAGCCTGGCCGCCGAGGGTGAGGAAGTCGTCCTGGTCAGCAAGGACCTGCCGCTGCGGGTCAAGGCCGCCTCGGTCGGGCTGGCCGCCCAGGAGTACCGGGCCGAGCTGCCCGTGGACTCGGGCTGGACCGGAATGACGGAGCTGGAGCTGAGCAGCGGCGACATCGAGCAGCTATACGACAGTGGCACCTTGGACTGCGAGGCCGCCCGGGAACTCCCGTGCCACACCGGGCTGGTGCTGACCTCCGCCAACGGCTCGGCCCTGGGCCGGGTCCGGCCGGACAAGTCCGTGCAGCTGGTCCGGGGCGACCGGGAGGCGTTCGGCCTGCGGGGCCGCAGCGCCGAACAGCGCGTCGCGCTCGACCTGCTGCTCGACCCTGAGATCGGCATCGTCTCCCTCGGCGGCCGGGCCGGCACCGGCAAGTCGGCGCTGGCCCTGTGCGCGGGCCTGGAGGCGGTCATGGAGCGCCGCCAGCACCGCAAGGTGATCGTGTTCCGGCCGCTGTACGCGGTCGGCGGCCAGGAACTCGGCTACCTGCCCGGCTCGGAAGCGGACAAGATGAGCCCCTGGGCGCAGGCCGTCTACGACACCCTCAGCGCGGTCACTACCCAGGACGTGATCGACGAGGTGCTGGCCAGGGACATGTTCGAAGTCCTGCCGCTGACCCACATCAGGGGCCGGTCGCTGCACGACGCGTTCGTGATCGTGGACGAGGCACAGTCCCTGGAGCGCGGCGTGCTGCTCACCGTGCTGTCCCGGATCGGTGCCGGGTCCCGGGTGGTGCTCACCCACGACATCGCGCAGCGCGACAACCTGCGGGTCGGCCGGCACGACGGCGTGATCGCGGTGATCGAGAAGCTCAAGGGCCATCCGCTGTTCGCCCACGTCACCCTGGTCCGCTCCGAACGGTCCCAGATCGCCGCCCTGGTCACCGAGATGCTGGAGGACTCAGGCCTGTAACCCCCGGGCCGGCGCGGTACGGCGCCGGCGGCACGCTGGCTGCGGTACCGTGACCAGCGTTATGGAATACACACCTGTGTCCGTCGTGATGCCGGTCAGGAACGAGGAACGGCACCTGGCGGAGTCTGTGCGGCACGTCCTGGGCCAGGATTACCCGGGACCGCTCGAGCTGGTGCTCGCGGTCGGCCCGTCGGCCGACCGGACCGAGCAGATCGCCCGCGACCTGGCCGCCGCGGAACCGAGGATCACGGTGGTGGCCAATCCGGCCGGGAAGATCCCGGCCGCCCTCAACCTCGCCGTCGCGGCCGCACGGCACCAGGTCATCGCCCGGATCGACGGGCACGCCCTGTTCCCGGCCGGCTACCTCAAGCTGGCCATCGACATCCTGACCCAGACCGGCGCGGCCGACGTCGGCGGTGTCATGGCCGCCGAGGGCGAGACCTCGTTCCAGCAGGCCGTGGCCTGGGGGATGACGTCGGCGGCCGGGGTCGGCTCGGCAGGCTGGCACACCGGCGGCCAGGCCGGCCCGGCGGACACCGTCTACCTGGGCGTCTACCGCCGCGAGGCGATCGAGCAGGCCGGGGGCTGGGACGAGGAGATGCTCCGCGCCGAGGACTGGGAGCTGAACTACCGGATCCGGGCCCACGGCGGCCTGGTCTGGTTCAGCCCCGAGCTGCAGGTCACCTACCGGCCCCGGGCCAGCCTGCGCGCGCTCGGCGCGCAGTACTTCCACTACGGCCGCTGGCGGCGGGTCATCGTGCGCGAGCACCCGGAGACGGCCAGCTTCCGCTACCTGGCCCCGCCGGTCGCGGCCGCCCTGGTCACCCTCGGCCTGGTCACGGGTCTGGCGGGCCTGGCGGGCCTGGCCGCCGGCGCGCCCGCCGCGATGAGCTGGCTGGCCGCCGGGCTGGTCGTCCCGCTGACCTACCTGGCCGGCATCACCGCGGTAAGCCTGGCCCTGTCCAGGGACCAAACGGCCAGCGTGCGTGCTCAGCTGCCGCTGGTCCTGGCCGTCATGCACATGTGCTGGGGGGCCGGGTTCCTGACCAGCCTGCGAGGGCTGCACCGGAGCCCGGCCGCCAGCACCACGGCCCGTTCGGCCCAGCCCCACACGCCGCCGAGCAGCAGGGCCGATGCGCGACAATGAACCATGGACTTCGATCTGCAGGGGCTGCTCGCCGCCCACCGTACTGACGGCTACGAGCTGTACGGCCGGTACCTGAACCCCCAGCAGCCCCGGGTGCTGCACGCCATCGGCTTCGACAAGGTCTACGAGCGGGCCGAGGGCGCCTACCTGTACGACTCCGACGGCAACTCCTACGCCGACTTCCTGGCCGGGTTCGGCGTCTTCGCGGCCGGGCGCAACCACCCGGTGATCCGCCAGGCGCTGCACGACGCCCTGGACGCCCAGCTGGCCGACTGGACCCAGTTCGACTGCGGGCCGCTGCCCGGGCTGCTGGCGGAGCGGCTGCTGGCCAAGGCGCCCGGCCTGGACCGGGTGTTCTTCTGCAACAGCGGCACCGAAGCGGTGGAGTCCGCGCTGAAGTTCGCCCGCTACGCCACCGGCCGCGGCCGGATCCTCTACTGCGACCACGCCTTTCACGGGCTCACCACCGGATCGCTGTCGGTCAACGGCTCGGCCGAGTTCCGCCGCGGGTTCGACCCGCTGCTGCCGGATGCCCCGATCCCGCTCGGCGACCTGGACGCGCTGGCCGCTGAACTGCGCCGGGGCGACGTCGCCGCGCTGATCATCGAGCCGATCCAGGGCAAGGGCGTGCACCTGCCGCCGGACGGCTTCCTGACCGCCGCGGCCGAGCTGCTGCACGCCCAGGGCGCGCTGCTCATCTGCGACGAGGTGCAGAGCGGCCTGGGCCGGTCCGGCAAGTTCTTCGCCTACCAGCACGAGGACGTGGTGCCGGACATCGTGACCGTGGCCAAGGCGCTGTCCGGCGGGTTCGTGCCGGTCGGCGCGATGCTGGCCAAGGGCTGGGTGTTCGAGAAGGTCTACTCCTCGATGGACCGGGTCATGGTGCACAGCACCACGTTCAAGGGCGGCGTGCTGGCCATGACCGCCGGCCTGGCCTCGCTGGCCGTGATCGAGGACGAGGGCCTGGTGCAGAACGCGGCCCGGACCGGGGAAGCCCTGCGGGCCGGCCTGCTGGCCCTGGCCGAACGCTACGACGTGCTTGCCGACGTCCGCGGCCGCGGCCTGATGATCGGCCTGGAATTCGACAAGCCCTCCGCGCTGCGCGCCCGGACCAGCTGGAACATGCTGCAGAAGGCCCGGGTCGGCCTGTTCGCCCAGATGGTGGTCGTGGCGCTGTTCCAGCGGCACCGCATCCTGACCCAGGTCTCCGGCGACCACATGGAAGTGATCAAGCTGATCCCGCCGCTGATGATCGGCGAGGGCGAGGTCAAGCTGTTCACCGAGGCGCTCGGTGAGGTGCTCGAGGATGCCAGCAAGGGCAGCGGCCTGATCTGGGAGTTCGGCCGGACGCTGATCAAGCAGGCGGCACGGCGCTAGGCACGCCGATAATCTGAGCCCGCGGCGGGGGCGTGCAGAAGAAGTACCGTTTCGACAGCTGATGGCAGTGGCCGATGATCCACCGCAGCTGGGGGTCGGTGCCGGAAGCGACCCAGACGAGATGGAACAGGCCCCGCCGGATGTCGGCCTGCAGCTGGGCCAGGGTCGGCGACGGAGTGGTGCCGTCGTAGCCGCCGATGGGCAGTGCCTCGAGGCCGGTGTCGTAGATGACCAGGGCCGGCAGTGCGATGCTCTGCGCCGCCATCACGTAGGGGGCCCCGTTCTGGGCGCCCTCCAGATTGGCGATGAAGGCACCGTCGTGGATGATCGCCTCCTTCCCGGTGTTGTCCGCCACCACCTCCTGCGCCCGGGCCGACTCGAACGGGGTGTCGAAGGCGCCCTGGCCGTAAGCCGCCAGGCTGACCGACGCGACGGCGGGCGCCAGCGCCACGGCGACCAGGCCCGCGGCCAGGGCCGCCGTGAACGGGATGGCGCGGCGGCCCGCCAGCGACCAGATGATAAGGCCGGTCGCGATGACGCCGACGGCGATGACGGCCGGGACCAGCCAGCCCGGCGCGCGGGCCGAGGAGGACACCAGCCAGGCCGCGTAGGCGGCCGTGCCCGCGACGATGACCGCCAGGCCGATCGTCCGGCTGACCGGGGCCCGCTCCGGTGCGGCGGCCGCGACAAGGCCGGCCCCGATGATGGCGGCGGCCGCCGGGCTCAGCGCCGCGGTGTAATAGGGCTGGAGCGTGGTGATCACGGAGAAAACCACGAAAAAGGTCACCAGCCAGCCGCCCCACAAGATGAAGCAGGCCCGGAGCGGGTCACCGCGCGGCTCCCGGCGGCGGCTGGCGATACCCCACGCCGCGACCAGGGCGGCGGCCGGGGTCAGCCAGCCGGCGTCGCGGCCCAGGCCGCCGCGCAGCAGGCGGTCGGCGGTGCGCGGCGGAACCGGGAACGCGGCGCCCGGATCCAGCTGTGCGGCCTGGACCTGCTGCGGGGTCTGGTCGCCGAACCTGCCGAACCCGTTATAGGTGAAGACCTGCGCGAAGGCGGAATTGTCGTGGCTGCCGTCGACGTAGGGCCGGTCCGCGGCGGGGACCAGCGACACGGCGGTCATCCAGGACACCGACACCAGCGCCACGACCGCACCGGCGACCGCGAGCTGGGCGGCCCGCCGCCCCGCCGAGCCGGGCCCGGACAGCAGGTAGGCCAGGCCCAGCGCGGGCAGCACCATCCACGCCTCGATCTCCTTGGCCTGGAACGCCAGACCCACCCACACGCCGGCCAGGATCGCCGGCCCCAGGTCCGGCTGGGGTGACCAGTCTGCCGCCCGGCGATAGCCGCCGAGACCGCGTTGGCGGCCAGCACCAGCAGCAAGATCAGCAGCGAGTCGGAGATGTTCTCGCGGTCCAGCGCCACCGTGGCCGGGCTGACCGCCAGGACCAGCGCGGCGATCAGGCCGGCGGCCGGGCCGGCCAGCCGCCGCACCGCCCGGTAGAGCACCAGCACCGTGAGGATGCCCTCGATGACCTGCGGCAGGACGATCGCCCAGACGTGCAGGCCGAACGCCCGCACCGAAAGCGCCTGGAACCAGAACGCCCCCGGCAGCTTGTCCAGGGTGATGGTGCCCGCCGGGTCGAAGGCGCCGAAGATGAAGTCGTGCCAGCTGGAGGACATGCTGCGGTCAGCCGCGGCGTAGTAGTACTCGAGCGGCTCCTGGCCTATGGCCCAGGCGTACAACAGGCCCGCCAGGGCCGCGATCGCCGCCAGGGCCAGCCAGCGTAGCCACGCGCGTTCGGACACGCCGCGCCAGCTTCTGTCCACCACCGACTGCTCCATCACCTGACTAGCGAAACAGGCCGCCTTAAGGTTCCCCGGCAGCTAGCCGGCGGCGGGCGGCGGCATCCCCGCGAGCAGCGTTTCCGCCACGGCCAGGTCCTGCGGATAGGTGATCTTGATGTTACGCTCGCTGCCCTGGACGAGGTGCACCTTGACGCCGGGCAGGTAGCGCAGCACTACCCCGCAGTCGTCGGTGGGCGCGAAGCCGGGATCGGCGGCGGCCAGCTCGTGGGCCCTGGCGATCACCGGCAGCCGGAAGCACTGCGGGGTCTGGCAACGGAACAGCGTCTCCCGGCGCGGCATCGAGTGCATCACGCCGTTGTCGGTGACCACGATGGTGTCGGACGTCGGCACGGCCACTCCGGCCGCTTCGTGCCGATCCAGCGCGGCCACGCAGTCGGCGATGATCCGCTGATCGACAAACGGCCGGGCGGCATCGTGCAGCAGCACCCCGGCCGCACCGGGATCGTCGGCGGTCCCGGCGATGGCGGCCAGCGCTACCCGGGTCGAGTCGGCGCGGGTCACGCCGCCCTCGATGACCCCGGTGACCTTGCCGTAGCCCCCGTCGGCCAGCAGCGTCCTGACCTCCTCGACGTACCCGCGAGCCATGACCACGACGATCTCGTCGACGCCCGGCGCCTGCTCGAACGCGGCCACGCAGTGCTCGATCAGCGTCCGGCCTTCCAGCCTCAGCAGCTGCTTCGGCAGGGCCGCGCCGATGCGCTGCCCCGTGCCGCCGCCCAGCACGACCGCCACCATCCGCATGAGCCGGACTCTAACCCATAAGCAGCCGGGGGCCATTACCGCCGTTTTCGCCGAGCGCGGGACGGGTATGCGCTGAGCAGCGCCGGCGTGTCCGTCCAGGCCGCCGGGCAAACCGTCGACTACATTGTGTAATGACACGGCGGCGCGCGCCGCTGGGAGGACATGCATGACGGTGGCGCTGGTGCTGGCGGCCGAGGCGGACGCCGGGCTGCGCGGCCAGCTGGCCGCCCTGGGCATAGGCCGGGTCGACGCGGCCGAACAGACCGGGCCGGGCCTGCTGACCATCGCCGCTGCGGCCCGGGCCGCCCGCGAGCGCATGCTCATCTGCGTCGGAGACGACACCATTCCCGAGAGCATCCTGGCCCGGCTGCTCGGCGCGGCCGGCACCGCCGCGTTCACCGGCGCCCGGGCCCCTGACCCGCGGCCCGCACCCGACGACGCGGACCAGCAACGTCCCCAGGCTCGGGCCGCCGGCGGCGCCCTCGTGGTTGACACCGACGACCTGGCCGCGCTGGCCGGCGCGGCGGAATTGCTCGCGGCCACCCAGGCGGCCCCGGCCGCGGTCGCGGCGCTGCTGGGCGAGCTCACCCGGGCCGGCGTCCGGGTCCGGGTGCTGGACGCCGGGCCCGACGGCGACGGCGTGATCGCGGCGCTCATCGACCCCGCCGCCCGGGACGTGGCCCGCTGGGCGGCCACGCGCGACCTGACCCCGGCCGCGCTGGCCGGGATCTCACTCGGCCTGGGCCTGCTGTCGGCCGTGTGGTTCTCCGAGCCCACCGTGAAGGCGCGGCTGCTGGCCATCCTGATCCTGCTCGCCGCGTTCACGGCCGGACGGTCCGGCGCCCAGCTGGCCGCGGTCGGCCCGATCAAGCCCGCCGCCGACTGGCTCGCCGCGGCGTCCGGGCTGGTGACCGAGTTCGCCGTCTACGCGGCCCTGGCCGTCAGCGCCGGCCTGATCGTCCCCGGCCATCCCGCCGGGCTGAACGGGATCTTCGGCGGCGCGCTGCGGCACAGCGCCGTGGCCAGCTTCGGCGGCGCCGGGCAGCCCGGCGTGTGGCGGCTGGCCGTGGCCGCGCTGCTCCTGCTGGGTGCCCGCCGGCTGGCCGAACTGTGCTACGAGGGTGCGGCCCGGGCCTCGGGCCGCATGTTCCCCCGCCCGGCCCGGCGTCTGCCCGGCCAGATGATCACCCTGCCGGCCGGCGAGCGCTACGCGGTGATCGCCATCACCGCCGTCTGCTTCGGGCCCCGGCTGACCTTCGATGTCCTGCTCGCGTGGAGCGCCGTGGCCGCAGGCTACCTGCTGGTCGGGCTGATGGCCAGCGCGGGCCTGGCCAGCGTCGGCGACGCTCTGGCCGCCTACCGGGGCGACGGTGCGGTGGCCCGCAGGCTGGGCCGGGCCGGCCGGGGCCTGCTGCCGCCGCTGCCGCCCCTGCTGGTCGGGCTGCTGGTCACGTGCGACCTGGCTCTGCTCGGGCTGGCCAACCTGCCCGGCATCCTGATCCTCGCCCCGGTCATGGCCATGCTGCTCGCCGGCCTCGGGTCCCGCCACCCGCACGACGGGCGGCTGGACTGGCTGGTGCCGCCGCTGCTGCTCACCGGCGAGGGCGTCTTCCTGGCCGCCCTCGGGTTCTCCCGGCACGTCTGGCTGCCGGTCGTGTTCGCCGTGCTGGCCGCGGTGGTGCTGCGGCACATGGACCTGGCCTACCGGGCCCGGTCCGGCCTGGGGGTCCGCCAGGATCGCTTCGGCCTGGGCTGGGACGGGCGGATGCTGCTGGCCGGGCTGGCCGCCGTAGCCGGCTTCGTGCCGTTGGGCTACGCGCTGCTGGCCGCCTACCTGTGGCTGCTGGCCGGCTGGGACTTCCTGTCCGCCTGGCTGAAGTCCTTAGCTAGTCCTTAGCTCGGCGGTGAGCGACCGTTCGGCTGATCCCTGCTACCTGGTCCACGGCAGCCTTGGTGCGCAGGGGACACGCCGGACGGGGGCGTAAGATATATCCGGTGTGGAGTCGCGGTGCTCGCGTACTCGCGCCAACGACGGGGGCCGGGGGCAGCGAGCCCGCCCTGGCGTACAACGGATGGCAATCGGTTGTAACCGCGCCCCGGATCTGGCTGGCCGCGGCGCTCGCGGCCTGCGCCCTGTTCGGCGGCGGGGTCGCGCTGTTCAGCACCGACCCGCTGCACCGGCTGTGGGGCACTTCGGCGGCGATCGCCTACGCGGTGGCCGCCCTGGCCGTCATGGCCTGGCGGTCCCGTTCGACCACCGGGGTGGACATCGCGCTCGCCGCCATGATCTGCGGCGCCATCCTGGTGCCGCTGGTGTGGATGGTGTGGACCGGCCACGGCGAGCCCGAGGTCGGCGTGGTAGCCACCTCGGCCACCACGCTGATCAAGCACGGCACCCCGTACAGGAGCGCCAAGGTGCTGGCCACTACCACCAACCCGAACGCCTACAACCCCTACCTGCCGCTGATGGCGGCATTCGGCATTCCGCAGGCGCTGTTCGGCCATGGCCCGCTCACCGACCCCCGGGTCTGGTTCGGGATCGTGTTCGTGGTGGTGTTCGCCTGCGCGCTGCGGATCGCCGGGGCCCGGGACTGCCTTCGCTGGGCGCTGCTGCTCACCGCGTCGCCGATCATCGCCTTCGAGCTGTGCGTGGGCGGCACCGACGTGCCCATGGTCGCGTTCATGTGCCTCGGGTTCGCCCTGCTGTGGCGGGCCGGGAAGTCGAACGCGGTCGCCGGCGGGCTGGCCCTGGGCGTCGCTTCCTCGATGAAGGCCACCGCCTGGCCAGCTCTGGTGGTGGCGTTCGCGCTGCTCTACGTGCGCGACGGCCAGCACGAGGCCTGGCGGTTCACCGCCTGGGCGCTGGCCGTGGTGGCCGTCATCGTCGGCCCGTTCGCGGTGCTGCGGCCCGGCTCGCTGGTCAAGAACACGATCTTGTTTCCGCTCGGCCTGGCCCACGTCAAATCCCAGGCGGCCAGCCCGCTGCTCGGCCACGTGCTGGCCCAGACCGGCCCCCTGGGCCACACCATCGTGGTCATCGCGCTCATCGGTTCCGGGCTGGCCATCGCCACCTCACTGGTCATCCGGCCGCCCCGGGACGTGCCCGCGGCCACGGTGCGGCTGGTCCTCGGCCTGTCGGCCATGTTCATACTCGCGCCGTCGACCCGGTTCGGCTACTTCATCTACCCCGCCGCCATGGTGCTCTGGCTGCTCATCTCGCTGGCCGGCCGCAGGCCGGCTGAGCTCACCGCGCCTGAGCCGGTCACCTAGTTCTCCCGACGGCTTTACCGCCTGTCTTTCCACTCACGCAGCCACTGGCCGAATTCGGCGGCCACGATCCGTCCGGGAGGCCCGCGAGGAGATCGGCGTCGAGATCCGGCTCACCCGGCTGCTCGACGTGCTCGGCGGCCCGGACTACGAGGTGAGCTACCCCAACGGGGACCGCGCCGCCTACGTCACCACCGTGTACGAAGCTGAGATCACCAGCGGCCGCCCCGCACCCGCCGACGGTGAACTCACCGAAGTTGCCTGGTTTCACCTAGGACAGCTGCCCGCCCTGGAACTCAACCGGTTCGCTCGCGCTCTCCTGGCGGCTACTGGATACCTCTGACGATGGGGCGGAAGTGCCGTGAGGCGGCGATTTCGGCGCCTTTCGCCCGCTCTGGCGGATCAGGGCGCCTGCGGGCACTGGCGCCAGGACGGGCCGCTATGGCAGGCCCGCGGATAAGAACCAGAGCCGGCGGGCCCTGAACGTCCAGATCCGGTAGTCGTACCAGCCGCAGCCCACGGCGAAGACGAAGCACATGATAGACGCCGCGTGCAAGCCGGTCAGCCACTCCATGACGGTACCCGCGGCCAGGATGACCGTGAACGCCGCCCACAGGACGCCGCAGGCAATGCGCACGACGCTGAAGGCGCGACGCCGCTGCCTGGGTGCATACTGCTCCGGCGGCGGATAGACGGGCGGCGGGAAGGCGGGCGGGGGTGGCAGGTTCCTGAAATCCGGCTCGGGCGGCATCGCAGTCATGGTGATCACAGCTCCCTCGAAACGTCGGCAAGGCCAGGCCGCTGCGACAGCAGCGCCGGCGGTCCCGGTGTCCTCGGGCTCGCCGATCAGCAGCTTCATAGTGCGGGCGGTCCATCCCGTGCCATCCCGTTCCACGCGTCGCCCCGCGGAGGGCTTCCGCTCCGGACTCAGGCCCTAAAGTAGGTCCGTGCGTCGTGAACCGCATGCCTCTGGGGTCACTGAGGTTCCTGAGGTAGACGATAAGACTGCGCCGCTTCCAGCGGTCGAGGACGCAACCCCGGAACAGGACGTCACCGAACCGGACGCGACCGAGCCGGACGCCGCAGAGCCAGACGACACCGAGCCGGACGACACCGAGCCGGACGACACCGAGCCAGACGACACCGAGCAAGGTTCTGCGCACGAGGCGATCGCGGCCGGAAAAGGCTCTGCCGAACCGAGCCCTGCCGAACCGAGCCCTGCCGAACCGAGCCCTGCCGAACCGAGCTCCGCCGAGTCAAGCGCGGCCGAGCCCACCGCACCCGCACAGACCGCACCCGCGGCAAGCGCCCCCGCGGCAAGCGCGGCCGAGCCAGCGGCGGCTGGAGCAGCCGCGCCCGGGCCAAGCCCGGGGCGACCTCAACCGCGGATGCCTGGCCTGGTGTTCGCCGCAATCACCGTGGTGCCGGCGCTGGTGGCCGCGGCCTGGCTACTGCCGGGGCTCCCGCTGCTGCTCACCGGACGGCTCACCGCGCCACCCATGGTCTTCATGTCCGCCCCGCTGGCGGTCGGGCTGTGCTACTTCGCACTGCGGCAACTGCCCGCGAACTGGCCCGGCCTGCGCCTCCGCGTCCGCACCAAGCCGCAGGCCGTACCGCAAACCGGACCGCAGCCCGAAGCGCAGCCGCAGCCCGAAGCGCAGCCGGCCAGACAAGACCGCGCTCCGGTGCCCTGGTGGACGGTCGCGGCCACCGTAGCCGTGGCGGTCGTGTTCGCCATCTGGCAGATCGCCGAGCGCACCGAACAGATCATCTACCTCCGCGACCCGGCCACCTACCTCCAGGTCGGGTACTGGATCGCGCACCACGGCGTGCTGCCCATCCCCGACTCGCTGGAGGCGTTCGGCGGCCCGCACGCCGGCCTGACGTCCGTCAGCATCAACTACTATCCGGTCGGCTCCGGGCTCGCCCCGCAGTTCATGACCGGGATGCCGCTGGTGCTGGCCGCGGCGATCTGGCTGGGCGGGATCCCGGCCGCGCTGGTGACCACGCCGCTGATCGGCGCGTGCGCGGTGCTCTCGTTCGGGGGCCTGGCCGGCCTGGCCGGGGCGCGGTGGGCACCCGCCGCGGCCGCGGTGCTGGCCGTGAGCCTGCCCGAGCAGTACACCAGCCGCAGCACGTTCAGCGAGCCGCTGGCCCAGGTCCTGCTGTTCGGTGGTCTGTGCCTGCTGATCGACTCCATGGTGATCAGCAGGCACAGACGAACAAGCGAAACCACGCACTACCCGGCCCAGGACATGGTCCTGGCCGCCCTGGCCGGCCTGACCCTCGGCCTGACCATCCTGGTCCGCATCGATGGTCTCAGCGACATCCTGCCCGCCGTCCCGTTCCTCGGCGTGCTGCTCGCCGCGCGCCGCAGGCAGGGCATCCCGTTCGGGATCGGCCTGGTCATCGGGGTGGGCTACGGCCTGGCCGACGGCTATCTCCTGTCCCGCCCCTACCTGGACCTCGAGGCGCCCTCGCTGCGCCCGCTGGCCCTGATCACCGGCCTGATCATCCTCATCACGCTGGCCGGCGTCCTGCTGGCGCTGAACCGGAAGGCCCTGACCCGCCTGCGCGGCTGGCTGCCGAATCAGACCACCCGCTGGCTCCCTGAGGCCGCCGCCCTAGCAACCGTCCTGGTCTTCGTCGGCTTCGCCATCCGGCCGCTGGTGCAGACCGTCGCGGGTGAGACCGATCCCACCTCCATCGCCTACGTCGCCGAACTCCAGAAGCTGGCCGGCCTCCCCATCGACGGAAAACAGCAGTACTACCAGGACAGCCTGTACTGGGTCATCTGGTACATCGGCCTGCCCGCGGTGCTGCTGGGCGCCTTCGGCCTGGCCCTGCTGGCCCGCCGCTGCGTCCGGGCCCTGTTGACCTGGAAGGACCCGGACGCTGAGGCCCGCATCTGGGCGCTGCCGCTGCTCATCGCCATCTGGGTCATCGTGACCGTGCTGTGGCGGCCCGCGGTGTCCCCGGATCAGCCTTGGGCCAGCAGGCGGCTGGTCCCGTTCGTGCTCCCCGGCCTGATCCTGGGTGCCATCTGGGCCACCGCCTGGCTGCGGGAACGCGCCGGGCTGCTCGGCCGCAACCGGGCCACCAGCGCCGTGGTGGCCACGTTCTGCGCGGCTTCGCTGCTGATCCCGCCCGCGCTGACCAACCTGGACCTCGGTTCCGCCCGCAACTCCTCCGGTTCCGGCAGTCACCTGAGCGCGCACGGCATGGCGTTCCGCACCATCGGCGCGGGCGAGCTGACCGCGGTGAACAAGCTGTGCACGGCGATCGGGCCGGACGCCTCGGTGGTCATCGTCGACTCGCTCACCGCCGACCGGTTCGCCCAGCTCGTCCGCGGCGTATGCGATACCCCCACGGCGCAGCTGACCGTGGTCAGCCCGGCCAATGTCAGCGCGGTGATCGACGGCATCAGGCGGGCTGGCCGCCGCCCGGTGCTGCTCGCCCAGCAGCCATCAGAACTGACCCCGTACGGCGCCTCTCCGGTCGAGGTACTCAACCTGCTGACCACGCAGGAAGCCCACAACCTGACCGCCCCGCCCACCCGGACCTGGCTGATCCACTACACGGTGTGGATGGTCCAGCCGCTCACCAGCGGGCCCCCTCCGGCCACCTAGCGTGACCAGCCTCGGGCCTACCGGCCGCGAAACCCCGGGCAGCGGAGTATCCTCGCCGGTCGTGAGCACTTTCCCGCTGGAGCAGCCCGCGGAGCCTGCGCATCCCGCGGACCCCGCGGTTCCGCACGCCTCCATCGTGCTGCCCTGCTACAACGAGGAACAGCACGTCCTGCTCGAGGTCGAGCGGATCTGCGGCGCGATGGACAAGAGCGGGATTCCCTACGAACTGCTCGCCGTCGACGACGGCTCGACCGACGAGACGCTGGCCCGGCTGCGCCGCGCCGAGCCCGACTTCCCGAACCTCAAAGTGATCCACTTCCCGCGCAACGGCGGCGCCGGCACCGTGCGGCGCATCGGCAGCCAGCAGGCCCGGGGCGACATCGTGGTCTGGACCGACGCCGACCTGACCTACCCGAACGAGCGGATCCCCGAGTTCGTCACCATCCTCGACCAGGACCCGACGATCGACCAGGTGGTCGGCGCGCGCACCAGCGAGGAAGGCAGCCTCAAGATCTTCCGTGTGCCGGCCAAGTGGTTCGTCCGCAAGCTGGCCGAACGCCTCACCAACGCCGACATCCCGGACCTGAATTCCGGCCTGCGGGCCTTCCGCCGCACGGTGGCCCGTCCCTACCTGCGGCTGCTGCCCCCCGGGTTCTCCTGCGTGACCACGATCACGCTGGCCTTCCTGTCCAACGAGCACGAGGTGCGGTACATCCCGATCGAGTACGCCAAGCGGGCCGGCCGGAGCAAGTTCCACTTCTTCTCCGACGCCTACCGGTACGTGCTCCAGGTGCTGCGCATGGTCATGTACTTCAACCCGCTCAAGGTGCTCATGCCGCCGGCCCTGTTCCTGCTCGGCCTGGGCATCGCCAAGGGCATCTACGACCTGGTGGTGCATCCGCTGCACTTCGCCAACGACACGATCCTGATCTTCGTGACCGGCCTGATCCTGGCCTCGCTGGCCCTGCTGGCCGACCTGATCGTGCGCTCCCGCCCAGACTGATGAGCACAGACTGATGAGCACAGACTGATGAGCACAGACTGATGAGCACAGACTGATGGGCCCAGACTAGTGAGCACAGACTGATGGACCCAGACTAGTGAGCAGGGACACATGAGGATCGCGCTGATCGGGCCCGCGCACCCGTACAAGGGCGGCGGCGCGCGGCACACCACCGAACTAGCGCACCGGCTCGCGGCCGCGGGCCATGACGTGATCATCGAATCCTGGAAGGCCCAGTACCCGGCCCGGCTCTACCCCGGCCGGCAGACCGTGGATACCCCCGAGGGCTGGCCCTACCCGCGCACCTACCGCCGCCTGGCCTGGTACCGCCCGGACGGCTGGGTGGCCGCGGGCCGCCGCCTCCGCACGGCCGACCTGGTCATCTTCGCCCTGCTCACCCCGCTGCAGGTGCCCTCCTACCTGTCCGTCCTCACCGGCCTGACCCTCGGCTCCAGGAAGGCGGAGCACCCCCGCACCATGGTCATCTGCCACAACGTCCTGCCACACGAACGCCGCCCCGGCGACGTGACCCTGACCCGGACCCTCCTGTCCCGCGTGGACACGGTGATCGTGCACTCCGCCGAACAGGCCGCGCAGGCCCGCGACCTGGCCCCCGACGTGCCCATCGTGGTAGCCCGGATCCCGCCGCACCTCCCGGCCGCCGCGCCCGCTCTCCCCGCCGCCCCCGATGAAGATCATGAGGCCGAACGGTCCGGGCCGCCCGTCGGCCCGCAATGCCGGCTCCTTTTCTTCGGCATCGTCCGCCCCTACAAGGGCCTCGACGTCCTGCTGCGCGCCCTGACCCGGACACCCCCGCAGGTCACGCTCACCGTGGCCGGGGAGTTCTGGGGCGGCACCGCGGAAACACAAGACCTGATCACCGACCTCGGCCTGGCCAAACGGGTGACGCTGCGGCCCGGGTACCTGCCGGCCCGGGAGATCCCGGCCCTGTTCGCCGCGGCCGACGCGCTGGTGCTGCCCTACCGTGAGGCGACCGCCTCGCAGAACGTCCTGCTCGCCTTCTCCCTCGGCGTGCCGGTCATCAGCACCACCGCCGGGGCGCTGGCCGAGGCGGTGCGCGACGGCGTGGACGGCCTGACCTGCGCGCCGGGCGACGTCGCCGACCTGGCCCGGGTGCTGAACGAGTTCGCCGCGCCGGGTACGGCCCAGCGGCTGCGGGCCGAGGTCAGGGCCGTGGACCCGGAGCCGTACTGGGCTGCCTATCTGCGGGTGCTGCTGGCCGGGTAGCCCGCCCGGCCCGGCCGACGGCCAGCCCCACGCCCGCCCAGGCCAGGTCGCCCGCGGTCATCACCACCCGCGAGGCCAGCGCGACGACCAGCGCGGACGCCGACGGGATGACCGGGGCCAGCACGGCGATGAGCGCCAGTTCCCGCGGGCCGATGCCGCCCGGGACGAAGATGATCAGGAAGCCCACCGCCCAGGCCAGCGCGTAGCCGCCCAGGGCCAGCGCGAACACGTGCACGCTGCGGCCCGCGAACTCGCTGATCAGCAGCCAGGCCTGCGCGCCGTAGAACAGCCAGCCCAGCGTGGTCCAGGCCAGCGCCCGGGCCATCCCGGCCCCGCTCACCGGCTTCTCCAGCGGCGGCCTGCGCGCGGCCCTGAGCACCAGGTCCAGGACGGACTTGGTCACCTTGGGATACAGGCAGGCCGCGGCCAGCGGGGTGAGGGCCAGCACCCACCAGTAGTGCCGCGCCGCGTGCATCGAGACCAGCGGCAGCATCACGCCCGCCGCGATCAGCCCGACCACCAGCGTGACGGCCATGGCCACCAGGCTGGCCGCGCCGCTGCGCCGGCGCGGGACGCCGTGGTCGCGGGCCAGCTCGACCTGCGCGGCCACCGCCCACACCGCTCCCGGCACGTACTTGGCCACCTGCCCGACGAACATGACCCGGATCGCGGCCGGCAGCGGCAGCGGCGAGCCCAGGTCGGCCAGCAGCGCCCGCCAGGCCAGCATCATGCAGCCCAGCCCGGCCAGCGCGCAGCCGAACGCCCCGGCCACCTCCCAGCCAGCCAGCTTGTCCAGCGCGGCGCGCACCGCGTCCCACTGCGAGGCCAGCCCCCACACGGCCAGCCCGGCCGCGGCGGCCAGCAGCCCGGCCAGCAGCCCGGCCCGCAGCCAGGGACTGTTCCGCAGTGCTCGTTTGGCCGGCGGCGCCGGCGGGCGGGTCAGGCGGCGATCGGGCACGCCGCTAGCGTATCCACGCCCGCCGGGGCCTGCAGCCCACGCGCCTGGCAGGATTTCCCCCAAGGTTGGCGATCCTGCCACTCGTCGGCGCGGCTGACGCCTGGCAAGCTTGAGGATCATGAGCGTGGAAGCGGACCCGCAGCAAGCACCACGGCCCGTTCGGCCCGAAGAAAAGGCCTCAGCGGAGCGGCGGGTCAGCCTGGTCGCCTGGATCTGCCTGGTCATCGTCTACATCGTCTGGGGCAGCACCTATCTCGCCATCCGGGTCGGCGTCGAGACCATGCCGCCCCTGCTCATGGCCGCCGCCCGCAACCTGGTCGCCGGCCTGATTATGTTCGCAGTGTCTTTTGCTCGCCTCCGGGGCGCCTTGAGGCGCAGCCTTCCCTCGTCGCTCCTTCGTCGCTCCTCAGTCCAGGCGGCGCCGCGCCCCTTCGGCTCGCGGGTGAAGCCGACCCGCAAGGAGTGGGTGGGCTGCGCGATCGTGGGGATCCTGCTGCTGGTGGCCAACGGGCTGGTCGGGATCGGGGAGCAGACGGTGCCTTCCGGGCTGGCGGCGCTGCTGGTGGCTACGGTGCCGCTGTGGCTGCTGGGGATGGACGCGGTGCTGAACCACGCCCGGCTCGGGCTCGCGCCGATGGGCGGGCTGCTGCTCGGGCTGGCCGGGGTCGGCCTGCTGTCCGGGCTGGGCGGCCGTTCGCACGGGATCTCCGCCCTGGGCGTGGTCATCATCCTGGGCGCCGCGGCCATGTGGGCGCTGGGCACGATCATGGCCCGCCGGGTGACCATCCCGTCCAGCCCGGCGCTGGCCAGCGGCATGCAGCTGCTGTGCGGCGGCGCCGCGCTGCTGGCGCTGGGCGCGGCGGCCGGGGAGTTCGGCTCGCTGCACCTCGGGCAGATATCCGCGCGGTCCTGGCTGGCCCTGGGCTACCTGATCGTGATCGGCTCCATCGTGGCCTTCTCGGCCTACGGCATCGCGGTCCGGTCGCTGCCCACCGCCACGGTGGCCACCTACGCCTACGTGAACCCGGTGATCGCGGTGCTGCTCGGCACGCTGATCCTGAACGAGCGGCTGACCCCGGCCATGCTCGGCGGCGGCGCACTGATCGTCGGCGCGGTCGTGTTCGTGGTGCGGCGCAGCCCGCCCGCGCACTGAGGCGCGCGCCCATGAGCCTGCAGATCCGGCGGCTGCACCTGGCCAGCCTGCAGGGCCTGGACGGCGGTCACTGGCCGGTGCACGGCTTCGTGGTCACCCCGGGGCCTGGCGCGACTCGGTGCGGCGGATCCAGGCCCTGGGCCCGGACCGGATGCACTTCTGCCACCACACCGACATCGTGCACCGCTGAGTCACTGGACTGCGGCGGCCGCTTCCTCGATGCCGAGCCGGGCCAGTTCGTCGGCCCGCTCGTTGCCTGGGTCGCCCGCGTGGCCTTTGACCCACTGCCAGCTGACCTGGTGGCCGTCCATCGCCTCGACCAGCCGGCGCCACAGGTCCGCGTTCTTGACCGGCTGCTTGGCCGCGGTCCGCCAGCCGTTGCGCTGCCAGCCGTGGATCCACTTGGTGATCCCGTCCAGCAGGTACTTGCTGTCGGTGTACAGCTGCACCGTGGCCGGGCGGTTCAGCGCCTCCAGGGCCTGGATGGCCGCCATCAGCTCCATCCGGTTGTTCGTGGTCTGCGGGTCGCCGCCGTGCAGTTCCTTCACGGTGCCGTTCCACTGCAGCACCACGCCCCAGCCGCCCCGCCCCGGGTTCCCGCTGCACGCGCCGTCGGTGTAGATCACGACCTCGGTCATGCCCGGAAGGCTACGCCTTGCCGGCCCCTGGATGACGCAGCCCGGTGCCGGCTCCGCGCCTCCGGCCGCGATTTGCTTTGCTCGCCGGGAGTTCATAGAGTTAAGGACACCGACGCGGGGTGGAGCAGTTCGGTAGCTCGCTGGGCTCATAACCCAGAGGTCGAGGGTTCAAATCCCTCCCCCGCTACCAAGGCCAGAGGCCCTCTTTCGAACAGGAAGAGGGCCTCTCTCATGTGGTTTGTGCACGGATTTGTGCACGGGCGCCGGATCAAGCAGCGCCTTCGCCCGTGTCGTCGGCGATGTCGATGGAGATGAGCGAGCCGCCGATGATCAGCTCCGCGAGCGTGTTCGCCACCTGGCGGTCCGCTTCAAGGTCGGTCTGTACGTACTGCTTCATGGTGAACGCCACGTCCGCGTGACCGATGCGCTTGCTGAGCGCCTTCCAGTCGATCTTCGCATCGCGGCCCGCGGTGGCGTAGCTGTGCCGCACGTCGTGCAGGTCGATCTCCGGCAGGCCAGCCGCCGCGGCGAGCTGCTTGAATCGCCGCGTGATCGTGTCCGGGTGCGGAGGCCTGCCGTCTTCCCAGCAGAACAGCACGCCGTGATCGTGGTAGTCCGGTCCGAGTTCGCGCCGCTCCTGGTCGAGCAGGTCGACATGCATCTTCAGGGCGGCCAGCGTGAACGGGTCGAGCGCCAGCACGTGCTGAGCGTTCTCGGTCTTGCCGTCCGACTCGATCACCCGGCCGTCGACAACGACCCGCGTCGTTTCTATGGCGAGCGTTCCGGCGTCGAGGTCGAGCAGGTCACGGTGAGCTCCTGCCAGCTCGCAGCGCCGCATGCCCGAGGTGGCTTCCAGTACCCACAGCGCGAAGAACCGGTCAGACCGGGCGCGTTGCAGAAAAGTCTGAAGCTGGGCGACCGTCCAAACCTTCCGGCCCTTGCGCGGCACACGGGGAGGATGTGCGTCGCTGACGACGTTCCGCTTCGCCCATCCCCACACCGCGAAATCTTCCCAGGCCCGGTGGAGCATTCGGTGCGTGTTCACGACCGTCTTGGGTTCCAGGCCGGGCGACAGCTTCCGCTGTGTCGCTTCGCTGGCGTCTTCGGCTGCACGCTGGCCGAGCTTCTTTGACTTGATCGGCTGGCCTATCAGCGGGTCATTTGCGGCGTGCTTGCGATGACACCGCAACGTGTCGTAGCTGTAAGGCCGACACGGCATCTCCCGGCCATCCGGCGCGAACCGACGCGTGTGAACAGCTTGGATGCTGGTCCGCTTCTTCGGCTTGGCTTTAACGCGCCCCTCTGCGAGCAGCTTCGCATATAGCGCATCGCAGACGGCGCCGTTGATCTCCTGTATGTCCCGCTGCCCAATGTAGGGCACCACGTAGTAGGCGGCGTAATTTCGCCAGTTCTGCACCATCGATGGCTTGATCGAGTGCTCGATTCGGGTGAGCCACTCCTCCAGGGCCTCGCCCACCTTGCGGCGAGACGAGCTGACCAAGCGTCCCTTTTCGTGGTCGGCCATCGCGGCCCGGCATTCCTTCCAGGCGTCGCGCTCTGTCCGATACCCGCTCCCGTTCACCTGCCGACGTTTGCCCGTCAGCGGGTCAGGCTCGATGTCGAACCGGTAATACCAGCTCTTGCCACGCCTGTAGACGCGCCCTTTCATGCGGCTTTGTCCTCCGTCTCGATGAACTCGCGGAGCTTGGCCGACACGACGTACACACGACGGCCAAGCCGCTTGGTGGGAAGATCGCCCGCGCTGGCGAAGCGGTAGGCAGCCGCCCGGCTGATGCCGAGCAGTTGGGCCGCTCGCGGGACTGGTATCAGAAGCGGGAGACCGGCGAACGGGTCCTCGGCCGGCCCCTCCCGCTGTGGGGTGCTCATGCCGCCGTGCCAGTTGCCGGAAGATCCGCCTCGGCGGTTCTGCGGCGGGCTTGTTCGAGTGCGGTTTGCCATTGGATCCGGTCGGCGACGACGTGCAGGAGCCGTTGGCCGTTGGGCATGTGGTCCGGATCGCCGGGTTTGACGGGTTCCCAGGTGTAGCGGCTGGCGTCGGTTGCCGGAAGTCCGAGCATCCCGGTCAGCCAGGCCTTGCGGTCGGCGCGGTGGTCGGCCAGGGTCTTGCCGGACCATTTACGGGAGACCAGCACGCGGCGCCCGGCGTAGCCGAGGTACTCGCGGCGGTGGGCCTTGCCCTTGCAGCATCCCGGCCTCAGGCCCGGCCGGGCGTTCTTTGGCTGGATGCCGTAGCGGAGCCAGTTCGCGCATGTCGGCGAGCATGGCTCGTAGCGGAGCATGTCGGCGAGCCGCCCGGCGTGGGCGGCCTCGGCGTCGGTGGCGGCTTGGTGGCAGTCGCCTACATGCTTGGTCAGGTACTTGGTGAGGTAGCCGATGCACCGGCTGGCATCGCGTGATCCGGCGAGCACGCCCTGGGCGTCGAACCGGGTACCGTACCGGGCCACGTGCAGCGGCTCGTCACCGTCGCCGATGGCGTCCAGAGCCTGATCCCATGTCGGGAGCACTTCGCCGGTGTCCGGGTCGAGGTAGTTGCCGGTGTGCTCGTCCCAGACCGGCAGGTGCCCGCTGTCGAACTTCACGGCCTCGGTGGAGGGCCACCAGACTTGGTGGTAAGTGGCGGCGATGACTTCGCGGAGCTCGGTGCGGGAGATGGTGCCGCGGATCGCGATGTGAACATGCGGGGCAAGCCGCCGCTGGGGTTCGACGGCGGCGAAGTACTGCAGGTCATAGCCGACCAGGCGGCGCAGGTTCTGGATGAACCGGTCGAACAGCGCGGCGAAGTGCAGCGCGTCCCGGGCCGCCCGGCGATAATCATAGTTGTCCGGGTCGGCGGGTGCTCCGCCCTCGCAGACCCGGCCATAAGACGGGCAGGTCAACGTCACGAACAGGGACGGCCGGAAGGTCTTCCCGTCCGGCGCGGTATAGGTCTTGCCGACCGTCCGGTTACTGACCGTTCGGCGAGGCAACGGCGCGGCGTCCTGCCTGCGCCTGGTCGACCGGTGACGGCGCGACTGATTCGGGAGCACGGTGCCGCGCATCCCCGCGTCGGTAATCTGCTCATCCAGCTCGCCGATCCGCTCGTCCAGGTCGGCCGTATCGAGACCCTCATTGGCCAGCGCGTCGTGGTCGGCTTGCGCCTCGGCGCGGTCGGTGACCAGGCTTCTCTGCTCCCTGGTGGCCGGGTCCGGCTCGATGACGGGTTCGTGGTCCAGGTGCCAGCCTTCGCGGCACTGGGTGGCCCGCAGGATCCGGGCGCGTTCGGCGCAGGGCGAGCACACCGAGGCCAGGGTGTGCCCGCACGGGATGAGGACCTGCTCGACGTATCCGGTGTCGATCTCGGTGCGGCGCAGCTGCACCGGCCGCTGGCACGCGCCGTGCTCGGCGGCCAGGTCCTTGACCACGGTGCGGGCCAGCGGCATCGCTAGCCGCTGTGCCCGCGTCCCCTGCCGGTCCGCCCCGGTCACCATCCGCCCTCCACGTCGTCGGCATCGAACGGCCCGGCGTAGCCGCACAGGCGGCATTCAGCTCGCAGGGTGGAGCTCCCGTTGTCGATCAGGACCAGTCCGGTCTCGCATACCGGGCAGGGCTCGTCAGTCCGCCACGCGGTCTCCCTCATAGGCCACCGCCCGGCAGGTATCCGACCGTCGCGGCCATCGCGCAGATGTCGTCGTCGGTGACGTACGCCGCGCGGACCCGCACCGGGTCGGGGGATGCCTCCAGCCGCACATATCCGACCCCGGCGCCGGTCCAGGGGACGGGGGAGATCTGGTCGGCCAGGGCGCCGCGGTCCCGGGCGCCGTCGCCGAGCACCATGTCCACCTGATCGGACTCATCCAGGCGCAGGGCGATGCGGGTGGAGAACAGGTTCCGCAGGCTGATCACGTCCTTGCGCGGGTCTTGCAGGGCGCCGACCACGCAGACGCCGACCGACCGGCCCTGGCTGGTCAGGGTCGCGATGGCGGCCTCGGCGCGCTTGCGCAGGTCGCGTTCGGGCTGGTAGGCGGTCAGGAAGGCCAGCTCATCGACCAGGATCACCAGGAACGGGAAGTCCAGGGAGGGGGTGAAGGTGCGGGTCCGGCCGCCGAACTGCTCCGCCCGGTCGTGCATCTCGGCGACGGCGGCCTCCAGCAGTTCGACCATGGCGGCGGCCTGGCAGGCATACCGGTGGAACAGCGCCCGGCCGAAGGACAGCTCCATCCGCTTGGGATCCAGCGCCCACACTTGCCCCCATCCGGCCGCGATGGCGGGCAGCAAAGCGCGGATCAGCGACCAGATCACCGAGCCCTTCCCCGACCCGGTAGCCCCGGCGATCAGCACATGTGTGGCGGCCAGCCGCAGCCGCCAGGTCGATCCGTCCTCGCACCGGCCGATCGGCAGCGCGGCCAGGTCCACCTCGCCCGATATCGGCAGGGCGGGGATCGGGTCGGCGAGGGTGTCCGCGCGGACCAGTTCCAGCACCAGCACACCGGGCGTGACGTCGCGGACACGGCACAGGCGCGCTCCAAACGCATGCGCCAGGTTCTCCGACCGCTCGGCGAAGTCGGCGGGTGCCTGTCCGGTCACCAGGCCGACCCGTACCAGGTCAACCGCCCCGGCCCGATGCACCCGATCGAGCACGGGCAGCATCGGCTGGCCCCGGTAATCCGGCGCAAGCCCGGCCAGGGTCATGGCGGCCTTCCAGCGGCGCCGGTAGAACCACCACCGCCACCAGTCCCGCACCAGCACCGCCACGAATCGCGCGAACCACTCCGGCTGGATCACCCGCAGCCCAGCCAGGCCCGCTACGGCGGCCAACGCCAGGCCGACGACACCGGGCCAGCCCAGGCCTAGCCAGGCGACCACGATCAGCGTCGCGACGGCATCCGCCAGCGGATGAGTGAGGGCGAACCACAGCACCCGCCACAGCAGCCGGATGAGCTGGACGACGAAGATGACAGGCTCCGGGGTGCGGTACACGGGGGACCGCCAGACCGGGGGCGCGAACGGGTCGCGGTTGTCGACCTGGGCGAGCTGCTCGCCCATCACCCCGTTACGGCCGCGCGGCATTAGACTCAGCTCCTCTCCGCATGCGCCAGCAGGGGGAGACACCTGGGGCGGCAGGAATGCCCGTTCCTGCCGCCCCACCCGCGATCACCATCAGGCCGCCTCACCATCCCCGCGGCTCTGGCGGGCCGTGCAGGCCTCGCTGTCGCCGTCGTGTTCCTGGGCGTGCAGCCGCTCGACCTCAGCGGCGAACCTGGCCGCCTTGCCGGCCAGGTCCCGGGCGAACTCCACTGCCGCCGCGCCGGTCTTGCGGTCGGCGACGGACAGCGACACCGAGGTTGACCCGCACGTGACGTCCAGGATCGGCGTGTGGTCGTCGTACGTGCTCAGGAACGTCCACCAGTCCTCGCCGACGTATATGCCGATGTGTGCGGACGACCCGCCGCCGCTTTTCATGCCGCTACCTCCCTGACCTCTGCGCCGGGACGGCCTCGCCCGGGCGGCCGGATGCCGGTTGCCTTGATCGAGTAGGCCAGCCGCCCGGCCTGGTTCACGTACGGCGTCACGGTCAGCCCGGTGAACTCCACCGGCACGAACGGCGACCCCGGCGGGGCGGCCGGGATGACCGGCTGGGCCTGGGCGGCGACCTTGACCTTGACCGCCCGGGTCCTGGCCTGCGGGTCGGGGTCGATGACCTCGATGACCCACAGCGGCAGCCCGGAGGCCTTGTCGATGGACTGGACGAACCTCTCTCCGGTGGAGGCGTCGAAGTTCCGCACCGGCTCGAACGCGCCAGCCGCGTAAGCCCCGGACGGGAACACCACGCCGAACTCCACCGGAATCGGACCTTGAAGAGCCATTGGCAACTCCTTGTAGATACCGGCTTGCTTGGCCAGTTGACTAAGCAAGTCCTTTCAAGGTACGACGATACCACATGCTTAGTCAAGTGATCAGGCCAGGGAATCCGGAGCAGTCTCAGCCGACCTGGTAGGCGTCCTCGAGCTCGTGCCGGTCACCTGGCATCACGACCTCCAGCACCAGCACCGGGGCGCCCGAGGCGTCCCTCGCGGCCACGTACATGACCAGCATCGCCGCCGACTTGCCGACGCCCAGCAGCTTCGCTTCTCCGCTGCTGGGATGCCGGGCGGTGACCTGCTCCAGGACGTGATCCACCCGGGCGCCCTTGCGCCGGGACAGGTGCCCCCGGACCCCGCCCTGCAACAGCTCGCTCTTACCGAGGTCGGTGCCTTCGGCCAGCGCCGCGGGCACCCACCAGGTGACCAGCTCCGCGGGCTCGCCGTCCCGGCGGACCAGCACCCGCCGTGCCAGCACCCCGCCCTTCC
Organism: uncultured Actinomycetes bacterium; assembly: GCA_963835775.1. Lineage (GTDB taxonomy): Bacteria > Actinomycetota > Actinomycetes > Streptosporangiales > Streptosporangiaceae > Palsa-504. The sequence goes on along the minus strand of CAWIHB010000023.1, from coordinate 4,050 downwards.
CCACGGCGCCCAGCAGCGTGGCCACCCGGGGCGGCGGGGGAGTGATGCCCGCCTCGATCACTTCGCCCGGCTCCCGGGCCTCCTCGCGGTTCAGGGCTTCTTCACCGGTCCGCTGGGATTCCAGCCCGGCCAGCGCCGGGCGGCCCCGGACGAAACTACCCTTGCCCTGCTGGGTCTCGATCCACCCGTCCTGACGCAGCACCCGCAGCGCCCGCACCACAGTCGGCCGGGCGATCTGAAACTCCTCACTCAGCTGATGCTCACTGGGCAGCAGCGACCCCGGCGGGTACTCCCCGGACTCGATCCGCCGCCGCAGCTCGTCGATCACCTGGGCGTACTTGGGCGGAGTGTACTCATAGGGCATGACATGCGCCTTACTCAAGTAACCTGTCTACCCAAGCACACTACTGCCCGACTGCCTAGCTGTCACCCCCTTTGGCCAAAGCCGCCACCTGGACGCCTTCCCTGGTCAGCCCCCGGCCGGACCGACCCCGCACTAACGACAGGGCACGCGGCTCCTGCAATCTCCCGCAGCCCAAGGTGTTCTTCATGGTCCGTTGCCACGCCGTGACCTTGTTTTTCAAGCCCCGGCGGCACGCACCGTCATTGGAGCGTCCGGTGTGATGGCAGCGGCTTGCCACTGCCTCACCTGCTCCAAGGTCCAGCCGTCCAGCACCTCGAAATGCTCCAGCCCGGCGTCATCGACGGCCTCCAGGTGGCGGTCGAATTCACTGGCGTCATCACCGGCGAACCCGCAAGGGCACCGGTACGACGCAGCGTCCCACCCGGCACCCGCCACCTGAGCGGCTACCTGGCCAGCGATCCGCATACGCCGGGGATCTTCGACAGTCATAACGTGCTCCCGATATCGAGCCGGGCAGAGTGCGCGCCCGGCTCTAGTGAGGGTGATCAACCTGCTCGCTGGCATATCTCCAGCTCATGCCATAGCTCACCGGCATCCTGGGTGATCACGGCGCACAAACCGCTCGAGCCCGGCTCGCGCCAGGCCTCGAACATCAGCCCCCGCCAGCCCGGACAGATGCCGAACGAGAACTCCGGGAACGCCGTCCGCAACCGGACCAGCTCCGCTTTCATCCACGGCGGAGCACCCGGTCGTGCACGCAACGCCGACCGCTCCGCCATCGCAAGCCATGCGGCGTCCGTGTAGCTGCTGCCAGGAGACATCGGCTACGCCAGTTCCCGGACTTGCCCGGAGCCGCCGCAGTCCGGGCATGACTGCCTGACAGCCTCGGCAGCGACACGGATCAAGGTCCCGATCACCAATGCCCGCCGCGAGCGGCGGAATTTCCACCCCTGCCCGCGACACGACGGACAGGCAGCCATCCCGGCCCCGCCATTAGTTCCCATGACCATACGGTTACGGATCCGCGCCCCCGCGCCCATATCCGCGCGGTATACCGAGGTGGGATATAAGCTCGCAATCAGTCACGCCGCACCCCCGCACGGGAACCGCGGACGGAGGAACGAGCAACGGCATGCCCGGCCGCGCCGACGACCTAATCCAGATCCCGGCCTCGCTCTGGGAGCGACCCGAGATCATCGCGGCCCTGCGCAACCGGGACATCGGCCGGTTCTTCGCCCTCGTGCAGCAGTACGCCGGAGCCAGCCAGACCCAGATCGGCATCGCGTGCGTGCTGCCCCAGGGCAAGGTCAGCGACATCATCCGCGGTATCCAGCAGGTCGAGAAGCTTGAGGTGTTCGAGCGCATCGCCGACGGCCTCGGCCTGCCCGACCCCGCCCGGATCGGCCTGGGGCTGGCCCCGCGGCGACCTGGATCTCCCCGGGCCATCCCGCCGGGGGATACCCCTCCGGTCGCCCAGGTGCCATTCGCCTCTGACCTGTTTACCCTCGATGAAGGGGACAGGCAGGAGGGCGACCCAGTGCGACGCCGTACCTTCGTCGGGCTCACCGGCGCAACGATGGTCAGCGCGGTACTCGACGGCATCCCGCAACCCAGGCCGCCCGCCGACGCCGAGGCCCTCGCGTCCGTGCTCATCGGGCACACCGTAGACCCGGCAGCACTGGACGCCCCACCCGATATCAGAGCCCTGGCCCGCGCAGCAGATGACGCCCGGCGGCAGTACCAGGCCTGCCGCTACACCGACCTGATCTCGCACCTGTCCGGCCTGCTCGGCCGCCTCGGCGCCGCCTGCCAGCTGCTCGACGGCGACGAACGGCTCCGCGCCTTCGCGCTGTCCGCCGACGCGCATCACGTCGCGGCCGGGCTGCTGCTCAAGCTCGATGACCGCGGCGTGGCCGCCGTGGCCGCCGACCGCAGCATGCGCGCCGCCCTGGCCAGCCAGGACCCGGTCACAGTCGGCGCGAGCGCCCGGATCATCACCCACACCCTCATGGACGGCGGCCACCTCGCCGCGGCCATCACCACCGCCAGCAGCCAGGCCCAGCGGCTCGGCCACGACGTAGCCGCCCACACCCCCGAATCCTTGTCCGTCTACGGGTCGCTCTTGCTCCGCGGCGCGGTCGCCGCCGCCCAGCGCGACCAGCGCAATACCGCCTATGACCTGCTCGCCGAGGCCGACGACGCCGCCCGGCAGCTCGGAGTTGACGGCAACCTGCGCTGGACCGCCTTCGGCCCGGTCAACGCCCGGCAGCACCGGGTCAACATCGCCGTCACCCTCGGCGACGCGGGCACCGCCGTCGACGTGGCCCGCGGTATCGACCTGCGCGCCCTCACCGTGACCGAACGCAAAGCCAGCCTGCTCATCGACACCGCCCGCGCGTTCCTGCAATGGGGCCGCCACGAGAAGGCCTACATCGCCCTGCGCGCCGCCCAGGAGATCGCCCCCGAGGAAGTCACCGGCCGCCCGTCCGTCCACCGCCTCCTCCGCGACCTCATCACCTCGGCCCCGCCCGGCATCCGCCGTGACGCCGAGCAGTTCGCCACCCAGATCGGGATCACCCGGTGACCCAGGACGCCCACGGGCGCGTCCTGTCCGTCATCGTGTGCGGCGCAGGCCCGGCCACCGCCATCGGCACCTTCGTCGGTCTCGCCCGGGAACGCGGTTGGCGGGTCCAAATCATCGCCACCCCCGCCGCCCTCGATTTCTTCGACCAGGCCGCCATCGAGAAAGCCACCGGCAGCCGCGTCCGCAGCCAGTACAGCAAGCCGGGCGCGCCCAGATCCCAGATTCCCGATGCGATCATTGTCGCCCCGGCCACCTACAACACGATCAACAAATGGGCCCTGGGCATCAGCGACACCTACGCCCTGGGCGTTCTCGCCGAGGCCACCGGCCTGGAGGTTCCGGTCGTGGTCTTGCCATTCGTCAACACCGCGCTAGCCAGCCGTTCGCCCTTCCGCCGCAGTGTCGAAGCCCTCCGCGCCGAAGGCGTCCGCATCCTGATCGGCCCCGGCGGCTTCCAGCCCCACCCGCCCCGCAATGGCGCGGACCTCATCGATACCTACCCGTGGCACCTAGCCCTAGACGAAGCCGAGCACCTGGTCCTCGCGCACCGCTAGCCGCCATCCATGAGGAACCGCAGCAGTGCCACCAGTGACCCGGCATTCCAGATATCCCCGGCCGCGATCATCTGCGGCACCGACGCAAGCGGAACCCACTCCACCCGCGCAGCCTCATTAACCTCGGTCGGCTCCCCGATCCGCTCCGGATCCCGCCCGACAAAGGCGAAAAGCTCACCGTCGATCGCCCCGGCCCGCGGCTGAAAGGCGATCAGCTGCTCCACTCGCCCCGCGCGATACCCGGTCTCCTCCTCCAGTTCGCGTGCGGCCGCCTCGGCTGGTTCCTCGTCCTCATCGACCAGGCCACTCGGAAGCTCCCACCCCCACCGGTCCTGCACAAACCGGTGCCGCCACAGCATCAGCACCCGATCCGCCTCATCAACGAGCACCATCGCCGCCCCCCGGTGCAGCCGGATCATGTCATGCCAGAACCGCTCCCCGCCCGGCAGTTCCACATCCACCTGGCCGAGCCAGGTATACGGACTCCGGTAAATCTCCCGCTCCCCGAACGTCCGCCACCGCCCCGGCTCGCCGCCCATCGCACCAGT
>CAWIHB010000022.1:0-102173 GCA_963835775.1 uncultured Actinomycetes bacterium | reverse complement strand
CGCCTCCCTCCGCCCGATCGACCCGCACCGGCCCCAGCAGGTTCACCCTCACACCTAGACGATACGGCGGTTGGCTCCACCGGGGCTCGACCAGGACTCGACCGTCGCCTGGCCGGCCCCTGGTTGGCTCACTCCCAGTCGCCCCACGGTGACCCCCAACCGAAAGGAGAAGCCCGTGCCACGCTTCCTCGTCCAGCGAACCTTCCCAGAAGGGCTCGCAATTCCGGTGACCGCCGACGGCGCCAAGACCTGCCTCGGCGTGGTCGAGAACAACGCCGAGGAGTCCGTCACCTGGATCACGTCCTACGTCTCGATCGACCACACCAAGACGGTCTGCATCTACGACAGCCCGAGCCCCGAATCGGTCGAACGCGCGGCGCTGGCCAACGGCCTGCCCGTCGACTCGATCAGCGAGGTGCGGGTCCTCGACCCGTACTTCTACACCGGCGTGGCGTCGTGATATCCCAGCGCCGGCCCGCCGCCGCTCAGATTGGTCCTCGCCGCTCCCGCGGCCGGCACCATGACCGGATGGAGGTCGTCATGACGCTGTTTCGCCGGTTCGGCAGGCTTGTTGCAGGCCGTCCCGCAGCCGCCACGCTCACTCTGGGCCTGGTTGCCATGGCCCTTGTGCCCGGCTCACCCGCGAGCGCCCGAAGTACCCAAAGCACCAGTAGTTCTTGCGCCACTCCCGTGACCAGCGCCCCGACTGGCCGTGCGACCGTGTCGGCTGCATCGACACCGTATGGCAGGGTGCTGGTGGTTGGTTCGGGCGGCTACGCCGGATGCTCGCTGTACCTGCTCACCTCGGACCAGCTCCACGCGCTGACCGGCGCGCCGTTCGCGTGTAGCGACAACACGAACCCCACAGGGAAGCCTTGCGACACTGTCCTCTGGCCCGCGCTCCTCACCAAGGGTGCCCCCATCGCAGGGCCCGGGGTCAACCCCAGACTCCTCGGGACGGTGACCCGCACCGACCTGCCCGGCCTGCATCGTGTGCGGCAGGTGACCTACGCCGGCCTGCCGTTGTACCGGTTCTTCCTGGACGAACCGCCGGGGGATATGGCGGAAACGGATGGGGCTAACTTGTTCGACCCAGTGACCAGTCCCACGGGCATCTGGTACCTGGTCCAGCCGAGGCGGGGCCTCCCTGCACCAAGTCAGGCTCAACTCCGGCTTGAGACCGCGCCGGTCGGCGGCGCCACCGGGCCCGACAAGACCGTACTGGCCGCGACGATGAACGATGACTTCAGCCTCCTGCCCCAGGCGCCCTTCCCCGTCTACACCTTGAGCACTGACAGGCGCCACACGAGCGCGTGCCAGGGGAAGTGTGCCCTCAACTGGCCACCGGTCCTCACCTCCAAGCGGCCCGAAGCCGGGCCCGGCGTTGACCAGCACGCCCTGGGGATCATCGTCAGGCCCGACGGCACCTACCAGGTGACCTACAACGGCCGGCCGCTGTACCTGTACATCGGCGACGCCTATATCCCGGGAATTCCGGGCATTAGCGGGCCGGCCAGCATCAACGGAGCGGGTAAGCACACCCCGTGGGGCGTGTTCAACACGATCCCGCCGTTGCCCTAGCTACGCAGAATCACCGGTAGGAAAGCTGCCCCCGGGGCAAGGAGAATCTGGGCTGTCGAGATCCAAATCCCTTGCCCCAGGGGGGCACATCCGAGGTCAGTGCGTGCGCGAGACGACCGACCTGGCGGTTACCGCGTTCGCTGGTCCGAGTTGCTGCGGAAGGCCGCTCGAGCCCTGGCACTTCCACGGCCGCCGCGAGCGACTCGACGCTGGCGTTCAGCGCAAGCTCCGAAACCGCCAGCCCATGTGTCGGGCTGACATGACAAAATCGGAGCGCGCCTCAATAAAGCACTTCGGCAGCAACCAATGGAATGCCCTCCAAATGCCGATCAACGGCGGTCCAGAACGGGCACGCAGAACATCGTGGTCTAGGGGCTGCCGACGCGCCCTAACGGCAGATCGGCGCGCGGTTATCTACCGACACATTCGCGTAGTTGGCCGCTTGGCCGCCCCCTGGTTATCGTCCAACGCGAGCAGCCGACCGTATTTTTATACATCGGCGCCCCGTGGGGTGAACGCACGGATCTGCCGCCGTCAGGTGGTCTTTGCCTGGCTGATCTCCACCAGGTGGCCATCTGGGTCTCGAAGAAAGCAGCGGATCTCCGAGCCCCAGCCATGCGGCGGAGTGAGGAAAGCAGCGCCCCGCAATCGCAGCGCCTCATAGGCCGCCTGGCAGTCAGCCACCCGCAGCGTCATGGCGTGACTCACCCTGCCTGCATCATCAGGCGGCGCGAAGACTACCGTGGGCTTGTCGGCGGTCGGCCCGCCTCCGCTGACTAGGAGCAGCCAGGTGCCGGCGAAGCGCAGCACCACGCTCGTTCCCCCGTACTCGCGGTACAGCTCCGCGCCCAGCACGTCCACCCAGAAGTCACGTGAGCGCGCCGGGTCGGCCACCACAAGGATGTGCGTGACCGCGACGCCGGTGCCCAGTGGACCGGCTGGCGGCTGCTGTGTCATCATGCCCCTCCCGGCGGTGCACCGACCTTATCTGGCCCCTGGCCTCCACCATGCGGAATTGCCGCGGAATCGGGCTGGCAGCGAGTGAGGCAGTCCCTCTGGCTGCCTGAATGCACTGTCATGCCGCAGACAGGGTTGAGAGCTAGACGTTCAGCGAAGGACTTCCACGATGTCCATCTGCTCAGTCAGCAGCGTGAACTCTTCCACCTGAGAATGCAGGCTGACGTGGAGATCGTTACGGAGAGTGACCTGAGTCTGAGTCTTGGCCGGGCCGTGCATAGCCAGCCTTACCTGCGTCCGGTTGTGACCTGTGGCCAGCAGCACCCGCCAGGACAGGCCGACGAGGCTTTATCAGTCACAGAGGTTGTCCAGCTTCTCCAGCCGCCAAGGTGAACATCTTGACTGCAGCATGAGCGCAGCGTGGATGGTCATTGCCAGACATGCCAGTTGACGGCGTCCGCGGCGAGTAATGCCGTGCGCTCACCGCAGGCGACGCGTAACAGCCGGCCGCCGCGTCATGCGGGTTCTGGCCGGTCCGGGTTCCATGGGTTGATCAGTTCGATCCCGGTTCCTGAGAAGTCATCGGTGTTGCGAGTCGCCAGCGTCGCTTCGGCGGTGCGGCAGATGGCCGCGATCTGGGCGTCGGCCACGCCGATCGGCCGGCCGAGCGTTTCCCTGCCGCAGACTATGCCGGCGTACCGCGCGGCGCAGTGCTCGTCGAAGGGCAAGACCCGGCCCCGGAAGTCCTCGCCGAGCAGCCCGCGGACCGCGGCCGTCAGTTCCGTCTTCCGGCGGCCGTCAGGCATCCGGGTGACACCGTAGAGCAGTTCGGCGGCGGTAACCGCGGTCGTGCCGACTTCGTCGGCGGGCAGTGAGTCGAGCCACGAAACGACGCCGGGCTCGGGGACCGGGCGGGTTAGTTCGGAGATGACGTTGGTGTCCAGGACGATCACGGGTCGAACACCGCCGCCCGGGGTGGCTCGTCACTGCGGTCAGGAATCTGCAGCTCACCTTGCAGGCCGGCGAAGCGCGCATGGATCCGGCTGCCGAGACCGCGCTCGGCCGCGCCCGGGGCCAGGCGCTCGGTGAGGATGGCTCGTACTTCGGCCTCCATCGAACGCCCATGTCGCGCGGCCTCGATGCGCAGCCGCGCATGCGTCTCGGGATCAAGTCCCCTGATCGTCAGCGTCGCCATCGTCCTCACCCCCGAGCAGCCTTGAAAGCAGTGTAAGCATTGCCTCTAATGCAAGCATACCCCTATACGGGGCTCCCGGGATCGACCAGCTTCATGTCACGAACTGGTAACGATATGTGTATTTGCTCCAGGATCGGGGTCAACCGGGCCAGTGCCGCGCAGGACGCCAGGCCGTCCGGCCATCTCGGTAAGCGGGGTCACGGCGATCAGGCGGGGCATAAGCCGACAGCGAATTCGCGGTTCCCTGTGGGGGTGTGCGACCGCGCATCCCGGATACTGTCGCGCAGAGACCTGCGTCGCCTATTCGGTCAGCTCTTCGAATGGGACGGCGATCTTGAACGGATAGGTCAGCACCACACCGTGCTCCATGACCGATTCCATCCGGTACTGGCACGTGGCGGCGTCCAGGTGAAACTCCCGTGTGTCGATGATGTCGCCATCGGCGGACATCCGGACCACCACATAAGCAGGAATCCCGGCCGCTGCGTACTGCGCCATCTTGTCCACCAGATCTTCCCGTTCGGTCGACGGAGAGGACACCTCGACCATCAGCAGGACGTCCGATGCTTCCGGCTTCGCGTTGCGGTCTTCCTTGCAGCGGTATACCACCACATCGGGACGCCGGAACGCGTACTTCGGAACATGCCAGAGCACCACGTCGGTCTCCATCTGCACGCGAGTACACGGCTCTTTCGGCCGGGCGGTCTCGAACGTGTTCGCCAGACGCCGGGCCACCTGCTGGTGCTGGGGTGTCGGCGACTCGCAGACGATCACGTAACCGTGAACCACCTCGATCCGCTGGGCTACACCGGCCGGGAGCGCCTCATACTCGGCCTCGCTCATGGTGTTCGGCAACCCCATGTCCGGTAGGACGCTCATCGGTTCTCTCCTCTTTGTGGCGCTCGTTCTGCGGCAGCCATCAGTTCTACAAGCGTAAGCAAATGTAGAACGAAGCCGGGACCGGTAGCCTGGCGGCATGCCGCGCGGCCACCATTCCGGCGATATCCCTGAGTCTCCAGCGGATCTGATCCGGCGGCTTACCGCCGAGATCTCCGGTGGCCCGCCGCGGTCGACCCGGCTGATCTCGCCGCATCTGAGTCCCGGCGGCGCCTGCGACGGCCCGATCTGGTCAGGTACCGGGTCAGGGTCGATCTCTCCGGAGCCAAGCCGCCATGTGGCGGCGACTTGAGCTGGCATCCGGCTTGTTTCTCGACGAGGTTCACGAGATCCTCCAGGTCGCGTTCGGCGGGACCGACAGTCACCTGCACCAGTTCGGCTCCGGTTCGCGGTATCACGGTCCCGGGACTGAGTACTAGCTGTGCCCGTATCAGGTGGAGGAGGGCGAGCCCGGCGTGCCTGAGGAAGAGGTACGTCTCGACGAAGTGCTCGCGGATCCCGACACGCTGTGCTACCTCTATGACTTCGGCGACAGCTGGGAACACGTCATCAGGCTCGAGGCCGTGGCGCCATGGGACGACACCGCGCCCGCGGCGGCCTGCCTGGACGGCAGGCGCGACGGCCCGTCCGAGGACTGCGGCGGCCTGGGCGGCCATGAGCTGATCAGCGCAGCCATCGATCCGCTCAATCCAGACCACAGTGACGCTGTCATCGAGTTCGAGCGGATGTACGGGATCGAGTTCCACGCCGATGGCAACGGCCTGACCCCATTCCGGATCGACGTCATCAATGCCGAACTGGCCAAGCGTTTCCCGCCCGGCGCGAGGCCCGAGCGGGCAGACCCGCCCGGTGACCTGCCCGGCCCGCTGGAGGAACTCCTCAGCGCGGTGCGGGACGGCTATGCGCGCCGGGAACTGCGCTGGCTGATCGGCGCGGCGCTGGCGGGCAAGCCAGACATCGATACCGTGACGGCTGCCCGGATGGTGCGTCCCTATGCCTGGGTCCTGGACCGGGTCGGAGACGAAGGCATCCGGCTGACCGGGGCCGGATACCTTCCGCCAGCCCATGTCGAGGCCGCCGCGACGGAGCTGGGCCTGCTGCAAGACTGGATGGGCAAGGGGAACCGGGAGAGCCAGACGCTGCCGGTGCTGCACTTGCGCGAAACCGCCACCAAGATGGGCCTGCTGCGCAAGCACCGCGGGATGCTGCTGCTCACGGCCGCTGGCCGGAGGCTGAGGACCGATCCGGTGTCGCTGTGGTGGCATCTGGCCGAACGCATGCCGCCCAGATCCGCCGATCGCTGCGAGACACAGGCCGGGCTCATCTGGCTGCTCGCGGTGGCAGCCCAGTGGCCCGGCGATCCAGCGGAGATCGCCGCGCGGACACTGGCGGGCATCGGCTGGGCACTGGCTGACGGAACGCCGCTGAGCACCCTGGACGCCGACCGGGCGGCATGGGACACCCGGAACGTGCTGCGGCGCCTCGGCGGTCTCACGGACGATCCCCGGCACTACGGGGCGGGGTCACCGAACACAGACGGAGCGGCTTTCGCCCGCGCTGCCGTGAGCACCTGGCCGGACGCAGACAAGCCACCCTGAGCGCGCGACACTGGGCACACGACACCGGGCACACGACACTGGGCACAGCGCCTACCAGGGACAGCCGGGGCCGAGGGCCAGCAGTGGCCGGACGGCGCGGTCGGCGCGGCGCACATCCTCCTCCGGCAGCCGGAAGTGGTCCGCCACGCCGGCGAAGGTCGCCTTCCCTCCGGCTCGGTAGGCGACCAGGCGGATCACGCAGGCGGCCAGGACAGCCGGCGGATGCGCGGAGAGCAGCCGATCCCGGACATCGCCAAGCCGATCCCACGCCGCCAGAGCGCGAGCGGCGACCGGCAGGCCGTTCCAGTCACACCCGGCGACGGCCAGCTGGCGCTCGACCAGATCAAGTCCCCCGACCGCCGGGGCGTACGACCTGACGTCCGGGCGCCGACCCCACCAGTAGAAGTTCCAGAAGGCGCCGTCGGCGGTCACCGGGAACGGCAGCACCTCAGCCGCCTGCCCGTCCTGGCCAGGGATGAAGTAGCGGTATTCGGCGCCGGATGAGCTTAGCACCATGCCATGGACTATCTGCGCGTCAACCGCCGCGGTGAACCGTTCCGGCGCCTCACCGGGGGGCATGCCGATGATGCCGGCGAAGGCAGCCGGGCCGTACACGCGAGCGAGCGCCGCCGCGGGCGAATCAGGATGCACGACTCTGGCCAGCATGCGGCGGTCGCCGCTCGCTACCGCGGACCATACGCGTTCGGCCAGCGCGGGCCTGGCCTTCTGCTGCGGCCCGCGCACCTTGGGCGGGACAGCCCGACGCGGGCTGGGTTTCGGCGCTGCCGCCGGGGGTACAGCGGGCGGTTTCGTCACGGCGGGCTTGGCGGGCGCGGGCGACTTGACGGGCGCGGGCTTCCCGGCGGCCGGTGCAGGTGTCCCCGCGGCGGGCTTAGCGGCTGCCGCGGTCGGCGGTTTCGGGGGCAGGCACGCCTCGCAGCCGAGCTTCTCCTTGCCGACCACCAGCGCGGCCTCGGCCAAACACGACGGGCAGCGCACCGGCGCGTACACCCCGGCCGGCAATAGCCAGTCGAAACTCATCGGGTACCGCCGCGACCCGCGCAGCACGTCGGCCGCGACCCGCAGTGCGGGCACCAGTAGCACATGCAGCCGGTACGGCCTGATCACATGCCGGGCCTCGTACTTCTCTGCGATCTCGGCCAGCCGCCGCGCCTGTTCCTCGCGGGTGGCGCGCAGCCGCTCCCGCAACACGGCGGCCCGGTCTGGCGTGGCAGCCGCAAGGCGCCGCTCGATGCCGGCGATCGTATCCGCGTAATAAGCCGCAGCCCGGCCGCGTTCGGCCTCGAATCCGCCCCTCACCTCGGCGGAGAGCACGGCACGTCGGGAAACTGCGGCCGAGTCCATCAGCCGGTGGGCGTGACCGATCGCCGGAAGCAAGTTCTCATCGGGAGGTACCACCGTACGTTCGGTACAAAGGGCCTTGGACAGCGACCTGGCAAGCGCGGCGGGTAGCTCGCGACGGGAAGGGACATCCACCCAGCGCTCCGCCTCCTCTTGGAAGCGGTCCTCGGCCGACAGCTCGTAGGTGACCAGCGCGCCCACCCGGACGACGGGGTGCAGCACGAAGGCGGGCTCGCCGGACAGGTCGATCCGGCCGTGGTCGGCGGGGAAGGCCTCGCGGACCTCGGCCTGCAGCACGTCACGTCCCGGCGGGACAGCGGCGGGCCGGTCCAGGACGAGGTAGCCGGCATCGCCGGCTACCAGGACCCGGTCGGCGGCCTCGGCGAGGACGGGATGACCGGCGGTGAGCAGTGTGGCACCCTCTTCCCGTGCGACGTCGGGGTCGGCGGTGACCCGGAGCTCTTCTGGTAGCCGGTACGCGTCGCGAAGCTGGCCAGGGAGGACCACGTACGCGGAATCCCCGGCCAGCTCCCAGAGCCCGCCGTCGGCGGCCACGTACCGCAGCCAGAACTCCAGCGCGGGATCGGCGATCACGCGCCCTCCTCTTCCGAGACCAGGTTGTCGATCGACGCGCGGCTGGCCAGGTAATCGGTCCTGGCTCGGGCCAGATCGTCGCCGATGACCACCATCCGCTCGCCGAACTCCGTGTCGTCTTCCGAGGTGACGAACGCGTCGAACACCGTGGTCTCGAAGTCGAACTCGTCGTCCACCCGGCCGAGGATCATGTCGAGCTCGCCCACCACCAGCTCGAACAGGTTGATCTTCGCCTCAAGCACGCGCAGGACCTGCTCCTCGATGGTGCCGCTGGCGACCAGGTTGGTCAGCAAGACGTCGTGCTCCTGGCCGACCCGGTGCAGACGGCCGAGCCGCTGCTCGATCTGCATCGGGTTCCACGGCAGGTCCATGTTCACCATCACATGGCAGAACTGGAGATTGCGCCCCTCCCCGGCGGACTCGGTGGACAGCAGTACTTGAGCCTCGTCGCGGAAAGCGGCAATCGTCCGCTCCTTCTCCGCGCGCGGCAGGCTGCCGTGGTAGACCGCAGCGCCTGGCACCTGATCGGTCAGCAGCTCCAGGGTCTGCCGGAACGCGGTGAACACCAGGACCTTCTGCCCCGCCTGGGTGAACCGGCCCAGCCGGTCGAGCAGCACCGCGACCTTCGCCGGGGCGGTAAGCAGGGAGCCGCGCCGGGCCAGGTCGTCCCAGCCGATCTTGGCCAGGGTGGGCGCCGCCGCGGCGGGGCTCGACCCGGCCAGCTTCGCCACGCTGCGCAGGGTCAGCCGTTGCGCCGACGTGGTCGTCCTTCCCTCGGCGCGGACTCGTGCGGTCAGGTCGGCGTACCATTGCCGTTCGGCGCCGGACGGCTCTACGCGTACTGTCTCGGCCAGACGCTGCGGCAGCAGCACGCTCACCTCGCTGCGCCGGTGCCTGATCATCACCTCGGCGGTCTGCTTGCGCAGCGCGGCGACGTTCCGTGGTTCCCTGCCAGGCGTGGCGAGCGGCGCGGTGCCGTGGGCGGCTCGGAACTGGGCCGCGGTCCCCAGCAATCCGGGCGCGACCAGGCTCACCATCTCGTAGAGGTCCTGTAGCCGGTTCTCTACCGGCGTGGCGGTCAGCAGCAGCAGGTATCGCGACCTGAGCTGGCGGATCAGCTGCCCGGAAACGCTGCGCGGCGCCCGGACCCGGTGCGCCTCGTCGACGATGATCAGGTCCCAGGATTCTGGTGTCAGCTGCGATCTCAGCGGGTCGCGACGGGCGGCCGCCAGCGAGACGACCAGTACACCACGATCCGCGTCCTGGCCGGGGATCGTCGTGGGTACGCCGAACTTGCGCTCGAGTTCCTCCCGCCACTGTGCCACGAGCCCAGCCGGGGTGATGACCAGCGTCCGGTCGGCCAGCCCGCGCAGCCGCAGCTCAGCGAGAATCAGCCCGGCCTCGATCGTCTTGCCCAGTCCCACCTCGTCGGCGAGTATCGCTCGACCCCGCATCCGGCGCAGCGCGCTTCGCGCCGCCTGCAACTGGTAGTCGAACGGGGTGAAGCGGAGTGCCGGAACCGAGAGGAACGTGTCGAATCCCGGCCTGCTCCATACCTTGACGGCTTCGTCCACCAGGAGCGACACCCGCTCGTCCACCAGCGCCCCAACGCTGCCCGCACCGTCGCCGACACCGCCTCCCAGGCTGGCGAGCAGCGGCGCGTACAGCTCCAGCGCGTCCCGCTCGCCCGATCGTCCCGTCCGCCCGTCCGTCACGCCGACCCTCCTCCGCGTGCTTGACCGGGAATTAATGCTCTCACGGGTGACCGTCATTCCGCAGGTGCCGCGCCGCTTCGCCGCTTCACGCATCGACAGACGACGTGCGTCATGATCTTCATTCCCAGCACCAGCCCGTTCGCTGCACGTCTGGCACCCTCAGCCTAGGAGTGCGGCAAGTCCAGGCGCCGCGGATGAGCCACCCGCGCTGGGTCGGCTCGCATCTGGGATCGGTAACAATCGGATGTATTTGCTCCGGGATTCGGGTCGACCGGCCCGATGCCCGCGATCTCACCCGGCCGGTCCGCCAGGTCCAGCAGCGTGGTGGCGGGGACGGTCAGGTTGATCTTGCCGGCGAACCCGGCCGGGATCACGCTGCCACCCGGACCCGGACCCGGACCCGGACCGGGCCGATGCACGGTCACCAGATCCGCCGCGCCGCCGCGCTGGCCAACGCCGAGGTGTGGGGCGGCATCACCGGCGGCGCACTGTATGCCGAGCTGCGCAAGCTTGACGGCGAAGGGCTGATCGAGGCGGTGCGGGAGGAAAAGGTGGGCCGGCGCCCGGCCCGCACGGTGTACCAGGTCACCGCCGAGGGGCGGCTGGAGCTGATCGTGCAGCGTGACGCCGCCCTGGAAGTCATCTTCGGCTCAGCCGACCCGGTTTCTGTCGTGCTGCTCTTCGCCGCCGGCCCGGACGCCGGGGAGCTGACCGAGCGGCTGGCGGCCCGCCGCCGCCGGGTCGCGGCGCAGCTGGAGGCGATGGCCGCCGAGCGCGGCCGGCTGACCGGGCAGGGCGTGCTGTCGCCGCTGGCCGTGGCCACGTTCCGCCGCGGCGAGCTGCGGCTCGAGGCGGAGCTGCGCTGGCATGACGAATTCGAGCACCGGCTGGCTGCCGGTCCGCCCGGCGGCCAGGCGGTGGCGCGCAGGGCCGGCCGCCTGGTGCGCGTCCCGCGAGAGATAAGGGTGCCGGATGCCGAGGACGGATGACCCGGCGGGTGCTGGACCGCGTCACCGCGGCGGCAGCGTGACGGCCGGCCGGGTCGGCTCCGCGGGCCGCCTGCTCGCGGTCAACGCCGTCGCCTGCCTGCTCCTGCTGGCCCAGTACCTGCTCGGCATGGCCGTGAACGTGTACGTCGTCCTGCCCGGCCGGCATCCCGGCTCTGGTGCGGCCAACTACTTCGGCGGCGCCGCCTCGGGCCTGGCCTGGGTCATCTCGCACGGGCCGGGCTGGGCCGCCGCCCACGCCGTCTTCGGGCTGGCGCTGGCGCTGGCTGCCCTGGCCAGCCTGGGTCTCGCCCGGCGCCAGGACGGCCGCCTGGTCATCGGGCTGTCGGTGCTCGGCGCGCTGGCCATCGTGGGGGCCGGGTTCAACGGGGTGAGCTTCCTGGACTACGGGCATGCCTTCAGCTCGATGATCATGGCGGGGCTGTGGGCGCTGGCCCTGGCCTGCTACCTCACCGGTGCGGTACTGGCCGCCGTCCGCGTGACGAGGTTACCGCTGGCGGATGATCCGGTCGCCGAAGCGCCAGCCGCGGGCCAGGCACGCCTGCCTGATCGCCTTCCTGGAGAAGAAGCTCAGGAAGATCACGGTGCCCGTGCCCGTGATGGTGAGCCCAAGCGTCCAGCTCCGGCCGCTGCGGCGCTGCACGAAGAGCAGCTCGTCGCCCCCACTCGCGCGACAAGGTGAGCTCCTGGCCGTTGCGCCGTATGTACCTGATCATGGCCTCGGTGACCTCCAGCCGCGTAGGGCGGCGGATCATCACGATCCAGCCCGTGACCATGGCCACGACCAGCAGGCCGGCGAAGACACCGGCCGCCACTCGCCCGGACCCGGTTGACGCGCCCGTCACGCCCCGGACCAGCGCCACGGCAAAGGCCAGGGTGAGGAAACCAAACAGGCTGCTGATCTGTGACCGGCTCTCGGTCACAACCGTAGCTCCGGAGTCCGGAACCGGCGGCTGCTGCATGGCGCTCACCAGGCGGATTGTAGCGTTATGCCGGTTACCCGGATATCGGATCTGGCCGGTCCGCAGCACCTGATCGCGACCGGCGCGCCGAGCGCCTCCTCGATCACGCCGGGCCAGTCCTGGCCCGGGTCTTCGTACACCGGCCGGGCCCGCAGCAGCATCCTGGTCAGCCGTTTCTGATACTGCAGGTCGTGCTCCGGGCCGGGCGCCAGCCGCGCCATCCGCTGCCCGCCGACCTGGTAGGACTGGCACAGCCGCAGCGGGTTCCGGGCGGCGGTGTCGAGGTGGGTGACGGCCAGCGCGTCGACGCCGCCGGCGACCTCGATGGCGTACCGCAGCGCGACCGCGTCCAGGTGCCCGGTCCGGAACGCGCCCTGCCAGGCTCCGTGCCGGTTATGCGGCTCGGGAAACTCCAGGGTGGGATCTTGGGTCACGAACGGGCCGGGGCCGTGCCGGGTCAGGTAGCTGCGGACGACGCCGACGCGGACCGCGGTCTCGCCCGCCTCGGCCAGCAGCGTCTCGGCGTTGGCGAAGGTAGTGGTCGACCAGGTGGTGTAGGGGTGGAAGCCGCGCCATTCGTCCAGCAACACGCCCTGCGCCCCCTCGAACACCGTCGGCCCGGAACGCAGAAGCTGGCGCAGGTGGCCGGCGTCGGTCAGGGCGACACACGCCGCGAACGCGCGGTAGGCCTCGCACACATCAGGCACGTCCGGGGCATCCAGCGGGCCTAGTTCTGCGGTCAGCTGATCGCGGAGCCGGGCCAGCTTACGGGCCAGGGTGCGCGGCGCGGAGCAGTCCGCTACGCGCGGTGCGTCACCCGGGTTCTCCAGCGCGTATCGGGCCGTCTCGCCGATGCCCATCGCGCATGAACCGTGCCGGTCCTGGCCCCGGGCCCGTTCCCTGGCCTGGTTGGCGGCCCGGTGATAGGGCGTAGTGAGCAGCGCGTCGCGGTCGACGGTCAGCCGGGCCAGCCCGTCGCCGACGCCCACCGAGGCCAGGTGAGCCGCCTCGGCGGCCAGGGCCAGCGGATCGACCAGCATGAAGCGGGACAGGTGGGTCCGCACCCCGGGAGTGAAGCTGCCCGAGCCGAACTGCGCGAAGGTGTGATGCCGCCCGTCGGCGGTCACGACGTTGTGTGCCGCCTGGGCGCCCCCGTTGAAACGGACCACGGTCCGGGCCGGGTCGGCCGAATCCGGACTGCACAGGAAGTCCGTGACCGACCCTTTGCCCTCGTCCCCGAAACCCAGGCCGCACACGATGCGGTGCTGGTATCCCATGACCTGTCCCCGTCCTCTACAGGCGCCGGTTCCCGGTTGCGCCGTCCAGGTCATCCGGGGGAGCGGCCAGTTCCAGGCGGCCGCTCCCGGCGCTGATGACCGCGAGGGCCCTGGACACGGCCGGGCCCGCGGCGGAGCCGACGTCGCTCAGGTCGGCCAGGCCGTCATCCAGGCTGATCGCGTCTTCGCCCAGGCCCACGGTCAGCGCGATGGTCTCGCACACCGCGTCCAGGTCGCCGAGCTCGATGACATTCTGGCTGAGCAGGTCACGCCAGAACCCCAGCACCTGCGGGTCGCCGACGTAGCTCGCGCCCGCCGGGAGGATGTAGTAGGTGTCCCACTGCGCGGTAACCTCGGCTATCAGATCGGCGACGGGCAGCGCCTGCCCCAGCTCATCGCCGATCACCTGGCGTGCCTCCGCCGGCTTGACCCGGGGGTAGGCCATCTCGTCGCCGATGATGAACAGGTACCCCCGCCTGCCCCGCTTGCGGTAGCAGTCGGTCTCGGTATGCCACGCCATGAAGTACAGGGCCAGCTCGTACGACTCGGTCTTCTGGCCGCCCCCGCCGCCTTCCAGCAGGATCCGCCCCAGGTCGTCGTCCATCCGGTTGTCGGACTCGAACTGCCCGACCTGCAGTGGCGCGCGGTCGCAGGTGGCGTCCCCGATGGCGCCGAACATGATCTGCGGGTCCGCCACGTAACCCTTGCGCAGCAGCAGCCCGAGCAACTGCGGAAGCTTGGCCTGCAGTATGCGGGGCACGGCCCGCATCGACCCGGTGACGTCGAACAGCACGGCAATCGCCACCGATTGCGAATGCTCGGCGGAGTCACGGCTCTCCCTGACCGGCACGCCGTGCGGGTCGAGGTCCGGGTGAGTGCGCGCCGCGCCGCTGTCGCTGTAGGCGAAGGCGCTGGCGCCGGTGGCGGCGCGGAACCGCGCCGCGGCGTCGTAGACGTTGGTTGACCATCGTCCGCTACCCATGATGGGTCTCCTTCCTGTGTTCCCTAGGTTTCTGGGGTCCCTAGGCCGGCATGGCGAAGGGGCGGAACCTGCGGGGTCCGTAGTGGCGCTCGAGCAGCTCGTCGAATTCGGCCAGCAGCTGCCAGGCATCGCCCGGGCGGCGTCGCGGACTGGCCAGCAGGCAGCCTCGCGCGAACGCCGCCATCCGGGCCGGCATCAAGGGGCCGATGAGCTCGGTCATGCACCGGGTGGCGAGCCAGATGTCCAGATCGGGCCCGGCGGTCCGGCGCGTCAGGATCTCGGGCGGGTACCAGTCCAGGTACCGCTCGACCACGGCCCGGATCCGGCCGCCGGGCGCCCGGCCCGAGTAGCACCAGTCCACCAGCACCAGGCCGTGCTCAGCCGGGTGGATCATGACGTGCTCGGGCAGTACGGCTCCGTGGATCAGCCCGGCCCGGTGCGCCGCGCCGACCGCGACCAGCAGCCGGCGCCACATCCACGCCGCGTCGCGGGGGTCGATCCCGCCCGGGTAAGCGGCGCGCACCTCGGCCAGGCTGCGGAATCCCGTCAGCCGGCCGATTACGTTGACCCAGCGCTCGGCGCCCGAGCCCGGATCGCGCTGGCGCTGGGCCCGGACCGGCTCCGGGAAGTAGGCCAGGAAAGGCCGCTCCACCTGCACCCGGAGCGCCGCCAGGGCGAGCGTCTCGGCGCGCATCAGGTCGTTGTCGGCCGGGTCCCTGGGCACCTTCAGCAGCGATGGCCCCGCCTGGTAGAGATTGGCGATGTCGCCTCGCGCGAGCAGCCGGCCGTGCCCGTCCCTGTGCTGCCGCCACAGCATCGCCAGCCGGGTGAAAGCGCGGGCCGCGCCGCTGTCACCGGGGTGCGAGTCGGGGTGCGTCAGCCGCGCCAGCCGCCGGTAGGCGTCGCTCCCGTCGCGGCCGAACAGGTCATCCGGCCCGCTGGCCGCCTCGATCAGCGCGATCGCCTCCGCGGTGGTCATCGGATCTCGTCCTCGCGGCCGGGCCGCAGCAGAGCCGGGTGCAGCAGGCGCGCGTCGCCGCGGCGGTAAAGCCGCGCACGCGGGCCGCCGCGCGGGCCGCCGGTCTGCGTGGTCTCGCCCGTGCTCTCCACGAACCCCGGCACCGACAGCACCTTGCGGTGGAAGTTCCCCGCGTGCAGCCGCTCGCCCCAGACGGTCTCGTAGACCGTGCGCAGCTCCGAGATCGTGAACTCCTCGGCCACGAACGCGGTGGCCAGCGGCGTGTACTCCAGCTTGGAGCGGGCTCGCTCCAGCCCGTCGGCCAGGATCCGCGCGTGGTCGAACGCGAGCTTGCGGCTGGTACCCGGCCGCTGCCCGCCGCGTTCGGCCAGCCCGAGCGAGGAGACCGGGACCCACGCCGCGGCCCGGGCGTCGCTGCCCGCCTCCGGCTCGGGCAGTTCCGGGGCGAAGACCAGGTAGGCCACCGAGATCACCCGCATCCGCGGGTCGCGGCCCGGCGCTCCGTAGGTCGCGAGCTGTTCCAGGTGGATGCGCCCCAGACGCTGGCCGGTCTCCTCGGCCAGTTCCCGGACCGCAGTCTCGTCCAGGTCCTCCTCGGCCGGCTGGCCCGCCGCGCCGGCTTGGGGCTTCACGAAGCCGCCCGGCAGCGCCCACTGGCCCTCGAACGGCGGAACGCCGCGCTGTACCAGCAGCACGTCAAGCGCGCCGTCCCTGATGGTCAGCGTCGCCACATCCACCGTGACCGCGACCGGGTTGAAGGCCCGCGGGTCGTAGCTGGCCAGGAACTCCAGCTCGCTGGCTGACTCGTTCATCAAGTCCTTCTCACCTTGAGATGTTCTAATAGTGAGAATAATAAGAAGCCGAGCGATGTCAAGGCCAATCGCCTTCGTGAAGGCGCCCGGTCAGGACGCAGCCCCGGCCCCGGAGCATTCCGTAGCGTGCGGCACTCTACCGAAAAGAACCGGTAGAGTGCCGCACCCATCGAATTGGGGGCCGGGGCTGGCGTGACAGAAGGGGCCTAAGGGAGGACAGGGGCGGCCGGAAGCGTCCCAAGCCGGAATGCGTGCGGTGACCCCCGCGCCGGCCCGCACTCGTCCTAGTCGAACTCGGTCGGCAGGGACAGATCCCGGTGATGGGCCAGCGACCGCTCGATCTGGCGCTGATTGACGCGGCCGAGGGACAGCGGGGGCAGCTCGTCCAGGCCGAACCAGCCGACGTCGAGGGTTTCCAGCGCGGCCGGCGCCTGCACGGCACCGTCGCGACGGCACAGGAAGAACAGCTTGTAGACGTGCACCGGCAGCGGGGGCGGGTTGCCCTGAAGGTCACGGTCCCAGCAGCCGATCAGCTTCACCGCCGAGCTGTGGTACCCGGTCTCCTCCAGGATCTCCCGGGTGACCGCGGTCGAGGGCGCGTCCCCCGGATCGGCCCAGCCGCCGGGCATCGACCACCGGCCGTCGATCTTCTCCCGCATGAGCAGCACGCGCTCGCGGTCGTCGAAGATCGCCCCGCGCACGTCGATCTTCGGCGTGGCGTAGCCGGAATCCCGGCCCAGCTCCAGGGCGAGCTCGGCGGACGGCCGGCCGCTGAGCACCGACAGCAGCTCGGCGGCCAGCTGGCTCACCTGCCGGTACCGGTCCAGGTCGTAGTCGCCCGCGGCGAACGTCAGCCCGTCCTGGGCCAGCGCGGCGAGCTTGATCCCTATCCGGCGCACCGTCTCGGCAGCTGTGTCGGCCACCCGGGCATTATCGCCTATGCGAGGCGACGGCCGGGGCGACGGCCGGGGCGGCGGCCGGGGCGGCGGCCGGGGCGACGGCCGCTACACACCCAGGGCGGCGCCCAGGCGGAAGGTCGTGCCCACGCTGTTCTGGATGAACGCGTCCGGCAGGCGGCCTGCGATCGCGTGCGTGGCCTTCCAGCCGGTGCAGTGCGCGGGCACGATCACATCCGGCGCGAGCTGCCCGAGGGCCGCGACGGTGTCGGCGATGATCGGCTCGAACAGCGCCCCGCTCAGGTGGAAGCCGCCGATGACGGCATGCAGCTTGGTCACGCCGGTCAGCCGCTGGGCGTACCGGCAGATGTTGATGATCCCGGCGTGCCCGCAGCCGGTCAGGACGACCAGTCCCCGCCCGGCCACGTTGGCGATCAGCGCCTGGTCGTCCAGGATCAGCGGGTCGGGGGCCCAGCTGCCGTCTCGCCAGGCCTGATGGACGGCGAACCCCTTCTCGAAGCTCGTGACCCGGTCGACCTCGCCGGTGATCAGGACCGAGCGGTCATACAGGAACGACGGCTGCCGCTGCTCGATCACGTCGAAGCCCGCCTCCTCCAGGCCGCGGCGGCTGGTGGCGGGCAGCTCGACCGGCTCCCGGCCGGGCACGGCCAGCCGCCGCCGGGCCCAGAACTCCGGGTGGATGAGCACCGGCAAGTTGGCCCGGCCCAGCTGGCCGACGAGGCCGGACAGCCCGGTGGTGTGGTCGAAGTGGCCGTGGCTGCAGACGATGGCCTCGATGCCGGCCGGATCACGGCCCAGCCGGAGCAGGTTGTCCGCGCAGCCGGTCGGCGTCAGCCCGGTATCGAACAGCAGCCGCCGGACCCGGTTGCCCTTGCGGATCTCGACCAGCGCGGAGAACCCGTGCTGGGCCAGCGGCACGTCAGCCGCCGTGCCGCCTTCCATGGTCGCGGCGGGCAGCACCCGTTCCTGGCGGCTCATCGCGGCCAGCGAGGTCCGCGTGGCCGGCCCCTGGTCGGGCAGCAGCCCGTCGATGGTGTTGTCGCAGACCGTCAGCACCGACACCTCGTCGACCGGCTCCAGCGGCAGCACCTCGCCCCGCCACTCCAGGCTGGCCGGCAGCGCTTCCACCGGGCTGAGGCCGTCCTGCTCACTGGTACACATCGACTGCTCCTCAAAAGTCCTGATAAGAGTCCAGGTATAGTCTCATCTCCGCATGCGGGACCGTACAGCGGAAGGATCAGCCGATGGCGGAGGGCACCAGCCTGGACGCACCGATCGTGGCCGTGACCGTATTCCGGGACGGCGCCCGTGTCCAGCGCACCGGCACGGTGAACGTCGAAGCGGGGCTGCGGCCGGTGGTCATCGGCGGCCTGCCGGCCGGCCTGGATCCCGCCTCGGTCCGGGTCGCGGCGCGCGGGGCGGGCCTGGCCCTGCTGGACGTCGAGGTCCACCGCCGCTACCGCACCGACCCGCTGCGCGAGGAAACCGCGCGGCTGCGCACCGAGGTCGAGCGCTGCCGGGACCTGGTCCAGGAACTCGATGACGAGGACGCCGCCGAACAGGCCCGGCTGAGCTTCCTCGGCCACCTGTCCGAGTCGTCCGCCACGGCCCTGGCCCGGGCGGTGAGCTTCGGCCGCGCCGACCACGACGACCTGGCCCGGATGGCCGGTCACCTGACCGCCGACACCGGCGGCGCCCTCGGCCGCCGCCGTGACATAAGAACCCGCAGGCGCGCCGCCCAGCGCGAACTCGAAGCCGCCGAGCAGCGCCTGGGCGCTGCCGAAAAGAAGGCCGGGGGAGCGGTCGCGGTCACCGAGGTGTCCGCCACGCTCGAGGCCAGCGCCGCGACCGCGGCCGAGGTCGACGTGTCCTACCACGTCGGCGGCGCCTCGTGGCGCCCGCTGTACGACCTGACCCTCGACGGCGAGCGGCTGGCGGTCAGCTACCTGGCCGAGGTGAAGCAGCAGACGGGCGAGGACTGGCCCGCCTCAGAACTGGTCCTGTCCACCACCCGGCGCGGGCTGCACGAGTCCCTGCCCGAGCTGAGCCCGTGGTACATCGGCCGCGCGCGGCCGGTCCCGCCGCCCGCGGTCAGGCTCAGGTCCATGGCCCGGACCCCGATGGCCGCCGAGTGGGCACCGGCCACCGTGCCCGCCCCGCAGCAGGCCATGGCCGCGGCGGCGCCCTATCCCGGCGGGCCCCCGGCCCGCCCGCCTGAAGCCGAGCACCTGACCGCCGAGTCCGGCGAGTCGGGCGCCGGCCTGGAGTACCGGGTCCAGCGCCCGCTGGCGGTGCCTGCCGACGGCGAGCCGTACAAGATGATGGTGGCCAGGTTCGAGCTCGACGCGGCCCTGGACCACCTGGCCGTCCCGGTGCTGGCCCCCGAGGCGTACGCGCGGGCCACCGTCACCAACACCTCGTCGCTGCTGCTGCTGCCCGGACCGGCCCGCGTGTTCCACGGCTCCCAGTTCGTCGGGGAGACCTCGCTGGAGACCGTGGCCGCGGGCGAGGAGTTCGAGCTGCAGCTCGGGGTGGATGACCAGATCCGGGTGGAGCGGCAGCTGCGCCGCCGCAGCACGAGCAAGGCCATGCTCGGCGGCACCCGCACGATCGACGTGGCCTACGAGATCACGGTGGAAAACCACCGTAAGGCCCAGGCCCGGGTCAGCGTGCACGACCACGTCCCGGTGTCCCAGGACGGGGAGATCAAGGTGCGGCTCCGCGAGACCAGCCCGGACCCGGCCGGCCAGACCGACCTGGGCGAGCTCACCTGGGACCTGGTGCTCGACGCCGGGCAGACGGCCGTCATCCGCTACCGGTTCACCGTCGAGCATCCCGCTCAGGTCACCGTCACCGGCCTGTGATTCAGCATGAGCCCGGCCCGACTGGTCATGCCCCCGGTTGCGCCCGCCTTCGGCGACGTGCGCCTGCGGGCCTTCGGTGAACGCGACGTCGACATGCTCCTGGACCTGTCGACCGACCCCTACGTGCCGAATATCGGCACGCTGCCCGCCCACGCCAGCCGCAGCGAGGCCCTGGCCTACATCGGCCGCCAGCACGACCGCCTGGCCACCGGGGCGGGCTACTCGTTCTGCGCCGCGGACCGGGACACCGACCAGGCCGTAGGCGGGGCCGGCCTGTGGCTGGCGTCCGCCGCCGCAGGCCGCGCCACGGCCGGATACGGCATCGCGCCGCGCGGCCGCGGCCGCGGGCTGGCCGGCCAGGCGCTCACCGCGCTGACCAATTTCGCCTGGTCCCTACCTGAGCTGCACCGGATCGAGCTGTACATCGAGCCCTGGAACGCGGCCTCCTGGCACACCGCCGAATCCGCCGGGTACCAGCGCGAGGGGCTGCTGCGCAGCCATCAGGAGATCGGCGGCCGCCGCGTGGACATGCTCCTGTACGCCGCGATCAGGCCCGCCGCCTAAATCACGGGCAGACAGAACGCCCCGAGGCCTTGCCACGGCCTCCATCGCGAGTTACGTTAGCTACGAAACGTACCGTAGCTAACGCATCGAGGAGCCCGACCATGATGGCCACCGCCGAAAACCGTCAAGTCCCCGCCGCGCACACGGTCACGAGCCCGGCGCGGCGGCTGATCCGCCCGCTGGCTGCCCTGGCCGCGGTGATCGGGTTCCAGCTCCTGCTGGCCAGCGTCTTCATCGGCGTACTGCACCGGCCGGCTCTGCACGACGCCCCGGTCGCCGTGGCCGGATCCTCGCCGCTGGCCAGCGCCTTGCAGGTGCACGGCACAGGCGGCGCCATCCGGCTGGTGCCCGAGCCGGACGCCGCCGCGGCGCGGGCCGCAGTCCGCGACCAGCAGGTCTACGCGGCCATCGTGGCCGGCCCGGCCGGCGACGAACTGCTGACCGCCACCGCCCGCAGCCCCGGGACGGCCACCCTGCTCACCGAAGGGCTCACCCAGGCTGCGGCCAAGGTCCACGTCCCGCTGCAGGTCCGCGACCTGGAACCGCTGCCGGCCTCGGATCCGTCAGGTACCTCGGCTTTCTTCCTGGTCGTCGGCTGGATGCTGGGCGGCTACATCGGCGCCACCGTGCTCGGCCTTATGCTGGGCGGAATGCGCAGCACGAGCATCAGGCAGGCCGCCCGGCGGCTGGCCCTGCTGGCCGGCTACGCAGCCGCCTCGGGCTTGGGCGGCGCACTGCTCATCGGCCCGGTCATGGGCGTGGTCAGCGGGTACAACCTGGCGCTGGCCGGGCTGGGCATCCTGGTGACGTCCGCCTCCGCGGTGGCCACCGCCGGGCTGCAGGGCGCGCTGGGCCTGCCGGGCACGCTGATCGCCATCATCGGCATGGTCGTGTTCGGCGACCCGACCGCGGGCCAGTCAATCGCCACGCCGCTGCTGGCCCGGCCGTGGAACGTGATCGGCCAGGGGCTGCCGCCCGGCGCCGGCCTGACCGCCGCCCGCAGCGTGATCTACCTGAACGGGATCGGGCTGACCCGCCCGCTGACCGTACTCGCGGTGTACGTGCTGGCCGGCGCGCTGCTCATGCTGGCCGCCGCGGCGCACAGGCAGCGCCGCCAGGCCGTGACGGCCGCAACGCCCGTGACGGCCGCAACGCCCGCGGCGGCCGCGGCATGAAGCGCGGCACCCCGGCCCCGGCCCCGGCCGCGGCGCGGGCTGCGGCTGGGCGCCGGCGCCGGGCCAGCAGCGACGTCGAGGACGCCATCCTCGCCGCCACCCTGGACATCCTGGACGAGGTGGGCTTCGCCGACCTGACCGTCGAGGCCGTGGCCGTCCGGTCCGGGGCGGCCAAGACCGCGGTTTACCGGCGCTGGCCGTCCAAGGTGCCGCTCGTGGTCGAGGCCCTGACCCGCTCCCGGCCGGAATGGCCGGTACCGGACACCGGTGACCTGCGCACCGATCTCATCTCCTTGTGGCAGATCCTGGACGTGCCCGGCCATCGCTGGGTCGAGCGCATCCTCCCGCTGGTCGCGTCCTACCTAGGCCCGGGCGACGACGACCTGGCCGCCCTGCTGCACGAGCGCTACTTCGAGCCCCGGCTGCAGGCCATCAGGGTTATCGTCCACCGCGCCGTCGCCCGCGGCCAGATCCGTTCTGACGCCGACCCCGAGCTGGCCTTCGACCTGCTGTTCGGGCCGCTGGCCTACCGCTACGTGCGCGGCCTGCCCCCGGACGCCCAGACCGTGGGCCGGATCGTGGACCTGGCCCTGGAGGGCCTGCGCCCGCGGAACCCGGAACAGCAGAGCTAACCCTCGGCATACGCGGCCCCGTCTACGCCCTGATCCTGCTGGGCCGAACCTGACCTTCGTGACACCCGGCCCGTTCGGCAGAATTGAAGATCTTATTAGGCCGAACGGGCCGTGGTGCTTGCGGAGGAGGCCCCGTGAAGTACGAGATCGTCGCCGACGCCTACCGGGACTTGGAGCAGGCCAGCGGCCGGCTCGCGCTGATTGACCGGCTGGCCGCGCTGGTCGAGCAGACCCCGGCCGGGCTGCTGCCGGTGGTGTGCTACCTGTGCCAGGGCCTGATCGCGCCCGAGTTCGCCGGGGTGGACCTGGGCCTGGCCGAGAAGATGGCCGTCCGCGCGGTCGCCGCCGCCACCGGCACCGAGGCCGCGCAGGTCACCGCGCGGGTACTCCAGACCGGCGACCTCGGCCAGGCCGCCGAGCAGCTGCTGGCCGCGGTGCCTGCCCCAGGCGCGGCCGGCCGCCCGGCCGAGCTGACCGTGGTGACCGTGGTGAACACGCTGCGGGAGATCGCCAACGCGGAGGGGCAGGGGTCGCAGGGCCGCAAGCTGGACCTGCTGGCCGGCCTGCTCACCCGGGCCACCCCGCTGGAGGCCCGCTACCTGCTGCGGCTGGTCACCGGCGGGCTGCGGCTGGGCATCGGCACGCCGACCATCCTGGACGCGCTGGCCCAGGTCTACGCGGGCGGCCGGAAGGCCCGGCCGGTGCTGGAACGCGCCTACAACATCTGCTGCGACCTGGGCCAGGTCGCAGCCGCCCTGGCCGGCGGCGGCCTGGCCGCGGTCGAGCAGATCCGGGTGCACCCGGGCAACCCGGTGCGGGCCATGCTGGCCCAGCGGCTGTCGGACGCCGGGGAGATCCTGGCCAAGCTGGGCGGGGAGTGCGCGGCTGAGTACAAGTACGACGGCGTCCGGATCCAGGCGCACCGGACCGCCGACGGCGAGATCGAGCTGTACACCCGGCGGCTGGAACGCGTCAGCACCCAGTTCCCCGACGTGGTCGAGCTGCTGGCCGCCGGGCTGGGTCCCCGGGAGGCGATCCTGGAGGGCGAGGTCGTCGCCTACGACGCGGCCGCGGGAGAGCTGCACCCGTTCCAGGAGGTCATGTTCCGGCGGCGGAAGTACGGGATCGCCGAGGCGGTGCGGGACGTGCCGGTCGGGCTGTTCTGCTTCGAGCTGCTGTACGCGGACGGCCAGGACCTGACCACCCTGCCCTACCCGCAGCGGCGGGCCAGGCTGGCCGAGGCGATCACCGTCGCGCCGCAGCTGCGGCTGACCACGGCCCTCGAGGTGACCTCGCCGGCCGCGCTGGACGCGGCGTTCGAGCAGGCCATCACCGACGGCTGCGAGGGCCTGATGTGCAAGTCGGTCAGCCCGGCCGCCATCTACCAGGCCGGCAACCGCGGCTGGCTGTGGATCAAGCTCAAGCGGGACTACCGCACCGAGCTGTCCGACACCGTCGACCTGGTCGCCGTGGGGGCGTTCGCCGGGCGCGGCCGCCGGGCCGGCACCTACGGCGCGCTGCTGCTGGCCGCCTACGACGCGGACGCCGACGTGTTCCGCACCGTGACCAAGTGCGGCACCGGGTTCTCCGACGCCGACCTGGCCGCGCTGCCCGCCCGGATGGCGCCGCTGGCCACGGCCGAACGGCCCGCCCGGGTCGACGCCCGCCAGCAGCCCGACGTCTGGTTCGAGCCCGCGCTGGTGCTGGAGATCCTGTCCGCCGAGCTGACCCTCTCGCCGAACTACACCGCCGGCTGGGGCCTGATCAAGCCGGATGCCGGACTGGCCATGCGCTTCCCCCGGTTCACCGGCCGCTGGCGGGACGACAAGTCCGCGGAGGACGCCACCACCACCGTCGAACTGGTCGACCTGTTCCGCACCGCGCGGCGGGCCCCCGCGGGCACGAAGGAGAACTGATGCGCGTCGCCGTGCTGGGCACCGGGATCATGGGCGCGGGCATGGCCCACAGCCTGCTTCGGTCCGGCCTGGACGTCACCGTATGGAACCGGCACCCCGGCCGGGCCGCGCCGCTGGCCGCCGACGGCGCCCGGGTCGCGGGCACGGCCGCCGAGGCGGTGGCCGGCGCGGACGCGGTGATCACCATGCTGTGGGACGGCGACTCGGTGGCCGAGGTGATGACCGGGGTCCTGCCCGGCGCGCCGGAGGGGATCTTGTGGGCCCAGACCAGCACGGTGAGCCTGCCCGACGCCGCCGCCCGGCTGCCCGCCCTGGCCGCGGAGCACGGCGCCAGGTACATCGACGCCCCGGTGCTCGGCACCCGCCAGCCCGCCGAGGAAGGCAAGCTGACCGTGCTGGCCGCCGGGCCGCAGGCGCTGCGCGAACAGATCGCGCCGGTGTTCGGCGCCATCGGCGCCCGCACCGTCTGGGTCGGCGGCCGGGCGGGCGACGGCACCCGGCTCAAGCTGGTGGCCAACTCCTGGGTGGGCACGATCGTGGCCGCGACCGCCCAGTCGATCGCGCTGGCCGAAGGCCTCGGCCCCTCACCCTCGAGCACTGGCCGGCCCTGGAGCACCTGTTCGGCCGGGCCGGCGCCTCGAACGGCTGCTGGTGCATGTACTGGCGGATCGGCCCCCGTTACAAGGACCGGCCCCGGGCCGACAACCGGCACGACCTCAGGCAGCTCGCCGCCTCGCCGCGGCCACCCGGCCTGCTCGCCTTCGACGGCGGCCTGGCCGTCGGGTGGTGCGAGCTGGCCCCCCGCGCCGAGCTGGGCTGGCTGGCCCGCACCCGGTACCTTGCGCCAGTGGACGACCTGCCGGTCTGGTCCCTGCCATGCTTTTACGTGCGGCGCACCCACCGCGGCCGGGGCATCATGGACGCGCTGATCGAGGCGGCCGTCCCGGTGGCGGCCGCGGCCGGCGCGCTGGCCCTGGAGGCCTACCCGGTCGACACCGCCGTGCCCGGGCACACCGGCAACCTGTTCCCCGGCCTGGCGTCGGCCTTCGCCCGGCACGGGTTCGGCGTCGTGGCCCGGCGCAAGCCCGACCGCCCGCTGATGCGGCGCCCCCTGTGAGTTATCCGCTGTGAGTCAGCCGCCGATCCGCAGCAGGCCGGGCACGTCCCGGTAGCGCAGCAGGCGCGTCTGCGCCGCCACCGCGACCGCGCACAGCAGCGCCAGCCCGGCGGCCGGGATGGCCAGGGCGACCAGGTCGGGCGCGAGCGGCACCGGGGTCGCGGAACCGGTGAACACCGCCAGGTTGAGCACCGGCGCGGTCAGCGTGGGCAGTGCCGCCGCGCAGGCCACCCCGGCGGCCACCGCGGCCAGCACGGCCAGCAGCGCCTCCCCGAGGACGAGCCGGACCAGGCTCCCGGTTTCCAGGCCCATGGTGGTCAGCCGGGCCAGGGTCAGCGCCAGGACCAGGGCAAAGGCCGGCGCGGCGCTGGCCAGTGCGGCCCGCGCGGCCCGGGTCAGGGCCAGGAACACCGACGCGCCCGCGCGGCGGGCGAACAGCCGGAGCAGGCCGCCGACGATCAGCGGGTACAGGCGGCCCACCACGATGACGGCCAGGATCGCGGCCAGCAGCGAGCGGGACACGCCAAGGCTGGTCGCGGTGCCCGCCAGCACCGAATCCAGGCTCGTGGACAGGGCCAGGCCGGAGATGCCGGCCGACTGCGACACCGTCTGGCGCAGCGCGGAGACCTGCGTGGCGATCGCGCTGAACCGGCCCAGCGGGATCGCGGGCATGTCCGGCTGATCCACCCATGACCCGCCGAAGATGGCCAGCCGGCCAGCTTCGGCGAAGGCCGCCGGGTCGACCACCAGCGGTCCGTAGGTGATGAGCCCGCCCAGCGTGCTCGACCCGCTGGCCGCGACCTGATCGAGATTCCAGTATGCCGCCGGCGTGGCCTGGAACAATCCCGTGACCAGGAACGACACCTGGTGATTGGTGACCCGGTCGGTCAGCCGCAGCAGGTCCCCCGGCGCCAGGTGCAGCAGGGCCGCCGCCGTCGCGGGCAGCGCCGCGGGTATCGGCCGGCCGGGGGCGGCGCCGCCGGCCAGGCTCCGGCCAGCAGGCGCGCGTGGGCGGTGACGTCGCCGAACGTGGCGGCCTCGGTGATCGGAGTGTCTTTGCCCGTGTTGACCGGCAGGGTCCTGATCGGCAGGCCCAGCGGATCTGAGTAGTAAGCGTGATAGAACGCTGACGGCGAGCCCGCCAGGGCGGCGGTCAGGTCGGCGCCCAGGGCCGTGGTGTAGCCCGGCGCGGTCGCGTTGCTCACCGGCCCGCTGATGACGATCGAGGTGCCAGCGGCCGATGCCAGCCGCTCGCGCACCGAGCGGGGCAGCGCCTGACCGGAATAGACGACGATGGTGGTGGCCAGCGCCGCAGCAAACCAGCGTGGTGAGCGCCGCCGCCGCCAGAACCACCCGGTGGGCGTTCAGCCTGGGCAGCGTGAACGTTCCCCGTACATGCATCAATTTCGCAAGTTACCGACATCGCTTGCTATCCGGGAACTCCGTTTCCATCTCATCTTGATCTCGTTGATCCCGCCGATCTCGTTGATCCCGCCGGCTCGGGCTCGCGGGCGAGAGCCAAAAGATCCGTCAGCTGACCGATGTCTCTCACTGCAATTTGCAGCAACACTTTTCCTGCAACCGGCTCCGGGTCTCCTCTGCATGTCGCCCGGCCCTCCCCGGGAGCGGCCGCGCCGACCAAACCGGCGCTTTCTCGTCGGTCGGCCGCTAGGGAACGCCGGTTAGCACCATGGCGCGGTCGGCACCCCGTCCGATAAGCCGCGCCTGGGCCGCGTCCGGCTGACCACGGGACCGGACGCGGCCCATTCCCCCTGAGGAAGGAAGCATCGATGGTACGTAGGTTCACGCGGGCCGTCCGGGTCGCCGAGGCCTTCGGCGCGGTGCTGGCGGGCGTCGTCCTGGCGATCTTGTTCCTGCCCAGGCTGACCGGCGGCGGGAGCGCCGCCTCGTCCGACGTCAACCTGCCCGACCTGAACGTCGCGGTGGTGCCCGCCGTCGACTCCGCCGGCTTCTTCGTGGCCCTCCGCCAGGGCCTGTTCACCGCGCACGGCCTGCACGTCAGGTTCATCCCCGCGGTCAGTTCCGAGACGGTGATCAACGCCCAGGCGCTCGACCAGCCGGGTGACCGGGTGGATATCTCCTGCGGCAACTACGTCAGCTACATCCAGGCGCAGGAGAACTACGACCAGGGCAAGCGGCCCACCTCGGCCACCGGTGCCACCGTCGCCGCCGACCTGGACATCTTCGCCGAGGGCTCGGTGATGGAGCCCGGGGCCCAAGGCCTGTACGTGCTGCCCGGCTCGCAGATCAGGTCCATGGCCGGCCTGGAAGGCAAGACCATCGGCGTCAACGCGCCGGGGAACATCCTGTACCTGCTGGCCGCCTCGGTACTGGCCGACCACGGCCTCCCCGTGTCCGGGGTCCGGTTCGCGTACTACCCGCTGCCCGAGATGGCCGCGATGCTGAAGGCCGGGAAGATCGCGGCGGCGGTGCTGCCCGAGCCGTTCGCCAGCCAGGCTGAGCTGTCGCTGGGTGTCACGCCGCTCGCCGACCTGGACCAGGGCGCGACCACCGCGTTCCCGGTGCAGGGCTGCGCCGTCACCCGCCAGTGGGCCAGGCAGTACCCGGCGCTGCTGGCCGCGTTCCGGGCCGCCTTCGAGCAGGGCCAGGAGATCGCGGACACCAACCGGTCCGCCGTGGAGCAGGCCATGGAGTCGCTGCCCGCCCCGCTCGGGGTCTCTCGGGTGACCGCGGCGGTCATGGTCCTGGACAGCTATCCGGTCGGGCCGGTCGACACCGTGCGCGTCCAGCGGGTGGCCGACGTGATGCGGGAGTTCCTCGGCTTCCCCACCTTCAACATGACCGCCATGGTCGGCGGCTGACGCCCCGCTCCTACCCCGCCGCAACGTGTCAAACCCGGCCCGGGCGGGGCGCGTCGACAGAAAGTAGTCAGACCCGTCTGTTGCGTAGTTCCGCTTCGGGGACGGGTGTGGGTGGTGCAGCCTGATGGGTTAACAGTCCCGACCGAAAGCCCGATCGTGTCCTCCACGCTGGCCCGGCACCGTAAGCAGCCGCCGCGATCCGCCGCCGCGGCTCGCGAGGCTGCCTCGCCGCCACCTGCAGCGGCGGCTCCCGCGGCTGCCTCCCCGCGACCCGCGGCTGCCTCCCCGCGACCCGCGGCTGCCTCCCCGCGACCCGCGGCTGCCTCCCCGCGACCCGCGCCTGCCTCCCCGCGACCCGCGCCTGCCTCCCCGCGACCCGCGGCTGCCTCCCCGCGACCCGCGGCTGCCTCCCCGCGACCCGCGGCTGCCTCTCCGCCTCCGCGGCGGCGGGCGAGGCTGTCCGCGCTGCGCGGCAAGCGGGCCCGGGTCGTGGCCGCCGCTGTCGCGGGCTCGGCGGCGCTGGTCTGCGCCGTGCCGGCCGCGATCCACTGGCGGGCCGAAGCGCCCAGCCTGGCCTGGGTGAACCAGGCCGATGCCCTGCTCCCCGGGCAGGCGGCGGTCTGGCTGGGCGCGCAGATCAGGCAGCCGCCCGAGATCGTCAGCGCCGGCGTCGCCGTCGTGCCCGGGTACTTCAATCCGTTGCGCGATGTCACCGGCCTGGTGCCCGAGCGCATCGACCAGGGTGTCGATTTCGCCGGGTCGGGTCCGGTCTTCGCGCTCGGCAACGCCGTCATCACCAACGCGTCCGGGGATGCCGCCGGGTGGCCCGGGGGAGGGTGGATCACCTACCAGCTCACCGATGGCCCGGACGCCGGATTGATGGTTTACCTGGCCGAAGACGTCACGCCGGCGGTCCAGGCCGGCGAGCACGTCTCGGCCTCGACCGTGATCGGCAACATGTTCAGCGGAAGCGACGGGATCGAGACCGGATGGGCGCAGCCAGGCGGCCTGTCCGCGGAATCGCAGCTTCCGCAGGCGGGCGGCATCGGCGGCTACGGCCCGTTCCCGACCATGGTCGGGCTTAACTTCGAGGAGCTGCTCCAGTCACTGGGCGTACCCGCCGCACCCAACCGCGCCCAGACCGGGTTCGGGCTCCTGCCGGCGAACTACCCGGCCATCCAGGGCTGACCTGGGCCGACTGCCCGGCCGCGGGCCCGCGGTTGGCCACCCCGGCGGCAGCCGGGTTACTCTGGCTCTTTAACCCTCCTGCCGGGAGGTGCCGTGATCACAGGGCCAGGAGAAGAACAGGCGGCCGCCGCCGCACGCCGCGGCCGGCTTCGGGTGTCGCGCGACGACCGCGAGCACGTCATCGACACGCTCAAGGTCGCGTTCGTGCAGGACCGGCTGACCAAGGACGAGTTCGACGCGCGAGTCAGCCAGGCGCTGGCCGCACGGACGTACGCGGACATGACGACCATCACCGCCGACCTTCCCCCCGGGCTGGTCCGGGCCCGGCCCCGGCCTAAGCAGGCCCGGCCGAAGATGAGCAACGCCGCCAGGTGGGGCGCATCCGGAGTCGCTGCGCCTGCCATTCTGGCCGTCGGGTTCGTGCTGGACTCCGTGCGCGGCGGCAGCGGATACGGGGTGGTGGCCGGCATCATGGCCTGCGTCTACTTCCTGTTCTGGCTGTCCGCCGGGGTGGACATGCTCTGGCAATGGCATTGCATGACGGTGCCGAAGGCAGGAATGTGCGTCCGGTGCGCGCACACCGCCGCCTCGCACCGCTCGCCAGCGTCCTGCACCGTCCGGCCGGGCAGCCTGAAGCTGAACCGCTGCCCGTGTGCGGGTTACGTTCCTCCCGGGGTGTCGCCGGAAACCGCCGACCCCCTCCTCCTGACCAGCGGCTGCCTGTAGGCCTGCTTAGTCCGGCCCGGGCCGGACGAGCGGCTCACGCGGTGCGGCCGTAGAACAGCTTCTGGGTAGCTCGTTCAGCTTCATGTCCGGGTGCTCGCCGCTGCCCACCAGCGCCCGCAGCCGGTCCGACGAGACCACCTCATCTGGGCGGTACCGTTGCGCCGCCCAGACCGACGTTCCCGATCCCGACGGCCCGACCAGCACCACCAGGGCAGGATCGGGCAGCGCCGCAGCCGCCCCGAGGTCCGCCGGATCCACGCCCCCAGCTTGGCAGACGCACCCACGTGGTACGACTGACTGGTTACTCCACGCACAGGCAGAAGGGATGCCCCGCCGGGTCGAGGAACACCCGGAAGGTCGTACCGGGCTGATGCTCGTGCTTGGTCGCGCCCAGCTCGAGCACCGCCGACTCGGCGGCGCCGAGGTCGTCGACGATCACGTCGAGATGCATCTGCTGGGGCACCTCCTGAGCCGGCCATCTCGGCGGGGTATAGTCCGCCACCGGCTGGAAGCAGATGCACTGACCGTAATCCGCGCGGACCTCGGCCCAGCCGGGGGAGGTCTCGACCTTCCAGTCCAGCATCGCGCCGTAGAACGTCGCGAGCGCGTGCGGATCAGGACAGTCGATGACGATGCTTGGGTAGCGTGCGATAGCCATGCAGGCACGGTACACGCAATAGCGGACGATCCGCGTCCGGATTGTGCCTGCCTCACCGCTAGACTCCTGTGGTGAAGCCTGACGCGAGCCCCACCGCCCGGGCACTGCTCGCCCTCGAGCTGATCCAGGGCAGCCCGGGCCTTACCGCGGACCGGCTCGCCGGCAAGCTCGGAATCTCCGAGCGGGCCGCCCGCCGGTACGTCGGCATTCTCCGCGAAGCCGGCATCCCGATCGAATCGGTACGCGGGCCGCACGGTGGCTACCGAGTCGGCCGCGGCCTGCGGCTTCCGCCGCTGATGTTCACCGCCGCCGAGGCTCTCGGCCTGGTCATGGCCGTGCTCGACGGGCACCACGAAGCGAGCGACCCCGCCGACCCGGTCGGCAGCGGGCTGGGCAAGATCCTGCGGGCGCTGCCGGAGCCGGTAGCAGCCCAGGCTGATGCGGTCCGCCGGACCACGGCGCCCGCACCGGACCGCGCCGCCGCCCGGCCCGATCCGGCGATGACGACTGTCCTCGTGCAGGCCTGCTCAGACCGCCGGCGGGTGCGGCTCGGCTATCGCCCCGAGGCCGGGCCGGAGCGGATCATCGAGGCCGACCCGTGGGCGGTCGTGGTCCGCCACGGCCGGTGGTACCTGCTGTGCTGGTCCCACACCACGCAGGCCCGGCGGGTCTACCGGATCGACCGGGTGGGCGAGGTGCGGCTGCTCGAGGAGCCCTTCAGCCCGCCCGCGAGCCTCGACCCCGTGGCCGTGCTGGAAGAACATCTGGCCGTCGGCTGGGAATACGACGTCGAGATCATCATCGACGCGCCCCTGGACACCGTGACGCGTCACCTGCCCCGGGCCCTCGGGCGGCTCGAGCCGCTCGGCGCCGAGGCCACCCGCCTGGTCGGCAGCACGAGCAACCCGGTGTGGTACGCCGGACAGCTCGTGGCGATCCCGGCGCCATACCGGATCGTGCGCTGTCCCGAACTCCGGGAGGCCGCCCGCGCCCTCGGCCAGCGGCTGCTGGCGGCCGGTAATTTACGGGTCCGGGATGACCGTGGTGATGGTCATGGTCGGCAGTGTGGTCTGGGCGCAGACCTGCTCCTCGAGGCCGCCCGCGTAGACGGCGGTCGGGTCGCCGGGCGGAAAGATCCTCAGGAACATGACGGTCACGTGGTGGCACTGCGGCGAGACGAAGTTACCCGTTGGTGAAGTAGAGGTAGAAGATGTCCGTGCCGCCGCTGACGAGCCCCCCGCCGATCCGCAGGGTCAGCTGAGTCGTCGCGCACGTGGGGGCGCTGTCCGGCCCGCCCGATGCGGGTGAGGCCGGCCGCGCGCTGGCACTGGTAGCCGGCGCCGGCCCGCTGCTGCTGACGCTGCTGGCGGCCGAGCAGCCCGCCGCGAGGACGGCCAGGCCAGCCAGCAGAACGGGGGTGAAGCGGGAAATTGATGCGTTCATCGGCGGTCCCCGAGTGTGATCGCGAGCCAGATTGACCGTTATGACGCTGAATCGCCCCCGCCGGTTGGCGGGGGCGATAGCCGGTGCGCGGGGCGGGTCAGGCTGGGCGGCCGGCGGCGGCCGGGACCGGGGCGGCGGTGGCCGGGACGCGGGCGGCGGGAGCGGGCTGCGGGGTGGCCGGCGCGGGCTGGGTGGCCCGCGTGGTCGGCGCGGTGATGGTGCGGGTGGCGGTCTGGCCGGCCCTGGCCGGGAGGAAGACGGCGGCGACCAGCGCGCCAAGCAGGGCCGCGGCGGCGGCGGCGAGCACAGCGGTGTCCGAACCGGTGATGAAGGCGTGCTGGGCGGCGTGGGCCAGGAGCTGGCCGCTGGCGTTGTGTGCCTGGCGGGCGGCGGTGAGGGCGGCGCCCAGGGAGCTGGCGGCGTGCGCGTAGCCCGCGGGCAGGTGGGCCAGGCTGGCGTGCAGGTGGCTGGAGAACACCGAGGAGGCGACCGATCCCATCACCGCGACGCCCACGGCCCCGCCGATTTCCCGGGTGGTGTCGTTGACCGCCGAGCCCACCCCGGCCTGGGCCGGGGGCAGGGAACCCATGATCGACTCGGTGGCGGGCGCCATGGCCAGGCCCATGCCGATCGCGAGGATCACACTGGCCAGGGCCAGGAACAGGTAGCCGGTGTGCACGGTGGAGGTGGTCATCAGGCCGAATCCCGCGGCCATGAACGCCAGCCCGGCGGCCACGGATAGCTTGGTGCCGGCCCGCGCGGCCAGCTTGGCCGAGACGGCGGAGGTCACTGCCATGGCCGCGGCGAAGGGCAAGGTGCGCACCCCGGCCTGCAGGGCGCTGTAGCCGAGCACGAACTGCATCTGCTGGGTGAACAGGAACAGCCAGCCGAACAGCGCGAAGAAGATCATGGTTACTGCGAAGCTGGCCGCGCTGAACCGGGCGTTGGCGAAGACGTGCAGGTCCACCATCGGGTGCGAGCTGCGCAGCTCGACCGCCACCCAGGCCGCGAGGATGACCAGGCCGCCCGCCGCGGTGCCCACGGTGCTGCCGCTCAGCCAGCCGTGCTGCGGGGCCTCGATGATCGCGTAGACCACGGCCAGCAGGCCGGCGATCGACAGCACGGCCCCGGCCGGGTCGAGGGGCTTGCGGTGCGGGCTGGCCGAGGGCGGGATCACGAACCGGCCGGCGGCCAGTGCCACGGCCACGATAGGCAGGTTCACCATGAAGATCGATCCCCAGGCGAAGTGCTCGAGCAGCCAGCCGCCGGTGCTGGGGCCGATGGCGACACCCAGACCCGCCACCGCCGACCAGGCGCCGATCGCCTTGGCCCGCTCGGCTGGGTTGGTGAACACGTTGGTCAGGATCGACAGCGTGGCCGGCATGATGGCGGCCGCGCCGATGCCCATGAGCACCCGGAACGCGATGAGCTGGCCGGCCGAGCTGGACACCCCGGCCAGCGCCGATCCCACGCCGAACACGGCCAGGCCAGCCGCGAGCAGGCGGTGCCGGCCGATCCGGTCGCCCAGGCTGCCCAGGGTAAGCAGCAGGCCGGCCACGGCCAGCGTGTAGGCGTCGGTGATCCACTGCAGGGAGGTGGTCGACGCGTGCAGCGCGCTGGACAGGGTGGGCAGCGCCACGTTCACGATGGAGCTGTCCACCACCACGAGCAGCAAGGACAGGCAGAGTACCGCGAGGGTGGCCCCGCGCCGGGAGTGGATCACCTCAGGTGTCATCTTCTTCATGTCATCTCCTACATGTTGACCTTGACATGTGTAGTCAAACACTTTCGGCTTTGACATGTCAAGGTCTACATGTGAAAATTTAGGTATGTCACTACGTCATGCTCTGCTCAACCTGCTGGCCGGCGAGCCCAGGAGCGGCTACGACCTGGCCCGCGTGTTCAGCGTCTCGATGGCGAACGTCTGGCCGGCCCAGCACAGCCAGATCTACCCGGAGCTGGCCAAGCTCCTGGCCGACGGCCTCATCCGGCAGACCGGCGAGGGCCCGCGAGGCCGCCGCATCTACCAGACCACCCCGGCCGGACTGGCCGAGCTGCGGTCCTGGCTCCGTGACGCCGAACCGGACTACTCCATCCGCCACCCGGCCCAGCTGCGCGTGTTCTGCATGTGGGCCCTGCCCACCGAGGAGGCGCTGGCACTGCTGGACCGAGACCGCGCCGAGTACGTCCGGCACCTGACCCAGATCGACCACGCCCTGGCCGGCGTCGACTGGTCGGCCAGCCAGCAGCAGCGCGCCAGCCGCCTCGTCATCGAATTCGGCCGGCGCTTCTACGCCCTGCAGATCGAGTGGCTCGACTGGGCCGCCGAGCAGATAGCGGCCGGCACCCTGCAGCCCGGCAACCCGCCCCCGGGTGTCCCGGCCGCCGCCCTCCCGGGCTAGCGTACAGCCAGGTCCTTGGCCATCTTGTAGTTGTGGATGGGCTCGCCGCGAAGAACCATGTCCTGCCGTTCCAGGACCACGAATCCCTTCCGCTCAAAGAAGCGCCGGGCCAGTTCGCTTGCCTCCGTGTACAGGCGGCTGATCTCCTGCTGACGTGCTGCCGTCTCCATGGCCTGGTAGAGCTGCGAAGCGATCCCCTGCCCTGCCGCCTCGGGCGCACAGAACAGGTGGTCGACGTGCCCGTCCGCCTCGAGGTCGATGAAGGCGACCGCGCGATCGTTCTCGTTGGCAGCCAGCAGAAGCAGACGACCGTCACCGGCCCACTGATGCGCCTGCTCAGCAGTCCGGAGCTCAGGAGCCCAGGCCCTCACCTGGGCGGGCGTGTAGTAGGAGATGGCGACCTGCCGGACCGAGCGGAAAAACACATCGGCCACGTCGGCGGCATCGCGCTGTTCGTAGGCGCGGATGGTGACTTCCACTCGGCCAGCGTACTTGTGCCGACCGGGGCGGCGCCTAGCTATGTATCAGGGCCAAGCTGGACGCCTCCGGGTAGGTTAAGGCGCGGCAAATACCAGGTAACGGGGAGCTTGCCCGGAGTCGCGCTACGGGGAAAGGAACGGCTTCCGATGAACGGGAAATATGTCGGCTACCTTGCCGGTCATGATCCACTGCACGACTTCCTGAGCAAGATCATCCGCGATCTCATGGATGTGCGCGAGCCGCGCCCGGCGTTCCGCGTTTTCCGGTTGTCCGGCAGCAACGTGGTCTACGCCTACGAGGAGAAGTTCAGCCTCATCAAGGTCATCTGCAAGTTCTACGGACCGAGATTCGCGCCTGACTGGGACAAGGCAGCCGGGAAGGCGCGCCAGGAGTACGAGGGGCTCGAGACACTGCGCCGGTATCACCTGATCGGATCGCCGCACCACGTGATCCGTCCGCTGGGCTTCAGCCGCGACATCAACGGCGTGCTCGCTGTCGAATATTATTCCGGCGAGGAATTCAGTCACGCGATCGCGCGCGCGACCTGCCACCGGGACGACGCGCACCTGTTCTGGCGGTTGAAGGCGCTCGCCTACTTCCTGGCCACCCAGCACAACCGGACGGCCAACGGGACCCTGGTCGATTTCGATGCGGACTGCCGTTATTTCAGCACCGTCACGGACCGGCTCAGGGAAACCCGCCGCATCAGGCAGCGCGACCTCGATGAGCTCTCGTCCTTGCGCGACCGCTGGCGGGACCGGCCGCAGATGTGGCAGGACCAGCAGGTCTGGCTGCATGGCGACGCGACTCCGGCGAACTTCCTGTTCGGCGACGGCATGGACGTGGCGGCGATCGACCTGGAACGCATGAAGCGCGGGGACCGGATGTTCGACGTCGGGCGGGTCGCGGGCGAGCTCCAGCACGCATTCATGCGCGATGCGGGCGACCGGCACCGTGCCGAACCGTTCATCGGGCATTTCCTCTGGGAATACAGCTCTCATTTCCCCGATCGCCAGCGTGCCTTCGAGTCGATTACGGCCCGCCTGCCGTACTACATGGCGCTGAACCTGCTGCGGATCACCAGGAACGACTACATCGACCGGGACTATGGCGGAAGGCTGGTCAGGCAGGCGAAGCGGCTGCTTCAGGCCGCCTGAGCACCCGGATCCCGGGCCCGCCGGACGTCGCCCGCTCGGGCAAGATGCAAGCATGGACATCCAAGCGGTCGCGTTCGACGCGAACGGCACCCTGGTCAGGATCCGGACCGAGGACGGCGCCGACGAGGTCTTCCGCGCCGCGGCGCACTTCCTCACCTACCAGGGCATAGACCTGTGCCGTGAGCAGGTCAGGGAGCTGTATTTCCAGATCATGTCCGAGCAGCTGCACGCCAGCCCGCAGGAACATCCGGAATTCGACGCCGCGGGCATCTGGCGCAGCATCATCGACGCGCACCAGACGGCTTTCACCCGCACCCTGCCCCCCGGGAAGCTGGAGCAGATGCCGCTGTTCCTGGCCGAGATGTGCCGCGGGATCTCGCGCCACCGGCTCGGCCTGTACCCGCATGTCCACGAGGTGCTCGAGGTCCTGGCCGGGCGCTTTCCGCTCGCGCTCGTCACCGATGCGCAGAGCACATACGCGCACGGGGAGCTGCACCGGGTCGGCCTGCTCGGCTACTTCGACCCGATCGTCGTGTCCGCCGACTACGGATACCGCAAGCCTGACCGGCGGCTCTTTCAGTTCGCGCTCGACGGGATGGCGGTGGCGGCCGAGAATGCGCTCTACGTCGGCAACGACATGCACCGTGACATCTTCGGCGCGCGGGAAGCCGGCCTGAAGACCGTGATGTTCGATTCCGAACAGGGCACCAAGTCCTACCATGACTGCGTGCCCGACTACACGATCACAGATCTCCGCGACCTCCTGAGCATCCTGGGTATATGACCGGGCCGACCCAGACGAAACGGCCGGCTGGCCTGCGGCACTGGCCGGGTGCAGGGCGGGAAACAGGAGGTCGGGGCTGCTCCGGGCGTACTCGCAGATGATGGAGGACCCCGACATCGGGATCCGGTCGCGGGCCGCCACCGCGTGGCTGGCCTGGGAGGACGCGGTTATCTCACAGGAAAGCAGCGGGACCCCCGGCTCGTACAGCGACCGGCCAGACGACGCGAAGCTGGCGTTCGTGCGCATCTGCTCGCACTACTTCGCGCACGACGGTTTCCTCGAGGACGGCGTGCTGATCCGCGAGGCCGGCCAGCTGGCCGGCATTCCCGGCGTCCTGATCCACGGCCGCAACGACCTCGGCGGCGGCGCCTGCACGCCCTGGGAGCTCGCCCGCGCCTGGCCCGGTGCCGAGCTCATCATCATCGAAGACTCCGGCCATACCGGCAGCACCGCCATGACCGAACAGATGCACGCCGCCGCCGACCGCCTCTACGAGCCGATCACCAACGCCGCCTAGGTTCGGGCCCTTATACCGTGCGCAGCGCTTCGGTCGGCGAAAGGCGGGCGGCCCGCATCGATGGGTACAGTCCGGCCAAAGCGCCGATGACCAGGGCGGCGCCCAGGCCGCCGTAGAGGGCGGCGGCGGGGATCTGCACCGACCAGTGCTGGCTGACCGCGTAGATGAGGGTCGCCACCGCGCCGATGATGGTGCCGGCCAGGCCGCCGAGGACCGACAGGAGCACAGCCTCGGCCAGGAACTGCTCGGCGACGTGGCGGCGGGTGGCGCCCAGGGCGCGGCGCAGGCCGATCTCGGAGCGGCGTTCGAGGACGGAGATGACCATGACGTTGGCGATGCCGACGCCGCCGACGAGCAGGGCCACCGCGCCGAGGCCGAGGAACAGCCCGTTGTACGCCCCCTTGGCGGCCACCTCGGCCTTCAGGATGTCCGACGGATAGCTGACCGCCACGACGGAGGGGTTGGCCGGGTCCACGGTGGCGGGCAGGACGGCGGCTACGGCGTCGACCTGGCTGGGCGCGCTGCGCAGGTAGAGCCCGGTGGGGTGGCCGTCGAAGCCGAAGTACTGCTCGGCGACGGGGAACCCGATGAAGGCCATGCTGTCCATCTGGGCGATCAGCTCCACCGGGTTCAAGATGCCGACCACGGTGAACCAGTGCCCGCCGATCCACACCTGGGTCGGGTGGGCCAGGTCGTTGACGCCGAGCAGGCTGGCCGTCTCGGCGCCGAGGACGACCGCCGGGTACCGGGCGGTGGCCGCGTTGAGGAAGGTGCCGTGGGCCAGGGTGGCACCGAGGGTGGCGGGCAGGGCAGCGTCGGTCGCGGTCAGCGAGATGCCGCTGGTGTCGCTGGCCGGGACCAGGGAGTTGCGGTACACGTAGACGTTCGCGATGCTGCCGATCTGGGACGTGCTGGTGACCGGCCCGATGCGTGAGGTCATGCCTTCGGCGGTGACCGGCAGCTCGGCCGACTGGCCGAGGCCGGTGTTCTGGGCCTGCACCGTGAGCAGGTTGCCGAGCTGGCCCAGCTCGTTCAGCAGGCCCGTCTTCGATGACTGGGAGATGCCGAGCACGCCGACGATGGCGGCGATGCCGATGCTGATGCCGAGTGCGGACAGCGCCGCGCGCATCCGCCGGCTTCGCAGCCCGAGGCTCCCGACCCGGAGCAGGTCCCGGCGCGATAGCCGGGACCTGCCGCTGTCATGTACCGGTCGGTGTATCACGGATGATCCTCCCGTCCCTGATCTCGATGCGCCGCTCCATGGCCGCGGCCACGTCGGGGTCGT
This sequence comes from uncultured Actinomycetes bacterium, assembly GCA_963835775.1. Taxonomy (GTDB): domain Bacteria; phylum Actinomycetota; class Actinomycetes; order Streptosporangiales; family Streptosporangiaceae; genus Palsa-504. The sequence continues at coordinate 63,587 of CAWIHB010000022.1, read as the reverse complement.
GAGTGATGACCACGATGGTGGTGCCGTCCCGGTGCAGCTCGCGGAGCAGCTCCAGGAGGGAGGCGCCGGTGGCGCTGTCCAGGTTCCCGGTCGGCTCGTCGGCCATGACCAGGGCGGGTCGGCCGGCCAGGGCCCGGGCGATGGCGGTGCGCTGCCGCTCACCGCCCGACAGCTGGTTCGGCCGGTGCCCGGCGCGGTGGCTGAGCCCGACCCGCTCGATGGCCGCCTCGGCCAGGCGGCGGCGCTCGGCGGCCCGCCCGCCCCGGTAGAGCAGGCCGTCGGCGACGTTGTCGAGCACGGACAGGCCGTCGAGCAGGAAGAACTGCTGGAAGACGAAGCCGAGGCGCCGGGCCCGCAAGCCCGACAGCTGCGTGTCGGACATGGCCGAGGTGTCCTGCCCGGCGATCCGGACCACGCCGCTGCTGGGTCGTTCGAGGGTGCCCATCACGTGCAGCAGGGTGGTCTTGCCCGACCCGGATGGGCCGACGATGGCGACCAGCTCGCCCTGGTCGATCCGCAGGCTGACGCCGGCCAGGGCCACCACCGGCGGGTCGCCGGGATACTCCTTCACCACGCCGGCCAGCTCGAGGACTGGTGCCGGGCCGGCGTTGGGCCGGGCCGGGACCGGGACCGTCTGGGTCACGAGGACGGCACCTCCACCAGCGTGCCCGGGGTGAGGCCGGACCCGCTGACCTGGACCAGGGTGTCGCTGTACAGGCCGGTTGTGACCCCGACCAGGTGGCTGGTCTTGCCGGTCACCACGTCCACGCCGTACCCGCCGCCGGCCAGCGCCAGCAGCGCGTTCACCGGCACCGCCAGCACATTGTCGGCCGTTTGCGTGGTGATGTTGACGTTAACCGGAGCCTGGTCGAAGGTGGCGTCGGGCGGGGCACCGTCCAGGGTGATGGTGACCGTCACCGTCGGCGCCGACGCGGTGCCGGATCCGCTGGACTCGCACGGTGACTGATCCGCCGAGCCGCTGCCGCCGCCTCCAGCGCCGATGCCGCCCCCGCCCGGGCAGGTAGCCACGGTGCCGACCGTCTCGATGTGACCGCCCGCGGTGGTGGTGCCGTTGGGCAGCACGATCGTCACCGCGTTGCCGGGCTTGACCAGGTACTCCTCGCTCACGTCGAGGTCGACGATGACGATCGGGGTGGTGCTGGTGGCGGTCAGCACAATACCGCCCCCGGCGGACGTGCCGACCGTCGGCGTGACCGACGTGACCCGGATGGGCCCGGGCTCGAAGACCGCCTCGCCGAGCGGGATCTCGCCGGTCGCCTGCAGGCCGAGTGCCTTCTGCCAGCGTTCGACCGCCGCGGCGGTGGCCGAGGAGTAATAGTTGCTCTGCGTCAGCCCGTCGCCGTAACCGAGGGCGATCAGGTCGCGGGTCAGCTGGCCCACGTCGGCGCCGTCGGACATGCCGGCCTCGAACGCCCGGTAGGCGGGGAGCGACCCGTACAGCAGCGGCACCGGTTCGTCGCCCACCGAGTAGACCGGCTGGTCCTGCTTGATGACCTGGCCGGGCTCGGGCAGCCAGGTGTAGACGCCGCCGTGCAGGGCCGCGACGGTGTAGGCGCCGTCGTAGCCGATGGAGCCGCCGACCTGGACCGTATTGGTGAGGTCGGTCCGCACTACCGGCGCGGTGGCGACCTGGCCGCTGTCGCCGGATGACGAGGCCGTGCCGTTGCTGTTGCCACTGGCCGCCACGGCCACCCCGCCGGCGACCATCCCCCCGACCAGGGCGCCGGCGACGGCGGCGACGACTACGACCTGCCGGGCGGAGAACTCAGCCATTGGAACCCGACCCAGAGCCGCCGGTCGGGGGCAGGGGGTACGTCACTCCGGCCGTATGAACCTCGATGTCTCCCGGCGTGTCCGTGCCGTTAATCCACCAGGTTGGCGCGCCGATCTTCTTGCCGCACAGGTCGTTGACCCGCTCGACGGCCGGGCTGTTGGGGTCTACGCCGGTTCCGTTGAAATTGGTCTGGTCCCCGTCGGGATAGGGATAGTTCGGGACCCCGTTGGCCCGCATGCAGGCGACGTACTTCAGGAGCTCGGCCTGATCCGGCGGGGGTGCGACCGGGTTAGCGGCCCGCAGCTCGTTCGCGGCCTCGGCCACGTACTGGCTGCAGGTACCGGTACGTTCGTGGAGATTCCCGGCCGGCTGGGCCCCTTTCGGGATGGTGATGTAGATCACCCCGCTGGCGCTGACGGTCGGGTCGGCCTGATCGGGATCATCGTGGCTGCGCTCGCAGGCAGCCCACTCGTTCAGCAATGGGGTCACGTTGCCCGCGATCGTGGCCCGGGTGCTCCCGCCGCTGGCCCCCGAGCTGCTGGTCCCCGGGCTGGTGCTGGTCCCCGGGCTGATGCTGGTCCCCGGGCTGGTGCTGGTCCCCAAGCTGGCGATCTGCGGGGAGCTTGACCCGCTGCTGCACGCGGCCAGCGCGAGGGCGGTCGCCGCGACGAGGATCGCCAGCGCACCCGGTAGCCGATGCATCCTGGTCATGTCCCCGGCGCCTTTGATGTCCCCGGGCGCTGCTGTCAGCATTACCTTTCATCTCCTCTGTCCCCTGGTCGATGCGGTGCTGGGGGACAGGTGTACTAAACGGAAGGTCATAACCCGGTCACAGTTGTGACCCGGCTGTGACCCGCGACGTGGCATCTTGTGGCCAAGGGGAAACCGCTGGCAAGATGCCGCCCGATCGGCCCGGGTTGACCAGGAGAAACGATGAGAGTGCTGGTAGCAGAAGACCACGAGCGGCTGGCCCGGGCCGTCGCGGCTGGGCTGCGCCGCCGCGGGATGATCGTCGACGTGGCGCTGGACGGCGACGACGCTCTCGCCCGGCTGGGCGCCAACCGCTACGACGTGGTGGTGCTGGACCGCGACCTGCCCGGCACCCACGGCGACGAGATCTGCCGCACCCTGGCTGCCGAGCGATGTGAGAGCCGGGTCCTGATGCTCACCGCCGCCAGCTCGGTCAAGGACCGGGTCGAGGGGCTCGGCTTGGGCGCCGACGACTACCTGCCCAAGCCGTTCGACTTCACCGAGATGGTCGCCCGGGTCCAGGCGCTGGGCCGCCGGCCCGGCGCGGCCCAGCCGGAGCACCTGGGCTACCGCGACCTGACCCTGGACCCAGAAAGACGTGTCGCCGACCGCGCCGGACGGCGCCTGGCGCTGAGTCCCAAGGAGTTCGCCGTCTTGAAATGCCTGCTCGCCGCTGAAGGACGGCCGGTATCGGCCGAGGAACTGCTCGACCGGGTGTGGGACCAGGCGACAGACCCGTTCACCACGACCGTCAAAGCCACAATCAACCGGCTGCGCGCCAAGCTCGGCGACCCAGCGGTGATCGAGACCGTCCGCGAGCGCGGCTACCGCATCGGAGACCAGTGATGAGCGTCCGCCTGCTAGCGTCATCCTGGTGGCCGCGGTTGCCTCGCCGCACCGCCCGGCTGCGGCTCACCGCGCTGTATGGCTGTCTCTTCCTCCTCTTCGGCGGCGTGCTGGTCGCCATTACCTACGGCCTGTTCGAAGGGGCGACCGCATACCGGACACCGCCCCTACCGCAGATCCCGCGCGCTCCGGCCATCGAGAACCTCCAGCTTCCAGTTGGGCTGGCCAAGACCCTGCCGCAACAGCTGTATCTGGCCCAGCAGCAGCTGGCCCTGGCCCAGAATCAGCTGGGCGCGCAGCCCGCGAGCCCGGTCGCGAGTACGTCCGCGGGCCCGTTCGCGACCCGGGATCAGCAGCTCTCCCGGGACCAGCAGCAGCTGACCCGGGACCAGCAGCAGCTCGCCCAATCCGTGCATCAGCTGGAACAGTCCGTGCGCCAGCTGGAGCAGGCTGGGACCGCCCAAGCCGTGCAGCGGGCGGTGGACTCGCACCAGCTTCTGGTCAACTCCGGAACCGCCCTGGCCATCGTGGCCGTGCTCGCCCTCCTGGCCGGCTGGCTGGTCGCAGGCAGGATGCTGCGGCCCATCCGCACCATCACCAGCACGGCCCGGAGGATCTCCTCAGCCAGCCTGCACGAGCGCCTCGCCCTGGACGGCCCGCCGGACGAACTCAAGGAACTCGGGGACACCCTCGACAGCCTGTTCGCGCGGCTGGAAGCCGCCTTCGAGGCCCAGCGGCACTTCGTCGCCAACGCCTCGCACGAGCTGCGCACCCCCCTGACGGCCGAGCGCGCACTCCTCCAGGTTGCGCTCGACGACCCCGACACGACGACCGAGGCATGGCGTTCCACCGCCCAGGAGGTGCTCGCCTCCAGCGATGAGCAAGCACGCCTGATCGAGGCCCTGCTCACCCTGGCCAGCAGCGAAAGCGGGCTGACCGGGCACCAGCCCGTCGACCTCGCCGCCGCCGTCACCGCGGCCCTGGCTGACCTGCAGCCCGAGACCGGCCGGCTCGGGATCCACATCGACGCGGTGACAGCCACGGCCACCCTCGACGGAGACCCGCTGCTCGCGGAACGGCTCGTGGCCAACCTGCTCACCAACGCGGTCCGCCACAACGTGGCGGGTGGCCGGGTCGAGGTCAGGACCGGGGTGACGGCCGGCATGGCCGTCCTGTCGGTGACCAACACCGGACCACTCGTCCCGCCCGCGGACGTCGACCGCCTCTTCCAGCCCTTCCAGCGGCTCGATCGGCGCCGGGCCAACTACCCGGACGGGCACGGGCTCGGGCTGTCCATCGTCCGGGCCATCGCGACCGCACACGACGCCACCATCGCCGCCCACGCCAGGCCCGACGGCGGCCTGTCCGTGAGCGTCATCTTCCCGCCACCCGCGAGCCCAGCTGCCCACCTGCCGGGACCGTCCATTACGCCGGCGGCGCGGTTACCGGGCCTTGACGTGCCGGACCAGTTGCGGCAGCGCCGGGTTCACCTCGGCCATGCGTCCGCCCATGGCCTGGTCGGAAGCGAAATTGTCCTTTCCGCCCAGCCAGTAGTCGTAGACACGGGCGATGCTCGGCCGGGTCACGTCGATGCCCGCCGGGGGATTCTCATCCGTCACGACCACAGGCTACTCAGCCTGGTGCGCTGCTCGCCGGGCGCGAACCGCCCGTCATCGCCCGCCAGCCACTGGAATAACCGAGTTGACCTGACCTTGCGGCGCGCCGTTGAGCGCCGGCGGCCGGTGGTTGTCCGTGGCTTCGACGGCGGGCGCCTGGGCGGGGCTGGCGGCCTGGGCCGGGCTGGCGGGCCGGGCGGCGCGGTCGAAGAACCGCAGCAGTTCCACCGGGACGGGCATGACCAGGGTGCTGTTCTTCTCGGCCGCGACCTCGACCACGGTCTGCAGCAGCCGAAGCTGCAGGGCGGCCGGGTCGGCGGACATGACGGTGGCGGCCTGCGCGAGCTTCTTGGAGGCCTGGTACTCGCCGTCGGCGGCGATGATCCGCGCCCGGCGTTCGCGTTCGGCTTCGGCCTGGCGGGACATCGATCGTTTCATCGATTCGGGCAGCGAAATGTCCTTGAGCTCAACCCGCTCCACCCGGATGCCCCAGGGTTCCTCGGTGGGGGCGTCGATGACTTCCTTGAGGTGGGCGTTGACCTTCGCCCGCTCGGACAGCAGCTGATCCATGTCGCTCTGGCCGATGACCGACCGCAGTGAGGTCTGGGCCACCTGGGCCACGGCGTAGGTGTAGTCCTGCACGTTGAGGATGGCCTTGGCCGGGTTGATGACCCGGTAGTAGACGACCGCGTCCACCCGGACGGTCACGTTGTCGCGGGTGATGCCCTCCTGGCCGGGTACGGTGGCCGCGATGATCTGCATGTTGACCTTGCGCAGCCGGTCGCTAAACGGGTTGACCCAGGTCAGTCCCGGCTGCCGGGGGGCGGGCTGCATTTTGCCAAAGCGGAAGACGAGGCCCTGCTCGTACTGTTTGATGACCTTGAAGCCGAACATCTCGGCCGTCCCATCCCCGGCACGTGGCGCACCGGAGTCACCGAACCCTCGGACGGCACCGGCGTGACTGCCGGCGTTCGAAATGCCCCGGGCTCACCTGTATTATCGCACATCACCTGCCGCGCCCGGGTGCCCGTGCCCGAGTACCGGACGGGGTGTGGTAGTGTCAAATAATTCTGGTTGTAGTGGAAATTCGTGTCGTGTCACAGCGCCTGCGAAATTCTGACAGCGGGCGCCGCGGATTCCAGAGTCCGGCTTTCAATACAGGCGGTCGCCCGAAGATCGTCCAGTAGGAGAAAGCAAAAAAATGGCTCAGGGTACAGTGAAGTGGTTCAACGCGGACAAGGGCTATGGTTTCATCGCCCCTGATGACGGCACTAGCGACGTCTTCGTTCACCACTCTGCTATTCAGGCTGACGGTTACCGCAGCCTCCAGGACAACCAGCGGGTCGAGTACACCGCCAGCCAGGGCGCCAAGGGTCCCCAGGCCGAGCAGGTCCAGCCCATCTGACTGTCCGCTTAGGCCGGCGCAGTACGTCATGCCGGCCCGTAATGCCACGGCCCGTTCGGGATATCAATAGATTTCTGCCGAACGGGCCTGGGTTTTACTTTCGTCATAAACCCGGCCCCGGCGGCCCCGGTAAGCTGCCAGCCATGACCGAGCGGCCAGCGCGAGCGCCGCTGCTGACCCGGCCCTCGCCGGCTGCCAGCTCGCCACCCACTTCCTCGAGCAATTGCTGCTGTACTACAACCTCAGCTGACAGCCTGTCTGGTATCGGGGAAGTAACCTGGGGCGATGTTCTCGCCGCAAGGCCCGTCTATGCGTGAACTGGCCAAGCAGGCGCTGTCCTCGGTCGAGGGCGGCTACGACCTGCTTGCTCCGAAGTTCGACCGCACGCCGTTCCGCACCCCCGATAGCGTGCTTGACGCGACCGCTGGCGCGTTGCGCCCGCTCGGCCCGTTCGGCCGGGGATTGGACGTGTGCTGCGGCACGGGCACGGGCATGCGGGTGCTCAGATCCGTCTGCCATGGACCGATCATGGGCGTCGACTTCAGCACGGGCATGCTCGCGCAGGCGCGCCGTGCGCATCCGGACGCCACCTGGGTACGGGCTGACGTGCGGGCTCTGCCCTTGGCCGGGGCCTTCGACCTGGCGGTCAGCTTCGGAGCGCTCGGGCACTTCTTGCCCGCCGAACGGCCCGGGCTGTTCGCCGGCGTGCACCGCGCGCTGCGGCCTCGCGGGATTTTCGCGTTCCCGGTCTATGCGCCGCCGCCCATCGCATCCCGCTGGTACTGGGCACTGCTCGGGTTTGACCTGGCCATGCGGGTCCGCAATGCCGTGTGGCGTCCCCCGTTTGTCATGTACTACCGCACCTGCCCGCTGCCCGCGGTCCGCGACGACCTGACCGCATCCGGATTCACCGTGACGACCCTCCCCTTGACCGCGCTGGGCCGACGCGAGGACGGCAGCCCGCGGTACGGGCTTGTCCTCGCGCGCAGAGCCAGCACACCCTGACTGCTGCGTACACCGCTGGACGCGTGCCCAGGGCGCATACTAGAAACATGGGCCGGATCATCGGGGCAATCGTCGGCGTAATCCTCGCACTATGGCTTGCCTTCACGGCAGCGGGCGGGATCTTTGCCACGTTCAAGACGTTTCTCATCATCGGGCTGATCGCGATGGCCGTCTTCATCGTCGTGTGGCTCATGGCCAAGCGCGCGTCCCGCGACTAGGCCTCTCCGGGATCGCGAAGCACCTCCAACTGCATATCCCGGAACCGGGTTCATCCCGGTACCAGAGCGCCAGCAGCCAGGGATCAAACGGATAAAACCGGCAAAACGGGCGGCGCGGGCACGCGCGGCCCGTCTAATGATCTACGGGACAACTCTTAGGCCGCCGCGGCGGTGAAGACTGGCCCGGGGCGCTCGATGACCAGGGCGGCGCCTGCGTGGACGTGCTGGATTTGCATCACCGAACCGGTGTCAGCATTGTGACCTGCAGCGCGTCCTCGGCGTCCTGCCTCGAATTGAGCAGCACCAGGGCCGCGCGAAGCAGCGAGGGGGACGCGGCCTGGACGAACTCGGTGAACTCCGCGTCGCGTCCGGCTCGCGCGCCAGACGCGATGGCTCGGATCCCTCTCACAGCATCTTTAATGCCGGCGCGCGGCGTCAGGTTCCAGGTTCCAGAAAATGTTCGCTAGCGCAGGAAACCCAGGCGCGGGATCACCTGGGTGAGCAACTGCACGATGATGCTGGCCGTGATATACGGCAGAATGCCGATCGCGAACACCGTCACGTGCAGCAGCGAGTTGCCGCTGAGCAGGTTCACGATGGCGAAGACCCCGCCGGAGCCCGACATGCGGGAGCAGTAGCTGACGTCCTGTTCCGAGATGCCGGGAGTGGGCAGGTTCGAGCCGAACCGGAACAAGACGATCATGGCGCCGGTGAACAGCAGCTTCTTGCGCAGGTCAGGCGTCCGGAACGCCCGGACGAACACGCTCAGCACGGGCGTTGCGCTGGGGGAGCGTCTCACGCCCCCTTGAATGCCGCCCAGCGCCCCCTGGTTCCGCGCGGGGCGCGCCAAGCACGCTCACTACCGGCCGACGGGGGATCGGTCTTCCGCTACCGGGATCCCTTCTCCGGCGGGGTAGGCCTGCGCGTGTCGGGGCGGCGTCCATAGGTATACCCGGGCCCGGTGGCCATACGATCGGGTTGATGAGGGCTTAACGAAAACCGCCGGGCAGTGCCCGGAGAGGTGGGGGACCTAGTGGAGGCAGAGCCGGAGCGCCAGCTGGCTGACCCGCCGGCCACCTGGCAGGAGCACTGGTTCGACCACCGCCAGTTGCTCCGGCTGTACCACAGCGACGAGCGCTGCGCGATCTACGTGGACCCCGACGTGCGCTGGGCTGAGATCCAGTGGCTGCCCCGGTTCATCAATGTGACCTGGCAGTACTCGAAGGCAACCTACGGCGAAGGGTTCGGGCCCGACCCGCGCATCTACTCCATCCACCACGCCGGGCGGCACGGCGGCGGCCACGCGGGCTACTACGTCAGCCCGGTCCACGACTACCACAACGTCAGCGACTGCGGGCTGGACACCTGGCGGGAGGGCAACACCCTCGCTCGCGAGCTGCCCGCTCATGAGATCGGGCATTCCGTGGAGAGCGCCAACAACGGCGTCCACGGCTCACCGGCGTATGAGATCTGGGGCGACAGCAAGTGGGCCGAGTTCTACATCTATGACCTCTACACGGCGCTGGGCATGGATCGCGAGGCCAAGGGTGTCTACCGCCGGTTCACCGGCAACGCCGACGATTTCCCCCGCCGGGGGACCCGCTGGTTCCGCGACTGGTTCTACCCGCTGTGGCGGGACTGCGGGCGGGCGGAGGTCATGAACAGGTTCTTCCGGGAGCTGGCCAGGCACTTCCCGCGCGACTCCGGCGGCACCTACACGCGGCGGATGAACTGGGGCGAGTACGTCCACTTCACCAGCGGTGCCGCGGCCGCCGACCTGAGCGGCCAGGCCGCCCGCGCTTTCGGCTGGCCCCGCGAGTGGGCCGGCCAGCTGGAGCAAGCCCGCGAGCAGTTCCCGGGCATCACGTACTGAAATACCGAGCCGTGCTACTGGCGAGGATAAGCCGGCTGCAGCACGGACGAGCCGAGCCAGTAGCTGGCCTGCAGCGCGAGTTCCACGTCGTGGCGGTTCTCGCTCACCGGCCGGCCGAGGCTCTCCTCCGCCTTGCGGACCCGGTACTGGACCGTGCTCTTGTGCAGGACCAGCCGTTCGGCGGTCGTCTTGTAGCTGCCCCCACTGCGCAGGAAGGCCAGCAGGGTGTCGCGCAGGCGAGCGTGGTGCTCGTCATCGATGGCCAGCCCGGCCAGCGTGCTGAGCACCCACGCCCGCAGCAAATCTGCCGATCCGAGCATCATCGCCACCGGTGCGACCTCGCTGAACGCTGCCGCCCGCGGCGGGGCAGAGCCGGCGGCATCGAACCGGTCCCGGATCCCCAGCGGCAGCCAGGCCCAGGCGCTGGACTCGTCGCGCGGCAGGAAGACCGGCTCGCCTGCGCAGCCCGCCTGCGCGGCGACGCGGCTGACGGCGTGCTCGAGCCGGGTGATGTTATCCACCGCCGCCAGGGCGTCACCCGACCAGCACACCAGGCCCACGTGGTACTGGCGCAGCCGGTAGCCCAGGGTGGCCTCCGTCGCGCTGACATTGATCCGCCGGCCGGAGAGCAGGTCACGGATCCGGGCCCGGCGGGCGGCGCCGCGGTTCCGCAGCCAGCTCTCCCTCTCCTGGGTATACGCCGCGACGATCTCCTCGGAGGTCTGGTCGACGTATCCGGCCACGATCCTGGACATGGTCATCGTGGCGGCGGTCAGCATCTGGGGGGCATGTGTCTGCCTGGCCAGCTCCTCGAGCAGCCAGTCGGAGACGCAGGTGTGCCCGAGCCGGTAGGCGCGCAGCAGCGCGGGGAGCGGCGTGCCGCGCTGCGCCCGGCGGCGGGCGTACTCCAAGGACGCGGCCGGGGCTCGCACCGCGCTCAGCTCGATCTGGTGCTGCATGATCTGCAGGCAGGTACCGACGTTGCCGTGGACGCTCGAGGCGAGCAGGGCGAGCACCGCCTGGTCATCATGCAGCTGCGGGATCTCCCGCAGGATCACCTCATAGACGTCCGCCGACACCGCGGCGGCCCGGCGGCTCACCGCCGCCGCGACGCTCGCCATCAGCTCGGCGACCGCGGGACCTTCCATGTCCACCTGCGGAGTCTTGCACATTCCGGCGAGCTGTCCCAGCGGCGCTCATGACGCCTGCGGCCGAGCCGAGGACCGCAGGCTGGCCAGGCGCGGGATGAGCCGCGCAAGGTCCAAATCACCGGAATCAGGTGACAGCCGCTCACCATGACGGCCGCTACCTTCTGGCTGATCCGAACGCCTGCCAGGAGAAGGAGCCGCTCTTACGACGAGTGCCCCATGCGCGACCCGTCAAGGTCGGCATACGCGCTGGATCAGGTCCTGCCAGCTGTCCGCGATCCGTTCGGCGGCCTGGGGGGCGGCGGTGAGGTCGGACGCGGAGAGGTAGAGCAGCAGGGGGCCGTCCAGGGCGGCGGTGAGCTGGACGGCCAGCATGTCCAGGTCGGCGCCGCCCAGGTCCATCTGCCCGAGCAGGATCCGGATGTGCACCTGGGACAGGGGGCTTTGCGATCGGGCTGGGATGGGCTGGTGGCCGTCCAGGGCAGCGCGGGCGATGTCGCGGTGCGTGATCAGGAATCGGGTCCGGGCCCGGCCGTAGGCGATCAGGCGGTCCAGCGGTGCCACGCCTGGGCCCAGTGGCGGGGGACCGGCCAGGACCTGCTGCTGGAAGGCCTTCTCGTCGTCGTCCAGGAGCGCGGCGAAGATCCCGGCGCGGGTGCCGAACCGGCGGAACACTGTTCCCTTGCCCAGGCCCGCGCGTTCGGCCAGGCCGTCCATGGTCAGCTTGTCCGGGCCCTGCCCGGCGAGCATCTCGCGGGCGGTGGCCAGCAGGTGCCGCCGGTTGCGCGCGGCGTCGGCGCGCTCGGCGTGCGGCGCCCCCCAGGACAACACCGGCTCATCCACGGGACTCACTCTACGGCCGGAATACTAACCGGGGTAAAGTCCGCTTAAGCCGGTGCACGCCCGCGACACAGCAGGAGGAACTCCCATGACCCGGATCGGCATCATCCTCGGCAGCACCCGCCCCAACCGCAACGGCGAGCAGGACGTGCTGAGCGCCCTGCCCGACGGTGAGCTCATGACCGAGCTCACCGCGATTCCGGGCATAGGCCCGTGGACCGTGCAGGGCGCCATGCTCGTCGCGCTGCAGCGCGAGGACGTCGTCCTGCCGGGGGACCTGGCCCTCCGCAAGGCCATCCGGGCCGCCTATCAGCTGGACCACCTGCCCGCCCAGGAGGAGGTCCTGGGTATCGCCGAGAAATGGCGGCCCTACCGCAGCCTCGCGACCAGCTACCTGTTCTCCGCCGCCTTCGAGCCCGCCGGCACCACTGCGATGTCTCGGCCGCGCGAATCACCGTGATCCGGTGATGCCTCCTCACCTGCCTGGCGGCAATCCTGGCTGTGGCCCCGATCATCCAACGAAGGAGCAAGATGCGAGCCGCAGTAATCTGCCGATCAGGCGCCACGCCAGTCCTTGACCAGTTCGCCGATCCGCAGCCCGGCCCAAGCCTGTCGGTGGGCACCCTGGTCGCGGCGGCCCTGAATCCGCTCGATGTCCTGATCGTGAACGACCTACTCCCGTTTCGCCGGCTCCAGCCCCCCTACATCGCCGGCTACGAGGCGGTCGTGCAGCTCGATGACGGCACACGCTGCTACCTGGCCGGCCCGCCCGCTCCGTACGGCGCGCTGGCCGAGCTGGTGCCGGTGCCGGATTCGGCCGGCTTCCCGGTTCCGGCCGGCCTTGATCCCGGCCTCGCCGTCGCCCTCGGGGTGACCGGGATCGTCGGATGGGTGGCGCTGGACTACCGCGCTCACCTCCAAACCGGTGAGACAGTGCTGGTCCTGGGGGCAGGCGGCTCGGCGGGCCAGCTGGCGCTGCAATCGGCCCGGATCCTGGGCGCCGGCCGGATCGTCGGGGCCGCCCGCGGAAAGGCCCTCGAACAAGCCGCTGACCACGGCGCCGACGCGGTTGTCGACCTCGCAGATGACCAGGCCATCGACGCCGGCCTGGCCGCCGCAGCGCCCGGCGGCTACGACGTGATCGTTGACTTCCTGTGGGGCGGGCCCGCCCCCCATGCGATGGACCACGCTAACCTAGGCGCCCGGTACATCCAGGTCGGGAGCGCCGCGGGCGCCACGTCCACGATCGCCGCGGCCGCCATCCGCAACAAGCTGCTCACGATCGTGGGTCAGGGCACGGTCGGCACGCCCGCCGAGGTGCGCCGTTCCGCCTACGCCCAGCTGATGCGTCACGCGGCCGACGGGAAGTTCACCCTGGACCTGGAGCAAACACGGCTGGAGGACATCAGCCAGACCTGGGAGCACCTCAAGGCCGGGGCGCCACGCAAACTCGTGGTCACACCCTGAGCCGGGCGGCCGACTGCGCTCACTTGGCACCTGTGCGGGAACGCGCCGGCACTCAGTGGGCATTACCTCGGGGCCGGGCATACGTTACAACCCATGTGGCCCATCGACCGGCCGCCGCAGTGGGTGGACCGCAGCCAGGAGCTCGCGACCCTCCGCGCCGGCCGGAGGTGCAGGAGGTGCGCGCGTCCCTGGCCCGCCGCGGCGGGGCACTGGTCGCGCTCGGGCCACTGCCCGAAACCGATGTGACCACCCTCGTGACGGCCATGCTCGGAACGCCGCCCGAGGATACACTGCGCCAGCTGACCGCTCAGGCCGCCGGAAATCCCCTGTACCTGCGTGAGCTGGTCGACTCCCTGGCGCGCGAGCGGGCCGCCGGCGGCCTCTCCACGACCCAGGAACAACTGCCGGTCTCGCTGGCCGCCGTGCTGAACGACCGGCTCAGCTCCGTCTCGGCGCAGACGGCGCCGATCCTCCGGACCGCCGCGCTGCTCGGCGCTAAGTTCACGGTCACGGACCTGGCCGTGCTGCTGCGCAAGCCGGTGTCAGAACTGGCGGCGGGTCTGCAGGAGGCCGTGGCGGCCCGCATCCTGGTCGGCTCGGGTGCCGAACTGGCGTTCCGGCATCAGCTGATCCGCCAGGCGCTCTATGCGAGCATGCCGACGGCGCTGCGCACGGCGCTGCACGCCGAGGCGGCGCGAGAGCTCGCGGCCATGGACGCGGATGCCCTGAGCGTCGCGCAGCAGCTTTCCGCGGCGGGACAGCCCGGTGCGGGCTGGGCTCGAGTCTGGCTCATAAAAACCGCGCCCGCGCTTACCACCCAGGCACCGCAGCTGGCGGCCGACCTGCTGCAGCGGGAACTGGGCGAGACGCCCAGCGCCGACGGGGCCTGGGATGGGCTCACGGCCGCCCTGGCGCGGGCCCTGCTCGCGGTCGGCTCCTATGACGAGGCGGCCGAACGGGCCAGGACGGCGCTGCCGGTGATGACTGACCCGGTGCGGCGGGCCGAGACGTACTCGGTGCTCGCGCGCGCTCAGGTCAGTGCGGGCCGAAGCGATGAGGCGATCGCCGCCATCCGCCAGGCGCTGGCATCGGCCGGCCTGCCCCGCACCTGGCAGGCCCGGATGCTGGCCTTGCTCGCGATGCTCGAGCGGGCCGGGACCGGCGACCTGGATGCGGTAGACGTGACCGCCCGGCAGGCCCGTACCGTCGCCGAAGAGACTGGCGACGCATTCGCGACCGCCCACGCCCTGATCGACCTGTGGCTGAGCCATAGTGTCCGGCGCCACCACGCCGCCGCGCTCGACTGCGCGGACCAGGCACTGCGCGTGCTGGGTGACGATCCCGGCTACGCCGACCTGCGCTCGTTCGCCGTCGATGGCCGTATCTTCACCCTGCAGAATCTGGACCGCTGGCCGGAAGCGGAGTTGACCCTCCGGCAGGCCCGCGAATCCGCCCAGCGCAGCGGCAGTCCCGATCGCACGACCTGGGTCACCGCAGCCGTGCTGCGATACTGGCTTGGCCAGTGGGACGACGCGCTGGCCGAGCTGAGCACGGATGAGGACGATGTTCCCGGGCTCACATACACGTTTCTGCGCGAGCGCTGGCCCGCGCTGCTCGTCCACGGTGTGTCCGCGCTCATCGCCGGGCGCCGAGACCAGCGTACGGCGGCCGATCAGCATCTCCGTGCGGGCCTGGCTCTCCCTGTGCTGCGGATCCCCGACCGGGAGAACCGGGACTTCCTGGTCGCCGCCCAGGCCGTGGCGCTGGAGCAGCGCGGCGAGATACGTCAGGCCATGCAGATGCTGGCCGCGATCTTGCCCCGGCACGACGGTGAGATGACCCTGACCCACCAGTGGCTGCCGGACCTGGTGCGGCTCGCGCTGGCCGCAGGCGACCGGCAGATGGCGCGGACCGCCGCGCGGGCCTGCCAGGAGGAGGCCGCGGCTGAGACCCAGCCGGCCCGGGCGGCCGCGGCCAGCTTGCGCTGCCAGGGACTGCTCGGATCTGATCCGGTTCTGCTCAGGGACGCTGTCGCGCACTACCGGACGGTCGGCCCGGCGGTGGAGCTTCCTGCCGCCGCGGAGGACCTGGCCGCCGTGCTGGCCGAACGCGGCCGCCGCGATGAGGCCCGGGCCGCGCTGAACGAGGCAGTCACCTGGTATGAGAGCCGGAATGCCCGCTGGGACATCCGCCGGGCCGACAGCCGGCTTCGCCCCTATGGCATCAGGCGTGGCGTCCGCGGCCCGCGCGAACAGCGGGCCTCCTCCGGCTGGGCCGCGCTGACGCCGACGGAGGTCAAGATCGCCGCCCTGGTCGCCCGGGGCGACTCGACGTCGGAGATCGCCCGCCGCAGCTGCGGTTCGTCCTGGCCACTCGGCATGATCTGCGGCTGGGGTTGCACCGGCTGCGGCTGGAGGGGGAGCTGACCGAGATCCGGGCGGCGGACCTGCGGTTCAGCCTGGCTGAGGCGCGGGCGCTGTTCGGCGCGGCCGGGGTGGAGTTGCCGGAGCGGGCGCTGGCCCGGCTGCATCAGCGGACCGAGGGCTGGGCGGCGGGGCTGCGGCTGGCCGCGCTGTCGCTGGCTGGGCACCCGGACCCGGACCGGTTCGCGGCGGAGTTTTCCGGGTCCGAACGGACCGTGGCGGAGTATCTGCTGGCCGAGGTGCTGGACCGGCAGAGCGAGCAGGTGCGTCGGCTGCTGCTGCGGACCAGCGTGCTTGACCGGGTGAACGGCGAGCTGGCCGACCTGCTGACCGGAGGCAGCGGCGGGGAGCGGGTGCTGCAGGACCTCGAGGAGGCCAACGCGTTCGTGGTGTCGCTGGACGCGACCCGGTCCTGGTTCCGCTACCACCAGCTGTTCGCCGACCTGCTGCAGCTGGAGCTGCGCCGCACCGAGCCGAACGAGCGGCCCGCGCTGCACCACGCGGCCGCGGAGTGGCTGGCCAGGAACGGGCATCCGGTGGAGGCGGTCCGGCACGCGCAGGCCGCCGAGGACTGGGGGATGGCCGCCCGCCTGCTGTCGGACCACTGGCTCGACCTCTACCTCGCCGGGCGGGGCGCTACTCTGGTCGAGCTGCTGGCCAGGTTCCCCCGCCCGGTGGTCGCGGCCAGCCCGGAGCTCACCACCGTGCAGGTGGCCGGCGATCTGATCCGGGGCGCCCTGGAGGATGCCGGACGGCACCTGGCCCAGGCCACTGGCGCGCTGGCGGCGGTGCCCGCCGACCGCCGCGGACGCGTGCAGGTGATGCTGGCCGTGCTGCGGCCGGGCCGCACCTCACGGCGCCCGAGATCGCGAATGAGCTGCTCCTCTCGGTGAATACCGTCAGCACCCACACGCGCCACCTGTACGCCAAGCTCGGCGCCCACGGCCGCCACGAGGCGGTGGACCGGGCCCGCGCCCTGGGCCTGCTCGCGCCCTCCGCGCGAAGGGCTTAAAGCGGACCGGGATATGGATATGCAGTATCACCGGAGCGGCGGCCCGCAAGGGCGCAGGTAAACCCGCGCGGCTGCGCGGCCGGGTCAGGTTCCGTGCCCACCGGCACCAGGCGGTGGGTGCTGGCCATCACCGTGCTCGGTTCGGGGATCGCGGCGCTGGACGCCACGGTCGTCAACATCGCCCTGCCGGCTATCGGTCGCGATTTTCACACCGGCATCGCTGCCCTGCAGTGGGTGATGACCAGCTACATCCTGACGCTGGCCGCGTTCCTGCTGATCGGCGGTTCGCTCGGGGACCGGTTCGGCAGGCGCCTGCACTGGGCCCTCGAGGCGCCGCCACTGACAACCGGTCCGGCTACATCCCGGTGATTCGCTGCGACCTCAGCCGGTCAGTCCGAGTTTGCCCGACGACGGGGCAAACCCAAGCTAATCAGGGTCCACTCCCGCGTAGGCGTGGGCGAACCAGCGCGCGAAGAGCGGGTCGTTCTGCAAGGCGGCGATCCAGCCGTGCCTCAGCCCGTGGGAAAAGCCTCCGGGCACGGCGGCGGATGGTTCCTGCCCATCGCGCAGGCTGGTGAGGAGTACGTGCAGGAACCAGTTGGAAAAGGCTTCGGTCTGCCAGATCGACGGAAGTCGTGTCGGCGAGTAGGCCGACAGCCGCGTGTCGTCCTGCCGTGGACCGAAGCGCTCGATGAGGCCGTGGGCCAACTCGATGCCGTCCTGGATGGCGAGGTTCATGCCCTTGCCGCCCGCCGGCGTAATCAAGTGAGCCACGTCGCCGGCCAGGAACAGCAGGCCCTGTTGCATCGGCTCGATCACCCGGACCCGCAGATCGAGAATTCCCGCCTCGCCCAGCGGCGCATCCAGCGGCCTGCCGATTCCCAGGCGGGCCGCCAGCTCATTGCGGACCCGTTGCTCCGGCCAGTCCGCGGCGATGTCGGTACCGGGGATCTCCAGGTAATAACGCGTCTGAGCCGGGCCGCGGCGCATCTGCCCGGCGAATCCGCGGGGATGCGCGGCGTAGATGGTGTGCCTCTCCAAGGGCGCGGCCGCGGCCACCATGACCAGGAACCGCCCTGGCAGCAATTGCTCATTGACCTGGGCCTCGGTCATAGCCGCCGAGACGAGGCTGCTCGATCCATCGCACCCGACTGCGGCCTCGCACCGGACCTGCGACGGCTCACCGTCCGGCCCCTCGACCGACAGTACGATTCCCCTGGAATCCTGGGTCACCGCCCGGACGGCATGCCCGAACCGGACCTCGCCGCCTGCCGCGGTCAGCGCCCCGCACAGCCGCTGCACCAGCTCATGCTGCGGGTAGATGTAGTGTGGCCGCCCGCCGGTCAAGGCGGCATACTCCAGCAGCACCGACTCGTCCGGCGTGCGGAACTCGGAGCGGTGATTTTCCATAGTGAACTGCAAGACGGAGCCCGCGATGCCCTCCCGGGCCAGCAGTTGCACGGTGCGGTACTCGACTAGTCCCGCCTTGGGGCGGCGGGCCAGCTCTGCGAGCGGCTGCCGCTCGAACACCACGAACGGGATGGCCTCGCGCTGCAGCAGGTGGGCCACCACCTCCTCGCCCACGAGGGCGCTGATCCGCTCCCTCAGCTCGCCGGTGCTCAGGGCGTCCAGCGCCACCTGCGCCGGGTCGTACATGAAGGCCAGCACGAACTCGGTGAATGGCTTGTGGCAGATCATCGTGCCGAGCCGCAGCGGCGGCAGCGGCCCGGGCATCACGTTCCAGGTCAGAACCCCGGGGCGGTGCGCCAGGTACCGGGACAAATCGGCGCGGAACCAGATGTTCGCCGCCCGGGCCAGGTCGTCGGGCCCCTCGACGGTCAGCCCGGCCTGGCCGAGGACCCGGCTGCGGGCGCCGTCAGCGCCCACCACGTACGCAGACCGCACGGTCAGCGTGGCGTCTCCGTCTCGTTCTCGGACGACGCTGGTGACGCCGTCCTGATCCTGCGCGAGGCTGATGAACTCCCATCCGAACCTGATGTCGGCGCCCATGTCCCGGGCGGCCGTCAGCAGCATCGGCTCCAGCACGGTCTGCGGGCAGTTCGCCATCGGCTCGGGGCTGGCCGCCCGGTAGTCGGCGGCCCGCTCGGCACTGGTTCCCCACGTCTCCGACCTGGCGACCTCCGAGCCCGCCAGCGTGGTCACCCACAGGTTGTTGGCCATCAGGTGCTGCGGCGTGGCGACCTCGTGGAACCGGTCGCTGATCCCCAGGTGCCGGAGGATCTCGACCGTTCGCTGGTTGATGATGTGCGCGCGCGGCGTGTGGGCGGTGCCCCGGTGCCGCTCGACGAGAAGATGCCCCACTCCGTACCGCGACAAGGCGGCAGACAGGGCCAGGCCTGGCCCCGCCCCGACGATCAGCACGGGCACCTCAACCACAGGCACCTCAACAGCCTCTGAACCGGGAATGGACATGAGCCGCCTCCGCCTCGGGGCATCACCCCGCCGGGTGCTGCCGGACTCCTCCGTGCCAGTTAACCAAGAAAGAATCGACAGATCAAGATTATATCGATATTTTCTGGAGAAAACGTTAACCAGTGAAAATGAGCTATGCTAATCGGGTGGCGACTCCCGTAACTCGCACCGAACAGGTATACGAAATACTTCGATCCGAGCTGCTTAACGGAGGCCTCCATCCCGGCCAGAAGCTGAAGATGGTGGAGTTCACCGAACGGTTCGGGGTGAGTCAGTCCGTCATCCGGGAGGCGCTCACCCGCCTGACTGAGCAAGGCCTGCTGGTCGCCACGCCGCAGCGCGGCTTCCGGGTGCGCGACCTGTCGGTCGAGGACATCGCCGAGCTGACCGAGACCCGCATCCAGGTCGAATCGCTCGCCCTGCGCCTGGCGGTCGAGCGCGGCGACCTGCAGTGGGAGACCGGGATCCTGGCCGCGCACCACCGTCTGGAGCGGACGCCCGTCACGCGGGACGACGGGACGGTCAGCGAGGACTGGTCCGGTCACCACCGCGACTTCCATCAGGCCCTGCTGACCGGCTGCAGCAACCGGCGGCTCGAGTCGGTCGCCAGCTCGCTCCGGGACAGCGCCGAGCTCTACCGCAGGTGGTACTGGGTGCTTACCGACGATCACCAGCGTGACCTGGCCCGGGAGCACCGGGAGCTCAAGGAGCTCACGCTCGCCCGGGACGCGGACCGGGCCATCGAGGTGCTGACCGAGCACATCGACCGGGCCCCGTCGCTGCTGATCGCGTACGCCCGTGAGCACGGCGTGGATGACCTGACCCCGCCAGCGGTGCCTACGCGCTGACGGCGGCGGACAAGGTCGGGCGCAGGTCGGTGCCGGCGATGCTGGTGATCATCGGGTTGGTGGCGCCCGCGGCGCGGTAGCGGGCCACGCCCGCCGCCACGTCCTCCGGTTTCCCGATGGCGCAGAGGTCCTTGATAAAGGCGTCGCTGATCGCGTCGCGCTGGGCCGTTACGTCGGCCGCCGCGTCGAAGGCCGCGATGTCGGCTTGGTAGCCCGCCTGGGCGAACATGGCCCGGTAGAAGGGCAGGCCGAAGTACCGGTGCAGCTCCGCCCGGATGCCGCGGTCGGCGGCTGCGGGATCGTCGACGACCGCGCTCGGGACCGCGGCGCAGATGTCGAACCCGGCGAGATCCCGCCCGGCCCGTGCCCGGCCGGCCGTCACCTCCCGTACCACCACGTCGCCCACGTAGGAGGCGGGGCAGGCCCAGAGCACCACTCCGTCGGCCATCTCTCCCGCCAGCCGCAGCATGGCCGGGGAAAGCCCGGCCAGGTAGATGGGGATGTCGGCCCGGGCCTTGAAGCCGTTGAAGGCGAAGCTCGAGTTCCAGCGCTGGCCGGCTGGCGGCTCTCCACCGGCCAGCAGGGCCCGGACCAGCGCGACGTACTCGCGCATCTCGGCCACCGGGTTCCCGATGTCCTGCCCGTGCCAGCCGCCCATGGTGGCCCGGTGGCCGGTGCCGAGCCCGAGCCGGAAGCGGCCGCCGGACAGGTCGTCGATGGTGGCGGCCGTCTGGGCCATCGAGGCGGGGGAGCGGTGGTAGATCGGGGCCACCGCCGTGGCCAAGGTCACCGACGGGGCCAGGTGGGCCAGCCCGGCCAGGGTGGTGAACGAGTCGCGGGCCGCGATGTGCGAGCAGTTGACCGAGTCGTAGCCGAGCCGATCGGCCAGCTCGGCGTGCTCGCGCACGGTGGCGATGTCACCGGTGGTGGGGATCAGCACGCTCGTCTTCATCGGATCGTCCTCGTCTGATAGGCCGCGAACCACTGCAGGGCGTCCGGGTTGTCTACCGCGCCGGCCTCCATGACCTGGCCCGGATCGCCGCCCTGGAGGATCCGCTTGACCGGGATCTCGAGCTTCTTGCCGGTGCGGGTGTGCGGGATGGACGGCGCGGCGATGATCTCGTCGGGCACCTGCGCGCCGGTGAACCACTGGACGTCCGGCATGACCGACCCGGACAGCACCCGCTGGTACGGGGTGGCCGCACGGACGCCGAAGTAGTCCCAGACCGCCGCCCAGAACTCATCGAGCCGGTCCATCGACCACCGCCACAACTCCAGGTAGTCGCCGGTCAGCCGGGCTCGCCCGTCCTGGGTGAGCCAGCGGGCGAAACGCGACACGTTGGCGGATGCGAGGTCGTCCGGGGCCGGCACCCAGATCGGCTCACCGCCCGCGCTCACCCCGTCACCGCCCCGGCTGCGGAAAGCCCGGCCCGGCGACCAGCGCGTTCCGCAGTTCACCCAGACCCTCGATCGTGCTGACCAGTGTCGTACCGGGCCGGAGGAACTCCGGCGGCTGCCGTCCCATACCCACCCCGGACGGGGTGCCGGTGA
This sequence comes from uncultured Actinomycetes bacterium, assembly GCA_963835775.1. Taxonomy (GTDB): domain Bacteria; phylum Actinomycetota; class Actinomycetes; order Streptosporangiales; family Streptosporangiaceae; genus Palsa-504. The sequence goes on along the minus strand of CAWIHB010000022.1, from coordinate 42,357 downwards.
AGATCAGGTCGCCCGGCAGCATGGGGCAGACGGCGGAAATCCGGGCCACCAGCTCGGGAACGGAGAAGATCATGTCCCGGGTCCGGCCGTCCTGCAGCACCCGGCCACCGACCGAGCAGCGCAGCCGCAGGTCATCCCGGTCCGGCAGCTCATCGGGCGTCACCAGCCAGGGTCCGGTCGGCCCGAAGCCGGGAAACGACTTACCCAGCGAGAACTGCGGCACCGGGCCGGCCAGCTGAAGCGTCCGCTCCGACAGATCCTGACCTACCATCAGGCCCGCGACGTAGGACCAGGCCTTCTCCTCCGGCACCCGTTCCGCGGGTCGGCCGATCACCGCGACCAGCTCGACCTCCCAGTCCACCCGGTCGCTGGGCAGCTCGACGGCGGCGAACGGACCGGCCAGGCAGCTCCGGAACTTGGTGAACACCGGCGGCACGTCCGGCGCATCGACCCCGGACTCGGCGGCGTGCTCCCGGTAGTTCAGGCCGATCCCGAATACCTGAGCCGGGGCCAGCACCGGCGCGCCGAGATCCTGCTGCTCCAGCGGGCCGGTCCGGGCGCCTGGGCCGGCGTGCCGGCCGGCCCATTCGGCGAACCGGTCCCACACCGCGAACACCTGGTCGGGGTGGGAGCTGAATTCGCCGCCGCTGACGGTCGCGACGTCGACCACCCCGTCGCCGTCAATGATCACGAGACGGCCATTGGCGCGCCCGATACGCATGAGATCTCCTTCCGGCCGGGATAACGCCTGGGGCGCGTGACTTCCGGTCATCAGCGCGGCCAGGTCCTCGGGGTGAATGAACGACGGCGGGGGAGGGGGACCCCAGTTGTACAGGCCGCGGGCACCTTCCACGACCGACGGCTGCCACAGCTGGTCGTCCAGGATGATGTCCAGGTCGGAGTAGTACTCCGAGAAGTTGCCGACCGGATCCTTCAGGTACCAGAAGAAGTTGGACCCGATGTGATGGCGGCCCAGTCCCCAGACGTGCCGCTCCGGGTGGCCTTCCAGCATGGCTGTGGCGCCCCGCCCGACCTCGTTGATGTCATCGACCTCCCACGCGGTGTGATGCAGGAAATTCAGCGGTGCCTGCTGCACCAGCAGGTTGTGATGATCGGTCGAGCACCGCATGAACGAGGCCAGCCCCGGCACCCGGTCGCTGACCTTGAACCCCAGGCCCTCGGTGAAGAACCGCTGCGACGCCTCCTGATCCAGCGAGCCGACCACCACGTGCCCGAGCCTGCGCGGCTGGACCCGGCCTGCCCGCTCGATCGCCGGCGCCCGGCCGTTCGGCCGGTCGGCCCGGCCCGGCCCGTTCGTCGGCTCCTGCTTGGCGGCGGCCTCGGTGATCCGGGGACTGACCTGCACGCTGACCTGAAGCGCCGAGTTCGGATCACGCACCCGCAGGCCCGCCGCGTCGCGCTCGAACTCCGCCCCGAGCCGCCGCAGGCCCGCCTCGACCCGGCCCAGGTCGTCGGGATCGTCGGCGCCGATCCCGATCTCCAGCAGCCGCCGCCGCTCGGCCGGCCGCAGGGCCAGCTGCTCACCGCCGTCCGCGGTGGCGAAAACCAGGCCGCGACCCGGCCGGTCACCCACCCGGCGCAGCCCGAAGTCCTCGTAGTACGACCCGACCGCGTCCACGTCAGGGACACCCAAAGTTATCGAGGTCAGACCATGCAAGCTCATCGCGTCGCCAGCTCCCTCCGAGCGCGATCCCGGTTTCCCAGCCCCGGCGATTCGCCGGGAGCCACTGTCTTGTCTACCCTTCTTTTATCGACAGGTCAATAAAATATCGATAATTACCGAGGCGAGCGGCCGTCTGGATGACCACCCGGCTGGTGAGCACCGGGTTGCCGGCGCCGCGCGGCAGGCCGAGCGGGCAGAACGGCACGAAGGCGATGCCGCGGCGGGTGCACTCCGCCAGGATCGGGGCCGAGCTGCGGTCGGCGAGGTGGAACAGGTTCTGCACGCAGGCGATCTCGGTGCGGTCCGCAGCATGCCGGAGCTGTTCGAGGCTGACGTTGCTCAGGCCGACGCCGGCGATGAGACCGTCGTCGCGGGCCTGGACCATGGCGGCCAGCTGAGCATCGAAGCGCGCGTCGGCGGCAAGCCCGCCGTCCTGGTGACCGTGCGCGGCGGCAACTACCGGGCCGGAACGCCCCGCGACGGCTGGGACCACGCGACCGGATGGATGCGCCGCATCCTGGACGACGTCTGGCACCTCGACCTGAACGTGGTCGAGGCCGAGTTCACGCTGGTGGGCGTCAATCCCGCCCTGGACCGGTTCCAGGACCTGGCCCGCCAGCTGCGCCGCGAAGCCGAGGAACAGGCCCGCCGCCATGGCCGCGAGCTCGGCGCCGCGGTCGCCACGGCCCTGCCACAGGCCGCCTGAAGCCGGCGCGCTTGCGCTCGCCCGGATCCGATGGAGCAGCACCATGAGCACCCCTCAGCCGTCGGCGCCCCGGCGGACAGCCGCATCGATCCTCTGGTTCCCGATCTTCTTCGCGATCGCACTGCCGGTGGCCCTGGGAGCAGCCTTGCACCAGCCGCAGCCGCATAACGTGCCCATTGCCGTCGTCGGCCCCATCAGCCAGGTAAGCCTGGTGACCGACGAGCTTCACGGCGTCGACGCGGGCGGATTCGCGGTCCGGCAGCTGCCCTCGGCAGCGGCCGCCACCGCCGCCGTACGCGACCGGGAGGTCGCCGCCGCCTACGTCGACCAGGGCCCCACCGCCGCCGTCTACCTGGCTCGAGCCGCATCGCCGATCAGGGCTAACTACCTCCAGGGAGTGTTCGCAGGTATCACCGGCCAAGCCGGCCGCCAGTCTCCCGGAGTCGTCGACCTGGTTCCCGTGGCGGCGGGCGACGGCGGCACCGGGATATTCTTCGTCGTCTTCCCGCTGATGATGACCGGAGTCATCACCGCGATCGTCCTGATGCAACTGCCGGGCTGGCCGGTAGGCCGGCGTGTCGCCGCGGTGGCCGCAGTGGGAGCCGTCGGCACGGCAGCCACGTACCTTACCGCCGTCAGCCTTAACGTCTTGCCTGATAAGCCGGTGCTGCTCGTGTACGCGTTCCTGCTCACCCAGGTGTTCGGGCAGCTGATGGTCGGCGCAGCGCCGTTGCTGAAGCAGTACTTCCTCCCGGCGGGATTGACGTTCGCCCTCATCCTGAGCGTCCCGTCCAGCGGCGGAACGGTGCCGCCCGACCTGCTCCCAACCCCGTTCCGCTACCTGTCCGACGCGCTGCCACTGGCACAGGCCGTGGACGTCACCCGCAGCGTGGCCTACTTCAATAGCGCCGATATAACCCAACCGACGCTGGTCCTGCTGCTCTGGACGGCCATCGCCGCCGGCGCGGTGGCCGCCGCCGCCAGACGGCAACTGCGCGCGCGGCCGGCCGGGGCCCAAAACGAGCAAGCTCCTACGGCGAACTTGGAGACCTTCGACGACAGCCAGCCGGCCAGCCGGGCTAGCTTGACCCCTGACACCGCAGCGTCCATGCGGATGTCACGAAGCGAATCCCCAGGGACGTAACCGAGACAAGCCAGGTAACTTCAGGCTTGGCTGCCGAACGACTGGCTTACTCGGTCGCCGAGGCGGCTCAACTGACCGGGCTCTCCCGGGGCCTCGCCTGGGGACGTTCCTGATGACCCGCACGAGGTGTCGGCCCGGTGCGGGGGTTCGTGGCCAGGCAGCTGCTGGGCGTGGCGGACCCGCCGCAGGTGTGGTCGAGCGTTAACATGGGGGCATGTCTGCCCTCCCTGTCGATCCGCTGCGGCGGGAGGATCCGCTCGACCCTGAGCGCATCCTCCGCGCGCTGCCCGATCGCGAGCGGGAGACGTTTCTGGCGGAGTACCGGCGGGCGGTGGACGGCGCGCATGATCCGGCTGGCTGGCCGGAGCTGCGGCGGTTCCTGCGGCTGTGGGCCTGGCGGGCGATCGCCGTGGCAGAGCCTGGCTATTACGAGGCCAGGGAGCGTGCCCGGGCCGGTACGGGCGGGGGCATGCTGCTCGAGGACGCGCTCCGGCAGTACCGTCCCGGCGCGTGAGCTACCGGCCGTGGCTGGAGGAGCGGGCGCTGCATCAGATGGGTGGGCTGCCTCCTGAAGCGCTGGATGTTCTGGTCCGGGCGCTGGTGCGCATTTGCGAGGATCCGTACGACCGGCTGTTTAGCAGGGCCGTGCAGGACGACGATCCCCGGGAGCGGATGGCCGAGCTAGGTGACTTCGGGTTCGTGGAATTCAGGGTGGATGAGGCCGCCGGGCTGGTGCGTGTCTTGACCTTGGTCTGGGCCGGCTGAGGGCTAGCAAGACGTTGCCGAGGCATCCCCAGGTCTGAAGCGGCGAACAAGCGCTGTTACCGGCCGGATGCAGGTACAGCACCGCGCCCCGGCGGTTCAGCTCGGCGAAGACCGGCTCGTACTCGGGCTCGACCAGCGCGCGCCCCAGGACGGTGGTGTTCATCGCCACCCCGGCCATGCGCAGCTCGTCCAGCGCCCGGCCCATTTCGCCGACGGACTCCTCCAGGTGCGGCATCGGCAGGACGGCGAAGGCGCGGAAGCGGTCTGCGTGGCGCTGGACCAGTTCGGCGTACTGGTCGTTGACGAACCTGGCCGTCCTGGCCGCCTTCTGCCCATCCTCGCCGTACGGCAGCTGCGGACAGGCCGACAGCACCTGCATCTCGATCCCCGCCCGGTCCGCCCGCGACCGGTCCCTGGGCGACCTCGCCCGCGCCGACCTCGGCCTCGCCGGGCGCGTCCATAACGTGCACCATCACCTCCGGGGTGTCGGTGAACCGCAGGATCAGGTAGCTGTCCCAGCCCGCTGAGGTGATCTGGTACCGGTCGAACCGGACCTGCTCGCGCAGCGTCCAGCTTGCGCTTTGCACGGCACCGCCCTCGACCTGGTTGATCACCCCGTCCGGATTGATGACCCGGCCCACGTCCACCGCGAGCCACAGCCTGCGCACCCGGATCTCGGTGTCCGCCTCCACCTCCGCCACGGCGGCGCAGTACCCCGCGACTCCGCTGTACCGGGCCACCCCGACCCCGTACCCGGTGCCGTCGCGGCGCACCCGGGCGTCCCACCCGGCCATGCCCGCGGCCTGGGTGAGGACCTGCCGGGCCCGCGGGTCGGTGAGGTGGGCCAGCCGGAATCCGACCGGGTCGGCGCCGGCCGCGGCGGCCAGTTCGTCCATGAAGGACTCGATCGCGAACACATTGAGGTGCGCGCCGAGCGACCGCAGCGAGGATGTCCTGATCGGCATGTCCAGCAGCCGGTGCCGGGTGACGTGCAGGCCGGGGATGTCGTAGCCGGGCACCGCGTTGCGCGAGGCGCCCATCCAGTTGGCCGGCTGCAGGTCGGGTGCCGGCGGCATCGGGCGGCCCCCGGCCAGATGGGTCAGGGCGAGCAGGCGCGGGTCCCCGCCCATGGTGGGCCGGCCCATGAAGCCGTTGCTCCACACGTCCTGCCGCCAGCTCACGATCCGGCCGCCGGCGTCCAGGCCGGCCGACAGCCGCGCCAGCATCGCCGACCCCAGCGGCGCCCAGCACATCTCGTCCTCGTGGGTCCACTGCACCCGGACCGCCCGGCCGGGGACCGCCCGCGCCAGCAGCACCGCGTCCATGGCCACGTCGTCCGCGCCGTTGTGGCCGTAGACGCCAGCGCCCTCCACGTACTGCTTACCGGCCTCCTGGACCGGTCCGCGCTGTACGGCGTGCTGGCAGAGGTCGAGGTGCTCGACCTGGAGCTGCTCGAGGTCCGACGGCTCACGCCGGAACGCAAATCACCGGAGTCAGGTGACAGCCGATCACCGTGATGGCCGCTAACCTCGGTCGCACCTGTCCTGCTACCCGAAGCCGTGCCTTGTTCGCGCAAGTGAAGCCTAGACGGTGATGACTTGAGAGATTAAGTCAAGTGCGCGCCAGGATAGCTAGCCTCAGGTGCCAGGCTTACTGCTGGCCTGGACTTTGACGCCGGTAGCGTAACGCACAACTTGACGATTCAAATCAATATAAAGGAATTGAACCATCAAACGAGTAGCCATCATGCCTCAGCAAGGAGCCCGCACATGAGCGAGATCGCCAAGCACTGGATCGACGGTGAATGGACTGGGTCCGGCACCGTCTCGGAGTCGGTCAACCCCGCTACCGGAGCGGTGCTGGGCCGGTGGGCCGACGGCGGCGAGGCAGAGGCCCGGGCGGCCGTCGCGGCCGCCCGCCGGGCGTTCGAGAGCACGCCCTGGTCCCGGGACCGCGGCCTGCGTCACCGGGCCCTGGTTGAGATGGCTGACCGGTTCGACGCCCACGCCGAAGAGCTCGGCACGCTGGTGACGAAGGAGAACGGCAAGAAGATCGCCGAAGGCCGGTTCGAGGGGACATCCCCCGGCCCCACGCTGCGGCACAACGCGGCCCAGGCCCTGACCGAGCACCGGCATCTCGGCCGAGGTCGCGCCGGGGCAGTGGTTCAGCACCTACGCCGAGCCGGCCGGCGTGGTCGCCGTCATCGTCCCCTGGAACTCTCCCGTCGCCCTGCTCATCCGGTCCCTGGCTCCGGCCCTGTCCGCGGGGAACACCGTCGCGGTCAAGATGCCAGGGCAGACCGCGCTGGTGGCCAGCCTGGTCTCGCAGATCCTCGCCGAGGTCACGTCGCTGCCCCGCGGCGTGGTGAACATCTTCACCGAATCCGGCAACACCGGCGCGCCCTACCTGGTGGCCTCACCCGATGTCCAGGTCGTCAGCTACACGGGCAGCACCACGGTGGGGCGCATCGTCGCCGCGAACGGCGCTCCGACCCTCAAGCGGATGAACCTCGAACTCGGCTGGGCTTCCAGACGCTCGCCGCAGCTGCGCCCGGGCACGTGGCCCATGTGCGATCGCTCGTCATCGACGTCCTGTCGCCCGAGCAGCTGCGACGCCTCGGCCTGGCCGCGGACCGCATCATGTCACGCATCGACACCTCCGAGATCAACTACTAGCCAACCTGTCCACGATCGTGCTGATGCCCAGGTTCGGGCCCAAGCCGCTGGTCGCCTTCGGGATGCTGGCCGCAGCGGCTCGCATCGACCTTTTGCCAACAGACCGAAGATGTTTGACTTGAACGATCAAATTAGTAATAATATTTGACGGTTCAAGTCCTTGCTTGTCCCCTGCCTCTGCACGCGAACCGGAACCGCATGCCGTCGGCATTTGGCCCCGGGCACTTGCGGAAGTAGTTAAGAAGTAGTTAAGGAGCACCTACCGGACATGGCCATCAGGCACCCTCGCGACGTCGGCCGTCCGGCGAGCGTGCCAACCCCCGCGCGCGAGACCGCTGCCGAGGAGCCGCCGGCGAAGTGGCTGACCGCGGCGGAACTGGATTCGTGGCTCTCCCTGGTGCGGTTGATGACCTGGCTTCCCTGGTCGATCGATCAGCAGCTGCGGCGCGACTCGAACCTGAGGATGGTCGAGTACCAGGTGCTGGCCATGCTGTCCGAGAGGCCGCAGCACAGGATGCGGATGAGCTCGCTGGCCGAGGTCACCAACGCGTCGCTGTCGCGGCTGTCGCACCTGGTCAAGCGGCTCGAGGAGCGAGGCCTGGTGCGCCGGGAGCCCGATCCCGCGGACGGGCGGTTCACCAATGCCATCCTGACCGACCAGGGCTTCCATGCCCTCGCCGCGGCGGCGCCCGGGCACGTGGCCCACGTGCGGTCGCTGGTCATCGACGTCCTGTCACCCGAGCAGCTGCGACGCCTCGGCCAGGCCGCGGACCGTATCGTATCGCGCATCGACACCTCCGAAATCAACTAACCCGGATACTCGCGTCCCGGCGGGGTGTCACGCCCTCGGGCTGGTCTTCCTGCTCAGCATCCCCTGGAGCTACGCGGTCGCGCGCCGCCTGGCCGACGGAACCGATTCGCCCGCCCGGTAACGCTGCCCGCGCAGCGGTCAGATGGCTTTCAGTGCCTCCGATTTGGTCACGACTCGACCGAGGGCGCCGTATTCGTGCAGGTCGCCGAACATCTCGATGCGGATGGACTGGTCCAGGCCGCCCACGCGGACCGGGTCCAAGCCGGCCGCGCGGATCAGGGCGGCGGCCAGGTCGCCGGCGTCATCGTCGTCGGCGGCGTAGAACAGCACCGCCCGGTCGGGCTCCCGCCGGGCGGCGGCGGCTAGCGAGGGGGCCGACAGGGTGCCGAACGCCTTGACCAGCCGGGCCCCGGGCGGCAGCAGGCCGGCCAGGATCCGGCCTGAGGACTGCTGCTCGCCGATGACCTTGCGGTAGCCGCCGGCGCCGTCGGGTCCGACCGGGTTGGTCGGGTCGATGATCACCTTTCCGGCCAGCCGCGGCCCGTACTGGGCGATGAGCTGCTCGAAGGCGTCGAGCCAGACGGCGACCACGAGCACGCCGGCCCGGTCGACCGCCTCGTCGACGCTGACCGCTTCGGCGTGGCCGTCGAGGTCGGCCGCGAGCTTGCGGGCGGCCTCCTGGTCGCGGCCGGCCAGCAGGAAGTCCTGGCCGCCGGCCGCCAGGTTCGCTGCGAGCCTGCTGCCGATGTTGCCGGTGCCGATGATCGCCACCGTGCTGTCTGAAATACTCATCTTGATCCACCTTCCGTGATGTAGTTCCCATGCCTTGACTTGAACATTCAAGTCAAATTCTAATGAGCAGTAACTTGAACTGTCAAGCTCGATGAGCAATTGAGAGCCTGATTTAGCTCATACACCAAGATGATCACTTCTAGTTTCAAGTTACCGTCGGTGCTCTCTGGGCTCAGACGGGCTCCGTCACCGGGTTGTACGAGAACAAGCCGAGCGTCACGGCGGTCTTCCCGCTGTTGGGCCCGGAAGCGGCCGAGCCATGATGCTGCGTGCCCTGGTAGCGGGCCGCCAGCTGGACGCCGTTGGCGCGATCTCGCCGCGCCGCCTCGTAACGGGAAAACGCCGCCGCGAGGTCCCGCGACGCGGCAAAGGCCCGGCCCAGGATCATCCCGTCCTCGATGATCGCGACCGGGCCGTCCAGATATCGTGCGCGCGGCTGCGTCATGGCATTCCTGCCAGGCCGGCATGCATCTCCCAGATCAGGACCTCACTGGGCTCGGCGGCAACCAGGCGGCGCTCTCCGGCCGCAATGAGGCGGGCCGCGTCCCCCGCGTCCAGTGCGCCTTCAGCTTCAAGATCTATCTGGCCCTGGGCGAGGTAGACGTGAGCGAACGGTGCGTCCGGGATGGTTACGCTGTCGCCGGGTTGCAGGCGCGCGACGTGGAAGGCGGCGTAACGGTTGCGGATGCGGATCGCCGCCTGGTCGCGGTGCCGCGCCATCCCGGACGCCACCACCGCCAGCCGGCCCTGCAGGTCGGATGGGTTCAGTTCGAGCTGCTCGTAGCCGGGTGCCACCTCGGGCTCGTCCGGGACGACCCACATCTGGATCAGTTCCAGCGGCCGGTCGGCGCCCGGATTGACGGCCGACCGGTCGTTCTTCTCCGAGTGCCGGATGCCGGTGCCGGCGGTCATCCGCTGCGCCAGGTTGGGATGGATCACGCCGGTGTGACCAGCTGAGTCCTGGTGCACCAGCGAGCCGTTCAGCACCCACGTCACGATCTCCATGTTGCGGTGCGGATGGGTCTCGAACCCGGATCGGGGCGCGATGGTGTCGTGGTTGCTGACCACGAGCACGCCGTGGTGGGTATCGGCGCCCAGCGGGTCGATGCCTGTGTCGAACGAGTGGCGTCCGTGCAGCCACTCGATCCGGGTCTGATGGCGATCCGCGCCGCGGCGAATGCTCACCCCCGGGCGAGCCATCGAGGACGTATGCATACCAGCCTCCTTCGATTATGACTTGACACATCAAGTCATATCATGCAATCACAGCGAGCCGGTTTGTCAAGATCGAGGCGTCTGTAAGGCCAGACTCTGGTCTCGACATACCACAAGACCTCCCGGATACGGTCGATAAACTTGACAGTTCAAGTCATCACGCGCTAGGCTCCGCTTGAATTGTCAAGTAAAATTCAGGATCACCGGAGGGCCCAGAACATGTCTCTGTACCGGCTTGACGCTGACAACCGGAAGGCCGCCTGAAGCCGGCGCCTGTGCCCGCGGAACCACACCCGGCCCCGGGTTCGTGGCGAGCGACCAATGGAAGAACGCGCCCCGCAGCCTAGGCTCGGCTGAAATGAGCGCTGATAACGACACCACCGCATCCGCCGCCGCCGAGGCCGCGGCGGCCCCTCTTGACCTGCTGCTCAGCGACGCGGCCGTCGGCATGCTGCGCCGGGTGAATCCCGGCGGCGCGGGCCTGCGCCTGGCTGCGGCGCTGGCCGGGCCTCAGCTGGTGGCCGGGCGGGGGCGGCAGCTGCTGGGCGAACTGGGCCGCATCGCCGTGGGCACCTCGCAGGTGCAGCCGTCCCGCCGGGACCGCAGGTTCGCCGACCCGGGCTGGGCCGGCAACCCGCTGCTGCGCCGCGCGATGCAGGCGTACCTGGCCGCCGCGGAGAGCGCGGCGGGCGTGGTCGCCGACGCTGACCTGGACGAGAAGGACTCCGAACGCGTCGGCTTCGTGCTGACCAACCTGATCGACGCGCTGGCCCCGAGCAACAACCCGCTGCTCAACCCGGCCGCGATCAAGGCCGCGGTGGACACCGGCGGCGCCAGCGCCCTGAAAGGCCTGCAGCATTTCGTCGCCGACATGGCGGCGCCGCCCCGGGTGCCGTCCATGGTCGAGCCGGACGCCTTCGAGGTCGGCCAGGACCTGGCCGTCACGCCCGGGTCGGTGATCCTGCGGACCCCGGTGTTCGAGCTGATCCAGTACCGCCCCGCCACCGCCACGGTCCGGCAGGTCCCGCTGCTGATCGTCCCGCCGGTGATCAACAAGTTCTACGTGATGGACCTGGCGCCCGGCCGGAGCATGGCGGAGTACCTGGTCGGCCAGGGTCTGCAGGTGTTCATGATCTCCTGGCGCAACCCGGACGCCCGGCACGCGAAGTGGGACCTGGATACCTACGGGCAGGCCATCGTGGACGCCATGGACGCGACGGCGCGGATCACCGGGAGCGAGCAGACCGTGCTGGCCGGGGCCTGCTCCGGCGGCATCGTCGCCGCGATGGTGGCCGCGCACCTGGCGCACGCCGGCCAGCAGGACCGGATCGCCGCGCTCACCCTCATGGTCACCGTGCTGGACCAGGCGCACGCGGGCCTGGCCAGCGCGGTCATCGACGAGCGGACCGCGCGGCTGGCCGAGGCCGCGTCCCGCGCCCGCGGCTACCTGGACGGCCGGTCGCTGGCCGAGGTATTCGCCTGGCTCCGGCCGAACGACCTGATCTGGAACTACTGGGTCAACAACTACCTGCTCGGCCGGAAGCCGCCGGCCTTCGACATCCTGTTCTGGAACGCCGACACCACCCGGATGACCGCGGGCCTGCACCGAGACTTCCTCGAGCTGGGTGCGGCCAACGCGCTGGTCCGCCCGGGCGCCGCGACCATGCTCGGCTCCGCGGTGGACCTGGCCTCGGTCGACCGGGACAGCTACATCGTGGCCGGCATCACCGACCACATCTGCCCCTGGCAGAGCTGCTACCGGTCCACCCAGCTGCTCGGCGGCCGGCCCAAGTTCCTGCTGTCGACCAGCGGGCACGTCGCCGCGATGGTCAACCCGCCGGGCAACGACAAGGCCAGGTTCCAGATGGCCAAGGAGTGCCCGGAAGACCCCCAGGAGTGGCTGCGGATCGCGGAGAGCTGTCACGGGTCCTGGTGGCCGGACTACGCGGACTGGCTGGCCGAGCGCTGCGGGGAGGAGCAGGCTGCGCCCGGGGACCTGGGCGGCGGCGGGCTGATGCCGATCTGCGAGGCGCCCGGGACCTATGTCTATGACCGCTGACCCGTCCCCGCCCCGGCCGGCCGGGGGAGACCGCGCGGGATCTGGCCTGGGCCGGCTGCTAGGCCGGCTGCGGCTGGTCGGCCCCCAGGAGCCGGCCGAGCGGCTGCGGATCCTGACTGTCGGCGGCCGTGCCATCCGCGTCTCGGTGCAGCCAGGCGCCCCGGGCTGGCCGCCGTTGCTGCTGTGCAACGGCATCGGGGTGAGCCTGGAGCTGTTCCAGCCGTTCGTCGACGCGCTCGATCCCCGGCGGCCGGTCATCCGGTTCGACCTGCCGGGCATCGGCGGCTCGCCGGCCCCGGTCGTCCCCTACCACCTGGCCAGGCTGCCGTCACTGCTGGCCGGCCTGCTCGACCAGCTCGGCTACGCCCAGGCCGACGTCCTGGGCATCTCCTGGGGCGGCGGGCTCGCGCAGCAGTTCGCGCTGAGCCGGCCGGACCGGGTACGCCGCCTGGTGCTGGTGGCGACCGGGCCGGGCTCGCTGATGGTGCCCGGGCATCCGCGGGTCCTGCTGCGCATGCTCTCGCCGCGACGCCACCAGGACGCGGGACACGCGGCCCGCATCGGCGCCGAGCTGTACGGGGGCAGCGCGCGCCACGACCCGGCCCTGGCCAGGGACCTGCTGCACGCCACCGCCCGGCTGGGCCCGGCCCGGGGCTACTACTACCAGCTGATCTCCACCCTCGGCTGGACCAGCCTGCCGTGGCTGCCGAAGCTGCGGCCGCCCACCCTTATCATGGCCGGAGACGACGACCCGATCATCCCGGTCATCAACGCCCGGATCATGCACCGGCTGATCCGGCGCAGCAAGCTGCACATCTACCAGGGCGGTCACCTCGAGCTGGCCGCCGACGCCGAACGCCTGGCCGCCGCTATCGAGGCGTTCCTTGGCCCGGGAGGAACCGACGATGACACAGGTCCATAGCGCGCATCTCGGGGAATCCCTCGGGACGGACTTCTTCTCCGTCCGCGAGCAGTTCACCGACGAGCAGTGGTCGCACTTCATCACCGTCCGGCGGTTCGTCGACGAGGAGGTCGTGCCGGTCGTCGGCCCGTACTGGGAACGGGCCGAGATCTGCTGGCCGCTGGTCAAGCGCCTGCCCCAGCTCGGTATCGTCGGCGAGGACATCAAGGGATACGAGTGCGCCGGCATGAGCCCGATGGCGTGCGGGCTGGTCACCATGGAACTGCACCGCGGCGACGGCAGCCTCGGCGTGTTCCTCGGCGTGCACGCGGGCCTGGCCATGCTGTCGATCGCGATGTGCGGCTCGGAGGAGCAGAAGGCGCGCTGGCTGCCGGACCTGGCCCGGATGGACAAGCTGGGGGCCTTCGCGCTGACCGAACCGGAGCACGGCTCGGACTCGGTCGCCCTGGAAACCTCCGCCCGCCGGGACGGCGACCACTGGGTGCTGAACGGCCGCAAGCGGTGGATCGGCCTCGGCTCCGTCGCCGACCTGGTTGTCGTCTGGGCCCGCAACACCGACGACGGCCAGGTCAACGGGTTCGTGGTGGAGAAGGGAACACCGGGGTACCAAGCCCGGGTCATCGAGGGGAAGGTGTCGCTGCGCTCGGTGTGGCAGGCCGACATCACCCTGGAGGAGGTGCGGGTGCCGGCCGAGAACCGGCTGACCGAGGCGCGCTCGTTCAAGGACACCACCCGGGTCCTGGCCACCACCCGGAGCACCTGTGCCTGGGCGGCGCTGGGCCATGCCACCGCCGCCTACGACGCCGCCCTGCGGTACGCGCTGGAACGGCGCCAGTTCGGCGAGCCGCTGGCCAGCTTCCAGATCATCCAGCAGCGGCTGGTCTCGATGCTGGCCGACCTGACCGCGATGCAGCTGTACTGCCTGCAGATCGGCCGCCTGGCCGAGGTCGGCCGGCTGACCCCCACCGTGGCCGGGCTGGCCAAGATGCACAACACCCGCAAGGCGCGCGCGATAACCGCCGAGGCGCGCGACATGCTGGGCGGCAACGGCATCCTGCTCGACTACCAGGTCATGCGGCACATGGTGGACATGGAGGCCATCCACACCTTCGAGGGCACCGAGACCATGCAGACCCTCATCGTCGGCCGCGCCATCACCGGCCTCGGCGCCTTCACCTAACTGGGCGCTCCTCCGATGGGCACGATGTCGACCCGGTAGATGTTTTCCGACTCACGCTTCATACCCGACTCGAGGCCGCGTACCAGCGACTTGACCTGAGCGCCGCTGAGGTCATCGTCAATGTCGAGGCGCGCGGTAACCCACACCCGGCCCGGACCGGTGAAGGTGACCAGGACCTCGCGAATGGCGGTCACACCGGGGTAGCCGAGGAGGAAGGTGCGTATTCTGTCTTCGTCAGCCGACCGGAGTGGCTGGGTGAAGTCATCGGCATCTTGCCTCGGCGACGCCTCGGGGGTCAGCGGCCAGACGCCGACCAGGAAGTCGTGGCTGCGTTTGACCAGCCGGAGGCTGGTGCGGATCAGCACCAGCCCGATGAGCACCGCGGCTACCCCCTGGGGTATGGACGACCCGGTGATCTGATTGAGGGCCAGGGCGGCCAGCGTGATCACGTCTCCCGAGACTGATACGGCGTCCTCGAGGAACACGGCCCGAAGCGTCGGGTCGGATGTGACCTTGGACTCGTCTATGAGGCCTCGGTGGTAACGGCGCCCCCGGTGGATCATCTGGCCCGCTGACTGACGGAATGACACCAGGTCAAAGACGGCAGAGATGGCCAGCACGATATAGGCCACGGTGAACGAAGAAGTGACGCTGGGGTGGATCAGCTCATCGATGCCCTCACGCAGGGAGAACGCGGCCCCGGCGACGAACACGCCGAGGGCCGCGATCAGGGCCCAGAAGTAGGCTTCGCGCCCGTACCCCAGGGGATGCCGATCGTCAGGGCGGCGGGTGCTGCGACGCTGAGCGACGAAGAGGAACAGGTCGTTGGCGGTATCGCTGAGTGAATGCGCAGCCTCGGCGGCCATCGCCGACGAACCGGTGACGACCGCCACGGCGACCTTGGCCAGCGCGACCCCGAGGCCTGACCCAAGGGCTACCAATACGGTCCGCATGCTGCTGTCGTTCGGCATAACGCGACCTCCACTCGCGCTTGCCTTTTCTATCTTCATAGCATGCCAATTTGGCAGCGCGTTCATCGTGAGCGGGGGCACGAACAACCGGTTCGGTTTCGTGTGCCGCGGCCACAGGTCTTGCCCGTAAGCGTCATGGCTGCGGTCCTTCCCGGCGATGGTGCGCACGTAGCACCACGGCCCGTTCGGGTCAATGAATTCTTTATGCCGAACGGGCCGTGGCATCACTTCCGCGTCAGCCTTCCTCCTGCGTCTCCCGCAGGCGGCGCCGGGAGGCTTCGACCTCAGCCTCACCGGCGGCGCGGTCGGCCCAGGCCGTGTCCCGGACGCCCTTGCCCGGCTCCAGCTCCTTGTACACGGTGAAGAAGTGATGAATCTCCAGCCGGTAGAACTCGGGCACGTCGTCAAGCTCGCGCAGCTGATCCTGCCGCGGGTCGCCGGCCGGGACACAGATGATCTTGTCGTCACCGCCCTTCTCGTCCGTCATCCGGAACATCCCGACCGGGCGGCTGCGGATCAGGCAGCCGGGAAACGTGGGCTCCGCGACCAGGACCAGCGCGTCGAGCGGGTCGCCGTCCTCGCCCAGGGTGTCCGGTATGAAGCCGTAGTCGGCCGGGTACTGCGTGGCGGTGAACAGCGTGCGGTCCAGGCGGATCAGGCCGCTTTCGTGGTCGACCTCGTACTTGTTCCTGCTGCCCCGCGGGATCTCGATCAGGACGTCGAACTCCATAGCCCACGACGCTAGGCCGGGCCGAACGCGCGGATAACGTGCTGCCGGCACGATGATGGGCCGATCCGTCGGGTCGCCGGCACAACGGTTGTGCCGCCGGACCAACGCCGGGGGACAGGCTTGATACCGGGGAACGACGACCACCCAGGTCACCGGCCGGACAATAAGCAGCGTGACGAACATGGCCAAGAACCTGACCGACACCACCCGCGCCCACGCCGGACGGGTGGCAGTGCGGGTGGACAACGCTGCGATGACCTACCGGGCTCTGGACGAGGCGAGCGCCCGGGTGGCCGGGCTGCTGCACGAGCGCGGCCTCAAGCCCGGCGACCGAGTCGGGATCATGATGCCCAACGTCGCCGAAGTCCCCGTGGTGTACTACGGCGTGCTGCGGGCCGGCGGCGTGGTCGTCCCGATGAACCCGCTGCTCAAGGCGCGGGAGGTCGCCTATTACCTGGGCGACTCCGGGGCCGGGCTCCTGTTCGCCTGGCACGCGTTCGCCGACGCGGCGCGCGGCGGCGCCGATCAGGTCCAGGCCGAGTCCATCGTGGTGGACGGGGTCAGTTTCCCCGACCTGCTGGCCTCGGCCACCCCGGACTTCCAGGTCGCCGACCGGGACCACGAGGACACCGCGGTGATCCTCTACACCTCGGGCACGACCGGCCACCCGAAGGGCGCCGAGCTCACCCACGGCAACCTCATCAGCAACACCGAGGTCACGCGCGCGGACATCGTCGGGGCCTGCCCGGACGACGTCATATTCGGCGGGCTTCCGCTGTTCCACGTGTTCGGCCAGACCGTCGCGCTCAACGTGGCGGTGGCATCCGGGGCGTGCCTGACCCTGCTGCCGCGGTTCGACGCCGAGCACGCGCTGCGGATCATCGCCGGCCACCGGGTCACCGTCTTCGAAGGCGTGCCCACCATGTACGTGGCCCTGCTGCACCAGGGCAACCGCGCCGACTACGACACCTCCTCGCTGCGGATGTGCATCTCCGGCGGCGCGGCCCTGCCGGTCGAGGTGCTGCGCGGGTTCGAGGAGGCGTTCGGGGTCCCGGTGCTCGAGGGATACGGCCTGTCGGAGACCTCGCCGGTCGCCTCGTTCAATCATCCCGACCGCGAGCAAAAGCCCGGCTCGATCGGCACGCCCATCCGGGACGTGCAGATGCGCGTCGTGGACGGCGAAGATCAGGAGGTCCCGCAGGGTGAGGTGGGCGAGATCGTCATCAGCGGGCCGAACGTGATGAAGGGCTACTGGCAGCGCCCCGAGGCCACCGCCGAGGCGATTCGCGACGGGTGGTTCCACACCGGTGACCTGGCCCGGGTCGACTCCGACGGCTACTTCTACATCGTGGACAGGAAGAAGGACCTGATCATCCGCGGCGGCTACAACGTCTACCCGCGGGAGATCGAGGAGGTGCTCTACGAGCATCCCGCGGTCGCCGAGGCCGCCGTCATCGGGCTGCCGCACTCGGCCCTGGGCGAGGAGGTCGCCGCCGCGGTGGCCCTCAAGCCGGGCGCCGCCGTCACCGCCGAGGAGCTTCGCGACTACGTCAAGGGCCAGGTCGCGGCCTACAAGTACCCGCGCCACGTGTGGATCGTCGACTCGCTGCCCAAGGGCGCGACCGGCAAGATCCAGAAGCGGGATATCGTCATCCCAGCCGACCTGACCACACCGTGAGGCTGCTGCTGCTCGCCCCGCCCGGGGCCGGCAAGGGCACCCAGGGCGAGCGGCTGGCGGCCTGGTCCGGCGCCCGGCACATCGCCGCCGGTGACCTGCTGCGGGCGCAGGCTCGCGCCGGCGGCGGGCTTGGCCAGCAGATCGCGGCCCATCAGGCCCGCGGTGATCTGGTCCCCGACCAGATCGTGCTCGACGTGCTGACCCCGGTGGTCGTGGCGGCCGCCGCCGCGGGCGGGTACATCCTGGACGGCTTCCCGCGGACCCTCCCGCAGGCCACCGCCGCGGCCGAACTCGCGGCCCGGCTCGGCGTGACGCTGGACGCGGCGATCTACCTGCACGCGCCCGAGGAAGTGCTGATCCGGCGGCTGCTCGACCGGGCCAGCCAGAGCGGACGCTCCGATGACAAGGCCGACGTGATCCGGCACCGGCTCCAGGTGTTCGCCGAGACGACCGGCCCGCTCGTCCCCTACTACACCGAACGCGGCATCCTGATCGCGGTCGACGCCGACCAGCCGCCCGACGCCGTCACCGCCGACGTCCAGGCCCAGCTGTCCGCGGGGATGATCAGCCCGGTGTAGCACGGCGGGAGACCGGGGACTACCAGCCTTGGTCAGTAGCGAAGTTGCCCCACTGGCGATCAGCCCAGCCAGTACCGCTGACGTCGACGTCGATGGGCTTCCCTCGCTCGTCGGTGTAAGTGACCGAGCCCGTTTGATGCGGTTGCCATTCCTCCGCTGCCGAACGGTGCGCCCGCCTCTCCCGGTCATAGCTGACGAACGGGAACAGATCGTGACCTGTCCCGTTGACGTGGATCTTCATGACGTAGTCCTTCATGGCACGGAGCCCCGTGGTGGCCGGCCCGCGATCGGTTCCTGTTACGACCAGCCTCATCGGTGGTGGGGTGACTCGTCCTCACCCGCTGAGGTGATTCGCTGCGCCGCTCTAGACGCGTGACGGGACATCAGGCTGGGCCTGCGGCAGGCCCAGGTGCTCGGCCAGCCACGGCCCGGTCGCGCTGCCCGGGGTCTGCACGACCTCCTCGGGTGTTCCCGCGGCGAGGATGTGGCCGCCATCAGGGCCGCCGCCCGGGCCCATGTCGATGAGGTGATCGGCGGCGGCCAGCAGGTCCAGGTCGTGGTCGATGACGATGATCGTGGCCCCGGCCTCGAGCAGCCGGTCGAACACGCCGACCAGGGTGGCCACGTCGAGCGGGTGCAGGCCGGTGGACGGCTCGTCGAAGACGTACAGCGCGCCGCGCTGGCTGCTGCGCAGCCGGGAGGCGATCCGCAGCCGCTGTGACTCGCCGCCGGACAGCGACGGCGTGGGTTCGCCCAGCCGCAGGTAACCTAGCCCGACCTCGCTGACCGGCCGCAGCGCCGCGATGACTCCGGCTTGGCCGGCGAACTGCGCCAGGGCGTCGTGCACGCTCAGGCCGAGCACGCCGGAGTTCCACGGCAGCACCGCGCCGTCGGCGATCGTCTTGTCCTGGTCGGGCACCAGGGTGCTCACGTCCACTTCGGACCGCACGCCCAGGCCCTGACAGGCCGGGCAGGCGCCGTAGGAGTTGAACGCAAAGGACTCGGCGCTGGGATGCTCGAAACGCGCGCCGCAGACCGGGCAGACGATCTCCTCGCTGAGCGTGGCGATCGACGGCGCGACGCGGTGGCCGTTCGGGCACAGGTGCGTGCCCAGCCGCGACATCATCAGCCGCAGCACGTTCAGCACCTCGGACATGGTGCCGACCGTGCTGCGCGGCCCCGGGACCGGCGGGCGCTGCCGCAGGGCCAGCGCGGGCGGCAGGTGCTCGATCCGGTCCACGTCCGGCCGCTGGGCCTGGCTCAGCCGCCGGCGGCTGTAGGTGCTGAGGCTCTCCAGGAACCGCTGCAGGCCCTCGGCGTACAGCGTGCCGATGGCCAGCGAGGTCTTGCCCGATCCGGATACGCCGACCACCGCAACCGTCCGCCACAGCGGCACGTCGACGTCGATGTCCCGCAGGTTGTTGTGCCGGGCCCCGCGCACGCCGATGACCGCGGGCAGGGTTCCCGGCACGGGAAGATCAGCAGCCGTCATACCAGGCAACTTACGGCCGTCCGCCTGCGGCTGCCCGGCCAGGTCCGCACCGGGGCCGGCGCCCGCCCGGCCCCGGTGCGTCGTGGTCACGGGTGGACCGGCCCGAGGTGCCCGCGGTCGAGGCGCAGCGACTGCATGACGAGGAACGTCGTGGTGGTGGTGAAGGCCTCGATGTCCGCGGCGGCCAGCACGCCGGTGTACTTGGCGATGACGGGCGCGGCCGCCCGCTCGGTGACGGTGTCCAGGTGGGCCTTGACCCCGGCCCAGACGTTCGGCCAGTAGTGCTGGTAGAACGGCACCGGGTCGACCGAGTCCAGCGCCTCTCTCGAGCTGGCTTCGATGTCGGCGACGTACTGCTGGTGCACCAGGACGTCATCGCGGGTGGCGAGCCGGCCAAGGTGCCCGGAGATGAAGTGCGTCCACGGGTAGGACAGCGCGATGTCCGGGGCGCCCATGTACCCGATGACGTCTTCGCTGAGATTGAGGTTGTAGATGGGGACCCAGCCGGCGTTGACCACGTTGATGAGCATCAGGGTGTCGTGGTCAGGGAAATGGATGTAAATGTTGTCTGGCGTGTGATTGGAGCCATGCCAGGCCAGTTCGACGCGCTCACCGCCGACCTCCAGGGTGTACCGGTCGGCGAAGGTCACCTCGGGCGCCGGCCGGGCCGTGTCGTTGTCCCGCAGCATGAGCCGCCGGGTCTCCTCGTGCCCGATGCGGGTCACGTCCCCGTCGAACAGGAAGGCCGCGCCAGAGTGATCGGCGTGCTGGTGGGAGTAGACCAGGTGGGTCACCGTGTTGGGCGTGCCGTCGGCGGCGGCGATCTCGTCCACGGCCCGCCGCAGGTTGCCGCCGATGGACGGGGGCGCGTCGAACAGCACCACGCCGTCCGGAGTGGTCAGGAACGCCGACTGGTAGACGCCGTTGGTGACCCAGTACAGGTTCCGCTCGACGCGTCCTACGTGATAGCCCTGGTCGTTGAGGGCCGGGCCGAACGCGGACGGGGGGATGGGCGCGTAGTCGGGCAGGAATGGCTCTGGTGCTGTCACGGTATCTCCCTTGCATCTTGCGCACGTCCCGGGCGGCCGTGCCTTCGCGACGGGTCCAGGCTGGCCGTCGGCTTGGTGATCGGCCATCACCGGATCCTGGTGATTCGGGCGGCGAGGCCCGCCGCCTCAGGGGCCGTAGGCCGGCAGTATCGCCCCGCTGACCGGCGCCGCGGCGTCGCTGACCAGGAAGGCGATCACGCCGGCGATCGCCTCGGGCGCGACCGCGTTGGCCATCACCTCGGCCGGGAACGCGGTCCGGTTGGCGGGGCTGGTGTTCACCAGCACGTCAGGCGGGCCGACCTCGGCGGCGATCCGGTCGATGAGCGGCGTGACCGCGGCGGGATCGGTGGCATCGGCCACCTCGGGACGGACCTGGTCGGCGAGGTCACGCAACCCGCGCTCGTCCCGGTCGACCCCCACCACCACCAGGCCGGCCGCGGCGAGTGTCACGGCCGTCGCGCGACCGAGCGCACCGCCTGCACCGGCCACGATCGCCACCTTGGCGCTCATGATGTCCACCAGCTGGGAAATCCGGGAAATGATGTCATGGCATCTCCTTGCCACTCCGGCACGTTCCTCGCGGCCGTGCGGGCCTGTCTACGGACCCAGGCTGGCCGTCGGCCAGGTGAGGGGTTGTCACCGGATCCCGGTGATTTCGCGCCGTTGACACACCGTGCGCCGGCCTGATACCGAGAGGCGTGGCCCGCGCAACTCTCCGGCTGATCGACCGGGGTGATCTTCTCGCTGCGCTGGATCGCGCGGCGGCCAAGAAGGTGACGATCATCTCGGCTCCGGCCGGCAGCGGGAAGACGTCGCTGCTGCGGGCCTGGGCGCACCGTCCGGATCGGCGGCACCGGCTGGCGGTCATGCAGGTGCAGCGCGACCAGCAGGACGCCCAGCAGTTCTGGCTGGCCCTGCTCGGTGCGGTCCGTCATGCCATCGGCCCGGCCGGCGACGGGGGAGCGCCCGCGGCGACACCGGAGTTCAACCAGCGGGCCATGGTCGACCGGGTGCTGTCGGAGCTTGACGGTCACGGCGGGCCTGTGGTGCTGGTCATTGATGACCTGCATGAGCTGCGCTCGCCGGAGGCTGTGGCTCAGCTGACCCGGCTGCTGACCAGCCTTCCCCCCAACGCGCACGTGGTGCTGGCCACGCGTCGTGATCTGCGGCTGGGTTTGCATCAGCTGCGCCTGGCGGGAGAGCTGGCTGAGATCCGCGGGGCGGATCTGCGCTTCACCGAGCACGAAACCCGCGAGCTGCTCGCCGCCTCGGGTATCACCCTGTCCGGAACGGGCGTGGCGCTGCTGCAGCAGCGGACGGAGGGGTGGGCGGCGGGTTTGCGGCTGGCGGTGATCTCGCTGACCGGTCATCCTGATCCGGAGCGGTTCGTCGCGGAGTTCTCCGGCAGCGAGCGCACGGTCGCGGAGTATCTGGTCGCGGAGATGCTCGAACGCCAGCCGGATGATGTCCAGCAGTTGCTGGTGCGCACTTCGCTGCTGGACCGGGTTAATGGTGAACTGGCCGACCTGCTGACTGGCCGCCCGGGCTCGGAACGGATCCTGCTGGACCTGGAGGACGCGAACGCGTTCGTGCTGTCGCTGGATCCGGAGCGGACCTGGTTCCGGTATCACCACTTGTTCGGGGATCTGCTCCGGCTGGAGCTGCGCCGGATGCTGCCCGATCAGGTGCCGGTGCTGCACCTGCGGGCTGCGCAGTGGTTCGCCGAGCATGGCCAGGTGGTCGACGCGATCCGGCACACCCAGGCGGCGGGGGACTGGCCTGCCGCGGCCCGGCTGCTGGCCGACCATTGCTTCAGCCTGACGCTCGACGGGCAGACGCAGACCATCCAGGCGCTGCTGCGGGCCTTCCCGCCGGGCGCGGACCACCCCGAACTGGCCGTGGTCCGCGCGGGCGCCGACTTGCTCCAGGGCCGCCTGGGCGGGGCGGCTGCCCACCTGGCGGTGGCCGAGACGTACGCCGGGACGACGCCGCCGGATCGTCAGCGCCGTCTCCGGGTCGCGATCGCGTCGCTGAAGCTGTCGCTGGCCAGGCGGCGTGGTCACCTGGCTGGCGTGCTCGAGCAGGCCGAGTTCCTCAACTCTCCGGTCACCGGGCAGTCCGACGAGGACATCGCGCTGGACAGCGACCTGCGGGCGGTGGCGCTGATGAATCTGGGGACCATCGAGGCGTGGTCCCTGGGGCTGCCAGACGCCGAACGGCACCTGACGGAAGGCGCCGCCCTGGCCCGGGAGATCGGCCGGCCCTACCTCGAGGTCGGCTGTCTCGCGGAGCTCGGGTTCGCGTCGAAGATCCACTCGTTCGCCACTGTCCAGGCGCGCTGCCGCGAGGCGATCGCGCTGGCCGACCGGCACGGCTGGGGAGCGGAGCCGGTGATCTCGCCCGCACTGGTCACGCTGGCCTCCACGATGATCTGGACCGGTGACCTCGACCAGGGCGAGCGCTGGCTGCGCCGGACCCTAGAGGCCCTGGAGGGGGACGCCGGGCCCGGTATCAGGGTGCTCACGCACATCGTGAGCGGCATGCTGCACGTCGGCCGTGGCCGCCTGGACGAGGCGCTCGAGGAGTTCAGCGCGGCCGAACGCCTGCGGTCACAGATGGCGGGCTCGCACGCGCTGGCCAGCCAGGTGACCGGCTGGCTGCTCACTACCCAGGCCCGCCTCGGGATGCCGGGCGACGCCCGTGCCTTCCTGGCCGCGCTCCAGGACGAACGGGCCGGCTCGGGCGAAATCGGTAATGCCCGCGCGGCGATCAGCCTCGTTGAAGGCAATCCGGCCGCGGCTCTCGGCGCGGTGCAAGAGGTTCTCGACGGCACGGCGCCGGTCATCGGTTACTTCGCGGTCATCGAGGCCCACCTGCTGGCCGGGCGCGCTCACCGTGAGCTCGGTGATCAGCGCGCGGCGAACCGGGCCGCCGAACGCGCCCTCGCCCTCGCCGAGCCCGACCGGCCGGTGCTGCCGTTCTTGATGACGGGCGCCGGGGAACTGCTGGAGGCTATGCCGCGGCATGAGACAGCGCACGCCGCGCTGCTGGTCGACATCCTCGACGTCATGCGCGGCTCAGCCCCGGCGGCCGCCGGCCAGCGACCTCCGCTGCCCGCGGAGGAGCTCAGCCCCGGCGAACTGCGGGTGCTGCGGTATCTGCCGACCAACCTGTCCAGGCCCGAGATCGCCACCGAATTGTCCGTCTCGCCGAACACCGTCAACACCCAGATCCGCAGCATCTACGCCAAGCTCCAGGTCCGGGACCGTTCCTCGGCGGTGCAGCGCGCCCGCGAGCTGCGGCTGCTATCGGCCGGCCGCGCGCGTTAGCCCGGCGGTCACCTGATCCAGGTGATGCGGGTTCACCTGCCCGTCCCGGACCATGGCCGCATGGATCCAGCATCCGCCAGGTACGAAATCCGGATCAACGGCCACCTCGGTGCCACGGTGCTGTCCGCGTTCCCGGCATTGGTCTCGCGCCTGCACAGTGCCGAAACCGTGCTTAGCGGATTCCTGGACCGGTCGGCGCTGTACGGCGTACTGGCGGAGATCGAGGCGCTCGGCCTCGACCTCCTCGAGGTCCGCCAGCTCGAGCCGCCATATACCTCACCACAGCCGGGCGACAGCCGTTCACCTTGACGGCTGCTGCTGGCGGGCGGCCCTAGCCGCCTGATCTGCTGGCTCAAGGTCGGCTGGGCAATGAAGATCATCTCGGCGGCGCGGGTGAAGTTGCCCGCATCGGCCAGCGCCACGAAGTAGCGCAGGTGCCGCAGTTCAAGTGCCTGCGGCGTGGCCGCCCCGGCCGCCGGGTCGGCTTGGGTCCGGTCCAGGCCGGCCATCGGCATCAGGCGGTCCGGCATCGTGAGCGTCAGCTGGGCGTCCTTGCTCATGATCTTCCCTCCGGGGCGGCGCACCGGCTCTGCCGGTGCCGGTGTGTCCGCAGTGCCCTGGTTGTGCGTATTTCTCTGACTGCCTAAGCCTCGCGCCGGTCTTGGTGAGCCGGCATCGCATGTTTCTTGCGATTTACGTCGGCTGGACCGCCGTCCCCCACTCCCTAGCTAGTCCGGAGTTACTTTCGCGGTGGCATGCCACTCGTTGGCACTGCCCTGATCCGCCCGGACCGCGGCGACGAACACGGCCTGCCTCGCGGGTCCGGACCAGCTGCCGTCGTGATGGCCAAGTCCGGCGTGTCGACTCGCCATCGAACAGGATTTTGCCTATAATGATGGATAGATAGATTCATCCGAACGGGTGGTGGTCAATGCGGAACGGGCCAGCTCACGGTGCTGCCG
This sequence comes from uncultured Actinomycetes bacterium, assembly GCA_963835775.1. GTDB lineage: Bacteria > Actinomycetota > Actinomycetes > Streptosporangiales > Streptosporangiaceae > Palsa-504. Next base: position 17,615 of record CAWIHB010000022.1, on the reverse strand, counting down.
GGCGGGACGAGGATCCCGGCCGGGAGCCGTCCGAGCTGGGCGGCGTCCCGCGGCCCGACCAGGACCCGCGGCCTGACCAGGACCCGCGGCCTGACCAGGACCCGCGGTCTGACCAGGACCCGCGGTCTGACTGGGATCCGCGGTTTGACGGGGACCGGGGGTGGCGGCTGCGGCCGTCCAGCCCGGAGCGGCCGGAGTGGGAACTGGATGCGCTGGCCGATGACGAGCCGCCGCCGGTGGATGAGGACCCGTGGGGGTCGGGCCTGGATCCAGAGGATCTGGCGATGTGGCTGGATGACGCGCGGATGGCGGCGTTCTACGCGGAGGCGGCGCAGGTGACCGCGGATGCGGCCCGGGCGCGGGAAAAGACCGACCGGCTGGGCCTGACGGCCGCGATGGGCGCGGTCGCGGCGGCGGACGGGCGGCGGGGTCCGGGGATGCCCGGGTCGGCCAGGATGTTCCCGGGTGAGTACACCAGCCGGGCGTCCGGGTTCGCGGGCGGGATGCCGCTGGATACCGCGCCGGGGTGCGTGAGCCTGGGCCTGTTCGCCGACGAGGCCGCCGGCGACGACGACTCCTGCGCCGGCGCCAGCGATGATGAGCTGCTGGGTGTGATCTGCGGGTGGGACCGGGTGCAGGCCCACGCCGCGGCGCGCAAGCATGCGGCGGTGGCAGAGTTCCTCCGCCGCCGCGCCGCCTCAGGCTCCGGGCTGTCCGGGCCGGGGCGGATGCCGGCAGTGTGGGATGAGTTCGCGCCGGTGGAGCTGGCGGCGGTGCTGGGTGAGTCGCGGTGGGCGGCGGACGGGCTGCTGGAGGTGGCCGATGCCCTGGAGGTCAAGCTGCCGGGCACCAAGGCGGCGTTCCGGGCCGGGATCATCACCGAGGCCAAGGCCGGGATCATCGCCCGGGCCACCGCCCTGCTGGACCCCGAAGAGGCGCGGGCCGCGGAGGCGCTGGTGCTGGGCCGGGCCGGGAAGCTGACCCCGCCCGCGCTGGCCGCCGCGATCGCCCGGGCGGTGATGCAGGTGGCGCCGGACAAGGCGCGCAAACGCCGGGAGCAGGCCGCGAAGGAGGCGCGGCTGGAGCGGTGGGCGGAGGCGTCGGGGAATGCGGGGCTGGCCGGGCGGGAACTGCCGCCGGCGCAGGTGCTGGCTGCCGATCAGCGGGTGAATGCCTGGGCCCGGGAACTGCGCCAGGCCGGGGTGGAAGGCTGCATGGACGAACTGCGTGCCGTGGCCTACCTCGACCTGCTGCTGGGCCGTGACTCCCGCCCTACCCCGGGCAGCCCGCCCGGCAGCAGCGGGCATCACGAAGGCGACGGGACAGACGCGCCCGGCGGCACGGACAGCGGCAGCCCAGTAGACGGCGGCCCGGCCGGCGGCGATCCGGGTCCGGGCGGCCCGGCCGGCGGCGGCCCGGGTCCGGGCGGTCCGGGTCCGGGTCCGGGTGGCGTGATCCTGGCCGGGTTCGCCGGCAAGATCAACCTGACCGTCCCCGCCATCACCCTGCTGGACCTGGCGGACCGGCCGGGTGAGATCGCCGGTATCGGGCCGGTCGACCCGGACCTGGCCCGGGACCTGGCTCGCGCCGCGGCGGCGAACCCGAAGACCACGTGGTGCGTGACGGTCACCGACGCCGACGGGCACGCCATCGGGCACGGCTGCGCCCGGCCCGAACCCCGCAACGAACGCGGCAAACGCGGCACCCCCGGCAAACCCGGCGGGCACGACCCGCCCGCCAGCACCAGCGGGCCGCGGTTCACATTCACGCCGGACCGCCGGGACGGGCCGCCGGACGGATACGGGACCTGGCGGCTGGCCACCGGAGTACCCGGGCGGCCGGACCTGATCATCAGGCTCGGGCCGATCGCCACCGATCCGTGTGATCACCGGTACCAGGCCCGCGGCCACGATCCGGGGGTGCTGCTGCGGCACCTGACCCAGATCCGGTACGCCACCTGCACCGGGCCCGGCTGCCGGCGGCCCTCCACCCAAGCCGACTTCGAGCACAGCGAGCCCTACGAGGCCGGCGGACGCACCTGCACGTGCAACGGCGACCCTAAGTGCCGGCACGATCACCGGCTCAAACAGCACCCCGGGTGGACAGCCGAGCATCTGGCCGACGGCACCATCCGGTGGACCATGCCCAGCGGACGGCAGCACACCACCGAACCCACGCGGTACCCGACTTAGCCCGAAGTTGCTAGTGATCCTCCGTGCGCAGGACCTCCAGCAGCTCGAGGCCAAGCGCTTCGATCCGGTCCAGCACACCGAACAGCGCGGGCCGGGACACGACTCCTCCACTGACGGCAGGAGCAGCCGGAACCTCAGGGGTCCCTGGCCCGCCGAGGCGCGCCGGGATCATCCTCACTCGGCGCGCAGACGTTCGCGGAGCACGGGCTTGGCGATCTTCCCGACCGCGTTCTTGGGCAGTGCCTCCTCGATGCATACCAGGCGCGGCACCTTGTACCGGGCCAGGGACCCCAGGCAGTGCTCGATGAGGTCGTCTGGCCCGGCGCTGCGGCCGGGCCGGAGCGCCACGAACGCCACCGGCTGCTCGCCGAAGACCGCATCGGGGCGCCCGACCACCGCGGCTTCGAGCACCGCGGGGTGGGCGTAGAGGACGTCCTCGATTTCCTTGGGGTAGATGTTCTCCCCGCCCCGGATGATCAGGTCCTTGACCCGGTTGACCAGGGTGAGATAGCCGTCGTCGTCGAACCGGCCGACATCGCCCGTGTGCAGCCAGCCGCCGCGCAGCACCTCAGCGGTTTCGGCTGGGCGGCCCAGGTAGCCGCGCATGACGTTCGGCCCGCGGACCACGACCTCCCCCGCCTGCCCAGCAGGCAGCAGCTGGCCCGCCGGGCCGACCACGCCGACCTCGACGCCGGGCAGCGCCGGCCCGACGCTGCCCGCCTTGCGCACGCCGTGCACCGGGTTGGCGGTGCAGACGACCGTGCACTCCGACAGCCCGTATCCCTCCAGCACCGGAACGCCGAAGCGCTGCTCGAACTCGCCGATCAGCTCCCGCGGCATCGGGGCGGCGCCGCAGATGACATAGCGCAGGTTCTTGGTGTCGGCCTGCTCGCCGGGCCCCGACACCAGCAGCGCGTAGATGGTGGGGACCGCCGAGAAGAACGTGGGCCTGGCCCGCTCAACCGTCGCCCAGAAGGCGGCCGCGTCGAACCGCTCGGCGATGAACGTCGACCCGCCTGCCAGCAGCGGGGACACGACGCTGACCATGATCCCGTTGACATGGAAAAGCGGCAGGACGAGCAGCGAGCGGGTTTCCCCGGTCATTTCGAACCAGGTGACGATGAGCCCCGCGGTGGCCCGGACGTTGCCGTGATCCAGGATGACGCCCTTGGGCCGGCCAGTCGTCCCGCTGGTGTAGATCAGCAGGGCCGGCGTGCCCGGTTCAGCCTGCACCGGAACTGGCTCCGCAGGCCGGGCAGGTGACGTCACGTCCTCTACCGGGATGATGCGGTGCCCGCCATCTGCCAGCTTCGCCGCGGACGCACTGTCGGCGACGACGACCTTCGCGCCCGCATCATCGATCTGGTACCGGGCTTCCGGCCCGGTCAGGGCCGGATTGACCGGGGTTACCGCGGCCCCGAGCCGCCAGGCGGCGAACATGCTCGTGATCAGCTCGACCCGGTTGGGCAGCATGATGGCCAGCACGTCACCGCGGCGCAGCCCCGCGTCCGCGAACAGGGCCGCGGCCGCCGACACCGTTTGGGCGAAACGCGCGTTGTCGAGTTCCTGGCGCTCGTCGGCGATGCAGGCCCCCGCGGGATCCCGCGCGGCCCGTTGGTCGGGAATGGCGGCTGCGAGCATGGCGGTACCTTCCGTGCTGTGCGGGTCTGTGCTGTCCCGACGCTACGGTCGGCGTCAGGAGCCGGCATTGGGCGCACGTCACCAAACCAGCGCCGCCCGTGGTGCTCCGCGTACATCCGCGTGGCTGACGGTCTGGCGATTGGATTGCTGGTCCGTGGCGGGCACGGTCTTTCGTACCCGCGCCACGATGTGGCGGTCCCGGCCCCGCTCTTAGCCTGCCGTCACGGCGAGCGAAGAGGTGTCCGATGACACGATTGATCAACATTGACAATGGCGGGACGCTGACCGATTTCTGTCTCGTCGACGGCGGTGACGTGCGCTACACCAAGACCCTGACCACCCCCTACGACCTGAGCCGGTGCCTGTTCGACGGGCTCACCAGGGTCTCGGAGCTGGTCTACGGGGAACCTCAGCTGGCCGCGCTGCTGCAGTCGACGGACTACATCCGGTACTCCACCACGCAGGGAACCAACGCGCTGGTGCAGCGGGCCGGGCCGCGCCTGGGCCTGCTGCTGGCTGATTCCGCGGTGGCATCAGGCCTGGCCGTTACGCAGGCCCAAGAGGACCTGTTCGCCGCGCTGGTCGGCGACCGGTGGGCGGTGATCGGCCTGGAGCAGGACGACGATGCCCTGAGCCAGGAGCTCGTCACCAGGGTCAACGACCTGTCGGCCCGGGGCGCCCGGCGCCTGGTCGTCGCGATCAGCGGCGCGGACGGCGCGGACCAGGAGGCCCGCATCAAGCGCCTGCTGCTGAACCTGTACCCGCGGCACCTGCTCGGGGCGGTGCCGCTGCTGTTCTCCTGGGAGCTCGTCGCCGACTCCGACGACATCCGCCGCACCTGGTCGAGCCTGCTCAACGCGTTCCTGCACCCGGCGATGGAGCTGTTCCTGTTCAACGCCGACCGGCGGCTGCGCGACGCCCGGGCCCGCCAGCCGCTGCGGATCTTCCGCAACGACGGCGGGTCGTCCCGGGTCTCGAAGTCCGCGGCGCTCAAGACCTACAGCTCGGGCCCGCGCGGCGGCCTGGAGGGCACCCGGGCGCTGGCCAGCCATTACGGCCTGCGGCACCTGGTCATGGTGGACGTCGGGGGCACCACCAGCGACATCGGGGTCGTCACCGACGGCGCCATCCGCGTCGACCGGCGCGGCATGATCGACGACGCGCCAAGCTCCCTGGAGCTCGCCGCCATCACCAGCTACGGCGTCGGCGGCAGCTCGATCTTCCGCGTCGTCGACGGGCAGATCCTCCTCGGCCCGGAAAGTGTGGGTGCCGCACCGGGTCCGGCCTGCTTCGGGCTGGGCGGCGACGAAGCCACCCTCACCGATGTCCTGCTGCTGACCGGGCTGCTCGACCCGGCGACCTACCTCGGTGGCACCATGGTGCTGCACCCGGACCGCAGCGCGAAGGTGATCGAGACCAAGATCGCCGGACCGTTGGGGATCACCCTCGACGAGGCGCTGCGGCAGCTGGAGGACGCGCACGTCGCGGCGATCGCGCGGGCCCTGCTCGATACCACCACCGTGGACGAGGACACCGTCCTGGCCGCGTTCGGCGGCGGCGGGCCGATGACCGTGTGCGGCGCCGCCCGGAAGGCCGGTGCGCGGCACGTGCTCATCCCGCGCACCGCCGCGGTGTTCAGCGCGTTCGGCATCGGGTTTTCCGACCTGTCGCAGGTCTACGAGCAGCCGCTGCCCGACGCGGATCCCGCGACGATCAGCGCGGTCGCCGAGCGGCTGCTGGCGGCGGGCGCGCGGGACCTGTACGCCGAGGGGGTCGACCCGGGCCAGTGCACCGCCCGGTTCCGGCTCACCGTCGAGCGCGGCGACACCGAGTCCGTCATCGACCTGGCCGACCCGCAGGACGCCGCAGCGCACCTGCGGCACAGCGACCGCGCGTCGCTGGAGCTCGCGCTGGTGGCTCCGCTCCCGCACGTCACGCTCGGCCAGGCCGACGACATCGCTTTGTCGCCGGCCGAGGCGGACGGGAAGCGGCTGCTGCGGGACGGCCACGGCGGCCATACCGAGGTGCCGGTGTACGCGCTGCTGAGCCAGCCGCCGGGGGCGCAGGCGTCGGGGCCGGCCGTGATAGAAGGTCCGTTCTTCACCATGCGGGTCCCCGCGGGATGGCAGTTCGCCACCACCGTCGCGGGCGACCTGCGCCTGACCGACAGGGGCCAGCAATGAGCACCGTGATGCGCATCCCGATGACCGAGTACCTCGAGATCGACCTGGGCGCCGAGCGCTGGCTGTGCCGGCGCTGCGGCCACGACTTCGGGTCCGCCCGCGCGAACTACAAGGAAGGAACGCTGGTCTATGACCGGGACCCGCGCGAGATCCACCGGCCGCTGATCGACCCGGCCCGCTACGAGTTCACCTTTGCCCCCGACCCGGCCTGGTGCCGGATCCTGGAGTACTACTGCCCGGGCTGCGGAACCCAGATCGAGGCCGAATACCTGCCGCCCGGCCATCCGCCGACCTACGACATGCAGATCGACGTCGACGCCCTCCAGGCCCAGTGGGCGGCCCGCCCGCCGGGCACGGTGATCCCGCTCGGCCGTGACGTCCCCGCCGAGCCGCTGCGGGTGGATGGAGGGGACCAGGCGTGAAACGCATATCCGTCGACATCGGCGGCACCTTCACCGACTGCTTCGTCGCCTGGGACGGCCGCTACATCCAGGCCAAGGCGCTCACCACGCACCACAACCTGGCCCAGGGCTTCAACGAGGCGCTCGATCACGCCTGCGGCACCCTGGGCCTGCGGCGCAATGACGTGCTGGGGGAGGTTGACTCGGTACGATACGCGACCACCCTGGGCACGAACGCGCTGATCGAGCGCCGCGGACCCCAGGTGGGGGCCATCGTCACCGCCGGGTTCGAGGCCACGATCCCGTTGTCGCGCGGCCGGGGCTACGGCGAGGGCCTGGACGAGCTGGCCAAGAACGACATGTCCAGCGGTACCCGGCCCGACCCGCTCGTGCCGCAGACCCTGATCCGCTCGGTCGGCGAGCGCGTGGATTTCCGCGGCACCGTCCTGCTGGAGCTTGACCGCCAGGACGTCAGGCGGGCCCTGCGGGAACTGGTCGACGCGGGTGCCGAGGCGCTGGTGGTCTGCCTCACCAACGCGGTCGAGAACCCAGCGCACGAACTCGCCGTCCAGGAGATCTTCCTGTCCGAGTACCCGGCGCACCAGCTCGGGGCGATCCCGATGCTGCTCAGCCATCAGCTGTCCGGGCGCAAGGGCGAGTACGTGCGCGCCACCTCGGCGATCGTCGACGGCTTCCTGCACGCCACCATGTACCACGCGCTGTCGGAGCTGGAGCAGAACCTGCGCGAGCACGGCTACACCCGGCCCATGCTGGTCATCCACAACTCCGGCGGGATGGCCCAGCTGAACTCGACCGACGCGCTGCAGACCATCCACTCGGGGCCGGTGGCCGGCATCTCGGCCAGCGAGCACCTGGCCGGCCAGGCGGGCCTGGGGAACGTGGTGGCGACCGACATGGGCGGCACCAGCTTCGACATCGGCCTGGTCCCCGCGGACGGGGTGAAGCACTACGACTTCATGCCGGTCATCGAGCGCTGGCTGGTCAGCGTGCCGATGATCCACCTGGTCACGCTCGGCGCGGGCGGCGGGTCGATCGCCAGCTACAACCGGCTGCACCAGTCCGTCTCCGTGGGCCCGCGCAGCGCCGGGTCCGACCCCGGGCCCGCCTGCTACGACCGCGGCGGCCTGCGGCCCACCGTCACCGACGCGGATCTCCTGCTCGGCTACCTGACCCCGGAACGCTACGCCGGCGGTCAGATCAAGCTCAACCGCGCCCGGGCCGAGTTCGCGATCGAGGAAGAGTTCGGCGACTACCTGGACCTGGAACCGGCCGAGGTGGCCAGGCTGATCAGGGCCGAGGTCGACGAGCAGATGGCCAACGGGATGGCCAAGGAGCTGCGCATCCGCGGCTACCTGCCGGAGGAGTTCACCATGCTGGCCTACGGCGGCAACGGCCCGCTGCACTGCTGCGGGATCGCACGCCACCTCGGCATCGACAAGGTGCTCGCCCCGCCGTACAGCTCGGTGTTCTCCGCGCTCGGCGCCGGCAACATGCCCCAGCTGCACATCCACGAACGGTCGGTCCCGCTCGTCCTGTTCGACGCGACGACCAAGACGATGTTCACCGACTTCGGCCGGTTCAACGGGACCGTCGCCGAGCTCGAAGACAAGGGCCGGGCCGACCTGCGCCGTCAGGGACTGCCGGACAGCGCGGTCAGGCACCGGCTCGAACTGGACATGCGCTACGGCAACCAGCTGGTCACGATGGCCGTGGTGGCCAAGAAGCAGCGGCTGGAAACCGTCCGCGACGTGGTCGACCTGATGCGGCTGTTCGCCGACGACTACGGCCGCCGGTTCGGCCAGGGCAGCCAGTCTCCGGAAGCTGGCATCCGGGTCACCACGGTCCGCGTCGCGTCATACGTGCAGGGCGAGACGGTCGAGTTCGACGCCACGCCGCTGGGCCGCACCACCGCCGCCACCCCGCAAGGATCCCGCCGCTGCGCTTTCGCCGGGATGACCGGATATGTGGACACCGACGTCTACGACGAGAGCGCGCTCGAGCCCGGCCGCCTGGTGCGCGGCCCGGCCATCGTGTCCACACCCGCCACCAGCTACCTGGTCGAGCCCGGCTGGCGCATTGAGACTGGTGCGCACGGCGCGATCTGGTTCCTCAGAAACTAAAAGGCCAAGGATGATGCGCGATGAGTGACCAGAACCAGCAGGAATTCACCGATCAGGAGTGGGTTGACCGGTTCCTCGCGGAGACGACCCTGTTCCTGGGGCCCGACCCGGAGATCATGAACGACCACCGGATGGCGCCGCGGACCGCGGAGGAGGACCGGCTGCTGTCCGGCCCGGTCGACACGAACGACCTGGACCGGGTGCGCAAGCGGATCGTGGCCGGCCTGGACGAGGCGTTCGAGATGATGGAGCAGACCGGCGCGGCCCCCGGCGCGAAATGGGGCGACCTGACCAGCGCGGTCTACTCGGCGTCCGGCGACCTGATCCACATCAGCACCGGCGGGGTGCTGGCCTTCGCCTCGGTGCTGCACTACCCGGTCCGCTTCATCAACAAGTACTGGGTCGGCGACCCGACCGTGGGCGTTCACGACGGCGACGCGTTCATCCACAACGACGCGCGCTACGGCAACATCCACAACACCGACCAGAGCATGATCCTGCCGGTGTTCCATGATGGTGAGCTGATCGCCTGGGTCGCCACGATCATCCACGAGGGCGAGAACGGGGCCAAGGAACCGGGCGGGATGCCGTCGAGCTCGGAGTCCGCCTACGACGACGGCATCCGGATGAGCCCGTTCAAGATCGTGGAGCGCGGCCTGATCCGGCGCGACCTGCTGACCTTCCTGCAGAACTCCGTGCGCGAGCCGAAGCTGCAGTACCAGGACCTGAAGGTCAAGCTGTACTCCGCGCTGCGGATCAAGGAGCGCGTGCTGGCCCTGGTGGACGAGGTTGGCCGGGAGACGTTCATCGTCTCGCTGCGCAAGTCGCTGGAGGACATCGAGGCCGAGGCGCGCAGGCGGATCTCGGCGCTGCCGGACGGCACCTACCGGGTCAACTTCTTCTCCGATTCCTCGCTGCGGGAGAACATCCTGCTGAAGTACCCGTGCGCGATCACGGTCAAGGGCAACGAGCTGACCGTCGACTGGCGCGGCGCCGCGCCGCAGATCATGAACCGGGCGTTCAACTCCACCCTCGGCTCCTCCAAGTGCGGGATGAACCAGGCCTTCCTCGGGTTCTTCTGGCCGGATCTGCCCCGCGGGATCAGCGTGATGAACCCGATCGAGGTGCTGAGCGACGAGGGCAGCTGCGTCAACCCGGGTAATGACGCGCCGCTTGGGCAGAGCCTGCAGAGCGTCTTCAAGACCTTCGGCGTCACCCAGGCGCTGTTCGCCAAGATGCAGTACTCCTGCCCGGAGAAGTACGGGTCGGTGATCGCGCCCTGGTTCAACCAGATCAACACGTTCCTGTTCGGGGGCGTCACCCAGCACGGCGAGTTCGTCGGCAACGTGTGCGCCGACCTGAACGGCATGGGCGGCGGCGCCCGGGCGCACCGCGACGGCGAGAACTCCATGGCGCCGTTCTTCGCGGCCATGGCCGACATCGGCGAGCAGGAGATCATCGAGGACGACGTGCCGTTCGTGCAGCTGATCTCCAAGAAGATCAAGCGGGACGCGCAAGGCTTCGGCAAGCAGCGCGGCGGCATGGGCTACGAGATCGCGGTCGCGGCGCGCGGCACCCCGCTGTGGGGCTTCGCCACCGTGTCCAGCGGCTCGAAGTTCCCCTCGGTCCCCGGCCTGTTCGGCGGGTACGGCTGCCCGACCTATCCGCTGTCCAAGATCAAGGGGGTCAACGTCTTCGAGCAGATGCACGATGCGCCGCAGACCTGGTCGTTCGATTACGAGACGCTGATGAACACCCAGCCGTTCGCCGGGGCCCGGTACTCCACCCATCACATGGGCATGGCCTTCGAGCTCGCCGAAGAGGGCGAGGTGTACATGATCAGCCAGGGCAGCGGCGGCGGGTACGGCGACGTGCTCGAGCGTGACCCGGAAGCGGTGCTGGCCGACGTCGAGGCCGGATACCTGTCGGGTGAGACGGCCCGCGAGATCTATTTCGTGGTCTACGATCCGGACACGCTCGCGGTGGACGCCGAGGCGACGCGAGCGGCGCGGGCCGCCGAGCGCCAGGCCCGTCTCGGGCGAGGCCGGCCCTACCGCGAGTTCGTCAGCGACTGGGTGACCGAGGAGCCGCCGGTCCACCTGCCCTACTACGGCTCGTGGGGCGACGACAGCAGCGTCATCCACGCCACCGCCTGGACCATGTCCGGGCCGGTGCGGGTGGCCGCGCCGATGGCCCAGCTGCCGCAGATCTTCCTGCCCGATCCTAACGTCCTCGCCCTGGCCGCTCAGCAGGCCCGGATCGCCCAGCTGGAGGCCCAGCTGGAGGACCAGCCTGTGGCACGGCCGCAGGAACGGGAAGGTCGATGAGCCGCCTGCTGGCCAGCCTGGACGCGCCGCCGTCCGGGCGGGAGCGCGCGATCTGGTTCGACGCCGCGGACTACGGCCGGGCCAAGCTGCTGGCCGGCGCGGCCGTTCCGTGGGACTCCCCGGCCGAACTCGCCTCGTTCGTCGCCAAGCTGCAGGGCATGTTCCGTTCGGACGCGATCCTGGCCGACGTCGGGGAGGTGTTCGCGCAGCGAGCGGCCGGGGATCCGCAGCTGCGCGCCGCGATGGCCGCGCGGACCAGGCCCGGTTACGCGCTGCGCACGCTGCTCGCCGACGAGCAGGCCCGCGGCGCCGCCGCCGAAGCCGTCCGGGCCCTGGCCGCCACGGCCGGCGGCGTCCCCCTGGTCCTGGCCGTGCCGGCGCCGGCCCGCTGGCTCAACGCGGCGGCCGAGCAGGCGGGGTCGGATCCGGGACCGGTCGATTCCGGCCGGGCCGAGACGGCCGCGATGTATGTCGCCGACATGCTCCGGACATTCGGCAGCCTGGGGGTCGACGGGCTGCTCCTGGACGAGGGGTCAGCCCAGGGGAGCGGCCTGATCCACCCGGAGGCGTACCGGTCTGTGCTCAACGTCGCTGACCACTACGGGTGGCCGGTGCTGATCCGTGCCGATGCCGCCGCCGCGGCGTGGCCGCACGGGAGCATCCCGGGCGTCACGGCGTGGCTCGGGCCGGCCGCAGCCGATGTCACCTCAGGTCGCTGGGGAGTCGTGGCCGGGCCAGGCTTCTGGGACGGCGGCGATCCGGCCCCGGACGCCGAACTCGTCCTTGTGCCCGTCCCGGCGCAGGCTGATCCCGAAGCCGTGATGAAGCGGATCCGCGCCCTAGCGCAGGACCGCCGCGCCTAGCCACCGGGCGGCGAGCAAGGCCAGTTCAATCTGCAGGCGGTCCTCGCCGACCGGGTGGCCGAGGCTCTCCTCAGCCTTGCCTATCCGGTACCGGACGGTGTTCTTGTGCAGGGTCAGCCGTTCGGCGGTGGCCACGAAGCTGCCGTTCTCCTGCAGGAAGACCCGGAGCGTTTCGCGCAGCATGGCGTGCTGGCCGTCATCATCGGCGAGCGAGCCGAGGGCCTCGATGACCCAGGCCCGGATGAGCTCGGTCGAGCCCGACATCAGGGCCAGCGGCGCGACATCGGCGAAACTGGTCATGGGCTGTGCCGACCCGCCGGCCGCCAGCGCCACGGCATGCGCGCCCACGGCCTGCTGGTGGGTGCGGCGGAAGCCGGAGACGCCGGAACCGGACGAGCCGAGGGCGAACCGGATTCCGGATTCTGCTACCAGCGCGCACCCGCTGGCGAAGGCGTCCTTGGCGCCGAGCGGGAGCCAGGCCCACGCGCTGGATTCGTCTTGCGGCAGGAAGATGGGCCTGCCCTCGAGACCTGCCTGGCGGGCCAGCTCCACGGTCGCCTGCTCCAGCCCGCCCAGGGTGCCACCGCCCGACGTCGCCTTGTCGCTCCAGCACACCACGCCCACGTGGTACTGCCTGAGCCGGTAGCCCAGGATCGCCTCGGAGGAAGCCACGTCGACCCGCTCGCCTCTCAGCAGCGCCTGGACCCGGGCCGCCCGGGCCACGCTGCGGTTGCGCAGCCAGCCCTCCTTCTCGGTTTCGTAGGCGGACAGCAGCTCCTCGGACACCTTGTCGATGTACGCCGAGGTGATCTCGGCGATGCGCAGGGCGGCCGCGCTGACGATCGACGCATTGTCGGTGCTGCGCCCGAGCTCCTCCAGGCACCAGTCCTGGAACCGGGCTGACCCGATGCGGTAGGCGCGCAGCAGCGCCGATACGGGCACACCGTGCTGCGCCAGCCGGCGGGCGTAGCCCTCCGCCGCGGCCGGCGCGTGCACGTTCCCCAGCTCGATGCCGTGCTGGATGATGTGCAGGAGGGTGGCCACGTTTTCCCCGACACTGGCTTCCAGCAGCGTAAGGACCCGCTTATCGCCACGAAGCTGCGGGATCTCCCGGACGATCAGGTCATAAATGTCAGCGGACATCTCCGCGGTGCGGGGCGTGAGCGAACCGGAGACGTCGGATGCGCTCTGCACCACCGGGGCGCTTGACCTGTCCATCGAGGAATAGTACGCCGCTGGCCTCACAGCTGCCCAGATGCCGATACTCAATGAAAAATATAATGAGGCGGAACGGGCCGTGGTGACACTGGCGCCGCCAACGCCGCCGCCAGGCTGGAGTGCGTAGCCGGCGGCTATGTCGCTATAGGCGGCAGGTGTTGGCCGGAATCGCGGCCGTCGGGTCTGCTGAACATGACACGCGCCGCACAGTTACCCGATGAGGGGTGCGGCTGAGGCAAGCGAAAGGAATGCCCGTCATGTTTAAGTCGACCTCCACCTCGTTGATTCTGCTCGGCATTCTGGCCGTTGTGGTCTTCGACTGCTGGGGCCGGTGATCCGGCTTTGTGCTGGTCCCCGCCAGCCGGCGATGATGGGCGACATAGGAACTTCGGCAGACACTGGTGACGCGCCGGCCGGGTCGGGGCACACGCCGTACCTGCCCGAGCCGACAGGTCCGTACCCGGTCGGCACCACGTCCTTGTGGCTGACAGATACCTCCCGTCCCGATCCCTGGGTCGCAGGGGTGAACGCACGAGAGCTGATGGTCTCACTGTGGTATCCGGCGATGCCGTCGGACGGCCGGCCGGCCCGGTACATGACGCCAGCGGAGTCCGAACTCCAGCTCACCAGCCGGGACATCACCGGTGTCCCGCCGGACGTGCTGAGCACGGTCCGGACCAGCGCCGTCAGCGACGCCACACCGGCCGGGCGTCAGCGCTCCCTCCCTCTCGTCGTGCTCTCGCCCGGCTTCACCAATTCCCGCAGCGTGCTCACCGCGCTGGCCGAGGACCTGGCCAGCCACGGCTACGTGGTGGCCGGGATTGATCACACCTACGAGAGCTTCGCCACGGCCTTTCCCGACGGGCGGGTCACCACCTGCCTGGCCCGCGAGACACGCCGCAGAGGCGAGGGGTTCCGGGATAAGGCGCCGGCCGGCCGGGCCGCCGATGTGTCCTTCGTGCTCGATGAACTGACCGGTGCGCACCCGGCCTGGCCGGGCGCCGGGCTGATCGATCCGTCCCGGGTGGGGATGGCCGGCCACTCCCTCGGCGGCGCGGCCGCCATCGCCGCCATGGTGGCTGACCCCCGCATCCGCGCCGGCATCGACATGGACGGCACCACCCACGTCCCGATCCCGGACCACGGCCTGTCGCGGCCGTTTCTCTTCCTGGGCAAGCAGTCCAACTACACCCCGGGCAGCGGAGGTAACGCGACCACCTGGGAGCGCGACTGGAAACTCCTGACCGGATGGAAGCGGTGGCTCGTGGTGGCCGGCGCGATACACGCGTCGTTCACTGACCTCGGGCTGCTGGCCGATCAGGTCGGCATCCAGACCGGAGCCGCCCTGCCCGGAGCCCGGTCCCTGGACATCACCCGCGCCTACGTCCGGGCCTTCTTCGACCAGCACCTGCGCAGCACGCCGCAAGCCCTGCTCGACCAGCCGTCACCACGCTACCCCGAGGTCACGTTCTGTTCCCCCGCAGCCGAAACCCGTGCCTAACCCGGGTCTTTCGTGCGCCCAGCAGAGCGGGAGGTGACACCGTGACGTAAGCCATGGTGGATCTTGCTGTTCGTAAGCTCGTCGTCGCCTGCCGGTGAGAGTCCGGTCCGGGTAGCTGATGAACGCGACGGGACGAGGAGCGCCGGCGCAGTCCGCGACGGCCGACCGCGAGATCGTGATCTCTCGGGTCATCAGTGCCCCACGAGAGCTGGTGTTCGAGGCGTTCGCCGAGGTGCGGCACCTGTCGCGGTGGTGGGGACCTGACGGGTTCACCACCACCACGCGGGCGTTCGAGTTCCGCGTCGGCGGGGAGTGGGACTTCGTGATGCACGGGCCGGACGGGACGGACTACCAGGAGTGGATCTCCTGGACCGAGATCGCCCCGCCGGAGCGGATCGCGCTGCTGCACGGTGAGTCCCGCGGCGACCCGAACGCCTTCGAGTCGGTCCTCACGTTCGCGCCCGACGGCGCGGCGACCCGGATCGAGATGCGCACGGTGTTCCCCACCAAGGAACTGCGCGACGAGGCGGCCGAGAAATACCACGCGATCGAGGGCGGCCAGCAGACCCTGAGCAACCTGGCTGCCTACGTCACCGAGATCGTTCGGAAGGGCGTTGAGGACTGATGGCCGGGAAGGTGTTCTTCAGCGTGACGATGTCGCTGGACGGGTTCATCGCGCCCGAGGAGCGCATAGACGACCTGGATGTGCAGCGCTGGATGACGCAGTGGATGGAACTGCAGCAGTGGATATTCCCGCAGCGGTTCTTCCGGGAGAACCTGAAGCTCGGTGAGGGCGGCGAGGAAGGGCGCGACAACGACATCGCGCGGGAGACGTTCGAGCGCACCGGCGCAAGCGTGATGGGCAAGCGCATGTTCGGCCTCGGCGAGCAGGCGTGCCCGGAGGAGGCGCCGTTCCACACGCCGGTCTTCGTCGTGACGCACGAGAAGCGTGACCCCTGGGCGCGGCCGGGCGGGACCACCTTCCACTTCGTCAACGACGGCATCGAGCCCGCGCTCGACCAGGCCCGCGAGGCCGCCGGCGACCGGGACGTCCGCATCGCGGGCGGCGGCGCAACGATCCTGGAGTACGTGAACGCCGGCCTGATCGACGAGTTCACGATCGCGCTCTCACCCGTGCTGTTCGGCTCCGGAATCCGCCTGTTTGAGGGCGTGGACGCGGGCCGCGTGGCTCTGGAGCCGGTCCGCGCGGAACCGACGCAGCGGGTGACCCACCTGACCTACACCGTCCACGAGCGGTAGGCGTGCGGCGCCGGGCCGATGGCCGCCGGTGCCGCGGGAGCATGGGCCTGCCACGCGGGGATCCCTCATCCTGCTGGTCGTATTCCGGGTGATCCGGTGATTCGACCCGCCATAGCGCCCGGCAATGCCACGACAGTTGCCATCACCTTTCCATTAATGGTCGTGGGGGGTGGACTGGGAAAGCAGAACCCGGCCACCAAGGAAGGCGAACGTCATGAGCGGAAGCAAATTCTGGGCCAGAGGACCGGGCCCGCGACAGGAGCGCGGGGAGTCGGACGGAGCCTCGGTCTTGGCCGGGACTCTTACCGCCGTGGTGTTGCGTCCGCGACCTGGACTGGGACGAAGACCGCGCCCAACTCCGCCGCAGCTCGGCACCCCAGATCATGGCCGGCCTGCGCAACCTCGCCACCGGGCTGATCCACGCCAGCGGCCGCACCCAGATCGCCCCGACACTTCGGTGGGTAGCGCGCAATCCCGTCCGCGCCCTCCTATTCCTCGGCCAGACTGCCTGACCAGCAATTCCTGCTTTGCGTACCGCCGTGAGACATATGGCATGTTATCTGGAATAAGAAATCAACCTCTCCGGGCAGGGCAAATTCTGACTTACGAGTTTTTTAGCCGGAAGTTCGATAATTCTGTGAGCGTTTGCTAACCGACCGCGCCCCCTTCTAAGCTAGATCGACATTAGGACGGTGACGTCGCAGCGGTCGCTGTGATGTCGTGCTGACTGCCGCGAACGGGGAGGGACGTCGCCCGTGGATTTGATCTCGTATCGGTCCGCAGTGCTGTAGAGAACGGTTCTGCCGCCATAGGGCGGTTATACGTGTCTTTAAAAGACGGTCCTGAGTTCAGGGCCGTAATTCTTGCTGTCCATCGCGCTCTCCAGTGCATCATCGGTCCGGGTCCTGACGCAGCTGGAGACGCACAGATACGGCACGGCAAGTAATCACGGGGCCTGAACCGTAAGGACATTGTTGCCGTGAAGTTACGGCCGGGTGAGGAGGCTGTGTGACAGCAGAGCACACGTCGCCAGGAATGTCTCCAATGTCGGTTGCACAAAAAGCCGGGGCGGTCCCTGCTAGCACCTCGGAACCAGATCTAGTCGCGCAGCTCGCCCGACCCGAAGCGCTGGAGGCGCTCCCTGTAACGCAGCCACTCAGGGCTGTCAACGCGGAAATGCTGATCTGCCCTGAGGCCACAGACCCGGGACGTGCGCGCGACAGTTCCGGGCACGGTTCGTTGGCTGAGCGGTCTCATCTGCTGCGGAAACTCACTGCGGCACCATGGCCTCTCCTCGTGGTCCTAGCTGTCCAGACGGCGCTGGCACTGCGTCTCGTCCGCTCAAATACGGCCTATATCGACGAAGCGATGTACTTGTACGCCGGCAGCCAGGAACTTAGTCACTGGCTGCACGGCGGGCCCGTTGTGGACTATCAGCTGTGGTTTTCTGGTTCACCAGCTGTCTATCCACCACTGGGGGCGACCGTAAATGCTATCGGCGGCCTGATAGCGGCCCGCACCCTCAGCCTCTGTTTCATCCTCGGGACAACAACGATGCTGTTCCGGGTCGCTGATCGTTTGGTCGGTCGTAATTCGGCGCTGCTGGGTTCCGCACTTTACGCAGCCCTGGGCACGACTCAATTTTTGTCCGGATTCGCGACCTATGACCCGATGGCTCTCTTTCTACTCGTACTGTCCGTGTATTTTGTGGTCGGGCGCCGGAATACTTATGAGACACTGGCTGGCACGGCGACGATGACAGTGATCGCGCCCGCAGTACTGGCACTAGCCAACGCAGCTAAGTACGCGACCGCACTATGGGATCCGATCGTTATCGGCCTTGCTGTTTGCGCCCCGGTTATAGACGGGTATACGTGGCGGCAGGGAC
>CAWIHB010000021.1:0-108015 GCA_963835775.1 uncultured Actinomycetes bacterium | reverse complement strand
CCGCGGAAACGTCATGGGGGCCTTCCCGTCAAGGCCGTCCCGTCGACGACGCCCCGTCAACGACGCCCCGTCAAGGCCGTCCTATCAAGGCCGCCCCGCCGTGAGCCGCCCCGTCAAGGCCGCCCCGTCAAGGATGCCGCGCATGGCGTTCGGCATACTGCCGGTCATGATGATTGGCGTGGGGCTGGACGCCCGGCTCGGCCTTCCGTTCGGGCAGCTGCGAGCGGCCGCGCGGGAAGCGGCGCGGCTGGGATTCGAGAGCCTGTGGACCCCGGCCGGGGGCGTGCCGGACGCGTTCCACGTCTGCGCGGCCTGGGCGCAGGACACCTCGCTGCGCACCGGCATTTCCGTTGTCCCGGCGGCGCGGATGTGGACCCCGCTGAGCCTGGCGGCCCAGGCGGCCACGCTAGCGCAGCTGACAAAGGGCCGGTTCGTGCTCGGCCTCGGCACCGGCGGCTACGGTCCGGGGTTCTGGGCCTCGGTGGGCCTGCCCGACCGGCCGATCGCGGTGATGCGCGAGTACGTCACCGAGGTCCGCGGGCTGCTGGCCGGCCAGCAGGTCACGGCCGGGCCGATCGTCACCAGGACGGGCACGGACCCGGGCGCTCCCGGGTGGCCGCGGACCGCCTCGCTCGGGCTGGCGGCGGGCACAGCGGCGGGCACAGCGGCGGGCACAGCGGCGGGCACAGCGGCCGGTACACAGGAGCCGGCTCCGGTGTACCTGGCCGCGCTCGGCCCGCAGATGCTCCGGCTGGCCGGGGAGATCGCCGACGGAGCGCTGCTCAACTGGGCCACGCCCGAGCGCATCGCGGTCAGCCGGGAACGGATCGATGCGGGCGCCGCCCGGGCTGGCCGTGAGCCGGGCGCGGTGCCGATGACCATGTACATCCGGGTCTGCATCGACGATGACGTGGCCGCGGCCCGGCAGGCGTTCGGTGCGCAGGTGCTCGGCTACGCCGTGGGGCAGCCCGGCACCCCGCCGGGCGCGGGCTACCGGGGCCTGTTTGCCCAGATGGGGTTCGATGCGGAACTGACCGAGCTAGAAGCCCGGCGGGACCAGGGCGCGGCCCTGCCCGAGCTGGTCGACGCGGCCCCAGAGGAGATGCTGCAGGCGGTCGGCTACTACGGCCCCGCGGCCGCCGCGCCAGCCGCGTTCGCCCGGCTCAGCGCCGGGCTGGACGAGGCCATCGTCCGGATCATCACCGCCCGGCCCGGCCTCGAGCCCGCCGCCCAGGCCATGGCCGCCCTGACGCCGTTGCTCATCCGGGCCGCCGGCCGCCCCGCATAGTACTCTCAGGTGGCGGTCCGGCATCCGCGCTAGCCGGGCTGAGCGGTTACCTCAGTCACCGCCTCGCGCCGCCGGTCGTAGCTGACACCGAGGTTGACCAGGATGTCGTGGGCGACGCCCGAGCCCACCGTCAGCAGGCCGAGAGCGAGATGCTCGCCGCCGATCGTGGGCTGGTGCAACAGCAGCGCCTCGCGCAGTGCCTCGCGAAGCGTGCTGCAACGAGCGCGGTGCCGGCGCCGCCGAGCGCCCTTTACTGTCGACTGCACCTGGAGGACGATCGCCGGAGGAAAGAGGAAAGAGGAAAGAGGAAAGAGGAAAAGAGGAGAAAAGAGGAAAAGAGGAAAGGAGTCGCTGATGACGGACACCAGCGTGACGGTGCGGCATCCGCTGGACCCCCTGACCGGGGCCGAGATCGAGGCGGCGACCAGCATCCTCAAGCGCGACCGCAACCTGGCCGCCAGCGCCCGGTTCGTCTACGTCAAGCTGCGCGAACCCGCCAAGGAAGCAGTCCTGGCCGGCCACCAGACAGACCGCGAGGCGCACATCATCCTCCGCGAACGCCACGAACACACAACCTACGAAGCCACGGTCTCGATCACCGCCGCCGAGGTGCGGCACTGGGCCGAACTGCCAGACGTCCAGCCCCCGGTCATGCTCGAGGAGTTCCTCGCCACCGAGGAGGCGGTCCGCAAGGATCCCCGCTGGCAGGAGGCGATGCGCCGGCGCGGCGTCACCGACTTCGGCATGGTCATGATCGACCCCTGGTCGGTCGGCTACCACGGCCCCGAGGACGGAGCAGAACAGGGCCGGTTCCTCCGTCCCCTGACCTGGGTCCGCCAGAACGACCCCGACGACAACGGGTACGCCCGCCCGGTGGAAGGCCTGATCGTAAGGTTCGACCTGGACCGGATGGAGGTCGTGGACATCGAGGACCACGGCGTGGTCCCGCTGCCCCCCAACAGCGGCAACTACACCGCCCAGGCCATCCGCGACCCCGCTAACGTCCCGCACTTCCCCGACGGCCCCCGCCGCGACGTCATGCCGCTCAGCATCACCCAGCCGGAAGGCGTCAGCTTCACCGTGGCCGGGCACGAGGTGCGCTGGCAGAAATGGCGGTTCCGGGTCGGCTTCACCCCGCGCGAGGGGCTGGTGCTGCACCTGCTCAGGTACCAGGACCGCCCGGTCATCTACCGCGCCTCACTGGCCGAGATGTTCATCCCCTACGGCGACCCGAACCCGACGCACTACCGCAAGAACGTCTTCGACATGGGCGAATACGGCATCGGGGTGCTGGCCAACCGCCTGGAACTGGGCTGCGACTGCCTGGGCGAGATCCACTACTTCGACGCCTGGCTGAACGACAACGACGGCCACGCCCAGGTGCTCGAGAACGCCATCTGCCTGCACGAGGAAGACCACGACCTCAGCTGGAAGCACGTGGACTGGCGCACCGGCCAGACCGAGGTCCGGCGCTCCCGGCGGCTGGTCATCTCCATGATCGCCACCGTCGGCAACTACGAGTACGGCTACTTCTGGTACCTCTACCAGGACGGCACGATCGAGTACGAGGTCAAGCTGACCGGCGTGATCTCCACCGGCGCGCTGCCGCCCGGGCAGCGGCCGGCCCACGGCACGCTGGTCGCGCCGCAGGTCTACGGGCCCAACCACCAGCACATCTTCTGCGTGCGGCTGGACATGATGGTCGACGGCCCGGGCAACACCGTAGTCGAGTGCGACTCGGTGGCCCTGCCGCCCGGCCCGGACAACCCGCACGGCAACGCGTGGGTGGTCCGGCAGACGCCGGTGACCAGGGAGTCGGAGGCGGGCCGGCTGGCCGACGGACGGACCGCTCGCCACTGGCGGATCATCAACCCCAATAGGCGGAACGGACTGGGTGAACCTGTTGGCTACCGGCTAGTGCCCCAGGACAGTGTGAGGTTGTCAGCGGAGGACCCCAAGCTCACCACGGCCTCCGGGTGAGGTACAGGCGGCATCTCAGGCGCCGCGGCTCCGTCAGCATATGTTGACGTAACCACCGTCGTCAGCATATGCTGACGGAATGGAACCGACTCTCCAGATCGCGGAAAGCGCCGCCAGCAGCGACCCCGACGTCGGGCTGCGCGCGGTCGCCGCCCTTCGTGCGCTGGCCGAACGGCTGGAACTGCTCCAGGTCCAGCAGGCCCGGGAGCTCGGCTGGTCCTGGCAGGACGTCGCCAGCCGCCTCGGCGTCACCAAGCAGACCGTGCACCGCAAGTACGGCCGCCTGACCGGGAGGCGCTGATGTTCGAGCTCTTCACCGACGCCGCGTGACCGGTGAGGCGGACGAGCCGCACGGGACCCGCGACGGCACCTGGTCCATCGCAGGGAGCCGAGCGCAGGTAGCCGTATCGTCATTCTCCAGAACGATGCGCTCACCGGTTCCGCTGGTTACCGTCGGTGCTGTGGCTAGGCATCTTCCAGCCGCGGCCCCGCCGCGCAGCCCCGCGGCCCCGCCGCGCAGGCCCGCGGCCCTCGGCGTGTCCCAGTGGCTGGCCGGCGCCCTGCTCACCCTGTGCGCGGCCCTGATCACACTGGCCGTGACGGGCGGGCCGTACCCGCATGAGCGGGGCCAGCGCCTGCTCCTCGCGTTCGTGTTCTGCGCCCCGATCGCGGCTCTGCGCCGCTGGCCGCTGCCGGTGCTGGCCGCCGTGACCGCCGTGAACGCCATCGTCATGGCCGCGGGCAACGCCCCGCTGCCGTTCGGCATCATGCTCGGGCTCGCGGCGTACCTGGCCGCCTCGCGCCTGCCGCGGCGGGTGTCGATCCCCGCCGCCGTGGCCAGCGCCGCGGCCCTCGGCGGGGCGCTCGTGTATGCGGCGCTCACGACCAGAAACGCGGCCGCCGCCGAGGCCGTGACGGGCTTCCTGCCGCTGGTCGCGGGCTGGTTCACCGGCGACAGCATCGCGGCGCGGCGGCGCTACCTGGCCGGGCTGGCCGAACAGGCCGGGCGCGAGCGGGCCGCCGAGGCCGAACTCGCCCAGCTGCAGGTCCACCAGGAACGGGTGCGCATCGCCCGCGAACTGCACGACGTCGTGGCCCACACCCTGGCCGTGATCACCGTGCAGGCCGGCGTCGGCCGGCGTCTCATGGCCAAGCGCCCGGAGGAGGCCAGCACCGCCCTGGAGTCCATTGAGACGATAGGCCGAACGGCCCAGGAAGAGCTGCGCGTCGTCCTCGGACTGCTCCGCGACGAAGGCAACCGGACGGCTGCCCTGGCCCCGGCCCCCGGGCTGGCCGACGTCAAGGACCTGGCCGAAACGGTCCAGGCCTCCGGCACCCCGGTCGACCTGCGCATATCGGGGACCGGCGGCCCGCTCTCCCCGGCGCTCGAGCTTTCCGTCTACCGGGTCATCCAGGAGGCCCTCACCAACGTGGTCAAGCACGCCCCGGGCGCCCGCGCCACGGTCGACCTGGCCGTGACCGCATGCGAGATCCGCCTCGACGTCACCGACGACGGCGGGCCACCCGGGCCACCCGCGCCAGCCGGGCCACCCGCGCCGGCCGGGCCCCAGGCCAGCGGCCACGGGATCGTCGGGATGCGCGAGCGGATCACGGCGTTCGGCGGCGCGCTCGTCGCCGAGCCCCTGACCGGCCGCGGCTTCCGGGTGACCGCCTGGGTCCCGATCGACGGCGCGGCATGACGATCAGGGTCCTGGTCGTGGACGACCAGGCGCTGCTGCGCACCGCGTTCTCGTCGCTGATCGACGCCGAGGACGACCTGGACGTGGCCGGCCAGGCGGCCGACGGACGCCAGGCGGTCGAGCTCGCGGCCAGCCTCGCGCCGGACGTCGTGGTCATGGACGTCCGGATGCCGGTGATGGACGGGATCGAGGCCACCCGCCGGATCACCGCCGACCGGGCCGTAGCCGCCACCAGAGTGCTCATCCTGACCACGTTCGACCTGGACGAGTACGTCTTCGAGGCGCTGCGGGCCGGGGCGAGCGGGTTCGCGCTGAAGAGCCGCCCGCTGGAGGAACTGCTCACCGCGATCCGCACCGTCGCCGCGGGCGAGGCGCTGCTGGCCCCGAGCGTGACCCGGCGCCTCATCGCGCACTTCACGGCGAGCGACCCGGCGCCGAAGCGGGCCCCCCACGGCCTGGACGAACTCACCGAACGCGAGCGCGAGGTGCTCGCGCTGGTCGCCCGCGGCCTGTCCAACGCCGAACTCGCCGCCACCCTGCACGTCAGCATCCCGACGGCCAAGACCCACGTGAGCCGGATCCTGACCAAGCTCGGCGCCCGCGACCGGACCCAGCTGGTCGTCCTGGCCTACCAGTCCGGCCTGGTCACCATGGCCTGAACCCGATGGCCTGAACCCGATGGCCTCAACACGGGCGTCATCCTCGGGAATGACGGCCAAGATGGTCCCCCGGGACGATGACAGCACATGCTCCGCCCGGCCACGATGAGCCACGATGAACACCAACGACCTGCTGGCCGCCGGGCATGGTGGCCAGGCGCACATCCCGCTGATCGTCCTGGGTCTCGTGGTCCTTGGCGCGCTCGTCTGGGGCTCGGTACGCCTCACTCATCGGGTGCGCCTCAACCGCGCCCCGCGCCCGTCAAGCCCCAGACCCGGGGGCCCAGGCCCCGAGCCGTCAGCTCCCGGACCTCAGGTCGCCAGGCCCGAGCCGCCGGGCCCGAGGCCCGCGCCGCCCCGTCCGGACCACGGCTGGGCCGTCGAGACCCACGGCCTGCGCAAGCGGTTCGGGCCCACCGTCGCGGTCGACGACGTCGAGCTGCTCGTCCCGCGCGGCTCCGCCTTCGGCTACCTCGGCCCGAACGGCGCGGGCAAGACCACGCTGATCCGCACCCTGCTCGGCCTGACCCGGGCCAACGCCGGCACGATGTCGCTGCTCGGCACCCCGGTCCCGGCCGAGCGGCGCCGGGCCCTGGCCCGGGTCGGGGCGATCGTCGACGAGCCCCGCTTCCACCCGCACCTGACCGGCCGCGACAACCTCCGCCTGCTGGCCGCCGCACGGGGCGGGGCGGCGGCGGAGCGGATCGCGCCGTCGCTGGCCAGGGTCGGTTTGGCCGAACGGGCCGGGGATAAAGTGGCCACCTACTCGATGGGCATGCGGCAGCGCCTGGGCGTGGCCGCCTGCCTGCTCGCGGACCCGGAGCTGCTCATCCTGGACGAGCCGATGAACGGGCTCGACCCGGCGGGCATGCACGAGATGCGGGCCATGATCGCCAGCCTGGCCGATGAGGGCCGCACCGTCGTGCTGTCCTCGCACCTGCTCGATGAGGTCCAGCGCACCTGCGACGCGGTGGCGATCGTCGACCGCGGCCAGGTGATCCGCCAGGGCTCGATCGACGAGCTGGTCCGCGGCGCGGGCGCCGCGGTGGTCCAGGTCGACTGCGCCGAACCCACCCGGGCCCAAGAGCTCATCGACCAGGCGGGCATCGCGGCGGGCACGGCCCTCACCGGGGCAGGGCTGGCCGTCACCCTGCCCGCCGGAGCGTCGCGCGAGCTCGTCGCCGACATCAACCGCCGCCTGGTCGGCGCGGGCATCCCGGTCTACGGCCTCCAGGAGATCCAGGCGTCGCTGGAGGACTGGTTCCTGTCCGTGACGAGCCGACTGGGAGATCCGTCGTGACCACCACCGAGCCCTCGCTGTCCGAGGCCGCCTCCGCGCCCGGGCCCGGCCGGGCCAGCATGCCATCGATCGGCGCCTGGCTGCCCACCTGGGACCTCATCACCACCAAGAACCTGGAGATCCGCAGGCGCCGCGGCCTCATGATCACCCTGGTGGTGCTGATCATCGTGCCCACGGTCCTGTTCTACGGCCTGCGGCTGCTGTTCCACGCGGTCGACCCGCACGGCTACGGCCTGGCCGGCGCCCCCTCCTATTTCTCCCAGTCGGTCAACCTGGTCGACGAGTTCGGGTTCATCGCCGCCGCGGCGCTCGGCGCGGCGGCCGGGACCACCGACCTGTCCGACGGCATGTTCCGCCACCTGGTCATCACCGGCCGGTCCCGGCTGGCCCTCTACCTGGCCCGCATCCCGGCCGGCCTGGCCGTCCTGGTCCCGCTCGTGGCCCTCGCCTTCATTATGAACTGCCTGGTCACAAGCTACGAAAGCCCCCCGAACCCCACATCGGTCAGCCTTTACGGCGTGACCGTCCCGGATAATCTCAGCCAGGCCGGGCTGCAGACCTGGCTGCTGCAGCACCCCCAGCAGGACGCCAACGGATTCCTCCCCATACCGGCCGCCGGCCCCGGGATCAACCCGACCCCGGCGCAGGTCCGCTCGGCGATCGAGGCGAACATCGCGTCCCTGTACAGCAACTACACGGCCGACGAGGTCAGCAGCTCGACTCCGGCGGACAACGAGATGGCCAAGATCGGGCTGTGGCTCGAGCTCGACGTCGGGATCGCGTTCCTGGTCGGCCTGGGTTTCGGCTCGCTCACCGGGCAGCGCACGACCACCACCATCGTGCTGATCGCGCTGGAAATCATCGTGACCCCGCTGCTGGCCCGCACGCAGATCCCCTACTTCATCGACGGCCAGCGGCTCCTCATCGGCGTCGCGATGGACCAGCTGCGCCCGGCCGCGCTGGCCGCGGCCAGCGCGGCCGGCGGTGGCGGCGGCCCGGGCCCCGGCCACATTCTGTTCGGCGGGCGCGGCGCCATCGGCTTCCCGCCCATGCCGACCTGGGCCATGATCGCGGTGATCGTCGGCTGGATCGTCGGCTGGTCCGGCATCGGCGCCTGGCGGATGATGACCCGCGACGCCTGACGTGGATCCGAGGGGCGCCGTTTCGGCGGCACCCTGGATCCCGCGGCCTGGGAGTCCGTGGTCTTGTGCCGGACTCGTTGATGCCGTTGACTGGGTGGTGCGGCCTGCCCGCCCGGACCATGCGCTTGCCTGCCGCTTGCCTCGGTGACTGCGGGAGAGCTTATGGGCGGGCAACTCGATATCGGCACGGATGCCGCCAGCCGGTATGCGCGGTGCCTGGTCGTTGTCGTACCGCCGGGCGAAGGTGCTGGCGGGTGAGCACGCCAGTGGCGGCCACGTATGCGCTGCTGACCGACGGCGGCACGGTGGAGGTCAGGCCGGCCCGGCCGCAGGATTTTGAGGCGGTACGCGCGATGCATGCTGCCATGTCAGCGGACAATATGTACCTGCGGTTTTTCAGCATGAGCCCGGCGGCGGCCGAGCAGGAAGCCAGGCGGGTCTGCCGCGCGCCGGATTCCGATCATGCGGCGCTGCTGGCCTGGCAGGACGGCCGGCTGGTCGGCGTCGGCGCCTATGAGCCGGGCGGGAAGCCCGGCGTGGCGGAGGTCGCGTTTGCCGTCGCCGATGACATGCACGGCCGGGGTATTGCCAGCGTGCTGCTTGAGCATCTGGTCTGGCAGGCGCGGCAGCGCGGCCTGGAGGCGTTCATCGCTGAGACGCTGGCGGAGAACTCGGCGATGCTGCGGGTGTTCGCGGACGCCGGCCTGCCCGCCAAGCGGCGGATAGCCCAGAGCACGGTCGAGCTGACCTTCCCCCTGCCCGGCGGCGACGACAATTACCGGCTGGGCAACTACCTGGAGACCGTCGCGAGCAGGGAAAGCCGGGCGGATGTGGCGAGCCTGCGCCCGCTGCTGCAGCCGCGATCGGTCGCCGTGGTGGGCACCAGCCAGCGCCGCGGCACGGTGGGCCGGGCCATCCTGCGCAACATCATGACTGGCGGCTTCACCGGGCCGGTCTATGCGGTCAATCCGCATGCCCAGGCCATGGAGGGAGTGCCCTGCGTGGCATCCGTCGATGACCTGCCCGGGCAGGTTGACCTGGCGGTGATCGCGGTGCCGCCGTCCGCGGTTCCCGAGGTGGCGGGGCAATGCGGCCGCAACGGGGTCCGGGCCCTGATCGTCATCAGTTCTAGCCGGGGCGCCGCGGGCGCGGAACTGCTGGCCATCTGCCGCCGGTATGGCATGCGGCTGGTCGGGCCTAACTGTTTCGGCGTGATCGTGCCCTGGATCGGCCTGGACGCGACCTTCGCCGCTGACCACCCGGTCCGCGGGGTGGCCGGCCTGATGGTGCAGTCCGGCGGGGTGGGGATGGCTCTGCTGGAGCAGATGTCCAGGCTAGGTATCGGTGTGTCCTCCTTCGCGTCGGCCGGCGACAAGTACGACGTGTCCCCGACCGACCTGCTGACCTGGTGGGCGCAGGATGAGGTGACCCAGCTAGCGGTCCTGTACGTGGAGTCGTTCGGCAACCCGCGCAAGTTCGCCGGCACGGCCCGCCGGGTCGCGCAGCGGATGCCCCTCCTGACCGTCATCGGCGCCCGGTCCCCGGCGGGTCACCGTGCCGCCTCGCATACCGCGGCGGCCGCGACGCCTCTGGCCAGCCAGGAAGCCATGTTCGACCAGGCGGGTGTCATCGCCACGAGGAGTCTGGGTGAGCTTGTCGAGACCGCTGCGCTGCTGGCCTGCCAGCCGCTGCCGGCGGGTAACCGGGTGGCGATCGTCGCCAACGCGGGCGGCGCGGCCGCGCTGGCCGCCGACGCCTGCGCCGACCACGGCCTGCAGGTCGTGCAGCTCGGCGCGGCCACCCAGCGCGCGCTGCGCCGGCTGCTGCCGTCCCTTGCGGTAGTCGGCGGGCCGGTGGACACCAGCCCGGTGGTGACCACTGAGACCTTCCGTGCCTGCCTGGAGGAGGTGGCCGCGGACGACGGCGTCGACGCGGTGCTGGCGGTCGCGGTGCCCACGGCTTTCTCCGACCTGAGCGCCGCGGTGGCCGAGGCGGTCGTCAGCAAGCCGCTCGCTGTCGCCCTGCTCGACCGGGCCGAATCCGTGCGGCGGCTCAAGCGCCGGCCCGTCGCACAGCCGCGCGGCTCGCACGCGGACACCGGCCCGGCGGCGGCCGTCATCGACGAGGCGGCGGCGGCCATCACCGGAGTGCCCTGCTACGCCGACCCCGGTAATGCCGCCCGCGCGCTCGGCCACGCAGCCCGCTACCAGGCCTGGCGCGGGCGGCAGCGCGGCACGGTCCCCGACCTGGAAGGGCTGCGGGCGGCCGGCGCGCACACCCTGGTCACCAGTTTCCTGGCCGGTTCGCCGGACGGCGGCTGGCTACCCGAAGCCAGCGCCGCCGAGCTGGTGTCCTGCTACGGCATCCCGCTGGCGGCCACCATGACGGCGGCCGACGAGCAGGAAGCCACCGCTGCCGCCGCGCAGCTCGGCGGCCTCGAGCTGATGATCGGCGTGACGCAGGAGCCCGTATTCGGGCCGCTGGTAGTGTTCGGGTCCGGCGGCGCGGCCACCGAAGTGCACGGCGATCACGTGACCCGGCTGACCCCGCTGACCGACGCCGACGCCAAGGAGATGGTCGACGCGGTACACGCCGCGCCGCTGTCGGCCGGCGGCCGGGGCACGCCGTCGGTGGCCACCGCCGCGCTCGCTGACGTGCTGCTGCGGGTCTCCAGGCTCGCCGATGATCTCCCGGAGGTCAGCGAGCTGGACCTCAATCCCGTCATCGCAACGCAGCACGGCGTCTGGTGCGTGGCCGTGCGGGTGCAGATCAGCCCGGCACAGCCCAAGGATCCCTTCCTGCGCCGGCTGCTCTGAGCACTGCCCAGCACCGCGGAGATCAGCCCCGCCACGTGCATGCCGTGCGCGATCACCCTCCACAAGCGATCCCTGACCCACTCACGTACCACGCTAGCCTGCGGAGCCACCGGCGAAAGGGCCTTTGGTCCCGGAGGGGGAGTGCCCTTTAGCGCTATCGGCCCGCCCGCGGCGGCCAGAGGCTGGGTGAAAACCCGCGAAAATGCGGGTTATCCCAGACCGTGGCGGTGTCGCAGCAGATGCCGTCCGGGAGGAGGCAGGCAGCCGTGAAGGAAATTCTTGACGCCATCCTCGACCCCGGCAGCCAGCCTGGTGACTTCGCCACCCTGCCGCTGCCAGAGCGGTACCGGGCGGTCACCCTGCACCGGGACGAGGAGCACATGTTCGACGGTGTCCACACCCGCGACCGCGATCCCCGCAAGTCCCTGCACCTGGAAGACGTGCCCGTCCCCGAGCTCGCCTGGGGCGAGGCGCTCATCGCCGTCATGGCCAGCGCGGTCAACTACAACACGGTCTGGAGCTCGATCTTCTCACCGGTCTCCACCTTCGCCTTCCTGCGCCGCTACGGGAAGCTGTCGGAGCTCACCGCGCGGCACGACCTGCCGTATCACGTGGTCGGCTCGGACCTGGCGGGCGTGGTGCTGCGCACCGGCCCCGGGGTGAACACCTGGAAGCCGGGCGAGGAGGTCGTCGCCCACTGCCTGTCCGTCGAGCTGGAAAGCTCCGACGGCCACAACGACACCATGCTCGACCCGGAGCAGCGCATCTGGGGCTACGAGACCAACTTCGGCGGCCTGGCCGAGCTGGCCCTGGTCAAGACCAACCAGCTGATGCCCAAGCCCAAGCACCTGACCTGGGAGGAGGCCGCGACACCGGGCCTGGTTAACTCGACCGCCTTCCGGCAGCTGGTCTCGGACAACGGCGCGTCGATGAAGCAGGGCCACAACATCCTGATCTGGGGAGCCAGCGGCGGCCTGGGCGCCTACGCCACCCAGTACGCGCTCGCGGGCGGGGCGATCCCGATCTGCGTCGTGTCCAGCGAGCGCAAGGCCGAGCTGTGCCGGGCCATGGGCGCCGAGCTGATCATCAACCGCGACGCCGAGGGCTACAGGTTCTGGAAGGACGAGCGCACCCAGGATCCCAAGGAGTGGAAGCGGTTCGGCGCCAGGATCCGCGAGCTGACCGGCGGCGAGGACGTCGATATCGTCTTCGAGCACCCCGGCCGGGAGACGTTCGGCGCGTCGGTGTACGTGGCACGCCGCGGCGGCACCATCGTGACCTGCGCCTCGACCTCGGGGTTCATGCACGAGTACGACAACCGCTACCTGTGGATGACCCTCAAGCGCATCATCGGCTCGCACTTCGCCAACTACCGCGAGGCGTGGCAGGCCAACCGCCTGGTGGCCAAGGGCATGATCCACCCGACCATGTCGGTGGTCTACCCGATGGAGGATGCCGGCCAGGCTGCCCTGGACGTCCACCGTAACCTGCATCATGGGAAGGTCGGGATCTTGTGCCTGGCCCCCCGGGAGGGTCTCGGCGTGCGTGATCACGAGCTGCGGGAGAAGCACCTGACGGAGATCAACAGGTTCCGGGACCTGTGAGGATTGGGCACGGGTGAGCGGGAGACAGAGCATGACCGAACCGAACGGCCCGGAGCAGCCGCCCCGGCCTGCCCGGGACCATCCATGGCTGATGCGGACCTACGCCGGGCACTCCTCGGCGAAGGAATCCAACGCGCTGTACCGCCTGAACCTGGCCAAGGGCCAGACCGGCCTGTCGGTGGCGTTCGACCTGCCCACCCAGCTGGGGTACGACGCCGACCACGTGCTGGCCCGCGGCGAGGTGGGCCGGGTCGGCGTCCCGGTCGGGCACCTGGGCGACATGCGGGCCCTGTTCGACGGCATCCCGCTGGACCGCACCAACACCTCGATGACGATCAACGCCACGGCCATGTGGCTGCTGGCGCTGTACCAGGTCGCCGCCGAGGAGCAGGGCGCCGACGTCGCCAAGCTCACCGGCACCACGCAGAACGACATCATCAAGGAGTACCTGTCCCGCGGCACCTACGTCTTCCCGCCGGGGCCTTCGGTGCGGCTGACCACCGACGTGATCGCCTACACGGTGGCCTGCCTGCCCAAGTGGAACCCGATCAACGTGTGCAGCTACCACCTCCAGGAGGCCGGGGCCACCCCGGTGCAGGAGATCGCGTACGCGCTGTGCACGGCGACGACCGTCCTGGACGCCGTGCGTGACGGCGGGCAGGTCCCCGCGGAACGGCTGGGCGAGGTCGTCGGCCGGATCTCCTTCTTCGTCAACGCGGGCGTCCGCTTCGTCGAGGAGATGTGCAAGCTGCGGGCCTTCGCCCGGCTCTGGGACACGATCACCGCCGAGCGATACCAGATCGCCGACCCGGCCCGCCGCCGGTTCCGGTACGGGGTGCAGGTCAACTCCCTGGGCCTGACCGAGGCGCAGCCGGAGAACAACGTCCAGCGGATCGTCCTGGAGATGCTGGCCGTCACCTTGTCCAAGCAGGCCCGGGCCCGCGCCGTCCAGCTCCCGGCCTGGAACGAGGCGCTGGGCCTGCCGCGGCCCTGGGACCAGCAGTGGAGCCTGCGCATCCAGCAGGTGCTCGCGTACGAGTCGGACCTGCTGGAGTACGGCGACCTGTTCGACGGCTCGCCGGTGGTCGAGGCCAAGACCGCGGAGCTGGTGGCCGGCGCCCAGGCGGAGATGGCCCGGGTCGAGCAGCGGGGCGGGATGGTGGCCGCGGTGGAGTCCGGCTACGTCAAGGCCCAGCTCGTCGCCTCGCACGCGGCCCGCCGCGTGCGCATCGAATCGGGCCAGGAAAAGGTGGTGGGCGTGAACTGCTTCCAGACCACCGAGCCCAGCCCGCTGACCATTGACACCGACACGGCCGTCCACCACGTGGACCCGGCCTACGAGCTGGCCGTGCTGGCCGACCTGGCGCAGTGGCGCGCCCGGCGCGACAATGCGAAGGTGACCGCCGCCCTCGGCCGGCTCAGGGCCGAGGCGGCCCGCCCGGACGTCAACCTGATGGACGCCACCCTGGCCTGCGCCCGGGCGGGCGTGACCACCGGGGAGTGGGCCCTGGTGCTGCGGGAGGTGTTCGGCGAGTACCGGGCGCCCACCGGGGTCGGCGGCGCGCCGGTGCCGGCCGGATCGGGCTCGGAGCTGGCCGCGGTCCGCGCGGCGGCGCACGCCACGGCCGCCGAGATCGGGGCGGGCCGGCTGCGCCTGCTGCTGGGCAAGCCCGGCCTGGACGGGCACTCCAACGGTGTCGAGCAGATCGCGGTCCGGGCCCGCGACGCCGGGTTCGAGGTGATCTACCAGGGCATCCGGCTCACCCCGGCGCAGATCGCGGCGGCCGCGGTCGCGGAGGACGTGCACTGCGTGGGCCTGTCGGTGCTGTCCGGCGGGCACGCCGAGCTGGTGCCCGACGTGCTCCGCCGCCTGCGCGAGGCCGGCGCGGGGGACATCCCGGTAGTGGTCGGCGGGATCATCCCGCCGGCTGACGCGCGCGACCTGCGCGTCGAGGGCGTAGCCGCCGTCTTCACGCCCAGGGACTTCGGCATCACCGCCATCATCGGCCGCATCGTCGATGAGATACGGCTGGCCCGCAAGCTCCAGCCGTGGCCGGCCAGCCACGCCGCCGCGACCAGCACCACGACAACCGAAGGGTGACAGGACCACAGATGACTACCGCCACCACGCTCATGACCACGGCCGGCCGCCTGCGGCCGCGCCGTTCCTGCCTGGCCGTGCCGGGCAGCAGCCCCCGGTTCCTGGAGAAGGCCCAGGGCCTGCCCGCCGACCAGGTGTTCCTGGACCTGGAGGACGCCTGTGCCCCGCTGGTCAAGGAGAGCGCCCGGCACATGATCGTGGACGCGCTCAACACCGGCGACTGGGGCGGCAAGATCCGCGTGGTCCGGGTCAACGACTGGACCACGCACTGGACCTACCGCGACGTGATCACGGTGGTGGAGGGCGCCGGGGCCAACCTGGACTGCCTGATGCTGCCCAAGGTGGCCGACGCCGAGCAGGTCAAGGCGCTGGACCTGCTGCTGACCCAGGTCGAGAAGACGGTGGGCCTGGAGGTCGGCCGGATCGGCATCGAAGCCCAGATCGAGAACGCCGCCGGCCTGATGAACGTGGATGCCATCGCCGCCGCCTCGCCGCGGCTGGAGACCATCATCTTCGGCCCCGCCGACTTCATGGCCTCGATCAACATGAAGTCGCTGGTGGTCGGCGAGCAGCCGCCCGGCTACCCGGCCGACGCCTACCACTACATCCTGATGCGCATCCTGATCGCCGCCCGCGCCCACGACCTGCAGGCCATCGACGGCCCCTACCTGCAGATCCGCAACACCGACGGCTACCGCGCGGTGGCCAGGCGAGCCGCCGCGCTCGGCTTCGACGGCAAGTGGGTGCTGCACCCGGACCAGATCGCCGCGGCCAACGAGATCTTCTCCCCGTCGCAGGAGGACTACGACCACGCGGAGCTGATCCTGGACGCCTACGACTGGTGCACGTCGGCGGCCGGCGGGGCCAAGGGTTCCGCCATGCTCGGCGACGAGATGATCGACGAGGCCTCCCGCAAGATGGCCCTGGTCATCGCGGGCCAGGGCCGGGCCGCGGGCCTGCAGCGCACGTCCAAGTTCGAGCCT
This sequence comes from uncultured Actinomycetes bacterium, assembly GCA_963835775.1. Classification (GTDB taxonomy): domain Bacteria; phylum Actinomycetota; class Actinomycetes; order Streptosporangiales; family Streptosporangiaceae; genus Palsa-504. The sequence goes on along the minus strand of CAWIHB010000021.1, from coordinate 92,442 downwards.
CCGGAGGCGTGAGCGCGATGCAGTTCGGACGGAGCTACGAAGAATTCGAGCCCGGCGCGGTGTACAAGCACTGGCCAGGCAAGACGGTCACCGAGTACGACGACCACCTGTTCTGCCTGCTCACCATGAACCACCATCCGCTGCACCTGGACGCCAACTACGCGGAGCAGACCACCGACTTCGGCCGCAACGTGGTGGTGGGCAACTACATCTACTCGCTGCTGCTCGGCATGTCGGTGCCGGACGTCTCGGGCCAGGCCATCGCGAACCTGGAAGTCTCCTCGCTCAAGCACGTGGCGCCGACCTTCCACGGCGACACGATCTACGGCGAGACCACCGTGCTCGGCAAGCGGCTCACGTCAAAGGACGACCGGGGCATCGTCGAGGTCGAGACCCGCGGCTACAAGCAGGACGGCACCCTGGTGTGCGTGTTCCGCCGCAAGGTCATGGTGCCGACCCAGGCCTATGTCAAGGAGCGCGGCGGCGACCAGCCGGGCCGTCCCGAGCCGGCCAGCCCCGAGCCCGCCAGCTGATCCCAAGGAGCCCGTCATGGAACGCCTCGCCCAGACCGAAGGCCTGACCGACATCCAGCGCGACATCTTGTCCACGGTGCGGGAGTTCGTGGACAAGGAGATCATCCCGGTCGCCATGGAGCTCGAGCACAAGGACGAGTACCCGACCCAGATCGTCGAGGGCATGAAGGAACTCGGCCTGTTCGGGCTGACCATCCCCGAGGAGTACGGCGGCCTGGGCGAGTCGCTGCTCACCTACGCGCTGGTCGTGGAGCAGATCGCCCGCGGCTGGATGTCGGTGTCCGGCATCGTCAACACCCACTTCATCGTGGCCTACATGATCAGCCAGCACGGCACCGCCGAGCAGAAGGAGTACTTCCTGCCCAAGATGGCCACGGGCGACGTGCGCGGCGCCTTCTCCATGTCCGAGCCCGGCCTGGGCTCGGACGTCTCGGCCATCACCACCAAGGCGGTACCCGACGGGACGGATTACGTCATCAACGGCCAGAAGATGTGGCTGACCAACGGCGGCACCGCCAACCTGGTGGCGGTCCTATGCAAGACCGACGAGGGCCACGACGCGCCGCACAAGAACATGACCGCCTTCCTGATCGAGAAGGAGCCGGGCTTCGGGCCCAACCCGACCGTGCCGGGCCTGACCGTGCCGGGCAAGATCGAGAAGATGGGCTATAAGGGCGTCGACACCACCGAGCTGCTCCTGCACGACGTCCGCATCCCGGCCACCCGGGTCCTCGGGGGTGCCCCCGGCCGGGGCTTCTACCAGATGATGGACGGCGTGGAGGTCGGCCGGGTCAACGTCGCCGCCCGCGGCTGCGGGGTCGCGCTGCGCGCCTTCGAGCTCGGTATCAACTATGCGCAGATCCGGCACAGCTTCGGCAAGCCGATCGTCCAGCACCAGGCCATCTCCTTCAAGCTGGCCGAGATGGGCATCAAGGTCGAGGCGGCTCACCAGATGATGGTGATGGCGGCCCGGCTGAAGGACTCCGGCCGGCGCAACGACCTGGAGGCCGGCATGGCCAAGTACCTGGCGTCCGAGTACGCCAAGGAGGTCGTGGAAGACTCGTTCCGCATCCACGGCGGCTACGGCTTCTCCAAGGAGTACGAGATCGAGCGCCTGTACCGGGAGGTGCCGATGCTGCTGATCGGCGAGGGTACCGCCGAGATCCAGAAGATGATCATCGGCCGCCGTCTGCTCGAGGAGTACCAGATCCCCCGCTAGCCGCCCCGCTCCGCACGCATGACGACCCTGGACAAGCTCGACTAGCACTGGCTGACCCTGGACCCGCCGGGCGCGTTCTGCAGGGACCGGCAGATCGGTCCGCGCAAGGCCGGGTGCCGCGACGCGCGCCGGCAGGCTCTTAAATCCTTTCGGCTCGGTCCGGCCGCCTGATGCGGATCGACCCGCCCCGGGCGGCTCCGCCGGTTCCGCAAGGGCCACCGCCAGTGGGCAGATTCCTGTGACCGTCAGCGACGACCGTCTTTGCCTCATCATCCGTCAGGAACTCCACCGGCATAGCCGCAAGGTAAGGCGGAACCGTCACCAGGCCACCCATAGCGACCAAACCGTTACAAGATCATGCGCTCGTCGCCCACCCACATCGCAACGGCCAGTGGCGGTAACTCACCGGTCTCCCTTAACGCCACTGGCCGTTCCATATCGACTAACAGCGCGGGTTGAGGCGCTAGTTCCGGGTAGCGGAATTCGAGCTGACCGCCGCCGTTCAGGAAGACGCCGAACCTGATCAGGTTGGCGTCCGCCGGGATCTGGGCGGTGACCTCATACTGGGTCCACGCGCCGGTCCCGGTGGCGGAGGCGATGTGGTTGGCCGGGTCGTCCCGGGGATCTGGGCTGGCCGCCCGGGGTGGCGTGGACCGGCCTGGGCTGCTGGCGCGGAGTGCCAGCCCGGCGCGGCCGTCGGCCTGGGCGGTGCGCAGTTCCCCGCGGAAGGTGACGGTGCGGCCGCGGTAGTCGTCGGCGTCGATGTCCTGGGCGAGGAAGGCGGATCCGGCCGGCTCGGGGACGGCCGCGGCCAGGATCGCCCGCCCGTCTTCGGTGGTGGCGGAATAGTCGAGCCCGGTGCCCTGGCGCAGGAAGGTGCCGCGGAGCTGCCAGTGGTCCAGGCCGTCGGTGAACGCCATGTGCGTCCGGGCCAGGGGTCGGCGTGCGCGATGCGAACAGCGGTCATGGGGAGTCTCCGGGAGACGGCGGGGATCAGGTCAGGGCGGTGCGCGGTGATGTACTCGCGCAGCCGGCGGCGGGCCTTGTGCAGGCTGGCCTTGGCCGCGCCGGGCGTGGCGCCGACCTGACCGGCGGGCTGGTCGGCGTAGTAGAACAAGGTGACGGCGTGGCGCTGCCCGGGGGGCAGGCCGGCGACCGCGCGGCCGAGCACGTCGGCGCGGTCCAGGTCCTCAGCCGACGGCTGGGTGCCGGCGGAGGCCGGGTGCAGGTTCTCGGGCCAGTCGCCAAACAGGGTCGGCGGCGCGCGGCGCCGCTGGGCGCGGCAGACGTTGGCCACGATGCCGCCCAGCCAGCCGGCGAACCGGCCGGGGTCGCGCAGCCGGCCCAGCGCGAGGAACGCCTGCAGGAACGCGTCCTGCACGGCATCGTCGGCGTCATCCGGCTGCGGGCACAGCCGGGCCGCGCGGGCGCGGGCCATCGGCAGGTGCCGCTCGACCAGCAGCCGGAACGCGGCCGGGTCGCCGTCGCGGGCCAGCCGGACCAGGTTGCCGTCACCGATGTCCATGCCCGGCCTTTACTCCCGGGTTCCCGGCGGCGCCGGGGTGAGTTCCGCGCCGCGCAGCTCAACGCGGCCGCGGCCGGCCAGGGAAATGCCGAACCGGATGACGATGGCCGCGCCGGGGACGGGCACCGTGACCTCATGCCAGGTCCAGTCGCTGCTGCCCGGGGCGGTCAGGCTGCTGCCGTGGCCGAGCAGGGGCCTGGTAGCCGTCGATTCCGACCGCGGCCCGCTCACGGCCAGGTGCAGCCCGGCCTGGCCTGCCAGGCCGGTGGCGCGCAGCTGTCCGCGGAAGGTGACCGTGCGGCCGCGGTAGTCCTCGGCGGCGATGGCCTGGACGAGGACGGCGGAGCCGGCGGGTTCCGGGACCGTGGCGGCCAAGACTGCGGACTGGTCCGCGGCGGTGCAGGAGTAGTCCGGCCCGGCCGGCTGGCCGTCATCGGAGAAGCTGCCAGCCAGTTCCCAGTAGTCCAGGCCGTCGGTGAACGCCATGTTCCGCGGCTCGAAACGCCGCTCTCGCCTGGGGCGGCCCGGCGGCCGGGCGTCCGCCGGGGGCAGGAACGGCGCCAGCATGTCCTCGCCCGGCACCGGAACCGCGAGCCGGCCCATCACCGTGTCGGCCACCCGGACCGGCGCCCCGGCCACGGCGGCCAGCGCCAGGCCGTACTCGGCGCTTACCGTGACCGGCGGCCGGGTTCCCGTGGCCGTGGCTAGCCCGACGCGCGCCGTGACCGTGTCCGAGCGCAGCTCGGGCACGTCGTCGCTGGCCGGCTCGATGTCCACGGCGCTCACCTCCGTCCCGGCCGTCCGCAGCAGCCGGACCGCTGTCTCCAGCAGGCCACTGGCCACCTCGGCGTCCGCGGCGGGCCGGCCCAGCCGGCCCAGCAGCTCCTTGTGACCGGCAACTAGCCACAGCGGCACCGCCCGGTGGCCCGCGTCGTCGGCCAGCACGATGAGACGCTGATGCGGCCACCAGTCGGGCACCTCACTCCCGTCCGGGGCCCGTGGGGGCCGGATGTGGCGCGCAGGAACGATGCGGACAGTCGTCACGGCGGTCCTCCAGCAGACGGCGAGGCAGCGATTCGGCTCACACTCGTTAGTGTCCGACGGCCCGCCACTGGTTACCCGCCTGCCGCCGCGTCGGGTCAGGAATTACTGATCACCCCGCCAGCAGTCCCCGCGCCCTCCAGCGAGTCCCGCGGCTTGACAGGAAACCATATGGTTTCCTATTATGGCTGACGTGGATCTCGTGTTCCGGGCCCTGGCCGACCCAACCCGGCGGGCGCTCCTTGACGAGCTGTTCGCCCGGGACGGCCAGACGCTGGTGTCCCTCACGGCGCGGCACGACATGACGCGCATCGCCGTGGCGAAGCACCTGAAGATCCTGGAGGACGCCGGGCTCATCGTGAGCAGGCGGCGGGGCCGCGAGAAGCTGCACTACCTCAACCCGGTCCCGATCCGCCTGGTCCACGACCGGTGGGTCAGCAAGTACACCGAGCCGTGGGCTGCCGGGCTCGCCGGCCTGAAGTACGAGCTAGAGGAGCAGCATGAGCTGGAGGATCAGATGGAGAAGGTCTTCGAGATCTACATCCGGACCACGCCCGAGCGGCTGTGGGAGGCGATCACCGATCCGGTGATCAGGGCGAAGTACCAGTTCGGTGCCTCGATCGAGTCGGACTGGACCGTGGGCTCGCCCTACCGGCTCGGTCATCCGGCCGCGGCGTCATCGCTGATCGAGGGCGAGAACCTGGTCGTCGAACGGCCGCACCGGCTCGTGCAGACGATGCGCGCGCTGTGGGGTCCGGACGCCGAGCGGGCGGGCACGTCCCGGGTGACGTGGGAGATCGAGCCGGTCGGCGACTCGTGCCGCCTGACCGTGGTGCACGATCAGCTGCCGCCGGACGCGCCGTCCGAGGTCTACGGCGGGTGGCCGATGATCCTGTCCGGCCTGAAGACGTGGCTCGAGACGGGGGAGACGCTGACCACTCCCGGCTCGCTCATGTACCAGCAGCCCAGCTAATCAGGCGACTAATCAGGCGACTAATCAAGCGACGCGAGGAGATTGTCATGTCCCAGACCACCATCACCGACATCGGCGCCGTGGGCATCCCGGTCAGCGACCAGGACCAGGCGGTGGAGTTCTACACCGGCACGCTCGGCTTCGAGAAGCGGCTCGACGCGCGGATGGGAGAGAGCTTCCGCTGGGTCACGGTCGCGGCCCCCGGCGCGTCCACCTCGGTCGCGCTGATCGCCAGCCCCAATGCCGGGGCCGAAACCGGCATCCGGTTCCTGGTTCCCGACGCCGAGACCGAGCACGCGGCCATGCGCGAACGCGGCATCGAGGTCGAGGAACTGCTCCGGTGGCCGGGTGTCCCGCCCATGTTCAAGTTCAAGGACACGGACGGGAACACCTTCGAGATCGTCGAAGGCCGGGCCTGAGCCGTCATGAGCATGCGGCGGGTGCCGAGCCCAGCACTCGGCACCCGCCGTCCCGCAGAATCCTCAGACGCTGACGACGACCTTGCCCTGGGCGTGGCCGTCCCGCAGGTACGCAATGGCCTCGGGGGCCTGGCTCAGCGGATAGGTCCGGTCGATGACCGGCCTGACCTGGCCGGACTCGATGAGCTCGGTGAGCGCCTGCAGATCCTGCGTGTTCTCCGAGCAGATGAACGTGGTCAGCGTCTGGCCGGTGAACGGGGAGAGCATCAGGGTTCGGAGCTGACGATCGGTTCCGCCGAGCCATCGTCCGCCGGTCTCAGCTCCGACGATGACGAGCGTCCCGCGCGGGGCCAGGGCCCGGCGCAGCTGGCTAAGCGGGCGGTTGCCGCCGGTGTCGAGGATCACGTCGTAGCGGTGGCCTCCGGCAGTGATGTCATTGCGGGTGTAGTCGACAACGTGGTCCGCGCCCAGCGACCGGACCAAATCCAGCTTGGCCGTGCTGGCCACGCCGGTGACCTCGGCGCCGGCCGCCTTGGCGATCTGCACGGCGAACGTCCCCACGCCGCCGGACGCGCCGATGACCAGCACCTTCTGCCCGGCCTGGACGCGCCCGCGGTCGCGGACCGCCTGCAGGGCGGTCAGCGCCGAGACGGGGACGGCCGCGGCCTGGGCAAAGGTGAGGTTCCCTGGCTTGCGCGCCAGCTTGCCCGGCCGGGCGCTGGCGTACTCGGCGAAGGAGCCCTCCGCGATGCCGAACACCTCGTCGCCGACGTGCAGCGCGGTGACGGCCGCCCCGGTCGCCTCGACCCGCCCGGCGACCTCCCGGCCCCGCACCCGGGTCTTGGGGGCGCGGATCCCGTAGCCTGCCAGGCGCACCGGGTAGGGCAGGCCGGTCATCAGGTGCCAGACGCCCCGGTCGACGCCGGCGGCGTGCACCCGCAGCAGCACTTCCTTGTCGCCGATGGCGGGCCGGGCGATCTCCTCCAGCCGCAGCACGTCCTCGGCCTCGCCGTAACGGTCCTGGGTGATCGCCTGCATCGTGGTCCCATCGGTGATCCGCTGGTTAGTGGTCATAGCAGAGATGCTCATCAGAGTGTCCTCTCGTTTGGTCTCGGAGATCGCAGCCGGGTCAGTGCCAGCCGGGTCAGTGCCAGCCGGGTCAGTGCCAGCCGGGTCAGTGCCAGCCGGGTCAGTGCCAGCCGGGTCAGTGCCAGCCGGGTCAGTGCCAGCCGGGTCAGTGCCAGCCGGGTCAGTGCCAGCCGGGTCAGTGCCAGCCGGGTCGGCCGGCTGCAGGGCCCGGACCCGGACGCTGGGGGTGGAGTTGCGGCTGACGAATTCCTCGGTGCTGGCGTCGGCGATGATCCGGCCCCGGGCGATGACGAGCAGGTGGTCGGCGGTCTGGGCCATCTCGCTCATCAGATGACTGGACAGGAACACCGTGCGGCCCTCGGCGGCCAGCGACTTCATCAGGTTCCTGATCCACACGATGCCGTCCGGGTCCAGGCCGTTGATCGGCTCGTCGAACATCACCGTGCCGGGGTCGCCGAGCAGCGCCGCGGCGATGCCCAGCCGCTGGTTCATGCCGAGCGAGAAGGTGCCGACCCGCTGGCCCGCGACGTCGCTGAGCCCGACCAGCTCGAGCACCTCGGCCACGCGGCGGCGGGCGATGCCGTTGCTGGCGGCCAGCCAGGCCAGGTGACTGGCCGCGCTGCGGCCGCCGACGATGGCCTTCGCATCCAGCAGCGCCCCGACGGACCGGAGCGGGTCGGCCAGCTCCCGGTACGGCTTGCCGTTGACCAGGACAGAGCCGGAGCTCGGCGTGTCCAGGCCCAGGATCATCCGCATGGTGGTCGACTTGCCGGCCCCGTTCGGGCCCAGGAAGCCGGTCACCCGGCCGGGCCGGACGGCGAAGGAGGCGCCGTCGACGGCGACCGTCTGGCCGTAGCGCTTGGTGAGGTGCTGCGCCTCGATCATGGTTCGTCCTTCCCTTGGTGTCCTGTGCTCTTGGATGCCAGCCTGCGCCGGAGGCCTGAGGCGGCACTGTCGTGGCGCTGAGGCGGGGCACAGCGGCGATGGCCGTACCGTGGAGGTCATGGAGGTGCGGCTGTTCGGCGAGCTCGAAGTGCTGGCCGACGGCGTGCCGGTGCCGGTCCGGGGCGCCAAGCAGCGGGCCCTGCTGGCCCTGCTGGCCCTGCAGCCGGGCCAGCCGGTCAGCGCCGACCGGCTGATCGACGCGCTGTGGGGCGACGGGCAGGCCGCGAACCCGGCCAACGCCCTGCAGGCCCAGATCGGCCAGCTGCGCCGCACCCTCGGCCCCGCGGCCATCGCCACCAGCGACGCCGGCTATGCCCTGACCGCCGGACCCGGCCAGGTCGATGTCCTGCGGTTCGGGCAGCTGGTGGCCGAGGGCCGGCGGCTGGCCGCCGGCGGCCAGCTGGCGGCGGCCGCCGCGGCGCTGGGCCAGGCGCTGGGGCTGCGCCGCGGTGAGCCGCTGGCCGAGTTCACCTATGCCGGTTTTTTTGCTGCCGAACGGGCCAGGCTGGATGAGCTGGCCTTGGTGGCGGCGGAGTCCCGGGTCGGCGCCGAGCTGGGCCTGGGGCGGCCCGCGGACCTGGCCGGCCCGCTGGCGGCGCTGTGCCGGGACCACCCGCTGCGCGAGCGGCTGTGGGAGCTGCTCATCCTGGCCCTGTACCAGAGCGGACGCCAGGCCGAGGCCCTGCACGCCTACACCCAAGTCCGCGCGCACCTGGCCACCGAGCTGGGCCTGGACCCCGGCCCCGCGCTGCAGGACCTCCAGACCCGCATCCTGGCTCAGGACCCCTCCCTCACCCCGCCCAGCCCCCCAGCCCGCCCCGCCCCGGCCCCGGCGCCCGAGCCTGGCCCGACGCCCAGGGCGGTCCCGGCGCCCGGTGCTGGCCCGGCGCCCAGGGCGGTCCCGACGCCCAGGGCGGTCCCGGCGTCCGGTGCTGGCCCGGCGCCCGGTGCTGGCCCGGCGCCCGGTGCTGGCCCGGCGGCCCGGGATGGCTCGGCGGGCGGGGCAGGCGCGGCCACGCCAGCGGCCGCGGCGCCGGTCACCGCCGGCAACCTGCGGGAGCAGCTGGGGCGATTTGTCGGCCGCGACGCGGAGCTGGCCCAGCTGCGGGCGGCGGTTTGCTCGAGCCGGCTGGTCACGCTGACCGGCCCGGGCGGGGCGGGCAAGACCCGTCTCGCGGTGGAGGCGGCCGCCGCGCTGGGCCCGGAGCATCCCGACGGCGCCTGGCTGGTCGAGCTGGCCGGCGTCACCGAGCCCGACGGGGTGGAGCCAGCCGCCGCGGCCGCGCTCGGGGCGGCCGCGGCCGCGCTGGCCGGCCCTCAGCCAGCCGGATCGGCCACCGAGCTCATCGTGCGGCACCTGGCCGGACGGTCGCTGGTCCTCGTCCTTGACAACTGCGAACACGTCATCGGCGCGGCGACCGCGCTGGCCGACACCCTGGTCGGAGCGGTGCCCGGCCTCCGGCTGATCGCCACCAGCCGCGAGCCGCTCGGCATTCCCGGCGAAGTCCTGGTCCCGGTAGGCGGGCTGGCCCCGGCGGCCGCCGCCGAACTGTTCGCCGATCGCGCCCGGGCCGTGCGGCCCGGCTTCGACGCCGGCGGGCCAGCGGCCGGCGTCATCGAGGACATCTGCCGCCAGTTGGACGGCCTGCCGCTGGCCGTGGAGCTCGCCGCCGCCCGCCTCCGCGCGCTGCCGCTGGCCACCCTGGCCGAACGCCTCGACGACCGCTTCCGGCTGCTCAGCCGGGGCGCCCGCACCGCCCTGCCCCGCCAGCAGACGCTCCGCGCCGTGGTGGACTGGAGCTATGACCTGCTGTTCGCCGACGAACGCCGCCTGTTCGCCCGGCTGGCCGCCTTTACTGGCGGCTGCGGGCTGGCTGCGGCCGAGGCGGTCTGCGCCGACGAGGCGGTGCCGGCCGGCGAGATCCTCGATGTGCTCAGCCGGCTGGTCGACAAGTCCCTCGTGACCGCCCCAGACGGCGACGGCGAAGCCCGGTTCGGCCAGCTCCAGACGCTGTGGCAGTACGGCAGGGAACGGCTCGGCGAATCCGGCGAAGCCGGCGCCATCCGGGCCCGGCACGGGGCGTACTACCGGCAGCTGGCCACCCAAGCCCACCAGGATCTGCGTGGCGCTACCGGGCCGGCGTGCCGGGACCGGCTCGTCGCGGAGTCGGGCAACCTGCGGGCCGCGCTCGAGGAGTACATCGCCGTGGGCGACGCCGACGCGGCGCTGTCGCTGGCCGCGGGCATGGCCTGGCTGTGGTTCATCAACGGCGACTTCCTCGAAGGCGCCCGCTGGCTCGGTGACGCGCTGGGCGCCGTAGGGCCGCACCGTCCCGAACTGGCCGCGACCGCCCGCCTCTGGCACGGCTACTGCGTGGGCATGTCGAGGAACCCGGCCGCGGGCGTCATCGAATGCGAGGCGGCGGTGGCCACGCTGCGGGCCGGCCACGACCGGGTCCGCCTGGCCGAGGCGCTGGTGATCTGCGCGACCGTGCTGGGGTTCGCGCACCACTTTGACCGGTCGCTCACCGCCCTGGGCGAGGCCCGGGAATTGCTGGAACCAGCCGGCCACGGCTGGCTGCTCGGCGTGCACGACCTGATCGTCGCGTGGAACCTGCTGTCGCTGGGGCGGCTGGACGCGGCCGAGCCGGTCGCCCGTTCCAGCCTGGAGCGCTTCGACGCCCAGGGCGAGGTCCTGCTGGTCGTCTCCCCGCTGAACGCCCTGGCCAGCATCGCCGAAATCCGGGGCGACCTCGCAGCGGCCGCCGCGGCCTACGAAGCGCTGCTGGAGCGATGCCGGGCCACCGGACAGCCCATCCAGGTGCCGTTCAGCCTGGTCGCCCTGGCCACACTGCGGGCCAGGCAAGGCGACGACGGCGCCGCCGACGCCCTGTACGCCGAAGCGATCGGGTGCAGTGTCAACCCGTGGGTATCGGCCGACGCCATGGTCGGCCAGGCGGCGGTGGCGCGCCGCCTCGGTGACCTGCCACGCGCCCGGGCTCTGCTCGACGCGGCGGCCGGTCACTACCGGCACATCGACCTTCCGGCCGGCCCGCCCCGGGTGCTCGCGGGCCTGGCCTGGTGGGCGCTGGCCGCCGGCCACCCGGACCAGGCCGCCGTCTTCGCCGCCGGCGCCGCCGAAGGCGCCTCGGCCAGCGGGGACCCGGCCACCCAGCTCCTGGCCGATACCGCCGTAGCCGCGGTCAACGCGATCGCCGGCCCGGACCGTGCGGCCGCCGAAGCCTTCACCGCCCTCGCGCTGCGGCGCGCCCAGGGGCTGGCGTACCGTTCGCTGACCGACGAGCCGGATGTGGCCGCGCTCACCGCCCGCCTCGCCCTGCTCGCCGACTGACCTCAGTACCACCTCAGCGCCGCTTCAGGCCCCCCGGGCACCCTGGCCGTTATGCAGCCATCGCCGGACCAGGGTCCCAGCCGTCATGATCATCTGCCCGCCACCGGACCCGCGGTCGAGGACCACGGCCGGGTCGTCACCGCCAACCCCCGGGCGGCCGGGTGGTACCGCCGGGCGCAGCGAGCCGCCGACCCGGACCGGGCCGCCGCAGCCCTGCGCCGCTCCGTTGCCGCCGACCCCGGCTTCGCCTTGGCCGCCGCCGACCTCCGGGCTCTCACCGGCATACCGGGCCAGCAGCCCGCCGGCCGGGCGATGAACTGGGAACGCCATCACATCGAGGTGGTTGCCACGGCCGCCGCCGGCCAGGCCACGCGAGCCGCTGACCTGCTCCGCGAGCACCTGGCCAGTATCGGCTGCGACCCGCTCGCCATCCGCATCACCGCCCGGCTCCAGCCGCCCGCAGGTCCGGGCGGCGGTTTCGAGGACCTGGCCGGCCAGCTTCCGGGCTGTCACGCCACCCCATGGCCGGCCGCCCCCTGACGCCCCCGCAGCCAGCTTCAGCGGAGTCCTCGCCTGAGCGCAGCGACCGCATCCGGGTAGTCGGCCAGCTGATAAGCCTTGTTCCCGGGCTGGGGCGGGCCGGAATAGGACTTGATGGCAGGCGGGTTCGGAATGATATTGACGCCCAGCACCAGCCCGTAGCCCGCGTGCTGCCAGGGCGCCAGGACCGGCTGCGCCGTGGCCTCCGATATCGCCTCCTGGTCGTTCAGGTAGACCGCCGCGTACTGCAGGTGCCCGCCCAGCAGCTTCCCCAGGCCGTTGACGGCGCCCGGGGTGTTGACCTGCGCCGCCGCGCCCTGGTTGGCCAGCAACGGGCCGCCGGGCCAGCCGGACCAGGTGACGTGACCCTGTTCCCAGTACAGGCCGATAGCGTTATGGGCCTTCATCCATGCCGTCATGTGGGTCAGGAAATACACGTCGTCATGCCCGCCGAAGGTGTGGAAATCAAGACCCCACTCAGGAATGATGACGGGCTTGCCGGTGAGCTTGGAAAATTTGGCTATCCAGTCCAATCCGCCGGGGGTGGCAGTCAGGGTTTGCTGCCAATGCAGAGCCCAGTTAAGCGCGCCCGAAGCGGTGTGCGGGTACGTTCCGTGCGGACCGCCGTACCAGTCGAAGATATCGGTCCCCACATAGTCGACGTAAGCGCTGCCCGGCCAGCTCTCGGCTACCGTGGCCGCCCCCGGGTAGATGGTCCACAGGAACTTGAAGTGCGCACCGGGCACCGAGCGCATGGTCTTGACGACTTGCCGCCAGGCCAGGATGAAGGCATCGGGTTCTGATGGCGGTGCGTGCCGCTCGCTCCACGCGTACCACGAGCCGTTCATCTCACGGCTGAGATTGATAATGGTGCTGGCCAGCCCATCCCGTACCAGCAATTCACCGAGCCGGTAGAACTGCTGATTATCGTCGCCCGCCGCCGCTGCGGCCAGAGCGGGGCTGCTTGACTCGAAATAGCCGGATTGGTCGCTATTCGGCCCGCCATCGGTCAGCAGCGCGTCGAGTTCGGAATCCACCGTGCTGGACCCGGTGACGGCGGGCGGCTTGGGCGGGGCAGTCCGCACCAGATGCACCCACGAGCCTATCCACGGCGGCTTGGTCACGACAATAACTCCGGCCACAAGCGCCAGAAAGCAAATGACTGCCACCCATTTCTCTCTGGACATCTTCAGCTTCGTCATCAGCGATCGCTACCCGCCGCCCGCCCGGTGGCCTCGAGCAATTGTATACCGGCAGCTCAGGGCCGCACGACCTGTCCCTTGCCGACCACGGTGATGCCGCCCGGGGACACCACCAAACCGCGTTCCCGGTCATGGTCCTTGTCCACTCCGACCGTGGCGCCCTCCAGGACGACGACCTCCTTGTCCAGGATGGCGTTCTCGACTACCGCGTGGCGGCTGACCCGGGAATCGTGCAGGATCACCGCCCGGCTCACCTGGGACCAGCTGTCCACCCGGACTCCGGGCGACAGGACCGAGTCGCGGACCAGCCCGCCGGAGACGACGACCCCGTTGCTGACCACGCTGTCGAGCGCCCGTCCCACCTGGTCGCCTTCGCCGTGCACGAACTTCGCCGGCGGGTACGGCGGCACGTGGGTCAGGATCGGCCACTTGCGGTTGTACAGGTTGAACATCGGGTCGACCGCGCACAGGTCCATGTGCGCCTCGAAGTAGGAGTCGATCGTCCCGACCTCCCGCCAGTACCCCGCGTCGCGCGGCTCGGCCCCGGGCACCGTGTTCTGCCGGAAGTCATAGACGTGCGCGCAGCGCTCCCGGACCAGCTGCGGGATGACGTCACTGCCGATACCGTGCCCGCTGCCCTCGTCGGCCGCATCCTTGCTCAGCGCCTCCACCAGCACACTGGCGTCGAACACGTAGTTGCCCATGGACGCCAGCGCCTCGTCCGGCTGCTCCCGGCGGCCCGGCGGCTGCGACGGCTTTTCCAGGAACTCGTCGATGAGGTGGCCGCCCGCCGCGGCCTGCACCACGCCGAACGCGGTCGCGTCCTGCCTCGGGACCGGGAGGGCTGCCACCGTCACCCCGGCGCCCCAGGCCAGGTGGGCCTCGATCAGCTGCCTCGGGTCCATCCGGTAGACGTGATCGGACCCCACCACCACGACCAGGTCGGGCCGGTCGGAGTGGATCAGGTTCAGCGACTGGTAGATCGCGTCCGCGGAGCCGGCCTGCCAGCGCGGCCCGAGCCGCTGCTGGGCCGGGACCGGCGTGACGTAGTTGTCCAGCAGGCTGCTCAGCCGCCAGGTCGTCGTGATGTGCCTGTTCAGGCTGTGGCTCTTGTACTGGGTCAGCACGTAGATCCGCTGCAGGCCGCCGTTGACCAGGTTGGACAGCGTGAAATCCACCACCCGGTACAGGCCGCCGAACGGCACCGCCGCCGTGGCCCGGCCCGCGGTCAGCGGCCCGAGGCGTGTGCCAGCCCCGCCCGCCAGAACCAGCCCCAGGATCCGCTGCCTGCCCATCTCGCAAACACCATACCCATGTCGTGGCGCCATCAGTTCAAAAAGCTCGGGCCGGCCGGGAATCCGGTAGCCGGGCCGGAGCAGCCCATACCCGGCGACGCCGTCTCGCCGACGTCCGCAGTCGAACTCTGGCCGGCGATCACCCGTCCCAGCAGGGCCGAAGGTCCCGAAAAGTACGCCATTGACCTGGATTGACCGGCTATGCCGCGCGTTGCACCACGGCCCGTTCGGCGCTATCTCCTGACGGGTGTGTCGCGGGCCTCCCGCGGCGCTGCGGCCAGGCCCGGGCCGGCGGGCCCCGGCTCAGGGACCGGGACCGGGCGGGCGGTCAGCAGCACCGCGGACACCGCGCCCGCCGCGGCGAAGAACGCGATGATCAGCACGATCCCGTTGCGGTAGGCCGGGACCGGATCGGCCGGCGAAACCCGGGACAGGACGGCCACCAGCCCGGCCACCCCGAGCACCGTCCCGATCTGCCGCGCCATGTTCAAGATCCCGCTCCCGGTGCCGAACCGGGCCGGCGTCAGCGACGCGCTCCCCGCTCCGAGCAGCGAGGGAATGGTCAGCCCGACCCCGGCACCGCCCAGCAGCTGAGCCGGCAGCAGGTGGGTCAGGTAAGCCGGGGCAGCCTGGATCCGCCACAGCCAGAGCAGCTGCGCCAGGGCGTTGACCACGCAGCCGATCGCCGCGACCCGTCCCGGACCGCCCAGCAGGACGGCCAGCCGGGGCGCCGCGAACCGGGCGAACGGCAGGACCATGAGCGGCCCGGGCGCGATGGCCAGCCCGGCGTCCACCGCGGAGTAGCGCCACACGCCGGTCAGGAACTCCACCGCGCTCAGCACGAACGCGCCGAACCCGGCGTAGTACAGGACCGACGCGCCGAACGCGCCGCTGAACGTCCGCGAGCGCAGCAGCTCCAGCTCGATGACCGGCGAATGGTGCCGCTGCGAGCGCCAGACCAGGCCCGCGCCGCAGGCCACCGACGCGGCCAGCAGGCCGCTGAAGCCGGCCGAGTCCCAGCCCCAGCCGGGCGCCTTGACCAGGGCCAGCGCCACCAGGCCGACGGCCGCGGCGAGCAGGACGGCGCCGGCCAGGTCGGGCCGGACCCCAGAACCGCGCGAGGCCGAGTCCCGGCTCTCCGGCACCACCCTAGCCGCCAGCAGCACCGCGGCCAGGCCGACCGGCACGTTGACCCAGAACACCCAGCGCCAGTTGACCTGGACCAGGCTGCCGCCGATGACCGGGCCGAGCGCCGCGCCCAGGGCGCCCAGCGCCGACCAGGTGCCGATGGCCTTGGCCCGGGCCTGCGCCGGCACGGCGGCCAGCAGGAGCGACAGCGACGCGGGCACCATCGCGCCCGCCCCGGCCGCCTGGATGACCCGGGCGGCGATCAGCAGGCCCACCCCCGGCGCCAGCCCGCACAGCACCGACCCGAGCGTGAACCCCACCAGCCCGGCGGTGAAGACCCGCCGCCGCCCGATCCGGTCCGCCCACCGCCCGGCCGGCACCAGCACCGCCGCGAACACGATCGTGTAGGCGTTCAGCACCCAGGACAGCGAGCTCAGGCTGGTGCCCGGGTACTGCCTGCTGATGTACGGGAACGCCAGGTTGACGATGAACAGGTCCAGGCTGGACATGAACACGGCCAGGGACAGCACGCCGACCACGGCGGTGACCCGCCGGGAGTCCGCCGCGGTCGCCGGGGGAGTGGAGCTTGGCACCCGTCCTCCAAGGTAAGTCCGGAATCTGGATCCACTGTAACCCGGCCCATGCCAGTTAGTCCAGAAAACCAACTCAGGAGGTATGGTGTTCGTATGGCTAGTACTCCGGCCGAGCCGCGGCCGTGCTCGATCGCCCGCACCCTGGACGTGGTCGGCGAGAAGTGGGCGCTGCTGGCCGTGCGCGAAGTCTTCCTCGGCAACCGCAGGTTCGACGAGATGGTCCGCCGCACCGGGGCGCCCCGCGACACGCTGGCGGCGCGGCTGCGCACCCTGGTCGGCGCCGGGATCCTCGAGCGGCGGCGCTACAGCGATCACCCGGCTCGTTTCGAGTACCACCTGACCGACGCGGGCCGCGACCTGTACCCGGTCATCGTCACGCTGATGCGCTGGGGCGATCAGTACCTGGCCGGCCAGGCGGCCCGCCGCTGGTCCTCCAGCACCACTGCGGCCACCAGGTGACGGCCGAGGTCATCTGCCAGGCCTGCGGCGAACCGCTCCGCCCCCGCGACACCCGGCCGCTCACCAGGAGCGGCGCGCCCGCCATGCGGCTGCCTCCCGCGGCCGGCTGATCCGGCCCGGGCGGTCCCGGAACGCCGGGGTCATCCTTGGTGGGTGATGCCTGGCGGCATGGACCTTTGCGAGCATGATCGGGTCGGCTCCCATGGTCGGCGTGAGAGCCGCGTGGATGGTGCGAAGGCCGCTTCTTCCGGACCATGCAGGAAAACACCAGCAGCCTGGCTGCGTATGCGTGCAGTAGCAGCGACTACGCCGGGAGGGGTTGCGTAGACATGGACCTGGCCGAATACGCCATCATGTTCGCGCTCGTCGCGATCATGGGAGCCGGCCTGCCCGGCCCGGGTGACGCGTCGCTCATCGCGGCGGGCACCCTGGCCGGAGAGGACAAGCTCGACGTATGGATCGTGCTCGCCGTGGCCATGGTCGCCTGGATGCTGGGTTCGGTCATCGGATTTGCGATTGGCGCCCACGGGGGCCGTCCACTGCTCGACCACCCGGGGAGGCTGGAGAAATCGCGGCGGAAAATGCTCGCCAAAGGCGACCGCGCCTTCGGCCGCCATACCTTCGTGGCGTCCATGACGATGCCGGCCTTTGTGTCCGGGATCTTCCGGGTCCAATTCTGGACATTCATGCTGGGAGCGCTCTTCGCCGGTATCGGCTGGATCGGGGTGTACGTCGGGATTTCGTACGTCCTGGGCGAGGAGATCGCGAATCTCATCGGAAAGGCCGGCGCCAAGGTAGTGCTCGGCGTGATCGTGATCGTCGCCATAGGACTGGCTATCAGGTTCGGGGTGTCGAAGTGGCGCGCCACCCGGCAAGCACCACCGGCCGAGCAGGACTCCGCCAAAGTTGAGGCAACTTCGGACTAACTCCACTGGCCGGGCTGGTAGTCGCCGGCGGGCTGCTGGGTGATGACGTTCATGCGGTTCCAGGCGTTGATGAGGGCGATGAGCCAGACCAGGGCGGCGAGCTGGTCATCGTCGTAGTGCTTGGCGGCATTTACATCCTTGCTGACGCGACAGCCCGGCCAGACGTGACACCCAGCCGAAGGGCGGACCCTGCGGCGGGCGAAAGGTGACTCGGCGACTCCGGATTCGGTCTACCCTCTGGACAAGCCAGCTCGGGAAGGAGGGCATAACCGGTGGCTCGCCTGGCGATCTCCAAGGACTTCCTGGCGGAGTACGCGAAGCTGGACCGGGACGTCCAGGTCGCCGTGGATGCTGCCGTGGCCAAGTTCGCCCGCCACCCCTACCCGGCCCAGCACCTGACCAAGCCCGAGCACAGCCGCGACGACCGGATCCGCATCATGCCGGTGAACGGCCGCTGGCGCGGCGTGGTGCTCGCCCCCGCAGCCCCCGGCCTGACCGCGGCCGCGGGCGCGACCGCGCGGCCAGGCCCGCTGGCCAGCCCCACCGCGGACACGTACTGCCTGGTCACGGTCCTGCCGCAGGACCAGGCCGATGCCTACGCGACCAGCCGCCGGTTCGGCGCCAGCCAGCCGCAGGTCAGCTACGTCTCCGGGCCGGACGAGCAGCAGCGCATCCTGGCCCACCCGTTCGAGGCCTGGCGTACCTTCCTGCACCCCAGCCAGCGCGAGGTCGCCTACCACGCCAGCTACGCCGGCCCGGCCCAGGTGACCGGCGGTCCCGGCACCGGCAAGACCGTGACCCTGCTGCACCGCGCGGCCTTCCTGGCCGAGCGCGGCGCGCAGGTCCTGGTGACCACCTTCACCGGCAACCTGGCCGTCGCCCTGTCCGCCCAGCTCGACCTGCTGATCCAGAACCTGACCATAAGAAACCGGATCGAGGTGCTCAACGTCGACCGGCTGGCCTATGGCGTCGTCAAGCTGGCCCGCGGCACTCCCGCCATCGCGGACGGACGGGTGCAGCAGGCCCGCTGGGCGCAGGCGGCCGCCGATATCGGGCTGGCCTTCACCCCCGCCTTCCTGCGGAACGAGTGGGAGCAGGTCATCCTGGCCAAGGGCCTGCGCACCGAGCAGGCCTACCTGATCTGCCCGCGCACCGGCCGCGGAAGGCCGCTGACCAAGGCCCAGCGCGCCCAGGTCTGGCAGGCCGTCCAGCGGGTCACGGCCCAGCTGGCCGCGACCCGCGAGTCCACGCACCTGCAGCTGGCCGACGAGGCCACGCGCCTGCTCTGGCAGAAGGCCAGGCCGCGCTACCGGCACATCCTGGTGGATGAGGCCCAGGATCTGCACCCGTCGCAGTGGCGGCTGCTCCGCGCGGCGGTCGCGCCGGGCCCGGACGACCTGTTCATCGCGGCCGACCCGCACCAGCGTGTCTACGACAACCGGGTCTCGCTGGCCAGCCTGGGCATCACCGTCCGGGGCCGAGCCGGCGGCTGTCGCTCAACTACCGGACCACCCAGGAGATCCTCAACTGGGCGGTGCCGCTGCTCGGCAACGAGCCGGCAACCGGGCTGGACGGCGAGGTGGACTCGCTGCTCGGCTACCGCTCGCCCCGGCCCGGCCCGGCACCGCAGGTGCAGATGGCCGCCAACCGGACCGAAGAGCTCGCGCTGCTCACCGAGCGGATCTGCTCGTGGCTGGCCGACGGCATCGAGCTGAACGCCATCGGCGTGGCCGCCCGGTCCGCCGCCCTGATCCGCGAGGCCCGCGCCGCCCTGGACGCGGCCGGCATCGCCACCGTCTCGCTGAACGGCCGGGGGAGCACCAAGGCCGTTCTGGCCGGGACCATGCACGCCATGAAGGGCCTGGAGTTCCAGGCGGTCGCGGTCATCGGCGTGGAGCAGGGCCTGGTGCCCGCGGCGGCGGCGGTCACCCCGGCGACCGAGGACGCCGCCGCGCACGCCCAGGACCTGCAGCGGGAACGCTGCGTCCTGTTCGTGGCCTGCACCCGCGCCCGGGACCACCTCTACGTCTCCGGCACCGGCGATCCCAGCCCGTTCCTCCCGCTCCCGCCCGGCCCCGTGTCGCCCGGCCCCGTGTAGCCGGCCCCGTGTAGCTGGCCCCGTGTAGCTGGCCCCGTGTAGCCAGCTCAGTCCTGCGGCGCCCGGATCGAGGTGATGCCCAGCAGCCCGGAGATGTCCAGCACCGGCGACAGCAAGGGACTGGCCACCAGCCGGACCGCCGGTGCCACCGCGTACACGGCGTGAATCCCCGCGCTGTCGAGGTAATCCACCCCGGTCAGGTCGACCACGAAACGGTCGCCTGGGGCGCCGGCAGCGGCCTCCCTGAGCGCGGCGGCGGCCGCCCCGAGCGCGGCCCGGAACTGGTCAACGTTGCTCATGTCGATCTCGCCCACCGCGCTCACGACCAGGGTTCCGTCCCCGTCGTGACGGGTCGAGAGCTCAAGCGGGGTGGCCATTACTGATCTCCAGATAGAGGTCGACGGTGGTCCCGGTCGGCCCGGGCTCGATGATGACCTGCTGCATCAGGGCCCGCATCAGCGCGATGCCGTGCCCGCGCAGACCGCGGTCACCAGGCGGCGACGGACGCCACCGGCCGGTGTCGGAAATGGTCAGGCGCAACTGGTTCGTGGTCGAGGTCGCCCGGAGCCGCACCTGCTGGTCGGGCACCTGCCGGTGGCCGTGCTCGATCGCGTTGGCGATGGCCTCGCCCGCCGCGACCAGGACGTCCTGCGCCACCCGGGTACCGACGTCACAGCTGCGCAGCCAGCCCCGGAGCCTGGCCCGAACCGAGGCGAGCTGCTCCGACTCGGCGGAGAACGACACGTCAAGCGGGGCGGGATGGTGATAGACCACCAGGGCCACGTCGTCCTCGTACCCCCCGGCGGGCGCCAGCCGCGTCATGACCTGCGCGGCCAGGTCCTCCAGCGAGGCGCCGCTGGTCTCCCGCATCGCCCGGCCCACGGCCGCGATGCCCTCGGTGATCGGCTCGCCCCGCCGCTCGACCAGCCCGTCGGTGTACAGCAGCAGCGTCGAGCGCGGCGGCAGCACATACCCCGACTCGTCCCGCCGGACATCCTGGCCCACCGCCAGCGGCAGCGACCGCCCGCCGTCGAGCAGCACCACACCGCCATCGGCATGCACCACGATCCCCGGCGGATGCCCGGCACTGGAGTAGGTGAGCTCCCCGGTCCCCGGATCGAGGATGCCGCAGAACACAGTGGCGCACTCGGCCCCCGGCACCAGCGACGCGAACCGGTCCATGGCCGTCAGGGCCGCTCCCGCGCTGGCGTCCTGCAGCAGCAGCGCCCGGCAGGCGCTGCGCAGCTGGCCCATGACCGTGGCCGCGCCCAGATCGTGCCCGACGCAGTCGCCGACCATGATGCCGATCCGCCCGTCCGGCAGCTCGACGATGTCGTACCAGTCGCCGCCGACCTCGAGCGGGCGGGTGGCAGGCTCGTACCGGACCGCGAACCCGGCGGGCAGCCGGGACGGGCCGAGGATCGCGCGCTGCAGGATCAGCGCCGTCTCGCGCTGCTGATCGGCCTGGTAGGCGCGGTGCAGCGCCTGGCCGATATAGCCGCCGACCAGGCTGAGCAGGGTCCGGTCCTCGGCGCCGAGCATCCGGCCGGAGCCGAGGTCGATCCATATCCCGAGGGTGCCCGCCGGATGCTCGAGCCTGACTCCGGCTCCGCCCGGTGTGCTGGCCGTCGGCATCAGCACGGGCTGTTCCCGCAGCGCCGAGAAGGCGTCCCGCAGCCCGGCCGGCAACGCGTCCCAGGTCTGTGCCTCCCCGGTATGGGCCTCCCCGGTATGGGCCTCCCCGGTATGGGCCTCCCCGGTATGGGCCTCCCCGGTATGGGCCTCCCCGGTATGGGCCTCCCCGGTATGGGCCTCCCCGGTATGGGCCTCCCCGGTATGGGCCGCCCCGGTCGAGGTCACCGTGACCTGGTCGGCTCCGGTCCAGGTCACGGCGGTCACCTGCCGTGCCCGCCACAGGCGGTGCAGTTCCTCCAGCGCCTCGTGCAGCACCTGGACGGCGCTTCCGGCCCGGGACACCACCAGACCCATGGCGGCCAGCGCCGCCTCCCGCTGCACCGCGTAGTGCTCGGCGGTGACGTCGCGCAGCGTCCCCACCAGCATGCGGCGGCCGTTCTCCGGGTCCCGGACCTCGTTGAAGCTGCCGGTAACCCAGATCCGCTGCCCGTCGCGGCGGCTGAGCGGAACGGTGAAGCTCCCGTTCGGATCGTTCCGCATCCGCTCGAGACCGTCCCAGAGCATCTGGTAGCCCTCGGGATCGGCCTGCTCGTCCGGCCACCACGGATGCGGCACCGGGTACGGCAGCCCGTCGGGGCCGTAGCCCAGGATGTCGGTGAAGGCGGAGTTGATCTCGACCACCGATCCGTCCTCCTCGCGGAGGAAGAACGCCTCGTGCAGCGAGTCGAGCAGGGCCGTACGCCAGCGGGCGTGGTGACCGCGCAGCCGGGCCAGCTCCACGTTGGCCCGCACCCGGGCCAGCAGCTCGGCGGCCGAGAACGGCTTGACCAGGTAGTCGTCCGCGCCAGCCTCCAGGCCCTCGATGGCCGCCTCGTGCCCGGCCCGGGCCGACAGCAGCAGCACCGGTACCTCCGCGGTGCGCAGGTCCGCGCGCAGCGCCGCGACCAGCTGCAGCCCGCCGAGGCGGGGCATCATCACGTCGCTGATGACGATGTCGGGCGGGTCGGCCCGGGCGGCCTCCAGCGCCGCCTGGCCGTCGGTGACGGTCGTGACCTGGTAACCCGGCCGCAGCAGCCGCTCCAGGTACTCGCGCATGTCCGTGTTGTCGTCGGCCAGCAGCACGCGGGCCGGGCCCGGCTTGCCGTCGGCGTCGCGGCGCACCACCCCGGCGCCCAGCGCCCCCGGCGCCGTCTGCACCATCTCGGGGTCGGCGGGCAGCCAGCCCATGGCCTCGAGCAGGAACGGGGTCGCGGCCGCCGAAACGGCATGCGACCCGCCGCTGGCGGCCACGTTCTCGTCCGGCAGGTGCCCGTGGCCGAACGGGATCCTGACCGTGAACGTGGTCCCCGCCCGTTCGGCGCTGTCCACGGTGACCGTTCCCCCGTGCAGCCCGACCAGCTCCCAGACCAGGGCCAGCCCGATGCCGCTGCCCTCGTTGGACCGGGATGGCACGTTCTCGATCCGGTGGAACCGGTCGAACAGCCGCGGGATCTCGGCCGCCGCGATGCCCACCCCGGTGTCCGCGACGTGCAGCACCGCGTGCCCGTCCTGTTCCCGGAGCCGGACGCTGACCGAACCTTCGAAGGTGAACTTCAGCGCGTTGCTCAGCAGGTTGAAGACCACCTTCTCCCACATCTCCCGGTCCACGTAGACCGGCGCGCTCAGCGGCGGGCAGTCCACCTCGTACCGCATCCGGGCCCGTTCCACGGCCGAGGTGAACACGCTGGCCAGTTCGGTGGTGAAGGCCCCCAGGTCGAGCGGCTCGAAGCTGGCCTGCATCCGGCCGGCCTCGATCCTGGAGAAGTCGAGCAGGGTGTTGACCAGCTTGCCCAGCCGCAGGCCGTTGCGGTAGATCACGTCCAGTTCCCCGGCCGCGGCGGCATCCGCCGGGTCGAGCCGGGCCCGCAGCTCCTCCACCGGGCCCATGATCAGGGTCAGCGGAGTGCGGAACTCGTGGCTGACGTTGGAGAAGAAGGTCGTCTTGGCCCGGTCCAGCTCGGCCAGCTCCTCGGCCCGGCGCAGCTGGGCCTGGTAGGCCAGCGCGCCGTTCACCAGCGCCGCGGTCTGCTGGGCCACCAGGCCCAGGAACGACCGGTAGCTCTCGTCCAGGGCCCGCCCGGCACTGGCCGCCAGCACGATGGCCCCGGCCGCCTCACCGGTTCCCCCGATCAGCGGCAGCACCATGGCCTCGGACGGGGGAGTCTGCCACCCGCCGCTCGGCAGCTCCCCGAACCGGGCGGTCACCCCGGTCAGCGTGACCGGCTCGCCGCTGCACAGCACCTCCTGCACCGGCCAGCCGCCGGGCCCGCCGGGCCCGCCGGGCCCCCCAGGCCCATCTGGCCCCCCAGGCCCATCTGGCCCGCTGCGGCCGGCCAGCACCGGCGGCCCACCGTCGGACCCACGCAGGTAGATGGCCGCGAACGGCAGGTCCCGGTGAGCATTTTCCAGGGACCGAACGACCAGACCGCACGCCTCCGCCACGCTGCGCGCCTGCCCGGCCTGAGCCCCCAGGTCCTGCAGCGCGGCGAGCCTGCGCCGGCCGATCACTTCCTCGGTGGTCTCCTTGACCGCCGTGAACACCCCGCGCACGGTCCCGTCGCCGTCGTGCAGCGGGCTGTAGGAGTAGGTCCAGTACGTTTCCTCCCAGTAGCCGTGCCGGTCCATGGGCAGCAGCAGGTCCTCCGACCAGGTGGCCTGCCCGGTGTCCAGCACGGAATCGAGCATCGGGCCGACCGTGGCCCAGATCTCGGGCCAGACCTGCTGACCTGGCCGCATGAGTCCGGGGTGCTTGTTGCCCAGCAGCGGCAAGTAGGCGTCGTTGTAAAGGAAGCGCAGTTCCTCGCCCCACCAGACGATCATGGGGAAGCGAGAGGTCAGGCAGATCCGGACCGCGGTGCCAAGGCTGTCCGGCCAGTCCCGCGGATCACCGAGCGGCGAGCTGACCCAGGGGTAGGCGCGCATCCGCCGGGCCATCTCGCCGTCGCCCGGGAAGGTCAGCTCCGTCTCGCCGGGGCTATCGCCGGTGCCCATGGCCTCAGCCCCTTACCCGTCGGTCATCCTGTCGAGCCACCAGGCAGCTTCCCGGAGCAGGATAACGTAACCCTCCCGCGGGCCAATGGGGCCTGGCCAGCTCGGCTCTCCCGGATCAGCTCAGCGGCTGCAGCCGCGTCTGCTCGACGCGGGCCAGCTTGCGCTTCAGCCGGTTGTACTCTCGCTCTTGCTCAGCGGTGCGCCGGTAATCCTGGTAGGCCAGGTTGGTGCGCTCGAGCGGGTCGGTCTCGAGGTCGTACATCTCCCATTGGGGCGCCACGTTCCCGTCGGCGTCGTAGTACCGGGCGATCTTGTAGCGGTGCTCGCGGATGCTGACGATGTGGTTTGGTGGCTGCGGGTACGGGCCGCTAGCCTGGCCGGACTGCCAGTCGTCATAGGTAAACACCGTGTAGGTCTGGGGTGGCCGGGCAGAACGGTACAGGATCTGGTCGGAGTAATCGACCCCCTGCCAGTTGGCCCGGGCGTCTGACGGCGTGTCGAGGAGGCCAGCGAGGGTGGGCAGGAAGTCGACGTGCGAGACGATCGAGAGATTCTTCTCGGGCCCGGGGAACAGGCGTGGGTTTGAGTAGACCAGCGGGACCCGGGTCGTTTCCTCGTAGAAGTTGAAGTTCTTCTGGCGCAGCCCGCCGTGGGCCGTGCCCATCTCCCCGTGGTCGGCCGTCGCGATGACGAGCGTGTTCTCTAGCAGGCCGCGCACCTCGAGCGTGTGGAGGATCTTGATCAGGTACTCGTCCGAGGCCTTCATCAGGTTGCCGTAGAAGTTCAGATAGTTGCGTTTCATCTGCGGGGTCGGGATGGG
This sequence comes from uncultured Actinomycetes bacterium, assembly GCA_963835775.1. Lineage (GTDB taxonomy): Bacteria > Actinomycetota > Actinomycetes > Streptosporangiales > Streptosporangiaceae > Palsa-504. Next base: position 67,620 of record CAWIHB010000021.1, on the reverse strand, counting down.
CCCGCTGGCATTGAATAGCCGCAGGAACTCAGCCTGAACGGTCGGCTTGGTCGACAGGTCCTCGCCCACGGTCGCCGGAAGGCCGATCTCGCCCTCCAGCCAGGCCGGGTCATAGCCCCCGCTCTCGTACGTCTCGGGATACAGCAGCACATCGTGCGGGTTGACGAGCGACACGACCATGAAGAATGGCTGGCTCTGGGCGGCCGTGTCGCGCAGGTACTGGACCGCGCCCTCGGTGCCCGCCTCCGGCGTGCCCTCCGAGTTGATGAACCGGCCGTCATTGTCGTAGCTGCCTCCCCCCTCCTCGGGGATGCTCTGGTCAGCGCCGGCGTCTGGCGGGTCCCACCGGGTGAAGCCGTACTGGTTGACGTCCTCGGGCACCCAGTCCGAGCCATTCGCGGGTTTGGTGCAGTGAAACTTGCCCTTGTAGACCGGTGTGTAGCCGGCTGCCAGCGAGACGCTGGCCAGGTTCTTGAAGTTGGTGGACAATTCGACCTGCGGGTACTGCGGCGCGGGCATGTCCGTCTCCAGCGTGTACTTCACGCCGTGCTGGGCCGGGAAGTAGCCGGACATCAGTGTCGAGCGGGCGGGTGAGCACATGCACGCGTTCGTGAAGGCGTACTCGAACAGCATGCCGTGCTCCTGCAGGCGGGTCAGGCCCGGCATGTGGCGCCTGCCCCAGCCGGGCGGGAAATGCTGGATGGCGCGCTGCTGATCGGTCAGGAAGAGAAGCACGTTCATGCCGCCGAGACCGCGAGTTCGCCCGAGGCGCCGCGCAGGGGCCGGTTTGGCCGTGGCTGCGGCGGCCGCGGTCCGGCCGAGGAGTATTCCTGGCGCAGCGACAGCAGCGGCCTTCAGCAACTCGGCCCGGGTGATCCCGCTTTCGCCCGCATCGGATTCGTCCATTAACGTTCCTTTCTTATCAATGCGGCTCCTGCCGAAATGATTCCATGGGTTTTGCCATACCTTTTCGGGAAGTCTTTCGAGATGATGATCGCAGGCGAGCATGCCCACTGCCGTATCGACACCCTCACCAGCGCAAATTGTTCGCGCCGGGGGGAATGGTTCTGGCTGCCTTATCCTGCATTATCGGCAATTAGCTAAAAGACGCACAGCCGCTGAATTCTGCGGAACACTGTCCCGGTCCTGCCCGCGGGAAACCGCCTGGCCGGCTACCCCGGGCTGCCGTTAAGGCCTATGATGCCGAACGGGCCGTGGTATCCCGGTCCGCCCACTGGCAAGGCACCCGTGCGACTGGAGGCTGACGATGCGGTTCACCAAGCTCGGGCATTCGTGCGTCAGGCTGGAGAAGGCCGGCGCCGCCCTGGTCATCGACCCGGGCAGCTTCAGCGATGCCCCGGCCGCCCTGGACGGCGCCGCCGCGGTCCTGGTCACCCACGAGCACCCGGACCACCTCGACGCGGACGCGATCCGTGCCGCCCTGTCCGCCGATCCGGACCTGACCCTGTGGGCCAACCAGTCGATCTGCGCCCAGTTCGGCGACTTCGGCGACCGGGTGCACGAGGTCGGGCAGGGCGACGCAGTCGAGGTCGCCGGGTTCGACGTGCACGTCTACGGCGTGGATCACGCGCTGATCCACCAGGACATCCCGCTGGTGGTCAACACCGGGTTCCTGGTCGACAGCGAGGTGTTCCACCCCGGCGACTCCTTCACCGTCCCCGAAGAACCGGTCCGGACCCTGCTGGTCCCGATCAGCGCGCCCTGGCTGAAGGCCGGGGAGATGATCGACTACTTCCGCCAGGTCGCGCCCGGCCGTGGCTACGCCATCCACGACGCGATCCTCAACGACGCCGGGCTGGCCCTGTTCACCCGGATGCTGTCCGTCGCGGCCGGTCCCAGCGGCGCGCCGGTGGCCCGGCTCGAGCCCGGCACCAGCCTGGACCTGTAACACCCGGCTCGGCTAGGTCTCCGCGATGATTTCAGCCATGAAACGTGTGCTCTGCGCGGGCGTCAGCGCCTCGGTGCTGAGCTCGTTCATGACCTCCAGGTAGTGGTCGACGTGCTCGCGTTTGTCCAGGTAAAGCGCGCTGCTGAGCTGCTCGATGTACACCACGTCCGGAACGTCAGGATCGGCGAACCGCAGCATGGTGAACGACCCGCCCGCGGCCGCGTGCCCGCCCCGGGCGAACGGCACGACCTGTACGGTGACATGGCGCAGTCCGGCCAGCTCGATGAGCCGCTGCAGCTGGGCCCGCATCACCGCCCGGCCGCCCACCGGCCGCCGCAGCGCCCCCTCGTCCAGCACCGACCACACCTGCGGCGGCTCGGGGCTGGTGAGCAGGTCCTGGCGCTTGAGCCGCAGGCTCACCCGGCGCTCGATCTCCGCCGCGGGCGCGGCCGTGTGGCCGAGCATGGTGACGGCGCGCGCGTAGTCCTCGGTCTGGAACAAGCCGTTCACGAACTGCAGCTCGAAGGTGCGGATCATCGAGGCGGCCGTCTCCAGCCCGAGGTAGTCCGCGAACCACTCGGCCATGATGTCGTCGTACTGCGACCACCAGCCGGGGGAGTTGGCCTGCCGGACCAGGGTCACCATGGCCGCGCGGGCGCTCTCGTCGGTGATGCCGTACAGGGTGAGCAGGTCCGTCACGTCCCGCTCTTTGTAGCTCACCCGGCCGTTTTCCATCCGGCTGATCTTGGACCGGGAGGCCCGGATGGCATGCCCGGCTCGTTCCGGCGTGACGCCGGCCGCCTCGCGCAGGCGGTGCAGCTGAATGCCCACCAGCATGCGCGGCACCGTCGGGCCGAGGGTATCGGCAGAAAGTTCGCTTACCCGCTGACCCATGCTCATCTTCACTCCGGGAACCGACGAACTCGCGCTCCGGTGCCGCCGCAGGCCAGACCGGTAACGGCGGCGTACCCATGGGCACCATATCACCGCGCTAAGACACGGCCGAGACGTCATTGCTAATGAATTACCCGGGTCGATCACCGCCTGCACAGTGCATCCGACACAGACGGTGCACCTGACAGAGACGGTGCAGCCTAAGCACGTGCCGCCTATGAGAGCAAGTGCAGCCTAACAGAGCAAATGCAAATGCAGAAGAACGTGCACGAAATGGCCGATAAGACCTGCTTTGTACTCGAGTCATTCCGCTTGTGCCCGCGCGCCGGAAAAAGGCGCAGCTACAGAGGTCGCAAACGGAACCGGTCAGCCCGCCTGCCGGTAGCGGCCGGATCGCCGACGGTGCAGACGACGCTGTACCGGTTCCTGAGCCCGAAGCTGCGGTTGTCCATCTCGCCTACGACTCCTGCGCGCCGCCCAGCTCTCGCTGCTCGCCCACCACGGTCACTCCGTCTTCGTACCTGACCAGCACGAACCCGATGAACCCGGCCGCCTTCAGCCGCTTGAGCTGCGTACCGAACTTCCCGCTCCGCCGCACCGTCTCCACGACCCGCCCCGCCCCGGCCGCCCCGGCCGCCCCACCCGCCCCGGAAGCCGTCCGGGAAGCCGCCCGCATCTCCCGCGCCACGGCCAGCGCGTCCGCCACCGGCACCTCGGCCTCCACCAGCACCGCCACCGCGTCCCGCACCTGGCTGCGGGCCAGCAGGTCCACGATCCGCTCAAACCCGATGGAGAACCCGCAGGCCGGAACGTCCTGCCCGAGCGACTTCCCGATCAGCTTGTCGTACCGTCCGCCGCCGGCCACCGACCCGCTCATCCCGGGGTGCACGATCTCGAACACCTGCCCGGTGTAGTACCCCATCCCGCGCACCAGCGTCGGATCGAACACCCAGCTCAGCTCGCGTTCCGCGGCCAGCCGGTCCAGGCTGGCGGCCACGGCCGCCAGGTCGTCGATCACCGCCGGCGCCAGCCCGGGTACCGCGTCAGCCAGCGCCCCGGCCAGCTTGTCGGCCGGCAGGTCGGTCAGCCCCGAGATCTTCTCCTCGACCGCCGCCACCTGAGCCGGGGGGAACCCGAGCTCGGTCAGCTCGGCCTGGACCCCGTCCCAGCCGGCCCGGTCGAGCCTGTCCAGCGCGATGAAGAACGCGGTCTGCGCCTGCTCCGGTACCCCGCAGTCCGCCGCCAGCGCCGACAGGAACCGCCGGTCCGAGACCCGGATCGTCATCCCGGTCCGGCCACTCCCAGTTAGGCCGATCGCGGCCAGCGCCTCGCTGGTGGCCTCGATCAGCTCCGCCTCGGCCAGCACGCTGGCCTCGCCGATCATGTCGATGTCGCACTGGTAGAACTGCCGGTAGCGGCCCCGCTGCGGCCGTTCCGCCCGCCACACCGGACCCACCTGCAGCGACCGGAACGGCGACGGCAGCGACGCGTGGTTGTGTCCGTAGAACCTGGTCAGCGGCACCGTCAGGTCGTACCGCAGCCCCAGGTCGACCAGCTCCCGCACCGGCGTCCCGGCCGGCACCTCGGGCGGCAGCCCGCGCCGCAGCACCTCGTAGATGAGCTTCTCGTTGTCCGCGCCCTCGCCGCTTTGCAGCCGGTCGATGTTCTCCAGCGCCGGCGTCTCGATCCGCTGGTACCCGAACCGCCGGTAGACCGCCACGATCGAGTCGAGCACATGGTCACGGACGGCGACGTCAGCGGGCAGCAGATCCCGCATTCCCCGGGCCGGACTGTTCTCGATCCTCATGGCGCCTTCCTGATCCGCGAAGCCGGGTGCAAACCGGATACCAAGCCGCCGCGGCGGCCCGTCCACATGTTACGGCCACTCCCCCCCAGCCCACACGTGATATTCCGCCGCCCTCGGGTGGCCGCCGCCCATGATCCGGCCGGGATCAGGCTCATTGATCCGAACGAGCCGTGGTCTCAGCCCCGGGCCCGCGACCAGCGGCCCGGGGCTGACGCCGGGCCCTGGCGGGCCAGGGTGAGGGCTCCGATCTGGAAACCGAGCAGCACGCACATGACCGCGGGCAGCAGCACGTCCCGCACTCCGGGTACCCAGCCGGCCGCCAGGGTGCTGGCGCTGACGCCGCCCAGGATCACGCCGCACAGCGCGCCCGCGGCCGGCCAGATGACCAGCCCGGCCCGTTTGCCCACCCAGAAGCAGCGCTCGGCGGAGCCGAAGTGAACCGGGATCCGCGCGCCGGGCGCCAGCCGGGCCCCGCCCCAGGCCGCCGCCGCGATCATCGCCAGCCACAGCGCCCCGCTCACGGCCAGCGACGTCACCATCTGGTCAGGTTATCGCCGCCGGGCGGTCACAGGCGGCCTGCTACGGTAAAGGCTCATCGCGGGCAACCAAGGGGAGGCAGACCTAATGCCGGACTTCATGGACGAGGCGAAGAACCTCGCCAGCGAGCACTCCGACGTGGTGGACAAGGGCCTGGACCAGGCCGAGCAGTTCGCCGAGGACAAGACGGGCGGCAAGTTCAACAGCGAGATCGAGGGCGGGGAGAACCAGGTCGAGGGCTTCCTCGGCGTGGATAACCAGGGCAACCAGGGCAACCAGGGCAACTAGGCCCGGCCCGATCGCTGCCGCGCCGGGGGCGCCGCGAGCGGGCGCCCCCGGCGCCGGTCGTCAGTCTTCTGTCTTGTCCTCAATCGGGGCGTCGGCCGCATTGTGCTTGACCGACTCGATGCCATGCAGCGCGGACTCTTTGCTTTCGTAGTGCTGGCTGGTCGCGATGACCTGCCCGTTAGCGGCGTGCAGGTTGAAATGGAATTTCCCCGAACTGCCCTTTTCCAGGACGAACTTTCCAGGCATTAACATCCCTCCCGTACCGGCTGCTGAGCTTGCGGGGCTCAGTGTAACGACGCGCCCCCTGGCCGGTCAGACCGGGCTGCGGCCCGGCCTGGCCGGCCAGGCTGGGCCGCTCACCTGGACGGGCCTGGGTTTGAAGGTCCTGCGCTGTGGATAACCCAGCAGTAAGGCGCGGCACCCGATCGCGCCCTAGTTATCAGTGAGGTAACAGCTGCCTGCGGCATACCCGGCCTGCCTGCGCAGACGCTTCGCGCGGCGCCATCTGCGGCCCAGCCGCGGAGTCGCGGTATTTACTGTGCTGTGGGCGGCGACGTACAATCCGGGTTGAAAAATACAGAAAATACCCCCTGGACTCAGGTTAAGATTGCCTGCATAGTCTGATTTGTCCGAATTGACGGTGAAGGCGAACCGCAGGCGTACCGGGGAGGGGAGTGGGGGGTTGGTGGCATGTGCTTGCGTGAGTCTGGGGGCGTCCCGGCTGGCTCGGTGTCCTCGTGACGTCGATCCGGGTCAGTACCCAGGGGCACACTTACGTCTTTCCTCCGGGGGCGACCGTCCGTATCGGCACCGCACCGGACTCCGACGTTGTCCTGAATACCCCCACGGCGGCAGCTCACCATGCCCGGCTGATCTCCGACGGAGACGCCTGGCGGCTGGTCGATGACGAGGTTACCGGCGGCATCTGGGCCGACGGCTGGGTCACCTCCCTCCTGGTGACCAGCAGGGTCACCGCACTGCTTGGTAACGAAGAAGGTGCCGCAGAAGTTCGCTTCACGCCGTTCAGCGAGCCGAACGCCGTCGCCACCGGCGGCAACGCCGTGGCCGCCGGCACCATGGGCCAGCGCATCGCCACCGCCCAGACCGAGGTGCTCGGCCGTGGCAGCCAGCCTCCCGCCGGGGAGCAGGAGCGCATCGCCTCGGCCCGGACCGAGGTGCTCGGCCACGCAGGCCCGCCGCCGCAGGCCGTGCCCACCCAGGCCGTGCCCACCCAGGCCGTGCCGACGCCCGGCCCTGCCGCGCCCGCCGGCGGCCCCGGCCAGCCCGGCCAGCCCGGCCAGCCGCCCGCACCCGTGCTGGTCACCCGGCTCGGCCGTGAGCAGCGCATCTTTCCCGTCGGTGCCCGGGTCCGGGTCGGCCGTGACCCGTCCCTGGAACTGGTCTCGGTGAACCCCCTGGTCTCCAGGGAAACGCACGGCGTGATCACCTCGGACCCGGACGGGGCCACCTACACCGACCAGTCGCGGCGGGGCTCGTTCCTGAACGGGAAACAGCTGCACGGACCGCTGCGGATCACCGAATCGGTGATCCTGCGCCTCGGCGATCCGGCCACCGGCGAGGAACTGGGCATCACGCCCCCGCTCAGCAGCGCCCGCCTGGCCCGCAACCGCGAACGCCGGGTGCTCAGCATGCGGGTGCGCATGATCGCCGTGGCGGCCGTGATCGCCGTCATCGCCGGGGTGCTGGTCGGCGTGCTGGTCACCGGCTCGCGGACGCCGAAGCCAGCCGCCTCGCCCACCGCCAGCACGCTGAGCGGCGGCCTGCCGTCCTCCGTCCTGCAGCACGCCGTGACCGCGACCGTCCGGCTGCTGATCGGCTCCCCGTCCAACTACACCGGCTGGGGCTCGGGCACGATCGTCAGCCCGAACGGCCTCATCCTGACCAACGCCCACGTGGCCGAGCCGCAGGCCGCCGGGGCCGCGGTGGCCATGGGGCTGCCGTCCACTCAGCTCGGCCCCGACCCGGCCTACCTGACCGTGGAACTGGTCACCGGCCAGTCCTCGAAGGCGGTGGCCAGCTACCGGGCCCGGCCGGTCGCTGTGGATGGCTACCTCGACTTCGCCGTCGTCCAGATCTACGCCACCTCGAGCGGGCAGCCGGTCAACCCGGCCTCGCTGCACCTGCCGTACCTGCCCGTCGGCAGCGACTCCGCGGTCCAGCTGGACCAGACGGTCACCGTGATCGGCTTCCCCGGGGTGTCTGACTCCGACACCATCACCGTCACCACCGGGGTGGTCTCGACCTTCGTGCCGGACCCGCTCGGGCACGTCAAGGACCCGCGGTTCGAGCTGGAGACCACCGCCCGGGTGGCGCACGGGAACTCCGGCGGCGCCGCGATCAACAATGCCGGCCAGCTGATCGGCGTGCCCAGCCTGACCATCACCGGCGAGGGCAACGACATCTCCTGGCGGCTGCGGTCGGTGTCGCTGGCCGTGCCGCTGATCACCGCGGCCCGCGACCACACCGTGTATCACAGCAAGATCCTGGTCCCTCTGACTGGGCAGGAGCAGGTGACCGGCGCGGGCATCGGGACCGGGCCCGACGCGGCCTGCGCGGGTGGCCGGGCCGTTCCGGCCGGGCCGACCGCGATTTTCGGAGTGGACTATGACCGGCTGCCGCCCGGCCTGGACACGGCGCTGCTGATCGGGATGCCCGGCGGTGACGTCGTGACCGACGAGACCGGCGGGCTGCCGCAGGCGACCGCCACCCAGGCCAGCGGCTGCCTCACCTATGAGCTCGACGCCAGCGACCTCGGGCTGGCCGTCCTGCCCACCGGCAGCTACCAACTTCAGCTGCTCGGCGGCCCCCAGCTGACCCCGCTGGGCCCGCCGACCAGCCTAACCGTCGGTTCCGGGGCAGCCGCCCAGCCCAGCAGCAGCACGTCGAGCTAGCAGCAGACGCTAACAGAAAGTCCGGGAGGACCAGATAATGACCGAACAGCAACTGGACCCACAAGGCGAGGCCCACGAGGCGCTGGGCTCGGTGGCCAACGACTATGGCCAGCGCGTGCTCAGCGACCCGCGGATGATCGGCAACCTTGTCACAGATCTTCTGCCCGACCTGCCGCGGGAGCGCAGCCTCCTGGTCACCGGGGCCGAAGCTGACATTGCCGGCGAGCTGACCCAGCACGTCCAGGAACAGCACCTCGACCCGAACACCGCCGTTCAGCTGGTTGCTCGTTCCCTGGTCGACCGCCGGTCCCTCGACCCGGCGGCCAGCATGTGGGTCACCTCGGAGTACGCCCAGGCTCTCGGCTACCCGGTCCAGTCGAGCCAGGCGCCGCCGCCACCGCCCGGTCCCGGCGGGCTGAACCCGCCTCCGGTCGTCGGTCCCGCCCCGCCGCAGACGGTCACCAGCTACGCCCCGTACGCAGCGCCGAACCAGCCGACCAACCCGCCGCCCGCCGACCCGACCTTCGTCCCCGGCGGTGGCGGCGGTTACGGCGGCGCCCCGGCTGCCGGCGGCGGTTTCGGCGGCACCCCCGGCGCCGGCGCCGGCGGCGGTTTCGGCGGCTCCCAGCCTCCTTCCGGCGGCGGTTTCGGCGGCGCCCCGGCCGGCGGTGGCTACGGCGGCTCCCAGCCGCCCGCGGGCGGCGGCGGTTACGGCGGCCCCCCGCCGCCGCCCCCGGCCGGCTACGGCAGCTTCTCCAACCCCTCCCCGGCCGTCGGCGGGGTGGGCACGCCCACCCCGACCCCGCCCATCTGGGGACCCGGCGGCGGCGGGCAGCCGCCCAAGCGCCGGAACAACAAGGGCCTCCTCTACGGCGGCGGTGCCGCGGCGGTCGTAGTGATCCTGGTCGTGGCCCTGCTCGCCGGGGGAGTGTTCAACAGCCCGAAGGTCAAGCCCACTCCCACGCCCACCCCGCCGGTGACCCATTCGGCCACCCAGAAGCCGAGCCCGACGCCGACCAACACTGGCACCAGCACCGGTCTGGCCTCGCTGACCTCGCTGCTGCCGCAGGACATCGACGACCCGGCCACTCAGTGCAAGGCCCAGTCGCCGCCCTTCAACTGGACCATGCCCGGCCTGGTCCAGGCGCTGACCTGCACCGACCCCGGCCTGCCCAGCGGTTACGTGTACGCCTACCAGGTCAAGACGGCCGCCGATTACCAGACCACGTTCGCGAACTACAACAAATGGTGGGGTTTCGACACCTCCACCGCGGGGTCGAACTGCCCGCCCGGCAACAGCACCAGCGCCCAGGGCACCACGGCCTGGCACGACAACTTCTTCCCGGCCCGTGACGGCCAGGTGCTCGAGTGCGAATGGGTCGGCACCGGCAGCACCCTGAACGAGCCCGCCTACACCTGGACGTTCCCGACCGAGAATGCGTTTATCGTGGGACAGGGTGCCGCGAACACCGCGTTCTCGGCCCTCGACACGTGGTGGACGAACAACGCCTCGCCGCTTGCGTCTCCGACCCCCGCACCCGCGTCATCATGATCATGACTGAAGGAGCGCCTGGCCGCGGACCCCGCGGCCAGGCGGGATTGGCAGGCCGCCTATGGTAACGCCGACTCCGACCATCAAGATGCCCGGCGGCGGCATTGCCAGGCGGCCGCTGCACTTCATCATCCTGGCCGATTGCTCCTGGGGGATGAAGGGCGAGAAGATCCAGGCCCTGAACTACGCGATCGCGGACATGATGCCGAACCTGGCGGCCTGGGAACGTGACCAGGAGCAGGCCCAGGTTTTCATCCGGTCGGTGGCCTTCGCCACCGAGCCGCGCTGGCACATCCCGGACCCGACGCCGGTCTCCAGTATCCGCTGGAAGCCGCTCCAGCCGGTGCCCAAGGGACTGACCAACATGGGCCCGGCGTTCGCGCTGGCCGCCGAGGCGCTGGCGCCCGGCCGGATCGAGCGCCGGGCGCTGCGCCCGGCGCTGCTGCTGATCACCGACGGGCTGGCCACCGACCCGCCGGGCAAGTTCGAGGCGGGCCTGAACACCCTGATGGCCCAGCCCGCGGGCCGGGCCGCCCTGCGGCTCGCCATCGCCATCGGCCGCGACGCCCAGTCCGATTCGCTGAACAAGTTCATCGGCGACGCCAGCGTCCCGGTCCTGGTGGCCAACAGCACCGAGGAGATCGCCAACCGCCTGGTGGCCGCCTCCCTGGCCGTCTCCCGGATGTCGGAGGTCGGCGCCGACCGCAGCGCGGTGGCCCGCCGCCTGTTCGGCGGGCAGGAGGGAGTGAGCCAGCGGATATTTGACCAGGACACAATCATCTGATGACGTTTCGGCCGGCCAACCCCAGCAGGGACAACGGCACGGACAGGCCGGCCAGGCACAAGACCGCTGGCGGGATGTGAACGCCCGCAGCGGAAGGGGATCGATGAGATGGACGGGCTGATTCAGCCGGGACAGACGCTCCGGATGGAACGGGGCGGTGCTTTGGTGACGGTCGAGAACCTGCTCGGCCAGGGCAGCCAGGGTGTTGTCCACCAGGCCCGGCTCGGCGGCGCGCCGTTCGCGGTCAAGTGGATCCGCTACGGCCCGGGCAGCGACGATCTGCGCAAGTCCATCTCGGTGCTCATCCAGCGCGGCAAGCCGCCGCACCGCTCGTTTGTCTGGCCCATCGATCTGGTCTTCTCGGACCAGATGCCGGGTTTCGGGTACCTGATGCCGCTGCTCGAATCGCGGTTCGGCTCGCTGGCGCCCATCCTGAACATGGAGTCCAACCCCTCGTTCCGCGCCGTGGCCACCATCGGGCGCGAGCTGGTCGACGCCTTCTCCGCCCTGCACGGCGCCGGGCTGTGCTACCGGGACATCAGCTTCGGCAACCTGCGCGTCGACCAGGACGCCTGCGAGGTGGCCATCATCGACAACGACAACGTTGGCGTCGACGGTGACCCCACGCTGGTCAAGGGGACCGGGCCGTTCATGGCGCCGGAGATCCTGCGCGACGAGGCGCTCCCGTCGACCGTCACCGACCTGCACTCGCTGGCCGTGCTGCTGTTCTACCTGCTGATGCACGGCCATCCGCTGCTGGGCATCAGGGCCGACGCCTCCTACACCTGGGACCAGGGCGGGCACATCTCAGAGACCGAACTGCTGGTCCGCAACTTCGGCGTGCATCCGCTGTTCATCTTCGACCCGGACGACCGCTCGAACGGGCCGCTGCCGGGGGACAGCGTGGCGGCCTGGTGGCCGATCTACCCGCTGCAGGTCCGCCGGGCCTTCACCCAGGCCTTCACCAAGGGGCTGCACGACGCGTCCCTGTACGGCCGGGTGCTCGAGGGCACCTGGCGCCCGATCCTGCTCAACCTGCACGACTGCGTGGGCGCCTGCCCGGCCTGCGCCGTGCCGGTCTACTACGACCTGGAGACACCCGGCCAGCGCTGCTGGCAGTGCCGCGACATCATGCCCCCGCCGCCGACCCTCAAGGCCCCCGGCGGCACCCTGGTCCTGTCCGACGGCGCCACCTTGACCAGGCATCACTTGTTCCGCGACCGTGAGTACCGCACCGCCTGCGCCAGCGTCGAACCGCATCCCGGCCGTCCCGGCCGCGTGATCCTGCGGAACCTGACCGACCAGACCTGGACCGTGGCTCCCGACGGCGAGGACCCCAAGCGCGTCGCCCCCAGCCAGCGCATGGCCGTCCGCCCCATGCAGATCGACTTCGGCAAAGTCCGCGGCCGCATCAGCTTAGGCCCGCCCCGCCCCCGCTAGCCCGCCGAACGGCGGCACTCCCGAACGGCGGCACTCCCGAGCGGCGGCACTCCCGAACGGCGGCCCTAGCCGCCGTTCGGCGGCGGCCGCTGCAGTTGCGACGGGTCCATCAGGATCGACTCGCCGCGGAAGATCGGCGTATGCCTGACCTCCTGCTCGATCCGGTGCGCCGATGAGGCGTAGCCCAGGAACAGGAAGACCGAGAAGGCCTGGATCAGGATCCAGATCCACAGGTCGGAACCGAACACCCCGGACAGGCTCCAGTCGTTCAGCCCGTGCAGTACGGCCGGGATGGCCAGCCCCATGGTCCACAGCAGGAACCGCTGCCGGCGGTAGTTAGTGCCCAGGCCGATGAAGAATCCGGCCACGCCGGCCCACAGCGCGTGCTGGAAACCGTCGAGGAACACGCGCTCGACGAATTCGGGAATGCCGATCGCGCCGCCCTTGGCGATGGTCACGATGTCCAGCGGCACGTACACCTTGGACGCCTCGTAGACGCCGAAGTACAGGCCGGACAGCGTGGCCAGGAACATCCACATCCGCACGTCGAGCTTGGTCTTGCGCACCTTGAGCAGGAACAACGACAAGATCAGGATCGGCAGCGCCTTGGTCAGTTCCTCGGCCAGGCCGATGCCGTAGATGTACTGGATCAGGTTGTGGCTGGTGTTGCTGGGGGCAAGGCCGTGCTCCCACGGAATGGTGAGTGCCGGTATCAGCACGTACTCCGCGGCCACGATGATCACGGTGAAGCCCAGCTCGAGCCGGCCGAACGGCCCGGGGCGGATCAGCCACCAGAACACCAGGGCCCACAGCGGCGCGATGTACAGGCAGTACACCCAGCCGAGCGTCTCGAGGTTGGTGGTGTTCTGCAGCAGGACGAGCAGGATCACCGGGACCAGGGCGTAGACCGCCACCAGCAGCCGCGGCCACTGGCGCAGCGCGGGGTCGGTCAGCCACGACCTGATCGGGACCAGCGTGTGGAAAATGCCGCCCGTATGGCCGCTCAGCGACGCGGCAGGACCAGGCAGCCCCGGATGCCTGGCCCAGGTAGCCAGGCACCGGGGGACCCGGCGGCGGCTGCGGTCCCGCCGCGGGCCTCCAGTTCTGCTGGCCCGGCGGGGCCTGCTGGCCCGGCTGGTTCACATAGCCCGGCGGGGCCTGGCCCGGCTGGTTCGGATAGCCCGGCGGGTTCTGATAGCCCGGCGGGGCTCCCGCCTCGGCCGCGCCCGCCCCGGCGAAGGCCGGCGAGGCCGCGGCGGCCCGGGCCTGGGTCGGCGCGGCGACCGGCTCGAGGCGCACCGCCGGCCCGTCCGGCGCCGCTAGCCGGGCTTCGGTCGGCTGGGTCACGAAGAACTGGTTCACCGGCTGCCCGGAAACGAAGGTGCCCGCCCGGCCCAGGTTCTCCAGCAGCCAGTAGCCCTGCTGCCCGAAGGTCAGCCGCATGTGTTCCCTGGACACCCGCGGATCATCGATCACGATCGCGCAGTCTTCCCGCCTGCCGATCTGCACGACCTGTCCGGGCTGGGCCACAACTCGCTGATTTTCGTACGTAACGGTGAGCTCGTTCACCGCTCCTCCCCCAGACGCCTGGCCAGCAAGGAGCAGGCCTGTCACGGCCCGCCTCAGGTGGATTGTGCCATGAATGCGAACGATCCGATATACCGCCGAGCCCGTGTCCCAACCGGTGTCCGCCCCGCAGGCCGGACCTGCTGCGTACGTCAAGCATTTCGCTTGACATCTCAATCATGCTTGGTATAGTTAGCAATATCAGCCGTGAGGAGGAAAGAAATGGCCACCGCCATCATCACTGCCCAGAAGCTCGAGGAAGGGCTCCTGTCCGCCACCCGCAAGGGTCAGGAAATCGTGCTCGAGACGATCAAGACCTGGGTCGAAACCGTCCAGTCCTTCACCCCCGAGCTGCCCGCCGTCAGCCTGCCGTTCGGCGACTGGGTGCCCAAGCCCGAGGACGTCGTGACCGGCGCCTATGACTTCGCTGCGCAGCTGCTCACCAGCCAGAAGAAGTTCGCCGAGGAACTGATCAAGACCGCGGCCCCGCTGCTGCCCAGTGGCGCCAAGTAAGGCACCCCCGCCGAGCAGGGCACCCACGCCGAGCACCCGCCCGACGGCGCCGCCCCCCCTTCACGCCGGCCGGGCGGGACCAGCACGCGGCAGCCCGCACAGCGGGCTGCCGCGTACTTTAGTTCCCGGAACGTACGCCAGCCTGCCCTCTAGGCTGTGAGGATGCCGAACTCCCTCGCCTCCCCGCCCGTCCGCGACCTGCTCGACCGCCTGTTCCAGGCCGCGGACCACGACGATGACCGCCGGGTCGGCCTGGCCGCGCGTCATCCCGGTGGCCAGTTCCCGGGCGCACTGACCGGGATGTCCGCCCGGGAACAGGCCGACGCCTTCGCCGAGCTCTACATCCCGGTTTCACCCGCGGCCGGCCAGCTCCTGTACGCGCTGGCCAGGTCGAGCAAGCCGGACACGGTGGTGGAATTCGGCACGTCGTTCGGCATATCGACCATCCACCTCGCCGCCGCGGTCCGGGACAATGGCACCGGCCGGGTGATCAGCACCGAGCTCAGCGCGGCCAAGGTGGCCCGGGCCCGCGCCAATATCGCCGAGGCCGGCCTGGCCAACTGGGTCACGATCCTGGAAGGCGACGCCCGGCAGACCCTGGCCGGCCTGGCCGGGCCGGTCCAGTTCGTCCTGCTGGACGGCTGGAAGGGGCTCTACCTCCCGGTCCTGCGCCTGCTCGAGCCGCGGCTGGCGCCCGGCGCCCTCGTCCTGGCCGACGACACCGTCTCCATGGCCGCCCAGATGGCCGACTATCTGTCCCACGTCCGCGATCCGGCCCGCGGCTACGTCTCCGTCGCGTTCCCGGAGTCTGACGGCCTGGAGATCAGCTGCCGCACCTAGTTCATCCCGGCCTCCACCTCCACCTCCACCTCCACCTCCACCTCCACCTCCACCTCCACCTCCGCCTCCGCCGCCGCCTGGCCGGCCGGGATGCTGTGTACGCCAAGCATCCCGCTTGACATCCCAATCATGCTTGGTATAGTTAGCAGTAGAAGGTAAAGAGAAAGTCAAGAGGAGGCAAATACAATGGCCAGCACCAGGACCAAGGAAATCCAGGACGGGCTGCTTTCCGCCACCCGTCAGAGCCAGGAGATCATGCTCGAGGCGATCAAGACCTGGGTCGACACCGTTCAGGCGATCACCCCCAAGGTGCCCGCAGTCCGCATCCCGCTCGCCGACCGGCTGCCCAAGCCCGAGGACGTCGTGGCTGGCGCCTACGACTTCGCCGGGCAGGTGCTCGCCAGCCAGCGCCGGTTCGCCGACGAGATGCTGAAGACCACAGCCCCGCTGATGCTGGGCCGCGAGAACGGCCACGCCGCCGCGGCGGCCAAGCCTGCCAAGTAATCCAGACAGGCCGCCAAAGCGGCCAGCCGACACCGCCCCGCGGAGCCCCCGAGGCCGGCGAGGCGGGAACGGTACGCGGCAGCCCCGGCTGGGGAGGGATCCCCGGGGCTGTCGCGTACCTTAGTTTGGCTGCCGCGACTCAGAGCCGGCTGGCGCCTAGCGCCTGGACAGCCTGGACCCGGCCCTTGACCTGGATGGCCGAGGCCGAGGTGAAGGCGAAGCCCGTCGGGGTCGCACGCTGCACGGCGTCGGTTACCAGGACGTCCGGCCGGCCTTCCCGGCCCGCCAGAGCGGAGAGCCGGAACGTCACGTTCGTCGCGTCGCCGAGCACCGTGACGAGCATCCCGGTCAGCTGGCTTACCGCCGCCGACCCGCTGGCGACACCCCAGCCCATGCGCAGCGGCCCGCCGCCGGGGGCGCGCAGCTCCAGGCCGGCCGCGATCCGCGGCAGGCTCTCGGCCGACTCGACCGCGAAGCTCAGCGCCTCCCGGGCGGCATCAGGGACGGCTTCGGTCTCCCACGTCGCGAAGAACGCGTCGCCCACGTAGTTGGACAGCGTGCCGTGATGCCGGGTCAGGATCTGCCGCAGCTCGGCGTAGAGGCGGTCGATGCTCTCCAGGAGCACACGGTGGTCGGTGGTTTCGGCGATGGTCGAGTAGGCGACAATGTCGCCGACCACCATGACCATGTTGGTCACGGTGACCTCCCGCTCCGTCTGCATCGCGATGAGAGCCGCCGCGGCGGTGAACCGCCGCGACCAGAACTGCAGTTCCGCGCGGCCCAGGCGCACCCGGTCACCCGACTTGATCCCGACGGGTATGGATCGCTCGATCCGCTTCCCGTTGAGCCTGGTCCCGTTGGTGCTGTGGTCGGTCAGCCAGGCCTGATCGTTGTCGAAGTCCAGCCTCAGCTCCAGGTGCGTCCGGGAGATGGCCGGGCCGTCGATCAGCAGCCGGTGCCGCTCGTCGATGCCGGCGCACTCCCGGCCGATCACGAGCCAGTCGTGGACCGGCGTCGACCTCTCCTCGGCCTGATCCGGGGAGAGGACGAGCAGGGCCGGTGCAGTGCCGGCTTCGTGCGTCGTCACCTGCTCCACAGCGCCCGCCTCATCATGGCAGAACGCTGAGTCCGGCGCGCATAGTGCATTTTACCCAGCCGCGGAAAGGCCCCGTCTGGCAGCTCCGCTCACCGAGGCTGTTCGTCCAGAGCGCAACCCCTGCTGTCCCGCCGGCCCCCGATCCGTGGACACAATAGCCACGAGGAGGCCCGAATCGACATGACCGAAAACAAAACCGGGGGGCGGCTGGCTCAGGTGATCGCGACGCGCGGCGGGCTGGCTCCGCCTGAGGCGCCGTTCGTGATCGAGCACCGCGAGGCGCTGATTTACATGCTGTGCGAGGCTGCCGAACTCGAGCACGGCATCATGTGCCAGTACCTGTACGCCGCTTTCTCGCTGAAGCAGTCCGAAGCCGAGGACCTCAGCCCAGCAGAAGCCGAAGCCGTCCAGCGCTGGCGCAAGCGCATCAGCCACATCGCCGCCCAGGAGATGCTGCACCTGTCCCTGGTGCAGAACCTGCTGTCGGCCATCGGCGCCGCCCCGCACGTGTCCCGGCCGAACTTCCCCCAGCCCGCCAGCCACTACCCGGCGGGCGTGCACCTGACCCTGCTGCCGTTCGGCGAGGCGGCGCTGCGCCACTTCATGTACCTCGAGCGCCCCGAGGGCATGGACCTCAAGGACGCCGACGGGCTGGCCGCCTACCGCCGGGCCGCGCCCGCCATGCAGCAGGGCGACATCGTCCCGCGCGGCCAGGACTTCGCCACGGTCGGGCACCTGTACCGGTCCATCGAGGCCGGGATCGCGCGCCTGACCGAGAAGTTCGGCGAGCAGTGGCTGTTCGTCGGCCCGCCGCGGGCCCAGGCTACCCAGCAGTACTTCCGCTGGCCCGAACTGGTCGCGGTGACCGACGCGGCCAGCGCGCAAAGGGCCATCGACGAGATCCTGGAGCAGGGCGAGGGGCCGCGCGGGCACTGGCAGGACGCCCACTTCGGCCAGTTCGTCGACATCCTCGACGAGTTCCTGCAGTTGCGAGCGGCCAACCCGGTGTTCGAGCCGGTCCGGCCGGTGGTCCCGGTCAACGTCCGCCCGGCCGAACGCGAGACCGACATCCCGCTGGTCACCGACCCGCTGACCGCGCAAGTCATGGACCTGTTCAACGTCACCTACGAGATCCTGCTGCTCATGCTGCAGCGCTTCTTCGCCCACACCGAGGAGACCGACGCCCAGCTCAACGACCTGGCTGACGCCACCGTGGGGCTCATGCTGCGGGCCATCAAGCCGCTCGGTGACCTGGTCACCACGCTCCCGGCCGGCCCGGAGTACCCGGGCCGCACCGCGGGCCCCAGCTTCGAGCTGTTCTACGAGTCCGACTACGTGCTGCCGCACCGCGAGGCGGCCTGGTTCCTGCTCACCGAGCGGATCCGCCAGGCCGCCGAATTCTGCCAGCCCGGCGTCCCCTGCGGCCCGCCGGTAGCGGCCGGGCTGGCCGCCGTCCAGGCCAGCCTGCTCGAGATCGCCGCGGCCCTCGAGGCCCACCTGCCGTCCCGCGCGGTGTTCGTCCCGACTGGGCGGGCCGGACCCCCGGTTCCGGCCGAGGCCGTCGCCGGCCTGCTGTCCCGCGCCGCAGATTTTGGCCGAACGGGCCAGGCTTTCACTGGCCACCCCGACGACCTGCTGTCCAGCGTGGCCGGCCTGATGGCTGCCGCCGACGGCGTCCTGCAAGCGCACCAGACCGACGCCCCCACCGTGGCCCGCCTGGTCAACAGCGTCCTGCGCCCCCTCGCCGACACCCTCCCCGCCCCCGCCCCGACCCCCGCCGCCGCCCCCGCTCCTACTGCGCCACCCGCCCCCGCCGCCCCACCCGCCCCTGCCGCCTCACCCTCCCTTGCCGCCTCATCTGCCCCTGCCGCCCCACCCGCCGCTGTCACCTCAGCCGGAACAGCCGCCCTATGGGATACAGCGCTGCTGGCCACCCGGCTGTGCGCGCGGTTCGGCCCGTCGGCACCGCCCGGCCTGCTCGAGGCGGCCGCGGCCCTGCAGGACCTGGCCATTGGCCAGGCCACGCCTGCGGAGCGGCCCGCCCGGATCGCGGCCCTGGCTGACCTGCAGGCCAGTCTGCCGGCCGGGATCATGACCGCGCCGAACGGCCCCTACCTGGTCACCAACGTCACGGCCGTGCGCACCCCGCTGGGCGAGCGGCTGACCGTGGCGCCGCAGCTGGCCCTGTGCCGGTGCGGTGCCTCGGCCGCTAAGCCGTTCTGCGACGGGTCGCACGCGACCAGCGGCTTCACCGACGCCAAGGATCCCAACCGGGTGCCCGACCGGCGCGATACGTACCAGGGGCAGCAGGTCACGATCTTCGACAACCGGGGCATCTGCCAGCACTCCGGCCTGTGCACCGACCGGCTGGCCACGGCGTTCCGCACCAGCCAGGAGCCGTTCGTGGCGCCGAGCGGCGGCCGGATGGACGAGCTGGTGCGGGCCGTCCGCGACTGCCCGTCCGGGGCGCTGAGCCTGGCCTTCGACGATACCGAGGCCCGTGACCTGACCGACTGGCACGGCCTCAGGGAGCAGGCCATCGAGGTCACCCAGAACGGCCCGTACCGGGTGACCGGCGGCCTGCCGCTGACCGACGCCGCGGGCGCCGACGTGCCGCGCGCCGCGGGCTCCTCCCGCGAGCACTACGCCTTGTGCCGCTGCGGTCACTCGCAGAACAAGCCGTTCTGCAGCGGCATGCACTGGTACGTCGAGTTCCGCGACCCGGCGCCGGCCGCCGACCCGACCCTGTTCGAGTGGGCCGGCGGGCTGCCCGCGCTGACCCGGATGACCCGCCTGCTGTACGAGAAGCACGTGCCCGCCGACGACCTGCTCGCGCCGCTGTTCGCCGCCATGGCGCCCGGATATCCCCAGGACGAGGCGGCCGTCATGGCCGGCGCCTTCGGCGGGCCCGCCCCCATAGCCCCCATAGCTCCCATAGCTCCCATAGCTCCCATAGCTCCCATAGCTCCCATAGCCCCCGTGGCCCCCGCGGCGCCGGGTGCCGCGGCCGCGCGGCCGGATCTGGACGGGCCGCAGCGGGCCCGCTGGGTCGCGCTGGCCCTGCGGGCCGCCGACGAGGCCATGCTGCCCGCCGACCCGCAGTTCCGCGCCGCGCTCGCGTCCTACCTGGAATGGAGTTCGCAGGCGGCAGGCACGCTCCCGCCCCGCTGGGACTGGGGCCCGGCGGGCCCGCCCGCTCCGGCGCCCGTGCCCGCCGCCACGCAGCCGCCGCCGGTCACGCTGCCCGGCCCTGATCAGGCCGTGACCTTCGAGGCGCACATCAAGCCGCTGTTCCGCGAGCATGACCGCAAGTCCATGACGTTCGCGTTGGACCTGTGGTCCCGCGACGACGTGCGGGCCCACGCGGCCGGCATCCTGGCCAGGCTCCGCGACGGCACGATGCCCTGCGACGGCGCGTGGCCGCCCGAGCAGATCGAGGTGTTCCAGCGCTGGACAGAAACCGGGTGCTCCTAGCCGGGGCGGTCGCGGATAGTTACCGGCTGACCCTGGACCCGTCCCCGGCCGGGGTTCCACCGGGCCTGCACGGGCGCTTCGGCCAGGGCCAGGCGGAGCCGTTTCCCGCAGGTCAGGCACCCTGCGCGACCGCATCATGAATCCGCCGGGCCGCACCCGGGGCCGGGCCGGAGCCGGCCCGTTGTTTATCCTGGGTTACCGTGACTGTCGCAAACGCTCCCCTGCATGGCCTGAATCAGTGGGCGCGCGGCGACCTGCTGGAGATCGTGCTCCTGGTGCTGGGGGCGATCCTGCTCACCCGGCTGGCCGAGTGGGTCCGCAACCTTGTCGTGACGCGCATCGACGCGAACGCCCGCGAGACCGATGAGCTGGTGCGCTCCGAGGCGGCCAAGCACCGCCACGTCGTCGCGGACGTGGTGACGTGGATGTTCCTGGCCGTGGTGTACGTGGTCACCGGCGTCCTGGCGGTGCAGCGTCTCGGCGTGCCCCTGGCGGGCCTGGTGGCGCCGGCCGCCCTGCTCAGCGCGGCGCTCGGGTTCGGCCTGCAGCGCTTTGTCCAGGACATCGGAGCCGGGTTCTTCATCACCGGTGAACACCAGTACGGCTTCGGCGACGTGGTCCGGATTTCCGTGGCCGGGATCGCGGAGCCGGCCGTCGGCACGGTCGAGGATGTCACCCTCCGGGTGACCCGCATCCGGTCGGACCGCGGCGAGGTCATCACCACGCCCAACGGCCAGATCATCCAGGTGACCAACCTGTCCCGTGACTGGGCGCGTGCCGTCATCGACGTGCCCGTCCCGGCCGCCATCGAGGTCAGCCGGGTGACCGACGTCCTCAGGCGGGTGGGCCAGGAAGTCTGGGAGGACGACCGGCTGCGCAAGATGATGCTCGACCCGCCCACCGTGATGGGCGTCGAGCGCATCGAGGTCGACACGTTCTCGGTGCGGATGGTGGCCCGGACGCTGCCCGGCATGCAGTTCGACGTGGGCCGCGAAATCCGCGCCCGGGTCGCGTCCGCCTTCCGTAACGAGGGCATCAGCGTCTCCGCCGACCTCGACACCGGCCACGCCACCGGGGCATCATGAGCGGCGCCCGGCGAACCGCTCGGCACCCGGCCATCAGGTGGCCCCGGACCTCGACCATGGTGCTGACCGCGCTGTTCCTGGCCGTGCTGGCGCTGTACATCCTGGTGAGTCCCACGCCGCCGGCGTCCTCCGGATCGGGCCAGTCCGCCACCAGCACCAGTACGCCTACCCAGACGCCGACGGAGCGCAGCCCGACCCGCTCGCCCACCCCGTCGCACAGCCCGAGTCCGAGCCGCTCGGCCACCCCGTCCCGGTCCGCCACGCCGTCGGTTTCGGCCACCCCGAGCCAGGTGGGATCGACGGTGTCCGGAACGCCCAGCCCGTCACCGTCGTCGTCGCCGTCACCGACCGTGCCCTGAGGAGCGGGACCATGTCAGTTCCCGCGATCGACCTCATGTCGTGGTTCAGCGGTCACGGTCGGCGGCGGCTGATCCCGCCCGCAGCGGGACACGAAGTTATCCGATAGCAACCAAGCGGCATGTCCGAAGTGCACACGTTTGCCCAGGCCAAACTGTCATAATTTTGCAGATTCGCGGCCACAGCACCGGCCCGAACGGGAGCACCTGCATTCTGGCCACGGCAGGCACGGCCTGCCGTGAGGATCCCGACGTCTCCATGAACGCCGATCAGTTCACGCCGTACGCCGAGTACTGCACCGGCAACTCGAACACTCCGTTCAGTGTCTGCGGGACCTTCAGCGGCAGCCAGACCCCGCCCGGCTGGTTCGGCATCGGCGGCACCAGCCTGTCCTCCCCGCTGTGGTCCGCGATCATCGCCGACCGCGACGGCTACATCGGTAAGCGCAGCGGCAACGTCAACTCGCTGCTGTACACGCTGTTCGACCTCCTGGGGCCGGTGTACTTCCACGACATCACGGGCGCCGGGCAGGCCACCAACAACAACGGCCTGTTCCCGACCA
Organism: uncultured Actinomycetes bacterium; assembly: GCA_963835775.1. Taxonomy (GTDB): domain Bacteria; phylum Actinomycetota; class Actinomycetes; order Streptosporangiales; family Streptosporangiaceae; genus Palsa-504. The sequence continues at coordinate 45,500 of CAWIHB010000021.1, read as the reverse complement.
CTCCGGGCTATGACGAAGCGACCGGCATCGGCACGCCCAACATGACCGCACTCATCGTCTACAGCAGCCTCTAACCTCACCGCGAAGGCGGGGGACGGACCGTCCCCCGCCTTCGGCATGCCTGCCCGGCTCCCGTAGCTTGTACGCTGATCCGGGCACGAGACGATGGAGGTGGCCGTCCGGTGGCTGCAGCCGAGGACTGGGTGGCGCGGATGGCCGGGCTGGTCCGCGCCGAGGGCGAGCGCAGGCATCCCGGCGAGGTCCCGACCTGCGCCTCGGGCATCAGCCCGTCCGGTCCGGTCCACCTGGGGAACCTGCGTGAGCTCATGGTCCCGCACCTGGTCGCGGACGAGGTCCGGCGCGGCGGTGCGCCCTGCCGGCACATCCTGTCCTGGGACGACTACGACCGGCTGCGCCGGGTGCCGGCCGGCTTTCCCGCGGAGTTCAATGAGTACATCGGCCGTCCGCTGACCGCGGTCCCGGATCCGTGCGGCGAGCACGAGAACTGGGCCGAGCATTTCAAGGAGCCGCTGCGCGAGTCGCTGGCCCACCTCGGCATCCGGGTCACCGAGATCAGCCAGACCCACATGTACACGTCAGGCGCCTACACGGCGCAGATCGTGACCGCGATGCGGCGCCGGGCCGACATTGACGCGGTGCTGGCCAAGTACCGCACCAGGCGCGGCGCCGACGACGACGAGGATGAGGGACCGCAGGCCGCGGCCTACTACCCGTTCCGGCCGTACTGTGCCACCTGCGGCCGGGACGACACCACGGTCACCGGCTTCGACGACCAGACCACCGAGATCACCTACACCTGCGCCTGCGGCGCGGTGCACGGGCCCACCCCGATCGCTCAGGTGGCCGGGAAGCTGGCCTGGAAGGTCGACTGGCCCATGCGCTGGGCCTACGAGCACGTGACGTTCGAGCCGGCCGGGGTGGACCATTCCTCACCCGGATCCAGCTTCACGGTGGGCGGCGAACTGGTCTCGGCCATCTTCGGCGGCGAGATGCCGCTGCACTTCCAGTACGCGTTCGTCGGCACGTCCGGGTCGGCCAAGCTGAGCGGCTCGCGCGGCGGTGCGCCCACCCCGGCCGACGCGCTGGAGATCTTCGAGGCCCCGCTGGTGCGCTGGCTGTACGCCAGACGCCGTCCCGAGCAGTCGATCACGCTGGCCTTTAACGACGAGGTCGGCCGGATCTACGACGAGTGGGACGCGCTGCGCCGCCAGGTGGCGGACGGCCAGGCCAGCCCGGGCGCCCAGGCGGTCTTCGCCCGCGCCTCGGGCCCCGCCGAGGGACCGCTGCCGGTCACGCCGCGCCCGCTGCCGTTCCGCACCCTGGCCTCGATCGCCGATATCACGGCCGGCGACCAAGCCCAGATCCTGCGGATCCTGGGCGACCTGACCGCCGAGGAGCCGGTGGCCTCGCTGAACGAGGTCCGGCCCCGGCTGGACTGCGCCCAGGCCTGGGTCACCGGGTACGTCGGGCCCGAGGACCGGACCCAGGTCCGCACCGAGCCGGACCTGGCCCGGCTGGCGGCCCTGACCGAGGAGGAGCGCGGCGCCATCAAGCTGCTGCTCGAGGGCATGGCGGCCGACTGGTCCCTGGATGGCCTGACCACCCTGCTATACGGCATCCCGAAGCTGCTGCGCGGGCTGCCCATCAGCGCCCCGCCCACCCCGGAGATCAGGGTCGGCCAGCGGACCTGGTTCGTGCTGCTGTACCAGCTGCTGATCGGCAAGGACGCCGGCCCGCGGCTGCCCACGCTGCTGCTGGCCCTGGGCCAGGACCGGGTACGGTCGCTGCTGGCCCCCGCCGGACCGGCCTAGTCCGGTCACCTCAGGCGCCGCTGGTTTAGGCAGCACTGTTTATGCAGCGGGGCGCAGCAGCGTGGTGCGGTGCCGGACGCCGGACCGGGCGCGCGCGTGCCTGGCCCGCCGGGACACGCCGTCCTGGGCCAGCACCGGGGCGCAGCCTGCGGGCTCGGCCGCATCGAACGGCTGATAGGACGGCCGATACACCGAGCGCAGGGCCATGGCTAGCCCGGCCGGGGAGAGCACCGACCGGGCGACCCCGGGCGGAGCCAGCTGCAGGGCATGGCAGGTGATCGCGTCCAGAACGCCGGGCACGCCCGCCCGGACCTGCCGCGGGGAGTATACGTGGCCCCGGTGCCGGGGCGCGGGCGGCAGGGCGGTGGCCTCCTCGCCGGGCCAGCACCCGGTCAGCAGGGCGTAGAGCATGCGGGCCAGCGCCATGGTGTCGGACGCCGCCGGGTCGTCCGACTCCACCCCGGACAGGACCGCGTTGATGCCGAGCCCGGTGATCTTCAGGCCGCTGTTGTTGTCCCAGCGCAGGGTGCGTGGACTTAGGCACAGGTGGGGCCGCCCGGCCTGGTGCGCCACGGCCAGGGCTTCCGCGGCGTCCGCGATCATGGCCGCGGCCAGCGCCGGGCTGGGCAACCCGGACAGCACCAGGTCCTCCAGATGGGTGCCGCGGATCCATTCGGACACGACGTACGGGCATTCGCTGCCGTAATCGGTGTCGTAGATCATAGCCAGCCGGGGGTCGTTCACCCGGGCCGCGGACTGCACCGCCGCCACCACCGTTCGGGGCACCTCACGGCCGCCGGGGAGCAGGTGGATCGTGACCGGGCGGCACAGCACCTCGTCAGTGGCCTTCCACACCGACAGCCCGGTTGTAGCGCTCCACACCGGCTGCCCGGTCGTAGCGCTCCACGTCGGCAGCCCGGTCGTAGTGCTGATGCGCTCCTCGAGCCGGAAGCGCCCGCCGAGCCGCGTCGCGGCCATGTGCGTGCCGGACGGTCTTCCAGCTACCCCAGTTTCCTCAACTACGGTCACCGTTACCTCCTGGCCATCACCCGGCAGGTGGTCTTGTGCCCCGTTTCCGACCTGCGATACCAGCCATAGCCGGATTCGGGCCGGGATTCCGGCCCGACAGGTCCGCCCGCATGCCATCTGAGCTGCGGAAACGAGTTAGATCAAGAATTGGGAAATATTTGGTGGACTGGCGGTATCCGTGGTGACGTTTGTGCTAAAAGCCTCATCCGGGCCGGGCGGTCAGGAACCGGTCCATGATGCGCACGCCCGCCTGCAGCGCGGACAGCGGGATGCGCTCGTCGGTGCCGTGGAACATGGCGTAGTAGTCGTAGCCCTCGGGCAGCACCAGCGGGGTGAAACCGTAGCAGGTCATCCCCAGCCGGGCGAAGTTCTTGGCGTCGGTCGCGCCGCTCATGCAGTAGGGCACCACGGCCGAGCCGGGATCCTCGGCCAGCAGGGCCTGCGCCATGCGGGCCATCACCGGCGCGTCGAGCGGCGCCTCCAGTGAGGCCTCCCTGGCCACGTAATCCCAGGTCACATGGGTCCCGGTAAGCTCGTCGAGCACGGCGCGGAACTCGCCCTCGCAGCCCGGCAGGACCCGGCCGTCCACGTAGCCGGTCGCCTGGTCCGGGATGACGTTGAGCTTGTAACCGGCCTGCAGCATGGTCGGGTTGGCGCTGTTGCGGATCGTCCCGGCCACCAGGGCGCCGCCCGGGCCGAGGTAGGCCAGCAGTTCCTCCGGGTCCAGCGCGCCAAACCCGGCGGCGGGCGCCGGCCGACCGGCCGCGGCGGCGATGGCCTCAACCGCCGCGCTCACCGTGCGGGTCAGCCGCAGCGGCCAGCGGTAGGCGCCGATCCTGGCCATCGCCTCGCTCAGCCGGACCACGGCGTTCTGGTCGTTCGGCTTGGCCCCGTGGCCGGCCTGGCCCCGGGCGGTCAGCTTGAGCCAGGCTATGCCGCGCTCGGCCGAGGCGACCGGGTACAGCCGCTGCCCGGCGCCGGCGTGAAAGGTGAAGGCCCCCGATTCCCCGATCGCCTCGGTGCAGCCCTCGAACAGCTCCGGGTGCTGCTCGACCAGCCAGCGGGAGCCGAACTCCGTGGTGTCCTCCTCGTCCGCGGTGAAGGCCAGCACCACGTCGCGGTCCGGACCGGTGCCGCTGCGGGCCCAGTGGGCGACCAGCGCGAGCAGCACCGCGTCGGCGTTCTTCATGTCCACCGCGCCTCGGCCCCACAGCACCCCGTCGCGGATCTCGCCGGCGAATGGGTGCACCGACCAGGAGGAGGGGTCCGCGGGCACCACGTCCAGGTGCCCGTGCAGCAGCAGGGCCTGCCCTGCTGCTACACGGGCGCGGCCGGCCACCCGGGCCACCACGTTCGCCCGTCCTGGGGCCGATTCAAGCAGGACCGGTTCGGCCCCGGCCTCGGCCAGCCGGGCGGCGACGTACTCGGCGGCCGGGCGCTCTCGGCCGTCGCCGCCGCCCCGGTTGGTGGTGTCGATCCCGATCAGGTCGGCCGCGAACCTGGCCGCATCCGCCCCGGCCTGTTCCAGCCCGTTCATCGGGGGAGCAGGCCGGCTGCGCGGTAGGCGTCGTCGATCAGCCGCATGGTGGTCACGGCGTGCGCCGCCGACGTCGGCACCGGGTCCCCGGTCGTGATCGCGGCGGCGAACGCGCGCAGCTGCCGGGCGTAGGTCGTTTCGCCGCCGCCGTGCTCGTCGGCGATCACCGACCCGTCCCTGACCGCCACCAGGTGCCCCCGGTGCGCGCGGATGAAATCCTGCAGCCATACATGACCGTCCCGGCAGCTCACGTGCACGTCGGCCCGGAACTCGCCGTCCCTGGTGAAGGCCGACTCGAACCAACCGGCCGCGCCGCCGGGAAAGGCCAGCCGGACGGCCATCGCGCGGTCGGCCACCGCCTCGGGCTGGCCCGGATCGGCCAGCGCCCCGGTGACCGAGGGCTCGCCGTCACCGAGCAGCCGCAGGCAGTCGATGGCGTAGCAGCCGCCGTCCATCAGGGCCCCGCCGCCCAGGGCGTAGTCGTACCTGATGTTGGCCGGGTCGGTGATGACGAAGCTGGTCCAGCACTGGATGTTCCTGACCGGCCCGAGCTCACCGACCAGCTCCCGCAGCCGGTGCACCAGCGGGTGATAGCGGTAGTGCATGGCCTCCATGACCACCAGGCCGGAGCCCGCGGCCGCGTCCGCGATCCGGGCCGCCTCGGCGGCGTTGGACGCCAACGGTTTCTCGCACAGCACGTGCTTCCCGGCCGCGATGGCCTCGAGCGTCCACGGCGCGTGCAGCGAGTTCGGCAGCGGGTTGTAGACGGCGTTGATGTCCGGGTCGGCCAGCAGGTCGGCGTAGCTGCCGTAGGCAGCCGGTATCCCGTACCGTTTGCTGAAGGCCTCCGCGCGGGCCTGATCCCGGGCGGCCACGGCCGCCACGGTCACCTGGGGAACGATCGCGGCCGGCTCGAGCAGCGCCGTGGCCGCTATCCGCGCCGAGCCGAGCAGGCCGATACGTAGCACGTCCACGTGTGGCAGCCTAGGGCACGCACGGCCCGCGCCGCCGCCCGGCTGCCCCGCCCGGCTGGGCCCCGCCCGACACGCCATAGCCGGCCCCCTAGTTCACTCTCCATTAACCTAGATGTTTACTGTGTGTCACCACGAGATGGGGCAGGACCGTGGTCCGGGTGTCGGCGAAAGGGTGGTGTGGTGAGCCAGGGTCGCGGCCGCGTCGCGTTGGTCAGCCGGGGTTCCCGGGGCATCGGTGCCGTTACGGTGGGCAGGCTGGCCGCGGACGGCTGGGACATCAGTTTCTGCCACGACGGCGGCGACCTGTCCGCCTTGGTGGTCGAGAAGGCCGCCTGCGAGCTCGGCGCCCGGGTGCTCGCGGTCCGGGCCGACCCGGCCGACGCCGCCGAGGCGGCGGCCTGGGTGGCCAGGGCCGAGGAGGAGCTGGGACCAGCCGAGGCGCTGGTGACCTGCGCCGGGATGACCAGGGACCGGCCGCTGGCGCTGATGGAGGAGGCCGACTGGCGGGCGGTGATCGACACCCGGCTGGACGGCGTGTTCCACCTGTGCCGTGCCACCTTGGCCGCCATGATGCGGCGGCAGTCGGGCCGGATCGTCCTGGTGTCCTCGGTGTCCGGCGTGTACGCGCACGGCGCCGACGGCTACCCGGCCGCCCGCGGCGGGGTCGCCGGGTTCGCCCGGGCGCTGGCCAGCCAGACCGTCAGGTACGGGATCCGGGTCAACGCCCTGACGCCGGGCACGACCCACGCCGACCTGACCGCGATCGTGCCGGAGGCCACCCCGCTGACCGAGACGATCGTGCTGCGCCGGTTCGGCAGCGCCGCCGACGTCGCCGCCCGGGTGGCGTTCCTGCTCTCCGACCAGGCCGCCGGCATCACCGGCCGCGCCCTCGAGGTGCACAGCGGCATCGCCCTGTGCTGAATCGCACTGAGTTAACCGGCCAGGCCGCGGGCTTCAGGTGCGGTCGAAGGGCTCAGGGAAGCGGAACATCCCCTGCACCGAGGGCCGGTAGCCGGTGAGCACGCGGACCTGGAAGTGCGGCCGCCAGGCGTCCACCTGCGGTGTGATCTGGTACTCCGCACCCAGCCGGAACCCGAACCGCCGGTAGTAGGCGGGGTTCCCGATCAGCGCCACCAGCGGCTCGCCGAGCGCGTCGGCCGCGCCGAGCACCGCGTGCATGAGAGCGCTCCCCACGCCGCCGCGCTGCCGGTCCGGCCGGACGCTCAGCGGGCCGAGGGCCAGCACCGGCGCCTGGTCGACGTGGCCCCGGCTGCACACCACGTGCCCGATCACCTCGCCGTCGGGCCCGGCCGCCACCAGTGACAGCACGCCGATCCAGGCCGGGCTGGCCCGGAGTTCGTCGACCAGCCTGCCCTCAGGCGGCTCCCGGCCCGGCTGGGCGAACGCGGCCACCGTGACGGCGCGGATCACGGCCGCGTCGGTTCCCGCTTCCCGTCTGATCAGCACCGTCCCACCATGGACCGGCGCCGCGGCGGCGGGCAACCAGGTTTCTGCGGTCCTGGGCCCCGCCCGCTCAGACCGGCCCTGCGGCCTGGGCAGCCATCAGTTGAGGCGGTGCTAGCTGGGCCGGGTGCGGACCGCTCCGCTATCGTCCGTGCTCACGCCGCCCTCGCCGTGGTCAAGGGCGTCACCCTGGCCGCGCTCGAACCCGGCGGCGGCACCCTGGATCCGGCCGCCCGCGCCGGGATCCTCCGTCTGGCCCTGGCTGCGCGGCGTGCCTAGCCAGGCGTCCCAGGTCATGTAGGCCAGGAAGGCCAGCCCGGCGATCAGGTAGCAGTTGGCCACCAGCGTCAGCAGCCAATGCCACCCGTACTCGCGCGGCCCGCCGGAATGCGGCGTGTACCAGAACGGCGCCACCGCGAACAGCAGGTAGCCGAAGCCCGCGGCCACCCGGTGCCTGGCCCGCACCAGCACCACCAGGGCGGGCAGGATCCAGACCCAGTGATGGGCCCACGAGATCGGCGAGATGAGCAGGCCCGCGGTCCCGGTGACCGCCGTCGCGCCCAGCCACTCGCCGCGCCGGGCCAGCAGCACCGCCGCGGCCACCCCGGTCGCACCCAACGCGAGCGGGATCACCGCCCACCAGGCGCCGATATGGGCCGCTCCGCCGGCGATCCGGATCGCGGCCGCGTAGGGGGACTGATTGCTGATATACGGCGCGCCCACGCGCTTGGTGTCGTAGAAAAGATGCTCCCAGTAAAGCTTCGAAGCTCCCGGCGCGATTATCAGCCCGATAAGCCCGCACCCGATGAATGTGCCAGCCGCGATAAAGGCCGATTTTGTCCTCCTGGCCAGCAGGAAGAACACGATGAAGATCGCGGGCGTCAGCTTGATCGCGGCCGCGATGCCTACTCCGAGACCGGCATTCCGGCCCCGGGACACGCGCCACACGTCGGTCAGGATCAAGGCCAGCAGGATCAGGTTGATCTGGCCCAGAAACAGTGTCTGGTACACCGGGTCGAGCACGATCGCGGCCGCGGTGACGCCCGCGACGGTGAGCCTAGACGTCCGCCAGCCGGCCAGCTTCAGGATCAGGGCCAGCGAATAAGCCAGCGCCGCGACCGAGGCCAGGTCCCACAGCACCCGGGCCGCCGCCAGCGGCAGCGCCGCCATGGGCACGAACACGACGGCGGCAAACGGCGAGTAGGTGAACCAGTGGCCGTAGGCCAGGACCAGATACAGCCGCGTGTCGTGCAGGACGGCCTGCCCGCCCCACATGTAGATGCGGAAGTCCAGGGCGTTGTAGCTGGCGGCGAACGCGATGACCGCCGCCAGTTCGACGCCCAGCACCGCGTACACGGCGGCAGGCACCCATCGTCTGCCCGTCGAAGGAGAACTGACGACAGGCCCGGAAACTCCCCGGTCACTGGACATTGACCGCATCCTATCCGCCGGCGACCTGGCACCAGGGCTGGAAAGCCGCCGCGATCTCGCCCGCCGCACCCGACCTACCTCAACGCCTGAGCCAGCATCAGCCCATGAAAGTGACACTCTGCGGGAAAGAGCCAGCAGAGTGTCACACCCATCGAATTCGACCTGATACCTGTGCGTTTATTGGTGAAGGTGGTTCTCGCGATGCCCGGCCCCGGGCGGCCCGCCGCCTGTAGTGCCCGGCGGGCGGCACCCCGTCCGGTACCAAGGCCACACAGCCACACGGCGCCCCCGAAACACGGCACCGCCGCCACCGGACGAGCCCGAAACACGGCGCCGCCGAAATTCGGCGTCCCGCGGCCACCACGGGCATCTTCCGCAGCACTTTTCACTCGCCGCTGGATAGCCCCGCTGCGCCCTTGCGGTAAGAACTGCCCGGCTGCGCAGAATTCTGGATTCCGGCAGCAACCAAATGGCCTGCTGCGTAGTTAATAATGCGGGGGATCATACGGGAACGGGGTTCCTCCCGCCAGGTGGTGACCTCGGTCACGGCGCTGTGGTACGCGGAGTTCGGCCGGGCTCACTACGTGTGGCTGGAAACCGGCAGCCAGGGCCAGATCCCGTGGACCCCGGCCCTCTACACCTACTTCAACCGGAATTTCCGGCTGATCGGCCTGGTCAACGGCCCGGGCGGCCGCCATGTCCCGAAGGGCGGGCTGTACGCCAGGCGCGCCCTGCCCACCCATCACCTGCGCCCCCGGGCCCGCCCCGTATAAAGCGCCGGAGCGCGAATCGGTTCGAGCCGGCTGGCCTGGACCATGCTCAGGGGGTGAACACCAGGCGACCCACGGTGCTGCCGTCGGCCAGCCGCTGCACCCCGTCGGCCACGTCGGCCAGGCCCAGCCGCTCGCCGATCAGCGGCCGGATCTGGCCCTCGGCCACCAGCTTGGACAGCTCCGCGTGGCACTCGGGGATGGCCGCGGGCTCCTTGGTCTGATACAGGCCCCAGTGCAGCCCCACGATCGAGTAGTTCTTGATCAGCGCGTGGTTCAGTGTGACGGAGGGGATCTCGCCGCTGGCGAAGCCGATGACCAGGATCCGGCCCTCGAACGCGATGCACTTGGTGGACCTGGCGTACGTCTCGCCGCCCACCGGATCGTAGATCACGTCGGCGCCGCGCCCGCCGGTGACCTCCTTGACCACCTCGACGAAGTCCTGGCTGAGCCGGTCCACCACCACGTCCGCGCCCATGGCCCGCGCCACCTCGGCCTTCTGCTCGCCGCGCACCACGCCGATGACCCGGGCGCCGGCCGCCTTGCCGAGCTGCACGGCGCCGCTGCCGACCCCGCCCGCCGCGGCGTGCACCAGCAGCGTCTCACCCGCCGCCAACCGGGCCCGCCGGTGCAGCCCGAACCACCCGGTCTGGTAGGTGATGAAGAACGCCGCCGCCTCCGCGTCGTCAAGCCCGTCCGGGGCGGGCAGAATTCCACCCGAGTTCATCAGGGCCAGCTCGCCGAACGCCCCGGCCGGCAGCGCCGACCCGCCCAGCACCCGGTCCCCGGCAGCAAGCCCGGTCACCCCGGCGCCTGCCGCCACGACCTCGCCGCACAGCTCGATGCCCGGCGTGAACGGCAGCGGCGGGCGGACCTGGTACAGGCCCCGGCACATCAGCACGTCGGGGAAGTTCGCCGCCGCGCCGAGCACCCGCACCAGCACCTGCCCGGGCCCGGGCTCCGGATCAGGCACCTCAGCCAGGGCCAGCACGTCCCGTGGCTCCCCGAGCTCCCGCACCTGCCATGCCCTCACTGCTGCCTCCCGCTCGCCTCCGGGGCGCTCTTGAGGCGCCGCCTTCCCTCGTCGCTCGTTCCTCGCTCCTCAGTCCAGTCAGCGCCGCGCCCCTCCGGCTCGCTCATAACCCCTCCTCGATCCGCTGCTGGAGCCGGTTCATCCCGCGCAGCCACTTGTCGGTGTCGCCGGCCCGCAGCTCGTAGTAGCCGCGCACCTCCGGATGCGGCAGGATCAGGAACCGGCCGTCGGCCAGGCCCTGCCACAGCGCCTCGGCCACCTGCTCGGGCTCGATCGCGGCGCCGGCCAGCACGACCTGCCCGGCCCGGCCGGAGCCGGCCAGCATGGAGGTCCGCACGCCCTGCGGGCAGATGCAGTGCACGGCCAGCCCGCGGTGGGCGTAGGTGGCGGCCAGCCATTCCGCGTAGGCCTCGGCCGCGTGCTTGGTCGCCGAGTACGGCGCGGCGCCCAGCATGGTCAGCAGCCCGGCCGCCGACGCGGTCACCACGAAACATCCGCGGCCGCGCGCCAGCCAGCCGGGCAGCAGCTCGCGCGAGGCGCGGACGTGGGCCATCACGTTGATCTCCCAGGACCGCAGCCAGGTCTGCTCCGGCGTGTCCGGGCCCTCGCCGGCCGCTATCCCCGCGTTGGAGCAGTAGATGTCGATCTCGCCCAGGTGCCCCCGGGCGGCCGCGATCAGCTCCCGCACGCCCTGCTCGCTGGCCACGTCCCCGGGCACGGCGTAGCCGCCGACCTCTCCCGCCACCACGGCGGCCGCCGCGGCGTCCAGGTCGTTGACCACCACCCGCGCGCCGCCCGCGGCCAGCCTGCGGGCCAGGGCCCGGCCGATGCCTGCGCCCGCGCCGGTCACCACCACACCCGCCCCGGCGACCGCCGTCATGTCCGCACGTCCATAGGCACGGCTCTAACCCTACTGGCCGGTATGCCTGGCCCGCCCGATCAGGGTGGTGGCGGTGCTGATGAGCTGATCGATCCGCACCGGCTTGCTCAGGAACACCTCCGCCCGGGCCAGCAGGGCCGGCGGGCACGCGTGCGCGGACAGCACCGCCACCGGCAGGGCCGGCGCCACCCGGTGCAGCGCGTCCAGCAGCTCCAGGCCGGTCATGCCCGGCATCTCCACGTCGGTGAGCACCAGGTCCCAGGGCTGCGCCGCGGCCAGCTCCAGCGCCACCGCCGGGTCGGCGGTGTGCGTGACCTCGAAGCTGGCCCGGTTGGCCAGCACGTAGACGGCGAACAAGGCGGCCTCGGGATCGTCCTCGACCACGAGGATCCGTCCCTGGGCCGTGGCCTGAGCATCCCTCATGCGCCCAGCCTGCATGGCCGCAGTTGCGGCTCCGGTGCAGGTGAGTTGCGGTCTGATCGCGCGGTCTGATCGCGCGGTCTAATCGCGCGGGGGCACGAACCGGTAGCCGAAGCCGCGCACCGCCTCGATGGCCACGCCAGGCCCCAGCTTGCGGCGCAGCCGCATGACGCCGAACTTCACCCGCTCCGGACCGATGCCCAGCGGGTCGTTCCAGGCCAGCTCGAGCAGCTGCTCCGGCGCCAGGGTCTGGCCGGGGTGCTTGATCAGCGCGGCCAGCAGCCGGTACTCGGTCGGGGTCAGCGCGATCGGCGCGCCGTCCACGCTGACCTCCCGCGAGTCCAGCCGGACCAGCAGGCTGCCGTCGTCATACACCTCGGCCGGCTCGGCGGCGGTCCGCGGCCGCCGCAGCAGCGCCTCCACCCGGGCGGCCAGCTCCCGGTTGCCGAACGGCTTGGTCAGGTAGTCGTCGGCCCCGCCGTGCAGCCCGCGCACCTTGTCGGCCTCGGAGCCGTGCGCGGTCAGGATGAGCACCGGCACGTCGCTCAGGTCGCGGATCCGCTCCAGCACCGACCAGCCGTCCAGGGTCGGCAGCCCGATGTCGAGCACGACCAGGTCCGGGCGCGCGTCGTGGAAGGTGCGCAGGCCCTGCCTCCCGTCGGCCGAATTGGCTACGTCGAACCCGCTCCTGGTCAGCACGGTGCGGATGCCGAGGGCGATGTCCCGGTCGTCCTCGATCACCAGGACCCGGCCCCTCACGAAACCGCCACGGGCAGGAAGACGCTGAACGTGCTGCCCTCGTCCAGGGTGCTGTGCACCTCGACGTGCCCGCCGTGCATCTCCGTCAGCACCTTGACGATGGACAGGCCCAGCCCGGTGCCGGGCAGCCCGGCGGTCCGCGCGTTGGAGGCCCGGACGAACCTGGTGAACAGCTGGTCGGCCTCTTCGGCGGGAATGCCGATGCCGGAGTCGGCCACGTCGATCCGCCAGCTGCCCGCCGCGCAGCCCGCGGTGACGTGGACGTGCCCGCTGCGGTGCGAGAACTTGACCGCGTTGGCGATCAGGTTGTCGAGCACCTGCAGCAGCCGCCGGGGGTCGCCCGGCACGGCCGGTCCCGGCGTGGCGTCCACGGTGAGCGTGATGCCATGCTTGGCCGCGGCCGGGGCCGCGGTCCGCACCGCCTCGGTGACCAGGTCGGCGGGCTGCACGTCGGCCAGTTCCAGCGGCAGCGCGCCCGCCTCGAGCCGGTCCAGCATGAGCAGGTCGCCGATGAGCCGGTACAGCCGGTCGGCATTGCGCTCGATGATGTCCAGGAACCGCACGCCCTCCGGGGTCAGCCCCTCGGCTTCCCCCCTGATCAGCTCGGTGAAGGACACGATCGAGGTCAGCGGGGTGCGCATCTCGTGCGACACGATGGCCAGGAACTGGTTCCTGACCTCGTCCAGCCCGAGCAGCCGCTCGTTCTGCTCCTCGAGCTGCCGCTGAGCTTGTTCGGCCAGTCGGCGCGCGGCGAGTTCGGCCTCCAGCATCTGCTGGCGCTGCTCCTCCAGGACCTTGCGTTCCGACATGTCCCAGGTGAACCACAGGTTGCCGCGGTAGCGCCCGTTGACCACCAGGGGCCAGTAGTCGCATTCGAGGGTGCGGCCGTCGGTGCATGGCGCCTGTTCCCCCGACACCGGCTGGCGGGCCTGGGACGCCTCGGCGACCCGGCGGAGGAAGTCGCCGGGATCGGCGAACGTGCCCTGGATACTCTGCAGGACCGAGGCGGCCGAGGCGCCGATCAGCCGGCTGGGCTCACCGAGGCCGAACATGGTGCCGAAGCTCTGGCTGACGTTCGTGACCAGGCCGTTTTCGTCGGTGATGAGCACGCCGGGGATGGCGGTGGCGATCATGCAGTTGAGGCGCTCGGTCTGGTCGGCCAGCGCGGCGTGGGAGCGCTCGATCTCGCTCAGGTCCCGCAGGAAGCCGGTGAAGACGGGCGCGCCGCCCAGGGTCAGCTGCACCGGGGTCAGCTCAACCATGTGTTCGGTGCCGTCCGCGTGCCGGATGGCCATGCCCATCGCCCCGGTGAACTCCTCCGGGTCGCCGGTCTCCACGTAGGTCCGGATGTGCTCGCGGAACCGCGGCTTGAACGACTCCGCGACCAGGAAGTCCGCCAGTTCCCGGCCCAGCACATCTTCCCTCCGGAAGCCGGACAGCTTCTCCGCCGCAGGGTTGAACTCGATGACGCGGCTGCGGGAGTCCATGGCGAGGATCGCGACCGGTGCCGCGGCGATCAGCGCCCGGGTCAGCGCCTGCCGCTCGACCAGCTGGGCCAGGTCGTTGGCGTGGCGGATCTGGGTCGCGACCATCACGGCCACCGCGTGCGCGGTGACGCGGACCTCCTCGTTCCAGCTCGCCGTGTCGCCGATCAGGGCCAGCGCGCACAGGCACTGGCCGTCGACGGGCACCGAGTAGGCCAGCAGCGCGCTGGCGGAGCCCGTGGCGCCGGAGCCCGCGCACTCGCCGGGCTCGAGGGTCAGCGGTACCGGGCTGCCCCGCTGGGCCAGGGACATCGCCCCGAGCTTGGCCAGCAACGCGGGACCGGCGGCGCCCGGGGGATGCACCGCGAGGACCGTGGCGGGCTGCCCCGCGGACGCCTGGAAGGCCAGCGCGGCGCGGATGCCGAACGCGGCCACCAGCCGTTCCAGCACGGCGGGCAGCGCGCCCAGCCCGGTGTCGTCCCCCAGTATCCGGGCCACGGCGAAGTCGAGCACGGCCGCCGCCTGCCCGCCACGGCGCGTCCGGTCCGGGACCAGAGCCGGCTCGGCTTTGGATCCCCGAGGAGCACCCATAACCCCCCACAGCTCAGGAGTAACCTCGGCCCCTAGTCTATGCCACGCATTGTGATATCTGCAGCGCGGAAGGTAGCGTTTCCCCGACGGCGTCAGCCACGCGACCAGAGGAGTAGCATCGGTTCTGGCGGTTCCGGCCGCCTCATGGTCCGCGGGCAGAGCTGCAAGCTCACCGGTTGCACGGCTTCGATCCACGGCGAGTCTTTCCCGCCCGAAGCACGCGGACCCCGGGCGTGAGGGGAAGGACTGCCATGCCCGGCGGATCGCGTTCCCTGCCCGGCCGGCCGAACCTGCGCCATCTAAAGCTCGAAGCCAAACGGCGCCTGGCCGCGGGCGAATTCCCCACCCTGCACGACGCGCAGCTGGCCATCGCCCGCGAGTACGGTGAGCCGAGCTGGGCCGTCCTCAAGCAAGCCATCGGCGAGGCGGCCGAGGCGAACGAGGCGAACGAGGCGGCCGAGCCCGGCAGCCCCGCCCTGGATCAGCTGCGCTGGTTGCGGGACCGGTTCTCCGGCGCGGGCCAGCCCGGCTGGACGGCCCCCGCTGAGGACGAGCTGCAGGAGCACTTCAGCGAGCAGTTCCTGGCTGCCATCCCGCCCGCCCGGCTGGTCCAGGCCGTCAGCCAGATGGCCGCCGACCTGCGCGGCGAGTTCGAAGTCATCAAGCAGGTCCCGCTGCGGGCCCAGGTCCGGATGGGTGACCTGGAGTACGTGGTGGCGGTCGAGGACGAGCCGCCGCACCGCCTGGCCGGCCTGCGCGCCCTGCCGCTGGGCGGCAAGGTCCGCGACCACCGGGAACCCGCCCCGCCCCGCACCCGCGGCGAGGTCCCCGCCGAGGTGCCCGCCATCGCCGCGGCCGCCCTCGCCGACCTGGGCCTGCCCGCCCTCCTCCTGGCCGGCGCCCCGGCCCCGAACCAGGCCAGCACGGACCAGGCCAGCCAGGAGCCCTGGGTCCTCGCCCTGGGCTGGGCCGACCTGGACCGGGACGAGATCCTGGACCCCGGCCACCTGTTCCCGGCGCCCGGCGTCACCGCGCTGGTCACCACGACCGCCGTGCTCCGGCTGGTCGCCGACGGCCGCGCCGGCCTGGACCGCCCGGTCAACGATTACCTCCGCGCGGTGCGGCTGGCCGACGACACGATCACGGTGCGCGAAGTGCTCGCCCACACCTCCGGCGTGGACAACCCCCCGCCCCGCAGTCTGTACGCCGACACCGTACAGGACCTGGCCGCGGTCATGGGCCCGATCATCGCCTGCCCCGGCCCGCGCGGGGCGGTCCGGCCCAGCAACGGCGGCATCGCCGTGCTCGGCCAGCTCGTGGCCGACGTCACCGCGCAGCCCTACGCCGAGGCGGTCACCGGCCTGGTGCTCGCCCCGCTGGGCCTGCGCCAATCGTCGTTCCCCGACCGCCCGGCCAGCGTCCCGGCCGGCGCGGTCACCGGCTACGCCCTCACCCGCGAGGGCGTCTTCCGGCCGGTCCCGCCCCGGGTGCCTGCCCTGCAGGCCGTGGCCGGGATGTGGTCGACGGGGGCCGATCTCGTGCGCCTGGGGCTCGGGTGGTCATCCCTGCTGCCCGAGTCCCTCGCGCACGAGGCGCTCACCCCGCAGGCCGGACCCGACCAACCCGGGAGCGCCCGCACCGGTCTCGGCTGGCTGCTTCCCCCGGACGGCGACGTCGCGATAGCAGCCGGGATCGGCTACGATGCCACCGCCTACCTGGCCGTCCGTCGCCGCGACGGCCGCACCCACGTGGTGCTGACCAGCCGCATGATCCCGGTCAACACCATCGCCGACCGCCTGATGGCCACCTAGGAGGAGAGCAAACGCCATGATCGAGGTGGATCAGCTGGTCAAGCGGTACGGCGCGGTGACCGCGCTGGACGGGCTGAGCTTCGCCGTGCGGCCCGGCCACGTGACCGGCTTCCTCGGCCCGAACGGCGCGGGCAAGACCACCACCATGCGGATCATCCTCGGCCTGGACGCCCCGACCAGCGGCAGCGCCCGGGTCAACCAGCAGCGGTACGAAACGCTGATCCGCCCGCTGCACCAGGTCGGCGCGCTGCTGGACGCCACCGCCCTGCACCCGGGCCGGACCGCGGCCGCGCACGTGACCTCGATCGCCCGCAGCAACGGCATCGGCCGCCGCCGGGTGACCGAGGTGCTGCGGCTGACCGGCCTGGAGGCGGTCGCGGGCCGCAGGCTCAAGGGCTTCTCACTGGGCATGAAGCAGCGCCTCGGCATCGCCGTCGCGCTGCTGGGCGACCCGCCGGTGCTGATGTTCGACGAGCCGGTCAATGGCCTGGACACCGAGGGCATCGCCTGGTTCCGCCAGTTCATCAAGGCCCTGGCCGTCAGCGGCCGCACCGTCCTGGTCTCCAGCCACCTGATGAGCGAGATGGCCCAGACCGCCGACCACCTGATCGTCATCGGCCGCGGCCGCCTGATCGCCGACGTGTCCACCGCCCAGCTCATCGAGTCCAGCGCCCGAAGGGACGTGCTGGTCCGCTCGCCCCGCTCCGGCGAGCTGGCCAGCCTGATGGCCGCCCGCGGCGCGACCGTGACCCCGCAGGATGACGGCGCCCTGGCCGTGACCGGCCTGGACGCGCCCGCCATCGGGGACCTGGCCGCCGAGCACGGCATCGCCGTGCACGCCCTGATCCCGCGCACGGCATCCCTGGAGCAGGCCTACCTGGACCTCACCGGCGACAGCGTCGAGTACCGCGCCAGCCAGGCGGCCGCGTCATGACCGCCCAGGTCCCGCTGGCCGTCCGGGCCCGCGACGTGCTCGCCTCGGAGTGGACCAAGCTGTGGTCGGTCCGCTCGACCTACTGGGCGCTGCTGGTCGCCGTCCTGACCCCGGTCGCCATCAGCACGCTGGTCGCGTTCACGCTGACCCAGGCGGGCGGTAACGGCGCGCCGGCGGTCGACCCGCTGCTGCCCGGCTTCATCAGCCTGGAGTACGCGGTCCTGGCCGTGGGCGTGCTGGGCGTGCTGGGCTTCAGCAGCGAGTACAGCACCGGCCTGATCCGCACCACGTTCGCCGCGGTGCCGCGCCGCCGGGCGGTGCTCGCGGCCAAGGCCGCCGCGGTCGGCGCGGTCACCCTGGTCGGGGGCGAACTGGTCGCCTTCGCCTCGTTCGGGCTGGTCCAGGCGGTGCTGTCGGGCAAGCACCACGGCGTCTCACTGGCTCACCCGGGCGTGCCGGGCGCCGTGCTGGCCGACGGCCTGCTGCTGCCCGTGGTAGCTCTGCTCGGCCTGGCCCTGGGCGTCATCGTCCGGCACACCGCGGGCGGCATCGCCGCCCTGGTCGGCGTCATCTTCCTGCCCGCCATCCTGGGCGTGCTCCCGTCTCCCTGGGGCGGCCGCGTCTCCCGGTTCACCCTGCTCCAGGCCGCCCACCAGGTCACCGCGCTGCACCCGGCCACCAACCTGTTCGCCCCGGCCCTGTCCCTGCTGGTCCTGCTGGCCTGGCCCGCCGTGGCGCTGCTGCTGGCCGCGGCGGCGATCACCCGCCGCGACGCCTGAGCTGGTCACGGACCGTGCCGCCTGGCCCGTTCGGCTCCCTTCTTCATTGATGCCGAACGGCCCGTGGTTCTCCCGCCCCGCACCTCGGCCGCCGCGCCCGCTAGATCCGGGCCAGGATCTCGCCGTGCGGGATGCAGAACCAGGCGTCCTCGGCCTCCGCCCAGCGCCGCCAGCCCCGGGCCAGCCGCTCCAGGTCCTCCCGGGAGGCCAGGCC
This sequence comes from uncultured Actinomycetes bacterium, assembly GCA_963835775.1. Taxonomy (GTDB): domain Bacteria; phylum Actinomycetota; class Actinomycetes; order Streptosporangiales; family Streptosporangiaceae; genus Palsa-504. The sequence goes on along the minus strand of CAWIHB010000021.1, from coordinate 27,558 downwards.
ACGCTCGACGGCCCGGTCCCCGAACGGCGACTCGGTCAGCCGCCGCGCCCACGACTCGCCCCACCAGGTCCGGTCCGGACCGCTGTAGCCCCAGGCACTGGCCGACGCCTCGACCTGTTCCAGGCCGGCCGCGTGGGCCCAGGCCAGCAGGTGCCGGCCCGCGTCCGGCTCGCCGCCCAGAGCCCGGGCCACCTTGCGGTACAGGGCCTGCCACTCGGCCAGTTCCAGCTCCTGCGGATACCAGAGCATCCCGGCGTAGTCGCCGTCGCGGGCCGCGATCAGCCCGCCCGGGCGGCACACCCGCCGCATCTCGGCCAGCGCGGCGACCGGTTCTGACAGATGCTGCAGCACCTGGTGGGCGTGCACCACGTCGAAGCTGCCGTCCGGGAAGTCCAGGTGGTACACGTCGCCGGGCTGGAAGCTGACGTTGGCCTGGCCCCGCTGCTCGGCCTCGGCCCGGGCCTGGCCGAGGATGTCCTCGGCCGCGTCGATCGCGGTCACCTGCCCCACCCGGGCGGCCAGGTCCGCGGTGATCGTGCCCGGCCCGCAGCCCACGTCGAGCAGCCGGGCGCCGGCGGTCAGGTGGGGGAGCAGGTATCCGGCCGAGTTCTCCGCGGTGCGCCAGCGGTGCGAGCGCAGCACGCTGTCATGATGGCCGTGCAGGTAGGTGTCCGAATGGGACGGCATCCTCACCCCAGGTCAGCGGAATCTCGCCGGAATCGGTCAGCCGCAGCTTGCGCCGGGCCCGCTCGTAGAACGTGGTGCGGCCCAGCCGGACCACCCGGGCCGCCCCCGGCCGCGACACCAGCTGGATCTGATCGCCGGGTTCCACGTTCGCCGCCAGGTTGCCGTCGGCCTCCACGGCCAGGCGGCCGCTGCCGGGCAGGATCTCCAGGGCCAGTTCGTCCCCGGTCGAGATGACCAGCCCCCGGTTGTAGGCCGAGTGCGGTGCGACCGGCGTGACCAGCAGGGCCTCCACCGCCGGGCTCATGATGGGCCCGCCGGCCGAGAAGCTGTAGGCGGTCGAGCCGGTCGGCGTGGCCACCACGATCGCGTCCGCCGCGTAGCTGACGAACCGGTGACCCGCGGCCCGGACCGCTACCTGGGCCGACTTCTGGCCCGGATACCGGACGAAGACCACGTTGTTGAACGCGGTGATGACCTCGCCGCCAATGTGCGCGTCCACGGCCAGCCGGGGCTCGGTGACGAAGCCGTGCGCGTCGATCGCGGACAGCGCGCCGGCCAGGTCCGGCACGTCGACCTCGGCCAGGAAGCCCAGCTTGCCCAGGTTGACCCCGAGGACCGGGAACCGCTGCCCGTCGGCCAGCCGCATGGCCCGCAGCATGGTGCCGTCGCCGCCCAGGCTGACCAGCAGGTCCGCCCGGCGGCGCAGCTCCTCGGCGCTGACCGGGTTGGCCGAGCAGGCCAGCCGGGATAGTTCGGTGTCGATGCCAAGTACCTGGATGCCCCGCCGGTCGGCCCAGTCGAGCACCGAGGCCACCGCGCCGCCGCAGTCCCGCTGGGGATGCAGCACCAGTCCGACCACGTGCATGGCCTCAAGCTACTCCACCCGCTCGGGCCTATTCCGCTCCGATCCCCGCCGCGAGCGGCGCCACGGTGGCCAGCGGCGGCCGTTCGAGCAGTTCGGTCAGGTGCTCGTCGAGGCGAAGCCCGTCCGCGGTGGCCACGGCATGCAGGTAGATCTCCGGCTGGCGCAGCGCCCACAGGCCGGGCGCGTCCGCGGCGGGCAGCGGCCGCTCCAGCGCCGGGACCCGCAGCGACACGGCATGCAGGACCACCGAGCTCATCTTGGCCAGGTCCCACAGCGGCTGGTGCCGGTTCTGCCTGGCCCCCAGGTCCACCTGGGCCATAGCCGCCAGGCCGACCCGGGCCAGCACGTCGATCAGCAGCCCGATCTCCACCCCGTACCCGGTCAGGAAGGGCAGGTTGCGCAGCAGGTCCCGGCGGGCCGCGAACTCGCCGGCCAGCGGCTGCACGAACCCGGCCAGCTCCGGGTAGAACCGGTTGAGCAGCGGCTTGGCCATCAGCTCGGTGACCCGCCCGCCGCCGTCGGCCACGTACTTCTCCTGCTGCCGGAACGGCCGCCGGTAGGCGGCCTTGCAGAACTGGATCGCCGGGTCGGCCAGCAGCGGCCCGAGCGTGCCGTAGACGAAATGCGCACCGAAATCCGCGGTATCGGCATCGGCGAACATGACGATATCGCCGCGGGCCACGGAAAGGGCCCGCCACATCGCGTCGCCCTTGCCCTGGACGGGCCCGTAGCCGGGCAGCAGCGCATTCTCCGAATACACCTCGGCGCCGTGCGCCCGGGCGATATCGGCCGTGCCGTCCGGCGAGTCCGCGTCCACCACGACCACCTGGCCGGGCAGGCCGGTCCTGGCCCGCAGGCCCATGACCGTATCGAGGATCGGGCCTATGGTCGCGCCCACATTCCTGGCTGGCAGGATCAGCGTGACGGCCGGGTGCTCCCCGGCTCTTTCGCGGAATTCGCTGTGCTGGAACGAGCGCCGCTCAAACCATTCCCATACTGTCATGTCCATATATTCCCCGGTTTCTTTCGAGCCCAGCTGCCCCGCTAGAAACAGTAGAGCGTAAATACCCGGGAATTATTGACCAGAAGTAAATTCCTGTTTCTGCCAGGTAAATCGATCCGGCCGCCGGGCCGCGGCCGGGCCCGGCGCTGCCTTACCGGACGACGAGGTGACCGCGCGGAGAGCTCCCGCCCGGCCGGCCCGCCTGCCGCGGGCGGTCTCCCGCCGCGGGCGGTCTCCCGCCGCGCATTATCCCGGCGGCCACACGGATCGTGACCCGGGCCCAGATCCCGCCGCGATAGGTCCTGGCCAGCCGGAGAATGATCAACTCAGGCCGGGCGGTTTGCGCTATTTACTGCCTTACGCCCCGGACGTACAATCCCAGCAGAAACTAATGGTATGTCCCTGGGGATCAAGTGACGGCTGTCCCCACAGGGGCTTTTGCCTGGATTCGGGACATGGGGGTTGGCGGCGTTATTCGGGTGCCCGCTGGGCGTGCCGTCAGCAGCGGCAGCCAAACCAGAAAACAGGTCCGGGGAGGGACGCAATAATGAGCGGACAGCAATTTGATGGACAAGGCGAGGCTCGCGACGCGCTGAATACGGCGGTCACCGATTACGGCCCGCGTGTGCTGAGCGACTCCCGTATCCTCGCCAACGTCGTCACCGACCTTCTGCCGGACCTGCCGCGGGAGCGGAATCTGCTGGTCACCGGCGCTGAGGCCGACGTCGCGGGTGAGCTGAGGCGGCACGTCGAGGAGCAGCACATCAGCCCGGATACCGCGGTCCAGATGGTGGCGGGCACGCTCAGCGAGCGCCGGGCCATCGAACCGGACGCCAGCCTGTGGATCGCCGCCGAGTACGCCCGGGCCCTGGGTTACCCGGTACGTCCGGCCAGTCAGCAGGGCGGATGGCAGCCCCCGCGCGACCCCATCTCCGATGCGTCCACGGTGACCGGCGCGCCGCAGGGCCCGCCAGTTCAGGGCCCGCCCGTTCAGGGCTGGCCTGACCCCCGCTACCCGGGTTATCCCCCGCCGGGCGCTCCGGGCGGCCCCCCGCCGGGCGCTCCGGCCGGGCCTCCAATGAGCTGGCCGCCCACACCGGCCACACCGGCCTCCCGGCCCCGGAAGCGGAACCGCGGCCCGATCATCGCGGCGGCGAGCGTCGCCGGGGTGCTGGTGCTGTACCTCGCGGTCGCCGCGGCCGCCAGCATCGTCCCGTTCGCGAAGTCTGCCAACCCCAAGGCCAGCCCCACCATCAGTCCGTCGACGGTTCACCCGCCGACGACTCACCCGCCGACGCCGCATCCGACCCTCCCGCTCGTGGAACTGCTGCCCGACGACGTGGACGATCCCGCCACGCAGTGCAAGAGCTTCACGCCGCCCTTCAGCGCGCCGGGCCTGACCCAGGGCCTGCAGTGCAACGACCCAGGCCTGCCCAACGGCCTGATCGAGGCCTACCAGATGAACAGCTCCGCCAACTACCAGGCGGCCTGGAACAGTTTCAACAGCTGGTGGGGATTCACCGGCACCAGCCAGGGGCCGAGCTGCCCGCCGGCCGCGGGCAACAGCAGCGCCACCGGGACGACGACATGGCACGACTCCAACTTCCAGACCCGGGCCGGCCAGGTCCTGGAGTGCGAGTGGACCGACAGCAGCAACACCGACCCCGCCTACGCCTGGTCGTACCCGACCGAGAACGCCTTCATCATCGCCTGGAACGGCCCGAACACCACGTTCGACAGCCTCAACAAATGGTTCAACAGCGTGTCGGAGTCGATCTATTCTTCGGCGAGCGCGTCAGCGTCGTCCTGACCGGCGCGGGCTGCCCGGCAGCGGCTCGAAGAAACTGCGCCATCCCCGGCTCGGCCCGGTCGACTACTCCCACGTCGTCCTCCAGGTCGCCGACTACCCGGACCAGACCCTGATCACCTACTCCCCGGCCACCCCTCCCCCTCTCCGGCTAGCATTTTTATCCCGAACGGTCCGTGGTTCCCGCCCCCCGCCCCACCAGGCCGCGGCCGGCGGGCGATCCCCGGGGAGGAACATGCGGCTGGACCTGACCTGGCGGGCCGAAGACGGGCTGGACCTGCCCATGGCCCTGTGGCACCCGGGCCCGGGCTACCGGATGATCTCGAGCGGCGTGCTCGGCGGCGGCCTCGGGCCGCGCGAGTGGGTGCTCAACGCCCAGGTCCCGGCAGGCTACGCCCGCACCGACCCGGCCGGGCACCTGGGTGAGCTGGCCCGCGGCCTGGCCCTGACCGGGCCGGGCATCGGCCTGCTGACCGCCGCGCAGGTCACCGACCTGACCCAGGCCCGGGACGAGCAGGTGCACGCCGCCGCCACGGTCGGGCTGCGCATCCCGACCTGGGCCGCGGCCCCGTCCGGGCGCCCCGACCCCGAACTGGCCCCGCTGCCCCGGCCGGGCACGATCAACGTCATCGTGGCGCTGCCGGTGCCGCTGACCGACGCCGCCTTCGTCAACGCGGTGGTCACCGCGACCGAGGCCAAGACCCAGGCCGTGCTGGACGCCGGGTTCGCCGGCACCGGGACCGCCACCGACGCCATCTGCGTCGCCGCGCCCGCTGACGGCACCCGGGAAGAAGATTTCACCGGCCCGCGCTCCCTCTGGGGAGCCCGGATCGCCCGGGCCGTGCACGCCGCCGTCCGCGCCGGGGCGGCCGGCTACGCCGCCAGCCTCAACGGGAGGACACAGTGAAGTTCGGGGTCGTCTACAACACCGCTTACTACGGCGTCGACCCCGACGCCATGAAAGCCGTGGCCCGGCACGCCGAAGAGTGCGGGTTCGAGTCGTTCTACCTGACCGAGCACGTCGCCCTGTACCCGGGCGCGAGCGTCGGCATGACCGCCGATGACGTGGCCGCCTACGCTGCCGCCGGGGTCACCCGGCTGGCGGTGCCGGCCGCGGCCGACCCGGCCGAGCAGCGCGGCCAGCTTTCTGACTTCGTCGGCCGCCACCGCTTGGGTTAAGCCGGCCTGGGTTAAGCCAGTGCGGGGGAGGCCTTCCTGGCCAGCTCGAGCAGCTGGCTCAGGGTGTCGCTCGGCCGGCCGCCAGGACCCGCAGCCCGGGCGTGGAGAACCCGATCTCCCGGGCCGCCCGCCGGGCGGCCCGGGCCGTCTCGGCGGTGGCCGAGGACAGCACCACCAGGTCGGCGCCGACCTCCGAGGCCAGCCCGATCACCTCGGCCACCGGCAGGTCGGTGGCCAGGTGATGGACCAGCCAGCGATCCTCGCGCAGGCAGGCCGCGGCCATCAGGCCCGGCAGGGCATGCCGTTCGCCCGGCGGCGTGGCCGCCACCGCGATGCCCCGGGGGCGGCCCGGCGGCTGCTGCGCCCGGGCGGCGATAAGCCGCTCGCAGATGGCGCTGGCCCGGTGCTCGGCCGCGATCGTGACCTGGCCCGTGGCCCATTCCTCGCCCACCCGGCGCAGCGCGGGCGTGATGACCCGCTCGCACAGGTCGATCATCGGCACGCCCTGGGCCAGCCGGTCGAAACCGTGCCGGGCCAGCGTCTCGTCGCCGGCCACGATCGCGTCGTGCAGCCGGGACGCCTGCGCTGACCAGTCCCGGACCCGGACCTCGGCCCGCGGCGCGGCGCCGGAGGCCCGGCGCTCGGCCAGCGCGGCCACGTCGCTGTCGCTGACCTCGTAGCCACGCCCGGCCTTCCGGGCCGGGAGCACGCCCTGCCGCACCCACCCGTAGGCGGTCTGGTAGTGCACCCCGAGCACTTCGGCGGCCTCGCGTAGCTGCATACCGCTACCCTCCGCTATCCCCTATGGTTTAACCTCGTATTTTTAAGGTATCTTAGTATTGATTTAAGGCGTTGACCAGAACCGCGGTCCCGGCAATCCGCACGCCGGTTAGCCCCGAATAGGGATCAGCGGGAGGGAGAACGTAGTGACCGGGCGCAGGATCGCCGTCATCGGCGGCGGGATCAGCGGGCTGACCGCGGGTTACGTGCTGTCCCGCGGCGCGCACGTCACGCTGTTCGAGGCCGACCGCCGGCTGGGCGGCCACGCCGACACCCACCTGGTCGGCTCAGTCCCGGTCGACACCGGCTTCATCGTCTACAACGAGCCCAGCTACCCGCTGCTGACCAGGCTGTTCGCCGAGCTCGGGGTGGCCACGCAACCGTCGGAGATGAGCATGTCGGTGCACTGCGCCGGCTGCGGCCTGGACTACGCGGGCCAGCGGGGCCTGGCCGGCCTGACCGCGGGCCTGCGCCGCGGCGGCGGCCGGTTCGTGCGGATGCTGGCCGACATCCCGCGGTTCCACCGCGCCGCCCGGCACCTGCTGGCCGTCGGCGCGGACCATGACCTGACCTTCGGCGAGTTCCTGCGCGGCGGCGGCTACTCCGGCTACTTCCAGGCCCACTTCGCGCTGCCCCTGGTCGCGGCGGTGTGGTCGTGCCCGGCTGGCACGGCCCGCCAGTACCCGGCCGCATACCTGTTCGCCTTCCTGGCCAACCACGGGATGCTGTCGGTGTCCGGCTCGCCGCCGTGGCGCACCGTGACCGGCGGCTCCCGGTGCTACGTCGAGCGGGCCAGCAGGCAGCTGGCCTGCGTGCGGCTCGGCGCCCCGGTCCGCGCCGTGGTCAGGCACCCGGACGGCGCCGAGATCCGGGACGCCTCGGGGCAGGCCCTGGACTTCGACGCCGTGGTCATCGCCACCCACCCGGACCAGGCGCTGCGGCTGCTGGCCCGGCCCACCCGCGCCGAACGGGACGTGCTCGGCGCCTTCACCTACACCCAGAACCCGTCCCTGCTGCACACCGACACCCGGCTGCTGCCCGGCCGTCCCGGCGTGCGGGCCTCGTGGAACTACGAGCTCGGCCACTGCCGGGCCCAGGCCCCGCAGCGGATCAGCTACCACATGAACCGGCTGCAGCAGCTGCCACCCGGCCAGGACTACATCGTGACGCTGAACGGCGAGGACGCCGTCGACCCCGAGCGGGTGATCGGCCGGATGGACTACGCCCACCCCGCCTACACCCCGGCCTCGGTGGCCGCGCAGCGCCGCCTGCCCGAGCTGAACACGCCAGTCAGCGCGTTCGCCGGCGCCTACCACGGCTGGGGCTTCCACGAGGACGGCTGCCGGTCCGGTGCCCAGGCGGCCCGGGCCCTCGGAGGCGCCTGGTGATGGCCGGCTCGCGCCCCCTGGCCCCGGACGCCGCGCTGTACGAATGCCGGATCACCCACGCCCGGACCGCGCCGCTGCGCAACGTGTTCACCTACCGCACCTACCAGTGGCTGGTCGACCTGGATCACCTGCCCCGGCTCGGCCCGGCCCTGCAACTGCTGGCCGGCTTCGACCCCCGCGACCATCTCGGCGACCCCGGCCGGCCGATCCGGGCCAACCTGGACCGCTTCCTGGCGGCCCGGGGCGTCGACACCGCGGGCGGCAAGATCATGATGCTCACCAACGCCCGGGTCCTCGGCTACGTATTCAACCCGCTCACCGTCTACTGGTGCCACCGGCCCGACGGCACGCTGGCCTGCGTGGTGGCCGAGGTGCACAACACCTACCGGCAGCGGCACGCCTACCTGCTGCGCCCCGACGAACGCGACCGGGCCCAGGTGACCAAGCAGTTCTACGTCTCGCCGTTCTATCCCGTCGACGGCGGCTACCGGATGAGCCTGCCCGAACCGCGCCCGCCGGACCCGCGGCTGGCGCTGACCGTCACGCTGGACCGCCCGGACGGGAACCGGTTCGTGGCCAGCGTGCGCGGCACCGGCCGCCCGGCCACCGCGCGGGCCCTGCTCGCCGCCGCGGCCCGGCATCCCTGGTCCACGGTGGCCGTGTCCGCGCTGATCCGCTGGCAGGGAATCCGGCTCTACCTGCGCGGGCTTCCCGTCGTGCCACGGCCGGCACATCCACCCCAGGAGGGCGTTCAGTGACCATGAGCATGCAGCACACCGCGCCGCCGGAGGTCGACGCCGGGCGCTGGCCCGACGTCGCGACCGCCGGCGGCTCCCCGGCCCGCGCCGCCGTGGCCCGGGCCCTGTTCACCCGGGCGGTGGCCCGGCTGCCGCTGCTGGTGCGCTACCCGGACGGCCGCCTGCTCGGCGCGGGCCCGCCGGGCGCCCCGGTCATGGTGCTGCGCCGGCCCCGGTCGTTCTTCCGCCGCTTGGGCGTCTCCGGCCTGATCGGCTTCGGCGAGTCCTACCTGGCCGGCGACTGGGACTGCGCGGACCTGACCGGCCTGCTCACCGTGTTCGCCGCCCACGCCGCCGACCTGGTCCCGCCCTGGCTGCAGCAGATGCGCGGCCTGGCCGTGCGGCGGCCGCCGGCCGCCGACCGGCAGTCCCGCGAGGGCGCCCGGCGCAACATCGGCCACCACTACGACCTGTCCAACGAGCTGTTCGCGCTGTTCCTGGACGAGACCATGACCTACTCCTCGGCGCTGTGGGCCACCGGCGCCGGCGGCACGCCGCTGGCCGCCGACCACCTGCTGGCCGAAGCCCAGGAGCGCAAGATCGACCGGCTGCTGGACCGGGCCGGGGTCGGGCCGGGCGGCCGGCTGCTCGAGGTCGGCACCGGCTGGGGTGAGCTGGCCCTGCGGGCCGCGCGGCGCGGGGCCATGGTGACCACCGTGACCATCTCCCGGGAGCAGCAGGCCTACGCCGCGCACCGGGTGGCCCGGGCTGGGCTGGCCCGCCAGGTCAGCGTGCAGCTGCGCGACTACCGCGACATCGAGGGCAGCTTCGACGCCATCTGCTCCTGCGAGATGATCGAGGCGGTCGGCGAGCGCTACTGGGACGCCTACTTCGCCACGCTCGATGCGCACCTGGCCCCCGGCGGCCGGGTCGGGCTGCAGACGATCACCATGCCGCACGACCGGATGCTGGCCACCAGGCACACCTACACCTGGATCCAGAAGTACATCTTCCCCGGCGGGCTGCTGCCGTCCCTGACCGCGATCGAGCACAGCCTGGCCAGCGCCACCCGGCTGCGGATCACCGCCCGCGAGGACTTCGGCGCGCACTACGCCGAGACCCTGAAGATCTGGCGGGACCGGTTCTGCGCCCGGGCCGGCCAGGCCGCCCGGCTCGGCTTCGACGACGTGTTCCAGCGCATGTGGACCTTCTACCTGGCCTACTCAGAAGCCGGCTTCCGCTCCGGTTACATCGGCGTCAGCCAGCTCACCCTGGCCCGGATATGACCCCGGCCCCGGAACCAGACGCCGCCCAGGTCATCGCCGCCCTGGTCAAGTCCCAGGCCGGCCTCGACCTGCCGGTGCGGCTGCGGCTGTGGGACGGCAGCGAGGCCGGGCCTGCCGGCGGCCCGGTGCTGGTCATCCGCTCCCCGCGGGCGCTGCAGCGGATCGCGTGGCGTCCCGGCGAGCTCGGCCTGGCCCGCGCCTACATCAGCGGCGACCTGGAGGTCGACGGCGACCTGACCGAGGGGCTGCGCCAGGTCCTCGGCACCCGGGCCCGGGTCAGCCTGGCCCGGCTGGCCCCGGCCGCCCTGGCCGCGATCAGGGCCGTGGCCCAGCTGCAGATACCCGTATGGCCGCCGCCTGCGCCGCCCGGCTGCGAGCTGCACGTCCGCGGCCGCCTGCACTCCCGGGCCAGGGACCGCGCGGTGATCGCCGGCCACTACGACCTGACCGCCGCGTTCTACCAGCTCATCCTGGATCCCAGCATGGCCTACTCGTGTGCCTGGTGGGACGGCGCGGACACTCTGCCGATCAGCCAGGGCCTGGCCGGCGCGCAGCGGGCCAAGCTGGAGCTGATCTGCGGCAAGCTGGAGCTCCAGCCCGGCGGCCGCCTGCTGGACCTGGGCTGCGGCTGGGGCTCGCTCACCGTGCACGCCGCCGGCCACCACCGGGCCCGGGTCACCGCCGTAACCCTGTCCCGCGAGCAGGGCGGCTACGTCCGCCAGCGCGTCCGCGGGCTGGGCCTGGCCGACCGGGCCGAGGTCAGGATCCAGGACTACCGGGACACTTCAGACGGCCCCTACGACGCCATCGCCTCGGTCGAGATGGGCGAGCACGTCGGCGCGGCCGGCTACCCGGCGTTCTGCGCCGCGCTGTACCGGCTGCTGCGCCCGGGCGGCCGGCTGCTCATCCAGCAGATGTCCCGCGGTCCCCGCGCTCCGGGCGGCGGGCCGTTCATCGAGTCCTACATCGCCCCGGACATGCACATGCGCCAGGTCGGGGAGACCGTCGGGCTGATCGAGGCGGCCGGGTTCGAGGTCACCGACGTCCAGGCCATGCGCGAGCACTACGTCACCACCATCCGGGCCTGGCTGGACAACTTCGAGCAGAACCTGCCCGCCATCAGCGAGCTCCTCACCCCGGAGCAGGTCCGCGTCTGGCGTCTGTACCTGGCCGGCGGCGCGCTGTCCTTTGAGCATGGCCGGATGGGCGTCGACCAGATCCTCGCCGTGCGGCCGGCCCGGTGACCGGCGGCATCCAGGCCGGATCGTTCGGCCTTACGCTTCTCGCCAGCGCGGCCGCGCTGCTGGTCATGATGGCCGTCACCTTCGCCGTGGCCCGGCGGGCGGGCCGGCACAGCGTGGTCGACACGGCCTGGGGTGTCGGCCTGGCCCTGGTCGCCCTGGTCAGCCTGCTCGCCTCGGCCGGGCACGGCCAGCCCGCCCGCCGGTACGTGCTGCTGGCCGCCTCGGTGCTGTGGGGCGTCCGGCTGGCCGCCTACGTCGGCTGGCGGAACCGCGGTAAGGACGAGGACCCGCGCTACCGCGACCTGCTGGCCAAGGCCAAGGGGAATCCGAACGCTTACGCGCTGCGCACCATCTACCTGCTCCAGGCCCTGATCCTGTGGCTGGCCACCGTCCCGGTTCAGGCCGGCATGTCCGAACGGGCCGCGGCCGGCCCGCTGGTGATCATCGGCGCCGCAGTGTGGCTGGCCGGGTTCGTGTTCGAGTCCGTCGGCGACTGGCAGCTGGCCCGGTTCAAGGCCGACCCGGCGCACCACGGCCTGATCATGGACCGCGGCCTGTGGCGCTACACCCGCCACCCCAACTACTTCGGGGACTTCTGCATGTGGTGGGGCCTGTTCCTGATCAGCCTGGGCTCCTGGGCGGGCCTGGCCACCGTGTTCGCCCCGCTGCTGATGACGTTCATCCTGACCCGCGGCACCGGCCAGCGCCTGACCGACCAGCGGATGGCCGCCACCCGCCCCGCCTACGCCGCCTACGCCGCTCGCACCAGCGGCTTCCTCCCCCTCCCGCCCAAGCGCTACTTGGGGTCGTAGGCCAGGTTGGGCCGCAGCCACCGTTCGGCCTCGGACACCGGGACGCCCCGCCGGCCGGCGTAGTCCTCGGCCTGGTCCCGGCCGATCCGCCCGACGGTGAAGTAACGCGCCTCGGGGTGCGCGAACATCAGCCCGCTGACGCTGGCCGCCGGGGTCATCGCATACGACTCGGTCAGCGCCAGGCCGGCCTGGCCCGCGTCGAGCAGGCCGAACAGCGCCGGCTTGCCGCTGTGGTCCGGGCAGGCGGGGTAGCCGAAGGCCGGCCGGATGCCGCGGAAGCGCTCGGCGTGCAGGTCCTCGAGCGACGGGCGGGCTTCCGGTTCGAACCACTCGCGCCGGGCCTGCAGGTGGATGTACTCGGCGAACGCCTCGGCCAGCCGGTCGGCCAGGGCCTTGACCATGATCGACTGGTAGTCGTCGCGGTCGGCCTGGTAGCTGGCCGCGAGTTTTTCGGCGCCGTGGATGGCCACGGCGAATCCGCCCAGGTAGTCCCCGGCCGGCGCCACGTAGTCGGCCAGGCACCGGTTGGGCCGGCCGGCGGGCTTGGCGGTCTGCTGGCGCAGCATCGGCAGCCGGACCGGTCCCCGCTCAGCCGAGACCAGGATGTCGTCACCCTCACCAAGCGCGGGCCAGAAGCCATAAGCTCCCCGGGCCTGCAGCAAGCCGCCCGCGATGATCTCGTCCAGCAGAGCGTTCCCGTCGTCGAACAGCTCGCGTGCGGCCGGCTGGCCCAGGATCGCCGGGTACTTGCCCTTCAGTTCCCAGGCCAGGAAGAAAAACTGCCAGTCGATCAGCTCGCGCAGCGCGGCCAGGTCCGGCTGGACGGTGCGGATCCCGGTGAACGCGGGCACCGGCAGGTCACCGAACGGCACTCGCTCGCGGTTGGCCCGGGCCTGCTCCAGGGTCAGCATGGGCGCCCGCCGTGAGGTCTCGTGCTGATCCCGGAGCTGTTCCTGCTCGGTCCGGTTCGCGGCGGCGAACCCCGCCGCCCGGTCGTCGCTGAACAGGTCCGCGACCACGCCGACCACCCGGGAGGCGTCGAGCACGTGCACCGTCGCGGCGTGGTAGGCGGGCGCGATCCGCACCGCGGTGTGCTGGCGTGAGGTGGTGGCGCCCCCGATGAGCAGCGGCAGCTTCAGCCCGCGGCGCTGCATCTCGGTGGCCACGTTCACCATCTCATCCAGCGACGGCGTGATCAGCCCGGACAGCCCCACGGCGTCGGCGCCCTCGGCGGTCGCGGTGTCCAGGATGACGTTCGCGGGGACCATCACCCCCAGGTCGATGACCCGGTAGTTGTTGCAGCCGAGCACCACGCCCACGATGTTCTTGCCGATGTCGTGCACGTCGCCCTTGACCGTGGCCATCACGATCGTGCCCTGGCCGCGGTCGGCCTGGGCGCCTGCCAATAGCTTTTCCGCCTCCATGAACGGCTCCAGGTAGCCGACGGCCCGCTTCATCACCCGGGCGCTCTTGACCACCTGCGGCAGGAACATCTTCCCGGACCCGAACAGGTCCCCGACGATCTTCATGCCGTCCATCAGCGGCCCCTCGATCACCTGGAGCGGCCGCGCCACCGTCTGCCGGGCCTCCTCGGTGTCGGCCTCGATGAAGTCGGTGATGCCGTGCACCAGCGCGTGCGACAGCCGCTGCGCCACCGGGGCGTCGCGCCAGGCCAGGTCCACCACGCGGGCGGTGCCGGGCCCGCGCACGGTGTCGGCGAAGGCCAGCAGCCGGTCGGTGCCGTCTTCCCGCCGGTCGAAGATCACGTCCTCGACCAGTTCCAGCAGGCCGGCGGGGATGTCCTGGTAGACGGCGAGCTGCCCGGCGTTGACGATGCCCATGTCCAGCCCGGCCCGCACCGCGTGGAACAGGAACGCCGAGTGCATCGCCTCGCGCACCACGTCGTTGCCGCGGAAGGCGAAGGACAGGTTGGAGATGCCCCCGCTGGTCCGCACGCCCGGGCAGCGCTGCTTGACCAGCGGCAGCGCGTCGATGAACGCCTTGGCGTAACCGTTGTGCTCGGCGATGCCGGTCGCCACGGCCAGCACGTTCGGGTCGAAGATGATGTCCGTGGCGGCGATGCCGGCCTGCTGGGTGAGCAGGTCGTAGGCGCGGCCGCAGATGGCCACCTTCCGTTCCACCGTGTCGGCCTGGCCCTGCTCGTCGAAGGCCATCACCACCACCCCGGCCCCGTGGTTCCTGATGTGCCTGGCCTGGTCGAGGAACGGGCCCTCGCCCTCCTTCAGGCTGATCGAGTTGACCACGGCCTTGCCCTGGACGCACTTCAGCCCGGCCTTCAGCACGCTCCACCGGGAACTGTCGATCATGACCGGGATCCGGGCCACCTCCGGCTCGGTGGCGAGCAGGTTCAGGAAGGTGGTCATGGCCTGCTCGCCGTCGAGCAGGTCGGCGTCCATGTTCACGTCGAGCAGGTTGGCGCCGCCGCGCACCTGCTCGAGCGCGACGTTGATGGCCCCCGCGTGGTCGCCCGACTCGATCAGCCGCCGGAACCGCTTCGACCCGGTGACGTTGGTGCGCTCCCCGATCATGACGAACCCGGTGTCCGGCCCGATCTCGAACGGCTCCAGGCCGCTGAACCGGGTGCGGGCCGGCGGCGCGGGCACCGGCCGGGGCGGCAGGCCCGTCACGGCCCGGGCGATCCGGGCGATGTGCGCGGGCGTGGTCCCGCAGCACCCGCCGACCACGTTCACGATGCCCGCCTCGGCGAACCCGCGCAGCAGCTCGGCGGTCTGCGCCGGCGCCTGGTCGTAGCCGCCCAGCGCATTGGGCAGCCCGGCGTTCGGATGGCACGCGGTGTACGTGCCGGCCAGCCGGGACAGCTCCTCGATGTACGGGCGTATCTCCGCCGCGCCCAGCGAGCAGTTCACCCCCACGATCAGCGGCTCGCCGTGCTCCACCGCACGCCAGAACGCCTCGACCGTCTGCCCGGACAGCGTCCGCCCGCTGGCGTCGACGATCGTGACCGAGATCCACAACGGCAGCTGCGGCGCGACGTCGCGGATCGCGGCCATGGCCGCCTTGGCGTTCAGCGTGTCGAAGATCGTCTCGATCATCAGCAGGTCGGCTCCGCCCTCGGCCAGGGCCGCCGCCTGCTGGGCGTAGGCGGCGTACACCTCGTCGAAGCCCACCGCCCGGAACGCCGGGTCATCCACCCGCGGCGACAGCGACAGCGTGACGTTCAGCGGGCCTATCGACCCGGCCACGAACCGGCCGCCCGCCGCGTCGGCCGCCTGCCGGGCCAGCCGGGCCCCAGCCAGGTTCATCTCCCGCACCTGCGACTGCAGCCCGTAGTCCGACTGGCCGATGCTGGTGGCGGTGAACGTGTTGGTGGTGATGATGTCCGCGCCCGCGTCCAGGTACCGGTTATGGATGTCCAGGACCAGGTCCGGGCGGGTCAGGTTCAGCAGATCCGGGTCGCCGGCCAAGTCCCGCGGATGATCGCGCAGCCACTCCGGGCGGTAGTCGGCCTCGCCGAGCCCGGCGCCCTGCAGCAGCGTGCCCCACGGCCCGTCCAGCACCGCGATCCGCTGTCCCAGCAGCTCACGCAGGGCCTCGGCCGTCCCGTGCGGGTCTGATTTCTGCATTGGCGCCTCCCATTACAGGAGGCGCCCTTGATACACGGAGCTGACCGAGCGTGGCGGGCTCCCGCCCGTTGCAGCGCCTCTCGGCCAGGGCTCCAGCATAACGGTCACCGACAATTGACGCTGTCATGGAACTCACCATCATCGCCGTCGTCGGCGTCATCGCCGTGGTCGCGGTCGCGGCCGTGTCCCAGCGCATCGCGGTGGCGGCCCCGCTCAGCCTGGTCGTGGTCGGCATCGGGTCATGCCCGCGGGCCTGGTACCGGTGATCACACGGATCGGTGCTGATCGGCCCGAGCCTGATGATCAGGTCCGGCCGCCCCGGTATTCCGGTGGCCAGCCGCCAGGTCCCCCATCCGCCGGGCGGCCCGTCCCGCCGGTCCGGCGTGAACGTGAACCGTGTTCCGCCGGTGCTGCCGGGCGGGTCGTGCCCGCCGGATGCGCCGTGTTTGCCGGGGGCGCCGCGTTTGCCGCGTTCGTTCCGGGGTGCGGGCCGGGCGCAGCCGTGGCCGATGGCGTGCCCGTCGGCGTCGGTGACCGTCACGCACCACGTGGTCTTCGGGTTCGCGGCCGCCGCGGCGGCCAGGTCCCGGGCCAGGTCCGGATCAACCGGCCCGATACCCGCGATCTCACCCGGCCGGTCCGCCAGGTCCAGCAGCGTCGCCTTCGTGATGCCCATTACCGCCGGGCGGGGTGCCGGGGGTGGGGCGGGAGTCGCGGTTCAGGAGCAAGTCGAGGTAGGCCACGGCGCGCAGTTCGTCCATGCAGCCCTCGGCCCCGGCCTTCCGCAGCTCCCGGGCCCAGGCGTTCACCCGCTGATCCGCGGCCAGCACCTGCGCCGGGGGCAGTTCCCGCCCGGCCAGCCCCGCATTCCCCGACCCCTCGGCCCACCGCTCCACCCGCGCCTCCCGGGCCGCCTGCTCGCGGCGTTTCTTCGCCTTGTCCGGCGCGACCTGCATCACCGCCCGGGCCATCGCGGCGGCCAGCGCCGGCGGGGTCAGCCGCCCGGCCCGGCCCAGCACCAGCCCCTCCGCCGCCCGCGCCTCTTCGGGGTCCAGCAGGGCGGTGGCCCGGGCGATGATCCCGGCTTTGGCCTCGGTGATGATCCCGGCCCGGAACGCCGCCTTGGTGCCGGGCAGCTTGACCTCCAGGGCATCGGCCACCTCCAGCAGCCCGTCCGCCGCCCACCGCGACTCACCCAGCACCGCCGCCAGCTCCACCGGGGCGAACTCATCCCACACCGCCGGCATCCGCCCCGGCCCGGTCAGCCCGGAGCCTGAGGCGGCGCGGCGGCGGATGAACTCCGCCACCGCCGCATGCTTGCGCGCCGCGGCGTGCGCCTGCACCCGGTCCCACCCGCAGATCACACCCAGCAGCTCATCATCGGACGCCCCCGCATAGGAGTCGTCCTCCCCGGCCGCCTCCTCCGCGAACAGGCCCAGGCTCACGCACCCCGGCGCGGTATCCAGCGGCATCCCGCCCGCGAACCCGGACGCCCGGCTGGTGTACTCCCCCGGGAACATCCTGGCCGACCCGGGCATCCCCGGACCCCGCCGCCCGTCCGCCGCCGCGACCGCGCCCATCGCGGCGGTCAGCCCCAGCCGGTCGGTCTTTTCCCGCGCCCGGGCCGCATCCGCGGTCACCTGGGCGGCCTCGGCGTACACCGCGGCCAGCCGTCCCTCATCCAGCCAGAGCGCCAGGTCGTCGGGGTCCAGGCCCGACCCCCACGGGTCCTCATCCACCGGCGGCGGCTCGTCATCGGCCAGCGCATCCAGTTCCCACTCCGGCCGCTCCGGACGGGACGGCACCAGCCGCCACCCCCGGTCCCCGTCGAACCGCGGGTCAAAGCACGGCCCGGCCGGCTCCCGGCCGGGAGCCCCGTCCCGCCCGGCAGCACCGTCAGCTGGCCGTTGACCCATATACCACCGTCCGTTCGGATGAATCTATCTGCTCACCATTATAGACAAATTCTTGTTCGATAGCGAATCAACACGCCGGACTTGGCCATCGCGGCGGCAGCTGGGTCCGGACCCGCGAGGAAGGCGGTGTTCGCCGCTGCAGCCCGGGTGGATCAGGACCGGCACGGCCCCTGGGGCGGGCTAGCCCGAAGCTACCGCCACCAGGTGCCGATATCTGCGCCCTGACCTGCAATAACGCCGGAGGAAGCCACCGCGAAGTGACACCGGCCTAAAGCTGGGGCTGCGCCTGGCGCGGCAGCAGCGGGATGGCCAGGGCGCTCAGCACGCCGATGCCGATCACCGCGAGCAGGCTGACCGTCATCGCGTGACCCTGGCCTCCGGCCAGGGCGTCGAAGTAGATCGTGGTCACGATGGCCGGGCCGATCGCATTGGCCAGCTGCTGGACGGCGCTGAGCGAGCCGCTCGCGCTGCCCGCCTCGGCCAGGTCGATGTCGCCGATGGCGATGTCGTAGAAGGTGCCGAACGTGGCCCCCATGCCCAGGCCGATGACCGCCATGGCCGGGGCCAGCGCCGCGGCCGTGACGGCCGTCCCCGACTGCAGCACCAGGGCCAGCAGCCAGCCGACCCCGCCCACGGTGACCGCGATGCCGGCCAGGCTCAGGTTGCGGCCCAGCTTGGTGATGAGGTTCATGCAGGCCAGCGACGCGATCACGATGCCGGCCGCCACCGGTGCGAAGCCCGTCACGGCCGCCCGCAGCGGGCTGTCACCCAGGCCCGCCGTGCAGCGAGGCCGAGATCGTCGGCGCCGCAATCGTGGTGATCGTCGAGTCGAGCAGGTCCATGATGTCCGCCACCAGGACGGCCAAGGAGCCGCTGACCAGGGATCGCATCGTGAGCGCGGCCATCGCGATCCTGGACCGGGACGGCCTGGACGCGGTGACGACCAGGCGGGTGGCCGAGGACCTCGGCACCGGCTCAGCGTCGCTGTACGCGCACGTGGCCAGCCGCGACGAGCTGATCGAGCTGATGGTGGACCGGATCGCCGCCGAGATCGAGGTGCCAGAACCCGACCCGGCCCGCTGGCCGGACCAGCTCAGGGCCTACGCCCGGCACGCCCAGCAGGTCTGGGCCGCTCACGCCGACATCGCCCGGGCCTCGCTGGCCTCGATGCCTACCGGGCCGGAGCGGCTGCGCGTGATCGAGCGCCTGCTGGCCATCCTGCGCGCCGCCGGGTTCTCCGACCAGGTGGCGGTCTGGGCCATCGACCGGCTGCAGATCTACATCGACGCCGACGTCTACGAAGGCTCGGTCTACGCGGCCCAGATCAAGCAGGGCCTGGATATCGAGGAGTACCTGACCTCGATCCGCGACTACTTCCGCCGGCTGCCCGCGGACCGGTTCCCGGTCATCGCCTCCCTGGCCGACGTGATCGTGGCCGGCATCGACCAGCGCTTCGAGTTCGGCCTCGACCTGTTCATCGACGGCCTGGCCGCCCGCCTGGGCTGAAGGCGCGGCGGCGGATAGGAGGGACACCGCCGCCGCGCGCTTCCCACGGTAGCGGCCGGCCCCGGACGCCTGGCCCGGATGTTTGCCTGAGACGATGCGGGTACGGGTGTTCCCCACAACACCGGCCCGCCCTGCTTTCCCGGAGGTGCTCATGCCCGCTCCCGTCACCGATGCCGATCTCGCTCTGGCGGCCGAACTCGCCCAGCAGCTGCGGGTCGATTCCATCCGGTCGAGCACGTCGGCCGGGTCCGGGCACCCGACGTCGAGCATGTCCGCCGCGGATCTGCTGGCCGTGCTGGTCAGCCGGCATCTGCGTTATGACTGGGATGACCCGGAGCATGCGGGCAACGATCATCTGATCTTTTCCAAGGGGCACGCCTCGCCGCTGCTGTACTCGGTGTTCAAGGCGGTCGGGGTGGTCTCGGATGAGGAGCTGATGACCGGCTACCGGCGGTTCGGGTCCCGGCTGGAGGGTCATCCGACCCCGGTGCTGCCCTGGGTCGACGTGGCCACCGGCTCGCTGGGCCAGGGGCTGCCCGATGGGGTCGGGGTGGCGCTGGCCGGCAAGTACCTGGACGAGTCGCCGTACCGGGTCTGGGTGCTGTGCGGGGACAGCGAGATGGCCGAGGGGTCGATCTGGGAGGCGCTGGACAAGGCCTCGTACTACAAGCTGTCCAACCTGATCGCGATCATCGACATCAACCGGCTGGGCCAGCGCGGCCCCACCGAGCTGAGCTGGGACCTGGAGACCTACGCGGCCCGCGCGGCCGCGTTCGGCGCCCGGACCTTCGTCATCGACGGCCACGACCTGGCCGCCATCGACGCGGCGCTGGCCCAGGCGGGCGACCTGGCCGGCCACCAGCCGTCCGTCATCTTGGCCCGCACCCGCAAGGGCCGGGGCTTTTCTGAGGTCGAGGACCGCGAGGACTGGCACGGCAAGCCCCTGCCGGCCCATATGGCCGAACGGGCCGTGGTCGAACTGGGCGGCGAACGGCACCTGCTGGTCCGCGGCCCCGGCCCGGCGCAGGCGGGCAAGCCCCGGCCAGCCGCCGGCGGGGCGGAGGTCAAGCTGCCCGGCTACCCGCGGGGCCAGAAGGTGGCCACCCGCAAGGCCTACGGCGACACGCTGGCCGCGCTGGGCGTCCGCCCCGAGGTGGTGGCCATGGACGGCGAGGTGAGCAACTCCACCTTCGCCGACCAGTTCGCCGCGGCCTACCCCGAGCGGTACTTCGAGATGTTCATCGCCGAGCAGCAGCTGGTCGCGGCCGCGGTCGGCATCGCGGTGCGCGGTTACCGGCCGTTCGCGTCCACCTTCGCCGCGTTCTTCACCCGCGCGTATGACTTCATCCGGATGGCGGCCATCTCCCGGGCCAGCATCGCCCTGGTCGGCTCGCACGCCGGCGTGGAGATCGGCGCCGACGGCCCGTCCCAGATGGCGCTGGAGGACCTGGCCATGCTGCGCGCCGTGCACGGCTCGACCGTGCTGTACCCCAGCGACGCGACCAGCGCCGCCGCCCTGACCGCGGCCATGGCCGACCGGGCGGGCATCTCGTACATGCGGACCACCCGCGGCGCCTACCCGGTGCTGTACGACGCGGGAGAGACCTTCCCGGTCGGCGGATCCAAGGTACTGCGCCAGACCGGCGCCGACCAGGTCACCCTGATCGGCGCCGGGATCACCCTGCACGAATGCCTGGCCGCCGCCGGCCAGCTGGCCGGCGCGGGCATCTCCGCCCGGGTCATCGACCTGTACTCGGTCAAGCCGGCCGACACCGCCACGCTGACCGCGGCCGCCGCGGCCACCGGGGGGCGGCTGGTCATCGCCGAGGACCACCACCCCGAGGGCGGCCTGGGGTCCGCGGTCGTGGACGCCCTGACCGGCGTCGGCCGCACCGACCTGGCCGTCGCCCACCTGGCCGTCCGCGAGATGCCCGGCTCCGGCACCGGCGCCGAGCTCCTCGACGCGTCCGGCATCAGCGCCACCCACATCGCCGCCGCCGCCCGCCGCCTGCTCGGCTAGCCTGGCGCGTCCTGGGCCAGGCCGGCGTGCGCCTCGCGCAGGTCGCGCTTGAGGATCTTGCCGCTCGGGTTCTTGGGCAGCGCGTCGCAGAACACGATGTACTTCGGGCGCTTGTAGCCGGCTAGCCGCGCCTTGACGTGGGCGTGCACGTCGGCCGCGGTCAGTTCGGAACCGGCCCGGCGCACGACGACGGCCGTCACCGCCTCGATCCAGCGCGGGTGGGCGATCCCGAACACCGCCACCTCGGCCACCCCGTCCAGCTCGTAGATGGTCTCCTCGACCTCGCGGGAGGCGACGTTCTCGCCGCCGGTCTTGATCATGTCCTTCTTCCTGTCCACCACCGACAGGTAACCGTCCTCGGTCATCACGCCCAGGTCACCGGAGTGGAACCAGCCGCCGCGGAACGCCTCGGCCGTCTTCTCCTCGTCCCGGTAATAACCCAGGGCGGCGTGCGGTGACCGGTGCACGATCTCGCCGACCTCGCCCGCCGGGACCGGGTGGCCATCGTCGTCGACGAGCATCGTCTCGGTGTTCAGGCTGGCCTTCCCGGCCGAGCCGGCCCGCTCGAGCTGCTCGTGCGGGCGCAGGATGGTGGCCAGCGGCGCCATCTCCGTCTGGCCGTAGAAGTTCCACAGCTGCACGCCGGGCAGCCGCCGCTGCAGCTCCCGCAGCACCTCGACCGGCATCGGTGAGGCCCCGTAGTAGCCCTTGCGCAGGCTGGACAGGTCGGCGTCGTCGAAGCCGGGATGGCGCAGCAGCGAGATCCATACCGTGGGCGGGCAGAACAGCTTGGTCACCTGCTCCCGCTCGATGGCGGCCAGCATCGCGGCCGGGTCGGGGCCGGGCAGGATGACCGACGTGGCGCCCAGGTAGACGTCCACCGAGAAGAAGCAGTCCAGCTGGGCGCAGTGGTACATGGGCAGGGTGTGCAGCTCCACGTCGTCGCGGGACATGCCGCCGTCGACGATGCAGGACACGTACTGGGCGATCAGCGACCGGGAGGACAGCATCACGCCCTTGGGCCGGGATTCGGTGCCCGAGGTGTACATCAGCCGCAGCGGGTCGTCGTCGGCCACCTCGGTCTCCGGGGCGTGCCCGGGCCCGGTCCGCCACCAGGCGCCGACGTCCTGCCAGCCGGCCGCCGGGGCCGAAGGCCCGATCCAGCCCCGGACCGGATCGGCCACCCCGGCGGCGGCCAGGGCCGCCTCGGCCGGGCCGGCCAGGGCGGCCTCGGCCACGATCCCCCTGGCCCCCGAGTGCCCCAGGATGTAGCCGATCTCGTCGGCGTTGAGCATGAAGTTGACCGGGACCAGCACCACGCCGAGCCGGGCGGTGGCGTAGGCCAGCACCGCGAACTCCCAGCAGTTGTGCGACAGCAGCGCCAGCCGGTCACCCTTGGCCAGGCCCTGGCCGGCCAGGGCGTGCGCGCACCGGTTCACGGCCAGGTCGAAATCCGCGAAGGTGGCCCGGACGTCACCCGCCACCACGGCTAGCTTGCCCGGGTCCCGCCGGGCGGTCCGGTGCAGCAGGTCCCCGTAAGAATGCCGCCGAGCGCGGGCGATCACGTCTGTCATGACGGAATTATCGCCCCAGCGGGTCCGCCACGCCGCTAACACTCAGTCAGACCGCGTGCCGGAGCCGCAGTTCGGCCGGGAAAGGGGAGAGGTAGGTCTGCGACACCAGCCAGGGCAGGTCGCCGCCGGCCGCGTAGTGGGCCAGCAGCGCCACCGGCACGCTGAGCGGCACCTCGCCCCGCCGGTAAGCGCCGATCCGGGCCACCAGGTCCGAACCCAGCGGCGAGGACAGCATCCGGCCGATCCGGCTGTAGGCGTGCAGCAGCGCATTGGCGTTCCGGCCCGGCGTGGCCCGCCCCGCCATCGCCTGCAAGAACAGCTCCCGGTACGCCAACCCGGTCTCAGCCAACGGCGCGGAGCCGGCCGCCGCCACCACCCGCCCGGCTGACCGGTAACGCACCGGGTCGTGCGCCAGCAGCTGCAGCTTGTGCCGGGCGTGGAACGCCACCAGGTCGCGCGGCTGCCACGACCCGGAAAACAGCCCGCGCAGCCGCGCCGCCGCGAAGACCCGCTCCACGAACGCCTCCCGCAGCCCGGTGTCGTTCAGCCGTCCCTCGTCCTCCACCGCCAGCAGCGGGAACGAGGCCAGCACCCGCTCCGCGTACAGTCCCCGGCCCTGCGCGCCGGACGCCTCCCCGTCGTCCCGGTAGCGGGGAATGCCCCAGATCCCGCAGCTCGGCGACTTGGCCTTGAACACGTACCCGTCGACCCCGGCAGGCAGCGGCAACGCGGCCATCGCCGGCGTGTGGTCCGCGGTGCCGCTCCGGTTGACCAGGCGGCCGTCCAAAGTGAGCCGGATCGGCTCGCGCGGGGTGCCCAGCCCGATCTCGACCTCCGGGCAGTACGGCACCCAGTCCACATGCGGGCCGAGCTCGTCGGTCAGGAACCGGAACCGCTTGTGCCCCCCGTTGAACCGCACCTCCTCGCCCAGCAGGCAGCTCGACACCCCCACCCGGGGCCGTTCCCCGACTGCCGGGTCCGTTCCAGCCATGCAGAAATGCCTCTTTCTGCGGTTGACTCAGGCTTCGTGGTTGGCCACACCCAGGCTACGCGCCGGCGCCGCGCTGGCCTGGGCAGCTACGCCGGCGCCGTCGCGTGCGCGGCCGATCTGCTTCTGCGCGCGGTTGGATCGCTACTGGCGGGCCATGTGCATGCGTAGTTCGGCTTCGGTGTCCTCGATCAGCTTTCCGCTGACGTCCACCGTCACGCTATGGATGGTGCCGGTGAACTTGAAGGGGCTGGCGTAGTCGTCGGTGATCGCCGAGCCGGGGTTGGCGCCGCAGGTCAGCGCGCCGGGATTGAGGACAAACGGCGTGGTTACGGGCGCTTCGGCGTTCCCGGCGAGGGTGCCGTCCACGTAGAGCTGGAGCCTGCCGGGCGCGCCCTTGCCTTGGGTCATGTCCGGCTGCCCGGTCGGCTCGAACTCGAACCTGAGCGCGTGCCGACCTGGCTGGAGGACGGTGTCGGATTCCACTCCGTACACCGCCCGGCCCACATAGTTGTGGACGTAGCGGAGCCTGCCGTCCTTGACGAACAAGGAATACCCGCCGACCGCCGTGCCCTGGCACAGCAGCACCCCCTCGGCCCCGCCGGCGGGGATCTCGACGTCCGCTGTGATGCTGTGCGGGCGGTTCAGGACCCTGGGGGCGGCGAAGAACGGAATCGATTGCGTCCCGGGCCGGTACAGGTAGCGGTCACGGGGCGGCGCCACGAGCGGCTTTTCGGCGATCATCCGGGCCAGGCCGCTGCCGTCGACCGGCATCACGTTGTACTTGCCGGCCTCCACGTACCACGTCCCGATCATCGCGATCAGCCGGTCGCGGTGATCGGCGGCCACATTGTGGTTCTCGGCGAAGTCCTCCGCCACGTGGTACAGCTCCCAGCCGGTGGCGTCCAGCTCAGACAGCCTCTGGGACGAGATCGGCTGGCCGAAGCCCATGCCCGCCTCGGTGAACGACGGGCCGGGCCACGGGCACACGGCCCGCCAGCCGTCGTGGTAGATCGCCCGGTGGCCCAGCATCTCGAAGTACTGCGTGCGGTGGTTGGTCTCGGCGGCGGCGTCGTCCAGCGTGTGGGCGAGGCTGACTCCGTGCAGGGGTGACTGGGTGACGCCGCGGATCGTCGCGGGCGGCTCGATGCCCAGCAGGTCCAGGACCGTGGGCACCATGTCGATGATGTGCGCGTACTGGGTGCGGACCTGGCCCTTGGCGGTGATCCGCCGCGGCCAGCAGACGATGAACGGGTCGCTGGCGCCGCCCCGGTAGGTCTCCCGCTTCCACCGGCGGAACGGCGTGTTCC
The DNA here is from genome assembly GCA_963835775.1 of uncultured Actinomycetes bacterium. Lineage (GTDB taxonomy): Bacteria > Actinomycetota > Actinomycetes > Streptosporangiales > Streptosporangiaceae > Palsa-504. The sequence continues at coordinate 2,851 of CAWIHB010000021.1, read as the reverse complement.
CGGCCCAGGTCCAGCCCCACGGGTAGTGGTTGAAGTGCCTGGGGCCGCCGATCTCATCGATCAGCTTGAGGCTTTCCTCCAGCGGCTCCTGGGCGTTGTTGAAGAACTGCGCCTCATTCGTGGTCCCGGTGGGCCCGCCCTCGGCGCTGGCGCCGTTGTCGGAGATGACCATGATCAGGGTGTTGTCCAGCTCCCCGAGCTGGCGCAGGAACTCGACCAGCCGCCCGACCTGGTGATCGGTATGGGACAGGAAACCGGCGAAGACCTCCATCATCCGGCTGTACAGGCGACGGGCCGCCGGGGGCAGCGACTCCCAGTCGGGCACGTCGGGATCGTGCCGCGACAGCTCGGCGTCCAGCGGAGCGATGCCGAGTTCCTTCTGCCGGGCGAACACCTTCTCCCGGTAGGCGTCCCAGCCATCGTCAAACGCGCCGGCGTACCGGTCCGCCCATTCCTTCGCCACGTGGTGCGGCGCGTGCGTGGCACCGAAGCACAGATTCAGGTAGAACGGCTTGGCCAGGTCGACCTGCTTGACGTCGGCGATGAACTCCATCGCCTTGTCCACCAGGTCCTCGCTGAGGTGGTAACCCTCCTCGGGCGTGCGCGGCGGCTCCACCGGATGGTTGTCATACACCAGATCCGGATACCACTGGCTGGTATCGCCGCCCAGGAAGCCGTAGAAGCGCTGGAAACCGCGGCCCAGCGGCCACCGGTCGAACGGGCCCGCGCCCGTCTCCTGGTTGCTCGGCGTCAGGTGGTACTTCCCCACCATGAACGTGCTGTACCCGTGCTCCAGCAGCATCTCGGACAAGAAGCCGTTCTCGAACGGGACGACGCCGTTGTACCCGGGATAACCGCTGGCCAGCTCCGTGATGCAGGCCATCGCGTTGCTGTGGTGGTTGCGGCCGGTCAGGATGCACGACCGGCTCGGCGAACACAACGCCGTCGTGTGCATATTGCTGTAGCGCAGGCCGTCCGCCGCCAGGGCGTCAAAGCTGGGCGTCGCGATCGGGCTGCCGTAACAGCCCAGCTGGCCGAAACCCGTGTCATCCAGCACGATGAACAGCACATTCGGCGCGCCCTCACGGGCCCGTACCGGAGCCGGCCAAGCCGGCCTGGACTCATCAGCGGTCCGCCCGATCACGCCCGGGAACGCGGCACCCGGCTCATATTCGACAATGCCCACGGGGATCTCTCCCGCCTGCTCACCCGCTTGCTCTGATGGCCTGCATCCTGCGTCGCCATGGCGGAGGCCCGCATCACCCGTCAGGGATGACCCTGGCTCACCAGGGCCAACCAGACCTTCAACCGGCGGCCCGCGCGGCCCGCGGCCGGCTGGGCTACCCCGATCCCATCGTCGAGCTATGCCGCCGTAACACCACGGACCGTTCGGCGTCGTTGAAAGATCTTGATGCCGAACGGTCCGTGGTTTTAAGCGGCCCGCCACCCTCACGAGGACGGCGGCATCAGCACCGTGTTGATGATGTAGACGGTCGCGTTGGCCGTGCCCACGTTGCCGCACACCACGTCGGCGCTGTTGATCTCGTAGGTGCCGCCCATCAGGGCCGGGGTGACGGTGGCGCCTTCCAGCGTCTTGAGCGGGGTGCCCGCGGCCAGCTGGGCCGGGGTGTAACGGCCGGAGACCACGTGGTAGGTGAGGATCTTGGTCAGTTCGGCCTTGTTGCCCAGCACGCTGTTCAGCGTCGCCGGCGGGATCTTGGCGAACGCCGCGTTGTCCGGGTGGCCGTCAGCTGACGGTCACCACGGCGGAATCCCAGCCGGTTGCTCCGGACGGGAAGGTCGGGGCGCGCTGCGATACCTGCGTCACGCCCGCGTTGCTGGTGGCCCGGACCTGGAGCTGATGCAGACCTGAGCTGGCGTCCCAGGTCCACATCCACTGCCGCCAGGTGTCGATGCCGTCGGCGGCGGCCAGCCGGGCCGCCTGCCAGGGACCGTTGTCCACGCTGACCTCGACCGCGGCGATGCCGTCGGCCGGGGCCCAGGCCACCCCGGCCACCGTCACCCGGCCCGCCGCCAGCTGGGCCAGCGGCTTGGGCACGTCGATGCGCGACTCCACCTTGATCGGCGCCACGGCGGCGTAGCCGCGCTGGGTCCAGTACGCCCGCTGCGCGGCGAACGTGGTCAGGGTCAGCCGGGTGACCCACTTGGTGGCCGAGGTGTAGCCGTACAGGCCGGGCACCACCATGCGGGCCGGGAAGCCGTGCGCCACCGGCAGCGGCTGGCCGTTCATGCCCACCGCCAGCAGTGCCGGGCGGCCGTCCATGATCGTCGCGGTGGGGGTAGAGATCGTCATGCCATCGGTAGCGGTAGACAGAACCTGGTCGGCCCCGGCCAAGATCCCGGCCCGGCGCAGCAGGCCGGCCAGCGGCGCGCCCAGCCAGCGGGCGTTGCCCGCGTACGGCCCGCCGACCTGGTTGGAGACGCAGACCAGGGTGACGTCGGTCTCGGTCAGCGGCAGCTTGAGCAGCTCGTCGAAGCTGAACTCGACCGGCCGGGAGACCATCCCGTCGATCTTCAGCGTCCAGCCCTGCGGCGCCACCTGGGGCAGCACCGGTCGGTGTCGACCCGGTAGAAGCTGGCGTTCGAGGTGAAGAACGGGGTCAGGCCCGGGATGCTCTATCCTGCGCACCGCCAGCACCCCGATCAGCGCGGCGAACCCGGCCAGCAGGACCAGGATGCCGGCGATCAGCGCTTCCTTGTCGTGCGAGCCGAAGTGCGCGATCGCGAACTCCTTGACCCCGATGGGCGTCAGGTTGATCGCCGTCTCGCCGACCGCGATGACCGGGGCACTGTTCGGGCCGATCAGCGCGGCGGCCAGCTCGGCCACGCC
>CAWIHB010000020.1:0-412383 GCA_963835775.1 uncultured Actinomycetes bacterium | reverse complement strand
GTCCAGGACGAACATGAACGTGCCGATCATCAGCACGGCCAGGGCGGACCAGCGGTTCCGCAGCAGCCGGCCGCGGAGCGGCCGGCTGGGCGAGGACCGGGCGGAGCGGGAGGGACTACTGGTTACTGTCATGCTCCCGAGCCTGCTGCCTCCCGTAACAGGAGAGTCAAGCCGCCCGCCGGCGGCGCCGCTCAGCGGCCGGCGGCCGGTCCCGCCGCGGCCGTGCGGAACACCGGCCAGCAGATCTCGGTCCGGTAGCCCTCCGGCGGATCGGGTTCGCCGAACGGCACGAGGTAGTACTCGCGGATCGGCCCGGCGACTCCGATGGCCCGATCGGCGACGACCGTGCCCAGTGCTCCATAGGTCTGGTCGGCGTCCCCGAGCGGGCCGACATGCAGCATCACGGCCGCCTCCATCCGCGGGATGGTCAGCGACTCGGCTCGCCCGCCGGCCGCGGTCCTGCCGTTGACCGGCACGAACGCGGTCAGTTCGGCCCGCTCGAGCTCGTAGAACCCGGCCGGGAACAGCGCACCGCCCGGGCCGGCGGGCGACAGGCCGGCCCGGGCGATCCGGCCGTAGAGCTCCTCGAAGGCACCGGCGCCCCAGGCCCAGGCCTGCTCGGCGGTCACCGTCTCGCGGACGGCCAGTGCCGGGGCCGCCAGGATCGAGCGGAACTCCACCGCCGGGCGGTCGGCCGGCCCTTCGAGCAGGGCCCGCAGGCTGGCCACGCTCATCTGCATCTCCGCCAGCTTGGCTTCCATGGCGGTCAGATGCGCGATGATTTCCTTGGTCCTGGTCTCCACGTCAGGCGCCTGCAGGACCGCCCTGACCTGGTCCAGCGGCATGTCCAGGTCACGGAACCGGCGAATGACCTGGGCCACGGGAACCTGGCGGGGGTCATAGAAGCGGTAGCCGGAGTCCGGGTCGATCCTGGCCGGCTCCAGCAGCCCCTGGTCGTGGTAGAAGCGCAGGGCCTTGATGGACAAGTGCGTCATGCGGGAGAAGTCGCCGATCGACACCAGGGTGCTCATAGCGCAGGTGGCTCCCTTCGCTGGGCAGTAATGGCCGTGATTCTGCACCCTCCCGTAGCGGGAGGGTCAAGGGCCGCGTCAGGTGGCCCGGACCGGGCCGGGGATGGGCAGCGGGCGCGGCAGGACCGGCGCCGAGTGCACGATCGAGGTGGTGGTCCGGCCGTGCGGGGTGAACAGGTCCAGGACCGGCTCCAGGTCGTCGATCGAGTGCAGCCAGACCTTCATGAAGAAGCAGTCTTCTCCGGTGATCCGGTAACACACGGCATCTCAGCCCCGGCTCTCGCGCATTGCCCTTCCGGGGGCAGCTCGAGCTTCATATGCTGCCCCCGTGGCAGGCAGACCTGCACGGCTACCAGGCCATCGTGTTCCTGCACGAACACGGCATCTTCTCGGTTCTCCTGGCGCGCCCCGTCGCCGTCCCGGCCCTGGCTCAGCTCCGTCACGAGGCCGCTTTCTCCGCCGCGTGCCGGGCCATTCCCGGCCTGGCCGACTGGGTCGACCCCGATCGCGCCCGGCCGGTCACCCCCGTCCTGCCCGGCGGCGCCCTGCTCAACGCCTACCGCGGCCAGACCGGGCCCGACGGCCAGCTCGCCCGGCCGGGGCTGATCTTCGTCGGCGACGCCGTAGCCACCACTACTCCGACGTTCGGCCGTGGCGTCACCACCACGTTGCTGCAGGCTCGGCAGTTGCTGCGGCTCGTCGACGAGCACGGCACGGACGTGCAAGCGCTCGGCGAGAGCTTCGATGCCTGGTGCACCGAGCAGATCAAGCCCTGGGTCGACGACCACATCCACATGGACGAATCGATCCGCCGCCGGTGGGCGGGTGAGGATGTGGACCTAAGCCAGCCGCTGCCGTCCGACCTCATACTCGCCGCCGCCGAGGCCGACCCTAGCCTCCGCGGCGCCTACACCGGCTACCTGAGCATGAACGAACTGCCCTCGTCGCTGCGCGCCGTCGAATCACGCGCCCGCGCGCTTTACGCCGGCGGCTGGCGGCCGCGCCCGGCCCCGGGCCCGGACCGCGACGAGCTCGCCGAGATCATCCGCACCGCCCTGCGGACGCCACCGGCGGAAGCGGCGGCCTAGCCGGGAAGCAGGCCCCGCAGGCCGCGGTCGAAGCCATGGCTGTCTAGCGACCGATTCCGGGCCGATGTGCTGCGGTTATCCGCCCAGGTAGCGCAGCACGGCCAGCACCCGGCGGTTATCGCTTTCACCGGGCGGCAGGCCGAGCTTGGTGAAGATGCTGGCCACGTGCTTCTCGACCGCCCCGCCCGAGACGACGAGCTCGGTGGCGATACCGGCGTTGGACCGGCCCTCGGCCATCAGGGCCAGCACCTGGCGCTCCCGCGGGGTCAGGGTGGACAGCCCGCCGCGCCGCCTGCTGGCCCGGAACAGCTGGCTGACCACCTCGGGATCCAGGGCGGTCCCGCCGCCGGCCACCCGCTCCAGCGCCGCGGTGAACTCGGCCACGTTGGCCACCCGGTCCTTGAGCAGGTAGCCGACGCCCGCCGCGCCGCCTTCGAGCAGCTGGGCGCTGTAGGACGTCTCGATGTACTGAGAGAACATGAGCACTCCGGTGCCGGGGAACCTCCGCCGCAGCTCCAGTGCGGCCCGCAGCCCCTCGTCGGTGTGGGTGGGCGGCATGCGGATGTCCACCACCGCGACATCCGGCATATGCTCGGCCACCGCGGCCAGCAGCGCGTCGCCGTCGTCCACCGCCGCGCACACCGAATGGCCCCGGTCCTGCAGCAGCCGGGTCAGCCCCTCACGCAGCAGCGCGGCATCCTCCGCGATCACCACCTGCATCAAAACGTCCCCTTTACGCTCGAAGCGGCAGCTCGACGGCCACGGCGGTCGGGCCGCCCGGGGGGCTGGACAGGTGGATCCGCCCGTCCACCGTGGACACCCGCTGGATCAGGCCGGCCAGGCCGCTGCCCCGGGCGGCGTCCGCCCCGCCGATCCCGTCGTCGGAAACCTCCAGGCGGAGCAGCCCGGCCCGTTCGGTAAAAATATTGATCTTGATCTGGTTCGCGTAGCTGTGCTTGGTCGCGTTGGCGATGAGCTCGGCCGCGCAGAAGTACGCGATCGTCTCGATGGCCGGCGCGGGCCGCGGATCGATCTCGGCGGTGACCGACGCGGGGATCGCGCTGCTGGCCGCCAGGCTGGCCAGCGCACTGGCCAGGCCGCTGTCCAGCACCGGCGGGTGGATGCCGCGGGCCAGGTCGCGCAGGTCGGCCAGGGCATCGGTGGCGTTGCGGTGCGCCGCGTCGATCAGCTCGCGGACCGTGGCGTTATCCGCCTGCTCGTCGTCGTCGCCCAGCTTCTCCCGGGCCATGCCCAGGTTCATGGCCAGCGCGGCCAGCCGCATCTGCGCGCCGTCGTGCAGGTCCCGCTCGACCCGGCGCAGCGCCGCGGCGGCGTCCTCCACCGCCAGCGACCGGGTCCGCTCCAGCTCGCTGACCCGCTCGGCCATGCTGCTCGGCCCGAGCAGGCCGCGGATGAGGCGGCGGTCGCCGGCGTTGACCGCCCGGGCCAGCCAGGTGCCGGCCAGCACGGATACCACGCCGATCAGGGCCGCTGGAAGGGTGCCCGGCCAGGAGTAGATCTTGATTGTTCCGCCGAGCGGCAGTGGTGTCAGCGCCACCAGAGGGTTCAGCTGGCCCGCGTTGTGATGGCGGAACAGCAGCCAGACTTCCGGGTAGCTCAGGTCGACCAGTCCGATGCAGGCCGCCGCCGCGGCGTACAGCTGCACGGCGGAGGTGGGCAGCTTGATCAGGCTGTAGGCGACACTGCGCCAGGCTGCCCGGTCCCGCAGCCGCTTATCGAGGCGGCCCAGGATGCCGCTGCCCGGCTGGAACTTCGGCGGGGCCTCGACCCGGTAACCCAGCAGCCACCTGGCCAGCCGCCGGTGCAGCCCGCCCAGCCGCCGGATGACCCGCAGCGCCAGGATAAGCAGCAGCAGCCCGACCACGGTGCCCAGGACCGAGACCGAGACGGTCAGGCCGACGGCTAGCAGCACCACGGTGATCCAGAACCCGGCCAGCCCCGCCAGCCCGCCGAAGCCGCAGTACAGCAGCTCATGGACGGTCCGGAGGGTGAGCGGGGCACGCAATACGGTGCCCGCCACCCGCCGGATGTCCTCGCCCATGGAGCCTATTGTCCTCCGCTCGGGGCTGCCGCTCAGGCGTCGCGGCGGGCCAGGGCCCAGGCGCCCGCGGCCAGGGCAGCCGCCGTGTACAGGCACAGTACGCCGAGGCCGGTCCAGGGCGACAGGCTGTGCGCCACCGGTTTGACCGCGGTCAGCGAGTTCTCCGCGATGATCATCGGCATGAACTGCCCGACCGAGTTCTGGATCGAGGTGCCCAGCGGGACCAGGATCAGCGGCAGCACGAACAGCACCCCGACCACGGCGCTGATCGCCCCGGCGGTGTGCCTGATCAGCGCGCCCAGGCCGAGGCCGACCAGCGCGATCAGGGCCGGGTAGGCCCCGGCCATCAGCACCGCCCGCAGCACACCCGGCTGGGCCAGGGTGGCGTGCGGGGCCGGGGCGCGCAGCACCGCCTCGCCCAGGGCGAAGGCAACGAAGGCCATGATCTCCCCCGCCACCAGCGCCACGGCGGCCAGCACGGCCGTCTTGGCCGCGAGGACCAGCGGGCGCCGGGGCGCCGCGGCGAACGTGGCCCGGATCAGGCCCGAGGAGAATTCGGTGCTGATCGCGAGCACGCCCAGGACGCCGAGGGCGAGCTGGCCGATGGCCAGCCCGGCGAAGCTGTCGTTGGTCGGGTCGAAGCTGGCCCGCTCGGCGGCTGGCATGGTGGCCCAGTGCTGGTGGGCCATGACCAGGACGGCCAGGCCGATCAGGCCGGCCGCGAAGACCAGCAGGGTCCACCAGGTGGAGCGGACGCTGCGCAGCTTGAGCCATTCCATGTGCGTGACGGTGCGGAAGCTATAGCTTCCGATGGGTATACGAGTGGTTGTTGCCGTGGTCATCAGATTTGCGGCGTAGGGAACCCGGACTTCAGCCGGGAAACGCCGCTTCACCTCCCTTGGAATGTCAGTGCGACGTGATACTTTCAAACTGTTTGCGATAACTAAGCTGGCGCCAGCATTACCGCGGCAGGGCATGCCGTGGCTGCGCGGGAAGGCGACCGGATTGCCGGGCCTACGAACCGCGAACCTACGGCGCGACCTCCGGGTCGTGGCCGGAATCCCCGCCCTTAGGGCGAGGAGGATGTCAAGACACGCTCCTCAGGTGGTGGTAGTCCGATGAGTATTCGGTGCTGCCCTCGGTGAGCTGGAAGAACGTCTCTTCCAGTGAGCTGCTGCGGGCGGAAAGCTCGGCGACCGTAGCCTGAGCGAGCGATCGGCCTTGGCCGATGACGATGAGCTGGTCAGCGGTTAGCGCGACCTCGCTGATCAGGTGGCTGGAGATCAGCACGGTGCGGCCGTGCGCGGCCAGGTTCTTCAGCAGGCCGCGGATCCAGCGGATGCCCTCCGGGTCCAGGCCGTTGACCGGCTCGTCGAGCAACAGCACGGCCGGATCGCCGAGCAGTGCGGCGGCGATGCCAAGCCGTTGGGCCATGCCCAGGGAGAACTTGCCCGCGCGCCGTTCTGCGGCCTTCTCCAGGCCGGTGATCTCGAGCACGTCGTTGACCCGCCGGCGAGAGATCGCGTTGCTCGCGGCCAGCGCGGTCAGGTGGGACCGGGCCGTGCGGCCCGGGTGGAACGCCTTAGCCTCGAGCAGCGCGCCGACTTCGTGCAGCGGCCAGCGCAGGTCACGGTAGCCCTGGCCGTTGATCTTGACCTGGCCGGCGTCCGGCCGGTCCAGGCCCAGGATCATGCGCATCGTGGTCGACTTGCCTGCGCCGTTCGGGCCAAGGAAGCCGGTCACGGCCCCGGGCCGGACGTCGAAGCTCAGGTTGTCCACGGCGGTGGTGGAGCCGTAGCGCTTGACCAGGCCGCGTGCCTCGATCATGAGAAAGCCTCCCTTATCGCGCGAGGGCGTGCCCGGCCCCCGTTGGCGGGCACGCTCGCCTGTGCTGAAAAGCACTGCATCTGCCCTTCACGCTAGGGATCTGGGGGGCCGGCCGGGAACGCGGGCATCACCCGTCTTTGGGGTGGGGTTTGCCCCCGTAGCGGCCTCGCCTGGAACGCGCCGAACGGCAGCCGCGGCTGCGGCCGTGTACCGCTGTTACCAGTGGTGGGTGGTGGCGTAGGAGTGGTTGGTGATCTGCTCTGTGTCTTCGGGCGGGGAGTAGATCGACTGCACCGCGACCCGGCCGGGCCCGAACAGCCTGAGCCAGATGCTGCGGTAGCTCCACCGGCTGTGCCAGAACGCGAAGCCCATGTTCCGCGGGTACTCCAGGTGCAGGGACATCCGGACCGACACGTCCCGGTAAAGCAGCGCGCTCGGCTGGATCAGCAGGGTCTGCCCGGGCTGCAGGTCGCGGATGAAGGTGTTGCCCGGGGAGTGCAGCAGCAGCAGGCCGGGTCCCTCTTGCGCGCTGAAGGTGTCGCCGTACTGGCCCATCGGGTAGTGGGTCTCCTGGTCGTCCCCGCTCCCGGTGGTGTACCAGACGCCGGTGGGGTGCCAGTCGTACCTGATGTTTCCGGTCGCGGTCAGGAACCGGTGCTCGCGGACCCAGATCTGCTGGTTGTGCTGCAGGGGCAGGGCCACCACCTCACCGGCGTGGTTGTCGGACAGCGCGAGGTGCCCGGGGCCGCGGCCTTCCACCATGACCAGCGGCATCCCGGCCAGCTTGCGGTTCCAGGCGCCGCGCATCGGCATGTTGGTCAGCCGGGTGCCCGGCTCGGTCCACAGCAGCACGTGGTGGGAGAAGTAGATCCAGTCGTTCTGCGCCAGGCTGAACTCCGCGACGGGGACCGTGGTGCCCGCGATCTGGAGGTGTGACTGGCCGAACTGGAGCCGGGCCATGTCCTTGATCGGCGGCTGCTCGACCCAGCCGGAGTCGCTGACCGAGGACCGGATGTCGACCGGGGCCCCGCACAGCGGGCAGGTCGGTGAGCTCGGGTCGCTCGGCTGCCGGCAGTACCGGCATATGTAAGTGTTCATTTGGGCTCAGTCGGCGTGGTGGTGGACGTACATGGACTGGATGCCGACCCGGCCCGGGCCGGTCATCTCGGCCAGGTACATGCCGTGCCGCATCATGCCGGTCTTGAGCGGCATCTGCGCGGCCTGCATCTGCACCGAGGAGTCCTTGTACAGGAAGCCGCCCGGCTCGAGCAGGATCTTCTCGCCCGGCCGCAGGGTCCGTTCGAGCACGTTGCCGTTGCCGTGCAGCAGCAGCATGCCCGGGTAGCCCGCGGTGATGAACCGATCGATGTACATGCCGTTCCCGCCGTGCAGCAGGTTGACCAGGCCCTTGATCCGGATGAACGAGTACTGGACGCTGTGCGAGGCGACCAGGAAGGCGTGCTCGCGGACGTCAAGTTCCATGCCCGGATGCAGCGGCAGCACGACCAGCTCGCCGGGCGCGTCGCGGGAGAACGCGATCCGGCCCGGCCCGTTGGCCACCGTGACGATGTGCGGCATGCCGCCGATCGTGCGCTTCATCCCGCCGCCGGTGTTCAGCGACGACAGCGGCACCGACTCGTCCTTCCACAGCAGCACGTGGTGCTCGAAGTAGACGCCGTCCTGCGGGTGCAGGGCGATCTCCGCCACCGGGACCAGCTCGCCCTCGACCTGGCAGGTGCTGCCGGAGAACCGGAACTCGGTCATGTCACGCAGCCGGGGCGCCTCGCGCCAGCCGGAGTCGCTGACCTTGTCCTTCTCATCGAGCGGTGCACCGCACGTCTGGCAACTGGTGGTGCCCGGGTTGTTCTGGGCGTGGCACCACTGGCACTGGATCATTTCCACGCTCGGAAGATAGCAGGAAAGGTCCTTTGACAACGCCTTACGCCTCAAAGTTCGACAGCAGGTATGGTTCTGCCATGGCACTGCTCGGGCGGGAATTCATCGCCGTACCTGACGACCGCAAAGGTCAGATCGTCTTCAAATGGCCGGACGTCACCATCCGTCGCTACACGCGTGCGATCGTCAACGCGGACGAGATGGCGATGTTCGTCAACACGGGCCAGGTCGTGCAGACCCTCGGCCCAGGGCGGCACCAGATCGACGCCAACGAGCTGCCTGGGCTCGGGGTGCTCATCGACGCGGTCAGCGGCGGGAACGCCTACCGGGCCGAGCTGTACTTCGTCGGCACCCGCGAGTACACCGGCTTCAAGTTCGGCGGCCGGGTCGATGACGTGCAGGACCCGCGGACCGGGCTGGTTGTGACGCTGCGGGTGTTCGGGGACTACGCGCTGCGCGTCGCCGACCCGGTGCGGCTGGTGACCAACCTGACCTCCACGGTCGACGTCACCGACAACGAGCGGATCGCCGGGTGGGTCAGCGACCAGCTGCTCAAGGTGCTGCGCACCCACGTCACCACCCAGATCATCCGCAACGGGTGGCCGATCCTGGGCCTGATGGCGTACTCGGCGGAGATCGAGCAGAACACCATCGACGCCGGCAACGGCCAGCTCGCCGCCTACGGCGTCCAGCTGACCCGGATGGGCAACTTCGACGTCAACCTGTCGCCCGAGGACGAGCAGCAGCTCAAGCAGCTGGCCAAGGACACCAGCTACTCGCAGCTGGCGGGCGGCTTCCAGAACTACGCCGCGGGCGAGATGGCCCTGGGCGCCGGGCAGGGCCTGGCCAAGGGCGGTGCCGGGACCGAGGGCGCGTTCCTCGGCGCCGGGTTCGGCCTGGCCAGCGCGTTCGGGGCGCAGCAGGCGCAGGCCATGCAGGCGCAGCAGGCCGAGGCCGCGCAGCGCGCGGCGCAACAGTACGGCGTTCCGTACGGCCAGCCCGGCCAGCCCGGCCAGGGCGGCCAGGGCGGCCAGCCCGGCCAGGGCGGCCAGGGCGGCCAGCCGCAGGGTGGGCCGCCGCAGGCGCCGCCAGCCCCGCAGGGTCCCCCGGCCCCTGCGGCCCCTGCGGCCCCTTCGGGCCAGCAGGCTGCGGCCGGGGTGGTGTGCGCGTCCTGCCAGGCCGGCAACCCGGCGGGCGCGAAGTTCTGCATGAGCTGCGGCCAGGGACTGGCCCCCGCCGTCACCCACTGCACGGAGTGCGGCAACGAGCTGCCCGGCGGGGCCCGCTTCTGCGCGAACTGCGGTACCCGGGTCGGCGGCTGAGCCCTCAGCCGCCGCGCAGGGCGGTCAGTTCATCGGCATCGGCTAGCTGACCTCCGCCGGGCGGATCGGCACCGGCGCAGGCCCGCCGCTGCCCGGATCGCCGCTGCCCGGCTGGTCGCTGCCCGGCTGGTCGCTGCCCGGCTGGTCGCTGCCCGGCTGGCGGCGGGGAATGTTGGCGTACCCCGAGCCGGACAGGCCCGCGATGAGCCCGATGATCGGGAAGATCACGCACATCGCGACGTAGAACGCCACGTTCCCGCTGGCGTACAGTTCACGCCCGTAGACGGCCGAGGCGGTCAGGTGCTGCCCGTGGTAGAGCCAGCTGCGTGCCCAGGCGGACTTGAGCATCAGCGCGGTCGTGCTGATGCCGAGTACGGTGACGGTCACGGCGCCGACGCCGCCCGACACCAGCCCCGCGGCGGAGCCCTGCCAGGCCCGGGCGACAGCCGCCTGGCCGGGGTCGTCGGGTATGTAGCAGTGCTTCCCGGCGAGCGCGCCAGCGACGAACGGCGCGCTGAAGAGCAGGACCCAGGCCAGGACCACGAGCGGATCGGTCGCGGCTCCGCGCAGCCACGGATTGGTGGCGATCTGCTGGCCGCCGAGCGGGTCTACCGCGTACATCACGAGACCCAGGACCAGGCCCGCCCGGGCGCTGACGGCCAGCGTGGTGGGGGCCACCCGGGTGCGCCGTGCGGTCAGCGCGAGAATAACGGCCAGGTAGCAGGCCGTTATGAACAGGATAAAGAGCTCGCCGCCCCAGTCCGGACCGCCGGACACGCTGCCCGGCACCGGGAGGCTCCCGTTCCCGTTCACGGCATCATACGTATGCCGGTCGAGACCCCCTCGCGGGACCGCACCGGCGAACATCTCGACCACGGCCTTGGCCGGCATGATGGCCAGGATCGCGGCGTAGAAGCCGGCCCGGAGCCGCCGGGCGGCCCGGTTATCGGGCGGTCCGAGCAGCCAGCGGGTCAGCAGCGGCAGGCCGGCCAGCAGCGCGATCGTGATGATGACGTCGCCCTGGTTCGCGGCGCCATGAATGAGACTGACCGAGGATTTCGGCCAGGCGGCCCAGGCTGCCGCCACCGCAGCCGACGCGAACAGCGCCAGAGTGCCGATCCTGCGTACCATCTGGGACTCCTTCGCTATCAGCCGCACCCCGCCCGCCCGCCAGGCCAGCCGCTGCCAGCCCGGCGGCACCTCGCGCGCTTCCGCCCAGACCGCCTCGGCCCACTCCCGCCGCGCCGCCGGCACCAGCCGCACCATGCCCCGCCTGGCCGCGGCCGCGGCGTCAGCGGTGAGCCAGTGCGGGTTCCGGCGCCGGCCCGGCATGGGTCAGCTCTCCTGTCAAGGCGATCAGTTCTTCCGCATCGAGGTGGCAGCCGCCGTCGGGCGGATACGGCAGCGGCTCAGGTCCGCCAGGGCCCGGTGGGCCGCCCGGTCCGCCCGGTCCGCCCGGTCCGTCGCCGTCCGGCAGCCGAGGGGCTGGGTTGGCGATCCCGGTGCCGATCAGGGCCATCACGAGCCCGATGATCGGGAAGCCGAAGAACAGAAGCAAATAAGCGGAAACGTTCTGGCTCGCGTAAAGCTCACGGCCGTATACCGCGGAGGCGGTCAGGTGCTGCCCGTGGTAGAGCAACTCCCGCACCCAGGCCGACCTGACCATGAGGGCGGTCGTGCCATCGCCGAGCACGGTGACGAGCATGGCCCCGACGCCGCCGGACACCAGCCCGGCGGCGAAGCCCTGCCAGGCCCGGGCGGCAGTTGCCTCGGCGGGGTCGTCCGGCACGTAGCAGCGCCGCCCCGCGAGGGCGCCGGCGACCAGCGGCGCGCCGAACACCAGGATCCAGGCCAGGACCCCGAACGTCTCACCCGCAGCGCCGGACAGCCATGGCCTGTTCGGGAACTTGACGTTCAGGCCAAGCGGTGCCACCGCGTATACCGTGACGCCCAGCACCAAGCCCGCGCCGGCGCTGATCGCCAGCGTGGCCGGGGCCACCGGCGTACGACGTGCGGTCAGCGCCAGGAGGATCGCCAGGAAGCAGGCCGTGACAATCAGGATCCCTATCTGGCCCGCCCAGTCCGGACCGCCGGTAGAACTGCCCGGCACCGGGAGGCCCCCATTGCCGTTCACGGCGTCATACGTATGCCGGTCGATACCCGATCGCGGGACCGCGCCGACGAGCATCTCGATGACGGCCCTGGCCGGCATCAGGGCCAGGATCGCGGCGTAGAAGCTGCGCCTGAGCCACCGGGCCGCCCGGTTGCCGGGCGGCCCGAGCACCCAGCGGGTCAGCAGCGGAAGGCCGGCCAGCAGCGTCAGCGTGATGATGATGCCGCCCTGGACCGCGGCGCCATGGCTGACTGGGGGGCCTGGCCAGGCCCCCCAGGCCGCCGCCCCCGCCGCCACCGCGAACAACAACCAGATAACGATCGTGCGCGCCATCTGCCCCTCCTTCGCAATCAGCCCCAGACCGCCCGCCCGCCAGGCCAGCCGCCGCCAGCCCGTCGGCACCTCATCTGCTTCGGCCCAGACCGCCTCGGCCCACTCCCGCCGCGCAGCTGGCACCAGCCGCACCGTGCCCCGCCCGGCTGCAGCCGCGGCCTGGCTCAGCCAGCTCATGGCACCGAGGGCGCGGCAACATTACGCCCGCGTCGCGGGCTCAGGCCCGGACGCACCTTGGCCGCAGCCGGCTCCGCAGCCGGCTCCGCCTCGGCCAGGGCCGCCGCGGCGCTGGCCAGCCCAGCGGCGGTCAGCCGGTACAGGTGCCGCCGCGGACGGCCCGGCAGTGGCTCGTCCTGCCAGCACGCCTCGAGCAGGCCCCGGTCGGACAGCCGGATCAGGATCGGGTACAGCGTGCCCGACTTCAGGCCCGTCTGGCTGGCCAGCCCGTACCCGTGATGCCACTGCGACGGCTCGGCACACAACGCGGCCAGCACGGACAGGGTTTGCGGCGAGAACTCACGGCGTGACGTCACGGCAAAGAACTCTACATAGGTAGAAACTGAGATGTCTACATGGATCGAGTTTTCGTCCTGCGTCGCCATTCAGAGGCCCTGTGACCTGGCATTTGGAGATGTCCCGGGGGCTGCCGCTCAGTCCCAGACCGGCTCGGTCGCCTCCCGAACGTCACCGTCCGGGGTGAAGACGAGAAACCGCTCGAACGACCGCGCGAACCAGCGGTCGTGCGTGACGGCGAGCACAGTGCCCTGGTACGACTCCAGGCCCTGCTGCAGTGCCTCGGCGCTAGGCAGGTCGAGGTTGTCGGTCGGCTCGTCGAGCAGGAGCAGGGTGGCGCCGGCCAGCTCCAGCAGCAGGATCTGCAGCCTGGCCTGCTGGCCGCCGGACAGCGAGCCGAACGGCTGGCGGGCGCAGGCCTGCAGCTCGTACCGGGACAGGGCCGACATGGCCTCGTTGATGAGCAGCGCGTGCTCGGTCATCAGGATCTCGACCGGAGCACGCCCGCTCAGGTCAGGCCGGGCGTGGGTCTGCGCGAAGAATCCGGGCACCACCCGGGCGCCGAGGCGGGCCGTGCCCTCGTGCGCCACCTGCTCACCGGCGAGCAGCCGCAGGAAACTCGACTTCCCCGACCCGTTCGCGCCGAGCACGGCCACCCGGTCGTCGAACCAGATCTCGGTGCCGAACGATCCAGTCAGCCCGCTCAGGGCCAGGTTCTCGCAGATCACGGCGCGCTTGCCCGTGCGCCCGCCGCGCAGCCGCATCCTGACGTTCTGCTCCCGGGGAGCCTGTTCCGGCGGGCCTTCTTCCTCGAACCGGCGCAGCCTGGTGACCGCCGCCTGAAGCCGGGACGCCATGTCGGAGTTGTAGGCGGCCTTCTGCCGGAACATCCGGACCAGTTCCTTCAGCTTCTCGTGCTCCTCGTCCCAGCGGCGGCGCAGTTCCTCCAGCCGGCTGATCCGGTCGGCACGTGCCTGCGCATAGCCGCCGAATCCGCCGCCGTGCACCCAGACGTGCCCGTCCTCCACGGTGACGATGCGCTGCGCGCAGGCGGCGAGCAGCTCCCGGTCGTGGCTGACCAGCAGCACGCTCTTCGGCGTCGCGGCCAGCTGCTGTTCCAGCCAGCGCTTGCCCGGTACGTCGAGGTAGTTGTCCGGCTCGTCGAGCAGCAGCACGCCGTCCGGCCCGCGCAGCAGCGACTCGAGCACCAGGCGCTTCTGTTCCCCGCCGGACAGGGTGTTCACGTCCCGCCAGCGGCACTGGTCATAGGGGATGCCCAGGGCCGCCACGCAGCATGCGTCCCAGTGCACCTCGGCGTCATAGCCGCCTGCCTCGCCCCATTCGGTGAGGGCCGTGGCGTAGCGCAGCTGGGCGCGCTCGTCGTCTCGCTCCATCATGGCCAGCTCGGCGGCCTCCAGCCGGGCGGCGGCCTCCCGTACCCGCGCTGACGCGATCGACAGCAGCAGGTCACGCACCATCGGTGCGAGGTTCTCGCCGCGCCCGTCCGGGGGCTGGCCTGCGTCGCCGGCTGGCGCGACCCGGTTCTGGCCGATGAACTGGCGCATCACCCCGAGCCCGCCGGTCGCCACGACCGTCCCCGACTGGGGCTGGATGTCTCCGGCCACCAACCGGAGCAGTGTGGTCTTGCCCGCGCCGTTCGGGCCAACCAGCGCCGCCGTGAGTCCCTCGCCGATCCGGAAGCTCACGTCGTCAAGCAGCGTCCGGCCGTCAGGCAAGACATGGCTGACGTGCGCCACTTCTACATGACCCGCGGAACTCACCATCGGACAATAGCCAGGTGGCCGCGAGGCTCACAACGCGATTTCCGGTCGCGGCAGAGACCGAGGCTAGTGATGCCCCGCCATCATCAGGACAATGATCACGGCCACTGCAGCAACCGCAGCGACCAGGGTTACGGTGGCCACGCGCACGATAACCCGGGCATGGTCTTCGTTCACCAGCAAGTACCAAGGCGACCGTCTGGGCGGACGATAGCCGGGTGGAGGATCGTTCAGGATGATCGGCTTGGTCCTGCCGCCTCCCCGCCGCGGACCACTGAGCCAGACCATCACGCCTCCCGCCTCCGGCCTACGCCACCACTTCGCTAACGTGAAGGATCGAGGCTAGGTTCCCAGCGGCGACGGTGGCCGCCAAGGAGACCGACGCGGCAGCAACCGGGATGAAAAACGCCCCCGCCCGCCTTGTCGATGGCATGACCGTCGAACTAGGCAAGATCGGCATCTGGCGGCACCCGTCGGGGCTCACCCCGGACCTGGTGGCGGAGGTGGAGGCGCTTGGTTACGGGGCGATCTGGGTGGGCGGCTCTCCCGACGGCGACCTGGGTGTCGTCGAGAACCTGCTGGCCACGACGGACCATATCGCGGTGGCCACCGGGATCGTCAACGTGTGGAAGGACGACGCCGCCACCGTGGCGGCTTCCTATCACCGGATCATGGTCCGGTACCCGGGCCGGTTCCTGCTCGGACTCGGCATCGGGCACCCGGAGGCCACCCAGGAGTACCAGCAGCCCTACGCCAAGCTGGTCAGTTACCTCGACGAACTCGACGAGCTCAAGGTCCCGGCCGACGGGCGGGTGCTGGCCGCCCTGGGCCCGAAGGTCCTCAGGCTGGCTGCCGACCGGTCCGCGGGCGCCCATCCCTACCTGGTCACACCGGAGCACACCCGGCAGGCCAGGCAGATCCTCGGCCCCGGGCCGCTGCTGGCCCCGGAACAGAAGGTAGTGCTCGAGTCCGACCCAGCCCGGGCCCGCGCCATCGCCCGGCCGCGCGTGAAGACGCCGTACCTGGGCCTGGCCAACTACCTGAACAACCTGCGCAGGCTCGGCTGGACTGACGCCGACTTCGCCAACGGCGGCAGCGATGCCCTGATCGACGCGCTGGCCGTGCACGGGGACGCCGAGGCGATCGGCCGCGGCGTCACCGCGCACCTGGACGCGGGCGCCGACCACGTGGCTGTCCAGGTGCTCGGCCCCGATCCGCGGCCGGCGCTGCGGGCCCTGGCCCGAGCCGGACGGCGGGCTGACCCTGCGGGTCCGGCTGCCCGGCCCGGCTGACAGCAGCGCGTTCGCCCAGGCCGCGCTCCGTCTGGGTGTCGCGGTGGTACCCGGCCGCCTGCTCAGCGCTAACGGCGAAGGGGCCCACGGCAACGGAGCCAGCGGCGACGGGGCCAACCGCGACCGGGCCGGCCAGGCCAGCTGCCATATCCGCCTGGCCTTCATCCAGCCGCCGGACCTGCTCCGCGCCGCCGCGGGCAGGCTGGCCAAGCTGCCCGCCAGCACCGGTTAGACCAGGGCGGTCCCGATGAGGCCGTTCCTGGTCACCAGGGCGGCCAGCTGATCGGCGCTCAGCAGTTCGGTCCCGGCCGGCCGCGCGGGCAGCACCATGTACCTGGCCTCCGACGTCGAGTCCCACACGGAGATCCGGACCGAGTCCGGCAGGGTCACGCCGAACTCGGCCAGCACGGCGCGTGGTTCACGGACCGTCCGCGAACGGTAGGCGAAGCTCTTGTACCAGCCCGGTGAGGGCCCGAGCAGCGACACGGGGTAACAGGAGCACAGCGTGCAGACGATGACGTTGTGCACCTGGTCGGTGTTGGCCACGACCTGCAGTTGGTAGCCGCCGTGCTCCGGCGGGGACAGGGTGAAGCCGGCCTGCGCGGCGGCCGCGTTCCCGTCGGCCAGCAGCCGATCCCGGTAGGCCGGGTCGGTCCAGGCCCGGGCGGCCATCAGCGCGCCATTCACCGGGGAGGCAGTGGCGTACAGCTCGGTCAGGAATTCGTCGATCTCGTCGTCGCTGGTCAGCCCGGCGGCGATCAGCCGCTCCTCGAGCTGCCGCGTCCGTGCCGTGGCGGGCAGGTCCGCATGGTCCTCAGAGCTGGTCAAGGTAGGACTCCCACAGGTCCACGGTCACGGTGTGGTCACCGCTCCCCCACAGGTCCGCGGCGCAGAACCGGACCGCGTAACAGGTCTCGACACGCGGCGGCACGATGCCCCGGGCGCTGTCGTCGGGCAGCGGCCAGCGGCCCAGGGCCGCGACAACTTCCCCGGTCTGACCGCGCACATACCGCGGCATCCGCGTGTGATGGTCGGGATCGATGGCGCGGACCCGGACCCTGGCGCCGGCCGGGAGGCTCATGGCACGTCCTTCTCCGCGACCAGGGTCTCGATCGCGCCGAGCCACCGCTCGTAGTACGACGCGCCCAGGTAGACCTCGGGCGGCAGCCGCTCGATGGCGTCGCGCAGCTCGTCGTCGTTGAACAGGCCGCGCCGCCGCAGCACGGCCGCCAGCGCGTACACCCGCGCCTCCCAGTCGGCCGCGAACGGGGGCCCGGTGCCGGTGCTGGCGGGCACTGGCCCGAAGCCTGTCTGACCGCCCATGTCATGAACACGGCTCACCCTCGTGACCCTAACAGGCATGGCTTTTTATCCCGAACGGGCCGTGGCGGGAGTCCCCGGCACCCTTCCCAGCAGGCCGTGGTGTTCTCATTGCATCATGACGACCAACAGCGGACTTCGCAGCACCCAGTGGTTCGGCGCGACCGGGCGGTCCGGGATGGCCTACCGGTCCTGGATGCGCAGCCAGGGGTTCACGCCTGAGGTATTCGACGGGCGGCCGGTGATCGGCATCGCCACCACCTGGTCGGAGCTGGCTCCGTGCAACGTCCATCTGCACCGGGTGGCCGAGTCGGTCAAGCGCGGGGTCTGGCAGGCGGGCGGGTTCCCGCTGGAGTTCCCGGCCATGGCGCTCGGCGAGACGCTGCTGCGGCCCACGGCCATGCTGTACCGGAACCTGCTGGCCATGGAGGCCGAGGAGCTGATGCGGGCCAACCCGCTGGACGGCGTGGTGCTGCTGTCGGGATGCGACAAGACCACGCCCGGGCTGCTGATGGCCGCGGCCAGCGTGGACCTGCCCGCGGTGATGGTCACCGGCGGGCCGATGCTCAACGGGAAGTACCAGGGCGCCGACGTCGGCTCGGGCACGGCGGTGTGGCGGTTCGAGGAAGACCTCGTGGCCGGCCGGATGACGCAGGAGGAGTGCGTGTTCGCCGAGGGCTGCATGGCCCGGTCCAACGGGCACTGCATGACGATGGGCACCGCGTCCACGATGGCGTCGATGGCCGAGGCACTGGGCATGCAGCTGCCGTACTCGGCGACCTGGCCCGCGGCCGACGCCCGCAGGTATGAGACCGCGCAGCGGGCCGGCCAGGTGGCTGTCGACCTGGTCCGCCGGGACCTGCGGCCCTCGGCCATCATGACCAGGGTGGCGTTCGAGAACGCGATCCGGGTGAACGCGGCCATCGGCGGGTCGACGAACGCGGTGATCCACCTGCTGGCGCTCGCCGGGCGGCTCGGCGTCCCGCTGTCGCTCGACGACTTCGACGCGCTGGCCAGGGACGTCCCGACCCTGCTGAACCTGCAGCCGAACGGCCAGTACCTGATGGAGGACTTCTGCTATGCGGGCGGCCTGCCGGTGGTGATCCGGGAGCTGGCCGAGGCGGGCCTGCTGAACGCCGAGGCGATCACGGTGACCGGGGGTGCGATAGGCGCGAACGTGGCCGATGCGCCCTGCTGGAACCGCGAGGTCATCAAGACCATGGCCGACCCGTTCCAGCCTGCCGGGACCGGGACCGCGGTGCTCCGCGGCAACCTGGCACCGGGCGGAGCGGTGATCAAGCAGTCGGCGTCCTCACCGCACCTGCTCGAGCACCGGGGCCGGGCCCTGGTCTTCGACTCCCCCACCGACTACTACGCCGTGTCCAACGATCCCGAGCTCGACGTGGACGAGGACACGGTGCTGGTCATCAGGTACTGCGGCCCGCGCGGCTACCCCGGCATGCCGGAGGTGTCCAACGTCGCGCTGCCCAGGAAACTGCTGCTGCGGGGCGTCCGCGACCTGGTGCGGATCTGCGACGGCCGCATGTCGGGCACCGCCTACGGGACGGTCGTCCTGCACGTCGCGCCCGAGGCGGCCGCAGGGGGCCCGCTGGCTCTGGTGCGGACCGGCGACTGGATCACCCTGGACGTCCGGGCCCGGACGCTGACCCTGGAGGTCAGCGACGAGGAACTGGCCGAACGCCGGGCCGGCTGGCAGCCGCCGCCGCCGCACGCCAGCCGGGGCTGGACCCGCCTGTACGACGAGCACGTGCTGCAGGCCGACACCGGCGCCGACCTGGACTTCCTGGTCGGCGCGAGCGGCCACGAGGTCCCTCGCGACTCGCATTGACCGCCGCCACGGCCTGGTATCGCGGTCAGGCGGTTCCGCTGCTACGGAGCGCCGGCCTATGGCGGCACCATCTTGCCGAATGCCCCGGTTCCGCCTGGATGCTTTCGGTGACTGACGGTGAGTTTCTCACGTTAAACCGGTTACGCGGGGTGCCAGCAGGTAGTGTTCTCCCCTGCCCCCTTCCGACCATCAGGCAGGAGCACGTGGAGAGCGTCGTCCTTCTGGATGAGACCGGGTTCGCCCGCGGCACCGCGGCCAAGGCCGCCGTGCACCATGCCCAGACACCGCTGCATCTGGCGTTCTCCTCCTACCTGTTCAACGACCGCGGCCAGTTCCTGCTGACCAGGCGGGCCGAGTCCAAGCGCACCTGGCCAGGCGTATGGACCAATACCTGCTGCGGGCATCCGCTGCCCGGGGAGCCGGTGGCTGACAGCGTGCGCCGCAGGCTGTGGCAGGAACTCGGGATCGAGGCTGCGGACCTCGTCCTGGTCCTGCCGAGATTCCGCTACCAGGCCCGGATGGCCAACGGCGTGCTCGAGAACGAGGTATGCCCGGTCTACGCGGCGTACTCGGACGCGGTGCCGCTGCCCGATCCGGCGGAGGTGGCCGAGATCAGGTGGGTGGACTGGGATCAGTTCTGTGACGCGGTCCGCACCGGCCAGCAGTCCATCTCGCCCTGGTGCGCCATGCAGCTGGCCGAGCTGGCGGTCCTGGGCTCGCAACCGCTGAAGTGGGCGGCGGCGGACATGGCGGATCTTCCGCCGGCTGCCGTGCTATCGGAGTTATCCACACGTTCACCTGCTGTGTTCCCCAGCGACGCACAGGCTCGTCCCCACGATGTCCACAGGGTTGTCCACATGGGTGGGATAACCGCCTTTCACACGTCTCCGGCCGGGGTATGCCCCGGTCCGGTGACCTTCGGGGCCAGCCCGCGGGCCAGCAGCTCGAGCACGTCGTCGAGCACGTCCTCAGGCACCTGGCCTCCTGCCGTCCACTCCGCCCAGCGCATGCCGACGAAGTTGCCGATGCCGGTATAGGCGTAGGCGATGACTTCGGGGTCATAACGAGCGTCGATGTCGCGGTCCATCTGAGCCGCCCGCACGCCGCGGGCGTAGCCGCGGGCCAGGTGCTCGTAGTACTCGCGGAACAACCCGGGGTCGACGAACTCCGACTCGCGGACGATGCGGTCGATCCACGGCCGGGTGGAGAGCATGTCGAAGTACGCCCGGAAGGATGCGCGTTCACGGTTCCGCTGACCGCCCTCGGTGTGGTCGAGGGCTTCCTTCATGGCCCGTCTCAGGTCCGTGTTGATGGCCCGGACCACGGCGGCGAAGATCTCCGCCTTGGATCCGAAATACGAGTAGAAGCTGCCGGTGGCCATCCCGGCCCGGGAGCAGATGTCCGCGACCGTGGTCCGGTGGTAGCTGCGCTCGCCGAACAGTTCCTCGGCCGCCGTCAGCAGCCGCTCTGTTGGCCCGGGGGGGCGACTCCCCGGAACCCCCCTGGCCCGGGGGGGCTGAACGCCCCCCCGGGTCCCGTCGGGCTCCGCCCGACCTGTTTCGGCTGTCATCTCGGCTAATCCCTGTTCCGTCCTATCGGGATGGCCGGTGAGGCGTCAGGATGAGGGGATGCCGCTGGCTGGCGGCGGCGGCTGGGTTGCGGTGTAGGTAGTGATGGGGCCCGTTGGGGTCGTGTCCGTGACGAGGACCGGTCCCTGCTCGACTATCACCCCATTCTGAATGACGCCAATGCGGGCGCCGGTGGCACCCGCGTGGTCGGTCGAGGAGTAAGCGAACGGGGCGAGCATGGGACCCTGCGGGAGCCCGGCGTTGATCGCCGACACCAGGTCCGCCCTCGTCGGGTTCCGCCCTGCCTTGAACATGGCCTCCACGAACGTATAGGCGGCGGACATGCCGTAGTAGAAGTTCCCGTCGAGTGGCTCCTTGGCGTCGTACTGATTATGAATCTTGACGAATAGGTTGTACCAGGGGTCGCTGGTGCTCAGGCCCGGTTCGTACCCGTCGGTGATGAACCCGTTGGTGAGCTGGTTGCCGTTGACGGTCGCGCCGCCCTGCTTGGCGAAGGATTCGAGCAGCCCGGACAGCGTGATCGGGTCCGCGCCGACGTTGCTGACCGCCAGGGTGGGGTTGAAGCCGAGCTTCAGGCTGTCCAGCTTGAGCAAGGCGGTGAAGGCGGGAATCGAGAACGAGACGACGACCTGGGCGCCGGACGCGCGCAGCGCCGCGACCTGCGGCGCGATGTTGACGTTGGTGTCGACGTAACTCTGCTTGCTGACCACCATCGAAGCCGGGATCTCATAGTCGAGGCCCTTGACCCCGTCCATGCCGAACTCGTCGTCCTGGTAGAAGTAGGCGATCTTCTTGCCCTTGAAATGCTGCGCGATGTACTGCCCGAGGATCTTGCCTTCCCGCACGTAGTCCAGCTGCCAGCCGAACGTCTCCGGGTACTGGCTGGGTGAATTCCAGCACTCGCACCCGGAGGCGACGAACACGTCGGGGACCTTCTCCGAGTTCAGGAAGCTCACCACGGCCAGGTGGGTGGGCGTGCCGAGGCCGTTGAAGATTGCGTACACGTTGTCCTGCAGCACGAGCTGGCGGACGACCGACGCCGTCGTGGTCGGGTCGTAGGCGTCGTTGAGGTACTTGTAGACGATCTTGCGCCCATTCACGCCGCCGTTCGCGTTCACGTAGTCGAAGTACGCCGCCGACGCGGGGGCGATCTCGCTGTAGCCGGGCGCGGCCGGACCGGTGAGCGGCTGGTGACTGCCGATGGTGATGGTGGTCGGGGTGATGCCGGGCGCGGACGCGGTCAGGGCCGCGTTCGAGCTGCTGCTCGAGCTCGCGCTCGAGCTCCCACTCGACGAGCACGCGGCGACGCCGAGCGCGGCCACGGTCGCGATGGCCGCGGCCTGCCAGCGAAGCCGTTGGGATCTTTTCATGAAGTGCCTTCCTTCTCATGTTGGCTGGCCGGTGCTTGATCGGCCGAAGGCGTGACATGGGGCGTGGGCGCGGTGCGCCGGGTGCGGGACTTCTGGTCAGGACCGGTGAAGAGGGAAAACAGCCGCTGCAGCCCGCCCTGGATGCCACGCGGGAAGACGAGCATGACGAGGATCAGGACCACGCCATAGGCGGCTACCGGGATGTTGGACCCGACCGAGCTGGACAAGCCGTGGCTGGTGGCCACGTCTGTGGCATAGGTCGGCACGAGGACGATCACGAGGCTGCCCCACAGCGCGCCGGGCAGGCTGCCCATGCCGCCGATCACGGCGGCGGTCAGCAGCGCGATGGACAGCGTGATCGTGAAGGCGCCCGGCGCGACCAGCCCGGTGACGATAGCGAGCAGCGCTCCCGCCAGCCCGGCGGAGGTGGCGCTGACCACGAACGCGCGGATCCGGGCCGCGGCGACGTTGATGCCGTCCAGCGCGGCGGCCACATCATCGTCACGGACCGCGCGCCAGTTACGGCCGATCCTGCTGTGCTGCAGGTTCGCCAGCAGGAGCAGGGTGACCAGCGCTACCGCCGAGCTGACCCAGGCCTGCCATCTGGTCAGCGGGAAGTTCACGCCGAGATAGCCCGGGGTGGTGAACACGACGTTCAGGCCCTGGTCGCCGCCGAAGACGCCCGGCCAGGCGTAGGCGATGGCGGGCAGCGCGACGCCGAGCATGAGCGTGGCGCCCGCCAGGTACGGGCCTCGCAGCCGGGCCGCGGCCACGCCCACGATTCCTCCGGCGGCCGCCGTGGCCGCCGCGGCCACGATCAGCACCACGACGAAGGGCCAGTTGAGGTGGAGCAGCAGCAGCGCGGTGACGTAGGCGCCGACGGCCATGAACGCGCCGTTGCCGAGCGAGATCTGGCCGCTCAGCCCGGTCAGCATGGTAAGCCCGGCGATGGCCGTGACCTCGACCGCCACCTCGGCGATCTGGTAGTCGCGGAATGCGTTCAGCTTGATGGACAGGACCACGACGATCGCGGCCACGACGATGGCCACGCCGAGCCTGCGGGGCAGCGTCCGCATGGTCACACCCGCCGCATCCGTGCGCCGGCGAACAACCCGTCGGGCCGGATCATCAGCACCGCGACGAGGATGCCGAGGGCGACCAGCGAGGTCAGGTCGGACCCGACCGAGCCGCCCACGTAGCCGCCCGCGTAGCTGAGCACCACGCCGAGGATCAGCCCGCCGACCACCGCTCCGGCCGGGCTCTCCAGCCCGCCGATCACCGCCGCGGTGAAGCCGTAGACGAAGATCGCGTCCATGCTGTTCGGGTACAGGAATGTGGACGGCGCGACCAGGACGCCGGCCAGCGCGCCGAGCAGGCCGGCCAGCGCCCAGCCCACGGTCAGCACCCGCGCGACCCGGATACCGGACAGCCGGGCGATGGTCGCGTTGAACGCCGCGGCCCGCATCCGCAGCCCGGCCGCGGTGTAGCGGAACGCCACGGCCAGGGCCAGCGTCGCGACCAGGACCGCCACCACGACGAACACGTCGAACCGGGACACGCCGATCGGGGTGCCGCCCACGCGCAGCCCGATGATGGAGAATCCAGCCGGGAACGACCGGTACTGCCCGCCGAAGAGGATGCCGGCCAGGCCTTCGAGCAGGGTGAGCAGCCCGATGGTGACGATCACCGCGTTGAGCGGCGGCTTGCCTATCGTGGGCCGGATCACCGACACCTCGCAGGCCGCGCCGAGTACCAGGCCGGCCGCCAGCGCGATCACGAACCCAGCCCAGTAGGAGTGGGTCTTGTAGATGACCTCGATGGCTATGTAGGTGGTGAACATGGCCATCCCGCCTTGCGCGAAGTTCAGCAGCCGGGTACCCCGCCAGATCAGCACCAGGGACAGCGCAATCGCGGCGTAGATCATCCCGAAGACGATCCCGCTGAGCGTGAACTGGAGAAACTCGACCACTGTCATGCTCCCTGCGTGTGCCTAGAACCCGAGGTAGTGGTGGCGTAGCGCGACGTCGGCGGCCAAGGTCGCGGCGTCGGCCGAGGCGACCACCCGGCCGAGGTTGAGCACCACGCCGTGGTCGGCGATGGCCAGCGCGACTCGCGCGTTCTGCTCGACCAGCACGATAGTGAGCCCCTGCTCCCGGCTGAGCCCGACCACCATGTCCATGACCATGGCCATGACCCGCGGCGCGAGTCCCAGCGAGGGTTCGTCGAGCAGCAGGACCCGCGGCCGGGACAGCAGGGCGCGGGCGATCACCAGCATCTGCCGCTCGCCGCCGGACAGCGTGGAAGCCAGCTTGCGTCTCCGCTCGGCCAGCGGCCTGAACCGGGCGTAAGCCTGGTCGAGAGCGGCCGCCCGCTCCGCCCGCGGGCCGCGCCAGCTCATCATGCCGATGCGCAGGTTCTCCTCCACGGTGAGTTCCGCGATCACGCCCTGGCCTTCCGGCACGTGCGCGATACCGGCCCGCACCACCTGTTCCGGGCTGCGGCCGGCCAGATCCCTGGTGCCGAGCAGGATCTGGCCACGCCGGGGCTTGATCATGCCGCTGACGGCGCGCAGCAGCGTCGTCTTGCCGGCGCCGTTGGCGCCGAGGACGGCCGTGATGCCGGCCGCCTGGGCGGTCACCGTAACACCGTTCAGCGTCACTACCCCGCCGTATCCGGCGACCAGCCCTTCGACCGTCAGCGGGGCCGCACGGCTGGCCGGGCCCGGGCCATCAGCACCGTCGGCCCCGTCAGCCGCGTCGGCTGCGTGAGCTGCGCTGGTCATCTGGCCGGCCCCCCGTCTCCCGCAGCCGCCGGGCCCGTGGTTCCTGCGCCGGACTCCGCGGTGCCGAGATAGGCGGCGGTGACGGCGGGATTGCCTTGGATCTCACGTGGCGAGCCGGTTGCGATCACCTTCCCGAAATCGAGGACGACCAGTGAGTCGCAGACCGACATCATCAGGTCCATGTGGTGCTCGACCACCATCAGCGATCCCTCGGTGGCCAGGTCCCGGATCAGGTCGCCCAGCTCGGCCAGCTCGGATTCGCTCAGGCCGCTGGCGGGCTCGTCGAGCAGGATCAGCCCGGGCTTGGCCACCAGGGCCCGGGCCAGCGCGACCCTCTTGCGCATCCCGTACGACAGCTCCGGGGGGTGAGCTTCCGCGGCATCGGCGGCGCCGACCCGTTCGAGCGCCGCTTCCGCCAGGCCGCGCAGCGTGCGCTCATCCCGGCCGGCCCGCGGCAGCGCGAGCAGCGCCGACCAGAATCCGGCCTTGGCCCGGCAGGTCGCGCCGACCATCACGTTCTCCAGCGCGGTCAGCCCGCTGTACAGGCCCACGCCCTGCAGGGTCCTGGCCACGCCGAGGGCGGCCAGCCGGTGCGGCCGGACCTGATGGCGGCGGCCGCCGAACAGCACCTCCCCGTCATCGGGCCGGATGAAGCCGCACAGGACGTTCAGCAATGTGGTCTTGCCCGCCCCGTTCGGGCCGATTACGCCCATGACGTGCCGGGCAGGTACCTCGAGCGAGACCGCATCAAGCGCGGTCAGCCCGCCGAAGCGCACCGAGACACTTCTGACCTCGAGCACTGAACCCGGATTCATCGCTCTTTGTCCAGGATCTTGCGGAGACGATGCACCAGCATGAATCATCATTCAAGGCTGGTATGAGGGGACGGGCAAGACCCGTACAGAGTTTTTTCCGATTCGTGGCTGAACCGAGATACGGCCGGGAAACGGCGGATCGGCGTCTAGGCTGAGTGGATCGCACCGACATCAGCAACATCAGGCCGCGTGCTTACCTACGCCGAGGCGCAGCAGCGCTCCCGGCTCATTGACGCCCTCGGATATCACGTCGACCTCGACGTCAGCGGCGGCGAGGACATGTTCGGCTCGGCGAGCGTCGTCCGCTTCGGCTGCCGGGAGCCGGGCGCGGCGAGTTTCATCGAGCTGTGGCCGGCCCGGCTGCGCCGCGTGGTGCTGAACGGGCAGCAGCTTGACCCGGGCATCCTGCGCGGTAACCGGCTGCCGCTGGCCGGCTTGCAGGCCGTTAATGAGCTGCGGGTCGAGGCCGACATGCCGTACTCGCGGGCCGGCGCGGGCCTGCACCGCTTTACCGATACCGCCGACGGCCAGGTCTACCTGGCGCTGCACGCCGGCCTGGACAACGCGCAGCGGGTCTTCGCGGCCTTCGACCAGCCGGACCTGAAGGCACCGTTCAGCGCGACGGTCGTCGCTCCCGGCGCGTGGACCGTCATCGGGAACGGCGTGGCCCGGCCCGGTGAGCCTGCGGCGCCCGGGCCGCCGCCCGGAACCCGCCATTGGCAGCTGGCCGCCACCCCGCCCGTCTCGACCTACCTGGTCACCCTGCTGGCCGGTCCCTACCACAGCATCCGCGCCGAGCATCGCGGCCTGGATTTCGGCCTGCACGCCCGGCAGTCGCTGGCCGGACTGCTGCACCGGGACGCCGACGAGATCCTGGCCATCACCCGGGCCTGTTTCGACCGGTACCTGGAGATCTTCACCGAGCCTTACCCGTTCGACTCCTACGATCAGGCCTTCGTCCCTGAGCTCGCGGCCGGTGCGGTGGAGAACCCCGGCTGCGTGACGTTCCGGGACGAGTTCCTGTTCCCGGCCGCCGCCACCCGGGCCGAGCGGCAGCTCCGCGGCATCGTCATCGCGCACGAGATGGCGCACATGTGGTTCGGCGACCTGGTCACCATGCGGTGGTGGAACGACGTGTGGCTGAGTGAGTCGTTCGCCGAGTACATGGGTTTCCGGGTGCTGGCGGAAGCCACCGCCTTCACCGGCACCTGGGCCGACTGCGCCGTGTCCCGCAAGCCGCGCGGCTACGACGCCGACCAGCGGTCTTCCACGCATCCGGTCGCGCCCGGGCCGCAGGACGTCCCCGACAACGACGCCGCGCTGTCCAGCTACGACGACATCTCCTACGCCAAGGGCGCCGCGGCCCTGCGCCAGCTGGTGGCCTGGACCGGCTGGGCCGCCTTCATGGCCGGGGTTAACGACTACCTGGCCCGGTACCGGTTCGGCAGCGCGACCCTGGCCGATCTGCTTGACTGTCTCGGCCGCACGTCCGGCACTGATACCGAGGGCTGGGCCGAGCGCTGGCTGCGCAGCACCGGTGTGGATACCCTCACGGTGCGCCGGGACGGCGAGGCCGGGAGCACCGGGTTCGTGCAGCACCTGGGCCGCAGGCCGCACCGGGTGTGGATCGGCGTGTACGACCGGCCGCCGGGCGGCGCTGGCCGGCTCGTGCTGCGGGCCAGCCTGCCGGTGACCATCGGGGCCGACGAGGCAGAAGTGCGGCTGCCGGGCGGCACCGCCGATCCGCCGCCCGCCCTGCTGCTGCCCAACGACGGCGACTTCAGCTTCTGCAAGGTGCGGCTCGACCCGCAGTCCTGGGCGGCGCTGAGCTCACAGCTGGGGCAGCTGCCCGACCCGCTGAGCCGGGCCGTGGCCTGGAACGCGGTCCGCGACCTGGTCCGGGACGGGGAGCTGCCGGCCCGGAGCTACCTTGATCTGGCGGTCAGGCATCTGCCCGGCGAGACCGACACCGCGATCACCGGGCAGGTGCTCGGCTACGCCCGCTGGGTGATCGCCGACCGTTACCTGCCCCGGCTGGCCCGGGCCGCGGCCCTGGCGGACCTGGCCGGCCTGTGCCGTATCCTGCTGTGCCGCATCCCGCTGGGCCGCCCCGTCCCGGGCGAGGACGCCGACGGGATCCGGCGGATCGCCGGGCTGGGACTGATCGACAGCGCCGCCCGCCCCGATGACATCGCCGAGTTGCGGTCCTGGCTTCAGGCCGGGCGGTGGCCGGGCGGGCCGGACCTGGATTCCCGGCCGCGCTGGCAGATCGTCCTGCGGCTGGCGGTCCTGGGCGCCCTCGGCGAACCCGAGGTCGAGCGGGAGGCCGACCGGGACGCCACCGCGGCCGGGCAGCAGAGCGCCGCCCGCTGCCGCGCCGCGCTCCCCGGCCCGCAGGCCAAGCAGGCCGCCTGGGCGGCCATGTTCGGCCCGGCCCGGGCGGACGGGCCGTCCGGCGCCCTGCGCGCCGCCACCGCCGAAGGCTTCTGGCAGGCCGATCAGGCCGACATCCTGGCCGGATATGCCCTGCGCTACTTTACGGCGCTGGCTGAGGCGGCCAGCCGGGACGACCTGGCCACGGCCCGGATGCTGGTGCGGCGCGGCTTCCCGCAGCACACGGCAGATGCCGCCACGCTGCGCGCGGGCCGGGAGTGCCTGGCCGGGGCCGGAATTACCGGCTCGCTGCGCAGGCTGCTGGCCGATCAGCTCGAGGACCTGGGCCGGGCGGTGCGGGTGAGCTCAGGGCCCTGAGCCGGCGATGTGCGGGAACCGCATTGCCCCGGGGGGCATGGCTGTGGCACCGTCTGGCTGTGGAGCGGCTTAGTCAAGGGGCCCAGGTCCGGGAAGGCGACCTGCTCTGGACACCAGGACCCGATCGCGTGGACCGCGCCAACGTGACGGCGTTCGCCCGGTGGCTGGAGCGGGCTCGCGGGCGTCAGTTCGGCGATTATCATGCGCTGTGGCGCTGGTCGGTCACCGACCTCGACGGCTTCTGGCAGGCCGTATGGGACTACTGCGGCATCGAGGCCGCCGCCCCGGCGACCGCGGTCCTGGGCCGCCGGACCATGCCGGGCGCCGACTGGTTCCCCGGGGCCAGGCTGAACTACGCGCAGCATGTGCTGCGGAACGAGCGGCCCGGCCAGGACGCCCTGTACTACCAGTCGGAAGCCGCTCCGCTGACCGGTATGCCCTGGCCGGAGCTGGGCAACGCCGTCCGTGTCCTCGCCACCCGGCTGCGCGGCCTGGGCGTGCGCCCCGGCGACCGGGTCGCGTCCTGCATGCCGAACATCCCGCAGACCGCGATCGCCATGCTGGCCACCACCAGCATCGGCGCCATCTGGACCAGCTGCTCGCCCGACTTCGGCTGGCGCGGGATCAGCGACAGGTTCGGCCAGCTGTCGCCCCGGGTGCTGTTCTGCGTGGACAGCTACCGGTACGGCGGGCACGACTTCGACCGCAGCGCCGAAATGCAGCAGCTCATCAGGCGGCTACCCGGGCTGGAGCAGGTGATCCACGTCGCCGGGCCTGCGGGCGGGTTCATCGCAGCCGCGCGGAGCTGGGACGAGCTGATGGACCACGAGCCGGTGCCCGCCGACCGGTTCTCGTTCGAGCAGGTGCCGTTCGGCCATCCGCTGTGGATCCTGTTCTCCTCCGGCACCACCGGGCTGCCTAAGGCCATCACCCACAGCCACGGCGGCATCCTCATCGAGCAGCTGAAGCTGCAGACGCTTCACATGGACCTGCGGCCCGGCGACCGGATGTTCTTTTACACCACCTCGGGCTGGATGATGTGGAACTTCCTGGTCAGCTCGCTGCTGCTGGGCGTAAAGCCGCTGCTGTACGACGGCCACCCCGGCTACCCGCGGCCGGACGTGCTGTGGGAGATGGCGCAGAACGCGGGCGTGACGTTCTTCGGGGCCAGTCCCGCTTACGCCGACCTGATGGCCAGGGCGGGCCTGGTGCCTGCCGACAGGTACGACCTGGCCGCGCTGGAGGCCATCATGCTGGCCGGCTCGCCCGTCTCTGCGGAGTGCGGCGCCTGGTTCTACCGCAACGTCAAGCGGGACCTGTGGCTGCACGTGGGCAGCGGCGGCACCGACGTGTGCAGCGGGTTCACCGGCGGTGCGCCCACGCTGCCGGTCTACGCCGGCGAGCACCAGGCCCGTAACTTCGGCGTGGCCGCCTACGCGTTCAACCCGCAGGGCCAGCCGGTGACCGGCCAGGTCGGCGAGATGGTGATCACCCAGCCGATGCCGTCGATGCCGGTCCGGCTGTGGAACGACGAAGGCGACCGGCTGTACCGGCAGACGTACTTCGCCGATTTCCCCGGGATCTGGCGGCAAGGTGACTTCTTCAAGGTCAACGAGCGCGGCGGCTGCTTCGTGCTGGGGCGCAGCGACGCCACCCTGAACCGGCACGGCATCCGGATCGGCACCGCCGAGGTCTACGCCGCGCTCGAGTCGGTGGCGGAGATCACCGATGCGCTCATCGTCAACCTCGACCTGCCCGGCGGCGGGTTCTTCATGCCCTTGTTCGTCACCTTGGCCGACGGCGCCGTCCTGGACGACGAGCTGCGCGGCAAGATCACCGGCCTGCTCCGCGGCCAGTACACCGCCAGGCACGTACCCGACCAGATCATCCAGGTGGCGTCCATCCCGGTCACGCTGACCGGCAAGAAGATGGAGGTGCCGGTGCGCAAGATCCTGCTCGGCGTGCCGCCGGACGAGGCCGCCAACCGCAATGCGATGGCCAACCCGCAATCCCTGGACGCCTTCGCCGCCTACGCCCGGGCGCAGCATGACTACCGCCTCGGCGAGTGACCCGCGGCGGGCGGCTAGTCGCGGCCGGGCTTGACGTAGCCGAAGAACGCGCGGCGCTTGATGAGCTCGGCCACCTCGGCCGGCACCATCGCTTCCCAGGAGTCGTCCTGCGCGGCGATCCGGCGCAGCACGTCACGGCTGAAGATCGGCAGGAACTCGGGCCGGTAGTTGTCCAGGTCGACGAAGCTGCCCCGCCCGTGCAGGTAGTCATACAGCGGCTGCAGCTCGGGCTGGACCTTGATGGTGTCGACCGTCCGCAGCTCGTCATCGGAGCTCGGCCGGTGCGGGTAGACGTAGAGCTTCAGCCCGTTCTTGAACAGCCGCCCGAAGCTTTCCAGGATCCCGCCGGGCAGCTGGGCGTGGTTTTTCTCGTCGAACAGGTCGATCAGGCTGGGCACGCCCATGACGATGCCGATCCGCTCGGTGGTGCGTTCTCCGAGGTAGGCGGCCAGCCGGTAGTAGTCGAAGTAGTCGCTGATCAGCACCGTCTCGCCGCAGGCGGCCAGCAGCTCGGCCCGGGCCAGGAAGTCCCGCCGGTCGACTTCCTGCCCCCCGGCCAGCAGGTTCCGCATGGTGATCTCGGTCAGCTGCAGGATCGGTTTCCCGGCCACCGCCGGGTCCTGGGCGAACTTCTCCTTGGCGGTGGCCAGCATGTCCAGGTTGACGTGCGTCGGCGGCCGGAAGCTGCCCCGCTCGACCAGGATCGCCTTCTTGCGCAGCACCTCGCTGGGCTGCAGCACCTCGCGGTCCGGGCCGAACATGGCCACCCCGCTCAGCCCCAGCTGGACCAGCTTCAGCGCCATCAGCCGGTTGTCCACGCCGCGGAACTCGATGCCGCGGAACTGGATCATGTCGATCTCGATGCGGCCGGTGGTCAGCCGGTCCAGCAGGCTCTCGATGAGCCGGTCCGGCTCGTGGTGGTGGAAGAACGCCCCGTACAGCAGGTTCAGCCCGACGATCCCGAGCGCCTCCTGCTGGGCGAACGCCTCGATGTCGAGCATCCGCACATGCATGACGATCTGGCTCGGCTCATCGTGCGGCTGGGCCTGGAACTTCACGCCCATCCAGCCGTGGCATTCGTTGCCGCCGCGGTAGCTGCGCGCGACCACGGTGTCGGCGAAGGCGAAGAAGCAGTTCATGTCGCCGCGTTCGTCGTCAAGCCGCTCGACGTTGAGCGCGAACTCCTTGTCCAGCATGCCCTGCAGGCGTCCCATGGAGACGTAGCGGTCGGCCTTGCCGTACACGGCGTCGCTGACGGCCATGTCGTAAGCCGAGATGGACTTCGCCACCGTGCCCGCGGCCCCGCCGACGCGGAAGAACCAGCGGACTACCTCCTGCCCGGCCCCGATCTCGGCGATCGTCCCGTACCAGCGCGGATCCAGGTTGATCTGGAGCGCCTTCTGGTGGGTATCGGACTGATGGCCGCCGACGATGAGCTCGGTCATCGCATCTCCCCTGCCTGCTCACCCTGCCCGGTGCTAGGTGCCCACGGCGGCTCCGGCGCAGCCATTGGTCGCTGGGATTGTACTAATTCCGCGTTATCCGCCGCCAGTGACCGGTCCGGGTCAGCTTCTCACCTCCTGATACGCCAACCCGCTTCTCGGCCCGGCCCGACGATGGAAGCATGGGACCGTGAGCAACCTGGATCCGGCCCCTGAGGCGGTCGCGCTGATGCCGGGCGTGGTACGAGCGGTCGACGTGCTCGAGGCACGCAAGACCGCCATCGGCGATGGCACCGAGGTCCGCAGGCTGCTGCCGCAGCGGACGCTGCGGACCATCGGCGCCTGGTGCTTCCTGGACCATTACGGCCCCGACGACGTGAGCACCGGGCCCGGCATGCAGGTGCCTCCGCACCCCCACATCGGCCTGCAGACCGCAAGCTGGCTGTTCGAGGGCCTGGTACTGCACCGGGACAGCCTGGGCAGCCGCCAGCTGATCAGGCCCGGTGAGCTGAACCTGATGACCGCGGGATGCGGCATCGCGCACTCGGAGGAATCCGCGGTCGGCCGGCCCTCGGTGCTGCACGGCCTGCAGCTGTGGATCGCGCTGCCGGAACGGGACCGGTCCACTGAGCCTCGCTTCGCCCATCACGGCGACCTGCCGGTCGTGCACGAAGACGGTGCGCAGATCACCGTGGTGGTCGGCGAGTACCGGGGTCACCGGTCGCCTGCGCAGGTGTTCACGCCGCTGACCGGCCTGGAGGTCGCGGTGCCCGGCGGGGATGACTTCGTGCTGCCGGTCCGGGAGGACTTCGAATACGGGGTGGTCGCCGCGGACAGCTCCGCCGTGGTGGCCGGGGCCCTGATCGCGCCCGGCCTGCTCGCGCACCTGCCCGCTGGCCTGTCCGAGATCCGGTTCTCCCCCGCGGGCGGCCGGCGGCACGCCCGGTTCTTCGTGCTCGGCGGCGCGCCGTTCGGCGAGCGGCTGGTGACGTGGTGGAACTTCGTGGCCCGCACCGGCGGGGAGATCGCCGAGGCCCGCGAGGACTGGGCCGCGGGCCGGCTTGGCGAGGTCAGAGGCTACCTTGGCCCGCCGCTGGCGGCGCCGCCGCTGCCGCCCGTCCCGCTCAAGCCACACTGAACTCAAGCCACACTGAACTCAAGCCACACTGAACTCAAGCCACACTGAACTCAAGCCACACTGAACTCAAGCCACACTGAACGGAACGGGCCGTGGTCACTGACACCGCGGCCCGTTCGGCAGAAGAGATCTTCACTGGCGCGGGACCGGCTCGTTGGTGCGGGGCCGGAATGTCAGTGGCCGGCCCTAGCCTCGGATGATGGACATCATTCTGATTCCCGGTTTCTGGCTCGATGCCTCGTCGTGGGACGAGGTTGTGCCCGCCTTGGCCCAGGCGGGGCACCGCACTCGTCCCCTGACGCTGCCCGGCATGGAGTCCAAGGACGCCGACCGCTCCGCGATTACCCTGCGCGATCACATCGACGCGGTCGTCGGCGTCATCGACTCCCTGAGACCCGGCCAGGTCGTCCTGGTCGGGCACTCCGGCGGCGGCGCGGTCGCCCACGCCGCGGCCGACGCCCGGCCGGACCGGGTGGCCCGGGTGGTCTACGTGGACAGCGGGCCGCTGGGCGACGGCGGATTGATCAACGACGAGCTGCCGACCGAAAACGGTGAGGTCCCGCTGCCCGACTGGTCGCTGTTCGAGGCCGAGGACCTGGTTGACCTGGACGACGACCTGCGTGCCGCGTTCCGCGAGCGCGCCATCCCGACGCCCGAGCACGTCACCAGCGACCGGCAGCGGCTGTCCGACGAGCGGCGCTACGACGTGCCCGTCACGGTCATCGCGTGCGAGTTCCCGAGCGCCACCTTGCGCAAGTGGATCAAGGAAGAGCACCCGTACGTGCGGGAGCTCGCGAGGATCCGGGAGGTGGACTACGTGGACCTGCCCACCGGCCACTGGCCCCAGTTCACCCGGCCGGCCGACCTGGCCCAGGCCATCCTGGCGGCCGTCCCAGAGGGTGGTGAAACCCGGGATTCATCCCCCACTAGGGTGGTGTAACCGGGGTTTCACCGCCCAGCCGGTCCGATTCGTCCCACGGTGCGCGCTCTAATCCGGGTCGCGGCCAGATACGCTCAGCTTCTATGGCAGTAGATTCGGCGGTCTCCCGTTCGCCGTCGCTTTACCGCAAGGTGGCCGAGGACATCAAGGCCGCCATCGCCGCGGGCGGCTACGCCGCGGGTACCCGGCTCCCGTCCGAAGCCGAACTAGCCGAGCGTTACTCGGTCTCCCGCGGCACGATCCGCCAGGCATTCGCGGCGCTGCGCGCCGACGGGGTGATCGCCTCCCGCCGCGGCGCGCGCCGGGTGGTCATCGGCGGTCCTCGGGTGCAGAGCTTCGGCGAGCTGCTTTCCTTCTCCCGCTGGGCCCGGGCCATGGATGAGGTGCCGGGCGGCCAGGTCGTCGCGCTGCAGCGCCGTCCGGCCAAGCCGCTGGAGGCCGAGCGCCTGGCCCTGCCGCCGGGCGCACCGGTCTACCACCTGACCCGGGTGCGGCTGCTGTCCGGACGGCCGGTGATGGTCGAGCGCGGCGTCTACCCGGACCGGGTCGGCGTGCTGGTGGCGGGCATGGACCTGGAGCAGGAGTCGATCACCGAGCGGCTGGAGGAGCTGGGCATCGTCTTCGCCGACGCCGAGCACGTCATGGACGCGGTGCCGGCCTCGGCCCTGGATGCCCGGCTGCTCGGCGTCAGCCCCCGGGTGCCCATGCTGCGCGAGCGCCGCCTGACCACGGAGCTGGCCGGGGTGCCCGTGGAGTGGTCGGACGACCGCTACCTGGGCAGCGCCGTGGCCTTCAGCGTGCACAACTCGATCGCGGTCAATGCGCTGTCCCGCACGCCCGCCCGCTCAGGACCCGATCAGCGCCTCTAGCAGCGGCGCGAAGTGCGCGAAGGCCGGCGGCGTGACCGCCGGGTCCTTGGCCGCGTCGTCCCAGCGGCGCACCGCCACCGCGTCCCGGGCGTGCGGCAGCGCCTCGAACGCGGCGGCCTGGCCCGGCGTCATCGGCCCGCCCTGCCGGGCCAAGGTCCGGACCGATTCCTCCGACAGCAGCCCGAAGTAGCCGGGCTCCACGGCGCACAGGTACCGTTTCGCGGCCACGTGCAGCCGCACCGGTTCGGTGACCGCCGCGCCGAACCACTGGCCCAGCCAGGCCGCCCCCGCCTCGCCGTGCCGACTGTCGGTCTGTTGCCGCAGGTGGCCGACGTCGTGCAGCAGGGCGGCGGCGATCAGGGCGGCCCCACCCACCTCCCCTGCCCCCTTCATGGCCGCCTCGGCCAGCGCCCCGGCCTGCAGCATGTGCGTGCCGATGGTCACCGGCTCGCCCAGGTAATCGCGGGCCCCGGGCCCGGCGAACAGCTGCCCGATGGCTTCCACCGCGGTCATGGGATCTCCCCTCTGCGCAGGACGGCCACCGTGCTGGCCAGGCCGTCCAGGTCGGCGTAGCAGCCCTGCAGGTGCCGGCCGCCGGTGACGCTGAAGGCGGTGCGGGCGTGCAGGATGCGGGTGTTGTCGAAGATCAGGCAGTCGCCCGGTGCCAGCCGCAGGTTCAGCTGCCGCTCCGGCTCGGCCAGCAGCCCCGCCCAGCGCCGGTAGGCCGCGTAAAACGCGACGACGTTGGCGTAGGGCAGCCGCAGCGGCTGCGCCGACCGGTTGTTGAACCGGACCCCCCGGATCCGGCCGCGCGGGCTGAGCTGGATGAGCGGCTGGCTGGCCCGTAGTTCCGCGGTCTGGTCGAGATAGCCGAACGGAACAGAGTTTCTCGCCAGCACGTCGAACGCCGCGTGGTCGGTGGCGCGAAGATCCGCGGCGGCGGCGAACCCGTCGACCAGGCCGGTATCCCCGCCGTCGTCCGCCGTGCGCAGGCAGTGCAGCAGCTGCACGGTAGGCACTGGGTCGCGGTACGGATTGTCGGTGTGCGGCCGGATGGCCCGGCTGGTGAAGGCCAGGTTGCCCGGCAACGGCTCGATGCGCACATCGAACAGCCGGCCGTAGTTCGTCTCCCGCACGAACCCGAAGCTCGCCGCGACCTCGAGCACCATCCCGGTCTCGGCCGGCACGTCGTGCAGCAGCACGAACCCCCAGCGGAGCACCGCCTCCAGGGCCCGGGCCCGGCGCCGACGGCAAGCTCGAGATCCTCGTCGTTGCAGCTCACCGCGCATGCCTCCACGTCCGACGCTATCCCGGCAAACTAGAGTTGGCTATACATGTTAGAAAATGACTATACTGGCTGCCGTGAGGCTGACACAGCGGATCGTAGTGGTCGGCGGGGGCGTGCTCGGCACGATGCACGCGGTGATGGCCAGGCGGCGCGGCTATGAGGTCGTGCACCTGGAACGGGAGGCTGAGGCCCGCGGCGCGAGCGTCAGGAACTTCGGCCTGGTCTGGCTGAGCGGCAGGCGGGCGGGCGCCGAGCTCGGCCTGGCGCTGCGTGCCCGCGAGCTGTGGCAGGAACTGTCCGCCGCCGTGCCCGGCCTGGGCTTCCGCCCCGCGGGCTCGCTGACCCTGGCCACCGACGACGCCGAGCTTCAGGTCCTGAAGGAGGCCGCAGCCCTGCCCGACGCGGGCCTGCGCGGCTTCGAGCTGCTCGACCCGGGCGGGGTCCGGGAGGTCAACCCGGTCCTGCGCGGCGAGCTGGCGGGCGGCCTGCTGTGCCGGGCCGACGCGATCGTGGAACCGCGCCAGGTACTGCCGGCGCTGCGCGGCTACCTGGCCGCCACCGCAGGGGGGTCTGGGGGGGTCGTCTCCCCTGGCCGACACAGCGGGTACCAGTGGCGGCCCGGGCGTGAGGTCACCGAGATCGCGCCCCACGCGGTGCGCGACCACACCGGCGTCTGGCACCAGTGCGACCTGGTCGTGCTGTGCACCGGGGCCGCGTTCACCGGAGTGGCCGGCCGGTATCAGCCGTTCCTGGCCCGCGACGGGGTGCGCCGGGTCAGGCTGCAGATGATGCAGACCGCGCCGCTGGCCGAGCGGCTCACCACGGCGGTGGCCGACGGCGACTCGCTGCGCTACTATCCCGCCTACGACGTGCCAGGCCGCAGCCAGCTGCCGCCGCAGCCGCCTGCCGCCGAGCGGGCCCGGGCGCAGCTGCTCCTGGTCCAGCGGGCCGACGGCGGCCTGACCATCGGCGACACCCACGAATACGGCGAGCCGTTCGCGTTCGACCTGGACTCCGACGCCTACGACCACCTGCGCGGCCGGGCCGAGGCACTGCTCGGCGGCCCGATCCCGCGCATTCAGCGCCGCTGGGCCGGGGTCTACAGCGAGACCCAGCCTGCCGCGGGCCAGCCGGCCGCCGGTCATGCGCTGTACCACAGATCCGAGCCCGAGCCCGGCGTCGTGCTGGTCACCGGGCCAGGCGGGCGGGGCATGACCTGCGCCCCGGCCATAGCCGAGGAGACGTTCCGATGACCCGCATCACCGTCGCCTGCCTGGACATGGCCGGCACCACGGTCCGCGACGACGGCACCGTGCTCAACGCCTTCACCTCGGCCATCGCGGCGCAGAACCTGCCGGTGCGGGCGTTCAGCCAGGCCATGAAGGACGTGCGGTCGAGCATGGGCCAGTCCAAGATCGAGGTGTTCCGCCGGATCCTGGGCGACGAGCGGGCGGCCCAGCAGACCAACGAGGCGTTCGAGCGGCACTACGCGGCGGCCGTCCGGGCGGGCCAGGTCGCGGCCATGCCGGACGTGGAAGAGGTGTTCAAGACCTGCCGCGAGGCCGGCATCCGGGTCTGCCTGGCCACCGGGTTCTCGCCGGCCACTCGGGACGCCATCATCGCCGAGCTGGGCTGGGGCGACCTGGTCGACCTGGCCCTGTCGCCCGCCGACGCGGGCTTCTGGGGACGCGGCCGCCCCTGGCCGGACCTGCCGCTGACCGCGCTGCTGCGGCTGCGCGGCGGCACGGTCAGCGAGCTCGCGGTGGCCGGCGACACAGCCAGCGACGTGGAGTCCGGGCTGCGCGCCGGGGCCGCGGTCGTGGCGGGCGTGCTGACCGGCGCCGGCTCGCGGGCGGACCTGGAGAAAGCCGGCGCGCCGCTCATCCTCGACTCGATCGCGGGCATCCTCCCGCATGTCATCGGGTCATAGCCGTCCGGGTAGGTGGCCGACGACCTTGACGGCTGGTTAGGATGTGCCCTCAGCGGCTTACCTCCGCTTCTGTGGGGGAAACAGTGCGTCGTAAGCGCGGGTAAGGCCATGACGAGTCAGCAGGGCGGATCGCAGCGGCCAGCCGGAATCCGCTCGCGACCTGTCCCTGCGGATCGGCCCGGACGTCTCGGTCATCGGCCACGACGACCTGCCGACCTCTGAGCTGCTTGACCCCCCGATGGCCACGATCCGCCTGGACGGCCGGGAGATGGGCCGCGCGCTGATGGCGCGGCTGCTGGACGGGCACCTGCCCAGCGACTACGTGGCACCGGTTGAACTGGTCGAGCGTGCATCCCTGCAAGCCCCGGGAAGTGCCGGCCAGATGGAGATAGCGCCCGCTCCGCTCACTGTGGCAACTCTGTAACGTTCCTTGACACCCCGCGCCGGGGTGTGTGAGCATTCCAAACGCTAAACGTTTTAGATGCGTTTATCCTGCACACTCAGCTTGGGGGCCAGGAGGTCGGCCGACCTCTGCGACGCCGCACGGGACCTCCGGGCGGCCGCGATTCCGCTTCGGGGATGGGGAAGCTTTCAGGAGGCATGGGTGAGATCGCCATATAGATTCGCGCTCGCCGGGGTCGCGGTCGCCGCGCTGCTGGCGGCCGGCTGCTCGTCGAGTTCGTCGTCGGGCTCGAGCAGCGGGGTTAACTGGAACAACGAGACCACCGCGGCGGCAGGCGGTGGCCTGAATGCGCTGATCGCGGCGGCCAAGAGCGAAGGCACGCTCAACGTCATCGCGCTGCCGCCGACCTGGGCGAACTACGGCAGCATCATCAGCATGTTCGAGAAGAAGTACGGGATCACGGTCAACTCCGCCCTCCCGGACGGCACCAGCCAGCAGGAAGTCGACGCGGTCAAGACCGAGAACGGCACCGCCAAGGCGCCCGACGTCCTGGACATCGGCCTGGCCGTCGCCCTGGCCAACACGAGCCTGTTCGCGCCCTACGAGGTCAGCACCTGGTCTGACATCCCCGCCGCGCAGAAGGACGCGAGCGGGCTGTGGTATGAGGACTACGGCGGCTACATGGCGGTCGGGTATTCCAGCAAGTTCGGCACGATCACCTCGCTGAGCCAGCTGCTCGGCCCGAAGTTCAAGAACGCGGTCGCGCTGAACGGTAACCCCACCTCGGCCAACGCGGCGCTGAACGGCGTGATGATGGCCAACCTGGCCGAGGGCGGGACGCCCGGCAGCATCGCCGACGGGGTGTCTTTCTTCCAGAAGCTCAAGGCCGCCGGCAACTTCTCCCCCATATCGGCGACCGGCGCGACGATCAAGGCGGGCACGACCCAGGTCGTGTTCAACTGGGATTACCTCAACCTGCCCAGCTACGTGGGAGTGCCGAAGGCGGACTGGAAGGTATTCATCCCAGCCAACGCCGTCCTCGGCGGGTACTACGCGCAGGCCATCAACAAGAGTGCGCCGCACCCCGCGGCGGCCCGGCTGTGGGAGGAGTTCCTCTACTCGCAGGCCGCTGACGGCGGGCAGAACCTCTGGCTCGAGGGCGGGGCCAGGCCTGTGGAGCAGGTGTCCATGACCTCTGACGGGAGCATCAACACCTCGGCGGCTGCGCTGCTGCCCGCCGTCACCGGCACGCCTGTCTTCCTCACCCAGGCCCAGAACACATCCGCCGCCAACTACCTGGCGACGAACTGGGCGAAGGCCGTCAGCTAGCGAGGGAACGTGGCTGTCGCTGCGACAACCAAGACCGGTGCCCGGCCTGCATGGGCCGGGCACCGGCTGTCCGTACCGGCCTGGGCCGGTACCCTCCCGTTCCTGGCCTACGTCGGGATCTTCCTGATTTGGCCGACTGGCATCGTGATGGTCGACGCGCTCAAGAACCCCAACGGCGCGTGGGCCTTCGCCAACTTCACCGAGCTCTTCAACCCGCTGGTGCGCGGGTACTTCATCGGCTCGTTCAAGCTGTCCGTGTTCTCCTCGCTGATCGGCGCCGTGCTGGGCGCCCTGCTGGCTTACGCGGTGGCATCGGGTGACCCGGACGGCGTGGTGCGCAGGCTCTACCTGTCCGCCTCAGGCGTCCTGGGCCAGTTCGGCGGGGTGACGCTGGCCTTCGCCTTCCTGGTGCTCGTCGGCCCGGTCGGCTTGCTGTTCCACGCCAGCTGGTACTTCGACTTCCCGTGGGGCATCGGGCTGATCTACATCTATTTCGAGATCCCGCTCATGGTGCTGGTCTTCCTGCCCGCGATCGACGGGCTGAAGGTCCAGTGGCGGGAGGCGTCGGAGAACCTCGGCTCGTCCGCCTGGCAGTACTGGCGGTACGTGGGCGGCCCGCTGCTGATGCCGGCCTTCCTGGGCGGGACGCTGCTGCTGTTCGCGGCCGCGCTGTCGGCCTACGCCACCATCCAGGCCTGGGAGAACCAGGTCGCCTACGTGGTGCCGCAGCAGATCAGCACCGCGCTGTCCAGCGAGGTCGGGCTGAGCAACGTCAACGAGGCCGACCTGCTCGCCCTGGGCATGGTGATCATGATGGCCATCGTCATGACGGGGTATGCGCTGCTGCAGCGCAGGGCGGCCCGATGGCTGCGGTAACCGCCCTCAGCGAGACGCCCGCCACTTCGGCCGGGCGCCCGCGCGGCATGCAGGCCCGGCGGCGCCGGCGGCTCAACGCCTTCCGCTACGTCGTCTTCACCGTGCTCGGGCTCTTCTTCGTCCTGCCGTTGCTGGCCCTGCTCCGGTTCTCCCTGGAAGGGACCAAGCTCGGCACCTGGTCGCTGACCGCCTGGCGGCAGATCGCCTCGTACCAGAACACCGGCATTCCTCCGCTGCAAAGCGCGATCGAGATCACCCTCGAACTGGCCATCATCACCTGCTTGGTCCTGCTGGTGCTGCTGGTGCCCACCATGATCTGGGTCCGGCTGCGGGTGCGCTGGCTGGAGCGCACCATCGAGTTCCTCTGCCTGCTGCCGCTGACCATCCCCGCGATCGTCCTCGTGGTCGGCCTGGGCCCCATCTACAACAGGATCCAGCACTACAACCTGTCGTCGCTCATGCTGTTCTGGGTCTACGTGGTCCTGGCCCTGCCCTACGCCTACCGGGCCCTGGCCGCCGGGCTGAACGCGATCGACGTGACCACCCTGTCCGAGGCGGCCCGCAGTCTCGGTGCGTCCTGGTTCACCGTCATCGTCCGGGTGATCGCGCCGAACATGCGGCAGGGCATCCTGAACGCCGTGCTGCTGAGCTGGGCCACGGTCTTCGGCGAGTTCACCATCGCCTACCTTCTGCTGTACACCAACCTGCAGGTGGAGCTGTATTCCATCAGCCGCAACACGCCGAACGCCGGAGTGCTGTTCTCGACCTCGTTCGCCGCGCTGATCTTCACCTTCTTGCTGCTGCTGATCCTGTCCTACGCCGGCCGCGTCCGCCGCGGCCGTGGATGAGGGGCCGCTCGTGACTTCTTCGCCAGTGACTAGAGCCCGGGACCACGCGGCCCGGGCCGCCGTCGAGGTGCGGCTGGAGGGGCTGAGCCGTCACTACGGTCCCGTGGTCGCGCTCGACCGGCTCGACCTGACCCTGGAACCCGGCCAGCTCGTCGCCCTGCTGGGCCCGTCGGGCTGCGGCAAGACCACCACGCTGCGCCTGCTCGCCGGGCTGGAGGACGCCGATGCCGGCCGTGTCGTCGTCGGCGGCAAGGACCTCACCCACGTGCCGGCCAACAAGCGCGACATGGGCATGGTATTCCAGGCTTATTCGCTCTTCCCGCACATGACGGTGCGGCAGAACGTGGCGTTCGGGCTGCGGCTGCGCCGGGTCGGCGGGGCCGAGCGGGATCAGCGCGCCTTGGACATGCTCGAGCTGGTCGGGCTGGCCGAGCAGGCCAGCCGGTACCCGCACCAGCTCTCCGGCGGCCAGCAGCAGCGGGTCGCCCTGGCCCGGGCGCTGGCCATCGAGCCGCAGGTGCTGCTGCTCGACGAGCCGCTGTCCGCCCTGGACGCCAAGGTCCGGGCGCAGCTGCGGGACGAGATCCGGCGGATCCAGCTCGAGGTGGGCATTACCACGCTGTTCGTCACCCACGATCAGGAAGAGGCCCTGGCCATTGCGGACCGGGTCGGCGTCATGCGGGAAGGGCACCTGGAGCAGCTCGCGTCGCCCACCGAGGTTTACTCGCGCCCGGCGACGTCGTTCGTGGCCGAGTTCGTCGGGCTCAGCAACCGGCTGTCCGGTGAGGTTCATGACGGCAGCGTGATCGTCCGCGGGTGCACGCTGCCGCTGGTGGAAAGGGAGACGCCCAATGGCCAGGTGGTGGCGCTGGTCCGGCCGGAAGCGGTGACGCTGGCCTCGCACGACGCACCGGAATCCGGCCCGCTGGTCGGAACCGTGATCGCCGTGACCTTCCTCGGCGCGACCAGCCGGGTCAC
This sequence comes from uncultured Actinomycetes bacterium, assembly GCA_963835775.1. Lineage (GTDB taxonomy): Bacteria > Actinomycetota > Actinomycetes > Streptosporangiales > Streptosporangiaceae > Palsa-504. The sequence goes on along the minus strand of CAWIHB010000020.1, from coordinate 370,539 downwards.
CGTCGATCTCGGCGACGCCACCATCCTGGCTCAGCTGACCACCTCGGACGCCACCGCCCTGCCCGCGGGCAGCCGGGTTGCGCTCACCATCCGCCCCGACCCGGTGCTCGTGTCCGCCGATTCGCAAACTGCCGGGCCGGAGGCTGGGGAAGAGGCGTGAGTGGCTGGCATCCGCGGCTGACCACTGATCGCCGGCTCGCTCCCGGGGCGCCGCTGCGCAGCGGACAGTCGGCCCAGTACCGGGCCGTCGAGGTCGGCCCGGGCGAGCCGCACCTGGTGCGCGACGACTTCGGCGCAGGTGCGCCGGCCCGGGTATCGGGTCACGGTCCCGGTCGCGCTCTGCTGTGCCTGGTTCACATCACCGACCTGCAACTGGCTGACGTCCAGTCGCCGGCCCGGTTCGAGTTCCTCAACGCCCGCTTCGCCGACCCGAGGTACGCCGAGATCATCCCGGTGCAGCGTCCCCAGGAGGCGCTGACCGCGCACGCCGTCGACGCCACCCTCCGCACCCTGGGCGCCGTCCACGGCCCGGCCACCGGGCTGCCGCTGCAGCTGGCCGTGACCACGGGCGACGCCATCGACAACGCGCAGTGGAACGAGCTGCAGGCTTTCCTGGCCCTGTTCGACGGCGGAGTAGTGTCGCCGGATTCCGGCGGGCCAGGCTATGAGGGCGTGCAGTCACTGCACTGGCCGGGCGACATCTACTGGCGGCCGGACGGGGCCGGTCCGCAGGGACCGGACTTCTTCCGGCGCGAATTCGGCTTCCCGCACTGCCCGGGCCTGCTGCAGCGGGCGCTGCGCGAATTCTCCGCCGGCGGCCTCGGCCTCCCCTGGCTGTCCTGCTTCGGCAATCACGAGGCTCTCACCCAGGGTGTCGGCACCCAGACGCCCGGCCTGGCCAGCGCGCTTATCGGCGGCCGGAAGCCCGCCGACCTGCCCGCCGGCTTCGACCATGACCAGGCCCACGAGCTGTTCACCAGCCAGCCCGAGGTGTTCATGGCCGGGCCGACCCTGCCGGTCACCCCTGACGCCTTCCGCAGGCCGATCAGCAGGCGGGACTTCGTCGACGCCCATCTGCGCGCCGACTCGCGGCCCTTCGGGCACGGGTTCAGCGAGCGCAACCGGCTGGACGGCACCGCGTACTACGTCTACGACACGCCCGCCGTCCGGTTCATCGCCCTGGATACCAACTGCCTGGCCGGCGGGGCGGGCGGCTGCCTGGACCGGGAGCAGGCCCGCTGGCTGGAAGCCCGGCTCAGCGAGGTCCACTCGGCGCACCGCGGGCCGGACGGGACCGAGATCAGGACTGGCCATGACGACCGGCTCGTGGTCGTGTTCTCCCACCATGGGACCGACACGCTGGACAACACCCGGGGCGGGCCCGCGGGGCCGGACGGCGAGCCCTTGCTCGGCGTCGGCCTGCTTGGCCTGCTGCATCGCTTCCCCAACGTGGTGCTGTGGCTGAACGGTCACACGCACACCAACGCGGTTCGGCTGCGCCGTGACCCGTCCGGCCCGGCGCGCGGGTTCTGGGAGGTCACTACCTGCGCGCTGGTCGACTGGCCCTGCCAGACGCGGGTGGTCGAGCTCGTCGATCACGGCGAGTACCTGTCGATCGTGACCACCATGGTCGATCACGACACGCCGACCGCACCGGGGAAACTGGAGACCGCCGACGAGCTCGCCTCGCTGCATCGCGAGCTCGCGGCCAACGTGCCCTGGGACGTCGCGGCGCTGGCCGGGGCTCCCGGCGACCGGAACGTGGAGCTGCGGATCATCCCGCCGTTCCCGCTCGGGCGCCTGCCCGGCGCCTAGCCCGAGGCTCTACCGCGCCGGCCCGGGCGGGCTAGGGCCTGGGTGTGACCAGGACCGGTTCCGGCGGCAGCGTCACCGAGACCGATGTGCCCGGGGCCAGCGCGGCAGCCTCGGTACTGGGCTTGTCGACCTGCACCGTGACGTCGCCGGACAGCAGGACGGCGACCCTGGTCACCGAGCCGAGGAAGGTCCTGGTGGTCACGATCCCGTTGCCGTTCTCGATCACCGCCATGATCAGCCCTTCCGGGCGCACCAGCACGTCCACGGGGCCGTCACCCAGGTCGCGCGCGCTGTCGCCCTGGACCGGGACGGTGCCACCCAGCACGGTCACCGTTCCGTCGGCTTGCAGCTCGGCCGGGATCCGGTTCATGACGCCGACGAACTCGGCGACGAATACGGTGGCCGGGTGGTCGTAGAGCTCGTCCGGCGCGGCGATCTGCTCCAGCTTGCCCTGCCGCATGACCCCGACCCGGTCGGCCATCGACAGGGCCTCCTCCTGGTCGTGGGTCACGAACAGGGTCGTGGTGCCGAGCCGCTGCTGCAGCGTGCGGATCTGCTCGCGCAGCTGCAGGCGGACCTTGGCGTCCAGCGCGGACAGCGGCTCGTCAAGCAGCAGCACCCGCGGCTCGATGGCCAGCGCGCGGGCCAGCGCGACCCGCTGCTGCTGGCCCCCGGATAGCTGGTGCGGGTACTGCCGGGCCTGCGGAGCCAGGCCGACCATCTCCAGCAGCTCGCCGGCGCGCTGGCGCCGGCTGGGGGTCCCCATCTTGCGCATCCGCAGCCCGAATCCCACGTTGTCCAGCGCGGTCATGTTCGGGAACAGGCTGTAGCTCTGGAAGACCATGCCCATGTCCCGCTTGGCGGCCGGCACCGCCGAGACGTTCTTGCCGTCGACCAGGACCGATCCGGTATCCGCCGTCTCGAAGCCGGCCAGGATCCGCAGGGCCGTGGTCTTGCCGCAGCCGGACGGGCCGAGCAGCGCGACCAGCTCGCCCGGGGCGATCTCGATCGACAGGCCATCCAGGGCCCGGGTGGCCCCGAACGAGCGGCTCAGGTTGTCCAGCACCACGCTCGTGCCGTGGCCGCCGGACGCCTGCCGGAGGCCGTTGGCGTCCGCGTCCCTTGCGGTGTTCGTGGTCATAAGTTCCCCCGGGTCTCTTGACGTGTGGCGGTAAACAGCGTGACCGCGCCGCCGCCCTTCTTGCGCGACCGCCGGGTGCCTGCCACCGTGATGGCCATCAGGAGCAGCCAGGTCACGAACAGCGACAGCAGCGAGGCCGCGACCGAGATCTGGCCGCTGTACTGGCTGTTGACGTAGATCCACACCGGGAAAGTCTGGAACAGGGCCAGGCTGGCCATCGTGTACTCGCCCAGGACCAGCGCCACGGTGAGCACCACGGCCGACAGCACCGCAGTGGTCAGGTTCGGCAGCACCACCCGCAGCAGCGTGGTGGTCCAGCCCGCGCCCAGCGAGCTGGAGGCCTCGACGATCGTCTTGAGGTCAAGCGCGCGCAGCCCGGCGTCGATGGCCCGGTAGGCGAACGGCATGGCCAGCACCACGTATTCGAGAGCCAGCAGGTACGGCGTGCCCTTCAGCGATCCTGGCGCGATCTGCAGCACACCCACGATCAGCACCACCGGCGGGATGACGATGGGCAGGATCGTGATCCCCTCCATCAGCCGCCGGAGCCCGGGCAGCCGCAGGTGGACGTAGACGGCGGTGGGCAGCATCAGCACAATGGTGATCACGGTGGTGACGACCGCGAGCCGGAGCGACAGGCCCAGGGACGAGGCGAAGCCGGACTGGCTGACCACCGCGCCGAAGGCCTTGATCCCGGCGAACCGGAACGCCACGATCAGCGGCAGCAGGAAAAAAACGGCGGCGAGCAGCAGGACCACCCAGCGCCAGATGGCGGGCCGCTCGGCTCTCTGCCGTGCCGCCCGCCGCGGGGCCTTCACGACCTGCGTCTCGGCTACCGAAGCCATCTGGCCGCCCTCCGCTGCAGCACGACGTAGATGGTCATCGCGATCGCGATGATGACGACCATGCCCAGGCCGAGCGCCTTGCCGACGTTCTCCTGGCCGGCGATGACGTTCCCGTTCAGGAACGACCCGATCTGGATCGAGGTCAGCGGGATGGTCCCGTTGGTCAGTGCCTCGGCGGTGGCGTAGGCGGACAGGGCGCTGCCGAACAGCAGCAGCACGCAGCCCAGGAACGAGGGCAGCAGCACCGGGCCGGCCACGAAGCGCCAGTAGTCCCAGGTGCGGGCGCCCAGGTTCTGGGCGGCTTCCCGCCAGGCCGGACGCAGCCCTTCCAGGGCTGGCAGGATGACCAGCACCATGAGCGGGACCTGGAAGTAGAAGTACACCATGATCACGCCGGTCAGGGAGTACAGGCTGAAGCCGTGGGCGTAGATGTCGATCCCAAGGTTATTGAGCCAGTGGGTGATAAGCCCGGTGGAGCCGAGGGAGGCGATGAACAGGAAGGCCAGCGGCACGCCGCCGAAGTTGGCGAATACACCGGAAGCGGTGACCGTCACCTGGCGCAGCACGTTCCCGCGCTTGGCGGTGAAGATCGCGTACGCGATCAGCAGCCCGAAGAATCCCGGAAGGATGGAGGTGACCACCGACAAGATGGTGCTCTGCCAGAAGCCGTGCAGGTAGATGCCGTGAGTGGCGGTACTGATGTTGCTGAGCGTGAAGCTGCCGTTGGCGGAGTTCTGGAAGGCCCCGACCGCGACCGCAACCATCGGCAGCAGCAGGCCCAACGTCACGTAGACGCCGAAGGGCACGATGCCGGCGATCCGGCGCAGCCAGCGCAGGACCCCCGGCACGGTCACCCTCGGCGGCGCTGCGTGGGCGGCACGACCGGATCCGGGGGCCCCGGGATCCGCCAAGGATCCCGGGGCCCCGGAGGCCGCTACGGTCTGGTCCACCGTTAACCGATCACGCTGGACCACTGCTGGGCGACGACTGTCTCGGCCGCCGCCTGCTCGGCCTGCGTGGGGAAGGTGATGTTGCCGGTCGGGGCGGGCGGCAGCGCCTTGTAGGCGGTCTCGTTGACGGTGCCGGCAGCCACCAGGGCCGGCAGCTCGATCGGCCGGGCCTCGCCCTGGAGCCAGAGGTTCTGGCCCACGGTCGAGTACAGGTATTCCTCCCAGAGCCGGGCCGCGGCCGGGTCCGGCGCGTACTTGCTGATGGCCTGGTCGTAGTAGGCGGCGTAGGAAGCGTCCGTCGGGATCACGATCTTCAGGCCGGGCACGCTCGGGCCGATCTCGGAGGCGAGCAGGTAATCCCACCAGATCACGATCGGGGTCTGGCCGCTTTCCATGGTCGCCGCGCTGGCGGCCACCGGCACGAAGTTGCCCACCTGGTGCAGCTTCTTGAAGTAGGTGATGCCGGGGGTGATGTTGTTCAGTGAGCCGCCGTTGGCGATGGCCGCGGCGTACACGGCGGCGAAGGCAGCCCCGGCTTGGGTCGGATTGCCGTTGATGGCGACCATGTTCTTGTAGATGGGCTTGAGCAGGTCGGCGAACGAGGTCGGCGGGGTCTTCACCGTGGCCGAGTTGTACCCGATGGCCACGTACCCGCCGTAGTCGGCGTAGTAGTCGCCGTTCGCCGCCTTGGCGTCGGCCGGGATGTTGCTCCAGGTCGCCACCTCGTACGGGGCCCAGTCTCCTGCCTGGTCGCCCTTGACCGCGAACGCGGTGCCCACGTCGACCACGTTGGGGGCGCGGCTCTGGCCCTTGAGCTGAGCGATGGCGTTCAGTTCATCCTGGCTGGAGCCGTCCGGGTTGGCATCGGTGATCTTGATGCCGTACTTGGCCGTGAAGTCCTTCATGATGGTGCCGTAGTTGGCCCAGTTGGAAGGCAACGTGATGACGTTGAGCTGGCCTTCCTTCTCGGCCGCGGCGACCAGGGCGCTCATGCCGCCGCCCGCCGCAACGGAGGTGACGGTCGCCCAGTTGGTGCTGCTGCTACTGCTGGTGCTGCTTCCATTGGCGCTGCTCGAGCTCGACGATGAGCTGCAGGCGGCGGTAAGTAGCAGGCCGCTGGCCACCGCGGCCGTCGCCGCAATCAGGTGCCTTGCGCGCACTATTTCCCTCCCAAACCACGGTCCCGTGAGCCGGGGACCAAAGATGCCAAATCTTGGCTAGACAAGTCGAGATCATGGCTAGCCAAGACAAACGGGAGGTATCTAGCCGATGGCGTCCGCGAATCCGTTGCCGGTCAGGTTGGCAACGTTGCTGATCTGTTACGACGTGCGCCCATCATGTGAAACAGGCAGCGCCGCGGACGGCGGTCCGGCCGGATCACGCAGCTTGGCCCGCAGCAGGCGCAGATCTTCTGGGCTGAAGCCGTGATCGGCCAGCCAGCGGGAGGGCCCGCCGTGCCTGGCATCCATCTGCTCCAGGAAGGCCGTCATCGTTTCCGGCCTGACCCGGTGCGAGTCGGCGGGCTTGCTGTCGATGTCGGGGGCATACGTCGGTGACCGGCGCAGCCGCGTGATCAGGGCCCCGGTGCGCTCGCCGGACGCGGCGTAGTCGGCCACCACGGCCTGCGGGCGCACGCCGGCGGCGGACAGGGCCAGCGCCACCACCACCCCGGTGCGGTCCTTGCCCGCCGCGCAGTGGATCACCGCCGCGCCCGGGGCCCGCGCGATGTCCCGCAGCGCACTCACCACCTCGTCCGGCCGGTCCTCCAGGTAGCCCAGGTAGTGCCCGCAGACGGGATCGTCCGGGTAGCGCGAGCGGTCCTGCTCGGTTCTGGTCAGCAGCACATCGGCGACGATGTCGGTGGCGCTGCCGCCTTCCGGCAGCACCGGACGGTGAATGCGCTGGACGCCCGGTACGCGGTCCAGCGGAGCCGGTCCTTCCGACACCACTTCGGCGGTGCTGCGCAGGTCGACGACGGTGGTCAGGCCGATCTCGCGCACCAGCTTCTGCACGTCGGTGGGTGAGAGTTCCTGCAGGTTATCCGCGCGCAGCAGCCTGCCGGCGACCGTCTCGCGGCCGTCCTCGGTGGGCAGGCCGCCCAGGTCGCGCACGTTGACCGCGCCTTGCAGCTCAATCCATGGCATGACAACACCATGGCAGATCCGGCCCGGTCGGCCCGAACCGGGCGGGCGGCGCGCGGTCTGGCTTGCGGGCCGCTGAACCTAGGGCATACTGGAAAAATCATGACGCCGCCCAGAATCCTGCGGCCCGTCGCCAGGCCGGTGCTGGCCCCGCGTCTTCCTGGATAACCGCAGGAAGAGGCCTCCTGACAGCAGCAGGCTGAAGCCCCGGTTGCCACCCCGGCCGGCGTGGCTGCGGCTGTAACGCGCCTCCCATCACATACTGGGAGGCCTGCAGGTTGAACAGCTCGGCGTACTGGCCGTCCAGCGCGATCAGATCGGCGTGCGTGCCCTGCTCGATGACCCGGCCCTCGTGCAGCACGTAAATCCGGTCGGCGTGCCTGACGCTGGCCAGCCGGTGCGTGATCAGCAGCACGCTGCGGTCCTTGGCGTGCACGGGGATGGACGTGAACAGGGCATACTCGGCCCGCGCGTCCAGCGCGGCGGTGGGCTCGTCCATGATCAGCAGCGGGGCGGTCCGGTAGAAGCCGCGGGCGGCGGCGATCCGCTGCCACTGCCCCCCGGACAGCTCGGCGCCGTCCTTGAAGTGACGGTCGAGCAGGGTGTCGTAGCCCTGCGACAGCGTGGTGATCACGGTGTCCGCCCCGGACGCGGCCGCCGACCGGGCCAGCAGCGAGGGATCCGCGCCGCGGCCCATGACGATGTTGTGGCGCACCGTCAGCGGCCAGTTGGCGTGGTCCTGGGCGATGACCGCGATGCGCTCGCGCAGCGGCTCGGCATCGACGTCGCTGATGTCGGTCCCGTCCCAGCACACCGTGCCGCTCTGCGGCCGGTACAGGCCGGCCAGCACCTTGGCCAGCGTGGTCTTCCCCGAGCCGTTCTCGCCCACCAGCGCCACCACCTCGCCCTGGCGGATCTCGACGCTGACCTCGGACAGGGCCGGGCGGGCGGCGCCCGGGTAGGCGAACGTGATCCGGTCCGCCGCGATGCGGCCGAACGCCTCCGGTGCGGCCTGGCGGCCTGGCGGCGCGATCCGCCGGGCCGCATCGGCGCAGAACGCCAGGTAGTCGGAGAAGTACAGGCCTTCCTCATAGGTCTGGTTCACCGCGTAAAGCAGCGTGGCCAGCGACGCCTGCGCGGACCGGATGGCCAGCACGGCGGTGCCGGCCACGGCCAGCGGGATGGCCCCGACGGCCAGCAGGACCCCCAGCGCGGTGTATACCCCGGCGGTAGCCACGCCCCCCGCTGCCGAGGCGATCACCTGTGTGCTGGCCTGGCGGCGGGCGGCCTGCAGGTGAGCCTCCTGCGCGTACCCGGCCAGCCGGGCCACCCGGGCCAGGATGAAATCCCGCAGCGTGAATGACCGCACCTCGGCCGCGGTGCGGCGGTCGGCCAGCAGGTCGGCCAGGATCCACTTCCTGCGCATGCTGTCGACCAGCGCGAAGTTCGTTACGTACCCGATCCGGGCCGACCGCACCGCGGCCCAGCCCCCGGGCAGTTCGGCCAGCAGCAGCAGCACGAGCAGTACCGGCTGGAGCACCGCCACCACCAACGCGGCCGAGACGATCCCGGCCACCCCGGTCACGCAGTTGAGCACGTTGGTCAGCACCCGGGGCGCGGCATACAGGCCCCGGTCGCGGGCGCGCTCCATGGCGTCGTAGAACGCCGAGTCATCGAAGGCCGACAGCTCGACCCGGCTGGTCAGGTCGAACAGCCGGATCTCTACCACCCGGTTCGCCTGCGGCTCCAGCCGGGCCTGCGCCCACCCCGCCGCGGCCTGCAGCCCGGCCCGGGCCGCCACCGCCGCGCCCACCAGGATCAGCGAAGGCAGCGCGGCCCGGACCCGCTGCGGAGTGGGACCCGCCGCGAACAGCGCCTCGAGCACCCCGGTGGTGGCCAGCAGCGCGAACCCGGTCAGCACGCCGGAGACCAGGTTCAGCCCGATCGTGGCGACCGTGTCGCGGCGGTTGGCCGCCCAGCCCAGCCTGATGGCCTGCCCGATGAGCTTGGGCAGCTGACGGGCCATGGCCAGGAAGCTCGTCTCGGCCAGCCGCCGGTCGTAGGCGTCCCAGTACTCGGTGGTCAGTTCGGCCGTGAGCTCGTCGCCCGGTGCCCTGGCCGTATCCTCCGGGTCGTCCCGGCGAGCCCTGATCCGCACCGTGGGGCACTCCCTCCGCCCGGCTGCGGCGGACCGGACGCGGCAGCCCGGTCCCAGAGCACCAGTATGTGAGCGCCCTCCGGCTCCCAGCTAACGATTTACCGTGCGCCGCCGGTGCTCGCCTCAGTCGCCCCAGACGTCGCGTGCGACGCTGACGATGAGGCGCAGCTTGGCGGGCTGGTCCTGCGGGCCATGGCGAGCCCTTCCCTTCTTATCTATGCCGAACGGGCCGTGGTTGCACGGTCCGGCCCCCGGTCGCAGCCCGGTCGGGGCGAAGACGGGGCATCGGGGGTGCTCACCGGTCAACAATGCCCCAGGGCCGATTCACTGCCAAGGGGCTAGCACCGGGTGCGAAGCGCCGCCAAGCCGGAAAATCGCGACCCGCCCATTACAGGCATGTCGCGGTTTCTTGCGCCGCGCAACCATCAGTGGCAATGTTCGGGGAATGATCCTCGCGAAGAAAAGAGCGCACGTCGTAGCTCTGCTGGCCATAGCGTGCACCGGGCTGGCCGCCGCCGGGTGCAGCAGCAGCTCGTCGAGTTCGACCTCGACCTCGACCTCGGCGTCGTCCAGCGCCAGTTCGTCGAGTACGCCCGCAGTGTCCGGCACCGCCAGCGTCGCCTATGCGTCCTCGCTGACGTTCCTCAATGAGAAGGTCGTCGCCCCGGCTTTCAAGACGGCCACCGGGTACAGCTACTCGGGCTACGCTAATGCCTCTGGCACCCTGGAGTCTGACATCGCCGCCGGCGAGATCCACCCGAACGTCTTCCAGAGCGTGGGCAGTGACAACATCACCCCGCTCGAGCCCAAGTTCACGAACTGGTACATCCAGTACGCGGGTACCTCGATGGTCGTGGCGTACAACCCCAAGAGCAAGTACGCCAGCCAGTTCAAGGCCATTGCCGACGGCAGCAAGCCGCTGTCCAGCCTGTTCACCCTGCTGCAGACGCCAGGTCTGAAGCTCGGCCGCACCGACCCCAACGTCGACCCGCAGGGCCGGGACTTCATCTACATGCTCGAGCTCGCCCAGGCCTACTACCACCTGCCGTCGGACACGGTCGCCAAGATCCTGGGCACCACGGACTTCGGCACGGCCTCGTCGTCGCAGATCTACGCCGAGTCCTCGCTGGACTCGACGCTGGAGTCGGGACAGCTTGACGCCTCGAGCGCGTTCGTCACCCAGGCGATCGAGCTGCACCTGGCCTACATCCCGCTGGTGCCGCAGATCAACCTCTGCTGCTCGCAGTACGCGAGCCTATATAAGACGGCGACGGTTAAGCTGGCCAACGGCACGACCAAATCCGGCTCGCCGCAGGTCATCGACATCACCAGCATCGGCAAGCCCACCGATGCCGGGGTCGCGTTCGTCAAGTACACGCTGTCGCCGGCAGGCCTGGCCCTGTACAAAGCAGGCGGATTCACCGTGCTCACCCCGACGCTAACCGGGTCGACAAGCTCAGTCCCCGCCGCGATTTCGAGTGAGCTGGGCGGCTAGCCCCGCGGCAGCCGCTGGCGGCGCGGTCCAGGGGGAAGGAATCCCGGGACCGCGCCGCCCGGCGGGACGGGGACGGTTCGCGAGGGGCCAGTTGCGGCTCCGTTCGGCGTCCACCGTCGTCTCTGTGGCCGGCGCGGGCATTGTGTGGCTGGCCTTGCTCGGCCCCGTGATCGCCTTGCTGTCAAACCTGTCGTGGAGCGCCATCGTCAGCTCCCTGACGGCCCCGGGTGCGCTGGTTCCGCTCCTGGTCTCGGTGGAATCCGGGCTGGTCACCCTGGGCGTGCTCCTGGTCGTCTGCACCCCGCTGGCCTGGATGCTGGCCCGGGGGAAACTGCCGTTCCCGCGGGTCTGGGAGACCGGCGTGCTGTGTAGCCTGCTGCTGCCGCCGCTGGTCATCGGTCTGCTGCTGGTCTTCATGGTCGGTCCCTACACGCCGATAGGCGAACTGCTCGGACACTTCAACCAGTCCGCGACCAACACCTTCCTGGCCCTGGTCATCGCGGAGGTCTACGAGTCAGCGCCGTACTACGTGCTCGGCGCGCAGGCGGCCTTCGCCAGCGTCGAGCCGCAGCTCGAGCAGCAGGCCGGGCTGCTCGGTGACCGGCCGCGGCGGGTCTTCCGCCGGGTGACGCTGCCGCTGGCCGCGCCGGGGCTGGCCATGGCCTTGTCGATCGCCTGGGCCAGGGCGATGGGCGCTTTCGGGGCGGTGATCATCATCGCCTACCACCCGATGGGGATACCGTTGCAGATATATACGACGCTGCAGGAGACCGGACTGCCCTCCGCGCTGCCGTACGCGCTGGTCCTGCTGGTAGTCGCCCTACCGCTGCCCCTGGCCGCTTACATATGGAGCGCGCGTGCTGGACGCCGACGTCGAGGTTGACCGCAGCGAATTCACCGTGCGCGCCGCACTGCAGGTAGCCCCCGGCGAGCGGCTCGCCTTGTTCGGCCCTTCCGGGGCAGGCAAGACCACGGTGCTCGAGGCCATCGCGGGCCTGGTCGAGCCGCGGCGCGCCCGGATCGAGCTGGCCGGCCGGGTACTGACCTCGACCTCTCCCCCGGTCTCCGCCGTACCGCCCTGGCAGCGCCGGGTCGGGCTGCTCCGCCAGAACCCCGGCCTGTTCCCCCACCTGTCGGTGCGGGACAATCTCTGCTACGCCCCCACCGCGTCGCCCTCGGCCGCTGAACTGGCGTCCCTGGCCTCGCTGCTCGGCATCGGGAGCCTGCTGTCCGCCATGCCCGCCCGCCTGTCCGGCGGCCAGGCCCACCGGGTCGCCCTGGGCCGCCTGCTGCTCGCCCACTGCGACGTCCTGCTGCTCGACGAGCCCTACACCGGCCTGGACGCCAGCCTGCGCCGGACCCTCACCGACCTGGTGAGCTCCCTGGTCGCCGAGCGCTCCATCCCGGCCGTCCTGGTCACCCACGAACTCGCCGACGCCCAGGCTTTCGCCGATCACCTCGCCATCCTCGACCGCGGCGAGCTGCTCCAGATCGGCGCGCCCGATGAGGTGGTCCTGCGCCCCGCCTCCCGCCGCGTGGCCGAACTGATCGGCTACCTGGGCTTCGTGCCGGACGGCGAGACGGTAGCCGGCGTCCACCCCGAACGGGTGATACCCGGCGCCTTCAGCGACCGCGGCCTCGTGCTGGCCGGTACGGTCATCGCCAGCCGACCCGCCGGCGCCGGCTGGGAGGCCGACCTGCGGATCGGCGAGTCGGCCATCACCTGCCGACTGCCAGACAAGCCCCCTGCCCCAGGTGGCGAACTCACCGTCACGGTGCTCGACCCGCCCTACTACGGGCCGGACGGACATGCCCGCCCGGCTGTTTCCGCTGAGGACGAGCGGCAAGTGCACCGTTAGTTAGCCTTGGCCAGATTGCGACTCGGCGATCTACCCAGCGGCCGCCCGCGTATCCGGGTGATCCGGCCCCAGCGCCCGTTGCCGTGCCGTGAGCACGTCCCGGAACTGGTCCTCGACCAGTGTCCCGGGCCGGCCTGCCTGGCACCGGATTAGCGTCCTGTGTACTGCTAGAGCAGGTCGAAGGCCCCTTCCTTCACCCCGGCGAGGAATGCCTCCCACTCGTCGCGGCTGAGGGCGACGGGCGTGCCGTCCGGATGCGCCGAGCTGCGCACCATCACGGCGTCGCCGGTCATCGCCACCTCGACACATGCACCGCCGTCACATGTGCCTCTATGCCACACCAGTTCGCCACTCGACCCGTCGGGCATACTGTTCCCCACCTAGCTCTCATTTGACTTCAGGGCTTGTCGCACGAGCGAAACATGTGGTTTAGACCCTTGTCAACTTTGGGGGCCACTAATGGGCCGAGTGTGTTAGGTGTGGCCGCTGTCCTTGAATGCAACAGCCCTGAGGGACGGACCGCAGCCTATCCCTCAGGGCTGCCGGATATCTCGACAGGCTCAAATGTCGTCGAAGTCACCAAGCTTGACGCCGGCCAGGAACTCTTTCCATTCAGCCCCGGTGTAAGCGTAAACCGGACCACCCGGGTGACTCGTATTACCGAATACGACCGAGTTGCCGTGGCGTGCCACCGTTATGCACGCGCCTCCCTCGCAGGTGCGCGAGACCCGCCAGTTGAGGTCCCCGGGGGCTGATGGATAAATGGTCATATTATTTCTTCGCTCCTTATTATTGCGGGATGATGCAGTATTTCCTATTTGTCTTTAGCGTAGAACTTCTGCATCTCGGCTACCAGCCTGATCGAGTCACGGGGGCTAAGGGCCGAGTCGCGCAGGTACTCGAGGGCCTCTCGGTAACGGGCGACGTCAGCCTGTTTGTCGAAGTACTGGTTACCGATTAGACTCTCGACGAAGACTACCGGCGACAGGTGGGCTTCCTCAAACTCAGGACTCCTGACATAGCGGTTCGCTTACGGAGCGTCATAGGCCAGGCTTCCTGGTCTTTTTCATGTTTCCTGGCGTGCCGTTCCGCGTCGTTGCGCCGGTTATCCGCGAAAATAGATGAAAGGTTTACTGCCGCTTACTGAGGTGGGATCATGGCCAGGATGCTGACCCAGCTGCCATTGCCGCTGCTGCCCGGGAACGCCAGGGAGTTCGCGCCGGGGGTCGGCGTGGTGGACGGCCCGGACGGCGGCGGCGTGGTCTGGGTGCACGGGCTGGCCACGTTCGCGTGGGACGCGGGGGACGAGACGGCGCGGCGGCTGGCGGCGGTGCAGCTGTGGCAGCTGAAGGCCGCGAAGCAGACGCAGGTCGCGGCCGCGTTCGGGGTGATCCCGCTGACCTTGTGGCGGTGGCGGAAGGACCTGGCTGCCGGCGGGGTCGCGGCCCTGATCCCGGACCGCAAGGGCCCGCAGCGGCCCTCCCGGCTGACCCCGCAGAAGGTGGCGCAGATCCGGGAGCTGGACGGGCAGGGGATGCGCAAGGCCGCCATCGCCGCGGCGGCCGGGGTGTCAGAAACATCGGTGCGCAGCGTGCTGCGCGCCGCGGAGCCGGCCCCGCAAGATGAAGCACCGGCCGCCGGGGAGCCCGCTGAGCAGCCATCCGCTGAGCAGCCGCCGGCTGAGGAGCCGGGCGGCGCGCTGCCGGTGCTGCCGGTGCTGCCGGATCCGGTGCCGCGGGACGGCGAGCGGGCGCTGGCCAGGTTCGGGCTGCTAGGCGAAGGCGCCGTGGCAGCGTTCACCCCCGGCGCCCGGTACCCGCTGGCCGGGCTGCTGCTCGCCCTGCCGGCGCTGGCCGATACCGGGCTGCTGGCCTGCGCCCGCCAGGTCTACGGGCGGCTCCGCGACGGGTTCTACCACCTGGAAACGGTCCTGGTGCACCAGGTGCTGCAAGCGCTGCTGCGCGAGCCCCGCGCCGAGGGTGCCACCAGAGTCCCGCCGCCGGCGATAGGCCGCGTGCTGGGCCTGGACCGGGCCCCGGAAGTCAAGACGGTCCGCCGCAAGATCGCCGAGCTCGCCGCCGCCGGCAAGGCCGCGGACCTGCAGATGGCGATCGCCCGGCACCGCGCGGCCGCCCGCCCCGAGGAGCTGGGGTTCATGTACATCGACGGGCACACCAGGGCGTACTTCGGCACGCGGGACGTGCAGAAGATGCACGTCGCCCGGCTGAAGTTCCCCGGCCCCGCCACCGAGGAAACCTGGGTCACCGACGGCGCCGGGGACCCGCTGCTGGTCGTCATGGCCGAGCCGTCATCGTCGCTGGCCGCGCAGATCAAGGAGCTGCTGCCCAGGCTGCGCGAGATCGCAGGGCAGGACGCCAGGCCCACGTTGTGCTTTGACCGGGGCGGATGGTCCCCGGACCTGTTCGCCGACATCATCCACGCCGGGTTCCACCTGCTTACCTACCGCAAGAACACGGCCGGCAAGGACATCCCCGAGCTGCCCGCTGAGGAGTTCAGCGTCGTCAGCCACGCCGGCGACGACGGGCGGCCCCGCGAGTACGAGCTGGCCGAATCGGAGGCAGAGCTGGCCATCACCAAGGGCGAGCGCAAAGGCAAGACGGTCAAGCTGCGGCAGGTCACCAGGCGCGACAAAGGCCGGCAGGTCCACATCCTGACCAGCCGCCAGGCCGGCGACCTGGCCGCCGCTGACGTGATCTACCGGATGGGGTCGCGGTGGCGGGAGGAGAACTACTTCCGCTACGGCCGCGCCCACTTCGCCCTGGACGCCCTGGACTCCTACGCCGTCACCCCCGAGGACCCGGACCGCAAGGTCCCCAGCCCCGCCAGAAAGAAAGCCGCCGCCGCCGTCAAGACCGCGAAGAAAGACCTCACCGCCGCCGAGGCAGCCCGCGACGCGAAGCTCACAGCCCTGCGCAGTCCCGCCCCCGGCCAGCCCGCCGTCGTCATCACCAACCAGATGCTCGCAAAGCTCGACGTCCCGGTCGCCACCGCACGCCGCAAGCTCCAAGACGCCCAGGCCGCCGCCAAGGCCACCCCCGCCAAGATCGCGCTGTCACAGCACAACCCCGGCATGGTCCGCCTGGACACCGAGACCAAGCTCATCACGCACGCCATCCGGATGGCCGCGTACAACGCCGAGACCATCCTCGCCCGTGCCCTGGACGGCTGCTACTCACGCGCCGGCGACGAGGCGTACGCCCTGATCCGCGAAGCCCTCACCACCAGCGGCGACATCATCCCAGACGGCCAGACCCTGCATGTCCGCCTGGACCCCCTCACCGCGCCCCGCCGTACCCGCGCCCTGGCCTGCCTATGCGACCAGCTCAACGCCACCAGCACGATTTTCCCCGGCACCAAGCTCACCCTGCAATACGCAGTCAAAGAACACCAGAGCACTACATGAACTTTTGCGCTATGTCAGGAGCCCTGAAACTCGAAGTAAATAAAATTGCTGTCCTGCGCCGCGTGCGCTCCGATATCGAAAGGCACGATCTGGACAGTCACCTGGCCGGCTTGCTCAGCCTGCAGGACATTCGCCAGCTGAGCAGCCATGACAGGCGACCCTCCGACCCGCCTGTGCAGCACTCCTTCGTCAACCAGGACCCGGTAGCGCGGCGGGTGCTCCTTCTCGAGCACTAGCTTCTGGCGCCGCATGCGGACCTCAACCCGCCCATGAAATATTTCCGGATCCATTTTCGGCGCAATGGCCCTGATAACCGTTCGCGTGTATTCTTCGATCTGCAACAAAGCCGGGATATAATACATCGTATAATTCGTGATGGCTATTGCATCTTGTTCGAATCCAAGCAGAGTATCGAGTTTCAGATCTGAATACTGAGTCCACCAGACCTGCTCACGGGCCTGTCGGGCCAGCTGCATGAATTCAGCTGCGGTAGCGTCGTCCACGCCGTATAGGGCGCACAAGTCGCGGACGTCACGTGGATTAGGGCGACGGGCGCCTGTTTCCAAACGGCTAATTTTGGCGGCGGAGCACAGCAGCTTCTCCGCAACGTCTTCTACGGTAAGCTCGTGCTGATTGCGCAGCTCTCTGAGCCGCTTCCCCAATTCGCGTTGACGTACGGTCGGACTGGTGGCCACGGCTAGTCTCCCTGCGGAGGACTCGGCCGCATGCTGAACTGCCCGGCGGCGTAGCACAGCCTCCAGCGCGGCTGGCCGGCAGGCATGGGTCTCTCAGTCCCCTCAGCAGATGCTCGCCAACGCTGACCAGAGTCTCTGGCCAGCGGCATTTGCCACTCACACCATACGCGATCGCGCCTTGGCCAAGTCACGAGATGACCATGGCCAGAAGCAGGGGACACACCGGTCCGACCGGGACTGCCTCACTATTCGGCCGTCCTGCGGCCGGGCGAGCCGCTGGGTTCGCCGGCCAGCCGACGGCGGCGCTCCGGATGCGTAATTTGGCAAATGTCTGAGGCGAAATCCAAATGCCCAAGCCGGTAACACCTGGAAAGGTGGAAAGGCGAAGCGGGGGCCCGGCCAGCCCGGCCCCCGCTTCTGCAGTGCCGGTGACCCGCTGAAGCTGCTCCTCGGATACCAGCGGGCCCATCTGGGTGCCGGCTTCCATCCCGGAGCCCAGCTGGATGCCCTTGGCGATCTCGGCGACGCCGCCGACCACCTCGTCGAAGCGGCTCTGGTGCACGAACAGCGGGGGCAGACCAAGTACGGCGGAAAGCGGCAGTGGGCTGGTCAGCGGCCTGTTAGTCGCTGAAGACTCGTTCGATGACTTCGGTGTTCTCGGCTGACCCGGCTCTGAAGTACCTGGCCGCGGTGTCGAGAGAGGCGTGTCCGAGCAGCGCCTGGACCTGGGCAGGGTCGGCCCCGCCCTGACGGAGCCGTGTGGCGAAAGTGTGCCGGGCGCGGTGGGGCCGAAGGCCGGGGATGCCGGCGTCCCCGCCGGCGGCGAGCACGACCTGGGTGATGCCGGAGATGGTGAGCGGGCCGCGCTGCCCGGTCCAGATCGGCCCGGGGTGGCGGCCGCGCACGTCCAGCCAAGCTGAGACCAGGTTGCGGGCGCGGCGGGCCAACGGGGCGTAGCGGACTTCGTCGCCTTTGCCGTGCAGGCGGACCTCGCCGGTGCGGGCGGTGATCGCGAAGTCCTCGACGTCCAGGCGGACGCACTCCTCGACTCGCGCGCCGGTGTCCAGCAGCACCGCGACGATCGCGGCGTCACGAGGGCCGCGGCGGGCGGCCGCGCGGCGGAGCGCGGCCTCCTGCGACCGGGTGAGCGCGTCGGGCTCACCGGGCCTGGGAATGCGGACGCGCTTCAGGGAGATCCGAAGGCCAGCCTGCTCGTACATCAGCGTGACGGCGGCCAGTGCCTGGTTGACCGTCGCCGGGCTGGACCTGGCGGCGAGCATGTCCCGCTTCCAGGCGGTGACGGCGCCCTCGGCGCCTACCAGGTCCGCGAACGCGTCGCCGTGGGCACCGGCGTTGGCGGCCAGCCAGGCGGCGTACGCGCCGGCCTGCCGCTTGTAAGCCCGGACGGTGCGGGCCGCCAGCTTGCACCGGTCGAGGTGCCGGCTCACCACGGCGAGCGCCGCGTCGGCGGCCTCTGCGACGTCGGCGGCGGCCCGCAGCGGGACGACGGGCGCGGTCACCGGGCGCCGACTGACCCGGCCTGCCGGGTGCTGGTCTCTTCCATCAGCCGGGCGAGCTGCCGGGCCCGGTCATCGACTTCGGGTGAGATCAGCCGGGCGATCGCGGCCAGGCCGGCCATGTTCCGCTCTGTGGCCTCGATCGCGATGTACTGCGCCCCGGCCTGCAGGAAGACGACGACGTCCTTGTCCCGCAGGGGCTGCCACGCGCCATCGGCGAAGCGCTCGGTCCAGTTCATGCCGACGCTGACCGACTCCCCCGTGGGCCCGGACGGCCCCGCCGATGGCACTGGCGCCGTGAAAGATCCACCGCGCGGCCGGGCCCGACGTCGGAACCGACGTGGAACCCCGCGCACCAGGACGGGCACGGCGCCGGCGCAGGAATCCCGAACTCGGCGTAAGACTTGGCCTCGCTCATGGCCGCTCCTTATTATCCGCTGAGTTCCGCCCCGGCTTCCACCCTGCTGAAAACGTCGTTATCCGCTGAGATCATAGCCGGTCTCAGCGGATAATCACACTTATCCGCTGAGTCGGCGGGCTGGGTCAGGCGGCGAGGCCTAGGGTGCTGAAGTCGACGGCCCTCGAGGAACGATGGAACAGCGAGTTACGCTAAGCGGCTGAGTTGACGGGCGGTTTCCCCGTCTTCGCCCGGCACCTGCGGCGATCGCCGCGGCACCGCAGGCCCGCCCCGGCCGGCGATCACGGGCGCCGGTGAGAAACGGGTCACCGGCCGCTAACCGCCCGGCGGGCGAAGGCAGGACTTACGGCCGGTGCACTGGTGACCAACGGCCCGGCCGCCGTGTGCCCCGCAGGGCATACCGTCGCAACCGTGAATACTTCAATGGTTATTGAATCGAGCCCGGTTGAACTGACGGCCCGCCTCGCCGCGCTGGCCGACCCGGTGCGGCTGCGCATCCTGGGCGTGCTGGCCGGGGGCGGGCGGTGCGTGTGTGACCTGCAGGAGAAGGTGCCGGTGGCGGCGAACCTGCTGTCCTATCACCTGCGCGTGCTGCGCGACGCGGGCCTGGTGACCGCGGCCCGACGGGGGCGCTGGATTGATTACCGCCTCGACGGTGACGGGTTCGCCGCGTTGTGGGCGCAGGCGTCCGCGGCGGGCGTGCCGCTGCCCGGCGAACGGGTCCTCACCGGGCGGCGCGGGTCGCCATGCCAGGACGACGGTGAGGGGGTGTGCGGTGACTGACACCAGCCGTCTCGCTGGTTCTCAACTGGGTGATCGGCCCGGCGGTGATGTCCGCGCTGGCCTGGCTGCTGCGCGATTCATCGACGCTTGTCGATATCTGCTGGAGGTTCCGGAGTCGCGTGTCCACCCGTCTCAAACCCCGTGGCGAGGACGAGGCACGCTAACCCGGCCGACGGATAGGAGAATGCCATGCCCGTGATCAATGTCTACGAACCAGCCTTGTGCTGCAGCACCGGGGTGTGCGGCCCCGACCTGGACCAGGCCCTGGTGACGTTCACCGCCGACTTCGATCACCTCAGGGGCCTGGGCGCGGACATCTCCCGGCACAACCTGGCCAGCGATCCGGCCGCCTTTGCCGGGAATGACAGTGTGCGCTCCTTCTTGGAGGTGGCCGGCTCTGAGGGACTGCCGCTGACCATGGTCGACGGGCTGACCGTGATGACCGGCACCTACCCGGCCCGGGTTCAGTTGCTCCGCTACGCGGGTCTGGTCAGCGCCGTGGTAGCCCCGATGGGCGCCACCGAGCTGGGGTTGACCGAAACCGGCGGCAGCTGCGGCCCGACTGGATGCTGCTAGGGATCGAGATGAAGTTCCTGGAAGCCCCGCCACGGTTCGTGTTCTTCACCGGCAAGGGCGGGGTCGGCAAGACCTCCGTCGCCTGCGCCACGGCCCTGCACCTGGCTCACCGGGGCAAGCGGGTGCTGCTGGTCAGCACCGACCCGGCGTCGAACGTCGGGCAGGTGCTCGGCGTCACGATCGGCAACACCGTCACCTCGATCGAGCAGGTGCCTGGCTTGTCCGCGCTGGAGATCGACCCCGGGCAGGCAGCTGAGGCCTACCGCGAACGGATCATCTCTCCGGTACGCGGGCTGCTCCCGGACAAAGAGCTGGCCTCGATCACCGAGCAGCTGTCCGGTTCGTGCACGACCGAGATCGCCTCGTTCAATGAGTTCACCGCCCTGCTCGCCGACGAGAACCTGACCGCCCGGTACGACCACATCGTTTTCGACACCGCGCCGACGGGGCATACCATCCGACTGCTGCAGCTTCCCGGGTCGTGGACCGACTTCCTGGCGGCGGGCAAGGGCGACGCGTCCTGCCTGGGCCCGCTCTCTGGCCTGGAGAAGCAGAAAGCCGTGTACGCGCGGGCGGTCGGCGCGCTGAAGGACCCGGCCCAGACGAGGATGGTCCTGGTCGGCCGCCCGCAGGCTTCGGCGCTGGCCGAGATCGAACGCACCAGCGGTGAACTCGGGCAGATCGGCATCACTAGCCAGTACCTCATCATCAACGCTGTCCTGCCCCAGACGACCGGTGAGGACGACCTCGCCCGGGCCGTGCGGGCCAGGGAGGCCAGCGCACTCGCCGCCATGCCGCCCGCGATCGCCGGCCTGCCGCGCGACATCCTGCCCCTCAAGGCGGCGAACATGGTCGGCGTGGAGGCACTGAGCACGCTCTTCAGTCCCGCAAGCATGACCGCCGGGGCCGGCGCGCCCCCGCCGCCGGATCTCCCCGACGCGGCCCTGGCCACCCTGGTCAGCGAGATCCTGCAGGCCGGTCACGGACTGGTCATGTGCATGGGCAAGGGCGGGGTCGGCAAGACCACCATTGCCGCGGCCATCGCCGTCGCGCTCGCCCAGGCGGGCCGCGAGGTGCACCTGACCACCACCGACCCGGCAGCGCACCTCACCCAGACACTGCACGGCACCGTCGCCGGACTGCAGGTCT
This sequence comes from uncultured Actinomycetes bacterium, assembly GCA_963835775.1. Lineage (GTDB taxonomy): Bacteria > Actinomycetota > Actinomycetes > Streptosporangiales > Streptosporangiaceae > Palsa-504. The sequence goes on along the minus strand of CAWIHB010000020.1, from coordinate 349,573 downwards.
CCCGCATCGATCCCGTCGCAGCAGTCCAGGCCTACCGCGACCACGTGATGGCGACGAAGGGCAAAGACCTGGACGAAGCCGGACGAGCGGTCCTAGCCGAGGACCTGCTGTCCCCCTGCACCGAGGAGACCGCGGTCTTCCAGCAGTTCTCCAGGGTGCTCAGCGAATCCAGGCGCCGGTTCGTCGTCGTCGACACCGCACCCACCGGGCACACGCTGCTGCTGCTGGACGCCACCGGCTCCTACCACCGCGAGGTCGCCCGCCACATGGCAGGCTCGATGAACTTCACGACCCCCCTCATGCGCCTGCAGGACCCAGCCCAGACCAAGGTCATCCTGGTGACCCTCGCCGAGACCACACCGGTCCTGGAAGCCCAGGGCCTGCAAGAAGACCTGGAACGCGCGGGTATCCATCCCTGGGCATGGGTCATCAACAACTCCATCAGCGCCGCCCGCCCCCAGGCGCCTTTCCTCCGGCAACGCGCTGCCAGCGAGGCCGGGCCGATCCAGCAGGTGAGCGCCCTGGCCGACAAGATCGCCCTCGTCCCCCTCCGCGCCACCGAACCCACCGGGGAGACACGCCTCGCCGCACTGGCCAATCTCACCCGCCAGCCCGCCTGGAGTAACTGATGGACTCGGGGCGCGGCTGGTACCGGTCAGGCCCTTGCCAGGTACCGGTAACAATGGACCCGTCAGCACCGCTAAAGCGTCCAGTTTCCTGAACTGCCCTGGCGTGCGCTGTGGTACGAGGTGGTCGTTAGCGTGGCCGGAACGGGTTGTCGGTGTAGCCGGGCCTTTGGCTGATCTCGCCGCGCTGGTATCGCTCGGCCTGCCAGGCGTCCCAGGCCCGCTCCAGTTGCGGGGTCGATGAAGCGGGCAGCCGCCGTCGGGTGCAGAAGGCCCGGAACTCCAGGTCCGGCTCGGCCAGCCGCCGACGGCGTTCGGCCCGCGGGTCAGGGAGCACCGCGGCGGTGCTCAGGTCCTGGGCCCGCCGTGCCCGGGCGAGTTCGTCTACGTCGGTGGCGATGCGGTCGGTGACCGCGGCCACCCGTGCGAGGTCGACGGCCACGATGGCCCGGTCCGGCCAGGTCGAACATCACCGCGCGGTCCTTGCGGAAGAACCGGTGCACCAGCACCTCGTAGTTGTCGCCGTGGTAGGCCGACACCTCCTCGATGTCGGACAGCTGGGCGGCGAACCCGCCGGCCTGCTCGACCGCGGCCACCGCGCGGGCCGCCCCCTGGCCCGGCTCCTGGGCGGCGGCCTCGCCGCCCGGGTCCAGGTGCTCCAGCACGGTGCAGTAGGTGCCGATCAGCCGCTCCGACACCGCACGCTGCCGGAGCCGGATCTCCTCCAGCTCATCCCTGGCCTTCTTGACAATGGACGCGATCCGCTTGCACAGCATCTCGGCCAGGTCATCGCGGGCGCCCGTCCGGGCGGTGTGGACCAGGCACGCCACAAGCGCCAGCTTCTTGGCGTCCCCGTACCGCGACAGCGTGTCGACGTCCTGGGCCGCGGCCTCCCCGGCGAAGTCGGCGACCTTCGCGGGCGCGACCCCCTCCAGCCAGCGGGCGGTGTCACCGAGTTCGTCGACCTCGTCCAGGTACTCGGCCTGGGCCTTGAACCGTGACCAGGTCGCCCGCTGGGCCGGCTTCTTCAGCCGGTTGAACATCGACCTGCCATCAGAGCCCGCCGTGTTCAGCAGGCCTTGCGCCCGCTGCCGTCCCTCGGGGCCCATCCGGGCGACGATGCCCGCGCAGATCGCCTCGTTGACCTCGGTACGGATGTTCGCCGCCATCTCGTCCAGCGTGGAGTACGCCGGGAGCTCCAGCGAGGCCTCGATGATGCGCTCCAGCGCCACGTTGATCAGGTCCGGCGGGTGGTTCCGCACCTGCGCCGCCTCGCGGATCGCGGCCGCCGCCAGCGCCCTGGCCCGCCGCGGGTCACGGATCACGCCCTGCCGCTTGCGGACCTGGCTGCGGTGCAGCCTCATCGTCCGCGCTGCCCCGTGGTCGGCCTCGACTTCCGGGGCCAGGCCGAGGCAGTGCCGCACGTGATCGGTGACAGCATGGGGGATCTCCTCGCGCGAACAGAACCGCGCCATCCGCTGGAAGCACTTCAGGTCAACCAGCAGCGCCAGCAGCGACTCCGGCGTCTCAGTACGCTCCCGCGCCCACGCGACCTCATCCTCCGATGGCGTGAAGAACACGTGCAGCACCCGCGCTGAGGTCAGCCGCTTGAACTGCGGATAGGCAGTGCGCTCGATCGACGTCACCCGACGGTCCCCCCGACCAGGCCAAACCAGGACGCAAGCACCGTAACGGCGGGCGATCACCCCTCACGCCGAAATTCACCGAAAAGCCGAGGCGGCTTCACTCATTGCCGCTTTCCGCCGTACTTGGTCTGCCCCCCAACAGGCGCGACCCGGCCACGCAGCACTGGCCGTGGTTGAAGAAGATCGCGTTGGCCGCGCCCTCGACCGCTCCGTCCACGGCGTCGTCGAACACGATGTTGGGGCTCTCATCTCCTTTGGATCTGTGGTAGTCACAATGAGACAACAATGGCCGGGAGCAGCACAAGGGGCCCAGCGAGCGCTGACCCTCAGGAGTGACTGGCCCCGGTCTTGGGGCTGATCTCGTCGAGGAAGCCGAGGGCGGCCGCCGCCGTAGCCCGTCGCCAGGCCATCAGGATCGCGTCAAAGCCGTCCAGCCCCGCCTGCTGAGCCTGCATGGCCTGCGCGATCGGCTCGAGCGCCGCTCGCTGGCGAGCCAGCAGCTCGGCGGGATCGCCCCCGGCCCGGTGCCGGAGGGCCAGCTTGACCAGCAGCTGCGACCGCATGTCGCGGACGTGCTCAACCGGCGTGTTCAGCCAGTTCTCCGCGGCCAGGCGCCCCGGCTCGGTGACGGTGTAGATGGTGCGTTGCGGGCCGAGGCCCGGTTCGACCGACTCGGGCGTGATGAGACCGGCGTCGATGAGCCGGCCGATGGCCCGGTACACGACGGGCCTGGGGATCCGCCAGATCCGGCCGAGTTCGCCGTCCGGCGCGGTGAGCTGTGACACGGCGAAGCCGTGCGCGGGGTGCTGGCTGAGCAGGACGAGCACCGTCCACTCGGCCAGCGCCATCGGGACCTCCATGAGCCCGAGCGTAGCGGGTCCGCCGCTATCGGTCATTCGCCTGACCGGCGCGATGGCCCGGGGCGGGCCGTCGGGCGCCGCCCACCTGTCGCCCCACTGGCGCATGGCCGTAACCACCTGCCATAGATCACGGCCCTTGTCGGTGAGCTTGTACTCAGAGCGCGGTGGATGCTCCTGGTAGCGGACGCGCTTGAGGACGCCGCCCGTTGCGTAATAGAACGCAGTAACTCTAGGCTGAGTTCCATGAGCAGACTTAGCCGGACCAGGATTCCGGCATGAGTGAGCGCATCGATCCGGCCGGGGCGGTCGACCGCCGCCGCGATGTCACCTGGGACGACCCGCTGGTAGGCGCGGCGCTCGCCCGCGACATGAGCGGCCTGGAGTACCTGCGCGGCATCGCCGAGGGCCGCATACCGGCCGCGCCGATCGCCGCCCTGCTCGGGCTGAGTGTCGTCCAGGTGGAGCCGGGCCAGGTCACGTTCCGGCTCGACATCGGCGAGCACCTGTACAACCCGATCGGCTCGGTGCACGGCGGGGTCTTCTGCACGCTGCTTGACTCGGCGATGGGATGCTCCGTGCACGCCGCCCTGAACCACGGCCAGGCATACACCAGCCTGGAGCTGAAGGTGAACTTCATCAAGCCGCTCACGCTGGACACGCCGAGCGTGGTGGCCGCCGGGCAGGTGATCAGCCTGGGACGCCGGGTGGCCACCGCCTCCGCCCAGATCACCGGGCCCGACGGGACGCTGTACGCGCACGGCACCACAACCTGCCTCATCTTCGACGCCCGGCCGAACCCGCCGGAGAGGAACGGCGATGGGCGCTGAGGCCACGACCGCGGCCAGGTGCGTCACGGCTGCCGCTCAGCCGATCGCCCGGCGCCGCAGGTCACGGCGTATGTCCTGGCCGAGCCTGCGGGTCTCGCGGCTGTTGAGGTAGGCGCCCGCGACCGCGCCGGTCAGCAGCGGGCCCAGCGAGAAGGCGCTCCGCCCGGCCCGGACGGCCAGCCGCCTGCGCAGCAGCCGGGTCAGCGGGGATCCGGCGGCGAAGATCACGCCGCCCGGGATCATCGATACGCCGCGGCGGTGCGCCCACGCCGCGACGTACGCGCTCATCCGCTCGGCCACGTTGCCGCGGGCTGGGGCGCCGTACGCCTCATGCAGCTCGGCGATGAGCTTGATCTCGATGCCGACCAGGACCAGCGTCTCGGCCGCCACCTCGGCCGGGAAGGTGGCCAGCGTGGGCAGGGCCGCCCATACGCCGGCCGCTCCCCCGGCCGCCGCCGCGGCGTGCGCCGCGGCGTCGATGAGCGCGTCGGCGATCTCCTCGGGCGCCTGGCCGGGGAACTGAGCCCGCAGCGCCGCCTGGTCACGCACCCGCAGGCGCGGCGCCATCGCGATCACCTGCGCGACCAGCCAGCCGGTGCCCAGGCCGACCCCGCGCCGGGCCGCCCCCGCGCCGCGGACCGCCCCGCGCTGCGCCGCCCGGGTGCCGCGCCCGGCCACCCGGGCACCCGAGGCCACGGCCTTGGTGAAGGCGGTCGCCAGCCGCCGTTGTTCCTGCGGTTGGTCGGCCTCGGTCACGTCAGCCGCAACCTCGGCGGCGCGCAGCGTGATCTCGTCCGGTGCGGTTTCCTGATCAGACATGGCATACACCTACCCGTCTTGGCGTGCGTCCCACCCGGCGCTCAGTTCGGGTTGTACGGCGTGTACCTCAGGTCGGGGGCGGGCCGGGACGTCGTGGTCTTCAGCATCGCGGTTTCCCTGGACAGCAAGGCCCGCTGGGCGTTCAGCCGGGCCACGGCGTCCGGCTCGGCCAGCAGGCTCTGCCGTTCGGGCAGGTCGATGACCATCGTGGCCGCCACCACGTAGGAGAGCAGGACCGGCTCGGCGGGCAGGTCCTCGACCCGGACCGTGGCGCCGCCCCACTCGGTGAGCGCGTCCAGGTACGCACGGAACGCCACCTGGACAGCCCGGACCACGGGCGCGGCGGCGGCCTCGTCGACCTCGTCCTCGGTCAGCAGCTCGATCTCGCCCTGAAGGTAGGGCAGCGTCTCGTCCAGGGCCAGCAGCCGGAACCGCTGGGTGCCCACGGTAACGATGTCGTACCGGCCGTCAGGGTGCTGTTCGGCCCGGCGCAGGGTCGCGGTGCAGCCGACCTCGTACAGCGACTGCACCCCGTCGATCCCGGTCTCACGGCCCTTGCGGATCGCGATCACCCCGAACTGCCGCGGCTCGGGCCTGTCGAGCAGGTCACGGACCAGCTGCCGGTAGCGGTCTTCGAAGATGTGCAGCGGCAGGAGCAGGCCGGGATAGAGCACCGCGCCGAGCGGGAACAACGGCAGCATCTTCCCACCCACCTCCCCGAAGCCTCTTCTCTACGACAGTACGCGCACGTCGCGACCGTCAGGAACCTACATCAGCAGCACGATCTTGCCGAGGATGTGCCCCTGCGCCAGGCGGCTGTAGGCGTCCCGCACCCGGTCCAGCGGGTAGGCGCCGGCGATCGGCACCTCGAGCTGGCCGGCCGCGATCAGCTCCGCGAGCTCGGCCATGACGGCCGTGCTGGACCCGGCCGCGTTGCCGTCACCCTTGACACCGAACTTGGTGACGGCCTCGAAGTCGGCGATGGTGTCGATGCGGGACGGTGCCACGCCCAGCTCGAGGGCAATGTCGACGTAGCCCGCGCCGAACGTGTCGACGAACGCGTCCACCTTCCCCGCCGCCGCCCGGATCCGGTCGCTGACCCCAGCGCCGTAGGCCACCGGGATGACGCCGTGGCCGCGCAGCCAGTCGTGGTTGTCCTGGCCCGCCAGCCCGATCACGGTGGCGTCGTCCCGCCGGGCCAGCTGCACCGCGATCGAGCCGACCCCGCCGGCGGCGCCCGAGACCACCACGGTGTCGCCCTCGGTCAGGGCCACCGCCCGGACCGCCGCATAGGCGGTGGCGCCGGCCACGAACAGCGCGCCGGCGACCTCCCAGGGCACGCCGGCAGGCCTGGCCGTCAGGTGCCGCGCCTCGGCCACCACGTACTCGGCCTGGCTGGCCCGGTTGTCGGTCCAGCCGATGACCTCGTCCCCAGCCGAGAAGCCGGTCACGCCCGGCCCGGTCTCGGCCACGATCCCGGCCAGGTCGCTGCCCTCACCGGACGGGAACGTGGCCGGCCACCTGGCGTGCAGCAAGCCCTCCCGGATCTTGGCCTCGCCGGGGTTGATCCCCGCCGCCTTGACCTGAACCAGCACCTCATCAGGGCCTGGCGCGGGCCGTGGTACGTCCACGACCTTCAGCACGTCAACCCCGCCGTACTCGTCGAACCGGACTGCCTTCACCGGCGTGCCTCCATTCTCTGCGTACCACTCAACCGCCCGGCGCGGCCCGATATGCCCGCCGTCGCTGTCGTGGGCGGCGCGTAGTGTGCCCCTGTGGCCGAACGCTGGGACCGTGCGCGGGTGCTCGCGCTGGCCTCCGACGCCTCGTCGCAGCAGGCCGCGCTGCGCCGGGCCGCGCAGCGCGAGGCGCGGGTGGTCTCCGGCCTGGCCGAACTCGACCGGTGGCTGTGCGATCAGGTCCGGCAGGGCCTGGCGGCCAGCCAGCGGGCCGGGTACGCGCACTGGGACGACATCGCCGCCCGCATGATCGACGCGCAGGCCTCGGGCCTGGCTGAGCGCCTGCGGGGGATGGCAGCGGTCCCGCAGTCGGGCCCGGGCTGGGACGGGCGGCTGCTGGAAGAGTACGCGCTGCTGCGGCTGCTGGCCACCGCCTACCGCGACCAGGAGAAGCTGCCGCCGGACCTGCGGGACACGGTCCGCACCCGGATCGGCTTCACCGTCCGCCAGGCCGACCTGCTGGCCGGCGCCACGCCGGTCCGGGACCACTGGTCCGTGCTGGCCTGGCGGGATGTGGACCAGGACCAGATCCGGGCCCGCCGCATATGGCTGTACGGCCAGCGCACCGGGCGGTCCGCGCTGGTGCTCAGCTTCGCCGCGGCCGGGCAGTCGCTCGACGACTCGCTGGGTATCGGCACCGAGGCCGACGCGGACCTGGTCTTCTATCCGGCTGCCGTCCCGCTGCGCGCCCTAGTCGCGGCCAGGCACGGCGCCAGGCCAGCCGACCCGCCGCCCGGTACGGACGCCGCGGGCCTGCTGGCCGGGTACGCGGCCGCCCTCGGCCGGGACCCGTGGCTGGACACCTGGCCCGCCGTCCTGCAGGCCACCCCGGCCCGCCGCCCGCAGCCCTGCCTGTCGGACGCCACGGGCAACGCCCTGCCGCTGCACCCGGTGGCGGGCGACTGCTGGCCGCTGTTCGCCCTGTCCGGCGGCCGCCCGCTGACGGTGGCCGGCGAGTGGACCCCGCGCGGCCTGTGGCCCCTGACCGCCTGGGACGACGGCGGGATGGCGGTACCCCTGTGAGCGAGCCAGAGGGGCGCGGTGCTGCCTGGACTGAGGAGCGACGGAGGAGCGACGAGGGAAGGCGGCACCTTAAAAGCGCCCCGGCGGCGAGCGGGGAAACACTGTGAGCGAGCCAGAGGGGCGCGGTGCTGCCTGGACTGAGGAGCGACGGAGGAGCGACGAGGGAAGGCGGCACCTTAAAAGCGCCCCGGCGGCGAGCGGGGAAACACTGTGAGCGAGCCAGAGGGGCGCGGTGCTGCCTGGACTGAGGAGCGACGGAGGAGCGACGAGGGAAGGCGGCACCTTAAAAGCGCCCCGGCGGCGAGCGGGGAAATGCTGTGAGCGGATGGCAGGACCTGGTCACCGCGAGCCTTATCGGCACCGAACGGGCCGTGGTTCCCGCCGTCGAGATCCCCGGCACGCTCCCGCTGGCGGACGTCGCGCGGGCTGACCCAGACCCGAACTCTACGCCGGCTGACTCAGGCCCGGACGGCGCGCCGGCAGGTCTGGATCCGGCTGCGCTGCTGCTCGACCGGGCCGCGCTGCTGACCGCCGCCCGGCGGGCCGGGCGCCGGCCGGGCCAGGCGGACCCGCTGCCGCAGGCCGAGTCGGACCCGAGGCCGGCGGTGAGTCCGGCGGCCGGCCTGCGCCTGGCCCGGATGCTGCGCGGGCAGCACCCGGAGCTGCTGGCCGAGTGGCTGGCCGCGGCCCGCGCCCGGGGCCTGCGGCCGCCGCCGCAGCTGCTGCCGGCCCTGCTCGACCGGGCCCGGCGCGCTACCCCCGCCGAGCCGACCCCATCCCAGCTAGCGCTGCCGCGCCTGGTGGCGGAGGTGGGCGGCCCGCGGGCCAGGTGGCTGGCCTCGCTCAACCCGGACTGGGAGTTCGCCGCGGCGTGGCTGGCCACGTTCAGCGCGGACCGGGCGCATGCCGCAGCCGGGGTCCCGGCCAGCGATGACGCGTGGCGGCTCGGCCGGGCGGCCCAGCGGCGCGGCTACCTGACCGCCCTGCTGGCCCGGGACCCCGCGGCGGCCCGGGGCCTGGTGGCCGACGGCTGGGCCGCGGCCGGCCCTGGCGAACGGGCCATGTTCCTGGCCGTGCTGGCCGAGGGCCTCACCCCGGCCGACGAGCCGCTGCTCGAAGCCGCGCTGGACGACCAGGCCGATGAGGTACGCGGCTGGGCCGCCTACCTGCTGGCCCGGCTGCCCGGTTCGGCCCTGGGCCAGCGGATGGCCGCCCGCGCCCGGCGCTGCCTGCGCCTCGAGCACGGCAGCCGCGGCCCTCGCCTGACCGTCCTGCCGCCGCCCGAACCCGGCCACGCGATGCGCCGCGACGGGATCACGCCCGGCCCGGCGGGCGGGCGCTCGCAGCTGGCCGACCGGACCCGCCTCATGCTGGAGGTCATGTCCCGGACCCCGCTGGGCACCTGGACGGAGGAGTTCGGCCTGACCGCGGCGCAGATCGCGGCCGTGCCCGCCGGCGACTGGGCGCCGGTGCTGCTGATCGGCTGGTCCCGGGCGGCGATCGCACAGCGCGACCAGGACTGGATGGCGGCGCTGGTCAACCGGGCCCTCACCGGCCGGCGGGCCGGGCCGGCCGCGCCAGTGGTGCCAGGAGCCGAGGCGCTGCGGCAGCTGGCCCGGCACGCCGACCCGGCGCTGGGCGCCCCGGGAGCGGCGGCTGAGCCAGGCCCGGACGCGACGCCCGCCGCCCTGGGCATGCTTAGAGTCCTGCGGTTCCGCTATCACATGCTGAAGGAGCTGGATGATGGCCTCAGTACCGACTGACGGAGGGCGGACTGACGGAGGGCCGACGGACGGCGAGACGACCCTGCGCCCGCACGCGGAACAGGAGCACCAGGCCGAACTGGCCGCGCTGGCCGCCGGCGACGACCGGCCCCGGCCGCCGGGCTGGCGGCTGTCCCCGTGGGCGGTGACCACCTACCTGCTGGGCGGTACCGCCGGCGACGGCACCCAGGTCACGGCGAAATACGTGGGTCCCCGCCGCCTGGTCGAGGTCGCGGTGGCCACCCTGGCCACCGACCGGGCCCTGCTCCTGCTCGGCGTGCCAGGCACGGCCAAGACCTGGCTGTCCGAGCACCTGGCCGCGGCCATCTGCGGCGACTCCACGCTGATGGTGCAGGGCACCGCGGGCACCGCGGAAGAGGCGGTCAGGTACGGCTGGAACTACGCGCGGCTCATCGCCGAGGGACCGTCCCAGGCGGCGATGGTGCCCGGCCCGGTGCTGCGCGCCATGGCCAGCGGCCGGATCGCGCGAGTCGAGGAGCTGACCCGGATGCCCTCGGACGTGCAGGACGCCCTGATCACCATCCTGTCCGAGAAGACCGTGCCGATTCCAGAGCTGGCCAGCGAACTGCAGGCGGTCCGGGGGTTCAACGTCATCGCCACCGCCAACGACCGGGACCGCGGCGTGAACGAGCTGTCCAGCGCGCTGCGCAGGCGGTTCAACACGGTCGTGCTGCCGGTGCCCGCCTCGGCCGAGCAGGAGGTGGAGATCGTCACCCGCCGGGTCGCCCAGCTCGGCCGCTCGATCGGCCTGCCGGAGACCGCGCCGGGCGCGGACGAGATCAGGCGGGTGGTCACCGTCTTCCGCGAGCTCCGCCAGGGCGTCACCGAAGACGGCCGGGCCAAGGTCAAGTCGCCGAGCGGCACGCTGTCCCCGGCCGAGGCGATCTCCGTGGTCACTAGCGGCCTGGCCCTGGCCGCCCACTTCGGCGACGGCGTGCTGCGCCCGGCCGACGTGGCCGGCGGCATCACCGGCGCGGTGATCCAGGACCCGACCTCGGACCGGGCAGTGTGGCAGGAATACCTGGAAACCGTGGTCAGGGAGCGGGATGACTGGGGCGACTTCTACCGCGCCTGCCGGGACGCCGCCGGATGAACCCTGGGGAGTCGATTTATCGACTTAATGCGCTGGCCGGTGCGGGACGCGGGCACCACGGCCCGTTCGGCACCATGATCTGGCCATGGTGACGGCGGTGTACGGGGTCCGGCACCACGGGCCCGGGTCGGCGCGGTCGCTGCGGGCGGCGCTGGCCGAGCAGCGGCCGGACGTGGTGCTGATCGAGGGGCCGCCGGAAGCCGACGGGCTGCTGGCCCTGGCCGGTGATCCGGAGATGCGGCCGCCGGTGGCCCTGCTCGGGTACGTGCCCGGGGAGCCTAAGAAGGCGGCGTTCTGGCCGTTCGCGGTGTTCTCGCCGGAGTGGCAGGCGATCAGGTACGCGCAGGGCGCGGGCGTGCCGGCCCGGTTCTTCGACCTGCCTGCCGCCCACCAGCTGGCCATGAGCGACGGCGAGCCGGCCAGGCCGGGTGCCGATCCGGTGAGCCAACTGGCCACCGCGGCCGGCTACGACGACCCGGAGCGCTGGTGGGAGGACGTGGTGGAGCACGTCCCTGGGACCGCGGTGTTCGCCGCCCTGGCCGAGGCGATCGCCATCCTCCGCGCCGAGGACGGCGAGCCGGCCCGGGACGCGGTCCGCGAGGCGTACATGCGGAAGGTCCTGCGCAAGACGGTCAAGGACGGCTACCAGCGGGTCGCCGTGGTCTGCGGCGCCTGGCACGTGCCAGCCGTGACCGAGCAGTCGTCGGCGGCCGCCGACGACCGGCTGCTGCGCGGCCTGCCCAGGGTCAAGCCCGCCTTCACCTGGGTGCCCTGGACCTACGGCCGGCTGGCCTACGCCTCGGGGTATGGCGCCGGCATCCGGTCGCCCGGCTGGTATGACCACCTGTTCTCCTCCCCCGGGCAGCCGATCGAGCGATGGCTGGCCAAGGCGGCCGCGGTGCTGCGCGAGCAGGGCATCCCGGCCTCATCGGCGCACGTGATCGAGTCCGTACGGCTGGCCGAGGCGCTGGCCGCGCTGCGCGGCCGGCCGCTGGCCGGGCTCGAGGAGGTCACCGAGGCGGCCCGGGCCGTGCTGTGCGAGGGCAGCGGCCTGCTCACCGGGCTCATCGAGCGCCGCCTGGTGGTCGGCGAGCGGCTTGGGGCGGTGCCCGCCGCGACACCCATGGTGCCGCTGCAGCAGGACCTGCAGGCCCAGCAGCGTCACCTGCGGCTGCGGCCGGACGCGGTGCCCCGGGACTACGACCTGGACCTGCGCAAGCCCACCGACCTGGCCCGCAGTCACCTGCTGCACCGGCTCGCGCTGGTCGAGGTCCGCTGGGGGACACGGCAGGAGGGCCAGAGGCGGAACATCGGGACGTTCCGGGAGAGCTGGCAGCTGACCTGGCGGCCCGAGCTCGACCTGGCCCTGATCGAGGCAAGCATGTGGGGCAGCACCGTCGCGGCCGCAGCCGAACAGCGGGCCCGGGCCCGCGCCGCCGAGTCCGCCGCCCTGGACGAGCTGGCCGCGCTGACCGAGCAGTGCCTGCTGGCCGACCTGGGCCACGCCCTGCCGCAGGTGCTGACCGCGGTCCGGGACCGCGCCGCGCTGGAGGTCGACGTGACCCACCTGATGGCCGCGCTGCCTGCCCTGGTCCGGGCGGCCAGGTACGGCGATGTCCGCGGCACCGACCCCGGCCGGCTCGGCAAGGTCGCTACCGAGCTCCTCACCAGGATCTGCGCGGGCCTGCAGGCCGCCACGGCGTCCCTTGACGAGACGGCCGAACGGCTCCTGCGGGACCGCATTGACGCCGTGCATTCGGCCACCGGGCTGCTCGCCGACGGCCCGAGCCGCGACCGGTGGCTGGACACGCTGGGGCGGCTGGCCGGGTCCGGCCGACCGCCACCGCTGATCTCCGGGCGGCTGACCCGGCTGCTGCTCGACGCGGGACGGCTCAGCCCGGACGGCACGGCGGCACGGATGTCACGCGAGCTGTCCGCCGGGGCGCCGGCCGCGGCCGCAGCGGGCTGGGCCGAGGGATTCCTGGCCGGCAGCGGCCTGCTGCTCGTCCACGACGACAAGCTGCTCAGCCTGGCCGACGGCTGGCTGGCCGGGCTGAGCGCGGACGCATTCGCCGCCGTGCTGCCCGCGCTGCGGCGTACCTTCGGGGATTTCGCGCCGTCGGAGCGGCGCGCGATCGGGGAGCAGGCGGTCCGCCTGGACGGCAGCGGCCGGCCCCGGCCCGGGCCCGGTCGGCGGACGACGACCTGGACCAGGCCCGGGCGGCGATCGCGGTGCGGGCCGTGGCCGCGATCCTGGGCGCGGGCACCGGCGTGATCCCGGGCGCGGGCACCGGCGTGATCCCGGGCGCGGGCGCCGGCGCGATCCCGGGCGCGGGCGCCGGGCCGGCGACCGCGTCATGAGCGCCGGTCCCGATGAGCGGCTGCGGCGCTGGCGGCTGGCGCTCGGCGGCGCGGCTGCGGAGGCCGGCGCCGGCATGTCGCTGGGCGGCGACGACGCGCGGATCGACGCCGCGCTCGGCGCGCTGTACGACGCCGAGGAACCCGCCAGCCCAGAGCCCGGGGGCAAGCGCCAGTCGGGCCTGGGCGGCTCGGCCCCGCGGGTGGCCCGCTGGCTCGGTGATATCCGCACGTTCTTCCCGGTCAGCGTGGTGCAGGTCATGCAGAGGGATGCGATCGAGCGGCTGGGCCTGACCCGGCTGCTGCTCGAGCCCGAGCTGCTCGAGGCGGTCGAGCCGGATGTGCACCTGGTCGGGACCCTGCTCTCGCTGAGCAGGGTGATGCCCGAGCAGGCCCGCGAGTCGGCCCGGGCCGTGGTCCGCACCGTGACCAGGGACCTGGAACGCCGCCTGGCCCAGCGGACTCGTTCGGCGGTCACCGGCGCGGTGAACCGGGCCGGCCGGACCAGCAGGCCGCGGCGCCCGGCCGACATCAACTGGGACCGGACGATCCGCGCCAACCTGCGGAATTACCAGCCCAGGCAGCGGACAGTGGTGCCCGAGCGGCTGATCGGCTACGGCAGGAAACAGCAGGCCGTGGCGCGCGACGTCATCCTGTGCCTGGACCAGAGCGGCTCGATGGCCGCGTCGGTGGTGTACGCCGGGGTGTTCGGCGCGGTGCTCGCCTCGATCCGGTCCCTGCGCACCTCGGTGGTCGCTTTCGACACCGCCGTGGCCGACCTGACCGAGCAGCTCAGCGACCCGGTGGACCTGCTGTTCGGCACTCAGCTCGGCGGCGGCACCGATATCAACCACGCCCTGGCCTACTGCCAGGGCCTGATCACCCGGCCGGCCAGCACTATCCTGGTCCTGGTCAGCGACCTGTTCGAGGGCGGCAACCGGGACGACATGCTGCGCCGGATCGCGGACCTGACCGCTGCGGGCACGCAGGTGATCGCCCTGCTGGCGCTGTCCGACGACGGCGCGCCCGGTTACGACCACGACAACGCCGTCGCGCTCGCCGGGCTGGGGGTGCCCGCCTTCGCCTGCACCCCGGATTCGTTTCCCGACCTGATGGCCGCCGCCATCGAACGCCGCGACATCGCCGAGTGGGCCCGCCGCCATCAGGCCTCGCGGGCCTAGCCGGGGCCACCGGCGAGTTCAGGGTTGGATAATTACAGCACTGAGTGCCAAAATAGGGCCAGGCAGTCCGGCAAGGGAGATCGATGGCAAGCACGCGCGAGTGGTTCGAGACCGTCGAGGAGGCCAGGCGGCGAGCCCGGCGGCGCCTGCCCAGGTCGGTGTACATGGCGCTGGTGGCCGGCACGGAGCAGGGCATCACGCTGCGGGATAACGTGGCCGCGTTCAGCGAGCTGCGGTTCACGCCGCCGCACATCGCTGACCTGCCCGCGGCCAGGCAGCTGGCCACGTCGGTGCTCGGGCAGGAGATCGCCCTCCCGGTGATCGCGTCCCCGACCGGCGTGCAGGCGGTTCATCCCCAGGGCGAGGTCGGGGTGGCCCTCGGGTCAGCCGCGGCGGGCACGGCCATGGGCCTGAGCTCGTTCGCCAGCATGCCGGTGGAGGACGTGGCGGCCGCGAACCCCAAGCTGTTCTTCCAGATCTACTGGTCTGGCGGGAAGGACACGATCCTGGACCGGATTGAGCGAGCCCGCCGGGCCGGGGCCCAGGGTCTCATCGTCACCCTGGACTGGTCGTTCTCCAACGGCCGGGACTGGGGCAGCCCGGCCATCCCGGAGAAAATGGACCTGCGGACCATGATCCGGCTCGCCCCGGAGGGCCTGATCCGGCCGGGCTGGGTCCGCGACTGGCTGCGCCACGGCGGCCTGCCCGGCCTCACCGTGCCCAACATGGCCGCCCCCGGCGAGCCGGCCCCCACCTTCTTCGGCGTCTACGGGGAGTGGCTGCAAACCCCGCCCGCCACCTGGGCCGATATCGCCTGGCTGCGCGAGCAGTGGGACGGCCCGTTCATGGTCAAGGGCGTGATGCGGCCCGACGACGCCCGCCGGTGCGCCGACGTCGGCGCCACGGCCGTCTCGGTGTCCAACCACGGCGGCAACAACCTGGACGGCACCCCGGCCTCCATCCGCGCGCTGCCCGCCGTCGCCGACGCGGTCGGAAGCCAGCTCGAGGTGCTGCTGGACGGCGGCATCAGGCGCGGCAGTGACGTGGTCAAGGCGCTGGCGCTCGGCGCCCGCGCGGTCATGATCGGCCGCGCCTACCTGTGGGGGCTGGCCGCCAACGGGTCGGCTGGGGTGACCAACGTCTTCGACGTGCTGCGGGGCGGCATCGACTCCGCGCTGCTCGCGCTCGGCCGGTCCTCGATTCAGGAACTGTCGCCCGACGACGTCATCGTCCCGGCTGAGTTCGCCCGCGGAGTCTCCAAGTGACGGGCCCCGAGCTGCGGCAGTAGCGGCCGGACGGTCCGGTACTCGGCGCAGCCCTGCCATACCCCGACGCTGTAGGCCACGTCGTCAAGCAGCCGGGCGGCGACGTAGCGGGCCGGGTCGAGCGGCGGCCGCCGGTCCAGCCAGTCGAGCAGCGGCGGCGCCAGGGCCAGCGCGGCGAGCGGGAGCCGGAGCCGCCGCACCGCAACCGCGGCGGGCAACGCCACCGGCCACCAGGTCCGGGAGATCGCGCTGCCCAGCGACCTGCCCGCCGCGAGCGTCCCGCCTCCGGCCAGCCGGGCCGCCAGCCGCCAGGCGGTCCGGGCCTCTGGCCCAGGCCATGCCTCACCGGTGACCTGGGCCAGCCGCCGGGCCAGCAGGGCGATGCCAGCCGCGGTGCACGCGGCGCCCGCCGCCGGGCGGCCCGCCACGGCGGCCAGCCAGGCCAGCGCGGTCCAGGCCGACATGTACAGCGGGCGGACGGCGCCGGGATGACGCAGCTCCAGGGGCGCGGCCGACGTGCCGTAGTCCTTCCGCCGGGCGAACCAGGCCCGCAGCCGCACCCGGTGCTGATGCCGCATGGTGGCGGCCGGCTCGTACCGCACCCGCCAGCCGGCCGCGGCCAGCCGCCAAACGAAGTCGACGTCCTCCCCGACCTGCATGTTCTCGGCGAAGCCGGCTCCCGCGGCCGCCCTGGAGACCACCAGCGCCGCGCCCGGAACGTACGGGACCCGCGATCCGGGCCTGACGATGCTGGCCCGGGCGCCCATGTCCAGGGTGGAGCTCGCCCCCTCGTACCTGGCCAGCCAGGTCGGCCCAGGCTCAGCCGGGACGATCCGCGGCGCGACCGCGCCGACCGCCGGATCCGCGAAGTGCGGCAGCAGGTCGTCCAGCCAGCCGGCGCCGGGCACGCAGTCGGAATCGAGAAACGCGACCAGCGGGGTGTCCGCCGCCGCCAGGCCTGTGTTCCTGGCTGCGGCGGGCCCGCCGTTGACCGCCCGCCGCAGCACGGTCGCGCCCGCCTGCGATGCTACCCTCGCCACCGCGGCCGGATCGGCCGAGGCGTCATCGACCACGATCACCCGGGGCATCCCGGCCAGGCCGGTCAGGCAGCGGGCCAGTTCGGCCTGCCGGTCGTGGACCGGGATCACCACCGTCACGTCATCCGGAACCCGCAAACCCGCCGGGCCTCCCGGGCCTACGGCGGGCTGCGCGATCCCGGTGTCGAGCAGTCGGCGGGCCAGCGCGCGGGCCCGGGCGGTGTCCGGGACGGGCGTACCTGACCACCAGCCGGCCACGTGCCGGGCGCCGGAAGGCGTAAGCCGCAGCACCCGGGTCGGCGAACCGCCCGCCAGCACCGTCCCGCCGGCCAGCAGCCGCGATCCGGGATCCGGGCGGAGACAGAACCCGGCCGGGACCAGCTCGGCCTCGGCGCCTGGCCCCGGAGCCGCCGGCTCGGGCCGGATGATTGCCTTCCCCACCAGCCAAGACTATTACTGCTGTGGCGCCTGGGACTTCTCTAGGCGAACCGGTCCTGGTACGGGCCCCCGCCGGCGACGAAGCCGGCCAGCGGGTTCTCGTCACAGGCCCGGTCCGGCGGGCGGCGGCCGATGGTGACCGGGACTCTCCGGTGTGAGTGGTCGGCGCCCGGGCGGGGCGGCGCCGTGGACCCGCTGCCGCGGGCCGCGGCCAGCGCGGCCTCACCGTGGCCGTGCACGCATTCCGGATCGGGCCCGTCCAGCGGCAGGCCGGTGAAGAACTTGGCCGCCATGCAGCCGCCGCGGCACGAATCGAACGACCCGCAGGACTGGCAGGCGCCCCCGGTCTGCGGCCGGCGCAGGTCGGCGAACAGGGGGGACGTCCGCCACACCGCCTCGAACCCGCCGGGCTGCCGCACGCTGCCGGCCAGGAAGTTCTCGTGGATGGCGAACGGGCACGCGTACACGTCCCCGACCGGGTCGATGAGGCAGACCACCCGGCCCGCCCCGCACAGGTTCAGCCCGGGCAGCGGCGGCCCGTACGGAGACAGATGGAAGAACGAGTCGCCGGTCAGGACCTGCTCGCCGTGCGCCGATAGCCAGTCGTACAGCTCGCGCTGCTGGCCGGCGGCCGGGTGCAGCTCGGGCCACACGTCGGCCCCGCGCCCGGACGGGCGCAGCCTGGTCAGCCGCAGCTGCGCGCCGTGCTCGTCGGCGATCTGCTTGAACAAGTCCAGCTGCGGGATGTTATGCCTGGTCATCACCACCGAGAGCTTGAAGCCGCGGAACCCGGCGGCGGCCAGGTTAGCCATCGCCCGCCGGGCCGTGTGGTAGGAGCCGGCCCCGCGCACCGCGTCGTTGACCTCGGCGGTGGCCCCGTCCAGCGAGATCTGCACGTCGACGTAATCGCTGGCGGCCAGCTTGCGGGCCGCCGCGGCGTCGAGCTTGATCCCGTTGGTGGAGAACTTCACGCCGACCTGGTGCGCGGTCGCGTAGTCCACCAGCTCCCAGAAGTCCGGCCGGACCGTCGGCTCGCCGCCCCCGATGTTGACGTAGAACACCTGCATCCGCTGCAGGGTGTCGATGACCGCCCGGCATTCGGCCGTGGTCAGCTCGCGCGGGTCCCGGCGGCCCGAGCTGGACAGGCAGTGCACGCAGGCCAGGTTGCAGGCGTAGGTGAGCTCCCAGGTCAGGCAGATCGGCGAGGTGAGGCCAAGCTCGAACAGGTCGGTCAGGTGCCGGGTGGACCGGCCGTTACCAGGCCGGGCCGGGCCGACACCCGGGGCGGCACCCGGGCCGGCGAAAGCCGTGCCCCGGGCTGCGGCGGGCTCGCGGGAGACGATCATGCTGGAGCCGGCCAGAGCGGCCAGCGCCCGCCCGTAGACGGGCAGCTCTGGCTCGGTTAGGCCCGCCGCGGTGCAGGCGGCGCGGGCCGTCGGATGCTCGGCCAGACCGCGGAGGACATTCAGGAGCGTGGTGCTCTTGACGAAGGAGAGATTGCGGGTGCCGAAGTGGTAGAGCATGGCACCGAACGGCTCCGGCCGGACGGCGGCACGGTCATCGAGGCGCCACGGGCGATCGAGGTCAAACGCCGGCGCCAGGTGGGCTGGCACGGGTGCCGGTTCAGTAGACGCCGCACATGCCGTCGATCGAGACTTCCTCGACCAGCAGCTCATCGGCGGCGAGCGGCTCGGCCTCGGCGTAATCGTCCGCGGGTGCAGGAACCGTCACGTGGTCGCGCATGAGTATCTCCTGTCTCGTGGCACTGAGTGCCATAGTAACGGCGTCACCCGCGCCGATCAAGGCTGCGCGATAGCCGGGAACCGGCCGGCACCGGACGTAAGATTGCCTCCGAATGGCCGGTCGTGAGGGTTGGGGGTGCTGATGTCCACGGCGACGGCACCGGGTGTTCCCCGGAGCCAGCCTGCCGGCGGCGGCAGCCAGCCCGGGCGCAGGCGCGTCACGTCCCAGGCCGAGCTGGAGCAGGTAGCCTTCGACCTGTTCGCCGTGAACGGCTTCGAGCAGACCACGATCGAGGACATCGCGGTGGCCGCGGGCATCGGCCGCCGGACGTTTTTCCGCTACTTCCCGTCCAAGAACGACGTGCCGTGGGGCATGTTCGAGGTGGAACTCCAGCGCATGCGAGCCCGCCTCAAGGCGTGCCCGTGCGACGTCCAGTTGATGGACGCGATCCGGGTGGCGCTGGTCGACTTCAACCAGGTCGCGCCGGACCAATTCCCGCGGCACCGGCGCCGGATGGAGCTCATCCTGCGGGTCCCCGCCCTGCTGGCGCATTCCACCCTGCGTTTTGCTGCATGGCGGGCCGTGGTCGCCGAGTTCGCCGCCGAGCGGACCGGCCAGCGGTCGGATTCACTCGCCCCGCAGGCCATCGCCCACGCCGTCCTCGGCGTCGCCATCGCCGCCTACGAGCAGTGGCTCGATGACGAAGCGGCCGACCTGGGCGTTCTGCTGGACTCGGCCATGCGTCAGCTCGCCGCCGCCTTCGCCGGCGGCCGCCCCTGACCCGTCCCGCCACGGGCAGGCCCAGCCCGCCGCAATGTGCAGAAACCCGGTTTCAGCACGTTTGCACGTTAGCGGGTGGTGAACCCCGGGTTTCATGACACGGGTCTCGTACGATGACGGCATGTCTGCGCCGTTGCCCGCGTCCGTAGAGCGAGCAGCCGCCGGAGTGCCGGCGGACGAGCCGACGACGGAGCTGGCGGGGATGCGGTGGCCGGCGGTCGAGGAGGGACCACGGCGGCTGCTGGTGGTACCGGTCGGCTCGCTGGAGCAGCACGGGCCGCACTTGCCGCTCGACACCGACACGCGGATCGCGGTGGCGGTCGCCCGCCGCGCCTGCGCGGGCCGGCCCGGCGTGGCGCTCGCGCCGCCGCTGGGGATCGGCGCCAGCGGCGAGCACGCCGCCTTCCCCGGCACCCTGTCCATCGGCACGGATGCGCTGGCCTCCTGCCTGATCGAGCTTGGCCGGCACGCCAGCCTGCACTGGCCTGCGCTGCTGCTGGTCAACGGGCACGGCGGCAACGCCGAGGCGGTGCGGACGGCGATCGGGCGGCTCGGTTACGAGGGCCGCGCGGACCAGGCCTGGCATGCGTCGCTGCCCGACGGGGACGCGCACGCCGGGCGTTCGGAGACCTCCATCATGCTCGCGCTGGCCCCCGAGGCGGTCTGGCTGGCGGCCGCCGAACCGGGCGAAGTACGGCCGCTCGGCCAGATCCTGCCGTTGCTGCGTGAGCAGGGCGTGCGCGCGGTAAGCGCGAACGGCGTGCTCGGCGACCCGGCCGACGCGTCCGCGGCCGAGGGCCAGCAGCTGCTGGCCAGCCTGGTCGCCGGGCTCGGTGCCGCCGTGGACGCGCTGATCGAGCAGTGCCCCACATGACACGGGGGCGGGCGTGACGGAGCAGCTGGCGGTGGTGACCGGCGCGGCGCGCGGGATCGGCGCGGCGGTGGCGGGGAAGCTGGCCAGGGAGGGCTGGTCGCTGCTGCTGGTAGACGCCTGCGCACCGCAGCGGCCGGCCGATTACCCGATGCCCACCCCGGCGGATCTGGCCGCCGTGGCCCGGGACTGCCGGACGGCCGGCGCCGCCCGGGTGGACGAGCTGGTCGCGGACGTAGGCGACGGCGCCGTGCGCGACAAGCTGCGGAACGTCCTGGCCGGGCGCGTCCCGGCGGCGGTCGTCGCCGCGGCCGGCGTGATCAGGGGCGACGCGGCCTGGGAGGTGCCCGACGACGCGTTCGGGCTGCTGGTGCGGGTGAACCTGTTCGGCGTCGTCCACCTGGCCGAGGCCTGCGTGCCGCCGATGATCGAGGCGGGCGCCGGCCGGTTCGTGGCCATCGCCTCGGCGGCCGCACTGCGCGCCATGCCCCGCCTCGCCGCCTACTCCGCAGCCAAGGGAGCCGCGGTCAGCTACGTCCGGGCCCTGGCCGCCGACCTGGCCGGCACCGGGGTCACCGCGAACGTGGTGTGCCCCGGCTCCACCCGCGGGCCGATGCTCGCCGCCAGTGCCGCCGTCTACGACCTGCCCGATCAGGAGAGCTTCGCGGCCCAGGCGCTGACCAGGCGGCTGCTCGAGCCCGCCGAGGTGGCCGCCGCCGTGGCCTGGCTGTGCGGGCCGGACGCCAGCGCCCTGACCGGCGCGATCATCCCCGTGGACGCCGGCCTGACCGCCTAGGGCTACTGGAGGTTGGCCGGGTTGCCGATGGGATCGCCGACGTACTCGTGCATAGCGTCCAGGTTGTCGTGGGCCGGGAACTCTGCCGCCGCCGGGCCGTCGGCGAAGGCGCGCAGCAGGTTCGCGGTCACCTGCCTGACGAAGCCGAGCGTCCGGCCGCCGATGCCGTGCGGGCTGTCGCCGTAGATCGCCCCCACCCACCGCATGGTGCCCGAGTTGAACACGCCGGCTCCGCCGGGGTGAGTGTAGTAGGCAGAGTCGCCGAAGCTGGCCGCTCCCTGGCAGACCAGCGGCGAGTGGGAAAGGACCTGGATCGGCCGCGGGACCGGATAGGCGGGGTTGACCCGGTCGTACTCGATGCCGACCAGGTTGGCGAACCGGTCGCCCGCGGCGGCACCCGTCCCGGCGAACAGCCAGCTGTCCGGGGCCACGACGACGTACGGCGCCACGGCCGGGTAGCCCTCGTAGATGGTGCCGATCAGCGAGGATTCCGGGTCGGGATCGGGCGCTTCGCGCCAGTCGCTGGTCACCAGCGCATTGTCCTGGCCGTACAGCGGGTCCTCGGTGTAGCTGGTCTTGTAGCAGATGACCAGCCTGCCCCCGGAATCCAGCCGGATCCGGCGGAACACCGCGTTGGCCCCCAGGAAGGCCAGGTTGACGCCCGCGTCCCGGGCCGCGGTCACGTTGGCCCGCTCCCCCGGCGTCCAGTACTCGTCGTGCCCGGGCGAGATCAGCGCGCTGGCCCCGGCCAGCAGGTCCGGGTCGGCCGCGATGTCCATGCTGGTCACGTAGGCCAGCGGCAGCCCCATCGACTCGGCCAGCTTGACCACGTTCCGCTCGTAGGTCAGGAACATGTCGGCGCCGTTCAGGTCGTACGGCCGGTCCAGGCTGACCGCCAGCGACCGGGATCCGTAGGACTGGCCGGGTCCCTGGTAAAGGTCGTAGCCGCCCCAGGTGTTGTAGGCCTGCCAGGTCGGCACGCAGTTCTTGAGCACCACCCGGCCCGCCGTGCTGGCCGACCGGACCGTCACCGGCACGTACCGCTGCGCCCCGGAGTCCGCGTCCAGCCGGAGCAGGTACGCCCCGGCGGGCCAGTCGTCGGTCGGTACCTCGAGCACGGGATCCCATTCGGTCTGCACCGTGTTCGTGGCGTCGGTCAGGCCGGGGCCGTTCTGCCGCTGACCGCGCACCGGGCCCGACTGCCAGACCCGGCGCGCGCCCGCCCCCGCGTACCAGCCCATGCGGAACGCGCTGACCTGGAATCCCCGTGCGGTGGTCGAGACGAACAACGGCAACGACTGCCCGGTCAGCACGCTAGCCGCGCCGGTGTACCCCATGATCGCGTTGGCCGCGCCCAGGTGCCTGATCTCCCAGCCCGGGTCGCCGGGCAGCGAGTTCTCGGCCACCACCCGGCGGCGCGGGCCCGGCTTCGGGGCCTTAACCGGGCTGGCGGGAGCGGCGGCGGGGCTGCCGCTGCATGCGGAGGTGACGGCCATCGCCGCTCCCGCCACGCCGAACGCTCCCAGGCCAAGAAACGTCCGCCTGCTGGCCCCACCGGAGGGAGCCGAGCCGCTGGGAACGTCGTCCCGCGTCATGGCCGACAGGATGCACCCGCGGCGCCGAACACGCAAGCGACGCAGGTGGCGTGGTGGGATACCACGGACCGTTCGGCCATCACGAAAATCAGCCGGGCCGCATGCGGCGGGCCAGCGGCGCTGGCACCGGTACCGGCCGAAGCGCGCTAGGTTGTGCCAGTCCCTACTTTCAGCTGGTCGCGGCCATCAGCCGGGCGGCGGCCGGCGCGGGAGGATACCGATGACCGAGACAATCTCACCAGCTGATACCGGGGCCGGGTCGGCGCGCATCCCGCGGCCGCATACCGATGCCGCCGCGATCCGGGCCATCGACGACGCCACCAGTCACCTGCACGAGCGAGCGGTGAAGATCAGGGAGTGCCCTGAGCTGCACCACCCGAAGCTGGTCCTGTCCGAGCACGTGCGCGGCACCAGCATCCTGGACAAGATCGCCGACGGGGTGAACCGGTTCTGCGGCTCGATGTACGTGTTCGTGTTCATCACCGTCGGCGTCGTGGCCTGGCTGTTCCTGGGCAACGTCGTCGGGTTCGACAAGACGCCGTGGCCGCTGCTGCTGACCATCCTCAACCTGCCGCAGCTGTCGATCATGATCTCGCTGCAGGTGAGCGCCAACCGGGCCCAGGCCGCCAGCGACCGCCGGGCCATCGCCGACCACGAGACCCTGATCGCGCTGCACGAGATGGCCAAGCAGCAGCTGGACATCCTGAACGGCCAGGACCGGGTGCTTGACATCCTGAACAACTTCGCCAGCAAGGACATGCCAGGCCGGCAGACCCATATCCAGGACTGCGTGGACCAGATCCTGGCCAAGGTGAACGCCGTCCCCGAAGTCGGCTAACCAGGCGTGGACCGCTCCAGGCTCGAGGCGTTCAGCGACGGCGTCTTCGCGGTCGCGATCACCCTCCTCGCGCTCAACCTCACCGTCGAGGGCCCCGGACACGGCCTGCTGCGGCACCAGCTCTGGGAACACCGGTGGTCCTTCGCGGCCTACCTGATCAGCTTCTTCATCATCGGCATCATCTGGGTCAACCACCACGCGGTGATCAAGAGCATCGCCGTGGTGGACCGGACGCTGCTGTTCTTCAACCTGGTGCTGCTGCTGTTCGTCGTTCTGATCCCGTTCTCGACCGCGACCGTGGCGCAGTACCTGCCGGTCGACGGGCCAGACGTGAAGGTCGCCATGGCCCTGTACAGCGCGGTGTTCCTGGGCATGTCGGCCGGCTTCGGCTTGATCTTCGAGTGGACGCTGCACGGCGATCACCGGACCGTGCCGCTGCCACCGCAGGCGCACTGGCCCGCGCGGCTGCGGTTCGTCGGCGGCAGCAGCGTGTACGTGATCGCCATCGTGGTGTCCATCTTCAACGCCATCATCGCGTTCATCCTGATCGCCCTGGTCGCCGTGTACTACATCCTGGAGCACACGCCCGTCTCCCCCGCCGCCCCCGAGTCCTCCGACGACAGCGCGCAGACCGGGTGAAGCCGCCCAGGTAAATAGTTGCCATTAAGCAAGTGTCTCGATGTAGACTGGGTTAACGTGCGGCAAAGCGTTGACTCAGGACACCTGAACGGTGCAGCGAACGGTTCCGGTACGGATGCGGGACGGCCCGACCGGTACCGGTGGATCGCCCTGTCCAACACCACGCTGAGCATGACCATGGCGACCATCGACGCGTCGATCGTGATCGTCGCCATGCCGGCCATCTTCCGCGGCATCGGCCTGAACCCGCTCACCCCGGGCAACGTCACCTACCTGCTCTGGATGATCATCGGGTACCTGCTGGTCCAGTCGGTGTTCGTGGTAACGCTGGGACGGCTGGGTGACATGTTCGGCCGGGTGAAAATCTACAACCTGGGCTTTGTCGTGTTCACGCTGGCCTCGATCCTGCTGTCGCTGGACCCGCTTACCGGCACCCACGGGGCCATGTGGCTGATCGGCTGGCGGTTCGTGCAGGCCTTCGGCGGCGCGATGCTGATGGCGAACTCGGCCGCGATCCTGACCGACGCGTTCCCGGCTAACAAGCGCGGCATGGCGCTGGGCATCAACCAGATCGCGGGGATCTCCGGGCAGTTCGTCGGGCTGCTGCTCGGCGGCCTGCTGGCCGCGGTGGACTGGCGCCTGGTGTTCTGGGTGAACGTGCCGATCGGGTTGTTCGGCACGATCTGGGCCTACAAGAGCCTGCGCGAGATCGCGACCACCAAGCGCGCCAAGATCGACTGGATCGGGAACATCATGTTCGCGGTGGGCCTCGGCTCGCTGCTGGTCGCGATCACCTACGGGATCCGGCCCTACGGCGGGCACGCCACCGGATGGACCAACCCCTGGATCATGACCGGGCTGATCGGCGGCGTGGTCGTGCTGATCGCATTCTGCGTCTTCGAGACCAAGATCGCCGAGCCGATGTTCCAGATGGGCCTGTTCAAGATCAGGGCGTTCGCGGCGGGCAACGCGGCCAGCCTGCTTGGCTCGATCGCCCGCGGCGGACTGCAGTTCATGCTGGTCATCTGGCTGGCTGGCATCTGGCTGCCGCTGCATGGCTATGACTTCGTGGTCACGCCGCTCTGGGCCGGGATTTACATGCTGCCGCTCACCGCGGGCTTCCTGATCGCCGGGCCGATCTCGGGCACCTTGTCCGACCGGTACGGGCCGCGGCTGTTCGCCACCTCCGGTCTGCTGCTGGCCGCGCTCTGTTTCACCGGGCTTATGCTGCTCCCGGTGGACTTCTCCTACTGGGTGTTCGCGCTGCTGATCTTCGGCAACGGCATCGGCTCGGGCCTGTTCGCCTCGCCCAATACCTCCGCGATCATGAGCGCCGTGCCCGCCAGGCACCGCGGCTCGGCCTCCGGCATGCGGTCCACCTTCCAGAACTCCGGCATGGCCCTGTCTATCGGCATCTTCTTCTCGCTGATGATCGCCGGGCTGGCCTCGACGCTGCCCAAGACGCTCTTCGGCGGGCTGACCGCCCAGGGCGTGCCGGCCTCAGTGGCCACCCAAGTCAGCCACCTGCCGCCGGTCAGCACGATGTTCGCCGCGCTGCTCGGCTACAACCCGGTGCAGAACCTGCTGGCGCCCTACGGGGTGCTGGCCAAGCTGCCCGCGCACAACGCCGCGGTGCTGACCGGCAGGCAGTTCTTCCCGCACCTGATCTCGGCTCCGTTCCACCACGGCCTGGTCATCGTCTTCACCGCCGCCGCGATCATGTCCGTCACCGGCGCGCTAGTCTCGCTGCTGCGCGGCAAGCAGTTCTACTACGACGACGGGCACCCGCTGACGGCCGGTCCCGCGGTCACGGTCCCGCCCGTAGCCCCTGCCGCGCCCAAGACCATCAGCCCGAACGGCACCGCGGACAGCTCAGCCAACGGTGAGGTCGCTCCTGCGGTCGGCCCGCTGCCCGGCGACTCGCCCGCGGGACACGCTCGCCTGCCCGGCGGCACGGGCGGGTAGAATATCCGCTGTGCCACGTTACGAGTACCGGTGCCGGGCCTGCGGCGACACCTTCGAACTGACCCGCACGATGGCCGAGTCATCGGCCCCGTGCGCCTGCCCGCAGGGCCATGACGACACGGTCAAGCTGCTGTCCACGGTGGCCGTGGCCGGGCTGGCCTCCGGCCGGGACCGGGCCGCGGGCCCCTCAGGCGGTGGCGGCGGCTGCTGCGGCGGCGCTTGCGGCTGCGGCTAGCCGGTCGTTTACTCCCGCCGGGTTCAGGGAGTCATGACCGGGGCTTTCGACTCGGCCGCCTCGTAGCTGGCAGCCGTACGCGCGGCGGTGCGGGACGCCCACTGGCCGGTGGTGACCAGGCCGAGCACCACTATGGCGCCGCCGCATCCCGCTAGCAGCAGCCAGTCGGCGTGACTGGCCGCCACGAAGCCGGCCGGGAGCGGACCGTGCAGGTTGCCGGCCAGGATGGAGCCGGTGATGGCCACGCCGAGCGAGGTGCCGATCTGGCGGCTGGTGGAGGCTATCCCCGACGCCACGCCAGCCTGCGAGAAAGGCATGCCGGACACGGCCGCCTGGGTGATCGGCGCATTGACCATGCCGGATCCCAGGCCGAAGACGGTGAACGCGCCGATGATCGCGAACCCGGACGAGGTCACGGTGATCCCGGCCAGCAGCAGGGCCCCGGCCGCGATGGCCGCCCCCGCTCCCACGGTGGGAAGCCGGCCGCCGCGGCGGGCCAGGACCCGGCTGGAACCGATCGCTCCGATGGCCATCGCCGCCGCCATGGGCATCATGTGCAGGCCGGCGTCCAGAGCGGGCATGGCCCGCACATCCTGCAGGTACAAGGTGGCCAGGAACAGGAAGCCGCCCAGCGCGGAAAAGGCGCTGATCGCGGTCAGCACGGACCCGGCGAACGGCACGCTGCGGAAGAACCTCGGGTCGAGCACCGGCTCGGCGCGGCGCGCCTCGTAGACCACGAAGGCCGCGAAGGTCGCCGCGGCCAGCACGAACAGGGCCACGATGGCCGGCGAATGCCAGCCCCGCCCCGGCCCTTCGATGATCGCATAGGTCAGCGAGCCGAGCATGACGATGATCAGGCCCTGCCCCACCGGGTCCGGCCGACGCGCTCGCGGCGCCCGGGATTCCGGCACGAACCGCGCGGTCAGGGCGATGGCGGCCAGCCCGACCGGGATGTTGACCCAGAACACGCCCCGCCAGCCGACCGACTCCACCAGCACGCCGCCCACGACCGGGCCGAGCGCCACGGACAGAGCGAAGGTGCTGCCCCAGACACCGAGCGCCCGGGCCCGTTCGGCACGGTCAGTGAAGGTGTTGGTGATGATGGACATCGCCACCGGGTTGAGCATGGACCCGCCGATGGCCTGTACCATGCGGAACGCGATCAGGGCGCCCAGGCTGGGGGCCAGGCTGCACAGCCCGGAGCCCACGGTGAACACGGCCAGCCCGATCTGGAAGACCCGGCGGCGTCCGACCCGGTCCGCGGTGGCGCCGGACAGCATCAGCAGGCTGGCCAGCACCAGCGTGTAACCGTCGATGGTCCACTGCAGCCCGGACACGCCGGCGTGCAGCTCACGGCCGATAGACGGCAGCGCGACGTTGACGATCGTGCTGTCCATGCCGACGATGAACAGGCTCGAGCAGCAGATGACCAGCACGAGCATCCGTCGGCGGTGGCTGAGCTCTGGCAGCGGTCTCTCCCGGGGAACGTAATTGCGTCTGGTCAACTAACTATTGCGCTAACCGCAGGACGCAAGTTCGTATGCCTGAGAGATTGGTCACCGCCGCGGGCCCAGGCGGGCGGCTCAGCCCAGCCGCGCCGCGGTGGCCTTGGCCCAGCTCGTCGTGCAGAGCAGGCCGAGCAGCAGCACCATGTAGCCGCAGCAGGCCAGGATCCACCAGCCGGCGTGGCTGGCCTGGATGAACCCCGCGCGCATGGACCCGCGGATGCTGGCCGCCAGCACCGAGCCGACGATGGCCACGCCCAGGGACTGGCCGAGCTGGCGGCTGGAGGAGTTCATGCCCGAGGCCATGCCGGCCTGGGTCTTCGGCACCCCGGACATCACCCCGTTGGTGATCGGCGAGCTGACCATGCCGGCTCCGACACCGAACAGGCCGTAGGTGACGATCAGGTACGCGTGCTCGGTGGAGCCGGTCAGCCGGGACAGGGCCGCGCTGCTCAGGGTGAGGGCCGCACCGGCGATGACCAGGGGGATCCGCGGGCCGCGCTTGGCTACCATGCGCCCGGCCATGGGCGCGCACAGGGCCATCACCACCGGCATGGGCAGGATGGTCAGGCCCGCCTGGAGCGCGGTCAGGCCCCGCACGTCCTGCAGGTACAGCGTGGACAGGAACAAGAACCCGGCCATCGCGGCGATGGCGCAGACCGCGGTGAGGTTGGCGCCCGCGAACGGCACGCTGCGGAAGAACCGGAACTCGACCATCGGCTCCTCGCGGTGCGGCTCGTAGGCCAGCAGCACCGCCAGCGCGGCCACGGCCAGCGCGAAGAAGCCGAAGATCTCGCCGGAACGCCAGCCGTGGGTCGGGCCCTCGATGATCGCGTAGGCCAGCGAGCCGAGCATGACGATGATGAGGAACTGTCCCACCGGGTCGGCCCGGCGGGACCGCGGCGCCCTGGAGTCGGGCACGAACAGGGCGGTCAGCGAGATGGCGGCCAGCCCGACCGGGATGTTGGCCCAGAAGATCCCGCGCCAGCCGACCGCGCCGACCAGCACGCCGCCCAGCACCGGCCCCAGCGCCATGGACAGGCCGAACACCCCGTCCCAGACGCCGATGGCCCGGGCGCGTTCGGCCCGGCCGGTGAAGGTGTTGGTGATGATGCCGAGGGCGGCCGGGTTGAGCATCGACCCGCCGACCCCCTGCAGGATGCGGAAGCCGATCAGGGCGCCGAGGCTCGGCGCCAGGCTGCACAGCCAGGAGCCGAGGGTGAACAGCGACAAGCCGACCTGGAAGATGGTCCGGCGGCCGATCCGGTCGGCGAGCGCACCGGAGAACATCAGCAGGGCGGCCAGCGCGATGGTGTAAGCGGCGACCGTCCACTGCAGGCCAGAGACGCCGGCGTGCAGGTCGCGGCCGATGGACGGCAGGCCCACGTTCACGATCGTGTTGTCCAGGCCGACCATGAACAGACTGATGCAGCACACGCCGAGCATGAGGGTCCGGCGGCCAGGTCCCTCGGGGCCAGGGGCTGCGGCGGGGCCAGGGGCTGCGGCGGGGCGCGCGGCGAGCTCGAGGCTCAGCACGGGTGCAGCTGTGCGTCTGGGTAGCCGGTCAGGCACGTAATGTGACGTCGTGTGGGTGCGTCGTACCGGTGCCTGCATCGCGCGAACCCCTAGGTCACGTCCGGCCTGCGGCCGGCGGGGGCCGACCAGGTGATCGGGAGCTTGTCGATTCCGTAGATGCCCTCGACCCCGCCCAGCTGCGGCGGCCCGTCCAGGGCCAGGCCGGGCGTCCGAGGCGCGAGGAAGGCCAGCGCCTCCTCGAGCTCCGCCCGGGCCAGGTTGGCGCCCAGGCAATAGTGCGGGCCAGCGCCGAAGGTGAGCAGCCGGGTGTCGCGGGCCGCGGTGATGTCGAAGGCCTCTCCCGCCCCGCTTTCCCGGTTGGCCCGTTCGGCGCAGACCGCCACGATCGTGCCGGGCGGGAAGATCACGCCGCGGTGCTCGATCTGATCCAGGCAGATCCGCGCCGTGAACGGTGTCACCGGCTCGAAGCGGAGCACCTCCTCGACGGCCCGCGGGACCAGGCCCGGGTCGGCGGCCAGCCTCGCCCACTGGCCGGGATGGCGGGCAAACAGCCTGATGGCGTGGGCTAGCTGGGCGGAGGTGGTGTCGATGCCGCCGGCCAGGAGGTTCGCCACGAGCTGCACGCACTCCGCGGCCGACAGCCGGTCCCCCTGGTCGCGCACGGCCAGCAGGTCGCTGATCAGGTCCTGGCCCGGCCCGGAGCGGCGCGCCTCGAGCAGCGCGGTGACGTAGTCCTGGACCTCGGTCACGGCCCGCTCGATGTCGTCACGGTTGCTGCCCAGGGCCCGGATGTCGAACTGCCGCTGCACCCAGCTGGACCACTCCTGCAGCCGCTCGGCGTCCTGGGGCGGCGCGCCCAGCACGGTGGCGATGGTCAGCGACGGGTACGGCCCGGCCACCGCGGCCACGAAGTCACAGCCGCCCGACGCGGCGACCGGGCCCCAGAGCTGGTCCAGGAAGCCGCGCATGACCGGGCGCCACTGGTCCGCCTTCCGCGGCGTGAGCGCCGGCCCCACCAGGGCCCGCAGCCGCCGGTGCTGCTCGCCGGTCAGGTTGAGGATGTTGGCGTCGATGTGCTCCGCGAGCGGTCCGCCGCTGACGCCGAAGAACTCCGCGATCTGGCGGCCGGGGAACGCCGTCGCCCTCGACCTGAGGAAGAACTCACCGGAGTCGCGGTCGAGCACAATGTAGGCGAGCGGCGACTTGGCTAGCCAGCCTTGCCGACGGGTTTCGGCTAGCTGCTGGTGATACCGGTCAGCCGAGAAGTCCGGTGCGGCATAGTCGAAAGCCGGCAGGTCAAGTTCGGACACAATGGTCATAACACATATGACGGTACACTGATGCACTCGGTAGTCAAGCGGCTACGTTCGGCATTTCAAAGTCCGTTCTGTCCTCACGACGTGAGTCTGCGGTCTAGATTTGCTTGCTAGGCAGTCCGTTATGCGAGGTATCTACGTGCCGAGGGGGAGCCATGAGCCGCAGGCTTCTGCAGCTGGTTATCCCGGTGACTCCGGAACGAAGGATGTTCCGGATTCATGACCCGGCCGTGGACCCCGATGCCCCCGGCGGCCCGCTGCCGCCGGTCGGCGCGCTGATCAGCACGAACCGTGAGCAACTGTGGGTCGGCAGCCTGCAGGAGGACATCGACGTCCGGGTTGTGCTCGAGGAGTGGGACGGCGCCCCGCCGCCCTGCGGCGACGCCTGGGACGAGGAAGCCAAGGGCAGCATCTACCTGCGCGGGCAGCTGAGCATCAGCATGGGCCTGGCGGGCACCGCGGTGCACGGGCTGCGGCTGGCCGGCGGAGTGGGCGACTACTCGGTCCGGGTCTACGCCGGCAACCGTGACGTGGTGACGCGCCGGTACGCCGCGCTGTTCGACCATCACCGCAATCCGCTCAGTGACGAGTTCCAGCAGGAGAAGCGGACGCTCGAGGGGCTGGAACGCTACCTGGTCCAGCTGTGGCGGGAATCCTTAGCCGACCCCGACTAGGGGCTGGCCAGCGGTGACTCCGAGGTGCTGGCCGGCTTGGCCCGGGGGCCCTGAGTCTGGCCGGAAGCCGCAGCCGACGCGCCGGGGGCGGACCGGCTGGTGCCGCTCACGCGTGCAGTCGGGCTGATGCCGCTGCCCGCGCTGATGCTGGGCTGGTGCGTAGCGTGCAGGTGGGTAGCGGTGGCCGTGACCGCGGTAGCGCCCAGCGGCGCCGAGGACGGCGCGAGGTTGTTCCTGACCGCGTGCGCGCGGAACGGGATCATCGCGTAGACCATGAGGGAGACCATCGCGACCAGCAGGACCGTGAACAGCGAGCCGATGATGCGCGCCCGGGGCGAGCGCAGGACGGTGGCCGGACCGGGGCGCCGGAACGTACTCAGGGACGACGCCAGGCCGGGATCATCGGCCGACAGCCGCCGCTCGATTTCGGCGAGCATGCGCTGCTCGTCCATCGACAGCGCCATACCGGCACCCCCTCCGCTCTCGCGCCTGGGTGATTACCCTCTCACTATCTCTCACGAGCGGGCCTTTATCCAATTGTTCCAGCTTCGTACTTGGGTTGTTTTTAAGTTCGCCAGATCCGCTACTGACCGATCATGGACAGATGCGCTGCGCGCATCCTACGGCATGATCACGCTAAATATTCGTGGCGAATGAAGCCGTGTCAAGCTTGCCTTGATCGAAAAACCGTTCTATCGTGACGAACATGCGCTGGGACAATCTGCGGCTGGACGACCAGGGGCTGGACACTGAGCTGGCCGCCGACCAGGACGCGGCCGGCGGCGACACCCTGTTCCCGCCGGCCCGCCGCCGGGACGTGGCGGTGCCGCTCATCGAGCGCGGGGCGATGGCCCGCACCTTCGACACCCCCGGCTTCCGCGGCATGACCTTCTTCGAGGTCCAGGCCAAATCCGTGGTCAACCGCGTGCCGGAGTCGTCCCGGATGTCCTTCCGCTGGACCATCAACCCCTACCGGGGCTGCCAGCATGCGTGCCGGTATTGCCAGGTGGGCGAGACGCCGATCCTGATGGCGGACGGCCGGACGAAGCCGCTGGCGGAGGTCCGCGTCGGGGATGAGATCTACGGCACGGTGCGCCGCGGCTACTATCGCAGGTACGCCGCCACCACAGTGCTGGCGCACTGGCCCACGGTCAAGCCCGCCTACCGGGTCACCCTGGAGGACGACACCGAACTGGTTTGCAGCGGCGATCACCGGTTCCTGACCGAGCGTGGCTGGAAGCACGTAATCGGCACCGAGTGCGGTGGTCCGCTGCAGCGGCCCTTCCTGACCGTCAACAACAAGCTGATGGGAGTCGGCGGCTTCGCCGAGCCGCCCAAGGACACCGCGGCATTCCGGCGCGGCTACCTGTGCGGCATGATCCGCGGCGATGGGAGCATCCAGGGGGACCGGCCATACCCGCAGATCGACCCCTGCGCACCCGGTCAAGCGTATGCGTTCCGGCTTGCCCTGATAGACACAGAGGGACTGGCCAGGACCCGGGGTTACCTGGCCGACGTGGGCATCGGCTGCAGAGAGTTCACCTTCGCCGAAGAGTCGGCCACGCGCCGCCGGATAATGGCGATCCGCGCGAGCGGCCGGGACAAGGTCCGGACGATCCAGTGGCTGATCTGCTGGCCGCATGAACCGAGCCCAGACTGGCGCAAGGGCTTCCTGGCCGGCATCTTCGACGCGGAGGGTTGCTTCAGCAGGGAAATCCTTCGGATTGCCAACACCGATCCGGAGATTATTGGCTGGACGGTCTCCTCGCTGGAATTCTTCGGTTTCGATGTCGCCGTGGATCGGACCAGTCGGCCCAACGGTATGGCCTATGTCCGGGTGCGCGGCGGACTCCGGGAGGCGCTGCGGTTCTTCCACACCGTCGATCCTGCGATCAGCAGGAAACGCTCCATCGAAGGCGTCGCGATCAAGAGCGACTCTAAGCTCCGGGTGGCGGCCGTCGAGCCGCTCGGGCTCGATGTGCCTATGTACGACATCACCACGGGGACCGGTGATTTCATCGCCAACGGCGTGGTGAGCCACAACTGCTTCGCCAGGAACACGCACACCTACCTCGATCTCGACGCGGGCGCGGACTTCGACACCAAGGTGGTGGTCAAGGTGAACGCGCCCGAACTGGTCCGCAAGAAGATGGCCTCGCCCGGCTGGCCCGGCGAGCACATCGCCATGGGCACCAACGTGGACTGCTACCAGCGGGCCGAGGGGCGCTACCGGCTCATGCCGGGCATCATCGGCGCGCTCCGGGACGCGGCCAACCCGTTCTCTATCTTGACCAAGGGCACGCTGATCCTGCGCGACATCGAGCTGCTGGCCGAGGCGGCCGAGGTCACCGACGTGGGCCTGAACGTCTCGGTGGGGTCTGTCGACCAGGAGCTATGGCGATCTGTCGAGCCGGGCACGCCCGCCCCCGGCCGCCGGCTCGAGGCCTGCGCGGCGCTGAACGAGCGCGGGCTGGGCTGCGGAGTGCTGATGGGACCGGTGGTGCCGTTCCTGTCCGACTCCCCCGCCCAGCTCGAGGCGGCGGTCAGCCAGATCGCGGCCGCCGGCGCCACGCAGGTCACGCCCATCGTGCTGCACCTGCGCCCGGGCACCCGCGACTGGTTCTTCGGCTGGCTGCGGGCCTGTCACCCCGGCCTGGTCGGCCGCTACCTCGACCTGTACGGCCGGGGCGCCTACGCCCCGAAGACCTACCAGGCCAGGATCTCCGGCCAGGTGCGCGAGCTCGCGGACAAGTACGGCATCGGCCGGGCCAGGCCCGCTTTCGGTCACGGCCGCCGCCCGGCGGCCGCCAAGACCGCGCCCGTGCCCGCATCTGCTATGGGTCTTCCTGTTGATCCGCAGACCTTGCCCGCAGCCCAGGGACCCGCGCTACCGGAGCAGCTCACCTTGCTGTAACGGGCCCGCCGGCGGCCCGCGTCTGAGTCGGCCGGGCGCAGAAAATCGGTTGGCCCGGGCACCTGGTCTCTCTTAACCTTGGGCGGGGACCAACGGGGAAAGTCCACTCATGCCGCGTGCGATCTGATCGCTCAGAGCGAAATCAGGCACTTTCCAGATATAGCTTGACAGCCAGAGACAACGCGATACATCGTATTTCCTAGGTGTTGGATCAGAACCTATACAGCTACATAGGAGGATGACGTGGCACGCGGCACCACGGGGGCGCCCCGTAACACGCCAGGTCCTGGTGTCCCCGCCGGGGACGGGGACACCAGGGCGGCGCAGCACAGGAAAACCAACATCCAGCCGGATACCGGAGCCAGCACTGAGCAGGCCGGGCCGCCGGGACCACGGGGTTTCAGCCGTCTCATCAGCATCGTCTGCGGTCGGAAGTCCAAGTACCTGGTCGTCGCGTTCTGGGTGCTGGTGGTGGCGCTGACCGGGGGGCTGGCGGGCAAACTGCAGGGCGCGGAGAAGAACGACGCCTCCTCGTACCTGCCCGGATCGGCCGAATCGACCCAGGAACTGAACGAGCAGGCGATCTTCCAGAACAAGAACTACAACCCCGCGCTCGTGGTCTACGTGCGGGACAGCGGCATCACCGCCGCCGACCGGGCCAAGGCAGACGCGGACGCGCGCTATTTCGCCACGCTGCCCGCGGTGGGCGGACGGGTGGCCGCGCCGGTGGTGTCCAAGGACGGCAAGGCGATCGAGACCGTGATCGGCTCGGACCTCGGCTACAACAGCGACCTGAGCGGCTTCATCTCCACCGTCCAGAACACCGCCACCAAGAACGCAGACGGGCTTAACGTCTACATCGGCGGTCCCGCCGCCAGCGCTAACGACGAGCTCAAGATCTTCAAGGGGATCGACTCCACGCTGCTGTACTCCGCGCTGGGTGTAGTCATCGTGCTGCTGTTGCTGACGTACCGAAGTCCGATCCTCTGGCTGCTGCCCATCATGTCGGCGGGCGTGGCCCTGGCCATCGCCGAGGCGGTCATCTATGAACTCACTCAGCACGCCAATCTGACCGTCAACGGGCAGAGCGGAGGAATTCTGGTGGTGCTGGTCATTGGGGCGAGTACCGACTACGCGCTGCTGCTGATCGCCAGGTACCGGGAGGAACTGCGCAGGCACGCCGACCGGCACCAGGCCATGGCCGTGGCCCTGCGCCGGGCCGGGCCCGCCATCATCGCCAGCGGGCTGACCGTCGTGACCGGCATGCTCTGCCTGATGGCCGCCGAATCCAACGACATCGCCGGCCTAGGCCCGGTGGCCGCCATCGGGATCGGGGTCGGCCTGATCGCGATGGTCACCCTGTTGCCGGCGCTGCTCGTGGTCTTCGGCCGGTGGCTGTTCTGGCCGGTCCGCCCGGTGTACGGCTCGCCCGAGCCGACCAGACGCGGCCTGTGGGCCAGGGTCGGTCAGCTCATCAGCCGCCGCCCGCGCAGGGTGTGGCTGGTCACCGCTCTGCTGCTCGTGGCGGGCTCGATGGGCCTGATCGGCTTCAAGTTCGGCGCGCTGACCACAGCGCAGGCATTCCGCGGCACCCAGCCGTCGATCACCGCTCAGAACGTGCTGGCCGAGCACTTCCCGGCCGGCTCCGGTGAGCCGGTCCAGGTGATCTCCACCGCGGCCAGCGCCGACCAGGTCAGGAACACGCTGGCCGGCACGCCGGGCATCGCCTCGGTAACCCCGCCGGTGACCAAGAACGGGCTGGCCTTCCTGCAGGCCACCATGGCCATTCCGCCGGACAGCCCGGGCGCGTACACGCTCGTGGACCAGATACGGACCAAGGTGCACGCCATCCCGGGCGCGGACGCGAAGGTAGGCGGCGGCACGGCCATCAACAAGGACGTGGAGACGGCCGCGGCCCATGACCGGGACGTGCTCATCCCGCTGATCCTCGGCGTGGTGCTCATCATCCTGGCCCTGCTGCTGCGGGCGATCGTGGCGCCGCTCGTGCTCATCGCCACCGTCGTGCTGTCCTTCGGCGCGGCGCTGGGCATCTCCGCGCTATTCTTCAACCACGTGTTCGGGTTCGCCGGTGCCGATGACTCGCTGCCGCTGTTCGTCTTCGTGTTCCTGGTGGCGCTGGGCATCGACTACAACATCTTCCTGATGACCCGGGTGCGCGAGGAATCCATCCGGTTCGGGACGCGCCGCGGGGCGCTGACCGGCCTGGCTGCCACCGGCGGCGTGATCACCTCGGCCGGGCTGGTGCTGGCCGGCACCTTCGCCGTGCTCGGCACGCTGCCGCTGGTGGAGTTCACCGAGATCGGGTTCGCGGTCGCGCTGGGCGTCCTGCTCGACACGATCGTGGTCAGGTCGGTGCTCGTGACCTCGCTGACCTTGGACATCGGGCGGCACATATGGTGGCCGAGCAAGCTGGCGCACCCGGAACGCGAGTCAGGGGGGACGACCCCCCTTACCCCCCCGCAAGGCGCGGCAGTGATGGACGGCACCTAGAATGTGGGTTCGTGGCGGGTGACCGGATGACGCGTACGGCAGCGTGGCGGTGCTGAGCCGCCGGGACACTGCACGGCTGCTCGTCCGCACCGTCGCCGTCCCCGACCCCGGAGATCTGCTCGCCCAGCTTCCCCAGCCCGACGCCGCCGCCTGGGTTCACCGGGGCGCCGGGCTGGCGGGCTGGGGTGAGGCAGCCCGGATCACGCTGCCAGCCGGCGAAGACCGGTTCACCACCGGGGAGAAGTGGCTCCGGGACCTGTTCGACGCCGCGGACGTCGATGACCAGGTCCGGGT
Organism: uncultured Actinomycetes bacterium; assembly: GCA_963835775.1. GTDB lineage: Bacteria > Actinomycetota > Actinomycetes > Streptosporangiales > Streptosporangiaceae > Palsa-504. The sequence goes on along the minus strand of CAWIHB010000020.1, from coordinate 312,665 downwards.
GCGCGGGTCAGGACCAGTCGCGTTCGGCACGTTCACCTTCGACGCGTCGTCCGAAGGGTCGGTGCTGATCATCCCTCGCACCGTGCTCGGCCGGGACGGCCGCGGCCAGGCCTGGCTCACCACGGTGACCGGTCCTGGCCAGCCGTCCGGCCCGGAACCGGCCACAGCCCCGGATCCGCTCAGCAACGTACGGTGGCATGACGGCAGCTTGCCCGCACCGCAGTGGGAGCAGGCCGTGGCCGCGGCGGTGGCGGCGATCAGGGCGGGTCGCCTGCGCAAGGTGGTGCTGGCCCGGGACCTGTACGCGACCGCCGACGAGCCCATCGACCCGCGGATCCTGCTAAGCAGGCTGGCCCGCCGCTACCCCGAGTGCTACACCTTCGCCTGCGACGGTATGGTCGGCGCCACTCCCGAACTGCTCATCCAGCAGACCGGACGCGAGGTCAGCGCGCTAGTCCTGGCCGGCACGACGCCGCGCGGCGGTGATCCCGCCGAAGACGAGGCACTCGGCGCGGAACTGCTGGCCTCGGCCAAGAACACGGAGGAGCACCGCTACGCGGTCGCCTCGATGCGCGACGCGCTGGGGCCGCTGTGCGACGCCCTGGACGTGGAAGCCAAGCCCGCCCTGCTGAAGCTGCCGAACCTGCAGCATCTCGGCACCCGGGTGCGAGGCACGCTCGCGCCCACCGGAACGCCCCGGTCGGCGCTGGCGCTGGCCGCGGCCGTCCACCCCACCGCCGCGGTGTGCGGCACGCCGACTGGCGCCGCCTTCGAGCTCATCCGCGAGCTCGAGCACATGGACCGGGAACGTTACGCAGGCCCGGTCGGCTGGGTGGACGCCGAAGGCAACGGCGAGTGGGGCATCGCATTGCGCTGCGCGCAGCTGTCTGGCCGTTCCGCCCGGTTGTTCGCGGGCTGCGGCATCGTGGCCGGCTCGGATCCGGCCGCCGAACTGGCCGAGGCCCAGGTGAAGTTCCGTCCCATGAGCGGCGCCCTGGACGGCTAACCGCCATGACGGCGGATGTTCTGCGCGTCGCGATCACCGGCGTGCGAGGCTTCTACGTGCGGGGCTTATCCGGCCCGAGCAACGGCGGGCTGACCGCCCACCCGGGCGGCGCCAGGTGGGGGTGGGAGAGCCGCATCTTCGGCACCGAGATCGCCGAAGCCGGGCGGCTGGATCTCCGGATCATCGGCGATGCCTCCCGCACCGGCCGCTACGACCAGCAGGACCTCAAGCGGGTCTGGCGCTATCTGGCCCGCTTCGGCTCGCCCGATTGCACTCCGTTACGAACTCTGCCCCTCATGCGCGCTGAACCGGGTGTTGTTCTTGGAGACGTGCTCCAGCGAACCGGTGGCGCTACTTAACCCGAAGTTATTGCAGCTCAGGGTGCAGATATCGGCACCTGGTGACGGTAGCTTCGGCCTATACGGGGTAGCGGGTGGGCTCGGCGGTGTACTGCCGTCCGCTGGGCATGGTCCACCGGATGGTGCCGTCGGGGAGATGCTCGGCGTTCCATCGGGGGTGCTGTTTGAGCCGGTGGTCGTGCCTGCACTTAGGGTCGCCGTTGCATGTACAGGTGCGACCGCCGGCCTCATACGACACGCTGTGCTCGAAGTCGGCTTGCGTGGATGGCCGGCGGCAGCCGGGCCCGGTGCAGGTGGCGTACCGGATCTGGGTCAGGTGCCGCAGCAGTACCCCCGGGTCATGGCCGCGGGCCTGGTGCCGGTGGTCACACGGGTCGGTGGTGATCGGCCCGAGCCTGATGATCAGGTCTGGCCGTCCGGGTATTCCGGTGGCCAGCCGCCAGGTGCCCCATCCGCCGGCCGGCCCGTCCTGGCTAGCCGGGGTGAACCTGAGCCGCGATCCGCTGGTGCTGCCGGGCGGGTCGTGCCCGCCGGGTCTGCCGGGTGTGGCGCGTTTGCCGCGTTCGTTCCGGGGTTCGGGCCGGGCGCAGCCGTGCCCGATGGCGTGCCCGTCCCGGTCGGTGACCGTCACGCACCAGGTGGTCTTCGGGTTCGTGGCGGCCGCGGCGGCCAGGTCCCGGGCCAGATCCGGGTCGACCGGCCCGATGCCCGCGATCTCACCCGGCCGGTCCGCCAGGTCCAGCAGCGTGATGGCGGGGACGGTCAGGTTGATCTTGCCGGCGAACCCGGCCGGGATCACGCCGCCCGGACCCGGACCCGGACCCGGGCCGCCGCCGGCCGGGCCGCCCGGACCCGGATCGCCGCCGGCCGGATCGCCGCCGGCCGGATCGCCGCTGTCTGGACCACCGCTGTCTGCTGGGCCGCTGCTGTCCGTGCGGCCGGGCGCGTCTGTCCCGTCGCCATCGTGATGCCCGGTGCTGCCGGGCGGGCTGCCGGAGGTGGGGCGGGAGTCGCGGCCCAGCAGCAGGTCGAGGTAGGCCACGGCGCGCAGTTCGTCCATACAGCCCTCGGCCCCGGCCTTCCGCAGTTCCCGGGCCCAGGCATTCACTCGCTGATCGGCGGCCAGCACCTGCGCCGGCGGCAGTTCCCGCCCGGCCAGCCCCGCATTCCCCGACGCCTCCGCCCACCGCTCCAGCCGCGCCTCCTTCGCGGCCTGCTCCCGGCGTTTGCGCGCCTTGTCCGGCGCGACCTGCATGACGGCCCGGGCGATCGCCGCGGCCAGCGCCGGCGGGGTCAGCTTCCCGGCCCGGCCCAGCACCAGCGCCTCGGCCGCCCGGGCTTCCTCGGGATCCAGCAGGGCGGTGGCCCGGGCGATGATCCCGGCCTTGGCCTCGGTGATGATCCCGGCCCGGAACGCCGCCCTGGTCCCCGGCAGCTTGACCTCCAGGGCATCGGCCACCTCCAGCAGCCCGTCCGCCGCCCACCGCGACTCACCCAGCACCGCCGCCAGCTCCACCGGCGCGAACTCATCCCACACCGCCGGCATCCGCCCCGGACCCGCCAGCGCGCAGCCCGCCGCCGCCCGGCGGCGGACGAACTCCGCCACCGCCGCATATTTCCGGGCGGCGCAGTGGGCCTGCACCCGGTCCCACCCGCAGATCACACCCAGCAACTCGTCATCGGACGCCCCCGCATAGGAGTCGTCCTCCCCGGCGGCCTCGTCGGCGAACTGGCCCAGGGTCAGGCACCCGGGCGCGGTATCCAGCGGCATCCCGCCCGCGAACCCCGACGCCCGGCTGACATACTCCCCCGGGAACATCCTGGCCGACCCGGGCATCCCCGGACCCCGCCGCCCGCCCGCCGCCGCGACCGCACCCATCGCGGCGGTCAGCCCCAGCCGGTCGGTCTTTTCCCGCGCCCGGGCCGCATCCGCGGTCACCTGCGCCGCCTCGGCGTACACCGCGGCCAGCCGTCCCTCATCCAGCCAGACCGCCAGGTCCTCCGGGTCCAGGCCCGACCCCCACGGGTCCTCATCCACCGGCGGCGGCTCGTCCTCGGCCAGCGCATCCAGTTCCCACTCCGGCCGCTCCGGACGGGACGGCACCAGCCGCCACCCCCGGTCCCCGTCAAACCGCGGGTCCCCGTCAAACCGCGGGTCCTGGTCAGACTGCGGGTCCTGGTCAGACTGCGGGTCCTGGTCGGGCCGCGGGCCGCCGCCCAGCCCGGACGGCTCCCGGCCGGGATCCTCGTCCCGCCCGGCAGCTCCGTGAGCTGGCCCGTTCCGCATTGACCACCACCCGTTCGGATGAATGTATCTATCCATCATTATAGGCAAAATCCTGTTCGATCGCGAGTCGACACGCCGGACTTGGCCATCACGACGGCAGCTGGTCCGGACCCGCGAGGAAGGCCGTGTTCGTCGCCGCGGTCCGGGCGGATCAGGGCAGGCACGGCTCCAGGCGGGCTAGCCCGAAGCTACTGCCACCATGTGCTGATATCTGTGCCCTGACCTGCAGTGACGCCGGGGAAAGCCAGGGGTTTCCTGACCGGAAACCCGCGATCATGACGGCTACCATGATGGGAGTTTGCGCTGGTCAGACCATGTAGCCAGAAGACATGACCATGGACTTCGCCAAGACTCAGGTCAGCGCCGCGAGTGGCATGCCACCGCGAAGTAACTTCGGCTTAGCCGGGAGGGTGGCCACGTAGCAGCGGCAGCGGGCGATCCAGCGGTCTAGTTCGTCGTCGGACAGGTTCTCGCCGGCGACCAGGATCCAGCCGTGCATGGTGCGGCCGCCCATGTCGAAGGGGCGCACGCCCGGCTCGGCCAGCATCGCGTCCATGGTTTGCGGGTCGATCCTGGCCAGGAGGCCGTCCCCATAGATGCCCACGGTCATGTTCCCGTAGGTCAGGAAGGCGATGCCGCCGAACATCTTCTTCTCGCTCACCCCGGCCACGGCCGCCAGGTGAGCCTTGACCCGCTCGGCCAGCGCGGCGTCATAAGCCATAATCGGATGCTACGCCCCGCTGCGGTGCCGATAAGAGAACTCTTAATCTGATGTCGCCGTGTCGGCGACCTGGGCCTACAGTCGTAACAGACATGCACGCCCGGTGAACTGGAGGAGGCTGCCTGCGGATGGCCGAGCAAGAAGAGGTCCTTACCGTGCTCCGTGAAGTATGGAGGGCTCAGGGCCAGACGGCTGAGGACGTCGAGGAGGCCTGCGGCCCCACCAAAGCCTGCAAGAAGATGGCCGACGTGGGCTTCGACGGCCTGGCCGACGAGACGGACGGCGACCTGCGGCTAGCCTGGCGGACCAAGCTGGCGCGCGAAGGCAAGCTGAACCGGGGCGCGGGCAGCGTGCGTGACCTGGTCCTGCCGCCCGAGTCCCGATAAGCGCGGCCGGACGACGAGCAGGGGGCAATCACGCCGTGGGGGTGCCGCAGTCCGTCGGCGAGCTGACCGAGACCCTGCGCCAGGGCGGTTACCTGGCTGACCGCGGGCTGGCCACCGCGCTGTTCGTGGCGCTGTCGCTTGACCGCCCCGTGCTCCTCGAAGGCGAGGTCGGGGTGGGCAAGACGGAGGTGGCCAAGGTCATGGCCTCGGTGTTCGGCCGCCGGCTGATCCGGCTGCAGTGCTATGAGGGCATCGATACCAACCAGGCGCTGTACGAGTGGGACTACGCCAGGCAGATGCTGCACATCAGGGCGCTGTCCGAGCACCAGGTGGCCGACCCGGACGCGGTCGACAAGCTGTTCGGCCCGAAGTTCCTGCTGGAACGGCCGCTGCTGGCCGCGGTCCGGGCCGGCGACCAGGCCGTGCTGCTGATCGACGAGATCGACCGGGCCGACGACGAGTTCGAGGCCTTCCTGCTCGAGGTGCTGTCGGACTTCCAGATCAGCATCCCCGAGATCGGCACGGTCAAGGCCGAAAGCCCGCCGCTGGTGGTCCTCACCTCCAACCGCACGCGCGAACTGCACGACGCGCTGAAGCGCCGCTGCCTGTACCACTGGATCGGCTACCCGCCCGCGGAGCGCGAGGTCGAGATCGTCCTGATCCGCGAGCCCGGCGTCTCGGCCGCCCTGGCCCGCAAGGTGGTAGCCGCGGTGCACCGGCTGCGTGAGCTCGACCTGGCCAAGCCGCCCGGCGTGGCGGAAACCATCGACTGGGCCCGGACCCTGGACTTCCTCGGCGAGTCTGACCTCGACGCCGACAACGCGCAGGCCACCCTGGGCGCCGTGGTCAAGGACCGGGACGACCTGGAGGTCGTCCGGGACAACCTGCAGGAGATCACCTCAGGTGCCTGAGCCGTTCACCAGGCTGCTGGCCAGTTTCGCCGCCGAGCTGCGCTCAGCTGGGCTGGCCGTCGGCTCGGGAGACGTGCTGGTCTACTGCGCGGCCCTGAGCAAGCTCGACCCGGCCGACCTGGGCGACCTGTACTGGGCCGGGCGGGCCACGCTGGTGAACCGGCACGACGACATCGCCCGGTACGACGAGGTGTTCCGCCGGTTCTTTCTCGGCGCCGGAGGGCCGGCCGAGCAGCTGACCCTGATGCTGCGCGCGTCGCTGCAGGCCCAGGGCGCACTGGCCATGCCGTCCACCGAGCCGGGCGAGGCCGGCGAGCAGGACGACGCCATGCTGGGCCTGATGGCCTCGGAGGCCGACGCGCTCAAGCACAAGTCGTTCGCGGCCTGCACGCCGGAGGAACTCGCGGCGCTGCGCCGGATCATGGCCAGGATCCGGCTGACCCCGCCGCGCCGCCGCACCCGGCGCACCGCCCCGGCCCGGTCCGCCGGCGCGCGCCCCGACCCCCGGCGGACGGTGCGGGAGTCCATGCGCATGCACGGCGAGCCCGCCCGGCTGTACTGGCGGCGGCGGAAGGTGCGGCTGCGGCCGCTGATCCTCATCCTGGACATATCCGGCTCGATGGCCGACTACTCGCGCAGCCTGCTGCAGTTCGCGCACTCGGCGGCCCGGTCCGCCGGGCGGGTCGAGGTGTTCTGCTTCGGCACCCGGCTGACCCGGGTGACCGGGGCGATGGAGTGCCGCCGCCCGGACGAGGCCCTGGAACGCGCGGCCCGGGCCGCTTTCGACTGGGATGGCGGGACCAGGATCGGCGACAGCCTGGACGCCTTCGTCCGGGACTGGGCCCGGCGCGGGCTGTGCCGGGGCGGCATCGTGGTGATCTGCTCCGACGGCCTGGACCGCGGCGATCCAGCCGTCCTGGCCGCCGCGATGGAACGGCTGGCCCGGCTCAGCCACCGGCTGGTCTGGCTGAACCCGCACAAGGGCGACGATCCTGGCTTCCGGCCCAGCACGCTCGGCATGATGATCGCCGCACCGCACGTCGACCTGCTGCTGTCCGGCCACGATCTAGCCAGCCTGGAGAAACTCGCGGCGCTGCTGCCCAGCCTGAACTGATCCGTGAACGGTCCTCAGCCTGGCCAGGCGGAAGCGGATCCAGACGGGGCGTCAGGCGCGGCAGCGTGGAACCGCACGGCAGTCGGCTAATTATAGTTACTTACCGTTTTCTACTGTGTGCGTATAGTGACTAGACGAGGCGCGCTCAGGCCGTCCAATGACAGTCAGTCACTAGATCCTTTCCTTGGGTATAAAAATCGGGGCCTCAGTGACCATCGGGGAGGAGGCGGCGATGTCGGTAGAAGCCCGGGAGCTGACGGCGAGGCTGGTGAGCGAGTTTCCCGACGCGCTGAGGGGCCATCGGCTGGTGGCCTACTTCCAGCCTGAGCTCGACCTGTCATCCGGCCGGGTAGTGGCGGCGGAATCGCTCACGCGCTGGGAGCATCCCGATCTCGGCACCTTGCCGCCGGACGTGTTCGTCCCCATCGCCGAGGAACTGGGGCTGACCGGCGAGCTCACCCGCCTGGTGCTGAGGCTGTCGCTCGCGCAGCATCGGGCCTGGGCCGCCGACGGGTGGACCATCCCGGTCTCGGTCAACGTCGGGCCCGACCTCGTTGCCGACCCCGAGTTCCCGGCCGTCATCGCCGGGCTCCTGCTCAGCGAGCAGGTGCCCGGGCGCATGCTGACCCTTGAGGTGAGCGAGCAGACCGCGACCTCCGGGGTGAGCTCGAGCTTCTTCGCTCAGCTGGCCGAGTTCGGCGTGGCCGTGTCGCTCGACGATTTCGGTACCGGCTTGGCATCGCTGGAGAGCCTCGGCAACTGGCCGATCGACGAACTCAAGCTCGACATATCTTTGGTGCGGCCGATAGCGAGCAATTCGAGCTTTCGGGCGATCGTCGGAACGACCATCGACCTCGCTCATCAGCTCGGGGTCAAGGTCGTCGCCGAGGGCGTCGAGTCCGAGGCCGTCCGGTCCGAGCTGCAGGCCCTCGGGTGCGACTTCGCCCAGGGCTTTCTCCTCGGACGGCCCATGTCAGCCGACGTGTTCGCGGAGTGGCTGCGTCAGCGGGACCGGCTCGCGCCTCGAGGGCGCGTGCCAAGGCAGCGGGCCCCCTCATCGGCGGCCGACGCGCCGGCAAGGGAATGCGCCAGCGTGCAGCCGGGCGGCGCGTACCGGCGACTGGCGCGCGCAGGTCGGGCCGTCGTGGACCAGGTTGGAGGTCCCACTCTCGCCGCGGCGATCACGATGTTCGTCGTCTACGGGCTGTGGCAGGTGTTCCGCTGGGGCGGCCGTCAGCATCAGGCCCTCATCGGGGACCTGGCCTTCTTCCCGGTGAACGGGGCCGCGGCCCTGTGGGCCTGGCGGGTGTCCCTGCGCCAGGATCTCGGCGTGCCCACCTGCCGAGCGTGGCGGTTGTTGTCCGTCGCGCTTTGGCTGTTCCTGCTCGGCGACCTGCTGCAGCTCCTCTACGAGGTCGTGCTCCACGAGAGGGCCTATCCGACCTGGGCCGACGCTGCTTATCTGAGCTTCTACCTCGTCGCCCTGGCCGGCATCCTCTCCTTCCCTTCCCGACGGCGGGCGCGGCGGGAACGACTCCGGCTCGTGCTCGACATGGGGACCGTTTTCGTCGGCGGGGTCACTCTCATCTGGTACGTGGTACTCGGGCCGGCCGTGGCGTCGGCGCACGGCTTTGACCTGCCCGACCTCGTGACCTTCGCATACCCGGCTGGCGACCTACTGCTTTTGTTCGGGGTGCTGTCGTTGCTGTGGCGTGGAGTCCCCCGCCTGAGCGTCGGGTCGCTGCGCATCTTCTCTGGCGGCCTGCTGGTGTTCATCGCGGCCGACATCTCCTACGACTACATCACGGTCAACTCGACCTACCTCGGTGGCGACCCCGTTGACACTCTGTGGTTCGTGGCGCTGATCATCCTGTTCGTGGCGGCCGGATACCAGCTACGGGTCAGGCCGACCGGGGAGTTCGCGCTGTCGGCCCGGGCTCCTGTGACGCGTCCCAACGTCCTGCCCTTCCTCGCGGTCGCAGCCAGCTACCTGCTGCTCACGATCGTGGGCCTGAAGAACGTGAGCTTCAACCCCCTGGGCGGCGTCCTGCTCGGCGCGGTGGGGCTGACGGTCCTGGTCAGCGTGCGCCAGTTCGCCGCCTTGCGGGACAATGACCAGCTCGCGGCCCGTTACCGGGAACTCGCCTCGATCGACGGGATGACCGGCCTGTACAACAGGCGCCATTTCATGGACGAGGCCGAGGGCGCCTTCGCGCACGCGCGGTGGTTCAGCCAGCCGCTTGTCGCGCTGATGATCGACGTGGACCGCTTCAAGGAGATCAACGACGTATACGGCCACGCCGTGGGCGACCGGGTCCTCGCCGACCTGGCCCAGTCCTGCCGTGAGCACGTCCGGCCTGACGATATCGCCGGCCGCTACGGCGGCGACGAGTTCATCATCACGATCGCGGGGACTACCAGCCTGCGGGCGGCCCAAGTCGCGGCCAGGCTGACCGCGGCGCCGACCCGCGTCACCGCCAGCGACGGGACGCCTGTACCCTTCACCGTCAGCATCGGCGTCGCGGAATCCGTAGGCTGCCGCGACCTTCAGAGCTTGCTGGCCCGCGCCGACCTGGCCATGTACGACGCAAAGCGAGCCGGAGGCGCCTGCTGGCGCGTCTTCGAGGCCCCCGAAGGGCGCGCGACGCGAACGTAGCAGGGCCGGACTCCGGTCCGCGACGGCCGACATAGGATACGGTCGCGGCCTGACGCCACCGGTAGCTCGGGACGTGCCAGGAAGGAGCGGGCCATGCGGTGGAGCGTGGGGATCGAGGCCGAGGCCGACCGCGTGCTGACCCGTGAGGAGATTGTGGAGCTGGCGGACGCGGTGGCGGCCACCGGCGGGATCGCCACCGGTATCGGCACGAACCGCTACGGCGCACAGCTGATCGTTGAGGCGGCCAGCCGGGAGGAGGCGATCGCCGGGGCGACCGGCGAGTTCACCCGGGCGACGGCGAAGGCCGGCCTGCCGGCGGCCCCGGTGGTGCGGACCGAGGCGGTCAGCGAAGACGAAGACGACGCCGGATGATCAGGCTCGGGTCCCTGGCGGGCTACCCGTTCGAGGGACCGCGGGTGCTGGCCGGCTGGACGCCGCCCGCGGCCGCGGCCGTGTACGTGATCGCCTACAAGCCCGACCCGGAGACCAAGCCGGAGCGGTACGCGGTCATCTACGTGGGTCACTCCGACGACCTGACCACGGAGCGGTTCCCATTCCAGCACCCCCGCGCGAACTGCTGGATCAAGCGCGCCGGATCGAAATTCAAGGTCTACATCTGCAGCTATGAGGTCCCTGGCGGCAGCCGGGGCCACCGGGAGCAGATCGCCAGGGAACTGACCGCGATTTACCAGCCGCGCTGCAACGACCAGCAGTACGAGCAGGCCTGGAAGGATCAGTGGATTGGCGAGACCACGTCCTCCTCCCCCAGCCTGGCCAAGGACCCGGAGCGCCCGGCCGGCGCCCCGGGCTGACGCTACGATCCCGGCCGGAACCCCACGGCGTCGAGCAGGCGCGAGCGGCGCGTCCCCGAGGCCGGGCGGGCCGGCGAGGCACGGCGGGGCGCTCCGGCATGGGGGTCACCCCGGTCACGATGCCCTCGGCCATGCCGTACAGCAGCGGCAGCGCGCCGGCCACCACGCCGCCGGTCTCGTTGATGTGCTCGACTCCGGGCCTGATCAGCTTGGCGTGGCCCACGATGGTCTGGACGATGTCTGAGCACTCCTCCAGGTTCACGGCGATCCTGGTCAGCAGGGTGCCCACCCAGAACAGGTAGAACGCCAGGCCTGCGGTCAGCAGCAGGACGTCGATGACCGTCCAGACGACGAGTCCCGTCACGACTTCACCTTTCCGAGCACGCGGCCGAGGAACAGGTGGTGCTGCAGGCCCTCGGCGAGGACTGCCTCCACGCCGCCGGCGACCTGCGGGATGAGGACCGTATCCGCGGTGTTGGCCGCTGCGGCCTTCAGGGTGTCCCGCACCTGGACGACCCGGCGGTCAATGACCTTCACCAGGTAGATGAGCAGGCTCAGCAGCGCGGCGACCGCGACCACCACGACCAGGCCGAGGATGTTCGCGATCGTCCACAGGTTGTGCTCGGTCGATGACATGGCCAGGGTATGCATCGCTATCCTCCCAGCCTGGCGCGGCCGCGCTGCAGGCCGCCGATGATGATTGTGGCGTGCTCGATGGTGGTGCGCAGCGCGCCGAGCGGAGCGGTGTTATGGACCGCGTTGGTCAGCGCGTCGTTGATCTTCGGTGCCTCGTTGCCTATGGACCGGGCCAGCATCAGGATCGGCACCACGAGCGCCACGACGACCAGCACGATGACGATGCCGATGGTGTAGCCCACCACCCAGCCGGTGGTACTGGTGCCGGCGGCCAGGACATGTGCCATGACATGTGATTGCATGGACAACTCCTCCTAGACCGTTTCACAGAAGTCGCGGACCGGCTTAAGGCTCGCGTTGACCGCGGTCAGCCGTTCCGGGACCGTGCTGGTGAGCTGCGCGACGGCCTGGACTCCTCCGGTGGTGGCCACCAGCGTCTTGCGTATCGCCCTGAGGTGGCCGATGACCCGCAACAGGCCCACCGCGGTGATCGCGATGATCAGCGCGGCGACGATCAATGTGAACCATGCGGCTGCTGGCATGGCCGATCTCCCTTCTGCTGCGTGCCCGTGCTCAGCCGAGCAGCTTGGCGACGGAGCCGGCGTAGCGGACCGCGCCGACGGATACTTCCTTGACGGTCTCGTCCGTGGTGGCCAGGGCTTCGGGCAGGCCGTTGAGCTCGCCGATGAGGGCCACCCCGCCGGACAGGACGTTGTCGGCCGCCCCCCTGATCCGCTCGAGCGCCGCCAGGACGCGGTTGAGCAGGAAGATGACCACAGGCAGGACCACGACTAGCAGAATCACGTTGCCGATCCACCACAGGACCATGGGAGCTCTCCTCAGCTAGCGGGCTGGTAAGGGAGGAAGAAGCGGCGGAAGACCCGGCTCAGGGCCATCAGCGCGGCCCGCATGCCCAGGGTGAAGCCCTTCGCCGGGGTCGCGGTGGCGGCTGCGATCTGCTCCGCCGATTCCCCACGGTCGATCCGCTCGATCCTGCTCTGCATGTTCACGGCGAAGTCGCGCATCAGCACGGCCGATACGTCGGCGATCATGCCGCGGCCGTACTGGGCCGCCGCGCCGGACAGCTGCAGGTCCTGGCTGACGCCGACCTTGGTGCCGCGTCCGGCGCGGGCCAGCGTCGCCGTCACCACCATGCTGGCCTGGCCGCGGCCCTTCTCGTCGGCGCCGCTGGCGTGGACGACCACGAGCTTGGCCGCCTCGTCCCGCTCGGTGATGTCGGCAGTGCCGGCGAACTGGAGCTTGACCGGCCCCATTCGGACGGCGACCTTGCCCTTGTACTTGTCGTCGCCCAGGTCCTCGGTCAGCTCCGCGCCCGGCAGGCAGGCCGCGACCTGGGGGATGTTGTCGAAGAACTGCCAGACCTTCTCGACCGGCTCAGCGACCTCGAACTCGTTCTTGATCAGCATCGGGTCTCTCTCTTCACGTAAGCGTCAGGGTCCTTCTCGAATGCCTGGCGGCAGCCCGCGCAGCAAAAGTAGTAGTCGGTGCCGTCATGCCGTAGCGGCTGGACCGACGCGGTGGCCACGGTCATCCCGCACACCGGGTCGACGGCCTGCGCCGGAGCAGCCGCCGCCGTGGTTGGCCGCTTCAGCGCGCCCGCGGCCCGCAGCTGGACCAGCTCGGCCAGGATGGCGACCGCGATCTCCTGGTGCGTGGTCTTGCCCAGGTCCAGGCCGGCGGGCACCCGGACCCGGTCCAGCTCCTCCTGCGGTACGCCCAGGTCGGCCAGGTAGCCGAGGACCGTCGCCCCGCGGCGGCGCGACCCGACCAGGCCCAGGTAGGCGGGCCGGGCCGCTACGGCCCGGGCCAGCACGTCCTCGTCGTCGTGGCCCTGCGTGGCCACCACGATCATGGACCGCTCGTCCGCGCTGTCCGTCGCGAAGTCGGCGCCCTGGACCAGATCGGCCCGCCAGCCGAGCGCCCCGGCCAGGCTGGCCAGCGTGCGGGCCATGGGCGACACGCCGATGATCACCAGGTGCGGCACCGGCAGCACGGGCTCGATGTAGATCTCCAGCGCTCCCTCGCTCTGGCAAGAGATCGGGATGACGGTCATGCCGTCCGGGACCGCCCCGCCGAACTGATCGGGGGTGCCGAGCAGCAGCAGCCGCGCGGTGCCCTCCGCGATCACCCGCTGAGCCTCGCGGATCACCACCGGCTCGGCGCAGGCACCGCCGATCCAGCCGCGCAGTTCGCCATCGGCGGTGATGACCGCCCGCGCGCCAGGCTGGCTCGACGACGGAGGCTGACGCCAGACCACGGTGGCCAGCGCGAATGCGTGCCCGCCGCGGGTCAGCTCGTCCATCTCGGCCAAGACGTCCATGCCCTCCATGACGGCCCTCACTCGTCCGACCGCACCGGCGGGGCACCGGATACGTCGCGGCGGTAGGTGATGGCCTCCCACACCCGGTCCGGGAGCAGCGGCATATCGATGTTCCGGACCCCGGTGCCTGACAGCGCGTCCATGACCGCGTTGACGAATGCCGCCGGGCCGCCCACCGCGGCGCACTCGCCGATGCCCTTGGCGCCGATCGGGTGGTGCGGGCACGGGGTGACGACCTCGCTGTGCAGCTCGAAGCCCGGCGTCTCCCAGGCGGTGGGCAGCAGGTAGTCCATGTAGTTCGAGCCGACGCAGTTCCCCTCGGCATCGAAGGTGATGAACTGCATGTTCGCCATCGCATAGGCCTCGGTGAGCCCGCCCATGATCTGGCCCTCGACGATCATCGGGTTGATCCGCACGCCGCAGTCGTCTACTGCGACCGTCTTTAGCACATCCCAGACGCCCGTTTCCGGATCGACCTCGACGGTGATGATGTATACCGCGAACGGCCAGGTGAGGTTGGGCGGGTCGTAGTAGGCGGTGTTCTCCAGGCCTGGCTCCATGCCGTCCGGCATGTTGCTGTACGCGGCCATCGCGCACTCCTGGATGGTCACGCCGCGGTTAGGGGCACTGCGGACGTAGAACCGGCCAAGCTCCCACTCGACATCCTCCTCGGATACCTCGAGCAGGTGCGCCGCCAGCTTGCGGGCCTTGGCCCGGATCTTGCGGGACACCATCGCGACGGCCGCCCCCGCGACCGGCGTGCTCCGGGAGGCGTAGGTGCCCATGCCGAACGGCGCGGTGTCGGTGTCGCCCTCCTCGACGACGATGTCCTCGGCCGGGATGCCGAGCTCGTGGGCCACGATCTGGGCCCAGGTCGTCTCGTGTCCCTGCCCCTGGCCCCGGGCGCCGGTCCGGACGATCGCCTTGCCGGTCATGTGCACCTTCAGCTCGGCGGAGTCGAACATCTTGATGCCCAGGATGTCGTACTCGCGGCTGTTGCCCGCGCCGAGCGGCTCGGTCATGGTCGAGATGCCGAGCCCGAGCAGCCGGCCGCGCTTCCTGGCTTCGGCCTGCTGGCGGCGGAAGTCCTCATAGCCGACCGCCTTCAGCCCGACGTCCAGGCACTTGGCGTACTGGCCAGAGTCGGTCAGGAAGCCGAACGGAGTCCGGTGCGGGAAGTCATCGTCCCGGACGAAGTTCATCCGCCGGAACTCGGCCTGGTCCAGTCCCAGGTCGTCGGCGGCCGCCTGCATCATCCGTTCCTGGAAGAACATGGCCTCGGTGACCCGGAACGAGCAGCGGTAGGCCACTCCGCCCGGTGCCTTGTTGCTGTAGGTGCCGCGGTCGGTCAGGTGCGCGACCGGGATGTCGTAGGCCGCGAACGCGGAGTGCAGCAGCCCGATCTTGAACTTGCTCGGCTGGGCGTCGGAGAAGAACGCGCCGTGGTCGGAATCGCAGTGCATCCGTACCGCGAGGATCTTGCCGTCCCGGCGCAGCGCCATCTCGCCGTCCAGGTAGATGTCGCGGGCGAAGCCGGTCGAGATCAGGTTGCCCGACTTGTCCTCGATCCACTTCACCGGCCGCTCGAGCAGGATCGAAGCCAGGATCGAGCAGACGTAGCCCGGGTAGACCGGGACCTTGTTGCCGAAGCCGCCGCCGATGTCCGGCGAGATGATCCTGATCATGTGCTCGGGCAGCTCCGCGACCAGCGCGACCGCGGCCCGGATGATGTGCGGCGCCTGCGTGGTCATGTACACGGTGAGCTTGGAGGTGGCCCGGTTGAAGTCCGCGATGGAGCCGCAGCACTCGATCGGCGACGGGTGCGAGCGCGGGTAGTGCAGCTTCAGCCTGGAGATCACGTCGGCCTGCTCGAAGGCCCGGTCGGTACCCGCCGCGTCGCCGACTTCCCAGTCGAAGACTACGTTGTCCTGCTGGTTCTCCTTGTCGTCCCGGATGACCGGCGCGCCCTCGGCGACGGCCTGCTCCGGGTTGACGATCACCGGCAGCGGCTCGTACTCGACCTCGATGGCCTCGCACGCGTCCTTGGCGATGTACGGGTCGTCGGCGATGACGCAGGCCACTTCCTGGCCCTGGAACCGCACCTTGTCGGTGGCCAGCACCGCCTGGATGTCGTAGGACAGCGTCGGCATCCAGGCTAGGTTCCTGGTCGCCATCATCTCGCCGGTCAGCACCAGGTGCACGCCGGGAATGTCCCACGCTTTGGTCGCGTCGATCGAGACGATCCGGGCGTGCGCCAGCGGGCTGCGCAGGATCTCCATGTGCAGCATGCCGGGCAGCGTGATGTCGTCGGTGTAGTTGCCCTTGCCGCGGATGAAGCGGTTGTCCTCGACGCGCTTGCGGCTCGCGCCCAGCCCGCCGATCTTGATCTCGTCCAGTGCCTGTGACACGTCGCCTCCCCTAGCTGCCGGACTCTGCGCGGAGCTTGGCCGCCGCCCACAGCACCGATTTCACGATGTTCTGGTAGCCGGTGCAGCGGCACAGGTTGCCCGACAGAGCCCACCGCACGTCCTCCTCGGTGGGGTCAGGATTGGCGTCGAGCAGGGCCTTGGCGGCCATCATCATGCCGGGCGTGCAGAATCCGCACTGCAGCCCGTGCTCCTCCTTGAAGCCCTCCTGCAGCGGGTGCAGCTCGCTGGCCGTGGCCAGGCCCTCGACCGTGCCGATCTCGCGGCCGTCGGCCTGGACGGCCAGCATGGTGCAGGACTTGACCGGCCGCCCGTCGACCAGCACCGTGCACGCGCCGCAGTTGGTGGTGTCGCAGCCCATGTGCGTGCCGGTCAGGCCAAGGCCGCGGCGGATCAGGTGGGCCAGCAGCAGCCGCGGCTCCACCTCGGCGATCATCTTCTGGCCGTTGATCGTGAACTTGATCCGCCGGACCGGTACGTCGCCAGTGCTCTGGCCCTCATGGTCTTCGTAGACGATCGTCATGATCAGGCTGCCCTTTCCGCCGCCGCGTCGGTGAGGCTCAGCAGGCGCACGACGAACGTGCGCACCATATGCCGCTTGTATTCGGCGCTGCCGCGATGGTCGGTCCTCGGCCGCGCGGCCTCGGCCGCCAGGTCGGCGGCCTGGCCGATGCGGTCGGCGGTCAGCGGCCCTCCGGTCAGCGCGTCGGCCGCCGCGGTGGCCGCGATGGTGGCACCGCCCACCCCGGTCAGGCCGATGCCCGCCCTGGTCACGGTCCCGTCGCTCATCTCGAGCGCGACCGCGACCCCCACGGTCGCGAAGTCTCCGACGCGGCGTTCCAGTTTGAGGTAGCCGCCGGCCCGGGTGCCCCGGACGGCCGGTATCATCGCCTCGACCGCGATCTCGTCCGGGTCCAGGACGTTCTGGAACGGGCCGGTGACGAAGTCGGCCATCGGGATGGCGCGGATGCCGCGCGGACCCCGCGCCATCACCGAGCCGCCGAGGGCCAGCACCACCGAGGCCCAGTCGCCCTGCGGGTCGGCGTGGCACAGCGAGCCGACCAGCGTGCCCCGGTTGCGCACGATCGGGTCGGCGATCAGCGGCGCCGCCGAGGCCATGGTCGGCTGGGTGGTCTTCAGCAGGCCCGAGCGCTCGAGGTCGGCGTGACGGCAAAGGGCGCCGATGCGCAGGGTGCCATCCGGGTCGGCCCGGTGGTAGTCGAGCCCCGGCACGTTGTTGATGTCGACCACCAGCTGCGGCGAGGCGAAGCGCAGCTTCATGAGCGGGACCAGGCTCTGGCCGCCGGCCAGGACCTTCGCGTCGTCCCCGCCGTCGTGCAGCATGCCGATCGCCTCGGCGAGCGAATGCGGCGCCTCATACCGGAACCGCGACGGATACATAGATCCTCCTTCTGGGCGCGGGCCTAGGGCCGTTACTCGGGTTCCGGTCCTGGCTCCGGCACCGGATCAGCTGCGGGCGCGGGTTGGATGCGGGCTTCCTGCCGTGACTGCGGATCCGGCACCGCCACCGGGAGCGAGTCCTCCTCCGGGTCCGGCCGGGGCCGCTGATGCGGCGGCCACGGTCCCGCCACCGGCTGGCCGGCGACCTTGAGATAGTCGATCAGCTCAGGCCAGGCCCAGACGGTCGGGCTCTTGCCGGTCTTGGGCGCATGCTCGATCAGCTCATACAGCCGCGGGTTACCGCGGCTGTGCCCGTCGGATTCAATTCGCATACCGTATGCTCCCGGCGCTGGACAGCATTGTCTTGCTGCGGTGAGTAATGACCGTCAACATCATCCGCTGGCCCGCACCGGCCCGCAACATGCGAATAAGCTCTTGCTTAAGGACTCAGGAATCGGGCGTCTTTGCAGGTCCTAGTGCATCTGCCTGTAAATACTCGCGGGATTTCAGGCTCTTCGCCGTGACGCGAGCGACTCCCCGCCGATTCCGTAGGCGGGGCGGAGCGGAGCGGGCCGTGCCGGCCAGAGGGCCGCGCGGATAGCAGCCCTAACTCCAAATCGTGACATAAACCGGGGGCCGGAAACGGGACGGCGGGACGCCGCCGGCTGGGGCGCGCATCAGGTGCATGGCCTCCGGTGTGCCCAGGTAACGGCGGAAGGAACTGGCCGCCGGGCTCTGGTGCTGCCGTTCGAGCAGGGTCACGTGCCAGCATGCGTCTATGCGGCAGCCGGGCAGATCGACCCGGGACAGCTCGCCCCGGCGCAGCTGGTGGGCGACCAGGTGCTCGACGGCGGGCGCGGCGCCCGTCCCGTCGGCCGCGGCCGCCCAGGCGGCGGTCTGGTTGGGGAAGACCCTGATCCGCGCCTCGGGGATGCCCAGGCCGGAGAGCATCTGGCCGGTTTCGCTGTCGGGATCGGTGCCCGAAGGATCGACGTACCACAGCCACTGGCGTGGATTGCCCCGCAGCCGGGACTGGCCGGCCGTGACGACCACCAGCCGGTACTTGAAAATGGGCTCGGTGACCAGGGGCAGGGCCAGGCCGTCAGGCATGGTCTTGCTCAGGTCGCAGCCGATGGCGACGTCCGCGAGCCGGTTGGCGATCAGGACGTTCATCTCCTTGGTCACCGCGACGCCGGCCGAGATCTCTACGGCGCCGCCGAACCGCTTGGTGAACGCCTCCGTGAGCGGGCTGATCACGAACTCGGCCACGGTGGAGGACGACACCACCCGCAGCTGCTCGGGCGCACCTTGCGCGGCGCGGACCGCGGCATGCGCCTCGGCGCCGAGCACCACGATCTGTGAGGCGGTGGCCAGCAGCCTGGAGCCCCCGGCGGTCAGCGTCATGCCGACCGGCCCGCGGGTGACCAGCTGGTCGCCGAGGTGCAGCCGCAGAGCCGACAGGGCCTGGGAGACGGCCGATTCGCTGACGCCGAGCGCGTTGGCGGCGGCGGTCACCGAGCCGAGCCGGGCCACCAGGACGAAGGCGTTCAGCTGGGTAAGCGTCATGGCACTGCCAATTATCACGCACCCGCCGCGCGATGACGGCCAGCGCAGCACGCTCCGCCGGCGGGTTGAAGGGGCAGTGGCAGCGGTGCCGGGGACAACAGGCCGGCGTCCGGCGCTGGTGTGCGTCCCTGGTGTCACGCCAGTTTCATGTGTCCCAAAGTGGTGGTTGATTGGTGTTCTGCGGGTGATTGGCGGGATTCCAGTACCGGCAATCAACCGCAGGACCGGAATCAACCACTTCTGGATGATGGTGGTTGGGCAGGTTCCTAACGATATGAGTGATCGCGCAAATGTGACCGCTGGGGCCGGTGATCCGGCCTTGCGCGGCCCAGCTCATGATCGCGAAGCAGATGGAAGCCCTTCGCGACCCGGGTGCAGGACGGGCCCGGCATGATCTACGGGAGGCGCCTAGTTGGCCGGGCCGAGCAGGACCGCGATCCGGTCCCGGCTGTCGGTGTCGGCCGGGACCTGCACCACCATCAGGTGACCTGGGTCGTCCTCCAGCCGCAGCTGGAACATCTCCAGCGTGATCCGGCCGGCTCGCGGATGGGCGATGCGGATGCTGGCGGGCCTGAAGTACCGCACCGGGTACTCCTCCCACCAGTCACGGAACTGCGGGCTGACCTCGGTTAGGGCCGTTACCAGCTCGGTGAACCGCGGGTCGCCGGGCCGCCGGGCTGCGGCCGCCCGGAACTGGCTGATCAGGGCCTGCGCGGCCCGGTCCCAGGTGGTCATCCGGGCCCGGTTCTCGGCGTCGGTGAACATCATCCAGAGCAGGTTGCGGCGGCCCGGGGCGAGCGTCCCCGGGTCATGCCTGACCTGCCGGTAGGCAGTGTTCCAGGCCAGGTAGTCGAAGTGGACGTCGTACACAGAGGCGATGTTCGGCATGACGGCGTCGACCAGCCGCTGCAGCCGGGGCCAGGCCTGCGTCCCAGCGGCCGCCGTGGGGGACGGCGGGGCCGGGCTGGACAGCCCGGCCAGATCCCTGAGGTGGCGGCGCTCGTCCGCGCTGAGCCGCAGGGCGCGGGCCAGGGCCTCGACCACCTGGGCCGATGCCGGTATGTCCCGGCCCTGTTCCAGCCAGGTGTACCAGGTGACCCCCACGCCGGACAGGTCGGCGACCTCCTCACGCCGTAGGCCAGGGGTCCGGCGCCGCCCGGGTACGGCGTCGCCGGGCAGGCCCACGTCAGCCGGCTGTAGCCGGGCCCGGCGCGCGCGCAGGAACGCACCGAGCTCGGCGCGGGTTCCGCTCACGCCCGGCCCGGCCCGGCCGGGCCGGGCGCACCGGGCACCGGGCCGGGCGCACCGGGCACCGGACCGGCCGCACCGGGTAGCACGATCAGTACCAGGACCGGCCCCGTCATCCTCCCTACCATAGTGACCTCAATCACGGTGAAGGCAGGCGAAATGACTGACGGACTGGTGTTGCCGCCGGGCGCGGGCCGGGTGCTAGGCGGGGCAGGCATGACGGTCAAGGTGGGCTCGGAGAACTCCAGCCGGTGGTCGGTGTTCGAGGCTGTGGTTCCGCCCGGCTTCGACGTCGGGGCGCACCGGCACGCCGCGACCGAAGAGGTGTTCTACATCCTGGAGGGCCAGCTCGACCTGCTCGCCTTCGAGCCTCGGGCCCTGACCGGTGACTGGACGGCCTGGGAGTCGGCCAGCGGCGCACCGGTGGCCCGCGGCGGGCCGGGCAGCCTCATGTTCGTTCCGGCCGGCTGCCCGCACGCCTTCACCAACCCCGGCCCGGTGCCGGTCAGGATGCTGTTCCTGGCCGCCCCGGCCGGCCACGACCTGTACCAGCAGGAAATGGCCGAGCTGCTCGGCCGCGGCGGGCCGCCCGACCAGGCCGCGATCATCGACCTGCGGACCAGGTACGACATCGAGCAGCTCACGCCGATGATCCTGGACCGGCGCCGCTGAGGCGCCCGGAGACCGGGCGGACCACGAGACCGGCCAGGAGCGGCCACTCACGGCTCCTCGAGCAGGCCGTTTTTCATCCGGGCCAGCCGCGGCGCCCGGGCCGCCACGACGCTGTCGTGGGTGACGAGCACCATCGTCAGGTCCCGGGACTGCCACAGGTCCTCGAGCAGTCCGACGATCTCGTTCCTGGTGCCCTCGTCGAGATTGCCCGTCGGCTCGTCCGCCAGCAGCACGCTGGGCTCCTTGACCAGGGCCCGGGCGACGGCGACCCGCTGCTGCTGCCCGCCGGACAGCTCGGCGGGCAGGTGGTCGAGGCGGTCGCCGAGCCCGACGGCCGTCAGCCCCTCCCGGGCGCGGGCCTTCCGTTCGGCCGCGCCGCAGCCCAACGGCACCAGGGCCAGCTCGACGTTCTCGGCCGCGCTGAGGGTGGGAATCAGGTTGAAGGTCTGGAAGATGAAGCCGACCGACCGGGCCCGAACCCTGGTCACCGCGGCCTCGGATATGCGGGTCAGGTCCTGGCCGCCGAGTTCCACGGTGCCCGCGGTCGGCCGGTCCAGGCCGCCCAGGATCTGCAGCAGGGTGGACTTTCCGTGGCCGGTCGGGCCCTGGATGGCCAGCCACTCCCCCTCCTGGAGGACCAGGTCCACGCCGCGCAGGGCGAGGACCGTGCCGTGGTGCTTGTGGTAGGTCTTGACCACGCCGGACAGCCGGCACATCGTCTCGCCCATCACGCCACCCGGGCCAGGGCCGCCGCGGGCCGCAGCCGGCCCGGCCAGCCGCCGAGCACGCCGGCCAGCAACCCTCCGGCGATGGCCAGCACCACGGCGAGCAGGACCGCGGTCAGGGTCACCGGCGCGGTCAGCGTCACCAAGACCGTATGGCCGACGCCGGCCAGCGCCCGGGCACTGCTGCCGCCCAGCGCCCGGCCGGTCCCGGCCGCCGACGCAACGTTGCTGGCCCCGACCGTGGCGGTCAGCTTCGGGGCCAGCTTGTCGATCAGCGCGGCGCCGCCGTACCCCAGGCCAACGCCGATGGCACCGCCGACGGCCCCGATGACCAGCGACTCCCCCATCACCTGGCCGACGATGCGGCGGCTGCGCCAGCCGAGCGCCTTGAGCGTGCCGAACTCCCTGACCCGGCGGGATACCGCGCCCATGGTCAGCACGCTGGCCACGCCGAACGCCACGACCAGCACGGCGGCCGACAGCCACGTGCCCAGGTTGGCGGCCAGGCTGGATGCGCTGGCCAGCGACCCGGTCACCTCGCCGGCCAGGTCATCCTGGTCGGTGACGGTGGCGCCGGGCAGCAGGTGGCCGAGGCCGGCCTGCACCGCGGGGATGTCGGCGGCGCTGGCGGCGGCCACGTAGATGGTGTTCACCTTGCCGGTCAGCTTGCTCGTCGAGGACAGCTCGCCGATGCTCTGCGCCTTGGCCAGCGGGATGTACGCGTCGGGCGGGCTGCCGCCCTGCGGCACGCTGACGATGCCGATGATCTTGAAGCTGGTGCCGCCCACGTCCAGCGTGCCGCCGGCGTCCAGCTTGTTGGCCGTGGCGTAGCTGGAGTTGACGACCGCGTTGGCGGACTGGGCGTCGGCGGCATCCAGGGCCGAGCCGGAGGTGATCGTGGCCGAGCTGAGCGGCCCGAGCGAGGTATCGGCCAGATCGACTCCGGCCACGCTGAACGTGCTGGTGGTGAAGCTGGAGCTGAAGCTGCCGCTGCCCGCCGACAGGGCGGGCACGGTCCCGGTCACGGTCACGTCGTCGAGGGTCAGGCCGCCGGCCGCCGCGGTCACGTCATGCAGCCCGGCCACCTGGCCCAGGGCGCCGGAGCTGATCGTCCCGTACTGGCTGTTGACCAGGTCGTTGATGTCGATCTTGGTGCCGGCCGAGACCTGGCCGCTGCGCACGTTCTGGATCTCCTGGCGGAATCCGAACGATGTCCCCGCGCCGGACCCGCTGGCCGGCGGCTGCGTGACGGTCAGGTCGGTGCCCACGCCGTACAGCGTGTGCAGCACCGCGGCCTGCGAGTTCTTGACGCCGGCCGAGGCGGCGGTCACGGTGATGACCAGGCCGACGCCCAGGGCCAGGCCCAGTGCGATCAGGACCGCCTGGCGCATGCGCCTGCGCAGCTCACGCCAGAGGTAGGTGAAATACATGGATGTGCCTCCGTAGGATCGCGGTTGATCCGCGTCCCATGCTGGCTCGCGCCCCGGCGGATGTCGTCGGACTGGCGAAGCGGCTTTGGCTCCGGCTGCGGCGGTAGCGGGCGGGCCCGGGCTACGACCGGGGATGTAGCCCGGGCGGGCCCGGCTGGACCAGGCCGGCCTGGAAGGCCAGCACCACGAGCTGCGCGCGGTCCCGGGCGGCGAGCTTGGCCAGGATCCGGCTGACGTGCGTCTTGGCCGTGGGCACGCTCATGTACAGGCGGCCGGCGATCTCGGTGTTGGACAGCCCGGTCGCGATGAGCGCCAGTACCTCGCGCTCACGCGCGGTGAGCTGCTCCAGCGCTCCCGGCGGCGGCCGCAGCGGGTCCGGCTGCCTGGCGAACTGCTCGATCAGCCGCCGGGTCACGTTGGGCGCGAGCAAGGCTTCGCCAGCCGCGATGACCCGGATGGCGGACAGCAGTTCCTCGGGCGGGCGCTCCTTGAGCATGAACCCGCTGGCACCGACCCGCAGCGCGCCGAACACGTACTCATCGAGGTCGAATGTGGTCAGGATCAGCACCCTGGGCAGCGGGCCTGCGGCCGTGATCCGCCGGGTCGCCTCGATGCCGTCCAGCACCGGCATCCTGATGTCCATCACGACCACGTCCGGAGACGTCCGCCGGGCCACCGCCACCGCCTCGGCGCCGTCCGCGGCCTCGCCCAGCACGGCCAGGTCCGGTTCTGAGTCAATGAGGACACGGAACCCGGCCCGGACGATGGCCTGGTCGTCGGCCACCACCACGCCGATCGTCATGCCACCTGCTCGGCGCTGCGGCCCGGCGCGGGCAGGAACGCCCGCACCTGGAACCCGCCGCTGGCAATCGGCCCGGCCTCCAGAGTGCCGCCGAACGCCGCGGCCCGCTCGCGCATGCCGACGATGCCGTGCCGGGCGGTTCCTCCGGCGCCGCCCGCGTCAGCCGTCCCGCGGCCGTTGTCGGACACGGTGACCAGCACGCCGTCAGGTCCCACGCGCACCCGGACCGCCGCCTCCGCGTCGCGGGCGTGCTTGACCACGTTGGTCAGCGCCTCCTGCACGATCCGGTACACGGTCAGCGACGCGGCCGGGGGCAGTGCCGCCTCGTCGCCGGTCACCGACAGCCGGACCGGGATCCCGGCGCCCCGCACCGTGTCGGCGAGCTCGCCCAGGTCCGCGAGGCCCGGCGCGGGGGCCAGGCTGGGCTGCTCGGCGTCGTCTTCGCGCAGCAGCCCGAGGATACGGCGCAGTTCCTCCAGGGCGCCCCGGCCGGTGACCTCCACGGCGCGCAGGGCCAGCAGCGCCTCGGCCGGGCGGGCCGCGCCGACCTTGCGGCCGACGCCGGCCTGGAAGGTGACCACGCTCAGGGTGTGCGCCACCACGTCGTGCAGCTCCCGGGCGATCCTGACCCGTTCCTGGCGGACGGCCAGGCGCCCGCGCTCGGCCTCGGCCCGCTGCCGCTGCGCCTGCTCCGCGGCCAGGTAGATGCGGCGCTCCCGCACCCCGTAGCCCACGAACCACAGCGCGCCGGCGGCCAACATGCTGTGCGCGGTGTCGGACTGGCTGCGCGCCGACAGCGCGGCGGCGGCGAGCCCGCACACGATGATCAGCTCGGCACCGACCAGCGCGGCCAGTCCTGCCGTGCGCCGCGGCCTGACGGCGGCCATATAGGCCGCCATGCCGAGCATGATGTCCACGTTCAGCGGCGCGCGGCCCAGCGCGGTCAGCGCGCTGACGGCCGCGGTCACCACGGCCAGCACCGGGACGGGCCACGGCCGCCGGACGGCCACCGGGAGGGTCGCGGCCAGGCCGAGCAGTCCCTCCGGCAGGACCGGCACGACGAACCGGAATCCGTGTCCCAGGCGCACGTCGAAGACCACCACGACCGCGGCCAGCACGGCGGCCACGGCGTCGACCGCCTGCCACTGCCCCTCGGTCAGCCGGTCGACCAGCGGCGGCCGCACCAGTGCTTCGGTGTCTAGGGCTTCGGTGTCTGCGGCAGCGCTATCCCCGGCAGCCATATTCCGACAGTAACCCCGATCGGCGGGCCGCGCGTCCGTCCCGGGTCGCAGCGCCCGTACAACCAGGGATGTAGGCGCTACAGGGCGGACCGCACGGCCGCGGCCGCCGCCGCGCGCAGCTGCTCGCGCAGTTCGGCGCCCGCCGCACGGCTGGTCTGCGCCTCGACGATCCGCAGGCCGCTGCCCGCCAGGGCCTTGCCCAGGTCCTCGGACTGCTCGAGGCGCTGGTAGGGCAGGCCGAACGCGGCGGCCAGGTGGTGCAGGTCGGCCCCGTGCGGCGTGCCGAACAGCCGCTCGAACGAACCGGGGAAGGCGGCCTGCTCGAGGGTGGAGAAGATCCCGCCGCCGTCGTTGTTGACCACGATCAGGCACAGGTCCGGCCGCGGTTCCTCCGGGCCGAGCGCCAGGCCGGGCGCGTCGTGCAGGAAGGCCAGGTCACCGAGCAGGGCGAAGGCCGGCCCGCCGTGGGCCAGCGCGGCGCCGATAGCCGCGGAGGTGGTGCCGTCGATGCCGCTGGCGCCCCGGCTGGCCAGGACGCGGATGTCGGCTCGGGTCACGGCATGACAGTCAATATCCCGAACGGGCAGACTGCTCGCGGTCCACAGCAGTGCTTGTTCCGGCAGCCCCAGAACCAGGTCGCGGGCCAGCCGCGGCTCGGTCAGCCGGTCGTCACCGTCCAGGATCGCGTCCACCGCTTGCCGCGCCGCGTCATCCGCCCGGCGCCAGGCCTCCAGCCACGGCGTCTGGCGCCACGGCGTCGGAGCGGCCTGCGCCCCGCTGAGCCGGACGGCCGCGGCCACGTCGGTGGCGGAGCGTTGCGGGTCGGACCAGCGCCCCGGGCCCTGCCCGATGACCACGTGCCGGCCGGCCTGGCCGGCCAGCAGGGCCGACTGGGGGCGGGAAAGGCCCGGCCGCCCGGCCGACACCAGCACGTCCGGGCGGTACGCGGCCGTGAATTCCGGCGTCGCGAGCAGGTACTGGTAGGCGGGCAGCGCGTTCGGCCCGTGCCGGGCACCGGACGATGGCTCCGCCAGCACCGGCCAGCCGGCCTGTCCGGCCAGCTCGACCAGCGCCGCCGCGTCGTAGTCGCCGTCGCCGCAGATCACCAGGCCGTGCTCAGTCCAGGGGAGGTGCAGCGGGGCGGGCACGGCGCCCGGCGGCTCGAAGCGTGTCCACGGTTTCCCGTCCGGCCGGCCGCGCAGGGAATCCGGCCAGTCCTGGTCCCCGGCCAGGTCCACGGGTCCGGCCGGGTCCGGGGTGAGCGGGTCACGGAAGGCCAGGTTGAGGTGGACCGGGCCCGCGAAGCCGCCCGCGCTGCCCGTCGCGCGGGCCCAGGCCTGGCAGGCCAGCGAGCGCCAGTAGGCGGCCGCCCCGGCCCGCCGCTCCGGCACCCCGGCCTCGAAGAACCAGCGCACCGCGCTGCCGTACAGCTTGATCTGGTCGATCGCCTGGTTGGCGCCGGTGCTCCGCAGCTCGCCTGGCCGGTCGGCGGTGAGGACCAGCAGCGGGACGCCGGACTCGTCGGCCTCGATCACCGCGGGGTGGAAGTTGGCCGCGGCCGTGCCCGACGTGCACAGCACGGCCACCGGGCGGCGGCTGGCCTTGGCCAGGCCGAGGGCGGCGAACGACGCCGAGCGCTCGTCGATCCTGACGTGCAGCCGGACCCGCCGCCGCTCGGCGGCGGCGAAGAAGGCCATGGCCAGCGGGGTGCTGCGCGATCCGGGGGCCAGCACCACCTCACGCAGGCCGCACCGGACCAGCTCATCTGCGAAGGTCTCGCCGAACGCGGTGGCCGGGTTCACGTGCGCTCCGGCGCGGGCGGGCCCGCCGGGACCAGGTCCGGCAGGAACCGCGCCGCGGCCGCGGCCCGGTCCCGCCACGGGCCAGGATCGGCCTCGAACCGGGCCAGCTGCGCCGAGTCGACGGCGGGACGGCGGACCGGCAGCTCCCCGGCTTCGGGTACCAGCGGATCGGCGGTGACGTCCCCGGCCAGCAGCGACATGGTGGCCAGGCCGCAGGCGTAAGGCAGTTCGGGCAGCGCGGCGGCCAGCGCCAAGCCGGCGGCCAGGCCGACGGAGGTGTCGACCGCACTGGATACCACGACGGGCAGGCCGCAAGCCTCGGCCACCCGCAGCGCGGCCCGGACGCCGCCGAGCGGCTGGACCTTGAGCACCACGATGTCGGCCGCGCCCGCGGCCCGGACCCGCAGCGGGTCCTCGGCCCGCCGGATGGACTCGTCGGCGGCAATCGGGATGTCGATGGCGCGGCGCAGTTCGGCCAGCTCGTCCAGGGTGGCACACGGCTGCTCGGCGTACTCCAGGCCGAACGCGGCCAGTCGCCGCAGCATGCGTGCCGCCTGCGCGGGATCCCAGCCGCCGTTGGCATCGACCCTGATCTTGCCGTCCGGCCCGAGCGCCGCCCGGACCGCCTCGACCCGCTCGATGTCGTCGGCCTCGGCCTGGCCGCGCTCGGCCACCTTGACCTTCGCCGTCCGGCAGCCCGACCCGGCGACGATCCGCATGGCCTGCTCGGGTCCCACGGCCGGGACGGTCACGTTGACCGGGATCCGGTCCCTGACCGGCGCCGGCCATTCGCCTGCCGCGGACTCGAGGGCGCTGGCCAGCCAGCGGGCGCACTCCCGCGGACCGTACTCGGCGAAAGGCGAGAACTCCCCCCACCCTCCCGGGCCCTGGATCAGCGCCCCCTCCCGGACCGTCACGCCGCGGAACTTCACCGGCATCGGGATGGCGAACGCCCGCAGCCCGGCCCAACCGGTCATGGGCGCCTGGGGAACTGGGAGAAGTCGGGCTGGCGCTTCTGCTGGTAGGCGTTGCGGCCCTCCTGGGCCTCCTCGCTCATGTAGTAGAGCATGGTGGCGTCGCCGGCGAACTGCTGCATGCCGGCCGCGCCGTCGGTGAACGCGTTGAGCGAGCCCTTGAGCATGCGCAGCGCCAGCGGCGACTTGGCCATCAGCTCGCGGGCCCAAGCCACCGTCTCCTGCTCCAGCGAGGCCAGCGGGACGACCTCGTTGACCAGGCCCATGTCCAGCGCCTGCTGGGCGTCGTACTGGCGGCACAGGTACCAGATCTCGCGGGCCTTCTTCAGGCCCACGGTGGCGGCCAGCAGCCAGGAGCCGTAACCGCCGTCGAACGAGCCGACCTTGGGCCCGGTCTGGCCGAAGATGGCGTTGTCCGCAGCGATGGTCAGGTCGCAGCACACGTGCAGCACATGCCCGCCGCCGATGGCGTACCCGGCCACCATGGCGATCACCGGCTTGGGCGTGCGCCGGATCTGGACCTGCAGGTCGAGCACGTTGAGGCGGCCTACGCCGCGCCCGTCGAGGTAGCCGTCGTCGCCGCGGATCTTCTGGTCGCCACCGGAACAGAACGCCTGATCACCCGCACCGGTGAGAATGATCACACCGATGCCCGGATCGTCGCGCGCGACGTCGAACGCGTGCGACAGCTCGAAGAGGGTCGTCGGCCGGAACGCGTTGCGCACTTCGGGCCGGTTGATAGTGATCTTCGCGATGCCCTCGGCCGTGTCGTAGAAGATGTCGGAGTAGTCCTTCCCAGGTTCCGGGCCAGACCGCTGCCATTCGATCACTCGTAACCTCCTCATTCCGGGTTCTAACCTTAACGATCGTGACCAAGCGCTCTGTCGGCCCGGGGGGACGACCCCCCCATGCCCCCCCGCGGCTCCACGCGGTCCTCGTCGGCCCGGCCAGGCACCAAGGGCCCCGGCTGATCGAGCTGCTGGCCGCGGCGCTGGACGGCAGCGGGCCGGCCATCCTGCCGCTGGACGCCGGGCTGCCGCCAGCCCGGCTGGCCGAGCTGCTCGGCACGCTGGCCCCGGACACGGTGGAGGATCCGGACGGAGCAACCACGGCCCGTTCGGCCGATCAGAAGGCGGTCGCTGAAGGTACGGCGGTCGTCATCGCCACCTCGGGATCCACCGGCCCGCCCAAGGGGGTCGAGCTGAGCGCGGCGGCGCTGCTGCACTCGGCGCGGGCCTCGTTGGGCCGGATCGGCGCGCGGCCCGGCGAGCGGTGGCTGTGCTGCCTGCCCGTCACCCACGTCGCCGGGATCCAGGTGCTGGTGCGCTCGCTGGTCAGCGGCACCGACCCGGTGCTGGCCGACCGGGCCGACCCGCGGACGGTCGCCGCCTCGGGCTGTGCGCACGTCTCGCTGGTGCCGACCCAGCTGCGGCGCCTGCTGGCCAGCGAAAGTCGACAGGGCGATATACCGACAAATAGCGGGACATCAGCGCTGAGCGGCTTCTCCTCGGTGCTGCTCGGCGGAGCCGCCGCGCCCGGCGGCCTGCTCGATGCGGCGCGGGCCGCCCGCGTGCCGGTGGTGACGACCTACGGCATGACCGAGACCTGCGGCGGCTGCGTGTACGACGGCGTACCGCTGGACGGGGTGCGGGCCGAGGTCGGCGAAGACGGCCGCATCCGGATCAGCGGCCCGGTGCTGTTTTCCCGTTACCGGGGCGGCCAATCGCCAGGCGGCTGGTTCGTCACCGGCGACCTGGGGCGGCTGGACGCCTCGGGGCGGCTGGTGGTCCGGGGGCGCGCGGACGACGTCATCAACACCGGCGGGCACAAGGTGGTCCCCGACGAGGTTGCGGCGGCGCTGGCGGGCTGTCCGGGCGTCCGGGAGGTGGCGGTCGTCGGGCAATCCGACCCTGAATGGGGCGAACGTGTCATTGCGGTCGTGGTACCGTCCGATCCATCCGATCCGCCGGCGCTCGAATTGCTCCGACAGCATGTGCGCGAGCGCCTGCCGCGTTACGCTGCTCCGAGCAGGGTCGTCATGGTCGATGCCGTTCCCGTGCTCCCCAACGGGAAGCACGACCTCGTCCTGCTCAAGCGAGAACTGCTACGGCGGGAACAATCTGAGGCGGAGAACGTTACTAATTAGTGCCCAGACAATGTACCCCTGCTGAGGACTACGCGGGGAGACGAGGGGTACTTGGTGGAAGCCCGAAACGAGGCAGCACTGAACGGCGTGTTGATTGCGTGCGTATCTAGGAGGAGGGAGGTGTCTCATGCCGCAGATCGCCATGGCGACCTCAACGGTCGCTGAAACGGATGAAGAGGCGAGCACGACCCGAGTGGATGACCTGATCCAGCGGGGACGTAGCCAGGGTCACCTGTCTCTTGCGGAGCTGAGGAACGCCTTTGACCAGGCGGGTCTGACGCCTGCCGAGGGCCGGTCCATCCTGCGCGAGCTGACCGACTCCGGCGTCCGGCTGGCCAACGAGCTGGCCGAGCCGGCCAAGGGCCGCGCGGTGCGCTCGGCGGCGGCTCCGGCGCGGGCCGCCAAGGACGCCGGCGAGGTTGATGCCGGGAGCGGTGACGAGCCCGAAGCTGACCTGGCCGACGCCGATGTGGTGACGCTGGAGGCGGAGGCCGCGGCGCTGGCCGAGGTCGACCTCGACGACCAGACGCCCGCCATGGGCGACTCGGTGCACACCTACCTGAAGTCCATCGGCCGCACCAGCCTGCTCACCGCCGAGCAGGAGGTGGACCTGGCCAAGCGGATCGAGGCCGGGCTGTTCGCCGAGCACAAGCTGGAGACCCTGGGTCTGGACGGCGGAGTCGGTCTGGACGAGACCTTCCGGCACGAGCTCGAGATCATCGCCGAGGACGGCCGCCGGGCCAAGGCACACATGCTCGAGGCGAACCTGCGCCTGGTCGTCTCGGTCGCCAAGAAGTACAGCGACCGGGGCCTGTCCCTGCTCGATGTGGTGCAGGAGGGCAACCTCGGCCTGATCAGGGCCGTGGAGAAGTTCGACTACACCAAGGGCTACAAGTTCTCCACCTACGCCATGTGGTGGATCAGGCAGGCTATCCAGCGCGGTTTCGCCGACTCGGCGCGGACCATCCGACTGCCGGTGCACGTGCTCGAGATGCTCAGCAAGCTGAGCCGGGTCGAGCGTGACATGCACCAGCGCCTGGGCCGCGAGCCGACCCCGGAAGAGCTCGCGGTCGAGCTGGACCGGACGCCGGACCAGATCGAGGAGCTGCTGCGTACGTCGCGTCAGCCGATCTCGCTCGACTCCACCATCGGCGAGGACGGCGAGACCAGCATCGGCGACCTCATCGAGGACACCGACGCGCCCGAGGCCTCCGAGCTGGTCGACCGCCAGCTGATGGCCGAGCAGCTGCGTTCGGCGCTGGACGCGCTGACGCCGCGCGAGGCCACGATCATGGCCATGCGGTTCGGCCTGTACGACGGCAACCCGCACACCCTGGACGAGATCGGCCGTGCGCTCGGCCTGACCCGCGAGCGGATCAGGCAGCTGGAGAAGCAGTCGCTGTCCAAGCTGCGGCACCCGAGCCGCGCGCAGCCGCTGCTGGACTTCGCGAGCTTATAACCCTGTTACTTGCCTCCCGTCATCATGTGCCGGGCCCGACCTCCCGCCGGGCCCGGCACTCGGCTGTCCGGGGCTTTTCCAGCCGGGACTGCGAGCCTCTGGCAGCTATCAGGAACCTCCTCGCTGTCCTTCCTGGCCACGATCCACCATGTCGCCGCACGCCGCCCTCGGCGTGGCCCATAGTTCGGCCAGTCCGGGTCGATCGAGGATCTCTACTGCTACAACGGCATCGACACCCACAGCATCATTCGTGCGCCCTCGACCCCGCTCCGTAAGTGTGTTCGTGATCAGCGCATTCAGGCCTGCCCGGAGCGCAGCGACCTCTTCGCGCAACCGGGGTATCTCTCTCCGGTATTGGGCGGATCGCGTAGCTGGAACTTCGTGCCGCCGACCTTGCTGGGCTTCTCCCGGGCCGCGGTCGACTCCATCCACCTGCGGGTCGTCTGGATGACGTGATTTCTGGCCAGGTGTGCCACCGGGAGGCAGAGGATGGATCTTCGGGTTCAGCGGCCGTAGCGGCGCTGCCTGGCGGCGAAGCTGCGGAGCGCGCGGAGAAAGTCGATCTCGCGGAAGGCGGGCCAGTAGGCCTCGCAGAAGTACAGTTCGGAGTAGGCGCTTTGCCAGAGCAGGAAGTTGGACAGGCGCTGCTCGCCGCTGGTGCGGATGACCAGGTCGGGATCGGGCTGGCCTGCGGTGTAGAGATGGCGGGCGAGGTCGTCGGTGGTGATCGTCTCGGCGAGCTCAGCGAGCGTGGTGCCCCGTGCGGCCTGCTCGGAGAGCAGGGAGCGGAACGCGTCGATGACCTCTTGCCTGCCGCCGTAGCCGACGGCGAGTGTGACGTGCGCGCCTGTCGTGCAGTCCCGGCTTGCCTCGACGGCCCGCTTGAGCGCCCGCGCGGTGGTGTCCGGCAGCACGTCGAGGGCACCGGCGAGGTGGACCTGCCAGGCAGGGTCGCGGCTGAGCTCGTCGGCGATGACCTGCTCGATGACCTGCATAAGGAAGGCGACCTCGGCATCGCCGCGGCGGGCGAGGTTCTCGGTGGAGCACACGAACACGGTGACGTGCCTGATCCCGGTCTTCTCGCACCAGTTCAGCACGTTCTCGACATGATGCGCGCCGTACTGGTGGCCGAGGCTGGGGTCTGCCATGCCCTGCCGGCGAGCCCAGCGCCGGTTGCCGTCCATGATGATGCCCACATGCCTGGGTAGCTGCCCGCCTGCCAGCTGCTTGCGGAGCCTGCGGGCGTACAGGCGGTAGAGGAACTGCCGACCCGGTATTCCTGCTGTCATGCCAGCTCGTCCCGGCCGCGCGCCTGGTTCCAGAGCATCCGCCACATCCGCAATCCATAGGTGATCACCAGGCCCAACGCCGCGTAGATGATAATGGCGGACCACGGCCCGAACACGACGTGGGCTGTTGTATACAGCAGCAGCAGTCCGACACCAGCCGCGACGGACGCGACGACCGCCGCCAGCGGGAAGTAGCCGCCAAGCGGCACCGACCATACCCGGCCACGGCGCCGCTGGACCCGGCGGACGGCAAAGTATGCCGCGAGCAGGGCCAGGCCGGCTACCCCCGTAGCGGCCCAGGAGATGAGTGCCGCGAGGGCGCTGGTCTCGGGTACCAAGGTCGGCAGCTCGCAGGACGCGTCGCGGGCGAGGCACCCGGATCCGGGCCTGAGGAGCCCGGCAAGGCCCAGGAGGAAGGCCGCGAGCAGGTAGAAGGCGGCTACCCGCCACAGCGCGATGGCCAGGTCAGCGAGCACCGCGGCCACCCGCCCGTGGCGCGTCTGGTGCGCGTAAACGATCGCCCGCACCGGCCCGAAACCAGCGATCGCCGCCTGCTGCGCTGCGCGCTCGGTCAGCCCCTCCGCCATCCCGGCGGCGGTTGCGGCCCGCAGGTGGTCTTCCGCCTCGACCAGGATCCGGCCGACCTCGGGGATGCGCAGGCTCAGCCGCAGCTGGTCCAGGTACTGCTGGATGGGGTCACGGTCCCCGGTCATGCCGGCTCGCCTCCCAGCACTGCCCGCATGCCGGCGGCGAAGCGCCACCATGCGGTCCGCTCGGCGGCGAGCGCGGCCGCCCCCTTCTCGGTCAGCGCGTAGACGCGGCGCTTGCGGCCCTGAGCATCCGCCCAGGAGCTGCCGAGCAGCCCGGCGTCCTCCAGCCGGTGCAGCGCCGGGTAGATCGTGCCTTCATGCAGTTCGAAGGTGCCCTCGCTGCGCTCGCGCAGCGCAGTGATGATCCCGTAGCCATGTGCGGGGCCGGCGGCCAGCACCGACAGCAGCAGCAGGTCAAGGTTGCCCTTCAGGCGTTCCCGTTCCATACTTTGTGACGCTATGCCTTGCACTGCAATGGGTCAAGGCGCTTGCTGCGCACTGCAATTCGCACCCAGGCTGGGCCGTGCTCGCACGATATCTTCATTAGGTAGAAGGAGTTTCTACAGACAGGGGAAGGAACGGGCATGGCCAGCTACCGTCCTATGACTGTCGCCGATCTTGCCGTGCACCTGTCGCGCGTCCCTGACGACAGGACGCGCTGGAAACTGACCGGAAACAGAGGGGTACCTTCGTGCATACCTCAGCCACCCTCTGGCGCCGGGCTGCCAGGGGCTGCGGGTGAGCTGCGGTAATGCGTTAAGCGATCGCGCCATCCACGCTGGTGACGAGTAGCCCCCGGGGGGTACAGGGCGGAGTCAGGCGGCGGGCGCCTGCCCGCTGCCTGACTCCGGCAGGGGCGTCAGGGTGACGGTCATGCCGGGGTTGAGCTTTTCGAGCTGGCGGATCTTGTCGCGGGTCTTGCGCCTGGCGTCGTGGTGGTCGTGGTAGTCCGGTCCGAGCTCGATGTAGCGGAAGCCGGGGCCGGCGATGATGCGCCAGGCGGCCTCGATGATGGTGCGGGATCCGGCGACGATCGCCTTCTTCTTGCCGCGCCTGCGGGCTTTGCGCCGGTAGCTGGCGCCGAGGAAGGTATCGGTCTTGGCCGCGGTCATGACCGCGGCGCCGGTCACGCCGCGCAGGTAGGGGTCGCCTTTGCCGGTCCGGCCGGTCTTGCTGGTGCCGCCGGACTGGATGGCGCGGGGAGTCAGCTTGGCCCAGGAGGCGGCGTGCCCCGGGGTCGGGAACTGGGTCATGTCGGTTCCCAGCTCGGCGATGATGACCTGGGCGGCCTGGCGGCCGATGCCGGTGATTTCATCGAGCCGCCCGAGGACGCCCAGGACCGGCTCGCCGCATCCGGCGCACGGCCCGTCCGGGCCGCGCTGCCCGCAGCTCATGCACGCCCCGCCCAGCCCGGGCACGTTCTCCAGGTGGGCTTCGATCCGCTCGTCCAGCTCGGTGATCTTGGCGGACAGGCCGTCGATGAGCTCCAGCAGCATCCGGATCTCCACGGCGTGGATGTCGCGGAACCGGCCGGTCAGGGCCTCCTTCAGCTCGGCCTTGCCGGCGTGCAGCCGGTAGTCGCCGAGCTCGGCCAGCGCGGCGGGGCTGCGCTCGCCGTCGATCAGGGCCTGCAGGAACCGGCGGCCGCTGACGCCCATCAGGTCCGAGACCACCACCGAGATCTTCAGCAGCGCGTCCTCCAGGATCTTCTCGATCCGGTTCTGGTGCCGGACCCGGTCATGGGTCAGGTTCGCCCGCAGCCGGGTCAGCGCCCGCAGGTCGCGGATAGGCTCCGGCGGCACGAACGAGCGGCGCAGCATGCCCCGCTCGTTCAGCTTGCACAGCCACACGCTGTCGAGCCGGTCGGTTTTGGACCGGCCGGGCAGGTGCTTCACGTCGCGGGCATTGACCAGCCACACCTCCAGGCCGGCCGCCTCCGCCAGGTAATGACACCGGTAGGCCGCCGGCGAGGTACCTGTGGCGCAGGTCCTTTTCCGGCGACCCCCGGTCCGAACCGGGCGGGCACCTTTCAATGCACCCGGCTCTCCAGCGATGTTGACGTGCTGGTCGCGGCTGGCTTCCCGCCGTGGATGGCCTGGTGGCAGGGTGCGCAGACGATGAGCGTCTTGCGCCGCATTTTCGCCATCAGGACCGCCCAGGCGGGCGGTTGCCTGCCCGGCGAGGTGAGGTCGGCCAGCTTGCGGACCTGGTGGGTTTCCACCGTGGCCCGCTGGCCGCACCATTCGCATTCGCCTTTCAGGAGCCGGGTGACCAGCTCCCTGCGGCGGATGGGCGGGGCGGGCTGGCGGTCGTCGATGACCGCCTTGCGCTGCCGTCTGAGCGGGATGCCGCCGAACCGTGCGACCAGTGGCTTCCTGCCCGGCCGCTCCTTGCGGGCCTCGTAGCAGGCACGTGGCCCGTGCTCGGTGGCGATCGTGGCCTTGTACTTGCGGGCCATCTTCGTCACCGTCGAGCGGTGCTTGCACGCCAGGGTTTTCAGCATCGACACCTGGGCCGTGCGGTGCAGCCGGTTCAGTTCATGAACGTTCCCGGCGAGCAGGTAGTACTGGACAAGCCCCCGGTACTCCTGGCCGTATGTGCTGATGATCTGGAGGTCGTCCAGGTTCAGCAGGCCGGGCCGGTACCACGGTGTTCCGTGGACCAGGTAGGGAGCTTGCCTGGCCGTGATCACCTCCCGGGGCACGCGCAGTCCCATCACGCCGTTGACGGCGGGCCGGGTCAGCGAGTGCTGGGCGATGATGTCGTAGCCGAGGAACCGCGCCTTCTGGGTACGGGCGTGGGTGATCAGCGTCTTGTCCGCCGAGAGTTCCAGCTTGAGCTCGTCGCGCAGGAACTGGGCGAGATGCTGCTTGATTTCCTCCGCTTCGGCCTTCGGGCCGGTGAACCCGAGGAGATGGTCATCGGCGTACCGGGTATACCGGAGCCTGCGGTAGCCGGGGTCACGAGGATCCCCGTATGGCAGGCCGCGCCGCTGCTGACGCAGCTTCCGGGCCGTGGCCCGGTCCCCGCGCTCGCGAGCGGCGGCCATCGCGTTGCCCATCTTTCTTCCCGCAGGATTGGCTGCCCTGCGGGAGCCCCTGGTATATTCCGGGATGAGGACTGTCTCGGCAAAATTATCCAGCCGGTCCAGGTAAATATTGGAAAGGACAGGGGAAACAACGCCGCCCTGCGGGGCACCCGAAAGCGTCGCGTTCCACACCCAGTCCTCCAGGTACCCGGCCCGGAGCATTCCCTTGATCAGCCGCAGGAACCGGTTATCGTGAATGTGCTCCGCCAGGACGGAAAGCATGACCTCATGATCAAGCGACCCGAAGCAGTCGGATATGTCACCCTCAATAAACCAGGTTGTCCCTTTCCAGGTGTTCGCCACTTCCGACAGCGCGGTGTGGCATCCTCGTCCGGGACGGAAACCATGGGATCGTCCGGAAAACCGGGGTTCATAGTACGCTTCCAGTATTATGCGCACCACTTCGCCGACCAGTTTATCGGACCATGACGGCAGCCCGAGCGGCCTTTTCTTGCCG
This sequence comes from uncultured Actinomycetes bacterium, assembly GCA_963835775.1. GTDB lineage: Bacteria > Actinomycetota > Actinomycetes > Streptosporangiales > Streptosporangiaceae > Palsa-504. The sequence continues at coordinate 276,120 of CAWIHB010000020.1, read as the reverse complement.
TTCTTCTTCGGGATGTAAACCCGTTTGACTGGCTGGAACCGGTAGCGCTCGTGGCGCAGCGCATCGATGATACGCCCGATCTTGGCCAGTGACATGCCGTCCGCGGTTTCCCCGTTGATCCCGGGGGTCATCGCGCCGTCGTTGGCGTAGATGCGCCCCCAGGCCAGCAGGAACAGCTCAATGTTGAACAGCTGCCGGTACAGCCTCTCGCACGGCAGGCCCCGCCTGCCGCGTGCACGCAGGATCTCCACGACCGCTTCGGCGCTCTGCATTACGCATGCCTCCAGTCCGTGAACATCCTCATCACCTAGCCCCCTTCGCCCTGCGGACGGCTTTCCCGTCCTCCCTGGCGGGTCGTTACTCCCGCGACTACTACGAGGCCTGTGTCACCGTAGGGCTCGCGCCCCTTACGGTGATCCCGCGTTCGTCCTTGTCATACGCGATAGCGCGACTTAGGCTCCCCACTCATCTCCTTGAATGCCCTCGCTGGGCATCGCTCCTTTCCCTGGAGGTGCGCCCGCCATCTGGTCATGCGGGCGCAGGGACGGCACCGGTTTCAGGCGTCTTTCCGGCAGGGGTGACGTTACCCCTTCTGGAGATTAGGGTTGAGGCAGTTTAGCTTTAGCCATATCGCGCGGGTCCCCCAGCGCGCCGCCCATACGCATTGGCACGGCCACTGGTTTCCTGGGTAGAGGTAGGCTGCCGGGCGAGGTGCCTTTTACGGCCCTTTTCCCGGACAGCCCCCTCCCGAACCCGCCATGCGAGTTTCCCCGCCACGGGCTCTCCGGTGACTACGCCGTGAATAACGCAGCTATATGCTCGGCATGCATGGCGTGGTGGCATTCCGCGCAGGCCACGAGTGTCTTGCGCCGCCGTTTCGCCATGAGCCTTGCCCATTCGGGCTGTCCCGGGCCGGGTTTCCCGAGGTCGGCGAGCTTGCCTATCTGGTGGACTGACACGTCAGCCGCCCGCCCGCAGACCTCGCATTCTCCCTTCCGGAGCCGCATCGGCAGCTCCTTGCGGGGATAGGTCACCCGTTCCGGGATGCGGTCGACGATGACCGCCTTTTTCTGCCGCTTCAGCGGTATCCCGCCGAACCGCGCGACCAGCGGCTTCCTGCCCTCTCCTCTGCCGACCGTGACTTGCAGGCACGTCCTCAGGCCGTGCGGGGTCTCGACCTTGGCCTTATATTTGGCCGCCATCTTCCGCCCGGTCGTGTGGTGCTTGCATGCCAGCGTCTTCAGCAGCGAGGCCCGCATGACTCCGTTGAGCCTGTTGAGCCGGTGGACGTCGCTGGCGAGCAGGTAGAACTGGACGATTCCCCGGTACTCGGACCCGTAGGTGGCGACGATATCGAGGTCGCTCTTATTCACCAGCGGGGTCCGCGGCGCGGGTTCGCCGCGCTTGCAGTACCGGGCGCATTTCTCCTTGATCACCGCCCTGGGCACGCGCAGCCTGACCGAGCCGTTAACTGCCCGGCGACCGCGAGTGATCTTGGTATTGCTTTTCTGGACGGTGATCTCATAGCCGAGGAATTTCGCCGCCTCTGTGGAGGCGTGCGTGATCAGTGTTTTCTCCTGGTTCAGTTCCAGCTTGAGTTCTTCTCGCAGGAACCTGGCCAGCCGTGCCTTGATCTTCTCGGCCTCGGATTTCGGTCCGGCGAACCCGAGGAGATGATCATCAGCATATCGAATATATCTCAGCCGCCGGTATCCCGGATCCTCCGGATCCAGGCTGGGCAGCAGGCGCTGCCGCTTGCGGAGTTCCCGCACTTTATCGCGGTCACCGTGCTTGCGGGCGCGCTCGATCGCTGATGCTATCCTCCTATATGCCGGGTTGGATGCCCGGCGTTCTCCCCGGGTATAGTGGGGTATCAGGATTCTCTCGACAAAATAATCCAGTTTATGCAGGTAGACATTGGACAAAATCGGGGAAATGACCCCGCCCTGTGGTGCACCGCTGAGCGTTGCGCCCCATATCCAGTCTTCCAGGTATCCGGCCTGAAGCATGTTCCGCACAAGCCTGAGGAACCGGTTATCGCGGATCTTCTCCGCGAGAATATCGACCATTATTTCGTGGTCGAGACTCCCGAAACAGTCGGAGATGTCCCCTTCAATGAACCAGGTTGTCCCTGTCCAGGTTTCAGCCACGTCCCGCAGTGCGGTATGGCATCCCCGTCTGGGACGGAAACCGTGGGATAGGCCGGAGAACTGCGGTTCGTAGTACGCCTCAAGGATCAGGCGCATCACCTCCCCGACCAGCTTATCTGACCATGTTGGCATGCCGAGCGGACGGAGCTTGCCATTCTTTTTCGGAATGTAGACCCGCCGTACCGGGCTGAACCGGTAGCGCTCGTAGCGCAGCGCATCGATGATGCGCTCTATCTTTTCCATCGACATGCCGTCAGCGGTTTCCCCGTTGACTCCGGGCGTCATCGCTCCCTTGTTGGAGTAGATCCGCCCGTAGGCAAGAAGATACAGTTCCGGATTATAAAGTAGCCGGTAGATCCTTTCCAGCGGCCAGCGTCGTTTGCCGCGCTCACGGAGGACACCCAGCACTGTTTCGGCGTTCCGCATCTCGCGTACCTCTCAGTTTAGAATGCCCGGTCACCTGGCCCCCTTCGCCCTGTATCCGGCTTTCCCGGACTCCCTGGCGGGGCGTTACTCCCGCGACTACTACGAGGCCTCCGTCACCATAGGACTCGCGTCCGTTAGGTGATCCCGCGTTCGTCTTCACCGTACGTTCTAGCGCGATTTAGGCGCCCCACTCATCTCCTTGAATTCACTCACTGTGAATCGCTCCTCCTCCCGGGGGTGCGCTCGCCAGCATGCCGAGCGAGCGCAGGAGGCGGCACCGGTTTCGGGCGTCTTTCCGGCGGATGGAACATTGCATCTTCTGGAGATTAGGATTCAGGCAGTCTAGCTTTCGCCATGTCGCGCGGGTCCCCCAGTGCATCGCTCCATACGCCTGGACACGACCACTGGTTGGCTGCCATGCTGCTGTTCCCTTAACCTTTCGGCGCCAGGTAAGGCATCAGACCCAGAAACATCCCGCCAAGTTCCTCCCTGCTGCACAGGGGATACGGTAAAGCGCCTCGCGGCGCACCATGCTATTGTCCCCTTCACCTTTCGGATCTTGAGTAAGCCATCGGACCCAGGAATATCCTCCAGATTCCTCCCGGCTAAGCCGGGAATACAACAAGGCGCCTCGCGGCGCAGCCAGATGCGCCAGTAGTCGGAGGTGGATTCGAGCACGAGCCGCTCCACGCCCTGGCACCTCAGGTGATCCATCAGCTCCACGACCGGGGCGAACGTCGCGGTCACCTCCCATACCTTCTGGACCCGCCGCCCCGCCCGGGACTCATGCGGCAGCCGCATGCACACCATCCCCGAGGCCTTGGCCACATCGATCGCCGCCGCCCGGCTGATCACCTGCACCGGCTCATCGGTCACCTCCGAGCCGGCATCGCCGGGCACCGGCGATGCCGGGTTCTTCCTCGTCCTGGCCATGAACAACCACGCCCTTCCCTGGAAACGAAACGGTGAGGCTGCCCGGGGAACGAAGCGGGGAAATCAGAATCTGATCGGCGCGCACGTAGCAGCAGTACCCAGCCCGCACGACCGTCCCCAGCGCCAGACTCATATACGGGCACGCAGGCTCCAGGATCATTCCGGCGACACAGGCAGCACGCCCATAATGGCCCCCAAGCCCCCGCCGCACACGTCATCCGCGGGAAACCGGGCTGGACACGAGCACCCCGCGCAGTGCACCCTTAAGAACGCCGCGGCACGGGCCGGCGGCACGGGCAGCACTCGCGCGCGCCTGCCGTGCCGCGGCACCCGTCCCCGCCCGCCCCAGCCCGCCAAGGACGGACGCGGGGCAAAGTTTCGTGGCTACCTCACGCCACCCAGGCCCGTTGACTCATATGGGAGTTCCTGGAGGAGTACCGGTGGGAGCCGACCGAGGCTCAGCCGTCTCTGCTGAGGGACGAGCCGTCTCTTGTTGGTGATGAGCGTTGGGATGCGCTGCTGGCGGCACTGGCCGAGCATCTCGCGGCCAAGCACGATCTCGCGCCGCCAGCCTGGGCCGAGTCGCGGGTTCTGCGTCGGCCGTGGTTCCCGGCTGAGCTCCGAGTCCAGCGCGCCGATGCTCTGGTCCGGGCGCCAGCCGCGTTCCGGAAGCACGGCGTCTACCTCTCAGCCGCGGACCTGGAAGCAGCGTGACCGAGCCTGGGAGCGTCCTCCTCGACCGCGCGCAGATCGAACGGGCGTTCACCGCTGGGCGTAGCCTCGGAGCTATGAGCGGTACGACGGCCAGGCGGCGGGTGCTGCGGGTTCCGGTGAGCGGCACCGCGGAGCACCGGGCTGACCTGCTCGCGGTCGAGGAGCCACTGGAGATCCGGGTCGACGGCGAGCCGCTCACGGTGACGATGCGCACCCCGGGCGACGACATCGACCTGGCGGCCGGCTTCCTGTTCACCGAGGGCCTGCTGGGCAGCCTCGATGAGGTAGACGAGATCCGGATGTGCGACCCGAACGTGGCGGCGGTCACGGCCAGGCCGGGGCGCGCGCTGCAGTATCAGGCCGCCGGCACGGCCGGCGCGGCGCGCAAGTTCCTCACCACCAGCGCCTGCGGGGTGTGCGGCAAGGACAGCATCGAGTCGATCCGGGTCCGGTCGGCGTTCGACGTGGCCGCCGATCCGGTGCGGGTCTCCCCCGCGGTGCTGGCCTCCCTGCCGGAACGGCTGAGCCAGGCCCAGCGGGTGTTCCGCAGCACCGGCGGGCTGCACGCGGCGGGCCTGTTCACCGCGGACGGCACGCTGCTGGTGCTGCGCGAGGACGTGGGCCGACACAATGCCGTGGACAAGGTGGCCGGGTGGGCGCTGCGCTCGGGCCGGCTGCCGCTGGCCGGCCACATCCTGCTGGTCAGCGGGCGAGCCTCGTTCGAGCTGGCGCAGAAGGCGATCATGATCGGAGTACCGGTGCTGGCCGCCGTGTCGGCGCCGTCCTCGCTGGCCGCGTCGCTGGCCGAGGAGGGCGGCCTGACCCTGGTCGGGTTCCTGCGCGGCACCGCCATGAACGTCTACGCCGGCGCCGAACGAGTGACGCCTTAGCCGGCCGGGGGGACCTGGTACACGTCGACGCCGTGGGACAGCTCGTAGCTGAGCTGGCCGCGGGTCTTCAGCACCTCCAGGTGCGCGGCCGTCTCGTTGACCGCCTGGACCTGGCTGAAGGTGTCCAGGTCGCCGAACGGGCGCTGCCCCCTGGTCCACTTGATCGCCTTCGCCGCCTGGTACGGGGTAGCGTGACCGGCCTGCACGGCGGCCAGTGTCTCGTCCAGCCGTTCGTCGTGGTGGGCCAGCAGCTCCTTCACCCGGGCGTGAGTGCTGACGGTGACCGGGCCGTGGGCGGGCAGCAGCCGGGCGTCGGGCAGGGTCAGCGTCTTGGCCAGCGAGCTGAGGTAGTCGGTCAGCGCGGCCCGGTTGCCAGCCGGCTCGAACCCGATCGAGGGCGTGATAAGCGGCAGGACGTGGTCCCCCGCGAACATGATCTCGGCCGCGGCGTCGTGGTAGACGACATGGCCCCGGGTGTGACCGGGCGTGTGCACCGCGCGGAGCGTCCGCGTGCGCAGGTCGAGGTCGGTCCCGTCGGCCACCCATTGGTCGGGATCCTCCCAGTCCACCTCGGCCGGCACACGCTGGTGGTGCGCGTCGATCTGGCTGGCCAGCTCCTCGGCGCCCAGCCTGTGCATGTGCCCGGAATCGAGGAACCTGGCCCGCCGGCCGGTGATCATCTCCCTGGTCGCGATCAGGTTGGCGCGCTCCTGCTCGCCCAGGCTGACTACGGTGTGGAAGGTCTTCCGCAGCTCGATGGCCAGAGAGTAGTGGTCGATGTGCACGTGGGTCACGAAGAAGTTGCGGATGTCGCCCAGCTCGTAGCCGAGCTGACGCAGCCCCTTGGTCAGGTGCTCCCGGGCCGGGACCAGCGCGATCCCGGCGTCGATGAGGTCGACTCCGCTGGGATCGGTGATCGCGTAGACGTTGACCGCTCTCAGCCCGTCCAGCGGCAGCGGCAGCGGGATGCGATGGACGCCGCCGCCGAGGTCCTCAACCCCGGGCTCGATCCAGGCGTACCGGTCCGTGGCGGCATGGCTCATCGTGTCGCTGACCCTTTCCTCGGACCCAAGACCCGATAAGCCCTGAGCTGCGGTTAAGTAACCATATCGGCGGACGGCAGGCCTTCCCCTCCAGATGGTAGGTCCAGCAGGGAAGACGCCCTCCGTCTGGGTCAGCATCAGCAGGCAGCTTTCTATTTCCAGTTCGAAAATTATCTCTTCCTCGAAGCCGGGCCAGACCTGCCGGACCGCTCGGCCAGGACCTGGGCGCGGACCGGCTGGCCGGCTTCGGGGATCAGGTGGAGGTGCTGGCCCCGGCTTCGGTCCGGGACCGGCTGGTGATCACGGCCCGGCAGATCCTGCGCCGTTACCGTGCCGCAGACTGATACCGGTTGGCCCGGCGACGATCGGAGGCGGCATGGCAGGCGAACCGCGGACCGAGCGCGACGGCAGCGGTCCTGAGGTCATCGAGCTGAGTTCGGTGCCCGGGTTCGTGGTGTTCGACCTGCCGGGCGCGGCGGCGTCCGCCGGGGGCACGCGGCTAGTCCCTGACGTCAGCGTGGCCGAGGTGCGGCTGCTGGCCCGGGCGATGACCTACAAGTTCGCCGTGCTGGGCGAGCAGATCGGCGGGGCCAAGGCGGGGGTGCGCGGTGATCCGGCGGACCGGGCGGGCAAGGCGGCCCTGATGGCCCGGTTCTGCGCGGAGATCGCGCCGCTGGCCGACGCGGGCCGGCTGCTGACCGGGCCGGACATGGGCACGGCCGAGGAGGATTTCGCCCCGCTGCGCGAGCGCCGGGCCACGCCTGCGGCCATCCGCGCGGTGGTGGACGGCGTGCCATTCGAGGACCTGCTGACCGGGTACGGCGTGGCGGCCGCGGCCGAGGCGGCGCTGGGCGCCCGCTGGGGCGGCGGCTGGGCCGGGCGTTCGGTGGCCATCGAGGGATTCGGCAAGGTGGGCGGCGGAGTGGCACGCGAGGTGGCCCGCCGCGGCGGGCTGGTGGCGGCGGTGTCGACCGTGGCCGGCTGCGTGGCGGACCCAGCGGGGCTTGACGTGGAGCGACTGCTGGCGCTGCGCCTGGTGCACGGCGATGCCTGCGTGCGGCACTACGGCCGGCCGGCCGGGCCGCCGGGCGAGCTGTTCACCGCGGTGCCCGCTGACGTGGTGGTGCCCGGCACCCGGCCCGGGATGATCGGGGCCCGGGCCGCCGCGGCACTCCCGCCCGAGGTCCGGGTGCTGGCGCCCGCGGCCAACGTCCCTTACACCGCGGCCGGCGCCGACGTGCTGCGCCAGCGCGGCATCGTGGCGCTGCCCGACTTCGTGTGCAACGCGGGCGCGGTGATCGGCTACCGGTCGGCCGCAGATGCCCGCCCGGAGCAGGTGCTGGCCGCCGTGGACGCCACGATCACCGGGATCATCCTCGAGGCGCTGGCCCATCCCGGCGGCCCGTTCGCCGGGGCCTGCGAGCGGGCCGGGCGGTTCCTGCGGGGCTGGTGGGGCGAGCCGCCCGCGCCGCCGTTCGCCCCGCCCGCCCAAAACGTGGTGAAACCCGGGGTTCACTCCGCTGCTGGGGGCGGGGCGGCGGCGCAGGGCGGGGGCGGGGCGGCGGCGCAGGGCGGGGGCGGGGCGGCGGCGCAGGGCGGGGGCGGGGCGGCGGCGTAGGGCGGGGGTGGGTGGCGGAGCCAGGGCAGGCGGTCGGTGGCGGCGACGGCGGCGACCGCGGCCGCGGCGCAGGCGGCCAGCGCGAGCTCGGGGACGGCCCGGGCCGCCAGGGCCAGCAGCGCGAGCACGGCGATCCCGGCCACCCTGGTCCACGACACCGAGCGCCAGACCACCAGCTTGAAGGCGGCGTGCCCAGCCAGGAACAGGGCCGGGCCGCCCAGGATCATCCAGGCCGACGCGGTGCTGGCGGTGGCGGCCGGATCAGCCAGGACCTTCTCGTCGGCCGCGGCGCTGACAATGATGCCGGCCACCATCACCGGGTGGATGAAGTGATAGGCCGAACGGCCCAGCCGGCCGGGATCAGGTGACCGGGCGATGATCTCGGCTGCCGCGTCCGCGCTCTGGTCGAAGTACAGCCACCACAACGCCACCGAGCCGGCGAACGCGATGACGAAGGAGGTCACGCCCGAGGCGGTGGCCGTCTTTTCCCCGGACAGGGTGGCGCCGATGATGACGATCGACTCGCCCAGCGCGATCAGGATGAACGCCTGGCACCGCTCGGCGAAGTGACCGCCTTCGATGGTCCAGTCCGAGGTCCGGGACCGGCCGAGCCCCGGCGTGTAGAAGCCCACCGCGCCGCCAGCCAGGTCCACGCCGACGGCCAGCACCCACAGCAGGACCCGGGCCTGGCCGTGGGCGAAGCCGCCGGCCACGGCCAGGCCGCTGCTCACCACGCACCAGGCCAGGATCCGCTCGAAGTTCTTCTGCAGCGGCTGCCCGCGCAGCGCGGTGACCATGAAGATGGTCCGGCCGATCTGCTGGAGGGCATAGGCAATGCCCACCGCCGGCCCGAGGTCGCCGAAAGCCCGGGGCAGCGCCGCCGACATGGCCAGGCTGATCAGCATGAGCACCACAAGCAGCAGCCGGACGGCCATCTGCTCCGGATCCAGCCAGTTGGTCACCCAGGTCGTGTACGCCCAGACCAGCCAGACCATGATCAGCAGCAGGCCGGCCTGCAGCGCGCCCCGGACGGTCGGATCGGCCAGCAGGTGGTGTGACAGCTGGGTGACGGCGAACACGTAGACCAGGTCGAAGAACAGTTCGATGTTCGTGACCCGCTGCGACCCGGCCCGGTCCCGTAGCAGTCTGGGGGCCTGCGCCGCCGGGGAGCCGGACGGGTCAGCCGCCACCAAGTCGCTCACCTATGCGTTCCTACCAGGCGTAGTGCTCCGGGGCGGGCCGGTACCCGGGGAACAGGTCGTCGAGGCGCTTGAGGACGTCGTCGCCGAGCCGCAGCGTCACCGCGCGCTGCGCGTCGTCGAGCTGCCCGAGGGTGCGCGGGCCGATGATCGGCCCGGTGATCCCCGGCTGGTGCAGCAGCCAGGCCAGGGCGACGTTGGCCGGCTCCTCGCCGAGCTCGGCGCACAGGTCCTCGTAGGCCTCGATCTGCTCCCGGTTCTCCTCGACGGTCTGCCGGGCCCGGCCCGCCAGGCGCCGCCGGCCCTCGCGTTCCTTGCTGAGCACGCCGCCGAGCAGCCCGCCGTGCAGCGGGGACCACGGGATGACGCCGATGCCGTACTCAATGGCCGCGGGCAGCACCTCGAGCTCGATCGCCCGGGTCAGCAGGTTGTAGATGGACTGCTCGCTGACCAGGCCGAAGAACCCGCGCCCGGCTGCGGTGTCGCTGGCCTGCGCGAGGTGCCAGCCGGCGAAGTTGGACGAGCCGACGTAGAGGATCTTGCCCTGGGCCACGAGTACCTCCATGGCCTGCCAGATCTCGTCCCACGGGGTGTCCCGGTCAATGTGGTGCATCTGGTACAGGTCGATATAGTCGGTGCGCAGGCGGCGCAGCGACGCGTCGCAGGACCGCCGGATGTTCAGCGCGGACAGCTTGCCCTCGTTGGGCCACTCGCCCATTGCCCCGTACAGCTTGGTGGCCAGCACCGTGCGTTCCCGCCGCCCGCCGCCGCTGGCGAACCACTCGCCGATGATCTCCTCGGTCCAGCCGGAGTGCGACTCGCTGTGCTGGGCGACCTGGCCGGGCGGGCTCTGCATTCCGCCGTAGCGGTTGGCGGTGTCGAAGAAGTTGACGCCGATCTCGTGAGCGTGGTCCATGATCGCGTGCGCGTCGGCGGGCGGGGTCAGCGGCCCGAAGTTCATCGTGCCGAGACACAGGCGGCTGACGGAAAGGCCGGAGCGGCCCAGATGCGTGTATTCCATATGACTAGCTTTTCACGGGCCCGGCCTGGCCAGCCCGCGGTGGGCCGCCACCCGCTCGCGGGTGCCGCAGGCCGCCGAGCAGTAGCGCCGCGGACTGCCCCGGCCTACGTTCACGAACGGCCTGCCGCACGGCGGCGAGGCGCAGATCCCGCCCGGCAGCGCCTGCCGCTCGGCCAGCAGAACGGCCAGCGCCAGGCCAGAGGAGGTGAGGAACCATTCGGCCGAGGGTGCGTCGTCGCTGCCGTCGACGTGCAGGTGCCAGCCCGCCGTGCCGCCGTGCGTGGTGAGCCGGGGCGGATGCGCGCGCCCGGCCAGCAGCCCGTTGATCAGGTCCGCGGCGCGGCCCACGTCCGGCGCGGCGAAGACCGGGCGCAGTTCGGCGGCGGCCCAGCGCAGGCCTTCGATATCGGCTGTGGAGATCTCGATGGGCTCGGGTTCTCCGTGCGCCCGCAGCACCTCGGTGAGCGCGGCCCGTTCCGCGGGGCTGCCCGGCTCGGGCTGGTAGCCGGGCCTGGGCAGCAGGACGGCCAGGATGTCCGCGGCGCGCTGGGCCGCGGCACGCACACTGCCCAGCGGGCCCTTGGTGACCACCCGGCTAGTGTAACGTGTTTATGTGAAATCCCGTTACGGGATCGTGCGCCCGGTCGTGCCGTGGCGGTACCTGGGTGGCGCGGCGGCGGCCCGGGCCGGGGACGAGATGTCCGGGCCGGCCCTGCTGCTGTTCGGCCTGGCCGCCACCGGCCGTCCGGCGGCCGGATCCGAGCTGCTGGCCAGCCTGACCATCGCCGCGGCGGCCGGCGGCCCGCTGTTCGGCGCGCTGCTCGACCGCAGTCGCCGCCCGGCCCGGATGCTGGCCGGGACGCTGGCCGCCTACGTGCTCGGCCTGGCCGCCATCCAGGCCGCCCTGGGGCAGGTGCCGATGCCGCTGGTCGTGCTGGTGGCCCTGGCCTGCGGGCTGTTCAACCCGGCGGTGGCGGGCGGCTGGTCGTCGCAGCTGCCGCGCCTGGTGCCCGCACCGGACCTGACCCGCGGCTCCGCGCTGGACGCGATGACCTACAGCGTCGCCAGCCTGGCCGGCCCGGCCCTGGCCGCCCTGATCGCGGCCGGCGTGGGGGCCCGCTGGGCCGTGCTGGCCGCCGCGGCCCTGGTGGCCGTGGCCATGCCCGCCGCCCTCTCGCTGCCCGGCCCCGACCCGTCCACCGCTCGCGTGCTGCCCGGCCCCGACCCGTCCACCGCCCGCGTGCTGCCCGGCCCCGACCCGTCCACCGCCCGCGTGCTGCCCGGTCCGGACCCGTCCGCCGCCCGCCGGCCGGCGGCGGCGCACCGGCAGGTGGCCGCGGGCTTCGCCGAGATCGTGGCCCGGCGGCCGCTGCTGCGGGCCACCGCGACCTCGGTGGTGTCGTATGTGGGGATCGGGATGCTCCTGGTGTGCTGCCCGCTGCTCGGCGCGCAGCGGCTGGGCGCTCCGGCCCGGGGGGCGCTGCTGATCAGCGCGATGGCGGCGGCGTCGCTGGCCGCTAACGCGATCCTGGCCCGCCGCCGGTGGCGCGCGGCGCCGGATGTCGCCATCCTGGTCAGCACGCTGGTCATCGGGGTCGGCCTGGCCGCGGCGGCGGTGGCGCCCGGCTGGCTGGCCATGCTGGCCGTCGCGGTGAGCGGAGCGGGCGAGGGACCGCAGGTGACCGCGCTGTTCGCGGTGCGCCACCGGGAAGCGCCCGAGCACATGCGCGCGCAGATCTTCACCACCGCGGCCAGCCTGAAGATCGGCGGGCTGGCCGCCGGCGCGGCGCTGGCCGGGCCGCTGGCGGGCCGGTCGGTGGTTACCTGCCTGCTCATCGCGGCCGGGACGCAGGCGTGCGCCGCGGCGACCTACCTGCTCACCGGGCCGAGTCGAGCTAGCGAACCCGTGCCGCCGCGGCGGCCGGAGACGGCCAGGAGCGAGTGATCCTGGTAAGCCGGGAGCAGGCACCACGGCCCGTTCGGCATAATGACCTTGATCTTTGTTATTCTGATCGCATGTCACGAGTTTCGGGTGCCCAGTGGTGGCCGGCCGGTTAGGGCGGCTGCTACTTCACCCGTGTTCGGGGCCGTCCAGCTGGGCGGCCTTTTCTCGTTCTCGCGCCTGTCTGGACGGTCCCAGAGAGGACGATGATTATGAGTACGTCACTTGCGGTGCGGCGCTCGGCTGAGCTCGAGGAGCTGATCGACCGCGACGCGGGCCAGTTCCGGATCCTGACCGGCGACCGGCCGACCGGGCCGCTGCACCTGGGCCACTACTTCGGCACCTTGCGGAACCGGGTCAGGCTGCAGGACCTCGGGGCCGAGGTCTTTGTGCTGATCGCCGACTACCAGGTGCTGACCGACCGCGACACGGCCGAGCGCCTGGATGAGTACGTGACCGGCCTGATGCTCGACTACCTGGCCATCGGCATTGACCCGGCCCGGACGGTGATCTTCGCGCACAGCGCCGTGCCCGCGCTCAACCAGCTGCTGCTGCCGTTCCTGAGCCTGGTCTCGGTGCCCGAGCTGAACCGAAACCCCACGGTCAAGGACGAGATCGCGCACTCGCGCCAGTCGGCGGTCAGCGGCCTGATGCTCACCTATCCGGTGCACCAAGCAGCGGACATCTTGTTCTGCAAGGGGAACCTGGTGCCTGTGGGGCAGGATCAGCTCCCCCACCTGGAACTTACCCGGGTCATCGCACGCCGTTTCAACGAACGGTACGGCCCGGTGTTCCCGGTGCCGGACGCGCTGCTGTCCGCGGCGCCGCTGCTGCTCGGCACGGACGGCACGAAAATGAGCAAAAGCCGCGGCAACACGATCCCGCTGGCGGCCAGCGCCGACGAGACCGCCCGGCTCATCCGGGCCGCGAAGACCGACGCCGAACGGCACATCAGCTACGACCCCGCCGCCCGGCCGGAGGTCTCGAGCCTGGTCCTGCTGGCCGCGCTGTGCCTGGGCCGCAGCCCGCAGGACGTGGCCGCCGACCTGGGGACCGGCGGCGCCGCCGCGCTCAAGGACACGGTCACGACGGCAGTCAACGAGATGCTGGCCCCGGTCCGGGCCCGCCGCGCCGAGTACGCCCGCGACCCGGGCTACGTCCGCCAGGTGCTGCACGCGGGCAACGAGCACGCCGGCGCCATCGCCGCGGCCACCCTGGATGAGGTCAGGGCGGCCATGGGCATGCACTACTGACCGGGCCGTCTGTGGCAGGGTGGGTACGTGATCTGGGGGCCGGAGGCGAGCGGGGATCTGGCCGGGGCGCTGCGGCAGGCCGGCGTGGGGCGCGGCGACCTGGTCGGCCTGGTCGTCTCGCCCGGGCTCGGCCTGGGCATCGCGGCGGCGGGCGGCGGCGGGCCGCTGCCGCCGGGCCCGGACGCGGCCGCGGCGGTGGCGCAGGCCGATGAGGTGCTGCGGCCGCGCTGGGTGGTGTGGTCGGGGCAGGCGGCCGCGCGGCTGGCCGCCCGCGGCGTGCGCCTGGCCACGTGCTGGGATGTGACGGCGGCGCACCGGCTGCTGTTCGGCGGGTGGCGGGCCGATCCCGGCCTGGCCTGGGCCCGGCTGCACGGGCTGGCCGCCGACGACGTGCCGGCCGCCGGGCCGCCGGATCTGTTCGGGATGCCGGGCTTGGCGGAGGGCGATGGCGAGGACCCGGTGGCGCCGGATGGCCAGCTGCGGCGGGACTGGACCGGCGGCGGCTGGTCGGACAGCCCCGAGCGCCTGGCCCGGTGGGCCGGGCTGGCCCGTGCGACGGCGGAGCTGCAGGCCGCGGCGCTGGCCGGGCTGGACGGCGGGCCGATGGCAACGGCCACGGCCCGCTGCGAGTCCACCGCCGAGCTGCTGTGCGCCGAGCTGTCGGTGGACGGGCTGCCGATGGACCGGGAGGTGGCCGAGGAGGTGCTGGCGTCCATCATCGGGCCCCGGCCGCGCAGCGACGCCGAGGCGGTCGCGCTGCGGGCCGCGCGGGACGCGGAGGTGCTGCGTCATGCGCCCGCCGAGGTGACCATCGACCTGCGCAGCCCGGCCCAGGTCCGGTCGCTGCTGGCCCGGATCGGCGTGGACGTGCCGGACACCCGGGCCTGGCGGCTGCGCGAGCTGCGTAACCCGCACCCGCTGGTGGCGGCGTTGCTGCAATGGCGGAAGGCCGAGCGGATCGCGACTACCTACGGCTACGCCTGGCTGGATGAGAACCTGGGCGCCGACGGCCGGCTGCGCGGCGCCTGGACCGGGTCAGACGGGGCCGCGGGCCGGATGACCGCGTTGGCCGGGCTGCACAACATGCCGGCCGCAATGCGCCGGGCGGTGCTGGCCGAGGAGGGACACGTCTTCGTCCGGGCCGACCTGGGCCAGATCGAGCCGCGGGTGCTGGCCGCGGTGTCCGGCGACCGGGCGCTGGCCGTGGCCGCGCGGGAGGACGACATGTACGCGCCGGTGGCCGCCCAGCTCGGCGTGGACCGGCCCACGGCCAAGGTGGCGGTGCTCGGCGCGATGTACGGGCAGACCACCGGCCACGGTGCCCAGGCCCTGCGCCGCCTGGTCGCGGCCTACCCGGTGGCCATGTCGTACCTGGAGGTGGCCGACCGCTCCGGGCAGGCCGGCCAGAACCTGCGGACCTACGGCGGGCGCCTGATCATCCTGGCTCCCCGCGGCGACGAGACCCGCAGCAGCAGCCGGGCCGCGGCCTACGGCAGGTACGCGCGGAACGCGATGATCCAGGGCGCGGCGGCCGAGCTGTTCAAGATGTGGGCGGTCACGGTCCGGGCCCGGTGCGGGCATCTCGGCGCCCGGATCGTGCTGTGCCTGCACGACGAGCTGCTGGTGCACTGCCCGCGCGAACAGGCCGAGACGGTATCCGGGATTGTGGAGGAGTGCCTGCGGGAGGCGGCTGGCCGCTGGGCGCCGGGCTGCGGGGTCCGCTTCATCTCCGACACCACCATCGTGCGGAGCTGGTCAGACGCGAAGGCCATGGCACCCGGTCCGGCCGGACCCGGCGCCTAACGCGCGCTCTTGCCCTCGTGCAGGGCCTCGACGGTCCTGCCGATGCGGGCCGCGCGGGTCTCCGCCTTCTTGGCCTCCTCCACCCAGCGCACCCATTCCTTGCGGTGGGAGTTGCCGTTCAGCTCTACCGTGGCACGGAACTTCATGGGGCTGAGTATGCCATCGCGCCGGGCCCGCCAGCAGCGGCGGTCCCTGGCGATGGCCTGGGCGATCCGGCTGCCGATGTCATAGCCGGCGATCACCGGCCGGCCTGCCGGCGGGCGGCGCTCACGCCGGCTGGAGGGCGGCGGCGTAGATGATGGCGTCGCGGCCGCCGTGCACCGCAGTGCGCCCCGCCACTGGTTTTTTGTGATGAGGCTTTTATGATGAGGCGATGACCTGGACGGCACCTGAGGTGGTGCGCGAGCCTGTGGCCCGGGCCGGGGACGAGCGCGCGATGCTCGACGGGCTGCTCGACCTGCACCGGCTCACCTTGCTGCACAAGTGCTCCGGGCTGACCGCCGAGCAGCTGGCGGAACGCAGCGTGGAACCGTCGCGGATGTCCCTGCTCGGCCTGGTCAGGCACATGACCGACGTCGAGCGGGGTTGGTTCCGGCGCGGATTCGCCCGGCAGCCTGCCAGGCCGGTCTACTCCGTCGGCGAGAACCCGGACGGCGACTTCGACGACGCGGGCGCTGCCCAGGCCGGGGCGGACCTGGCTACCTACCAGCGCGAAGTGGACCTGGTCCGGGCGGCGGTGGCCGACCGCTCCCTTGATGAGACCCTGCCCGGGGCCGACGGCCGGGACGATATCAGCTTGCGCTGGATCTACCTGCACCTGATCGGGGAGTACGCCCGCCACAACGGACACGCCGACCTGCTCAGGGAGCGCGTCGACGGAGCGACCGGGCTGTGACCTCAGGCAGCTCGGCTGCCAGCTGATGGCGAAGGCTTGCCGTACTGCCGGCCGGGGCAGGCCGGCACCGCTCGTGGTATGCACGGCGGGAGACGGCGCAATTCAAGTGAGGAGAATCCGATGCCGGAAGCGCCAGCACGGCGGGCTACCAGCGAGTCATCGGATGTCGCCAAGCTTGTCGGGCTGCATCACCGGCGGCGCGGGTGGGCCTGGGTGGCGGTAGGCAGTGTGATTGGCCTCGCGGTGTATGTGGGGATCGACGTAAACCTGTTCGGGAACCTTACCGGGACGGCGGAAATCCTCAGCGTTATCACGGTCTTCATGCTGCTCGCTCTGGCTCTGGCCGGGCTGATTGTGGTAATCGTCGATACAGCACGCATTCACCGCGCCGACGCGGCCGTCCGGGTCAGCGCGAAGGGCAACGTTTCGCATTACCCGCTGTACGCCCACGCGCATCGCTATCCGCCACGCCACCGCGGCAGCTGGGTGTTTGTCATCGTTATGCTCGTCGCGTTGACCGGTCTCACCGTGTTCATTCTGCCCGCCGAGGTGGACTCGTGGGCATATGTGGTCGGCGCGGAGAACCAGGACACCTTCAACCCGGCGTCGTATGGTCAGGCCTGCAGCGGCGGGGTCGGGCACCGGGTCGGCTGCCACCCGGTGACCGAAGGCTACCTCTCCAAAAGCGGCGCGGACGTCACCTGGGGCAGCCAGGTGCCACTCGGCCAGCCGTTCGGTGTCCGCGACCCGCTCTGGGCCTGGGGCAGGGGGCGGATTCTCATCAGTGGCGACGGCGCGGCGATCGCGAACATTGCCGGAGGCCTGTTCTTCGATGGAGTAACGCTCCTGCTGCTGTACGTCCTCGTCGTGATAGTGCGCGACACGTCGTCGAGGCGTGGCCAGCGGACGCCCGTGCCCGCTGGGGCAGATCCGAGCGGAGTCCGCCGAACAGATCATCCCGTTCGCGGTCACCACGGAAGCGGCGTTCGGCGCCCTGCACGCCGTGGGCGAGGCAGGCGCTGACGATCGCGCCGGAGGGTCCGGACAGGTCGATGACCCGGCCAGGTGGTCCAGTACTCCCTGGCCAGGTTCATTGCGCAGATCTGGTGGAGCCTGCGGCCCGTAGAGGGGCGGATGCCAATTCTGCCAATGCCCGGCCCGGCCGACGTCTGACCATCGAAGCCACGGCGACCTGTGATCGCCCGGCCAGATGGGTGGAAGTTCCTCGTCGCGGCCGGTCACATCGGCGGGATGCCGGCGGTCATTGATATGACAGTGGCAACGGAGGAATGCGACCGATGAACGAACGTGACTGGCTGGCCGAGCGGTTCGAGGAGAACCGGGCCGATCTGCGGGCCGTGGCCTACCGGGTCCTCGGCTCGGCGAGCGAGGCCGACGACGCCGTGCAGGAGACCTGGCTGCGGCTCAGCCGCTCCGGAGCCGACGGGGTGGAGAACCTGGGCGGCTGGCTGACTACGATCGTGGCCCGGGTCGCGCTGAACATGCTGAGCTCGCGGGCCTCACGGCGGGAAGAGCCTATCGACTCGCCGGCCGTGAGCAGCGCAGCGGGCGCCGATCACACCGACCCGGAGCACGAGGCGGTCCTGGCCGACTCCCTGGGCCTCGCGCTGCTCGTCGTCCTGGACACGCTGACCCCGGCGGAACGGCTCGCCTTCGTGCTGCACGATATGTTCGCCGTGCCGTTCGACGAGATTGCCCCGATCGTCGACCGCTCCCCCGCGGCCGCCCGGCAGCTGGCCAGCCGGGCCCGCCGGCGCGTACAGCAGGCGGACGCCGCGCCCGAAGCCGAGGCCGCGGTGCGGCGGGATATCGTCAGGGCCTTCCTGGCCGGCCCGCTCCAGATCGGTCACGTTCAGGGTGATGTGATGAAATCCGGCTGGCATGGCGCCAGGCTAACCCCGGGGCTAACCCGGGACTGGCCCGTCCGCGGTCTATCTCACGGTAGGGCGCTTACAGCGGCATGCGGCGGCGGCACGGCGTTGGCCCGCGCCACGTCGGCGTAGAAGCGCGCGCTGGCCTTGGGGATCCGGCGCTGGGTGCCGAAGTCGACGAAGACGATGCCGAACCGCTTCTGGTAGCCCCAGGCCCACTCGAAGTTGTCCAGCAGCGACCAGACGAAGTAGCCGGCCAGGCTGGCCCCGTCCCTGATGGCCCGCGCGGCGGCGTCCAGGTGCGTGTGCAGGTACCTGACCCGTTCCACGTCGTCGACCTCGCCCTGCGGGTTGACGTAGTCCTCGGCGGCGCGGCCGTTCTCGGTGATGTAGAGCGGCAGGCCGGGAGCCTGCTTCGACACCTCGAGCAGGATCTCGTGCAGCCCGTCGGCGTCGACGAGCCAGTTCATCGTGGTCTGCTCCAGCCAGTCCGGCCGGTACTCCACCACTCCTGGTACTGCGCTCCGGGCGGGTTCCTCGTTGCGCCGCAGGTCGCTCACGTCGCCCGCGCGCAGGAAGATCGGCGAGTAGTAGTTGATGCCGAGGAAGTCCAGCTGCTGGCTGATGAGCTCCATGTCGCCGTCAGCCACCAGCCCGGGCGGCGGGAGCAGGGCCGCCGGGGCGTGCGCCGGGTAACGCCCGTCCAGCACCGACTCGAGGTAGATGCCATTCACCATGGCGTCGGTGATCAGCCGGGCAGTCTGCAGTTCCTCCGGGCGGCCGTCACCCAGGACCCGGACCGGGTGCAGGTCGAGGCTGATGCCGACCTGGCCGGCTCCGGCGGCGCGCAGGGCCTGGGTGGCGAGCCCGTGCCCGACCAGCAGGTGATGGGTGGTGGCGGCCGCCGCGGCGGCGTCCCGCAGCCCGGGAGCATGCTGGCCGTGACGGTAGCCGTTGTTGGACACCACCTGCGGCTCGTTCACGGTGATCCAGCGGGTCACCCGGTCGCCGAGGGCCTCCGCGCACAGCATCGCGTACTCGGCGAACCGCTCGGCGGTATCGCGCACCGCCCAGCCGCCAGCGTCCTGCAGTTCCTGCGGCAGGTCCCAGTGGTACACCGTTACCGTGGCCGCGATGCCGTGCTCGGCGAGCTCATCGAGCAGCGCCCGGTAGTAGTCCAGTCCCTTCTGATTGACCGGGCCGCGGCCGCCCGGCTGCACCCGCGGCCAGGACACCGAGAAGCGGTAGTCACGCAGGCCGAGGGCGGCCAGCAGCGCGACATCCTCGGGGTACCGGCGGTAGGAGTCGCAGG
Organism: uncultured Actinomycetes bacterium; assembly: GCA_963835775.1. Taxonomy (GTDB): domain Bacteria; phylum Actinomycetota; class Actinomycetes; order Streptosporangiales; family Streptosporangiaceae; genus Palsa-504. The sequence continues at coordinate 257,029 of CAWIHB010000020.1, read as the reverse complement.
CCACGTCGCCGGTGTCCCCGCCGCGGACGTTGCCCGGCGTGTGGCTGAAGGTGTCCCATACCGACGGGCCCTTGCCGTCGAGGCTGGCCGCCCCCTCGATCTGGTAGGCAGCCGTCGCCGCTCCCCAGATAAAGCCTTCGGGGAAGTCCAGGGCGCCGTTGGAACCAGTCATCAGCCTCTCCTTGTGCGCGGCTACGGACCTTGACGGCCCCTGTGCTGAGGGTTAGTGTAAGCGCTTAGATTTTCGGTGTAAACGCTTACATCCCGGTAAATAAGGAAATGACAGCAATGTCGCTGATCGGGAAAAAGTGGTAACCCTCTACGACGTGGCGCGCCTGGCGGGCGTGTCTACGGCGACCGTCTCGAGGGTCGTCCACGGCCAGGATCGGGTCCGCGAAGCCACCCGGCTCCGGGTCCAGCAGGCCATCGAGGAGCTCGGTTACGTCCCCGACGGCGCGGCGCAGAGCCTGTCCCGCCGCCGCAAGGACGTGATCGGCCTGGTGTGCGTGGAGCGCGAGCTCGAGCACTTCGACATCGAGAACGTGGGCCTGCTGTACTACGACGAGGTGCTGCGCGGCGTCGAGGCCCGCATCAGGCACCGCAACTGGTCCCTGCTGATCACCTTCATGCAGGGCGACCGGTCCGACTTCTCCCGGCTGGACTCGCTGTCCGGCAAGGTCGACGGGATCCTCATCGGCGAGGGTTTCGTCGCCTCCCCCATCATCGAGCGACTGGCCGCGCGGGTGCCCGTGGTGGTCATCGCCGGGACGCCGGGCGAGACGGCGGCCGATGTGGTCGCGGCCGACAACTTCTCGGGCTCGGCGGCGATCATCAGCCACCTCATCATCGATCACGGCAAGCGGCGGCTGTTCCACATCGACGGGCCGCCGAACTCCCCCGACGCGGGCGAGCGACGGCTGGCCCTTGAGCATGTGCTGCGCGAGCATCCGCGAAGCCGGCTGATCGGCTCCGTACAGGGCATCCTCAGCGTGCGCAGCGGCGAGCAGGCCGCCGAGAACCTGCTCGCCCGGCACCGCGGGGCGATGCCCGATGCCGTGGTGTGCGCCAACGACCAGATGGCGATCGGGGTACTCAGGGCCTTCGCGGCGGGGGGCGTGCGCGTGCCCGACGAGGTGGCCGTGGTCGGCTTCGATGACATCGTGCTCGGCAGCCTGTACGACCCGACGCTGACCACCGTTCACCAGCCGATGCGCCTGCTCGGCGAGCGGGCCTGTGCCCGGCTGCTCGACCGGATCGCCGACCCGGACCTGAGCCCGGCCGTGGAGCTGCTGCCGACCGAACTGGTGCTGCGATCCAGCTGCGGCTGTTCCGCTGAAGCCGGGACCCGCCAGCCGGTCCTGCCGCTCCGGGCCGAACGCGACGGGGCCGGCCGCGACGGGGCCGCGCCCAGCAAACGGCCTGCCCGGCGCGCGGCCCGGATGCCAGCGAAGGCATAGGAGGCACCATGTCCTTCATCATTCGCCGCCTGGTCTTCTACGTCGTCGCGGCCTGGGTGGCGCTCACCATCAACTTCGCTATCCCGCGCCTGGTGCCGGGGAACGCGGTCGAGAGCATCATGTCGAAGTTCACCGACCTGCAGCCCTCGGCCTACCGCGCGATCGAGGCCATGCTCGGCGTGGGAAATGCGGGCTCGATCTGGCATCAGTACTGGGCCTATCTCGTCGACGTGGCCCACTTTAACCTCGGGACCAGCTCCAGCGAATTCCCGGCCCAGGTCTCCACCCTGCTCGGTGAGGCCCTGCCCTGGACGATCATCCTGGTGGGCAGCGCGACCGTGATTGCCTTCGCAGTGGGTACCGTCCTCGGCATTGCGGCCGGCTGGCGGCACGGCGGCGGGCTGGACCGCGTGCTGCCCGGGCTCATGTTCCTGCAGGCGATTCCCTACTTCTTCTTCGCGCTGATCCTGCTCGAGTTGTTCGCGGTCAAGCTCCACGTCTTCCCGATCGGCCAGGGCTACGGCCAGGGCCTGATCCCGGGCTGGCACTGGGCGTTCATCGGCAGCGCCATCGACCACTCGCTGCTCCCGGCCCTCACGATCGTGCTCACCTCGATAGCCGGCTGGATGCTGCAGATGCGCAACGTCATGATCACGACCGTCGGCGAGGACTACGTGGTCGCCGCCCAGGCCAAGGGCCTGCCCAACCGCAGGGTCATCTTCACCTACGCCGCGCGCAACGCGATCCTGCCGCAGCTGCAGGGCTTCGGCCTGGCGATCGGCTTCGTGGTATCCGGCGCCCTGATCATGGAGATCGTCTTCTCCTACCCCGGGATCGGCCTGCTGCTGATCAACGCGGTCAGCTCGGACGACTACGCGCTGACGCAGGGGATCTTCCTGGTGATCACCTTCTCTGTCCTGCTCGCCAACCTGATCGTCGACCTCATCATCGTGTTCGTCGATCCCCGCGCCCGATCCCGGGAGGCGACGCGATGACGGTCGCACCGGTCATCAGCACTGAACTCACCGCCGTCACCCAGGAAGCGCCCCAGCCCGGCTGGTGGCGCCGGATGCCGACCAAGGCCAAGGCGGGCGTTGTCCTGTTCGGCCTCTTCGTGCTCACGGCCATCATCGGGCCGCTGGTCACCCCCTATGACCCGTCGTACCAGAACCCCAACCCGAACGCGTCGATGAACGCGCCCAGCGCGGCGCATCTGCTCGGTACCACGCAGAGCGGGCAAGACGTGCTATCCCAGCTCCTGGTCGGGATCCGCCTCACCCTGGAGCTCGGGCTCATCGTCGGCGTGGTGGCCACGGCGCTCGCCGTGATCGTAGGCGTCACGTCCGCCTTCCTCGGCGGCTTCTGGGATGAACTGCTGTCGCTGCTCACCAACGTGTTCCTGGTCATTCCGGCGCTGCCGCTGCTCATCGTCCTGCTCGGCTACTTCCCGAACCGGGGAGAGACGCCGACCATCGTCGTGCTCGCCCTGCTGGGCTGGCCGTGGGGGGCGCGGGTGATGCGGGCCCAGACCCTGGCCATCCGCAATCGCGACTTCGTGGCCGCGTCCCGGGAGACCGGGGAGGGAACCTGGCGGATCATCGCCTTCGAGATCGTCCCCAACGAGGTAAGCCTGATCGCGGCGAGCTTCGTGAACACCGTGCTGTACGCCATCGGGGCCTCCGTCGCCCTCGCCTTCATCGGGGTCGCCGACCTGAACAGCTGGAGCCTGGGAACCATGCTCTACTGGGCCCAGAGCCAGCAGGCACTGCAGCTCGGGGCCTGGTGGTGGTTCGTGCCGCCGGGCCTGGCGGTGGCGCTCATGGGCACCGCCCTGGTGCTGCTGAATACGGGCATCGACGAGCTCGGCAACCCCCGCCTGCGCGACGCGAGCAGTGCCAGCAGGATCGCCGGGCGTTGGCTCAAGCCCGCGGACCCCACGCCCGTGCTGAGCGAGATCTCGCTGCGCCGCAACGGGCTCGCCGGCTTCCTGCACTCGTTCTCGCGAAGTTCGCTGCTCGACGAGGCCGACGCGGGTGAGCGCCGATGAGCGCGGACCCGGCGGCCGACCGCGCCATCGGCCAGGCCGCCGGCCGGGCCTTTGACCGGGCCACCCACCGCGCGGCCAGCGCGGCGGCCGGTCCCGCGGCCAGCGCGGCGGCCGGTCCCGCGGCCAGCTCATCCCCGGCCGACGCCGGCGCCCCGGGCTCCGGTCCCGTACTCGACATCCGCGACCTGTCGGTTGTGTACCGCACCCCGGCCGGCGATGTGCGCGCCGTGGACCATGTGAACCTCGCCCTCGGGGCCAGCGAGGTGGTCGGCCTGGCGGGCGAGAGCGGGTCGGGCAAGTCGACGCTGGCCTACGGCGCCTGCCGCCTGCTGCGCGCCCCCGCGCTGGTCACGAACGGCAGCGTCACCTACAGCGGCCGCCGGGTGTCCAGGCCTGCCGACGTACTGAAGATGCGGCCGGATGAGCTGCGGCGGCTGCGCTGGCGCGAGATCGCCATCGTCTTCCAGAGCGCGATGAACGCGCTCAACCCGGTGCTCAACGTCCGCGACCAGCTGCTCGACGCCATCCACGCCCACCTGAAGATGCCGAGGGACGAAGCCCACTCCAGGGCCGCATCCTTGCTCGACCTCGTCGGCATCCCCCGGTCCCGGCTGCGCAGCTATCCGCATGAGCTGTCCGGCGGCATGCGCCAGCGGGTGATGATCGCCATGGCGCTGGCCGCCGAACCGGAGATCATCATCATGGACGAGCCGACCACCGCGCTCGACGTGGTGGTGCAGCGGGACATCCTGGCCCAGATCATCGAGCTCAAAGACCGCCTGGGTTTCTCGATACTGTTCATCACCCACGATCTCTCGCTCCTGCTCGAACTCACCGACCGGATCGCCGTGATGTACGCCGGCCAGTTTGTCGAAATCGCCACGTCGGACGAGATCCACCGCGAGGCCGCTCACCCCTACACCAAGGGCCTGCTCAACTCGTTCCCGTCGCTGCGCGGACCCCGCCGCGAGCTGACCGGGATCCCGGGCTCGCCGCCCGATCTGCACGACCCGCCCCCCGGCTGCCCGTTCGAGCCCCGCTGCGGGTACGCCAGGCCGGAGTGCCGGGAGGTGGACATGCGACTGCTGCCGGTCACCACGTCCAGCGATCCGGACCACGTGACGGCCTGCCCGTTCGTGCTTCCGGACACTCCGGCGCCGCCGCCCGGGCCGTCCGCGGCCCCGGGAAGCCCAGCCGGGGAGCAGGAACCATGAGCGAACAGACCCTGACGTCCGCGGCTGCGGCACGCGGGCCGCTCGCCATGGAGGCGATCTCGCTCAGCAAGGACTTCCGGGTCGGCCGCGGCCACACGCTGCACGCGGTCCGGGATGTCTCCTTCAACCTGTACCGCGGCGCCGTCGTCGCGCTCGTCGGCGAGAGCGGTTCGGGCAAGTCCACCGCGGCCAGGCTGCTGGCCGGGCAGGAACGGCTCACCTCCGGCACGATCCGGCTGGACGGCCGGCAGGTGCAGGTGTCCGGCCGCAGGGACTTCCGGCGGTACAAGAGCGAGGTCCAGCTCGTGTTCCAGGACCCGTTCTCCTCGCTCAACCCGATACACACCGTGCGCTATCACCTCGAGCGCCCGGTGAAGCTTCATCAGGGCCGGGACGCGAAGGTCGGCCAGGAGGTCGTCGCGCTGATGGAGCAGGTCCGGCTCACGCCGGCCAAGCAGTTCCTGGCCAAGTACCCGCACGAACTGTCCGGCGGCCAGCGCCAGCGGGTCTCCTTCGCCCGTGCGCTGGCCGCCCGCCCGAGCGTGCTGCTCGCCGACGAACCAGTGTCCATGCTGGACGTCTCGATCCGGCTGGAGATGCTCAACCTGCTCGACGACCTCCGCCGGCGTTTCAGGCTCGCGATGCTCTACATCACCCACGACATCGCCTCGGCCCGCTACTTCGCGGACGAGATCCTGGTCATGTACGCCGGAGAGATCGTCGAGCGCGGCCCGGCCGAGGAGCTCACCCAGGACCCGGCGCATCCCTACACGCAGCTACTGGTGGCCTCCGCGCCGGACCCGGACAACCTCGGCAGCGCGCTTCGCGGCGGCAGCCGGCGCCAGGGGCCCGCCACCGCCTCCGGAAGGCCGCAGCACCTGGACGACGCGGCCGCGCAGGGCTGCCCGTTCCATCCCAGGTGCCCGTTCGCCGATGACCTATGCCGGCGGGAGGACCCGGCCCTGACGCAGATCTCGGACACGCGAGGCGCGGCCTGCTGGCACCTGGACGCCGCCGCACCGGAGCTCGTCTCCGGGCCACGGGGGGGTAGCGACACCACGACCACATAGTCCACAACCGATGAAACCCGAGAGAAAGACGAGACTGATGAGGAGATTGCACAGAACTAGATGGCTCTTCGCGGTAGGGACCGCCTCCTTGCTCGCGGTCGGGCTGGGCGCGTGCTCCAGCTCCGGCTCCAGCTCGGCATCGAGCTCGAGCAGCGCCGCGACCACGGGGAAGACCCTGGTCATGGAGAGCTCGCCGGAGACCACCATCACCCAGGACTTCAATCCATTCGACCCCACCCCGGCCGCCTACGGCATGGGCGCGACCGGGCTCATCTACGAGCCGCTGATCCAGTTCGACCTCGCCTCGCCGACGATCAACTACCCGTGGCTCGCCACGTCCTATGCGTGGTCTAACGGCGACAAGACGATCACGTTCACGATCCGCCAGGGCGTGAAGTGGAACAACGGCACTGCGCTGACCCCGGCCGACGTCGCCTTCACCTTCGACATGGTGAAGGCCAACGCGTCGATCAACAGCGGCGGCCTGAACATCTCCAGCGTGAGCACGTCCGGCAACACCGTGACGCTCACGTTCCCGACATCCCAGTACACCAACCTAGAGGAAATCGCCGGCCAGGCGATCGTGCCGAAGGCGCAGTGGAACGGCGTCAACCCGGCGACCTTCACCGACGCGACCCCGGTCGGTACCGGGCCGTACATGCTGGGCAGCTTCACGCCGCAAGGCATCATCCTGAAGAAGAACCCCTACTACTGGCAGGCCGCCCTCGTCAAGGTCCCGAACGTCGACTTCCCGGTCTACACCTCCAACACCGGCGCGCTCAGCGCGCTGTTCTCCAACCAGATCGACTGGACCGGGAACTACATCCCGGGCCTGCAGAAGGAGTTCGTCGACACCGACCCGGCCCACCACGGCTACTGGGAGGCGGCCGGCGGCGATGAGAGCCTCGAGCCGAACCTGACCAAGTGGCCGACCAACCAGCTGGCCGTACGGCAGGCGATCAGCCTCGCGGTCAACCGCACCCTGCTCGCCTCCGAGGGCGAGGCCGGCCTCGCCAGCCCCATCACCGAATCGGGCGGGCTGACACTGCCGACCTTCCAGGCCTGGGCCGGACCGGTGACGTCGGCGACCATGCCGAGCACCAGCAACGTGGCCGCGGCCGAGCAGGTCCTGACCAAGGCCGGCTTCACGAAGGGAAGCAACGGCTTCTTCGAAAAGGGCGGCCAGACCGTCGCGATAACGATCATCAGCCCCACCGCGTACACGGATATGTCTGAGGTCGACTCCATCGCCGCCCAGGAACTGAAGGCGGCCGGGATCGACGCGACATTCCAGGGCCTGTCCGTGGACGCCTGGAACGCTGATGTCGCCGACGGCGACTTCTCCGTGACCGAGCACTGGTCGAACGGCGGGATCAGCCCGTACAACATGTACGACGGCTGGCTGAACAGCGCACTCGCCTCCGGCTCGGCCGCCGTCGGCGACTACGAGCGGCTGAGCGACCCGGCGCTCAACGCCGACATAGCCACACTGGCCGGGGCCACGACGGTCTCGCAACAGGCCACCGACCTCCTCCCGCTCGAGCAGTACGTCGCGGCCAACCTGCCGGTAATCCCGGTCACCACCGCGCCGGAATGGTTCGAGTACAACTCGCAGAACTACACCGGCTGGCCGAGCCAGTCGAACCCGTATGACAGCGGCCAGCCGTCGGGAACGAACAACGGTCCCGGCTCCGGCACCGATGAGGTAGTAATCCTGCACCTGCAACCGCGGTAGCCGTCGCCGGCGGTCGCAGCAACAAGCGGGCCCGTTCCTGGCCGTCTCGCTCGGTCAGGAACGGGCCTCACCCCACCATCACATTAGCCCAGCTAGTTAACAGGGAGCCATGGCGCAAGGTATCTGTTCATGTTCCTCGTGAGAATAAAGGGGCACATGTGTCTGTAGTGCCTACTGAGGCCGGCGGGTCCCCTAACTCGCCGGTGCGCGTCGCCTTCAGCACGCTGGCGTTCCCGGACGCCACCCTGGCCTCGGCCGTCTCTCTCGGCCGCCGCTGGGGTTACGCGGGCGTCGAGCTGCGGCTCATCGACGGTGAGCTGATCGACCCGTGGATGCCCGCCGCCGCTCGCGCTGCGATCAAGCGGACCGTAACCGCCGCCGGGCTGCCGGTCATCGCGGTGGACAGCTCGATCCGCCTGACCGGTACGGATCCAGGTCCCGAGCTGCGCCGGTTCCTCGAGCTGGCCAGCGACTGGGAGTCCCCGCTGGTCCGCGTGTTCGGCGGTGCGCTGGCCGCTGACCGGGCGGAACGCCAGGAGCAGCTCAGGGCCGCGGCCCGGGTGCTCGAGTCGTGCGTGCCGCTGGCTCAGCGGCTCGGTGTCGCCATCGGGGTCGAGACCCACGACGACTTCTCCGCCTCGTCGGTGGTGGCCGAGCTACTGGCCATGGCCGACCCGGACTGGGTAGGCGCGGTATGGGACAGCCACCACCCGCACCGCATGGGCGAGCCGCCCGCCGACGTCTACGCCAACCTCGGCCGGCGTATCCTGCTCGCGCAGGTCAAGGATGCCCGCCGCAGGCCCGGCGGTGACTGGGAGCTGGTCCTGCTCGGCGAGGGCGAGGTGCCGGTCATCCAGATGCTCGGCCTGCTCGCGGCGGGCGGCTACCAGGGCTGGATCTCGGTTGAGTGGGAGAAACGCTGGCACCCCGAGATCGAAGCGCCCGAGGTCGCGCTGCCGCAGCACCTGGCCAAGCTGGCCGCCTGGATGGAGGTGACGCCGTGACCCGCGGTTTCGGGATCGTCGGCACCGGAGTGATCGCGGCGATCCACGCCAACGCCATCGCCCTGCTGTCGAAAACCGTGCTGCCGGACGCCCGGCTGGTGGCGGTCACCGACGTGGCCGCCGGCCCGGCCGCGGCCTTCGCCGGCGCGCGCGGCTGCCGGGCCGAGCCCGACCTCGGCGCCCTGCTCGCCCGCCCCGACATCGAGGTGGTGTGCGTGTGCGTGCCGAGCGGCCTGCACGCGGAGATCGGCATCCGCGCAGCCCGGGCGGGCAAGCACCTGGCCGTGGAGAAGCCGATCGACGTCAGCCTGGCTGCCGCGGACCGGCTCATCGAGGCGGCCCGGGGCGCCGGGGTGGCGCTGACGGTCATCTCCCAGCACCGTTTCGACCCCGGCCTGGTGGAGCTGAGGCGCCTGCTCGACGCCGGTGCCCTGGGCCGGCTCGTGCTCGGCGAGGCCAGCACCAAGTGGTACCGCGGCCAGGCCTACTACGACAGCGCGGCCTGGCGCGGCACCTACGCCATGGACGGCGGCTCGCTGATGAACCAGGGCGTGCACTACGTCGACCTGCTCCGCTGGTGCCTCGGATCGCCCGCCGAGGTCACGGCGGTGTGCACCACCCAGGCCCACCAGATCGAGGTGGAGGACACCTCGCTGGCCATCGTCAGGTTCGCCTCGGGGGCCGTCGGCACCATCCTGTCGAGCACCGCCGCTTACCCCGGTTTCCCGCAGCGCCTGGAGATCACCGGGACCGCGGGTACCGTGATCGTCGAGGACGGCCGGCTCACCCGGCGCGCGCTCGCCGCCGGCCACGGCCAGGAGGCCCCGGCTGAGCCTGCCGCGGGCCAGGCCGGGAGCGCGGCGGCCGATCCGGCCGCCCTTGAGGTGGCCAGCCACGCCGCGCAGCTCGCCGACCTGCTCGCGGCCGCCGATGCCGGGCGCGAGCCGGCCGTCACCGGCCAGGACGGCCGCGACGCGCTGGAGATCGTCTGCGCCGTGTACGAATCGTCCCGTTCCGGCCGGACCGTCACCCTCGGCCGATGAGCGTCATCCTCAGCGGTTTCGCCGACGAGATCTCGCCCGACCCGCGGGCCCAGCTGGCCACCCTGGCGGCCGAGTCCATCGCCCACCTCGAGCTGCGCAGCGCCTGGTCGGTGAACGTGGCCGACTTCACCAGCCAGCATCTGGCTGCCTTCCGCGCGGCCCTGGACCAGGCCGGGGTGCGGGTCTCCGCGATCGGCTCCCCCATCGGCAAGATCGCGATCGCGGCGCCGTTCGGCCCCGAGCTGGACCGGATGCGCCGGGTGGCCGACATCGCCGGCGAGCTCGGCACCTCGATTGTCCGGGTCTTCTCCTTCTTCATCCCGGCCGGCCAGCCGCCGGAGCAGCACCGCGGCGAGGTGATCGACCGCATGGGCGCCCTGACCGCGATCGCCGAGGAGCACGGCCTGATCCTGGCCCACGAGAACGAGAAGGAGATCTACGGTGACCTCCCCGGCCGGTGCGCCGACCTGATCACCGCCGTCGGCTCGCCTGCCCTGCAGGCCACCTTCGACCCGGCCAACTTCGTGCAGTGCGGCGTCAGGCCGTTCTCCGACGCCTACGGCCTGCTCCGGCCCCACCTGGTCTACCTGCAGGTCAAGGACGCGCTGGCCGCGACCGGCGAGGTCGTCCCGGCCGGCCACGGCGACGGGCAGCTGGCCGAGACGCTGGCCGCGCTGCGCGAGGAGGGCTTCGCCGGCTTCATGTCACTCGAGCCGCACCTGGCCCAGGCCGGCCGGTTCGGCGGCTTCAGCGGCCCAGCCGAATTCCGCCGGGCCGCGCAGGCTCTGAAATTTATGCTGAACGGACAGGGTATCTCGTGGCGGTAACCCCGATCCCAGTCCGCCGCTAGACGTTGCCGGTCCTAGACAGTGCCGGTCCTAGACAGTGCCGGTCCTAGACAGTGCCGGTCCTAGACAGTGCCGGTCCTAGACAGTGCCGGTCAGGCCCCAGCGGCGGCGGATGGCCCGGTCGGCCATGCCGAACAGCGTGTGCACGATGATGCCCAGGATCAAGATCACGATGATGATCGCGGTAGCGCTTTCCATGTCAGCCTGGGCCTGGTCCGTCGACAGCAGCACGCCCAGGGACGGCTGGCCCGCGATGGTGACCAACAGTTCGCCCGCCATCAGGCTGCGCCACGCGAAGGCCCAGCCCTGCCGCAGCCCGGCCACGAACGCGGGCAGCGAGGCCGGCAGGATCAGGTATCGGTACAGCGAAAGCCTGCGCAGCCCCATCATCTTGCCCGCCCGCAGCAGAAGCGGCGGGGTGTAGTCCACGCCGGCGATAAGGCCGTTGGCGACTGACGGGGCGGCGCCAAGGATGATGACGAACAAGATGGTGGTCGTGGTGATGCCGAACAGGATGATCGCGAACGGGAACCAAGCGATCGACGGCAAAGTCTGCAGCCCGGTGATCAGCGAGCCGACGCCCGCCCGCAGGGGCGGGATCCGCGAGACCAGCGCGCCGATGACCGAGCCGATGACTACCGCGAGCGCGAATCCGATGATGGCGCGCAGGGCGGTGACGCCGATGGCGTGCCAGAGCTCGCCGGTCCCCAGCTGATCCCACAGGTTGGCCAGGGTCGGGCCCGGCGCGGGGAAGATCAGCTTCTTCCAGCCGCTGGCGGCGATCACTTCCCATACGGCCAGCATGATGGCGATCGCGAGCACCATGGGCCACAGGCCCGCCCAGCCACGGTTGAGCAGGCGGTGTCCGCGCTGCTGCTCCGGCGGCGTCGCCGCGTCGAGCGACTCGAGCCAAGCCAGCCTCTCCGCGTAAGCTGGCCGCGATGTCGGGTTGTCACCGGGCGGCATGGCTCATCTCCTCCCGCAGCCGGTCGGTGATCTGCGCGGCCAATTCCGCGACCGGCGCCGAGTCGATCCGCCGGGGGGGCTCGATGCGCACCGCGAACTCCTCGACCACCCGGCCCGGGCGGCTGCTCAGCACCACTACCCGGTCGCCGAGCCGGACCGCCTCCTGCACGTTGTGGGTCACGAACAAGATGGTCAGCTGCCGGCCGGCGCAGATGCGGTCGAGCTCATCGTGCAGCAGGTCCCTCGTCATCGCGTCCAGCGCGCCGAACGGCTCGTCCATCAGCAGCACGTCGGCGTCCTGGGCGAGCGCGCGGGCCAGCGCCACCCGCTGCCGCATGCCGCCGGACAGCTCATGCGGCCGTTTCCCGCCGAACCCGCTCAGGTTGACCGTTTCCAGCAGCTCCGCGGTCCGCTGCCGGCGCTCGGCCCGGCCGGCGCCGCGGGCCCGAAGGGCAAGCTCGATGTTGCCGGCCGCGGTGAGCCACGGGAACAGCGCAGGCTCCTGGAACATGAACGCCACCCGTCCGGACGCCGATACCTCGCCTGAGGTGGGCTGCTCCAGCCCGGCGACCAGGGACAGCAGCGTGGACTTGCCGCAGCCCGACGCCCCGATCAGGCAAGTGAACTCCCCCGGCGGGACCTCGAGCGTGATCTGGTCCAGCGCCTTGACGGCGGAGGCGCCCCGCCCGAACACCTTCGACACGCCCGCCAGCCGGACGGACCCTGTTCCGACAGCCGGGCGCTGGCCGGTGACCGTCGCGGAATTTGCCTGCCTGACCATGGCACCCGCCCTCCTACGAGCCGACCTGCGACTCGCCCGCCGCGGCCAGCGCCTGGTTCAGCGGGCCGAGATCGAAGATGCCGCTCAGGTTGACCGGCTTGAGCAGGCCCAGCCCGACGGCCTGCGACGCGTCGCTGGTCAGCGAGGACTCGTCCGGGTCATCGGTGAAGGTGATCTCCTTGAACGAGGCCGCGACCAGGCTCGACTTGAGCGGCTTGCCGGTGTAGACGGCCAGCTCGGCGTTCGTGTCCGCCTCCGCCTGGGTCGGGTTGGACTTGATGAAGTCGTTCGCCTGGATCTGGGCCTTGATCAGGTCCGCCACGACCGCCGGGTGTGCGGTCAGGAAGCTTTGCGTCACGACCAGCAGGGTGGTGACGCCTGGCTCGCTGAGCAGCACCGTGCCGCCGTCACTGACCATTTCGATGTCGTAGGGCGCGGGCTCGGAGCCGCCCGCGATCTGCCCTGACTTGAACTCCAGGACCGCGGCCGAGTTCGGTGTGGTCGGCTTGATGAAGGCATCGCCGCCGCCGGTTGAGGTGGTCGTCAGCCCGTTCTGCTTCAGCCAGTAGCGGAGAGCGACGTCCTGGGTGTTACCGAGCGACGGCGTGGCCAGCGTCTTGCCGCGGAGCTGGCCGGCCGAGGCGATCCCTTTGGCGACGACCACCGACGCGCCTCCGGTCGCCGCGCCGGACACGATCCTGATCGCGGTGCCGCCTGACTTCTGCCAGGCATTGATGGCCGGGTTGGGGCCGACGTAGGCGGCGTCAAGCTGGCCGGCCAGCAGCGCCGTCGTCTCCTGGGTCCCGGTACTGAAGGCGGTCGGCTGCAACGTCCCCGCGGAGCCGAGGTCCTTGGCGAAGTAGCCCTCCTTCAGCGCGATGAGCGCGGATGCATGCGTGATGTTCTCGAGAAAGCCCAGCCGGACTGTCACCGGCGCCGGGTCTGAGCTGGCGCTGCTGCCGCCCGAACCCGATGAACTCGATGCGCCCGCTGACGAGGAAGACGAAGAGGAGCAGCCCGCCAGCAGCAGGGCCGCGCCGATCATCGCGGCGGCCGTAACACGTCGCATCTCATACTCCCGAAGCCATTAATGTCTACCATTTTTATAGGAAAGAAGCTCGATTTACTATACATAGCGTCGGCAAAATAGGAAATCAGCCCGGGAGCTCCAGTCGTGCCAAGCCCGCCCCGTGCCGCCAACCCGGCCCGCCCCGTGCCGCCAACCCGGCCCGAAGGGTCGCGGGCGCCGAGCTGGACGCGTCAGTTGCCCTCGTCGCTCGAGTCCTGCAGCGTGACGCCGGCTACCGAATGGAACTTGGACAGGCACTTTTCCAGCACGGCCACGTCCGCGTTGCTGGCGTGGTTGATCTGGTAGATCACTTGCTGGAGCGCGTACGGGGAGTTGAGGTTGGACGGCAACGGCTGCGGGACCACGGTGGGGGTCTTGCAGGCCGATCGCACGGCCAGCCGCTGGGCCAGGGATGTGCCGTCCTGGAAGGTGACAATGGCTTGCCGCTGCCCGAGCGCGGCATCAAACTGCGAGCAGCCGGCCAGCACGGTCGCGGCCGCAGCCACCGCTCCGGCGGCGAGCAGCAGGCGGCCTCGCCGCCGGAGTTCACCGCGGACTACGTTGGGTAGTAGCCGCATGACGCCAGCCTAAGGGCACAGGGTGCCTAGTACGGTATCGGCAGGGGGACACCCATCCAGGAGGAGATGTGGAGCGGTCGCTCGCCCTGCGTAACGATGTCGGCCTGTTGAGTGAGGAGTATGATCCTCGCTACGGCAGGCTTGTCGGTAAGATGCCGCTAGCGTTCAGCCACGTCCGGCTGGTGCACACGGCGCTCAACCTCGGCCACCACGCCGAGGAGCACCGGCGCGGCCGCTGGGATGAGCGCCGGAGCGTGCCAGGCTAAGCAGATCCGACCGACCAGCTTGAACAAGACCCAGACTGTCAGGCGATCATGGCCTCCGCTCGTCACATCCTTATCGTCAACTCCCGCAGCGTTCACCAGCCGGTGTTCGTGGTCGGCGCGCCGCACTCAGGAGCAGGCCTGATCGGCCGCGCGCTCAAGGCGTCCCCCGGCCTTCACGTCACGATGGGCCAGCCCAGCGTGCTGCGCGTCGTCTACGCCTTCGCCCGGCGGCCGTCGATGTACCAGGGCCGGACCCAGGCCGCCGCCGCCGTCATCAGGGACGCCTTCGCGCAGGGCTGGCAGGTGACCCCGCACAGCTGCCTGGAGTGCACGCGCGAGTGCCGCTCGGCGGCTGGGCTCGCCGCCGACGCCGTAGGGCCGTGCGTCGAAGTCCGCGGGCTGGAGACATTCGGTGACGCGAGCCCGGATCTGATCTACTGCGCCGAGGCGCTCATCTACGCGTTTCCCGATGCGCGGATTGTCCAGGTCCTCAGGGACGGCCGGGACGTGGTGTCCAGCATGCTGGCCGACCCCGTAGTCATGTCATGGTTCCGGCCGAGTTTCGTGAACGTGGACACCGAGTTTCCCAATCCGTTTTTCGGCATCGAATCGGACAACGACCGCGAGATGTGGCCGCGACTGCCGCCTGCCGCCCGGTGCGCGCTGCGCTGGCGCTGGTCGGTCCGGCTGGCCGCCAGGCTGCACCGCAGTCTGCCCGCCGACCAGCTGAAGACGATCAGGTACGAGTCCCTCCTGAGCCGGCCCGACGACACCGTGGTCGACCTGTCCCGCTTCGTCGGCACCACGGTATCGGCGGCCGAGATCCGCGACGAGGCTCGCGCCTCCCGTCAGCGCGGACGCGCACGACGGCCGCCTGGACCCGCGCTCAGCAGCGAAGACGCCGGTCAGGTCGACAAGCTCGCCGGCGAGGAACTCCGCAGGCTCGGCTACGCCTTTTAGACCGCTTGGCCGGCGAACTGGGTGTGATACAGGTCGGCGTACAGCCCGCCCGAGGCCAGCAGCTCGGCGTGCGTGCCGCGCTCGATGATCCGGCCCTCGTCGACCACCAGGATCTGGTCGGCTTCCCTGATGGTGGACAGCCGGTGCGCGATGACCAGGGACGTCCGGCCGGACAGAGCCCGCTTCAGCGCCCGCTGCACGGCCACCTCCGACTCGGAGTCCAGGTGGGCGGTGGCCTCGTCGAGCACGACTACGGACGGCGCCTTCAGCAGCAGCCGGGCCAGGGCCACGCGCTGCTTCTCGCCGCCGGACAGCCGGTACCCCCGGTCACCCACGACTGTGTCCAGCCCGTCGGGCAGGCCGGCGATCAGCTCCCAGATCTGCGCCGCCTCGCACGCCTCGATCAGCTCGAGCTCGGTGGCCCCGGGCCGCGCGTACAGCAGGTTGGAGCGGATCGTCTCGTGGAACAGGTGCGCGTCCTGGGTGACCACGCCCACCACGTCGTGCAGTGACTCGAGCGTCACGTCCGGCAGGTCATGACCGCCGATCCGCACGCTGCCCTGGTTCGGGTCATACAGCCGTGCGGCCAGGGCGGTGATGGTGGTCTTGCCCGCCCCGGACGGGCCGACCAGCGCGGTCAGCTTCCCTGACGGCGCGCGGAAGCTGACCTCGTGCAGCACCCCGGCGGCCGAGGCCGGCCGCTCGGGCCCAGGCAGCGCGATCGACTCCAGCGAGGCCAGTGATACCTCGCTGGCCGACGGGTAGCGGAACGACACGTCGTCGAACTCGATCTCCGGCGCGACCTGCTGCCCGTCATCACCGGGCACCGTGGCGGGCAGGACCTCAGCGTCAGGGTTGTCGGAGATGAGCGGCTTCAGGTCGAGAACCTCGAAGACCCGGTCGAAGCTGACCAGGGCGGTCATCACGTTGATCTGCACGTTGCTCAGCGAGGTGATCGGGCCGTAGACCCGCCCGAGCAGCGTGGTCAGGGCAACCAGCGTGCCGATCTCGAGCGTGCCCCGGATGACCAGGGTGCCGCCCAGCCCGTAGACCAGCGCGGTCACCAGCGAGGCCAGCAGGGTCAGCGCCACGAAGAACACCTGGCCGTACATCGCGGTGACCACGCCGATGTCGCGGACCTTGACCGCACGGCCGCCGAACGCCTCCGACTCCGCGGAGGGCCTGCCGAACAGCTTCACCAGCATCGCGCCCGCGACGTTGAACCGCTCGGTCATCATCGAGCCCATCTCGGCATTGAGCTGCATGCTCTCCCGGGTCAGCCGCTGCATCCGCCGCCCGACCAGCCGGGCGGGCAGGATGAACAGCGGGATCATGACCAGGGCGATGAGGCTGACCAGCCAGGACAGGTAGAACAGGGTGATCAGGATGACGATCAGGCTGAGCAGGTTGGATATCACGCCGGACAGCGTGGAGGTGATCGCCTGCTGCGCCCCCACCACGTCGCCGTCCAGGCGGCTGACCAGCGACCCGGTCTGGGCCCGGGTGAAGAACGCGATCGGCTGCCGCTGGACATGGTTGAACACCTGGGTGCGCAGGTCGTAGATGAGGCCCTCGCCGATCCGGGCGGAGAACCAGCGGATCACGAAGCCGAGTATCGCGTCGAAGATGGCCACGGCGGCGACCGCAACCGCGACCGCGATCACCACCCGGTCGTTGCGGGCCAGGATGCCGTGGTCGATGAGGTCCCGCAGCAGCAGCGGGTTGACCACGGTGATCAGCGCGTCGATGCAGGTGGCGAACAGGAAGATGGCCAGATGCAGCCGGTAAGGCCGGGCGTAGGTGGCGATACGGCGCACCGTGCCTGGCTTGAGTTTCTGCTTGGTGATGGAGGGGTCCATCCTGAACCCCCGCCCCATGACCATGTGGCCTCGGCCGTACATGATCTGGAAAACCTCCCGGATGACGGAATTCGTTCCCGTTCCGGGCGGGAACGCTATCAGCTGGCAGCGAACTCCAGGGGGTTCCGGGCGGGGTCCCGGCGCGTGGGCCGGGCCGGTGCCTCCTGGATGTGGGACAGGGTGCCCTTAGTGCTTAACCTTGCTCTTGCCGCTGCGGGTGGCCCCGCCGCGGCCGCGCAACGTCACCCCGGTCTCGGTCAGAATCCGGTGGACGAAACCGTACGACCTGCCGGTCGAGGCCGCCAGCGAACGGATGCTCTCGCCGGAGTCGTACCTCCGGCGCAGCTGCGTCGCGAGCTTACTGCGATCGACGCCGGTTACCCGTGTCCCTTTCTTGAGCGTCTCGGCCATATGCACCTCCTGTTAGCTGAAGTCACCAGTGAGTAACACATCCTCCTTCGCAATGATCAGGCATGGCCGCTGGATTGACCACCCAGATGACCGCAAATGATCATCTATTTTTATCCAGCCATAGCGGAATCGTAGCCTTTGCCCGACAGCGCCGGGTGAGTGCGCACTTAGGCGAGTGCGACAAGGTCTGCGAAATCTTCACTCCACGCGTCTTCTATGCCGTCCGGCAGGACGATAACGCGTTCTGGTGATAGCGCCTCAACCGCACCTTCATCATGGGTCACGAGCACTATCGCGCCGCGGAAGCTTCTCAGCGCACCGAGGACCTCTTCCCGGCTGGCCGGATCGAGGTTGTTGGTGGGCTCGTCCAGCAGCAGCACGTTGGCCCCGGACACGACAAGAAGGGCCAGCGCCAGCCTCGTCTTCTCGCCGCCGGAAAGCACGCCGGCCGGCTTTTCCACGTCATCACCGGAGAACAGGAATGACCCCAGAACGCTACGCTGCTGCGATTCGGTAAGGTCCGGTGCGACGGTGCGCATGTGAGCCAGGACGCTCCGCTCAGTTTCCAGCGTTTCATGCTCCTGGGCGTAATATCCAAGGCTGAGACCATGCCCTGGCGTGACTTTTCCTGTATCCGGAGTTTCCAGGCCGGCCAGCAACCGGAGCAGGGTCGTCTTCCCCGCGCCGTTGAGCCCGAGCACCACCACCCGGCTCCCCCGGTCCACGGCCACGTCGACGTCAACGAAGACCTCCGTCGACCCGTACGACTTGGACAGGCCCTCGGCGGACAGCGGGGTACGGCCGCACGGCGCGGGGACCGGGAAGCGGAGCCTGGCCACCCGGTCCGCGGACCGCTCGGCCTCCACGCCGCCCAGCATCCGCTCGGCCCGGCGCTGCATGTTCTGCGCCGCCCTGGCCTTGGTGGCCTTGGCCCGCATCTTGTCGGCCTGGGCCATCAGGGCGCCGGCCTGGCGCTCGGCGTTGACCCGTTCCCGCCGCCGGCGCCGCTCATCGGTCTCCCGCTGCTGCAGGTACGCCTTCCAGCCCAGGTTGTAGGCGTCCAGGCAGGCGCGCTGGGCGTCGAGGTAGAACACCTTGTTAACCACGTCGGCGAGCAGGGCCACGTCGTGGCTTATCACCACCAGCCCGCCACGGTAGCTCTTGAGGTGATCGCGGAGCCAGGCCACTGAATCGGCGTCCAGGTGGTTGGTCGGCTCGTCGAGCAGCATGGTCTCAGAATCGGAGAACAGGATCCGGGCCAGCTCGACCCGGCGCCGCTGGCCGCCGGACAGGGTGTGCAGCGGCTGGTGCAGGACGCGGTCGGGCAGGCCCAGGCTGGCGGTGATCGCGGCCGCCTGGGACTCGGCGGCGTAGCCGCCCAGCACGGCGAGCCTTTCCTCGAGCCTGCTGTACCTGCGGATGGCGGCGGCCGCCGCTCCGGCATCGGGGTCGGCCATCTGGGCCTCGGCCGCGCGCAGGCCCGCCCGGATCTGGTCGAGCCCGCGGGCCGACAGCACCCGGTCGATGGCCAGCACGTCCAGGTCACCGGTGCGCGGATCCTGCGGCAGGTACCCGACGGTGCCCGACCGGCGGACCGAACCCGCAGCCGGCTGGACACCCGGATCCTGCCCGGCCAGCACCTTGGCCAGCGTGGTCTTACCCGCGCCGTTCCGGCCCACCAGGCCGATGCGGTCCCCTGTGGCGACCTGGAACGACGCGCCTTCCAGCAGCAGGCGCGCGCCAGCCCGCAGTTCGATGTCGGTGGCCACGATCATGATTAAGCTGCTCCTGCGTAACGGACGGAAACGGACAGACCTCTCCCCCTGAGCGTCTCCCTAATCCGTTGTCGGCAGCACGGCATCTAGTCTACGCGGTCGGCGGGAGCCTGGCGATCGGATTCCGGCTCGGTCAGCCGGATGCGGACGGCCAGGTAGGCGGCCGGGATTTCCCTGAGCACGGCCGGGCGCGGATCGGGCACGGTCAGGAAACGGCCGGTGGCCAGGTCCAGGTACGGAGCCAGCCGCGCGTCACCGCGCAGCCCGGCCATCGACCTCTTGTCCCCGCCGAGCACCACCGCATCCAGGCCGCCCGGCCCGTACTGGCCGAATACCCCGGCCGCGGTTTCGGCGGCGGCCCGCAGCGCGGTCGCGGCCTGGTTCTCCCGGCGCCGCGCGAAGCGCTGCTGGGACCAGCCGCCGGCCGCGCTGCGGCCATGCACCGGCCTGCTGCCGGTCTTCGAACCGACCAGCCGGGGCGGCGAGCCGGCGAAGACGCCGACCGCGTAGCCGCCCAGGCGCACCAGCAGGACCCCCACCACCCGGTCGGCCTGGGCGTGCGCCACGATCGCCTGGGCCGTGCCCGAAGCCCCGGCGCCGGCCGGGCGCGGCGGGACAGGCGGGAAGGGCGGATAGCACTGCGCCGTGGCCCCGTCGGCGGCCGCGAAGGTCACCGCGGTGCCATCGTCACTTTGGGTAACAGGTCCTTCGCCCCCGTGGCGGCGGGTGAATGTATCGATCCAGGTCAGCAGGCGTTCGGGCGGAACCTCCACCCAGCGGCCCCCGCCTGCGGCAGGATTCTTCATTACACACCGCCTTAACATGCTTACTATCCGTACTATGGGTTGCCTGCCCGGGCGGTTGCCCAGCGGGGCTCGCGGCAGGATGCCCCTAGCCAGTTGAGACAGGAACACGCCTATGAACCCGACGACTCCCACCAATCCGGGCTCCGCTATGTCGCACGGCGGCACCTTCATGCGGCCTGGTGCGGTCGTCTGGGGGCACGCAGACCAGCCCCAGGCGACCCACGAGATGCCGGGGACCTTGTCCCCAGGCCGGATCGAGCAGGCCCTGGCCGCCGCGGTCAAGGACCCGGACCAGGTCGCCGACCTGCTCGACGAGCTTAGCCGAGGGCGGCTCTGGCTCCCGCTGCCCGACGACGAGCGGCCGGTCACGGACGGGTCGGCCGTGCTGCTGCCCACCGTCACCTACCTGGGCGCCGAGTTCGTCCCGGCGTTCACCTCGGCGCAGCAGCTTACCGCCTGGGACCGGCGCGCCAGGCCCGCCGGGCAGGTCTCCGTGCCCGCGCAGCACGGGCCGGATGACCGCACCCGCCGGACGTCCCCCGACGGACCGTTCGCCGCCTTGCCGCACATCGTGGTCGCCGCGGCCGAACTGGCCAGGCGGCTGCCTCGCGGCGTCGGGATCGCGCTGAACCCCGGGGCTGAGGCGAGCGTCCCGATCTACCCCGAAGGGGTGGGCTACCTGGCGGCGAGCCCGGTGCCCATGGCCGTCACCGACGGCGCCCAGGTGCGGGTGGGCCTGCCGCCGTCCGATCCGGTCACCCTGCTCACCGAGATCCGGAGCGCGCTGGGGGCCATTCCCGATGTGTCCCAGGCCGCCCGGGCCTGGCTCTCGGTTCCCGGCCAGGGCGAGGGCCTGGTCATCTCGGTCACGCTGCACGACCCGGGCAGCACGGCCGTGCACGACGAGGTCATCAGCGCGATCGAGCAGGCCGTGGGTTCGGTGCCCGAGCAGGGATTCCCGATTGACGTCACGTTTCCCGGCGAAGGTGAGCCCGACCAGGTCGACGAGTGGATCTCCGCGCACGCGGAGCCGTTCTACATCCAGGGCTGAACCTGGACAGAGTTGAACCCAGACAGCGCTGAACCTAGACAGGGCCGAACCTAGACAGGGCCGAACCTAGATGTTGAAGCCGAGGGCGCGGAGCTGCTCGCGCCCGTCCTCGGTGATGCTCTCCGGGCCCCACGGCGGCATCCACACCCAGTTGATGCGGAAGTCGGTCACTATCCCTTCCAGCGCGTCGCGGGCCTGGTCCTCGATCACGTCGGTGAGCGGGCACGCGGCGCTGGTCAGGGTCATGTCGATGGTCGCGATCCGCTCGGCGTCAACGTCGACGCCGTAGACCAGGCCGAGATCCACCACGTTGATCCCGAGTTCCGGGTCCACCACGTCGCGCAGCGCCTCCAGCACGTCCTCCTGCTCCGGCGTCAGCTCGGTGCTGACCTCCGGCTCGGTGTCCTGCGTCGTGTTCTCCGTCATCCTTCTCCGACCTCCATGGCCTGCGCGGTCGCGTCTTTCCATGCCATCCAGCCCAGCAGCGCGCACTTGATCCTGGCCGGGTACTTGGATACCCCCGCGAACGCCGCGGCGTCCTCGAGCACGTCCTCGTCCGGCTCCTGCCCGCCGCGCGACTGCATGAGCCCGAGGAACGCCTGGCTGATCCGCATCGCCTCACTGACCGGCTTGCCGATGACCAGGTCGCTCATCACCGACGCGCTGGCCTGGCTGATCGAGCAGCCCAGCGTGTCGTAGGACACGTCCGCCACGACGGGCTCGCCGCCGACGTCCTTGAGCGTGACCCGCAGGGTCACCTCGTCCCCGCACACCGGGTTGACGTGATGCACCTCGGCGTCGAATGGCTCCCGCAGCCCCTTGTGATGGGGGTTGCGGTAGTGATCCAGGATGATCTCCTGGTACATCGACTCCAGCTGCATAACAGTCTCTCCAACCTCATGCGCCGCGACGATGTTCCGCGGAAGGCGGCAGCCAACCGCGTCGTTGTGGCAACCACGTCGTCTGGTGCGCGTCGTGGTGGCAACGACGTCGTGGGCCAGAGTGAAACTGCACTGTCTTTCTTTCCCTATTGCCGGGCGCCGAAGAAGCGCTGGGCGTAGCGGATGCCGTCTGCCAGCGCGGCTATCTCGGCGTGGGTGTTGTACACGTAGAACGTGGCCCGGGTGCTGGCCTGCACGCCCAGCGCCCGGTGCAGCGGCCAGGCGCAGTGGTGACCGGTGCGGACCGCGATGCCGAGCTCGTCGAGGACCTGGCCGACGTCGTGCGGGTGCACGCCTTCGACCTCGAACGCCACCGCCCCGCCCCGGTCCTTGGTGGTGTCCGGGCCGAGGATGCGCACGCCGTTGATCTCGCGCAGCATGTCGAGGGCGTGCGCGGTCAGCGACTCCTCGTGCGCGGCGACGTTCTCCATGCCGAGCGCGGACAGGTAGTCGACCGCGGCGGCCAGACCGGCGGCCTGCGCGGCCGGCGGCACACCTGGCTCGAACCGGGCGGGCGGCGGCTGGAAGGTGGAGCCCTCCATTCGCACGACCTCGATCATGTCCCCGCCGGCCAGGAACGGCGGGAGCGCCTCGAGCCGGTCCCGCTTGCCGTACAGCACGCCGAGTCCGAGCGGGCCGAGCATCTTGTGGCCGGAAAAGGCCAGGAAGTCCACGTCCAGGGCGGTCACGTCCACCGGATGATGCGGCACCAGCTGCGCGCCGTCGGCGAGCACCGGAACGCCCGCCTCGTGCGCCAGAGCGGTGATCTCGGCCACCGGGGGGATCACGCCGGTGACGTTCGACTGCCCGGTCATGGCGAGGATCTTGGTCCGCTCGGTGATCAGCGACGTGTCTTCCTCGAGCCAGCCGTCGGGCAGGACCTTGAACCAGCGCAGGGTGGCGCCGGTGCGCTGGGCGAGCTGCTGCCACGGCACCAGGTTGGCGTGGTGCTCCATCTCGGTGATGAGGATCTCGTCGCCGGGCCCGATCGATGACGTGAGCGCGTAGGCCACCAGGTTGATCGCCTCGGTCGCGTTCTTGGTGAACACGATCTCGCCCGGGTCCGCGCCGAGGAACGCGGCCACCTTGGCCCGCGCGCCCTCGTAGATCTCGGTGCCCTCCTCGCTGAGCAGGTGCGCGCCCCGGTGGGCGGCGCCGTTGTGCAGCTCGTAGAACGTGCGCTCGGCGTCCAGGACCTGGACCGGCTTCTGCGAGGTGGCGCCGGAGTCCAGGTAGACCAGCGGGTTGCCGTTGCGGACCGTCCGGGCCAGGGCCGGGAAGTCGGCCCGGACCGCCTCGACGTCGAAGTGTGCGGGGAACTCGCTCATGCTGGGACCCCGAGAAACTTCTCGTAGCCCTCGTTCTCCAGCGTCTCGGCCAGCTCGGGCCCGCCTTCCTCCACGACCCGGCCGTTCACGAAGACGTGCACGTAGTCCGGCTTCACGTAGCGCAGGATCCGGGTGTAGTGGGTGATCAGCAGCAGCCCGTGGCCGGGCTGGCCGCCGAACCGGTTGATGCCCTCGGACACCACCTTGAGCGCGTCGATGTCCAGGCCGGAGTCGGTCTCGTCCAGGATGGCGATCTTCGGGTTGAGCAGCTCGAGCTGGAGGATCTCGTGCCGCTTCTTCTCCCCGCCGGAGAAGCCCTCGTTGAGGTTGCGCTCGGCGAAGGCCGGGTCGATGGACAGCGCGGACATGGCGGCGCGCAGTTCCTTGACGAAGTCACGCAGCTTGGGGGCCTCGCCGCGGACGGCGGTGACCGCGGTGCGCAGGAAGTTCGACACCGACACGCCGGGCACCTCGACCGGGTACTGCATGGCCAGGAACAGCCCGGCCCGGGCCCGGGAGTCCACGGTCATGGCCAGCACGTCCTCGCCGTCCAGCGTGACGCTGCCCTTGGTGACGAGGTACTTGGGATGGCCAGCGATCGCGTAGGCCAGGGTGGACTTTCCGGACCCATTCGGGCCCATGATCGCGTGCGTCTCGCCCTCGGCGACGGTCAGGTCCACGCCGCGCAGGATCTCCCGGTGCACACCAGGGCTCTCTTCCACGCTGACGTGCAGGTCGCGGATTTCGAGGGTGGCCACTATAACTCCTTCGCTACGGCGACGTAGACGTCGTCGCCTTCGATCTTGACGGGATAGACGGGGACGGGCTCGGTGGCCGGCAGCCCGGTGGGCTGGCCGGTGAGCAGGTCGAAGCACGACCCGTGCAGCCAGCACTCCACCGTGTGGTCGTAGATCTCGCCCTCGGACAGCGGCACCTCGGCGTGCGAGCACACGTCGCGCAGCGCGAAGACCTCGCCGCCGGCGCGCGCCACGGCCACCGGCTCGCCCGCCACCTCGACGCCGATCACGCCTTCGACGGGGAGATCGGACAACGCGCAGGCTCGCGTGTACACCGAAGGCTCGGTCATAGCGACTCCGTGCTAGCCCGGGGGGACGACCCCCCGGACCCCCCCGCTGTCGCCGGCAGCGACTTGGTAAGCTCCGCCTCCACAGCATCGGCGACCCGGTCGCGCAGCTCCGGCACCTCGATGGTGCCGATCAGCTGGCCGAAGAACCCGCGGATGACCAGCTTGCGAGCCTCCTCGAACGGGATGCCCCTGGCCATCAGGTAGAACAGGTGGTGGTCCTCGAGCCGGCCGCTGGCGCTGGCGTGGCCGGCCCCGACGATCTCGCCGGTGAGGATCTCCAGGTTCGGCACCGAATCCACCCGGGTGCCGTCGGTCAGCACCAGGTTCCTGTTGTACTCGTAGGTGTCCGTGCCGGTGGCCTCCGGCCTGATCAGCACGTCGCCGATCCAGACCGCATGCGCGCCGGTGCCCTGCAAGGCGCCCTTGTAGGTGACGCGGCTGCGGCAGCGAGGCACATCATGGTCGACGAACAGCCGGTGCTCCAGGTGCTGGCCCGCGTCGGCGAAGTACAGCCCGGTCAGCTCGGCGTCGCCGCCGGGGCCGTCGTAGCGCACTTCGGTGCCCAGCCGGACCACCGACCCGCCCAGCGTGACCGCGGTGTGCCGCAGCCGGGCGTCGCGGCCCAGGGTGGCGTAGTGATGCGAGGCGTGCACGGCGTCGTCGGCCCAGTCCGCCACGCTGACCACCGACAGCGCGGCGCCGTCCCCCACCACCAGCTCGACGTTGTCGGCGTAGGTGGCGCTGCCGCGGTAGTCGAGCACCACCACGGCCCGGGAGTACGGCTCGGCCTGCACCAGCAGGTGGCCGTAGCCGGCGCCGTCCGCCGCGCCCCGGCCGGTCACGGTGACCACGGTCGGGCGGGAGGCGTCGGCTTCGGCGGGCACGGTGACCACGGTGGCCTCATCGAACCGCGCGTAGGCCTGCGCGCTCACCCGGTCGGCCGGGATAAAGGTGCGGCCGGCTCGAGCCACGGACCGTTCGGCAGAAAAGATCTTCACCTCAGGGGCGGGGTCCACATCCACTTCCACCGCAGCCGGCACGGACGGAGCCGGAGCGGGCTCGGCGTGCAGGCCGCGGAGGCGGCGCAGCGGGGTGAACCGCCATTCCTCCTCCCGGCCGGTGGGCACGCCGAAGTCCGCCGGGTCGTAGGACCTGCGCTCGTGCAGCCTGGTCACGGGGGCCGATTCGATCGCCCCCTGCAGTCCAGCCGACATCAGCCGACAGCCCCCTCCATCTGCAGCTCGATCAGCCGGTTCAGCTCGAGCGCGTACTCCATCGGCAGCTCGCGGGCGATCGGCTCGACGAACCCGCGGACGATGGTGGCCATGGCCTCGTCCTCGGCCATGCCCCGGCTCATCAGGTAGAACAGCTGGTCCTCGGAGATCTTGGACACGGTGGCCTCATGGGCCATCTCCACGTCGTCCTCGCGCACGTCGACGTAGGGGTAGGTGTCGCTGCGGCTGACCGTGTCGACCAGCAGCGCGTCGCATCTGACGTTGGACTTGGAGTGCTCGGCGCCTTCCTGCACGTTGACCAGGCCGCGGTAGGAGGTCCGGCCGCCGGCCCTCGCCACCGACTTGGACACGATGGTCGAGGAGGTATGCGGCGCGCAGTGCACCATCTTGGCCCCGGCGTCCTGGTGCTGGCCCTCGCCCGCGAACGCGACAGAAAGTGTCTCTCCTCGCGCGTGCTCGCCCATCAGGTAGACCGCCGGGTACTTCATCGTCACCTTGGAGCCGATGTTGCCGTCGATCCACTCCATGGTCGCGCCCTGCTCGGCCACGGCCCGCTTGGTGACCAGGTTGTAGACGTTGTTCGACCAGTTCTGGATCGTGGTGTACCGGCAGCGCGCGTCCTTCTTCACGATGATCTCGACCACCGCGGAATGCAGCGAGTCGGACTTGTAAATGGGCGCGGTGCAGCCCTCCACGTAATGGACGTAGGCACCCTCATCGACGATGATCAGCGTCCGCTCGAACTGGCCCATGTTCTCGGTGTTGATACGGAAATAGGCCTGCAGCGGGATTTCCACCTTTACGTTCTTAGGCACGTAGATGAACGAGCCGCCGGACCATACCGCCGTGTTCAGCCCGGCGAACTTGTTGTCGCCCGGCGGGATTACCGTGCCGAAGTATTCCCGGAACAGATCCGGCTGCTCCTTGAGCGCCGTGTCGGTATCGAGGAAAATGACACCCTTTTCCTCGAGGTCTTCCCTGATCTTGTGGTACACGACCTCGGACTCGTACTGCGCGGCGACGCCCGCGATAAGCCGCTGCTTTTCCGCCTCCGGGATGCCGAGCCGGTCGTAGGTGTTCTTGATGTCGGCGGGCAGCTCGTCCCAGCTGGCCGCCTGCTTCTCGGTGGAGCGGACGAAATACTTGATGTTGTCGAAGTCAATCTCGGACAGGTCGGCGCCCCAGGTGGGCAGCGGCTTGCGGCCGAAGTACTTCAGGCCCTTGAGCCGCAGGTCGAGCATCCACTCCGGCTCGTTCTTGCGGGCCGAGATGTCGCGGACCACCTCTTCGGACAGGCCGCGGCGCGCGGACGCGCCGGCCACGTCCGAGTCGGCCCAGCCGAACTTGTACGTGCCCAGCCCCTCGAGCTGTTCCTGCGTGGTGGTCGTCATGTTAAGAGCCCTCCGGACCCCGTATCTGATGTCGCTGGGTGATTTCAGTAGCTACCGGTGTTCAACATCCTGCGGCGGGCCGGCCTTCCCGGCCCCGGTGACGCAAGTGACGTGCGTGGTGCAGATCCCGTCGCCGTGCGCGATCGTAGCGAGGCGCTGCACCGGAGTGCCCAGCAGCCTGCCGAACGCCTCGGTCTCCGCCTCGCACAGCTGCGGGAACTCGGCCGCCACGTGCGCGACCGGGCAGTGATGCTGGCAGAGCTGCTCGCCGGGCGGGCCTGCCGCGCCGATGGCGGGCGCCGGGCCCGCCGAGGCGGCGTAGCCGTCGGCGGACAGCGCCTCGGCCAGCGCCTGGACCCGGGTGGCCAGCTCGCCCCGGGCCACCACCGGGGCGTACCGCCGCTCCAGGTCGGAGATCTGGGTGCGGGCGAACTCGGCGATGGCCTCGGGACCGGCCCGCTCGGCCAGGAACCGCAGCGCCCCGGTGGCCAGATCGTCGTAGGCGTGCTCGAACGCGCTGCGCCCCGCGTCGGTGATCACGAAGACCTTGGCCGGGCGGCCCCGCCCCCGGTTGCCGTACGTCCGGGCCATCCTGGTCTCGATCAGGCCCTCGGCCAGGAGATTGTCCAGATGACGCCGGATGGCCGCAGGAGTGAGCCCGAGCCGTCCGCCCAGCGTGGCAGCGGTCGACGGCCCGAGCTCCAGGATCAGCCGCGCGACCTGGCCCCGGGTGGGACCCTCGACCGGCCGGACGTTTTTCACAACATCATTGTGCCGTAAATAGGCCGGCCAGCGCAAACTTTTTTGCAACGTCGGCGTGACGTAAATCACGCCCGGGGTCGCGGCGGAGGCCCAGCACCCGCTCGGCGTTGCCGCCCGCGATCTTGGCCTTGTCCTGCGGGCTGAGCGGGAGCGTGTCGAGCAGCTCCCGGCCGGCCGCATTGGAGCCGAACGGGTAGTCGACGCTGAACAGCACCCGGTCGATCCCGAGCACCTGCACGGTGCACAGCACCGGCGGGATGCTGAACAGCCCGCTGGTGGTGACCCAGATGTTGCGGGCGAAGTACCCCGACGGGGCCAGCGCCAGGCTGTCCAGCCGCAGCATGGCATCGATGCGGGCCAGCATGAACGGCAGCATCTCGCCGCAGTGGCCGATGATCAGGCGCAGCGCGGGATGCCGGTCGAACACCCCGGTGGCGATCATCCGCAGCACGTGCAGGCCCGCCTCGGCGTGCCAGCCCCAGGCGCCGGTGGCCAGGCGGCCCGCCACGGCCGGCGGCAGCCCGGCGTACATGGCCTCGCGCAGGGCTGCCGGCGGCGGCGCGGGATGCAGGTAGAGCGGCACGCCGAGCCGCTCGAAGCGGTCCAGCAGCGGGCCGAACCTGGCGTTGTCCAGGAACATTCCGTTGGAGCCGAGGGTGCTGTTGACCAGGGCGCCTACGAAGCCGAGTTCGGCGGTGGCCCGCTCGAGCTCGTCGGCCGCGGCCTGCGGGTCGGCGGTGGGCAAGGTGGCGAAGCCCGCGAACCGGTCCGGGTACGCGCGGACCGCGGCGGCCAGCTCGTCGTTGGCCTCGCGGGCGCGGGCCAGGCCTTCGGCGCCGGCCAGGCCCTGCGCGGCCGGCGCCACATGCGAGATGACCTGCAGGTCGATCCCGGCGGCTGCCATCCCGGCCAGCCTCCCGGAGCCCAGGTCGCGCAGGCCAGGCCACCTCCGGGCCCCAGGTGGCCAGCGGGCCGGTGCCCGGCGGCGCGGCGAGCGCGGCGGTCCAGAAATGCTCTTCGAGCGCAATCGTTCGCACACCGGCTATTGTCCCGCAGTCCGGCTTACGGGTTGATGCCGACCGTGATCCCTGCTACCCCGCTGGGATGCCCGGCCGGGCCGCGGACCAGCTCATCGGCCCGGGCCGCGACCCGCAGCGGCTCGGCGATCTGGTCGAGCAGCACGCCTGCCGCCTCGTCGTGCGCCTGTACGGTCAGCTGGCTGAGCCGGGCCGAGCTGCCCAGCCGCAGCCCGCTGCGCAGCACCCGGGTCGCGTCCAGGATCACCGTCAGCTGGTCCACCGCGCTCCGGTCGCCGGCCCAGCGCGGGTCGGCCCAGCGCGGGTCGGCCCAGCGCGGGTCGGCGGCCGGCCAGCGGGTCAGGTGCAGCGAGACCGCGTCCTCGCGGGCGCGGTAGAACCGCTGGTACATGTGCTCGGTCAGGAACGGCGCGAACGGGGCGAACAGCCCGAGCAGCACCCGGTAGGACTCCCACAGCGTCCACCGCGCACTGGCCTCATCCGTCCGGTCCTTGATCATCTCGATGTACCGGTCGCAGTAGATCGACCAGAACATCCGGGACGCCGCCTGGTGGGCCTGCATGTAGTCGTGGGCCTCGAACGCGCCGGTGACCTCGGCCACCGCGTCGGCCAGGTGCGAGAGCAGCCAGCGGTCCACGATGTTCCGCTCCGCAGGCGCCGGGCCGGGCCCGGCCGGGTCGAAGCCGGCCAGGTTCAGGGTCAGGAACCGGCCCACGTTCCACAGCTTGACCGTGAACTTCCGGCCGGTCCGCACGTCCTTCTCGTTGTACCGCAGGTCGGTGCCGATGCGGCCCTTGGTGGCCCACAGCCGCAGCGCGTCCGCGCCGTATTTGGCCATCACGTCGTCGGGCACGTAGCGGTTGTAGCCGTCCGGGCCGGCCGACCGGCCCAGGTCCCGCTTGGACAGCTTCTTGCCCTGCTCGTTCAGGCCCCAGCCGGAGATCAGCGCGGTGCGCCACGGCAGCCGGCCGAACAGCAGCTCGGACTGCACCACCGAGTAGAACAGCCAGGTCCTGATGATCTCGAACGCCTGCACCCGCATGGACATCGGCGCCAGCGCGGGATCGGTACCTTCCAGTGCCCAGCCGTCGTTGATCTGCGGCGTCAGCGACGAGGTCATCCAGGTGTCCATCACGTCCTGGTCGGGGACCAGCTCGGCGGCGCCGCACGACGGGCAGGCCGTCACCGGCGGCTGGTCGGTCAGCGGGTCGACCGGCAGGTCGCCGGGCCGGGCCAGCACCGGGGCCGAGCAGGCGGCGCAGAACCACACCGGGAACGGCACCCCGTACCGGCGCTGCCTGCTGATGTTCCAGTCCCATTTGAGCCCGTCGATCCAGTCCTCAAGCCGCCGCCGCATGAACGCGGGGATCCACTCCAGCTCCGCCGCCCGGGCCAGGAACCGGTCGGCGTGCTCCCGCACCGCCACGAACCACTGCGGCCTGATCTGGAACTCGACCGGGGTCTGGCACCGCTCGTGCACCCCCACCACCTGCCGGACCGGCACGCTGGAGACCAGCAGCCCCGCCTCGTCCAGCGCCTTCACCACGGCCGAACGCGCCTGGGTCACCTGCAGCCCGGCGAACCGGCCCGCCAGCGGGCCCAGCCGCCCGTCCGGCCCCAGCACTAGGCGCAGCTCCAGATGGTCGCGGCGCCAGCGGAGCACGTCCTCGTTGTCACCGAACGTGCACACCATCATCAGCCCGGTCCCGTACTCCGGGTCCACGTCCTGGTCGGCCAGGACCGGCACCTCGTAGCCGAACAGCGGCACCACCGCCCGTTCCAGCCCGGCGTAGCGCGGGTCGCCCGGATGGTGGTACAGCGCCACGCAGGCCGGCAGCAGCTCGGGCCGGGTGGTGGCGATCTCGAGGTCCCGCTCGCCGCCGGACCTGATCGTGTGCAGCCTGCTGGTCCGCTCCAGGTCCTCCACGTCGGCCTGGGCCAGCGAGGTGCGGTCCTCGGGGCACCACAGGATCGGGTCCTGGGCCCGCCGCAGGTGACCCGCCTGGTAGAGGGCGACGAAGGCGGCCTGGGCGGTCCGCTGGCAGCGGGCGTCGATGGTGGAGTAGCGCAGTGACCAGTCCACCGACAGGCCCAGGCGGCGCCACAGGTCCTCGTACCGCCCGGCCGTGCGCCGGGTCTCGGCCAGGCACAGCGCCACGAAGTCGGCCCTGGGCATGTCCACGGCCCGCACGCCGTAGGCCTGCTCCACATACCGCTCGGTGGGCAGGCCGTTGTCGTCGAACCCGATCGGGTAGAACACCCGCTCGCCGCGCATCCGCCGGTAGCGCACGATGAAGTCGGGCTGGGAGTAGCTCATGGCGTGGCCCACGTGCAGGTGCGCCGCGGATACGTACGGTGGCGGCGTGTCCACGCTGAATACCGGGCCGGCCCCGCCGCGGTCGTACCGGTAGACGTCGTTGGCCTCCCACAGCGCCCGGGCCGCGGCTTCCACGGCCAGGTGCTCGTACTCGCCCGATTCCATAGCTAGGGACCGTATCCGGCTGGCCGCCGCTGCTGAATTCATTTTTGCCGAACGGACCTGGCTCTCGTTTTCGCCTGACCCCGGCGCAGAACCGCCGGGCCGCCTCGCGCGTCTTACCTTTCGGTGCCGTGAATTGCGGTGCCGCCGCACGCCGCTCCGATGGCATGCGCGCTCCTGCGGCATCATTGCTAGGAACAAGCCTTTGGGTCAACCCAGAAAGATGCGTCCCGCCATGCCTGCGCCGCGCCCTGAGCTCGCCGACCTGCTCGAGGTGGCCATCCCCGCCGACGGCAAGGTCATAACGATCAGCGACCTGCACCTGCCGCCGGTCCGCACCGACGTGTCCGGGCGCTCCTGCGAGACGCTGGCCCGGCACCTGGGCGCCGAGACCGGGGCGCTGACGGTCGTCCTGGCCGGGGACGTGGTCGAGCTGCTCGGCTCGCCGGGGTCGACGGCCACCGACATCCTGCGCCCGCACGAGGACCTGTGCGCGGCGCTGCTCGACGTGACCGCCCGCGGCGGGCAGGTCATCTACGCGATCGGCAACCACGACAGCGACCTGGCCTGGGACGTCAAGGCCGCAGACGCGGTCCGGGAGATGACCGGCGCCACGCTGTGCCTGGCCGCGGACCTGATCCTGGCCGACGGCCGGAAGGTCCGGGTGGAGCACGGCCACCAGCTTGACCCGTACAACTGCTTCTGCGACGCCCGCAACCCGCTGGACACCCCGATGGGCCACCACATCGTCAGGGAGGTCATCCCGCGGATCGAGTTCCTCGGCCGCGGCTGGGTCGACGGCGCGCACGAGATGGCGGACCCCACCGACTTCCCGTCCTTCATCGGCTCCCGGCTCGTCTACCGCAAGCTGGGCCGCCATCTGTGGTGGCTGATCGCGCTGCCGCTGATCATCCTGATCCTGGTCCGGATTCCCGAGTTCACCGCGTTCAGGTCCCGCTACCCGGACACCGACGTCTGGGTCCACCGGGCCGTGATGCTCGGCTACGGCGCGGCGGCCGACCTGATCGTCATCGCCGCCCTGGTCGGCATCCTGGCCCGGCGGGCCTGGGTCTCGATCAGCGCGCTGGCCCTGGACAAGCGGGGCTACGGGCAGAACACCGCCGCCCGCCAGCGGGCCGCCGACCTGATCGCCGACGGGTATTACGGCTTCGTCTCCGGGCACACGCACCATCCGGAGCTGGCCGCCACCGGGGCCGGGTTCTACGCCAACTCGGGGTCGTGCACGTCGGTGGTGGAGGGGATCGGCGGGAAGTTCGGCCTGCCCCCGGCCTACGTGCGCAACCAGCAGATCTGCTGGGTGGAGATCGGGCCGGACCAGGCGGAGCTGGTCTCGGCCCGGGTCGAGCTGGACGGCGCGACCCGGATGGAGCGGTTCGTGGCCCACGGCCGCAACCCGCACTCCGACTCCCCGGTGCGCGTGGCGACCTGGCCGGCCGGCCCCGACTGGCCCCCCGCCAGCCGTGGCGGCGCTCCCCCGCCCCCGCCGCCCCCGGCGCCCCCGCGAGACGGGTAGTGAAACTACCCGCGTTCGGCTTCCCTGGCTTCTGCCACGGTGAGTTCCGCGGCGGGGTCGGCTTCCAGGCGCTCGTCGGGGATCGGCTCGCCGCTGCGGACGGACCGGCCGTAGCTGCCGTCATCGAGCCGGTGCAGCGCCCGCTCGATGGCCTCGAGCCGGTCGCGCAGGCTCTCCGCGATGGCGTCATCCTGGCCTTCTTCGGTGAGCGCCAGCGCGGCGTCGGCGTTGTCCTCCGCTTCGCTCGCCACCTCGGCCTCGCGGTCGTCGCGGCCCGCGGACTCGGAGCCCTTGAGCAGGCTGAGCACCTCGTCGCGTTCGGCGATGAGCAACGTGCGGGCCCGGTCGGTGTCCATCCGGCCGTCCTCCTTAGTCCATGTGGTCGTGGCTGTCGGGCGCGCCGCCCATCATCCGCAGCATAGCGACCCCGCCGGTGCGGGCGAATCGCACGACCAGGGCGGCAGCGAGGATGAGGAAGATGATATTCAGCCAGGTCGTGTAGTCCCAGGACACGCCCTGGTCTGGGATCCTGGCCCGGGCCGGGTCGGGGATCAGGCCGAGGCCGCCGAAGACCAACTCGACCGCGTAGCCGGCCGCGACCATCGTGGTGTAGAAGGTCGCCAGCAGGAACAGGGCCATCCGGGCTCCGTAGTACTTCCGGTAGATGTTCAGGATCGGGGCGATGATGAGGTCGGCGAAGATGAAGGAGATCACGCCGCCGAAGCTGATGCCGCCCTTCCACAGCACGACGGCCAGCGGGACGTTCCCGATCGAGCACACGAAGGAGATCACGGCCACGAGCGGCCCGACGAGCGGGCCCCACACCTTCGCCGCGAGCGGGTGGCCGGTGAAGAAGAAGGCCTGCCAGAAGCGGTCGGGAACCCAGGCGGCAATCGCCCCGGCCGCGATGAGGCCGATGATCAGGTCCCTGATGATGGCGGCCCATTCCATCACGAAGACGTGCGCGACGGCGGTGTAGCCGTCGCGGGAGAGCAGGCGGCCGGCCAGCGACCCGGGCCGCGACACGGACATGTCCATCGCGGCGTGACCCTCCATCGAGCCTGCTATTCCCCGGTCGGCCTGGGCCCGCGCCTGCACCACCAGCCGTTCCCGCAGCAGCAGCCGGAACAGCACGGCGAGCAGGACGATCATCACCGGTCCGCCGGTGAACTCGGCCACGGTGAACTGCCAGCCCATGAGCAGGGCCAGGATCACCCCGAGCTCGATGACCAGGTTGGTCGAGGCGATCTGGAACGCCATCGCGGCGGTGAAGCTGGCTCCCTTCCGCAGCAGCGACCGCGCCAGGGCCACCGCGGCGTAAGAGCAGGACGACGACGCGGCCCCGAAGGCCGCCGCGCGCGCCAGCGTGCGCGGCCGGTCGTCGCCGAGCAGCCGCACGATCGTGGCCTTCGGCACCAGGGCCTGGATCACCGCGGACAGCGCGAACCCGAGGATCAGCGCCCAGAGGATCGCCCAGGTCATGGACGCGGTGATCGACAGCGCGTGCCCGACGGCGCGGATGAGGTTCATCCCCTCAAGCCTCCCAGGGCCCGTGCCCGCGATGTCACCAGGATGCCCCCGTAGACTCGCGTGCGTGAGCACCGGCACCGCCCCTGCGGACCCGGCGGCGCCTGCCGTTGAGATCGGCGGGCTGGTCAAGCGTTACGGCCAGATCGCCGCGGTCGACGGGCTATCGCTGACCGCGCCGCGCGGCGCGGTAACCGCCATCCTCGGGCCCAACGGCGCGGGCAAGACCACCACCATCGAGATCTGCGAGGGTTACCGGCGACCCGACCAGGGCACGGTGCGCGTGCTCGGGCTCGATCCGGTCCGGGACGCCCGGGCGCTACGACCCCGGGTGGGCGTGATGCTCCAGGCCGGCGGGATCCCGCCGTCAGTGCCCGCAACCGATTACCTCGCGCTGCTGAGCCGGTTCCACACCAGCCCGATCGAGGTGCCCGTGCTGCTCGACCTGGTCGGCCTGACCCCGGTGGCCCGCACCCCGTACAAGCGGCTCTCCGGCGGCCAGCAGCAGCGGCTGTCCCTGGCCGCGGCCGTCGTCGGCCGCCCGGACCTGGTCTTCCTCGACGAGCCCACGGCCGGCCTGGACCCGCAGGCCAGGCACGCCACCTGGGACCTGATCGGCCAGCTGCGCGCGGCCGGGGTGAGTGTCATCCTGACCACGCACTTCATGGAGGAGGCCGAACGGCTCTGCGATCACGTCACCATCATCGATCACGGCCAGCTGGTGGCCGCGGGCACGCCTGAGCAGCTCACCGGCACGGTCGGCCAGCTCAGGTTCCGCGCCGAGGCCGGGCTGGACCTCGACAACCTGCTCACGGTGCTGCCGACGTCAAGCGCGGTCAAGGAATCCCCGGCCGGCCACTACGTGCTCGAGGTACACGGGGCGGTGGACCCGCTGCTGCTGGCCGCGGTGACCGCGTGGTGCGCCGAGCGGGGCGTGCTGGCCAACAGCCTGCGTATCGAGAGCCGCACCCTGGAGGACGTGTTCCTCGAGCTGACCGGGAAGGAACTCCGTCCGTGAGCGCCCCGGCGGGCAGCGCGCCGCTGTTCTCGCCCGCGCCCGGGGCGGCACCGCTGGGCCGGATGGTCGCCGCGCAGGCCGGCCTGGAGACCAGGACCCTGCTGCGCAACGGCGAGCAGCTGCTGCTGACGCTGATCATCCCGCTGCTGCTGCTGACCGCGTTCAGCCTCGAGCCGCTGGTCAGCTTCGGGGCGGGACTGAGCCGGGTCGACTTCCTCACGCCCGGCATCATCGCCCTGGCCGTCATGTCGACCGCGTTCACCAGCCAGGCCATCGCCACCGGGTTCGAGCGGCGCTATGGCGTGCTCAAGCGCCTGGGGGCCACGCCGTTGTCCCGCCCCGGGCTGATCGCGGCCAAGACGGCCACCGTCATCGGCGTGGAGCTGCTGCAGGGCGCCCTGATCCTCGCGGTGGCCGCCGCGATCGGCTGGCGGCCTGACGCCAGCCCGGCCGCGATCGTGTCCGCCCCGCTGCTGATCCTGCTGGGCACGGCCGCCTTCAGCGGCCTGGCCCTGCTGATGGCGGGCACGCTGCGCGCCGAGGCCACGCTGGCCGCGGCCAACCTCGTCTACATCCTGCTGCTCGGCGTGGGCGGCGTGGTGTTCCCGCTGACCAAGTTCCCGGCCGGCGCACGGCCCGTCCTCGAGCTGCTGCCGACCGGCGCGCTGTCCACCGGCCTGCGCAACGTCCTGCAGCACGGCACGGCCTTCCCGGTCGGGAACACGGTCACCCTGGCGGTCTGGGCCGCGGTGACGATCGCCTGTGCCGCGCGCTGGTTCCGGTGGGAATAAGAGACATCCCCACCCGGTCCCAGGCGGCCAAGCGCCAGGTAGCGCTGCCCGCCGCGATGATCCTGACCGGGATCGTTTCCGTGCAGTTCGGGGCGGGCCTGGCGGACAAGCTGTTCGGCCAGATACCGCCCGCGGCGGTCACCGGGCTGCGGCTGTGGACCTCGGCCCTGGCCATGGTCCTGCTGTCCGGCCGCGGCTTCAGCCGGTCGGTCCGCGATCTGAGGGAACGGCGGGCAGTCTCCGATGCCGTGATTGCTGGATCGTTCGGCATCGCGCTCGGGGTAATGAACTTCTCCATCTACCAGGCCTTCGCCCGCATTCCCCTGGGCGTCGCGGTCACCATCGAGTTCCTCGGCCCGCTGGCCGTGGCGGTGGCCGGATCACGGCACCTACGGGACATCGGCTGGGTCGTGCTGGCGGCCGCCGGGGTAGCGCTGCTGACCCAGGGCGGGCACGGCCACCTCGACCTGACCGGGGTGATCTTCGCCGTCGTGGCGGCCGCCTGCTGGGCGGCCTACATCCTGCTCAGCTCGGCCACCGGGCGGCGTTTCCCCGGTTCGGCGGGCCTGGCCATCGCCATGGTGGTCGCGGCGGTCCTGGTCACGCCGCCCGCCGTCCTGGCCGGGGGCAGCGCGATGTTCCGGCCCGCCGTGGCGGCCACCGGGGCCGCGATCGGCCTGCTGTCCTCGGTCATCCCCTACCGGCTGGAACTCGAGGCGCTGCGGCGGATGCCGACGCGGCTGTTCGGCGTGTGGATGAGCCTGGAGCCGGCGGTGGCGGCGCTGATCGGGCTGCTGCTGCTCGGCCAGCAGCTGAGCCTGGTGGAATGGCTCGCGATCGGCTGCGTGATGATCGCCTGCGCGGGAGCCGCCCAGCACTAGACGTGCACTAGCCGCGGGGGGACGCCCACGGGATCCCCCGCGGGCGCTCTACCATAAGGGCGTGCCCGCCGACCTCCGCGCCTGGATCACCCACCTCGAGAAGGCAAGGTTCGCCAGCTCTGTGCTGTCGCCTACGCCGGTCTCGATGCGGCGGATCGCGCTGGCCGGCGTCATCGCCGATACCGTGATCATGTCCACCGGGGCGGCGGTCAGGCTCAGCTCCTCCGGCCTGGGCTGCCCCGACTGGCCCAGGTGCAGCGCGGCTGACGTCGTGGCCAGCAAGAACGCCGGGCAGACCCTGCTCAACACCTGGATCGAGTTCGGCAACAGGCTGCTCAACTTCCCTCTGGTCGTCATCGTCGCCCTGGTCTTCATCGCGGCGTGGCGGTTCCGGCCGAACGGGGCCAGGCGACGCGATCTGGTGCGGCTGGCGGCGCTCCAGCCCGCCGGGGTGATCGCCCAGGCGGTGATCGGCGGGATCGTCGTGCTGACCAAGCTCAACCCGGTCACGGTCTCCATCCACTTCCTGGTGTCCGCGTCGATCGTGGCCGCGGCCGTCGTGCTGCATGTCCGGTGCTCTGTTATCTCGGGGGGGACGACCCCCCCCAGACCCCCCCCGATCTTGGGGGGAAATCTTTCCCCCCAAACCCCCTCGACCCCCTCGGCCCTCCGGGGGGACCTGCAGGTCCTGTCGGCCCTGCTGGTGGCGGTGACCGGCGTGATGCTCGCGGCGGGCACCGTGGTGACCGGCACCGGCCCGCTGGCCGGCCACGCGGATACGCCCAGGTACTCACTTCCGCTGGAAGGGGTCACCCAGCTGCACGCCGATATCGGCTGGCTGCTGGCCGGGCTGGCGGTCGCGCTGGTGGTCGGGCTGCGGATGTCCGGCGCTCCGGCCCGGGCGGTGCGGGCCAGCTGGATCATGATCGGGTCGCTGGGCCTGCAGGGCACGCTCGGTTACATCCAGTACTTCACTCACCTGCCCGCCGGCCTGGTCTGGATCCACGTCACCGGCTCGGTGCTGGTCTGGATCGCCGTGCTGCGGCTGTTCCTGGCCACGCGCGACCGGGGCCCGCTGATGATCCCGTCCCCCGGCCCGGTCCAGGCCGCACCCTACCGACAGCCGGAGCCGCTGGACCGATAGGCTCCTGTCGTGAGCAATCAGTCCCAGCTTGACTGGACGGCGACCGACGAGCGCGCCGTCGATCTCATCCGGGTCCTGGCCATGGATTCAGTGCAGAAAGCGGGTTCAGGCCACCCCGGTACGGCGATGAGCCTGGCCCCGGTGGCTTATCTGCTCTTCCAGCGCCTGCTGCGGCACGACCCGGCGGATCCGCACTGGCCAGGGCGCGACCGTTTCGTCCTGTCGTGCGGGCATTCCAGCCTGACCCTGTACATCCAGCTGTACCTGTCCGGGTACGGGGTGACCCTGGATGACCTGGAGGCTTACCGCACCTGGGGCAGCATCACGCCTGGGCATCCCGAGCACGGCCTGACGCCCGGCGTGGAGACCACCACCGGGCCGCTCGGCCAGGGCATCGGCAACGCGGTCGGCATGGCCATGGCGGCACGCCGCGAGCGCGGCCTGTACGACCCGGACGCCGAGCCCGGGCGCAGCCCGTTCGACCACTACATCTACTCCTTCGTCTCCGACGGTGACATCGAGGAAGGCATCAGCCACGAGGTGTCCTCGCTGGCCGGGCACCAGCGGCTCGGCAACCTCATCGTGGTCTATGACGACAACTATATTTCGATCGAGGACGACACCCACATCGCCAAGTCCGAGGACGTCGCCGCCCGCTACGAGGCCTACGGCTGGCATGTGCAGCGGCTGAGCTGGCGCACCCCGAACGGGTACCACGAGGACGTCCCTGCGCTCTACCAGGCGCTGCTGACGGCCAGGGAGCACACCGAGGCGCCGTCCCTCATCGCGCTCAGCACGATCATCGGCTGGCCGGCCCCGCACAAGCAGAACACCGGCGCCGCGCACGGCTCCGCGCTCGGCACGGACGAGGTGGCGGCGACCAAGCAAGTCCTCGGCTTCGATCCCGGCGTCGATTTCCCGGTCGAGGACGACGCCCTCGTCCGGGCCCGCCAGGTCGCCGAGCGCGGCAAGAGCCTGCACGCCGAGTGGGAACAGTCGTTCACCGCGTGGAGTGAGGCCAACCAGCGGCGCCGGGCGCTGTTCGACCGGCTGTCCGCCCGGGTCCTGCCAGACGGCTGGACCGACGCACTCCCCTCGTTCGCGGCCGACGGCAAGGCGATGGCCACCCGCAAGGCGTCCGGCACGGTCCTCAGCACCCTGGCCCCGGTGCTGCCCGAGCTGTGGGGCGGCTCGGCCGACCTGGCCGAAAGCAACCTGACCACGATGGAGGGCCAGCCCTCGTTCATCCCGGTGGACCACCAGACCGAGATGTGGCCCGGCAACCCGTACGGCCGGACGCTGCACTTCGGCATCCGCGAGCACGGGATGGGCGCCATCCTGAACGGCATCGCGCTGCACGGCGGCACCCGCCCTTACGGCGGGACGTTCCTGGTGTTCAGCGACTACATGCGGGGCTCGGTCCGGCTCACGGCGCTGATGGAGCTGCCGGTCACCTACGTATGGACGCACGACTCGATCGGCCTGGGCGAGGACGGGCCCACCCACCAGCCGATCGAGCACCTCTGGGCGCTGCGTGCCATCCCGCACCTGGAGGTGATCCGGCCGGGAGACGCGAACGAGACCGTCGTGGCCTGGCGGACCGTCCTGGAGCGGGCCCGGCCATCCGCGCTGTGCCTGACCAGGCAGGGCCTGCCGGTGCTGGACCGCTCGCCGGGCACCGGCCTGGCCAGCGCCGAAGGCGCGGCCCGCGGCGGGTACGTGCTGGCCGACGGCAGCGACGCCATCCTGATCGGCACCGGCAGCGAGGTCTCGCTCGCGCTGCAGGCCCGCGAGCAGCTGGCCGCCGAGGGCATCTCGGCCCGGGTGGTGTCCATGCCGTGCGTGGAATGGTTCCACGCACAGGACGAGTCCTACCGGCGCGAAGTACTGCCGCCGACCATCCGCGCGCGGGTGTCGGTCGAGGCGGGCATTACCGAACCCTGGCGCTTGTTCGTAGGGGACGCGGGCGCTTCAATCGGAGTAGACCACTTCGGCGCTTCGGCCGCCTACCAGAAGATCTACCAGGAGTTTGGCATCACAGCGGAGCGGGTAGCCGCCGCCGCACGCGACAGTCTGGCCCGGGTCCGGGCTTAAGCCCGGCCCGCGCCACGCAGGAAGGGAAAGCAACGGTGTCAGTTGACGTTCTCGGGCAGCTATCCGAGGCCGGCGTGTCGGTATGGCTGGATGACATCAGCCGTGACCGGCTGCGCACCGGCAACCTGCAGATGCTGATCGACGACCTGCACGTCGTCGGCGTAACCTCCAACCCGACGATCTTCGCCAAGTCGCTGTCCTCCGGGAGCGCCTACGACGACCAGATCGCCGACCTGAAGCTCCGCGGCGTGTCCGTGGACGAGGCATCCCGGCTGATCACCACCTACGACATCCGGTGGGCCTGCGACGTGTTCCGCCCGGTATACGAATCGACCGGCGGCCTCGACGGCCGGGTGTCGCTCGAGGTGGATCCCCGGCTGGCCAGGGAAACGGAAAAGACCATCGCCGAAGCCCGCGCGCTGTGGTGGATGGTGGACCGGCCGAACCTGCTCATCAAGATTCCCGCCACCCTCGAGGGGCTGCCCGCGATCACGCAGGCCATCTCCGAGGGGATCAGCGTAAACGTCACGCTGATCTTCGGGCTGGAGCGGTACGGCCAGGTCATCGACGCCTACCTGGCGGGTCTGGAGAAGGCCGCG
Organism: uncultured Actinomycetes bacterium; assembly: GCA_963835775.1. Lineage (GTDB taxonomy): Bacteria > Actinomycetota > Actinomycetes > Streptosporangiales > Streptosporangiaceae > Palsa-504. The sequence continues at coordinate 216,241 of CAWIHB010000020.1, read as the reverse complement.
GCGGCCGGGCGTGACCTGTCCAGCCTCCGTTCGGTGGCATCGTTCTTCGTCAGCCGGGTGGACACCGAGGTCGACCAGAGGCTCGACAAGCTGGGCACGCCCGAAGCCGCGGCGCTGCGCGGCAAGGCGGCGGTCGCGAACGCGCGGCTGGCCTACGAGCTGTTCGAGCAGCGAGTGGCCACGGAGCGGTGGCAGGCCCTGGCCTCGAAGGGTGCCAACCTGCAGCGGCCGCTGTGGGCCTCCACCTCGGTCAAGGACCCCGCCTTCGGCGACACCATGTACGTCGTCGACCTGGTTGCGGCGGACACGGTGAACACCATGCCCGAGGGCACGATCAAGGCCACCGTCGATCACGGCAAGCTGATCGGCGACACCATCCACGGTACCTATGACGCATCCCGGCAGGTCTTCGCCGACCTGGAGAAGCTCGGCATCGGGTACGACGACGTGGTCGGTGTGCTGGAGACCGAGGGCGTCCAGAAGTTCGAGGCGTCGTGGAACGAATTCCTCGACACGATCAGAACGAATATGGGGCTCTGAACTCAGATGACCACAGGGGTTGGCGGTGGTTCTAGCATGACCGGAGGTCTCGCATGACGGCCGAACCGGGCAACCCGGCGGGCCTGGCCCCGGCCAACCCCGCCGTCATCGGGGGGCTGGATGAGATATCCGGGCCGGTCAACCCGCTGCGCGATCCGCGGGACCGGCGCATCCCCCGGGTGGCCGGGCCGTGCGTGCTCGTCATGTTCGGCGTCACTGGGGACCTGGCCCGCAAGAAGCTGATGCCGGCCATCTACGACCTGGCCAACCGCGGCCTGCTGCCGCCGGGCTTCTCGTTCGTGGGCTTCGCCCGCCGGGACTGGGAGGACGAGGATTTCGCCCAGCTCACCTACCAGGCGGTGAAGGAGTACGCCCGGACGCCGTTCCGCGACGCGGTGTGGGAGCAGCTCAGCGAGGGCGTCAGGTTCGTATCCGGGGCGTTCGGCGACGACGCGGCGTTCGACGAGCTGGCCGACTGCGTGCGCAAGCTGGACGCCGAGCGGGGCACCGGCGGGAACTACGCGTTCTACCTGTCGATCCCGCCGGGCCAGTTCCCCACCGTGGTCCGGCAGCTCAAGCGCAGCGGCCTGTCCGACGGCGAGGGCTGGCGCCGCGTCGTGATCGAGAAGCCGTTCGGCCATGACCTGGCCAGCGCGCGCGAGCTCAACGCCATCCTGGACGAGGTCTTCCCGCCGGAGGCGGTGTTCCGCATCGACCACTATCTCGGCAAGGAGACGGTGCAGAACATCCTGGCGCTGCGGTTCGCCAACGAGATGTACGAACCGATCTGGAACCGCGGCTTCGTGGACCACGTGCAGATCACGATGGCCGAGGACATCGGGATCGGCGGCCGGGCCGGCTATTACGACGGCATCGGGGCCGCCCGTGACGTGATCCAGAACCACCTGCTGCAGCTCCTGGCGCTGATGGCGATGGAGGAGCCGGTGGCCTTCGACGCCGACTCGCTGCGGATGGAGAAGGAGAAGGTGCTGTCCGCGGTGCGGTTGCCCGCGGATCTGGCCACGGGCACCGCGCGCGGGCAGTACGCGGCAGGCTGGCAGGGCGGGCACCAGGTCCGCGGCTTCCTGGAGGAAGAGGGCATCCCGGCTGACTCCCGGACCGAGACCTACGCCGCGCTGCGGCTGGGCGTCGACACCAGGCGCTGGGCGGGCGTGCCGTTCTACCTGCGGGCGGGCAAGCGCCTGCCGCGCCGGATGACGGAGATCGCGCTGATCTTCCAGCGCGCGCCGCACTTGCCGTTCTCCGCCACCGACACCGAGGAGCTGGGCCAGAACGCCCTGGTCATCAGGATCCAGCCGGATGAGGGCATCACGGTCAGGTTCGGCTCGAAGGTTCCCGGCACCGCGATGGAGGTCAGGGACGTCAACATGGACTTCGCCTACGGCGAGTCCTTCACCGAATCGAGCCCCGAGGCCTATGAGCGGCTGCTGCTCGACGTGCTCATCGGCGATCCGCCCTTGTTCCCGCGGCAGCAGGAGGTTGAGCTCGGCTGGCGGATCCTGGACCCGGTGGAAGAATTCTGGGCCTCCTTCACCAAGCCGGACCAATATCCGGCCGGTTCCGCGGGCCCGGCGTCAGCGGAAGCGATGATGGCACGGGACGGGCGCGCATGGCGGCGCTTGTAGGGCTAATAGGGCAAAGAGGGCCGCGATGACCATCGACCTGACCGACACCACCACCGGTGCCATCCACGACGCGCTGACCGAGGCCCGCCGCCGGATGGGCGGCCCGGCCTCCGGCATGGTGCTGACACTGATCATCGTCACCGACGAGGCAGCGCAGTACGACGCCGTCCGGGCGGCCAACCAGGCGGGCCGCGAGCACCCGAGCCGGGTGCTCGCCGTCATCACCCGCAGGCCTAAGAACGAATCCCGGCTGGACGCCGAGATCCGGGTGGGCGAGAGCGGCCCGGGCGAGACCATCCTGCTGCGCATGTACGGCCCGCTCGGCCAGCACGCCGACTCGGTGGTCGCGCCGCTGCTCGCGCCGGACGTCCCCGTGGTGACCTGGTGGCCGGACGACGCGCCGCCCGCCCCGCACGGCGATCCGCTCGGCGCCATGGCGCAGCGCCGGGTGACGGACGCGGCGGCCAGCGATGCGCCGCTGGAGACGCTGCTGACCCTGGCCAAGGCCTACCAGCCCGGCGACACCGACCTGAGCTGGACCAGGTCGACACCCTGGCGGTCCCTGCTGGCCGCCACTCTGGATCAGCCCTATCCCGGGCTGCTCAGCGGGGAGGTGCTGGCCGAGCCGGACAACCCGACCGCCGACCTGATCGCCGCCTGGCTGGGGCTGCGGCTGGGCATCGAGGTCCGGCGCGGCGACTCCGGCGGCCCGGGCATCACCGAGGTCGCCTTCGAGACCTCCAACGGGAAGGTCGCAATCTTCCGGCCGGACGGCCGGACGGCCACCCTGTCCTGGCCCGGCAGGCCAGAACGCCGGGTTGCGCTGCACCGCAGGGAAACCGCCGAGCTGATCGCCGAGGAGCTGCGCAGGCTGGAGCCTGACGAGCTCTATGCCGAGACCCTGCGGGCACTGGCTGGGCGGCACTGACCGGGTGATCGCCCGGTTGCCAGCGGGGCAGGCAGCGAACGCTATTCCTGATCGACAGCGCCGCCGCGGCCAAGGTGCCGCCGCAGATCGGCCGCCAGGGCGCGCACTGACTTGTCTCCCGGGCCGCGGGCGAAGGCCAGGCCCGCGGCCAGGCAGGCCACGGGCACCGCGGCGAGCACGTAGCGGTAGCTGAACCCGACGGTCATCGGGGGCACCACGATCAGCAGCACTCCGGCCAGCCAGGGCAGCAGGGCGATGCCACCCCACCGGCGCCAGCTGGCCAGCACGCCCGCGGCGCCGATCAGCAGGATGATGCCGAACATCGTCCCGCGCAGGTAGATGACCTTCTGGTAGATCTGGAGCAGCCGTGCCCACGGCTGGACCGCCTGGGTGAACCCGAGCCCCTCGAGCCCCTGGCCGCCGGCGAAATCCCGTTCTGCGCTCTGCATGGTGACGGCCTGGCTGTCTTTCTTCAGGCAGATCCCGTTGCAGTAGTTCGACGGCGCGCCGGGCAGCCGGACCGGGGTTGCGTACCAGGGAACGTTGGCGTTCATGACCGGGCCAGAGACGAACGAGAAATTCGGGCCGTTCCCGTAGTAGTCGTCCGGATCGGCCTGCCGGAACCAGCCGAAGGTGTGCAGGATGTCGTTGGCCACCGCACTCGCGTAGGCCACCGGCTGGGCTTCGATGGCTTGCTCGGCGAAGTCACGCATATCGTGGTTGATCCCGGGCGTGAAACGCTTCGAGGTGTCCGAGCCGAGCTTCGCGAACACCGGCGTCGGGGTGTTCTGATAGGGCGGCAGCTCGTAGTCCGCCCAGATGTACTGGTCGGCGACCGGCCGGTATTCCGGCTTGGTGGGGTCGCACAGGAACATCAGGCTGGCGGGCAGTTTCATGTCCGAGCACTCGGCAAACGTGCTGACCCGGCTGTACAGGAGCGTGCCGTCCGACTCGCTCAGCGCGTACTTGCCGTAGGAGCTGTGAAACCAGATCATGTAGCCGGCGATGGGTACGACGCCCGCCACGGCCAGCGCCGCCAGGCGGCGCCAGCCGACCCGCCGGACCAGCATGACCACGAAGACCACGGCGAGCAGCGGCTCGCCGACGGACCGTACCAGGGTGGCATAGCCGATGAGCAGGCCGGCGACCGCCATGGCCAGGACCGACGGCCGGTCGCTCCAGCACAGCATGACCACGGCGAGGGTCACCAGGAACATGAACAGGGTGTCGGCGGCGATCTGGTGTTCCAGGTGCAGTTCGTAGGAGTCGAACAGCACCGGCAGCGCGGGCAGCGAAGCACCCCACCAGGGCAGCCCGCGGTGGCGCAGCAGCGCGTAGATCGCGACCGCGACGCCGAGTCCCATCGCAGCCTGGAGCAGCGAGATCGCGTAGTCGCTGTGCAGCGGGAGCAGCAGGCTGAGGAGGAACGGGTACCCGTTCGGCCGGACCTCGTCCGGGATATGGGTTACCGCGTCGTAGAGGTAGTTATAAGAGTCGCTGAACCAGAGCACGGGCGGGTAGCCGAGCACGACCACGATGCGCGCCACCAGCCCGGCGAGCAGCACCAGGCTGAACTGCCAGTGGGTCCGCACCGGATGGACGAGCCGTGCCAGCCACGCGGGCTGCTCTCCCGCCGGCGGCTGACCGGGAACCACCCGTTCGCTGCCGGTGGTCGCGTTGGTCACGACCGCCTCCCGACTCCTTGAGCCTGCCGGATATCCTCCGGCCCTTCGCTGACCCCGCAGGCCCCGGGTAAACAGCATGCCGGCCGCTTTCCCGCGCCGGCTGCCCCATAGTAGCCGTCGGCTCGAACCCGATTGCGGGCTTACGCCCAATGACATGCGACGGCGTACCGGACATCGCCGGCAGCTACCAGCGCCCCCCGTAGGCGAGCCGGCAGGCCAGCACGCAGACGAACACGAAAGAGAGCGCGGCGGCGATAGACGGCGATCCGGCGGCGGCCGAGATCAGGATCCAGACGAACAGGACGGGAAGCACCCGGTCGAACGGACGATCTCGCCTGCGCCGGGCCGGCAGGGCCGCTGGCGGCATCCCCGCCGGCCCGGGGTCCTGCGGCTGGCGGCTGAGGTCCGTGCCGAACAGCGGCTCAGCCGGCAGGTCGGCGGTCAGCCCCCGCAAGTCGGTCCACGTCTTCGCGGCGTAGGCGGCCGAGGTGCGCTCCTCGAACTCGTCAAGCGTCAGCCGCCCGTCCGTGAACGCGTCGCGCAGCACGTCAACGACGCTCTCCCGCTCTTGGTCAGATGCGCGGATCGGACGGTCGGTCATCGGCAGACCCTCCTAGAGCCTTCCGTGTATCCCTCAATCTTACCCAGTGCTGGCTGACCCAGTGCTGGCCTGAGCCCTTAATACTCCGTCGACTGAGGTTCGCCGGACCGCCGGCAAGGGAAAACACTGTGTATCGCAACAAATTTAGGGGGGCCAGATCCGAATGGTTACGAAAAGTGGGGCCGTTTGGGTCTCGCCCCGCACCGCACGCAGCGTTACGCTGTTGGCGGATCTTTCATATGGTCAATCTGAGTCAGATGTGACCTGAGAAAGGTTCTGGCGCGAAAGTCATGTTTTCACGCCAGGCACGCAGGTAAGGCCGGGTATCCGCCCCTCCGACAGCCGCCCCGGCACGCCGGAGAGAACGGGCCGTTCCTTCATTTAGGAGGGATCCTTTTGAGCGTCAGAGAAGACCGCACAGTCCAGCCTGCCCCAACCCCTGCTATCCCCGCCTCCGGCATCGCCGACCCAGCCCCGCTCGGGCTCGCCGCCTTTGCCCTCACCACGTTCCTGCTGTCGGCCAAGAACGCCGGGTGGATGACCCATGCCACCGGCAGCGCCTGGCTAGGCTTTGCTTTCGCGTACGGCGGGTTCGCCCAGCTGTGCGCGGCCATGTGGGAGTTCCGCAACAGGAACGTCGTCGGCGCGACCGGCTTCGGCACGTTCGGCGCCTTCTGGATCGGCCTCGGCTTCTGGGTTCTGCTCGTCGCGAACCCGGCCGTCGCGGCCATCAAGCCTCTCACGGCGGCGGCGACGGTCGCGTCGCTCAACCACGACCTCGGCTGGATCCTGCTCGGGTTCGGCATCTTCACCCTGTACGCGACGATCCTGATCAGTCAGACGAACATAGCCTTGTTCACGACCTTCGTCCTCCTGTTTGTCACCCTCATCGTCCTGTGCATCGGGAACTTCAAAGCTGGCTCAGCACTCCTCCCCACAACAACGATCAAGATCGGCGGCTACCTTGGGGTGGTCACCGCGCTCGCCGCCTGGTACACCTCGGCGGCCGGCATGGCGGCCGGCATGGGCGGCAAGCTCAGGTTCCCCGTGGGCCCGGCGCTGCTGAGGTAAGCATCCTGGTTGGGTAAGCGCCGGGGACCGCTGGTCCCCGGCGCTTTGCTCGTGTCCGGGTCACCTTCAGGTAATGCCGGGTCGTTCCGCCGCGCTCAATGCCTGGCCGATACCGTTAGGCCGATGGCCACGGCGGAGGGAGGCCTGGGCGAGTGCACGCCCCGGAAGGGATCGACCTGTCGGCCAAGGTCGAGCACGTCAAGCGCAAGACCCGGCCGTGGAAGGCGATCATCGCCCTGATTCTCGCGATCGCCGCCGCGGTCATCTCACATGGGGCCGCCAATGGCCGGTCCAACTTCCTCAACACGAGCAATCTGACCAACCACTTCGTGATCTACGGCACAGCCGCGCTGTTCCTCGTTTTCGGATCCACGGCGACCTACGGCCTGGCCGGGAAGTCGAGGCAGCTGCTCGAGCCGAAGGCGGGCCCGGCACATTCTGCCATCGTCCGGTACGCGATCTTGATCGTCGGCGAGTTCACGACGCTGGTGATCACGCTCGTGCTGTTTGGCGTTCCCGTCAGCCAGCTCCTCGTCGGCGGGGCGCTCGCCACCGTCTTCGTCAGCATCGCGGCGCAGCAGGCGCTCAGCAACGTGTTCGCCGGGCTGGTCCTGGTCTTCGCCAGACCGTTCAATGTGGGCAATGCGATCCGGCTGCGCGCCGGTGCGCTGGGCGGGACGCTCGACGGGATCGTGACCGACATCGGGATCACGTATGTCCGCTTCGATACCGGCGGCAGCGTGGTGTCGATCCCCAACTCGCAGGTCCTGAACGCGGTGGTGGGTCCCATACCGCCAGCTGGGGACGACGCCGCCCAGGCCCCGTCCGTCCCGTCCGCCCCGTCCGTCCCTGTCGTCCCGTCCGCCCCTGTCGCCCCTGTCCGCCCCTGTCGCCCCGGTCGTCCCGGACGCCAAGTCAGGCACGCCCGGCGGATCCGAGCAGCCCCAGCCCAGACCCCCGGGACCGGCCTGAGCGGCGCCGCTTGGCCATCGGAGCCGTTGCCGTGTGACCGCCTCGCCGGTCCGGAGCCCCAGCCGTCACACCAGCCACCACCCCCACACCAGCCGCAGGGACGTGTCCGGCTAACGGGGCGCGTGGGGTTTGTGGGGGGCGGGTGCGGTCTGTGGGGGTAGGACCCGGGCCGTCCGGAACGACTTAGGAAACACTACCTAAGCGGCGCGGCGCCGACGCTAGCTGCGAAAACGCTAAAGGACCGGCGGCTGGTGAGCAACTCGCTCGCCAGCGCGCCGGCCCTCTGTCACGCTAACCGGTGCGGAGGTCGCCTCTCGGCGAAAGGCACTACGCGGCTCCAGCCGAACGGTATTCCGCGAAGGCAATAGGTGCGGCCCGGGGGACACAGCCGCACCGGCCACGTGACGTCTAACGCCGCCGACGGCGTCGATGTTCCCGCTCCGGCGGCGGGCCGCCGTCGTAAGGGAACGAGGAAATGGGCTGGCTCGGGGTCACGTCCGGGTCGTCGTACTGCGCGTGGTCCCTCGGATCGCCGCTCGCAGGCGGCTGCCGGTACCCGCCGGACGGGCTGGAGCCGCCGCCGTACCCGCCGCTGTCATAACCGGCACTGTCATAACCGGGACTGTCGTACCCACCGTCGCCGTACCCGCCGCTGCCGTGGCCGGCGCCGTCGTAACCGGCGCCGTCGTAACCGGCACTGCCGTGGCCGGCATTCCCGTGGCCGGCACTGTTGTAGCCGGTGCCGTTGTAGCCGGCGCTGTCGTACCCAGCCTCACGGTAGCCGACGCCCGCGGAACCAGCCCTGTCATCGAGTCCCGGTCCGTTGTAGCCGCCGGCGTCGTAGCCGGCACTGTCATAACCGCCGCTGCTGTAGCCAGCCCCGTCGTAGCCGGGATGACCGTAGCCATCGGCGCCGTTAGAGGCACGCTGGTCGTAGCCGGCCGCGTCATAGCCGACGCCGTCATAATCGGCCCGGCCGTAGCCGGCCTCGTCGTAACCATTGCCGTTGTAGCTACCGCGGTCGTATCCGGCTGTGTCGGGGACAGCCTGGGAGCTGCCGCTCACCCGGTCGCCGGCGTAAGCGGGCCCCTGCTCCGGGTAGGACTCGGCGCGCCCCCGGCCCTGGTGGGCCTGCTCCTGATAGCCGTATCCGCCATATCCCTGGTCAGAGTAGGACTGGCCCGCGTCGTCCCGCGGGCCTTGCTGGCCGTACCCGCGCTGGCCGTAACCCTGCTCAGCGCCATGGCCAGCCCCCTGGCTGCCCGACCCGGCATATTCGTAGTCGCCGTAGCCCTGCTCCGGGTACGTGCGTCCGGGCCGGGCCAGGCTCGGGATACACACGGTCATCGTGACGCTGATCCGGGTACGACGGCCCGCCGTACCCCTGGTCGGGGTAGGAAGAGCCGGCGTAGGACGGCCCGGGGTACGAGGGCTCGGGGTAGGACCGCTCGCCGCGGTCAGGTCCGGCGTACGCCTGTTCGCCAGGCCCGTACCGCTGGTAACCCTGGTCACTCCCGGCTTGGGCTGGCTGAGGACTGTAGGCGTCATAGGCACCGTAGCCGTGCTCGGAGCGGCCAGGTTCGGCAGAGGCCCGGCTGGGATACTGCGGCTCGGTGGCGTACTCAGCCTGGTCCGCGTACTGGCCCTGATCCGAGTGCCGGCCGACCGACGGGTACTGGCCCTGATCCGAGTACTGGCCCTGGCCCTGGTACGGGCCCTGGGCAGGATACGAGCCCGACGTGTACTGGCCGCGCTCCGCGGACCCCTGGCCCCAGTCCCGAGCGGGGTACTGGGCCTGCTCCGGGTACTGGGCCTGGTCCGGGTACTGGGCCTGGTCCGGGTACTGGGCCTGGTCCGGGTACTGGGCCTGGTCCGGGTACTGGGCCTGGTCCGGGTACTGGGCCTGGTCCGGGTACTGGGCCTGGTCCGGGTACTGGGCCTGGTCCGGGTACTGGGCCTGCACCGGGTACTGGGCCTGCACCGGGTACTGGGCCTGCACCGGGTACTGGGCCTGCTCCGGATATTGCGGCTGATCGCGGTGACTGCCCCCCGCGGGCGGCAGCGCTTTCCGTTCGGGGGTGCCGAATACCATCACGCCCGACCCATCGTCGCCCCGAAGGGCGCGGAAATCACCGGTTACCGGACCGGTGAAATCACCGTCGCGGGTGAAATCACGGCCGCCGCCATAACCCGGCAGCGCCCTCAGTCTGGGATCTGTCGGGGCGCCGGGAAGCTGGCGCAGCACACCGCCGGCGCCGCGCGGGTCAACCTGCAGGCCGCGCTGCAGGGCGTCGATCAGCCGGGGCAGTTCCTCCTGGGGCAGCCGGAAGGTGCCGGTGCACGTACCGCCCTGCCAGATGCTGAAGACCGAGATCCCGGTATCGGCGTACCAGCTCAGGCGCATGCTGCGCGAACTGCCGCGCACGTCGAAGAAGACCTCGCCGAGCCGGGGCAGGGGCGCTGCGTCCGACGCTGACATGCTGCCCATGGTGGCGTGCTCCCTTCCCTTTGTCCAGTTCGTCACGAACATTGCCAGGCAGGCTAGCCGGAGCCTGGCGGATGGCAGGAACGAAGCCGGAAATCCGGCCGTGAATTTCGCCAGCTCGCATGCGAGATGACTAATGCGATGGCATCATTATCGGCGGACACGCAGCGGGCCGCACGGCGGTTAGCAAGGACGGGTGAACCGCCGAGCTGGTGCCAGCCGTTCGGTATAGTGACCGATTGCTTACGCGATCGCCTCGCCTACGTACGGGAACACCACGTCAAGAAGACGCGTTGTATCTTGCAAACGGAGGTTTCCCGGACAGGACTGGTTCGCGTACGCGTATCCACGAGCCTGACGATCCACTGTAACGCACGATTTGAACCATCTTGGTTGAGGTGATTGATCCATGTCTCAGGTACGTCGGCAGTCGGCTGTGCTTCCCCGCCCTAACTGGGGGTGGCAAGATGCTGCCGCGTGCCGTGGCGAGGACCTGTTGCTCTTCTTCGGCCCGGACGGTGAGCGCCAGCCGGAGCGGGACATCAGGGAGCGCAAGGCGAAGGAGATCTGCGCTGCTTGCCCGGTACGGCTTGAATGCCTGAACTACGCCGTGTCGCGGCCCGAGAAGTACGGCACCTGGGGCGGGCTGAACGAGGACGAGCGCTCCGCTGAGCGCCGCCGCCGCATGCGCCGCGCGAACGCCGCCTGACCCCGGAGCACCCAAGGACCGCGACCGCAGGGCCACCGTCAACCACTCAGGTCAGCAAGGCAAGCACATCAGCGTCGCTGAGCTGGCCGAAGGCCTGATACCACTCCCCGACCGAGGAGAACCGGCGGGGAGTGGCCAAAATGATCACCTGGTCGGCTTCCGCGCGCATGGAAACAGCGGCGGCGGGCGGCGCCACCGGTACCGCGAGGACGAGGTGCGCCGCCTGCCTGGCCCGTAGCGACCGCAGGGCGGCTCGGGCGGTGACGCCGGTGGCCAGGCCGTCATCCACTACGATCACGCACCGGTCCGACACCTGGGGCGGCGGGCTGCCACCGCGGTAGATCCGGACCCGCCGGGCGAGTTCGGCCTCCTCGGCCGCCACCACCTCGGTCAGGTCCGCGGGCTCCAGCGCCAGCTGGCGCAACAGGCCGAGGTCGTAGACGGGCTCGGACAGGCCTTCCGCGATGGCACCCACGCCGAGCTCGGGCTGCGGCGGGTAGCCGATCTTGCGCGTGACGATCACGTCCATGGGCACGCCCAGGATCGCCGCGACCTGTTCGGCGACGGCTACGCCGCCCCTGGGCAGCCCGAGCACCACGGTTCGTTCGGGCCAGCTATCCCAGGCCACTGAATCGGCCAGTCGTTCCGCCAGCAGCCGCCCGGCGGCCCGCCGGTCGGGGAAGGGAAGCACGTCCGCTTCGGTCTTCTCCGTCATGAACCCGGTGTACCCAGCCTGGCGGCAAACAGCCCATGAGCCCGCAGAAGCAGCACAAACCAGGCCGCACAATAGAGAGCATGATTTGCGTCTCATGCCGGAAGCACCACCATGAGGACTGTCCAGGCGGCACCTGGTGCGACTGCCAGCACCAGCCGACGGCCGACTCGGCCCCCGCGGGGTCCGAGCCGCCGCTGAGCTGGATCCGCCAGGGCTGACCGGCCGGGGCTGACCGGGCCAGGGCTGACCGGCCGGGGCTGACCGGCCCGCGAAGCCGGGAATAGGCCTGTGGACGGCCCTTGTTGCTGCCAGCATGGGCCCGGCTGTGAGCGACGTGACTGTCCACATGCCGGACTCGTCCTGGACATCCGCCTCCGTTACATGTGATCCTGCTGTAATGAGTGTTACGGACCCGCTGCTCGTCGTGCGCAGGCACGTCGACTTCCTGCGCATCCGTAGCGCCATCTGTCGCGACACCCGATGATCGCCGCCCCGGATTTCTGACCGGGCGCGCGCGCGATACCGGGTGTCTCCTGCTGTAATCCCCCGTCCTAGCGGCCTCAGCCGCTTGGGGCCGACCATCGGCAGCGCCCGGGTTCTCGTGGCATGCGCGTCCCCGAACCTGAAGGAACCTCCCAGATGCTAGTCGCCGGAACCGCGACCAGGACCAAACGCAAGCGAGGCGAAGGCCAGTGGGCGCTCGGCTACCGCGAGCCGCTCAACAAGAACGAGGAGAACAAGAGGAACGACGACGGCCTGAACGTCCGTCAGCGGATCATCGACATCTACTCCAAGTACGGCTTCGACTCCATTGACCCGGCCGATCTGCGCGGGCGTTTCCGCTGGTACGGCCTGTACACCCAGCGCCGCCCGGGCATCGACGGCGGGAAGACCGCGGTCCTGGAGCCCGAGGAGCTCGACGACCGGTACTTCATGCTGCGGGTCCGCATCGACGGCGGCCAGCTCGACCACGACCAGCTGCGCGTGATCGCGGACATCTCCCGTCGGTACGCCCGCGGCACGGCCGACGTCACCGACCGGCAGAACATCCAGCTGCACTGGATCGAGATCGAGAACGTGCCCGCGATCTGGGACGCCCTGGAGTCCGTGGGGCTGAGCACCACCGAGGCCTGCGGGGACACGCCCCGGGTGATCCTCGGCTGCCCGCTGGCCGGCCTGGACGAGCGCGAGATCATCGACGCCACACCCGAGATCGCCGCGATCACCGGGCAGTACATCGGCGACCCGGCGTTCTCCAACCTGCCGCGGAAGTTCAAGTCCTCGGTCAGCGGCTGCTCCGCCCAGTGCGCCATCCACGAGATCAACGACGTGGCGTTCGCCGGCGTGGTCAACGCCAGCGGCGAGGCCGGCTATGACCTGTGGGTCGGCGGCGGCCTGTCCACCAACCCGATGATCGGCCAGCGGCTCGGCGCGTTCGTCCGGCCCGGCCAGGTGGCCGAGGTCTGGGCCGCGGTGGCCGGGCTGTTCCGCGACTACGGCTACCGCCGGCTGCGGCACCGGGCCAGGATCAAGTTCCTGCTGGCCGACTGGGGCCCGGCGAAGTTCCGCGAGGTGCTGGAGAAGGAGTACCTGGGCTACGCCCTGCCCGACGGCCCGCCGCCGGCGGCGCCCGCGGGCGGGATCCGCGACCACGTGGGCGTCCACCGGCAGCGGGACAGGCTGAACTACGTCGGGTTCGCGCCGGCCGTGGGCCGCTTGTCGGCCGACGCGCTCGACGTCATCGCCGGGCTGGCCGGCCGGTACGGCAGTGGCCGGGTGCGCACCACGACCGAGCAGAAGATGGTCATCCTGGACGTGCCGCCGGAGCGCACCGAGGAGCTGGTGACCGAGCTGGAGGCGGCCGGCCTGCCCGCCCGGCCGAGCGCGTTCCGCAGGCACACGATGGCCTGCACCGGCATCGAGTTCTGCAAGCTGGCCATCGTGGAGACCAAGGCCCGGGCGACCGACCTGATCGCCGAGCTGGAGCGGCGGCTTCCGGACTTCGACACCCCGGTCACCATCAACGTCAACGGCTGCCCGAACTCCTGCGCGCGGATCCAGACGGCCGACATCGGCCTGAAGGGATCGCTGGTCACCGGGGCCGACGGGCAGCAGGTCGAGGGCTTCCAGATCCACCTGGGCGGCAGCCTGAGCGGAGGTGACGCCTCCGGCTCCGGCTTCGGCCGCAAGGTCCGCGGGCTCAAGGCCACGGCCGAGGAATTGCCAGACTACGTGGAGCGGGTCCTCAGGAGGTTCCAGGCCGCCCGGGTAGAAGGAGAGACGTTCGCCGCCTGGACGCTGCGGGCCACCGATGAGGAGTTGTCATGAGCACGCGTGCCGTGCCCTTCTACTGTCCTTATTGCGGCGAGGAGGACCTCGAGCCGCAGGGCGCGACCGACGGCGAATGGCATTGCCGCAGCTGCACCCGAAGTTTCCAGCTACGCTTTGCCGGAATAGGAGTGACGCTGTGAGTCCCGCTCCCACCGTCTTGCCGGATCACGCCCGCGGCCTGGCGCAGATCAGCCTGGAGGACCCCGAGCTCATGCGAACCCTCGCCGAACAGGCCGCGGAGGAGCTCGCCGACGCGCCCGCCGAGGAGATCATCCGCTGGGCCACGGACACCTTCGGCGACCGGATCTGCATCACCTCGTCCATGACCGACACGGTGATCGTCCACCTCGCCTCGGCGGTCAAGCCCGGCATCGAGGTGGTCTTCCTCGACACCGGCTATCACTTCGCGGAGACCATCGGCACCAGGGACGCGGCCGAGGCCGTGTACCCGATCAAGCTCATCAACGTCACCCCGTCGCGCACCGTCGCTGAGCAGGACGCGGAGCTCGGCCCCCGGCTCTACGGCCGCAATCCCGACCTGTGCTGCTACCTGCGCAAGGTCGAGCCGCTGGAGCGGGCGCTGACCAACTACGACGCCTGGATCACCGGCGTGCGCCGGGACGAGACCAACCAGCGGCGCCAGACCCGGGTGGTGGAGTGGGACGACCGCCGGGAGATGGTCAAGGTCAACCCGATCGTCAGCTGGACCCAGAAGCAGGTGGACGACTTCATCACCACCAACGGCGTGCTGGTCAACCCGCTGGTCTACGACGGCTACCCCTCGATCGGCTGCGCGACCTGCACCGTCCAGGTCGAGCCCGGCGCGGACCCGCGCAGCGGGCGCTGGGCCGGCACCGGCAAGACGGAGTGCGGCATACATGCCTGAGCTGGTTCTCGTCGCCGTGGCACACGGCAGCGCGGACCCGCGGGCGGCGGCGGCCATCGACGAGCTGATCGCGGTGGCCGCCACCCGGACGGCGGCCCGCGGCCTGACCATACGCCAGGCCTACCTGTCTCACGCCGCGCCGTCGCTGCCTCAGGTCATGTCCGGGCTCCCGGCGGACGCCCGGGTGACCGTGCTGCCGCTGCTGCTCACCGCGGCCTACCACAGCACGACCGACCTTCCCCGCGTGCTGGCCCGGCTGCGCGGCGACTTCCCGCGGCTCGAGGTCAGCTACGGCGCCACCCTCGGGCCGCACCCGCTGCTGCTGCAGGCGCTGGAGCGCCGGCTGACCGAGGCGGTGCCCGGTGCGCTCGACGACCCCCGGCACACCGGCGTGGTCCTGGCCGCCGCCGGATCGAGCGACCCGGCCGCGAACGCCACCACCGCCGGTCTCGCGGCCCGCTGGCAGGCCCGGGCCGGATGGTTCGCGGTCCGCCCGGCCTATGCTTCGGCCGCCGATCCCGCGCCCGGCGCGGCGGTGACCGGGCTGCTGCACGCGGGCGCCCGGCGGGTGCTGGTCGCGACCTACCTGCTCGCACCGGGGTTTTTCGCGGACCGGATACGCGATGCCGGGCTCGCCGCGGGGGCGGCGGCGGTATCACCGGCGCTCGGCGCGGCGGCCGAGGTAGCCGACGTGATGCTGGACCGGTACCAGGAGGCGGGAACGCGACAGCGGACTGCGGCGTAAAACTGGGTAAAACTCCCGATAGTCCCCGGAAAACCCCGGGGAGCCGGCATCCGCTGATCACGATCCGGTAACGTACGTCCCTTTGGGCCTACGCGTACCAGGTAGAGTCGGCCGCTGGCCGAAGGCTGACTCGCCGCACGAGAAGGGGGCGAATGCGTACCTGGCCGGGAGCGCCCTATCCACTCGGCGCGACCTGGGATGGGTGGGGCACGAACTTCACCCTGTTTTCCGAGGTCGCCGAGCGCGTCCAACTCTGCCTGTTCGACGAGGCGGAAGGCGGCGCACTGACCGAGAGCAGGGTGGACCTGACCGAGGTGGACGGGTTCGTGTGGCACGTCTACCTGCCCGGCATCGCGCCTGGCCAGCGCTACGGCTACCGCGTCTACGGCCCGTATAATCCCGCGCACGGGCTGCGCTGCGACGGCTCGAAACTGCTGCTCGACCCGTACGGCAAGGCGGTCGAGGGGGATATCAGCTGGGACGAGTCCCTGTTCAGCTACCAGTTCACCCATCCCAGGAAGCGCAATACCACCGACAGCGCGCCGCGGATGCCGAAGAACGTGGTGATCAACCCGTTCTTCGACTGGGGTCACGACCGGGCGCCGCAGACCCCGTACCACGAGACCGTCATCTACGAGGCGCACGTCCGCGGGCTGACCCTGTGCCACCCGGAGGTACCCGAGCACCAGCGCGGCACCTACGCCGGCCTCGCGCATCCCGCCGTGCTCGCCCACCTGCAGCGGATCGGCGTCACCGCGGTCGAGCTCATGCCGGTGCACCAGTTCGTGGCCGAGCAGTCCCTGGTGGCCCGCGGCCTGACCAACTACTGGGGCTACAACACGATCGGGTTCCTGGCCCCGCATAACAAGTACTCCTCGACCGGGCAGCGCGGCGAGCAGGTCGGCGAGTTCAAGACCATGGTCAAGGCGCTGCACAAGGCGGGCATCGAGGTCATCCTCGACGTGGTGTACAACCACACCGCCGAGGGCGACCACATGGGCCCCACGCTGTCCTTCCGCGGCATCGACAACGCCGCCTACTACCGGCTCGACCACTCCGAGCGGTGGCGCTACCTGGACTACACCGGCTGCGGGAACAGCCTGAACGCCCGGAGCCCGCACGCCCTGCAGCTCGTCATGGACTCGCTGCGCTACTGGGTCCTGGACATGCACGTCGACGGGTTCCGGTTCGACCTGGCGTCGGCGCTGGCCAGGGAACTGCACGACGTTGACCGGCTGTCCACGTTCTTCGACCTGGTCCAGCAGGACCCGGTGGTCTCCCAGGTGAAGCTCATCGCCGAGCCATGGGATGTCGGCGAGGGCGGTTACCAGGTCGGCAACTTCCCGCCGTTGTGGACCGAGTGGAACGGGCAGTACCGGGACACCGTCCGTGACTTCTGGCGCGGCATCCCCGACGCCATCCCCGGGTTCGCCTCCCGGCTGTCCGGATCCAGCGACCTGTACGAAACCAGCGGGCGCCGGCCCGTCGCGTCGATCAACTTCGTCACCTGCCATGACGGGTTCACCCTGGATGACCTGGTCAGCTACAACCACAAGCACAACGACGCCAACGGCGAGGGCAACCGCGACGGCACCGACGACAACCGGTCCTGGAACTGCGGGGCCGAAGGCCCGACCGGCGATGCCGCCGTCACCACGCTGCGGGCCAGGCAGAAGCGGAACTTCCTGGTCACCTTGTTCTTGTCCCAGGGCGTCCCGATGCTGCTGGCGGGCGATGAGATGGGCCGGAGCCAGGGCGGCAACAACAACGCCTACTGCCAGGACAATCAGGTGTCCTGGCAGGACTGGGGGGTGGCGGCCACAGAGAAGGACCTGCTCCAGTTCACCGAGGCCCTGGCCGGCTTGCGCCGGGACCACCCGGTGTTCAGGCGCCGCCGGTTCTTCCGCGGCCGGCCCGATAAGCCGGGCGGCGCGACCAGCGACATCGTCTGGCTGACGCCCTCCGGCCTGGAGATGACCCAGGAGGACTGGGACGCCGGCTACGCCCAGTCGCTGGCCGTGTTCCTCAACGGCGAGGCGATCAGCGAACCGGACCCGCGCGGCGGGCGGATCATCGACGCCAAGTTCCTGCTGATGTTCAACGCGCACAGCGAGATGATCAGCTTCACCCTGCCCGAGGCCAGCCTGGCCTCGGGCTGGGAAGTGGTCGTCGATACCACCACGGCCCGGGTGCCCGACGAGGGGTCAGGACCCGTCCTGATGCCCAAGACCGAGGTCGAGGTGTCCGGCCGGTCGGTCGTCGTGCTCAGGTCGGTGGAGTGATGCGCCTGCTCGCCGGGCAGTCGGACCTGACCGACGAGGACCTGGCCCGGCTGTACGCCTACCCGTCCGGGCCGTGGCTGCGGGCCAACTTCGTGGCCAGCGTGGACGGCGCCGCCAGCTTCGACGGCGCCTCGGCGGGCTTGTCCTCCGACGCCGACCGGCACGTGTTCGCGCTGCTCCGCACGCTGGCCGACGTCATCGTGGTGGGAGCGTCCACGGCCAGGGCCGAGCGCTACGGCCCGGTGCGGCCCCGCGAGCTGTGGCGCCACCTGCGGGCCGGCCTGCCGCCCACCCCGCCGATCGCGGTGGTCAGCGCCCGGCTCGACCTCGACCCGGCCAGCTCCCTGATCAGCTCCGCCCCGCCGCACGCCCGCACGATCGTGATCACCACCGCCGCGTCACCCGCGGATCTGCGGGCCGAACTGGCCCGGCACTGCGACATCATCGTGGCCGGGGAGGAAACCGTCGATCTGAAGGCCGCGGTCAGCGCGCTGACCGATCGCGGCCACCAGCGGCTGCTCGCGGAGGGCGGTCCGCACCTGTTCGGCCAGCTCGTGGCGGCCGGCCTGGTGGACGAGCTGTGCCTGACCATCAGCCCGCTGCTGACCGGCCCCGGCGCGGGCCGCATCGTGGCCGGCTCGCTGGCTCCGGGCCAGCCGCTGCCGCTGGCCCTGGCCCACGTCATCGAGGCCGACGGCTTCCTCCTGTGCCGCTACACAACAAAAGATCATTGATCCGAACGGCCCGTGGTGCTCGGTCCGCTCAGGGGCGGGGCAGCAGGCCGCGCTCGAACCCGGCCGCCACGGCGGCGGCGCGGTCGTTGACGCCGAGCTTGGCGAAAA
Source organism: uncultured Actinomycetes bacterium (assembly GCA_963835775.1). Lineage (GTDB taxonomy): Bacteria > Actinomycetota > Actinomycetes > Streptosporangiales > Streptosporangiaceae > Palsa-504. The sequence continues at coordinate 197,803 of CAWIHB010000020.1, read as the reverse complement.
TGTGCAGCACGTGGGTCTTGACCGTGGCCTCGCTGATGAACAGGCGCGCAGCGGCCTCCCGGTTGGAGTGGCCGCGGGCGATCAGTCCGAGTATGTCCAGCTCGCGCTGGCTGAGCGGGTCCCGGGCCGGCTGCCTGACCTGGCCCAGCAGCCGGGTGGCCACCGAAGGCGAGAGGACCGCCTCACCTCGGGCCGCGGCGCGCACCCCGCGCTTGAGCTCGTCCGGCGGGGAGTCTTTCAGCAGGTAGCCCGTGGCCCCCGCCTCGATGGCAGGCACCACGTCGGTGTCGGTGTCGAAGGTGGTGAGCACCAGGACCCGGGCCGCCACTCCGCGCTCGGCCAGCAGCCGGATCGCGCTGACCCCATCCAGCACCGGCATGCGCAGGTCCATCAGGACCACGTCGGGCCGCAGCGCCGCGGCCCGGTCGACGGCCTCCCGGCCGTTGGCCGCCTCGCCGGCCACTTCGAACTCGTCGCTGGCCTCGAAGATGCCGCGCAGCCCGTCGCGGACCACGGGGTGGTCGTCGGCGATGAGCAGGCGGATGGGGCCGGTCACGAGGGCTCCGTCTCCTTGGCCGCCTGCGGCGGCGGGCCTAGTCCGATCGCGGGCAGGCTGGCCGAGACCGCGGTGCCTGCGCCCGGTTCTGATTCGATCTCCAGCTGGCCGGCCAGCCGGTTCACCCGCTGGCGCATCGCGATCAGGCCGAATCCGCTGCCGGCCTCGCCCGGGCCGGAACCGTTCGGGCCGGGGCCGGCGAACCCGACGCCGTCGTCCCGTACGTCAACGGTCACCACGTCCCCCATGTAGGACAGCGTGACCCACGCGTGCGAGGCCGCGGCGTGCTTGGCCACGTTGGCCAGCGCCTCCTGGGCCACCCGCAGCAGGGTCACCTCGACCTCGGGGTGCATGGTCGTGGCCTCGCCGGTCGTCTTGACCTCGGCGGGCACGCCGCTGGTGGCCGACCAGCGGGCCACCTCCTGGGCCAGCGCCTCGGGGAACCTGGCGTTCTCCAGGGCCTGCGGCCGCAGCGCCTGCACCGAGCGGCGGGCCTCGGCCAGGCTGTCGCGGGCCAGCCGGGTGGCGTTGCCGATGCGGCGGTCGCGCTCGGCGTCGTGCCCGGTCTGCTGGGCGGCCTCGAGCTGGGTGATGATGCCGGTCAGGCCCTGGGCCAGCGTGTCGTGGATCTCCCGGGCCATCCGCTGCCGCTCGTCTCCGGCGCCCGCCTCCCTGGCCTGGGTCAACAGCTGAGCCTGCAGGCCGGTGTTCTCGGTTATCATCTCCTCCAGCCGCTGGTTGGCCCGGGCCAGCTCGGCGATCATCGTCTTGCGGGCCTGGTTCTGCTCCTCGGTCTTCATGCCGAGCAGGACGAACACCCCGGTCAGCACGACGTCGACACAGGCCAGCAGCACCCAGATAGCTACCGTCGAAACGGTCGGCCGGTGGAATCCCCCAGACTGGGACATGCCGAAGAAGATCGCCACAACCACGCAAACTGCCCACCGCCACGCACCGGTCAAGAACCGGAACGCATAGAGGAAGCCGAGCCAGGTGAAGAACGCGAACCACGGACTGCGGACGGTGAGTACAGCTATGAACGCGATCAGGCCGACGAAGAAGACCCCCATCAGCCACGGACGCTCCGCCCAGCCTGGATGCAGGATGACCATCCAGGTGATCCAGGCTCCCGCCGCCACGGCGACGCCGGCGGTGATACCGAACGCGCCGGCGGTCGGGCTCTGGGCGAGGAAATAAGGGAGGAGCGGGACGGTGAGCAGCAGGAAGGGCAGCAGTCGCAGGAGCGAATCGTACCGCTGCTCCATCGATTCGAGGCTGCTGTCCGGTGTACGCACCGTCATCGGTCCCCCTGCCCTACGCCTGATCCCAGCGGAAGAAGCGGGCCGCCAGGGCCCCGCCGACCAGGGCCCATGCCGCCATTATGCCCAGGTACTCGGGCCGGGGATCTATTCCCATCCAGCTGTCGCGCACCGCGTGCAGGGCCGAGCCCAGCGGGGTGAAGTTGCCGACCTGGCGCATCGCGGACGACATCTCCTCGGTCGGGAAGTACACGCCGGCCAGGAACATGTTCGGGAAGAACAGCAGCCAGCCGATTCCCGCCGAGCTCCGGGCGGTCGGCGCCACGGCCGCCGCGAGCAGGCCGACCGCGAACAGTGCGGCGATGCCGAGGACGACAGACAGGACGAACCAGCCCGGGTCGGCGGGCGCCGGCACGTGGAAGGCGATCCGTACCACCCCGACGACCAGCGCCACCGAGATCAGCGCGGCCGCCGCCCACACCGTCAGGTCGGCCAGCAGCAGGGTCAGCGGGCGCACCGGCGTGACGGCCAGGCGGCGCAGGACGCCGCGCTCCCGGTACTGGCCGATGACCATCGGCACCCCGGTCAGACCCAGGCTGGCCAGCACAATCGCGACCCCGACAGCCGCGATGTACTCGGTCCCGATCTGGTCCGACAGTCCCTTCTGCGGATCGCTGAACCCGGGGATCAGGCCGAACCCGATGACCAGCGCCACCGGCAGCCCGAACACCCCGATCAGGGCCGCCTTCTCGCGCAGGAACAGCTTGCCCTCGACCAGGGCGAGCCTGCTGAAGCCGTTCATTCTGTCTCCCTCACGTGTCCATGCTGCGGCCAGCTTGGGGGATCAGCGCGACGTAGGCGCTGTCCAGGCTGCGGCCCTCGATCCGCAGGTCGGCCACGATGACCTGCCTGCGGGCCAGCTCCGCGGTGACCGCGGAGGCGAAGTCCCCGGTCCCGGTCACGTCCACCTGCGCCCCGCGGCGGGTGACGGACGTGACGCCGGGCACCAGGGCCAGCGACTGCTCATCCAGCGGTGCCATGGGCCGGAATCTGACCCGGTACTCGCCCCCGGCGGAGTCCACCAGCCCCGCCGGGGTGTCCAGGGCCGCGATCCGCCCCCGTTCGAGGATCGCGACCCGGTCGCACAGCTCCTCCACCTCGTCCATGAAGTGGCTGACCAGCACGACGGTGACGCCGGCCGCCCGGACCGCTCTGATCAGGTCCCAGGTGGCACGCCTGGCGCCCGGGTCCAGGCCGGCCGTCAGCTCGTCAAGGAAGACCAGCTCCGGGTGCCCGACCAGGGCCAGCGCGATGAACAGCCGCTGCTTCTGCCCGCCGGAAAGCTGCCCGAAGCGGGCGCCGCTCTGGCCGGACAGCCCCCAGGTGCCGAGCAGCTCGTGCCAGTCGGCCGGATGCGGGTAGAACGACGCGTACATGTCCAGGGCCTCGCGCACCTTGAGCTTGTCCTGCAGCTGGGCCTGCTGCAGCTGCACGCCGATCCGCTGCTGCAGCCGGTGCCGGTCGGTCCGCGGGTCGAGGCCCAGGATCCGGACCTGCCCGGCGTCCCGCCGCCGCAGGCCCTCCAGGCACTCGATCGCCGTGGTCTTGCCCGCGCCGTTCGGACCGAGGATGCCGAAGATCTCGCCCCGATCGACTCCGAAACAGATCCCGTCCACCACGGCCCGGTCCCCGTACCGCTTGGTGAGCCCTGTCACCTCGATGACCGACGTCATCTCGCGCCTCCTCGGGCCGGCCCTCACCGGCGTCCTAACCAGCATCGCCGGGCGGCCCCGTCCCGCGGATCGGCTGCCCGGCCGTAGTCAGCGCGCTGGCGGGCGAGGCGGCCAGCCGGCCATCCGGCAGGCGCGGCATCCACCGTTCGGTGGACCCCTGGCCCGCGTTAGCCTGGCCACTGAAAGGACCGAGTCACCGCCTTACCGCACAGCCAGGGAGCCTGCCATGCCGTTGCACACCAAGGTGGATGAGTCCGCCCGGGACGCCGAACTCGAGATCAACCCCGTTTACTTCCGCGAGAAGAGCTGCGACATCCCCCGGTACAAGCTGCCGGAGCACGGGGTCCTGCCGCGGACCGCGCTGCAGGTCGTGCGGGACGAGCTCATTCTCGACGGCAACGCGCGGCTCAACCTGGCCACGTTCGTCACCACCTGGATGGAGCCGGAGGCCGAGCTGCTGATGGCCGAGTGCGCCGCCAAGAACATGATCGACAAGGACGAGTACCCGCAGACCGCCGAGCTCGAGCGGCGCTGCGTGAACATCCTGTCCCATCTGTGGAACGCGCCCGCCGGCAGCCAGGCGACCGGCTGCTCGACCACCGGGTCGAGCGAGGCCTGCATGCTGGGCGGGATGGCGATGCTGTGGCGGTGGCGGGCCCGGCGGCAGGCGGCCGGACTCGACGCGTCCAAGCCGAACCTGGTGATGGGCTCGAACGTCCAGGTGTGCTGGGAGAAGTTCTGCCGCTACTGGCAGGTGGAGCCGCGCTACGTGCCGATGGTGCCGGGGCGGCTGCACCTAGGCCCGGCCGAGGCCGCGGCCAAGTGCGACGAGAACACCATCGGCGTGGTGGCCATCCTGGGCTCCACCATGGACGGCAGCTACGAGCCCGTGCTGGAGATCAGCCGGGCCCTGGACCAGGTGCAGGCCGAGCATGGCTGCGACATCCCGGTGCACGTGGACGGCGCCTCGGGCGGGTTCATCGCCCCGTTCTTGCAGCCGGACCTGGAATGGGACTTCCGGGTCCCGCGGGTGTGCTCCATCAACACCTCGGGGCACAAGTACGGCCTGGTCTATCCCGGGGTGGGCTGGATCATGTGGCGGACCCCGGACGACCTGCCGCAAGATCTGATCTTCAAGGTCAACTACCTGGGCGGGGAGATGCCCACGTTCGCGCTCAACTTCTCCCGGCCCGGCGCCCAGGTCGCCGCGCAGTACTACAACTTCCTGCGGCTCGGCTGGCAGGGCTACCGGCACGTGCAACAGACCAGCCAGGACATCGCGCTCTACCTGTCCGGCGAGATCGCCAAGATGGGCCCGTTCGAGCTGCTCACCGACGGCAGCGACCTGCCGGTGTTCGCGTTCAAGCTGCGCGAGGAGGTCACCGGGTACTCGGTGTTCGACCTGTCCGACCGGCTGCGCCAGCGCGGCTGGCAGGTGCCGGCCTACACCTTCCCCGAGGACATGACCGACACCGAGGTGATGCGGATCGTGATCAGGAACGGGTTCAGCATGGACCTGGCCCACCTGCTGCTCGACGACCTGCGGCTGCAGGTGCGGATCCTCGAGCACCACCCGCAGACCCAGCCGCCGCCCGAGATCCAGCAGATGCGCCGGGCCTTCACCCACTGAGGCGCTAGTACCCCGACCCCCATCCCGAGGCCGTCGTCGGCGAGGCGCTCGGGGCCGGTGACGCGCTGGCCGACGGGTAGGTGCTGGGCGCCGGTGCCCGCGTCGCGGGCGGGCTAACCGGCGCCGCAGCGGGCGGTCCCCCGGCCTGCGGCGCGGACGAGGACGTGCTGGCCGGTGTGGTCGTGGACGAGGACGTGCTCGCCGACGTGGTGGCGGGCGGTGACGTGCTCGGGTCAGCCGCCGGGGAGGCGTAGGTGCTCGGGTAGGTCGACGCCGGATGGGCGTAGGCGGTCAGGGCCAAGCCGCCGACGGCCGAAGCGGTCACCAGGGATGAACCGCTTCTCAGGAGGCCGCGGGGGCCGGGGTCTGGGCCGCGCCGGCCCGGCCGGCGACCCGGCCGGCGCCGGTGACCCGCTCGGGCCCGGCACCGCGGTCTGCGACGGTGCCGCGGTCGGGGCGGGCGCCTGGCTGCCGGATGGGGTGGCGCTCGGCGAGGACGCGGGCGCGGACGTGGTCGCCGAGGGCATGGCGGACGGGGACATGCTCGGCGGCGTGGCAGACGACGACGTGCTCGCCGACGCGGCCGGCATGCTGGCCGGCGCCGGCGTCGGCGCCGAGCTGACCGGAGCAGTGGCCGACGCCGGGGGCGCCGAGGTTACCGGAGCGGTGGCCGCCGGCGGAGACGCGGCCTGCCCGGAGTGCGGGCCGGCGGATGGGTGCGCAGAAGCGGCCAGGGCGATGCCGCCTGACGCCGAGGCCGCCAGCAGCCCGGTGACCAGCGCAGCGATGGCCAGCGGCCGGCCGCGGCGGCGCCGCTCGCGCCGCGGCGGCGGAACGGGCGCCTGGCCCCAGGGCGGGGTCAGCTTGGCCACCGTGACGGTCCGCGGGTTGACCGGCCCGGTGGCGGCGGTGGCCTCGGCGGTGCGGCCGTAGTCCAGCGCCGTCGGGGCGGGCGGCTGCTGCTGGGCGAAGGTGCGGGTCATCGGCTCGGGCAGCCAGCCCGCGGCCGGCTGGAACGTGCCCATGCCGGTCAGCAGGTCCTTGGCCGTCGGCCTGCGGCCGGGATCCTTATCCAGGCAGCTTTCGATCAGCGGGCGCACATCGGCCGGCACGGCCTCCAGGCTGGGCGGGCTGTAGACCACCCGGTAGGCCAGCGTCGGCGCCGACCCGGTGCCGAACGGCCCTTCGCCGGTGGCGGCGAAGGCCAGCACCGCGCCCAGGCAGAAAATGTCACTGGACGGGCCGACATCCCGGCCCTCAGCCTGCTCGGGCGACATGAAACCGGGAGAGCCGACCACCATGCCCAGCCGGGTCAGCGGGCTGGTCTCGGCGGCCAGGGAAATGCCGAAATCGATCACCCGCGGCCCGTCCTCGGCCAGCAGCACGTTCGAGGGCTTGAGATCCCGGTGCACCACGCCCGCGGCGTGGATCGCGCACAGGCCTTCCGCCAGGCCCGCGGCCAGTTCCAGCACCGAGGCGGCAGGCAGCGACCCATGCTCGGACACCGCGTCGGCCAGCGAAGGGCCGGCCACATAGGAGGTCGCCAGCCACGGCTCCGGGCTCTCCAGGTCAGCGTCGATTACCGGCGCGGTGAACGGCCCGCTGACCTTGCGGGCGACCGCGACCTCCCGCTGGAAACGGGCCCGGAACTCTGGGTCGGTGGCCAGGTCGGCCCGGACGACCTTCACGGCCACCGGCCGCCCGCCCGCGGAGACACCGAGGTACACCCGGCCCATGCCGCCCACGCCCAGCTGCCCGCGCAGCCGGTACGGCCCGATGACCTGCGGATCGCCCGGCTGAAGTTCTCGCCACATGCTCGCCCCGCCTTTGCGTCGATGTGAAGGAAGCGCATTGCCTGGCTCCTACGGTGCCGATCCGGCCCGGGTGATTTGCCGGGGCCTATGGGGGAAACACCGGGGGCCGTTCCCCCGGTCGGCCAGGTACCTTACGAAGGGACCGGCCGGGAGCCTTCTGGAGGAGCTGACGATGACCGTGCTGCGGAGCTACGTGACCGGAACCTGGGTCGAACCGGCGGATGAAGGGCGGCCGGTGCTCGACGCCGTGACCGGCGAAGTGGTCACCCGCGTGTCGTCGGCCGGGGTCGACTACGGTGCGGCGCTCGACTACGGCCGGGACACCGGCGGCCCGGCGCTGCGGGAGCTGACCTTCCACCAGCGCGCCGCCCTGCTCAAGTCGGTCGGGCAGCTGCTGCGCGAGCACCGGCCCGAGCTGTACGAGCTGTCCGCACGGACCGGGGCGACCCTGGGCGATGCCCAGTTCGACGTCGACGGCGGCATCGGGGTCCTGCTCAGCTACGCCAGCAAGGCCCGCCGCGAGCTGCCCAACGATACGGTCCTGGTCGAAGGCGCGGTCGAGCCGCTGGGCCGGGACGGTTCCTTCGTCGGCCAGCACATCCTGACCCCGCTGCGCGGCGTCGCGGTCCAGATCAACGCGTTCAACTTCCCGGTCTGGGGCCCGCTGGAGAAGTTCGCACCCGCGTTCATCGCCGGCGTGCCGACCCTGGTCAAGCCCGCCACCCAGACCGCCTACCTGACGGCCCGGCTAGTGGAGCTGATGGTCGGATCAGGGCTGCTGCCCCCGGGATCGCTTCAGCTGGTGTGCGGCAGCGCCAGCGGCCTGCTCGACGCGGTCGGCGAGCAGGACCTGGTGTCCTTCACCGGATCCGCCGCGACCGCGCAGCTGCTGCGGGCCCATCCGGCGGTGGTGAGCCGGTCGGTCCGGTTCAACGCCGAGGCGGACTCGCTGAACTGCTCGATCCTCGGCCCCGACGCCGGGCCGGGCACGCCGGAATTCGACCTGTACGTGAAGCAGCTGGTCACCGAGATGACGGTCAAGGCCGGCCAGAAGTGCACGGCCATCCGGCGCGCGTTCGTCCCGGCCGCGCTGGCCGACCAAGTGACCGAGGCGGTCCGCGACCGGCTGGCCGAGGTCGTGGTGGGCAGCCCAGCCGAGAAGAACGTACGGATGGGCGCGCTGGCCAGCCTGGAGCAGCGGGAGGAAGTGCGCCGCTCGGTGAAGGCGCTGCTGACGGCGGGACGGCTGGTGTTCGGTGACCCGGACCACGTGGAGGTCGCCGGGGCCAGCGCCGAGCGGGGCGCGTTCATCTCGCCGCTGCTGCTGCGCAGCGACGACCCGAGCCGGCCGGAGCCGCATCAGGTGGAGGCGTTCGGCCCGGTCAGCACGATCATCGGCTATCACGGCACCGACCAGGTGATCGACCTGGCGGCCCGCGGCCTGGGCAGCCTGGCCGGCTCCGTGGTCAGCGCCGACCCGGCCTTCGCCCGTGCGGTGGTGCTCGGCCTGGCGCCCTGGCATGGCCGGCTGCTGGTGCTGGACCGCGACGACGCGGCCACCTCCACCGGGCACGGATCCCCGCTGCCGATGCTGGTGCACGGCGGTCCCGGGCGGGCCGGCGGCGGGGAGGAGATGGGCGGCATCCGCGGCGTGCTGCACCACATGCAGCGCACCGCGGTGCAGGCCAGCCCGCGTGTGCTGTCCGCGGTCACCGGCCGCTGGGTGGCTGGAACCGAACGCGACACGTCGGGCGGGCACCCGTTCCGCAAGTCACTGGCTGACCTGCGGATCGGCGACGCGGTGGTGGCTGGCCCGCGCCAGGTCACGCTGGCGGACATCGAGCACTTCGCCGAGTTCACCGGCGACACGTTCTACGCGCACATGGACGAGGAGGCCGCCCGGGCCAACCCGTTCTTCGACGGCCGGGTGGCGCACGGCTACCTCATCGTCTCCTTCGCCGCGGGCCTGTTCGTGCAGCCCGACCCCGGCCCGGTGCTGGCCAACTACGGCCTGGAGAACCTGCGCTTCCTGACTCCTGTCTACCCGGGCGACGAGCTGACCGTGACGCTGACCTGCAAGCAGATCATCCCGCGGGAGGACGCGGAGCACGGTGAGGTGCGCTGGGACGCGGACGTGACCAACCAGGACGGCCAGTCGGTGGCCACCTACGACGTGCTCACGCTGGTGGCGAAGCAGTGGCCGCCGCCCGCCGCTCAGTGAGCGGGCCGGATCGCGGTCAGGGCGGGGCCAGGGCCAGGCCGAGCGCGACGGCGTAGCGGTGGCCCAGCGGCTCGCCGTTCCGGGCCTCGAGGCGGTCACCGGCATGGCCGCGGCCGACGGCCACGTCGGCGGGCAGCGCACGTGCGATCACGCTGAGTAGTTCCTCATCTCCGGCCGGCCCTCCGACGACCAGGATCTGCCGGGCGCCGGGCCCGAGCGTCCGCATGGCCCGCTGGAAATTCGCGGCCAGCACGGCCAGCTTGAGCCGCAGCCGGATGGCCCGCCACTCCCCCGGGGCGTGGCGGCGGTCGAACGGCAGCAGGCCGCCGGGACCCTCGACTACGAGCATCCCGGCCGCCGAGGCGGGTGCGCCGACGGCCAGGAAGCCGCGGCTGCCGTCCTCGGCCTCGAACCGCTGCCCGCCGTCGACCCGCAGGCACGGGCCGCGCTTGACCCAGTCGGCCGCCCCGCGGGGTATGCCGAGCGTCTCGGCCACCGCGGCGGTGAGCAGGTCGCCGGCCCCGGCCGCCACCACGTCGGCTCCGGCGCCGATCACGTCGATGGTGCCGGCGCCCAGATCCACGACCACGGCGTCGGGCCGGGCCCCGGGCGTGGTCAGCGCGCCCAGCCGGGCGGCGGCCGGCTCGGTCAGCGGGGCGTTCACCGGGACGGCCAGCAGCTCGCTGAGCAGTCCGGCGGCCGGCGCGGCCAGGGGGTCCTGGGCCCGGCCAAGGGAGGCGACCAGCACGGCCCGGCCAGTGCTGCCCTGCCGGGCGGTGGCGGCCTCGGCCGCCGCGGCCAGGTCCACCGCGAACAGGTCGTCCACCTCGGCCTCACCCGAGGCGGTGCCGAACACCCGGACCGCGCCCACGGGCCAGCCAGCGATGCGCGCGCAGGCGGCCCGCAGCGGCACCCGCCGACCATCCGCGGCCACCCACGGCTCGTCCGGCCCGGCGCTGGCTGCGCCGGCGACCCTGGCCAGCAGGCCTACGACGGCGTTGGAGTGGTCAGCCAGGGCCCGGCTCACCGTCACGGCGTCCCCGGTCTCCGCGTCGCCGAGCCCGAGCCGGGCGCCGAGCGCGACCGGGTCGGCCAGCAGGTCAAGTGCGTGGCCGGGCGGCCGCACCTCCACCGCGAGCAGCCGGCACGCCGCCGCCGCGGCCGCGTCCACCTGGTCGATGACGGGCAGGCCGGCGGGCAGCCGGTTGGCGACCAGGACACCCTCGTCGCCCGCTACCAGCACCGCGCCGACCGGCGTCCCGGCCGCCAGCAGATCCCGCAGCCGCGCCGCGGCCTGGTCGTACCGCAGCCCGGCCGGGACCACGGCCACCCGCGGAAGCCCGCCCGGCGGCTGGAGGTGCCCGCCAGCCAGGTTTCGGCCGGCGCGCAGGTCCGCCGCGCGCAGGTCCGCCGCGCGCAGGTCCGCCGCGCGCAGGTCCTCGGCGGGAAGCAGCAGGGGCGGGCCGACGCAGGTCCCGGCGCCGCCCGGCGTGGCGACGCCGACGGCCAGCACCCGCAGCCGCCCACTCGGCGGCGCCGCGTCGGGGACCGTCACCACCGAGGTATCCACGGCGCGCAGCGGGGCGATCCTGGCCTCGGTGACCGTGCAGCCGGCCTGCCGCTCGATCCGCCGGACCAGCGAAGCCGCGCCGCGCAGCGAGTCCGCCGACCCCTTGCGGCCCCGGGTCGGCACCCGTCCCGCGCCGAGGATCTCCTGGCCGGCCAGCAGCACGACCTCGGTCGTGGCGTTGCCTACGTCCACCCCGGCGATCACCGTCACCGGAAGCCTCTCCTCACCGGCCCGCCCGCCCGCCGCCGCGGCTCACGCGGTGAATCCCCGGCCGGGCGGGGGCGCTGTTCCCGGTCACGCGGTGAGCCCGCGCCGGGCGTAGACCTCGGCCGCCTCGGCGACCAGGGCCGCGCAGCGCGCCAGCCCCCGGGCGGCCAGCGACTCGGCCAGCGCGGTCAGCTCCGCGGCCGTGGACCGGCCCGGCCGCAGCGCCTCGTAGATGGCCAGGACTTCCTCGTCGGGCAGCTTGGTCAGCTCGGCGGCCCGGCGCAGGTTGTCCGCGAGCTGCGGGTTCCCGTGCTCCTGCGCGATCACCGCCTGCCGTTCCAGCGTCTCCGGGTGGATCCGCAGGTCCGCCAGCCCGATCTCGCCCGCCCGGACGGCCTCGACGGTCAGGCTCTCCACCGGCTTCCCCGACAAGGCCCGGACGCCGGAGCTCACGCCAGCCCCGCTGATCACTTCAGACTCTTCAGTCACACCGGCCGCCTATCCGCGGCCGGGGCTGACGACAACGATGGACCATCGGTGTTGCCCCGACGACAACGATGGACCATCGGTGTGGTGGCCTGGCGGCAGGAGCGGGCCGTGGCCAGCCGCCTGGCGGCAGGAGCGGGCCGTGGCCAGTCACAGAAGCTCACTTCAGTCCCTCCAGTGACAGCTCTTCGGGGGGAGCGGCGGCGTCCATCCGGCGGCGCTCCAGTTCCATCAAGGCGATCACCGTGGTGTGGTAGCGGGCCTCGATGGCCTCGTCGGAGTAGGGGTTGCGGGCCGGGTCGGGGGTGCCGCCCTTGGCGTGGCGGGCGGCGTTGGCCCCGAGCAGGCGGTAGAGCTCCAGGGTGACGGAGGGTGCCACGGAGTACAGCTCCAGGTTGGCCAGCGGGGCCAGGTCCCGGCGGTGGATCAGGGCCGTGCCCTTGCCCTGCAGGCCGATGCCGATGCCCGAGCCGGCCAGCCGGGCCGCGGCCAGGCCGATCCGGCCCAGGTCCATCGAGTCGTTGAACCGAACCACCCGCCCGGTGCAGCCTTCCTCCTCCAGGCCGGCCAGCATCTCGCGCAGCACGTCGGTGACGGCCAGCCCGGACAGGCACTGCCACACGTCCCGGCCGACCGCGGGCGAGACGCCGATGACCACGTCGCGGGGCCCGAGCCCGGGCCGGGCCGGGCCGGCCGGGGCGAGCAGCGGGACCGCGGCCCGGGCCTGCACCGCCCGCAGGTCGTCCACGCCTCTGGCCTGCCTGATCGCGTCGATCTCGCGCTGGCGCGCGGGCGAGGGCGCGTAACCGGTGCCGGGGCCTGCGTAGTCGTTCGGGTCGGTGACCAGCGATAGCACTCCGAGTTGCTCGTCGAAGATGGCCGACGTCTGCAGGTAGTCCCCGGACAGCCTGGCGCGGACGAAGGCCACGGCCCGTTCGGCCGCATCGAAATAGCCGCATTCGTCCAGGGCCGCCACGATGTCCACCACGGTCAGCCCGCGCTGGCGGATGGCATGCGCCGCAGACAAGACGGCCAGGGTGTCGGTCTCCCCCAGGTCCTTCGACCCCGCGGCGTCGGTGGCCAGGTCCACATGCGAATCGGTGAAGTCGGCCAGGCCGAGGTGAGCGTACACGGCCCGGCAGGCCTGGGCCGCCTCGCGGCGCAGCTCACCGATCCGCGCCGGCGCGACGGTGCGCAGGCCGCCGTCGATGCCCCAGTCCCGCTGCATGGCCAGGAAGTCGTCGATGTCCTCGGCGTTGAAGTTGCTGGGGCCGAACATGTTGTCATAGCGCTGGATGGAGCCGAACCCGCTGAACGCGAAGTCCGAGCCGGCCAGCACGATCGGCAGCGTGCGGGAGGTGCGGCGCATGTCAGACTCGCTCATCAGCGCGTCGTTGCCCGAGCAGGATTCCAGGTTGCGCATCATGACCATGACGTTCTCGGCCATCAGCTCGCGCAGCCCGGACGGCACCGCGGCCGCCACGGAAGCGCCGTCGATGCCGCCGTTCTGCACGCCCTGGGCGCCGATGGCCCGGGCCAGGGCCACGCAGCGCGCCTCCAGGTAGAGCATGGACTGGCCGCGCGCGCCGGCCATCAGGACCTCCGCGCCGGCCCCGGACGACACCCGCATCTTCATGCCGCGGGAGGCATAGGCCGAGGTGAGGAAGGCCTTGGACCAGGGCGTGTCGTCACCGTCGGTGAAGACCTGCTCGGTGCCGTACAGGGACACGGTCTCGGCGTAGGAGGTGAGGCCGCGCATGCCGAGCTCCAGCTCCAGGGCCTCTTCGACCGAGCACTGGATGAGCACGCCGTCGGCGCCGAACGCCGCCCCGATCAGGCAGGCTACCGCGTTGGACGGTGCGTCGGCCAGGACCGGCACGGTGGTCTCGATCTCGCGGAAGCCGAACGCTGCCGCGGTGGCCGCGTCCGCGGCCAGCAGCAGCGGGTCATCCAGCCGGTTGGTCACGTGGGCCTGGTTGCTCGGGGTGCGCCTGGCCCGCAGCTTGGTCATGGCCATGACCAGCTCGGGCGGGCGGAGCAGGGCCAGCACCCGGGCCAGCTTGGCCGGGGTGGCACCCGCGCTCAGCCGGACGATCTCTGCCCTGGGCACGGCCGGGTCGACCAGCCGCCGGGCGAAGTCGACGTCGGGTACGGCCATGGCCTCGGCGGCGACGCCCAGGTCCAGGCCGTGCCGGGCGATGTAGGCGTCGATCGAGTCGAACTCGGCCTCGGGCACGCCGTCCAGCTCGACGACCCGGCCGTCGCGGATGACCAGGCTCGGGGCCGGGTCGTGCGGCGAGTGCAGTGCGGTCAGCCCCAGCTCGGCGTCCTCGACGGCGAAGCCGTCCAGGTTGACCCGCTGCTGGTCCATGAACCTGACCCGGCCGACAGGCCGGCGCCGGGCGGCGCACTCATCGCGACGCCGCCTGGGAGCGCAGCTCGACGACCCGGGCCCGGCCGGGCACGGCGCGGGCGCTGCCGGCCCGGAACCTTCGGTGCGGACCACGATCCGGGTGCGGTCGGCCCGGAACAGGTCGCGGGAGAACTCGATCGGCTCGCCGTGGACGTCGGCGGCCGTCCTGGTGATGGCCATCAGCGGCGCACCAGGCTCGATGTCCAGGATGGCCGCCTCGTCCGCCGAGGCCAGGACCACCTCGATCCGCTCGATCGCGTCGTGCGGCCCGGTGCCGAAATGCTCCTCGATCAGCTCGTAGACCGACCCGCCCAGCGGCAGCTCGAGCAGGCCGGGGAAGCGCTTGGCCGGGAGTTTGGCCCGTTCCAGAGAGATTGGGCTGCCGTCCGCGAGCCGGATCCGGACCAGGTCCACGACCAGGTCGCCGGGTCTGATGCGCAGCGCCTGGGCAGCGGTGTCGTCGGCCGGGGCCAGCCGGGCGGACAGCACCCGCGTCCCGGCCACCACGCCCTGGCTGCGCAGCAGCGCGGGTACCCCGACGATGCGGGTCAGGTCCCGCTCGATCTTGCCCTTGGCCACGAAGGTCCCGCCGCCCCGGCCGGGCACCCGGCGGACCAGGCCGCCTTCCTCCAGGACGGCGAGCGCCTGGCGGAGCGTGGCCCGGCTGACCCCGAGCTCGGCGGCCAGGGCGCGCTCGGCGCCGAGCCGCTGGCCGGGCCGCAGCTGCCCGCTGCCGATCTGCTCGGCCAGGATCCGCCGGACCTCGTCCGGAGTCCGGCCAGCGGCGACGGGGACCGTGCTCATCAGAGGGCCTTGGCCGCCAGTACCGCCTCGGAGGTCTCGGGCAGCACCTGACCGCCGTCGACCACGATCGTCTGGCCGGTGATGTAGCCGGCCTCCTCGGTGGCCAGGAACAGCGCGGCGAAGCCAATGTCGTCCACACTGCCCAGCTCGCCCAGCGGTATCGCGACCGCCATCTTGGCGGCGTAGTCCGGGCCGAGTCCGGCCAGTCCCTCGGTGATGATGTTGCCAGGCAGCACCGCGTTGACGGTGATGTGGCTGGGGGCCAGCTCGATCGCGGCCGTGCGCAGGAAGCCCAGCTGGGCGGCCTTGCTCGCGCCGTAGGCCGTCCAGCCCGGGTAGCCGGTGATCGGCCCGGTGATGGACGAGGTGAGGATGATCCGGCCGCGGCCGGACCGGGCCAGCTCGGGCAGGCACGCCTGGACCGAGAAGATCGTGCCCTTCAGGTTGACGCCGAGCACCTGGTCGAGGGTCTCCTCGGTCATGTCCGCCAGCCGGCTTTCCGGGAACACGCCGGCGTTGGCGCACAGCACGTCGACCCCGCCCAGCCGTTCGGTGGCGATGGCGGCCATCCGCCGGCAATCTTCCCGGTCCGACACGTCGGCCTGCACGAACGAGACCTCCCCGGCCGGTTCCGCGGCGGCCGCCTCGGCGTTGAGCTCCTCGGCGGCGGCCCGGGCCGCGTCGGAGTCCCGGCCGGTGATCAGCACCCGGGCCCCGTTGCGGGCGAACACGCTGGCGATGCCCTTGCCGATGCCGCGGCTGCCGCCGGTTACCACTACGGCGCGGCCGGCGATCGATGTGAACATGTCGGCTCCCCTTTTCAGTGTCTGCTCAGGTTCAGTGTGTGCTCAGGTTCAGTGTGTGCTCAGGTTCAGTGTGTGCTCAGGTTCAGTGTCTGCTCAGGTTCAGTGTGTGCTCAGGTTCAGTGTCTGCTCAGGTATGACTCCGCAAGGTCACAGCTGCCCTGCGTGTATCCGGCCCCGAGCTCGACGGCGATGTCCACGCCCTGATGCGAGCCGATCCACGCGACCAGCAGCAGCCGCCGGAACATGATGAACGTCCAGATCTCGGCCCGGTCCCCGGCGGAGAGGCCGGCCTGCTGGTAGCCCTCGAGCCAGCTGTCCACCAGCGCCGGCACCTCGGGCGAGTGCTCGAAGAAGCTCACCGCGGTGCCCAGGTCGTACAGGTACCAGCTGAACCCGGAATCGTCGAAGTCGATGACGCTGACCGTGCCGTCGTGGACGAGCAGGTTGGCCAGCCGGGTGTCGGCGTGGACCAGGCCGTAGCGCTCCGGGCCCTGGCCGAACGCCTGCAGCCGTCTTTGCAGGGTGTCGTCGAGGCGGGTGAGGACCTGGCGTTCGGACCGGCCGACGCCGATGCCGTCCTGCCAGCGCCCCCAGCGGGCCTGGCGGCCGAACGCCGCCGGGTAATCCCAGTGGAACCGGGTGAACCAGGCCGGGCGCTGCCACTGTCTCGCGTGCCGGTGCATCCGGGCGGTGATCTCGCCGAGTTCGGTGAAATGACGGCCGGTCAGCTTACCCTCGGGCTCTCCGCCCGGCTCGGTGCCGGGCAGGAACTCGAAGCGGACGCAGTGCCGGGCCGCCGCAGCCGCGCCGCCGGGCTCGGCCGCCGTCACCACCCGCCGCCCGTCGGCGGCCGCCAGCACCCGCGGCGTGCGCACCCCGGCTTCGGCGCGCAGCGCGTCCATCCAGGTCAGCTCGGAGGCGATCTCCTGCTCGGTGTGGTAGCCGAGCCGGTGCACGCGCAGCACCGAAGGCCCGGCGTCGGGATCGGACACCAGGAAGGTGGCGTTCTCCGAGACGTTGAGCAGTTCCACGGACGCGTCGGGATGGCCGCCATAGGCGCGCAGCGCCTCGCGGGCGCACCCGGCGACCCGGTCCATGACATCCCCGCCCGCCGACAGGTCATGCCCGCCCACTGACAGGTCATCCCCGCCCGCCGACAGGTCATGCCCGCCCACTGACAGGTCATCCCCGCCCACTGACAGGTCATCCCCGCCCGCCGACAGGTCATCCCCGTCGGCTGACAGGTCATGCCCGCCGGCGGCACCGGATGCGGTCCCGCCCACGGCTAATGCTCCCGGCCGGCCACGGCGGACAGGACCTCGGTGATCTCCGCCTGGGCGCGCCGCACGTCCGCGGCCTGGCCGGCCAGGTAGATGCGCCCGGCGGCACCGATCATCGACACGTCGACCAGCGTCACGCCCGGCGCGGCCCGTTCGGCCTCGTTGGCCGCGACCGCCGCGAACAGGGCGGGCGTAACCTCGCTGACGCCCAGGGCGTCCCCGGGGATGATCATGGAGCCGGCCCGGTTCCGGTTGATGATCACCGCGTGGGCGTCGGTCACCTCCTCGATGACGTCGGCGAACAGGATCCGCGGCCGCAGCTGGTCCTGCTCGTCGGCACCGAGGCCGTCCAGGATGGCCTGCCCGGCCCGGCGCACGTCGTCCAGATCCGGGCCGTGCACCTCGAGCAGGCCGAACTGGCGCTCCACGAACAGGATGCCGGGCTCGATCCCGGGCACGGCCCGCAGCGCGAGGTCGGTGACCCGCTCGATGGCCAGCGCCGGCGCCACCTCGACGATCAGCGCGTGCTGCCCGGCGAACGGTGGGTAGCCCCGGGCCCGGGTCGGCGTGCCCAGGTAGGCCGCGAACTGCGGCTGCAGGTCGCGCACGAGCAGGTAGACCCGCAGTTCCGGTGCTCCGTGGGCATGGTGCAGCCGGGGTGCCGCGGGGGCCGGCGCGTTAGTCACCGCTGATCTTGAAGTGCCTGGCCAGCTCGGGATGCGGTCGCGGTATGACGTGCACCGAGATGAGCTCGCCGACGCTCGTGGCCGTCTCGGCGCCGGCCTCGGTGGCCGCCTTGACCGCGCCGACGTCGCCGACAATCGTCACCGAGACCAGGCCGTCGCCCACCTGCTCGCGGCCGACGATGGTCACGTTGGCCGCCTTGACCATGGCATCGCCCGCGGCCAGCGCGGCGACGTACCCCTTGGTCTCGATCAGTCCGATCGCGTTATCCGCCATCACTGCTTCCTTTCTTCCTCCTGGTGGCTTCCGGGGCCGGCTGCTGTTCGTCCTGGTGGCCCGGCTGCGGGTCAATGCCGGGCTGCGGGTCGATGGAGCCGATGATCAGCGCGTCGACCGGCGGCGGCTTGCCCGCGAACCACGAGGCCGCGACCGATCCCTGGGCGACCAGCACGCGTTCGCCCACGCCGCTGCCCAGCACGTCGAAGGCGATGAGCCGCTGGCCGGTGCCCTCGGCCTCCACCTCGAGGAAGGCTCCGCTGGGCAGCCCGGCCAGCCGGCGGGTGGCCCACACGCTTCCGATCACCGTCGCGGTCAGCATCAGCGCTCCCTGGAGATCTCGACGCCGCTGGCCCGGGCCCGGTCCCTGGCCAGCGGGGTGAGCACGGCCCCGGGCCCGAGCACGAGCCGCTCCCCGGCCCGCGCCGCGTCCCTGATCACCTTCTCGGTGACCGCGCCGCGCCCGACCCGCCGCACCGGGACCCAGGCGGTCCCGTTCGCCGCCTGCTGCGGGGCGGCCAGCCTGAACCGTTTCCGGCCAGACCGGATCTCCTCGCGCGCCTCCGGGTCCAGATCCAGCAGGCGGGCCACGAAGACGGCCAGGTCTTCGTCAGTGGAAAGGTTAACCGTTTCGGCCAGCGGCAGTCCCTGCGGCAGTCCCTGCGGCAGCACGTCGCGGATGACCTCGCGGACCAGCGCGCGCAGCTCATCCAGTTCGTTCACGCTGCATCTCCCGCTCGCTCATACCCGGCTCCGCAGGGCGTCTTCCGCGGCATCGGCCGCCTGCCGCACGTCGGCTTCCGAGCCGGACAGGTACAGCCGCCCGGTGGCGCCGATCATCCGGTAGTCGACCAGCTTGATCCGGGCCGCCTTCTCGGCCTCGTTGGCAGCCAGGATGGCATAGGAGGCGGGCTGCATCTCCAGCACGAACAGCGATTCCCCGGCCAGCGCCATTGAGCCGATCTTGTTCCTGTTGACCAGGAAGGCCTGCTGCGGGTCGAGCATGGTGATGATCTTGGCGGCAAGGATCTCGGGCCGTTTGGCGTCCCGCGCGGTCGCGCCGAGCGCGCCGAGCACCGCCGACGCCGCGGCCTGCACCTCGTCGGTCCCGCCGTGGAACTCCAGGTAGCCGAACTGCCGCTCGACCACCAGGATCCCGGCCCGCACGTCAGCGTGCTTGACCGCCACGTCGGTCAGCGGCTCGATGTCAAGCCCGGGCGCCACCTCGATCACCTGCGCGGCGACGTGGCTGCGCGGCAGCGAGCCGCGGACCCAGGTGCCCAGGTAGCACATGGTCTGCGGCTGCAGCCGGGACAGGAAGATGAACGAGCGCAGTTCGGCCACGGGTACCGTCACCCCCCGACCAGCTGGGCGAGCTCTTCGATGATCAGCCGCCGTATTTCTTCCCGCAGTGCTGTCATCTCTGGGGCCGCGGCCTCTGGCTTGAAACCATTTTCTGCCGAACGGGCCAGGGTGACTGCCTGCGGCCCGCTGCGTGCGGTACCTGGGTCGATGTCCCGCTGGTTGGACGCCACCGGATACGGCGGGACCGGGCCCGTGGCTTGCGCCTGCCAGGGCACCAGCCCGGTGAAGTCGCCGAACGGCTCGGCCCGGTCGCTGTTGTAGGCCAGCCGGGTCCACTGGACCAGGTGGCTCGGGTGCAGGTTCTCGGCCACCGAGGACCGGCCGAAGAAGCCGGTGCCGATCGTCATCGACGGGGCCAGGTTGGTTTCCAGGCCCGCGCTGCCCAGGCTGCTGCCCACGTTGACGGCGACCCGCAGCACCTCGACGGCCGCGCCGTACTCCATGATCACGCGCGGGTCGGTGCTGTGGATGGCGGCCGAGTGGCCGCGCCCGGACAGCCGCAGCACCGCCCGGGCGGCCTCGATCCCGCGCCGTGCCGACGGCACCCGGACCAGGCCGAGCACTGGGCACAGCTTCTCGTGGGCCAGCGGCTCCTCCGGCACTACCAGGTCGAACGGCGCCAGCAGCACCCGGGTGCTGGCCGGGACCCTGATGCCCGCCTCGGCCGCGATCCAGGCCGCGTCCCGGCCCACGAAGCGGATGTCGAACCGGCCGCCGGGGAACAGCAGCGCGGAGATCTTGTCCCGCTGCTCCGGGTCGAGCAGGACGGCGCCGGACCGCTTGAGCTGGCGCAGCAGCGTGGCGGCGGCCTGTTCCTCCACGATGAGCACGGACTCGTTGGTGCACAGGATCGAGTTGTCGAAGCTCTTGCTGTCCACGATCCGGCGGGCCGCGGCGGCCAGGTCGGCGGTGGCGTCGACCAGCACCGGAATGTTTCCGGGTCCCACGCCGATCGCGGGGTTGCCTGAGCTGTGGGCGGCCCGCACGACCGGCACGCCGCCGGTGGCCACGATGACGCTGGTGCGCTCGTCGGTCATCAGCGCATCGATCAGCGGGACCGAAGGCTCGTCCACCACCTGGATGACCCCGTCCGGCGCGCCGGCCGCGACCGCGGCCTCGGCCAGCGTCCGGGCCGCATCGGCGCAGCACTGGATGGCCAGCGGGTGCGGGCTGACCACGACCACGCTGCGGGTCATCAGGGCCAGCAGGCACTTGAAGAACACGGTGGCGACCGGGTTGGTCGACGGGGTCAGGGCCAGCACCACGCCCGCCGGGCGGGGTATCTCGACGATCTTCGCCTCGGCGTCGATCCGCGGCGTGACGTAGTCGTGGTCCGCGTAGTGGTCGACGATCCCGGTGCTGCAGGCCACGTTCTTGAGCACTTTGTGCTCGGCCACGCCGAACCCGGTCTCCCGCACCGCCCACTCGGCGTACTCACGGGCCTTGGCCGCCCCCGCCGCCGCGGCGGCCCGCACGATCGCGTCCACCGAGTCCTTGTCGTACCTGGCGAACGCGCGGGCGGCCCACTCGGCGCGCTGCAGCATGGCCCGGGCCCGCGGCACGCCGGCCGGGTCGGTGAGCAGCTCGGCCACCCGGATCGGCTGCGGACTGGCCTCGGTCACCGCCGCCTCCCGGCCGCGTCGTCCCTGGCCTTGGCGATGGCCACCTCGGTGCGTTCCAGCAGTTCCTCGCACAGCGCCGGGGTGAGCAGGATGCCCGGCTTGTACTGCAGCACCCGCGGGTCCAGGGTGGAGAAGATAGCCCAGACCCCGTTCTCGTACAGCCGTTTCATGACGAACTTGGCGCCCTGCGGGTGACCGAACTCCAGGCCCATGACCAGCCCGTCCTGCCGGATGCCGGTGAACCAGTCCGGGCAGGCCGCCTGGATCCGGGCCAGGCCCTCGGTGAAGGTGGCGGAGATGTAGTGCACCATCGACCTGACCTCGGGCCGGCAGGTGATCTCCAGCGTCTTGAGCGCCGCGACGCAGCCGAGCTCGGCGCCGCCGAACGTCGACATGTGCGCGAAGCCGTCCTCGGTCAGCCAGCCCGCGGCGGCGTCGGTGGCCAGCACCACGCTGACCGGGTACATGCCGCCGGAGATGCCCTTGCCGGAGACCAGGATGTCCGGGTCGACGCCGTGCTTGGTGATGGCCCACAGCTCCCCGGTCCGCATCAGCCCGGTCTGCACTTCGTCGGCGATGTACAGCGCCCCGTAGCGCTCGCATAGTTTCTTTACTCCAGCCAGGTAGCCGGGCGCGGGCAGCGGGAAGCCGTAGGTGGCGGGGATGGTCTCCATGATCACCGCGGCCGCGTCCCGGCCGCGCAGCGCGGCCTCCATCGCCTCGAGGTCGTTGAACGGCACGTGCGTGAACTCATCGGGCCGGTCGGCCAGGAACAAGGTGGCGAACCGCTCGTCGCCGGTGGCCACGGCCAGGCCGGTGTGGCCGTGGTAGGCCTTGGCTACCGAGACGATGCCGCGTTTCTTGGTCGCGTGCCTGGCGCTCTTCAGCGCGATGTCGATCGCCTCGCCGCCGCCGCTGCCGTACATCACTTTTGCTAGCCCCCGGGGGGACGACCCCCCCGGTGACCCCCCCGATCCTGGGGGGAAACCGTTCCCCCCAGACCCCCTCGGCCCCCCCTTCGGGGAGGACTCGACGGCCCCCGGGGCCGTCTTCACCAGGGCCTCGGCCAGGGCGGTGCGGGCCAGCGAGGGGAAGTGGTGATTGCCGATGTCGAAGCGCTGCATGGCGGCGGTCACCGCGGCGGCCACCTCGGGGTTGCGGTGGCCCAGGTTGTAGGTGCCGCCGTTGAGGTGCACGTCGATGAGGCGCTTGCCCTCGACGTCGTAGATGAAGTAGCCCTCGCGCCGGTCGATGACCAGCGGCACGCCCGAGTCGATCCAGAACTGGGTCTTGTCCGGGTTCCAGAACTGCTTGGACTTGGCCAGCATTTCTTGTTTGGAGGCGAAGGCGATGAGCTCCTCGGTCACCGGCACCTCCATCCCCTGCCCGGAGGGAAGGCCATCAGTTCTTCGGCCATGGTCACCTCCAGGCGCCAAACCTTTTGGCTCGTTCGGCTAACCAAAGGAGTATCGAATCGACCGTTTACTGTCAAGGGGTTGTGTTTCGCGCAGATTAACTCAACCAGAACTCTTGATCATGGTTCCTGCAGGCTGTTACGCTCCGGGCAAATGCGTCGGAGGTGTACCTATGGGTCATCCCCAAGTTCCCGAAGTCCCCAGCGTCGCCGCCACGGCCCAGCGGGCCGAGGACTATGACGTCTCGCGGCGGGAGGACGTAGCCAAGCTCCGCAAGCACGCGGTCGGGCTCGGCGGCGTCCTGTTCCTGACCGTCACCGGTTCGGCCCCGATCTCGGCCATGCTGTTCAACGTGCCGATCATGGTCGGCTACGGCCAGGGCGTGGGCGCCCCGGCCGCCTTCATCTTCGCCACGATCGTGCTCGTCGTGTTCTCGGTCGGGTACGTGGCAATGGCCAGGAAGAAGACCACGGCCGGGGGCTTCTACTCCTACATCAGCCACGGCCTCGGCCGCGAGCTCGGCATCGGCACCGGCTACGCCTCGGTGGTCGCCTACTCGGTGTTCGAGGCGTCCCTGGCGGGCGGCTTCGCCTACTTCCTGAGCCTGAAGCTGAACCAGTTCGGGGTCAACATCGCCTGGCCCTGGCTGGCCCTCGGCATGGTGGCGATCATCGCCATCCTCACCTACTTCGACGTGCGGATCTCCACTATGCTGCTCGCGATCGGGCTGATCAGCGAGGTCGTCATCCTGCTCATCTTCGACGGCTTCCTGTTCGCCCGCGGGCATATCACCGCCAGCCCGCTGAACATCGTGAACGCCTTCAAGGGCTTCCCGGCGCAGGGCAAGCTGGTGGCGGGCGCGATCGGCATCGGGCTGTTCTTCGCCTTCTGGTCCTGGGTCGGCTTCGAGATGGCGCCGAACTATGGCGAGGAATCGCGCGATCCCAAGCGGATCGTCCCCCGCGCCCTGTACATGTCGGTGATCGGGCTCGGCATCTTCTACACCGTGACGTCCTGGGCCTCGCTCGGCGGGTACCCGACCACGCACGCGGCCATCGCCGCCTCGCAGACCAACGCGGCCGAATACTTCCTCACCCCGGCCAGCCATTACGCCGGGCAATGGGTGGCCTCGGTGATGAGCTACCTGATCATCACCGGTTCGTTCGCGTGCGGCATGGCCTTCCACAACACCACCGCGCGCTACATGTACTCGCTCGGCCGTGAGGGGCTGGCGCCGAAGGCGCTCGGCCGGACCCATCCCCGGTGGAAGAGCCCGCACATCGCGTCGATCACCCAGTCGGTCACCGCCGCCATCATCATCGGGCTGTTCGCCATCTTCACCGGCACCGACAACCCCAACTCGCAGGCCTACCTGCAGCTGTACGGCCTGATGGCGGTGATGGGCGTGATCATCATCCTGTCCGTGCAGGCAGTGGTCTCGCTTAGCGTGCTGGTCTACTACGAGCGCTTCCACCGGGACGAGGTGCACTGGTGGAAGACCAGGCTGGCCCCGCTGCTCTCGTTCTTTTCCCAGGCCTTCGTGGTGTACCTGCTATTCACCAACATCACGTTCCTCGGCGGCGGCTACAACTACGCGAACTGGCTCGGCCCGATCGACGCCGTGGTCGTGATCGTCGGCGTCGGCGGCGCCTTCTACTTCAAGCGCTACAAGCCCGCCAAGTTCGAGCAAGCCGGCCGCCTCATCAACGAAGGACTCTAGCCAACCGGCTCCCGGGCCTCCCCGCCTAGCGCCCGGCCAGCGCCAGCGCTTGGCCGCGCCCGGAACGTAGTGAAACCCCGGATTCACGTAGAGGATCCGGGGTTTCACTACGCATTCGGGGCCTGCGGAGCCCAGGAAGCCGGAGGTCAGGCGCCGCGCAGGCGGGCCAGGGCTTCGGCCAGGATCGCCTCGCCGTCGGTTTCGCTGCGGCGCTCTTTCACGTAGGCGAGGTGCGTCTTGTAGGGCTCGACCCGCGGCGGAGCCGGCGGGCTCTGCTCGTTCTGGCCTGCGGGATTGCCGCACCGGGGGCACTCCCAGGTGTCCGGGATGGCGGCATCGGTCGCGAAGCTCGGCCGCGTCTCGTGCTTGTTGGCGCACCAGAACGACACCCAGATACGGGGCGCGGATTCGCCGCGCTCGGCCTCGCCCATCGGTCCCGCGCCGACCCTGCTGCCACGAATGGCGTTACCACTACTCACAGATCACCCCTTGAAGACCATAGAGCTGTAAAACCCGGAACTTCGGTGCGGGAAGACGTACGTGCTAGCGGTTGATCAGCCAGCCGAGAGCAATGATGCAAACGAACCAGAGCACACCGAAGAAAACGGTGAGCCGGTCCAGGTTCCGCTCGACGACGGAAGAGGAACCAAGGGATGAGGTCACCCCGCCGCCGAACAGGTCCGACAGGCCGCCGCCCTTACCCTTGTGCAGCAGGACGAGCAGGACCATCGCGAGACTCGTGATGATCAGGATAACGGAAAGCCCGATGATCATCTCTGTTATCCAACTCCTGCGGAGAAAGGCCTAGGCTGCCAGTTCACGATACCGGCAGATCTGAGCGAACTGGCCGGCGTCGAGGCTGGCGCCACCCACCAGGACCCCGTTGACGTCCGGTTGCGCCATGATCGGCGCAATGTTGTCGGGCTTGACGGACCCGCCATACAGGATACGCACACCGAAGCCCGTATCGGCGTCATGAAGCTCCGAAATCCGCGATCGAATTGCTGACGTCATCTCCTGCGCATCGGCCGGCGTGGCCACCTCACCGGTGCCGATGGCCCAGATCGGCTCATAGGCGATCACCATCGCGGCCACCGCGTCGGACGGGATCCCCTGCAGCGACCCGTCCAGCTGACCCGTGCAGTGCCGCACATGGTGGCCCGACTGGCGGACGTCGAGGGACTCGCCCAGGCACAGGATCGGCGTCAGCTCGGACCGCAGCGCCGCCTGCACCTTGGCGTTGACCAGTTCGTCCGACTCATTGTGGTACTGCCGCCGCTCAGAGTGCCCGGCCAGCACGTAGTCGCAGCCCAGCTTGGCCAGCATCGGACCGGAGATGTCACCGGTGTAGGCGCCGGAGTCGTACGCAGACAGGTCCTGGGCGCCGTAGGAGAGCCGCAGCTTGTCCCCGTCGATCAGGGTCTGCACGCTGCGCAGCGCGGTGAACGGCGGGAGCACGGCCACCTCGACCGCGTTGAAGTCCTTGCCGGTCAGCGTGAACGCGAGCTTCTGGACCAGGGCGATGGCCTCGAGGTGGTTCTCGTGCATCTTCCAGTTACCCGCCATCAGCGGCAGCCTGGTTCCCGCGCCGCGGGGCTTGCCGGTCACGCCGGGTCTTCCAGAGCGGTCAGGCCGGGCAACGTCTTGCCCTCCAGGTACTCCAGGCTCGCGCCGCCGCCGGTGGAAATATGGCCGAACGCGCCCTCGTCGATGCCGAGCGCCCGGACCGCCGCGGCCGAGTCGCCGCCGCCCACCACGGTCAGCCCGTGGACCCGGGCGATCGCCTCGGCCACCGCGCGGGTGCCGCCGGAGAACGCGGGGAACTCGAACACCCCGACCGGCCCGTTCCAGAACACCGTCTTGGCGTCGGCCAGCTTCTCCGCGAACAAGGCCCGGGTCTGCGGGCCGGCGTCCATGCCCTCCCGGTCGGCCGGGAAGTCCGTCACCGGCACCACCGAATACTCGGCGTCGGGCGCGAAGTGCGTGGCCGCGAGCAGGTCGACGGGCAGCACGAGCTCCACGCCGCGGCGCTCGGCCTCGGCCATCACGTCCTTGACCGCGGGGATCTGGTCCGCCTCGAGCACCGAGTGGCCCACTTCGTAGCCCTGGGCGGCCAGGAAGGTGTAGCCCATGCCGCCGCCGATGAGGATCCGGTCGGCCAGGTTGAGCAGGTGGCCGATCACGGCGAGCTTGTCCGACGGCTTCTTCCCGCCGAGCACCACCACGAACGGGCGCCTTGGGTCGGTGGTCAGCTGGCGCAGCACCGCGACCTCGTCCCGCACCAGGTCGCCCGCGGCGTGCGGGAGCAGCCTGGGCAGGTCGTAGACCGAGGCGTGCTTGCGGTGCACCGCGCCGAACCCGTCGCCCACGTACAGCTCGCCCAGCCGGGCCAGCCGCTGGGCGAACGCGGCCCGCACGGCGTCGTCCTTGCTCGTCTCGGCGGGTTCGAAGCGCACGTTCTCCAGCACGGCGACGTCCTCGTCGCCCAGGGTGAACGCGGTCTTGGAGGCCGAGGCGCCGGCCACGTCGGTGGCGAACGCGACCGGCCGGCCCAGCAGCTCGCCCAGCCGCTCGGCCACCGGGCGCAGCGACGGGCCGCCGGCCGCGGCCTCTTCGAACGAGGCGCCCTTGGGCCGGCCGAGGTGCGCCAGGATGATCACCCGCGCGCCCCGGTCGGACAGCTTGCTGATCACCGGCAGGCTGGCCCTGATCCGGCCGTCGTCGGTGATCTCCCCGGTGCCGGTCAGGTCGAGCGGGACGTTCAGGTCCGAGCGCAGCAGCACGCGGCGGCCGAGGACCTCCAGGTCGTCGACGGTCCGCATTAACGCAGCCGGGAGGCGACGAGGGCGGTCAGGTCGACGAGCCGGCACGAGTAACCCCACTCGTTGTCGTACCAGCCGATGACCTTGACCTGGTTGCCGAACGTCATGGTCAGCGACGCGTCGAAGGTGCACGAGGCGGGCGAGCCGACGATGTCGGAGGAGACGATGGCGTCCTCGGTGTAGTACAGGTAGCCCTTGAGCGGGCCCTCGGCGGCGGCCCGGTACGCGGCGTTGACCTCGTCCTTGGTCACCTCGCGGCCCAGCTCGACCACCAGGTCGGTCACCGAGCCGTCGGGGACCGGCACCCGCATGGCCATCCCGTCCAGCTTGCCCTTCAGCTCGGGCAGCACCAGCGCGGTGGCCTTGGCCGCCCCGGTGGTGGTCGGGATGATGTTCTGCGCGGCGGCCCGGGCCCGGCGCAGGTCCTTGTGCGGGAAGTCCAGGATGACCTGGTCGTTGGTGTAAGCGTGGATGGTGGTCATCAGGCCCTTGACGATGCCGAAGTTGTCCAGCAGCACCTTGGCCAGCGGCGCCACGCAGTTCGTGGTGCACGATGCGTTAGACAGGACGTCGTGCGTGGCGGGGTCGTACGCGTCATCGTTGACCCCCATCACGATCGTGATGTCCTCGCCCTTGGTCGGCGCGGAGATGATGACCTTCTTCGCCCCGGCGGCGATGTGAGCACGCGCGGCATCGCCCGTGTTGAAATGGCCCGTAGACTCCAGCACGATGTCCACGCCGAGGTCGCGCCAGGGCAGATCCGCCGGGTTACGCTCGGCGAGGAACTTGATCGTCTGGTCGCCCACGCGGATGGCGTCGCCCGATACGGACACGTCGAACGGCAGGGTGCCCAGCACGGTGTCGTACTTGAGCAGGTGCGCCATGGTGGCGATGTCGCCGAGGTCGTTCGCCGCGACGATCTCGAAGCCGCGGTCGGCGTTCGCGACGTTGACGGCCCGCCAGAAGTTACGGCCGATGCGGCCGAACCCGTTGATTCCCACGCGAATAGTCACAGTACTAGTCTCCTCGTCGATCCCCGTGATCGCCAGCGCTCCGAGACTATCGGACGCCGCGCCCGGGGATCGCCGAAGGCGGCGCCGGACCTGTACCGACGGAGCCGTCTGGGCCCTGTGCCGGGCAGGCTTGCTGACTCCTGCTGAGGCTTTGACTCTATCAAGAATCATGAGGCCGAACGGGCCGTGCCGCGCGCGCCGGATACGCCGCCTGCGCGGCGTGGTAAAACGCTGAGGATGGCACCGAGCAGACGACCGCGGCGCCGCCAGTCGCCTGCATAGTCTTATTTTGTGCCGCTGGTAAACAAAGTCCAGCATCTCGGGTTCATCTCCCGGCGCGAATCCGGCGATCCCGGCCGGCTGCGGGCCGCCCGGGTCGCGCTGTGCGCGGTGTTCGCGGTTCACGGGTTCATCTACGCGAGCTGGGCGGTGCGGGTCCCGGCCATCAAGCAGCAGGTCGGCGCCTCGTCCGCCGCGCTGGGGCTGGCCCTGCTCGGCCTGTCGGCAGGCGCGGTGGCCACCATGATGCTGGCCGGCGCGGCGGGCCGGAGATTTGGCGCCGCGCGGCTGGCCGTGGCCTCCTGTGCCCTGCTGTCCGGCACGCTGCTGCTGCCGCCGCTGGCCCATTCCGCGGTCACCCTCGGCCTGGCGCTGCTGGTCTTCGGGGCCGCCTACGGGACGCTCAACGTGGCCATGAACACCGTCGCCGTCGACATCGTGGCCGCGCTGCGCCGGCCGGTCATGCCCGGATTCCACGCGGCGTGGAGCTTCGGCGGCCTGGCCGGCGCCGGGCTGGGCGTACTGCTCGCGCCGCACCTGTCCCCCGCCCGCCACCTGCTGCTGGTCACGCTGGCCGGCCTGCTGGTGACGGCGGCCACCGCGCCCACGCTGCTGACCCGCGCCGTCCGGATGCCCGCCGGCCAGCCCGGGCCGGACCCGCTGCCCGCTCCCGGCCCCGCGGCGGAAGGCCGGGACTGCGTGGCCTCTCACGGCGCGGCCCCGGAGAGCCGGGACGGCCGGGCCTCTCCCGGTGCGGCCCCGGACCGCCGGGACGGCCGGGCCTGGCGGCGGGCGCTGCGGACCGGGCGGGTGGTGGGCTTGTTCGGCCTGATCGCGCTGTGCGCGGCCTACGACGAGGGCGCCATCGGTGACTGGGGTGCGCTGCACCTGCGGCAGGACCTGGGCGCAGGCGCGGGCCTGGCCGCGGCGGGCTACGCGGCCTTCGCGCTGGCCGAGGCGTCTGGACGGCTGTCAGGTACCCGGCTGCTCGAGCGGCTGGGCCGGACCCGGGTGCTCGTCCTGGGCGGCCTGACCGCATGCGCCGGCATGCTGCTGGCCTCGCTGGCCCCTGACGTGGCGCTGGCCCTGGCCGGGTTCGCGGTGGCCGGCCTGGGGCTGGCCAACCTGTTCCCGGCCGCCATGACCCAGGCCGGCCTGCGGGCCGGATCCAGCGGGATCGCGCTGGCCGCCACGCTCGGTTACACCGGCTTCCTGCTCGGCCCGCCCGCGATCGGCTTCCTGGCCAGCGAGTTCGGCCTGCGCTCAGGCCTGACGACGCTCTCCCTCCTGGCCCTAGCCGCCGCCGCCATCGCCTACCGGGCGCGAGAGGAGGACCAGTGAGCGAGCGGTCACAGCATGTCGGCGGTCAGGCAGGCTTCGGTGTTCGGGATGCCCTGCTCGCCGGCCCGCCGGTCGGCCATGGCCAGCAGGCGGCGGATGCGGCCGGCGATGGCGTCCTTGGTCAGCGGCGGATCGGCCAGCTGGCCCAGTTCCTCCAGGCTGGCCTGGCGGTGGGCGATCCGCAGCTTGCCTGCCATGGTCAGGTGCTGCGGGGCGTCCGGCCCGAGGATCTCCAGGGCCCGCTCCACCCGCGCCCCGGCGGCCACCGCGGCCCGTGCGCTGCGGCGCAGGTTGGCGTCGTCGAAGTTCGCCAGCCGGTTGGCGGTGGCCCGGACCTCACGGCGCATTCGGCGCTCTTCCCAGGCCAGCACCGCCTGGTGCGCGCCGAGCCGGGTCAGCATGGCCGCGATCGCCTCGCCGTCCCTGATCACCACCCGGTCCACGCCCCGCACGTCGCGGGCCTTGGCGTGCACCCGCAGCCGCCGGGCCGCCCCGACCAGGGCGAGCGCCGCCTCCGAGCCCGGGCAGGTGATCTCGAGCGCCATTGAGCGGCCCGGCTCGGTCAGCGACCCGTGGGCCAGGAACGCGCCGCGCCAGGCGGCCTCGCAGTCGCACGTGGCGCCGGACACCACCTGGCGGGGCAGCCCGCGGATCGGGCGGCCGTGATTGTCGATCAGCCCGGCCTGGCGGGCCAGGCTCTCCCCGGCCTGCCCCTTGTCCACCCGGACCAGATACCGGTTGCCCTTGCGCAGGCCGCTCGGGGCCAGCACGAGGAACTCGGCCGGGTGCCCGAACACCTCGGTGATCGCGGCCCGCAGCCGCCTGGCCGCCGCGCCGGTGTCGAGTTCTGCCTCGATCACCACCCGGCCCTCGACCAGGTGCAGGCCGCCGGCGAATCTGAGCAGCGTGGAGACCTCGGCCTTGCGGCAGCACGGCTTGATCACCGCAACCCGGCTGAGCTCGTCCTTCACCACGCCCGTCATCGCCATTGGCGTCATTCCCCCCATCTGGACTGGGCCGCCGGCCCGTACCCGGCAAAAATCTGCGCATACGCCCCGGCCAGGAGCTTGGGATCGTGGCACGGCGTGCCGTCCGCCGCCGCCACGTCGGCCATCACCAGCCGGGCGCCGAGCATGCCAGTCGCCTGCTCCAGGTCGGCCAGGTTACCCGTGCCCGCGGCCTTGGTGTCCGCGAGCACGACATCCACAGTAAGTGCTGGAGCGTGCCCGGCGAGGACTTCCAGGTGCTTGTGCGGCGAGAAACCACCGGTCTCCCCCGGCTGCGGGGCCAGGTTCAGCACCACGAGCCGCCGCGCCGTGGTGACGTGCAGGGCGGCGGCCAGGTCGGGCACCAGCAGGTGCGGCAGCACGCTGGTGAACCACGAACCGGGACCGAACACCACCCAGTCGGCGTCGAGCACGGCCTGCACCGCCTCGGGCACGGCGGGCGGGTCGGGCGGCAGCAGCGTGATCGAGCGGACCTGGCCCGGCGTGGTGGCGCACTCCTCCTGTCCCCGGACCTTCGTGACCGCCTCCGGCCGGGCCGGGTCGGCGCCCACCACCTCGGCCACGATGTCCAGCGGCACGGCCGCCATGGGCAGCACGCGGCCGCCGGTGCCGAGCAGCCTGCCGACCCAGTCCAGCCCGGCCACCGTGTCACCGAGCAGGTCCCACAGGGCGACGATCAGCAGGTTGCCGACGGCGTGGCCGGCCAGTTCGCGGTCGCCGCCGAACCGGTGCTGCACTACCTTGCTCCAGGTGTTCCCCCACTCGTCGTCGCGGCACAGCGCGGCCAGCGCCATCCGCAGGTCGCCCGGGGGCAGCACACCGTAGTCGCGGCGCAGCCGGCCGCTCGACCCGCCGTCGTCGGCCACCGTCACGACGGCGGTGAGCTCATCGGTCACGCGGCGCAGCGCCCCGAGCGATGCCGCCAGCCCGTGCCCGCCCCCGAGCGCCACCGCCCGCAAGCCAGTCACCAAATGCTCACTCCCGCCCCAGGTCCCGGTGGACCACCTGCACGTCCGCCTCCACCCCGACGGCTTCGGCGATGCGCGCGGCCAGCTCGTCGGCCATGGCCACGCTGCGGTGCTTGCCGCCGGTGCAGCCGACGGCCAGGGTGACGAACCGCTTGCCCTCGCGTTCGTATCCGGGCAGCACCACACGCAGCAGCTCGGTGTAGTGGTGCAGGAACTCCTTGGCGCCCGGCTGGGACAGGACGTAGTCGCGGGCCGCCTCGTCCTTCCCGGTCAGCGGGGCGAGCTCCGCGATCCAGTGCGGGTTCGGCAGGAACCGGCAGTCCGCCACCAGGTCGGCGTCCACCGGCAGACCGTACTTGTAGCCGAACGAGACCACGCTGAGCCGCAGCCCGGCCGCCGTCCCGCCGCCGCCGAAGAAGTCCCGCATCCGGGCCCGCAGCTCGTGCACGTTGAGCCGGGAGGTGTCGATGACCAGGTCGGCGTCACCGCGGACTTCGCGCAGCAGCTCGCGCTCGGCGGCGATGCCGTCCGTGACCCGGCCGCTGCCCTGCAGCGGATGCGGCCGCCGTTCGCTGTCGAACCGGCGCACCAGCGTGTCATCGGCGGCTTCCAGGTACACCACCCGGGCGGCGGCCCGGCGCGCGCCCAGGTCGCTGATGGCCGACTTCAGGTCGGTGCTGAACGCCCGGCTGCGCACGTCGACCACCGCGGCGATCCTGCTGACCGCGCCGCTGGACCTGGCCGCGAGGTCCACCATGGTGGGCAGCAGGCCCGGCGGCAGATTGTCGACCACGAACCAGCCCAGGTCCTCGAGCGACTTGGCGGCGGTGGACCGCCCCGCCCCGGACAGCCCGGTGATGACGACGATGTCCGGCGGGTCGTCAGCCGTCCTCATGATGTTCTCCCCAAGGGGGGTCTGGGGCCGAGGGGGTCTGGGGGGAAAGGTTTCCCCCCAGGACCGGGGGGGTCTGGGGGGGTCGTCCCCCCGGCTAGCCGAGTGGCGATCGTGACGGCCAGCCGGGGGCCGATGCCCGGCACGGCGGCGATCTCT
This sequence comes from uncultured Actinomycetes bacterium, assembly GCA_963835775.1. GTDB lineage: Bacteria > Actinomycetota > Actinomycetes > Streptosporangiales > Streptosporangiaceae > Palsa-504. The sequence goes on along the minus strand of CAWIHB010000020.1, from coordinate 165,461 downwards.
TCCGCGCTCGCTGCGCAGAGCTTACGCACCGAGCCGAAGTGCTTGAGCAGGGCCGCGCGCCGGGCCGGGCCGAGTCCGGGCACGTTGTCGAGCGCGCTGGCGGTGGCGGCCTTGGCCCGCTTCTGCCGGTGATAGGTGATCGCGAACCGGTGCGCCTCGTCCCTGACCCGCTGCAGCAGGTACAGTCCCTCGCTACTGCGCGGCAGGATGACCGGGTACTCCTCGCCCGGTAGCCATACCTCCTCCAGGCGCTTGGCCAGGCCGCAGACGGCCACGTCGTCGATGCCGAGCTCGGCCAGGGCCCGGGCCGCCGCGGCGGCCTGGCCGGGCCCGCCGTCCACGACCACCAGGTTGGGCGGGTAGGCGAATTTCTTCTGCCCGCCCACTTCGGGCGGTTCGGCGGCTTCGGGGTCGCCCAGCGTATCCAGTTCGCCGGTCTTCTCGCGTTCGGCGAGATAGCGGCGGAACCGGCGGCTGATGACCTCACCGATGGCCGAGATATCGTCGGTGCCATCGGTGCCCTTGATCGCGAACCGGCGGTACTCGCTCTTGCGGGCCAGTCCGTCCTCGAACACGACCATCGACGCCACCACGTGGGTGCCCTGCAGGTTCGACACGTCGTAGCACTCGATCCGCAGCGGCGCGTCGTCCAGGCCGAGCCCCTCCTGGATCTCGCTCAGCGCCCTGCTCCGGGTGGTCAGGTCGCTGGCCCGGCGGGTCTTGTGCAGGGCCAGCGACTCGCCCGCATTGCGGGCCACGGTCTCCAGCAGCGCCTTCTTGTCACCGCGCTGCGGCACCCGCAGGCTGACCGGGCCGCCGCGGCGTTCGGCCAGCCACTGCGTCATGCTGGCCGGGTCGGGCGGCAGCTCGGGCACCAGGACCTCACGGGGGATGCCGGCGTTGACCGCCTCGGCGTCGTCCGGTGTGTCGCCGTAGACCTGGCCCAGGAAGTGCTCCACTAGCCCGGCGGGGGTCACGTCCTCGACCTTGTCCAGCACCCAGCCGCGCTGCCCGCGGACCCGGCCGCCGCGTACGTAGAAGATCTGCACCGCCGCCTCGAGCTGGTCTTCGGCCAGCGCGATGACGTCGCAGTCGGTGCCGTCGCCGAGCACCACGGCCTGCTTCTCGATGGCCCGCTCCAGGGCCCGCAGGTCGTCGCGGAGCCGCGCCGCCCGCTCGAATTCCTCCAGCCGCGCCGCTTCCCTCATCTCGGCCTCGAGGCGGCTGGCGAACCGGCTGGTCTGCCCGGCCATGAAGTCGCAGAAGTCCTCGGCCAGGGCGCGGTGCTCCTGCGCGCTGACCCGCTTGACGCAGGGCGCCGAGCACTTGCCGATGTAGCCGAGCAGGCAAGGCCGGCCGATCTGACCCGACCGCTTGAACACGCCCGCCGAGCAGGTGCGCACCGGGAACACCCGCAGCAGGGTGTCCACCGTGTCGCGGATGGCCCAGGCGTGGCTGTAGGGGCCGAAGTACTTGGTGCCCTTCCGCTTGGCGCCGCGCATCACCATGACCCGCGGGTATTCCTCGCCCATGGTGACGGCCAGGTAGGGATAGCTCTTGTCGTCCCGGTACTTGACGTTGAACCTGGGGTCGAACTCCTTGATCCAGGAGTACTCGAGCTGGAGCGCCTCCACCTCGGTGCCGACCACGGTCCAGTCCACGCCCGCCGCCGTCTGCAGCATCATCTGGGTGCGCGGGTGCAGGCTGGCGAAATCGGCGAAGTAGGAGTTCAGGCGCTGCCGGAGGGATTTCGCCTTGCCGACGTAGATCACCCGGCCCCGCTGGTCACGGAACCGGTAGACCCCTGGGGACTCGGGAATCTCGCCCGGCGCCGGCCGGTAGCCGTGCGGATCTGCCACGAAGCAACTTTACGCGCCCGCGGGGCCCGCAAGGTGGCGCCCGGCCGGCGACGATGGCCGTACTCCTATCGGCTTCGCCCTCTGGCCGGCGACGATGGCGTCCGTGAGTATCTCCTTTGCGGCGGTCGGGCGGCTGTCCGTCCGGTTCCGCTGGGCCATCCTGCTGGCCTGGGTGGCGGGCGCGATTGCGGCCATGGTGCTGCTCCCGTCGCTGTCCAGCGTGACGCAGAGCGATAACACCTCGTTCCTGCCGGCCAGCGCGCCCAGCGAGCAGGCTGCCCAGCTGGCCTCGCCGCTGCAGAGCGCCTCGCTGACCGCGGTCGGCGTGGTGGTCGCCCGGTCAGGTGGCCCGCTGACCGGCACCGTGTTGACTAGCACCGTGTTGACTAGCACCGAGGTGGCCGCCGTGGCGCGGCTGGCGGGCGCGCTGGCCCGGGTGGACAAGGTGACGGCGGTGCGGGATGCCGGGGAGTCGGCCGACGGCCGGGCCGAGCAGCTCACCGTGCTGGCCGCGCTGGCCCAGTCCGGCGGGCTGGCCACCTCGCAGCAGGCCAGCCTGGTGGCCGGGCTGCGCGACGTCATCAAGGCCACTGCGTTGCCGGCCGGGCTGGTGGCCCATACCGCCGGGCCGGTGGCGACCCGGGTGGACAACAACGCGACCTCGGGCAAGACCGGCGGGCAGGTCCAGTGGTTCTCGATCCTGTTCGTGATCGCGCTGCTGGTCGCGGTGTTCCGGTCGGCGCTGGCGCCGCTGATCGCGGTGCTGCCCGCCATCGTGGTGGTGCTGGTGGCCGAGCGGCTGACCGCCGAGGCCGCCACCGGCGGCCTTTCGGTGTCGCAGATCGCCTCGCTGCTGCTGATCGTCCTGGTGCTCGGCGCGGGTACTGACTACGCGCTGTTCCTGATGTTCCGGGTCCGGGAGGAGATGCGTGCTGGCCTCGATCCAAATGGATCGGGGGGGTCTGGAGGGGTCGTCCCCCCGAGGCAGCGCTGCCATGAGGCGATCGTGCTGGGGGTCGCGCGGGTCGGCGAGACGATCACGTTCTCGGCCGGGATCCTCATCGCCGCGCTGCTGTCGCTGGCCACCGCCTCCTTCAGCCTGTACTCGGGCCTGGCCGCCCCGCTGGCCATCGCGATCGGGCTGATGCTCATCGGCGGGCTCACCCTGCTGCCCGCGCTGCTGGCCATCTTCGGGCCGGTCGCGTTCTGGCCGTCCTCGGTCAAGCCGGGGGGCGGCCGGGCTGGCTGGCGGGGCCGGCCTGCGCCCGGATCGTGCACCGGCCGGCCGCCACGCTGGTCGCGGGCCTGGTCGTGTTCGGCGCGCTGGCGGTGGCCGCGTCCGGCTACCTGGCCTCCGGGTTCGGCGGGGCGGCCACCGCGCCGCCCGGCAGCGACTCCGCGCTGGGCAACGCGCTGCTGGCCGAGCACTTCCCGCAGTCGGCGGCCAACCCCACCATCATCGTGTTCCGGCTGCGCCAGCCGGTCTGGGCGGCCGCGGCCGCGGTGGCCGCCGCCGAGCGGCAGCTGGCCGCCGACCCGCAGTTCAGCGCGGTGTCCGGGCCGTTCAACGCCAACGGGACCGCGCTGACCGCGGCGCAGTACGCCGCGCTGCACGCCGCCTACGGGCCGCCGCGCGCGCTGACCGCCGCACCGGGCGGGCAGGTCCCGCGGGTCACGCTGGCCGCCTACCAGTCCTACCGGGCCAGCGGGTCGTACGTGAGCGCCGACGGGGATACGGTCTCGTTCGCGGCCGCGCTGGCCGCGGGCAACCCGGCCGGCACCCGGGCCGAGGAGGCCGTGCCCGCGATCCGGGCCGACGCGGCCCGGGCGGCGCGGGCGGCCGGGGCGGCGGCCTTCGGCGTGACCGGCCAGGCGCCGTTCACCTACGACGTCGCCCAGCTGTCCGACAGCGACCTGCGCACGGTCATCCCGATCGCCATCGCCGTCATCGCGGTCCTGCTCGCGGTGGTGATGCGCAGCCTGATCGCGCCGCTGTACCTGATTCTCTCGGTGGTGCTTTCGTACTTCTCGGCGCTGGGCCTGACCGTGCTGGTGTTCATCAAGGCCGCCGGCCAGCCGGGACTGACCTTTATCCTGCCGTTCCTGCTGTTCATGTTCCTGCTGGCGCTGGGCGAGGATTACAACATCCTGGTCATGACCAGGATCAGGGAGGAGGCGCACCGGCTGCCGCTGCCCGAGGCGGTCAGCCGGGCGCTGCGCGTCACCGGCACCACGGTCACCTCGGCGGGCCTGGTGCTGGCCGGGACGTTCGGCGTGCTGGCCATCGTGGGGTCAGGCAGCGCGGGAGCGCAGAACGTCCGGACCATCGTGGATGTCGGCGTCGGCCTCGCGCTCGGCGTGCTGATGGACACCTTCCTGGTCAGGACGCTGCTCGTGCCGTCGGCCGTGGTGCTGATCGGCCGATGGAACTGGTGGCCGTCCCGGTTGTGCCGGGTGGGCCCGGCCGTCGCCGCGGACTCCCTCGGTTCCCCCGGTTCCGGCGATCAGGACGACTCCTTTACTCAGATCAAGTTATTACTTAAGATGACGAGGGACGGGGGTCGCCGGATCTGACGAGGGGCACGGCATGCCAGGGGCGAACACGGTCGTCGAGGAACTCGGCGCCGACTATTTTTCCGATCCCTACTCGGTGCACGCGCGGCTGCGGGCGCAGCGGCCGGTCTCGGCCGTGGTCATGCCGGGCGGCATGCCCGCCTGGCTGGTCACCGGGTACGCCGAGGCGCGGGCCGCGCTGGCCGACCCGCGGCTGCGCAAGACCATGCCGGGCTGGCATCCCGACCCGGACTCGATGCTGGCCGCGCTGGACATGCACATGCTCAATAGCGACCCGCCGGATCACGCCCGGCTGCGTCGGCTGGTGAACAAGGCCTTCACCGCACGGCGGGTGGAGCGGCTGCGGCCGCGGATCACGGCCATCACCGCGGAGCTGCTTGACGACATGCCGGCCCGGCGCGAGGTGGACCTGCTGGCCTCGTTCGCCTTCCCGCTGCCGATCACGGTGATCTGCGAGCTGCTGGGCATACCGGCGGCGGACCGGGACGACTTCCGGGCCTGGTCGGCCACCATCGTGTCGAATACGGCCAGGCCCGAGGTGTTCGTGGCGGACACCACGGCGATGATCCGCTATTTCCGGGCCGTGCTGGCGGCCAAGCGCCGCCAGCCCGCCGATGACCTGCTTTCGGCGCTGGTCCTGGCCCGGGACCAGGGCGACAGGCTGCGGGAGAACGAGCTGGTCGCCATGGTGTTCCTGCTGCTGGTGGCCGGGCATGAGACCACGGTCAACCTGATCGCCAGCGGCACGCTCGCGCTGCTGCTCAACCCCGGCCAGATGGCCAGGCTGCGCGCCGACCAGGGGCTGATCGGCGGCGCGGTGGAGGAATTCCTGCGCTACGTGAACCCGGTCAACCACGCGACCTACCGGTGCGCCGCCGAGCCGGTCGAGATCGGCGGTGAGCACATCGCGGCGGGCGAGGCGGTGATCGTGGCGCTGAGCGGGGCGAACCGTGATCCGGCCCGCTACGCCGGGCCGGACCGGCTGGATCTGGGCCGGGACAGCGCGGGCCTGGCGTTCGGGCACGGCATCCACTACTGCCTGGGCGCGCCGCTGGCCCGGCTGGAGGCCGAGATCGCGTTCGGCGCGCTGCTTGACCGGTTCGGCTCGATCACGCTGGCGGTGCCCGCCGGATCGCTGCGCTGGCGGCCCAGCACGCTGATTCACGGCCTGGAGTCCCTGCCGGTCCGGCTGGCCCCTTAAGGCCCCGTAAGTGGGTCTACGACGACCCGCAGCTGCCGCGCGGCGGCGGGGGACTTTCTCCGCAAAATTCCCGAAACGCGCCCTTGGGGAGGAACCGGGAGGTTACCGTCTGACTACGGTGTCCAGACGCCGACGATAGTGATGCGTTAAGTGAAAGATCCAGCACACTAGGTCAGCGACGCGGCGCCCGAAACCTGGGCTGGCGAGGCACCTCGGCAGGCCCCAAATATCGGGCAGGTGCCGTCGATGGACCATGGGCCAGCGACCGAGTACGTGGCAGAGCCCATGGCGCCGGTCACGGCGCCGACTCAAGGCATGGCTGCCTCACCCCCGTCGCGGCGGCCCGCGCATTGGTCAGGGGGTTTGACTCGTATGGCAGACACAGACCGGGGCGCGGAACTGCCCCAGCGCGTTCCAGGCGCGGTCCGGGCCGGGCCGGTTTCGCCTATTGCGCTGGCGCTGCCCGAGGAATTGCGGCAGCACATCCAGGCGGCAGTGATAGCCGAGCTCGCGGAGGCGGACGCCGGCGAGCAGGAGCGCGCATCCCAGGACCGAACGACCGATCTGCCCGGGCGCGAGCGGCCGCCGGAATCCGTAGTCAGGGTCGAGCCGGAAAAGCCACGACGCCGGGTTGGGGCTCGCCTGATCGCGCTGGGCCTGGCCGTTATCGTCATCGGGTCGCTGGGCGCAGTCGCGGTAGACCACTACTCCGCCTCGCCGGCGACCGTCCGCGCGCAGGCTGCCGCCTGGGTCGCCGAGCAGGTCAGCCCGGATATCACCGTGTCATGTGACGCGGCGATGTGCGCCGCGCTGCAGGCACATGGCTTCCCCGTAAGCAAGCTGGTCGTGCTCGGGCCAACGTCGCCAGAACCGGTGCCTTCGGTCTTGGTCATCGAGACGGCTACGGTTCGTGAGCTGTTCGGCAGCAGTCTCGCCAACGCCTGGGCACCAGCCGTCCTGGCGTCCTTCGGCTCCGGGACCGGCGCGATTACCGTCCGGGTGGTCGCGCCGCATGGCGCGGCCGCGTACCAGGCCGCGCTCAACGCCGACCTGGCCAACCGTAAGACATCCGGCGCCGCGCTGCTGCAAGATTCCCAGGTTGCGGTGTCGGCCACCGCCAGGAGCCAGTTGCTGGCCGGCCAGGTCGACTTGCGGCTGCTGCTGGCGCTCGCATCGGTGGCCGGACATGAGCCGATCTTCATCGTGCGATTCGGGAACCTGGGCCCAGGCGCCAGTCCCCTCGTTCCGCTCGGCTTTGCCGATCTGGCCGAGAGCATCCCGGCCGCTCACACGGATACGGCCGCATACGCGCGGGCGGTCTGGGCCGTCCTCAACGGGGCCGATGCCCGGATCCGCCCGGAGAGAGCGATCTCCGGGCCCGTTAAGGGTCAGGCCATCCTCCGGGTCGAGTTCGCCTCGCCGGGCCCGCTAGGAAACCTCAGCTCGGGATCGCCCTGACCGTGCTGCTGGCGGGCGACCGAAGCGCCTGCCACCGGTCAGGCGCACCATGGTCCGGTGACCGGGCCTACCGTGCGGAGAAGCTCCCGAGCCAGTTCGGGGGGCTCCCTTCCAGCTCATAGGCCATCTACGCAAGTCCGCGCTAGCTGACCATAACCCCGGCGGGAATGCGTCCGTGTCGTGTACGCACCACCACGAGGCGCCGCCTGCCGGATACGTGCTGGCCGCCCGACCCGCCCCTATATGGGCCTGGAAATCCTCGCCGACTGCCGGAAAGCCGCCCAGTCTGGCGTGGGACAGGATATTACTAGTGAGACTAAATTTACAGTAGAGGCAATTGCTGCTTAAATGGAAAGGGTTGCGGGGTGGCCATTTCATACACCATCTCGGAGGACGTGGCCACGCGCGCGTAACCGGCTGGTCAAGCACCACCCGGGCCCTGCGGTGATACCCCTCAGGCGCTCGCTTGTAGTGACGTGATCGGCCCTGAGCCCGAGCCGAACACACGTTTCAAACCGGGTCGAGTCATTTGTGTCTGCGACGTTTAGCAAACCTTGGTCGTTTTGTCCGCGTAACTGTTAGGGTGATGCGCTGTAGCCGGTTAACGGTCGCGATGACACGGCGTACGACGGGTCGCGCAAAGGTATAGCCGCGCTCGGTTCGGCCGACTGCGGACAGGTGCGGAGGTGGGATGGTTCGTGCGCTCGCCAGCGGTGACGGAAAGTGCTCTTCCATGCACGGTGCGGATTCACTCCTGCTCACCGAGCCGCGGCCCGCACGTGCCCGGCGGCGCGATCCGTCACATTGCGGTGAAATTGTTCGGGAGATTCGCGAACAATTTTAATCGGCCGCAGGAAATCGGCCGCAGGAAATCGGAGGTGATGACAGAAAACGCGCGAGCATTTGCTCAGTGGCGCCCCGCCTCGCTATCTACCTGCTCATGTGATCCCGGAAGGGCCTCGTATGTTTAGTCAGATTACCGCTGCGACCGCTCCAGTGGCCTTGAGCACCCAGGGTCTTGTCACCTACCTGCAGGGGCTCTTCGGGCCGTTGTTCCTCGGTATCGTGGGAATCGTCGCGATCTTCTTCCTCTTCACTCGTGAGATCACCCGGTTCGTGCAGTTCATGGTGCTTGCCGTGGCCATTGCGGTAGTTTTCTATACGCCCAGCATCGTCCAGACACTTGCCACCGGCATCGCGACCGCACTCGGAGTCCACTGATCCCGACTGACTCAGGAAGAAGAGGCGGGGCGGGAGTGGATCTTCCCACTTACACGAACATCTGGCGAATCGAAAAGCGGCTGTACAAGCTATACGATTTGCGGCTGCCAGCTCCTCTGCCGATCACCTGGATCGGCGTGTTCGTCGGGATAACGGTTCCCTATGTGGTCCTCCTTATTGCTGTCGGCCTGCCGTTCAACCACACCCTCGTGTGGCTTTACGTACTGCCGCCCGGAGTCCTCACTTGGCTGACGACCAGACCGGTCATCGAGGGTAAGCGATTGCCCGAGCTGGTCACCTCTCAGGTCCGGTTTATGACCGAACCGCGGGCTTGGTGCCGGATGGCGCCCTTCGCGGAGAAGGACGAGATCTTGGTGTCCGCGCGCGTGTGGCATGCACATCCGCCGAAAGTCCGCCCGAAGAAGGCGCCGGCCCGAGCCCGGCCGGGCGCACCCGCGCTGCAAGCCGCCAGCACGAATGTGGCCGAGGCCCGGCCTCCGTTCATGGCCGGGAGAGCGGCCTCGCCCGCTTTCGCGGCGCCCGCCCCCGATCCGGTCGTACCGCCCTCCGCGCATGTGCGGGTACCCGCGCGGGCATCGGCTCGGCCCGAGGCGATACCGGTGAAGGCAGCACCGCGAGCCAAGCTCGCGTGGTCTCCATGGCCCCGCGGATCCGCACCGGGGACTGGGGCGCCGGAGTCGGCCTGCGATCGCGCTCCTGTGCCCAATCGCCGGCCACCGTGGATGATCGCACCGTCTCATGAGGCGGGGACTCTGGATCCCGGGACGCTCGAGGTTTCCCACGACTTCGAACCCCTTAGCGATCCGGGCGGTCCGCCCGCAGCGTCCTTCGCTCCCATGTTCCGGCCGGAGCCGGTTGCTGCCTCATTTCCCGAGCTAACGCTCTCCCCCGAGCATGCTTCGTTCCCCGAAGCCGGAGCGGCCGGCACCATCATTGTCACGCTCAGCCAGCTGCAGGGCATCCGCGGCTGGTGGCGCAAGCTCGCCCCAGCCGCGGCTGCGTTGCGCGAGCTGGGCGTGACGGGCCAGGCTGACCAGGTTGCCGCCATCGCCTACGCGATCGGCGCGGCCCGGTTCGGCGTCAAGATCCCGTGTATCACCTGCAGCACCCCGACCCCGGTCGACGTCGGCATCGGCGACCCAGGCACCCCCGAGCCCAGCAGCGTGGTGTGCGGCACCTGCCGCACCGAGATCGACGAGCAGCCGCCGGCCGGCCCGGCCGGCCGTGACGAAGCGAGCTGGCGACGCCAGGTGAAGGTAGTGCCCGTCGGCCAGAGGCCCGGTAAGCAGGATCAGGAGGCGCTGCAACGCGACCGGGCCCGGCTGCCGCTAGCGGGGCCGCGCCGGATCGCCGTCCTGGGTTGTGCCAGGGGGGCGGGGCAAACGCTCACGGTCCAGATGACCGGCCATGTCCTAGCCTCGCTGCGCGGAGCGGCGGTCGCGGCCGTAGACCTCAATCCCGGCGGCACCTCGCTGGCCGCCCGCCGCGCTCCGGCAGTCTCGGTCCGGGCTCTCCTGGCCGGCTGGCAGCCCGACGAGCGGGCCAGCGGCTCGGGCGCGAGGCTCGAGGTGGTCGCTGACCTGCCGGGCACCGACGGGAGCGGACTGGATCCCGATGACTATCAGCGGCTGGCCGACCTGCTCGCCGCACGGTACCTGCTGACCGTGATCGACCCGGCGCCCGGCAGCCTGAACCGGGTGCTGCCGACGGCCGATCAGCTGGTGCTGGTCGCCCCGGCCAGCCCGGACGCGGCTACCTCGCTGGCCGGCACCCAGCAGTGGCTCGGTGCGCACGGCTATGGTGAGCTGGCTGCCCGGGCGGTGACGGTAGTCAGTGGCGTGAGCCAGCGCACGATGCAGGACGTGCTGCGGGCCGAGTCCGCAGCCCGGGGCCGGTGCCGGGCCATCGTCCGGGTCCCGTGGGATGATCTTCTGTTTGCGCGTCCCGGGCCGCCGCCGGTCTCGCATCCGCAGAGAGCGCTGAATCCCCAGACCAGGAACGCCTATACGGCGCTGGCCAGTGTGCTCGTATCGGCCCTGGCCGCGGACCCGGCAAACACCGCAAACGGAAGGAATCCTGGTGAGCACTCGGACTAAGGGATCTAGGGGTTCGCGGGGACGCACTCGGCTTGCCATCCGGTATTTCGACGACCGGATCCTGCTCACCGACACCCACGCCTGGGCGTATTACCGGATTCCGGCGGTGTCGTATGAGTTCACCACGCCGGAGGAGCGGGAGGCGCTGGCCACGAACATCACCGTCGCGCTGGCCGCGATCAGGATGGCCGATGCCGAGGTGCACCTGCGCATCGCCCACCGGTCCTACCCGGCGCACGCCTGGGCCGCTGATCTTGACGCGACCTCGGACGGCGGCCCGGGCTGGCGGGATTACCTGGAACAGGCTTACGAGCACGTCTGGGCCAAGGACTTCTGGGGCAAGGAGATCTACCTCGGCGTCCGGCTCGGCCAGCGCGGCATGCGCGCCCAGCTGACGGGTGGGGTGCTGTCCCAGTTCCGCGGCGCGTACGTGCGCGGCGAGAGCGGGCCGGGGCAGGACGAAAAGGCGGTCGGCTCGCCAGAGATCGTCAAGTGGACGGACACCGCGGAACGGCTCGGCCGGGCGCTGAACGCCAGCGCGCTGGCCGCCCGGCATGCCACCTCGGGCGAGATCGCGTGGCTGGTCCAGCACACGCTGATGGCCACGGCGGGCGAGCCGGTGCCGTCGGCAGCCAGGCGCCGCAGGTGGGGTGCGGGCGAGATCGACGCGCTGTTCGAGGGTCAGGTGCACAACGGGCGGACCATGCTCGGCCTGGAGCACATATCGGGCGAATCGTATGCCGCGTTCGTGTCGTTCGCCCGGTTCCCTGACGTGATGTCGTTCCCGGACGGTGAGCCGTGGCTGCACTACGCCGATTCGCTGCCGTTCCCGGTCGAGATCAGCTCCCGGATGAAGCTCATCCCGCCCGCCAAGGCGAGCAAGGACGTCAGCCGCCGCCTGGCCCATGCCCGCGATATGGACGCGCACATCAGGGAGGCCGGGGCGGAGGCCCCGATCGCGCTGGCCGAGCAGATCGCGGCGGCCCGGATGCTCGAGCACGGCATCACCAAGGAGCGGCTGCCGTTCGTGTACGGCTGGCACCGGCTGATCGTGACCGCGCCGACCCGGGACCTGTGCGTCCGCCGGGTGGAGGCGGTCGTGGAGCACTACCGTGACATCGGCATCGACGTGGTCAACTCCACCGGTGACCAGTTCTCGCTGCTCTGCGAGTCGCTGCCCGGCGAGCGGATCCGGCTGTCCTCCTACGTGCAGCGTCAGCCGCTGTATACCATCGCCGGCGGCATGCCGACCGCCACCGTGGAGCTCGGCGACCGCATCGACTCCGGTGCCGGCTGGATCGGCCCCTACATCGGCGAGACCCTGGGCCGGGCCCGGTCCATCGTGCACTTCGACCCGCTGCTGGCCGCCGCCCGCAACCGGCCGACCGCCATCGCCATCACCGGCGAGCCGGGCGGCGGCAAGACCACGCTGGCCATGCTGCTGATCTACCAGCTGGCCCTGCGCGGCGCGACCGTCGCGGTGATCGATCCCAAGGGCGACGCCGAATCGCTGGTGGAGTACCTGAAGCAGCAGGGCCGCAAGGCCCGGGTGCTGCCGCTGGGCGCCGCGGCCCCCGGCCTGCTCGACCCGTTCTCCTTCGGTGCCGATCTGGCCGAGAAGCGGACCATGGCCACCGAGACGCTGCGGCTGCTGCTGCCCAGGATGAGCGAGGAGCGCGAGAGCGCCATGATCCAGGCGGTCGGCGCGATCGCCGGGACCGGGCGGCCCAGCCTGGGCAAGGTGGTCAGGCACCTGGAGGAGGCCGGCGATCCGGCCTGGAAGAACACCGGCGCCGTCATGCGGTCGATCTCGGAGATGCGGCTGGCCCGGCTGTGCTTCGCCCCTTCGGTGGGCCAGCAGATCGACGCCGAAGGCTGGATCACGGTCTTCACCCTCGGCGGGCTCACCCTGCCCGGCACCACCACCAGCCGCGACGACTACTCCTACGAGCAGCGGCTGTCGGTGGCGCTGCTGTACCTGGTGTCCCAGTTCGCCCGCAAGCTGCTGAACGGCATCGACCGCACCAAGCCCAAGGCCATCTTCCTGGACGAGGCCTGGGCCATCACCTCCACCCCCGAGGGCGCCAAGCTGGTGCCCGAGGTCTCCCGGATGGGCCGGTCCCGGAACACGGCGCTGATCCTGGTCTCGCAGAACGCCGGCGACCTGCTGCACGAGCAGGTCACCAACTGCCTGTCCAGCGTCTTCGCGTTCCGCTCGACCGAGCGTGCCGAGGTGGCGAACGTCATGTCGCTGCTCGGCGTCGCGCCCTCCGACGAGCACAAGGCCGTGCTCCGCGCACTCGGCAACGGCGAGTGCATCTTCCGCGACCTGGATGACCGGGCCGGCCGCATCGGGATCGATCTGGTCTCTGCGGAACTCAAAGACTGGATCGACACCAACCCCACCCGGGCCCGGGGCCAGCAGCCCGGCCCGCGCGACCCGGGGACCGGCAGTCTCTTCAGCGCAGACGCAGCGTTCCCGCCCTCGGCGGGCACGTCTGCGCTCAGCGCGCCGGCGGCCGAGGCGCCGTCGAAACGGTAGAGACGTAACAGCAGAACCAGGAGTTTCCCCGATGGCTGTCCCGCAAGCCCCGTCCGTGCGCCGCGCGCCGGGCCGCGCCGGCCGCAACCGACGTGGCCGCCGTCTCGCGCGCTGGGCGGGCCGGGTGCTGCTGATCACCGGGGCGCTGCTCGCGCTGGCCAGCCCGGCACTGGCTGCCACGCACGCGGCCAGCGCGGCCAGCGCGGCCTCCGTGGCTCAGAGCACAGCGTCCCCGGCCACCGCAGTGTCCCCGGCCACCACAGGGTCCCCGGCCACCACAGGGTCCCCGGCCACCGCAGGGTCCCCGGCCACCACAGGGTCCCCGGCCCCGGCGCACCTCACCGCGGAGGTTACGCCCGCGGCGCCGGGAGGTGTCTGCCAGGTGCCGGGCATCGGCGACATCGGCGGGCTGGTCGGGCTGTGCTCGTCCGGGTCCGCGGGCATCGTCGGTGACCTGAACAGCATCTGCGAGCCGTCGCTGCCCCAGCCCGAGCAGGCCACCGGCGGCATCGACGCCATGATCGAGCCGCCCGCCTCGGCGTCCGGCGGGAAGACGCTGTACGACAATTACGGCATCGCCGGGCAGTTCTGGGCCGCCCACGGCCTGCAGTGCTCCGACATGACCTCGCTGATCGGCAACAACGTGGCCGGCATGGTCTTCGACGGGGCTAAATCCCTGGACCGGGTGACGATCACCGTCTACCAGTCGGCGGCGGGCAACAACATCCTGACCTGGCTGCAGAACGCGGTCGACAAGCTGATCAGCAAGCTGGGCAAGGCGATCTACTTCCCGTACCTGGCCCCGGTGGTCATCCTGGGCGCGATGTGGCTGGCCTGGCAGGGCCTGATCCGCAAGCGCGCCACCCGCACCATCGAGGGCACGCTGTGGATGGTGGTGGCCGCCACCGCGGCCATCGCGCTGATCGGCAAGCCGGCCGACTTCACCGGCATCGGCACCACCGTCTCCAACGGCGTCACCGGCGTGCTGAACACCGCGTTCTCCAGTTTGCCCGCCCCGGCCAACAGCAACTGCCTGCCGACCGCGGCGGGCGACCCGCAGAGCGTCACCGCCAATTACGGCTTCACCTCGGGTAACGGGCTGGTCGACGAGAACGCCGACGAGCTGTGGTCGGTGCTGGTCTGCAAGCCGTGGCTGTACGGCGAGCTCGGCACCACCGCCTACGGCACGCCCGGCACCGGCACCCAGACCGTGGTCAACACCTACGGGCGGCAGCTGCTGTGGTCCCAGGCCATCGCGGCCAACGAGACCCCGACCACGGCGCTGATCCAGGCCAAGCAGGCCACCTACACCGGCATCGCCAACGCCATCCAGACCAGCGACCCGGCCATCTACCCGCTGTTCCAGGGCAACCAGTGGACCACCCGGCTGGAGATCGCCTTCGCCGCGATGTTCGCCGCGGTGGTGGCCGGCCTGCTCATCCTGCTCATCGCGCTGACCTTGATCGTGCTCAAGCTCGGTTTCCTGCTGCTGCTGGTGGCCGGGCCGTTCTTCCTGATCATCGGGACGCATCCCGGGTTCGGCCGGATCATCGCCATCCGCTGGTTCGAGATGCTGGCCGGCGTGCTGATGAAGCAGGTGGCCATCGCCATCACCTTGAGCGTGCTGCTGTACTGCTATTCGCTCATCATGGGGACGTCGGATGCGGCCCTGCCCTGGGCGCTGAAGATCCTGATGATCGCGCTGGTCACGGTGGCCGTCTTCATCTACCGCAAGCCGTTCCAGCACCTGTTCTCGGCCGTCGGCTACGGCTCGATCGGCTCGCACGAGCGGGCCGAGTACAGCCTGCGCGAGGCGAGTTCCACCTTCCGCCGCTCCACGCTGGACGCCGCCACCGGGGCCATCCCCGGGATGGCGACCTACCGGGCCGCCCGCTGGGCCCGCCGGAGCCCTGGCTCGGCCGCCGCAGCCGGCACCGGCACCGCGGACACGGGCGTGGCCTCGGGCACGGCCGCCGGGCCGGCCGACACCGCGACCGGCACCGGGCAGGTCGTGGCCAGCACCTCGCGGTTCCGGCCCGACGCGTCTCCCCCGGCCGACGGCAACGCCAAGACGAGCCAGGGCTCCAGCCGCGGCGCGGCCGACGTGGCCCGGACCAGAAACCTGCCCGAGACCGATAGCGGCACCGGGCGCACCCCTCCACCGCTGGACCTGCCGCTGAGGAATGGCGCCGACGGCCCGGCCAGCGCCGCCGCCACCTGGTACCGGCGAGCCGGGCGCTCGACGGCCTCCGGGCCAGCGGCATCACGGTCCCGCGCGACGTCCGGCGGCTCCGCGGGCTCCGGATCCATCCGGTCCGCGCCGCCCGCCAACGGGACCGCCGGGTCGGGCGGATCCGGCGGGACCGGCGGGTCAGGCCCGCGTCAGGCTGCTCCCGCCTGGCCGCTGGCCAGCTGGGCGGGCGCCAATACGGCCGCGGGCCCGCGGCAGCGGCCGGCGGCAGCGCGCAGACAGGCTGAGCCGCCCGCTGATCCGCCGCACAGCCCTGGCAACGGAACCGGCGACAGAACCGGCAACGGCACCGAAGAACCACGGGCCACGCCGTTCTGGCTGCGCCCGGTACGGCGCAAGTAACCGGCAGGCACCGTGGAGCTCAGCCCCCGCCAGCGCAGCGCAGTTTTCGCCGTCATCGTCGTCGCGCTCGCCGCGCTCGGCTACTACCTCGTAGTCCCCGCCGCGGTCCACTCCGGCGGGCATGCCCAGGCGGGCATCTCGCCCACGCCGGCCAGCCCGGCGGCCGCGACCACCCCCGCTCCAGGCCCGACCGAGACCGCATCGGCGACCGCGACGGGCGGCGTGAACATCTACGCCTGGCTGCCCTTCACCCAGCAGGACCTGGCCACCGCCGCCTCGGTGGCGGTGCGGTTCGGCGTCGACTACAACACCTACACCTACACCGAGAACGCGGCCGCCTACGTGGCCAAGATGACCGGGCTGATCACCGGGGAGCTGGCCACGACCCTGCAGGCCAGCTACTCCATGCCGGGAGTGGTCAGCACGCGGACCAGCCAGCAGCAGGTCTCCACTGGGACCGCGGCGATCAATTCGCTACGGGCCTTCGGCCCGTCCAGCCTGACGTTCGTGGTCAACACCACACAGCACCTGGTCAGCTCCCACGGCGCCAGCAACGGCAGCGCCCAGTACGCGGTCACCCTGACCGGGTCGGGCGGCAGCTGGCAGGTCAGCGACATCGAGCTGTCGTCTGCGGGTAACTCATGACGGACAGCCTCCTCGACCGGTCGCGGCAGGCCACGGTCAGGCAGTACCAGCAGGTGGTCACTACCAGGGAGCAACGGCCGCCGAGGATCCTTGTCGTCGGCGTCGTCGGCCTCATCGGCGTGGTCGGACTCGGCCTGCTGGCCGTGCCACTCCTGATCGGCGCGGACGCATTCTTCTCGGCCAGCTCGGGGTGCTCAGGCCAGCAGACCGGCACAGCCGGGCAGCCGGCTTCAGGTCCGAAGGCCAAGTCGATCCCGGCCAACTACCTTGACTGGTACCGGCGGGTCGGCCAGCAGTACGGCGTGCCGTGGACGATCCTGGCCGGAATCGGGACGGTCGAGAGCGACAACGGCCAATCCACCCTGCCCGGCGTGCACAGCGGGCAGAACGGCTTCGGCGCGGCCGGCCCGATGCAGATCGGCATCGGCGGCGCGGCCACCAACGTGTGGGGCGGCGCGCCGGTCCACCCGGCCAGTGAGGTGGTCGACGGCGTCGCCACCGACGAGGACGGCGGCCCGAACGCGGATGTCTACGATCCGGCCGACGCGATCGCGGGCGCCGCGAAGTATCTAGTCGCCGCCGGGGTGCAGACCAACCCCTCGGGGGCGATCTTCGCCTACAACCACTTGCAGTCCTACGTGCAGAGCGTACTGTTCTACGCGGGCCAGTACGCGGGGGGCAACTACTCGATGGCGGCGGCGACCATGCCGTCCGCCAGCTCGGTGGCCGGCTGTTCAACCACGACCGGGGACGTTTCTGCGGTCCAGGCGCCGACCCAGGCAGCGGCCACCGCCATCGCCTACGCGGAGCAGCAGCTCGGCAAGCCGTACCTGTGGGGCGGCACCGGGCCGGATGCCTTCGACTGTTCCGGCTTGGTCATGATGGCCTACCGGGCCGCCGGGATCGACATCGCCCGGACGTCGGAGGAACAGTGGGCGACCGAGCAGCACGTCCCCGCCGCCCAGGTAGAGCCGGGAGACCTGGTGTTCTTCGCCGGAGCGGACGGCACCCCGACCTCGCCGGGGCATGTCGGCCTGGTAATCGGCCACGGACAGATGGTCGAGGCGTATGCCACGGGCTTTCCGATCCGGATCTCCTCATTCGGAACCGCCACCTCGTCGCCCGGAGACGAGTCCCCCGTCGGCTTCACCCAGCCCTAACGTCAGTACGGCAGGTCGGCGGCAGCCTGGCCAGCTCAGCGGGCCGCTCAGCCTGGTCAGCGCGGTCCGCGCCCCGGCCTTCATCTTCCGCCCTCGGGCCATGAACCCTCCTGCCCCGCGCGGGCATGTCCTGCCGCCAGGATCGCATATCCCGGCCCGGCGCACCGGGGCCCCGGTACTCCGGCCCGGCCTGCGCGGGGCTGGGCGGAGTGCGGGCACCACGGCCCGTTCGGCGTCAAGATCTTGAATTTCCGAACGGGCCGGTCACGGCGCGGCCGGCAGCAGCAGCGCCGAGGGGTGCTCGGCGCCCAGCCCGATGCTGTACCTGGTCGGCGCGAAGTCGCCGGGCGGCGCGTCGACCTGGCCGTTGCCGGGGTTGCGGGCGAAGCGGGGGTGCGCGCCGCCTGCCACCTGGAGCCTGAGCCGGTGCCCGCGGCCGAACCGGTGCGCCGCGGCGATCAGGGACACCCGGACGGTCCCGGTCAGCGGGTCGGCGCCGGTGAGGCGGATGGCGCCGTCGCAGACGTTACGCGAGCGGCCGCGCGGGTTTACGTCGCACAGCCGCACGAACAGGTCGGCGTTCGGGTTGTCCCGGGTCACATGCAGTTCGGCAGCCACCTCGCCGAGCACCTCGACCGGCTGGTCCAGCGGCTCGCTGCTGAACACCAGCACGTCGGGGCGCTGCTCGACGGCCCGGTTGTCGCGCACGCCGGCGCTGAGGGACAGGATCGCCCCGCCCACGGAAGGCGTGGGGTCGGCCGGGTCGTAGCGGAAGTCGGCGGCCGGGACGCCGGTTCCGGCGGCGGGCTGGCCCGGGCTGAGCGCGCCGTCCGCGCCGAGGTACCACCGCTGCGGCCCGGGGCCGGCGGGCGGCCAGTCGCTGATCTCGCGCCATTCGCGGGCTCCGCCGACCCAGATGCGCGCCGAGTGGCCGGCGGCCGCGTCCCCCGGCCGCCGGCCGGCGTAGCGGTCGAGCCAGGCCAGGCTCTCCGCGAACGCGGCGCCGGCCTTGGTCACGGTGTCCAGGTGGGTCCAGGGCCCGACGAGCATGCGGACCGGCACGCCCCGGGCGGCAAGCGTCCGGTACTGCTCGAGGGTCTGCTCGATGAACAGGTCCTGCCAGCCGCCGACCAGCAGCGTGGGAGCGGAGATGCACTCCAGCGCGGCCCCGCACTGCAGCGGCGCCCAGAACGGATCGGTCAGATCCGGGTGCTCGAGCCAGGTGTCGAACCAGGGCGCTTCGGCACCCAGCAGGTCGCGGGCGCCCGCGCTGACCGGCATCCGGTCCAGGGCCGGGCGCAGCCGCCGGTCCGCCGTGGCGGTGCGGACCATGCCCTGCAGCGGATTGACCCGCTCCTGGTGCACGATCAGGTCGCTCCAGGACATGAAGTTGTACAGGTCGAAGGCGCCACTGCGGTACGCGGTACGGCTGAGGTCGTGCGGGCCCACGAACACGACCGCGGCCACCAGCTCGGGCGGCGGGTCCATGGCCAGGGCCCACTGCACGAAACCGAGATAGCTGGCCCCGAATGTGGCCAGCCGTCCGTCGAACCAGTTCTGGTTGCGCAGCCAGGCCACGGTGTCCTGACCGTCGGCCACCTCGTGCCGCATCGGCTCGAACGTCCCGCCCGAGCCGAACGTGCCGCGGCAGCTCTGCAGCAGCACGTGGAAGCCGCGCTCCGCGACGAGCTGGGCCTGGAGCAGGCTGTACGGCAGGCCCCGGCCGTACGGGCAGCGTACGAGCACGGTCGCGGCCGGCTCGCTGGTGATCGGCAGGTAATGGTCGGCCAGCAGTATCGTGCCGTCGGACATCGGCACCCCGAGGTGGCGGTCGATGGCCACGAAGTTCCGCTGCGGCGGGAGCGACCAGGCGCGGGACAGCGCCGTACCGAGGGCCGAAGCGGACCGGCTCAGCGGGCGGGGCGCCGCGGCGCGGCCCGGGACGGCCGGCCTGGTCAGGTTCGCGAGGCGCATGACGCTGTCCTTTCGGCGACGACACCGCAAGTGTCTCTCACCGGGGCGAATCAGTCAGCCCGCGTCGTTCAGCCGTTTCCACTCGCGCAGGGCGTCGCCGGACCAGCGCAGCCGCCGGTCAGCGAACAGGCGGGCCGCCGTCAGGCCGCTCCACCGGTCCGGCAGCAGCTCACGGGGCAGCCCGGGGTCGATGGCGGGAAACCGCCGCCAGGCGTGCACCAGCTCGACCTGACTGGCCAGCGGATCGGCCGGGGCAGTGACCCGGAACTCCTCGATGAACTGCTCGTACTGCTCCTCGATGGCGGACAGGTCCCAGGCCGCGGCCACCATGACCCGCACGTCGGCCAGGCCGGATCGCAGCGCCACGAAGACGTGGGCCTCCTCGGCCACCCCGGCCTCGCGCAGCACCCGGACCGCCTCGCCTTCGCGCTCCGGGTGCGGGCTAATCCAGACGCCCGCGCCCAGCGTGCCGAACCCCGCCCAGCTCAGCCGGGTCCGGACCACGTGCCGGGCGCGGCGGTCGCTTTCCGGGATGCGCGCGTACACCAGCAGCCAGCGGCCATCCCAGTCTTCTTCCGGGCCGGTGAAAGAGTAGATGCGTTCCGCGCCGTCGGTCAGCATCCTCCTCGCGCTGCCGGTCAGCCGCCACCTGGTGCGGCGGCCGACCTTCTCGGCGGCCAGCCAGCCGGAAGCGGCGGTGCGCATCAGGGCCTGGCGGGTCGCCTTCTCCTCGATGCCGAGGCGGGTGAAGGTGGCCAGCACCGCCGACGTCCAGGCCGTGCCGCCTCCGGTCAGCACGAACTCGCCGAGCAAGGTGAGCAGCAGGCCGCGTGCGCTCGGAGCACCGGCCGCGTGCCGACGGGAGAGCGTCGGCGCCTGCTCGGCCGCCGCGACTGCCGACGGTCTACTGGCCGGCATGACAAGCGCAGCGTATCAACCTTGACCTTTCACCGAGCTCTCAGCCGGGTCGTCGCTGTGGAACTCCTCGTAGCTGTCGAATTCGTCGTCGGTGCCGAATTCGTCGTCGTCATCCGGGCGGTCGGCGTCGGATTCCGGGCGCACGCCCGTCACGTCGAATTCGTCGGCCCGGGCCACATGCCACTCCGCGGCGCCCGGCCGAGCCGCCGCCCCGGCCTCAGGGTCAGGAGCATCGGGGACCGGGCCGGCGAAGCCGCTGGCGGCCGCCTCGTGCGGGGTGAACAGCATCCAGGCGCAGGAGACCATCAGGGTCACTAGGAACGCGCAGTAGATCCAGAACACCGGGGTGACACCTGAGCTGATCGTCAGCCCGAGCTGCGAGACCTCCCCGGCGGAGATCCCGAACTGGGCCGGGTTGGCTGGCTCGCTCACCTGCACGAGCGCCGAAACAGCCTGCGCGGCCATCGGGATGATGGCGCCCGCCAGCAGCACGGCCCCGTGCCGGACCGGACGCCACAGGGCGGCCGCAATGACCACCGCGGCCAGCGCCACCATGACCGCGACCTCCCCGGCGATCACCCAGCCCGGGTTCGCGAAGGCGTTGCCCGCGGTCAGGGACTGCGTCTGCCCGGCCGCGGAGCGCAGGGTGAAGCTGTCCCAGGAGGGGGCGAACGCCACGGCCGTGCCGAGCCCGGCCACGATCAGCAGCACGGCCGGGCCGAACGCCGCACCCCGAGGCCGGCCCAGGGTGGCCCAGCGCTCGCTGGCGCCCGCCGCGTGGAGCCGCAGAGCCAGCACGGACCCGGCCGCGCAGACGAGCCAGCCCAGCAGCCCGAGCACCAGGCCCGTCCCGCCGACACTGGCGCCTCCGGCGATCACCGTCCCGGCATCCGCAAAGAACAAGCCGAACGTGACCACGCTCAACCCGGTGGCTAGCAGCGCACCCATCCGCAACCGGGTCCCGCCGAGCAGGATCAGCACGGCACTCGCGGTCCAGCCGGCCAGGTAGAACACATGCGGGATGAGGTTGGGCGGCAGCTGGGCCAGGCTGGACCCGTTCAGGTAATCGGGGAACAGCCCAGCCACGCCCAAGATCACGCCCAGGGCCAGCAGCCCGGCGCTGACCACGCGGCCGGCTCGGGTCACCGGGCCACGGAGCCGGCCGTCGCTCCCGGCCTGGCCGGTGCGCCAGGCTTGGCCGGCGCGCCCGGCCGCGCTGCGGCCCACCGGCGCGATCGTGTCAGGCTCCTCCAGGCCCGTGAACCTGGTCCAGGCCGCAGACCAGCCTTCGCTGGTTTCCGGCCACCACTCCAGCGGCTGCGTCCGGGACGCTCCCGCTTTCCAGATCCCGTAGTAGTCGCTGCCGCGCCCGATCTCGTACTCCGCGCCGCGGTAGCCGATCCTCACCCTGTCCAACACGGTCCAAGCCTTCCTGCTCTGTTAAGCGCATCCCGTAGTGTCCCGCATCGGAACCTAGGAAGCCGACCTGGAAGTCGGCTGAGCAGCCTCTGAGGCAATCCTGACTCTTAACCAGAGTTCCTGATCTTCCCACTCCGTCTTCGCCCATCGCGAACCCGGCCGTCGAGACCAGACCCGGCGTGCTGGACTTGGGGCATGGACATTCTGGTGCTCGGCGGCACGGCGTGGGTGGGACGTGAGGTGGCCCGGCAGGCGATCGAGCGGGGTCACTCGGTGACCTGCCTGGCCCGGGGACAGGCAGGCTCGGTCGCGGCCGGCTCGGTCCTGGTGGCCGCCGACCGGCACCAGGACGAGGCCTACGACCGGGTGCGCGATCGTGACTGGGACGCCGTGGTCGAGGTGTCCTGGCAGCCCGGGCTGGTCCGAGGCGCGCTGGCGGCGCTGGGCGGCCGGGCGGCGCACTGGACCTACGTCTCGTCGCTCAGCGTGTATGCCTCCGACGCCATCCCCGGCGCGGATGAGACGGCGCCGCTGCTGCCCGCCACCGATCAGGATCAGGCCGGAGTCGAGCAGTACGGTGGGGCCAAGGTGGCCTGCGAGCAGAGCACGGCGGCGGTCGCGGGCGACCGGGTGCTGATCGCGCGGCCCGGCCTGATCGGCGGGCCAGGCGACAGCAGCGGGCGGTCCGGCTACTGGGTGACGCGGGCGGCCCGTGATCCGCGCGCGCCGATGCTGGTCCCCGCCACCCCCGCGCTGCCGACCCAGGTGATCGACTTCCGTGATCTGGCCGCCTGGCTGCTGGACTGCGCTCAGGCCGGGACCACGGGCACGTTCGATACGGTCGGCCCGGTGGTGACGTTCGGCGCCTGGATCGAGCAGTCCCGGGCGGTAGGCGCGCACACCGGCGAGGTCGTCCACGCGGATGCCGCGTGGCTGCTGGAGCAGGGCGTGTCCGAATGGATGGGCGAGGAGTCCCTGCCCGTGTGGGTGGCCGAACCGGGGCTAGCCGGCCTCATGGCCCGCAGCGGAGCGGCGGCCACAGCCGCCGGGCTCCGGCACCGCCCGCGCGGCGAACTGCTCGCCGACCTGCTGGCCTGGGAACGCGAGGCGGGCCTTGACCGGCCGCGCCGGGCGGGGCTGAGCCCCGCCCGGGAACGCGAGCTGCTCGCCGCCCTGGACGGCGCCAGGACCTAGCCGCCGTCACCGGCAGGCGAGCCGACCGGGTGCCGGCTCCCCGGGTGCCTGCTCTCACCCGTCCCGGGAACCTGGTCGTCCGTGGTCTGGGAGAATCGCCAGATGGTTCCTGAGGGCATCCGTGACTTCTTCGCGGCCAGCGCCGGTGTCGCCGGGGGGCTGATCGGGCTGCTGTTCGTGGCCATCTCTGTTTCCGCTGAGCGGCTATCCAGGGAAACAACAGGAGACCAGCTGCACCGCATCCGGGCCGTCGCGGCCCTCACCGCGTTCGTCAACGCGCTCGCGGTGTCGCTGTTCTCGCTGATCCCTGGTGAGAAGATCGGCTGGACCTCGGTGGCTGTCGCGGTGATCGGGCTCACGTTCGTGGCGGCGGCGATGATGTCACTGGTCCGGCTCCGGGCCATGCGGTCGGCCACCATTCGTGACGCCCTGTTCCTTATCGGGCTGGCGGTGGTGTTTGTCATCCAGCTGATCGAAGGGCTCGGCGTGGTTTCCCACCCTGGTAACACCGGGGACGTCGAGACGATCGCGATCCTGGTGGTGTGCTGCTTCTTCATCGGGATCGCGCGGGCCTGGGAGGTGATCGGCGGCCCGTCCATCGGCATCGCTCACGAGGTCACGGCGCTGGTCCGCATGCACGACTCCGAGGACCCGCCCGGCCCCGACGCGCCCGGAGACGAGCCGCCCTCGGCGCCATCCGGATCGGCAGGCCGCGGCTGATGCTGCTCACGTTCGGGCACGGAACCGCCTCAGCCGACGGCCTGCTTGTCTACGACGCCGGCCAGCCCCCGCTCCTCTAGCTCACCGCGCGCGGCCCGGCGGGTTACCTGCGCGCTTCCGGGCCGCAAGACGTGGGTGTCATTCCCTCGCGGCCTGCGGGCAAGGCGGGCGTCAGGCGAGGTAGGCGCGGAAGCCGGCGGTCTGCCAGGTGGCGCCGCCGGGGGTGATGGCGAACGCCTCATAGCCGTCCAGGCTCTCGACCCAGTCGCGCGCGGCCGGGCCCATGGCGAAGGCCGCGGTGGCGTAGGCGTCGGTGACGGCCAGCCCGGCGCCGACCATGGTGATGCTGGCCAGGCCGGCGGCAGGCTGGCCGGTGTGCGGATCGATGATGTGCGCGCCGCGCTCGGCGACGCCCGAGGTGGCGACCGCGAAGTCCCGGCCGACCAGCACCAGCGCCAGCGCGCCCGGCCGCAGCGGGTGGGCGATCCCCACCCGCCAGGGCTGGCCGGGACCGTGGTCGCCGACGCACTGGACGTCGCCGCCGCCGTTGACGCTGTGCTCAGCCGAACCCGCGGCGGTCAGCATGGCCGCCGCCTGCTCGATGGCCCAGCCCTTCACGTAGCCGGACGGGTCGAACCGGCCGCCCGGCCGGGCGGTGAAGTAGCCGCCGCTGCGCGCACTGACCGCGGCGCAGGCGGACAGCACCTCGGCCAGTTCCGGTGCGCAGTCGGCCAGCGCGAGCGACCCGCGGCCGAAGCGGCTGACGTCGCTGCCGTCCCGGTACGGCGAGAACGTGGCGTCCACCCAGTGCAGCCAGGCCACCGCCTGGCCCAGGACCGGCTCACCGTCAGGCTCACAGCCGGCCAGGCCGGCACGTCGAAGGACACCACGGTGCCCATGACGTGCTCGGCGTGCCGGAGCCGTCCGGGCCGGGCACCGGTCATCGCAGGTCAGATGCCGTGGTCCAGCGCGCTTTGCAGCGAGGCGATGTAGCCCGCGCTGGTGTAGCTGGCGCCGGACACGGCGTCCACCTTCGCGTTCTGCGCCGTCAGCGTCTCGCTGATCAGGCGGGGGAAGGCGAACTCGCCGATCTGGATGTCGTGGATGGTGCTGGTCGGCTGCTCCAGGATCGCGACCTTGACGATCTTGGAGTCCTGAACGACCAGCTCGACCTGGACCGGGCCGTACACGGTGTTGGCCACGTGCCCGGTCAGCGTGGTCTCGCCCGCGGCGGAATTGCCGGACACGCTCCCGGTCGGGAACTCCCCCGGCACCGACGACGAGGACGAGGACGAGGACGAGGACGAGGACGAGCCGCCGGTCGTTCCGGTGGCCGCCGCCAGGGTCGGGGCGTGTGACTTGAACGACAGCAGCGCCACCAGGCCGGCAATGGTGCCGGTGACGGCGAGGATAACCCGGCGCATGTCGCGGATCGGCTCCCTCAGTACTCCCGGAGCGCGCGTGTCGGACAAGCCGCCACGCGGCCGCTCACAACTCGAATGACTCGAAATGGATCTGCCGCCGCGGCACCCCGGCGGCGCGCAGGGCCTCGACCGCGGCCGAGGTCATGCCGGACGGCCCGCACACGTAAACCTCCTGCTGGTCGAGCCCGGGCACCAGCGAGCGCAGCATGCGGGGCGACAGCGGATCCCCGCCGATCTCGGCCCGCGTTCCGACCAGGTAATACACGGTCGCCCCGCGAGCCGCGGCGATCGCGTCCAGCTCGTCGCGGAACACGATGTCCTGCTCGCTGCTGGCCCGGTAGATCAGGGTGACGGCACCGGGCAGGGTGGCGAACATGGCCCGCAGCGGCGTGATGCCGACCCCGCCGGCCAGCAGCAGCACGCCCCGGCCGGTCTGCCCGGCCGTGAACGCGCCGTAGGGCCCCTCGGCCATGACCCGGGTGCCGGGCCGCAGCCGCGACAGCGCCTGGCTGTGGTCACCCAGGTCCTTCACCGTGATGCGCAGGACGTCGGTCCCGGGCGCGGCGGACAGCGAGTACGGATGCGACGACCACCACAGTGAGCGGGTCAGGAACCGCCAGCGGAAGAACTGCCCGGGTTCGGCGGCCAGTTCGTCCAGGTGCGACCCGCCGATGTAGACCGAGATCACGCCGGGTCCCTCGTCCTTCACCCCGATGACCTTGAACTCGTGCCGGGCGAAAGCGCGCAGCGGCACCGCGGCCCGGTACCACAGCACCAGGACCGCGACGGTCAGGTACATAGCCGACCACCAGAACCGGGCGCCCAGGTTGTTGATGAACGACTCGCCGACCGCGAACTGGTGGCTGAACGCCAGGGCGATGGCCAGGTAGGTGTAAAAGTGCAGGTAGTACCACGTCTCGTAGCGCATCCGCTGGCGCGCGGCGCGCATCGAGACCAGGCCGACGCCGAGCAGCAGGAAGCCCGCTACCGTGGCCATCAGCACGTCTGGGTACTGGGTGAGCAGGGTGGCGGTCTCGCTGACCACGGTGGTATGTGCCTCGACGGCGTAGCCCCACAGGATCAGCAGGCCGTGCGCGACCACCAGGCTCACGATGTACCGGCCGCCCATGGCGTGCCACCTGGCCAGCCGGTCGGTGCCGATGCCCCGCTCCAGCGGCGGCAGCCTGGCCATCAGCGCGACCAGGATCACCACGCCGTAGCCGGCCAGCAGCCCGAGCACCTCGCCCGCTCCGGTCAGCCAGCCGCCGAGGCCGCTGACGGCGGGGGTGCTGTGCCACCACAGGGCGATGACGGCAACCGCGCCCAAGCCGATGACGGCCAGGACACCACGCGGGCCGACCCGCCCGGATGTTTTTTTATTCTGAACGGGCCGTGGTCCAGCGGCCGGCGCACGGTGCGGCGGGCCCTGGTGCGGCCGGGTCCCGGGGCGCGAGCCGCCGCGGCCCGCCGCGCCCGCGGGCGCCGGGCCGGGGTACGGATCCGCCCCGGAATGACGGGCCGGGACCGATCGCCTGCTCAGGCTGGTCACCGCACCTCCCCTCGCAGAGCGCGCTGCTGAATTGCCGGGCCTAGCTGGATCGTATGCTCCTGCGGACGCAATGGATCCCGTCCCCGTTCCTGACGGACTGTCTCCGGTCCGGCGGGCGCCGGGCCTCTCCCCTTTAGTTACGGGTACGTCACGCGATCGCGCACGGTTCATTCGGCTCCGGTAAGCGCTTCGTAATCGGTACGGCGCGGCATCAGGCCCGGATCCCATCCTGCGTGTCAACTGAAGTTGACATGCCCGTCAGTGTCAACGTAAATTGACACCATGGATAACGCACCTGCCCTGGCGGCGGCCGCCGACAGCTCGGACCCCCGTACCGGGCTCCGGGCCGTGGCCGCCCTCCGCCGGCTGCTCGAGCAGCTCGAGGCACTCCAGGTCGACAACGCACGGGACAAAGGGTGGTCCTGGCAGGAGATCGCCGAGATCCTCGGCGTATCCAGGCAGGCCGTGCACAAGAAACACGCAGGCCGCATGCGCGAGACGCGGAGCGGCCCGGCCGCCCCGCTGCGCGATCGGCTGACCCGAGGGAGCACCCGCAATGTTTGAGCGATTCACCGACAAGGCCAGGAAGGTCGTGATCCTGGCCAAGCACAAGGCCACCGAGCAAGGTGACGCCGAGATCCGCCTGGTACACATGCTGTACGGTCTGGCGGCCACGGACGGCGTGGCAACCCGAGCCCTGACCGGCCTGGGTGTGGACGCCGCCGCCGTCGAGCGCACGCTCGGCAGCGGATCCGCGCGCGGCGCGCCGGACGGCGGCGCCCAGCCGGGTGAGGCGGCCGGCGGCGACGCCGAGGCGCTGGCGGCCATCGGCATCGACTTGGACGAGATCAAGCGCAAGGTCGAGGAAAGCTTCGGCCCGGGGGCCCTGGAGCGCGTGCCGCTCACCCGCCAGGGCCCGCTGAACTGGACCGGCCGACTACCGCTGAACGACCAGGCCAAACTGTCGCTGGCCCTGTCCCTCAAGGAGGCCCGGGCACTGCATCACAACTACATCGGCACCGAGCACCTGCTGCTAGGCCTGCTGCGGGCTGCCGAGCGATACCCGCGCGGAGACTTCGCCACGGTCACGCTCCCCGGCCTGGGCCTGGATCCGGCCACGGTCCGGGACCGGGTGCTGGCCGAGGTGACCGAGGTGCAGCGCAGGTACCCGCCCGCCCAGTAAGCCCGGAACTTACCTATTGGTGAGCCAGGCCTAACCCGGGAGACAGGACACAGTGTCTTTACGGAGAGTATTTATATGACTACACACAGCCATACTCAGTCATAGGAGACATCACGGATAGGATATGAACAAATGCTTAGAGTAAGCGACGTCTGGGAGCGAGCGCTCCACACCCCGGCGATGGCCATCGACGCTCCCGGCGAGGTCGTCATCATCCGCGCCGGCGGGAGCTACGACGGCAAGCAGGGCATGAACCTCGCCACCGGGGTGAGCAGCCGTTCCGCGGGGGCACGGGCCCTGTGCCTACACCTGGTGACGATCCCGCCCGGCACCCGCGGCGTGCCCCACGTCCACGACGGGCACGAATCGGCGATCTATACCGTCAGCGGTGAGACCGAGGTGTGGCACGGAGAGGGCCTGCGGCACTGCACTGTGGTCAAGGCCGGCGACTTCATGTACGTCCCGCCGGGCACGCCGCACCTGCCCGTGAACCGCAGCGACGTCATGACCGTGGCCGTCGTGGCCCGCACCGATCCCCAAGAGCAGGAGAGCGTGGTCACCCTCGACCTGCCTCCGCATCTGTCCGAGCTGAACGCCTTCCCCGTCGCCAGCCAGTAACCAGTCCGCGCGGCCGCCGCGGCTGTCTCTTGCCGCTTCCCACCAGCCCGGCTGCTGCTTCCGCACCGCGCCCGCCCCGCCTCCCGCGCCTGCGCGTGCCGCACCTCCCTCCAGCGCTCCGCACGGGGCGCAGGCGGCACGCGCAGGGGGCGGGCGCGAGCCGGGGCTAAGAAAAGGCTTCGGGGGGCGGGCAGGCGCAGATCAGGTTCCTGTCGCCGTAGGCCTGATCGATGCGGCGCACGGGCGGCCAGTACTTGGCACGGCGTTCCACGCCGGGCGGGTAGGCCGCGTCCTGCTGGTCGTAGGGGTGCTTCCACTCCCCCGAGATGAGCATCTCGGCGGTGTGCGGGGCGTTCTTCAGCGGGTTGTCGTGGGCGTCGTACTCGCCGGAGGCGACCCGCGTGATCTCCGACCTGATCGAGATCATCGCGTCGCAGAACCGGTCGAGCTCGGCCAGGCTCTCGCTCTCGGTCGGCTCGATCATCAGCGTGCCGGCCACGGGGAACGACATGGTGGGCGCGTGGAACCCGTAGTCGACCAGCCGCTTGGCCACGTCGTCCACGGTGATCCCGGTCTGCTGGGTGAGCGGGCGCAGGTCGATGACGCACTCGTGCGCGACCAGGCCGTTCCGCCCGGTGTAGAGCACCGGGTAGTGCGGCGCCAGCCGCCTGGCCACGTAGTTGGCCGAGAGCACCGCGACGCTCGTGGCCCGGCGCAGCCCGGCCGCGCCCATCATCGCGATGTAGGCCCACGAGATGGGCAGGATGCCCGCGGACCCGTAGGGTGCGGCCGCCACCGGGCCGGTCACCCCGCGCCCGGGCAGGAAGCCGGCCAGGTGCGCGCGGACGGCCACCGGCCCCACGCCGGGACCCCCGCCGCCGTGCGGGATGCAGAACGTCTTGTGCAGGTTCAGGTGCGACACATCCGCGCCGAACGACGGCAGGGTAGCCACCCCGACCAGCGCGTTCAGGTTCGCGCCGTCGATGTACACCTGGCCGCCCGCCGCGTGCACCGAGTCGCAGATGCCGCTCACATTCTGCTCGTAGACGCCGGCCGTGGACGGATAGGTCAGCATGATGGCGGCCACCCGCCCCTGGTGGGCCTCCAGCTTGGCCGCCAGGTCGCCCGGGTCGATGGCGCCGTCGGAGCCGCACTTGACCACCGCCACGCGCAGCCCGGCCAGCACGGCGCTGGCCGCGTTGGTGCCGTGCGCCGACTCCGGGATCAGGCAGACGTCGCGGTCGGCCTGGCCGCGGGACGCATGGTAGGCCCGGATGGCCAGCAGGCCCGCAAGTTCGCCCTGGGAGCCGGCGTTCGGCTGCACGGATACCGCGTCGTATCCGGTGAGCCTGGCCAGCCGGACCTCGAGTGATTCGATCAGCTCCTCGTACCCGCCCGCCTGCGGCGGCGGGGCGAACGGGTGCAGGCCGGCGAACTCCGGCCAGCTGATCGGCTCCATCTCGGCCGCCGCGTTCAGCTTCATCGTGCACGAGCCGAGCGGGATCATCGACCGGTCGAGGGCGATGTCGAAATCAGCCAGCCGCCGCAGGTAGCGCAGCATCGCGGTCTCACTGCGGTGGGCGCTGAACACCGGATGGGTGAGGAATTCCGACGTGCGCCGCAGCGCGGCGGGCAGCACATTGGCCGGGGCATCGGACAGCCGCACGTCGGCGGGACGTTCCACCTGGCAGATGGCGGCCACGAGCGCGCGCAGGTGCTCGTCGGTGGTGGTCTCGTCGCAGCTGGCCTGCAGCGCGCCGTCCGGCGCCAGGTACAGGTTGTACCCCGCCTCCCGGGCCCGGTCCAGCGCCCTGGCCGCCTCGTCCCGTCCGCCGGGGAAGGTGATCCGGATTGTGTCGAAGAAGTCACCACGGCCCGTTCGGTGCCCAAAGTCATGCAAGGTGGCGGCCAGGACAGCGGCGCTACGGTGGGTGGCCCGGGCGATGGCCGCCAGCCCGTCGGGCCCGTGGTAAGCCGCGTACATGGCCGCCGTCACCGCGAGCAGCACCTGCGCGGTGCAGATGTTGCTGGTCGCCTTTTCCCGGCGGATGTGCTGCTCACGGGCCTGCAGGGCCAGGCGGTAGGCGGGCCGGCCACCGGCGTCTACCGAGACCCCGACCAGCCGGCCGGGCAGCTGGCGCTTGAGCGGGTCGCTGACCGCCATGTAACCCGCGTGCGGGCCGCCGAACCACAGCGGCACGCCGAACCGCTGGGTCGAGCCCACCGCGATGTCGGCGCCCATCTCGCCCGGCGGCCGCAGCAGGGTCAGGGCCAGCAGGTCGGCGGCCACCGCGGCCAGCGCACCCCGCACGTGCGCCGCCTCGATCAGCGGGGCCAGGTCGGTGACCGCGCCCGACGCGCCGGGGAACTGCAGCAGCACGCCGAACAGGTCGGGCTGAGCGGCGATGGCCTCGGCCGTCACCGGTTCGACGACCAGGTGGATGCCGAGCGGCTCGGCCCTGGTGCGCAGCACGGCGAGCGTCTGCGGCAGGCAGTCGGCGTCGGCCAGGAAGACGTGGCGCTGCTGGCTCCGGGGGGACGACCCCCCTGACCCCCCGACGGGCCGCGCGCCCCGAAGGGCCAGCGTCATGGCCTCGGCCGCGGCGGTGGCCTCGTCCAGCAGTGAGGCGCCGGCCCACGGCAGCGCGGTCAGGTCGGCGACCATGGTCTGGAAGTTCAGCAGGGCCTCGAGCCGGCCTTGCGAGATCTCCGGCTGGTACGGGGTGTAGGCCGTGTACCAGGCTGGGTTCTCCAGCAGGTTGCGGCGGATGACGGCCGGGGTGACCGTGCCGTAGTAGCCCAGGCCGATCATCGAGGTCAGCACCTGGTTCCGGCCGGCCATCCGGCGCAGCTCGGCCAGCGCCTGCGGCTCGGACAGCGGGGCGGGCAGGCTGAGCTGCGGTTCGGAGGTCCCTTCGGGCCCCATTCCTTCTGGCAGGGCGGCGCGGATGAGCTCGTCGAGTGACGCGTAGCCGAGGCGGCCGAGCATCTGCCGCTGCGCGGCTTCGGACGGTCCGATGTGACGAGCAGCGAAGTCGGTCATGGAGAGCCTCCCGGGCGAGCGCGGTCACTGGCTCCCCGTCTGTCACGGCCTGCGGGGTTCCAGGGGTCGCCCCCTGGGCAAGCACAGGCCGCTCCAGAGATGCCTGTCCCGGCTGGTTCGTGTGCCTGAGAGGTTCCGGGGATGTTGCCCCTTCGGCGCCCGCAGCAATGCGGGATCTCTCCCGGCCGGTGTCATCAGCAGTTGAGATTCTACCCGAGCGGGACCAGATAGTGGGACCGGACGCCCCCGGTGCTACCTGGCTACCTCGGAGCCGGCGTCCAGGCCGAGCGCCGCGGTCAGGTGGTCGACCGCCCAGCTGCACGCCTCGGGCGTGAATCCGGTGTGCTTGGCGAAGGACCTGGCCGCCCGGCGGCGGGCGGTAATGACGTCCATGCCGCGCGCGGTGTGATATTTCAGGGCCGCGATCAGCCCGACTTCGGCCGCTGTCACCAGCACCTTCGTTTCCCGGGGGCGGCCGGGGAGCAGGTCCTTCAGCGCCTCCGTCATGGCCTGCGAGCTGGCCAGCGCGGCCACCCCCAGCTGGGGGTTGGCCACGATGGCGCGCAGCGCGGCCTGGGTCCGGCCGGCCGGGTCGGCTTCCCACAGCGGGACGTCGGCGCCGGTCTGGTGCGGTGCGGGCCGGTCCGGTTTGGCCGGGATGTAGGTGACCGCGGCCGGCGGGACGGGTTCCGGCGCCGGGGCCTGCCGCACGCCGGGATCGACCGCGGCCAGCATGGCGGCGGCCAGCTCGCCCGCCGTGCTGTACCGGCTGGCCGGGTCCTTGGCCATGCCGCGCGCGATGACCTGGTCGACCGCGGCGGGCAGGTCAGGCCTGACCGCGGTGGGCGCGGGCGGCGGGGTGTTGATCTGGGCCCACATGACCGCCACCATCTCCCCGGTGAACGGCTCGTGCCCGATCAGGCACTCGTACAGCACGCAGGCCAGCGAGTACACGTCCGACCTGTGGTCACCTGGCTCCCCGTTGATCCGTTCCGGCGCCATGTAGGCCAGCGTGCCGACGGCGCTGGTCGCGGTGGAGACGGTGACGCTGCCGACCGAGCGGGCGATGCCGAAGTCGATCAGGTAGGCGAACGGCATGCTCTGGATCTGGCCGGTGATCAGCACGTTGGACGGCTTGACGTCCCGGTGCACCAGCCCCTCGGCGTGCGCGGCGTCCAGGGCCGAGGCCACCTGGGCGATGACCCAGGCCGCGCCGCTGAGCGGCAGCGGCCCGTCGCGCTCCAGCATGGTGGACAGGTCGGTGCCCTGCACCAGGCGCATGTCGATGAACAGGCGGCCGTCAATCTGCCCGTAGTCGTGGATGGGGATGATGTGGGGCTCGCTGAGCCGGGCCGCGCGCCGGGACTCGCGGCGGAAGCGCTCCCGGTAGACGGGATCCGCGGCCAGTTCGGGGGTCAGCACCTTGAGCGCGACGGTGCGCGCCTTGACGGTGTCGTAGGCCCGGTAGACGACACCCATCCCGCCGCGGCCGATGACGGCCGTCAGGATGTAGGGCCCGAAGCGCGGCCCGTCAGGTTCGCTCCTCGTCACCGATGTCATCCACGTCTCCGTCCCTGGCCGGCCGCCGCTGCCGCCAGGCATTTTCTTCCCGGGGGGTCGTCCCCCCCGGACCCCCCAACTTTTCCCAGGGGTCGTCCCCCCCGGACCCCCAACTTTATATGCGCTAATCGGGGGCGGAGGCCATAGCGAGATCCTCGATCCGCTCGGCGAGCTCCAGGGCGGTGCCGGGCCGTTCGGCCGGGTCGGCGGCGATGGCCCAGGCGATGATATCCCGGGCCGCCGGGTCCACCTGGGGGGCGATGGCGGGCGGATGGGACACGACCGTGCGCATGGCCATGACCGGGTCATCCTGCGGGAGCCGTCCCCACAGGCCCTCGCCTACCAGGGCGAAGTGCAAGGTAGCGCCCAGCGAGAACACGTCGCTGGCCCGGGACGGGCGGTCGCCGCGCATCAGGCACGGGTCGAGGTAGCCGATATCGCCCGCGGGACCCATGCCGGTCACGGTGATCCCGGGTGCGAGCACGTGGCTGAGGCCGAGGTCGGCCAGCTTGGCCCCGCCGGGCTGGAGCAGGACGTTGCCCGGCTTGATGTCACGGTGGGCGATGCCGGCCTCGTGCAGGGCGTGCGCGGCGCGGCAGACGTCGGCCATGGCCTTCAGGGCCGCGGCCCGGCTGAGCGGCTCGGCCGGCTCGGCCAGCGAGCCGCCGGGCAGGTACTCCATCGAGTAGTACACGTCCTCACCCTGCTGGCCAGCGTCGTACAGGCTGACCAGGTAGGGCGAGCTGACCGCGGCGAACGCGGCCAGCTCGCGGTGCGCCCACTTGAACAGATCCTGGCTGCTGCCGCCGGAGAGCACCTTGACCGCGACGTAGTCGGCGGAGATGGGCAGCCGTTCCGGCCGGTGGGCGAGGTAGAACACCCCGTGGCCCCCGGCGCCGAGCTTCCGGATGAACTGATAGTCGGCAATGCCGTCACGTTCACCAGCCATGATCATTGCTGCCTTCCTGGCTCCAGCACGGAGACCGGGGTACCGATTGTGTGGCGCTCTTCGATGTCCTCGCCACTGCCTGCCCGGACGGTCAGGTGCACGGCAGCGCCGGTGGCGGCGCCGTCCTCGCCCGCGATGACCAGAGCGTCCTCCGGCGGCGGGCCGCTGCTGGCGTGGATGCCCTGGCGGGCCAGTTCCGCGGCGGCGCTGCGGGCCCGCCTGCCCTCGTCCCCGGCCAGGATCAGGTCCAGCTGCCTGGCCGCGGCCAGCTGAGCGGCGACATCCAGCGCGGCGGTGGCGTCGCCGCCGTGCCCGTAGTAGACGGCCACGGCGCTCGACACCTCGGGCAGGGGGGCGCCGGCGGTGACCATGCGGATCGCGTCGTCGGCCCCGACCGCCTCGCGTATCCCGTCGTCGGCTCGCAGGACGAGCGTGTCGGGTTCGGCGGCCGCGAGGTAGGACGGCAGCTCGCCCGGCACGTCGTCGCTCATGCGCGAGAGCACCACGGCCTGGGCACCGCGGGCCGCGGACCGTTCGGCCAGCTCGTGCAGCTGGCGCATGACCACGGTCATCTGCATCAGCTCACCGCCCAGGCCGGTGCCCACCTCCAGGCGGCTGGCCGGCCGGACCGGGACCAGGTGGGCCAGCACCAGCTCGCTGCCCGCTCGCGTCGCGGCCAGGTCCGCGCCCACGTCGACCAGGGGCCCGGCCGTCTCCGGCTCATCGACGAGCACCACGACCCGGTGCGCCGCCCCGCCGGCCACCGCCGCCCGGTCGGCGGCGGCCCGGTCCCGCTCCATGATCTTGTCGGGGTAGATCCATCTCAGCAGCGGGCCGCCCATCGCGGTCGTGACCAGGGCCATGACCACCATGAGGGTGTACAGCTGCTTGGTCAGGATGTGCAGCTGGAGCCCGACGCCCAGGATGACCAGTTCGGTCAGGCCCCGGGTGTTCATCAGCGTGGCGAGCACGCCGGCGTTGCGGCCGCGGACCCCGGTGAGCTGGGCGCCCAGGTAGGCGCCGGCCAGCTTCCCGGCGATGGCGACGACCAGGATCGCGCCGAGCTCCTCCAGACCGGACCGCCCGATGGTGGACAGGTTGATATTCAGGCCCGAGACCACGAAGTACAGCGGGAGCAGCACCACGACGCTGAGCTGCTCCAGCCGCTCGAGGATGTCCTCCCGCATGGCCAGGACCGGCTCGCGGGGCATGACGATGCCGAACAGGAACGCGCCGAAGATGAAGTGCAGGCCCATCCAGTTGGTGGCATAGCAGGACAGCAGCAGCACGGCCAGCACGGTGGCCAGGACGTTCGGCGTGAGGCGGCCCGCCTTCAGGTAGCTCTGGCCGAGCCTTTTCAGCAGCGGCCTGACGACCACGAACATCGCGGCGGCATAGGGGATGGCGAGCAGCACCTTCCACTGCTGGGTGCTGCCGGCCAGCGCCACCACCACGGCCAGCAGCGTCCAGGCCAGCACGTCCGCTATCGCGGCACTGGCCAGCGCGATCCCGCCGATGCGGGTGCGGTGCAGGCCCCGGTCGGTCAGGATGCGGGCCAGCACGGGAAACGCGGTGGCCGCCATGGCGGTGCCGATGAACAGCGCGAAGGTGGACACGTGCGCTACGTGGTGGCGATGGGCCAGCCAGACGCCGAGCGCCGAGCCGAGGATCAGCGGGAGGACGACCGACCCGGTGGACACGGCCACCGCGACCCGCTCCCGGCCCCGGATCAGGCGCAGGTCGACCTCGTACCCGACCACGAACATGAACAGCACCAGCCCGATGTCGGCCAGCGCGGTCAGCGGGGGGATCAGTGACGTCGGGAACAGCGCGTTGGTGATGCGGGCGTGGAAGAACGTCGGCCCCAGCAGGATGCCGACCAGGATCTCGCCCAGCACCGGCGGCTGCCCCAGGCGGCGCGCTAGGGCGCCGAGCAGCCTGGCCAGGATGATGACGATGGCCACGTCCGCCAGCAGCAGCTGGACGTCGTTAAGGCTCAACATTAGGCCCCCAGGTCCGCCGCGTCACTTACCGGTGGCGGTGCGAGTCATATCGCAGCCCGTAGTCGCCGCCCAGGCGGATCTGGGCCCCGGCCACGAGCGGAGTCCTGATGCCGGGTTGTAGCGCGTCCGGGCTGCTGTTCCCCGGCTGGAGGATCTCGGTGCCGTTGGCGGAATTCAGGTCGGAGATGAACACCTGCCAGCCGTCGAGCTCGACGCGGGCGTGGATCCGGGACACCAGGCCCGAGGCGGTGCCGAGCCGGAGCGGCCTGGCGCTGCCGTCGGCCACCGAGCTGTCCAGGGTCGGCTCCCGGCCCAGCACGTAGTCGGTGTCGAGCTGGCAGACCGAACCGTCCTGCAGGACCAGCACGCCGAGCGGCGGCCGCGGGCCTTGCTGGGGCGTCTTGGTCAGCTGGGCCATGCCGATGCCGCAGACGGCGCAGTAGCGCGCCTCGGGGTCGTCGAAATGCCCGTTCTTGCAGTAGACGCCGACTACGACCGGGGGGTGCTGGTCTGCGGTTCCGGGGTCGTAGTCGTCGGGAGGTTCGGCGCCGAGCGGCAGCGGGTCCCGCTGGGGCAGCTCGGTGCCGGCCATGTCGCCGATGAGCGGTATGGAGATGAACGACCGGCCGGCCAGGCTGTCGGCTTCGAAGGGGTCCCCGACCACGTGGTCCGCCTCTGGCGGGTAGGCGGGCTGACCGGCCTGGCCGGCGTCGGGCTGGTACACGGCCTGGCCGGCGTCGGGCTGGTACACGGCCTGGCCGGCGTCCGGCTGGTACGCGTCCGGCTGGTACGCGGCCTGGCCGGCGTCGGGCTGGTACACGGCCTGGCCGGCATCGGGCTGGTAGAACGTGTCATCGACCCGGGGGGCCTGCGGCTCGTAGGCCGGCTGTTCGGCCTGGCCCGCCTCCTGCCGCTGGGGCAAGGGCGGCTCGGCGGGCACCTGGATTGGCTCCGGCACCGCCTGCTCGCCCCAGGCTGCGTCCATGACGGTGCGCTCGGGCAGAAGCACGTGCCGGCCCCGGTCGGGAGTCCTTCTCGGGGTTTCTTCGGGAGCGTAAACCAGGGCCACAGCCCGGACCACCCCGTCCGCCAGGCGCAGGTAGGGGTCGGTGCTGGCGTCGCCGTCCGCGGCCAGCACACCGGCCCGGACCCTCATCACCCGGGACGGCAGGACGCACTGCAGCCGGCCATAAGGCTGGCCCGCGGTCAGCTGCTGCGTGCCGTGGGCCGTCGTGATCTCGGCCCAGGCGGTGCCGTAGATGGCGATGGCCAGGCCGTCGTCGGCACGGCCGAAGGCCACCGCGGCCGGGCCGGGCGCCTCGCTCGCGGCGGCGGCGGCGTCGGAGTCGAACTCCGCGGAGATCAGGCTGGCGAAGCGCAGGCCGGTCTCGCCGGCCCGGGCCGCGTCAGTCAGCAGGTCAAGCAGCCGGTCGGTGAAGGCTCCGCCCGCGGGATGGATCAGCAGGACCAGGTCTCCCTGCCTGGCCAGCACCCCGTCCCCGTGGATCGGCCACAGGCCGGGCAGGACCTCGATTCGTTGCTCAGTCACCAGACCCTCCCGCCAATGAACCGCCACCGGATGAAGGGCACCCGCATCGGCCCGTTGGCCACGAGCCAGACCCCCAGCCAGATCAGGACGAACTGGATGAGAAAGGCGGCCCCGCCGACGTGCCCCACGATCCCCGGCACGGCGCCGGCGCTGAGCAGCAGCCACACCAGCAGACCCTCAGGTATCCCGGTAGCCAGCCCGAACAGCGTCGGCCAGTCCTTTTCCCAGCGCCATTGCATCAGGAGGTGGTAGAGGAGCTCCCAGAGCACGCCCAGCACGGCGACGCTCAGGAGGACCAGGAAGCCATCCCGGTACTTGTCGCCGAGCGGCGCGCTGCCCGGCAAGACCGGGACGATCACGAGCGTGATGAGGCCGCCGATGACAGCCAGCAGGAAGATCCTGGTCTGTATCCGGCCGCTCAAGGTGGGAACCATGCCGGCACCTGTCCCTATCGGAGCGTGGGCATCTTGGGTAGCGGATTACGGCTGCTGGTTCCTGGCCCAGCGCAGCCATTGTGAAACGGAACGGCCCGGGCCGATTTTCGGGCAGAATCCCCGCCGGGCCAGGTCGTCGGTGATTTCCTGCGCGGCTATCTGCAGGCCGAGGAACGTGTCCACGCCGGGGAAGTAGCCGCCCAGGGTGGCGGCCCCCGATGCGTAGATAACTCCGGTCCCGCTGCTCGCGCCGCGCAGCTCGAAGGTGCGCTCGACATCCAGGCGGCCGACCGGATTGCGCCCGGCGCCGGAATGCTCGAGCAGGTCGGCCAGCACCCGGTGCTCGGAGACGTCGGCTTCCAGGCCGGTGCAGTCGATGACGAAGTTGGCCGCGACCTCGCCCACGCCCTGCGAGGTCCTGACCTGGCTGATGACCATCCCGTCCTCGCGCACCTTCATCTGCTCGACCATGCCGGCCAGCACGCGGTACCAGCCGCCGGCCCGGCCCTCGTTCATCTGCTGCTGCCAGCGGCGCCGGTACGGCGTGTTGGTCCCGCCCATCAGCTTGTACTCGGTGGCCCGCTGATCGCCCTCCAGGCGGCGCATCTTGGCCTTGAGCTGTCCGCCCCAGACCGACTTCGGATAGTTGAACCCCTGGTAGGCCCACCCGTTGCCGCCCTTGCGCCGCATCCACGGGCCAGGGCCGTGGGAGCCCGATATGTAGGTGCGGAACAAGTGCACGATCTCGGTCGACAAGTTGTACTTGGCCCGGTCGTCCATCAGGCGCTGCAGGACCCGCGAGGCGACGATGCCGCCGCCTCGGATCAGCACTACCCCCTGCTTCGCGCGGAGCCGGTCGTAGACATGCTCGTGATCTTCATATGCGCTGACTACGTGGTAGAAGTCCTGGTTCTCGGTCCGGAAAGCCTGCAGCTCGGGCAGGAACTTCAGGCCCGGATACCCGACCGCGACGTGCACGAACTGCGACCGGTAAGCTACGCGCCGGGTCGGCCTGGCGTCCGGCGGGGTCAGGATCGTGAAGTAGCCGCCGCCCTTGCGCCGGCGCACCATCCGGACCTGCCCCTTGACCAGCATGTCCGAAAATCGGATGCGCTTGGCCTCACGTTCCAGGCCGGTGAAGACCTGGCCCGCGCGCGGAGTGTAGTAGTCAGCCCAGATCGGCTCGACGAGCACTTGGCGCAGCGGCTTCAGGCTGCGGTCGTGGATCGCTTCGGCCAGCGCGTAGGAAGGGAAGCCCCAGATGTTGTCCGGCCTCGAGGCCGAGTCGGAGCGGATCCGCTCGGGGCGCGGAATCTGCGAAACCCGGGTCAGGTACTCGTAGGTCTGCCACGGATAGTCAATGTCCGATAGCACCCGGATCCGGTCGGGGGTCACCCCGGCGATCCGCAGGTAATCCACGGTGACGAAGCTGCCCATGCCGCCGCCCACCGTTACCAGCGGTACGTCCACGATCGGAATCCCGGCCGCCGCGACCATGGCCTCTGTCCATGAGTCGGTGGCGATCAGTTCCTCGGTCAGGTCGCCGGTGCCGCCAGTCGCAGGCGGGGCCGGGCTCCGGCCGCCAATCGTCGTGGTTGCCTGATCCGGAGCACTATCTGCCGCCATCGTCACTCGCCCCCCAGCGCTCTCCCCAAGCCCGGAATGGTCACTACCGCACCCGTCTGCCCCCAGCAGCAGGGCACGGTGACAATCCAGATGGTAGTGCCATGAGCCCGGAACGGATAGGTATAGCGACGGTAAAATAGGGCGGACTGGGGCGGCGAAATCGGGAACACCTGAATGGGCTGGTGAGACCGCATTCACATTGGGCCGGCGCGGTCATTCTCCGTATACAACTTCGGCCGCGTATACAACCTCGGCGGCCAGACGGCCGGGGAATACGGCGGGTCCAGGTACCGTGCGCAAACTCCGTGCTCAGGCGCACCGGCGATGAGAAAAGCGGCAGGTAGCACCAGGCCTGGTATTCAGCAGCGGCAGAAACCGGCCGGTCACCGGTCGGGTCCGCCCCCGCACGGATCGCTGGCCACCTGCGTGTCCTTCCCGACGTGCAGGGGAGACTGCGCCGAGACGGTGACCTGGGTCCACGGCGTGCTCGCTCCGTGCGCTGTATCGGACGCGGCGGCTATGACCGTACCGCGCTGCGTGGCACACAGGGCCTGCTGGGGACCAGTGGGAGTGGAGCCCAGGTCGTGCCAGCTGGGGTCCTGCCCGTCGACCGCACGCCACCAGAGCGTGTCACCGTCCAGCACGAAGATCGAACCGCCGACCTGCAGCGCGATGCGGTTTCCGTCGCCGGGCAGGCCGGTCATGGAGATCGGCACCTCGAGGCCGGTGACCGGATCGCACATCTCGGCGCTGGACCCGGTTACCGGCGCTCCGGTTCCTGACGACTGCGCGGTGCATGAAACCTGCCCGGTGGCCGACGGGGACACGCCGGCGGACGGGGACGTTCCGGCCGAGGCGGTCGCAGACGGGCGCGCGCCGGCCGCCGGTGATGCATGTGCCGTGACGGACGGAGCGGCCCGCGGCGTGGTCGGCGAAGAACCCAGCTGGGTCACGGCGATGGCGGCCACGGCGGCAATCACCACGAGCACCGCAGCGATCACCAGCGGCCGCCGGGACCTGCGGGCCGGCGCGGGCGCACGATGACCGGCAGCCGGCGCCGCCGGGGCACCGGCCCCTGGTGGCGCGCCGTGGGCAGCGGCCCGTGGCGGCGAGGCGAGCGGCTGGGCAGGCGCGGCTGGGGACTTGGTGCGGACGGTCATAGTCGGGGTCTCGGCCGCAGCCCCGGCCGGGGTTCCCGCCGAGGCGGACGGAGATCCGGGCCGGACGCGCAGGGTCGGAGATTCGGGGCCCGCCGGGCTGACCGGAGCTGCGGCATGCACCGATACAGCCGCTTTGTTCAGGTGCTTCTCTCGCCTGGTCGGCGCCTCGCCGGCCAGCTTCGTCGTCGGGTCGGCCATCCTGCGGGCCGCCGCTGTGGGCGGCTCGTGACGCAGCTCGCGGTCGGCCGGCACCGTGGGGGCCTCCCAGCGTTCGGCCGCCGCCGAAGGCGCGATGAGCAGCGCGATGGTCGTATCGTCTGCGCTGCCGTCCGTCGATGCGCAGCGGCTCGCCCACAGCGGCAACTGGGCGGCCAGCCATTCCGGCGGCCGGTCGCTGATCAGCTCGGCCAGGTCGGCACTGACCGAGTTGGCCCACGGGTCGTCCGCCTGCGCATTGCCGTATCCGTCGGTCGCGAGCAGGACTCCGAGCAGAGTCGTGGTCGCAATGTGCACCACGCCGACCCGGAATTCATCCTCCGCGCGGATCGTGCACAGGCTCGTGGTCTGGTGGCCGTCCAGCGACGGGTCGCCGGGCACCGGGAGCAGCGGCCGCCCGTCGGGCCGGATACCCACGATGTCGCCGTCGCCGATCTGGGTCAGCACGAGCCATTCCGGCCCGGCGATGGCCAGCAGCAGGGTGGATCCGTAAGCAACCAGGACATCGTTGTCGGCGGCCCGCGCCGCCTGTTCCTGAGGCGTGAACGGCTCGGCGGCGTGATCGTCGTGCACGGCCTCGCGCCAGCGCCCGGTGATGGCGGGCACGAGCTGACCGACGACCTCCGACCTGATCTGGTCGGCCGTCTCGAGCCCTTCCAGCCGTACGGCCAGGTCCTCGGCGGCCTGGCAGGCGACTTTCACCGCGAACTGCGAACCCCGGGCGCTGCGGAAATGACGGTGGTGCCCGTGACCATCGGCGACCGCCGCGACGAGCAGGTCCGGCCCGACCTGGCGTACCGCCACGGCATCTTGGTTGGGCAGGCCGGACAGCTTGTGCGCGGCCCCCATCTGCGAGGCCGTCAGGCCAAGCCAGTAACCCGGGGCATCATGGCTATCGTCCACCGGCTAACGACCCGCAGCGCACGGTGCCGGCTGCGCCCCGCCGTGGGCATCCAAGCAATCGGTCACCTGATCCCCCTCTCCAGACGCAAGCCCCGGTTGGATGGCGGCGCATGCGACAGTCCCAGCCCGCCGGACGAGCCCTGGACCGGCGCCCGAATCGGTGATGGGAGCATTTAAACAGACCCGCTCCCTATTGTCACCCTGGACCGAACTGCTCGTCAGAAAGGGCTCGACGCCGGGCGTTACACGAAAATGAGTATTGCCGGACCCGATCATGATTTAAACCGCTTTCGGCCCCGTTGGCCGCCGCTCGCCAACGGCTCGCATCCGGTTCAGCCGGTTTAGCTGGTGCGGCGCAGGCGGCGCTTGGCCAGATCGTCCTGGACCGCGGCACCGTCGGCGGATCCGGGGACCATTGCGACGAAGCCGTCCTCGGCACGCACGGCGGGCAGCACCGCCAAGTCTCCTTCGACCTCGCGCCAGACACGGCCGAGCGCAATGCCGAACACGCCCTGGCCGCCCTGGAGCAGGTCCACCACCTCGTCGGTAGAGGTGCATTCGTAGACGCTGACTCCATCGCTCATCAGGGTGACCTGGGCCAGGTCCTCGGTGCCGTGATCGCGCAGGTGCTGGACGGCGGCCCGGATCTGCTGCAGCGAGATCCCGGTGTCGAGGAGCCGCTTGACGACCTTGAGCACCAGGATGTCGCGGAAGCTGTACAGGCGCTGGGAGCCGGAACCGTGCGCAGCCCGCACGCTGGGCTCGACCAGGGCGGTTCGCGCCCAGTAGTCCAGCTGGCGGTAGGTAATGCCGGCCGCGGCGCAGGCGGTTGGCCCGCGGTAGCCGATATCCGCCGATCCCGGGCCGGGTTCATGAGACAGCCCGAGAGCTTCATCAGCCTCGAAGAGGGCGCCCTGAGCGCCCAGCGAGTCTGGTGGGCCGCCAGCGGCGGACGTCCCGCCGCCGCTGTCATGCCTGGTAACCGCCACGCCCACCTCCACGGGACCTGACTACCCACCGCACTGGCACCGTAAGCCGACCCGGGTAGCGGCGTCAACGACCATGCACGGCGCGTCGTGACATTCCCGGCTGCAGCGAGCCATACCGGGACACGGGAGGTGGCTGAGCTGGCCTGGATGCGCGGGATCACGTGGCCCGGCCGAAATCCTCAGGGGAGATGTTGTCGAGGAACTCGCGGAACTTCTCCACCTCGTCCTCTTGCTCATCCGGGATGGGCACACCCGCCTCGTCGAGGATCTCCTCGCTGGCGAAGATCTGCGCACCGGTGCGCAGGGCCAGTGCGATCGAGTCCGACGGCCGCGCGCTCACCTCGGCTCCGTTGGAGAAGACCAGGTTGGCGTAGAAGATCCCGTCCCGCAGCGCGGTGATGTTCACCGTGCGCAGCTGGACATTCAGCACCTCGAGCACGTCCTTGAACAGATCGTGCGTCAGCGGCCGGACGGACACCATGCCCTGCTGGGCGAAGGCGATCGCTGTGGCCTCCACCGCCCCGATCCAGATCGGCAGGTACCTATCCCCCTGCGCCTCTTTCAGCAAGACGATGGGGCTGTTCGACGGCATCTCGACCCGGACGCCGATGACCTCCATCTGCCGCACTGCAGCTCCGTCCTCACGTGCCTGGCGAGCCTGTTTGGCCACCTCTCCCTTTGCCAAGGTACACCCGTAATCGTCCCGAAGCCGACCGCAGGCCCCCCGCCGAGGATCCGGATTCAGCCGCCTGTTCCGATGGGCCGGACTCCGCCTGGTACCTGACCGCGGGCCCGGGGACGGCTGCCATCCCGGCCTCGGCCAGTGCGGATCCAACCAGCGTGGCGTGCAGCCGCAAGGTGAGGTCCGCGATCTGCCATGCGGTCCTGGCGGCGGCATCCCTGGCCCCGGGATCGCGCTGGCGCAGCTGCGGCGCCACGACCTGCTCGACCAGGTTCGCCTCCCGGTCGGCCGCGGCCTTGACCGCCCGCAGGTTCCTGGCCTGCACTCCGTACTGGCGCAGCGCTGCCACCGTCCTGGCCACCGCCAGCGCCTCCGGGCCGTACTGCCGGCCTACCCGGCGGATCAGGCCATACTCTTCGAGCTCGGCCAGCTCCGCGTCGTCGATTCCGGCCGCCTCGAGCAGCTGGCGCCGGGACATGTCAGCCGACGCCCGCCCAGTGCCGCCCTGACCGTTCACGGGCGGGCTCTCACTCCCACGAGCGCCGAACGCCCCGGCACCCCCCAGGGCCGCCGGAGTGCCCTCGGCCAGCCGTTCCCTGATCACCCGCAGCGGCAGGTACGAGTCGCGCTGCATGGTGAGGATGTGACGCAGCCGGTCTATGTCAGCCGCGGAGAACCGGCGATAGCCCGATCGTGACCTGGCCGGCTCGATCAGCCCCTTTTCTTCCAGGAAGCGGATCTTGGATGTGCTGATGTCCGGAAATTCCGGACGCAACTGCGCCAGCACCTCGCCGATACCGAACTGACCGCGCGCGGGCTGCTCGCTCATGCGTAGTCCTGTGCGCCCCTGCCGCGAGGGTCGGCGGAAGATGTCCTCGGATCGAGATTCTGGCTGGTCAGGAACAACAGCCTGAACTTGCCGATCTGGACTTCTTCCCCGCCGGACAGGCGCGCCTCCTCGATGCGCTCCCGGTTGACGTAGGTGCCGTTGAGGCTGCCCACGTCCCGGACGGTGAAGGAGCCGCCCTCGCGCTGGAACTCGGCGTGCCGCCTGGAGACCGTCACGTCATCGAGGAAGATATCGCTGTCCGGATGCCGGCCT
This sequence comes from uncultured Actinomycetes bacterium, assembly GCA_963835775.1. Taxonomy (GTDB): domain Bacteria; phylum Actinomycetota; class Actinomycetes; order Streptosporangiales; family Streptosporangiaceae; genus Palsa-504. Next base: position 120,876 of record CAWIHB010000020.1, on the reverse strand, counting down.
GCGGTGGTCAGCCCGCCGTCCAGCCTGAACCTGCTGCCCGCGTTGGGCCCGCGCATGACCAGCAGCAGCGCGCTGCCCTCGGGCAAGGCGCCGAACGAGGCAGAGTCAGGGAACAGGTCGTCGCCGAAATCAGGATCATCCGGCCGGCCCAGCGGCGACAGCGTCGAGGTGGTCTCGCCCGGATGAGCGCCGCCGGTACCCGGGACCGCGCCCAACGTCCCGGTCCCGGCCAGCTGGGTGCCGCAATTCGAGCAGAACCGGGCGTCCTCAGCATTAGGCCGGCCGCAGCGGGCGCAATAGACACGTGGCATGGCTCCGGTCGGCCTCCCCTCGGTGAGCTCGCCGGCTTCCGGCGATCCAGCCCAAGGTACCTGGGCCGGGGCTCGGCGGTCCATGAGCCACGCGAACAGCCCGCGCCGGCTACGCCCGATCTTTTCCTCGCGACGCTTCCGCCACACCGCCGTCTCACCTCCGCCATGCACCAGCCCTACCGTGCCAGCCCTACCGTGCCAGCCCTACCGTGCCAGCCCTACCGTGCCAGCCCTACCGTGCCAGCCCTACCGTGCCAGCCCTACCGTGCCAGCCCTACCGTGCCAGCCCTACCGTGCCAGCCCTACCGTGCCAGCCCTACCGTGCCAGCCCTACCGTGCCAGCCCTACCGTGCCAGCCACACACCCGCCGCCCGATGCGGGCGATGACCGCCGGACGAAACTACTCATACCGCAGCGGGCGCGATTGTCGCATATTTGCCGAATTTCGTGCGGTTCGCGCCTTTTGCATCATCGCGTTAAAAGACACAGCTTACCCGGACGCAGCACCAGTATCCGGACCAGGAGACCGGGCATCTAGCGGCCCGCCTGCTCTACTACGGCGGCCCACTCGTCGAGCAGCAGTTGCGCGGCATCGGCGTCGTTGCCCTCCGCCCACAGATGGGTGACGGCATCGGCCGGGTCGGGCAGCACGAGCGCCCAGCCCCGGTCGGGCTCGGTGACGCGCACCCCGTCCGTGGTGTCGATCTCGCGGCTGCCCGCAGCCTCCAAGACCGTGCGCATCACGCTGCCCTTCGCCGCCCAGGGCGTCGGGATGGAGCGTTTGAGCATGTGCGCGGCGGGGATCCTGGCGTCAATCTGGCTGAGTGTCAGCCTGGTCCGCGCGACCAGGCCGAGCAGACGCACGAAGGCCGCGATCCCGTCGACGGTCCTGGTGCATTCCGGCACCACGAACCCGCCGCGCCCGTCGGCCGCGAAGATCACGTCGTCGCCCGCCGCGGCCAGGGTGAGGGCATCCATCGACGTCGGCGTCCAGGTCACCTGGACGCCGTGGAACCGGCAGACCTGCTCGGCCACCCTGGTGGTGGTCACCGGCAGGGCGACCCGGCCGGATTTGCGCTCGGCCGCTACCAGGTCGAGCACGGCCAGCAGCGCCCGGTCCTCGCTGACCAGCTCGCCCTTCTCGTCCACGAGCTGGATCCGCTCCCCCACGGGGTCGAACCTGACCCCGAACGCCGCCCGGGACGACGACACCACCTCGGCCAGCCGCTGCAAGCCGGCCCGCTGCTGCGCGACGGTCTCGGTCGGCGAATTCTCGTCCAGCCCGTTGTTGAGGGTGAGCACGCGGACCCCGATCGCGCCGAGCAGGCTGGGCAGCACCAGCGACGTGGTGCCGCCCGCGCAGTCGGCGACCACCTTGAGGTTGGCTTCGCGGACCCCGCTCATGTCCACGCAGCGCAGCAGCTCGTTGGCGTACGACTCGACCACCCTGGGCGGGTAGCTGAGCTCGGCGATCTCGCCCGGGAAGGCCCGCCGGAACTCCTGGCGGAAAAAGACGCGCTCCAGCTTGCGCTGGTCCGCCTGGGACAGCTCGGCCCCGCGCTCGTTGAGGAAGATGATGTCGACGGACTGCGGATCGCCGAGCGTGGTGCGGATGGCGACGCCGCCGCTGCGGTGGTCCCTGGCCGTCTCGAACCTGGCCACGGGGAGGGGCTGGGCCTCGAGGTCCACCACGTTGATCGCGCTGGCGTTGAGCGCGGCCTGCACGGCCCGCTTCAGCGTCCGCGCGGCCCGGGACGCGTCCCGGGAGGTGGTGACCGTCGAGCCCTTGCGCAGCATGGTGGCGTAGGCGCTGGCCAGGCGGACCGCCAGCTCGGGGGTGACCTCCACGTTGATCAACCCGGATACGCCCCGCGGGCCGAACAGGGTGCGCTGGCCGCGCGACTCCCAGATCACGCTGTTGTTCACCACCGCGCCGGCCTCGATGGTCTTGAACGGGTAGACCTTCACCCCGGCGGACAGGTAGGCCTCGGGCTCGATGACGCACTCGTCCCCGACGATGGCGCCCTCCTCGATCCTGGCCAGCCGCATGACGTCGGTGTTCTTCCCGATCACGCAGCCGCGCAGGGTCACGCCCTGGCCCACGTACACGTTGTTGTGCACCACAGCGCGGTGCAGGAACGCACCCTCCTTGACCACCACGTTGCTGCCGATCACGGTGTACTCGCGCAGGTGCGCGCCCGCCTCGATCTTGGCGTAGTCCCCGATGCACAGCGGCCCGGTCAGCACCGCGTCAGCGTCGACCTCCGCCCCCTCGGCCACCCAGACCCCGGGCGAGACCTCGAACCCGGCGATGTCGCTCTGCACGCGGCGGGCCAGCACGTCCACCTGCGCCTTGAAGTAGCTCTCGTGGGTTCCTACATCCTCCCAGTACCGATCCGAGACATAGCCGAACAGCGGCGCCCCGCGCTTGAGCAGCTTGGGGAAGACGTCGCCCGACCAGTCGACAAGCTCGAGGGGCGGCACCTCGGCGAGCACCTCAGGCTCCATGACGTACAGGCCGGTGTTGACCGTGTCCGAGAACACCTGGCCCCAGGTCGGCTTCTCCAGGAAGCGCTGGATCCGGCCGTCCTCCTGGGTGATCACGATGCCGAACTCGAGCGGGTTGGGCACCCGGGCCAGGCCGACGGTGACCAGCGCGCCCTTTTCCTTGTGGAATTCGACCAGCGCGGTCAGGTCCATGTCGGTCAGCGCGTCACCCGAGATGACCAGGAAGGGCTCGTCGAGCAGCTCGTCCTCGGCGTTCTTGACGCTGCCCGCGGTGCCCAGCGGCATCTCCTCGGTGGCGTACCGCAGGTTCATCCCGAATTCCTCGCCGTCGCCGAAGTAGTTCCGGACCAGCGCGGCCAGGAACTGAACGGTGACGACGGTCTCGTTGAACCCGTGCCGTTTGAGCAGCCGCAGCACGTGCTCCATGATCGGCCGGTTGGCTACCGGAAGCATGGGCTTGGGCTGGTTGGCGGTCATCGGCCGCAGCCGGGTGCCTTCCCCTCCTGCCATCACGACGGCCTTCAATGCTTTTGCCGCTCCTTCCCGGTTCGCGCCCATGGGGTCTACCCTGTCACCGGCGAATTCACGGGCTTGCAGGGCCCTTCAGGGGCTGGCCGTATCACTGACCAAGCTTCTCACCTGGACGAGGTAAAGCGTCGCGGCCCACCAGTACAGCGCCGTACCCCAGATCGCGAAGGCCCAGCCGATGACCCGGGCCAGCGTCCCGCCCCAGCCGGGGTGATCCCCGAGGAACAGCAGCGGGAAGGCATACAGCAGGCACAGGGTGGCTGCCTTGCCGACCAGGCTCACCTGCAGGGTGCCGAAGCCCGCCCGGCGGCGCAGCACGGCCAGCGCCCCGCCGACCGTCAGCTCGCGCAGCGCCAGGACGGCGACCAGCCACCACGGGATGATGCCCCGGACCGCGAGCGCGATGATGGTCGCCGCGATGTAGAGCCGGTCGGCGGCCGGGTCGAGTAGCTGGCCGAGCCGGCTGGCCTGGTTCAGCGCGCGGGCGATCTTGCCGTCCAGCCAGTCGGACAGGCCCGCGGCGATCAGCAGGCCGACCGCCCAGTAATCGGCGACCGCGGTCCGCGGCCCGAGCACCAGCCACAGGAAGACCGGCACCCCGGCCAGCCGGGCGGCGCTGATCCCGTTGGGGATGGTGAGGACGCGGTCCACGGACCCAGTATCCTCACGTAAGTGACAATGGCGGATACGGGGGCGCTTCCGCGTGCCCCCACTCACCTCCCCGATGCCTCTTCATCGGCGGTGCCCGACTCGAAGACAGCAGGATCCCGGGTGCTGGCCGAGGCGGCCAGGCGCCGGGCGTTCGCGGTGATCAGCCACCCGGACGCGGGCAAGTCGACCCTGACCGAGGCCCTGGCCCTGCACGCGTCGGCGATCACCCATGCGGGCGCGGTGCACGGCAAGGCGGGCCGGCGGGGCGTGACTTCGGACTGGATGGCGCTGGAACGCGCCCGCGGCATCTCGGTGACCTCGGCGGCGCTCCGCTTCGACTACCACGACGTGGTGCTGAACCTGCTGGACACGCCCGGTCACGCGGATTTCTCCGAGGACACTTACCGGGTGCTGTCCGCGGTGGACGGCGCGGTCATGCTGCTGGATTCGGCCAAGGGCCTGGAACCGCAGACGCTGAAGCTGTTCGACGTCTGCCGGAGCCGGGCGGTGCCGGTGATCACGTTCGTGAACAAGTGGGACCGGCCGGGGCGCGAGCCACTGGAACTCCTCGATGAGATCGAGCAGCGCATCGGGCTGCGCCCGGCCCCGGTGAACTGGCCGGTCGGCGTGGCGGGCGACTTCCGCGGCCTGATCGAGCGGTCCACCGGCCAGTACACGGTCTTCACCAGGACCCCCGGCGGGGCCGGGCGTGCCCTGGAGACGCGGCTGGACGCCGCGGCCGCGGCCGCGCGCGAAGGCGAGGCCTACGCGGCGGCGCGGGAAGAACTGGCCCTGCTCGACGAGATCTACGGCGCTGGTGTCGACATGTCGTCGTTCCTGGCCGGGGTGTCCAGCCCGGTGCTGTTCGGCGCCGCGCTGCCCAACTTCGGTGTCCGCTACCTGCTGGACGCGGTCACCCAGCTCGCGCCGCCCCCGGCCATGCGCGACGACATCAAGGGAGAGCGGCGGCCGGTCGACGCCCCGTTCTCCGGGCTGGTGTTCAAGGTGCAGGCCAACATGGACCCGGCGCACCGGGACCGGGTGGCGTTCGTGCGGGTCTGCTCGGGCCGGTTCGAGCGCGGCATGGTCCTGACCCACGCGGCCACCGGCCGCCCGTTTGCTACCAAGTACGCCCAGGCCATGTTCGGCCAGGACCGGGAGACCGTCGAGCTGGCCTATCCCGGCGACGTAATCGGCCTGGTCAACGCGACCGCGCTGCGTCCTGGTGACACCCTGTACGCGGGCGAGGTCCCGGTCGAGTTCCCGCCCATTCCCAGCTTCGCGCCCGAGCACTTCGCGGTGGTGCGCGGCAAGGACGCAGGCAAGCAGAAGCAGTTCCGGCGCGGCATCGAGCAGTTGGACACCGAGGGCGTGGTGCAGGTTCTCTCCTCTGACCTGCGCGGTGATCAGGCCCCGGTCCTGGCCGCGGTCGGCCCGCTGCAGTTCGACGTGGTCCTGCACCGGCTGGAGTTCGAGTTCGGCGCCCGCGCCGAACTCGACCACCTCGACTACACCCTGGCCAGGCGCACCGATGCCGACGGCGCCCGCGCCCTGGCCGGGCAGCGGGCCGTCGAGGTGCTGACCCGCCGTCACGACGGGGCCGTGCTCGCGCTGTTCAGCGACAAGTGGCGGCTAGGCCAGGTGCAGCGGGAGCACCCCGACATCATGCTCGAGCCGCTGATCGCCGGCTAGCGGCCTCAGCTCATCCGGGCGCCATCGATCTGGTCGAAGTCGCCGATTCCGTTCCTGACCCCGCCGCCGCCTGACCACTGCCACATCAGGGCGTAACGGCTGGAATTGGTCTGGCCGCCGAAGAACTGCGCGCAGCTGCCCGACCCGTGGTTAAGGCACCAGCCGTACGGGGCGCTGCCGAGGCTCGCGGTTTCCGGTTCGTAGGTCCACTCGTAGGTGTTCGGGATGGCGGCGGCACTGCCGGTCCCGAAGATGGACGACCAGACCGGAGCCGAGGAGTAGACACCGACCTTGTATGACGAGTGCGCGGTGATGTAGGACGCGTACCCGTTGAACTCGGCCCGGTCCACGCTCGCCGGGATGTAGCTCTGCTTCACCCGGCCGCTGCACGATGAGGTGTAGACGTTGTTCCAGCCGTTGTCGGGCGCAGGCGAGATGCCTGGCAGCTCTATGTCGGCCCAGATGACCCGGTAGTTGATGCCTCCGACGTTGGCGATGTCGACCAGCGTCCTGGCGGCCTGCTGCGCCCCCCATGAGGCGGCTTCCGCGGCGGTGCCGTTGTAGTGCGGGTCGACGCCTGGTCCGCCCATGAACCAGTAAACGCCGAACCCGACGCCCGCGCCGTACTTGGTGAAGTTGGTGCGCGCCTGCGCGGCATTGGTGGCCGAATAAGCCAGGAAGTGTTCCTGGCCACCGCAGCGCTGCCACCAGTCCCAGTTCCCGATCATCCCGATGTAACCGCCGTAGGCGCCCCCGAGGTGCGGCATGACGTATGGCGTGCTGCCCGGCACCGAGACCGGCCAGCTGTCGGTGCCCCACCAGAACCCGGGCGGGCCGTCGCCGTCCGGCCGCGCCTGGGCGGTGACGGCGGCGTGGCCGGTGTCCGCAGTTACCGTGGCCGCGGCGGCACTGCCGCTCGCCAGTACGAGCGCCAGGCAGGCCGCTACGGTCAGTCCTGACCGTTTCATGATGCCTCCACATTTTCTGTCCGTTATAGACCGCTATCTATATGACAGTCCGGCCCTGCCTTTGGTTGGGCACATTTGCGTCGGGATCACGGAATGCCGCGGCACGGGCAGGCCCAGACCGGGCAGCGCGGCCGGGTCATGCAGGATCGCGGCGCCCAGCTTGTTAACCCGCACCGCGACCAAGCCGTCATAACGAGACAGGCAGGCGTAACGGTCGGCGCCCCACAGGCCACGGTAGTCATCGCGGGCGCCGCGCGGATCGGCGTACGCCACGTCGATGAGGCCGATGGTGGCCGCGTACTCGAACAGCACGCAGAGCGCGTACCTGCCCGCCACGATGTCCCAGGCCTGGCGGCCGGCATGGCCGAGGCTGCCGTGGTAGGAGTCGATCAGGTACAGCCGCCAGAGCGCCAGCAGGCTCCTGGCCACCACGAGCGGCGGATGCTGGGCCGCCAGTATCGCGAGCAGCTCATCAACTCCGGTCCAGGCTCCCGGCTCCAGCGCGGCCAGGCCCGCGGCCACCGCGGCCCGCCGCTTGACGGGCGAGGTCAGCGTCGCGGCCTTGCCCTGGCCCTTGATCGCTTCGATCCGGGTCAGCTCGTCGAATGAGACGCTCTTCAGCCAGCGGGCCCACAGCGCCCCGAGCGCTTCGTAGGACGGTCCGGCGAGCACCCCGCGACCGCGCGCGGTCAGTTCCAGCTCGGCGCCGGTGAACTGCGTCAGTCCCCCGATCTGGATCAGCAGCGGCCAGGCAAAGGCGGCGATTGGCTCGCCGGCCTCGTAGAAATCTCCCGCTACCAGGGAATCCTCGACCAGCTTGGCGGTCGAGGCGGACGGCCGCCTGGCCGCCGCGCTGCGCTCCAGCTGGCCGTCGGCGGCCAGCTCCAAGACGGCGACGAGGTTGGACAGCGCATCCGGTGCCGTGCACCGGATGAGGACCGGGTCGGGGCCGGCATATCCCACCCGTTCGTCAGTGACGCTGGCTGTGCCCTCGGCCACCAGGAAACCCTAACGGCTCGCCGGGCAGCGGGAGGGCAGCCTCGCCGGACAAGGCCGCAGAAATCAGGACCCGACGGGAATGGTGTGCCACCGTAGCGGTATGCGCGCGACGGGAGTGGATGCCTGCCGGCGCGGCTGGGTGGCGGTGTCGCTGGAGACGAGCAGCATGGCCGCGACGGTCCGGGTGGACGCAGCGCTGGCGACGCTGCTCGGGCAGCGCCCAGGCGGCGGAGGTGCCGGGACCATCGGGATCGACATGCCGCTCGGGCTGCTCGAGTCGGGCTGGCGCGAAGCCGACCGGGCCGCCCGCAGCCTGCTCGGGCCTCGCCGCAGTTCGGTCTTCGCGATCCCGCCGCGGGCGGTCTGGGCTGAGGCGAGCTACGCCCTGGCCAACCGGCGCTGCCGTGAGCTCACCGGTCAGGGCTTCAGCGCGCAGACCTGGGGATTGCGGGCCAAGCTGCTCGAGGCCAACCGCTACTGGCAGACGTGCGGGCATCCGCTGTATGAGGTGCACCCGGAGCTGGCGTTCGGCGCGCTGGCCGGGGCTCCGCTCCCGGCCAGCAAGCACACCCCGGCCGGGCGCGACCTGCGCCACCGGCTGCTGGCCGAAGCGGGTATCGAGATCCCCGTGGCCATCCCGGCGGGCCTGCTGGTCGACGTGCTTGACGCGGCCGCGGTGGCCTGGAGCGCGGCCCGCATCGCCGCCGGCCGGGCGGTCACCATCCCGGCCCGGCCGCAGCGCGACCCGCAGGGCCGTCAGATCGCCATCCGCTACTGAGCCCGCCGCTAGGCGATCTTGCGGGCTCCGGGGCCCGGCACCGGGGTAACCTCATGCGCCGATTCCAGGACGTGGCCGGCCTGGCAGGCCAGCTGCAGCCGCACCGGCTCTCCGCAGTCACGGTGCCGCAGCTCGACCTGCGAGCCGGCCGGACCTACGGCATGCTTGTCGCCCCAGTCCATGAGCGCCACCAGCACCGGGTACAGGTCGAGGCCCTTGCCGGTGAGCCGGTACTCATCCCGGCTGCGCTGACCGCTCTCCTGGTAGGGCACTTTGCGGAACAGGCCCTCCTCCACCAGGCGGGCCAGGCGCTGGCTGAGCACCTGACGGGGGATTCCGGTGCGGCGCTGCATGTCATCGAACCGGCGCACGCCGTTGAAGGCCTCCCGTAGCACCAGGAAGGTCTGCCGCTCGCCGATGATCCCCACTGCCGCGCCGATCGCGCAGTTGGCCGAGTCAAAGTCCAGAATCCAGGGCCGTTCCATGAACGCATGCTAAGTCTGATTGACAGACTCAGCAATCCGGCGGATGCTGAGTTCATGAATCGAACCCAGATGGAGCAGACAAGCGGTACACGCTCCGTGACGGAACTAGCCAGCGCCGGCTTCGTGAGTGAACTAGCCAGCGCCGGCTTCACGAGTGAGCAAGCCAGCGCCGGCTTCACGGGTGAGCAAGCCAGCGCCGGCTTCACGAGTGAGCAAGCCAGCGCCGGCTTCACGGGTGAGCAAGCCAGCGCCGGCTTCACGAGTGAGCAAGCCAGCGCCGCTTTCACGGTCCGGCGGGCTGAAGCGGCTGACTTCCCCGCGCTCGGCGACTTCTTTGCCGGGCTATCGGCACGGACCCGTTACCTCAGATTCTTCGCTCCGGTCACGCCGAACCCCGCCCTGCTCCGGCTGCTGTGCGGCGAGCCCGGCGATATCGATGCCGTGGTGGCGGTCCGCGACGGCGTCATCATCGGGCACGCCATGGCGGCGGACGCTGCCCCTCCCCCGGAGCCGTGCGGCCCAGAAACGGCCCACGGCTGCGGGGCCACGCCGGCGCCGGACGTCGGCATAGTGGTGGCCGACGCCTGGCAGGGCCGGGGCGTGGCCGCGGCCCTGATGCGCGCGCTGATCACCGCCGTCCAGGGCCGCGGCGTGACCACGCTGGCCATGGACGTGCTGGCGGGCAACCGGAAGGTGCTGGCCATGATCTCGGCCCACTGGCCGGTGACGCCGGTCGGGCATTCCCAGGACTGCATCACCGTCCACGTCAGGCTCCCGCCTGCCGAGCAGCCCCCGATCAGCACCCGCAGACCTGCTCACCTGGCCTTGGCCAGTCGATTATGCGGGCGGCGCCACCCGGGCCCGGGCTGGCCAGCCGGGACGATGGACACCTGCACCGGTTACAACCGGACCGAGGGTCCTGGGTGCGGCTCCTTGGGAGTGGTTGCCGGCCGGCTAGGTCCTGGGACCTCAGTCGTTACTCGCGTCCCAGGCACTACGCCCCCGGCCCAGGGCCGGTAAGCGCTGGCCGAGCTCCTCGGCCAGGTCGGCCAGGCCGATCGGGCCCAGGCTCAGTGCCGCGGTGTGCCACCGCTTCAGGTCGAAATCCGGCCGCCGCACCGCCTCGGCCCGGGCGGCCAGCCAGCCGCGCTCGCCGAGCTTGTAGGAGATGGCCTGGCCCGGCCAGCCGAAGTAGCGGACCACCTCGGCGTGGATCTGGTGCGGCTCGCCGCGGCCGCGGGTGCGGAGCACCTCGCAGGCCCGATCGAAGGTCCAGCGTGAGCCATCGGGCAGCGGCAGGTCCAGGTGGACGCCGATATCGATGACGACCCGCGCGGCGCGCAGCGCCGATCCGCCGAGCATGCCCAGGCGGGTACCCGGCTCGGTGAACCAGCCGAGCTCGTCGGCCAGCCGCTCGGCGTACAGGGCCCAGCCCTCGCCGTGCCCGCTGACATAGTTGGTCTTGGCGAACCGGGACAGCGCATCCCCGGCCGTCTTGGCCGCGCCGACCTGCAGGTGGTGGCCGGGCACGCCCTCGTGGAAGACGGTGGAAAGCTCGGACCAGGTCTGGAACCGGCCGTTCGGGTCGCGGCCGCCGAGCGGCCACCAGGTGCGCCCGGGCCTGGTCAGGTCCTCGCTGGGCCCGGTGTAGTAGGCCGCGCCCGACGTCGAGCCGCGGGCCAGCACTACCTCGATGGTGCGCAGCGGTGCGGGGATGTCGAAGTGCACGCCGTCCAGCTGCTCGATGGCCCAGTCGTGGCGGTCCTGCAGCCAGTTCAGGTAGGCCTCGTCACCGGTCACGTAGCCGGATTCGTTGAGGATGGCGGTCGCTTCCTCGACGCTCGCGCCGGGCTTGATCTGGTCGGCCTCGGCCCTCATCTCGTCCTGGATCCGGCGCAGCTCGGCCCAGCCCCACTCGTAGGCTTCGTCGAGGTCGATGTCCGCGCCCAGGCTGAGCCGGGCCCCCACCGCATACCGGTCACGGCCGACGCCGTCCACCTCGCTGGCCCGGGGCGCGTAATCCTCGCGCAGGTAGCGCGCGGTCTCGGCGTAGCCCTGGTAGGCCTGGGCGGCGGCGGCCGCCAGCTCGGCGGCCAGCGGGCCATCGCCGTACGAGGCGACCAGGGCGTCGTGCGAGCTCACGCACCGCTCGGCGCCGATGGCGGCTTCGACCGCCTGCCGCCGGGCGGCGGGCAGGCCCAGGCTGAGCCCCGTCTCCAGGCTCGCGCGCCAGCTGGTGAACATGCCAGGGATGGCGGCCAGCCGGGCGGCGATGTTTCGCCAGGCGTCGTCGCCGTTCCGCGGCAGCAGGTCCACGCTGTCCCGGAGGGCGCTGATCAGGCCGAACGGGGCGCGCAGCTGCCGGAACGGCTCCCGGCTCTCGTTCCAGGCCCGCTGCGCCTCGAGCCGCTCGCGCAGGAATGCGGCGGCTATCCGGTCGGCTTCGCAGCAGATGGTGAGCGGCTCGAGCGCGGCCAGCGTCTCGGTGACGAGCTCGGCTCGGGCGGCCACGCCGTCCGGGCCGTAGTCGGTGGCCGGGCCGAAAGCGCCGGCCAGGCCCAGCATCCCGGCCGAGACCGGATCCAGATCCGCCAGCCGCGTCACGTACTGATCGCAGAGCTCGAACACCGGTGTCATGCCGCTCACCCTAGCGGCAAAACACAGTGCACCCGGGCCACCTCCCGGGCCCTCAGATGCGGAACCGGGTGCCCGTCACCTTCTCCGTGATGCCGCTGCGGTCCAGGTACGGGGTGATCCCGCCCAGGTGGAACGGCCAGCCGGCGCCGAGGATCAGGCACAGGTCAACGTCCTCCGGGCCTGCCACCACGCCCTCGTCGAGCAGCAGCCTGATCTCCTCGGCCAGCGCCTCCAGGGCCCGTTCCCGCACCTGGTCCGCGGTCAGCGGGCGGTCACCCCCGGCCATGGCCCCGCGGGGGGGTCTGCCAGGGGGGTCCGGGGGGATGGAGTCCCCCCGGGGGCCAGCAGGGTCGTCCCCCCGGGCTAGGATCGCCGCCACCTCCGGATCGACCGAGAAGTCGGGCCGGTAGACCCCGGTCTTGCCCGCCTCGACCAGGGCGCGCAGCTTGGGCGACACGCCGAAGCGGTCGGGGAAGGCACCGTGCAGGGTCTCCGCGACGTGCAGGGCGACGGCGGGCCCGACCAGCTGGAGCAGCAGGAACGGGGAGACGGGCAGGCCCAGCGGGTCGGGCGCGTGCTCGGCGACCTCGAACGGGGTGCCCTCGTCGACGGAGGCGATGACCTCGCCCAGGAACCGGGTCAGCAGGCGGTTGACCACGAACGCGGGCGAGTCCTTGACCAGCACGCAGTTCTTCTTCAGGGCCTTGCCGACCGCGAACGCGGTGGCGAGCGCGGCGTCGTCGGTGGCGCCGGCCCGGATCACCTCGATCAGCGGCATCATGGCCACCGGGTTGAAGAAGTGGAAGCCGACCAGGCGGGACGGGTGGGCCAGACCGGCCGCCATCTCGGTCACCGAAAGCGACGAGGTGTTGGTGGCGAGCACGCGATCCGGCCGGACCACCGCCTCGACCTCGGCGAACACCCGCTGCTTGACCGGGATCTCCTCGAACACCGCCTCGATCACGAAGTCCGCGTCGGCGAACGCGTCCTTGGTCAGCGAGCCGGTGACCAGGCCCGTCAGCCGGGCGGCGGTGTCGGGGCTGATCCGGTGCCGCTCGGCCAGCTTGGCGATCTCGGCGTGCACGTGGCCGACCCCCGCGTCCAGCCGGGACTGGTCGAGGTCGGTCAGCACCACGGGCACCTCGAGCCGCCGCGCGAACAGCAGCGCGATCTGCGCGGCCATCAGGCCCGCGCCCACCACGCCGACCTTGGCCACCGGCCGGGCCAGCGACCTGTCGGGAGCCCCGGCCGCGTGCCTGGCCCGCTTCTGGGTCAGGTCGAAGGCGTAGAGCCCGGCGTGCAGTTCGTCGCTGAGCAGCAGGTCGGCGAGCGCCTCGTCCTCGGCGGTGAACCCCTGGTCGCGAGTCCGGTCACGGGCCGCCGTGACCAGGTTGATGGCCCGGTACGGGGCGGGAGCGGCCCCGTGCAGCTTGCCGTCGGCGAAGAACCGTGCTCCGGCCGCGGCTGCGTCCCAGTCCCCGGGGGGGCCGAGGGGGATTGGGGGGAAAGGCTTCCCCCCAAGAGCAGGGGGGGCCTGGGGGGATCGTAGCGGACGCTCGGCTGCTCGGCGAACTGCCGGGCGAGCTGGATCATCAGCCGGACGCCCGAGCTGGCCAGCGGGTGGCCGAGCGCGATGGCGCCGCCCCACGGGTTTACCCGCGGGTCGTCGTCGGCGATCTTGAAGTGCTCGAGGAAGGCCAGGACCTGCACCGCGAACGCCTCATTGATCTCGATCAGCCCGATGTCGTCGATGGTCAGGTCGTTGCGGGCCAGCACGGCTTCGGTGGCGGGGACCGGGCCGATGCCCATCACCTCGGGGTCGACCCCGGCGAAGCCGAAGTCGACCAGCCGCATCCCGGCCGGCAGGCCAAGCTCGGCGGCCACGTCCCGGGCCGCGATGACGCAGCCGGTGGCGCCGTCGTTCAGCCCGGCGGAGTTCCCGGCGGTGACCCGCCCGTGCGGCCGGAACGGGGTCTTCAGCGCGGCCAGCGCCTCGATCGTGGTGTCCGGCCGGGGCGGCTCGTCGACCGTGGCCAGGCCCCAGCCTCGCTCGGCGCTGCGGACCGCGACCGGTACCAGGTCGGGCTGGATCTTGCCCGCCGCGTAGGCCGCGGCGACCTTGCGCTGGCTGGACAGCGCGTACGCGTCGGCGCGGGCCCGGGTGATGCCGGGGTACCGGTCGTGCAGGTTCTCCGCCGTGGAGCCCATGACCAGCGCCGATGGGTCGACCAGATGCTCGGAGATGAACCGGGGATTCGGGTCGACCCCGGAACCCATCGGGTGGTGGCCCATGTGCTCTACGCCGCCCGCGACCGCCGTGTCGGTCGCGCCCAGCGCGATGGATCCGGCCGCGGTGGTCACCGCGGTCATGGCCCCCGCGCACATCCGGTCGATGGCGTACCGGGCACCGACTTGGGCAGCCCGGCCAGCACCGCGGCGCTGCGCCCGATGGTCAGCCCCTGGTCACCGGTTTGGGTGGTGGCGGCGATCGCGACCTCGCCGATCCGCTCAGGCGGCAGGGCCGGGTTGCGCCGCAGCAGCTCGCGGATCACGCTGACCACCATGTCGTCCGCCCTGGTCTCGGCGTACAGGCCGGTCGGCCCGGCCTTGCCGAACGGGGTGCGGGCACCGTCCACGAAGACGACGTCACGTGCGGTACGAGGCACGATCACCCTCCCGAGATGAAGAATGCTACTCACCGGTAACAACAGTAGGTCATAGGCCGGTGTTCCGTGCGCCGGGGTGCCCGGGCCGATGAGTAGCCACCGGCAGTGGGCGCCTTCGAGCTGGCCGGGCGACTACGGGCGGCGCGGGACGCGGCCGAGATAGGCGACCAGCTGATCGCCCGGGCTGGCCTGGGGCGAGGTCGCGACCGGCTCGGCGAACAGGCCCTCGCGGCCGGCCACGAGCAGCGGGCACAGCCGGAGCATCCTGGTGGCGAGCCGGGCCGGGATCGGGCCGTTGCGGCCGCGGGCCGCGCAGACGTCCCAGCCGTGCACCGCGATCTCGAGGGCTCCGGTGCAGGCCACGATCCCGGCGGGCAGGGGCAGGCCGCCGACCAGGACGAAGCGGTCCGGGCCGCGGGTGGCGTAGCAGGCGAACAGCAGGTTCGCGGCACAGTCCCTGAGGACCTCCACCGGGTCGTCCCCGCAGCTCAGCGGGCCGACGGCACCAGACGGGCCCAACCGGCCCAACGTGTCCAGGGGGTCCAGGGGGTCCAGGGGGTCCAGGTCCAGGAAGCCGCCGCGCAGGCCCGCCTCCAGGTCGGCCATGGATTCGCCCAGGTGGCCAAGCAGCATCCGCAGGTCCCATTCAGCACACGGCGTGGGCAGGGCCAGTTCCCCCGGCGCGAGCTGCACGCAGGCGGCCAGGGCGTAGCCGATCGCGCCGGCCAGCAGCCCGGCCGCGCCCGGGGGCCCGTCGTCGCGGCAGGGTTCGCCCGTACGGGACGGCTCACCCATCACGCGATCTCCCGCCCTGCCATGGTGCCCTCCCGGAGCCATCCGGCTGTCTACGCATATAGACCGTCCGGGGCGCCGTTTCTCACCGGTGATTGACGGGCGGCTTCGCGCGGTAGCGGATCAGGCAGGGCGATCGAGGGCCCTTGAACGCCGGGGTCGGCACCGGCACGGGGCGCGGGGTGACCAGGGTGAGCTCGTAGTTCTGCAGCAGACGGGTGATGGTCACGTGGGTGAGCAGATCGGCGAAGTGCTCGCCCAGGCACCGGTGCGTCCCGCCGCCGAAGCCGTGCAGGTAGCTGGTCTGCTTCGGGTTGGCCAGGTAGCGGTCCGGGTCATACCGGTCCGCGTCCTCGAACAGCGCAGGCAGGCGATGGCTGAGCACGGGCGCGACGAAGATGTCGGCGCCGGCCGGGATGGCCAGGCCGTCGATCTGCACCGGCCGCAGCATCCGGCGCAGCATCACGGGCGCCACCGGGCGCAGCCGCGCCGTCTCGTGCAGGGCCCGATCCAGGCCGGTCATCCGGTGTACGGCCGCCACGGCCAGCGGCGCGTCAGGTCCGGCCGGGAGGATCCGGTCCTGTTCGGCCATGATCTTGGCCAGCTCATCGGGGTGCTGCAGCAGGTCGATCAGGGCCCAGGACACGTGCCCGGTGGTGCTGTCGTGCCCGGCGAAGGTCACGCCCAGCGCCATCTGCACCACCCACATGTCGGTCACCGGCGTGCCGTCCAGCGCCCGGGATGACATCAGCACCTGCACGAAATCCGGCGGATCGGCCGGCTCCCGGCGCCGGGCCTGGACCAGCTCGCCGACCGCGGCACGCATCCGGTCACGGGCCCGGCGGGCGCGCATCCGGTGCGGGGTGGGCACCCAGCGGGGGGTGATCGGATCGAGGCCGCGGATGAAATTCTGGAAGTCGCTGGCCACCGTGGGCGGCATGTGCCGGGTGAAGTCCGCGCCCAGGAACGCCTCCATGATGATGCCGAGGACCAGCGCGTTCATCTCCCGCGGCAGGTCGAAGGTGCCGCTGTCCCCCAGCCGGGCCATGAAGGCCGCGCAGTGGCGTTCCATGATGGCCAGGTGGGAGGCGGCCATGTGGGCGCGGAACAGCGGCAGCAGGGTCTCGCGCTGGTGCAGGTACTCAGGCGGCGGGGCCAGGAAGTAGAAGTCCGGCCCGAACAGGTACTGGGTGAAGGCCAGGCTGGGGCCGATGGACAGTGTGTGGTCGTCGGTGTGCTTGAACACCCACTTGGCCCGTTCCGGCCCCACCATCACGATGGCGGGCCGCCGGCCCAGCCGCAGCCGGAAGATCTCGCCGTGCTCGGCGTAGCCGCGTTCCAGCAGCCGCAGCTGGTTGCTCAGGAACTGGGCCCCGTGCCCGACCAGCGGCCGGGCCCGGAAACGAGCGGCGGCAGGATCCCGGGACTGGGCGCGGCGGGGATGGTCTGGGGCACGGCGGGCCTCCGGTGCGGTTCCCGGTCATCGGGCGTTTATGGCTGGGGCGGTCCATCCCGTGCCACCTCGTTCCACGCGCCCCCGGGGGCGGGGCGCGGCATGGCCTCACCGCCTCATTTGGCCAGGAAGGCGCGGAGCTTGTCCAGGGGCCAGGTGTTGATCACGTCGTCGGCAGTGAGCCAGCCCCGCTGCGCGGTGCCGACGCCGTAGGGCATGTTGCCCAGGTCGCCCACCGAGTGCGCGTCGCTGTCGATGGCGAACACCACGCCCGCCTCCCTAGCCGCCCGGATGTGGTCCGACGGCAGGTCAAGGCGCTGCGGTGAGGCGTTGATCTCCAGCGCGGTGCCGGTGCGCGCTGGGTCAGCTCGGCGTACTCCCGCAGCAGGCCCGCGACCTCCTCGTTCAGCAGTGCCATCGTCCCCCACCCGCCCCCTCCCAGCCACCCTTACGCGTGGCAGGTCAGAGGGTGGCCGCCGTTGTAGGCCACCATTTCGCCCAGGGCGCGGGCCAGGTCCACCGGGGTGCCGCGCTCGGCCCCGGCCAGCTCGAGGTAGGCGCGATGCAGGTTACCCACGATCCGTTCGGCATCAAGAAGATCCTCGAACTCCCCCAGGTCAGCGGTCCGTGCGGCCTCCAGCGGGGTCAGGCCCGCCGCCATGCCCGCCCGGGCCGTCTCCTGCACGAAGCGCAGATAGGCCAGCACGTCGTCGATGACCTCCGGGCCGCAGACCGGGCCGTGGCCGGGGATGAGCGTCCGGGCGCCGAGTGGCCGCAGCACGTTCTCCAGCACGTCGATCCAGCCGCCGACCGAGCCCATCAGGGCGAACGGGGTGCCGCCGTTGAACAACAGGTCGCCGGTGAAGGCCACGGACAGTTCGGGGATATGGACGATGGAGTCATTGGTGGTGTGCGCGGGCGTGCCCACGTAGCGGACGTCGCAGCGCAGGTCGCCGGACCACAGCGTGATCTGTTCGGTGTAGGTGAGGAACGGCGGGGCGAGTTCGAGGTGCCCCCAGTCGACGTCTGCCCAGATGCCGGGCGGCGGCGGCATGGGCGTGGCCAGGATCGCCTCGCGGCAGCGCTCGTGGCCGACGATGGTGGCCCCGGCCATCAGGTAGTTGCCGTGCGTGTGATCGCCGTGGTGATGGGTGTTGACCAGCGTGCGGACGGGCTGGCCGGTGATGGTCCTGATCGCGTCCAGGTAGGCCCGGGTGCGGCGCTCGGTGGCGGTGGCATCGACGCTGATGACCCCGGCCGGGCCGACCAGGAAGCCGGTGTTGTTCAGGTACCAGCTGCCGTCAGGCTGCAGGTAGGCGTAGATACCCTCGGCGACCTGCTCGATCTCGCCCAGGCTCATCGTCGCGCTCCTTCCTGGCCGCGGGCAGCAGCAGCGCGAGCGCGAGCATCAGCCCGAACATGGCCAGCCCGGCCAGGATGTAGGCGTTGCCGGCGATGAGCTGCAGGCCACGCCAGTGGTACTCGACCAGCCAGGGCTTGTCCCCGTACTTGTCGTAGTAGATCGGGTCGGTGTTCTTGGGGATCCAGATCAGGCCGAGTGAGTCGTCGCCGAGGTTCGGCTTGACGCCGAACAAGCTGGTCGGCCAGGCGCCGAACCAGGCCACGATGGCCAGCGCCAGCGCCATGCAGGCGGCTGCGGCGCGCCTTGCGGCGCGGCGCCAGAACTGCACCGCATAGTGAACAGCCACCACCACGGCGGGTGCGATCCACACCCAGTGATGGTCCCAGCTGATGGGCGAGACCAGCAGCGCGGTCAGCGCGGCGGTCAGCAGCGCCAGCATGCCGTGCCCCTTGCGGTCGAGCAACCCGGCGGCCACCACGCCGGCCAGGCCGAACAGCACCGCCGCCACCAGCCAGGCGGGTTGGGCGCTGTGCACGCTGCCGGTCAGCCTGGTGATAATGCCCTCGAGCGACTGGTTGCCTGCCCAGCCGGCGAAGCCGGTCCTGCCGCTCTGCGCGAACAGCCCGCCGAACCACCACTTGGTGGAGTCTTTCGGCAGTATCGCGAAGCCGAGCAGCACCGTGAAGGCGAATCCCGCGCAGGCCATGGCCGCCTGGCGGAACTTCCTGGCCACCAGCAGGTACGGGATGAAGATGAGCGGGGTCAGCTTGATGCCGGCCGCGACGCCGGTGCCGAAGCCCTTCCACCAGCGGGTTTTGCCGGTTTTGAGCAGAGTGTCCGGCTGGGTCAGGTCCCACAGGATCAGGGCCATCAGGACCAGGTTGACCTGGCCCAGGTACATGGTGCGCAGGACCGGCTCGGTCCACAAGACCGCCGCGGTGCCCAGCAGCGTGGCGCCGACCCGGACCTTATCCCGGCGGTAGCCGAGGCCGCCGAGCGTCAGCCACAGCGCGGCCAGCAGCGCGATGATGTCCACGGCCACGGAAAGCTGCTGGGACAGCCACCACGGCACATACGAGATGAGCGCGAACGCGAGGGCCGCGAACGGCGTGTAAGTGAACGGCAGGTACAGGCTGCTGTGCCCGGCCTGGTACCCGATCCAGTCGTACAGCGGCGCGGCCAGGTGCGGGTTGTACGGCGGGCTGACGTGCCGGACGATGAGCCCGCCGGACCGGTACACGGCCAGGTCCACCGGGTCTATGGTGAAGCTCGCGGGATGGATGACGGCGTAGATCACCCACCCCCCGAGCGCCACGGCGAACGCCATCAGCCCGGCCAGAAGCAGCCGGCTAGCTGGCGCTTTGCCGCCGCGGGCCGGCGACCTGGGTGGGGTGAGCACGGATCTCACCTCGCCAACCATAGCCGCTCGGACTAGGCTTTCTGTGCTTTGTAGTCTCGGAGGTGGGGATGTCGCAGACCAATGCCGCCACGCGCACGGGGGCGCCGGCTCAGTCAGGCAAGCTCGCCCGGCTGCGGCTGTCGAGCTTCGGCCTGGTGACCATGCTGATCCTCGAGTTCATCCTGGGTACCGTCTACAGCCTGTACGGAACGGCGCCGACGGCGCACAAGTCGATCGGGCTGTTCTCCAGTCCGGACCTGGCCCTGCACGTGATCCTGGGCATCCTGCTGGTCCTGGCCGCGGTGATGCAGCTGATCAGGGCGGTCGGCATCCGGCATCGGCTGGCTCTGGTGCTGTCGGCCGTCGGGCTGGTGGCGATCATCGGGGCGGGCTTCGCCGGGCTCGGCTTCACCGGCAGCGGCGCGAACGGCGCCTCGCTGGGCATGGCTCTGCTGTTCGCGGTCGCGCTGGCCTGCTACGCGGTGCTGGTGCTGGTCCTGCCGGCCAGGGCGGTCCGGCCGGCCGGGGATTCCACTACCTGATGTAGTAGGTGGGCGTCGACCGGCCCGCGCGCGCATGGCATAGTGATCACATGGCTGGCTGGGTCCCGGAGACGTCATGAGCGGCGTAGCTCAGCTGGTGACCTCCGGCCCGCTGATCCTGGCCCTGCCCGTGGCCGCGGCGGCCGGCGCGGTGACGTTCCTGTCGCCCTGCTGCCTGCCGCTGGTGCCGGGTTACCTGTCCTTCGTGACCGGCATGGCCGGGGCGTCGGGCGCACCGCCCGCCGCCGGCTCGCCTGCTGGCGTTTCCGGCGGGCCGCCGGCCGATCCGGGCGGGCGGATGGCGGCCTCGGCCGTCGCCGTGGCCGCGCCGCCGATGACTCCCCCTGTCGTTCCCGCTGCTCCCGCGGTCCCCGCACGGCCGCGGGCGCCGCGGGCCCGGGTGGTGGCCGGGACCGCGCTGTTCGTCCTGGGGTTCTCGGTGGTCTTCGTGACCTACGGGGCGGCCCTGGGCGGTCTCGGCCAGCTGCTGATCAGGCACGCCCGGCTGCTGACCCAGATCCTCGGCGGCCTGACCATTCTCCTCGGGCTGCTGTTCGCCGGGGCCTTCGACCGCTTCTCGTTCGCCGGGCGGATCGTACGCCCGGCCACGCGGCCCAAGGCGGGGCTGGCGGGCGCGCCGCTGCTCGGCGTGATGTTCGGCCTGGGCTGGACGCCGTGTATCGGGCCCACGCTCACCGCCGTCCTGGCCCTGTCGGCCTCGACCGGTACCGTGGCCCGGGGTGCCCTGCTGGCCTTCGTCTACGCGCTGGGTCTGGGCATCCCGTTCCTGCTGGTGTCGTTCGGCTTCCAGGTGGCGATGCGGGCCTTCGCCTTCGCCCGGCGCCGCGCCCGCCTGGTCACCCGGGTCGGCGGCGCCATGCTGATCTGCGTCGGCCTGCTCGAGGTGACCGGCGCCTGGTCCACCTTCATGGCCTGGCTCCAGGTCCACTGGATCACCGGCTACCAGCCCCCGCTCTGACCCCACTACGAGCGGGCGGCGTGCCGTTTCGAGGATCGCTTGGACCGGGTTGGCACCTCGGCGGGCTGCGGCGCGGGGGCGGTCTTGGCCGCCGCCACCAGCGCCTCGAACAGGCGCAGGTCGTCGCCTTCTTCCGGGTTCCACTGCACGCCGATGCCGAACTTATGTCCCTGCAGCTCAACCGCCTCCACCACCTGGTCCAGGGTCCAGGCCACGGTCAGCAGGCCGCTGCCGATCCGGTTGATCGCCTGGTGGTGGGCGGCGGGCACCTGGGCGCTGGCGCCGAGCACCCGGCCGAGCTTGCTGGCCGGGCTGACCTGCACGTCGTGCACGGTCATCTTCACCGGGTCCGGCTTGTGGCTCTCGTTGCCGAGCCGGTCGGGGAGATGCTGGATGAGCGTGCCGCCCCGGGCCACATTGAGCACGTGCAGCCCGCGGCTGATGGCCAGGAAGGGCAGGTCGGCCTCGATCGCCGCCCGGGTCATGAGCAGCTCGAACCTGTCGCGCCGGTGGTCGGGCAGATCGGTCTGCTCGTGGGCCGCCTCCTCGTACAGGGCGGGGTCGACATCCCGGCCGCTGCCCATAAGCAGGCCGTCGATGCGGGCGATCAGGGCGGGCACGGAACTGGCCGGGACCGGCGGCAACACGACCGGAGTTCCGCCGGCGCGCTCCACGGCTCGCGTGTAGCTCACCGGAGACACGACGGCCTCACGAATCCAGTCACGCCACCGAGCGGCCTCGAGCTCGCCGGTGATGCCGATGATCGGGCGGCCCATCAGTATCCTCCTGAACAAAAGATCCCAGTGCCCATAATGGTCCATCACGCCCACGCCAGGTCAGCGCACCGGGAAAATCGCCTGCACCGGTTGATCCCGACTTGCCGGGAATCGATTGTAACGTTCTGCTCCTAATGCAACACTGAATGTGTGACGACGTCAGCAGGTGACACATCGGCGCACCATAACGGGGGCTTTCCGGCGCCCTACCGTACCGGTGCGGCCCCCAGAAACCCTGCTCTCGTCTCATTCTTTCTGCTCGAGCAGTCCGCTGACGCGGCAATGACGTATTTCTACGGCCAGCTGTTCCTCATGGATGCAGAGATCAGGGCCATGTTCCCGGCCGCGATGGATGTGCAGCGCCGCCGCTTTTTCCGCGGCCTGGCCCGCATCGCCGAAGGTCAGAACGGGCCGGACGAGGCGGCGGCCCTGGTTCCCTACCTCGAGCAACTCGGTCGCGCCCACCGTAAATACGGGGTCCGCGAGGAGCACTACGACGTGTTCCGGCGGGCTCTGATGGCCACGCTGCAGCGGTTCGCCGCCTCATCCTGGGACGAGGTCACGCAGCAGGCCTGGGAGAGCATGTTCGACCAGGCCGCGCGGGTCATGATCGGCGCCGCCAAGCAGCACGCCGAGGAGTCTCCCGCCTGGTCGATCGCCACCGTGACGGGAACCGAGCCGCGCGGGCCGGACGTCGCCGTGCTGACCGTGGCACCTGAGCAGCCGCTGCGCTACCAGCCGGGTCAGTACGTGAGCGTGCAAACGCCGCACTGGCCCCGGCTGTGGCGCCGGTACTCGATCGCGAACGCTCCCCGGCCGGACGGGCTGCTGCGGCTGCATGTCCGGGCCGTGAGCGGCGGGCTGGTCAGCCCGGCGCTGGTCCACCACGTCCGTTCCGGGGACCCGCTGGTGCTCGGCGCGCCCGAAGGGGTCATGACGGCGGACACGGAGTCGAACCGGAACGTCCTGTGCCTGGCGGGAGGCACCGGGCTGGCCCCCATCAAGGCCATCATCGAAGCGATCATCCACGCCCCGGCGCCGGTGCGGCGGCGCGAGATCGTGCTCTACTTCGGCGTGCGGCGCCACCGGGACCTGTACGACCTGGCCGACCTGCAGGACATGGAAGTGGCCTACCCGTGGCTGCAGGTAATCCCGGCGGTGTCGGACGAGCCGGCCAGGGAGGTCATGTCCGGCACGATACCGGAACTGGCCGCCAAGGCCACCTGGGCCGACCGGGACATCTACGTCAGCGGGCCGGACGCGATGATCATCAAGACGGTTCAGGTGCTGCGGGAACGCGGCGCCCCCGGCGACCTGATCCGCTACGACCTGGACGGCCCGGCCGCCTAGGCCCAGGGTCTCACACCTTGCGCCAGCTGGGCACCCAGGTCCCGTCCGTCACCGTGTAGTCGCCGAACAGCGCGGGCGCCTCCGCCCGCATCAGCTCGCCGATCTTGCCGAACACCAGGCGGATCTCCTCCTCCGCCCCCTGGTCGGTCCGGGCCTCGATGGTGTGCCGCAGGGTGCGGATGTTGGCCGTCCAGACCAGCCCGGTGGCCAGGCCCTCGGGGGCGAACCGGCGCATGAACGAGGTCTTGGCCTTCTTCTCGTGCATCTTGGTGGCGTCCTCGTCCAGCCCGAAGTGCCCGGCCATCCACAGCTGGAACTGCTCGAGCTCGGTCAGCAGCGCGGTGGCCCGCTTCATCAGCTCGGCGTCCGCCAGCGCCCACTCGGGGAACCAGAACGGCAGCTCGTCGAGCCGGACGAAGCGCAGCGACTCCTGCGAGACCGCCGTCCCCGGCCGGTGACGCACGACCTCATGAGTAAAAACACGAGATACGTTGTGCAGCACGAAGGTGAAGCTGACGTGCTCGAGCACCGAGCCGTGCTGCTGCTTCAGGATGTTCTGCAGGTACTCGGCCTGGTCGTCGCGGACCTTGCGCACGTTCGGGTTCAGGCCCGGCTCCCAGGACCGGTAGCACATCTTCCCGGCGAACTCGGCGAGGTCCTGCGGGTCGTTGCCGAGCTGGTCGCGGTCCAGCCGCTCCAGCCAGCGCTCGCCGCCCACCTCGCGCAGGTAGGCGGCCATCGCGTCGTAGTCGACCTTCGGCCGGGCGACCAGGAAAACCTCGGGTTCCACGCTCCTCATGGCACAGCACACTACAGCCGGCCGCCGACTTTGCTGGTCAAGACACAGGCTCCCGAGCACGACACAGGTCGAGGATGCATCCTGACCGAAGAGGCCGACCCCGCCTGGAAGTATCCGGTCTTCGGCGTGTCGCTCCTCAGGGTGGCGGCTTGCTACCCATTAGCGTTGTATTGTGCTAGTCAAATATCAGGAAATCCGGGACAGGATCTTCACGCTCTGCCGCGAGCATGGTCTGCGTCCGGACTTCCCGGAGACGACCAGGACCGGTCGGCTCTTGCTGCTGTGGAGTCCCGATCAGGTGGTGGTCGCGCGTGCGTTCATTCCGACGGTCGCTGACCCGCCTCCGACTGTCCTTGTGCGTCTAGAGCATGACCTGTCCCGGGTCTTCGCAGAGGGGTGGATGGAATGAGCGTGCGGATGACGGTCACGGTGACTCGGGAGGGCCGCTACTGGGTCGGCGTCCCTGACGGCTATCCCGGCTCCTGCATGGGGCGCAGCATCATGGAACTGATGCAGGAGGCGCAAGCGATCCTACCTTTCATGGCGTCCGGCGCCGACGGGGTCCCGGTACCGGACGTTGTCATCGATTACACGTTCAGCGACGTTCCGGTAGAGCTAAGCGACGACATTCACAGGTATCGCGAGCTTGTAACACAGCGCAAAGAACTCGACCGCACACTGAACGAGCTTGCCGCACGGACCGTCAAGCGCCTCAGGTCGGTGGCTGATCTCACCGATGAGGACAGCGCGGCCATGCTCGGTATCTCTAGGCAGCGGGTCAACCAATTGCGTAACGCCTAGCCGACCGGATCAGCGGACGGCGCCCGCGCGGGCCCGGCATAGGTCCAGCACGTTGGCGATGACCTGATGGCCGGCCCGGCCCGAAGCGGTCAGGATCGACTCGGGATGGAACTGCACCGCCCACCGGCCGGCCGCGGCGTCCTCGATGGCCATCACCACTCCGTCCGCCCCTTCCGGTGAACAGAGTGCGGCGGTCACGGTGAACCCGCCGCGAACCTGGCCGGCCGGGGCGTAGAGGCTGTGGTAGCGGCCCGCGGTGAACTCGGCGGGCAGCCCGGACAGCAGCGATCCCCCGGACACCAGCACCTGGCCGGGCTTGCCGTGGGCCGGCTCGGGCAGCAGCGACAGCGTGCCGCCGGCGTGCTCCACCATGGCCTGCAGGCCCAGGCACACGCCGAAGGCCGGCAGCCCCCGCGCGTACACCTGGTCGAGCAGCGCCGCGCAGCCGAAGTCGGCCGGGCGCCCCGGTCCGGGTGACAGCACCACCAGGTCCGGCGCGTAGGAGTCGAGCAGAGCGGCCGGGAACCCGAACCGCAGCGTGGTCACTTTCGCCCCGTGCTGCCGGAAGTAGTCACCGAGCGTGTGCACGAACGAGTCCTGGTGATCGACGAGCAGCACCCGCAGGGCCGGATCCGCCGGGCCCGCCGCGGCCGGCCCGGGGGACCCGGCGGGCCCGGCCACCGATGCCGCCTGGACCGCCTCCGCCGCACCCTCGGCGATGCGGCTGGCCTCCTCCAGCGTCTCCAGCAGGGCGCGGGCCTTGATGTGGGTCTCGGCTTCCTCGGCCTCGGGGATCGAGTCGTACAGCAGCGTGGCGCCCGCCCGCACGGCCGCGATCCCGCCGGTGATGTGCGCGGTCCGCAGCGTGAGCCCGGTGTTCATCGACCCGTCGAAGCCGATCTTGCCGACCGCCCCGCCGTACCAGCGGCGCGGGGCCTGCTCGTGGTCCTCGATGAACTGCATGGCCCAGGTCTTGGGCGCGCCGGTCACGGTGACCGCCCACATGTGGGTGAGAAACGCGTCCAGCGCGTCGAAGCCGGGCCGCAGCCGGCCCTCGATGTGGTCCACGGTGTGGATGAGGCGGCTGTACATCTCGATCTGCCGCCGGCCGATGACCTTGACCGAGCCGGGCACGCAGACCCGTGCCTTGTCGTTGCGGTCCACGTCGGTGCACATGGTCAGCTCGGACTCTTCCTTGGCCGAGCCGAGCAGGGTGGCGATGTTGGCCGCGTCCTCCAGGGTGTCCTGGCCGCGGGCGATCGTGCCCGCGATCGGGCAGGTCTCCACCCGGTCCCCGGTGACCCGCACGTACATCTCGGGCGACGCCCCGACCAGGTACTCCCCCTCGCCCAGGTTGAACAGGAACTCATAAGGCGCCGGGTTGCGCTGCCGCAGCAGTTCGTAGAACGCGGCCGGCGACGCGCACCGCCCGTGGAAGGTGTGGCTCGGCACCACCTCGAACAGGTCGCCGCAGGCAAACCGCTGCCGCGCCGCATCGACGACCCGCGCGTAGCTGCCCGGCTCCGGCGGCGGG
Source organism: uncultured Actinomycetes bacterium (assembly GCA_963835775.1). Lineage (GTDB taxonomy): Bacteria > Actinomycetota > Actinomycetes > Streptosporangiales > Streptosporangiaceae > Palsa-504. The sequence continues at coordinate 94,865 of CAWIHB010000020.1, read as the reverse complement.
GGAAGATCTTGCGGCCGAACGGGCCGTGGTGCCTGCGGCGGCCCGGTGCGTGCGGTCCCGCGCTCGAGCCCCGCCGTCGACTTGCCGCCGGCCTCGAACTCGTAGGCGTACCTGACCGCCTCCTCGCGCTTGCGGTCGAGCACGAAGATCTCGTCAGGCAGGTGCAGGACCAGATCCCGCTGGTCGGCCGGCCGCTCGCGGCGCAGCCGCACCGGCTCGAACTGGAAGGCCAGGTCGTAGCCGAACGCCCCGTACAGGCCCAGGTGCGGGTCCGCGCAGCCGAACGCCGCCGCGATCTCGCGCAGCGCGCTGAACACCGTCGGCCGACGGCTGCGCTCCTCCTCGGTGAAATCACGGTCAGGTTCGGGGACGGTCACCGAGACTGTGTTTGCCTCGGGGGGGAGCTCCCGCGGTCGCTTCGGTACCGCCCGCCCGGCGCAGGGCCGCGGCGATGACCGGCAGCAGCACCAGGCCGCGGTCATTCAGCGCCCGCGCCGTGATCCGCCGGCCGACGGCGATGATCTCCGCGCACGGGTCGGTGTAGGCCATGTGCCAGCGGCTGTACCGCCCCGGGTACTCCATGCCTGAGCTCATCACGCCGCCACGGCGCTGGTCGGCCTGCGCCGCGATCCGGCCGAGCTCAGCGGGGTCGAACAGGCTGGCGGTGCGGGTGATCCGCACGCCGCCGGGCGTGGTCAGTTCGGTGTGGTGGGCGTCCACGGTGGCCTCTTTAGGGTCCGGGCCCGGGAGACGGCCGGGTAAACAAAAGCGGCCGCCGTTCCCGGGCGGTCGCTTGGGGATCGTAACGTGAGTGAGCGCGCCGCCTAGGGGCGGCGCCACCACTGAAGGTCAGCTGCAGGCGTCACGCGGATCAGCGTAGCGGATCACCGCCGGTCCCGCCACCAGCCCCCGCGGCAGGTCACGAGGGGCAGGCCTGATGCAGTTGCGGCATCCGCCAGGCGGTGGCGGCCGCCGCGATGAGCTGCGCCGCGGAGCGTAGCTGCCGTTGGCTGGCGGCATCGGCGTCCGCGCTGCCGCCGGACAGGAAATCCTCGATCATCTGCCGGACCGAGGCGTTGCCGAGCAGGCCGCCGTGGAAGGCGTCTATGAAGATCACGTTCTGCGGCCACGGGCACACGGGCAGCGTGACCGCGTTGGCCAGCGGGATCACCGCCATCCAGGGCAGGCCGACCTCATGGCTGACCATGCTGAAGTAGCGCGCGCCGACTTCGCTGACGGAGTCGATCAGCTGCTGGGCGCCCGAACTGCCGTACGGGGACATGCCGCCAACCAGGTTGTTCAGGGTGAGCAGCGCGGAGCCGGGCACGCTGTCGCCCGCCTCGGTGATCTGGCCCGGCTCGATGATGGGGCTGAGCAGGACCAGCGACCCGACCGGCAGGTGCGGGTGCCGGGCCAGCATGGCGTACAGGCCGAGGGTGCCCTCGCTCTCGGCCACGATGTCTACCGGCGCGCCCACCTGCCGGTAGAGCTGCTCGACCTGGGTGGCCATCCGGTCGCCGAGCACCTGGATGGGCAGGTCCCCGGCCGCCGGGCCGTAGGGTATCGGCTGCCCGGCAGCGTTCAGGCCCAGGTAGGAGAACTGGCGCACGAGCAGGTCAGGTTCGGCGGCCCGCAATGCGTCGGCCGCGTCACAGCAACTCGACCCGAAACCCTCGACCACGAGCACCGCACCGCGCGGCTTGGCCGTCTTCGCAGCGGCGGCCCCAGGTCCGAGGGCCGCGCCCGGGCCGCCGGCGGAGGTCAGCCCGGTGGCCGCCACATCCCCGGCGACCGCTCCGGCCACCAGGCTGCTGGTCCCGGTGGGGAACCGCACGGTCCCGGTGAACGCCAGCCGGGCCAGGCCCACCACCAGGGCGATGACCATCACGGCGGCCAGCGGCGCGACAGGCACCAGTGCTAGCCCGGGGGGGCGACCCCCCGGAACCCCCCGCGGCCGGGGGGACCCATCCCCCCGGACCCCCCTTGGAGACCGTTTTGCCGAGCGCCGCGCCACCGCTGCGGTGAGCCCGTACCAGGCCCAGGCGTCGATGACCCCGGCCAGCCCGGCCACGGCCACGATGCCCGGCGTGTCCAGGTGCGCCATCAGCGCCGAGGCGGCGGACAGGATCATGAAGGTCACGACCACCCAGGCCGCGGTGGCCGCCGGGGGCAGGTGCCGCCACCAGGCCTGGCCGACGCCGCCCTGGGCCAGCGCGATCGCGGTGCCGAGCAGGATGGGCACCGCGGCCAGGTACGGCCAGGAGAACGGGAGGAGGGCCACCCCGAACATCAGCGTGACCACCGGCGACATGACCAGCCCGACCACCACGGTCAGCACGGCGCAGGACAGGACCGAGGTCAGGAAGCGCGGCCGGGCCAGCCGCGGCCCCGGCAGGTCGGCCTCGCCCGGCCAGGCCAGCTGGATCAGCACCGCGTCCACGGCCGAGCGGGCCAGCACCATGAGCACCAGCACGCCGGCGAAGCCAAGCCACGACTGGTTGAAGGCGAACAGCCAGCGCAGGTCGTGGTAGGCGGCCAGCGGCGGCAGCGCCGTGACCTGCGGCGCCAGCGGCCGGGCGGCGGGCGCGAGGAAAGAAAGCACGATCGCCTCGGCCATCGCGCCTGCTGCGGCGAACGCGATGAGCCCCCGGTGCCGGAAGAACGCCCCGGACAAAGCCCGCCTCCCGTATGCCTTTGCCCCCGCTAAGGCTGATATCAGCCTAATACGCGCAAGTGCATAACCCGCCATCGGGTGTAACTGGGAGGCGCGGGCCGCTATGCCCGCCGCGGCCTTCAGAATTCGAATCCGCCGGGACGGCCGTTGCGGTCGGCCAGCAGCCCGGCCAGGGCGGAGATGGCGATCTCGGGCGGCGTCCGCGAACCGATGTTGAGCCCGATCGGCCGGTGCACGCGGGCGATCTCCCCGGCCGGTACGCCCAGGTCGGTGAGCATCTGCACATGCGGGCCGACGTGCCTGGGGTTGCCCATGACCCCGATCCACCGGGCCTTGGTGGCCAGCGCGTCCCGCAGCACGGTGCCGAGCTCGGGCCGGTGATGGTCGGTGACGATCACGTCGGTGCCGTCGTCCAGGTCGTCCGGCGGCACGCTGATCAGCGGGAACCCCAGGGCCGCGGCGCCGGCCGCGCGCGCGGAGTCCGGCTCGAGCAGGAACCCGCGGAACCCCAGGTCCGCACCGTACCGCAGCAGGAAGCCGGCCACCGGCGAGGCGAAGACCGCGACCAGCGTGCGCTCCCCGGCGTCGCGGGACCCGGATACGGCGGCAGGCGCGACGGCGCCGTGCGCCACCGCGCAGGCGTCGCCTTCGTCGTGGTGGTGGGTGTGCTCAGTCATGGTTTTCAGTCTCTCCCCGTGGCTGGCCAGGTGGGTAGGGTGCAGAGGTGATCTCTCGTGACGATATCCGCCGCTGCTACGACACGATCCGGCCGTATATCCGCCGGACCCCGGTGATCCAGGTTGACCTCAGCGAGCTCGACGAGTTTGAGGGTCCGGCCCCGGCCCTGCCGGAGGCCACGCTCAAGCTGGAGCAGCTGCAGTGCGCGGGCTCGTTCAAGGCCCGCGGCGCGTTCACGAACCTGCTGCTGCGGGACGTGCCGGCCGCCGGGGTGGTCGCGGCGTCCGGCGGTAATCACGGGGTGGCGGTGGCCTACGCCGCCCGGCGGCGCGGCGTCCCGGCCAAGATCTTCGTGCCGACCGTGTTGGCCCCGGCCAAGATCGAGCGGATCCGGCGGCTCGGCGCCGACCTGGTGGTCACCGGCGAGCGCTACGCCGACGCGCTGGCCGCCGCCCAGGGGTGGGTGCTCAGCTCCGGCGCCATGAGCGTGCACGCCTACGACCAGCGCGAGACCATCCTCGGCCAGGGCACGCTCGGCCTGGAGCTGGCCGAGCAGGCCGGCGGCGCCGATACCGTGCTGGTGCCGGTCGGCGGCGGCGGGCTCATCGCGGGCGTCGCGTCGTGGTTCGCGGGCGATGCCCGGGTGGTGGGGGTGGAGCCGGACGGCGCGCCCACGCTCAGCTACGCCCGGGCCGCGGGCCGGCCGGTGGATGCCCCGGCGGGCAGCGTGGCGGCCGACGCCCTGGCGCCGCGCCAGGTCGGGCAGCTGGTCTTCCCGATCACCGAGGCCTACGTCGACGACGTGGTGCTCGTCGACGACGCCTCGATCCTGGCCGCGCAGCGGGCGCTGTGGCAGGCGTTCCGGATCGCAGCCGAGCCGGCCGCCTCGGTGGGGATCGCGGCCCTGCTGGCGGGGGCGTACAAGCCCGCGACCGGCGAGCACGTCGCGGTAGTGATCAGCGGGGCCAACATGTCGCCCTCGCGGCTGGAGTGAAGCCGCGATACGGCAGAGTATGTAATCGTGCGGTTCGTCTTCACGCCTCCCGCCGACCACGCGGCCGGATTGCTCACCCTGCCCTGGTCCGTGCCGCTCGCGGACTGGCAGGACGACCGGCTGGTCGAGATCAGGCAGCGGGGCATCTCCCGGCACGTGGTGCGGTTCGTCTACGACGAGGGCACCCTGTACGCCCTGAAGGAGCTCAGCGAGCGGCTGGCCCGGCGTGAGTACCGGGTGCTGCGGGCGCTGGCCGACCTGAACGTCCCGGCCGTGGAGGCGGTCGGGATCGCGGTCGACCTGACGGAGGCCGAGCCCGGGCAGTCCGACCCCGACGCGATCCTGGTCACCAAGTTCCTCAGCTACGCCGCGACCTACCGGGCCGTCTTCTCCCACCCGCGGGGCATCCAGCCGGTCGACGGGCTGCTCGACGCGCTGGTGGAACTGCTGGTCCGGCTGCACATGTCGGGGTTCTTCTGGGGCGACTGCTCGCTGTCGAACACGCTGTACCGGCACGACGCGGGCACGCTGGAGGCGTACCTGGTCGACGCCGAGACCAGCGAGCAGCATCCGGCGCTGAGCGACGGGCAGCGCAGGTATGACGTCGACCTGGCCCGGGAACGGGTGGCCGGCGAGCTGCTCGACCTGCAGGCGGGCGGGCGGCTCCCGTTCGATATCGACCCGGTCGAGATCGCCGATGAGCTGGACAAGCGCTACTGGTCGCTGTGGGGTGAGCTGACCCGCGAAGAGATCCTGCGCCCGCAGGACCAGCGGCGCCAGATCGCGGAACGGCTGCACCGGCTGAACAAGCTCGGCTTCGACGCCGACGAGGTCGAGCTGATCCCCACCCCGGAGGGCAACAAGCTGCGGCTGCGGACCCGGGTCTCGGAGTCGGGGCATTTCGCCAGGCAGCTGTTCCTGCGCACCGGGATCGACGCCGGGGAGAACCAGGCGCGCCGGCTGCTCAACGACATCGCTGGCTACCGCGCCTGGCTGGAGCAGAAGGAAGGGCGCCCGATCTCCGAGATGGTGGCGGCCAACCGGTGGCTGGAGGAGATCTACGACCCGGTGATCGCCGCGGTCCCCGCGGAACTGCGCGGACGGCTGGCCCCGGCCGAGATCTTCCACGAGGTCCTCGAGCACCGCTGGTACATGTCGGAGGCGGCCGGCCGCGACGTCGGCACCAAGGCCGCGACCAGGGCCTACGTCGAGCAGGTGCTGCCCAAGGTGCCCGAGCCGCTCGACGGGACGCTGGACGATGCGACCGGGCCCATCGAGGTCATCACCGGGCCGCTGGAAGGGGACGCCGCCGCGAGCGACGGGCTGGCCTGAGGCCCGGCCAGGCTATGGCCCACCCGTAGGTACCGGGCCGACTTCCTGACTGACCTACCGGACGGTCGGGTAAACGGCGTCGGTTTCGCCGCCGGGCACTTGGCCTTCGCGGTCGGTCACGGCCTGGCAGCCGGGCACCGGACGGCACATCGCCGTTGAAGGTGCTCGGGTTGTTCTTGGTCAGGAGCTCACCAGGGCGTCGGTCAGCGCGTTGATCGCGGCCAGGTTCCCGGCCAGTTCGGGGGGCAACTGGTGCCGGGCCGCGAGGGCGGCCGGGGTGTAGTAGGACACCTTGGTCTGCCCTTCGTCGGACCAGACCAGGATCTTGAGCGGCAGGTCGAGCGCGGCCAGCGGTGCGACCGCCATGACCGGCGTGCCTGCGACCGGACTGCCGAAGATGACCAGCGTGGTCTGCCTGAGGGACAGGCCCACCTGGCTCGCCTCGGCACTCTGGTCGATCACCGCGAAGAGCTTCACCCCCTTGGCGGCCAGGATGTTGGTGAATGCCGAGACGGTATCGGTTACCGACCGGTGGCTTAGCTTGGTGGTGACGCCCGCCTCGGCGGGCGTGATATCGGTCATCGTTAATCTCCTGGCTCAGGTAACAGGAATGAGCTGGCGGGATACCCGGGCGGGCGCGGGACAGGCCCGGCAAGATCCACGGGATGCGCCTAACCGGCGGGGTGGGCGTGGATGAAGTCGGCGATCACCGCGCCGAGCCGCTCGCCGGCGTCTTCCTGCAGGAAGTGGCCGGCCCCTGAGATCACCGGGTGCTCCAGGCCCGCCGCGCCGGGAATCGCGCGCTTCAGGATCGGGGCCATGGCCCCGGTGATTGGGTCGCGGTCACTGAACGCCACCAGGAACGGCCGGTCCCAGGCGGACAGCCGGCGCCAGGCGGCCCGGTTCGCCTCGGAGGCCGGGTCGTCGGGGGTGGCGGGTACCAGGTTGGGCATGGCCCGCACGGCGGCGGTGAAGGCCGGCCCGGGAAACGGCGCCTCGTAGGCGGCCAGGACCTCCGGGGCCAGCGTCGTCTGGCAGCCGGACTGCACCAGCCGGGACACGCTCAGCTCGGGCACGGTGCGGACGACCTCGCGGAACCGCAGCCAGACATCCGGCATGGGTTGGTCGCCGGTGGGCAGCCCGGTGTTGGCCGCCACGACGCGGGCGAACCGGCCCGGATGCTCGGCGACCAGCCGCAGCCCGATCAGGCCGCCCCAGTCCTGGCCGACCAGGGTCACGCCGTGCAGGTCGAGCCGGTCGAAGGCGAGCGCGCGCATCCACTCCACGTGTCTGGCATAGGTGTGATCGCCCGTGTCGGCAGGCTTGTCCGAACGGCCGAAGCCGGCCAGGTCGGCCGCGATGGCCCGCAGCCCGGCGTCGGCGAGAACCGGCATCACCTTGCGGTACAGGAATGACCAGCTCGGCTCGCCGTGCAGCAGCAGGACCGGCTCGCCGTCGGCTGGCCCGGCCTCCACGTAGGCCAGCCGCAGTTCGCCGACGTCGGCGTACCGCGGCGGGTAGCCGAAGCCGGGCAGGTCGGTGAAACGCTCCTCGGGTGTGCGCAGCACCTTCATCCCGTCATGCTGTCACGGCGAGAGGACCTGCGGGTACATGCCTCCCGGTTGCTGACTACGAACCAGCCGACTGACCGCTCTGTCTAGCCCGGGGGCCGGCCAGCCGTAGGCCGGCCCAGGCGGCGGCCAGGATCACGCTGTCCAGGACCGCCGTCCGGAGCTTGACCCGTCTGGCCCAGCTGCCCAGGCCGGCTACCACGGCCATCTCGTTACCCGCTGGCGGCGAGCTCGGCGTAGAGCGCGGCGGTCTGGGCGGCGATGGCCGGCCAGCCGAACTCGGCCACCGCGCGCTTGCGGCCGGCCTGGCCCATGGCCTCGGCCCGGTCCGGGTCCTGGATCAGGGTGTTCAGCGCGGCCCCGAGCGGCCCGGGCTCGCCCGGCGGCACCAGCAGGCCGGTCTCGCCGTCGGCGACGACCTCGGGGATGCCCCCGGTCCGCGAGCCCACCACCGCGGTGCCGCACGCCATGGCCTCCAGGTTCACGATGCCGAGCGGTTCGTAGACCGACGGGCAGGCGAACACGGCGGCGTGCGAGAGCAGCTGGATCACCTCGGGCTTAGGCAGCATCTCCGGGATCCACACCACGCCGGAGCGGGTGGCGCGCAGGCCGTTCACCAGCCCGGTGACCTCGGCCTCCAGTTCCGCGGTGTCGGCCTGGCCCGCGCACAGCACCAGCTGGGCCTCGGGCACCAGACCGGAGGCCGCGCGCAGCAGCACGGGCACGCCCTTCTGCCTGGTGATGCGGCCGACGAAGATCACGTAAGGGCGGCCCAGGTCGATGCCGTAGCGCTGGAGCACCTCGGTGCCCGGATCAGGCTGGTACTCGGCGGTGTCGATGCCGTTGCGTATCACCCGGATCCGTTCGGCAGAGATCTCGGGGTAGGCGGCCAGGATGTCGGCGCGCATGCCGCCCGAGACGGCCACCACCGCGGTGGCCGAGCCGACCGAGACCCGCTCGCACCAGCTGGACAGGTGGTATCCGCCGCCGAGCTGCTCCGCCTTCCACGGCCGCAGCGCCTCGAGCGAGTGCATGGTCATGACGTGCGGGATGCCGTAGAGCAGGGCTGCCAGGTGGCCGGCCAGGTTGGCGTACCAGGTGTGCGAGTGGACCAGCTGCGCGGTGCCCACCCCGGCGGTCATGGACAGGTCGGTGGAGATCACCTGGAGCGCCTGGTTGGCGTCGGCCAGCCGGTCCCAGGGCTGGTGCGCGACCGCGCCCGGGCGGTCCTCGCCCTGGCAGTGCACGGTCAGGTCGACCAGCGGGGCCAGCTCGCGGGCCAGGTAGGTGACGTGCACGCCCGCGCCGCCGTACACGTCGGGCGGGTACTCGCGGGTCAGCAGCGCCACCCTCAGCTGTGCCACCCTCGGTTGGCCGGCCGGCGGGCCGCTGGTCACGGGTTGACCTCCTGGCCCTTGCCCACCACGGTGATGCCGCCCGCCGAGACCACGAAGCCGCGGGCCCGGTCGTGCTCCTTGTCCACGCCGACCTGAGCCCATTCGGGCACGTTCACGTTCTTGTCGATGATCGCGTCCCTGACCACGGCGTGACGGCCGATCTTGGTGTTGTGCAGCAGCACCGACCGCTCGACCGTGGCCCAGCTGTTCACCCGCACCCCGGGTGAGAGCACGGACTGGCGCACCAGGCCGCCGGAGATCACCACGCCCGGGCTGACCAGGCTGTCCATGGCCCGCCCGATCCGGTCGCCTGCCTCGTGCACGAACTTGGCCGGCGGCAGCGAAGGCACGGAAGTCAGGATCGGCCACTTGTCGTTGTACAGGTTGAAGATCGGCTCCACCGCGCACAGGTCCATGTGAGCATCGAAGTAGGATTCGAGCGAGCCGACGTCGCGCCAGTAGCCCGCGTCCCGCGGCGTCGCTCCCGGCACCTCGTTGAGCATGAAGTCGTACGCCTGGGCGCCGCCGTTCCGGACCAGGTTCGGGATGATGTTGCCGCCGATATCGTGCCGGCTCGTTTCATCTTCCGCGTCCTTGCGCAGCGCGTCGACCAGCACGTTGGTGTCGAACACGTAGTTGCCCATGGACGAGTAGCTCAGGTCCGGGTTGCCTGGCATCGGCGGCGGGTCGGCGGGCTTCTCCAGGAACGCGTCGATGGTCCGGCCGTCCGCGGTCACGCTGACGATGCCGAACGCCGAGGCCTCGAGCCGCGGCACCGGTATGGCCGCCACGGTCACCCCGGCCCCGTGCGCCACGTGGTGGTCGATCATTTGCTGGGGGTCCATCCGGTACACGTGATCGGCGCCGAAGACGATCACGATGTCCGGCTTCTCGTCGTTGATCAGGTTCATCGACTGGTAGATCGCATCCGCCGAGCCGGTGTACCAGTACGGGCCGAGCCGCTGCTGGGCCGGGACCGGCGTCACGTAGTTGCCGAGCAGGGAACTCATCCGCCAGGTGGTGGAGATGTGGCGGTCCAGGCTGTGGCTCTTGTACTGGGTCAGCACGCAGATCTTGCGGATGCCGCCGTTGGCCATGTTCGACAAGGCGAAATCGATCAGCCGGTACAGCCCGCCGAACGGCACGGCTGGCTTGGCCCGATCCGCGGTCAGTGGGCTCAGGCGGGTACCCGCCCCGCCCGCGAGCACTATTCCCAGGACTGACGACTGCGGCATGACCGGCCCTCCTGTGACGACGGCTGCGTCTTAGCTGTCATGGTCCCGCACATCAGGCACGGCGGGAAAGAGCTCACTGTCCCGCTGCCCCTGATCAGGCGGGGCACCGGCCTGCCCCGGGGCCGTGGCAGGCGCGGCGGTGGCCTGCCAGGCCTCGCGGACCAGCACCTGCAGCGCGCCGCCCACCGGGATGGCCAGCAGCGCCGCGACGAAGCCGCCGAACAGGCCACCGACCAGGTTGCCCAGCTCGGCGCCGACCAGCACCGCCATCAGGACGAGCAGCGGGCTGACGCGCACCGTCCGGCTCATGACCACCGGGTTCAGCACGTGGTTCTCGATCTGGGTGTAGACCAGGAAGACAACCAGGGTGACGACGCCCGCGGTAACACTATGGACGAAAGCGAACAGGACGGTCGGGATGCCGGCCAGGGCCCCGCCGATCATCGGCAGGAAGTCGACCAGGGCGACCCACAGGCCCCACAGCAGCGGGAACGGCACGCCGACGACCATCAGCGTCACGAACACCACGACCCCGGCGATGAGCGAGGTCAGCAGGTTGCCCAGCATGTACCCGGTGACGCTCCCGCTGACCTCGGAGCCTATCCGGGTGACGGTGGCCGCGCGCTCCGGCCGCATCTGGCCGAGGATCCACCTGCGCATCTTGGGCGCTTCGAGCAGCAGGAGCAGGACCAGGACGAAGATCGTGAACAGCTCGATCAGCAGGGAGATGGCGCCCTTGCCGACCGTGAGGACCGGTTTGCTGAGCGACTCGGCGTAGGTCACCAGCTTGGGTGCGTTCTTCTGCACCCAGGACTGCACGTGGTACTTGGTCGCGAGGTGACCGATCCAGCCCGTGCCGTGCTGCGCGCTTGCGACGTAGCCGGGCAGCAGGCCGGCCAGGTCCGTGATTCCGTTGACCAGCGGATTGCCGAACGAGTAAGCCAGGACGGCGAAGACCACCAGAGCCACGAGGGTGACGATCGTCACCGCCAGGCCCCGGCGCGGGATCCGCCGCTGCAGCAGGACCACGAGCGGGTTGAGCAGCAGCGCGACGAACCCCGCCACGATGACCAGCAGCACAAGTGTCCGCAGCCGGTAGATCAGCAGCCCGGCCAGGTAGGTGCACGCCACCACCGCGACCGTGACCACGATGGTCCGCAGCGGGACGCGGCGCGCGTCGGCGTACCTGAACAGCCGGGCCAGGCGGCCCTGCGGCGGAGGCGGATCGGTCACCCGACCAGCATGACAGGTCCGGGGGCCAGGCATAGGAAGCCGGGTCCGGCTCTGATCCGTGGCCTGGCGCTAAGTTGCTGGGGTGGACGCTGACTCCTCTGGCGGGCTGTGGCTCCGGTTCCTGTCCGGGCCGGACATCGACTCACTCGGCCTGTCCAACGCCGACATCGTGGCCGCGGTGGAAGAGGCGGTCCGCGCGCACGGCGAGGGACGCACGGTGATCGAGCCCCGGGTGCACCTGGTCCCGGACAACGACGGCGCCGGCCATTTCAACGTGCTGCGCGGCCACCTGTCGGGGGCCGGGGTGAGCGGCGTCAAGGTGGTGGGTGACTTCGTGGCCAACTACGCCGCCGGGCTGCCCAGCGAGCTGGGGCTGCTGACCCTGTACGACCCGCGGACGGGCGTTCCGCTGGCGATCATGGATGCCACCCTGATCACGGCCTGCCGCACCGGCGCGATGACCGCCGTGGGCGCCCGCTACCTGGCCAGGCCGGACGCCCGGGTGCTCGGCCACGTCGGGGCCCGCGGGACCGCGTTCTGGAACATCGTGCTGGTCGACGAGCTGTTCGACCTGGATGAGATCCGGGTCACCAGCCGCCGGCCCGCCTCCCGCGAGGCCTTCGCGCAGCAGCTGGCCGCGGTCACCGGCACGCCCGTCCGGGTGGCCGTCTCCGCCGAGGAGGTCTTCGACGGCGCCGACATCCTGGTCGAGGCGTCGCGGCTGACCGCCCCCGAGCCGCTGCTGCGCACCGCCTGGGTCAAGCCAGGCGCCTTCGTCGTGCCTTACGGCACGATCAGCGCCGTGGAACTCGACCTGCTCGACGTGATGGACAAGGTCGTGGTGGACGACTGGCGGGAGGCGCAGTCGGGGCGGTTCGGCGCGCTGCGCCGGCACGTGGACACCGGCCGGCTCTCCGCCGCCTCGCTGCACGCCGAGCTGGGCCAGGTCGTGGCCGGCACCCGGCCGGGTCGGGAACGCGACGACGAGCGGATCCTGCTGTGGCATCGCGGCCTGGCCATCCTCGACATCGCCGTCGGTCTGGCCATCCTGCGCCGCGCCGAGCAGCGCGACGCCGGCACGATGCTGCGGTACCGCTAGTGCGGCCCGCGGCGGAGATCACCGAGGCCAGCCGGGCGGATCCTGGCCTGATCCGGGCCGTGGCGGCCGGCCAGGACGTCCGCATCGAGGCCGCGCTGCTGGCCAGGGTGCGTGGGCAGCGCGAGCTGGCCCTGCGGGCGCTGGCGGGCGGGCGGCCGGTGTACGGCGTCAGCACCGGGATGGGGGCGCTGTCCTCGGTCCGCCTGACCGAGGACCAGCAGCGCTCGCACCAGCGCAACCTGCTGCTGGCCCGGGCCACGGGCGGCCCGCCGTGGCTGGGCGCGGCCGAGGTCCGGGCGGTCATCGGGGCCCGGCTGACGACGTTCCTGTCCGGCGATGCCGCCGTGTCCGGTGAGCTGTGCCAGCGGCTGGCCGACTTCCTCGACCGCGGCATCCTGCCCGCCGTGCCCCGCGGCGGCGCCGGGTCCGCAGGCGAGATCATGCAGCTGGCTCACGCGTTCGGGCCGGTGGCCGGCATCGGCCGGGTGCTCGGGCCGGACGGGACCGCGGTCCCGGCCGGCCAGGTGCTGCGCGAGGCCGGGCTCGGGGCGTTCAGCCTCGGCCCGAAGGAGGGCATCGCCCTGATCCAGGGCGTGCCCGGAGCCACCGGCCTGGGTGCGCTCCGGCTGGGCGAGACGGCCGTGCTCGCCTCGCTCATGGAGGCGGCGGCCGCGCTTTCCATCGCCGCGGTCCGGGCGCCGCGCGACCCGTACCGGGCCGCCTGCGCCCGGGGTGACGATGTGCTGGCCGGGGTGCTGGGCAGGCTCCGCACGGCCGCAGGCGACGACCCGTTGCCGCGGTCGCTGCAGGCGCCGGTCTCGTTCCGGGTGGCGGGCCCGGTGCTGGCCCAGGTGCAGCGGGCCGCGGCGCTGCTCGACGCGGCGGTGCGGCGCGCCCTGACCGGGGTGACCGACTCCCCCGCCTTCCTGGACGGGCAGTTCACCGGCACGGCCGGGTTCCACGGCATCGACCTGGCCGCGCACTGCGACCAGCTCACGGCGGCGTTCTGCCATGCGGCCGAGGTGGCCGCGGCCCGCGTGCACCGGCTGATGGATCCGGCCGTGACCGGGCTGCCCGCGCAGCTGGCCCGCGACCCCGGTCCGCAGGCGGGCCTGACGCCCGTGCACAAGCGGGCCGCCGGGGAGATCCACGCCATGCGCCGGCTGGCCGCCGCCACGCCGGTCGGCCTGATCGAGACCTCAGGCGGCCAGGAGGATGTGCAGTCATTCGCCTGGGAGGCGGCCGAGAAGCTGTCCGCCGCGCTGCGGCACGCCCGCGCGGTGGTGGCCTGCGAGCTGCTGGCCGGCTACCAGGCCGCCGCGCTGTCCGGGCGCGAGCCGCCCGCCGGCTGCCTGCCGGTGCTGGACTGGCTGGCGGGCCTGGTCGCGCCGATCGAGGCGGACCGGCCGTTCGGCGAGGATATCCAGCGGCTGATCGAGGCGCCCTGGAGCCTGGACTTACGGCTGGCCCCCGGACTGGCGCCTGGTGGCCGGCCGCTGGCACCCTGGCCCGTTCGGCATCATTATTAAAGGTCCGAACGGGCCGCCTCTCACGCGGCCGGGCCACCCAGGATGTTGACCGGGAGGGTGCGCGGCCCGCGGACCTGCCCGCCCGACCAGGTGACGCCGGCCGGGTCGGACAGCTCGAAGTCCGGGTAGCGGGCCAGCCACTCCTCCAGGGCCACGCGCAGTTCCATCCGGGCCAGGTTGGAGCCCAGGCAGCGGTGCCGGCCCAGGCCGAACGCGGCGTGCCGGTTCCTGGCCCGGTCGAGCTGGACCACGCCCGGGTTCTCGAACATGGCCGGGTCCCGGTTGGCGGCCGGGAACGGCAGCAGCAGCCAGTCGCCCTCCTGGAGCGGGTGCCCGTGGAAGTCGAAGTCCTTGGCGACCAGCCGGGCCATCGTGACCGGCGCGTAGGCGCGCAGCAGTTCCTCCACGGCGGTGCTCATCAGCTCGGGCCGGCTGGCCAGCCGGCGGCGGTCGGCGGGATGCCGGGCCAGGTGCCACAGCGAGGCGCCGATCGCCGACCAGGTGGTGTCGATCCCGGCGATCATCAGCAGGATCATGGTGCCGCGGATGTGCTCCACCGACAGCCCGCTGCCGCCGATCTCGGCCTGGAGCAGGAACGAGGTCAGGTCGTCCCTGGGGTGGGCCAGGTGGTCCTCGATCTGGGCGTCCATGTAGTCGTCGAGGTCGCCGAACATCGTCTCCCGCTCTTCGGCGGGACGGTCGACCTCCTCCAGGACCAGCCGGATGAAGCGGCGGAACAGGTCGGCGTCGGTCTGGGGGAAGCCGAGGAACCTGACGATGACGCGCACCGGGATGTGCTGTGCGTACTCGGTAGCCGCGTCGAAGCTCGTCTTTCCCTCCGTCTCGGCCAGCAGGTCCCGGCACAGCTGGCGGGTGAACGGCTCAAGCGCGGCGACGGGCTTGGGCGCGAAGGCGGGCAGCAGCATCCGCCGGACCGGCCCGTGGTAGGGCGGGTCCGAGCTGATCGGCGGGGACAGCCCGATGGGCGCGGGCAGGTCGTCGGGGCCGGGCCGCCGCTCGCTGACCACGATCGACCGGGAGGTGAAGTGCTCGGTGTCGTAGGCCACCTCTGACACCAGCTCGTGCGTGACCGGCAGCCAGGTCCCGCCGTACCGGTCGCTGTGCGCTACCGGGCAGCGCTGGCGCAGATCCTCCCAGATCGGGTAGGGGTCGGCCGCCCAGACGGGGTCGACATGATCGAAGTCGGTGGCCCAGTTCTCGACCGGCGGGTGCCGGCGCCTCACGGCTGCACCTCGGTCAGCGAGATGGCCTGCTCCGGGCAGTTGTCCACCGCCAGACGGGCTTGGCCAGCCAGTTCGGCAGTCACCAGGCCGTCCCCTGCCTCTGACGACATGCCCAGGTCATCGAGGTCGAACAGGTCAGGAGACACGCTGTAGCAGCGGTTGTGCCCCTGGCACTTCTCCGGATCGACGTGGACACGGAAGGTTTGCGACGTCACGATGCCAGAATAAGTCGGGCCGCGGCGGGTAGCTGGGCGGCGTGGCTAGAACGAGAAGCGTGGCCGGGTACGCCATTCCCGGTATCGTCGTGTTCTTCTTCTGGTTGGTGGTCACGGTCCTGGCCATCATCCTCCTCGCGTACATCGTCCATTGGGCCGGCGGCGGGCAACTCGACCTGCGGCTCGGTCATTTCGTCCTCGACGTCGGCTTTACCTAAAGGCAGGCCCGGTCCCGCCGCACCTAAAGGCAGGCCCGGTCCCGCCGCCAGGCGGTGTGGGTGGTTTCACCCCTGCCGCGGTCAGGCGGACCGTGCCACCGTTACGGCTGAACTGTTCAAGGACGCGAACACCGGGAGCGGTGAGCCATGAACAAGGAAGCCACTACGGCGGACGCCCGCCGACCCGCGGTGAGCGCCCGCCGGCCCGCGCTGAGCGCCCGCCGACCCGTAGTGGGCGCCCGCCGGCCCGCGGTGGGCGCCCGCCGGCCCGCGGTGGCGGGCGCGGCGCTGGTGGCCGCGGCGGCCCTGGTCGCCGGCGGCTGTTCGAGCAGCAGCAGTAGCAGCGGCGCGAGCAGCCTGGCGTGCCCGTCCAAGCACGGGACGGCGGTGGCCGGGAGCGCCCCGGCCGGAACGGGCCTGCCCGCGGCGAGCTGGACCCAGCCAGGCGCCGACCTGGCCAACACCCGCGACGTGGCCAGCGCGATCACCAGCAGCAACGTCGCCAAGCTCGGGGTAGCGTGGACGGTGCCGCTGACGATATCCACGACCCATACCGACGGGGCCTACGCGACGACGCCGGTGATCGTGAACGGGGTGGTGTACGTCCAGGACCTGGAGTCCAACGTGTACGCGATCAGCCTGGCCACCGGCCAGGTCTTGTGGAGGCACGACTACAACTCGCCCAACGGCGGGCCGGACGGCGTCAACTTGGCCGGCGGGGTCGTGTACGCGGCCACCGCCAAGTCCGCGGTCGCCCTGGACGCCGCGACCGGGGCGCAGCTGTGGAGCCGGACGCTGATCGGCAACGACCACGAGGGCATCGCCATGGCGCCCGGCTACAACCACGGCACCGTGTACGTGTCCACCGTGCCGGCCAACGTGACGATTCAGTACGGCGCCGGCGGCGAGGGCATCTTGTTCGCGCTGAACGCACGGACCGGCGCGCCGGAGTGGTCCTGGAACCAGGTGCAGAACCTGTGGGGCAACCCCGGCGTCAACTCCGGCGGCGGGCTGTGGTATACGCCGTCGTTCGACGCCCAGGGCAACATCTACATGGGCATCGCCAACCCCGCCCCGATCTTCGGCACGGCGAGCTACCCACTGGGTAGCAGCCGGCCCGGCCCGGACCTGTACACCGACTCGGTGGTGAAGCTGAGCCCGGCCGGGAAGCTGCTGTGGTACTACCAGCTCACCCCGCACGACCTGTACGACTGGGACCTGCAGGATCCGCCGGTGCTGACCACCGCGGGCGGGCGCCAGGTGGTGATCGACGGCGGCAAGGCCGGCATCCTGATCGAGCTTGACGCGCAGACCGGCAAGCTGCTGTGGCAGCTCCCGGTCGGCGGGCACGACGGGCATGAGAACGACGGGCTGCTCACCGAGCACGCCACGCCCACCTCCCGCGGCCTCCTGCCCGCGCAGTACTGCCTCGAGCCGAGCCTTTACGGAGGCATCCTGACCCAGCTGGCCAGCAACGGCGCCACCACCTTCGCGGCCGTCAACGACCTGGCGCTGCCCGCCACCCCGGCCGGCTACACCGGGTCGGAGACCACCGTCCTCGAGGCGGTCGAGAACGGCACCGGCGAGATGGTCGCGGTCAACCAGGACACCGGCACCGTCGCCTGGGACACCCTGCTGCCGTCCTCGCCGTACGGCGCCGCGACGGTGACCAATGACGTCGTGCTCACCACCACCTTCCACGGCGACCTGTACGCGCTCGACGCGGCCACCGGCGCCATCCTGTTCAAGACGCCGATGTCCGCCGGGAGCAACGCGCCGGTCGCCGTCGACGGCGACTACGTGATCGCCGGCGCCGGCGCCGCGCTGTCCAGCACCCAGCGGGACCTGATCATCGCCTACAAGCTCGGCGCGACCGGCAAGCTCCCCGACACCGTGAGCGGATGACCCGACCCGGGCCACGGTGGCACCGGCCCGGTCTGTGTCCCGCGGATCATAAACCGGTCCGGGACCTCGAGTTCGGACCGGGCCGGCCGGGATAAGTCGGGCGCGAGGGTGACGGCCGATTTCTCGTGATTGTCTGTAAATAGTCGACTACTTTCGATACTCATCGTGTACGATCCGGGGCATGACGGGAGCCGGGCAGCCAGATCCGCGGGCCTACATGCGGCTCGCCGCATTCATCCGCGAACAGATCGCTATGGGGGAACTCGCTCCGGGCGCGCGGCTGCCGTCGATCGCGGTGCTGCGCCGGGACCACCGCCATTCACGGCAGACGGTCGGCAAGGCTATGCGGATCCTGGAGGGCGAGGGCCTGATCTACCGGGTCCCGGGTCTCGGCTACTACGTCAGCCACGACGCGGCCGGACGCTGACATGGAGCCGCCGAGTGCAGGCGCTGACATGGAACGGCCGGGAGCGGGTAGCACGGATGCCACTGCGGTACAGCCGCGTGGAAGGAGTGCTTGATGGTGAGCTGGATCCGGCGATCGGGGCGGACGGAGCGGACGGGCGTCAAGCCCACCTGGCGCGAGCGGCGGGCGGCCGAGCGGACGGCCAAGGCCGAGGCCACGCTGCGCGAGACCGAGCAGAAGATCCACGCGCTCGCCGACGAGATCCGCGGCGACCTCGAGCGCCCCTGACCGAGACCGCAGCTGACCGAGACCGCAGCTGAGTGAGACCGGAACGCAATCGCCGCCCTTCAGGTCAGTCCTGGGCGTGCCGGTCGAGGAACTCGTAGATGTCGGCGTCGTCGACGCCGGGGAAGCTCCCGGCCGGCAGGGCGGACAGGATGTGCGAGTGCGCCCGGGCCGACGGCCATGCGTTGCCCTCCCAGCGTTCGGACAGGGCGGCGGGCGGGCGGGCGCAGCACTCGCCGTCCGGGCAGGCCGACCGGGTCCGGGTGGTCGCCTCACGGCCGCGGAACCAGCGGGAATGCTCGAACGGCACGCCGAGCGTAATAGCGAAGCCCTGGTCGGCGCGCGGGTCGACCTGGGCGATGCAGAAGTAGGTCCCTGACGGGGTGTCCGAGTACTGGTAGTACGGGGAGAACCGGTCGACGGCGGCAAATACCTGCCGTCCCGACCACTGGCGGCACAGCCGCTGGCCCTCGATCGCGCCCGCCAGATCAGCGGGGAACAGCACCCCGTCGTTCTCGTACGCCTTGTAGATGATTCCGCTCGCGTCGTTCTTCACGAAGTGGCAGGGCAGGTTCAGATGGTGGGTGGCCAGGTTGGTGAACCGGTGCGCGGCCATCTCGTAAGACACGGAGAACAAGTCCACCAGGTCCTCGACCGCGAGGTCCCGGTCCTGCTTGGCCCGTTCGAGCAGCGGCACGGCGGCCGGCTCCGGCATGAGCACGGCGGCGGCGAAGTAGTTCGCCTCGACCCGCTGCCGCAGGAAGTCGGCGAAGTCGCGCGGTACCTGGTGGCCGAGCAGGAAGTGCCCGAGCGCCTGCAGCACCACGGCGCGCGGCGAGTGGGCGCCGACCGACTCCTGCTTGACGTAGATCCGCCGGTGCCGCAGGTCGGTCAGCGACCGCACCGAGCGGGGCAGGTCCTGGACGTACCGGACCGCGAAGCCATGCCGGCTGACCACCGAGACCAGCATGCCCTGGGACAGGGCGCCGCCTGAGTACCCGCCCGAGCTCACCGCGGCCGCCGCCGTGCGCTCGATGACCGCGAAGTAGTTGTCCCGCTCGCGCATGGCCTTCCGCAGTGCCGCATTCGCGGCCCGGGCTTCTTCCGGGGTGGCGGCCGGCTTGGACTGCTTGGCCCGTAGTTCCGCTGCCACCGCGACCAAGTGCTCGAGCACGTCGGTGGGCACCCGCGCGCCGATCTTGAGCTGCGGCAGTCCGAGACGCCGGTAGGACGGGTCCAGCTGCGCGTCGGCCAGTGCGATCTCGAGCTGTGCCCGGCGGCTGGGCGGCTGCCGGCTCAGCAGTTCGCCCATCGGGACCGACAGGGCCGTGGCCAGCTGCTCAATCAGCGACAGCTTCGGCTCCCGGCGGCCGTTCTCCAGCAGTGACAGCGCGGAAGGGGCGCGGCCCACCCGCTCCCCCAGCTCGGTCAGGGTCAGGCCGCGGGACCGGCGCATGTGACGCAGCCGCTGTCCGAAGGTCAAAAGGTCTATACCATCGGACTGGGCCAAATTTCGTAGTTCTTCCATCGTAAAGACAGTCTATCTTATTTCTTTGGAAAAAATAGAGGATTTTGAGGACCTAGGACCCTACTCAGACGTGGTCTGCCGGGCCAACCTGAGGTAAACGTCCGGCGCGGACCCCCCGGATCCCGGCAGTTGAGAAAGGCACGACAGTGGACACGATCAGCCAGCAGGCGGCCAGGCTAAACAAGGAGTGGGAAACCGACCCTCGCTGGAAGGACACCTCCCGGACGTACTCGGCCGAGGATGTCGTGCGCCTGCGCGGCAGCGTGCAGGAGGAGTACACGCTGGCCCGGCTCGGCGCCGAGCGCCTGCGCACGCTGCTGGCCTCAGAAGACTCCGTCACGGCCCTCGGCGCGATCACTGGCAACCAGGCGGTACAGCAGGTCAAGGCCGGGCTGAAGGCGATTTACCTGTCTGGCTGGCAGGTGGCGGCGGACGGGAACCTGGCCGGGCAGACCTACCCGGACCAGAGCCTGTACCCGGTCAACTCGGTCCCGCAGGTGGTGCG
This sequence comes from uncultured Actinomycetes bacterium, assembly GCA_963835775.1. GTDB lineage: Bacteria > Actinomycetota > Actinomycetes > Streptosporangiales > Streptosporangiaceae > Palsa-504. The sequence continues at coordinate 74,817 of CAWIHB010000020.1, read as the reverse complement.
CCGGATCAACAACGCACTGCAGCGGGCTGACCAGATCTCCTGGTCAGAGTCGGCCGACGGCGACGTGTCCGGGTCGCCTTACTGGCTGGCGCCTATCGTCGCCGACGCCGAAGCCGGGTTCGGCGGCGTGCTGAACGCGTACGAGCTGATGAAGTCCATGATCGCGGCCGGCGCCGCCGGCGTGCACTGGGAAGACCAGCTGGCGTCCGAAAAGAAGTGCGGCCACCTGGGCGGGAAGGTCCTCATCCCGACGGGCCAGCACATCAAGACGCTGAACGCCGCCCGGCTGGCTGCCGACGTGTGCGGCGTGCCGACGCTGGTGGTCGCGCGCACGGACGCGCATGCCGCCACGCTGCTGACCTCGGATGTGGATGAGAGAGACCGGCCGTTCGTGACCGGGACGCGCACCGCGGAAGGGTTCTACCGGGTCCAGAACGGGATCGGGCCGTGCATCGCCCGGGGGCTGGCCTACGCGCCCTACTCCGACCTGATCTGGATGGAGACCTCCACCCCTGACCTCGACGTCGCCCGCGAGTTCGCCGAGGCGATCAAGAGCGAGTATCCGGACCAGCTGCTGGCATACAACTGCTCACCCTCGTTCAACTGGCGCGCGCACCTGGACGATGAGACGATCGCCAAGTTCAGCAAGGAGCTCGCGGCCATGGGCTACCGGTTCCAGTTCATCACGCTGGCCGGCTTCCACGTGCTCAACCAGTCGATGTTCGAGCTGGCCAGCGGCTTCGCCGCCGAGGGCATGCCCGCTTACGTCCGGCTGCAGGAAGCCGAGTTCGCCGCGGAGAAGTACGGCTATACCGCCACGCGCCACCAGCGCGAGGTCGGCACCGGCTACTTCGACCTGGTCACCTCGGCGATCTCGCCCAACGCCGAGACGGTGGCGCTGGCCGGCTCGACCGAAGCCGAGCAGTTCCACGCCGCCTGAGTCGTGTGGGGCGCTGCAGGCTACAGCGAAAGCGATACCGAGCTAATCGTGGGAGTCTGCGGGCCGCCCCCGACTGACACCGCGTTCACCTGGGCCAAAGCCGAGAAGCTGCTGGGCATCAAGTAGCGAGCGGGCTCAGCTGAAGTCGACCGTGGTGTCCTGGCCTTCGCGGCCGATGGGCTCCGCGGGGCCCCAGGGTGCCTGTATGGGCCCCGGTTCCGCCCGCGGCTGCGGCCTGGTCTCGGCCCAATCGGCCGGCATCCCGCCGCTGATGGTCTGGGTCGCCTGCAGATCGGGATAGTCAGGCGCCTGCAGATCGGGATAGTCAGGCGCGGGCGCTTCGTACGTGGCGGGCGCGGCGGCCACCACGGCCCGGCGCATCCACCTGGACGGCACGAACAAGGGGATGACCATGGCCAGGCCCGCCGCGGCCAGTAGCCCGCCGAAAAGCAGGGCCTCGAATCCCGCGCCATAGGCGTGCGACTTCAGCGGGATATACCGGACCGCGCGCCGGACGCTGAACAGGTACAGCCCGGTCCAGCCGAGTAGCGCGAGCCCGGGCAGCCCGGCCGCCAGCGGGGAGACTCGCGGCACGGCGATCAGCAGCCCGGCCAGCAGGCCGACGGCCAGCAGCGCGCCGAAACCCTCGAGCACGGCGTGGTCATGGATGAGGGAACCACCGCCGGCGGGCAGCACGGTGCCCCGGGCCGGGCTGCTGAGCAGCTTCAGGTAGCCCCACGAGGCGGCGAAGAAGATGGCCGCGGCCATGACGATGGCCAGGACGACACCTATCAGATGGCGCATATCACTCAACCCCCTTAGTCAGTCAATGACCGAAGCTTACGGCGGCAAGCGCCGCACGTCATGGCACTGGAACGTGTCTTGTGGCCGGCCTCTAAGCCGCGCCACAGGCGAGACCCAATATGCTGGCGGCGTGCGCATTCACGCCATCTTCGGGGGAATCGGCGCGTTCGCCGTCAAGTTCCGCTGGGTCGTTATCGCGGCCTGGCTCATCGCGGCGTTCGCGGTGCCGCACTACTTGCCGTCGCTGAACAGCGTCACCCAGGGCAACAACAGCGCTTTCCTGCCCGCCAGTGCGCCCAGCGAGCAGGCCGCCCAGCTGGCAGCGCCGTTCGGGGCCACCAACCTGGTCCCCGTGCAGGTGGTCGCGGCCGTGAGCCAGGGCACTCTCAGCACGGCGGATACCGCCTGGCTGGCCACACTGCAGCACGACCTGACCACGGTTCCGACCGTGGTCTCCGTGCGCGACCTGGGCCGGTCGGCCGACCAGCAGGCTGAGCAGTTGCAGGTGCTGTCCGACGTCAACCAGGCCAGCCAGCCGGACCAGACCACGCTGGTCGACAACCTCCGCACGCAGATCACCAAGGCGGCGCCCCCGGCCGGGCTGCAGGTGCACCTGGCCGGCCAGATCGCGATCAACGTCGACCAGCAGGCCAAGTCGGGCAACACGGGGAATCAGGTCGAAGGCGTGTCCGTGATCTTCATCCTGATCCTGCTGCTGCTGATCTTCCGGTCACTGCTGGCCCCGCTGATCACGCTGATCCCCGCGTTCTTCGCCGTGGCCATCTCCGGACCGCTGGTCGGCGAGGCCGCGCACGCCGGCCTGAAGGTCTCCGTCATCGCCCAGCTGCTGCTGATCGTGCTGGTCCTCGGCGCGGGCACCGACTACGGGCTGTTCCTGGTGTTCCGGGTGCGTGAGAATCTGCGCGAGGGGGCGGATCCCAAGGACGCGGTGCGCGCGGCGGTCATGCGGGTGGGCGAGACGATCACGTTCTCCGCCCTGACGGTCATCGCGGCGCTGCTGTCGCTGCTCGTCGCCACCTTCCAGATCTACTCCGAGCTCGGCATCCCGCTGGCCATCGGGATCGGCACCATGCTGCTGGCCGGGCTCACCCTGCTGCCCGCGCTGCTGGCGGTGTTCGGCCGGGCCGCGTTCTGGCCGAGCAAGACCAAGGCGGGCACCGGCAAGGCGGGCCTGTGGGGGCGGGTCGCGGCGCGGCTCGTGCGCAGGCCGACGATACCGCTGGTCATCGGCGTTGTCGTGTTCGGCGCGCTCGCGATCGGCGTGGGCAGCTACCAGCCCGGCGGGTTCGGCGGCTCGATCAACGCGCCGGCCGGGACCGACTCCGCAGCCGGCACCGCGCTGCTGGCCAAGCATTTCCCGGCCAGCTCGGCCAACCCGACCAACCTGGTCTACAAGCTGCCCCAGCCGGTCTGGGACGACCCGGCGCCGATCGTCACGGCCACCAGCCAGCTCGCCGCGAGCGGGCTGTTCACCGGCGTCACCGGGCCGCTGAACCCGGCGGGCGTCACGCTGACCGAAACCCAGTACCAGGAACTGCACAAGGCGCTGGGCAACCCCGCCGCCCTGCCGAGTGTACCGCCGGCCAACAGCAAGGTCCCGCTCCAGGACTACGAGGTCTACCGGGCCACCGCGCAGTACGTCAGCCCGGACGGCAAGACGATTCAGTTCGAGACCGGTCTGAAGGCGGGCGACCCGTCGACCACGGCGGCGGCGAACGCGGTGCCTGCGATCCGCACCGAGGCGGCCACGGTGGCCAAGACGCTGGGCGCCACCGACTACGGGGTGGGTGGCGAGGCACCCGCGTTCTACGACATCAGCCATATCTCCGACAGCGACCTGGCGCACGTGGTCCCGGTCGCGATCATCATCATCGGCCTGCTGCTCTGCCTGGTCATACGGTCGCTGGTCGCGCCGGTGTACCTGATCGCATCGGTCGCGCTGTCGTTCTTCGCCGCCCTGGGGCTGTCCGTCCTGCTGTTCATCAAGCTCGGCGGGGAGAGCGGCCTGACCTTCATCCTCCCGTTTCTGATGTTCATCTTCCTGCTCGCGCTGGGCGAGGATTACAACATCCTGGTCATGAGTCGGATCAGGGAGGAGGCTCAGCATCTTCCGCTACGCGAGGCAGTCAGCCGGGCAGTAGGCGCTACCGGTACCACGGTAACGTCGGCCGGCCTGGTGCTAGCCGGGACGTTCTCGGTGTTCGCGCTGGTCGGCGGGCGCCAGTCGGGTGGCAGCCAGATCATCGACGTCGGCGTCGGGCTGGCCCTAGGCGTGCTGATGGACACCTTCATCGTCCGCACCGTCCTGGTGCCGTGCACGGTCGTGCTGCTCGGCCGGTGGAACTGGTGGCCCTCCAAGCTCAGCCGGATCGACCAGCAACCTCGCGGCGAAGGAACCGAGCGGGAAGGCGAGCCCGCGGCGCCCCGCAGCCTCTGATTGCCGTTGCTCAGTCCGCCTGGGCGTCGATCGATGCGGTCAGGTCGCGCAGGGCTGGGGCGGCGTCGCGTAGCGCGGCCTGGTCCCGCTGCGGCAGTTCGGCCAGCGCAGCCTGGATGATGTCCTGGTTGACACGGTGCCAGCGGGCGACCGCGGCGGCGCCCTGCCGGGACAGATCCAGGCTGACGGTGCGGCGGTCGCCCGGGCCGTCGGCGCCGGGACCACCCTTCGTCCGCCGCACGTAGCCTGGCGACTGGAGCCCGGACAGCAGGGTGGCCACCGAGCTGGGCGCCAGCCGCAGCATCCGGGCCAGGTGGCTGGGCCGGATGCCGGGGTGCTCGGCCATGCAGGACAGCAGCTCCAGCTGGGCCACGGACAGGCCCAGCTCGGGGTCGGCCGCGCGCGCGGCGCGGCGCATGGCGCGGCGCAGCCGGGACACGATGTCGGCCAGGTCAGGGCCGATCTGCTCCTGGCCGAGGCATTCCTGCGCTGCGTTTCCCTCAGTGATAGGCACCTGACGGGTCCGCCTCCCTGGGCCGTCCGGCCTCGCCTCGTCCCGGCCCGCGGGCGGCCAGCGCGATCGCGGCCGCAGCGGCGGAGACGACGGCGAGCACGATGAACGCGGGCCGCGCCTGCGTCGACCCAGCGTACCCGTGGCCGGCGCCAGCGTGGCCGGCCCCCAGGTGCAGGGCCAGTGCCATGAGCGAGATGCCGAGCGTCGTACCTATCCCCCGGGCCATGCTGACCAGGCCCCCGAGCAGGGAAGCGGACGAGTCAGCGGTGCTGCGCATGATGACGGTGTTGTTGGCGGGGACGAAGAGACCCAGCCCCAGGCCCGCCAGGGCGAGCTGCGGGACCACGGTGCCGGCAGTGACCGGCAGGAAGACCGACGCGCACATGACCAGGCAGGTCAGGAGGGCACCGGCGAAGCCGCGCCGCCTGTCGCCCCACGCCTTCGGCAGCATCGCGTCACCGAACAGGGCAGCCAGGCCGAACCCGAGCGGCAGGGCCGACAGCAGCAGCCCGGTGCGGGCCTGGCCGCCGCCGAGCCCGTGCCCCAGTACCTGCGGGATCAGTACCAGCGGCCCGAAGAGGGTGAGATAGCCGCAGGCGGCGCCGGCCAGCGCGCGGGTCAGCGGAGCCGAGCGCAGCAGCCACACCGGGATCAGCGGGTGCTCGGTGCGCATCTCACGCCGGGCGAACGCGGCCGCGCCGGCCAGGCCCAGCGCGGCCAGCGCTGCGACCAGCCAGGCAGGCAGGTCCAGGCCCGACACCGCCGACAGTACGAGGAGCAGGGCGCTGGTCCAGGCCACCAGCATCAGCGTGCCCGGCCAGTCGAACTTCTCTGGCCGGCTGAACTGCCTGGTGCGCGGCAGCAGGTAGCGGCCTGCGACCACCGCGACCAGGCCGACCGGCACGTTCACCCAGTACACGGCGCGCCAGCCCGCCGTCGAGGTCAGCAAGCCGCCCAAGGTAGGGCCCAAGGCGAGCCCGAGCGACTGCGCGCCGGCCTGTATCCCCAGGGCGAAGCGCATCCTGTCCTTCGGCGCGCTGGTCGTGACCAGGGCCACGCTGTTCGCCTGGAGCATCGCCGCCCCCAGCGCCTGAACGAGCCTGAGCAAGATCAGCACGTCCAGCGACGGCGCCAGGCCGCAGGCCGCCGAGGCCACCGTGAACACCACGAAGCCGTAGGTGTAGACGAGCTTGCGCCCGACCGCGTTGCCGAGCCGTCCGGCCGGGGCCAGCAGCGCGACCAGGCCGAGCAGGTAGACCAGGGACACCCACTGGACGGCCGCGACCGGGACGCCGAAGTCACGCTGCATAGAGGGAAACGTGATCGTGACAATGCTCGCGTCCAGCTGGCCCATGAACGCGCCGAAGCAGACCACGCCGACCGCCAGCCAGGGCGCGCGGTGACTGTCCCGCACCGCCGTGGGCCTGGGCTGCTCGCGCAAGATGCTTCTGTAAGCGAACATCTTAGGTGTTCAGCTTAGCAGAGATAGTTCTGTAAGCGAACATCTTAAAGTCGGTGGGGTTAGTCGGGTAACTCCGGGATAGGAGCCGGATACCTGGATTAACTCCGGACATGCCGGGCGCGGTGCTGGCCTTGGCGTTGCGGACCCGACACACTCAGGTCAGGCGGAGTGGTCTGGGACCTTCGGGCTCGCCGCTCGGCTAGAGTACGCCGGGAAAGTGCCAGAACAGGGCGACCTGAACAGGGCGACCTGAACAGGGCGATCCGCAAAGGGCGATCCCGGCGACGGTAGGACCGGCGCGCGGACGGGGTTCACGGGTCGGAGCGGAAGGGACGACGATGCAGGAACTGCGCTTCGTCGCGGTGAGCGAGGACGGCCGTTACGCCGTCCTGGCCATACCGGGGCGCAGCGCACGCTTCATGCTGCCGATAGACGAGCGGCTCAGGGCGGTCGCCATGGGCCAGACCTCCCGGCTCGCGCAGTACGAGATCGAAGTGGAGAGCCCGTTGCGACCCAAGGAGATCCAGTCACGAATCCGCGCCGGTGAAACGGTGGAGGAAATCGCGGACGCGGCCGGCATAGCGGTCGAACGCGTGCGCTGGTTCGAGGGACCGGTCCTGGCTGAACGCGCCTACGTCGCGAACCAGGCCCAGGCCGCCTCGGTCCGCCGCCACGGAGATGCGACCCCCGGGCCGAGACTGGGCGAGATCGTGGCCGACCGGCTGAAGGCGTTCGGCGCGGACCCGGAAGACGCCCAATGGGACGCGAAGAAGCGCGGCGACGGCAGCTGGCAGGTGGAAATCACCTTCATCACCGACGGTCGCATGCATACCGCCGAGTGGATCTTCGATCCACGCCGCAGGCACGTGCTGCCAGCCGACGACAACGCGGCCCGCATGTCGCTGTCGGGCGCCGAGCCGCCCCAGCCGCCGTCACCGCCTCCGGGCGAGGCGACCGTTACCCGGCTGGAGCCGCGGCTCAGCGTAGCCTCCGGCCACACGCCTTCCCGTCCCGCGGGACCTGGCCACGGGGAATCTGGTCAGGCCGTGCCGTCGCACTCGGCAGCCGAATCCAACGGCACCGGGCAGGACGCGATCGGCTATGCGGCGGCCGGCCAGGATGCGCCCGCGGGGCACGGAAACAGCGGCCGGGCCAGGCATGAGCGCCCGGTGTCCGCTCGCCACAGCGCCGCCGAGGCCAGGCCGCCCGCGCCCGCCCCGCCGGCACCGCGGGTCGCGGCCGAGGAACCAGCGCGTGACGATTACGAGCCCGTCGAGACGCACGCAGCGCCCGCGGCGGCCCAGCTGGGCCCGGGAGTCCAAGGGGCCGAGGGGGCCCAGGAGGCCCAGGGGGTTCCGGCTGAGCCCGCCGGAGAGCAGCCGGGGCGGGCGGGCCGGAAGGCGGCTCGCGGTCGGCGTTCGTCGGTGCCGTCCTGGGACGAGATCATGTTCGGCAGCTCACGCCAGCGGGACTGACCACCCCTGGAACTTGCCTGACGGCCCCAGAGCGAACACGGCAATGGCATCGACGGCGGCGGCCAGGGCCGGGCGCTCCATCCTGGCCGCCGCGGTGGCGAGCGCGGCGGCCAGCAGGGTGCGGCAGCGGGCCGCCTCTCCGGTTATCGCTATATATGCTCGCGCGAATCCCATACTTCCGGACCATTCAACACGTCGCATCGCCTTACGCTTCCTACCAGGTTCTAATATCGACGACGGCAGAAGAGGCGAGGGTGACTTCAGGCCAGGACCGGAGCCGCCGCGGCGGGCGGCGTCTGTCGCGCTGGGCGGCTGCGGGCGCGGCCTTGACTGCGGCGCTGGCTCTGGCCGGCTGCGGGACGGCGGGCAACGGCGCGCCGGTCCCGCCGCGTACGCTGTCGATCGGCAGCGAGGCATTCGCCCAGAACCTCCTGCCGGCCAGGTATACCTGCTATGGAGCCAGAGTCAATCCTCCGCTTGATTGGTCAGGAGCGCCGTCGGGGACCAAGAGTTTCGCACTTGTGGTCGACGATTCCTCGGCGCCGATCACGCCGTACATTTACTGGCTCGTGTTCGACATCGGCCCGGGCACGACCGACATCCAGGAGGGCACGCTGCCGACCGGAGCCCGGCAGGCGCTTAATAGCGCGCACACCGCGAACTATGACGCACCCTGCCCCGATGGTCACCCGCATTGGTACCGTTTCACTGTTTATGCGCTGAACACCGTGCTAAACCTGCCCAATGGCGCTCCTTTGCTTACGGTTTGGTCCGCGATCGCGGCGGCCGCAATCGGGCGCGGGCGAATAGCCGTAAGCGGGAATCCGTGATCAAGCCGATACACTTTGTTATCGCCCAGGAATAGAACTTTTTCAATCGTGTGACACAGTCCCCACTGGTGAGCAAGAATCGGGGATGATCGAGCGGGTTCAGGGCGCTCGCGATCACGAGGGAAGGCTCGCGTCATCGGCCGCGTGTGCCTGGCTAGCGCCCCCGACGAGGCCCCGGCGTTCTGGATGGGAACCATGATTCTGGTCGCGGGACTCGCCGTCGCGGGACTTGCTGGCATCGCGGCGGCCTTCTACTTCAGCATCCGCTCCGGCACTTCCCGGGCCCGGTTCGCTGGCCCGCGCCGGGTCGGCGACAACCGGCTGGACGCAGGCAGGACCTCGCCTTCGGGCCGGGTCCGACCCGCGAGAACCATGAATCCGTCGCGGTCCGCCGAATCCTCCTCCAGACAGGCCCCGGACCGGACGGCCGGCTTCGACGCTCCTGCCGCGCCGCAGGAGCCGGGACGTCTCGTCGCGGGCCGCCGGACCCGGCCTGCCGCGCCGACCAGCCTGGTGGTGGCGGCAGACGTGCCCGCCGAGGAGTTCGAGGCCGCGGCTGATCCCGCCGCCGAGGCCGGGACGGCCCGGTCACGCCGCCGCGTGGGCTGGCGCAAGGGCGAGGACGTCGATCGGGAACTGTGGCCGGCCGAGGCGTTCGGCGGCGTGTCCGACGAGCAGTTCTGGGACGACATGGCGGCGGACAAGCCGCTGGCGACCACGGCGCGTACCGCCCAGCCGGGCTCCGGCGGCCGGCGGCGGCTACCTGAGGTCGCCGCGCCGGCTGACCGGCGGGCGGGTCGCGGTGACGGCCGGGCTCCGGGCCATGGGAGGCGCGCCGCGGGCGAGACTGGGGGCAGCTATCCGCTGCCGCGGGCCGGCGCCGCCGATCAGACCGCGGTGCAGCCGTTCCAGGCGGTGACCGGGCCCACTCCCATGGCGACGCAGCCGTATCCGGTCGCGACCCAGCCCTCGCCGAGTGCTGCCCAGCCGGTTCACGCCGCCGCTCAGCCGGTTCACGCCGCCGCTCAGCCGGTGCCGGCCGCCGCTCAGCCGGTGCGGGCCGCCCGGCCGCCGGCGGCCGACGATCCGCTGACCAGCCCGGCTTACTCGCTGCGGCGCCAGGGCAGCGTGGACGGGCACTCCCGCCTGCCGCAGGCCGCGGCCCGGCACTCCAACGGCCGGCCCGACGGGTATCTGCCCGGCGGAAGGCCCGATCCGCTGCGGCCCGATCCGCTGCGGCCCGATCCGCTGCGGCCCGACGGAACCTGGCCGGGCGCGGCGGCTACCATCCCGGCGCGGTCCTGGCCCGGGTCAGGACCGGACGGGACCCACGGCAGCGCCGTGGTCAGGCCCTACGCCGCGCAGCACTACGGCGAGCCGACGCAGTCGGCTCAGCCCGCTCAGCCGGTCCAGTCTGCTCAGCCGGCGAATCAGCCGGCGAACTCGGCCGGGTCGGCGGACCCGGCGGGCTCCGCGAACACACCGCCCTACGGCAACGCGTACGGATACGGGCACCAGCCCGCTGGGCCGGGCCGGGCGGTCAGCCCTGGCGACGACCCGAGGCGCCCGGACGGCCCATGGGGTAACGGCCGGCCTGCGGCAACGGCACCCGGGGTGCCCACGCCGCCCACGCCGCCCATCCCGCACGCCCCGTCTACCCGCCGGTCAACGGCTACGGCGGTCCGTACGACCCCGGGGGTAACGACCGCCGGTTAAGCATGCGCTGACCTCTAGCACACTAGGGGCATGCCCGAGGGAGATGTGGTCTGGTACACGGCCCGCCGCCTGCATGAAGCACTGGCGGGGCGGTCGCTGACCCGTACCGACTTCCGCGTCCCGCGGCTGGCCACCGCCGATCTGACCGGCGATGTCGTGACCGAGACCGTGTCACGCGGCAAGCACCTGCTCACCAGGACCCGCAGCGGCCTCACGGTGCACACCCACCTGCGGATGGACGGCTCCTGGCGGGTCCGGCCCGCGGCAGAGCCGGTCCGGGACGATTACCGGATCAGGCTGCTGCTGGCCAACGACGACTGGCAGGCGATCGGATATCAGCTCGGCGTGGTGGAGCTGATCCGCACCAGCGAGGAGGAGCGGGTCACCGGGCACCTGGGCCCGGACCTGCTCGGAGCGGACTGGGACTGCGCCGAGGCGGTGCGGCGGCTGGCCGCCGAGCCTGACCGGCCCATCGGCGAGGCCCTGCTCGACCAGCGCAACCTGGCCGGTGCGGGTACGTATTTTGCGGCGGAAATGCTGTTCCTGCGGGGCATCGATCCCTGGCGCCCGGTCGGTGAAGTCAAGGACCTGGAAGCCCTGGTCGACCTCGGCCACCGGCTGCTTGACGCCAACAAGACACGGCCCGGGCACGCGACGACCGGGGACACCAGGCCTGGCCGGGAGAGCTGGGTCTACGGGCGTGCGGGTCGGCCATGTCGACGTTGCGGGACAGTGATCAGGAGGGGCGAGCAGGGTCCTCCGGGCCAGGAACGGCTCAGGTTCTGGTGCCCGTCCTGCCAGTCCGGGCATCAGTAGTCTAGCTGCGCCACCGCAGAATCAGTGTCACCGGCTGACCCGGCAGCATCAGGTCCCACCATCACCTATCCTGGCAAATTGTCAGTCAATGAAGCGCAGCGTCAAGCACGCCCGTTACGTGCTGGGGTCGCTGAGCGCCGTACTGTTCGCCGTGGCCAGCTCAGCCACCTTCTAAACGGGCCCGAGCCGGCCGGGTGCGGTCCCGGCCGGCGTGGAACGGCGGGCCGGCGCTGACCTGGTAGCTCCTCGGTATCTCCTGATATCCGCGACTGGACGACGCCGGCCCGCGAACCAGCAGGAACGGATTCGCGATGCTCGAGACTGGCGTTCGGCAGTTCCGGTTGGCGATGGGCATGGTCTGGGGACGGCGGCTCAGCCCGCGCAACGTGGCCCGCCTGGTCGATGACGCGCTCGACACGATCGCGGAGTTCGGCCAGCCCGGCCCCGAGGCACTGGAGGTGCTGGGCGGGCCGCTGGCCGACCCGGAGGAAAAGCTCGATTGGGCTAATCACGGCTTGCGCCGCACCGCCCGCAGGCTGGCCGCCACGTCGCCGTTCTACGCGCGGCGGTTCGAGGCCGCACAGGCCGATCCGGAAGCGCTGGACCTGGCGGGTATGCGAGCGATCCCGGTGACCACCAAGCACGAACTGATCGAGCAGGCCGCCGACTTCCGCTGCACCGACGTGCCCGGCTACCTGGCCACCCGTACCACGGGAACGACCGGCCGCCCCGCGGAAGTGTGGCTGTCCCGGTATGAGATGGACCTGTGGCCCGCCCTGGGCGCGCTCGGCTCGGTCCTGCGCGGAGACCTGAGACCAGGCGACATCATGCAGGTCAACGTGAGCTCCCGGGCCATCGCGGCCACCCATCTGGCCGCCGCCTCGTGCCGCCTGGCCCGCGCCATGTGCCGGCTGCTGGGTATCCTGCCACCCGATGAAGCCCTGGACAGCCTCAGCCAGGGCGGCACCACGCTGCTGCTGACCTGCCCGAGCTACCTGGCCGAACTCGTCACCGCCGCCCGGCGACGCGGCCTGGGCCCGGGCGACTTCCGGCTGCGCCGCGTCACCGTCGGCGGCGAGGTACTGTCCCCCAGCCTGGCCCGGGCGGCCTGCCAGACCTTCGGCCTGAGCGAGATCGAGGACTCCTACAGCATGACCGAGGTGATCCCGGTCACCGGCCGCACCTGCAGCCAGCGGCACCTGCATCATGACGCCAACACCGGCCTGACCGAGCTGCTCGACCTGCGGACCGGCGAGCCGGCCGGGCCCGGCGCACTGGGCACCATCGTGGTCACCCCGTACTTCCCGCAGCGCGACTGCATGCCGGTCTTCCGGTTCGACACCCGCGACGTGGCCCGCTGCCTGCCCGAGGAAGGCCACGACTGCGAGCTGGCCGGCGTCCCGGCCACCAGCCAGGTCCTGGGCAAGGCCGATCACCTGCTGCGGCTCGGCCCGCACGAGGTCGTCACGCCCCGGCAGCTGATCGAGGCCATCGAGGCGCTGCCCAGCAGCCCCTGGCCGGCCCGGTACCGCGCCGAGCTGACCGACGGCCGGATCCGGCTCACCCTGCCCGCCGCCGCCATCGCCGGCTACGGCGAGGCCGCCGCCCACCGCCACTTCGCCGACGCGGGCCTGGACGTGGACCTGGCCATCGCCGACGACGACCAGGCCACCGCGCTGCGCCAGACCCGGAGCGACCTGCGCGAGACCACCTTCGCCAGCCAGCACGCACTCGTGGGAGCGTGACATGCCGGTTACCACGGAGCCGATCTCCCTCTTCCAGCAGACCTTCACCGAGTTCGGCGTGATCCTGGTCGGGGTGACGCTGGTGACCGGCGGCGCCCTGCTGTACTTCCGGAAGGTGCGGCTGGAACGGCCGCCGGTGGGCACGTTCAACGGCCGCGACATCGTGATCCTGCTCGCGTTCATCTCGGCCCTGCCGTTCCTGTACGGCTACCTGCCGTACTGGCTGATCACCTGCCTGCTGATCGTCACGTTCGCGTCGGCGCTGTCCATCGGCTTCACCCCGGTGCTCGGCCGGGGCCGGACCTGGCTGGGCATAGGGCTGCTGATCGGGCTCAACTACTGGACCAGCCATCACCTGATGGGGACCACGGCCGGCTGGCAGCTGTGGTGGGCCGAGCTGACCATCCTGGTCGGCCTGGGCGCGATCTCGGTGTCGAACCTGTACGTGCAGGGCGGGATGAAGCTGTACTACGTCGCGTGGCTCGCACTGGGCCTGGCGGTCTACGACATCCTGTTCGCTACCGTGCTCCCGCTGACCGACCAGCTCGTGGCCGGGTACCTCGCGCACCCGCTTGACCCGCTGCTCGGCATGCGGTTCGGCATCGACAACTACGGCGTCGGCCTCGGCGACCTGCTGGTCTACTCCCTTTTCCTGGTCGCCGCCTACAAGGCCTACGGCGCCCAGGCGGCCCGGATCGCGTTCGGCCTGATCCTGGTCATGGGCACCTTCGTCACGGCGTTCATCCCGTTCCTGCTCAACTTCCTGGACACCGAACTTGACCTGCTCGTGCCGGCGCAGGCGCTGTTCGGCCCCGCGGCCTTCCTGTGCATGCTGTGGATGCGCCACCGGTACGGCCCGGAACGGACGATGGCGGAATACCTGGCCGACGCCGACGCCGCGGCTGGAGTCCGGGCCGGGGCCGGGCCCGGCGAGGCGCGGCTGGCCCCGGCGGCCGAGCCCGCCTCCGAGCCGGCGTCAGTCTGAGCCATGCCCGGTATGAACTCCGGGTCGGACCGGTCCGACCCCGCGGTGGCCGCGGCGTTCCGGGCCGCGCTGCTGCACCAGGGGCTGATCGCGCTGCTGATCCTGGCCGTGCTCGCCGCCGCCTGGGCGGTCATGCGGGCCCGGCATCGCGGGTCAGCGCCGGCGGCGCCTATAGCGCCGGGCCGGCGGGTCGTCGTTCTCGCCGGAGCCGAGCCCGCGGGACGGCGGCTGCTGCGGATCGGGTTCGGCCTGCTGTGGCTGTTCGACGGCATCCTGCAGGCCCAGCCGGCCATGCCCACCGGGCTGCCCTCCCAGGTGGTCGAGCCGACCGCGGGCGTCTCGGCGCCGTGGGTGCAGCACCTGGTGCGCCTGGGCCAGACCGGCTGGATCCACCACCCGGTGCCGGCGGCCAGTGCGGCGGTGTGGATCCAGATCGGCCTCGGCAGCTGGCTGCTGGCCGCGCCGCGCGGCACCCTGTCCCGGCTGGCCGGACTGGCCAGCGTGGCCTGGGGCGTGATCGTCTGGGTGTTCGGGGAATCGTTCGGCGGGATCTTCGCTCCCGGCCTGACCTGGCTGACCGGAGCACCGGGCGCGGTGCTCATTTACGTGGTCGCCGGGGTCATGATCGCGCTGCCCTGGGGCGCCTGGGCCTCGCCGCGGCTGGGCCAGCTGACCCTGGCTGGGCTCGGGCTGTTCCTGGCCGTGATGGCAGGCCTGCAGGCCCAGCCCAGCCTGGGATACTGGCAGGGCACCAGCTACGGGCAGCCCGGGCCGCTGGCCACCATGGTCCAGTCGATGGCCCAGACCCCGCAGCCCGGCTTCCTGTCCCGGTGGGTCGCCGCGTTCGGGGCCCTTGACCAGGCGCACGGATTCGCGGTCAACCTGTTCGCGGTGACGGCCCTGGCCGCGGTGGGCGCCGCGTTCCTCAGCGGCCGCCGGTGGCTGATCCGCCCTGGGCTGATCGCCTTCACCGCGCTGTGCCTGGCCGACTGGGTCCTGATCCAGGACCTCGGCTTCCTCGGCGGGGTAGGCACCGACCCGAACAGCATGATCCCGTTCATCCTGCTGGCCTGGGCTGGGTACCTGGCGCTGCGGCGGCCGACGGCGCTGGCCAGGCCGACCGCAGGCCCGGCGATGGTGCAGGTCGCGTCGGCCGGCGCGGGCTAACCCGCCCGGCTGTCTTCGCGGCTGGACCCCGGAGCGGGGGCGTAGCGCCGACCGACCACGGCCCGTTCAGATCCGGCTGCCTTACTGCGCGCCCGCCCGAGCCAGACGGCATACCCGGCCGTACCCGCCGCCAGCAGGGCGACGGCCACGGCGAGCACGCCGAACGCGCCTGCCTGGCCCGCCAGCCCGCCCAGCCCGGCCATCAGGTAGGGCACCGCGAAGGTACGCCAGGGCGTATTGACTTCCACTCCGCCCCGAGTTGAAGGGTGGAGATTCCCGGCTGTCATGCCGCTTCGCGACGTGAGTTCGGGTGGGTTCCTGCTTCGCTGCGCTGCGCCAGGACGCGGGGTCCTGGTCTTACCTGCGCTCCACAGGCTGTCACCGCCAGTCCGGCGGCCTTGGCGACGTTGACCGCCGCGTTGATGTCCCGGTCCAGCCAGGTCCCGCACGACGGGCACTGCCAGGTGCGGATGTGCAGCGGCTTGGGGCCGTCCTTGGCCCCGCACGCCGAGCACGTCTGCGAGGTGGGGACGAACCGGCCGATACGGTGGAACTCCCGGCCGTTCAGCCGGGCCTTGTACTCCAGCATGTGCACGAACGCCGACCAGCCCGCATCGTGCACGGACTTGGCCAGGCGGGTGCGGGCGAGTCCCCTGACCGCCAGGTCCTCGACGGCGACCGCTTGGTTTTCGCGGATCAGCGCCGTGGATAGCTGGTGGTGGAACTCGCGCCGCGCGTCGGCCACCCGGGCGTGCGCCGCGGCGACCCGGACCCGGGCCTTGTCCCTGTTCCGGCTGCCCTTGTCCTTGCGGGACAACGACCGCTGGGCCCGCCTGAGTTTCTTCTCCGCCCGCCGCAGGAACCGGGGGGATGCGATCTTGCGGCCATCGGACAGCACCGCGAAATGGGTGAGCCCGAGGTCGATGCCGGTCACCGGCTCAGCCCCGGGCACGGCGCCCGCCTCGGCCTGCACGACGAAGCTGGCAAAGTACCGGCCCGCCGCGTCCATGATGACGGTAACGCTGGACGGGGCCGAGGGCAGGTCACGAGACCAGCGCACCGGCACGTCACCGATCTTCGGCAGGCGCAGCTTCCCGCTGGGCAGGACCCGGAACCGGGCGTTGGCCGTGAACCGGATCGCCTGCCTGCGGTCCTTGCGGGACTTAAACCGGGGCGGCTGGATCGTCGGGCCCTTCCGTTTGCCTGTGACTGAGGCGAAGAAGTTCCGGTAGGCCGCGTTCAGGTCCGCGAGAGACTGCTGAAGCACCACCGAGGAAACGCCAGCGAGCCACGCCCGTTCCGGGGTGGTCTTCACCGCGGTCAGCCGGGCCGACAAGTCCGCGTCGGTGAGGTACGGCAGCCCGGCCTCGTGTGCCTGTTCGCGGAGGTGCAGCGCGTCGTTGAACACGACCCGCGCGCACCCGAACGCCCTGGCCAACGCGGACCGCTGCCCGCAGGTGGGATAAAGGCGGTAATTGTACCGGAGCTGCATATCTCGATCATAGTTACGTTTTCAGGTCATACCAAGGACATCCACGCTGGCAGGCGCGGCGTGTTCGTGCTGTACGCCCATCTGGTTTTCGTCACCAAGTACCGGCATCCCGTATTCAGCTCCCAGCACCTGGAACGCATGGAACACATCATGCGGGACATCTCCACGGACTTCGGGCGCGACCTGGCCGAGTTCAACGGCGAACCCAGCCACGTCCACCTGCTGGCGAACTTCCCGCCGAAAGTCGCCCTGTCCCGGCTGGTGAACTTCCTCAAGGGCGTGTCGTCCCGGCGGCTGCGGCAGGAATTCCCGGAACCGCGGCGGCACTACTGGAAGGCGAGCCGGCTGTGGTCCGGGTCCTATTTCGCCGGATCCGTCGGCGGCGCACCCATCACGGTCCTGCGCCAGTACAGCGAAGCGCACCCGGCCGCTGCTGCGGCCCTGCCTGGACTGGAGCGAGCGCCGCTACCACCTCGCGGGCAGCCTGGGCGCCGCCCTGACCGCTGCGTTCGCGGACCGGCGCTGGATCGCGACCAGGGAAGCGAGCCGGATCGTGACCGTGACCAGCCAGGGCCAGGCGGGCCTGCGGGACTGGCTGGGGATCGACGTGGCCGCGCTGCGGACCGCCGCCTGACGGTCACACGGCAACGGCGGCTTCGATGGCCCAGCGGCAGCGCAACGGCTTTATGGAACACGGCCGACCGGGATCCGGACCGGCCCAGGCCGCGGATCTCACCCGGCGGGGCGGGCGTAGCGGGTCAGGATGGCGGCACCCGTCCGCTCGGCCGACCGCGACTCCAGGTAGGCAGGCGGCCTCGGCGAACACCACGTTGGCCGCCACCACGCTGCCGGTGACCGTGAAGACCTGCGGCGTGTGCAGCCGGTGCCCGCCGCCCGGGTCCGGCGCGTAGCTCACCCCGGTACGGTTCGAGATCCACCGACCCATCATGGCCCATCCAGCCGATCGCGGTTAATCCATTGACGCCTAATTCTTAGATATCTTAGGGTTAGGCATCTAACAGCTGTAGGAGGCAATGATGAATGATCAGGCTCTGCACCAGTCCGCCAGCCAGCCCGGGACCGCGGACCAGCCCAGGCCAGAGGCTGCGGACCAGCCCGTGCCCGGGACCGCAGGCCAGCCCATGCGCGGGCGGGTCGCGCTGGTGGCCGGGGCCAGCAAGGGGATCGGCGCGGCCACGGCCGAGGCGTTCGCCGCCGCCGGGGCCGCCGTCGTGCTTGGCGCCCGTGACACCGCCGCCCTGGAAGCGGTGGCGAGCGGCATCCGGTCACGTGGCGGGCAGGCCCTCGCGGTCGGTCTCGACGTCACAGACTCAGGGTCGGTGCGCCGCTTCGTCGAGGCGACCCTGGACCGGTTCGGCCGGCTCGACGCGGCGTTCAACAACGCCAGCGCCGGCCCGCTGCCGGCGCGGCTGGCGGACATCGATCCCGGAGAGTTCGACCTGGGCATCGCCACCAACATCCGCGGCACCTTCCTGGGCATGAAGTTCCAGATCCCGGCCATGCTGCGCGGCGGCGGGGGCGCGATCGTGAACATGGCCTCCATCGCCGGCCTGAACGGCACGGCCAATCTGGCCGCCTACGTGGCCGGCAAGGCGGGGATCATCGGGCTGACCAAGGTGGCCGCTCTGGACTACGCCGACCAGGGCATACGGGTCAACGTGGTGGCGCCGGGCCCGATCCTGACCTACCACCTGGAGGCCGCGGGACCGCAGGCCCAGCGCGGCGCGGCGCAGTCTACGCCGATGCGCCGCGTGGGCAGCCCAGCCGAGGTGGCCCAGGCCGTGCTCTGGCTGTGCTCCGATCAGTCCTCGTTCATCACCGGAACCGTGATGCCCGTCGACGGCGGGCAGGCCGCGGGCAACAAGCCGCAGCACATGTACCGCCCCGGCCAGCCAATGCAAGATCAATCTATGCCGAACGAGCCAGAGCGGATGCAGCCGGCGAACGATTAGGCTAGCGCCTGCCAGCTTCGCGGCCCCTGCCCGGGGCCGCTGCCCACCCGCTCACCACCCGCCTGGCCCAGGCCGGCGACGACGGCCGACCGTGAGCCGGCTCCGGTCCTGACCGGCACCTGGAGCACCCGCACGGCCACTAGTGACGGAAACGGATTCCTGGCTGTGATAAAGGTGCCTTGCACTGCCTTTGACCTGGTGTTTTTCAATATATAGAGCTGTGCGGAAAACCGTCCGGGCGGCGCGCCGAGACGCCCTTAATCACAGAGTGATGATATCGATACCTGTCCGTGATGGCATCAGAATCGCGTGTTAAAGCTGATAACTGCGTGATCTTATGGGCGTTTGAATGTTCCATAGGATGGGACAGTTTTCCGTTTAACTGGACTTTCTGGCCATCATGCCGTAAGTCTTCGGAAGTCCTGTGAGAGGGCATGCAATCAGCCGGCGGGGCGGCCTGCGGCCACGACGCCGGTGACGGTGTTATCTCACGCGGGTTTTATCCGGATGGCGGGGGCTGGGCCCAGGTGCGGAGGTCTTCCGGGCTCGCGGTCCAGGGGAGGAACCTTTCCAGCGCCTTGCCGGTCAGCGGTTTTCCGCCGTGGCGGCCGCATTCGTCCAGGTAGGCGGTGAGCCAGGTGAGGGTGTTCAGCCCGGCCATCCTCACGGTCGCGGTGATCGTGAACATCCGGGCCGCGTTCCGGGCGGTGTTCCCGTTATGGGAGCCGCCGGCGTTCTTCCTGGTCACGACCGGGCCGCGGATCGCCCTCTCGGCGATATTGTTATCGATGCTGATCATCGGGTAGTCCCGGTGGGCGATAATGCCGTCCCATTCGCGGCCCAGGGTCGCGAGCGCCTTCTTCGCCGGCTCCTGCAGGCCGGGCGCCTGTTCCTGCTTCTTCCGCTCGGCATCGATCGCCCCGGCCGCGTCATCCCACGCCTGGTATGCCTTCTCCAGCCGTTCGGCGGCTGCTGCTGCCTGCCCGCAGGCAGGTGCCGCGCTCTCCTGCCAGGCGGCGGCCAGCTCATCGTGGGCGCGGTACAGGGCCCGGAACCGGTCCAGCCACTGCTCCGCCCAGTACCGCAGCTGCGCTGGGTTCGCGTCGCCCGCCCGGACGAAATGCCTTCTGACATGCGCAAGGCAGTAGAGATTGACCAGGCCGCCGGCCTTCTTGCCCGCGGACTCGTACACCGCGTAGAAATCAGTGGACAGGACCAGCCGCCGCGGACCGCCGTCCTCGTGCGGGACGAGCTGCCCGGTTTCCCTGTCCAGCCCGGCTTGCCGGGCCAGGACCTCCCCGGACCGCGTTGGGTCCATCACGAAGCACACCGTGTCCGCTCCGATGAACACCCAGAGCCAGAACTTCACCGGGCCGTCCCCGCCGTCCGGGCAGAACACCCGCCACGACGTCTCGTCCGCGTGAAGATGCCACGAATCCCGGTTCCGGGCCGCGATCGCGTCCTCCACCGGGGCCAGCAGTGCCCCCGCCTGCGCGGCCGTCCCGGCCAGCGTGGCCGCCGAGATCTCCGCTCCCTGCCGGGCCAGGCTTTTCACCAGCGAGTTCGCCGACCGGCCCGCCTCGAACCGCTCCACCAGCAGCATCGCGGTGAACCCGTTCGTGAACAGGCCCTTCCCGATCGCCTTCGGCGGCCCCGGCGCGGTCACCGTCGCCGGCCCCTCGCACCCGCACTCTCTCTTGTAACGGCGCTGGCAGTTCGCGACCAGCCGGATAATCACCTGCCAGTCGACCTGCTCCCCGGACCAGTGATCCCCCAGCAGGCTGAACGGCTCCCCGCACTCCGGGCAGCAGTACCCGCCGCCGGGGAAGTCCCAGAACACCTCGAACCGCGGCAGCCCCGAGTAATCCCGCCGCCCCGAACGCGCCCCCGGACCGCGCTTCACCTGCTTCTTCTGCCCGCTGCCCGGCTTCCCGCCGCCGCCGTCACCGTCACCGTCCGGGGCCGGGCCGGACCTCTCCGACGACCGGCCGAACACCATCCGCTGCAGCACGGCGATCGTGGCGTTCGCCTCGGCCAGCTGAGCCGCCTGCCCGCCGGCCAGTTCCCGCAGCTCCTCGCTGACCCGGACCAGCTGCGCGTTCTGCTCCCGCAGTTCCGCGTTCTCCCTGGCCAGCTCACCGATCCGCGCCGACTGCAGCTCGATCCGCGCCGACTGCTGCTCGATGACCTCCAGCGCCCGCGCCAGCAGTTCCTCAGCCGACGCTCCGCCCGCGGACGGCGCCCCGGCACCGCCCGCGCCCGCCAGAACACCGGCCACCGCAGCCACGAGCCACAGCAAACACCATCAGCCCGGAGGAGACGCCCAGAACACGAGAACTCGCCCCCAGCTCACGAACACGTGGAAGCGAGAGTCCCATCACAGGATTTGCGAAGACTTACATCATGCCCGCATGATGATCTGGCACAGGGCCATTTATTCGCAGCGTAAAGACGCGCTTGCCCTGTGTTACGCGGATCAGTCGCGCGCCCTCGCCGCGGCCATGAAGAGGTCCGCAAGCATCGACCGCTGAAGCTCGATGCATTCGGTCAAGCCCGGAAACACCTAAGGAGGCGGGACAGTGGCAGTCCGACATAAGATAGGCACCATCGCCGGAACGATGGCAGTAGCTCTGGCGTTTTCCGCAGGAACGGCAAGCGCCCAAACGCAGTCGTTCAACCAGAAGGCAGCCAGCTACGTAAAGACCTTTATCGGTCGGGTCCCCTACGTATACGGTGGCACTTCTCCCAGGTCAGGCTTTGATTGCAGCGGACTCGCGCAGTACGTGTACCGGCACTACGGCAAGTCGATCCCGCGCACCGCAGAAGAGCAGTTCCTCAGATTCCGCCGTGAATCCAAGCGCGCCGCATGGGGCGGAGACCTCGTCTTCTTCCACGTAGATTCGGACCCGAACAGCTACGTCTATCATGTGGCCATTTACGAAGGCGGCAATCACATCGTCTCGGCGATTGACGAGGCCGAAGGTATCGGCGAGCAGGCTATCTGGTCCCCTGATGTGACATTCGGCACAATCACCCACTAGGCATCGCGCGCTGCGATGCCTTAGAATTCGGCCGCCGGCGGCGTGCCGGGAAAGCTGACCCAGATGTGTCGGCACCCGAGCTGCGAACGCCCGCCGGCCTGGATCCAGCCCGACTCGCGTAGCAGACGCGACAGTCCGCCCTGCCCGCCGACCTGGCTCTGCACGCCAGGTCGGCGGGCACGCTCCGTCTCACAGGGCGCAGGCGAGATCGGCGGAAACACTCGCCAGCCATCGCAGCTCCCCCGCCTTAGTATTCCAGCGTGGCGGCCGCGTCCGCGGAGCTAGCGCGCCAGGTCCCGCCCGCCGCGGCGCAGACGCGCCGCGGCCGTCAACGTCACCGACTCTTCGGCCTGAGGCCGGTCGTCTCCCACTGGCGCCACCGTGAAGATGAACCCGCCCTGCCCGAGGCAGACCTGCTTGACCAGCACCTCGGCGCTGGCCCCGGGCAGCACGACCACATCACCAGCGTTGACATCGCTAGCGAAGATCACATCTTCCACAGTTGGTGACAATACCGTTTGGGAAGATCCACTTCATCCAAGAATGAAACGTGACATGTACGACACGTGTACAACTTGGGACGAGTCAGTGATCTGCCCGCCGTAACGGCGCTAAACGGGTCCCGTAGTTTACTGCCGGGCCTCCCTCACGGCCGGGCGGGTAGTCTGAGACGCCGTTCTCACCGCCTGCAGCAACCGCCAGTGCTGTCGCTCGGTCATGAATTCGAATTATTTCTTGATCGTGGCTAATTAGTCAGACGGTGATACTCTGCATGTAACTACAACCTGAGATGAGATGACGCGATGCCCTTCAGGCCAGCGCCGACACGAAGAGCGTCCAGCGCGACACAGTCCGAAATCGCCATCGGCCGTGTGGTCGCTGACATGGGAAGCGCCGACCAGCTCGCTCACACCGACCCCGCTCTCCAAGTCGCCTGCCCCGTCTGCGAAGCACTCAGCCATCAGCGGTGCCTGGAGCGCAACCCAAAGCAATACGTCACCCCGCACGCCGAGCGTGCCGCGCTGGTAAACACTGCCGACCGGGCCGCCAACCGGCTCCTCGTGTTCTCCTCACCTGACCCGGCCAGCGGCAACCTGACCGCGATACCGGACGCCGACCGCGCTGCCGCGTTCGCGGTCCGTTTCAGTCCACCCGCTTAATGACCGCGTGAGCCCTGCCGCTCGACCCTCAAGAGATTGCCGCTGATCTGGACCGCCCTGGCCCCAGTCCGGCACCGGGCCGCCTTACTTGTGCAGAACCACACCCGCCAGGTGCACCGCGGCGGTCAGGTTCTACTACGGAGGCAAGTGGCATGTGGTCACGGGCTGGCTTGGCTCCCACGGGTGCTGGATATTCCCCCTGGTGTACCCCTACCTGTAATCAGTTCCGAAGATAACCGTCTGACCTGGTAAAATCAGGAGCTTACGAGGGGCAGGATAGCGCTCCGCCCACGGGATAGCAGCCCGCGGCGGGGGGACTTCTGGGCCCGCACCTGTCGAGGATGGACGCAGGAGATCAGGCCGCGGACAGGCTTATCCGGCCGTCCGCCCGCGATCCGCCGGGACCGGGTTATCGCGGCTCAGGCCGCAGCGGGATCTGGCGGCAGGAGCTCATGGCCACGGGAACCCGCGTCTGCGGCGGACGGAGGCTCCTGGGCCGCCTTGCGCAGCTGCTGGCGCCCCTTGGCGTCCAAGGCCGCGACGATGCTGTTGTCGGTCGCCGGCAGGTTGGCAGACCATACTCTGCAGGCGTCGAGGGCCGGGCACCAGCCGCAGATCGCGGCTGCCTTCTTCCGCTCGCCCGGCAGGCTGCTCGCTCAATCAAGCACTCCCGCGCCTTACGCCTGACCCGCGGCAGCGTGCCGCCGTGGACACGGCAGGTAACGCCGCCGTTGATCGCGTAGCAGCCGCAGGGCTGGCCATCCCGGCGGCGCGCCCGGCATCTCCGGGCCTGGCGAGCACGGGCCATGGTTGTGATCGTACGGGGACCGGTTCCATAGGTGCTGCGCGCGGGGCAGTTCCATAGATGAGCCGGCCCCGTTCGCCGTTCAGTTGTCCAGGTGCTCACTCGTCATCACAGCGCGGGCACACATAGTTAGCCAGGTCCGACGAAATGGCGCCGACCGAGCAGAATACGCCGTGGCGGGTAGCCATGATCCGCCGGGCGGCGCGGATGGACCAATCGTCGCCGTGGCAGAGCCGGTGAGCCAGCCGGATCGCCTGGGAGCGCTCCCCTCTCTGCGGTGGTCAGCGGCGCGCTGTTGTACAGCCTGCCGTCCGTGCCCTTCACCCGGCCGGGTGTGCTCACGGCATCACCGTTCTGCGTCGCTGCTGGAACCAGCCGCCGCCCTGAGCTCCTTGACTGCGGCCCTCAGCTCGGCCAGCTGCAGCAGCTTGAACTCGTAGGCGTCGAGGTCGCGCTGGGCCTGGAGCGCCTTGCAGAGCGCGTCGAACTCGCGGGGCGTTCCCTTCGCTTCCTGCCACTCAAGGTGAGCGAAGTACGACGCTTCCAGGAGGAGCCGGCGCCTGGCCTTGATCTGCACTTGCGGGGCGGCGCCGCCATGAACACGGCATGTCCAGCCGCCAGGGATAGCAGGCGCTGAGCACTGCTGCCCGTCCCGGCGATGGGCGGTGCACTGGTCCCTGTCCTTACGGAGCTTGCGCCGCCGGCCGAGGTCCTCGCGCGCGCGTCATGGGGTCGGCCCCGGCCGGTCCGATGCCGTCTGGTGCTGTGGTCACGGGCGTGTTCTCCTCTCGGTTGGCTGCAGGTGAGCTGTGCTCCGGGTGACGGGTACCCAGAAGGCGCAACGCATCATCGTCCGGCCTGCGGCGGGGAGGCTTGGCGTTCAATTCCGGCTGGATAGTCCCAGCACCCTTAGACGAGCCGCTGCCACGGCAAAGCCACCGCGCTGTGCCGTGACAGCGAGGCCGACCCGGAGGCGATCCCGGCCTGGATCGAGATCGGCCGCTAGCGCCGGGCCGATGCCCGGAGGCTGCCGTTCTCCGGAGGGTTGCACGGCCGGCGCCGGCCGGATGCCTTGGAGCGCCGTAGCACTCCGTATCCGGCCACCGTAGAGTTGTGCTCTTGCTCAGCGAGCCCGCGGGCCGCGTCGGCTGGTCGCCGGCTAAGTTAGCGCGACGTGGCGCGCGTAGAGGTGTGCTACGGGGCCAAAGCACAACTAGACGGTCCGGGCCGTGCCCAGGCAGTAAATAAGCTACTTCGCCTCGCCGAGGGAACATCTCCACTCACCGCCCAGGTCACCGGGCCCGGACCCGGGCGTCGGCACCAGGGTAAATATGCTGGAGCTACTTCACGCCAGGCCCAGGATCGCCGACGTCTCCCGCCTGCCTGGTCCAGTAGGCGAGGTTGCCGCGGGCGGTCAGCGTGTCCGGGTGCTCAGGGCCGGACACCCGCTCGCGCACCGGCAGCAGCGCGGCGAACTGGTCGCGGGCCCCGGCCGCATCCCCCGCCGCCCCGGTCCAGGAGGCGAGGTTAGCGCGGGCGGTCAGCGTCTCCGGGTGCTCGGCGCCAGAGACCCGCTCGTACACCGGCAGCAGCGCGGCGAACTGGTCGCGGGCCCCGGCCGCATCCCCCGCCTCCCCGGTCCAGTAGGCGAGGTTAGCGCGGGCGGTCAGCGTGTCCGGGTGCTCAGGGCCGGACACCCGCTTGCGCACCGGCAGCAGCGCGGCGAACTGGTCGCGGGCCCCGGCCGCATCCCCCGCCTCCCCGGTCCAGGAGGCGAGGTTGGCGCGGGCGGTCAGCGTGTCCTGGTGCTCGGCGCCAGAGACCCGCTCGCGCACCGGCAGCAGCGCGGCGAACTGGTCGCGGGCCCCGGCCGCATCCCCCGCCTCCCCGGTCCAGGAGGCGAGGTTAGCGCGGTCGGTCAGCGTCTCCGGGTGCTCGGCGCCAGAGACCCGCTCGCGCACCGGCAGCAGCGCGGCGAACTGGTCGCGGGCCCCGGCCGCATCCCCCGCCTCCCCGGTCCAGCGGGCCAGGTTGGCGCGGACGGTCAGCGTGCCCGGGTGCTCGGCGCCAGAGACCCGCTCGCGCACCGGCAGCAGCGCGGCGTACTGGTCGCGGGCCCCGGCCGCATCCCCCGCCCGCCCGGCCCAGAAGGCGAGGTCGGCGCGGGCGGTCAGCGTCTCCGGGTGCTCAGGACCGTAGGTATCATCCTCTCTGAGTGCATCGGCAATCAGCTGGAACAGGTCCCGGGCCGACGGGTAACTGCCGCTAAACCCGAGATACTGCCCGATTCGCCAGATGCCGCCGCTGGTCAGGTCAAGGACAGCCCGGGCATGCGGCAGCAGCACCGCGCACACCCGCCACGCCGCAGGCACTTTGGTGTCGGCGGGGACCGCGGCCTCGACCAGGGCCGCGGCGGCCTGCTCCCACTGCCCGGCCACCTCCGCGGACAGCTGGGCGCGGGTGATGGCCTGGACCAGGCGGTGCACCAGCACCAGGCCGTCCCCGGCCGGGGTGAGCAGGGAGTAGCGGCGCAGCACGGTGATCGCGTCACCGGCCGCCAGCGGGTCCTCCAGCAGCGGCACCAGCACGGGCGCCACTTCGGGGCCGAGCTTGTCGGCGAGCCCTTCGCGGGGGTGCAGCAGCAGCCGCAGCGGGATCGCCTCGGGCGCGCAGAACGCCACCAGCCGCAACAGGCCAGCCGCGCCCGATGCGCCGTGCTGCACGTGCTGGAACGCCAGCGCCCAGGTGGTGGCCACGGTCCCGCTGTACCCGGCCGGCTCCCCGCGGGCCAGCATGTCCGTGCGCCGCTGCCGGAACGATGCCAGGTAACTGGCCATGTTGTCCCCGGTGGCCTGGATGTAGGCAGCGGCCTGCTCCAGCGCCAGCGGCAGCCCGTCCAGCTCACCAGCCAGGTCCAGCGCAGCCTGATGGTCCCCGTCACCGGTACGGCTGACCAGGAACTCCGCCGCCACCTCCGGGTCGAGCACCGGCACATCCAGAGCCTGTCCGGGCGGCCACATCTGGTTCCGGCTGGTGATCAGCACGCGCCCCGGCCCGGCCGGGGGCACGAACGGCGCGACCGAGGCCCGGTCCGGCGCATTGTCGAACACGAGCAGCCATTCAGCTGGGTAGACGGCTAGCACGCCGTGGACCGAGGCCACCGGGTCCGCCGCATCGAGCAGTTCCCGGGCGCCAAGCTGGGCCGCCAGCTCACCGAAGCTGGCCGCCAGCACCGCCGGGTCCCCGGCGGGGAGCTGCCAGGCCACCCCGACCTCAGCCAGGTGCCGGTACGCGTACTCCACCGCCACGCTGGTCTTGCCCGCGCCCCCCAGCCCGCACAACGCCACCACCCGCGGCCCGGACGTCCCCGGCCTCGACGCCAGCCTGTCATCAAGCTCCGCTAGCAACCCTTCCCGCCCAGCCAGGAACACCGGCCGCAGCGCGAGCCGCACCGGCTGGCGTGCCACCTCCCGCCGCTGATACTCCACCCGGGCCACATTGACGCCGCCGCGGTCGGCGGCCATGGCACCCGGCGCGAGCGACCAGGAACCCCCGGACCCAGCTAGCTGCTCGCCGGACCCGGCTGGGTAGGGTTTCCGGTCGAGATCCCGCCGTGGACATCCCGGGCCACCACCCCGCCCCTATCGGCGATGTTCACCCCGCCGCTGACATTCATGTCCCGCCCGGCCCCAACCGCATGATCGGACACGGACATCTGCGCTTGAATCTGCTCCACCAGGACACGCAAGTCGGCCTCCACGCCCGGGTCGTCCTCCAGCAGGTCGGCCAGCCGCGTCGTCCACTGCGCCCCCAGCGCTGCCCGGACCGGCTCCAGATCCCCGCCCGTGGCATGGGTGAGCTGGTCGTGAGTCTCCTCCAGCCGCCGTTCGGCGGCCTTCGTCTTGTCCGGGTCGCCGCGGCCCAGCAGCCGCGCAAACCCCTTCCTGGTCGCCTCCCACGCATCGGTCACCGCCGCGGCCACCACTGGAGCATCCCGGGTTTCATGCACACCTGGTTTCGTGTGACGCAGCTTCGCCAGGTGGCTCTGCTGTGATGAGGTTACCGGACCTGGAGCCCGGACCTGGATTTGTGTAATTTTTCCTCCTCTTCTTCTGACTATCGAACACCAGTTCACCTTGTTCCCTGGCGTCCGGGTACCAGTGGACGCCCGCCACGGCGTGGCCTGCGCGCCGCGCGCCTGGCCGGGGCAGGCCCTGGGCCTGACCGCTCTTCCTGCCTCCAGGGGCCGCCGAGGTCTCCGGGGTCAAGGGTGGGGCGCTTGCGCCCATCGCCGTGGCGACGCGCCGCAGGCGCGCCCTTGAGGCCGGAGGAGCGGCCCCGTAGCCTGCGCGGCGCGCCCCGGAGATGAGCGGCGGCGAAGCCGCCTCCTTCCCCTGTCCTTACCGGCCCGCGCAGCGGGCCCGCCGCGGTCACGCGGCGTCCTTGCCCTGCTGGTAGTACTGCGCCTCGGCTTCGGCCGGGGGCCTGCGGCCCAGCCGGTGCATCAGCCGGGCGGTGTTGTACCAGTGCACCCACGCGCTGGTGATCTCCTCCAGGTCCGCCAGGGTCCGGACCGGGCCGGCGCGGAATGGGGAGCCGGCCCGGATGCACTCGGTCTTGTACAGGCCGATGGTCGTTTCCGCCAGCGCGTTGTCATAAGCGTCCCCGACGGACCCGACCGAACGGCGTCAGCCCGGCCAGCAGCAGGGTCTGGGCGAACCGGACCGAGGTGTACTGCGACCCGGCATCGCTGTGGTGGATGGCCCGCCCGCCAAGCGGGTGCCCTTGCCGGGCCCGCAGCGCGGCGGCCTGCCGGATCGCCCGCTCCACGAACGCGGTCTCCTTGGACAGCGAGCATTCCCACCCGGCGATCAGCCCGGCGAACGCGTCGATCACGAACGCGGTGTAGCCGAACCCGCCGCCGTCCAGCGGCACGTACGTGAAGTCCGCCACGTGCAGCTGCCCGGGCCGCTCCGCGGCGAAGTTCCGCTTCACCAGGTCCGGAGCCCGGCTGTGCCCCGGGTCAGGAACAGTAGTGCGCACCTGGCGGCCGCGGGTGACACCCCGCCAGCCGCTGGCCCGCATCAGCCGCTCCACGGTGCACTTCGCGACCGTGATGCCCTGCCGCCTCAGGTGCTCCCACATCTTCACGCTGCCATATAGGCACTCCGGCGGCCGGCGGCCGTCCTGATCCGGCTCGTAGATCCCGGCCAGGATCTCCGTCAGGGCCGCGTCCCGCACGGCCCGCGGCGACGGCGGCCGGGACCGGCGCGCCCAGTACGTCCTCGGGGCGATCGCGATGCCCTGAGTAGCCAGGGCACGGCAGATCGGCACGACCCCGAAACGGTCGCGGTAGGCGTCGATGAACGCGCAGATCAGCGGCGCAGCGGGTCGTGCTCCCGCGCGAAAAAACTCGTAGCCGCCGTGAGGATCTCGATCGTGCGCTCCAGCTCACTGACCTTGCGCTTGAGCTCGCGGATCTCTTTTGCGGCCTCCGTGGTCACCCCCGGCGCCTGGCCCTCATCGACGACGGCCTGGCGGATCCACTTGCGCAGCGTCTCCGGGGCCATCCCCAGCCGCCGGGCCACCGCGGTGATCGCCGCGTACTCCGACGGGTAATCCCCGGCGTGCTCGCGCACGAGCCGGATCGCCCTGGCCTTGGTGTCCTGGTCGTACCTGACTGGCATTTGAAACGTGCCATCCTTCCCAAGTAAGGAAGTATGCACGAAACTCGGGACGGTTCACCACCGTGTTCCCGGCCAGCGCCGCCAGCGCCACCAGCGCCGCCACCAACGGCATCTCTGCCCACCCCCTCAGTCCGCAACCTAACCATCGCATGGCACAGGCCACTGCGCCACCAGATGTTCGTCGCAAATATGGGGTAGCTACTTCACCCCTGCGCTGGAGGCAGATCGGCCCCTGACCTGCGCCCGGAGAAACTGGACGACCGGGCCGACTGGTAGGGCTGCAGACCGTCAGCTCTGCTCTCTTTTTCGGGTGGGGCAGCCTGGCCGTACGAGGCTCGCGGGGATATCCATGGCATAGGACCCTGTTTTGAGGGCCTCGTGTTCCCTGGTTGTTGTGGGCGGCTGGGAATGAGCCCTCGTGCTGGATGAGCTGCCGGAGCGAGTGGGCCCCGTTGCTGTTGCCGGAGCTGTTCTTCGACACGCGGCAGATGATGTAGTCGGTGGGCTTGCCGCTAGCCAGTTCGCGGCTGCCTGCTCGAGTTCGTCGGCCTCACATCCTGGCCAGGCACGCCTCCCGGTGAGCCGGGTACCGAGGTGTAGCTCACCTACCGCCAGGGGCCGGTGTCATCCGTGGGCGCTTGTTGCCGCGGCCAACGGCCTCGATGCCTGCGTCCCGGCCCCAGACGCGCTCACGGTCGGGCAGGCCAGCAAGCTGGTCGGCGATCTGCTTGCGGTCCGGCTCGTCATCCCGGCGGATCTCCCCGATGAGAGTGCCAGCGCGCTCGCGGACGCGCGCGCGCCATGCCCTGAACTCATCGTCGGATGCGGAGGCCGACGGCGGCTCGGCGTCGAGGGTGTCCTGCGCATACTTCTCGAGCAGCGCATCGACGGGCCGCCGGGGGCCGAGGTAGCTGGCTTCGGCCGATCCGGGCCGCCCGGCGAGGGCGTAAATCTTGTAGAGGTCGCCTCTATGGCCATGTC
Source organism: uncultured Actinomycetes bacterium (assembly GCA_963835775.1). Taxonomy (GTDB): domain Bacteria; phylum Actinomycetota; class Actinomycetes; order Streptosporangiales; family Streptosporangiaceae; genus Palsa-504. Next base: position 44,766 of record CAWIHB010000020.1, on the reverse strand, counting down.
CATGGCCCGTTCGAGTTCGGTGGCGGCCGCCGAACGTTGGCGGACGGCAGCGATACCGGCCGCTGTCGCAGCCTCCGCCGCGCTATCAGAGATAATGCGTAGGAGTCGGTCCTTCCCTGCGCTGGCATCTCCGCAGGGAAATGCGGCGCTCCTGTGACTTTCGATGATAAGTGGCAGGGAATCTTCAGCGCTATATGGCGTCCTCGCGCGGCCCCGCCGCCTCGCCTCCGTCAGCCTGGCCGACGGAAGCCCGCAGCCCGGGCGGGAGGGCGCCAGCGTTCAATGCTTCCAGGATCCCCCCGCAGAGATCATGTACTGACGGTCGCCGGACCCGCCCTCCGACATGGATGCTCACGCGCGGCAAAGCCAACAGGCCAATCCAGCCCCACCCGATCCGTCGTTACCTGGCCGTGATGCTAAACGTTGTTTTTCCGCTGGTTGATCCGGGTCGGCCTTGTACCGCACGTCGCGCAGGAAGACGCCGACGGCCTGGAGGGCGCGGGCCCGGACGTCGACATGGCCCCAGCGGGCCTCGAGCGGGCCGGAGCCGACTCTGGCCGCAGAAGGCGAGCCAGGCGGTGATGGCAGCGGTGTAGGCGGCGGGTGGCAGGGCTCTCGTAGCCGAGCAGCCAGACGATGACCAGCCGCCGTACCAAATCATCTTCCAGGATCGGGAGCGGGCCCAGGACGTGCTCGAGGTCCCCTGTCAAAGCGCGAATGTCGCGGATAGTGCGGATATGACCGAGGTTGCCTTGGCAGACGGGTCCCGCAGCTTGTGAAAGCTGCGGGACCCGCGCAGTGCCTTCTGATCAGGGAGCCAGGATGTAGCGCACGGAGCTGGCCGGGGTCAACGTGCGGGTATCTACCTTGTTGAAACCAGCGGAGGCGTTCATCTCTGAGATGGTGATCTTGGAGCCGGAGACGCCCGTCACCCAGGCGACATGGCCATATGTCTTATCGGCTCCGTTCACGCCGGGCGGGAAGACGGCGATCGAGTCCACGCGGGGCGTGGCGGTGACGGTCCAGCCGTTACCGGCGGCCGAGGTCACATAGTTGTCGGCGTTGCCGGTTATGTAGGGGTACAACCCGGAGTAGGCGTGGAATTCATTTAGAGCCCACCAGGTGCAATAGCCCGGATAAGCCAGGTTTCTGCTCGCGGTCTTACCGATGCTGGCGCCCGCCGCGGACCAGATCACCTTTCCCGCGCTGGTGGAGATTACGAGAGTGCCTCCGTTTTGCAGGACAAGGCGGCTGCCGCTGCCGGTGCCTCCAGTGTTGCTCGCCCAGACGGGCTTGCCCGCGCTGGTGTAAACGACCAGGTTCCCGTCGCCTTGCATGGCCAGGAAGTTCTGACTGCCAGTCCCGCCGGTGTTGCTCGCCCAGACGGGCTTGCCCGCGCTGGTGTAGATGACCAGGTTCCCGTCGCCTTGCATGTTCAGCGTGTACTGGCCGTTGGTGGAGTGCAGGTATTTGCCCGCCGACATCGTTGCCGGGGCACACAACTCATCGGCGTTCGATGACCCCGATGCCCACACCGGCTTGCCCGCGCTGGTGTAAACGACCAGGTTCCCGTCGCCTTGCATGGCCAGGAAGTTCTGACTGCCAGTCCCGCCGGTGTTGCTCGCCCACACCGGCTTGCCCGCGCTGGTGTAGATGACCAGGTTCCCGTCGCCTTGCATGGCCACGTAGTTATGACTGCCAGTCCCGCCGGTGCCGCTCGCCCAGATGGCGCAGCCGTTGCCGTACGTGACCAAGTTGCCGTCCGTCTGCATGGCCAGCGTGTACTGCCCGCCGGATGAGACCAGGTCCTGACCGGCTTGGAGTTCCTGCCCTGCCGACAGGGCGCTGCCTCCAGCAGCGGCCTCAGCCGTCTGCGCTACCCCGGTGATCATCGCGGCCATTAGTGCCGCTCCAGCCAGACCAGCCGTCAGCCTGGCCCGCCAGGTTGTCCGCTCCCGGCGGAATCTTCGAATCATTTTCTTGCCCGCCCCTTAAGCCGTGCCGGATGTTGCCGACAAAAAACTGCGATGTCCCTTTTGCCGGATATTGGCTAGTGCTACACAGTTGTCAAAAAGACGTTGAAGTCAGCTAGATGGTTTACGAGTGCATCGACTGATCTCCAATTCGCCTAAAGACGTGGACGGACGGCGCCTCCCGGATCAGATATGCGGCGTCCCCGATAACAGCCTGGCCAGCCGGGACACCCCGGGCAGCAGCACAGCAGCTTCGGCGAGTCGTGCTCCATCGCCCGCGCGAACAGGAACTCCTCCAGGTCCTTCCACCGCGGCCCGTCCACCTGGTGCCAGCCGAGGTAGGCCGCCACGTCGCGCAGGTGGCCAGAGCGGGTGGTCAAGGGAGCGCCGGTGCTCATCCTCGGCGTGGGCCGTAAGGGGCACCTGGTCTGGGACGGGCGCCGCGGAACGGCGGCCGGTTACGCCGGCGACGAGCTCGGGGTCTCGGTTCCCGGGAAGATCATGGACGTGATCGCTGGATCGTGGGCGCTGGCCGGCGACGCCTCCGGGGCCGGCGAGCGCCCACGCACCGGAGACCGGGTGATCCTAGAAGACGGGGTGCTCACCACGGTGGAAGACGCCGACGGTGACTCCGGTGGCAGCATCAGGGTGGTGGCGGACGGAAAGCTGCTGACCAGGAACTGGTGGGCGATCGTACTGCCAGGTATCTGAACGGGCCCAGTCGGCGGAGAGGCCCTGTCCCAGAATCGGTCGTTTCCGGGACAGCCGCCGCCGACAGCACCCGCCCAGATCAGCCCGTCCCGGAAACTAGTCCCGGAACCGCGTGTCGCAGCACTGCTATCGGGACGGTATACGGGACGATGGGGATCATGACTGCCGCGCCCGTGTACGACAACAGCGTCCGCATCGGCTACGCCCGGGTCTCCACCCGGGCGCAGGAGCACCAGGCGCAGCTCGACGCGCTCGCCGCGGCGCACTGCCGGGAGGTCATCGTGGAGACCGCCAGCACCCGCGGTGACCGGCCGAGGCTGCGCGAGGCCCTGGGCCGGCTGCGGTCCGGGGACACGCTGGTGATCTACAAGCCGGACCGGGTCGCCCGGTCGATGAAGGAACTGCTGGTGCTGCTGGAGGACCAGCTGCACGCCCGGGGGATCAACCTGCACATCCTCACCGGCATCTGCGCCGGGATCCACCGCCCGGACGGCGCGACCATCGCCGACAAGATGCTGTTCATGGTCGCCGCGATGGCCGCGGAGATGGAACGCGACCTGATTTGCGAGCGCACCCTCGACGGGCTGCGCGCCGCCGAGGCCCAGGGCCGACGCGGCGGCCGCCCGCCTGCCGTCGATGAGGACGTGCTGGCCGCCGCCCGCGCCCGGCAGGCCCGCGGGGAGTCGGTCACCGCCATCGCCCGGCACCTTAAGGTCGGCCGGTCCACGCTGTACCGGGCACTGCAGCCGCAAGACCTCACCCTGTCCGCCGCAAGCCCTGTCCAGTAGGGCACGCAACCACATGCCGCGCGCGGACGACCAGGCAGCACTGGCCACGCTCGGCGAGGCCGGGCGGGCGGAGGCGCACCGCCGCTGGCTGGTCCTGCGGCCTCACGCCGAGGATGGCGTCCCGCTGAGGCAGGTTGCCGCGGCGTCCGGGATTCCGTACCGGACCTTGCAGCGCTGGCTGGCCCGCTACCAGGCTGGCGGACTGTCCGGCCTGGCCCGCGTAGTGCGCGCTGACCGGGGCCGGTCCCGTTTCCCCGAGCCGTTGCGGCTCCTGGCCGAAGGCCTGGCGCTGCGCACGCCAACCCTGTCTACCGCACAGGTGTACCGCCAGGTCGCCGACGTGGCCGAGCGGGAAGGCTGGCCCGTCCCGTCCTACTCTTCCGTCTACGCGATCATCCGCGGCATCGACCCGGCGCTGAGAACCCTGGCGGTCGAGGGGGCCAAGCGCTACGCGGAGGTGTTCGAACTGGTCTACCGCAGGCAGGCGGCCCGCCCCAACGAGATCTGGCAGGCCGATCACACCCAGCTCGACCTGTGGGTGCTGACCCCTGCGGGCAGCCCGGCCCGGCCGTGGCTGACCGTGATCGAGGACGACCATTCTCGGGCCATCGCCGGGTACGCGGTCAACCTCGGCGCGCCGTCGGCGCTGCAGACCGCCCTGGCGCTGCGGCAGGCGATCTGGCGCAAGGCCGACCCGGCCTGGCACGTCTGCGGCATCCCGTCCGTGTTCTACACCGACCACGGCTCTGACTTCACCTCCCGGCACCTGGAGCAGGTCGCCGCTGACCTGGGCATGCGGCTGGTGTTCTCCCTGCCCGGCCGGCCCTGTGGCCGGGGGAAGGTCGAGCGCTACATGGACACGGTCAACCAGATGTGCCTTTCGGCGCTGCCCGGCTACGCCCCGCGCGGCACCAGGGACCGCGCCGCCCAGGCCCGGCTGACCCTGGCCGAACTCGACGCGGCGCTCGGGGAGTTCATCGTCAAGGTCTACAACCACCGCGTCCACGGCGAGACCGGCGAGCCGCCGCAGGCCCGCTGGGAAGCCGGCGGGTTTCTCCCCCACCTGCCGGAGTCCCCGGAACAGCTCGACCTGCTGCTGCTCACCGTGGCGAAACCCCGCAAGGTCCACCCGGACGGCATCCACTTCCAGGGGCTGCGCTACCTCGACCCGGTCCTGGCCGCCTACGTCGGCGAGTCGGTGACCATCCGCTACGATCCCCGCGACCTCGCCGAGATCCGCGTCTTCCACCGGGACAGGTTCCTGACCCGGGCCATCTGCCCGGACCTGGCGGCCGCCACCGTCAGCCTCAAGGAGATCACCGCCGCGCGCACCGCGCGCCGCCGGGAACTGAGAAGGCAGATCGGCGAGCGCGCCAGCGTCGTCGACAGGCTGATCGCCGTCCACGCCCCACCTCCAGCTGACCCGCCCGCAAAAGCCATCGCCCCGGCGGAGGACCAGCCGGAACCGCAGCCGAAGCTCAAGCGCTACCGGGAGGAGTAGCCCCTACATGGACCCCGAGGACGAACAGCCCGGCCAGCCCGCCGCGCTCACTGAAACGGCCTTCCGGAGCGCCGGCACCGCTGGCCGTGAGCCGCCGCCCGACGACGCTGACTTCGTCGTCACCAAGGAGTACCGCCGGTTCACCGAGTTCGCCGACGCAGTCCGCCGCGAACGCTACGTAGGCCTGTGCTACGGGCCGCCCGGCGTCGGCAAGACCCTGTCCGCCCGCCGCTACTCCTGCTGGCACGAGCTGGACCCGCTCCTGCAGGCAGCCCGTCACCACTTCACCGAGGGCCGGGACCGAGCCGACTGGCACACCCTGCTCTACACCCCGACCGTCAGCGTCACCCCCCGGATGATCGACAAGGAACTGACCCAGCTGGGCGCAGCGTTCGCCGTCGTCCGCACCCCCGACCCGTTCGACCCGCGCGCCCGGGCGGGCGCCCACGCCCTGTCGCCGTTCGTCGAGCTGCTCATCATCGACGAGGCCGACCGGCTCAAGACCGCCGCCCTGGAACAGCTCCGCGACCACTACGACCGCAGCCAGCTCGGCATGATCCTGATCGGCATGCCCGGTGTCGAGAAACGCCTCGCCCGGTACCCGCAGCTCTACAGCAGGATCGGGTTCGTCCACGAGTACCGGCCGCTGTCCGCCGACGAGCTGGTCTTCGTCTTGCAGCGCCATTGGTCCAGGCTGAACCTCACCCTGTCCGCCGACGACTTCACCGACGCCGAGGCCATCGCGGCCGTCGCCCGCATCACCGGCGGCAACTTCCGCCTCGTCCAGCGGCTGTTCGCCCAGGTCCAGCGCATCATGGAGATCAACAACCTGGCCACGATCACCAGGGAAGTCGTAGAGACGGCCCGCGAGTCGCTGGTCATCGGCATCCTGTAGACGCCATAAAACATCGAAGAACAAGCGCTATAAAGCTCTGAAAGTCACAGCCGTCCTGTGGGAACGCCACCTCCAGCCAGAGGCGACTCCCGCGCATTATCTCCGATAGAGGACTGGCGTCCCTAGGAGTGCTGCCGGTCGTTTTTCGAGGCTGGCGCTAGCCCTGCTCCACTCGATCGCATCCGAAATCCGCACGCACGGATCCGGGCCGTCACCGACGATTGTTCCATGAGCTCTGCCGACCGCTGGGACGAGAAGTGCGCCGAACAGATCGTCAGTGAGAAGACGGGAGGCACCACCCGCACGCGAGACGTCCCTGGAGCGCCGCCCGGTACGCACGACTTCGACGTCGTGCTGCCTGGCGGTTACGTCATCGCCGTTGAAGCCACGACCCACGCCGACTCTGGACAGCTCGGGCTCTACGCGGCAATCAGGCAGCGCGGGGACTGGATCTTCCCGGAGCTGAACTGTTCGTGGGACCTGCTCATCGACCCGGCCACACGTGTACGCGAGCTTCATGCAGAAGCCGGGTCACTGCTCGCCAGGCATCCCGGCGTCCTGGCGGATATGGACGCCTTCCGGCCGCGCGCCGACAGCCGTCTCTACCAGCTGGGCGTCCGCGCTGTCAGGAAGCTGCCGCAGCTTTCCCCACCGCAGGTCATCTGCGAGCCGGACAACTTCGACCTGCGCGTCCTGGAGCCCCAGGACGGCCGGACAATAGCCCAGGTCGTCGAACGACTTGCCAGGCTGAAAGCCGGCAAACTCGAGGCGGCCGAAGCCGACGAACGACACCTGTTCGCGTGGATCGATTTCTTCCAGAAGACCGCGCTGGCCGACTTGGGATTCACCGGGCTCCCGCAGGCGAACCCCGTCCTTCCCGCGCCGATCGATGCCGTCTGGATCGCTGAGGCGTTCTGTCCCGGCCGCGTACTCACCTACAGGCTCCGCGACGGCTGGACCGACCACGGTACATGGCAACTTGAGGCGCCCTAGCAAGGCCGCACCCGAGGACGAGAAGGTCCAGGCCCGGGCTCCCATCGCCACCGACCCTGACCGGGCCGAGCGCATCGCCGGGTCAATCACCCACGAGTTCTGGAAGACCCGGGTCCTGACCGCGATCGTCATCACGGTGGCAGCCGCCGGCCCCTATGGGCTAACGCTCACAGCTATGAGATCAGCCAGTCGAAGAACCTGGCGCCGCCGCCAAGGACAGCCAGCCCGGCAAGGGCTGCCTCGGCGGCGTCGTGGCGGGAGAGCCATGTCAGCCCGGTGGCCGCGCCGGCAGCCAGGAGAGCAAGAAGCAGGATGAATGCCGTCCGCAGGGTTAGCAACCCGGAGGACGGGGCGGAACGTTGGCTCATTCGGGTTCCATTGATTCATGGGGCCGGGCTCGGTTCCCGGCGACCGCCGCGGCTGTAGGCCCAAAGCATCCGTGCGACCCTTAACCAGAATGTAAGTTACCAGAGTAGTATCTTTACTTCTACCTAAGATGATAAACTTCTATAATGGCAGGAAATCAGCGGCCCTCAGGGCCGCCAAGCGAGCGCGTAGCCGCTAATATCCGCCGCATCCGTCGTGAGCGCGAAGTCACTACAGCAGCACTGTCACAGCGCCTCGCCGCGATCGGTCATCGCATCGTGGACACAGGTATAACCAAGACAGAAAAAGGCGACCGCCGGGTTGACGTAGACGACCTGACGGCACTCGCCCTGGCGCTCGGCGTCACCCCGAACGTGCTCCTGATGCCTCCGGTCAACTGGTTCGGCAGCACCGAGATCCACGAGCTCACCCCGGAGGTAACCGGGACCGCCACCGAGCTGTGGGAGTGGGCGCAGGGCGAGCACGCCATCCACGTCCTGGTGGACGGCGCGAGGAAATGGCTGGGGGACAGCGACTTCCCCACCAGAGAGTTCCCCGTCCGCTCGAGGCCCTACCTGACCGCTCCCCTGCCGCCTGGATCGGGGGACAGCGAGGCCGCAGGCGCCCTGCGGGCCCTGGCCGCCGCCGTGCAGGCCGCGAAGCACGCCGGGGCGAGCGACACGGAGATGCGGAGCACGGTCGAGCTCACCATGTCGCTGCCCATCCTGCTGGCCGTGCCCGAGTTCCGCAGCCGGCTCCGGGGTACTCCGCCGGAAGAGGTGAAGCCGTAAGCGTCGCCGACTGCTTGGTTATGGCGCCTCCAGATGGACGGATCCGCCGACCGGATCCTATTTCCAACTCCGGCCTGGCGGCGACCGGGAACCCGGCGAAATAGACCACCAGGCATGTCGGGCTCACAGCCGACCACGCCGGGTCGCGCGGCTTGGTGCCGCTGGAGCGCCCCGGCAGATACGCGCGCGTACGTGGCCAGCGACCGGTGCCCGAGGTGTCGCGGATGGGCAGCCGCATGACAGCCATATGAGCCGACGCCAACCCGGGTAAGCGGCCGCTGTGGCGGCCTGCGTACAAGATCACCGAGGCGCAAGTCGTATACGCGATCGATCACCGCTGCCCGGATCCCAAACCGATCGTGCCACAAGCTTGAACACCTGAACGTTTAGCGGTGCTTTTGCTCCGTAGCACAACCGTACGGACCGCTCCGGCGCCCGCCGTCCGCCGGCGGGGCCCCGACGTGCAAAGCGCTACTCAATGCGGGCCCGGTACTCACAGCGACGGGCGCTCAGGCAGGACGCACCTCGGCCGAAGCGCCGCCCGTGTCCCAGCTGGCGATGTCCCCGGCCACCGCCTTCTGGAACGCCCACCACGCGGTGACGAGGGCCTGGCCGACGTCCTCAGCCATGACGTCCATGACGACCGTGACACGCAGGTAGTCGCGGCCGCGCCTGGTCTCGCCCTCGACACGGGGCCCGCTGACCGTGGTGCTCGCCTGCGCGGCGAGGCTGCGCTCGAAGTCGCCGGCGACCTGGCCCCACGCCCGGATCCCGCCGAGCCGCGGTACGGACAGCTTCACGTGGTACCGCGCGGCCCCACTCCCCTGGATCATCACCCGTCCCCGCAGATCACGTTACCTGCGGGGCCGCCGTGTCAGGTCACGGGCCGCCGCGGGCGGCGCCGGGCCGCGGAGAACGGCGGCCGCCCCGCGTCCGCCCTCCGCTCGCGGCCGATCTCGATCCATCGCGGAATCTCCTCCGGGTCGGCGCCTGCGTCGCGGCACAGTTGCGCCGACTGGCGGTCCCGGACCTCGTACGGTGCGCCCTCGGCGAAGGCCTCGAGGATGCCGCACACGTGCGCCAGCAAATCAGGTCGACCTCCCCCGATCTCGCGGAGTGCTTCCACCGCTGCGGCGTGCTCGGCCTCGGTGAGCGGACGGCCGCCCTCGCTGCGCCGGTTCGCCTCGCCGTGGATCTGGGCGATGAGGATCCGGTCAGCTTGCGGAGTGTTATCGAGCATGCGTTCGAGTCTTGCACGCTACTCCCGCGCCGCCCGCATCGCCTCGGCTAGCGCCTCCTGGCGCCGGGCCAGCTCAGCCGTGACCCGGGCCGACAGTTCCGGGTCGGCCCGCACCTGGCGGATGAGCTCGCGGATCACGTCCGCCGCGGCGGCGTCGCGCGCCTGGGCGTAGGCGCGCAGGAACGAGTGGAGCTCGGCCACCAGGTCGACGGTGATCCGTGTCGGCCGCGCCGGGCGCGCGACCTGCACGGGCTCGTTCCGTGCTTGCGGTACTGCACTCTGCTCAGCAGGCGTGTGCAGTACCGGCGGCACTGCGCCCGGCTCGGCCGCCGCGGGCCGCACCGCGTTGCGGATACCGCCGCGAGAGCTCGGCGGCCGCGCCGGGCTCATGACTTGAGCTCCGCGAGCAGGTCGTCATACGCACCGAACTCAGTGGGCGAGGTCCCGAAGCTCACCGCATAGGGCCACTCCGCCAGCGGGATCTCGGTCTCCATCACCGGATACTCCAGCTCGGTCAGCACGTCGCGGGCCTCCCGGCGGCTGCGCGTGCCGCGGCGGACCTTGGTCAGCAGCACGCCGACCGCCAGGCCGAGCGGGAACAGCATGAACCTCGTGGGGAACCTCGTGGATGACCCGGAGCTGCGCTTCACCCCGGCAGGACAGCCGGTAGCCAGCTTCCGCGTGGCCAGCACCCCCCGGTACCGCGACAATGCCACGGGGGAGTGGAAGGACGGCGACACGTTGTTCCTGACGTGCGTCGCGTGGCGCCAGCTGGCCGAGAACATTGCCGAGAGCCTGACCCGGGGCACCCGGGTCATGGTGACCGGCAAGCTGCGCCAGCGGTCGTACGAGACCAAGGAAGGCGAGAAGTGGACCGTCTACGAGCTCCAGGTGGATGAGGCGGGGCCGTCATTGCGGAGCGCCTCGGCCAAGGTCACCAAGGCCACCCGGACCAGCGGGGGAGAGGCCCAGTCCAGCCGCCAGGGCGGCGGGAAGGACGCTGACCCGTGGGCCAGCGAGCCCAGCACCGGCTACTCCGATGAGCCGCCCTTCTAGCCCTCCAGACACAGAGACGCCCGTCCGGATCCTGCCCGGGCGGGCGTCCTGCTGTATGCGGGGAAGTGACCGCAGTCGCCGGCACAGGGGGCATTTGGCAGCGACGAGAGGCAGGAGGCTGGCCGAGGGTCAGCGGCTCCCCTCGTGAGAGGCCGCACGTCGGTGTCAGTGATTCGGTCATCTCAATGTCAGTGCACTGGTCAGGTCGGGATTCGATACCGCCGCGAGGTCTGCTCGCTGGCCCCGGAGTCGGCACTGTGGCCATCACGCAAAGTGAGCGGGCCTCGGTTGCCGCGCTTCGCGAGTTCGCCGCCGAACACCGATTACTTGCGCAGCCGCCGGGGGGCTTGATGGGTCATCGGCACGGCGTTCTGGCGCAGCGCAGGGATGGGCACCTGGACGCGGGTGAGGGGTGCCTCGGTTGCCCAGTCGGTCGCGAAGGCGGGGTCGGCGGATGCCCGAGCGAGACGGCTGGGACGTGGTGATGTTCAAGGGCCTTCCCGCTGCTGGTTGCCGCAGGATCTGTTCCCGCGAGAAGCCCCGGACGTCCAGACTCGCCAATCAGCTAGCGGGCATCTCGAAGCCGCCGATGATCACGGCATTCGACTCAGCCGCGGCGTGCCGCTGGCTGATCACTGCTTGATACTCCGGGGAGTTGTACCAGCCGCGTGCCGCTTCGACGGAGACGAACTCGATAATCACGGTCTGGTCGCCGTGCCACTCGCCCTCGAGCACCTCCACTGCAGGGCCGCCGACGAGGATTTTCCCGCCAGCCGCGAGCACGGTCGGGATGGCGACCTGAGCGTATGCCCCCATGGCCCCCTGGTCGTTCACTTTCTCAGTGAAGATTGCGTATCCCTTCGGCATGAGACCTCCTTGTCGCGTCGGTGGCCCTCGAGTCCAGGCCGGGCCACTATCGCATCCAGGAAGTCGCCTGTCCACCACCAGTGCACTTGACAGTTACGCCCAAGGATCCGCAGGCAGAACCGGATGTCACATAACGTTCCCTCGAAGGAAACCCCGGAAAGCAAGCCCATAGGCCATTCAGCCGCCCATTAGGTGGACAAGGGGCGGACGCGGCCCAGCATCCATTCATCCATTCCGTGACCAAGCTGGCTTCGGACAGTTCCTGATGACCGGCGGGTTTCTGGACGCGGGTTTGCGGACGGTGTCGGGGCTGGTGGCTAGGGTGTCCGGGAAGGTAGACGTTCCCGGACGGACGGAGGCCGCCGATGGGTAGCACCATCGCCTACTGCCGGGTTTCCTCCCGCGACCAGAACCCCCAGCTCCAGCTCGACGCCCTGGAGAATCACGGCTATGACGTCCTGTTCGCCGAGAAGCAGTCCGGTAGGCGGGGTGCCGAACGACCCGAGTTTGCCGCGGCCCTGGCTGCGCTGCGGGCCGGGGACACGCTGGTGTTCTGGAAATCGGACCGGTGGGGACGCTCGGCCGCGCACGTGCTGTCCACGATCGGCGAGCTGCGCGACCGCGGCGTGACCATCAGGTCGCTGATCGAGAACTTCGACCTGGGCACCAAGGAAGGCCGGTTCATGTTCGCCGTGCTGGCCGCCGCCGCCGAATACGAGCTCGAGCTGCGCGCTGAACGGCAGGCCGAGGGAATCGCCGCCGCCCGCCGCCGCCAGGACCAGGGGACCATGCTGCCCGGCAAGAAGCGGATCGGCCGGCCCCGGGCGGTCGGCCCGGCCGAGCTGGCCCAGCTGCAGCGGATGACCGGCGAGGGTGCCTCCGTCACCCAGACGGCCCGGATCTTGAAGATCTCCCGGTCCACCGCCTATGCCGCGCTCAGACAACATGCCACGGCAGCCACGCCGCCATGACTCTCGAAAGCGCCTCGCGCTGTTCCTCATAGCCCGTCAGCGAACGTCCATCGCGCGGCGCCTATGCAGGATCATCGCCCGGGTCGATGCCGTGCTGGCGCAAGATCGCCCGCAGCTTGTCCAGTTCGGCGTACAACCGGCCCAGCTCCCTGGTCAGCGGCGTACGGCCATCAGCGGCCCGCTCCAACCGCTGCTGCCGAGGTGACCGGGGGGCTAGCCGTTGCGTCTCAGGGCCGCGCAGCCCCGTGGCGGTCTCGAATTCCTGCATGTCGACCGCGGCTGCCGTCTCCCGGCGTACCGTCACTGTCTGCTGGTTCAGGTCGCCGAGGTCAGGTTGCAGGCCCAGCCGGCGTTCGACCGCTGCCAGCCGGCGATCCAGCGCGCCGATCCGCGCGAGCGGATTATCGAGCAGCCGGGCGTGCGCCCGCTCACCCGGCTGGGAACCCTCGCCGGGCGCCTCCTTGCCCCGGTCCCGGTTCAGCAGCTGGCTCACCCGCAGGCCCACCCGATACTGGTCCGCTCCCAGCGTGAACAGCACATGGGCGCCCACGCCGTCGCCCTCCAGGAGGAGGCCGAGCAAGATGTGCCAGCTGCCGGTGTGGTCGTAGCCGGGCGATAGCCCCGACGCCAGCTCCAGCACCTTCCTCGCCCGCGGGGTGAAGTGGGGTTGCCCGGACGGCGCCTGCTCGCCCCGGCCGATGGTCTGCTCCACCAGCCACCGCGCCGCCTCCATGCTGATCCCCAGCGACTCCAGCACCTGGACCGCCATGCCGCTGTCCTCCCCGATCAGTGCCAGCATCAGATGTTCGGTGCCGATCCAGTTGTGGTTCAGTGCCCTGGCTTCTTCCCGCGCCCGGACCACAACCCGGCAGGCCTGGTCGCTATACCGCTCCAGCATGTCCGGCACCGCCCCTCTCAGCCGCATCCCGGTTAGGCCTGACCACCACGGTAGGTCGCGTTCGCAAGTGATCAGCGGAGCTGCCTACGGCGGAAGGTGCAAGAGTCCTGGCTCGGCTCAGATCCAGCGATGACCCGGTGACTGTACGTGCCCGCCCCTCCAGCATCAAGCGCGACTGTGACCGTAGGGCAACGAGCACAGGGAAGTGCCTGGTGAATGTACACGCCAGGTCACCTGACCCCGGAGCAGGTAAGGCCAGGCCGGAGCGTGCCTGAACCGGGCGCGGGCCATCCCCTGCAACGGGCCCTGCGGGCCCGATTAGCTTTGTCATCCGGGGTATCTCACCGTTACCAGTGGACAGCCCGGCATCCCCTCTGACCCGTGGTCAAGCAGGCCGCGGCTTCTGCGCCCACGATCTCCCACGCAGACGGTCAGACGTTACGCGTTGGGCTCGGTTACTAGATCAGCTCTGAAAGCTGGCTGGCCGTGCGCACAAGGTCATCCCAGCGGCTGCGATAGGCGTTGTAGGCCATGGCGTCCAAACCGATATGCACCAGGCACGCCCGGAGGCGATGATGCAGGCCGGCCGGTCGGCCGCTGTGCTGTTCCCAGTGCTTTTCCAGCTCGGCCGTAATATCGATGTCTTGCCATTGCGGGAACCACGGCCACCAGAAGATCAGCCAGGCCGCGTCGTACAGCCAATCGCCGTACAGCGCGTTCCCCCAGTCGATGACCGCGGTGATCCGCGGGCCCTGGACGAGCACGTTGCGGTTCACCAGGTCGCCGTGAATGAGGCGGCGCTCATCGGGCAGGGCCTCGGCCAGCTCCCGTAGCCGGGCGTAGGCCCGGTCGAACGGCCCGGCCCCGACCGGGGAGGCAGCCAGCGCGGCCCGCCAGCCGGGAACTCGCGCCGTCTCCTGGCTGATCGCCAGCAGCGCCTGCGCCCAACTCGCCGCGGGGCCGGTCCCGTTCGGCGCCCAGATGCCATACCCCTGGGTGCCGGACACGTCGATGGCGCGCAGGGCGTCAAGCGCGGCCAGCAGGGCCGGCAACGCAGCGCGCATCCCGGGACCGTCCAGGCCGTCGAGCAACTCGCCGTGTGCGCGCTCAGACACCGCGAAATATCCGTCACTGGCGGCGCCGATCTCAATGACCGCGGGAATCGGCAGCGCCGCGCAGCTGTGCGCGGCCATCACCTGGTCCTTGCGGAAGTCCTCAACGTAGCCGCCGAACCGGATGACGGCCTCCTTGCCATCCAGGACGAACGCGTACGCCCGCGACCACTCCCCGCCGCCCAGCGCACGAACGTCTACGGCTCGCCGACCGTAGTAGTGGGCCACGAAGCGGCGCGCCTTCACATCAGTGATGGACATCGGCCGGAAGCCTATCCCGCACCCCGCAGCAAGCGCGTGCCCGATCGGCCGGTCAACTTTCGGACAGCCAGGGACACCGGCTCACCTGCGGACAGGCAGGCTGACCACTGCGCAAACCGACCTTCTGAGCAACGGATCAGCCGGTCCCGTTGCATGACGGAGCGCGCACCGGCAAGGCTGGTGCCATGCGCTTGTTCGGCAAGTCGCCGAAGGCCGAGCCGGTACCGGCACGGCTCCGGGTGCACCACCGATGGAACCCGCCGGAAGCGGAAATTCCGGCCATCGTGCCGGTCAGCACCCTGCGCTTCGGGCAGTCCGAGCAGGCCGCGGTGGCGATCACCGGCTTGCTGGCTTACAGCCAGGGATTCGAGATCACGGTGACCCGCCTCATCCGGCCGGGCATCCCAGGCATGGACGAAGACCTCCCCTCGCCGAGGGACACGCCCGCAGGACGGCGGGCGCTGGCAGACCGGCTGATGGATCGGCAATACTTCCAGATCAGCTTGCAACTCGCCGACGGCCACACGGTCATCAGTGGTGGCCGTCGCGGTAACGCCGAGCCGCCCGGACCGATCCTGCAACCGCGCGGCGGCGGCGGCACTTCACACTTCCAGCAGCTTCGGTGGTGGGCATGGCCGTTGCCGCCAGCCGGGCCGCTGGAGTTCATCTGCCAGTGGCCGGCCTACGGGATCACCCAAACGCGGGTAAGCATTGACGCTCAGCTGATCCTCGACGCGGGCCGCCGAAGCGTCCTGCCCTGGCCAGAGAGCGAGAGCTGACGGACAGAGAGGGAAGGCCCGCCGTCAGAACGCCTGGTGCCCTGGTGGCGTTGCGTCCTCGCCGAGGGTTACCCGCCTGGCCCGCAAACCAGGGCGGCGCAGGAACCGGTCCACGAGCCCGGCCGGTCCGCCGATGCAGGTCCAGTCGTCGTCCCACAGCGTGGACACCAGGCAGGAGCGGTCGGCGGGAAACATCAAGTTGGGCAAGGCGCCCTTCCAGAACGACCGGTCCCCGGACTGGCGCCAGGTGGCGGCCTGCTCCGGGCCCGCCTCGGCCAGCACGTAATGCCAGCCCGAATAGGCCTAGGACTCCTATAGCTACGGCCAAGGGCAAAGTAGCGCTGAGGCATCTATCGGATTCGGCACGTAGCGGTCACAAGTGAGGCATATCGGCGGTGCAGACAGCCCCTGTTCCTGATCGTGGTGGCGATCGTCTTTCCGTGATCGCTGACGAGGGGGCAACGGGTGCAGGCTGAGTGGGAGCCGGATGAGCTGATCAACGCGTGGACGCTGACTGGGGGCGACTGGGATCTGATCGCGAACAAGGCGGGCGTGACCCGGCTCGGGTTCGCGGTGATGCTGAAGTTCTACGAGATCGAGGGCCGGTTCCCGGCCTATCCCGAGGAAGCCCCGCCCGCCGCGGTCAGGTATCTCGGGTCGCTGGTGAAGGTCGACCCGGCGCTGTTCGCCAAGTACTCCTGGGCGGGCCGGTCGATCAAGTACCACCGGTCCCAGATCCGCAGAGTCTACGGGACGCGGCCGCCGACGGAGGACGATGAGGACCGCTGGGCGCAGTGGCTGGCCGCGGAGATGTGCCCGACGGAGACGAACCGGGACAGGCTGGCGGCCGCGCTGCGGCGGCGCTGCCGGAGCGAGAAGGTGGAGCCGCCGAGCACCGGCCAGGTGGAGCGCATGGTCGCCTCGGGCTGCCGGCAGTTCGACGACGCCTTCGCCGCGGCGACCGCCGGGCGGCTCGGGCCCGTGGTGTGCGGTCGGCTGGAAGACCTGCTGTCGCGGCCGAACGTGCTGGCCGAGCTGAAATCCGACCCGGGGCCGCTGGGACTGGACACGCTGCTGGCCGAGATCGGCAAGCTGTCGACGGTGCAGGCGCTCGGGCTGGACGAGGCGGTGTTCGCAGGTGCCTCGGACCGGATCGTGGCGGCGTGGCGGGCGCGGGCGGCCCGCATGTACCCCTCGGACTTCGGGGACTGCGGGGAGCCGGTGCGGTACGCGCTGCTGGCGGCGCTGTGCTGGACCCGGCAGGCCGAGCTGGTCGACGGCCTGGCGGAGCTGCTGATCGGGCTGATCCACCGGATCAACGCCCGTGCCGAGCGGCGGGTGGAGAAGGAGCTGATCGGCGAGCTGGCGAACGTGCCGGGCAAGCGCGGCATCTTCACCAGGATGGTCGACGCCGCCCTCGAGCACCCTGACGACACGGTGCGGGACGCGGTGTACCCGGTGGTGCCGGGCGGCGTTAAGACGCTGACCGCGCTGGCCAGGGAGCTGAAGGCGACCGAGCGGGCGGTGGCCGAGCGGGTCCGCTACCAGCTGCGCGGCTCCTATTCGCATTACTACCGGCGGATGCTCGCCCCGCTGCTGGCCGCGCTGGAGTTCCGCTGCAACAACAGCGCCTACCGGCCGGTCATGGACGCCATCGGCCTGCTCGCCCGCTACGCGGGCGCCGACAGCGACCAGAAGCTCTACGCGGCCGGGGACAAGGTACCGGTCGACGGGGTCGTGCCGAAGGCTTGGCTGGACGGCGTCATCGACGGCGACGGCCGGGTCGAGCGCATCCCCTACGAGCTGTGCGTGCTGATCGCCCTGCGGAACGCGCTGCGCCGCCGCGAGGTCTACGTCCAGGGCGCGGGCCGCTGGAAGAACCCGGACGATGACCTGCCCGGCGACTTCGAGGACAACCGCGACGTCCACTACGCCGAGCTGGGCAAACCCCTGGACGCTACGGAGTTCATCGACGGCCTGCGGAAGCGGCTGGGTGACGGGCTCACCCGGCTTGACACGGCCCTGGCCAAGGGGACCAGCGGCGGGGTCCGGATCATCACCCGGCAGGGCAGCCCCTGGGTGAGCGTTCCCAAGCTCGGCAAGCTCCCCGAGCCGAGGAACCTCGGCGCGCTCAAGGCCGAGGTCGAGCGCCGGTGGGGCACCATCGACCTGCTCGACATCCTGAAGGACACCGCGTTCATCACCGGCTTCACCGACTCGTTCGCCTCGGTCGCCAGCCGCGAGGTGCTCGACCGCGCCACTCTGAGCCGGCGGCTGCTGCTGGTGCTGTTCGCGCTCGGCACCAACATGGGCATCCGGCAGATGGCCGTCACCGGCGAGCACGGCGTCGGCGAGGCCGAGCTCCGCCACGTCCGCGCCACTTTCGTCACCCGCGAGAACCTGCGGGCGGCGGTCACCACCGTCGTCAACGCGACCCTCGAGGCGCGCGACCCGGAATGGTGGGGCGAGGCGACCAGCACCGCGTCTGACTCCAGGCGGTTCGCCTCCTGGGACTCCAACCTGATGACCGAGTGCCACGCCCGCTACGGCGGCTACGGCGTGATGATCTACTGGCACGTCGAGCGCGGCCGCCTGTGCGTCTATTCCCAGCTCAAGTCCTGCTCGTCCTCCGAGGTCGCCGCGATGATCGAGGGCCTGCTCCGGCACGGCACCGACGCCGAGATCGAGGCCAACTACACCGACACCCACGGCGCCAGCCTCGTGGGCTTCGCCTTCACCGAGCTGCTCGGCTTCAAGCTCCTGCCCCGGCTGAAGAACATCGGCGCGATCCAGCTCTACGCCCCCGGCCCGAACCAGGCCGCGTGGCCCAGGCTGGAGAAGATCCTCAAGAAGCGGCTCATCGACTGGGAGCTGATCGCTCGCAACTACGACCAGATGGTCAAGTACGCCACCGCGCTCCGGCTGCGGACCGCCGAGACCGACCAGGTGCTGCGCCGCTTCACGAAAGGCGGCGGCCCCAAGCACCCGGTCTACCTCGCGCTGGAGGAGCTCGGCCGGGCCGTGCGGACGATCTTCGCCTGCGACTACCTCGCCGATGAGCAGCTGCGCCGCGAGATCCACACCGGCCTGCAGGTCGTCGAGAACTGGAACTCCGCCAACGACAAGATCTACTACGGCCGCGAGGGCGTCATCACAGGCGACGACCGCGAGCACGCCGAGGTCTCCATGCTCGCGCTCCACCTATTGCAGTCGAGCCTGGTCTTCATCAACACCCAGCTCCTCCAGGCGGTCCTCCGCGACCCGGCCTGGGCCGGGAAGCTCACCGAGGAAGACCGGAGAGGACTCTCGCCTCTGTTCTGGTCGCACGTCAACCCCTACGGGCGGTTCCGCCTCGACATGGACACCCGTCTCGACCTCACCGCCGCATGAGGCGGGTCCCGGAGTCTGAGGTAATTTCCACCGGATATACCGCTGACCTGCGATAACGGCGAACGGTGAGAGGCGCTGGTAGACCTGGCGGCGCCCTCGGTAATAGCATCGTCATATGGCGATGATAGCTCCTGATCCCGACGTGGAACGGGTGGAACTCGCGCCGGCCGCGGCCTTGTTCCGCTCCCTGGGGGACCCGGCGCGGCTGATGATCGTACGCCGCCTGGCCGACGGCCCGGCCCGGGTGACCGACCTGGTGTCAGCGCTGGGGCTGGCGCAATCGACCGTGTCCAAGCACCTGGCCTGCCTGCGAGACTGCGGCCTGGTGTCCTCCGAGCCTTCCGGGCGCGCCTCGGTGTTCCGGCTCGCCCAGCCCGCGCTGGGCGACATGCTCACCGCGGCGGAGACGGTCCTGGCCGCCACCGGCAACGCCGTCGCGCTGTGCCCGGTGTTCGGCCTGGACGCCTGCTGCCCGGCGCCGTCGTGACCGCCGTCCGCCCGGCCGGCGACCGGGGCATCCTTCCTGTCGCCGGGGATGCCTGCTGCGACTTCGGTGGCTCGTGCCAGGCGGAGTCGCCCGCGTCCGTGGTGCGCGACGCCGCATGGCTGCGCGCGGCCCGGCAGGCGCGCTGGCTGGCGTGGGCCAGCCTGGCATGGATGTGCACCGAGGGCGGGGTCGGCCTGTGGCAGGGCCTGTCGGCCGGGTCGGTCGCGCTGACCGGATGGGCGCTGGGCAGCGTGGTGGAGGGCCTGGCCAGCGTGATCGTCATCTGGCGGTTCACCGGCGCCCGCACCCTGTCCGAGACCGCCGAGCGCCGCGCCCAGCACGGCGTGGCCGTCTCGTTCTGGCTGCTGGCCCCCTACATCGCCGCCGAGTCCGTCCGTGACCTGATCATCGGCCACCACGCCGAGGCAACCGTGATCGGGATGATCCTGACCGCGGTCGCGCTGCTGGAGATGCCACTGCTGGGCCGTGCCAAGCACAAGCTCGGGACCCGGCTGGGCTCGGCCGCCACCGCCGGGGAGGGCACCCAGAACTACCTGTGCGCCGCCCAGGCCGCCGCCGTGCTGTTCGGGCTCGCCGTCACCGCGGCCTGGCCGGCCGCGTGGTGGCTCGATCCGGCCATCGGGCTGGGCATCGCCGCGGTCGCGGTGCGGGAGGGCGCCGAGTCCTGGCGCGGCGACGACTGCTGCTGAGCCGGCGTGTGATCGCTGCTGGCCATGTAGGGCCCTCGGCCGGATGGGCCGGTCACCAGCTCCCGGAGCCGCGGCCCGTTCATGGCACGCACTGGCTGAGCGCCGCCCGCAGGGCGCGCCTGCTGGCCTGGGTGAGCCTGGTGTGGATGATCGGGGAAGCCGCCGTCGGGCTGCTCGCCGGCCGGGCCGCAGGCTCGGCCGCCCTGTCCGGCTGGGCGCTGTCCGGCCGGGCGCTGTCCAGCGGGATCGAGGGGCTGGCCAGTGCCGTCGTGATCTGGCGGTTCACCGGCTCCCGCGTTCATTCGGAGGGTGCCGAGCGCCGGGCGCAGCGCGGGGTGGCGTTGTCGTTCTGGCTGCTTGCGCCTTACGTCGCCGCCGATTCGGTGCATGGCCTGCTCGCCGGTCACCGGCCGGGATCCAGCACCGCGGGCATCGCGCTGACCGCGCTGAGCTTGATCGTGATGCCGGTGCTTGGCCGGGCCAAGCACCGGCTAGCCGCTCAGCTCGGCTCCGCTGCCACGGCCGGCGAAGGCACGCAGAGCCTGCTCTTGCGCCGCCTCGGCGGTCGCTGTCCTGCTCGGCCTGGCGGTCAATGCCGCGCTCGGCTGGTGGTGGCTGGATGCGTGCGCCGGTCTCGCGGTCGCGGCCGGCGGCATCAAGGAGGGCCGCGACGCCTGGCGGGGACATGACTGCTGCTAGCCCGGAACACCGCCCGCCCAGGTGATTAGGTACGTCTAATTGTGAGATTAGACGTACCTTGGGGGAGTGTTAAGGTCGGCCTCATGGTGACGGCAGCGGCCGGGCGCGGGTCCTCGTGCTGTGATGCGGCCCATTCGGAGGCGATGGGGAAATACCTGCGGGCCATCTACCTGCTGACCTTCAAGGACCCGCCGGTCTTGACCTCTGACGTGGCGGCCCGGCTGGGCGTCGCCCCGCCGTCAGTGTCGGCGATGCTGCGCCGGCTCGGCGCGGCGGGCCTGCTGGCCGCATCGGGCAGCGGCGGCATCGCGCTGTCCGAGCACGGCCAGCGTCATGCCCGGGAGGTGATCCGGCGGCACCGGCTCATCGAGACCTTCCTGGTGCGGGCCGCCGGCATGAGCTGGGATGAGGTGCACGCCGAGGCGGAGGCACTGCAGCAAGTGGTCAGCGACCTGCTGATCGACCGGATCGACGCGGCGCTGGGGCATCCTCGGCGGGATCCGCACGGCGACCCCATCCCGCAACTCTCAGGCGATCACGTCGAGGACTGGCCGCCGGCGCTCGCCGACGTCACCGCGGGCGCGTGCTTCCGGGTGGACCGGGTCAGCGACGAGGACAGCGCCGCCCTGCAGTACCTCGCCGAGCTGGGGATCCGGCCCGGGGTCGTGCTGCGGGTGCTGGAGCGGGAACCGTTCGGCGGGCCGCTGTGGGTCGAGGCCGGCGGCCAGCGCCGCTCCATGGGGATTCCGCTGACCCGTCTGGTGCACGGCGTGGTCCAGCGGTGACCGCCGCAGGAGCCGCCGGGCTGGCCGAGCCGGGGGCCGCGAACCCGAGCGCGCTGGAACAGCTGCTGAGCAAAGGCCGTGTCCGGGCGACGCTGGCGATGCTCGGCCCGGCGTTCGTCGCCGCGATCGCCTACGTCGACCCGGGCAACTTCGCCACCAACTTCGCCGGCGGCGCGCAGTTCGGCTACCTGCTGCTGTGGGTGGTGCTAGCCGCGAACATCATCGCGATGCTGATCCAGTACCTGTCAGCCAAACTGGGCATCGCGACCGGGGCCAACCTGGCCGAGAACTTCCGCGCGCACTATCCCCGCGCGCTGACCTGGGGCATGTGGGTGCAGGCCGAGATCGTCGCGATGTCCACCGACATCGCCGAGTTCCTCGGCGGCGCCATCGGCCTGAACCTGCTCTTCGGCGTGCCGCTGTTTCCCGCCGGCCTGATAACCGGCGCGATCGCGTTCGGGCTCCTCGGACTGCACAAGTTCGGGTTCCGCCGCTTCGAGCTGGTGATCACCGGGCTGCTGGGCATCATCTTCCTCGGCTTCCTCTACGAGACGCTGCGCATCGGCCCCGCCGCCCGCGGCTCGCTGGGCGGGCTGATCCCCGGCCTGGACGGCACCAGCTCGCTCTACCTCGCGGTCGGGATCATCGGCGCCACCGTGATGCCGCACGTGATCTACCTGCACTCCGCCCTCACCCAGGACCGGGTGCCGTGCCGCGATGACCGCGAGCGCAACCTCGTCCTGCGTTTCGAGCGCACCGACGTGATCATCGCCCTCGGCCTCGCGGGCCTAGTCAACATGGCGATGCTCGCCGTCGCCGCCAAGCTCTTCCACACCCCGGCCCTGTCGGGCCTGAGCACCCTGCAGCAAGCCCACCATGAGCTGGGCCAGCTCGTCGGCGGAACGGCGGCGCTCGCGTTCGCGGTCGCCCTGCTGGCCTCCGGCGCCTCCTCCTCCAGCGTCGGCACCTACGCCGGCCAGGTGGTGATGGCCGGCTTCGTCAACCTCCGTATCCCGCTCATGGCCCGCCGCGGCCTCACGATGATCCCCGCGCTGGTCATCATCGCCGTCGGGATGAACCCCACCCAGGCGCTGGTGCTCAGCCAGGTCGTGCTGTCCTTCGGCATCCCGTTCGCCCTGGTCCCGCTGGTCCTGCTCACCTGCCGTCACGACATCATGGGCGCCCAGGTCAACCGCCGCCTGACCACGATCCTGTCCTGGAGCTGCGCCGTCATGATCGTCGGGATGAACATCTTCCTGATCTGCCAGCAGTTCTTCCTCAGCTAAGACACCCCGCCGCCCGGGACCCGCTATCGCGGCGACCTCGAACGCCTCCGCGCCGGCATCGCGCTCTGCCACGAGACCCAGGCCCGCGCTACCGAAGGCCCGCCGCCTCCAGCGAACAGCAGGGAAATCGACATCGGAACGGCGCGCCTCCCTGAAGGCAAGGGACCCGGGCACGCCGCCTGTTTCACAGGCGGTCCACCTATGAAACGCCAGTCTGGCAGGTCCTGATCAGGGCTGACCGCGTTTCATGAGTTGTTGCAAACACATGGACGTGCGAAACGTACACATGAAACGATCTGCGGGTGAGCGGCGACGACTTCCTGCGCGTAGAGGCGAACGACTGCCCGATGTCGTCCTGCGCGGCCCCGGCCGGGTCGCCGTGCCGGACCAGCCGGGGCAGGGTGGCCGCCCAGTACCACACCGCCCGGTTCCGGCTCGTGCCCTATCTGGCGAAGGCCCTCAGCGTCCCGGTCCCGCCGCTCCGCAAGCCGGGCTCGGCCTGGACCGAGCTGTCCCGGCCGCCAGCGGCCGGGACGGTGCAGGCCGGGCACGTGCGTATCGGGTACGCCCGCGCGTCCACCGTCCGGCAGTCGCTGGACACCCAGGCCGACTCGCTGCGTGCCTCGGGCGTCACCCGGATCTTCTCCGAGAAGATCTCGACCCGCGCCACCACCCGGCCTGAGCTCGACAAGGCCGTCGCCCTGGCCCGGGAGATCCGCGCGTCCGGGGCAGCGGTCACGATCGTGGTGCACGAGCACAAGCGCCTCAGCCGCGGCATCGAACTCGCGGCGCTCGCCGAGCAGCTGCGCGCCGCCGATATCGGCCTGGAGTTCCTCACCGGCGAGCTGCAGGGCTCGCACGACCCGTCCGGCGTGGTGTTCACCGTGCTCGCTGCGCTGTCAGGGATGGAGCGCGAGTACATCCGCGACCGCACCCTGGAAGGCCACGAGTCGGCACGCGCCCGGGGCAAGTCGATCGGAGGCGCGGCCGTCACCGATGAGGCGATGCTCGCCGTGGCGCTGCACCTGCGCGGGCAGGAGCTGAGCCTGCGCGACATCGCCGCCCGGCTCGTCATCGCCACGGGCAAGAAGAAAGGCCAGCACCCGTCGCCGGCCACCGTCATGCGCATGCTGCACGAGCACGGCGAAAAGACCGCCGCAGCGTCCGTGCTCGCCTGATCATCTGTCGACTCGTGCCCTGCCCCCGGCCATAGCTACGGAGCTCCTGGCCGACCCGGCAAGACGAGAAGCTACTTTTGCCCTTGGCCGTAGCTATAGGAATAGGAGTCCTAGGCCGAATTGGGTGTTTCTGCGCGGGTGAGGTCTTGTCTTGGCTATGGCAGGCCTCGCTGGTATCGCAGTTCGCGGACGCGGACTCCCCAGACCTCGTCGAGGCGCTGCGACCCGTCTGGCCGCCATCCGTCTTTCCGGTAGAAGCGCTGCGCGCGTTCGTTGCCGGATAGGACCCACAAGATGGCGTCGCGAAAGCCACGCTCGGCGAGTTCTTGGCGGGCGGCGGCGATGAGAGCCCGGCCAGCTCCAGTGCTCCAGTGGCCAGGGTCCACATACAGGCCGAGGAGCTCTCCGCTGGCCGGGGTATCTGGGTCCTTCGCCAGCCCGGTGGTGGCGAACCCGCAAATGAGGCCGTCTTCGACGGCGACGGTTGTCCAGGGCCGTGCTGGGGAGCGGTCAGCAAAGGTGTAGCGCTCGGCGCGTTCCCGGGGGATCAGTGCGTCGAGGTAGTCGTTGGGCAAGAGACCGCGGTAGCCCACTTGCCAGGAGCGCACGTGTATTTCCGCGACCGCGAGCGAGTCGCTGGGCTGTGCCGGGCGTAGAAGCATCGCAGGGTGTAAGCCTAACGGGTTGTCTCTATGGGTTGGCGCGTGGTGCGGTTTGGGCCGGGCGGGGTCACCGCGGCGTCGGGGCTGGTTCTAGCCGCCGGGTGTCATCAGGTGGCGCTGCGGCCGTCGCCGCGATCAGGATGCTCGCGGCCGCGCCAGTCAGGCATCGCGCGGTCACCCGGTCGATCCCGGCTCCCTGCCGGGTCCGTCACGGGCCCCTGCTTGAGCCGAGTGCCTGGAGGGTCTTTGCGGTGGCTGGGTCGGCTGGGTAGAACGTCTCGATCGCCAGCTCCGCTACGGTCACGTCCAGCGGCGCCCCGAATACCGTCGTGGTGCTGAACAGGGCCAGCTCACCGTGGCCGTGGCGGATCTGGAGGGGCACGATGACTGAGCCTGCTGCTGGCTGGCCCGCTGGCGGGTCCTGATGGCAGGGGTAACCGAGCAGCTCCTGATAGAGCCCGGCAAGCTCGGGGTCGCCGGTCGTCGCTGCCTGATGGTGAAGCCGGGCGAGCAGGTGCGCGCGCCATTCGCCGAGATTGACGATCCGCGATGCGACTCCGTCCGGGTGCAGGCTCAGCCGCAGTACGTTCACTGGTGGTTCGAGCAGTTGCGGGGCTGCGCCGTCGAGGAGCGGAACGAGCGCGGTGTTGGCGTCGATCAGCTCCCAGTGCCGGTCAATGACCAGCGCCGGATAAGGTTCATGCCCGTCCAGCACCTGCCTGAGCGCGGCCGTCACGGTGCTCATCGCCGGGGCATCCAGGGCGTGTTCGGGGTAAGCGGGGGCGTAGCCGCCGGCCAGCAGCAGGACGTTACGTTCCCGTAGCGGGACCTCGAGCTGGCCGGCCAGCCGGAGGATCATCTCGCTGCTCGGCCTGGACCGGCCGGTCTCGACGAAGCTGAGGTGCCGGGCGGAGATGCTGGCCCGCGCGGAAAGCTCGAGCTGGCTGAGCTGGCGCCGTTCCCGCCAGCCCCGCAGCAGCTCACCGGCTCCGGCACGCCTTTCCGTGGCACTGTCCGCCTGCATGCCATCAGCGTATGCGGTGACAGCAGCCGGGCCATTACCTCCGGCGTAATCGACGTGACTACGCCATGGCGCGATGCTGGGGACTGTCGCTGGCAGGCAGCGACACGTATTCCCGGTGAGGAGACCCGCATGCCGTTCATCGAAACCGCTGACCATACCAGCCTGTTTGTCACCGACTGGGGCAGCGGCCCGCCTGTCGTGTTCACCCATGCCTGGGGACTGCGGTCTGACCAGTGGAACTACCAGGTCCCTGCCCTCCTCGACGCCGGCCTGCGCTGCGTGCTTTACGACCGCAGGGGCCACGGCCGGTCCGACCGGCCCAGGGCGGGCTACGACATCGACACCATGGCCGATGACCTGGCCGCCGTCATCGATCATTTCGGGCTTCACGAGGTCACCCTCATCTGCCACTCGCTCGGCTCTAAGGAAGTCATCCGGTATCTCACTCGCCACGGCGATGCCCGCATTGCCTGGATGGTGCTGGTGGCGCCGACGACGCCGCTGCTGCGGCGGACCGCTGACAACCCCGATGGCTGGGACCCGGCCTTCATCGACGCTACCTACGCGGCGGTGGCCGCCGACGTCCCTGGGTGGTGCGCCGCCTTCGAGGCAGCCGGGCCCTACTTCGGCTCAAGCCCCGGATCGTCGCAGGGGCTGATCGACTGGACCATCAGGATGATCGTGGACACGCCTACCCACGTGCTGCTGGAGACATTCAAGCTGAACGCCAGCATCGACATGCGTGACGAACTCAAGCAAATCCAGGTGCCGGCGCTCATCGTTCAGGGTGATCAGGACGCGTCCGCCCCCATCGAGCTCACCGGCCGGAAGACCGCTGCGCTCATCGGCGGCGCCACCCTCATCGAGTACCCGGGCGCCGGGCATGGGCTGTACGCCAGTGACCATGGCACCCTCAACACCGACATGCTCGCCTTCATCAAGGGCCGCGGCCCGCAGAGCGTCACGGCAGCGGCTGACCGGCACTGGCGGCGCGGCCTCAGCTCGCTGGTGCAGACATCGTGAGCGCGACGACCGGCGTGAATCTCCTGATCGGCCTGGCGGTCCTGGCCTACATCCTGTACCGGCAGATGCAAGCCCGGCCCGTCAAGGCCGGCATGCGGCTGCCGCTGATTCTCGCCGTCATCGGCGTGATCGAGCTCACCCCGTTCCTGCAGCATCAGCATCACGGCGCCGCGGTCCTCGCCGCGCTGGCCGGCAGCCTGGTCCTCGCCGCGGTCTTCGGCGCGGTCCGCGCGGCCACCGTGCGCGTCTGGACGGACGGCGGCCAGGCCTGGCGCCAGGGAACCTGGCTCACCACCGCGCTGTGGCTCATCTCGCTCGGCGTTCACCTCGGCTATGACCATCTCGCCGATGGCAAAAGCTCGCAGGCAGGCTTGGGCACGGCCAGCCTGACGCTGTACTTCGCGGCCACCTACACGGTCCAGCGGCTCATCCTGCAGTCGCGCGCACTGCGGACCGTGGGCCCTCGACGTGCGCGTTCGCGCTCGCGCTCGTCGCATTCGGGGTTCCGGTCATCGTGAACCCCTCACCGGTTCCCGGGCTGACGCCATCTCGGGCTACGCAGGAAATGGAAAGGAGACAGCGCAAATGACCAGTCACCGGATCGGAACGCGCCAGGAGTGGCGTGCGGCGAGCGCCGGGCTGCTGGAGCGCGAGAAGGAGCTCACCCGGATGGGCGACGAGCTCGCCCGGCAGCGCCGGGAGCTCCCCTGGGTGCCGGTCGAGAAGGACTACGCGCTCCAGACCGAAGACGGGACCAGGACGCTGGCGGAGCTGTTTGACGGCCGCTCGCAGCTGGTCGTCTACCACTTCATGTTCGGTCCTGACTGGGAGGGGGGATGTCCGAACTGCTCGTCGACCGCTGACAGCTTCAACGGCGTCCTGGCCCACCTCAGGGCCCGCGACGTGACGATGATCTGCGTCTCGCGCGCGCCGCTCGGCAAGCTGCTCGCCTACCGCGAGCGCATGGGCTGGAGCTTCACCTGGGCCTCCAGCCACGACAGCGACTTCAACGCCGACTTCGGCGTATCGGCCGGGGAGCCGGTGACGCACGACCCAGCCGGGCCGCGGCCCGCGGCGAACGAGCTCGCGGTTCAGAGGCTGCTCAAAGACCAGCCGGCCGTCCGCGAGAACCTGCCGCTCGTCACAACGCAGAACGCGAGCGCGACCGGGACGGACCTCGACGGCTATTTCTCCGAGGGACACGGCGTCAGCGCGTTCGTGCGCGAGAGCGGCACCATCTACCACTGCTACTCCAGCTACGCCCGCGGTACGGAGTTCCTGATGGGCTACTACGCGATCCTTGACCGCACGCCCAAGGGCCGCGCCGAAGGCAACCAGCCCCTGAGCTGGCTGCGCCGCCGCGACGAATACCGCAACCAGTGACACATGCCGGACGAGATCGCGGCGAACCCGGATGCGGGCGGGCCAGCGGCTATAACACCGAGATCATCAGGGGGTTCCGGGTGAACCAGGGACGTGTCAGTGCAGTTCGCCCGCGGGCATCGCGTGCATCCGCGGACGTGCCAGCCCAGGGTAATACGAATCGCTGACTGCTCCGGGATCGCCCTGGCCGCCGGGCGCTTCGGCAGCGTGACCGTGACGGACGCTCACGCACGTGACCATTACAAGACGAGGATAGGTAGTGCGCGCGGTGACGACAATCCAGGCGCAGGCCGCAGGCCCTGGGCTACACAACCCGGCGGACGCGGCACCTGCCGCGGATGGCCCGCCGCCCACGGCTAGCCCCGCGCCAGGCCGGCCCGGCCGGACATCAGCCCGGGCGGCCACCTGGCTCGGCCGAGGGCTCGTCGCGGCCGGCCTCGGGATGATCCCCTGGCTATTCGTGCTGGCCATCACGCTGCCATCAACCATACGGGCCGCACACTGGCCCGCCGCGTGGGTCGGCCTGGACGGCCTCGAAGCACTCGGCATGCTAGTCACCGGCATAGCCGTGATCCGCCGCCAGGACTGGGTCTGCCTGACCGCTGCAGCCACCGCGACACTGCTGGTCATCGACGCCTGGTTCGACATAACCACCTCCCCGCCAGGTGCCGCCATGATCACGGCCATCGCAATGGCCGCCTGCCCCGAACTCCCCGCAGCGGCCTTCTGCACGGTGCTCGCAATCCGGAACAGGCCATCGCGCTACCCGAGCGAGACTGAGCGGCAAAAGACAGGTCCGGCAATGTATCGGAAGAAGGAAGACCAGATGAAAGCGGCCGTGGTGCACGAGATCAGAGGCACACCCCGCGCCGAGGAGATCCCGGCGCCCGTCCCCGGTAAGGGCGAGGTTCTGGTGCGCGTCCTGGCCGCGCCGATCAACGCCGTCGACAAGAGCCGGGTCGCCGGCACCCACTATTCACGTCCCCCGCTGCCCTCGATCGCCGGATGGCTCGGCGCGGGTGAGCTCGCCGACGGCCGGCAGGTCATCTTCATGAACATGGATGGCGGCAGCATGGCCGAGCAGGTCGCGGTCGACCCGGCGCGGTTGATCCCGCTGCCCGAGGGCGTTGACCCGGCCGTCGCGGCAGCCGCGTTCAACCCCGGCATGTCGGCCTGGCGGGCGGTCCACCGCCGGGGCCCGGTCGAGCCCGGCTCGCGAATCCTGGTCCAGGGCGCGACGGGGGTCACCGGGAAGCTGGCGGTGCAGATGGCGCGCCTGCGCGGCGCCGGGCGCATCGTGGCCAGCGGGCGCAACCGGGCCTCGCTCGACGAACTGCTGGAACTAGGCGCCGACGCGACGATCCGGGTCGACCAGACCGACGAGGCCCTGGCCCGGGCATACCAGGCACAGGAGGGGAACGGCTGGGACCTGATCATCGATTACCTGTGGGGGCATCCGACCGAGGTGCTGATCAAGACCCTCATCCGCCACGACGCCGAAGGCCGCGACCTCCACACGCGCCTGGTCCAGGTCGGAGACATGGCAGGACCCGACATCACGCTGCCCGCCGCCGCGCTGCGCAGCGCCGGGCTAGAGATCGTGGGCATGGGAACCGGCACCGGAGGCGGTCGGGAGGACTTCGCGACCGCGATCCGCGAGCTCTACGACCTCCTGCGCACCGGAGCGCTACAGGTCGACATCGACCGGGTACCGCTGGACCGGGTCGCCGAGGTCTGGCACCGCGAACATCGCGGGCGCCGCCCCGTGATCATCCCCTGACCCGCACGCGGGTCACGTCACCCCGCACGAAGCAGCCATGCCGGATAGCCGGGCATGGCGCTACGCCCCGGCCCCCTCAGGACCGGACTTGCGGCCTCAACCGCATCCGCCACGAGCAACCTGTGAAGGCATCGCAGAACTCCGCGAAGCTCCCACGCGATGCGTTCGCGGTTCTCGTTGAGCGCAGTGCGTGTGCATGAGGAGCATGTGCTGTCGGTGTCCTGGCGTTCAGCCGGAACCTGCAAACCCACCGCCGGGCCGACGCAGAAGCAGCACTAGCCCAGCCATGACCAACAGAACGACCAGTGATGGTAACCCAGTAGCCCACTAACGCCACTGGCCGTTCCATTGTTGCTTCTGCCCCGTCTGCTGCACGGGCCGGCTATACCCGCGCCGCCTCCCGCTCGAGCACCGCGGCGGCGCGGCGCGGAGCGGCGCCATGATGAGCACGGCGACAGCGACGCTTAGGCAGGCCGGAAAGATCGTGACCGGGGGGCGTCGGCGGTCCTGTTGGCCGTACTGGGCCCGCCCGCAGTCGCCGGAAATGCCCGGGAGCGCTGGCGGGCACCCTGATCTCACTACTTCATATTGGGGTCCCGGTAGTACTGGCGGAAAAACCAACGGATATAGCTCTGACCTGCGCGAGTGCAGAGCGGTTAGCCACCGGCCGGCCGGAGATCTGTCCGCTTGGGTGGATTCGCTCACGGGGAAGCCACTGGGCCGGCAGGATTGCGGGCATGGTGCAGCGACACGACGATCCGCGAGGCGAACCGAACTGGCAGCCGGTCACCGCGGTAACGATGATGGCGGGGATGCTCACCGGGCAGCTGGCCGCCAACCGCGAGCAACTGGAGCTGCTGGAACGGGCCCGCCGCGAGCCCTGGCTGCTGGACGACGCCACCGTGGACCGCGTCAAGAAGGTGTTCGGCGTCCAGCGTGATGACATGTGGCTGTGGGAGGAGAATGGCCGCCGCTGGCAGGCCCTCGATCTGGACACCGCCACCCGGGCGCAGGCCGGTGGGTACATGTCCCTCGCCGCTCAGTTCGCCGCCACCAGCACTGCGGTGCTCGCCTTGGCCGACGAGATCGCCGGCGGCACTATCAACAAGGTCATGGCCAAGTCCGACCTTGAGCTGGGCATCGAGGTCCTCCACCGCGACGGGCCGATCTGATGGGCAGTACCGCCGAGCAGGCCGCCAGCGAACCGGTGGCCGGCCTGCTTGATACCGCGAGGGCATCGCGAGCACGCACGATGCAGGAGGTGGCCGGGGCGTGGCAACGCGCCGGAACAATCACCAGGAATCTGATCTTGATGGCCAGCTCCGAGATCGGCAGCATCGAGCGGCCGGCCACCGACCTGGTCACCCAACTGCACATGTACATCCTGGTAGCCGGCCCGGAGGCCGCGACGTCGCGGTCCCAACCTCCCTCCCCTCCAGGCGATGGCACTCCTCGCGCGCTGGGCGGGTGGTTGACCGAGCTCGGCCACAACATCACGAGCGACTCCGGCGACGATCCGGTTGTGACCGCCTGGCAGTGGCTGGCCGGCCATCAGGCGTTCGAGGCCGGCCAGGCCGGTGCCAGACGCGTCATGTGGCATCTCGCCGGCCAGGACGCGGCCGGTACCTAGCTGGCGACCGCTGTGGCGTCCGTAAGACGCGTTCCCCAACCGGACACCGGAGCCCGGCGCCGGGGCCAAGAACCCACCGAGCCTCCGCAGGTCAGAGGTATATCCGTTGGTTTTTCCGCCAGTACTACCGAGACCCCCTTCAGGGGCTAGGCATAGACGCATAAGCGTGGATTAATTGGCTCATGGCAGCCAGCGACGGGCTCGCGATCTTGAACATCGTTCCTGCGGAAGGATCCGGCGGCGGGCCGCTGACCATCACTGGCTCGGGGTTCGGTTTCCAGGCCGGTCAGGTGACCGTCGGCGGCGCCGCGGCCGCCATCGCCTCCTGGACCGACACCCAGGTCGTGGTCACCACGCCCGCCGGGGAGCCCGGCCCGGCCCAGGTCGTGCTCACCGTCAACGGCCAGACCGCCCCAGGACCCACGTTCACCTACAGCCCGCCGCTGATCTTGAGAATCGTTCCTGCGGAAGGATCCAGCGGCGGGCCGCTGACCATCACTGGCTCGGGGTTCGGTCCCCAGGCCGGTCAGGTGACCGTCGGCGGCACCGCGGCCGCCATCATCTTCTGGACCG
This sequence comes from uncultured Actinomycetes bacterium, assembly GCA_963835775.1. Lineage (GTDB taxonomy): Bacteria > Actinomycetota > Actinomycetes > Streptosporangiales > Streptosporangiaceae > Palsa-504. Next base: position 12,954 of record CAWIHB010000020.1, on the reverse strand, counting down.
ACACCCAGGTCGTGGTCACCACGCCCGCCGGGGAGCCCGGCCCGGCCCAGGTCGTGCTCACCGTCAACGGCCAGACCGCCCCAGGACCCACGTTCACCTACAGCCCGCCGCTGATCTTGAGAATCGTTCCTGCGGAAGGATCCAGCGGCGGGCCGCTGACCATCACTGGCTCGGGGTTCGGTCCCCAGGCCGGTCAGGTGACCGTCGGCGGCACCGCGGCCGCCATCATCTTCTGGACCGACACCCAGGTCGTGGTCACCACGCCCGCCGGGGAGCCCGGCCCGGCCCAGGTCGTGCTCACCGTCAACGGCCAGACCGCCCCAGGACCCACGTTCACCTACAGCCCGCCGGCGGCTGCTCCCGTGGTGAGTTCGGTCAGCCCGGCCTCGGGCACGATCGGCAACGAGGTGACGATCACTGGCTCGGGGTTCGCTGGGGCGACCGGGGTGAGCTTCGGCACCGCGGCAGGCGAATTCAGCGTTGTATCTTCGTCCGAGATCACCGCCACGGTGCCGGCCGGGGCCTCGGCCGGGCCGGTCACGGTAACGGGGCCGGGCGGGACGGCGTCCAGCCCGGAGCCGTTCACGGTCACGCCCGGGATCGCGTTGTCGGCGGTGAGCGGTCCGCCTGGAACGACGGTGACGGTGGCCGGGGCCGGGTTCGGGGCTTACGAGGCGGTGGACATGTACTTCGGCACCGCCAGGCAGGCACTGGCCGTCGCCACCGGCACGGGGAACTTCGCCGGCATCGCTGTCCCGGTTCCGGCATCTGCCCCGGACCCCGGGACGGCGTACCTGACCGCCGTCGGGCGGCACTCGGGCCTGGGCGCGCAGGCTCAGTTTTCGGTTCTCAACACCGTGACGGTGACCAACCCCGGGACCATGCACTCCCCGGCCGAAGAAGCGGTCGGCCTGCGGATCCCGGCTACCGACTCGGCCAGCGGGCAGACCCTCACCTACGCCGCCACGGGGCTGCCTGCCGGGCTGTCGATCAACCCCTCCACCGGCCTGATCTCCGGCACCCCGACCACGGCAGGGACCTCCACGGTCACGGTCACGGCCCAGGACACCACCGGCGCATCCGGGTCCGCGACGTTCAGCTGGATCATCTACGTCATATCGGTGACGGTGACCAACCCCGGACCCCAGACCTCCGCCGGGAACACCGCGGTGAGCCTGCAGATCCAGGCCAGCGCTTCGCCATCCAGCCTGACCATCGAGTACGCCGCCGCCGGGCTGCCGCCCGGGCTGTCGATCGGCGCCGGCACGGGCCTGATCTCCGGCACACCCAGCGCGGAAGGCGAATTCGCCGTCACGGTCACGGCCAGCGCCGGCGGCGTATCCGGGTCCGCGACGTTCACCTGGACCATCCAGGACGCCTCGGTGTCGGTGCTCAGCCCCGGGAACCTGACCAGCTATCTCGGCGGGACGCCCACCCTGCAGATCCAGGCCAGCGCCTCGCCATCCAGCCTGACCATCGAGTACGCCGCCGCCGGGCTGCCGCCCGGGCTGTCGATCGGCGCCGGCACGGGCCTGATCTCCGGCACCCTGACCGCGGAAGGCGAATTCGCCGTCACGGTCACGGCCAGCGCCGCCGGCGGCGTATCCGGGTACACGACGTTCACCTGGACCATCAAGCCCAACACGGTGACGGTGACCAACCCCGGGAACCAGACCAGCGTTATCGGCGCGGCCAGCCTGCAGATCCTCGCCGGCAGCCTGGCCGGGGTGCCCCTCACCTACGCCGCCACCGGGCTACCGCCCGGGCTGTCCATCGACGCCACCACGGGCCTGATCTCCGGTACCGCGATCACGGCAGGGGACTACACCGTCACGGTCGCGGCCCAGGACACCACCGGCGCGTCCGGATCTGCGACATTCACCTGGACCATCCAGCCCGCGTTAGCCCCGGACTACCGCATGTGACCGACATAGCGGGGCGCGGCAGCGGTCGCGGCCACAGTGAAGGCGGACGCGAGCTGCGTCTGACGCTCCCCTGATCAAGGTCGGCCAGTGCGGCAAGATTGTCATGGCTGGTCGCTGCCCTTGGTATCGCGGCGTAGATGGAGGCTGATGCTGGTCGACTGGTCGCCTCGCAGGTCGTAGATGCGGCGGAGTTGGCCTGTCGGTAAGGAACGTGTCACCAGCCGCAAACCGGGGTGCCGGTAACAACGGCGCCAGGAACCGCGTTAGGCCGTCCAGTTTGCTGAACACCACAGGCAAAGGTGGGGATCATGCGTGCGGCCTACTGGTGCCGCCGGAATGGGTTGTACGCCTTATAAGACGGGATGTCGGTTTCGCCGCGCCGGTAGCGTTCAGCAGCGAACAGGCCCCAGGAGCGTTCGGACTGGGGCAGCTTCCTGCGGCGGCAGAAGTCCCGGAAGTCCAGGTCCGGCTCGGCTACCCGGCGCCTGCGTTCCGCCCGCCGGTCAGGGCCGACAGCCGCCGCGCCGAGGTCGGCTACCCGGCGGGCGCGGGCGAGCTCATCGACGTCGGCGGCGATCCGCTGCAAGATCGCGGCCACCCGCGGCAGGTCGACCACCACGTGCGCCCGGCTGGGGTGATCGCCGTCGGGACGCAGGTTGACTGCCGGGGGGTACTCGCTGGTGTGCAGGTGGGTCAGCCAGTCTGCGCACTGGCGGATCCAGGCCGCCTCATCGAGCAGGCGGTCGCAGATCAGGTCGCGCCCGTCCGGCTCGGCGTCGTCATCCCCGTCGGGGTCTTCCGGGGCGGGCCAGCCCGCGGCCCGCAGCTCGCCCAGGGCGGCATCGAGCTCGTCCAGGTCCGCGGCGGCCGTGATCTGGTGCACCCGGGCCGGGGAGAGCCCCGCCGCGGCCGCCAGCGTGCGGATCGAGATTCCCTCCGCGCGGGCCGAGGCCAGCGCCCAGGCGCGTTCCTGCTCGGCCTGGTCCAGGCGCCACACCGCCCGCGATACCCGCTGCAGCACCCGCCGTTCCCGCCGCCAGGCGGCCATCCGGTCCGTGATCGTCACGCTGACACCCTTGCAGGTGTTCAGTGAACTAGACGGCTAAAGGCGGTTCGTCGCGCCGTTCTTACCAGCACCCCTGAGCAGGCGGGCGACATGGGTTTTGACCGTGGTCTCCGCGACGAAGAGCGCTGCTGCGATCTCGGCGTTCGACAGTCCGGCGGCGAGCAGCCGGAGTACGTCGATCTCTCGCGGGGTCAGCAGGGCGAAGGCTTCCGGCGGGCGCGGTGGTCTGCTGGTCGCGGTGAAGTGCTCGATGAGGCGCCTGGTGATGGCCGGGGCGAGGAGGGTGTCGTCCCGGCCGGCTGCGATCACGGCGTCGGCGAGCTGCTCGGGTGGGAGGTCTTTGAGCAGGAAGCCTTTCGCGCCGGCCCGGAGGGCGTCGTAGACGTACTCGTCGAGGTCGAAAGTGGTGAGGATGATGACGCGGGTATCCGCGGTGGCCGGTTCGGCCCGGATGAGGCGGGTGGCCTGGATGCCGTCGAGGCCGGGCATGCGGATGTCCATGAGGACCACGTCCGGGCGGATCTGGCGGGCCAGCGCTACGGCCTCTGCTCCGCTGGTGGCCTCGCCGGCGACCTCGATGCCGGGCTGGCGTTCGAGAATAAGCCGGAAGCCGACCCGCACCAGCTGCTGGTCGTCTGCGATGAGCACCCGTACGGTCATGGTCCCGCCGGCACCCAATGCCATTTAGAACAGCTTGCTGGGGCTGTTCGGCCGCGGTCTGGCTACCGCAGGTCCTCGCCTGATCTCGTTACTGTGCGTGATCGTCGGGCTGGCTTGTCCAGAGGCTGCTGGTAACGATCGTGCAGCGGCGGCGTGTCGTGCGTAAGTATGCGGCGAAGCTCCGCTAGCTGTCAGGGTTTGTGTCAAATGTCCTGGTAGGCCAGGGAGCTTCGCTGCCTGGCCAGTCTGGCATACCCGGGTGCCTGCCTTCCAGTGCCGCCGTGCCGGGCGCGCTGGCCGGGCTGGAGCTGCTCGGGCGGGCGGGCATGGTCGCCGTCCGGGTCGCGGACCTGGGCTCACCGGCCCGTGAGGGCCTGGGCAAGGACGGGCGGACGGCGCTGACAGCCGCCGGCGCGGGGCCGGTCCGGACCGGGGATCTGGTGGTGTTCTGCAAGCCGGTCGCGGTCGCCGCGGCGGTGGTCCGCCGCGACGGCCGGGTCCAGGCCGCCGGCCATCCCGCTGATCACGTGCGGCTGGGGGTGGCGGAGGAACGGCTGGACGCGCTGTGCGGCGAGCCCGGCGTCATCGACAAGATCGCGGCCGACGTCACCCTGAAAGGCCGGGTCAAGGGCACGGCCCGGCGGGCGATGACGGTCGCGCTGACGATCCGGCTGGTGCTGCTGATGACCTTGATGCCCGGCTCGTGCTACGCGGAGGCGATCGCCGCCTTGCTGGGCGACCTGCCGCTGGTGCCGTGGCACCGCCGGTACCGGGTGCCCACCCCGGCGGTGGCGTGCACCTGGCGGGACGCGGCCGGGCCCGCGCCGCTGGAGCAGCTGCGGGACCGGGCGCTGGCCGGCATCGACGCCGAGCACCGCGAGCACGGCTACCGTGCAGTGACCGTGGGGGAACTGGACGTGGGCTCGATCGACGGCTCGCTGACCCGGGTGCCGGACACGCCGGAGAACCGGGACGCGTTCGGGTCCGCGGGCACCGCCGACGGGTCCGCGCCGTATCCGCAGGTCCGGGAGCTGCGCTGCTCGATCGCCTCGACCCGCGCCACCGTGGGCGTGGTGACCGGGCCGTCCGGCGCCGGCGGCGGCCGGGACAAGGGCGAGGCCGAGCAGAGGCTCCTCGACGGCGCGCTGGAGAAGTACCCGCGCATATTCACCCCGGGCCGGCTGTGGGTCATGGATCGCAACTTTCCCGGCGTGCCGCGGATCAAGGCCATGCTCGCCACCGGGACGCACGTGCTGATCCGGGTCAAGGACGGCATCACGCTGACCCGCACCGGGGACTTTCTGCCCGACGGGTCCTATCCCGCTCTCATCTGCGGCGGGGGCGAGAAGCTGGCCGTCCGCGTGATCGAATACCAGGTCAGTGTCGCCGGGCACGACACCCCGGAGCTGTTCTGCCTCATCACCGACCTGGACGACTGGCAGGCCTACCCGGCCGGCGTGCTCGCGGAGGCATACCACTGGCGGTGGATCGGGTCCGAGACCGCCCTGAAAGAAGCCAAATCCGCGATCCGTGATGCCGGGCCGTCCACCGGGCCGATGCTCCGCTCCGGAACCCCACCGCTGATCGCCCAGGAGCACGCCGCCTGGGTCATCTCCGCCGAGCTCGCCCGCGCCATAGCGCGGGACGCCGCCGCGATCGCTGCCCCGGCCCGCAAGGGCCGCCGGGCCGGGCTGCCCGTGCACCCGCGGGAGATCTCGTTCACCGCCGCCCGCCGCACCATTATCAGCTCGGCCAACTCCGGGGCGGCCACCGCCAGCCTGCCGCCCGGCCTGATTGCCGCGAACCGGACCCGCATCCTTGATGCCCTGGCCCGGTGCCGGATCACCGTGGACCGGCACCGGCACCGCGACCGCAAGACCAAGGCCCGGCCCGGCTTCCCGAACGGCGGCCCGGGCATGCCCACGCTCACCGCACCAGCCCAGATCAGCGTCTGCGGCACCACAGCGGCCTGACCTCAAGACGCCCGCGATCCCGCGCAGTCACCAGCAGTGCCGGCCGTGGAACCGGCCGCTGCCCCGGAGCGCCATCCGGGGCAGCGCCATGCGCTCACCCAGCGTCACCGTCCACCCGCCGGCAAAGACCGGCGCGCCCACCCGCGATCACGCTCAACTAAATGGCATTGCGCCGGCACCAGTCCGAGCGGCAGCTCCACCGTGATCCGCTCTCCCGTGCCGGTCGCCGCGGTGCGAACGGCGCCTCCGACCCGTCGGATGTCGTCGCGGACGGCCGCCCCCGCTGCCTCGGCCCGTCCGGTCAGGGCAAAGTCCAGGCAGAGGTGGTGCTCACCGAAGCGGATTCCGACCGCGGTGCAGGCGCCGGCCGCGAGTATCTCCGCCACGGCCCGGTAAGCGACCACGTCTACGCCTTCGGGCACGGGCACGGGGATACCGCTGACGTCGAGCCTGGCCGGGGTTCTCACTGGCTCCCGCGCCGAACGGGCGATGAGGTCCTGGATGTGCTCGACGCCGAGCCCGGGCGAGAGCGGGGCCGGGTCGTACTCGGAGCGGAGCAGCCCGAGGATCTCCCTGAGCCGGGCCAGGGCCTGACGGCCGTCACGCTCGATCTGGCCGGCCAAGGCGGCGGCCGCGGCGGCGTCGGTGCCGATCAGGTCCCGGGCGGCCCCGGCCGCGGCGACCATGCCGGTGACCTCGCCGGCGACCAGCGAGTGCAGGCGGGCGACCATGCGGGTGCGCTCCGCGGTCAAGGTCAGCGCCTCCCGCGCCTGCTGCCCGGCCTCGAGCAGCGAGCGGGTCCGTTCCAGGTCCGCGGCGGTAAGCCGCTGGGAATACACCACGCGGCCCACGAACCACAGGGCGGCGGTGAGCACCACGTTCGGAACTATTGAAGAGGCTCCGAGGTGCCAGTAGACGCCCTCCGCGGTGTCGAAACCGGCGGCAAGAACCAGCCCGGCGACCGCGGTGCCGGTGGCGGACCAGGCCGCGACCGTCCAGACCGGGACAACGAATATGAACGTGCTCACCAGGGTCGGGTTGTCGATCGAGGCGAGCCCGTTGCTGATCGGCAGGGCCAGGAGGTTGACGGCGATGAGGAATCCGAGGGGGGATCTCCGGCGCCACAGCAGCGCGACCGACATGCCGGCGACCAGCGCGATGTTCAGCACCAGCGGGCCCCTCCGGTCGGTGTCGGCACAGGCATCGGCGAGGAGCGCGAGCGCGACGCCGCACGGCCCGATCACGCGGAGCCACCCGGTGAGCCTGCCCGGCCACCGGGGGCCCTCCTCCCCTGCCGGGATCAGGGGGAACTGGGCCCGCACCTCGAACCCCCCGCCGGGAAGGGCGCCGTACCAAAGCTGGCCGCCGCAGGACTCGACCCGCTCGCGCATGCCGGCCAGCCCGTGCCCCGGCCCGGCCGTGCTGGTCCCGGCCGGGCTGGTCTCCGCTGTGCCGGGCCCGGCCTGGGCGGCGCTGGGCGGCGCGGAGTTGCGGACCCGGACTCGCACCACGGCAGGCTCAATCACCACGTCCACGTCTGTGGGTGCCGACCGTGCGTGCTTGATCACGTTGGTGAGCGTCTCCTGGGCGATGCGGTAGAGGGCCGCGTCCACCTCGGCCGGGAACCCGGGATCGGTGCCGGTCACTGTGACTTCCACCGGGAGACCGCCCGCCCGGCGACTTTCGGCCAGAGCCGCGATTCCCGCCACCCCGAACGGCGGCTCGGGGCTGTCGTGGTCCTCGCCACCGATGACTCCCAGGATGCGCCGCAGCTCGGACAGGCCTGCTCGGCCTGCCGCCGACACCTCCGCCAGCGCGGCACGGGCCAGGTCCGGTTCCCCACCGAGGGTAATCCGGGCCGCCCCGGCCTGCACCACCATCACGCTGACACCGTGAGCGACGACGTCGTGCAGATCTCGGGCCACCCGGTTGCGCTCCCGGATCCTGACGACCGCCAGGCGGGCCTGTTCCCCGGCCCGGAGCCGTTCGGTCGCGGCCGCCAGGCGCCGGGCCAGCGCCCGCTGGCGCGCGACCAGGAACCCCGCCACGGCGGGCGCGATCGCGAGCGGCAGAGCATGAACGGCCACCGCCGAGATGCTGACCGGGCCTGCGGCCGCGTCGACCAGGACGCACACCGCGATCCCGTAGCCGACCAGCGCCACGAGCTGGCCGACCTGGCGCCTGGAGACCCCCCTGGCACCAGCCGTGTACATGACCAGGATCAAGGCGAGCGGCTCGGCGAACGCCGAACTGGAGCTGGTACGCCACGCGTAACCGGCCAGCCCCGCCCCGGCGATCACGACGGCGATCCCAGGAGCGCGATTCCGCCAGCCCACTGAGGACGTGGCCGCCAGCCCGCAGGCCGCGGCCGCGGCGGGATTGACGTGCGGGGGCAGAGTGGCCACCGCGAAGGCAGACAGCAAGAGGGCGGCGCCGGCATCGACCAGCCCCGGCCGCGCCCGCAGGATGCCCAGCCGCTTGCCTGCCATAACCGAAGGGTAACGGGCAGCTCAGGAACACGGCGTCGTCCGGAAGAAGGACTGACGGTCGTCCCGGGGACTATCTGCGGACCGTTCAGGAGACCACCACGTTGAGATCGTCCGGCGGACGACGGCCACCACCCCCCGCCCAGACACTTTCCGCATGACCATCAACCACTTCCGCGTCGCCGCGGGCACGCTCATCGGCTACAACATCCTCGGGACCGTCCTCACCTGGGCGGCCCATCTGCAGAAGCCGGGAGTCGGCGCGGCCAACGCCATCACCGGCGGCACCCAGTTCACCGGTCCGCTCGTCCTCGTGGTCCTCGCCTCCGCCGCCCTGGCCCTTACCTTCTCCGCCCGCCGCCGCGTCGCCGGCACCGGCGTCTTCCTGGTAAGCCTCTTCGGTGCCGGTTTCGCCATAGGTGAGATAAGCGAGCTGTTCCAGCACAACGTGGGTATCAGTGCGGGCCGCTGGGATGTCGTGCTAGCAGGCTCGGTCATCGGCGCCGCTATCGGCATCACCTGTGCCGTGCTCGGGGCGGCCTTGGTCGTCACACAGCGGCGGGTCAGCCGACGCGTCGGCAGCGCCCCGGCCGCCTGACCTGTGTCTTTCCGTGGTGGCCGTTGTCTGATTAAGCGGGGCATGGCGAGGATGTGCCGGGCGCCCGGCGCCGAAGCGCGGGGCGCCCGTTGCCCGATCCTGGATACAGGCCCCCGGCGCCATCCGCGAACTGCGCAACCCGGACGCCGCCGACGAGGACGACGAGTAAGCGCCCGGCGGGCTGTCAGCCGCCCGTCGCCAGCCACCGTGATGCGCATGCTGAGACCACCGCGGCGTCCGTGGTCGCCTGACCCGTCGTGCACACAAGTACGGAACAGAAGCGACCGCCGAGCAGGCGACTTCGGTACACGCCGGAATCCCGAAGCCGTCTGCACACGAGCCTGAGATCCCAGGTCGCTCGTGCAGGCGAGTTCAGACATTGACAGCCGCACCGGGCGGCGGTGTCGGGGTAACGTTCGATTCCCGACACCTACGGACGCCAAATCAGTCCCACACCCGCACCGTCTTGTCGTTGCTGGTGGTCAGTGTTCTGTCTTCACGCCATCCCCGCGCAGGACGCAAGAGTGCCCGCTCGTTGTCGTCGGCGAGCAGGTTGAGCGGCATCGATTGCGATCCGCATGTCCGAGAACTCATCACGGTGGAGAGTTATGTAGCCACGGTCGCGGACCAGGGCAAGCATCCGGGCGTTGTCGAGCATGATGTCGGCTTGCAGGTTAGGCACGCCACGTGCCGCCGCGGCGGCAACAACGGCGCCGAGCAGGTAGCGTCCTAGCCGCCACCCTCGCCAGCCAGGGGCAACAGTAAGGGCGAACTCACCGTCGCCGTCAGGCAGGATGGCGTAGCCCGCCTCGGCGACCAGTGCGTCCTCGGGGCCGGAAACGACCGCGACCAGGCGATATCCGCCCTCATCCTCGGCCCGGGTCATCTGCTCAAGGAACTTACGAGCCGGATGGCGCAGGCTGAAGAAGCGGTGGTGCCGGTCGTCATCGGAGAGCCCCTGGAACAGCGCGTCCAGCCCTTCGACGTCGGCATCCGTCACGGTCCGCACGGTAAGGGCCGGGCCATCGGGAAGGCCCAAGGTGGCGATGACGCCACCGGCGGCGTCCGCGCCAGGTTCAGGTTGAGGTAGCAATGTGCACTCCTTCGGTGCCGGGCGTGTGCTGCGGTTATGAATAGATCGCGCGCCGGTTGAGTGCCGGATGAACCGGCGGGGCGTCGTCAGGGAAGGGACGATCTGGCCACCGCTGAAAGGTGCGATGGCTGTTGTGCGGGCCGTTGGTGTCCCGGGGAAGCGGAGACGAGCCAGGGCGAGGGAGCTGTGCCTGCTTGGCGGCTAGGCGATCACGGAAGCGCGCGGCATCGACGACCCGCAGGCCGTGCTCGCCGGCGGCGGCGATCTCGCCGGCAGCATCGGCGACGACGACCGCGAAGCGCACGGACCGGCCTTCGACCGCGATCGCGCGGGCCTCGGCCGCCAGCGACGTCCCCGGCGGGCTGGCGGCGAGGTGAGTCATGTTGATCAGCGTGCCGACGGTCACCTCGTCCGGTTCCAGGTGCGGATAGACCGCCGCCATGCACGGGGCCTCCATCAGGCCGACCATGAATCCGGTCGCGAACACAGGCTGCCCGCGGCGGAATTCGGCAAGGGCGGGGAGCAAGTCCGGCACGGTCTGGTGCACCGGCACTGTGTATCGGACGACGTGCCTTGCTCCGATCACTAGCCCTGGTCTCATGACGTGCGCTCCTCCTCGGTGAACTTGAAGGTCCCGGCTCCGGGCGGGCGGTGCGCGGGGCGGGGGTCATGGGGCGCCTTCGCCGGCCGAGATGGCCACCATGTTCGTGCGGTCACCGCTGCGGCCATGACAGTTGCCTCCGTGCTGCGTTAGGCTCTTGGCTCGTGCATATTCGGAGGCCCGCCCGGGCGACCTGATACACCAGATCTCCGGCAACAGGACATCGGCGAGGTCACCATCAAGCTGCCGGGCAGCCGCCTTCGCATGGCGTTGCGGTAGAGCAAGACGCCGAGGATGCCACCCCGGAGGCATTCATCGACGCGGCGAACGGCCATACAGTGTTATTGAGGCAGTAAGGGGTATTCAGCTAACCGGACCAACCGCAAGATCTTGGTGCTCCTAGCTGCCGTGACCACATCATCTAGCGGTCTATTCTCATCTGGTCCGCTCAAGTGAATACCCCCGGAGGCAGTAATGCCTGGTCAGGTCGTACCTGGTCCGCCGGTATTGGCCAGCGGGCCGGAGATTGTCCGGACTACTTGCCGAACAGCAGCCGGTCACCGGAGGCTGAACAACGGAAGCCAGGCATATGCCCGGCTTCCGGCGCAGGTCTGTTAGCCCGGAACACGCACCGGACAGAGAAGGCCTCCCGTTGGCGCGGGAGACCTTCTTACTTCTCCGGGGGCCGACCGTGCCTGTGAAGGCACGGCTGGCAGCGGCGGCCCTCATTCATGGCACCTCGCGGCCCGAGTCTCTCGGGAGCGCATTGCTCCTGGCAGGAGCAGCGTACGTTTAACCTCCCGTCACCGGACAAGTGAGCGGACCGGTCTTACGAGACGACGTTCCCGCAAGTCACCTGACCCGAAGGGCGGTACTCCGCCGTGTCCGGTGGCCGGTCCCCTAACGGACACTGGCAGCCGGGCATTGGCGCGGCAATCGAACGGCGGACGGAGTTGTAATCCGATACGCTTTGAAGCTGAGACTGACCCGGCGGCTACCTTGCGGCTTGCCGTGGCTCCGGGATTCCCGGGCCGGTCAGGCTGGCCGTACCGCGAGGGCCTCCCAGGCCCGGCAATCACCCCGGACGGCAGAAGGCCAGGGTGCTCAGCCCGGCCGTCACCGGCAGCTGCCCGGTGCCGGGACGCGGAGTTACCCGCCAGTTAATTCGCCCCTATTGCGGCCGTCCCCTCACTCGCAGCGCCCTCCCCGGCCGGTGGCCCGGGGGAGACACCGCGATGGATGAGATGGAACTGGACCGGAGCTAGGCCAGGTGGCCGCTGTCAGGGCGGGAGAGGACGGAACGATGACCACCCCGGAGACCTGCAGGTGCGAGTGTGAGGAATGCCTGGCCCTGCGGGCCGCAGAAGACGACCCTGGCTGCAGCGCGACCGTCGCCGCCTTCGAGCACGACGGCGGCACCTACGAGATCGACCACCTCGTTGGTTCCGGCGGCCGGTGGGGCGAGTTCGCGGTGTATTGCGACGGCGAGGAAGTGGCTGAGTTCGCGGTCGCCGGACCGGTCCGGCGGCCCGGGTCGCGCCCGGCGGCACTGCCGGCCTGTGCCGATGAGCTCGTCCGGCTCGCCCGGCAGGCGCTGAGCGGCCGGGATGATCCGCCCTGCGGCCGGCCGCCCGGCGCGGTCCCGGCACGCCCGCGTCCGCTCCCCCGGGCGCTGCGCCCGGCCCGGCCCCGGAGCCGTCGCCCGCCACGTCGCCGCCTCCGGCTCGCAGCACGCCGGGTCGAGACCGTCTACGGCAAGGGGACCTTCGTGCTCGCGGCCGATCGCAGGCCCGGCCCGTAAGCCGGTCAGCGGCCAGGTCAGCAGCCCGCGGTGGCGGAAGAAGACCCGGCGGTTAATTTCCGCTGCATGAACGGGGGGCGGCTCAGGTCCAGGTGTCGCGCATGGATGTTCCTCTCTCGGTCCAGCTGCTGCCACGCTGCGCTCCGGCTCGCCGAGTTTGGCACTATGAGTAATCATAATATGTCATATAGTGACTACTCTTGCGGTGCCGCCGGGACCGGGCGGGCCGCCGCCCGGCCTGGTGACGGCCGCCGGGCGGCTCGACCCGGCGCCAGCTGCGCGTCAGCGCGACGCCGGCCGCCGCGCCGAGGCCGCCCCCGGCGGCGATGACCGCCGCCGGGGATGCCACCTCCGCGGCGGCGCCGGCGGCCAGGAACGCGGCGCCCTGGGCGACGATGACGCCCATGCTGGCGATGCCGAAAGCCTGCCCGCGCCGCTCGTCCGGCACCCGGACCACGAACGCGGTGTTGACGGCGATCTGGTAGGCGCCGAACGCAGCCGAGGCCGAGAAGATCACCAGCGAGAGCACCAGGCCCGGGCGGAAGACGGTCAGCACCAGGACCGCGCAGGTCGCCGTGGCCAGCGGGCCCATCAGCGCCAGCCGGCGGCGCGGCCGGGCCAGACGGCTGAACAGCGGGGTGGCGATCATCGTGGCCGCCGACGTGGAGGCGAGCACCAGCCCGGCGGCCACCGGGCCGCCGCCGAGCCGGGCCGCGTACGGGGCCGCGATGCCCTGCGGGATCGTATAGGG
>CAWIHB010000019.1:0-76882 GCA_963835775.1 uncultured Actinomycetes bacterium | reverse complement strand
ACGACGGGCACTGCATCGTGAAGGTGAAGGCCGACGGCAGCCAGTACGACGGCTGGGGTGACCTGGGGCGCCGTCCAGGAGTCCACCCGCATTAGCGAGACGGACGTGTGGCACCGGCCGGGTAAGGGTCCTTCGGCCCTGGCGAGCTGAGATCCGGTAAGTTCTGGTAATTCCATGGGCCTGTTGACGCGACCAGCAGCGACGCGGAATGAGCGACGAGGCGGCCACCGGTGGGCCATATTGGTGGTGGTCTGCGCTTCCGCGCTGATCGTCAATGTGGATAACACCATCCTCAATGTGGCCCTGCCCACCCTGGTCCGGAAGCTGGCCGCCACCTCGAGTGAGCTGCAGTGGATCGTTGACTCTTATGCGATGGTGTTCGCGGGCCTGCTGCTGGTCGGCGGCAGCCTGGCGGATCGGTTCGGGCGCAAGCGGTTTTTCCTGATCGGCCTGACCGTCTTCGCCGCGGGATCGGTCGGTGCCGCGTTCTGCGGGTCGGTGGACGTGCTGATCGGGTGGCGGGCGGTAATGGGGGCCGGGGCGGCGCTGACGATCCCCCCATCGCTGTCGATCATCAACGACGTGTTCCGCGACCGGGTGGAGCGGGCCCGGGCGATTGGTGTGTGGGCCGGGACCATCGGCCTGGGTATCGCCATCGGCCCGATAGCGGGCGGCCTGCTGCTGGCCCGGTTCTGGTGGGGCTCGGTGTTTCTCGTCAACGTCCCGATCCTGATCGCCGGGTTCGCGGGAGCTCTGCTGCTGGTGCCCGGCTCGAAGAACCCGGCCGCCGGCCGGCCCGATCCCTGGGGGGCGGTGCTGTCGATCACCGGCCTGGGCTTGCTGCTATGGGCGATCATCGAAGCCCCGGCCCGGGGCTGGGCCTCAGCGGAGGTAATCGGAGTCGGGCTGGCCAGCCTTGTTGTTCTGGGCGCCTTTGTCGCCTGGGAGGCCCGCAGCAGCCATCCGATGCTGAACCTGGCATTCTTCTCTGATCGCCGGTTCTCGGTGGCTGCAGCGGCCGAGAGCCTAGGGGTCTTCGGGCTGCTGGGGGCGCTGTTCGTGCAGACTCAGTTCCTGCAGTTCGACCTTGGCTTCTCCCCCCTCCAGGCCGGGCTGCGGATCTTGCCCATGGCCGCCGTGCTCGGCGTGAGCGCGCCGCTGTCCCCGATCCTCGCCCGCGTCATCGGGATCAAGATCACCGTTGCCGCCGGCCTGGCGGCCATCGCCGGCGGCTTGTGGCAGATCTCGGTGGTGTCCGCGGTGGCCACGACCTACGGGGACGTGGTGCCCGGCCTGCTGCTGGTCGGACTGGGGGCCGGCCTGCTGCTGCCGACGGCAACGAACTCCGTCGTCGGATCGGTCCCGCAGGGCGACTCCGGGATCGGCTCAGCGTCCAACGCCGTGGCTTTGCAGGTCGGCGGCGCACTCGGCGTCGCCGTGATCGGCAGCGTGCTGTCTACCCGGTACCAGGATCACATCAGCGCGGCGCTGGCCGGGCGGCACGTGCCGGCCGCTGCCGCGCACACCATCCTCGGCTCCCTGGGCGGTGCGCTCGCCGTGGCGGCTCACGCCGGGGGCGCCGCAGGCGCACTGCTGGCCTATACCGCCCGCGCGGCGTTCATGAGCGGCACCGAGATGGCGCTGGCCGTCGGTGCCGCCGTCGCCCTCGGCGGCGCCGTCCTGGTGATCGCCCGCCTGCCATCGCGTGCCCCCGGGGATCTACCAGATCCCAGCGTGCCCGGGCCGGCGGAACAGACGCCATCAACCGCCCAGCCGAAGGCACGCGCGGGAACGTCGACGGCTTCCGGGCCCCGCCAGGAGCGGACGGACTGAAACCGGGCGTGCACCGATCCTGAACGACCAGCGCTCGACCGGCGGTGCTGGGTCAGCCGCCCGCTACGGCGGGGTTGCCCGAGGTCCAGATGAGCGCCAAGCGCCGCTCGCGGATGCGCCAGCCGTCCGGGGTGCGGATCAGCTTGTCGTCGTAGCGACCCGCGATGATGAAGCTGTCGCCGCCCGGCGTCCCGGCCCTGACGTGCTGGGCCTGCAGGTAGCAGCTGGATTCGGCGGCGTCGCCGCCGAGCCGGACCACCACGTTGGAGATCAGGTGCTGGGTGGCCGACATCGGCTCGAGCGCCGTGCGGCAGGTGTCCTCAATGGCCTGGTATCCGCGGCAGGGGGGCATGTCCAGGTAGAAGGCGTTGGCGTCGGGCGTGAACACGGCAGCCAGGCCGGTCCAGTCGCGGCTGTCCAGGATCAGGCCGTAGCGGTAGCAGAGCTCGGTGATCTCCTGCTTGTCCTGCAGCGCCTGAAGACCTGTCATGGCGGGCCGTCCGAAACCACGGTGACGGTGCCGGCCGTGCCGTCCACCGCGAGGAGCATGCCGTCGCGCAGCCGCGCCGTGGCGTCCTCCAGCGAGAGCACGCAGGGGATCCCGAGCTCGCGGGACACCACGACGGCATGGCTGTTCAGCGCGCCGACGTCGACCGCCACCGCACCCGCCACCAGGAACAGCGGCGTCCAGGCGGCGTCGGTGAGCGGCGCGACCAGGATCTCGCCCGGCTCCAGGGCCATGGCCGCGGGCAGGTCCATGCCGACCCGCGCCCGGCCCTGGTAGTGTCCGGCGCTGCCGCCGATGCCGCGCAGGACCGCACCAACCCTGGCCGGATCGGGGCGGGGCCGGGCCCGGCGGGGCCAGCTGGGCAGTGGCTCGGGGTCGGCGTCGAGGATGAACGGCGGCTCGATCTCGAACAGGGCCAGGTACTGGGCCAGCCGCTCGGCGATCACCGGGGTGAAGCGGGCCGGGTCCGCGACGTAGCCGTCGAGCTCGGATTCCAGCAGCATCATGACGTCCTCGGGCGCGGCGTAGTAGCCGGCCGCCACGCCCCGCCGGCCGAGCTCGCGCATGGCCATCCGCACCTCGTTGATCGTGGTGACGGCGATCAGCTTGGTCTTCTCGCGCAGCGGGATGGTCCGGGCCGAGGACTGCAGGGCGACATCGAAGCTCTGGCGGCTGGACTCCTCGGCCAGCGCGCCACGGATCCGCTCGGTGGCGGATTTGCGGGAGGCTTCCAGCCGGGCATGACGGACGTCCGGCGAAGCCTCATCGGGCATGTGCCGCATGCTGTCGACCAGCGCCAGCACCTGGTTCGGGCCGGCCTCCCAGGAGATGGCGCGGATGTCCCACTCGTTCGGGCCGCGCTGGCCGAAGTCGGCTAGGAAGCCGTCCAGGGCCTCGGCGAACTTGACCATCGCAGGCTCGGCGCCGTCCAGCGCGGCCGCGACCGCCGCCGGGCCCTGGTCGAACAGGACGCCGAGCTCGGGCGAGGCGTTGGCCAGCCGGGACAGCTGCCACAGGCCCCATGACGGGGATGCGGACGGGACCTCGCCGTAGCCCGAGATGAGGTCGAGCAGGGCCTCGGGCTGGCCGGCCGCGGCGCAGGCCTCCGCGAGCATCGCGGGCCCGACCGCGGAACCGAACGTGGAGTAGTCGTGCCGGGCAAACGCGTTGTCCAGCTCGGGCAGGAACGACCGGGCATGTGCCACCAGGTCCGCCGCCGACAGCGCGGCCAGGTCCGGGCGGCCGCGCCGCTTGGCCAGCACGCGCTCCAGGTCGGCCTCGATCTGCGGGAACTGTGATGCGCCCAGAATCTCCCCGATCGTCTGCGCGACCTTGGCCGAGCACTCATCGCACGGGTCGTCCGGGTGCGGCTGGTACGGCGGTGCGGCCGCCGCGTTGCCGAGCAGGGCCGCGTCGAAGGCCTCGACCGTCATTCCCATCCGGATCGCGACGACGCGGCAGTGCGACAGGTTGATGTAGAAGTAGCCGCCGAATGACCCCACCACCGGCGGGTGCCCCGCGTCTAGCTCGCCATCGCGGTAGATGCCGAACTCCACCAATCCGCGCAGCCACCCGGGAAGCAGGCCCTGCTCGAACACCAGCGTCCAGCCGAGCGGGCTGGCCGGATCCGGCAGCACCTCGCCGGCGTTGGCCCGGGTGTAGAAGGGCATCCGCAGGCTGCGCTGCCAGTCGGTGAGCCAGCGATCGGGCAGCGCCGCCGCCCCGCTCACCACTGTGCTCTCACCACTGTGCTCTCACCACTGTGCTCTCACCACTGTGCTCTCACCACTGTGCTCTCACCACTGGGAGGTGCCGCCGTCGACGTTGATCAGCGAGCCGGTGATGCCGGAGCCCAGTTCGCTGGCGAGCAGGGTGGCCATGGCGGCTACTTCCTGGACTGTGTTCAGCCGCTTGATGGCGGATTCCTGCGCGTAGTTGTCGAGAAACTGCTGGTAGGTGATGCCCGCGCTGGCGGCCGCCTGCGGTCCGAGCTCCCGCATCGTGTCCGTCTCGATGGCGCCTGGGCAGATCGCGTTGCAGGTGATGCCCCTGGTCCCGTACTCGGTCGCCACGGCCTTGGTTAGGCCGTTGATGGCGTGCTTGTTGGTGATGTAGTGGCTGACCGCGGGCTTGTTGCCCTGCTTGCCTTCGACCGAGGAGATGTTGATGATCCGCCCCCAGCCCCGCTCGAGCATGTACCGCAGGGCGCGGCGGCTGCCCCAGAACACCGCGTTCAGGTTGAAGTCGAGCGCGTTCTGCCACGCCTCGTCGCTCATCTCGTGCAGCAGCGCGAACCGGTCGCTGCCGCCGGCGTTGTTCACCATGATGTCGGCACTGCCATACCGCCTGGCGGCCTGATCGATCAGGTTCTCGACGTCCTGCTGGCGGCGGACGTCGCAGGCCACGAACATGGCGCGGTCGCCGATGCCCATCTCCTCCAGGGCCTGCTCGCCCTTGGCGTGCGACTTGCCGCCCATAACCACGGCGGCGCCCTGCGCGGCGAAGGCCTCGGCGATGCCGCGGCCGATGCCACGCGTGCCGCCGGTGATCACGGCGACCCGCTTGTCCAGAAGCAGCGGTCCTCCGGTCTGCACCACAGGCAGTTCCTCTTCTTCGATGTCTGTTGCTCCGCCGCCGCTCATTCGGTCATCTCCTTCAAGACGCGATGGAAGTGCTGGACGCCGGGCTCGTTTCGGCCGAAGACGAAGTCCTTGTCGTCCAGGGCCGCCAGGCCGCGCTGGACGCCGTAGCCGGTGGCGTAGTCCTCGTCCATGACGACGTTGTGGAACCAGTCGCGGGTATGCTCGGCCGCCTTGCGCTCGTCGTCGTCTTTGGGCTGATGGCGCAGCGCCAGGATCTGCTGCGTGTGCGAGGTGTCCCAGCTGGTGCCGGGCAGGACCAGCGAAACGACGACCTGCGAGCGCCACCCGCCGGCCACGGCCAGGCCGGGGAACAGCCAGTAGATCGCGCCGACGCAGAGCGCGGGATCCCACTGCTCGCGCGGCTGGTCGACGGCGTGGGCGATGGGCCGCAGGGCAAAGGAATTGCGCTGGTGCGGCCCCCAGCTGTCGAAGGCGGCCATGTTGGAGAAGTTGGTCCGGAACACGGTGGTGCGGTGCAGCGACGCGAAGTGGTAGCCCTCGAGGTAGCCGTCGATGACCACCTTCCAGTTCGGCCCGGCCAGCGTGCGGGTCGAGTAGTGGAAGGTCTTGTCCAGCGCCATCGCCTCGAGCAGGGTAATAAGCTCGGCGCCCAGCCACTGGTCCAGGTCGATGGTGGCCTTGGGGTCCAGCGAGACGAAGACCAGCCCGGCGCGCTCGGCCGCGGGCAGCGCGACGAGGCTCATCGTGCCACGGTCGACGCCGCCGAAGGTCTCCTCGCCGTACACGCCGAGCAGGCAGCCCTTCAGGTCATAGCTCCACGCGTGGTACGGGCAGGTCAGCCGGTTCGCCTTGCCGGTTCCCTCGGGCACCAGCTCACTGCCCCGATGCCGGCAGACGTTGATCATGGCCCGGACGGCGCCGCCCGGGTCGCGGGTGATCACGACCGGGGTGCCGGCCACGTCGATGGCCTTGTAGGTGCCCGGCTCCGGCAGCTCGCAGGACAGAGCCAGCGGCAGCGGCGCCTTCTTGAAGACGGCCTGCATCTCCTGCCGCCACAGGTCCGGGTCCCGGTAGTTGCGGACCGGTTCCCGCCACTGGTCCGGCGCCTGATCCGTCGACTTGTTGCGGTAGTGCTCGATGAGCCGAGCCATGACATCGAACGCGTCCTGGCGCACGGCCGAGTTGAAGTCGATTCCCGCTACGTAGTGTGGAGCAGCCATGGTCCGCGCCCGTCCCCGTCAGTTGTCGGCGTCGGCGTCGAGCATGTCCTGCACGACGCGGTGGAAGTGGGTGATCTTGCATTCGCGGTTGTTGAAGACGTTCCGCGTGTAGGCGGTGGACTGGCGCGCGGCCGCCCACTCCTGATAGATCTCCACGTCCTCGGCCACCACGCCCTTGAGCCGCTCCCAGTGGGTGCCGGTCTTGGTCAGGTACTCGTCGTCGCCGTCGGGGTACCACAGCTCCCAGGTCTCGAACCGGGTCCGGTCGACCGCGATCGGGACGGCGCGGAACAGCTGGAGGTGGGCCGGGTTGTTGTTGAACACCGAGGTCGGGAAGATTGTGTAGTGGCAGATGGCCAGGCCCTGGTGGTCCTGGGTCCGGTTCAGCTCCGGCAGCACGCCCTTGTACGGGATGACCATCATGCCGTTCCTGCCGAATACGAAGTAGGTGCTGAACCGGCCGTCCTTGACGTCCTGCGGCGAGATCGTGTGCAGGTGGGCCGCGTGGTAGTTCTCGTTGAAGCCGTCGATGACGACCTTCCAGTTCGCCTCGAGGTCCCAGGTGAGCTTGTCGTGTAGCACCATGTCTTCCATGCGGTAGGCGCCGAGGTCGCCCGCGATCTCCGCGCCGATCCAGTCGGCCAGCGGCGCCGCGACGCCCGGCCCGGCCAGCACCGCCCAGACCCAGCCGCCCCATTCGGCGACCTCGACCGGCGGCGCGCAGGCGTCCTTGAGCTGCCGCTCGTCGAAGTCCTCGCGGTCTGGCACGCCGACCAGGGTGCCCTGCAGGTCGTAGCTCCAGCTGTGCCAGCGGCAGGTGAAGCGGCGGGCACCCTGGCCGGATTTCGGCACGATGCGGGCGCCGCGGTGCTGGCAGACGTTGTGGAAGCCGCTGATGCCGCCGTCGCGGCGGCGGCTGATCACAATCGTCTCACCCTGGCCCTCCCAGACCACGTGGTCGCCGGTGCCCGGCAGGTCGCTGGAACGGCAGATAATCTGCCAGCTCCGGTTGAGCACCTTGCGGCGCTCGGCCTCGAACCTGGCCGGGTCGGTGTAGACACTTGAGTCCAGCTCGGCGGGGCCGATGTCGGGGATCAGCGGCACTCCGTCACCGAACCTGGCGGGCAGGTCTCCGCGGTGCGGGACGTAGACCATGTCGTCTCCTAGTTAGCGGAATCAATCTGGTGAAACTATCGGTTTTGATTATTCATGCGCTGGGCGGTACGGGGCAACACCCCAGCTAGATCGATTCAGCCGGCCGGCCGCTGCGCGCGCTTCTGGGGTCTGACTACGATCTGACTATGCAGCCGCACCCGATTCCGGCTTCCCCGTCCACCCCGTCTCCCCCGCGCCAACCTCCGGCCCAGGCGCCCTCCCCGACCTCTCTCGACCGGCCGTTCCTGACCGGCCAGCCGGACGTGGTCCAGCTGACCTTCGTCCGGCACGGCAAGCAGGACGTGCCGTCCGGCGCGTTCACTCCCGCGCTGTGGGCGGACCCGCCGCTGTCCGATCTGGGCAAGCGGCAGGCGGCCACGGTCGGCAAGGCGCTGGCCGACGAGCCGATCGCCGCGGTACTGTGCAGCCACCTGGAGCGGGCCGTGGAAACCGCTCGCGAGGTGGCGGCGCCGCACGGCCTGGAACCCGTTATCTACCCGGAGCTGCGCGAGGTGGAGACGTACCGGGACGTGCCCGACGGCGTGCGGCTGGAAGACGTGCTGTCCCCGGTGATGTGGCACGGCGTGCGGGAGCGGTTCAACCGCGAGCTGCGCTGGGACGTGTCGCCGTTCTCGGAGAGCAGCGCCGAGTTCCGGCACCGGGTGGTCACCGTGGTGGAGGGCATCCTGGCCCTGCACAAGGGCCGGCAGCTCGCGATCGTCTGCCACGGCGGCGTCATCAACGCTTACATCGGCCATCTGCTCGGCCTGCGCCAGGACATGTTCTTCCGGCCCGCGCACGCCTCGGTGAGCCGGGTGCTGACCGGGGACGGCAGACGGGTCATCCACACCCTCAACGAACTGCACCACCTGCGGGCCGCCGACGCCGCGCTGGTCACTTTCTGACAGAGGAGAACGGGTGCCATGGACGCACTGGGTCCCCGGTTCGAGCGGTTCCTGGCCGCCGTCGAGCCGGACCGCGGCGGCCGGGTCGTGGCCTGCGAGGCCATCACCGGCGGGTACAGCCGGATCAGTGCCAGGGCCCGGGTTCAGTGGCATGGCGGCGCGGAGGAGGCGTTCATCCTGCGCGGAGATCCCCCGCCCGGCAGCGGCGTATTCGCCAGCGACCGGGACGCCGAATGGGAGCTGCTTGCGGCGCTGCCGGCCGCGACGTCGGTGGCCACCCCGGTAGCCCGCTGGTATGACCGGTCCGGGGAGTATCTAGGGTCGAAGGCCATCGTGATGAACTGCGCGGCAGCGGTTTCGCTGCAGGACGAGATGGCCCGGGCCGATGACGCCGGCCCGCTGGCCGACCTGTTCGTGGACACCTTCGCGGCGGTGCACACCACGCCACTGGACAGGCTGCCCGCCCGGATGGCGCATCCGCCGGACTGGCCGCCCTACCTGGACGGGGTGCTGGCCCACTACGACCGGATGGCCGGGGAGTACCCGAGTAGCGCGCCGGTGCTGAAGTACGTCAGCTGGTGGGCCCGGGCGCACCAGCCGCCGCCGGCGCCGCTCGGGCTGGTGCACGGCGACTGCCAGCCGTCCAACGTGCTGGTGGGCCCGGCCGGCCCGCCGCTGGTCATCGACTGGGAGTTCGCCCACGTCGGCGATCCGCGCGAGGACCTGGGTTACTACACACAGATTCCGCTCCAGCCCAACGTGTACTGGGCCGACCCGGAACGGTTCCTGGCCCGCTACCGGGCCGCCACCGGGCTGGCCGAGGAGCAGGTCAACCCCCAGGTGGTGGACTATTTCCTGATCATCGGGATGGCGGCCCTGCTCGAGCAGCTGCTCGCGGCCGCGGCGGCCATCGGGTCCGCCGTACGGCCCGGCATCCTGGCGCCATACCTGATCAACGCGATCTCGCATCAGCACGACATGTTCCTGGCCATTTGCGACCGGCTGAGCTGAGGGGTACCCGTCATGATCACCAAGCCGACCACCGACGTGCTGATCGGCGACTGCTGCCGGGAGCTGATGGAGGCGATCCTGCCCGGGCTCACCGACGAGACGCTCAAGCTGCGGCTGGTCATGACCGAGACGGTGCTGCGCAACGCCGCGGTGCGGGCCGCGCACGAGATCGCCTGGATGCGCGAGGAGACCGCGGCCCTGCTGGCCTACGCAGGTCAGGTGGCGGCACGGCATGGCAGCGAGCCGGCGCGCGCCGCGCTGGCCGCGGCGCAGGCGGACCCGGACGGCAGCCTGCACCTGGCCGACGTAGCCGACCGCTACGAGCGGGCCGGGCAGGCCTTCGCGGCGGCGCTGGCGGCCGCGCAGGAGGCCGGGGCGGCCGACCTGGTCGCGCAGGCCCGGGAACTGCTGCGGGACCGGATCGCGACCGAGAAGCACGTCATGGCCACCTACCAGGTGGTGGGCCGCTGACCGCTCACGGGGTCCGCGAGTAGGGCATCGGCCGGACCAGCTGCAGGGCCTCGTCGGCCACGGACTCGGCGAAGGCGTCGTGCCAGCGCGCGGCGTCCGGGTGGGCCCGGACCGCGGCCAGGGCCTCCACGGCGCTGTCGGCGGACGGTACGCGCCACAGGTGGTAGACCGCGCCGAGCCGCCCGATGCCCGGCGTGAAGGCACCGACCAGCCGCCAGCCCTGGCTCTCGAGCACCGGCGCCATCTCGGCCATGGCGGCCGCGAAGACCCGGTGCTTACCGCGGACGAGCTGAATCGTCACGTGCAGGTACACCGCGCTGTCGTCGGTCACGGCTGCCTTCCGATCCGGGCGGGGCGAGGACTTTGTGTAATAGCATGCCAGAAAGTACCCCCTGCCAGCTCGTAAAAGTACAGAGGAGGCCGGCTCATGCGGTTCGACGGAAAGGTCCTGCTCGTCACCGGCGGCGCCTCCGGGCTCGGCGCGGAGGTCGGGCGCCGGTTCACGGCCGACGGCGGCCGGGTGGCAGTGGTCGACCGCGACGAGGAGAAGGCCCAGAAAGTGGCCGGCGAACTCGACGGCGCGATCGCCCTGGGGGCGGACGTCGCCGCCGAGGACTCGGTAGGCCGCAGCGTGCAGGCGGTGGCCCAGCATTTCGGGTCGATCGACTGCCTGTTCAACGCGGCGGGTCACGCGGAGTTCGGGCCGATCGAGGAATGGCCGTTCGAGCGCTGGCAGCGCATGATGACCGTGCACGTGGGCGGCACGTTCCTGTTCTGCCGCGAGGTACTGCCGGTGATGCGGAAGCGGGGCAGCGGCGCCATCGTGAACGTCGCGTCGGTCGCCGCGCTGAAGGCTCAGTCCGGTAACGCGCCGTACGGCGCGGCCAAGGGCGCGATCTTGGCCTTCTCCCGCCAGCTGGCCCGCGACGTGGCACCGGAAATCCGGGTCAACACCGTGGCGCCGGGACGCACCAGGACCGGCATGACCGAACCGCTGATGATCGCCCGGGCCGGCAGCGTCGAGCAGGGATCGGTCATGTTCGGCCAGGGCAACCTGCAGAAGCGGGTGGCCGAACCGGAGGAGATCGCCGCGCCGGTGTGTTTCCTGCTGTCGGCCGAGGCGAGCTTCATCACCGGAACGCTGCTGGTCGTGGACGGCGGCGAGACCGCCTGACGGCGTGGCCAGGACCTCGTTGACCAGATACTGAAGTCCGTGTAAACATTGGGCCAGCCAAAGGAGGGCCAGCATGGGGAAACTCGACGGCAAAGTAGCTGTCATCACCAGCGGGAGCACCGGCATCGGGCAGGGCATCGGGGCGGCCTTCCTGGCCGAGGGGGCCAGCATCGTCATCAACGGCCGGGACGCGGAGAAGGGCGCGCGGGCGCTGAAGGAGATGAACGCCGGCGAGCGCGGCTACTTCATCAAGGGTGATGTCACCGTCCGTGAGGACATCGACGCGGTGGTGGGCGGGGCGGTCGAGAAGTTCGGCCGGATCGACATCCTGGTCAACAACGCCGGCGGCCTGATCAAGACCGCGCCGGTGGCCAACCTGGCCGACGAGGACTGGGACTACGCGGTCAAATGGAACCTGTATTCGGCGTTCTGGGCCAGCCGCAAGGCCCTGGAGTACATGATCCCGCAAAAGTTCGGGCGGATCATCAACATCTCCTCGGTCGAGGGCAAGCACGGCAAGCCGGCCATCCCCGCCTACGTGACCTGCAAGCACGCGCTGATCGGCCTGACCAAGGCGATAGCCAGGGAGAACGGCCCCGCCGGCATCACCTGCAACGCGATCTGCCCGGGGCTGGTGTGGACCGACGTGCTGGTGGCAACCGGGCCGGACAGCGCCAGGGAGATGGGCCTGACCTTCGACCAGATGGTCGACCAGTTCGCCCAGGAAACCGCGCTCAAGCGGATCAGCACCATCGAGGAGGTCGCCGCGGTAGCCGTCCTGCTGGCCACGGATGTCGCGGGCGGCATCACTGGCTCCGCGTACAACGTCGACGGCGGGACCGCCGCGTACTGACCGGCAGCTGATACCACGGCCCGTTCGGCCTAAAAAGACACCCGAACGGGCCGGTCGCGGCGGGCGGGACCTGCTCAGTGCCTGCTGGAGCGCGCGCGTCGGGCAAGCCGCCGCGCGGCCGCTCAGTGCCTGCTGGAGCGCGCGCGTCGGGCAAGCCGCCGCGCGGCCGCTCAGTGCCTGCTGGAGCGCGCGCGTCGGGCAAGCCGCCGCGCGGCCGCTCAGTGCCTGCTGGAGCGCGCGCGTCGGGCAAGCCGCCGCGCGGCCGCTCAGTCGCGGCGGGTGCCGTGCCAGCGGGTGAAGGCGCGGCCGTCCTCCTCGGCCAGCATGGCCTCGACGATCTGGTAGGCGCGGATGGCCGCGGCGTCGGCGGCCGCGCTGACCTGATAGCCGACCGCTCCCCCGGTGCGGGCCTGGATGGCCTCGAGCAGCGGCTGGTCCTCGGTCATGGTGCCCAGGTAGACCTCGCGCAGCCGCTCGGTGACCGACCCGTCGCCCTGGGCGTAGTTGCGGGCCGCCCGCCAGGTGATGAGGGTCCGGGCGGCGTCGACCGGCGTGTAGCCGCGGATGAACACCCCGCGGTACACCTGGTCCGGGCCGACGATGTCCATCTCGTCCACGTGCAGGGCGGGCGAGACGAACGTGCCGGTCTCGCGCTGGGTGTACTCGCGGTCGGGGGGCAGCCCGGTGGCCTCGTGCTGCCAGCCGATCAGCGGCGCCGGGGTGAAGGTCCGGCTGTAGGAGACGGTGGTCTCGGTGACCTC
This sequence comes from uncultured Actinomycetes bacterium, assembly GCA_963835775.1. Lineage (GTDB taxonomy): Bacteria > Actinomycetota > Actinomycetes > Streptosporangiales > Streptosporangiaceae > Palsa-504. The sequence continues at coordinate 64,388 of CAWIHB010000019.1, read as the reverse complement.
GATCCGCAGCGGCGGCGGGTCCTGCACGTAGCCGCGGTGAATGCGGTGCGGGTGCACGTAGGGGAAGTGCGTGCGGTCCAGCGCGTTGTCGTGCAGCAGCAGGTAATTGACGGCCAGCTCCAGCGAGCCGCCCAGCACGGCCCAGCCCGGCTCGCGCAGCGGGGGCAGGTCGGGCGGTTCGGTCCCGCGGCTCAGCGCGGGGTTGCCGGGCCAGACCCAGATGAACGGGGGCCGTTCGGCGACCGGGTAGCTGCGGACCCGGGCGCCGTAGGGCACGTGGCGCTGGGACGGCACCCGGACGCACTGGCCGTCCGCCGCGTAGGTGAAGCCGTGGTAGGCGCACACCACCTCGTCGCCGTCCAGGCTGCCCATGGACAGCGGGGCCGCGCGGTGCGGGCACCGGTCATCGAGCACCGAGACCTGGCCCGCGGCGGTGCGGAACAGCAGCAGCCCGCGGTCCAGCACCTGCCTGGCCAGCAGCGCCCGGCCCACCTCGTCGCTGGTAGCCACGACGTACCAGCAGTTCAGCGGGTAGTTACGGGACCCGGCCTGGTCAGCTGTCTGGGTCACGGTTGCCTCCCGGTGGTCTTCACAGGTCGAGCACCAGCCGATCGGACTTGGCCCGCGAGACGCAGACCATCATGTACTCGTTCTCTTCCCGCTCCTCTTCGGACAGCAGCGAGTCGCGGTGATCGGGGACGCCCTCCAGCACCCGGGTCTCGCAGGTGCCGCAGACGCCCTCCTGGCAGGACGAGAGTACGCTCACGCCCTGCTCCTCGAGCGCGTCGAGGATCGACTGGCCGGGCGGCACGGTGACGGTCAGCCCGGAGCGCTGGCAGACCACCTCGAACGGGGCCTCCTCCCCCTGGCCTACGGCCGGCTCGGGCTGCGGCTTGGCGGCGAACCGCTCCAGGTGCAGGGCCCCGGCCGGCCAGGCCGCGCAGCGCTGCTCGGCCGCGGCCAGCAGGGCCTCCGGCCCGCAGCAGTAGACCAGCGCGCCCCCGGCCGGGTCGCCCAGGATCTCATCCAGCGGCAGCAGGCCCTGGCTGTCCTGCGGCCAGACGGTCACCCGCTCGCCGTAGGGCGCCAGTTCGTCCAGGAAGGCCATGGAGGCCCGACTGCGACCGCCGTAATACAGCTGCCAGTCGGCGCCCGCTTCGGTGGCGGCGGCGACCATGGGCAGGATCGGCGTGATGCCGATGCCCCCGGCCAGGAAGATGTAGCGCGGCACCGCGTGCAGCGGGAAGTGGTTGCGCGGGCCCCGGACGGCGACCAGGTCTCCCACGTTCAGGGTCTCGTGCACCCGGCGGGACCCACCGCGGCCGCCCGGGTCCAGCAGCACCGCGATCCGCCAGCGGTGCTGGTCGCCGGGGGCGCCGCACAGCGAGTACTGCCGGACGGTGTCCTCCAGCAGCAGGTCGATATGGGCGCCGGGCGTCCAGGCCGGGAGCTGGGCGCCGCCGGGGTCGGCCAGGGTGAGCGAGATGACGCCCTCGGCGCGCTCCTCGCGGGCGGTGATGAGCAGATCGCTGCGGCGTTCGGAGAATACGGTCAGCATCGCGGCGCTGGGCGCCTCACCAGAGGACATGCTGCTCCCTGACGGCCGGCTTACGGCACCATGACGGCGCGGCCGGACAGCTGGCCCGCTTCCATCAGCTCGTAGGCGTGCATGGCCTGCTCGAGCGCGAACCGCTGCACGTGGGCCTGGATCAGGCCCTGGCGGGCCAGGGCGATCACCTCGTGCAGTTCGGGCAGGGTGCCCCAGAACGAGGTGGTCAGGCTGACTTCGTACGGCAGCGCGTAGAAGTTCCAGCTGAACTGGCCCGCGGCGGCGCCGACCACCACCAGGTCCATGCCGACCTTGGCCACCGCAGCGCCGAGCGCGATGGTCGCGGCGCTGCCCACGAAGTCCAGCACCACGTCGGCCCGGGCGCCGCCGGTGGCGTCGATGACCGCCGCGGATGCGTCGTCGCCGGCCTTTACGGTGGCGGCCGCACCGACCTGCCGGGCCAGGGACAGCGCGTCATCGCGGGTGTCGACCGCGATGACCCGGGCCGGGGTCAGCGCGCCGAGGATCTGGATGGCCAGGTGCCCGAGCCCGCCGGCCCCGATCACCACGGCGTGGGAGCCCGGCGTCAGCTTGGGCTGGACCCGTTTGATAGCGCGGTACGGCGTGAGGCCGGCGTCGGTCAGCGGCGCGACATCCACCGGATCGAGATCGCCGATGGGCACCAGCCGCCGCGGATCGCTGATGAGCAGGTACTCGGCCATGGCGCCGTCCACGCCGAACCCGATGCCCGGCGGTCCTTCCAGGCCGTGGACGCAGAGGTTCTCGGCCCCGGCGGCGCACGGCTGGCACTGCCCGCAGCCGAGCAGGCCGTACACGGCAACGGGTGCGCCGGGCTCCAGCCCGCGGACGCCGCTGCCGGTCCGGTGGACCCAGCCGGCCGCTTCGTGCCCGAGGACGAACGGCGGGCCCCACGGCGCCGCCCCCTCGGCGAATTCCCTGATCACGTGCAGGTCGGAGTGACAGGCGCCGGCGCCGCCGACCTTGATCACGACCTGGCCGGGACCCGGCTCGGGCTCGGGCAGGTCGACCAGCTCGGGATCGGACTGGAAGCTCTTGAGCTGCAGGGCGCGCATGAGTCCTCCTGTGGCGGGCGCCGGTACGGTTAAGCGAGCAATGACAGCGGGTGGGCCAGGCGTGACACCACGGAGCGCAGGAATTCGGCGGTCGGTGCGCCGTCGACGGCCCGGTGGTCGAAGGTGATGCTCAGGGTCAGCACCTGTGTGCGCACGGGGGTCGTCCCTTCCCACCGGACCGAGTTGCGGAGCCGGCCGACGCCCAGGATCGCGACCTGGCCGGGGGTGATCACCGGGGTGAAGAAGTCGATGCCGTAGCTGCCCAGCGTGCTTACCGTGAAGGTGCCGCCCTCGAGTTCGGCCAGGGCCAGGCGGCCGTCGCGGGCACCCTGGGCCAGGCGGCGGCTCTCGGCGGCCATCATGGACAGCGGCAGCTGGTCGGCGCGCTTGAGGACGGGGACCATGAGGCCCTCCTCGAGGGCGACGGCCAGGCCCACGTTGATCTCGGGCTGAACGTGGACGGCGTTGTCGTGCACCGACGCGTTGAGGCGCGGGTGCTCGCGCAGGGCCAGCGCGGCGGCCCGGACCACCAGGTCGGTGATCGTCGGCACCGGCATCCCGGCCTGCTGCCACTGCTCCTTGAGCTCGGCCCGCAGCGCCACCGCGGCGTCCATGACCGCGTCGGCGCCCAGCGTGAGCTGGGCCATCTCGTGCAGGCTGGCGTGCATCCGGGAGGCGATGACGCCGCGCATGCCGGTGAGCGGGATGACCTGGGCCGCGGCTAGCGGGGCCGCCTGGCCGCCGTCCGGCGCCTGGGCGGCCGCGGCGGCCTGGACGTCGGAGCGGAGGACCTTGCCGCCCGGGCCGGTGCCGGCCACGGCGCCGAGGTCCACCCGGGCCGCAGCGGCGTCCCGCCGGACCAGCGGCGAGGTCACCTGGCCCGGGACGCCGGGCGCGGTGGCTGCCGCGTCGAGTACGTCGGCCGTGATGATGCGCCCGCCCGGGCCGGTGCCGTTCAGCCGGGCGACGTCGATCCCGCGCTCGCGGGCCACGCGGCGGGCGTTGGGCGAGGCGAACAGCCGGCCGGTGCGGGCCGGCGGGGCGCCGTTCTGAGGTCCGGCCTGTGGGCCGGCGGCGGCCGGTGCCTCGGTCGCGGCCGGCGTCCCGGTCGCAGCCGGCGCCGCGGCCGCGGGGGGCGGGGAACCGGCGGCGGCTCCGGGGGGCTCTTCGCCGGCCTCCAGCAGCCAGCCGATCAGGGCGCCGGGCGGCAGTTCGGTGCCGGACGCCACGGCCGGGTGGAACAGGCCGGCTCCTCCGCCTCCACCTCGACGTTCACCTTGTCGGTGGCCAGCCGCAGCAGCGGGTCACCCGGCTTGACCGCGGTGCCGGGCTCGACCAGCCACTCCTCGATCAGCCCGGTTTCCATGGTCAGCCCCAGCTTGGGGATCAGGACCTCGACCGCCACCTCAGCCCCCGGAGCGCTCGAGCAGCCGCCGGACCCCGGCCGCGATCCGGTTGCTGTCCGGGATGTAGGCCCGTTCCAGCACCGGGCTGAACGGCACGGGTGAGAACGGGGCCCCGAGCCTGAGCACCGGGGCGTCCAGGTAGTCGAAGGCCTCCTCCTGGATCTGGGCCGCGATCTCGGCGCCGATGCCGCCGAAGGTGACCGCCTCGTGCACGACCACGGCGCGGTTGGTCCGGCGGACGGAGTCCAGGATGGCCTGGCTGTCCAGCGGCTGGACGGTGCGCGGGTCGATCACCTCGACCTCGATCCCGGACCCGGCCAGGTCGGCAGCCGCGGTCATCGCCTCGGCGACCATGCGACCGACCGCGATGACCGTCACGTCACGGCCCGAGCGGACGGTGGCGGCCTGGCCCAGCGGTATCTCGTAGATCTCCTCGGGCACCGGACCCTTAGTGCCGAGCATCCGCTTGTTCAGCACCACGACCACCGGGTTGTCATCGCGGACGGACGCGACCATCAGGCCCTTCACGTCGTGCGGCGAGGAGGGCAGCGCTACCTTCAGGCCCGGCACGTGGGCCAGCCAGGCCTCCAGGCTCTGGCTGTGCTGCGGGCCCGCGGACAGGCCGGCCCCGCCCGCCGTGGTCAGCGTGAGCGGGACCGTGACGTCGCCGCCGAACATGAACTTCAGCTTGGCCGCCTGGTTGTACAGCTGGTCCATGGCGACGCCGATGAAGTCGAAGAACATCAGGTCGCAGACCGGCCGCAGGCCGCGGGCGGCCGCGCCGACGCCCATCCCGATGAAGCCCATCTCGGAGATCGGGGTGTCGATGACCCGCTTCTCGCCGTAGGTCTTCCACAGCCCGTCGAAGGCGTGGAACACGCCGCCGTAGTGGGCCACGTCCTCGCCGATGACGACGACGTTCTCGTCCTCCGCCATCAGCTGCATGAGCGACTCGGTGAAGGCCTTGACGTAGGTGATCTCGCGCACTGTCGTCCTCACACCGTGTAGACGTTGTCGAGCAGGTGCGCCGGGTCGGGGTCGGGGCTGTCCTCGGCCCACTTGATCGCGGCGGCGATCTCCTCGCGGGTGTCGGACCAGACCTGGTCCAGCTCAGGCTGGGGAGCCAGCCCGGCGCTGACCATCCGCTGCTCGAGGGCGGTAATCGCGTCCCGGTCCTTCCAGGTGTCGATCTCCTCCTGGGTGCGGTACGGGATGCGCAGGCCCTTGACGCCCTGATGGTCGTAGAACCGGTAGGTCTTGGCCTCGAGCATCGACGGGCCCTCGCCGGCCCGGGCCCGCGCCACCAGCCGCTGGGCGGTCAGGTAGACGGCCACGGCGTCCATCCCGTCGACGATCTCGGCGGGCATGCCGTAGGCGGCGGCCCGGTCGGCCACGTCCTTCAGCAGCATGTGCCGGTCCTGCGGGGTGAACTCGGCGTAGCCGTTGTTCTCGCAGACGAACACCACGGGCAGCTGCATGACGGCGGCCAGGTTGGCCGACTCGTGGAAGGCGCCGATGTTGGTCGCGCCGTCGCCGAAGAACGGGACCGCCACGAAGTCCTGGCCCTTGTAGACCGCGGCGAAGGCCGCGCCGACGGCATGCGGGATGCCGCCGCCCACGATGCCGTTCGCGCCGAGCATGCCGATGCTCAGGTCGTTGATGTGCATGCTGCCGCCGCGGCCCTTGCAGTAACCGGTCTGCTTGCCGAACAACTCGGCATACATGTAGCGCAGGTCCGCGCCCTTGGCCACCGCGTGGCCGTGGCCACGGTGGGTCGAGGTGATCACGTCGTCCGGGCCGAGCGTGGCCATCACCCCGGCCGCGACGGCCTCCTGCCCGACATACAGATGCAGGAAACCGGGCATCCGGCCGCCCTCCATCAGCTTGCCGGCCTCCTCCTCGAAGAGCCGGATCCGGACCATGCGGCGGTGCAGATCGCAGATGAGGTCGGGCGGCAGCGCCGACATCGGATCGGTTTGTGTGGTCTCGGTCATCGCTGCTCCACATCGCGCGTGCGGCGGCTGCTTATGGCACTTACGTACTGTGCACTTACCGTACTGTGCACTTACCGTACTGTGCACTTACCGTACTGGCCCTACAGTAGAAAGGCTACGCTGTCTACAGAAAGTATTGGAGCCCCCGAGGTGGATGGCCAGGAGGGTGCGATGCGAACGGCGGTCGTGACGGGTGCGGCTCGGGGGCTGGGCCGGGCGATCGCGGCCCGGCTGACCGCGGACGGCTTCGCGGTGTGGGCCGTGGATACCGACGAGGCCGAGGTGACCAAGACGGCCGCCGAGATCGGGGCGACCGCGTGCGCCCTCGACGTCACCGACGAGGGTGCTGTCGCCGCCCTGGCCGCCCGGCTCGAGCGCTGCGACGCACTGGTCAACAACGCCGCGATCTGGCGGTACACGCCGCTGGCGACCACCCCCGCCGACGAGGCCAGCCGGGTGCTGGCCGTCAACGTGATCGGCCCGCTGCTGCTCATGCAGCAGCTGGTCCCGGTGATGGCCCGGGGTGAGGGCGGCACGATCGTCAACGTCTCCTCGATCACGGCCAAATACTCCCCGACCGGAGCCGGCGTCTACCCGGCCTCCAAGGCGGCGCTCGAGGCACTGACCAAGATCGCCGCGGTGGAGTTCGGGCCGCTCGGCGTCCGCTGTAACGCGGTGGGACCCGGCATTATCCCGACCGAGGCCACGCTGTCGCACTACGGGGACGAGACGACCAGGCAGCGGCGCGGCCGGACGCTGCCCGCCGGGCGGTACGGGGCGCCGGATGAGATCGCCGACGTGGTCGCCTTCTTCTGCTCGCCGGACTCGCGCTACGTCACCGGCCAGGTGATCTACGTGGACGGCGGGTACACCGCGGCGGGAGCGGACTTCTTCCGCCTGGCCCGCGACGCGAAAGCCTGATGGACGCCGGCCGGCCGCTGCGCCTGCTCGCTGTTACCGGAGGCCACCGGGTCGACCTGGACGCCTTCACCGGCATGCTGGCCGGCCTCTGCACCGAGCGCGGCTGGGTGTTCGCGCAGGCGGTCCAGCCCGCCGCGCAGGACTGGCTCGGCCCGGATTACCGCGGCGTGTTCGACGCCATCCTCTGCTACGACCTGCCCGGCCTGGCCCTGCGGCGCGGGACGGCGCCGCAGCCAGTCCCGCCCGGCCCCGGGGTGGCCCGGCGGCTGGCCGGGCTGCTCGAGGCCGGCCAGGGCTTCGTGTTCCTGCACCACGCGCTGGCCGGCTGGCCCGCCTGGCCGGGATGGGCCGAGGTGCTCGGCGGCCGGTACCACTACGCGCCCGCGTCGCTGCGCGGCCGGAGCTGGCCCGACTCCGGATTCCGGTACGCCCAGTACACCGTGCGGGTGGCCGACCCGGATCATCCGGTCTGCGCCGGGGTGGCCGACTTCACGCTGTCCGACGAGCTGTACTGCTGCCCGGTTTTCGCCACCGACGTGCATCCGCTACTGCGCGCCGACGCCGAGGCCGGGCCGTTCCGCGAGACCTACCATGAGGTGCTGGGCACGCCGCGGCACGGTCCGCCGTGGCAGCACCCGGCCGCCAGCGACCTCATCGGCTGGGCCAAGACCGCGGGCCGCAGCCCCGTCGTCTACCTGCAGCCCGGGGACGGGCCGGACACCTTCGCCCACCCCAGCTACCGCCGCCTGGTCGCCAACGCCGTGGCCTGGGTGTCGTCCGCGGACGCGCGCGGCTGGGCGGCCGGGCACCCGACCGAGATAATCCCGCGATAATCCCGCCCGCAGAGAGCTAACCGGAGGTACCAGCCATGGACATGCAGTTGACCGGGCGCAAGGCCCTCGTCACCGGCGCCAGCCGGGGCATCGGACGGGCCATCGCCGCCGAGCTGGCCTGCGAGGGCTGCGACCTGGCCCTGTGCGCCCGCGGCGCGGAGCCGCTCGAGGCGCTGGCCAAGGAGCTGCGCGAGACCGGCCGCACGGTCTGCACCCAGGCGGTGGACGTGGCCGACGAGCAGGCCGTGGCCGGCTTCGTCGAGACCGCGGCCGGGCAGCTGGGCGGGCTGGACGTGGTGGTGTCCAACGTGTCGGCGGGGGCGATGAAGGGGCCGGACCAGTGGCGGCTCAGCTTCCAGGCCGACCTGCTGGCCTTCGTCAGGATCGCCGAGGCGGCCGTCCCGCACCTGGAACGGTCCGATGCGGCCGCGATCGTGGTGGTCGGGACGACGTCGGCGTTCGACACCCTGCCCCCGACGTCGGCGAACTCCTACGCGGCGCTCAAGGCGGCCGTGCTCGAGCACGCGTCCGGGCTGGGGCACGCGCTGGCGCCGAAGGGCATCCGGGTCAACACGGTCTCCCCCGGGCCGATCGACTTCCCCGGCGGAGCCTGGGACAAGCTGCACGAGGGCCGCCCGGAGTTCTACGAGACGATCCGGGCCCGGATCCCGCTCGGGCGGCTGGGCCGCGCCGAGGAGGTCGCGCGCGCGGTCACGTTCCTGGCCAGCCCGGCGGCCAGCTTCTGCAACGCCGTGAACCTGGTCGTGGACGGCGGCTTCGTCAGCCGCGTGCAGTTCTGAGATGGCCGGACCGGCGGGCCGGCTGGATGCCGTCCTGGTCTGCGGCGGGCGGTGGCACGACTTCGACTACGCCAGGTACCAGCTGCTCGGCCTGCTCGGCCAGGCCGAGCAGGTCCGGACCCGGGTGTTCGAGGACTTCGCCGGTCTGGACGCGCTGGAGCGGGCGGACCTGCTGGTCAGCTACACCTGCGACGTCCGGCCCAGGCCGGAGCAGCAGGACGCCCTGGCGGGTTTCGTGGCGCGGGGCGGCCGGTGGCTGGCGCTGCACGGCACGCACGCGGCCATCGACCCGCCCGCCGAGCCGGGCGGAGTGTACCGGACCCCGCGGGCGCTGGGCCGGGTCGCCGAGCTGCTCGGCGGGCAGTTCCTGGCCCACCCGCCGATCGCGCCGTACACGGTGCACATCACCGCGCCCGGGCACCCGCTGGTAGCCGGGCTCGCGCCGTTCGAGGTCCGCGACGAGCTGTACATCAGCGAGCTGCATCCGCCGCTCGAGGTGCTGCTGCACGCGCGTTTCACCGGCGGGTGCCGCGGCTTCGAGGAGGGGCAGGTGACCGACGACGAACCGCGGCCGGTGCTGTACCTGAAGCGGACCGGCCAGGGCACCGTGTGCTACTTCACGCTCGGGCACTGCCGCGGCCGCTTCGACGTGCAGGACTTGGGCGTCGAGGACCTGGGCCGCCGGGACTTGGGCAGCTGGGTGGTGCCGGAGTTCGGCACGGTGCTGGAGCGGTGCGTGCAGTGGGCGGTCACCGGGGCGTTCCCGGCGCCTTCCCCCGCTGGGCAGTAACTAGTATCCGTCTTCACTTACTGCTTCCGGGGCGGCCAGCTGCGGTGTTAGGGTCCGAGATATCGGTTGCTGGAGGAGAGGTGCCCGTGCCGGCCGAATACATCCCGCGGACCACGCGGATCGTCACGCTGGTCGCCCGCCCGGAGGGGCGGCCGACGCCGGCCAACTTCGGGCTGGCGGAGCAGCCGGTGGCCGAGCCAGGACCGGGCCAGCTGCTGGTCCGCAACGCGTACATGAGCGTCGACCCGGCCATGCGCGGGCGGATGGAGCCGACCGAGAAGCACTACACGACCAACTTCGCCGTCGGCGGCCCGCTGGACGGGTCGGCCATCGGGCGGGTCATGGTCAGCCGCGCCGACGGGTTCGCGGCCGGCGACTTTGTCCGGCACCGGCTGGGCTGGCGCGATTACGCCGTGGTGGAGGCCGCGGCGGCCGCCACCGTCGACCCGGGCCTGGCTCCGCTGCCCACCTGGCTCGGCGTGCTGGGCCAGACTGGTTTCACCGCCTACGCCGGGCTGCGCCGGGCCGGCGAGATCCGGCCGGGCGACGTGGTGTTCGTGTCCGCGGCGGCCGGGGCGGTGGGCAGCGCCGCGGGCCAGTTCGCCCGGCTGCTGGGCGCCTCCCGGGTGATCGGGAGCGCGGGCGGGGCGGAGAAGGCCCGCATCCTGGTCGACGAGCTGGGCTTCGACGCCGGAATCGACTACCGGGCCGGCCTGGCGGAGGGCCTGGCGGCGGCCGCGCCGGACGGCATCGACCTGTACTTCGACAACGTGGGCGGCGATCAACTGGTCGCCGCGCTGTACGCGCTGCGCGTGCACGGCCGGATCGCGCTGTGCGGGATGATCTCGACGATGGAGGACGCCTCGGCGGCGCCCGGGGTCCAGCACCTGATCCAGGCCGTGCTCAAGCGCCTGGTCCTGCGGGGTTTCATCGTGCGCGATCACGAGGACCTGCGGCCGGAATTCGAGAAGCAGGTCGCGAACTGGCTGCGGACCGGTGAGCTGGTGTCGAAGCAGACCGTGGTCGAAGGCCTGGAGCAGGCGGTCGGCGCCTTCATCGGCCTGCTCGGCGGGGCCAACGTGGGCAAGATGCTGGTCCGCCTGTCCGACGATGACGCTTTGCCTGCCGCCGGAAGCTGAGGGAGAGCCGATGGACATCACCGTGCCGCCCGAGGTCGAGGCGCTGGCCGCGCGGACCAGGGACTTCGTCCGCGACGTAGTAATCCCGGTAGAGGAGGAGACCGCCGGTTCGGTGCACACGGCACCGGATGAGCTGCGCCGCTCGCTGCAGAAGCAGGCCGCCGAGGCCGGGCTGCTGGCCCCGCACGTGGCCGCCGAGTGGGGCGGCTGCGGGCTGGACGTGCGCGGCCAGTCGGTGGTGTTCGAGGAGGCGGGCTACTCGCTGCTCGGCCCGCTCGCGCTCAACTGCGCGGCGCCGGACGAGGGCAACATGCACCTGCTCGAGGTGGTGGCCACGCAGGAGCAGAAGGAGCGCTACCTGCGCCCGCTGGTGACGGGCGAGATCAGGTCCTGCTTCGCGATGACCGAGCCGGCCCCCGGGGCCGGGGCCGACCCGTCGATGCTGTCGACCACCGCGACCAGGACCGGCGACGGCTGGCGGATCGACGGGCGGAAGTGGTTCATCACCGGGGCGCGCGGCGCGGGCTTCGCGATCTGCATGGCCCGGACCAGCGGGTCGCCGGGTGAGCGGGGCGGCGCCACGATGTTCCTGGTCGACGGGGACAATCCGGGCCTGCGGGTGGTCCGGGACATCGACACCCTGGACGAGGGGCTGTTCGGCGGGCACGGCGAGGTGGTCTTTGACGGCTGCGTGGTCGGGCCCGACGCGGTGCTCGGCGAGGTCGACCGGGGCTTCGAGTACGCCCAGGTGCGGCTGGCCCCGGCCCGGCTGACGCACTGCATGCGATGGCTGGGCCTGGCCCGGCGGGCGCACGGCATCGCGGTGGACTGGGCCGCCACCCGCAAGTCCTTCGGCGGGCTGCTCGGCGATCTGGGCATGGTCCAGCAGCTGGTGGCCGACTCGGAGATCGACATGGCGGCCTGCCGGGCGCTGATCAGGCACGCTGCCGCCGTGCTGGACAGCGGGGCCCGGGGCGGCACCGAGTCCTCCATGGCCAAGACGTTCGTGGCCGAGGCGGTCAACCGGGTGGTCGACCGGTCGGTGCAGATCTGCGGCGCGCTCGGCGTCTCCGGCGACGTCCTGCTGTCCCGGTACCTGCGCGAGGTGCGCCCGTTCCGCATCTACGACGGGCCGTCCGAGGTGCACCGCTGGGCGATCGGCCGCCGGGCCATCAGCCAGCGCAGGCGCGCTATCGAGGGCGGCGAGCCGCCGCGCTGGCAGCGCTCCACGGGGGGCGCGAAGGAGACGCCCGGATGACCGCGACCGCCGTGGACCCTGCGCTGTTCGCCTCGCTCGACCCGCCCCGGCTGGCCGGGGCCCGCTGCGCGAGCTGCGGCACGGTGACGTTCCCGGCCCAGGCGGGCTGCGCGAAGTGCACCGGGACCGACCTGGCCCCGGTGGAGCTCGCGGACCATGGCACCTTGTGGACCTGGACCGCGCAGGCGTTTGAGCCCAAGGCCCCCTACCGCGTGCCGGAGGGCGGCTTTTCGCCGTACGGCGTCGGCTATGTGGACCTGGGCGACGTGATCGTCGAGTCGCGGCTGGTCGGCGATCCGGCCGGGTTCGAGATCGGCATGCCGATGCGGCTGACGCTGCTGCCGCTGTGGGCAGGCCCGGACGGCGCGCCGGTGGTCAGCTACGCGTTCCAGCCCGCGGGAGGAAGCACATGAGCACCATGAACGAGCTGAAGGGCGCGGCGCTGCCTGGACCGAGGAGCGAAGCGACGAGGGAAGGCAGCGCCTTGAGGCGCCCGGAGGCGAGCGAACAATGAGCACCGAGGTGGCCATCGTCGGGGTCGGCCTGCACCCGTTCGGCCGGCACGACCCGGCCGTGACCGGCATGACCATGGGCGCCCAGGCCAGCAGGCTGGCCCTGGCCGACGCCGGGGTGAGCTGGGCCGACATCGGCTACGCGGTGGGCGGCAGCAATGTGTCGGGCAAGCCGGACACGCTGGTCGGCGTGCTCGGCTTGACCGGCGTCCCGTTCGTCAACGTCCGCAACGGGTGCGCCACCGCGGGCGTCGCGCTGGCCACGGCGGCCAACGCGATCCGGGCGGGCGAGACCGACCTGGCGCTGGTGGTCGGGTTCGACAAGCACGCCCGCGGGGCGTTCGCGGCCAGCCCGGCGGACTACGGCCACTCGGACTGGTACGGCGAGACCGGGCTGATGATCACGACGCAGTTCTTCGCCATGAAGGACCGCAGGTACCTGCACACCCACGGGCTGAAGGAGCACCTGCTGGCCCAGGTCGCGGCGAAGGCCTTCCGCTGCGGCGAGCTCAACCCCGACGCCTGGCGGCGCAAGGCGATCAGCGAGGACGAGATCATGCAGGCCCGCGTGATCAACCCGCCGCTCACCCAGTACATGCTGTGCTCCCCCAGCGAGGGAGCCGCCGCGGTGGTGCTGGCGCGCGGTGACCGGGCCGCGGACCTGTGCCAGCGGCCGGTCCGGCTGGCGGCCGTGGCCAAGCGGACCCGGCGGTTCGGGTCGTTCGAGGTGTTCGCGCCGTGGCTGCCGCCGCAGGCCGGCCACAGCCCCAGCGTCGACGCCGCCCGGGCGGTCTTCGCGGCCGCGGGCGTCACCCCGTCCGACGTGCAGGTGGCCCAGCTGCAGGACACCGACTCGGGCGCCGAGATCTACCACATGGCCGAGACCGGCCTGTGCGAGGACGGCGCGCAGCAAGAGCTGATCGACCGGAACGAGACGGCTCCGACCGGCCGGCTGCCCATCAACACCGACGGCGGCTGCCTGGCCAACGGCGAGCCGGTCGGCGCGTCCGGGCTGCGGCAGGTGATCGACATCGTGCTCCAGCTGCAGGGCCGGGCCGGGGCCCGGCAGGTGGCCGGCCAGCCGCAAGTCGGTTTCACCCACGTCTACGGCGCGCCGGGCATCAGCGCGTGCACGGTCCTGACCGCGTGAGGAGTGCCGATAAGCGAGCCGGAGGGGCGCGGCGTCGCCTGGACTGAGGAGCGAGGAACGAGCGACGAGGGCCCGCCGCTGCAGGCGGCCAGGCTGGCAAGGCGGCGCCTTAGGGCGCCGCGGAGGCGAACGGAGAGCAGAGCTGATGAACGAACCGGATATGGAGGCCTGGCGGGCCGGGGTGCGCGACTGGCTGGCTTCGGCGCTGCCGCGCCGGTCAGAGCAGCCCGAGGGGCCGGCGGATTACGCGGTGTTCCAGAACATCACCGAGGAGGCCGAGCGCGATCTGCTGGACAAGGTACGGGCCTACCGCAAGCAGCGGTACGACGCCGGGTACGGCGCCATCGCGCTGCCCGAGGAGCTGGGCGGGGCAGGCCTTTCCATGCGGTACGTGGTGGCCTTCACCGAGGAGGAGCAGGCCTTCGATCCGCCCCAGTCGACGGAGCTGATCAGCGTGACCTGCGGGCTGGTGGGGCCGACCATCGCCACGTTCGGCACCGCCGAGCAGCGGGCCAAGTACGCGCGGGCCTTCCTGCGCTCGGACCTGCTGTGCTGCCAGCTGTTCAGCGAGCCGGGCGCGGGCTCGGACCTGGCCGCGGTGGCCACCAGCGCGGTGTTCACCGAAGGGCAAGGCTGGCTGCTCGAGGGGCAGAAGGTGTGGTCGTCCGGGGCCCGGTTCGCCGACTACGGCCTGCTGCTGGCCCGGACCGACCGGGAGGTGGCCAAGCAGGCCGGGCTGACCATGTTCCTGATCCCGATGGACGCGCCCGGGGTGGAGATCCGGCCGATCCGGCAGATGAGCGGCGCCTCGTCGTTCAACGAGGTGTTCCTGTCCGGGGTGCAGGTGGGCGACGACATGCGGGTCGGGCCGGTCGGCGAGGGCTGGAAGGTAGCCAACGCCACGCTCGGTTTCGAGCGCACCGCCAGCGGCCAGGGCACCCGGCGTAAGGGCGGCTCGTTCGAGGACCTGCTCCGGCTGGCCCGCAGGCTGGGCAAGTCATCCGATCCGGTGGTGCGGCAGCAGCTGGCCGACGTGTACGTGCGGACCCAGCTGCGGGCGGCGACCACCGAGCGGGTGGCCCGGGCGGCCGCGGCCGGTGCCCCGCCGGGACCCGCCGCGTCCATCGGCAAGCTGGTCGCGTCGGCCAACTTGATGCGGATCGCCGAGGTGGCCAGCTCCCTGCTGGGCGCGCGGATCGCCGCGGACAGCGGGGAGCCGGACGGCTTCGCCTGGACCGAGCACCTGCTCGGCGCGCCGGGCTACCGGCTGGCGGGCGGGACCGACGAGATCCAGCGCAACATCATCGGCGAGCGTGTCCTCGGCCTGCCCCGCGAGCCGCGGGTGGACAAAGGTGTCCCCTACTCCAAGCTCCCCCGCAGCAGCTGAGTCCGACCAGGGAACACGGCGAACGAGGTGCTGGCCCTGGCCCGCAACGAGCTACGCCTGCGGGCTGCCGTGAATGTACTCGCGGAACCCGGCCGGGGTCCCGAGGACGAAAGTATGCGCCCCATGGCTTAGCCGAAGACCACGGGGATCCCAGCTCAAATCCCAGCCATGGCAATCGACCAGGGACGTGATCGTCTTGATCAGCGCCTCTTCCCTCAGTTTAGGGGTGTAGTCCTGCGAGTCACTCTGGAATGCGACCTTGTGTTCCAGCTGGTCCTCATCGAGATGGCCGAGCTCCTCGATCCGCGCATCTACCGCTAGGGCCACGGGCGCAAGATACAAGTCAGCTACGTCATGTGGTCCGATGGCCATCGGCCACCTCCGGGTCTGGGAGAAAGTAGGCCTTATGGTGCCCAAATAAGCGCTGTCTCGGTAGTGCCGAAGGTCCTGCGGCATGTGACCCTCCTGTGCCCAGTTACTAGACGAGCGCTAAAGTTAGCGGTCCGGGTCGGCCAGCCAGCGGCCGAGCAGGTGGTGGAAGTGCCTGATCTTGCTCTCCTGGTAGACGCCGAACGTGACGCCCGGTTTCTGCGTGGTCCGCAGGCCCTTCTGCACCGCCTCGAGGTTGAATTCGTCCTGGTCGAACACCCGGGCCAGCGAGCCGAGTTCATCGACCGCGCTGCGCCACGGCTGATCCGCGCTCAGATGGCGCTCGGCCGCTGGCGGCGGCCGCTTGCCCTGGAACGGCGACAGCAGCAGCACCTCCATGATGCAGCTGGAGTGATCGTCGCCGTTCGGCCGGAAGCGGTAGGTGATCTGGTTGAACCCGCCCCAGGGATGCATGTTGGGGAAGACGGTCAGGTAGTAGCTGTCGACCAGCTCGGCATCGGTGAGCGAGTCCACGTAGGCCCCGTTCATGACCGACCGCAGCGAGCGGCGGGCCGCCTCGGCCAGCGTCTTGCGGGCGGTGCTGCCCTCCGGCACCTCGAGCATCGGCGGATCGTCCATCCGCTGATCGATCTGGCTGTTCAGGCGCTGCTGCTCGTCCGGCGCCCAGGACAGGTAGGGGCTGGGCACGCCGCGGGCCGAGATGGCCCGCGACACGTTGCCGAAGATGTCGTACTGGCTGTTGGCGTCGGCGAACCCGGGCAGCAGCTGGGGATGGGTGGTGATGACGTGGAAGGACTCCATGAACGCCTCCTGGGCGACCTTCCAGTTGACCTTGAGCACCTTGGAGATGTGCACCCGGGTGTACCTGTCCTCCAGCGGCCAGCGGTCGAAGAACGCCGGCAGCTCGCCGAGGAAGTCCGCCAGCGGCTCGCAGTCGGGGTCCATGTTGATGAAGACGAAGCCGCCCCAGGTCCCGACCCGGACCTCGGGCAGGCGGAACTTGCCCGGGCGGACCTGCGGGAAGTCCCAGGCGCTGGGGACGCGCTTGAGGCTCCCCTTCAGCGACCAGCAGAAGCCGTGGAAGGCGCACAGCAGCTCGTCGACGTGGCCGCGCTGGTCGCGCAGCGTCCGGCCGCGGTGCAGGCACGCGTTGTAGTAGGCCTTGATGCCGTCCGGGCCGGGCGCCGCCCGGACCAGCAGGATCGACTTGTCGCAGATGTCGTAGACCTCGGTGTCGCCGACTTCGCACAGTACCTCTTCGCGGCAGGCGAACTGCCACACCCGGCTCCAGAGCCTGGCCTTCTCCAGCTCGTGGAAATCCCGGGACAGGTAGCGCTCGACCGGGATGTCGGCGTCCCCGAAGTAGCCGGGCTCGTCCCGGCGCAGCGACGCCGGCACCGGCTTGCTGTCGATGTCCAGCAGGTCCTGATAGGTGGGCCCGTTCCCGCGGAACCCGGTGGGCGCGGTCTGGGCCGGCAGCGCAGTCACGAGAAGGTCTCCTCGGTTTCGAATCGCCTGCTCCGCGCGGCGGCCCCGCCCGGCTTGCTCCCCCCGCTCTCGATCCAGCGGCACAGCTCGGGGTCGGCGACGCGAAGCTCGCCGAGCACCCAGCGCCCGTTGCGGTCGAACCGGCCCTGCCGGCCACGGGAGTCCGTCACCTGCACGGGACCGATGTCGTCTTCGGCCCACTCGTACACGGCACCGCTCAGGGCGTGCTGAATCCTGCGCACGGCGCTCCCTCCAGCTCGGGGATTGTGGAACCAGACGGCGGCGCAACGACGAACCGCCGGTATCTAACTGTAGACGCTGTCTAGTTCCGGTTTCCAGGCCGGCCCCCGCAGCCTGCGGTTACCAGCCCAGCAGGGCAGCCAGGCGCTCGCGGTGCACCGTTGCGTCGCCGAGCAGCTGCTCGTCGGCGCGGGCCCGCCTGAAGTAAAGGTGCGCGTCGTGCTCCCAGGTGAACCCGATGCCGCCGTGAACTTGCACGTTCTCGGTGGCGACCGTGGTGAACGCCTCGCTGCACCAGATCTTGGCCACCGCCGCGGCCTCGGCCAGCCGGGCCGGGTCCGGCTCGGCCAGCAGCGCGCGGTCGACGGCTGAGCGGCCCATCTCGACCAGCAGCAGCAGGTCGGCCAGCTTGTGCTTGATGGCCTGGAAGCTGCCGAGCGGGCGGCTGAACTGATGGCGGATCTTGGCGTATTCGACGGCCATGTCCAGGCAGGCGGCCGTCCCGCCGACCTGCTCCGCCGCCAGCACGACCAGGGCGACGTCGAGTGCGGCGGCCACCGCCGCGGTCCCGCCGCCACCAGTGGTCAGCGGGACGCCGGCCGCGCCGTCAAAGCTGACCGACGCCTGCCCGCGCGTCGGGTCCAGTGTGGGCAGCGCCCGGCGCCGGACGCCCGCGCCGTCGCCCGCGACCAGGAACAGGTCGCAGCCGGACGGGGTTCTGGCGGCCACCACCAAGTGAGCGGCGCTGGCCCCGTCGAGGACAAAATCGGCCTGACCGCGCAGCTGCCACCCTGGTCCGTTCGGCTCCGCTTCGATGGTCAGGCGGTCGGGCCGCCAGCATCCGTCGCCGTCGGTTCCGGCGAAGGCGGCCAGCTCGCCGCCGGCCGAGAGCCGGGCCAGCACGTCGGGTCCGCCCTCCGGGCAGCGGGCCAGGATCTGGCCGGCCAGGACCGTGGAGGAGAAGAACGGGACCGGCAGCAGCGAGCGGCCCAGCTCCTCGGCGACGACGGTCAGCTCGGCCAGGCCGCCGCCGGCGCCCCCCAGGTCCTCGGGCAGGCCCAGGCCGGCCAGGCCCATCTCGCCGCCGAGCAGCCGCCAGGCCTGCTCGTCGTAGCCGGGCTCCGCGTCGCCGGGCTCCGCGTCGCCGGGCTCAGCGTGGCCGGGCTCAGCGTGGCCGGGCTCAGCGTGGCCGGGCTCAGCGTGGCCGGGCTCAGCGTGGCCGGGCTCAGCGTGGCCGGGCTGGGCGTCCAGCCGCTGGCGGGCCGGCGCGATGCCGCCCGATCCTTCGATGAGGTCACGGACCGCCTCGCGCAGCGCGGCGAGTTCGGCGGCGCGCTCGGCGTCCTGCCGCGCGGTGGTCACGTCCGCCCGCTGACCAGCCGCTCCTCGCGGGCCTCATCGTCCGCGCGGGTCAGGCCCAGCATGAGGATCAGCTCCTGATGCAGCTGCATCCACACCGTGTGGTAAGAGTCGATCAGCGGGGACGCGAGCCATTTGAACTCCCCGTCGTCGAACTTGTCCAGCGCGTCGGCCAGCCGCGGGCGGTAGCCGGCCAGCCGCGGCTCGACCGCCGCCATCCGGCGCAGGACCGGGCCGATGGCGGAGTGGACCTCGTCCAGCCGGTCCCGGACCGTGTCGTCGTACGTGCCGTCGGTATGGTCGTTGGGGCTGCCGTCCGGGCAGGTCTGCCAGGCGGAGCATACGTCGCGCAGCCGCCGGTTGACGGGCAGGAAGCCGTCGAAAAGCTGGTCGAGATCCTGTTCGGCCTGGCCGCCAGGCGGCAGGCGCAGCAGCCGGGCCACTGCGGCCGTGCCCTCGGGTGTCGGCATGGTGATGGGCCCCTTCACCATGACCAGGCCCTGCTCGGCCAGCCGGGTCGTCACGTCGTCCGGGGCACCGCGCGCCATGCCGCGGATGACCAGGGAAATGAGGGCCTGCTGGGTCGGGTCGGACGGAGAGGTTGATTGGGGCGTGGCCACGGCACCTCCTTGGGCTCGGCAAACCACGGGTACGGCTCATCTTTGACCTTCCTGTGGTCAACGTCAAGAAACTCGGACCTTGACGGCGGAGACGCCGCGGACGAACATACTGGAGTCAGGCTCAAGTTGCGTCGCTGTACGCCGGATCCGAGGAGTTATCGATGCAGCTCGACGGCAAGGTCGCGGCAATCACGGGCGGCGCCATCTACAGCGTCGACGGCGGAACGGCAGCGTACTGATCATGGTCGGCACCCACTTCCCCGACGACCGCGACGTCCTGGAGTCCGCGCTGCAGCGGATGCGCGAGGCCTTCGAGGCGCTGCGGGACGGCGGCATGGCGCCGGCCAGGGCCGAGGAGGAATTCCTGGCCGGGTACGACACGGCGCGCGACCTGGTCAGTGCCTTCTTCCTGGCGCAGCGGAGGTCGGCCCTGGCCCAGGGGGCCCGGGCCGCCGATCGGCTGACAGAGCCCGAATAAGAGGAGTGCCCGTGGCAGACAACCGGTGTGACCTCGTAGTCCTAGGCGGCGGCAGCGGGGGTTACGCGACCGCGCTGCGGGCGGCCGAGCTGGGCAAATCCGTGGTGCTGGTGGAGAAGGACCAGGTGGGCGGGACGTGCCTGCACCGGGGCTGCATTCCCACCAAGGCGCTGCTGCACGCCGGCGAGATCGCCGACCAGGCCCGGGAGAGCGCGGCGTTCGGGGTCAAGGCGCCGTTCCAGGGCATGGACATGCCCGGGGTGCACAAGTACAAGGACTCGGTCATCGCCAAGAACCACAAGGGGCTGACCGGCCTGATCAAGGGCCGCGGCATCCAGATCGTGGCGGGCGAGGGGCGGCTGGCCGGGCCGAGGACGGTACAGGTCGGCGCGGACTCCTTCACCGGGACGAACGTGGTGCTGGCCACCGGCTCGTACTCGCGTACCCTGCCGGGACTGGACCTGGACGGCGGCCGGGTCATGGCCAGCGAGCACGCGCTCCAGGTCGACCGGGTGCCCGCCACTGCGATCGTACTGGGCGGCGGGGTGATCGGCTGCGAGTTCGCCTCGGCGTGGACGTCATTCGGCACCAAGGTGACAATCGTCGAAGCCTTGCCGCACCTGGTGCCGCTGGAAGACGAAGCCAGCTCCAAGCTGCTCGAGCGGGAGTTCCGCCGCCGCGGCATCGGCTTCAAGCTCGGTGCGCGCTTCGAGCGCGCCGAGCCCACGCAGGACGGCGTCCTGGTCCACCTGGAAGGCGGCGCGACGCTGGAGGGGGAACTGCTGCTGGTCGCGGTGGGCCGCGGCCCGGTCTCGGCCGGGCTGGGCTACGACGAGCAGGGCATCAAGACCGATCGCGGCTTCGTGATCGTCGATGAGTACTGCCGGACCACGGCCGAGGGCGTCTACGCGGTCGGCGACCTGGTCAGTACCGGCGACGGCGCGCACCCGCAGCTGGCCCACGTCGGGTTTGCCGAGGGCATCCTGGCCGCCGAGCACCTGGCCGGACGGCCGGTGGTGCCCATCGACTACCTCGGGGTGCCCCGCATCACCTACAGCCGCCCCGAGGTCGCCTCGGTCGGCTACACCCAGACGCAGGCGGCCGCCAGGTACGGCCCGGACGCCATCAGCACGGTCAGCTACGACCTGTCCGGCAACGGCCGGAGCGCCATCCTGGCCACCAGGGGCGCCGTCAAGGTCGTCGCGGCCCAGGACGGCCCGGTCCTCGGCATCCACATCGTGGGCGACCGGGTCGGCGAGCTGATCGCCGAGGCCCAGCTCATCTACAACTGGGAAGCCCGCCCGGACGAGGTGGCCGCGCTCATCCACCCGCACCCCACCCAGTCCGAGGCCATCGGCGAAGCCCACCTGCTGCTGGCCGGCAAGCCGCTGCACGTCCATGAGTGAGCTCCCCGGCCCGCCGCCCGCCTCCCCCTTCGACTGCGCCGCGGTCACGCTGCCTGCCTGCCGGGCCGTGCTGCGGCAGCTCACCGCCGACGACCTGTCCCGTCCGACGCCGTGCGCGGAGTACACGGTCGGCGAGGTCGGCCGGCACGTGGTGCGGTCCATGGTGCTGCTGGCCTCGGTGGCCGGCGAGCAGATCGATACCCCGGCCGCGGGCCCGCTCGAGCGGGACGTGGCGGCCACCGCCGGGGCGGCGCTGGCGGCCTGGCAGCGGCGCGGCCTGGACGGGAAGGTCGCGGTCGGGCGCAGCACCCTGCCGGCCAGCCTGGCCGTGCAGATCATCCCGCTCGAGCTGCTGGTGCACGGCTGGGACATCGCCCGGGCGACCGGGCGCGAGATCGACGTCCCGCTGCAAATCGCCGGCTACGTGCTGGACCAGGCGCGGCACCTGATCACCGAGGACAAGCGGGGCCGCAGCTTCGCCGCCGAGGTGCCGGCCGGATCGCGGGCCACCGCCCTGCAGCGGCTGATCGCGTTCACCGGCCGGGTGCCGTGAGCTGAGCCGGTCAGCCGCCGGCCACGGTGATCGAGACGGTCGGCCGGCCCAGCTCGGACGCATCCACGAACAGCCCGGCGCGGCGCGCGGCGGCGGCGGCCAGGTTCAGCACCGTCCCGGCGCCGGTGTCCGTCGCATCCTCGGTGGCCGCGGGAAACTCGCGGAAGAAGCTGTCGGCCGCCGCGCCGGCCGCCACCCCGGCCGAGCCCGGCGCCGGGACGGCCTGCCAGACCAGGATCGACGTGTTCGCCTTCCACCGCGCCAGCGACGTGCTGACCGTCGTCCACGGGCGCCAGGTGCCCAGCTCGCCCAGCAGGTGCCCCAGCTCGGCGAGGCCCGGCCGGCCCGCGGCCGGCTCAGCCAGGGTTACCAGCGCGTCGGCGTCGGCCGGGGCGGATGCCGGGCCCTGGCCGGGCGGAGCCGGCATGGTAAGCGCGCAGTCGAACCCGAGCGCTACCTGCTCGCCGTCGTGCAGCGCATGGAAGACCGCGTCGAACAGCTCGGCCGACGAGGAGCCTGAGCTCGCATCCGGCCGGTCGTCGTCGTGCCGGCGCCCGGCCCACCGCAGCCGCCCGTCCGGCCGGGATCCGGTCTCCATCACGATGACCAGCATCAGGCACCTCCGATCCGCGGCGAGCCCCGCGGGTTTACGTGTCGTTCCCGGCACCGGGCCGGTAAGCCGGGAGCTCGGCGGGGGCCGGCGCCCGGTGCGGCCAGCGCTTGCGCAGGTCCCAGGCCAGCCCGCCGGAGGCAAGCTCGGCGTGGGTCATCGCGTACAGGGTCCGCACCTGACGGGAGGCGAACCGCCACCGCCCGCCCAGGCGGACGTACTCATCGGAGTACCGGAACGAGGTGATGACGGTGTGCTGGCCGGACGCCTGCTCGGAGAAGCCGAGCACCTGGCCCCGGGCGTGGTCATCGTCGAGGAAGTCCAGCACGAAGCCGCGGGCCTCGTGCAGCGTGATGGGGTACAGGTCGCCCAGGGCCCGGTAGTTCGCCACGATGGCCTCACGGCCCACGTGCGTGCTGCCCGGCGAGCCGAACCGGGCGTCCGGCGTGAACAGCTCTCCCAGCGCCTCGAACTCGTGATCGTCGATCAGGAAGGCGTACCGGGCCAGCAGCTCGGCGATCTCGGCCCGGGCCTCCAGGCGAGCGATCCGCCGGGCCAGGGATTCCTCCGCCATGTCACCGCTCCTCGAACCAGGGTCACGCCCGCGCGCGGATGCCGCCCCGGGCCAGGGGCGGCATCCGCATGACGGTACCGGCGCTCAGCGTCAGCCTATGAGCCAGAGCGTCTTGAAATCGGTGCGGTAGTTGACTACGCCGACGTAGTTGCCCGCCGAGTCCACCACCAGCGAGCCGACGTTCTGCGGCGTGATCAGCTGCGTGGGCAGGGCCGCGCTGAGGATCGGCATGCCCTCGAACTTGCGGGCCATCGAGTCGACCTGGCGGTAGGCGACGATCGGCAGCGAGTACGCGGTCCAGACGGTCTCGGCCCCGGATTTCAGCCCCGCGATGTTCGGGGTGTCGGCGGTCAGGCCGCCGATGGACAGGCCGGTCAGGCCGGCCGCCTTCACCGCGGCGTCGACGCCGATCTCCAGGTCACCGAGGTCGAAGATCAGCCAGTTGGTGCCCGGATTCCGGGTCACGACGGAGGTCACCTGGCTGGTCAGGGCGCTGGTGCCGAGGCTGGCCGCCGGCACCGCGTTCGTGGTGACCTTGCAGGTCGAGCACCACTGATTGACTGCGGCCACGAAGGCGGTGTCGAAGTCCAGCAGGATCGGGAAGGCGGTCAGCTGGAAGTCCTGGATGACGGCCTTGCCCTTGGACTGGGTGACCACGTAGGCGGCGACCATCTTGCCCCACTGGGCGAGCTGAGCGGGGCTCGCGATCGAGGTGTCGAACATGGCGCCGGACGGCGAGCTGGTGTCCGCGCTGCTGTTGACCCAGATGCCCTTCTGCGCGGCCAGGACGAGCTGCGCCTGGATCGTGGAGTTGGGGATCCCGCTGGTGAGGATGCCCGCCGGGTTCAGCTGGATGGCCGAGTTCATGGCCGCCTGCTGGGCGGCCGGCGTCGACCCTGAGATCAGGTCCTTGTACTTCCAGCCGATATCCGCGGCGGCCTGCGCCCAGTACTGGGCGAGGACCTTGGCGCTGCCCAGGCCGGAGTCCAGGCCGACGAGCAGCTTCCCGGGTGTGGGCTTGGTCTTGAGCGGCGTGCTGATGCCGATCGAGGTCGGCGTGTTCAGGAACTGCTGCTGGTAGGCCTGCGCCGCCGCCATGCCGGCGCTGGTGGCACCGGCGGTGGCGCTGTCACTGGTGCCGCCGCCGGCGGTGCTGGTACCGCTACTGCTGCTGCATGCGGCGATGGCCAGCGCTGAGGTGGCAACCGCGATCACAGCCGCGAGTGTTCTCCGCACGCGAGCCTCCTTCTGGGCAGGCGCCCGGAAATCCGAGCAACCGAGGGTCTTCTGTGGTCATGTTAAGGATGTGTTACTGAGTTGACTCTCAACCTAGAAGTCCGGAGCACTCACTGTCTACATTCCGTTCACACCGAAGCAAAGATGTTATGTGCGCGGCCTAGGCATGGGTAATTGGCCCGCCAACTGTGGGTTTTCTGATCGTGGGCTGGACGGGACGGGCCGTTCCGACCTCGTTCAGTAACCGGAGGCTGACCCGTTGACCAAGCCGAGCTCGGGCAGTAACTTTGTACCGCCTACGGTAAGAAAACCTCACTTGAGCCAAGGTCTGGTGCTACCACATGGCGAAGCCTAAGCTCCAGATAGAGACTTCTAGCTAGAACCCCGTTTCATGTCGCGCCACGAGTTACACTCGCCGCCCCAGGTCGCAGGAGGCAGCATGACGGCCGCGCTCACCGTGACCAACATGTCGAAGAGCTTTTCCGGCCCTCGCGTCCTGGACAGCGTGAGCCTGTCGCTCGAGCCGGGTGAGATTCGCGCGCTCGTGGGCGAGAACGGGTCGGGTAAGTCGACCCTGATCAAGATTCTGGCCGGGTTCCACGTGCCCGACGAGGGATCGGCCGAAGTGGCCGGCGAGTCGCTGCAGCTCGGCCACGGCGAGGCGAGCGAGGCGGCCGGGCTGCGGTTCGTCCATCAGGATCTCGGCCTGGTCAACAACCTCGACGCGGTGGACAACATCGCCCTGGGCGTCGGATATCCCAGTTTCCGCGGCCGGATCCGCTGGCGCCAGGAGCGCAAGCGCACCCGGGCGGCGCTGTCGGAACTCGGCTACGAATTCGACGTCCGCCGGCAGGCCGGCAGCCTGGCCATGAGCGAGCGCACGGCGCTCGCGGTGGCCCGCGCGCTGGCGCCCCGGCAGAACCCGGCCAAGGTGCTCATCCTGGACGAGCCGACGGCCAACCTGCCCGCGGCGGAGGCTGAGCGGCTGTTCCAGCTGGCCCGGCGGGTGGCGGACTCCGGCATGGCGGTCATGTTCGTGTCCCACCACTTCGACGAGGTATTCGGGCTCGCGCAGAGCGTCACGGTGCTGCGGGACGGCAAGCACATCATCACCCGGCCGGTGGCGGGGCTGTCCGAAGACCAGCTCATCGAGCTGGTCATCGGGCGCCAGCTCGAGCAGGTCATCCACGACGCCAAGGCCGCCGAGCGGCGCGAGGTCGTTCTGCAGGTCAGCGGCCTGGGCTGCGACGTGCTCAACGACGTGGACATGACCGTGCACGCCGGCGAGATCGTCGGCATCGCTGGCATCACCGGCTCCGGGCGCGACGAGGTGGCCACGGCATTGTTCGGCGGCATCGACCGGGCGGGCGAGGTCATGATCAACGGAACCGCGGTGCCGAGGCTGCGGCCGGACCGGGCTATGGCCATGGGCATGGGACTGGTCCCGGCCGAGCGCCATGCCAACGCGGCGTTCATGACGTCGACCCTGCGTGAGAACATCACGGTGGTCGGAACCGGCCTGCATTTCCGCAACGGCCTGCTGCGCAAGGGCCGGGAACGCTCCGATGTCGAGGTGTGGCTGGAGCGCCTGGACGTGCGGCCGCGGAACAGCGAGTTCGCCATGTCCGATCTGTCCGGCGGGAACCAGCAGAAGGTGGTGCTGGCCCGCTGGCTGCGGATGGAGCCCAAGGTGCTCATCCTCAACGAGCCCACCCAGGGGGTGGACGTCGGCGCCAAGTCCGATATCCACAAGCTCGTCGACGAGGCGGCCGCCCAGGGCACCGCCGTGCTCGTCATCTCCACCGACCACGAGGAACTCGTCCGGCTGTGCCACCGGGTGCTGGTCCTGCGGCGCGGGAAGATCGCCGAGGAGATGGCGGGTGGCCGGATGGATCACGATCTGATCACCGCGGCCACGATCGGCCGTGATCGGTCCGATGCCGCGTGAACGAGCCGTCAACGAGCCGGACCCGCCAGCCGATGAGCTCCCGGGACGCGATCGCCAGATCCGGCGTACGGAGAAGGGAACCGGGATGACCGTCAACGAGCAGATGCCCGTCGAGCCGGACGTCGAAAGCAACGCAGGCGGCCGGTCAGCAAAGGTGCGGCGAAGCCTCACCGGTGCCCTCGGCCTGGACCGGTTCAGCGGGTTGTACGTGTTGGCGGCGCTGATTCTCATCTTCTCGCTGTGGGTGCCGAGCCTGTTCCTTACGGCCACCAACTTCCGGATCATCGCCGGGTCGCAGGCCATCACGGCCATGCTGGCCCTGGGCCTGATCGTGCCGGTGGCCTGCGGCGCGTTCGACCTGTCCATCGGCGGCACCCTGGGCATGGGGTGCTGCATCGTCGTCTGGTTCCAGGCCAACGGCCACGGCTTCATCCTGGGCATCTTCGCCGCCGTGGCCTTCGGGCTGCTGGTCGGGCTGGTCAACGCGTTCATCGTGGTCATGCTGCACGTCGACTCGTTTATCGCCACGCTCGGGATGGGCAGCATCCTGTCGGCCGGCACGACCTGGGTCACCGGCGGATTCCAGGTGGCCAACGGCATCTCCCCGCACTTCACCGCCATCGGCCAGAAGCAGGTCCTCGGCCTGCCGCTGCCGGTCTACTACATGGTGATCCTCGCCCTTATCCTGTGGTGGCTGCTGGAGTACACCCCGGTCGGGCGGTACCTGTACAGCGTCGGCGGCAACCCGCAGGCCGCCCGGCTGGCGGGCATCCGGGTCGGCCGCATCACGACCGGCGCGTTCGTGGTCTCCGGTGTGGTGGCGGCGTTCGCTGGCGTCATGCTGGCCGCCGAGCTCGGCTCCTCGAGCCCGGACGTCGGGGTCCCCTACCTGCTGCCGGCCTTCTCCGCCGTCTTCCTGGGCGCGACGCAGATAATACCCGGCCGGGTGAACGTGCTCGGTACGCTCATCGCGATCTTCCTGCTCGCCACGGGCGTGAAGGGGCTGCAGCTGGCCGGCGCGCCCGGTTACATCAACGACCTGTTCAACGGTCTCGCCCTGATCATCGCGGTGGCCCTGGCGGTCCGCGCCACGCGGCGCAAGGCGTAGCACGAGTGGCTGCGAACGGCGACCCCGCGCTGGCCGCAGGGCGGATCGAGGTCGCCACCGCGCTGTTCGGCGCCTGGTCGGCGCCTGACCTGGACGGGCCGCGGCGTTACTTCGCCGAGGACGGCGTGCTCTACGACATCATCGGCGGCGAGCACCGGGGCTGGCCCGCCATCCGCGCCTACTTCGGGCACGGGCGGCAGCGCTACCCCGACCTGGTGCTGGAGCCGACCGGGGATTTCTGGTCGCGCCCGGACGGGCTGGCCATGCTGTGGACGATGAGCGCCACCCAGACCCAGGACAACCTGGGCCCCGAGCTGGTCGGCCGGCGCTGGACCGTCGAGGGCATGTCGTACCTGATCTTCGACGGCCTGACCGTCACCCGCGAGGCGGACTACCACGACGGCGGGTCGCGCGAGCGCTCACTGCGCGGCGGCTAGTTTCCTCAGCTGGTTAGCTCCACGGCCCGGGCCAGGAAGCGCAGGTGGACGGCCACCCCGATGGCCAGCAGGTCGGGGGTGGGGCGGGCGGTGCGGCGGAACACATCCAGGGCGGTCAGGTTGACGCAGGCGCCCTTGACCGAGTTGAAGGCCTCCCAGGCCCGCCAGGTCGGCTCGTCGTAGGCCACGCCCGTGGTGGCGGCGATCCGGCCCTTCCACTGCTGCGGGGAACCCAGCCGGCGCCCGCGGATCAGAGCAAGGTAGGCCCAGTCCTCGGCCGCGTCGCCCGCGTGGGCCAGCTCCCAGTCGATGACCGCGGCCACGCCGGTGGCATCCTGCAGCGCGTTCCCCGGCCCGGGGTCGCCGTGCACGATGACCGATGGCCCGGTGGGCCTCAGGTTGGCGCGCAGCCAGGCGAAGCCCCGCTCGAGCAGCGGAATCGGATACGTGACAGCGGACCGGTACACGTCGTGCCAGTGCCGCAGCTGGGCCTCGATGACCTGCTCCGCTTCGCCGCCGGCCGGGATGCCGTCGAGGGCCGCGACCTCGTCCACCGCCGCCTGGCCGAGCCCATACAGCCGGGCCAGGACCCGCAGCACGTCGTCGAGGCCCTCGTCATCGGTCCGCGCGCGGCCCTCGACGAAGTCCATAACGAAGAACGGATGGCCCAGGACGGCAGGATCAGGCTCCTCCCACAAGATGGCGGGCACCGGATAGCCACGGGCCCGCAGGATCCGCATGACCGACGCCTCGCGGCGCCCCTCGGTGGCGAACATGCCGTCCTGCTCGATCCGCACCACGCCGTGCCCGCCGGTCCAGCGCACATCGAGCATGAGCCGGCTGAACCCGCCGGCGATGACCGTCGCGTCCTCCAGCCGGGCGCCGGGTCCGGCCCGCTGGGTCAGCCACTGGCCGAGCCGGCCCACCAGTTCGGGGTCGGGCGGCAGCGGGCCGCCCTCGGGGTCCCGGTGGTGGCCGGTGAACAGCTCGAGCAGCGGAGCCGCCGCCTTGACGTCCGCCTCGAACCACTCCCGGCATAGGGCATACACCGGCCTGGCCCGTTCGGCAGATCCGGCGTCATCCGCCACCCGGCCGCCGGTCACCGTGTCGCCGCCGGTCACCGCGTCGCTGAGCAGGCGGCCTGCCGCCTCCAGCACCTGCCGGTCGTCCGCACCGGGCAGGCTGAGCAGCTCTCGCAGCACGGCGGCCCGTTCCGGGTTCGGGTCGGGGCCGCGGGCCGCGGCGTAGGCGGCCACCTCCTGCCAGCGCCGCTGTTCCGCGGGGCTGAGCGGCAGCCGCTCCGCGCGCTGCCGCGCGTCGCGCAGGACCGCGTCCTCGACGAAGACGGTCATAGCCGGGCCAGGGCTCTGGCCTCGGCCGCGAAGTCGTATCCGGCGCCCCAGACCGGGTCGGACATCGCGTCCGGCGCGTCGGCGAACGGCGACGAGCAGAACCATTCGTACGTCTGCTGATGGCCCTCGACGAAGCCGCGCTCATCGGGCAGGCCGAGCCGCCGCGCCTTCTCCGTCGAGATCACTGCGTGGTGCCGGGCGCCGAACAGGTGGCCGAACAGCGGGCCGGGCACCTTGCCCAGCAGCTCGTCGGGCAGCAGGTGGATATCGGGCTCTACCCCGACGATCTCGGCCAGCGCGTGCACGTAGCCCGCCGTGGTGATGGCGGCCCCGGTCGTGTTGATCACCTCTCCCGCGACGGCCTGCGGGTCCCTGGCCATGGCCAGCAGCTGCGCGCACAGGTCGTCGACGTGGCCGTAGTTCCCGGTGACCAGCCCGCCGTGCGGCAGCAGTACGGGCAGCTTGCGCCGCAGCCGCAGGAACATGGCGGTCTCCATGTCCAGGATGTTGTTGTCCGGGCCGTAGATCGCGGCCGGCCGGGCGATGCTGCCCGGGAACCCGGTCTGCCCGTGGCGGTTGCGCACCTCCGCCTCGGCGTAGGCCTTGAAGCCGCCGTAGCTGGTGACCGGATCGGCCGAGGTGGGCTGGTCCTCGGTCCACGGCATGAGCGGGCTGGGCCGGTAGGCCATGATCGAGGAGACGAAGACATAGGCCGCGGTGCGTCCGTCGAACAGCGCGAGCAGGTCGGCGATGGGCGAGCCGCCCGCCACCATCACGAAGCCGGACACGTCGAAGATGGCGTCCCACTCGGTCCTCTCCAGCGCGGACCGCATGGAGCCGACGTCGGTGCGGTCGGCGACGTACCGGCGGACCTCCGGCGGCAGCGCGCTGGGGGTCCGGCCCCGGTTGAGGACGCTGACCTCATGGCCTTGCCCGGCCAGCAGGAGCACGAGGCGGCGGCCGACGAACGTCGAGCCGCCCAGGACGAGCGAGCGCATGGGGCCTCCGGTGGTGGGAGAAGTAAGCCGTGAAGGTGGCAGCATGGTGTCCCGGGCCGGGTCAGGTCAGCGCGCCGGAGGCGCGGCCCAGCGGCGGCAGCTGGCGGTCGTCCCGGCCGGTGGCGCCCGCCGCCCGGAGCTCGCGTTCGGCCAGCCGCCAGCCGTCGCCGGACCGCGTCCACCGGTCCACGTAGCGGCCGTAGAGGGTCCATTCGGAACCGTCGTGGCGGCGGTGCCAGGCGATGACCGCGCTCTGGGCGGTGGCCGAGTCCGGGCCCTGGAAGTCGATCTCGATGTTGCTCAGGTGGTGGCTGGTCTGCGCGTAGCCGGCCAGCGCGGTGCGCAGCTTCTCGGTCAGGGCCGCGCGGCCGACGATCCAGTCGTCCGGGTGGTAGCTGACCCGGCCGTCCTCGGTGAACACTGCCGCCTGCTCCTCGGGCCGGTTCAGGTCGGCCCACCGGGTGTAGGCGGCCATCACGGCCGTGATCTCCTGGCGGTCCAGCAGCTGTGTCAGCAGCGACGGATCAGGCACCGCGAACCTCCGAACGTGCCGGGGAGCCACTTCCCGGCACACGACAGAAACTATAGTGTGTCAACAGTTTGTACCGGCTGCCGGCTGGTCCGCTAGAAGATCGGTGTGAGGGCGCTGCGCATGACACTCTTCGGTGCTCCCGGGCTCAGTGCTGGCGGCCCGGGTGCACGACGCCGGCCGGGACGGGCAGCCGGCCCGGTTCAGCTACCACCCGTTCGCGGGCGGCCTGTGGATCGAGCTGGTCCACACGTCGTTCAAGGCCCAGCTGGCGGACTGGATCGCCGATACGCTCGCCGGGTCCGGCTGAGCACAGACGGGAGGGCAGCATGCTGCTTCGGTTCGACGAGTACCCGTTCCATCAGATCACCGCGTCGTTCGCCGGCGTGGCGGGGAGCGATCCGCAGTGGAACGACGGGCACTACGTCTGCCTGAGCGACCAGGCCGGCCAGGTATGCCTGACCTCGTCGCTGCGCCTTTACCACAACAATGACGTCCTGGACGGGTTCGTGTGCCTGCGGCACGACGGCCGGCAGCACAACATCCGGCTGTCGCGGCGGCTGCGCCCGCACATGGACGAGCTGGCGGTAGGCCCGCTGCGGCTGGAGATCCTCGAGCCGATGCGGACGGTGCGGCTGGTCCTGGAGGACAACGAGTTCGGCTTCGCGCTGGACGTGACCTGCCGCAGCGCTACGGTGCCGTACGAGGATCCGGCCGAGGTGACGCGCATCGACGGCCGGCTGATCAGCGAGCGGATGACCTACGAGATCACCGGGAAGTGCGACGGGTGGGCCGAGGTCGGCGGCGAGCGGTTCGGCCTGGACGCGGCGACGGACTCGTTCTTCAGGAACCACTCGTGGGGCTACCAGGCCGGCCGCGGCGGCCCGCGGCTGTACGCCGCGCCGACCGTAGGCGCCCGGCGGAGGGTGCCCGGCGTCCGGCAGTGGGTGCTGTTCGACATGCCCGACCACGGCGGCTTCTACTTCGTCGACCCGAGCGGCCGCCGGGCGTCAGGAAAGGGCGCCATCATGCTGGCCGACCGCACCGTGGCGGTGACCGGCGTCGAGCATGACCTGCAGTTCTACGACGGCGGACGGCGGCTGCGGTCCGGCACGTTCCGGCTGACCGACGCCGAGGGGGTCGTCCGCAGGTACCAGGCCGAGGACCTCGGCTGGGTCTACTGCCAGGGCGGCGGGTACTTCGGCGGCTTCAACGACGGGCTGGGCCAGGGCGTGTACCGCGGTGACTATCACGTCGAGGGTGAGGTCTGGGACGTTTCGCATCCCACCCAGATCACCGACTCCAGCGGGCGGTCCTTCGAGTTCGACCATGCCTGGGCGGAGAACTTCACCCGGCTGACCAGCGACGGTGACGGCCAGGCGGGGCTGGCGCACTTCGAGTGCGTGGTCATCACCGAGCCGCAGGAATGGTCCGCGCATCCCGGCCAGGCCAGCGCCGATGGCTGACCCGGTGCAGCAGATCACCGCGCTGGGCGAGTTCGCCCAGGTCCTGCGGGGCGGCTAGCGCTCCTGCCGCCGGGCCTGGTCTGGCGTGGCGGCCGACGTGGCGGCCGGTGCGGCGGCCGCACCGGCCGCATGGAACGCCGCGTGCACGCCGGTCATGACCTGTCTCGGCTCGTCCAGCAGGGCCCGGAACGGATCTCCCACCACGTCGCGGACCAGTTCGGCGAACCGATCCGGCCAGATCGTGGGCTGGCCGGCCAGCCAGCCGTCGAGCGCGAGCCCGGCGATCTGGGCCGGGGTGGCCTTGGCGGCGGTGTCGAAGGCGGCCCCCATGTCGGTGTCGATGAACCCGGGCAGGACGACGGTCACGGTCCCGCCGGCTTCGCGCAGTTCCTCGCGCAGGTCGAGGGCGAGCATCAGGCAGGCCGCCTTGCTGGCGCTGTAGACGGGGGCGCTGCGCGACAGCGTCACCGCGCTGACCGACAGCACGAAGATGACGCCGGAACCGGCCCGGCGCAAAGCAGGGGCGAAGGCCCGGGCCAGGGCCAGCGGCCCGAAGAAGTTCACCTCCATGACCTCCCGGAGCGCGGCCTCGGTGACGTCGCTCAGCAGGGGCCGCTGGCAGGTGACGCCTGCGTTGCAGACGAGCAGGTCGACGTCGGGGTGCTCGCTGGCCACCGCGGCGACCTGGGCCCGGTCGGTGACGTCGAGCCGGGCCGGCACAACGCGAGCCGGATCCCCGGACGGGGGCAGCGACGCGATCTGGCGCGCGGCAGCGACCACGGTCGCCGCCTGCCGGCTCAGCGCGGCACTGACGAACGCCGTGCCGACCCCACGATTGGCCCCGGTGACCAGCACCTTCCGTCCGGCCAGATCCATTGCCTGCCTCCTCGTACTCGCGGCCCGCGGCTCGCGGCTCGCGGCCCGCCCGACCGGATCGATCGTGGGTGCGCTTTCTTGGAGTGACTGGCGCGGGTGCGCCTCCCTGTTGTCACACCAGTTTCATATGTCCCAATATCGCGGTGGATTTGCGTTTTGCGGTTGATTGGTGGTGCTCGGGCTGGGCAGCTAGCGGTAGGTGATCAGCAAGCGGTCACCCTCCAGGTGGGCGTGGTCGTTGAAGGTCAGCAGGTGGGTCCCGGTCCGGCCGGTGATGAGCTTGGTGACGCTGGTGTTCACGACCACCCGGGCCAGGGCCGGCCACCGGTCGGCGGGCAGGCCGGTGAGCTGGGCGCAGATTACCGCGATCACCCCGGCCGACGTCACGGCCACCGTGGTGCCCGGCTGGGCGGTCAGCTCGGCGACCACGGCTTCGACCCGGGCGGTGAAGACGCGGTGCGGCTCCGGGTAGCCGGCGCCGCCCCGGATCCACCGGCTGATCGCCTCGTCCAGCGTCGACTGCAGGGCCAGGCGCTCCTGCGGCGTGACGGCCGAGGCGAACGGGTCGCCGGTGCCGTCCGCGGCCATCACCCCCAGGTGGTCGTACTCGTCCAGCCGGTCGTCGGCGCGCAGCTCAGCCGGCGGGAGGCCCAGCTCGGCCAGGACCGTGCGGGCGGTCTCCCGCTGGCGGGCCAGGGCGCCGCACCAGGCCTGGCTCACGCGCAGGTCGGCGCGGGCCAGCCGGGCTCCCACCAGCCGGGCCTGCCGGCCGCCGAGCTCGGACAGCTCGTCGTAGTTGGACGTGCCGAGGGAGCCCTGGCCGTGCCGGACGAGCAGCAGCACGCCCACCTCAGTCACCCATCCCGGGCCAAGGTAGGCGGGTCTGTTCGGCCGGCGTCCAGTCGGTGGTGGCGGTCTGCTGCCAGGTCAGCGGGGTGACCGAAGCCACCTGGTCGTGGATGATGGCGTGAATGTCCGTCCCGGGCTCCAGGCGACCGGGGTCGATGCTCACGTCGACGGCGAACTGGTACGGCTGGTCCAGCGGCCGGGGTGGATCGGGCCGGCACCGGACGTAGTAGGGCTCGGGGCCCTGCACCGTCTTGCGCAGCTCGGTGCGGGTAGTGGCACTGCGGGGCACGTTGAGGTTGAGCACGGACACCCCGGCCGGCATGCCGTCCGCGAGGACCTGCCGGGCCAGCAGCCGGGTGAAGTGCGTGGCGGCACTCCAGTCGACGGTGCCGAACGTCCGCCACTCGCTGACCTGGGCGGTGATCGCGGCGGCGATGGCCGGGATGCCGTGCGCGTCCGCCTCGAACGCGGCACCGACGGTCCCGCTGACGCCGATGGAGCCGCCGATGTTCTCGCCGTAGTTGATCCCGCTGACGCACAGCGCGATCGGCCGCGGCGCCAGCTCCAGGACCGCGTGGGTCACGGCCATCACCGGCGATCCGGTGATGGCGTAGCCGGGCACGGCCCGGCCGGCGACCTGCATCGCCACCTGCTTGACCACGCCGGCGCCCGGGTCGGTCACGAAGGCGCGGCTCATGGCGGTCTGCTGAGTGGCCGGCGCGACCAGGAGCAGCTCGCCCAGGTCGGCCACGGCCTCGGCGGCCGCGCGCAGCCCGGGCGAGCCGAAACCGTCGTCGTTGGTAACCAGGATCAGCGGCGGTTCAGGCACGAGCGCAGCCTACGGCGTCCCGCGCGGTGGCAGCGGGACCACCGTGCCACGGTCCATGGCCCCCCGGTAGATCATGTGCATACTGCGGGAGGCGAACCGCCACCCGTCCGGCGTGCGCACGTACTCGTCGTCGTAGTGCCCGAGGTGCAGGGTGCCGTCGCCCTGGGCGCGCTGGTTGAACTCGATGATGTACCACGAGCCGCGGGCCCGGCCCCCCTCGATGTCGATCAGGCCGGTCGTCACCACCTGCCCGACCCAGTCGTAGGAGGCGGTGGCCGTGCGCCACAGGTTCAGGGTCTCGGCCCGGCCGGAGGTGACCCGGCCGCCGCCTAGGTCCCAGCGGCAGTCCTCGGCCCAGGTCGCCGCCCAGGCGTCCGGGTCGTGGCGGCAGACCGCATCGGCGTACCGGGCCACCAGCGCCCGGATGGCCAGCTCGTCTTCTACGCTCATGCCATCTCCTCGGTTCAGGTCGCGGCCGCGGCCGCTACGACGGCCCGGGTGGCCTCGGCCAGCCGCCGGGCCACCTCGCCAGCAGGCCGCGGCTGCAGGTCAACGGACATCACCTCGACCGACAGCGGCAGGCACACGCCCATCTCACCGACCAAGCGGAGGAAGCCGGTCAGGTCGAAGTCGCCGTCTCCGGGCACGTTCCGGTGCCCGGTGCAGTCGGTGTAGTAGTCCGGGTCGACCCGCTGCCGCGGCCCGTCGTCGAGCTGCACGGTGAAGATGGCTTCGGCCGGCATGGCGCGCAGCATGCCGTCGTCGGCCGCGCCCCGGAAGTGGTGCCAGCAGTCCAGGCAGATGCCGCCGTTGGCCCGGCCGGCCGCGGTCACGATCTGCATGGCCGTGGCGGCGTCCGGGATGTTCGACATCTCGGGCAGGAACTCGATGGCCGCGGCCAGGCCGTGCTCGGCCGCGCGGTCGCAGACGTCGGCGAAGGCCTCGGCCGCGTCGTCGAGAGTGCCGGTGTAGGGCCCGATGACCTGGACGTGGTGACCGGGCCCGAGCGCGTCGCTCATGGCGAAGACCGACTGCTCGGTCTGCAGGTAGGCCGCCCGTTCGGCACCAGTGGCCGACCAGCCGCGCAGTGCCTCGATCTCGACCACCCGCATCCCGTGCTGGTCGAGCACGGCCCGCAGGTCGGCATCCGTGGCGCCCTCGGCCCGCAGCCGCTGGTAGTCGCCGACGTACAGTCCCATCGCGGCGAACCCGGCCTCGGCGGCGGCCCGGACCCGCTCCTCGAAGGGGCGGAACCGGCCCAGGCTGAAGTGGCTGAGGATCAGGTCGCCGGGCCCCAGGTCGGCGTAGCCGGGCAGCGCAGCCAGCGCGTCCGCAGCCGTGCTCATGCCGGGTGGACCTGTTCCGTTCCGGCGGGGATCCCGCTGTGCCCGCCCTCGCGGACCAGGTCGCGCCGATGCGCCCACCGGCCGTGCTCGCCCGGGACGACGTTCTCCCTGGACCCGGTGGTCAGGCCGCCGTCGACGACCAGGGTGTGCCCGCTGACGAACCCGGCGTCGTCGCTGGCCAGCCACAAGGCGGCGTGCGCGATGTCGTCGGCCACGCCGATCCGGCCGCGCAGCGGCGTCCTGGTCCGGAACGCCGCCCGGGCCTCGTCCATGGCATCGGGGTCGCCGGCGATGGTCGCCGCGTTCATCGGGGTGAGGATCTTGCCCGGGGCGATCGCGTTCACCCGGATCGACCAGGCACCCAGCTCGGCGGCTACGTTCCTGGTCAGCGCGACGACCGCGCCCTTGGCCGCGCCGTAGATGTGCGGGCCGAGCCCGCCTTGCAGCCCGCCGATGCTGGTGGTGTTCAGGATCACCCCGCTGCGCTGGGGCTTCATCACGCGGGCGGCGTGCTTGCAGCCGAGGAACACCGACCGCAGCAGCACGGCCATGGTGAACTCGTATTCCTCCAGCGGGATCTCGTCTATGCCGCCGTGCGCGCCGATGATGCCGGCGTTGTTGAACATGCAGTCCAGCCGGCCGAACTCGCGTACCGCGGTATCGACCGCGCTGGCCACGTCCCGTTCGGCAGAAACATCACAGTGCAGGTAGCGGGACCGGTCGCCGAGGTCGGCGGCCACCCGCTCCCCGCGGTCGTCTTGAATGTCGGTGAGGAGCACGCTCGCGCCCTCGGCATGCATCAGCCGGGCGGTGGCCTCACCCAGCCCGCTGGCCGCGCCGGTGATGACGGCGACCTGCCCGGAAACCCGTCCTGCCACGGCTCTCCCTCCGACTGCCCGCGCTGCCGCACGAGCGCTACTATCTTGTCATTGACTACAATAACCATCGGCCTGGGACCAGCCCAGCCCGGGCGGCGCACCGGAGCGGATGACGTGGAGATCCTGATGGGCGTCAGCTCAGGAGGACCATGACGGCTGAGGAACAGAGCACCGATCCCGTGGCCGATCGCTACAAATGGGTCGTGCTGGCCAACACCACGCTGGGCGTCTTGGTGGTCACGATCAACTCCTCGATCGTGATCATCTCACTGCCGGCCATCTTCCGCGGCATCCGGCTCGACCCGCTGCAGCCCGCGAACGTCAGCTACCTGCTGTGGATCCTGCTGGGCTTCCTGGTGGTCACCTCGGTGCTGGTGGTCTCGTTCGGCCGGCTCGGGGACAGCCTGGGCCGGGTGCGCCTGTACAACCTGGGCTTCGCCATCTTCACCGTCTGCTCGGTCGGGCTGTCACTCGTCTTCGCCCGTGGCAGTGCCGCGGCCCTGGCGATCATCGTCCTGAGGATCGTGCAGGGAGTGGGCGGCGCGATGCTGTTCGCGAACTCCGCTGCGATCCTCACCGAC
Organism: uncultured Actinomycetes bacterium; assembly: GCA_963835775.1. Lineage (GTDB taxonomy): Bacteria > Actinomycetota > Actinomycetes > Streptosporangiales > Streptosporangiaceae > Palsa-504. Next base: position 27,404 of record CAWIHB010000019.1, on the reverse strand, counting down.
GCCTTCCCGGCCAGCCAGCGGGGAATGGCGCTCGGCGTCAATTCGGTGGCGGCGGTCGCGGGTTCGTTCATCGGCCTGGTGACCGGCGGAGTCCTCATCCTGGGCATATTCGTGCTGGTAGAACGGCGCGTCGCCGAGCCGATGCTGGATTTCGCGCTGCTGCGCAACCGGACGTTCGCCAGCGGGAACCTCGCCAGCCTGCTGTCGTCGATTGGCCGGGGCGGCCTGCTGTTCGCGCTCATCATCTGGCTGCAGGGCATCTGGCTGCCGCTGCACGGCTTCACCTTCGAGCGGACGCCGCTGTGGGCCGCCATCTACATGCTGCCGCTGACCGCCGGTTTCCTCATCTCCGGCCCGCTGGCCGGGATCTGGTCGGACCGGATCGGCCCGCGTCCGTTCACCATCGGCGGCCAGCTGGCGGGGACCATCGTGTTCGTGCTGCTCGGCGTGCTGCCGGTGGACTTCTCCTACTGGGCGTTCGCGCTGCTGCTGCTGCTGGCCTTCGGGCTGGCCATGGGCGCGTTCAGTTCAGCCAACGCCGCCGAGGTCATGGGCGCCGTCGACCCGGCGCAGCGCGGGTCGGCCGCGGGAATCCGCGCCACCGGGCTGAACTGCGGCCAGACCCTGGCCATCAGCCTGTTCTTCACCTTGCTGACGGCGGGGCTGGCGGCGCGCCTGCCGCAGGCCCTGTTGTCCGGGCTGGGCGCCGCGGGAGTACCGGCACGCCAGGCCGCCGCGGTGGCACACCTGCCCCCGGTCGCCATGTTGTTCGCCACTTTCCTCGGCTACAACCCGATCCAGTCCCTGCTCGGCCCGGCGCTGCATTCGATGCCTGCCGTGACGGCCCGGACCGTGACCAGCAGCGCCTTTTTCCCGCACATCCCCGGCCGCCGTGGCCGAGCAGCTGTCGGTGCCGGTTACCGCCGCGCAGGCCCACGATGAGCAGCGAGAGCACGGCGTGCTGCGCCTGCTGCTCAGCGCGGCTAACACCGAGCCGCTGTTCGGCCTGGAGGTCCCGGGCATCGATTTCGACGACGAGGACCAGTTCGGGTTGGCGACCGAGGCCGCGCTGTGGCAACGTGCCGCGACCACCGGCGGGGTCATCCTGGGGCGAGCCGGCGCGGTCGTCCTGGCCGGGCACCCGCGCGCGATCCATGTGCGCGTGGTGGCATCACGGGCTACCCGGTGCCGCCGGGTGCAGGAGTACGGCGGATTTGACGAGCCCGAGGCGTCGCGCCTCCTCGACCGGACCGACCGCGCCAGGGCGGCCTACGCGGACCACCTGTACGGTGCCGACTTGAGCGACCCCGGCCTCTATGACCTGATCGTCGCGACGGACAAACTCAGCATCGAGGACGCAGCTGAGGTGGTGACCGCCTTCCTGACTGTCAGCCGTCTACGGTGAGCCGACTTCGCCGGCGCTCCTTCTTGCCGCCCGCGCCGCCGGACGAGCGCTACTATCTTGTCATCGACTACAATAACTATCGGTCTGGGGCCAGCCCAGCCCGGGCGGCGCACTGGAGCGGATGACGTGGAGATCCTGATCGTCGGCAGCATCGAGATCGAGCCGGTGCGCGACGCGGCGGGCGGCTACCGCGCCGACTTCAGCGCCCAGCACCAGCCGTAGGCGAGGGAGTGCCGGATGGCCGGAGCAGCGGCCCGCGACCACCGCTACGACGTGGTGGTGCTGGGCACCGGTGCGGCGGGGCTGACGGCCGCGGTGCGGGCGGCGGCCGGCGGGGCCCGGGTGGGGCTGTTCGAGCGGGGCGAGCAGGTCGGGGGTACCAGCGCCTGGTCCGGCGGGGTGGCCTGGCTACCCAACAACCGGCACGAGGCAGAGGCAGGCTTCGCGGACAGCCGCGAGGAGGTACTGACCTATCTGGAGTCGCTGTCGCACGGGCTCATCGAGCGGCCGATGATCGAGGCGTTCGCCGACACCGCGCCCGAAGTGGTCGACTGGCTCGAGGCGCACACCCCGGTGCAGTTCGAGACGCTGGCCGGGATGAGCGACTACCACCCGGAGCACCCGGGCGGGCAGCGCGAGGGCCGGTCGGTAGAGTGCCCGCTGTTCCCGTTCGAGGAACTGGCGGAGTGGGCCGGGCGGGTGACGGTCGGCTGGCAGCTGACCGGCGAGTTCTGCATGAGCGAGTCCTCGCTGGGACGCAAGGCGCCGAACGGGCTGGCGCCCGAGGAACTGGAGCGGCGGAAGATCCGGGACGAGCGAGGATCGGGCCAGGCCCTCATCGGGCGGCTGCTCAAAGGGTGTCTCGACCGCGGAGTGGTGCCGCAGACCGGCTGCCGCGGCGTGCGGCTGCTGACCGAGAACGGCGCGGTGGCCGGCGTGGCCGTCGAGGGGCCGGACGGGCCGTTCGAGGCGCGGGCCGGCGGCGGGGTGGTCCTAGCCACCGGCGGCTTCGAGCACGACGCGAAGCTGGTGCGCACCTTCCTGCGCGGTCCGCTGGCCCGGGCGGTCAGCGTCCCGACCAATACCGGCGACGCGCTGCGGATGGCCATGCGGGTCGGCGCCGACCTGGCCGACATGCGCGAGGCGTGGTGGGTGGCCACGATCGACGTCGAGGTACCTGGCCGCGGCCTGGTTCCCTGGCAGGTCAACTCCGAGCGGACCCGCCCGCACTCCATCATGGTCAACGACGATGGCGTGCGGTTCACCAACGAGGCGGCGAACTACAACGCGCTGGGCAACGCGTTCCACGTGGTGGACGTGGCCCGGTTCGCCTACGTCAACCATCCGGCCTGGCTGCTGATCGACCACCACTTCGCGTCCAAGTACGGGCTGGCCGGGTACAAGCCGCCGGCGCTGACGCCGCGCTGGCTGCTCGAGGCGGACAGCATCGGCGGGCTGGCCGGGCAGATGGGCGTGCCGGCCGGTGCCCTGCAGGACACCGTGCGGCGGTGGAATGCGCACGCCGCCGCCGGGGCTGACCCTGACTTCCACCGCGGCGAAAGCCACCACGACCGGGCCTGGGGCGATCCGGCGTTCGGCTACACGCCGCAGGCCACCATCGGCCCGCTGAACACCCCGCCGTACTACGCGACCAGGGTCCGATGCGGGGCGTTGGGCACCAAGGGCGGACCTCGGACCGACGTCAGCGGCCGGGTGCTCGACGTCGACGGCGGGGTCATCGGCGGCCTCTACGCGGCAGGCAACGCGATGGGATCGATCATGGGCATGACGTACGGCGGGCACGGCGGCACGCTCGGACCGGGCCTGGTGTTCGGCTATCTGGCCGGCCGGGACGCGGCGGCCCGAGCGGCGGCCTGCGGTTCCGGCCGACACGGGCGTTAGGGCAGGAGCAGCCAATGAGCGACGGAAAGACCCGAGCGTTCCGGTTCTCGGTGCAGGCCTTCGAGGCCGAGTCCGGCCGGCAGTGGACCGACCTGGCCCGGCGGGCCGAGGACCTGGGGTACTCGACCCTGTTCACCACCGACCACTACTTCGGCCCGGGCGACATCGCGGAGGCCTCCGGGCACCGCCCGGTCGACGTCGCGCCGCTGACCGCGATGACGGCGGCGGCCATGGCGACCACGCAGCTGCGGGTGGGCTGCCGGGTGTTCTGCGCCGACTACCACAATCCGGTCATGCTGGCCAAGGAGACCGCGACGCTGGACATGCTGTCCGAGGGCCGGGTCGAGGTCGGGCTGGGCGCCGGCTGGGTGGCCGCCGAGTACGAAGGGCTCGGCATCGCGATGGAACGGCCGGGGCTGCGGATCGAGCGGCTGGCGGAGACCGTGGAGGTGCTGCGGGCGCACTGGGCGGGCGAGCCGCTGGACATCAAGCGCACGTTCGTCCGGGCCTCCGGCTTCGCCGGGCGGCCGCGGCCGGTACAGCAGCCGCACCCGCCGATCTTCATCGGCGGCGGCGCCCCGCGCGTGCTGCGGCTGGCCGGCCAGCTGGCCGACATCGTGAGCATCAACTTCAACAACGCCGCGGGCCAGCTCGGGACGGGCAGCGTGGCCAGCTCGACCCGGGACGCGACCGTGGAGAAGATCGGCTGGATCCGGGAGGGCGCGGGCGACCGGTTCGGTGACCTCGAGCTGGAGATCGCCGCCTACTTCATCGCGATCAGCGACGATCCGGCCGACGCGGTGGCCGCGATGGCCCGGCGGTTCGGCGTGACCCCAGACGTGCTGGCCGAGCATCCGCACGCCCTGATCGGCTCGGTACCCGAGATCTGCGACCAGCTCGAGCAGCGCCGCGGCGAACTGGGCGTCAGCTACATCAACGTGGCGCAGCGCTCGATGGAGGCGTTCGCGCCGGTCGTGGCCCGGCTGGCGGGCAACTAACCACGCGGACGCTGGCGTAGGTCGGAAGGTTACGGCAGTCGGATCAGGTCGATGTCGGTAGTCCTGCTGCTCCGTTGGGCTACCGTCGCATACGGATGGCCGATAGATGGCGATATGGCCCCGGCAAAGTCTTGACGGGCCGTTGTGGCGCGAGATCATTGAGGTTAATACCGTTGGCTCGAGACCCCGGCCGTCTGTACCGGACAATTAGAAGGAGCCGGGGTCATGACACATCACCACAGGCGCGACGCGACCGGTGCGAGCGGCGCCATGACACTGGAGCGGACCGCGCCGGCCGCGGCCACCGCGGCTCCGATCATCACCGCCACGATCTCGGTCGGCAGCGAGTCGGATGCGGTCGCGGCCTGCCCGCTGACCGGCTTTGTCTACGTCACCAACTTCAACGACGGCACCGTGTCGGTGATCAGCGGCCAGACCAACACGGTCACCGCCACCATCCGGGTCGGCACCAGCCCGTACGGGGTCGCGGTCAGCCTGCTGACCGGCGATGTCTACGTCACCAACTTCTCCGACGGCACCGTGTCGGTGATCAGCGGCCAGACCAACACGGTCACCGCCACCGTCCGGGTTGGCACCAGCCCGGACGCGGTTGCGGCGAACTCGCTGACCGGCGATGTCTACGTCACCAACTTCTCCGACGGCACCGTATCGGTGATCAGCGGCCGGACCAGCACGGTTACCGCCACCATCCCGGTCGGCAGCGGCCCGGTCGGGGTCGCGGTCAACCCGCCGACCGGTGCCGTCTACGTCACCAACATCAAGAATGGCACCGTGTCGGTGATCAGCGGCCAGACCAACACGGTCACCGCCACCATCGCGGTCGGCAGGGGCCCGGTCGGGGTCGCAGTCAACCCGCTGACCGGCGCCGTTTACACCGCCAACGTCGGCGACGACACCGTGTCGGTGATCTCCGGCTAACACTTTGCTGGGCCTGGGCGCTCCCCGCCATCCGCCCGGCCTGGTCGAGCCATGCGGTCAGCCTTTACGGCCCTGGCCGACGCCGAGCTTGGCCAGCCGGTCGGCGAACTCGCCCTGCTGGGCCGACCAGAGCTGCCTGGGCAGCTCAAGCTCGACGGCATCGGCGTAGGAGCTGACGTCGGCCGCTTCCTTGATCGACTGCTTGGTCTGCACGAGCACCTGGCGCGGCGCGGCAGCGGCCCGGGACGCGAGGCGCAAAGCCTCCGCCATCAGCTCCCCGTCCGGCACGCACCGCCAGGCCAGGCCCGCTTCGGCCGCCTCCGGGCCGGACAGTTCCTGGTCGAGCAGGACGGCGGCCATGGCGCCCTGGGCTCCGATGGCCCGCCGCAGCATCCAGGTGTGCCCGCCGCCGGGGTGCAGGCCCAGGGCCAGGAAGCGGGTGGCGAACCTCGCCGAATGTCCCGCGATCCTGATGTCGCAGGCCAGAGCCATGTTCATGCCGGCTCCGACGGCGGGCCCGTTGACCGCCGCGATCGTGGGCAGGCGGCACGCGTCGATGCGCAGGAACACCCGGTAGATGGTCCGCAGTGCCTCGGTGGCCAGGTCGTTCTCGGCCGAGGCCCGCATCAGGTGACCGAGTTCGGCACCGGCGCAGAAGGCCGGGCCTTCGCCCGTGATGACCATGGCGCTCACCTCTGGGCTGGCCTCGATCTGGTCAAGCACGCCGACGATCTCGGTCACCATCTCGGCGTTGATCGCGTTCCTCCGGCTGGCATTGGCCAGGGTGATCACGGCGGTGTGGTCGCGGACCTCGGACCTGATCTGCTTCAGCTGGCCAGGGCCATTCATGCGGGACACCTCATTCTCGAGCGCGGGAGGCAGGCCTGGACGAGGATAACGTGCTGTGACGTTCGAGCGTGTGGTCCCAGTCAGGTGGCGTGACACGGACGCCTTTGGGCACGTCAACAACGCGGTCTTCGTCAGTTACCTGGAGGAAGGCAGGGACGCGTTCTACACGCAGACCTTCGACACCGACCCGCACTACGTGGTGGCCCGGCTCGAGATGGATTTCCGCGCCGAGGTCCGCCATCAGGACCGGCAGGTGACGGTGCGGATCCAGGCCGAGCGGATGGGCAAGACCAGCCTGATCACCAGGGAAACGATCCTCACCCCGGCCGGGGAGGTGGCGGCCGAGGCCCGCGTGACCACGGTCCGCTGGGACCCCGGCCAGCACCGGCCGGTGCCGTTCAGCGACGCCGAGCGCGTGATGCTGACCGCCGCCATGGCTGACCGGTGATGCTGCGTCCAGGCCCACGCCAGTGGAATGAAACCGGCATCCGGGATATGCAGTCAACCGGAGGGCGGCCCGGAAGGGTTAACTGCATATCCCAGACCGGCATTTCGCCACAGTGCGCTCGTGGAGCTCGAGGAAACGGCGGCGGCCTTCGCCCGTGATGGCGTCGTGTGCATCCGCGGTGTGCTCGACGGCGGGGAGGTAGCCGCCGCGGCCGCCGCGATCGACGAGGTCCTGACCAGGCCCAGCCCGCTGGCCCAGGTGCCGGCCGGGGGGAGCCTGGAGCTTTTGGCCGGATCGCATAACGGGCCGTGGCTGATGCCCAGGACGTTCCCCCGCCGCGGCGGCGATGGACCATCCGCTGTTCCCTGTGGTCTGGCCCGTCAGCCGGGCCGTTCCCGGGAGGGAGCGCCGGCGATGAGGTCCCGTATCCGGTTCCAGCGCGCTTCGTAGTGCTGGTCGTACCGGCGGGCGGCGCGCAGGGCGAGACGCGGGCGGCTGGCGTAGCGACGCCCAGCCCACCAGGACTCCGGCTTGGCCAGCCGGACGGCGCCGATGAGGGCCACGATGCTGATGAAGATGCCGATGACGCCGGTCACGACCTTGCCTTTGAGCATGCAGATCAGGCACAGCAGGAGATTGAGCGCGATGACACCGACCGAGGACCACCAGGCCGCCGTCCCGATGCGGCCGGTCACGAATTCGGCCCCGCCGATCAGCGTGCCGGTGATGACCAGTACGCAGAAGATCGCGTCGACCGACTTGCGGCCTTCGTGGGACCAGTAGACGTCTTCGAGGTGCAGCCAGAGCGCGAACTCGTCCACGGTCAGGCCGATGCCCGCCCCGAAGACGGCCGCGGCCACGTCGAGCCCGACGCCCCGCGGCGCCTTGGAGACCAGGACGATGCCCGTGCCGATGATGATCAGGATGCCGAAGACCTGGTGATGCACGTGGTTGCCGGCGATCCGGATGTTGCCCAGCCCGGCGCGGGCACCGGCGCCCGACCTGATCAGCCTGGTCACGGTCCTGGTGAGCAGGAACGTGACCAGGATGGCCAGGAACATCCACATCATGGGGCGCAGCGAGGGCCCGCCCGCGCCGACCGTGAGCTTCACCCCGGAAGCAAGCGAGGGCACCGCGCTGGCCGCCTCGACTCGCACCGCGCCCTCCCCGCTCACCGCCTGATGCCGGGATTCTACGCGCCAGGATGCCCGGTCCAGGCGGGCCTAGGAGGCGTCTGGGGCCGGGTCGGCGGGGGGTGGCCGCATGCGCAGCGGCGGAAGGCTGTACAGGCTGTCGAGGTCCTGCCGCTTGGCCTCGGCGAGCACTGCGTCCTGCTGCTTGGTCGCCTGCTCGGCGGTCTGCTTGGCCAGTTCTGAGGCCAAGCCGCCCAGCTGCCGCACGCCGATCGCGTCGATGAGCACGTGGCTGGTGGAGAAGATCGCGATTCCCTCCACCCGGCGCTGCTTGTGCCGAAGCGGGGAAAGAGCCGCCCCGACCTTCGCGGCCGCGAACGGGTCCGCAGGATACGTGGCCAGCTTGTCCCGCTCTCCGATAACCCAGGTGTGGAATTTCAGCACTGCCCCGTGCAGGGGCAGGCTCTCGATATCCGCGGTGGCGAGCCCGGACGGCCTGCCCGTTTCGAAGCAGCGAGCGTAGGCCAGCAGAGCGGCGGACCAGAGCGCCTGCGGCACCACCGCGTCCCGGTCTTCCTCGGGCCTGGCCAGCTCCGCGAGCAGCCGCTTGCAGCAGTCCATGACGAATTGAAGGTCCTGGATGATCGAGGCCTGATCGGCGAGAATCCGCGCTGACGGCAGATCGATGGCCACGGTCAGCAGCGGTACTTCTGGTGTTGCGCCGTCCGCCTGGCCCACAATTCCTCGTTCCGGCTGCCCGACCCATGACCCCGCGCCTAGATCTTTGCACGGCGGCAACCCGCCCTTGTCTCACATAGCGACAAAACCTTGCGATATATCTGGGCTTGGTTTTGCCTGCTCGGGGTGTCACGTGGCAGGCTAACCAGGAGCGAACGGCTAGCGCGGGATCGCAGGGATGCGGGATGGCGCTGCCTCCACCACAGAGAAGGTAAAGATGGCGCAAGGCACTGTTAAGTGGTTCAACGGCGACAAGGGCTACGGCTTCATCGCCGTCGACGGCGGCCAAGACGTGTTCGTGCACTTCAGCGCGATTAACGGCAGCGGCTACCGCAGCCTGGAGGAAGGACAGAAGGTCGAGTTCGACATCACGCAGGGGCAGAAGGGACCGCAGGCGGAGAACGTCACGGTCATCGGCGGCTGACCTGCCGGCACGCAGTCGCGTCGCCTGCGCCGCAGGCGGTCACGTCACCTGCGGTGCCGCAGAATCCCTCTGATCATCTTCGGACCTGGAACGGCCCGGGCCGGGCCGTTCCAGGTCCGACGCGCCGCGCGCAGGCTCGGCGCGGGATGTTACAGCTTGGTGAGCTTGGCGCACGGGAGCGCGATCCGCCGCTGGTGCGAGCGGAAGTCCACGAGCAAGGCGTCGTCGTCCGCGGTGACGACGACGCCGAGCCCGTACTTGTCGTGCGTTACCTGGTCATCGACGGCGAATGTCTCGGCCGGGCGCGGGGGAGCCGGGGCAGCGAACGGGCTGCTGGGCAGACGGCGCTGGGTCGCGACGCGGGGTGCCTTCATGGTTACCATCATGCCTCCTAGCGGGCCGGTATGGCGGCTGACGCCGCCGGACTGGATGCGATGAGGTGGCCGGGCCGCGATCCGGGCCTCGGTTCAGGACGCGATGGCGCCCGGGCTCCCACCGCCGCGCCGACCTCGCCTGCCGCCCGGGCGATGGCGCCCCCGATGGTCTCCGGCGGTTCGGCTAGCGCGGTGAACGGCCAGTCCTGCTCGGCCGCCACGATGATCTGCGCCATGGTCGCCACGGCCTGCACCGGGTAGGCGCCGACGCTGGTCTCCGCGGAGAGCATGACCGCGTCCGCGCCGTCGAGCACGGCATTGGCGACATCGGAGGCCTCGGCCCGGGTCGGCCGCGGCGCGCTGATTATCGACTCGAGCATCTGGGTGGCCACGATGACGGGTTTCGCGGCCTGCCTGGCCAGCCTGATGGCGCGCTTTTGCACCAGCGGCACCTGCTCGAGCGGGAACTCCACGCCCAGGTCGCCCCGGGCCACCATGATCCCGTCGAACGCGGCCACGACCTCGCCCAGCGCCGCTACCGCCTGGGGTTTCTCCACCTTCGCGATAACTGGCAGCGGCGATCGACGCCATCGCCGGATACCACGCGGTGACCGAGCTGAGCGCGGATGAGCTCGGCCTGCTGCCACGGCTGATCATCGCCAGATTGGTGGCCCGGGCCGTCGTGCCGGAATGGCGACTGCACGGGCAGCGAGGCCGTCGACGCCGTGCACGCCGCGGGCGGGATCTACATCGCCGACGAAGTGCAGCCGGGATTCGCCCGGGCGGGCGATTCGATGTGGGGCTTCCAACGCCACGGCATCAAGGACCTGCCCGTCCGGGCCGTGATCGGAGAAGGAGAACAAGCCGGTGAGCAGTGTCCTGAGCGAATTCGCCGATGGCGTCGCCGTCATCACGATCAACCGCCCCGAAGCGCGCAACGCCGTCAACCTCGAGGTAGCGAACGGGATCGCGGCGGCCATCGACGAGTTCGAGTCCCGCCCCGACCTCACCGTCGCCATCCTCACCGGCGCCGGCGGCACGTTCTGCGCCGGCATGGACCTCAAGGCGTTCGCCCGCGGTGAGCGGCCCGCCCTGCCGGGGCGCGGGTTCGGCGGCCTGACCGAGCGCCCGCCGGCCAAGCCGCTCATCGCCGCCGTGGAGGGCTGGGCGCTGGCCGGCGGCTGTGAGCTCGCGCTGGCCGCGGACCTCATCGTCGCGGCCCGCGACGCGAAGTTCGGCCTGCCCGAAGTCAAGCGGGGGCTGGTCGCCGCGGCGGGCGGGCTGCTCCGGCTGCCCAAGATCCTGCCCTACCAGCTGGCCATGCAGGTCGCACTGACCGGGGAACCGCTGGCGGCCGAGGCGGCCCATGCCCATGGCCTGGTCAACGTGCTCGCCGAGCCCGGGCAGGCGCTGGCGGCAGCGCGCGAGCTCGCGGCGGCGATCGCGGCCAACGGGCCGCTCGCGGTCCGCGCGACCAAGCAGATCATGGCCATGGCCATCGACTACGCCAGCGCGGACGCCTTCGCTGCTCAGCGGGAATTCGTGGAGCCCGTCTTCACCTCGGCCGACGCCAGGGAAGGTGCCCGCGCCTTCGCCGAGAAGCGCGCCCCGGTGTGGAAGGGAGCGTAGGTGCTCAGGGACCCAGTCCCGGCCTGCTCGGGTGTTGGAGCTCTCGCGTCAACGCTTCCATCGGGCGCGTAGCCGGCCCGGCCGACATCGCCGCGTCGGCCGTGCCCATCAGGATCAATTCGGTGCTCAGCGCTCAGCCATGCCAGTTTTCTGGCTTACCGAGCAGCGACGTCGTGACCTTGTCCGGCGGGTCGGAAGCACGACGGCTCGACTTGCGCTTGCCGAAGCGACCAGACAGATAAATGGTCAGGCAGGTAAAGGCTCCACCCGCGACATAAGTTGCGCCCGACATCACCAGCTCGAAGTCGCTTACAGGATGGAAGAACTCCCAGATACCCAGTGCGACCGTGTGGAGAACCGCCGCTGCGGCGGTGACGACTCCCAACCAGAGTAGGACCTTCCTCGCTCGTTGCTTGGCCAGCCTCGTCAGGCGTTCTTCAACCGCCAGGCGGTGATCAAGTTCAGCGAGCTGCGCGATGCGGTCACGCGCTACCGGGTCGTCCGAGTCGGCCGCAGAAATCGCAGGCGCCTTCTCTGAAGATACAGGCTTATACTCGGTGCCCTGACTGGCCTTCGATACAGGGTTCTGAATTTCAGCGTAACCTGCAGGCAAAGCAGTTGATGAGCCCGTACTATGTGGCGCGTATGAATGTTCCTCGGACATCGCACCACTCTCCGTCGAGAGCAACCAGCCAAATTACACGCCTGTAACTAGCCGCACGGAGATCGTTTGACCACGGCCACGTCGGGCTGATATGATCTTGACGGCTGTTTTACCCCCGTATACAGCTGGATCATATCCCCTCTACTGGCGTAAGTATAGAGGTAGTGGCCTTGCAGGGGATAGCAGCGCTGAGGTTCGACACGGAGGTAGGCCGTGGCTGGCTCTCGACAGTCGCTCCGAGTGGTCCCTGACGATGAATCCCTCGCCTCCCGGCTACGGCGTCAGCGCCAAACGGACGACCTAACTCAGGCCGAGCTCGGGAAGAGGCTCGGAGTTAGTCAGCAGACCATAGGTGCGTGGGAACGTGGGGAGCGACCGCAGAACGGGAAGCTGGACGTCCTTGCAGAATATCTCGGCACGGACAAGCGGCAGCTTTTGTTGCTGATTGACGGCCAGCCATCGTGGCTGAGTGGTCAGGGGCACGTCAACGGAGCGGAGGTGCCGATTGACAGCGAGCCTGCGGAGGAATCAGCCGACAGCAATGACGCTATGATGCGCCAATTGGCCAAGAGATTTATGGAGGCGGAGAAGCAAGGGCCTTTGTCTTCGCAGCGGGCCGAAGCTTATCGAACGCTTTTCGAGTATTTTGGTCGCAACACGAAGGGGACGGCGGATGCCTAGCCGACCTGGGCGGTGCGGCCGGCCCAGTAGGGGGCGCGGAGCTGGCGCTTGAGGAGCTTGCCTGACCCGGTGCGCGGCAGCTCGTCCGCGAAGGCCACCGACCGCGGCACCTTGTAGCCGGCCAGCCGCCCGCGCGCGAACGCGATGATCTCCTCGCCGGTCAGCGGGGAGCCGGGCGCCCGCACCACCGTCGCGTGCACCACCTCGCCCCACTGCTCCGACGGGATCCCGAACACCGCGACGTCGTAGATCGCGGGATGCTGATCCAGCGCCGCCTCGACCTCGGCCGGGTAGACGTTCATCCCGCCGGAGATGATCGTGTCGGCCTTGCGGTCGCAGATGTACAGGTAGCCCTCGTCGTCCCAGTACCCGATGTCGCCGACCGTATGGAAGTCACCGCGGCTGTTCGCGGCATAGCCGGCGTCGTTCTTGTAGTAGGCGTCGAAGGTGACCGTGGACCGCACGAAAACCTCGCCCGGATGGTCCGGCCCGGTCCCGGTGACCTGCTGGCCATCCTCGCCGACCAGCATGATCTCGATGCCGGGAGCCGGCTTGCCGCACGACCCCGGCTTGCGCAGCTGGTCCTGGGGCATCAGCACGGTGTCCACGCCGAGCTCGGTGGACCCGTAGACCTCGAACAGCGATCCGGGCGGGAAGTCCGCCACGTACTGCTGCTTGAGCGCGTAGCTCCATGGCGCCGCGTTGGCCACCATGACCCGCATGCTGGAACGGTCATAGCGGTCCTTCACCGCCGCGGGCAGCGCGCAGATCATCCGGACCAGCGCGGGTGCCGAGAACGTCGAGCTCACCTGGTACTTGTCCACCAGCCGCAGCCAGTCCCGGGCGTGGAACCTGCGCTGCACGATGACCGTCTGGCCGAGGAGCAGGCCGGCGTTCATGAACGCGCTGGGGCCGCTGTGGTACAGCGGGCCGGAGGTGAGGTAGATGTCGAACGCCAGCCGGCTGGTGCCGGTCAGTGCCTATGTTGTCAGTGGCCTCGGTCGATCCATTCCTGCAGGTGGGGCCGTTCGGCACCGATGGTGGTGTCTGGTCCGTGGCCGGTGTGCACGACCGTGTCCTGGTCCAGGACCAGCAGCCGGCGGCGGATCGAGTCGATGATCGTGCCGAAGTCCGAGAACGACCGCCCGGTCGCGCCGGGCCCGCCGGCGAACAGCGTGTCACCGCTGAACAGCAGGCCCTGGTCGGGCAGGTGGAAGCACACGGCACCGCGCGTATGCCCGGGCGTGTGCAGGACGGTGAGCCCGGCGCCGGCCACGCTGATCGTCTGACCGTCGGCCAGGTCCCGGTCGGGAGCCTGGCCGAGATAGGTAAGATCCCACAGCTCGCGGTCGGCGGGGTGCAGCCAGATCGGCGCGCCGGTGGCCTCGGCCAGCGCGGCGGCGGCGTCGATGTGGTCGTCGTGGGCGTGGGTGCACAAGATGGCGGTGAGCCGCCGCGGCCCGATGGCGGCCAGGATCGCGTCCGCGTCGTGCGGGGCGTCGATGACGGCGCATTCGGTGTCGTCGCCGAGCAGCCAGACATTGTTGTCCACCTCCCAGGCGCCGCCGTCGAGGGAGAACGTGCCGGACGTGACGAGATGGTTCACGGTGATCATCACAGGCGATCTTAGTGCCGCCGGGCCTTCATCCGAAGAGCACGCCGGGGGGTGCTTGACTATCCCAGTAACCGGATAAGGAAACTTATCGGGTGAGTCGGCTGGCGCTGAAGGGACGAACCATGGGGCTGTCTTGGCCGCGGGGACCGCTCGCTCCCGGCAGGCGGGGATGACCGGCGCGCAGACACCGGTGCTGCTGTCGGTCAACGTCGGGATGCCGCGCGACGTGACCTGGCAGGGCAAGACCGTGCACACCGGAGTGTGGAAGTACCCGGTGGACGGGCCGGCCATGGTCCGGTCGCTCAACATCGACGGCGACGGGCAGGGCGACACGGCCGGGCACGGCGGCGAGCAGCGCGCGGTGATGGTGTACCAGATGGACTCCTACCGGCACTGGCAACGGCACTTCGGGTGGGATGACTTCGGGTACGGCCAGTTCGGGGAGAACCTGACCGTGGACGGCCTGGCCGACGACGAGGTCTGCATCGGCGACCGGTACCGCATCGGCGAGGCCGAGTTCGAGGTCACCCAGCCCCGGGTCACGTGCTACCGCGTCGGCCTGCGGCTCGGCGAGCCGGAACTGCCCGCGCTGCTGGTCTCTCACCACCGGCCCGGCTTCTACATGCGCGTCATCACCGAAGGCCACATTCAGGCCGGTGACCGCATCGTCAAGACCAGGACCGGCCCGGGCGCCCTGACGGTGGCCGACACCGACGCACTGCTCTACCTGCCCGGCCACGACCCGGACCAGCTGCGCCGCGCGCTGCAGATCCCCGCGCTGAGCCCCGGCTGGCAGCAGTCGTTCCGTGACCTGCTGGCCGGCGGCGATGGCCTCAGCTCGGCGGCCGCGCCGCCCGAGCCGGCCTGGGCGGGATTCCGGCCGCTGCGGGTGAGCAAAGTGGTGGCCGAGAGCGCGGCCGTCTCCTCCTTCTACCTGGTGGACCCGGATGACAGCCCGCTCCCGGCCGCCCGGGCCGGGCAGTACCTGACGCTGCGGGTCACCGGCGCCGGCCAGCCCGCCCCGGTCCGCAGCTACTCGCTGTCCTCGGCGCCCGGCGACGGCGCCTACCGGATCAGCGTCAAGCGCGAGCCGCACGGCGTCGCGAGCAGCTACCTGAACGACTCGGTGAAACCCGGCACGGTTTTCGACGTGGCCGCGCCCCGCGGTGATTTCGTCCTGGACGCCGGCCAGGAACCCGTCCTGCTCATCTCGGCCGGCATCGGCGTCACGCCGGTCCTGGCCATGCTGCAAGAACTCGCGGCCCGGCACAGCGAGCGCGAAGTGTGGTGGATCTACGGCGCCCGCGGGCCGCGGGAGCATCCGCTGGCGGCCGAGACACAGGCCCTGCTCGGGTCCCTGCCGCACGCCCGCGAGCACCTGTTCTACAGCTCGGCCACGCCGGCCGAACGCCACCGAGCCCATGCCGCGGCCGGGCGCGTCACCAAGGACAGGCTGGCCAAGATGGCCGTTCCGGCCAGCGCGAGTGGCTACGTCTGCGGCCCGGCCGCATTCATGACCGACATGCAGGAAGCCCTGGCCACGGCCGGCCTCGGGCCGGGCCGGGTGCACACCGAGCTGTTCGGTGCGCTGCCGTCGATCAACCCCGGGCTCACCGGCCAGACCCGGCCGCCGCCGCACCAGCCGGCCGGCCGGCCGGCACCGGGCCGCTGGTGACCTTCGCGCGCAGCGGCATCGCCGTGCCCTTCAGCCCGGCCTGGCGCAGCGTGCTCGAGCTCGCCGACGCCTGCGACGTCCCCACCCGGTGGAGTTGCCGGACCGGCGTGTGTCACACCTGCATCACTCCCCTGCTCTCCGGCGACATCAGCTACTCCCCTGACCCGCTGGAAGCCCCGGCCGACGGCGAAGTGCTCATCTGCTGCGCTCAGCCCCGCTCCGACCTCGTTCTGGACATGTAAGGCGAGAACGCAGGCCTGGGGGGCTCCGGGCTACATCGTGCCGACCTTGCTGGTGATCGCCGCGGCCGGGTGCTGGCCGCGTGCGGCCTGACCGAGCGCAGGCCCAGCTGCCCGCTGGCTGGTCCCGGCCCGGACGTGGGTCCTCAGCCCGCTCATCGCCGTGTTCGCCGCCGCGTCAACCTGGCTGTTCCTCTATCTCATGAGCGTCGGCTGGGCGCCCTGACGGCCAGGGGCGGGCGGCCAGGACGGCCAGGTGCAGCGAGACGAGCGTTTCCTCCAGCTCGGGCAGCGCGTCGGTCCGGCCCGCGCGGACCATGGACCGGACCAGCTGGACGGTGGCTCCGGCCAGGGCGAGATAGGCCTCGGGCGGGACGGACGGCCAGTCCGGATGATGCCGTCGCGCGCGCTCGTGCCAGATCTGGTTCAGGCCGGCGAACAGGCCGGGCGCGGCATCGAGCCGGTCCACCGCACGCGGGCCCGCCGTCGGCATGTGAATATAGAAGACCCTGGCGAAGGCAGGCTCGCTGGCCAGGAAGGCCAGGAACGCCCGGCACGCGACCCGGAGTATTTCCTCGTCGCAGGCCCCGGCCGGAACGGCCCGCGTCGCGGACACGATCTGGCCGATCATGAGATCGCGGCCTGCGGCGGTCGCGCTCAGGAAGCAGTCTTCCTTGTCCGCGAAGTGGGCGTAGAAGGCGGCCCGGGACACCCTGGCCCGCCGCACGATGTCGGCGACGGTTACGGCCAGGTAGCCGGATTCCGATACCGCGGCGATCACCGACCGCAGCAGCCGTTCGCGTTGTGACGCGCGCACGGCCGGCTGCGGCAGGCGGCTCCGGCCGCGGGGCAGACCCGGCTGGCCCTCGTGGGTCTGGGCCAGAGTTCCCCCTTGCCCGGTATCGGTCACCGGCCTAGAGTAGCTGACGTAGCCCTAAAGTACCGTTTCGTACTTTTGATAAAGGCCCAGCTCGTACCGGCACGCGTTGGCGATTGGCACCTGCCCCGGGGTGGGAAACCACGGCCCGTTCGGCCTATGAAAGACAGCACAGCGGCGGGAAGAGAGGCAATGGCAGCGACCACAGACTTCCTGAGCCTGAGCGGGCTGGCGGCCGAGTTCCCGGGCTACGAGTTCGCCAAGCAGCAGACCTGGGGCGGCATCTCCATCGTCGCCCGACGCCACGGCGGCTGTACGCAGCCAGGCTTGTACGCCGTCATCACCGACGACCTGGACGAGATGCGCCGCGCTCCTCGAGCAGGGCCGTGAAGGGAGACTTGGATGGTTGGGAACTGGGCCGGATGGCGGTTGTGCTCCCGGCTGGCAGTGGCCGGAGTCACGGCGGGTGCGCTGGTCGCGGCGGCGCCGCTGGCCAGCGCGAGCACCCTCGGCGGGCAGGCGCCCACCAGCGGCGGCGCGGTCGGCACCGACGCCATCTTCGCCTGCCCCGCGCTGACCATCGATCAGTCCGTCTCGCGCTTCGTGCCGACCTTCGCCTACGAGTTCAACGACGAGAACGCGCCGGAGAACTTCCTGCCCCCGGTCAGCTTCCCCTACGGTGCGGCGCACGCCACCGAGATCCAGTACCTGATGGGCCTGCCGACGGCTGCCTTCCCCGGGACGCTGACCAGCCAGCAGCAGCAGCTGGCGGCGGTCATGAAGGGGTACTGGACGAACGTTGCCAAGCGCGGATTCCCCGGGCTGTTCGGCACGCCGTTCTGGCCGCTGTTCAACGGCGTCACGCAGCAGATGCAGTCGCTGGTGGCGCCCGTGCCGCAGACCGAGACCGACTTCGCCAGCGCGCACAACTGCGCGTTCTGGGCCGCCCTGCAAGCGGCGGCCTGACGGTGCCGGTAAGGTGCTGGGCCGGTAAGGTGCTGGGCCGGTAAGGTGCTGGGCCGGTAAGGTGCTGGGCCGGTAAGGCCGCCCGGCCGCCCCTGCCGTGGGGCCGGGCGGGCGGGTATGGTTCGCTGTCCTGGTGCCTACCGCTGCTGCCTTCCGTTCCCGGCTCGTGGCCCGCGAGCCCTTGTACGGCGCCTGGTCGGTGATCCCGTCGGCCCTGAGCGTGCGGCTGCTGGCCGCCGCGGGCCTGGACTACGTGGTGATCGACCTGCAGCACGGCGGGGCCACCGAGGCTGACCTGCCCGCGATGACCAGCGCGATCCGGCTGGCCGGGGCGGCACCCGTGGCCCGGGTCCGGAATGCGCACCCGGCCGACATCGGGCGAGCTCTCGACCTGGGCTGCGAAGGCGTCATCGTGCCGAACGTCGACTCGGCCGCCCAGGCTCGCCAGGTGGCGGGCGCGGTCCGCTACCCGCCCGCCGGGTACCGCTCGGCGGGCGGCGTGCTGGCCGGAGCGGAGCCGTTCTGCCTGGTCATGGCCGAGTCGGCCGACGCTGTCGACTCCGTCGACGCCACCTTGGCCGTCGACGGAGTGGACGGTCTCTACGTCGGTCCCAAAGACCTTTCGCTGTCCCTGGGGTGTGCGCTCGACCCGGACGACCCGGTGCTGAGCCCGGCCCTGGAGCGGATCTGGGCGGCCTGCGCCGCCGCGGGCAAGCCCGTGGGGGTGCACGCCACCGATGGCGCCACGGCCCGCCGGTACCGCGAGGCCGGCTGCACCCTCATCACGACCGCCGATGACGCGGGCGCGATCACCCGTCACACCGCCGCCCAGTTCGGTCTCGCCCGGGCCCATGCCTGACCTCGGCAGGCTCCAGGAGTTCCTGGCGGGCGGCCACGTCGACACAGCGGTGTTCGGGCTGCGGCCGGACTACCGGGCCATGCTGCTGGCCGCCGACGGGCTCGTCCCGGGCCCGAGCGACCAGGCGAGCGACGCGCTGCTGCAGGCGGCGGAGGCGTCCGCCCGCGAGGCGCTCCGCGACCGGCCGGCGGAGGAGCTCCCGCACGTGGCGGCGTGGCGGGAGGCGTACCGCGCGTTCGGAGCCAGGCCGCAACGCACCCGCAACAGCCTGGAGGCGCTGCTGCGCCGTGCGGCGTCCGGGCTGCCCCGGGTGAACCGGCTCACCGACCTGTACAACGCGGTCTCGGTGCTGCACCAGATCCCGCTCGGCGGGGAGGACCTGACCCGCTACACCGGTGCGCCGCGGCTGGTCCGGGCCACCGGCACCGAGCCCTTCGACACCGCGGCCGACGGCATCGCGGTGATCGAGCACCCGGACCCAGGTGAGGTGGTGTGGTGCGACGACGCCGGCGTGACCTGCCGGCGCTGGAACTGGCGCCAGGCACGCCGCACCCAGCTGCGCGACGATACTTCGGCGGCGCTGTTCATCCTGGACGCGCTCGACCCGGTGGCCGACGGGGCCCTGCACGCCGCCGCCGACGACCTGGCCGACCAGCTGGCCCGGCTCGGACCCGGCGTCCGGACCGCGCGCCGCCTGATAACCGCCGCCACGACGCCAGGTTAACAAGGAGACTCATGGTGACAGAACCGGTGGGAATCGTCGGCGCCGGCCTGATCGGGCTGGCTACCGCGCGCCAGCTCGCGGCCGCTGGCGTCCCGGTGATCGTCTGGGAGAAGGAGGCCGCGGTCGCGCGGCATCAGTCCGGGCACAACTCGGGCGTCGCCCACGCCGGGATCTATTACCAGCCGGGCTCGGCCAAGGCGAAGAACTGCCGCCGCGGCGTCGAGTTGCTGCGCCCCTACTGCGCCGAGCACGGCCTGCCCTGGGACGAGCGCGGGAAGCTCGTGGTGGCCCGGGACGAGGCCGAGACGGAGCGGCTGCGCGAGATCGAGCGGCGGTCGCAGGCCAACGGCGTGCCCGGGGTGCGCTGGCTGAACGGGCCGGACATCCGCGCGATCGAGCCGGACGTCGCGGGCGTGGCCGCGCTGCTGTCCCCCACCACGGCCATCGTCGACTTCCCGGCCATCGCCCGCGCCTTCGCCGCCGAGGTGAGCGCCGCGGGCGGGCAGATACTGACGAGCGCCCCGGTCACCGCGGTGCGCCGTCACGGCGACGGCGTCCAGGTGATCACCCCGGGCGGGACGCAGACGGTGTCGCGGCTGGTGATCTGCGCGGGCCTGCAGACCGACCTGCTGGCCCGGGCGGCCGGCGACGCGGCCGCACCGGAGATCGTCCCGTTCCGCGGCGAGTACCTGCGGCTGCGGCCCGAGGTGCGGGACCGGGTCCACCACCTGATCTATCCCGTACCCGACCCCGCGTATCCGTTCCTCGGCGTCCACCTGACCCCGCGCATCGACGGCGAGGCGGACCTCGGGCCCAACGCGGTGCTGGCGCTGGCGCGGGAGGGCTATCGCTGGCGTGACGTCTCGGCCGGCCAGCTGGCCCGGCTGGCCCGCTCGGCGGCGTTCCGCCAGCTGGCCCGCCAGAACTGGCGGGCGGGCCTGCGCGAGATGCGGGGCTCGCTGTCCCGGCGCGCCTTCCTGGCCGAGGCCCGCAGCTACCTGCCCTGGCTCGAATACGGCTACGTGGTGCCGGCGCTGGCCGGGGTGCGCGCCCAGGCCGTCGATCCGGACGGGTCGCTCGTCGACGACTTCCGCATCCACCGCATCGGCCCGGTGATCGCGGTCCGCAACGCGCCCTCCCCGGCCGCGACGTCGTCCATGGCCATCGCCGAGCAGATCGTGGCCGAGCTGGCGGTCTCCCCCGAGCCGGGCTAGTACTGGCGCTGCAGGTCCGTGGCGCGGGCGAAATGGCGGGTGAGCAGGTCGTCAAACTCCTCGGCTCGAAGGGGGTGCGAGAAATAGAAGCCCTGCGCCACCGGGCAGCCGAGCATTCTGAGCCCGGCGAGCTGAGCCGCGGTCTCTACCCCCTCTGCCACCGCCGATATACCCATGGCATTGGCCAGGTCGATGACGGCCCGGACGATCGCCGAATCCACCGGGCTCTCCACGATGCCCTGCACGAACGTGCGATCGACCTTTACTTCCTGCACCGGGAACTGCTTCAGGTAGGCAAGTGAAGAATGGCCGGTGCCGAAATCATCGATGGCCAGCCGCACGCCCAGCCGGTCGAGCTTCTTCATGACTTCGCGAGCGCCGGATAGGTCCTCCATGACCACGTTCTCCGTGATCTCGAATATGAGCAGCTCCGAAGGCAGGCCGGCGGCATCGAGGGCCGCCGCCGCCTGGGACGACAGCCCGCTCTCCTGGAACTGGCGCGGCGAGAGGTTAACGCTGATCGGCAGGTCCACATCCAGCCGGTCCCGGATCGAGCGCACCTGCCGGCACGCGGTGTCGAGAACGTAACGGCCGAGCGGCAGTATCAGCCCCGTCTCTTCTGCCATGGGAATGAATTTCGTGGGGCTGATCAGGCCATTCGTGGGGTGGCGCCAGCGCACCAGCGCTTCGGCGCCCACGATGCGCTCATCGTCGAGGGAATAGAACGGCTGGTAATAAACCTCCAGCTCACCCCGGTCGAGCCCCTTGCGCAGGTCGGCCTCGATCCGGAGGCGCTCGGAGGAGCGGCTGCCCATGGAAGCCTGGTCGAACACCCGGTAGATGCCGCCCCCGCCCTTGACCTTAGCGTCATACATCGCCACGTCCGCGTCGCGGAGGATGTCATCGGCGCTTTTACCCGGCTCGGAAAGGGCAATGCCGACTGACACGCTGGCCACCACCTCATAGCCGTCGCGCAGCACGATGGGCTGCTCGAGGGCGGCGCAGATGCGCCGGGCCGCGGAAACCGCCACGTGCACCCCGGCCACGTCCTCCAGCAGCACCACGAACTCGTCGCCGCCGAAGCGGGCCAGCAGGTCACGACTGCGCACCACGCGCTTCATGCAGGCCCCGATCGCCACCAGGAACTCATCGCCGATGACATGACCAAGGCTGTCGTTGATGCTCTTGAACCGGTCCACGTCGACAAAGACCAGAGCGTGGGTCTTACGGTCCAGGGCTGACCGCTGCAGCGCGCGATCGAGGCGCTCCACCAGCAGCCGGCGGTTGGCCAGGCCGGTGAGGCTGTCAAAAAAGGCGTGATGGTGGAGTTCGTCCTCGAAGGCTTTGCGTTCGGTGATGTCGCGAAACGCGATCACCGCGCCCGACGGTTTGCCGTCACTGATCACGGCGGAGGCCGTGTAGGCCACCGGGATCGCCTGGCCGTTCTTGCCCCGGAACCGGGCTTCGCCCTCCCGGACGGTGTGACCGGTGCGCATGGCCTCGGTAGCCGGAACGAGCAGGAAGTCGGGCGCGGTGAGGCCGCTGTCGCTCATCGGGCTGTCGATCGTGATGTCGAACGACGGCAGCTCGATCATGTCGGCCGCGGCCCGGTTGACGAAGCTCAGCTTCCCGTCTGCGGCCACGGCGCAGACGCCTTCCCCGATGTTGAGCGTGATCGAGGAGAGCCTCTCACGCTCCAGGCGGACCTGGTGGTACAGCTCGGCATTGCTGAGCGCGCCGCTGCCCACGGCGGCCAGGGCTCGCAGCAGACCCCGGTCGGCGTCGTCGAAGGGCTCGTCCCGGCGCCGGCCCGCCGCCGCCAGCCACAGCTGCCGATCGGCAACCGTCATGGGCGCGGCCAACTGGCCAGGACCTGGTGGAACCGACGTCAGGGTCGCTTCGGGGCTGCGAAGCAGCCGCCGGACCGACCCCAGGATTGTGTCGAGCACCGCCTGGTGGCGCAGTCCCCGGTTGGCTTCCAGCGTGACCTCGTACAGCCCCTTCATCCTGGTGTGGTCGTGCAGCGCGGCGAACCGCGCGCTGATGAGCCTGCGCTGCCCGATCAGCCCGGGAACGGCCAGCGCCAGCACCCACGGATGCGACTGTATGGCCAGAGCCAGAACCACCCCGACCAGCGCCCCCGCGCCGGCCAGCGATATCTGGACCGGAAGGTCATCGGTGAGCTCGCGCCAGGCCGTGCCCATCGAGACCACGACGCCGACCACCAGCAGGGTGTTGACGACGCAGTACACCGCGACGCCGGGCACGACGGCAGCGACCTGGACCGCGGTGAGGGACGCAGACGGAGCGGCGACGGCATGGCTCACTGATAGGCCCAGACCCGCGGCGATCAGGACTTGCCCGACGTTGAAGGCCGACTTGACCAGCGGGCGCCGGCGGGCCGCCTGAGCCATCACGGTCGCCAGGGCCAGGGTCCCCAGGGTAACCAGCGGCGGCACCAGGAGGGCGAGGATCACAAAGAAGCCCTCGTCCATGTTGAAAGCCTCGGATTCGCCTTCCCGGTACACCACGACCGGCCATATCCAGCTGCCCAGGACCAGAACGCCCATGGCCGCCGCGACGATCGACTCGCGCTCGTCCGGCTGCACCAGACCCGATTGCCGCCACGCGACCAGCAAGGTGAGAACACCGCCCGCTACCGAAGCCGCGACTACGGCTCCGGTAGCACGCGGAATCTTCATAGCGGACCGGGCAGGTCTCAGTTCCATGCCGAGCTGTTCCAGGCCGACCCGTTCCACGCCGACCCGTTCCAGGCCGAGCCGACCCAGCCGGCATCGTTCCAGGCCCGGCCGGTCCAGTCGGCGCCGTTCCAGGCCGCGCCGGTCCAGTCTCCGTCGTTCCAGGCCCGGCCGGTCCAGGTAAAGCCATTCCAGTCGGCGCCGTTCCAGGCCCAGCCGCCCCACGTCGAGCCAGACGGCCCCGGGTTCCAGGTGGTCCCCGACCACAGGCTCGTGTTCCACGTGTCGGCCGAGCCGGTGGGTGACAGCTGGACCGTGGTGCCGGGCAGGGTCGGAAGCAGGCTGGCCGACTGGCTGAAGTTCATCGGGCCCACGGTGGCGGCGGCGTAGGCATTGAGGGCCCCGTGGCCGTCGACGAAGGGGTTGCCGACCGGACCAGGATTAGTGGTGCCGAGCAGGCGGGCCTTTATCTGGTTCGGGGTCAGGCCCGGGTGGTCGGCCAGGACCAGCGCGGCCGCGCCGCTGGTGATAGCAGCGCTGAACGAGGTGCCCGAGCCGACGAAGTTGGCCGAGCCCACCCGCGCCGAAGGGTAATCGTCGTAGACCGTGGAGCCCGGCGCGGCCAGGCTGACCACGGACCGGCCCGAGGCGACCAGGTCCGGCTTGACCCAGCCGTCGAGCGACGTCGGCCCCGCACTGCTGAAGTCGCACATCTCGTCGCCGGTGATCGACGGTGAGGCCATATCGTCCAGGGCACCTACCGTGATGACCAGCGGGTCATCACCCGGGGAGAGAATGGTGCCGTTGAACGGCCCGGCGTTACCGGCCGAGACAACCACCGCGATACCCGAGCCCCATACCGCCTGCACCGCCTGGTCAAGCGGGTTGATGACCGTCGACATAGTGGCCTGGAACCCGAGGGACATGTTGAGGACCTTGATCCCGTAGCTGGCCTGGTGATCGACCGCCCACTGCAGGCCCAGGATCAATCTGGCCAGGTCAGTCGTCCCGTTCGCGCCCGCTACCTTGATCGACACCAGGCTGGCGCCAGGGGCCTCGCCCGAATACTGGCCACCCGATGAGGCCCCGTCGCCGGCGATCAGGCCGGCCACGAACGTGCCGTGCCCGTAGCTGTCCTGGAACGGGTTGTTCCCGCCGGTCAGGTCCACCCCGCCGATCAGCCGACCCGAGAAGTCGGGGAGGTTGTCGATGCCGGTGTCCAGGACGGCGACGGCGACTCCGTGCCCCGTGTCGCCCGCGGCCGCAAGCTGCGTGGCCCCGGTCTGCTGCAGGAACACGTCAGAAGGGGTATGGGGCCCGGTCGAGGGCGGCGTGCTCTGAACGCTCACTGAGACATCAGGGGTCACGACGATGCCCGGGAGTGCCGCGAGCACCGGCTCCACCACCGCGGGGATCACCGCCTCGACCCCGTCGATCAGGTGAAACTGCGTCAGAATGGTGCCGCCCACGCCCAGCACGGCCGTGACCGGGCTCAGCAGCCCGGTCGCCGTGACGATGACGGTTTCACCCGAGCTCGCCGATGCCGCCGGGACGCCAGCCATCGACGTACCGGCTAGCGCAGCGATCACCGCTGCACCCGTGGCGGCGATCCGCCACGCCTTCCGGTTGTTCCGGTTGTTCCGGTTGTTCCGGCAGGCGAGCCGTGTCCGGCAGCCTACGACTGCGCTTAATGACCTAGCATGCGGCATCCGGAAGTCCCCTCCCTCAAGTTGCTTGGTCACGATGACGAGCGTCCTGCGGTAGCTCCGCCAGGCAGCTGCGGGGTTTACGTGGTCCAGCGCAGCTCGGTGAACGCAGCCGGGCAGGAATGCCACGGCCAGGTTCGGGAGCTAATGGGACATACAGTAAGTTTCGATGCGCTAGCACAGCGTAATCACCCTCTCGCGGAGAGATTATCGCCTTTTGAGATTTGCCGTATGCAAATCGCAGAATGCGGCACAGATGCACCGCAGCCACCCCCGTGCTGCCCAGGAAGTACAGTGCCGGCCGGGAAGTACAGTGCCGGCCGGGAAATACAGTCCCGCCCAGGAAGTACAGTGCCGGCCGGGAAGTACAGTGCCGCCGCCGGCCGGGAAGTACAGTGCCGCCCAGGAAATACAGTCCCGCCCAGCAAGTACAGTGTGTCCGGATGGGCAACGAGCGTCGTACCCAGAAAGCCCCGGCAGGCGGGCGGGCTCGGCTGGGGCGGGACTTCTGGTTCTACTTCAGCGGGCAGGCCGTTTCCCAACTGGGCGGCTCGTTCACCACCTTCGCCTTGCCGCTGCTGGTGTTCAAGCTGACTCACTCGGCCACGAACCTGGCGTTGACCACCGCCGCGGAGTTCGTGCCCTACCTGCTGTTCGGTCTCCTGCTCGGCGCGGTCGTCGACCGGTTCGACCGCAAGCGTCTCATGCTGGGCAGCGACATGGCCCAGGCGCTCGTGATCGCCGTGATCCCCGTCCTGGCGATCGGCGGGTTGCTGCGGGTCACGGACATCTATGCCGTGACCTTCGTGCAGTCGACGCTCGGGATCATCTTCAACTGCGGGGAGTTCGCCGCCATCCCCTCGCTCGTCGGCGAGCAGGAACTGGTCACGGCTAACGCCCGCATCATGGCGACCAACAACGCCGGCCAGATCCTCGGCCCCGGGCTGGCCGGCGCGCTCGTGGCTTTCGTGCCCGTAGCCGACCTACTGTTCGTGGACGCCGGCACCTTTCTCGTCTCGTCGGGCTGCCTGGCCCTGATCCGCTGCAGCTTCAATGCCGCCGCGCCGGCCAGCCAGGCCTGGCTCAGCGATCCGGGCCCTGCTCACCGACGTGCGGGAGGGCTTGGCCTACGTGTGGTCCAACCCGGTGCTGCGCTCCATCTCGATCATGATGGCCCTGATCAACTTCGTCGCCACGACGGCCGACTCCCAGCTCGTCCTGTTCGCCCGGCGCGCCCTGCACGCCACGAACTCCGAGATCGGCTTCCTGTATGCCGCTGGTGCCGCCGGCATCGTCGCGGTTAGTCTCGTGGCCGGGCCGATCCGCCGGCGTGTCTCCTTCGCCGTCACCGCCCTCGGCGCCCTCGTCCTCGCCGGGCTGACCACGACCGCCATGGCCCTGGCCGACTCCTACGCGGCCGCACTGGTCCTGTGGGCGGCGTCATCGGGCTTCGGCATGCTGCTCAACATCAACACCGTCGCCCTGCGCCAGGCGATCGTCCCGCCCCAGCTCTACGGGCGGGTGGTAAGCGTCGCCCAGGTCCTGGCCTGGTCGGCCATCCCCCTCGGGTCGCTCGCCGGGGCGGCAGCCATCAACCTGAGCGGGAGTGTCACCGCCGTATACGCCGTCGTCGGCGGTCTGACCGCGGCCATCGCTCTCGCCTTCGCCTTCAGCCCAGTCGCACACGGGGACCGCTACCTCGCCGAGGCGGCCCAGCGGCGGGCCCGCCAACGCGGTTTATGGCGGCATGGGCTGGTTGATAGCCCGCGCTCATCCGTTCAGTGTCCCAGGAGAGCCACGGCCCGTTTCGAATAGCCCGCCAAGGTCCTTGGCTCAAATCCGGTACGGCCCACACGGCCCGGCCCGCTTCGTGACTCCGGTCGCATTACCTACCGATCATGTCGTAAATTACCCCGGAGGGGCGCAGCCGTGCTAAGCATGGTCTGCGGTGACCAAGGAGGAAGACCATGCCACTGACCATCGGCGATACCGCTCCGGACTTCGAGGCGGAGACCAGCGAAGGGCCGATCCGCTTCTACGACTGGCTCGGGGACTCCTGGGCGGTCCTGTTCTCGCACCCCAAGGACTTCACCCCGATCTGCACCACCGAACTCGGCTACATGGCCAAGATCAAGCCGGAGTTCGACCTGCGCGGCGTGAAGATCATCGGACTGTCGGTCGACTCCACCGGCGACCACGAGCGGTGGGCCGCCGACATCGCCGAAACCCAGGGCACGGCGCCCAACTACCCGATCATCGCCGACCACGACTTCAAGGTGGCCAAGCTGTACGGGATGCTGCCGGCCGACGTCTCGGGCGACGCCAAGTCGCGCACGCCTGCGGATAACCAGACGGTGCGGAACGTGTTCGTGATCGGCCCGGACAAGAAGATCAAGCTGGTCCTGGTGTACCCGATGACGACCGGGCGCAACTTCGACGAGGTGCTGCGGGTCGTGGACTCGCTGCAGCTCACCGCCAAGCACAAGGTGGCCACGCCGGTCAACTGGAAGCAGGGCGAGGACGTCATCATCGCCGGCTCGGTCTCCAACGACCAGGCCAAGGAGCTCTTCGGGGAGTGGGAGGAGCCCAAGCCGTACATCAGGATCGTGCCCCAGCCCCGCTGAGCCTGACGGCCAGGCCGGTTAG
>CAWIHB010000018.1:0-43219 GCA_963835775.1 uncultured Actinomycetes bacterium | reverse complement strand
TGCGCGTCCGCCAGCGCGAGATAGCCGTCGATCTCGCCCGCGCTGTACGGCGCCTTGGCCCGCTCGCGGGGCAGCGGCACATCCACGGGTGCCAGCGCCGGGACCACCTGCCGGGCGATGAACCGCAAGTTGGTCCGCAGCGTGCGGCGCGCCGAGCCGGACAGCCCCGGCGCGCTGACCGCGAACCGCTCGATCACCGACGGGTGCAGCAGCACCTCCGGCACCGGGTCCAGGCCGAGCGGGACGGCGTAGGCCGCCAGCCGGGCCGCCGCCCACAGCAGCGCATTCGCCCGCGCCCGCGTCGGCGGCCCCGCCAGCTCCACCACAGACCGGGCAAAACGCGCCGCCTGCGGCGGCACCGACACCGGCTGCCAGCACGCGACGTATACGGCCACATCAGCAGCGGCCATACAACATTTCTACTGCAGGGAATGCGTGAGATCGGGGACCCCGGCTGCGAAAATAGGAGCGTGTCGCCCACCCCGGCCCAGCAGGCCCGCGCCGCCCGCATCGCGGCCGGCCTTGCCGCCGCCGGCTTCGCGCTGCCCGGCACCCTCACCGAGCGGATGACCCGCTGCGGCCACCCCACCTGCCGCTGCCACGCCGACCCGCCCCGCCTGCACGGCCCCTACCACCAGTGGACCCGCAAGATAGGCGGGAAAACCGTCACCCGCATCCTCACTGACGATCAGCTCGCCGACTACCAGCCCTGGTTCGACAACCAGCGGCGGCTCCGCGCCCTGGTCGCCGAGCTGGAAACCCTCAGCCAGGAAATCGCCGACAACGACCCCCGCTGGAACCGCTAGGCAGCCAAGACAACTGTGGGCGCGCAGCGCTTAACCTGTGGGCAAACCTCCAGCCAAACCACGTTCGCCCAGGTCAGCCCTAAACGTGAGGACCTCGCCACTTCCTTAGCAGCAACTTCTCTGACGGAAGCGCCGACTTTCCGGCTGTGGCCTAGCCAGAGGCCTCCGCCACGCGGGTTACCGCGGAGGCCCAGCCCTCAATCTTCCTGTACAGCTCGCAGCTTCGCCTGACGTCCACCCGCAGGCATCCGTGATAGCCGTCTCCGGTGTTCTTCCGCGTGGTCAACGGGTTGTGGCGCTTCAGGGAGGTCTTGCGGAACTGCTCGGCTCGCGCCCCGGTCAGGATGAGCCAGAATCGCTCGGCGCCGACCACATCGGCGGTCTCGTGGATCTGCAGCTGGAAGGCCAGATCCGAGCGGTCGACTCCGGCGGTGTCCAAGAAGAGCAGGAAGAACGAAATGAGTTCCGGGTCGCTGTTGGCGAACGTGACCCGGTCCGCCCGCCGGTGCGGCTTGTTCTTCGCGCCTTCGCACCAGTAGGCGATGGCGCCGGCGATGAGGATCTCGCGGCCGGTCAGGTTGCCGATGCTGGCGGCGGCTGCGGCGTCGGCCGCCGCGCGCCGGGCCGCGCGGACCGGGCGCTCGGCGGTCCAGTACCGGCGCATCCGTTCGGAGGTCCGCCTGGCGCACTCCTCCGGAGCCGCCCGAGGCGGCCTCGGCAGGTCCCGGACCCACAAGGAGACCGAGCTCTTCGAGACGCCTAGCAGCGCGACAATCTCGTCGTAATCCAGGCCTTGCCGGCGTAGATCACGGGCCTTTGCCCGCAGGTCATCCTTGGCGTTGGGCCTGCGGGTCCACTCGGGCGGCGGTTCTCCCCTGAGGACGTCGGCGAGAGCCTTGTTGCCGATCGGGCCGAGGATTTGCTTGATCTGACGGACGGACTTGCCGGCTCGCCGGAGGGTAACGGCCTGCTCGCGCAGCCGACCGGGTTCCTGGTGGCTGCTCACCTTCACTCCGCATCGAGCCGCTGGGCGGTCATGACGCCATGGGCCCACCCGCTGATCTGGCGATAGAGTCCGCTGCTCTTGGCCACCGATACCAGCAAGCAGCCGTGGTAGTCGGCGCTGCCGCCCGGCCGGGTCGTCCGCGGCGTGTGGCGCTTGATGACGGGCCGGGCGAACTGGTCCGGAGTTGCCGCCGTTACCTCGGCCCAGTAGCGGTTCGCCGCCTCCGCGTCGCCGCTTTCGTGGATCTGGACGCAGTAGCGCAAGCGCTGCCGCGACACTCCGGTCTGGTCGAGGAACGTGAGGAAGAACGTGATCATCGCCGGATCGCTGTTGATGAAACGGACCTGCTGGTCGATCCGGTATGGCTTGCTCTTCGCGCCTTCGCACCAGTAGGCGATGGCGCCCGCGATGCGGATCTCACGGTCCGTCAGCTTCCCGAGCTGCGCCGTGGCGGTGGCGCTGATGGCCGCTCGCGCGGCCTCCCGGGCGGCACGCTCGGCGGCCCAGTAGCGCCGGACGCCCTCCGCGGCCCGTGCCCTGGACTCCGCGTAACCCGGTCCGGTCCGCCACGGAGGCAGCGGCTCGCCGCTGAGGATTCGGTTGAGCGTGCTGTTGCTCATGGGGCCCAGGATTTCCTTGATCTGACGGAGGGACTTGCCCTGGCGGCGCAGGGTGATTGCTTGCTCGCGCAGGCGGTCGAGTTCTTGTGGGGTGCGCATAATCGAATTTTAGTGCGATGGACTGACATTTCCGGGCCCCTGGCCAGGGCGGGCCGGGGAATGGAGGTTATTATTAGTTAGTTAATGCGAAGCAAGTGATCGCCTTCCGGACTCAATTGCTTGGGGGCTTACCGGCAATGACGGCCAAATCCGGCGTGACGGGCAGGTCGGCGGGCACGGGCCGCAATGCAGAGCCAGGGCCGCACTACAAGTGGATCGCGCTGTCGAACACCACGCTGGGCGTGCTGATGGCCACCATCAACCAGTCCATCGTGCTGATCGCGCTGCCCGACATCTTCCGCGGCATCGGGCTTGACCCGCTGAGCCCCGGGAACACCAGCTACCTGCTGTGGATGTTCATGGGGTTCCTGCTGGTGTCCGCGGTCCTGGTGGTGTCGTTCGGGCGGCTGGGTGACATGTTCGGCCGGGTCCGGATGTACAACATGGGATTCGCGATCTTCACCGTGGGCTCGATCTTCCTGACCGTCACCTGGATGCACGGCAGTTCCGGCGCGCTGTGGCTGATCCTCTGGCGGGTCGTGCAGGGCATCGGCGGCGCGTTCCTGTTCGCCAACTCCGCCGCGATCCTGACCGACGCCTTCCCCGGCAACCAGCGTGGCACGGCGCTGGGCATGAACGCGATCGCGGCCATCGCCGGGTCGTTCCTGGGCCTGCTGCTCGGCGGCCTGCTCGGGCCGATCAACTGGCACTACGTGTTCCTGGTCTCCGCGCCGATCGGGGCCTTCGGCACCGTGTGGGCCTACTTCATGCTGCGCGACATCGGCGCCAGGAAGCACGCGCGGATGGACTGGTGGGGCAACGTCCTGTTCGCCGCCGGGCTGATCTCGATCCTGGTCGGCATCACCTACGGCCTGCTGCCCTACGGCGGGCACCCGATGGGCTGGACCAACCCGTGGGTGCTCACCGCCCTGTTCGGCGGGGCCGCCCTGCTGCTCGTGTTCAGCTGGGTGGAGACCAAGGTGGCCGAGCCGCTGTTCCGGCTGTCGCTGTTCAGGATCCGGGCTTTTGCGGCGGGCAACATCGCCAACCTGATGATGGCCCTGGGCCGCGGCGGCATGCAGTTCATGCTGATCATCTGGCTGCAGGGCATCTGGCTGCCGCTGCACGGGTACAGCTTCAGCCGGACCCCGCTGTGGGCGGGCATCTACCTGCTGCCGCTGACCCTCGGCTTCCTGGTTTCCGCGCCGCTGTCCGGCGTGCTGTCCGACCGGTTCGGCGCCAAGGGGTTCACCAGCGGCGGGGCACTGCTGACCGCGCTGAGCTTCCTGTTCCTGGTGTTCCTGCCGGTGAACTTCCCCTACTGGGTGTTCGCGGTCTTCATCGCGCTGAACGGCTTCGGCTCGGGGCTGTTCGCCTCGCCCAACCGGGCTGAGATGATGAACGCCGTCCCGGCCGACCAGCGCGGCGCGGCCAGCGGCATGATCGCCACCTTCCAGAACACGGCCTTCGTGCTGTCCATCGGCATCTTCTTCTCGCTGATGGTGGCCGGGCTGTCCAGCAAGCTGCCGGGCTCCCTGTCCACCGGCCTGATCACTCAGGGCATCCCGGCCTCGGCCGCCCACCAGATCTCGCACCTGCCGCCGATCGGCGTGCTGTTCGCGGCCTTCCTCGGCTACAACCCGATGAAGCAGCTGCTCGGCCCGCTGCTGACCCACCTGCCCGCCGGTCACGCCGCCTACGTCACCGGGCGCCAGTTCTTCCCGAACCTGATCACCGCCCCGTTCCATGACGGCCTCGGCGTGGCCTTCGCGTTCGCCATCGCGGCCAGCGTGATCGCCGCCGGGGCCTCGCTGCTGACCGGCAAGCGCCTGCGGCCCGGCGCCGCCGAGTCACTCGGCGCCGAACTGGCCGGGGTGGCCGCCGAAGGCGGCATCGAGCCGACCGAGCTGGTCGTGCCCGAACTGGCCGACCGGGCGCCGGGTGACGCGGCCCGCGCCAACGGCCAGTCCGCCGCCACCGAGCCGGGCGGAAAGACGCCGGGCTGACCGCCGCGGGCGCGGCCGCCCCTTAGGCTAGAACGTGGACTCAGGCACGGGACCTGCCCGGTCATCGCCGGACCTGCCATCCGATCATGGCAACCGGACGGTATCCTGCACATGAGGCATGGGTGAACACATTCGCCGCCGTGTCCCGGATCCAGAGTGCGGGCGTTGGCCCTGAGGGCCCTGAACCGCAGATGTCGGCGCTACCCGAGGAGACTTGCCGCGTGAGCGAACCTCGCCCGGTCGCTGTCATCGTCCTCGCCGCGGGCGAGGGCACCCGGATGAAATCGCGGATTCCCAAGGTGCTGCATCCCCTGTCCGGGCGCAGCATGCTGGGTCACGTGCTCGCGGCCGCCGCCGAGCTGGATCCGCAGCGCCTGGTGGTGGTGGCCGGGCACGGCAAGGACCAGGTTGGCGCCGAAGCCGAACGGCTGGCGCCCGGCGTGAGCGTGGTGGCCCAGGAGACCCTGGCCGGAACCGGCCATGCGGTGCGCATGGTGATCGAGGCCCTCGGGGTCATGCCCGGCATCGTGGTCGTCACCTACGGGGACATGCCCCTGCTGCGCGGGCAGACGCTCGGCGCGCTCGTGCGTGAGCACGCCGAGGCCGGCCATGCCGTGACCGTGCTCACCGCGCGGGTGGCTGACCCGGCCGGCTACGGGCGGGTCATCAGGGACACCCGTGGCAGGCTGGCGGAGATCGTCGAGGACGCCGACGCCACGCCAGAGCAGCGGGCCATCGACGAGATCAACTCCGGCTGCTACGCCTTCGACGGGGCCCTGCTGGCCGACGCGGTCAAGCGGGTCGCGACCAGCAACGCGCAACGCCAGGAATACCTCACCGACGTGGTGGCCATCGCCCGGGGCGACGGCCACACGGTCGGCGCGGTGCTGGCCGCCGACCCGGCCGAGATCCAGGGCGTGAACGACCGGGTCCAGCTGGCCCAGGTCGGGCGGGCCTGCAACGGCCGCCTGCTCGAGGCCTGGATGCGGGCCGGGGTGACCATCATCGACCCGGCCGCCACCTGGATCGACGTAGACGTCACCCTCGGCCAGGACGCCGAGATCTGGCCCGGGACCCACCTGGAGGGCCGGACCCAGATCGGGCCGGGGGCCCGCATCGGCCCGGGCTGCGTGCTGCGCGACACCACGGTCGGGCCGGACGCCGCCGTGCTGTACGCGGTGTGCGAGCGGGCCGAGATCGGCGCGGGCGCCAGCGTCGGCCCGTACGCCCGGCTGCGGCCCGGTGCGCGGATCGGGCCCGGCGCGCACATCGGCACGTTCGTCGAGCTGAAGAACGCCACGGTCGGCGAAGGCACCAAGGTGCCGCACCTGACCTACGTCGGCGACGCGGACATCGGCGAGCACTCGAACATCGGCGCGGCCACCGTCTTCGTGAACTACGACGGGGAGGCCAAGCATCACACGACGGTCGGCGACCATGTCCGGATCGGCTCCGACACCATGCTGGTGGCCCCGGTCCAGGTCGGGGACGGCGCCTTCACCGCGGCCGGATCGGTGATCACGGACGACGTGCCTCCCGGCGCTCTCGGCGTGGCCCGCAGCCGGCAGTACAACTCGGCAGGCTGGGTCGAGCGGCGGCACCCCGATTCGCCGTCCGCCGCGGCGGCCGCGCAAGCCCGCCAGGCGCAGCGCCCAGCGCAGAACGACGACGAAGGGTCACAGGACACGTGAACGACATCATGGAGCCGGGCGCCAAGAAGCTCATGCTCGTCTCCGGGCGGGCCTACCCCGAGCTGGCCGAGGAGGTCGCCGCCTGCCTGGACATCAAGCCGACGCCGACCCGGCTGTTCGACTTCGCCAACGGCGAGATCTTCGTCCGCTTCCTCGAGTCGGTCCGCGGCTGCGATGTGTTCGTCCTGCAGAGCCACACCGCGCCGATCAACGAGTGGATCATGGAGCAGCTGATCATGGTCGACGCGCTCAAGCGCGCCTCGGCCCGGCGCATCACCGTGGTCGCGCCGTTCTTCGGCTACGCCAGGCAGGACAAGAAGAACCGGGGCCGCGAGCCGATCTCGGCCCGGCTCATGGCCGACCTGTTCGCCGTCGCCGGGGCCGACCGGCTGATGGCCGTTGACCTGCACACCGCCCAGATCCAGGGCTTCTTCGACGGGCCGGTGGACCACCTGTTCGCGCTGTCCATCCTGGCCACCCACATCGAGAAGAAGCTCGACGTCAGCCGGGTCACCGTGGTCGCCCCGGACGCAGGCCGGGTCCGGGTCTGCGAGCGGTGGACGGACCGGCTCGGCTGCCCGCTGGCCATCATCCACAAGCGCCGCGACCCGGACGTGGCCAATCAGGTCCGGATGTTCGAAGTGGTCGGCCAGGTGGCGGGCCGCACCTGCATCCTGGTGGACGACATGATCGACACCGGGTCGACGATCTCCAAGGCCGCCGAGGCCCTGTTCGATCAGGGCGCGTCCCAGGTCATCGCGACGGCCACGCACGGCGTGCTGTCCGGGGCGGCGGTGGACATCCTGAAGAACTCCAGGATCAGCGAGGTCATCATCACCAACACGCTGCCGGTGCCGCAGGAAAAGCGGTTCGACAAGCTGACCGTGCTGTCGATCGCGCCGCTGCTGGCCCGGGCGATCAACGAGGTCTTCAGCGACGGCTCGGTCACCAGCCTGTTCGACGGCCAGACCTGAACCCCAGGACCAGCTGATCACCGGCCCCCGCGGAGACCGTCGTCCCCGCCCCCGCCAGAGGCGCGGAGACGACGGCCACGGGCGGTCCTGGCCCGAGGGCCGGTCCCTCCCTCCCCGCCTGGACCAGGACCGCTTCCCGCCGCACCCACCCCGCCAGGCGAGCGGGCGATTTATGGCGCCCGTCGAACGGCGCCCCCGTAGCCGTCCGGCGCGCTCATCGCCTGCGGCCTCGTTGCCGAGACGATACGGCCATGCTCGGGCAGGGCGTTTACGTATCCCTTGAGCCGTGATTAACTCAGAAGCTCTGACGGCTGGGTCGGATTGAGCCGGAGGCGAGTGGTCCTAGGTAATGATGAGGTTCCGGCTGCTCGGACCGCTCGAGGTCCGGGCCGGGGAGGAATGGCGGGGGATCGGCGCGCCGAAGTGGCGGTCTGTGCTGGCCGCCCTGCTAATCAACGCCGGGCAGATCGTCCCGGCCGACGTGCTGATCAACGAGGTGTGGCGGGACGCCCCGCCCGCCAAGGCAGGCAATCTCATCAGCATCTACGTGCTGCGGCTGCGCCGGCTCATGGGCGACGCGGACAGCACCCTGCTGGTCACCCGCGCGCCCGGCTACCAGCTCCGCATCGCCGCCGGGGACAGCGATGCCCAGCTGTTCGAGACCCTGGTCGACGAGGGCAGGCGTGCGCTGGCGGCCGGCGACCCGGCGACCGCGGCCAGCCAGCTGGCCGAGGCGCTCGCGCTGTGGCGCGGCAGCCCGCTGGCTGACGTCCCGGCCACGCCGCTGGTCGAGACGGCGGCGGAGCGGCTGGAGGACCTCCGGCTGGACGCCGCCGAACTGCGCGTCACGGCCGAGCTCGACTGCGGCAACCACGGTCAGGTCATACCCGAGCTGCGGCGGCTGCTGGCCGACCACTCGCTGCGCGAGGGCCTGTGGCTGCTGCTCATGCGGGCCCTGGACGGCGCGGGCCGGCACGCCGAGGCGCTGGATGCTTACGGCCAGGCCCGCACCGCCATCTCCGAGGAACTCGGCGTCGATCCCGGTCCCGAACTGCGCCAGGCCTACGCGAGCATGCTGGCCAAGGACACCAGCGACGCGCCAGGCAGCATCTCGGCGGGCACGGTGGCGGCCAGCGTCAAGCCCGCGGAACCGGTCACCGCGACGGCCGCGTTCGTGGCCCAGGTG
Source organism: uncultured Actinomycetes bacterium (assembly GCA_963835775.1). Lineage (GTDB taxonomy): Bacteria > Actinomycetota > Actinomycetes > Streptosporangiales > Streptosporangiaceae > Palsa-504. The sequence goes on along the minus strand of CAWIHB010000018.1, from coordinate 34,831 downwards.
CCGGCCCAGCTGCCCACCGACATGGCCGACTTCACCGGCCGCGGCGATCAGGTCAAGCACCTGTGCGATGTACTGGCCAGCGCCGGCGCGGACGACTCCGGCGCGGTCCGCATCGCGCTGGTCGCCGGGTCGGGCGGCCTGGGCAAGACCTCGCTGGCGGTGCACGCGGCGCACCGCGTGCGGGCCAGCTTCCCCGACGGCCAGCTGTACGTCGACCTGCTCGGGGCCACCGCCCATCCGCTGCTGCCCGCGGACGTGCTGGCCCGGTTCCTGCGCGACCTGGGCGTCAGCGGGCGCGACATCCCGGCCGACGAGGACGAGCGCGCGGGCCGCTACCGGACGGTTCTGGCCGGGCGCCGGGTCCTGGTCGTGCTCGACAACGCCCGGGACGCCGCCCAGGTCAGGCCGCTGCTGCCGGGCACCGCGCCCTGCGCGGTGCTGATCACCACGCGCAGCCGGATGCCGGACCTGGCCAGCTCCCAGCTGGTTGACCTCAACGTGCTCGACGACGACGAGGCGCTGGTCCTGTTCACCAAGGTCGTCGGGGACGAGCGGGTGACGGCCGAGCCCGAGGCCACGGCCGAGCTGCTGCTGGCCTGCGCCGGGCTGCCGCTGGCCATCAGGATCTGCGCGGCCCGGCTGGCCACCCGGCCCGGCTGGACCATCCGGGCCATGGCCTGGCTCAGCAACGAGCACCGGCGGCTGGATGAGATGCGGGTCGGCGACCTGGCCGTGCGGGCCAGCTTCCAGGTCAGCTTCACCAGCCTGCCCGCCGCCGTCCAGCCCGGCGACATCGCCCCGGCCGACGCGTTCCGCATGCTCGGCCTGTGGCATGGGCCGTCGGTCTCGTCGGCGGCCGCCGCGGCCCTGTTCGGCACGGCCGAGTACCTGGCCGAGGACGCGCTGGAGACCCTGGTCGACGCCCACCTGCTGGAGGCGGCGGAATCCGGCCGCTACAAGTTTCACGACCTGCTCCGTGTCTATGCTTCCGAACGGGCCGTGGCTGATCTGTCCGGCCCCGACCTCGAGGCCGCGGTGGGCCGCCTGCTCCGCTGGTACATGCGCACCGCCGACGCAGCGGCCACCGCGGTCTCGCCGTACCGCTACAACATCCCGCTGGACCCCGCACCGGAGGCCGCGCCGGCGCTCAGCTTCGCCACCGCCGACGAAGCGCTCGCCTGGTACGACAGCGAGCGCGTCAACGTGGTCGCCGCCACCCGCCAGGCGGCCGCGTCCGGTCGGCACGACATCGCCTGGCGGCTGCCCGCCCCGCTGTACGGTATCTTCAACCGCCGCGGCAACTGGACCGATTGCATCGACACGAACCGCATCGCGCTGGACAGTGCCCGGGCGGCGGGAAACCGCCAGGGCGAGGCGTGGGCTCTGAACAACCTCGGGATGGCCCTGGGCGTTACCCGCAAGAACGAAAGCATCGGCGACCTGGAACAGGCGCTCGCGATCCGCCATGAAATCGGTGACCGCATGGGCGAGGCGCAGGCGGCGCTTAACCTGGCCGACACCTACGAGGCCCTCGACCGGTGGGACGAGGCCATCGATTTGCTCCGGCGCGCCCTGGACCTGAACCGCGAGGTGGGAAACCGGTACGGCGAAGCCGTTGGCCTGGGCAACCTTGGCGCGGCACTGCTTCATCTGGACCGAGCCGAGGAGGCCGTCGGCCCCTTGCAAGAATCCCGCAGCACGTTCGCCGAAATCGGGTACCTCGACGGTACCGGCTACGCGCTGTATCACCTAGGACGGTGCGATCTGTCGCTGGGACGCGCCGCCGATGCCCTGGATTGTCTGCTGGAGGCGCTGGCCAGCCACCAGGCCACAGGGAACCGGAACAGGCAGGCGGTGACGATGAGGTCGCTTGGTCACGCATATGTGCGCCTCGGCCAGGCGGCGCGAGCCGGCGAATGCTGGATTCAGGCCGCGGCCATCTTCGAAGAACTAGGCGACAGCGCGCAGGCGGCGGAGATCCGTGCCGAACAATCCGCATCCGGCATTTCCTGAGATTCCGGTAAAGGCGGGGCGGGACCGATACGATGCTGCGCGTCCCACTCGTATTTATCCTGCTGGCTGCCGGGGCCAGAAAACGAAAGGATCATCATGGGGAATGTGGCCATTGCCGAGGAACTGCTGGACAGCGACGAGCTTGACGAGCTCTACAAGCTGAACGCGAGCGAGAGCGGACCCGAGGACGACGACGAGGACGGCGAAGAGGACGGCGAGGACGACGGCGACGGCGACGGCGTCCAGCCCGAGGATATCCCGCACGAGTAACGGCAACCACAGGGCGCGTGCGGACGCGGAACAACCGTGTCCGCACGCGCTCGCCTGCCAGGCAAACTCCGAAAGGCACCTGCTTAAGGCTCGGGCGTAAATCACCAGTGACGTGCAAGCCCGAAAGAGGTGAACTGCGTGGAAACAGTTCCCGAACGTCCCGGCGCCGGATTGTGCGAATTGCTCACGGTGCCGTCAGAATCGCTGCCCCGTCATACGTTGAGTTGCTGTCTGCGCCAGTTGGCTGGTGCCGTGACCGGTCGCGTTGGCCGCCGGCGGACCGTGCGGTCATCGATTCCGTAACCCGGCCGCGGTTATGGTGAGCCTGTTTCTGGAGGGAATAGATCCAGCTTTCCGCCAGGCGGCCGAACTAGCCTTGGAAGAATTTGCCGGAGGACTCGCCGATGCCCTGGTGGTAAACGCTCGGCGGGTACGGGACGTTTCTGACCTGGCTCCGGACGGAACAGTCGCGGCCGGCGTTGATAAGCTGACGACAGGTTAGTTGCCGCCTTCGGTGCACCGGTGACGTGACGGACCGGTTGCCGTACCGGTCGCCGCGGTCGCGGAGCCGTTACTGCGTGGGCTCCCGGGTTTGTCGGCTACACTTCGTACCCGCATCGCACGTTGAGTCGTTGAGGAGAAAGCACCGTGCCCGAGGTCCACATCGCCGCCGAGACTCGTACCGAGTTCGGCAAGGGCCCTGCCCGCCGTACCCGCCGCGAGGGCCGGGTGCCGGCCGTGCTGTACGGACACGGCACCGAGACCCGCCACCTGACCCTGCCCGGGCACGACCTGATGCTCGCGCTGAAGACGCCCAACGTGCTGCTGTACCTGGACGGCCTGAAGCAGGGCAGCGAGATCGCACTGCCCAAGGCGGTGCAGCGGAACCCGGTGCGCGGCTTCATCGAGCACGTCGACCTGATCCTGGTCCGGCGGGGCGAGAAGGTCACGGTCGAGATCCCGGTCCGGGTGACCGGCCAGATCGAGGCCGGCGAGGGCATGCTCGACCAGCAGCTCGTGCAGATCCCGCTGGAGGCCGAGGCGACCAACATCCCGCAGGGCATCGACGTCGACGTGACCGGCATGCAGGTCGGCGACGCGGTGCACGCCGGCGACCTGAAGCTGCCGCCGGGCGTCAGCCTGCAGGTCGAGCCGGAGACGCTGGTCCTGCACATCATCGCGCGGACGACCGAAGAGGCCGCGGAAGAGGCCGAGGCGCTCGAGGTTCCCGAGGCGGTGGCTAACGAGGCCGCCGCCGGCGGCGAGGGAGCGCAGGACGCCTGACCTCAGAACGCTGGATCATCGCCGGCCTCGGCAACCCGGGACCCGAGTACGCGGGCAACAGGCACAACGTCGGTCACATGGTGACCGCCCTGCTGGCCGAGCGGGCCTGCGGGCCCGGGGCCCGGTTCAAGCCGCACCGGTCGGGTAACGACCTCGCCGAGGGCCGGCTGGCCGGAGTGCCCGTCACCCTGGCCTGGCCGCGTTCCTACATGAACCTGTCCGGCCGTCCGGTGGCGGCCCTGGCCGCGTTCTACAAGATCCCGCCCGAGCGCCTGGTCGTCGTGCACGACGAGCTGGACATCCCGTTCGGCGCGCTGCGGGTCAAGCTCGGCGGCGGCGACAACGGCCACAACGGGCTCCGCTCGATCACCCAGGCGCTGGGCACCCGCGACTATTACCGGGTCAGGTTCGGCATCGGCAGGCCGCCGGGCCGGATGGACCCGGCCGCATTCGTGCTGCGCGACTTCACCGCGGCCGAGCGCAAGGACCTGCCGTTTGACCTGGACCGCTGCGCCGACGCCACCGAGGCCCTGATCAGCAAGGGCCTGGCCGCCGCGCAGAACAGCTACCACCCCGAGGAGCCCGGCCAGTGAGCAGCAATCCGGGGGGTTCATCCCCCCCAAGAGGGGCCGAGGGGGACCGAGGGGAAAGGCTTCCCCCCAGGATCGGGGGGGTCGTCCCCCCGGGGGATGACTCCGATCACGCCCTGGCCCGCGACCTGGCCGCCGAGGCGGGCCGGCGGCTCGTGGCGCTGCGCGCCCGCGGCGGCGAGCCTGACCTGCTGCGTAAGGCCGGCGACCGGCTCGGGCACGAGTTCCTGACCGAGGCCCTGGCCGCCCGCCGCCCCGGCGACGTGGTGCTGTCCGAGGAGGGCGCCGACCACCCGGCCCGGCTGTCCGCCGGCCGGGTGTGGATCGTGGACCCGCTGGACGGGACCAGGGAGTTCGGCGAGGCGGGCCGGGTCGACTGGGCCGTGCACGTGGCGCTGTGGGAGCGCGATCCTGACGGCGAGTCCGGCCGGCTGACCGCGGGCGCGGTCGCGCTCCCGGCCCAGGACCGGGTGCTGTCCACGGCCGCCCCGGCCGCGCCGCCGCCAGCCGAAGCGGGCGCCCCGATGCGCATCGTGGTGAGCCGGACACGAGCGCCACGGTTCGTTCGGGACATATCTGATCGCAGCGGAGCGGAGCTGGTGCCGCTCGGATCAGCCGGCGCCAAGGTGGCCGCCGTGGTCCTCGGCCAAGCCGACGCGTACCTGCACGGCGGCGGGTTCTTCGAGTGGGACACGGCCGCGCCGGTGGCGGTGGCCCGGGCCGCCGGCCTGCACGCGTCCCGCATCGACGGATCCCCGCTGCGGTACAACCAGCCGCAGCTCCTGATGCCGGATATCCTAGTATGCCGGCCTGCCTTGGCGAATACCCTCCTGCAAGCGATCCGGGAAGTCACCGATGCGCACTGATTACCAGATGTCCCAGCTCGACGTGCTCGAGGCCGAGGCTGTGCACGTGATGAGGGAGGTCGCGGCCGAGTTCGAGCGGCCGGTGCTGCTGTTTTCCGGCGGCAAGGACTCCATCGTGATGCTGGCCCTGGCGGCTAAGGCGTTCTGGCCGGCCAGGATCCCGTTCCCGGTCATGCACGTGGATACCGGGCACAACTTCCCCGAGGTGCTGGAGTTCCGCGACCGGCGGGTGGCCGAGCTGGGTGTGCGGCTGGTGGTCGCGTCGGTGCAGGAGTCCATCGACGCGGGCCGGGTGGCCGAGGAGACCGGCCGGCACGCCAGCCGGAACCGGCTGCAGACGGTCACGCTGCTGGATGCGATCGAGGAGCACAGGTTCGACGCGCTGTTCGGCGGGGCGCGGCGGGATGAGGAGAAGGCCCGGGCCAAGGAGCGGGTGTTCTCCTTCCGGGATGAGTTCGGCCAGTGGGATCCGAAGAACCAGCGGCCGGAGCTGTGGAGCGTGTACAACACCCGGATCCGCCGCGGTGAGCACATCCGGGTGTTCCCGCTGTCCAACTGGACCGAGCTCGATGTGTGGGCCTACATCGAGCGGGAGAACCTGGAGATCCCGTCCATCTACTACGCGCACGAGCGGCAGGTCTTCGAGCGGGACGGCCTGCTGCTGGCCGGCAATCCGTACGTGCGGCGAGCCGACGACGAGCCGCTGTTCACCGCGACCGTGCGCTACCGCACGGTGGGCGACATGACCTGCACCGGGGCGGTGTCCTCCGGGGCGGTCACCGTGGCCGAGGTGATCGCCGAGGTGGCCGCGACCCGGATCACCGAGCGCGGCCAGACCCGCGCTGATGACCGGACCAGCGAGGCAGCGATGGAAGACCGCAAGCGGGAGGGGTACTTCTGATGGATATCCTGCGGTTCGCCACGGCCGGATCGGTGGATGACGGCAAGTCGACGCTGATCGGGCGGCTGCTGTACGACTCCAAGTCGATCTTCGCCGACCAGCTGGAGGCGGTCGAGCGCACCAGCCGGGACCGGGGCGAGGACTACACCAACCTGGCCCTGCTCACCGACGGGCTGCGCGCCGAGCGCGAGCAGGGCATCACAATCGACGTGGCCTACCGGTACTTCGCGACGCCGCGGCGGAAGTTCATCATCGCCGACACCCCGGGCCACATCCAGTACACGCGCAACATGGTGACCGGGGCGTCTACCGCCGACCTGGCCGTGGTGCTGGTCGATGCGCGCAACGGGCTGACCGAGCAGTCCCGGCGGCACGCGTTCCTGGCCACGCTGCTGCGGGTGCCGCACATGATGCTCGCGGTCAACAAGATGGACCTGGTTGACTACCAGGCCGGCGTGTTCGAGCGGATCTGCGAGGAGTTCTCCGCCTTCGCCACCAAGCTGGACATCGGCGACCTGACCTTCATCCCGATCTCGGCCCTGCACGGCGACAACGTGGTCGACCGGTCGGCCAACATGGGCTGGTACGACGGCCCCTCGCTGCTGCACCACCTGGAGCACGTGCACATCGCCTCGGACCGCAACCTGATCGACGTCCGGTTCCCGGTGCAGTACGTGATCCGGCCGCAGGCCGCCACCGACGCCGGCCTGCACGACTACCGCGGCTACGCCGGCCAGGTCGCCGGCGGCGTGCTCAAGCCGGGCGACGAGGTGCTGCACCTGCCGTCCGGCTTCACCACCAGGATCCGCGGCATCGAGACGGCCGGGGTGCCGGTGGCCGAGGCGTTCCCGCCCATGTCGGTGACCCTGCTGCTCGATGATGACGTGGACATCTCCCGCGGCGACATGATCTGCCGGCCGCACAACCGGCCCGCCGGCGCCCAGGACATCGAGGCCATGCTGTGCTGGATGTCCTCCGAGGCGGCGCTGGCCCGGCGCAGCCGGCTGGTCGTCAAGCACACCTCGCGCACGGTCAAGGCCATCGTCACCGACCTGCACTACCGGATCGACGTCAACACCCTGCACCGCGACGAGTCCGCCGCCCAGCTGACCCTGAACGAGGTCGGCCGGGTCCGGCTCCGGCTGACCCAGCCCATCTTCTGCGACCCCTACTCCCGCAACCGCACCACCGGCGGGCTCATCCTCATCGACGAGGCCACTAACGCCACCGTCGGCGCCGCCATGATCACCGACGCCCACTAACCCCGCGTTTCGCTGACCCCGCGCCTCGCTGCCCGCTGCGGCGCTGCTCTGCGCCCGGCCCGGCGCCGCTCCGGGCTCCGTCCCGCTAACCTCGCATTCGCGGCCCCACCAGTCACAGCTGCAACAGCCTCCCCACTGTACCCAGCAGCCTCACTAGCCCCGCAAGTTTCAAGATCAACTTATGGGTCGGGCCGGGGCCGGGGTATGGTCCGGGTGGGTGCGGGCGGCTGAGGCGAGGCGGAGGTTCGGTGAGCGCTGGGACGGGCGAGGACGGCGGCCGGGCGGCTACTGCGTTTGGCGACCTGGCAGATTTCGTGGCCATACCGCGGGTCGCGGCGCTGCGGCTGGCGCCGGACGGGAGCTGGCTGGCGGTGGCCGTGCAGGCGCTGAGTCCGGACGGCAAGAAGTACCTGACCAGCATCTGGCGGATCGACACCCAGGGCGGGCCGCCGCGCCGGCTGACCCGGTCGGCCGAGGGCGAGGCCAGCCCGCGGTTCCTGCCCGACGGATCGCTGCTGTTCACCTCCCGGCGGCCGGATACCGGGGCCGGGTCGGCCAAGCCGGATGGCGTCCCGGCCGAGGGCGCCAAGCTGTGGCTGCTGCCGCCCGGCGGCGGCGAGGCCCGGGCGGTGGTCACGCTGCCCGGCGGGGTGGCGGGTGCCGAGGTAGCCGCCGGCCGCGGGACCGTCGTGGTCAGCTCGCCTGTGCTGCCCGCGGCCCAGGGCGACGACGCAGCGGCGGACGACGCGCGGCTGCGCAAAGAGCGCAGCGACGCCGGGGTGAGCGCCATCCTGCACGAGTCCGAGCCGATCAGGTTCTGGGACCACGACCTGGGACCGGACCAGCCCCGGCTGTTCAGCCTGGACCAGGAGCTGCTCAGGGACGGCGAGGACCGGCAGGACCACGAAACAGGGGAGCACGCCGGGCTGCGCGACCTGACTCCGGAGCCGGGCCGGGCGTTGGACGAGCAGTCGTTCGCGCTGGCCCCCGACGGCGCTTCGGTGGTTACCGGGTGGTGGCAGTGGCACCCGGCCGGGCAGTCATACTCCGAGCTGGTGCTGATCGACGTGGCCAGCGGGAAGCGCCGGGTGCTGCTGTCGGCGCCCGATTACATCTTCTCCGGTCCCCGGGTCTCGCCCGACGGGCGGTGCATCGTCTGCCAGCGCGAAACCCAGATCACCGCCGAACGTCCGGTCGAGGTCACGCTGGTGGCGCTCGACGTCAACGGCCTGGATGTCAACGGGGCGGGCGCGGCGGGCGAGGCCGGCCGCGACCTGCTGCCCGGCCTGGACCGGTGGCCCGAAGAGCCCGTCTGGGCGCCGGACTCCCGTGCCCTCTACTTCGCCGCCGACGACGGCGGGCGGCGGCCGGTGTTCCGGCTCGAGGTCGAGACCGGCGGCCTGACCCGGGTGACCGGCGGCGACGGCGCCTACACCGACCTGCACCCGAGCCCGGACGGCCGGTACCTGTACGCGCTGCGGACCACGGTGGACGCGCCGCCGGCCCCGGTTCGGATTGACCTAACGGCCCAGGCTGATGCCGACCCAGTCCCCCTGGACTGTCCGGGCGTGCCGCTCGCCCTGCCCGGCCACCTGGAGGAGGTCGAGGCGGCCGCCGACGACGGCCAGCCGATCCGGGCCTGGCTGGTGCTGCCGGAAGGCGCCTCGGCCGGGGCCCCCGCGCCGCTGCTGCTGTGGGTGCACGGCGGGCCGATGAGCAGCTGGAACGCCTGGTCGTGGCGGTGGAATCCGTGGCTGATGGCGGCCCGCGGCTACGCCGTGCTGCTGCCGGATCCGGCCCTTTCCACCGGCTACGGGCAGGAGTTCATCGCCCGCGGCCACCGCGACTGGGGGGCCAGGCCGTACGCCGACATCATGGCCGTGACCGAGGCCGTGCTGAGCCGCCCGGACATCGACGCCGACCGGGCCGGCATGATGGGCGGGTCCTACGGCGGGTACATGGCCAACTGGATTGCCGGGCACACCGGCCGGTTCAAGGCCATCGTCAGCCACGCCAGCCTGTGGGCCCTGGACCAGATGTTCGGCACCACCGACCACCCGATGTTCTGGCGGCCGCAGTTCGGCGATCCGCTCACCGAGCCCGCCATGTACGAGGCTAACTCGCCGGATCGGCACGTCGCGCGGATCCGCACACCCATGCTGGTCATTCACGGTGACAAGGATTACCGGGTTCCGGTAAGCGAGGGCCTGCGGCTGTGGTGGGACCTGTCCCGCCATGGCCTGGAGGCCAAGTTCCTGTACTTCCCGGACGAGAACCACTGGATCCTGACCCCGGGCAACGCCCGGATCTGGTACGAGACCGTGTTCGCGTTCCTGGCCCAGCACGTCCTAGGCGAGGAATGGCAGCGTCCTCCCCTGCTCTGACCCGCCCGTAGGGTGGGTCCATGAGCGAGCCAAAGGGGCGCCGTGCCGCCTGGACTGAGGAGCGACGAAGGAGCGACGAGGGCCCGCCGCCGCAGGCGGCCAGGTCAGCAAGGCGGCACGTTAAAGGCGCCCCGGAGGCGAGCGGGAAAAACAGAGCCGACCTGGACAAGCAGCCTGGCGATGTCGCGGCCATGTTCGACGCCATCGCGGGCCGCTATGACCTGCTCAACGACATCCTGTCCGCCGGGCAGGTCCGGCTGTGGCGCCGCGCCGTGGCCCGGATCACCGAGGCGGGCCCCGGCCAGCGGGTGCTTGACCTGGCCGCAGGCACCGGCACGTCGTCGCTGACGTTCACCGCGTCCGGGGCGGACTGCGTGGCGTGCGACTTCTCCCTGGGCATGCTCCGGGCCGGCCGAGCGCGGCTCGCAGGGGCCGACGGCCCCCCGACCGCGCGAGACTACGGTCGGCGCCTGCGCGGGCTTGCGGGGGGTTCCAGGGGGGTCGTCCCCCCTGGGCAGCACAGTGCCGGGCGGCTCACCTTCGTGGCCGGCGACGCGCTGGCTCTGCCGTTCCGTGACGAGGCGTTCGACGCGGTGACGATCTCGTTCGGGCTGCGCAACGTGGCCAGCCCGGTGCCGGCGCTGGCCGAGATGCGCCGGGTGACCAGGCCCGGGGGGCGCCTGGTGGTGTGCGAGTTCAGCGCGATCCCGGTTGCCCCGGTCGATATGCTGTACCGGCGTTACCTGCTCAACGTCCTGCCCGCGATCGCGCGGCGGACGGCCCGCAGTCCCGAGGCCTACAGCTACCTGGCCGAGTCGATCACGGACTGGCCGGCGCAGCGTGAACTGGCCGGCCTGATCTCATCGGCGGGCTGGTCGGCGGTCCGCTGGCGCAACCTGAGCCTGGGCGTGGTGGCAGTGCACGTCGGCCGCCGCCGTTAGCCCAGTTGTAGCCGGAGATACACCTGACCCCGGCATGGAGACAGACCCATGGAGGTCTAAACTAATGGCAAAGATTTTGTGAAGCGGTTCACAAGACGTTCAGGATCTCAGCACGTGACCGAGCACATTCCCGCATCCGTCCAGACCAGCAGCGGACCCGCCTCAGGCCGGCCCGCCGGTGAAGCAGACGTCATCGTGGTCGGCGCCGGCCCGGCCGGCTCCACCACCGCCTATTACCTGGCCCAGGCCGGGCTCGACGTGCTGGTACTGGAGAAATCCCGGTTCCCGCGGGAGAAGGTGTGCGGGGACGGGCTGACCCCGCGCGGGGTCAAGACGCTGGTGGCCATGGGTATCAGCGTCAGCGAGCAGGACGGCTGGGTCAGGAACAAGGGCCTGCGCGTCATCGGTGCGGGCAAGCGGCTGGAACTGCCCTGGCCCGAGCTGTCCAGCTACCCGGGCTATGGCCTGGTCCGGCCGCGCGCCGACCTGGACCAGATGCTGGCCCGCCGGGCCCAGCAGGCCGGCGCCCGGCTGCTCGAGGGCGTCACCGTGACCGGCCCCGTGCTCCACGAGCGCACCGGGCGCATTGCCGGCGTCAGGGGGGTACGGGGGGACGGAGAGTCCCCCCGTGAGCGGGGGGGTCCCGGGGGTCGCCCCCCCAGGAGTACAGAGCCCGCATTGTCGTGGCCGCGGACGGGAACTCCTCGCGGCTGTCGGTGGCCATGGGCCTGCGCAAGCGCGACGACCGCCCGCTGGGCGTCGCGGTCCGTACCTATTACCGGTCCCCGCGGCACGACGACGACTACCTGGAATCCTGGCTTGACCTGTGGGACGGCGACCGGCTGCTGCCCGGGTACGGCTGGATCTTCGGCATGGGTGACGGGACGTCCAACGTCGGCCTGGGCCTGCTGAACACCAGCGCCGCGTTCGGCCACACCGATTATCACGCCCTGCTGCGCAAGTGGCTGGCCGGGATGCCGGCCGAGTGGGGCTTCACCGAGGAGAACCGGACCGAGCCGATCCGGGGCGCGGCGCTGCCCATGGGCTTCAACCGGACCCCGCAGTACCACAACGGCCTGCTGCTGGTGGGCGACGCGGGCGGCATGATCAACCCGTTCAACGGCGAGGGCATCGCCTACGCCATGGAGTCCGGCGAGATCCTGGCCCGGACCGTGACCCAGGCGCTGGCCCGGGCCCGGTGGCCGGAGACCGAGCGGGTGCTGGCCGGCTACCCGGCCGCGCTCAACCAGGCCTACGGCGGCTACTACGCCCTGGGCCGGGTGTTCGTGAAGGCCATCGGCCGGCCCACGCTGATGCGGTTCGCGACCAAGCACAGCATGACCAGGCCGGCCCTGATGCGGTTCGCCCTGAAACTGCTGGCCAACCTGACCGATCCGGGCGGAGACGCGACAGACCGGCTGGTCAATGGCCTATCCAGGATCGCGCCTAACCCTGAGTGAGTGATCATCCGGGTGGTCCCTAGGATAAGGGGTTGGCATCCGGCCGACGAAGGGAGGAAACATCGATGAGGCTTTACGTTCCGATCTTCGTGCTGGCCTTGCTGGCCCTGGGCTTCGCCACGTTCTCGGTGACCTTCGGCGCCTTCTCCGGGCCGAAACGGTGGAACCGGGCCAAGCAGGAAAGCTACGAGTGCGGCATCGAGCCGACGCCGCACCCGCCGGGCGGGGGCCGGATCCCGGTCAAGTACTACCTGACCGCGATGTTGTTCATCCTGTTCGACATCGAGATCATTTTCCTGTATCCCTGGGCGGTCGCCTTCAACAAGCTCGGCGCCTTCGGCCTGGTCGAGATGTTGACCTTCGTGATCACGGTGCTCGTCGCCTACGCCTACATCTGGCGGCGCGGCGGCCTGGAATGGGATTAAGCCATGGGTGTTGAAGAGAAGCTGCCGAGCGGCGTGCTGCTGACCTCGGTGGAGAAGCTGGCCGGCTGGGGCCGGGCCCGCTCGGTGTGGCCGGCCACCTTCGGCACGGCCTGCTGCGCCATCGAACTGTTCCAGACCGGCAGCCCCAAGCACGACCTGGCCAGGTTCGGCATGGAGAAGACCGGGGCGACGCCGCGCGAGGCTGACCTGATGATCGTCGCCGGGCGGGTCAGTCAGAAAATGGCGCCGGTGCTGCGGCAGATCTACGACCAGATGCCCAACCCCAAGTGGGTCATCTCGATGGGCGTGTGCGCCTCCAGCGGCGGCATGTTCAACAACTACGCGCTCGTGCAGGGCGTAGACCACGTGGTGCCGGTCGACATCTACCTGCCCGGCTGCCCGCCCCGCCCGGAGATGCTGATCGACTCGATCCTCAAGCTGCACGACAAGATCATGAACATGAAGCTCGGCAAGCACCGCGACCAGCAGATCACCGAGCTGGAGAACGCCCGCCTCGGCATCGCGCCGCTGCACCTGACCGCACCCGAGGGGCCGCAGCTGTGAGCGGACCGGCTAAGGATGGGCCGCCGGCCCCGAGCAGAGCCAGGGCTCGGAAGGGCCGCAGGGCCCGGCGCCGGACGCGGAGGCCAACCTGCCCGCCCGGCTCGGCGAGGAGCGGCTGAACGAGCCGGTCGTGCGGACGGGCATGTTCGGGGTGCAGGACACCCCGGACACCTCGGGCTACGGGCTGCTGCGGGTGCACCAGGCGCCGCCGCGGCACAGCGAGCGCCCGTACGGCTCCTACTTCGACGAGATCGCCGACGCGCTGGCGGCCGGCGGCTTCGGCTTCCCCGACGCCATCGAGCGCGTGGTGGTCGACCGGGGCGAGCTGACCCTGCACGTCCGCCGGGACAAGCTGCCCGAGGTGGCCGCCAAGCTGCGCGATGACCCGGCGCTGCGCTTCGAGCTGTGCAGCGGCGTGTCCGGCGTGCACTACCCGGCCGAGGTCGGCCGCGAGCTGCACGCGGTGTACCACCTGCTGTCCATCACCCACAACCGCCGGCTGCGGCTGGAGGTCAGCGTGCCGGACGCCGGCCCGCACATTCCGTCGCTGACCGGCGTGTACCCGACGTGCAACTGGCACGAGCGCGAGACCTGGGACTTCTTCGGCATCATCTTCGACGGGCACCCCGCGCTGACCAGGATCGAGATGCCGGACGACTGGAGGGGCCACCCGCAGCGCAAGGACTACCCGCTCGGCGGCATCCCGGTCGAGTACCGCGGCGCCAAGATCCCCGCGCCCGACGAGCGGAGGCACTACCAGTGAGCGAGATGCCGCACGCGGCGGCCGGGGCGAGCGACGCCGAAGCCGCGGAGGGCCGGGTCTACACGATCTCCGGCGAGGACTGGGACGAGATCGTCGCCGCCGCGAACGAGGCCGGGGACTTCGAGAGCGGCGAGCGGTTCGTGGTCAACATGGGCCCGCAGCACCCGTCCACCCACGGCGTGCTCCGGCTGGTCCTGACGCTAGAGGGCGAGACCGTGGCCGAGGTGCGGCCGTCCATCGGCTACCTGCACACCGGCATCGAGAAGAACATGGAGTACCGGACCTGGACGCAGGGCGTCACGTTCTGCACCCGGGCGGACTACCTGATGCCGATCTTCAACGAGACCGCCTACTGCCTGGCGGTCGAGCGCCTGCTCGGCATCGAGGACCGGGTACCTGAGCGCGCCCAGATCATCCGGGTGCTGCTGATGGAGCTCAACCGGATCTCCTCGCACCTGGGCGGGATCGCCCCGATAGGCCTGGAACTGGGCGCGACCACGATCTACACGCAGGGCGCGCGACTGCGGGAACGCTGCCTGGACGTGCTGGAGCTGATCACCGGCCTGCGGATGAACCACGCCTTCATCAGGCCCGGCGGCGTGGCGCAGGACCTGCCGCCCGGCGCGCTGGAGGCCATCCGGGTGTTCGACGAGTCCGGGCGGCGGCTGCTGGACGAGCTGCACACCCTGATCGACGCGAACCCGATCTTCATCGCCCGGAATAAGGACGTGGCCTACCTGGACCTGCAGGGGTGCATGGCCCTCGGCGTGACCGGTCCCATACTGAGGGCCACCGGGCTGCCCTGGGACCTGCGCAAGTCCCAGCCGTACTGCGGCTACGAGACCTACGACTTCGACGTGCCGGTCAGGGACACGTGCGACGCGTACGGCCGGTACCTGATCCGGATGGACGACATCGGGGAGTCGCTGAAGATCATCCAGCAGTGCTCCGACCGGCTGGCGGCCCGCCGATCGGTCGACTCCGATCCGGTGATGATCCAGGACGCCAAGATCGGCTGGCCGGCCCGGCTGTCGCTCGGACCCGACGGCCTCGGCCCGTCACCTGAGCACATCGCGCACATCATGGGGCAGTCCATGGAGGCGCTCATCCACCACTTCAAGCTGGTCACCGAGGGGTTCCGGGTGCCGGCCGGGCAGGCCTACGCGGCCATCGAGTCCCCCCGCGGCGAACTGGCCGCGCACGTGGTGAGCGACGGCGGGACCCGGCCGTACCGGGTGCACCTGCGCGACCCGTCGTTCACCCACCTGCAGGCGATCGCCGCCATGTGCGAAGGCGGCTTCGTGGCCGACCTCATCCCCGCGATCGCGAGCATCGATCCCGTGATGGGAGGCGTGGACCGGTAATGCCGTTCAGCGACGATGTGCGCGCCCGTCTCGACGCGGACGCGGCGCAGATCATCGGCCAGTACCCGCAGTCGAGGTCGGCGCTGCTGCCGCTGCTGCATCTCGTCCAGTCCGAGGAAGGCTACGTCTCCGCGGACGGCATCGCGTTCTGCGCGGACCAGCTCGGGCTTACCGAAACCGACGTCACCGGGGTGGTCAGCTTCTACACCATGTACAAGCGCCGCCCGGTCGGCGAGTACCACGTCGGCGTGTGCACGAACACGGTGTGCGGCGTGCTGGGCGGCTACCGGATCCTGGCCGAGCTGCACGAGCACCTCGGCGTGGGCGACGACGAGACCACGCCGGACGGCCGGGTCAGCCTGGAGCACCTGGAGTGCAACGCCGCCTGTACGTACGCGCCGGTGGTGATGGTGAACTGGGAGTTCTTCGACAACCAGACACCGGCCTCGGCCCGCCAGCTCGCCGACGACCTGCGCGCCGGGAACCCGGTGACCCCGACCCGGGGCCCGCGGCGGCTGGTCACCTGGCGCGAGGCGGCCCGGATCCTGGCCGGCTTCAACGACGACCAGGCCAGCGAGGGTCCGACCGCGGGACCGGCCGACCTGGTCGGCCTCAAGCTCGCCCAGGAGCACGGCTGGACCGCGCCTACTGCGACGCAAGGAGAAAAAAAGTGACCGGCGCGCGCTACGGCGAATCGCGCGGGGCGGAGCCCCGCAATCGTGCGGTCCGCGAGGGGCCTGCGGCCCCTCCGGCCGGGCGATACTACGGCGGGGACCGCAGCGGGGCGCGAAGCGCAGCGGGGGGTTCCGGGGGGTCGTCCCCCCGGGTTAGCAAGGAGCGGCGGTGACCGACACCCTGACCCCGGTGCTGACCGCGCACTGGGACCAGCCCGACCTGTTCACTATTGACGGGTACCGGCGGACCGGCGGCTGGCAGGCGCTGCCGAAGGCGCTCGGCATGCCGCGCACCGAGGTCATCGCGACCGTGCGGAACGCGGGGCTGCGCGGCCGCGGCGGGGCCGGCTTCGGGACCGGCATGAAGTGGGGCTTCCTGCCCCAGGACGACGACAAGCCGCACTACCTGGTGGTCAACGCGGACGAATCAGAACCGGGTGCCTGCAAGGACGTCCCGCTGATGATGGCCAACCCGCACCTGCTCATCGAGGGCGCGGCCATCGCCTGCTACGCGATCGGGGCCGGCCACGCGTTCATCTACGTCCGGGGCGAGGTCCTGCACGTGATCCGGCGGCTGCGCAACGCGGTGCAGGAGGCACGCGCGGCCGGATACCTCGGCCGGAACGTCCTGGGCTCCGGGTTCGACGTGGAAGTCATCATCCACGCCGGGGCCGGCGCCTACATCTGCGGCGAGGAGACCGCGCTGCTCGACTCGCTGGAGGGCAAGCGCGGGCTGCCGCGGAACAAGCCGCCGTTCCCCGCCGTGGCCGGCGTGTACTCGCTGCCGACGAACGTGAACAACGTGGAGTCGATCGCCACCGTGCCGTCGATCATGCTGAACGGCGCCGACTGGTTCGCCGACCTCGGCACGGAAAAGTCCAAGGGCTTCGGGATCTTCAACCTCTCCGGCCACGTGACCACGCCGGCGACCTTCGAGGCGCCGCTCGGCATCACGCTGCGCGAGCTGCTCGAGCTGTCCGGCGGGATGCGCGGCGGCCGCCGGCTCAAGTTCTGGACCGCGGGCGGCTCGTCGGCGGGGATACTCACCGACCAGCACCTGGACGTGCCGCTGGACTTCGAGTCGGTCGCCGCCGCCGGGTCCCAGCTCGGCACCAGATCGGTGCAGATCTTCGACGACACCACCTGCGCGGTCGGCGCGGTGCTCCGCTGGACCGAGTTCTACCAGCACGAGTCGTGCGGGAAGTGCACGCCGTGCCGGGAGGGCACGTTCTGGCTGGTCCGCATCCTGGACCGGCTGGAACACGGCCAGGGGACCGAGGAAGACGTCGAAAAGCTCCTGGACATCTGCGACAACATCACCGGCCGCGCGTTCTGCGCGCTCGGCGACAGCGCGACACCGCCGATCACCTCCGCGGTCCGCTACTTCAGGGACGAGTTCGTCCAGCACCACAAGGAGGGCGGCTGTCCCTTCGACCCGGCAGCGTCAACGCTCTGGAGCCAGGCATGACCGTGGAGATCATCCGGGACACGGTGACCGTCACCATCGACGGCTTCGAGATCAAGGTGCCCAAGGGCGAACTGATCATCCGGGCCGCCGAGCTGCTCGGCATCCAGATTCCGCGGTTCTGCGACCACCCGCTGCTCGACCCGATCGGCGCCTGCCGCCAGTGCCTGGTCGAGGTGGAAGGCCAGCGCAAGCCGCTCGCCTCGTGCATCACCCCGTGCAGCGAGGGCATGGTGGTGCACACCCAGCTCACTTCGGCGATGGCCGAGAAGGCGCAGCGCGGCGTGATGGAGCTGCTGCTGATCAATCACCCGCTGGACTGCCCGATGTGCGACAAGGGCGGCGAGTGCCCGCTGCAGAACCAGGCCATGTCCAACGGCCAGGGCGAGACCCGGTTCACCGAGGAGAAGCGGACCTTCGATAAGCCGGTGCCCATCTCCACCGAGGTGCTGCTGGACCGCGAGCGGTGCATCTCGTGCACCCGGTGCACCCGCACGTCGGAGGAGATCGCCGGGGACGCGTTCATCGAGTTCCTCGGGCGCGGGCCGGCCCAGATGATCGGCACCGCCGCGGGCAAGCCGTTCAACTCCTACTTCTCCGGCAACACCGTGCAAGTCTGCCCGGTCGGCGCGCTGACCGGAGCGGCCTACCGGTTCCGGTCCCGGCCGTTCGACCTGGTGTCGGTGCCGAGCGTGTGCGAGCACTGCGCCTCGGGGTGCCGGCTGCGGACCGACGTGCGGCGCGGCCGGGTCATGCGGCGGCTGGCGGGCGAGGAGCCGGCGGTCAACGAGGAGTGGAACTGCGACAAGGGCCGCTGGGCCTTCAGCTACGCCACCCAGCTCGACCGGCTGACCGGGCCGCTGGTCCGGGACTCCCGCGGGGTGCTGGTCCCGTCGTCCTGGCCGCACGCGCTGGCCGTGGCCGCGGCCGGGCTGGCCGCCGCGCGTGACGCGGACGGCGACGGCCCGCACGGTGCCGGGGTCCTGACCGGCGGGCGGCTGACCCTGGAGGACGCCTACGCCTACGCCAAGTTCGCCCGGGTGGCCCTGGACACCAACGACGTCGACATGCGGGCCCGCGCCCACTCGGCCGAGGAGGAGCAGTTCCTGGCCGCCTCGGTGGCCGGCCGCGGCATGGACGTCACCTACGCCGACCTGGAGCAGGCGCCCGCGGTGCTGCTGGCCGGGTTCGAGCCCGAGGACGAGTCGCCCATCGTGTTCCTGCGGCTGCGCAAGGCGGTCCGCCGTCACGGCCTGCGGGTGTTCTCGGTGGCCGCGCTGGCCAGCCCGGGCCTGGCCAAGTTGTCCGGCGCGCTGCTGCCCACCCTGCCTTCAGACGAGGCGGCCGCGCTGACCGCGCTGGCCGCGGGCCGTCGAGGGGGCCGAGGGGGTTTGGGGGGAACGGTTTCCCCCCAAGAGCAGGGGGGGTCTGGGGGGGATCGCTCCCCCCGAGAGGAGGACGTCTGGCATCAGGCGCATCAGGCGCTGGGCGCGTCCGGCGCGATCGTCCTGGCCGGCGAGCGCCTGGCCGAGGTGCCTGGCGCGTACGCGGCGCTGGGGACGCTCGCGGTGGCGTCGGGAGCCCGGCTGGCCTGGGTGCCGCGCCGGGCCGGCGAGCGGGGTGCCGTCGAGGCGGGCGCCCTGCCCGGGCTGCTGCCCGTCGGCCGGCCGGTGACCGACGCCGCGGCGCGCACCGAGGTGGCCCGGGCCTGGGGCAAGAGCTCCCTGCCCGCCACGCCGGGCCGCGACACCGCGGCGATCCTGGCCGCCGCCGCGGCGCACGAGCTCGGCGCCTTGGTGGTGGCGGGCGTCGACCCGGCCGACCTGCCCGACCCGCAGGCCGCGCTGCACGCGATCGAGATGGCCCCGTTCGTGGTCAGCCTCGAGCTGCGGGCCGGTCCGGTCACCGACCGGGCCGACGTGGTCCTGCCGGTCGCCGCCGTGGCGGAGAAGGCCGGCACGTTCGTGAACTGGGAAGGCCGCGGCGGCTCGTTCGCCGCGGCGCTGATGGTTCCCGAGGTCCGCACCGACCTGTACGTGCTCGGCGCGATCGCCGACCAGATGGACGTACACCTGGGCCTGCCCGACGCCGCGGCCGCCCGGGCCGAGCTGGCCGCGCTCGGCACCTGGCACGGCGCCCGCCCGGCGCCGCCCCAGATGGGCGCGGTTCCCCCCCGGCAGGGGGGCCCCAGGGGGGTCTGGGGGGGCGGGCAGCCCCCCCAGGATCAGGGGGGGTATGGGGGGGATCGTCCCCCCGGGACAATACTTCTTTCCACCTGGCGCCAGCTGCTGGACAGCGGGAGCATGCAGGACGGCGAGCCCTCGCTGGCCGGCACGGCCCGGCCGGTGGTGGCCCGGATGTCCCCGGCCACCGCGGCCGAGGCGGGCGTGGCCGACGGCGATAAGGTGACCGTGGCCACCGACCGGGGTTCGGTCACGGTGCCGGTCGCGGTCGTGCCGATGGCCGACCACGTGGTCTGGCTGCCGGCCGCGGGGCTGGCCCGGGCGGGCGCGGCGGCCGAGCTCGCGCCGTACCCGGGCGAGCAGGGACCCGCGGCCTGGACCGGGGCCACCATCCGCGCCCAGCTGAGCGCGGGACACGGCGCGACGGTCACGCTGAGGAGGCCGGAATGATGCAGGCAGGGGTGCTCGCGGTTCCTGCGGCTGACCCCACGCTCAGCGACTTCAACCAGCTCATCTGGTGGCTGGTGCTGCTCAAGGTGGCTATCGTCTTCCTCTTCCTGATGCTGACCACCCTGTTCATGATCTGGGCCGAACGCCGGGTCATCGGCCGGATGCAGAACCGGCCGGGCCCGAACCGGGCGGGCCCGTTCGGCCTGCTACAGCCGATCGCGGACGCGATCAAGCTGGGGCTGAAGGAAGACATTATCCCCCGGACCGCGGACCGGCTGGTGTTCATGGCCGCGCCAGTGATATCGGCGTCGATCGCCTTCATCAGCTTCGCGGTCATCCCGTGGGGCCCGGAGGTCTCGATCTTCCACCATCACACGCCGCTGCAGCTGACCGACCTGCCGGTGGCGGTGCTGCTGATACTGGCCATGAGCTCGATCGGCGTGTACGGGGTCGTGCTGGCCGGCTGGGCCTCCGGATCGCCGTACTCGCTGCTCGGCGCGCTGCGCTCGGCCGCCCAGGTGATCAGCTACGAGATCGCGATGGGCCTCTCTTTCGTGGCCGTGTTCCTGTACGCGGGCTCGCTGTCGACCACCGCCATCGTCTCCGCTCAGCAGCACGAGTGGTACGCGTGGCTGCTGCCGGTCTCGTTCGTGATCTACCTGTTCACCATGGTGGGCGAGACCAACCGGCTGCCGTTCGACCTGCCCGAGGGGGAGGGCGAGCTGGTGGCCGGTTACCTCACCGAGTTGTCGTCGCTGAAGTTCGCGATGTTCTACCTCGCCGAGTACATCAACATGACGACGGTCTCCGCGCTGGCCACCACCTTGTTCCTGGGCGGCTGGCGGGCGCCGTGGCCGCTGTCGCTGTGGTCGGGCGCCAACAGCGGCTGGTGGCCGGTGCTGTGGTTCGTGATCAAGGTCTATATCTTCCTGTTCTGCTACATCTGGCTGCGCGGGACCCTGCCCCGGGTCCGGTACGACCAGCTGATGGCGATCGGCTGGAAGGTCCTGATCCCGGTCTCCATCGTGTGGATCCTGCTGATCGCCACCGTGCGCGCCTGGCGGCTCGACACGCACAACAAGATCCCGTACGTGGTGGGCGGCGTGGTCCTGCTCATCGTGGTGGCGATGGCCTGGATGTGGGACACCGCCGCGCAGCAGCGAGCCGCCAGGTACGCCGCGCCCGAAGCGGCGCCCGACGGCGGGGAGGCGGCGGCCACCGCACCCGCCTCGGCCTTCCCGGTGCCGCCGCCCGACCTGCCGCACTATCACGGTGTCGGCCTGGACCACGAAACCTCCACCCGGGAGGTCACCGGTGCTTGATTTCCTCAACCCGATCAAGGGCTTCGGGGTCACCTTCCACGAGATGTTCCGGAAGGTCGAGACCGTCGAGTACCCCGAGGTCAAAAAGCCCACCGCGCCCCGGTTCCACGGCCACCACCAGCTCAACCGGTGGCCCGACGGGCTGGAAAAGTGCATCGGCTGCGAGCTGTGCGCCTGGGCCTGCCCCGCAGACGCCATCTACGTCGAGGGCCGGGACAACACGGCGGAGGCCAGGTTCTCCCCCGGCGAGCGGTACGGGTACGTGTACCAGATCAACTACCTGCGCTGCATCCTGTGCGGCATGTGCATCGAGGCCTGCCCGACGCGCGCGCTGACCATGACCAACGAGTACGAGATCGCCGACGACAGCAGGGAAAACCTGATCTGGACCAAGGAGCAGCTGCTGGTCCCGCTGCTGCAGGGCACGGAGGCGCCGCCGCACCCGATGCGGCTCGGCGACGACGAGAAGGACTACTACCGCCTCGGCGCGGCCGGCCTGGTGACCGGTCCCCGCGCGCCCGGCATGTCCGGGCCGGGCGGCCCGTCGGGCCCGGCGGTATTCGCCGGATCCCCGGACGCCTCGCTGTCGTGGGCCCCGCCGGACGTCCGCGAGGACAAGGGAGATGACACGTGAGAGGCGTACTGGCCGCCGCGCCGGGCACCAACGCCGATGTCATCGCGCGGGAGACCCTCTTCTGGATCCTGGCCGTGGCCTCGGTGGGCGCCGCGCTGGCCATGATCTTGGTCCGGCGGGCCGTGCACTGCGCCCTGATGCTGGCCGTGGTGATGCTCAGCCTGGCCACCATGTACGCCATGCAGGGCGCGCCGTTCCTGGCCTTCGTGCAGATCATCGTGTACACCGGAGCGGTGCTGATGCTGTTCCTGTTCGTGATCATGCTGATCGGCATCAGCTCGTCGGACTCGATCGTGGAGACCATCAAGGGCCAGCGGATGGCCGCCGGCCTGGTCGCCATCGGCCTGTTCGTGCTCCTGATCCTGGGCATCGGGCACGCCGCCATCGGGCCGGCGGTCAAGCCCACCGCGGCCAACGGGGCGGACAACCTGACCGGCCTCGCCACGCTGATCTTCACCACCTACGTGTTCCCGTTCGAAGTGACCGGCGCGCTGCTGATCACCGCCGCGCTCGGCGCGATGGTGCTGGCCCACCGGGAGCGCACCTCGCCCAAGCCCACCCAGCGGGAACTTGCCGCCCGGCGGCTGGCCAGCGGCCACCTGGTTCCGGACCCGTCCCCCGGCGTGTACGCGCTGCACGACTCGGCCGACCGGCCTGCCCTGCTGCCGGACGGCAGCACGTCCGACCTGTCGGTCAGCACGGCCCTGTCGCAGCGAAGCGTGACCGAGCGACCAGAGTTCGTTCCGCCTGAGGAAACCATCGTGATCGAGGCGGAAAGCGGCGAGCGGGAGATCGAGCCGTCCGGGAGGGCCGAGTCATGAGCCCGGTGCACTACGTGGCCCTGTCGGTGATCCTGTTCGTCATCGGCGGGGTCGGCGTGCTGATCCGGCGCAACGCCATCGTCGTGTTCATGTGCATCGAGCTGATGCTGAACGCGTGCAACCTGGCCTTCGTCGCGTTCGCCAGCATGCACGGCAACCTGGACGGGCAGGTCATCGCGTTCTTCGTCATGGTGGTGGCCGCCGCCGAGGTCGTGGTGGGCCTCGCGATCCTGATGGCGATCTACCGGGCCCGCAGGTCCGCGTCGGTGGACGACGCTAACCTGCTCAAGTACTGAGCGGCCGCGCGGCGGCTTGCCGACGCGCGCGCTCCCGATAGCACTGAGGGGATGACGACCTTGACTGGCACGGCCCTCGCGGACGTCGCTCACGCCCAGGCGCTTGCTACCGTGCCAGCTGCCGGGGCGCTGAAGCTGTCGTGGCTGCTGCTCGCCTTCCCGCTCTTCGGCGCGGTAGTGCTGCTGGTCGGCGGCCGGCGCACCGACCGGTGGGGGCACCTGCTCGGGTGCCTGATGCCGGTCGCCGCGTTCGTCTACGGCGTGATCGCCTTCTTCGCCCTGCTCGGGGACACCAACCGCGAGCAGGACCAGCACGTGTACACGTACATCCTGGTGGGGCACTTCCAGGCCAGCGTAAACCTGCTGATCGACCCGCTGTCGATTTGCTTCGTGCTGCTGATCACCGGAGTCGGGTCGCTGATCATCATCTACTCGGTCGGCTACATGGCGCACGACACCGACCGGCGGCGCTTCTTCGGCTACATGGACCTGTTCCTCGCGTCCATGCTGCTGCTCGTGCTGGCCGACAACTACCTGGTGCTCTACGTCGGATGGGAAGGCGTCGGCCTGGCCTCCTACCTGCTGATCGGGTTCTGGCAGCAACGGAACTCGGCGGCGGTGGCGGCGAAGAAGGCGTTCGTCGTCAACCGGATCGGCGACGCCGGCCTCACGCTGGCCATCTTCCTGATGTTCAGCGCGTTCGGCACGGTGTCCTTCACCGGGGTGTTCGGCCAGGTTCCGTCCGGCGGGAGCGGGGTGGCCACCGCACTCGGGTTCCTGCTGCTGCTCGGCGCGTGCGGGAAGTCCGCGCAGGTGCCGCTGCAGTCCTGGCTGCTGGACGCGATGGAGGGTCCCACGCCCGTGTCGGCGCTGATCCACGCCGCGACCATGGTCACCGCCGGGGTCTACCTGCTGGTCCGGTCCAACCCGATCCTCGCGCTGTCGCCGGACGCGCGGATCGGCATCGCCGTGGTCGGCACGGTCACGCTGCTGTTCGGCGGCATCATCGCCGCGGCCAAGGACGACATCAAGAAGTCGCTGGCCGGGTCCACCATGAGCCAGATCGGCTACATGACGCTCGGGGCCGGCCTCGGGCCCGAGGGATACGTGTTCGCGATCGCGCTCCTGCTCTCGCACGGGTTCTACAAGGCCGGGCTGTTCCTCGGCGCGGGCTCGGTGATCCACGGCATGGACGACGAGCAGGACATGCGGAGCTACGGGGGGCTGGCCCGCTTCCTGCCGGTCACCTACGTGACGTTCGGCCTGGCGTACCTGGCCATCATCGGCATCCCGCCGTTCTCCGGGTTCTACGCCAAGGACCCCATCATCGAGGGCGACTTCACCGAGCACGGCGCGGGCGGCTGGGTCCTCGGCATCTGCGCGCTGATCGGTGCCGGGCTCACCGCGTTCTACATGACCCGGATGATGCTCATGACCTGGCACGGGAAGCGGCGCTGGAAGGACGAGGCGCATCCGCACGAGTCGCCGCCGGTGATGACCTGGCCGATGGTCGTGATCGCGATCGGCTCGGTCGGCGCGGGCGGATTCCTCGTCATCAACGACCGGCTGGAGAAGTTCCTCGCCCCGGTCGTGGGGGTACCGCCGGTCTCGCACGGGTTCTTCACCGTCGCCGGGGGCGTGGCGCTGGCGCTGGCCCTGGCCGGGGTGGGCCTCGGCTGGGTCATGTACGGCCGGGTCCCGGTCCCCGCGACGGCGCCGCGGGGGAATCCTCTGGTCGTCGCGGCCCGGAAGGACCTGTACGGCGACACGTTCAACGAGTCGGTCCTGATGCGGCCCGGCCTGTGGCTGACCCGGCTGTCGGTGTACTTCGACCAGCGCGGCGTGGACGGCCTGGTGAACTCCCTGGCCGCGCTGGTCGGCGGGACGTCGGGCCGGTGGCGGCGGCTGCAGACCGGTTACGTGCGCTCCTACGCGCTGTCTATGTTCTTCGGCGCCGCTGTGCTGGTCGCCTTGCTCCTGGCGGTGAGGCTCTAGATGAACGGCTTTCCCTGGCTGACCATTGCGGGCGCCCTGCCGCTGCTCGGCGCGATCGTGATCATGGCGGTGCCCGGCCTGCCCGCCGACAGCGCCCCGGCCGACGTGCGCGCCCGGGACACGGCGGCGAAGTGGCTGGCCCTGCTCTTCTCGCTGCTGACGCTGGTCGTGGTGATCATCATCGCGGTCAAGTTCCAGGTCGGCGGCCCGAACTACCAGTTCACCGAGGTCTACTCGTGGATCCCGGCCTTCGGCGTGCACTACGCGCTGGGCGTGGACGGCATCGCACTGGTCCTGATCGCGATGTCCGCGGTGCTGATGCCGGTGGTGATCCTGGCCTCGTGGAACGACGCCGAATCGGGCCGGCACAGCGTGAAGACCTACTTCGCGCTGCTCATGGTGCTCGAGACCATGATGATCGGCGTATTCGCGGCCACCGACGTGTTCCTGTTCTACGTGTTCTTCGAGGCCATGCTGGTGCCGATGTACTTCATGATTGGCAGCTACGGGGTCGGGAAGCGGCAGTACGCGGCGGTCAAGTTCCTGCTCTACAGCCTGCTGGGCGGGCTGCTCATGCTGGTCGCGGTCATCGCGCTGTACGTGTACTCGGTGCGCAGCGCCGCCACCGGGCACCACGGCTCGTTCCTGTTCAGCGAGCTGGTCAACGTCTCGCTGAGCCCGACCGTGCAGAAGTGGCTGTTCCTCGGGTTCTTCATCGCATTCGCGATCAAGGCGCCGCTGTGGCCGTTCCACACCTGGCTGCCCGACGCCGCCGCCTCGGCCCAGCCGGGCGCGGCCGTGCTGCTGGTCGGCGTGCTGGACAAGGTGGGCACCTACGGCATGCTGCGGTTCTGCTGGGAGCTGTTCCCCGACGGCGCCAAGTACTTCACCCCGCTGGTCATCACGCTGGCCGTGATCGGCATCCTGTACGGCGCCATCGTGGCCATCGGTCAGCAGGACATGAAGCGGCTGATCGCCTACACCTCGATCTCCCACTTCGGCTTCATCGTGCTGGGCGTGTTCGTCATGACCAGCCAGGGCGTAGCGGGCGCCACGCTCTACATGGTCAACCACGGGTTCGCTACCGGCGCGCTGTTCATCCTGGCCGGGTTCCTGATCACCCGGCGCGGCTCGAACCGGATCGCGGACTTCGGCGGCGTGCAGAAGGTCGCGCCGCTGCTGGCCGGCCTGTTCCTGATCTCCGGCCTGGCCGGGCTTTCGCTGCCGGGGCTGTCCACGTTCGTCAGCGAGTTCCTGGTCCTGATCGGGACGTTCTCCCGGTACAAGGTGGCCGCCACCTTTGCCACCGCCGGCATCATCCTGGCCGCCATCTACATCCTGTGGATGTATCAGCGCGTGGCGGGCGGGCCGGTCCGTGACCAGGTGGCCGGCATGAAGGACCTGAAGCCGCGCGAACTGCTGGCCGTCGCGCCGCTGGTCGTGCTGATCATCGGGGTCGGGGTCTACCCGAAGCCGGTGCTCGACATCATCAACCCGGCGGTCCAGGTGACCATGGCGCAGGTGCACGAGGTCGATCCGCAGCCCGCGCATCCGGCGCCCGGGTTTACCACCGCGGCCTATACCAGTGCCGGGCAGAAGGGAATGGCACCGTGACCGGCGTCCTGGCCGCCCCGGCGGCTCTCGCGGCCCACGCGGCGGGTGCCGCCGGGGCCGCCAGCGGGACCATCACCCCGCCCAGCATCGAGTACGGCCAGCTCTCGCCGATGCTGGTCGTGTTCGGCGCCGCGGTAATCGGCGTCCTGGTCGAGGCGTTCGCTCCCCGCTACATGCGCCGCAGCGTGCAGCTCACGCTGACCCTGGCCGCCCTGGTGGTGGCGTTCGTGCTGACCATCGTGGCCGCCTCGGACAGCATCTTCGCCAACGGCAGCGCCGGCCACGTGGCCGCCATGGGCGCGGTCGGCGTGGACCGGCCCACCCTGTTCATCCAGGGCACGATCGTGATCCTGGCCTTCGTCAGCGTGCTGCTCATCGCCGACCCGGCCAACAGCCCGTTCGCCGCGCAGGCGGCCGCGCCGCCCGGCAGCCCGGAAGAGCGCGAGGGCCTGGTCACCGGGGCCATGCACACCGAGATCTTCCCGCTGACGCTGTTCGCGGTGGGCGGCATGATGCTGTTCCCGGCGTCCAACGACCTGCTGACCATGTTCGTCGCGCTCGAGGTGCTGTCGCTGCCGCTGTACCTGCTGTGCGGGCTGGCCAGGCGCCGCCGCCTGCTGTCGCACGAGGCGGCCATGAAGTACTTCCTGCTGGGCGCGTTCTCCTCGGCCCTGTTCCTGTTCGGCGTGGCCATGCTGTACGGCTTCGCCGGCTCGGTGTCGCTGCCGGCCATCGCCGCGGCGGCTACGTCCAATACCTCCAACGGCACCCTGCTGTACGCCGGGATCGCGCTGACCGGGACCGGGCTGCTGTTCAAGGTCGGGGCCGTGCCGTTCCAGGGCTGGAAGCCCGACGTGTACCAGGGCGCGCCGACGCCGGTGACCGCGCTGATGGCCTCCTGCACGGTGGTGTCCGGCTTCGGCGCGCTGCTGCGCGTGTTCTATGTGGCGTTCGGCAACCTGACCTGGGACTGGCGGCCGGCCCTGTGGGTGGTCGCCGTCCTCACCATGGTGGTAGGCGCCGTCATCGCCATCACCCAGACGGACGTGAAGCGGCTGCTGGCCTACTCCTCGATCGCGCACGCCGGGTTCGTGCTGACCGCGGTCATCGCGGTCAGCACGGCCGGCCTGTCCAGCAGCCTGTTCTACCTGGCCTCATACGGCCTGACCACAGTGGGCGCGTTCGCGGTCATCACCCTGGTCAGAGACGCCGGCGGCGAGGCCGGGCACCTGTCGCGGTGGGCGGGCCTGGGGCGGCGCTCGCCGCTGGTGGCGGGCACCTTCGCGCTGTTCCTGCTGGCCTTCGCCGGGATCCCGCTGACCAGCGGGTTCATCGGGAAGTTCGCCGTGTTCCAGGCGGCCATCGCCGCCGGCGAGACGCCCCTGGTCATCGTGGGCGTGCTGGCCAGCGCCATCGCGGCGTTCTTCTACGTCCGCGTGATCGTGCTGATGTTCTTCAGCGACCCGGTGCCCGACGGGCCCGAAGTGGTCGTGCCCAGCGTGTTCACCGGCACCGCGGTGGGCCTGGGCGCACTGGCCACGGTGGTGCTGGGCATCGTGCCAGAACCGGTGCTCTCTCTGGCCTCGCACGCGGCGAACCAGCTGTTCGTCAGCTGAGTCTGGGGGCTTGATGGGACGTGCGGCACTGGTTGGGCCGGCCGAGAACGGGCATACTCGAAAATTCGAGGCGTTCGCGCGTGCCGATGACGTGGAGAGCATGTGATCACCGCAGTTCCGGTGGATTTCCCCGACTCCGCCCTCGAGGCGGAGGTACTTGACGACCTGGCCCGGGTCGAGGCGCTGCTGGCCCAGACCGCGCATCCGGACGAGGAACTGTTCACCGAGGCCTCCCGGCACGCCATCGACGCCGGCGGCAAGCGCTTCCGGGCTCTGCTGGTGCTGCTGGCCGCGCAGTTCGGCCAGCCGAAGGACCCGCGGGTCATCCAGGCGGCGGTGGCCATCGAGCTCACCCACCTGGCCACTCTGTTCCACGACGACGTCATGGACGAGGCCGAGGTCCGCCGGGGCCATCCCTCGGTCAACTCGCGGTGGAGCAACTCCGTCGCCATCCTGACCGGCGACTTCCTGTTCGCCCAGGCCTCCCGCATCCTGGCCGACCTCGGCCCGGACGCGGTCCGGATCCAGGCCGAGACGTTCAACCGGCTGGTCGAGGGGCAGCTGGCCGAGACCCTCGGCCCGCGGTCCGGCCAGGACCCGCTGGACCACTACATGCACGTGATCACCGAGAAGACCGGATCGCTGATCGCCACCTCCGGCCGGTTCGGCGCCATGTTCTCCGGCGCGGCCGACGACATCACGGCCCGGATCGCGGTGGCCTGCGAGCAGCTCGGCGTGGCCTGGCAGCTGTCCGACGACGTGATCGACATCGCCAGCGACCCGGCCCAGTCCGGCAAGACCCCGGGCACCGACCTGCGCCAGGGCGTACGGACACTGCCCGTGCTGTACGCGATGCGCTCCTCGTCCGCGGCTGGCTCGTCCGCGGCTGGCTCGTCTGGGGCCGAGGCCCGGCTGCACTGGCTGCTCACCGAGGCCGACCTGTCCGACGACGCGCTGGTGACCGAGACGCTGGCCCTGCTGCGTACCCACCCGGCCGTGGCCGAGTCCCGCGTGCACGTGCTGAGCTGGGCCCAGGGGGCCAGGAGCGAGATCATGGCCCTGCCCTCCGGGCCGGCCCGGGCCGCGTTCCTGGCCCTATGCGACTTCGTGGAGAAGCGCACCGGCTGAGCCGGAACAGGTGCCTGGCCCCCGTGGTTACCCCTGCGGTCGGCTATGCGGGCGGGTTCACGCCCAACCCCAGCTACGAAGAGGTAAATGTCCACGATCTCGGACCCGTAGCCGGTGGCGAGCACCACGGCCCGTTCGGCCCAAAATTGACCAGCCGGGGAGCTGGGCAGGACCGTTAGCTGACTTCCCAGGTGTCGTGGCCGGCCAGCAGGGCGCCGAGGTCGCCGGGGCCGCTGCGGGCCTGGGCGGCGGCGATCTGGTCGGCCATGAGCTGGTCGTAGCTCGGCTGCTCCACCTGGCGGAACACCCCGACCGGGGTGTGCCGGAAGTCGCCGGAGTCCAGCCGGGACAGCGCGAACGCGTAGGACGGGTCGGGCCGGTGCGCGTCGTGGGTGATCAGTGTGTCCGCATCGGCGCCTTCGACGTCGACCGCCTCGAGCTGCCCGAACCGGCCGAACCGCAGGCCCTGGGATCCGCCCGGCCCGAACCGGACCGGCTGGCCGTGCTCCAGCTTGATCAGCTTCTGGCCCGCCGAGGCCGCCTCCTTCAGCGGCGCGAACGCGTCGTCGTTGAAGATGGGGCAGTTCTGGTAGATCTCGATGAACGCGGCGCCCTGATGGTCGGCGGCGGCCCGCAGCACCGAGGTCAGGTGCCTGCGGTCGGAGTCGATGGTCCGGGCCGCGAAGCTCGCGTCGGCGCCCAGCGCCAGCGACACCGGGTTGAACGGGTGGTCCAGCGAGCCGAACGGGGTGGACTTGGTGACCTTGCCCTGCTCGGAGGTGGGCGAGTACTGGCCCTTGGTCAGCCCGTAGATCCGGTTGTTGAACAGCAGGATCTTGATGTTGACGTTGCGCCGCAGCGCGTGGATCAGGTGGTTGCCGCCGATCGACAGCGCGTCCCCGTCGCCGGTGATGACCCAGACCGACAGGTCGGGCCGGGAGGCCGCCAGGCCGGTGGCGATGGCCGGCGCGCGGCCGTGGATGGAGTGCATCCCGTAGGTGTTGACGTAATACGGCAGCCGGGACGAGCAGCCGATACCGGAGATGACGACCACGTTCTCGCGCGGCACCTCCAGCCCGGGCAGGAAAGCCTGGAACGCGGCCAGGATGGCGTAGTCGCCGCAGCCCGGGCACCAGCGAACTTCCTGGTCTGACTTAAAATCTTTGGCGGCCGAACGGGCCGTGGCTTTAGGTACCAAGGCCAGCGAGGCGAGCCGGTGGCCTTCGCCCTCGCCCGCACCTGCCTGCTCATGGTGGCCGTTGGTGTCAGTGCCGTTTACCTCAGACATGGCCGATCACATCCTCGATCACGCCGGCGAGCTCAGCGGACTGGAACGGCAGGCCGCGGACCCGGTTGTAGGAGATCACGTCGACCAGGAACCGGCCGCGCAGCAGCAGGGCCAGCTGGCCGAGGTTGATTTCCGGCACCAGCACCTGGTCGTAGTGGCGGAGCACCTCGCCCAGGTTGGGTGGGAACGGGTTGAGGTGCCGCAGGTGCGCCTGGGCCACCGAGTGCCCGGCGTGGCGGGCCAGGCGGACCGCCGCGCCGATGGAGCCGAACGTCGATCCCCAGCCGAGCACCAGCACCCGGGCAGTCCCGTCCGGGTCGTCGACGGCCAGCGGGGGAATGTCGGCCGCGATGCCGTCGATCTTGGCCTGGCGCAGCCGGACCATCCGGTCGTGGTTGTCCGGGTCGTAGGAGATCTCGCCGGTGACGTCGGCCTTCTCGATGCCGCCGATGCGGTGCTCCAGGCCCGGGGTGCCGGGGGTCGCCCACGGCCGGGCCAGCGTGACCGGGTCCCGCCGGAACGGCTCGAACCCGCCGTCGTCTGGGCCTGGCCGTTGGCGAAGGAGAACTCAGCGGCCAGGTCGGGCAGGCCGGCCACATCCGGGATCCGCCACGGCTCCGAGCCGTTGGCCAGGTAGCCGTCCGACAGCAGGATCACCGGGGTGCGGTACTTGACCGCGATCCGGGCCGACTCGATCGCCGCGTCGAAGCAGCCGGCCGGGCTGGCCGCGGCCACCACCGGCACCGGCGACTCGCCGTTGCGGCCGAACATGGCCTGCAGCAGGTCGGCCTGCTCGGTCTTGGTCGGCATCCCGGTGGACGGCCCGGCCCGCTGGATGTCGCACACGATCAGCGGCAGCTCGACCGACACGGCCAGGCCGATGGTCTCCGCCTTCAGCAGCATGCCCGGCCCGGACGTGGACGTCACGGCCAGCGAGCCGCCGAAGGCGGCGCCCAGGGCCGAGCCCACGGCGGCGATTTCGTCTTCGGCCTGGAACGTCCGCACCCCGAACCGCTTGTGCTTGGCCAGCTCGTGCAGGATGTCGGAGGCCGGCGTGATCGGGTAGGAACCCAGGAACAGCGGCAGCCCGGCCAGCTGGGAGGCCGCGACCAGCCCGTAGGCCAGCGCGGTGTTGCCGCTGATATTCCGGTACGAGCCCGGCGTCAGCGGGGCGGGCTTGACCTCATACCGGGCCGGGAACGCCTCGGTCGTCTCGCCGAAGTTCCAGCCCGCCTGGAAGGCCGCCACGTTAGCCGCCATGATCTCCGGCTTGGTCGCGAACTTGGCCTTCAGGAAGGACAGCGTGCCGTCGAAGGGCCGGTCATACAGCCAGGACAGCATGCCGAGCGCGAACATGTTCTTGGCCCGCTCGGCGTCCTTCCTGGTGATGTCGAAGCTATCCAGGGCCTTGACCGTCATCGAGGTGACCGGCACCGTGTGCACGTTGTACTGCTCCAGCGAGCCATCCTCAAGCGGGTTGGCCGTATAGCCCACCTTGGTCAGGTTGCGCTTGGTGAACTCATCGGTATTGACGATCAGGTCGCCGCCCCGCGGCAGATCCTTGATGTTCGCCTTCAATGCCGCCGGGTTCATGGCGATCAGCACGTCAGGCGCATCACCCGGGGTGAGGATATCGTGGTCGGCGAAATGCAGCTGGAAACTCGACACGCCCGGCAGAGTGCCGGCTGGCGCCCGGATTTCAGCCGGGAAATTCGGCAGCGTGGACAGGTCATTGCCGAAGACCGCCGTCTCCTGCGTGAACCTGTCGCCGGCGAGCTGCATGCCGTCGCCGGAATCGCCGGCGAACCTGATGATCACATGATCGAGCTTCTGGACCTGCTTGGTCACAGCCGGAAGACCTCCTCCGCGTGCTGCGGCCGAATGTTCACGCAGCACCACCCCGCGGCCGGGGCTTACGTTAAGACGCTGTAAATCCTACGACGAAAACAGGCGGTGGAACGTTCATCTGGTAGGTGATATTCCCAGGCCGGCGATGATCTGGCGCGGCCAATGTACGTTGTGACAGATTCCGTTAAGAACTGGCTGCCAGGCATGTACGAAACGTCCCTGCCTCACCTGCTGAGATTTATGTCACACCCCGCGGGAACGTGCCATCATTCCACTGCGAGGCAGGATCGCGGGGCCGCTGGGAGGTGCATGACCGTGCCGGTGACCGGTGGCTGGCGGCCGTGCTGACCGGCGCAGCCGCCCGGCTGGCCGCCGCAGCGCTGCTGCTGATGGCGGTCGGGGCCGCGATCGGGGCCGCGATCGGGGCCGCGATCGCCGCCGCGGGCGGCGTGATCGCCGGGGCGGTCCTGGTCGGCTTGCTCGAGGCCGCCGGCTGACTTCGGCGGCGCCCGGCTGGCCCTGTCCGCCCTGGCCGCCCGCCCGGTCGGCGAGGTGGAACAGCCTGGCCTCTACCGCCTGGTCCGCGAGCTGAGCACGGCGGGCCGGCTGCCGGTGCCGCGGCTGTACCTGTCACCCGCCAAGCAGCCGAACGCCTTCACCGTCGGCCGCGCCCCCCGCGCCGCCGCAGTGTGCTGCACCGAAGGCCTGCTGGCGGCCCTGGACGAGACCGAGCTGCGCGCGGTCCTCGGCCACGAGCTGGCCCATGTCTCGGGCCGGGACATCCTGCCCGGCACGGTATCGGCCGGCCTGGCCACCCTCATCACGTTCCCCGCGGGCGTGGCGCGCTTCCTGCCCATCCGCGCCGCTGCCGCGCCATCCGGCTCCGCGCCATCCGGCTCCGCGCCATCCGGCTCCGCGCCATCCGGCTCCGCGCCATCCGGCTCCGCGCCATCCGGCTCCGCGCCATCCGGCTCCGCGCCGTCTGGTTCCGCGCCATCCGGCTCCGTCTCGGCGCGCGGCACCGCCGGGTCCGGCCTGGGCCTGCTCGAGGCGACGCTGATGCTGGTCCTGGGCCCGATCGCCGCGCTGGTCATCAGGCTGACCGCGACCCCGGCCGCTGAATTCCGGGCTGACGCCGCGGGGGCGCTGCTGTCCGGCGAGCCGGTGGCCCTGGCCAGCGCCCTGCGCAAGATCGACGCCGGCACGGCCGAACTGGCTCTGGCCCCCGACGGCCGGCTGACCTCGGTCGGCCATTTGATGATCGCCAGCCCGTTCCGCGCCGACGGTTTCGCCGCCCTTTTCCGCACCCATCCCCCCGCAGGCGAGCGCGTCCGCCGCCTCGAGGCCCTGGCCGGCTACCGCCGCTTACCGTCGGCCGCCGCTGCCTCCTGCGCGGCCGGCGCAAGCCGGCCCCTGCTTTCAGCACCCTCCAAGGTGGTACAACTGAGGTTTCATTACGCGGCAGAGAGGGGCGGAGAGGGGCCGCGAACCGTACCGCAGGCTGATACGCTACGCAAAGAAGTGATGAAGTTACCGGTAGTTGACGAACTGCAGGGCGAAGTCGAATTCCTTGCCTTTCAGCAGGGCGATGACCGCCTGCAGGTCGTCCTTCTTCTTGGCTGAGACGCGAAGCTCCTCGCCCTGGACCTGGGCCCGGACGCCCTTCGGGCCTTCGTCCCTGATGATCTTGGACAGCTTCTTGGCGTCGTCCTGGGTGATGCCCTCCTTGAGGGCCACCGCCATCCGGTACTCCTTGCCGGACAGCTTGGGGTCGGCCGGGTCCAGGGTCTTCAGCGAGACGCCCCGCTTGACCAGCTTATCCTTGAACACGTCCAGGACCGCCTTGGCGCGCTCCTCGCTGTTGGCCCTGATGTCCACCGCATGGTCGCCGGACCAGGCGATGGACGCGCCCACGCCGCGGAAGTCGAACCGCGTGCTGATCTCCTTGGCCGCCTGGTTGAGCGCGTTGTCCACTTCCTGGCGGTCGAGTTTGGACACGATGTCAAAGGAAGACTCTTGCGATGCCACGGCTTCAGGCTAGACGGGCAGGCCGCCCACCGTCACGCCGAACGCGCCGTCGTCAGCCTAAGATCGGTTCGGCTAACTGTCTGGCCGCGTCTTGGGCTATCCTTGCGATGCCGCCCAGCGCCGGCGGCATACGGCAGGTTGCCCGAGTGGCCAAAGGGAGCGGTCTGTAAAACCGTCGGCTCAGCCTACGTTGGTTCGAACCCAACACCTGCCACCACCTGCGAAAACGGCCCGCTTGCTGCGGAAACGCGGCCCGGCGGGCCGTTTCCTTCTTGTCACGGCATGTATCAGCGTGTGTCACGATGGGTCGATGCGCGGCAGTGGTTACGGACATATAGCGGACAGCGTCCGGCCGAAACTAGCGGTGCGTATAACCGCTCGC
>CAWIHB010000017.1:0-140915 GCA_963835775.1 uncultured Actinomycetes bacterium | reverse complement strand
CGGAGGATCGGGGATTTGAACCCCGGAGGGTGTTGCCACCCAACCGCATTAGCAGTGCGGCGCCATAGACCGGACTAGGCGAATCCTCCACCCGCATCAGTGGTGCGGTGGGCCATAGCGTACCGGTAGTCACCCTGACCGGGCAAAGCATTCGGGCCGGCCCGGCCAGGCCGTCTGACCGCCGCCCGTGTCAGCGGATCTCGATGATCTCGTAGTCACCTGCCTGGTACGCGGCGCGCATGGCGCGCTTGGAGAACTTGCCCACGCTGGTCTTGGGCACCTGGGGGATGAAGCACCAGCGCTCGGGCAGCTGCCAGCGCGGGACCTGCTCGGCCAGGAAGGCCCACAGCTTGTCCGCGGTGACGTCGGCGCCGACGCGCAGCACGATGGCGGCGAGCGGGCGCTCGCCCCACTTCTCGTCGGCCACCCCGATCACGGCGGCCTCGGCCACGTCCGGGTGGGCCATCAGGACGTTCTCCAGCTCCATGGAGGAGATCCACTCGCCGCCGGACTTGATCACGTCCTTGGCCCGGTCGGTCAGCTGGATGTAGCCGCCGGAGTCAAGCGTCCCCACATCCCCGGTGCGCAGCCAGCCGTCGTGGAACTTGGCCGGGTCATCGTCCTGGTAGTACGAGCCGGTGATCCACGGGCCGCGGACCTCGACCTCGCCCACCGCCTCGCCGTCGTTGGGCAGCACGGCACCGCCGTCCCCGGCCAGCCGGGCCTCCACCGTGCAGAACACCCGGCCCTGGCTGTCCCGGTACCGCCACTCTTCTTCCCTGGTCAGGCCGGGCGGCGGGTTGGCCACGCTGGCCAGCGGCGAGGTTTCCGTCATGCCCCACGCCTGCAGCAGCCGCACCCCGAGCTCGGTCTCGTACCTGACCTGCATCGCGTGCGGCACAGCGGAGCCGCCCGCGATCACCAGGCGCAGCGAGGACAGATCGCCGCCCTCGGCCCGCACGTGGGCCAGGACGCCCGCCCAGATGGTGGGTACCCCGCCGGCCAGCGTGACGTGCTCGTCGCTGATCAGCCGGACCAGGGCGGCTGGCTGCATGTACCGGTCGGGCAGGATCAGGGCGGCGCCGGACAGCAGGCCGGCATAGGCCAGGCCCCACGCGTTGGCGTGAAACATGGGCACCACGGGCAGCACGCGATCCCGGTCGCTGATGGCAAAGGCGTTGCCAAGGCAGGCCCCCATCGAATGCAGGTAGCTGGACCGGTGGCTGTAGACGACGCCTTTCGGGTGACCGGTGGTGCCGCTGGTGTAGCACATGGCCGCGGCCGAGAACTCATCCAGCGCGGGCCAGTCGTACGAATCCGGCTCGGCCGCCAGCAGCTCCTCGTAGGAGTGCACGCTGACCCCGGTCAGCTCGTCGGCCCCGGGCATCTCGCCGAGCGGCGCCCCGGACACGATCACGTGCTTGACGGTCGAGGCGTGCGGCAGGATCTCGGCGAACTTGGGCACCAGCGAGGCGTCCACGACTACGGCGTGGTCCTCCGCGTGGGTGGCGATGTAACCGACTTCGGCCGGGGCCAGCCTGATGTTCAGCGTGTGCAGAACCGCGCCCATCGAGGGGATCGCCAGGTAGGCCTCGAGGTGCTCGGCGTTGTTCCACATGAACGTGCCCACCCGCTGGTCGCCGTCGACGCCCAGCCGCCGCAGCGCGTTAGCCAGCCGGGCCACCCGGCGCCCCGCCTCGGCGTAGGTCCGGCGCCTGGTCCCGTCCTCGGTGCAGGTGACAACCTCGCGATTACCGAAGACCGACGTTCCGTAGCGCATGATCGCGGCGATTGTCAGCGGCATGTCCATCATCGTGCTGCGCACCGGGCTACCTCCTGTGGCGCCTGACCTGCCTACCTGCCTGCATTCCTGATAGTGCCACGAGCCGGGCGGTCAGCAGTAGGCCTCGCGGAGCGGCAATTAACGCCCGCTGCGGCCCATAAGTCCCGGCCCGGCAGCGATCAGGGACTGGTGTCCTGGCCGAGTTCCGCGTCGATGCGCAGCCTGGCCACCGCCCGCGACACGGTGCTCTTCACCGTGCCCAGGCTGACCCCGAGCAGCGCGGCTATTTCCGGTTCTGTCATGTCCTCGAAGTACCTGAGCATGACGGCGGCGCGCATCCGCTCCGGCAGCCGGTCCAGGGCCCGCCGGACTACTTCGGCCATGTCGCTCTCCCGCGCGTGGTCGGCCACCGCCTGATCCGGGAGCTGGTCGGTCGGGAATTCTTCCAGCCGGCGCCGGCGCCACCAGGATATGTGCGTGTTGACCATGGCCCGCCGGACATAAGCGTCCAGGGCCGCCCGGTCGTTGATCTTGTCCCAGGCCAGGAAGGTATTGGCCAGCGCGGCCTGGACCAGGTCCTCGGCGTCAGCCTGGTTGCCGGTGAGCATGACCGCCATTCGCAGTAGGGCGGTCCCGCGGGCCAGCACGTAGTCACGGAATGCGGCATCGTCGTCGCTGACGCGCGATTCCCGGTCATCGCCGACGAAGCCCATGTCGCCTACCTTACTTAAGGTAGGCAGATCGACTACTTTAAGTAAACGACGTGGCGTGCCAAGCGGGCCACGGCTATCCGCCGGGATGTATCTCTGTTCCCTCACGGACAAACGTGTCCGAGTGACTTGACGTAACTGTCCCCAGCCAGCAGGGTCATACTCAGGCCTATGCAATCCCACGGAGGGCAAGTGCAGCAATTGGCTGACATTTCCCGTTGGTGCGACGATGTCACGGACTCGACCGGTCCGGACCGATTCGCACGCAGATCGCTTCTGGCGGCAGCGGTCCTCGGACGGCGGGACGAGCCGGAGCATCCGCACGCAGCGGCGGGTGACGGTAATCCTGGGGTCCCTGCGACCAGCACGTTGGTGTACACGGCGACCGGCAGGATACTTGACGTCAGCCCCCACGTGCTCGTCCTGCGCACCGAATGGGGCGAGCAGCGCTTCCCGTTGGACCCCTCGGTCGAGGCCTGGCGCGGCGGCACGGTCCCGCCCGCGGCCCTGCGGCACGGTGACCACGCAATTGTCAGGCGCAAGCGCCCCGGTGGTCCGGTGCTAGACCGGATCTGGGCCCAGGCCGGCCGGGTGACCGGGACGGTCATCGAGCGCGAGGGCCCGGCCACCCTGCTGGTCGACGAGGGCCCGGCCAAGGGCCGCAAGATCGTCATGATCGCTCCTGAGGCGGCGGGCCGGATTCAGGTCCGCTTCCCGCGGCTCGAACCCGGCTTCCTGATCGACGTGATCGGCGTGAAGCACGACGGTTACCTGTCCGCGCTGATCCCCGCCACCTCGCAGCCGCCCTACCGGGCGGGCCACGCGCCCGCGCCGCCACTGGTCAGCGGTCACGTACCGGATCCGGTCAGCGGGGCGGCGGTCTGGCACGAGCCCGGGGAGGAGCCGGATGACCTGCTGGGGCTGGCCTACCCCGCGCTGGACCCCGAGACGAGCTGCGAGCGGGGCGGGGCGGGCCAGGTGGCCTGCTCGGGCGACCTGCAAGCGGTGGACCCGCACGCCCCCGGGCCGGGGTGCATCCGCCTGCCCTATCTGTCGGTGGGCAGCATGCTCCGGCTGCGTAACGACTGCACCAACCTCACCAGGACGCTTCCCGTCACCGGGTGCGGGGCAACCGCCCGGTTGTTCTGCGATCGCTGCGTCACCTGCGGGACCTCGCAGAAGGGCCGGATCGCCGACCTGACCATGGCCGCGTTCGTCGAGCTCGGCGGGGCCCTCGAAACGGGCTGCTTCAATGCCACGATGACGATTGGCGGCTGACCGATGCTCACTGAGATCCGGGAGGCGCAGATCCCGCTGCTCGCCGCCCTGCTGCTCGGCGCGTGCGTGGCCAAGACGTGGCGGGCCTGGCGTGCACATTCCGCCACCGAGGGCATGGGGCTGACCGGCTTGTTCCCGCTGCGCCTGCGGCGTCCGATCACGATGGCCGTGTTCGCCGCCGAACTCGGGCTGGGTCTCGGGCTGATCGCGACCGCGGAATCGGCGGGCACCCGGCTGGCCAGCGCCTCGAGTCTGCCCGCGACCGTCGTGCGCTCGGCTACCGCCCTGTTCTTCCTGATCGCCGTGGGCACGCTGCACGAGACACGGCAGTGGCGGCCCAGCGTCGGCTGCGGCTGCTTCGGCGAGCTGTCCGGCACGCCCATCGGGTGGCGGGCCATTACCCGGGCCGGGGTGCTGTGCGTGTCCGCCGTGGCCACGATCGGCCTGCCGCCGCTGCGCATGCCCTCCTCCGCGGCCATGGCCGAGCTGTGGCTGGCCGTCCTGGCCTTCGGGCTGTCGCTGCTGGCCTTCCTGTCGCCCGAGCTCGGCGAGATCCTGGTCGGGCTCGGCTACTCTGAACCGTGTGAACTGCGCAGGCTTCCGGTCGGGCGCACGCTGACCGCTCTGCACGCGAGTTCGGTGTGGCGCCGCTACGCGAACCAGATCACCGCCGCGGCCCCGGCCGACGTATGGCGCGAAGGCTGCTGGCGGTTCGTGGTGTACCAGGGGCTGGCGCGAGGCCGGCGGGTCAACATCGTCTTCGCCGTCTACCTTCAGTCCCGCAGGCCCCCGATCAGGGCCGCGGTCCTGGACGCTGACACCGATGAGGTCCTGGGCCGGCAGGAACTCGTCACCGTTAGCTAACCGATTCTAGGGCTGGTACTAGACACCCTTAGAGTCCGCTAGGCGGGCTGCGAGCGCAGGAATTTGCCGAAGTGCGGCACCGTGAACGCGATCAGCCCGCGCTCGGAGCTGTAGATGAGCCCCTTCTTGATCAGCCCGTCACGGGCCGGGGACAGGCTGGACGGCTTACGCCCGAGCTCGTCGGCCACCACTGACGTCGGCACCGGGTCATCGCCGGTCGCGGCCATCGCGCGCATATACTCACGCTCGGACGGCGTGGCCCGCTCGTATCTGCTGCCGAAGAACCCGACGGCCAGCTCTCCCTCGGCTTCTGGCGAGGCCATCCGGACGTCGGCCGCGGTGACCGGGCTGGCCGCGGCCACATCCCAGGTGACCTTGCCGTAGGCCTGGACGAAATAGGGGTAGCCGTCGGCCGCGGCATACAGCGCGTCAAGCGCCTCCGCGGTGAAGGTCACTTCCTCGCGCTGCGCCGGGGCGAGCAGCGCGAGGTCGGCGGCCTCCCGGTCCAGCCGGTCGATCCTGGTGTACCGGAACAGCCGCTCCGAATAGCTCTTGCTGGCCGACAGCACCGAAGGCAGGTGCGGCAGCCCGGCCCCGACCACGATGAGGGGGCCGCCCGTCTGCGACAGTTCGTGACAGGCGGCGCACAGCGCGGAAACGTCGGCCGCGGGCACGTCCTGCATCTCGTCGACGAACAGGGCGATCCCCACGCCGAGATCGGCGGCCACCGAGGCGGCTTCGGCGAACAGTTCGGTGAGGTCGACCTCCAGGTCGCCGGAGTCGGCCCGGCCCCGCTGGGCGGGCGCGTCAATGCCAAGCGCGGTGGTGACCGACGAGCCCTTGGGCGCCGTCGGGTCACGCAGGGCGAAGGCCTTCAGGACGCCGAGGAAGTAGTCCACGCGGTCCGGCGCCCGGTGCCGGGGCGCGAGCTCCCGCACCGCCATGTGCAGCGCGGCGGCTACCGGCCGCCGGATCGACTGGTCAGGCCGGGCCTCGATCTTCCCGGTCCCCCACAGCCGCTGCAGGGCCATGGACCGGAACGTGTTCAGCAGCACCGTCTTGCCCACCCCGCGCAGCCCGGTGAGCACCATGCTGCGTTCCGGCCGCCCGCGGGCGATCCGCTCCAGCACCACCTCGAACTGGCTGATCTCCCGGTCCCGCCCGGCCAGCTCGGGCGGCCGCTGCCCCGCGCCGGGAGCGTAGGGATTGCGCACCGGATCCATGGCATCGGACTCTATGGCCACATCTAGCCCGGACCCTAGATTTGGCTAGAAAGCGCAATCGGCGTGTCGCGCCTTGCTGCCTTTCCTGCTGGTTCAGTGCTTTTCTGCTGGTTCAGTGCTTTTCCTGCTGGTTGAGCCGGGCCAGATAGGCGTTGTAGGCGGCCAGGTGCTCGTCGTCGTCCACGCTCTCGGACTGGCTGGAGGCAGCGGCCTGCTGCCTGGCGCCGGGGCTCGTGCTGGTCTCCCGGTGCTCGCCGACCACGGCGGCGAAATTGGCCCTGCGGGCGGCCTCGAGCCAGCCCAGGCCGCCGTCGCTGCGCGACTCCCGGCTCCAGGCGAAGAACACCGCCATCATGAGCCCGAACATCAGGCCCGCCCCACCGACCCACATCACCGCGCCGCCGATGTGCACGTCACTGATCGGGCTGGGCGCCCAGGCCGGCCGCCCCACGGCCAGGTTAGGGAACGGGTTGCCGCTTTCCGAGCCGAGGACCAGCCCGGTGAAGGCGTCCACCGGCATGGCGATGAACAGCAGGAAGATCCGGGACGGGTAGGAGACCTTCCACCTGATCGGCTCCCGTCCGATCAGCGGCAGGAAATAGAGGTAGCCGGCCACCAGGAACAGGGCATGCTCAGCGTTGTGCACCGTCTCGTTGGCCAGCACCAGGTTCATGAAGCTGGTCAGGTGGGTGCCCACGATCACGCCGACGTACAGGGCCACCCCGAACGGCGGCCAGGTGATCCAGGTCACCGGGTGCGAGCGGAGCAGCTTCTTGGTCCAGGTGTGCACGGGGTTGCGGCTGGCGTGCAGCAGCAGCGTGACTGGCTGGCCGACGACCAGCAGCGGCGGCGCCACCATGAGCAGCAGCAGGTGCTGCACCATGTGGTCCCAGAACAGCACGTCATCGTAGCTGCCGATGCCGCTCTGCGTCGCGATCACGATCACGGCCAGGCCGCTCAGGAACAGCGCGGTACGCCACAGCGGCCACGGGCGGACCGGGTGACGCCGCCGCACCCGCAGCACGCCCCACAGATACAGCCCGGCCGCCACCACGACCAGACCCGTAACGATCGGCGCGAATTGCCATTGAGTGACAATCTCGGGCCCGCTCACGGGGGGCAGTGCCTGGCTTCCCATGCCGCCGAGACTACTAGGCGCAGTCAGGTCGGCCGATAGGCCGGCCAGTTCCTGCTCCGGCCCTGATCATTACATGATTACGGGGTTTACAATGGCGGCCACGGTGCGCTAAGCCTCGGGGAGATCGCCATGAGTGCGGTGACAGACGTCGGCTTTGTGGAGATGCGGCTCAGCAAGGTGGTCGGGGTCACG
This sequence comes from uncultured Actinomycetes bacterium, assembly GCA_963835775.1. Classification (GTDB taxonomy): domain Bacteria; phylum Actinomycetota; class Actinomycetes; order Streptosporangiales; family Streptosporangiaceae; genus Palsa-504. The sequence continues at coordinate 133,727 of CAWIHB010000017.1, read as the reverse complement.
AACGGGGACCGTCGTGCCGAGTTCGTAGTCCTGGATGAGCTGGGCGGGGACCGGCGGCTGCTGATCCAGATCGGGCCGACAGAGGCGTTCGCCCTGGCCGCGAACCTGGACGAGATCAGCTGGGGCCGCCCGATGACCTACCAGTTCATGGCCGAACTGGTGCGCAGCCTGGGCGGCCGCATCCGTGAGGTCCGGCTCGACGGGCTGGTCGAGGGAGCCTTCGCCGCCACCGTAGAAGTAGAAGGGCCGAACGGAGCGGAGCTGGTCGATGCCCGTTCCAGCGACGCCCTCAACCTCGCCGCCCTGACGGCCGCGCCGATCTTCGCCGCCCTGGAGGTGCTCGAGGCCAGCGACCGGAACACCGAAGGCGACTCCCCCGAGGCGGAGCTGATGCGGCGGGCCTCGGCCGCCCGCCCCATGACGATCAAGAAGGCCGAACCGTAGCCAGCCGGTTGCGAAGCGAGCTGGCGCAGGCTCAGTAGGCCCGGGCGAAGATCACCCGCTTGCCGTAGGCGGACGGCTTGCCGCAGCGGACACACGTGCCCTGCTCGGGTTCGCCTGCCAGCGGGATGCAGCGGGGAGTGGCTGAGGTTTCCGCCTTGATCTCGTCTTCGCAGGCCTGCTCGCCGCAGTGCAGCGCCAGTGCCCAGCCGAGCGCCACGGTGGTGGCGAACTCCGGCCAGGAATTGACGGTGGCGGTGTGCTCGTCGCGGAAGTCGGCGGCCCGCTGCGCCAGCATGGCCTGGAACTCGGCCAGCTCGGCAGCCAGCAGGCCGGGCGCCGCACCGAGCGGGATGGACTCTTTGGCGGCCTCCGGTTGCCGGTAATTCAGGCGGCGGGACATCAGGGCGGTGCCGGCGGCCAGGTCCCGCGGGCCGAGCTCGAGCCGGATCGGCACGCCGCGCATCTCCCAGTCATTGAACTTGAAGCCGGGCGAGGCCTGCGGCCGGTCGTCCACGTGCGTCCGGATACCCGCGCGCCGCAGGCTGGCGGCCAGTTCGGCAGCCGCGGACAATGTTGCCTCGGCCTGTTCGCCGCGCCCGATCGGGACGATCACCACCTGGTAGGGAGCCAGGGCCGGCGGCAGCACCAGGCCCTTGTCGTCACCATGGGTCATGATCAGGCCGCCGATCATCCTGGTGCTCATACCCCAGGAGGTGGTGTGGCACAGTTCGGCCGTGCCGCTCTCGCCGGTATAGGTGATCCCGAATGCCGCCGCGAAGTTCGTCCCCATGAAGTGCGAGGTGCCCGCCTGCAGGGCACGCCCGTCCCGCATCATGGCCTCGATCGTGAACGTGCGCTCGGCCCCGGCGAACCGCTCTCCGGGCGTCTTCTCGCCCGGCACGCTGGCCAGGGCCGCCGTCTCGACCGCCACATCCTGGTAGAACCCCAGCGCCAGCATCGTCTCGGCGGTGGCGTCAGCCGCAGTGGCGTGCGCGGTGTGGCCTTCCTGCCAGAGGAACTCGCTGGTGCGCAGGAACATCCGGGGCCGCAGCTCCCACCGGAGCACGTTGGCCCACTGGTTCAGCAGCAGCGGCAGGTCCCGGTGCGAGCTGATCCACTTGGCCATCATCTCCCCGATGATCGTTTCCGACGTCGGCCGGACGACGAGCGGCTCCTCCAGTTCCTTGCCGCCCGCGTGCGTGACCGTGAACAGCTCGGGTGCGAACCCCTCGACGTGCTCGGCCTCGCGCTGCATATAGCTCTGCGGGATGAGCAGCGGAAAGTACGCGTTCTGGTGCCCGGTGGCCTTGATCCGCAGGTCCAGGTCCGCCTGCAGCAGCTCCCAGATCCGGTACCCGTACGGCCTGATTACCATGCTGCCGCGGACCGGTCCCCGGTCCACCAATTCGGCGCGGAAGACGACGTCGTTGTACCAGGCCGGGAAGTCCTCGCTCTGCGGGGTAACGCTGCGCTCGTCACGTGCCATGACCGTCAGGTTACCGAGTCGCCCGGGAGTGAGTCTCCTTTGTTTCCCGTGGGTGACCTGCTCAGGTCAGGACCATTTCCCGGGGTCAAGCGGAACTGCCGCGTTGCTGCTTCATGCCCTGCCGGGGCAGGATAGCCGTATGCGGACCGACCTCGATGAGCTGCGCCGCCTGCGGCGGGCCCGGGACCGGATGGACCGCGAGTACGCGCAGCCGCTCGACATCCCGGCGCTGGCCCGCACGGCCCTGATGTCGCCGGCGCACTTCAGCCGCCGCTTCCGCGAGGCGTACTCGGAGACGCCGTACTCCTACCTCATGACCCGGCGCATCGAGCGGGCGAAGGCCCTGCTGCGCCGCGGCGACCTGAGCGTGACGGATGTCTGCTTCGCGGTCGGCTGCACCAGCCTCGGCTCCTTCTCCGCCCGGTTCACCGAGGTGGTCGGCGAGACGCCGTCCACATACCGTGCCCGCAACCATGACGAGCTTCGCGTGATGGCGCCCTGCCAGGCGATGGTGGTGACCCGGCCGCGTCGGGGCCGGGGCCGGGAGCGCACGGGGGATAGCAGCTCCGGCGGAGCATCCGTCGCCGCACCCGCCTAGCATCGTGCCATGACCGTTTCCCTGTGCGGCGTGCACGTCACCGTCGACAACCCAGACGCCGCCCTCGAGTTCTATCGCGATACTCTCGGCCTTACCGTGCGCAACGAGGTCGCCCAGGGTGGCTTCCGCTGGATCACTCTGGTCACCGACAGCCAGCCCGAGATCCAGATCGTGCTGTCGCAGCCGCAAGCGGGCCGCTCTCAGGAGGACGCAGACGCCCTCGCGGCCCTGCTCGCCAAGGGCGCGCTGTCCATGATCCAGTTCCGCTGCGACGACCTCGACGCCACCTTCGACAAGATCGCCGCCGCGCCCGGCGTCGAGGTGCTGCAGGAGCCCGCCAGCCAGTTCTGGGGCGCCCGCGACTTCGCCGTACGTGACCCCGCGGGCAACCTGGTCCGCGTCGAGCAGAGCTAGAGCCCGGTCAGCACGGCCCGCCGCACCATTTTCCAGCTCGAGAGCGGAGGGCTGTCAATCGTCGTCCGGGCCGGGTGTCATCCCGGTCGCGGTGGCGCCGAACAGGTCGAGGAACGGGCCGACCCGTTGTCCTTCCTGGGCGGAGTGCCGGAACAAGCTGTCCCGGTTCACGGTGTACAGGACGCGCCGGCCAGTGCGGGTGCGGGTGAGGTACCCGGCGGCCTCCAGGTCGGCCACGATGGCCTGCACAGAGCGCTCGGTCAGACCGACAACCGGGCTGATGTCCCGGATGCGGGCTTCGGGGTTGCGGGCGATCTCCACCAGGACGTGCCCGTGGCCGGTCAGCAGCGTCCAGACACCGCCGCTTTGGTCAGGGCCGCCCTGGTCAGGGTCGCTCATGCTGCCTGAGTGTACATCTCGCGTGCAGATTCACGCGAGATAAGTTACATGAAGTTTTTCTCGCGCTTTATATTGACACCTGCTCGCGCGAGGGGTGATCCTGGTAGTGCCCTGGTGCCAAATGCGGCCGTTTCCGCAGCTAAGGAGGTGCGCAGATGCCTGATGACACGTTTCCTGTTGAGGTCGTCGGAGGCGTGCCGGTGGTGGCCGCGCCCGAGGAGATCGACGTCACCAACGCCGGGACGCTGCGGTCGGCTCTGCTCAAAGCGGCCGCGAACGGGCACGGCACGCTCGTGGTCGACATGACCCAGACCCAGTTCTGCGATTCGTCCGGGCTGCACACCCTGATCGCCGCGCATAAGCGAGCCGAAGCCGAGGGCCATGAGGTGCGGCTGGTCATTCCCAGCAGCGCCGTCCTGCGGGTTTTCGCGCTCACCGGCATGGACCGGGTGATCCCCAACTTCACCAGCCTGGCCGAGGCCCTGGCCGCAACGGCCGCCACCGCGAACGGCCTCAGCCTGGCGCCAGCCGGTGACCTGCCGGGCACCGTTAGGCGCTCGTCGAAGGAGGCCCGGGAGACGTTTGCCGGGGCGCTGGCGGGTGCCGTGCATGTATACGGCGAAGGGGACCAGGCGTTTCGCGCCGCATATGTCGAATTCAAGCGGACGTTCGAGAAACGCGGCGACCACTGGATCCCGAAGCGGGCCTCCACGCCTCTCACAGATCCGTAGGAGTTAGGTGCGCTCGCTGGGATCGTCCACCGCCGTCTATCCGCTGGGCCGAGATTCCAGAGCCGTCTGCGTATGCCAGGTGTTGCCCGCCGGGATGGTAACGAGCCCAGGACGTGAGCTTAGCTGGTATAAGCCCAGGTCAAAACTGGTTTTCCGAAGTCAGCGGAGGGCGTGGGATTCGAACCCACGAGGAATGTCACCACCCCTAATGGTTTTCAAGACCATCGCCATCGGCCACTAGGCGAGCCCTCCTGTGCGCACCAGCCTACGGTAACCCAGCGCGGGCCGTCAGCCGCCGCGGCCAGGCCAGCCCGTCGCCGACCAGTGCGGCCAGAGCCAGGTAGGCGTCGGCCGTCTCGGCCGCGAGCAGTTCGAGCTCGACCTCGGCGCCTTCCTCCAGGTGCGGGTCGTAGGGAATCCGGACCACGGCCCGGCAGCGGGACGCGAAATGGTGCTCCAGCCGGTCCAGGTCGACGTTGCTCTTGCTCTTGGGCCGGATCGTGGACAGCACCACGACGCCGTTGCGCACCAGGTCCCCGCACTGATGGGCCTCCAGCCAGTCCAGGGTCGCGCTGGCGCTGCGCGCGCCGTCCACCGACGGCGAGCTGACCACCACGATCTGGTCGGCCAGATGCAGCACGCCGGACATGGCCGAATGCAGCAAGCCGGTGCCGCAGTCGGTCAGGCAGATCGAGTAGAAGTGCTCGAGCACCCGGGCCGCGTCACAGTAGTCCTCGGCACCGAACGCCACCGACACCCCCGGGTCACGATCGGAGGCCAGGATCTCCAGCCGGCTCGGGGCCTGGGAAGTGAAGGCCCGGACGTCGGCGTAGCGGCTGACCTGGCCCCGCTCGTTCAGCAGGTCCCTGATGGTGGCCGCGGTCTCCAGCCGGACCTTGTCCGAGAGCGTGCCCCGGTCGGGGTTGGCGTCGACGGCGATGACCCGATCCCCACGCAGGGTGGCCAGCGTCGCCCCGAGCCCGACCGCGGTGGTGGTCTTGCCCACGCCGCCCTTCAGGCTGAGCACGGCCACCCGGTGATGGCCGCCCGCGACCGGGGTCCTGACCCGGTTGATGAGGTCACGGCGGCGCATGTCGGCGGCCGACTCGCCGAACCTGAGCAGGCCGCCGGTGACCCGGGACAGCCCCCGCCGCCAGCCCGATCCCGGGCCCGGCCGCTTGGCGTGCAGCAGCGACTCGGCGGTCAGGCTGTCGGCGGTCTCGGTCTCGTACTCGTCGGGGACGGGCGGGTTCAAGCCGGACGGCGGCATCCCAGCCTGCGCCATCCGACGCGACGGCGCCCACTGAGCCAGGGCCTCCATCGGCGGGGCGGCATGCGTGTCCCGCTCGTACGCCGGGTCCGCGGCGTACCTCGGGTCCGTGGCGTATCCCGGATCCGGGGCATATGCCGGATCAGCCGCGTATCCCGGGTCCAGCGCGTACCCAGGAACCGGCCCGGCGCCCGAACCCCAGTCGTCCCACGTGCCCTGCGGGTACCTCAGGTCCTGCCCGTAACCCGGGTCCTGCCCGTAACCCGGGTCCTGCCCGTAACCCGGGTCCTGCCCGTAACCCGGGTCCTGCCCGTAGCCGGACCCGGGCGTATAACCCGTCCCGGCCGGATAGCCAGGCTCACCAGGGAAGGCGTCGTCAGCGGGGACCGGAGCGAATCCCGGCCCGCGCGGATACTCCGGCTCGGCGGGGTACTGCGCGCCGGCGGCGTAGCCGGTCCCGCTCGGATGCCCGGGGAGCCGCGGATACCCCCAGTCCTGCGGATACTCCAGCTCGCGCGGGTATCCGGGCTCCTGCTGGTACTCCGGCTCGTGCTGGTACCCGGGCTCCTGCCCGTACTCCGGTTCCCGCTGGTAGCCGTGCTTGTCCGGGTCCCCGGGGCCGGCCGCGTACTCCTGCGCCCGGGGATGTCCGGGCTCCCGGTGATAATCCCAGTCGGACCACGACACGTACGGATCATTCACCCCGTCAGCCTCGGCTACCTCGGCCCGGCCGTCCGGGCCCGGGTGAATCTCGGGCGTATCGTTGTTCGTGCTCACGGGTCGGCCCCCTTGATCCTCCTGGGCGGGCGCATGCGGGCGGAGCTCGTGCGTCAATCCGAGCGTAAGACAAATTTCACGTTATTTCGATACCCAGCGCACTTAATTGATAGCGCTGAGTACAGAGGAGCCGTCATGCGCGCCGTCGTCATCACCGAACCCGGCGAGCCCGAGGTGCTGAACTGGCAGGAAGTCCCCGACCCCGTTCCCGGTCCCGGCGAGGTGGTCATCGACGTCGCCGCCTCGGGCGTCAACCGGGCGGACCTGATGCAGCGGCAGGGCTTGTACCCGCCGCCGCCGGGCGCGCCGCCCTATCCGGGCCTGGAGTGCTCCGGCCGGGTCCGGGCGGTGGGCGAGGCGGTGACCGGCTGGCGGCCCGGCGACGAGGTGTGCGCGCTGCTGGCTGGCGGCGGCTATGCGGAACAGGTTGCGGTCCCCGCCGGGCAGCTGCTGCCGGTCCCGGGCAGCGTGGACGTCACCACCGCGGCCGCGTTCCCCGAGACCGCCTGCACTGTCTACGCCAACGTCTTCCAGCTGGCCGGGCTGGCCAGCGGCGAGATGCTGCTGGTGCACGGGGGCAGCAGCGGGATCGGCACCATGGCCATCCAGCTGGCCAAGGCGTTCGGCGCCCGGGTGGCCTGCACCGCGGGATCGCCGCAGAAGCTGGACCGCTGCCGCGAGCTCGGCGCCGACGTGGTGATCAACTACCGCAGCGAGGACTTCGTCGCGGCTGTGAAACGGGCCACCGGCGGCGCGGGCGCCGACGTCATTCTCGACATCATGGGCGCGGCGTACCTGGCCCGTAACCTGGACGCGCTGGCCACCGGCGGGCGTCTGGTCATCATCGGCCGCCAGGGCGGCAGCCGGGCCGAGATCGACCTCGGCGTGCTGCAGGCCAAACAGGCCAGCCTGCACGCGACCACCCTCCGGGCCCGCCCGGCCCACGAGAAGGCCGCGGTGGTGACGGCCGTCCGCGAGCACGTGTGGCCGCTGATCAGCGCCGGCCAGGTGGCCGCGGTCATCGACCGGGAACTGCCCATGTCACAGGCGGCGCAGGCGCACCGGGCGATGGCCGCCAGCGAGCACATCGGCAAGATCCTGCTGCTGCCAAACTGACCACCCGTGCGGTCCGGCCGCCCGGCCGATCGGACAGACTAGGGGAATGAGTAACGGGATGAACCCTGAACCGCAAGAGCATCCGCAGGTCCTGGTGGTGGGCCCTGATGGCATAGCCACGGCGGGCAACCCACCGGAGGAGGGCGGGCACGAGCGCCCGGTGACCGAGATGGTCGAGCAGCCGGCCAAGGTCATGCGGATCGGCAGCATGATCAGGCAGCTGCTCGAGGAGGTCCGGGCGGCTCCGCTGGATGAGAAGAGCCGGGCCCGGCTGAAGGAGATCCACACCAGCTCGGTCAAGGAGCTGGAGGACGGGCTCGCGCCCGAGCTGGTCAGCGAGCTGGAGCGGCTGTCGCTGCCGTTCACCGACGACGAGCTGCCCAGCGAGGCCGAGCTGCGGGTGGCGCAGGCCCAGCTGGTCGGCTGGCTGGAGGGCTTGTTCCACGGCATCCAGACCACGCTGTTCGCCCAGCAGATGGCGGCCCGGGCCCAGCTCGAGCAGATGCGCCGCGCGCTGCCGCCCGGCATGATGCCCCCGCAGCCACCCGACCAGGATGGACCGCAGCGTCCAGGTACCGGTCCGTACCTTTAATTCTTTAGGCTGAACGTGCCGTGGTGCTTGCCCCCGCGCCCCTTAGGGGCGGCCGTACCGCAGCCGTCCGAGCCAGGCGGCGGCCGCGGCGAACTCGGCGTCGGACGTGCCCGGCCGGACCTGGGTGACGGCGCCGTCGCAGCGGGCGTAGCTGCCCAGGAAGCGGACGTCGGCGCACACTCGCCGCAGCCCCATCAGTGCCTCGCCCACCCGCGCATCGTCGACGTGGCCCTCGCAGTCGATGAAGAAGTAGTACTGGCCGAGCCGGTCGCCGGTCGGCCTGGACTGGATCGTGGTCAGGTTGATGCCGCGTACCGCGAATTCGGTCAGGATCTCGAGCAGCGCGCCGGGGTGATCTTCGGCCAGGAACGCGGCCACCGAGGTCCGGTCGGTGCCAGTGCGGGCCGGCAGCGGCCCGTGCGCGGCGACCACGACGAACCGGGTGACCGCGTTGGCCCGGTCGTGTACGTCGGGCACCAGGACCTCCAGGCCGTACCGGCCAGCGGCGAACGCGCCCGCCAGCGCCGCACCGAGCTGGCCCTCGGCGGCCTGCCTGGCCGCCTCGGCGTTGGATGCGACCGGGACCCATTCCGCGTCGGAGAGGTGGGCGGCCAGCCAGCTGCGGCACTGCGGCATGGCCTGCGGGTGGCCGCCCACCCGCTTGACGTCGCTGAGCCCGGTGCCTGGCCTGGCCAGCAGCGCGAATGCGATCGGGATCTGCAGCTCGGCCACGATGACCAGGTCGTTGCCGGTGGCCAGGTCGTCTAGCGTGGCGGTGACGACCCCCTCCACCGAACTCTCGATGGGGACCACGGCCCGTTCCGCCGTGCCGTCGCGCACGGCGGCCAGCGCGGCTTGGATGGTCGGGCAGGACAGCTGCTCGGCGGCGGAATCGACGGCTTGCAGCGCCGCCTGGCAGAAGGTGCCCTCGGGCCCCAGGTAGGCAACTGGCATAGCCACATCATGCCAGCATCACCGGGCCGGTACTGCCCTCACCACGGGCCTCACCACGGGCCTCACCACGGGCCGGGCCGGGCGTCCTGGCCGACCGGGCGCAGCCGGGCCATGATGACCAGCAGCGCCAGCGCGGCCAGGCCGAAGGCGTCCTGCACCACCCGGGCGGCCACCGGCGGCACCCCGGAGGTGCCCAGCAGGGACTGCCCCCACCAGGGGATGGTCAGCGCGAAGTACACCGCGGTGGCGGCGGCGATCGCGACCCGGCGCTTCGAGCGCCCATCGGCGGCGATGGCCCCGATGGCCACCACCACGACCAGGAAGTGGTGAATCCACGCCACCGGGGAAAGCAGCACGCCGAGCAGCGCGGTGACGGCGATCGCCTCCATCTCGCGTGACTCCCGGGCCAGCCGTCTGACCAGCGCGAAGCCCGCTACCGCGACCACGGCGGCCACCGCCACCCAGACTGCGGCGGGCAGCGGGCCGGGCAGGAACATGCGCAGCAGCATGCCGCGCAGCGACTGGTTGGAGGTGCCGGCATTGGACCGAGCCGGCCCGAGTCGAAGATCACGCTGGTCCAGTAGGTCGCCGAGTCGTGCGGCAGCAGCAGCCAGGCGCCGATCGTCCAGGCCGCCGCGGTGATCACCGCGGTCACCGCCGCCCGGCGGCGGCCGGACAGCCACAGGTAGACGATGAATACGCCCGGGATCAGCTTGATCGCGGTGGCCAGCCCGACCAGGGCGCCCCGCGGCCAGCGCGGCGCCCGGGCCGCGCAGTCGGCCACGGCCAGGGCCAGCAGCACCATGTCCACCTGGCCGAACCTGATCTCATCCCGCAGCGGGAACAGGTAGGCGCAGGCCGCGAACACGATCGCGGCCAGCACCACCCGCATCCGGCCGACCCGGCGCAGCAGCGGCGCGAACGCGTAGCCGATCACCACGGCGAGCGGCGCGTAGACGAACGGCACCCAGGCCAGCTGCGCGGCCGCCCACGGCAGCAGAGCCAGCGGCACCGCGAACAGCGCCGCGGCCGGCGGGTAGGTGAACGGGAGCAGCTGCGGCGGCTGGGTCAGGACCGAGTACAGCGGCTGGCCCTGCAGCACGCTCAGACCGCCGGTGCGGTAGACGTTGAGGTCCACCAGCCGCTGGTCGGGCACGCTGGTCAGGTAGCCGCGCACCAGCGGCTCGATGGCGGCCAGCGCCGCGATCCAGGCCAGCGCGCCGAGGGCGGTCACCGCCCAGGACGGCAGCCCGGCCAGCCGCCCAACCAGCCGCCGAGCCAGCCGGCCCGGCCAGGCCGCGGGTCCCCGGCGGCCGGCCCGCTCCGCGGCCGGGACCCCGGTGGTGGCGCTCATGGCGGTCACCGGACCTTGGTGGCGGCCGCGGCTGGCCCGACGGCACCGGTGGCCGGGGCGGGCGGCCCGGCCGGGCGCGAGCGCATCATGAGGACGATCAGCCAGACGGTCGCCCCGGCCAGGACCGCGGGCGTGATGCCGTGCCTGATCACCGGCTGGAGCCAGGTCAGCCCGGACGGCAGCCGCACGCCGGTCTGCCGGGCGGGCAGGTAACCGAAGCCCAGCGCTGCCGTCCGGGCCAGCAGCAGCCACCCCACCGCCGCGACCCGGCGCCGCCCGGCGTCCGTCGCAGCCGGCACCAACGGCAACAGCCCCCAGGCCAGCGCGTCGTACCAGGGCAGCACGTACGGCCAGGCGAACAGCCAGGCCAGGGCCAGCGCAAACGTCACGCCGCCCGCCGTACCGGCGAATCCGGCGTCGTCGGCCAGTTCCGCGCCGTCCGCACGCCCAGCCCGTACCACCAGCACCCCGGGCAGCCCACGGATCAGCAGCACCGCGAGCACCACGGCCAGGGCCACCGCACCGGCCTTCACGATGTCGGTGGCGGCGGTTCCGGCCACGAGCAGGTGGATGACGGTCCGCAGCACCCGCCACGGCGAGCCGATCGAGACCATGTCGCTTTCCCGCGACAGCTGGGTCACCATGGCCGGCCCGCCGATGGCCAGGGCCGCGCCCGCGGTGGCCGCGAACCCGGCCGTGAGGCCGGCCAGCGGCGGCAGCAGCCGCCGCCAGTCCGGCCAGCACCGGACGGCCAGTGCGATGGCCAGGCCCAGCACCACCAGCACGTCGGACACCTTGACCGCGAACCCGAGCCCAGCCAGGACCCCGGCCAGACCCGCCCGTCGGGTTCCCGGCAGGCCAGGGCGGAACACCACAACCACGGCGGCCACGGCGAAGGCCGCGGCCTGGACGTCGACGTGCGCACCCGCGATCAGCAGCTGCAGCAGCAGCGGGTTGGCCGCCCACAGCAGAGCGGCGCGCAGCTGCCGGTCCGGGTCGGGCCGGGTCGCCCGGTGCAGCAGCAGCGCGGTGCCGGCGAACGCGGCCAGATTGGCCAGGCCGAGCACGAACACGGTGAGCCGCGCGGAGGTGCCGCCAATCAGCGCGGCCAGGCCCTGGATCCCGGTGGCCAGCGGCCCGTAGACCGAGGAGGTGGTGAACCAGTCCTGCACGGCCCGGGCCACCGGATCACCCAGCGCGGCCAGCTGGGCGGGCGTGGTGGTGTACGGGTTGTGGCCGGTGACCAGCATCCGCCCGTAGGCGGCGTAGCTGAGCTGGTCCGACGATCCGAACGGCGGGACGAGCGTCAGCACGGCGGCGGCCAGCAACCCGGCGATCAGCACGGCCCGGGCCGGTACCGACCAGCCGCCGCGCAGCGCGTGCAACACGAGCACCAGCCCGAGGGTGCCGGCCGTCAGCGCGGCCGCGGTGAGCGGGACGGCCAGGTAGGCCGACAGGTGCGCGGCCCAGGCCCACGGCGGCTGCCCGGGCCGGCCCGGCAGCACGGGCTCCATGACCGATGGCCCGGCCACCGCGACCGCGAAGGTGACCGCCACGCTGACGCCGATGGCGATCAGCCCCGCGCGTCCGGCGGCTGGGCCTGCCTGGCCCCCCCGGCCCGGCCATCTGGTCATGGCTGCCCGTCCGGTCATAGGCGCGTGGCGAGCGCCCTGGCCACGTCGGCGAGCTGGTGCGCGCGGTGCAGCTGGGCGCGCAGGCCGGTGCCGGTGGCCCGGTGCGCCATCTCGACCTGGACCTCGGAGACCCGCAGGCCCCGGCGCAGCAGATCGATGGTCAGCCCGGTTTCGGCGCCCCAGCCGCGGGCCAGCGGCCGGGCGGCCTCGAAAGCCGCCCGGGTCAGGCAGCGCTGCCCGTTCAGCGGCTGGACCGGCCGCCAGCCGACGGCCCGGCGGATGCCGGTCCCGGACAGGCCGACGACCAGGCCGTGCCCGCCGAGCTTGACGATAGAGGTGAAGATGGCGATGGTCATGTCCGCCGTCCCGGCCAGGACCGGCTCGATGAGCGGACCAGCCTGGGCTGCGGTGTCGCCCAGGTCAGCGTCGAGGAACAGCAGGTGCCGCGGACGCTGGCGTTGTTCCCGCTGGTCCAGCAGGCGCACCGCCTCGGCGCCGGTTTCCATCGCGGCGCTCTTGCCCCGGTTCCTGGCGTGCCGGGTCACCACTGCGCCGGCCCGCCGCGCCGCCTGGCCCGTGGCATCCCGGGAGCCGTCGTCGACGACCACGACCACCCCGACGCCCGGCAGCCCGGCCGCGGCCGTCACCGTGGCCTGGATACGGTCGGCCTCATTCCTGGCCGGGATGACCACCGCGACGCCGTCCGGCAGCGACCCTCTTGACATGGGGCCGATCTTAGGTCAACGGTGGGTTAGTTGTGCGGCACCGCGGGCTTCTGCCGGGCCAGCCCACGCGAGTCCACGTCCTCGACCAGCGTGAATACCGAGTCGAGCCCGGTGACCTGAAGAATCTTGCGCACCGCGGGCTTGGGGGCCGCGATCTCCAGCTCTCCGCCCCGCTCACGCGCCCGGCGCAGGCAGGAAAGCAGCACGTTCATGCCGGTCGAGTCGCAGAACTCCACGCCGGACATGTCGATGACCACCCGGGCGGGCATATCGTCGGCCAGCAGGCCGGCCAGCTCGCTGTGCAGCCGCGGAGCAGTATAAAGATCGATCTCACCGCAAATGGTCACGATCGTGTGATCATCGTGAAATCGACTCGAGACATTTAGCTCCACGAGCCGAACCTTACCGCGATGCGGGCCGCGAAGCCAGGTAACTAGGTTGAGCGCAAGCTGAGAGTTCGCTCACCGAACGACGGCCTGCTGGCCGCTATGCCCTACGTCACCGCAGCCGGCACGGCGGCGGCGGCGGTCATCTGCGGGAGCTGGATCTCCGCCCACACGGTGGTGCCGTCGTGGTCGCTGCCGGTGCCCCAGGACCGGCACAGCCGGTCCACGATGCGCAGGCCTCGGCCGCCGGTGGTGTACTGGGTCGGCTCGCCGAGCTGGGGCCTGGTCGGCCCGCCGCCGTCGCTGACCGAGACCCGGACGCTGTCGGTGTCGAAGTGCCAGGCCACGCGGATCCCGGAATCGGGCCGCGGCTCGGCGTGCTGCAAGGCGTTGCTCAGCAGCTCGCTGATCACCAGCGCGGCGTCGGTAACGGTGGAATCATAGATGCCCGCTCCGATGAGGTCAGACACCAAACGCCGCCGGGCCACGCCGACACTTGCCGCAGTGAACGGGAGCAGTAGGACGCTCGACTCAGTCACCTCCAACGCCAGCCCCAGGACCTTTGTCCGACCTTTGCGCGAACCCGGTACGAGCGGGAGGATGCCCGGTCCCGGCGTGCTGGAAACACGTCAACACCGCAGATATCGCAGCGGTAACGGCGCCCCAGGCAAACCGCTGGTGGCTCTGATTCTCTGCCCCGGGCACGGTAACGTCACAGGGTGACAGTTGTGCGCTCGTGGCCAGGGTTCGTGGCCTCCCGGCCGGCCGAAGCGAGGTATGGCCGTGGGTAACGCCGACCCCACCGTGATCGTCGATGCCCTGCATGTCGTTTACCGCGTCTACGGCGCGGGCGGCGACAAGGGAACGGCGGCGACCGCGCTGATGCGGCTGGTCAAGCGCCAGCGCCGGCCCTCGATCCGCGAGGTGCACGCCATCCGGGGCGTCTCTTTCGTGGTCAACCACGGCGACGCCATCGGCATCATCGGCCGGAACGGTTCGGGCAAGTCCACCCTGCTGCAGGCCATCGCCGGCCTGCTGCCGCCCGAGCGGGGCTGCGTCTACACCAGCGGGCAGGCCGCCCTGCTCGGCGTCAACGCGGCGCTGCTCGACGACCTGACCGGCGAGCGGAACATCGTGCTCGGCTGCCTGGCCATGGGCATGAGCCCGCAGGAGGTCAAGGACAGCTACCAGTCCATCGTGGACTTCTCCGGGGTCGGCAGCTTCGTCGACTACCCGATGCGCACCTACTCCACCGGTATGGCGCAGCGGCTGCGGTTCTCCATCGCCGCGGCCAAGACCCACGAGATCCTGATGATCGATGAGGCGCTGGCCACCGGGGACGCCGCCTTCCGGACCAAGAGCCACGACAAGATCGTGCAGCTGCGCGGGGAGGCGGGCACGGTGTTCCTGGTCGCGCACAACCTGGCCGAGATCGAGGCCAGCTGCAACCGGGTCATCTGGCTGGAGAAGGGCGAGATCGTGATGCAGGGCGAGGACGTGCCCGGCATCGTTGACGCCTACCTGGTGGCCACCGGCGGCGAGCCGCGCAAGCGCGACGTCCCCGAAGAAGCCGACCACACCGCCGACTGACCCCTCCAACCCAGGGCGGGACGCGATGGCTTCGCGCGCGCACCCGCTCAGGGCCTGGCGGGGGCGGGGTGCAGGCGCAGGCGCATGGCGGTGCCGCCGGAGGGACGGGAGCGGGCGGTGATCTCGCCTTGCTGGGCCTCGGCCAGGCGGCGGACGATGAACAGGCCTATGCCGACGCCGCCGAACCGGCGGCGGTCGCCGGTCTCGCCCTGGAAGAACCGGTCGAAGATGCGCTCGTGATCCCCGTCGGTGATGCCGATGCCCTCGTCCTCGACCGTGACCTCGATCCAGTCCCCGTTTACCTGGGCCCGCACCGTGACGGTGCCGCCGTCCGGTGAGTACTTGAAGGCGTTCTCGAGCAGCTGGCCCACGATGATGTCGGTAGCCATCGTGTCGCCGCTGGCCGCGGGCAGGTCGTCGGCGATGTCGGCCACCACCGCGTGCTTGTCCGACAGCGGCCGGAACGCGGTGGCGGCGCCGCGCAGCACGGCGGCCAGGTCGAACGGGCCGTTGCTGACCGGCAGCTGGTCGGCGCCGGCCCGGGCGCCGAGCAGCAGCTGCTCCACCAGCCGGCCGAGCGAGCCGGCCCGCTCGGCAATGGTCCGTACCGCGGCCCGCCGCTCGGGGTCGGCGAGCTGATCCCACCGGCTGGCCAGCGTGCTGGCGAAGCCCTGCACCACGGTGATCGGGGTGCGCAGCTCGTGGCTGGTGGTGGCCAGGAACAGGTCCTTGGCCTCTTCGAGCTCCTTGGCCGCGGTGACGTCACGGAAGTCGATGACCAGCTCGTCGCCGTCGGGCAGGGCGGTGCACAGCACGTCGAGCCAGCGGCCGTTCGGCAGCTTGTGGGTGAGCATCGCGTCCGGCTCGGGCAGCGGGAACGGCGGCGGCTTGCCGATCGCGGCCTGGGCGGGCGTGCCGGTGATCCGGTGCGCGGCCGGGTTCCACTGCCGGACCAGGCCGGCGGCGTCGAGCACGGCGATGCCGTCCGCGCTGCCGTCGATCACGGCCCGCTCGTGGGCACGCTGCTTGACCACCTCCTCGAAGGCCATGGCGTTGGTCAGCGCCACGCCGGCGTGCCCGGCCAGCAGCTCGAGCAGCTCGAGCTCGACGTGGCTGAGCCTGCGCCGGCTGTACAGCGCGTACAGCGCCCCGTAGGGCTTGCCCGCCACGTGCGACAGGCTGAGCGCGATGGTGTGCAGCCCCGGCAGCGCCGACCAGATCAGGTCGTCGAAGTTGCCCGACTCCCTGGTCGCCATCATGACCGTCTTGCCTGACTGCATCAGCTCGCCGACCAGGCTGCGGGACAGGGTGGCGGTCCGGCCGCGCAGCCGGGCGGGCAGCCCGGCCGTGCTGACCAGCTTGAGCATGTCGTCCTCGATGATCACGAAGCCGCCCGCATCGGCGCTGGTCAGCTCGCGCAGGCTGGCGGCGATACGGTCAAGCACCGACTCCAGGTCCCGCTGGGCGTTCATGTCGGCCACCACGTCGCCGAGCCTGCGCACCACCCGGGCCCGTTCGGCCATGTAGTGCCGGACCACATCGTCCTCGCCGGTCTGATGGCAGACGTTAACCCAGCCGGTCACCTCACCGGCGCTGTCGAGCAGGGCGCTGGTGTCGATGCGCAGGTCGATGATCGTGCTGTCCTTGCGGATCCGGCGGGTGGCGAAGGAGATCTGGCCGCCGCCGCGGACCCGTTCCAGGACCGCGTTGTGCTCGGCCTTCAGCTCTTCGGGGATGACCTGCGGCTCCAGGCCCACCACCTCGGCCGCCGACCAGCCGAACATCCGCTCGGCGGCCGGGTTCCACAGCATGACCGTCCGGTCGGTGCCGAACGCGACGATCGCGTCGGCCGCGCACTTGATCACGGCCCGCGCCGTCGCGTCAGCGCGGTGGCCGGCGATCCACGCCTGCTCTGCGGTCACCTGAACATCGTGCCACGTCAGCCGGTTCCGGGTGGGAAGAGCGCGTCAGGGTTGAGGATTCCGGCCGGGTCAAAGGCCGACTTAACCGCACGCATGACCGCAATCTCCGCCGAGCAGGCCGCCAGCACCGCGGCCACCTCGGCGGTCGCCCCGGGGCGGACCACGCACCGGGCCGCGCCGCGGAACCTGCGGGTCCAGTCCGTGGCGTACCCCCCGGTCAGGTCCGGATCGGTGAGCACGTGCTCCGGGCCGGTGATCGCGGCCAGTTCCTCTAACAACGCGTCCACGAGTACCCACCGTATGGGCCGGTCCTCATCTATAGTGCTTTTCAAATACGAGTAAGGCCGTTCATCCGGGGCAATCATCACGGTATGGCTGTTAAGGAAACGGTCTTCCGCTAGGACGCGGACTATGGACCAGGCAGAGTCAAGCCCATCACCGGACCGGCATCCCCAGCCGGACCGGCCGGATCAGCCGGCCAAACGGCCGGACAGCCGGGCCGAGCAGGCGGTACCCGCCCTCCGGCTCGAGCACCCCGTGGTGGCGGGTTACGACGGGTCCGCCCCCAGCCGCAACGCCCTGGCCTACGCGGCCGGCTTGGCCCTGCGGCTCGGACGGCCGCTGCTCATCGTGTATGTCTGCTCGTCAGGGGTCTACTGCGAGCCGCTGACCGGGCAGGTGGTGGGAGTGCCACGCGACGCCGACGCGCTGGACCGCTGGCTGCTTTCCGAACTCGACCAGGTGACCGGGCACGCCGATATCGACGTGCACGTCCGTACCAGGCGCGGCAGCCCAGCTAGGGAACTCGCCGCCGCCGCCGATGAATTCAGCGCCGACGCACTGGTAATCGGAGCGCCCGCGCATATCTGGCACCGACTTGCGGGCTCGGTGTCCGGCTGGCTCGCTCGCCACGCCCGCTGCCCAGTCATCATCGTGCCCTGAATGGACCGGGACACCCGTTACGCCCTAGGGCACGAGGTAACAGAGGTACAAATATGTGGGCGAGGAGGGATTTGAACCCTCACGTCCTTTCGGACACACGGACCTGAACCGTGCGCGTCTGCCGTTCCGCCACCCGCCCGGGGGCAGGAAGTAGGTTAGCACGACCGCGAGCGCTCCTGCGCCCCGGATACGATCGGGGGCAAGGACGGGAAGGGAGGTGGCACGTTGGGAGTCCTGCAGCGCTTCGAGCGTCGCCTGGAAGGCATGGTTGAGGGTGCCTTCGCGCGTGCCTTCAGGTCCGAGCTGCAACCGGTCGAGGTGGCCAGCGCAGTACAGCGGGAAATGGACGACCGGGCGGCCATCGTGGCCAAGGGCCGGACGCTGGTGCCGAACGATTTTGTCGTTGAGCTGGCCGAGACCGACCACGACCGCCTCGACGTGTACGCCGAGAGCCTCGGCGTCGAGCTGGCCAACCTGGCCCGCGACTACGCCAAGGAGCAGGGCTACTCGTTCGTCGGCCCGGTGCGGATGCGCTTCGAGGGCGTGCCCGATATGACCACGGGCACGTTCCGGATCAGGTCCGGCGTCATCCGCGGCTCGACGGTCGAGGGCGGCGAGATCAGGCTGCCCTCCAGCGACCTGCCGCGGTCGGCGGCGCCGGGCTTCCCCGGCCATCCGCGGCTGCTGGTCTCCGGGCCCGGCGCCCCCGGCGCGCCCGCGGGCGATGGCAGCCAGCACACCTACGAGCTGCAGACCCCGGTGACCCTGCTCGGCCGGGGCACGGACTGCGACCTGCGCCTGGTAGATCCGGGCGTGTCCCGGCACCACGCCGAGCTGCGGGTGGAGAATGGCCAGGTCGTCCTGGTCGACCTGGGCTCGACCAATGGCACCTTCGTGAACGGCCAGCCGGTCCGGCGGGTCGTGCTCAGCGACGGCACGCACGTCTCGCTGGGCCGGACCACGCTGGTTTTCCGCCAGGACGGGCAGAACCCCGAGGACGGCCAGGGCAGTGCCTACGCACGCACCACCTACTAAGGTCCGAGGACGTGGCCACGGATGAGCGAGCTCTCCCTCACCATCATCAGGCTGGCCTTTCTGGCCGTGCTGTGGCTATTCGTCATCGCGGCCATCGGCGTGGTGCGCACTGACCTGCTCGGCGGCCCGGCCGGCACGCCCCGGCGGGGCCGGGGCCGCCAGACCCAGGCGCTCCGGCCGCCCGCGGCCCGCCCGGCCAAGCCGCAGCGGGCCGGCCGCGGCTCGCCGCGCGTCCTGGTCGTGACGGCCGGCGCGCTCAAGGGCACTAGCGTGGACCTTAGCCAGCACCAGATCACCCTGGGGCGGGCCAATGATGCCACGCTAGTGCTGAACGACGACTACGCTTCAAGCCGACATGCCCGGATCTTCCCGCAGGATGGTCAGTGGATCGTCGAGGATCTCGGTTCGACCAACGGCACCTACCTGGACCGGCAGAAGGTGACGCGGCCGACCCCCGTGCCGCTGGGCGTGCCCATCCGCATCGGAAAGACCGTTCTGGAACTGCGCAGATGACACTAGTACTCCGCTACGCGGTACGTTCGGACGTCGGCCTCCTCCGCGAGGGGAACGAGGACTCGGCGTACGCTGGGCCGCGCCTGCTCGCGGTGGCCGACGGGATGGGTGGCCACGCGGCCGGCGAGGTGGCCAGCGCCCTGACCATCGGGGCCATGGCGGAACTTGACCAGGAGCAGCCCGGCGGCGACATGCTGCAGGAGCTCGCCGCCGCGGTGGCCGACGCGAACTCCCGGCTGCAGGACAAGATCCTGGCCAACCCGGCCGTCGAAGGCATGGGCACCACGCTGACCGCGCTGCTGTGGTCGGACGGCCACGCGGCCGTATGCCACATCGGGGATTCCCGCGGCTACCTGCTGCGGGACGGCGAGCTCTACCAGATCACCCACGACCACACGCTGGTCCAGTCGCTGGTCGACGAGGGCCGGATCAGCGCCGATGACGTGTCCACCCACCCGCAGCGCTCGCTGCTGCTGCGGGCGCTCGACGGCCGGTCGGTCGCCGAGCCCGACCTGTCAGTGCACGACAGCATGCCCGGTGACCGCTACCTGCTCTGCTCGGACGGCCTGTCCGGCGTGGTCAGCGACGAGACGCTGCGGGACACGCTGTCCGGCATCGAGGACCTCGAGGTCGCCACCCGCCAGCTGATCGACCTGGCCATCCACGGCGGCGGCCCGGACAACATCACCTGCATCGTGGCTGACGTGGTGGACCAGGCCACCTCGCAGCTGCCGCCGACCACCACCCCGATCCTGGCCGGAGCCGCGGTCAGCCTCGGCGACCTGCGGCCCGGAGCGGACGGGACCAACGGGCTGACCCCGGTGGACCATGCGGACACCCTGGACTCGCTGACCGCCTACGACGGGCTCGGGGATCATCACGACGAGCACCTGCCCGCGCGGACCGCGCCCCAGCAGGCCGTGACCGACGACGTGGACCCGAGATTCCCCGGCGACATCACGATCATGGCCAGCCAGAACGGAAGCGGCCCGGTGGGGCTGAAGACCGCACCAGGGGGTCCCGGCCGGCGCAGCCACCGGGCGCAGCCCCGGCGCACCCGGGAGGCTCCGGCGGCCGGCAGCCGCCGCCGCTGGCCGATCGTGACCACATCCCTGGTGGTCCTGCTGGCCGTCATCATCGGCGGCGGCTACATCGCCTGGCGATGGACCCAGGACCAGTATTACGTCGCGGCGAACAGCAAGGGCCAGGTCGTCATCTACCGCGGCATCAACCAGAAGATCGCCGGGGTCAGCCTGTCCAGCCCGTACCAGCAGACCACGCTGCAGCTGGACCAGGTGCCCTCCAACTACCAGCAGATAGTCAAGACCGCGTACGCCACCGGCAGCCTGGCCCAGGTGCAGCGGACCGTGGGCAACATCAGCTCGGCCGTGAAGCTGTGCCAGCAGCAGTACGCCGCGCTGGCCGTCTGGCAGACCAAAGACAAGGCATATCTGGCCGCGGTGGCCGCGGCCCAGAAGATCAAGAACAAGAAAACCACGGGCATCCCCAAGCCCGGCCCCCAGCCGCCCGACGCGGGCGCGACGTGCCCCCCGCCCGGGGTGTTCGGCATCCCGGCCAGCGCGCTCCCGCCGGGGGCGTCTTGATCCGGGCTGCCCGCCTCGAAGACCCGGCGAGGCCCCGGTGAGCAGCGTCACCGCCCCGACGCCGGCGGTTGATCCCGACCACCCGCTGGTCCCGGTGCGCCAGGGCCGGCGGGGCACCGAGCTGATCATGCTGGTGTTCGTCTTCGCGCTGGTCGCGTTCGCCTTCGCCAACGTGGGCTACAGCCTCAAGGGACGGCTGCCGTCGAGCCTGGCCGAGTACATGGCCGGTTTCGTCGTGATCGTGCTGATCGCTCACCTGGCCATGCGCCGCTGGGCCCCGTGGGCGGATCCCCTGCTGCTGCCGCTGGCGGCCTTGCTGAACGGCCTGGGCGTGGTGATGACCTACCGGCTGGCCGCGCAGGGGAACCTCCTTTCGGCGCCGCTGAGCTCGTCGGCGACCGAGATCCAGCTCCTCTACACCGCCATCGGCATCGCCTGCTTCGTCGCGGTGCTGGTCCTGATCCGCGAGCCGCGGGTGCTGCAGCGCTACACCTATACGCTGGGCGCCATCGGGCTGCTGCTGCTGGCCTTGCCCGCCCTGCTGCCGTCTTCGATCAGCGAGGTCTACGGGGCCAAGATCCAGATCCGGCTGGGCACGTTCACCATCCAGCCGGAGGAGTTCGCCAAGCTGGCGCTGGCCGTCTCGTTCGCCGGCTACCTGGTGGCCAAGCGGGACGTGCTGGCCCTGGCCGGCCGCCGGGTACTCGGCATCGACCTGCCGCGGGCCCGTGACCTGGGCCCCATCTTGGTGGTCTGGGCGGCCAGCCTGCTTCTGCTGGTCTTCGAGAGCGACATCGGCACCAGCGCGGTGTTTATGGGCCTGTTCGTGGCCATGCTCTACATCGCCACGTCCCGGACCTCCTGGCTGCTGCTCGGCTTCCTGATGTTCGTGGCGGGCGCGTTCGCCGCGGCCAAGCTGTTTGGCCACGTGGGCGAGCGGTTCAACATCTGGCTGCACCCGTTCAGCGGGCTGAACCCCAGCCACAACGCCTACCAGCTGGTGCAGGGCCTGTACGGGATGGCCAGCGGCGGCCTGCTCGGCAAGGGCCTGGGCGGCGGCCAGCCGTACATTACCCCGCTCGTGCAAAGTGATCTGGTGGTCACCGCCTTCGGCGAGGAACTGGGGCTGGCCGGGCTGATGGCCATCCTGCTCATCTACGGGCTGATCGTGCAGCGCGGGCTGCAGGCCGCGATGTCGGTCAAGGACCCGTTCTCCAAGCTGCTGGCCGGCGGCCTGTCGTTCATGCTGGCCCTGCAGGTGTTCGTGATCGTGGGCGGGGTGACCCGGCTCATCCCGCTGACCGGCATCACCACCCCGTTCCTGTCCCAGGGCGGATCCTCGCTGGTGGCGAGCTGGATGCTCATCGCCGTGCTGGCCCGGGTGAGCGAAACGGCGCGGCGGCCGCCGCCGCGGCCGATCCAGGACGAGGGGCTGACCCAGGTGGTGACGCTGAGGTGAACCGCGCACTGCGCCGGATTTCAATCGCCGTGCTGGTGATGTTCGTGCTGCTGCTGGTGAACGTCAACTACCTGCAGGGCTTCCAGACGGCCAGCCTGGCCGCCAAGCCGAACAACGCCCGCGCCTTCGAGGCGCAGTTCCAGTACCAGCGCGGCAACATCGTCACCTCGGACAACGTCACGGTCGCCGAATCCGTGCCGAGCGGCGATATCTACAAGTACAAGCGCGTCTACCCGCTGGGACCCGAGTACGCCCCGGTAACCGGCTACCAGACGCTCTACAGCGAGAGTGGCATCGAGTACTACGAGAACTCGGTGCTGAACGGCAGCGACTCCTCGCTGGCGGTGCGGAACTTCATCGACCTGATCACCGGTAAGCAGCGGCGCGGCGCCAACGTCACGCTCACCATCAACTCCAAGGCGCAGAATGCGGCCTGGCAGGCGCTGGAGACCATGACCAACGGCAAGCCGGGGGCTGTGGTGGCGATCGACCCGCAGACCGGCGCGATCCTGGCCATGGCCTCCTACCCGAGCTACGACCCGAACGTGCTGACCACCCACGACGGCACCAAGCTCAACACGGCCGATCAGGCCCTGCTCAATGAGCCGGGCAACCCGCTGCTGAACCGGGCCATCAACTTCACCTGGCCGCCCGGCTCGACCTTCAAGATCGTGACCAGCTCGGCTTACCTGACCAAGAACCCGACCAGCACGCCGCAGACCAACGTCTACTCCCCGACCCAGCTCAAGCTGCCGCAGACCACGCACATCCTGACCAACAACGACGGTGAGGTGTGCGGCGACGGCAGCGGGCAGGCTCCGCTGATCACCGCCTTCGCGCAGTCCTGCGACACCACCTTCGGCAGCATGGGCATCAACCTGACCAGCGGCACGCTCAACAGCTTCGCCACGATGTTCGGGATGAACAGCACGACGCTGCGCATCCCGATGCCGGTGACCCCGAGCAACTACGTCGTCTCGAACAGCCCGCCGCTGACCGCATTCTCGGCCATCGGCCAGTACAGCGACACGGTCACCCCGCTGCAGGAGGCCATGTTCGCGGCGACCATCGCCAACGGCGGCAAGCTGATGGCGCCCTACCTGGTCAAGCAGGTCACGGCCAGTGACCTGAGCACGGTGAACATCACCACGCCGACCCAGCTGAGCCAGCCGGTCTCGCCGTCGGTCGCTTCCGACGTGGGCCAGATGATGCTCGCGGTGGTGCAGAACCCGGACGGGACGGCCAACGCCTTCAACACCGCCGCCGAGGACGGCATCACGATCGCCGGCAAGACGGGGACCGCGCAGAACGGCCCGAACAACACCGGCCTCAACGACGCCGTCTTTACCTGCTACGCGCCCTACGACAACCCGCAGATCGCCGTCGGCGTCATAATTGCGGGCGGGGGCTACGGGGCCACCGCGGCAGCGCCCATCGCTGTGCAGGTCATTAAGGCGTTCCTGGGGAAATAATGACCGGTTACCTGCTGGCGGGCCGCTACCGGCTGACCGACCGCATCGCGGCGGGCGGCATGGGCGAGGTGTGGCGCGGCGAGGACGAGCTGCTCAACCGGGCCGTCGCGGTGAAGCTGCTGCCTACCGGGCGAGCCGGTGACGAGGCCTTCCTGGCCAGATTCCGGGCCGAGGCACGGTACTCGGCCAGCCTGTCCCACCCCGGCATCGCCCGGGTCTACGACTACGGCGAGTCGGCCGAGTTCGGCGGCGCCTACCTGATCATGGAGCTGGTCAAGGGCGAGCCGCTGTCGGCCATCCTGGCCCGGGCCGGCCGCCTGTCCGCCGACGCCACCCTGGACATCATCGGCCAGGCGGCCCGGGCGCTCGATGCCGCGCACCAGGCCGGCATCGTGCACCGCGACATCAAGCCGGGCAACCTGCTGGTCGCCGCGGGCGGCACCACGAAGATCACCGATTTCGGCATCGCCACCGCGATGGCCGCGGCGCAGGCCTCGCACCTGACCGAGACCGGCATGGTGATGGGCACGGCCATGTACGTCTCGCCGGAGCAGGCCACCGGCGCGCCGGTCGACGCCTCCTCCGACATCTACTCGCTCGGGGTGGTCGCCTACGAGTGCCTGGCCGGCCATGTGCCGTTCACGGCCACTGAGCCGCTGGCCATCGCCTACGCGCACAAGCACGCGCCGGTGCCGCCGCTGCCGCCCGACGTGCCGCCGCCGGTCGCCGACCTGGTCTACGACATGCTGGCCAAGACCCCGGCCGGGCGCCCGGCCAACGTCCGGGTGGTGGCCGACCGGGCCGAGATGCTGCGCGACGCGCTGGCCTTCGGCGGGGCGGCGACCGGGTCCCGGGGGGCCGATCTGGCCGGCGTGGCCAGGACAGGCCAGCCCGGCGCGACCAGATCCGACCTGCCGGCCGCCCCGACCGGCCTGATGCCCGGCGATGACGTCGACCCGGACCGGACCGGACCGGGCGGGCCCGGAGGCCCAGGGGGTCGCCGGCTGGCGCTGGCGGGCCTGACCGCGGTGCTGTGCGCCCTGGCTGCCCTGGCCGGCCTGTACCTCAGCGGGCACCTCATCCACCAGGGCAGCGGGACCGGACCCAAAACCGTGCAGCACATCAGCTCGTCGGCCTCGGCCGCGGCGCCTAGTACCAGTGACAGCACCACGTCATCGCCGAGCCCGAGTACCGTGGAACCGCCATCATCGTTGCCCAGCCCTACAGTTAACCCGGAGCCCAGCAAGACCGCGAAACCGACAACATCACCGAAATCAACGGCGACGTCAAGCTCGACGTCGTCAGCGTCCGCCTCAGGGTCGCCGACCGGCACGATGTCGGCCACCGCGACCGTGTCGGCGACTGCTTCAAGTACGGCGACCTCTCCTTAGATACTGGCAATAACGCAGGGTGGTTTGGCAGAGTGCGAGACATGACACAGCCCCGTCTTCTCGGCGGCCGCTACGAGCTTGATGGCGTCGTCGGCCGCGGCGGCATGGCCGAGGTATACCGGGCGCGCGACATCCGGCTGGACCGGATCGTCGCTATCAAGACGCTGCGCGCCGACCTGGCCAGGGACCAGATATTCCAGGCCAGGTTCCGCCGTGAGGCTCAGTCCGCGGCCTCGCTGAACCACCCGTCGATCGTGGCGGTCTATGACACCGGCGAGGACATGGCCACCGGCCTTCCCGTGCCGTACATCGTGATGGAGTACGTGGACGGGCGCACGGTGCGGGAGATGCTGCAAGACGGGCACCGGCTGCTGCCCGAACGGTTGCTGGAGATCATCGACGGCGTGCTCCGGGCCCTGGACTACAGCCATCAGGCCGGCATCGTGCACCGGGACATCAAGCCGGGCAACGTGATGGTAACCCGCAACGGTGACGTCAAAGTCATGGACTTCGGCATCGCCCGGGCCATGAGCGACGCCCAGGCCACCATGACGCAGACCGCCCAGGTGATCGGCACCGCACAGTACCTGTCGCCGGAGCAGGCCCGCGGCGAGCGGGTCGATTCCCGCAGCGACCTGTACTCCACCGGCTGCTTGCTGTACGAGCTGCTCACCGGCCGGCCGCCGTTCACCGGCGATTCGCCGGTCGCGATCGCCTACCAGCACGTGCGGGAGAACCCGATCCCGCCGTCCCGGGTGGACCCGGACGTCCCGCCCTGGGCCGACGCGATCGTGCTCAAGGCCATGGCCAAGTCGCCCGCCGACCGGTACCAGACCGCAGCCGACATGCGCGCCGACCTGCAGCGCGCCGCCTCCGGCCTGCCGGTCGCGGCCGCGCCGCCGACCCGGGTGGAGAGTTACGCCGGGACGCAGCGGATCGGCCCGGACGCGATGATGGCGGGCCGGACGGGAGCCATCCCGCCCGTTTCCGACTACGACTACACCGACGGCGGCTACGCCCGCGGCGACCGCCGCGGCGGCGGGCACCGCTGGGTGCCGTGGGTTCTCGGCCTGGTGCTTGTCCTCGGCGTGGTCATCGGGGTGGCCTACTACCTGCTGGCCGGGGGCAAGACGTACTCCGTGCCGCTGGTAAACGGCGAGCCGGTGGCGACGGCCCAGGCCCAGATCACCGCCCAGCACCTGCGTTCCACGGTGGTCGACGAAGCCAGCTCGAGCCTCAAGAGCGGCCTGGTCATCAAGTCGACCCCGGCGGAGGGCAACATCGTCCCGGCCAACACCCTGGTGACGCTGTACGTCTCCAGCGGGGCCGCGCCCGTCGCCGTGCCCAACGTGGTGGGCGATCAGCAAAGCGCGGCCGAGTCCACCCTGACCGGCAAGGGCTTCCAGGTCCAGACCAAGGCGGATACGACCTCGACCGCGCCCGCGGGCCAGGTGATCAGCCAGAGCCCGAGCGGCGGCACGGCGCCGCCCGGTTCCACGGTGACGATCACCGTCTCCGGCGGGGCCACCGCGGTGCCCTCGGTCATCGGCGATTCCCAGGCCACCGCCAGCCAGATCCTGACCACGGCCGGGTTCGCGGTCAGCGTCCAGCAGGGCTCCGGGCCGGCGCAGTACGCCGACGGCACCGTCTTCAACCAGATCCCGGCTACGGGCGCCAACGCGGCCAAGGGTTCCACGGTCACCATCTACGTGCAGAACGGCGCCTCGCCGTCCCCCACGCCCTCGACCTCCGTTTCCCCCACCGTGAGCCCAACCCCCAGCGGCACCATCTCGCTGGGATTCTGACCTAGTCGACGCCGGTCATGTCGATCGGCAGGTGGATCGACGCCCAGGGGAAGATGACGAACCACAGGAACGCGATCGCGGCCAGGATGAGCACGGTCATCGTCCCGGTCCGGGCGGCGGGACCGCCCGGCAGCCGCTGCCATAGCCAGCCGTACATGCCTGCCTCCTTCGGTATTCGCCTCAGCGCGCCCGGGCTGAGACCAGGACACCGGTGACGATGACGCGGTGCGTGCCGGTCCAGGCCGGGTCACAGGTGATCAGGGTGATCAGCCGCTGGGTCGGCCGCTGCGCCGGATGACCGGGCACCGGGTCGAGCACGCCCAGATCGGTGGGCAGCACCATCTGCTCACCGGTGACCCGGTAGGTGTAGTTGTTGAGCTTGGTCTGGATGTACACCAGGTCCCCGGCCCGCAGCGAGGGCAGCGACCAGAACGGGTTGCCCGCGGTCACCCGGTGCCCGGCCACGGCGAAGTTGCCCACCTGCCCCGGCCACTGGGTGTCCGGTACATGCCCGGGGCTCAGGTCGAGCTGGGCCAGGGCCGTGCCCTGGATCAGGGTGAACTGCCAGTGCGGGCCGAAGGCCGGGATCCTGATGAAGGCGAAGGGCTGGCCGGTGGCGACATCGAACTGCTCAGGCCGGGCCTGCCCGCCGCCGGCCGGAGCCTGCCCGAACTGCTCGTTCAGCTCGTTGGTGAACTGGTGCTGGGCCGAGTCGGCGCGCATGGCGGTGCCCCAGATCAGGTATCCGATGAAGAGCAGTCCGATCACGCCCAGGGTCAGGAAGACCTCCCCGGCGGCGCGGGTCGCTTGTCGCACGGCGCATCCATTCGGTCGTTATCGGCGGCGGAGATAGTCACTAATTGAGTCTGAAGAATACCTATCTGTAACCACCTCTGCCTGCCGAACGCTCATCGAAGCGACCGGTTCGCCGAGCGGCTAGGCTTAGGGTTCCGTATCGCCGTGCTGGCCGGGGATGCTCCCGGCACCCGAGGGTTTGTTACGCAGGAGGCCGTCGTGCCCAAGTCGCGTGTCCGCAAGAAGACGGTCTACACGCCCCCGCCGTCGAAGTCGGCCCGCCGCAAGGTCAGCGCCCCGTGGGTCGGCCCGACCATCGTGATCTGCCTGGTCCTGGGCCTGGCCTGGATCGCCGTCTACTACGTGACCCAGGGCTCCATCGCGGGCATGTCAGCCCTGGGCTCCTGGAACCTGGTCATCGGCTTCGTCCTCATCGTCGGCGGCGTCACCCTGTCCACCAGGTGGCGCTGAGCGCGCCCGCTCGGGATCCAACCATGTCAGCTGACCCGTTACCCGGTTAGCTGGCCGTTCCGCACCACGATCGAGATCACCAGCAGGGCCATCACCGCGACGGTGGCCAGGACCTGCACCAGCGCCCGGCTCCTGGTCGGCGCGTAGACGTAGGCCGCGGTGATGACCGCGCCGGTGAGCAGCCCGCCGATGTGGTCCTGCCAGGCAATGATGTTGTGCAGGAAGAGGCTGAGAGCGAGGTTGATGGCGATCAGCGTGACGATGCCCCTGGTGTCGACGCGAAGCCGCCGTGACACCACGAACCACGCGCCGAACAGCCCGAAGATGGCGCCCGAGGCACCCAGGGCGGGATCGTACGGCGGGGCCAGGAAGTAGTACATCACCCCGCCGCCCACCGCGCTGAGCAGGTAAACGGACAGGAAGCGCCACCGGCCGAGCAGGCCCTCCAGGGCCGGGCCGACGAAGATCAGCGCCCACAGGTTGAACAGGATGTCCCAGATGCCCAGGCCGCCGCTCAGCCCGGTGGCCGGGGCCAGGAACGCGGACGTGATCAGCCGGTACCACTCGCCCGCGGCCACGCCGTGCAGCGCGCCGCCGTAGCTGTACGGGGCGTACCCGATCATCTCCAGGTTGATGACGATGCCCGGGCGGACCCAGGTGACCAGGAAGACGGCCACGTTGATGGCGACGAGCGTCCAGGTGACCACAGCGCCGGCGGCGGGGCGGCCGCCGAACGCCGTCCTGGCCTGCCTGCCGCTCCGCGCGCCCTGGCCTACGCACTCCACACACTGCTGGCCCACCGAGGCCGAGCGCATGCAGTCCGGACAGGCGTACCGGCCGCACCGGACACAGGAGACGTAGGTTTCCCGGCCGGGATGGCGGTAGCAGGCGGGAACCCCGTCCGGGGCTCCGCCCGCCGCCTCATCCGGGCCGCCGTGACCGCCCGGGCCACGCTGATCCCCTTGACCCCACTGACCCGATCCGGGGTCCCCGGGCGTGCTCACGGCTGGGTCCAGTCAGCTAACCGTGCCGTCGGCGCGGTCGATAGTGACCGACTCGATGACCACATCGTCGGCCGGCCGGTCCTGGCTGCCGGTCTTGACCCGGCTGATCGCGTCGACCACGTTGGCGCCCTGGATTACCTCGCCGAAGATGGTGTGCTTGCCGTTGAGCCAGGTCGTGGGGCCGACTGTGATGAAGAACTGCGAGCCGTTGGTGCCCGGCCCGGCGTTGGCCATGGCCAGCAGGTAGGGCCGGTCGAAGCGCAGGTCCGGGTGGATCTCGTCGGCGAACTGGTAGCCGGGGCCGCCGCGGCCGCTGCCCAGCGGGTCGCCGCCCTGGATCATGAAGTCGGGAATGACGCGGTGGAAGATCGTCCCGTCATACAGCTTGTTCGTGGTCTCGCGCCCGGTGCGCGGGTCGGTCCACTGCCTGCCGCCCTCGGCGAGTTCCACGAAGTTGCGCACGGTCTTGGGCGCGTGGTCAGGGAAAAGCCTGATGACAATGTTTCCCTGGTTCGTCTGCAGCGTGGCCGTCAGCGTCTGTGACATACGTGCAACTCCTCAAGCGGCCATCCCGATGGCCTTGCGTTTGCGCGCGGTAAATTCCCTTCAGTCATCACCGTACCGGTAACGCGGGATGATTGAACCAAGCCCGGACGGGAACTCTGTGATAGCGGGTTTACGCTCAGGAGGTTTACTGTGTCCCTTATCAAGACCAACCGCGCCGCCGACGGGGTGGCCGCGATCGGCGTGCGCGCGAAGGACGCCGCCGCAGCGGCCGTCCCGGCAGGCAAGCGAGCGGGAACGACAGCGGTCCAGGGCGTCCGCCAGGGCGTTCAGGGCGCGCGGGAATGGGCCGGACCCCGTCTCGAAGACGCCGTGCAATGGGCCGGACCCCGTTTGGAGGACGCGGTCCATGGCGCGCGGGAATGGGCCGCCCCGCGACTGGAGGGCGCCGCGGATGCGGTGACCACGACGGTCGCCCCCAAGGTCTCCACCGTGCTCCGTTCTACCGCCCAGCAGATCAGGCCGGACGCCAAGCCGGGTAAGACCGGCGTGCGCCGGCTGCTCGACTGGCGCTGGCTGTTCGGTGCCGGCGCTGTGGTGGCCGCGGTGGGCGCCACCGCCGCGGTGGCCATGCGGCGGCGTTACGCGAGCGCCACCGCGGACGCCGAGTACACGGCCGAGCCCGACACCGAAGACGCGCCGGGCGACGAGGCCGGCGCCCGGGCCGACGTCAACGGGCAGGTGACCGCGCCGCGGCAGTAGCCGAGGGTGTTCTCCACAAGCACAGCCTGTGGATAACTCAGAACGTAACGTCCCAGGATGCATGCTGATACGGGCTACTCAATGCACACGTCTGTGGACGCAGCTGTGGACAACGGCCTAGCCCGGCTGCTCGGGAGGATCGCCGAGCGGGTCAGCGGTCAGGTAGAGCCGGGGCCAGCGGCAGTCAAGGAACTGGTCCAGGTAGCCGGTCAGCCGCTCCTCGAAGTCGTCGTCTTCAGCGCTGGCCCCGGCGGCCCGCTCGATGGCCGAGGGGCTGTCCACCCCGAACGCCACGGCCCGGACCTCCCACGCCTCCCGCTGCGCGCCGTCGTACCAGCGCTGCACGGTCCCGACCTGCCGCGCGCAGGTGTCACCGGGGATGGCCCGGCCGTAGGTCCGTTCCCACTCCGCGCTGCGGGGGTGCGGGCCGGCGCCCGGGTTCTTCCGGTCGGCTGACCTGAGTGCGTCCAGGATCAGCGTCCACTGGTAGGCCGGGGCCAGCCACCGGGGTTCCTCGCGCAGGCACAGCCAGCTGCCCCTCCAGATCCGGGCCCGGATCGCGGTGGCGGCGTGCGCGGTCAGCCCGACCGGGCTGACCCGGCCGACGATGACCGGGATCCTGACCCGTACCGCGGCGTCCACGCCATGTGAGATCGCGCAGTCCCGCAGCCGGGACGGCATCATCTCCAGCA
The DNA here is from genome assembly GCA_963835775.1 of uncultured Actinomycetes bacterium. Taxonomy (GTDB): domain Bacteria; phylum Actinomycetota; class Actinomycetes; order Streptosporangiales; family Streptosporangiaceae; genus Palsa-504. The sequence goes on along the minus strand of CAWIHB010000017.1, from coordinate 102,886 downwards.
GCGACAGCAGCGCCGTGCGCGGCACCGGCATGGGCCATCCGGTCAGGTGCGCCAGTACGGTCAGTTCGGCCCACAGCAGGATGGCCGGGTATTCGTCCAGCGCGCGCTGGGCCACCCGCATGTCCCGCAGCGTGCACGGCCGCTCGGTGCAGTCCGCGCCGCAGGTGATGCTGCGCGGCTGGACCACCCGGGCCGGGCTGGCGGTGGGGGCCTGGGCCGCCGCTTCCCGCGCGGTGCCGTCGGGCATGCGGGCCAGCAGCGGGTAGTCCATGCCGTCGGAGAACACCGCCGCCTCACCGGGCGGGAGCGTGACCAGGTAGCGGTTCTGGGCCGCGGTCATGTTCATCGTCGCGCCCACCGCGTCGCGGTCGTCGGCCGCGGGCAGCCGGTGGGTGATCTTCACCGCGGTGTTCTTGATGACGTCCCTGACCAGGCGGTCCGGGATCTGCTCGGCGATGACGAGACCCTCGCCGTAGGCGCGGATTTCGGCCAGCAGCCCAGCGAACATCTCGACCGCGTGCGCGGCCGCCCCGGCCGCGGTGCCGGGTTCCTGGCGGCGCAGCAGCCGGTGCGCCTCCTCGATCACGGTCAGATGGCGCAGCGTGACCTCGCGGCCCGGCTCGGCTTGGCGGCCCATCCGCAGGTGCTCGGCCAGCCTGATCAGCACCGTGCCCATCAGGAACGCCTTGTCGCTGTCGTCGCCGACGTCCTCGATCTCCAGCACGGCGTTGGTGCGCAGCAGCCGGCCGAAGTCGAGCTGGTGGCCGCCCTCCAGGAAGCGGCCGGTGGTACCCAGCCGCAGGCTGGACAGCCGGACCTTGATGAAGCCGAGCACGTCGTCGGTGATCCGCTGGCTGTAGCCAACCTCGCGGACGATCCTGATTGCGGCCCGCTGCAGGTCGGTCAGGATCGGGTAGCCAGGATTCGGGTCGGCCGCGAGCGTCTCGCCCAGCGCCATGTCCCACCCGGCGTCCTCGTAGACCCTGGTCAGGGCCGCGCTCAGCACCTGCGGGAACGGCTCCTCGGACCGGAAAGACGCGATGAACAGCGCCTTGACCAGGTTGGCGTGGGTCTGCAGCGGGAACCGGCGGCCGGCGGCGTCCGGAGCCGGCTCGAGCGGGTTGAGGCCGGCCGCGATTGCGTCCGATTCCCCGGGCCTGATCCGCACCACCTCGGCACCGGAGGCCCCGGTGCCCAGCCGCGCCGCCATCAGCCGGTACTCCGCCTTGGCCGGCTCTACCACCAGCCAGGGAATCCCGGCCCCGGTGGCCGCCTCGAGCAGGCCGCGTACCGTCTGCGACTTGCCCGCGCCGGTGGCGCCGCACACGAACACGTGCCGGTTCAGCGAGTCCAGCGGCAGCACCAGCGGCCCGGCGGGCCGGCGGCTGCGGTCCAGGACCTGGCCGATGCTGACCGCCGGCCGGGTCCCGGTCGGCTCCTGGGTGACGTCGAAGTCCGGTCCCAGGGCCAGCCGCACGCCGGGTATCTCCCGCTCCGGGGGCCGGGCCAGCGCCGCGACCAGCTCGCTGCTGGCATAGAACGGGCAGGCCAGCGCCGCGTCGCCGCCGGGTGTGGCCGGGCCGGCGGCGACATCCATGAGCTCGCGCAGGCCCGGCGTCTGGTGGCCGGCCGGAGCCAGCGCGTAGGGCAGGCCAGCCAGGTCAGCCGACGCGCAGACCAGCCCCGCCACCCGCGTGGCCGCCGCCGTGTCGATCCCGCCCGCGGCCAGCCGCACCCGCCACAGGCCCGCGGACAGGCCGGCCCGCAGCTCGGCGTGACGCAGGTGCAGCCGCCGGGCCTGCACGGCCTTGCCCGGGAACCGCTCAGCCTGGCCCGCGGCCTGCTCCTCGCCCCAGGCCACCTGGTCGGCGATCTGACCGATCTCGGCGCCGGCCAGCGGCTCGGCGATCAGCAGCCAGCCGAACGGCCCCGGCCAGGTGGCCAGCAGGCATTCCTCAAGCGATGGCGGGAGCCGGTCCGCGGTGCGCCGCTCATCGTCGGGCAGCAGCCCGTCGCTGATCCCGCCGATGGCGCGCCAGCACGGCAGCTTGGCCAGCAGCGGGCCGAGCGTGCCCGCGGCCAGCGGCCGGGCCCGCGCGCCGCCCGGCAGGGTCAGGAAGACCTCATGCCGGTCCTCGCTGCCGACCAGGCCCCGGCCCGCGGCCAGGAACTGGACCGGGCCGCCGGCCTCATGCCGCACCCAGCCCAGCGCGAGCGCCCCTGAGCCCTGGACGCCCGCACCAGCGTGATACGCCGCGACCAGCGCGGCCAGCCGCTGGGTCCGCCCGGCGTCGCCGGGCCGGTCCGACGGCGCCGCGGCCTGGCCGGCATCCGGGCGGCGCGGGATCTCGGTGATGCGGTACGCATCGAGCCCGTCCAGTTCCGGCCAAGCTAACATCGGTGGCCCTTCCCGGCTTGCTGGCGAACCGAACGTTTCCTGCGTACTGACACAATTACCCTAAACAACCCCGGCGGCCCAGAAAAGGCCGGCCCAGAAAAGGCAGCCCAGAGAAGGGCAGCACAGAGAAGGCAGCACAGAGAAGGCAGCACAGAGAAGGGCGGCGCCGCCCGGGCGCAGGCGTCAGGGCGGCCAGGTCCGCCAGTTGGTGTAGGTGCGGGCCCGCCGGCACCGCGCGCGAGCCAGCGCCTGGAGCACGGCGAAGGCGGTCACGGCCAGCGCCGCGATGGCGATCAGCACGATGCGGGCGGCCGCGGACGCGCCGGCGGGCGACGGGCCGACCGGATCCGGGTCGGCGTACAGGCACAGGCCGGCCAGCGCGGCCAGCCCGGCCGCCGCGAGCACGGCCAGGATCCGCCTGCGCACGGTGCTCTGCCCGTGTTCGGCCCGCCGGATGCAGCACGGGCAGGGCGGGCACTGTCCGGGCCGGCACTGTCCGGGCCGGCACTGTCCGGGCCGGCACCGTTCGCCCGGTCCGCCGCTCATGCTCCGCTCCTGCCCTTCGCCGACCCCGCCAGGGCGGCGTGATCGGCCGGGACCGGTGCCGCGGCCGCCCCACGAGAGAAGGCGGTGGTCACCGCACGGGCGGCGACCTCCCGGGCGGCCACGAGCACCGGCCGCTACCCAGGACTACGGGCGGGCCGCCCGGTCCGGTTCGGCCGCGGGCCGGGCCGTCATGAACCGGTAAGGACTAGCCCAGCACCTGGGCCAGGTAGGCGTTGCCGAACCTGGCCTCGGGGTCGACCTCGGCCCGGACCCGGCGGAAATCCTCGAAGCGGGGGTAGAGCTGGCCCAGCCGCCCGGCGTCCAGCGAATGCATCTTGCCCCAGTGCGGCCGCCCGGCCACCTCCGCCACGATGGACTCGAACACCTCGAAGTAGGCCTGGTAGGGCAGCCCGGCGTGCTGGTGGATGGCGATGTAGGCGGTGTCCCGGCCGTAGGCGGTGGACAGCCAGATGTCGTCGGCGGCCGCTACCCGGATCTCGACCGGGAACATGACCGGGTCGGCCAGCCGGGGCACGGCCCGGCGCAGTTCGGTCAGCACGCCGGCCAGTGATTCACGTGGAACGGCATATTCGGACTCCACGAACCGGACCCGCCGCGGGGTGACGAACACCCGGTAGGACGCATCGGTGTAGGACCGGGCGGACAGCGCGGCCGACGAGAGCCGGTTCAGCGCCGGGATCAGCCGCGGCGCGGCCCGGCCCACCCGGCACAGGCTGCCGAACGCGGCGTTCTCCACGACCTCGAACTCCCAGAACCGGCGCCAGCCCGGCATCGGCGCGGGCGAGCCCGGGCCCGGCGGGCCGGCCGGGATCCGGTCGACGGCGACCAGGTCACCGGCATGCCGACCTACCGCGGCGAAGGCCAGTGCTTCGGTTAGCGGGCCGCGCCGCGACGACCCTGGCCCGTTCGGATCCTGGACCGCCTCAGCCGGCTCCGGCCCTGATATCTATGCCGAACGACCCGTGGCTGACCTCCTGATTTTCCAACCAAGGGGGTGCGGCGGGCGTCGTAGATGTGACATGGCTCGCCGAGCCGCTAAGACATTGAAGGGGTTGGACATTGATGTGGATCAGGAAGGGCGGCGGAGCCCGCCAGATTGCGCCCTGGGCCGGGCTGGCGTGTGCTGGTTTGCTGATGACCGCGTGCGGCTCGACGAGCAGTTCCACGGCGGCGGCGACCTCGAGCCCGCCGGCCACGGCGCCCGCCAGCGCCCCGGCTTCGCCGGTCGTGACCGCCACCCCGGTTTCCCCAGCCACCCCGGTTTCCCCGCCCACCGCGACCGCCACGCCGAGCACGGCGGCGACGCAGACCGGGACCAGCACGTTCCTGGCGCCCGAGCAGGATACTAACGGGACCCCGTTGTACGAGCCGGCCTGCGGCGGTTACGGGTGCGCGCTGTCGGGTGATTCCACCGCGTTCCTGTCCAAGATGAACTGGACCACGTGGTCGGCCACCGAGGCGGTCGGCACCGGCACCTACAAGATCGACGACTGCAGCCCGAACTGCGCGGGCGGCACGGTCTACCCGGTAGCCGCCACGGTGACGCTGAGCCAGCCGGTCAAGGTGTGCTCCGCCGCGGGCACCCGCTGGTACTGGTCACACGCGTCGTTCCAGTTCCCCGACGGCCTGCCCAAGGCGCTGCAGGGCCAGAACGCGCCGCAGAATCCCTGGACGTTCAGCTCGGAGGTGGCCGCGGCGCAAGCCAGCTGCGGCAGCTGACCCAGCGCAAGCCAGTCGGAGTCACGCAACGACGTCGTTGTGGCAACCATGTCGTCTGGTGCGCGTCGTGGTGGCAACGACGTCGTTGGCCGCAGCGCCGGGTTCAGGGGGGTCCGGTGGCGGTGACCTGAGCCGCGATGACGGGCAGGGCCTGGGCCAGGTCGACGGGCGTGGGGGCTCGTTCCGGGTCGATCAGCCACTGCACCAGGACGCCGCTAACCAGCGCCTGGTGCAGTGAGCCGATGGCCCGGGCATGCCGGGTCTCGGCGGGGTCCACCCCGTACAGCGCCCGCGCCCAGAACATCCGGGCGTCGTCGATCCCGGCCGCCACCACCGCCCGCACCTCGGGGTCGCGCTGGGCCACGGTGAAAATGTCGAAGGTAGCCAGCCACACCTGACGGCTGGCCTGGAACGAGTCGATGACCCGGGTCCAAAACCGCTCGAAGCGCTCGGCGGGCGTCGCGCCGGCGGCCTCGTCGGTCCCGATGGCCTGCGCCATCTGCGCGCCGAACTCGTCCAAGGCCTGCAGCACCGCGGCGTTGAGCAGCGCCTTGGTGGAGCCGTAGTGATAGCCGATGGAGGCCAGGTTGGTCCCTGACGCCGCCACGATGTCCCGGGCCGTGGTGTGGGCGTAGCCCTTTTCCCGCAGGCAGCGGACCGCCCCGGCCAGCAGGTCCTCCTTGTGGCTCATGAAGAGAGCCTAGCAACAATCTAGACGAATGTACTATACACATGTCTTATACGTTTGTATGATCCAGGTATGGACATTGCAGGCGTGCAGAACCGGAACATCCTGATCTCGGGCGCGAGCGTGGCGGGGCCCGCGCTGGCCTTCTGGCTGCACCGGTACGGGTTCCGCCCGACCGTGGTGGAACGGGCGCCGCAGCTGCGCGGCGGCGGGTACGCGGTCGATTTCCGCGGCGCCGTGCACCTGTCGGTGCTGGCCAAGATGGGATTGCTCGACCAGGTCAAAGCCGCGCAGACACATCTGTCCGCGACGACCTACGTGGACGCCGACAGCCGGCCGGTGGCCAGCATGCCGGCCGAGATCTTCGCGGGTGACGTGGAGATCCTCCGCGGCGACCTGGGCCGCATCCTGTACCAGGCGACGCGGGACGGGACCGAGTACCTGTTCGGCGATTCGGTCGCCGGCCTGCGCCAGGACGGCAACGGGGTGCACGTCACCTTCGACCGTGCCGCCCCGCGTACCTTCGACCTGGTCATCGGGGCGGACGGGCTGCACTCGGCGGTCCGCGGGCTGGCCTTCGGCGGCCAGCCGGATCCGGTGCGCGATCTCGGCCTGTACGTGTCGATCTTCAGCGTGGCCAACTCGCTCGGCCTGGACCACGCGGGCCTGCTGCACAGCGTGCCGGGCCGGACCGCCGCCGTGTTCAGCACCCGGGACGCCGGCCGGGCCGTGGCCCAGTTGTTCTTCGCCGGGCCGCCGGGCGGCTACGACTACCGTGACGCCGCTCAGCAGCAGAAGATCGTGGCCGGTGCCTTCGCCGGGATCGGGTGGCATGTCCCGGAGCTGCTGGCCCAGATGGCCGGGGCGGAGGACTTCTACTTCGACTCGGTCAGCCAGGTCCGGCTGGACCGCTGGTCGGCCGGGCGGGTGGCGCTGATCGGCGACGCTGGCTACGCGGCCGGGCCCGGCGGCAACGGCACCGGCACCGCGGTGGTCGCGGCCTACGTGCTGGCGGGCGAGCTGGCCGCGGCCGGTGGTGACTACCGGGCCGCGTTCGGCCGGTACGAGCGGCTGCTGCGCCGGTACGTGGCGCGCGGCCAGAAGCAGGCGAACGGCGGCCTGAAGTTCCTGGCCCCGCCGACCGCCAGGCTGATCAGGCAGCGGGACCGGTTCTTCCGGCTGCTGCCCCACCTGCCGGCCCGGCCCGTGATCAGGTACCTGTCCGCCAGGACCGCGACCGCCATCAAGCTCCCGGACTACTAGGGCCGCAGCGGCCGGGTCTCGATCACGGCGAAGGCGGCGGGCGGGATCGTGACCGTTTCCTGGGTGATCGCGACGCCGGGGCTGGAGGCGGCCAGCACGCCGATGCCGGGCTGGCCCAGGGCCAGCCGGACGGCCGCGGTGCCCAGGTTGGCCGCGATCCGCAGGCTGCCGCGGCGGACCAGCAGCCAGCGGGCATCCTCGTCGAAGTCGGCCGTCACCCGGTCCAGCCGGGGGTCGGTCAGTTCGGGCCGGGTCCGGCGCAGCGCGATCAGCTCACCGTACCAGGCCAGGATGCCCAGATGCGGTTCGTGGTCGAGCTGGTTCCAGTCCAGCTTGGAGCGCAGGAAGGTCGCCTCGTCCTGCGGGTCGGGCACGTCGTCGGTGGCCCAGCCGTGCTCGGCGAACTCGGCCTTGCGGCCCTCGGCCACCGCCTCGGCCAGCCAGGGCTCGATGTGGTCGGTGAAGTACTGCCAGGGCGTGTCGGCGCCCCACTCCTCGCCCATGAACAGCATCGGCGTGTACGGCCCGGCGAGGATCAGGCCGGCCCCGACCTTGATCAGGCCGGGGGACAGCGTGGCCGAGATCCGGTCGCCGGTGGCCCGGTTGCCGACCTGGTCGTGGTCCTGCAGGTAGCCGAGGAACCGGTGGGCGGGCACGCGGAACACGTCGACCTGGCGCCCGTGGGTGCGGCCGCGGAAGGCGGACCAGATGCCGTCGTGGAAGAACACCCTGGTATAGGTCTTGGCCAGGGCCGCCATGGAGCCGAAATCGCAGTAGTAGCCCTGCCGCTCGCCGGTGATCGCGGCGTGCACCGCGTGGTGGAAGTCGTCGCTCCACTGCGCGGCTAGCCCATACCCGCCGGCCTCTCGTGAGGTGACCAGGCGCGGGTCGTTGGCGTCCGATTCGGCGATCAGGATGAGCTCACGGTTCAGCCGGGCGGCCAGGGCCTGCACCTCGGCCGCGAGGTCTTCCAGGAAGTTCAGGGCGCGGCGATCCTCCAGGGCGTGCACCGCGTCCAGCCGCAGCCCGTCCAGGTGGTAGTCGCGCAGCCACATCAGGGCGTTGCCGATCAGGAACGCGCGCACCTCGTCCGAGCCGGGCTGGTCCAGGTTGACCGCGGGCCCCCAGGGCGTGACGTGCGCCGCGGTGAAGTACGGGCCGAACGCGTCCAGCCGGTTGCCGATGCCGACGTGGTTGTACACCACGTCGAGCAGGACGGCCAGGCCGCGCGTGTGGCAGGCGTCCACGAACCGCTTCAGCCCGTCCGGGCCGCCGTACGGCTCGTGCACCGCCCACAGATTGATCCCGTCATAGCCCCAGCCGTGCTGGCCGGGAAACGTCGCCACCGGCATCAGCTCGACCGTGTTCACGCCCAGGTCACGCAGGTGATCCAAGCGCCCGATGGCGGCGTCGAGAGTGCCCTCGGCCGTGAACGTGCCGACGTGCAGCTCGTAGATCACCGAACCGTGCAGCGCCCCGCCCCGCCACCGCTCATCCGTCCAGCGGAACGCGCCGTGGTCATAAGTGCGGCTCAGGCCCCTGATGCCGAACGGCTGCCGCGGCGACCGGGGGTCGGGCAGCACGTCCCCGTCGTCCAGCCGGAACCCGTAGTCGATGCCGGCCGCCACGTCCGGCACGATCGCGCTCCACCAGCCGGACCAGCCCTCGGTCTGGCCGGCTGGCTCCTGGCTCATCGGGTAGCGCTGCCCGGCCACCTCGACCTCGGCCTTTCCGGCGGCTGGGGCCCACACGCTGAACAGGGTCACCGGGCGCTGCCGCCGGCGAACCGGTCCTGCTCGGCCAGGTAGACCCGCTCGGGGATCAGCAGCGCCACCGGGTGCCGCCGGGTCAGCTCGGACAGCAAGGGCCGCAAGCCGGCGTGCCTGGTCCCGGTGAGCACGTCCCGCCAGTGCAGCTCGGGCAGGGGCAGGGCGGTATCGCCCCAGCCGCCGCGCCGGCGCAGCCCGGCGGGCAGCCGGGTGACGACGGTGACCGCGTGCTCGCCGCGCAGGAAGGCCACCGCGTGCTCGGCGGCCGGGCCCTCGGCGGCCAGCGGGGTGTAGCTGCCCGCGAACCAGTCCGGGTGATCCCGGCGCAGCCACAGCGCGCGCCAGGTGACCAGCAGTTTCTCCGCGTCCAGGCCCACCACCTGGGCTGGGCCGGCCTGCAGCGCGGCCAGCAGCCGCCGGCGCCTGCCGAAGTCGACCGGCCGCCGGTTGTCCGGATCGACCAGGGACAGCCCGGTGAGCTCGCAACCCTGGTAAACGTCGGCCACTCCGGGCATGGTGAGCTGCACGAGCTTGGCGCCCAGCATGTTGACCCGGGCGTCGGGCGTGATCCTGGCCACGAAGTCGGCGATCCCCGCGGTCAGTTCCGGGTCGGCCAGCACCGCGTCGGCCAGGCCCAGGACCGCGGACTCGTAGCCCGCATCGGGCACGGTCCAGGAGGTCCGCGTCTTGGCCTCGTGCATGGCCTTGGCCAGGTACTCACCGAGCCGCTCGTTCCCGATCAGCCAGGCGCCGACCAGGGTCTGCCACATCAGGTACTCCAGGTCGGGCTCGGGGGCCCGCTCGGTGGCCTGGGCCGTCGCGCCCTCGGTGAGCCACACGGCCAGGCCGTGCCACTCGGCCACCTTGTGGGCCCACTCCTCCGGCCATTCGGCCAGCACGGCCAGCCGGGCCCGGACGTCTTCCTGGCGCTTGGTGTCGTGCGTGGACAGGGTGGTCAGGGTGGCCGGCCAGCGGACGGCCAGGCGGCTGACGGCGGCGTGGAACCGCGCCGGGCTGATACCGAACAGGTCCGGGTCGCCGCCCACCTCGTTCAGCGCGGCCAGCCGGGGCCAGCGGTAAAACGCGGTGTCCTCGACTCCCTTGGCCAGCACCGGGCCGGTGGTCTGGCCGAACCGGACGATCAGCTCGTCCCGTGCCGCCTGCTGGTCCGCGTCGGCGGCCGGAGCGCCGAGCCCGAGCACGGCGGCGCACACGGCGCTCAGCGCCGGGTGCAGCCGCTCGGCCAGCTGCTCGCGAGCGGCGGTGGCGGCCGCCTCCACGGCCGCCACCGCAGAGCGGGGCGGCGGCTCGCCTGGCGTCACGTAGGCCCGGTATACCCCGAACGCGGCCAGCAGCTCGACCAGCACGTCGTGCAGGTCGGCCTCGGCGAAGCCGGCCAGGCCCGGGTAGTCGGCCTGGGTGAAAACCCGGGACAGCCGGGACAGCTCGGCCGTGAACGTGGCGTCGGCGATGTCGCGCTTGGCGTCCCTGGCCACCTCGGCGAACCGCCGTTTCCCGCCGGTGAAGGCGACGTACTCCTCGGTCAGCCGCGGCCCGCCGTCCGGATCGAGGAACAGCCCGCCGGCCAGGGCCAGCGTGTCGTATCCGGTGGTGCCCGCGCAGTCCCAGGCGGGCAGCTCCTCGTCCGGGGCCAGGATCTTCTCCACCACTACCCACAGGCCGCCGGCCGCTTCGGCCAGCCGCCGCAGGTAGCCGCCCGGGTCGGCCAGCCCGTCCGGATGGTCCACGCGCAGGCCGTCGATCAGCCCCTCGGCGGCCAGCCGCAGCACCACCCGGTGGGTGGCGTCGAAGACGTCGGGGTCCTCGGCCCGGACGGCGATGAGCGTGTCGACATCGAAGAACCGCCGCCAGTTGAGCTGGGTCGTGGCCTCGTGCCAGTCGGCCAGCCGGTAGTGCTGCTGGGCCAGCAGCATGCCAAGCGGCAGGTCGGCCACGCCGTCCCGCAACGGCAGCACGTGGTCGAAGTACCGCAGCACCGGGCCGGGATGCCCGTCGTGCTCCTGGCCGGCGGACGCCTTGAGGTTGGTGTCGATGATCAGGTCGTCCAGGCATTTCTCCACCGGGCCGTTCAGGATGGGCATCAGCAGCTTGCCCTCCTGCGCGTCCCAGTCGACGTCGAACCAGTGCGCGTACGGCGAGGCGCGGCCCCGGTAGAGCACCGACCACAGCTGCTTGTTCCGCCACTCGGGCGTGGGCCGGGCCATGTGGTTGGGCACGATGTCGACCACCACGCCGAGCTGATGGCGGTGGAACTCCTCGGCCATCGCGCGGAACGCGTCCTCGCCGCCCAGGTCGGCCGAGACCCGCGAGTGGTCCACCACGTCATACCCGTGCGGCGACCCCGGGTTAGCCTGCAGGATGGGCGACAGGTAGACGTGGGTGACGCCCAGGTCGGCCAGGTAGTCCGCCTGCGCGGCCGCCTCGGCGAAGCCGAAGCCGCGCCGCAGCTGCAGCCGGTAGGTGGACAGCGGAGCCCACCCGGACCAGGAGGGCCAGGAGGCCGCCGGATCCGCGGCATCCCAGGCGCCGCCGGACGGCTCAGCCACGGTGCAGCAACTGGATCGAGCGGTTGATCACGGTTATCACGTCTCCCGGCTTGACGGCGCTGTCAGTCCCGAATTCGGTCACGGGCAGCGCCGTGTCCAGCATCCTGGTCCACCGCTGCCCGTACCGGCGGGGCGGGACGGTGAAGGCCAGATCCTGCTCGCTAGCGTTGAACATCATCAGGAAGGAGTCGTCGGCGATCCGCCCGCCCCGCCGGTCGGGCTCGCTGATGGCCCGGCCGTTCAGGAACACGGTGAGGGACTTGGCGAACCCCGCATCCCAGTCGTCGCCGGTCATCTCCTCGCCGGTCAGGGTGAACCAGGCGATGTCGCTCAGCCGCTGGCGGGTGCCGCGGGCCGGCTGGCCGCGGAAGAACCTGCGGCGCCGGAACACCGGGTGCTCGGCGCGCAGCTTGATCAGCAGCCGCACGTAGTCCAGCAGGGCCTGGTCGTCCTCGGCCCGGACCGCCCAGTCGATCCAGGAGATCTCGTTGTCCTGGCAGTAGGCGTTGTTGTTGCCCTGCTGGCTGCGTCCCATCTCGTCGCCCGCGACCAGCATCGGGACGCCCTGGGACAGCAGCAGCGTGGTGAGGAAGTTGCGCTTCTGCCGGGCCCGCAGCGCCAGCACGTCCTTGTCGTCGGTCGGGCCCTCCACGCCGCAGTTCCAGGACCGGTTGTCGTCGCTGCCGTCCCGTCCGCCCTCGCCGTTGGCCTCGTTGTGCTTGTGGTCGTAGGAGACCAGGTCGGCCAGGGTGAAGCCGTCGTGGGCGGTGACGAAGTTAACCGAGGCGACCGGCCGCCTGCTGTCCTGCTGGTAAAGGTCGCTGGAGCCGGTCAGCCGGGAGGCGAACTCGGGCACGGTGGCGGTCTGGCCGCGCCAGAAATCGCGGATGGTGTCCCGGTACTTGCCGTTCCACTCGCTCCACAGCGGCGGGAAGTTGCCCACCTGGTAACCGCCGTCACCCACATCCCATGGCTCGGCGATGAGCTTGACCTGGGACACCACCGGATCCTGCTGGACCAGGTCGAAGAACGCCGACAGCCGGTCCACCTCGTAGAACTGCCGGGCCAAGGTGGCGGCCAGGTCGAACCTGAACCCGTCCACGTGCATGTCGAGCACCCAGTAGCGCAGCGAGTCCATGATCATCTGCAGCACGTGCGGGTGCCGCATGAGCAGGCTGTTCCCGGTGCCGGTGGTGTCCATGTAGTAGCGCCGGTCGCTGTCCATCAGCCGGTAGTAGGCGGCGTTGTCGATGCCGCGGAAAGACAGCGTCGGGCCCAGGTGGTTGCCCTCGGCGGTGTGGTTGTACACCACGTCGAGGATGACCTCGATGCCGGCCTCGTGCAGCGCCCGGACCATGGTCTTGAACTCCTGCACCTGCTGGCCGCGGCTGCCGCTGGCCGAGTAGACGTTGTGCGGGGCGAAGAAGCCGATGGTGTTGTAGCCCCAGTAGTTGTGCAGCCCCTTGTCGTCCAGGTGGCTGTCGGTGACGTACTGGTGCACCGGCATCAGCTCGATCGCGGTGACGCCCAGCTCGAGCAGGTGCGAGATGATCGCCGGGTGGGCCAGGCCCAGGTAGGTGCCGCGCTGCTCCTCGGGCACCACCGGGTGCTCCTTGGTCAGGCCGCGGACATGCGCCTCGTAGATCACGGTCTCGTGGTAGGGCGTGCGCGGCGGCCGCTCCCGGTTCCATTCGAAGTACGGGTTGATCACCACCGAGCGCGGCACGTGCGGCGCGGAGTCGGCGTTGTTGCGCCGGTCCGGATGGCCGAAAGGGTAGGAGAACACGGCCTGGCCCCAGCCGACGTGGCCCTCGATGGCCTTGGCGTACGGGTCGAGCAGCAGCTTGTGCGGGTTGCAGCGATGCCCGGCGGCCGGATCGTAGGGTCCGTGCACCCGGTAACCGTAACGCTGGCCGGGGCCGATGCCGGGCAGGTACCCGTGCCACACGAACCCGTCCACCTCGTGCAGGTCGACCCGGCTTTCTGTGCCGTCGTCCTCGAACAGGCACAGCTCGACTCGCTGGGCTACCTCGGAGAACAGCCCGAAGTTGGTTCCGGCCCCGTCATAGGTCGCCCCCAGCGGATAGCTGTCGCCAGGCCATATGGCAGTCGCCGCCAAATGTTTCCCCATCCCCTCGCGCCGAACATGCGTTCCTGTCATCACCACTTTCCCATCTGGCGGCGATCACACGGCACGATTCGGCATCTCTGTGCGGCTGCGGCCGGGTTCAGCGGGCGCGAAGCGCCTCGACCAGAGCCGGGATGACCTGATGCAGGTCGCCGATGACGGCGTAGTCGGCGTGGGCCAGGATGGGGGCGCCCGCGTCGGTGTTGATCGCGATGATGTGCTTGGCGCCCGAACAGCCGGCGATGTGCTGGATCGCCCCGCTGATGCCGCAGGCCAGGTACAGCTCGGGGGTGATCTTGGTGCCGGTCTGGCCGACCTGCTGCTTGTGCGGCCGCCAGCCCTCGGAGGTGACCACCCGGGAGACACCCACTACGCCGCCGAGCAGCCCGGCCAGCTCCTCCAGCGGGGCGAAGCCGTCCGGGCCGCCCACGCCGCGGCCGCCGCCGACCACCACCCGCGCGGTGGCCAGCGACACGCCGCCCGTCCCGGCGGGCGACTCCACCGCCCGCACCCGCAGGTCGTCGGTGGCCAGTTCCGGCTTGTGCACGTGCACCTGGACGGCGGAAGGCACCTCGGCAGGCATGGGCGCTACGGCGTCGGTGGCCACGGTGAACAGCGCCACCGGGGCCTCCATCACCGCCTCTTCCAGCAGCAGCCCGGCCCAGCGGTGCCGCACCAGCCGGTGCGTCTGCCCGCCGTCGGGGGTGACGATCGTGCAGTTGGCGGCCATGGGCAGGCCGGTGATCGCGCCCAGGTGGGCCAGCACCTCGTTGCCCCGGTCGGTGCCGGCCGCCAGCACCGCGGTCGCGCCGGTCTCGGCGGCCAGCCCGGCCAGCACCCGCGCCCAGGCCCGCGGCGCGTACCCGTCAAGCTGGCTCGGCTCGACCACGTACACGTCGGTCACGCCGTAGCCGGCCAGCGCGTCGGCGGGCACCTGGGCCGAATCCCCGAACACGACTGTCCGGACAGAAGTGTCCCCCAGTGAACGGGCCAGGGTCAGCGCCCGCAGCGACACGTCGGCCGGCGCGTCGCCGTCCAGTTCCACCAGGCACAGCACGCTCATGCTGTATCTCCCGCTCGCTCTAGGGGCGCCTGAAGGCGCCGCCTTCCCTCGTCGCTCGTCCCTCGCTCCTCAGTCCAGGCGGCACCGCGCCCCTGCCGCTCGCTCATGACAGGACTCCCAGCTCGTCCAGGACGCGGACCAGGTCGGGCACCGCATCGGGGCCGTGGCCGAGCACGGTGGCCTGGTGCTTGCTGCCCGCCGGCACCCGGAGCGCCTGTTTGCGCAGGCCCTCGGCCGACCAGCCCGGCGCGGAGCGCTCGACGGCGGCCCGCCTGGCCCGCAGCCGGCCGGGCAGCGAGGGGTAGCGGGGCAGGTTGATGCCCTCCTTGACGGTGACCACGGCGGGCAGCGGCAGCGAGTACGCCTCCTCGACGCCCCGGTACTCCCGGCGGGCCACCACGCCGTCCGGGGCCACGGTCAGGTTCTTGATCCCGGTCGCCACCGGCCAGCCCAGCTCGTGGGCCAGCCTGATGCCGACCTGGTAGTCGCCGGTGTCGGCCGCCTCGTTGCCCAGCAGCACCAGGTCGTAGCCGTGCGCCCGGACCTCGGCGGCGATCGCGGACGCGGTGGCGATCGGGCCGAACTCCCGGCCGTCGGTCTCCAGCAGCACCGCCCGCCCGGCCCCCAGGGCCAGCGCGTCCCGTAGCTGGTCGATCGCGGCCTCCGGGCCCAGGGTCAGCACCGAGGTCGTGCCGCCCGTCCGCTCAGTGATCTGCACCGCCTCCTCGACCGCGCACTCCTCGTGCGGGCTGATCGAGAACCCGGACATCCGGGTGTCGACGTCCTGCCCGTCCGGGGTGACCGCGATCTTGCCGCCCACGGTGGGGACCCGCTTGACGCAGACGAGAATCTCCATGGCGGTAATCCCTAGCTCCGGATCCGCTCGTTGGCCGGGTCGAACAGCGGGGTGGCGCTGGCCCGCGCGACCGTGACCGGGTACTGCTCGCCCAGGTACTCCACCAGCAGCGAGTTGCCTTCGACCGCGTTGGCGGCGGGCAGGTAGGCCATCAGCAGGTGCTTGCCCACCGACGGGCCGGAGCCCGCGCTGGTCACGTAGGACGGCCGGCCCTTGGCGTCCACCAGCCGCTGGCCGGCCAGCGACAGGATCGGCTCGCCGCCCAGCATGTAGCGCGGCAGGCCGGCGGCCGAGTCGTGCGCGTCCACGGTCAGCGTGCACATCATCGCGGCCGGCGGTTCGGCTCGCTGGCGCAGGTAGGCCTCCTGGCCGATGAACGGCTGCTCCTTGACCCGGGGCCGGGTCATGCCCGCCTCGACCAGGTTGTAGTCGGGCGTGAGCTCGGCGCCGAACGCCCGGTACCCCTTCTCCAGCCGCCCGGTGGTCCCGTATACCCCGATGCCGGCCGGGATCAGGCCGAGCGGCTGGCCCGCCTCCCACAGCGTGTCCCAGAGCCGGGCGCCCTGCTCGATCGGGGCATGCAGTTCCCAGCCCAGCTCGCCCACGTAGGAGATGCGGGAGGCGAGCACCACGGCGCCGCCCAGCTCGATCTCCCGGCAGGTGCCGAACGCGAAGCCCTGGTGCGACACGTCATCCTCGGTCACCGAGGCCAGCACGTCCCTGGCCCGCGGGCCCCACAGCCCGATCGTGGTCCAGGCCGAGGTGAGGTCGGCCAGGAACGCGTCTGGCGGCAGGTGGTCGCGGATCCACTTGGCGTCCGACATACCGGTCGCGCCGCCGGTCACCACCCGGAACCGGTCGTCGGCCAGCCGCATGACGGTCAGGTCGGCCCGGAACCCGCCGCTGGAGTCGAGCCAGGAGGTGTACACCACCCGGCCGACGGCCACGTTCATCTGGGCCACCGACAGCGTTTGCACCGCGGTCAGCGCGCCGGGCCCGCAGATCTCCAGCACGGCGAAAGCCGACAGGTCGACCAGGGCGCAAGCATCCCGCATGGCCAGGTGCTCGGCGTTGATGATCGGCGACCACCAGCGCGATTCCCATTCCGCCGGGCGTTCCATCAGCCGCCCGGCGTACCTGGCCGCCAGGTGCTCGTTGGCGGCGTACCAGAACGGCCGCTCCCAGCCCGCGGTCTCGTAGAACACCGCGCCCAGCTCGCGTTCCCGGTCGTAGACCGGGCTGACCCGCACAGGCCGGCCGGACTCCCACTGCTCGGCCGGGTGCACGATGCCGTACATCTTGTTGAAGCCCTCGCGGGCCCGGCCGCGCACGTGGGCCACGGTCTGCTGGTGCGGGTAGAACCTCGCCGCGTCGGCCTCGTGCACGTCGACCGTGGGGACCCGGCCCGACATGAGCTCGGCCACCGCCCGGCCGCAGCCCGGGCCTTCCTTGATCCAGCTGGCCGCGGCCGCCCACAGGCCCTTGGCCTCGGGCATCTCGCCCAGCACCGGGTGCCCGTCCGGGGTCATCGAGATCAGGCCGTTGATCGCGTACCTGATGCCGGCCCGCTCGTCGCCCAGCAGTTCGGGCATCAGCTCGAGCGCCTGCTCCAGCTGCGGGTCGAAGTCCTCCTGGGTGAACGGCATCTCGGTCGGCGAGAGCGCGGACTCCTCGATGGACGGGATCTCGTCCGGCGGGACGATGATCGGCCGGTGCGCGTAGGAGCCGACCTCCATGTCGCCGCCGTGCTGGCGCTCGTACATGTTGGTGTCCACATCGCGCACGATCGGGTAGGAGATCTCACCCGGCGTGTCGGCGAACAGGGCGATCGGGCCGACGCTGATCATCTGGTGCACGGTCGGGGTCAGGGCCAGCCGGGCCCCGGCCATCCGGGCGATCCGCGGCGACCACACCCCGCAGCAGATGACGACGTTATCGGTAAGAATCTCGCCCTGATCGGTGGTCACGGACCGCACCTGCCCGCCGGCACCGCCGGCCAGGCCAGCCCCGCCGGCACCGCCGGCCAGGCCAGCCCCGCCGGCACCGCCGGCCAGGCCAGCAGCGCAGTCGACCTTGATCCCGCGCACCTCGGCGCCGGCCAGCACGGTCAGCGCACCGGAGCGCTGGGCGCCCTCCCGCATCAGCGTGCCGGCCCGCAGCGAGTCGACCACGCCCACGGTGGGGAAGTGCGCGCCGCCCAGGATGACCGACTCGTCCAGGTAGGGCACCAGCTTGTTCACTTCGCCGGGGGTCAGCATCTCGGCGGGGATGCCCCAGGCCTTGGCCTGGCTGCAGCGCCGCCGCAGCTCGGTCATCCGCTCCGGCGTGCGGGCC
The DNA here is from genome assembly GCA_963835775.1 of uncultured Actinomycetes bacterium. Classification (GTDB taxonomy): domain Bacteria; phylum Actinomycetota; class Actinomycetes; order Streptosporangiales; family Streptosporangiaceae; genus Palsa-504. The sequence continues at coordinate 85,534 of CAWIHB010000017.1, read as the reverse complement.
ACCTCCAGGCCGCCGCTCTGGGTGAACACGCCGAGCTCCTGGTACTGGGCCGTGCTGTCCGCGGTCAGCTCGAACATCATCTTGGAGTACTCGATCGGGAAGATGAAGTTGGAGGCGTGACCCGTCGAGCCGCCGGGGTTCGGCATCGGGCCCTTGTCCACCAGGACCAGATCCCGCCAGCCGAGCTGGGCCAGGTGGTGGACGAGGCTGTTGCCGACGATGCCGGCGCCGATGATGACGGCGCTGGCCCGCGCCGGAGTATCAGTCATGCTCTGTCTCCCGCTCGCTTCCGGGGCGCCTTAAGGCGTCGCCTTGCTGACCTGGCCGCCTGCGGCGGCGGGCCCTTGTCGCTCGTTCCTCGCCCCTGGGGTGGGTTTGCGGGGACAAACACAGTCCAGGCGACGCCGCGCCCCTTCAGCTCGCTCATAGATTTATCCCGCCAGTCGCTGTGGGTTATCGGTTCCGGTGCGCTCCAAGGCGGCCCGGCGCCATTGCTCGGACTGCTGGAGCTGGTTGAAGGTGAACAGGTGCAGGCCGGCCACGCCCGAGCCCGGCGCGGCCAGCGTGGCCGCGGCCCGGTCGAGCAGCCGGTCCGGGCTATACCCGCCGGGCACCCACAAGCGCAGGATCCAGCCCGGATGCCTGGTGATGAAGCGGGCCGATTCCGACGCGCCGGCCACCGCGGCCATCTTCAGCAGCCGGGTCCGCTCGGCCGGCCCGGCCAGCCCCACGTACAGCGGCAGGGTGACGCCGCGGGCCCGGATCCGGCCGATCCAGCGGGCCAGCGCGACCGGGTCGAAGCACACGTTGCTCACGATGTAGCTGGCGTGCCTGCGCTTGTCCCACATGGCCTGGATGGTGATGTCGTCATGGATCTTCGGGTGGCTTTCCGGGTAGCCGGTGATGCCGACCCGGCTGAACGGGCTGCCCAGCTCGGCCAGCCGCTCGAGCAGGGGCAGGGCGCTGTCGAACGGCCCGGCCGGGTGCGAGGCGTCCCCGCCGGGCACGAACACGTCGTCTACGCCGGCGTCCTGCAGCCGGCCGATGATCTCGGCCAGGTGCGCGTCACTGGTCACCGACCGGGCGGCCAGGTGCGGCACCACCCGGTAGCCGCGGGCGGCCAGCCGCTCGGTGAGCTCGATGGTCGGCTCCAGGCCCTTGACCGGCGACGCGGTGACCGTGACGGTCATCCCGGCCGGCACCCAGTCGGCCACGGCCTGCTCGGTGCCCTTGGCCGGGATCACCTCGAACCGGGGGTTGCGCAGCAGCACTTCCAGCGGGCTGCCCATAACATCTCCGCCAGCAGCGCAGCGAGCGCGCTCTCCAGCCCGCCGGTCCCGGTATCGACCCGGGTCAGGGGCAGGCCGAACATTCCCGCCACCCGGTCCGCCTCGGCCGCCAGCGCCGGATCCGGTTCCTGGGCCAGCCAGACCAGCCGCCGGTAGTGGCCGAAGTAATCCGGCCACAGCTGTGGGTACCGGTCCAGGCCCAGCTCGGCCAGGACCAGCCGGTCGAAGCTGCGCAGCAGGAAGTCGGTGAGCACGTATGTGCCCGGCTCGGCCTCGAACATGGCGGCCAGCCGCGACGCGCCGCCGAACACGTCGTAGCAGTGCAGCCCGGGCAGCCGCCGCACCCCGTACCTGGCGCACAGTTCGTCCAGCGCACCGTAGGTGCCGCAGTCGGCGTAGGCCAGGGCTACCGTGCGGCCGGACCGCTGGGCGGATACCACGTACCGTTCGGCCGCACTGATGATCTTCTGCGGCCGGTTGTGCAGCACGGCGGGCAGGGACCGTACGGCGACCGGCCAGCCGCGCCGGGCCGCGATGTCCCTGACCTGCCCGGCCAGCGCCCCGCAGGCCAGGACGTCGATGCTGGCCGGAGCGCGCGCGTCGGACAAGCCGCCGCGCGGCCGCTCAGCTAGGGGGGAAGTTGAGCTGGTCGACGAAGCGGTCATTGAAGTCGGCGCGGTCGGAGAGCTCGACATACCTCACCTCCTCCAGCAGGGCCAGGCCGCCGGCCCGCTCGCGCAGGCTGAGCAGCGCCATCTTCGCCCCCTCGCCGGCGACGTTGCCGGCCGGCACCACACGCTGGACCGGGACCCTGGGCACCAGGCCGATCCTGATCGCGCTGGCCGGGGACAGGTAACTGCCGAACGACCCGGCCATCAGCACCTGCTTGACGTCGGCCTCGGTCAGACCGGCCTCTTCCAGCAGGATGCGCCAGCCGGTGGCGATGGCCGCCTTGGCGAACTGCAGCTCGCGGACGTCGCGCTGGGACAGGTAGATGCTGTCCTCGGCCGCCGGTTTTTGGGGGCCCCGCCAGTGCAGCACGAACACGCGTTCCTGACCGATCCGGGTCAGCCGGGGCGCCAGGCCCGGCGCGATGGCCTGGGCCTGCTCCTCGCTGACGAACCGGCCCGATTCATCCAGCAGCCCGGTCCTGACCAGGCCGGTCACCGCGTCGACCAGGCCGGAGCCGCACAGGCCCTGCGGTTCGGCGTCGCCGATGACCTTCAGGGTCAGCTCGCCGGAGGTCATGCCGACCACCTCGATGGCGCCGTCGGCGGCCCGCATGCCGCACCGGATGGCGGCGCCCTCGAAGGCGGGCCCGGCGGGCGCGGCCGTGGCCAGCAGCCACTCCCGGTTGCCCAGCACGATCTCGCAGTTGGTGCCAATGTCGACGAACAGCCGGACCCTGGCGTCCCGGTCCATGCCGCTGGCCAGCAGGCCGGCCGTGATGTCGCCGCCCACATAGGCGCCGAAGGCGGGGAACACCACCGCCCGGGCCCGGGGGTGCACCGCGCCGCCCAGGCCCAGGTCGGCGGCCAGCACCTCGGGCAGCAGCCGGGTGGACATGATGAACGGGGCCATGCCGAGCGGCTCGGGGTCGATGCCCAGCACGATGTGGGTCATGGTGGCATTGCCGGCCAAGGCCACCTCGTATACCTCGTCCGGGGCCACGCCGGCCTCGGCGCAGACCGCCTGGGCCAGCTCGGCCAGGGTCTCGTGGGCCAGGTTCTGCAGCTTGGCCAGCGCGCCGGGGTCCATCATGGTGGCGCTGATCCTGGTGATCACGTCGGCGCCGAAGGGCTGCTGGGAGTTCAGCGTGGACTCCACCGCGACCGGGGTGCCGGTGGACAGGTCGAGCAGGGTGGCGACCACGGTGGTGGTGCCCAGGTCGAACGCGATGCCGAACCGGCGGCCGGTGGTGTCGCCGGGCTCGACCGCAATCAGCACGTCGTCCACCACCACCGCGGTGACCTTGTAGTCGGCGGCGCGCAGGGTCTGGCCCAGGGTTCTGAGCATGGCTAGTTCGGCCCGGGGTTCCAGGTCGTCGAGCTGGGCCAGCACCCGCTCCAGATCGGTGGCCTGGTCGGCCAGGCTCGGCTCGGCCAGTTCCAGGTACCGCTTCTGCACCGCCGGGCGCAGGATGACCTGCCGGCCCACGCCCACCGTGGCCGCCTTGGGCCGGGTGGTCAGCGGCGGCACCTCGACCGCGATGTCCTGGGTGGCGGGGGTGCGGCAGGCCAGCCGCCAGCCGTCGTTGAGCTCGGCCGGGGTGTAGGCCCTGATGTCCAGGCTGGACGGCGCGGGCGGGTCCAGGGCGATCCTGATCCGGCACTTCTTGCAGGTGCCGTGGCCGCCGCAGGTCGAGTCGATGGCGATGCCATTCCAGCTCGCCGCGTCGAACAGCGTCACGCCGTACGGAACCCGCACGGCCCGCTCGTTGAAGGTCAGATTGACCCGAACGGGCCCTGGTATCTGCTCGTCGGTAACCGTCACGTGGCGCCCTGGCCCTGCGCTTGCGCTTTTTCCCTGGCCTGCTGGGCGCGGTGCGCCGCGATCCAGTTCGCGCCCCACTCGTCCCGGTTCAGCACCAGGTCGGCGGCCTTGACCGAGCGGACGATCTGCGGCGACCGGGCGTCCATGATCGCGCTGGTCAGCCCGTGGCTGATGGCGATGGGCAGGAAGGCGGCGGCGATCGTGTGCCGGTCTGGCATGCCGAAGCTCACGTTCGAGGCGCCCAGCGTCATGTTCACCCCGAACTCGTCCCTGAGCCGGGCGATGGTCTCCAGCGTGCGCTGGGGGTGCAGGGTGTCGGCGCCCACCGGCATGGCCAGCGGGTCGATGACGATGTCCTCGATGGGGATCTTGTACTGCCCGGTGGCGGTGTGGATGAGCTTGCGGGCCAGTTCCACCCGGCGGGCCGGCTCCTCGGGGATCTCCTCCTCGTCGTTGGGCAGGCCGATGACCGCGGCGCCGTACTTCTTGACCAGCGGCAGGATGGCCGCCAGCCGCTCGTCCTCGGCGGTCACCGAGTTGACCAGCGCCTTGCCCTGGTACACGGCCAGCCCGGCGTCGAGCACCTCGATGATGGAGGAGTCGATGACCAGCGGCAGGTCGGTCAGCCGCTGGATCAGCGGGATGGCCTGCCGCATCAGCTCGGCCTCGTCGGCCAGCGGGGCGCCCATGTTGACGTCGAGCAGCATGGCCCCGCCGTCTGCCTGTTCCTTGACGTCGATCTCTATCCGGGACAGGTCCCCGGTGCGCAGCTGCAGCTGGAAGATCTTCCGGCCGGTCGGGTTGATCCGCTCGCCGATGATGGCGAACGGCTGGTCGTCGCCGATGCGTACCGTCTTGCTCGCCGAGGACAGGATGGTGTACACGGTGCTGCTCCTGGTGTGCGTCAGGCGTTGACTGGCGCGCGGCGTTTCGCGAGCAGTTCCTTGGCCCGGACCACGGCCGCGGAGGCGTCCGCCGCGTAGCCGTCCGCGCCCACCACGTCGGCGTACTCCTGGGTGACCGGGGCGCCGCCGACCATGACGATGACCTGGTCCCGCAGCCCGGACTTCTGCAGCGCGTTGATGTTGGCCTTGAACATCGGCATGGTGGTGGTCAGGAAGGCGGAGAAGCCCAGGATGTCCGGCTGGTGCTCCTTGACCGCCGCGACGAACTTCTCCGGCGCGACCTGCACGCCCAGGTCGATGACCTCGAAGCCGGCGCCTTCGAACATGATGTTGACCAGGTTCTTGCCGATGTCGTGCACGTCGCCCTTGACCGTGCCCATCACGATCTTGCCGATCGTCTGCACCCCGGTCTCGGCCAGCAGCGGGCGCAGGATCTCCAGCGCTCCCGCCATGGCCTTGCCGGCGATGAGCATCTCGGGCACGAAGAAGTCACCCCGCTCGAACCGGGCCCCGACCTCTTCCAGCGACGGGATCAGCGCCTCGTACAGCAGCTCCTCCGGGCGCAGGCCCAGAGCCAGCCCCGCTTTGGTCAGGTCCAGGACCGACGGTTTGTTGCCGACCAGTGTGTCGTCATACAGCTGGCTGAGCAGTTCTTCCCTGGTCACGATGATTAGCCTGCCTTCCTGGTTTGCCTGGCTGCTCGCTGCCGGTAGCCGAGGGCCGCGGACAGGCCCGCGGCCTCCTGGGCGCAGAGCCCGGCCGCGGCCGGCACGCGTTCCCTGGTCAACCTGGTCGTGGGGGCCGACACCGACAGCGCCGCGATGACCGCGCCGTCGTAGCCGTGCACGGGCGCCGCCACCGCGATCAGGCCCGGCTCGAGTTCCTCGTCGGTCACCGCGTAGCCCCGGGCGCGCACGCCCGCCAGGTCCGAGCGCAGCGCCGCCTCGGCGGTGATGGTCTTGTCCGTACGCCGCTCCATCGAGCCGGCGGGCAGCTGCGCGGCGCCGTAGGCCAGCAGCACCTTGCCCAGGGCCGAGCAGTACAGCGGCACGGACATGCCCACCCAGTTGGTGCCGCCGATCATGTAGGTGCTGTCCACCTGAGCGATCTGCTCGACCAGGCCATTGCTGGCCACGCCGAGGTTGATCGTCTCGCCGGTGGCCTTGCCGAGCCGCTCGAGGAAGGGCTGGGCCACCGCGACCAGGCCGGCCTCGGCGCCGCCCCGCCAGGCGAAGCTGACGAACATCTCGCCGGGCAGGAACCGGCCGTGGTCATCCCGGCGGACCAGCCCGTTGCGCTCCAGCGCGAGCAGCAGCCGGGAGGTGGTTGATTTGGCCAGCCCGGTGGCCGCGCTCAGCCCGGTGAACGTCATCGGATCGGCCGAGTGCACCACCTCCGACAGCAGGCGTGCCGCCCGGTCGACGGCCTGCGTGCCGTTCTGGTTGCTCATCGGCGAAGGTCCTGATTCTGCCTGCTGCGACGATTGTCAGGTTCCACTTTATGGGACCCAGTTCTACTATGTGATAGTAAGGTGCGGTTCTAAACTCGGTCAAGCTCGCAGTCCGGCCCGTACGGCCCGGTTCCCGAAGGCAGGGTGAAGCTCGATGTTCGTCAACACGATGCCGCGATACGAGATCCTGTCCGCCGACGCGATCGGGGTTCTGGACCGCGGCTGGCGCCGCATCGTCTCGCAGATCGGCATCCAGTTCGCCAAGCCCGAGGCGGTCGAGCTGTTCGCCAAGGCGGGCCAGCGGACCGACGGCGAGGTGGTCTACCTCGACCCGGACTTCGTGCTCGAGCAGGTGGCCAAGGCGCCCCGCGAGTTCGACGTGCAGGCCCGCAACCCGGCGCACAACGTGCACATCGGCGGGGACCACATGGTGTTCAGCTCGGTGTACGGCTGCCCGTTCGTACGCGAGGGCGACGTGCGCCGGGACGCCACCCTGAACGACTTCCGCCAGCTGTGCATGCTGTCCCAGAGTTTTGCTGAACTGGACTCGGCGGGCGGCGTGATCTGCGAGCCGAACGACGCGCCGCTGGACTCCCGGCACCTGGACATGATCTACGCGCTGCAGACCCTGACCGACAAGATCTATATGGGCAACGTCGTCTCCGGGCCCAACGCGGCGGACACGATCGCGATGACGTCGATCCTGTTCGGCGGGCGGGACGCGATCGAGCGGGTGCCGGCCACGATCTCGCTGATCAACTGCAACTCGCCGCTGCGCTGGGACGACCGGATGCTGGACGCCCAGTTCGAGTACTGTGCCGCGGCGCAGCCAGTGGTGCTGACCCCGTTCCTGCTGATGGGGGCGATGTCGCCGGTGACCATCCCGGCCGCGCTGACCCAGCAGCTGGCCGAGGCCCTGAGCGGCATCGCGCTGGCCCAGCTGATCAGGCCCGGCTGCCCGGTGATCTTCGGCTCGTTCCTGTCCAACATCGACATGCAGTCAGGGTCGCCGTCGTTCGGCACGCCGGAGTCGGCGCTTGGGCTGCTGTGCACCGGCCAGCTGGCGCGGCACTACGGGCTGCCGTTCCGCACCGGCGGCGGGCTGAACTCGTCGCAGACGGCCGATGCCCAGTCCGCCTACGAGGCGCTGATGACGCTGCTGCCCACGTTCCTGGCCGGCACCAACTTCGTCATGCACGCGGCCGGCTGGCTGGAGGGCGGCCTGGTCAGCTGCTACGAGAAGTTCATCATCGACATCGAGCTGCTGCGCGAGCTGCGCGTCGAGTTCACCCCGCTGGAGATCGACGAGGCGTCGCTGGCCTTCGGAGCGCACGAGGAGGTGGGGCACGGTGGGCACTTCCTCGGCGCCGCGCACACCATGGAGCGGTTCCGCGAGTGCTTTTACCGCCCCATGCTGTCCTCCACGGCCAACTTCGAGCGCTGGATCAAGCTGGGCGGCAAGGACACCGCCGCCCGGGCCGGCGACATCTGGCGCAAGAAGCTTTCCGAGTACCAGGCGCCGCCGCTGGACGACGCCATCCGCGCCGAGCTCGACGACTTCGTCACCCGCCGCCGCCGCGAACTCGGCGACTAGCCCTCACCCGCGTCCGGTGGAGCGCATCATGACCATCAGCGTCTTTGACCTTTTCAAAGTGGGCATCGGCCCGTCCAGCTCGCATACGGTCGGGCCGATGAAGGCGGCCCGGATGTTCGCCGTGGGCCTGCGCGACGACGGCCTCCTGCCGCAAGTCCAGACGGTACGGGTCTGCCTGTACGGCTCGCTGGGCCTGACCGGCAAGGGGCACGGCAGCGACAAGGCCGTGCTGCTCGGGCTGGAGGGCGAGCAGCCGGCCACGGTGGACGTGGACGCGATACCGGCCCGGCTGGCGGCCATCGCGGGCAGCGGCCGGCTGAGCCTGCTCGGCGAGCACGAGATCGGCTTCGTCCCCGCCGAGCACCTGGAATTCAACCGCCGCAAGAAGCTCAGCTACCACCCCAACGCGATGCGCTTCACCGCCTGCGATGCCGGCGGGACGCTGATCAGGGAACGCGACTACTACTCGGTGGGCGGCGGCTTCGTCGCGGACCAGACCGAAGCCGAGGGGGCCAAGGGGGCCAAGGGGGCCAAGGGGTCCGTACCGGTCCAGGACAGTACTGTCCTGCCCTACCCGTTCACGACCGGCGCGGAACTGCTGGCCCACACCACCCGCAGCGGGCTGCCCTTCTCCGGGGTCATGCTGGCCAACGAGCTGGCCCTGGGCCGGACCGCCGTGCAGGTGGAGACGGAGCTGGGTGACATCTGGCAGGTGATGCAGGCCTGCGTGCAGCACGGCTGCGGCACCGACGGGATGCTGCCGGGCGGGCTGAAGATCCAGCGCCGCGCGCCGCGGCTGCTGCGGCAGCTCACCAGCGAGCACAACGGCGACGACCCGCTGCGGGCCATGGACTGGGTGACGCTGTTCGCGCTGGCCGTCAACGAGGAGAACGCGGCCGGCGGCCGGGTGGTCACCGCACCCACCAACGGCGCGGCCGGCATCATCCCCGCCGTGCTGCACTACTACGACCGGTTCGTGCCCGGCGCGTCGGCCCGGGGCGTGACCAGGTTCCTGCTGACCGCGGCGGCCATCGGCGTGCTGTTCAAGGAGAACGCCTCCATCTCCGGCGCCGAGGTCGGCTGCCAGGGCGAGGTCGGCTCGGCCTGCTCAATGGCCGCGGGCGCGCTGGCCGAGGTGCTGGGCGGGACGCCGGAGCAGGTGGAGAACGCGGCCGAGATCGGCATCGAGCACAACCTGGGGCTGACCTGCGACCCGGTCGGCGGGCTGGTCCAGGTGCCGTGCATCGAGCGGAACGCGGTCGCGTCCATCACCGCCATCAACGCGGCCCGGCTGGCCCTGCACGGCGATGGCCGGCATTTCGTCTCGCTCGACAAGGCGATCAACACCATGCGCATCACCGGCCGCGACATGCTGGACAAATACAAGGAGACGTCGCGCGGCGGCCTGGCCGTCAACGTCATCGAGTGCTAGCCCCCGGCGTAATAGAGTGCTAGCCCATGACGGCGTTCGAGCTGTTCCGCGGCGACGCGCTGGACGCCTACCCGGGCTGGCCGGCGCCGGTGACTATCGTCAGTGACGGCGCCTACGGCGTGCGCGGGTTCCACGGCGACACCGTGGCCGCGGACGGCCTCCCGGACTGGTACCGCCCGCACATCGCCCGCTGGTCGGCGGCCGCCGGGCCCGCGACCACGCTGTGGTTCTGGAACACCGAGATCGGCTGGGCCAGCGTCCATCCGGTGCTGGCCTCCCATGGCTGGGACTATGTCCAGCTGATCGTGTGGGACAAGGGCCTGGCCCATATAGCGGGCAACGTGAACGGCCGGACCATCAGGCAGTTCCCGGTGGTGACCGAGGTGTGTGCGTTCTACCAGCGCCAGCTGACCGTGCCTGGACCAGGCGGGGCGCCGGCGGCCATGCCGGTCAAGGACTGGGTCAGGCACGAATGGCTCAGGTCCGGGCTGCCGCTGTCGAAGGCCAACGAGGCCTGCGGGGTCAAGAACGCGGCCACCAGGAAGTACCTGACCAAGGACTGGCTGTGGTACTGGCCGCCGGGCGAGATGACCGAACGGCTGGCGGCCTACGCCAACGCCCACGGCCGGCCGTCCGGCTGGCCGTACTACTCGCTCGACGGCGAGCGGCCGGTCACCGCGAAGCAGTGGGACGCGCTGCGCTACCGCTGGCGGCACGCGCACGGCCTGACCAACGTGTGGGCCCGGCGGCCGCTGCACGACGACGAGCGGCTCAAGGGCACCGGCCGCCGGGCCGCCCCCCGGGTCTACCACCCGACCGCCGCGAGTTCGGCGCACCTGAACCAGAAGCCGCTGGAGTTCATGGAGCGCCTGATCACGGCGGTGACCGAACCGGGCGACGTGATCTGGGAGCCGTTCGGCGGGCTGTGCTCGGCGTCGGTGGCGGCGCTCGCGCTGGGCCGCCGTGCCTTCGCCGCGGAAACCGATCCGGCCTTTGCCGACCTGGCCGCGGCGCGGCTCGCGGGCCTGGCTTGCCCGGCGCCTGGCTGATCAGGGAGAGTAGCCAGGTGGACAGTCAGCAATGGGACGAGCGCTATGCGAGCTCGGAATTCACCTGGAGCACCGAGCCGAACCAGTTCGTGGCGGCCGAACTCGCCGGCCTGCCCCCGGGCCGCGCCCTCGACCTGGCCGCCGGCGAGGGCCGCAACACGGTCTGGCTGGCCGAACGCGGCTGGCGTGTGACCGCGGTGGACTTCTCCCGGGTCGGCCTGGAGAAGGGCCGCAAGCTGAGCGCGGCCCGCGGCGTCGGGGCGGAGCAGGTGACCTGGATCGTCGCTGACCTGAACGACTACCAGCCGGAATCCGCCGCCTTCGACCTGGTCCTCATCGCCTACGCCCAGGTCGCGCCGGAGTTGCGGGCCAAGCTGCTGGCCGGCGCGGTGGCCGCGGTCGCCCCGGGCGGCACAATGTTCGTCGTCGGCCATGACCTGACCAACCTGACCGAAGGCGCCGGCGGCCCGCAGTATCCGGAGGTGCTGTACACGCCCGAGATGATCGCCGCCGGCCTGGCCGGGCTGCGGGTGCTGCGGGCCGAGCGGGTGCGCCGGGCGGTGGAAAAGGACGGCACCCCGGCGACCGCCATCGACACCCTGGTCCGCGCGATACGCGAGCCCTGACGTGTCAGCCCGATGGCCCTGCGTATCGTGTCGTGACCGGCCGCATCAGCCAGGGCCGTTCAGATCATTAATATCCGAACGGTCCGTGGTGCTCTGGGCCGGCTCAGCTGTCGTCCAGGCGGCGGATGGCCACTTCATGCAGCAGCAGCCGGATGGCCGCGGCCACCGGGATCGCCACCAGGGCGCCGACGATGCCGAGCAGGACCCCGCCGATCAGCACCGCGATCAGGCTGACGATGGCCGGCACCTGTACCGTGCGGCCCATCACCCGGGGCACGATCAGGTAGTCCTCGGCCAGCCGGTACACGATGTAGAAGGCCAAGGTGGCCACCGCGACCGGCAGGGATACGGTCAGCGCGACCAGGCTCACCACCGCCCCGCCCACGGTCGACCCGATCACCGGGATGAGGTCGAGGAAGGCCACGAACATGGCCAGCAGGATCGGGTAGGGCACGCCCCAGGCCAGCAGCCAGAAAAAGGTGCCCAGGCCGGCGATCACCGAGGTGATGAAGTTCCCCAGCACATAGCCGCCCACCTTGGCCAGGATCTCGTCGCCGATGAGGATGACCCGGGGCCGCCGCGAGTGCGGCACCAGCTGGTAGGCGAACACCTTGATGCGGGGCAGGCCGATCAGGAAGTAGATGCTCAGGACCAGCACGGCCAGGATAAAGGACACCGTGCTGAGCACGAGTTCCCCCGCGCCCAGGACCCCGCCCACCAGGGAGCTTCCGCCGCTGGTGAGCAGGCTGGAGAGGCGCTGCTGGAGGTGGTACTTGACGTTGAGCTTGCCCAGCTCGGAACTGCGGTCCTGCAGGCTGTGCATGTAGTGCGGGACCTGGTGAGCGAACGCCGCGGCCTCCGAAGCCAGCGGCGGGATGGCGGCGGCCAGGAACCCCGCCGCGATGGCGAGCGCGGAGGCGATGACGATTCCCGCCGCGGCCCAGCGGGAAATGCGGTGCCTGACCAGCCAGCCCACAATGGGGTCCAGGCCGGCGGCGATGAAGGCGGCCAGCCCGATGATGATCAGCACCGACCGGGCCCGGATAACCAGCTCGACCAGGCCGTAGGCCACCGCCACGCCGAAGGCCCCGGCCAGGCCGACCATGAACGGGGAGCGCCGGTTGATGGGCCGCCCGGGTGCACCAAGGCCACCTGAGGCTTCCGCAATGACGGCCGCCGTCTCCAGGGCCTCCTGGATCCGGCCTCCGCCGGGAGCCTGGTCCTGCGGCTCCCGGCCGTCCTGGGTCCGGACCTCTTCCTGAGCCCGGACCTCGGCCGCTTCCGGCGCCTCGGTGCGCTCGCCGACGTGCATTACCGCCGCAGCATGAGGATGACCAGCACGATAATGATGATGAGGACCACGGTCCCAATACCGATATACATCGGCTTGCTCCTTTTCCTAGCGGATTGCGTTCGCCCTATCTACCCGTGAGCAGGCGGGCAAACCTGCGGCCCCGGAGCGCCTGGCCTCAGCGCAACTGGGCAGCACCGGTATCCGCGGCGGGCAGGCCGAAGGTGACGGTGGCCCGGGTGCCGCCGGGACCGGACCTGACCTGCAGCTGGTCCGCCACTTGGCGGACCACCCACAGGCCGTGGCCCGGCACGGCCTGCCAGGCGGTCATCGCCGCCAGCCCGGAAGCGTCGCCGTCACCGGGGTCGCCGGCCGGCCGCGGGTCGCCGTCCTCGACCTGGCAGAGCCAGGCGGCGGCTCGCGGCCAGATCCGCAGCCGACCGGCGCCGGCGCCGTGCCGGACGGCGTTGGCCGCCAGCTCGTGCAGGGCCAGCACCACGTCGGTCGCCCGGGCCGGCGCGAACCCGGCCTGGTCCGCGCGAGCCTGCACTTCGACCCGGAGCAGGTGCAGCGTGGCGGAGTCAAAGGCCAGGTCAAGGAGGGGAGGGGCGGCACCCGCAGTGCCACGGGCCGGTCCCGACCTGCGGTCAGGTCCGCCTGGCTCGCTGATGGCCACGCGATCGCCTCCCCAGCGCCGCGGCACCGGCCGTTACCGGAACCGGTCGCGCACGCAGCCCCGCCGCCCCAGGCCGCGTACCACGCACCCTGGCTGCGCAATCGACAACCACCCACTACCAGCAGCAACTGCTGCTAAACCAGGTACGCCCGGCTAGCTGATCATTGCTCGTCCGGCGCCGCGGGGGGCCGGTCCGGCAGCGGCTGATCGGCGATCAGCTTGGCCAGCCGGGACAGCGAGTCCTCCAGGTCCTGGGTGGTGACCACGTCGGACAGCGCCAGCCGGACCGCGGCCAGCTCGCGGGCCAGGAACTCGGTGTCGGCCTGGGTCCGCGCCGCTACCTCGCGGTCGCGGTCGATGTTGGCCCGGTCCCGGTCGTCCTGCCGGTTCTGGGCCAGCAGGATCAGCGGTGCGGCGTAGGCCGCCTGGGTCGAGAAGGCCAGGTTGAGCAGGATGAACGGATACGGGTCCCAGTGCTGGACCAGGCCGATGCTGTTGAGCATGATCCAGACCAGCACGAGCACCGTCTGCCAGAACAGGAACCGCCCGGTGCCCAGGAACCGCGCGATCGCCTCCGAGAACCGCCCGAAGGCGTCGGCGTCATACCTGGCCCCCATCTGCGGGGATCCGCGCGGCACCGACAGATCGGCCCGCTCGCTGAGCCGGCGAAGAGAAAGCCGGGCCATGTCAGCCTCCCGTCCCGCGCCAGCCCGCAGGCAGCAGGTGGTCCAGCACGTCGTCCACGGTCACCGCGCCGAGCAGGCGCCCGTCGTCGTCGCACACCGCCACGCTGACCAGGTTGTAGGCGGCCAGCCGGGCGGCCAGCTCGGACTCGGGCAGATCGGGCCGGACGAACACGCTGCCCTCCTCGACGCACGTGCCGACCAGGGTGGCCGGGGCCCGGCGCAGCAGCCGCTGGAAGCCCACGCTGCCCAGGTAGCGCCCGGTCGGCGTGACCATGGGCGGCTCGCACACGAACACCTGCGCGGCCGATGTGACCGGCATGTCCGGGTTCCTGATGCGGGCCAGCACCTCGGCGACCGAGGTGTCCGGCGTGACGATGAGCGGCTGGGAGGTCATCAGGCCGCCCGCCGTGGTGGGGTCGTAGCGCAGCAGCCGGCGCAGTTCCGCGGCAGGAACCGATTCCATCGCGGTCAGCAGCCGTTCCCGCTTGTCGGCCGGCATCTCGGCCAGCAGGTCCGCGGCGTCGTCGGGCTCCATCTCCTCGACCACGTCGGCACTGCGCTCGAGCTCGAGGCTGTCCAGCAGCCGGATCTGATCCTGCTCGGGCATTTCCTCCAGCAGGTCGGCCAGCTCCTCGTCGTCCAGCGCGGCCGCTAGCTGGCTGCGCCGGCTGGCCGGCATGCCCTCGACGGCGTGGGCCAGGTCGGCGGGCCGCAGCTCGCGCAGGCCCGCCAGCTGCTCGGCCAGCGGATCGGTCTGGAACAGGTCCGGGTGCCGGTCCCAGGGCATGATCTCCGGGCCGCGGTGCAGCAGGCTCAGGCCGCGCGAGACGGCCAGGTCGGTGACCTCCCAGCCGATCCGCCGATGCTCGCACGGGCTGATGGCGACGTCCACGATGGTGCCGTCATCGGTGTGCCTGCCGTACAGCTCGGACGCCAGGATCTCCCCGGTCCGCCGGGTGAAGCGATCCAGGTCGACGCCGCCGCCGTGCAGGTGGGCGCCGTCGACGGAGATCTCGGCGATCTGGCCCAGGTTGACGAAGATCCGGCGCCGCTGCAGCGTCACGACCAGGCCCAGGGCGCGCGGCGGCTCCTTGCCGGCCGAGGGCAGGATCACGACGTCGCGGATCCGGCCGATGGTCATGCCCTCGCTGTCCAGCAGCGGCCGGCCCTTCAGCCGGGACGTGAAAATCTGGCGGCCGGAACATCGTCAGGCACCCTCCCTGTCCTCCCGTATCTACCTGGTCGGAGCGAACCCACTCATGACTCGATTAGAAGGGACACCAGCACTGAGCAGCAAGCGGCAGAAGGTGATCGATGATCCCGGCCGATCCCGCGCAGTGTATGCGCTGCTGGCCGGCGCCGAGGCGCTGACCAGCGGGCCCGCAGCGGCACATTGCGGCTGCTGAAGATGATGCGTCTGCGGGCGGCCGAGCCGATTGGCGACCGCCGGCCAGCTTCGTGGGCCCAGGGGATGGAGATACGCATTTCGTTTCATGGTATTTGTCGGGCAAGAGTGGCCTTGGCCCGGTATAACCGGCAAATGGGAGCATGCGGACGTATCCGGCGGGTACGGACCGCCAAGGCATTAATGCCGAGGAAGGAGGAACTGGGTGTGAGACCTGTGCACCCCCGGTTCTGTTGGAACGCATTCGCCAAAAGCGCAGTTCTGGTGGCCGGCGTGAGTGTGCTGGCCGCCTGCACGAGCAGCAGCAACTCGAGCAGCAGCCCGGCCGCGACCAGCAATCCCAACGCCCCGATCACCATCGGCGCGTCATTGTCGCTGACCGGCGACTTCTCCGCCGACGGCCAGGCGTTCGACAAGGGCTACCTGCTGTGGGCGAAGGACGTGAACGCCCACGGCGGTCTCCTCGGCCGGCCGGTCAGGCTGACCATCCTCAACGACAACAGCTCGCCGAACCAGGTGGTCACCAACTACCAGACGCTGTTCGGCCAGGACCATGTGGACCTGGCCTTCGGGCCGTTCTCGTCGCTGCTCACCGCTCCGGCATCCTCGGTGGCGGCGCGCTACGACATGGCCCTGGTGGAAGGAGCCGGCGGCGCGCCGTCGGTCTTCGACACCCCATCCAACCTGGCTGACCACAACGTGTTCGACGTGAGCCTGCCGGTCGCGGACGAGATGGTGCCGTTCGTGAACTGGATCAGGTCCCTGCCGCCGAGCGAGCGGCCCAAGACCGCGGCCTACCCGATGGCCCAGGACCCGTTCGCGGACCCGCCGGTGCAGCTCGCCCAGACGCTGCTGGAAAGCCTCAACATCCAGACGGTGTACTCGAGCGCGTTCCCCGAGGAGGTCTCCTCCTACCAGGCCCCGGCGGACCAGGTGGCGGCGAGCGGCGCTCAGCTCGTCGTGCTCGGCTCCACCGACGTGCCGACGGTCGATGCCTTCATGCAGGCATTCGAGCAGCAGCACTACACGCCCAAGCTGTTCATCGCGGCGGCCGGGCCGGATCAGGGCGGCGCGTTCACCTCGGTGGTCGGCGCAACCAACGCCAACGGCATGATGGTGCCCGACGGCTGGTATCCCGGCTACGACAACCCGGCGAGCCGTCAGATGGTCAGCGAGTACATCGCCCAGTACGGCGGGAGCGCGTCCGGCGTCAACGCCGACGTGGCCGAGGCCTACTCCGTGGGCGAGGTCGTGGCCCAGGCGGTGGCGGCCACCGGCGGCACCGACAACACCAAGATCATCAGCTACCTGCACGGCGGGATCAAGCTGAACACCGTGCAGGGCCCCGTGAAGTTTGACGCCCTGGGCGAGAACGGCGACGCGGCGGCCTTCATCTTCCAGTGGCAGAAGGGCTCGTTCGACCAGGTCCTGCCGAGCGGCACCGCCGGCTCGGTGCAGATCCTGGCGACCAAGCCGGCCTGGGCAGGCTGAGTCCCGGCCCGGACAGCTGGTCAGGATGAAGGGGTTAGCACGGTGAGATACCTGACCGTCGCCGACGGTACATCCCGGACCCGGGCCCACCTCCGGTGGCGGTGGGCCCGGCAGAGTCACCACAGCCGGGCTTGCCGCTATTCACCCAGGTCAGATTGCTGTTTTCCGGACTGGGCAGCTAGATCGGAACTTTCGGGATATTTCATACACTTTCGCATTACAGTGGCGCCATTCCACATTCGTGCCGCCGGGGACCTTTGGTTCTCAGGGTTCAGCTGCGTCGGCAGTACGGTTTGAAGAGCGCGTAACCAGCGAGGACATCAGCAATGGGAAACCATGGGGCTGCGAGCGCCAGAGTACGCGCCGACAAGACCAGCCAGCACGCCAGCGACGCGACGGCCATTGAGTTTTCCGGGACCAGGACGCCGAGCCTGCGGAACTGGCCCGTGTCGTGGCGGCTCATCGCCGTAATCGTGATAGCACTGCTGATGGGCCTGGTCTTCGGCGGTCTGCGGGTCGCGGCGGCGGCGGACAGCGCATCGGAGTTCGGCGGCGTGTCACAGCTCGCCGACCTCGGCCAGCAGGTCACCGGCCTGATCCAGGCCCTGGAGGACGAGCGTGACCGGACGGCCGGGCTGCTGCCGATCACCAACGCCAGTGACCTGCAGAGTTCCTACAGCGCGAGCAACGCCGCGGCCGCCAAGGTCGAGAATCTGGCCGCCGGCATCGGCGGTTCCTTCCCGCCGAACATCCAGTCCCGGGTGGCCACCGTAGTCTCCGACATCAGGAACATCGACAAGCTGCGCGACATTGCCCAGTCCAGCCAGTCGGTGCTGTCCGTGATCACGGCCTACGCCCCCCCGATCAGCGACATGATCTCCCTGAACGATCAGATCGCGCAGGGCACCTCGGACTCCATCCTGGTCAACGACGTGCAGACGCTCGACTCGCTGGCCCTGGCCAAGGACCAGGCCGCGCAGCAGCGCGCGCTGCTGTACAACGCGTTCAACCAGCAACTGTTCGCCGACGGGGTGCAGCAGTCCCTGATCACCGCCCAGTCTGAAGAGCTCACCGACGTGGCCGCGTTCGACACGACGGCCACGGCCGCCGAACAGAGCACGTACGACCGCACCGTGTCCGGGCCGCAGGTGAACGCGGCCCAGAACATCGAGGTCTACGTCCTGGGCCTGCCGCCGGGCACCGGCACCCTGAACATCGACCAGGGCGCCCTGGGCATCAGCCCCGCGGCGGCGCCCGGCCAGTGGTTTACCGCCCAGTCGGGCAAGGTCGACGACATGCAGCAGGTCGAGCGGGTGGTGGCCCAGAACATCGTCGCCCGGGCCCGGTCGCTGCAGCGGAACGCCGAACAGACCGCGCTGATCACCGCGCTGCTGACCGCGATCATCCTGCTCCTGGTGCTGTTCGCGACGATCGCCGTGGCCCGGTCCCTGGTCGGGCCGCTGCGCAAGCTGCGCGAAGGCGCGCTCAACATCGCGACGGTGGAACTGCCGGAGCGGGTCCGCCAGCTGGGCGAGGCCCCGGACTCGTCGATGAGCCTGCAGGTGGAGCCGATCGACGTGCTGTCCGCCGACGAGATCGGCCAGGTGGCTCGCGCGTTCGACCAGGTCCACGCGGAGGCGGTGCGGCTGGCGGGCAACGAGGCCATGCTGCGCAACAGCTTCAACGCGATGTTCGTCAACCTGTCCCGGCGCAGCCAGTCGCTGATCGAGCGGCTGGTGCGCATGATCGACGCCCTGGAGCAGAACGAGGCTGATCCCGACCGGCTGTCCAACCTGTTCGCGATGGACCACCTGGTCACCCGGATGCGCCGGAACTCCGAGAACCTGCTCCTGCTGGCCGGGCACGAGAGCGCGCGCAAATGGAGCCAGCCGGTGGCGCTCGCGGACGTGGCCCGCGCGGCGGTTTCGGAGATCGAGCAGTACAGCAGGGTGTCACTGCGGATCCAGCCGGGGTTGGCGGTTTCCGGGCAGGCGGTGTCCGACGTCGTGCACCTGCTGGCCGAGGTGATCGAGAACGCCACGATCTTCTCGCCCAAGGACACCCCGGTGCAGGTGTCGGCCCAGGAGGTGATCAGCGGAGGCGTGCTGATCGAGGTCACCGACAGCGGTGTCGGTATCCCCGACGGGAGGCTGGCGGAGATCAACTGGCGACTGGACAACCCGCCGGTCATCGACGTGTCGGTCTCCCGGCACATGGGCCTGTTCGCGGTGGCGCGGCTGGCCGAACGGCACGGGGTGCGGGTCCGGCTGCGGACCAGGGCCCCGCACGGGCTGACCGCTCTGGTCTGGCTGCCGGACAGCGTGACCGAGCGGACGGCCCAGCCGTACGGCGGACGGCCGCAGCCGTTCGCCCCCTACGTCGGCTACCAGGGCGTGGGGGCCGCAGGCCGGCACGAGGCGGCGGTACGAACGGTCCCGGACGACCAGGCTGGCATCGGTATGCGCGAGACCGGGCCGACGGCCGGGCCGGCCGGGCCGGCCGGGTCCGACTGGTTCCGCAGCCGCCGGCCTGACGCCTCCGGGGCGCTCGGCAACGGCGCCCTGCCGCCCGGGGTGGTCCCCGGGACGGCTCCCGGCCTGGCCTCCGGCCTGGCCTCAGGGCTGGCCTCAGCGACGGCCCCGCAGCCGGCCAGGAGCGGTCTGGCCGGGATCGATGAGTGGGCCGAGAGCAGGCAAGCGGCGCAGACCATCGCCAACCCGGTGCGCGGCGACACCACCACCGCCGGGCTGCCCGTACGAGTTCCGCAGGCCAACCTCCTGCCCGGGTCGGTGGGCGGCGGCCGCCACCGCCCGGACGGCCAGGAAGCGCCCAAGCCCGCCGCCTCGCGGCCACCGCGATCACCTGACGTAGCACGCAGCCGGCTGAGTGGTTTCCAGCGCGGAACCCGCCGCGCCAAGGACCCGGCTACCAGCGCCGCCGAGGGCCAGGCACCGAGCGCAGTAGAGGGGGCCGACCGGTGAGTTACGCCTACGGCCAGGACCTGAATTGGCTGGTCACCGACTTCACCTTGCGGGTCGCGGATGTCGCGCACGCGGCCGTGGTGTCCGCGGACGGCGTCCCGCTGGCGCTGTCAGAAGGCATTCCTCCAGGCTTCGCCAACCAGTTCGCGGCCATCACCTCCGGGCTGGCCAGCCTGATGCAGGGCGCGGCCCGGATCTTCGAAGCCGGCCAGCCCACCCACGCCCTGGTGGAGATGGAAGCCGGGCTAATGTTCGTCATGGCCATCAGCGACGGGTCGATCCTGGCCGTGCTGGCCGCCTCCGAGTGCGACACGGACCTGGTTTCCTACGAGATGGCGCGGCTGACCGAGGCGGTCGGCGACGTGCTGACGCCGGCGGCCCGGGCCCAGCCCGCCCTCGACCAGCGGCGCTAACCGGACGCTGCTGCCGGGAGCGCAGGTACAGCACACGGCCAGAACCACGGCGCTGCCTGCCATCTTCACCCACAGACCCGAACCTCCCAGGGCGCAAGCAGCGAACGACCGCTGAGTCAGCCTAGTGACAGCAGTCCGGCGTTCGTGGGTGCGAAACCGCAGGCGCCAAAATAGAACGAGCGCAGGTCGTCCTCGAAGTCCACGTGCAAGTACTCACATCCGGCCGTTTTGGCGCCATCGCGGGCGTGGTTGACAAGCACAGTGCCAATGCCCTGGCCACGCGCCTTGACCGCGACCATCACATCTTGCAGCCACGCATGAACCAGGCCATCCCACAACACGTTGACGAAACCGACGAGTTCCGGACCCTGCCGGGCGACCACCCAGCCCAGACTGTGCCTGGCTGGGTGCCTACGGGCCGGCCTTGACAAATGCCCCGGTCTTCTGGCCTGGGTACGGACACTGTTGCGTACTCTGTGATCGAGGGAGACGATCATGAACATGGCAACGGGCTTCGACCGCAGGCATCCGCGTAGCGTGATACTCATCCGGGTGCTGGTCACGGCCTGGCTGCTCGCCCTGACCGGCGTCCTGCTGGCCTATGGCTACTGGGGCTGGGCGCTGCTGACGCTCGCGGGCGCGGTGGCGAACAGCGTGCTGGCCTATCGCGTCTTCCGGGCGACGAAGCGTTAGCGCGGACCTTGGCTCCTGGTTTGGCTCTGCTCAAGGCCCTCAAGATCGCAAGTGGCCTTTGACCTGCGGCTCACACCTGACGCGGCAGGGTCCGCGTGAAGCCCTGCGGCTGGACCTAGTGCAAAGCATGCGCTCGCAGGTGCTGGAGATGGGCCTGGCCACGGACACAGAACTTGACGAGCCTGGACACGGCGGGCCGCGCTCACCTCGATGATCCCGATACGGTCGTGATGGCCGGCCTGCCGTTCCTGACCTGGGGCCGCAAGCCGGATCATGCGCCAGAGCTATCCTTAAATCGAGATCGATCGTCGGGCTGAGGAGGTGAGCGCGATGCTCGCGGCGCTTGTGGTGATACTCGGCCTGGCGCTCCTAGCCGGCTGGTTGACGTTGTGCCTGCGGCAAGTATTCCTGGCTGAGCGGGTGCGCTTTCTGCCGCGGTGGGTATGGGCGGTGATCTGCCTGATCTCGATTCCGTTCGGCGGCATCCTCTACCTGCTCATCGGCCGGGTGTGGACGCCGAGGCATGATCCGCTGACCTGATACGACGTCGAGGTTCGCCGCGCGTTCCGCGGGCCGGGCCTTCGGCCTGATGGTGCCCGACAAAACGACGCTCGCGGCGCTCAAGCGGCTCAGTGACGCCCTGGGCTCCCCTGATGCCTGCGTTGCCAGATGCCGAGTAGCCACACGTTGATTTACGCAGCTGCTGTATCTGGGGGACAGGTGTTCGAAAAAGGGTGGAGCTAAGGGGACTCGAACCCCTGGCCTTCTGGATGCAAACCAGACGCTCTTCCAGCTGAGCTATAGCCCCGAGATGTCTTCCAAGGGTACCTGCTGCGCCCTGGTCAGGGCGCGTACCTGGCCAGGATGAGGCCGGCAGGCCTATTTGAGCAGCCGGGAAAGGCGGCGGTCGGCGAGGGGCTTGCCACCGGTCTGGCAGGTCGGGCAGTACTGCAGGGCTGAGTCGGCGAAGGAGACCTCCTTGATGGTGTCGCCGCACACCGGACAGGCCTGGCCCGCCTTGCCGTGGACGCGCAGGCCGCTCTTCTTCTCGCCCTTCAGGTCCGCGGCAGCCAGGCCCGCGGAGCGCTCGACGGCTTCGGTCAGCGTGGTCTTGATCGCGTCGTAGAGCACACCCACCTCGTCGGGGGTCATGCTGGCGGCGATCTTGAACGGGGACATCTTGGCCACGTGCAGCACCTCGTCGGAATAGGCGTTGCCGATGCCGGCGATGATGCCCTGGTCCCGCAGCACGCCTTTGATCTGCATCCGGCGGCCGGCCAGCAGGCCGGCCAGCGTGTCCAGGGTGAAATCCGCGGCCAGCGGATCCGGTCCGAGGGTGGCGACACCAGGCACCTCGGCGGGGTCGCGGACCAGGTAGACAGCCAGGCGCTTCTTGGTGCCCTGCTCGGTCAGGTCGAATCCGGAACCGTTATCGAGCCGCAGCCGGAACGCCAGTGGGCTCTTGCCCGGCTTCGGCGGGGCGGTGGGCAGTTCGTCGCGCCAGCGCAGCCAGCCGGCCCGGGCCAGGTGCGTGATCAGATGCAGGCCCTGATCGGTGGACAGGTCCAGGAACTTGCCGTGCCGGCCGACCTCGCTGATCACCTGGCCGGTCAGGGCGGTCAGCGGCGGGTCAAACGTCTTGAGCACCGAGAACGAGGCGGCGTCGGCGCGCGCGACCGCATGCCCGGTCGCGTGCTCGCGCAAGAAGGCGGCCAGCGACTCCACCTCCGGCAGTTCCGGCATGCTTCACAGTCTGCCATGTGCGGCGCGAACTCTCCGCACGCGCCGTGGTTAGCTCCGGATCGCGAACTCGCCGGGCGAGGCCACCAGGTCGGGCAGATCGCTGAGGTCTTCCAGCAGGTGGGTAGCTCCGGCGCGGCGGAGCCTGCTGCCGTCGTGCACGCCGGACAGCACGCCGACGACGTGCCTGGCCCCGGCCCGGCAGGCGCAGAGCACTCCGCTCTCACTCGCCGCGACCACCGCCACCTCCCGGACGTCGCCGATGCCCAGCCGCAGGATCGCGGTAAGGACCAGATCGGGCCAGGGGAAGCCCCGGGCCACGTCGTCCGCGCACAGCACCAAGTCGGCGCGCTGCCACCAGGCCAGGCGTTCCAGGATCAGGCTGAGCGCGGGCCGGGACAGGCACGACAGCAGGCACAGCTTGGTCCCGGCCGCAGCCAGCTTGCCCAGCGCGTCGTTCGCGCCGGGCAGCGGCAGGACCCCGAACCGGTCCAGCGCGGCCGCCAGCGACCGCTCGAAGGCCAGGTCGGCCGCCTGGGCCCGGATCTCGTCCTCGGGAAACAGGCTGTGCATGACGGCGGCCGGCGACCAGCCGCGGGTCCGGTCGAACTCGACCATGGACCTGACGTAGGCCGCCGTGCCCGTCACCACGCCCTGAGTGGCGATAGCCTCCGCGAACGCCCGCTCGAGCACGCTGCCGTCCACCGCGGCGGCTCCCACGACGTCGCAGCAGACCAGCGATACAGGCGAGGTATCGCTCACTGGCTCGCCTCCGCGGGCAGGTCAGTCCTCGTCGGCCGTGGTCGCCTCGGTCCACAGGTCGAGTTCGGCGCGGTCAGACTGGACCTTGCGCCAGACGGCGAAACCGCCCAGGCCGAGCAGCAGGACGACCAGCATGAGCTTCTTCACAGCGAGGAACCCTCCGCCTCGATGATGTCACGGTCAGCCCACGGCAGCGGATACGCGACCGCAGGTGTAGGGCAGCTTAGCAAGCCGCTTCGCCTAGTGCCGCTCCGGCCGCGCCCGGCAGCCGCGGAATAGCAAGGTTATTGCTGATGAGGAAGCGAATAGTGGGGTTACGTGGACTTGAACCACGGGCCTCGTCCTTATCAGGGACGCGCTCTAACCGACTGAGCTATAACCCCATGCCACGACCGGCATGACCTGCGGAAACAGGAGCAGGCATCATCCTACCGCACCGTCCCGGCGGGTTACGCCGGGACGGTGAAGCCTGGCCGCCGCAGCGCAGGTCATTCGGTCTCGCGGAGAGTCACCTCCACGCCGCCGACCAGCCGGGACGCCAGGTTGTAGATCACCGCGCCGATAGTCGACATCGCGGTGATCAACACGATGTTCAGCGAGCCGAGCAGGGCGGTATAGCCGAGCACCCGGGAGGCGGTGAACCACTTGGACGCGTTCACCCCGGCGGAATCCTGGCTGGAGGTCACGCTGGCTACGACCCGCTGCAGGGACTCGAACACCCCCAGCGCCGACAGTGCGCCATAGAGCACGCTGACCGCGACGAACAGGATCACGAAGGCGACCAGGGAGACCACGAAGCTGAACTTCATCACCGACCAGGGCTCGACCCGGGCGATGGTCAGGTGCGCCTGCCGGGCCGAGCGCTTGGACCGCTTGCGGCCGGCGCCCCCGCCAGCCGATTTCGCCGGGCCGGCGGTGGCGGCCGACCCCCTCTCGGCCGAGGAGGTCTTCGTGTTCGTGTTCGAGCGCAGGAAGCTCCGCGCGGGGGATGACGGCGATGTCGGGGCGGGCTCGGGTGTAGCCCAGGTGAACGCGGCCGCAGTCACAGACGGCTGCTCCGGCTCGGCCGTCGCGGTCGAGGAGTCCCCGGCGGCCGGCCCGGCGGCGGATACGCCCGGGGAGAACAAGCCCGCGCCCATCGGCGGCTTGGCATCCGCCTCGGCCGCGGTAGGGGTCTGGGCCAGATGCGTCTCGCCCGCCTGGCCGCCGAAATCGAAGGTCAGGTCCTCATCGGCCGGGGCGACCGGGCTGGCGGCCGGCCGGCCGAACGAGAACGGCGAGCTGTCACGGGCCGAACCGATGGTGTCGGCGGGCAGGGCAGGTACGGTCTCGCCGTCCAGGCCCGTGCCGGCGGAGCGCTCCGTGCCGTTCTCATCCGCAGCCGAACTCCCATTGACCGTGGCATCCTTGACCGCCGCAGCGGGCATGGTGTCGGCCGGGCTATGCGGCGACCGCACCGTCGGGGTCATGATCTCGTCCGCTGCGGTGTCCTGGTCATCCTCAGCCATCAGGTCGTCGTCAGGCCGTGCAGTCACGACCGTAGGTGAGGCTCCACCTGAGCCGTTCGGCGTTTTAGCGCGCCTGTCCAAGCCGTCCTCCTCTAATCCGACCCTCATGAGGTTATCTCCGGACGACACGCCCGTTTGACACCCATGCGAAGAAGACGGCGTTCTGCCGGGACTCCGCGACAACGTTCTACTCATATGACGCTTTTGTCCGGGTATTCGTTGCCGTCAACTTCAGTCGGCTTCACCTTCTGGAACCCCCTGGTCATCCTCCTCTTCCGCCGGTTCCTGATCGCCCTCGGCGTTGCGGGCCAGTCCCACCACGCTATCTCCCGCCGCCAGGTTCATCAGCCGCACCCCCATGGTCTGGCGGCCCGACTGCTTGACTTCCCCGGCCCGGGTCCTGATCACACCGCCGCCGGAGGTGATGGCGAAGATCTCGTCGTCGGCGGTCACCATGAGCGCGCCGACCAGTTCACCGCGGGCTTCCACGATCTTGGCCGTGACCACGCCGCGGCCGCCGCGGCCCTGCACCGGGTAGGCGTCGGCCGGGGTGCGCTTGGCGTAGCCGCCGCCGGTGGCGACCAGGACGTCTTCGCCCTCCCTGACCACATACATGCCGAGCAGCTCGTCGCCGTTGTTGAAGCGCATGCCGATCACACCCGAGGTGGCGCGGCCCATCGGCCGCAGCGACTCGTCGCTGGCGTGGAACCTGATGGCCTGCGCGCCCTTGCTGACCAGCAGCAGGTCCTCGTCGGGCGAGACCAGCCGGGCCGCGATGACCTCGTCCTCCTCGCGCAGGTTGATGGCGATGATGCCGCCGGACCGGGGCGAGTCGAAGTCGGTCAGCTTGGTCTTCTTCACCAGCCCATCCCGGGTGGCCAGCACCAGGTACGGCGCCACCTGGTAGTCGCGCAGCGCGAGGACCTCGGCGATGCGCTCGTCCGGCTGGAACGCCAGCAGGTTGGCCACGTGCTGGCCGCGGGCGTCGCGGCCGGCGTCGGGCAGCTCGTAGGCCTTGGCCCGGTAGACCCGGCCCTTGTTGGTGAAGAACAGGATCCAGTGGTGGGTCGTGGTGACGAAGAAGTGGTCCACGATGTCATCGGTGCGCAGCTGGGCGCCGCGGACGCCCTTGCCGCCGCGCCGCTGGGCCCGGTACAGGTCGGTCCTGGTCCGCTTGGCGTACCCGCCGTAGGTGATGGTGACCGCGACGTCTTCTTCGGCGATCAGGTCCTCGTCGGCCACCTCGCCGTCGTAGGCGATGATCTCGGTGCGCCGCTCGTCGCCGTACCTGGTGACGATCTCGGCCAGCTCGGTGCCCACGATCTGCCGCTGCCGCTCCGGCGAGGCCAGAATGTCCTCGTAGTCGGCGATCTTGGCCGCGAGCTCCTCGTGCTCGTTGATGAGCTCCTGCCGCTCCAGGGCGGCCAGCTTGCGCAGCTGCATGTCCAGGATCGCGCGGGCCTGGATCTCGTCGATCTCCAGCAGCGCCATCAGGGCCTCCTGGGCCTCCGACGCCGACGCGCTGGCCCGGATCAGCGCGATGACCTCGTCGATCCGGTCGATGGCCTTGAGCAGGGCGGATACGATGTGCATCCGCTCCTGGGCCTTGCGCAGCCGGTACCTGGTGCGCCGGACGATGACCTCGATCTGGTGGGTGACCCAGTACCTGATCATCTGGTCCAGCCGCAGGGTGCGCGGCACCCCGTCGACCAGCGCCAGCATGTTGGCGCCGAAGGTGTCCTGCAGCTGGGTGTGCTTGTACAGGTTATTCAGCACCACCTTGGCCACGGCGTCCCGCTTGAGCACGATGACCAGCCGCTGGCCGGTCCGGCCGCTGCTCTCGTCATTGATGTCGGAGATGCCGGAGACCTTGCCGTCCTTGACCAGCTCGGCGATCTTGGTGGCCAGGTTGTCCGGGTTGACCTGGAAGGGCAGCTCCTTGACCACCAGGCAGGTCCGGCCGCGGGCGTCCTCCTCCACCTCGACCACGGCGCGCATGATGATCGAGCCGCGGCCGGTGCGGTAGGCGTCCCTGATGCCGCGCCGGCCCACGATCAGGCCGCGGGTGGGGAAGTCCGGTCCCTTGATCCGCTCCGTCAGCGCGTCGAGGAGCTCCTCGTCGGAGGCCTCGAAGTGGTCCAGGTACCAGGCCACCCCGGCCGCGACCTCGCGCAGGTTGTGCGGCGGGATCTTGGTGGCCATGCCGACCGCGATGCCCTCGGACCCGTTGATCAGCAGGTTGGGGAACCTGGCCGGCAGCACCACGGGCTCGGACGAGCGGCCGTCGTAGTTGGCCCGGAAGTCGACGGTGTCCTCGTTGATGTCCCGCAGCATCTCCATGGCCAGCGGGTCCAGGCGGCATTCGGTGTAGCGCATGGCGGCGGGCGGGTCGTTGCCCGGCGAGCCGAAGTTGCCCTGGCTGTCGATCAGCGGCATCCGCATCGACCAGGGCTGGGCCATCCGGACCAGGGCGTCGTAGATGGCGCTGTCGCCGTGCGGGTGGTAGCTGCCCATGACGTCGCCGACGACGCGTGAGCACTTGAAGAACCCGCGGTCGGGCCGGTACCCGCCGTCGAACATGGCGTACAGGATCCGGGTGTGGACCGGCTTGAGCCCGTCGCGCACGTCGGGCAGCGCGCGGCCGATGATGACCGACATCGCATAGTCGATGTAGCTGTGCTGCATCTCGTACTGGATGTCGACCGGCTCGGTACGGTCGTGCCCGCCAGGCGGATCGGTAACTTCGGTCACTTCGGAATCCCTACTTCAACGAAGAAACATGCCGGCCGTGCGGCCGGCGGATCAGATGTCCAGGAACCTGACGTCCCTGGCGTTGCGGGTGATGAACGCGCGGCGCGCCTCCACGTCCTCGCCCATCAGCACGCTGAACAGCTCGTCGGCCTGCGCCGCGTCGTCCAGCGTGATCTGGAGCAGGATCCGGCGGGCCGGGTTCATCGTGGTCTCCCACAGCTCGTTGGCGTTCATCTCGCCGAGGCCCTTGAACCGCTGCACGCCGTCCCGCGGCCGCGGGTCCCGGCGGCCGGCCGCGATGCCCGCCTCGATGACCCGGTCCCGCTCGGGGTCGGAGTAGGCGTACTCCGGCTGGACGCCGCGCCCCTCCCACTTGATCTTGTACAGCGGCGGCTGCGCGAGGTACACGTGCCCGGCTTCGACCAGCGGCTTCATGAACCGGAACAGCAGCGTGAGCAGCAGCGTCCTGATGTGCTGCCCGTCCACGTCGGCGTCCGCCATCAGGATGATCTTGTGGTAGCGGAGCTTGGTGATGTCGAACTCGTCGTAGATCCCGGCGCCCAGCGCGGTGATCATCGACTGGACCTCGGTGTTCTTCAGCACCCGGTCGATCCGCGACTTCTCCACGTTGATGATCTTGCCGCGGATGGGCAGGATGGCCTGGAACTTCGGGTCCCGGCCGCCCTTGGCCGAGCCGCCCGCCGAGTCGCCCTCGACCACGTAGATCTCGGAGACCGCCGGGTCGGTGGACTGGCAGTCGGCCAGCTTGCCGGGCAGCGACGTCGAGTCGAGCAGGGACTTGCGGCGGGTCAGGTCACGGGCCTGGCGGGCGGCGATCCGGGCCCGGGCCGCCTGGCTGGCCTTGGTGATGATCTCCTTGGCCTCGCCCGGGTTGCGGTCGAACCAGTCCCGCAGGTGGTCGTTGCAGGCCTTCTGCACGAAGGACTTGGCCTCGGTGTTGCCCAGCTTGGTCTTGGTCTGGCCCTCGAACTGCGGCTCGGCCAGCTTGACCGACACGATCGCGGTCAGGCCCTCGCGCACGTCGTCGCCGGTCAGGTTGTCATCCTTCTCCCGCAGCAGCTTCTGCTCGCGGGCGTACCTGTTGACGATGGCGGTCAGCGCGGCGCGGAAGCCCTCTTCGTGGGTGCCGCCCTCGGCCGTGTTGATCACGTTGGCGAAGGTGTGCACCGACTCGGTGTACGCGGCGGTCCACTGCATGGCGATGTCGACGGCGATCCCGTCGCCCTCCTCGCCGAAGTCGATCACCGAGTTGTGCACCGGCTCCTTGGAGGCATTGATATACCGAACGAAATCAGAGATCCCGCCCTCGTAAACGTATTCCACGGCCCGCAGCTCGTCGCCGCGCTCGTCCCGCAGCGAGATAGCCAGGTTCTTGTTGAGGAAGGCCGTCTCCTGCAGCCGCCTGGAGAGCGTCTCGAAGGACCAGTCGTTGGTCTCGAAGATGTCCCCGTCCGGCCAGAAGGTGGTCGTGGTCCCGGTCTCCTCGGTGGCGGCGCCGCGGATCAGCGGGCCCATCGGATCGCCGCGCTCGAAGGCCTGCGACCAGACGTAGCCGTCCCGGCGCACCTCGACCTCGAGCATCATCGACAGGGCGTTCACCACCGACACGCCGACGCCGTGCAGGCCGCCGGAGACCGCGTAGGACTTCTGGTCGAACTTGCCGCCCGCGTGCAGCGTGGTCATCACGACCTCGAGCGCCGGGCGGTGCTCCACCGGGTGCTCGTCCACCGGGATGCCCCGGCCGTCGTCCTGCACCCGCACGCCGCCGTCGGACAGCAGGGTCACGTTGATGGTGTCGCAGTACCCGGCCAGCGCCTCGTCGACGGAGTTGTCCACGACCTCGTAGACCAGGTGATGCAGCCCCCGCTCACCGGTCGAGCCGATGTACATTCCGGGTCGCTTGCGGACGGCCTCCAAACCCTCGAGGACCGTGATCGAGCGTGCATCGTAGGACAAACCGAACTCCATCCTGCATCAGAGCGCGCAGCCCAGCCCCCCACGATGTGGCCATCCTTGCGCTTATTCATTTTACCTTCAGGCACTGACAGCCAGGGCCGTCTTGCCTTTTAGCCGTATGTGTCGCGTGGCCCGCGGCCGCCCGGGACGCGCCAGGCGCCGTGCTGGCGGGGCGGCGCCGGGCCCCGCACCTTGACCCGGCGGACGGATCCGTCGCCCAGCTCGTCGTTCAGCCGCTTGACCAGCACCGCGGCCAGCAGCCGGACCTGGGTGGCCCAGGCGGTCGAATCCGCGGTCACCGCGAGCTCACCGTCGGCAAAGCTGTCGGGCCTGGTATGCGCGGCCAGGTCCGGGCCGACGATCTCGGCCCAGCGGCCGAACACCGAGCCCATCGCGGCCCGCTGCTGCCAGCCGTGCTGGTTGAGCAGGCCGTCGATGGCGCTGGTCAGCTGCTGCGGGTCGTCCCGGCGCGGCCGCCCGCGGACCGGTCCGGACCCATCCGGCCCGCCGGCCCCGGCGGGCCGCGGCTGCGCCCCGGGCGGATCGCCGGGGCGGGCCGCGGGAACGCCGGCCCGTTCGGCCCCATCGGTCTTACCCGGCCCCGGCTGGCGCTGGAGGCCAGCGGGCAGATCGCCCCTGACCCGCGCGTCCGCCTTGGCCTCGGCCAGCGCACCCGCCGCCAGCCGCGCCCGGTCGGTGCCGTCAGCCGGCACTGCTGATCTCGCCAGCCTGGACGGTGAACCGGGCCCCGGTCAGGACGGCAGGCACGTCGGCCGGGACCGCGGCGGTGATCAGCACCTGCTCGGCGCCGGCGACCAGGACGGCCAGCCGGTCCCGGCGGCCCGCGTCGAGCTCGGCGAACACGTCGTCCAGGATGAGGACCGGATCCTCGCGCCGCTCCCGCAGCAGCGCGAAGCTGGCCAGCCGCAGGGCCAGCGCCATCGACCAGGACTCGCCGTGGCTGGCGTAGCCGCGGGCGGGCAGCCCACCGACGGCCAGCTCGAGTTCGTCCCGGTGCGGGCCGGCCAGGCAGACGCCGCGGTCCAGCTCGCTGGCCCGGACTCCGGCCAGTGCGGTGAGCATGGCCTTCTCGAACGGGGCCGTCTCGAGCGCGGCCACTTCATCGAACCCATCGTCAGTATTAAACGCTGAACTGCGGTAAGAAATTCCCGACGCCTCGCCGGGAGTGTCGCCGGAGACGGCCTCGTAGGCGGCCTCGACGTGCGGCCGCAGCGCGGCGACCAGACGCATCCGCCCGGACAGCAGCGGGGCGGCGGTCCGGGCCAGCTGCGCGTCCCAGGTGTCGAGGGTGGCCGTCATCGCCTCCCGCGCGGCGCCGCGCAGGTGGCCCTTGGCGCCCGCCGACTTCAGCAGCGCGGTGCGCTGGCGCAGTACCCGCTCGTAGTCGGCGCGGATGCCCGCGTACCGCGGCGCGCTGGCCACCAGCAGGTCGTCGAGGAACCGGCGGCGCTCGCCAGGGTCGCCCTTGACCAGGGCCAGGTCCTCCGGAGCGAACAGCACGGTGCGCAGCGTGCCCAGGATGTCCCGCGGCCGCGGCAACTGGGCCTTGTTCAGCCTGACCCGGTTGGCCCGCCCCGGGTTGAGCTCGACCTCCACCAGCGCGCTGCCCTGCTCGCCGGTTACCGCCGCCCGCAGGATGGCCCGTTCGGCCCCCTGCCTGACCAGCGGCCCGTCGCTGGCCACCCGGTGGCTGCCCAGCGTGGCCAGGTACCCGATCGCCTCGACCAGGTTGGTCTTGCCCTCCCCGTTCGGCCCGCTGAACGTGGTAACCCCCGGAGCCAGCTCCAGGCTGACCTCGGAATAAGACCGAAAGTCCGTCAGCCCCAGCCGCGTCAAGTGCACACATCGAGCCTACCGACGCAAGGACCCGACCGGGGCTAACGCGCAGCCGCAGGTACGGCTACGGCGCCGATCTCGGAGCGAAGCTCTGAGCCATCCCGCGGCTCGCGAGGGGCCTTCAGGCCCCTCCGGCCGCGCGATACTACGGCGAGCACCGCAGCGGGGCGCGTAGCGCACCGGGGGGCTCCGGGGGGTCGTCCCCCCGGGCTAACCCCGAACGGATCGGCATGATGACGTAGCGGTAGTCGGGCTCACGCTCGGTCTTGCCGGTGATGACGGCGGGTTTGGTCGGCGAGGTGAACGAGATCCGGGCGGTGTCGGAGCCGAGGGCGCCAATGCCGTCGAGCAGGTACTGCGGGTTGAAGGCGATCTGCAGGTCCTCGCCGTCGAATGCCGCCTCCAGGACCTCGGTCGCCTGGGCCTCTTCGGACGCACCTGCCTCGAGCACCAGCTGGCCCGGGCTGAAGGCCAGCCGGACCGGGGTGTTGCGCTCGGCCACCAGCGCGACCCGCTTGACGGCCTCGGCGAACGAGCTGGCCACCAGTTCCGCGGTGGCGCTGAACTCACTGGGCAGCAGCGCGGCGTACTTGGGGTACTCGCCGGACAGCAGCCGGGTGGTGGTCTGCCGTCCGGCGCCGGTGAAGCCGATGAGGCTTTCGCCGCCCAGGGAGATAGCCACCTCGGCGCCCGCGGTCAGCGCCCGGGCCGTGTCGCCGAGCACCCGGGCGGGCACCAGCACGGCGGTGGACAGGTCCGGCTGGGCCGGATTCCAGCGCAGCTCGCGGACGGCCAGCCGGTACCGGTCGGTGGCGACCAGGGTCAGCGTGTCGCCGGAGATCTCGATCCTGATGCCGGTCAGCGCGGGCAGCGTGTCGTCCCGGCCCGCGGCGATGGCCACCTGGCTGATGGCGGTGGCCAGCGCGTCGCTGCCTACCGTCCCAGCCAGCGGCGGCATGTCGGGCAGGGTCGGGTATTCCTCTTCGGGCAGCAGGACCAGGGTGAAGGTGGCGCTGCCGCACTTGAGGGTGGCCCTAGTGCCGTCTGTGACCAGGTTGACAGGCCGGGCGGGCAGCGACCGCACGATCTCGGCCAGCAGCCGGCCCGAGACCAGGACCGTGCCCTCGTCGTCGGTGATCACCGGGACGGTGGCCTCGGCGGAGACCTCGTAGTCGAAGGTGGACAGCGTCAGTTCGCTTCCCGCATGCAGGCGCATCCCGGCGAGCACGGGGGCAGTCGGGCGGGCCGGCAGGGCACGTGCGGTCCAGGCCACGGCTTCCGCCAACAGGTCACGCTCAACTTGGAGCTTCACGGAAACTGCCTCCTCGCGGTATCGGTGAGCTTGTCGAGGGTATTACCCAGGAGCGCCGGGTCGTGCTCACGCACACGGCCTACTTGCTGTTGTGCTTTTCTGCTTAAGGAGAATCGTCGTAGTCATAGGTGCCGTGGATACTGGGGAGAAGCCATGTTTCCGCAGCTTAGCGGCCCGGGACTGCGCACAGGGGATGTTCGGGGCCGGGGGATGCGGCCGGGTCCGCTGTAGCGAACGGGCGGCGGCGCACGCGCTTGCCACTGGTTGTCCCCCGGTTATCCGAATGTCTTCCACAATGTTGTCCACAAACTGTGCGCATAACTCCGGCGGGCCGGATCAGCTGGTGCGGGCCTGCTGCTTGATGCGGTTGGTGAGCTCGGTCACCTGCGTGTATATCGAGCGGCGTTCGGCCATCAGGGAGCGGATCTTCCGGTCGGCGTTGATGACCGTGGTGTGGTCACGGCCGCCGAACTGCTGCCCGATCTTCGGCAGCGACAGGTCGGTGAGCTCGCGGCACAGGTACATGGCGATGTGCCGCGCGGTGACCAGCACGCGGGACCGCGAGGTGCCGCACAGGTCCTCGATCGACAGGCCGAAGTAGGACGCCGTCTGGCCCATGATCGTGGCGGCGGTGATCTGCGGGCCCTGGGCCTCGGGGATCAGGTCCTTGAGCACGATCTCGGCCAGCTGCAGGTCGACCGACTGGCGGTTGAGGCTGGCGAACGCGGTGACCCGGATCAGCGCCCCCTCCAGCTCCCTGATGTTGGTGGAGATCCGGCTGGCGATGTACTCGAGCACCTCGGGCGGCGCGTTGAGGCCCTCCTGGATCGCCTTGCGGCGCAGGATCGCGATGCGGGTCTCCAGCTCGGGCGGCTGGACGTCGGTGAGCAGGCCCCACTCGAACCGGCTGCGCAGCCGGTCTTCCAGCGTGACCAGGCGCTTGGGCGCGCGGTCGCTGGAGATGACGATCTGCTTGCTGGCGTTGTGCAGGGTGTTGAAGGTGTGGAAGAACTCCTCCTGGGTGCCTTCCTTGTTCTCCAGGAACTGGATGTCGTCGACCAGCAGCACGTCCACGTCCCGGTACCGGCGCCGGAAGCCGTCCTGCTTGCCGTCCCTGATCATGTTGATGAAGTCATTGGTGAACTCTTCCGAGCTGACGTACCTGACCTTCAGGCCGGAGTACAGCGTCTGCGCGTAATGCCCGATGGCATGCAGCAGGTGGGTCTTGCCCAGCCCGGAATCGCCGTAGACGAACAGCGGGTTGTAGGCCTTGGCCGGTGCCTCGGCCACGGCCACCGCGGCGGCGTGCGCGAACCTGTTGCTCGACCCGATGACGAAGGTCTCGAAGGTGTACTTGGAGTTGAGCCTGGTCCCGCCGAGCCGGGGACCTGCCGCTCCCGGGTGGATCGCCCCGTTGCGCCCCAAGTCGTGCTGGCCCAGGTCGTGCTGGCCCAGGTCGTGCTGGCCCAGGTCGTGCTGGCCCAAGTCGTGCGCAGCGGCATCCGGCGGCGCCTCGGCCGGGGAGACGTGCCCCGCGGCGTGGTCCGCGCCGGGCATTCCGGGCGGCCCGCCGGGGACCGGCAGTCCCTGCGGCCGCGGCCTGCCCTGGCCGGGCGCGAGGCCGTCGGCCGGGCCGGGCGGCGCGGCGACCGGCGGTGCGGGGTCGACGGTGACGGCGAGCTGGATGTCCCGGCCGAGCTGCTGGGACAGGGCCTGGGTGACCAGCGGGCGCAGCCGGGTCTCCAGCTGCTCTTTGACGAATTCGTTCGGCGTGGCGATCAGAGCGGTATTCTCGACCAGGCCGAGCGGGCGGGTGAGCTTCAGCCAGGCCCGCTGGTGCGGCTGGATCTGCAGATCCGCGAGTCCGTCGAGGGATCGTGCCCACACCTCTGCCAGGTCTGAATTCGCCACCTGTGTGCTCCCCTCGCATCCCCATACCGCGAGCCCGAGCTCACGATCCACAGAACTATCCACATGTTGTGCACGTGGCATCCCGGCTGCACGCGGTGACCGTGGCAGCTCGGGGGAGAATAACTTTCCACAGCCTAAGCCGCCGCAGCGGGGCACGGCTGCCAAACGGCGGTGTTCCAGATGGTAGCCTGGGGTGAATCTGAGGCCCGTCCGCCCGTCGATGGCGCGTGCCCGTCATCAAGATCCTTATCTGGAGTTCCAGTGAGTAAGCGCACGTTCCAGCCGAACAATCGGCGCCGCGCCCGGACGCATGGTTTCCGGCTGCGCATGCGCACGCGGGCCGGCCGCGCCGTCCTCGCGGCCCGCAGGCACAAGGGCCGCGACCGGCTGAGTGCCTGATCCTGCCGTCCCAGTCCCGGATGCGTCGGGGCGCGGAGTTCGCGCTGACCGTACGTACCGGTACTCGCGCGGGCCGGCCGCTGGTCGTGGGTCACCTGCTGGTCCGCATCGATGCGGCTGGTGAACCGGCCAGGATTGGATTCGTGGTCAGCCGGGCGGTTGGCTCGGCAGTGACCAGAAACCGCGTCAAGCGACGGCTCCGCGAGCTTATGCGCGGGTACCTTCAGTTGCTTCCTGGCGGTAGCCTTCTTGTGGTGCGCGCAAACGCCGCGGCCGCGCGCGCCAGCCAGCCCGATCTCGCCGCGGATCTGGGCTTGGTGATCAGCAGGTTGCTGCGGCGGCAGGTTGGGGCGCACGTCGGCAATGCCAGTTAACGGTACGGACAGCGGGACGGCCCGCACGGCAACAATGCCGGCGCGGCTGCTCATCGTCCCCATCATGGGCTACCGCCGGTTTATCAGCCCGCTGCTCGGACCGCGGTGCCGGTTTGCCCCGTCATGCAGTGAGTACGCGGTCACGGCGCTGGCCCAGCACGGCGCGGCGCGCGGGCTCTGGCTGGCGATGGCGCGCATCGCCCGGTGCCATCCGTTTCATCCCGGCGGCTACGACCCGGTGCCGCCCGCCAAGGTCGCGAGGAGCTGACCGGTGAGCATTCTCAACCCGTTGGCCGACCTGGTGGCATGGGTGATCATCCACCTTCATGCCGGGCTGGGCGCCCTGTTCGGACCGGACACCGGACTGGCCTGGGGCCTGTCCATCGCGATCCTGGTCATCCTGATCCGGCTGTGCCTGGTCCCGCTGGCCATAAAGCAGGTCCATGCCCAGCGCAAGATGGCCCAGCACGCCCCGCACCTGCAGGAGCTGCGCAAGAAGTACAAGAACGACAAGCAGCGTCTCAACGAAGAGACGATGAAGTTCTACAAGGAAAACGGGGTCAACCCGCTGGCAGGCTGCCTGCCGATGATCCCGCAGATGATCATCTTCTTTTCGCTCTTCTACGTGCTGCGGGCCATCGCCGAGTGGAAGCCGGGCCAGGTCCCGAAGTACGGGATGACCACGGCGCTGATGATAAGCGCCCAGAAGGCGACGATCTTCGGCGTGCACCTGAGCGACAAGCTCCTGCTGCCGCACACGCCGGGGATGGGGCTCGAGGCGTCGATCGTGGCCGCCATCACGGTGGCGATCAGCGCGAGCACGACGTTCCTGACCGTCCGTCAGACCTCCAAACGCGGTCTGATGCAGACCAACATCGACCCCGACAACCCGATGGCCCAGTCGCAGAAGTACATGATGTACATCGTCCCGTTCTTCTCGCTGACGGGCCTGTACTGGCAGTACGGACTGGTCCTGTACTGGGTGACGACGAACCTGTGGACGCTGGGCCAGCAGTACTTCATGTTCCGTAACTGGACCGTCGAGGATACGCAGCCCGCGAGCGCGACGGCCAGTGCCGGCAGCCCGGTCCGGGCCACGCAGAGCTCACTGCGGCCCTCCTCGGGCGCGGCGAAGACGGCGGCTGGTTCGGCTAAGCCTGCTGCGGCCGGCAAGCCCGCCGCGGCGGCCAAGCCTGCTGCGGCCGCCAAGCCCGCCGTCGGCGCCGCCACGAAGACGGCCGGCGCGTCGAGGCCCGCCGGGAGCACCCGTCCCGCCTCGGGCAACGGTCGGCCGGCTGGGGCAGCGGCTCGGCCCAAGGCGGCCTCGTCAGCTGCTACGGCCACATCCGGCTCTTCCGGCGGGCCGCCCAGGCCTGCTACCCCGCAGACGGGGTCGGCCCGGACTGATGCGGCGGCCGCGGCCGCCACGCCCGACGGCGGGGCCAAGCGCAGCCTGCTGCGCCTGGGCCGGCCGAAACAACAGGAGCCCGCCCCCGAGCCGGAGGTTCCCGTCGCTAAGGTGGTGCGGCAGCAGCCGGTACGCCAGGCCAGAAGCAAGCGATCGGGCAAACGGTAACCAGTACGCCGAGCCTGTAACAGGTGCGGCGTCGCCTTGACTCCCCCGGCACGCCAAAGGGGCCGTGGTGCCGCCTGGACCGAGGAGCGCAAGCGCCGAGGGAAGGTGGCACCGCCAAAGCGGCCCGGAGGCGAGCGGGAAAACACAGCGAGTGGAGAGCATATTGAGCCAGCAGGACGTTGAGATCACGGAAGAGGAGGACGTGCTCGACGCCGTTGAGAGCGAGAGCACTCCCAAGCTTGGCGATCTCGAGCTCGAGGGTGATATTGCCGCCGACTACGTAGAGGGCCTGCTCGACATCGCCGACCTGGACGGTGACATCGACATGGATGTCGAGGGCGACCGGGCCATCGTGTCGGTGGTCGGGGCGACCCTGGACGAGCTGGTGGGCGACGACGGCGAGGTGCTCGAGGCGCTCCAGGAGCTGACCCGGCTGGCCGTGCACCGGCAGACCGGGGTGCGAGCCAGGCTGATGCTCGACATCGGCGGCTACCGGGCGCGGCGCCGGGCTGAGCTGGCCGACTACGGGCGCAGCGTGGCCGAGGAGGTCGCACGGACCGGCGAGCCGAAGGCGCTGGAAGCGATGTCGCCGTTCGAGCGGAAGATCGTGCACGACGCGGTGGCGGCGGCCGGCCAGCGCAGCGAGTCGGAGGGCGAGGAGCCCAACCGGCGGGTTGTGGTCTTCCCCGTCCCGTAGGGCCGGGAATCCCGTGACCGGGGATGCCCCGGCCCCGGGGCCGGCGGCCCTGGATCTCACCGCACCCGCCGGCGCGGCGGCCGTCTTCGGGTCGGCCCTGCCCGGCGCCGTGGCCTTCGCGGGCATCCTGGCCACCCGCGGAGTGGAGCAGGGCCTGATCGGACCGCGCGAGGTACCCAGGCTGTGGGATCGCCATCTGCTGAACTGCGCGGTGGTCGCCGAGCTGATCGACCAGCGGTGCCGGACGCTGGTGGATGTCGGTTCCGGCGCCGGGCTGCCCGGCCTGGTGCTGGCCATGGTTCTGCCCGGCGTGAGCGTGACCTTGCTCGAGCCGATGGAGCGGCGGTGCCGGTTCCTGGCCGAGTGTGTGACCGAGCTGAGCCTGGCCAATGTGAACGTGCTGCGGGGCCGCGCCGAGGAGGCCGCGGTGCAGGCCGCAGTGCGGGCGGACGTCGCAACGGCGCGGGCGGTCGCGCCGCTGGCCAGGCTGGTGGAGCTCGCCGCGGGCCTGGTGCGGCCGGGAGGAATGGTACTGGCGATCAAGGGGCGCACAGCGGTGGACGAGTTGAGGGACGCTGGGCCGGTTCTGCGCCGGATTGGTGCGCGCAGCGCCGAAGTTGTGCGGGCCGGGCAGGGTAAGGTCGTTCCTGCGACTACCGTCGTGCGGTTCTTCGCGAGAACAGGCAGGGCATAGGTGGAGCTCAGCTATCCTCGGCCGGGAACAGCGGGGTTGGGCTGGCCGGACGGGTCGCTGATGGGAAGGCCGGCAGGCGAGGGGCCGCAAGGCGAAGCGGCCTGGATCGGCGGCCTGGGCTGGCCTAACGTAACCAGCCACGGGCCCGGCGGCCAGCAGCCAGGCCCGAGCCAGGGCAGCGCAGACCGGGGATCGAGAGGCATTCAGGTGAATGGTGCAGGGTCTGAGGCCGACGACAGCGGTACGGTCTCGGTTTCACGGGAAACCGGGCCGGTCGTCATCCCGGCTATACCGGCGAGCCAGGCCGACACCCCCATAGGCCGGGCGGCCGCGGCCGCCATCGGCGTGCGGGGCACGGGCGACCGCCAGCCGTGGCCGCGCCCGCCTCGCTGCCGGATCATGACGATCGCGAACCAGAAGGGCGGGGTCGGGAAGACGACCACCGCGGTCAACCTGGCCGCCGCCCTGGCGCAGCACGGTTCCCGCGTCCTGGTCGTGGACCTCGACCCCCAGGGCAATGCGTCGACCGCTCTCGACGTGGACCACCGCATTGGTGTCCCGTCCATCTACGACGTGCTGGTCAACGACCGCCCGCTGGCCGAGGTCGTGCGGCCCGCGGGCGACCTGCCGGGCCTGTACTGCGCTCCGGCCACGATCGACCTGGCCGGCGCCGAGATCGAGCTGGTCCCGGTGGTGGCCAGGGAGCTGCGGATGGCCCGGGCGCTGCGCGCCTTCGACAGCTCGCACCTGGACTACGTGCTGGTGGACTGCCCGCCCTCGCTGGGCCTGCTGACGCTGAACGCGCTGGTCGCGGCGGAGGAAGTCCTGCTCCCGATCCAGTGCGAGTACTACGCGCTCGAGGGAGTCCAGCAGCTGCTGAACACCGCCGAGCTGGTCCGGGTCAACTTCAATCCCGGGCTGCACGTGTCGACCGTGCTGCTGACCATGTACGACGGCCGCACCCGCCTGGCCTCGGACGTGGCGGACGACGTACGCGCGCACTTCGGCACCTCGGTGCTGCAGACGATCATCCCCCGGAGCGTCCGGGTCTCCGAGGCACCGAGCCGGGGCCAGTCGGTGATCACCTATGACCCGGGGTCGAGCGGGGCGCTCGCCTACATGGAGGCGGCGCGTGAGCTGGCCCTGCAGTCGGCGGGGATTCGGTAGCGGTTGGATCGGGGAACGTTGTGGCTCAGCAGAGGCGTGGTCTAGGCCGGGGACTCGGGGCGCTGATCCCCGAGCCTCCGCTCCGCGACGGTGACACGGCGCGGGGTGCCAGCCCGGAGGCGGGGATGGCGCCACCTGATCGGGCTGACGGGGCGAGCGGGCTGAGCGAGGTGATCGGCGCTCGCTACGTCGAGATCGCGGTCACCGCGATCACGCCGAACCCGCGCCAGCCGCGACGGTCCTTCGACGAGGACGCCCTGGACGAGCTGGCGGAGTCGATCAAGCTGGTCGGCCTGCTGCAGCCGGTCGTGGTGCGCGCCGCGGGGCCCGGCCGGTACGAGCTCATCATGGGCGAGCGCCGCTGGCGCGCCTCGCAGCGGGCCGGGCTGACCGAGATCGGTGCCATCGTCAAGCAGACGCAGGACAATGACCTGCTCCGGGACGCCCTGATCGAGAACCTGCACCGCCAGCAGCTCGATCCGCTGGAAGAGGCAGCGGCCTACCAGCAGCTGCTCGACGACTTCGGCGCCACCCACGAGCAGCTGGCGCAGAAGATAGGCCGGTCCCGGCCGCACATCAGCAACACCCTGCGGCTGCTGAACCTCCCGCCCGCCGTCCAGAAGCGGGTCGCGGCCGGCATCCTGTCGGCCGGCCACGCCCGGGCCCTGCTCGGCCTGGGCAGCGCCGAGGCCCAGGACCGCCTGGCCCAGCGGATCGTGGCCGAGGGCCTGTCCGTCCGGGCCACCGAGGAGATCGTCGCGATCGGCGACGGTGACACTCCGCGCCGGCGGGCCACCCCCGCGGGCCGGGCACCCGTCGCTCCCGGCCTCCGGCACCTGGCCGACCGCCTGTCTGACCTGTTCGAGACCCGGGTCAAGGTCGAAATGGGCCGGCACAAGGGCAAGATTGTGGTGGAGTTCGCTACGGTCGATGACCTGGAGCGGATCGTCAAGCAGATGAGCCCGTCGGCACCGGGCCAGCAGGCCGGAGACTAACCGGACGGTCGGCACGCTGCGCTTGCCTGGTGCGTACAGCGATGTTTCCCGTGAAACATTGGCGATGATGCGCGACGGCAGGCAGGCCCCGGCTGGGACACGACCGCTACTGGGCTGCGGTGGACCGTATGTCGGCCAGGAAGGCATCGACGTCGGCCTCGGTAGTGTCGAAGGCGGCCATCCACCGGACCACCGAGTCGCCCTCGTCCCAGACGTGGAAGAACCAGTCGTGCCGTAGGGCCGCGATGTGCCGAGGTCCGAGCCGGGCGAAGACCGCGTTGGCCTGGACTGGGCGGACGATCTCGACGCCGTCCACTTCAGCCGCGCCCGCGGCGAGCCGTCGTGCCATGGCGTTGGCGTGCGCCGCGTTCTCGCGCCACAGGCCGTCCCGCAGGAGCGCGCCGAACTGGGCCGCCACGAAGCGCATCTTGGAGGTCAGCTGGGTCTGCTGCTTGCGGAGGTACGGCACGTCGGCGGCCAGCCCCGGCCGCATGACGATGAGCGCCTCGGCCCCCAGCGCGCCGTTCTTGGTGCCGCCGAAACTGAGCACGTCCGCGCACTCGGCCAGGTCGGCCAGCGCGCAGTCCAGGTAGGCGGCCGCATTGGCCAGCCGGGCCCCGTCCAGGAACAGCCGCAGATCGCTGGCCCGGCAGAAGTCCGCTATCTTCCGCAGCTCGGCCGGCGTGTAGCACGTCCCCAATTCGGTCGACTGGGTGAGGGCCACCGCGCCGGGCTGAGCGAAGTGCTCGTCGCCGCGGCCTGCCAGCTGGCCGGCGATCAGCTCTGGGGTGAGCTTGCCGTCCGGGGCGGGCACGGTGAGGAACTTGGTGCCGAGCAGGCGCTCGCCGGCTCCGCACTCGTCGGTGTTGATGTGGGCGGACTCCGCGCAGATGACCGCCTCGTGCCGGCGCAGCAGCACGCTGAGGCCAAGGATGTTGGCCCCGCTGCCGTTCAGGACCAGGAAGGCGCCGTCAGCACCGAACGTCTCGCGCAGCTCCGCAGTGACCCGTTCGGTGTGCTCGTCGGCGCCGTAGGCGACCGCATCGCCGGAGTTGGCCTCGGTGATCGCGCGCAGCACGGCCGGGTGGGTGCCCGCGTGGTTGTCACTGCCGAAGCTCTTGCGTGAGGTCATGCCTACGAGCCTAGGGGACGGCTCCGGGCCGGGATCTTCGGGCGCTGCGCCCCTTCCGCCACATCCGTCCCGCCCGGATTCTATGAGTGCGGCACTCTACTGTCTCTTTCCGGCAGAGTGTCACACCCATCGGGTAATCCGAGCGAGAGTAGGCGGGCGCTGCGGCTCGACCAGGACAGGGGAGTCAGGCGCCGCGGGCGGCGGCGAGGTCGAGCAGGCTCACGCAGGTGGCGCCGAACGCATGGCCCGAGGCCTCCAGCGCCATCGGCAAGGTACTGGTCTCGGTCATGCCCGGCGAGACGTTGACCTCCAGGAAGTACGCGGTGCCCGTCTCGTCCACGATCAGGTCGGTCCGGGACAGGTCGCGCAGCCCGAGCACCGAATGCGCGGCCATCGCCATCCGGGCCACCTCGGCCGCCACCGGGGCCGCCAGCCGGGCCGGCACGTAGAACTCCGTCTTGCCCGGGGTGTACCGGGCCGCGTAGTCGTAGCCGCTGTCGCCGGGAACGATCTCGACCGCGGGCAGCGCCTGCGGTCCGGCGCCCAGGTCGATGACGCCCACGGCCACCTCGGTGCCGGCGATGAACCGCTCGATCAGCGCGATGTCGCCATAGGCGAAACAGCTCAGCAGCGCGGACGGCAGTTCGGCCGCGGCATGCACCGGGCCGGCGCCCAGCGCGGAGCCGCCGCGGGAGGGCTTGACGTAGAGCGGGAGGCCCAGCCTGGCCATGATGAGGTCGATCACCGCCGACGCGCCGAGGTCGTGGAACGTCTCCCTGGGCAGCGTGACCGACGGCGGTGTGGCCAGCCCGGCCGCGGCCACCAGGGCCTTGGCCACCGGCTTGTCGAACGCCATCCGGCAGGCGCTGGGCACTGAGCCGACATAGGGCGTGCCGGCCAGCGCCAGCACCTCCCTGATCGCGCCGTCTTCCCCGCAGGCGCCGTGGATGGCCGGGAACACCGCCCGGGGCGGATCGGCGCGCAGCAGGCCGAGCAGCTCAGAATCGGCATCCGCCACCACGGCGTCGATGCCGGCCTCGGCCAGCGCGTCACGGACCCGGTAGCCGGAGTGCAGGGACACCTCCCGCTCGGGAGACAGCCCGCCGGCCAGCACGACCACACGATCAATATCAGACATGATTTCGAATCATTCCACTCTCGGTGGGAAGAGCTAACGAATATCAGCGGCGGGCCCGAAGTCGTCCCGCAGCTGGATCTCGGTCTCGATCACCGCGGCGAGCCGGCGGATCCCCTCGTCAATCCGGTCCGGGCGGGGCAGCGAGTAGCACAGCCGGGCGTACTGGCCGCCCGAGCCGTCCGCGTAGAAGCCGGTGCCCGGCACATAGGCCACCCGCGCCGCGATCGCGCGGGGCAGCATGGCCTTGGCGTTAACGCCGTCGGGCAGCTTGAGCCACACGTAGAAACCGCCGCCGGGCCTGGTCCACTGGCAGCCGGGCGGCATCATCCGGTCCAGGGCGCTCAGGGTGGCGTCCCGCCGCTCGCGGTAGAGCTCACGGAACGTCTTGATCTGCTCCAGCCAGGGCTGGGTGGTCAGGTACTCGCGCACGGTCAGCTGCGAGAAGCTGGAGTGGCACAGCACCGCCGACTCGGCGGCCAGGATCAGCTTCTCCCTGATCGCGGTGGGCGCCACCGCCCAGCCCACCCGGACGCCGGCCGCGAAGGTCTTGGAGAACGTGCCCAGGTAGACGACCCCTTCGTCGTCGTCGGCCCGCAGCGCCCGCATCGGGTCGGCGTCGAAACCGAGCAGGCCGTACGGGTTGTCCTCGACCACCAGCAGGCCCGCGCGCTGGCAGATGTCCAGGATGCGGTGCCGCCGTCCGGCGGCCAGGGTGACCCCGGCGGGGTTGTGGAAGTTCGGCACGGTGTACAGGAACTTGGCTTTCCGCCCGGCGGCGGCGGTGCGGCGGATGGTCTCCTGCAGGGCCTCGGGGATCAGGCCGTCGTCGTCCATCGCGACGTGCACGACCTGCGCCTGGTAGGAGGCGAAGGCCCCCAGGGCGCCGACGTAGGATGGCGCCTCGACCAGGATCACGTCGCCCGGGTCGATGAAGATCCTGGCCAGCAGGTCGAGGGCCTGCTGGGAGCCGACGGTGATCACGATCTCGTCGGGATGGGCCCGGATCTCCTCCAGCGCCATCACGTCGCAGATCTTCTCGCGCAGCCCGGTGTCGCCCTGCGCGGTGCAGTACTGCAGCGCCACCTCGCCGCGGCTGGCGATCAGCTGGCCGATCATTTCGCCGACGGCGTCCAGCGGGAGCGCGGACACATAGGGCGAGCCGCCGGCCAGGGAGACGATCTCGGGCCGGGCGGCCACGGCGAACAGAGCCCGGATCTCGGAGGCGACCATGCCGACGGCACGTTCGGCGTACTGACCGACGTACGGGTCAGTTCGCTGTCGCTGCGATGCGGGTTGCTGTTCGGCAGTCATGGCCTCTCCTGGGCGTCGCGGGCGCTTGACCCCTCGGACCTGCTATTCTCCGGGGGAACAACCCCCTGCTCGGGCCCGAGTATTATGCCAGGATAAAGGGTATCCCCCGGAAACGCTTAGGGATTGTGCCGGGGAACGACCTGCCGGGGAACAGGATGTCGCGCCGAATCGTCAACATCACGCTGGACAATCTCGGCGACTTGCCGCCGAAGTGCCGCAAATGCGTTTTCTGGGAGCTCGGCCCGGTCAGCCGGGCCCGGGCCGAGGAAAGCGGTGACCCGGAACTCGAGAAAGAGTCGTGGGTATCTTCTGTACTGCTCGAATGGGGCAGTTGCGGCAAGATCGCTTACGTCGACGGCGTTCCGGCCGGTTACATGATGTTCGCGCCGCCGCAGTATGTGCCGCGCTCGATTGCCTTTCCCACCAGCCCGGTCAGCGCGGACGCGGTGCTGTTCATGACCGCGCACCTGCTCAGCGAGTTCGCCGGCGGTGGGATCGGCCGGATGCTGGTGCAGAGCATGGCCAAGGACCTGACCCGGCGCGGGGTGAAGGCGATCGAGGCCTTCGGCGACCGGCGCTGGGACTCACCCGCCTGCATGCTGCCGGTGGATTACCTGCTGGCCGTGGGGTTCAAGACCATCCGCCCGCACCACCACTACCCCCGGCTGCGGATGGAACTGCGGACTATCCTGACCTGGCGGGAGGACGTCGAGGTGGCGCTGGAGCGGCTGCTCGGCTCGATGACCCCGGCGGCCCCGCAGGGCGCGCTGCGGCCAGTGTGATCGGCCAGTGTGATCGACCGGTGTGATCGACCGGTGTGACCGATTGAGCCGAACGGGCCGGGCTGATGCCGCCGCGCAAAGGGCATAGCTGAGCCCCCAGGGCGACGCCCGGGGGCTCCAGCAGGCTCAGATGAACTCGGCGAGTTCCTTGAGCAGGGCCGACTTGGGCTTGGCGCCGACGATCTGCTTGACCACCTCGCCGCCGCGGAACACGTTCATGGTCGGGATGGCCATGATGCCGTAACGCTGGGAGACGGCCGGGTAATCGTCGATGTT
This sequence comes from uncultured Actinomycetes bacterium, assembly GCA_963835775.1. GTDB lineage: Bacteria > Actinomycetota > Actinomycetes > Streptosporangiales > Streptosporangiaceae > Palsa-504. Next base: position 40,701 of record CAWIHB010000017.1, on the reverse strand, counting down.
CAGCTTGACGACATCGATCTTGTCCGCGTACTCGGTCGCGATCTCCTCCAGCACCGGCGCCACCATGCGGCACGGACCGCACCATTCGGCCCAGTAATCCACGATGACCGGCTTGTCGCTCTTCAGGACCTCCGCCTCGAACGTCTGGTCCGTCACGACCTTGGTCGTGCCCACTGATGATCACATCCCTTGACTTGCTGTGTGGTTGGCGCCTTATTCAGATGTCTCGTGGCTGTATCTACTGGCTGGCCAGCCAGCGCTCCGCGTCCAGCGCGGCCGCGCAGCCGGTCCCGGCCGCGGTGACGGCCTGCCGGTAGGTGTGGTCCACCACGTCGCCGCAGGCGAACACGCCCTCGATGGCCGTGCGGGTGGACGGCTGGTCCACCAGCAGGTAGCCCTCCGCGTCGGTGGCCAGTTGCCCGGTGAACAGGTCCGAGCGCGGATCATGGCCGATGGCGACGAACACCCCGGTCACCGGCAGCACGTCCTCGGTGCCGTCCTTGGTGCTCCTGACCCGGACGCCGGTGACCTTCTCCTCGCCCAGGACCTCGGCCACCTCGCTGTTCCACCGGAACTTGATCTTGGGGTTGGCCAGCGCCCGGTCCTGCATGATCTTGGAGGCCCGTAGCGTGTCCCGGCGGTGGATGATCGTCACCGACTTGCCGAACCTGGTCAGGAACGTGGCCTCTTCCATGGCCGAGTCCCCGCCGCCGACGACGGCGATGTCGTGGCCGCGGAAGAAGAACCCGTCGCAGGTGGCGCACCAGGACACGCCGTGCCCGCCGAGCTTCTTCTCACCCGGCACGCCGAGCTCCTTGTACCGGGAGCCGGTGGCGATGATGACCGCCTTGGCCAGATAGGTCTCGCTGTCGGTGCGGACCACCTTGGGCGTCGCGGCCAGGTCGACCTCGATCACGTCGTCGGGCACCAGCTCGGCGCCGAACCGCTCGGCCTGCTTGCGCATCGAGTCCATCAGCTCGGGACCCATGATGGCGTCGGGGAACCCGGGGAAGTTCTCCACCTCGGTGGTCTGCATGAGCGCGCCGCCGGCCGTGACCGAACCCTCGAACACCAAGGGCCTCAGCTCGGCGCGGGCCGCGTACAGGGCCGCCGTATAGCCAGCCGGACCTGATCCGACGACGATCACGTTCCGGACTTCGTTCACCTCTGCCAACCCTTATCCACCCCTCATCTGACTGGCATACCAGTGAACCGATACTAGGGCGTGGAGATTCCCGGCAGCGTCGTCGTGTCGAGGACGTGATCGCTGCTCGCCGAGCAGCCGGGCGCCAGCACCCAGGCCCGGTCTCCGCCGCCGCTCGAGGCCACGACCACGGTGGCCGGCTGGCCCTGGAACCTGGCCTTTTCGACCAGTATGGGCTGGCCTGGGCGGACCCCCGTGGTGACCCGGCTCACGCACCCCTCCAGCTGCGCTGAAGGGGTCTGCGACGGCTGGGTTGCGGCAGGCGCGCGGAGCTCGGCCTGGAGCTGGCGGCTGAGCGTGGCGCGCTGGTAGTCGGTGCGGCTGATGATGAGGGGGAAGGCATGCGAGGACCTGATCGCCGGGGCGGCGACCGGGTTGCCGGCCGCCCCGGCCGCGGGCAGGGCACGCGCGCTCGACGCGGACGGTTCGGCCGCCGATGCGGCGGTGGAGCTGGTCGGCGAGCTCGACAGGCGGCTGAGGCCGTACCCGCCGGCGGCCAGCACCACGACGGCGGCCGCCGGGGCCAGCACGCGCAGCGCCACCAGCCGCCAGCGGCCGGGCCCGGCCCGGCGGGGATGCTTGACCGGGTGACCGGACCGGCCGGCCCCGGCCCGTTCGGCCTCATCCCGGCGGGCCAGCTCGGCGGCCAGCACGGTATCGAGGCGCTCGGCCAGCCGCTCGGGCAGGACCGGCGGCGGGGCGGCGGCGAGCAGGACGGAGACCTCGGCCAGCTGGCCGTCTGCGGCGGTGCACCGGTCACAGGCGGCCAGGTGCGCGGCCACCTGCTTGCTGCGGCGCCCGGTGACCAGGCCCGCGCGGAATTCGGCCAGGACGTCGGAGTCCGGGTGGGTCAGGTGCCCGTTCCCGTGCCCCGTCGGCTCGCTCATGCTGTTCCTTCCGCTCGCCTCTGGGGCGCCTGGAGGTACCGCCTTCCCTCGTCGCTCGTTCCTCGCTCCTCAGTCCAGGCGGCACCGCGCCCCTGCGGCTCGCTCATTGATCTCCTCCCTGCGCAGGTGAGACGCTCTCGCTCGCGGATCGGTTCCCGCGCAGGTGCGATACGTAGGGCAGCAGCCGGGCCCGGGCCCGGGCGCAGCGGCTCTTGACCGTGCCGGGTGAAGTGTCCAGGATGGCGGCGGCCGCGTCGACCGAGAAGCCGAGCATGTCGACCAGCACCAGCGCCGCCCGCTGCGGCGGCGGCAGGATCCGCAGCGCGGCCTCGACGTCCAGCCGGGTGTCCGTGGCCCGGGCCGGATCGCCGCCGTGCGCGGCCAGGGCCTCGAAGGCCTCCTCGTCCCCGCCCGCCACGGCGGGCCGGGCGGCCCGGCGGCGCAGCCGGTCCAGCGACGCGTTCACCACGATGCGGTGCAGCCAGGTGGTGACGGCGGAATCGCCGCGGAAGTCGCCCGCCCGGCGGAACGCGGACACCATCGCGTCCTGCAGCGCGTCGGCCGCCTCCTCCGGGTCGCAGACGGTGCGCAGCGCCACCGCCCACAGCCGGTCGCGGTGCCTACGGAACAGCTCGCCGAACGCCTCCCGGTCCCCGGCCACATGCCGGCGGAGGAGTTCGGCGTCCGAGGGCCACTGTCCGTCGGCGGGCGGCACGGGGCATCAGCCCGACTGGCTCACGGCCGAACCATGCACCACCACGTCGTAGATCTGCGCCTGGTATTCGCCGGCGGATCCGGTCAGCGGCGGCAGGTAGGTGATCCAGATCAGCACGTAACGCCCGGTGGTCTTGCTGGTCACGTCGAACGTCGTGCTGCCGGAGACGTGGTTGTTGCTCTGCACCGGCGTGAAGGTGGCCAGCGCGGACGGGACCGGGTTGTCGTCGTTGCCGATCTCGATCTGGACGTGCGCGCAGCAGCTGGTGCCGAACTGGACCACCACCTGGCTCAGCTGGACCTGCTCGCCCATGTCGAGGATCAGGCCGGTGCCCTTCTTCAGGTTCCCGAACTGCGGGTAGTTGTCGTAGTAGTCGGTATGCCAGAACTGGCCGGGGCTGATGCCCAGCGCGTACTTGGCCGAGCTGCCGTCCTCGTTGCCCCCGTCGTCGCCGAGGGCGTCGAAGCTGTTCGCGCTGACCGGCTTGAGTATGTGCGACGCCGCGGCCGACGGCGCCGAGGAGGACGAGGCGCCGGCGGTCGGCTGCGCGGCGCCCGACCCGTGCCCCTGGTGACTGAGCGACCAGCCGACCACGCCGACCGCCGCCAGCACCAGCACGATCACGGCGCCGATGACGGCGGTGACCGCCGGAGAGCGCTTGGCGGGCGGGCGCCGGTAGACCGGCGCGGGCCGGGCTCGCGCGGGCGGGCGGGGCTGCGGGTAGGGATTCGTGGACCCGTTCCGCTGATAACCGCTCACGGTCCGCTGGCTGGCGGTCGGGACGGGCAGCACCGGCAGCGGATCGGGCTGGGCCACGCTGGCCAGGGCGTCGGCGAACGCCCGCGGGGTGCTCAGGGCGGGGCCCTGGCGGCCAGCCCGCTGGAACAGCGCCCGGCAGGTCAGCGCGTCGATGCTGGCCGGCACGGCCGCCGAGACCTGCCGCGGGGTGCACGGCGCCCCGTCAGCCCGCGGGGCGGGCGGGAGCAGGCCGGGTCCGGCCTCGGCGGGATCTCCGGTCCCGGCCGGGGCGTCGGCGGGTCCCGGCCAGTAGCCGGTCAGCGCGGCATACAGCAGCCGGGCCATATCGCGGGTGTCGGTGAGCTCGGGGCTGTCGGCGTCCTCGGCCGGAGCCGCGTCCGGGCCGGTCAGGGCGGCATCGATGCCCAGCCCGGTGATCTTCACCCCGCTGCCCCGGGTCCAGTGCAGGCAGGACGGGTCCAGCCGCAGGTGCGACAGCCCGGCGGCGTGCGCGGCCGCGAGGGCCTGCGCGGCCTCGGATACCAGCGAGACGGCGTGCGGCGAGTCGAGGGGGCCGTCGGAGAGCATGCCGAGCAGCGACTCGCCGACCACCCACTCGGTCACTACGTAGGCGCCCTCGTCACTGTCCTCCACGTCGAAGACCTGGGAGAAACGCGGCTCGTTGAGCCGGCTCGCGGCCCGGGCGGCCGCCACGGCCTCGGTCACCCGCGGGAAATCAGCGGCGAAAGTGAGCACGGTTACGGGACGGGCGAGGGTCTCGTCGATGGACTTCCAGTACGTCCAGCCGGTACCCGCACTCGTCTGGTCAACGAGACGATACCGCCCCGCCAGCCGGGTTCCTGGTTCCGCCATGTATGTGCTCATAGGTTGCCACCCATGCTAATGCCGCCTGCTCTGACCGCCGAACCTGGCGGTCACTGTCCGGACCAGGAATCCGAACTCGGCCACCCGCAGCGCCCGGGCGGAGAGCGCGTAGAGCAGGACCGCGCCGCCGCCGCCCACGATCGTGACCAGCGCACCATAGGCGGCACTGGGATTATGCACGATATGCCCGGCGCCGAGCATGACGATGACAGCGAAGATCACGCCGGGCACGGTGGCCAGGTGCATCCGGGCCAGGCTGCGAGCGATGGCCCAGCCGTCCAGGCTCCCGACCCGCCGCAGCAGCAGGGCCCAGCCGGCGGTCGCCCCGATCAGGTTGGCGATTCCGTACGCGACGGCCAGCCCGGCCACCACGTCCAGGCGGGGCAGCATGGCCAGCGCGACATAGTCCGCCGTGATACCGACGGCCATGGTGAGCAGGCCGACGAGTGCGGCGGTCCGGCTGTCCTGGAACGAGTAGAACACCCGCAGCTGCAGCTGGGTCAGCATGTAGGGCACCAGGCCGAGGGAGAACAGGCCGAAGACCTCGCCGATGTACCTGGCACTGGCGGGGCCCGTGCTGTGGAACCAGCCGATCAGGAACTCCGCGAGCGGCCCGCCGAGCAGGCCGAGGTAGATCGCGGCCGGCACCACGATCACCGAGGCCAGCCGGACACCGATCGAGAAGTCGTCCCGGACCAGCGAATACCGGCGCGCATTCGCGTGCTCGCTCATCCGCGGCAGCAGCGCGGTGATGACCGAGATGCCGATGATCGCGTACGGCAGCTGGAACAGCTGCCACGCGATGGTGTACGCGGAATAGCCGTTCAGTCCGGCCGAGGCCGCGTTCGCCACTCTCTGCACGACGAGGTAGCCGGCCCACTGGGAGACCACGTAGACCGACATCCAGCCGGCCATCCGGCCCATCTCGGTCACCTCGCCGGGCCGGAACTCGAGCGTGGGATGCCACCGGAACCCGGCCCCCCGCAGCGACGGGACCAGCGCGACGGTCTGCGCCACCACGCCGAGCGTGGTGCCGATCCCGAGCAGCTGCACCCCGCCGGCCGAGATGTTCCACGGCTCCTTGCCGAAGTGCATCACCACGTAGAGCCCGCCGACCACGATCACGATCAGGTTGTTGATGACCGGCGTCCACATCGGCGCCGCGAACCGGCCGCGGGTGTTCAGGATCGCCCCGATCAGCGAGCTCATGCCGTAGAAAAAAATCTGCGGGATGAAGAAGTAGGCCCACACCACCATCAGGTGGTGCTCGGCGCCCAGCGGGCTGCCCGGGGGGCCGTTGATGGTGCCCGCGTACAGGTCGACCAGCGGCCCCGCCAGCAGCGTCGCCACCACGGTGACCACCAGCAGGGCCACCGCGCCCAGAGTGAACATCCGCTGCGCGTACGCCTCGCCGCGGTCCGGGTCGCGCTTGGCCGCCCGGACCAGCAGCGGCACCACCACGCTGGTGAAGATGCCGCCCAGCATCAGGTAGTAGACGGTGTTCGGCAGCGTGTTCGCGTTGTTGTACGCGTTGCTGAGCCCGGCGACGCCGATCGCGGCCACCAGGACCAGGGTGCGCAGGAACCCGGTGCCCCGGGAGGCCAGGGTGCCGACGGCCATGCCGGCGCCGGACCTGATCAGGCTCGAGCGCTGGTCGGCCCGCGGCCTGCCGCCCCGCGGCGGCCGCGCACCCCTCGGCGGCGCGTACTCCGGCTGCGGGTACCTGGGCCGTGAGTCTTCCCCCGGCCGGAACTCGTCCGGCCGGTACTCGTCCGGCCGGTACTCGTCCGGCCGGGGTACCCGGCGCCAGCCGGGTGGTGCGTCCGCGGTGCCGGCCGGGCCTCCTGGACCTCCCGAGCCGCCGGGGCCGCCCGGAACCCCGGGACCCCCGGGGGCCCCTGGGCCCGCCGGGTGCGGGGTAAACCGCGGCGTGCGGGGCGGCCGGGCCGGCGGGGCAGGCCACTTCAGCGCCAACGGCAGCGTCGTCTCGGCCGCGCTCGGGCCCCCCGGCATGGGACCTTCCAGCGGCGGCAGCGGATCGGGGTAAGAAGTGGGCCGGCGCCGGGCTTCCGCGTCGTCCGACCACAAGTCCGGCCGGTCGTCCGGCCGGGGGTCGGGCCATGGCTCGGGCGGGCCCGGCTCAGGCGTCGTCGACCCAGCGTCGTGCGTCGGCCAGGTCATCCGGTTTCTCCGTCGGGGGGTGTGCGCCACTAGTGCCTGACACGACGCTACCTGGTAGACCCCCATCTTCGGTGGCGACCTGGGTATCGGCATGCAGCCAGCGCCGGACGCCTCGGTAAACGGAGGTCAGCACCAGGACGCCGATGGCGGCGGCGATCAGGAACAAGATCGCGCGGCCGTACCTGGTGGACAAGATGGTGAAGGAGACCGCCTGCACCGGCAGCGGCGTCCCGTTCGCGCCGGTCAGGCTCAGCTTGATCTCGGTCGAGCCGGGCGGCGCCGAGCTGACCGGCAGCCGTACGGTCACCGACTGCCGGGGCGGGACCGTGATCGGCTTCTGGACGTCACCGATGGTCAGCTGGGAGGTCCGGCCCGGCCCGTTCACCACCCCGGCCACCAGCTTGACCTGGATGGGCTGGCTCGACCCGTTCTGGATGGACACCGGCACCGGTCCCGAGGCGCCGCCCATCTGCACCTGGGGCGCGGTGATGATCGTCACCTTCGCGATCTGGCCGCCCAGGAACGCCGACAGGCCGTCGGCCAGGCCGATGCCCAGATACCCGCCGCCACCGCGCCAGGCGGAGGACTCGGCAGCGGCCAGGGCCTCGTTCAGTGACTGCAGGTAGGAAGCGGCCGGGCGGTACAGCATGGCCTCATAGGCGCTGAGGCCGGCCCCGGCTTCGCTCACCGTTTCCAGGTATCCGCGGCTGAGCTCGGCCGGGTTGGCCACGCTGCCCGCCAGCGGCAGGCGGGCTATCCCGCTATCGGAATCCGTGGTCTGGGCCAGGCTGCCCAGCGGCGTCGGCGTCAGCCAGGGCGTAGTGGCGGTCTCGCTGAGCAGCTCGTCGGCCAGCGAAACCGAGGGGCTCCAGTCTTCCGGCGGCTCGACCACGATGGACCGGTCCGAATCGGGGGCCTCGGCGGCGATCATCGCGGTCTCGGCCAGGAACCGCTGGCTGACCGCGAACTGCGTGGCCGGCGCCAGGGCGCCCGAGGTGCTGTCGCCCGCCTGGAGCACCCCGGTCAGCACGCTGTCGGCCAGCAGCACCGTCATGGTCGTGCCGGCCGCCCGGACCGACGTGACCGCGTCATCGGGTTCGAACACCGAGGTGCTGGCGGGCGGCAGCTCGCTGCTGTTCAGCACCACCGTGCCGATGTGCTGCGAGGTAGCCAGGTGGGTCAGCACACTCAGATCGGCCGTTCCGCCCGCGGGCAGCGCGATCGACGGCCCGAACGACCCGTGCAGCACGTCATCGGCCACTGTGCGCCCGGCCGTGTAGGCGCGGGTCAGGTCGGCCTCCAGCCCGCGGTGGATCAGCGCCGAGACGTCCACGTTGGCGTACGGCGTGATCACGGTGGGCTCGGCGGAGGTGACCGCCCGCAGCCGGGCCAGCCAGGTCGCGGCGGCCTTGCTGGCCGGCTCGGCGCTCAGCCCGAGGCAGCCGGGCCCCGACCCGGCCTGGTACGGCCGGGTCATGGCGGCCACGTCGGATAGCAGCGCCGGGTCGACGACCCAGGTCAGGCCGGCGTCATCGTTGGCCTGCCCGGCCACCAGCAGGTCGGAAAGCCGCCCGCCCGGATCCAGGCTGGCGGCCAGCGCGTTGTCCGTCAGCGCGCTGACCGGGGTGCCGTTCGCCGCGGTGCACACCTGGTGATGCGGCTGGTCGATCAGCGGCCAGACCCAGGAGATGGCCAGCGGGCGCTGCAGGCCGGCCGCCTGCTTCCCGGGCCAGAAGGGCAGCAGCGTCTGGTCGGTACCCAGCACCCCACCCGCCTGGTCGATCAGCTGGGCGCTGACCGGGTAGACGCCGAACTCGCTGATGCCCACGCTGTTGACGGCGAACGAGGCGTGCCACTGCGCGGTGGCACCGGGCGCCAGGCTGGCCGCGATGGGGAACTGGCTGCCCACTATCTCCAGGCTCGGGAATCCGCTCTGGTTCAGGTACCCGTCCATCTGGTCCCTGGTGGTGAAGCGGGCCGGAGACGACAGGAGGTAGACCACCAGCCCGGCCTCGGTCTGGGCGGTGCGGTTGGTGACCGTTCCGGTCACCGTGACCGTGTCGCCGGGCCGGGCGGTCTGCGGGCTCATCGAGTCGATGGTCACTGACGCGCTGCCGCCCTGGCTGCTCAGATCGGGGTGCGTGGTGGCGGCCTGCGCCATGCTGGCCAGCGGGGTGCCGGCCAGCGCGAGCAGCGCCGCGGCAGGTACCGCGACCGCACCGGCCAGGGCCAGAATCCGCCGCGTGAGCTTCGCCGCCAGCACGCCATGCACACTTGATGGTATTGCCGTTCGCGCCGAACCCGTGCTGTGGATACTCTCAATGCCCGTGCCCATGACCAACGAGCAGCGGGAAGCCGCCGCCGCCGCCCTGCTGCGCGAGCGCGCCCCTGCGGTCAGCGAGATCGGCCTGCTGTTTGCGCGTCACGGCCACGAGCTGGCCCTGGTGGGCGGGCTGATCCGGGACATCTTCCTCGGCCGGCCGCCCACCGGCGACCTCGACATGGCCACGGACGCGACGCCGGCGCAGGTCCTGGCGCTGGTCGGCCCCTGGGCCGATGCGACCTGGACGGTCGGCATCGCCTTCGGCACCGTGGGCGCCCGCAAGGGCAGCTCGGTGTTCGAGATCACCACCTACCGCAGCGAGCAGTACCGGGCCAGCTCGCGCAAGCCCGAGGTGCAGTACGGGCACTCGCTGGCCGAGGACCTGAGCCGCCGGGACTTCACCGTCAACGCGATGGCGGTCCAGCTGCCCGGCTACGAGTTCACCGACCCGTTCGGCGGCCTGGCGGCGCTGCAGGAGAAGGTGCTGCGCACGCCGGGACGGCCACAGGACTCTTTCGCCGACGACCCGCTGCGGATCCTGCGCGCGGCCCGGTTCGCGGCCAAGCTGGGCTTCAAGATCGCTCCCGACGTGCGGGCCGCCATGACCGAGCAGGCGGCGCGGCTGGAGATCGTCTCCGCGGAGCGGATCGCGGGCGAGCTGGAGAAGCTGATGCTCACGCCGGATCCCGCGACGGGCATCGACCTGCTGGTCCAGACCGGGGTAGCCGACCAGGTGCTGCCCGAGGTGCCGCGGCTGCGGATGGAGGCCGACGAGCACCACCGGCACAAGGACGTCTACAAGCACAGCCTCACCGTGCTGCGGCAGGCCATCGGGCTCGAGCCGCGCTACGGGCTGCAGGGGGACCTGGTCGTGCGGCTGGCCGCGCTGCTGCACGACATCGGCAAGCCGCGCACGCGGTCGCTGCTGCCGGACGGGCGGGTCGCCTTCCACCTGCACGAGGTGGTGGGCGCGAAGATGGCCGCCCGGCGGCTGAAGGCGCTGCGTTTCTCCAATGAGGTGATCCGTGACGTGTCCCGGCTGGTCGAGCTGCACCTGCGGTTCCACGGCTACGGGGAAGGTGCCGCCGGACCTTCTCGGGGGGGTTCGGGGGGTTTGGTGGGGTCGTCCCCCCCGGAGCCGATATGGACCGATGCCGCCGTGCGCCGCTATGTCAGGGACGCGGGGCCGCTGCTGTCCCGGCTGCACGTGCTGACCCGGGCCGACTGCACCACGCGCAACCCGGCCAAGGCCCAGCGGCTGGACCGCGCCTACGACGGCCTGGAGCAGCGCATCGCCGAGCTGTCCGAGCAGGAAGAGCTGGCCAGGATCAGGCCGGAGCTCGACGGCCACGAGATCATGCGCATCCTGGGCCTGCGGGAGGGCCCGCTGGTGGGCCAGGCCTACGACTTCATGCTCGAGCTCCGCATCACGGAGGGTCAGCTGGGCCGGGAGCGCGCGGTTCAGGCCCTGTTGCGCTGGGCGGCGGACGCGGGGATCGAGGTGCCCCCGTCCGCGCCCGGGCAGGCCTGACCCCGGCGCGCCGTCAGCCAGTAGACGGCCGCGGTGGCCGCGTAGCCGGCCGCCACCACGCCGATGATGCCCGGTGAGTGGCCGTTGGCCGCCATGAAGGGCGCGCTCAGCGCGGCCCCCGCGGCGTACATGACGTTGAACATCATGTCGTAAAAGGCAAACACCCGGCCCCGGTAGCCGTCATCCACTTCTTCCTGCAGAATCGTGGTCGCGCAGATCGCCACTCCCTGCCGGGTCAGGTACAGGCAGAACCCGATGGCCAGGAAGGCGATCTGGTTGAACGTCTCACCCAGCGCGACGGTCACCACGGCGCTCGCGGCGATCAGCACCGTGATCCAGGCCTGCTTGGACAGCCGCCTGGTGGCCGGCGGGGTGACCAGCGCGGCACAGGCATAGCCGATCCCGGAGGCGATGGCCAGCCCCACCACGTGGCCCTCGGCCACGCCAGCGCTTGACCGGTAGAAATAGTTCCGGTACAGCAGGATCGACATCAGGAACAACGGCCCGAACAGGAAGCTGAAGCCGCCGGTCGCGCCGAGCGCCGCCGCCGGGCCGCGGCGCCCGCGCAGGTAGCGAACGCCCGCCGCCAGCCCGGCCGCGACCGAGGCCAGCTCACTGCCCAGCCGCCCGGGCGGCGGCGCTCCCGGCTCACGCACCGGCCCGAGCAGGTCGCGCGGCATGGTGGTCGCCACCAGGCTGGCCGCCACGTAACAGCCGCCCCCGACCAGCACCGTGATCGCGGCACCGCGTTCGGTGTTGCCCGCGGCCACGTTGAGCCCGCCGGCGACCACGCCGAAGAAAGTCGCCATGATGCCGCCCGCCGTCGGCGACACCGAATTCGCCATCACCAGCTTGTCCCCGGCCACCACATGCGGCAGCGCCGCCGACAGCGAGGACAGGAAGAACCGGTTCACGCCGAGTACGAGCAGGACGGCGACGTAGAGCGGCGGCCCGTGGCTGCCTGCCACCATCAGCGCCGCCGTCAGCACCACGAAGACCGACCGGAGCAGGGCCGACCAGACCAGGATCTGGCGCCTCAGCCAGCGGTCGATGAACACCCCGGCGAACGGGCCGACCAGCGAATACGGCACATAAAGGGCCGCGAAGGCCGCCGCGCCGGCCGCCGGGCTCGGAAACGACGACGCGTTGAAGAACACGTACGTGCCGACCCCGGCGGTGATGATGCCGTCGCCGGACTGTGACACCAGCCGGGTGGCGAACAGGCGCCGGAAGCCCGGCTCGGCCAGGACCGAGCGCAGATCACCGGTAAACGTCGATCTGCGCTGCTCCACCCGTTCAGCTTAGGAGGGCCCGCCGTCAGCGGGCGACCTCCCCGAGGATGAACTTCTCCACCAGGTCACGGCACACGTCGTCGCCGTACTGCTCGGGCGGTGACTTCATGAAGTACGAGCTGGCCGAGGTCACCGGTCCGGCGATACCGCGGTCCAGTGCGATCTTGGCGGCCCGGACCGCGTCGATGATCACGCCCGCCGAGTTGGGCGAGTCCCAGACCTCAAGCTTGTACTCCAGGTTGAGCGGCACGTCGCCGAACGCCCGCCCCTCCAGCCGGACGTAGGCCATCTTGCGGTCATCCAGCCAGGGCACGTGGTCGGACGGGCCGATGTGCACGGCCGCGCGCTCCATCTCGTGCGGGATCTGCGAGGTGACCGCGCGGGTCTTGGAGATCTTCTTGGACTGGAGCCGGCTGCGCTCCAGCATGTTCATGAAGTCCATGTTCCCGCCGAAGTTGAGCTGGTAGGTGCGCAGCAGCTCGACCCCGCGGTCCTCGAACAGCTTGGCCAGCACGCGGTGCGTGATGGTGGCACCGACCTGCGACTTGATGTCGTCGCCGATGATCGGCACGCCCGCCTCGGTGAACTTGGCGGCCCATTCCGGGTCGGAGGCGATGAACACCGGCAGCGCGTTCACGAAGGCCACGTGCGCGTCGATGGCGCACTGGGCGTAGTAGTGGTCAGCCTGCTCGGAGCCGACCGGCAGGTAGGACACGAGCACGTCGGCCCCGGTCTCGCGCAGCACCGCCGGGACGTCCGCCACCGGCTCGTCAGACTCGGTGATGATCTCCCGGTAGTACTCGCCCAGGCCGTCCAGGGTGGGGCCGCGCTGGACCGTCACCCCGGTCGGCGGCACCTCCGCGATCTTGATCGTGTTGTTCTCGCTGGCGACGATGGCCTCGGCCAGGTCGACGCCGACCTTCTTGGCGTCCACATCGAACGCGGCGACAACCTCTACGTCGCTGACGTGGTAGGGACCGAACCGGACATGCATGAGGCCGGGAACCCTGACGCCGTCGTCGGCGCCCTTGTAGTACTCCAGCCCCTGCACCAGGGAGCTGGCGCAGTTACCGACCCCCACGATGGCGATGCGGACCTTGCCCATCAGGATGACTCCTTCTCGGAAATGTTGTCTTGTTCGCCGGCCTGCCGCTCGGATGCGATCAGCTCGTTCAGCCAGCGGACTTCTCGTTCCACTGATTCCAGGCCATGCCGGTGCAGTTCCAGGGTGTAGCTGTCCACGCGCTCCCTGGTGCGCGTGAACGCCGCCCTGATGGCCTCCATGCGCTCCTCGAGCCGGCTGCGACGGCCCTCGAGGATCCGCAGCCGCACGTCGGCCCTGGTCTGCCCGAAAAACGCGAAATGCACCCCGAAGCCATCGTCGTCCCAGGTCGCAGGGCCGCCCTCGCCGAGCAGTTCCTGCAGCCGCTCCTTGCCGTCCGCAGTCAGCCGGTAGACCTTCAGCGACCGGCGGCCCGCGCGCGGCCGGCCGGTCCCGTTCGTGCGGGCCGGGCTGGGCGGCTCGGCCTCGTCGTGCTCCTCCGCGATCAGCCCGCTGGCGAGCAGCTCGTGCAGGCACGGATACAGCGACCCGTAGGACAGCGCACGGAACAAGCCAAGTACGTTGGTGAGCTGCTTGCGCAGCTCGTAGCCGTGCATCGGCGTCCTGTGCAGCAACCCAAGCACGGCGAGCTCCAGTACGTCGGACCGGCTTCGTCCCACGTCGCCCCCCAGAGATCGCAATATCCCTAACATGTGTATCTGCTCGACTGTATCTGCGCGATGCGTCGAGACGATACTTCGTGCTGTTAGATCGTCCCGATGTATCGCACCGATACATCACAATGGTATGTGCCGCATGGCGCCGCCGCAAGCCGGCCCGCGTGATCACGACACGCCGCCGGCCGCCACCCCGCGAGATCACGGCAATATTGCCGCCGGATCACAACCGGACTTCGGCTCGGGGCCCGTTCCGACGTACTCTGGCCAACATGACGTCAAGGCGTTCCGTGGTGGATTACGGGCTGGCCCGCCGGGCCACGCTCGCATCCGTGTATGCCGGGCACACCACCGTCACCGACGTCTGCGACGCCCACCCGTACCTGCTGCGGGCCGCGAAGTTCCACGGCGAGCCCACCGAGGACCGCTGCCCGATCTGCAGGAAGACCCGGCTGACCCATGTCACCTACGTCTACGGCGACGAACTCGGGCAGTACGAGGGCCGGGTCAAGCAGACGCGTGAACTGGCCGAGATGGCGACCGAATACGGCGAATTCCGGGTGTATGTGGTCGAAGTCTGCCAAAGTTGCGGATGGAACCACCTTGCCTCCTCCTACGTGCTCGGCACGGGCGAGCCTGCTGTACGCCGGAGGCGGCGTGCGCGGACCAGCCAGTGAACTCCTCGTCCAGGAGGTAACGTTTTACTTCGGCGGGTTCCGAATATTGGCGGACCCGCCTTCCCAGTAGAGGCCGCATGCCCCGCTTGCCGCGGCCTCCGAGCCACCAGCGAGGACGCGTGAGCAGCAGAGCTGATGACTTTGACGTTCGGCATCGCGACGGGCGGGACGGCCGTGCATGGGGCCACGGGGCCACCGGACGCTACGCTGACGGGGACCGCCAGGCCCCCGTCGGCCGCGGGGTGCCGGGCGGCGGAGCGCTCAGCGGCACGGTCGACTACGACCTGGGCTATGACGCCAACGGCTGGGACACGGCGGGCTTCCGCAGCCCCGAAGCGGGTTACCAGGACAGCACGGACACCGGCTACGTCAGTGCCCCTCAAGTCAGTGCCCCCCAATCCAGGGCCCCCCAATCCAGGGCCCCCCAATCCAGGGCCCACGAAGTCAGCGCCCCCGAGCCAGGCGGCGGCCACCGCCGCGGCAACGGGCGGCCCGGCAGCCACGCGCGCGCGACTGGCACCATCCAGGCCGAGCCGCTGCCGTGGCGGCCGGAGGCACCTCGACCCCGTGGGCCGGGCGGGCCTCAGGGACCCACGGGACCCATGGGGCCCAAGGGTCCCACCGGGCCCCGGCGCCGAGGGCAGGACCGAGCCAAGGTCAAGGGCAGCTGGTGGCGGCGCTGGACGCTGCGCAAGGTCATCGGGCTGGTGCTGTCCATCATCGGGGCGTTCATCGTGTTCGGTGCCCTCGCGGTCGTCATGGCCTATGAGTCGACGCCGGTGCCCACCGCGGCGATGGCCGCCACCAGCTACGTGCAGTCCGTGGTCTACTCCGCCGACGGCACGCTGATCGGCCGGTTCGGCACCACCAACCGGCAGATGCTGACCTATGGCCAGATCCCGCCGCAGATCATCGACGCGGTGCTGGCCGCCGAGGACCGCAATTTCTGGAACGAGGGCGGCATCTCGCTGCCGGGCACCGTGCGCGCCGCCTACAGGGACGTCCGGGGCAGCGACGGTTCACTGCAGGGCGGCTCGACTATCACCCAGCAGTTCGTCAGGAACTACTACCAGGGCATCGGCACCCAGCAGACACTCAGCCGCAAGATCAAGGAAATCTTCGTGGCGATGAAGATCGGCAAGGAGAAGTCCAAGCAGTGGATCCTGCAGAACTACCTCAACACCATCTTCCTGGGTGAAGGCGCCTACGGCATTCAGGCCGCGGCCGAGACCTACTTCGGCGAGCCGGTGGCCAAGCTGTCGGCGGCCCAGGATGCCGTCATCGCCGCGCTTATCCAGCAGCCCAGCACCTACCCGCTGCCGCGGTACCGGCCCCAGCTCGAGGCGCGCTGGAACTACGTGATCAGCGGCATGGTGCAGATGGGCAACCTGAGCGCCACGACGGCCGCGACGCTGAAGTTCCCGAAGCTGGGGGACAACGTCCCGCAGACCTACGGCCCCGACGTCTGGGACCCGTACGTCATGAACATGGTCTACAACGAGCTGCATCAGGTCTACCACCTCACCGAGTCGCAGATCTACAACGGCGGCTACGTGATCAAGACCAGCATCGACGACACCAAGATGACCGCGCTTTACCAGGCGGTCAGCCAGAACGAGTCGGTGATCGACGACAGCTCGGTCCCGTTCGAGTCCTACATGCACGTCGGAGCGGTGCTGGAGAACCCGGTGAACGGGGAGATCGACGCCCTGTACCCCGGCCCTGGTTACATCGGCGCGAAGTACAACGGCACCGGCAAGGTCATCACGGCCAGGGAGTGCGGTGAGATCCAGTGCTACCTGAACATGGCCTACCAGAACCGGGAGCAGGTCGGCTCCTCGTTCAAGCCCTATATCCTGGCCGCCGCGGTCAAGCAGGGCATGAACGTGCAGACCAGCACGCTGGACGGCTTCAACAACGTCTACATCCCGCCCGACAGCGAACCGACCGCCTACCCGGCCAGCACTCCCGGTGACGGGGGGTACCTCGTCCACAACGACGACCTGTACGAGAACGGGCCGTACACGCCGCAGATGGCGATGGCGGAGTCGATCAACACCGCCTTCACCGACCTGTGGCATGTCGTGGCCGGCGTCAACGGCGCGAACGTGGTCGACATAGCCCAGGAGTTCGGCGTGGACACCGACGCCGCCTGCATCAGCGCCCCGTGCGGCACAGGCAGGAACAAAGTCCCCGCGATGGAGAACGAGGCAGGCCTCACGCTCGGGCAGGCGTCGCTGACCGTCATCGAGCAGGGCTCGATGCTGGCCACCATCGACGACAGCGGCGTCTACCACGACCCCCACCTGATCACGTCGATCTCGCAGAACGGCATGCTGACCCCGATCAAGATCGCCACGTACCCGGTGTTCAGCCCCAACCCGACGCTCAACGCGGCCGAGGACTCCCAGGTCCAGTACGCGATGTCCGAAGACACGGCGCCTTACGGCACCGCCCCCACGGCCGGGCTGAGCAACGGCCAGGAGATCATCGCCAAGACCGGCACCACGAACACCGCGCAGTCGGCGTTCTTCGTCGGCGCCATCCCGAGCCAGGCGCTGGCCGTGGCGCTGTTCACCAGCGACCAGAACGGGGTCACCACCGTCATCAACGGCAAGCAGCCGGAGACCCTCAACAACCTCGGCGGCCTGCAGCAGGGCGGTTACGGCGGTACCTGGCCGGCCACGATCTGGCACACCTACGCCGAGAACATGTTCGTCCCGCTGGGCGTCGAGCAGTTCCAGCCCGTCGTGTTCACGGGCTCCACATGGAACCTGGTTCCGCCCAACCTGCGGCAGGCCGCCAAGCCGAAGAAGAAGCCCGCGGCCCCGCCGGCCCAGCCCACCGCGATACCCAGCGACCCGTTCCCGTTCCCCACCAGCACGTGTGCCCCGGCGGACTGGGCCTTCTGCGGCGGGAACCCGCCCGGCCAGCAGAACCCGATCGGCGGCGGCCCCGGTGCGGTCAGCGCCACGCCTGCCGCCGCCGTGGCGGGCGGCTTCCTGGCGCTGCCCGGGGCCTGCCTGTGGGTGCGGCGGCGGATGCGCAAACGGCGTCCTGGGCGGGGTTAGATAAAGAGGTGGAAGACGCCCCGCGGGGCGCTCTGCCGCCCGATGACCGCCGCCAGGTGAGCTGGGCGTCACAGCAGCGCCCGGCGCGCCCGATGCTCGCGGTGGCCCTCGGCGGCACCGGCGTGCTCATCGCCGCCACCCTGCTGTCGATGGCGCTGGCGTTCGCCGAGAAGATCCCGTGCCGGTCCGGCGCCTGGTACTCCTACGCCAAGCAGTTCCAGGACTCCTGTTACACCGACATCTTCCCGCTGTACTACGGCGAGGGGCTGTCGGCGCACCAGGTGCCCTACACCGGCCATCACGTCGAGTACCCGGTGCTCATCGGCGGTGCCATGCAGCTCGCCGCCTGGCTGGTCAGCGGGGCCGGCCAGGCCACCGCCGGGCTCGACTTCTTCGACGTCACCGTGGTCCTGCTCGCGCTGTGCGCGATCGCCGGCGTGCTGGCCACCGCCCGCGCGCTCGGCCCCGGCCGGCGCTGGCCGGCGCTGCTGGTCGCGTTCTCGCCGGCCCTGATCCTGTCCGCGTTCGTCAACTGGGACCTGATCGCGATGGCCCTGACCGCGCTGGGCATCGCGGCCTGGGCGGCCCGCCGCGGCGCCTGGGCGGGCATCCTGCTCGGCCTGGCCGTGGCGGCCAAGTTCTACCCGCTGGTGGTCTTCGGGCCGCTGCTGCTGCTGTGCCTGCGCACCGGGCAGCTGCGCGAGTTCGCCAGGACTTTCGCCGCGGCCGTGGCGGCCTGGCTGGCGGTCAACCTGCCGGTCATGATCATCGCGCCGTCTGGCTGGGCCACGTTCTACATCTTCAGCAAGGACCGCGGCGCCGACTGGGGCTCGATCTGGTACATGTTCGAGTACTTCAATCTGCCGGTGGTCGGGAACTCGCAGCTGAGCGTGCTCAACAAGCTGTCGGCGGTGTTCCTGGTCGTGGCGGTGGGCGCCATCGCCGTGCTCGCGCTGGCCGCCCCCGCCGGCCCCGCCTGGGTCAGCTGTGCTTCCTGGTGCTGGCCGCGTTCCTGATGACCAACAAGGTCTGGTCCCCGCAGTACGTCATCTGGCTGGTGCCGCTGGCCGTGCTGGCCCGGCCCCGGCTGTGGCCGTACGCCCTGTGGCAGCTCGCCGAGATCGGCTACTTCTTCGGCATCTGGGGTTACCTCATCTTCGTCTACCGCTCCAGCGGCAACGCGGTGACCGGCTACCTGGGCATCAGCACCGGCTGGTATTTCACCCTGCTGCTGGCCAGGTTCCTCGCCGTAGCTCTGCTGGCCGCCTATGTGGTGCGGGACATTCTGGCGCCCGAACGGGACGTGGTGCGCGCCCACGGCATCGATGATCCGGCCGGCGGCGTCCTGGACCAGGCCGAGGACTGGTTCCGCCTGCGGCTGAGCCGCGGGCAGGTGCGGATCAGCCGCGCAGGTGCTCAGTCAGAAAGCTGACGTCAGCGGCCAGGCCGCCGTCCTCGTGCGGCGTCTCGCAAATGGCGGTCGCGCCCGCGGCGCGCACCACGCCGAGCAGCAGGGCCGGATCGATGGTGCCCGACGCGATGTTGGCGTGCCGGTCCCGGCCCGAGCCGAACTCATCGCGGGAGTTGTTGCAGTGCACCAGGTCGATCCGGCCGGTGATGGCCTTGATCTGGTCAGCCGCGTCGGCCAGGTCGATGCCGGCCGAGTTGGCGTGGCAGGTGTCCAGGCAGAACCCGAGATTCCCGCCGCTGCCTGCGGCGGCCTCGGCCACCACATCCCACAGCTTGCCGATCGCGTCCAGCGACCGGGCCATGGCCCCGTCGCCGCCCGCGGTGTTCTCGATCAGCATCGGCAGCGGCCGTTCGATCCGCTCCACTGCCTTGCGCCAGTTCTCCAGGCCCGCTTCGGCCGCCACGCCCGCGGTGACATGACCGCCGTGCACGATCAGGCCCTTGGCCCCGATGGCGGCGGCCGCCTTGAGCTGCCCTTCGAGCAGCTTCCGGCTGGGAATCCTGATACGGTTGTTGCTCGTGGCCACGTTGATGACGTACGGCGCGTGGATGTAGATGTCCATGTCGGCGGCCGTGTAGGCCGCCTTGATGGCCGCCGGATCCCCGCCGGGTATCACCGGCCCCTTCCAGCCCTGCGGGTCACCCAGGAAGAACTGGACCGCGCTGGCGCCGCAGGCGACCGCCTCGGCCAGCGGGTTGTCGAGGTGAAAATGGGCTCCGATACGCGGCATGTCCCGAGCCTAGTCCCCGACGTGGCCGCCGGCCGCGCGGTCCTAACCGACGAAGCCGCCGCGGGACAGGCCGATGGCCAGCCCCACGAACCCGGCGATGATGCCGGCCACGATGAGCACCCGCTGCTCCCGGGTGGACGAGACCATCTGCAGGTACAGCCCCACCAGCAGCGCGAACAGGCCGGTAGCGGTGGCGATGATGTGCACCGCGGGGCCGGTGTGCGCGTTGCGCACGACCAGGCCGAGCACGAACGACACCAGGCCGGCCAGCAGCACCGCGATGGTCAGGGCATTCTGCACGGGGTGCGGCTGCCCGTCCGAATTCAGGATGTGCGAACGCTGGCTGCTCTCGACGCTGCCTGCCATGGTGACACCTCCTGGCTGCCACTGCGCGCATATGTTTTCACCGGCAGTGTTCCCCGGCCAGATGACCGGGAATCCACAGCATTCTAGAACCGGATACTGGGGCCGGGCAGCAGCGCGGTCATCTCGTTACCTGACTCATTTCGCGGGCGGGGTCAGCTCGCGACCGCGCCCGCCTGCCTGCCATCCTCATCGTGTCACCGGGACCTGGGGATGTTGGTAAGCTAGCGGGCGCTGCGGATGACCCGGTCGGCCCAAGCGCCGGCTCGTGACCGCGACACCTCCTGCCACGGACGGACCGTGGCCGCATCAGTCCAGAGGAGGACTCGAGACGCTCATGCGCCACTACGAGATAATGATCATCCTCGACCCCAACCTCGAGGAGCGCACCGTCCAGCCGTCACTCGACCAGTTCCTCAAGGTCGTGACCGGCGGCGGCGGCAAGGTCGAGAAGGTCGACCTCTGGGGCAAGCGCCGCCTGGCCTACCAGATCGAGAAGAAGTCCGAAGGCTTCTACGCCGTCGTCGATCTGACCGCCGAGCCCGCCGTCGTGCAGGAACTCGACCGCCAGCTCAACCTGAACGAGGCCGTGCTGCGGACCAAGGTCATGCGGCCCGAGCATCGCCACTGAGCGCGACTGTCCCCCGGTCCGCTCCCACCGAGCAGCACCCAGACTTCTGTAGCAACCGGAGTACCCCCATGGCAGCAGGCGATACCCAGATCACGATCGCGGGGAATCTTGTCGATGATCCGGAGTTGCGGTTTACCCCGGCGGGTCAGCCGGTGGCGCGGTTCCGGGTGGCGTCGACGCCGCGGTTCCGTGATAACGCGACGGGTGAGTGGAAGGACGGTGATTCGCTGTTCCTGACGTGCAATGTGTGGCGGCAGGCGGCGGAGAACGTGGCCGAGTCGCTGACCCGGGGGATGCGGGTGATCGTGTCCGGGCGGTTGCGGCAGCGGTCGTATGAGACCAAGGAGGGCGAGAAGCGCACCGTCTATGAGGTTGAGGTGGACGATGTGGGTCCCTCGCTGCGCAACGCCTCGGCCAAGGTGAACAAGGTGGCCCGCTCCGGCGGTGACGGCGGCGGCTACGGCGGCGGCCAGCGCTCGGGCGGTTCCGGCGGTTCGGGCGGCCGGTCCTCCGGCGGTCAGGGCGGCGGTCAGGGCGGCGGTCAGGGCGGTGGCTACGGCGGCGGAGACGCCGACCCGTGGGCCTCCGACAGTCCGGGCGGCTATTCCGACGAACCGCCCTTCTAATAACGAAAGCCAATATCTAAAGACCGACCATCCCCGCCGCGGGCGGGGCTCTGCTGAGGAGCACCACGATGGCCAAGCCACCACTACGCAAGCCCAAGAAGAAGGTCTGCGTGTTCTGCCAGGAGCGGATCGCCTACGTCGATTACAAGGACACCGGCCTGCTCCGCAAGTACATCTCCGATCGCGGCAAGATCCGCGCCCGCCGGGTGACGGGTAACTGCACACGGCATCAGCGCGATGTCGCGACCGCGATCAAGAACGCTCGTGAGGTGGCGCTGCTGCCGTACACGAGCACGGCGCGCTAAGGGGAACGGCAGATGAGTCGCACACCCATGAAGCTCATCCTCACCCAAGAGGTGAGCGGCCTCGGCGCGCCCGGTGACGTGGTGGACGTAGCCGCCGGCTACGGCCGCAACTACCTGATCCCGCGCGGCTTCGCCATGCACTGGACCCGGGGCGCGGAGAAGCAGATCGGCCTGATCAAGCGGGCCAGGTCGGCCCGGGAGATCCGCGGCCTGGAAGACGCCAAGGTGGTCGCCGCGCAGCTCGAGGGCCTGCAAGTCCGGATGCGGCGGCGCGCGGGCGGCAACGGCCGGCTGTTCGGCTCGGTTGGGCCCGCCGACATCGCGGCCGCCGTGCGTGAGGCCGGCGGTCCCGAGCTGGACCGGCGCCGGATCGAGGTCCGTGACCCGATCAAGACCCTCGGCTCGCACCAGGTCCGGGTCAGGCTGCACCCTGAGGTCAGCGCGGCCGTCGACATCGACATCGCCGCGAGCTAGTCTCCGGCGCAGGACACCAGGGCGCGTCCGGCAGATCTTGCCGGGCCTGTCCTGCGCCCGCCGGGTATCCTCGCCGGCCGGGTGCACCCCGTCCGCATCACCGGGCACGCCCGCCGCCCGCGAACGGTCTGCCCGCCCGGGTCCCGCGCCAGCTCACGGTGGTGAAACCCGGGTTTGATCACGATAGAGCGTGGTGACACCCGGGTTTCATGACACGGAGACTGGGCCAGCACCGCAGGATCGACGGCATGAAACGGGCGAAACCGGGCAAGGGCGGGTATGCGCGGCCGGTTTGATGATCTGCGGGTCACCCGTTAGTCAGCCGGACGCGCATAACCGGACGCCAGCCGGGCGAGCTCCGGGTCTATGGCGCTGACCATCGACCAGACGGCGGCGACGCGTACCTCGAGGTCCGCCGCATCCACACTTCCGCGGTCGGCCTCGAGCCGGTCGATGGCCTCGGTGACCCGCCGGAGCGCGAAGAAGTCTATCGAACACACCGTCGAATGGTAGCAGCCCGGCGGTGCCCGCGCATGTGCTTCCGCAGTACCGCTATCCACAGTTTGTAACCGCCTAACTGTGGATAGCGGTTGTGGATTTTCTGGGCTAAAAAAGCCGGTCAAGTATTTCTTCCACACACCCAGTGGACCGCGTTCATGCAGCTAGAGCGCATGAGGCGAATTTCTCGCTCGCCATTTCCACAACTATTTCCCCAGGCTGCGCACAACGTGGTCGGCGTGTCTGCACACCTTGTCCACATAGCCGTCCACCGGGCGAGTGGTGCCAGGCGGCATCGGGCCGGAAAATGTCAGAGCCATCAGCTACAACAGTGTCAGGCGGTAGCAGGACGGCGTTCGGGCCGCGTTCACGCCTGCGGGGAGACCAGCGGGGGAGAGGAGACAGGTGAGCGTCACCGAGATCGCTCCGAGGAACGACGACTTCGAGCGGACCCCACCGCACGACGTCGCGGCGGAGCAGTGCGTCCTGGGCGGGATGCTGCTCTCGAAGGACGCCATCTCGGACGTGATCGAGGTGATCCGGCCCGTGGACCACTACCGCCCGGCGCACCAGCTGATCCACGAGGCGGTACTCGACCTGTACGGCCGGGGGGAGCCGGCCGACGCCATCACGGTGGCCAATGAGCTCACCCGCCGCGGCGAGATCACCCGGGTCGGCGGCGCTCCCTACCTGCACACCCTGATCTCCTCCGTGCCCACCGCCGCCAACGCCGGCTACTACGCCCGCATCGTCAGGGAGCGCGCCATCCTGCGCCGCCTGGTCGAGGCAGGCACCAGGATCGTCCAGTTCGGCTACACGGGCGACGCCGAGGCGGACGAGCTCGTGGACCGGGCCCAGGCCGAGATCTACTCCGTCACCGAGCGCCGCTCCAGCGAGGACTACCACTCGCTGTCAGAGATCATGCCGGGCGCCCTGGACGAGATCGAGGCCATCGGCAGCCGCGGCGGTATGCTCACCGGCGTCCCTACCGGCTTCTCCGACCTGGACACCCTGACCAACGGCCTGCACCCCGGCCAGATGATCGTCATAGCCGCCCGCCCTGCCATCGGCAAGGCCCTGGCCCTGGACACGCCGCTGCCCACCCCCGCCGGCTGGACCACCATGGGCGAGGTCCGGGTCGGCGACTACCTGATCGGCGCCGACGGCCAGCCCACTCAGGTGGTGGCGGCCACCGACGTCATGCACGGACGCCCCTGCTACGAGGTCGAGTTTGACGACGGCACGGTCATCATCGCCGACGCCGACCACCAGTGGAAAACCTCGACCTGGGCTCGCCGCGCGATCGTCCAGCTGGCCGGCCTGCCCGGAAGTGCTGTTATCGCCGTCGTAGACGATGACGTGCTGACGACGGCCCAGATCGCGGACACTGCCCGTCCACCGGCGGACGGGCGTCGCAACCATGCTGTGGCGGTCACCAAGCCGGTCGATCTGCCGCCCACGGATCTTCCGGTACCGCCCTACGTAGTGGGGACCTGGCTCGGCAATGGTGCTTACTGGTCCACCAGGTTCACTTCGGCGGACCCGCAGGTAGCGGCCGGAGTCATCGCTGACGGGCTGCACATCCCCGGCCCGTATCTCCGGGCGTCGCAGCAGCAGCGCCGCGCCCTCCTGGCCGGGCTGCTGGACACCGATGGGACCGTCGGTACCACTGGCGCAGTCCAGGTTACGGTGACCTCCCGTCGGCTGGCTGCCGACGTGCGGGAGCTCGTGCTCTCGCTCGGCTACAGATGCGGCTGGTCGGAAAGGCGAATCCCCAGCGCCACGGCCGCTTCCTCGATCGCCTACACACTCGCCTTCACCACGGCTGATGATGTCTTCCGTCTGGGACACAAGCGGGTCGCCCATCGGGAGCGCCGGCCTCGGAAGACGCCGCTGCGAGCCCAGGAACGCGTCATCACCGCCGTGCGCCCGGTGGACAGCGTCGCCGTGCGGTGCGTCCAGGTGGACAGTGCCGACCGCACCTACCTGGCCAGCCGGTCCATGATCCCGACCCATAACTCCACGCTGGCCCTGGATTTCGCGCGCGCGGCTGCCATCAGGCATCACATGGCCACGGTGCTGTTCAGCCTGGAGATGGGACGCAACGAGATCACGATGCGGCTGCTGTCGGCTGAGGCGCGGGTGCCGATGCAGACCATGCGCGCCGGCCAGATGAACGATGACGACTGGGCTCGGCTAGCCCGGCGGATGTCCGAAGTCGCCGACGCGCCGCTGTTCATCGACGACTCGCCGAATATGTCCCTCATGGAGATCAGGGCCAAATGCCGCCGGCTGAAGCAGCGGCACGACCTGAAATTCGTCATCGTCGACTACCTGCAGCTGATGTCGTCACCCCGCCGTGTCGAGAACCGGCAGCAGGAAGTCTCCGACATGTCACGTTCGCTCAAGCTGCTGGCCAAGGAACTCGACGTCCCCGTCGTCGCGCTATCCCAGCTCAACCGCGGTCCCGAGCAGCGCACCGACAAGCGGCCCCTTTTGTCGGACTTGCGTGAATCAGGCTGCTTGACGGCAGGCACACGGATCCTGCGCGCCGACACTGGAGCGGAGGTCTCGCTCGGCGAACTGCTGGCCTCCGGCGAGCAGGACATCCCGGTGTGGTCTCTTGACGACCGGCTCCGCATGGTGCCACGGACCATGACGCACGCTTTCTCCAGCGGGATCAAGGAAGTATTCCGGGTCCGGCTGGCCTCTGGTCACGTGGTTGAAGCCACCGCCAACCACCCGTTCCTCACGCTGGACGGCTGGCGTCCGCTGAGCGAGCTTGGTGTCAAAAGCCGGCTCGCTATCCCCCGCGAGGTCCCAGCACCGCTGGGAACGCAGGAGATGCCTGAGGCTGAGCTCGTCATGCTGGCTCACCTGCTGGGGGACGGATCTTTCGTCAGGAACCAGCCGATCCGGTACGCCAGCGTGGACGAAGCGAATCTTCAGGCCGTGACAGATGCCGCGCTACATTTCGGGATCACTGCTGTCCGCGATTACTATCCGGCGGCTCGTTGTACTTCGTTGCGGCTCCCGGCGCCGTATCATCTGACTCACGGGCGGCGCAACCCCATCGCAGCTTGGCTGGACACAATGGGCCTTTTCGGCCTGCGGAGCCATGAAAAGTTTATCCCGGCGCAGATCTTCTCGCTGCCTCATAAACAGCTTGCATTCTTCCTCCGGCACCTGTGGGCAACGGACGGTTCGGTAACCATCGCAAAATCCGGGGCTGTAAGGGTGTATTACGGCACCACGAGCGAGCGCATGGCCCGAGAGCTACAAGCCCTGCTGCTTCGGTTCGGAATCATCGGTCGGCTGCATGCAGTCGGCAACGTATACGGTCACCCGCAATGGACTGTCGACGTGGCTGGTGTCAAGGACCGGCGGCAGTTCCTCGACGAAATCGGCGTGCATGGCGAGCGCGGGCTGGCAGCTGCGAAGGCGCTGTGCCGACTTGACTCAATGACGGCTGCTGGCCGCTTTGACACGATTCCCAGCGGTGTGTGGGAGCGAGTTAGCCACATAATGCAGGAACGCTCTATCCCGCTGCACCGTATTCAGGTGAGCGTCGGCAGCCGGAGCGGAGGCGACCTGAAGGCCAATATCTGTCCTACGCGAACGCGTGTAGGTCGCATTGCACAGGTACTTGGCGATGCGGAACTCGAAATGCTCGCCACGAACGACGTATTCTGGGACACCGTCGCTTCTATTGAGAGCCTCGGATGTCAATCCGTCTACGACGCCACCGTTCTCGGCACGCACAATTTCGTCGCGAACGGTATAAATCTTCACAATAGCATCGAGCAGGATTCGGACGTCGTAATCCTTTTGCATCGCGAGGATTTCTACGAACCCGAATCAGCTCGCGCCGGTGAAGCCGATCTAATCGTGGCCAAACATAGGAATGGCCCCACGGCGACCGTAACTGTTGCGTTTCAGGGCCACTATTCCCGGTTTGTCGACATGGCGCACGGATAGGCCGCAGCGGCCGCTAGACCAGGCCGGCGCTGAGGGCCAGCCGGGTGAGGTCGGCGCGGCGGCGGCAGCCGGTCTTGTCCCGGACCCGGTCCAGGTGGGAGCCGACCGTGCGCAGGGTGATGTACAGCTGCGCCGCGATCTGCGCGTCGGTGCGGCCCTGCGCGACCAGGGTGACCAGTTCACGTTCACGCGGGCTGAGCTTGGCCAGTCCCGCTTCCGCCAAAAAATCGGGCTCCGCCGCGGCCTCCCCCATCGGCGGCGGCGGCTGCGTCGCCATGAGCAGGGCGTACTCGGTGGCGGTGGCCAGGGTCATGGCCGCGCCGCGCTGCTCGGCCGCCCGGGTCCCGGCCGGGCCCAGCAGGTCGGTGGCCTGCCGTCGCAGATTGTCACGACGGGCCGGATTCAGGCCCCCGATTATGGGCAGCCAGGGACCGGCCAGCGCGTCCATCGCCGCCCATGCCGTGATCGCCTCGGCCGGGCGCCGGGTGGCGGCACACAGGTGGCCGCAGCAGTCCAGGCTGGCGTGCAGCAGCGGACGCAGCCCGGTCTGCAGGGCGGTCTGGAACAGTTCGCGCAGGTGCGCTGCTGCCTCGGCGGTGCGGCCGGTCCGCAAGTCCAGGATCGTCGCGTGCCACAGCACGCCGCACAGGTTGGTCTGGTCGCCCACCTCCCGGCACGAGGCCTCCGCGGCGGCACACATCTGCTCGGCGGCGGTCAGGTCGCCGGCCTCGGTCAGCACCCCGGCGATGATCTGGCTCAGGCCTCGCTGCAGCGAGCCGGCATACTCGTCCGCGATCTCCAGCGCCTGGCGCGCGCACCGGAGCGCGCCGTCCCGGTCGCCAGAGTGCCAGATCGCTATGCTGAGACACGCTAGCGCCATCGCCTCCATGCCCCCGGCGCCGGTCTGGCGGGCCAGATCCAGCCCCCGGCGGCCATCCTCGACAGCCTCGGTGAACCGGCCCATCCGGACCAGCGCCGACGACCGGGCCCCCAGACTGATGGACAGCAGCCAAGATTCCCCCGGCCGGGCCGGCCGCTGGGGGTCGTCCAGGACGTCGCGGACCCTGGTGAAATGCTCCAGCATGGCGGGCGGTTCCTCGCTCAGGCCGGCCACCTGACCGAGGAACAGTTGCGCCGCGCACCACTCGTCACTGCCGACTTCGGCGTACTCGGCGGCCGCACTCAGCAGCGGCGCCTGGCTGGGCATCCGTCCCCGTAGCTGCCACCAGGGCGCCAGGGTCAGCACCAGCTTCACCGCCGCGGCTTGATCGTGCGCTAGCGTCCAGGCCAGTACCTGATGCACGGTGACGTCCTCGGCGTCCAGATGGCGCAGGCCGGCCATCTCCTGGGTGCGGGTGTACACCTCGAGCGCGGCCTCCCCGGCCATCTCGGCCACATAAGCGGTCAGGGCCGCGCGGACCGCGCCCTCCTCGTCGGCCTCGGCCAGCAGCCCCGCCCCGTACGCCCGCAGCGTCTCCAGCATCAGGTAGCGGGACCGGCCATCGGGCCCGGTCCGCGGCGGCAGCAGCAGCGAGCAGTCCACCAGCCGCAGCACGGCCCGCCCGGATCCGGCGCCTGCCACCGCCTCGGCCCCGTCCAGGGTGAACGGTCCCGGGAACACCGACACGGCGCGGAACACCCGGCGTTCGGCGTCATCCAGCAGCTGGTAGCTCCACTGCACCGCGGCAGCCAGCGATTGCTGCCGCTCGGCGGCCAGCCGGTCAGCGTCGGCCAGCAGCGCGAACCGGTCATCGATGCGATCCAGCAGTTGCGTCACGCCGAGCGCGTCGACGCGCGCCGCCGCCAGCTCGATCGCGAGCGGCATCCCGTCCAGCCGCGTCACTAGCTGCGCCACCGTGGCCGCGGTCTGGTCGTCGAGGGCGAACCCCGGCTCTACCCGCCGGGCCCGGTCCGCGAACAGCGTCACCGCCTCGGATTCTCCTGCCGCCAGATCGCCGGGATCAGGCAGGGTGAGCGGACCCAGCCGGTACCGCACCTCCCCGGCTATCCGCAGCGGCTCCCGGCTCGTAGCCAGCACCCGAACATCATCGGCGCCGAGCAACAGCCTGCCGCACAGCTCCGCCGCCGCGCCGATCACGTGCTCGCAGTTGTCCAGGACCAGCAGCAGCTGCCGCCGGGCCAGCGCGTGGGCCAACGTGTCGGCGGCCCCCGCTGGGGGCAGCTCACGAAGGCCGAGCGCTGTCCCCACTGCGGCCGCCACCTGCGCCGGATCCCGGACCGCAGCCAGTTCCACTAGCCACGCACCATCGGCGAACCGGCCGGCCATCTGCTTTGCCACCTCGGCGGCCAGCCGTGTCTTCCCGGCACCACCCGGCCCGGTCACCGTCACCAGCCGGTTCTGGCCGAGCTGGTCGGCCACCCCGCCCACCACGCGGGCCCGGCCGACGAAACTGGTCAGCGCGGCCGGAAAGCCATGCAGGCTTCCCACCGCGTAGGCCACCGCAGACCGCTCCACAGCGGTCACCATAACCGCATCGGGCGCGGTGGTACAGGCTGGGCCCGGTCAGTGTGAAGGCCGTCCTCATCATGCGGCGTGGGCTCGCTAATTTCCCTTGGCCCTCACGGTCGGCACGCTGACCGGCCGGCACGGCAGCGGCTTACCGCGCGGTAGTTCCGCCTGTATGGCTTGCAGCATGACGTGCGCATAAAGCTTGGCCCCGGTCGGCTGCGGGTGGATGCCGTCCGGCCAGAGCAGGCCGGTGTGGGCCGCAATCGCCTGGTGCCAGTTGGCCAGGTCCACGCGAGACTGGTGGTTGGTAGCGACCGCGAGCACGCCGTTGACTTCAGGTTCCCAGGACATCGGCCCGTACGTGTTCACCAGGACGAGATAGCGGTCCGGTCCGACGGCGCGCCGCAGCTGCCTGATCTGCGCGGCGGTGATGTCACCGTTGGTGCCGAGGCCGACGACGACGATGCGACGGAGATCGCCGCTGGCGGCCAGGCCCTGAATGATCGCGATCCCTGCCGCCATCTGCCGGCCTACCAGCGCGTTGATGTAGATGCCCGGCATGGCCGCCGACAGGGCGGTCGCGGAGGCCAGCATCACCGAGTCACCGACCGCGGTGACCTGCCAGCCGGAGACCGCCGACGGCTTCGTCCGGGTCTGGCACGCCGAGATCCGCGCGGCCTTCGGCGGGTGTTCGGACTGGGAGGCGGCACTGACCTGCTGACCCTGGGTGACCTGCCGGAGCAGGCCGGCCGGGGCCACCGATGCGGGCGGGCGCGCGATGCCGTAGCTGGCGATGATGGCGGCGATGGCCGCCGTCCCGGCCACCGTCCGGGGGATGGCCCGCTTACGCGTCCCGTCGGACCGGCGGCCCGCGTCCAGCATCTGCCGGACCCAGCGGCGGACCGTGACGCGGAAACCAGTCGCCATGATGGGCGTCTCGATGAACCGCCACGAAGCGGCGGCCAGGGCGACCGTCACGCCCGCCTCTATCACCCACAGGCCAGGCGTGGTGGGTCCCTGGCCGACGAGGGCGCCGCCGAGCGCGATCACCGGCCAGTGCCACAGGTAGATCGCGTAGGAGCGGATGCCCACCCAGCGCAACGGGGGCAGGCCGGCCATGGCGGCGATGACACCGTTGCTGGCCGCCGCCGCGACCAGGCCCGCGGCCGCCAGGGCGGCGAGAATCAGGCCCAGCGGGTAGACGGCCGGGTCGCTGCCGGAAAAATGCCCGAGCGCCCAGGCCAGGAAGGCGAGCCCGGCTATCCCCATCGCGTCCAGCCGGCGTGACTGTTCGGCCGGAGTCGATTCCAGGCGGGCCAGCGGGCAGGCCAGCGCGAGCGCGGCACCGATCAGCAGCGCCGAGGCGTGCGTGTCCGTGCCGTAGTAGACCGCCGACGGGTCGCCGCCCGGGGTGTACTGAAGTGCCATGGCCAGTGCCGATATCGCCGCGCCAGCCAACGTCACCGCCACCCGGGCCCGTCTGTCTTTCAGCCTGAGGATGGCGAACCACAAGATGAGCGGCCAGATCAGGTAGAACTGCTCCTCGATGGCCAGCGACCACAGGTGGTCAAGCGGCGGCATCGGGCCGAGGGCCTCGAAATAGGACACGTGATGAAAGATCTGGAACCAGTTGCTGGTGTAGGTGGCCGCGGCCAGCAGCGCCAGGCGAAGCGAGCGTTCCTGGGCCGGCTCGATCACCGTCGCGGCGGCAGTGACGATGACCAGCATGACCACCAGTGGCGGCAGTAGGCGCCGGGCCCGCCGGGTCCAGAAGCCCTTCAGGTCCACCCGGCCGAGCAGGTCGTACTGCCTGGCCAGCAAATCGGTAATCAGGAATCCGCTGAGCACGAAGAAGATGTCGACGCCGAGGAAGCCGCCCGACAGCTCCGACGCGCCCTCGTGGAAGCCCATGACGGCGAGTACGGCCAGCGCCCGTACCCCGTCCAGGCCGGGCGCCCGTGTCCGCGTCTTCGTGGTCTCGTCCCGTCCCACCGATAGCGTCCATCAGACCTTTACCGGCAGTCATGCTAACGATCCCGATACCGCCGTAGCCAGGAGAAACGCCGCGTAACAGCGATAGAGCTGAAGTAGCGTGATCGTGATCAGGCGATCACGCTACCGCTTGCTAGGAGACGGAAGTAAGGACCGCGGTCAGCAGGCCCAGCGGGCTCGGGGCGGCGAACTCGATCTGCACCGCGTCCTGGCCGGTAGCCGCGGCCTGAGCTGGCAGGTAGGGAGGACGCTGGGCGGTCATAAGCGCCAGGATCGACGCGAGCTCGGCCGAGCCGTTTCCGCCTGCTTTGCTGGTGACGGTCACCTGCCGGAACAGCAGCTGGACGCCCGGAGAGGCGTCGCCAAACGAGGCCACCCGGAACGAGTACTGAGCGGACAGGGCCGCGAGCGTGGCCAGCACGCGCGAATCGACCTCACCCGCCCGGAGTTCGGCGGCCTCCTGCGCGGTGAACTGGATCCGCTTGTTCCGCAGCAGCTGGGTGCCCGCGCTCTGGCGGGCGGAAAGGTCGGTCTGCAGGGCGGACTGGTAGGTGACCGCACCACCAGGCTCGACGGCACGCACGTCGATCTCGGTCGCGCCCGCACCGAAGCTCGCGATCATCGCGGGCGCGTACTGGCTGGCCAGCTGGCCATCGGCCGGCGAGGTAACCACTATATTGGCTCCGGCCGGGCCGGCCGAGCCGGACCGGAGCGGCAGCAGCCGTCCGGCGCCGACGCCCTGCCCCATCAGCGCGGTGCACATGGCTGGGTCACACCCGATGATCGCGTCGCTGCTCACCTGGCTGGCGATCCACGCGGCGGCATCGGCTTGAGCCGCGGCGGCCGTCTGCGCGGAAATGCCGTGCCCGCCGGCCGCGCCGCCGACCGGCTTGGCCGGGGCGCTGGCTCGCGCCGCCGCCGGGGCCGAGCTTCCGCTGAGCGCACCGGACAACTCCAGGGCGGCGATTGTGACAACCGCCAGGGCCACGACGAAAGCAGCCAGGCCCCAGCGCCGCTGGGGCGCGGGCCTAGAACGTCCGCTGGGCGCCTGCTTCGACGGTATCGTCACGCGCCGTCGCCAGAACCCCACGGAACGGAGCCGCCACTGAATCCACAGCTTCACCGTGGTGGCCAGGATCTTGCCCCAAGAGGGTTCCGCTCGAGCAGGAACCGTCGTGTCTACCAAGGGCTCTCGCGAGGCCAGCACAGGAGTGGTCCGGGACGCAACCGGATGGCGACTCTCCTCACCCACACGCGCCACCCGGCCACCGCACACGGCTGTGGCTCATGCGGGACAGGAGAACACAAAACACCCGCGCCATCAACCGGAATGACCGAATGCTTACGAATCATAACTGACAGTGCGAGATTTAGGCCGAACGGTCCAGACCTCAGCGGTCATGCTTGGCACACCGGGCACCCGGAGTGCCGTAAACTAGCCAGGCACCAGCGCTCGTAGCTCAACGGATAGAGCATCTGACTACGGATCAGAAGGTTGGGGGTTCGAGTCCCTCCGAGCGCGCCCAAAGGTTTTCACCTTTGACCTGTACCTATGTTCACGTTTCGGTCTGACATTCCGTGCAGGTGGCCGCCGTGGGTGGGTTTCGCGGTTGCGGTGTGCCTGGCGGGCTGTTTCCGGGCAGGGCCGGCTGGTCTGGTGTGCCTGAGCTGCGGTGATCTGGTAACGGTGCGGGGTTGGCGGGGCGTGTCAGGGCGGGGTGCCGGCGGTGGCCAGGCCGGTGAGGGTCTTGCGGCGGCGGCGGCGGCGGGCGCGGGGCGGAGGCCGGCCGCGGCGCGGCGGGCGTTGTCGTCCTGGCGGGCGTCCCAGGCGATCAGGATGCGCTGGTTGCGGACGGCCAGCAGGCAGGCCAGCCAGAGCATGACCGGTGCCAGGCCCATCAGCCGGGTCCAGCCGTGGGCGATGTTGTTGCTGGCGGGGTCCTTGGCGGTGGAGAAGGTCCGCTCGGCGCCGGTGCGCCGTGCGTAGGACCGCCGGTGCGCCGCCGAGGGGTAGTCGTGCTTCTGGCGGGTCTTGGCGGCAACGTCCGGGGGAACGGTGAGGGTCTGCTGGGCGCAGCAGTCCGGCGGGTGCTCCGGCGGGGTGAGGATCTCCGGCCGCTGCCGGTCCAGGGTCATCGAGGCCGGGCGCAGCTGGCAGCGGATCTTGCCCATGATGGCGGGGCACATGACCCGGTGGTAGCCGTCGGTGTCGTCGGCGGTGATCTTCCCGAGCTTGTACCGGGCGAGCTCGGCGGACCGGGTGTCGTGCGCGATGGTTTCCTGTGGGGTGGCGTCGCGGGCCAGCGGGCCGAGTTCCAGCAGTAGCCGGGGGGTGACCGGGCAGTACAGGTTGCCGTTGGCGATGATGGCGCCCTCGTGGGTGCCGCGGGGTCCGCGGTCGGATGGGTGCAGGTCCTGGACCAGCTGCGCCCCGGCGGCGCGCAGCGGGATGGCCCAGCCCCCGGCGTCGCGGTGGGCGTACCCGGAATCGGCCAGGATGTCGCCGAGCGGGATGCCGGCCGCGGGCATCGCGGTCAGCACCGGGACCAGGGCGCGGGCCGGGTCGGCCTGGCAGGAGCACACGGTCATCCGGCGGGCCAGCTCGGGGACGGCCGGGCCGTGCTCCTCGCGCATCATGGTGCCGGCGGAGGCGTAGTAGCCGAAGAACAGCTCGCTGTCCTGGCCGGGGCCGCCGCCGGAGCGGTGCCCCCACCAGGCTTCGGGGTCGGCGCAGTCCCGGGTGCCGTGCGGCGGCGGGCGGGAGAAGGTCTCCACGTCGGTCCAGTCCACCGCCAGCGCGCTGGAGGCCTGCTTGTACTGCGGCGGGATGCTGGCCTCCAGCAGGTCGTCGCAGATCCGCTGCAGCGGGCTGGAGGGCAGGCCATCGGGGTGGTCTTTGGCCAGCGCGCCGGTGACCAGGCCGAAGGTGCGCTCGGTCTGCCGGTAGGTGAGCTGGTGCGAGCCAGCCTTCCAGTCCTCGGTCACGCCGAGCCGGACCTGGTCGGGGGCGGGCAGGGCGATCAGCGCGCCGCGGACCCGGGTCAGGTGCGCGGGCCGCTGATCGGCCTGGGACAGCATCATCCCGGCCAGCAGGGTGCGGACCCGCAGCTGCCGGTGCCGCACCCCGATCGGCAGTAGCGCCTCCACCCGCGGCGCGATGCCGGAAGTGTCGATGATCTCCTCCAGCGCGGCCAGCGGGATGCTCATCGCGTCGCCCCGAGCAGCGCGACCGCGGTCGCCTCATCGGCCGGGTCCAGGGTGGCGAGCAGGTCGCCGAGCCGCTGGGAACAGGTGATCCCGGCGGCGTGCATGAAGGTGGCCAGGCCCAGCAGCCGGCCGCAGTCGGCCAGCCAGGTCGACCGCAGCCGGCTGGCCTCCAGCCGGGGCAGCCCGGTCCCCCCGGCCAGCGACCGGGTCAGCGGGGTGGTGATGTTCTTGCGTACGGCGCTGGTCCCGCCGGTGACCAGCCCGGACCCGGCGAACTGCGCCGCGGCGAGCAGGATGTCGTGGTAGCGGGACAGGACCGGCACCGCCCGCGGCCGGGCGCCGCGGACCTGCACGATCACCCCGCCAGAGCGGCAGGCCACGTCGGTGCCGCGGACGCCGCGCAGGTCCGCGCCGGTCAGGCCGGCCCCGGCGCCCAGGCAGACCAGCCCGGCCGCGCGCATCCGCCGCGGCACGGTAGGCTGCGCGTCAGCCAGCGCCAGGTACCCGGCGATCTCCGCCGGGCTGTAGGGCGCCTTGGCCCGCTCCCGGGGCAGGCTCGCATCAGCCGGTGCCAGCGCCGGGACCACCCGGCGGGCGATGAACCGCAGGTTGGTGCGCAGCGTCCGCCGTGCCGAGCCGGACAGCCCCGGCGCGGACGCGGCGAACCGCTCGATCACCGACGGGTGCAGCAGCACCTCCGGGACCGCCTCCAGGCCGAGCGGGATACCGAACGCGGCCAGCCGGGCCGCCGCCCACAGCAGGGCATTCGCCCGCGCCCGGGTCGGCGGCGCCGCCGCGGCCGCCACCTGCCGGGCAAAGCCTGCCGCCTGCGGCGGCACCGACACCGGCTGCCAGCACGCGACGTATGCGGCCACATCAGCGGCCATGCAATATTTCTACTGGAGGGAATGCGTGAGATGGGGGACCCCGGCTGCGACAATAACGGCGTGTCGCCCACCCCCGCCCAGCAAGCCCAGGCCGCCCGCATCGCGGCCGGCCTGGCCGCCGCCGGCTTCGCGCTGCCCGGCACCCTCACCGAGCGGATGACCCGCTGCGGCCACCCCACCTGCCGCTGCCACGCCGACCCGCCCCGCCTGCACGGCCCCTACCACCAGTGGACCCGCAAGATCGGCGGCAAGACCGTCACCCGCATCCTGACCGACGACCAGCTCGCCGACTACCAGCCCTGGTTCGACAACCAGCGGCGCCTCCGCGCCCTGGTCGCCGAGCTCGAAACCCTCAGCCAGCAGATAGCCGACAACGACCCCCGATGGGATCGCTAGGCAGCCAAGGCAAACGTGGGCACGGCCCGCTTAACCTGTGGGCAGCCATCCACCCAGGCCCCGTTTCCCCAGGTCAGCCCTAAACGTGAAGACCTCGCCCAGGTCAACGGCCCCTTCCGATCATGGAAGGGGCTCTTTTGCTAACACGGTTGCTAACAGCGCGGTCTTAGCTGGTGGCCGCTACGGCGCGGGCGAAGATGTCGGCGGCCTCGGTGAGCTGGTCGCTGATGACGTGCGCGTACACGCGCAGCGTGATCGAGGGATCGGCATGGCCGAGCCGGGCGGCGACCACATGCACCGGCACGCCGGCCAGCAGCAAGGTCGTGGCGTGGACGTGCCTCAGATCATGCAGCCGGGCGTGAGGTAGCAGCTCGCTTTGCTGGTCGTTGTGGGTGTTGGTGAGAGTGGTCATGAGCGATGACACCGTATCGGGGTGGATCGGCTCGCCCCAGGCGGTCGAGAACACGTAGTCGTCGGTGCCGCGCCACTCGGGACCTACTCTCAGCCGCTCCTCGGCCTGGCGCTTGCGGTGATCTCGAAGTACCTGCACGGTTTCGGCGTCGATGCTGACGGTGCGGGACCGGCCGCTCTTGGTCGTTCCCTCGATGCGCTGCCCCGCGATGACGGCGGCCGAGCCCGTGATGCGGATCTCGCTCAGGTCTAGGTCGATGTCCCGCCAGCGGAGGTTGAGCAGTTCGCCGCGACGGGCGCCGGTGTATGCAGCGAGGCGGTAGAAGGCGAATAGCCGGTGTTGCCTGGCGGTGTTGAGGAAGGCCCGGAGCTGGGCGGGTGTCCATACTCCCCCCGGTTCGGAGCGGGCCTTGCGAGGTCGTTTTGCCCGTTCGACCGGATTGGACAGCAGGACCTGGTCAACGACCACGGCGTCACGGAACGCCTTGCGCAGTACCGCATGGACATACTCGACGGTGCGCGGGGACAGACCCGCGCCGTCCCGGCCACCGTTTGTGGCCAGCTCGCGGTAGAGCTTCGTGAGACGAGCCGGGCTCATGGCTTGGAGCCGCAGCTCGCCGATATACGGCCGGACATGCCGGTTGATCAGGTGACGATAGTCCTGCAAGGTCTTGGGCTTGACCTCTACTGCGTGGGCTTCGAGCCACTGGTCGAGGTAAGCGGCCACGGTAATCGAGTTGCGGTCGATGTACTGGCCTTGCCGGGCGCTCACGCGGGCTTGGTCGCGTGCGGCCTTGGCGTCTTGCTCAGTGGCGAAGCCGCCTACCCATCGCGGTTTGCTGATCCCCGTCTCAGGGTCCTTGACGCGGATCACGTACGACCAGGTGGTGCCGCGTTTCATGACACCATCGCGGAGCCGGGGCGAGTTCTTGCGGGTGGTTGCGGGCATCAGGCAGCGGTCCTTTCGGCGAGCAGCCTGGAGACGTATTCCTCCAAGGCGGTGAGGGGGATACGGCGTGATCCGTCGATGCGGATCGAGGCAATGGCGCCGCTGGCCAGCAGTTCGTAGAGCTTGCTACGGGAGATGGCCAGGGTCTCGGCGGCTTCGGGGACGGTCAGCAGGAGCCGGGGCATGGCGGACCTCCCCTCGGCGGCGGGGACATAAGGTCGGCGGCCAGCAAGTCGATAAGCGGGTGGCCGCGTCCGGCGTAGTGCCAGTCAGTCAGGACGAGCGTGGTGCCGGGATCGAGGTCGGGTTGTAGTCCTGCGGCGATGGCGTACTCGCGCTGATGGGCGGCGCGGTCGGCGCGGAGTGAGCCGAGGGTGACGGAGTAGGCGCGGCTCTTGGTGGAGAAGTGGCCGCGGAAGCCGAGCATGTGCGCCCATGCGGCCAAGCGCAGTTCCTTGAGCTGGGAAAGCTTGCCGAGGCGGAGGCATGCGGCGATGTGGCGGCGGGCGTGATCGCGGACGGGCAGGTCAGCGATCCGGTCGGCGGGGGTGACGCGGCGGTCGAGCGTGCCGGTGCATTCGGCGGCCTTGGTGGCGTACTTGGCCACGTACGCGGCGACCTTGGTGTCCGTAACGTCGCCGTTGGTGGTGATCGGGCGAATGTCGAGTTGGCGGCCCCACGTCAGGACGCGGGCCGGGAGTCCCGGCGCGGCGGGAGTCGTGACGCTGACGGCACGGGCGGCCTGATCGATGGCGGTGGTGAGCAGAGCGATGGTGACCCAGGCGGGCGGGGCGTCGGCTGGCCCGGCGGGGCCGTCGAGGCGGATGATGGCGTGGAAGTGGACGACGCCGCGACGCTGGTATTCGGCGACCTTGGCGTAGGAGACCCGGAGTTGCACGGCGAGGGCCCGGCCGGTGAGCCCGGCCTGACGGGCTAGGGTCCGGCGCAAGGTGATGGTGAACCGGCGCCACAGTTCGGGGGCGCAGGCGTTGAACAGCACCGCCCCGGCGTAGTCGTAGCAGTCTGGACAGAGCGGCTCGCCGAGCCGGGCGTCATCCCGGGCGTGCTTCTCCGAGCAGGACAGGCGGATGCCGTGCGGGCAGGTCTTGTCTTTCCTGCGCGGTCGGCAGGCGAGTACCCGGCCGTCTTTCTCCCGTCGGGCGTGGACCGGGCCGAACGACGGCGCGGTCAGCGTGACGAAGACGCACGGATGGTCCGCGACGGTGGCAGGGATGCCCTTGCCGCCGGTCAGCCCGGCGAGGATGAGCTGGTAGGTGTCGGCGCGGTAGACCTCGGCGCAGGGCGGGCAGCGGGAGGCGCGGCGAGTCTTGCACGCGATCGGCATGACGCCGCCGGGCTCGTGGACAGTGGTGTAGCGGTGGATCAGTTCGCCGGTGCCGCCGTCGATGTAGTCGGCGCGGCCGCGCAGCAGAACCGGTTGCAGGCACCCTCCGGTGTGTCGGATGGCACCTGCGGGGACAGAGATGGGCAAAGGCGGTACTCCTCTCGTCGGGGCGGACGAGCGGAGGCGTGCTCCAGCCAGGCAGACGCGGGTCGGGTTCGCTGATCGGCGGTGCTGTGCCGCATGCTGGGCCTGGTCAGGAGTGGGCCTGCCGCTCAGGCGTGTCATGTGGTGGCGTGTGCACCGTGACCCGGGTACCCGGTGACTCACCGGCCCGGCATCTGCACGGTTATCCCTCGATGGGGTGAGGCTTCAAGGCCTCACATCTACAGTACCCAAGGTGCGTGACTAATACGCAAAGTATCAGACTGATTTGGCGGTCAAGCGTCTGGCCAGGTCGCGCAGCTCGGCGGCGGGCGGGTCCTGCATGGTGAGCAGATCAGAGACGAGCTGGCGGACCAGGACGTGTCCGCGGACCAGTTCCGGGGTGATCTGCTCGGCCTGGAGCAGCGCAATAACGGCCTCGTTGGCTTGGCGCCGCTGGGCGTGCGCGCGGGCTACTTCGATGAGCAGGCGGGCGCGCCGTTCGGCTGACAGCCCGCTGGTGTCCACCAAGGCAGCGGTCCGCAGTGCGCGGCCCGCGTCCCCCAGATCGACGGCGATCGCGACTTCCTGCAGTCCCACGTTGGCCAGGCCGAATTCGGTGTTGTAGTCGTTGCGGCCCTCACCGAGCCGTCCGGCGATCTGCTTTGCGCGCTCGAGCTGGTCGTAGGCAGTATCGGGATCGTTAATGCGGGCGGCGATGACGGCGCGCTGCAAGGTCAGCCCGCCCCATAGCGACATGGCCTGCGGATCGCCGCCGTCAGCCAGAGGCCACAACGCCTCCGCTGCGGTCCGGGCGGTCTCCTCGGCTTGGTCATAGTGGCGGGCGGAGATGAACACGAACACCAGCCGGAACGCTCCAGCGGCCACCAGCAGCGGGTTGCCCGCCCGTTCGGCGGCAGCCATCGCCCGGTCAGCCGCGATCCAGGCGGCCTCGGGCTCTCCAAGCTTGGCCAGCGCGGCCGAGCAAGCCTGGTAGGTCGCGGCCATCAGCTCGAACACCTCGGCCCGCTGATCTTCGGCCATGGCTCGGGCGGCAGCTTCCAAGTCCGGGACAAGGCCCCGTAGCAACTCGGCCAGCTCGGTGTAGCGCCCGGCGTGAGTCAACTCCCACGCCTTGCGGGATTTGCCGCGAAGTGTGCTAACCGCGGGAGAACGTCGGCCGTCGAGCATGGCGCGCAGGGCATAGGCCCCGGACAGAACCAAACGCAGGCCATTCGCGCCTGGAGTTTCCTCGGTGACAGCGGCGACCACAGGTGCCTCGGCAGCCAACTCGGCGAGCGGGACATCTAGCGCGGCGGCCAGGGCTTCCAGAACGGACATCCGGTCGACCTTGCGCACGCCGCGCTCGACCTGGGAGACCCAGGCCACCGACCGGTCCACCATCCGGGCCAGCTCGGGCTGGGACAAGCCCCGGCGGCGCCGCTCGGCGGCGATTTTCCGCCCTAGGGCCTTCTGGTAGTCCTGGGTCGTCACCCGCCGGTGCCCTTGCCGGTCTGCAGGGTGAGCCAGTCAACCTCGGTACTGGCCAGGTACTGTCCCCGCGCTTCCAGGTAGCGGCGAGCGTGCGGGGATGCCTCGTGCGCCTCGAACGCGGCCCGGTCCCGGTACAGCTCGTAGAAGATGCGCTGGAGAGGCTGGCCTTCGACCAGGTGGGAGGCGTACACGAGCGTTCCCGGCTCGTTGGTTTTGATTGCCTCGATGGTCTCGGCGACTAGCTTGTCGTAGGCCTCAGCGGCGGCCTCGTCTTTGCACGTGAAGCGCACGAACAGACCGAACATCCGTCTCCTCCAAGTCTTCTGGCGCCATGCTCGCACCTATTGTGCCGGACCAGTACAAGAAGTAACACGTATTTATTGTACGGCACCATGACTCAGAGTACGCTCAAGGTTGCAGAGACCATGGACCAGGCGCAGCAGCGAGGACCCATGCATACGCCAGCACCCCGAACCGTTGGACTACGTACTACCGAGGTCACCTACCCGGGCGGCACCAAGCACATCCGCACAGTCCGCGCCGACCTGCGCGAAGTCCTCGAAGACTGCCCGAGAGCAGACGATGTGATCCTGTGCACCTCCGAACTCGCCGCCAACGCCGCCCAGCACAGCCGCTCACGCCTACCCGGCGGAACCTTCACCATACGGGCCATGGTCAGCCCGGAGCTGCACGCGCGGATCGAAGTCGAGGACAACGGCGGCCCCTGGAACCAGGGAATGATCGACCCGGCCCGGCACCACGGCTTGGATATCGTCCGTGCCGTTGCCGACGAATGGGGGATCGACGGCGACCATACCAGCCGCACCATCTGGGCACGATTCGACTGGCCCGATCAGCCGTAACCAACCGACACTCGCGGTATCTGAGCCTCGCCGCCGGAGAATGCGATCACTTCACATGAGCGATCCGCGACCACGGTGGCGACCACGGTGGCGTAGCTGTGAGGATTTTCTTCACAGTCATCAAGGGCACGCCTCCGGCGCGCCAGGCCTGACGGCCAGGACCAGTTATCGCAAGGTCGCGCGAGTAACCGGGCGTGGGTGCGCCTGAGATGAGCCAGCATGTGTGGCCGAAGCTGCCGGGGGTCTC
>CAWIHB010000016.1:0-117199 GCA_963835775.1 uncultured Actinomycetes bacterium | reverse complement strand
TTGACCACGAGCTAAGCCTTTCGTATCGCCAGCCGTCCGTCGGCGAGGGCAGTGGTGTCGACGTCATCGAGTGTGGTGACTACCAGATCCGCGCCGGCTGCGGCCAGCAGGTCGGCGTCGTCGGCTCGGGCGATGCCGATCGCCGCCATGTCGCCGGCCTTGGCGGCTTGGACCCCGGCGGACGCATCCTCGATGACCATCGCGTGGCGCGGCTCGACGCCGAGCTCGTGCGCGGCGGTCAGGAAGATCTCGGGGTCGGGTTTGCCGTGGGCGAAATCGCGCCCGGAGACGTCGGCGTCGAAGTAGTCCAGCAGCGTCAGGCCGGGCCGAAGCGTCGGAGAGGAGATCCCTTGCTCCTGCGCGAAAGTGTCGAGCCGGATCTGGCGCAGGAACAACCCCGCGTTCTTCGACGACGACGCGTCCGCGATGAGCATCCCAGCGTCCTTGGTGGCGATGACGAACCGCAGCGCGTCGGGATAGGCGGTGAAGTCACCGGCCTCGATGAGGTGCACGACCATCTCCTGCTTGAGCCGTGCGTACTCGGCGACGCGGCTTTCGGCGCCGGGTACTTGGAAGTAGTCGAGGGCGGC
The DNA here is from genome assembly GCA_963835775.1 of uncultured Actinomycetes bacterium. Taxonomy (GTDB): domain Bacteria; phylum Actinomycetota; class Actinomycetes; order Streptosporangiales; family Streptosporangiaceae; genus Palsa-504. The sequence goes on along the minus strand of CAWIHB010000016.1, from coordinate 116,609 downwards.
GCGGGCGCCGCTCATGCGCGGCTTGCCGGAGACGTACTGCTGGTAGACGTGGGCGGTGAAGGCCTCCGGCGACCATGTCGTGCGGTCGCGGATGCCGCGCCAGCTGGACTCCATCAGCTCGCGCAGCGATTCGCGCCACGCCTTCTCGTGCGGAGAGTCGACCAGTACCCCGTCGACGTCGAAAATCGATCCCTGGAATTTCGGCATGCGGCCTTCTTTTCAGTCTCGGGCGGAGGGCTCAGTCGTCGCCGGATTCCGGCTGAGCTCGAACACGGTCTGATCGCCCGGGCACAGCTCACGGACATCGTCGCGGACAGCGACCCTTGCGGGTCGGCTTGCCCCCTCGGGGTGGACGGCCAGCGTCAGGTGATCGCCGGTGAGTGTCACCTGGATCGAGGTCTCCCGGAACTGCATAGCGAACGACAGGCTGTCGAGCCTGCTCGGGAGCTGGGGATTGAAGTGCAGGACATCGTTGTAGACATGGGCGCCGGCGTAATTCCGCTGCACCAGGTCGAGCGTCCCGGACATGACACCCATGTGGATGCCTTCCTTCGTGGTCCCGCCCTGGATGTCATCGGCATCGCTGTGCAGCGCGACCAGGAACCGGTCCCACGAGCTCTCGGGGTCGATGGTGGCGAGCACCCCGGCATGAGTGACAAAGCTCAACGTCGAGCCGTGAGAAGTCCGCCGGTCGTAGTATTCGACGTTCCGCATCACCGTGTCGGTACGGTAGTCATAACCGAGCCGTCCGAAGATCTCACGTAGCTCGTCCTGCCTGAACAGGAAGAACAGCATTACCGTGTCGGCCTGTTTGGTGACCTTATAGCGGTTGGGGTCCTTGCCTTCCGCGCGCAGGATCCGGTCGAGCCGCTGGATGTTGCCGTACTTCGCCCGGTATGCGTCCCAGTCCAGCTCCTCTAGGTCCTCGTATCCCTCGAACTGGCTGATGATCCCGTCACCGAGGAACGGGATGAACATCCGTCGGCTCATGTCCTGCCACACCGCCAGCTCGTCGTCGCCGATGCCCAGCCGCATGCGCAGTGCCTCCGCGCGGCTGGCGGGGAGCAGCGGCAGCAGGTGGCCGGCGATGCCGCACAGCCACGCCACTAGCACGTTGGTGTAGGCGTTGTTGCGCAACCCGCCCTGCAGCGCACCCGGGTACTTGTCGTGGAACTCGTCCGGGCCCATCACGCCGTGGATCTCGTAGCGCTCGCGCTCGGGATTGAAGTGGGCGATCGACGCCCAGAAGCGCGTGATCTCCAGCATCATCTCCGCGCCGTAGTCGCGCAGGAACGTCTGGTCATGGGTGGTCTGGAAGTAGTGCCAGATGTTGTAAAAGATCGCCGCGTTCACGTGCCGCTGGTTGCGGCTGAGGTCGGGCTCCCAGAGACCCGAGACCGGGTTGAGGTGGACTAGCTGGGTTTCCTCGATTCCCTCGCTCCCGCTCTGCCACGGGAACATCGCACCACGGAATCCTGCCTCGTGCGCCGCCGCCCTGGCCTCGCCCATCCGGCGGTAGCGGTACATCAGCAGCCCGCGCGTGACCTCGGGCAGCCTGACGTTGAAGAACGGGAACGCATAGATCTCATCCCAGAACACGTGCCCGCGATAGGCCTCCCCGTTAAGTCCGCGGGCGGGCATCCCGGCGTCGAGGTCGGCGGTGTGACGGGAGCAGACCTGGAGCACGTGCGCGATGTGCAGCCGCAGCAGCCGTTGCACGCTCTCGTCTCCTGTCACCCGCATGTCGCACACCTGCCACAGTTCGTCCCATGCCGCGGTGTGGCGCTTGAATGCGGCGGCGAAGTCGGCGTGGCGGACCGCCGACCTGGCCGCCCTCACCAGCGTGTCGCTGACCGCTGGGTCCCGCGACGTGTAGAACGTCACCATCTTCTCGACCCGCGTCTCCGTGCCCTGGTGCACGTCGAAGCCGAGGACCTGCTGGATATAGTCCTCCACCTGGTAAAGCCTCCGCTCGACCTGGACTGGCTGAGCACCGGCGAACACGCGCGTGCGCGCTGCGTGGCTGATGTACAGATTCGACTGCCGGGTCTCGGCCTTCAGCGCGACGACCTCGGGTCCGAACGTCCGCGGGGAAACGGGATTCAGGTGGCGGGCCTCCAGTTGCCGGTAGCGGGCGACGCCGCCGTTGCTCACCCGGCCGTCGATCGCCGTGACCACCTCGACGCGCCCCGACCAGTTCTCCGGAACCAGCGTCCACTCGATCCCCGCGTGGTGCGGGTCGCCCATGCTGACGAACCGGCGGCTGTGCAGAATCGTCGCCCGGCCGCTGGGATCACGGAAACGAACGTGGCGGATGACGGTCGCGTACCGGATGTCCAGTTCGTGGCGGTAACCGAGCAGATCCACGTCGGCGAGCCTGATCGCCTCCCCGCCCTCGATGCGCAGCTGGAGGACCAGCCAGTTCGGCATGTTGACCAGATCCTCGTTGAGCACGGGCACGCTGCTCAGGATCGTCGTCTCGCGGTTGTAACCGCCGTGTACGTAGGTGCCGGGATAATGCACACCGTCGGCTTCTTCCCACTCCGCCACGCCACGCGTGCACAGGTAGCCGTTGCCCGTCGAGGTCAGCGCTTCGCGAAGCCCCTCAGACCCAGGCTCGAAGCCGTCATACGTGAGCAAGAAACCGTCCACGGCACCTCCTTGCTGCCTCGGCACGCCGCCGCCTCACGCCCGGCAGGTCAGGCGCCCCGGAAACCGGGACCGCCCTGAGCGAACGGTCCACGCCTCGATGGCGGCACCCGCCACTGCCACAGCGATAAGCAGGGCACGGACGACTCGCATACTCTCTCCCGGAGCCGACACCCACGATATGCGCGGCCTGGCAGGCTTGTCGCGTTGCGCGCGTTCTCGGAGGTCGACGAGCTCAAGCTGGCCGGAGCCGGACCTCAGCCTTGGATCATGGGGTTGTGGGCGCCACGAGTTTCGATCGGCCAGACCTGGAAACCAGCGCGCTCAGCGGGTGCGGAATTCCCGGACGGACCGTGAATATCCGGCATTAGCCAGATTGGCGGATAAGTCGTCGGGCGGGCGTAACGATAAAGGCATGGCTGCTTCGCAGGGCGCTGGTCTGGGGATATGGTGTGTCCGCACGCCGCTTGAAGGGGGCCGGCGCGTCACCCAGAAACAGGCATTCTCATTTACGGGGGACGAACTAATGTACTTCAAGATGGCGAGAACGGCGGTGACCGTCATAGCCGGGGCCGCCGCGCTGTGCTTCGGATCGGTCCCGGCGGCCCTGGCGGCCCCGGCCGACAGCACGGAATCGGTGCCGTGCAGCGCCTCCGCGCTGCACACGGCGATCAGCGGCGCGAGCTCCGGCGAGACCCTGAACCTGGCGCCCGGCTGCACGTACCACCTGCCGGAGGCGCTGCCCGACATCATGATCAGGCTCACCATCGTGGGTCACCGCTCCACCCTGACCCGGGCGCGGTACGCCGGGGGCTTCAGCCTGCTCACGGTGGGCAACTGCGAGGCCGCCGACGTCACCGTGATCGGCGTGAACTTCATCGGCGGCGGCGGCCACGACGTCAATGACGGGGGCGCCATCGACAACCAGGGGAAGCTCCATGTGTGGGGCTCGGTCTTCTCGTTCAACGAGGCCGGGGAGAAGGGCGGGGCGATCTACAGCGACGCCCACCTGACGGTGGGCAGTTCCGCCTTTGCCGATAACCACGCGCCCTACGGCGGGGCCATCTACACCGGCGGCGGCGACGTCGACCCGAGCATCTACGGCTCGGCCTTCACCTGGAACAAGGCCGATAAGCACGGCAGCCCGGACAACTCCGCGGGCGGCGCCATCTACAACGAGGGGGACCTGGTCCTCGCCTACAGCACGTTCCTGGCCAACAGCACCGACGGGCATGGCGGCGCCATCTACACCGATGACGATCTGCAGGCCGGGCACATCACGGTCACCGGCAACGGGGCGGACCGCAGCGGCGGCGGCATCTACAACGGCGAGACGGCGGCGGTGTCCGACTCCGTCGTGTTCGCCAACCAGCCCGACAACTGCCGGGACGTCTCGGGCTGCTAACAGCGCCCTGCGAGCGGATCGGCCCAGGGACCGCGAGCCGCCCGGTGGCGGAGCGCGGTCCCTGGGCCTTTGCGTCGGCCTGGGCGGTAGGCAGTTAGGACCAAAGGCCCTGGCCACACGGTCGGCCACGGCGATAAGCTTTAAGTCAGAGCAAAAGAACTCGGCACGCACCGCGAGTTCGGTGCGCAGAGAGGAAGAGACCGTGAGCGCGACCATGGACCCGATCCGTACCGACGGCAACGGCGCCGCCGCCGACCCGTGGCAGGGCTTCACCGGCAGCCGCTGGCCGGGCGGAATCGACGTCCGCGACTTCATCCAGGCCAACGTGACACCGTACACCGGGGATGCGGCCTTTCTGGCCGGGCCGACCGAGCGCACCTGTGCGCTGTGGTCGCGGCTGACCTCGATGTTCGGCGAGGAGCGCGCGCGCGGCATCTATGACGTCGACGTCCGCACTCCCGCGTCGATCACCAGCCACGCCCCCGGCTACATCGACCGTGAGCACGAGCTGATCACCGGGCTGCAGACCGACGCGCCGCTGCGCCGCGCGATCATGCCCAACGGCGGCCTGCGGATGGTGGAAAACGGCCTCGCCGCTTACGGCTATCACCTGGACCCAGCCGTCCGGGAGGTCTTCACCCGGTACCGCAAGACCCATAACGGCGGCGTGTTCGACGCCTACCCGGCCGACGTGCTGGCCGCCCGCCGGGCCCACGTCATCACCGGCCTGCCGGACGCGTACGGCCGCGGCCGGATCATCGGCGACTACCGCCGGGTGCCGCTGTACGGCGTCGGCCGGCTCATCGCGGCCAAGCAGGCCGAGAAGACGGCCCTGGACGCCCGCCCGTCCACCGCCGAGGTCATCCGCGACCGCGAGGAGCTCGCCGAGCAGATCCGCGCGCTGGGCGAGCTGGCCGAGATGGCCGCCTCCTACGGTCACGACGTCACCCGCCCGGCGGCCACCGCGCGGGAGGCGATCCAGTGGCTGTACCTGGCCTACCTCGCCGCGGTCAAGGAGCAGAACGGCGCCGCGATGTCACTCGGGCGAACCTCCACGTTCCTGGACATCTACCTCGAGCGCGATATGCGCGCGGGCCGGCTCACCGAGACCGAGGCGCAGGAGCTCATCGACGACTTCATCATCAAGCTGCGGATCGTCCGGTTCCTGCGCACCCCCGAGTACGACCAGCTGTTCTCCGGCGACCCGACCTGGGTCACCGAGACCATCGGCGGCATCGGCCGTGACGGCCGCCCGCTGGTCACCCGGACCAGCTTCCGTTACCTCCAGACGCTGTACAACCTCGGGCCCGCGCCCGAGCCGAACCTGACCGTGCTGTGGTCCCCGGCGCTGCCCGAGGGGTTCAAGCGGTTCTGTGCGCAGGTCTCCATCGACACCAGCTCGATCCAGTACGAGTCCGACGACCTGCTGCGGGCCCGGTGGGGGGACGACACCGCGATCGCCTGCTGCGTCTCGGCGATGGAGGTCGGCAAGCAGATGCAGTTCTTCGGTGCCCGGGTCAACCTGGCCAAGACCCTGCTGTACGCGATCAACGGCGGCCGGGACGAGAACAGCGGCGCCCAGGTCGGGCCGGCCCTGCCGCCGCTGACCGGGGACGTGCTCGACTACGCCGAGGTGACGGCGCGGTTCGACACCATGATGGACTGGCTGGCCAAGACCTACGTCGACGCGCTCAACGTCATCCACTACATGCACGACAAGTACGCCTACGAGCGGCTGGAGATGGCGCTGCACGACTATGCCGTGCTGCGCACGATGGCCTGCGGCATCGCCGGCCTGTCGGTCGCCGCCGACTCGCTCGCCGCGATCAAGTACGCCACCGTGCGGCCGGTCCGCGACGAGGACGGCCTGATCGTTGACTACCGCACCGAAGGGGAGTTCCCGGCCTACGGCAACGACGACGACCGCGCCGACGAAATCGCCGTGCGGCTGGTCCGCACGTTCATGGACAAGATCCGCCAGCACGAGACCTACCGGGACGCGCTGCACACCCAGTCGGTGCTGACCATCACCTCCAACGTCGTCTACGGCAAGCACACCGGCAACACGCCGGATGGCCGGCGCTCCGGCGAGCCGTTCGCGCCCGGGGCCAACCCGATGAACGGCCGCGACCAGCACGGCCTGGTCGCCGCCGCGCTGTCGGTCGCGAAGCTGCCGTACAGCCACGCCGAGGACGGCATCTCGCTGACCGAGAGCATCACCCCGGCCGCGCTCGGCCGCTCCCGGGCGGAGCGGGTCGGCAACCTGGTCGGCATTCTCGACGGGTACGTCACCTGCGGCGGGTACCACATGAACGTCAACGTGCTGGACCGGGCCACCCTGCTGGACGCGATGGACCACCCCGAGCGCTACCCGCAGCTCACCATCCGGGTGTCCGGGTACGCGGTCAACTTCGTCCGGCTTACCCGCGAGCAGCAGCTCGACGTCGTGAACCGCACCTTCCACGAGTCGGTGTGACGATGACGGCCTGCCTGCTCGAGCCACCCGAGACACCCGAGCCACCCGAGGCGCCCGAGGCCGCCACGGCGACGGTGACCGGCTCGGTGCACTCCTGGGACATCTCCACCGGCGTCGACGGCCCGGGCACCCGGTTCGTGGTGTTCACCGGGGGCTGCCCGCTGCGGTGCGTGTACTGCCACAACCCCGACACCTGGTTCGGGCGGACCGCACAGCGGATGAGCGCGGCCGACGTGCTCGCCCTGGCGGCACGGTACCGGCGGTTCATCGGCGCGGCCGGGGGCGGGCTGACCGTCTCCGGCGGCGAGCCGCTGCTGCAGCCCGCGTTCACCCGGGCCCTGCTGTCCGGGGCGAAGGAACTCGGCCTGCACACCGCACTGGATACCTCCGGCTACCTCGGCGCCCGCGCCGACGATGCGCTGCTGGACGCCACCGACCTGGTCCTGCTCGACATCAAGTCGTTCGACCCGGCCATCGCCCGGCGGGTGACCGGCCGCAGCATCGCCCCGACGCTGGCGTTCGCCCGCCGGCTCGCCGAACGCCACCAGCGGGTCTGGGTCCGTTTCGTCCTGGTCCCCGGCTGGACCGACGACCCGGGCAACGTCGCCGCCCTGGCTCAGTTCACCGCGTCCCTGGGCAACGTGGAACGGGTGGACGTGCTCCCGTTCCACCAGCTCGGTGCGGCCAAGTACGCGGCGCTCCAGCTGGATTATCCCTGCGCCGGGGTGAACCCGCCGACCGCGGCGCAGATCGCCCGGACCCGCGCCGCGTTCACCGCGGCCGGCCTGCATTCCGTCTGACTAGATTCACGCTGACTAGATTCACGCTGACTAGATTCACACTGGCCGGATTCACACTGACCGGATTCATGCCGATCCGGGCATGGCCGAGGGGAGGGCAGCTGGGGTACGTTGGGTCCAGCTGAATACGCACGGGAGCTCGGGCTGACCGGGCTGAGAGGGTGGCTGCCGCAGCGCCAACCGCCGCGGCCACGCGCCACCGACCGTCTGAACCTGTCCGGATAATGCCGGCGTAGGGAGGCTGCCATGGCAGTGACCGCCGCCGATCAGGAGAACGTCTTCGTCACCGTCCCTGGTGACCGCCGCTCGGAGCCCGGGCACACGCTGGCCGAGCCGGTGCCGCAGCCGCTGAGCCTGCTGGACCAGGTCGGGTTGTGGGGCAACCTGGGGGTGAGCCTGCTCGGCTTCACCGGAGCGATCTTCGTGCTGCAGCCGGGCGGCGCCGGGACCCCGGAGCTGTCCATGGCCGCGGCCCTGACCGCGATCGTGGCGGGCACCGTGCTGGGCACGGTCGCGCTGGGGCTGGCCGGGCTGCCCGGCGCGCTGACCGGGGCGCCGGCCATGGTGCTGCTGCGTGGCCTGTTCGGGGCCCGGCTGTCCTGGCTGCCCACCGCGCTGAACATCCTGCAGTGCCTGGGCTGGGGCATCTTCGAGCTGGTCACGATCGCCACGGCCGCGCACACCGTCGCGCCCGCGCTGCCGAAGCCGGGGTACGTGCTGATCGCCGGGGTAGCCACGGCGCTGCTGACCGTCCGGCCGCTGGGCGCCATCCGGGTGCTGCGCCGGTATGCGGCCGGCGCCGTGCTGATCGTCATGTGCTATCTGCTGGTCCAGCTGGCCCGGCAGCCGCTGCCGGGGCTGAACCACGGGACCTGGTCCGGTTTCTGGGCCGCCACCGACACGGTGGTCGCCGTGGCCATCTCGTTCGCGCCGCTGGCCGCCGACTACACCCGGCACTCGCGCAGCCCGCGGGCCGCCTTCGCGGGCGCGGTGGCCGGGTACAGCACCACGCAGGTGCTGTGCTACGTCATCGGGCTGCTCGCGCTGGTCACCGTGGCCCGCGGCGACCCGAGCCACATCTACGGCGCGTTCATCGCGCTGCCCCTCGGCGCGGCCGGGTTCGCTGTCCTGGCCGCGCGGGAACTTGACCAGTCCTTCGCCGACGTCTACTCCACCGCCGTCTCGGTGCAGAACCTGCGCCCGCTGTGGGACCGGCGGATCCTGGCCGTGCTGATTGCCGCCGGGGCCACCGCCGGCGCGCTGTGGCTGAACATCGCCGACTACGAGGACTTCCTGGACCTGATCGGCTCGGTGTTCGTGCCGATGTCGGCGGTCCTGATCACCGACTACTTCGTAGTCTCCCGCGGCCGCTGGGATCTGTCCGCGGCGGCCCGCTCCCGCTGGCTGATGCTGCTGCCCTGGGCCGCCGGGTTCGTCGTGTACCAGCTGATCAATCCCGGGTACGTGTCCTGGTGGGCCTCGGCCTGGACCTCGATCCGGCAGGACATCGGCTTCACCCCGGCCAGCTGGATGTCGGCGTCGATCCTGTCCTTCGCCGTGGCCGCGGCCATCACCCTGCTGACCGGGGCGCTGGCCCGCCTGGCGGGCGAGGAAGGTGCAGCCGACCGCGCTCCAACCCAGCATTAGGCCGAACGGTCCAGGCTCCGCGCACCCGTCAACCGGAAACGGGAGCCGGGCCGGCCCGCCATGACCGCCAGTACGCTCGGGGTCATGGAACTCCACGTCGGCTGCGCGATGTGGACCTACGCACCCTGGCAAGGCCGTTACCTGCCCGGCTCGCTGTCCCCGCGGGACCGCCTCCACGCGTACGCGACCTGGTGCAACGCAGTGGAGGGCAATACCACCTTCTACGCGACTCCCGCCCTCGGCACGGTCACATCGTGGGCCGGGCAGACCGCCCCCGGCTTCCGGTTCGTCCTCAAGCTGCCGAAAACGATCACCCATGAGCGCCGCCTGGCCGACGCCGCCGAACCGCTCCGCGCCTTCCTGGCCGCGATCGAACCCCTCGGGCCGCGGGCCCACGCCCTGTGGATTCAGCTGCCGCCGTCGTTCGGTCCGGCCGACCTCGGCACGCTGGCCGGCTTCCTGCGCCGTCTCCCGGCGGGGCACCGGTACTGCGTGGAGGTGCGGCACCGGGCCTTCTTCGCCGATCCGCGATCGGAACAGCAGCTCGAGCGCGCTCTCGGTGACGTCGGCGCCGAATGGGTGACGTTCGACACCACCGTCCTGTTCGGGAGCCCGCCGGTGACCGCTGCCGAGCGGGAGGCGTGGACCAAGAAGCCGCGCCTGCCCCGCCGGTCGCGGGCCCTCACCGCCTATCCGGTCGTCCGCTACATCGGCCGGGACGACGCGGCCCGGACCGCCGCGGGCTGGCGGCCCTGGCTTGACACGGTGGCCTGCTGGCTGCGTGAGGGGCGTTCCCCGACCGTCTTCATCCATACGCCCGACAACGTCGACGCGCTCGAGCTGGCCCGCCGGTTCCACGACGACGTGCGGGCCCGGGTCCCCGACGTCGAGCCGCTCCCGGAGCCGGTCCCGGCCGGGCCGCCGACCCTCTTCTAAGTCTTAAGGGCGCGTGAGTCCAGCGCCCGCCGTACCTCGTCCTGGCGGTCGCGCAGCATCCGGGTCAGGGCCGGGTCACGGGGCGCGGCGGTCAGGAACTCCTCGATCAGCCCCGGCAGTTCCGGCGCGACCGCCGGGTAGGGGAACAGCAGCGTGCCGAGCTGCACCCGCTGATGACCGCCGCTGCGCGCCCAGATGTCCTCGATCGCGGCCAGATACCGCCCGGCGTAGCCGGCCAGCAGGTCGCCGTGCTCTGGCTGGATGAACCCGCGGGCCACCGCGGCCAGCGTCTCCGGGCAGCTCGCCGACCGACTCCAGTACCGTCCGCAGCGATCGCGGATCGAACCTGACCAGGACATAGCCGGCGTCGTCGTCGTTGAGCAGGATCAGGTCGGGTTGGCGGGCGCCCACCAGCTCCGGCACCTCGGTGCGGGCTCCCGCGACATCGACGGTCAGGCCGTAGCTGCGCGCCAGCGTGCCGTCGGACCGCAGGTAGAGCCCGACCGAGACCCGGTGCGGGCGCATGAAGGTGCCCTCCTGCAGGATGGCGAACTCGGTGAACGCGCCGTCGGCGTCGGTGCGGAACCGGCCGCGCAGCGTGCTGGGCCCGGCGGTCTGCAGCCAGGCCCTGGACCAGGCGGCCAGGTCCCGGCCCGAGCTGGCCGCCACGGCGTCGATCAGGTCAGCCAGCCGGGCGTTCCCGTAGGCGTGCCGGACCAGGTAGCCGCGGAGTCCGGAGAAGAACTCCTGCTCGCCAACGTAGCCGGACAGCTGCCGGAGCACCGAGGCGCCCTTGGCGTAGCTGATCATGTCGAAGTTGGCGATCGCCTCGCTGAGCGTGGCCGCGTCGGAGGCCACCGGATGCTTCCCGTAGACGTAGGTGCCGCCGTCGTCGCTCCCGGCCGACCGGTGCATCCCGGTGCCCGACCCGGAGTAGCTGCAGTCGGCCACCGCCCGCAGCTCGTTGCGCGCCGCCAGGGCGGGCAGCGCGATCCGGCCGCCAGACCAGGTGGCCGCGGGCTCGAGCCACGTTCCGTTCAGCCTGATCTCATGTGCCGCCCGCGCCACCAGGTCCGCGTGGCTGGCCGCGCCGGGTTCGGTGCAATCGAACTGGGCCACGCAGACCGAGCCGAAGGACTCCTCCCGGGTCAGATCCAGCGTGACGTCATACGAACGGACCCGCAGCAGCCTGGCCCGCTCCCAGCACTCCGCCCGCGTGATCTCCGCGCCCGCCACCTCCCAGCCGCCATCATACGGAGACCCCGGCGCGTCTAGCCGGCGTCGCGCGGGTCGCCGGGGATGGCACCGGTGGTGAACCGGAACGGCGCGCCGAACGTGGTGCCGGGATCGGCCAGCAAGGTGCTGGCGTCGCGGTCCAGGATCCGGACTCCCTGGCCGGTCAGGTGCTGTTCCGCCCGGTCCAGGTCGGCGACCGGATCTGCCAGGGCATAGCCGCGCCGTGACCCGTCACGTCCCGAGCGCCGTGCCGTCAGTTCCCGAGCGCCGGGGCCGGCGCAAACGAGGCGATCGCGTCGGCCACCACGGCCGGATTGTCGACCGGGACCCACGTGCTGGCCCCGGGCACCGGGACCAGCGTGGCCCGGGGGAAGTCGGCCGCTAGCCGGCGCGCGTGCTGGATCGGGAAGAATCCGCACTCCTCGCCCCAGATCAGCAGGACCGGCCGGTCGAACTGCGGGATCACCCCGGCGGCGTCGATGAGCAGTTGCGGGCGGAAGCCGGCCATGGCCGCGACCAGGTCATCGGCTACCCGCCGGGAACGCCGTACCGGCCCGAAGAACGATTCGCAGCGCTCGTCGTCCAGCCCGCGCGCCGTGACGGTGGCCAGGCCCCTGCGCTGGCCACGCGTCGACCGGTTCTGCAGCCGGAGCAGGGTCGCGGACAGCCGCGGGAAGGCACGGCACATCGCCGAGACCTTCCTGAGCTTGTCCGGCGGGAACTGGTCGTAGCTCTCGCAGTTGGTCAGCACCAGGCGGCCCACGCGCCCGAGCGCCGGATGACCGGTGGCCAGCGACAGCAGCAGCAGCCCGCCCGCGGTGTCGTTGGCGACCACCGTGGCGTCGGCCACGTCGAGCAGGTCGAGGCAGTCGAGCTCCAGCCGGGCCAGCGAGACGGCCGACCGGTCGGCTCCCTCGTCCAGCGGCCACGGGTGCGCGCCCAGCGGGAGGTCGATCGTGATGCAGCGGTACCGGTCCTGAAGCGCGGCGACGACGTCCCGCCACAGGTCACCATTGGCGAGCGCGCCGGCGAAGAAGACGAGCGCCGGCCCTTGGCCGGACGAGCGCCACGCCAGCGGCCCGAGCCGCGTTTCGAGCTTCTTGGATTCCATAGGTATAAAACATACTCTTGGTATGTAACGAAGGCAAGCCTGGTTGCTGGCCGGACTCGGTTACTTTTCGCTGCCTGGAGCCAGGCCCCGGAGCATCGCCTCGACCGCTTGTCCCAGCGCCGCCCTGGTCACCTCGGGCTGGCTGGAGCGCGCGATTTGCACGCCGCCCAGCAGCGCCAGACCGCCGATGAGATGCGCGACCACGTTGGGGTCAAAGTCGCGCAGGTGGCCGTGCGCGATGGCGGTGGCAATGCCCAGCCGCAGGGCTACGTAGCCCGGCTGCTGGTCGGCGGGGCCCTCCGGCTCCAGGCCGAGCACAGCCGGCCCGTCGATCAGCGTGATCCGCTGGACTTCCTGATCCAGCGCCACGTCCAGGTAGGCGTTCACCCCGGCCACGAGCAGGTCGATCGGCGATGCCTTAGGGTCGACGGCCTCGGCCGTCCGCGCCTGCGCCTCGGCCTCCACCTCGGAGTACACGGCGCGGAACAGCGCCACCTTGCTGGCGAAGTGGTGGTACACCGCGCCCTTGGTGACCCGGGCCGCGGCCGCGATCTCATCGACCGACGTCTGCGCGTAGCCCTTGCTGCCGAACGATGAGCGGGCGGCGGCGAGCACGGCACGGCGGGTGGCCTCGACATGCTGTGACCGGAGCGAAGCCGATGGCTCGGTGCCGCTTCCGTCTGCCATTGCTCGCCCGGGCATGCGGTCAGTATGTCAGCGGAAGCCACCGCCAGATCCACTCCTGCGACGCTGCGGGACGGCATGATGGGCAGATGAGCGCCGCAGGGTACGAATCGTGGTTCGTCAGCGCCCGCGATCCCGCCTCCCGCCGGGCGCTGTGGATACGCCACACCCGTCATCGCCCCCGCCAGGGGCCGGAGTCGGTGGCGCTGTGGTGCACGGTCGTCGATCGCGACACCGATCGCGACACCGATCGCGACACCGATCGGGCGCCGGCCGTGATCAAGCAGGTCTTCAGCGCCTTCCCGCCGGACGCCGCCGCCGGGCCCGGGCAGTTCCGGGGGCAGGCCGCGCTGGGCCAGCACACCGCGCGCTGGGACCTGGCCATCACTGGCGGGCAGCCGCCGCTGCGGCCGCTGCGTCCGGCGGCGTTGTACCGCGCGCCGCTGCCGCGCACCAAGCTGGAGGCGACCGTCCCCGACGGCCAGGTCGCCGGCCGGCTCGAGATCGATGGCCGCGAGGTCGCCGTGTCCGGGTGGCGGGGTACCGTCGGCCACAACTGGGGATCTGAGCATGCCGATTCGTGGGTGTGGCTGCATGCCGCGGACTTCGCCGCCGCGCCGGAGGCGTGGCTGGAACTGGTGCTGGCCAGGATCAGGGTCGGTCCGGCCCGGTCGCCGTGGACCGCGATGGGCGCGCTGAGCCTCGGCGGGTACCGGATCGCGCTGGGTGGGCTGGACCGGCGGGTCAGCGTCGAGGCCCGCCCGGACTGCCTCACCGCCCGCATCACTTCCGTTGCCGCCCAGCTCCAGATCTCGGTGACCGCAGCCGATGACGACCTGGTGGCGGTGCCGTACACCGACCCGTGCGGCGGAACCCGCGCCGTCACCCACGCCGCCCTGGCCGCCCTTGAACTGACCGTCTACCCTCGGGGTCGTCCCGTACTCACCTTGTCCAGCAGCCGCGGCGCCTACGAATACGGCACCAGCCAGCCGGTGCCCGGCTTCGAGCCGCGCTCGCTGCCCGAAGGCTGAACCAGTCACAGGCCTGGCAGCAGATCATCGCCGCCTCGCCCCGCTTCGCCCAGTACCAGCAGAAGACCGACCGGGAACTGCCGATCATCCATCTGGCGCCCCGCCCGGGCCAGTGATCAGGCCGGGCCGGCGGCCTGGCTAGGCTGGGCCGCGTGCCCGAACACTACCGTGCGCCCGGCTGGTTCACTCGTAACGTCTTCAACCAGCTGGTGGCCTTCCTGACCAGGCGGGGCATCAGCGTCCTCGGCTCGCGGGTGCTGGCCGTCAAGGGCCGGTCCAGCGGACAGTGGCGCACCACCCCGGTGAACCTGCTCAGCTACGACAGCCGCCGCTACCTCGTCGCGCCCCGCGGCGAAACCCAGTGGGTGCGTAACCTCCGGGCGGCCGGCGCCGGCGAACTGCGGGTGGGAAAGCGGGCCGAGCCCTTCCGCGGCCGGGAACTCGGCGACGAGGAGAAAGTACCGGTCCTTCGCGCCTACCTCAAGCGCTGGAAAGCGGAGACCGGGATCTTCTTCGAGGGCACCGGGCCGGACTCCACCGACGATCAGCTGCGCGCGATCGCACCGAAACACCCAGCGTTCGAGGTGCTCCCGCCCGGCTAGCATGAATTCCAGGCCAGCCGTTAGCACCCCGGAGTGGATCATGCCGCACGATCAAGAAGAGCCAAACCGGGTCCTGGGCATACCGTGGCAGCCAGGTTCGCGTACCAGGCAGGGTCCGGAACCGCAGCGCGTGATGGGGTTTCCCGTTACCTGGTTCGGTGGCATCGACCTGGACGGGATCCGGTCACTGGCGCATCCGGTCCGGAGCTACAAGCAGTGGCAGCGACGCAGGCGCCTGGGTCCGTACCTGACCGAAGAAGACGAGCCCAACCGATAACGCAGAGTCGCCTTCGGTCACCTGTCTGCCACCGGCAGCGGGCCGCCGCTCCAGCCGCACTTCAGCACCGTGTGGACCCTGGCTAACCACGCCCGCGCCATGCTCAGCCTGGCCGGCCAGCCGGGTGAACCGGCGGGCCCGCCGCGCTGGCTAGCGGGCGCTGGTGATGTAGTCGGACAGGGCGGTCCGCTCGGTTTCCAGCTCGTCGATGCGGTTTTTCACCACGTCGCCGATGCTCACGATCCCGCGCAGTTGGCCGTCCACCACGACCGGCGCGTGCCGGATCCGGTGGTCCGTCATCATGCGCATCACGTCGTCCAGCGAGGTCTGCGGCGTGACCGTGTACACCTCGGCGGTGTAGATCGCCGTGACCGGCTCCGACATCACCGCGGCGCCGCGCGCGGCCAGCGCCCGCGCGATGTCCCGCTCACTGGCGATCCCCTCCACCGAAGTCCCATCGTGGGACACCACGACAGCTCCGATGCCGTGCTCCGCCAGGACCGCCAGCAGGTGGCGCACCGTCGTGTCCGGAGTGATGGTGACAACCTGCGTTCCCTTGCCGCGCAGTACATCGCTGATACGCATCCGGACCTCCCTGGGCGCTCGCACGAAGCTGATCGTGTGCCGTACCGGTACCCTTCCGCCGGATGGTTCAATCCGGGCCCTGAACTCCTTCCCGTAGCGTGGGATCAGCACTTAGCCCAGGGAGGACACCATGGCGGTGGATGAGGCGGTCCAGCGCTACATAGACGCCATCCCAGCCGAGCACCGGCCCCTGTTCGACCGGTTGCACGGCCTGGTCTTGGCCGCCTACCCCGACGCGGCCGTGGTCATCTCCTACCGGATCCCCACCTACAAGGTCGGCCGCCGGCGTTTGTACATCGGGGCCTGGCAGCACGGCCTGTCGGTCTACGGCTGGCCGCAGGAGCGCGACGATTTCATCACCCGCCACCCGGAGCTGAAGTCCAGCAAAGGCACCATCCGGCTCAGCCCCCAGGACGCGGCCGGCCTGCCCGACGACGAGCTGCGTGCCCTAGGAGCCTGCTGAATTGGGGTGGTTCTGGTGGCCGTCCATGACGGGTCATGCGCCGTGTTATGGCTGTGCCGGCCCTGTGGCCGCGTTGGCTGTCTTGCAGGACCGGCTTCGGGTGGCCGGCCGGGGCGGTCCGGGCCTCCCGCCCGGCCGGCCTGCCGTTCCGGGGGCAGCCTGGTCCCTGGTCAGGTGGCCAGCACCCGGGCGCCGTCCCGGCGGGCCAGGCCCTTGCCGATCAGGTTGCGCAGGTTGAGGGCGGCGGTGCGGCGCTTCAGCCAGGCGTGGTTGCGGGCGACCCCCCGGTAGCGGAGCTTGAGCCGCCGGCCCCGCCAGGTGGCGACCTGGGCGACGGCGCGCTCCACGTTGGGCCGGTATTTCATGTAGTCCTCGCGCAGCCCGGTGGACGCGGCCCAGTCCGCGCGGGCGGCCCGGAGCAGGTCGTCGCGGGGGTGCAGGACGAGCTTGCGGCCGGTCTTGCAGGTGGTGCACCGCTGGCGCAGCGGGCAGTCCCGGCACAAGACGCCGAAGGTGGCGATCCGGGTGCGGCTCAGCGCGACGGTGTGCCCGGCCGGGCAGGTGACCGTGCCCGCCTGCTCGTCCGCGGTGAAGTCATCGACGGTGAACCCGCCGGGCACCGGGGCCTGCAGCGGCTTGGGCTTGATCACCGCGTCGTGGCCGGCGTCACCGATCGCGCCGCGCAGGTCCCCGGTGCCGTAGGCCGAGTCGCCGTACCAGGCAAGCCGGCCGCTGTCACGCTCGCTGCTGCCGCCGTCGCGGCTGTCGTGGCCGCCCGCGGCGTCCGGGGCTGCCCGGCCGGTGCCGCTGATGTCAAGGTCGCGGCCGCCCGCGGCCTGCCGTACATCCCCGCCGTCGCCGCCGCCAGCCTCGGCGGCGAGGAACTCCTCCGCCACCGCCGGGTCGGAGTTCTCGGTCCCGGCGGCTTTGGTCAGCTTCTCGTCGGTGATGATCCCGGTCTCCGGGTCGGCGGCCACGTGCGCACGGTAGCCGTCGCGGCGGGCCTCGGGCGACTTGCGGGTATGCCGGGCATCCGGATCGACCGTCGAGATGGTCCGGTCCTCGGCGACCTTGCGGGCGATCCGCCACCGCCCGTCGGTCCCGTCCGACCCCTCGGCCGGCTCGACGTCCTGCCCGGCGACCAGAGCCAGCAGCGCCAGCGCCGACGCCGCCGGCTCGTCCAGGTCGCGGCCCTCCAGCGCGGCCACCAGCGCGTTCGCGTCGTTGACCAGCGCCGACACCAGCTGATCCTTGGCGGCCGGGTCATCCCAGTCGATCTTCGGCTTGCCCGGCTTGGTGTAGTCATGCCCCGTGCACACCGCCGCGATCTGCTCCGCCGCGCCCGGGGACCTCCCGCGCCACCCGCCGGATCGCCGCCACCAGCTGGGTGACGCTGTCCTGGGTGGCCACCCCGTCAGCCAGGATCGTGGAGTCCACCGCGCGACGCCGCCGGCCCGTCAGCATCCCGGTCTGCTCGATCACCTTCCTGACCGCGTCATTGACCCGATGCGGGCGGCCCGACTTCGCGATCCGCTTGCGCCAGTACACCAGCGAGGACGCATCGAAGCCCTGGTCATCGATCGCCAGCCCGCAGGCAACCTTCCAGCGCACGTCGAACCGGACCGCCTCGGCGGTCTCCCGGTCCGAGAGGTCACACAGCGCCTGCAGCGCCAGCACCGCCGCCATCCGGGTGGCCGGCAGCGACGGCCGGCCGAACCCCGGCGGGGCGAACAGGTCCGCGTAATCCGCATCCGGGAACACCTCGGCCCGGTGCGCGGCCAGGAACGCGAACATGCTTCCCGCCGGGACCAGGTGACCGGCCAGCAGCTCCGCGTCCGTAAACTCCCGGTCCATCCGCTCGAAGCCCTGCATGAGAAGATTATCCCAGGTCATCGAACGTCAAGCCGGCAAACACGCCGTGAGCTGCGGCCCTTTTTCAGCAGGCTCCTAGCGGATCCTGTCGAGCGATGCGTTCAGGCTGCTGAGGACTCGAAGGGCCGCTGCCATGTCGTCGTCGTCGATGACCGGGAGCACGTTGCGCTGGGCGTCACGGAACAGGGCGTCGCCGCGTCGGACAAGGTCTTTGCCGGCGGGCGTGAGGGCAATGTGGTTCTCTCGGCGGGTGCGCTCGGAGACCTGGACGGTCATCCGGCCGGCAGCCACGGCGTTGTCGATCTGCCGGCTCACGGTCCCCTTGGTCAGCCCGAGCCGATCCGCGATCGCCTGCTGGTTGAGGTCGCCGGGGTAGGCGTCGACGACGCTCAGGACCAGGAACTGCGCCAGCGAGACGCTCAGCCCACGGCGGAACAGGGCTTCCCCGGCGCGGTCCATCAATCCGGCCACGCGGTGCACCAAGAACCACAGCGTAGCCAGGTCATCAGGGAAGTCCGGGGCAGCTGCCATAGCGAGACTATAGCAGGGTGTTTGACAAACAACCGTTGCTTATGCAACCGTTGTACATCAAACTCTCACGGAGATCAGGATCGAGGGCACACCATGAAGGCAGCAGTGACGCACGCGCCGGGCGAGGCGCCACGGTTCGGCGACTTCGCCGAGCCCGTCGTGACCGCCGGGCGCGAACTGGCCGAACTGGCCGCCGCGGGCATCCACCCGGTGACCCGCTCGCTGGCCGAGGGCCGGCACTACGGCAGCACCGGCGGCTACCCGCTCATCCCCGGGGTCGACGCGGTAGCCCGCACCGCCGACGGCACGCTCCGCTACACCGGCTACATCGAGGCGCCCTACGGCACGCTGGCCGAGCGGATGGCCGTTCCGGGCGGGATCCCGCTGCCGGCCGGGGCCGAGCCGACAGCCGTCGCCGGCGGGCTCAACCCCGGCCTGTCCTCCTGGATGCCGCTGCTAGCCCACCGCGACCAGGCAGAGGCGGCGGGCCAGCAGACGGGCAGGACGGGTCCCCCGGCGGACGCGCTGGGCACCGTGGTCATCCTCGGAGTGACCGGGATGGCCGGCCTGCTCGCCGTGCAGAACGCCCGCATCCTCGGCGCTGCCCGTGTCATCGGCGCGGGCCGCAGCCGGGCCGGGCTCGACCGCGCCGCCCAGGCCGGCGCCACGGCGGTGCCGCTCAGCGGCGATCAGCAGGCGGACGCCGCCGCGCTGGCCGCCGCGCTGGACGGCGAGGTGCCCGGCCTGGTCCTGGACTTCGTCTGGGGCCCCGTGGCCGAGGCGATGTTCGCGGCGCTGGCCCGGCGCGGCCTGCACGAGGAGCGCAGCGACATCAGCTACATCGAGATCGGCGCGCCCGCCGGGCCGCAGGCCTCGGTGCCCGCCGCGCTGCTGCGCAGCCGCCGCCTGCGCATCTCCGGCAGCGGCGCCGGGTCGGGCTCGGTCAGCGCGATCATGGCCCAGGTGCCGGTGTACATGCAGATGATCGCGGACGGCCGGGTCACGGTGCCGACCCGGACATTCCGGCTGTCGCAGGTCACGGCCGGCTGGGCCGCCGCCCGGGACGGCGGCCCGCGCGTCGTCATCGTGCCCGGCTGACGGACGGTGCAGCGCGGGCACCTCCCTGTTACGGGCAGCGTTCTCAGCGAATAGCGCCGAGAACGCTGCCCAATCCCGGTCCCGGCCTCCGGCGATCGAGGCGGTGACCCCATCCAGCCCACCGATCCGGCAGGCAGACGCGCTGATCGCCGAGGACAGCACCGCCAACGCCGGCGCGGCCGCGGCTTCTACCGCTAGGGCGCATGCCCGTAAATCATCAAACGGGATCTGGTAGCGGGCATCACCGGCACCAGCCGCTGCCACTCCTCATCAGTGAGGTCGTGCCGATCCAGGCGGTCATTCACCCGCTTCGATCTACACCAGCCAGAGCCCAAGATCTACGGGACACGCCCTAGTGCGCGCCGCCCTGGAACCCTGAGCCAGGGGTTCAACAATTGACTGAGCTAGCGTGTCCTAGTAGGCAAAATAATGTTCTATATAGTAGTCTTGCCGTGTGTCGGTTATGAACAGAATGTCGTGAATGGCGGTGCCGGGTGAGGGGGTTGCGGGAGATCGTCGCTCCGTTCGTGGCGGCTGCCCCGGCCGGGGCCAGGGTGCGGGCCCGGCTGCGCGTCTCGCCCGCCGATGAGAGTGTGCTGCGTGCCGTCGGGGCGCATCTGGGGATGCTGGCTGGCCGTGACCTGGCCGCCCGGTGCGCGCAGGGCCGGCTGGAACCCCGGCCACCTGGCCGGGCTGCCCGCCACTGCCCGCGACGGACGGCTGCGGGCTGCCATCAGCGGCCTCATCGCCACGGCGGGACAGCATGGCGCGCGGGCGATCGTGATCGAGGACCTGGACTTCGCCGAGGCCCGGTCCGAGGGACGCGAGCGTCACGGCAGCCGGCCCTCGCGCGGCAGGCGGGGACGCGGATTCCGGCGGGCGGTCTCCGGCATCCCAACCGCCCGGTTCCGCGGCCGCCTGGTACAGATGGCCGCCAACGCCGGCCTGGCAGTCGTCGTCGTTGACCCTGCTTACACCTCCCGGTGGGGGGCTGAGCACTGGCTCGCCCCGCTGCGGGAGCATCACCCGAAGGCGACCGGCCATCACGCGGCAGCGCTGGTGACCGGGCGACGCGGGCTCGGGCACCGGGCCAGGCGCCGCGCGACAGGGAACCAGCCCGCCCCGGAGGAGGCGGCACGGCCAGCCCAGGCGCGACCCAGGACATCCCCGGCATCCAGGCCCGCACCCAGGAACCCTGCCACCTCAAGAGGTCCCCGGCATCCGCCCGGCAGCAAGACCGGCCGGCCTCACCGGATCATGGCAGGCAACCAGGCAGCCCAGGACCGTCCGGGGCGCCGGCCAGCCAGGACTATCTCCTGCTAGCTCAATAGGAACGGTATGGTCGCAGCGTGCCCGACGCGATCTTCGCCCACCCTCGCCTGGCCCAGGTCTACGACGCCTTCGACGGGCCGCGTGATGACCTGCCCGCCTACCTGGCTATCGCCGGCGAACTCGGCGCGGACCGGGTGCTCGACGTCGGCTGCGGCACCGGCTGCCTGGCCCTGCTCCTGGCCGCCACCGGCCGCAAGGTCACCGCCGCCGACCCGGCCGCGGCCTCGCTCGAGGTGGCCCGGGCCAAGGACGGCGCCGCCGCCGTCACCTGGATCCAGGCCGGCGCGACCGGGCTGCCGCCGGCCGGAGCCGACCTGGCCGTGATGACCGGGAACGTGGCCCAGGTCTTCGTCACCGACGACGACTGGGCGCAGGTCCTGCAGGCGGTCCGGGCCGCTCTGCGTCCCGGCGGGTACCTGGTGTTCGAGACCCGGCGTCCCGCCCGCCGGGCCTGGGAGGAGTGGGCGGCCGAGCCCGGCCCGGTCACCTGCGACGTCCCGGGCAGCGGCCCGGTCGAGCAGCGCCGCCAGGTCACCATGGTGGACCTGCCGCTGGTTTCGTTCCGCTACACCTACACCTTCCTGGCCGACGGCACGGTCATCACCTCGGACTCCACGCTGCGGTTCCGCGGCCGCGAGGAACTGGAGCACAGCCTGGCCGCCCACGGTTACCGGGTGCTGGACGTGCGGGACGCCCCCGACCGTCCCGGCCGCGAGTTCGTCTTCATCACCCAGCGCACCAGCTGACCCCTGAATCCTGGCTAGCACCGAATCCTGGCCAGCACCGAATCCTGGCCAGCACCGAACCGGGCGACATGGCGCGAGCGGTGCGCGGCGCTCGTTATCGTGAATGCCGGGGCGTCATCAGCAGAACATGAAGGTGCCGGATCATGAGCGATTGGCCTGAGGGGTGGTACCGGGACGAGCCCCGGTCGCGCGGACCGCACCAGCCCGGCGAGCCGGGACCGACGATGGCTAATGCGGGCCGGTCCGCCTGGCCCGCCCAGCCGCCGGTTTCGGTGCCGGGCCGCGGCCAGCCGGGCCGCGGCCAGCCGGGCCCGCCGCCGCGGACCGGCGGGCGCCGGTGGCGGTTCTGGGGCCAGCCGGGCCGCCACGGGCGGCGGATCGCGCTGATCGTGGCCATCGTGGTGGTGGTCCTGATCGCCGGGACGGTGGGTTCGTACTTCTGGCTGGACGGCAAGCTGAACCGGTCGGTCGCGCTGCCGGCCTTCGCCGGGACCTCGGCCGGCCAGAACTGGCTGATCGTCGGCTCGGACTCCCGCCAGGGCCTGTCCACCCAGCAGATCGTCAACCTGCACGTCGGCTTCGACTTCGGCACGTCCGACTCCGACTCGCTGATGCTGCTGCACATGGGCACCGGAACACCGGTGCTGATCAGCATCCCGCGTGACTCCTACGTGCCGATCCCCGGCCACGGCAAGAACAAGATCAACGCGGCGCTGGCCTTCGGCGGCCCGACGCTGCTGGCCCAGACCGTGCAGAACGTCACCGGCCTGCATATCGACCACTACATGGGCATCGGGTTCGGCGGGCTGGTCAGCGTGGTGAACCAGGTCGGCGGGGTGTACATCTGCCTGCCCACCGCGCTGCACGACAGCGACTCAGGCGTCAACCTCAAGGCCGGCTGCCAGAACCTGAACGGCACCCAGGCCCTGGCCTTCGTCCGGGACCGGCATTCGTTCGCCGACGAGGACCTGCAGCGGATCGAGGACCAGCGGGCGTTCCTCAAGGCGCTGCTGGACAAGGCGACCAGCCCCGGCGTGTTCCTCAACCCGTTCACCGCCCTGCCGTTCGGCTCGGCCGCCGCCAGCTCGATCTCCGTGGACCAGGGCACGCACCTGTACGACCTGGTCCAGGCCGCACTGGCGCTGCGCAACCCGCAGACCGGCACCGTCCCGATCGCCAACTCCAACTACTACACCAGCGCCGGCGACACGGTGCTGTGGAACCAGAGCCAGGCCCTGCAGCTGTTCAACGCGCTCAAGAACGGCCAGCCCGTGCCCGCCGGCCTGCTGACCGGGACCAAGGTCGGCTGAGGCGCATAGCCACGGCCCGTTCGGATAAATAAAGATCTTTCCGCCGAACGGTCCGTGGTGCGGCCGGTACCCAAAGGCTTAGAGTGCAGCCGTGGCCACATGTGCGCGGTGGGATGCCTGTCAACGTACGCCGGCGTGGGGCGGCCGGTGACGGCCCGGCTGACCCGCCGGCCCGGCGGCCCGGCCCGGCTGCGGGCCCTGCTGGAGTCCGGCCAGACCATCGTGGCGCCGGGTGCGTTCGATCCGCTGTCGGCCCGGCTGGTCGAGGAGGCCGGGTTCCCGGCCGTGTACATGACCGGGTTCGGGACCTCGGCGGCCCTCATCGGGCGGCCGGACGTGGGCCTGCTGACCATGACCGAGATGGCGGGCAACGCCGGGCGGATCGCGGACTGCGTGGATGTCCCGGTCATCGCCGACGCGGACACCGGCTACGGCAACCCGCTGAACGTGATCCGCACGGTCGCGGCCTACGAGGCGGCCGGGGTGGCCGGGATCCACATCGAGGACCAGGTGGCCCCGAAGAAGTGCGGGCACATGGAGGGCAAGCTGGTCATCCCGGCCGAGGAGATGGCCGAGAAGGTCCGGGCGGCGGTCGAAGCCCGGGCCCAGCCCGACTTCGTGATCATCGCCCGGACCGACGCCCGGGCCGTGGCGGGCCTGGATGCCGCCCTGGAGCGCGGCCGGATGTACCGCGACGCCGGGGCCGACGTGCTGTTCATCGAGGCGCTGACCAGCGAGGCGGAGGCCGAGGCGGCGGTACGGGCCTTGCCCGGCGTGCCGTTGCTGTTCAACTGGGCCGAGGGCGGCAAGACCCCGCCGATCAGCCTGGAACGGGTGCGGGAGCTCGGCTACCGGATCATCATCTTCCCGATCAGCACCCTGCTGGCCGCGACCGCGGCCATGCGGCGGATACTGCATGAAATCGCCCGGGCGGGCACGCCCGCCGGGGCGATGAGCGAGTTGCCGACGTTCGCGGAGTTCGTCGATTTCATTGGGCTGCCCCAGGTGCGCGAGGCCGAACAGCGGTACGCCGTCAAGGCCGATGCGCCGGGGCCGGGGAGCGGAGGTACGGATGGCAGCGACATTTGAGCGGCCCAGCGTGACCACGGAACTGGCCCGGGCCATGATCGTGGCGGCCGAGCACAAGGCGGCCGAGATGGGCATTCCCTTCGTGATCGCCATCGCGGACGACAGCGGGGTGCTGAAGGCGTTCAGCCGCATGGACGGCGCGCCCCTGCTGTCGGTCCAGGTGGCCCAGGACAAGGCCTACACGGCGGCCGGCTTCGGCCTGGCCACCGATGCGTGGCACGACTTCGTCAAGGACGACCCGCCGCTGGCCATGGGCGCGGCCACCGGGATCGAGCGGCTGGTGGTGTTCGGCGGCGGCTACCCGATCAAGGTCGGCGACGCCGTGGTCGGCGGGATCGGCGTCAGCGGCGGCCACTGGACCCAGGACATGGAGGTGGCCCAGGCCGGCCTGTCGGCCCTGGCCGCCTTCTGACCCGGCTCAGTCGGCCCGCTCGCTCAGTCGGCCCGCTCGCTCAGTCGGGCAGCTCAGTCGGGCAGCTCAGTCAGGCAGGGCGATCGGCGCGATGTCGGCGAACACGTCCCCGGGCCCCGGGTTGTCCGGGTAGGTCCGGCCGCCCAGGTGATGCATGATGCCCCAGACCGCGTTCAGCGAGGTCTGGACCGCGCCCTCGACCCAGGCCGGGGTCCAGGAGACGTCGTCGCCGGCGATGAAGATGCCGCGCTGCTCGTCCGGCAGGTCGTCCTGCACGAAGTGGGCGTACATGCGCTGGTTGTACCGGTAGTGCCCGGGCAGCGCGCCCTTGAACGCGCCCAGGAAGTGCCGGTCGGCCTCCCAGGACACGGTGATCGGGTCGCCGATGATGTGGCTGGCGATGTCGACGTCCGGGTAGATCTTGCGCAGCGCGCCGAGAGCCAGCTTGACCCGGCGGTCGACCGGCTCGGGCAGCATCTTCAGCGCGTCGCTCATCCAGGAGTAGGTCAGGCAGATCACGCCCGGCTGGCCCGCGCCGTGGTCGAACAGGTACGTGCCGCGGGTCAGCCGGTCGGTCAGCGTCATGCTCATGACGTCGCGGCCGGTACGGGGATCCTTGTCCTTCCAGAACGGCCGGTCGACCAGCACGAAGGTCTTGGACGACTGCATGTAGCGGGTGCGGTCCAGGGCCGTCCACAGCTTCTGCGAGAACAGGCTCTCCTCGCACTCGATCTGCGTGGTGAGCAGCCAGCCCTGGCACGTGACCAGCACGGCCGGATACCGGCGGGTATCGCCCCAGGCGTCGGTGACCGCGATCAGGCCCGCGCGATCGCGGGCGAGCCGCGCCACGCCGGGCCGCGGCGCGCCGGAGTGCAGCGCGGCCAGCGAGGTCCCGGCCGGCCAGTGCGCGGGCCGCGGCGCCGGGCAGCGCCAGATCCCGCGCGGCACCTGCTCCGCGCCGCCCACGATCAGGCGCTGGTCGCTGTCGCAGTTGGTCATCACCACCCGGAAGATCTCCAGCATGGAGTTGGGGAAGTCCGAGTCCCAGCCGCCGGTGCCGAACCCGACCTGCCCGAACACCTCCCGGTGCCGGAACGAGAGTTTCGAGAACGCCTGGGAGTTGGCCACGAAGTCGTAGAACGTGCGGTCGTCCCAGCGGGGCACCAGGTCGTTCCACAGCGACTTCAGCGTCCCGACGTCCCGCGCCCGGATGGCGTTCTGGACGTCGGTGAACCGCGCCTCTTCCAGCGCCTGCGCCCACCCGTCGGCTACCTCGCGGAACATCGGGGGCAGGTCGCCGAGCGAACTGGCGTAGTACGTGTCGCCCTCCAGGTCGACGACCGTGCTCCCGGCGGCTTCGGTCAGCGGGTTCGGGAACGGCTTGGTCTGCAGGCCCAGCTTGTCCACGTAGTGGTAGAAGGACGTGGACGATACGGGGAACCGCATCCCGCCGAGCTCCGCGACCACGCCCTCGGCCCCCTCGAACGGCTGCGACCGCAGCCGCCCGCCCATCTGCGACGCCTCGTAGACCACCGGCTTGACCCCGAGCTTCATCAGCTCGTACGCGGCGACCAGGCCGGAGATGCCCGCGCCGATCACGGCCACCTCCTCGCCGTGGCGTTCGGCCGGGATCGAGCCGAGGCCGGCCGGGTGCGCGATCCAGTCGTCGAACGGGAACGGGAAGTCGGGCCCGAAGATCGTGACCGGGCCTGGACCCCCTGGCCCGCCGGGTGCGCTGCGGCTGCGTTCATTCACGATCAAAGCGCCTAACCCCCCGTGGTGGATGCCCGTGGTGGATGCCCGTGGTGGATGCCCGTGGTGGATGCCCGTGGTGGGTGCCCGTGGTGGATGCCGTTACGCCGACGATACGCAGGACCGGGGCGGGCCCTCCAGGCAGGTGCGGGAGGTGTTCACTCTGGTATCGAGAATGGCATCTAGAACCGAGATGTCATCTCTAGTACTGTCTGAGCATCAGCCAGGCTGACGCAGAGCGCCTGGGTGGGGGGAGTGGAAATCATGCGTGTATTGCGCCGATATCGGCATATTCGAGGCCATTGCCAGCTTTGTTCGCTGCGTTCCCTGCGCCAGATCCGGGCGGCCGGCTAGGCGCCGCGGCGTGTGCCCCGCTCGACACCAGCAAAAATCTGACGTGCTGCCGGGCTGAACTGAACCCGGCGGGCTCTAGTTTCCGTAGGAACGGACATGAAACGCAACACGCCGCTGCTCACGTTGCTGACGGGTGCCGTGTTCGGCATCGTCTTGCTGATCGTCAACATGGTGAGCTACCCCAACCCGGCCAAGTCGCCGACGAGCTATTCCGCGCCCGCCACGTCGGCGCCAGCGGCCAGCACCGCCGCGTCATCGTCGGCGCCCGCGGTGGCGACCTCAGCCGCGGCATCGCCCACGCCCACCGCGACCTCGACCACGTACGCGAGCGTGCCGACCGCGGTCAACTTCGCGGGCAAGGCGGAGAAGGGGAACGCGTCCGTCGCGGTGGCGATCCACGGCAACAAGGCGATCGCCTACATCTGCAACGGCCCGACCGTGGCGTCCTGGTTCCAGGGCACCGTGTCCGGCGGGAAGCTGGTCCTGACCGGCAAGAACAACGCTCAGCTCAGCCTGGACTTTAACTCGACCGGCACGATGAGCGGGGCCGTCAGCGTCCACGACACCAGTTTCAAGGTCTCGATGCTGCCCATGGTGCACAACCCGGCCGGCCTGTACATAGCCACCGGCATGGTGCACGGGAACGCGGTCAAGGCCGGCTGGATCGTCATGTCCGACGGCACCCAGATCGGCTCCATCCTGCTCAATCCCGATGCCGCGGCGCCCACGGTGATCGCGGCGCCCCTGCTCGACGTGGCCGCGGGTACCGCCACTTACGACGGCACCGTGCTGCACGCCACCCAGATCAGCGGAATCAGCGGCAGCGGATTCTGATGTGCCGTACCCCTTAGCCACTTAAACGGAGATCATGATGACCGCACAACAGGGCACGTCCGCACCGCTGCCATCCCAGCCGGTCAGCTCGGGCGCGCTCAAATGGGTCGTGCCCTGCCTGATCGGCGGGCTCGTCGCGCTGACCCTCGGCCTCTACGGGCGGCTGCATCACCCCACCGGGGTGGCGGTCAACATCGCGGGCTTCTCCAGCCCGGGCTACGTCAAGTCGTGGCTGGCCACCGGGGCCACGTTCTTCGCCATCGTCCAGGTGGTCTCGGCCCTGGTGATGTACGGAAAGGTCCCGCGCGTCACCGCGCCGTCGTGGATCGGCACCCTGCACCGGTGGTCCGGCCGGCTGGCGTTCATCCTGGCCGTTCCGGTC
This sequence comes from uncultured Actinomycetes bacterium, assembly GCA_963835775.1. Classification (GTDB taxonomy): domain Bacteria; phylum Actinomycetota; class Actinomycetes; order Streptosporangiales; family Streptosporangiaceae; genus Palsa-504. The sequence goes on along the minus strand of CAWIHB010000016.1, from coordinate 88,995 downwards.
GCGATCCACTGCCTGTACGCGCTGGGGTTCCAGTCTTACAGCACCCGGGTCCTGATCCACTCGGTGCTGGGCTGCGCGTTCTTCGGCGCGTTCACGGTTAAGATGCTGATCCTGCCCAAGCAAGGGCTGCGCAGCTGGGTGCTGCCGTTCTGGGGCGCGGTGGTGTTCCTCGCCCTGATTGGCATCTGGTTCAGCTCCGCCTTCTGGTTCTTTTCCACCTTCGGCCTGCACCGCTGAGGAGCCCCGTTATGACCGAGTCCAGCGTCCCCGCCTCCCGCCGCCGCGCGCTCCTGGCCGGCGTCGGCGCCGCGTGCGCCGCCGCGCTGGCCGGATGCTCGCGTTACAACTCCAACAGCGGGATAGCCGGGCCCCCGCCCGCCCCGAGCAGCACTTCGGCGGCCGCCAGCTCCGGGACCGGCCCGGCGTCCTCGGCCGGCCCCGCCGTGCTGGCCACGACCTCCCAGGTCCCCGTGGGCGGCGGCGACATCCTGACCGCCCAGAAGATCGTGATCACCCAGCCGCAGTCCGGCACGTTCAAGGCGTTCAGCGCGGTCTGCACCCACGAGGGCTGCATCGTGGACGCCGTGTCGGGCGGCACCATCAACTGCCCCTGCCACGGCAGCAAGTTCGCCATCGCCACCGGTGCGGTCGTCAACGGCCCGGCGGCCCGGCCGCTGCCCCCGGTCAGCATCGAAGTCCAGGGCACCTCCATCGTCCAGGCCTGACCGTCCGCGTAAACAGCGGTGATGACCAGTGCGCCTGCGGCGGCGCGGCGCAGCCGGGCCGCAGGCCAGCCCCGGCCCGACGCGGCCAGGTAACCGAGGATCGCGACGAGGGTGACCGGCCACACCGCGACCAGGACCGCGAACAGCAGGAGCCAGGCCGCGCCACGCGGAGCTGGGCTACGCCGACATGACCGATCACGACAGCGTCCTAGATGGCGATGACTTCATCGACTGGCCTCTAATGACAGCGGTGTACTGGAACAACACGCCGGAGGATCCTGACCGCAAGGAACGCCGCCAGGCGGAGTGCCTCGTCCATCCCCGCGTTCCGTGGCAGGTCATCGAAGGAATCGCGACGAAGACCGAGCGGGCCCGTGCTCAGGTCCAGACCCTACTGGGTGCGGCTGGTGTGTCGACCCCCGTCGTTGTCAGTGCCGAGTGGTATTTCTGAGGGATGCCGATGCCGATCACACGAGGTACTGGGAACCTCCTCACACAGGACGTGGATGCGCTCGTCAACACCGTGAACACCGAGGGCATCATGGGCAAGGGGATCGCCCTGCAGTTCAAGAAGGCGTGGCCTGCGATGTTCAAGGCCTACGAGGCGGCCTGCAAGCGGGGTGAGGTGACGCTCGGTCGCATGCATGTATGGGAGACTGGATCTCTGACTGGTCCTCGGTACATCATCAACTTCCCTACGAAGCGGCACTGGCGTGCCCGATCCAAGCTCATCGATATCGAGACCGGCCTCCACGACTTGACCCGGGTGATCCGCGAACTCGGCATCACATCCATCGCTATCCCACCCCTCGGATGCGGCAATGGCGGATTGGACTGGCGTGATGTCGAGCCACGGATGCTGCGCTCTCTCAAGCCGCTTGCTGGCGCTGTCGACGTACGCATCTTCGCTCCAAAGGGTGCTCCGAGCGCTGCTGAGCAGCCAAGCCGTGAACCGACGCCGAAACTGACACCAGCCCGCGCCGCGCTGCTGGCGCTTATGCGGGAGTATGAGCGAGTTTCGTTCGAACCCCCGACGCTCGTCGAGGTCCAGAAGCTCGCTTACTTCCTCCAGGCCAACGGGGAAGCGCTCCGGCTGGTCTTCAGCCCGGCTGTATATGGTCCGTACGCGGACAACCTGCGAAAATCTCTGCGCGACATGGAAGGGCATTTCATCATCGGTTTCGGAGACGGCCCACTGCCCATCACCAAGGCCGAGCCAATCCGGGTGAAACCCGAGATCTACGAGGGACTGGATCGGTACATCGCCAGCCATCCGGCAACCGCTGAGCGGATCCATTCGGTACTAAGCGAAATCGAGGGTTTCGAGAGCACCTACGGATTGGAGCTTCTTGCGACAGTTCACTGGGTCATGACTCACGACACCACCGCAATGGCGAATAGCGGTGCCACCCACGAAGAAGTTCGCCGATGGAATCAGCGCAAGTCCTCCCTCTTCACCCAACCGCACGTTGAGAGCGCCTGGCGCGTGGTGCATGAACGAGGCCTTGCAGCAATCTCTTAGTGTCTAAACGGGCCCCGAGGTCGCCCAGGGGACGGGTGCATCGATTTGCCGACTGTCGCTGGAGGCGTCGAGTGTGGGCAACCACCAAGGCATGCTAAAGGATGATCAGGACCCAGCACCCGCTCGGCATCGGCCAGGCTCTGCTCGAATAGCGGGATCGCCTCGTCCAGCCGCCCCGCTTCTCGGTAGGCACCAGCGAGGTTGTTACGGGCGGTCAGGGTGTCTGGGTGATCGCCGCCCAGCACCCGTTCCCGGTCGGCCAGATTCTACTCGTACAGTGGGATCGCCTCGTCCAGCCGCCCCGCCTCCTGATAGGCGTAGGCCAGGTTGCTGCGGGCCCCCAGGGTGTCCGGGTGATCGCCGCCCTGTACCCGCTCCCGGTCGGTCAGGGCCTGCTCCAGTAGCGGGATGGCCTCGCCCAGCCGCCCCGCCTGCAGGTAGACGCCGGCGAAGTCATTGCGTGCCGGGCCCTCAACGCAGGTGCCTGCGGCCGGCCATGTGTCCGCTCTTGCGTCATGTGCGGCATCTGGAACCCGGTTGGCATCTCTAGTACTGTCTGATCATCAGCCAGGCTGGGCAGAGCGCCTGGGTGGGGGGTGGAGACAATGCCCGTACTGAGCCGATTCCGGCGTATTCATGGCTTGGGCGAATTAAACTCGGCGGGTTCTTATTTCCGTAGGACCGGACATGCGACGTAAAACGGTGGTGATCACGTCGCTCGCGGCTGCCGCGGTCGCCGTCATCGTGCTGAGTGTCTACATAGTCGCCAAGGGGCCGACGGGTTCCGCTACGTCGGCTCCGGCGACCACATCGGCCCCTTCGGCCCCTTCGGCTGCGTCACCCGCGGTCCCCTCGGCGGCGGCCTCGCCCACCATCTACGCGATCCTGCCGACCATGGCCAACTTCGCGGGCATGGCGCAGAGCGGGCATGCGGCGGTGGCGGTGGCGGTGGCGATCCACGGCAATAAGGCGATCGCGTACATCTGCAACGGCCCGACCGTCTCGTCCTGGTTCGAGGGCACCGCGTCTGGCAGGACGCTGGAATTGACCGGCGAGAACCACGCTCAGCTCAGCCTGACCATCGACTCCGCCGGCATGATGAGCGGCGGCATCATTGTGCACGACACCAGCTTCAAGGTCTCGATGCTGCCCATGGTGCACGACCCCGCCGGCCTGTACGAGGCCACCGCCATGGTGCACGGGCACATGGTCAAGGCCGGCTGGATCGTGCTGTCGAACGGCACGCAGATCGGCTCCATCCTGATCAATCCCGCTGGCTCGGCGCCTACGGTGATCCCGGCGCCGCCGCTCGACCTGGCGGCGGATACCGCCACCTACGACGGAGTCGTCCTGCACGCCGACGACATCGACGGAATCAGCGGCAGCGGATTCTGACCCGGTCTTGCGCAGTAATGCAGTATCGCCGTAACTGACTCGCGCCGAGGAAGGCCAGCACCCGCTGGAGCGCCAGCGCGGTGGCCGCAGCGTCGTACGACGGCAGCGAGCTGTCGGCGAAGTAATGCTGGTCGCCCGGGTAGAGGAACAGCTCGGCGTCCTTGGCCTGCTCGACCAGGTCACGGGCGGCGTCGACGTCCCCCTCGCCGATGAAGATCGGGTCGGCGTCCATGCCGTGGACCTGCACAGGTACCCCTTCGGGCCAGCCCGGGCCGAACGCCGAGACCGGCACGCAGGAGTAGAACAGCAGCGCGCCCCGCGCGCCCGGCCGGGTCTGGGCCAGCATCTGGGCCGGCAGCACCCCGAGTGAGAAGCCGGCGTACACCAGCCCGGCGGGCAGAGTCTCGACCGCCCGCACGCCGCGCCCGATGATCTCGTCGGGGAAGCCGAGCTGCTGAGCGTACCCCATGCCCTCCTCGATCGAGCCGAACGTCCGCCCCTCGAACAGGTCCGGCGTGTGCACGGTGTGCCCGGCCCGGCGCAGCTCGTCGGCGAAGGCCACCACGCCGGGAGTCAGCCCGTGCGCGTGGTGGAAGAGCACCACCTCGGCCATCTGAACGCTCCTTCCCGCAACTGTCACGCAAGCTATGCCTGGCACCCTACCCGCCATTGCGGACGATCCACGTCCGGGTTGCGATCGGCCAACCCGGTCGGCTGACACCACCGTCGTTCGGTCAAAAGACCTTTCATTATGCCGAACGGTCCGTGGTCGCACCGGCCCCCAGCCACCTCGCTCCGCCGGGCTTTCCGGCGGCCGCCTCAGCTGATCTGGGCGACGTAGGTGAACGTGGCGCCCGCCGAGGTGCCGGACGGCGTGGTGACGGTGACGGTGACTGCACCAGTGGTGTCACTGGGCGGGCTGATGACGGTCATCTCGGTGGCGCTGTCGGACACGATGCTGGCCGCGGCGCCGCCGAAGCTGACACTGGTCGCGCCGGACAGGTTGCTGCCGACGATGGTGACCTCGGTCTTACCCGCCGTGGAGCCGCTGTTCGGCCGGAGGCCGGTGATCGCGGGAGGCGGGTTGACGTAGGTGAACGTGGCGGCCGCCGACGTGCCCGCGGGCGTGGTGACGGTGACGCTCACGGCGCCGGTGGCGTCAGCGGACGGGCTGGTCACGGTGATCTCGGTGGCGCTGTCCGAGCCGATCGTGGCGGACGCGCTGCCGAAGTGGACGGCCGTGGCGCCGGCCAGGCCGGTGCCGCTGATGGTGACCGTGGTCCCGCCCGTGTCCGGGCCGCTGCTCGGGCTGACGCCGCTGACCGCCGGGGGCGGGGCGACGTAGGTAAAGCTGCTGGCCGAGTGGCCGTGCGGGGTGGTGACGGTGACGCTGACCGTGCCGGTGCCGGCCGGGCTGATCACGGTGATCTTGGTGGCGGCATCAGCGGTGATCTTGGCCGCCGCGCCGCCGAAGCTGACGCCGGTGGCGCCGGCCAGGCCGGTGCCGCTGATGGTGACCGTGGTCCCGCCCGCGGTGCTGCCGCTGGCCGGCGCGATGCCGGTGACCACGGGCGGCGCCGGAGCCGAGGACGAAGCCGACGACGACGCCGACGACGACGCTGACGACGAGGCTGACGATGATGCCGAGGAAGAGGCTGACGCCGACGACTTGGCCGACGCCGACGCCGACGACGACGCCGAGGCCGGAGCCAGCGGCGAGGAGGACGTGGGCACGGACGGCTGCAGTGAGACCGTCCCCACCGGCGTGGAGTTGCCGAGGGGGCTGGGCTTGCTCAGGCCGGCGGCGGCCAGTGCCGTGCCCGCGGCCGCGGCCACGATCACCACCGAGGCCGCGATCACGGTCTTGATCATCCGGGTGCGGCGGCGCAGCGGGATCCGCTCGACGGTGGAGCCCTCCTCCGCAGGCGGCCTGCGGGACGGCCACAGGGCCGCCAGGAGCAGGGCCGCCTCGCCCAGGTGCGACCGGCCGCGCTGCTCCCAATCGGGACCGTAGGCACCGGTCGCCACCACCCGCAGGGCGGCCACGAAGGCATTCCCGTCGGCCGGACGGTCCGCCGGGTTCTTGGCCATCCCGGCGGCGATCAGCGGCCGCAGCGCGTCCGGCACCGCCTCCAGCGGCACTGGCTGAGAAAGATGCTGGTGGAGCAGTGCTTCAACGGTGTCCCCGCGGAACGGCGGCTGGCCGGCCAGGCACTCGAAACAGGTGGCCGTGGCCGCGTAGACGTCGGCGGCCGGGGTGGCCGGGGCGCCCGTGAACTGCTCCGGGGGCGCGTAGTGCACGGTGCCCGCGGGCATCGGATGCTCACCAGACCGGGCCGCGATGCCGAAGTCGGTGAGCTTGCTGGCCCCGTCCCCGTCGACCAGCACGTTTTCCGGCTTGTAGTCCCGGTGCACCACCCCGCGCTGGTGCGCCGCGGCCAGGCCCAGCAGCGAGCCCTGCAGCACCACCAGGGCCGCCTCGGGCGTGGTGGCACCCTGGTGCTTCAGGATCTCGCGCAGCGAGACGCCGTCGACGAGTTCCATGACGATCGCGGCGCCGTCGGTCGCCTCCACGTACTCGTACAGCCGGACCAGGTGCGGATCCTCCAGCGAGCCCAGCACGGCCGCCTCGGCGCGGAACATCTCGACGAACTCGGGATCGGACAGCAGGTTGCGGCGCAGGTACTTGATGGCGACCGGCGTGCCAGAAGGGTCGTGCCTGGCCAGCACGACCTGGCCGAACCCGCCCGAGCCCAGCGCCTTCAGCCTGGTGTACCCGGGGACCTCCCATTCGGCCATGCCGGCCCGCCCCCTTCCGCCGCTTCGGCCCGGCTCGCACGACCACGATCGGGCCCTTCGTGAAGGCGGAGGGACCGATCGGCGTCCTGATACATACCCGCCCAGAGCCGGATGGAATATTGTCGCGCCGCAGTTGTTGAGATACATGCAAACGCATATATCTCAGGTTCGGTTCGGCCCCGCATGACGGGGCCTGGGAGGCACGAAAATGCAGTTCGGGATCTTCTCGGTCAGTGACATCACCCGCGACCCGGTCTCGGGCGAGACGCCGAGCGAGGCGGAGCGGATCGACGCGATCGTGCAGATCGCCCAGAAGGCCGAGGAAGTCGGGCTGGACGTGTTCGCGATCGGCGAGCACCACAACCCCCCGTTCTTCTCCTCCGCGCCGGCCACGCTGCTGGCCTACATCGCGGCGACCACCAGCAAGCTGATCGTGACCACGTCGACCACGCTGATCACTACGAACGACCCGGTGCGCATCGCCGAGGAGTACGCGATGCTGCAGCACCTGTCCAGGGGCCGGATGGACCTGATGCTGGGCCGTGGCAACACCGCCCCGGTCTATCCCTGGTTCGGCCAGGACATCAGGCAGAGCCTGCCGCTGGCCCTGGAGAACTACAACCTGCTGCACCGGCTGTGGCGTGAGGACGTGGTGGACGCCGACGGGAAATACCGCACCCCGCTGCAGGGCTTCACCTCGGTCCCGCGGCCGCTTGACGACGTGCCGCCGTTCGTGTGGCACGGCTCGATCCGCACCCCGGAGATCGCCGAGCAGGCCGCCTACTACGGCGACGGCTTCTTCGCCAACAACATCTTCTGGCCCAAGGAGCACTACATGCGGCTGATCCGGTTCTACCGGCAGCGCTTCGCCCACTACGGCCACGGCAGCGAGCAGCAGGCCATCGTGGGCCTGGGCGGCCAGGCCTACATCGCCCGGCGGTCCCAGGACGCCATCAGGGAATTCCGGCCCTACTTCAACGAGGCCCCGGTCTACGGCCACGGCCCGTCCATGGAGGACTTCGCCAAGCTCACGCCGCTGTCGGTGGGCAGCCCGCAGGAGGTCATCGACAAGACCCTGACCTTCCGCGAGCACTTCGGCGACTACCAGCGCCAGCTGTTCCTGATGGACCACGCCGGGCTGCCGCTCAAGACCGTGCTCGACCAGCTTGACCTGCTCGGCGAACAGGTCGTGCCCGTGCTGCGCCAGGAGATCGCGGCCCGGCAGGACCAGGGCACCCCGGCGGCGCCCACCCACGCCAGCCTGGTCCGGGCCAAGTACGGCGACGCGGCGCCGCGCCAGCCGCGCCCCAACGCGAACCGCGGCGACAACGTCACCGGCGCGTCCCCGTACACCGACACCGACGCCGGCACCCAGGCCGAGTACCCGGAGCCGTGATGGCCGGAGCGGTAATGCCCGGCGGCCCGCACCTGGCCAACGACGCCTGGGAGGCGCTGCTGTCCGCGCACGCGGTGCTGATGAAGCAGTTCGCCGCCGAGGACATCTGGGCCGACGTGTCCATGCGGGAGTACGACGTGCTGTACACCCTGTCCAAGTGCGACGCGCCGATCCGGATCAGCGAGCTGAACCGGCACGTGCTGCTCAGCCAGCCGGCCCTGTCCCGCCTGGTGGACCGGCTGGCCGAGCGCGGCCTGGTCGGGCGCCTGCCCGACCCCGCCGACGGGCGCAGCGTCCTGCTGTCGCTCAGCACCGCGGGCCGGGCCGTGCAGCGCCAGGTCGGGCGCAAGCACGCCCGCAGCGTCGCCCGGGCCATGACCGCCGGGCTGGACCCCGCCGAGCTGCGGCAGCTCGAGGCGGTCTGCCTGAAGCTGGCCGCCACCGAACCGAACCAGGAGACACCGTTATGAGCAGCCCGCAGACCTTCCGGCTCGCGGTGGTCAGCGCCGGAACCGGGGACCCCTCCTCGACCAGGCTGCTGGCCGACCGCACGGCCGAACGTGCCGCGGCCCTCGCGGCCGGCCACGGGCACCCGGTGACGGTCAGCGTCATCGACCTGCGCGAGATCGCCACCGACATCTCCACCGCGCTGGTCTCCCAGCTGGTCACGCCCAGGCTGCAGCAGGCCGTCACGGCCCTGGGCCAGGCCGACGGCATCATCGCCGCCGCCCCGGTCTACCAGGCCGGGCCGAGCGGCCTGTTCACCTCGTTCTTTCACGTGCTGGACCACGACCTGCTCATCGGCAAGCCGGTGGTGCTGGCCGCGACGGCCGGCACCGCCCGGCACGCCCTGGTCGCCGACGACGCGATGCGCCCCATGTTCGCCTACCTGCGCGCCATGACCGTGCCGACCTCCCTGTTCGCCGCCCCGGAGGACTGGAGCGACCCGGCCCTGGCCAAGCGCATCGACCGGGCCGCGCGCGAGCTCGTGCTGCTGATGGAAAGCGGCTTCGCCCGCCGGATCAAGGACGAGGCCTGGGAGAGTTATCAGCACGAGTACGGCAGCGCGGGCGGCACCGAGCTGTCCATCGACCTCGACACCGACCTCATGCGGCTCGCGGCCGGCGGCTCCGCCGGATAACCCGGAAAGTTGCCGCGGTAATCGGGTCCCCAGTGAAAAGGTGCCTGCCGGATACTGACCGTGAGAGCAAAAATACATAAGATAGTCCTCAATACATCTCATGCGGTGTGCTGTGGGCGATCCCATCTCAAATGTCAGCCGGGCTCCGCCGCCACCGGCACGCCGAACCGCGCGGGCGAACGGATAGCCCGCGCTCCCGTGCAGGGCGGTCAGACCGGATGCGGTCGGGCCCCGGGTCGGGGCTACATCGGGCGGGCAGATGCCAGGGAGGACTCGTGGCCGGCGGTGATTCCAGGCGGCGCGCGTTGCGGCGCGAGACCTCGTCATTAATTCCCGGCCGGGGCGGCCGGGCGCGGCCGGCTCCGGGTCAGGCGCTGACCATCCGGGTCCAGCGCGAAGCGGGACACGCGCTGATCACCGTGGCCGGGGAGATCGACATCGCCACCGTGGCCCAGTTCGAGGAACAGCTCTCGGCCCTGGCCGACACCGACCGGCCCCTGGTGGCCGACCTGGGCCAGGTCAGCTTCATCGACGCCGCGGGCCTGCGGGCCCTGGGCCGCGCGGCCAAGCAGGCCGCCGCCCACCGCGGCAAGATGCTCGTGGTCTGCGGCCGCCCCCAGATCCTCCGCCTGTTCCATCTCACCGGCCTCGACAACCGCGTATCTCTCACTGATACCGTGGCCGACGCCCTCCAGTCCCTCAACGACGACCCCGGCCCCCGCTCGGCCCAATCACAGGAGTTACTCATGCCACGCTTCATGGATTTCCACTCCGACCTCAAGCTGCCCGCCGAGGCGATCGCGCAGATTGCCGAGGACACCCGCAACGGGACGGCCGACGAGTTCGGCGTGCGGCAGGTCGAGCTGTACCACAACGCCGAAGGCCAGGTCTACTGCCTGCTGGACGGGCCGGACGAGGAATCGATCCGCCGCCACCACGCGGCGCTCGGCGTGCCCTGCGGCGACGTCCACCAGGTGGACAGCCTCACCTGACCCGCGAAGGCTGGTCCCTGGCTGGCGTCTTCAGTTCCCGAGGCGGTGCACTACGGCCCGTTCGGAAATTCCGTCACTCCGAACGGCCGGCCGGTTCGCTACAGCGGGCAGAGGTGCGGCCGCGCCTGCTGCGCCGCCCGGCTGCGGGCCAGCGCCTCGTGCAGCTCTCGCCGGGAGCTGATGCCGAGTTTCGTGAACACCTTGCGCAGGTGCCATTCGACCGTGCGCGGGCTGAGAAACAGCTCTGCGCCGATCTCGGGGTTCGTCCGCCCGTCGCCGGCGAGCCGGGCGATGGACGCCTCCTGGGCGGTCAGCGCCGTGAGCGCCGGGGCGGTGCGCTTGCGCACCGTCTCGCCGGTGGCCAGCAGCTCCCGGCGGGCGCGCTCGGCGAACCCATCGGCTCCCATCGCGGACAGCATCTGGTGGGCGGCCCTGAGCTGCTCGCGTGCGTCCAGACGGCGCTTCTGGCGGCGCAGCCATTCGCCGTAGAGCAGGTGCGCCCGGGCCAGTTCCGCCCGGATCCGGGTGCGGCCGAGCCGCCGGATCGCCTCCCGGTACAGCCGGTCGGCCAGCTCGCCGCCGTCCAGCAGCGCCCGCGAGCGGGCCTCGATGCCGAGCGCCCAGTCGGTGCCGGCGGCACTGGTGTGCGCCACCAGACGCGGCAGCGCCTCGGCCGCGCGTTCGGGCTGGCCGGCCCGGGCCGCCGCTTCTATCAGCTCGACCGTCGACCAGGTGGCCAGCCCGAGCTCGCCGGAGTGTTCGCTGCCCTGTTCGGCCGCGGCCAGCGCCGCGCCGTAGCGGCCCAGGCCGTTGTACAGCACCGCATTCGCCCAGTTGGTCAGCGTCATCCCGGTTCCCTCGCCGCGTACCGCCACCTCTTTCCTGGTGACCTCGATCAGCGCGGCAGCCTCGCCTTCCCGGCCCCGCCAGGCCGCCAGGCCCAGGGCGCCGTAGGGCGCCAGGCTGCTCCCGGTCGCGTCCGTCGTCGCCTGCGCCTCCTCGACCAGTGACGCCGCCGCGGCCAGGTCACCGGAGAGCAAGAACAGGTAGGCGCGTGAGCTGAGCGCGACGGGAAGCTGGCCGAGCGCGCCGGCGCCGCGGGCCAGCTCGACGTGCCAGGCCGGAGAGCCCGTCCCACCTCTCGTCATCCCACAGATGCAGGGCCGCGGTGCATCCCAGCCCCAGGCAGCGAAGCTCCTCCGCCGCGGCCATCGTGCGGCCGAAGGCGCTCAGCGCCCGCCGCAGAATCGGCACTCCAGCCGGATACCCCATGCTGAAGTGGGCGGCCAGGCCATCCAGGAGATGATCTGACGCGCGCGGCGGGTGCGCTGGCGGCGGCGCCGAACCCGCCGCGCGTGCTACCTCGAGCGCACCTGCGCCGGGGACGGCCAGGTGGCCCGCTGACATCGCGGCGGTCATCGCGTCCAGGTAAGCCGCGCGGGCCAGGTCGGCGTCGATTCCCTCCAGCCGCCGAGCCGCCCGCAGCAGCAGCGGCGGGGCTTCGCGGCCCCGGTTCGAGACCGACGCGTGCTGCGCGCGTACCAGGTCGGCGCGGGCCTGCCGCAGCTGGTCTGGTGCTCCGGCCGCGGCCAGGTCCAGCATTTCCAGCGTCCCGTCGAGCGCGCCGGCCTGGACCTTGGCCCCGGCCGCGGCCAGCGCCCGGTCGGCCCGCCGCGCCGGATCCGGCGTCAGCGCCGCCGCGCGCCCGAGAAAGGCGGCGGCTGCGGCCAGGCCCCCGCGCACCTGGGCCCGGCCGGCGGACCGCTCGAGGTCGGCGGCGACCTGCTCGTCCGGCCCCGGTGTGGCCTGGGCCAGGTGCCAGGCCCGGCGGTCCGGATGGAGCAGCGGATCGGTAACCTCGGCCAGGGCGCGGTGCACGGCCCGCCGGTCGAGCAGCGACGCCGACCGGTAGGCCGCCGAGCGCACCAGCGGGTGCCGGAACCGCACCCGGGCTCCCAGTTCGAGCAGGCCAGCCTGGGCCGCGGGCACCGCGGCCTGAGCCGGGATGCCCAGCCGCCGGGCGGCGCGCCACACCACCACCGGATCGCCGGCCGTTTCGGCCGCCGCGACCACCAGCAACCGCCAGCTCGGCTCGGGCAGGTTCTTGGCCCGCCGCAGGAAGCTGTCCTCGATCCGGGCCGGCAACGGCAGCACCTCCGGCAGCCCGAACCCGCCCGCCAGTTCGGCCGGTGACAGCCCCCGCGCCAGCTCGAGCAGCGCCAGCGGATTCCCCCGCGTGTCGGCCACGATCTGCTTCGCCACCCGCTCATCAAGCGGCCACCGGATCAGCGAGCCAAGCAGCTCCCGCGCATCCGCATCCCGCAGCCCCTCGACCGTCAGTTCCGGCAGCCCGGCCAGCTCGGCGCGTGGCTCCCGCGCCGCGAACAGCATCAGCACCCGCTCCGTCCGCAGCCGCCGCGCCACGAACGCCAGCGCCTGCGCCGAGGCCTGATCCAGCCACTGCGCGTCGTCGATCACGCACACCAGCGGGCGCTCGGCGGCCGCATCGGACAGCAAGCTGAGCGCGGCCAGGCCAACCAGGAAACGATCCGCCGCAGCACCCGCTGCCAGGCCGAACGCCGTCCGCAGCGCATCGCGCTGCGGAACCGGCAGCTGCCCGAGCCGATCGAGCACCGGCCCGCACAGCCGCTGCAGCCCGGCGAACGCGAGATCCATCTCCGGCTCCACTCCCGCCGACCGCAGCATCCGCAGATCCGCCGCCGGCTCCGCCACGTAATCCAGCAGGGCCGTCTTCCCGGCCCCCGCCTCACCCCGCAGCACGAGCACGGAGCTCCGCCCGCCACGCAGCCCTTCCACCAGCCCGCCCAGCGCCTCGCACTCGCTGCGGCGCCCGTGCAGCATCGTCAGCCTCGCGGCCAGGAGATCATGCGCCGGCGCATGATCACCGTCAGCGCTTCCGTTGCGGGCCGGCCATCGAGGCGGGTGTACCGGGGACTCACTCATGCAATGACCTCCGTCGACGTGATCCTGGCGGCCGGGTGCCGGCTCCCCATAGGAAAAGCCTGGCGGGTGCGTGCTCGCCACCCCATGGAGTGCCCTTTAGTTCTGGCCTCAGGAAACCCGGCCAACACCATCGGGTTAACCCGAGCCGGAAGGATGCAGGCGGCCGGCGATTATGGGGTTAACCCGATTGCCGGCCCGCCCGGTCAGCGGCCACTCTTGCTAAATGGCCAGCCGGATTCTGATCGTCGATGACAGCGCGCCGTTCCGCGCGCTGGCGACGGAACTGCTCGCCGCGCGTGGCTTCGAGGTGCTCGGGGAGGCGGCGGACGGAGAGCAGGCGCTGGCCGCCGTGGCCGGCAAGTGCCCGGATGGGATACTGCTCGACCTCAACCTTCCGGGACCAAACGGGTTCGAGGTAGCGGCTTCGCTGGCCGCCGCCTGCGCCGGGGCCCGGATCGTGCTGACCTCGGCCGATATTGACCGCGTTCCGGCCGAGGTCATGAAGACCTGCCCGGCGGTCGCGTTCATCGCCAAGCAGGAACTTGCCCTGGCCGACCTCGAGTCACTGTTCCGCGGCTAGGTTCCGCGGCTAGCCGCCGCCGGTCCGGGGGTCAGGCCCGCAGGTAGGTCAGCACGGCGAGGACACGGCGATGCGCTTCGGGCGAGGCGTGCAGGCCGAGCTTGTCGAAGATGCTGGTCACGTGGCGCTCGACGGCGGCCACGGTGACCACCAGCTCATGCGCGATGCCGGCATTGGAGCGGCCTTCGGCGATGAGGGCCAGCACCTGCCGCTCGCGGGGCGTCAGCTCGTCGAGCGGGCCAGCCTGCCGCTTGCGGCCGACCAGCCGCGCGACCACATCGGGATCGAGCACCGACCCGCCGTCGGCGACGCGGCGCACCGCATCGGCGAACATGCGCAGGTCGCCGACCTTCTCCTTGAGCAGGTAGCCGACGCCCTGAGCGCCGTCGGCGACCAGGTCGAACGCGTAACGATCCTCCAGGAACTGCGAGAGCACCAGCACGCCCGCTCCCGGCCGGGCGGCCCGGATGGCAAGTGCCGCCCGGAGCCCGTCATCGGCGTGATCCGGGGGCATCTGGATGTCGGCGATGACCACATCCGGGGTGTATACGTCAGCCATCCGGACCAGCTCACGCGCGTCGGCCGTGGTGCCGACCACGTTGAATCCGCCGTCCTGCAGGACGTGCACGATCCCTTCCCGGACAAAAGGCTGGTCCTCGCCGACAACGACACGGATCTGCTCGGGCGGAGGCACGCCCTAAAGCTATGCCTGCGGCTCGGCCCGGCACCAATCGGGCCGTCCTGTACCGGCGCTGGCGAATCCCTGAATCGCGAATAAAGCCGTTGGGCCGCGGCTCCTGCCGGGCCTAGACTGAGCGGCATGAGGGTCAGCCTGACCTGCGCCGCCGCGCGAGCTATCAGCTCGCCGGTTGCCGCCGCCTGACCTTTTCTCCCTCACCCGGCGACCGGGAACGGATCGCCGGGACCTGACCCCGCCCCTGCCGTCGTCGCCGTACCCGCGATCCCTTTCTGGTCTTCCAGCAAACAGAAAGGACCCGCGTCATGGACGTGAGCCAGACCATCCAGACCTTCCTCGACTTCTTCACCGAACGCGGCCATCGGGTGCTGCCGGGCAGCTCGCTGGTGCCGCCCGGCGGCGGCCCGGTGCTGTTCACCACGGCGGGCATGCACCCGCTGATCCCCTACCTGGAAGGCCGGCCGCACCCGCAGGGCCGTCGGCTGGCCGGCCTGCAGCGCTGCCTGCGCACCACCGACCTGGACGAGGTGGGGGACGACCGCCACCTGACGGTGTTCCAGATGCTCGGCTCCTGGTCGCTGGGCGACTACGAAGGACCGCAGAGCCTGCGCTGGGGCTACCAGCTGAGCACCGAGGGATTCGGCCTGCACCCGGACCGCCTGTACGCCACCGTGTTCGCCGGTGACGACCAGGTCGGCCGCGACACCGAGTCGGAGCACACCTGGACCGAGCTCGGCGTGCCGGTCGAGCCGACCGCGGAAGACAACTGGTGGTCCAACGGCCCGACCGGCCCCTGCGGTCCGGACTCGGAGATGTTCGTCTGGACCGGCGACGGCCCGCCCCAGGGCACCCCGGTCACCGACGAACGCTGGATGGAGCTGTGGAATCACGTCACGCTGAGATACCTTCGGCACCCCGGCGGCCACCTGGAGCCGCTGCCGCACCGCAGCGTGGATACCGGCATGGGCCTGGAGCGGCTGCTGATGGTGATGCAGGGCCAGCCGTCGGTGTTCGGCTGCGACATCTTCCAGCCCTGGATGAGCGTGCTGCCCGGCCTGTGGCCGCTGGACCAGCGGTCGCTGCGACTGGTAACCGACCACCTGCGGTCCGCCGTCGTGGTGATCGGCGATGGCGTCCGGCCGTCCAACACCGGCCGCGGCTATGTGCTGCGGCGGCTGCTGCGGCGCGCGCTGGCCGTCCTGTGGCGGGACGACAGTACCAGGACGCTGACCGACCTCCCGCTTGCGCTGGTCGAGCACACCCTGGACCGGTTCGGCCAGGACGCGAGCCCGGGGCCCATCCTCCAGGTACTCGCGGACGAGCAGTGGCGGTTCGCCGAGCTGCTGACCCGCGGGCGCAAGGTGCTGGCTCAGTTCGGCCCGGATCACCAGCTGACCGCGGCGGACCTGGCCTACCTGCACCAGACGCACGGCCTGCCGCCCGAGCTCGTCAGCGAGCTGCTGTCCTGGGCTCCAGCTGTCCTAGGCTCCAGCTGTCCTAGGCTCCAGCTGTCCTAGGCTCCAGCTGCCCTAGGCTCCAGCTGCCCTAGGCTCCAGCTGTCCTAGGCTCCAGGCCGCGGACCAGGTCGATGGCCTGGCCCAGGTTGTCCAGGCGGGCGGCCAGCGTGTCTCCGGCCGGGTACAGGCGCACGGTGTCCACGCCGGCGTCCCGCCAGGCCCGCAGCCGGTCGCGCACCATGCCCTCGGTGCCGATCAGCGTGGTGGCCAGCACCATCTCGTCGCTGACCAAGCCGGCCGCCCCGTCGCGGTCGTCGGCCTGCCAGCGCTCACGCACCGCCGCCGCGACCTCGGCCCAGCCCTGCCGGCTGTAGGCGTCGTTGTAGAAGTTGCTGGTGGCCGAGCCCATCCCGCCCAGCGAGAAGGCCAGTTCTTTCTTCCTGCTGGCCAGCACGCCAGCCAGGTCGGCCTCGCCGACCAGGTTGACCTCGGCGCCCTGGCAGATGTCCAGGTCGGCCCGGGTCCGCCCGGCCCGGGCCAGCCCGGCGTCGAGGTAACGGAAATAGGCGCCGGCGGCCTCGGGCACGAAGCTGGTGCCGAGCCAGCCGTCGGCGATCTCGCCAGTCAGCTCCAGCATCCGCGGCGACAGCGTGGCCAGGTACACCGGCACCGCGACGGGAGGCAGGCTGACCCGCATCGGCCGGCCCTCGCCGCCGGGCCAGGGGATGCGGTAGTGGCTCCCGGTGAAGCTGACCTTCTCCCCGCCCAGGACGCTCCGCACGATCTGCACGGTCTCCCGCATCCGGGCCAGCGGATGAGCGAACGGGACACCGTGCAGGCCCTCCATGACCTGCGGCCCGGACACGCCCAGCCCGAGCAGGAACCGGCCGCCGGACAGGTGAGCCAGGGTCATCGCGGTCTGCGCGATGATGACCGGCGACCGGGTGCCGACCTGGATGATCCCCGAGCCCAGCAGCATCGTGTCGGTCCGGGCCGCCAGGTACCCAAGCAGGGAGGGCGCGTCGCTGCCCCAGGCCTCGGCCACCCAGCAGATGTCCAGGCCGAGCCGCTCGGCCTCGGTGACGAACCCGGTGAGCTCCGCCCAGTTCCCGCCGGAACCCTCAACGGTCGTCGCGGTCCGCATCAGGTCGCGGCCTCGGCCATCTCCTTGATCGCGGCCAGGTTGCGCGTGAAGCCGGTCTCCCATTCGCGCAGCCGCACGAAGACGATCGTCTGCTCCTTGTCCGGCATGGCGTCGATGGCCAGGCTCAGGCCGGACCGGCCCGGCCCCAGCTGCGCCCACTGCTCGAGCAGCGTGCCCGTCCCTTCCGGCGTCAGCGTGAACCGCCAGGTCGCCCAGGGATGTCCGGCCTCGCCTACCGCCCAGGCGAACCGGCGCGGCTCGTCGCACTCGGTGATGATGCTGACCGTCTCCCACTGCCCCAGATGCTGGTTGGCGTTGCGGCCCCGGAACCGGTGCCCGACGGCCGGGGCCGTGACCTCGTCCAGCCACTCCACCTCGCGCAGCTCGCTGCTCAGCCGCGGCATCAGGAAGATGTCGCTCACCAGGCCCCACACCCGCTCCGGCGGGGCCTTGATGTGGGCCTGCACCGCCACGGTGGGGTTGTCCGCGTAAACCTCTCCCGTCCATTCCATGACGACCAGCTTCGGTTCGCCCGGGTACCGCGGTCAAGGCCGCCGGGCGGTCAGGTCCTGGCGTAGTTGCTGGCGCCGTACCAGTCGACCACCACTACCGGCTCGTCGCCCACCACCCAGGCGTCGTGCCCCTGGGGCAGGGCGGTCACGTCGCCCGGCCGGGCGTCGAACTCTGCGCCGTCGGCCATGACCACGTGCAGGGTGCCTTGCACGTGGTACTGGAAGTGCGGCGCCTCGCACAGGTCGGTGCCCGCGAGCGGCTTGACGTGGTCCGACCAGCGCCAGCCGGGCTGCAGGGTCAGCCGGCCGATCTCGGCGCCGCCGATCCGCAGCAGGTCCAGGGCGCCGCGTTCGAAACCGCGGGTCTCGTCGGGGGCGGCGAAGCTCTTCTGCTCGGCTGCGGCAGTCATGGGATGTCTCCTCTGGTAAAAGTTCCTCGACAGGTACGGCTTCCAGCCTGACCAAGGCCGGTTGCAGCTGCCTTGCAGTGCCCGGACATGACAGTGCCTGACATGACAGTGCCGGACATGACAGTGCCGGACATGACAGTGCCGGACATGACAGCGCCC
The DNA here is from genome assembly GCA_963835775.1 of uncultured Actinomycetes bacterium. GTDB lineage: Bacteria > Actinomycetota > Actinomycetes > Streptosporangiales > Streptosporangiaceae > Palsa-504. Next base: position 71,102 of record CAWIHB010000016.1, on the reverse strand, counting down.
GGACATGACAGTGCCCGGACATGACGGTGCCGCGGACCAGGCTGAGGCCGTAGCCAAAGCGGGCATGGCGGGCCAGGTCACGCTGCGGTTTGATTACCTGCATGAAGTCACTGGCGGTGCGGGTGCTGAGCGACTTCGGCGTGGACGGCATCGACCCGCACCCCCAGAACGCCGCGTGCAGCGCGGCCATGTGCCGCAGGAAACGCAGGTGCTGATCCAGGGCGATGGGCTCGTCGGTGGCCGGGACCAGCCACATCTCGGCCAGCAATGACGCCGGCCACCGTCCGCCGCAGAACACGGTGTCGGCCACGATCTGGTCGTCCCGCACCGGGAGCCGGTGCATGTGGTGGGCGGCATGCGGCACCCCGTTCTCGGTCCAGCTGAGCGTGTACTCCACCACCTCGCCGTCTCCGTCCAGCCGGCCCCGCCGCAGCCCGCCGAACTGGCCGGGCTCGGCGAACCAGCGGGCGTACTCGGCGCGGATCGCGTCCGGGCCGCAGGCGTGCAGCCGCCAGTTGGGCACCGTCGCGTCCAGCGTCGCGTCGGCGCTCCACGCGTCGCAGGCCGGGATGGTGGCGGTCTGGATGGCGGTCAGGAACCTCTCGATGGCCGGTACTTGTGACATGGCAGCCTCCTGTTCGGGTCGGCCACCAGCGTCGCCACTGAGCCTTGCAACCAGTTTGCAGCGGGGCAGTTTGCAGCGAGCCGTTGGCTACGGCGCCAGCGCGAGCAGCCTGGCTGTCACCTCGGTCAGGTCGTCGCCGGTCACGTCGGGCGGGGCGAACGGCGCGCCGAACCCGCCGGACTTGCGGCTGACAAAGCCGGTGGTCAGCCCGGCTCGCTTGGCGCCGTGGCAGTCCCAGTCGTGCGCGGCCACCAGCGCCATCCGGTCCGGCGGCACGCCCAGGACCTCGGCCGCATACCGGTAGACGACCCCGGCCGGCTTCCACCGGTACACCTCGCCGACCGTGATCACCCGGTGCACCAGGGCCCCGAGCCCGGAGCGGTGGACGAACGACGAGACCAGCTCGGCCGACCCGTTGCTCAGGCAGGCCACCCGCACTCCGGCGTCGGTCAGGCTGGTGATCGCGGGCAGCGCGTCGGGGAAGGCAGGCAGGTCGTTGAAGCCGGCCATGACGTGCGCCACCTGCTCGTCGCTGATCGTGTAGTGGGTCAGCGCCCGCAGCGCGGCGGCGGCCACGTCGGCGAACGCCACGAAGTCGCCGGTCGCCGACAGCGCCATGCCGTCCCGCAGCGTACGGGTGTACCAGGCCTCGAGCATGTGCGGCGGCTGGCCGAGGCCGGCCAGCCGCTCGCGCAGCGGCTCGAGCGACATCAGCGTCTCGATGACGTCGAAGGCGACGACCTGCGGCCGGCGGCTCATGACGGACCGAGATTCCCGGCCTCGGCCAGCGTCCCGGCCGCGTATTCGCCGCCCGGACCCAAGCCGATCACGATCACATCGGTAGGTTCTGGTTCGCCCATGCCGTGCTCCTGCCCTGTGCGGCTTCTCATCATGCGCCGGTGGGCGTCAGAGCAGGCAAGCCGGTAATCCCGGGCGGCCCATTTCCATGACTAAGTAAGCTCGGCACCTCATTGGGCACCAAACTTACATCAACTATCGGGAAGATCGTCGCCGTCTTCCAAGTCCGAGATATCGAATTCGTGCTGGCCGTGCACGAACGCGTCGGGATGCTCCAGATCATCGGCGGCCGGCAACAGGTCAGGATGAGCCCATAGGGCGTCCCGGCCGTCGGTGCCGCGCGCCTCGGTCAGGCCGGTCCAGATGGCCGCCGCCTCGCGCAGCCGGCGCGGGCGCAGCTCGAGCCCGACCAGCGTGGCGAAGGTGACCTCGGCCGGGCCGCCGGTAGCCCGGCGCCGCCTGATCGCCTCGGCCAGGGCGTCGGCGTGGGTCAGGCGCGCGCCCGCCGCCGCGCTGACCACGGTCGCGACCCAGCCTTCGACCAGGGCCAGGGCCGTCTCCAGCCGGACCAGGGCCGCCTTCTGGGCGGGCGTGTCCTCGGGCCGGAACAGGCCCTCGCCGCCCAGCGCCTGTTGCAGCGCCTCGGGGTTGGTGATGTCGACGTCGGGGATCGCTTCCTGCAACCGCGTCATGTCGACGGTGATGCCGTTGGCGTACTGCTCCACCGCGCCGAGCAGATGGCCGCGCAGCCACGGCACGTGCGCGAACAGACGGTGGTGGGCGGCCTCGCGCAGGGCCAGGAACACCCGGACCTCACCGGCGTCGACGGACAGCCCGCGGCCGAACTCGGCCACGCCGGCCGGCAGCAGCGCGGCCACGCCTTCCGGGCCGAGCGGCAGCCCGATGTCGGTGGAGCCGACCACTTCACGGGCCAACTCGCCCACGGCCGTCCCGGTCTGGCTGCCGATCATGGCCCCGCCGATCTGGCGCATCATGGCTGCCAGTCCCTGCAGGCCGCCGAGGCCTCCCGCGCCGCCGCCCAGCGCCCCGAGGGCCTGGCGTATCTCTTCGGGGACGTCCTCGCCGAGCTGGGCCGGGTCGGCATTGAACATGCCGCTCATCGCCTCGACGCCCTTGGCCGCGATGGGATCGCACAGCTTCGCCCAGACGGGGAAGGTCGCCTCGAGCCACTCCGACCGGCTCCAGGCCTCGATCTTGCGGATGCCGGAGGGGAACGTGACGGCCTCGTCCAGCCACAGGTCGGCCAGGCGGACGGCTTCGGTGATCTCGCGCCGCTGCGCGTCCAGGACGCTCGGGTCGCCCGCCGCCGCGATCGCGTGCCTGGCCACGTTCTTGGCCAGGTCCCAGTTGACCGGGCCGCCCCGCCAGGACAGCAGGTCAGCGAACTGGCGCAGCGCGTCGGCGAACTGCTGCGGGTCGCCCATCGGTCCGAACGGCCCGCCCTGGCCGCCGAACGGACCTCCCGGCCCGCCGCCGCCACCCGGACCGGAACCTCCCTGGCCGCCCTGGTCTTCCGGCTTGTCGGGCAGGCCGAAACCGAACGGGCGGTCAGCCATCGTTGGCTCTGAGGCAGGATGGAAGGGTCATGAACGTCACGTTATCTCGGGAGAAGCACGCTGTGACAAACGCCCGCCGGCCGGTTCGCCACGAGCGCACGGACAATCGCCCTCAGCCTATGCCCGTCGTGGCGGTCACTGGTGCGGCAGGCGGCATCGGACACGCCCTGACCGTCCGGCTGGCCTCGTCGCCGCACGTCAAGAAGGTGGTCGCGATCGACGCCCGCCGGGGCGACATCGCGGGCGTGACCTGGCGGGTGGCCGACGTCCGCGATCCGGCGCTGGCGGGCAGGCTGGCCGGCGTGGACGTGGTGGTGCACGCCGACTTCGACCTGGCCCCCGAGGCCGACTCCAGGCAGCGGCGCTCGTTCAACGTCCGCGGCGCTCAGACCGTGCTCACCGCCGCCGCGGCGGGCCGGATCGGCCGGGTGGTCCTGGTCACCAGCTCCATGGTGTACGGGGCCCGGCCCGACAATCCCGTCCCGCTGCCCGAGGACGCGCCGCTGGCGGCCGACGTGGACAGCAGCGTGGCCGGGGACCTGCTGGAGATCGAGCAGCTGGCCCGCCGCTCGCCCCGGACCAATCCCGGCATGGCGGTGACCGTGGTCCGGCCCGCGGCCCTGGTCGGCGGCGGCCCCGATGCGGTGGACACGCTGGTCACCAGGCATTTCGAGGCGCCCAGGCTGCTCACCGTGAAGGGCACCGCGCCCCGCTGGCAGTTCTGCCATGTCGACGACCTGACCTCGGCCCTGGAGTTCACGGTCGGCGGCGGCATCGACGGCGCGTTCGCGGTCGGCTCCGACGGCTGGCTGGAGCAGGCGGAGGTCGAGCAGATCAGCGGGCTGAAGAGCATCGAGCTGCCCGCCCGGCTGACCTTCGGCACGGCCCAGCGGCTGCACCGGCTGGGCGTGACCCCGGCGCCCGCGATGGACCTGCGGTACGTGGTCTACCCGTGGGTGGTGGACTGCGCCGCGCTGCGCGCGGCCGGCTGGCGCCCGCGGTTCGGCAACGCCGAGGCGCTGCGGGTCCTGCTCGACCAGCGCCAGGGCCGCCATGCCGTGGCGGGCCGCCGCATCGCCGGCAAGGAAGCCACCATCACCGCCGCCGGCGCCACCGTCGCCGTGATCGGCACCGCCGCCATCGTCCGCCGCGCCCGCCGCCGCCACCGCCCCGACCCCTGACCAGGTACCCTTGGACCGTGAGCGAGCCAACGGGGCGCGGTGCCGCCTGGACCGAGGAGCCCGAAGCGAGCCAAAGGGGCGCGGTGCTGCCTGGACCGAGGAGCGACGAAGGAGCGACGAGGGCCCGCCGCCACAGGCGGCCAGGACAGCAAGGCAGCACCTCGAGAGCGCCCCGGAGGCGAGCGGGAAACACAGTGCGCCTGATTGCCATCCGTACCTCTGAGCTGTCGGTGGACGAAGTGCGGGCCGCGGTCGCGGACCCCGCGGCCGGCGGCATCGCGCTGTTCGCGGGCGCGGTCCGGGACCTTGATCACGACCGGGGAGTCAGCGAGCTTTCCTACAGCGCGCACCCGTCCGCCGAAGCCGAGCTCCGGCGCGTCGCCGAGGTCATCGCGGAGAAGTTTCCCGTCGCCCTGGGCATCGCGGCCGTGCACCGCGTGGGCGACCTGGCCATCGGCGACCTGGCCGTGGTGGCGGCCGTGTCCTGCCCGCACCGGGCCGAGGCGTTCGACGCCTGCCGGGCGCTGATCGACGAGCTGAAGGCCACGGTGCCGATCTGGAAGCACCAGCGGTTCGCCGACGGCGACACCGAATGGGTCGGCAGCCCCTGACCGGAGACACCGATCTGGAGACACCGATCTGGAGACACCGATCTGGAGACACCGATCTGGAGACACCGATCTGGAGACAACTGACGGGTTGGCCACCCTCATGCCTCCGCTTATCTTCAGGTTTCGCGCGTAGTCTTCCCCCATGTCCCGTCGTTCCCTGACCCTGCTGCTGGCATCGGTCGGCGTCGCCGCGGCGATTGCGGTCAGCGTGCTGATCCCGGTGCCCTACGTCATCCTCGGACCGGGACCGACGCTGAACACGCTGGGCAAGGACTCGTCGGGCCAGCCGCTGATCACGATCACGGGACACGCCACCTACCCGACCAGCGGGCACCTCAACATGGTGACCGTCGGCTACCAGGGCGGCCCCGGTGACAGCGTCAACATCTTCAACGCCCTGGCCGCCTGGCTGAACCCGGACGAGGCGGTCGTGCCGGAATCGGAGCTGTTCCCGGCGGGCCAGACCCAGCAGCAGAGCCAGCAGCAGGACACCCAGGAGATGACCGGCTCGCAGGAGACCGCCACCGCGGCCGCGCTGACCTGGCTGCACATCGCCTACCAGACGCAGGTGGTCGTGGTCCAGGCCGAGCAGGGCTTCCCCGCCTACGGTGTGCTCAAGGCCGGGGACCAGATCACCGCGGTGGACGGCAAGCCGGTGACCAGCGCCAACAGCCTGACCTCACTGATCAACGCGCACCCGGCGGGCAGCACGCTGACCGTGGCCATCATCAGGAACGGCCAGGCCAGGACGCTCCAGGTCGGCACCAAGCTATCCGGCGGCCACGCGGTCATGGGCGTGGAGATCATGGAGCAGTACAAGTTCCCGTTCACGGTGAAGTTCAGCGTGGGCGACATCGGCGGGCCCAGCGCGGGCATGATGTTCGCGCTCGGCATCATCGACAAGCTGACCGTGCTGAACCTGACCGGCGGTAAGTTCATCGCCGGCACCGGCGAGATCACCGCCGGCGGCCAGGTCGAGGCCATCGGCGGCATCCAGCAGAAGATGGTGGGCGCCCGCGACGCCGGCGCGACGCTCTTCCTCACCCCCGCCTCCAACTGCTCAGACACCAAGGGCGCGGTGCCCGCCGGGCTGCGCCTGGTCAAGGTGAGCACCCTCGGCCAGGCGGTCAGCGACCTGGAGGCCATCAAGGCCAGGCCCGTCCCGTCCTGCTGAGGACATTAACGCCGTGTTACATCTGCTCCCGGCCGCGCTCCAGCGGCCGGGAAGCACGCGCCACGGCCCGTTCGGACAATAGATTTCTTCCATGAGGGTTGCTGACGCGGTTGCCTTTGCCGGGCACGAAGTGCACGTCTGCCGCTACCGCGAAGCCGGGACGCTGCTGCGCTGGCTGGGGGAGGACCTGCGCGGGCAGCGGGTGCTCGACGTGGCCGGCGGCGACGGGTACTGGGCGGCGCAGGCTCGCAAGCGTGGGGCCTGGGCCGTGGCGCTGGACCTGGCCGAGGCCAAGCTGCGGCGGGGCCGCCAGCTCACCGCGGCCCCCGGGCTGGTCCGCGCCGACGCGCTCCGGCTGCCGTTCGCAGACGGCAGCTTCGACCGGGTGATGTCCATCTGCGCCATCGAGCACTTCGATGACGGCGCCCGGGCCCTGGCCGAGATGGCCCGGGTGCTGGCCCCCGGCGGCGAACTAGTCATGTCCGCGGACGCGCTCACGCTGGCCGAACGCTGGCCCCGGCTGTACCGGGCGCACTGCGAGCGGTACCACGTGCAGCGCACCTACTCCCACGAGCAGCTCACGGCGCTGCTGGCCGGGTGCGGGCTCGAGGTGGTCAGGCACGAGTACCAGTTCCGGACGCGCTGGGCCCAGCGAATGTACCTGAGCCTGTCCGCCTACGGCGGTAGGGTCGGGTTCAACGCGGCCGCGCCTGCCTTGCCGCTGGTGGCCGCCGCCGATCGCGGCGCGCGCGGGGACGGTGGCGCCATAGTACTCGTGCGTGCTCGACGCGCGACCGGGCCCACCGGCCCGGTGAGGGGGTAACTGCTCGTCCATGATTTGCGCAGGGCGTAGGCTTAAATGCTGACGGGACATCCAGCCAGGTACGCGGGGACCGTGCGGTCGGCACGGGCTGCCTACCGCCTGCCTGCCCGGGTGACCCAGGAAGGGAGCAAGTGCGGTCGTGGCACCTCGCGTACTTATTGATGCGACCGACGTGCCAGCCGACCGGGGCGCGCTCGGCCGGTACGTTGACGGGCTGATCGGTGCGCTCGACGCCGCCGGCGCGGACCTCGCCGTGGTCTGCCAGCGCGCCGACGAGGAACGCTACGGGCGCCTGGCTCCCAGCGCGAACGTGGTCACCGGGCCGACCGCCCTGTCGCACCGCTCCGCCCGGCTGGCCTGGGAGCAGAGCGGGCTTCCCGTGGTGGCCCAGCAGGTGGCCGCCGACGTCATCCACGTGCCCTACTACTCGATGCCGCTGCGCCCGGGCAGGCCCACCGTGGTCACCGTGCACGACGTCACCTTCTTCACCGAGCCCGAGCTGTACAGCCCGGTCAGCGCGATGTTCTTCAAGTCCGCGATCCGCACCGCGGCGCGCCGTGCGGCCCGGCTCATCGTGCCGTCCAAGGCCACCCGCGATGAGCTCGTGCGCGTCCTGGCCGCCGACCCGACCAAGATCGACGTCGCCTACCACGGGGTGGACCACCGGCTGTTCCACCGCCCCGACCCGCAGCAGACTACGCAGGTGTCCAACCGGCTGGGCCTGCACGGCAAGCCGTACATCGCCTTCCTCGGCATGCTCGAGCCGCGCAAGAACGTCGCCGCGCTGATCAGGGGCTGGGCCGGCGCCGTGGCGGACGTCGACGACCCGCCCGCGCTGGTGCTGGGCGGCGGCGGCGGCTGGAGCGAGGAGGTGGACACCGCGGTGGCCACCGTCCCGGCCCACCTGCGCCTGATCCGTCCCGGTTACCTGCGCTTCTCCGACCTGCCCGGTTTCCTCGGCGGGGCGCTGGTGGTGGCCTTCCCGAGCCGGGGCGAGGGGTTCGGGCTGCCGGTGCTGGAGGCCATGGCCTGCGGCGCGCCGGTGCTGACCACGCATTGCACGTCCCTGCCCGAGGTGGGGGGCGAGGCCGTGGCCTACACCGAGCCGGACGCCGACAGCATCCGGGTGGCCCTGCGCGCGCTGCTTGATGACGCGACCCGGCGCCAGGCGCTGGGGGAGGCCGGCTACACACGGTCGCAGGAGTTCAGCTGGGAGGCGTCGGCCGAGGCCCACCTGGCCTGCTACCGGCGCGCCGTCGAACAGCCCGAAGCGGATGCGAGCGCGGTGTAACCTCTTCATTCATGCCGCGTGAACCGCTTGAGGCCATCGTTCTGGTCGGGGGCCAGGGAACGCGGCTGCGGCCGCTGACCCTGTCCGCGCCCAAACCCCTGCTGCCCACGGCGGGCGTACCGTTCCTGGCCCACCTGCTGGCCCGGGCCGCCGTCGGCGGCGTCACCCACATCGTGCTGGCCACCTGCTACAAGGCGGACATGTTCGCCGCCAGCTTCGGTGACGGCTCGGCGTTCGGGCTGTCCATCGACTACGTGCAGGAGGAAGTGCCGCTCGACACCGCGGGCGGGATCCGCAACGCCGCCGCCTCGCTGCACGGCAGCGCCGGCGGCGACCCGGTGGTCGTGCTCAACTCCGACATCCTGTCCGGGCACGACCTGGGCGCCCAGGTCGACCTGCACCGCAAGACCGACGCCGCGGTGACGCTGCACCTGGTCGAGGTGGACGACCCGTCCCGGTTCGGCGTGGTGCCGACCGACGAGACCGGGCGGGTCACCGCGTTCCTGGAGAAGACGCCGGACCCGGTGACCAACCTGATCAACGCCGGGTGTTACGTGTTCCGGCGCGACATCATCGACCGGATCCCGGCCGGGCGCCGGGTCTCGGTCGAGCGCGAGACGTTCCCGTCGCTGATCGAGGCGGGCGAGAAGGTCATGGCGTACCCGGAGTCGGCCTACTGGCTGGACGTCGGGACGCCGCAGACGTTCGTGCGCGGCTCCTGCGACCTGGTGCTCGGGCGGCTGTCCACCCCCGCGCTGCCCGGCCCGACCGGGCCCGCGCTGCTGCTGCCGGGCGCCGTGGCGGCCCCGGATGCGTCGGTGTCCGGCGGCACCGTGCTGGGCGCGGGCGCCACCGTGGGCGCCGCCGCCACCGTGGACGGCAGCGTGCTGTTCGACGCCGCCGTCGTGGGCGAGGGCGCCGTGGTGCGCGACTCGATCGTCGGCCGCGGCGCCGTGGTGGCCCCCGGGGCCGTGCTGGACGGGGCGGTGATCGGCGACGAGGCGTTCATCGGGTCGGGCAACGAACTGGCCTGCGGCATCCGGATCTGGCCCGGCGTCCGGCTCGAGCCGGGCTCGGTCCGCTTCTCTTCCGACGTGTAACGCCGAGCCTGCAGGCGGCCTCGATGCTCGCAGCCGACCGGCCCGCACTCCCCGATCCCGGCCCGCCCGATCCTGGTCTGCCCGATCCCGGTCTGCCCGATCGGGGTCTGCGGCGCGAGTGGCAGGCGCCGTTCGGCCTTGACGTCCGGCTCACCCTGTCCCCGCACCGGCACGGCGGCGGTGACCCCACCTACCGGGTAGACCAGGCCGGCGCCGTCTGGCGGACCTCGCTGACCCCCGACGGACCCGGCACCCTGCGCATCACCTCCCGCCCCGCCGCCGCGGCCTCCCGCCCCTCCGCCGCTGGCCACCAGACGCTTCGTCCCACGCGCTGGCGGCCGACCAGACGCTGGTCACCGGCCAGGCCTGGGGGCCGGGCGCGAGCTGGCTGCTCGACCGGCTGCCCGATCAGCTCGGCGGCCACGACGACCTGTCCGGGTTCAGCGCCCGGCACGCGATCGTCAGCGAGCTGGTGCTGCGCCATCCGGGGCTGCGGGTGGGCCGGACCTGGCGGGTCTTCGAGGCGCTGGTGCCCGCGGTCCTGGAGCAGAAGGTGGTCGGCCAGGAAGCCCACCGGGCCTGGCGGTTCCTGCTGCGCAAGCACGGAGAGCCCGCGCCGGGACCGGCTCCGGCCGGGATGGCCGTGTGCCCGCCGCCCCGGGTTTGGGCCCGCATCCCGTCCTGGGACTGGCACCGGGCCGGCGTCGAGGGCGTCCGGGCCCGGACCATCATCACCGCCGCCGAGGTCGCCGCTCGGCTGGAGCAGATCCTGGACCTGGACGCGGCCGAGGCCGACCGGCGGCTGCGCTCCCTGCCCGGCATCGGCGTCTGGACCTCCGCCGAGATCAGGCAGCGGGCCGCGGGCGACCCGGACGCGGTCTCGGTGGGCGACTACCACCTGCCCAAGACGGTCGGCTGGACCCTGGCCGGCCGGGTCACCGACGACCCGGGCATGCTCGAGCTGCTCGCCCCGTACGCCGGCCACCGCTACCGGGTGACCCGGCTGATCGAGCTGGGCGGCAGCGCGCCGCCCCGCCGCGGCCCCCGCATGCCGGTCCGCGACTACCGCTCCTTCTAGTGGCCCCAGCCGCCTGGCTCCTCAGTCTTCCAGCCGCCTGGCCCCTCAGTCTTCCAGCCGCCTGGCCCCTCAGCTCTCCAGCAGCCGGGCCGCCCGCTCCAGCACCTCGGCCCGGCTGCGCGGCCCGTGATCGGCCACCACGAAATGGCTCCCGATCCACAGCGACAGCGCCAGCAGGCAGCGGGCCTCGACATCGGCCTCGTCGGCGCACAGCGCACCGAACAACCCGCGCAAGTACGCCATCCGCCGGTTGTCCACGCGCCGCACACGGTTGGCCAACGCCTCATCCCGCCGGGCCCAGTCCCGGACCGCCAGGTCGGTCCGCAGCGGCCCGGTGCCGGAGAAGGCCAGCGCGAACAGCCTCCGCAGCCGGGCCCTGGCGTCCCCCCCGTCGCGCTCGACCCGCTCGATCACGTCCGCCAGGTTGGCCCGCTCCCACGCGTCGAGCAGCTCGTCGAGCAGCGCCTGCCGGTCCGCGAAGTGCCAGTAGAAGCCGCCCTTGGTCACCCCGAGCGCCTGAGCCAGCGGTTCGATCCTGACCGCGTCGGGGCCGCCTGCGGCCAGCGCCCGCAGCCCCTCCTCGACCCACCGGCCGCGCGGCGTCCGGGCCACCGCCATCGCCTGTCCCTCCCGCCCAGCGCCGGCCGACGCCCACCCTCCGGCATGGCGCCGCCCACAAGCCATGCTAGCGTAATCCATACGGTAACGTACGGAAGAAGGCTCGCGCATGAGACTCCCGAACACCGCGCACACCTCCCGCCCCTGGCGGATCCACGAGCTGACCCGCGGCTTCCGCCTCGAGGATGTGTGGGAGCTGCCCACGCCGGGCGGCCCGGGCGACTTCCCCCGCCTGGTCCGGCTGATCGCCTCGGGTAACGCGTCGCGCGGCGCCCGGGGCCCGGCCCGCGCCCTGTGGGTGATCCGGCTGAAGCTGGGGGATCTGCTCGGCTGGGACGGCCCGCAAGCCGGCCCGCCCCGGCCCTCGCTGCGCGACCGGCTGCCCGCCGACCTGCGCGAAGGCCCGTCCGGCCCGGACGCCGGCGCGCTGCCGTTCTCGCCGCTCTACCTGACCGGCGACGAGTGGGCCGCGGAGCTCATCAACCGGACCGTGCATGGTGTGCTGCACCTCGGCTGGGTCCCGGACCAGGCCGGCCGCTACCACGGTCAGCTGGCCGTCTACGTCAAGCCGAACGGCCTGCTCGGCCAGGGCTATATGGCCGCCATCACGCCGTTCCGGTACCTGATCGTGTACCCGTCGATGATCAGGCAGATCGGCCGGGCTTGGCGCGAGCGCGGCGGCGACCCCGCTCCCGCCCGTGCCTAGACGGCGGTGATCGACTGGCCCCTCGGAACACGGTCTGTGGTCACGTCGACCGCTATCCGGGGGCCAGCCGACCCCGGGGCCGGACCGGCAGGGGAAGATACGGGGGCAGCCAGAGGTTGGGGCAGCATGAGCGATCTCGGCCGCGACTGCGATAGCAAACAGACCGGGGGGCCGAAGGAGGGCCGAGAAGTCAGCCAGATCACAGCGTCCGCCATGCGCCGCACGCTGGCGCGAGCCCGCGACGGCAAGTCGCTCGACCAGGACGAGGCCACCATCCTGCTGCACGCCCGCGGCGATGACCTGCAGACGCTCCTGGCCCACGCCAGCCGCACCCGGGACGCTGGCCTGGAGGCGGCGCAGCGGCCGGGCGTCATCACCTACTCGCGCAAGGTCTTCATCCCGCTGACCCGGCTGTGCCGGGACCGCTGCGGGTACTGCACCTTCGCCACCGTGCCGCACCGGCTGGACAGCCTGTACCTGGAGCCCGACGAGGTGCTCGCGATCGCCCGCGACGGCGCCGCTCTCGGCTGCAAGGAAGCCCTGTTCACGCTGGGTGACAAGCCTGAGGACCGATGGCGGCAGGCCCGCGAGTGGCTGGACGCCCGCGGCTACGACGACACCCTGTCCTACGTGCGGGCCATGGCCATCCGGGTGCTGGAGGAGACCGGGCTGCTGCCCCATCTCAACCCGGGCGTGCTGAGCTGGCAGGACTTCCAGCGCCTCAAGCCGGTAGCCCCGTCCATGGGCATGATGCTCGAGACCACCGCCACCCGCCTGTTCGCCGAGCCAGGTGGCCCGCACTTCGGCAGCCCCGACAAGGACCCCGCGGTCAGGCTCCGCGTCCTGGAGGACGCCGGCCGCAGCAACGTCCCGTTCACCACCGGCATCCTGATCGGCATCGGCGAAACGCGGGCGGAACGGACCGACTCGATCTTCGCCATCCGGAAGGTGGCCCGCGAGTACCGCGGCATCCAGGAAGTCATCGTGCAGAACTTCCGGGCCAAGCCCGACACCAAGATGCGCGACACGCCGGACGCCGAACTCGACGACCTGGCCGCCACGATCGCCGTCACCCGGCTCGTGCTCGGCCCCAAGGCCCGCATCCAGGCGCCGCCCAACCTGGTCGGCGACCAGCACGACCTCATCCTGCGGGCCGGCATCGACGACTGGGGCGGTGTCTCGCCGCTGACCCCGGACCACGTCAACCCCGAGCGGCCCTGGCCGGCCATCGACGAACTGGCCGCCCGCACCGCCGCGGCCGGCTTCACCCTGCGCGAGCGGCTGACCATCTACCCGCCCTACATCCGCGAGCCCTGGCTGGACCCGCGGCTGGCCGCCCACGTCGCCGCGCTGGCCGACCCGGCCACGGGCCTGGCCGACGAGGCCGCCGTCCCGCACGGCCGGCCCTGGCAGGAGCCCGACGGCGGCCTGGCCGAGTGGGTCTCGGCCGGCCGCACCGACCTGCACGTCAGCATCGATACCACCGGCCGCACCCATGACCGGCGCGATGACTTCGCCGAGGTCTACGGCGACTGGGATGAGATCGCCGAACGGGCCGTGGCACCCGCATCCGGCCCCGCCGATCGCCCCCCCGTTATGGGCGCTCCCGTGGCGGGCGCTCCCGCCCTGGCGGCTCCGGGCGAGGTCGCCGACGCCCTCCGCCAGGCCGAACGCGACCCGGCCGCCCTCACCGACACCCAGGCCCTCGCCCTGCTGGCCGCCGACGGCCCCGACCTCGAGGCCCTGGCCGGGATCGCCGACGCGCTGCGCCGGGACGTGATCGGCGACGACGTCACCTACGTCGTCACCCGCAACATCAACTTCACCAACGTGTGCTACACCGGCTGCCGGTTCTGTGCGTTCGCCCAGCGCCGCACCGACGCCGACGCCTACACCCTCTCGCTGCAGCAGATCGGCGATCGCGCCGAGGAAGCCTGGGACGCCGGCGCCACCGAGGTGTGCATGCAGGGAGGCATCCATCCCGATCTGCCGGGAACAGCATACTTCGAAATCGCTTCCGAGGTCAAGAGGCGAAGCCCGGCTCTTCACGTTCATGCGTTCTCACCCATGGAGGTGGTCAACGGAGCCGCCCGCACCGGCCTGCCGATCCGGGAGTGGCTGGTCCGGGCCAAGGAGGCGGGCGTCGGCTCGCTGCCGGGCACCGCGGCCGAGATCCTCGACGACGACGTGCGCTGGGTGCTGACCAAGGGCAAGCTGCCCGCCTCGGTCTGGATCGAGGTCATCACCACGGCGCATCAGCTGGGCCTGCCGACCTCGGCCACGATGATGTACGGGCACGTGGACACCCCGGCGCACTGGGTCGGGCACCTGCGCGTGATCCGCTCCATCCAGGAGCGGACCGGCGGCTTCACCGAGTTCGTGCTGCTGCCGTTCATCCACTCCAATGCCCCGATCTACCTGGCCGGCCTGGCCCGGCCCGGGCCGACCCGGCGCGAGAACCGGGTCGTGCACGCGGTCTCCCGGCTGCTGCTGCACGGGGCGATCGGCTCGATCCAGTGCTCCTGGGTCAAGCTGGGCGACGACCTGTGCCGCGACGTGCTGAACGGCGGTACCAACGACCTGGGCGGCACGCTGATGGAGGAGACCATCAGCCGGATGGCCGGCGCCGACCACGGCTCCTACAAGACGATCAGCCAGCTCCGCGCGATCACCGAGCCGATCGGCCGCCCGCTGCGCCAGCGCACCACCACCTACGGCGACGTCCCGGCCGAACGGCTCGCCGCCTCCGCCGCCAGCGACGGCGTCTGCGCCTCGGTCAGGTCCGGCCTGCCGCTGCTGGCTCGCTGAGGCGGCCCGGCCCGCTGGGCCCCGCGGCGGCGCGCCTCAGCGGGTCAGGATGAAGTCCGCGGGGTCCCGGGGCGGCCGGGACCTGGCCTGCTCGGCCGGGTGACCGACGGCGATGGCGCCCATCGGCTGCCAGCCCGCAGGCAGGTCCATGGCCCGGGCCGCGACGTCCTGGCAGAACAGCGTGCTGGAGATCCAGGCCGAGCCGAGCCCGTCGACGGCCAGCGCCACCAGCAGGTTCTGCACGGCCGCGCCCATGGACACGGTGAACATGGCCTGCTCGGACCGGTTGCGTTTCTGGTCGGGGTACTCGTGCGCCGCATCGGTGACCAGGCACGGCACGATGATCAGCGGCGCGAGCCGCAGCACGTCGCCGCGGCGCAGCCTGCGGGTGATCTGCTCCTCGCTGAACCCGTCGCCGCGCAGGTCGGCGGTCCAGGCCTCGCGCATCGCGTCGACCAGCCGCGCCCGGGCCTGCGGCGAGGACAGGACTACAAACCGCCACGGCTCGCTGTGGTGCGGTGCGGGCGCGGTCACCGCGGTGGCCACGGCCCGGCGCACCGCCGCCCCGTCGACCGGCTCGGCGGTGAACGCCCTGATGGTCCGGCGGGCCAGCGGCACGTCCGCCGACCCGAACCGGAACATGTCCTCGTCGGCCGGCCGGATGATCGCCCGCGCACCGGGGCCGTCCTCCGCCATGACCAGGGCCGCCAGCCCGCGCACGACCGCGGCCGGGACCTGCCGCGACTTGCCCTTGACCAGGTTGGCGGCGGCGGCGATCTCGTCGGCCACGGCCGCCACGGTGACCTCCAGGATGTTGCCGAACGTGTCGGTCTCGCCCCGGTAGTCCCGGACCGGGGTCACCCCGGCCGCGCCGATGGCGTTGTCGGTCTGCCCGGCCCGCCACGGCCGGCCCATGGTGTCGGTGACGATCACGCCGACGCTCAGACCAGTCCTGGCCTGCAGCGCCTTGCGCAGCCGCCGGGCCGACTCGTCCGGATCGGTGGGCAGCAGCACTACGGTGCCCGGGGCCGTGTTGGACTCGTCCACCCCGGCCGCGGCCAAGACCAGGCCGTGCCGGGTCTGCGCGATCGTGGTTGCTCCGCGCCGCGCCACCACCCGGGCCGTTTCCGCCTCGATGGCCTGCTCCCGGGAGGCGGCCACCACCCGGCCCTCGGCCTTACTGACGATCTTCGAGGTGATCACCACGATGTCGCCGTCGCGCAGGTCCGCGGCGGCCTCGGCCACCAGCGCGGCCAGGTCACTGCCCGCGGTGATCTCCGGCATCCCCCGCACCGGCATAACGGTCAAGGCATCCAGGTCCTGGGCCGCCATCAGGCTCGCCCCTCGGCCAGCGCGGCGGCCAGGTCAAGCGCCGCCCGGGCGATCGCCGCGGTGGCGGGCAGGTCCCGCATGTACAGCGGCAGGGCGCGGACGGCGATGCCCGCCAGCGCCGGATCGTCGGCCGCCGCCTTGTCCTGGTCATCGACCAGCCAGCCGTCGATCAGGTCCGGCCCGTAGTGCGCGCCGACCGCGGCCGCCGAAGTCTCGACGCCGATCGCGGCCAGGCACGCGTCGGCCATCCCGCGCACCGGGGCGCCGCCGATGATCGGCGAGATACCTACCACGGTCCGGGCCGCCAGCGCGGCCCGGATGCCCGGAACGGCCAGGATGGTGCCGATGCTGACCACCGGGTTGGACGGCGGGAACAGCACCACGTCCGCCGCGGCGATCGCCTCGAGCACGCCCGGGGCGGGCGCAGCCGAAGCCGCGCCGACCGCGGTGATGGCCGTCGCGGGCGTCTGCGCGTGCAGCCGCACCCACCACTCCTGGAAGTGGACCGTGCGCTGGTCCTCGAGCACCACGTGCGTCTCGACGGGGTCGTCGGACATCGGCAGCAGCCGCACCCCCGGCTGCCACCGCTCGCACAGCGCCCGGGTCACGGCCGACAGCGGCTGGCCAGCGGCCAGCCCCTGGCTGCGCACGATGTGCGTGGCGAAATCCCGGTCACCGAGCGTGAACCAGTCCGGGCTCGCGCCGTAGGCGGCCAGCTCGGCCCGGACGCTGAACGTCTCCTCGGCGCGCCCCCAGCCCTGCTCCTCGTTGATGCCGCCGCCCAGCGTGTACATGACGGTGTCCAGGTCCGGGCAGACCCGCAGGCCGAACAGCGTGATGTCGTCGCCGGTGTTCCCGATGACGGTGATCTCGGCGTCCGGGGTGGCCTGCTTCAGGCCGCGGAGGAAGCGCGCGGCGCCGACGCCGCCCGCGGGCACGGTGATGCGCATACCTGAAAGTGTGGCAGGTGCCGGCGCTGCCTCGGCCCGCCCGGGCCCGCCTCCAAAGCCCCAGCGACCAGTGTTACTACCGTTTCAGGAGGGTCTGATGGGGTCCGGCCATCCGTGATTTCCCGCGTGATTTATCTCGCATCTCAGACAACGAGGCGACCATTATCACCTTCCCCGCTTGACTTGAAGCAAGACACGCGAGTGTAATTTCATTGATGTGATTTCCGCCCGACGCCGAGCGGGCCGGAAAACGGGGCTCCGAATGGGGAGGGAGGACGCGCTGTGACTGAGGTCATCGTCCCGCTGCCGCAGGTCATCGTCAGCCCGGATGATGCTGACGAGCTGGGCTGGCAGGACAGGGCGCTGTGCGCGCAGACAGATCCGGAGGCGTTCTTCCCTGAGAAGGGCGGATCGACCCGGGAGGCCAAGCGGGTGTGCCGCAGCTGCGAGGTCCGGGCCGAATGCCTGGAGTACGCGCTCGAGAACGATGAGCGCTTCGGCATCTGGGGCGGCATGTCGGAACGCGAGCGCCGGCGCCTCAAGCGCGAGGCCGTCTAGCTCGCTGGCCGCACGCCGCTGCGCACCGCAACCAGCCCGCGGACGGCTTCAGCCGCGCCGGGTATGGCCCGATCCGGGCCTGCTGGGCGTTCTGCATAACACAAACTTTTTGGTTGCCCTCTGGGTAGGGTTGGTCCTGACGTGAGCGCGGGGGTTGACGTTCACGCAGACCAGACGCTCACGCCGGGCAGGCCGCCGCGCGGAGCGCCGTTGCCCACGCCACTTGACAGGACCCTTGACCGAGAACGCATCGCACCTCCGTCACGTCGTCACGGCTGTGGTTGTCGTGCACGACGGTGCCCGGCTGTTGCCGGGGCTGGTCAACGGAGTACGGGAACAGACCCACGCCGTGCACCAGGTCATCGGGGTCGATACCGGCAGCCTGGACCGCAGCGGGGCCACGCTGAGCTCGCTGATCGGTCCCGACGTGGTCTTCGGCATGGATCCCGATACCGGTTACGGCGCGGCGGTGTCCCGCGCCCTGCAGCACCCCGCCGCGCGTCGGCTGGCCGTACCGCCCGGCGCGGGCCCGGAGCCGGCCGTGGAGTGGATCTGGCTGCTGCACGATGACTGCGAGCCGGCCCCCGACGCGCTGGAGCAGATGCTCCGGGTGGCCAGCCGCAGCCGGTCGACGGCAGTGCTCGGCCCGAAGCTGAAGGACCTGGCCGACCGGCGCGTGCTGCGCGAGGCGGGGGTCACCGTCGACCGCGCGGGACGGCGCCTCACCGGGATCGAGCCCGGTGAGATCGACCAGGGCCAGCACGACGGCAACCGGAACGTGCTGGCCGTGAGCTCGGCGGGCATGCTGATCCGCCGCGACGTATGGGACCAGGTGGGCGGGTTCGACGCCAACCTGGCCCTGTTCCGTGACGACATCGACCTCTGCTGGCGAGTCCGTGCGGCCGGCTACGAGGTCCGCGTGGTGACCGATGCGGTGGTCTACCACCGCGACCTGTCCGCCCGGCAGATGCGGAAGGCCACGGTCGGGGGCGGCCACCTGCGCCTGCTCGACCGGCGCGGGACGCTGTACGTGTTCGCCGTCAACCTGCCGTTCGGCGCCATGCTGACCGTAGTCGGCGGCTGCCTCGCCGGGTCGCTGCTGCGCGCGGCGTACTTCCTGGTCACCAAGCAGCAGCGCAAGGCTCTGGCCCACCTCGGCGCGATCGCCTGGATGCTGCGCCATCCCGTCCTGATCAGGCAGGCCCGCCGCGGCCGGGCCGCCGATCGCAAGGCTGGCTGGGCCGTCCTGCGCGACCAGGTGCCCAGGGGCAAGACCCTGGGCCGGATGGCCGAGACGGTCGCGGGCGTGCTGTCCCGCAACCCGGCCTACGAGAGCGGCGGGCTGCATCATGCCCTCATCGACGAGCCCGACGACGATATGCCGCTGCCCGACACCCCCTCGGTGGTGCGGCGCGGGCTGACCAGCCCCGGCGTGCTGCTGTTCGCCGGGCTGACCATCGTCGCCTTGGTCGCCGAGCGCTCGCTGACCGGCTCGGTGCTCAGCGGCTCGGGCACGCTGGCCGGCGGGGCGCTCGTGCCGGCCTGGGGCGGCGCTGGCGACCTGTGGCGCGAATACCTGGCGGGCTTTCACACCGCGGGCCTCGGCTCGGCGGCCAGCGCGCCGCCCTACCTGGCGGTGGTGGCCGCACTGGCCACCCTGCTGGACGGCAAGGCCTGGCTGGCCACGGACGTGCTGCTGCTCGGCTGTGTGCCCGCCGCCGGGCTGACCGCCTTCCTGGCCGCCCGCCGCGTCACGTCCGGGCTAGCCGTCCGGGTATGGATCGCGGTCACCTATGCCGTGCTGCCGGTGGCCATGGGTGCCGTGGCCGCCGGGCGGATCGGCACCGCGGTCGCCTTCGTCCTGCTTCCGCTCATCGGCATCACCATCGGCCGGATACTCGGCGGCCCGCCGCGGCGAGCCCGCCGGGCCGCCTGGGCGGCCGGCCTGCTCATCGCGGTCGCCGCCGCGTTCGTGCCGCTGATCTGGCCGCTAGCCGTGGCCGCCGCGATCGTCGCGGCCGTCGCCTGGCCCTGGCTCGGCCGGGCCACCGTGATCAACGCGACGATCGCCGCGCTGGTCCCGGCCGTCCTCCTGGTCCCGTGGACCTTCCGCCTGCTCACCAGCCCCGCCGCGCTCTTCGCCGAAGCCGGGATACAGCGGCCGGGACTGGCTGCCGCGGGGCTGCGGCCGGGATCGCTGTTCCTGCTCAGCCCGGGCGGCCCCGGACTGCCGCCCGCCTGGGTCACCGCCGGCCTGGTCGGGCCGGCCTTCCTCGCCCTGCTGCTGCGACGGCGGAACGCACTGGTCCAGGCCGGCTGGGGCATCGCGTTGGCCGGGCTGGCTATCACGCTGGCCGTAAGCCGGGTGCGGGTAACGCCGCCGCAGGGCGGCCCCGCGGTCAACGCCTGGCCGGGCCTGGCCATGGCGATCGCCGCGGCAGGCCTGCTGCTTGCTGCCACCCCGCTGGCCGAGGCGGCGGCCCGGGCGCTGGCCCGGACGAGCGACCGCGCCGACGACCGCGCCGACGACCGCCCGGACGACCGCCCCGGCGGTGCGCCGCCCGGCGCCAGGCGCGCTCTGGCCGTGCTCGGCGGGCTGGCCGTGATCTCGGTACCGGTGCTTGGCGGCGGATACTGGCTGGTCAACGGCGTCCGCGGCCCGGTGACGGCCGCGGCACCGCAGATCCTGCCCCCCTTCGTGGCCGCCGCGTCGTCCGGCCCGGCCCGCAGCCGGACCCTGGTCCTGCGGCAAGACGGCGGTGTCCTGGCCTACTCGGTGCTGCGGGCCAGCGACCCCGTGCTCGGCGAGCCCGAACTACCCGAGTCCTCAGCTGCCACCCACGCACTGAACGGCGTGGTGGCCGCCCTCAGTTCAGCCGCGGGCGGCGACGGCGGCGACGCCGGCCAGGCGCTCGGCCGGTTCGACATCGGCTACGTGCTCCTGCCGGCCCCGGTCAGCCAGCCGCTCGCCCGCCAGCTCGACGGCGCCGCCGGCCTGGTCCCGCTGACCGTGTCCGCCGGCTACGACCTGTGGCAGGTCGCCGGGCCGGTGGCCCGGATCCGGGTCATCGGTGCTGACGGCACCGTGTTGCCCGTCCCGTCCGGTCCGGTCGGCACGAATACCGTGATCGGGCCGGGTACCTCAGGCACCCTGGTGCTGGCCGAGCCGGCCGGCGGCTGGTCCGCCACCCTCAACGGAACGCCCCTGGCCCGGACGGCCTCGCCGGCTGACGGCTGGGCGCAGGGCTTCGTGCTGCCCGCGGGCGGCGGCCGCCTGGTCATCACGCGGAACAACACGGCGCGGCACCTCAGCCTGGCCGGTCAGGCCATTGCCCTGCTGGTCGTCTTCGCGCTCGCCCTGCCGGGGACCAGATCCCCCGCCCCCGCCGCTGCCGCGGCGGAGGAAGCCGTCCCCGACGCCGCCCCTGCGCCCGGCAGGCGGCGGGAACGGGCCGGCCGGCCGAGGCTCACCAGGTCCAGACCGCAGCCGCAGCCCGCGGTGGCCGAGGTCCCCGTGCCGGTTCCGGCCGGCGCCCAGGCCCGGCCCGATCCCGGGCCATGGGTCACGCCGGCCGATCACGACGTCTTCCCCGGACCGCCTGCCGCGGGCTTCGCCCACCCCGCGGCCAGCACCGGCCCGGCCCTGGACGCCGCGCCTGCCCGGGACGCCGCGCCCGGTCCGGCCCGGCGGTCCCGTGGCGGCGGCCAGCATGCCGCCCGGCACGGCAAGCCGTCCCGGCGCCAGCGCGGCACCCCGCAGGTCCAGGCCGCGGCCAGCCCGCCCGAGGCCGCTCCGCCGCCGGCCATGACCGGCGGTGTATCACTCGAGACCCTCGACTTCGTCACGGCGGACGCCGCCGATGACGATTTCCCGGCCGGCGCTCCCGGCCCGGCGGCGTCCTGGCCGCGGCCGCCCTGGGAAACGGGTGACCGGCCGTGAGGCTCGTCCACCTGGTGCCCGCCGGAGCGGTGCTGCTGGTCCTGGGCGGCATCTTCGGCGCCGCCCAGCTGGCCAGGCCCGCGCCTGCCGGTTCCGGCCAGGCCGCCCGGCCGCCCCAGCAGGTGACAGTGACCTCCGCCGCCCGGGCCTGCCCCCCGGTCCAAGGCGGCGGCTCGGGCCAGGTCGCCTTCATCGCCGGGCCCACAGCTGCCGGGCCGGGCGGACAGCCGGGCCAGGCGGCGCTGGCGCCGGTTCCGCTGGCCGGCGCCCAGCTGAAGCCCGTGAGCCCGATCAGCCCGGCCGGCCCGGGCGCGCTGTGGATGCTGAACGTCCCGGCCGCCCAGAGCGTGAGCAAGAAGGCCACCCAGGTCTTCCAGGGCTGGTCGGTGACCGCGAGCGGCACCATGGCGCAGGCCATGGAGGCCGAGGAGGCCAACGGCTCCGGCCTGGCCAGCATCCGCTGCGGTGAGCCAGCATCGGACCTGTGGTTCGCCGGCCCGGGACCGCAGAACGGCGTGGGGCAGATTCAGCTCGACCTGATGAACGTCGACTCGCTGGCCGCGAGCGTGGACGTCAGCATCATCACCGACGCCGGGCAAGCCCAAGCGGGCAACGACACCGGGATCACGGTCCCGCCGCACCAGACGGTCACCGAGTCCCTCTCGTCCGTGGCCGCGGGATCCAGCGTGGTGGCCATCGAGGTGCACACCACGATCGGCCGGGTGGCCGCCGACGTCTCGGAGACCTCATCTCACGGCGGCAGCGTCAGCTGGCTGCCGAGTTCGGCACCGCCATCGACCCAGCTGGTCATACCCGGCATCCCGCCGTCCGGCAGCGCGGCCGGCCTGTACGTCGTGGTCCCCGGCAACACCAACGCCCGGATCAACGTGCTCGCCGTCACCCAGCAGGGGCTCTACCATCCGTTCGGCACGCAGACGATCGACCTGCCCGCCGACTCGGCCTCCTACGTGGCGCTCACCCCGCTGGGCGGCTCCTCGGCGGCGCTCGAGCTGACCGCGAACGTGCCGGTGACCGCGGCGGTCTTGGTGCCCGGCAGCGGCCTGGGTGTCTTCACCGCGGCCACCGCGCCCATCAGCGAGCAAGCAGTCATCGCCGGGAACACCACCAGTTCCGGTCTCGGCGCCACCGTCGTCCTGACCGCTCCGGCCGGAGCCGCCCGGGTCCGCCTGACCGAGGTAGGCAGCCGAACCCGATCGAGCAGCGGCAGCGCCGCCGGACTGGTCGCGACCGCGAGCCAGATCGTGGCGGTCCAGGCCGGGCACACGCTGACCGTAACGGCCTCGCCCCCGAAGGGCGCCAAGAGCGGAACGCCGTTCGCCCTCGCGATCACCCCCCTGGCCGGATCGGGACCGGTCTACGCGGCCCGGGTCGAGACCCAGGGCCAGAGCACCGCCATCTCGATCATCCCAGCCGTCAGCGCCCTGACCACCATCACCCTGTCTCCGGTCCGCGATTCCTACAACGCAATATCCCCCTGATTCAGCGGGCGGCCCAGATCCCGCCGTCGACCGGGATCACAGCGCCGGTCACATACCCCGCACCGCGCCCGCTGAGATATACCGCCACGCCCGCCATGTCGTCCGGGCGGCCGATCCGGCCGAGCGGCGAGGCCGCCGCGATCTCCTCGCTGTGCGCGGCGAGGGTGGCCGCCATCATCTTGGACTCGAACGGGCCCGGGGCCACCGCGTTGACCGTGATATGCCGAGGCCCCAGCTCGCGCGCCAGCACCCGGGTCAGCTGGTGCAGCCCGGCCTTGCTGGCCGCGTACGAGTAGTTGTGCACATCCGGCACGCGCAAGGCATCAATGCTGCCCACGTTGATGACCCGCGCCGGATCATCGAAAGTGCCGGCCGCCGAAAGCAGCGGCAGGAACGCCCGGGTGAGGAAGAACGGCGCCTTCAGGTTCAGGTCCAGGATCTTGTCCCAGCCCGAAGCGGGAAACTCGGCCAGCTCCGCGCCCCAGGTGGCGCCTGCGTTGTTGACCAGGATGTGGATCCGCTCCTCGGCCAGGCCGACCTCCGCAGCCAGCCGGAGGCATTCCGATTCCTGCGACAGGTCCGCCGGCACCGACACGGCCCGCCCGAAGGCGGACAGCTCGGCCACGGCGGTGTCCCCGGCCTCCGCCTTGCGCGAGCTTACGTACACCGTGGCCGCCCCGGCCTGCAGCAGGCCCCTGGCCATCATCAGGCCGATGCCGCGCGTCCCGCCGGTGACCACGGCCACCTTGCCGGTCAGATCGAACAGGTCCACGGAGCGCCTCCGAATCCACGTAAGAACGCGTAAACACGTAAGAACACGTAACACGTAAGAAAGCGATCAGTCGAGATCGCCGTAGCCCGGATCGATGATGTCGGGGTCGACGCCCAGGATCTCAGCGAACTCCTCGACCACCACGTCGAACACGAGCTCACTCAGCTCGTCCTCATCGTCGGCCCGAGCCATCAACGGCCTGCGGAACAGAACAATCCTCGGCCCACTGGCCGGGTTCGCCGGATCGCTGGTGTCCGGCGAACCGCGGACGATGCGGGCCAGCGGGATGCCATCGTCGCCGATGGTGTCGAAGTCGGGTACTTCCTGGACAGCGAATTCCACATCGGACAGCTCGGTCTCCCAGCGCGGCTCCAGCCGCGCCACGGCCTCGAGCACGATGTCGTCGAACTGCTGGGACCGGCTGCGGTACAGCGGAACACCAGGCGGTACCAGCCGGCCGCGCAGCCCGCGTCCGTGCCGGTCACGCCGCCGCGGCGCAGACACTCCAGGAACCGAACCTGGTCTCGAACCGTCTTCGCCGGTCTGCACAGTTACCGAGCGTATAGGATCGCACCCCAGGCCGGCGCACCCATGCCGACACCGGGCAAGCCGCGCATAGCACGACACGATTGCTGCTCCGGCGCGGGGTGATGGCGTTACCGTCCGCGGGCAGATACCGTCACCGTTGTATCCGACGCTGTCCCGAGGCTCTGCGGCACAGCCTCCAGGGTGATGTGAGCGAGGTGGGCTGGGTGAGTTCTCGATGCTGCTCGCGCACCGCATGCAAGCATCCTCCGGTCTACACGCTGACCTACGTGTACCGCGACTCGACGGCAGTCCTCGGCCCGCTGGCCGCGTACGTGGAGCCACACTGCTACGACCTGTGCGAGAAGCACGCCGGCCGGCTGACCGCGCCGCGCGGCTGGGACGTGGTCCGGCTGCCCATGGACCCGGACTCCGAACGCGCCGATGACCTGGAGGCCCTCGCCAACGCGGTGATGGAGGTGCCCGCGCGGGTGCGGGCGGAAGCCGAGCCCGTCGGCCAGGGCGTCGAGGTCGGCCGCCGCGGCCACCTCCGGGTGCTGCGCTCGGGGCCCCCGCAGGACAGATAGGCTCGGCAGTGCCGTCGGCTGGGACCGCCCGGCCGGAGCCAAGCATCAAGGTCAGCGGCACCGGGTTTGTCACGGGAGGCGTGTCCGGCAGTGGGTGATCTCACCAGCATCGTCAAGGCCTACGACATCAGGGGCGTCGTCCCCGACCAGCTTGACGAGGGCGTAGCCGAAGCCATCGGCGCCGCGTTCGCCGTGGTGACCGGGGCCAAGACGATCCTGACCGTGCACGACATGCGCGCCACCTCCGACCGCCTGGCCGCCGCGTTCGGCCGCGGCGCCGCCGCCCAGGGCGCCGACGTGCTGGCCGCGGGCCTCGGCTCGACCGACATGCTCTACTACGGCAGCGGCAGCCTCGGCATCCCGGGCGCGATGATCACCGCCAGCCACAACCCGCCCGAGTACAACGGCATCAAGCTCTGCCGGGCGGGGGCTAAGCCGGTCGGCATCGAAACTGGCCTGGCGGATATCAAAGATTTGGCCGAACGGTCCATGGTGCCCGCGTCCGCCCCCGGTCACGTCTCCGGGCTGGACCTGCTTCCTGGCTACGCCGACTACGTGCGGAAGCTGGTCGACATCTCGGCCATCAGGCCGCTGACCGTGGCGGTCGACGCCGGCAACGGGATGGCGGGGCGCACCGTGCCGAAGGTGTTCGAGGGCCTGCCGATCACGCTGATCCCGCTCTATTTCGAGCTGGACGGCACGTTCCCCAACCACGAGGCCAACCCCATCGAGCCGGAGAACCTGCGCGATCTGCAGCGGGCCGTGACCGAGCACCACGCCGACATCGGGCTGGCCTTCGACGGCGACGCCGACCGGTGCTTCGTGGTCGACGAACGCGGCCAGGTCGTCTCGCCCTCGGCGCTGACCGCGCTGATCGCCAGCCGCGAACTGGCCCGCGAGCCCGGCGCGACGGTAATCCACAACCTGATCACCTCCCGCGCCGTCCCGGAGATCATCAGTGAACACGGCGGTGTCCCGGTCCGCACCCGGGTCGGCCACTCGTTCATCAAGGCCAAGATGGCCGAGACCAGCGCGGTGTTCGGCGGCGAGCACTCAGGGCATTTCTACTTCAGGGATTTCTGGTTCGCCGACTCTGGCATGCTCGCCGCGCTGCACACCCTGGCCGCCCTGGGCGGCCAGCCCCAGCCGCTGTCGCAGCTGCTGGCCGAATACTCCCGCTATCACGCCAGCGGCGAGATCAACTCCCGGGTCAGCGACCAGGCCCAGGCGACCGCGCAGGTCAAGGAGGCCTTCGCGGCCCGGCTCGGGGTGAGCACCGACGAGCTCGACGGGCTCACCGTCGCGGCCAGCAGCTGGTGGTTCAACCTGCGTCCGTCCAACACCGAGCCGCTGCTGCGGCTGAACGTCGAGGCCGACACCGAGGCGGCCATGGCCGCGTTCCGCGACGAGGTGCTCGGCCTAGTCCGTGCTGGTCTGGTCCGTGCTGGTCTCATCAGGCCCGCCGCCGCAGGCGGCCAAGCAAGTAAGGACATCTGATGCTCATAGAAAGCTGGCTCCTGGACATCCTGGCCTGCCCGGAATGCCATGCGCCGTTGCGGGCCGACGAGGCCGCCAGCGAGCTGGTCTGCACCAGCGACACCTGCGGCCTGGCCTACCCGGTCCGGGACGACATCCCGGTCCTCCTGGTAGAAGAGGCCAGGCGCCCCGGCCAGCCGGGCGAGCATGCATGAGTAACGGCCTGGACGACTGGGGCGGCTCCGAGTTCGTCCTGGCTGCCGACCGGCTCGACACGCTCGACGTGATCGAGGCGTCCGATCCCGGCGACGTGCTCCGGCAGGTGGCCTCGGCGGCGGCCCAGGTGCGGACCGCGCTGCGGTCCTGCCAGGAGACCGACCTGTCGGCCTTCACGCCGGACGCCCGGCCGCGGGCCATCGTGGTGGCCGGCATGGGCGGTTCCGGCCTGGCCGGCGAGGTGCTCGACGCCGTGCTCGGGCCGGCCTGCCCGGTCCAGGTCGTGATCGTGCAGTCCGAACGGCTGCCCGGCTGGGTCGGCGCGGCCGACGTGGTGTTCGCGGTGTCGGCCTCGGGCCAGACCGCCGAGACGCTCGCCATGGCCACCGAGGCGGCCCGGCGCGGCTGCCGTCTGGCCTGCGTCGGGGCCAAGGATTCGCCCCTGCAGCGCATCGCCGAGCAGGCCCGGGCCCCGTTCATCTCGCTCACCCCGGCCGGCCTGGCCAGGTCGACGCTGTGGGGACTCGCCATCCCGCTGCTGGTCATCGCCGAGCGGCTGGGCGTGGCCCGGATCGCCCCGGACGTCTACGAGCTGACCGCCACCCGGCTCGAGGAGGTGTCCCACCAGTGCCGGCCCGCCAGCGAGTCGTTCGTCAACCCGGGCAAGTCGCTGGCCCTGGATGTGCTGGGCACGCTGCCGGTCCTGTGGGGGACCTCGGTGCTGAGCGGGGTGGCCGCGCACCGGTTCGCCAGCCAGCTCAGCGAGAACGCCAAGTACCCGGCGATGACCGGCGTGCTGCCCGAGGCGATCTACCGCCAGATCGCGACCTTCGACGGGCCGTTCACCCCCAGCGAGCGGTCCTCGGCCCCCGCCGCCGAGGTGGTCGAGGAACCCCGGCTGCCCGCGGCGGGCGACGAGCTGACCGGCCTCCCGGACCTGTCCTCCTGGGAGTATGAGGACCCGCAGTCACCCGCGGCCCGCGGCTTCACGCCGCTGCACCTGGTGCTGATCGCCGACCCGGAAGCGGACCAGCGGACCGCGGCCCGGCGGGCGGCGATCACGGAGCTGGCCGACCAGCGCGGCATCGGGCTTTCTGAGCTGGCCATGGACGGCGAGCATCCGCTGGTGCGGCTGGCGGGCGTCATTCAGCTGGCCGACTACGCCAGCGTGTACCTGGCCATCGCCTCCGGCATCGACCCGGGCCAGAGCGCGGCGGCCGCCGACCTGCAGGCCCGAATCGAGTAACTCCGGTGCGGGTTTCGTGGCGTGAGATGAGGGCGGTGTTCGCCGCCCTGGCCGCCAATCTGGGCATCGCGATCACGAAGTTCGTCGCCTTCCTGCTCACCGGGTCCGCGTCCATGCTGGCCGAGTCGGTGCACTCGGTCGCGGACACCGGCAACGAACTGCTGCTGATCGTCGGCCACGGCCGGTCGAGCCGCCCGGCCTCTGAGGAGCACCCGTTCGGCTTCGGGCGCGAGCGCTACTTCTACGGCTTCGTGGTCTCGGTCATGCTGTTCACCGTGGGCGCGGCCTTCTCGGTCTACGACGGCATACACAAGATCGTGAACCCGGAGCCGGTCCGCTCGCCCCTGGTGGCCCTTGTGGTCCTGCTCCTGTCCGCGGTGCTGGAGGGCTTCTCGCTGCGCACCGGGATCCGGGAGGCCAACAAGGTCCGCGGCAGCCGCAACTGGGGCAGTTTCATCAGGCGCTCCAAGGCGCCCGAGCTGCCCGTGGTCCTGCTCGAGGACACGGCCGCCCTGATCGGCCTGCTGTTCGCCTTCGCCGGCGTGACGCTGTCCGCGCTGACCGGCAACGGCCGCTGGGACGGCGCCGGCTCGCTGGGCATCGGCCTGCTGCTCGCCACCGCGGCCGCGATCCTGGCCGTGGAGATGAAGAGCCTGCTGATCGGCGAGTCAGCCAGCGCCGACGTCCAGCGGATGATCGTCGCGGCGCTCGAGGACGGCCCCGGCGGCGTGGGCGTCATCCACATGCGCACCGTCCACATCAGCCCCGACGCGATCCTGGTAGCGGCCAAGATCGCCGTCCGCGAAAGCGACACCGGCGCCCAGGTCGCCGCGGCCATCGACGCCGCGGAAAAGCGGGTCCGCACCGCCGTCCCCATCGCCAAGGTGATCTATCTGGAACCCGACATCTACCGCCCGTCCCAGGTCGACCACACCGACCCCTCCATCCGCACCGTCCTCCGCAACCGCCCTCCCCGCCCCCCGCGCCGCCCCGCTGCCCCCAAAGACCCCCAGTCTTTACCCACCGGCCGTACCATCGCTCAGCCCCGCGACAGCAGACGCAGGGCGCGTTCCTTCTCGAAGTCCAGGGCCCGGCCGGCCGGGGCGGGCACGCGGCCCAGCCGCCGGCCGAGGTCGGCCACGGCCGCCCGCACCGCAGGCTCGGCCAGCACCCGCAGGCCGAACGCCAGCGACGCCGGGCTGATGTCGAAACGCCGCTCCAGTTCCAGCGCGGTCGCCACCGCCTCCAGGTCCGCCTCGCTGAACTGCCGGTGCGCCGCCCCCGCCCGCAACGACCCAGCCCCCGGCCAGGCCGGAGCGCGCTCCCGGACCACGGGCAGCAGCCCGAGTTCCTCCCGGTAGCGGAGCATGCGGGCCGAGGTGCCAAGCCGCCGGGCGGCCGCCGAGATGCGCATAGTGCCAATCTTAACAATTTCGTGTCAAGAAACCAGCCCAAGCGGTGCGGCGACCGCCTGGGCTCCCGTAGGTTGGAGGCGGCAAGAGCCACCACGGCCCGTTCGGCCGAACAAATAAGGGGAGAATGCATGTCCGTGGATCAGCTTCCGCACCAGGTAGCCGACCTCTCGCTTGCCGCCTTCGGGCGCAAGGAAATCCAGCTGGCCGAGCACGAGATGCCGGGGCTGATGGCGGTGCGCGCCGAGTACGCGCCCAGCCAGCCGCTGCGCGGCGCCAGGATCACCGGATCCCTGCACATGACGATCCAGACCGCGGTGCTGATCGAGACGCTCACCGCGCTCGGCGCGCAGGTCCGCTGGGCCAGCTGCAACATCTTCTCCACCCAGGATCACGCGGCCGCGGCGGTGGCGGTCGGGCCGGATGGCACCCCGGACGACCCGCGGGGCATCCCGGTCTTCGCCTGGAAGGGCGAGACCCTCGAGGAGTACTGGCGGTGCACCGAGCTGGCGCTGACCTGGGCCGACGGCGACGGCCCCAACATGATCCTGGACGACGGCGGTGACGCCACGCTGTTCGTGCACAAGGGCGCCGAGTACGAGCAGGCCGGGGGAGTGCCGAGCCCGGCCGAGGACGACGCCGAGGAGTGGCGGATCATCCTGGACCGGCTGCGCAACTCGCTGGCCGACCATCCCGGCAGGTGGACCCTGGCCGCGAAGAACATCAAGGGCGTGACCGAGGAGACCACCACCGGCGTGCACCGCCTGTACGAAATGGCCAAGGCCGGCAGCCTGCTGTTCCCGGCCATCAACGTCAACGACTCGGTGACCAAGTCCAAGTTCGACAACAAGTACGGCTGCCGCCACTCGCTCATCGACGGCATCAAGCGCGGCACCGACGTGCTGATCGGCGGCAAGGTCGCGCTGGTGTGCGGCTACGGCGACGTCGGCAAGGGCTGCGCGGAGAGCCTGCGCGGCCAGGGCGCCCGGGTGATCGTCACCGAAGTCGACCCGATCTGCGCCCTGCAGGCGGCCATGGACGGCTACCAGGTCGCCACGCTGGAGGACGTCGTGGGCAGCGTGGACATCTTCATCACCGCCACCGGCAACCGCGACGTGATCACCGCCGACCACATGAGCCGGATGAAGCACCAGGCCATCGTGGGCAACATCGGCCACTTCGACAACGAGATCGACATGGTGGGCCTGGCCAAGCTGCCCGGCGTGCACCGGATGAACATCAAGCCGCAGGTGGACGAGTGGACGTTCCCCGCTAAAGACGGCAGGGACGGGCACGCCATCATCGTGCTGTCCGAGGGGCGGCTGCTCAACCTGGGCAACGCCACCGGCCACCCGAGCTTCGTGATGTCCAACAGCTTCACCAACCAGGTCATCGCCCAGGTGGAGCTGTTCACCAGGACCGCCGAGTATCCCATCGGCGTGCACACGCTGCCCAAGCACCTGGACGAGAAGGTGGCGCGGCTGCACCTGGACGCACTCGGCATCCGGCTCACCGAGCTGACCAAGGACCAGGCCGACTACATCGGCGTGCCGGTCGACGGCCCGTACAAGCCGGAGCATTACCGTTACTGATCCACGCGGTCCACGCGGTCCACGCGGTCCACGCGGTCCACGCGGTGACGTCGCCGGCCCCGGCCTGGCCGCGGCCGGCGACGTCCGGATCCGCTACGCCGAACGGGCCATGCCGCTCCTGGCCAGCCTCATGCGGCGCTTTTCCGACCAGCGGCCCTTCGACGGGCTTCGGATAGCGGCCTGCCTGCACGTCACGGCGGAGACGGCGATGCTGGTCCGGCTGCTGCGCGCGGGCGGAGCGGACGTGGCCCTGGCCGCGTCCAACCCGCTGTCCACGCAGGACGACATCGCCGCGGCGCTGGCGGACCGGTACGGGATCGCCGTCTTCGCCCGGGCCGGGGTGGACCGGCAAACCTACTACCGGCACATCGAGCAGGCCCTGACCCAAGGGGCCGAGGGGGCCGCGGGCGCCGAAGGCCCAGACCTGGTCATCGACGACGGCGGTGACCTGGTCAACACGCTGCACACCCGGGCGCCCGAGCTGCTGCAGAAGGTCAGGGGCGGCTGCGAGTCGACCACCACCGGCGTGATCAGGCTGCGCCGGATGGCGGCCGAGGGCGCGCTGGCCTTCCCGGTCATCGCCGCCCACGACACCGCGGCCAAGCGACTGGTCGAGGGCACCTGCGGGACCGGGCAGTCGGTGATCGACGGCATCCTGCGGGCCACGAACACGCTGCTGGCGGGCAAGACCGTGGTGGTGGCGGGGTTCGGGGCCAGCGGCCGCGGCATAGCCGAACGAGCCCTGGGTTTCGGCGCCCGGGTCATCGTCACCGAGATCGACCCGGTCCGGGCGCTGGACGCCTCGCTGCGCGGTTTCCGGGTGCTGCCCATGGCGCAGGCCGCCCCGCTCGGCGAGGTGTTCATCACTGCGACCGGCTCGGTGGACGTGATCACCGCGGCGCACATCGCGGTGATGCGGGACGGCGCCATCCTGGCCAACGCCGGGCACTTCGACGTGGAGATCGACGTGCGCGCGCTGGAAAGCCTCGCCGCCGCGGTACACCAGGCCGTGCGGCCGCATGTGGACGCCTATGACCTGGGCGACGGCCGGACCGTGCTGCTGCTGGCCGAGGGCCGGGTGGTCAACCTGGTGGCGGCCGAGGGCCATCCCCCGGAGGTGATGGACCTGGCCTTCGGCGTCGAGGCGCTCGCGCTGGCCTGGCTGGCCGACAACACTGGCAAGCTCGCGGTCGGCGTGCACGAGGTGCCGGCCGACATCGACGCCGAAGCCGCCCGGCTGGTGCTGGCCGCGGCCGGCACCTCGATCGACGAGCTCACCCCCGCCCAGCGCGCCTACCTGGCCTCCTGGCGAATAGGGTCGTTACCGCGCGCCCGCGGGCAACTGCCGCTGCTCGCCCGCGGCCTGAGCCGGGATCTCGATGGCCGGAGCCGCGGGCACCGGCACCGTCGGCGGCCGGGTCAGCAGCAGCCACCCGACCAGCCCGATCGGGTACACGAAGTAGCCCCAGCGGGTGGCGGGCGCCAGCGTGAACATGGCCGTGAGCCCGATGGCCAGCCGCCACGCGGCGGCGCGCACATCGGTCGGCGGCCGCAGGATCAGCCAGGCCGCGAAGGCCAGTCCGGCCGCCGCCAGCAATCCGACCGCCATCCAGTGGCCGGCCGGGCCGGTGTCGGCCAGCAGGTGCCCGGGCAGCGGGCTGGCCGCCGGGGTCTTGTGCTTGGTCAGGCCGAGCGGGAACAGCACGGTGTTCTGCAGCAGCGCGTAGGGGTTGGCCAGCGCCGCCGGGGCCATCACCACCGACAGCCCGACCGCCACGGCGGCCGCCAGGCCCACGAAACGCCAGGCGGACCGGGCCGTGTCCCGCGCGCCCACCATCGCGGTGAGCACCGCCACCGCGGGCCAGGCCGTCGCCTTCATGGCGCACGCCACCCCCAGCGCGATCGCGGCCCGGAACACGCCCGACGGCCGGGCGATCAGCGCCAGGGTGAGGAACATCAGGGCCAGGATCGGCGGGTCGGTGATCCCCACCGCCAGCGGGAACGCGATCACCGGCGAGGCGGCCACGAACACGGTGGACAGCAGGACGTTGCGCCGGCACGAGTCGCAGTGCCGGTGCGGTGCCGCCACGCCGAACGCGGCCCCGATCAGGATCAGGGACACGGCGGTCAGCCACACCCGGGGGTCGCCCAGCAAGCCGTTCGCGCCCAGCGCCCGCGGCATCCCGAAGATGGCCATGACCGGCTGGTACGGGTTGTAGGACTGCCAGTTGTTCAGCTGCCCAGGCGGCAGGTAGGGCGAGCCGTGCTGAAGCAGCAGCACCGCCGCCTGCGATATGACCTTGACCTCGGCCGTGGGCTGCACCCGGGTGACCAGCCAGGTCACCGGGGCAGCCAGCGCCCCGGCCAGCGAGACCAGCAGCGGCACGATCATCGGCACGGATCTGTGCCTGGTGAGCCAGAGCAGGAGCGTGGTTACCCCGTAACCCGCCGCGGCCCAGATCGCCCAGGCCCGGTCGGCCTGCCCGGTGTCCACGGCCAGGATGATGGCGTAGACCGTGAATACCCCGTTCGCGGTCAGCAGCCGGTTGTGACTCAGCCAGTGCTCGTGGACTGGCGCTGGGTCATGGTCTGCTACGTGCGTGTGTTCCACTGGTCCGGTACCCGCCCGTCCACGTGATTTCCCCTGTTTGTCTATTCAGCTGTCGTCCATCAGAAACGGTAAAACTGCCCCCGAAACAGGTAAATAAGCCTATCACCAGCCGTTACTGAGCTGGGTTTCGGGCAGCTGCGAGCCGGTCATTTCTATGGCAGCTTCCAATCGATCGGCTCACCGCCGTGCTGCTGAAGCAGATTATTAGCTCGGCTGAACGGGCGGGACCCAAAAAAGCCGCTGCCTGCCGAATACGGACTCGGATGAGCGGATTCGATCCGGTCGATGCCATTAAGTAGCGGCGCGAGCGTCCGTGCGTCCCGCCCCCACAAGATCGCCACCAGCGGCGGCCCGGCCCGGGCGGCCAGCGCCCTGATGGCCTGCTCGGTTACTTCCTCCCAGCCCTGGCCCCGGTGCGACCCCGGCTGGCCCGGCTGCACGGTCAGCACCCGGTTGAGCAGCAGCACGCCCCGCTCGGCCCACGGCGTCAGGTCGCCGCTCGCCGGGGCCGGATAGCCCAGGTCGTCGGCGTACTCGCGGAAGATGTTGACCAGGCTGGGCGGCAGCGGCCGCACCCCGGGCGCGACAGAGAAGCTGAGCCCGACCGCGTGCCCCGGGGTGGGGTAGGGGTCCTGGCCGACGATCAGCACGCGCACGTCGGCGAACGGCTGCTTGAAGGCGCGCAGCACGTTCTCGCCCGCGGGCAGGTAGCGGCGCCCGGCCGCCACCTCGGCGCGCAGGAAGTCTCCCATCGCGGCGATCCGCCCCGCGACCGGCTCGAGCGCGTCGGCCCACCCCGGGTCGATGATGCTGCGCAACGGCTCCGCCATGGCCAGTAACTCTAGCCGCGCCCGCGGTCAGGCCGAAGGACAAAATCTTTATGCCGAACGGTCCGTGGTACTTGCGTCCCGGCCCCGGTCAGCAGCCGCGTCCGGGATCGGCTCGCCGCCCCTGGCCGCCTTCCCGCACCGTCCCCGGACGCGGGACAAATTGGTTTGATTTACCCACGCATCGGAAAAGCTATCCCTGAACGGGTGTCGCGTAGCAGGAAAATGAGGGTAGCCTGCGTCCACGCAGATCAATCACATGGAACGATGGGGCCCATGAAAGGACGTGTGCTGGTCGTCGACGACGACGCCGCCCTCGCTGAGATGCTCGGTATCGTGCTTCGCGGTGAGGGATTCGAGCCGACTTTCGTCGCCGATGGAGACAGGGCCGTCGAGGCTTTCCGGGACTCCAGGCCTGATTTGGTGCTGCTGGACCTGATGCTGCCGGGCTCCGACGGAATTGACGTATGCCGTCAGATACGCGCCGAGTCCGGGGTGCCGATCGTCATGCTCACCGCGAAGACCGACACGGTCGACGTGGTCCTGGGCCTGGAGTCGGGCGCCGACGACTACATCGTGAAGCCGTTCAAGTCCAAGGAGCTCGTGGCCCGGGTCCGGGCCAGGCTCCGCCGGACCGACGAGCCCGCGCCGGAGATGCTGCAGATCGGCGACATCGTCATCGACGTGGCCGGCCATTCGGTGAAGCGGGACGGAGCGACCCTCAACCTCACGCCGCTGGAGTTCGACCTGCTGGTCGCGCTGGCCCGCAAGCCGAGGCAGGTCTTCACCCGCGAGGTGCTGCTCGAGCAGGTGTGGGGCTACCGGCACGCGGCCGACACGCGGCTGGTCAACGTCCACGTGCAGCGGCTGCGGGCCAAGATCGAGCGGGATCCCGAGCATCCCGAGATCGTGGTGACGGTACGCGGCGTCGGCTACAAGGCGGGCCCCGGCTGAGTCAGCCGGGCCCGGACCTATGAAGCTGGCAGCGTCGAGGAGGACTGCGGCAGGCACGGACCGGCCGCAGGACTTGATCACCACGTTCGTCCGGACGCCGGCCGGCAAGGCGATCACCCGGCGGCTGCCCGGCGGGGTCATGCGCTGGCTGCTGATCGTGAACCGGTGGCGGCGGCAGGTCGTGGCGCACCTGCGCAGCCGGTGGCACCGTTCGCTGCAGCTGCGGGTGGTGTCCACCACCCTGGTGCTGTCCGCGCTGGTCATCGCCGTGCTCGGCTTCTTGCTGATGCAGTCGATAGCGTCCGACCTGCTCAGCAGCGCGGTCAGGTCCGCGAGCGAGCAGGTCGAGAGCGGCCGCACCTCCGCCCTGGGCCAGCCGGGGGTGTTCGGCCAGCAGAACTCCCAGTTCACCGAGGAGAGCGTTGCTCAGACCATGGCCAGGTCGCTGCAGCAGTCCAGCGGGAACCCGCCCAGCTACCTGGTCTTCATCCTGCTGACCAGCAACGCGCAGGTCGGCCTGCAGTGGGACGGCCAGCGCAACGTCAACGTCACCGCGACCATCCCGCAGACGCTGATCACCAAGGTCACCGCGGAGCAGACGGCCACCCAGTTCGACTATGAGACCGCGGCCAAGCCGTGGTCGGAGCTGACCACGCTGGACTACACGTCCGGGTCGGGCAACGCCGCCTCGCTGGCCGTCGGCGTGCCGGTCGGGCCGAACTACCAGCTGTACTACGTGTTCCCGTTCACCCAGCAGCAGTCCTGGCTGATGGTGGTGCAGCGGGCCCTGGTCGTCGTCGGGCTGGCTCTGGTCGTGCTGCTGGCCGCGATCGCCTCCCTGGTCACCCGCTGGGTGGTGCTGCCGGTCCGGCACGCGGCGGCGGCGGCCCAGCGGCTGTCGGCCGGCGACCTGTCCGAGCGGATGCGGGTCCTGGGCGCCGATGACCTGGCCGCGCTGGCCACCTCGTTCAACGAGATGGCGGCCAGCCTGCAGGGCAAGCTGCACGAGCTGGAGCAGCTATCGGACCTGCAGCGCCAGTTCGTCTCCGACGTCTCGCACGAGCTGCGGACCCCGCTGACCACCATCAAGATGGCGGCGGAAGTCCTGTTCGAGTCCAAGCAGGAGCTCGACGCCGCGGCCGGGCGGACCGTCGAGCTGCTGCAGAGCCAGCTGGAACGGTTCGAGACGCTGCTCGTCGGCCTGCTGGAGATCAGCAGGTACGACGCGGGCGCGGCCACCCTGGAGGCGGAGCTCGTCGACGTCTGCGACCTGGTCCGGCGTTCGGCCGATGACGCTCAGCAGCTCGCCGAGCGGCGCGGCAGCCGGATCGAGTTCCGGCTGCCCGCGGTCGGCTGCCCCGCCGAGGTGGACCGGCGCCGGGTGGAGCGCATCCTGCGCAACATCCTGGTCAACGCGGTCGAGCACGGCGAGGGCAAGGATGTGGTGGTCACCACGGCCATGGACAGCGACGCGGTGGCCGTGTCGGTCCGGGACTACGGCGTGGGCCTGCGGCCGGGCGATGAGCAGCGGGTCTTCGAACGGTTCTGGCGGGCCGACCGGGCCCGGGCCCGGACCACCGGCGGCACCGGCCTGGGGCTGGCCATCTCGATGGAAGACGCCCGGCTGCACGGCGGCTGGCTGCAGGCCTGGGGCGAGCGCGGCAAGGGCTCGGTGTTCCGGCTGACCCTGCCGCGGGTGGCCGGGCAGGATCTGGCCGGCTCGCCGCTGCCGCTCGAGCCGGACGAAACCGGGATCGCCCTCGGCCTGGGCGCAGCCGAACCTCCGGTCACCGGAGTCGGGTCCCGTGGCTAGGCCGTGCTGGCGGGGCCGGGCTATCTGGCGCGGGGCTGGCTGGCGGGGCCGGGCTGGCTGGCGCGGGGCTGGCTGGCGGGGCCGGGCTGGCTGGCGTGGGGCTGGCTGGCGCGGCCGGGCCTGGCGGGCCTGCCTGCTGACCGCCGCGGCCGCCTCGCTGGCGGGCTGCGTGGGCATGCCGAACAACGGCCCGGCCACCGAGTTCACCGCGAGCCCGCCATCCTCGCAGCCCAACAACGACTTCATCGGGCTCTTTCCGTCCGCGCCGCCGCCGGGCGGTTCCCCGTGGCAGATCGTGCAGGGCTTCCTGGTGGCCAGCGCCAACTACCCGACCTATGCCGCGCTCGCCGACGAATACCTGGTCCCCGCGGCGGCCAGGACCTACAACCCGGCCGACCTCACCGTCCTGTCGCAGTTCGGCCTGACCAGCCAGTCGCCGACGCAGACCGCGGCCGGCGGCCACAACATCACGCGCGCCACCGTGCAGACCAGGGGCGTCGTCCAGACCACCTACCGCGGCTCACCGCACGGCCAGTACTTCTGGCCGCTGACCCAGGGCGCGGCGGACAGCATGTACACATTCGACCTGGTCAAGGTCAACGGCCAGTGGCGCATCTCGAATCCGCCCCCCAGCCGGATGCTGATTTCGGAAGACTTCCAGTACTACTACCAGAGCCGGGACCTGTACTTCTTCGATTCGGCGCTGGATCCGGTGCTGGTCCCCAACTCGGTGTTCGTGCCGCTGGGCACCGACGAGCAGCTGCTGGTGGCCGGCCTGGTCGGCGCGCTCAGCCAGGCCGCCGAGACGCCCTGGCTGAACCAGGCGACCGAAACCGGTTTCCCGGCGGCGACCAAGATCCTGAGCGTCTCGGTCGACGGGGCCACGGCCACGGTGGACCTCGGCGGCGCGATTGCCCACGCGCCGGCCAAGACCCTCCAGGAGGTGTCCGCGCAGCTGCTCTGGACGCTCACCAGCCCCGCTCAGGTGCCCGGGGGCATCCAGTCGCTGGTCCTGGAGCTCAACGGCCAGCCCTGGGCCTCGCCCGGTGCGCCGTGCCCGGGCGGCCCGAGCCCCACCGCGTTCCAGAAGCTGGCCGCCTACCAGTGCTACAACCCGTTCCCGTCCGCGGCGGCCAGCTTCTACTACGTCAACGCCGGGCAGGTCTGGTCCCGGTGCGGCACCGAAGCCCAGGCCCTCAAGGGATCCATCGGGTCCATCGTCCCGGTGGTGGGCCGCACCGGCGTCTTCTCCAGCCCGGACTGCGCGGCCGGCCCGTACCTGCAGGAGACGCAGTCCACGGCGACATCGCCGCAGCCGTCGGCCATCGGATCGCTGGTCCTGGCCAGCGTGTCGCCGGACGGCAAGTACCTGGCCGTGGTCCCGCCCGGCCATGACGCGGTGTACGTCGGCACGCTGTCGGGCAGCGCCAGATCGTTCCCGGCCACCCCCCGGCTGAGCGCGACCGGCATCACCGCGCTGAGCTGGGACCGCGCCGACGATCTGTGGGTAGCGCAGGACGGCTACATCGACATGCTGCCGCCGGGGGGCAAGGCCGCGGTCGAGGTGACCTACCTCGGCGGCATGGTCAATGACCTGAGCGTGGCACCCGACGGCATCAGGGTCGCCCTGGTCGTGCAGAACGGATCGCGCCACGAGCTCGAGGTAACGTCGATCATCCAGCCCAGCCCGTCCCAGACGACCAAGCCGGTGGGCCTGCTCCCGCCCCGTCTGAGTGCCGGTACCCCCCTGGCCGGGAACCTGGCCAGCCCAGTCTCGCTGGCCTGGTACAGCACCGATGACCTGATCGCCCTGAATGCGGGCGGCGGCGGGAACACGCTGTGGGAGGTGCCCGTGGACGGGCAGCCGGCCACCCCGGAGACCATCCCGCCGGGCGCGGCCTCGATCACCGCCGACGGGCCGGACAATGTCCTGGTGGCGGGCCTGGCCGGCGGTCACCTGGCCGTCTCGCCCGGCCTGGAAGGCCCGTGGCAGGTGCTGGCCAACCAGGGCCAGGATCCCGCCTATCCGTAGCCGTCCCCGGATTGTCCAGGAAAGTTCGGAATAAGCGAGATTACGCATATCGCGACATGGGGAAGAAACGGGCACATAGTCCCACCCTGCCCAACGTTATGCAGTCGTTATGTAACCATTTGTGATTGATCGCCTACATGTCCCACCTGACATTCACGCTCCGGCGAGCTAGCGTTCATGACATGGCACTCGCCCGGGCCCGTGGTTGCGCCGGGCGTGGTTCTCTCCCCGGGAACCACGACCGGCAAGCCGATGCCAGCCGCAGGCGAAACGGCCCACGTAAGGCGACTTCTCGTCGACCGATCACGGTGCGGCTTAGAAGTAAGCCCTGCCCCGCCGGAGGATACGGAGTCCTCCGGACCCGGGAGAAGGGCAGTAGTGGCCCACAGCGGCCGCGAACCCCTCAGCAGGCGGATGTGGGGTCGAAGACCAGGTTGGCCGGGCGAGTGCCGCCCTCAATCATGCGGCCCGCGCACAGACTGGGCACTATCGGACTGGAAGGGGGATCGTGATGGAAATCATCGTCAGAGGACGCCACATAACCGTCCCGCCGCGTTTCCGTCAGCACGCCGCCGCCAAGCTCGCCAAGCTCGAGAAGCTTGACGCCAAGGCGGTGCGGATCGATGTGGAGGTCTCCAAGGAACGCAACCCGAGGCAGTCCGACCGGCGTGAGCGGGTGGAGCTGACGATCAGGTCCCGCGGCCCCGCAATCAGGGCCGAGGCCGCCGCCGACGACCGGTACACCGCCCTTGACCTGGCCTTCGCCAAGCTCGAGTCGCGGCTGCGCCGCGCCTCCGACCGGCGCAAGGTCCGGCACGGCGACCTCGGCACGGTCCGCTCGCCGGACCTGCTGGCCGCCGAGGCGGCGGCCGCGCAGGCGCTCGTCGGCCAGGCCGAGAGCGGCGGTGCGCAGCTCAGCCTGAACGGCAACGGGGCCAACGGGCTCGCCCGGCCGCGCACCGGCGCCCAGGACGACCAGGCCGAGGGCGCCGAGCCGGACAGCCACCTGGTACCCATCCACATGGAGGGTGACGGTCCGCTGGTGGTGCGGGAGAAGGTGCACGCGGCCACGCCCATGACCATCGACCAGGCCTTGCTGGAGATGGAACTGGTGGGTCACGATTTCTACCTGTTCCACGACAGCGAGTGCGACCGCTTCAGCGTGGTCTACCGCCGCCGCGGCTACGACTACGGGGTCATCCGGCTGGTCGAGGAATAGCCGGGGCGCGGCGGTCTTCAGCCCCTCCGGGGCCGGAATTCCGTGCCGCGCATCCGTCCAAGCCGGCCGGGCCGGGCCCGGCCGGCTTGCATCACGGGCCCGGGTCGGTAAGAGTTCTGATGACATGACGTTCGTGCCGATCACGGTCAGCTGCGCTGCGCGTGGCCGGGTACGGCGACGGGCCCCCGAGGGAGGCAACGAATTTGAGCGCCACAGGCGACGCAGCGGCCGCTGCTGCCCGGCAACCGGACGACGGCCACGGCCCGGCCGGGGCCGTGGGTTCCGAACCCATCCGGGTGCTGATCGCCGATGATCACGCGCTGTTCCGGCGCGGCCTGGAGATGGTCCTCGACGAGGAGGACGACATCGACCTGGTCGGCCAGGCCAGCGACGGGGCCGAGGCGGTCGCCGTGGCCGGCGAGTCCCTGCCCGACGTGGTGCTCATGGATATCCGGATGCCCAAGACCAGCGGGATCGAGGCCTGCCGGGCCACCAAGGAGGTCGCGCCGAGCGCCAAGATCGTGATTCTGACCATCAGCGACGAGGAAGAGGACCTGTTCGAGGCCATCCGGGCCGGGGCCAGCGGCTACCTGCTGAAGGACATACCGCTGGACGAGGTGGCCGAGGCGGTCCGTTCGGTGCACGGCGGCCAGTCCCTGATCAACCCGTCCATGGCCGGCAAGCTGCTCACCGAGTTCGCCACCTTGGCCAAGCGCGACACCGAGGAAGAACGCGTCCAGCACGTCGCCGCGCCGAAGCTCACCGACCGCGAGATGGAGGTGCTCAAGCTGGTCGCCCGCGGCATGAACAACCGCGACATCGCCAAGGAACTGTTCATCTCCGAGAACACGGTCAAGAACCACGTGCGGAACATCCTGGAGAAACTCCAGATCCACTCCCGCATGGAGGCCGTCATGATCGCCGTCCGCCAGAAACTCATCGAGTTCAATTAGGCCCGCGCCAGGGCGGCGGCGAGGCGGGCGGCGTGCGCGGGCGGGTTGATGCGCTCGAGGCGCACGTCGTCGCAGCCCACCCAGCTGGCGGCCTCGCGCAGGGCCTGGGCCATGGGCTCGGCCGCGGCGGCGCGCGGCAGCGACACCTGGCGGGCGACGAGGGTCTTGCCCTCGCGGGCCGGATCGGCCCGGCCGGCCAGTTGCCCGCCCGCCAGCAGCGGCATCGTGTAGTAGCCGTGCACCCGCTTGGGCTTGGGCACGTACGCCTCGAGGCTGTGCTCGAAGCCGAACACCTGCCGGGTCCGCTTGCGGTCCCAGACCAGCGAGTCGAACGGGGAAAGCAGCGTGACCCGGTGCCGCCCGCGCCGACCGGCCGACTCCTCGGCCAGCGCGGCCGGATCGGCCCAGGCCGGGTTCTTGGCGTAGTCGGTGCCCGCGATCGCGACCGGGCTCAGCCCGGCCGCCAGCGCCGCCTCGGACAGCAGGCGGGTGTGCTGGTAGGTCTCGGTGGTGTGGAAGTTGAGCCGGTGATATTCGGTCAGGTCCGCCTTGGTGACCACGCCCAGCGCCCGGGCCGCCGCGGCGGCCAGGTAGGCGATGCACTCGGCGTCGGACGGGTCGGCGTTGAGCAGGTCCGCGGGCAGGACCCGCTCGGGCAGGTCGTAGACCCGGCGCCAGCCCGTCCGCCGGACGCAGATGACATCGCCGGTGTCCAGCAGCCACTCCACCGCGACCTTGACCTCGGACCAGTCCCACCACGGGCCGCCGGCCTTGGCCCCGCCCAGCTGGGTGGCGGTCAGCGGGCCCTCGGCGCGCAGCCGGGCCAGCACCTTGTCGCAGGCCTCCTGGCTGATCCGGTGCCATCGCTGGCCCCGGGCCCGGAACGCCCGCCGCCTGAAGGCGAAGTACGGCCACTGCTCGATCGGCAGCACGCAGGCCGCGTGCGCCCAGTACTCGAAGGCGGCCGGACTGCGCGGGTGCCAGTAAGCCTGCTCGATCTGCGCCCGGGGCACTGCGCCCAGCCGGGCGTAGGCGACCAGCTCATGCGAGCGCGCCAGCACGCTGATCGTGTCCAGCTGCACGGCGCCGATCTGGCGGAGCATGGCGGTCACCCCGGCCCTGCTCGGCCGCCACGAGGTCGCGCCGAGGACCCCCTGCGCGCGGAGCGTCATCCGGCGCACCTCATCGGGCGTGACCGTCAACTCGGCCGCGGGGACCTCCAGACGCATCCCGACAGCCTAACCGCCCCCTCCGACATTCCCGCCCCACCCGAAGCGGTATGAAACCCCCGGAATCTCGCAGCTTTAGTACCAGTCGTCGAAGATGTGCACGGCCGCGCCGACGATGCCGCCTAGGACCACGATGCCGGCGCCGATCCAGAACAGCACCCAGGACGGCCCGATGGGCAGCGCGATCCCGCCGATGACAAAGCCGATGACGACGATGACGGTTGTCGCCCAGGAGGCGGGCCGGCCGTGGTGCGCCTGGTGGACATGCGGCGGCGCGATCTGCGCGTCCAGCCCGTGCGCCCCGGTATCTGCCGATTTCGCCGCGGACCCTGTTGCCGCTTGATCGAACACTCGGCGCTCCTCTCCTTGGTACCGCTCCTATTATTCTCCGGGAAGTGCGAGACTGATCACCAGCCGGCCTGCCGGTTAGGCGCGGGGGTCCCGGACAAGATACCGGTTCCGGTGCGACTCGGCTTGGTGCCCTATCTCGCCTACGATGACATGCGAGGCGGTGAACCGGAGCCGAATGCGGTCACCGGCCCGGTGAGGTCATACGATCCGCGAGGAGCGCGACGAGAAGTGCCACCCATATTCGATAGTGTCCTTCGGGCAGGCGAAGGCAAGATCCTGCGCAAGCTGAAGCGGATCAGCGAGCAGGTCAACTCCATCGAGGACGACTTTGTCGCCATGAGCGATGCCGAGCTGCGCGGCATGACCGACGAGTTCCGGCAGCGCTACGCGGACGGGGAGACCCTGGACGACCTGCTCCCCGAGGCGTTCGCCACCGCGCGGGAGGCAGCCAATCGCACGCTCGGCCAGCGGGCCTTCGACGTGCAGCTGATGGGCGCCGCAGCCCTGCACCTGGGCAACATCGCCGAGATGAAGACCGGTGAGGGCAAGACGCTCACCGGCGTGTTCCCCGCCTACCTCAATGCGCTGGCCGGCGAGGGCGTGCACATCGTCACGGTCAACGACTACCTGGCCAAGCGTGACTCCGAGTGGATGGGCCGGGTGCACCGCTTCCTCGGCCTCGAGGTCGGCGTGATCCTGGCCCAGATGACCCCGGCCGAGCGCCGCGTCCAGTACGCCGCCGACATCACCTACGGCACCAACAACGAGTTCGGCTTCGACTACCTGCGCGACAACATGGCCTGGTCGCTCGAGGAGTGCGTGCAGCGCGGCCATCATTACGCGATCGTCGACGAGGTGGACTCGATCCTGATCGACGAGGCCAGGACGCCGCTGATCATCAGCGGCCCGGCCGAGCAGAGCGCCCGCTGGTACGTCGAGTTCGCCAAGATCGCCCCCCGGCTGCGCCGCGGCGAGGACGGCGAGGGCGACTACGAGGTCGACGAGAAGAAGCGCACGGTGGGCATCATGGAGGCCGGGGTCGAGAAGGTCGAGGACTGGCTGGGCATCGACAACCTCTACGACCCGGTCAACACGCCCCTGGTCAGCTTCCTCAACAACGCGATCAAGGCCAAGGAGCTGTACAAGAAGGACAAGGACTACGTCGTGATGAACGGCGAGGTCCTGATCGTGGACGAGTTCACCGGCCGCATCCTGCACGGCCGGCGTTACAACGAGGGCATGCACCAGGCCATCGAGGCCAAGGAGAGCGTGGCCATCAAGGACGAGAACCAGACGCTGGCCACGATCACGCTGCAGAACTACTTCAGGCTCTACGACAAGCTGGCCGGCATGACCGGTACCGCCGTGACCGAGGCCAACGAGTTTCACCAGATCTACAAGCTCGGCGTGGTCCCGATCCCGACCAACATGCCGATGATCCGCGCCGACGAGGCCGACGTCATCTACCAGACGGCCCAGGCCAAGTTCGAGGCGTGCGTCGAGGACATCGCCGAGCGGCACCACGAAGGGCAGCCGGTCCTGGTCGGCACGACCAGCGTGGAGAAGTCCGAGATCGTCTCCCGGATGCTCAAGCGCCGCGGCATCCCGCATGAGGTGCTGAACGCGAAGTACCACGAGCGT
This sequence comes from uncultured Actinomycetes bacterium, assembly GCA_963835775.1. GTDB lineage: Bacteria > Actinomycetota > Actinomycetes > Streptosporangiales > Streptosporangiaceae > Palsa-504. Next base: position 26,977 of record CAWIHB010000016.1, on the reverse strand, counting down.
GAGGCGTCCATCGTGGCCCAGGCCGGGCGCAAGGGCCAGGTCACCGTGGCCACCAACATGGCCGGCCGCGGTACCGACATCATGCTGGGCGGCAACCCCGAGTTCATCGCCGACGTCGAACTGCACCAGCGGGGCCTGTCTCCGGTCGAGACCCCGGAAGACTACGAGGCGGCCTGGCCAGAGGCGGTGGCCAAGGCCAAGCGGGCCGTGGCCGAGGAGCACGAGGAGGTCGTCGCGGCGGGCGGCCTGTACGTGCTCGCCACCGAACGGCACGAGTCGCGCCGCATCGACTACCAGCTGCGCGGCCGCTCCGGCCGGCAGGGCGACCCGGGTAAGAGCCGGTTCTACCTGTCCCTGGAAGACGACCTGATGCGGATGTTCAACTCCGAGCGGGTCGGCGCCATCATGGAGCGGCTGAATATCCCGGCCGACGTGCCGGTCGAGTCCAAGGTCGTCTCCCGGGCCATCAGGTCCGCGCAGACCCAGGTCGAGCAGCAGAACTTCGAGATCCGCAAGGACGTGCTCAAGTACGACGACGTGATGAACCGGCAGCGCCTGGTCATTTACGGCGAGCGTCGCAAGGTGCTCGAGGGCGCCGACCTGCACGAGCAGATCCGCGGCATGGTGGACGAGGTGGTCGCTGGCTACGCGGCGGGCGAGACCGCCGACGGCTATCCGGAGGAATGGGACCTGGACAAGCTGTGGCGCGCGTTCCGCCAGCTGTTCCCGATCGGCATTTCCGTCGACGACGTGGTCGAGGAGGTGGGCGGTGACCGGGCCGGGCTGTCCGGCGAGTTCATCACCGAGGCGGTGATCGCCGACGCCCAGGCCGCTTACGACCGGCGCGAGGAGGAGTTCGGCGCGGAGCTCATGCGTGATCTCGAGCGCCGGGTGGTGCTGGCCGTCCTGGACCGGAAGTGGCGCGAGCACCTGTACGAGATGGACTACCTGCGTGAGGGCATCGGCCTGCGCGGCTATGGTCAGCGCGATCCGCTGGTGGAGTACCAGCGCGAGGGCTACGACATGTTCAACGCCATGATGGAGGGAATCAAGGAAGAGTCCGTCGGCAACCTGTTCAACCTCCAGATCCAGGTGCAGGAGAACCCGATCGTCGAGGAGGCCGCCGCCAACGGCGCCGCCCCGGGCACGGTTGCTCCTCCCACGGCCGAGACGCCTCCAACGCAGCCCGCCGTCCCGCCCCAGGCCCCCGTCCCGCCCCAGGCCACCCCGGGCACCCGGACCCCGGCAGCCCGCTCGGGCGGCCAGCGCGGCCAGCGGACCCCCGGCGCTCACGCCCGGTCGGCTGGCCAGCCGACCGGGGGCCAGGCGGCCGCGGACGAGTCCTCGCCGCTGCCACCCGGGCTGGCCCCGCGCCGGGCGCGGCAGCTGAACTATTCGGCCCCCTCGGTCGACGGCGGCGCGCACGTGGAGACCAGCCGGGGACCGGCCGCGGGCGACGAATACGCGCACGTCGGGCGCAACGACCCATGCCCGTGCGGGTCGGGCCGCAAGTTCAAGCGCTGCCACGGCGACCCCCGGACCCGCCAGGACGGCTAAGCCAGGAGAGCTAACCGGCCGCCGGGCGGGCTCAGCCCGCCTCGACGGCGGTGCATACCCAGCGGGCCGGCCGGGCCAGTCGGCCCGGCGCGGCTCGCTGCTCCGCCAGGTGCTCGAAGCGCAGCGCCAGCGCGCGGGGTCGCGGCCCGAAGCTCACGATGACGGTCATCTCCACCGCGCCGGCGGCCGGCCGGGAGGCCACGACGCGCAGGATCCGCGGCCGCCGGTCGGTCACCAGCCGCGGGGCCAGCTGCTTGATCTGCCCCCGGGCGCGGTCGGTGGTCAGCGCCACGAGCTGTCCCGGCGACCGAAAGCCCGCCATGATCTCCACGATGACCTGCGCGAACTGCCACGGCAGGGTCGTCTCGTCGGGCCCCGCCGCCTGGCCCGGGTCCCAGCGCCCCGCCGGGCCCGCCGTCGGCCGCGGGCCCGCCGGAGCCGCGGCGGCGACCCCGGCCGGCCGCCCGGCGGACTCCTGCGTGCCGGGGCACCCGGGGCCGTGCAGCTGGCAATCATAGGGCGGCGCCGCATGGGGTACCCGCACCAGGCGCAGGGCCGGCATCTCGGTCGGCAACATGGCCCCTCCGGATCTGATGGCCAAACAAGGCAAAGGCAAACATCCGCGCGCACCCTCGGCGGCCGTGTTCGCACCAGGCTCCGGCTCATCCCGTTGTACCCCGGGCCGGTGACATTTTCCGGCGGCGGCGAACGTAGCCGCGGCCGCCGCCTGCGGCATGACCGGCGTGCTGCACACCGAGCCAAGCGCCACCGCCGCCGCCCTGGCCCGCCTGTTCGCCCTGCCGCTCGGCTAGCCTTGGCCCGTGGCGGATTACCCGCACCCGGCCAGCGCGGGCCGTTCGGCCAACATGAGCGCCATCCGGCGCACGGACACCAAGCCTGAGCTGGCCTTGCGCCGGGCCCTGCACAAGCTCGGCTACCGCTACCGCAAGGACTACCGGCTGGACCTGGACGGCGGCCGCCGGGTCAGGCCGGACATCGTGTTCACCGCGCGTAGGGTGGCGGTCTTCGTCGACGGCTGCTTCTGGCACGCCTGCCCGGACCACGGGTCCAAGCCGCGCAACAACGAGTGGTACTGGAGCCCGAAGCTGCTGCGCAACGTCGAACGCGACCGGCTCAACGACACGTCCCTGACCCAGGCCGGCTGGACCGTGATCCGCCTGTGGGAGCACGTCCCCCTGGACGAGGCCGTGGCCAGCGTGGTCACCATCCTGACCGCCAGCCGAGCCAACCCGCCCTGACTGTGGCAGACTCTCGCCCATCATGCGCGTGTTCCTGCCCTCGACCCTGCCCGACCTCGCCCAGGCGCTGGACGCCGGCCAGGTCGGTCCCGGCCCGCTGCCGGGGTTCGCGGTCACGCCCGCGCTGCGCGAGGCCTACGCCAGCGGGGACGAGGAGGAACTGGAGTACGCCGCGCTGAACGAGGCGGCCCGCGCCTCGCTGCGCCTGCTGGCCGCCGATCCGGGCGCGCCCGCCCGCCGGGTGGTGCTGGCCGCCGAGGTCCCGGCCGACCAGGTGCGCTGGGACGGCACGGACGACGAGCCGGCCCGGGTGGTGCTCGGCCAGCCGGTCCCGATGGGCTGGCTGGCCGCGGCGCACGTGGACGACGCCGAGGCCGGGGCCGACGTGCGCCGGGCCGCCGAGGCGCTGCCCGCCGCCGACGCGGGCGACGAGGACGCGCAGTTCACCGTCGACGGTGCCGAAGGCCACGAGCTCGGCTGGTACGCCACCCAGGAGCTGCCCTACCTGGCGCACTGACCGGCCCCTCCTACGATAGAGGGCATGGATGCCGTCACCACGACCCCAACCCCGGCCAACGAGCCGGTCAGGCAGTACCAGCCAGGCAGCCACGAGCGGGCCGGGCTGGAAAGCAAGATCAAGGAACTCGCCGGCCAGCAGGCCGAACTGACCATGACCATCGGCGGCCGCCAGCAGCTGGCCACCGGCGAGCGGATCGACGTGGTCCAGCCGCACAACAAGGCCCACGTGCTCGGCCACCTGGCCAACGCCACCGAGGTTGACGTGGCCGCCGCCATCTACGCGGCCAAGCAGGCCGCGCCCGGCTGGCGGGCGCTCAGCTTCGATGACCGGGCCGCGATCTTCCTCAAGGCCGCCGACCTGCTGGCCGGGCCCTGGCGGGCCACGCTGAACGCGGCCACCATCCTGGGCCAGTCCAAGTCGCCCTACCAGGCCGAGATCGACGCGGCCTGCGAGCTGATCGACTTCTGGCGCTACAACGTCTGCTTCGCCAGGAAAATCCTGTCCGAGCAGCCCACCTCGCCCCCAGGTGCGTGGAACCGGATGGAGTACCGCCCGCTCGAGGGCTTCGTGCTGGCCATCACGCCGTTCAACTTCACCTCGATCGCGGGCAACCTGCCCACCGCCCCGGCCCTGCTCGGCAACGTGGTGCTGTGGAAGCCCTCGCCCACCCAGCAGCTCGCCGCGCACTACATCATGCGCCTGCTGGAGGCGGCCGGGCTGCCGCCCGGCGTGATCAACCTGGTGACCGGCGACGGCCAGGCCGTGTCCCAGGTCGCGCTGACCCATCCCGACCTGGCCGGCATCCACTTCACCGGCTCCACCGCCACCTTCCAGCACCTGTGGCGGACCGTCGGCGAGAACATCGGCCGGTACCGCAGCTACCCCCGGCTGGTGGGGGAGACCGGCGGCAAGGACTTCGTCATCGTGCACCCGAGCGCCGAGGTCGGCAGCCTGGCCGCCACCTTGATCCGCGGCGCGTTCGATTACCAGGGCCAGAAGTGCTCCGCGGCCTCCCGCGCCTACGTGCCCGAATCGGTCTGGAGCCGCACCCGTGACGATTTCCTGGCCCAGGTCGGCGCGCTGACCATGGGTGACGTGGCCGCCGACCTGTCGCTGTTCATGGGCGCCGTCATCGACGCCCGCGCCTTCGCCAAACACGCCGCCGCCATCGACCGGGCCCGTAACACCGCGTCGATCAGCATCCTGGCGGGCGGAAAGTACGACGACCGCGACGGGTTCTTCGTCTCGCCCACCGTGCTGGACTGCTCCGACCCGGCCGACCAGGTCTTCACCACCGAGTACTTCGGTCCCATCCTGGCCGTGCACGTCTACCCGGACCAGGCCTACGCGCAGATGCTGGCCCAGGCGGCCGACGCCGCCCCCTACGCGCTGACCGGCTCGATCCTGGCCACGGACCGGCAAGCGATAGCACAAGCCACGGAAATACTGCGTTACTCGGCGGGCAACTTCTACATCAACGACAAGCCGACCGGCGCGATCGTCGGCCAGCAGCCGTTCGGCGGCGCCCGGGCCAGCGGCACCGACGACAAGGCCGGCTCGGTGTTCAACCTGATCCGCTGGGTCTCGGCCCGGGCCATCAAGGAACTGTTCCTGCCCCCGTCCGACTACCGGTACCCGCACATGGGCTGATCCGCCACTTTTGAAAAACCCTAGCCCGCCTGCACCGGCGCGATGGCCCGCTGCACCACGGTGGCCAGCAGCTGCTGCCCGCGGGCGGTGGGATGCAGGTCGCACCCGCCGCCGGGCACCCTGATGGTCAGGCCGGCCCGGCAGGTGTCGTCGCCGGCTCCGGCCGAGGCGGCCAGGAACGCGCTGAACGCGTCGGCCAGCCTGGCGCCGTACCGTTCCGCGGGCCCGGCCAGAGCCGCGTTCAGCGCCTCGATCTGGCGGACGAACCGCAGGTTGCCGTAGTTCACCGGGTAGTAATCGACCACGACCAGGGGGCCCTGATACCCCGCCTGACCCCGCAGCGTGGCCAGGATGAGGTCCAGGTTCGCGGTGGCGGCGGCCAGCGTCTGGCTCAGCGCCGCCCCGCCGCAGCCGTCGGCCAGAGCCAGGCAGCGGAACAGGTCGTTGCCGCCGATGCCGATGCTCACCAGCCGGGTGTCCGGATGCTGCTGCAGGTAACCCACCGCGAAGTCCAGCTGCGAGCCGGTGTAGGACACGTGCAGCGGCAGCGACGGGCGGTACCCGGGGCCGCCCGTGGCGTTCCGCTCGCAGCCGTTGCTCGCTGCCCTGGTGTTGATCATGCTGGCCGACGTCTCGCCCGGGCAGGCGGCGTTCACCACGGCCAGTCCGAGCGCCCGGGCCAGGTCCTCGGGGTAGCCGGTGAAGTCGGCCGGGTCGCGGTAGTCGGCCGCCGGAACCACCTCAGGCGGCCGGTAGCCGAACGCGATCGAGTCACCCAGGGCCAGATAGCTCCCCGTCGCGGCGGGGCGCGCCGCGGCGGCCACCGCCTGGGCCAGCGACCGGGGCGCGGCGACCGTCGCCGGCCGGGAGCAGGCGGCCGCGGCCAGCATCACGACGGCCAGCACCACGACGGCCAGCACCGCCGGGGCAGGCAGCTGCCACAGCCTCGCCGGGCGAGTACGGGACGAAGCGGCCATCCAGGACACAGTAACCCGGCGCCCCCGGCGCGAGGAACCCCCTGCTCCCCGGCCGTTGCCGCCCCAGCCTGGACTAGCCTGTAGGGCAGGACTCACCCATCGCTGCGGAGGACGCCATTCACCGCCTGGTTCTATGGAATATCGACCTGACCTTGGTTGATGTGACCCGGGTGGCCAGGGCGGCCTATGCCGAGGCGTTCGGCGCGGTGGTTGGCCGCCCGCTGATCCGGCTGCCGCAGACGGCGGGCCGGTCGGAGTCCGAGATCTTCTACGACGCGCTCGCCCTCAACGGCGTCGACGTGCGGGCCGACGGTGCCGCCGAGCGCCTGCCCGAGCCGTTCAGCGCCGCACTGGCCGCTAACCTCGAGGCCCGCCGCGACGACCTGGTCCGGCACGGCCAGCCGATGCCCGGCGCGGCCGGCGCGCTGGCCGCCGTGGCCGGGCTGGGCGGCGTGGTCCAGTCCGTCCTGACCGGTAACAGCAGGCCGACCGCCGTGCTCAAGCTGCGGGCCTTCGGCCTGGACGGCTACGTCGACTTCGAGATCGGCGGCTACGGCTCCGAAGCCTACCCCAAGGGCACCCTGCTCCGGGTGGCCAGGCAGCGGGCTTCGGAAAAGCACGGCGTGAGCTTCGGCGAGAACGTCACGGTGTACGTGGCGGACTCGCCGCGGGACGTGGACGCGGCCCGGATCGGCGGGGCCAGGTCGCTCGCGGTGGCCAGCGGCCGGGCCAGCGCGGCCGAACTGCGCGACGCGGGCGCCGACGCGGTCCTGCCCGACCTCACGGACATTGCCGCGCTCATCACCCTCATCACGGGTCTGGAGGAGATGCCGCGTCAGCATCTTTAGGGTGACGGGCTTCTTGACGAAAGACCGCTAAATCATGATTTATGGTGATCTGTGGCCAAACGAGAGAACAGGGCCGAGGAAGCATGACGTCCGGTGGGGCGTTGCCAGGTGCGCCAGGATGGCACGATGCTGTGAGCATGGACACCAGTGGCAGTGACCTGTCCAGCCGCGGCTACGGCGCCGTGCTGTGGGAGCCCGACGAGCAGACCGTCCACGACGCCCGGATCACCCGGTTCATGCGCTGGCTGGCCGGCCGCGGGCACCAGTTCGCCGGCTACGACGACCTGTGGCGCTGGTCGGTCACCCAGCCGGCCGAGTTCTGGTCCGCGGTGTGGGATTACTTCGAGGTGCTCGGCGACCGCGGCCCGGGCCCGGTCCTGACCGGCCCGGCCATGCCGGACATGCGCTGGTTCACCGGCGCCACGCTGAACTACGCCCGTAACGCGCTGAGGACCGCGTGGACCGATCCCGACCGTACGGCGATTATTTTCGACTCCGAACGATCCAGAGCCGGCCGCCTCACCTACGCTGAACTCGCCCAGCAGGTCGCCCGGGTGGCGCGCGGCCTGCGCGCCCTGGGCGTGGGCCGTGGCGACCGGGTGGTGGCCCTGCTGCCGAACGTGCCCGAGGCGGTCATCGGCCTGCTGGCCAGCGCGAGCCTGGGCGCGATCTGGTCGTCGTGCTCGCCGGACTTCGGCGCGCGCAGCGTGATCGACCGGTTCGCCCAGATCGAGCCCAAGGTGCTCATCGCCTGCGACGGCTACGGCTACAACGGCCGCGCATTCTCCCGGGCCAAGATGGTAGACGAGGTCGTCGCTGCCCTACCTGGCCTGTCCGCCGTGGTCCTGGTCGACGTGCTTGACGACCAGGCCGAGCCGCCCGAACTGCCCGTGCCCATCGTGCGCTGGAACGACCTGGGCGGCGGAGCGGAGCAGCGCGAGCCGGAGTTCGAGGAGGTGCCGTTCGATCATCCGCTCTGGGTGGTGTACTCATCCGGCACCACCGGGCTGCCCAAGCCGATCATGCACGGGCACGGCGGGATCGTGCTCGAGCATCTCAAGGCGCTCAGTTTCCACCAGGACCTCAGGCCGGGTGACGTGTTCACCTGGTACACCACCACCGGCTGGATGATGTGGAACTACCTGGCCGGCGGGCTGCTGGCCGGCGTGACCATCGTGCTGTACGACGGCAGCGCCACTTACCCGGCCATCGGCCGGCTGTGGCAGCTGGCCGCCCAGCATCACGTCAGCTACCTGGGCGTCGGCGCGCCCTACCTGGTCGCCTGCGCCAAGGCCGGGGTGCACCCCGGCGCGGAGCACGACCTGTCCGGGCTGCGGGCCATCGGCTCCACCGGCTCGCCGCTGCCGCCCGAGACCTTCGGCTGGGTTTACGACCAGGTCCACGGTGACCTGCTGCTCGGGTCCTTCTCCGGCGGCACCGACCTGTGCACCGGCTTCGTCGGGCCGTGCCCGCTGCTGCCGGTGCGGGCCGGCATCATCGCCGGCCGCTGCCTGGGCGCCGAGGTCGAGGCCTACGACGATGACGGCAAGCCGGTCATCGGGCAGGTCGGCGAGCTGGTCATCACCCAGCCGATGCCGTCGATGCCGGTCGGCTTCTGGAACGATCCCGGTGCCGCCCGGTACCGGGACAGCTACTTCGACACCTATCCGGGCATCTGGCGGCACGGCGACTGGATCGAGGTGCTGCCCGACGGCGGCTGCGTGATCTACGGCCGCAGCGACGCCACCCTCAACCGGGGCGGCGTGCGCATGGGGACCAGCGAGTTCTACCGCGTGGTCGAGGGCTTCGACGAGATCGGCGACAGCCTGGTGGTGGACACCGGCCGCCTCGGCGCCGAGGGCCGGCTGATCCTGTACGTGGTGCCCGCCGCCGGGCATCAGCTGGATGAGAACCTGGCCGGGCGGCTGCGCGCCGCGCTCCGGGCCCAGCTGTCGCCCCGGCACGTCCCGGACGAGATCCACCAGGTCCCGGGGGTCCCGCGCACCCTGTCCGGCAAGAAGCTCGAGGTCCCGGTGCGCAAGATCCTGCTCGGCACGCCGCCGGAGCGGGCCGCCGATCCCAACGCGCTGGCCGACCCGGACGTGCTCCGCTATTTCGTTCCCCAGTTACTTAAAGAAACGACTCCGTCACAATGAGGTGGCAGGGTCGTCGATGGCCAGGCCCGATGACGGGTGAGCACAACCACAAAGGAGTGGACCGAATGCCGGACAGCGACACCGACAAGGCCAAGGAAGCCCTGCTGGCCAAGGCGGCCGAGGCCTGGCGGGAGGATCCCGTCCTAGCCGAGGACGACGTGTCCTGTTTCCTGGATGCGTACTACCAGCGGATGGTCACCGAGGACCTGGCCCCGCCCTCCCGGCTGGCGGCGGTGGCCGAGGCGCACGTCCGGCTTGGCCTGCACCGGCCGCAGGGCCGGGCCCTGGTCCAGGTCCGGGAGCCGGACCGCGCCTACCTGGACCCGCTCACCCCGTCCGGCCTGGTCGTCGACATCGTCACCGACGACATGCCGTACCTGGTCGACTCGGTCACCACCGAACTGAACCGGCACCAGGCCGAGATCCAGATGATCGTCCACCCGCTGATCCGGGTCCGGCGCGACGTGACCGGCGCCCTGCGCGCGATCCCGGGCGTGTGTGGTCCAGGGGGGGACGGGGGGACGGGCAGTCCTTCCCAAGGGGGGTCCGGGGGGATGGGTCCCCCCGGGAAAAGCAGTGCTGGTCTGGGGGGGGTCGGCCCCCCCGAGGTAACTGAATCCTGGATCCACGTCGAGCTGGCCCCGTCCAAGGACCGGGTCGACCCCGATCAGCTCGCCGCCGACCTGCGCCACGTGCTGGACGACGTGCGGGTGGCCGTCGAGGACCAGCAGCGGATGGGCGAGGTGACCCGGCGGCTGGCCGACGGCCTGACCGCCGAAGGCGGCGGTGCAGCCCGGGGGGACAACCCCCCCATGCCCCCCCGCGAGGACGAGGCCGAGTACGGTGAGCTGCTGCGCTGGCTGGCCGACGGCAACTTCCTGTTCCTCGGCTACCGCGAGTACGACCTGGTGCCGGTGGAGACCGGCGTCGCCCTGCGTCCCGTGCCGGGCTCCGGGCTGGGCATCCTGCGCCACCGCCGGCCGGGCCAGCAGTCGCTGAGGAAGCTGTCCTCGCAGATCGCGGCCCGGGCCCAGGACCCCGGCGAGCGGCTGGTGCTGGCCAAGGCCAACTCCCGGTCGACCGTGTACCGGGCCAACTACCTGGACTACGTCTCGGTCAAGAAGCACGACGCGGCCGGGAAGGTCAACGGCGAGTTCAGGTTCCTCGGCCTGTACACCCACTCCGCGCACACCGCCCCGGTGGCCAGCATCCCCATGCTGCGGGGCAAGCTGGCCCACGTGCTGGCGGTGGCCGGGCTGACCCGGGTCGGCCACGACGGCAAGGACCTGATCGAGATCCTCGAGGACTACCCGCGCGAGGAGCTGTTCGAGATCTCGGCCGAGGAGCTCACCCCGATCGCGCTGGGCGTGCTGCGGCTGAGGGAGCGCAAGCAGACCCGGCTGTTCCTGCGCCGGGACCGGTACGGCCGGTACATGTCGTGCCTGGTGTACCTGCCCCGGGAGCGGTACACGACCAAGGTCAGGCTGCGGGCCCAGGGCATCCTCCAGGCGGCCCTGCGCGGGGTATCGGTGGACTACAGCGCCCAGGTCGGCGACTCGGCCCTGGCCCGGCTGCACGTGGTGATCAGGGGCGAGACGGGCCGGCCGGTCCCGCAGGTGGACGCGGTCGCCCTGGAGCGCAGGCTGGCCGCCGCGGTCAGGTCCTGGGACGAGGACCTGATGGCCGAGGCGACCCGGGTGCTCGGCGAGGAGCGGGCCCGGAGCCTGCTCGACCTGTTCTCGGCCGTCATCCCGGAGACCTACAAGGCTGACGTCACCGCGACCTACGCGGTCGAAGACCTGACCACCATGTTCGAGCTGCGCGAGTCGGGCACCGAGTTCGCGGTCCGTCTGGTCGAGGGCGAGGAGCGGTGGACGCTGGTGGTGTACCGGCTGGGCACGCCCATCACGCTGTCCGACGTGCTGCCTCAGCTGCAGCACATGGGGCTAGAGGTGGTCGACGAGCACCCGTATGAGTTCACCGGCAGCTCACCCGGCGGGTCGTTCTGGATCTATGAATTCGGTCTTCGGCCGCCGGCCCGCATCGCGTCGGTCACCGTGCGCCCGATCTTCGAGGCGGCGGTCACCGCGTTGTGGCTCGGCCAGACCGAGGACGACGGGTTCAACGCGCTGGTGCTGACCTGCAGGCTGACCTGGCGCGAGGTCACGCTGCTGCGCGCGTTCGCGAAGTACCTGCGGCAGGGCGGCATGCGGTTCAGCGAGGACTACGTGCAGCGGGTGCTTCGCTCCAACGCGGCCATCACCCGGCTGCTGGTCCGGCTGTTCGAGTCCCGGTTCGACCCGGCCAAGCAGGACGGCGCGACCGAGCGCTGCGAGGCCATTGCCGAGGAGATCCGCGGCATGCTGGACGAAGTGGTCAGCCTGGACCACGACCGGATCCTGCGGGTCTACCTGGCCATGGTCGACGCGACCTTGCGGACCAACTACTACCAGGCGCAAAGCCGCGGCGGCGTCGACGGTCCCCCGACCCTGACCCTCAAGCTGGACCCGGGCAACGTGCCCGAGCTGACCTCGCCGCGGCCCAAGTTCGAGATCTTCGTCCACTCGCCCCGGCTGGAGGCGGTGCACCTGCGCTTCGGCCGGGTGGCGCGCGGCGGCCTGCGCTGGTCGGACCGGCTCGAGGACTTCCGCACCGAAGTCCTGGGCCTGGTCAAGGCGCAGGAGGTCAAGAACGCGGTCATCGTCCCCTCCGGGGCCAAGGGCGGCTTCGTGTGCAAGCGGCTGCCCGACCCGGCCGACCGCGAGGCCTACCAGGCCGAGGTGCTGGCCTGCTACAAGACGTTCATCGCCTCGATGCTGGATGTGACCGACAACATCGAGGGCGAGGCGGTCGTGCCGCCGCCCGGGGTGGTCCGGCGGGACGGGGACGACCTCTACCTGGTGGTGGCGGCCGACAAGGGCACCGCGACCTTTTCCGACACGGCCAACGAGGTGGCCGCCCGCTACGGTTACTGGCTGGGCGACGCGTTCGCCTCGGGCGGTTCCGAAGGCTACGACCACAAGAAGATGGGTATCACCGCCCGCGGCGCCTGGGAGTCGGTGAAGGTCCACTTCGCGGCGCTGGGCATGAACCCGGACACCGACGACTTCACCGTGGCCGGCATCGGCGACATGTCCGGCGATGTGTTCGGCAACGGGATGCTCCTGTCGGAGCGCATCAAGCTGGTCGCCGCGTTCGACCACCGGCACGTGTTCGTCGACCCGGATCCCGACCCGGCCGCCAGTTTCGCCGAGCGGCAGCGGATGTTCGCCCTGCCCAGGTCGTCCTGGGCGGACTACGACCAGGGGCTGATCTCGCCCGGCGGCGGGGTCTGGCCGCGCGCCGTCAAGTCGGTGCCGGTCTCGCCGCAGGCCCGCATCGCGCTGGGCATCGACGCCGGGGTCACCGCCCTGTCGCCGGACGCGCTGATCTCGGCCATCCTGACCGCCCCGGTCGACCTGCTGTGGAACGGCGGGATCGGCACCTACGTGAAGGCCAGCCACGAATCCCACGCCGACGTGGGCGACCGGTCCAACGACGCGGTGCGGGTCGATGCCACCCGGCTGCGCACCCGGGTCGTCGGCGAGGGCGGCAACCTCGGCCTGACCCAGGCGGCCCGGATCGAGTACTCACTCGAAGGCGGGCTGGTGAACACCGACTTCATCGACAACTCGGCCGGGGTGGACACCTCCGACCACGAGGTCAACATCAAGATCCTGCTGGCCGACGCGATCAGGGACGGCGACATTCCCGCCGCCGCCCGGCACCAGCTGCTGAACGACATGACCGACGACGTGGCCGGCCTGGTCCTGCGGCACAACTACCGGCAGAACATGGCGCTGGCCGCGTCCCGGGCCCAGGCGCCCTCCCTGCTGCACGTGCACGCTCGGTACCTGCGCAAGCTGGTCAGGGACAAGCGGCTGGATCCGGAACAGGACGTGCTGCCCGGCGAGCGGGAGATCGCCGAGCGCCGGTCCTCGGGCCGGGGCCTGACCAGCCCCGAGTTCGCCCTGCTGCTGGCGCAGACCAAGATCTCGGCGGGCGAGGACGTGCTGGCTTCCGGCCTGCCCGACGACCCGTACCTGCGCCGGGTGCTCGAGGCCTACTTCCCGGCCGCGCTGCGGTCCGCCTTCGCCGGCCGGATGCCAGCTCATCCGCTGCGCCGCGAGATCATCACCACCGAGGTGGTGAACGAGATGATCGACACCTCGGGGACCACGTTCCTGTTCCGGCTGATCGAGGAGACCGGCGCGTCCGTGCCCGACCTGACCCGGGCCTGGCTGGTGGCCCGCGAGGCGTTCGACATGCCGGCCTTCTGGCACCAGGTCGAGCAGCTCGAGGGCCGGGTCGGCCTGGCCGCCCAGATCACCCTGCTGCTCGAGGGGCGCAAGCTCACCGAGCGCGCGGCCCGCTGGCTCCTGCACAACCGCCGCCCGCCGTTCGACATCCAGGCCACGGTGAACTTCTTCGCCGACGGGGTGCGGACGGTCCGGGCCGGCCTGCCCAAGCTGCTCACCGGCCGGGACCTGGCCACCTTCGAGGAGCGCCGGGACTCCTACCTGGTCCTGGGCGTGCCGCTGGACCTGGCCGAGCGCGTCGCGGCCATGGTGCCGACCTACGCCGCGTTCGACATCGTGCAGGTCGCCTCGGTGACCGGGCGGCCCCTCGAGGAGGCCGCCGAGGTCTACTTCGATCTGGCCGACCGGTTGCAGATCACCCGGCTGCGGGACCGCATCACCGCGCTGGCCCGCGAGGACCGCTGGTCAACCATGGCCCGCGCCGCCCTGCGGGACGACCTGTACGCCGCACACGCCTCGCTGGCCCAGGACGTGCTCGGGGCCAGCGGGTCGGCGATCCCGCGCAGCCCGGAGGAGCGGCTGGCCGCCTGGGCCGCGCAGAACGAGGCCGCGGTCGGCATGGCCACCCAGACCCTGGGCGAGATCTGGGAAAGCGAGCGGTTCACGTTCACCACGCTGTCGGTCGCGCTGCGCGCCATCAGGACCCTGGTCGCGGCCAGTTCCCTGCCCCAGGCCTAGTAGGCGTGACCGAAGGTCGGGCCGCCGCCGGACCCGATGACGTCGACCTTGGCGCCGTGGGCGGTCAGCGGCGGGTCGACCGCCACGTACTCGAAGGTCCACTGGGTGAGCACCTCGTGGTAGCCGACCTCGTTGGTGGCGCCGAGCAGCGGGACGAAGGCGGTCGGCACCGATATCGGTGACCCGGCCCCCGGCTTGCCGGTCGAGGTGTCAGCGTGCTGGGTGGTCGTGTTCAGGTACATCGCGTAGATGACCAGGGCCCCGCCATCGGCCGTCTTCAGCTCGAACTGCGGGAAGTTGGACCCCTCGAGCAGCCACTGGTACTGCAGGCCCTGGGCCTGATCCGAGCCGGCCAGGGCGGCCTGCGAGCCGTACAGGCCGGTGGTCAGCGGGCCCTCGCTCAGCACGGCCGCGGCCGGATTGGCCGGGCCCTCGTCGACCACGGCCGCCTGGGTCGCCCCCAGCACATCCGGCCGCAGCAGCACCCCGGTGTCGCTGTCGGCCGCCGGGACCACGTAGCCGTCCTGACCGCGGGCCAGGCCCGGCAGGGCCTGGTTGAGGGTGGCCGTCCCGATGACCGTCCAGGGCAGGTTCAGCGTGGGCCGTTCGAACAGCATGAGCGTGCTGGTCGCCGCGCTCAGCTGACGGCCGAGCACGGCTTGCCGCCGGACCGTCACGACGAACCACTGCCGGTCCCCGGTCTGCGCCGGCACGTAGAACACCGGCTGCCCGTAGCGGTATCTCGGCACCGGCGTGCCCGCCGCCGACAGCGCCATGTACTGGCTGCTGACCACCGCCCACTGGGCGTAGGCCACCTTGGTCAGGCCCTGCTTGGCGTTCCCGCTGGCCGCGGCGGAATCGCTGACCGAGACATAGGAGTCGTAGATCCCCTCGGCTTGGGCCACGCTCAGGCTGGGCGCGCCGCCGGCCGGGATCGCGGAGCCCGCAGCAGCGGAGCATCCCCCGGCGCCCAGCGCCATCACCGCGGCCAGCCCCCCCAGCAACCAGCGGCAGGCAGCACGCCTTCGGGCTATCACGCTAAGGCAGAATACTCGATTTGCTGCTCGCCTCCGGCGCGCGCCTTTGGCTCGCGGGTGCCTTGCTCCGGCGGCCTGCGCGGCTCGCGTAGGCTAACCGGCATGGCAGGTACCGATCCCGCCGATGAGATCGCGGCACTGACTTCGACGCTGGACAGCATCGAAGCTGTGCTCGATCCCGGCGCCATGCAGACCGAGGCGGACGGCCTGCGCGAGCAGGCGGCCGACCCTGAGCTGTGGGCCGACCCGGAGCGCGGGCAGAAGGTGCACCGGCGGCTGTCCTACCTGGACGCCGAGCTGAACCGGCTGGCCGGCCTGCGGCAGCGGCTGGACGACACCCAGACGCTGTTCGAGCTGGCCGAGGGCGAAGACGACCAGCCCACCAGGGAAGAGGCGGCCCGCGAGCTGGCTACGCTGCACGGCGAGATCGACCAGCTCGAGGTGCGTACCCTGCTGGCCGGCGAGTACGACGCCCGGGAGGCGCTGATCTCGATCAACGCCCAGGCCGGCGGGGCGGACGCGGCCGACTTCTCGGAAAACCTGATGCGCATGTACCTGCGCTGGGCCGAGCGGCACAAGTACGCCACCGAGGTCTACGACATCTCCTACGCCGAAGAGGCCGGGATCAAGTCGACCACGTTCGCGGTCAAGGCGCCGTACGCCTACGGCACGCTGCGCGGCGAGCACGGCACCCACCGGATGGTCCGCATCTCCAAGTACGACAATCAGGGCCGCAGGCAGACCTCGTTCGCCGGGGTCGACGTGATGCCGGTGGTGGAGCAGGCCGACCACATCGAGATCGGTGAGGACGAGATCAGGGTCGACGTCTACCGCTCCAGCGGTCCCGGTGGCCAGGGGGTCAACACCACCGACTCGGCGGTCCGCATCACCCACCTGCCCACCGGGATCGTGGTGTCATGCCAGAACGAGCGGAGCCAGATCCAGAACCGGGCGTCGGCCATGGCCGTGCTGCAGTCCAAGCTGCTCGAGCGGCGCCGCCAGGAAGATGCGGAGCAGATGGCCGCGCTGCGCGGTGACGGCGGGCGCGCCTGGGGTACTCAGATCCGCAACTACGTCCTGTACCCGTACCAGAACGTCAAGGACGTGCGGACCGGAATGGAAACCGGGAACGCGGTGGCGGTCCTGGACGGCGAGATCGACGAATTCATCGACGCCGAAATCCGCTGGCTCCGCCAGAACGGGCGCTAACCCCGCCGCAGCCGCTACTGCCCGAAGTGCAGAGCCAGCAGCATCAGCAGGGTGAGCAGGAGAATCGCGGCGATCACCATCTGTGGCGTGGCGTTGAAGTGATGATGGTGAACGTGCTGGCGAGATGCCCGGCAGGCCGGGCAGCGACCCTCTACGACCGGTCCTGCGCACTGAGCGCAGATCAGGTGTTCGCAGCTCATCGGAACCCTTTCCGGCTGGCCCGTGCCCGACACTTGCCGTGATGTAAGGCCTTAGCTGCCAGTTTCCCTCTAGACTGTTCCCTGGCCTGAACCAGGTTACCCGCTAGTCGCCCGAGTTGGCGGCGGCAACGCGGTCCGAACCCTGCCAACGTCGATGTGATGGTCCCGTGATCAACTTCGATAACGTCACCAAGGTCTACGCGAATCAGAGTCGGCCCGCGTTGGAGAGCGTGAACATATCGGTCGCCAAGGGAGAGTTTGTTTTTCTGGTCGGCCCGTCCGGGTCGGGCAAGTCCACTTTTCTCCGGCTGGTGCTGAAGGAGGAGCGGCCGACCGAGGGCCGGATCCACGTGGCGGGCCGGGATCTCGCGCGGCTCACCAACTGGAAGGTGCCCTACCTGCGGCGGCGCATCGGCTGCGTGTTCCAGGACTTCCGGCTGCTGCCCAACAAGAACGTCTACCAGAACGTCGCCTTCGCCCTCGAGGTCATCGGCAAGCACCGCCGCCTCATCCGCAAGGTCGTGCCCGAGGTCATCGACCTGGTCGGCCTGGAGGGCAAGCATGACCGCATGCCCGACGAGCTGTCCGGCGGGGAGCAGCAGCGGGTCGCGATGGCGCGCGCGTTCGTCAACCGCCCGATGATCCTGCTCGCCGACGAGCCCACCGGGAACATCGACCCGGCCACCTCGATCGGCATCATGAAGGTGCTCGACCGGATCAACCGGACCGGGACGACCGTGGTGATGGCCACGCATGACGCGGCCATCGTCGACTCCATGCGCAAGCGGGTCATCGAGCTCGAATACGGCAAGGTTGTCCGAGACCAGTCACGCGGGGTGTACGGCCAGGCCTACTGACCCGGCCGCCCCGTCAACCCAGGACTACGAGGAAACAGCCAGTATGCGTTCACAGTTCGTCCTCTCCGAAATCTGGATCGGGCTGCGCCGGAATCTCACCATGACGATGGCGCTGATCGTGGTCGTGGCCATCAGCCTCTCCCTGCTCGGCACGGGCCTGCTGTTCGTCAAGCAGGTGGACCGGACGCGAACCTACTGGCAGGGCAAGGTCGAGCTGTCGATCTACCTGTGCATCAAGACCAGCCCCGAGCCGCGATGCCAGCAGAATGGTCCCGCCACCGACGCCGAGCGGGCCCAGTTGCGCCAGCATCTGGAGCAGATGCCGCAGGTCGAGGCCGTCTACTACGTGTCACAGCAGCAGGCCTACACCGAATTCAGGCAGTACTTCTCGAACCAGCCGGCCCTCGTCCAGGACACCCAGGAAGGCGACATTCCCGACTCGTTCGAGGTCAAGCTCAAGAACCCCGAGGCCGACTACGGCATCGTGGCCAGCGCGGTCACCGGCGCCCAGGGCGTGGAGACCGTGGTCGACGAGATGACGATCCTGGACAAGTTCTACCGGCTGCTCGACGGCGCGCGGAACGCCGTGGTCATCATCGCCCTGATCCTGATCGTGGCCGCCGTCCTGCTGGTGGCCAACACGATCAGGCTGTCCGCCTTCAACCGCCGCAGGGAAACCGCGATCATGCGGCTGGTCGGGGCGTCCAACTTCTACATCCAGCTGCCGTTCCTGCTCGAGGGGACCATCGCCGGACTGATCGGCTGGGCCATCGCCGCTGGGCTTCTGGTGGCCGTCAAGTCGCTGATGCTGGATAGCCTGGGGCAGTACTTCTCCTTCAACGTGGGTCTGTCCGTCGGGGACCTGATTGAGGTCATCCTGGTCTCGATGGCCGTCGGCGTGCTGCTGTGCGGTGTGACGTCGTTCCTGACGCTGCGCCGTTACCTGCGAATCTGACGAGGGGGACCGCGGGTGCTGACGGGAGGAACGTGGTTCGGGAACAGGGGCGGAAGGTCATCGCCCGGAACCGGCGTGCGCTCCACGAGTATCACGTCGAGGACACCTACGAGGCGGGCCTGGTCCTGACCGGGACCGAGGTCAAGTCGCTGCGTGCCGGCCGTGCGTCCCTCGCCGACGGGTTCGCGCAGATCTCCGACGGCGAAGTGTGGCTGCACAACGTGCACATCCCCGAGTACACCGAGGGCACCTGGACCAATCACACTCCCCGGCGGATCAGGAAGCTGCTGCTGCACCGCAACGAGATCGACCGGCTGGCCAGCAAGGTCGCCGAGCAGGGCCTGACGCTGGTCCCGCTGTCGATGTATTTCAAGGACGGCAACGCGAAGGTGGAGCTGGCGCTGGCCCGCGGCAAGCGGACCTACGATAAGCGTCAGGCCCTAGCCAAACGCGACGCGGCCAGGGAAATGGACCGGGCCCTGAAACGGCGAAGGTGACGGCAGGCAGATCGTGTCCTCTGCTGCGAGCGACCGCGGCGGCCACCTCAGGCCGCGGGGTCCCGGCGCGCCCGCGCAACACCGCGCCCGCCCCGGCACCCGTCCCGCGCCCGTGAGTCCCCGTCCCGGGCCGGGCGGGCCCCGTCCCGGCCGCCACGGGGCGGGCCAGCCGCCCGCGGGCCGCAGGTCCCCGCTGCGGCGGCAGTCGAGACGTTCGAAGATCGTCCTGGCCGCGGTCATCGCGGTCGGGGTGCTCGTCATCGGCCTGGCCACCGGCTTCGGCTCGGAGCCTTCCGCGGAGCCCACCGCCCAGGCCTTCCTGCTCAGCTGGCAGCAGCAGGACTACACGGCCGCTGGCGCGCTGACCACCGCCCCGCCCGGCATCGTGGCCGCGGACCTGAAAGGCTCCTTCGCGCAGCTCGACGCCACTCAGATGCTGCTGTCCATGAGTTCCGTCGCCCAGCACGGCGCCACGGCGGAAGCATCGTTCACGGTCTCGGTCGACCTGGCCGGGCCAGGACGGGTCTGGACCTACCAGAGCCGGTTTGGCATGCGGGTGGCCGACGGCAGCTGGAAGGTGGAATGGGCGCCCAGCGTGGTGCACCCGAGCCTGACCCAGGGTGAGCGGCTGGCCGTAGTGACCAAGTTCCCGGGCCGGGCGTCCGTGCTCGACTCCGGGGGCCAGCCGCTCCAGGTCCCCTCCCCGGTCTACGTGCTGGGGGTACGGCCCGGCCGGCTGGCCGATCCGGCCGTGACGGCCAGCAAGTTCGCCGGCCTGACCGGGCTGGACGCCCGGCAGGTGCTCGGCCAGATCAACGCCGCGCCCCCGGCCGGCTTTCTGGCCCTGGCCTCGCTCGACCCGGAGTCGTACGCCAGGCTGAGCCCCGGGCTGCGCAGCGTGCCCGGACTGGTCGTCGAGCGGAAGGCGGAGCGGCTGTACCAGGCCGAAGCTGACGGCCTGGTCGGCTCGGTGGGCAGCGAGATCAGCCAGGTGCTGCGCGCCGACGGTACGTTCTACCTGCCGGGCACCACCGTCGGGCTGTCCGGCCTGGAGCAGGCTTACCAGCGTGAGCTGGTCGGCACGCCCACCACCGAGGTGGTGGCGGTGACCTCGGCCGGCGCTACGGCCGACGTCCTGGCCACCTGGCCCGGCACGCCCGGCACCCCAGTACGCACCACCATCGACGCCAAGGTGCAGGACGCCGCCCTGTCCGCCCTGGACAGCGCTTCCGCGTCGGGCGAGATCGTCGCCGTCCAGGCCACGACGGGCCAGGTCCTGGCCGTGGCGCAGCGTCAGGCCGAGGGCGCCCCCGCCCCCGCGCCGGCCTTCGACGCCAAGCTGATCCCCGGAATGGCGTTCACCATCGTGTCCACCGCCGCCCTGCTGGGCACCAACCTGACCGTGTCCACCCCGATATCCTGCGAGAACTCCTTCACCGTGGGCGGCCAGACGTTCACCAGCGACGGGACAGGCGAGGTCCGCCCGTTCAGCAATGCCTTCGCCAACCAATGCGACACGGCCTTCGTGGGCCTGTCCGAGCGGCTCAGCGCCAGCCAGCTGGCCCAGGCCGTGCGGGAGTTCGGCATCGGGGCCGACTGGTCACAGCTGCCGGTCCAGGCCTTCTCCGGATCGGTTCCGTCGGCCGCGGGCGGCGCGGCCCTGGCCGCCGAGACCATCGGCCAGGGCAACGTGCGGATGAGCCCGCTGGCCATGGCCATGGTCGCCGCGGTCGTCGACTCCGACAGCTGGCACACCCCGGTGGTCATCAAGGGGGCACCCGACCCGGCCGGCACCGCGCTGAACCCCGCCGCGATGTCCGCGCTACGCAACCTGATGCGCAACACGGTGAGTTCCGGTGCCGCGCAGGCGGCCAGCCGTCCCGGCGCCCCGGTCTACGGCCAGGTCGGCCTGGTCCATACCGGATCGACCTGGACCAGCTGGTTCGTCGGCTTCCGCGGCAACATCGCGTTCACCGCCATCGAATCAGGTAAGACCGCCCAGCTCTCCGCCGCCGCCCTGGCCGGCGCCTTCCTGTCCGCCCTCGGCTCCTGACCGCCCCGGCCAGCCTCTCGTCACTGTGCGTTATCAACACGTGACGAGAATTTGCTCTCCGTAAGCAACCATGCGAGGGTCTGCTGGCGTCCTTATGGGTGACTGGGGTTCGCTCGGGGGGTTGCGGCCCAGTCAACGTGAAAGGTCCGGGTCTCATCTCGGGGGAGACCCGGCCGTTGGACCGGCTCCGACCCTGCCGGTCGGCCCCTGCGGGCGCGTTAGGCCACCGCCAGCGTCCGCAGGGGCCACTTTGCTGTCTCGCGGGAATCCAGGTTGGCTGGCGCGGGTTATACGTGTACGGTCAGGTACGGCGGTGTGTGGCGATGCTGTACCCGCCGTGACAACTCAATAGGGGGTGATCGGTTTCGACTTCGGTAGTTGATCCAGGGGAAGCGGGCCGAGGGTTGCGGTTGTGACCTCGTTAATCCTGTGACCGCAAATCTATAAGTGCCAACTCAACGCGCACTAGCGTCGCTCTCGCCGCATAAGGCGAGTTAGACGCTTGTCAGCCCGGAGATGCCTCCGACCCGGTGTCTGGCATCAGCTAGGAGGATCCACCGTCTGACCCGGCCGCGGGGCCAGGCGGGACATCAAACAGTGGCTGAGCCTGTCGGCGTCTTGCTTGCGTGATCGCCGGGGCTGAGAAAAGCAGAGCAAGCTGCGCCCGGAGAAGCCCTGGTGAGGTACTGAAGGACGCGGGTTCGATTCCCGCCACCTCCACCGATTGAAACTGGTTAAGTCTGCGGCCCCGTTCTCGGACGAGGCCGCACTGTCATGTGCTGCACTGTCATGTGCTGCACTGTCATGTGCTGCACTGTCATGTGCTGCACTGTCATGTGCTGCCGGTATCCGCTGCTGGCGGAAGCCGGGCAGCAGGCGGGCCAGCAGCAGGGCACCGGCGATGCAGGCCAGTCCGCCCGATACCACCGACACAGTGTCGCCGAAGGCGGCCGCGACCGCGCCCGACTCCAGGTCACCGACCCGAGGGCCGCCGGCGACCACGGCGGTCTGCAGCCTGCCGCCGGAATGGCTTGAACGGACCCCGCGGCGCCACCGAGCCTGCCCGATCATTACCATTCTGGTTCCGAACACGGGATAATAGGGCGACAGATAGAAACGATTGTGGCTGGCCGGTTCCGCCGCAGGCGGCCCCGGATTGTGACGCGCGCAGTGCCCAGGAAGGCCAGGTGCCGACGAGGACCGCCGGCCGACACGGACGCGAGAACGCAAGAACACGGCGAGAACGCCAGGACACGGTTTCGACCAGGGCGCAGTGCGTGGAGCCCGTAGGAAGGGGATGGGATAATGGCGGCGATGAAGCCGCGGACGGGCGACGGTCCGCTCGAGGTCACCAAGGAGGGCCGCGGCATCGTGATGCGCGTCCCGCTTGAAGGCGGCGGCCGACTCGTTGTTGAGCTGACGGCGGACGAGGCGGCTAAGCTCGGTGACGCCTTGAAGTCCGTGGTCGGGTGAGCTCTCAGTCGTTCCGCTTGACCGCGGCGAGCAGGCCATTGCCCAGCGGAAGCAGCACCGGCACCAGCCGGTCGTCGTCCCGCACCAAAGTGGCCAGGTCGGCAGTGCCCTCATCATCAGCAGGGGCCTCATCGTCGACCGGGCCGGCCAGCAGCGCGTTATTGAAGGCCACCACCCCGCCGGGCCGCAGCAGCCGCAGCGCGGCGGCCAGGTAATCCGGATAGTCCCGTTCATCCGCGTCGCAGAAGACCATGTTGTATGCGCCATCGGACAAGCGCGGCAGCACGTCGAGCGCGCGGCCCAGGATCAGCCGGCTCTGGTTCTGCGCGAAACCGGCCGCCGCGAATGCCTTGCGCGCCATTCGCTGGTATTCCGGTTCGGTGTCGACGCTGGTCAGCGTGGAACCCGGGCGCATTCCGCGCAGCAGCCAGATGCCCGAACTGCCGCAGCCGGTACCGATCTCGACGGCGGTCCTAGCCCCCACGCAGCAGGCCAGGAAACGCAGCGTGGCACCGACCTCGGGGAGCACCGGCTCGGTTCCGCCCAGATCGGCCGCGTTCGCGCGCGCGGCCAGCAGCGGCTCGTCCTCCGCGGCGTAGGCAAGTGGCTCCACCTGCAGCAGCCTAGCGCCAGATCCGCAGGTCCGGGAACTATACCGGGCCGCGAGCCGTTACCAAGGCGGCGTCGGCCGGGCCGCAGGCCCCGGCTGGGCCGGTCCGAACTGGCGTAACGGAAGAATCCAGGGCACGATGGTAACAGTCGCGGCACTCTGCGACCCGGAGGGCGGATTGTTGGAGGAGGCCAGAGCGCCGACGCAGCCTGCCCAGCCCGAGTGGAACCTCCCGACCTGGGAGGACATCGTCCGTACCCATTCTGCTCGGGTCTATCGGCTCGCCTACCGGCTGACCGGCAACCCGCACGACGCCGAGGACCTGACCCAGGAGGTCTTCGTCCGGGTCTTCAGGTCCCTGTCCAGCTACACCCCCGGCACGTTCGAAGGCTGGCTGCACCGTATCACCACCAACCTGTTCCTCGACCAGGCCCGGCGCAAGCAGCGGATCCGGTTCGAGGGCCTGGCCGACGAAATGGCTCACCGGCTGCCCGGCTCGGAGCCCACACCCGCCGAGGCCTTCGACGACAGCCATCTCGACGACGACGTGCAGGCCGCGCTGAAGGCGCTGCCGCCCGAGTACCGGGCCGCGGTGGTGCTGTGCGACATCGAAGGCTTCTCCTACGAGGAGATCGCCGCCACCCTGGGCGTGAAGCTGGGCACGGTGCGCAGCCGCATTCACCGCGGCCGGGCCCAGCTGCGGGCCGCGCTCGAGCACCGCCGGCCGGTGCCGCCCCAGAACCAGAACCAGAACCAGGCCCAGGACCAGGACCAGAACCAGGACCAGGACCAGAACCAGGGCCAGGACCAGGACCAGGCCCGGTCCTGGGCTCATGGGCTCCGTCGCCCGGGCCTGGCCCGGCTGAAGCGGTCCGGTGAGTCATGAGCCACCTCGGAGACCGGCTGTCAGCCCTGATCGACGGCGAGCTGACCGGAGCCGAACTCGACCGCGCCCACGCCCACCTGGCCGGCTGCCTGCCGTGCCGGGCCGAAGCCGCCGAACTGCGGGCGCTGAAAGCCAAGCTGCGCGGCCTGGTGGCCAGGGCACCGGCCGAGGCGGCCATGACCAGCCGCCTGATCGCCAGCACCGGGCCCGGCGGCCCGCTGCCGCCGCGGCACCGCCTGCTGCGCCTGGCGCCAGGCCCCCCGAGCGGCCCCCCCGGACGCCCGGCGCCCCGGGTCCGCCGCCGCTACCTGCTGCTCGGCACCGTGTCGCTGCTCGCCGTGCTGGGCACCGCCGCGTTCAGCGCGGGCGGCGGGGGACAGGCCGCTCCCGGGCCGAGGATCACCCCGTCGGTGCAGATGTACAGCGTCGAGCACGCCATCACCACCGGCGAGGTGCCCATCACCGGCCCGTCAGCCAAGCCCTCGTCCGCGTCCGATTCCGACGCGACGCTCCCGTGAGGCCTGCGCCGCTCCTGCTGGCCGCCGCGCTCGCCGTGGCCGTGCCGGGGTTCCTGATCACCGGCTGCACCTCGCAGACCACGGCCGCGCCGGACCGGACCACCGCGGCCGGCCGCACCCCGGCGGCTGCCCCGGCCGCGCCCCGGCGGCAGGCCAGCGCCCAGGCCGCGCAGTTGCTGACCCAGGCCGCCCAGGCGGCCGTGGCCACCTCCTACACGGGCGAGGAGATCGTCTCGCACTGGGGCACCAGCGGCGGGAGCGTCCTGGTCTCCAACATCTGGCACGTCAGCGGCGGCCAGACCATCACCCAGACGCTGGCCGCGGGCACCGCCACCAGCGGCGGGTCCTACCTGTCCTCCGACAGCGACGGGCAGTGGCCGGAGGGCGTGCTGGGCGTCACCACCCCGCTGATCCGGCTGCTCGAGGCGCACTACACCGTGGCCTACGCGGGCCCGGGTTCGGCGGACAACCGGTCCGCGCAGGTCGTGGAGGCCTGGCGCGCCGACGGCAGCCTGGCCGCCCTGTTCTGGCTGGATGACGCGACCAAGCTCCCGCTGGAACGCGAAGTCTTCGACTCCGCCGCGCACGTGATCAGCGAAGACGTATTCATCAACGTCCGGTTCGCCAATGGCGGGCTCGGCACCGTGCCGGTCGGCCTGCCCGCCGATCCGGCCGGGCCGTGGGCCGACCCGCAGGCCAGGCCAGCTCCTCACGCTGACTGCCAGCGGCTGGCTGGTCCGGTCCGCGCTGCCCGGGGGGCTGTCGCTGTTCACCGGCGCCCAGACCAGGACCAGCACCGGGACCGTGCTCGACCTTGGTTACTCCGACGGCCTGTCGGTCATCTCGGTGTTCGAACAGCGCGGCAACCTGGCGCCCAGGCTGGCCGGCTGGCAGAAGGTCACGGTGGCCGGGCACCAGGTCTACGCGGCCGGATCTGACCAGCACTCGCTGACCTGGTCCAGCCGCGGCATGGTCTACACCGTGCTGGCCGACGCGCCGGCCCAGACCGTCACCGCCGTGGTCGGCGCGCTGCCGCACGACGCGCCGCCCGGGTTCTGGAAGCGCATGTCCCGCGGGTTTGCCAGGCTCGCCTCCTGGGTCAACCCGTTCGGCTGACGGTCTACAGTGGATAGTCGAGAGCGTGACCCGACCCGGGCGAGAAAGATCTGACCGTGTTCGACCTGTCGATTCCCAAGCTGCTGGTCCTGGCGGTGATCGCGCTTGTCGTCTTCGGGCCGAACGAGCTGCCCAAGATCGCCGCCCAGGCCGGCCGAGCCCTGCGTGACCTGCGCCGGATCGCCGAAGGCGCGAAGAACGACCTGCGCGAGGGGCTGGGCCCCGAGTTCACCGACTTCGAGATCGAAGACCTGAACCCCAAGCGTTTCGTGCAGAAGCACCTGTTCGACGACCTGAACGGGCACGGCGACCAGGCCGCCCAGGGCACGGCCAACGGCGCAACCAGCAGCGCGGCCAGCGGGGCCGTGCTGGCCCCCGGCGAGCCTGCGCCCTACGACCCCGACGCGACCTAGCGCGGCGTCAGGCCGAGCTGGCGTCCGGCCAGCCCGCGGCTGCGGGCGCCCAGGTCATCGGCGATCTTCCGCAGCGCGAGCCCGGCCGGGGAGTCGGGCTCGCCGAGCACCAGCGGGACCCCGGCGTCGCCGCCCTCGCGCAGCCGGACGTCGAGCGGCACCTGCCCGAGCAGCGGCACCTGCGTCCCGGACAGGCGGGTGAGCGCGGCCGCCACCTCGGCGCCGCCGCCGGAGCCGAAGATCTCCGTCTTCTCCCCGCAGTGCGCGCAGACCAGGTAGGACATGTTCTCGATGACCCCCATGACCCGCTGGTGGGTCTGGGACGCGATCGCCCCGGCCCGTTCGGCCACCTCGGCCGCGGCCAGCTGCGGGGTGGTCACGATGAGCAGCTCGGCCGACGGCAGCATCTGGCCCACCGAGATGGCCACGTCGCCGGTGCCCGGCGGCAGGTCGAGCAGCAGCACGTCCAGGTCACCCCAGTAGACGTCGGCCAGGAACTGCTGCAGGGCCCGGTGCAGCATCGGCCCGCGCCAGACCACCGGCGTGTTGCCCTTGGTGAACATGCCGATCGAGATGACCTTCACGTCATGGGCCGACGGCGGCATGATCATGTTCTCGACCGGGGTGGGGCGGCCGGTCACGCCCATCATCCTCGGCACCGAATGCCCGTAGATGTCGGCGTCCACCACGCCCACCTTCTGCCCGGCCGCGGCCAGCGCGGCGGCCAGGTTCACGGTCACCGACGACTTGCCCACGCCGCCCTTGCCGCTGGCCACCGCGTAGACCCGGGTCAGCGAGGACGGCTGGGCGAACGGGATCTGCGGCTCGGGCCGCCCGCCCCGCAGCTGGGTCTGCAGGGCCTGGCGCTGCTCGCCGCTCATCACGTCCAGGTCCACCAGGACCGAGGCCACGCCGGGCAGCTTGCCGACCGCCGCGGTGACCTCGCGGGTGATGGTGTCCCGCATCGGGCACCCCGCGACGGTCAGCCACACCTGCACGCGCACGGTCCCGTCCGGGCCGGCCTCGACGCCCTTGACCATGCCGAGTTCGGTGATGGGCCGCCGGATCTCGGGGTCGAGCACGCCGTCCAGCGCCTTAGTTATCTGCTCGGCGGTGGGCGGGGCCAGGGAGGAGGTCATGGCTTCATGCT
>CAWIHB010000015.1:0-112389 GCA_963835775.1 uncultured Actinomycetes bacterium | reverse complement strand
TCCGTCCCCGCCCGCGGCCGCCTTCGCCCCGAGATCTGGGATCAGTACCGCGCCGCGCATCCAGCATAACCGCCGGACTATCACCTTTTGACATTCGCGGAGAACGACAAGTCTGTGTTATTAACACTTGCACGACGGACGTTGGCAGCACGCGCAGATATGGCCGTTGAGATGGGAAAACATCCCAGGAACTCGCTGATGGGTTTCCGGACGACCTATGACGGGACTGACCGCACAGTGACGGTAAACGAACGACTGGCTGCTGCTCCTAATCGGGAGCAATGTGTCTCCGCGGAGACCGCGGAGACGTCTTGTGCGGGGACCTCAGGTGTCCGGTTTGCTGGACCGGGAGGCATCGAGCAGGTCAAGGATCCCTCGACCCCTTCCCACAGTTCGTTCTCCGGGTGGCGACCGTAGCCGCGGCGCTCGCGCCGCCAGTCGTGATCCCAGTACTTGTCGCGGACCTCGCGCAGATGAGCCAGCGCCGCGTCCAGGTCGTCCCGGAGCTGCAGCCGCTCATCGACCGGGTCCGGGACCAGCCGGTTCAGCGAGCCGGAATCTCTCGCCTCAAGCGCCGCGAGTGCCTGCTCGTCGGGGCCGTCATCGACAGACCAGATGCGCACTGGGCCGCGGATGTAGTGATTCCATGCCGGGTCCAGGTACGACCGCCAGAAATACAGGAAGCCGCCCTTGCTGAGCCGCAGCTCGTCTGCCAGCCAGTCGGCGCCTTCCGGAGTGGACTCCCAGGGGACTTCCTCCGGCGGCAGGTTGATCGTCACCGCGACCTGAACGGCGTCAAGCGGGTCGGTTCCGTCCAGCACCTCGCCGAAGGCATACACGGCCTTCAGGAACGGCTCTGTGTCGAACCAGAACAGCTTCACGCGCTCGCACGTCTCAGCGAGGATCCGCAGCTTCTCGACGGCGCGCCTATGCCTCATGGCTGCATATCGTGCCATCCGAGCGGCAGTGGCCAACAGTCACTCACCCTCCATGAGACCATCAAGCAGCGAAAGGCACCTGGCTCGTGTGGAGACATGCTCAGTTGATGCAGAACTCGTTGCCTTCGGGATCCGTCATCACGGCGAAGTAGTCGTGCTCATCCTCTTCGGTGCGCAGATGAAACCCCCCGAGGGTCTGTAGCCGCGCCACCTCGGCATCCACCTGGCGGCGCCGTGTCTCCGCCGGCCCCTCGCTGGCCGCGCTGACCCGCACGTCAAGATGCACCCGGTTCTTGCCGGCCTTCGGCTCAGGGACGCGATGGAACAGCACCCGCGGCCCGGCTCCGGCCGGGTCAGCCACCGCTGCACGGCGGCGAGTCAATGCACTCGCAGATACACCCATGACCTGGAATAACAGTGCATATCGCCGAATTCGTGCGCGTGCAGGCCGACCTGATTGCGTGAAATATCGCGTCTGAGAAACTCGGTTCTGTGATGGCGTGTTCCGCGTTCAGCGTGAGCGTGGTGGCGTCGTTGGCGGTGAGCGCGTGTGAGGATCGGGCCGCCCTCGCCCCAGCGGTCCGTCCATGCCGGTAGCGAGCTCGCATCATGTATCAGGCAGGTGCGCCGGTCCTCCGCATGTGTAGCGCCTCGCCCGCCCGGCGACGGGGAGTCTTACGGGACAGGAAGCAGTCATGTCACAGAATGTGACTAGAGCAGCCTGGTATAGCCGGGCGGCTCTCGTCAGGCCCGAAGCGGGCGGGGTCCCCTTGATAGTCCCTGCGATCCGGGTCGGCGAAGTCTCCGCAGAGATCGCCGGAAATCGGAAAAATCGCCGGAAATCGGAAAAGGAGTGCCCGATGTGGGTGGATAACGACCTGACCAAGTTTGCCCAGGGAACGGCCATCGGTTTGATCGCACTGGATGCGTACACGGAAGAGGACGGCAGCCAGCACGTCGATTTCATTGCCGGCAACGGGCACGTGCACGAGCTGTACCGCAACCCGGCGGTCCAGTGGGTGGACAACGACCTCACCGGCTTTGCCCAGGGACTCCGGGCCTCCGACGGCTTCGGGCTCGACGGGTACTCCCAGGCCGACGGAAGCCAGCACGTCAACTTCATCGATGTGAACGGGCACGTACACGAGCTGTACCGCAACCCGGCGGCCCAGTGGTTGGACAACGACCTCACCGTCTTTGCCCAGGGAACCCCGGCCAACATCGAGAGTCGGCTCGATGGGTATTCGCAGGCTGACGGAAGCCAGCACGTCAATTTCATTGCCGCCGATGGGCACGTCCACGAGCTTTACAATCCGTGAGCCCTCAAGCCGCCGCGGCCTACTCCCGTGGTACGGGCGACCGGCGCGAGCAACAAGCACGTTGGCCGACCGCGCTGATCGCTGCGCCTGTGCCAGGTGCTGCCCCGGGGCGGGTTCAGAAAGGGACGATGGTGGTGAGCAGGCCGGCTGCGGGGGCGCGGCCGGCCAGGGTGCGGCAGAATTCGACGGCGTCCAGGGACAGGTGTTCGGCGGCAGGGCTGGCGGGGTCGCGGGCGTAGCTGCCGCCGGCGGGGCCGGTGATGCTGCGGGCGAGCTGCGCGAAGAAGGCCCGCTGCGCCCGCCCGTTGCCCTCGCGGAACGGGTGCAGGGCGTTGACCTCGCCCAGGTAATAGGCCAGCCTCCCGACGAACGCATCGCGGCTCAGGCCGCGCAGGCAGTCTTCGTCGTGCAGCTCGCGGAAGATGATGGCCGCGGGGGAAGCTATGTACTGCGGGAGGCAGAACACGGCGCCTTTGGCGATGGCCACCGCGGCCGCGGGCGCTGATCTTCTGCCGGCGGGGAACACCTGGTCTTGCTGGGCTGGCCGGTGGCGGGATCAGGCCAGGCGCGATCCTGCCTGGTCCAGGAAGCGGGTGGCCTGATTCAGGTCGTCATGGCAGCGTTGCAGCCAGACATCCCCCCAGAAGAAGTTGCAGCTTGTCTCGGCCCGCAGGACCCGCCAATGGGCTTCTTCGAGCAGCCAGTAAACTTCGGGGTCGCGGACCGACATGCCGACGGCGTTGCGGCGGGCGGCATAGATGGCCTGGCTGATCTCGTCGAGGCGGGTCAGGGCCTGCTGCTGGGCCGACGAGCTGATCCACTGGGTGAAGCCGGTGCCGTCGTGCCAGCCGGTGTTCCACGCGCCAGGACGCACGGTGACCTCGCCGTGGGCGCCGTGCCGGTCCAGGTAGTCCTCGATGAAGCAGGGGCGGATGCCGCCGCTTCGGTTGTCCCGTGCCCGCTGCAGCAGGTCCTGGTAGAAGCCGTGCCAGAAGTTGGCTTGCGGCGAGGTGTTGCGGAACCAGCCGCCGTTCTCCCCGTCGGTGCAGGTGGTGACCAGGGGCGGGAAGTCGCAGTGCCTGGTCCGCTGGGCCACCTCGTGAATGAACCAGCCGGCGTCCATCCCTGCCTCCTGGGCGTCGGACAGCTCCCGGTCCCGGACCACGACGGTGATTTCCTCGCCGCCGAGCCGTGCGATGTGCGGCCGGTAGCGCAGTTCGTCCCAGCCCATAGGGGTGACCGCGTCGACGTGCTCGCTGTCGACGAGTACGTAGCGGTAGCCGTAGCGTTTGAGGGCAGGGATGAGCTCCATGCAAAAGCCCATCTCAGGGGGCCAGAACCCGGGGAAGCTGGTCCGCGCGAACAGATGCTGGCCGATCCCCTGCCAGCGCTCGAGTTGCTCGTCCCAGTCGGCATGGGGGATGAGGGGCAGGACGGGATGGTAGTAGCCGGTGCCCAGGATGCGGATGATCCCGGTGTTCTGCAGGTACCACAGCAGCGATCCGCAGTCGACGATGCCGTAGGCGCGGCCCTGGAAGCCCGGACTGGCCAAGGTCTCGAGCAGGGTGCCGGACAGCGACAGATGCACCCGGCCGACATCTTCGTAGGCCCACAGCGACCGGGGGATCCGGTCCATCGCCCACAGGATCTCGCGGGCCTCCCACTCGCGCTGGCCGAGGAGGTCCTCAAGGTTGCCGGTGGGCTGGTGCAAGTTGAGGACCAAGGCAAAGGACACGTCGGCCATCGGGGCTCCTGCCTGTCACAGGTCGTAGGTGACGATCTCGATGGCGCGCCGGGCCAGTTCGGCGCCGTAGTCGGCCCAAGTGCCCTGGCCCCAGTAGCGGTAGTCGCTTTCCTCGGCGGCGAGCAGGTGGAACAAGGCGTTGCGGTAGCGGGGGTCGTCGGTGGGGACGGCCTTGGCCAGGACCCGCTCATGGAACAGCGAGCTGGCCTCGTCCATCGGGGCTAGTACCTCCTCGTAGCCGCGGACCCAGGAGATGTTGCTGGTCCAGCTGCCGCCTTCCATGTGAAAGCGTCCGTCCTCGGCATGCAGTTGCGCGATCACTTCGGCCAGCCGGTCCGGCCCGTCGCCAGGGGACATCCGGCTCCAGATCCTGGACTGGAACAGGGGCTGGATCATGGGCAGATCGCCGGGCCCGATGCCGACCGAGTGGAGCCGTTCGAGGTACTCGGTGACGTTCATGGCCGGGGTCTGGGTGCCTGAGCTCTCCCGGATCGCCTCGAAGTACTTGGATGGGAATTCGTTCATCATCACCCCGCCGTTTTCCCCGTCGGCGATCTGGGTCACCAGCGGCGGTACTTCACGGCCGCCCAAGTCCCAGCGGGACAGGCCCTTGGCCTCGTAGTACGGCTGCATCTGGCCGACCAGCTTGGTGTCGCTGCCCTGGGTCTTGACCACGGCGGTGATGCTGGCGACGTCGCCTTTGGAACTGGCGCAAACCAGGCGATACGGCAGGTGCGGCCGCTGGAACCCAGCCCCATCGGGTTCCTCGACCGTGTGTTCCTGGACTAGGACCCACTGGTAGCCGCAGTCGGTCAGGGTCTTCACGAACTCGTAAGCGACATCGGGGTGGTTGGGCAGGGCCATCTCCGAAGGGGAGAAGCCGCGGACCCGGCCGAGGGCATCCAGACCGAAAAGAGCGGCGAAATGGTGCTGCCAGGCCCGCACGTGCAGCCGGTAATCCTGGACCGGGGTGGAGGGCGCCACGGCATGCCCCCACGGACAGCCCAGCCACTCCACCGCCTGCCGGTTGCGTCCGGCTGTCGTGATGCCGGCCAAGGCGTCGAGTACGTCATGCGCTCCCATCTGGCGCAAGCCGTAGAGCAACGTCCCCGAATACTCGAGCATGACCCGCGGCGCGAAGCCCTCGTCGAGCAGCTGGGGGACGAACTCGCCCATCCGCTTGTAGCACCACTGGTACACCGGGGCGTTGTGGTTGTCGCCGATGCCCGGGTTGTCCATCATCCACTGCAGGTTCCCGATGATCGGCGCCGTGCGCAGGTCAGGCCCGCCGGCCGGGACGAGCGGCTGGTGCATGTGCAAGGCGACAGCAAAGGCACTGGTCACGTGGTCGAACCCGGCGGCGCCCGAGGGCAGGAAGACCGGATCGGTGCCCCTAGCCCGGATCGCCTCTTCGATGCGATGCTCGGAGCCGCAGATGTTGGGAAGGCCGTCGATTTCCTCGGGCATCTCGTCCATTGCTCCGGCTCCTTTAGTTTATTTACTTTACCTGGCATGCGCGCGGATCTTACTTGTGGCGGATGTGGTCATAGATGTTCGCGTAGTCCTGGCCTGCGTGGGCCCAGGAGTGATCTTGGCGCATTCCGTTCAGCATAAGCTGGCGGAATTCGTCCGGGTAGGAGAACCAGAGCCCGATGGCACGCGCCATCGCGGAGTCCAGCGCCGGGTTGTCGACCTGGTGGAACACGTAGCCGTTCCGGTCGTCCGGGTGACGTGCGGAGTAATCGCGGTCGAAGACCGTGTCCACCAGGCCGCCGATGGCGCGCACGACGGGGACGGTGCCGTACTTGAGGGCCGTCATCTGGCTCAGCCCGCACGGCTCGAACAGGCTGGGCATCACCAGCATGTCGGCGCCGGCGTAGATCAGGTGGGCCAGGCCCTCGTCGAACCCTATTTCCAGGTGACAGTCGGAGTTATCGTTCAGGTCGTGCTTCAGGTGCCAGAAGTGATCATTGACGGCCGGTTCGGGACACGCACCAAGCAAGACGAACTGCGAGCCATTGGACAAAGCATAGAAAATGGCCTGCTCGATGAGATGGGAGCCCTTCTGGTGGTCGATCCGGCCCAGGTAAGCGATGAGCGGCTTGTACTCCTTCCGCAATAGCAGCCGGTCCCGCAGGGCATCTTTGTTCGCATATTTCCGCTCGACCGTACCGGCGGTGTAGTTCGACGGGATCAGGATGTCGATCTCCGGGTTCCAGACTTCGTAGTCGATGCCGTTGAGGACGCCGCCGAACTTGCCCCGGTGGATGTACAGCGTGTGCCCCAGTCCCATCCCCTGATCGGTGTAGGTGGTCTCCCAGGCGTGTTGCGGCGACACCGTGGTGATGAAGTTCGAGTAGACGATACCGCCTTTCATCAGGTTGATCGCGCCGTGGTTGAAGTTATCGCGCAGCCGGTGGCCATCGAAGAAGTGCTCCGGGCGGGTCAGGCCCGTCGCCCACAGGATGTGCTCACCGCAGATACCCTGATGCGCGAAATTGTGGATCGTATAGCAGACACGCTGATCGTGCATGCCGAGGTGCTGGTAGATCTCATACAGAAGCACCGGCACGAGCGCCGTCTGCCAGTCGTGACAATGGATCACCTCGGGCCGTTTGCCGGCCTTCCACATGAACTCCATGGCCGCCTTGGACAAGAACGCAAACCTGGCCGCATCGTCAGGCGAGCCGTACAAGTGACCGCGGCCGAAGAACTGATCCGGTGAGTGCGGGTCGATGAAAAAGCACTTCCTGCCGTGAACGAACCCGAACCACACCGTGCAGTGCACGGACCCGCTGTACCACGGCACCCACAGGTCCTGATAGGCGACCGCGAGCCCGAAGACCTGGTCGTAGTCCATGCAGTCGTATTTCGGCATGATGATCTCCACGGCATGGCCCCGGAGCTCCAACTCCCGGCTCAGCCCGAAGATGACCTGCCCCAGCCCGCCCGCTGCCGCCACCGGCGCACACTCCGATGCAACCATCATCACGAACATGGCTGGCTCCCGGAAAAGCCGCAGAGGCCAGCCGCGTGGTGCGGGGACTCAATCCGGCTACGGCACCGCCCCGGGCACCGCCGCGCCCTGGCCGGCACTGACTTCGCCGGCGTCCCGGCTCGCTTCGCCGCGGATGTTGCCTTCTTGGCGGGCTCCGCGGATGTTGCCTTCTTGGCCGGCGTCCTTCTCGTGGCCGACGGGACCGCCTTGGCCAGCGCGGTCAGGTCCACGACCGAATCGTCTCCCCCGAAGTCGTTGAGGACGTAGGCGTCGGCGGCCCAGTCGTTGTCCCACCGCTGGCCGTCCAGGAGGTACCGGAACCGGTAGGCCCGCCCCGCGTCCAGGTCGACTGTCGCGCTGAATCCCCCCTCGGCGTCCCGCTGCATGACGTCGGCGTCGGCCGACCACTCGTTCCACTCCCCGCACACTGCAGCGGCCTGTGCGCCCACCTGGGGATCAACGGTGAACGTAACCCTGGCCTTGCCCTTCGTGCCTCTGGACTTGATCACTTCTGCCTCCGCTATGCCCAGCTTGCACCGCAAGCCTGCTATCGAGTCCGGTCCGGCAACGGGCTTGGTGCGCCCAGCCGGACCGGGCCGGTCATACCTTGCCCGCAGCAGTCCACCGAGGAGGTGACCACCGATCCGCGGTGAAGCAGGTCCGCCGACCCTGCCTGGACGGCATCGAAACCGGTATCCAGGCGCTCCTCAGCACGCACGGCGCTAGTAAACCGGCCCGGCGCGGCATCAGGCAAAGGACTTTGGTCCTGATTTGACCCAAAAATGCGGTGATGGCAGCACTGACAGCTAATCCAGGAACATGCGTAACACACGTGTGCTGGACCTGACCGCCGTCAAACCGCGGCCAGGGGGTGCGCGGCTTGGCCCGCATGCCCGGAGAAAGGACGGGTAAGCGACGGAGGGCTTGTCGTGACGGACGGCAAGGTGGGGTGGAAGCTCGTGCACCTGGACCCTGTTGGCCTGCCTATTCCGCTCGAGTAGCGACTACCTTGCGCGACCTTCATGATCTCGACGGAGCGCGCTGATCTATGGTGCCTAGCCCATCGGCGGGCTTCGGGGATGCTGACCCGGTCCGGCTCGGCGGCCGCGCGGAACTCGCGGGTGAGGCCTGCCCTCCTCACCTAGTGCGTTCCGCGCAGCCAGGCCTGGGTCATGACGAGGGTGACGCCGCGGGAGTGGGCGCCGCGGCCGGGTCCGCGTGGTTCGTCCACCAGGTATTGAGGGTGGCGAACGTCGAGTGCTGCGGCCCGTAGGCGATGATGAACGCGTTCTCGGTCGGGAATGTCCACGCGTACGCGGGGGTGTCAAGGGTGTTGCCGGTTTCGGTCCACTCACACTCCAGCACCTGGCCCTGCCGCTGCGGGAAGTAAAGGTCATACCAGCCCGTGGTCCCTTCGGCCTGCGCCCTGTCGCTGCCGGCCGGCGGGCAGGTCGATCCCGGCGAGTAGCTGGCGAAGCCCCACCAGTTGTTGAAGTTCGCCCAGGACGTCCGGTAGCTGGCGTAACTGTTCATCTGATACGCCTCGATGAGGCCGTTCGGCAATCCGGGGTCGCTGCACTGGATCGCCTGGGCCAGACCGGCCGGGGTAAAGTCCGGCTTTGTCTGCGAACACTGGCCCGCGGGGTGGTTTATGTCCGCCGGCAGCAACTCGACGAGGCTGGCCACACGCGTCCTCGGCGCCGGGGTGGTCGCCCGGTGAGTAGGCGGATGCGTGGGTGCGGCGGTCGGTGCCGGCGCCGGCTTGAACAAGCCCCCGGCGAAGGCGGTAACCGCGAAGATCACCACGACCGCGGCGGTGCCGATGGCCGCGAAGACCGGCCAGCGACTGCGCCGTCTGGCCGGAAGGGCGGGCGGCACCCGGAACGGGGGGTAGTCGCCTGCGGCTCCGATGACGGGGGCCGTCTGGGACGATCCGTAGTGGCCGCAGGTGGTGACCGTTTCCCGCGGGGGGAAGGCCGGCCCGATCGGCGGCGGCAGGGCATCCGCCCAGACCGGATGACCCAGGGCCTGGGCGTACTCGGTGGTGACCCACGTGCTGGCGCCCGGGTCGATCGCCTTGCGGTCGACGAGCGACCAGGCGACCAGGCGGACCGCGGTGCCCGGATCGACATGCTCGTTCCGCACCCGCTGGGTCAGCTCACTCGCGATGTCGGCCTCCGCCGCGGTGACCAGCAGGCTGCGTTCCCGCGGCAGATCGGGGAGCAGGTCGGTGACCAGATTGCCGAGCATGCGCGGGTTGCTCAGGACGGGCGGGCCGTAGGCGGCCACGACCGAGCTCAGCGCTTCGTGTGCCTCGCCTTGCGCGTCAAGCTGCGGCTCGGTCATCATTTGGTCCTCCCGCCGGTGATCGTGCTCATGGTTCCTCCTGTGACCACAGTGGATGATGATCTGCGTCAGACGATGGCTGCGGAGCGGCCTGTCTGCTCGGACCTGGCCGGTGGCTCGGCCGGATTGGTTCCATGGTGGCTCGCGGCCCGGCTGATGCCCACACGTGCCGACCCACAGAAGACTCACAGGATTGCGCCGCCCCGCCGAAGCGGTGCCGGACGGGCTGCCCTTCAGCCACGATGCCACGTCCCTGGCAGCAGCCGACGTCTGGAACCTGATCTGTCCTGATGGCGAGCTCGACATCT
The DNA here is from genome assembly GCA_963835775.1 of uncultured Actinomycetes bacterium. Lineage (GTDB taxonomy): Bacteria > Actinomycetota > Actinomycetes > Streptosporangiales > Streptosporangiaceae > Palsa-504. Next base: position 102,736 of record CAWIHB010000015.1, on the reverse strand, counting down.
CTTTCCATCCATCAGGCTTTGAAGGAGGCTACGCCCAGCTCGCGGTAGGTCAGCTCCCTGGCTCTGGTGGGCTGGACGATGCCGTGGGCGTGTGCAGGGCGCCGACCTCGTCGTCGAGCAGGGCCAGGAGCCTGTCGTGGTCGGGCACCAGGTGTGCGTCGCTGGCCAGGCCGACCGACAGCTGCCCGGCGTAGCTGACGATGCTGAGCCCGAGGCCCAGCGGGCCGGTGACAGGCACCCAGCCCATCATGCCCGCGACCGGTGTCCCGGCGAGCTGTACCCGGTAGCGCGGGCCGCTGACGTTGGTGACGATGGCGGTGGCCTTGCCGGCGAACGCGTCGACCCAAGCGTTCTGCACGGCGGCCGGGAGCTGGCCCAGCCACTGGAGCATGGTGTACACGAAGACGCCTTCACGGCTGCTTTTGACCTGATCCATCTGCGCCTTGACGCGGGCGCGGCGACGGCCCTGGTCGGTCTCCCCGGTCGGCAGCCGGACGAATACCAGGCCGAACTCGTTGCCGAGCCCGGCGGGCAGCGGTGCGCCGGCCGGGCGCAGGTCGACCGGCACGATGACGATCACCTCTTCTGCCAGCGCGCCGTGCTCGAGCAGGTAGCGGCGCAGCGCCGAGGTGATCGCGGTCAGCATCAGATCGTTGACGGTGCTGCCGGCCGCCGCGCCCGCGGCCTTGACTGCCTCCACTGGCACCGGCCGGGTCCAGGCCCGCTGTTTGCCGGGCACCAGCGGGCCCTGCAGCAGGTTGCGGCCTGCGGTCAGCCCGAAGCCGAGCTTGCCCAACATGGCCGCGTCGGCGCGGGCCGAGCCAGCCAGTTCCGCTGCCTTGCGGGGATCGGCGAGCGCGGCACGCAGCACCGCGCTGAGATCACCGGCAGCCGACCCCGCCCGCCTGGCCGCCGCCATCGCCCGCCCGGCAGCATGCCCGCCCGGCCCGGGCAGCAGCGGCAGCCCGGGCGTGTCATCGTGCACCGCCAGCACACCGGTGTGCTCCCCGGCCTCCAGCGGATCGGTCAGCGACAACAGGACCTGCACGAGAGCGCCGCCGTCGGCGATGGCGTGGTGGGTCCGCAGCAGCAACGCGCTGCCATCGCCATAGCCGTCGAGCAGATGCAGTTCCCATAGCGGCCGGTCCTTCCGCAGCGGCCGCCCCGCCAGGTCGCTGGCGGCTCGCTGCAACGCCCCCTGGTCCCCCGGCGCCGGCAGCCGGGTCCGGCTCACGTGCTCCGCCAGCACGAAGCCGGCGTCGTCGACCCACTCCGGCGCCGCCCACGGAGCCAGCGTGAGCGCCGGATCCGCGGCACGCTGCCGGAACCGGCGGAACCGGCCGACCACGCGCTCCTGGAACACCTGCAGGACCGACGCCTGATCAGCCGGCACGTCGAACCACAGCACGGTATTGACCACCATCAGGTTCGCCGGGCGGTCCATATGCAGCCACACCACGTCCGCCGGGTCCATCCGCTCGGCCCGGATCCCGCCAGCAGCCATCGTGCACCTTCTCACGTCGTTCTCTGCCGGCCCAGGCCCGCACCAGCCGGGATGCCGTGGCGGCTGGCGCCGGTGCGACCGGGCGGATGTTCAGCCGCCACCGGTGCTGCCGGCGGGCGCTCCACCCTGTTCAACTGTGCTCCCCGCGATGGTGCGGCCGCCGCCGGGCGCATGAGTGATCTCGACCCGGCGGGCCTGGGTCTTAGGTGAGACCGGAATGGTCACACGCAGCACACCGTCGGCGTAGGCGGCGGTGAGGTTCTCTGAGTCCACGCCCTCGCCGAGGGACAGCTGCCGGGTAAATGACCCCTGGGGCCGCTCGGCGGCAATAACCTGGTCGCCCTCGCCGTAATGCGGGCTGCGTTCGGCCCGGATCGTCAAGGTGCTGTGCTCGACGGTGACCTCGACGCTGTCCGGGGCCACGCCGGGCAGGTCGGCCTCGACATGATAGCTGCCATCCCCGGCGCGGTAGACATCCATGGGCATGCCGATCGGGGCACGCATCCCGGTCGCGGCCATCGACAAGAGCCGCTCCAAAGGGTCCCGGAAGGGCTCGAACCTGATCACTGCCATCACTGCCTCCTCCTACGATGCCTGCAGAAAGCGTCCTGGCGCGGACAGTGGTCACGCGGCCAGCCCACAGCCACCGCGGAGGTTGCGCCTCTTGCCTGTCACCTCCTGTTCCCGCCAGGCCAGGCCGCACGCCGTCGCCCTGATGGCGGCGCCGCCATCGCCCACCATCGCGCCCGCCAGCGGACGCAGGCAAGGCCCGATGGCCCGCACGCCCGGGGACCTTGGTCCCGCGCACGCGCACAGCCGCACCAGCCTTGCCGCCCCTCGCGCCGTCCTGACCGCCGTGGCTCGCCTGAGGCTGACCAGGCCAGGATTCAAGGTCTGTCCAGGTGAATCGGCTCTCGTTGCAGTGCCGTCTGGCCGCATGTAGGGTCAAAGTGGCACGGTGGGAGTCCCCGTAGTCGTGCTGGACTCTGCTTAGCGACTTGGGCAGCCTCCGGGAGCGTTGCTCCGGACCTTGGTAGCGCAGGTTTGCAGACTGCTCCAAGAGACGCTTGGTTCGGGCAGGACGACCGCCCACCTTTGTTGCCCTATACGGGCTCGGCGCTCCCTCAGCTAGGGAAAAACGCCGTGACAACGGTCCTCGACGATTCGCCGGCCTTCGCCGTGACCGGAAACACGACGCTGGTGCGCGTTAGGTACTGCACCGCTGATCACTTCCCGCCGCCTCGGACCATGCGCCCATCGTTGCGATGTGCGGACCCTCGCGGAACCGGTGCAGGGCGTTGACCTCGCCCAGGTAACAGGCCGACCTCGCAACGAACATGTCGTGACGCAGGCCCCGCAGGCAGTCCTCATCGTGCAGCTCACGGAAGATAACGGCCGCAGCGGACTCTACGTACCGCGGCAGGCAGAACACGGCGACCTTGGCGATGGCTGCCGTCCGGGTTTGCCCTGCCCACTTGTAGCTGCCGCCGAAAATCCGCCTGTGGATCTCCCGCAGGTGAGGCAGGTCATAACCGGGCGAGATGGGCCGTCCTGCGGTACAGTTCGGCCGCACCGATCTCCCCGTCCACGTATGCCGCGACTTCCCTATCGTGATCCGGGCTGAATGGTCTGGGTTGATTCCCGGCCTTGAGCACCTGCAGGCAGCGTGCCCGCGCGAGCGCCAGACGGGACCTCCGGCCGGAGGTACCGGGACCTCTGGCGCTACCTGGTGGAGATACGTGAGCAATCATGGTGGGCAGGGAAAGGCGGTTCCCATGGTGGTTCGGCGCTGACTGCGGATTGCGATGCATCCGGATCGTGAGCTCGCGCTGCGGGCTGAAGAGGACGCGCGTGCGGCCGCCCTGCGGCTGGGACGAGCGCATGAGAAGTTTGTCTCATCGCACAGTATGCCGTCCTTCGTGCGTTCCGTGGTCGCCGGCTCCTGGGAGCGCTGCGTGGCCGCCGGCGCCAGCCAGGATGGGCGCCGCCTGCCGCCCATCCGGATGGACGCTGACGAGCTGGATGATTATCGGTCCCGGCATCCGCTGGCTGCGGCTCTGCCGGTGTTTCACGAGCTGCTCGGCGAGCGCGCCAGCGATGACGAGCATATCTTTGCCGTCACCGACGCGGCCGGGATCCTGTTGTGGGTCCAGGGACACGCTGGCACGCTGGCACGCGCCGGCCGGATGAACTTCGTCGAAGGCGCCGAGTGGTCGGAGGCGGAGGCCGGGACCAATGCGCCGGGCACCGCGCTGGCGGTCGGGCGTCCGGTCCAGATCTTCGCCGGCGAGCATTACAACACGGTGGTGCACCCGTGGTCTTGCTCGGCCGTCCCGATCCGGGACCCGGACAGCGGACGGGTGCTTGGCATCGTCGACATCACCGGGAGCGCAAACATTGCCAGCCCGTACGCACTGGCGCTGGTGCGGGCGACGGCGCGGGCGGCCGAGGCGGAACTCGCTATCCGCGTGGCGGCGGCCGACGAGCGAGCCCGGCACGAGTACGCCAACCGCCACGTGCCGGAGCGATCCGCGGTCGCACTGGTCAGTCCCGGCGGGCGGCTGCTCGCGGCCACACCGGTCGGCCGGGACTGCTTCGCCGCGGAAGCCGCGGACGCTGGGGCGTCGTCCAGCGGAACGCAGGGCCGTCGCCTGGTCGCTGAGGCCGTCGGTCCGGCCGGTCACCTGGTGGTGCATTTCTCCGGCCCGGCCCGGCCGCATGCAGCGCTCACCAAGGTACGCTTGGCGGCCCTCGGCCGCGACTGCGCCCTGGTCGAGATCGACGGGCGCACGCTGCGGCTGCGGCCGCGGCACAGCGAGATCGTGGTCATCCTCGCGCTCGCAATGAAGGGGGCAGGGGAGGTGGGTGGGGGGCTCGCCGGGCCTCGCCTCGCGGTTGAGCTGTCCGAGGCGGAGCTGCATCCGGTCACCCTGCGGGCCGAGATGTCACGGCTGCGGACCTTGCTCGGGGACGGCCTGCTCGGCTCGCAGCCGTACGCGCTGCGGCGGCCGGTCACGTCCGACTTCGCAACCGTACTCGACATGCTCGCCGAGGGCCGGGTGGGTGCGGCGGTCGCCGCGTACCCGGGTCCACTGCTGCCGGATTCCGAGGCGCCGGCGATCGTGGAATACCGGGCCATGCTGGAGCAGCAACTCCGGGCCGAGGTGCTGGCCAGTGGCGATGCCATGCTGCTGCGCCGCTGGGTCAGTGCCGCCTGGGGAGCGGATGACGCCGCGGCCTGGCAGGCCCTCGCGACGCAGTTGCCGGGCGGCTCACCGCAGCGGGCGGCCGCGGCCGCCCGGGCCGGCGCCCTCGGCTGAGACGACGATGTGACGACAATCACGAAAACCCGGCCGGCCTGGTCCCCGTCATGGCGGCTGGATGCAACGGTCAGGCAACCCCGCTGTCCCTAGCGTCTGAAGTGGCAAGCCTGGCCAATCCGCCGGGCTCGCCGCCAGATCCCGAAGGAGAGAGGGGACGGTCATGAAGTACGTTCCACCAGGCCAGCCTGGGAGCATCGTCTCTGTGCAGCCGCGGTACGAGAATTTCATCGGCGGCAAGTGGCTGCCGCCGGCCGCGGGCAAATACCGGGTCAACCTCAGCCCCGCAACAGCCAAGCCGATATGTGAGGTCGCGGACTCCACCCCCGAGGACATAGAGACCGCGCTGGATGCGGCGCATGCCGCCAAGGACGCCTGGGGCGAGACCTCGGCCGCCGGGCGCGCCAGGGTGCTCAATGCCATCGCCGACGCGATCGAGCAGCACGCCGAGATGCTGGCGGTCACCGAAAGCTGGGAGAACGGCAAGCCCGTCCGCGAGACGCTGGCGGCCGACATCCCGCTGGCCGCCGACCACTTCCGCTACTTCGCCTCGGCGATCCGCGCGGAGGAAGGGGAGATCGCGGAGGTCGAGGGAGTGGGCGATAAGCGACGCCTGGTCGCCTACCACTTCCGTGAGCCGCTCGGCGTCGTCGGGCAGATCATCCCGTTCAACTTCCCGCTGCTGATGGCGGCGTGGAAGCTGGCGCCCGCGTTCGCGGCAGGCAACTGCTCGGTCATCAAGCCCGCCTCGCCCACCCCGTGGTCGATCCTCAAGCTCGCCGAGGTGATCGGCGACCTGCTGCCGCCCGGCGTGCTGAACATCGTCACCGGTCCCGGCGGCGAGATCGGCAAGGCCCTGGCGGCCAACCCGCGGATCGCCAAGGTGTCGTTCACCGGCGAGACCGTCACCGGCCGACTGATCATGCAGTACGCGGCGCAGAACCTCATCCCGGTCACGCTGGAACTCGGCGGCAAGTCGCCGAACATCTTCTTCAAGGATGTGGCGGCCGCGGACGACGAGTTCCTGGACAAGGCCGTCGAAGGCCTGGTGCTGTACGCGTTCAACAAGGGCGAGGTCTGCACCTGCCCGTCCCGCGCGCTGATCCAGGAGGACATCTACGAGGACTTCATGTCCCGGTGCCTGGGCCGGATCGCCAAGATCAAGCAGGGCAACCCGCTGGACACCGAGACCATGATCGGCCCGCAGGTGTCGCGACAGCAGATCGACAAGATCGCCTCCTATGTGGACATCGGCCGGAACGAGGGCGCCGAGGTGCTCATCGGCGGCGAGCCCGGCCAGGTCGGCGGCGAGTTCGCCGGCGGCTACTACTACAAGCCGACGGTCCTGCGGGGGCACAACCAGATGCGAGTGTTCCAGGAGGAGATCTTCGGCCCGGTGCTGGCCGTGACCACGTTCTCGGACTACAACGAGGCCATCGAGATCGCCAACGACACGCTGTACGGCCTCGGGGCCGGCGTGTGGAGCCGCAACTACGACCTCGCCTACCGGGCTGGCCGGGCCATCAAGGCGGGCCGGGTGTGGACCAACTGCTACCACCAGTACCCCGCGGGTGCCGCGTTCGGCGGTTACAAGATCTCCGGCATCGGCCGCGAGACCCACAAGATGATGCTGGACCACTACAGCCAGACCAAGAACCTCCTGGTCGACTACAGCAGCAAGCCGCTTGGCTTCTTCTGATGCCGGAGGCGAGCGGGCAACATGCCCGGATCTCGGCGACCCCGGTGGCGCGCGAGGCGATCAACCGCCTCCCGTGCCGCCCGGGGGCACCCGCTGATGTTCGTCCAGTCCGGAGGATTCAGTCGGCGGGAGTTGCGGCATAGCAGGGACGTGATGTGGCGACGGACAGGCACCGGAATCCGGTCACGAGATAACCAATGAGCCATTTCTGGTTTGGAGGAAGAATCATGAAGACAATGAAGGCCGCGGTCGTCCCGGAACTGGGCGCCAAGCTCGAGATCAGGGAACTTCCCGTCCCTGAACCCGGCCCCGGCCAGGTGCTGATCCGGATGCAAACCTCCGGGCTGTGCCACACCGACATCCATGCCGCCGCCGGCGACTGGCCAGTCAAGCCGAACCCGCCGTTCATCCCCGGCCACGAGGGTGTCGGCACCATTGAGAAGACCGGCCCGGATGCCAGCCTGCACAAGGTCGGTGACCGGGTTGCCATCGCATGGCTGGGCCAGGCGTGCGGGCACTGCTCGTACTGCATCGGCGGCTGGGAGACGCTGTGCGAGTCGCAGCAGAACAGCGGCTATTCGGTGGACGGCGCATGGGCCGAGTACGCGGTTGCCTTCGACAGCCACGTGGTCACGGTACCCGAAGCCGTGTCCTCCTTCGATGCCGCGCCGCTGACGTGCGCCGGGGTCACCACTTTCAAGGCGGTCAAGGTCTCAAAGATCGAGCCAGGTGAGACCGCCGTGGTGTACGGCATCGGCGGCCTTGGGCACCTGGCCCTGCAGTACGCGAGGAGCTTCGGCGGCCGGGTGATCGCGGTCGACATCGAGGACACAAAGCTGGACCTCGCCAAGCAGCTTGGCGCTGACTACGTGGTCAACGCGCGCACCACTGACCCCGTGGCGGCCATCCGGGATCTGGGCGGCGCCGACGTGGCGATCTCTGTCGCCACGTCGGCTCGGGCCTTCGAGCAGGCGTTCGGATCGCTGCGCCGAGGCGGTCGGCTGGTGTGCGTTGCGCTTCCGGCAGATGACAAGATGACCGTCCCGATCTTCGACACTGTCATCAGCGGGAAATCGATCATTGGGTCCATCGTCGGCACCCGCAAGGACCTCGCCGACGTGTTCGCGCTGCATGCCGCGGGCCGTACGAAGGTCATCGCGCAGGAGCGACATCTCGATGACGTCAACGTCTGCATCGAGGAAGTGCTCACGGGCCAGGTACCCGCGCGCCTGATCTTCACCTTCTGAGCCCAGGCAGGGAAACGAAAAGGAGGTCTTGGCGACCTCGGCTCTGCCGGTAGCGAAATCCAGGCGCGTTTTCGGCTGCTGGTTCTTACGCTCATATTCATGGCCGAGCGCGCGAAAGTCCTTCCGTTGCGGCGACAGCCCCCGGCGCAGCCGCAGCGGCAGCAACCACGGGCCCAGGAGCCATTGTGGCGGGAGGTGCTGGGCCAGCGCCTGCGGGCCCTTCGCCAGGACCAGGACCAGACGCTCTCGGAGACGGCGGGCCGGGCCGGGATCTCGCCGCAGTACCTGTCCGAGATCGAGCGCGGCCGCAAGGAACCCTCGAGCGAAATGATCGCGGCCCTGGCCGGCGCCCTGGGCACCTCGCTCACCGGCCTGACCGAGCAGGTGGCCACCGACCTGCGCCGCCAGCAGGCCACGGCCTCGGCTTCCTCCCGGGCGTCCGGCCCGGTCCTGCTCGCCCTCGCCGCCTGAGCCAGCCAGGCGCCAGCCCGGCGAGCCAGCCCGGCGAGCCAGCCAGGCGGCGCGCGAGCGGGCCCCGAACGATCAGGCGGCTGACGGCCCGGCCTCGGCGTCGTCCCGCAGGCGCTGCCCGAGCACCTGGTCCACGATCCCGTACTCCAGCGCCGCCTGCGCCGTGAGCACCCGGTCCCGGTCGGTGTCCGTGCGCAGCGTCTGCACCGTCTGCCCGGTGTGCCGCGACAGGATCGCCTCGATCTCCGCGCGCATCCGGACCAGCTCGTCCGCCTGCAGGATCAGGTCGGGGATCGGCCCCTGGCCGCGGCCCGCGGGCTGATGCAGCACCACCCGCGCGTGCGGCAGCAGGGCGCGCCGCCCGGGCGAGCCGGCCGCCAGCAGCACCGCGCCTACGCCGATGGCCTGGCCCACGCAGGTGGTGGCCACCGAAGCCTCGATGTACTGCATGGTGTCGTAGACGGCCAGCATCGAGGGCAGGTCGCCGCCCTCGCAGTTGATGTACAGGTTGATCTCCTGCTCCGCGCTCTCCGCCTCCAGGTGCAGCAGCTGGGCGATGAGCGCGTTGGCCACGCCCGGATCGATCCCGGTGCCCAGGTACACGATCCGCTCGGTGAGCAGATGCGAGTACACGTCCATGATCCGGTCGCCGCGCGGGTGCTGGGCGATGACGTTCGGGATCGTGTAGCTGCTCATGATGCCCCTCCCTGAAGCCCGATCCGATGTTTCCGAGCGGGCATGACCTGGCCGAACGTCCCCACGATCTCGTCGATGAACCCGTACTGTTTGGCCTGGGCGGCCGTGTACCAGTGGTCGTGCAGCGAATCGGCGAAGATCTGCTCGACCGGCTGGCCGGTGTCCTCGGCGATGAGCCCGAGCACCGTGTCCACCATGTACCGCAGGTCGTCGGCCTGGACCTCGATGTCCACCGCGCTGCCGCCGATACCCGATGAGCCGCGGTGCATGAGGATGCGGGCGTGCGGCAGCGCGAACCGCTTGCCCTTGGTGCCCGCCGAGAGCAGGAACTGCCCGGCGCTGCAGGCCAGCCCGAGGGCCAGAGTCGAGACCTCGCACGGCACCAGCCGCATGATGTCGCGGATGGCCAGCATGGACGGGACCGACCCGCCGGGGGAGTTGATCCACAGGGCGACGTCGGCGGTGGGGTCCTCGGCGGCCAGCGCCAGCAGCTGCGTGGCCAGCAGCGTGCCGTTGTCGTCGTCGAGCACCCCGTCGAGTACGAGGATCCGCTGGTGCAGCAGCTGCTCCCGGACCCGCTCGCTGAACAGGGGAATCTTGTCGTCGTGAGCCATGCCTCCAGCCTGCGGCACGCCCGCCCGCCGAGGCCGTATCCGCTGCTGTGAGCAGATCTGCCCACAGCAGCGCTAGAAGCAGGTCGCTACGGTCTCGGTCACGTTGTAGCCGTCGTCCACCACGTACAGGACCCGCCACTTGTCGAACGTGGTGCAGGGATGCGACGGACCCAGGGCGACCAGGTCGCCGACCGCAACGCCGTGGCCCACAGGCACGGTCATATGCGCGTGCTGGTCGCTGACCGCCGTCATCGTCCAGCCCGCTTCGCGCAGCGAACGGCCCAGCGCCGAGCCGCGCCTGACGTGCGTCAGCGCGACCGGATTGCCCGCGTCCTGGCCGAAGTCCCGCCGCCCGGCCGACAGGATGACCCGGCCCGGCTCCGGCACCGACAGCACCTGGCTCCACACCTCCAGCGCCGGCTCCAAGTCCGGCTCGGCCGAGCCGCGGCGCTGGTGCAGGTCGGCCAGCAGCCCCCCGTATATCCCCCAGTCCTGGGTCAGGTAGCAGCCGCTGCGCAGGATCACCCGGCTCGGCCGCGATAGCCGCGCCGCCGCGAACTCCGGGATAACCAGGTCATAGAACGCGCTCCCGCCCGCCGACAGCAAAACCGCCGAGCCGGCCGAGAACAGCCCCCGCCCGTCCAGCGCCTCCGCGATCGCGACCAGGAACCGCAAGAACTCCCGTGCATCCGCCGAACGCCGCCCGGCCTCCCGGTATTGCAGCAGCCCCTCGAACCCCTCCACACCCACCAGCGCCAGCTGCGCCTCTGCGGAACGCACCGCCGCCGCGACCGAAACCGCCGTCTCCACGTCGCGCACCCCGCACCTGCCGCCGGCCAGCCCGCCCTCGACCAGCACGTTCACCCGCCGCCCCGGGTCAGCCGCGCCCACCCGCGAAGCCAGCAGCTCCACCCCCGCTACCGAGTCCACCAGGCAGTAGAACTCGAACCCAGGATCACGCCGCAGCTCAGCGCAGACGTACCGGATATCAGCCGCGCCGACCAGCTGGTTCGCGTAGAAAATGCGCTGCACCCCGTGCCGCCGCCCCACCTCGACCTGGGCCATGGTGGCGAAGGTCAGCCCCCAGCAGCCCACCGCCAGCTGGCGGCGGAACAAGGCCGGGGCCATCGAGGTCTTGGCGTGCGGGCACAGCAGCACCCCATGAGCGTCGCTGAACTCCTGGAACCGCACGATGTTCCGCTCCAGCGCGCCGCCCCGCAGCACGCACAGCGGCAGCGGCAGGTCCTCGCGCAGCACGTTCCAGCCCAGGGCGGTGCCCGGCGGCGCAATCATGTCCATCCGCCCAGCATGGGGCATCGGCCCAGCGGAATGAAACCGGTGTTTCACTACCCCGCAAGGTGCTGAAGTCCAGTTTCATTACCCTCCGCTCCGCGTACCACGCTGCGCCCGGCGGCTGAAGATCGCCCCCTGGCCGCCGGTGATGATGACCGCGCGCGCCGGCCTGGGCATCTCGTCTGCTTTTGGGCCGAACGGGCCGTGGTTCCACCAGCCCGGTCACGAATACGCCAGCACCGGCAGTTCCTTGAGCCCGTTGGTGAAGTTGGACCGGATACGCCGCGGCTGGCCGGCCAGCTCGAACCGGCTCACCCGCCGGGCCAGCGCGGCCAGCATCACCTTGACCTCCAGCCGCGCCAGGTGCACGCCCAGGCACAGGTGCGGGCCGCCGCGCCCGAAGCTCAGGTGCCGGTTCGGGCTGCGCCCGATGTCGAACACGTCGGGCCGGGTGAACTCGGCCTCGTCCCGGTTGCCCGAGACGTACCACAGCACCACCTTGTCGCCGGCCCGGATGGCGGCCCCGCCGAGCTCGGTGTCCGCGGTGGCCGTGCGGCGCATGAAGTGGGTCGGGCAGCTCCACCGGATCACTTCGTCGGTGGCCGTCTCCAGCAGGCCGGGGTCGGCGCGCAGCCGGTCCCACTGGTCCGGGTACTGGCAGCAGGCCAGCACCCCCTGGGCGATGGCGATCCTGGTCGTCTCGTTGCCCGCCACGACCAGGATGGAGAAGAAGTTATCCAGGTCGGTCTCGGTCAGCCGCTCGCCGTCCACCTCGGCGGCCACCAGGCGGGACAGCAGGTCGTCGCCCGGCTCGGTCAGCCGCCCGGCGATGACCTGGCGGCCCAGGTCCCACAGCTGCTTGCCGTAGGGGCTGCGGAACGGGAACCGGCGGTAGGCGTCGGTGTCGTCCCGGCCCCAGACTACGTTGGTGATGTCCGGGTCGGTATTGGCGATCAGCCGGTCGCCGAGGTCGATGAACAGGTCCAGGTCGGCCGCGGGCAGGCCCATGATCCGGGCCAGGACCCGGATCGGGACCTCCTTGGCTACCGCGTCCACGAAGTCGAAGGGGCCGCGGGCCAGGCCGCCGTCGAGGACCTGCTCGGTGAGCCCGGCGATGAAGTGCTCGTACACCGCCACGGCCCGCTGGGAGAACGCGCCGGATACGATCTTGCGCAGCTTGGTGTGCTCGGGCGGGTCGGTGTCGATGATCGTGCGGCGGGCGGCCATGTCCTCGTCGGTCGGTTCCTCGAAAGACACGCCGCGGGCCGAGGAGAACGTCCGCACGTCCCGGCTCGCGGTGACGATGTCCTGGTAACGGTGCACCCCCCAGAAGCCGGAACCCGCGCCGGGGAACCATGCCACCGGCGCCTCGCGCCGCAGCCGGGCGAACTCACCGTAGGGGACACCCCGCGCCCACAGGTCGAGGTCGGTCAGGTCCACCGCCACCGTCATGTGAATTAGTTTGGCACCGAATGATCTGCCCGGCAACGGTCTAGGATCATGCCGAGGAGGGCACATGGACCTGGATCGGTGGCTGAGCGCGGGACTGCAGGCGGTGACCGGCTGGCAGGAGGGCTACGGCGCCTTCGCCCGGCACGCGTCGCTGGACGTCCCCGACGACCGGTTCGCCGCCGTCTTCGCCGAGTTCACCGGGCGGCTGCGGGACAACTACCCGTTCTTCCATCCCAGTTACGCGGGCCAGATGCTCAAGCCGCCGCATCCCGCGGCCGTGGCCGGCTACCTCACCGCCATGCTGATCAACCCGAACAACCACGCCCTGGACGGCGGCCCGGCCACCGCCCAGATGGAGAAGGAGGCCGTGGCCCAGCTGGCGGCCATGTTCGGCCTGGACCGGCACCTGGGTCACCTGACCACCAGCGGCACGATCGCCAACCTGGAGGCGCTCTACGTGGCCCGCGAGCTGCACCCGGGCCGGGGCATCGCCTACTCGGCGGAAGCGCACTACACCCACGGCCGGATGTGCGGCGTACTGGGCGTGGCCGGGACACCGGTCGGCGTGGACGCCGCCGGGCGCATCGACCTCGGCGAACTGGACGCGCTGCTGGCCGGCGGCCGGATCGGCACCGTGGTGGCCACGGCGGGCACCACCGGCCTGGGCGCCATCGACCCGGTGCACGAGGTACTCGCGGTGGCCAGGCGGCACGGGGTGCGGGTGCATGTGGACGCGGCCTACGGCGGGTTCTTCACCCTGCTGGCCGGGCTGGACGGCCCGGCCGGGCTCGACCCGGCGCCGTGGCGGGCCATCGGCTCGTGCGACTCGGTGGTGGTCGATCCGCACAAGCACGGGCTGCAGCCCTACGGCTGCGGGGCCGTGCTGTTCGCCGACCCTGACGTGGGCCGGTTCTACGTGCACGACTCCGCCTACACCTACTTCACCTCCGACGAGCTGCACCTGGGCGAGATCAGCCTGGAATGCTCGCGGGCCGGCGCGGCCGCGGCCGCGCTGTGGCTGACGCTCGCGCTGCTGCCGCCCACCGCCGAGGGCCTGGGCCAGGTGGTCGCGGCCGGGCGGCGGGCCGCGCTGGACTGGGCCGGCCTGCTGCGCGGCTCGGACCTGCTCGAGCTGTACCAGCCGCCCGAGCTCGACATCGTTCTGCTATTTCCCGCTGGCCGGCGGGCCGCGCCTGTCGGCCATCGACGCCGCCTCGGCGCGGCTGCTGGCCGACGGGATGGCCGATCCGCGGCCAGTGTTCCTGTCCACGCTCCGCGTCACCGGCCCGGCGCTGGCGGCCCGGCACCCGGCCGTGGCCGCCGACACCGGCCAGGGCCGGATCCTGCGCAGCGTGCTGATGAAACCGGAGTCAGAAGACCACGTCGCCGGGCTGCACGCCCGCGTCGAGGAACTGGCCGCGCGCAGTCACATCGGGCCCGGCTGATCCGTCAGGTCGGTATAGCCAACCGCAGTGTAGCCAACCACAAGGGGATCATCATGGACGCTCGTTTCAACGCCTACGGCAACCCGGTGGCGGCCAAGTTCGCGAAGTACATCAACTCGGCCGGCGCGGTCATCTCCGCATCGTCGCTGCCTCCGGCCAGTGGGGATGACGCAGTGGGGATGACGCAGTGGGGATGACGCAGTGGGGATGACGCAGTGGGGCTGACGCAGTGGGGCTGACGCAGTGGGGCTAACCCGGTGGGGCTAACCCGGTGGGGCAGCCCTGCCGGGCTGCCGACCTAGGTACCCCCCCGGCGAACCTAGGTACCGGATCCGCCAAACCGGGGTGTTTCTCCCGATTCGCCGCCTGACCTGCCTGTCCTACCGTGATCGGGACAAGCCAACCAGGCTCGAAGGGAAAGAAATCATGAACCTCATCCGTCACATCCGCCGTTCCGCCGCCGTCCTGGCCGTCCTGGCCGGAGCCGTGCTGGCCTTCGCCGCGCCCGCCTTCGCCCGGGTCCCGTTCCCCGGCGACGACCCGTCAGGCGCCCAGGTCCCGGCGCAGGTCCCGGTCCAGGTCCGCACCATCTTGGCGGGCGGCATGCCCGGCTGGCAGATCGTCCTTATCGCCGGCGGCGCCGCCCTGACCGCCGCCGCGCTCGCGGTGCTCGCCGACCGGACGCTGGCTACCCGCCGCCGGGCGCTCACCAGCGCCGCCTGAGCCCTGCGCGGACGGCCCGGGCCGAGTCCACCGCGCGAGCCTCCGCTCGGCCGGGTCGGCCCGGTTATCTATAGATCGGTCACGGTCCCGATCCGCTCGCCATCGCCGGGCGGTGGCAGCAGCTCGGTCTGGTCCTGCGGGGCGAGCTGTGGACCTGGACATGGTCCGCGTGACCTGGCCACGGTGGTGCAGAAAGCGCTGGAGCCCGCCCATATCTCGGTGTGGATGAGCGAGCGCGGCTGAAACTCGCTCGCCGGTCAGTGGCCGGCGCCCTGGCCGCCGTCGATGTGCAGCACCTCGCCGGTGATGTAGGGCGATGCCTCCAGGAACAAGATGCCGTCCACCACGTCGCTGACCTGGCCGGGCCGGCCCATCGGGGGCAGCTGGTCGCCCAGCGCGGCGTAGCTCTCCGCCGGGTGCATCGGGGTCTGGATCACGCCCGGCGACACCGCGTTGACCCGGATGCCGCGGGCGGCGTACTCGACGGCCAGCGACCGGGTGGCCGCGGCCAGGCCGCCCTTGGTCAGCGCGGTCAGCACCGAGGGCGCCGAGGCGTTCTGGTACTCAGCCACGGTGGCGCTGATGTTGACCACGTGACCGCCGCCCGCCTTGAGCATCGCCGCGATGGCCAGCTGGGTCAGCCAGAAGAACCCGGCCAGGTTGACCCCGGTCAACAGGGCGTAGTCGTCCGCGGTGTACTCGGTGAACGGCTTGGACAGGAACACGCCCGCGTTGTTGACCAGGGTGTCGACGCGCCCGAAGCGGCCCAGCGTCGCGCTCATGATCCGCTCCGCGGTGGCCTGCTGGGCGACGTCACCCTCGATAGCCAGCAGGTCCTCCTCGTCCGTCGGCTTGATGGTCAGGGCGTTGGCCACCACCGCCCAGCCCTGCCGCCGGTACCCGGCGACCAGGCCGGCCCCGATGCCCTGCGAGCCGCCCGTGATGATGGCCACCTTCCGCGTCATGGCCGGCTCACCGCGGCCGCTGGGTCGCTCGGGTGCGGGGCCAGGGGCGTGGTCTGCACGGACATCCAGGCGTCCAGCGGCAGCGACCGCAGGATGGCCTGCATCCCGGCTGGGCCGCTGGCCCGCCACAGGCCCAGCGTGCGCCCCGGGCCGGGCAGCCGCCAGAGCCGCGCGAGGTGCCCCTGGCCAGCAAGCTCCCTGGCCCGTTCGGCCTCCTCGGCTTCGGCGGCGTCGGCGGCGTCGGCGGCCGAGCGTGGTGTGCCCGCCGGGATGGCGACGGTGAAGACGGTCAGGAACTCCGGGCCCGTCCGCGGCCCGTTCCGCCCCGGGCCCGGGTCGTTCGGGTGCGCCGCCAGCGGCGTCACCTGGTCGGTGCGCCACACCCGCAGCGGCATCGAGGCCAGCACCTGCTCCAGCGCGCCGTCGTCGGCGGCGGCGAACAGCCCGAGCGTGCGCCATTCGCCCGGCTGCAGCGGCGGCCGCCACAGCTGCAGCAGGTGGCCCTGGGCCGCCAGTTCGCGCGACCGGGCCGCCTCGCGGGCGCGGACGTCGTCCACCGCCCGCTCCGCCGTCCCGTCCGGGACCTCGGTGGTCATCGTGACCAGGTACTCCATGGGCCTGCTCCTAGGGGGCGACGTCCTGCTCGCCGCCGTCGATGTCGTAGGTCGCGCCGGTAACCGCGGTGTTGACCATGAGGTGCACGGCCAGCGAGGCCACATCGCCCGGCCCGACCACCCGCCTGATGGGCAGCGTGGCGCGCAGCTGGCTCCGCCGTTTCTCCAGGTCATCGCCCAGCAGCCGGGCGGACAGGGGCGTGTCGACGAACCCGGCCGCGATGAGGTTGACCCGGACCGGGGCCAGCTCCAGGGCCAGGTTGGCGGTGATCGCGGGCACCGCGGCGGCGGCGATGGCCGCGATGGCCAGGCCGGGGCCCGGGCGGCGGGCGCCGGTGCCGGTCATGAAGATCAGCGTGCCGCCCGGCCGCACCTTTCCCGCGGCGTACTGACCGATCCGCAGGGGCAGCAGCAGATGCTCGTCCAGGACCCGGCGGGCCGCCTCGAAGTCCATCTCGGCCAGCGGCGCGTAGTACTGGCCGCCGGCCGTGACCATCATGTGGCCGGTCTCCTCCGGCAGGCCGGCCAGGAACCGCTGCAGCGCGGCCGGGTCGGTGACGTCGAAGGCGGAGGTGCTGAGCGCGCCGACTTCGGCGGCGGCGCGCTCGAGCCGTTGCGGATCGCGGCCGGTGAGGATGACGTCGGCCCCGGCGGCGCGCGCCTGCCGGGCCGTTTCGAGCCCGATGCCCGAGCTGCCGCCGATCACGACGACGACCTGGCCCTTCAGTTCGGGTGCGGTGGACATGTCTGCTCCTGTCGTTGCTGGGCTCTGGTTCGGGCTGGCTCGTCGCAGGTTCCTGGTTTCTAGGCCTGGGTGCTCGCGGCGGGCTGCCGGGCGGCCGCGATCTGGCCGCGCAGTGCCTTCAGCGCGGCGACGTAGATCTCGGAGAAGGTCGGGAACGGCTGGATGACGTCGCGGAGCACGTCTAGCGGCACCTGGGCCCGGATGGCCAGCGTGGCCTGCTGCATCCACTCCCCGGCCTCGGGCCCGAGCGCGTGGGCGCCGGTCAGCGTCTCGCCGTCGGACAGCAGGGTCAGGAAGCCCTTGGATTCGGCGTAGGCGTGGGTGTAGGTGGCCATCTTGGCCACCTCGGAGATCGGCACGGTCGCGCTGAACCGGGCCTCGGTGGCGCCGACCGAGGCGGCCTGCGGGTCGGTGTAGATCACGTCCGGGATCGCATCGTAATGAGCCTCGCGCGCCTCGCCGAGGATGTTGGCCGCCACGACCTCGCCCTGGTACTTGCCCACGTGGGTCAGCAGCCGGATGCCGGTGACGTCGCCGATGGCCCACAGCCGCTCCCCGGCGTGCAGGCGCGCGTCGACCTTGATGCCCTCCCGGCCCGCGGTGACACCCACGGTGTCGAGCCCGGCCGGCAGCCGGGGGCGGCGTCCGGTGGCCGCGAGCAGCCGGTCGCCGCGGGGTTCCCGGCCGTCCGCCAGGGTCAGCACGTAGTCGGCGCCATCCCGGCGGGCCGCGGTGGCCTGGATACCCAGGATCAGCTCGATGCCGTCCCGGCGCAGTTCCTCGCCGAGGGCCTCGCCGAGCGGGGCGGGCTCGCGGGCCAGCACGTGGCTGGCCGCCTCGATCAGGGTGACCTCGCCGCCCAGGCGCCGGACGGCCTGGGCCATCTCGGCGCCGACCGGCCCGCCGCCCAGGATCAGCAGGCGGCGCGGGACGGCCTCCATCGCCGTCACCTCGCGGTTGGTCCACACGCCGTCGAGCTCGCGCAGGCCCGGGACGGGCGGTATGACCGAATCCGAGCCGGTCGCCACCACCACGTGCCGGGCCGTGTGCCGGATGCCGCCGACCTCGACCACGCCGGGGCCGGCCAGCTTCCCGGTGCCCCGGATCAGGTCGATGCTCTTGCTCGCCAGCCACTGCACCTGGCTGTCGTCGGTGTGGTCGCCGACCATGAAGTCCCGGTAGGCCAGCGCGGCGGCCACGTCGACCTCCGCGGTGGCCGCCGCGTGCCGGGCCGCGTAGGCCGCCTCGCCGGGACGCAGCAGGGTCTTGGACGGGATGCAGGCCCAGTACGAGCATTCGCCGCCGGCCAGTTCCCGTTCGACCACCGCGACGTGCAGGCCGCCGTCGGCCAGTTCGCCCGCGCAGTGCTCACCCGGCGACCCGGCCCCCAGCACGATCACGTCGTAGTCGTAGCCGCCCATCAGTTTCCGTCCGTCCCGTCGGCATCGAGCCGCCAGCCCAGACCCTGGTAGAAGGCCTTGGCCCGGTCCACATCCGCGACCGGGATTACCACGACCTCGAGTTTCATGTCCATGACGCCGGTTTCCTCTCGCTGGTTGGTTCTATCGTGCCGCGGCCGCCCCGCGCCGGTGCCACTGGATCGGCTTTGGCTCCCACCCTCGCCCCCGGAGGCGCTCCATCGAGCCCGTAAGACACCCTGGTCCGGTAACTGGTCTGCGGCCAGGGACCCGGCCCCCCGGCGCCGCGCCGGTGGTCAGGCCTGGCGATCCGTGCGCAGGTGGGCCTGATCTCCGTCGTGATCGAAGATGCACAAGATCTCCGCCGGCCCGTCCTGGGCGCTGATCGCGTGCGGGATCATGGTCGAGAATTCCGCCGCCTGGCCGGCCTCGACCAGGATGACCCGCTCGCCCAGCCGCAGCCGCGCGGTCCCGGACAGCACCGTGAACCAGTCCCGGCCCGGGTGGACCCGCAGGTCGTCCTGGCCGTCGGCGGGAGCGGGCCTGGTCATGCGCATCTTGGCCACCGACACGCCGTACGGGGCCCGTTCCGGTGAGGTCAGCATCCAGGTGGTCGTGCCGTGCCGCACGTCGCGCTGCGGCCTGATCACCACGTCCTCGTCGTCGGCCGACTCGACCAGCTGGTCCAGCGTGGTGCCCAGAGCCCGGGCGATCACCGCCAGCTGGTCGAGCGCGATGCGCCGGTGGCCGGTCTCGATGCGGCTCAGGTTGGACGGGCTCAGGTGAGTTCGGCGGGCCAGGTCGTCCAGCGACCAGCCCCGGGCCACCCGCAGCCCCCTGATGCGCTGCCGGACCAGGGTGTCCACATCGCCTTCTTGCTTCATAGGCAAGACTGTATGCCATTAGAGCACGGATCACGTACCGTCGGAGCATGGACCACGATCACCGCCACCATCACCACCCTGGCCGCGACGAGGACGACGCGGCCCTGGCCGAGCTGCTGGACCTGGACGCCGAGGTGCTCCGCTCGTACCTGTCCGAGGTCACCGGCCGGGTGCACGACCTGGCCGCCGGCCGCCCCGTCCGCCGCATCCTCGACCTGGGCTGCGGGACCGGGAACGGCGCGCTCGCCCTGGCCCGGCGTTTCCCCGGTGCCCACGTGATCGCCGTCGACCAGTCCGCCGCGTTCCTGGCCCGGCTGCGGGACAAGGCCCGCGACCAGGGGCTGGCCGGCCGGGTGCACACCGTCGAGGCGGACCTGGACGAGCCCTGGCCCGCCCTCGACCCGGTCGACGTGGCGTGGTCGTCGATGGCCCTGCACCACCTGGCCGACCCGGGCCGGGCCCTGCAGCAGGTCTTCGCCCTGCTCCGCCCGGGCGGCCTGCTGGTCTTGGCCGAGCTGCACGACCAGCTGCGTTTCCTGCCCGAGGACGTCGGCCTGGGCCGCCCTGGCCTGGAGACGCGCTGCCACGCTGTGCTGCGCGAGCGTGCCGCCGCCGCTATGCCCTATCTCGGCGCCGACTGGGGCCCGCTCGTGGCCCGGGCGGGCTTCACGAACGTGACCGAACAGCCCATCGGCATCGAGCTGGCCCCGCCGCTGCCCGCTGCCGCGGGCCGTTACGTGCGGGACAACCTGCGCCGCTTCCGGTCCCAGCTCGGCGAGTCGCTGGCCGCCGACGACCTGGCCGTCCTCGACAGCCTCATCGGCGACGACGGACCCGGCAGCGTCTTGCACCGCCAGGACCTGGCCATCCGCGGCACCAGGATCCTCTGGACGGCCAGCCGCGCCGCCTGTACCGCGTCGCCGTCCGCTGCGGGTCGGTGATCAGGCCCCGGCCGCGGCGATGTGGGGTTGACCCGATTGCCGCCGGGCCGATGGCCCGTCACGATCGCTACGTGCCGGTCCGGATTCTCATCGTCGACTGGCCGTCACCGACCTGACCGCGCTGTTCAGCAGCTGGTACCGCACACAGGCCGGGGCGTCACGGGTCATCCGGAGGGCAGCGGAATGCTGGCTCGCAGCACGGTCCCACCCGCCGCCGGGCTGGCGATGTCCAGGGTCCCGCCCAGGGCGCCGAGACGGTCCCGCAGGCCGCCCAGCCCGCTGACCGGCGACCGGGGCTCGGCCCCGCCGATCCCGTCGTCACCGACCTCGACCGCGCACCGGTCGCCGGTGAGGTCCATCCGGACCCGGGCGGACGTGGCCCGGGCGTGCTTGACCACGTTGGTCAGCGCCTCGGAGCAGAAGAAGTACACGCTGGCCTCAACCGGCGCCGGGAGCCTGCGGTCGGGTATGTCGAGCTGGACCGGGATCGGCAGCCGGGCGGCCAGGGCGTCGATGGCCGCGGCCAGGCCTCGCTGGGTCAAGATGGCGGGATGGATCCCGGCGGCGAGCTCGCGCAGGTCCTCCAGGCCCCGCCGGGCGTCGCGGAGGGCGAGGCCGACCAGTTCCCTGGCTCGCTCCGGTGCGGAGTCCCACTTCTCCTGGGCTAGCTGCAAGTGGATCAGCGTGGTGACGAACCGCTGCTGGGCGCCGTCGTGCAGGTCGCGGGTGACGCGCCGGCGCGCCGTGTCGGACGCGGTGACCAGCCGCTCCCGGGACGCCATCAGCTCCTGCTCGGCCCGCTGCCGGTCGGTGATGTCGCGCACGTAGCCGGTGAAGGCCGGCTCGGCGGCGGGCCCGGTGCGGGTCACGGTGATCTCGGCCGGGAACTCGCTCCCGTCGGCCCGCACGGCCGTCATCTCGATCCGCCGGTCCAGGATGCGCCCCTGCCCGGTGGCCAGGTAGCGGGCGAAACCGTCCCGGTGGGCCTGGCGCAGCGACGGCGGCACGATCAGGTCCGCCAGTTCCCGGCCCGTCGCCTCGGCCGCCCGGTAGCCGAAGATCTGCTCGAACGCGCTGTTCACGTACGTCACCCGGGCTTGCCCGTCGATGCTGACCACGCCGTCCAGGGCAGCCTCCAGGATGGCCCGCTGGCGGTTCTCGCTGGCGGCGAGTTCGGCCGCCCGGGCCTGGGCGACGTCCCGCTCGCGGTCCGCATGGCCGCGCAATTCGGCCTCGGCCAGGCTCTGCAGCCGGGCCAGTTCGACGCTCAGCACGGTCGCGGCGTACTCCAGCGCCGCCAGGTCGGTCTCGCCCGCCGTGCCCGCCGGGTCGATGAGGGCGATGACGCCCAGGATGTCAGCCCGCGGGCTGGCCAGCATCAGCCAGGCCTGGCGGTGGCGGACCGGGTGCGGCGCCCGCCGCAGCCGGCCGATGAGACCGGCTCTCGATCCGGGCGGCTCCGGCGCCAGCTCAGCGGGAGGTACCTGGCCGGCGGTGGCCCGGGCGTGCCCGTCGGCATCCTGGATGAGCACGCCGAAGGAGGTGAGCCGGTGCAGGGTCTCGGCGATGCCCGCTTCCCCGGCGCTGGCCATGATCTCGTTCAGCCCGCGGTGCGTCTCCATAATCTTGGTCAGGGCGGAAACGGTCGTTTCGAGCTTGGCGTTCAGCGTGGCCACCCGCTCGTTGTTCACCCGCTCGGCCGCGATCAGCTCCAGCTTGGCGATCACGGTTCCGCACAGCTGGGCCAGGACGGACAGCAGGAAGGTCTCCTCCGCGGACAGGGATTCCCGGCCCAGGATGATCAGGAAGACCGGGTCCCGGGCCAGCGGGGAGGTGGCAGGGAACGCCCAGCACGACGACCCGCCGTTCAGCTCGAGCTGGCCGGGCTCGGTGAGCCGGGCCAGGGCACCGCCGGCCTCGGCCGGAGCCCGCTCGAAGTAGTCGCCCGCCCGGCTGGGATGCCAGGCCAGCGCCTGCTGGCAGCGGGTGATCGACGGGATCGCGGTGGTGACCAGCCGGATGAGCTGAGCAGGCGAGGAGGCCTGGGTCAGGATCAGCGACAGAGTGAAGACCGCGTTGACCGAGGAGAGCTCGGCGTTGACGTCGACCTCGTCCACGCCGGGTCCGCGGCGCTCCGCTGGCGGCATTGCTCAGCCTGGGAGCTGGTCTGCCGGCAGGTAGTGCGGATTGGTGATGACCAGCCCGTTGACGTAGATCCGGGGATGCGTCCGCAGCACGTGCATCACCGTGTCCCCGCCGAACAGGTCCAGGTCGTACAGGCAGAAGAAGAAGTGCGGGTAGTCCGGCACGATCTGGTTGAGCTCGGCTTCGGCGGCGAACCATTCGGAGATGTCGACCGCGTGCCTGACGATGAAGCTCTCGTCGCCGACGGCCCGGAAGCGGTCGTAGCCCTCGGCGAACGCCTGGTGGACCAGCCCCGTCATCGCGGCGATGAACGCGTCCTTGGCGAAGTGCCCGTCCGGCATGTACGCCTCGTCCTCGGTGAGGACCCGCAGCATGCCGTCCCGGGCGACCAGCTCGCGCGGAATCCGCTGGCGCACCGCAGCCGGCTCGTCGACCATGCCGAAGCACTTGTGCCCGGCCTGCAGGCCCCGAGCGAGATAGTCCACCACGATGTCGTCCACGGCGCTGCTGCTGCTGTTGTAGAAGGCGCAGACGTGGTCGCCGGCCCGGAAGCCGAGATCAGGGGTTTCTACAGGCAGGGTCACAGCGCACCTCTTCAGCTGAATTGCCCTCAGCATATCTCCGCAGGCTCAGCCAGCCACAAGCGCTGGCCGGCCGTCAGCCGAGGGACCGGAGCAGGTAATCCCACACCGCCCGGACCGGGCCTTCGCCGTAGATGTGGCTCCGTTTGGACCGCGACTCCGCCGGGTCGGACCAGCTGGGCCAGCCGCCGAACGCCTGGGTGAGCAGCTGCTGCGCACACGCCCGTTCCAGCAGGACGGCCGCCACCGTGGCCGTCGGCAGGTCCGGGCCGGCGGTCACAATGCCGTGGTTGACCAGGAAGATCGCCCGGGCCGTGCCCAGCTCGGCCGCCACTGCCTGGCCCAGCTCGCGGGTCAGGATCAGGTCCGCCGTCTGCGTGAAGCGTGGCACCTCCGGCGGGACGAAGTAATTGGCCGCGTGGCTGACCGGCCGCAGCGGCTGGCCGGTGGCGGCCAGCGCCACCGCATGCGGCGGGTGGGTGTGCACCACCGCGCCGACGTCGGGGCGGACGTTCATGATCTCGGTGTGGATCGGGTACTCGCTGTGCCGTGGCCCGTCGCCCGCCACCACCTCGCCGTCCGGGCTGACCAGGTGCACCCGCTCGGCCGTGACCTCCTCCAGACCCCAGCCGGCCGCCTTGAGCCAGGCGCCGCGGCCGTCCGGGGCCCGGGCGGCCCCCCCGGATCCCATCTCGCTTCCTGAACACCATAAGCACCACCGGCACCAGGCCGATGGGCACGGAACCGGCCCGGGCGCGCGGCCGGGCAGATTACTCGCGCTCCTTCTGGTCAGCCACTCCGCCTGACTGCATACAGGGAAGAGTCCGGGGAACCCTCGCCATGGCGCTGGATTGCCCGGGCTCTTGCCCGCCGCTAGACCTCGACGGGATCGGTGCGCTGGCCGGGGACGCTATCGCGACTGGTCTCGGGCGCCCGCTGAGCGCCGGGGAGCCACAGGGAGAGCCGGGGAGCCACAGGGAGAGGAGCACGGCGACGGCGGAGAAGCCCGTAGACCACCAGAACGCCACGTGGAACGCGTCCGCCAGTGTG
This sequence comes from uncultured Actinomycetes bacterium, assembly GCA_963835775.1. Classification (GTDB taxonomy): domain Bacteria; phylum Actinomycetota; class Actinomycetes; order Streptosporangiales; family Streptosporangiaceae; genus Palsa-504. Next base: position 78,929 of record CAWIHB010000015.1, on the reverse strand, counting down.
GCCGGATGCGCGGCGATGGCTCCCTCGAGGATCACCGCCAGGACCGCGGTGCCGAACGAGCCGCCGATCTGCTGCGCGGTCCTGGTGAGCACGCTGGAGTGCGGGATCTGCTGCTTGTCCAGGCCGATGTAGCCGGCGACCATCACCGGCATGGTGACGGCCCCGAGGCCGAACCCGCGGATAACCATCCACAGGGCGAGCAGCCACTCGCTGGTGTGCGGCCCGGCCAGGGCGAACGGAACGGTCGCGGCGGCGACGATGGCGAAGCCGCTCAGGGCGATGACGCGTGAGCCGAACCGGTCGATGTTGCTCCCGGCGATGGTGCGGGACAAAAGGGCGCCGATGCCCTGCGGGACGAGCATGACCCCGGCGCCGAGCGCGGTGGTGCCGCGCACGTCCTGGTAGTACAGCGGCATCAGGAGCATCGCGCCGTACAGGGAGAAGCCGGAGAAGAACAGCACCGCGCTGGAGGAGCCGACCGACCGCCTGGCGAGCAGCCGGACCTCGACGAGAGGGTGGCTCTTGCGCAGCGCGTAGCCGGTGAAGGCCGCGAGCAGCGCCACGCCGGCGATGAGCGGGATGATGACGTCCGGGTGGTCGAACCCGGCGGCGGTGCCCGCGTTGGCCAGGCCCAGCAGGACGACCGAGGTGCCCGGCGCGATGAGGAACAGCCCGGGCACGTCGAGCCTCGGCGGCCGGCCGCGGGGCCCGGGCGGGCGGGCGGGTCGATGTTCAGGTGACGCCAGGCGAGCAGGATGCCGATGACTCCGAACGGCACGTTCACCCAGAACATGAACCGCCAGCTCAGGTGGGTCAGGATGGCGCCCCCGATCAGCGGGCCGAGGATCGGGCCGAGCAGCGCCGGCATCGCGACGTAGGTGACGAGCCGCCCGAGCGACTTGCCGCCCGCGGCCTGGAAGATGAGCGTGGTCATCAGCGGGAGCATGAGGCCGCCGCCGATGCCCTGGACGACCCGCCAGCCGATCAGCGATCCGACGTCCCACGCGAGGCTGGACCCGACCGAGCCGACGAGGAAGACGGCGAGGGAGAACATCCACAGCCGCTTGCCGCCGAACCGCTGCAGGCCCCAGGTGCTGAGCGGCACCGCGATGCCGAGCGCCAGCAGGTAGCCGGTGGTCACCCACTGGATCGTCGTGACCGGGGTGTCCAGCTTCACCGAGAGCGTGTGCAGGGCGACGCTGACGATCGTGGTATCGAAGATGACGGCCATCCCGCCGACGATGAGGATCAGGGCGGTCTTGACCACCGCGGGGTCCAGCTTCTCGGCCGCGGGCTTCACTGGTGTCGCTGCCATGCTGCCCCTGCTCTCTATAAGAGATGAACTCTTCTCTTATAGACTACGGCGGCCTGTTAAGGAATGCAAACCTCTCTTATATTTCCGGGGCCGTTATGCTGGTGGCCATGACCGAGCAGGCGCAGCGGACCCGGCAACGGCGGCGCGGGGAGGAACTGGAGGCCGCACTGCTGGAGGCCGCATGGCAGGAGCTCGTCCAGGTCGGCTTCGCCAGGCTGACGATGGAGTCGGTCGCGGCCCGCGCGAAGACGGGCGTGGCGGTGCTGTACCGGCGCTGGCCCAACAAGGACGACCTGGTGCTCGCCGCCATCCGCCACTACGGCGCCACGCACCCCGTCGACATCCCCGACACCGGGAGCCTGCGCGGTGACATGATCGCCCTGCTCAGCAGCGCCAGCAGCACGCGGGTCAGCTTCGCCACCATCGTCAGCGCCGCGTTCTCCGGCCTGCTGGCCAGCACCGGGCTCACACCGGCCCAGGTGCGCGAGAAGGTCATGGCCGACCGCCCGCTGTGGTCAAGCGAGATCTTTGCCCGGGCGCACGAGCGCGGCGAGATCGACCTCGACCGCATCCCCCCGGTCGTCCTGACCATGCCATTCGACCTGATGCGCCACGACCTGCTGATGACCTACCAGCCGATCCCGCCGGAGCGGGTCCTCGCGATCGTGGACGACCTGTTCATGCCCCTCGTCGCCGGGTCCGGCCTTCGGTTAGCCTGGCTCATTCAGAGCGGAGAATAAGTGCAGGAGTTCGCCGACTTCCTCGGCTCCCAGCCGCCCTTCGACGCGCTCAGCGGGGATGACCTGGCCCGGCTGGCCCGCCAGGTCGAGGTGGAGTACTTCGCCGCGGGCACGGTGATCGTGCCCGCCGGCGCGCAGCCGCTTGATCACCTGTACGTGGTGCGGACCGGAGCGGTGGAGATCACCGATCGCGGCCGGACGGTCGACCTGCTCGCCCCCGGCGACACCTTCGGCCACATCTCGGTGCTCACCGGGCTTTCCCCGGCGCTATCCGCCCGCGCCCCCGAGGACACGCTGTGCTACCGCCTGCCTGACCCGCGGAAGGTGGTGGCCGATCCGTCCGCACTCCAGTTCAGCCACTTCGGCGCCATGATCGCCCAGGAACGGCTCACCGGACGCGGCCTGCTGGCCGGCCCGCAGACCTCGGTGACCCGTCACATGCGGGCCATCGTCTGGTGCGAGGCTCGACGCCGGTCCGGGAGGTGGCGGAAGCGATCGGCCGCGCCGACCAGTCCTGCGCCCTGGTGCGGACCCGTCAGGGTCTCGGCATCGTCACCGACCGGGATTTCCGCAGCAAGGTGGCCACCGCTCAGGTCGGCGTGGACGCTCCGGTGCACGCCATCATGAGCTCGCCGGTCGACACCGTATCCAGCACGGCCACGCTGGGCGCCGCCTACGTGCAGATGGTCAAGTCCGGCGTGCATCACCTCGTCGTCCAGGACCAGGACGCCGCGCCGGCCGGCATCCTGCGGGCCATGGACCTGGCCTCGGTCGAGGTGCGTGACCCGCTGCTGATCCGGACCGCCATCGACGCGGCGGCCGACGTCGCCCAGCTCAGCCAGGCCTGCCGGCTGCTCCCGCCTACCCTGGTGGAACTGCACGACACCGGCGTGCCCGCCGAGCACATCGGCGCCCTGCACGCCGCGCTGACCGACGCCATCCTGGCCCGCCTGCTCGCCCTGACCGGCGACGAGGACGCGGCAGGCCCGGCCTGCTCGTGGCTCGTACTCGGCTCGATGGCCCGGCACGAGCCGCTGCCCGGATCCGACGTGGACACCGGCATCGTCTGGGCGGACAGCGGCGGCGCTGACCCCGGGCGAGCACATCCGGCAGCGCGCCACACACGTCCTGGACGAGTTGGAAAAGTGCGGCCTGCGCCGCTGCCCGAAGGGCGCCAACGCCGACAACCCCCTGTTCAGCCGCTCCCGGACGGCCTGGGCCGCCGCGGCCAGGACCTGGATCACCGAACCCACCCGGGAGGGCGCGCTCCTGCTGTCCTCGATCGCCGCGGACAGCAGGCCGGTCACCGAGGTGACCATCGGCCGGGCCGTCACCGACGCCATCCGCGAGACCGCCCGCGGCGAGGAATTCCTGGCCGCCCTGCTGCACTTCGCCCTCAGCGCGCGGCCTCCGGTGGGCTTCATCCGCGACTTCGTGGTCGAGCACTCCGGCGAGCACCGCGGCGATCTCGACCTCAAGCGGGGCGGGCTGCTCCCGATCTCGGCCCTGGCCCGGTGGCTGGCCATCGCCCAGGGTGAGGTCCGGGGCAGCACCCCGGAGCGGCTCAGCCGCGCCGCCGCCGCTGGCCTGCTCACCGCCGACGAGGCCGAGACGCTGGCCGGCGCGTTCAAGGACGTGTACGAACTGCTGCTCAGGCAGGAAGTCGCCGCCATCCGCAACGGTCAGCCGGCCTCCAACTGGATCGCGCCGCGCGACCTGGACCCGCTGACCCGCCGACATCTCCGTGATTCCTTCCGGGCCATCTCCTCCGTCCAGGCCCAGGTCGAAAACGGGTGGAAGCACCGGATGACCCGGGCATGACCTGGGCCGCCAGCAGGGCCGCCCGGGCCGGCCGCGGCCTGCCCGCGGACTGGCGCGAGGCCACGTACTGTGCCGTCGACGTCGAGACGACCGGCCTTGACCTGCGCCGGGACAGCATCGTCTCGGTCGGCTTGGCTCCCATCAGCCAGGGCCGGATCGTCGGCCGCGACACCTATTACAGCCTGGTCCGGCCCGCCTGCCCGGTCTCCGTGGCCGCCATGCGCGTGCACTACCTGCGCCCGGCTGACCTGGAGCACGCCCCGGCGGCCGAGGATGTCGCCCGCGAGGTCGCCCGGCGGCTGGCCGGCCGGATCCTGATCGCTCACGCGGCCTGGATCGAACGCGCCTTCCTCGGCGGGCTGCTGCGCCAGGTCAAGCTCAGGTTCACGGCGCCGGTCATCGACACCGCCGCGCTGGCCCGCGCCCTGGGCTACGCTCAGGACCTCCCGACCGGCCGCGAGCCCTCCCTCGAGCTCCTGGCCCGCCAGCTCTCGCTGCCGGTGTACGCGCCGCATCACGCGCTCGGCGACGCGATCACGACCGCGGCGGTGTTTCTGGCCCTGGCCACCAAGGCCGGGTCGGCCGGGCCGGCTCCCGCGTCCACGCGGTCCCTGGTCACCCGGTCCGTCCAGCACGGTTACTAAGGAGTCCGGCATGACCGACGTGCCGCTGCACCTGGCCCCCGGGGAACCGGAAGCCGGGCCCTGGCGCCTGGCCCGGCTGACCGACGTGGCCGCCAGCCTCATCCGGCTCGCCCGCAGCCGGGGCACCGGGCAGCGCCCCGCCGTGCTGGCCGTCGACGGCCGCAGCTCGGGCGGCAAGACCACGCTGGCCGCCCGGCTGCAGGGCACCGTACCGGGGTCGGCGGTCGTGCACACCGACGACATCGCCTGGTGGTACTCCCGGTTCGGCTGGGCCGACCTGCTGATCGACGGTGTCCTGATCCCGGCACGAGCCGGGCGGCCGGTGGCCTTCCGCCCGCCCCCGTGGGACCAGCGCCAGCGGCCCGGTGCGATCGAGGTCCCGGCCGGATGCGCGCTGCTCATCGTCGAGGGCGTCGGCGCCGCCCGGCGCGAAAGCGCGCACCTGACCGACGTGGCCATCTGGGTCCAGTCCGACGAGCAGGAAGCCGAGCGCCGCAACCTGGCCCGCGTCGGGCAGCCGAACGGCATGGCCACCGTCCAGGACCACTACGACTGGATGGCCGAGGAGCTGCCGTTCCTGGCCGGCCAGCGGCCCTGGGAACGGGCCGACCTCATCGCCTGCGGCACCCCGCGGATCCCCTGTGACCCGGCCACCGAGCTCGTCGTGGCCCCACCTGTCAGCAGCCGGCCGGCTCGCAGTGAGAGGGTGACCTGAAGGCGGCCGCAGCTGCTACGACCGGTCCGAGGAGGCATGATCATGACTCTGTCACCCTGATGATTGATCAAGATGCCATGATCAAGATGCCATGATCAAGATGCCATGATCAAGATGCCATGATCAAGATGCCATGATCAAGATGATTGATACGATTGCTGTCCGTCCGGGCACCGATGGCGTGGAGGTGTACGCGTTCCTGGTGGGCGCCACGGTCTTCAAAACCGGTGAAACCGAGGTTCTCGGTTTGGCGGGTTCGATTCCCGTCCACCTCCGCCACCGGCCCGGTCGTCCTCGGGCCATCCCGACCCCCTGCGGCGCCGCAGCCGCTAACCGCAGCCGCTGTCCAACCCGGAGCTGCACGCCGCCGATGCACGAGATCACTCACCTGGCCCACGTCGAGCCGTGCACCCCGCCAGTGGCCGGGACGCCGTGACCGCATCCATCGCCCTGCTCGGCCTGGGTGAAGCCGGGTCTGAAATCGGCCGCGACCTGGTGGCCGCGGGCGCCGACGTCCGCGGCTACGACCCCAAGCACATTCACGTGACCGGCGTGGCCGCGCGGATCTCCGAGGCCGACGCCGTCCGCGACGCCAGCCTGGTGCTGAGCGTCAACAGCGGCCATGACGCGCAGACGGCGCTGGTCAACGCGCTGGACTCGCTGCGGCCCGGCACCATCTGGGCCGATCTCAACACCGCCGCTCCCGGGGTCAAGGCGGCGCTGGTCAGGCAGCTCGCGGGCCGGGACGTCCCGGTGGCCGACGTGGCGCTGCTGTCCCCGGTCCCGGGCCAGGGACTGCGCACGCCCATGCTGGTCTCTGGAGAAGGCGCAAAACAGTACGCCGAGCTGCTCACGCCGCTCGGCGCCGACGTGGAGGTGCTGCCCGGCCCGGCCGGAGCGGCGATCTCCCGCAAGCTGCTGCGCAGCGTGTTCTACAAGGGCCTGGCCGCCGCGGTGGTCGAGGCGCTGACGGCGGCCCGGGCGGCCGACTGCGAGCAATGGCTGGCCGCCAACATCAGCGCCGAACTCACCGGCTTCGACGAGCAGACGATCATCCGCCTGGTCGAAGGGACGCACCAGCACGCGCGGCGCCGCGCCGAGGAGATGAGCGCCGCGGCCGAGCAGCTGGCCGAGCTCGGCATCCCGCCGCGCATCGCTGCCGCGGCGCGTGACCTGCTCATCGAGCTGCGCGACGGCCAGGGCCAGGAGCTGCCATGATCATCGACTGTCACGGTCACTACACGACCGCGCCGAAGGCGCACACCGACTGGCGGCAGGCGCAGAAGGCCGCCTTCGCGGCGGGCGCCGCCCCGCCGCCCTATCCCGAGATCCCCGACGACGACATCCGCGCGTCGATCGACGGCGGCCAGCTGAAGCTGATGAACGAGCGGGGCGTCGACGCGACGATCTTCTCGCCGCGTGCCTCGGCCATGGAGCACCACTTCGGCGACGAGGCGGTCAGCCTGCGCTGGGCCGAGGTCAGCAACGACCTGATCGCCCGCGTCATCGGGCTGTTCCCGGCCCGCTTCGCGGGTGTCTGCCAGCTGCCCCAGTTCCCCGGCGTCCCGATCGAGAGGTCCATCGCCGAACTGCGCCGGTGCGTGCAGCAGCTCGGCTTCGTGGGCTGCAACCTGAACCCCGACCCGAGCGGCGGCCACTGGACCTCCCCACCGCTGACCGACCGGTCCTGGTACCCGTTCTACGAGGCCATGGCCGAGCTAGACGTGCCCGCCATGGTGCACGTGTCCGGGGTGACCAACCCTAATTTCCACGCCACCGGGTCGCACTACCTGAACGCCGACACCACCGCGTTCATGCAGCTGCTCCAGGCTGACCTGTTCAAGGACTTCCCTGACCTGCGGCTGATCATCCCGCACGGCGGCGGAGCGGTCCCGTATCACTGGGGTCGCTTCCGCGGGCTGGCCGACATGCTCGGACGGCCGCCGCTGGCCGAATCGGTGCTGGGTAACGTCTTCTTCGACACCTGCGTGTACCACCAGCCCGGCATCGACCTGCTGTTCGGTGTCATCGACGTCGGCAACATCCTGTTCGGCTCGGAGATGATCGGCGCCGTGCGCGGCATCGACCCGCAGACGGGATATCACTTCGACGACACCCGGCGCTACGTCGACGCGCTCGGCCTGGCGCCCGCGGACCGGGAGCGGGTCTACGAGCTCAACGCCCGCCGGGTCTACCCGCGCCTGGAGCAGGCTGTTCCGCGCCTGCCGTGACGCCCCAGCGCCATCGAACCTGGAGGACACGATGACCCACGAGCTCGAGCTGGCCAGCTGGCGCCGCCTGACCAGCGAGCTGTACGCGGCGGTCCGGGCCGAGGACGACCCGGAGCGGGCGCACGAGCTGTGGCGGCAAGGCCGCGATGAGCTGTTCCGGTCTCACCCGCAGAGCCCGCTGCCGCCCGGCGACCCGCTGCGCGCTGCCGGCCTGCCCTACTGGCCCTACGACCCGGAGCTGCGCTTCGAACTGCCGCTGCTGCCCGCCGCGGAACAGCGGTCGCTGTCCGTGCCGAGCAGCGACGGCGTGATCCCGCTGGACCGCATCGGCTCAGTGCGGCTGCCGCCGCCGCTGGACGCGACCGTGGACGTGTGGTGGCTGCGGCAGTACGGCGGCGGGCTGTTCCTGCCGCTGCGCGACGGCACCGCGGGCCGGTCGAGCTACGGCGGCGGCCGGTATGCGCTGGACACCGCTAAGGGCGCCGACCTGGGTGCCGCCGGGGAGCGGCTGATCGTCGACCTGAACTTCCTCTATCACCCTTCCTGCCGGTACAGCGCCGAGTGGCACTGCCCGCTGGCCCCGCCGGGCAACACCATCAGCGCGCCCGTCACCGCGGGTGAGCGCCTGCCCGGAGAGTAATCCTGCCCGGAGAGTAATTGGGCGGCACCGCCAGCGCGCACGCGGGTGTTACTCGGACTCAGACGCGGGCGGTGCGGCGCGCTGCCCCTGCGCCTTCGCCACGGCGTGCTCGTAATCCAGGCGGGCCGAGAACTTGGCGATCTCATAAGAATTGACGTAGACGGCCAGGGTGTTGTTCTGCGCCTTGAATCCGGGAGCCTGTTTCGCGGCGGTGAGGCTAATGCCCGTGCCCTCACCGGAGGATGACCAGTTCGTCGAGCCTTCGAACGCGACTATCCCGTCCAGGACACCGCCCTTGGTGTGGCTGATCTGGTCCGTAGCCGACTCGCCCACCGCGAAGTCATTGGCGTAACCCGCCGCGTTCTGCGCCGCGTCACCGCTGAGAATCGCCTTCTCAGCAGGACCGCCCGCCTGTGATCTGTCCAGCGTGACCTGAACCATTACCGAAGGATTCTGGACCAGGTCCATCAGGGCGTTGTTGAGGTCGTTGTCGTCGTATCCGAACATGTTCATTTTCACGCTCAGGCTCACCCGGGCGAACAGATACATCAGTATCCCGTGAACGTCATCCCGGCCCACGTAGAAGACCCGGAAGTCGGGGCTGGCGGTCGGGCCGAAAGCCTGCTCGGCGGTGTACCCAGCCAGCTCGTCAAGGCTGAATTGCTGAAGCGTCGGGTGGCTAGCCGCGGCGCCAGGATCTGTTGACACAAGAAACCCCCCACGGGACGGCGCTCCGGGCTGGAGCGCATCGCTTACGTCGCAGGGCGGGTAGCGCTTCAAGTTTCCGGCGCCATCGCCCGCCGTACAATTATGCGCGTAACCACAGTGATCCGATAGATCCGATTAATCAGGCATCCCGGGTGGAGCCCCGCCGCACCCTCCCTATTTGGGCCATTTCCGCCCGCGGGCGAGCCGGCTAAATGAGGTAGCGGCTGGGCTCCAGCCTGCAGGCTGGTTAGCTCACGCCTTCCGGGCCACGCCGCCGATGAAGGTGGCCGTGCGCGGCTTCAGGTTGGGGAGCGGGTCGTCGCCGTACCAGCGCCGCACCGCCACCACGCCGGGCGGCACGGGCTCCAGGCCATCGAAGAAGCTGGTGATCTCCTCCGGCGAGTGGATGTAGATCTGCGCGGCCGTGTACGCCGTGGTGAAGTTCTCGCCCTCGGACCGGCTGCCGGAACCGACGGAGATGATCAGGTAGCTGCCGGGGGAGACCGCCCGGGCGAACGCGGCGCCCACCTCGCGGGCGGTGTCCGCGTCGGCGAAGTGCAGGACCGCGGACATGATCACGCAGCAGGGCTCGGCCAGGTCGATCAGGTCGGTCAGCCCCGGATCGGCCAGGATGCGCCCGGGGTCGCGCATGTCGCCGGGCACCGCGACCACCCCGGCGCTCTTGGCCAGCAGGCTGCGGGCGTGCGAGATCACCACCGGGTCGTTGTCCACGTAGGCCACCCGCGCCTCCGGGTCGACGCGCCGGGCGATCTCGTGCGTGTTCAGGGCGGTCGGCAGGCCGGCGCCGATGTCGATGAACTGCCGGACGCCGCGGTCCGCCACGTAGCTGACCGCCCGCCCCAGGAACTGCCTGTTCTCCCGGGCCATCTGCGCGGAGACCGGGTGGACGGCCAGCATCTTCTCGGCCAGTTCGCGGTCGGCGGCGAAGTTCTCCTTGCCGCCGAGCCAGTAATCCCAGACCCGGGCAATGTTCGGCCTGCTCGGATCGAATGGCTCCACCGCTGCTTCCCCCTCATGGCCTTATGCCGAACGGTCCGTGGTGCGTGCCCGAGCTCCCCGTCTCCCTCCGAGCCTAGCCGCCGTCGGCCAGTGCGATGCCTATGGCGCCGAGCAGGTACCGGTTGGCGAGCACGCCCACCGAGCGGAGCGACGCGTGGTCGGTGCGAACCGCGAACGCGGTGCCGACCCTGGCAGGCGACGATGCCGAGCCAGGTGACGGTGGTGGCCTGGCGGTAGGCGTGGTTCAGCGGGCTGCCGGGCCCGGTAGCTCTGGCGGGGGCGCCGGCGGATCGGCTGATGCCGTCCCCGGTCCCGCCACGGCCGGCGGGGCGGCGGATGCCGGCAGCTGCGCCTTCATCCGGGCCAGCTCGTGGTCCGCGTCGTGGCCTGTGGTCAGGGCATCCAGCTCAGACTGGACGTCGTCGCGTCCGCCGGGCACGGTCGCGTCCGGCAGCGCGCCGGAGGCCATCAGCTCGTCCAGCGCGCCGGCCCGGGCCTGCAGCTGCTCGGACTTGTCCTGAGCGCGCTGCATGGCCATGCCGATGTCGCCCATCTCCTCGGAGATCCCGCTGACCGCCTCCCCGACGTGGGTCTCAGCCTCGGCGGCGGTATAGGCAGCCTTGATGGTCTCCTTGCGGGTACGGAACGCACCCACCTTCGCTTCCAGCCGCTGCGTGGCGAGAGTGAGTTTCTCCTCCTCCGCCTGCAGTGACGCCTGCTGGCCCTGCAGGTCGCTGATCTGGGAGGTTACAGCCGCCCGGCGGATCAGCGCCGCACGAGCGAGATCCTCGCGCCCCTCGGCGAGCGACTGCTGCGCTTGGACCTGCAGTTTGCCGGCCGACAGCTGCAGCTGGGTGACCTGCAGTTCGACGCGCTTGCGGCTGGTCGTCACGTCCGCAACCCCGCGGCGCACCTTCTGCACCATCTCAAGCTGCTGCTCATAGGAGTAATCGAGAACCTCGCGGGGATCCTCGGCGCGGTCCAGCGCCTTATCCGCCTTCACCCGGAACAGGGTGGCTATACGGCGGCCGATGCTCATCCCGGCCCACTTCCCCTCACCTCAGGTGACGGGCGATCTAAATGACGGCTGCCTTGAGGCCACGCTGCCGCCTTGCGTGCTGGCCGGTCAGAGGCGAAGGTCCCGTATTGTCAGGGACGGGCCGGACGGGCCGGCGGGGCCCATGCCTGCGGGTCGAGGGTGCCGTCGACGGCGGCCTGGCCGACGTCGGTGAGGCGGAGGTTGCGGTTCCGGGCGTAAGCCCGCAGCCGGGAGAAAGCCTCGGCCAGGGGGACGCCGGCGCGTTCGGAGATCACGCCCTTGGCCTGCTCGATCACCACGCGGCTGGTCAGCGCGCCGGATAGCTGCTCATTCAGGCGCTGGGCCTCTGCGCTGGCCCGGTGCTGGGCGATACTGAGGGCGGCGAGGTCGGCGAATGCCCGGGCGACGATGACGTCCGCCTCGGCCATCGGGGACCGGGTGACGCTGAGCAGGTTCAGCGCGCCGAGGGTTACCTCCCGCAGCCGCAGCGGCAGGGCGCACGCCGACCCGAACCCGGCGTCGCGGGCGGCGGCGGTAAACGACGGCCAGCGGCCGGACCCGGCTTCCAGGTCCTCGTGCCGCACCGGCTCGCCGGTGCGGAAGGCATCCAGGCAGGGGCCTTCCTGGGCCTGCAGCTCGAACAGCTCCAGCAGGCGCATCGCCTCGCTGGAGGAGGCCGCCAGCGCCAGGCGGCCCGCGGGAGAGACCAGCATCACCCCGGCGGCGGAGACGCCGAGCAGGCTGACGCACCGGTCCGTGAGTGCGGTCAGCAAGTCAATGACGTCATAGTCGTCCACCAGGGTGTCGGCCATCTCGACCAGTGACCGGACCACGTTGGCTTCCCGGGTCATCTCCACTCACCTCCTGAGCGCCCGGCGGTCCGTCCGGACCCGGCGAGCGCCAGATCACGGCCGGCCCGCGGTAACCATCCTATGTAGTGGCGCGTCACGCCACGACGGGCCGGGCGAGCGGGTGTCACCCCAGCCGCAGCCGGCGGGCGATCACGTCCAGGGCCACGTCGTCGAGCAGCCGGTCGCTGCTGAACGCGAACGCGCGCAGCCGGATGAGCGCCTCGGTGACGCTGATGCTCTCCTGGACCGAGACCATGCCTGCCGCGTTGTGCACCGCGAAGTGGAAGTCGGCGCCAGCCTCCAGTTCCCCGGCCACCGCTCCGGGGGCCGCTCCGGCCTGGGTCTCCAGCACCCAGCGAGCCGCCACGCCCGCGAGGACCAGCGCGTCCGCCTCCTGCTCGCCGGTCAGCGGGCCCGGCCGGTCCCGGTAGAGATTCAGCGCCCCCAGCCGCACCGCGCCGACTTGCAGCGGGAACCCGAATACCGCCCGCACGCCCGCCCGCAGCGCCGCCGGGGTGAACGCCGGCCACCGCCAGGTCACCGGATCCGCGAGGTCGGGCTCGGCCACCACCCGGTCCTGCCGGTAGGCATCCACGCACGGGCCCTCGCCCAGCGTGTACTGCAACTCCTCGATCAGGTGGCTCACCTTGTCGGAGGCGGACAACGACCCGCGCGGTACCTCCCCCGACATGAGCATTACCCCCGCCCCGGTCACCCCCACGATCCCAGGGCACGCCCCGCACAGCCGGGCCGAAGACCACGCGCCCTCCTCGGCAGACAGCACGGCCAGGATCCGGCCAAGCCTGTAACCTGCCATTTCAGCGGCGCAACCGCGGGCGTGGCCTCTTGCCCGCACGATCAGGGCGCTCGCCCACCCGCCGCCTCCGTCTCCTGAGAAGGACAGCGTCAGCAGGGACCGGACTCAACACCCTGCCGGACACCGGATCACCGGGGCCTGCCGACACCCACGCTACGCCACAGACAGGTTAACGGCAGCAATGCGGGGCTTCGCCGCGGCTGTCCTGCTCTGGGGACGCCGACAGCGTACCAGGGGCCTATCCGCGCCGAGGGTGGCCGGTTCGGTGGGGCTTCGGACCGCAGCGCCGTGCTCCCTTCGGCATCATGAGAAGGTGACCGAACGAAACGTGGTTCCTGCGGTCGGGAACGCCCCCTTGTCCGGCCCGGACGTTACGGGGGCTGGCGGGGATCCGGGTGTCCGCGCCGTGGTGATCGTCGCGCACGGCGGAACATCGGTCAGCACCAGGCCGACCAGCGCGACGCAGCTGGCCGTGCTCCGGATGGTCCCCGTGGCCCAGGCGATACGGCAAGCGGTGCGCGGCAGCCAGGTCACCGTCTGGCGGCCCAGGTTCCGGCTCCGGGGCTGGAATGACGCCCAAGCCTCACCCGTCGCCGACCTGAACCGGCTGCTGGACGGGCTCCCCGATACCACCGTCCGGGTTCCCGTCATACTCGTCGGGCACTCGATGGGTGCGCGGGCCGCGCTGCGGGCCGGCGGCCATCCGCTGGTGACCGCGGTGGCTGGCCTGGCGCCGTGGCTGCCGCCGGGTGAGCCGGTGGCCCAGCTGGCCGGCCGGCGGATCCTGCTCGCGCACGCCAGCGCGGACACGGTGACCAGGCCCGCGGATACCTGGGCCTACGCCCAGCGGGCCCGGGAGGCCAGCCAGGTCACCGCGATCGAGATCGGCGGCAGCGAGCACGCGATGCTGCGCCGGGCGAGCCTATGGCACGAGCTGGCCGCCGAGTTCACCCGCGCCGTCCTCGGCCTGCCCGCCGGGGATCAGCGGATCCGGCAGCTCCTGGACCAGACGGACGCCGGCCCGGATCGTTCCGTGCTGTGAGGCAGGTGGCCGCGGCGACGTTCAGGCGGGCCCGACGTGGGGGAAGCTGGCTGCCCGCTGGTCGCGGGTGGTGGAATTCTTCAGCATAATGAAACCGGCATTTTCGGCACCGCCGACCGCGGGTAGTGCACCCCGGCCCGCGGATAATCCACCAGGTCGGCTGCTCCGGTTGACTGCATATCCGGACAAACGCCAACGGCCTTATCCGAAAATACCCCCCGAAAGGGAGAGAAATTCCCGCGCTCGTGAAATACCTGCGGGCCATAGCGACGAGCTGAACGAAGTCTCATAATCTTGTCATCGGCCTGCTATCGATGCTGGAAATTGGTATGAATGCTGCGTGCGCAGATTTGCAGATGTGCAGATTACCGGGACCGGACCGCTGGCCAGACTGGTGGGTGCGGTCGGCCTGGCCGCCATGATCACAGCCGGCCTGGCGTCATGCCCAGCATCTACCGCGTCGGCCCCCCAGACCCTGGCCGCGTATTCGGGCGGCCCGCTCGACGCCGGCAATCCAACCGGGCATGCCTACGTTCCGCCGGCCGGCCGCGCGGCTGACACGAGCGACCCCAACCATGTCATCGGCGCCGGCACGCCCGCCGGCTGCACGTCCGCCGCGGTGGTCAGAGCGGTCGCCGAGGGCGGCATTATCACCTTCAACTGCGGCCCCCACCCGGTCACGATCACGATGACCGCCACGGCCAAGGTGGTGAACACCAGCCACCGGGTGGTGCTCGACGGCGGCGGCAAGGTGACGCTGAGCGGCGGCGGCAAGATCCGCATCCTGTACCTGAACACCTGCGACGCCAAGCAGAAATACATCACATGGGACTGCTGGAAACAGCAGTGGCCGCAGCTCGTGGTGCAGAACCTGACGTTCGAGGACGCTTACTCGGCCGTGCGGCAGAGCCGCACGTCGAACTACGGCGGAGGCGCCATCTTCGCTGAGGGCGGCCAGCTCAAGGTGGTCAACTCCGCGTTCCTCGACAACCGGTGCTACCGGGACGGTCCCGACCTGGGCGGCGCGGCGATCCGCGCTTACGGCATGTACCCGGGCAGCCCCGTCTACATCACCCACGACACCTTCAGCGGCAATACCTGCTCCAACGGCGCCGCGCTGAGCGGCCTTTTCGCGAATTTCGACGTCATCAACAGCCTGCTGACCGCCAATAAGGCCATCGGCTGGGGCGCGAACCCCGCCCGGCCAGGCACTCCGGGAGGCGGCAGCGGCGGTGCGATCTACACCGACGGCGACCACTACAACCTGATCGTCGACGGCACGGTCATACGCGACAACAGCGCACGCGAGGGCGGCGGAGCTATCTTCTTCGTGGTCAACGCGGGCGGCGGGACCCTGAGGATCGACTACTCCACGCTGGACGGCGATCCCAGCGGAGTATTCCAGAACGCCCCCGGCATCTTCGACCATGTCGACGGCCACGACACCGCGCCGGTCGTGGTCGACTCGACGATCAGCTAAAGCCGGTCGGCGCAATGTCCTTCGAGCCACGACCCTGGCGGTCAGCGGGAGCCGTAGTTGTAGGTCGAGGAGGTGCCGGGTGTGCCGCTGCCGTGGCTGGTCACGACGTTCACCACCAGGACGGTCCCGCCGACGGCGATGGCCAGGCCGATGAGGATGGCGATGATCAACCGGAGCACGGAACTCCTCCCTCCGGCCGGAGCTAGGGCACGGTGAACGTTACCTCGGCGGCAGGGCCGGTGCGGTCATAGAAGTTGACTGCCACCACCTTGGCCCGGAATCTGCCGGGCCGCAGCCTGGTGATGGTGGCCGAGTTGGTGCCCGCGATGGCCGCCGGGACCTGCCCTGGCTCGCCCGGCCCTTGCAGCCAGACCCGGTAGCTGATGTTGAGTCCGGCATCCGGCCAGCTCAGCGTGACCTGGCCGGTGCCCGGCCGGGCCTGCACCGACCGCACGGCGGGCACCGGCGGGCAGTCACCGCGATACGCCCACGCGTCGAACCACTGCGAGGGGTCCTGCTGCACGATCGGCGGGTAGCCCGGCGGGCCGCTGCGGGCCGGACCAAGGGCCGAACCAGTGGCCGAACCAGTCGCCGAACCAGGGGCCGCGCCGGCGCCGAAGGCGGCCAGCGGCACGGCGACGAACCGCGGCAGGATCGAGGTGTTGGTGAAGTTGGACATGGGCGCGCAGCCGGTGGTGACCGCCTCGGAGTTGACGTTGTAGCTGATCACCAGCGTGCTGCCGGTGGAAAGCGCGGGCTCGGCCCGGGCCTCGTACATGATCCGGTACCCATCCGCGGCGTCGAGCCCGATGGACGGATCCCGGTACAGCAGCCTCCCCGCGGCGTAGTCGAACGGGCCCCACGGCGCGCTGGCCGGGTAGGCATCGATGTCCGCGGTGCCGGCCAGCGGCCCGTTCTGGATCAGCCAGTAGCGCCCCCCGGCCTGGATCACGCTGAAGCCGGACGGCACGCTCAGGCCGCTGCCCGGCGGCTGCAGCGGCCGGGCGTCCTGCTGCCCGGCCGCCCACGTGCCGGCGCCGGCGTAGAACCGCCAGGCGGAGAACGTGGTCAGCCGCGCCGCCGGGACCCGGGCCAGGTACAGCCGGTTGCCCGGGACGAACACGTCCGGGCTCTGCGTGCCGTACACGTAGACGGTGCTGCCCAAGCGCAGCACCGCCGCCCCCCACAGGATCGGCGCGCCGCCGCGGGCCGGGGTGAAGGACGGCAGCGGGATCAGGTGCGGCCGGGCCACCGCGCCGTACCGGGGCCCGTGGCCGGCCAAGCTGAGCTGGCTGAGGCCGAAGGTGGCGATCACGGTCCCGAGCGGGTGGTACGGTTCGAGCCCGGCCCGGTAGGCGTCGTAGAACTTGACCACCGTGCCGCCGATCGCCAGGCCGTCCTCCTCCCAGTACCGGTCGGACGGCCCGCCGGGGATGCCCGGGGCCAGCCCGACCACCGAGGCCGCGTTGCCGGGGCGGTCCGGCCCGGTGCAGGCGCCGCCGCCGGTCATGGTGACGAACGTGCTGCCCGTTCCGGTCGTGGTCTGGATGACCAGCGAGTTGTGCGCGAACCCGCTCAGCCGGGACAAGCCGATGGCCGGCCCGGCCGGGCCGATAAAGGTGTCGGAGAAGAACCAGGCCAGCTGCGAGGAGTTCAGCCGGATGGCGGAGACCCCGTCTCCGCCGGCCCAGTCGGCGCAGCTGGACCGGTCGGAGTAGGCGATCCACTGCGCATCGAGCGCGGCCGGGTCAGGTCCCGCCGACGAGCCGGGGATGCCGGGGATGCCGGGGATCAGGACGGGAGGGTCGGTCAGCTGCAGCGGGGGCGCGCCCGGCTGGTGGCCACGCGCCGGGACCAGCCAGGCCAGCGCGATGCTCACCCCGGCGATGATCCCGATGGCCAGGCCGGCCAGTTCGAGCCCGCGCCTGCGCCTGCGCCGGGCGGGAGGGCTGTCCGCGCCGGTTCTGGTGCCGGACGCTTGCGCCATGGCGGGATCATTCCTTCCGGGCGTGCACCAGCAGGATAGACGCGGCCGACGGCCACCGGCAGAAGGCCCGGTCCAGCGGGCCCAGCGGCCGCGGCACGTCGTGGTAGCGGGCCCCGGCTACGGTCACGCAGCCGAACCCGTTCGCGGCCAGGAACTCGGTCAGCGCCCGCCGGGTGAACAGGCGCAGGTGGCCGGCCACCACGCGGCCCGGCCTGCCGAACACCCCGTGCAGGCTCACCTCGGAGAACACCGGCTGGATCCCGGCGGCGAGCAGCGCCCGGTTGTACCAGGCGGCCAGGTTGGGCGTGGACAGCACCAGCGAGCCGCCGGGCCGGAGCATCCGCCGGACCTCGGCCACCGCCCGGTCCGGGTCCACCAGGTGCTCGATCACCTCGCTCATGATCACCACGTCCGCGGCGCCGTCCGCCACCGGCAGGCCGCGCGCGGCCATGTCCGCGCGCACCACGGCCAGGCCCCGGGCCCGCGCCTGCCGCACGGCGTCAGCCGACCAGTCGATCCCGGCGAACCGGTGCGCCGGATTATGCCCGGCCGCGGCGGCCAGCGCGGCGCCGTCGCCGCAGCCCAGGTCGACGATCACGGCAGGCTCAGCCGAGCCCCGCAGCACCGCAGCCAGCATCCGGGCCTGGCGCCGGGCCCGGTCCGGGCCCGAGCTGAGCGGAACGCCCGGCCGGGAGTAGAACTCCCGCAGCGGGTGGCCCGGCGCCGGGGCGGTCACCGCCATGACGGCTCCCGGGCGGCTCGATGCTTGATAGGGGCCCGCTTGATCGCCTCGCCGGCCACCTCCGCGAACCCTGCCACCGCGGCCGACCAGTGCAGCTGCAGCGCCCGGTTGCGCGCCGCCCGGCCGAGCGCCTCCCGGCGTGGCCCGTCGATGGCCAGCGACGCCCAGGCCGAGGCGAACTGGCCCTCGGTCCGCACCAGCATCCCGGTCTCGCCCCCCACCACCGAATCACGCAGCCCGGGCACGTCGAACGCCACCGCCGGGGTGCCGCGGATCGCCGCCTCGGATACCACGATGCCCCAGCCCTCGATCAGGGCCGGGTGCACCAGCAGCCACGCCGCGCACAGCAGCCGGTGCTTCTCCTGCTCCGAGACCCGGCCGGTGAACACCACGTCAGGTCCGGCCAGCGCCTCGAGCCGGGCCCGCTCCGGCCCGTCCCCGGCGATCACCAGCCGTCCGCCGGTCACCTGCCGCACCCGGTCCCACAGCCGCAGCAGCAGGTCCAGGCGCTTGTAGTCGGTGAGCCGGCCGAGCGCGAGGAACAGCGGGTCGGCCGAGCGCGGGGCCGGCGGGTCGGGCCGGACCACGCCGTTGCAGATCTGCCGGATCCGGTCCCGGCCGACTCCCATCTGCTCCAGCGACTCCGCCGTGGAACCGGATACGGTCAGGAACAGGTTCTTGCGGTGCACCCAGGGCATGACCGTGCTCTCGATGCGCCGGCCCGCGGTGGACAGCGGCGGGCGGAACCGGATCGGCCACAACTCGGTGTGCACGTGGTTCACCAGGCAGATCACCGGCCGCCTGGACCAGAGCGGCGCCAGGAAGGGCATCCCGTTGCAGACCTCGACGATCAGGTCGGCGTCCCTGAAGTGCCGCAGGTAGGTCAGGGGCGCGCGCAGGAACTGGGAGTAGGTGCCGCCGGTGCGCACGATCTGGTAGGGCCGTTCGGCCACCTGCCCGCCGCACAGCAACGTCACCCGGTGGCCGCGGGCCAGCAGCCCGGAAGCCAGCTGGTCGACCAGCACCTCCGAACCCCCGGCCAGCCGGTTGGCCAGGTCCCGCCACGCGATGAACACGATGCTCCCGGGCCGCCCGCCGCCGGTGTCTGGCGGCCACGAGCCGCCCGCGGCCCCGCCCGGCCCGCTGGACAGCCTCGCCTGGCCGGGCAGCGCCTGTCGGGATTGGGCTTGTCGGGATTGGGCTTGTCGGGATTGGGCTTGGCCGGGCAGAGCGCCCGGATCATCGTTCATGTCGCGGCTCCAGGTCGCTGGCTGACGCTGAGGATCCGCGTTACCGATAGCCAGGTCGTTATCTCGGTGCAGGATTGCAGCATTATTTGGTGGCTACTATCCGGTAGTCAAGAAATGGCTGCGTCCCGGCCGCGAGCCCGGGCCAGCGGCTACCATACATGTCGCTGTTGGCTGTCTGCCAGGCCAGTACCTGGTCCGCCTGGCCCGCGGTCCGCACCGGCCTGGCGCGACTATTGAGGACCTGCATGAGCCTGCTGGCGCCGATTCGCCGTCCCCGTGCCGATCAGGCGGCCAGCTCCGGCCTGCTCCGTTCGGTCCGGCTGTTCCGTCTGTTCCTGGCCGAACAGACCGACCCGGAGCAGTTCTACACCGGCCTGGCCGAAGACGCCGTGGGCCAGGTGGCCGAGTACGGCCCGCTGGACGGCCGGACCGTGGTGGACGTCGGCGGCGGGGGCGGCTGGTTCACCGCCGCGTTCCGGGCCCGCGGCGCGCACTGCTACCTGTTCGAGCCCGATCCGGCTGAGCTGCGCTTGCGGGCTACCGGGCCGGCCGGCGCGGTGGTGGCCGACGGCTACTGGCTGCCGGTCCGCGACGGCGGCGCCGACGTGGCGTTCTCCTCTAACGTGCTCGAGCACGTCCCCGACCCGATGGGCCTGATCGAGGAGATGATCCGGGTCACCCGGCCCGGCGGTCTGGTGTACCTGTCCTTCACCAACTGGTACTCGCCGTGGGGCGGGCACGAGCTGTCGCCCTGGCACTACCTGGGCCCGCGCTACGCCGAACGCCGCTACCGCCGCCGCTATCAGCGCGCGCCCAAGCACCACTGCGGCGTCAACCTGTTCCCGGTGCACATCGGCCCGGTGCTGCGCGCCCTGCGGGCCCGGCCGGACGTCCAGATCGTGGCCGCGCGGCCCCGCTACTACCCACGCTGGTGCGGCCCGCTGGTCCGGCTGCCCGGCCTGCGCGAGGTGGCCAGCTGGAATCTCATGCTGATCATGCGGCGCGCCGGTTGACGGCCCGGGCGGGCGGCAGGCGGCTGGCCGTGGCGGCCGGCGCAGCCGAGCAAGATAGCGCCGAACGGGCCGTGGTATCAGCCCGGCCGCCCCGCAACACCGTGCTGCGCTGGTCCGCGCTGGTCTGGCTGGGTGCCTTGCTGATCCTGCTCGCCAACGACCCGGGCCGGATGTTCTTCGACACCAAGCTCAGCGTGGACCTCGACCCGTCCGGCTACTTCGCGGGCCTGTGGCAGCTGATGGACCCGCTGAACACCTTCGGCGCGCTGAACAACCAGGCCATCGGCTACGCCGTCCCCATGGCGCCGTTCTACCTGGCCGGCCACCTGGCGCACCTGCCGGTCTGGCTGATCGAGCGGCTGTGGCTGTCGCTGATCATCGCGGTCGGCTTCGCCGGGCTGGTCAAGCTGGCCGACGCGCTCGGCATCGGCTCGCCGGCCTCCCGCTTCCTGGCCGGGCTGGTGTTCGCGGGCTGGCCCACGTTCACGATCGTGATCGGGTCCACCTCCGCCGCGGTGCTGCCTGGCCTGCTCGCCCCGTGGGCCGTGCTCCCGCTGACCAGTGCCGTCCGCGGTGCCGTCCGCGGGGCCGTCCGCGGGCGCGGCGGCGTGCTCGGGCCCGCGGCCCGCTCCGGCGCCGTGGTGCTGTGCATGTCCGGGGTGAACGCCACCGTGACCATCGACGCGCTGCTGCTGCCTGGCCTGTTCATCCTGACCTGCGCCCGCGGGCGGCGGCTGGTCGCGCTGGGGCTGTGCTGGGCGGGCGCGGTGCTGGCGGCCACCGCCTGGTGGGCCCTGCCGCTGCTGCTGCAGGGCCGGTACGCGTTCAACTTCCTGCCCTACGTGGAGCAGTCGGCCACCACCACCGGCACCATGTCGGCCGCCGCCGCGCTGCGCGGCGCCGGGAACTGGACCGCCTACCTCAACCTGGGCACGCCCTGGCTGCCGGCCGGCTGGGCCCTGGTCAGCACGCCCATGGCGGTCATCGCCGGCGCCATCGCGGCCGCGGTCGGCCTGTACGGGCTGGCCCGGCGGGACATGCCCGGCGCGGCCTGGCTGCGGCTGTCGGCCGGCCTGGCCGCGGCCGTCGCCCTGGCCGGCTACACCGGGCCGCTCAGCGGCCCGTTCCACGGCGGCGTCGATCACCTGCTGGACGGCGCGCTGGCCCCGTTCCGCAACGTGTACAAGCTGGAACCGGTCATCGCCGCCGCGCTGGCGCTGGGAGTGGCGCACGCCGCCGCGACCTGGCTGGCCGCCGCCCGCGCCGGGACGCCCAGCCGCCTGCGGCGGATCTACGCCCTGGAGGCCCGGGCCGTGGCCGGCCTGGTGCTGATCGGGCTGCTGCTGCCCTACCTGTCCGGCCAGGTCCTGAACCCCGGCTCGTTTTCCGCGGTGCCGCGCTACTGGTACCAGGTCGCCGCGTTCCTGCAGGCCCATTCCCCGCGGAACACCGCGGTCGTGGTGCCCGCGGACGCGCACGGCGACTACCTGTGGGGCGACCCGATCGACGACCCGCTGGTGGCGCTGGCCACCTCGCCGTGGGCCGAGCGCGGGCTGGTGCCCTACGGCGGCGCCGGGTCCCAGATCCTGCTGACCACCGTGGAAGCCGCGATCGAATCGGGCGAGCAGGTCAGCGGCCTGCCCGGCTACCTGCAGCGGGCCGGCGTCCGCTACCTCGTGGTGCGCAACGACCTGGACCCGAGGCAGGTGGGTTACACCACGGCAGCGCTGGTCCACCAGACCCTGGCGCGGTCAGGGTTCACCCGGGTCGCCGCGTTCGGCCCGCTCATCGGGGGCCAGCAGATCGAGCCGAAGGCCACCCGCGAGCAGCAGTCGGTGCTGCCCGCCTACCCGGCGGTCGAGGTCTACGCCCCGGCCGGCGCGGCGTCCGCGGGCCCGCCCGGTGCTAGCCCGGGGGGACGACCCCCCCAGGCCCCCCCGCTGAGTCCGGTGACTGCCCTGCCGGTCAGCCAGACCGTGCTGGTCAACGGGGGACCGGACTCGCTGCTGCAGCTGACCGGGCAGCACCTGATCGGCCCCGGCCAGCCCGCCGTCATCGCGGGCGACCCGCTGCCCGCCGCGCCCGCGCTGTGGGCCGTCACCGACGGGCAGCGCCGGACCGACACGCTGTTCGGCCTGGTCAACTCCAACGTGTCCTACACCTACACCGCTACCGAGACCAACCCGCCCGGCGCCGGTCAGCTCGGTACTGGTCAGATTGGGCGGGCCGGCGGGCCGCCCCGGCAGCTGCTGCCGGTGCCGGCCGCCGGCCACCAGACCGTGGCCGTCCTGTCCGGCGCGGCCAGCGTGACCGCCTCGTCCTACGGATCCTGGATCGCCGACACCCAGCAGGACGACCCGGCCGGCGCCTTCGACGGCAACCCGGCCACCGCCTGGGCCGAGGGCAACGAGCAGACGCCGGCCGGGCAGTGGATCCAGATCACCTTCTCCGGCCCGCTTGACCTGCCGTCCCGGGCCGGGATACGGCTGCTCGACGACAGCACCGCGCGGGAGATGGCCAGCGTGCTCCGGGTGTCCACCGCGGCCGGCGCCGCCACCACCGACGTCGCCGCGACCGGCGCGGTCCAGCAGCTGAACGTGCCCCCCGGCCGCACCGGCTGGCTGCGCATCACGATCGCCGCCGCCCGGCGGGTGACCTTGGGCTACCCGGGCGCGGGCGTCTCCGATGTGCTGATCCCCGGCGTCCGGGTCACCCGCCTGCTCCAGCCCGCCCAGGATCCGGCCGGCCAGCAGGCCCCGGCGGCGGTCTTCTCGTTCTCCCAGCCGGTGCCGTCGCCGTTCGGCTTCGCCGACCCGGCCGCCACCGCGCCCCTGGCCCGCACCTTCACCGTGCCCAGCCCGCAGACCCTGCGGCTGCAGGCGGCCGCGCTGGCCCGGCCCGGTCCCGGCCTGGACGCGCTGCTCGACTCGCTGATCCGCCCGCCCGGCCCGGGCCTGCTGCAGGTCAGCGTGGCCGGCGCCGCGGGCGCGCCGCCCGCCGGGTTTCCGGCCAGCCTGATCAGCGGGACGGCCGGGATGCCCTGGACCGCCGCTACCGCCAGCCCGGTCATCCACCTGAGCTGGGCGGGCCCGCGCCGCATCTCGTCGCTGATCGTCCGCCCGGCCCCCGGCCTGCCGTCCACGCCGCTGACGGTCAGGATCACCAGTCCGGACGGCACCCGCCAGGGCAGCATCGGCCCCGGTGGCCTGGTGCGGATCAGCCCGCCGCTGACCACCGACCGGATCGACGTGTCGTTCCCCCGCGTCCACCAGGCCACCATCGTCACCTCGACCGGCCAGCTGGAGACGCTCCCGGTCCGGCTGGCCCAGCTGTCGGTGCCCGCCCTGGCCGGCCTGCGCCCGGTCACTCCTGACCAGCGGGCCCGCGTCACCCTGGCCTGCGGCCAGGGCCCGGCCCTGACCGTCGACGGGCGGGTCTACCCGACCTCGGTCAGCGGCACGGCCGGCCAGCTGAGCGGCTTCCTCCCGCTCCAGGTCCGGCTGTGCGCTCCGGGCGGCACGCTGAGCCTGGCCGCGGGGCGGCACACCCTGACCGCCGCGGTCCCCGGCACGTTCGCCGTCACCGACCTGAGCCTCAGCAGCGTCGATGCGCCGCCGCCCGCGGCTGTGCCTGCGTCTGGCGCCGCCCGCGCCGTGACCATCCGCAGCTGGCAGCCGGACCAGCGCACCCTCACCATCGGCCCCGGAACAGCCGCCTACCTGGAGATCCACGAGAATGACAACCCCGGCTGGGCCGCCACGCTGAACGGCCGCCAGCTCACGCCGGTCCGCCTCGACGGCTGGCAGCAGGGCTTCATCGTCCCGGCCGGCCCGGGCGGCACGATCACGCTCATCTTCCGCCCCGCCGCCACCTACCACGTGGCCCTGATCGCCTCGATCCTGGCCGCCGCCCTCCTGCTTGCCCTGGCCGCCTGGTCCTTCCTCGCCCCGCGCCGCCGGAAGCCCGTGAGCCCCTCCCAGCTCACCAGTCCCAGCACGGATTCGGTGAGTGCGGCACTCTACCCGCTCTTTCCCGCAGAGAGTGACACCCATCGATTCGCGAACCACCGCACCTGGCCGACCGTGCTCGCCGTCGCCGGCCTGATCTTCATCGCAGGCGGGCCGCTCGCGCTCGCCGCCGTCCTGGTGGCCTGCGGCGCCTGCCTGGCCTGGCCGATGTCCCGCGCACCGGGGGAGACGACGCCCCGAACCAGCCGGGATCCCGCCGCGCGCCTGCCCGTGCTCGCCGCCGCGGCCATGGTCGCCTCGGGGCTGCTGTCCGCGGTCCGGCCGTTCGGCCAGGGTTTCTTCGGCCCCTTCGGCTGGCCCGCCCAGGCCTGCGCGCTCGTCGCGCTGGCGGCCGCGCTGATCCCGGCGGCGGCCGTCACGGCCCGGCGGGCACCCCAGGAGGACAGATGAGCGCCGCTTACCTCGGGATCCCGCTGGCCCTCCTGTCCGCGACGGCCTACAACGTGGGACTGATCCAGGAGAAGCGCGCCCTGGCCCGGATGCCCGCCCTCGACGTCCGCCGGGTGCCGCACGTGATCGTCAGCCTCCTGGCCGAACCCGCCTGGCTCGCCGGGTTCGCCCTCATGCTCCTCGGCCTGGCCTGCCAGACCATCGTGCTGACCTTCGAGCCGGTCAGCGTCGTGCAGCCGGTGCTGGCCTCCGGCATCGTGCTGGTGCTGGTGCTGTCCCGGCTGGTCCTGCGCGAGCGCCTCGGGGCCGGCCAGGCCCGGTGCGTGGCCGCGATGGCCGTCGCGGTGATCCTGCTGGCCGTCTCGGCCGGCGGGAAGGGCGGCGGGGCCGGGCACCACGCCAGCCCGGCCTGGATGGCGGCGGTCATGGTCCCGTCGGCCGTCGCCGGCCTGCTGGTCGCGGCCGGCCCGCTGCGCCGCCGCCGCGGCGGCCAGCGCGCCCCGGCGGCCGCGGTCAGTTTCGGTCTCGGCACCGGGCTGCTCTACGGCGTGGCCGCGCTGGCCATCAAGGGCCTGTCCGCCGTCCTGACCGGCCAGCACGGCGCCGCCAGCCTGCTGGCCGGCGTCGTCGCCTCGCCTTACCTGTATGTGCTGGCCGGCTCCTCGGCGGCGGGCATGCTGCTGTACCAGGCCGGGCTGCAGTCCTGCCGGGCCTCGATCCTGGTCCCGGTCTCCACCGTCACGGGCAGCGTGTACTTCCTGATCGCCGGTACCCTGCTGTTCCACGAGCACCTGCCGGCCGGCCCGGCCAGGCTCGGGCTGCGCCTGGCCGCGATCGCGGTGGCCGGGTTCGTGGTCATCGCCCTATCCCGGCAGGCCCCGGACCAGGCCGCCCGCCAGGCCACGGACCAGGACGCCGCCGAGGCCAGGCCCGCGGCCGGACCCGCCCCGGCCGCGCTGCTCGACCCGGGAGGGCAGTAATGGCTCTGGAGGACGCGCTGCTCGACATCCTGGTGTGCCCCATCGACAAGCGCGGCCTGCTGTACTTCGCCGGCGACGCGGTGCTGTACAACCCGCGGCTGCGCCGGCTGTACCGGATCGAGGACGGCATCCCGTTCATGCTGGCCAACCAGGCCGTCCCGGTGCCCGAGGAGGAGCACCAGCGCCTGCTGAAGTGCGCCCGCCGCGGCGAGGTGACCAGGATCACCGCCGGCCAGGACGGCATCCTGAGCGACTAGCCCGGCAGCTGGTAGACGGTCAGCCCGGGCTGGTCGACGATCACCACCGCGCCCGGCAGCCGTGCCCTCACCTCAGTGTCCGGCCCGTCCGCGTCGTCCAGCACGAACCGCACCCCGGCCGCCCGCAACACGGCGGTCAGCGGGCCGCGGCCGGCGATGATGCCGTCCAGCGCGCGGGCCCGCGGATCGTCGGGCGCCAGCTCGACGTCGCCCACCCGCGTCCCGTCGTTCCAGAGCAGCGGCCGGGACAGCAGTCGGGTCCACGGATCGAGCACCGTCTCGCCGTGGTTCCACGACGGCGTCCGGTAGGTCTGCCAGGGCAGCAGCAGCACGTTGCCCCGGGCCGGGCCGGCGTCGACGAGGCGGGCCGCGGCCAGCCAGCCCGCCGGGTACTCGGCCGGCCGCAGCCGCCCCGCGGCGCCCCAGGCCAGGCCGGGCAGCAGCAGCACGGGCGCGAGGACCGCGACGGCCCCGAGCACCTTCCCGGCCGCGTCGCGGCTGACCGGCCGCTCATGCCCTTTTCTGCCGAACGATCCAGGCTTCGCCGCCCACGCCACCGCCAGGCCCAGCCCGGCGGCCTCGGCCAGGGCCAGCGGCGCCACGAACTGCTGCGCGTCGCGCAGCCCGGCGAAGCCCGGCCAGGCGCCGATCATGGACCGCAGCAGGTCCCGGCCCGCCGCGGTCACGCCCAGGCCGGCGATCACCAGCCCGGCCCCGGCCGCCAGCCCCAGCCCCGGCCAGCGCCGTTGCCGCCGCCCGATGAGCACGTAACCGGCCAGCGCGGCGATCACCAGCGCCAGCCACAGCGCCGACCAGGCTCCGCCGTAGGCCGCCGGGACCGTCTGCGCGTTCCAGCCGCCGCCCAGCATCAGCAGGCTGCCCAGGGTGCCGAACGGCGTGTCCGCCCGCGCCGCGAATGCGGCCACGCCCGCGGGGTCGGCGTACACCGGGTGCAGCAGGGACGGAATGAACCAGGGCAGGCTGCCCACGGCCAGCGCGGCCAGCGCCACCGCCGCGCGGCGGGCGCTGCGGGCCAGCAGCACCGCGGGCAGCACGGCCAGCGCCGTGATGGTCATGGCCGCGAACCCGCCGATGACGGCGGGCAGCAGCGTCAGCCCCAGCCGTCCCGCCCCGCGCCGTGACACCAGGTCGGGGGCTAGCACCGCCCGCAGCACCCAGGGCAGGCCGGCGTAGCCGAGCAGCAGCGCCCACTGCCCGATGATGAGCCGCTCGCCGACGTACGGGTTCCACGCGTAACACACCCCGGCTGCGAGCCGGGCCGGCAGCGGCTCGCGGTCGAGCAGCGCGGCCGCCCCGGAACAGGCCAGCGCGAAGATCGACAGCAGCACGATCTTCTGCACGATGTCGCCGGGCAGGCCCCGGGACAGGACCGCGGTCACCAGGTCGCTCGGCACCGCGCGCGGCGGTGCCAGCCCCGGCCGGGCCGCGGCGAACGGCAGCCGCGGCACGAAGACCATGTTGTAGCTGAGCAGGAAACCCCGCCCCAGCCCCGGCCCGAGGGCCAGCAGCCCCAGGCCGAGGCCGACGGCGGCGCCGGCCATGGTGCGGCCGGACCGCGACCCGCGCCGGGTCGCCGCCGGGCTCTCTCCGGTCCTGGTCAGCGTCGCCATGACCTCAGGGGATCCAGACCGAATGGTCGTGGGCGAAGTAGACGATCCGCGGATCGAGCTGCGGTGCCCTCCAGCAGTTCAGGCAGCGTGTAGTCCGGGGTGTCCCGGGCGGCCCGCAGTTCGGCGTCCTGGGTGAAGACCGGTATCGGGCCCAGCAGCGGGTTGCCGCCGCAGTGATCGAAGTGCAGGTGGCAGTTCGCGGCCAGGCTAAGCTCGCCGATCTGCACGCCGATGGCCGCCAGCGCCTCGGCCAGCCCGGTCCGGCGCGGCCGGTAATAGGCGTCGGTCTCGGGGTCAGCACCCATGCCCGTGTCGAACAGGATCATCCCCTCGGGGTGGCCGACGACGTACCCGAGGCAGGGATCGACCCGCGGGCCGCCCGTCCCGGTCTCCGCCGGCGGCCGGACGAAGTAGCCGAAATCGACGCGCCGCACCGTGATGTCAGCCATTGCGCCATACTGACAGGTCACCACGGGCAGATCACCACGGGCAGATCAGATGACCGCGGCCGATGGAGGACTTCGTGAACAGGCGAGACCAGATCCGCATGACCGACGCCGAGATCACCGCGTTCCTGGCCGGGCGGCACACGATGAGCCTGGCCACCATGGGTCCCTCCGGCCGCATCCACCTGGTCGCCATGTGGTACGGCTTCCTCGGCTCTGACCTGGCGGTCTGGACCTACCGGCGGTCGCAGAAGGCGGTCAATCTCGAACGCGACCCGCGGCTCAGCTGCCTGGTCGAGGCCGGCGAACGATATGAGGAACTGCGTGGCGTCGAGCTCAGCGGCCGGGGCGTGATCATCCGCGAGCCGGAACAGGTCCTGGCCGTGGGGCAGAGCATAGGCCAGCGTTACCTCGGAACCGAAGACGAGCACCAGCGCGCCGTCCAGGCGCAGGCGCCCAAGCGGGTGGCGATCCGGATCGAGGTCGAGCACACGGTCTCCTGGGACCATCGCAAGCTGCCCGGCGTCTACTGACCCGATCCAGCGCTCGGCCCGGCTTTCATCGCGATCACGGATGTTCGCCGCGCTCATGGACGGCTTCTTCGCCCAGGCTGACCTGAGCCTGGAACCGCACGCCCGGTGAGCCACTTGCACACCGCTCAAGTGCCTCCTAGCATGAGACTTGAGCGTTGTTCAAGTCTTTGCGCGGCAACCTCACGAAACCGGGATCAGGGGGCAAAACATGGACGGGGTGCCACTATGACCATGACAGCCGGGAAACCTAGCCAGACCGCCGCGGCCGGCAGCACCGCGATCCAGGTCAGCGGACTCCGGAAGTCCTTCGGAGACCACGTTGTCCTCAATGGAATTGATCTGTCCGTTCCTGCCGGATCGGTCTTCGCGCTGCTCGGCCCGAACGGCGCGGGCAAGACGACGATGGTGCGGATCCTAGTGACGCTGTCGGCCGCGGACGCCGGCGAAATCCAGGTCGGCGGCTACGACACCGTCCGTGAGCCGATGGCGGTGCGCTCGGTGATCGGTGTCACCGGCCAGTTCTCGGCCACGGACGCCTACCTGAGCGCCGAGGAGAACCTGAGGCTGATGGCCGATCTCTGGCACCTGACCAAGCAGCAGGGCAGGGAGCGGAGCGCGGAACTGCTCGGCCTGTTCGACCTGGCCGATACGGGCTCCAAGCCGGTGTTCACGTTCTCTGGTGGCATGCAGCGCCGCCTTGACCTGGCGATGACCTTGATGGGCTCGCCGCGGATCATCTTCCTCGACGAGCCGACCGCGGGCCTTGACCCGCGCGGCCGCCGGACGATGTGGGACCTGATCCGCAGCCTGGTACGCGAAGAGGCGGTCACGATCTTCCTCACCACGCAGTACCTGGAGGAGGCCGACCAGCTGGCCGACCTGGTCGCCGTGCTCGACGACGGCGAGGTCGTCGCTCAGGGCACTGTGGCTGAGCTGAAACGGCGCGTCCCGGGCGGGCACGCGCTGCTGACCTTCACGTCGGCCAGCGCACTGGATGCCGCGGCCAGCCAGTTCGGCGACCGCGCCAGCAGGAACGACGCGGACTTGACCCTGCAGGTGGCCAGCGATGACAGCGCGCGGTCGGTGCAGGACGTGCTCAGCCAGATCGACGCCGATACCGTGCGGCACGTCACGCTGCACACGCCCGATCTGGACGATGTCTTCCTGGCCCTCACCGGCCAGGCCAGGAAGGCTCGGTCATGACCAACCACGGCACCGTCACCCGATCGGCCCAGGCCGTCGCTGCGTCAGGCCGCTCCGCCTCGGTCAAGGTCTATCCGCTGCGCGACACGTCGACGATGCTGCGGCGCAACCTCAAGCAGGAGATGCGCGACAAGGTGGCCGTACTCGCCATCATCGGCATTCCCGTGCTGTTCCTGCTCCTGTTCGTCTATGTCTTCGGAGGAGCTCTCAGGAACTCGGTGCAGCCGGCCGGCGCGCCCAGCTACATCGACTACGTCCTGCCGGGGCTGATCATCATGACCGCCGCGGCCGGGCTGATCGGAATATCGACCCAGACCAGCGTCGACATGACGGTCGGCATCATCGACCGGTTCAGGACGATGGCCATCTTCCGGCCTGCCATTCTCATCGCGCGCGTCGCGGCGAGCGCGCTGCAGACCCTGGCCAGCATGGTGGTCGTGTTCGGGATCGCCTTCGCGGTCGGCTTCCGCTCGACCGCCACGTTGATGGAGTGGCTGGGCGCGGCCGGGCTGCTGGCGTTCATCACCTTCGCCCTGGCCTGGCTGGGCCTGGCCTTCGGCCTCGCCGCTAAGACGGTCGCTTCCGCCAGCAACGGGCCGTTCCCACTGATCCTGCTCCCGCTGGTCGGATCGGGAATCGTTCCCACCTCAACCATGCCGACCGGATTGCGCTACTTCGCGGAATACCAGCCCTTCAGCCCGATGATCGATACGCTGCGCGGCCTGCTGCTCGGTACCCCCATCGGCTGGAGCTGGCTCATCGCCCTCGCCTGGTGCGCCGGGCTCGGCCTGCTCGGCCTGATCTGGTCGATCACCGTGTTCAACCGCCGGGACCGCAAGCGCGGCGTTCCCGGTCCAGGTCTGCCCGGCGCCCCGGCCCAGTGAGCTCGGCTTCCAGGCCGTCGAGAATGGCCCGGAGGCCGAATCCGAAGCTGCCCTCGGGCGCCGCGCCGTAGTCTGCGGTGGCGTTGCCGAGGCGGGCGCGCAGCCGGGGGAACTGTGCCGCGATCTCGGTGGCTTTCGCCACGTGCTCGCGGATCAAATCCTCGGCGTTACCGCCTTCACGGCCGAGCCTGCGGTTAAGCGACGCATCCGCGGCTGTGCCCAGGGCGTTGCCCAGCACGAAGGTAAAGACGGTGGCCGCGGCCTGGTCAGCCTGCGCGCCGCTGAACCCGGCCGCTTCATAGATGGCCAGCGTGTGGTCATCGTGACGGGCCTTGCCCGGGCCGAACAGCAGAAAGGAGCCGAAGGCCTGCAGCAGCCAGGGGTGGCGGGTGAGCATCGCGTGCAGCCCGGCGGCCATCGCCGTGGCCGCGTCCCGCCAGCCGGTCGCGGCCAGATCGGGCAGCGTGATCTCATTCCAGGCCCGATCGGCGGCCAGCGCTATGAGGTTGTCCTTGCTGCCCACATGCCAGTAGATCGCGGTGGCCGCCGAGCCAAGCCGGCTGCCCAGGGCACGGATGTTCAGCCCTTCCAGGCCGTCGCTGTCCAGCAGGTCGATGGCAGCCCTGACGATCTTCTCGCGGGTCAGCGTGTCGCGCGGCATGGGCCCACGATAGGGCAGGGGGTGTTGATGATCTCGCCTGTAAATCTAATCCGGGCGGACGAAGGGGAACAGGAGCGTCTCGCGGATGTTCTCGCCGGTGAGCGCCATCAGCAGGCGGTCGATGCCCAGGCCCATTCCCCCGGTCGGGGGCATGCCGTACTCCAGGGCGCGCAGGAAGTCCTCGTCCAGCTCCATCGCCTCCGGGTCGCGGTCAGGCGAGCCGCAGCAGGCCGTGTTCCAGCACCAGCGGCAGGTAAAGCTCGCGGTAGCCGTGCTCGTCGAACAGCACGGTGACCTGGTCGCCGTCGTAGCGCTGCACGGTGCCCTCGCCCCAGCGCTCGCTCACCACGCGGGCGCCGACGGCGAACGGGCCGGCCGCGGCCGCGGCCTCGGGGTGCGCGAGATCGTTGTCGCAGTTCCCGCACGGGCCGGGGTACTCCTGGCCGAAGTACGACAGGATGAACGACCGCCGGCATCCGGTGTGCTCGGCGTAGTGGCGCATCATGGCCAGCCGCGTGCGCTCCACCTCGTCCTCGCGCTGCGTCTCCGCCTCCGAGGCGGTCAGCGCCGCCGCGACGCTCATCGCCGCGGTCCAGCGGATATCGCCGTCCGCCCGCCACGTCGCCGCGCCGAGATCGGCCAGCCGGACCAGCGCGGCGGTCTGCTGCCGCGTGCCGAACTCGACCGGCTGACCGGCGGCGAGGTCGGCCGCCACCCGCGCCACCGCCGCGCCGGAGACGCCGCGTGCGGTCAGGTGCCGCGCGGTCTCGAAGTCCTCGTAGCGGTAGAGCAGCCGGGCGTGCGACGGCTGGTCGTCCCGGCCGGCCCGGCCGAACTCCTGGTAGTAGGCGTCCAGCGAGGGCGGCGGGTCAAAGTGCAGCACCCAGCGCACGTCCGGCTTGTCGATCCCCATGCCGAACGCCACCGTGGCCACGATGACGCGGGCCGGGCCGCCTAGGAACGCGGCCATCGCGTCGCGCCGCTGGCGTGCGGAAAGCCCGGCGTGGTAGAGCGTCACCTGCTCGCCTGCCGCGGCGAGCGTGTCGTGTGCCGTCTGTGCGCTGGCGTGCGTCGCCGCGTAGACGATCCCCGGGCCGGCCAGCTCGCCCGCCGCGCGGACCAGCTCCTGCTGCTTATCGGGCCGGGTGCGGGTGCGGCACACCGAGAGCTGGATGTGCGGCCGGTCGAAGTCGCCGATCACCAGCACGGGATCGCGCAGGCCGAGCCGCCGCGTGATTTCCGACCGGACCGGCGGCGCGGCCGTCGCGGTCAGGGCCAGCCGGACCGGCGCGCCGAGCGCCTCGGCCTGGGCTCCGAGCAGCATGTAGTCGGGGCGGAAGTCGCGGCCCCACTGGCTGATCAGATGCGCCTCGTCCACGGCGAACAGGCCGGCTCCGGCCCGCTGCAGCGCCGCCCGGGTCTGCCCGTTCATCAGCTGCTCCGGCGAGACGAAGACGAACGTGCTGGAGTCGCACGAGGCCAGCAGCGCCTCAGCGCGTGAGCCCGCCGACTGCGCCGAGTTGAGCACCACCGCCCGCAGGCCGGATTCGTGCAGGTGGGCCAGCTGATCATCCTGCAGCGCGATGAGCGGCGAGACGACCACCGTGGGCCCCTCGCGCAGCATCCCGGCCAGCTCGTAGATCGCCGACTTCCCGCCGCCGGTCGGCAGCACGGCCAGCACATCGCGGCCGCCGGCCAGCGCGGTCGCCGCGCGCAGCTGCCCGGGACGAAGCGCCGCGAAGCCGAGACGCTGCCGCGCGAGCTGCCCGATCGCGGCTGCGTCCGGGCCGTGGTTCATTCGAAGTCCGCCACGTCGCCTGCTCCGCGGCGTACGATCTCGGGTTCGTCCTGGGAGTAGTCGATCACCGTGGTCGGCTCGGTGCCGCAGTCGCCGCAGTCGATCACCGCGTCCACGGCGTCCGCGAGCTGCTCCGCGATCTCCCACCCCTGGGTCATGGGCTCATCCTGATCGGGCAGCAGCAGGGTGCTGGAGACGAGCGGCTCGCCCAGTTCGGCCAGCAGCGCCTGGGCCACCACGTGCCGCGGGATCCGCACCCCGACCGTCTTCTTCCTCGGGTGCTGCAAGATACGCGGCACCTCCTTGGTCGCGGGCAGGATGAACGTGTAACTGCCGGGCGTCGCCGCCTTGATGGCCCGGAACACCGGGTTGGCCACGTACGCGAACTGGCCGAGCTGGGCGAAGTCCTGGCAGACCAGCGTGAGGTGGTGCCGGTCGTCAAGGCCCCGGATCGACCTGATCCTGGCCATGCCGTCCCGGTTGCCGAGCTGGCACCCGAGCGCGTAGCAGGAGTCCGTCGGGTAGGCGATCACGCCGCCGGAGCGCACGATCTCGGCGATCTGGGTGATCGCGCGGCGCTGCGGGTTGGCCGGATGGATGTCGAAGTACCTGGCCATGCGATGAGCTTAGGGCCCGAGCCTGAACACGATTCGGCGGGCCCTAATCGCCGCGCCTGGCCAGCCGCCACAGTGCTGGCTACCACAGTGCTGGCTACCACAGTGCTGGCTACCACAGTGCTGGCTACCACAGGCCCAGCCACCACAGGCCCCAGCAGCCGCCCACCACGGCGGCGGCGAGGGTAAGGACGGCGAACGCGACCGAATACGAGGTCGCCGTCGCGATGGCGCCCGTGGCGAACGCGCCGAGCCCGGTCCCGGCGTCGAAACTCAGGTTCCAGACGATGCTGACCGAGGACCGTGCCGCTTCGCCCGCGGCGGCAAACGCCTGCGTCAGGGTCAGGTTCTGCAGGCCGCCGTAGGCAACTCCCGCGAGCAGCAGACCTGATATGACCAGGACGCGGCTCGAAGCGTCATCCACGTAGTCGGCTCCGGCCGCGATCGCGGCCAGTCCCAGCGCGCACACCAAGAGCAGCGGGGCTATCGCCACCGTGGGCCCGAAACGGTCGGCGACGCCACCGGCCCCCCATCTGCTGGCCGCCGCCGCCCCCGTGAACGCCAGCAGCCCCAGGAACCCCAGGGCCGGGCTGGCGAGTATGTGCGGAGTGAACGTGAGGATGGCCCCGCCTGACGCGGTGACCACGACCAGTGCCGCGATCGGCCCGGACACCGCGCGCCGGAATGCGGCCGGCGTACCCCGTCCGGAGCCGTCGGCGGGTGCGCGATCAGCCTCGCCCACGGCCCGGGCGATCGGCCAGGCGAACGGTATGGCCAATGCCGGGAGGACGGCGAGCACGAAGACGAACCCGAAGCCGACCCGCTCGGCCAGCCAGGGCGCGACCGGGACCAGCAGGAACTGAGGCGCTGCCGCGGCCAGTCCGAGGGCACCCAGGGCCCGTCCGCGGCGTTCGGGCACCACGAAGCCGGCCACTGCCGTGGCCCCGCACACGGTCACGACACCGAAGCCAAGCCCGCGCAGCGCGGCCAGCGCCGTTACCGCCCACAGGCCATCGGTAGCCAGCTGACCCAGTGCGGGGCAGCCGAGCAATCCGGATCCGAGCACCAGCGTCCAGCGCCACCCGAGGCGGGCCAGCACCCGGCGCATCGACAGCTGGGCCAGCACGGTGCTGGCCATCATGACGCCGGTGACCAGCCCGGCCCCCAGGCTGTCGCTGCCGCCGTGGATCACCCACAGCGGCGCCACGGACACCAGCAGCGCGAAGCCGGAAAACCACAGCGCGGCCGAACCGAGCAGCCAGGGCATGCCGGATACCCGCCAGACCGAGCCGGGCCCCGGCGTCCCGGGCACGCCTGCGTCGCCCCTGCCCTCGACGGCCCGCGAGGTGCCGCTCAACGATCTAGCCCGTTCACGAGCCCATTTAACTCGTTTCGTGATCGAGTCCCGCTACCCGCTACCCGCTACCCGCTACCCGCTACCCGCTGGCCGCGCGGGCCTCAGCGGATCCGGGCGGAGCGCCGTCCGCCAGGGCCCGCTCGGACAGGGCCCGCTCAGACAGGCCGATCGGGGTTACGCCGGGATCGACGCTGAAGGCCCGGATGCCGTACCGCCCCGCTTCGGCCGCCAGGTCTCGGCGAACTTGAGGCGTCAGCTGGGCGGGTCGGGTCCTACTCGAGTTTGTCGCGGTCAGCCCATTCCAGCAGGGTGTCCAGCCGGTAGGCGGTGTCGTCGATGCCCTGGTGCAGGTCGCCGAGCTCGGCGAAACGGGCGGGCATGGTCGCGATGGTGAACTGGGACGGTTCGATGTGGTCGATCTCCGCCCAGCTGACCGGCGCCGAGACGGTCGCCTCCGGCACGCCGCGGACGGAGTACGCGCTGGCGATCGTGTGGTCGCGGGTGTTCTGGTTGTAGTCGACGAACACCAGAGCCGGGTCCCGGTCCTTGCGCCACCACGTGGTCGTGGCCAGGTCCGGAACCCGGCGCTCGACTTCACGGGCGAAGGCCTGCGCGGCCCGCCGCAGTTCGCCGAACCCCCACTGCGACTGGATCCGGACGTAGACGTGCAGGCCGGCCCCGCCCGAGGTCTTGGGCCACCCGGTCGCCCCGAGCTCGCCGAGCACCTCGTGCACCACGCCGGCGACCTGGCGTACGGTGCCGAACTGGCACTGTGGCCCGGGGTCCAGGTCGATGCGCCACTCGTCGGGCCGTTCGGTATCGGCTCGCCGGGAGTTCCACGGATGGAACTCGACCGTGGACATCTGCACGGCCCAGATCACCGCGGCCAGTTCGGTCACGCACAGCTCATCGGCGTGCCGGCCGTAGCGGGGGAAGTGCACCCGCACCGTCTGCAGCCACGGCGGCGCGCCCGCCGGGACCCGCTTCTGGTGCACCTTCTCCCCGGCGACGCCCGACGGGAACCGGTGCATCATGCACGGCCGCTCGGCCAGCGCGCGCACGATGCCGTCCCCTACCGACAGGTAGTACCGGACCAGATCGAGCTTGGTCTCCCCGCGGGCCGGGAAGTACACCCGGCCCGGATTGGAGATCCGCACCAGCCGGTCCCCGACCTCCACCTCAACCTGGTCAGCAGCCACAACAGAAAGCTAGCCTGCTCCAGACCCCGGCCGTCCTACCGGCCCGGCAGCGACCGGGGCAGCCCGAACCAGGGGAGCATGGTGTTCTCGAAGCGGGTCAGGGCGCAGATCCGGTCGCCGGCCAGGGTGAGGACGAACAGGCCGATCCCGTGCCGGGTCCCGTCCGCAACGGCCAGGTAGGCGCCGAACGCCGGCTGGCCGTTGGCTCTGGTCGGCACCAGGTCGAACCTGCGGCCTGCCCCGAAGATGCGGGCGAAGAAGCCGGTCGCCACGTCCCGGCCCTGGTATTCGAAGGGCACTGGCGGCATCGAGATGAAGACGTCGTTGGTCAGCAGGGCCACCAGCGCGTCGAGATCGGCGGCGGAGTACGCGCTAGCGAACTTCGCCGCGATCGCGTCCTCCGACGGCGACCCGGCGGCGGGCACCGGTTCCCGGCCGGGA
The DNA here is from genome assembly GCA_963835775.1 of uncultured Actinomycetes bacterium. Taxonomy (GTDB): domain Bacteria; phylum Actinomycetota; class Actinomycetes; order Streptosporangiales; family Streptosporangiaceae; genus Palsa-504. Next base: position 42,452 of record CAWIHB010000015.1, on the reverse strand, counting down.
ACCGGCGGGTACCGGCGCTGCAGGCTGGCCCGTGCCCGTTTGAGTGCGCTGTTGACCGAGGCCACGGTCGAATCCAGCATGCCGGCCACCTCGCTGGCGCGGAAGCCGAGCACGTCGCGCAGGATGAGGACGGCCAGCTGGCGGGGCGGCAGGACCTGCAGCGCGGTCACGAAGGCCAGGGAGATGGATTCGGCCTGCTCGTAGCGGGCCTCCGGGCCGGGCGGCACGTCGCAGGCGCCCTCGAGCAGGGCATCGGGATAGGGCTGCAGCCAGACCACCTCGCCGAGCCGGGTCGGCTCGGGCGGTTCCACCTGGGGGACGTTCCACTGGATGGCCGGCTGCCGGCTGGCCGAGCGGCGCGCGTTCAGGCACCGGTTGGTGGCGATCCGGTAGAGCCAGGTGCGGATCGAGGCCCGTCCCTCGAATCCGCCCAGGCCCTGCCAGGCGGCCAGCAGCGTGTCCTGGACGGCGTCCTCGGCGTCCTGCACGGATCCGAGCATCCGGTAACAGTGCACCTGCAGCTCGCGCCGGTACGGCTCGGTCAGCTCCCGGAACGCATCGCCGTCCGCGGCCCGGGCCCGCCTCATCAGGTCGGCTTCCATCAGCGCCCGGGGACCGCCTTCAGCTGCCGGGCTGCTCGACCAGTTGCGCGAGGTACAGCGGCTCGCCGAGCTGCTCGATCAGGCCGAGCTGGATCTCCAGGTAGTCGACGTGCTGTTCCTCGTCGGCGAGGATGGCCTCGAAGAGGTTCGCGCTGGTGACATCGGCGACGCCGCGCATGTACTCGATGCCCTGGCGCAGCCGGTCCACCGCCTCGGTCTCCACGGCCATGTCCGCCTGCAGCATCTCGGTGATCGTCTGCCCGATGCGCAGCGGGAACAGGCGCTGGTAGTTCGGCAGCCCGTCCAGGAACAGGATCCGGTCGGTGAGAATCTCGGCGTGCCGCATCTCGTCGATGGACTCTGCGCGGGTGTGCCGGGCCAGTTTCACCCAGCCGAAGTTCTCCTGCATCTTGGCGTGCAGGAAGTACTGGTTGATGGCGGTCAGCTCGGCGCTAAGCTGCTCGTTCAGCAATTCCAGGACGTGATCATCTCCGCGCATTGGCCCAGCCTAGCGATTGCTCCGCGCCCGATCAGGCGACACGCAGCGCAGCGACCTGGGACTGCTGGCCGCGTTCGCTGATCATGCTCGCGATCCGGTCCCGGCAGGTTCCGCAGCCGGTCCCGGCGCCGGTGGCTTCAGCCACCGCCTCGACCGTGGCCGCGCCCTCGGCGACCGCCGCGCGGACCTGGTCACAGGTCACAGCCCGGCAGATACACGCGAACATGCCTCGCGGCTCCTCTCCGTCGGCGCCTTTGGTAAAGCTAACCTAAGTTCGGCGAAGACGGAACCCGGCGCCGGCTGACCGCACTGGCCGCACCCGCCGGACCCCGGGCGGGTGACCACGGCCCGTTCGGCATAATTCGATTTTTTCCGAACGAGCCAGACCACCGGGGTCACCAGAACCGGAGACCAACCACCACCCGCACACACTGAAGGTCTTCGAAGGGCGAGGGGATAATAGCTCTAGCGGTGGAGGTGAGGGCTGCGTTATGCCAGGACCATGAGGTATCCCGATGGTGGCAGGCTCACCGCGGCGGGCGCGGGACGCTTCCCCGCGGCAGTGGACACCATCGTCATCGGCGCCGGGACAGCGGGTGCGGTGGTAGCGGGTCGCCTGGCCGCGGGTGGCTCCGAGCGCACGCTGCTGCTGGAGGCCGGGCCGGACTACGGGCCGGCCGGTAGCGGCCGCTGGCCGCGCGACCTTCTCGACGCGGCGAGCAGCCCGCTGTGGTCCCACGATTGGGGCTATACGGGCGTGTTCGGCGGCCAGGTGATCCACTTCAACCGTGCGCGTGTGGTCGGCGGCTGTTCGGCACACAATGCGTGCGCGGTCGTGTTCGGGAGCCGCTTCGATTACGACGGCTGGGCTGCCGCAGGCAACCCCGGCTGGTCGGCGCGGGAGCTCGCGCCGCTGTTCGCCTCGGCGTGGAACCAGCTGCGGGTGCGGCGCGTGGGTCTGGATGAGCTGACCCCGTTCCAGCGCATCTGCAGGGACGCGATCGTGGCGAACGGGATCCCCGCGGTGCAGGACTTCAACGACCTCGACCAGAACGCCGGCATTGCCCCCTTCCCCGTTAACATCGACGGGGCTACCCGGTTCAACAGCGCGTTCGGGTACGTCGACCCGGTCCGTGACCGGCTCATCGTGGCCGGCGATGCTCCTGTCGAGCGGGTGCTCATCCGCGGCGGCCGCGTGGCCGGCGTGGCCGTGCGCGAGGGCCGTCGGCTGGCGGAAATCGGCGCGTCGCGGGTCGTGCTCTGCGCCGGCGCCTACGGGAGCCCCGCGATCCTGCTCCGGTCCGGTATCGGACCCGCCGGGGAGCTGCTCGCCATCGGGCTCAAGCCCACGCTGGACCTGCCCGGCGTCGGACGCAACCGCGGTAGCGGAGGTGCCGGAGCTGCGCAGGCTGCTGGGCCGGGAGACCCGCCCGGGCCCGGACGTCTCAGGGAGACAGGCGATCGAGCGGTTCCTCGATCACGCTGCCGTGCACTACTACCACCCGGCCGGGAGCTGCAAGATGGGGCCGGCCAGCGATCCGGATTCGGTCGTCGGCTCCGACGGCCGGGTGCACGGGATCGAAGGCCTGTACGTAGCGGACGCGTCGCTGATGCCGGCCGTCACCTCCGGCAATACCAACATGCCGACCGCGGTCATCGGCGAGAAGATCGCCCGGTCGCTAGGGGTGAGTCGCCGCTAGCTGGCGGCGAGCCGGCCAGCACCGGCAGGGGCGCGCTGGGCTGCTCGCGCATGGCCGGCCGCTGGCCTGCGTCCAGGCGGGAATCATCGCTGCGCTGTGCCGTCAGCTCGTCTATGCTGCCCCGCTGGCCACCGGCCTGGTGACGCTGGCCTGGATCCGGCAGGCCAGCGGGGATCAGCCCGGTGCCTTGGACGCCATCGGCGAGGCCCTGCAGTTCGCCCCGGGCCCCGCCGTGAACGGCCTGCTCAACCCCGTCCCGGCCGAACGGGCGCGGCTGCTGCTGGCCCAGGGCGACCTGGCCGGAGCGGCCCGCTGGACGGAAGAGAAGGGCCTCGGCGCCGGCGACGAGCCGCGCTATCCATCGGAGCCCGAGCATCTGCTGCTGGCGCGCGTGCGGCAGGCCGGTCGAACCAGGCCATCGCGAGCCAGCTCGTGGTCACCCTCGACACCGTCAAGAAGCACGTCAGCCACGTCCTGGGCAAGCTTGGCGCGGCCAACCGCACCGAGGCGGTCACCCGGGCGCGGGAACTAGGGCTGATCCCTTAACCGCGGCTGCCGCCTCAGCGGTGCCTCCTGGCTCACCTCAGGGGTGAGACGATGCCGCGTGCGTCAACTCCGGCGACGGGCCTCAGCTTGCCGGGTGGCCGGCCGCGCGGCCTTTTCTCCGTGATGATCGTGCCGCGGGTGAAGATCTCGCCGCCCCAGACCCCGTGCGGTTCGCGGCGTTCGACCGCGCCGGCCAGGCAGACCCGGCGCATCGGGCAGGGCTGGCAGTATGCCTTGGCGAGCTGCAGGTCGGCCGGCCGGTCCGAGAACCACAGCTGCGGGTTCTCGCGGTGGCACGGCAGCGGGTCATCCAGTGCCTTTGCCTGCGTGGTCAGCAGGACCAGGGAGCTGGCCATGACCTGCTACCGCCCGGAAACCGGCGCGGCGGCGCGGCGGCTGCCGGACCGCACCCGGCCGGCACCAGGACGGCTGCTGCGACGGGCGATCCGGTGGGCGTGCACGATGTCCGGGTCGCGCGGGTCGATGGCCAGCGGCTCGGGCCGTTCGCCGGCCGATCCGCGATGGCGCTTGGCCCTCTGCACTTGTTTCATGTGATGCCTCCTTCCGATAGGACTTGCCGCTAGCGCTGATGTCATCGACGTTGGGCAGGTCTGTGAGCCGAAGGTAACCAAGGCCTGGCCGGCATCGGGGCACCAAAGTGCCGATCAGCCCGTGCTGGTCAGGGGCGTTCGCCTCGCTGACCCTAGCCGGGAACACCATCCTGTCCCAGATCGGGTTCGCCGTGTCCTGCGGGATCGCGCTCAGCGCGTTCGTGATGGCCATGTTCTTCTCGCCCAGCCTGACCGCGCTCATCGGGCGCCGCGCCTGGTGGCCAGGTCACGCGGACAAGTCCCGGACACCGGCCGCGCCCCGGCCCCGTGCGGCCGCGCCGTGAACCCGGCGGGCCCGTGCCGGTGAGGCGGGCGGAGCACCACCGTCCGTTCGGAATAAAGGTCTTTTGACCGAACGGACGGTGGTATCACCGGCATGGCCACCAGCACCCGGGCCGACCCGGGCCACAGGCCAGGGCATTGACCGGGGTCTGACCCGGGCGCGACCAGCCTCCGGCAGCGGCATCGTGGAGACCAGGACCGGCCCGGATGGCATGGGGCCGGCGCCAGGTGCATCAGACCGCCAGAAGGCAGAAGGAGCAGGGAAATCATGACCGCGTTGCTCACCTATCAGGGGACCGGGACGGTACCCAGGGACCAGACTCATACCTTGTTCGCGCAGACCATGGGGTATGTGGCCGTCACCGCCGCCTTGTTCGCGCTCGGCGCCTGGCTGGGCCGCAACCTGACCGGCGGCGTCGGCATCGTCTTCCTGTTCTTCCTGGCCATCTTCTCCGGCGGGCAGGAGAAATGACCGGCGTCGATGAGATCCTGGCTGGCTATGACGGTATCCAGGCCGCCCAGGAGGCTTTTTACAAGGACCTGCACGAGCATCCCGAACTGTCCCATCACGAGCACCGCACCGCCCAATGCGTCGCCGGGGAACTGCAGAAGTACGGCTTCACGGTCCAGACCGGGATCGGCGGTACGGGAGTAGTGGGTGTCCTGACTAACGGCGCCGGGCCCGCCGTCATGCTCCGGGCCGAACTCGACGCGCTGCCCATCAGGGAAAACACCGGCGTGGACTACGCGAGCACCGTGACCACCAAAGCCGCCGACGGCCACGAAGTGCCGGTGGCTCACGCCTGCGGCCATGACATGCACATGTCCTGCCTGCTGGCGATTTCAACCACTGGCGATTTCAACCAGGAGCAGTCTCAAGCGACGGCACGAAAGCAAGGGTGCGCATGACCACTGAATTGGTACTGCTTGGCACGGCGGGCGCACCCTTGCCCGTCGCGGGCCGCGGCGGGATCTCATCGGCGCTGGTTGTCGACGGACGAGTCTTCGTCATCGACTGCGGTCGCGGCTCGCCATCTGCCTTCGCCGCCGCGGGCCTGGACTTCTCCGGTCTGGAAGCGGTGTTCCTCACTCACCTTCATGCCGACCACATCGGCGATCTGGCCGGCCTGATCCTCTACCCGTGGGGAGTCCGCGAGGACGCGGGCCAGCCGCTGCCGCCGATCCGGGTCTACGGGCCGTCGCGGCCTGAGGCGCTGCCGGAAGGCGACGCGCTCTTCCACCGTGAGACGACCATTTTTCCCGAACGGCCGGCCCCGGGCACGTCCGATCTGGTTCAGAGCATCCTGGCCGGCTACGCCTACCACCTGAACGTCATGCCGCTGGATGCCCACATGCCGGACGCCGGCGCGCTGGTCCGGGGCATCGACATTCACGTCCCGGCCCGGGCGGAGGGCATCCCCCGGGTTCCGGTCGTGGTCTTCGACGACGAAGCGGTCCGGGTCACCGCCGTCGCGGTGACCCACGGCCATGCGGTCCCGGCTCTGGGCTACCGTTTCGACACCGCGGACGGCTCCGTGGTGTTCTCCGGCGACACCACGGTGAACGACGACCTGATCGCCCTGGCCCAGGAGGCCGACATCCTGGTCCACCAGGTGGCCGACCTCGGCTACCTGAAGCGGCACGGCACGACCGGGGCCGAGCTGGTCCGGATGGCCGCGCTGCACACCGACGTCACCGAGGTCGGCGGCGTCGCCGAGCGGGCCCGGGTCCGCGAGCTCATCCTCAGCCACTACCTGCCAGCCGACCCGGACGCGATCCCGGAGGCGGAGTGGGCCGAGCGGGCCGGGCAGGGCTTCAGCGGGACCGCCACCGCAGGACGCGACGGCCTGCGCCGGATGCTCCCGCGCGCTGCGAGCTAGGCGGGCAGGGCCAGCTGCTGGAGTTCGGGCAGCGCCGCACGGAGCTCCTTCCTGGAGGTGATGCCGAGCTTGGCGAAGACCTTGCGCAGGTGCCACTCGACCGTGCGGCCGCTGACGAACAGCCGGCCGCCGATCTGGGTGTTGGTGTGCCCGTCGCCGGCGAGCCGGGCGATCTCGGCCTCCTGCGCGGTCAGCTCGCTGGCCGCCTCGATGGTGCGCTTGCGTACGGTCTCCCCGGTGACCAGCAGCTCACGCCGCGCGGACACGGCCCGCCGGGTCGCGCTGGCACGGGAACGGCTGGCCGGGCAGTCATACCAGGGGGGCCGGCGCCCCTACGGCTTTCAGGTGGCCCCGGACACCGAGATGTACCACCGCACCCTGACCGTGGTCGAGGCTGAGGCCACGGTGCTCCGGGCCGCCGCTGAGGCCATCCTGGACAAGGGCGCATCCTTGAAGTCGGTGTCGCGGGACCTGCGCGAGGCTGGCACGCCGACCGTGACCGGGACGCCGTGGACCGCGTTGACGCTGCGGGACTGCCTGGCTAAGCCAGCGGTGGCCGGCCTGGCAACGTACAAGGGCGAGTTGCGCCCGGCGCCGTGGCCCGCGATCCTAGACCGCGATGTCTGGGACCGGCTAGTGTCGAAATTCGACGGCCAGAAGACCGGCACCAGCAACGCCCCGCGCTGGCTGCTGTCGGGCACCGCGACGTGCGGCGTGTGCGGCGGCCCGGTCAAGTGCACCGGCACCAGCAACCGCCGTGCCTACACGTGCACCGGGCGCCCGGACTGGAAGGGCGAGAAAAAGGCCGGCCATGTCCGCCGGGCCGCGGTGGCCACCGACGAGTACGTGTCTGCCCGGGTGCTGGCGCTGCTGGAACGCGATGCCGCGCACCTGCTGGTCCCCCCGCCGAGGAACGGCACCGACGCGGGCGCGCTGCGGGCAGAGCTGCGCAAGCTGGCAGAGCGCAAGGCTGCGCTGGCGCGCATGTTCGCCGCGGACGGCGATGAGGCGGCGCTGGCCTCGGCGCTGCGGGTGATCAGGGACCGGACGGCCGCTGTCGAGTCGCAGCTGGCCGCCAGCGACCAGCCCGACCCGCTGCCCGAGTTCCGCGGCGCGGACGCCGACATACTGGCCACCTGGGATTCGCTGGGCATCAGCCGTCAGCGCGCCATCGTGCGGCTGCTCTACACGGTCGAGATCCTGCCTGCCGCGCGGAAGGGCGCCGGGTTTGACCCGGAATCGGTGCGGCTGACACAGCGTGTCTCGCCCGTCCCTTAGGGTCTACAAGTCAGAGCTGACGTTCGATTTAGTCGGCTTACCTCGACATACGTCCTCACGAGTGGTAGCCTCGTGGGGACAGTACAGGACGAAGCCGATCACTGGCGTTACCCGGCGTCGCGGTCGTTCGGCACACTCGCTGAACGGACCGTGGCATGCCCGAAAACGAAGCGCCCGAGCGACCCGCGCCCGGCCGGAAAACGCCGAGATCGGCCGCCGCCGTGCCCGGTTTACCTACCTGCCGCGGGCCGCCCGCAAAGCGGTTGACGGCGAACCCCGACTGACGGGCGATGAATTGTGAGTACCACCACCGCTCGTGATGACCTGAAGCGCTGAGACGTGACCAGCCAGCGGAACCCGCGGGGCAGTGTCACGGCGCCGCTGCCCGTCGCCTGGGATGCTGACCGCACTGCCCGTGCCGCCGCCCCGGACCGCGGTGCCCGGTGCACGACCCACGGCTGCATCGTCCGCTATACCTCCGGACCTGACCGCCCGTGCCGTGAGCACGCGGACCAGGATGAGCACGACGAGCACGACCCCCGGCTGCGGGCGCTGGCACGGGCCGCCCCGGCACGGGACCACAACTGGCCGAAGCCCCGGGACCTGACGCCGGACGAGCGGGCCGGGCTCGGCCGCGAGGAAGCCGGGCAGTGAGCGGCAAGGTAACTTGCGGTACGCCTGGCCGCAAGGTAACTTGGCTGCGTGTGCCAGACATCGCACCGAGCGCCCGCAGGCACGGCATTGCCGATGACGACATGCGCCATGCGCTGCGCAACCCGATCCGCGTTGACTACCTGGACGAAGGTCTCACGATGTTCATCGGCCCGCGCCCAGACGGGAACCTGCTGGAGATCGGCGTTGCCGACAGCGATCAGGGCCCGGTCATCGTTCACGCCGACCGGGCCCGAGCCAAGTACCTCCCGGGAGGACGGTGATCACTGATGCCGCGGACGACCGAGGAGATCCTGGGCCGCGCTGACGAGCTGGCGCGCCGGTTCGAGGAGCACGAACCCGGGGCCGGGGATGTCAGGGATGCACGCGCGCTGCGGGACATCGCCGCGGCGTTCGCCCGGGTCGCCGCTGGCGAGCGCGACCTGGCCAGCGCTGTGAGCGTGGCACGCGCCGAAGGCCACAGCTGGGCTGCGATAGGAGCGATGCTCGGCACGTCTGGGGAGGCGGCCCGTCAGCGGTACAGCGGCACAGTTCGCCACCGCCGCTCCCGCACACGCGCCAGCGCCTGACTGCGTGGCGAGTGACCGGTCGGCGGGACTGGCCCTGCTGGCGGGCTTCCGGTGCGAGCGCTGCGGGGAGCCGGTGATCCCGGGTGCGGGCACCTGCGACGAGTGCGAGCCGGCTCTCAGCCGGGGATACGAGCGGAGGGCCGAGGAGGTCCGGCGGCGGTGGCAGGGTGACCTGGTGTACGGCGACGATGGCTGGCAGGACGGCGGCGGCTGGTCGAGGCTGGCGGCCTACAACGGCTCCCGGGGTCGTGGAGGTAGCTGAGCCGGTGGCCCCTGAACCGCGCCTCGGCTGCCCCCTCTGCCTTCAGCTAAGCGCGGTGATCGGGGGCAAGGCCGGGCCTGATGCCGTGACCGTCACGTGCGAGCTGTACGGCGTCCCGTTCATCCTGCCCGCCACGCCGGAGGTGGTCGGGCGGGTGGCGAAGATGTACGGCAGGGAGGTCCCGGCGGAATACCTGGCCGCGGTGGCCGTTGGCAAGCCTGCTTGACAGTCTCTGCACATGTCCCCGGGTCTGGCCGGCCGGGGACCGAGGCCACCGTGCCCGGTTCATGAACCGCCGCCGCCGGACGACTGACCCCCCGCGCTGGTTGACGTAGCTCCCCCAGGCCTGGCGGGCCGCGGAGGGCTAGGCCGCCGCGCTAGTTGACGTAGCTCCCTTTCCCGATCACGGTCCGGACCAGCCCGCGCTCGCGCAGCTCACGGACGGCCCGCCGCGCAGTCATCTTGGCTATGCCGTACTCCCTGGCCATGTCGGCCTCGCCGGGCAGCCGGTCGCCGAGGGCAGGTGTGCCGGTCGCCGGACGAAAGGTCACAGCCACGGGGCCGGAACGCCGCGCAATGTCCGAGCTGGCCCCGCCAGCGTCAAGGGCACCCGAAGATCGTTTCTGACCGCTTCGCAGAAACGATCTTCAGGACCCACCCTTGACCCCGGAGCCTAATGTCAGCCCAGCGGGCCTTACGGCGAGGGCCAGGCCAGAGGCCAGGCCCGAAACGCACGCGGCGAACCTCTACTACGACAGCGTGAAGCTGCCGCCGCTGGACGAGCTGAGCGTGGAATCGGGAGACAGCACCACGCCGCCGCTGCCGTTCACGGTGTCATCGCGGACGAGGCCGCCAGTGCCCCCGATACCGGAGACCACGGTGATCGGCATGGCCGGCCCGGTGCTGGAGTAGAAGTTCTCCTGCGCCTGGGTGACGGCCCCGGCGAGCGAGCCGCCGTACCCGGCCTCGGTGAACAGCTCGGGATGCGAGACGGTGACCGAGGCGTTCGTGAAACTGTGGGCCGTGGTCAGGTTGTCGGCCCCGAACAGGATCACGTGAGTCGCCGAAGCCGGGTTGTAGTACAGCTTGAGCAGCACGGTGTCATTCACGCCGGCAGTCGTGCCGGTGAGGGCCGTGGCCGCCGTGAACGAGCCGATGATGTCACTGTCGTAGGCGAACGTGGCGCCCTTGTAGCTAGCCATGACGGAGCACGTGGTGCCGTTGCAGACGAGCTGGATGAGTGCGGCGTCCATGTTGGCCTGGTCGTACAGCTCCACGGAGCCGAGCACCCCGGTAGGGATGGTGGCCGGGATCTTCACGGCCTCGGTAGCGTACCGGTAGTGAGTCTGGCCGTCCCTGAACAGGGCATAGCCTGCACCGTGACCGACGTTGGTCACGTTATACGCGATGACCGGCCCGGCCGCGAGAGCCGGTGCCGCGGACAGCCCTAGGCTGAGCCCTGCGACTACCGCAGCGGAGGCGGCAGTGGCGAGAAGTCTGTGCTTCATGAGTCTAACCTTCCGTTACGATTTCCAATGTTCCAGCGTCAAAGCATGGGTGGCGAGGCCAAGTGCAGATAGGGACAATCGGCCTGCCTCTCAAGGACCAAGGACACTGCCCCTGACCGCCGTAGTCGGCCCTGGGCGGGCTGGTGCGCGTCTCAGCCAGCCACGATCCCGCCGACCGGCGCGGGCCCGCTGCGTGCCCGATTGGGCAGCCTACAGTGGTGTCTCACGGTCAATCGCAGGCATGCGAGTCCAGCGACAACCTGGGACGCGCCTGTAGTTTGCATCCAGATGGCCCGGCAGCACTGGCCGCTTCGGCCACACAACAGCTCAACACTGCAAGTGCGGCTGTCCTCCCCCGAACTCGCCGTAGGAGGCACCAGATCACCGCTTACCCGCAGGCCAGCGGCGCGCTAGCTGCTCATACGCGATGATGCAGGGTCAGAACCGGCCAGCCCAGGGCAACGGTCAGTTGCTCAGCGCCGCGCCGAGGCCGTCAGGCCGCCGATCTCTCTCCTCGGCGAACTCCTCGAACGCGATTTCGTATGCTTGCAGAATGCCCGATGCTCAGCCAGCCCAGCCCCCTGTCAGCTGGCGCGAGCAGCGCATACCGCCCCAGCACGCGCCCGTCTGGGTGCGGATCGCAGGCACCTGGCGGCGCGGGCTGATCACCGCCTGGGTGACCACGCACGGCAGCGGAACCTGGGACTGCCTCCTGACGGCAGACGAGCCGCCCGGCGGTTCCTCCGCTTTCGCGACGCGGGGACGGAACTGCCGGACGTGTGGAAGTCAGGGTCGGCCGATCAGCAGCAGCAGTAGCCACAACCCTGTCGGAGTCGGCAGGCCATCGAGCACAATGCCTCTTGTTCCACTCGGTTACGCTGTCGGCATCAATTTCGACGGCCAACGTGGCAGGCTCCCTTCTGCTCGTAAATGCGATCCACAAGCGAAAGTGGGCCAAGCAGACGTCTGCCTGGTTCTCGGCCTTCGTCGCCTGTGGCCTAACCGACCTGGCCGTCCTGCTCGCTGGCCGTAAACGTCCAGCCCTACTGGCCGAGTGGCGCGCACACCTGGCGGGCGAGAGCGGCCACGATCCGATCACCTGGCAGAAGGTCAGGGAAGCCGTTGGCTTCGTCGCCTCGGCCATCCGGTGCCGCCGCTCAGACGCGGCCGATACTGCCTGGACTCCGGTCGAGGCGGTCCTCAAGTCACGGACGCTCTCGAATCTCTTTGCCTTGATGCCCACCGCGCTGGCGGCGCTGATCTTGTTCCGTCATGGCGGGACCGTCGGGTTGCTGGGAAGCGCGGAGAGCATTAGCGCGATCTATCTCACGCTCTATGCGCTGGTGCTGGCGGGCCGGAAGTATAGAGACGTGAAGCCTCCCGAGCCCAAGGCCCGACGCGCCAAGGAGTGACGGCCGGAAGCAGGCCACCGCCTGGCGACTGGGCGGCCCCCACATCGAGCGGTCAGGGCCTGATCGCGTTCGCGCTGCGGGTGCAGCCCCCTGTGACCTAGGGCGCTGTGTATCTTCCTCCAGGTACGGTCTTGCCCACGCCCGGCTCGCCGCGCACCACGAGGACCCGGCTCTGCCCGGTCCTGACCGCCTCGATAAGCCCGTCAAGCAGGCCCAATTCGGCGTTTCGGCCCTTCAGCCGGGCGGCACGTCCGCGTGGGCGGGAACCTGTGGCCATCGGCCCGGCACTACGTCATGTCCAGGGCACCTGGCCGGCTGTGACGGTGCATTCGGCCTCCTAGCTGGCCCGGACGGCGAGCTATCCCTAACCATAACCGCCGGTGGGCCCCGGGAGCCACCCCAGGCCCCAGGCCACGCAGGAGCGCCGACCAGGGTACGGCCGGAGCCTGACCCGGGCGCCACGGGCCGCCTGGAGCGCGACCCTAGAGGCAGACCACGCCCCCGCGCCGTAGCTGCTTGCGCCTTCTGGCCGACGCCAGCTGAGCGTCCGCCGTTGCCCGCGGGACCGCTGACCGTATCCGGCTGCAGTCCCGCGGGCCGTTCGGCAAAAAGAATGTCAATTATTCCGAACGGGCCGGATGCTACGGTCCGCATACGTCCGGGCTGGGACTCCGGGCGACCCGTCCCTGGCCTTTACCGTTCCCCGCCGGAGAAGATCTCCAGGAAGAACAGGAAGACGTTGAGGATGTCGAGGAAGATGGAGGCGGCCAGCAGCGGGGCGGCGGTGGTGTCGGTGTTGGTGCGCAGCCGCTGGAAGTCGAACATGGTGAACCCGGCGAAGATGACCAGGCCGAGGATGGAGTAGGCCAGGTCGGCGCCGGGGATGTGCACGAAGATCAACACGATGCCGGCCACGATCAGGGCCAGCAGGGCCCAGAAGCAGACCCGGGCGACCGCGGTCAGGTCCCGGCGGGTGGCGTAGCCGGCCGCGCCGAACCCGGCGATGAACAGCGCGGTGGCCCCGCCGGCCTGCCACAGCGCGCGCGGGTCCATGCTGCCGTAGTAGGCCACCGTGGGGGCCACGGCCAGGCCGATCAGCAGGCCGAACGACTGGTTCCCGGGCCGGGCGCCGCAGGACCGCCGGGAGAACTGAGGTCGGCTTCATCATCCGGCATAGCTCCGCACTCTCCTCCGGTAATGACCTGTTCCTACGCTACTCGCGCTCAGCGGGCATCCGCGGCAGCTGCCGTGCTTAAGGTCACGAGCGGGATGAGCGACCAGGGTATCCGGCCAGGGACCTCACAGGCGCGATCGGGCGCCCGGGGGCGCGACCGTAATGGTACGCACTCTTCCGGCCGAGTAAGGAGTGCCTGCGATGTCACCGTCACGGCCCTCGCCGAGTACCCGGACTCCGGTACGCCTGCGGTACTGGCCGCCCTGACCCAGGGCGGCCTGGCCGCGGCCACCAGGTCCCTGGCCATCGAGTACGCCTGCTACGGCATCCGGGTCAACGCCGTCTCGGCTGGCATCATCCAGACCCCGATGCTCGTGCCGGAACGCTGCGCCGACCTCGGTGACCGGCTTCCCCCGCTCGGGCGGCCCGGTCAGGTCAGCGACGTCGTCAACGGCGTCTTGTTCCTGGAGTCGTCGCCCTACATCACCGGCGAGATCCTGCACGTCGACGGCGGCCAGATCGCCGGTCACTGAGGTCCGGCGCTAGGCTGGCTGGCCGTCCTGTCCTTGCCGGGCCAGTGCGGCGTGCAGTTCGCGGCGGGAGCTGATGCCGAGTTTGGTGAAGATCTTGCGCAGGTGCCATTCGACCGTGCGCGCGGACAGGAACAGCTGGGCGCCGATCTCCGGATTGGTCAGGCCGTCGCGGGCCAGCCGGGCGATGTGGGCCTCCTGCGCGGTCAGCGTGGTGAGGGTCTCGGCGCCGCGCTTGCGCACCGTTTCGCCGGTGGCGACCAGCTCGTGCCGGGCGCGCTCGGCGAACGCCTCCATGCCGATGGCGACGAGCATGTCGTGGGCCGTGCGCAGCTGCTTGCGTGCGTCGACGCGCCGGTCCTCGCGGCGCAGCCACTCCCCGTAGACCAGATGCGCGCGGGCCAGCTCCGGGCGCAGCCGGGTCCGGCTCAGCCGGCCGATCGCTTCGCGATAGCGGTCGTCGGCGCCGGCGCCGTCGCTGAGCAGCGCCCGGCAGCGAGCCTCAATGCCGAGGGCGACATCGTTGCCGCAGGGCTGGGTTGTCTCGGCGAGCCGGTCGAGCGCATCGCGGGCGAGCTCGGCGTCGCCTGCGCGTGCGGCCGCCTCGACGAGCTCGGGCATCGCCCACATGGACATCCACGGGTTCAGGGTGTTCGAGGTGGCCTGCTGCGCCGCCGACGCCGCCTCCTGGTACCGGGCGAGCCCGTTGTACAGGACCGCGGCCGTCCAGTGCGCCCAGGCCGCCGCCATCCCCTGGCCCTCGGCTGCGGCCAGCTCGATCGCGCTCGCTATCGCCGCGGAGGCCTCGGCTTCCCTGCCCTGCAGGGCCAGGAGCCTCAGCAACGTGTAGGGCGCGATGGGGCTTCCGGTCGCCGCCGCCACGCTTTCGGTCTCCGCGATAACCGAGACGGTTCCCGCGAAGTCGCCCATCCACGGGCTCACGATGCCCATCTGGTTGAGGTAGAACGGCAGCTGCGCAAGCGCGCCGACGTCCCGGACCAGCTGGACCTGCCGTGCGGAGATCGCATACAGGCTGTCGAAATCCCACACCACGGTGGAAGCGACCGTGGCCATCCAGCCCCACCGCAGGACGTCCTCGACGGGAATGCTGGTGAGCACGTTCGCCGCGCGTTGCAAGGTGGGGACGGCGGCGGCGGGTCCGCCGGTGGTCAGCAGGGCAACGCCGTGGAGCAGCAGGTCCAGGGGACGCGGATCACCTGGCCGCGGCGGGAGGGCCTGGACGGCACGGCAGATCTCCAGCAGCAGATCCCGGCCCGGCAGCTGTCCCGCCAGCCCGGCCGCGCCCCACGCGGCCAGGTAGGTTTCGCGCGCGAGGTCCAGGTCGAACGGCTCGAGCTGGCTGGCCGCCTGCAGCAGCAGGGCGGGGGCATCGCGGCCCAGACCGGAGGCGAACGCGACGTGAGCCCGCAGCAGGTCGACCCGGACGTGCCGGAACTCGTCGAGCGGCCCGTCCTGCGCCGTCATGAGCAGTTCCAGAGCCTTGCCGAACGCGCCGGCCTGCATGCTGGCCTGCGCCGCGGCCAGGGTGCGTTCGGCGTGCCGGGCCGGATCGGCGGTCAGCAGCACCGACCGCTCGAGGAACGCCGCGGCCGCGGCCAGCCCACCCCGGGCCTGCGCCCGGCCGGCGGAGCGCTCGAGTTCCGCGGCGACCTCCTCATCCGGCCCACCCGCGGCCTGGGCCCGGTGCCAGGCCCGCCGGTCCGGATCGGCCCGCGGGTCGGTCACCTCGGCCAGCGCCGCGTGCATCTGCTGCCGGTCGGGCAACGACGCCGACCGGTAGACCGCCGAACGCGCCAGCGGATGCCGGAACCGCACCTGGCCGCCGAACTCGGCCAGCCCCGCCTCGGCCGCCGCCGTCCCCGCCTGGACCGGGATGCCCAGCCGCCTGGCCGCGCGCCATACCAGCGCCCGGTCGCCGGACGGATCGGCGGCCGCCAGCTGCAGCAGCCGCCGGGTCTGGTCCGGCATGGCGTCCAGCTGGCGCCGGAAGCTGTGCTCGATCCGGCTCGTCAGCGGCGCGGCGCCGGGCAGGCCGAACCCGCCGGCCAGCTCCGCGCAGGTCAGCCCGCGCGGCAGTTCCAGCAGCGCCAGCGGGTTGCCGCGGGTCTCGGCGATGATCAGGTCGCGGACTCGCGGGTCCAGCCGCCCGGCCAGCGCCCCCTCCAGCAGCACCCGCGCGTCATCGTCGTGCAGCCCGTCAACTTCCAGTTCCGGCAGCCCGGCCAGATCGGCGCTCGGATCACGGGCCGCGAACACCAGCCCGACCGGGTCGGCCGCCAGCCGCCGCGCGGTGAACCCCAGCGCCTGCGCCGAGGCCTGGTCCAGCCAGCCGGTCGAGCTCGGCGCGCTCGCTGAGCCGATCCGTCAGCACCGTCACATGGCCCCGCAGCCGCCTGGGATTTGCGCTCATCGGCCGGCGCTATCCGGCGTCAGGTCGATGGGCGGGGCGTGGGCACTCACACAGCCTCCAGGCTGATCCGGATCACCGCCCCGATGAGGCCAAGACCGGCCGCCACGAGCACCTCAGGTGCCACCCGCGGCAGTCGCCGCTCGAGACCACGCCCAGGGATGTATCGGCGTCATGGCCACCAGCCCTGCTGGCAGGAGCCGCCGCCATCGCCTTGATCGAAGCGTAACCTGGTCAGAACGAACCGGGCAAGACCTGTAAAACGCCCGCCAGCGAAGCCTCCCGGCCTGGTTTAACCGAAGGTAAAGGAGTAGGCCTGGACACCGGGGTCGAGGAAGGTGATCTCGAAGGTGTGCCCGGTGACGGAGCCAGGTTGGCGGATGAGCTGGTAAAGCCGCTGCTCCGCGGCGGTGCCGTGGCCCTGGTCGTCCAGGTCGGTCCCGTGCGCCGGGCCCGGCGGCTGCCCGTCCAGGAGCACCCGGAATCGCACTGGCGTTCCCGGTGTGGCCGGCCCCATAACAAGATTGAGATCACGGGCGTGGAACCGGTAGGCGATCTGCCCGCCGGCCTTGTTCGCCGTAGCGGCCTGTTCCTCGATCGTCCAGGGCCCGGATAGGGCCCAGTGGTTGAGCCGCAGCTCCGTCGGGACGGTGTAGACGTACGGCTCGCCCGGCACGACCCCGCCCGGAGATGCGAAGTTCTCGGTGCGCTCATAGCCGGTGTAGCTCTCCGGCGATCCCAAGCTGGCCCAGTCGGCCGGGGCTTCCACGCCGCGGGCGTCGACCGAGGCCAGGTCGTGGCCGAAGCTGGATCCGGCTTCGGCCAGCAGTTGCTGGATGACCATTTCCGACTGCTGGTACTCGCCTTCGCCGAAATGGTGATGCCGGATACGCCCTTGTGCGTCGGCAAAGTACAGCGCGGGCCAGTAATGGTTGTCAAAGGCACGCCATATCGCGTAGTCGTTGTCGATCGCGACTGGATAGTCGACCCGCATGCTTTTCACGGCGCGCTGGACGTTATCCAGATCGTGCTCGAACGGGAACTCGGGGGTGTGCACCCCGATCACCACCAGTCCGGCGCCGGGGTACTTCCCCGCCCACGCCCGGACATACGGGAGCTGGCGGAGCCAGTTGATGCAGGTATAGGTCCAGAAGTTGACCACGACCACTTTCCCGCGCAGGTCAGCGGCCGTCAGCGGCGGCGAGTTGAGCCACCCGGTCGCGCCGCCGAAAGATGGCAGCTCGCCCTCGACGGGCAGCCGGGCCGCGGCCGTGTGCAGCCCGGTGGGCGCACGCCAGTGTGCGTTCATGACGATGCCTCCTCGTGGTTTGCATACCCGGGCCCGGGGGTTCCCAGCCCTCGATCCCAGCGTGCCTGGCTAGCGCTGGGCCTGGCTAGCGCGGTGCCCGGCTAGCGCAGTGACCGGAACGCCGCACGGAGCTCGCTGCTGAACAGCGCCGGCTCCTGCCAGGCGGCGAAGTGGCAGCCCCGGTCGACCTCATTGAAGTAGATGAGCTTGGGGTGATCATTTCGATCCCGTAGCCGATGCCCTTGGTGTAGAAGAAGTTCAGCTGCTCGTACGTGCGGCTCTCGTCGGCGGACAGACCCGATGGCGGCGGGCCGCCGGCCCCCAGGACGTTACGGGCGAGCGCGGCGGAGACATCGGCCGGGACCACGCCGGCCATGTTGGTGTGCATGCCGAGCAGTTCCGGAGGGGAAGCGCCGTTCAGAAACAAGAGGAGATCAGCAAATGCCGGCAACGCTGAAGGTGACGCATAAGGCAATCGGAGCGGAGGTCCGTCGTGGCACCTACGATGTCGTGGTCGACGGTGAGCGGGCCGGGTCGGTCGAAATGAACCACACGATCGAGATACCAGTCGAGCCTGGACGGCACACCCTGCAAGTCCGCAATGGACGAAACTCGAGCAGCACTCAGACCTTCGACGCCGCCGAGGAAGAGACCGTCGCCTTCCGATGCACCGGAAAGAGGCTCTTGCCGATCTTTCTCGCATCCTTTGCCGTGCCCAGGCTGGCACTGAAACTCGTTCGCGATTGAGCCGGCGTCGCCGTCGTGGCGCTCACCAGCACGTCGTTATCGCCGCCGGGGTGCCGCTTCATCTGATGTGGCGGTGGATGTCTTCTGTCTTTGATGGCCCCGGCTCGGTAGGGGCGATCCAGGGTCCGGGGATCGACGGGTCGATGATGCCATCCTCCAGCCATGAGTAGCGGCCGGCCAGCGCGCGCCGGGCCAGCGCCGAGTCAGCGGCGTCGGTGTTGCTCCACAGCTGGCCGAACAGTTCTTCGGCCCGCAGCCGCGCTTGGGCGCAGAACAGGCCGGCCAACTCGGGCGCCACCGTGCCCCGCTCGGTCCCGCTGGCAGCGGTCGCATCCAGCTGCGCCCGCACGCACACAGCGCTCATGGCGAACAACTCCGCCCCGATGTCCACGATCCGGCCGAGGAAGCCCTGCTTCCGCTCCAGCCGCCCTTGCCATCGGGCCATCCCGTAGAAGGTGACCCGGGCCAGCTTCCGGCTCGCTCGTTCCACGTAGCGCAGGTGCGCCGCCAGCGGGCCGAACTCGCCGTAGGCTCCCGGCCGCTGCCCGTCGCCGGTCACCAGCGTGGGCAGCCACCTGGCGTAGAACCCGCCCGCCCGGGCCGCCGCACGGGCCCGGCGGGCCGGCGGCAGCCCGGCGTCGATCAGCTCGCCGGCCGCGGTCAGGTGCGCGTCCACCGCCTCACGCGCGATGAACAGCCGCATGATCTCCGAGGATCCCTCGAAGATGCGGTTGATGCGCATGTCCCGCAGCAGCTGCTCGGCAGGCACGCCACGCTCCCCGCGCGCGGCCAGCGACGCGGCGGTCTCATAGCCGCGGCCGCCGCGGATCTGCACCAGCTCATCGGCGATCTTGCTGGCCATTTCCGAGCTGTACAGTTTGGCCAGCGCCGCCTCGATGCGGATGTCATTACGCTTGTCGTCCGCCAGCTGGCTGGACAGCTCGGCCATCGCCTCCAGCGCGTAGGTGGTCGCGGCGATGAACGAGATCTTCTTGGCCACCGCCTCGTGCTCGCCGACCGGCCGGCCCCACTGCACCCGCTCCCGCGACCACTCCCTGGCGATCTTCAGCGCCAGCTTCCCGGTCGCGGTGCAGCCGGCCGGCAGCGACAGCCGGCCGGTGTTCAGCGTCGTCAGCGCGATCTTCAGGCCCTGGCCCTCCGCACCGATGCGGGCGGAGGCCGGAACCCGGACCTCGTGGAACCTGGTTACCCCGTTCTCCAGGCCGCGCAGGCCCATGAACGCATTGCGCCGCTCGACGGTGATCCCGGCCGCGGTGCCCTCCACCACGAACGCCGTGATCCCGCCGCGGTGCCCGTCGCCCCGCGGCACCCGGGCCATCACCACGACCAGGTCAGCGATCACCCCGTTGGTCGTCCAGAGCTTGACCCCGTTCAGCACGTACTCCGACCCGTCAGCCGACGGCGTCGCGGTCGTGGTCAGCCTGGCCGGGTCGGAGCCGACATCGGGCTCGGTGAGCAAGAACGCGCTGATCTCGCCCCGCGCGCACCGCGGAAGGTAATGCCGCTTCTGCTCCTCGGACCCGAACATCGTCACCGGCTGCGGCACGCCGATCGACTGGTGCGCCGACAGCAGCGCCGACAGTGCCGGCGAGACGGACCCGACGATAACCAGCGCCCGGATGTAATACAGGTAGCTGAGCCCCAGCCCCCCGTACTCCGGCGCGATCTTCATCCCGAACGCCCCCAGGGCGGCCAGGCCCCTGACCACCTCATCGGGTATCCGGTCTTCCCGCTCGATCAGCGCACCGTCCACCGAGGCCTCGCAGAATTCCCGCAGCCGGGCGCAGAACTCCTCGCCGCGGCGGCGGGACTCCTCATCGGGGCGCGGATGCGGATGGATCAGGCCCAGCCGGAACTCTCCCAGGAACAACTGCCTGCCGAAGCTGGGCCGCTCCCATCCCGCCTCCCGGGCTTCCTCCGCCACCTGGCGCGCCTCGTGCTCGCCGACCTGCGATCCATGTTCTGCCTGATCCGCGCTCATGGTCTTCCCCGGGTTTCGATAGGTGCTTATCTGACTTCTCGCTGCGTCATACCCATCCTCGTGAGGTCTTCCCGCATCGGAAGACGAGACATACCATCGCGGAATATAGGACCAATGACCCTGGCGCGCCGCGACGCCGAAGGAAGCCTGGATGTCGTGGTCAGCTGCGAGCTGCCTGCGGCGGCCTCCGCCCCGGGGGTGAAGAGGGCATGGCGAGGACGGTGGAGAAACCATCATGACGACCCCGCGCGGCGAGGCGCCGTTGACCGGGACCGGACCCAACGGCCGGAAACAAGCAAAACCAGCCGCCAGGGCACGCCGGCCGAAGGCGGTGCAGGCCCAGGCGGTAGAGGCCCAGCCGCGCCGCGCGCAGGCGGCGGAGGCGCAGGCCGCGCAGGCCCAGCCGCGCCGCGCGCAGGCGGCGGAGGCGCAGGCGGTGGAGGCCCAGCCGCGCCGCGCGCAGGCGGCGGAGGCGCAGGCGGTGGAGGCCCAGCCGCGCCGCGCGCAGGCGGCGGAGGCGCAGGCGGTGGAGGCCCAGCCGCGCCGCGCGCAGGCGGCGGAGCCGCGCGAGAACCTGGCCGAGGATGCGGCGCAGCTCGCGGGCGGTGCGGAGGGCACAGAGGCGGTCCTTGGGTCTGGCCTGCTCGCCGGTTCCGGCCTCGGCCCGGTCGCGGGTGCCCTGCGGTCTCTCGGCCAGGTCGCCATGCGGCAGCCACGGGCTTTGCTGCGGAGCGGGCCCAAGATCGGCCTGCAGTTCCTGCAGATCGGGCTGGGCAAGTCGGAGGTAGCGCCGCAGAAGGGGGACAAGCGCTTCGCCGATCCGGCCTGGCGAGACAACCCCCTGTTCCGGACGGCGCTGCAGGCGTATCTCGCCCTTGGGTCAGAGCTCGACGTCTTCGTCGACGATCTCGGCCTGCAGGGCGTGGAGGCCGAGCGGATGCGCTTCGCAGCCTCCTTGATCAGGGAGGCCATGGCGCCGACCAACTTTCTCTGGACCAATCCCGCGGCGCTCAAGCGCGCTATCGACACCGGCGGCGGCAGCCTCCGCACGGGGATCGCCCACTGGGCCGGCGACATGCTGCACAACCACGGCATGCCGTCGATGGTCGACCCCACGCCGTTCAAGAAGGGCGAGAACATCGCGGCCTCGCCCGGCGCGGTCGTGCACCGGACCGAGGTTTTCGAGCTGATCCAGTACACGCCGCTGACCGAGACCGTCTGCCAGCGCCCGCTGGTCGTGGTGCCGCCGCAGGTGAACAAGTACTACGCCCTGGACCTGTCACCTGGCCGCAGCATGTACGAGTACCTGCTCCAGCGCGGCATCCCGGTGTTCGGGATCAGCTGGCGCAACCCCACGGGCGCGCAGCGCGACTGGAATTTCGACACTTACGTGCAGGCGACGATCGAGGCGGTCGACGTGGCCCGCGAGATCTCGGGTTCGCCCGACGTGAACGTCATCGGCGCCTGCCTGGGCGGGATGACCGCCGCCCTCGCGCAGGCATACCTCATCGCCCAGGACGATCACCGGATCCATTCCACCACGTTCATGGTCACCCTCCTGGACACCGAGTCCGAGGGGCGGATGTTCCTGTTCGCGACGCCGCAGACGATCGCGCTGGCCAGGAAGGTCTCGGAACCCAGGGGGGTGATCGACGGCTGGCAGATGGCGTCGATGTTCTCCTGGCTGCGCCCGAACGACCTGGTGTGGAACTACTGGGTGAACAACTACCTGCTCGGCCAGGACCCTCCCGCCTTCGACATCCTGGCCTGGAACGCGGACACGACCCGGCTGACGTCCGCCTTCCATCACCAGCTGCTCGACATGGTGGCGGGCAACCAGATGGTGCACCCGGGCGCCATGACGGTCCTGGGCACGCCCATCGACCTGTCCCGCATCACCACCGACACGTACGTGGCCGCCGGGTTCACCGACCACATCACCCCGTGGAAGACCTGCTACCAGACCACCCAGATGGTCTCCGGCCCCGCGCAGTTCGTCATGGTCTCGAGCGGCCACATCCAGACCGTGGTGGCCGACCCCAAGCACCGGGGGCTCGGCTACTTCCTCAACACGCAAACGCCGCCCACGGCCGAGCAGTGGCTGGCGGGCGCGGAGCGGCATGAGGGCTCCTGGTGGGAGCACTACGCGGCCTGGCTGGCCGAACGCTCCGCCGAGCAGGTCGCCGCGTCCCAGTCGCTCGGCAGCGTCCGCTACCCGCCAATTGAGCCCGCCCCTGGCAGCTACATCAATCAGTGAACGCGCTGGCCACCGATACCTGTCGTGCACGCCGAACAACCGCTGCTTTGTCGGCGTCCCAGTGCCGCGCGGCCAGACGTTCCTGCTCGACAGCTGGCATGCTGAGCGGGTCGGGCACGTCCGATGAGTGTGCCTTGGGGCTGACGTGATCGCCGGTGTGGCTTTGGCAGCGTACTTAGCTACCTCGGGTTGGGAGCGGCAGGGGCCGGTTGTCGACGATGCGTTTCATCACGATGGTTGAGGTGAGGCGGTGGATGCCGGGCAGGGTGGCCAGCTTCTGGTCCCGCAGCGCCGCGAAATGGTCGAGGTCCCGTGCGACGACCCGCAGCAGGTAGTCGGGGTCGCCGAAGAGGCGTTCTGCGTGCCGGACCTGCGGCAGCTGGACCATGGCCGCTTCGAAGGCGGTGACGGTGCCGGCGTCGCCGCGTTCCAGGGTGACCTGCACCAGGGCCTCGAATCCCATCCCGACGGCGGCCGGGTCCACCAGCGCGCGGTAGCCGGTGATGACGCCGCTGCGTTCGAGTTCACGCAGCCGCCGGTGACAGGGTCCGGGTGTCAGCCGCACCCGGTCGGCGAGCTCGGTGACCGTCAGCCGGCCGTCGGCTTGCAGTTCAGCAAGGATCGCTCGGTCTACTGAGTCCATACCGAAAGATTATTGCCGAAGTCCGGTCCGTGACAGTAAAAGTGGCAAGCATTCGTCCCGCCAAATGACGTAACGTCTTAGCCGAATCCCTTCGCCGGACAGAGTTACGGAGAACGTGCCGATGCAGACGGTGTACGCGTTGCTCCCGTTGGTGGCGGCGGTCCTGGCGGTGCCGCAGTTCTGGCCGCAGTTGGCCCGGGTCCGCCGGGCCGGCACCACGGCCGGGGTGTCGTGGTCGTGGGCGGCGCTGACGAGCGTGAACAACGCCGCCTGGCTGGCCTACTTCGCGCTGTCCGGCTTCTGGACCGCGCTGGTGCCCGCCATCTCGGCGACCCTGCTGTCGGGGCAGCTCGCGGTGGTGCTGGCCCGCCGTGGCGGCGGCATGCCGAAACGGCCCCTGATGCTCGCCTCGGTGTGGGCGGTGGTGCTGCTCACCGCCGCCGCGGTGTTCGGCCGCACCGGGCTGGGCTCGGTCCTGGCTGTCGCGTTCGCGCTCCAGGTCACGCCGTCGGTGTGGACGGTGTACCGGTCCGCGGACACGGCCGGTGTGTCCCGGGGCACCTGGCTGCTGATCTTCGGTGAACTGCTGTGCTGGGGGGTGTTCGGCATCCACGAGGCCGACCCCCGGCTGATCGTGCTCGGAGCCACCGGTGTCGTGGCCAGCCTGCTGGTGCTGGCCCGCGTGTCCTGGCCGCGGGCAGACCAGGCGCCGGTGACCCATCTGGCCCAAGTGCCGTGACCGCCGCGGCGGTGCGGATCCCCTGGGTTCCGGCGGGGCACGGCCGTGCCCTTGAGATGATCCATTGAGCCGGACCGAGAGGAGCACCGACATGAGCTGGACGATCGAACGCCGCGGGCGGGTGGCCGTGGTGACGATGACGACCAACCCCGTCAACGCGCAGAACCAGGCTTTCTTCGCCGACCTGCACGACGCCTTCGACCGGCTCGAACGCGATCATCCGGACTCTCCGGTCGTGCTGACCGGCACCGGCCGCCGGTTCTCCGCGGGGCTTGATCTGGATGAGCATTTCCGGCTGTTCGCCGGCAACCCGGCCGCCGTCGGGTCGTGGTTCGTCGGCTACCGGGCCACGAACATGCGGCTGTTCACCTACCCGCGTCCCACGCGCTCGGCATGGTGCACGAACTCGTCCCGCCCGAGGACCTGCTGGACCGGGCCGTGGCCATCGCCGGGCAGACCCCCGAGGACTGCCTCGAGCAGTACGCCTTCACCAAACGCGCCTGCCAGGCCGCGGCCCTGCGCGACATCGCCAGCCTCGCCGACCCGCTCGACACCGAACTTCCCCAGTGGATGACCAGCGAGCACGCCCAGCATGCCCACCGCCGCTACTGGCAGCAGCTCAAAGGCCGGCCGGCAGACTGGTGACTAGGCGGTGCGGCTCGGCATGATGACGTATTTCGAGCCGGTTGCCTGCCGGCCGTAGCCGGCGATCGCGTCGAGGGAGAGCGCGCCTGGCAGTGACACCTGCGCTGTGTAGCTGCTGGCGAACGTAGTGGTGAGCCCGGCAGCGACCTGGTCACGCAACTGCGCAACGCGCGCCGGGCCGGCCTTCTGCAGGAACGGCGTCAGCAGCCACCCGCCGACGCCCCAGGCCGTGCCGTAGCTGCGGGTCAGCTCGGTCGGGCCGCGGTCAAGCGATCCGTAGATGTAGACCTGCTTGTGCACGGCCGACCCGTACCTGCTGTAGCCGCCCGCGGCGGCGCTGGCGGCGGCTTCCATGCCCGTCAGGATCTGGCTCGCCAGCGGGCCGCCGCCGATGGCGTCGAAGGCAAGCGTGGCACCGGTTGCGGTGAGCGCGCCGGTCAGCTCGGCCATGAAGCCGGCGGACGTCGAATTGCAGACGTGAACGGCACCAGCCGCGCGGAGCATCGCTTCCTGGTCTGGCTTCCGCACGATGTTCACGAGCGGAATCTGCTGCTCGATGCAGAGCCGGCTGAGCATCTGGCCAAGGTTGGAGGCTGCGGCTGTGTGCACCAGCGCGCTGTGATTCTCCGTCCGCATGGTCTCGACCATGCCGAGCGCCGTCATCGGGTTCACGAACGAGGCTGCGCCTTCGATCGCCGTCGCTCCGGCCGGGAGCTCCAGGCACAGCATGACGTTGACCGGCCGGTACTGTGCGTACATTCCGCCGCCCGCCGCAGCGACGACCTTGCCCAGCAGAGCCTGCGCGGCCGCAGACTCGCCCGCCGCCACGACCGTGCCCGCGCCCTCGTTGCCGGCCGGCATGGGCGTCCCTACCCGGCCGGCCAGGCCCCGCATGGCGGCGTCGGGGATGGGCGCGGTGACGACCGGGCGCTCAGCAGATCCGCTCGCCACCGCGGCAGCCATATCAGCCCCGCCGAAGAGCAGGCCCATGTCTGACGGGTTGAGCGGTGCGGCCTCAACCCTGATGACGACCTCGTCTGGTCCCGGCTCTGACACCGGGACCATGTCCAGGAACAGCTCGAGCATCTGATCGGCTCTGACCAGCGATCGCAGCTGGAGCGCTTCGGCCGGAATCTGTGCGGACATAGGTGAGATCCTCTCAGAACGCGCCGGCCAGCCGCTCGTAAACGAACTGCTGCGGGACGTCCCTGATCCCGTGGCGGAGGGATCAGGGGGTACACCGGGGGTCGAAATCAAGACCTTGGTCCCGTGCGGGCTGCGGCCTGATGCCGACCCGGGCCGCCATAGCCTGGACGTGTGGCCCTGACTGGGCGAAGATGACCGTGTCGGCCCTTCGGGGAGGCAGGCATGGACGCTGAGCTGAATCCCGCGCAGCGCCCTGGCTGGTACCGGAGTCGTGGCTGCCAGCTCCGCCGCAGCTGCGCCACCGCCTTGACCGCAGCGAAAGACCGGTAAAGCCTGCAAGCGCGCTGCCGGCCCGTACACGGGACGGCCGGGGACGGCGCAGGCCAGGGTCAGCCGCCAGGGATGTCCCTGGCGGAACGCCGCGGCGGGAATCGTAGCGTCATTCCTGACACCACCCTCAGGGAGGCCGAGATGAGCACCACCCAACAGCACAGCAGCATCCCGGGCACGGCGGTCGAGTTCGCTCCCGTCACCGATGCCGATCTCGCTCTGGCTGCCGAACTCGCCCAGCAGCTGCGGACCTGGCCGGCCGTCAGCCGTCGGTCATCTTGGCCCGCACCCGCAAGGGCCGGGGCTTTTCTGAGGTCGAGGACCGCGAGGACTGGCACGGCAAGCCCCTGCCGGCCCATATGGCCGAACGGGCCGTGGTGGAACTGGGCGGCGAACGGCACCTGCTGGTCCGCGGCCCCGGCCCGGCCGGGGCGGCCAGGTCCCGGCCCGCGTCCGGCGGGGCCGAGGTCAAGCTGCCCGGCTACCAGCGCGGCCAGAAGGTGGCCACCCGCAAGGCCTACGGCGACACGCTGGCCGCGCTGGGCGCCCGCCCCGAGGTGGTCGCCATGGACGGCGAGGTGAGCAACTCGACCTTCGCCGACGAGTTCGCCAGGGCCTACCCCGAGCGGTACTTCGAGATGTTCATCGCCGAGCAGCAGCTGGTCGCGGCCGCGGTCGGCATCGCCGTGCGCGGTTACCGGCCGTTCGCGTCCACCTTCGCCGCGTTCTTCACCCGCGCGTACGCCGGCCAGCTGGCCGGCGGCGGCATCTCCGCCCGGGTCATCGACCTGTACTCGGTCAAGCCGGTGGACACCGCGACGCTGACCGCGGCCGCCGCGACCACCGGCGGACGGCTGGTCATCGCCGAGGACCACCACCCCGAGGGCGGCCTGGGGTCCGCGGTCCTGGACGCCCTGACCGGCGCCGGCCGCACCGACCTGGCCGTCGCCCACCTGGCCGTCCGCGAGATGCCCGGCTCCGGCACCGGCGCCGAACTGCTCGACGCGTCCGGCATCAGCGCCACCCACATCGCCGCCGCCGCCCGCCGCCTGCTTGCGGACGAATGAGTACCGGAGCCCCGCCGCATTCTGTCGTGGACTACGGGCGCAACAGGCCCGGGGCAAAATAGATGAAGGGTGATCTTTAACTATGTCTCATCATTTCGACACCGCCATCGCCAGGGAAGACCCGCGGCTCAACCTCCTTGACTTCTATCTTTTCCGCGGCCAGCCGGGTACCACGGTCATGGCGATGACGGTAAACCCGGACGCAGGAACCAAGGCGCCCGATACCTTCCACGAGGAGGGTCTGCACGCGTTCCGTTTCGATGTGAACGATGACGCTCACGAGGAAGTGACGTTCAAGATCCGCTTCGGTGCGGTCGGGCATGGCGAAGGCGCGGGGCCCGAAGGCCGGCACGTGCAGACTCTCCAGGTGCGCCGGGCCACCGGGAGGGATGCCGCAGCAGGCACGGCGGGCGAGGTCATCGCTTCGGGCACTACCGGCCGGATCGTCGCGGGCGGGTCGGGGGTGCGGATCTTCGCGGGCCTGGCCCCGGATCTGTTCGCTGCGAACCGGACAGGTAATGTCGCGTTCCGCGCCGCACTTGCGACGGGGAAATTCGCACCGGAGGTGTTTCACGACGGCGCGAACTACTTCCAGAACCGCAACGTCACGGCCATCGTGATGGAGGTGCCCACGCAGTTGATCGGTGAGGCGGCCGCGACGGTGCGCGCGTGGGTCACGGTGTCGCTGTGCGGGCACGCGCCCGAGGTGCAAGTGTCCCGGTGGGGCCTGCCGCTGATGACACATATCTTCATCACCGACCCCGCGGTGCAGGACGACTACAACCGGTCCGTTCCCGCTGCGGACGTGCCGCGTTTCTCCCAGGTCGTCGCGGACGCCCTCGCGCGCGTCACCCAGCTGGCGGGCACGGCCGGCGACCCGGCCGCCTACGCCCAGCGGGTGGTGGAGCGCCTGTTCCCGGCCACTTTGCCTTATGTCCTGGATTCGGCGGCCTCGTTCGGTTTCGCAGGCTTCAACGGCCGCGCTCTGACGGACAACGTGGAGAACGTGATGCTCTCGCTGCAGGCCAACACTCCTGTCGACCAGGGCGCGGCTGTCGCCAGGACCAGCATCCTGGGTGAGTTCCCCTATTTCGGCGCACCGCACGCCGATCCGATCGTCGATTGACCCGCGCTGGCCTCGTGAATCCTGGACCGGACCGGGCGTGCCGAGAAGTCCACTGCCGGCACAGAGCCCTCCTCGCCCGTCCGCTCAACGGGCTGTCAACCGCTGGTACATCTCAAAGGCGCTGCGCTCGACCCGATTGGACAGCAGCATTCCGTCGTCGCGCACGGCCGAGATGACGATGCCGGTCATCTCGATGGGGCTGCCGTCAGGCTTTGTGCCGAAGGCTCCGTTGTTCGTGCCGGTGATCCGGAACGTCGCGGCGACCCGGGACCCGTCACGGTTCTCGAAAGAGCCGACTATCTCGGAATCAAAGTTCCCGATGGCCGCGCTGAAGTCCTCGGCCCACTTCTTGAATGCCTCGCGGCCTTCGATCCTGCGGCCCCCGGAAATGATGACGAAGTCCTCGACGACGAGGTCGTCGATGGCGTCGTAGTTCTGGGGCGACTGCCACACCTGCTCCCAGAAGTTGTGAACCGCGTCGATGCCTGAGCACTTCTCCATGATCGCTCCTCAGTTGTGGCCGGTGTCGGGGGTAACCGGGACCGTGAACGGCCGGATCGCCGCGGTGCCTGCGGAGGTTTCGGTCGGGACGGACATGTAGGTCCCTCGGCGATGTCGCGGACCCCGGCCCGCCCGCGGTCCTCGCCGCGCTGACCAACGGCGGCCTGACCGCCGCCACGAGATCGCTGGCCATCGAGGACGCCGCCTACGGCATCCGGGTCAACGCCATCTCGCCGGGCCGGGCCGGCCAGGTCAGCGACGTCGTGGACGGCGTGCTGCTCCCGGAGTGTTCGCCCGGCATCATCAGCCCTGGCGCCCGGCCCGGCGGCCTGGGATTCGCGGTCATCGGCCCGGCGCTACGCCGCGACCTGGTCGCCTGGCTGTGCGTGCGTGCTCATACGGCCTCCCGGCTGGTCCGATGAGGCCAGGGTCAACGGCCGTGCCCTGGCTGGTACCGGAGTCGCGGCGGCCAGCTCCGCCGTGGCTGCGCCATCGCCTTGACCGCAGCGTAACTGCCATACAGGGGACCGGTAAAGCCTGCAAGCGCGCGTCCCGGCCCGTATACGGGCCGGGACGGCGCAGGCCAGGGTCAGCCGCCAGGGATGTCCCTGGCGGAACGCCGCGGCGGGAATCGTAGCGTCATTCCTGACACCACCCTCAGGGAGGCCGAGATGAGCACCACCCAGCAGCACAGCAGCATCCCGGGCACGGCGGTCGAGTTCGCGCCGGGACTGTGGCGCACCAACCTGCAGCGCTACGACCTTTCCGTGGCCCAGTAAGCGCCCGGCCCGGCAGAAGGAGGGCACCGTGACCACCATGACCGACTCGGCCGTCCGCCTGTTCGGGGTCCACGTGCACCCCCTGCGGTGGCTGGGCCAGCGCGACCGCGGCTTCGCCGCGCTGCGCCGTGCCACCCGGGCAGCGATTATCATGCCGGCCATGTTCGCCGTGGGCGACAAGGTCATCGGCAACCCGCAGGTGGCGACGTTCGCGGCGTTCGGGTCGTTCGCGATGCTGCTCCTGGTCGACTTCGGCGGCCCCATGGCGGAACGGCTCACCTCCCTTGACCCCGCCTTCCGTGCGGAGGAGCTGAGCTACGCGGTCTCGCTCATCGCCCGCACCGCCGGGCTGACCGCGGCCGCCGAACGGCGGAGCTGGCGGGAACGGTGGCTTGGCCGTCAGCCCGCGGGTGTGCCGGGGACCCTGTCCGCGGCGCGGGAACGGATCACGTCCTACCTCGAGCCGCACTCGGTCTGGCTGCACAACAGCTTGCGTGGTGCCGCCGGGCTGGGGCTGGCGGTGCTCGCCGCGAGACTGACCGGGGTCCAGCACTCGTTCTGGGTGGTCCTGGGCGCGCTGTCGGTGCTGCGCTCGAACGCGCTGAACACCGGGCAGGACGCCGTCCGCGCCATCCTCGGCACCCTAGCGGGCTTCATCGCCGGCGCGGCCCTGCTCACCGGGATCGGCACGAACACCACGCTGCTATGGTTCCTGCTGCCGCTGGCGGTCTTTCTCGCCGGGGTCGCCCCGGCGTGCATCTCGTTCGCTGGCGGGCAGGCGGCGTTCACGCTCACAGTGGTGATCTTGTTCAGCATCCTCCAGCCGACCGGATGGCGCGTCGGCCTGGTAAGGGTCGAAGACGTGGCCCTCGGCGTCGGCGTGAGCCTGGTCGTGGGTGTCCTGTTCTGGCCGCGGGGCGCGGTGGCCGCGCTCCGCCAGGCGCTGGCGCAGGCGTACGCCGACGGCGCGGGCTACCTGGCCAGCACGGTGCGATCCGGGACCTCACGCGGCGGCCCGGGCACGCCCGCGCTCCTCGCTCCGGCCGACGCCGCGGCCCGGGCCGCGGCGGCATCGCGCCGGCTCGATGACGCGTTCCGCACGTTCCTGGCCGAGCGCGGCACGAAACGGATGCCGCTGGCCGGCGTGGCCGGGCTGGTCACCGGGGTCGCCGGACTGCGCCTGGAGGCTGACGCGGTACTGGACCTCTGGCGAGGCGACGACGGCCAGACAGGCGGCGACGTGGCCGCTGCACGCCAGGAGATCCTGGGCACCGCGGACCGCGTCACGGACTGGTACGACAGTCTCGCGGCCACCCTGATCACCGGCGGTGAGCTGCCCCAGCCGCTCGCTCACGACCAGGCCGCCGACAGCCGCCTGGTCCGGGCCGTACGCCGCGACCTGCCCGGTGACGACGGCAAAGCCAGCGCCACCACGGTCCGGATGATCTGGACCGGCGATCACCTCGACGTCGTCTGCCGTCAGCAGGCGGCCATCGTCTCACCGCCACGCGCCACCGCCGGGCAGCCCGCAGGCGGCCGCATCATCCCGCCGCCTCCCAGGCGATTCCTGGCGCTACTCCGGTAATCCGGCTCGCCGAGGCGACCCATCATCGCCATGATAAGAGAACCCATTCATAGGCCCGCCCGTCATCACCCCCTGACCGGGACACCAGGCAGCGGCAGGCGGTCCCGAGAACCCGTGGAGCCTGCGGACCACACAGGGCTGGCTGATCTGTGCACCGCCATCAACACAATGGATCCGATAAGCAACCGTTAGGAATCGGCAGGGAGGATCTGGCATGGGCTGGGTGCTCACCTCCCAGCGGGCCCGGCGTCCGTTTCCGGCCGCCCGGCGACGGCCAGCATGTCATGGCACGCGATGGGGGACCTGGGGTGCGGTCGCGCCGGATCCGCCGTTCAGCGCGGCTGCCGCTCCATGTGATCAGCACGGGACGCGCGCTGCTCAGGTCATTCTGTATCCCATTCCTGGACCTGGGCTGGCGCGTTCTCGGGTGCCGTTTGCGGTGGAATCACGCCATCGTCACGACGGTTGCTACTGTCATGAATATCGAGATCTGGTCTGACGTCGTGTGCCCGTGGTGTTACATCGGCAAGCGCCGGTTCGAACGCGCAGTTGCCTCTTTCAGCCATCCCGGCGAGATCACGGTGACCTACCGGTCCTTCGAACTGGACCCGGGCGCGCCCGCGGAGCGTAGTGGGACCCATGCCGGGCATCTGGCCGGAAAGTACGGCATGACGATCGCTCAGGCCGAGCAGGCCGGCCAGCAGATGACCCAGCGTGCAGCCGCTGACGGCCTGGAGTTCCGGTTCGACCTCATCCGCGGCGGTAACACCTTCGACGCCCACCGGCTTCTCCACCTGGCCAAAGATCACGGGCTGCAGCCGGAGATGAAGGAGCGCCTGATGCGGGCCACCTTCACCGAAGGTCTCCCGATCGCTGACAGGCCCACCCTCGCGCGCTTGGCCGCCGAGGCCGGCCTGCCGGCAGCGCAGGTACAGACCGTCTTGGATAGGGACACCTATGCCGACGCGGTGCGAGCCGACGAGCAGCAGGCCGCGCGGTATGGCATCACCGGTGTGCCGTTCTTCGTCGCCGACGGCAAGTACGCGGTCAGCGGCGCACAGCCGCCCGAGGTACTCCTGCAGCTCCTGCAGCGTGCTTACGATGAGACAAGCCAGCTCACGCCCGTTGCCGCCACGCCCGGCAGCAACTCCGAAGCGAGCTGCGACGGCGACTCCTGCGTGGTCAGCTGACGGCTCCTACTCAGGAAGGCAGGAGCCGGGA
The DNA here is from genome assembly GCA_963835775.1 of uncultured Actinomycetes bacterium. GTDB lineage: Bacteria > Actinomycetota > Actinomycetes > Streptosporangiales > Streptosporangiaceae > Palsa-504. The sequence continues at coordinate 10,402 of CAWIHB010000015.1, read as the reverse complement.
AATCCGCGGACCGGATGGATTTCGTAGGTGAAGATGCCGGCGGCCACTGCGGGGTCATGGTCCATGATCGCGCGAACGCTATCTGGCGGCGCGTTGAAAATGTAGAGGCCGGCCAAGTCATCGTCGTCGGTGGCCGGCAGCACGATGGGGAGCACGCCGGCTGCCGCCGGCGCGTGTCAGCGTTGTGCGGCGATTTCGGCGAAGTGGGTGAGGCTCCAGCCTGAGCCGACCGCGTCGCGCATGCTCTCCCAGCCGTCGCCGTGGCGGTCCAGGTGGCGGTGGGTGAGCACCACCCGGGTGCGTCCGGGTCCGTCGGGGGTGAAGGTGACCTCGACTTCGCTGGTCTTCGCCGGGTCGGTCTCGAGCTGCCAGCGCAGGTTGATGTCCCAGCTGAAGCAGACCCGATGCGGTGGCTCGTAGGCGAGCACCCGGGCCCAGCGGCACTCGCTGCCATCGGCGCCGCGGTCGATGATGTGGCCGCCGGCGTGCGGCTCGAACACCATCTCGGCGAGCTCGGCCTGCAGGATGTGATGGCCGGGGTCCCACCAGGAGCCGATGCCTTCGGTGAACACCCGGAAGGCGTGCTCGATCGGCGCCTGGACCTCGGCCGCGGCAGTGACCGAGGTCGCTTGCAGTCGTGTGGTCATGTCTCCTCCTGGATCGGTTGGCTGGCTGCGGAACCTGGCGAGGGACTGCTGCCAGAACTGCTCGAAGTAGTCGCGGATCGCGGCGAGACCCGCGGGGTCGACCGAGTAGACGCGGCGCGTGCCTGCCGCGTGGTCGGTGACCAGTCCGGCCGATTTGAGGACCTTGAGGTGCTGCGAGACAGCGGGACGGCTCACTGGCAGCTCGCGCGCCAGGTCACCGACCGCGCTCGGTGACCGGGCCAGCCGCTCAAAGATCGCTCGCCGCGTCGGATCCGCGAGCGCTGTGAGAACTGCCGAATGGTTAGCCATGACTTACGGTAAGTTATAGCTTACGGAGGCTTGCTGTCAAGCGGATGGTGTTGCCGGCCGTGTCTGCCCGGCCGGCTTCGCGGACCAGCCCGGTCTCGCCGGGCTGCGGGCCTATGGCGTGCTGCAGCGCCGGCCGGTGCCCGCGGTCGGCACCGGCAGGGGAGACATCGGCCAGCTGGCCGATGTTGCCGCCGGTCAGGGCGGCAACGATGGGGCAGATGGAGATCCGCATCATCCTGGACAGGGCCGAGCCGCCCGCCGGCCGCCTCCGGGCCGTCCCCGATCCCGGGCATTGCCACGCCGGCCAGCACGAGGAGATCCGCTTCACCGGCTGGCTCGGGTTGCTCAGGGCGCTGTATGAGGTGACCGGGGGGCCCGGCGCCGGCTCTGTTCCGGTGCCCTGATCCGCGCGCGGCCCGCTGCCCCGGGGACGCTCCTCGCGGAGTAGCATCCGGCTCATGGGGACGCTGGCGCCGGTCCCGGGCATCCGCGGGCGTGCGGCGGAGATCGCGGTCCTGGGGGATGCTGTGGACCGGGTCGTGTCAGGCCGGCCGGCGGTCGTGCTGATCGAGGGTGAGGCCGGGATCGGGAAGACGCGGCTGCTCGCCGGCGTGCTGGAGGACGCGCGCGGCCGCGGCATGCAGGTGGCGGCGGGCCGGGCTGAGGAGCTGGAGCGGACCCGGCCGTTCGGCCTGGTGGCCGCCGCGTTCGGGTGCGTCCGCTCGTCGCCGGACCCGCGGCGGGCGGCCATCGCCGCGCTGCTGGCCAGCGGGGGCGGTGACCGGGGCCCGATCACGGTGACCAGCGACCCTGGGCTGCGGTTCCGCGCGGTCGATGCGTTCGCTGACCTGGCGGAGGAGCTCGCGCTGGCCGGGCCGCTGGTGATCGGCGTGGATGACCTGCAGTGGGCCGATCCGTCCAGCCTGCTGACGCTGGCCGCGGTGAGCCGCCGTCTGGCCTATCTCCCGGTGGCCCTGATCGGGTGCCTGCGTCCCTCCCCGCGCATCCCGGAACTGGATCGCCTCGCCGGTCTGCTGCTGGATGCCGGGGGGCGCCTTCTCGCCGTGCGGGGCCTGACCGAGCGGGCGGTGGCGGAGCTGGTGGCCGAGGCGGTGGCCGCCGTGCCGGGACCCGGGTTGCTGGCCGGGATATCGGGAGCGGCCGGGAACCCGCTGTTCGTCACCGAGCTGCTGGGGGCGCTGGCCCAGGAGGGCGCGATCGAGACCGCCGGCGGGCGGGCCGAGGTAGCGGAGGTGACGCTGCCGCCGACGCTGCGGCTGACGATCTTGCGCCGTCTCAGTTTCCTGTCCGAGGACACGCTGCAGGCGCTGCGGGCCGCCTCGATCCTGGGATCCAGCTTCACGGTCACCGAGCTGTCGGTGACCATGGCCCGTCCCGCGCTCGAGCTGTCGGTGGTGCTGGCGGAAGGGATCGCGGGGCGGGTCCTGGAAGAGTACGGCGCCGTCATCCGGTTCCGTCATGACCTGATCCGTGACGCTATCTATGAGGATCTGCCGCTCAGCGTCCGCCGGGGGCTGCACCGCGAGGCCGGGCAGCGGCTGGCGCAAACGGGAGCCCCGGCGCTGCAGGTGGCCGAGCAGCTGGCCCGCGGAGCCGGGCAAGGAGACGCCGAGGCCATCGGGTGGCTGACCAGGGCGGCCCGGGAGGCAGCGGCGCGATCGCCTGATATCGCCGCCGGCCTGCTGGAGCGGGCGGCCGGGCTGATGGCGCCGGCCGATCCGGGCCGCGACCGGCTGCTCGCCGAACGGGCCAGCTGCCTGATGGTGTCGGGCCGGATCGCCGACACCCTGGCGGCTTGCCGTTCGCTGCTGGGCCGCGACCTTGACCCGCAGGTGGATGGCGCCGTCCGGATCTGCCTCGGGCGCGCCCTGCTCGCCGAAGGACAGGTGCGCGACGCGCTGCGGGAACTGGAACAGGCGGGCTCATCACCTGCGCTGCCCGGTGCCGAGCGAGCCGCCGCCTGGGCGTGGGCAGGCTTCGTCCGCGTGTCGCTGGGAGACCTCGACGGCGCCGCTGCCTCGGCGGAGCGGGCCCGCTCGGCGGCGGCGGCAGCCGGCGATCACCTGACCGTCAGCGTCGCCATGACCACGCTGGCCCGGGTCTCGGAATCCCGCGGTCATCTCCGGGACGCGCTCCAGATCACCGGCGAGGCGGTGCAGCTGGCCGACGAGAGCCCGGGCAGGCTCGGACACCGCTATCCGATCCGCGCAACCCGGGGACACATCCTGATCGAGCTCGGCCGGCCCGAGGAGGCCAGGGCCGCGCTCGGCGCCGGGATGCGGATCAGCGAGGAGAGCGGCGTCCGCTGGCCCCTGTCCATGTACCAGGTGTTCCTTGCCTTCGAGCGCTTCACCACCGGGGAGTGGGATGACGCGATCGCCGAGCTCGAGGCAAGCTTCGAGCTGGCGGACGAGATCGGCTCGACCTACAACCACGTGTTCGCGCACGGCATGCTGTCCCTGATCAGCCTTCACCGCAACGACCTCAGCCGCGCCGAGGAGGCCGCCGGCGCCGCCGCCCGGGCTCTCGCCGGCTGGGGCTCCGGCTACCGCACGGCCTGGGCCGCGTGGCCGCGCGCGCTCATCCTGGAGGCCGGCGGCGAGCCTGGACAGGCATTCGCCACGATGACCGGCGCGTGGGACATGTGCGCCCGGCTGGGGCTCGCGCTGGATTACCCGGCCGTCGGGGCCGATCTTGTCCGGCTCGCGCTGGCCTCGGGTGATATGGGACGGGCCCGGGATGCCTCGGCGGCGGTCACCGAGGTGGCGGCACGCAACGAGGTGCCCTGGATGACCGGCGCCGCGCTGCGCTGCCGGGGCCTGATCGAGGACGACGCCGAGGTCCTGCAAGCCGCCGCTGGCGCCTGCGCGGGCGGGTCGCGTCCGCTTCAGCTCGCGCTTGCTAGTGAGGACGCGGGCGCCGCCTTCGCGCGGCAGGGCCGCCTGGACCGCGCCCGCCCGCTCCTCGATCAGGCGCTCGGCATCTACGAGCGGCTCGGCGCCGCCCGTGACCTGGCCCGCGCCGAAGCCACATTGCGCGAGGCGGGCATCCGGCGCGGCCGCCGCGGGACACGCGGCCGGCCGCAGACCGGCTGGGCCAGCCTCACCCCCGCCGAGCACGCGGTCGCCGGCCTGGTCGCCGAGGGACTGTCCAATCCCCAGATCGGCGAGCGGCTGTACATATCACGCCGGACCGTGCAGACCCACCTCGCGCACATGTTCGCCAAGCTGGACATCGCCACCCGTGCCCAGCTCGCCGCCGACGTGACCCGCCATCGGGGCAGCGAGCCGGCGGACACCGCGCACTCCGCCGGCGGGTAAGCACGCGCAGGTGCTGAGCAGGCCGCCCGCGATCAGGCCGGCCGCGCCGTGACGCTCATCGCGGCGCAGGTACCCACCGCCCGGTCGGGGTGGCGAAGCCGCCAGCCACGAGGCCGCCGTGAACCGGCCGGATCTTGCGCCCGGCGAGACCGCCGTGGCGATGGGCCCGCCGGTACCCGGCGGAGGCCCGTCCCGGGGAACGACATCGGCCATCCGGCGGATGTCCCCAAGGCCGCGTCGCAGTCAGGCTCGCACTATGCGATCCAAACCCATGATCCTCGTCGCGCTGCTGCTGGCAGCGTTCCTCGTCAACCTGGACACGACCCTGGTGAACGTGGCGCTTCCCGCCATAGTGCGCGAGCTGCATGCCACCACCACTGACCTGCTGTGGGTCGTTGACTCTTTCAACCTCGTCTTCGCCGCGCTGCTGCTCACCTTCGGCAGCCTGTCCGACCGGTTCGGCCGCAAGGGCATGCTGCTGGCCGGGCTCGCCGTGTTCGGCGCCGCCAGCCTGATTGGTGGCTTCACGACCAGCCCGGCGCAGCTCATCGCGGCCCGGTCGGTGATGGGGCTGGGCGCCGCGATGGCATTCCCGGCGACGCTGTCGCTGATCTCGAACGTATTTACCGAGAGAAGGGAACGGGCTCGCGCCATCGGACTGTGGGGCGCGATCGCCGGCGTGGCCATCGCGATGGGGCCGATCGTCGGTGGCTGGCTGCTGGAGCAGTTCAGCTGGGCGTCCATCTTCATCGCCATGGCGCCGGTAGCGGCGGCCGCCGCAGTCCTGGTGGCGCTGGTCGTTCCCACCTCGAAGGACCCGCAGGCGGCAGCTCCCGACATCGCCGGCCTGGCGCTGTCCTCAGCAACAATGGCACTGCTGGTCTTCACCATCATCGAGGCGCCGGCCTGCGGGTGGACCGCGGTACGGAGCCTGGCCGGTTTTGCCGCCTCGGCGGTCCTGCTCGCCGCGTTCATCGTGCGTGAGCGGCGGGCCGCGCACCCGATGCTCGATGTGCGGCTGTTCCGCAACATGCGGTTCAGCGCGGCCAGCGGCGCGGTCACGGTGTCGTTCTTCACCCTGTTCGGCTTCATCTTCCTGATGACCCAGTATTTCCAGTTCGTCCGCGGCTACGGCCCGCTCTCGGCCGGTGTGCACCTGCTGCCGGTGGCGCTGTCGGTCGGCGCCGGATCGGTCGCCGGGACTCAGCTCGCGGTGCGAGCGGGGACCAAGCTCATCGTCACCACCGGGCTGGTCGCGACGGCCGCGTTCTACGGCTGGGTAGCGGCGACCACCAGCGCAACGATCAGCTACGACGTCATCGCGGCCCAGATGGTGCTGTACGGGCTCGGCATGGGCCTGACCTCGGCACCCGCCACCGAGTCCATCATGGGCGCCATCTCACGGCATAAGGCCGGCGTCGGCTCCGCCGTGAACGACTCCACCCGGCTCATCGGCGGCACCCTCGGCGTGGCCGTGATCGGCAGCGTGTACGCATCGGTCTACGCCTCACGGCTGACCGCCACCATGCCCGCCAGCGTGCCCGGCCCGGTCGCGGCGATCGCACACCAGTCCGTCGGCGCCGCCTACACGGCCGCCGGCAAGATCGCGGCCCTCGGCCACCCGGCCCTCGGACAGGCACTGCAGCACGCCTCCGCCAACGCCTTCCTGCGCGGCCTCACCGTCGGCTGCCTCATCGCCGGCGCCGTCGCCGCCGCAGGGGCCCTGCTGGCCGTCCTGTTCCTGCCCGCCCAGCCCGCCCAGCCAATCCAGCTCGCCCCGCCAGCGAGCCCGGCGGCCGATGAAGCCGAAGCAGCCGAAGGCGGCCGCGTTGCCCAGAGCCCAGCGCACCCCGCCTCAGCGGTCCGGTAACCCTGCGGCAGCAAACTGCTGCCCCGGCCACACCTGACTGACACCGAAGGGATCACTGCCATGACCGGACCGATCACCCGCCCCCGCGACATCGAATCACTCAAGACAGCGGCCAGCTGGCCGGGCGCCGACCGGAACACCACGGTCATCCTGGCCGCCAGGCTCGCGGCGGCCCGCGCGGACGCCGAGGGCTACCGCTACTTCTCCGAGCTGGCCGGCGCCCAGCCCGGCGAGGCCTTGCCGCTCGCGCTCGCCGGGTTCTTCCAGGCCCGGCTGGGCGAAGATGTGGATGCTGCGCTGGCCAAGCTGGACCAGGCCGCAGCCGCCGATCTCGGCCCGCCGCAGTACTTCCGCGGGCTGGCCCTGGCCGGGCTGCCGCCGGACCGGCAGCGGGCCGAACAAGCCGTGGCCGACCTGGAGTTCGTCCTGGCCGTCCGCGACCAGTTCCCGCCCATGCTGCTGCGCGCCGCGTACCACGGCCTCGCCGCCGCCCATGCCACGCTGGGCCACGATGACCAGGCCGCCGAGGCGATGCGCAAGTCCGGGCTCGGCGCGGTCCCGGCCGACACACGGCTGATGTTCGGCGGCTTCTGGGCCACCGCCGCCGACGGGTTCCGCTTCACCTCGCCCAGGATCTGGCGCCCGGAACCCGGTATCCAGGTCGCCCAGGGCTACGACTTCGCCGATCTGGCGTTCATCACGACCAGCGGCGGCGTCGTCGCGATCGACGCCGGCACCACCGGGGACCGGGTCAAGGCCGCGCTCGGCAACCTTGACCTGCCCGCCGACGGCGCGATCAGCCACCTGATCCTCACCCACGCGCACTGGGACCACATCGGCGGCGCGGGCGCGCTACGCGGGCCCGCCACCCAGGTGATCGCCCAGGCCGGTTTCCCCGCCGGACTGGACCGTCAGCAGGGTAACCGGCCACGCTTCCGCTACTTCACCGGAGACGCCGGGGACGTCCCCCCGGCCGTCGTCCCCGACCAGCTGATCAGCCAGCCGACGCCGCTGACCGTCGGGGGCACCGAGCTTGTCCTGTACCCGGCGCCGGGCGGGGAAACCCCAGACGCGCTGATGATCCACCTCCCCGCCAGCGGCGTGCTGTTCACCGGCGACGTGCTCATGCCCTACCTGGGACAGCCATTCGCCGCCGAAGGCTCCCCCGAAGGGCTCCTGCAGGCCCTCGCCTTCATCGGCAGCCTGCGGCCCCGCCTGCTCATCCACGGCCACACCACGCTGACCGAGCAGTTCACCGCCGAGGCGGTCCCCGGCCTGGAGGCGGCCCTGACCCAGCTGCACGGCCAGGTGCTGGACGGCATCCGCGGCGGCCGCGCCCTCCCGGACATCCTGGAGCAGGCCAGCCTCCCCGCGGTACTCCGTGATCACCCTATGGCGGTCGTGCCTTACCTGGTGATCCGCGACCACTTCACCGAGCGGCTCTACCACCAGCACACCGGTTACTGGCAGCCAGACGGGACCGGACTGGAGCCGGCCACCGCGGCCGAGCACGCCGCCGCGCTCGACCTGCTCGCCGGAGGCAGGGAACAGCAGTTCGCCGCCGCCGCCGCCACCCTCATCGGCCAGGGCGACCACGGCCTCGCCCTGCAGATCATCCAGCCGGGCCTGCTGCGCCACCCCGCCAGCATCACCCTGGCCGGGCTGCGCCGCACCGCGCTGTACTGCCTCCTAGAGCAGCACCAGCAGTTCGACCCGTTCAAGTTCCTCATCTACGCCGAGCTCGCCGGCGCCGAGATCGGCCCGGTCCAGTAGCAGCCCGGCGCACGCTGGCGCCGGACCGCCGGGGCACAACAAAGGAGACCACGATGCACAACGATTCTTCCCGGCATTCGGATGAGACAGGCCATGACGCGCCAGGCCCGGGGTTGCGAGTCCGCCCGCCGGCGCATCCCGTAGCGGCGCAGGCCGCTGGCCCCGATGCCGCCCGCGAAACGGGCGTCGTCACCAAGCCATCGGGAGGCCGCGGTTCGGCCGGCCTGACCGAAAGGCTGGCGGCGGCTAGCGCGAGGCGGGCGCGCCTCGTACTGGCCATCTGGGGGATCGCCGTGGTAGTGGCGCTGATTCTCGTCGGCACCTCGCTGCGCGGCCTGACCACGAGTGTCCATGTGGTGGGGACGACGCAGTCCAGCCAGGCCGAAGCCCTGTACCGCCAGGCGCTGGGCGCGTCGGCCGGCCAGCGGCCGACCGACGTAATCGTGGTCAGCTCGACGAGCTCCACCGTCAGCGACGGCAGCTTCCAGCAGTTCGTGGCCCGGCTGGCGGCCCGGGTCCGGACGGCTCCTGGCGTCACGCATGTGGCCACGGATCTGGGCGCCGGCAGCCAGTTCGTCTCGTCCGGCCATCACGCAGCCCTGATCGCACTGCGGGCCGCGACCGACGCCGACATAAAACCGGTGGTCAAAGACGTCCAGGCGGCAAACGGCAGCGGCGGGTTCGCGGTGGCCGTCACCGGCGACCACACGGTCAGCAACGACTTCACGACCCTGTCGGCGAGCGACCTGCGGCACGGGGAACTGGACTTCGGGCTGCCGATCTCCATCGTGATCCTGCTGCTGGTGTTCGGTGCCGTGGTCGCCGGCTTGATGCCGGCGCTGATGGCTCTGCTGTCCATCATCGTGGGCCTGGGCATCGCCGCGCTGCTCGCCCGGGAGTTCAGCCTGTCGGTCTTCATCGTCAACATGATGACCGGAATGGGCCTGGCGCTCGGCATCGACTACTCGCTGTTCATGATCTCGCGGTTCCGGGAGGAACGCGGCCACGGCCGCGGCAAGGAGGCGGCGATCCGGATGACGGGAGCCACCGCCAGCCGCGCCGTGCTCCTCAGCGGGAGCACTTTCGTTGTCGCCATGCTCGGCATGTTCCTGGTACCGGTGACCGTCCTTCGCAGCCTGGCGGCCGGCGCGGTGATCGTCGGAGTCGTCTCCGTCGCCGCCGCGCTGACCCTGCTGCCGGCGATGCTCAGCCTCATTGGCGACCGGGTGAACTCGCTGCGCCTGCCCATCGTGGGCAAGAACCTCGGGCGCTCCGGCGCTGCCGGAGCCCGGATCTGGACAGCCGTGACCGGACGGGTGATGCGCCGTCCAGCCGTGAGCCTGGCGCTGGCGGGAGGACTCATGGTCCTGGCGGCGGCACCGGTGCTCGGCCTGCACATCGGCCAGAGCGGAGTAGCCACGCTGCCGGGCAACCTGCCATCCAAACAGGGCTACCTGGCCGTCCAGCGGTACTTCCCGGGCCAGAGCCAGGACCCGGTCGAGATCGTCTCGGTCGGAGGGACCGGCAGTACCCGGCCAGACCTCGCCAAGCTCGAAACCGTACTGGCCGGCGACCCACGTTTCGGGCCCGGTGTCGTTCAGGCCTCGCCTGACGGCACGATCCTCACACTGACCGTTCCCATCCGCGGCGACGACGTCTCCAGCCAGGACGTGGCGGCCGTACTCAGCCTGCGCCAGCAGCTGATCCCGTCGGCGTTCGCCGGCTCCGGCGCGCAGGTCTACGTCGGAGGGCAGACCGCCGATGAGGCCGACTACTTTCATGCCGTTACCAGCCCGACTCCGTACGTGCTGGCCTTCGTGCTGGGACTCAGCTTCCTTCTGCTGCTGCTGGCCTTCCGGTCACTGACGATCGCGGCCGTCTCGATCCTGCTCAACCTGCTGTCTGCCGGGGCCGCCTACGGCCTGCTCACACTGGTGTTCATTCACGGGGCCGGCGTGGGCATCTTCGGCTTCCAGCAGGTTCCCGTCATCGATGCGTGGGTCCCGCTGTTCATGTTCTCGGTGCTCTTTGCCCTGTCCATGGACTATCAGGTCTTCCTGATGAGCCGGATCAAGGAACGCTATGACCAATGCGGCTCGACACGGGAGGCGGTGGCAGGCGGTGTCGCATCCACGGCCAGGATCATCACCGGCGCGGCGCTGATCATCGTGGCGGTGTACGCCGGTTTCGCCCGCGGGCAGCTCCTGCAGTTCCAGGAAATGGGCTTCGGCGTGGCGGTAGCCCTGATCCTGGACGCCACCCTGATCCGTCTGGTCATCCTGCCGAGCACCTTGAGCCTGCTCGGCCAGCGCAGCTGGTACCTGCCCCGCTGGCTGGACTGGCTGCCGCACCTCCAGGCAGAACCGCCCCAGACACCCGCGTCCCAGGAGCCCGTAGCCTCCGGGGGCACCCAGCCGCCCGCCCTGCCCGGACCCGCGCCCGCCCGCGAGGTCACCCGCAGC
>CAWIHB010000014.1:0-72428 GCA_963835775.1 uncultured Actinomycetes bacterium | reverse complement strand
CGGGAGTTCTCCGCTGGTTCGTCGACCAGGACGAATTTGAGCATGCTCAGGAACTGCAGCAGGACGACATCGGGGTTACCGTTTACGAGACGACCGCGGATCGGCTGGAGCAGGCGGCGTGGCTGTCCGCCAGGAGAATGATCGGGATGTACGACGCCTTGTTCGTACATCTTGCCCAGGAACTGGAACTTCCGATCCTCACAGCTGCCCCCAGCGCTCGTTCGCCCCCAGCACTCGTGCCAGGACATCCCTCAGCCCCGCGTCAGCATCCGCCTCCGCGAGCACCCCAGCCACGGCCGTCACGAAACAAAGCAAACACCGCTACAACCCCGGAATCACGCATCCCCCGTCCGCGTGTCGCGGGCCCGTCGGCACCACGCCTCGTCAATTTCACCCGGAAGATTTCTGACTACTTACCAGGCCAGAGCAGCAGCACCCCAGCGGATGCCCTTTATACACGCTCGACCGGGTTGACAACGAAAAGAATTAAATAATTTCCGATTTGCGTTTCCGCAGGTCAGAACTCGATCTGAGCAAAAGCAGAAGGCCCTGGGCGCTCCCGGTCTTGCCTTTTGCCGTCCTGTGCGTAGGCTTGCAGCAGCGGGCCTGAAAAAAAGATGGAAATATCATCGCCCAGAGGCTAGAAAGAATCCTGCATCAGCAGCTAGGGCGCATATTCGATCAGCTAATTTCCGCAGCGAAAATTTGCGGTACTGCCCGAAATTTCTCTCGGCACAGCCAGCTGCACTCACTCAGCAAACCGCAAAGGGTTACGCAAAGGGGACGAGCCATGATGACACAGCCGTACGTCGACGGCATCACCGACACGGTAACTCACGACATCGCGAGCAGCCTGACCGCCGGCCATATCGCGGCCGACGGGAACACGCTCAGCGTCGCGGTGATCTGTCCTGACCGCTGGTTCCCGGGCGACGTCGCGGTGATCACCAGCCGCGACGGTCGCGCGTTCGCCGGCCAGGTCGCGGAGATGGACGTCTGCACCGGCGAGATCACCATCAAGCTGACGGGCAGCCGACCGCGCGACCTGCCCCTTACGCGGCTCTATGGCGGCGCCACCCTGAATGCGCTCACTAATGGACGCACCAGATAATCAAGGGAATTTCGATCATGAACGAACAGATTCTGGCGACGGCCGGGCCAGCACTTGAAGTGATGGGTCAGGCTCAAACGAGACGTGGATGGCTGATGAGGAAGCACCGGCAAGTGGGATTACCAGCGATCCGGAGATGAAGTCGATGTTCAGGCAGTTGACCCAGGCCATGTCCGGCGCGGCCACGCTGAGCGCGCGGGTCATGGCCAAGGCCATAGCGGTGCCGGTGGACACGGCGCTGTGGGCCCACCAGACCACCAACCGTAACCCCCCGCAGTGGCAAAGCCGCAACAAGGTCGTGCTCGCCTCGCCGTTCGCGCTGCTGCGTGACTTCAGCGACGGTGACGAGGACGTCGTTCCCACGCTGCTGTTCCCGCCGCTGGCCGGGCACGCCTCGTGCATCATCGACAAGAACGGCCAGAGCCAGGTCCAGCTCTGCCTCACGATGGGCCTGGCCAAGGTCTACGCATTCGACTGGCTGAGCGCCACCAGCGCCACCAAGGACACCACCGAGGATGACCGCCTCGACTTCATCACCCGCGCGGTGGACCTCATCGCCGGGCCCGAGGGCACGATCAACATCGTCGGCGACTGCCAGGGCGGCTGGGAAGCCACGCTGTGGGCGGCCCTGCACCCCGGGCGCGTCAACACGCTCATGGTGGCCGGTGCGCCGATCGACACCAGCGCCGGGAACGGCCCGGCCAGCAAGCTGATGCCCATCTTGATCCCGGGCGGCAACATGGCGCTGTACAAGGCCATGGTCGCGGCCAACAGCGGCATCTGGCCCGGCATCAACAGTGTCATGGGGTCCATCGCTGCGAACGCGGCCACCCACGTGGCCGAGCACCTCAAGGTCTACTGGCACCTGCACGACCGCGAGTACCTCGACCAGTTCAGTGACTTCTACGACTGGTATCTCCACCCGGTCGACCTGCCGGGCCAGCTGTACCTGTGGGCCGTGGAGCACCTGTTCGTCAGGAACGCGATGTTCAAGGGCGAGCTGGAGGTCGCGGGCCAGACCGTGAGCCTGCGCAGCATTACCTGCCCGGTGTTCCTGCTCGGTGGCGAAGAGGATGACACCACGCCGTGGCAGCAGGTCCACAACATGCGGTACGCGGTTGGCTCTTCGCTGGTCCGCTGGCACCTCGCACCGGGCGGGCACATTGACCTGTTCATCGGCCACCAGTCGCAGGCTGAGTACTGGACGCCGATCCTGGCTCAGGTCCGCGAGCTCTCACGACCAGGGGGTACGGGTGCCGGTAACAATGGACCCGTCAGCACCGCTACGGCGTCCAGCCTGCCCCGCGACGGCACGCTGCGCGCCGCCCGGCTGCCGAGATCGGCGACTGCCGGTCCCGGTTCTCCGACCCCTGGTCGCCGGCCGCGCTCGCCGGGACCGCGCCGGTCACCCGCCGGTCCCGCAGCCACACCGCCTACACGTTCCGGTGGGCGGCCAACCATCAGCTCCGCGACGCCGCTGGCGGGCTAGGGTGCTTCACCTGTGGCTTTGGCAGCTCTCCCACCTCTTCCAGTTCACCTGGATGAGGACCACGCGCTCGCCGCGGACATCGGTCAGGTAGACGAGCATCAGCTGACCTCGCTGGATGGTGCGCAGCCCGGGCGGATCGCCCGTGAAACCCGGGCCGTCCAGGAATACCATCGATTCGCGTACGGCCAGTTCCTTAGCTAGCTGCTGGACCGCCCGCAGGGCGTCAGGCGGCAGCCCGTCGAGCAGGTCATCGGTGACGCATTCCCAGCACCAGTCAGCCACCCGCGACCTCGTGGTAAGCCGCCTGGACGATCTCGGCGGCTTCCTGAATGGCCCGCTCGCGGACGTCAGCGTCGGGGTCAGCGAGTGCGCGCTCGGCGGCGTGCAGGCGCGCGGCCACCAAAGGCCGGCGTTCAATCGCGATCGTGGCACCCCAGCGCTGATAGAAGTGCCGGATCGGGAAGACGCCGTCTTCGTCGCCGGCCTGGCTGAAAGCGTCCTGGATTTCCTGGAAGAACTCAGGCAGCCGGGAGGGCACGACGGCCGCCACCGCTTGCCGCAGCGCGTCGAGTGTCAGCGCGGGCATGGGTATCAGCGGTTCGTCACCTTGTACGTGCTCAGCCGTCATCCGTAGCGCCTCCTCTCGTATCCAGGAAAAGGATAACCGTGCCCGGCGCCGCCCGGCCCGGGGAAGGGATCGCTCGCGGCCGGGCCAGGCGAGAGTGCGCCCCTTGAGGAGCTGGCACGGGACTGCGAGCGGCGGCTCACCGCGATCACCGAACGCCCGGCCCGGGCCGATGACGACTGGTCGGTCCCCTGGTCCGGCAGCTGCGGCTGCGAACTGTGCGGCACACTCGGCGGGTTCCTCGCCGACGGCAGCGAGCGCACGCTGGAGTGGCCGCTCGCCGAGGCCCGGCGCAAGCACGTCAAGGACCAGATCAGCTCCGCCGAGCTGCCAGTCAAGCATGAGATCTGGAAGTTCGGCAGCCCGCACACGCTGGTGCTGACCAAGACCGACGAGCTGTTCCGGCGCGAGGCCAAGGCACGCAAAGACGCCACGGCCAGCCTGGAATGGCTGGCCGTGCAACGGAGGCGTTAACCGAGGCACGGACCGGGTGCGGGAAACACCGGCCGTTATGATCCTGGTCCGGGTAGCCGCATACGGCCTGGTTCCGGGCTCCTGACGCACCGGCCATACCCGCCATGGGGCCGGGCCCGTGGAGACGGCGAAAGACCCCGCCTCTATGGTGGACCGATGGCGTCGGTCAAGCAGATCCAGGTCACCTTCGACTGCGCAGAACCTGAGCGCGTCGCTCGTTTCTGGTGCGAGGTGCTGGGGTACGTCGTGCCGCCGCCACCGGAGGGGTTTGCTAGCTGGGACGATTTCGATCGCGCGCTGCCGCCTGAGCATCAGGGTTCAGCGTTCGCGTGCATTGATCCCTCAGGTACAGGCCCGCGACTGTACTTCCAGCGCGTTCCGGAAGGCAAGGTCGTCAAGAACCGGCTGCATCTTGACGTGCGGGTCGGCACCGGGCTCGTGGGTGAAGAGCGCCTGGCCGCACTCGAGGCCGAATGCGCACGACTGGTCGCGCTCGGCGCGGTACGCGTGCGGCTGCTGCCTGCCGATGGCGGCAACGAGTCGTGCCTCGTGATGCAGGACATCGAGGGCAACGAGTTCTGTCTCGACTGAGCGTCCGCGAACGTGGCACCTTCGCGAGCCGACTGGTGCAGTTCGCCAGCACGAGGGCCGCTGTGTCTCAGGACGTGCGGGTGGACGCTCCTGGCCTGGATACCGGACCTGAATCCTGGGTTCCAGGTTTACCGCAAGGCCGACCAGCTTATGTCCGAACTCTGGCCGGCAGTTAAAGCCGTTGCAAAGGTACTGGTCCATCGACCTGACGGCTGCACAATGATGATGTTGCCGCAATCGCGACTGCAGCGATAGGGAAGGCCTAAAACCAGGGAAAATCCTGAGCTGGACGATGCTAAAAACGCTCGTGGGTTGGATTCGCTACGCGAGATCGAGCCACCAGGCTGTGGCCGGGAAGGGGACCTGTCCCGTCCCCCTCCCGCTAATTGGTTGCTGCAGTGACGGCGGGACTGGAATCTGTCTCGTGCCGGTCTAAGCGTCGTCGAGGACCTCCGCGAATGCGATCACTACGCCTCCGGTGGCGTGCTCGAGGGTAGCGCCGACAAGGGCGCCAGCCTCTGCGGCGGCATCGCTGGCCGCCGCGTAGTCGGCAAAGTACAGGTCCAACAGTCGGTATGCCGGGGTCGGGCCGCCGTCTTCCTTGGGCCAGACCTTCGACGTCTGCAGCCGAGTCAGGCCGGGGAGCTTCCGTGCCAGCGCAAGCTGCTCGGGGTAAGCCGCCTCGAAGGCGGCCGGGTCGGTGGGGTTGGAATAGACGAAGCTGATCTTGGTCGGCTTGTCCTGCCCAGCTTCACCAGTTCTCGATGTCATGGGTTTTGTTTCCTTTCTGGTCGAGTTACGTCTGTCCGGTACGATAAGTTGACGCAAGCGAGCGGACCCAGGCCTGGACGAGAATGTCGGGCGAACTTCCGATGGCGGGCTGCCACGCCAATGGAAGAAGTTGACACCTGACAGAGCGCCCCAACCTTGTCCCAAGCCCGTCCGATTGGCCGCTCCACTCGCTGTTTGTCGAGCGTAATCCGAGGAATGGGTAGAGACAATGACCGCTCCGCCGGAACATCTTGCCGATCGTCCAGCGACGCCAGCCGATTTGCTCCGACGGCCGCGAGAGTTTGCCGATCCTCCGGCGCTCGAGGACGCCGCGCTCGGCCTCGACGCATATGGCCAGCCGGACGACTTGCTCTCGGAGCTGCTCCGGAGTGTCCGTCTGAGCGGAGAACGGATCGTTGCGTACGCTCCGCTGCGGACTTTCTCGGTCGGCTTCGCCGATATCGGCACCCTGCACATCATTGAAGACGGCGAACTCGTGCTTCGGATCGACGGCGAGGCGCACGAGCGAAACACTCGTGAGCGGCCCGCGTGCCGCGAGATCGCTCCGTTCAGTCGCGGTTCCGGCTCACCGCCGGTACCGCTCATGACCATCCTGGCCCACAGGCCCGGTCCCGGCCCCGGAAGGGGGATGGGGTCTTGGGCCGGGTACCTTGCTCCCGTAGCGTTGTCTCACTGGACCCTTTACCGCAGTGACACCGGGAGCAGGCATGACGCAGACCCCGCCTTATCAGGTAACCGACCCGGCGACCGGCGAGGTGACCGAGACTTTCCCCTTTGCCACGGACGCGGAGGTAGCGGAGGCGCTCGCCGCCGCCACCGAGGCGTTCGCAGCATGGCGGCTGCGCCCGGTCGCCGAACGCGCCGTAGTCGTGAAGCGGATCGCCGAGCTGTTCACCGAGCGCGCCGCCGACCTGGCCGCGCTGATCACCAAGGAGATGGGCAAGCGGCCCGCGCAGGCCGTCGGCGAGGCCGAGTTCTGCACCGACATCTTCAACTACTACGCCGACAACGGCCCCGGGCTCATCGCCGACAAGCCGCTGCCCGGCCATGACGCCGCGCGCGTCGAGTACCGGCCCGTCGGCCCGGTACTCGG
This sequence comes from uncultured Actinomycetes bacterium, assembly GCA_963835775.1. GTDB lineage: Bacteria > Actinomycetota > Actinomycetes > Streptosporangiales > Streptosporangiaceae > Palsa-504. The sequence goes on along the minus strand of CAWIHB010000014.1, from coordinate 66,253 downwards.
CGTGATGCCGTGGAACTACCCGTATTATCAGGTGACCAGGTTCGCCGCGCCCAACCTGATCGTCGGCAATACCGTCATACTCAAGCATGCGGAAAACTGCCCCACCTCGGCCCTGGCGATCGCGCAGATCATGAAGGACGCGGGCGTGCCGGACGGCGGGTACGTCAACCTCTTCGCGACCCACGAGCAGGTCGCCGCGATGATCGCCGACCCGCGGCTGCGCGGCGTGTCGCTAACCGGCTCCGAGCGCGCCGGAACCGCAGTCGCCGAGACCGCCGGCCGGAACCTGAAGAAGGTCGTCCTTGAGCTGGGCGGCTCCGACCCGTACATCATCCTCGACACCGGCGACGTCGAGGGCGCGGCTAAGACCGCCTGGGTCACCCGGATGGAGAACGTCGGCCAGGCCTGCAACTCCAACAAGCGGATGATCGTCATGGACGACATCTATGACGACTTCGTGGCCGCCCTGGTCAAGCGGGCCACCGCGATGTCGCCGCGCCAGCCGGGCGATGACTCCCCGCGCTCCTACAGCCCGATGGTCTCCCGTAAGGCAGCGGAGAACCTCCTCGCCCAGGTACAGGACGCGGTATCGAAGGGCGCCACGCTGCACGTCGGCGGCACGCTCGACGACGGTAAGGGCGCGTACTTCGCCCCGGCCGTGCTCACCGGCGTGACCCCGGAAATGCGGGCCTACCGCGAGGAGCTGTTCGGCCCGGTCGCCGTCGTCTACAAGGTCAGCAGCGACGACGAGGCGGTCCAGCTCGCCAACGTGGTGGACTTCGGCCTTGGCGGCGCGGTCTGGTCGACCGACGAGGAGCGGGCAATCAAGGTTGCCGAGCAGCTGGAGGTCGGCATGGCCAACGTAAACACCCCGGCAGGCGAGGGCGCGGACCTGCCCTTCGGCGGCACCAAGCGCTCAGGCTTCGGCCGCGAGCTAGGCCCCCTCGGCATCGACGAATTCGTCAACAAGCGCCTCTTCTACGTCGAGAAGTAGCGCTTGCCGAGTAACGCTGCCTGTCCCGGAAACTCATCCGTGCAGGTGAGAGTGGCTATATGTGGATCTCGGCAGCCGGATGAGCTGGTTGCTCCCCGGAGGTCCCGCCTGCCGCGGCATGATGATCGGCTGTGCAGCACACCACGGCGGTGCCGCCGCAGCGGGACGATGCCGTGATAAGGCCGGGAGGTGAGGCGCATGGAAGCGCCTGATGTGTGGGTAGCCGGGGACGACGGCAGCAACATAGTACGAGCGGCGGCGATTGTCGGTGTCGCTGTGGATCACGACGGCAATATCACCGCTCGGCTCGGCCATGGCGAGGGGGCGAGCGTGATACTGGCTGATCCCGGCAAGCGGGATGGTGCGCACCCGGCGGAGGACTTTCACCGCCAGCTGATCAGTATCATCGCCCAGCTATCCGACGCGTCCGGAGCCTTCCTGGTCCGGCCGGCGCATGACGAGGCGCGCGGCTGGCGATGGGTCACCGAACCTCTGTAGCGGCGCGGCCGAGGTGGCCGTGCCGCTATCCATGCGAGCCGTTACAGGACCGCGCCGCGCGGGGCCACCTCGACCGTGACGACACCCCTGCCGTAGAGCACGATGAGCCGGTCGCCGTGCTTGCAGCGCAGCGCCCCGCCGTCCTGGGCCAGGGTCGAGATCGCGTGCTCGAGGATGTCGTCGTCGGCTGCGGTGCCCGCCTCGTCGTAGACGACGTCCAGATGGTCGCCGCCGACGAGGCGGACCCGCAGCACGATCGCTGTCATTGATCAAGCACCTTAACGGTTTCTGCCTCAGCCGCAGCTTGCGGCAGGCCGGGGCAGGCGGCGGTCAGACCGGGCGCACCTGCTCCGCTTGCGGGCCCTTGGGGCCTCGCGTGGTGGTGAACTCGACCTTCTGGTTTTCTTCCAGGCTGCGGTAGCCGCTGGATTCGATCGCCGAGTAGTGCACGAACACGTCGGCGCTGCCGTCTTCGGGCGCTATGAACCCGAACCCCTTTTCCGCGTTGAACCACTTCACGGTGCCGAGGGCCATCTTCTTTCTCCTTCATTGGTTACGATCCGGAAGGTCCGCACGACCGTCGTGCGGACAGGTCTTTGGGGTGAGCGGTCAGCGCCTGCGCCGCCCGCGGTAGCCACCGGACATGCGGGACATCGCGGCCGCGCCGGCTCCGGTGGCGTTGACCGCCGCCAGGGCCTGCTCCTGGTCGGGGCGCCGCGCAGACGGCATGATCCGCTCGGCGGGTGGCCCGGCAATCGACCGGAGCACCGGCGAGTCCGGGCTGGCCGTCACGGCGGCCAGCGGGGCCACGCCCGCGCGGCGCATGAGCCGCCGCACCTCGCTGGCCTGGCTCGGGGTCTGCAGGGTGATCACCATGCCGGCCGCGCCCGCGCGGGCGGTGCGCCCGGCCCGGTGCAGGTAGGCCTTGTGCTCGGTCGGCGAATCCGCGTGGATGACCAGGCCGATGTCATCGACATGGATGCCGCGTGCGGCGATGTCGGTCGCGACCATGACGCGGACCGCGCCGGAGGAAAACGACGCCAGGTTCTTGGTGCGGGCGCTTTGCTGCAGGTCCCCGTGCAGTTCGGCGGTCGGCACGCCCGCCCCGGCCAGCTGGCGGGCGAGCTTGTGTGCGCCGTGCTTGGTCCGGGTGAAGACCAGCGCCCGGTGTTGCCCGCCCGCCAGGGCGCAGACCACGCCCAGCCGGTCCGCGGGGCTGACGGTGAGCAGGTGATGGCTGATCTGGCTGGGCGGCGCGGCCGAGTCGACGGCGTGCTGCGCGGGCTCGCTGAGGAAGCGCCGCGCCAGGACATTGACCGCGCTGTCGAGGGTCGCCGAGAACAGCATCCGCTGGCCCTCCGGCGGAGTCATGTCCATCAGTCGCCGCACCACCGGCAGGAACCCGAGGTCGGCCATATGGTCCGCCTCGTCGAGCACGGTGACCTCGACATCGCCCAGGTGGCAGTGGCCCTGATCGATGAGGTCGGCGAGCCGTCCCGGACAGGCGACGACAATATCCGCGCGGTCACGCAAGGCCGCTACCTGTGCGCTTTGCGCGGTGCCGCCGAAGACCGTCGTGACGCTGAGGCCCATGGCCCGGGCCAGCGGCAGCAGAACCTTCTGGACCTGGCTGGCGAGCTCACGCGTCGGCAGGAGCACCAGGCCGCGCGGACGGCACGCCATGGTGTAGCCGTCGGCGAGCCGCACGACCAGCGGGAGCGCGTAGCCGAGCGTCTTACCGGAACCGGTGCGGCCTTGCCCGAGAATGTCGCGCCCGGCGAGGGCGTCGGGCAGAGTGACGGCCTGAATCGGGAACGGTGTGCTGATGCCGTCCGCCGCGAGCGCCGCGACGAGCGGCGCCGGGACGCCGAGTGAGCCGAAGGTGGCGGGAAGCCCGTGGGCGTCATGCCATGCCGGGCCAGTGCCCGGCTTTTCCTGGGGCAGGATTGTCAACAGATCCCTTCCGGATCGGGTGGCCGCATTGTCGAGGCCTCCACATCCGTGGGAACCAGCCCGCTCACTCGAGCGAGACACGACTGGCGCGCCGGTACGGCAGCGCCTTGCTGTTGTGGCTTTCACAGTACAGCACGTCCCGGCCCGCGCCGCGCATTACTTTCCGGCCGTTCCGGAGTTCTATTCAGCCGAACGAGCCGTGGTGAAAGCCCCGGCAAAAGCCAGGACCGCCGCCTTTTGCCGCTCGTGCCGGTGCGGCTGCTGCCGGTCATAGGGTCGCGGCGGGCTGGAGGGCGCATACTGGTATTGATGAAGCCTGCCCGCGCCGCGTCCCGGCGTCTCCTGCCCGGAAGTCCCTTCAACGCCCCCGTGGCTCCGCCCGTTGAGCAGTTCACCGTTCGCGATCGGGTGACCCACGACAAGTACGGCCTCGGCTGGGTCGTCCTGGTCGAGGATGATGATGATGCGGTGATCGTCGACTTCGGTTCACGTAAGGTGCGGATCCTGTCACCTTTCGCCAGGCTGACCAAGCTCTGAGGCCGTAATCAGCCAACCGCTGCAGTGCCCACCCGGCGGCCCTGCTGGAGCACGGATATCATCGCCAGGGTTGACTCCGCGCCCTGGTTGCGGCTGCGGCTGGTGCGGCTGAGGACATCGCTGCAGCCACCAGTCTTCGGGTCGAACATCGGGATCCCGGCGTCGTTGTCGCCCAGGAGCCAGGTCACGCTCATTTCCACGCCGGTCAGCCACGTGGTGTCGCCGGTGACCGCCGCGGCGCGCGCGCAGGCGTCCGCGAGCACCGCCACCTGACTCGGGTGCTGGTCGAAGGCGGGGCGCCCTTCGCCGCGGCCCCAGCCGTCGGTCGGCACCACCGACAGGTGGCCGTTCCGGGTCTCACCGGCCAGCAGCCAGCCCAGCATGCGCAGGCCATTTCGCAGCAGGTGGCTGCGACCGAGTCTCTCGCCGGTCACGATGACGGCCTCGGCGATGGCCGCGTTCGCGTAGCTGAGCCTGGGTGTTGGCCACGGCCACGCCGCGTCGGCTGGGGGCTCGCCGATGACAGTACCGGCCATGGCCAGCAGCGACAGCGCACCGGAATCGCCGGGCCACCGGTCGAGTATCTCGGCCGCACCAAGTGCGGCGAACGCCATGGAATGCAGGTACGGAGAACAGACTTGTGCGCTCACGTCGAACCTGGCGCGGGCCTCCGCGCGGATCCCCGCCGTGGGACCGCGCGCCGCGGCAGTGCCCAGGGCCCATAGCGACCGGCCCCAGGCATCCTGCGCTTCCGGCTTACCACGCCATCGGCGGTCATCGCCGAGGCGGTTGCGGAACTTTCCGTCTGCCGCCTGGGCTTGCGCGAGAAAGTAGAGGTACCGGCGGGCCAAGGTGATGAGCTCGGCGGTTGGGGACGGCTCGCGGCACAGCACCACCAGGCCGCGGGCGACATCATCGACCCGGTAGCCGTGCTCGTAGCGGGGCACGATCCCGTCTGTCCGCTCGAGTACGCCGACGTTATCGGTCAGCCGCTGAAGATGCCGGAATGGCGCCACCGGGCTGGACGAGATCTTCATGGGCAACCGGAGGCTGGCTCGAACGGCCTCGCGTGCCCGCCGACATCCCGAGCAGTGGCTGAGCGCTCATCACGGCCTCGCGCAGCGAACGCACAACCAACGTACCCCAGAAGCTCGCGCATGGTGGGCGGCCCGCGACCCGGGCTGGGCTCCAGGTTACCGCCGGCGTCGATGATGTCACCCGTGGATGACTTGGTGGCTGGCAGCGTCCGGGCCGGCCCCGGCTCCGCGTAGTGTGGTGTGGGACGAGGCAGTCGCTCTGATTTAGGTCATGTTGTCCGGCAGCTGGCAGACAGCGCGGGTTTCGGCGGCATGTTCCGCCTTGTTGTCCTGGATCTCCGGGAGAGGATGCCCGTGTCGCGAGCCAGCCCGCCCAGCCAGGCGCCGAGCCCGGCACGGCCCGCTGCGGTCCGGCGATCGAGGGAGCACCAGGCGCAGTTGCTGCTGGGCTGTCCCATACGCCAGGATCCGTCCCCGGCGGCGGAGGTATCGGCGCTGCCATGGGCCTGAATGACCTGGCCAACCCGGGCGGGAATAGCGATGCTGTTGAGATCGGCGGCCCGCTGACTGCCGCTCCGGCCGAACTGGCGTACCCAGGCGCTGCCCAAGATGAGGCCGGTGAGCGGGAGCCAGGCACCGGCCGGGGCGCCGTCGCGGCTGCGCCCGCCGGCCCGCTGCGGCCGGCGGGCGAGCAGAGCCAGGGCGAGCCGCCTGTTTCCGGCGAGGACGACGATGACCTTCCCGCCGCCCGGGTGGCGGCCGCCAGCGCCACTGCCGACCCGGTCAAGGACTACCTCAAGCAGATCGGCAAGGTGCCGCTGCTCAACGCCAGCCAGGAGGTTGAGCTGGCCAAGCGGATCGAGGCCGGCCTGTTCGCCGATCAGAAGCTCGCCGCAGGCAGCGGGATGCTGCATGCCGACCAGTGCATCGACCTGGAGCGGGTCGCCGAGGACGGCAGAAGGGCCAAGAACCACCTGCTCGAGGCCAACCTGCGGCTGGTCGTGTCCCTGGCCAGGCGGTACACCGGCCGCGGGATGCTGTTCCTGGACCTGATCCAGGAAGGCAACCTGGGCCTGATCCGAGGCGTGGAGAAGTTCGACTACACCAGGGGCTACAAGTTCTCTACCTACGCCACCTGGTGGATCCGGCAGGCGATCACCCGGGCCATGGCCGAGCAGTCCCGTACCATCCGCATCCCGGTGCACATGGTCGAGGCCATCAACAAGCTGGCCCGGGTGCAGCGTCAGCTGCTCCAGGACCTGGGCCGCGAGCCGACCCCGGAGGAACTGGCCGTCGAGCTGGACATGACCCCGGAGAAGATCGTCGAGGTGCAGAAGTACGGCCGGGAGCCGATCTCGCTGCACACTCCGCTGGGCGAGGACGGTGACAGCGAGTTCGGCGACCTGATCGAGGACTCCGAGGCCATCCAGCCCGGCGAGGCGGTCAGCTTCACCCTGCTGCAGGAGCAGCTGGCCTCGGTGCTGGACACGCTGTCCGAGCGTGAGGCCGGGGTGGTCTCGATGCGGTTCGGCCTGGCCGACGGCCAGCCCAAGACCCTGGACGAGATCGGCAAGGTCTACGGCGTGACCCGGGAGCGGATCCGGCAGATCGAGTCCAAGGCCATGTCCAAACTGCGCCATCCGTCCCGATCCACGGGCCTCCGGGATTACCTCGGCTGACCTGACCAACAGCCCGGACGCGCCGGAATCGCCGTCCCGCACCTCACTGTCGAATGGTGACCGCATGTAGGCGGAAAGTAGCTAGATCTTCCGGTAGATTGACAGATAGTTCCTACGGTGTCACGGTAAGGAATGACCGATCCCCGTCCAGCTAATGGTGGAGGTAGAGGATGCGCTGGTTAGCCCGTCGGCCGTCGGCGAAGGCCGGCCCACCGCAGGCTGATCTGACCGGTCTGGACGCAGGAGACGCCAATGAGCCGCAGCCGGGCGCCGATGAGCTGCTGGCCGCCGCCGGGCGTTTCCTCGCGCTGTTCCACGACGAGAACCCGGAGGCGGGTGCCTTCGCCGACCGGATGCGGCGGGTCCGGGCCGAGGTCCAGACGCAAGGGACCTACCGGCACACTCCCGAGGAACTCGCCTTCGCGGCTCGTGTCGCCTGGCGGAACAGCTCGCGCTGCATCGGCCGGCTGTACTGGCGCACGCTGCGTGTCAAGGACCGGCGGCAGGTGACCGACGCGGACCAGATCGCGGCCGAATGCGTCACTCATCTGCGGCAGGCCACCAATGCCGGGCGGATCCGGCCGATGATCACCGTCTTCGCGCCCGATGCCCCCGGGCGGCCGGGCCCGCGCATCCTCAACTCGCAGCTGATCGGCTACGCCGGCCATGAGCCTGGCGGCGCCGTGGTCGGGGATCCGGCGCACCTGGAGATCACCCGGCTGGCTCACGAGCTCGGCTGGCGGCCCGGCGATCCGCCCGGCCGGTTCGACCTGCTGCCGCTGATCATCGCCTCGCCCGGATTACCGCCTGCCTGGTTCGAGCTGCCCAGAGACGCCGTGCTCGAGGTCCCGCTGCGCCATCCTGAGCTGGCCTGGTTCCGTGAGCTGCGGCTGCGCTGGTACGCGGTCCCGGTGATCAGCGACATGTACCTGGAGGCGGGCGGCATCCGCTATCCGGCCGCGCCGTTCAACGGCTGGTACATGTGCACCGAGATCGGCTCTCGCGACCTCGGCGACGAGGACCGGTATGACCAGCTGCCGGAGATCGCCGCCCGGATGGGCCTGCGCACCGACAGCCTCCGGACGCTGTGGAAGGATCGCGCGGTCACCGAGCTGAACGCCGCCGTACTGCATTCCTACGAAATGTCCGGGGTGAAGATCGCGGACCATCACACCGAGTCCGAGCGCTTCCTGGCGCATGTCGGCAAAGAGCAGCAGCACGGCCGGCGGTGCCCGGCCGAGTGGTCCTGGATCGTGCCGCCGACCGCCGGCTCGACCACCCCGGTGTTCCACCGCAGCTACGAGGATTTCGACGCGTCGCCGAACTTCTACCGGCACGCCAGCTAGCGGGCGGCCCGCCCCGGGTTCAGGCGCCGGTGCCGGCTTCAGGTGCCGGTGCCGGCCCGGGGCTTGTCCGCGAGCACGGCGTCGTCGAAGTGGATGCGATCGCGCTCCAGGCCGCCCCGGGCCAGCACCCGGATGGTCTCGCGCACCATCTCCGGCGGCCCCGCCACGTACGCGTCGCAGTCGGTGTGCGGCATGTACCGGGCGGCGACGCGGCCGACGTTGCCCTGCATCCCTTCGAAGGCGGGGTCGTCCGAGGTGACCGGGATCAGCTCGAACCCGCTGTAGGCGTCCTGCAGCCGCCACAGATCCGGCAGGTCGTAGAGCTCGTGCCGCCGCTTCGCGCCGTAGTAGAGGTAGATCCGCCGCGGGGTCGCGGACGACTCGCGTACCGCCTGCTCGATAATCGCCTTGATCGGTGACAGCCCGGTGCCGCCGGCCACGCACAGCAGGTCGCGGTCACCGGTTCCGGCCAGCGTCATCGTGCCCAGCGGCGGGCCGAGGACCAGCTCAGCGCCGGGGGCGGTGTGATGCACCAGGGCGTTGCTGACCCAGCCGCCGGGAACCGCCTTCACGTGCAGCGCTAAGAGGCCGTCGTCGCGCGGCATGCGCGCGATGGAGTACGGCCGCCACACCCGCGGCCAGCGCGGGGTCTGCACGGTGACGTGCTGGCCCGCCGTGTACGGCAGCGGCTGGTCCGGCGCGATGATCAGCACGGCGATGTCGTCCGCCCGGTGCTCGATCTTGACCACTTCGGCGGTCCATGAGGCCGGGCTCCGGGCGGCGTCCTCCTCGGCCGCCTTGATCATCAGCGACGCGCCGGCCTGGTAGACAGCGGTCCAGGCCTGTTCTGCCTCGCTGGTGAAGGCACTCCTGGCGAAGGACCGCAGGGTAGCCAGCAGCGCCGTGCCCACCGCCTCGTACATCTCCGGCTCGACCCGGTACTTGCGATGGTCCCGGCCCAGCTGGGACAGGTAGGCCGCCATCTCATCCGGCGTGGACAGGCTCTCCACGATCCGGCCCAGGGCCCGGAACAGCCGGTCCCGCTGCTCGTCCATGGCGGGCGGGAACAGCTGCCGCAGCTGCGGCTGACGCAGGAACAACTGGCCGTAGAAGAAGCCCACCGCCTTGTCGCCCGCCTCGGCGACGTAGCGGAAGGTGTCCTTGATAGCCGCGATCGCCGGATCGGCCTCAGCGGGACCCGGCCCGGGAACGGCATCCGGCTCCGGGCCTGCCGCCTCATGCTCCGCCCCAGGGGCCGCATGGGACTGGTGCGGTGGCGGATCCGACCCGGTGGCCGGGTCGCCGGCCTGATCGGAGACCGGCGGCAGTTCCGGGCCTTCGTCCTGTTCCGTCACCTCGTCCTGGGGCGGCGCCGTCCGATCCGCCAGGGCCGTCAGCTCGTCCGGCGGCGCGAGCAGCGTCGGTGCGGACAGCGGTGGCTGCTCGGCTTCGGCCTCGGCCTCCAGCGCCTGCAGGCTCCGGTGCAGGCGGGTCAGCGTCTCCAGGTCCTTGCCCCAGGTGCGCACCCGCCACCAGGGCATTAAGCCCCGGCGCCGGTTCCGCTCAGCTTCTGTCGCGGTCACTCGGTGACCTGCCGGGCCTCGGCGCCGGTCCTCGGCTCGTTCCGTGCGCGGTCGGCGAGCTTTTCCGCCTGATCGCGGCAGGGCATCTCCGTCTCCCATCTCGCTCATCTGCCATCCTGTAGGCGCTTGAGCACGCAGGGTATTTTCGTGATCCTATGCTGTGAGATGCCGACAAGTCGGTCCGTCTGCGGAATTCCATCTGGCCGACGGCCCCGACCGCCGCCGCCCACGGCATGAGGACGTTGACTGCGGGCTGCCCGAGGGCCGGGTGGCCGCGTCCGGCCAGTTGCGCCAGCAGGCTGCCCCGGTCCAGCGGACGCTCGGCCAGCAGCGCCACCAGGTCACCGAGCATCGCCGTCGCGGCCTCGTAATCGCCCCGGCGCCGCATCGCCTCCTCGAAATGGGCCCGGTTGCGCGGGCCGAGCACGGCGTCCAGCCAGGGCAGGTCGTCCGGGTCGTGCAGGTGCACGGTGCCCCGCACGGTCCAGGTCCGCACCAGGCGGGAAGCCGCCACGTCGGCCAGCCGGAGCCTGCGGAGCAGTTCATCGGGCACCCCGGCGGCCATGCCGCCGTATTCTGCCAGGCCCGGGCCGAACGCCGAGAATGAACGCCGCGCGGCGGGCGTTCAGACCGGGCTGCTCGGTGCTGGTCTGCGACGAGATGCTCGAGGGCATCTGGTAACGGGCCCTAGCTCGGGTGCGCCTGCCCTGAGTTGCCTGGCGTCTAGGTGGCCTTGGTGGTCGCCTTGGCCGACGGGGACGGGGATGGGGATGGCTTGGGGCTGGGGCTGGGCGTGGCCGGCGCTGGGCAATTCGCCTGGGCCGGCGCCGTGGACCGGGGGTAAATGGGCGGCAGGCTCGGCGGCTGCCACAGCCCGGGCCCGCAGCCGGAGCTGGCGGACGGGGTGGGCGTGGAGCCCAGCCCCCGCCGAACGGTCTGGGTCGGTGCGCTGCTAGGCGGCGGCGGCTTCGGGGCCGCCGGCTGGCTGGCCGGGACCGGCGTGGGGCTGGTGTGCCCGTGCTGGCGCGGTTTCACCGCCGACTGCCGGGCGGCGGGCGGCGGGGGGGCTGGCGCGTTGATCGTGATGTGCGCCACCTGCTGGATGGGGCCGGGCAGCGCGCCGGTATAGGCCGCGGCGATGCCGCCCGCCATGGCTGCCGCGCCGAGCAGCGCCTTGGCCAGCGTGGCCCGGCGGACGGGCCGCCGGGAGGCCGGCCGACGGGACAGACGATGCCTGGCCGGCCCCGGTGAGGGGGAGCGGGGGGAGAGGCCGGCCGGGGAGGCGAATCGGCTGAACGCAGCTACCGCTGCCGCCTCCCCGGCCAGCTCACTGGGGCCGGCCGGGCCGGCCAAGGCGGCGAGCATACGAGCCAGGTCATGCATCTCCGGCGGCGCGTCGGGGGGGAGGACGCGCGCGCCGAAGAGCATGTCCAGCAGCGGCTCGTCGTGCTCGCCGCCGGGCCGGCCGGGGAAGGGCATCCCAGGCATCTCAGTAGAGCTAGCGTCAGGTCGGCTCATGGCGTTACACCGGCCCGCTGGGCCAGGTCAGCCAGGCGGCGCAGGGCCCGGTGCGAGGTGACCCGGACCGCGCCGGCCGACTTGCCGACGATGCGCCCCACGTCGGCCGGATCCAGGCCGGCCACCACCCGGAGCATGATGATCTCAGCCTGGTCCGGGGGCAGTTCGGCCACCAGGGCCAGTGCCGCCCGGGTGGAGATACCCTCCAGCACCACCTCGGCGGTGTCCGGAGCCGTTGGCCGCCCGGCCGCCTCGGTCAGGACCGCCTCGTTCGGGTCGACCGGGATGGCGGGACGGCGGTGCCTGGACCGGCCCGCGTCGGCTGCCCGGTGCCTGGCGATGGTGAACAGCCAGGCCCGGAAGGCCTCCTCGTCGCCGCGGAAGCCGCGCAGGCCGGGGACCACCGCGGCCCAGGTCTCTCCGGCCACGTCCTCGGCGTCTGGGGTGATCACCCGCAGGTAGCGCAGCAGCGCCGGCTGCACGTCACGGAACAGGCAGACGAACGCCGTCTCATCGCCGCGCTGGGCCCCCGCCAGCACGGATCGGAAGGCGGCACCGATCACCGGTCAAGTATCGGCCCGGGGGACCTGGCAGCGCAGCACAACCGTCACTCCCGGCGCATCCCGTCTTGTCGCAAAATTGGCCATCAAGCGCAGGTGCCGCCCGTCTCCGGGCGGCCCGCCGGGTACCGTGCCGGTTGACGTCGGTGCCGGGCGCATCGAGCACGCGGTGCTGGCGGTCGCCATGGCGTTCCTCCGATGCTCCCGCCATGGCCCGGGCCGGGTAGGATTGCCCACCATGCCGGGCCGCACCGTCAGGCTCACCGGCTGGGGCCGGATCGCGCCGACCTACGCCGAGCTGGCCGAGCCACCGACGGCGGCCAGCGCGGCCGGGCTGCTGAATGGTGGCACCGCCAGCCGCGGCGTAATCGCCAGGGGCCTGGGCCGAAGCTACAACAACGCCGCCCAGTGCGACGGCGGCGTGGTCATATCCACCGCGCGGCTGAACCGGATCACCGCGTTCGACCCGGAGACCGGCCTGGTCACCTGCGAGGCCGGCGTCAGCCTGGAACAGCTCATGGTGGCCGGGCTGCCCGCTGGGTGGTTCGTCCCGGTCTCGCCCGGCACCAGGCAGGTCACGGTGGGCGGTGCCATCGCCGCCGACGTGCACGGCAAGAACCACCACGTGGCGGGCAGCTTCGCCCGCCACGTCCGGTCCTTCGACCTGGTGCTGCCGGGCGGCGAACGGCGCACGGTGACCGAGCAGTCCGATCCCGCGCTGTTCTGGGCCACGGCCGGCGGCATGGGCCTGACCGGGCTCATCGTGACGGCCACGGTGCAGCTTACGCGCGTCGCCACGGCCCGGCTCCTGGTCGAGACCGTGCGCACGGCCGACATCGACCAGACCATGGCCACCCTGGCCGCCCATGACCGCGAATACGCCTACACGGTGGCGTGGTCGGACAGTCTGGCCCGGGGAGCCAGCCTGGGCCGTTCGGTGATCACCAGCGGGGACTTCGCCGAGCCAGGTGACCTGCCGCCCGCCCAGCGGGCTGACCCGTTCGCGTTCCGGCCCGGCGCCCGGCTCGGCGTGCCGGCCACCTTCCCGCCCGGGCTGGTCAACCGCTGCACGATAGGCCTGGCCAACCAGGCGTGGTACCGCAAGGCGCCCCGCTCGCGTCGCGGCGAGCTGCAGACCATCGGCATCTTCTTCCACCCGCTGGACGGGATCAGGAACTGGAACCGGGTCTACGGCCCGGGCGGATTCCGGCAGTACCAGTACGTGGTGCCATTCGGCGCCGAGGACGCCGTGCGCCGGTCGTTCGAGCTGGTCAGCCAGGCGCGGGCGCCGTCCTTCGTGACCGTGCTCAAGCGCTTCGGCCCGGGCAACCCCGGCCTGCTGTCGTTCCCGATGGCGGGCTGGACGCTGGCCCTGGACTTCCCGGCCCGCACACCGGACCTGGCCCGGCTGCTCGGCCGGCTCGACGAGCTGGTGGCCAGCGTGGGCGGCCGGGTGTACCTGGCCAAGGACTCGCGGGTGCCCGCCGACGTGCTGGCCGGCATGTACCCGCGGCTGGCCGAGTTCATCAAGCTGCGGGCCGAACTCGACCCGGCCGGGCTGCTCGCCTCCGACCTGTCCCGCCGCCTGGGATTGTAGCCAGCAACATGGCCGCATTATCCGTTTTGAGCCCAGTATGTCGGCTCTATTGTGACCTATCCGCACATATCGGCGCGAAATGTTTCCGGCCTCCCGCCAAAGGCGGAACAAAGCGCACTGAGCCGGGATTGTGATGGGCGTTAACGCCGGTACGGCAGGCAGGTGATGAAACTACCGCAGGCCAGACTCGGCTTTTACAGCGAACGCACGTGCATTCGCTGTAAAGTTGTCATCGTCGCTTCGCTCGGCCGCGCCTGACGGTCGCGACCGAGTTCAGCCAACGGTTTTCGATATGCCCGTTTTGACGGAAGAGCGCTCCCCGGCACCGTGCCGCCTGTGTTGGATCAGGCTGTGTTGGATCAGGCTGCCACGGACCGGAGAACAGACTTCTCTGTCCACCTCTGGGAAGTTCTCTGTCCACCTCTGGGAAGGAGGCGCGTCATGCAAGACGCTACTGTCTCAACCCTGGTTCGCGCGAGCGATTCGGGCGCAATTCCGAGATGTAATATCTCCAGGCGGACGGCGGACCGCGGCGATGAGGATGAATTGCTGGCCCGGGTGCTGATTACCAGCTGGACATTGGCCACCGGGCGTACGCTGCGGGCCGGAGTCCCGCCGCAGTCGCACAGCGAGGACGAGCTGATCACGTTCTGGGCCGACGACCAGATGACCACCGTGCCCGCCACGATCCACCGGATCGGGCCAGAGATCGGTACTGTGCCAGAGATCGGTACTGTGCCAGAGATCGGTACTGCGCCAGAGATCGGTACTGCGCCAGAGATCGGTACTGCGCCAGAGATCGGTACTGCGCCAGAGATCGGTACTATGCCAGAGATCGGTACTGTGCAGACGCGGTGAGCGGACAGATGTGTCCCGCCGACGGGACCGGTCAGCCCCTGGGATCAGGCGCCGTGCGCGCGCTGACGCCCAGCGAGCGCGAGTGGCTCGAGGTCCGGTCCTATCTGCAGGAACATCGTCACGGCCTGGCCCTGCAGGCTGCCGAGGAGTTCCCGGCGGCGGCCAGGATCGCCGGCACCCCGCTGCTGGCCGCGTCCGGCTGGCAGCCCGCCGTACCCGTCCCGCTGCCGGATATCAGCCTGGAGCTGACCGCCGCGGCGGACGGCGCGGCCGCGGCCCCATGGCCCCCCGGGGACGCGGCGCCGCTGCCTGAGCGGGCCGACGGGACCCGGTACTCCCGCTACTCGCAGGCCGTGGCCGAACTGGCTGCCCCCGCAGTGTTCGAGAACCGCGCCACCTACCGGCTGACCGCGGCCGACCTCGCCTCCGGCGCGCCCCGGCTGACCTTCGCCGGCGGCCGGTACTTCGACGGCATCGACACCGGCGAGGCCGCCGCGCACGAATACGCTGCCACCCGCCTGGGGCTGCCGCCGCGCGGCCCGCGGGTCCGCCTCGATGACCCGTGCGACCTGCGCCGCCGCCCGGCCAACCTGGCCATAAGCACGCTCACCCTGCGCCTGGACCGGGCCGCGGGCCGGGCGTCGTTCCTGCTGCACTGGCGGGACCCGGCCCGGGTCGGCCACGCGGGCGGCCTGTACCAGGTCATCCCGGTGGGTGTCTTCCAGCCGTCCGGCCCGGACGCCCGGCCCGACGGCCCCGACTTCTCGCTGTGGTGCTGCATGGTCCGCGAGTTCGCGGAGGAACTGGCCGGGCACCCGGAAGACTACGACGGGCCGGTCGACTACGAATCCTGGCCTTTCGCCCGGCATCTGACCGAGGCGCTGGCCGCCGGCCGGATCCGCGTCTGGTGCCTGGGGCTGGGCACCGACCCGCTGACCTACGCCACCGACCTGCTCACCGTGGCGGTGATCGACAGCGACGTGTTCGACGCCTGGTTCAGCCTGAATTCGCAGCATAACGCCGAGGGCATCGTGCTGGCCGCCCGCGAGTTCGCGGCCCACGTGATCGACCGCACCGTGACCCGTGAGCCCGTGCAGGCGGCCGGAGCCGCCGTGCTGCGGCTGGCCTGGCAGCACCGCGAGGTGCTGGGCAGCTGACCGGCCAGCTGGAGCCGGCCATCTCGAACCAGCATGAATGGCCTGCCGATTGGTGGGCAGGTACCTGTGCGAGTTCAAGACGTCGTGCAGCACTATGGTGAAACGGTGGTAACAGGGGTGGAGTACCTGGACGGCGGCCATGTCGTCCAGTTCTATGATCACGACTCGGAACTTGCCGACCGGGTGGCGGGCTACCTGCGGGGCGTGCTTGACGGCCGCGGGGCGGCTATCGTCATCGCCACCGCGGCGCACCGGCAGGCCATCCAGGCCCGGCTGGCCGCGGCCGGTGCCGACCTGGCCGCCTCGGCCGAGCGGGGCGACTACGTGGCCCTGGACGCGGCGGGCACCATGGCGGCCTGCACGACCGAGGGCCGGCTCGACCGGGAAGCCTTCGAGCGCGTCATCGGCGGGCTGATCATGTCGGCCGGCCGGGATGGGCGGCCGGTCCGGGCCTACGGCGAGATGGTGGCCCTGCTGTGGCAGGCCGGCCTGGTCAACGACGCGATCCAGCTCGAGGAGATGTGGAACGAGCTTGGCCGCAGGCAGTCCTTCTCGCTGCTGTGCAGCTACCCGGCCGACTCGCTGGCGGGCGGTGGTCACCTGGACGCGTTCGCCGAGATGTGCCGGCTGCACGACGAGGTGGCCGGCGGCTGGCCGGTCCCGGCGGCCGAGCCGCCCGGCGCGCCAGCGGCGCCCGGCGTCACCCGCGCCTTTGCCTTCTCCCGCGACGCGCCCGCGGCAGCCCGCCACTTCGCGGTGGCCGCGCTGCGCCGGCTGGGTGCCGTGGACCTGTCCGAAGACGCCGCTCTGGTCGTGACCGAACTGGCCGCGTCGGTGACGGCCGGCGAGCCGGAACGTGGCATGCCTGTTCTCCCTTGCTAACGGTGCGGTCAGGAAGCCGTCCACCACTGGGGCCAGCTCGGCCGCCTCGGTCACCAGGCCGAGGTGGCCGCCGTGGTAGACGTGCAGCTGCGATCGGGGGATGAGCCGTTTCATCAGCCGGGCGTTGGCCAGCGGGATGATCGGGTCGTCATCGCCGGCCAGGATGAGCGTGCGCTGGCGCAGCCGAGGCAGGAACGTCACGCTGGTCCAGCCCGCCGAAGCGGCGAGCTGGTACAGGTAGCCGCGCGATAGCCCGGCCCGGCTTTGGCGGTGCATGGCCGCCGCGGCCTCTTCGGAGTCGATTCTCGCCAGCCCGCCGTAGATGTCGCCCGCGATCCGCTGCAGGTAGTCGCGATCCAGGTAGCGGCGCGGCGTCACCATGCGCGCGAGCACTGCCGGCCGGGCCGGCAGCATCATGGTGCCGGTCGCCGTGGCCACCAGGACCAGGCGGCGGCATCTGGCCGCCTGGAACGCGGCGAAGTGCTGGGCCACACCGCCGCCCCAGGAAATTCCGAGCACGTCGACCTGGTCGTATCCGAGCTCGGTCAGCATGCGGGCCATCAGCCGGCACAGCCCGCTGAACCAGTAAGGCCGGCCCGGCCCGGGCGAGCCGCCGATGCCGGGTGGGTCGAACCTGATCACCTCGACGGCCGGGTCGAGCGCGGCCACGAACGGCGCGAGCAGTTCCAGGTTGGCGCCGATGCCGTTGATGAGCAGGAGGGGAACCCGAGGCGGCTGGCCTGGTTCGTTCTGTCCCGGTCTTATCGCCACCCGCAGCAGCTGCCTGCCGATCGTGACGGTACGGACTTCAGCGGTCGTGGACATAGGTTCCTGGCGCGGCGCATCGCACTGGGTGGTCCTGATCGCCCAGTGTGACGGGGCTGTCTAGCTGGCCGCCGCCCCGGCTGGCCAGCCAGCCGGCGTAGTCGGTCCACCAGCTGCCCGTCACCGTGCTGGCGGCGGCCAGGTGGGCGGCCACCATGGCGGTCATGATGCCGCCCGAGCACAGCACGCACACGTGAGCCCGGGCCGCGGGCCGCGCCCGTTCGGCTCGGTCACCCGGCCGCCTCGGGCGGCTGCACCTCACGGCGCAGGATCTTCCCGGTCGGGCCCTTGGGCAGCGAGTCGACCAGCCAGACGTGCCGCGGGTACTTGTAGGCCGCCACCTTGTCCCGGGCGAACGAGCGCAGTTCCTCCGGCGTCGCGCTGGCCCCCGGCTTGAGCGCCACCGCGGCGGCCACCTCCTCGCCGAGCTCCGGATGCGGGATGCCGATCACGGCCACCTCGGCCACCGCCGGGTGCTCGTGCAGCACCTCCTCGATCTCCCGCGGGTAGACGTTGTAGCCGCCCCGGATGATCAGGTCCTTCTTGCGGTCGACGATGTAGTAGTAGCCGTCGTCGTCGACCCGGGCCATGTCGCCGGTGCGGAACCAGCCGTCCCTGATCGCCTCCGCCGTCGCCTCGGGCTTGTTCCAATAGCCCTTCATCACGTTGTGCCCGCGGATCGCGATCTCGCCGATCTCCCCGGCGGGGACCGTGTTCCAGTCGTCGTCGATGAGCCGCATCTCGACGCCCTCGATCGGGGTGCCGATCGAGCCCGGCTTTCGTTCCTTGTCCGGGTGGTTGAACGAGGCCACCGGGGAGGTCTCCGACAGCCCGTAGCCCTCCAGGATGATGCAGCCGAACTTCTCCTCGAAGCCGCGCAGGATCTCCACCGGCATGGCGGCACCGCCCGAGGCGCACAGCTGCAGCGTCGCGGCGCTGGCCGGATCTGCTTCGGGCAGATGCAGCATCGCGGCGTACATCGTGGGTACACCCTCGAAAATCGTCACCCGGTCGCGCTTGATGATGTCCAGCGCCTTGGCCGGGTCGAACCTGGGCAGCAGGGTGAGGGTCGCCGCCGCAGCGACCGATACGTTCAGCCCGCAGGTCAGCCCGAACACGTGGAACAGCGGCAGGCAGCCCATGATGACGGCGGCCGGGCCGACGTCGAACAGGGTGCGGGCGGAAATCTCGGCGTTGCTGACCAGGCCCGCGTGGGTCAGCTCGGCGCCCTTGGGCCGGCCGGTGGTGCCCGAGGTGTACAGGATGACCGCGTCGTCATCGTCGCCCCGGCCCGGATGGCCGGCTACCGGGGGGAGCTCACCGATCAGGCCGGCTAGGTCCGGGGTTTCCGCGACGATCATCTGCGCTCCCACGTCGGCGGCGCCCTTGGCCGCCTCCCCGGCCATCTGGTGCCAGGCCACCACGGCCTTGGCCCCGGAATCACCCAGGTAGTAGGCCACCTCGCGGCTTTTGAGCAGCGGGTTCATCGGGACCACGACGGCCCCGGCGGCCAGTGCGCCGTAAAAGGCGATGGGGAAGGCCGGGACGTTCGGCAGCATCAGGCCTACCCGGTCGCCCGGCTCGACGCCGATCGAAGCCAGCAGCGCGGCCATTCGCCCGGCCGCTCCGCGCAGGTCGGCATAGGTCAGCACCAGGTCGTCGAGCCGCAGCGCCGGGTGATCCGGATACTCCGCCGCCGTCTGCTCGAGCAGGGCACTGAGATTCGTCATCGCATCCTCCAGTCGCGCCGTCATGGCCTCACTTTGCCAGACTTTGCCAGCATCCACCGGCCGGCCAGCCGGTGCCAAGCATCAGCCCCGGCCGATGTAGGGCATTTTGGTCGCGGTGATGGTCAGGAACTGGACGTTCGCGTCCAGCGGCAGCGAGGCCATGTACAGCACCGCGTCGGCCACATGCCGGGCGTCGAAGACCGGCTCGGCGGCGATCGAACCGTTGGCCTGGGGCACGCCGCGGCCGAACCGCTCCGTCATCTCGGTGGCCGCGTTGCCGATATCGATCTGCCCGCAGGCGATGTCGAAGGGCCGGCCGTCCAGTGACAGGGACTTGGTCAGCCCGGTCACCGCGTGCTTGGTCGCGGTGTAGCAGATGCTGCCCGGCCGCGGCGTGTGCGCCGAGATGGAGCCGTTGTTGATGATCCGGCCGCCCCGCGGGTCCTGCGCCTTCATCATCCGCACGGCCTGCTGGGCGCACAGGAAGGCGCCGGTCAGGTTGGTGTCCACCACATGCTGCCAGTCGGCCAGGCCGATCTCGTCCGCGGTCCCGGCCGGGCCGAACGTGCCTGCGTTGTTCACCAGCAGGTCCAGGCGGCCCCAGCGCTGGCGGACCGCGTTGAACAGCGCGGCCACCGACTCCGGGGAGGTGACATCGGTCGGCACGGCCAGCGCGTTCCCGGCCGCCTGGCCGGCCGCCTCGGCGGTCTCCCGCAGCGTCTCGGCCCGCCGTCCGGCCAGCGCGACCTGCCAGCCCGCGCCGAGCAGCGCCCCGGAGATGTCCCGGCCCAGCCCGGAACCCGCGCCGGTGATCACCGCCACGCCCATCGATCCGCCTTCCCGCCCCTAGGGCACCACGGTGACCGGCCACCGGCCGGCCTTGACCAGCCGCACGGCCAGCGATCCCACCCAACGGTGACCGGCCTGAGCCGATGCGCCGACGATGACGGCGTCCGCCTTGACCTCGTCGGCGACCCGGCGCAGCTCGCGGTACGGATCGCCGGACGCGGTCACGAAGGTGAGGTGCACGCCGAGGTTTCCGGCCCCCTCCTCGGCCTGGCGCCGCAGGTCGGCCGCGGTCTCGCCGAGCGCCTGTTCCTGCGCTGCGATCGCGCCGGCGCCCGCGCTGGCCGAGGCGCCGTACAGGGCGGACAGCTGCTCCACGTAGACGCAGACCAGGTGGGCGCCCTGGCGCCGGGCCAGCCCGGCGGCGTACGCCCCGGCCCGCATCGACGTGATGGAACCGTCGATTCCGACCAGGATGACCTTGGGTCCGTCGGTGCCCAGTTCGAAGGCGCTGGCTTCTTCCTCCGCCACAGCCGAAATTATGCCAGAGCCGAGGTTCCGGGCCGGCCCCCGGGCGCCAGGGCCAGCCCAGGAGGATCAAGGCTCAGATGCCAGGCGTCAGCCGCGATCCGCCAGCTGCCGTCCGGCTGCGGCCGCACCACCGCGCAACCCGGCCCGCCCAGCCGCACCTGGTCGCCGTCCGGGCTGGTCCCTGACACCCGCCGCTCGCAGATGACCAGGGCCAGCTCCTCGGTCTGCAGGACGGTGGTGATCCGGACCGCCAGCGGCAGCCGCAGCGCCATGAAGCTGGCCAGGGCGCCGCGGATGTCGCCGTCGCGGCGGCGGGCCAGCTGCGGCCAGCAGGAGAGCAGGGCCTGGCCCTCGTACTGGGCCAGCGCGGCCTCGAGGTCACCATCGCTGAGGGCCTGGGACACCAGTTCCAGGGCTTCCTCGGCCGGCGGGCGGCGGGCGGCTTGATCGGATCGAGCATCGACGGGCACTTTCTGTTCGGTGTGGATGACCGTGCCCAGAGTGTGGCAGGGCCGCACCGGGGGCACGGGGGGAAACACCGGGGGAACGGGCCGCCGCGGTCAGGACGCGGCCATCAGCTTCCGGTACTCAGCTTCCGGTACAGGGCCGTGGTCTCGGCTGCGGGCGGCACGCCGACCTGCTCGCGCAGCAGCTCGGTCAGCTCCTCGTAGTGCCTTATGGCCCGGGCCGTCTCACCGAGCCGGGCCCAGGAGCTCATCAGCTCCCGGTGCGCGGTCTCGTTCAGCGGCTCATGGGCCACGGCCCGGCGGAAGGCCGATGCGGCGGCCTGGTGCCGCCCGGCCGCGGTCTGCAGCCGGCCGGTGGCCAGCAGGGCCGACTCGAAGGCCCGGCGCAGCTCGTCCCGGCGGACCAGCGCCCATTCGCCGGCCGACATGCCGTCCAGGAAATCGCCACCGTAGGCGCCGACGGCCTTCTGCAGCTCGGGCAGGGCCGCCTCGGCAGGCCGGGCCCGGCGCGCGGCGATCAGCGCATCCTCGAACGTGGTCACGTCGCACTCGTGCGGCCGGGTCCGGTCGAACCGGTAGTGGCCGGCCGAGTAGACCACCCAGCCTGGGTCGCCCAGCGCACGGCGCAGCTCCCGCAGCGCCGTGTGCAGGGCGTTGCCGAGCTGCTGGCGCGACAGGTCCGGCCACAGCGCGGCGGCGATCTGGTCCTTGGTCATCGGCGGCGACGAGGCGAGCAGGAACATCAGCTCCCGCGGCTTGGCGTAGCTCCAGTCGGCGGGGGTCAGCGTCGTGTCGCCGAGTTCCACCGCCGCCGCGCCCAGGGCGCGGATGCGCAGCGGCCCCGTGGCCGCGGCGGCGGCCCGGCGCTGCGGCGGCTGGACCTGCGCCCGCGCCGCCGCGGGCGCACGGGCCGGTGCAGGCGCGAGCGCCCGGGCCGGTGCAGGCGCGGACGGGCTCGGCTCTGCGCGGGACTGCTCGGCGGGGGATGGCTCGGCGGGGGCGGCCGTGACCGGTGCGTCCGGCGATTCCGCCGTAACCGGTGCGTCCAGCGATTCCGCCGTAACCGGTGCGTCCGGCGCTTCGGCCGTAGCGGGTGCGTCCGGCGGGACGGCGTCCTGCGCCGAGGGCAGATCGGCGGTCAGCTCGTCCACGCTGGCGGTAAGGCCTTGCTGCCGTGCGGCGGCGAATCCCTCCTCGCCCAGCGCGGCCCGCACTGCCGCCGCGGTCTGCAGGTGCTGCGGCCGTTCGCAGGGGGCGATCACGGTGCCGATCGCCTCGCGGATGGCCTCGGCCGCGCCCAGCAGCCAGGCCTGCGCCGGCTGGCCCAGGGCCAGCGCGATCGCGGCCAGGTCCTCCAGCACGCTGGACATCCGCCACCGGTCCCGCAGCTCGCCGTGCAGGTCCAGGCTGCGGCGCAGCAGGTCGATGGCTGCCGGGTCACCGTCGACCGCCGCCAGCAGGCCGAGCTGCTCCGCGGCCCAGGCGATGCCCTCCCGGAAGCCGATCCCCTCGGACAGGGACCGGCTCTCGGCCAGCAGCGCCGCGGCCCGCTCCACCTCCCCCTGGTACCGGGCCACCGTGCCCAGGCTGATCAGGGACCAGGCCGCCCCCTCCACGTCGCCGAGGTCGCGGAAGGCGGCCAGCGCGATCTCGGCTTCCGTGGTGGCTCGCTGGAATTCGCGCTGCAGCCAGGACACGAAAGCCAGGTAGCCATGGGCGCTGGCCACCGCCCACCGGTCGCCGGCCGCCTCGGCGACGGCCAGGCTCTCCGCGTGCAGTTCCACCGCCCGGGCGTAACGGCCCTGCTCCCGGGCCACGCTGCCCAGGACCTGCAGCGCGCCGGCGATGCCGCGCGGGTCGTCAAGCTCGCGGTACAGCCGCAGCGCGGCCTCCAGCCGCCGGACCGCGGGCGTGTAGTCGCACTGCAGCAGGGCCAGCCTGCCGCTGCCCAGCAGTGCTCTGGCCCGCAGCTCGGCGGGCCCGTCCGGGCAGGAGGCCACCGCCTGGTCCAGCCACTGCCTGACCTGATGGTAACGGCCGCGCAGGTAGGCGTAGCGGTCCAGCGGGGCCGCGATCCGCAGCGCCGCCGCCGGATCGACGCAGTCCTGTGCGTACTCGAATGCCCGCCGGATGTTCGGCAGTTCGACATCCAGCCGGTCAAGCTCGAGCTCCAGCGGCCCGGCCTGCTCCTCGACGCGCTCGATGCCGGCCGCGGCGTGCTCCACCAGGCCGGTGACGTAATCCAGGTGAGCCTGCCGGACCTGGGCGGTTTCCCCGGCCTCGGCCAGCCTTTCCCCGGCGTAATCCTGGATGGTGGCCAGCAAGTGGTAACGCGTTCCGCCGCGGGCGTGCTCCACCCGCAGCAGCGACTTGTCTGCCAGCCGGGTCAGCAGCTCCAGCATGGGTTCCGGCTGGATGTCGCCCCCGGCGGCGACCCGCTCCGCGGCGGGCAGCGTGAACCCGCCAGAGAAGGCCGCCAGCCGCCGGAAGACGGCCCGCTCGTCGTCGCCGAGCAGGTCATGGCTCCAGTCCAGGGTCGCGCGCAGGGCCTGGTGCCGTGGCGGCGCCGACCGCGCGCCGCCCACCAGCACCGCGAAGAGGTCATCCAGCCGGTCCGCCAGCTGGGCCGAGGACAGCATCCGCATCCGCGCGGCGGCCAGCTCGATGGCCAGCGGCAGCCCGTCCAGTCGCTGGCAGATGGCCAGCACCGCGGCCGCGTTGTCGTCCGTGACCCGGAACGACGGCCGCACCAGCTGCGCCCGCTGCTCGAACAGCTTGACCGCGTCCGACTTGGCCAGCGCCGACGCGGTAGGCGCCGGTTCGGCCTGCGGCAGCGAGAGCGGCGGCACCTGCCAGCTCAGCTCGCCCTCCACGCCCAGGGCTTCCCGGCTGGTGGCCAGCACGGCCAGGTTCGGGCAGGCGGCCAGCAGGTATTCGGTCAGGCTGGCGGCGGCCTCGGCCAGGTGCTCGCAGTTGTCGAGCACGATCAGCAGCTGGTGGTCGGCCAGGTGCTTGGCCACCGCCTCGGTTGCGTCCTGGCCGGGCGTATCGGGCACGTCCAGCCTGGTCGCGACGACCTGGCTGACCAGGGCCGGGTCTTCCACCTGGGCCAGTTCCACCCAGCCCACCCCGGCCGGGAAACTAGCCTGGATGGCTCTCGCCGCGGCCAGGGCCAGCCGGGTCTTCCCCGCGCCCCCCGGCCCGATGAGCGTGACCAGGCGGCTGTGGGTGATGGCCTGCACCACGTCGTCGAGTTCGCTCTCGCGGCCCACCAGCGGGGTAAGCCGAACCGGAAGCTGCGCTCTGATCAGCGACATATACGCTCCGGCCCCCGCTTCGCTTCCGGCGACTCCCTCTCTAACAAGAATCTAGCCCCCGTACGGCACCTGCTACGAGAGGCAATTGCGCCGGGTTCGCCACAATACGGCGACGAGCAGGCGAACAGGCCGGCCGTGCCCGGTAGCCTGACCCCATGGATGAGAACCGCGCCCGCCGGATCACTGACGCGCTGCGGGATCGCGGCATCAACGCGCACCTGCGCAAGTCGGGCATCGACGCCTACTCGGTGCAGGTTCCGGCCGGGGACGGGCGTGAAGCGGTCTGGGGCGCCGAGGGCACTGCCGGCCTGGAGGCCGAGGTCCTGCTGGACGGGGACCTGGTCGGTTTCGTGCCGCAGATCCCGGGTTCCGAGGACTTCGACGAAGCTCAGATCGTGGACGCCATCGCCCGGGCCGACTACGCCGAGCCGGTCGGCCAGGAACGTCCCGAGGCCCCTGCGCCGGGGCCGTCGCTGCCCCACGAGGGCGGCGTCTTCCGCCGGTTCATCGGCGGCTTCCGCGAAGAGCCCGAGTAGCCCGCGTGCGCCTGGCCACCTGGAACGTCAACTCGGTCAAGGCCCGGCTGCCCCGGCTGCTGGCCTGGCTGGCCGAGGCCGAGCCCGACGTCGTCGGCCTGCAGGAGATCAAGGCGACCTCCGCCGCGTTCCCCGCGGCCGAGGTCGAGGAACTCGGCTACGAGGTCGCCGCGCACGGCGACGGCCGGTGGAACGGCGTGGCACTGCTGTCCCGGGTCGGCCTGGAGCGGGTCAGCCTGGGCTTTCCCGGCGAGCCTAGCTATGCGGGCGAGCCGGGGGAGGCACTGCTGCTCGACGAGCCCGGCCTGCGCCGGCCCGAGGCCCGGGCGGTCGGCGCCGACTGCGGCGGCCTGCGGATCTGGTCGCTGTACGCGCCCAACGGGCGCACGCCCGATTCGGCGCACTACGCCTACAAGCTGGACTGGTACGCGGCGCTGCACGCCGCGCTGGCTGACGAGCTCGAGACCTGGCCCCAGCTGGTCGCCTACGGCGACTTCAATGTGGCGCCCACCGACGACGACGTGTGGGACCCGGCTGTGTTCGCCCACTCCACCCACGTCACGCCGCCGGAACGGCAGGCCCTGGCCGACCTGCGGGCCCTCGGGCTGCACGACATCGTGCCCAAGCCGATGAAGGGACCGCATCCGTTCACCTACTGGGACTACCGGGCCGGCGCCTTCGCCAAGGACCAGGGCATGCGCATCGACCTGGTCTACGCCACCCAGGCCGTCGCCGGCCGGGTGACCGGGGCCTACGTGGACCGGGAGGCCCGCAAGGGCCACGGCCCGTCCGACCACGCCCCGATCGTGGTGGATCTCAGCTGAGGCGCAGGATGCGCGCGGCATTGTCGTGCAGCACCGCGGCCCTGGCCGCGTCGGGCACGTCCAGGTCCTCGAACTCGGCCAGGCATCGCTCGGGCGAAATGAACGGGTAGTCGCTGCCCCACAGGAACTGTCCGGACAGCCGCCCGCGCAGCTCGCGGACCACTTCGGGCGGGATGCGCCGCGGTGCCCAGCCGGAGATGTCGACGTACACGTTGGTCTTGTGCAGCGCCATGGCGATCAGGTCCATGTGCCAGGGCCAGCCGAAATGCGCGGCCACCACGGTCAGGTTCGGGTGCGCCGCGGCTACCGGGTCGAGCTTGAGCGGGTGCGCGAGGTCAATCCTGATGCCCTGGCCGCCGGGCTGGCGGGCGCCGATCCCGCTGGTGCCGGTGT
This sequence comes from uncultured Actinomycetes bacterium, assembly GCA_963835775.1. Classification (GTDB taxonomy): domain Bacteria; phylum Actinomycetota; class Actinomycetes; order Streptosporangiales; family Streptosporangiaceae; genus Palsa-504. The sequence goes on along the minus strand of CAWIHB010000014.1, from coordinate 40,645 downwards.
GGAACAAGGCCAGCAGGCCGTGCTGCTGGCAGGCCGCGAAGATCGGCCAGTACCGCGGGTCGTCAGGCGCGAAGGCCTGCAGCGACGGGTGGAACTTCACCCCGCGCAGGCCGAGCGCGGCGATCTCGGCCACCTCGGCCACGGCCTGCTCGCCCTTGTGCGGGTCCACCGAGCCCAGGCCGGTGAACACGTCGGGATACTCGCGGCACGCGGCGGCCACGGTCTCGTTCGGCACCCGCGGCCGGCCGGTCGCGGTCTCAGCGTCCCAGGCCAGCAGGACCGCCTTGACCTGCAGCCGGCGGTACGCCTCGGCCAGCTCCGGCAGCGACTGCCGCTGCGCGGGCGACCGGAAGTACGCCTCGGCCGCCTCGACGTAGCCCCCCATGCTGCCATCCAGCCAGTCCGGGGTGGACAGATGCACATGAAAGTCAATCGCGCGCCACGACACCCGGCCTACCCTATGCCCTGGCTCTCCAGGTAGCGAGCCGCGACCGTCTTGGGCACCACCATGCACCAGGCGTCGATGAGCAGTTCGCGCAGCTCTTCGGCGTCGAGCACCGCCAGCCGGGCCCGGACCCAGTGGTACCGCTCGTCGCTGCGCAGCGGCATCATGAACTTGTCCGGCTCGCTGGCCACCAGCGCGGCCCGCTCGTCTTTGGGGAAGCCGAACCCGAGCCGCTCCTCGTCGGCCGAGACCGCCGCGTACACCAGCCGGCCCACGCGGAACTTGGTGTTGCCCCGGATCAGGTGCTCCGTCGTGCGCGGCAGCGACATGGCAATGCCGCGCACGTCCTGGATGGTGGCCATCGTTGATCGTATCCAGTCCAGGTCGTGTTGCCGCGGTGTAATGGCTGCGGGTGGCCCTGAGGCACGGGCAGGAAGCTAGCTTAATGGCGGGTTAATCTGCACCCCCGCGCCAGGACTAGGCTGGAGGCCGGCACTTCCGGGTAAAGGGGCTGTCGGTGGCGAAAGATGAGTCCTCGATCGGCCGCGTCGGCCGGCTCATCGTGGGAACACGGGGCGGCGACGGGCCCGGTGAAGTGCTCATCAAGATCCGCGGCGGTTCCGAGGCCTTCCTGGCCTGGTCGGACAAGCCGCTACCGGAAGGCTCGACCGTCCTGGTTATTGACTCACGCGGAGCGCGGGCGGTCGATGTCATCGAGTGGGAGGACGCGCTCGGCGAGAGTCCGCGCATTCCCGGCTTACCCCTGCTTAGGAGATGAACGATGTTCGGCTACCGTGTTCCGGCCCCCGACGAGGCCATGCTGATTTCCGGACGAGGGGGCGGCCACGAGGGCCAGCCGTTCAAGGTGGTGATCGGCCACGGCACCTTCGTCACGCCCGTGTTCCGCAAGGTCCGGTATCTCACGCTGTCCATGCAGGAGGCTGAGGTCGCCGAGCAGTGCGTGACCCACCAGGGCATCACGCTGAACGTGCGCGCGGTGATCGCGTTCAAGGTCGGCAACGACGAGGAATCCATCGTCAACGCCGGACAGCGGTTCCTCTCCGACCAGGACCAGATGTCGCTGCTGACCGGGCGGATCTTCGCCGGCCACCTGCGCTCGATCATCGGCTCGATGACCGTCGAGGAGATCGTCACCGAGCGGCAGAAGCTGGCCACCGAGGTGCTGGACGGATCCAAGGGCGAGATGGCCAAGATCGGGCTGATCGTGGACTCGCTGCAGATCCAGTCGATCGACGACATGGGCGCCGGCTACATCGCCGCCATGGCCGCGCCGAACAACGCCGCCATCCAGCGGCAGGCCAAGATCGCGCAGGCCCAGGCCGACCAGGCCGCGGCGGAGGCGCAGCAGGCGTCGGCCCGCAAGCAGGCCGAGTTCGCCAGGGAAACCTCCGTGGTACAGGCCCAGTACAAGGGCGAGGTGGAACGGGCGCAGGCGGAGGCGGCCCAGGCGGGACCGCTAGCGCAAGCGAACGCCCAGCTGGCGGTGATCAACGCCCAGGCCGAGCTGGCTCAGCAGCAAGCCCAGCTGCGCCAGCAGCAGCTGGTCTCCGAGGTGATCAAGCCGGCCGAGGCGGAGGCCGAACGGGTCAGAATCCTGGCCAAGGCGGATGCCGAGCGGACCCGCATCCAGGCCGAGGCGGCCGCCTCCAACAACCGCGTCGCCCTCGACCAGCTGCTCATCAACCAGCTGCCGATGATCGTCAAGGAGGCCGCGGCCGGGCTGGCCGGAGCCAACGTCAGCGTGCTCAACGGCGCCGACGGCCTGGGCGAGATCGCCGCCGGGCTGGTCAGCCAGGGCCTTACCATCCTGGACTCGGTCCGCAAGGGCATGCCGAGCCAGTACCGGGACCCCGGGACCAGCCCCCGCGGCATCGACGCCCCCGCGAAGCCGGACGGCCCCGCCGCAAGGTAGAAGCCGGACGGGCCCGCCGCAAGGTAAGAGCCGCCGGGTAAAAATAGCGATTTCCTGACGGAGCGCTCCAGGCGCCCGCCGGGCCCGCGCCCCGGCGGTTAGGCTCGCAGCCGTGACAGCAGCGCCCACGGCTGGGCCCACAGCTGGGCCCACGGCTGGCCGGGTCCTGGCCGCCGACCAGCCCGCGCGGCCGGTCGGCGGCCGCCGGACGGTGGCGCTGGTCGGCGTGTACTACACGCTGGCCGCGCTGGCGGTAACCCTGTGGCTGTGGCGGGATCCGGCCACCCGTACGGTGGCCGGCAATCCCTACGACGCCGACCAGGCTGCCTGGTTCTTCCGCTACGACGCCACCGCCATCGCCCACGGCAGGCTGCCCGCCCTGGTCACGCTGGCCATGAACGCCCCGCACGGCGTGAACCTCATGTGGAACACGCCGCTGCTGCTGCCTGGGGTGCTGCTGTCGCCGGTGACGCTGCTGGCCGGCCCGCAGGCCAGCCTGACCCTGCTGATGACGGTGGGTTTCGCCGGGTCGGGCACGGCCATGTTCGCCGTCCTGCGCCGCTGGGGGGTCAGCGTGGCCAGCGCGGCGCTCGGCGGAGCCGTCTACGCGTTCTCCCCGGCCGTGCTGCACTCCGCCATCGGCCACTACGACCTGCAGTTCGTCGTGCTCCCGCCGCTGATCATCGACGCGGGCCTGCGGCTGGTCACCGCTTCTGGGGACCGGGCCGGCGCCGGGCGCGGCGGCCTGCGGCTGGGCCTGCTGGTGGCGGCCCAGCTGCTGATCAGCGAGGAGATCCTGCTCGACACGGTGCTGGCCGGGATCCTGCTGGCCGCGGTCCTGGCCGCCAGCCGCCCTCGCCAGGTGCCCAGCCGGATCAGGCCGCTGGCCGCCGGGCTGGCCGTGGCGGCCGCAGTGACCGTGATGATCGCCGGGTACCCGCTGTGGGTGCAGTTCTTCGGCCCGCTGCCGCAGCGCGGCAGCCCGTTCACCACCGACTTCTTCAAGAACGACCTGTCCGGCCTGGTGGTCCCCTCGTCCTACCTGCTCTTCCACACCGCGGGCAGCGCGGCCGAGGCCGCCAGGTTCCAGGGCCTGCTGCCCGAATATCTCGGCTACCTGGGCTGGCCGCTGCTCGTCTTGCTGCCGGCGGCCGCGATCCGGTTCTGGCGCCTGCTTCCAGCCCGGGCCGCCGCGGTGACCTGGGCCGTGCTCAGCCTGTTCTCGCTGGGCGGCACGCTGCTGGCCAGCGGTCACGAGCACACCTGGATCAAGCTTCCCTGGTACTGGCTGCAGAGCCTGCCCGTGCTGAGCGCGGCGCTGCCCGACCGGTTCTCGCTCGTGGCCGACGGCGCGGCCGCCGCTCTGCTGGCCATCGCCGTCGATGCGGCCGGGCCCGCGTTCGCCACCTGGGCCGCCCGCCACCGGCCGCTGCTGGCCACCGGCGGCCGTCCGGCCGCCGTAGTTCTGGGCTGCTCCGTCCTGGCCGTTCTGCCCATCATCCCCAAGCCGCTGCCGGCCGCCGACGCCATCTCGCTGCCGCCCGGCTGGTCGGCGACCTTCGGCGCGCTGCGGCTGCCCGCCTCGGCTCCCGTGCTCGTGGTCCCGATCGCGGCGTCGACCTTCACCGAGCCGCTGCGCTGGCAGGCCGACACCGGCCAGCCCGGCGCGCTGGTCGGGGGCTACTTCATGGGCCCGGAAGCCGACGGCCAGGCGTTCATCGACGGCAGCGGCAATCCGCCCGCGGCCACCTACCTGAACTACCTGTGGACGCGGTCCCCGGCCGGGCTTCCCGCATCGATAGCCGGCGAGGTGCCGCGCACCTCGCCGGCCACGTCACGGAAGCCGGCGGCCCCCTCCCGCGGGCAGATGCTGGCCCAGCTGCGGGCCTGGCGGGTGGCGGCCGTGGTCGCGGTGGCCCAGCCGAACACGGTCCTCGGCCGCTACCTCACCGGCCTGCTCGGGCCGCCGGCCGTGGTAGCGGGCGACGTCATGGCCTGGCGCAGGTAGCACCTCAGGTAGCACCTGAGGTCCGGTATTCCCCGCCCGGCTCCTGCATAAGCGATTCATAGGTTCGTCTCGGATTCATAACGGCAGCAGAGCTGCGCCGGCAGGTCGTCAGAGCTTCGCCGGGCAGGCTGGTCAGTGGCCCGATAAGAGGGAAGCCGATAAAGACGTGAGGAGCTGACGATGACCTGGCTGCTGCTGAACATCCCGCTGATGGTCCTGTTCTTTGCCCTGTGGGTGGGGGTTCCGGTCTGGCTGGTGCGCAAGCGCCCCGACCGCAAGCCCGCCCTGGCCGCGGCGCCCGCCGTCAAGACAGTGCCGGTCAACACTGGGCCGGTCAACACTGGGCCGGTCAACACTGGGCCGGCGCTGCGCTACCAGGAGGACGACGGTTACCGCCGGGTCGCCTAGGCGAGCTGATCCGGCCAGTGCGGGCCGGGACCGGGTGCACCGGTCTCCGGCCCGCTGCCCGTCCGGCGGGCCGACGTGAGAGGCTGCCGGGATGCTGGCGTTGAGCATCGCATGCACGGTGGCGGCGGCCGCATGGGCCTACCTGGTCCTCGGGCACGGCCGGTTCTGGCTGGCGGGCGAATGGCTGCCGCCGGGCCAGGCGGAGCCGGATAGCTGGCCGGAGGTGGTGGCCGTGGTTCCGGCCAGGAACGAGGCCGCGATGCTGCCGGTCACGCTGCCCACGCTGCTCGGGCAGGACTATCCGGGCGCGCTGAGCGTCGTCCTGGTCGACGACTGCAGCTCCGACGGCACCGGCGAGGTGGCGGCCAAGTCCGGGCTCGTGTCGAGCCGGCCGCTGCGGGTGATCCCGGGCGGGCCCGCGCCGGGTCCGGCCGGGACCTGGGCGGGCAAGGTATGGGCCATGGCCCAGGGCCTGGCCGCCGCGGGCGAGCCGGGGTACGTGCTGTTCACCGACGCCGACATCGCCTGGGCGGACGGTGCGCTGCGCGACCTGGTGACCGCCGCCGTGGCCGATGACCGCGACCTGGTCTCGCAGATGGCCCTGCTGCGCACCGAGACCCGCTGGGAGCGGGTCATCGTCCCCGCCTTCGTGTACTTCTTCGCCCAGCTGTACCCGTTCCGGCGGGTGAACCGGCCCGCCTCGCGCACCGCGGCCGCGGCCGGGGGCTGCATGCTGGTGCGCTGGGAGGCGCTGCAGCGGGCCGGCGGGCTGGCCCCGATCAGTGGTGCCCGCATCGACGACGTCGCGCTGGGCCGGCTGCTCAAGCGCCAGCCCGGCCGCTGCTGGCTCGGCCTGTCGACCCGCGTGGTCAGCGTGCGGCCCTACCCGGCGCTGGCCGACCTGTGGCAAATGGTGGCCCGGTCCGCCTACCTCCAGCTCGGCTATTCCCCCTGGCTGCTGGCCGGGACCATCGCCGGGCTGCTGTTCATCTACGCGCTGCCCCCGGCCGGCGCCATCACCGGGCTGGCCGCCGGGGCGGCGACCGGACCTGCCGCGCTGGCCGCCGGGGCGGGCCTGGCGGGCTGGGCCTTGATGTGCCTGAGCTACCTGCCCATGCTGCGGCTGTACCGGCGCTCCCCGCTGCGTGCGCTCACCTTGCCGCTGATCGCGTTGCTGTACGCGGCGATGACGGTCGATTCGGCCCGGCGGCACCACTCCGGCCGCGGGGCGGTGTGGAAGGGCCGGACGGACCAGACCCGGTTAGGCTTGCCTGCGTGGCAGACGCAAACGTGGCAGGCAACAGCTTGTGGGCGGACGACCCGCAAGCCGGCTGGCGCCGGTATCTCATCGCCGACGTCTTCACCGGCACCCCGCTCGAGGGCAATCCGCTCGCGGTTTTCCCGGACGGCCGCGGTCTGGGCGTGGACGTGATGCAGCGTACGGCCCGGGAGCTGAACCTCTCCGAGACGGTGTTCTTCCTGCCCGCCGAGGACGCCGAGGGCGCCCAGGGCGCCGAGCACGCCGCGGACGTCCGGGTCCGGATCTTCACTCCCGCGGACGAACTCACCTTCGCCGGGCATCCGGTACTTGGGTCGGCGTTCGTCCTCGGCGAGGCGCTGGGCACCTCGGCGCTGACCCTGGAGACCGGGGCGGGCCTGATCCCGGTGGAACTCGAGCGCGACCACGGCCGGATTGTCTTCGGCCGGATGGAGCAGCCCGTCCCGGTGCCGGAGCCATACGAGGACACCGAGGCGCTGCTGGCCGCGCTCGGCGTGTCCCGGTCCGGGCTGCCGGTCGAGGCGTACCGCAACGGCCCCCGGCACGTCTACGTCGAGCTGGCCAGCGAGGCCGAGGTCGCCGGGCTGTGGCCGGACCAGCGCGCGCTCGGCCATCTCCCGATCGCGGTGAGCACTTTCGCCGGCCAGGGCTCGGCCTGGAAGACCCGGATGTTCTCGCCGTTCCACGGGGTCCCGGAAGATCCGGCCACCGGCTCCGCGGCCGGCCCGCTGGCGGTGCACCTGGCCCGGCATGGCCGGATCGGTTTCGGCGAGGAGATCGAGATCCGCCAGGGCGAGGAGATCGGCCGGCCCTCGCGGCTGTACGCGCGGGCCGAGGGCTCGGCGGACAAGATCGAGCGGGTCCTGGTCGGCGGCTCCGCGGTGATCGTGGCCCGCGGCGAGTACCGCCTCGAGTGATCTACCGTGCGCGCAGACCAGCAGGAATGATGGGGCGTGGCACAACGGTCCCGCGTAACGAAGGAGTTCATGGATGACGATCAGCGTTCAGGGCGTGGTGGCGCGCGGTAAGGGCGAGCCGGTCGAGCTCACCACGGTCCTCGTGCCCGAGCCCGGGCCGGGCGAGGCCCTGGTGCAGGTGCAGGCGTGCGGGGTGTGCCACACCGACCTGCACTACAAGGAGGGCGGCATCGGCGACGATTTCCCCTACCTGCTCGGGCACGAGGCGGCGGGCGTGGTCGAGGCGGTGGGCCCGGACGTGACCGACGTGGCGCCCGGCGACTTCGTCATCCTGAACTGGCGCGCCGTCTGCGGCCGCTGCCGGGCCTGCAGCCGGGGCCGCCCCTGGTACTGCTTCAACACCCACAACGCCAGCCAGAAGATGACGCTGGAAGACGGCACCGTGCTGTCCCCCGCCCTCGGCATCGGCGCGTTCGCCGAGAAAACCCTGGTCGCCTCGGGCCAGTGCACCAAGGTTGACCCGGCCGTCCCGGCCGCCACCGCCGGGCTGCTCGGCTGCGGCGTGATGGCCGGCCTGGGCGCCGCCATCAACACCGGCGGCGTGACCCGCGGTGACAGCGTGGCGGTGATCGGCTGCGGCGGCGTAGGGGACGGCGCGATCCTGGGCGCCCAGCTGGCCGGCGCGCGGACGATCATCGCGGTCGACGTGGACGACAGGAAGCTGGACTGGGCCCGCGGGTTCGGCGCGACCGACGTGATCAACTCGCGGGACACCGATCCGGTTGACGGGATCAGGGAGCTGACCGGCGGGTTCGGCGCGGACGTGGTGATCGAGGCGATTGGCCGGCCGGAGACCTACCGGCAGGCCTTCTACGCCCGCGACCTGGCCGGCACGGTGGTGCTGGTCGGCGTGCCGACCCCGGAGATGCGGCTGGACCTGCCGCTGCTCGACGTGTTCGGCCGCGGCGGGGCGCTCAAGTCGTCCTGGTACGGCGACTGCCTGCCCAGCCGCGACTTCCCCATGCTGGTCGACCTGCACCTGTCCGGCCGTCTGCCGCTGGACAAGTTCGTCTCCGAGACCATCTCGCTCGGCGACGTGGAAGCAGCTTTCGCCAAGATGGGCCGGGGTGAGGTGCTGCGCAGCGTCGTGACCCTGTGAGTTCCCCGGTCCGGCCGGCCCCCGCCCGCATCGCGATGTGGTCGGGGCCGCGGACCGTGTCCACGGCGCTGATGCGGTCCTGGCAGAACCGGCCGGACACGGTGGTCTGCGACGAACCGCTGTACGCCTTCTACCTGGACCGCACCGGGATCGATCACCCCGGGCGGGCGGAGGTGATCGCCAGCCAGCCCACCGACTGGCGGGTGGTGCTGGCCGGGCTGACCAGCGGCCCGCTGCCGCCGGGCGTGACGATCAGCTACGCCAAGCACATGACTCATCACCTGCTGCCCGAGGTGGACCGGGCCGCGCTGGCCGGGCTGCGGCACGCCCACCTGATCAGGGACCCGCGCGAGCTGCTCGCCTCCTACGCCAGGGTGCGCAGCGAGCCGGACCTGGACGACCTGGGCCTGCGGCAGCAGGCCGGGATCTTCGAGGCGTTCGGCGGGCCGGTGGTGGATTCCCGTGACCTGCTCACCGACCCCGACGGGATCCTGCGGGCCCTGTGCCAGGCCCTCGGTGTGCCGTTCGACGCCGGCATGCTGTCCTGGCCGCCCGGCCCCCGGGACAGCGACGGCGTGTGGGCCCGCTACTGGTACGCCAGCGTGCACACCTCGACCGGGTTCGCCGCCTACCGGGCCCCGGCCGAGCCGCTGCCCGCCCGCCTGGAGCCGCTCGCCGCGCGCTGCCTGCCCTACTATCAGCGGCTGCACTCCTACCGGATCACCAGCCAGGGAGGTAATGGTGCGGCAAAGTTACGACGAGCGGAACCGCGACCTCGTCGTCAGCGTGGACGGCAAGCTCACCCACCGCGACCGGGCTGCGATCAGCCCGTTCGACTCGGCCGTCCAGGGCGGTGACGCGGTTCTGGGAGGGCCTCCGGCTCTACCAGGGCAAGATCTTCCGGCTGGCGGAGCACCTGGACCGGCTGCGGGACTCGGCCAAGGCGCTGGCGTTCACCCAGATCCCTTCGGCCGAGGAGATCACCGAGCAGGTCAGGCGCACGATCGCCGCGAACGGCATGCGCGACGGGGTGCACATCAGGCTCACCCTGACCCGCGGCGTGAAGATCACCTCCGGCATGGATCCCCGGCTCAACCAGGCCGGGCCGACGCTGATCGTGCTGGCCGAGTACAAGGATCCCGTCTACGACGCCTCGGGCATCACGCTGGTCACCGCGAGCGTGCGGCGCCCCGCCCCGGACTGCCTCGACCCCAAGATCCATCACAACAACCTGCTGCCCTCGATCCTGGCCAAGATCGAAGCCAACGTGGCGGGCGCCGACGACGCGGTGATGCTGGATCACCGCGGCTTCATCGCCGAGACCAACGCCACGCACATCTTCCTGGTCACCGGCGGGACGCTGGCCACGCCGACCACCGTGTCCTGCCCCGAGGGCATCACCCGGGCCGCCGTGCTCGAGCTGGCCGCCTCGGCAGGCCTGCCCTGCCAGGTCGGCGACTACACGCTGCCCCAGCTCTACACGGCCGCCGAGGTCTTCGTGACCGGGACCATGGGCGGCCTGGTCCCGGTCCTGGCCGTCGACGGCCGAACCATCGGTGACGGCAAGCCCGGCCCGGTGACCGGCCAGCTGACCGCCCTGTTCGCCGACCTGACCGCCACTACGGGCACCCCCGTCACCTGATCGTCTCATCATGGATCATGGGCCGCCGGTGTGACCCGCCGGTGTTTGCCAGTCTTGCCCGGTGATAGGAGGCTTCTGCCGATTCGCCCGGCTCGCTACGATTGGACATTCACGCGGCGCCTACCGGTGCGCCCGCTTCGGCGAGGGGGATCGCCCTCATGAGCGACGGACAGGCTCCCGGCGGAGGCCAGGACTACCCGGGCCAGCCTGGTTACGGCGGCCAGCCTGGCTACGGCCAGCCCGGCTACGGCGGCCAGCCTGGCTACGGCGGCCAGCACGCTTGGGGGTGGTGAACCCCGGGGTTCACCACCCTGACAGGCGCCCGAAACGCGGCTCAGCGCGGCTTGATCTGGCCGTCCTCGAGTTCCAGGACCGAGTTGGCGATGCTGATCAGGTTGGGGTCGTGGGTGGCGACCAGAACGGTCACGCCCTCGGACTGGACCACGGTGCGCAGCAGCCGCATGATCTGCTTGCCCGTCTCGGAGTCGAGCTGGCCGGTGGGCTCGTCGGCCAGCAGCACCTGGGGGCTGCCCGCCAGCGCCCGGGCGATGGCCACCCGCTGTTGCTGGCCGCCGGACAGCTCGCCGGGCCGCTGCTTGGTGTGCTCGCCCAGGCCCACGATGTCCAGCATCAGCCGGACCCGCTCCTCGCGCTCCCTGGGCGGCACGCCGGAGATCCGCAGCGGCACGCCGACGTTCTCCGCGGCCGACAGGATCGGGATCAGGCCGAACGACTGGAAGATGAACGCCACCGAGGTCCGCCGCAGCCGCATCCGCTCGTGTTCCGACATGGCGGTCACGTCGTGGTCCCCGACCCGCACCGTGCCCTCGTCCGGCAGGTCCAGGCCGCCGACGATGTTCAGCAGCGTGGTCTTGCCCGAGCCGGACCGGCCGCGCAGGGCCACCAGCTGGCCGGTCTGGACGGTGAACGACACCCCGCGCAGGGCGTGGGTCGCGGTGCGCCCGCTGCCGTAGGTCCGGTACACGCCGTCGACGGCCACCATGTCGGTAATGACCGGGGCGGTCACTGGGACTCCTCCTGGCCATCGCCGCGGCGTCTGCGCCGGTCCGGCCAGACGCCGATATGGTCGGGCTCGGCTTCCAGGCGGACCAGGCCGCGCATGCCGAGCGGCTCGGTCATCTCGCGGGGCAGCTGCAGCCGGCCTGGCCCGGTCGAGCACCGCGTACTCGACGGCGTGCGGGGTCACCTGGCCGTCGTCGCCGTCCATGGTGTCGCGGTGGATCTCGGTGCTGGTCCGGCCGTCCCTGATGGCGACCACCCGGCGGACCACCGAGGACACCGCCGGGTCGTGGGTCACGATCAGCACGGTCACGCCGAGCTCGGCGTTGGCCTTCTGCAGCGCGCTGAACACCTCGGCGGCGGTCGCCGAGTCCAGCTCGCCGGTCGGCTCGTCGGCCAGCAGCACCCTGGGCTCGTTGGTGAGCGCCACCGCGATGGCGGCCCGCTGCTGCTCGCCGCCGGACAGCTGCTCCGGCTTGCGGTACAGGCAGTCGCCCAGGCCCATCAGCTCGAGCAGCTCGCCGGCCCGCTCCCGGCGGGGCCGGGCCCGGACGCCGGCCAGCCGCATCGGCAGCTCCACGTTCTGCTGGGCGGTTAGGTAGGGGAGCAGGTTACGTGAGGTCTGCTGCCAGATGAAGCCCACTATCCGGCGCCGGTAGGCCAGCCGCTGCCGCGCGTTCATCGCGGCCAGGTCGTTGCCGCCCACCCGCACCGAGCCCGCGGTGGGCGTGTCCAGCCCGGCCAGGATGTTCATCAGCGTCGACTTGCCGCTGCCGGACGCGCCGACCAGGGCTATGATCTCGCTCTCCTCGACCAGCAGGTCGAGCCCCTGCAGGGCCTGGACCTCGATCCCGGCGGCGACGTAGATGCGGACCAGCCGGTCGCAGACGATCAGCGAGCCCGCGCCGAAGTCCCGGTGCTGCCGCGCTGACTCCGCGCCCAGGTCCTCGATGCTGCTGGCCATAAATGTCTCCCTCTGCCTTCTAGTGTGCCCGGAGCAGGGCCGCTGTATCCGGCGGCCGGGCGTGCTGGCCGAACCCGGATGTCCCGCTGCATGCGACCCCTAGTTAGCCCGCAGGATGCCGCTGATCCCGCGCCGCCGCAGCACCCGGGCCTCGGCGGCCAGGGCCGCCGCGGCCAGCGCCACGGCGCCGAGGGCGGGCAGGCCGAGCGCGGTCACGTCGGGCTGGAACGCGACCGCCGTGCCCGTTCCGGTGAACGCGGACAGGTCGATGGACGAGCCGATCAGATGGGGCAGGACCACGGCGCACACGGCGCCCGCCACCACGGCGGCGAGCACGGCGGGCAGGGCCTCGGCCATGACCAGCCCGGTGTCGCTGGAGTAGCCCATCACGGTGAGCCGGGCCAGGGTCAGCTCGCGTTCCGCCGACCCCAGGGCCAGTCCGAGGATCACGATCAGCAGGCCGAGCACGCCCGCCTCGGCCAGGGTGACCGCGACGATGAGCACGGCGCCGTGCGGCAGCGGCGAGCCGGTCAGCGAGGCCAGCACGGCGGACCGGTAGCTGATCGTGCTGCCGGCGAGCGTCCGCCTGACCAGGGCGGACAGCTGACCCTGGTCGATGCCGGCCCCGCTGACCAGGATCAGGTTCGGGGCGGGCTGGCCGCCCGGGCCGGGCAGCGTCAGCTGCGGCATCACGACGAACGTGCCGCCCCCGGGCTGGGCCGGGGTGCTGGCCAGGATGCCCACCACCCGGACGCTGAACGGCCCCACCGGGGACAGCGAGGTCAGCTGCGTCGCTCCGCGGCCGAGGACGGCGGCGGCGGACGGCGAGGCGAGCACCGGCACCACGGCCGGCGCGGTGCCCGAGGACGGGCCGACCTTGGCCGCCGGGAAGGACGGGTACGGCGTGGTCGCGGTCACGGCGGCGTAGCTGGCCGGGTCCACCGCGGACACGGACAACGGCTGGCCGAACGGCGTGACCCAGCTGGTGTTCCAGACCGCGGTGGCGTGAGTCACGCCGCGCACCGCGCTGATGGCCTTGACCACGGCGGGCGTGACCGGGCCGGTGGTCGGGCCGGGCTGGATCGTCACGTCGGCCCCGGTGGTGTGCCAGGACGTGGCGATCTCGCCGCTGGTGATGCCGCCGCTGACCATCCCGGCGAAGGTGGCCAGGCTGAGCGCGAGCACCAGCGCGAACGCGGGCAGCACGCCGGTCAGCGAGGACCGGGCCGCCGCGGACAGGGCCACGAAGCCGGTGGCGCCCGCGCCGCGGGCCGACAGCCGGAGCAGGCCGCGGACGGCCAGCGGGTACAGCCGCAGCATGATCAGCACCACCGGGACCGCCACCAGCACCGGTGCCACGGTCAGCAGCAGGTTGACCTGGCCGCCGGCCGGCACGCCCTGGTCGTGCAGCACGATCAGGCCGGCCGCGCAGGCCGCGCAGGCCGTGACCTCGGCCACCGGGCGGCGCCAGGCCAGCCGGCGGCGGCCGGTCTCGGCCGTCATGATCCGGGCCGGGTTGCTGGCCGGGGCGGGCTTGCGGTACTGCCACGCGGCGATCAGCGAGGGCCCGGCCAGCGCGATGGCCAGCGTGATCCCGGCCAGCAGCCAGCCCAGCCCCGAGGACGCCGCGTCACCGGGGATCGCGACGATGGCCAGCAGGGCGCCGATCACCGCGGCGGGCACCGCCGTGACCACCGTGCCGCGGGCCAGCAGGGCCGCGACCTGCCGCAGCGATCCGCCCCGGGCCCGCAGCATGGTCAGCTCCTCGCCCCGGCGGACGACGATCAGCCGGGCCGCGAGCAGGATCACCGCGGCGGCGATCACGAGCAGGCTGACCGACAGCATCAGCAGCACCGTTTCGACGCCGGCCTGGGTGCTGAGGAACAGCGACACGTCGCCGGTCAGCGGCAGGGTGACGCTCAGCGAGGTCTCGGCGGGCGCCAGCGGCCCGGTCAGCGCGGGCGTCACCGTGTTGGCCCGGTTGAGGGCGTTGTACAGCCCCTGGGCCTGGTCCGCGCTCAGCCCGCCGACCGCGAGCGGGAACTCCCACCCCAGCTCCATGCCCGGGCCGTTGAACGCGATCTGCACGGCGGCCAGCTGGTCAGGGTCGGCGATGACCCCGGCCGCCCAGTACGGCTTGGCCTGCGTCGGGGTGACCACCGAGGGCTGGCCGGCCAGCGGGTCCTGCATCCAGAACGTCGAGGTCACGCCCTGCGGCCGGATGATGCCGGTGACGACCAGCGTGACCGGGCCGGTCGCGACGCTCAGCGTCATCCGGCTGCCCGGGTGCAGCCCGAACCGCGCGGCGATCTGCGTGCTGACCGCCACCGCCACCGTCCCGGCCGGCTCGGTTCCGGCCGTAAAGCCGCCCGCCACGAGCGTGGCGTTGCTGGTCAGCGGGTTGCGGTAGAGCACCTCCAGCTTGGGCGGAGCTCCGTCGAGGTTCGCGCTGGCCGCCGCGCCCGAGGTGACCGGGGACGTGTTCGTGCTCAGCCCGTACCAGGCGCCCGGGCCCAGCGGCAGCGGCAGGCGCGCCAGGCTGGACTTGATCTCCTGCGTGGCCTGGCTCAGCTGGCCGGCCGTCAGGCCCGCCCCGGCCGGGCCGCCGGCCAGCAAGGTGGTGAAGTCGCTCCAGCTCGCGCCCACCTGGACGGTCTTGACCGTGGGCGCGAGGGAGGCCATGGTCTGGTGGAAGGCCTGGGACCGGACGTGCAGGCTGAGCGCGGGCCCGGACATGGCGGTGAACACGCAGCCGCAGACCAGCAGCGCCAGCGCCAGCGTGCTGCCTGCTGCGGCGCCCGCCACGCGGCCCAGCCCCGGCACCGGTCTCATGGTGTGCTCGGCGTGGGCTTCATGCTGCCTCGGCGGCGCGCAGTTCGGCGGCGGCGTCCGGGCGCCGGGCGATGGTCACCGCGGCCGCCAGCACCGGCAGCACCGCGACGGCCAGGGCCAGGGCCAGGATCTGCAACCAGCCGAACTGGATGATGACCGGCGGCACCGGCTCGGTCGCGGACGAGGTCAGGGTGATGGCGGGGACCAGCAGTTCGGCCAGCACCACGCCGAGCACCAGCCCGGCCACCGCGGACGGCAGGCTCAGCATGAGCTTCTCCAGGCACAGCTGGCCCGCGGCCGCGCGCGGCGGCACGCCCAGCGCCGCCAGCAGCGCGTTCTCGGCCCGCCGCTGGTGTACCCCCGCCGCGATGCTCACGCAGAAGCCGGTGATGGCCAGGACCGCGGCCGCGATGGCCACGGCCAGCAGGGCCTGCTGCGGCACGGTCGACAGCGGGTCGGACAGCAGGCTGGCCGCTGCCCCCGTCGCGCTGGCGATGGCCGATCCGGCCGGCAGGTCGGCGGTCAGCCCGGGCGGCACCCCGCCCGGGCCGCCCGCCCCGGACGAGGTAGCCAGCCACCACTGCGTAACCTGGGCGGCGGCCAGCGAGCTGCTGGTCAGCACGTCCTGCAGGCGGCCCAGGTCCACGATCAGGGCGCCGCCGCCGGCCGATGCGGTGGGGAACGTGGTCACCGCGGCCACGATCTTCACGCTGATGATCGCGCCGTTGACGTCGGTCTGCACGACGGAGCCGACGCTGGAGTTGCTGGCGGCCAGGAAGCGCTGCGTGGCGATGCCGGGCAGCGGCGCGACGGGAGGCGTCCCGGTCAGGGTCAGGTCACCGCTGATCGGGCTGGGCGGCTGGCCGAGGATCCCGTTGGAGGCCAGCCCGAAGCCCGGGTCGAACGCCACCGTCAGCGCGCCGCCCGCCGCGGCCTTGGCCGTGACGGCCGGCGCGGCGGCAGGCCCGTCCGTGCCGAGGGTCTGCTTGACGCTGGTCAGCTCGACCGAGGAGCCGACGGCGGGCCAGCTGCCCAGCATGGTGCCGGGCTGCTGGGCCGTCCCCGGCCCGGCGGAGAAGCCGGACAGGGTGAAGGTGGCCGGCGAGCCCGGCCGGCGCGCGGGCAGCGTGTAGTTCAGGTCGAGCGAGGTCAGCTTCAGCGGGTAGACCGCACCCGCGCCGCCGGAAGCACCGCCGGAACCGCCGGCCTGGTTGGCCAGGGTGACGGCCAGCGTGTGCTCCCGGCCGTCGGCCGGCAGCGTGCCCGCGTCGAGCTCGTAGACGTCACCGGCGGCGTCCGCCACCGAAAGGTTCACCGTGACCGGGGACAGCCCGAGCGAGGCCGGGCCGAGCCGCGCGGTCAGCTGCACCTGCGCCGAGTGGCCGGGCAGCGTCACGCCGGGCGGCGGGCTGGTGGGCGCGATCGTGCCGAACAGCCGGGTCTCGGGCAGCGCGGACTGGTCCGGCCGCAGCAGGGTCACGTCCGCGGCCTGGCTGGAGTTGACCGCCAGCACCTCGCTGTTGCTGATCTCCTGCGGGACCACCGCGACCGCTATGGCCCGCTGGACCCCGGGCAGCTTGACCAGCGCGGCGGTCTGCGCCGCCGACAGCGGCTGGCTGGTGTCCACGCGCACGTCCGCGCCCGAGCTGAACGAGGCCTGGTCATGCTCGGAATGCGTCCAGCTCTGCCGCTGGGCCAGGGCCAGCGTGCCGGTGGCCACCGACAGCACGATCAGCAGCGCCGCGCCGCCCTGCCGGATCGGCTGCCTGCTGATCTGCCAGCTGGCCAGGGCCGCGGTCAGCCGCCGGCCCCGGGCGGCCAGCCGGTCCCCGGCCTTGCCGCCGGCCGGCAGCAGGCGCAGCGCGAGCACGGTCCCGCCCGCCAGGGCCAGCGCGGGCGCGATCACCACCACCGGGTCGACGCCGAAGGTGCCGTTGGCCCCGGCCGACACCGCCGAGTAATGCCGCAGCTGCCAGCCCGCCAGCACGGCCAGCAAGATCAGGGCCAGGTCCGCGCCGGCCCGGGTTACCCCGGAGATGGCCATCTGCCGTCCCCGCCGGGCCCGGGCCGTGCCCGGGCTCACCGTGGTCAGCGCCGGCACCAGCATGATCACGATCCCCCCGGCCGCCACCCCGGCGGCCGCCGCGATGGTGTCCGCCCACGCGGCCCCGGCCCAGGGGGACGACCCGGTGCCGGCCCCGCAGCCAGCGCACCGGCCAGCAGCACGCCCAGTGCGCCGCCGGCCGCGGCCGAGACCAGGCACAGCGGTACCGCCTCGGCCGCGGTCAGCCGGAGCAGCTGCCAGCGGGTCGCGCCGCGTGCGGTCAGCATGGCCGACTCACCCTCGCGCTGGCCCGCCAGCAGCCGGGCCGAGGCCAGCAGCGCCGCGCCGGCCAGCAGGAACAGCAGAACGGCGCAGATGGCCAGCAGCGAGCGGGCCACGTCCAGGTCGTTGGCCGTGCCGTTGAGCACCGCCGGCAGGCTGGTGCTGAGGGTCAGCGTGGGCAGCTGCTGGGCGTTCTGCAGCGCCTGGCGCAGCCCGTCCACGTTGGCGGCCACCGTGGTCAGCTGATTGGCCGGAATGCTGGCCGTCTGCGGCTGGGCCAGCCAGGTTCCGCTGTAGACCGGGAGCGCTGTGCCGAACGCCGCGGCCGGGACGGTCAGCGGGCCGTACGTGGTGAAGCCGCTGGCCGTGCTGGAGCCGCCCAGCGCGATGTCATCCAGGCCCCAGTAGGCCGAGGACACCTGCCGGGGCCGGTACAGGCCGGTGATCACGAACCGCACGTAGCCGTTCGAGATCCGGTCCTTCAGCCGCAGCACGTCGCCGTCGGCCACGTGCAGCAGCGCGGCGGCCGAGGCGGGCAGCGCCGCGGGAATGGGCTGCCCGGCGGCGGCCGCGCCGGGCCAGCTCCCGGAGACCAGCGCGGCCTGGGCGGTCACGTCGCCGAGCGCCGCGACCTCGGCGATGGGCTGGTTGCCCGCGCCCGCACTGCCCGGCGTGGCCGGCCGCGAGCCGGGCACGAAGCCCAGCGGATCGGACCAGACGGAGGAGTAGAAGGAGAACGGGGCGCCGCCCAGGGCCGGCCTGATCTGGGCCGGCAGCCCGGTGTCGTACTGGGCGGCCTGGCTGGCGGTGGCGGTCCCGGTCATGACCAGCGACGTCCCGGCCGCCTGGCCGAGGTCGTGGCGCACGGCCCGGGGCAGCGCCTGGCCGCTGAAGGTGGCCAGCGCGGTGGCCAGGGCCGCCGCGACGATAGTGGTCAGCGCGGCCGCGATGATCACCAGCCGGTGCGCGTTCATCCGCGGCAGCGTCAGTGAACCCCTGGTCAGTGCAGCCCTGGTCGGGGAACCCCGTGTCAAGCCCATCAGGATTTCGAGCCTAAGACGGGAAATGGCTGATAAAAAGGGTGCGTGCGCGACCTGGTATCCGTCTGTGACCGGGCCGGGATACCACGGAGCGTCACCGCGACCCGCCCTGACAGGAATTTTGGCCAGGAATGTGACAGGAGGCTGACGGGTGCCCGTCATCGTGATCACTGGCGCGGCCGGACTAGTCGGATCCATGCTGCGGCCGCGGCTGGCCCGGCCGGGCCGGACGCTGCGCCTGCTGGATATCGCCCCGCTGGACGCCGGGCCCGGCGAGGAGGCGGTCCAGGCCTCGGTGACCGACCTGGAGGCCATGACGGCCGCCTGCCGGGGCGCGGCGGCGATCATCCACCTGGCCGGCATCCCCGGCGAGGCGTGCTGGCCGCGCATCCTGGAAACCAACATCAACGGCGGCTACGTGGCGTTCGAGGCCGCGCGCCGGGCCGGCGTGCCGCGGGTCATCTTCGCCTCCTCCAACCACGCGGTCGGCTTCGCCCCGCGCGCGGACTTCCCGGTGCCCGACTACGCCTTCCCGGCGCCGGACACCTATTACGGGGTGTCCAAGGCGGCCACCGAGGCGCTGGCCGCGATGTACCACCACCGCTACGGCCTGGACGCGATCTGCGTTCGTATCCTGTCCTGCACCCCGCGGCCGGCCGACGTGCGGATGCTGTCCACCTGGCTGTCCCCGGACGACGCCTGGCTGTTCGAGGCCTGCCTGACCACGGAACGGCCGGGGTTCCGGGTCATCTTCGGGGTCTCGGCCAACACCCGCGGCGGCTGGGTCTCGCTGGCCGAGGCCAAGGCCCTGGGCTACCAGCCGCAGGACGACGCGGAAGCCTACGCCGCCGAGATCCTGGCCCGGGCCCGGGACGATGACCCGGCCGCCGACCAGGTGCTGCGCTACCTGGGCGGCGCGTTCACCCTGCCCGACGACCAGGTCCCGCAGGCCTAGCGCTCGCGCTCGGAGTCGTGACAGCGCATGGCTAGGTAGTTTACGGGGGCGCGGGGGGCCGTCCCCCCGGAGCCAGCCGGGCTAGGCTCGCTCGGCCCGGTGCTTCTCCCAGCGGGTCAGCAGCTCGCCCATCTCCCGGGTGGCGAACTCCAGGAACGCGGCCTGCTCGGCCATCCGCGCGCCGGCCTCGGTGTCCGGGCCGACCAGATCGATGCCCTCGCGGACCAGCGCACCCCAGCGGGTCATCACCTGGTCCCGCATCCGCAGCAGGTCGTCCCACATGTTGCCGGGCATCCGGTAGTAGTCCCGGCGCGAGCCGGGCACCCGCTCCTTGTGCACCAGCCCGACCTGGATCAGGTAGCGCACCGCGCCGGACACGGCGGCCGGGCTGATCTGCAGCGTCCCGGCCAGGTCCGCCGCGGTGAGCCGCCCGGAGTCGGCGATCAGCAGGGCGACGAAGACCCGGGCCGGCATGGGCGGGAAGCCGGCCGCCACCAGCACGGCGGCGAACCTCTCGATGTAGTCGAACAGGGGGTCTTTGGACTCTGTGGCCTGGCCCCGGTCATCAGGCACAGTGTCGTCAGGCACAGTGTCATCACCTCCGGCCAGCAGGATATCTCATTCTGAACATTCAGAACTTAGTGAAAGCTATGTAGAGTAGAGCCATGGACGCCATCGAGGTAACGGCCCTGCGCAAGTCCTTCGGCCAGACCACCGCCCTGGACGGCCTCGATCTATCGGTCCGGGCCGGCGAGGTGCACGCCTTTCTCGGGCCGAACGGCGCAGGCAAGACCACCACCATCCGCATCCTGCTCGGCCTGCTGCGCAAGGACGGCGGCCAGGTCAGCCTGCTCGGCGGCGACCCGTGGCGGGACGCGGTTGCGCTGCACGCCCGGCTGGCCTACGTGCCCGGCGACGTGACGCTGTGGCCGGGCCTGACCGGCGGGGAGATCATCGACCTGCTCGGCCGGCTGCGCGGCCCGGCGGCCGGCCTGGACCCCAAGCGCCGCCAGGCCCTGATCGACCGGTTCGACCTCGACCCCGCCAAGAAGGCCCGCGCCTACTCCAAGGGCAACCGGCAGAAGGTCGCCCTGATCGCCGCCCTGGCCAGCGACGCCGAACTCCTCCTGCTCGATGAGCCCACGGCCGGGCTGGACCCGCTGATGGAGGCCGCCTTCCGCGACTGCATCACCTCCGAACGCCACCAGGGCCGCACCGTGCTGCTGTCCAGCCACATCCTGGCCGAGGCCGAAGCGCTGGCGGACCGGGTGACGATCATCCGGGCCGGCCGGGCCGCCGAGACCGGCACGCTGGCCGAGATGCGCCACCTGACCCGGACCTCGGTCGAGGCCGAGCTGGCCCGGCCGGTCGGCCTGGACGACCTGGACGGCGTGCACGACCTGATCACCGATGGCCTGCGGGTCCGCTGCGAGGTGGACCACGCCGCGCTGGACGAGGTGCTGGGCCGCCTGCATCAGGCCGGCGTCCGCGCCCTCACCTGCCGGCCGCCGACGCTCGAGGAACTGTTCTTGCGTCATTATTCTGCCGAACGGCCCGTGGCCGGAGCCCCGCGATGACCGTCCTCGCCCATCCGGGACGGCAGTTCGCCGGCCTGACCGGGACCGGCGAACTGGCCCGGCTCGCCGTCCGGCGGGACCGGATCGGGCTGGCGGCGGCCGTCTACGTGATCACGGCCGGGGTGGCCGGCACGGCCTACACGTTCAAGAAGCTGTACCCGACCGCGGCCGGCCGGGCCGCGTTCGCGGTCACCGGCGACGGCAACCCGGCCCTGCGGTTCCTGTACGGCAGGCTCTACGGCTCCTCCCTCGGCTCGCTCACCGCCTGGCGCTACGGCGTCTGGGCCGGCCTCTTCGTCGCGCTGCTGGCCATCTTCGTGGTGATCAGGCACACCAGGTCGGATGAGGAGGCCGGCCGGCTGGAACTGGTCGGCTCGGCCGTGGTGGGGCGGCAGGCGGCACTGGTGGCCGGGCTGGTGACCGCGGCCACCGGGGTCCTCGCCACCTCCGTGCTGCTCTGCGTGGCGCTGCCGCTGGTCGGCCTGCCGGCGACCGGCTCGGCCGCGCTCGCGCTGGGCATCGGCTGCTGCGGGCTGGCCTTCACCGGCATCACCGCGGTGGCGGCCCAGCTGACCTCGAGCGCGCGCACCGCGCGCGGCATCGCGCTGGCCGTGCTCGGCGTCACCTTCGTGCTGCGGGGCGTGGGCGACTCGGCCGGGGCCAGCGGGCCGTCCTGGCTGTCCTGGGCCTCGCCGCTGGCCTGGATCCAGCTCGCCCGGCCGTTCGCGGCGCCGCGCTGGTGGGTGCTGCTGTTCCCGCTGGCGGTGGCCGCGGCCGGCACCGGGCTGGCCTTCGCGCTGGCGGCGCGGCGGGACCTGGACGCCGGGCTGCTGCCCGACCGGCCCGGCCGCGCGACGGCGTCGGCGTTCCTGCACGGCCCGTTCGGCCTGGCCTGGCGGCTGCAGCGGGGGGCACTGCTCGGCTGGGCCACCGGCTACGCGTTCACCCTGGCCGCCTGCGGGGCGGCGGCCAAGGGCATCGGCCAGCTGTTCGGCACCAGCACCGCGCTGGAGCACGAATTCACCCGGATCGGCGGCCAGGCCGCCATCACCAACGCCTACCTGGCCGCCCTCATGCTGCTGGCCGGCCTGGTCGCCGCCGCCTACGCGGTATCGGTGATCCTGCGGCTGCGCACCGAGGAAACCTCGGCGGCGGCCGAGCCGGTCCTGGCCGCGGCGACCGGCCGGATCCGCTGGGCGTTCAGCCATATCGCCGTCGCCGTCGGGGGCGCCGCGCTGCTGCTGGCCGTGGCGGGCGTGGCGGCCGGCCTGGGCTACGGCCTGCGCACCGGATCAGCCGGCCCCCAGGTCGCCCGGATGACCGGCGCGGCCCTGAGCCAGCTGCCGGCCGTGCTGGTGCTGGCGGCCCTGGCCGTCGGCCTGCTCGGGCTGCTGCCCCGGGCCTCGGTGGCCGGAGCCTGGACCGCGCTGGCCCTGGTCGTGGTCATCGACCTGTTCGGCGAGGCGCTCCAGCTGTCGCACTGGATCCTGGACATCTCGCCGTTCACCCACGCCCCCCGGCTGCCCGGCGGCACCGTGTCGGCCGCTCCGCTGGTCTGGCTGTGCCTCATCGCGCTCGTCGTCTCGGCGGCCGGCCTGGCCGGCCTGCGCCGCCGCGATATCGGCTGACCGGCGCCCACCATGGCCTGGTGCGGGTGGGAACAAACCCTGACTTCGGGGATCGCACTTTGCATACAGTCGCCGATAAACTCCGGATGTGTCCAGGTCGAGCCGGGCCGTAAGCGGCGAGATGGTGCAGGGGGTGACGATGGCAGCGACGATCCGTCCCCTGCAGCGGCCGGTGCCGCTGCGCCAGTCGGTGTACGACGCGCTGATCGACCTGATCATCGGCGGTGAGCTGCCGTCGGGGCAGCACATGGTGGAGACCGACCTGGCCCGCCAGCTGGGGGTGAGCAGGCAGCCGATCCGCGAGGCGCTGCACCGCATGGAGGCCGAGGGCTGGGTGGACCTGCGGCCCAGCCAGGGCGCCTTCGTGCACGTGCCGACCGACCAGGAAGTGGACGACCTGCTGAACGTGCGCGCGCTGCTCGAGGCCGAGACGGCCCGGCTGGCCGCGGCCGCCGCGCCGGGCCCGGACAAGCTGGCCCGGCTGCGCGAGATCTGCCGTGCGGGGCGGGCGGCTGCCGACGCCGGGGACTTCGGCACCGCGGTGGTGGCCAACAATTCCTTCCACGCCGAGATCGCGGCCATCGGCGGCAACGCGGTGCTGGCCGAGCTGGCCGACATCGTGGGCCGCCGGGCCCAGTGGTACTACCGGATGGTCGCCCCCACCCGCGGGCACGGCTCGTGGGCCGAGCACGCCGAGATCATCGAGGCCCTCGAGGCAGGCGACGCGGACCAGGCCCAGGCACTGGGCCGCCGCCACACCGAGCGCACCCGCCAGGCCTACCACCACACCCGGGAAGCCACTGCCCGCTGATCCTCCCGCTGGCCGGGTCTCCCTTGATCACCGGCAGAAATGGCCGAATACGGGCGCAAACTGCCCGCGATCATGAAACCGGGCCGTGACAAGATGCTTCCGTTGCGGAGAGTGACTGTGTACTCTCCGTTAGTGAGATCGGGAGCGCGCGACTTGCCGTAAAGGCGCGAATGCACCATAAAGACGGCCGCCGGGCAGTAGCGTGAGACATCAAATCGAGACCTTGGCCTCGGAATTATCCAAGTAGGCCGCAGAGTGTCTCTGTTGTCGCGATGATGCTAGTGATCATTGACCTGCTGTACGACAGACAGGGGAGTGACCCGGTATATGAGAAGCGGTTCGCCGGCTGACGACGGTGGATGGCCATCTGCGCAGCATCCCTACGGGGATGAGCCCACCAGCGGACCGGGCCCCTACGGGCCGGGGCGGCGCAGCGAACCGCAGCAGGGACCGCAGCAGGGAAGAGGCGGATCCGGTCAGATGCCGTTTGGCCCGGACATCTCCTGGCCCAATGGCTTCCGGCAGCTGGACCCCGAATCCCGGCGCCTGCTCGAGTCCGGTTACGGCTCGGGCGGATACCCGTCAGGCGGCTACGGCACCCCGGGCCACGGCTCTGGCCAGTACGACCAGGCAGACCCCGGTTACGGCCGTCGTCTTCCGGGCCGCGCCGACGACTCCGGGTACTGGCCGCCGGCCATGGACGACACCGGCTACGGCGATCCGGGTTACTCGGATCCGACCTACGAAGACCCGCGCAGCGTTCCCGGCGCTGCCCTGCCGCCTATGGGCAGCCGGGCTTCCGGCGGCTACGACCAGCAGTCCGGGTACCACGTACCGGAATACCGCGAGCCTGCCCGCCCCGATTTCGGCTACCAGCAGGGTTATGTCCCGCCGCTGAGCGCCCCGCCGGAGATCTACCCAGTGACCGGCGCGCAGGAGGTCCTGCCCGAGACCGGCCCGCAGCCGGGAGCCGGCTCCTGGGCCGGCCCGACCAGACGGCCAGCACGGCCTATCCCGAGCAGTGGTATGACCACCCGCGCCTGGACCCGCCGCCCGCACCCGATCCGCGGCTGGCCGGCATGCGCTACGACGAACTGCACTACGAGGACTCGCCCGCCGGGTACGACGAGCCGCTCGACGACGAGTCGTGGATGCGGGAACTGCGCCGCAGCGCCCCCTCCTACCCCCAGACCTCGGCCGGGCCGGCCGACCCGTCGCCGCGCCGCACCGACCCGCCGCGCCCATCCGGCTTCGGCCAGCAGCCCGGCTTCGGCCAGCAGCCCGGCTTCCAGCGGGCACCCGGCCGTGAGCAGCCGCCCGGCTTCGGCCCGGCCCGGGACGACCGGAGCGGTCCCCGGATGAGCGGCAGGACCGAGGCCGGCGATGCCCGCCCGTCCTTCCCCCGTGACCAGCCGGGGCCGGGCTTCCTGAGCGCCCCGGCGGCTCCGGTTGGCCTGCTCACCCCGCCCGCCGTCCGGCCGCCCGACGCTCCGGCCGCGGCCGCGCCGCTGATGACCGGGTCGAACGTGCTGGCTGCCCCGGATGTCCTGGACGCGTCGGCGACGCGCCAGTTCCCGGTGGTCCGGCCCGGCCACGGCCTGGACGGACCGGCGATCACCGGGTCCTGGCCTGCCCAGCCGCAGGCCGACGAGCTGGAGTCCTTCGAGGAGTTCTGGCGCGAGGACGAGGATGACGAGTACCGCGGCCTGTTCCCCGACGAGGACGGCTCCCGTGGCACCGCCCCGAGGGCCAAGCGCGGCACCGGCCGCCGCCGCGGCCGCAGCAACGACCACCGGCTCTGGCTGGCCCTGCTCGGCGTGATCCTGGCCGCGGGAGCCGCGATCTTCGGGATCATCAAGTTCGAGTTCCCTGCGCACGGCGGTCCGGTGCACAGCATGGTCACCCCGCCCAGGATCGGCAGCTACATCCGCACGGTGAACCTGGAGAAGCAGACCCACCTGGCCCAGCTGCGGGCCGAGGTCATCAAGATGAGCTCCGGCCACGCCAGCAGCGTGGTGTCGGCGGCCTACGAGTCAGGTAACTCTGCGGCTGGGGCCACTGAGCAGATCATCATGTTCATCGGCGGCCACCTGGCTAATGCCGCGCCCAGCAGCTCGATCGCCAGCTTCATCCAGAAGTTCCCGGCCGCGGTGGCGGTCCCCGCAGGCACCCTGGGCGGCCAGGCGGCGTGCGTGGAGAACGGCGTCGGCACCTCGAACCCGGTGTCGATGTGCGTGTGGTTCGACAACGACAGTTTCGGCGAGATCGTCTCGCCCACCATGAACGCGAACGCGCTGTCCACGGTCATGCGGACCGTCCGCCCGTCGTTCGAGCTGGTGGTCAGGAAGTAACGCCGCCCCTCGTCGCCATCGCCCGGGTCAGCCGGGACTGGCTGCTGGGTTAGCTGCCCGTGGTCTAGCTACCTGACTTACCCGAGCGCGGCCGCCTGCGTACCGACAGGCGGGTCACCGTGAGCAGGATGGCCAGCCCCAGCGCGATCAGACCCGTCACCTGGGCGGTCATGACCGGCGAACCGAGCGCGACCGGCGAGGCGCCGGAGACCGGATCGGCATCCCGGCGGGGCGGCTGCGACGAGCCCGCCGGGGTCGCGCTCGGCGTGGCCAACGGAGTGATCGACGGGAACAGCCCGGAGGCGTTGCCGGCCCCGATGAGCAGGCTGGCCTCGGCGTTCAGGTCCGGTGAGTTCAGGTTCGGGACGGGCCCGAGCGGCAGCACGATGTCCGGCGAGGCGCCCGCCGAGGACGTGGAGGTGCCCGCGGCCGTGGCCGCGGTGACCGCGGTGCTCTCGTCGGCGGCGGGCGGGGTCCACTTGGCGGTGGTGGTCACGCTGGCCGTGGCCGTCAGCTTGACCGAGCTGACCGAGGACGCGTTCGAGGCCACCGCGATCTGTGCCTTCAGGTCGGCGGCCTGCTTGTCGGTGACCGAGCCAAGCGTGCACGACGCCGTGTCATTCTTGCTGCAGCCGCTGGTGAACACGGGCTTCTGGCTGGTCGGCTGCGAGGTGAGTGCGACCGTTACGCCCGACGCCGAGCCGTTCTCGGTGGAGACGGTCACGGCGTAGGCAGCCGCCTGCCCG
The DNA here is from genome assembly GCA_963835775.1 of uncultured Actinomycetes bacterium. GTDB lineage: Bacteria > Actinomycetota > Actinomycetes > Streptosporangiales > Streptosporangiaceae > Palsa-504. Next base: position 14,604 of record CAWIHB010000014.1, on the reverse strand, counting down.
CGCTTGATGCTGGACTGCAGGCGCTGGACGCTCACGCATAGCTGAGGCTGGGCCGTCGAGCTGGGACTGGCGCCACTGGGGTTCGACGCGATGTAGGCGTCCAGCGAAGCTGCCGCGGTGCTGGACGATGCGGACCCGGACGGCGACGAAGACGCGGACCCGGACGAACCGGACAGGGTCGGCGAGGGTGACAGGTTCGCCGACGCAGACGGCGAGCCGGACTGGACGGGAGCGTCGCTCTGGCTGGCCGCGGGCGAGGTAGAGGCCGGCGGATCACTGCTAGGCGGATCACTGCTGGGCGGGTCGCTCGGGGAGCTGCTGCTCGGGGACGGCGAGGGCGACCGTGACGGTGACGGTGACGGCGACGGCGACGGTGAGGGCGAGGGCGAGGGCGACGGGGAGGCCGAGGCGGGCAACGCCTGGCACACCGTGTCGGTATCGGATGCCGCGGTGGCGCTGGGGCGGGCGGCCGCCGCCTCCGCGGTCCCCAGCACGCTCAGGATGAGGAAACTTCCGCTCAGTACGGTCACTGCCGCTACTCGCATCTTCGCGAAACGCATAAGTGGCCTGTCTCCGCTACTCGTCAGGGGCTACTCGTCAGGGGCTACTCGTCAGGGGCTACTCGTCAGGGGCTACTCGTCAGGGGCTACTCGTCAGGGGCTACTCGTCAGGGGCTACTCGTCAAGGGCTGCTGTCTGCTCTTCTATGATTCGGAGGTACCTTCGGGGCGGATTGGTGCCTGTAGTCATATCCGTTAACAGGTTACATATGCGTCACACACCCTCCCGATCACAGCCCGCCTGGTAAGGTGCCCGCTCTGCGGCCGGCCTCCTTCATGTGACGTTCGGCGATCCGGATCGGTTCCGCCTGTGTTCGCAGGGGATGACTGGGCTGAGGACCATCACGACGTGGAGGTGATGAACGAGGCCGGGGAGGTGCTGGCGAAGAAGCGGCTGCCGGAGGGCGTGGCGGGGATCGCGCAGTTTCACGAGCTGACCGGGCGGTACCTGGGCGAGGATGCCGGTGATGCGGAGGTGGTAGTCGGGATCGAGACGGACCGCGGTCCGTGGGTGGCCGCGCTGGTCGTGGCCGGGTACACGGTGTTCCCGGTGAACCCGCTGCAGGCGTCGCGGTACCGGGAGCGGCACGGCGTGTCCGGTGCGAAGAGCGATGCTGGCGACGCGCACATGCTGGCGGACATGGTCGGCACCGATTCGCATCAGCTGCGGGCGGCGGCCGGGGACAGCCCGGAGGCAGGGGGCATCAAGGTGCTGGCCCGTACACACAAGACGCTGATCTGGGAGCGGACCCGGCAGGTGCAGCTGCTGCGGCACCAGCTGCGGGAGTACTTTCCCGCCGCGCTGGAGGCGTTCGAGGACCTTGATGCCCCCGACGTGCTGGAGCTGCTGGCCAAGGCCCCGGACCCGGCCCGCGCCGCGAAGCTGACCCGCGCGCAGGTCAGCGCCGCACTTAAGCGCGCCCGCCGCCGGAACGTCGCGGACAAGGCCACGGCGATCCTGGCGGCCCTGCGCAGCCCGCAGCTGGGCCAGCCGCCTGCCCTGACCGCCGCCTATGCCGTCACCGTCCGGTCCCTGATCGCGGTGATCACCACTTTGAACGAGCAGGTCAAGACCCTCCGGGGTCTGGATCGCTGCGCACCGTAGTAGGTGGGGATGCAACCGCGGATATCGGTTGATACGGGCGCTCCGCATGTGCTCTGCTGTTCGCTGTTCCAGATAGCCATGGCGACGCGGGGAACAGCATGGGCGGTGACGGGCGGGCCGGCAGGCCGGTCGGCGGCATGCTCCTGAGCGGCCCGCCGACCGAGCCCATCCCCGTGATCAAGAGCCGGCCGGACGATGACTGGTGGGATCCGGCCTGGGACGCGGACTGGTGGGGACCCCGCTGGGACACGGTGACGGATGGCCTCAGCGCCCTGGTGGTCAGGCCGCGCACCCCGGAATCAGGGCCGCCGGCCAGCTCGCCGCCCGCCGCGCGGCCTGCCCCGGAGACGGCCGGCTCCGCCGCTGCGCCCGCGGTGAAGACGCCGCCGTCCGAGCCGTCCTGGGCCCAGGTCCTGGTCACGACGATCGGCCTGTGGACCTCGCGGCGCTGGCCCGGGATCGCAATCAGGCGGCGCCACGATCCCCAGCCGCAGCATGATGCTGACCCGCGCGCCCATTCTGGCCCGTTCGGCCATCCCGGCCAGAGTCATGAGCCCGAGCCGGAACCCGGCCCCCGACGGCGTGGCCTGGCGGCCTGGGGCCCGGGCGCGCGGGTCTCGCGTGGGCGGCTGCTGGCGGCCTCGATGCTCGGCGCCGGGGTGCTGGCCGTGGGAGCCGGCGCCGCCGGGCTGGCCGTCGCCGGGGGACCGTCGGTCGCGTCCGTGCCGCGGCCCGCCCCGCCGACCCCCATCGCCGCCCCGTCGGGCCCGGCGGTGAACCCGGTCGGGCTGCAGACCACCGCGCTGCCCGCTGCACCGGTGTCGCTGACCATCCCGGCCATCGGGGTCAAGACCTCGCTCGTGCATCTCGGCCTCCAGCCGAACGGCACGCTCCAGGTGCCCGACACCACCACCGTGGCCGGCTGGTACACCGGCAGCCCGCGGCCCGGCGCGGTCGGGTCCGCGGTCATCGCGGGCCACATCGACTCCCGCTACGGCCCGGGCATCTTCTACTGGCTGCGGACCATGCGCGCCGGCGAGCGCATCTACGTCAAACGCGCCGACGGGACGCTGGCCGTCTTCACCGTCACCGGCGTCCGGACGTACCCCAAGGACCAGTTCCCCACGGCCGCGGTCTACGGCCCCGCGCCGGATGCCGAACTCCGCCTGATCACCTGCGGCGGCATCTTCGACCAGTCCGTCGGCGGCTACCTCAGCAACGTCGTCGTGTTCGCCCGGATGACCGCGTGATGCGGTCTGGCCAGGGCCGTCCCGGCCGCCGGCTCCCCGCCGCAACCGGCCGTGGCGCCGAATGCGGCTGATATTTCGGTTGGGCTGCAACTGGCGATTTGGGTTGATACGGGCTGGGCGGGTGTGCTCTGCTGTTCTGCACGGCCGCGGCGACGGGGCACGGTATGAGCGATACCGGCCGCCGCGGCGGATCTCCGGGCAATTTCGCACCGAACGGTCCGACACGCGCGTATATACGCCAGTTTGAGAGCGGTTCGGGGCAGGCTTGGCCCGTGGTGAGATGGCCCGTGGTGAGATGGCCCGTGGTGAGATGGCACGTTGTGAGGTCGGCCGATGGCTTCCGGGGCGGGAGCGGCGGGAAAGGGGCCTGGGCATGAGGCTTGGTCGGCGCTTCGTCCTGCTGGCCATGATCATGGCGCTGCTCGGCGGGCTCGGCTCCTGGTCCGCGGCCGCGGCCCGGGCGGCGATGGCCCCCGAGTCCGGCGACGGCTTCGTGCGCTGCGCCAACCTGTCCCCCGGCCTGCCCGCCGCGAACGTCTACCTCATCCCCTTCGGCAACTCCAGTCACCAGACCGTACTGATGGAGATGGCCTACGGTGAGGTTTCCAGCTACATGCCCATCAGCCCCGGTCAGTACACGGTGGCCATCCGCCAAGCCGGTTCCTCGTCATCGAGCGTCCCGGTGGTGTCGACCAATTTCATGGTGTCTGCCGGGACGGACTACACGGTGGCCAGCATTGGCCCGGCTAATGCCCGGCGGGTGGAAGTCCTGCAGGATCAAACGAGCGCCCCGAAGGGCAGCACGCTGGTCCGGGTCTTCCAGGCGTCGCTCAAGCACCACCTGGTCACGGTCAGCGTGGGCAGCGACACCGTGGCCTCGGGGCTGGCCTTCGGCTCGGCCACGCAGTACCTGACGGTCAATCCGGGGAAGCAGGCCATCCAGTTCAGCGCGCAGGGGGATCAGGCCTCGATGTCGGTCACGCTGACCGCCGGATCGGTCCACACCATCGTGGTCCTGGACGGTTCTGCGGGTCTTCAGGTGGACACCCTGACCGACGCGGCCAGCAGCACGGCCGCGCCGTCCGGCGGCGCCGCCACCGGTTTCGGCGGCATGGCCCCGCATCTCATCGCCGGGCAGACCCAGCCATGGCTGGCCACCCTGGCCGGCGGGCTGCTGCTCATCACCTTCGGCGTCATCGGACTGCGCAGGTCCCGTCGCGCCGTCGCGGTCCGGCACTAGGCGCGCTGCCGGCCCCGCTACCGCCGCTGCTCGCGCTACTGCCGTGGGGTGAGCCGGTGCTCGCCTGAGTTGCCCTGACGGGTTCCCTGCGCACCTGGACTGCGGTGGCCGTTCAGCCCCGCCGCGGCATACCTGGGCACCCTGCGCCTAGCCGTGGCGGCCGGCGGGTCGATGGGGTCCGCCGTGTAGTCTGCGGGCCGGGTCTCGTCGTACCCGTCCTGCATCTTCATCCAGCGGAAGATGACGGTGAGCAGGGCCGACACGATCAGGTTGAGCAGCAGCGCGGTGATCGCGATATAGGTGGTGTGCCCGAACACCGGCGCGGAGGAGCCGCCGAAGTGCGCCTGGCCGCCGCCGGGCGTCCGGTACGCCTCGATCGTGCCGAAGGCCATGCCAGCGGCCCACCCGAAGATCAGCGCGATGCGGTGGAACCAGCGGGTGTACAGGCCGACCACGATGGCGGGGAAGGTCTGCAGGATCCAGATCCCGCCGAGCAGTTGCAGGTTGATCGAGAACGTCCGGTTCAGCTCCAGGGCAAAGCCCACCGCGCCGACCTTCATCAGCAGCGACGCGAGCCGGGCCACCCGGGTCTCTTGGGCGGGCGTCGCGTTGGGCTTGAACAGCTCCTTGTAGATGGTCCGGGTGAACAGGTTCGCCGCCGCGATCGACATGACGGCCGCCGGGACGAGCGCGCCGATCAGGATCGCCGAGTAGCCGATACCCGCGAACCAGCTCGGGAACATGTGCGCGAACAGCAGCGGCACCGAAAGCTGGGGGTTGCCGCCGTCCGCCTTGACGCCGGCGTTCACCGCCGGGTCCGCCCGGGCCAGGTACCCGAACAGCGCGATCAGCCCGAGGACCAGGGTGTAGGCGGGCAGCATGGCCGCGTTGCGCCTGATCACGTCGCGCCGCTTGGCGGCGAACACCCCGGTGGTCGCGTGCGGGTACACGAACAGGGCCAGCGCGGAGCCGAGGGCCAAGGTGGCGTAGGCCCACTCGCCGGCCGGCATGACCACGATGCTGCCGTACGGCTTGCCGGTCGCCGGGTTGACCGTCTTCAGGTGCGCCGAGGAGACGCTGAAGATGTGCCCCCAGCCCCCCAGCCGGCCCGGGATATACAGGATCGCGACGATGACCGTCACGTAGATGAGGATGTCCTTGACGAACGCGATCAGGGCCGGCGCGCGCAGCCCGGCCAGGTAGGTGTAGGCCGCCACCACGGCGAAGGCGATGATCAGCGGCAGGTCCTTGAGCAAGGCGTTCCCTGAGGTCCCGCCGATCCCCAGGACCGTCAGCACCGACTCGATGCCGACCAGCTGCAGCGCGATATAGGGCATGGTGGCCAGGATCCCGGTCACCGCGACGGCCAGCCCGAGGCCCTGCGAGCCGTGCCGCCCGCGGACGAACTCGCCGGGCGAGACGTACCCTCGCGCCCGCGCCACCGACCACAGTCGCGGCCCGAAGATGAACACGATCGGGAAGACCATGATCGTGTACGACAGCGCGTAGAACCCGGACGCGCCGGTGGCGTAGACCAGCGCGGGCACGGCAATGAAGGTGTAGGCGGTGTAGATGTCGCCGCCGAGCAGGAACCAGCTGACGAAGGTGCCGAACCCCCGGCCGCCCAGCCCCCACTCGTTCAGCTGCATCGGATCCTCCGCCGGACGCCACCGCGCCGATGCGAAGCCGATGTAAGTGACGATCAGGAAGGAGGCGACCAGGATGGCAAACGCGACCGCGTTGAAATGGTTCACCGGCGGATGCCCCCGCCCGGTCCGGACTGGGGCCCGGAAACTGGCCTTTTGCGCAGCAGCAGGTAGCAGATCCAGCACAAGACCGCGGTCAGCGGGACCCAGATGAGCTGGTACCAGTAAAAGAAGGGAAAGGGACCCAGCCTCGGCAGCGAACGCGCATACAACGGCACCCACAGCGTGCCCGCGATCGCGACCATGAGGAGCACGGTTACGGTGCCCCAGGTGGCCGGACTCTGGCCTTTCGGCGCGTGCTGACCCATCGCCGTCCTCCCCATAGCTGATGCTCACTCGGCAACCGCAGCGTGACAGAGGCAGCGGCTGAACCCCCCGGTTAACCGCTGCACGGCACAGGTGCGCTTCGGGATTGTGCCTCACCATGGTGCCTTAAACCTGGCTGCGCTACAGCGTTTTCCTTCGTATTGAGCGCGAATACCTAAATCTGATGATGTGTCAGAAATGTGCCGTAGATCGTCGCCGGCCGGCCAGATGTGTCCAGTACGCGCCGCATGCCGTGTCTCGCCGACCGAGCGAGTATCGCGATCAGATCGGCAAAAACGCGCCGAGGACGCGCGCGGTGCCCGTTTTGCCGTATATGCACGATTGACTCCCGGGCACCGGTGCCGTGACCGTGTCCCTGAGCAGCCCGGGATCTGGGTGCGGAGGCCCTTCGCGAGCCCGGAGGCGGTGCCGAGGAGGTGCTTGATCGGGTCTGCCGCTTGCCGTGAGCCAAAGGATCCTCTGGCGTCCGGTAGTCGGCGCGCGAGTTCGAGCAAGGGAGCGCAGGTGGCTCTCAGGCTCTCAGGGTCCCACACCGGGTGGGTGAACGGTCGTGCGGAATTCGCCTCAACCTGGAGCTGGTCCTGCAGTTCTCCCACCGCAGCGAGGTCGCGGGGATTGTTCGGGTCTACAGGGGTCAGTTGGCAACCGATCGGGTTGTCCCGGATTGGGGTGGAGCTGATTGACTGGGTCAACGAGACATGACTTGGAGTGGGGATGACTGCGAGCGTTGACCGCTGGGCGGACGTGTATCGGGACATTCACGCCAACCCCGAGCTGGGTTTCGCCGAGACGCGCACGGCGAGTATTGCCGGGAGCCACCTGGTGAGTATGGGTTTCGAGGTCACCACGGGGGTGGGGGGCACCGGGGTGGTGGGTCTTGTCCGTAACGGTCCGGGGCCCACTGTGCTGGTGCGTGCCGACATGGACGCGTTGCCTGTGCTGGAGGCCACTGGGTTGCCGTATGCAAGCACGCAGGTGAGTAGCGACGCGGCCGGAAATCAGACCCCCCTGATGCATGCGTGTGGACACGACCTGCACGTCGCGTGCCTGCTGGGGGCGTGTGAGCGGCTGGCGGGGAGCCGGGACAGCTGGGCCGGAACGCTGATGGCGGTGTTCCAGCCTGCGGAGGAGGCCGGTGACGGTGCCAGGGCGATGATCGACGATGGGCTCTATATACGCTTCGGTAAGCCAGCGGTCATCCTAGGTCAGCACGTGGCTCCGCTGCCGGCCGGCATGATCGGGCTGCGCGCCGGCGCGGCCTTCGCCGCGGCGGACAGCCTGAAGGTCACGTTGTACGGCCAGGGCGCGCATGGTTCGCGGCCCGAAGCCTCGGTCGACCCGATCGTGATGGCCGCCGCGACGGTAATGCGCCTGCAGACGATCGTCTCCCGGGAGATCCCAGCCGGGGAGACCGCGGTCGTGACCATCGGCACCATACATGCCGGGAGTGCCGCGAACATCATCCCCGACCGGGTCGAACTCGGGCTCAGCGTTCGTACCTTTAGCGCTGATGTACGCGCCCGGGTCCTAGCCGCCATAGAGCGGATCGCCCGCGGGGAGGCGGCCACCGCCGGAGCTCCGAGATCCCCGGACGTGGAGCTGGCCGTCTCATTCCCTGCGGTCATCAACGACGAGACCGCCTGCGCCCGGACACTGCCTGCCCTGCGGTCGGTGTCGCCGATGATCATCGACCCGGGGCCTGTGACGGGCAGCGAGGATGTCGGCCTGTTCGCGACCGCGGCGGGAGCGCCCTGCGTGTACTGGCTGCTAGGCGGCGCTGACCCCGCAGGCTTCGACGGTGCAACAACGATCGACGAGATCGCCGCGCGGTCGAGGGACGTCCCGTCGAACCACTCGCCCATGTTCGCGCCCGTCATCGAGCCCACGCTGCCCACCGGGATTGCGGCACTGGCGGCCGCCGCGGCGATCTGGCTCCAGCGCTGAGCCGGGCGGCCGGTCTGAGTCCGCGCGATACCTGTCCCCTTCCAGGGTGCTGGAGTGCGAATCCGCTGTCGCAGACCCCAGCACCGCCTTCTGGACATCCTCGCAGCGCCTCGATGTCCGCATTATCGCCCTAGCGGGCTCTCGCGGGCACGCGGGAGCACCCGTCGTCGGTGCGGGCGCGGCGGGAGGGTGCGCCACCGGAGCTGGACTCCCCTGCGCAAAGACACGGCCGCAGCTGAAGTACGCTAAGCTCTTCTTTCGCTGGCACGCGTACCGGTCTTGGCTATATCCTCGGACCGGATGCCGAAACAGCGGTGTGTATGGTCTGCAGAAGTGCCTCAAGAGGCTCTAATCGCAGGTCACACAACTGAAGGCAGGCCCCGTTAGCTCAGTCGGCAGAGCGTCTCCATGGTAAGGAGAAGGTCTACGGTTCGATTCCGTAACGGGGCTCCAGGTCAGCGAGGTTTTTCGAACCGCGAATCAAGATCAAGAGACTAACCAAGTGACTACGACGCCTCGGTCGTGCCGTCTTTTTTTTTTTTTTTTTTTTGTGTTAGGGGATGGAGTGGATGGTTGAGTGTTGTTGAGGGGGGGAGGTTTGGTGGGTGGTTGTCGTCCGTCTCCGTTGCCTGCATCGTACGCCGACGTGATCGGGTTCGTACACCGGCGGTCAGGCAGTTTGCGTGGCTCAGCTTGGCGCGTTGCACTCTGCTCTCGGCTATTGGATCTCGTGTCTAGCCGATCGGCATCATCGTTATGCATACCGGCACTGGCAAGACGAGATATGGTTGCCTGCTAGTCGCGCCAGGCTTGGGCGATACTTGTCGTCGTGCTACAATGCCTTGCGTAATCAAATTGCTAGCAAGTTCGAGACGCTAGGTGTGTGCAGCGACTCGGCGTTATCGACTCATCCGCTCTGCGACCGTCGTCGTCGGTTGGAGCATCGGCTTTCGGATGCTGCTGATCGAACGTTCGCGCGGCGTGCACGTCGTCGTCGCTACTCCGCCAGCTTCGAGGCATGTGCCAGAGTCGCTGACTTCTACTCGCGCTTCACACACCTGATGTCGATGAGGCGCACATGCTCCGGCACCAACTGGCCGCATCATCGACTATTCCGTCACGCCGGTGCTGCTGTTCACGCGACGCCATATCGCGAAGACGGAAGATCGCTACCGGGCGCCCTATCTATCGCTTCTCGCTCGCGAGCACAAGCCGATGGATACTTCACCCGTATCGACTACGGGCGTATTGAGCCTAGAAGTGTCACTGGCACTCGCCGACTTGCGATCTAGGTGCGGGCCACTTGACAGCCTGATATGCACATCCTGATGTCCGCGCACGCGCATTACGCGAGCACGAACTCCAACTATACGCGCAGGCACCCATTTCTGGCCCCGTGTACACGACGGCCTGAGGAAGAAGGAGGGACGCCACCTTTATTTACTTGAGGACGCACCTGCCAGATCTCTATTTTGACATGCTTGGGGAAGGATTCGACCTTCCCCAGCTCAAATCGCCGCACTGCACGACATAGAAAGCCTTGACCGATATCCAGTTCATCGCCGGTTTTCTCGCACCTCGCCAGTACCCCGATAGTACCCGTCAGCGTTCGTCGCCCACCCAGCCATCCCTCTCGCCACTGCGTGATTTGCTGCGCGAGGATGCCGATTGGAATCTGCTGCTTAGTGACATCACAGAACGTGCCACCAACGCCTCAGCAATTGAGCAAGTTCGAAGAGTCATTTACCGCGCACCTACGTGCCCGTTAGCCTACTGGAACCGAAGATGAGCGCATCGCGCACCGTTCCCCCTCTGCGCAATGCATCCTATGCGGCCACCGTATTGACCAGTACTCACACTCTATACACCACGCATTCGTCACCTACGTTCAACACACACGCAGCGCTGCGACATAAACACCTAAAACACTACAGCTAATCATCCTATACTTTACAGCCACTCACCTACTCTACATCTACTTCACAACACCATAACTATAGTGAGCTCCCACGCAGTACTAGCACGCAGCAAACTAGACTACGCTTCCGGCTAGCGCACTCACGCTAGTACACCAACTCTCTCGACGCACCACCATTCAACCTCTCATACACCCGCACTCAACCCTATACCACCGCAACCAACTCACATCCACTCCCCATATCACCTCACTATCAGCGCAGCTCTATCCGCCGTTCTTCCATGCGACAGCGCCAAACCTAAGCATGACTGGTGTCACAACGCGCAAACTGCTCACAGCAGCATCACCTAACAAATCCTTACGCTTCATCATTCCTGACCTCACGCTCCCGCCGCATGTGCTGCTCACCTATGCCATGCAATCGTGTACCTAACCTGCTCATACGTACACCCATACGTACCAACTTCTCACATCACTTTGAGGTCACGACTATACCGACGCCCGTTCCTGTTCTCGCTCGTCACTCCGCTTCGGTGCCTACGTCCATGTTCAACCAGACGGCTAACCTACAGCCCGCTCGCATATACCTGTGCCAGCCGTCCCTCGCTCTGCCGATGCGTACTTATCACAAAAACGCCTCTCCTTACATCAAATACCAACCCCTCCCCTCACATTCCCTTCACCACCTCACATCACCCACATCCTCACCCCACCCCCATCCACACTCACAATCCACCATCTCCCTACAACATATCCTACTCATAACCCTCGGTCTCGTCGTCTCCGTTCCGCGCACTGATCTGCACATCACACTCGTACACTGTATACTCATCATCCACCATCCTTCAATCTCTATAACTCTCCACACAATCCGTTCTCTGCATATCGTTCGCGTGCCCAGGCAGCATTCGCGCGCACAGACATATCGACGTACAGATCGAACCATCAGAGATATGTACCAGATTCACTGTCGCACACAATACACCCACATTAACATCCTCCCCACCCCTATCCACACTCTCGCACAACAGCAGTACACTACTCCCGTGCAGAACTACTCCCCGTCACACAACACCTACACATCATATACGAGCCTCACACCCTTCCAAACACAGAGTAAACACGCAACCCCACACCCACGCCGAACACGGCGTCCATGACGGTCGCCCCGCCGCGGATGGCGGGCACGATCACGTGCCGGTAGACGGTCTCGGTGACATGGGTGGACTTGTGGCCGACGGTGTCGCTGATCTCCTGGAGCGGCACGCCGTTGCTGCTCATGATCGACACGGCCGTATGGCGGCCTTCGTGGGCATGCCAGTGGCCGATGCCCGCCCGCCTGGTCATCTTGCTGAACCGCCAGTTGAGGCTTCGGCTGCTGTACATGCGCCCGTCCTCGTGGCAGAACACGAGGTTGTTGTCCTGCCAGGCTTCACCCGCGGCCAGCCGCTCGGCCGCCTGGCGCTTCTTGTGGGCTTGGAGCGCGGTGGTAGCGCGCTTCGGGAGCATGAGCGAGCGCTTTGACTTCGGGGTCTTGACGTCACCGGTCCGGCTCGCCGAACGCCAGACGTGGATGATCTCGTTATCGAGGTCGACGTGGTCCCAGGCGAGCTTGCGCAATTCGCCGGGGCGCAGGCCGAGCGTGATCGAGAGCACGAACAGTGCCTCGAGTCTTCGGTTCGCATCCGCATCGGCATCGAGTCCGAGTTCCGCGCGGCAGAAACGGCAGGTGGTCGCGGCCAGGTCGGTGTCGATCTCGGTCATGGGAGCGCCCAGGCGTGTCCACGTACCGCAGGCCAGCTCGCCGCTCTCAGAGGCGGCGTGCGTCGCCGCGTACTTGCCCTGGCTTACCTTCACGACCTTGACGTAGCCAATCGGCTGGCCGCCCGCGGCCTGGAGCACCTTGCTGGCCTGCTCCTCGGTCATGGCGCGCGATGGGTGCCCTGGCTGTCCCTTCGGCAGGTCGATGAGCTCGGCGACGTTCTTGCCGATGAGGTCATACTTCTGCGCTCGGCGGATCGACCTGACCAGCGTGCTCTTAATCTTCACCAGCGATGACTTGCTGAGTACCTTGGCGACGTCTCTGAGGAACCGGTCGGCGTCGGTGGCCTTGAACTCCGCCAGCTTCTTGGCGCCGATCTTCGGGTAGATCCACTTCTCGGCCTGGCCGCGATAAGTGGCCATGGTGTGCGGATCGAGCTCCAGCGAATCGAGCCAATCCATGACGCACTGCTTGACGGTGTAAGTGGCTGGCGTGTAGATGCCGGCCTTGATCTCGTCGTGCAGCCCATCGAGCTTTTCCTTGACCTCTTGCTTCGTCTTACCGCGGGCGGACCGCCGTAGACGTTTACCGGTGTCGTCGTAGCCCAGCGAGATGGTGCCGACGTAGCACTTGTTGACCTTGTCCCAGGAGATGCCATCGTCACCGCGTTCGCGGCGTCGCTTGGGCTTGGGTGTCTGGGTGGCCATGGGCGGTACTCCTCCCGCTTGGCTGAGCTCCCCCATACCCATTCTACGACAAAGACGTCCCTAGACGTCCCTAACTCATACGGCATTTTCGAGCGACGCGATGAATTCGGCCAGCTGCTGTTCGGTGATCCGGCGCAGCTTGCCGATCTTGAGACTGCGCAACTGGCCGGTCCTGAGCAGGTAGTAGACCTTGTCGCGGCCGATGTGCAGCATCTTTGCTACCTGCTCGACGGTGTATGCCTGCAGCGGTTATTCACCTCCTCTCCCGTTCAGCTAAGTTGTCGCCCGCGGCCGTGACGCGGGTTCGGCTGGATTGCCTTCCCCTTGTTCGCCGGAGCGGACGGCGGTTGGAGTCGGCCTACGTACGGAGAGCCCGGTTAGGCGCCGGACCAAGCCAGTGATCGGGCTTGCCGCGGCGTCGATCAGCTCTGCGCTACGCGGTTCCTGCCGGATGCCGACGACAATGACAGCGAGCAGGATCAGAACGATGACGATTGCCGCCAGGACAATCAAGATCAACGCGATAAGCATCAGCCCCGGCGTCCCTTGCTGGTGCTTTGAAGCAGTGACAACACCCACGCCAAGGGCGAGGCGTTTCGGAATAGGCGTGCGTTCAACGCCAAGCGCCGCGATGGTGCGGTCGCGTGGTCCTGCATCTCCAGGCGCTGTCGGCGGCAGCAGCCGCACAGACGATAGGGCTGCTGAGGAACCGCACCGCAAGGACAACGCCGGTGCCGGTCCTCGGCAAGTGCGGCAACGAGAATCGGATGCATTGAATCCTCCACTCGACGCGATCCGTCCGCCTGCGCGGGAGGATCTGCGGTTGTGCATGCAGAATGCGTCGGAGTGTCAGGACGCGGTTACTACACGACAGGACCATGGCGAGACGTGCCGAGACGTCTTTGCCGACGTGAAGCCGTCCTTATGTGGCTCCCAGCTTTCCCGGTGAAGGGTGGCTAGCGACGGCGGCGAGAGGGTCCCCTGGCACTGGCTGGCAGCGCGCGGCCAAGGTCTCGCAAGCCGCGCTCGAATTGTTCGACGAGGCCGGGATCGATGGGTGGCTGTCCTTCCTCATCGCAGCACGATGGTTTGGTCCGAGGCTCCTCGGGCTCGTCGATGCCGAGCGCTGCGTACAGCAGGCGGTAAGGATTGGCCGACCGGGTGTGCTCGGCGACGAGCAGCAGCACGCACCGGTCCGCTGCATCGAAGACGGTCAGCAGACGCCATGCGCCGTACAGGTCAAGCCTGCAGATCCCCGATAGCGCTTCTCCTGCCAGCCGAACACCGGCAGCCGCGCATCCGCGGCGGCGTATGTCCTCGACCGCTAAGAGGAACGAGGCCTTGGCCTTACCGCGTAGGGACGCGATCTGCTGTCTGGCCAGCTTCGTAGGGACGGTCGCGACAGTCAGCGTGACTCCTCTGCGGCCGCATCGCCCGAGCTCGCGGCGCGCCCATTCCAGATCCTCATCTGAGGGCACGTACTCCTCGCCGAGTTCCCCCGCGCGCAACTGGCGCAGCGCCTCGGCGAGCTGGCCGTCGGCGTAGTCGGCGGTGTCCTGAGCGGACCACCAAACGTAGTCCCGCAGCTCGCGGTCTTTCCCGAGCTGCCGGAGTTCCCCCAGCAGGGCCTGTACCCGGACCAGGCTGTCGATGGTGACCTCGTGCCGCCGCCGCTGCGCCGGAGCCGGGGTCAGGACGCCTGCCTGCCGCCATGCCTCGACGGTCGTGCGGGACACCTCCAGCAGGCGGGCCGCCACCGCGACCGACACGCTGGGCAGCTCGTGCCGGTGCTCCAGCAGGACCCGGGCGGCTTCCCTAACCCGCTGCTCGTCCAGCCTGCCCGCGGCCATGTCGTGCAGCAGGGCGACGTCGGCGACAACCTGCTCGGCGCGGTCGTACTCACCCGCGACGGACATCCTGCCACCTCCTGTTTACTGGACAAAACTATGCCATATTTGTTCAGCAACGGACAGTGCCTGGCCTATTCCTGAACCGAGATGCCCGAACCTGCCGAAGTGAGGTGCCGAACCTGCTGGGCGTACGCCCTGCGTGGTCATGCGGCAGGGATGGCCGCGACCTCTACGTC
>CAWIHB010000013.1:0-310844 GCA_963835775.1 uncultured Actinomycetes bacterium | reverse complement strand
CGCGATGGGTCGGTGTGGACGACCGACAAGGACGGGATCCTGCTCGCCCTGCTGGCCTCGGAGATCACCGCCGTGACCGGGGAGACGCCGTCCGAGCTTTACCGCGGCCTCGCGTCGCGTTACGGGGAACCCGCCTACGCGCGCATCGACAGCCCGGCCACCAGGGCGCAGAAGGCGGCGCTGGCCAGGCTGTCCCCGGACCAGATCACCGCCGACCGGCTCGCCGGCGAGAAGATCACGGCGGTGCTGACCAAAGCGCCCGGCAACGGCGAGCCGATCGGCGGGCTCAAGGTGGTCACCGAGTCCGGCTGGTTCGCGGCCCGGCCGTCCGGCACCGAAGACGTCTACAAGCTCTACGCCGAGTCGTTCCGCGGCCCCGGGCCGCTGGCCGAGATCCAGGAGGAGGCCCGGGCCGTCGTGGCGGCGGCTCTTGGCTGACCCCGGGGATCGCCGGCGTCCGGCGGCGGGGCGCCTGGAGGGCCGTCGTAGCGCATAAATGAACTCCGGTGGTGCGCAGCCACTCCTCGCGGAGCAGGCGGTACTCGACGTCGCCGTGCTCGTTGCCGTCGAGGGGCTCCGGCCAGTCCAGGTGCACGGTGCGGGCGTACCGCAGGCCGGCTTTTTCCATGACCCGCCGGGAGCCGGTGTTCACCGCCATGGTGGTGGCCACGACCTCGCGCGCCCCGAGGCCGGTGAACGCCAGGCGCACCAGTGCCCGCGTGCCCTCGGTGGCGTACCCCTGCCCCCAGTCGCTGCGGCGCAGCCGGTAGCCGATGCTGGTGACGCCGGTCTGGCCACGGGCGTCGGGCCAGTTCACCATGGCGTCGTCGGTCGGCGTGACCGGCCGCAGCCCGAACCAGCCGATGAACCGCCCGTCGGCGCGGGTCTCCGCGGCCCAGTACCCGAAGCCGGGGAAGCGCAGATGGCAGCCCGCGAGTTCGGGCAGTACCTCGTCGCGGATCTGCGCCGCCGACCTGGTGGTGCCGGTCAGGAAGCGCATGACCAGCGGATCCCCATCCAGGCTGAGCAGGTTCGCCGCGTCGGCGGTGGTGAACCGGCGCAGCGCCAGGCGCTCGGTGCGCAGGGTCACGAGGTGACCTGGGACCTGGCCTCGTATCCGGAGTTCGCTTCCCCGCCCGCCGACCCCTCTTCGTCCTCGGCCGGCCCCTCTTCGGCGACGCCGAACCTGGACAGGCCGTAGAGGTAGGAGAAGCCGGTGACACCGAAAATGACCGCGCACGGCCACCACCAGGTGCCGTTGACGGCGACCGCGGCCGTCAGGCCGACGAACGAGGCGATCATCGCGACATTCCCGGCCAGGGCCCGCGACCGCTGGTTGATCAGTTGCTGGCGCTCGTCGCGCCGGGAGGCGGCCAGCGCGCCCTCCTCGGTGTTCTGGCCGCCCCTGATGTACATGACGGCCGCCCAGATGAGAATGGTCACCTCGATGGTGAGCGCGATATACCAGGCGTGGCCGCCGCGCACCAGCCACGCAGCGGCGAACACGGTGCCGGCCACGAAGATCATGCCGGGCTTCCACAGCCGCGGGCGAATGAACGTCCTCATCTGACTGCCTCCTCCACGGCCCCGTTACGCATGATGTCAAGGTAACTTTACCTCGATCGTATGTCAAGTGACCTTTACAACATGTGGTCACCGGGGCTGGGACGGGTCAGGTTGGTGCGGGCACCCGTTCGGCCAGGAACTCCTCCCAGGTCCGATGGCCCGTCGCCCGGCCGGGCGCCAGGTTGGCGCCGGCCCGCACCGCGCGGGCGGCCCGTCCCGGCAGCCAGACCGGCACCAGCAGCCGGTGCTTCCCGCGCGCCCGCAGGTACCCGCGGAGCAGGCTGGCCATGCTGGACACCTGTGGGCCGGCCAGGTCAGGCACCAGCCCGGCCGGGGCGCCGAGCGCCAGTTCCACGAGCCGGGCGGCGACCTCGTCGGTGTCGACCGGCTGGAACCGGACTCCGGCCGGGACCGGGATCACCGGCAGCTTCGCCATCTGCCCCAGCACCGTCAGGGAAAGGTCGTGGAACTGGGTGGCCCGCAGGATCGTCCAGGGCAGGCCGGATTCGGTAACGACCCGCTCCGCGGCGAGCTTGAACCCGAAGTAGCCGAACATCGCCCGGTCGGTGGCGCTGACCACGGGGATCCGGTCGGCGCCGACCACCGAGATGAACACCAGGTGCGGATGCCCGGCCCGGGACGCCGCCGCGACCAGGTTCCTGGTCGCGACGTCGTCGTCCTTGCGGCCCCCGGCGCAGTGCATGATGATCTCTGCGCCCGCCACCGCGGCTGGGATTCCCTCGTTCTTGAGCAGGTCACCGGTCACGTACTCGACGCCGTCCGCCGCCTCGCGAGCGTGCCGGCTGAGCACCCGTACCCGGCAGCCCGCCGCCAGCAGGCGCGGCACGACACGGCGGCCGAGCGTGCCCGTGCCGCCGGTCACCAGGATGAGTGACGTCATCGTTTCCTCCTTGTCGGATGCGGTCCTTCTGGCGAAGGCCCGCTCGGGTACCTGCCCCGCATGTCACATCGGCGCGGTGGCAGGTGTCAGTGTGGTGACACCAGGCAACGAGGGAATGTGACAGATGCCAGCTCCGGACCCACCGCCCCGCGCTCTGCTAGCCCCGGCCCACCGCCCCGCGCTCTGTCAGCCGCGACCCCACCGCCCCGCGCTCTGTCAGCCGCGACCCCACCGCCCCGCGCTCTGTCAGCCGCGACCCCACCACCCCTCCCAATGACCGACAGCGACTGGCTGACCGGCGCCTTCGAGGAGCACCGCGACCACTTGCGCGCGGTGGCTTACCGGCTGCTCGGTTCGATGAGCGACGCCGACGACGCGGTGCAGGACACCTGGCTGCGGGTGACCAGCGCGAATGCCAGCGAGGTGCAGAACCTGGGCGGCTGGCTGACGACGGTCGTGGCCCGGGTAGTCCCTGAACATGCTCCGGTCCCGGCGGCGCCGGCCCGAGCAGCCGGTGGGCGACTCCTGGCCAGCGCCGGTGGCGGCGTCTGCCGGGGATGGCCCGGCGGCCGGGTCGCCGGGGGCCGGTGCTGCCGCACCGCTGGGCGATCCGGAGAACGAGGCCGTGCTCGCGGACTCGGTCGGCCTCGCCCTGCTGGTCGTGCTGGACACGCTCACCCCCGCCGAACGGCTCGCATTCGTCCTGCACGACATGTTCGACATGCCGTTCACCGAGGTGGCGGACGTGCTCGGGCGCACCCCGGACGCCTCGCGGCAGCTCGCGAGCCGGGCCAGGCGCCGGGTCCGCGGCGCGCCGAGCCCGGACCATGCCGCCGACGTCGGCCGCCAGCGGGAGGTGGCCGCCGTGTTCCTTGCCGCCTCCCGCGGCGGCGACCTGTCGGCCCTTGTCGCGCTGCTTGATTCCGACGTTACGCTGACCGCCGATGCCGCCGCCGTACCGTCCGGACGCCCGACCGTGCTGCATGGTGCAGAGACGGTCGCCACCGGGGCGATCGCGGCCGCCGCCATGGCCGCGGAGTCGCGGCTGGCCCTGGTGGACGGGGCCGTGGGCATCGTCTTCGCGCCCGCCGGTCAGTTGCGGGTCGTGCTGGCCCTGACGGTCAGCGACGCGCGCCGGATCACCACGATCGACGTGATCGCGGACCCGGACCGGCTGGCCGGCTGCGCCTGGCTGTGCTGCCGGACTAGGTCCAGGGATTCCGGGGGCAGGCCCGGCAGGGGCTCTGGCAGCGGCGTGGCTGCCGTCGTCGCAGCCCACGGGCCCGGCCGGGGCGTTTTCCCAGATGTCTGGGAAGTCGGGGCGGATCGTTGACCCCGCGGCGCGGTGCCGCCCATGCTGAGCAGCGGATCACGGGATGCAGACCCAGCCACAGCGGCCGAGCGGCGCCAGCGTGAAAGGAGAGCCGATGGCTTACCGCGGTTCCACGGCGCGTGTCCGGGCTCCGCTGCAGGCGCGGAGCCGGAAGCGGTGGCTGCTTGCAGCCGGGATCGCCGGGCTCTGGCTGGTTTTCGTGATGGGTTCCGGGTCGCTGGTGGCCGCGTACCATCCTGCTGCTGCTATTCGGCGCCGTTGCCGGAGGTGTGGTCGTGGTGCTGCGGCTGCTCGGGTTCGGCAGGGACCATCCGTGGTTCCACCGTGCCGCCAGCCGGCCGTGGCGTGACGGCCGGGACGTGTTGCAGCGTGGCACTGCGCCATCTGCCCGAGGTGTTCATCGTGACCCCGCAGGGCTCGCTGCTCGCGCCCAATGCCGTGGAACTCCGGATGAACCCTGACGACATCGAGTCCCTGGCCGAGTTGATCGACCTCAACCTGGTGAACGCCAGCGCGGCCGAGGCCTACGCGGCGGAGGTTGCCGCGCACTCCGCGCGGGTTGTCAGTAACGTCCCGCTCGAGGTGGGCGTCGTCCCGGATGAGGCGGTCCCACCGGGCCGCTACCGGCTCCGGCAGCGGTCGTCGCTCGGCTGCCATGACCCTGTCCGCGGACCCGGTCACCAGCGTGGACCCGGTCGCCGGTGTGCCTGGCACCAGGTGGGCTCGTCGCCAGCGTGGACCCGGTGTGCGCGGCCTACCCGGTCAGCATGCTGGCCCTGGTGGCGCGCCAGCCCCTAGCCGGTGTGCCAGACCATGTCGGTGCGTCAGTCCGGCTGACTGCCAGTGCCGGCGTCGGGCCCTTCCGCGACGGCCGGACCAAGTCCGAACTGGCGGTGGCCCCGGCCTTCCTGGCGGGCGCCGCGACGGTCGCCGAGCCCGCCCTGACACCGTTGCTGCGGCTGATCACCAACGGCGCCGTCGCCGAAACCCGTGTTTCCGGCGCCCGCGCCGGGCGTGGCAAGGCGGTGGAGCTTCCGTTGCCCGGGGAGCCCACCGTTTCCCGCGTGCATGCCACGTTCACCTGCACCGGCGGCGAGTGGCGGATCACCGTCCTGGGCCGCAACGGAGTGCTGCTGAACGGCACCCCGCCGACAAGTGAGCACGTCGTACGGGACGGCGACGCCATCCGGTGGGGCCAGCAGTCAAGCGCACCAGTGTCCGCGGTGGTCATCAGGTAACCGCCGCGCCCGGTGCCGGTTCCGCCACTGGCGGAAGGGGAAATCCATGCCTGGGCTCGCCCTGGTGGTGATATGCGCCGCGATCGTGCTGGTCCCGCTGGCGGTGTGGTGGCTGATCCACACCAGCGGGCTGCTGCGCGTGGCGGGCGTCGATCCGCAGTACGTGCGGACCGTGCCGGACCGGGCGCGCTACACATCGATGGGCGCCATCGTCCTGCTCACCGCGACCGCGGCCACCGCCTCGCTCACCGTGGCGCTGTCGCTGGTCTTCAACGCCCGGGACTGGCCCTTCTACCTGCCGGTGGGCCTGCTCTGGGGCGCGATCGTGCTCAACTTCGACCGCTGGATCGTGAGCAGTCTCGACTACGGCCCGCTGACCGCCGATGACCCGGTGCCGACCCAGCGGCAGCAGGCGCGGTCCAAGGCGGTGCACTTCGCGGTCCGCTTCATCATGGCCGCCCTCGTCGGCCTGGTCATCAGCGAGCCGATCGTGCTGGCGATATTCGGCCCGGAGATCAACCAGCAACTCGCTGCTCAGCACCTCGCCGACATAAGCCAGCAGACCGCGCAGATCAACGCCGCGGCTGCCAGGCAACTCGCCATTATCAACCAGCCGGTGGCGGCCGATCAGAAAGCCTTGCGGGCCGCCACCCAGAAGGCCGGTAAGGCGCACCGGATCTACCTTTGCGAACTGACCGCACAATGCCACAACCTGCCGCCCGGCCTGGTCACCCAGGTGCCTGGCCCCGGCCCGCAGACCACGCAGGATTACCAGATCTGGCAGGCCGACGGCCGTCTGCAGAACAAGGCTCAGCGCACGGTGAGTAGCGTAATCCGCCCAGGCGCGGGAACAGGCGGCGGCGCTCAGCAAGCAGACGGCCGCCAAGATCGCGGCAGCGACCAAGAAGATCGACGCCGACAACGGCCTGCTGGCCCGGGAGCGGGCACTGGATACGCTGAGCCTGGCAGAATTCAGGTTTTCTGCTGCGGCGCTTGCTGCTGTGGTCGGCGCTGATGTTCATCGACCTCGCCCCGGTCCTGCTCAAGACGTTCTCACCGGGAACCGTGCATGACGTCCTGCAGCGCAACGCGGCGGTCCGCCTGGTCCGTAACTCCCGTGCCGACGCGGCGGCCGACAGCGATCACGAGAGCCGCAAGCAGGCCATCACCCGTGACTTCGACCTCAAGTCCCACCAGGCCGTGACCGAGGCCTGGATACACCAGCGCATCGTGGCGCTGAACCCCGGCCTGCGGACCACCGCCACGGGCTCGGCCGCGTTCACCGGTGGCACCGCGGCTGTCCTGCCGGCTCGCTGGTGGGTATTGGCGTGAGCGGTAACGGCGCGACGGCGTGAGCGGTAACGGCGCGAACACGGCGCGAACGGCAGCGGCCCTGCAACCCCGACCATGGGATGGCCGGCAACGGAATGACTGGCCCAGGCGGTCCGCACCGGAGAACCGGCCGCCGCAGGCGGCCGGGGCTGGGTAATCGGGAACCGGTGGCATGTCCAGCGGCCGCTCGCCGATGCGCCGCACTCGGGCCGGGTTCCGTTCGTGGCCGTGGACGAGAATGAGGAATTCCCGGCCGAGGCCGTCGTCAAGATAGTCGCGCCGCCGCCGGGGCCCGTGGACAGCAAGGCACTGCGCGAACAACGTCATGCCCAGATGGAGATGTCGCGGCCACTGGGCCCGGTTCACGCCAACATCGCCGAGGCGCTGGATGGCGACCTCGATGCGGACCACGGCTTCTACATCGTCACCCGCCTGTATCCGATCACGCTCGAACGGCACCTGCGCGCGGCTGCCGAGCAGGACACGCTGACCATCGGCCAGGTGCTGGACGTCGCTGTTCAGATACTCGCCCGCCTGCGCGCCGCCTGGGATCTGGGCCTGGTGCACCTCCATCGAAGCTGGCGAATGTCGCCCTGACCGAGGACGGGCAGGTCAAGCTCATCGATTTCGGCCTGGCACAGCAGTACCAGCGGGCGAACGGCGGCAACGACACCACCGCGGTGGCACGCTTCACCCCGTTCTACGCCCCGCCCGAGCAGATGGCCCGCCGCCCAACTGGATCAGCAGGAACGCGGACGTCCGTGCCCTGGGCGCGGTGATGTACCGGATGCTGCCCGGCTATCCGCCGCTCTACCGGGAGGCCCGCGCGCTGGGCCGGGTCGACTGCTCCGGGCAGTACCAGTCCTCCCCCGACATCACGAGCCTGATCAGCACGGTGGACCCGGTTCCCGTCCGCGACCTCATCGGCTACGTTCCCGAGGACCTGGACATGCTGGTGCGCCAGTGGCTGCGCACCGACCCGCACCTGCGCTGCCCCGGCTCCCCACACACCCTGGCCGACCGGATCCAGGCCCAGCTGATCGCGGTGCGCAAGCGGATCGAAGGCCGGCCCGAGGCCCGCTTCCTCGTGGGTCCCCGGGTGACCCACGAGCCGAAGAACGCGCGGCTGCGCGGACCGTGGCAGCCTGGCCCGCCAGCCGGCGACGCCGGGGTCCTGGCAGGTTCCGCCGAGCGCAGGGACCACGCTCGACGGAATACCCGCAGACCTGCCCGGCCAGGGCACCCTCGACCTGGAGACGCTCTCCGAAGCCGCGGCGCAGCCGGGGTCCCTGGGCTACCGCGGCACCGGGGAGGAACGCCGATGACCGGCGCGGCGCCGCAGGGGCACGGTGAACAGACCCAGCCGATGGCCTGCCAACCAGGTGGGGCAGCACGCGGGCCGTATGCCGACGCGGACACGATCGACGGGCCGGCACCCGCTGCCCGGGAGGCCGGTGCGGACTGGCCGGACGCGGCCCGCCCGCCGGGTTCCGGCGGACCGTTGCTCGCCTGGCTGTGGGGCGAACAGGGGCAGGCCGGTGAGTACCTGCTGGCCAGCCATTCGGTGACGGTCGGCCGCGATCCCGGCAGCGACATAGTGCTCACCGACCCGACGGTGGGCCGCGAGCACGCCAAGATCGAGTACTGCGAGGGGCAATGGTGGCTGCAACCCGCGGATTCCGCGGGCCCGACGTGGGTCAACGGCCAGCCGGCCGAGCCTGGGCAACGGCTCCCGGTCACCGACGGCGATCGGCTGCGGTTTGGATTCCATACGCAGTTCCGGCTGCTGGTGCCGAGTGCCCGATGAAGGCCGGGCGCGGTCAGGGAATGTCCTGATTATCATCGCTGACATGGCATCGGCGGACGGGTGCGCTTGCTCGGCCATCCACGGGGGCGACGGGTAAGTCCGATGACAGAGCTTGTTATCTGGCCCGCGGGGCGCAGCGACTGGTTCAGTTGCTCACCCGATCAGATCACCTGGCTGGACCGGACCACGCTCAGCGCCGGCCGGGACCCGACGCTGCACCGCTCGCCCCGCTGCCCGGGCCTGCGGCACGTGCAATACCGCTGGGAACTGTTCAGCCGCGACACCACTCACGCGGTCTACCTGGCACCGTACACAGACGGGTCGCCTGGGCATTTCAAGGAAGTGCAGGCCCAGGCGGTGAACACGCTGCCGCCTGCCCTGCCGCGCTTTGAGACGCACCCGGTGGAACTGACCGAGGGCGCGTGGGTGGTCAGTGTCGGGAAGTGGATTCTGCCGCTGCGCGTCAGCACCTCGGCGGAGGACCCTCAGCGGCCCGAGGAATTGACCGGTACCGTCCTCGGCCCGACCAAGGAGAACACGGTCGGGCCTGCCCAGGTGCCCGGATCTGTCAGCCCGGCGCTTCCGGACGCCGTGTCCAAGGTGGACGCCTATTTCAGGCGGAACGCCCTGGCCCGCATGGCCCTGGCCTACTACTACCGGGACTACATACTGGGCACGGTCGCGCCGCGGACCACGGCAATGATCGATGTTGCCATTGCCCTGGACCTCAGCGCCGAGGGAACGGTGGGGGAGTTCAAGAAAGAGCTTCAGCGCCGCATCTGGAACGAACAGCACCACCAGCGTGAGCTTGCGCAGTTCCTGCTGGCGAACGGTTTGATCGGCCGGCCTGATCTGGACAGGGCGCTACGAGTGGCCGCCGCTAACGAAGCCGCGGGCAGAACCAGGATGGCGCGGGACCGTCTCAGTTATCGCCATAAGAGGTAACCAGGACCTTTAGCGCATCCTTCCCCGGCCGGCCTTGCCGGACGGGGATACCCGCTGGCACAGTACATGTAAGTACTAGGGCGCTCGGGGGTTACGGTCATGGGTTACCAGCTCCGGTTGCACCGCCAGATCCGCGATTGGCTCGGCGATCTCCGGGACACCGAACCCGAGCAGGCCCGCCTGGTGGGCGAGGCGATGCTGGCGCTGATCGACGCGGGTGAGGCGCTCGGGCCGCCCCTGGTCGTCCCGCTGGAGTCCGTGCTCGGGCGGCCGGCGGACCCCAGGGAAGCCATGGATCGCTCGTACCAGCGCCAGCTCGAAATGCTGACGCAGGTTCGCCGTGGTGTTGCCGACGTGGCCACCTCGCGCAAGCGCCTTGAGCTGCAGATCAACTCGCTGGAGCAGCAAGCCGGCAGTCTCGCCCGCCAGCGCGATCAGGCGCAGCGGGCAGGCCGGGAAGAGCTGGCCGACGAGGCCAGAGCCGGGCGGCGGCTGTCGTGGACCAGCTCACCGGCCTGCGCCGGCAGTATCTCGGCCTGGCCAGGGAGGAGGCGAAACTCACTGCCGCCAGCCAGCGCCTTCAGGGGAAGGTCGAAGCGTTCCGGACGCGGAAGGAGACGCTCAAGGCCACTTACACGGCCGCCGAGGCATCCCAATCGGTCCGCGAGGCCTTGGCCGCCCTCGGCGAGGACATCGGCGACCTGGATGAGGCCCCCGAACAGGACCCCTCGTCCGTGGCCGCCGGAGAAGCCGATGCGGGGGACGAACTGCTGACGGAGATCCGGGATCACGTGCCGGATTCCCGGCCCGGCGACGAGCCCGAAGATCACG
The DNA here is from genome assembly GCA_963835775.1 of uncultured Actinomycetes bacterium. Classification (GTDB taxonomy): domain Bacteria; phylum Actinomycetota; class Actinomycetes; order Streptosporangiales; family Streptosporangiaceae; genus Palsa-504. Next base: position 300,891 of record CAWIHB010000013.1, on the reverse strand, counting down.
GAGGCGTTCCGCCACCGCCCGGCATGATGGAACTGCGCCCGGGTGCTCCCGACGGCACCAGGTTCGGGCTGCTGTTCGTGGTGGCGCCGCGGGACACGGCACTCGTGGTGGCCTGTATCGAAGATCCGGGCAGCTCACTGGACGGCTACCGGGCCGCGATCCAGGTCGCGGCGGCCCGCCTGCCGGTCGCCACGGATGGCCCGGTCGCCGTGGATGGCCCGGCTGCCACCGATGGCGCGGCTGCCGTGGATGGCGCGGCTGCCGTGGATGGCGCGGCTGCCACGGATGGCCCGGTCGCCGTGGATGGCGCGGCTGCCGTGGATGGCCCGGTCGCGGATGCGCCGGCCGGTGACGCCTTCGCCTCGTATGACGCGGACTCGTTTCTCGACGAGTTCTTCCCCGGCGCGGAGACGGAGGTGGAGATCGCTGCGGGCGCACTCGTCGCCCGCAGCCGCGCCCACACCCTCGCCGAGGCCCGGCACCGGATGAGGCTGACCCAGGCGCAGGTGGCGCGGCGCATGAACGTGCGCCAGGAACGGGTCTCCGCGATCGAGCGCGCCGAGCCGGGCGCGACCGAGGTGCGGACGCTGGCCGCCTACGTCGCGGCACTCGGCGGCCGGCTGGAGATCGTCGCGCACATCGGGGACGAGCGCATCACCCTGAGATAACCCCGGCCGGCACCCAGCCGGCGCTCCCAGCCCGGCAAGTGGACAACGTCGGTGGTAAAGGATGCTTGACATCGGCGCGGAAGTAAAGCTACCTTGACAGGGAGAGGTAAAGCTACCTTGACATCGCGTGGCATCAGGAGATGCCGCAGGCGCGATCCCGGGTCGGGCGCTGGAGGTGTGAGCAATGCGGACACAGCCGCTGAACATGATTGCCGTGGTCGGCCTCGTCGCGTGCTGGGGCGCGGTTGCGCTGGCCTGGCTCGCCGGTGCGATCTACTACGAGCCCCGGTCTCCGGCGGAGCAGACTCGCGCGCGCTTCGTATCGCCAATATGGATAAGCACGGTCCTGGTGGTTGGCCTGTCCGCCGGCGTGCCCAGGGCAGACTGGCTGGCCCTTGAGATACATGCCCCAGCACTCCGCATCCTGGGACTGACGATCCTGCTGGCCGCCACGGCGCTGACGGTCCGGGCCAGGCGCGCGCTCGGCGCGATGTGGAGTGCCGCGCCCACGGTCAAGCAGGACCACAAGCTGCGTATCAGTGGGCCATACGCCATCACCAGGCACCCCATCTACACCGGGCTCCTTGGCATGATGCTCGGCTCCATGCTGCTGGCCGGGGGTGGCCGGTGGATCGCGCCCTTCGCGATCTACCTCGTGGTTCTCGAGTTCAAGATCCGCATCGAGGAGCGGCTCATGCTGGCCGAGTTCCCGGACGACTACCCGCGATACCGCCGGCACGTTCCCCAGCTGGTTCCCGGCCTGCGCCTGATCGGCGCACACCGGCCGGTCTAGGGCACAGCAGAGGGGAGTGCGCGGTGCCCGAAGTCTACGTCAGGAGCTCGTGAGGATGACGAGTTGCTGGGTCGCCCGGGTCATCGCGACGTAGCGGTCGACCGCTCCTTCGATGCCCGTCGCCGAACGCCTCCGGGTCGATGAGGACGACCAGGTCGAACTCGAGCCCCTTCGACAGCTCCGGGGTCAGCGACCGGACGCGGGACGTCGCCCGGAACGTGGGATCGCCGATGACGCAGGCGATCCCGTCGGCATGCGCGGCGAGCCAGGTGTCGAGGATCGAGCCCAGATCCGAAGCAGATCCGTGTACGACGGGGACGCCGGTGCTGCGGATGGAGGTCGGCACGTTGGCGTCCGGGAGCACGGCCCGGATGACCGGCTCGGCCTCCGCCATGACCTCTTCCGGCGTCCGGTAGTTGATGCTCAGGGAGGCCAGGTTGATCCGGTCGAGCCCGATCCGCTCGAGCCGTTCCTGCCACGACTCGGTGAACCCGTGCCTGGCCTGGGCGCGGTCCCCGACGATGGTGAAGCTCCGGGACGGGCAGCGCAGCAGCAGCATCTGCCACTCGCGCGTCGGTCAGTTCCTGCGCCTCGTCCACGACGATGTGCGCGAACGGGCCGGCGAGCAGGTCCGGGTCGGTGCCGGGCAGCGCGGCCTCGTCGACCAGGGCGTCCTGGAAGTCCTCGCCGCGCAGCATCGTCACCAGGCCGACGCCGTATTCGTCGTCCGCGACCTCGATCAGGTTGTCGACGACCCTGGCCATCTGCTCGCGTTCGGCGGCGACGGCGGCGTCATGCCGGCGCTTGCGTCGTGACGCCTCCGGGTCGCCGAGCCGCTGCCGTGCCGCGTCCAGGAGCGGCAGGTCGGACACCGTCCAGGCCTGGGCGTCCGCGCGCTGCAGCTGCCGAACGTCATCGGGGCTGAGCCAGGGAGCGCACATGCGCAGGTAGGCGGGTACCGACCACAGGTCCCCGACGAGGTCAGCCGCTTCGATCAGCGGCCACGCGCGGTTGAGGGCCGTGCGCAGCTCCCGGTTCTGCAGCAGCGACTTGCGGAGCAGGTCAGCCGGGACGTCGCCGTCGTGCTTGTCCATCAGGATCGTGAGCAGCTCCTCCCAGATCTGGTCGCGCGCCTCGTTGTGCGGAGTGCCGGGTTCTGGCGCTTCGAACGCCTCGGCCCAGTCGTCGGCGCTCAGCCAGATGTCGGACCAGTGGGTCTCGACCGTCATCCCCTTGGTGGGCGGCTTCTCGTAGAACCTGACGGCCGTCTCGATCGCCTTCACCAGGTCCGCGGACGACTTCAGGCGGGCCACGTCCGGGTCGGCCTCGATCGCTGCCGCGGCTCCCTCGGCGACGAGGTCCCGCAGGGTGCAGGTCTGCACGCCCTCCTCGCCGAGGCTGGGCAGGACGTCGGCGACGTAGGCCAGGTAGGGCTGGTGCGGGCCGACGAACAGCACGCCGCCCCGGCGGTGACCGAGGCGAGGGTCGGAGTAGAGGAGGTAGGCGGAGCGGTGCAGCGCGACGACGGTCTTGCCGGTACCCGGACCGCCGTCGACGACGAGAGCGCCGCGGGATCCCGCGCGGATGATGGCGTCCTGGTCGGCCTGGATGGTGCCGAGCACGTCGCGCATCCGGGCCGACCGGCTGCTGCCCAGGCTGGCGATGAAGGCGGACTGGTCGTCGAGCGCGGCGTGCCCTTCGAACCCGTCCGGGGTGAACACCTCGTCCCAGTAGTCGCTGATCCGGCCGCGGGTCCAGCGATACCTGCGGCGGCTGGCCAGACCCATCGGGTTGGCGTGGGTCGCTCCGAAGAACGGCTCAGCCGCGGGGGAGCGCCAGTCGAGCAGCAGCCGGCGACCCGCGCTGTCCGTGAGGCCAAGCCGTCCGATGTACACGGGCTCGGGGTTGTCCGCGCTGACGATGTGTCCGAGGCACAGGTCCAGGCCGAAGCGGCGCAGGACGCGCAGGCGAGCGGTCAGCCGGTGGATCTCCATGTCCCGGTCCATCGCCTCCTGGCCGATGCCGCCGGGCGCCTTGCGCTCGGCATCGAGGCGGTCGGACAGGTCGGCGATCGACTGCTCGAGGCTCTCCGCGATGGCCGCGAAGTGCTGCTCGTCGCCGGCGATCAGCGCCGGGTCGGCCTTGGCGGCGAGGTGGTCGGGAAGGTCAAACGCGCTGGTAGTCAGGGGGTTCACGTCATCAGCTCCGATCTGAGATCGCTGGCAACCGTTGCGCGCGGCAAGGCGCCTGGACCGGCATGACGAACCTTGGTGGCCATGACGAGCAACGCCCTCCGATCCGTGGGCCCGTGGCCATTGCCGGCTTCAGGTCGCCGGTCGGCGCAGCCGACCTGCGGCACGCCGGCCCGGCCAGTGCTCCGCGCCGTCCGCCCGCGCACCCGCGGCCTGCAACCGCCCGCAGTCCGGCCAGCGGTTCGACGCCCGCGAGTGCAAAAGCAGCACACGCACTTCGCATCCCCAGTTCCGTCGGTTCCGGCCTCGGCCTGCGATTATGCGGCATGACCCGGGTCTTGCCGCAAGCCCCCAGGTGCGCTATATGTTGAAAATGGAGAGGAGTGTGTATTCTCCTTTCCCTTCATCGTCCGCTGTGGACAGACGACCTCCTCCCGAAACGCGCCGCGTACGACGGTACCGGCGGCCGCGGTGGACGGTCAAGAGCAAAGCCTGACGCGATTTGACGCCCTGGGTCGCCGCCGCCGTAAACAAGGTCGTCCCGATCAGCGCCGCCACCAACACCCCCGGCAAGCCCATCCGCGATGTCGGCTACAGGGTCCCGGCGACCTCGCGATCACGCCCTGACCTGCTTCTAACTCCGTCGACGTCCCAGCAGGGCGGCGCCCCCAGGTTGCGCTGCAGGAAGCGCACTTCGTGCCGCAGCAGGTTCTCGGTGATCGTCTCGTCGCGAGGGTGGTGGGTGACGCCGGCCAGCAGCAGCACCTCGTGCGGGCGGCCCGCGGCTAGCAGCGCGGTGGACAGCCGCAGGGTGTTCGCCGGGAAGACGTTGTCGTCGGCGAGCCCGTGGATCAGCAGCAGCGGGCGGGTCAGCTTCGGGGCTTCCAGCAGCAGCGAGCACGCGTCGTACCGCTCGGGGTGCTCGGCGGGGTGGCCGAGAAACCGCTCGCGCCAGTGCGTGTCGTACATTCGCTGATCGGTGACCGCGGCGCCGGCCACTGCGGCGTGGAAGATGCCGGGGTGGCGCAGCACGGCCAGCGCCGCGAGCGCGCCGCTGAAGGACCAGCCGCGGATCCCGACTCGGGTCAGGTCGAGTACCCGATGCCGGCGTGCCGCCTCCGCGAGGGCGCTGATCTGATCCTCCAGCACCGGCCCGAACATGTCGCCATAGACCTCCCGCTCCCAGGCGGGCCCGCGCCCGGGGGTGCCGCGCCCATCGGTGACCAGGACGGCGAAACCTTGCTCGGCGAACCACTGCGAGATGAAGGACGACCACCCCTGCTCGGCGGTGACCTTCTGCATGCCCGGGCCGGAGTAGGGGTCCAGCAGGACGGGCAGCGGCCCGTCGCCCGGCCGGTGCCAGGACGGCAGGAACAGGATGCTGCGCAGCTCCCGGGGCCCTAGGACGAGCGGCGTCGCGCGCAGATCCAGCACCGGCGGCTGGGCCAGCGACGCGATCGGCACCGATGGCCCGCCAGCCTGCCGCACGGTAACCCGGCTGCCGGGACGGTCCACGCTGCGGGCGACGTGCACCAGCGTCCCGCCGCGGCGCGCCCCTGAATGGACGCCGGGTTCGGTGCTGAGCTGGCGGATACCCTCCCCGGCCCGGTAGCTCCAAAGTTGGGTCTGCGTCGGCTCGGCGGACGCGGTGAACAGGACCTCCTCACCATCTACGCCGAGCACGGCCTGCAGTTGCAGCCCGGGCGGGGTGACGACGGCGCCGTCCATCGTCAGTTGCCGCGTCCCGCGCCGGTCGGTGTGGCCCACCAGGGCACCGGAGCTGGTCCGCGCGGGTAGCCCGGGCACCAGCTGGACCCAGCACCGGTCGCGCTGCTCGCCAAGTACCCGCGTCGTGCCGCTTGCCGGGTCGATGCCCAGCAGCCGCACGGTGCGCTGGTCGCGGGACTGCACAGTGGCGTAGGGGCCGTGGGCGTCCCAGCCGGCGGCGGGCACGTACTCGAACGCGGCCCGGTCCCAGCGGACCTGTGTCCGGGAGCCGTCGAGCCCGGTGACCCAGAGCGTGACCTGGGCGTTGGCGGTGCCAGCCGCCGGGTAGCGTACCGCGCGCGGCGGCTGGCCTGGGTCGGCCGGATCGGCGATGTACCAGGTTGCGACCGCGGTGGCGTCCACCCGCGCGACCAGCAGCCTGTCGCCGCCAGGGGCCCACCAGTAGCCGCGGGTTCGATCCATCGATTCGGCGGCAACGTGCTCGGCGAGCCCGAGCGTGACATCCGGGCCCTCGGGCACCGCGATCGCGTGGTCGCCGGTCCCATCCGCCTCGATCACCCGCAGGGCGCCGTCGGCCACGTAGGCGATTCGCTGGCCGGTGGGGTCGGGCCGCGGGTCGACCACCGCCTCCGCGGCCGCCAGGCGCCGGGTCTGGCCGCTGGCGACATCCACCGCCCACAGGTCGCCGGACAGCGCGAAGACCACCAGCCGGGCAGCCTCGTCGGCGGCGTAGCCGACGATGCCCGCACCGTACTGGCGCCCACGCTCACGCCGGACGCGTTCGTCCTCAGGCAGCCGTTCCGCGGAACCGCCGGGCAGTTCGGCGGGGTCAGCGAGCAGCCGCTCCGCCCCGGAGCCGACTTCGAGCGCCCACAGGCAGCTGACCGGGTCGTCACCCGCCCGGCTGCGCAAGAACAGCACCCTCGCCCCGTCCGCGGCAACCGTGAAGTGGTCCGGGACGCCCAAAGTGAAGAGCTGGGTCCGGGCAAGCTGGCGGGGCAGCGAGATCGCTGGCATGCCGACACCCTGCCACGCGGTACCGCGGAACCCACAGTGGATTTTCGCACTGCCGCGGACAGGTACCCGTGCCCGTACCCTGCAGGTAGGGACGGAGGCGCCATGGGAGTCGATGAGAGCGAACGGGTTCATGCCACGAATCTCGAAAAGGTCGACCACGTGGTCGTCGTAGTGCTCGAAAATCGCTCCTTCGATCACATGCTCGGCTACCTCTCCCTCACAGGCAGGCGCCCCGACATCGACGGGCTCCGTCCCGGGTTCGCCAACGAGTATCAGGGGCGTACCTACCCGGTTCACCACCTCGGCGGGACGGCCCTGGATGTGGACCCTGACCACTCCGCCGATGCAGTCGATGGGCAGGTCGCCGACGGGAGCATGAGCGGCTTCGTCGCCAATGCGGCCGCGACCCTTGCTGGGCGTGGAGTTGAGGACGGCGACCCGGGCTGTGTCATGGGCTATTACGACGGCGCCGACGTGCCGGTCTACGATCACCTGGCGGAGGAGTTCGCGGTCTGCGACCGCTGGTTCAGTTCGGTACCCGGCGCGACGCTGCCCAACCGCCTGTACGCCCTGTGCGGGGTGGCCGCCGGAAGCCGGGATGACCGGCCCCCTCATGTGCCGCCCCTGTACCATCAGCCCTCATTCGTCCGCCACCTCGACGCGCACCGCATTTCCTGGCGCTGGTATTCCTTCGATCCCGGGACACTGCGCCTCGCCGATGCCCACTATCTGCTGGGGCACCACCACCGGTTCGGTTACTTCAGCAAGACCGGCCTGCCGTGGAAGTCCGTTTTCGACGTCACCGTCAACCCGCAGATCGGCAGCTTTCTCGAAGACGCCGCCAGCGGCACGCTGCGGTCGGTGTCCTGGATCGACCCGGCGTTCACCAACTTCAACCCGCTCGGCTTCCCGGTCAACGACGACCATCCGCCGGCTGACATCAAAGACGGCCAGGACCTCGTTCTCGCCGTCTACGACGCGCTGGCGGCCAGCCCGCAGTGGGATCGTTCGCTGCTGGTCATCGTCTACGACGAACACGGCGGCTTCTACGATCACGTCCCGCCACCCGAAGCCGCTGACGATGAGCCCGAAATGTTCGGCAGGTACGGCGTGCGCGTGCCAGCGATCATCGTGTCGCCCTGGGCGGAACCGCGCACCGTATCGAGCACCCTGTTCGATCACACCTCAATCATCAAGACGATTCTGTTGCGGTTCTGCCCCAAAGCCCTGCACGAGCAGCAGGCAGAAAAGAGGCGGCCCAGGATGGGCCTGGGCCCGCAATACCCGGGCATACGCGTGGCCGAAGCCAACCATCTCGGGGAACTCCTGACACGCACCACGCCACGGCCCTCCCCGCCGCGCGACGCCCTGCTGCAGCAGGCCGCGGCCAGGGCCGCACAAGCCAAAGCCAGCCAGCCACGGACCGGCGGCCCGGGACCGGACAGCCCTCCGCCCAACGACCTGCAAAGGAGCGTCCTTGCCGCAGCTCATGAGCTGCGGCGGCGTGGGCACCCATCGAACGCGCCATAGGGCATGCCTGCGCTGGACGACGCCCTGCCCGAAGGGCCGGAACCGCTGGCGTTACCGTCACCCGTTCAGGATGCGGGCTTTCTGCTGCTCGAACTCGGCCTCGGTCAGCACGCCCGCAGAAAGCAGCTCGCCAAGCTGCTTCAGCAGGGCGAGCTGGTCGCTCATGTTGGCTGACTGGGCCGGGGCGGCCGGTGCTTGCGGCGGCGGGACGGGCTCAGCGTAGGCCTGCTGCGGCTGTGCCGGGGCCGCGTACTGCGTTGGCGGTGGCGGAGCAGGCACGCCCGCCGGGCCCTGGTCTTGGTCCTGCGCAGCCCACCGGTTTTGCTGCCGGCGCTGAATCCGGCCGTGCACGGAGCTGGCGACCGCGACGGTAGCGGCGGTCTTCAATAGGCCCACTGTGACCTCCTCGTCGTTGGCTTCGCCGCTGGTCAGCCGGCAGGGTCGCTGGGGTCAGGGGACTCGGTCGCATCAAGGGCAGCGACAATGTCGTCCGCGGACAATCCGCCATCGGCGATCAGCCGCGCGCCGTCACGCCGCCAGGCGTCCACCAGGGCGAGAACCCACCGATTCTCGTAGATCACAACAACGGCGACACTGCCAGGCTGCATCGCAGCGGAGATCTCGCCGACGTCTGAGTCATCGAGCAAGCCCGACGACGCCCCCGCCCAGGCAGTCAGGTCGACACCATCGGGAACGGCGAACTCCCAGACGTCAACCTTCTTGCTCTTGCCGTCGGCGTCCTTGGCGATGAACTCCATGTCCAGGATTTCGACGACGCCCTGGTCGGCGAGAGTAAGAAGTTTCTCAAAGCCCGGAGCGGTGAGCCGACCGCCCGGAAACTCGATCGCGAGGAAACCGGCTGGCCCCAGCTCGTCGTCGTCTGATCCCGGCGGGGCTGCCGCCATAGCTAACTCCGTCCCGGCTGGGCTCGCTGGCCGCTGCGGACAAATCTAACAGTCCAGGCCAGTGACCTGGAACCCGTGCCGAGCCGCTTTCTGCCCACCCATGCCCGCACCTCGGGTGGCCTCGGAGGCCCGCAAATGATCAACGGCCTAGCCCCCACACGAGTGGCCAGGCTGTCTGCCCGGAATTACTGGTCGGGGGTGGCCGGATGAACCGGCGCCCTCTTCGTCCCGAAGCCGGGTTGTGTCATGGACTGCCAGCGCGGCGGCATACGTGACCCACGAACCACTGTCCGTCAGTGTCAGTGGTGTCTAGGGTTGGAGCTATGCCGGATGATCAAGCCGACTTCAGTTCTCCCAGCGATTCTGCTGTCCCCGGCCCGGGAGTGAATGCCCGGCGCGTGCTGGAGCGTTTGGATGAGGCCGCATGCATGGAGCTGCTCCCCCGTGGGGAATGGGGCGGCTGGTTTTCACCAGCCGGTATGGGCTCACAGCGCTGCCGGTCGCGTACAAGATCGACGGAGGGTCAATTGTCTTGGGCACGTGGGACCCCGTCTTTGACGAGGACCTGCGCACCGGTATTGCCTACGCCGACTACCAGGTCGCCGTAGAGGTCGACCAGATCGATCAGCAAGCACACGAGGGGTGGATCGTCCTGGTGCGGGGAGCGGCGCATCATCTGGATACCGAGGCCGAGCGTGCGCCGTTCATCAATGCCGGGCTCGAGCCGTGGGTCGAGGATGTACCCGCGCACTTCATCCGGGTGAGCCCCAGCAGTATCTTTGGCGTACGCGTCCGCCAGTCATGATGCCAGCAGCGTTTTACGCTGGTCAGAAGTAGTGATCAGGGGCGTCGTTAGCAAGGGTTTAGAGAATGTTCACCGCGCGGGCGATGACCAGCACGCCGACGGCGAGCGACACCGCGGACTGGACGAGCATGGTGAGTTTCGCCCACCGGGCCAGCGGCATCACGTCAGTGGGGCTGAACGCGGCCGCGTTGGTGAACGACAGGTACAGATAGTCCACGAACCACGGCTCCCAGTCCGGCGGCGCCAACTCCGGAGCCGCCATCTGCGGGAACATCAGGTCTGGGTGCTGGGAGGTGCCCTCCGCGCGATGCACAGGGCCGCCACGGTCGAACTCCCAGTACCACAGCGCGAAGGCGATAACGTTGGTCGCCCACACCGATGCTCCGGTGGCGATCAGCGGCCCGGCTGTGCTTCCGGCCTTGTTTTCCAAGATCGCCCGGATAAGAAGCACGGCGGAGGCCGCGTTGGCGGCCGTTATCAGCAAGATCAGCACGATGCTTGCCGTCCGTACAGCTGCGCCGCCCCGTTCGATCCGTACCGGGTTGACGATGCTCAGGCCGATCAGCAGCGCTCCCTCCAGCGCGGGCAGCAGCGCGGGGGGCAGTGGCCTGGTGAAGTCTGGCGGAAGCAGAATTTGCAAGACGATGGCCACGACCACGCTCAGCGTCACCGGCCACCGCCGTTCGCCTCGCGTCTTGCGCATCCAGGCCGGACTGAGGACGCCCCGGGCCTGGCCCGCCGCGAGCTGCTCGGCCCTGCGGAGCCACTCCTGCCACGGATCGGCGGCGCGGCGCGCCCGCCGCCCGGCCCGGCCCAGCGCACCCGGCTGCCCGGCCGGGTTCTCCTGCCCGGCCGGGTCCGGCAGCTCCGGCTCTGTCATCTGTCTGACCTTGTCGCCGCGCGGAGCACACCTACACGTTAGCCCCGGCACAACGCGATTTGAGGCCGGGCTTTGACGCCGGAATCCCACGGTCAAATGATCAACGGCCCGCCATCCTCGCGGATGGCCGGGCCGTCTAGCTGGAACTTTGAGTCGGGGTGGCCGGATTTGTACCTCTGGCTCACCCATGGACGTGGCGCCCGCGACCGCCTCGGTGTCCTCGGTCACAGCCGTCTTAAGATCGGGTCCTCCGTGAGTTCAGCCGGACTGAAGGTTGGTCACGCGGAACTCGCGGCATTGGCGGTTGTCGGGACCGCAATCGCGGCGGGTTCGTTTAGTCGCTGCTAGCCTGCGCGCGTGGCAGACCTGGGACCCGTCGCGTGGCCGCCTGAGCCGATCAGGACCGAGAGGCTCGTGCTCCGTGAGCCCGAGGCCCGGGACCGTGCAGCATACATCGAGCTGCTGGCCTCGCCCGAGGTGGGCACCTACCTCGGTGGCCCCCGGCCGCGTGACGAGCTTGAGCGCGAGATGCCCGGGGCGCCCGAGCGGCGCCCCGGCCTTTTCATAGTCGATCTCGACGGAGCCATGATCGGCCAGATCATTCTCAGCAGAGCAACGGGGCACGGTCCTCCGGCTGCTGCCGGGGAGGCCGAGCTCGGCTACCTGTTGCTGCCGGAGGCGTGGGGATTCGGGTACGCCGCCGAGGCGTGCGCAGCGGCACTCGGCTGGTTCGCCGGCGAGCTTCCCGGCGAGCCGGTGGTGCTTTTTACCCAGACCGCCAACGCCCGCTCGATGCGCCTCGCGGCAAAGCTGGGGTTCACCGAGGTAGAGCGGTTCGAAGCCTACGGCGCCGAGCAGTGGTTCGGCATCTGGTCCCCGGTCACGCCGTCCGATTGAGCTCCTGCTCACCGGGACCTTCCACTGTCACCTCAGCCGAACCGGCAATCCCGCCTAACCGCTTGACCACACCAGAACGCTTCACGCCCGGCTGCGCTGGTCAAGGCCGGGGACGGCGACGCGCAGGCAGACGGGGTGGCCGGCGACGGGGCTGGCCGCGATTCGCCACGATCGCGCTGCTGCCCGGCCGGAGCAGGGACGGGCATACACGCGCGTTCTGCGCCTATCCTGCCGCGGTCCTGCCCGCCGCCGCGCTCACACTCAACCGCAGGGATGTCTGAGCCACATCCGGGGAACGAAACTGCACCGGCTACCGGTTCTCCCGGCAACCCCTACAGGGCGGAATGACAGAAACTGGTTCTTAGGCGCCCCGGACGTTGTGGGCAGCACGACCTTCGGGGCGTCGTACCAGTCCGCTGGGGAGCCGCTATTGGCGCCGCTCCCGGCGCGCTGGTTCTGGCCGGAACTGCCAGGGCCATCGAGACGGTAAGCGTGGAGATACTTATTCAGCCCCGAGGACGACTTCGGAATGTGGCCCGGTGACGAACACGACGACGCGCCTGACCGTTGCAGGTCCGCGCAGGTCGGCCGGGCGTGCAGGCAGGCGGCGTCGTTGCGCTGCTGAGGACCGCGCGGCCCGGCCAGGTGGCAAGAAACCTCGCGCGCGCTGGCTGGTGGCCCGGGTAGCCGCCGCTGGCACTGATCCGCCGCACGGCTTTGCCGGTGGCAGCCGGAACGTGCCAGGACAGCGCGGTGCCACGGAGCACCACCGAGACCGACTGGCCCCGGAACAGCCGCACGGTCGTGCCATTGCTGACAGCCGTGAGGGACACCGGCGTGCGTGCCCGGGACGTGGCCGTGCTCGCAGCGCTAGCGACCGGATGGCTGGCAGGTGCCTGCCGTTCGGCGCCGCAAGCTGCCACCGCGGCAGCCGCCAAGACCACGCCGATCACGAAAACCAGGCCTCTCACGGAGGTTAGACGCGGCGGGCGCCTGGGAGGTTTCACGTTCCACCGCCATCGAACCTGTCCGCCGCTCCGGTCTCCCGCCCGGACTGCGCCCTGAGCCATGATCGCAGGAGCCCCGCTAACTCCCGGGTGAGAGCCCCGTGGGCCGCCACAGGCGGCACCGGTCGCCCCTTGGCCGGGCCAATTCCCGGCGGCGGGTGGTGAGGAGCGCGGTGGCGGCCAGGCCGACTGCGATCGTGGCTGCCGCTGAGGCCAGCAGGGTGTGCTGGGGGCCGAGCCATGTGGTGAGCGGGCCGCCGAGCGCGGTGCCGAGCGGGGTTGCGAGCACGGTCAGCGCGCCGCGGGCCGCCAGGACCTGGGAGAGCAGTTCCGGGGGGCTTTCCCGCTGGAACATCGTGGCTGACACGGCGGGGTAGGGCGCATACAGCAGGCCGCCGGCGGCGAAGCAGGCCAGGGCGAGGAGGGGCAGCCGGAGCAGGCCCAGCGGGGTGAGCGCGGCACCCCAGCCGATGACCGCCGTCACCAGGACCGGCCACACCGGAAGGCGGCGCGCCAGTCCTGCGATCACGCTGCCGGCGGTCGCGCCGATCCCGAACACGGTCCAGAACAGGCCGAGCAGCGCGGCGCTGCCGCCCAGTGGTCCGGTCACGTACAGCGGCAGCGCTACCTCGACCGGCCCGTACAGAAAGAAGTAGACCACGGTCAGTACGAGCAGCCCGGCCAACGGTCTGCTGCGGGCGATCGCCGCGAACCCCTGTGCCCGGTGCGGCTCGCCGTCATCCGCGGACCGGGCGGTCCCCGGACGACCCTTGGCCGTGGCTGCTGCCACGGCCAGGATGGCGAAGGAGGCGGCGTCGGCGATGACCGGCAGCGCCGGCCCGGCGGCCGCCACCGCCAGACCCGCCAGCAGTGGGCCGATGACGAACGCGGCCATCCCGAAACCCGACAGCAGCGCGTTCCCGGCGGTGCGAGACTGCGGCGGCAGGTGCTCGGCGACCAGCGTGTACTGGCCGGCCACGCCCCAGGCATGCAGCAGCGAGGACGCGGCCAGCAGCGCCACGTACGACCCGGCCCGCAAGGCGCCGAACGCATACAGCAGCGGGATAAGGCTCAACGTCACCGCGCGCAGCGCCGCGTCGGCGGCGACCAGGTGCCTGCCAGCCAGCGCCCGCAGCGGCCTGGCCAGCAGCACCGCCCCGGCCGCGCCCGGCAGTGTGTAGGCGGCGACCGCCACGCCCACCACCAGCCCGCGGTCGGCGGGCGGCGCGATCCGGATCGCCAGCCACGCCACGCCCACCGCGCTCATCCCGTCGCCGACCGCCGACACCGCGAACGCGGGCAAAAGGCGGCGCAGTGCCGGACTCGCGATGACCGGGGCCACGGCCGCGCGGAACTCTGCGGCTAGCATGACTTTCCCTTCGCGCCGGGCGGCTGCTGAGGACATCGGGCTGGCGTGGCCGCCGGGAGCGGCCCGGGCCGCGCGGGCGGCGGCCGATGAACCCCGCCCGCGCTGACCCGCGAGCAGCTCAACCCCAGGCGCCCGCGACCTGGCGGGTGGTGGCGTTGAGCCGGTTGAACAGGTTGGTCACGCCGATCATGAGCACGATCGCGGCCAGTTGCTTCTCGTCGTAGTGGTCGGCCGCGGCGTCCCAGACCTCGTCCGGGACCGGATCCGGCCGGTCGGCCAGCCGGGTGGCCGCCTCGGCCAGCGCCAGCGCGGCGCGCTCGGCGTCGCTGAAATAGGGCGCCTCGCGCCAGGCCGCGACCGTGGCCAGCCGCTCGTCGGTCTCGCCCGCCTTCCGGGCGCTCTTGACGCCGGAGTCCACGCAGGCGCTGCAGCCATTGATCTGGCTGGCCCGCAGGTGCACCAACTCCAGCGTGGCCTGGTCCACGCCACCGGCGTACACCGCCCCGAACAGCGCCTGGAACGGCTCCATCGCGCCCAGGACCATCGCCGGGTTCTTCATCCGTGCCTGCATGGTCTTCCTCCTAGGATTCTTGGGGTTCCTGCTTGTGCCCAGCGTCTCCCTGACCTGGCTGGACCGACATCCGTGCTGAGCACGGAAGGCACCACGGGTCCCATCACGTAGCCCTGGCGCTGCCGGCGACGCGGGCCCGGCGGGAGAGCGGGAGAATGGGGCGCGTGTCGAGGCAGACGGTGACGGCGGGCATCTCGGCTCGAGAAGCCGAGATACTGACCCTGGTTGGGGAGCACCGCAGTAACGCCGAGATCGGTGCACAGCTGTTCATCTCGGTACGCACGGTCGAGACCCACGTGTCGTCGTTGCTACGCAAGCTTCGGGTCCCGGATCGCCGGGCGCTCGCCGACCTTGCCACCGAGCTCGCCCGGGCCGAGCGGACCAGCCAGGCGCTGGCTGGCCTCCCATCGCCGTTGAACCCGTTCGTCGGCCGAGCCCAGGAGCGCGCCGAACTGCTCGACGCCGTCGGGGCGCACCGTCAGGTCACTGCCGTCGGACCCGGCGGTGTGGGCAAGACCCGGCTGGCGCTGGCCGTCGCCGCGGACCTGGCCAGCGACTTCGAGGACGGCGTGTGGTTCGTCGACCTCGTGCCGGTCACCGATCCGACGATGGTCGGATCCGCGGTAGCGGCCGCGCTCGGCCTGGGTGAGCAACAGGGCCGTGGTATCGACGACTCGGTGGTCGCCGCCCTGGCCGATCGGCGCGCCCTGCTGGTGCTGGACAATTGCGAGCACCTCTCCGACGGGGTGGCACCGTTCGTCGAGCGCCTGCTGGCGCGCTGCCCGTACGTGCGGGTGCTGACTACCAGCCGGGCTCGGCTCGTGGTGCCCTTCGAGTGGGTCTACTCGGTTCCGCCGCTGTCACTCGAAGGAAACAACGGCGACGGTGACGCCGGTTCGTCGGATGCGGTCTTGCTGTTCCTCGACCGGGCCGCCGCGGTCGGGTGGACCCCGGAGCCCGAGCACTTGGCCCAGGTCGCCGAGGTCTGCCGGAAGCTCGATGGGGTGGCGTTGGCGATCGAGCTGGCAGCGGCCCGCCTGCCTGCGTTCGGTCTCGGTGAGCTCGTCGCGGGTCTGTCCGATCACCTGCGGCTCTTGGTCGGCGGGCGTCGTGCTGACGAGCGGCACCGCTCGGTGCGGGCCATGCTCGGCTGGAGCCAGGCCCTGCTCAGCAGCGCCGACTCGGCCCTGCTGCGACGCGTCTCGGTCTTCGTGTCGCCGTTCACCGCCCCGGAGGCCGTCCAGGTGGCCGGATTCCCGCCGCTGGAGCCGGGCGACGTCGTCGATGGGCTGGCCCGGCTCGCGGATCAGAGCCTGCTGATCGTCGCCGCCTCAGCCGGCGGCATCCGGTACCGGGCACTAGAGACCATCCGCCAGTACGGGATCGAACAGCTCACCGAGACCAGTGAGCTCGCCGTGACGCGGGCTCACCATTTGCGCTGGTGCCTGGGCACCGCCGCCGGGCTTGTCCAGAACCCGTCGCGCACCACCAGTGGCTGGCGGGCCAGTTTCGATGCGGTAGCCGATGATTTCCGGGCTGCGCTGGGCTGGGCAGCCGGGCAACCCGAACACCGTACCGAGGCGCGCGACCTGGCCCTGTCGCTGGCCGACCTGGCATTCTCGCGCAACCTGGCCGGTGAGGCCCAGCGGCGCTACGAGCAGGCCCCGGAACTCACCGACGACCCGGCTGCCGCGGCCATGGCGCTGCGGTACGCCGCCGACGTGGCCGCGTGCCGGATGCGCGGCGACGACGCTTACCGCCTCTGGCAGGCCGCCGCAGACGCTGACCAGCGCGCCGGAGACACCGCGGCCGCGGCCCGCGACCTGGCCACGGCGACCACGGCCTATTTTCGGATGTCTGGAGTCTTCGCTCGGCTGCCCCCGCCAGGAGAGGCGACCGCGCTGCTCACCCGAGCGCGCGAGCTGGCCGGCGACGACCCGGCCGCTCAGGCCGCGGTGGTCCTCGCCGAGTGCGGCGCGCTGGGCGATGCGTTCTTCGCCGAAGAAGCCGAGCCCAAGACGGCTGCGTCGGAGACGACCGCGCTCGCGGAGCGAGCCGTGGAGCTGGCCCGTCGGCTCCACGATCCGCTGGCGGAGTGCGCCGCCCTCGACGCTCTGACCGGGGCACAGCACCGGGCGGGCGACACCTTCGCTGCCGCCGCGAGCGCACAGCGCCGCGTCCGTCTGCTCCACTCCGTGCCCGCCACGCCCGGCGCCGCGTTCGAGCTCATCGACGCACTCCTGATGGCCACCGAAACCAGCATCGGCGTCGGCGACCTGTCGGCTGCACGGCAGTGGGGCGGCCAGCTGCGCAACCTGCCGCTGCTGGCCGAGGTCGGGCACTTCGCCACATCGCGGCTCCTCGTGGCCGACGCGCTCGCCGGGCATGCCACCGACGTGATCCTGGCAAGCCGGCGGTTTCTCGACGCCTGGACCCAGGCCGGTCGCCCGCGCGCACCCAGCTTTGGCCAATCGGCCGCCGCGGTCGCGATGATCCACGGCCTACGGGGCGACTCTGCCGCCCGGGACAACTGGCTCGCCATTACCGACCAACTGGGCGTCACCTCCGAGCGCCGATCCGGCTACGGTCCCACCTTCGACGCCATTACCCTGCTCCACCGCGGACAGGCCCCTCTCGCCCTGGAACGGCTCGGCACCCAAACCAACGAGCTGAACAAGTGGCTCACCTGGATATGGCTCCACTGGCACATCGCCCTGCGCGCCGAAGCCGCCGTGCTGGCTGGCCACTCCGAGGCCAACCACCATCTGACTACCGCTCGGCCGATCGTCGCCGGGAACCCTATCGCCACCGCCATCCTCGACCGTGCCGCCGCGCTGCTTGACGACGACCGTGGGCGCCTGCTCACGACAGCCGTCGCCTTCGAGGCCGCCGGCTGCCCCTACCAACGAGCCCGGACGCTCATCTTGGCCGGCGGCGACACCGCATCGACCGGCAACGCCGCTCTCGCCGACCTCGGTCTCACCCCTGCATCCGCTACCGGTTGACCGGCGAGCCGAAGGAGGCGCCCGTGTCAGATGCAGCCGTTCGGCGGTGCGGCCGAAATGCGGCTCCTCCGCCTGGTCAAAGTCTTCGCCCTCCCCGGCCAGGTAACAGTGAAGTGACAGAACATGTCACGGCGGTGTTACCGGTCATGCGCTACAACCGGATGACATGAAGTCCCGGGCCAAGGTCAGGACCGTACTCGGCTGGGACATCGGCTTGGCCGCCGCCATCCCGGCGGTGGCGGAGCGGCGAGCTCATGACTAGACGCATCGGCACCCGGCCGGCCGCGCTGTGGGCGGTGTGGCTCGCGACGCGGACGGTGTTTTACCTGGTCGACAGGGCGCCGCGGATGAGCGGCGACGTCGGCATCTACCAGCACTGGTACTCGTGCTGTCTGTCTCACGGTGCGTTCCCGGTGGCCGACCCGATGTGGCAGTACCCGCCCGGGGCGGCCCTGGTCTTCTGGCTGCCCGGCCGCCTGCCGGGCGGTTACCTGAACAGCTTCGTGCTGCTGGCCATGGGCTGCGACCTGGCTATCACCCTCATGCTGAGCGCGCGGGCCCGGCGCGGCGGATCCTGGACCGGGGCCTGGTATTGGGTGTGCGGCGCTGCAGCGGAAGCTCGATACCCAGGCTCTGCAGTACGCCGCGTGCATGCGCTCACACGGGGTACCGAACTTCCCCGACCCCATCATCCACGGCGGCACTATCTCGTTCCGTGTAGCGGCGGCGGCCGGCGCCGCCCCCGCACCGCAGTCGTCGGCGGGCGCCCCCGCACCGCAGTCGTCGGCGGGGGGCGCCCCTGCCATGCCGCCGCAGTTCCAGACTGCGCAGCGGGCTTGCCAGAAGCTCCTGCCGGGGAGCAAGTGACCAGCGCCATGTGGTCGGCGAAGCCGACAGCGGCCCGTGCCTCGTGAGACGGGACCAGGCTCGATGGGACAGGACACAAACTCATCGACACCAGCCGGGCCCGGCTACGTACATCGAGGCTTGAACGGTGACGGGCAAGAGCAAAATCTGACGCGATTTGACGCCGGTGATTTGACGCTGGATTCTACGGTCAAATGACGGTCAAATGATCAACGGCCCGGCATCCATCGCGGATGGCCGAGCCGTCTACCTGGAACTTCTCTGTCGGGGCACTTGGGTGCCACGCCGGGGTCAGTATCCACGTGCCGCCGACTTTGGGGATTGTGGAGGGAGCAGGTGCCCCGCTCGCCCCGGCCTGCGATGGGTGTTCAGCAGCAACACCAAGTGCTGCAACGCGCCAGATTTCCAGGGAAGACCTGGAGGTCCTCCTCGAGTTGCCCAGTGCCGCCTGGAAGCTGTCCGGGTAGCTCGGCCCAGTGAGCCGTCACCACCGCGTGAACACGCCCGGTTGTCCACCGTCCGGGCCACGCTGGTCCGCCGCCGATCTGGCCGCCCGCTACGGCACCAGGTGACCGCCCGCTACGACGACGACCACAACCGGCGGGAACTGGCCCGGGCTCCCGGCGCCAGCGGGCAGCGCCTGCGCTCACGGCGAGCAGCCCCTCGATGACCGACTACACCGGCCTCGCCGACAACCCCTTGGAGCGCGACCCGGTGGCCGATGCCATCACCGCAGGCGGGACTGAGCGCAGCAGGCCGTCGCCGCCCTCATCACCCAGACGGTCAATCACGAATGGCATCGACTACGGAGCCGGCGACGTGGTCGCGTGTTAAAGATCATCGCTTGCGCCAACGGCTCCATGAATCCTCCTCAGCCCCCCGATCTGCGGTGCAAGGTTGGTGTCAAGGTCGGTGCAAGCGGGCTGGCGCACGCTGGTGTCGTGGTGCTTGTCAAGGACACGCCGGTGGCTGGGCCGGTGGGCCGGCGGCTGCGGCCGTTGTATGCGACCGGGTTCATTCACAGTTTCGTGTTGTGGTATTCGGTTGAGAAGCTGTTCATGCGGTCGGTGGGCCTGAATGACTACCTGATCACGGTCGCCACGCTGGTGTACATCGTGGTGATGATGACGGCGAACATTCCGCTGGGCGTGCTGGCGGACCGGTGGAGCCGCAAGGGCGTGCTGTACATCGCCACCTGTGCGCTGATCGGCAGTTCGGTGGTCTGCGGGCTCAGCCATGGCCTGGCCGCCTATGCCACCGGGATCTCGGTCTGGGGCCTGTTCTACGCCGCGTACGCGGGGACCTACGATTCGGCTGTCTACGACGTGGTGCTGGAGGAGACCGGGTCGGCGGGGGCCTTTGAGCGGTGCTACGGCCGGGTGCAGATGTTCGAGGCCGCGGCGTTCATCACCAGTGCGCTGGCCTCCGCGGTGGTCGCCCGTTATTTCAGCCTGCGGGCCGAGTACTTCCTGACGATCCCGGTCACCTGCGGTGCGTTCCTCACCTTGGCCCGGTTCCGCGAGCCCAGCCTGCACCGCGCCGCGCCCCGGCCGCACCTGGGGGCCCACCTGGGCCAGATCGCCCGCGGCACGACGGCGGGCAGCGTCGGCTGGATCGTGGCCGCGCTGGTGGCCAACTGCGTGGTGATGCGGCTGCTGATCGAGTTCTACCAGCTGTGGTACCTCGGGCTGGCACTGCCGGTGCTGTGGTACGGCCCGGCGTGCGCGCTGATGTACTGCGGCGCCTGGGGCGGCGGCGCGCTCGCCGCCTGGCTGCGCGGCGGCCGCACGGTGCTTGCGGCCGGGCTCGGCACGCTGGTGATCGCCTTCGGCCTGTTCGCCCACGACCCGCGCGTGGTGGCCGCCGCCCAGGTCGCCACGATCTTCGGGGTCACCGTCCTGAACATCGCCCTGACCCGCTACCTGCACGACGCCATGCCCTCCACCATCCGGGCCGGCGCCTCCTCGGTCGTCAGCACCCTCGGCTACGGCGCCTTCGTGCCCATCGCCCTGGGGTTCGGCATCTACAGCCGCTCCCACGGCATCTTCGCCGCATCGGTGTTCGTCGTCGTCCCCCTGGGCGTCATGTGCGTCTCAGTCGCCTGCGCCCGCCGCTGGCACCCCCAGCCCGCCCCGGCTGCCCGGCCCCGGCGCCCATCCAGCAGCTGCTCGCCCTGGGCCACCCCCAGCAACCCCACCGCGGCCCCCCGCCGCAACCACTCACCGAAGCCACCCACCCCCGGCACGCCCGCAACGCGCCCAGCGCCCCCTACTGGTGGCCCGCCGACCGGCCCCCTCACCCAGCCGCGCCAGAACCGAAACTGAACCGGGTCGGAGAACCAGCGAAATCGCTGACGTCCAGGGCATGGCAGCGACCCGGGCGCCCGGGGGATGGAGCCGGGATCGCCTGGGCCGGCAGCGCGGCGCAGGGCCAGCCGCTGCGCGCGGACCATGACAGGCCAGGGCCGGTCCCGCTCGGTGCACCCGTATCCGCCGGGCCGGTGCCGGGCCTGGCAGCGGCGTCGGCTGCCGGCGGTCAGCCACCCGAATGGTGGGAGGGCGATGGCCAGGAGTGGGGATGGCCAGGAGTGGGCGGCGGCGAGGAGTGGGATGGGGGGGAGCAGGTGCTCGCCGGTACCGAAGGCCCTCCGCCGCCCGGCGCTGCCCGCATCCGGCCTTGGCTCGCGTCTCTCCGCGACCCAGGCGGCACCGGGCTCCGTGAGCCCTGGCGGGGCGCCGGGCGCAGGCCCGCGCGCCGTCGCACGGCAATCGTGGCGGCGGCGGTCATCGCGCCGCTGTTTGCGGCCGCCGTCCTGGTGCTCGCGCCACTGACACGCCACAGCCCGGGATGGAGCCGGGCGGCCGCCGGCCAGCAAAGCTACCAGGCCGGTTCTGCAGCACCGGCGCCGCTACCTGCACTCACGTATCCCGGGCAGCAGCAGCGCGGCGTCTTCGCCGCTATCGGCCGCATCGTCGCCTCCCGGAACACGATCGTCGCAATAGGCTCACAGGCCACCGGCAGCGTGGTACGCCAGCAGTTCTTCGTGTCCACCGATGGCGGGACCACGTGGCGGCTGGCCCCGGTCCGCGGGCCGGGCGGGGGCCAGCCCCCGGTGGGCTATCCGGCTGCCCGGGTGGCCGGCGGTCCCGGCGGGTGGCTGGCGGTTGGCCCGCAGGCCACCTGGACCAGCCCCGATGGCCTGTCCTGGACGCTTTCGCGCGCCCATGGCATCACCCCGGTGCTGCCCGGCGACCAGATGTGGGTGCTGAACAGCACGTCCGATGGCTTCCTGGCGGGCGGCGTGGCTAGAGGCGGGAACGGCGCGGCACAGGGGGTGATCTGGACTTCCCGCGACGGCCTGACCTGGCAACGGAAGACGGCCGCGCAACTGGGCCTGGCCCGCCACGGCCAGGCAGTGCGAAGCATCTCCTACATCACCTCGCGCGGCGAGGACACGGTAATGTCCGGCACGGTCACTGACCGCAGGTGCTCGCCGGTGCCGAAGACCCTCCATCGCCGGACGCGGACCGCGACTTGCCGCAGCAGGAGTTACTCCGCTGCCTGGCTGAGCACTGACGGCGGATCCACGTGGACCCCGGTGACCGTTCCGGCTGGCCATGGGGCCGGCACCCGGATCGCCGGCGTGGGATTCGACCGGTCCGGGCTGGTCGCGGTCAGGCCGGGCCGCTCATCGAGCGGCCGCGGCGACGGCGTAGCTTACTTTTCCCCGAACGGGCGGGCCTGGCACTACGCGGCCACCATTGCGGCGGCCGGTGGGTGGAGCCCCAGCCTGGTGAAGGGCAGCGGCTATGGCTTCGTCGTCACCGGCGGCAGCGCCACGGGGCGGATCCTGGCGTACACCAGCACCGGCACCGGGACCTCCTGGCAGCCGACGGCCCCGCTCGGCGCCGCCGCCAGCGAGAGGGTGTCGGGTGCGACGATCGCCTCGGGCGGCACCATCATCGCCATCGGCTCCACGGCCGCCAGCAAGGTCAGCCAACGGCCAGCATTCCTGGAGGCAATTGCCGGGAACGGCATGGTGCGGCAGATCTCGCTGACGGGCATCCCCGGCGCCGTCGTGCCCGCGCTGACGGTCAACGGACTGGCGGCAGCGGGCGGCCAGCAGGTGGCCGTGGGCAGCGCGGACGGCTACCCGGCGGTGTGGCGGAAGGCGGCCGGCCATCCCTGGTCCCTGGTCACGTCGCTAGCGCAGGTCTCCGCCGGCCAGAGCCTGAGGACGCTGACCGCGGTGACGCACGGGCGCGCCGGCTGGCTCGCCGTCGGCGCGCCGGGCCCGGCCGTGTTCACCTCCGCCAACGGCACCACCTGGCAGCCGGACGGCCCGGCCGCCGATGACCTGGCCGGCGTGACCGCCGCCGTCGCCGCGGCGGGGCCCGCCGGGTATGTCATCGTCGGCAAGCTCCCCGCTCGGGGCCAGGCCTCCGTGGCCGGCGTGTGGTGGTCGCCCGACCTGACCTCCTGGACCCGCGCACGCGACGTGAACGACGTGAGTGGATTCCAGCCGGGTGTTCGCGGTCGCCGCAGGTGCGCACGGCTTCGTGGCGGCCGGGTCACACGACGGCCAGCCGGCAGTATGGACAAGCGCCAACGGCCGCAGCTGGACGGCGATCGTCTTGCCGCTGCCAGCGGGCGCCTCGGGCGGCATGCTCCAGCAGGTCGCGATCAACGGGAACCATGCCGCCGCCCTGGGCCAGGAGACGACCGCCCTCGGCAGCATGCCGCTCGCCGAAATCTCGGCCGACGGCGGCGCCACCTGGACCCGGGTGCCGTTCAGCGCACCCGGCGCGGCCATGGCGTTCACCGCGTTGACCGCGGGCGCCGACGGCTTCGCCGCGGCCGCCCAGTTTGGCAGCGCGGGACAGCAACGCGCGGCGATCTGGACCTCGGCCAGCGGCACCACCTGGCTGCGAGAGACGGCGAACGGTCTCACCGGCAGCCCGAAGGGCGGTGCCCACCAGATCGACGCGCTCGCCCCGGCCGGCCAGGCGGTGATCGGCATCGCCTCGATCACCACCCAGCAAAGCCAGCAGTTCTTCGCCGTGACGCTGCCCGGCCGCTGACCAGCCCAGCCCGGCGTCGCGGCGCGCGGAACGGGCTCCGGCCCTGAGGGGGATCGACCTGAACCTGCATCCCGCCGGGCAGCGGGCACGGCCCCAGCAACGGCCGCTGATATCTGGTCTGGGCCGCTTTGCAGGCCCGGCACCATCAAGATGCGGTTGACGTGGCCTTCCATCAGGCCGGAGTTCCACGGCTGGGTCAGGCCTGCGGTGACGGCCGCGAGGTCGTGCTCGATGCCGGTGACGAAGGAGTTCAGGCCGGGCAGGCCGGTGGCGCGGGCCCGGGTGAGCCATCCGGGAGCCGGCCACCGCGGCGGCCGGTCACCATGACGGCGAAGCCGCGGACGCAGTCGTGCAGGGCGTCCAGTTCGGGGCAGCGGCCCAGAATGGCACGCAACTGCGAGCGGGTTTCCTCATCGAGGCCGTCGGGGGGGCGGGTGATCCAGACCGTATCGCGGACCGACGGCGGTGGCGGGGTGGCGGAGTATGCCCGCGCCCATGTGGTGTAGCGGCGGATGTAGTCCCGGACGTTGGCTTTGCTGCCCGTGTATCCCTGGGCACCGATCTCCTCGGAGAGGCGGACCAGGCTGCCTGGCCCTGGCTGATCCGCTACCCTCACCTGGGCAATCGTGTTGGCGTGGGGGGCAACGCTGATCGTTGGGCCGTGGTCTTGGTGCCGGGGTCCTGGCTCGGGTCGGCTCGTGGTCGGATGGAGGCATGAAGGTCAGGATCGGTGTTTCACTGGGCCCGGCTGCCGTGCCTGCGGTATTCGGCGATGCGGTCGATCGTGTGGAAGCGCTGGGTGTGGATTCGCTGTGGCTGTCGGAGATGGTGTTTGGCTCCCTTGTTGAGCCGTTCGCTGGCATGGCGTACGCGCTGTCGCGTACCTCACGGCTGAAGGTCGGGACCGGTGTTGCGGTGCTGCCCGGCCGCCATCCGGTGCTGGTAGCCAAGCACCTGGCATCGTTGGCTGGGCTGGCACCCGGACGGGTGCTGCCCGTGTTCGGCCTGCAGCCCGCCCGGGCCGGCGAGCGGGGACTGTTCGAGGTTCCCGCCGGGCGGCGCGCCGCGGTGTTTGAGGAGTCGCTGCGGCTGATCAGGCTGCTGCTGACGCAAGAACAGGTGTCTTTCCGCGGCGAGTTCTTCACCGTCGATGGTGCGCACATCGGGCCGCTGCCGGCCAAGCCGCTGGATATCTGGCTAGGCGGCAGCGCCCCAGGTGCGCTGAGCCGCGTTGGCCGGCTTGCCGACGGATGGCTGGGCAGCTTGCTGGCCCCCGAGGAGGCGCGGGCAGCGCGGGAAACCATCCAGGCTGCCGCCTCGGCTGCGGGCCGAGAGGTTGAGGCCGACCACTTCGGGATCAGCCTTGCGGTCGCATCCGGTGGTGTTCCTGCTGACCTGGCTGCCGCCATAGGCCAGCGCCGGCCCGGCTGCGACCCCGCCGCGCTCGTCCCTGTGGGCTGGGCAGCGGCCAATCGGGCGATCGAGCAGTACGTTCTGGCCGGGATCAGCAAGTTCGTCGTCCGGCCCGCGGCACCGCCGGCATCGCTCGATGACTTCCTCAGTGACTTCACCCGCGAGCTGATGCCACTGCAAACCTGACAGCGGCAGGGCCGGCGGTCCAGGCTCCCCGCCTAGCGAAACGCCGGGTGACGATGGATGGTTATGCGGCCAGGCCGCACCTTGGCGTCGGCGCATCCACCTGACTGCAGGAAGTGGGCAGGGCGGCGGCCTTAAGGCTTGTCCGGCTCGTCTGCCATCGGCTCACTACCCGGCTGCGCTGAAGCCCTGGCCTTGCGTGCGGTCTTAATCCGGTCCTGCGTGATGCCGATCACCAAAGCCACCACCAGCAGAATGCCACCGATGGTGAGAACCCAGCCGACACCGTTCTCGAAGTTGTGGACGGCTCCGGAGAGCGAGAGGTTCCCGAGGGTGAGCCCGGCCACCACGAACAGGATCCCGGCGATGGCCGCAAGCGCGAACAGTGGGTTCTCCGTCGCGGCCTTGAAAGTGCCGTAGATGTGACCGGTGGCGATTGCCCAGACGCCGGCGCCGATGCCGAGTATGACCAGCAGGGTGCCGAAGAGTTCCAGAACTAATTCCATGCCGTACCCTCCCCTTCCCACGTGCGGCATCGCTCGCATTATCGGCTCAACTGGCGGCCGCGTCGAGCAGCGTCAACCGGCCAACGCGGAGAGGACGGAGGGATGCGCAGGCACCGAAAGTCAACTCAGCCTGCGCGGACGGGAGCCGGGCCCGCCCGTGGGCCGAAATCGAACCTTTCCCCATCCGGCGGCCATCCGCTGACACGTTGCCGCCTTCAACGTTTCTATCTACGGATACCTGATGACACCACCACCATGATCGCGATCATCGCGGCAGAACCGGGTGTTGTCCTGGCGGGATAGCCATGAATAGCCATGCAGCCGGGCCTTTTGTCGTCGGGCGCGTGCGTTCCGCCATGTGCAGAGCTGCCGTACCCGGGGTCAATCACCGTGTACGCCTGCCTTATGGCCCGCTCTCACGGGCCGGTGTCGGCTGCGGCGAATGCGCCTGGAAGGTCGTTCTGCGCCCGCCTGTGCAGGTCGGGACGTTGGTCCCTTGCAGTTGGCGTGCGGTGCTAGCCGATGATGGGGCGTTGTGGGTGACGCTGGCCTGTGGAGGGCTGTGTGTCGTCCGGCGTTCATGAGCGGCGATGGGACAGGAGTATGGCTGGCGAGCGGGTTCTGGGCATTGTCTTGGCGGGCGGGGCGGGGAAGCGGCTCGTCCCGCTGACCGCGCACCGTTCCCCGTCGGCGGTGCCGTTCGGCGGGGTGTACCGGCTGGTTGATTTTGCGTTGTCCAACCTGGTCAATGCTGGTATCCGCCGGGTCTGCGTGCTCACCCAGTACAAAAGCCTCAGCCTGGACCGGCACCTGGCCGCTGCTTGGCGGCTAAGCAGCCTGCTGGATGACTACGTGATGCCGGTGCCGGCGCAGCAGCGGCTGGGCCCGCGCTGGCAGACCGGTTCGGCGGATGCGGTCTACCAGTCGCTGCACCTGATCGAACAGGACCGGCCCGACCTGGTGGTGGTGGCCGGGGCCGATCATGTGTACCGGATGGACCCGGCACAGATGATCGGCCAGCACACCGCCTGGGGGGCGGGGGTCACGGTCGCGGTGCTCCCGGTGCCGCGGGCGGAGGCGACCGGCTTTGGCGTAGTGCAGACCGCGCCTGGCGGCCACCGCATCGAGGCGTTCTGGGAAAAGCCCGCCGATCCGCCGGGCCGCCCCGGCCACTCGGACCAGGCGCTGGCGTCGATGGGCATCTATGTGTTCGGCCGCGATGTGCTGGTGGAGGCACTGGCTAAGGACGCAGCCGACGAGGGCAGCCGACACAGCATCGGCGGGGACATCATCCCGATGCTGGTAGCCCAGCGCGCCGCGCACGCCTATGACTTCATGGCCAACGAGGTTCCCGGCGCCGGCCCGGGCGACCGGGGCTACTGGCGGGACGTGGGGACGATCGATTCCTATTTCGCCGCGCACATGGACTTGTGCGCGACCGTGCCGACGTTCAACCTCTACAACGACCGCTGGCCGATCCGGACCCGGGTGCCTGCCCAGCCGCCGGCCAAGTTCGTGCATGACGACGGCGACCGGGTGGGACGGGCAGTCAATAGCGTGGTCAGCAACGGTGTCATCGTCTCCGGGGGGCTGGTTCGCAACTCCATCTTGTCGCCGGGAACCCGGATAGACAGCTGGTCCCAGGTGGACCATGCGGTGATCTTGCACAATTCCCGCGTCGGCCGCCACGCCATCGTCCGCAACGCCATCCTGGACAAGAACGTCACCGTCCAGGAGGGCGCCACGGTCGGCGTGGACAAGCACCGTGACCGGCCCGCGGCCTGATAGTGTCCCGCGGCGGCATCACCGTGGCCAGCACCGGGCAACTGGTACCGCCCTGATCGCCGTCAGCCCTGGCCACGCACGCAAGCCGCCCGGCCGATGCGCCACCACCGCAGCCGCACCAGCCACAGGCCCGCAGCCTGATACCTGGCCAGAGCTGCGTAGCAGCAGGCCCCGCTGCCATGCCCAGCGCAGGACTTTACCAAGGTCAAGCACCCAGGCTTTACCTCATGATTCCCGGCGGTCAGGTATTCACCATCACCCGCTACATGTCGCAGGAGGCGCGGGCCCGCTGCGTGCATGGCCTGATTACTCGATCCTGGTGGTGATGGGTGTGCCGGTCTCGACGGTGCGCCCGACCGTGCACAGCCGGTCATGTGATTTCCGGACCACATCCGGCAAGATGACCCGGGCCTCGTCGCCGTCCGCGCTGCCGGGAAACGCAATCTGGAAGGTGACCACGATGCCGGTCAGCCGGTTGCCATGAGCATCGCGGACCTTGTCCGCGTCGGCCCGCACCTGGAAGCTGTCCGGTTCGGCCCGGCGCGAGGTGAGAATGTCGACGTCGATCGCGGTGCAGCCCGCGATGGCGGCCAGCAGCAGTTCGGTTGGGGTGAAGTCGGCATCGCTGCCGGTGCCGAACCTGAGCTGGCCGCCGCGGGCGTTGGTCGCCGTGAATACGCCCCGGGCGGTGCGCTCGACGGTCACGGCACGGTGCACAGAACCATCAGCCATACCCCCCACCTTGCCATGCAACCCGATGGTCGGCCGGGGCGCCGATCCGGCGGGCCGGGCAGAAGCCCTACACGCGCCCTCAAGGCGGCATTGTGCGGACGTTGGTGGAGTCGGCTCGATGGGCGTGCTCGGTCGCGACTGTGTCGCGGCGGTGAGTCGCTGCGCTAGCCTGTGTTGTCAGGGCTGGGGCTGAGCGAGTTCATAGGAACGGACGGTATGATCCGCTCATGGCGACAATCTCTGTGGCCGGCGACAATCTCGTTGTTGAGGTAACGGGGTTTGACCGATTCTGTGCCCTCAACAAGCGCGGGGTAACGGTTCCCCTCGAACATGTCGTCACTGTTGGCGAGGGCGTGCAGATGGGCAGGCCTCTAATGCCCGGTCTCCCATGGCTGGCAAACAGCTTTCCCGGACTGTTCACGGTAGGTTCCTACCGGCGTCAGGGCAAATGGACTTTCTGGGTTGTGCATGACCCCAAGCAGGCAGTGCTGATAACGCTGCGAGACGAACATTACTCGCAACTTTGATCGACGTAGACGATCCCCAGGCGACCATCGCGTTGGTCAACGGAGCACTCAACAGTCGTGGATTGAATTAGCAAGGGTTCAATCCGCTGAGATGCACCTCGCCCAGCACCTCCCTAACGGATGCCTTGGGAGCCTTCAGCATGTGGCGTATGCAGGAAGTGCTCTTCCGCATGTCCTTTAAATCCAAGCCGACGTCGACAGCTCGAGACCTCGACCAAGGGCACGTCATCCCCAACATGCTCCACCCAACTGGCGCGGCATCTGGTATCCGAAGGGGTTCGACACAGACATCCGCGACGAACGCTCATCGGCAGAGGTGCGTAGTTCGCATGTCGGGCTGGCCAGATGCGCTCCTGACCGGCTGAATGTGCATGCTTCGGCCCGGCTGGAACAGTTCCACTGGGAACTTGATCACCGGGCTGGGGCTTGCGGGCCTGCTGGTCTCCAGCGGCTGGCCGGTACGACAATGTCCCCCATCGTCTCGGTCATGGCCAGTGTGTGCTGGCGGGCTGTCATCGCAGCGGCAGAAGCGCGCACTGTCTGCGATGGTTGGCGATGAATGGTTATGCACGCAGAGGCCGGCGCGGGGCCTGCGGCTGCCGCCAAGCTGGCCCACCTGGGCCTGCTCACCCGGCTGCGGGAAGCCCGGCGGCGGCCCTGACCGCGCCCGCCCGCCGCCGCTCAGCCCTGGCCCGGCTCAGCCCACGGCCCGGCTCAGCCAGGCTGGCCCCTCCTCGATCTTGCGCTGCAGCTTGTTCATCCCGCCCAGCCACCGATCCGGGTCGGCGGCCCGGCCCGCGTACATGTCCGCCACCTCCGCATGCGGCAGGATCAGGAACCGGTTGCCCGCCAGCGCCCCCATCACCGCGTCGGCCACCACCTCCGGCTCAATCGCCGTCTCCAGCAGCAGCTTCTCGCCCACCG
This sequence comes from uncultured Actinomycetes bacterium, assembly GCA_963835775.1. Lineage (GTDB taxonomy): Bacteria > Actinomycetota > Actinomycetes > Streptosporangiales > Streptosporangiaceae > Palsa-504. Next base: position 271,506 of record CAWIHB010000013.1, on the reverse strand, counting down.
GCCCAGGATCGGCCAGCATCGCCGTCCGTACACCCAGCGGGCAGATCGCCTGCACGGTGATGCCGCGGTGGGCATAGGTCGCCGCCAGCCACTCCGCGAAGCCGAGCGCGGCGTGCTTGGAGACCGAATACGGCGCTGAGCCGAGCATGGTGAGCAGCCCTGCCGCAGACACGGTACAGATCAGATGGCCGCGACCGCGCGCCAGCCAGCCCGGCAGCAGCAACCGGGCGGCCCGGACATGGGCCATCACGTTGATCTGCCAGCTGGCCTCCCAGTCGCCTTCCCCCGCCTCCGGCCCGCCGAGCCGGGCGATCCCGGCGTTGGCACAGAACAGATCGATCTCACCGAGTGCCCCGGCGGCGGCGGCGACAAGCGCGGCCACCCCCTCCTCGGTGGCCATGTCGCCGCTCACCGCGGTCCCGCCGCACGATGCCGCCACCTCGGCCGCCGTGTCAGCGTTGATGTCATTCACCACTACCCGCGCGCCCTCCGCGGCGAACCGGCAGGCGAGCACGGCCCCGATGCCGCTGCCCGCGCCGGTCACCACCACACCCGCGCCTGCCACCGACTCCATCTCGGTCCCCTTCCGCGCCGTTGCCGTGATGCTGTTCTAGCAGCAGTGATCCCCGGCACCGGGCACCGGCCCATTCCAGCATCCAGCTAGCACAGCCGGCCGCGCTGGCCACCCGCCCGTCAGCCGAGGCTGGCGCGTAGCCAGCACCCGGCCCGCGCCCATCGGGGCAATCCCGGCGATAGCGCCGAGCTCCTCGCGGGCTTTGCCCAGGCCGGCTTTGGCGCAGAATGGTGGCCGCTGCCGGGGCCGGCAGGCGCCCGCGCTCGTTTCCGTTGTGGCGGGCGCGCGATGATCCGTCCAGCTGGCTGACGCAGACGACCGCGCACCCTGCGGCTCCAAAGACGATGCCATGGGGGGCACCGCGTCGCACAATGCGCCCAGCATGTGGCCAACCCCGCGCACAGTCACCTCTGGCAGCAGTCCCCGAGCTGGTTGATCTGGCCAACCGGCTGCCACCCAATGGCAGGCCCACCTACCGCACGTAGCCGGCGATCCGGTCGCGCCCAGAGTCCCAAGCCCCGACACACTCGGTGACTCAGGGCCGGTCCGCGACCGTGCTCAAGTAGCCGCCGTTAGGCGCGCCGACAGGTGCCTGACGGTGCGAGCCGTGGCGATGACAGAACGGTCCGATCTGCGCAGGGCCAGCCTGCTCGCGGCCAGCGGCCCTAAGGCCCCTCTGCGGGAAACTAAGCACCCCGCGGCCCCCAGATCCTGGGCAATCACACGATGCGTGCGACCAGGCCTTAGCAGCATTCTCGGGTCTAAGCCCCAGCTACGTGCCCGAGGAGGCCACGATGTTGTCCCCCACCACCGTCCAGTCCCTGGGCCAAGTCCGGCTCGAGGAGATGCACGAGCAGGCCAGGCGTGCCGCGCTGGCCAAGACCGCCCGGCGGGCGCGCCGGGCGCAGCGCACGCGCGCTGTACTGGCCGGCCGCACCCGCCGGGCCCACCGCCCAGCGTCTGCCCCTGAGAGCCTGTGACCCGCGCCCCACATCACCCCGGTGGCAGTCGCCGCCTTGGCCTCTTGCGCTGCACCCGAACCGGGCGATCTGCGTGGTCAGGCGGCAACTCGCTGGCCCGCCCGGGCGGCCATGGCGTCGGCCCGGCGGTGGGCCCCCGCGGCAAGCAGGCCGGCCACCGGCGCGAAGCTCACCTCATCCCGTCCCGGCATCATGTCCAGGAACACCGGATAGGCCACGATGATGACGTCCAGGCGGTGCAACGCGTAGCTGATGATGGCCCGCGGGTCCGAGCAGCCGGGGATCGTGAACTCGGCCTCGCCGGGTGCTCGGTCGTCTCGACGCTGGGTGAGGCGACAACGACTCCGTGAACAGCGATTGCAGAACGTGGCCGACGTTCCAATAGCCAACGCGCAAAGAGCCGCCGATCTGTACTGGAGCAAGGTTCATGCTGAGGGACCGGGGCGCCACACAGATCGGGTCGCTATGCGCCGCCCGGCGCTGGCCGGATCTGCCGCTGGCCGCGGTCGGAGGGCGCGGTGTTGCCCTGGCCTCGCGCGAGAGCAGAATGAGGATCCATGGACATTGGTATCGGCCTTCCTTCCACCATCCCGGGCATCTCCGGCCGGCTGATCCTCGACTGGGCCCACGCCGCCGAGCAGGCCGGGTTCTCCAGCCTGGGAACGCTCGACCGTCTCGTCTACGCCAACCTGGAGACGGTGCCGGCCCTGGCGGCCGTGGCTGCGGTGACCGAGCGGATCGGGCTCACCACGGCGATTCTGATCGGCCCCTACCGGGGCAACGGCGCGCTGCTGGCCAAGCAACTCGCCACGGTCGATGTGATCGCCGGGGGCCGGCTGCAGGTCGGCATCGCCGTCGGCGGGCGCGCTGACGACTTCGAGGCAACTGGGTCGGTGTTCGCCGAGCGGGGCCGCGCCTTCGACGCCCAGCTCGCCGAATTGCAGGCGGTCTGGGCACAGCAGCCCCGGGGATTTGCCGGGCCGATTGGCCCGGCGCCCGTGCAGCCCGGCGGCCCGCCGCTGCTGATCGGCGGCAACGCCCCTGCCGCCTTCCGCCGCCTGGCCGAGTACGGCGCGGGCTGGATCATGGGCGGCGGCGGCCCAGAAGCTTTCACCGCGGGCGCGGACCAGGCCAGGCGGGCCTGGCGCGAGGCCGGCCGTGCGGGAGCACCCCGCCTGGCCGCCCTCGCCTATGCCAGCCTCGGCGACGACGCCGAGGCATACGCCCGGGCCTACCTCACCGACTACTACAGCTTCATCGGCGGTTACGCCGAACGCATCGCTGCCAGTGCCCTCACCTCAGCCCAGAAAGTCGCCGACGCCGTGGCCGCCTTCACCGACGCAGGCTGCGACGAACTGATCCTCTTCCCCTGCAACCCCGACCTCGCCCAGGTCCCGCTCACGGCCCAGGCCGCCGGGCTGTAGCGCAGACCCGGTCATCAGACTTCACTGCGGTAAGCGCGATCCGCCGGCAGGCGCGGCTCACGAGCGTGAGCCCGCCGCGGTCGCGGCCGCGGCGTTGCTGAGGGCCAGCCAGGCCTGCGTGCGATACCCCAGCTCCAGGTCGTCGGTTGCCCCAGCGCCGCCCATCTTGGTCGGGACCCAGCCCGGATCGACGGCGTTGCAGAGCACTTCCGGCCACGCGCGCGCGAGGGTGAACGCGAGCGCGGTGACATGGAGCTTGCTCTCGGCGTACGCCTGACCGGCGTTCCAGCGCCGCCCGGTCCAGTCGATGTCCCACAGGGACCCGGCACCTGCGCGATGCAGTCCGCTGCTGAGATAGATCAGCCGGTCCGGGCGCTCGATCAACGCGGTAAGCAGATAAGGGGCCAGAGTGTTTCACGGCAAGCGTCGTCGCGTGACCTTCGGCGATCGCCAAGCGAGAAGGCTCCAGATACACGCCGGCATTATGAATAACCGCATCCATCCGGCCGATGGCATTCACCTGACCGGCCAGGTCCCAGGTCTGCGCCGCACTGCTCAGGTCGCCGATCACGACTCCCGCCGCGCCCGGCACGAGGCCGCTGAGCGCCGATACCCGCTCGCGGGTACGGGCGTGCAGGACAACCTCATGGCCGTCACCCATCAGGGCCCCGGCGGCGAAGCGGCCGAGCCCGTCTGCAGAGCCGGTGATAAAGATACGTGACACGAGATAATTCTCCCGCCCGCACTGTGCTGGCACCGAACGGCCGCAGGCTCCTCCCAGCCGCGCGCATCGCCACCGATCGGCCCGGTTGACGACCTTTGGTGATCAACAGCCCAGGGCGCACAGAACCGGTCGCGATGGTCGCTCGGGCCGCCCGGATCTAGCCGAATAGATGACATGCATCGGGCCAGGCTGAGCTGAGGCTGGTGCCTTCCGGCGTGCGAGACCTCCCCAGCTCAGACGCGTCACGATTGACCGCGTAGGGATTCGCGCGGGGTGCTGATGCCCCGCTGGAGCTTGAGGAGGTCCCGATGCCGATCGTAGGTGGGCTCGACATCCACCGGAAGCAGCTGACGTTCGATTACCTGGACACCGCGACCGGGGAGGTGAAGCGCGGCCAGGTCGCTCCGGCCGACCGGGCGCACCTGCGTGCCTGGCTGGCGCGGTTCGCTGGCCGGGATGAGGTCGCGTTCGCCCTGGAGGGATGCACCGGCTGGCGGTACGTCGCGGAGGAGCTGGCCGGGGCCGGCATCGCGGCGCATGTCGCCGAGCCGGCTGACACCGCCTTCGCCCGCGGCCGCAAGCGGCACGCCAAGACCGACAAGACCGACTCGCGGCACCTCAGGGAGCTGCTGGCTCAGGGCCGGGTGCCCGAGTGCTGGATCCCGCCGTCCCTCATCCTGGAATGCCGGGCGCTGCTGGAGACCTATCACGACCTGCGCGCCGAGCACACCGCCTGGGTGCAGCGCATCCATGCGGTGTTCTTCCATCAAGGCGCGCCCGCGCTGGGTGACGGCGCGCTGCGCGCCGGCCGCGACCTGGATGCGGTGCGTACGGCCGCCGCCTGCCATCTGTCACCGGCCGGGCAGCTGCAGGTGGCCACCGCGCTGTGCATGCTGGCTGGGCTGGAGGACCGGCTGGATGTGCTGCGTCACCGGCTGCTGAATGCCGCCCGGCACCTGACCGGGGCGAAGGTACTCGCCGAGCGGCTGTACGGGGTCGGCCCGGTCACCGCGCTGGCGATGACCTGCTGGCTGGGCGGCGCGGGCCGGTTCTCCTCCTCCCGCAAGGCCGTCCGGTTCGCCGGGCTGGACATCACCGTCTGGTCTTCAGACCGCAAGGGCCCGCCCGGGCGGCTGTCCCGGCAGGGCCCGCCAGTGCTGCGCTGGGCGGTGTATGAGGCCGGCAAGACCCACGCCCGCGCCTCGGCCCCCGACTACCGCTACTACGCCGCCGTCAAGGACCGCCAAGACGGCAAGCGCGCCGCCCTGTCCGAGGCCCGCAAGCTCCTCCGGCAGGCCTGCCACATCCTGGCCGAGCTCGGCGACGACGCGCTCACCACCGCCTGAACCCGGCCCCATGGTGGCCATCCTGGCGCGGCCGGCCAGGCAGCGAGCGGAGCCGAACTCACCAGATGGGGCATAACCGCGGCCAGCTCCCACCAGCCCGCTGTCAGCCGCTACCGGTCCTGCCGCGCAGGGCCAAGCGGACGGCCTGAATAGACTGAGCGGCCGCATCCCCCGCAGGCGGGAGGACGCCCAATCGATCATCATGTCGCCGGGCGCGGCACGCGCCCGCGGGCCTAGGTAAGCCTGGCTGCCTCTCGCCGCCCCCATCCCGCCAGGAGCAGGTCACCCCCGTCCTAAACGAGAAAGGCCCCCGCCAGCCTCCGAATCCTCCGATCCCCCACAGCCAGCTCCTTGCCCCCCGCCGGGAATGATCCGCTCCCGGGCGGCCGCGTCAAGGGCGCCTGCGGCGCCGCTGCGCGGGCGCTTCGCGCCCCCTGACCCGGACCGCCCGCTCGCAGGAACCGGCAGCAATCAGGGCAAAGGAGCACACTGACGCACGCCCCAAAACGGTAAACGGCCTCCGCGCAACCCTCTTGCGGTCACGTGGCGATGCAGGTAAGCGGGCGTTGCGAAAGCGCATGCCTATACCTTCGCCTGCATGGTCACTCATAACCTCGGCGAGCCGTTGGCGCCACTAGGTTGTTAGCGGACAAGCGCTGTGCGGCGTTCTGCAGCAGCCCTGCCGATTATTTGCGGCTATGGAGGCCGGTTGAATCGCCGGGACGTTGCGCCAGATCTTCCAGTTCTGCGGTCATCGCCGTGCCGCAGCAGCTCGGGTCCACGAGCCGTCCGGCCGGGAGGCACGCCGCCGTATCGCGGCCTTGCCCGGTTAGCCGCTGACGGCATGAAGCCCGGGCGCGGGACCTAGGCCCCGGCCGGGCGGGACGTCGGGCGCTAGCGCGGGCCGGCCAGCACCTCTCTGATGAGGAGCGGAGAGGCGAGCGCGATGAGTGATGTGGACGTGCCGCGAGCGATCAGCGAAGCCCCGGTTCCCGCCAGCCCCGCGGACCTGCGCCCGCCCCGTCCAGAGGACCTGCTTGGGCTGCGCGTCGCGGCCGCCCTGATCGACTTGCTCCTGCTGGCCGGCGTGCTGGTGATCCTGTCCACACTTGTCGGGCAGGCGAGCGTGAGCGGCGGAAACTTCAGCTTCTACCTCACCGGGACGTGGGCGGTTGTATTCCTGGCCCTGGCGCTGGGGTACTACTTTGTGCTCGAAGCCTGGGCCGGGCAGACCGTGGGCAAGCGGCTCCTCGGCCTGCGGGTCCTCGGCGCCGGAGGAGCACGGCCGTCGGTGTGGGCGGTCGCGGGTCGCACGCTGCTGCGGGTCATCGACTGGCTGCCACTTCTGTACCTGGCCGGCTTCATCACCATGGCGGCCACCGGCGCCCGCAGGCAGCGCATCGGCGATCTCGCGGCCCGCACGGCCGTGGCGCGGGCAGTGCCGGTGCGCCACCGCGGCCTGGCGCTGATACCGGTGGCCGCTGTCTTGCTGGCCGCCGTCGCCCTGCCGGTTTACCGAACCTCGACGGGTGGCACCCCAGCCAGCCAGAAGACCTCGGGGGGTGGCACCTACCAGGGCAATGGCGTCTCGTTTAACTACCCGGCGGCCTGGACTGACTTCGGCACCCGCTACGGGACGAGCAGCGGCAGCGGGTCGCAGCTGTGGCGGACCTTCGTCGGCCCCGGCACGCCATATGACGGGGTCATCGTCACGGCCTACCCGGTGAGCCAGGCAGTGACGGCACAGAACATCGGCGCCCTCATCCCCGTCCTAGAAAGCGACGTCAAGCAGCTATTCGGACAGGCGGGAGGTGGCATGCAGGCGGGCCCCGAGACGATCACGATGGCCGGGAAGCCCGCCGTGCGGTTCCGGGCCACCGGGATCATGGCAGATGGCACCCGCTACACGAGCACGATCGTCTTCGCCTTCAACGGCACCACCGAGTACTTCGTGAACTGTCAGTACACGGCGGCGAAGGCCGCAGAGGTGACACGGGCCTGCGACCAGGTGGTCGGCAGCTTCCACATAAGCAAGGCCAGCGCCACCCAGGGCAATCCGCAGCCACCCCAGGCGCAGGCGAGCAGCCAGGCGGAGCAGCAGACGCACAGCGATCTGGCCACGCTTCGGCACGATGACAACTTCGCCAGCGATCTCCGCACGCTCAGCTCGGACGCGCACCAGGCCGGCCCTGATCTGGCCGCCACAAAGAGCGACGCAGTTCTCGGACCAGGCTGCTACAACGTGTCAACCGTCAAAATTGCCGCCTCCAACGTTGCCGCTGACGCCACCATCGTCGGCCTTGATCTGCAGTTGCTCACCATTCACATCGGTGCGGCAACACAGGACATCGCGACCATGAAGAACGACCTGGCGAATCTCAGTACTGGCGGGCTACCAGCAACACCGGGAGCCGCGGCGGCCATCGCCGCCGCGGGCAAGGCCATCAGGCAGGCAGCCGCGAAGGCCAACGGCGAAATCGATCAGGTGAACGCGGACGTGACCCAGGCCTATGCGGTGGCTAACGGCATGGCGGCCGACTCATGCCCCCGCAATGGGCCAGGCCATCTGCCCGCGCCGATCCGCCACATAGCCAGCAGGTAATCACCAGCACGCGGCCACCGGCAACCTGGGTGCTCCGCCACCATGCAGCCGAGGCTGCGTGGCCCGGTGCGCTTCATCGCCGGCATTGCACATCAATCAGCGCCGAGCATCGACTGCCGGTGCTGACACGGTCGTCCACATCCGGGCCGCCACCGGCCCGAGGACAGCCCCGCCAGGAGCGCCACGTCATCCGTTCGTGCATGTGAGGCCGACTCCACGCAAGCCCGACAGCCGACGCTCACCGATCAACCCATGGAGCGACACAACGATCCCATCTGTACGGCCCACAGTAAGCACCGCCCGCGGCCCGCGGAAGGGCACATAACGAGACCTCTTTGAGGTCGTCGCCCTTGACAACGACCTCAAAGAGGTCTCGTTATGCACGGAAACGCTGTCTTCGATCTGGCTCGTTGGAGGCGCGCCTAACAGGATCTTCTGTTGCTCGCTATTCCTGGCGAATTCGCGGCGAAGTTTAGCGGCCTGGAACTGTATCGCCTGGTCACCAGCATTGTGAGACTGATCTGCGGCAGATCTTTGCGGCTATCGGCAGGAGACTCGGTGCTATGACAGGGCCGGGCACGGTGCTGTGGTCATTGGTCTGCAGCAGCGCCAGGTGTAGGTTGCGCTGGTCGGCCGCGTGGACGTGGTGGCACATGTGCGTGAGGCAGTCCGGTGCGGCGACGCGTCCCGTGCGGGACGGCCTCGATCCGGCCGCGCTCATACCTGGCGTCTGTCCGCGGCGCGGCCATGCTGACCGCGAATGGGCGTCCAGCCGGAAGCACTGGCCCTATAAGGCGTGGAGCAGAATACTTTCCTTTCGCCATTTCCCGCCGTCCCCTTTCAGGAGAGATCTTATTGATCTCCCCTGTCCGGGAACTCGGGGGCACCTCAACTATTCATCTGGCTGTGGCGGGCGGAGTCCATTCCTGCCAGAAGGAAGACCTCGATTGGTCTTCGTAGTGGTGATGCCATCAGCGGCTGGACCACGTATAGGTCAGCTGCCAGCTGGTGCCGGCCCGGCTGGGCTGCGGCCTGGCTAGGCCACCTGGGGATAAAGCTCGCCCACGCCGGCCGAGAGCTTGGCGAGGACCTGCCCGGTGATTTCGTCCGCGATGATCTCGGCGTCGCCGACCTCGATGCCGTCGATGGCCAGCTTGGCGATGTCGGACGGGTTGGACTTGGGGACATCGAGGTGCCGGGTCATGTCGGTGTCCATGTACCCGACGTGCAGTGCACTGACCCGGGTACCTGCGGGCGCCAGTTCGAGGCGCAGGGCATTGGTCAGCGACCATTCGGCCGATTTGGCAGCACAGTATGCGCCGCTGCGGGGAATGCTGATCCAGGACAGCACGGACAGGACGTTCAGCACCGCGCTCTGGTCGTGCCGGGTGAGCTGGGGGGCGAAGGCACGCGTTACCGCCAGCGTCCCGAAGAAGTGGGTATCCATCTCCAGCCGGATGCCCGGCAGATCCCCGGTGAGCAGCGACGCCCCGGTCGATGATCCGGCGTTGTTGACCAGAATCGACACGCCGCCGGTGGCGGCCGCGGCGGCGGCCACCGAAGCGGGGTCGGTCACGTCCAGGGCGACGGGCGTGACGCCGGGCAGGTCCACCGTCTCCGGGTTACGGGCGGCCGCGTAGACAATGGCGCCGCGGTCTCGCAGCTGGCTGGCCAGATGGCGGCCAAGGCCCCGGCCGGCGCCGGTCACTAGTGCAGTCTTTCCTTCGATCCGCATCGGTACCATCTCCTCCTGAGTAGGTTTTCACAACCTAGCATAGCTGAGTAGGAAATAGCAATGCAGGGGTAGGATGGAGGCATGGGAAAGGTTCCGGAGTCGACCTGCTCGATCGCGCGCAGCCTTGGCGTGCTCGGCGAACGGTGGACTTTCCTCATCCTGCGCGAGGCGTTCCTGGGCGCGACGAAGTTCGCGGAGTTCCGTGACCGGCTTGGCGTCGCCCCGGACGTGCTGTCGGACCGGCTGTCCACGCTGGTGGAGTACGGGGTGATGGAACGCGAGCCCTACCAGGAGCCCGGCGCGAGGCCGCGGTTCGCCTACCGGATCACCCCGGCCGGAACCGAACTCCGGGTGGTCCTCAGCGCGCTGCAGCAGTGGGGCGACAAGTACCTGCCGCACCCCGAGGGGCCGAGCATGCTGCGCCGGATCCGCGGCACTGACCTGCCGGTACACGTTGGCTATGTCGATGACCAGGGTAACGAGGTAGCACCGGCCGCCGTAGCCATGATCCCGGCGGACCCGCCCCAGGTTAGCCCCGCGGGACAGCCCGGACACTAGCAGCAGACGCCTGGATGCCGCGCGCAAGACCGCAGCACAGAACTGGGGATATCCGTTCGTGACCAGCCAGTTCAGATACGCGGCATTGACCGCACCGAGTCAGCGCTCGGGAGCGGTTGGTGAGTAAGTCATGTCGGCGGGTGAAGGGTGGCGGTGACCTGGCGTGACTGCTGCGGCCGATTTACCGTGAGGTTCTCTCGTTGGTTGCTGGGGCCTCAGCTGGCCCAGCTTCGGGGTCTCAGCGTGAGTCCCCGGAGGTACCCGATGGCCACCACGATCCCATCCACTGCACTTGTCCCGGTCACGCCGGTGTTCACAACCACCGAGCGGCTGGCCTTAGCCGGATTCCTCGCCGGCGTACAGCGGCCTGACCCGGCATGCCTATGAGCTGGACCTGCGCCAGTTCCCCGGCGGGTGCCAGCAGCACCAGCTCCAGCTGTTCCGAGCCCGCCGCGCCGACATCGAACTGTTCGCCCGCGACCTGGAAGCCCGCGGCCGGGCCCGGGCCACCATCACCCGCCGCCTGTGCACTGTCGCCGGGTTCTACCGCTATGCCGTCGACCTTCGGCATGGAGATGAACATGGGACGGCGGCCGGAGACGGCGGGCCTGTGACTTGCGTCGTCGTGAACGGCGAACGGTGCTCGCCGAGCCTGGGCCGGTCCGGGTCTCTGCTCGCGCTACTGCGGTCCGGCCCCGGCCTGGCCGGGGCCAAGCCGGGCTGCGGGGAAGGCGGGTGCAGCACCTGCACGATGCTGGTACGTATTTACTCGGTGGTCACGGCCTGCAGGACGTTCAGCTTCGCGGCGCGTCTGCTCGGCGCGATCGCGGCCACGATGCCCGCGAGCCCGGCCAGCGCGGCCATGACCAGCAGCTGCACAACGGGGATCGACAGGTGGGTGATGCCCTGAGAGTGCATCGCGGCGACGATGGCCCAGCCGAAGAGCACGCCGAGCATCAAGCCCGAGATGGCGCCGAACAGGGAGATGAGCAGCGACTCCAGGCGCACCATCGAACGGAGCTGACTCCGGGTGGCGCCCACCGCGCGCAGCAGCCCGAGCTCGCGGGTCCGTTCGTACACAGAGAGGGCGAGGGTGTTGGCGATGCCGATCAGCGCGATGACCAGTGCCAGTGCGAGTAGCCCGTAGACGAGGTTGAGCATCTGGTTCACCTGCTGTGCCGTCTTCGCCTTGTACTGGGTCTGATCCATGAGCGTGGCGTTCGGGTAAGCGGCGAGCACCGTGTTGATCGCGTGACGCGCGGCGCTCGCGCTGATCCCCGGAGCGAGCTTGACAAAGACGTTGATGTCCAGGTTCTGGGGGAAGTTGGCCTCGGCGGCCGCGAGAGGCAAGACGTAGTCACCCATCAGGGTCCGGTCGGTGTAGATGACCTGCACGGTGAAGATCTTTCGGCCGGTGGTGGGGAACGTCACGGGGACCCGGCCGCCGATGGTCAGGTGCCTGCTGGTGGCGACTTGGCTCGACACCGCAATCCCGGTGGAGGTCATGCTCGCCAGGCGGCCATCCGTCACCCCCAGGTTGACCAGCGGGGCGCCCTTGGCCGGGTCAATGGCGTTGATGGGGGTCGACTGGCCGTAGAGCTGCACGTCCGCGGAACGTAGCCCGGTGGTGCCGGCAACCTGCGGCAGCGCATCCAGGGACCGTTGCAGGTCGGGGCTGAAACCACTGGACCCGCCCGGTGCACCGCCGCTGCTGATGACCAAGTCGGCTCGCACCGCGGAGTCGATGATCGAGTTGATCGAGGACTTGCTGGACGCGGCGACGATGGCCATGAGGGAGACAAGGGTCACGCCGACCATCAGTGCCGCAGCTGTAGCAGCGGTCCGCGAGGGGTTACGCATCGCATTCTGCTGGGCCAGCTTGCCGGTCGTGCGCGCGGCGAGCGGGGCGCCCAGCAGACGGCTCATCGGCCGCGCGACGAGCGGCCCCAGGCTCGCGACGCCCAGGAACACCGCTGCCGCGCCGATACCAACTTCCAGGACCTGCTTTCCGGTGTGGGCAAACAGGCCTACGAACAGTACTGCCATCCCGGCCGCCGTCAAGGCCGCGCCGCGCGCGATCCGCCGCGCGGAGACCTGGCCACGCTCGGCAGCCACGTCCTGCATAGCGGTAACCGGCGGGATCCGGGAGGCCCGCCGGGCGGGCAACACGGCGGAGACCAGCGTGACCAGCGTTCCGGCCAGGAGGCAGACAACCACGGTCCGCATGGTCATGACCAGCCCGGTGGCTGGCAGATCGAACCCGAGCGCCGTGATGCCTGCCTTGAGCACCACGGCGAGCCCGAGCCCGGCGGCCAGGCCCGCCGCCGATGCCAGCACCCCGATGACCAGGGCCTCGCCGAGCACGGAGCCCATCACCTGGGCCCGGCTGGCACCGACGGAGCGAAGCAGGGCCAGTTCCCGCATCCGCTGGGCAACGATGATCGAGAAGGTGTTGTAGATGACGAACGACCCGACGAACAGGGCGATGAACGCGAACACCAGCAGGAACACGTCGACAAACTTGAAAGCCTGATGGACGCTGTTCTGTGCCTCCACCGTGACGGCCTGGCCGGTCACCACCTCGATCTTCGAGTCATGGAGGACTGACCGGATGCGGCTCACGAGCTGGGAATCGGAGACGCCCGGCGCCGCCTGCACGTCGATCCCGTCGGCCTTGCCCGGATGACCGAGCACCCTGGACGCGGTGGCCGGGGTGAACGCGGTGATGGTCGCGCCGAGCGGGCTGTCCGCACCGGCCCAGGTGGCGATGCCGGAAATGGTGTACGTGGCAGGCGGCAGCTTGGTGAGCACCACGACCTTGTCGCCGACCTTGAGGTGGCCTACGTCGGCAGAGTGCTTGTCGATCACGACCTGGGAGTTCGTGCGCGGGGGATGCCCGCCGGGCAACAGCCGCATCGGGTTGAGTGCCGCGACGTTGGTCCAGGCTTCACCCAGCGTCGGCGGCCCGCTGGACGCCATGCCGATCGGCTTGCCGTTTCGGCCGACGAGCTGGGCGTAGCTCTCGATGTACAGGGCCACCGCCTTTACCCCGGGCACCTTGCGCACGGTGGTGGCGAGGCTGGCGTCGATCAGCTGGCGCTGACTGGTGAAGTTGGTGCCGGGAGTGAAGGGCTCCTTGGCCCGGATCACCGCGGAGGTCCCCTGGTAGATCTGGCTATAGAGCCCGTTGAACGTGGCGTTGATGGTGTCGCTAAGAACAAAGGTGCCGCTGATGAACGCCACACCGAGCAGCACCGCCAGCGCGGTCAGTGCATAACGCAGCCGGTGGGCGATGACGCCCTTCACAGTGATGCGCCACATCTCAGGCGCCTCCATCCCCCAGCTCGCGTATTGCGTCGAGGATCCGGCCGGCGGTGGGGTCGTGCAGTTCCTGGACCAGTCGGCCGTCGGCGAGGAAAAGCACCCGGTCCGCGTACGCGGCGGCACGCGGATCGTGGGTGACCATGATCACGCTCTGGTGGTACTGATCGACCGCCTGGCGGATCTGTGTGAGCAGTTCGGTCGCTGATTTCGAGTCGAGGTTGCCGGTCGGCTCGTCCGCGAAAAGCAGGTTCGGGCGGGTGACCAAGGCCCGGGCCGTCGCCACCCGCTGCTGCTGGCCGCCGGACAGCTCGGCGGGACGATGCCCCAGCCGGTCGGCTATCCCCAGCGAGTGCACCAGTTCGCCGACCCATGCCCGATCAGGCTTTCGCCCGCCCAGGGTGAGCGGAAGCACCACATTCTCACCGGCCGTCAAGGTTGGGATCAGGTTGAAGGCCTGGAACACAAAGCCGATGCGCTCACGGCGAAGAAGCGTCATGGCCTTATCGTTGAGCGAGCCGAGGTCCACCTCGCCGACCATCACCCGCCCTTCGGTGAGGCGGTCGAGACCCGCCAGGCAGTGCAGCAGCGTTGACTTTCCCGAACCGGACGGCCCCATAATCGCGGTGAACTTGCCGGCGGCGAAGTCCGCGGAGATCCCGTCGAGCGCACGAACCGCCGTCACGCCGTGACCGTAGACCTTGACACCGCTGACGATCCGCGCCGCCGGTGCCGCCACGAGCGACCGCACGGCATGCTCGCCGGGGACAGTTACCTTCATCGCTCCGGCCTCCTTCCCCAAGGCCAAGAAGCCTGTTCTCCCTCACTCTCTTTGCAGCGTGCTCACAAGGCCTCGGGGGCCATCAGGGCCCAACGTCCCGGCCAGCCCGACCAAGGACCCACGAATCACTCGTTACACGAACGAAGGCCGCGTCCCGCGAGATGGTGTAAGTGATCTTCACCGTGATCTGGTCAGCGGGTTGTGACTGACTATGCCGTGAGAAGGGCTGGTGTATGCGCAGCTTCCCGGTCCGGGGCTGCGGGTCGATTCAGGTCCGTTCGTTCCCGCCATCTCCAGCTCGGTACCGGGCCAGCCTGGTGCCAGGGTTTGTTGCGAAGCGGAACCGCCGCGCGGTTGCTCGCTCGGCTTCAGTCCGGCTGCCGGGTGGTCTCGGCCCGCCTTTTAACCCCGCGCAGCAAATTCCGCGCGGTGATGGCCTCGCCCCAGATCAAGACGATCGGAACGACATAGGCACGGAAGGGCCCGGGCCCGCACCTGAGCCGCATGCGGCGGATCACCCTCGTTTTGCCCGGTTCCGGCTCGGCCAGCAGGAAGCTGTCACTGAGCTCGCCGAATACGCCCAGCCGGGGGGCGTCGCGCAGGCGGGCCGGCAGCAGGTACCGCAGGTGCGTGTCGGTGAACAGGACCCATGACCTGCCTGGTTCGGCTTGCCGCACGACGTAGCAGGCCGTCCCCGGCGGGCCGTCTGCGATGATGTCGCCCACGCGCGGATTCTGCCAGGCGGGAACGATCCGCTCGTCGGCGGCGACGTGGTAGCCGACTGCAGGCTTGCCGGGCTGCTGCCGGGACAGGCGGCGGTAATACCAGTCCACCGACCGGTCCCAGAACCGGGAGTCGGAGTAGAAGCCGGCCCGTCCCTGCCCGGTCTGCACCAGCCATGGCCAGACCTGCTGCGGTGCCGCGTTGATGGTCACGGCGCGGGTGGTCTGCACCACCGGAGATGGCACAAGATCATCTCCCGGGAGCGGCATCGCCTTTTCCTCCTCGGTGGCCTTCCAGGACATCCGGGCAGGCTTGCGGGCTGGGCCGTCAGGCTCCGGGGCGCTTCCCGCCGTGGCTGCCGGGCCGTTGCGGGAACGGCCTGGAGCCGGCTGCCGGGAGAAGCGGTCGGAGAAGGACGCCAAGCTGGCTGCGGCCTGGGGACCGGTCACGGGGCGGCCGTGGCCGCAGGCCAGCACCTCGGGCTTGAGCCTGGCCAGCGCGGCGACGGACTCCTTGGCCGCTGGCCAGTCCCAGGTGGAGATGTACGGCGGCCCGGAGACCCGGTGCTTGCCGGCCAGGAAGTCGCGGGCGGAGTTCACATTCACGGTCAAGACGGCGTCGCCAGTGATCAGTACCCGGTCCTTGCCGCGGAAGAAGGCGACGTGGCCGGGTGTATGGCCGGGCGTGGGCACCGCCTGCCAGTCCGGCAGGCCGGGCACGCCAGCCCCGGGGTCGAACGCCCGGGCCGTGCCCTCCAGGCTGTTACGGGACAGGCTCGCCTCGACCGTCCGGCGCGGCATCAGCCGCAGCAGCGGCGCGATAAGCCAGCGGTCCAGCGGGTTGCCGTATTCCGGAAGGTACCGGCCTGAAACCAGCGGCAGCTCGCGAGGATGCACGTGGACCGGCAGGTCCCACGACCGGGCCAGCTCCAGCGCCGAGCCGGCGTGATCGGGATGGATGTGCGTCAGCAAGATCGCGGCCGGGCGTGTACCCGCCCCGAACAGCGACTCCGCCGCCGCGCTGATCACCTGGCCGCGATGCGGCCACGCGGTGTCAATCAGCACCCAGGCCGGCCCGGACCGCACGAAGTAGACGTTGGCCTCGGTGAGCCCTCGCCCCGTTTCCAGGCGGTACACGCCCTCGGCGATCTGTTCCGCGCCGATGCCCGCATCCCCGGCATACTCGATCCGGAGCACGGGATAGTGCTCTGCGACATCCTGGATTTCCCGCAGCGGCGCCTCCGCGCTGACGCCGAAGTAAAAGCGGGCCTCCCTGGCCACCGCCCTGGAGCCGGCGCGCCTGCCCCACCGCAGCAGGTAGGCGCGGATGACCGGAGCCCGCTGCTGCGGCGGCACCTCGACCAGCCTGGCCGCACGCCGCTGCCTGCGGCCGAGCACCACCCGCCCCCCTGCGGCACGCACGTTGCGTACCCACTGCGACTCGCCAGCCAGGGCCACGACGTAATGCTCACCATCGCAGACGACCCGGACCAAGGTGGTACGGCGGACCACGCCAGACCGGCGGCCAGGGACCTCCAGCGTGATCACATCCCGAGGGCTCAAGGCCGAAGATGTCGCTGCCGGCCCGAGCCAGTTATTCAGCCGACGGTACAGGTCCGGCGGCGGACGGTACCTGTCCCGATTGCGAGCGTAATAGACGGGCTTGAGAAACCCGGCCGACCGGCCTGTACCGGTGCCGACAGTCGGGATCGCGCCCCCCGGCGGCCTGTTATCAGGGGCAGGCGCAGGCCCGCTGATGGCATGTGCCACGTCATCTGATTGGTCCGGCATTACCGCCTCCGCTTTGATCGTCTGGCGAGAGCATGCAGGACACCAGAGGCGAACGGCCCATGAACTGCTGCTCGACGTCCGCCGCGCCCCTCGCTCCGCAAGACAGCCGGGTAGCTGCTGTCGGGTTTATCCTTGGCCGGTGCGAGAACTCCCCCCGGAGCATGGTGCCCAGTGCGCGGAGGTGTGGTCGTGGGCGCGGTGAAGATCCCGATCCCGGATGACATGCCGGCGTATCTGGCCGTGCCAGACGGCCCGGGCCGGTGGCCGGGCGTGGTGATCATCTCCGATGTCCTGGGGATGAGTCACGATCTGCGCAACCAGGCCGACTGGCTGGCGTCGGACGGCTATCTGGCCGTGGCGCCCGATCTGTTCTTCCGGGGCAGCAAGATCATGTGCCTGCGAACGATCTTCCGTGACGCCATCGCCAGGAAGGGCCGGACCTTCGAGGACATCGAGGCGGCCCGGTCCTGGCTCGCGCGACGGGAGGATTGCACCGGCAGGATCGGCGTGATCGGGTTCTGCATGGGCGGCGGATTCGCGCTGGCGCTAGCCCCCGGCCACCGCTACGCGGCGGTCAGTGCCAACTACGGCGGCGTGCCCAAAGACGCCGAGTCGTTCCTGGCGGGCGCGTGCCCGATCATCGCAAGCTACGGGGCCAGAGACTGGACGCAGCGGGGCGCGGCCAGCAAGCTGGAGCGGGCGCTGTCAGCCGCTGGCGTGGCCCATGACGTCAAGGAGTACTCCGGCGCAGCGCATTCGTTCCTCAACGACCACGACCCCGTCGACGCCTCCAGGCTGATGATCACGCTAGCCCGCCTGTCGCGCAGCGCCTACCACGAGCCATCGGCACAAGACGCCCGCCGCCGCATCGTCGCGTTCTTCGACGAGCACCTCAGGAGCTGACCGGAACCAGCGGACGGCAGCCGCAACGCGCCGCCCGGCCTTCGCGTTAGATGATTGGCTTCATCAGGCCGAGCCCGGGGCCCGCTCGCGAGCGCTGCCCGGGATGCATATTGACCCGGGCCCGGAGACCACGGCGGCGGGCCCAGGTCCGGCATCTGCAGTCCTGCCTCGCCAGATAAGCGCGTTATCAGCCCGGCGCACATATCTGGATCATCAGTGTTGCCTAGCGCCGCCAATACCTGCAGAAGGCGCAACGCCCAATTCGGCGATCTGGCCGCTTCCGAGATGGCTCACGCGCTTGATCGGATGGTACGGACAGAATTGTCATCATCGAATGATCATTTCGGCCTGCGCATAATGATGCGCCCAAACAACGTCCGCTTTTCGGCTACGACCTTGGCCGCAAGCCCTGGTGGCATAGATCGGGCCCCACTGCTCACGATTGCCCGTGCAGCATCAACCGAAGGCCACGAGGCTGAGCGCGCACATCCCAAAGGCGGCACCTCCCGTGTTACGGACCCGGCCGGTTCTTCGCGGTGGGATGCGTCCCGGCCGTGGCGAAGGTGGACGTAGGGATGCCGCCTGGTGCGCTGGCTGCTGGGTCGGTCTCACACCTGCTGGGAAGTCTCGGTGGGCATCCTGCGCGGCGTTGGCTGCCCGGGTGGTTCGCTGCGACTGAGGATGGCCAAAGCGTGGCGCACGCGTCCGGGCTTGGGTGACGGCCGCGTGCAGGTGGGCGGCGGCGGTGCGGGCTGCTGCTGCCTGGGCGGCGTGCTGCTGGGCTTGGCGTAGTTCGGCGACGGCGGCGGCCAGGGCGACGAGCTGGGCTACCAGGGCGATGGCCATGAGGGTGGTGTCGGCGGTCAGGTTCCCGGCCAGGGCGATCATCCGGGCGGTGCGGCGTAGCTGGTCGCCGTCGTAGCTGGGCGCCGGGATCCGCCCGTAGGCGGCGCGGGCGGCGCGGTCGTAGGAGTCCGCGGCACATCTCAGGTGCGGGTTGCGCAAGGCCCACAATGCCTATCAGCCAAGCTACAACCGAGGCTGGACAGTCACGGACAGTGAACACCGATCAGGTAGCACACTTACGCTCTCCGCCGCCCTGCTGAGTATGCGTCTTGGCCACTGACGATCTCATGGTTGCGGTTGTGCGCAGATCGACCAGATCTGGCCAATGAGCCGTTCGACGGCGCGCCGCGGGCTAGGAAGGGGGAGGCTCGCTGCACAGGAAGGTGGCGATCAGCCGGGCCATCTCCGCGGTTCTTTCGAGCAGGAACAGGTGACACTGCCCTGCTGCATCTCGGCGGCCCGCAGCCACTCTGCCGAACCCGCAAGGCGGCGTGGCCGACCTGGTAGCGGGCCCTGGGTTGCCAGGCGGGTCCACGAGCGCGGCGGCATCGGCGGGCGCCACACGAGCAGGGCCCTGGACCCGGTGCTCCGGGAAAGGCCGGGCGGCCTGACGCCGGCCGTCCGGCTGGCCACCCGGCCGCGCCTGGTCCCCAGCCCCGCCCCGCAGAGGTCATGATCCGGCCGCGGGGCGTTTGGGTATCATCGTCACCGTCGCCCCGGAGAGGAAGCAGTGAAACGGCATCGCCGGTACCGGGCCGCTGTGGTCACCATGAACCCGCAGGCCGGGCGTGGTCTGCGCGCCTCAGCCCGGCGCATCCTCGCCCGGCGGCCGCCGGCGACGGCACCAGGCACCGGCCGATGTCCTCGGTGCCTCCCATGAGCCCGCCCCCACGGGACTTGTCGCGTTTCGGCTGGCGGCCCGCTGATCCACCGCGCCGGCCGGTGCTACTGGTCAACCCCCGGTCTGGCGGCGGTGCGGCAGCGCGGGCCAACATCGCCGAACGGGCGCGGGAACTGGGCATCGAGGTGGTGATCCTGGCCCCCGGCCACAACCTGGCGGCGCTGGTCCGTGCGGCTGTAGCCAGCGGCGCGGACGCGCTGGGCATGGCCGGCGGCGACGGGTCGCTGGCCGTCGTGGCCGCGGTGGCCGCCGCGCACGGGCTTCCGTTCGTGTGCGTTCCGGCCGGGACCCGCAACCATTTCGCGCTCGACCTGGGGGTGGACCGGCGCGACCTCGCCGGCGCGCTGGAGGCGTTCACCGAGGGGGTCGAGCGCCGGATCGACGTCGCCGAAGTCAGCGACCGCATGTTTCTCAACAATGTCTCGCTCGGGATCTACGGCGATGCCGTCCGCAACCCGGCCTACCGCGACGCCAAGGTCCGCACGCTCCTGGAGACCGCCGAGCAGGTGCTCGGGCCCAGCGGGCAAGCGCCCGCCCTGCGCCTGGCCGACGACACCGGGCACGAACACGCTCACCTCGACGTCGTGCTGGTGTCCAACAACCCCTACGCACTGGAACGCCCGCTGGTCCGCGGCACCCGCCCTGCGCTCGACACCGGCCAGCTCGGAATCGTCATCCTCGACCTGCCGCGCGACAGCCCGCACCCTCTCGGGCGGGCCTGGAGCGCACCGCGCCTGGAGGTGAACGCCTCCGCACCGGTACACGCCGGGGTTGACGGCGAGCCGGTGGACCTCAGCCCGCCGCTGCGGTTCACCATCCGGCCAGCGGCGCTGCGTGTCCGGATCTCCCCCCGCCACCCAGGCGCCTCACCATCCGCGCCGTTCCCACCTCCCAGCCCACCACATCGGCGCGCGAGACCGGCCCCTTAACCAGCGGCCAGCGCGACCAGCCCGGCCGACTCCGCCAATGGGCATCCCCGGGCGAGAGTTGCGACCTCCCCAGCGCCGGGACGGGACGTGACCAGACCGCTACTGGGCGGGGTCGCCTATCACCCGTCTGTGCAGCTCGGTAGTGAGCCTGTGGATCTCCCGGGTCAGCTCTGTGTTGGTTTTGAGCTCCAGCTCCTGTTCGGTGAAGTCGTGATCCGCTTTGGCCTGCTGGAATGCCGCCTGCCGGTTCTGGCCGATCATGACGAACGTGGACAGGAAGATCGCTTCCAGCGACACGATCAGCGTCAGCGTCGGCCACGGTTTGGACTCGATGAACAGCATCCAGACGGTGAACAGCGCGATGTGCAGGTAGACGAAGTTCATCGACCCCGCGAAAGCGGTGATCAAGTCAGCGATCCGCAGCTGAATGTCGGCGGCCCGGCGCGCCTGTTCCTCCAGGACAACAGGGTGGCGCTGGAGTCTGATCGGCAGGTCAATTTTGGCCATCCTGGTGCCTCCTTGCCGGCTCAGGCCGCATGTTTCTCCATGACCGAGCGCCCGGTCTCGCGCGGCTGGACATCCATCACGATCTGGGAGAAACCGTAGACCAAGCTCGGCTATCCAGTCGGGGCCTAGCGGGCGCTAGCCTTTCTCGCGGTGGAGGTAGTGAAGCGCTTCCGCGGCGGCGTTTGCGCCGCACATGCCGTGCACGCCGGGTCCGGGTGGTGTCGCCGCTGAGCAGAGGTACATGCCCGGGATGCCGAGGTGGTAGGGGGACAGGGTGGTGCGGGGGCCGAAGACGAGCTGGCGCACGTCCTTGGCTCCGGTGATGATGTCGCCGCCGGCGAAGTTCGGATTGGCGGCGGCGAGGCAGGCCGGGCCGTAGGATGCCTGGCCGGCGATCCGCTCGCGGAACCCGGGGGCGAACCGCTCGATCTGCGCGATGATCGCCTCGGTGGCGTCCCCGTCGTAGCCGTGTGGCACGTGTGCGTAGCTGTAGACCGGGTGGATGTTCCCGGCCGACCGCTGCGGATCGGCCAGGTACTGCTGTCCGACCAGCACGAAGGGCCGCTCCGGCATCCGCCCGGTGTTGATTTCCCGCTCCGTGGCGGCGATCTCGGTGTAGCTGCCGCCCAGGTGCACGGTGCCGGCCCGGCCCGCATCGGGGTTGACCCACGGCACGCCGCCCTCGACCGCGAAGTCGACCTTGAACGCTCCCGGCGCGCGGCGGAACCGGCGGAACGCCCGGGCCACTCGCGCGGGCAGCGTGTTGCCGAGCAGGTCAGCGACCGCTGCCGGGGCGAGGTCGAACAATGTCACGTCCGCCGCGGGCAGCTGTGATGCCGTCGTGACCCGGGTGCCCGTCTCGATCTTGCCGCCCAAGTCGGTGAGCAGCGCGGCGAGCGCCGCGGTGATCGACCCGGAGCCGCCGGCCGCGACTGGCCAGCCCCAGCGGTGCCCTGCGGTGATGATGCCGGCGCCGATCGCCGAGGTGAGCGGCTGGTGCAATGGCCGGAACGCGTGCGCTGCCACCCCGCCGAACAGCGCACGCCCCTTCTGGGTGGCGAACAGGCGGGCGAACGCCGAGCCGGGCAGCAGCGTCGGCAGCCCGAACCTGGCCAGCGCCAGCGGGTGGCTGGGTGCCCGCAGCAGCGGCCGCATGATGTCGCCGGCCAGCTTGTCGTATTCGGCGGAGGGGCGGCCGAAGGCCAGATGCCAGCGGGCTCCGTCGCGGCCCAGCCCGGCCGCGGTGTCCTCGACTGACCGGTACAGCAGGCCAGCCTCACCGCCGTCGAGCGGGTGCGCGCAGTCGATCTCCGGCCAGCGCCAGGACAATCCGTACCTGTCCAGGCCCAGGCCAGTCAGGAACGGAGAGCCGACGGCCATCGGGTGGAAGGCCGAGCAGTGGTCGTGCAGCAGGCCGGGCAGCAGCGACTCACCGGAGCGCGCGCCGCCGCCGGGCTTGTCGGCCGCCTCGAGCACGGTGACCTGCACGCCTTGCCGGGCGAGGGCCGCGGCGGCGGCGAGCCCGTTGGGCCCGCCGCCCACCACCGTCGCGGTGGTCATGCCGCCACCTCCCCGTCGTGCTGCTCGCTGACGGCCTGCCGGGCGCCCGCCCGTGACCAGGTCACCTGCACCGGGATCGGCCCGTTGGGCAGCCACGGCTGCTCGGCGACCGCGTCGGCGACCTGCCACGTGCCGCGCTCGATGACGCCGAGCGCCGCGTCGATCACCTTGTACGCCTGGTCGCCGCGGTGCACCGGCTGGGACTCCACCCAGGCCACGACCAGCTCGCCGGGCTCGAAGCCGGCCTGCGCCTGCACCGCCCTGATCAGGTCCTCGTTGTGCAGGTGCCCGTCGCCGAAGTTGAACCCGACGAGCGAGTTGCACACGAACTCAGCCTCGCGCACGGTCCGGGTGTCGATGTCGGGCAGGTGCCGCAGCAGCAGCGAGAACAGGCCGCGGCCCTGGCTGTGCATGGTCCGCCACGCGATCGTCAGCTGCATGGTCACGTCGGCCCACTCGCGGTCATAGCCGAAGGCCACGAGCTGGTCGACCTGGTTGGCCGTCGGCCGCTTGACCGCGTTGAGCTTCTCCTCGGCGCCCGGCGTGAACGCCCACAGCGCGGACGCCCAGTTGCCGGCGTACTGGCGCATCGAGGGCAGGAACGAGACCAGGTCCGGGCGCAGGTTGCCGAGCACGGGGAAGAACAGCAGCGCGGCCACGATCACCAGCACCAGCCACGGCGGGGACATGTTCGTGACGCCGTAGCCGGGCCAGGTGGGGTAGCCGGCGAACAGGAATACCGTGGCGTAGCCGAACAGCACGTTCCACTCCAGCGGCACGGCCAGCGGGAACGTCGAGGTGATGAACAGGTGGAAGATCACCATGACAGCGACCGCGGCCAGGGTCACCGGCTTCCACGGAGACAGCAGCAGCACCAGCGGGGTGATGATCTCGACGATCGTGCCGCCGCCGTGCGCCATCAGGTGGGCGAGCCGGGACGGGCGGATGTCGCGGGGGAAGTCACGGTAGTGCGCCCGCTTGAGCCACCGGAACGGCACGGCGGGGCTGTTGCTGACCATGGGCGGCACCACGTTCGCGAAGTGCCTGCCGAACTTGGAGAAGCCGGCGCCGACCCAGACCGTGACGATCAGCAGCTTGAGCGCGATGATCATGTCGGTGAACGGCAGCACGGTGAAGAACACCAGGGCGGGCAGGTACTGCTCGCCGCGCGCGGCCAGGAAGATGATCTTGTCCCGCAGCCCGTTGAGCACGAGCAGCACCACCACCGGGACGATGAGCACCGGGCTGACCACGCCGGAGGTGTTGCCGGGCACCGCGGCGGACAGCGAGGAGCTGTGCACACCAGGGACGAGCAGGGGGATGATCACGCTGACGATGAGCGCGAGGTAGAGCGCGACATCCGCGGGAGTCCGGCGGTCACCGGCCGTGAGCGGAACCCGCTTCCACGGCCGTAGCCGGATCGTGCCGGTCCGTGCCCAGAACAGGATGCCGCCGGTCATCGGCTTGAACTTGCCCGCTAGCGGGCCCCATGACCCGGCCACCCCCACGGTCTCCAGCAGCACAGTCCACAGCACGGCCTTCTCGTACACGATCGGCTGGTTCCACCACTGCGCGACGTGCCAGAACGCGGGCAGGTGTGACGTCGCGGTGGCGATCACCACGCCGCCGAGGATGTAGAACGTCAGCAGCTTGGCGATGTAGATCACGTGCACCATCCGCGGGGTGCCGAATCCGCGCTCTGCCCAGTGCAGCGCCAGCACCTTCATCCGGTGCATCAGCGGTTCCTGCATGAACGTGCCGGGATCGACCTTTGGCAGGTCAGGCTTGGTGAATCCCATCATGGTCTCCTTACGGTGATGGCTGGGCGAGGGGTGATGCTCAGCCCGCGGGGCTATGAGCGCGAGGCGCGCAGGGCTGGTTTGTCGGTCTTGCCGACGGGGTTCTTCGGCAGCGCGGGCACGATGCTGATCGCCACCGGGATCTTGATCTTGGTGAGGTTGCCGCGGCACAGTGCCAGCAGTTCGCCGGCCGTCACGGCCGTGTCCGGGTAGGTGACCACGTAGGCCACCGGTACCTCGCCGTATACCTCGTGCGGGGCGCCGATCACGGCCGCTTCCAGGACTGCGTCGTGCCGGGCCAGGACCGACTCGATCTCCTGGGGGTAGATGTTCTCGCCGCCCCGGATGATCATGTCCTTGATCCGGTCGACGATCGTCAGGTAGCCGTCTGCGTCCAGCACGCCGACGTCGCCGGTGTGCAGCCAGCCCCCGCCCACCTCCCCTTCCCCCCTCACCGCCTCGGCGGTGGCTTCGGGGCGGTTCAGGTACCCGCGCATCACGCTCGCGCCGCGGATGACCACCTCGCCCGGCTCGCCGACCGCGGCGAACGAGCCGTCCGGCCGCATGGTGGCCACCTGCTGACCCGGCAGCGCCACCCCGACCGTGCCGGGCTTGCGCACCCAGTCCAGCGGGTTGACGGTCGATGCGCAGGTGCCCTCGGTCAGCCCGTACCCCTCGATGATCGGGAAGCCGAACCTGGCCTCGCTGCGGCGCAGCAGCTCCCTGGACACCGGCGCCGCCCCGCACACCGCGAACCGGACGGACGAGGTGTCGCCGAGCTGATCCTCGGGCAGCTCGGCCAGCCGCGCGTAGATGGTGGGCACCGCGGAGAAGTACGTCGCCCGGTACCGCGAGATCGCGGCGAGGAAGGTGTCCGGGGCGAACCTGGGCAGGATCGTCACCTGGGCGCCGGCCATCATCGGCGCGAGGCAGCTCACCAGAATCGCGTTCACGTGGAACAGCGGCAGCACCAGCAGGCAGCTGTCGTCCGGGCTCAGCTTCATCGCCTTGCCGAGCGAAGCGCCCATCGCCACGAGGTTCGCGTGGTCGAGCATGACACCCTTCGGCCTGCCGGTCGAGCCGCTGGTGTAGATCAGCAGGGCCAGGTCACCAGGCAGGGTGTCCGGTGCGGGCAGCGAGCCGGCCGGCGTGGTGGCGAGGTCGCCGGCCGCCAGCACCGGGACGCCGTAGCTGGCGTCCGGTCCAGTGGCGATCATCAGCTTGGCTCCGGAGTCGGCGATCTGGTAGCCCGCCTCGTTCGGCGTGAACACCGGGTTGACCGGGGTGGCCGCGGCGCCCAGCCGCCACGCGGCCAGCAGGGCGAGCAGCAGCTCCACCCGGTTGGGCAGCATCACCGCGACCACGTCGCCCCGGCCTACCCCGGCCGCAGCGAACTGCCCGGCGACCGCATCCACCCGGCGGCCCACCTCGGCGTAGGTCAACTCGACCTGCGTGTCACGCATGCACACGCGGCCGGCCAGCATCACCGGACGGTTCCACGGCAAATAGTCAATGGTCATCGCTCCACCTCGAAGATCACGCGGACGTCTCCGCTCCGCTGTGGCCTGGAATGGCGGGTGTTGGCCGGAGCGGCCAGATCCGTCGCCGGGGCGCCTGGCAGGCACGGGGCAGACAGCGCAGCCGGGCCGGGACTTCCGTGGCCGGGTGCCGGATGGCCGGCGGCCCCCCGCGGGCGGCGGCCGGCGTAAAACACCAGGCTCAGCCACGCGGTGAGGAAGAGCGTCCCGGCGATCGGGATGATGAGCGGGGCAAGGCTAGGTCCTGTCATGTCAGTAGCTCCTAATCAGGCAGCCTCCGGGGGTGATGCTTTGACGGTAGAAGGGGCCTGTGAGCTGGGACATGGGCCCCGATCACGAAGAAACAAGAACAACCAGCCAGCCTTTGTGCTGCCAGTCCGATCAGCCAGGCAGGGCCGTGCTGTGCTCGGGGCCCGGTCAGCGGCCGGCGGGCGACGGCTGCAAGACAGCCGAGCCCAGCCACCGGCACGCCGACAGTGCCAGCTCGACATCCAGCCGGCTCTCTTGCAGCGGACGGCCCAGGATCTCCTCGGCCTTGCGGATGCGGTAATGCACGGTGTTCTTGTGCAGCATCAGTTGTTCGGCGGTCGCAGTGAAACTCCCGCCGGTGGACAAAAAGACGCGCGCTGTCTCCCGCAGCCGCGCCTGCGGCTCCTCATCGATCGCCAAGGCTCCCAGCGTGCTGTGCACCCAGGCGCGCGTGGCATTCAGATCTGTGCACAACAGGGCCACCGGGCCGGTCTGCGCAAACGCCGTCGTCCGGGGGCCGGCCGGGCCCGCGGTCAACGCCAGCTCCTGCGCCAGGCGGGCCTGATGATGCGTCAGCCGGAAACCCTCGACGCCGGGAGCAGGTGCCCCGGCCGCCAGACGCGTGCCCGGATCGGCGTCGTCCACGGCTTTGTGCAGCAGCTCCCACCGGACGTTGGCGTTCCTGCCCAGCGGCAGCCAGGCCCAGACGCTGGCCTCATCCCGTGGCACCAGCAGCGGCCTGCCGGGGCAGGCCAGCGCCTGGGCGGCCGCCATGACCAGCCGCTCGAGCCGGGCCAGCCCCGCGCCGCCCGGGGCCGGGTCGGGGTCCCAGGCGATCAGACCGACGTGGTGCTGACGCAGCCGGTAGCCCAGTTCGGCTTCGACCGTGCCGAGGTCGACCTTCTTGTCCTCGAGCAGCGCCCGGACTCGGCCGGCCCGCATGGCGGTCTGGGTGAGCAGCCAGCGGTCGCGTTCGTGTTCGTAGACGGTGAAGACCTGTTCGGTGACCCGGTCGATATACCCAGAGCTGAGCTCCACCATGCGGCGCGCCGCGGCCACAACCAGCGATACCTCCCGGCCTTGCCGCGCCAGCTCATCCAGACACCATTGCAGGACTCGCTCGTGGCCCACCCGGTAGGCGCGGATCAGCGCCACTGCGGGCACGCCACGCTGGGCCAGCCGCCGGGCGTACTCGATCGCCGCCGGCGGCGCTTCGATGTTCTCGACCGGCATTCCGTGTTCGAAGACATGAAATATCGCTGTGATGTTCTCCGTGACGCTCGCGCGGAGGACGCCGAGGATGGCAGTATCCCCCCGCAGTTCCTCAATCGCAGCCGCGAGGTGCTCGGTCACATCCTGAGTGACCTCGGCCAGACGACCGCTGAGGCTTGCTGCCACGGCCGCAAGCAGCTCATCGCCGGCATGGCCGCCTGGGTCCACAATGTCATCCTAAGTACGGTCGTACCCACTGGCTAGCTGACCAGGGCAATTGCGGCGCACGCCGGGCGAAGCTGGCCGTCATCCGGCCCATGACCCACAGCTCGAACGGGACCGACACGTTCTCTTCCCGGCCGCGCGCGGGATCGAGCAGGGCCGAGATTATCGCCCGGCCGGCCGGATCGACGGGATCCTGCCGGGCGGACGGGCCCAGGTGCCGGGTCACCGCCTCGCCGGCGAAGTCGGCGTACAGCTCCATGATCCGCAGGTCGCGCACGGCCGGACGGTACGGACGCTGCGTGTGGGTCGAGACCATGCCGATCAGGTGACCGGCGTAGTCGACCAGGGGCGTGGACTGGACCCCGCGGAAGCCCGAGGCCGCGGCGATCTCCCGGTGCGGCGTGAACCCCGGGTCGGTGCGGACGTCGGCCACCACCGCCTGCGTGCCTTGCCGCGCCGCCCGGCCGCAGACCGAGTGCTCGTCGTCAACGGCCGCGAAGTAGTCCAGGAACTCCGGGCCGAAGCCCGCCTGGGTGACGAGCCGCAACGATCCGGTCGCCGGGTCGAGGATCTGGATGCTCCCGAAGTCCCCTCCCATCAGCGACAGGGCTCCCTCCAGTACCACGGGGAGCAAAGAGCTCAGCTCCGGGACCGTCCGCAGGTCCTTGGTCAGCTCATGCAGGCGCCGCATCGCATCCGGCTCGGCCAGGGCGAAATGGACCGCCGCGGCGAAGTGCTCGACGCGCCGGGCCAGCCGGTCCCGGCCGGCCGGTGGCAGAAGCGCCGCCGGGTCGCGGTAAGTGGCCTCGGCCTGCCTCAGCGGCTCCGGCAGATTCTGGATCCCGCTCGTCATATGAGTCACCCTGGCCGCCCCCGCAGCGAACCACATCCCCCGGTCGTGGGGTCCGGGTCCGTTCGGCATAAAAACAATTCAGACCGAACGGATCGTGGTGCTCCTTCCGCGCCCGTTCCCCGCTCCCCGCCCTAACGCCAGGTCGCCGCAGGTGCTGCCGATCCCCGGCTCCGGCTCCCCGGAACACGTCGAGCAGAACGTCGCGGCCGCCAGCCTTGAGCTCACCCCGGAAGAGATCAAGGCAATCACCAAGTCCGCGCTGCCACCCGAGCCATGATCACGGCGGAGACCGTCAACCGCATTGTCACCTTCCACGCCAACGGCCTGCCCGGGCTGCCTGGCCGGCTCGTCGGCCCGGATGCCCTCAGCTGGCGCGATTCCCGTCACGTTCTGATAAGCCCGGAACGGCCAGCTGCCTACTAAATATGCTGGGTCCCATGTGGAATTCGTTCCGTACCGACGCCCGTACCGGCTTGACGGCCGAGGTGATCACGTACCCCGGCGGCAACGGGGACGAGATCCACGCCTGGTTCGCCCGGCAGGCCGGCGACGAGCCGGCGCCGGGGATCGTGGCCGTGCACCACCTGCCGGGCTGGGATGAGTTCTACCGGGAGTTCTGCGAGCGGCTCGGGCGCCACGGGTACAGCGTGCTCTGCCCCGACCTGTACTGCCGCTACGGCCACGGCACCCCCGACGACGTGGCGGCCACGGTCCGGTCGCAGGGCGGCGTCCCCGACGACAGCGTGGTGGCCGACTGCGCGGCCGCGCTCGGCTGGCTGAAGGCGCTTCCGTCCAGCAACGGCAAGGCCGGCATCATCGGCACCTGCTCGGGCGGCCGGCACGCCCTGCTCACCGCGTCCCGGGTGCCCGGCTTCGACGCGGTCGCCGACCTGTGGGGCGGGGGAGTGATCCAGGCGAAGGAGGAACTGTCGCCGGCCCGCCCGGTCGCGCCGATCGACTTCACCGCAGGCCTGTCCGCGCCGCTGCTCGGCCTGTTCGGCAACGACGACTCCCATCCCTCGCCCGGCCAGGTCGACCGGCACGAGGCGGAGCTCAAGCGGCACGGCAAGGACTACGAGTTCCACCGGTACGACGGGGCCGGCCACGGCTTCTTCTACTACCACACCCCGATGTACCGCCCCGAGCCGGCGATGGACGGCTGGGAGAAGGTCTTCGGCTTCTTCGGCCGCCACCTGTCACGCTGAGGCCCGTGCCTGATTTTCTTTTTCGGCCGAACGGACCGTGGTGCCTGCCCCCGCCCCCGGTCCCGCCTCCGGCCGGTCACGACGGCGCGTCGCCGGCCGCGTCCCCGGTGCCCTGCTCGGCGGCGATGCGCGCGAGCTGCACCCGGGACGTGATGCCGAGCTTCCAGAAGATGTGACGCAGGTGAAAGGCCACGGTGTGCGGGCTCAGGAAGATCCGGTTCGCCACCTGGCGGTTGCTGAGCCCCTCGGCCACCAGGCCGGCGATCCGCCGCTCGGTCTCGGTCAGGCTGTCCCAGCCGAACGCGGGCCGGTCCTCGTAGGTCCAGTGCCGGAGCCGGACGCCGGCCGAGCGCAGCCCGTACCGCACCCGGGCCATGCCGTCGGCGTCGTCCAGCTGCTTGTACAGGGTGTGCGCCTGCCCCAGCCGGACCACGGCCTGGCTCTCATTGCCCTGCTCGGCCCAGCACCGGCCGGCGTCCTCCAGGGCGCTGGCCCGGGCCGACCCGGGCGCGTACCTCTCGGCGGCGCGTTCCAGGACGGCGGGGTCCCGGTCGAGCAGCCCGCTGGCGTGCTCGGCGGCGGCGGCCATGTCCCGGTTGTCTGGCGCGATCGTGGCCAGCCGCTGCGTAGCCTCGGCCAGCTCGGCCGCCTTGGGCCGGTCGCCGTCGGCGAGCGCGCCGCGGACCAGCAGCACCGCGCCCTCCGCATCAGCCGTCCCGCTGCCGAACAAGATCAGACGCAGGTGCTTCTCGAGGTCTTGCACGTACGCGTGGACGTCGATTCCCGTGTGCATCAGGCCACCTCCTGCGGTCGTTACCGCCAGCATCGGCCGGGACCGGGCCTGGGCGCACCGTCCCACCCGGGCGAACCTGCTGACCCCGCAGGACAAGGAGCAGAAACCGCAGGTCAGGAGCTACGGTGGTGGTCGCAGCGCCTGGAGCGCGCGCCACGCGCGGGTCGCGACCTGAAGGTTGAACTGCACGTGGGGCCGGCCTTTATGGTCGCCGCGGCCGTCCCGCGCTCACATCCCCGTATAGTCAGCTCCGTGGTGCGGGGAGCGCCAGCTGCGCTCAGCCCGGTCCCGTGCGACCAAGTTCGGCCGCGAGTTCCTCCCTGACCTGCGCCATCTGGTCCGCCACCGCGGGGTCGGGGGCCGGGTACCTGGGGTTGATCGCGTCGAGTGCCGTCACCAGGACCGCGGCGGTGGCCAGGCGGCTGAACCACTTGTGGTCGGCCGGCACGACGTACCACGGCGCCCACTTCGTGCTGGTGCGGCTGAGCATGTCCTCGAAGGCCTGCTGGTAGCCGTCCCAGTAGTGCCGTTCCCGGACGTCGCTGGGGGAGAACTTCCAGTTCTTCTCCGGGTGGTCGATGCGCTTGAGGAACCGCTTGGCCTGCTCCCGCTTCGACAGATTCAGCATGACCTTGACCACGTGGATCCCGTTGTCGACCAGGTAGCGCTCCCAGTCGTTGATCTCACGGTAGCGGCGAGCCCAGATCCCGTGATCGCGCGCGACGACGGGCATCCGTTCCGCGGCGAGCAGGTCCGGATGGACCCGGACGACGAGCACCTCCTCGTAGTGGGAGCGGTTGAAGATGCCGATCCGGCCCCGCCCGGGCAGGGCGCGCTGGTACCGCCACAGGAAGTCGTGGTTCAGCTCCTCGGCCGAGGGCTGCTTGAACGCCCGGACCTCCACCGCCTGCGGGTTGACCCCGCTCATCACGTGCTTGATCGTGCTGTCCTTGCCCGCGGCGTCCAGTCCCTGGAGCACCAGGAGTACGCCGAACGTGTCCTGGGCGGCGAGCCGGTCCTGGTAGTCGGCCAGCAGCTCCACGCCGTTGGCGAGCAGCGCGGCGGCCTGCAGGCGGGCCACCCCGCCCGTGTAGCCCGGGTCGTGGTCGCGGCTCAGCCTGACCTCGCTCCCGGGCGCCACCCGGAGCGGGGCGATGAGGTCGGCCATGAAGCGAAGGCGCTTGTCCATCCCCTAACCATGGTGGAATGCGGGCCGGCCGCGCTACAAGCCGGGCCTGCCGGGCCGGTCAGTGCTCCCGCCACCGACGCTCCCGTCGAGGCGGACCACGGCGAGGTCATCGGGCACGAGATCGCGTGTCCGGTTCAGCGTGACGATCAGCACAGTGTCGGGCCCGACCCGGGCCGAGAGGTCAGCGTGCCCGGAGTAAGACAGCACCCCGGCGTGCAGCAGGCCCATGTCTACTTCGACGCGTTCGTGCCGACGGGCTGACCGGTCCGCTTGGGCTGATACCACGGCCCGTTCAGGAAAAAGAGATTCTTATCTACCTAACGGAGCGTGGTTCACCCGATCCGGGCCAGGAATCTGCTCGGCTCGATGTAATAGGGGTTCTCGTGGATCGTGCCGTCCACGATCACCGCCGGGTGGGTGCGCAGCGCCTGCATCAGGACCTCGGCCCCCATTCCGTCCAGGTCGTACAGGCACAGGACCACCAGCGGCAGGGGCGAGGAGAACTGGTTGAGCATGGCCTCGAACCGGAAGAATTCCGTGCGGCCGTCCGGGTGGTTCAGCACCGACGGCATCTCGCCCGTCGCCCGCAGGAAGGCGAACATGCCGCTGTCCTTCGCCTTGCTGATCCCCTGCCCCCAGAAGGTGAGGATGTCGTCGGTGGAGAACGTGCCCGAGCGGAAGTACGCGTTGGCTGGGGTCTCCACCTCGATCTGCCCCGCCTGCGCGGCCTGGTCCGCGTCCACCCCGCGGTCGTCGAGCTTGGCCAGGACTTCGCCCGGGCTGGTCGAGTCGAGCACGGCGAGGCACTTGTGCCCGGTTCGCAGGCCCTCGGCCAGGAACGGCAGCACGACCTCGTCCCGGCCTGCCGGGCCGGAGTAGAAGGCGCAGATGTGGCTGCCGCTCGGGACCGAGCGGTCCATGATGCCTAGCGGCACGGACTGCGTCATAGGGCCACTTTCTCACACGACAGGGCAGTCGGCTAACTGCTCATCATGCTAGGAAGACGGCTGCGACGCAGGGCTCAGCCATGTGGAACTCGCTCCGGACCGACGCCCGCGACGGCCTCACGGCTACCTGCCGGGCTGACCGCTACGAGGCATCCTACCCCGGCAGGACAACCAGGGCGCCGAGGTCAGGACTGGCGTAGCACCTGCAGGGTCCGCCACGCATGGGTGGCGACCTGGAGGTTGAACTGGACGTCGGGCAGGCCGAGATCGTGGCCGGACACCTGGCGGATGCGCTTGAGGCGGTACTTGAGCGTGCTGCGGTGCACCGACAGCGCCTCGGCCGAGGCGTCGTAGTTGCCGCCGCAGTCGAGGTACTCGCTCAGCGTCAGCACCAGCGGTGTGCCGTGCTCGGCGTCGTAGTCGATCAGCGGGCCGAGCCACTCGGTCACGAAGCGCTCCATGGCCGAGGTGTCGCCCGCCGTGGCCAGGATCTTGTAGATGCCGAGGTTGTCGAACATCGTGATCCGCTCGGGGCCGCCCGCCGTCTTCTGGATCCGCAGCGCCAGCTCCGCTTCCTGGCAGGAGTGCGGGAACCGGTCCAGCTCCAGGACGCGGCCGCCCACCCCGATCCGGCACCGCCCGCCGTGCATCTCGGTGACGACCCGCGCCCAGAACAGGTCCCAGCGCACCTCTGTATCGGCCAGCACGAGCACGTCGTGCAGCCGCGGCGCCAGCAGCGACCCCACTCCGGTGGCCCTGGCCGCCCGGCCGACGGCGTGCAAGAACAGGTCGATGTCGTCGTCGCGGCGGGCCCCGGCGGCTTCGACCACGACGACCCGGTGCGGCCGGACCAGGTTGTAGCCGAGGGCCTGGGCGCGGTTCAGCAGCGCGGCCGGGTCCGCGCCGGTGTCCCCGACGAGGTCGAGCACGAGGTTGGTCCGCATCCGCGCTTCGCCCTGGGCCAGGCTCTGCATCCGGGCGATCTCCATGGTGAGCACCGTGGTCGCGTGCTCGACGGCCACCCGTTTGGTATCGGCCGCCGTCCCGGCCGGGTCGTGCAGGACGAGCACGGCCACCGGGGAGCCGCCGAGCGCGGCCACCGAGATCAGGCGCTCGCCCTCCCTGACCGGGCCCGCGGCGGCTAGGGCCCGGTCCAGCAGCCGGTCCCGCTGCGCCGGGTCGGCCTTGGGGTAGGGATCGGGCCGGTCCGGGCCCGCCCACGCCAGCAGGTTGCCGAAGCGGTCCTCGATGGCCGCCGGGCGGTCGGTCAGCTCATAGACCGCCTGGGCGATCCCCGCTTGCCCCTCCCCGCCGAAGGCCACCTCGGTCAGCCGGTCGTGAATCTCCATGCTGCGCACCAGCGCGAAGTTGGCCAGGCGCAGCTCCTCGGCCTGTTCCCGCTCCCGGTTGTGCAGGCGCGCGTTGGCCAGGGCCACCCCCGCCTGCTGGGCCAGCACCTGCAGCAGGAACCGCTCACTCTCCGCGGGCGGGGCCGGGGCCCCGACGACCAGGTAGCCGGCCGGGCCGTGGCGGCTGGACAGCGAGTAGGCCCACGACCACGGCACGTCGGCCAGCAGGACCGGCCCGCTCTCCGCCGCGTCGACGACGGCCGGCAGGCTGGCGGCCTTCCGGCCGGGGATCCGGACGTCCTGCCACAGGCCGTCGAGGAAGATACCCTCCGTCGTGCACGAGCCCAGGGATTCGACCGCGTTCGCGACGTAATGCAGGATGCTGCCCTGGCTGTCCTGCTGGGTCAGCAGCATCGCGAGCACCAGCATGCTGCGCAGCGCGGAGAGCTGTTCGCGGACCGGGCCGTCGCCATCCGGGGGGCCCGTCACTACCCGCTCCGGGCCACGGGCGAACTGGCCAGGAGCGAGGTAGGAGGCGCAGGCCTCGCCATACGATTTCTCCTCGCGACGGCACCACCATCCTAACCCCGGTCAGGGTCGGTGACCCCGTCAGACCTGCCCGGCCCGGCCACCCGGCCCGGCCCGGCGCGGCGCGGAAAACTACCTGGTCGGCTGATGTGAGTCCCGCCCTCCCCGCCCAGCATGGGGTCCATGCGTACCACGAGAGGACGGCGGGCATGCCGACTCTGACCGATCCGCACCTGAGCCTGGTCCGCCCGGTGACACCGCGGACGCCGGGCGGCTGCGAGGAATGCCTGATCCTGGGGTCCGAGTGGGTGCACCTGCGCCTGTGCCTGACCTGCGGGCACGTGGGCTGCTGCGACTCTTCGCCGCTGCGGCACGCGCGCGCCCACGCCTTCGCCGTCGGGCACCCGATCGTCCAATCGTTCGAGCCGGGCGAGGACTGGCGCTGGTGCTATGTCGACGAAACCTTCGTGTGAGGAAGCCCCGGAAACCCCTGACCCGCAGGGGGCGTTCCCGCGGCTGAGTGACGCCCAGATCGCCGCGCTGGACGCGCTGGGCCAGCGCCGGTCCACCCAGCCGGGCGACGTCCTGTTCGCCGAGGGAGACCGGGAGTGCGACTTCTTCGTCATCCTCGCCGGGAAGGTGGCCTCGGTCGAGGGGAAGGGGACACCCGAGGAGCGCGCCATCGCCGTTCACGGCCGCGGCCGGTTCCTCGGCGAGCTCAGCTTGCTGACCGGCGAGGGCGCATGGTATTCCGCGGTGGCCCTCGACGCGGGCGAGGTGCTCGCGGTACCGGTCGGCCGGGTCCGGGAGCTGGTGGCCCGCGATCCCGCGTTCGGCGACTTGATCCTGCGTGCCTACCTGCTGCGCCGCTCGATGCTCATCGGGCTCGGGGCCGGCCTGCGGATCGTCGGCTCGAAGTACTCCCCGGACACCCGCCGGGTGCGGGACTTCGCGGCCCGCAACCGGCTTCCGTACCGCTGGCTGGATCTGGAGGCCGACCCGTCCGCCGAGGCCGTAGCGGCCCAGTTCGGCGTGGCGCCGCAGGACACCCCGGTGGTGATCGTGCACGGGCGGCTGCTGCGCAACCCCGGCAATGCCGAGCTGGCCGCCGCGGTCGGGCTCCCGGCGCCGAGTGAGCCGCAGGCCAGCTGCGACCTGCTCGTGGTCGGGTCCGGGCCCGCGGGTCTGTCCGCCGCGGTGTACGGGGCCTCGGAAGGGATGCGGGTCATCGTCCTGGACGCCACCGCCGCCGGCGGCCAGGCCGGGACCTCGTTGCGGATCGAGAACTACCTCGGCTTCCCGTCGGGCATCTCCGGCGCCGAACTGGCGGAGCGGGCACTGCTCCAGGCGCAGAAGTTCGGCGCCCGGTTCGCCGTCCCGGCCGAGGCCACCTCCATCGAGCAGGATGACGGTCACTACCGGGTGCGCCTCGGCGACGGGACCAGCCTGACCAGCGCTCTGGTGGTCCTGGCCACCGGGGTCAGGTACCGCGGGCTCGACCTGCCGCGCGCGGACTACTTCGAGAAGATGAGCATCTACTACGCGGCGTCGCAGGCGGAGGCCCTGGTGTGCGCCGGGGACCCGGTGGCCATCGTCGGCGGCGGCAACTCGGCCGGGCAGGCGGCGGTCTTCCTGTCCGCGCACGCTACCGAGGTCACGCTCATCGTCCGCGAAGGCGACCTGGGCGAGCACATGTCCCGCTACCTCGTCGACCGGATCGCGCGGATCCCGAACGTGCATGTCATGACCAGCACCGAGGTCCAGGAACTGCACGGCGAGGCGGCGCTGGAGGCCGTCACCGTCACCGACAACCGGACCGGCACGCGGCGCACCATCGACGCCCGCGCGCTGTTCGTCTTCATCGGCATGGCCCCGTGCACCGGCTGGCTCGGCGGGCTGGTCGACCTCGATGACCACGGATTCGTCCGCACCGGGCCAGGTTCGGACGGAGCCGAGCGCTCGCTGCTGGAGACCAGCCAGCCCGGCATCTTCGCGGTCGGCGACGTCCGCGCCGGCTCGGCCAAACGAGTCGCCACGGCCGTAGGCGAGGGCGCGATGGCGATCCGGCTTGCTTTCGAACGAACGCGCCCCACCTAGGAGGTAACGGCGATGCCCGTGATGGGCTTTACCAAGTTCGAGCGCTTCTTCCGCGCCGCCGGCGGCGTCGACGTCGACCGGGACGACATCAAGCGGTACCTCGATTTCGTCAACGACGCGCTCTACGATCTGCTGCTCATCGGCCAGGCCACGGCCAAGGCGAACGTCCGCGACGTCATCCTGCCCTGGGACCTGCCGGTCACCAAGGGGCTGCAGGAGAGCGTGCACGCCTTCGAGCGCCTCGAGGAGGAGATCGAGCTCCGCCCCATCCTCGAATCCCTGGCCGCGCGGCCCCCGCTGGATGCCGCGCTGGCCGACGACACCCAGGCCAGGCTCCCGTTGCTCTTCGGGGGCATCAGCGTCGCCCTGGCCCGGACGTTCAAGCTCATCGATGCCGAGCTGAAGGCCGTGCACACCGGGGAATGGGAACGCACGTTCAGCCTGTTCCGGCTGCTGATCTGAGCCGGACAGGCCAGGACTACCAGGATGGTGGATGTGCCCGCCGCCGCTCGCGGGAAGCGTAAGGAGTATCCCGAAGTCACGTTCTCAGCCACAGGAGGAATCCAATGGCAGCGCTCCCGGTCCGCCGCGGCGGACGGAACACCTCGGTCGTCAACCCTTCCCGCGAGTTCGAGGACATCTACGACCGGATGGGCCAGCTGATGAACTTCGCGTTCGGCCTGACCCCGGGCGCCCTGGCCGACATGCCGTGGGTCCCGCTCGCGGACCTGTCCGAGACCGACGACGCCTACGTGGTCAAGGCGGAACTGCCCGGCGTGAACAAAGACCAGGTCAACATCCAGCTCCAGGACCGGGAGCTGGTCATCAGCGGCGAGATCCCCGAGCCCGAGGACGGCAATGGCCACCGCCGCCGCCACCGCAGCTCGCGCCGCACCGGCCAGTTCGAGCTCCGGACCTACCTGCCCGGCGACGTCAACGCCGACGCGGTCACCGCCCAACTCTCCGACGGAGTCCTGACCGTGACCGTATCGAAGGCCGAGGCGGCCAAGCCGCGCAAGATCGAGGTCACCGGCTGACCAACCGGCTTCCCGCGCGCTCCCGGATCGGCCCAGGACGCCCGGGAGCGCGCGGGGCCAGCCTGAGCATTTGCGCTAAAGAAGCAGGAGGCAGTAATGGCAGTTGCAGTCGGCATCGACCTCGGCACCACCAATTCCGTGATCGCCGCCACGCAGGGCGGCCAGACCACGGTCATACCGAACGCCGAAGGGTCACGGACCACGCCCTCGGTGGTGGCGTTCACTCCGCAGGGCGAGCGCCTGGTCGGCCAGCTCGCCCGACGGCAGGCGATCCTGAACCCGATGGGGACGATCTACTCCGCCAAGCGGTTTATCGGGCGGCGCTACGATGAGGTGACCAGCGAGCTGAACGCCGTGTCGTTCGACGTGGTCCCCGGCCCGGACGGCGCGGTGCGGTTCAAGATCCAGGGCCGGCTGTACGCGCCCGAGGAGATCTCCGCGCTGGTGCTCCGCAAGCTCGTCGAAGACGCGTCCAAGTTCCTCGGCGAGAAGATCAACGAGGCCGTCATCACCGTGCCGGCGTACTTCAACGACGCGCAGCGCCAGGCGACCAAGGACGCGGGCCGCATCGCCGGCCTGGAGGTCCTGCGGATCATCAACGAGCCCACGGCCGCGGCGCTGGCCTATGGCCTGGACAAGAAGAAGAACGAGACGGTCCTGGTCTACGACCTGGGCGGCGGCACCTTCGACGTGAGCATCCTGGACATCGGCGACGGCGTGGTCGAGGTGCGGGCCACCGCGGGCGACACCCACCTGGGCGGCGACGACTTCGACCGCCGCGTCGTCGACTACCTGGCCGACGAATTCAAGAAGGACAACGGCATCGACCTGCGGTCCGACCCGCAGGCGCTGCAGCGCCTGTTCGAGGCGGCCGAGAAGGCCAAGGTCGAGCTGTCCTCGGTGACCCAGACCACCATCAGCCTGCCGTTCGTCACCGCCGACGCCTCCGGGCCCAAGCATCTCAACACCACGCTGATGCGGTCCACCTTCGAGCAGATCACCGCCGATCTCGTCGAGCGCACCGTTGGACCGGTCCGCCAGGCCATGTCCGACGCCAAGCTCACCGCGGCCGACATCGACGAGGTGATCCTGGTCGGCGGCTCTACCCGGATCCCGGCCGTGCAGAGTCTCGTCCGCCGGCTGACCGGCGGCAAGGACCCCAACATGACCGTCAACCCGGACGAGGTCGTGGCCGTCGGCGCGGGCATCCAGGCGGCCGTGATCAAGGGCGAGCTCAAGGACGTGGTGCTGCTCGACGTGACGCCGCTGTCGCTCGGCATCGAGACGCTCGGCGGGGTCATGACCAAGGTCATCGAGCGCAACACCACGATCCCGGCCCGCCGCACCGAGGTGTTCAGCACCGCCGAAGACAATCAGTCGGCAGTCGACGTCGTGGTCCTGCAGGGAGAACGGGAACGCGCCGCCGACAACCGGGTGCTGGGCCGGTTCCGGCTGGAGAACATCCGCCCGGCCCCGCGGGGCGTCCCGCAGATTGAGGTCACCTTCGACATCGACGCCAACGGGATCCTGAACGTCTCGGCCCGGGACAAGGACACCGGCCAGGAGCAGCGGATCACGATCAGCGAGAGCTCCAACCTGGACCAGTCCGAGGTGGAGCGGATGATCGGCGACGCCGAGCAGCACCGCGACGAGGACCGGCGGCTGCGTGAGCTGACCGACGCCCGTAACGCGCTGGACACCGCGGCCTACCAGGTCGAGCGCCTGGCGGCCGAGCGCGGCGACGCGGTGCCGGTGCACGAGAAGGCGCGGGCCGACAACCTGGTCGCCGACGCCAGGCAGGCGCTCAAGGACGACAGCACCCCGCTGGACCGGCTGCGCAGCCTGACCGCCGAGCTGCAGCAGGTCTACCAGTCCCTGGCCTCGGCTAGTCCCGGCGCGCCGTCGGGCGGCCCTGGCCCGCAATCCGGTCCCGGCTCGCAGGGGGGCGCCGCCGATGACGACGACGTGATCGACGCCGAGTTCACCCCCAGCGAGTGAGCGGGCCGATGAGCCAGGCGGCTGAAAACGGCGAGGCCGGCCGCGGTCCCGACGCGATCACCGAGCAGGCCCGGTCCGCCGAGCAGGCGGCCCGGATCGCCGAGCTCGAGGACTTGCGCCTGCGGGCCCTGGCCGATCTGGACAACATGCGCAAGCGATGCGCCGCGCAGGTCAGCCGGGCCGAGGAGGAGGCCAGGGCAGCCGCGGCCAGGAAGTGGCTGCCCGTGGTGGACAACCTCGATCTGGCCCTGGCGTACGCCGAGGCCGACCCCAAAACCATCATCGAAGGCGTCCGGGCGGTCCGGGACCAGGCCCTGGACGTGCTGGCCCGCCTGGGCTTCCCGCGCCGCGACGACCGGGGCGCCCGGTTCG
Organism: uncultured Actinomycetes bacterium; assembly: GCA_963835775.1. Classification (GTDB taxonomy): domain Bacteria; phylum Actinomycetota; class Actinomycetes; order Streptosporangiales; family Streptosporangiaceae; genus Palsa-504. The sequence goes on along the minus strand of CAWIHB010000013.1, from coordinate 231,911 downwards.
ACCCGGTCCGGCACGAGGCCGTCGCCTCCCGGCCCGACCCCGGGGCCGAGGCCGACATGGTGGCCGAGGTCGTCCGGCCCGCCTACGGTGAAGGGGACCACCAGCTGCGGCCGGCGCAGGTGGTGGTGGCCAGGCCGGGCTGATGGCCGACGGCGAGGACTTCTACCAGATCCTGGGCGTGCCGAGGGACGCCAGCCAGGAGGACATCCAGCGCGCCTACCGCAAGCTGGCCCGCACCTACCACCCGGACGTCAACCACGACCCGGGGGCCGAGGACCGGTTCAAGGAGGCCTCCGAGGCGTATGACGTCCTGTCCGACCCGGAGACGCGGCGCCGTTACGACGTGTTCGGGCGCGACTTCCGCCAGGTTCCCGAGGGTGTGGACCCGGAGACGTGGCGGCGGGCCCAGGCCGGCGCCAGAGCCAGGGCCGGCGCTGGTGCCGGGGCGGGGGCTGGTCCCGGCGGGTTCAGCTTCAGCGAAGGCGACATCGACCTCGACGACCTGCTCGGCGGGCTGTTCGGCGGCCGGGGGTCCCGGCGCGGCTGGGGACCGATCCCGGGCGCCGACCAGGAGGCCGAGATCGAGCTCACCGTCGAGGAGGCCTACCGTGGCGGGCGCAGGTCTGTCACGCTGTCCAGCGACGGCACCCGCCGCTCCTTCGACGTCACGATCCCGGCCGGGGTGACCGACGGGCAGCGGATCCGGCTGGCCGGGCAGGGCGGCCGCGGCAGCGACGGGGCGCATAACGGCGACCTGTACCTGCTCGTGCGGATCGCGCCCCACCCGCGGTACCGCCTCGACGGGCGTGACCTGTTCGTCGAGTTGCGGCTCGCGCCGTGGGAGGCGGCCCTCGGCACGTCGGTCGCCCTGGATACCCCGGGCGGCGAGGTCAAGGTCAAGGTCCCGGGCGGGACGTCGAGCGGCCGGCGGATCCGGCTGGCCGGCCGCGGCCTGCCGAACCCCAAGGGGAAGGCGGGCGACCTGTACGCGGAGGCGAGGATCATGGTGCCGTCCCGGCTCTCGCGCGCCGAGCGGCGGCTGTTCGAGCAGCTGGCCGCCGAATCCAATTTCGACCCGAGGAAGCAGCGGTGAGCTACGCCATGGTCCGCGCCGTGCGGCCCAGCCTTGAGCGGCTGAGTCTGGAGGAGTTCGCCGTGCTATCGGGCCTGCACCCGGACCTGATCCGCAGACTGGTCGCCCTCGGGCTCATCGAGGCGGACCGCGACACGGCAGGCGCGCTCTGGATCTCCCGCAGCGAGCTCGCCGAGGTGGCCCGGGTGCAGCGCCTGCGTGCGGGCTTCGCGCTCAACTACGCGGCCATCGGGCTGGTCACCGACCTGCTCGACCGGATCGCGGTACTCGAAGCGGCCCTACGCGCCGCCCGGCGCCGAGGAAGGTGAACATGGATCCCAGCCACCTGACGCAGAAATCAGCCGAAGCGCTCCACGACGCGCAGACCAAGGCGCTCCGCTTCGGGCACACCGAGGTCGACGGCGAGCACCTGCTGCTGGCGCTGCTCGACCAGGCCGAGGGCATCGCTCCCCGGCTGCTGAGCCAGGCCGGCGCCGATCCGGACCGGCTGCGAACGGCGCTGGAGGCCGAACTCGCGCGGCGCCCGAAGGTCAGCGGCCCGGGCGTGAGCCCGGGACAGGTCCGCGTCACGCAGCGGCTGTCCCGCCTGCTCGACGCGGCCCAGCAGGAGGCGAACCGGCTCAAGGACGAGTACGTCTCGGTCGAGCACCTGCTCCTGGCGCTGCTCGCCGAGGGGCCGACCACCGCGGTCGGCCGCCTGCTCCAAGCCGACGGCCTGACCCGGGACGGCTTCCTGGAGGCGCTGACCAAGATCCGCGGCAACCAGCGGGTCACCTCCGCTACGCCGGAGGGGGCCTACGAGGCGCTGGCCAAGTACGGCCGGGACCTGGTCGACGACGCGGCCAGCGGCAGGCTCGACCCGGTCATCGGCCGGGACGCCGAGATCAGGCGCGTCATCCAGATCCTGTCCCGGAAGACCAAGAACAACCCGGTCCTGATCGGCGACCCCGGCGTGGGCAAGACCGCCATCGTGGAGGGCCTAGCCCGGCGGATCAATAGCGGCGACGTGCCCGAGGGGCTGCGGGACAAGACGATCTTCAGCCTCGACATGGGCGCCCTGGTGGCCGGGGCCAAGTACCGCGGCGAGTTCGAGGAGCGGCTCAAGGCCGTCCTGTCCGAGGTCAGGGCCGCGGAAGGACGCATCCTGCTGTTCATCGACGAGCTGCACACGGTGGTGGGCGCGGGCGCCGCCGAGGGAGCGATGGACGCGGGCAACATGCTCAAGCCGATGCTGGCCCGCGGCGAGCTGCACCTGATCGGCGCCACGACCCTGGACGAGTACCGCAAGCGCCTGGAGAAGGACGCGGCCCTCGAGCGCCGGTTCCAGCCGGTCATGGTCGACGAGCCGTCGGTGGAGGACGCCGTCTCGATCCTACGCGGCCTGCGGGAGCGTCTGGAGGTCTTTCACGGGGTGAAGATCGCCGACAGCGCGCTGGTCACCGCGGTCACGCTCAGCCACCGTTACATCTCCGACCGGTTCCTGCCGGACAAGGCGATCGACCTGGTCGACGAGGCCTGCGCGATGATCCGCACCGAGATCGACTCCATGCCGGCCGAACTCGACGAGCTCACCCGCCGGGTCATGCGGCTGGAGATCGAGGAGAACGCGCTGGCCAAGGAGACCGACCGGGCCAGCCAGGAGCGCCTGACCGACCTGCGCAAGGAACTGGCGGACCTGCGGGCCCAGGCCGACTCGCTGCGGGCCCAGTGGGAGGCCGAGCGCCAGGCGCTTCGCCGGGTGCAGGCCTTCCGTGAGGAGCTGGAACAGCTGCGGCGGGAGGCCGAGCAGGCCGAGCGCCACTACGACCTGGACCGGGCCGCGGAACTGCGCCTGGGCAAGATCCCCGATCTGGAGCGGCGGCTGGAAGGCGAGGAGCAGCGGCTGGCGGCCAAGCAAGGCGGTGCGCGCCTGCTGCGGGAGGTCGTGACCAGCGACGAGATCGCCGCGATCGTCTCCCGCTGGACCGGCATCCCGGTCAGCCGCCTGCAGGAGGGGGAGCGGGAGAAGGTGCTCCGGCTGGAGCAGATCCTGCACGAGCGGATCGTGGGCCAGGACGAGGCCGTCCGGCTGGTCGCCGACGCCATCATCCGGGCCCGTTCGGGGATCAAGGATCCGCGCCGGCCGATCGGGTCGTTCATCTTCCTCGGCCCCACCGGCGTGGGCAAGACCGAGCTGGCCAAGACGCTGGCCGCGGCGCTGTTCGACACCGAGGAGAACATGATCCGGATCGACATGAGCGAATACCAGGAGCGGCACACGGTAAGCCGCCTGGTCGGCGCGCCGCCCGGCTACGTGGGCTACGAGGAAGGCGGGCAGCTCACCGAGGCGGTCCGGCGCAAGCCGTACTCGGTCGTGCTGTTCGACGAGGTGGAGAAGGCGCACGCGGACGTGTTCAACACGCTGCTGCAGGTCCTGGACGACGGCCGGCTCACCGACGCGCAGGGCCGCACCGTCGACTTCCGCAACACGGTCATCATCATGACCTCCAACATCGGCTCGGAATGGCTGACCGCGGACGCGGTGTCAGACGGCGAGATCAAGCCCGACGCGCGCGAACGCGTGATGGCCGAGATGCGCGCGCACTTCCGGCCCGAGTTCCTGAACCGCCTGGACGACATCGTCCTGTTCAAGCCGCTCACCCAGCCCGAGATCGAGCGCATCGTCGACCTCATGATGAACGACCTGCGCGCCAGGCTCAGCGAGCGCCGGATGACGCTGGAGATCAGCGACAAGGCCCGCCGCTTCATCGCCCAGCAGGGCTTCGACCCGATCTACGGCGCACGCCCGCTGCGCCGGTTCATCAGCCGGGAAGTGGAGACCCGCATCGGCCGCGCCCTGCTGGCCGGCGACGTCCTGGACGGCGCCGTGATCCGCATCGGATACGCCGACGGCGAGCTGACCGTCAGCTACGAGAACCAGGACTGACCCATGACCGCCCCCTCGATGTCCGCCGAGTTGGTCCGTTGCCGCAACTGCGGGCGCCGCAACCGGGTCCCGGCCGCGGCCGCGGGTATCCCGCGCTGCGGGAACTGCCACCAGCCGCTGCCCTGGATCGCCGACGCCGGCGACGACACGTTCGCCGAGGTCGCCGAGGCCGCGTCCCTCCCCGTCGTCGTCGACCTGTGGGCGCCGTGGTGCGGGCCTTGCCGCATGGTGAGCCCGGCCCTGGAGGAGGTGGCCGCCACGCTGGCCGGCCGGGTCAAGCTGGTCAAGGTCAACGTGGACAGCGCGCCCCAGATCCAGGAACGGTTCGGCATCCGGGCCATCCCGACGCTGATCGTGCTGCGCCAGGGGCAGGTCGCGGCGCGCCGGTCCGGCGCCGCCCCGGCCGCCGAGCTGCGGGCCTGGGTCGAGTCGGCGATCGGTCCAGATGGCTGATCAGCTCGCCCTGCAGCGGCCACCCGACCGGCCTGGCCACCGGGTCGGTGCCCAGCAGCTCGCTGAGCAGGTCCTGCTCATCGTGCGCCGCGGCCAGGTGACGCTCCAGCTCGGACTCCAGCAGGTCGTGGGGACCCGAGGAGGCGGAAACTCTACTCCGCGGCCACCCGCGCTGGCAGCAGCCGTGGCTGCCCGAGGAGGGCTGAGTCCATAAACCACACGTCACCGCAGGCCGGCGACGGCGTCGATCTGCGTATCCGGCTGATAGGTATAGGCCGCCTCGCGCACGCTCTCGCTGCTCTCCAGGGCCGCGCCAAGCGCGCCGCCCAGCGTCGCGATCGAAGTGGCCAGCCAGGCCAGGCTCACCTGGTCGGCCACGCCGGCCGGGTGCCCGAGGATCAGGCCGAGCAGGCCGCCCGGCACGAGCAGCAGCGCCGCGGCGAGCATGGCGACGAACAGAGCCAGGTACAGCGCGGCCACGCCGAGGCTGACCGTGGCCGCGGTGACGATGTTGAACAGGGCGACCTGCTCGCGCGCGGCCGGGTGCGGGCTGCGCTCCCACAGCCCGGTGCTGACCATGATCGTCACGGTGATGGCCGCCACCGAGCCAAGACCGATGGCGACTAGGCGCAGCGGCCCGAGATAATGGGCGAGCCGCCAGATGTCGCTGGTCACCAGCGCGAACACCCCGGCCGCGAAGGCCACGGCCAGCACGCGCATGAGCCGCAGCGCCAGCCGCCACGGGCGGTTGGCGCGCAGCATGCCCAGCAGCAGCCAGATGTTGCCGGTGATGATCCGCGCGACGAAACCCACGCCGTGCTCGCCGCGTTCCGTGCGGGCGCCCAGTTCGCGCAGGCGGCGGATCACGGCCTCAGCCAGCGGGAGCCGTTCGGCGGCGCCCTCGGCCTGCGCCAGGTCGCCGAGTATGTGCCCGACCAGGCGGACGATCGTCTCGGCGGTGCGCTTGCGCACCGCGACCGGGCCGAGCGCGGGCATGGACAGGACCGCGACGCCGTGGGTCGCGCTGACGTGGGCGATCACCGGACGCCGGGCGGTCTGCAGCGGGAGGTCGGTAACGCACACCGCCAGGTGCCAGCCGCGCTCGAGGAGCATCCTGCGCCCCGCCGCGATCAGCTCGCTGAGGTCTGTCGGCGGTTGCACCAGCCGGTCGGAGACGAACTCGACCCGCCACCGGACTCCGGGCAGCTGCCCGGCGAGCCGGTCGGCGATCTCCCCGACCAGGCTCTCGGTCAGCTCCGACGCGGGTCCAGGTGCGGCCAGCAGGCCGATGACCAGCTCCGGCTGCGGTTTGGTGTCAGGAACGCTCTCCGCGCCAGGGCCCTCCGACACGATCCCATTTACCACCACGGAGGCCATGTTCGCCAGGTGGGCAGGCCGCCCACATCACCAGATCGGTTAGCTGGGCGGGTCGTCTTATGCCAGAGCGCGGCGTCCCGGAATTCCGGCCAGCCGTGGACTCCCTAGTTTCCGCATGCTCCCTAGGCCTTTATCCTGCCAGCGGACCCCCTGCTGATCATGACCTGTCCATCTCCGGCCAGGTCCGCAGCAGCTGCTCCAGCAGGTTCGCGGGCGGACGGTTGTTTTCCAGGTCCACGGTGACATCGGACGCGCCGTTCGGGTTGAAATTCATCGTGTTTCCTCTTTTTCTTGTTCTTGTGCGTCAGGATCGAAAGGCCACTGAGCGCGGGAAGCGAGCCGTTTAGCGTCTTCGCCGGGTGCATAACGCGCGAAAAACTCTTCCGCCCAGGCGAATACATGCGGTGCAGGCTCCACGTTCCGCACAGCCCTGGCCAGCTGTTCACGGTCGTGGTCAGGGCTCGCCCCAGCAGGGTTCAGCGCCCCAGGCCTGATCCGGTTGAGTGCGGGAGTTGTCCAGGCGCTGTACGATCCGGTCGAGGTCGGCGACTACTTGTGCTACCCGGCTGAAGGCCATGTCATCGGCGATGTTGACGTACGACGCCAGGGTGGACCCGATAGCGATGAGCTCCGCGATGATGGCGTCGGCGACTTCGACGGGCGTGCCGGCGAGTTCGATGTCATACCCCTCCTCGGGCGCCGGGCGGTCGCCGGGACGATGGGGTGGCTCTGCGTTCAATACCCTGCTCCGCTCATAGATCCCGGGCGGCTGAACCGCGTCCGCGGCTCACCCGCCCCATGACTGTGACAACCGGAACCCACAGCGCACCGGGGGCGGTCCAGGCCTGCGGGTTGCAGGCGGCCTTCCGGTGACCATCAGGAAATTGTCGCGTCCGCGCGTGGCCCGGGTCATCGGTAGGCCGGGTGATACCGGCTCACCCGGTCGGGGGAAAATGCCCTTCGACGTGAGCCGTCACGCCTCCGGTCGGATACGCTCCCGCTCCCGGTTTACGGCGGGACTATGCTCAATTGAAGAGGCAGCTAGCTATGGCGAACAACAGCAGGTACCGCGACCAACTGGAGTCCCTGTACGGGATCTCGGCGCAGATCGCCAGCCTCCGGGATCTCACGGAAGTCTACGATCTGGCCTTGACGTTCTGCTTGGCGCTCACGGCATCGGAGATGGGGTTCATCGATCTCCTCAACGAGGGCCACGTCGACATGGACGTCGTCGCAGTAAAAGGGTTCGCTCCTCCCGATCCCGAATTCTACGAGCGCTTCAAGCGCATGCCGGTCCGGCCCAGTGTCTTCGGGATCGTGATCACCGAAGGCCGCCCGCACATCTCGAATGATGTCGAGAATGACCCGGTAAGTGTGGGTGAACCGCCCGATCCCGGCCCGCTGCGCGCAGCAGCCGGGGCCGCGGAACTCGCGCAGGCAGTATCCGGGCTGGTCCGCATTGACGGGTGCCGCCTTGCCGATAGCGACCCGCTGGCGCCGCTCGCCCGCGATATCGCCCGCTCCATGACTGAGGCGGGCCTGGCCGTGTACCACTGCGCACAACATGACCCGCTGTACCGGCTCGGCGGAGTATGCCTGCTCGCGGTCCCGGCAGGATTGGCTGACGGCCGCGCCGGGATCGCGGTGTCGTGGGCCGCGCACAACCTGCTGCTGCTGGACTGGGACAGGTACGGCACCTACGCCGGCACCCAGCAGGCCATGAATACCGGACTCGGCGGGGTGCTGCGCGTCTTCGGGTACCCGGTCACGCCGTTCGGGTCCGGCGGCGCCTGGCTCGTGACCAGCCGCCGCGGAACGGAGACCGGACGATGACCGCTCTCGCCCTCGCCCCGGACACGAGGATCAGCTACGAGCCGGCCGCTGCCGCGGGGGTTGACCGTGCGATCCGCGTGTCGACGGCGATCGCCGTCCTGGCCGTGGCCGGCGTCGCGGCGTACGTGTCGTACTGGCACGCCTACGCTGTCGTCTGCGCGTACGGCGAGACCGGCGTCACCGCCCGGCTGGAGCCGGCCACGATCGACGGGCTCGTGTGCGCCAGCTCGGTGGTCAACCTGTATTCTGCGCGGCACCGGCTCCCGGTCCCCGCCCTGGCCCGGTGGCTGCTCGCGATAGGCTCCCTGGTAGGGAAGCCGACCGGCAGGTCGGCGTTCTGCGGGTCGGACCTGGCCTGGCTCCGACGATCGCCACGATCGAGCCGCTGCTGTCGCCATGGCGGGAGGTTCGCCGAGCTAACCTTCCCGATGGCCGGACCGCCGTAGCCCAGGCTTTGTCGAAGAAGAGCGAGCCCGGGTATTAATGTCCAGCTCTTTGACCCCGGCCGGCTTCTTCACCGGGACATGAACCCCGTGACCAGCACCTTCGTAGCCAGGATCGGCCAGCACCGGCATGGCATCCAGGAACGGCCGCAGCACGCCCAGGACATTCTCCCGGGCCGCGGCCAGGTCATGAACATTGCCCGGAAGCACATCAGAAACCCACAGCGGGATCCCCGATGGGTAAAACAGCGCCTGGATGTTCCCGCCGAAATCATGGGTCTTCCCCGCGTACCACAAATCGATCGTCTTCCCTTTGCGGCTGACGGTTTTCTCCCGGTACCGGTCGGTGCCCACGACCTTGCCGTCCAGGATCAGGTACGGCGTGCCCTCGGCCAGGGCGCGCTCCAGGGCGTCCCGCAGGCCCGCCGCGCGGGCCGCGACCACCTCGATGACCTCATCAAGGTACCGGTACGCGGTGGACTGCGGCAGCCCGAAGCCCCGGCCGAGCCGCGGGATATCGCGCTTGTCCCGGAACCAGGCCAGCCCGAACAGCGCCTGCCTGTAGCAGCCCAGCCTGCGGGTTCCCTTCCGCGTCCCGATCTGGCGGCGGCGAACGGCCAGCAGCCCGGAAACGAACAGGATCAGGTCCCTGGGCACGTCGAGCGTGACACGATAGGAGACCACGCGGAGCCTCTTTCCGGTAGCGGGTGTTCTTTGGCGAGACTTCTTCTACCGGGGGCTTCGGTTTCCCCGGAGATCTCCGCTAATGTCTGCGTGTCTGCCTTGACGGTCCCGTTACGTCCCGTTCGCCCGACTCGCTCTTGGTGAGAAAACCTCAGTGCCCGGGCCGGAAGGCCCCGACGAGAAAGAAAACCAGGGCCAAAGGACCCGGGCCGAAATACCAGATCCAAAGGACAGGGGAAATGCCATGCCTCCCTTTAGACAGGGAATTCTCCTCTGGGGGACGGGAGAAATATCGCCGATAATGATCATGACAGCTCAGCGGGCAAATGAGAGAAGGAAATGTCATGACCACCAAACGAAACGACGCCGCCCGAATCCGCACCGGGCGGGAGCCGCCCGCCTCACCCGCATCCGGGGAACATCCGCCCGCGGGCCGCCGAAACCGGATGCTAGTTGCGGCCGTGCTCGGCGTCGCGGCGCTCGCCGTACTGAGTGCCCTCGCCGCGGTGGGTGCCTTCAACGGGAACGCCGCGGTGCCCACCAACTGCGCGGCCAACCCCAGCAGCTGCGGTTACCCGGACGCGACGAACACCGGCGTGCCCGCCGGGACGACCCTGAAGCAGGTCCCGAGCCAGGCCTCCAGCGGGCCGGGCTGGTCCTACAACGCCAAGACCAACGCCGTGATCGTGAACGTGAACGGGACGGTGCTCAGCGGCCTGTACATTCCCTGCAACCTGACGATCGCCGCGAACAACGTGACGGTCAAGAATGTCCAGGTCGTGACCGGCGGGGCGTTCGGCATCAGCCTCACGCACACCACCGGCGCCACGATCGAGAATTCCACCATCAGCGGCCTGAACCTGACGACGGGCCGGGTCGACGTGGCGATCTCTGATGTTTACGGCGACTCGACCGGGGAGGTCATCAAGGACAACAACATCTCCGAGTTCAGGGTCGGCGTCCAGCTGGAAACCGGGCTGGTGGAAGGCAATTACATTCACGCCCCCGGCTACATCGCCGGAGATCACACCGACGGCATCGTGAACATGACCGCGGGCACGGCGCCGCTGACGATCCAGGACAACACGATCTTCATCAGCCTGTCGCAGACCAGCGCCATCAGCCTCGACGTTTTTGCCGCCGCCGGCGTGCCGGTGGCGAACAAGACCATCGAGAATAACTTCCTCGCGGGCGGGGGCTACGCCATCTACGGCGGTGCCGACCTGGGCACCACCACCTCGAACATCCTCATCGAGGGCAACCGGTTCGGCCAGCTCTACTACCCCAAGAGCGGCCAGTTCGGTCCCAGCGCCTACTACAACTCCACCGGGACGGGCAACGTCTGGTCCGGCAACGTCTGGGACACCACCGGGCTGGCCGTTCCCGTCCCGTCACCACCCACATGATCGGCAGCTAACCTGCCCCCAGTCCCACGCGCCCCCCCGGACATCCGCCCAGGGGGGCGCGGTCGGGCAGCGTGCGGGGTAACGGCACCCGTTGAGCGCGAGTGTACGTAACTACTAAACGTGTGATACCGTCACTCTTAGTGAGGATAGAGGCATGCTGGCACGGCGGCTTGCCGCACCGCAGCGCCTTCTGAGCAGTGACTGCGGGACCGCGTGGCCAGCGGGGACCCGGGTGGGTGGGTCGTATGGCCTGGGTCGTATGGCCTGGGTCGTATGGCTGTGAAAATAAGGCCCGCTTGACATGGAGACTGCGCCGCCGGATGACCCTTTACCGGAGGTGGCCGTGTAGCGGGAACCTCGCTGGCGGCTGACGCTTGACTGGTGAATACTTCCAATCAAGATCGGCTGATGTCGCGGCGATGGCCGGGCTATCCGCAGCCGAGGCTTTCGACGCGGCCCTGGTCACCGGGGGCCTGCCGATCGTTTGCGCCCGGTGGCGGCACGGCGAGGACACGCGGTCCTTCCTAGCGCGAGAGCTGGCCAACCCGGTGAGCCCGCTCGTGGTTTCCGCCCAGCTCTCGCTCGCGGCGGAGTTCCCGGACCAGGCACAGGCACGGATGGTCCTGGCCGGTCACACTGTGTAACCAGAGCTGGTCAGGCTAGCGTCCGAGATCCGCCGTTCTTTACTGGAATAACCCCTTCAGTTCGATCAGTTCGAGGCGCGCAGAACGGCATCTTCTGTCGTGCTGCTTATCTTCTGGCGAATGCGCGTCTTCTGGCGAATGTGCGGCGAGGTTCAGCGGTCGGAAACTATAGCGCCTGGTCCCGACAGGGATGAGCGCCGTCTGCAGGACCGCCCCCGAACTCCGAGCGGGGCAGAGAGCCTCGGTCCCGAGCTGGCGGCGCTATGGGCCGACCGCGCGGCCTGGCTCATCGAGGTGCCGGCCGGCGTACGATGAGCTGGCGGAGCCCGCCCCGGCATGCCTGGCCGATCTAAGATCCCCAGGCGGTCGCTCCTGTTACGCCTGCGAGCTCGCGGACCACACGGATCAGCTCAGCGGGGTCGAACGGCTTGGCCAGATACGCGTCTGCTCGGACACGCCTGTGTTGCGCCGGGCTTGCCGTATGGTCGCGGGCTGTGATCAGGACTATTTTGATGCTCGAGGTGGCCGGGGATTTCCGCAACCGGCGTGCAGTTTCCCATCCGTCAAGGCGCGGCATCATCGCGTCCAGCGTGATGACATCCGGTGCGATGGCCGATACCTTCTCCAGGCAGTCCTGCCCGTCCACTGCCGTCGCCACGTCAAATCCCTCCAGTGTGAGGTTGGCGGCGATGAGTCGCCGGATTACCTCATCGTCATCCACGACGAGGACACGTCCAAGCCCTCGCGTCTGGCGGGCGGGGATAGCGGTAGGCTGCCGAGCAGTGGGCGCGGGCTCGGATCCCGCCCGGGCCGCGACATCGGTGATGGCAGCGGTGCCAGCGGGGTGGCGCTCGGGCAACACGGTCACCGTTGGCTGCATCGCATACCTTCTTTCGCCGGATTCTCCCATTTCATCTGCGTCTCCTCATCTGAAGATCGTTCCTTCTGCCGCCGCCCTTTGACGGCCGCCGCCTAAGGGCGGCGGGGCACCAGTTCTAGCCCGATGGCGGGATCCTGGCTTCCATTTGTGCCGGTCTGGGTTAGGTTGGACTGAACCGGGACGATCGGGGACGGTCCATAGGCCGTGATCCGGGCATAGGCGTCGTGACCTGCGTGGGGATACTGGATGCGCGATCATGCTCAGCGGCGTCCGCTGCCTGCTCGGCTGACAGCCGCCGAACGGGACTTCTACGTGGAACTGCGGCGTCTGGTAGATGCCGCGGGGCTGTCGTTCAGGGCGCTGGAGGAGTCAACGTCCGCTGCCAAATCCGATTCCGGTAAATCATCGTTCTACAGCAGATCGCAATGGGGCCGCTGGCTGAATGGCCAGTCGCAGCCTCCGCGTAAGGCGGTCAGGAAGCTCGCAGAAAGGCTAGGGGAAGAGGATATCGAGGCGGAGTACCTGGTCGTTCTGTGGGACAGCGCTTTCGTGCCGGCTGCTTATGCGCAGGCGGGCGGGGCCACGGCCGCTACTGTCGGCGATATCGAGCGGTGTGACGCGGCGATGCCGGGCCGGGCTGAAGGCGATTTCCTGGTCGGCCGCGAGAACGAGATGGCGTTGCTGACCGGACTTATAAAGGAAGTGGCGCGGGGCCGCGGCGGTTCGGTGCTCATCGAGGGCGAGCCGGGTATCGGCAAGTCCGCGCTGGTGCGGGCGGCAGTGGCGCAGGCGCCGGGGGTCGGCTGCCAGGTGTTCTGGGGGGCCGGTGACGAGCTGGGCCAGGCGCTGCCGCTGCTGCCGTTCCTGGACGCGTTGCAGGTCCGCGAGCCAGCCGCGAATCTGCGGCGGAACGCGATGGTGCGGCTGTTGCGCGGTGAGGTCGCCGTCGGCCACGGCGCGGACGTCCCGGCGGTCCTGGTCGAGCAGCTGCTGGCCCTGGTCGCCGAGCAGTGCGCCGTGCGGCCGGCCATCCTGGTGGTTGACGATCTGCAGTGGGCCGACCAGGCCAGTATCACCTTGTGGGGACGCCTGGCCAGGTGGGCGCGGCAGGTGCCGCTGCTGCTGGTCGGGATGATGCGCCCAGTACCGCTACGGGATGACCTGCTGGCGCTGCGGCGGGTGGCGGGTGATGCGGCTAGGGTCCAGCTCACCGGGCTGTCCGGGGCGGCGGTGGCCGACCTGGTGGCCGCCCTGGCTGGCGGTCGGCCTGATGGCCGCCTGCTGCGGCTGGCCGACGGGGCGGCCGGCAACCCGCTCTACGTCACCGAGCTGGTGGCCGCTCTGGCCCGCGGCTCCGGCCTGGCCATCACCGAAGCAGGAGCCGCGGAGCTGGCGGGCGATTCGGCGCCGGGCTCCCTGTCCGCGGCGATCGTGGACCGGCTTGGCTTTGTGGCCGGGCCGGTGCGCGAGATGCTCCGGGCAGCGGCCTTGCTCGGGGTGGATTTCGCGGTTCCCGATCTGGCCGTCGTGCTGGGCCGCAGCGTGCCGGATCTGATTCCGGCGGTGGACGAGGCCTGCGCCGCCGGGGTGCTGGCCGGGTCCGGCCAGGGCCTGGGGTTCCGCCATCCGCTGATCCGGGCGGCGCTGTACGACGAGATCCCGGCGCCGGTACGCGCCGCCTGGCACCGCGATGCCGGGCGCGCGCTCGCGAAGGCGAGCGCGCCGGCCGACCGGGTAGCCCGGCAGCTGCTGCCGGCGCTCGGGGGGCCTGACGGTCTGGCCGAGCCGGTGGATGAATGGATGCTCGACTGGCTGGCCCGAACCGCGGACCTGCTGGTCAACCAGGCGCCGGCGGTGGCGGCTGAACTGCTCACCCGGGCCGTGGCCAGCGCGTCGGCCGGTTCGGTCCGGCACGACTGGCTGGCCAGTCGGCTCGCCGATGCCCTGTACCGGATCGGTGACCGGGCCGCGGCCGAGCAGGTGGCCAGCCGCGCGCTGGAACACGCCACCGAGCCGGATCTGCTCGTCGACCTGCACTGGACGCTGGCGCAGTGCCGGATGCTGGCCGGGAAGTTCGCGGAGTCGCTGGCCACGCTGGACCGGGTGCTGGCCGCGCCCGGGATCACGGCCCGGCACCGCGCCCGGCTGCTGGTGGTCGCGGCGCGGACGCACAGCAGCCTCGGCGAGATCGAGACCGCGGGCCAGGTCGCGGCCAGCGCCCTGGCGGCGGCGTCAGAGGCGGGCGACCACTGGGCCACGGGCTGGGCGCTGCTGATGATGGCGACGGTGACCTCGACGCGGGGAGACATGGCCGATGCGCTGCCGCTGTTCGACCGGGCGCTGGCCGCCACCGAGACCGATCCGGCACTGACCGACCTGCGGCTGCTGCTTCAGATCAACCAGGCCATCACGCTGGGCAACCTCGACCGGCACGAGCAAGCGCTGGCCGCCGCCGGGCAGGCCAGGCACCTCGCGGACCAGGTCGGCACGACGATCCGGCTGGATCAGGCGCACGGCGCGCTGGCCCAGGTGCTGTTCCAGACCGGCCGGTGGGACGACGCGCTGACCGAGGTGCAGATCCTGCCCGAGAACCTGAAGACACCGGCCGGAGCCTGCTGTGATCTGGGCATCGCTGCCGTGATCAGCTTCCACCGCGGCGACGTCGGCGCGGCCCGGCGTCACCTAGCTGCCGCCGAGCCGCACGCCGCGCGGGTCGGGCGCCGGCTCATCACGTCCCTGGCGCTGGCCCGCAGCCTGGACCGTGAGCATGACGGCGCGCTGCCGCAGGCGCTGGCCGTTCTGACCGATGCGTTCGGGAACAATACCGAGGACATCGAGGACGTCGAGGACCTGTTCGCCGATGCCGTCCGGCTGGCCATCGTGACCGACAGTCTGGACACCGCGCAGGCCCTCGCGGGTCAGGCGGCCGCGCTCGCCGCCGAATCGGAGATCCCGCACCGGCAGGCGAACTCGCTGTATTGCCGCGGGCTGCTGGGCCATGACGCCGCACGGCTGCTCGTGGCCGCGGAACGCTACGAGGACGCCGGCCGGCCGCTGCTGAGAGCGAAGGCGCTGGAGGCGGCGGCCGGGCACTTCGTCGACGCCGATGACCGCGGCCAGGCGCGGGCCGCGTTCACCGGCGCCGTGGAGGTCTACGCCTGGCTGGGCGCGGCCCCGGACGTCAATCGGCTGCAGGCCGCGTTCCGCGCCCATGGCATGGCATACGGCGCGGGCCGCACACCAAATATTGGCGCGCGCGCAGCGGCTGGGAGAGCCTTACCGCCACCGAGGTCAAGATCGCCGTCCTCGTAGAGGAGGGATGTCCAACCCGGAGATCGCCACCCGGCTCTGGCTATCCCAGCGGACCATCGCGACCCACGTCCCGTACATCCTGAAATCGCCGCAGCTCAGAAGACGTATGCCAGCGGCCTGTAAAACCGCTTCTTCTTGCTAACCCCTGACCTGACGGCCAGCGCCTTTCCGAGCCAACTAGGCGAAGCGCGCACTTTCGCCGTTATGCATAACAGTTCTTGCGGGCTGACTTATCAGTCTGCTGCGCCGGAATGGACGTTCTGGGCAATCACCACCTGGCCGCCTTCCACTCGCCGGGCTGGAGGAGTGAGGAGTAAGTCAAGGGCGTGCAGGATCCGAAGGAAGCGCACCCGATCGCTGCCCGGGCCATCATAGCCGGAGGAAACCGGGATGCCGTCGACCTCCGCGTCGCCGGGCTCTAGCTGGAAACCCATCCGCTGGTGAAACGCGACCGAGCCGCGATTCACAGGGGAAGTGACCGCACGGACAAGGCTGCAGCCGCGAGCCTCGGCGGCCCGGAAGAAAGCCTCATAGAGCAGGCGGCCCAGCCCGCCGCCGCGCTCGGCCGGATCCACGCCGACAAAGTGAATGTAGCTCTCACCAGGGCGGGACTGGGAGATGAACCCGGCCAGGAAACCAGCCAGCCTGCCGTCGCGTCCGGCCGCGAAACTGGTGTCGGTGAAATGCTCGAAGAACAGCTGCGGAAGCTTGCCGGCCATCGGGCGGCCGCCCCACCACTGGTCGATGACCGAGATCACCCGCGGGTAGTCGGCCGGGCTGAGAGGGCGGATCTGGAACGTCATCATGCAACAGCCTCCACTGCTATGGGTGGCCGGCAAAGCCTCCCGGTGATCATGACAGGCTCCGCCTCTTAGCAGCAGCTGAATTCGGCCTGTGGCTCGCGGCCGCCCCACCGTCAGATGACGCCTCCGCTGTCTCCCGAACTGGTCGTTATGGTGCTGAGTGGCCGGGGCGCTGGGCCAGATCGTGGCATGCCTGGCGCACCGGCACGCCTGCCCGGCTGGCGGCGGCACGGATGTAGGCGACTGCGCCGAACAGCGCGTACTGCCAGAAATCGTCGGTCTGCCACCAGGCGACCTCATCCAAAAGGTCTGGTTCGGTCCCGCCATGGAGGGCCGCCGCAGCCAGCACCGCGTACTGGAGCTTCTTGTTTCCCGGCCGCGGAAAGTGCACTCGGGCAAGAGCCGCTCCCGTAGCCCATCCAAGGGCAGCGGATCAACCCGGCTGGAGTACACCATCGAGGACGGCCGGTCCACGGTGGCCGAGGTGTCCAAGAAGTGGTTCCGGGTCGCTGACACCTACGGGGTCGAAGTGGCCCCCGGGCAGGACCCACCATCAGCTGATCCCGCGCTTGCGGTTCACCCCTGCTGGGTGATGCCCAGATTACCGAACGGGAATTCACTGGAGGCTCACAGAATCTCGCGATCACCGGAGGATGACATGAGTGACGGCACACCCGTCCTGGACACACTGACCGATATCACCGCCGCCTCGATCGACCACAGCATGCTGTCGCCGCGCGACTTCGTGCTGGCGCGGCTGGCCGCCCTGATCGCGGTGGACGCGCCGCCCCTCAGCTACGTCGCCAATGCCGCCGCCGTCACGGAGGCCGGCCTGACCATCGATGACGTCCAGGGCGTGATGATCGCCGTGGCCCCGGTTGTGGGCACGGCCAGGGTGATGGCCGCGGGTGGCCACATCGTGCGGGCCCTCGGCCTGGCGATCGCCGTGGCCGACGCCGAGCTGTCCGACGAGCTCGGCGCGTAGCTCGGCTCACACCACCAGTTGCAGCTTCAGTTGCAGTCCATGAGCGTCTACCAGAATCTGTAGGCGTCTACGCAACCGCTTGACCTGCCTAGATAGACGTCCATAGACGTGCACGGAAACCCAAGGCCGGACTCATAATCCGCCGGTGGCGGATTCAGGGCGCGTCCGGGGTGCGTTCAGAGAGGTCCCAGTCCATGTCCGGGGTCCTGGGAGTGAGATGGGAGCGGCCGTCTGCGCGCAGGTGCGCCCAAGCGCAGTGATCATACACCAGTTATAGGCCGTTGACCTGCGAAAACGTCGGCTATCATGCCGTCTGTCCTGCGGTGTGCTCTGTTGTGGTCTGAGACGTCGCTTCCACTGCCGAATCTGGCCATAGTCATGTATCAAGGTGGTGCCGCTGCGCGGCACCGCGTCCGGCGTTTCCCGCTGGCGCCATCGGCTCGGTTCGTGAAATGGTGTCCCGTACGCTCGGAGTTTCCCACGCCGACGCTCTCGTAGAGCGTCGCGGGCGCCGCATTGCACTGACCGATCCGGTCAGGCTGCACGCGGTGTCACTGTGCTGACCCGATGCAGAGCACACGAGGGCGGTTCATGCGGCCAGATGTGATATTTCATGCTCTTGACTGGGAGCTGAGCGCGGCTGATGTGTTGCGGCTGGTGCGGGCGGACGGGTATCCAGTGGCGCTGCTTGGGTCCTGGACTGGCGGCTGCGACATCGTGGCTTCTGATCCGGTGCGGGTGTGCGCCGCGCCGGCTCCGGCCGGGAAGGTGCTGGACGCGCCGCTGCCAGGCTTGGAGCATTTGTCCGAACGGACCGGGGATTCTCGCTTCGGCGGCGGCTGGATCGGCTACCTGGGGTTCGGCATGGCCGGTAGCTTCCTCCCGGTGCCGTCGGCGCCGGGCGGGCCACGGCGCTTGCCCGCATGGTGGTTCGGCTACTACGACCACGTGCTTCACCGCGACCGGGGGACTGGCAGATGGTCTTTCGAGGCGTTTTGGACACCAGACCGGGCCGGCGCGCTTGAGCGCCGGTTCACGGAGCTGTCGCGCCGGGCGGCCGCGGCCCGTCCGGAGCCGCGCAGTTATGCCTGCGGCAGCTTCCGGCTGATCCCGTCCGCCGAGGAGCACAGGGCAGCAGTCCGCCAGGCCGTCAGTTACATCCGCCGGGGCGACATCTTCCAGGCGAACATCTGCCTGCGCCTGGAGGCCGACTTCGCCGGGGATCCGCTGGATGCGTTCTGTCGCGCGGTCACCCGGCTAGACCCGCCGTATGCGGCGTTCCTGCGGATTGGAGACGGGGCCGTGGCGAGCCTGTCGCCAGAGCTGTTCCTGCGCCGTACCGGCACGGACGTGCTTTCCCAGCCCATCAAGGGCACTAGGTTCAGGCCCGCAGACGAGCGGGACGCGCGGCACGAGCGCGAGGTGCTGAAGGGCTCGGCTAAGGACCGGGCGGAGAACGTGATGATCGTTGACCTGATGCGCAACGATCTGAGCCGAGTCTGCGTACCTGGCAGCGTCAACGTGCCAGCGCTGCTGCGCGCCGAACCCCACCCCGGAGTGTGGCATCTGGTCTCGGACGTCCGCGGCACCCTCACACCCGGGTCAGAGGACGGGCGGCTGATCGCCGCGACCTTCCCGCCAGGGTCGGTCACCGGCGCACCAAAAATCAGGGCGCTTGAAATCATCGGCGAGCTGGAGGCGATTCCACGGGAGGTCTACACCGGGGCGATCGGTTTCCGCAGCCCGCTGGCGGGTCTAGAGCTGAACGTCGCGATCCGCACGTTCGAGTTTCACGGTGGGCGAGTGTGGCTGGGCAGCGGCGGCGGAATCACCGCCAATTCGGACGCTGACGCCGAGTACCGCGAGTGCCTCGTGAAGGCCGTCCCCCTGATCCGGGCGATGGACGCGACGCTCAGCGAGGTTCCTGCTGCGTCGGCGATCCCGCCATCGCTGCTGCCAAGGCCGGCCACTGGAGTTTTCACCTCGCTGCGCGTCGCCGACGGTCGCGCTCACGATCTCGAAGAGCATCTCGCGCGCTTGGACGAGAGCACCTGGGAGCTGTTCGGCAAGCATCTCCCGCTCAGCCTGCACGCGGACGTGGCGGCCTGCCTCGCCGGACGGCCGACCGGTCGGCTTCGGGTGACAGTCCGGCCGTTCGGCGGGCCGCTGCAGGTCTCCATCGAGGTGGTCCCTGAGGGAGATGCGCCGTCGCCGCTGACCCTCCGCCCCGTAACGGTTACCGGCGGCCTCGGCGCCCACAAGTGGCATGATCGCCGCCTGCTCGCCAAGCTGGCCGAGGACGCCGGGGTCGGCCCCGACGAACACCTGCTGATCCAGGACGTCAACGGTGACGTGCTTGAGACTGACCGGGCTAGCATCTTCGCCGTGATCGGCGGCGTGCTGCACACGCCGCCGGCCGACGGGCGGCTGCTGCCGGGAGTTACCCGGGCGGCTGTGCTGCGGCTCGCCGAAGACGACGGCATCACCGCCAAGGCGGCGCCGCTGACCTCGCGGCAGCTGCTTGAGGCCAGCGAGGTATTTGTCACCAACTCCGTCTACGGCATCATGCCCGTCCGGTTCCTCGCAGGGACTACGACGGCCTGGGCAGCCGGGCCACTCACAGCTCGCCTGAAGGATGCCCTCGCCAGCCGACCTGCCAGGCCCGGCACGGTGCCTGCCCGGCAGCGGTTCGAGGCCAGGCCATGGTCTCCGCGCGGCCGTACCCACCGGGAGATCATCCTCATCGACAACTACGACTCCTTCACCTACAACCTGGCGCACCTGCTGCTCGGCAACAGATGCCGGGTCGACGTGGTCCGCAACGACGAGGTCACCGCGCAGCAGGTCGCGGCGTCCGGAGTTGCGGGCATCGTCATCTCGCCCGGTCCCGGCACCCCCGCCGATGCGGGCATCAGCGTGGATGTCGTCCGTGTCTGCGGCCCGGTCACGCTGTTGCTCGGTATCTGTCTCGGGCACCAGGCCATCGCCGCCGCCTACGGCGCCCGGGTTGACACCGCTCCGCAGCCCGTCCATGGCCACGCTGCTCAGATCGCGCACGACGGCCGCGGTCTTCTGGCTGGCTTGCCGCAGCCCTTCCCCGGCGCCCGATACCACTCCCTGATCGTCGAGGAGAAATCTCTTCCTCCGGAGCTGTACATCACGGCCCGCAGCCCCCGCGGTCTCCCGATGGGACTACGGCATGCACAGTATCCGGTCGAAGGTCTGCAATTTCATCCCGAATCCATACTCACCACGCACGGCGGCACCATCATCCGCAACTTCGCCCTGGCCGCCGGCAAAGCTGCCGCGCGCCCAGCTGAGGCTACACGCTCGGCGCGGTGGCTAGGCACGGCCGTTGACTGATCGTCATTGCGGCACCACTGCCTGCCTGGATAACTCGCCTCCCGCGTGCATGGCGTCGGGGTTGATCAGGGCGGCGATCGCCGGATCGCGGCGCAGCTTCTCCAGGCAGCGGCCGCGGCGTGGCCCGATGCTGCCGACCGGGATGCCTAGCTTGGCGCTGATCTGGCCATACGGCACAGGTGGGTCTTCGATCAGCAGGGCGATCAGCTGGTGGCAGCAGGGGGCCAGGCGGGTCAAGGCCTCGCGCAGTGCAGCATGCCGCTCGGCCACCAGCAGCTCCTGCTCCGCCGTCCCGGTCTCCTCGTCGGGCACGGTCTCGATGGCCAGCATGTACCTGGCTGCCTGCGGTCCTGGCGCTGCGCGCAAGACCCGGACGCATTCCCGCCGGGTGGTGGTGGCCAGCCAGCCGGGAATCGCGGCCGGATCGCGGATTTTGCTCAGATGGCTCGCGAGCTGGAGCCAGACGGCCTGGCTGACGTCCTGGGCATCGGCGCTGCCCAGCTGGTACCGGCGGCAGATCGACCAGATCAGCGGGGCGTACCGCTCGACGAGGGCGTCCCACGCCTGTTTGTCGCCATTTGCGGCGCGGGTCACCAGGGCAGTGACGAGCAGGTCATCGCTCATCAGGGTCAGGTCCTCTCGGGTGCGTGCGGTTGGGATCACTCGTGCGTTTGCGGGGTAGTGCAGCTCCGCCCAGGAGATTGGTCATCTTCTGCGTCGGATCCGGTGGCAACCTCCAATGGGAAGCCGGAGCGGGCAGCACCCGCATCTGCGGGCCCGGATGGCCTGAGGCTCCAGCCGTCGGCTAGTTCCACCGTGGCTGCCGGCCCGGCTGGTCACCACACGTGCAGGCCCACAGGAGGACCCACAGGATCGCGCCGCAGCCTTATCACGGACCGATCCTGTGGGCTGTCCTGTGAGGCATCGGGCTGTCCTGTGAGCCATCACGTGTGGTGCTCATCCGGGCGGCGGCTGAGGGTGGAGCCTGCCTGCCCGATCAGGCAGGCGCCCAGGGCCCTCGCCAGGGCCCTCGAAAGGGAGGACAGCATCATGAAGTTCAGCGCGAAGGAAATTCAGCTGAGGAAGGTTCTTGCTATCGCCGCGCTAGGCGGGGCCGGGTTCTGTGGCGTGGCAGCGTGCGCCACCGCTGCCCCGGCGGCATCTTCGCGGCCGTCGGCGGCTGCGACGGGCAACAGCGTTGTGGCCCGGGATATCGCGAGGATCGCCGTCGGGAACGGCGGGCTCGCCGCACTGGCCCAAGGCGACGGGCTGGCCGTCTTGGCGACCTGCGACCCGGGCACCGTGTCGGGCCAGCCCGGCGTCAGCACGTCAACGTCGGCCTCCTGCGGGATCAGTTACGCTGACGGATCGGTCTGGCGGCAGGCAGTCACTGTGACCTTCGGCAGCACGGGCCAGCCGGTCGCCGACGGGACCGACCTGGGGACCGAGGTACTGCCGCCGGCAGGCGGGTGAGGACGGTTCTGGCGGCGGCGCGTCCGGTCGGGGCGGACCCTCAGGACCGTGCCCGCCTCGGCCTGGAAGCGCGGATCCTGACCGCCGCCGCAGTGTTCACCATGGCGGGCCCGGCAGGGGCCGACCGCCCATGCCCGGCTGCCCCGGGTAGCGGAGGGCTAGTGACGGGTGGCCGGGCGTGGTTAACCTTGGTCCAGGTCCTTTCGGCGCGGTGCCGGATAGCGGGGCAGCGCGATCAGGGCCTGCGGAGGGGATGGCGACCATGGCGCAGCAGCCTGCGCTGGGATTCGCTGGCCTGCTGCGCCAGCTGCGGGCCGAGGCCAGGCTGACGCAGGAGGAGCTGGCGGAAGCGGCGGGCCTGAGCCCGCGGTCGGTCAGCGATCTGGAGCGGGCCGTCAACCGTACCGCCCGCAAGGACACCGCCGAGCTGCTGGCAGGCGCGCTGGGCCTGACCGAGCCGGCGCGTGCCCTGTTCGTGGCGGCGGCCCGCGGCCGCGCCCCGGCCGCAGAGGTGCTAGCGGCCGTCCGAGCGGCAGCCAGTCCAGCGGCATCGGATGGTCGGGCGGCATCGGATGGTCCGGCGGCTGGCGGGGACCTGGTGTGGCCGGGGTGCCCGTATCTGGGGCTGGTGCCGTTCGAGGAGCGGGACGCGCGGGTTTTTTACGGGCGCGCTGAGCTGGCGGACCAGCTGGTGCAGCGGCTTTCCGGGCGGCTGGACGGGACGGGGATGCTGCTGGTGGCCGGGGAGTCGGGGGCAGGCAAGTCTTCGCTGCTGCGGGCGGGCCTGATGCCGCGGCTGGCGGCGGGCGCGCTGGGGCCGGGGTCGCAGCGGTGGCCGCGGCGGGTGATCCGGCCGACGGACAGCCCGTTGCGGGAGCTGGCGATGCAGCTGGCGCAGATGGCGGGCGCGGATCCGGTGTCGGTGTACCGGTCGCTGTCGGCGGCGCCGGATGAGGCGCCGATGGTCGTCGAGCAGGCGGTGAGAACTGCCGCCGCCCGAAGCGCGGACCCCGGACCGGGCGGCCCGGCCGACGCCGCGGCGTGCGCGCCGCCGCGGCTGGTGCTGGTGGTCGACCAGTTCGAGGAGTTGTTCACCACGGGCGGGGGCGCGGAGGCGGGCCGGGTGGAGCGGGAGGGTTTCATCGCGGCGCTGCACGCGGCCACCGTCCCAGCCGGCTCTCAGAAACTCCCGGCGGCGCTGGTGGTCGCGGTAGTGCGCGCCGATTTCCTGGGGCGGCTCATCAGGTATCCGCCGTTGAAGGTGGCGCTGGACGCCGGACCGTTCACGGTGGGGCCGATGAGCGAGGCCGAATTGCGGCTCGCGGTGACTGGGCCTGCCGCTGAGGCCGGCCTCACGGTAGAGCCCGCCCTGGTCGAGGCGGTGATCGCGGAGCTGCGTGAGGGGACCGGGGGCGGGCTGGGCAGCGGGGTGCTGCCGCTGATGTCGCAGGCGATGGCCGCCACCTGGCAGTACTGTGAGGGCAGCGAGCTGACCCTGCGCGGCTACCGGCGTACGGGCGGGGTCGCCGACGCGGTCAACCGCAGCGCCCAGGCCGCGTACGAGGCCCTGACCAGCCGGCAGAAGGACGCGGCGCGCCTGGTATTCACCCAGCTGACGATCGTCACGCCGGATGGCCAGTTCGTCAGGCGCCGGTGCACCAGGGCCGACCTGCGCTCCCCGGGATCACCGATGGCGGCAGACATCGACGCGGTCATCGACGTCTTCAGCGCCCAGCGCCTGCTGGTCCTCGGGAAGGACAGTGTCGAGATCTCCCATGACGTGCTGCTGCAGGCCTGGAAACAGCTCCGGGACTGGCTCGGCGACGACCAGCTCGACCGGGCCCTGTACAGCCAGGTCGTCACCGACACGCACACGTGGGAGAGCAACCGCCGGGACCCCGCCTACCTGTACCAGCCGGGTCGGCTCGCCACCATCGACGCTGCCGCTACCCGCTGGCAGGACGCTCCCACCCGCTACCCGCCGCTGCCGGCTACCAGCCAGGCGTTCCTCGGCGCCGCTCACCACGCTGCGCGCCGCGGCACCCGGCGGCGGCGGAACGGTTTCGCGATCCTCGCCCTGCTGACCGCACTGGCGGTGGCAACATCATTCGTCGCCTTCTCCCAGCGTGCGGCCGCGGTCCGGCAACGTAACCAGGCCATCTACAACCAGGTAATCGCTAAGGCCCTCCAGTTCGGCACCAGCGACACACCGCTCGCAGCCCAGCTCACCCTCGCCGCCTACCGCATCCAGCCCACCCAAGACCTCGCCTCACGCCTCCTGGACACCGAGAACACGCCCCTGTCCTCGCCCGTGACTACTAGCGCCGGGGGCGTTAACTCGGTGGCGTTCAGCCCCGACGGGCACACGCTGGCCAGCGGCAACGCCGACGGCACGGTCCTGATGTGGGACGTCACTGATCCCGCGCACCCCCGCCCGCTCGGCCAGCCCCTGAACGGCAGCACCTTCGCCGTGGACTCGGTGGCGTTCAGCTCCGACGGGCACACCCTGGCCGGCGGCAGCGACGACGGCGCGGTCCTGATGTGGGACGTCACCGATCCCGCGCACCCCCGCCCGCTCGGCCAGCCCCTGACCGCCGCCGACGGCGCCGTGGACTCGATGGCGTTCAGCCCCGACGGGCACACCCTGGCCAGCGGCGGCGCCGACGGCACCACCCGGCTGTGGGACGTCACTGATCCCGCGCACCCCCGCCCGCTAGGCCAGCCCCTGACCAGCAGCGCAGCCGTGGGCTCGGTCGTGGACTCGGTGGCGTTCAGCTCCGACGGGCACACCCTGGCCAGCGGCAGCGACGACGGCACGGTCCGGCTCTGGAATGTCGCCGATCCGGCGCACCCCCGCCCGCTCGGCCAGCCCCTGACCGCCGCCGACGGCGCCGTGGAGTCGGTGGCGTTCAGCCCCGACGGGCACACCCTGGCCGGCGGCGGCGACGACGGCACCGCCCGGCTGTGGGACGTCACTGATCCCGCGCACCCCCGCCCGCTCGGCCAGCCCCTGACCGGCAGCGGCGCCGCCGTGGAGTCGGTGGCGTTCAGCCCCGACGGGCACACCCTGGCCAGCGGCGGCGCCGACGGCACCGCCCGGCTGTGGGACGTCACCGATCCCGCGCACCCCCGCCCGCTAGGCCAGCCCCTGACCGGCAGCGGCGCCGCCGTGGAGTCGGTGGCGTTCAGCCCCGACGGGCACACCCTGGCCAGCGGCAGCACGGACGGCACGGTCCGGCTCTGGAACCTCCCTCAGACCGTGCTGACCGGCAGCGGCGCCGCCGTGGACTCGGCGGCGTTCAGTCCCGGCGGGCGTACGCTGGCCGGCGGCGGCGACGACGGTACCGTCCTGCTGTGGGATGTCGCCGATCCCGCGCACCCCCGTCTGCTCGGCCAGCCCCTGATCGGTGGCGGCGCCGCCGTGGACTCGGTGGCGTTCAGTCCCGGCGGGCGTACGCTGGCCGGCGGCGGCGACGACGGTACGGTCCTGCTGTGGGATGTCGCCGATCCCGCGCACCCCCGTCTGCTCGGCCAGCCCCTGATCGGTGGCGGCGCCGCCGTGGACTCGGTGGCGTTCAGTCCCGATGGGCGTACGCTGGCCAGCGGCGACATTGACGGTACGGTCCGGCTGTGGGATGTCGCCGATCCCGCGCACCCCCGCCCGCTCGGCCAGTCCGGGACCGCCATCGCCATCACATCGGTGGCGTTCAGCCCCAGCGGGCGCACGCTGGCCGGCGGCGACGGCAACGGTACCGTCCTGCTGTGGGATGTCGCCGATCCCGCGTACCTCAGCCTCCTCAGCGCAGCCCCGACAGGCGGCATCGCTGCCGTGGAATCGGTGGCGTTCAGTCCCGGCGGGCGTACGCTGGCCGGCGGCGGCGACGACGGTACGGTCCGGCTGTGGGATGTCGCCGATCCCGCGCACCCCCGCCCGCTCGGCCAGCCCCTGATCGGTGGCGGCGCCGCCGTGGAGTCGGTGGCGTTCAGTCCCGATGGGCGTACGCTGGCCGGCGGCGGCGACGACGGTATGGTCCGGCTGTGGGATGTCGCCGATCCCGCGCACGCCGGCGCGCTCGGCCAGCCCCTGACCGGCGGCGGCGCCGCGGTGGACTCGGTGGCAATCAGCGCCGACGGGCACACGCTGGCCAGCGGCAGCCTCGACGGCATCATCCGGCTCTGGAACCTGAACGTCCAGTATGCCATCGATCGGATTTGTACCGCAGCCGGAGACCTCGCGCCTCAACAGTGGAACGAGTACATCCCCCAGCTGCGGTACCAGCCACCCTGCGCTCATTAGCACCGAAGGTCCCCGACCGCAGAGGAAACGGCGCCGGAGTTGCTAGACATTTCGGCAACTCAACACCTTTTCAGGCAGCCCCCGCCTGCCGGAAATCAGGATGGGGCCGCCCTGGTCAACAGATCGTCGCAGGACCGCGAGCCTCGATCCCCAACGCACGCCTATGGCGCTACACGCTCCGGCTCCCCGCTACCCGGCGCTGCGAAGAGCAGGACCTTGACATGCTCTTGCATGACCTAGATCGCAGGCGGGCCACAATGTGGCGACTTAGAGGAAGGCGGGGTTAATCGTGTGCGGATTGATATACAATAGTCTCGTCAACAGACATCACTATCGTGGAGGATTTGATGTCGAGGACGGTGGTTGACCTGGATGACGACGCGCTGGCGCTGGCGAGTGAGGAACTCGGTACCACGAGCAAGGTAGCGACCGTGAACGCCGCTCTGCGCCGCGTGGCGAACCAGCGGGCCGCGGCCCGCATGCTCGAGCTCCTCGACGAGACGGGCACCGACCTGTCCGATGAGGCGCTGCGCGAGGCGTGGCGGGACGGCGGACGCGTTTGAGTGTGCTGCTCGCAGACAAGTCCTCGCTGGAATGGGCCAGGCGAGACACCCGCGCACGGGCCGCGTTCCTGACGCTGCGCGGCGCGCATGTCATCGCGGCGTGCCACATGACAGCACTAGAGATCTGCTACTCCGCGCGGGACCACAAAGATCTGGAGGCGCTGCTCGCGGGCCAGCGGGCACTGAAGTGGCTGCCGGTCAGCGAGGCGGCGATGGACCGGGCGCTGGAGGTCCAGCGGCTGCTTGCCCAGCATCGCGGCAATGGTCACAGGCGCCCGATCCCGGACCTGATCATCGCCGCAACCGCCGAACTGCACGGTGCCGAGGTGCTGCACGTAGACAGCGGGTACGACCTGATCGCCGAGGTGACAGGCCAGCCAATGCGGCGTTTGCTCGATCCCGGCCACGCATAAACCGCGCCGTCATCGCCATCAGCGCCGCAATATTGGCGCCGATCCCGACCGCCAGGCCCACAGCACCAGCGCGAGACGCCTCAGAGCGAGCCTGTTCCAGGCGTTCGCTGCGTGCATCGCGCAGCATCTCCACTGTCCCGAGCTCGTTGAGGATCCTGAGGCGTCCCATTCCATCCTCGCTCACCCCGGTCCAGCTGCCGCGAATGAAGGGCCGGGTCCGCATCGGCCTCTACTGCGCGCCTGCCGCTGCCGGGACACGGGCATCGGGCCGGCGCCAGTGGCCCGGCTCGTGGCTGGACAGCGTGGCGCGGGCGAGTGCCTTTATGAACGCGGGCGTGGATGCGGCGCTGGTGAACAGGGCTCGCTGGCGGTCGGCTCCGGTCCCCCGGTCATCGAGCCGGCGCAGCAGTGCGGTGACCGTCTGGGTGTCGCCGTGGTCGCTGAGCGCGGGGTAGACATGGTCGAGGAGGCGGGCGCGGAGCGCCGGCGCATCGACGGCCTGCCCGGTGACCGGGTCGGCTTCTGCCCCGGCGAGCCCCTGCCGCGCCACGGCGGCCAGGGCCGCGGCGACCTGCCGGGCCGGCGGCGCTGGCACCGGCGTCCCGCGGCTGGCCTCGGCCAGGGCGGTGGCGACCAGGGCGCGGGTCAGCCCGGCCGCGAGCACCGCGGTGCTGGCGTCGAGGCAGACGTCGGCGACCCGGACCTCGACGGTGGGGTAGCGCGGGGACAGCCGGGCCAGGAAGTAGACGCTCCGCTCGTCCAGCGCCGCGCCGCGCTCGATGAGGCGGCGGACGGCCGTGTCGTAGGCGGCGGCGTCCGGCCACACCGCGGGCGGCACCGCGGTCGGCCAGCGTGACCAGATCGGATACCGCCAGCTGGCCCATCCGGTATCGTGCCCGTCGGCGATGGGGGAGTTGGCGGTGACGGCGAGCAGCGACGCGAGCCAGGGCCGCAGCCGGGCCAGCACCTGGACGCCCAGGTCCCGGGAGGGGACCCCGATGTGCACGTGGCAGGCACAGGTGCCGGCATCGGCCACCACCGGGCCGTACCGGCGGGCTAGCTCCTGGTAACGGGGCTGGCCGGTGATGGCGGCCAGCCCGGGCGTGCGGTACGGCGCGACTCCTGAGGCCACCAGCCGGCAGCCCAGCCGAGCCGCGGCGTCAGCGGCCAGCCGCCGCAGCCGGACCAGCTCGCCGCCGACCTCGTCCAGGCTGCTGCACACCCTGGTTCCGGTCTCCACCTGGAACCGCATCAGCTCCTGCTGCACCCCCGGCTCCCCGCCAAGCATCCGCACCAGCTCGGGGCCGGCCAGCACGGTGGCGCCGGTGGATGGGTCCAGGAGCACGAACTCCTCCTCCACCCCCAGCGTGATCGCGGCGGCCGCCCGCACCGGCCCCGCCGGGCCGCCGGAGACCGTCGCGGCCCGTCCTGCACCGCCCGATCCAGGCATTACCACAACCTGCTGCTCCGGGAGCAGGTGTAGCGGGAGCCGCTGGCCCAGCGCGCTGGCCAGGCCGGCGACTGCGTGGGCTGCGGGGATCAGCGGCCACAGCAGTGCGGCCAGCGTGATGGAGGCTGCCGCCTGCACGGCCACCGCCTGGGCGCCGGCCAGCGTGACGACCTGCCCGGCTGCCTTCCATGTTGCGTCCAGCGGCTGCTCGGCCGGGATCGGCGGGGTCCAGGCCACTGTCTCGTCCTTCCTGTCGTTCAGGAGACGCCGTGAGTCCCCGGCCAAACGGCTGTCACGGGTGCCGGTAAGGAGATGATGAAGGGGCTGAGCCTGGCGGCCGCGGCGCGCTGGTCAGCCTGCGTTGTCCCAGCTACGGTGGGGCCGGGCGAATCATCACGCGCGATGAGCACGGCGGCGGTCGTGCCGCGGCCGGGCCCGGCACCCGGCTGGGGTGACCGGCGTGATGCCGGCGCAGGTTTTTTGTGTGTCACCCCCGCTGGGGGATACCCGAAGGCATGATTTCGTATAGAAAGGATAACGGAACGTGGCTGGATGTGGCAGGGGATCACGCCCCGGCTGTGGCTGCGCCTGGCCCATTCGCCCGGGGATGGACGTTGAGGGTGACGCCGCGCATGGCGGCTGGAGGACTTGTGGATCTGAAGCTGGGTCACTACAGCAAAGACGGCATTGAGGTCGTCAACGTCGAGGGCGAGATTGATATTTACACCGCGCCGCGGCTGCGTGAGCTGCTCATCGATCTCGTCGGCAAGAACAATTACCAGCTCATCGTCAACCTGGAGAAGGTCGGGTTCCTCGACTCCACCGGCCTGGGGGTGCTGGTCGGCGGCCTGAAGCGGGTGCGGCCGCATGACGGCTCGCTGGATCTGGTCTGCACGCAGGAGCGGATACTGAAGATCTTTAAGATCACCGGGCTGACGAAGGTCTTCGGCATCTACCAGACAGTGGACCAGGCCATCGCGGCCAGGAAGTAAGCAGTAGCCGCCGGGTTCGCGATAGCCCTCAGGCCCCGGGTCACGGCGCGCGTTCATCCCGCGGCGGTGTCCCAGCTCGAGCTCGGGGTTGTGCTACGCCAGCGAAGAGCTACAAAATACCATCAGGCCTCAACCTATTAGTTGAATAATCATCGACTGGCTGGCTCGCGGCCGAGGGCCTGGAGGTGGGCATGGATACGGGCCCTGCAGAGCCGCTGTTCACTTCGCCGAACGTGGTATCCGAGAATGCCAATGACGGCAGTGTGATCCTCCGCTCGGCCGACCCGCTGGGCGCCTATCCCAGCACGGTGATGCACAGCGTGCGGGCCTGGGCGGACCTGGACCCGGATCACCTGCTGGTGGCCGAACGCGGGCCCGCCGGGGCCTGGCGCAGCTGCAGTTATGGCATGGCAGTGGCAGCGGCCGACGGGATCGGTCAGGCGCTGCTGGATCGCGGGCTGGGCCCGGGCCGACCGCTGCTGGTGCTGTCCGGCAACGGCGTCGACCACATGCTCATGACGCTGGGGGCGATGACCGCTGGCGTTCCGGTCGCGCCGGCCAGCGTCGCGTACTCCCTGCAAAGCCGCGACCATGCTCACCTGCGGGCCATAGCCGAGCTGATCCGTCCGGGCGCGGTGTTCGCCGAGGATGCCGATCGCTTCGCCGCGGCCCTCGACGCGGTGGGCGCCGTGCCGGCGATTGTGAGCGCGGGCGAGCGGCCGGGGGCGGAGCGATTCGATGAGCTCGCCACGACCGTGCCCGGGCAGGGCGTTACGGCGGCGTTCGAGGCCCTGGACCCGAACGCGGTGGCGAAGATCCTGTTCACCTCGGGCTCGACCGGGGCCCCGAAGGGCGTGCTCAACACTCACCGGATGCTGTCCGCCAACCAGCAGATGATGCGGCAGGTGTGGCCGTTCCTTACCAGCGAGCGGCCGGTGATCGTGGACTGGCTGCCCTGGAGTCACACCTTCGGCGGCAACCACAACATGAACATGATGCTCACCTGCGGCGGCACCATCTATGTGGACGCGGGCCGTCCGGCGCCGGGGATGTTCGCGCAGACGATCGCGAACCTCGCCGACGTGCCGCCGACCATTTACTTCAACGTCCCGGCGGGCTACGCGCAGCTCGTGCCGACGCTGGAATCAGATCCGGCCTTCGCGGCGCGATTCTTCTCCCGGCTGCGGCTGATATTCAACGCCGCGGCGGCGCTGCCCACGGCCCTGCGCAGCCGGCTCGAAGAACTGGCGGCGCGCAGCGATGGCCGCGAGGTCCCGGTCACCGGATCCTGGGGCGCGACCGAGACCGCTCCGGCGGTGACGACGGCGCATTTCGTGTACGCTGACGCCCGCTGCATCGGCGTACCGCTGCCGGGCACACTGGTCAAGCTCGCCCCAGCCGAAGGCGCGTACGAGATCCGGGTGAAGGGCCCGATCGTGACTCCAGGCTACTTCGCGCGGCCGGATCTCACCGCGGCAGCCTTCGACGAGCAGGGCTTCTATCGTTCCGGCGACGCGGTGGTATTGGCTGACCCGGACGATCCGAATGCCGGGCTGGTGTTCCGGGGACGCCTCGCGGAGGACTTCAAGCTCACCACCGGCACGTACGTGCGAGTCGGGGCCGTGCGCCTGGCGTTGCTGTCGGCCACCCCCATGCTGGCCGATGTGGTGATCGCGGGCGAGAACCGTGCGTACGCGTGCGCGCTGGCCTGGCTCAACGCGGCCGAGGCCCGCAGGCTGCTGGGAGAGGAACCGCAGCCGCAAGGCGAGCTGATCGTGCACGAGATCGTGCACCGGACGCTCATGCAGGCCCTGGCCGACCACAACGCCGCGGCCGGCTCGGCGGCCCGCATCGAGCGGCTCGTGGTGATGGCCCGCCCCGCCGACCTGGACGGCGGCGAGATCACCGACAAGGGCTACGTCAACCAGCGGCAGGTGCTAATCAACCGGTCGACGCTGGTCGAGCTGCTCTATGCCCGGCCGGCGCACGCCCATGTCATCGTCGCGGGAACAACAGGAAGGACTGCGTGATGCGGTACGACAACGTTGCAATCCCGGCCGGGTTCGCGTGGAGCTCGCCCTTCACCAAGTGGCAGGGCTCCCTGGCCGAGGTATCCAGCCTCGACCTGGCCGCCGACGTCACCGCCCGGGCCCTCGCCGAGCGGCGGGTCGACCCCGCCCAGATTGCCGGCCTGGTGCTGGGCTGGACGATCCCGCAGCCGGACATCTTCTACGGCGCCCCCACGCTGGCGGCGCGGCTGGGCGCCGGGGCGGTGAGCGGCCCGATGATCAGCCAGGCCTGCGCCACGTCAGTCGCGTGCCTGGCCGCGGCGGCCGGCGCCGTCACCACCGGGGCGGGCTTGCAGCTGGTGGTCGCCACCGACCGCACCAGCAACGGGCCGCAGCTGCTGTATCCGGCACCGTCGGCGATGGGCGGCGCGCCGGTTTCCACGCACTGGGTACTGGACAGCTTCGCCCGTGATCCGTGGGCCGGCACGTCGATGCTGGCCGCTGGGGAGAACGTGGCCGCCGAAGCCTCAATCTCGCGCGGCGACCTCGATGAGCTGGCGACCCTGCGGTTCAGCCAGTACTCCAAAGCGCTGGCCGACGACCGGGCCTTCCAGCGCCGGTACATGGTCGAGGTGCAGATCCCGCAGCGCCGCAGGTCGCCGCGGGTGATCGATGCCGACGAGGGCGTGCGGCCCATCGTGCTCGAGGACATCAGCGCACTGCCGTCGGCCTCCCCGGACGGACGGCATACCTTCGCCACCCAGACCCACCCGGCCGACGGCACGGCAGGCGCGTTGGTCAGCAGGGTCGACGAGGCCCGTGAGCTAGCCGGCGGCGCCGGCGTGGCGCAGATCCTCGCGACCGGTTTCGCGCGGGTGGCCCCGAGTCATATGCCCCAGGCCCCGGTCCCGGCGGCCAACGCGGTCCTGGCCGACGCGGGCCTTACGATCGGCCAGGTCGACGCGGTGACCACGCACAATCCGTTCGCCGTGAACGACATCTACTTCTCCCAGCAGACCGGCTTCCCGCTGGACCGGATGAACTCCTACGGCTGCAGCCTGATCTTCGGCCACCCGCAGGGCCCGACCGGGCTGCGCTCGATCGCCGAACTGATCGAGGAACTGCGCCAGCGCGGCGGCGGCGTCGGCCTGTTCACCGGCTGCGCCGCCGGAGACTCCGGGGCGTCGGTCGTGCTGCGAGTGACAGATTGACAAACAGGAAGCGAGCCTGACCGTGACCACTGCCGCTGACTACACCGAGAAGATCCCGAACAACGTCAGCCTGCGCGAGGACCGGCGGCTGCAGCGGGCGCTGGAGTCCTGGCAGCCGAACTTCCTGCACTGGTGGGAGTCGATGGGCCCGGCGCTGCCCACCGAGGACGTCTACCTGAGCACCGCGGTCAACGTCGGCCGGGAGGGCTGGGCTCACTTCGGGCACGAGATCGCGGCCTGGATCGCCCCGCCGCGCAACGGCATCAACGGCCAGCCGTTCGACTACGACTACGTCCACCTCCCCTGAACCGGGACACGTCAATGAGCGAGTCGTTCAACGCCTGCGCGTACCTGCTCGACCGGCGGCTGGCCGCCGGCGATGAGAACCGGCTCGCGCTGACCGGCCCGGGCGGCGAGCTGACCTACGGGCAGCTGCACCAGCAGGTCCTGCGGGCGGCCGGGGCGCTGCGCGGTATCGGCCTGCAGCCCGAGCAGCGGATGGTGATGTGCATGGCGGACTCCCCCGAGTTCGTGATCGCCTACCTGGCGGCGATGCGGATCGGAGCAATCCCGGTGCCGGTGTCGACGATGACCAACGCTGCCGGGCTCGGCGAGCTGCTGCGCGACTCGCGGGCCCGGCTGCTCGCGGTGACCGGCGAATTCGCCGGGCTGGCCCACGAGGCGATCACCGGCGCGCCGGACCTGCGCGGCGTGCTCGCGCCGGACGACGCCAGCGAGGCACCGGGCGGACTGCCGTGGCACGGGCTCGGCACGCTGCTCTCGGAGAGCCAGCCGGACGAGTCCGTCTATCCAACCACCGCAGACTCGCCCGCGTTCTGGTTGTACACATCGGGCACCACGGGCTCGCCGAAGGGCGCAATGCACCGGCACGGCTCCATCCAGGTGGTGTGCGAGACCTACGGCGCGGAGGTGCTCGGCATCACGCCGCAGGACCGGTGCCTGTCGGCGGCGAAGGCCTTCTTCGCCTACGGACTGGGAAACTCGGTGCTGTTCCCGCTCTCGGCCGGTGCCGCGGCCGTGCTCGAACCGGCACCGTCGCGGCCCGCGGTCATAGCCGACCGGGCCCGCGAGTACGGCGCCACGCTGTTCTTCGCCGGCCCGACGTTCTTCGCCAACATGCTGCGCGCCGACCTGCCCGCGGATGCGCTGGCCGGCGTGCGGCTGGCGGCGTCCGCCGGAGAGGCACTGCCGGCCGCACTGTACACGCGATGGACGACGCACTTCGGCGTGGACATCCTCGACGGCATCGGCATGACCGAGATGCTGCACATCTTCCTGTCAAACCGGGTCGGCCAAGCGCGCCCGGGCAGCACGGGCGTGACAGTTCCCGGCTACGACCTCAAGATCGTGGACGATGACGGGCTCGCGGTACCAGTAGGCACGCCCGGCACCTTGCTCGTGCGAGGGGAATCGGCCGCCATCGGGTACTGGTCGCGCTACCGCGCCTCGCGTCTGGTGTTCCAGGGGGAGTGGCTACGCACCGGCGATACCTACGTCCTGGACGCCGACGGTTACTACACGTGCCTTGGCCGCACCGGCGACATGCTCAAAGCGAGCGGAATGTGGGTGGCACCGGCCGAAGTAGAGGCACGGCTGCATGGCCACCAGGCCGTGGCGGACGCGGTCGTCGTGGCGGCTCGGGACGCCGACGGGCTGGAGAAGCCCGTCGCGTTCGTGATCCTGCGACCCGGCCACATTACTACCGAGACTGAGCTGATCGAATTCTGCCGTGAGGGCCTGCCCTCATTCAAACGACCGCGCAGGATCGTGTTCGTCAGCGAGTATCCGACCACCGGCACCGGCAAGATCCGCCGCGTCGATCTGCGGCAGATTGCTAACGACGCCGGCCTGCTGGCCAAACCGCCCGGCTGATGCCTCACGACCGGCGGGCCATGGCGAAGGAGGAGCGATGACGCTGCACTGGACCAAGGAGGACACTCCGCACTGGGACGCTGACAAGCAGCGGTTGTTCGGCCCGGACGAACTGGCGGCGGTGGGCTTCGACGAGCCCGCTCCCGGAGCTGCGATCGCCGACGAGTGGTGGCGGGTTACTGACGACGACGGGATCGTCGTCGGCTACGGCTGGCTGGATTCGGAATGGGGCGCCGCTCAGATCACGCTCCTGGTCGACCGGGCCAGGCGCGGCGCCGGCATCGGCAACTTCATCCTGGACCGGCTGGAGGACGAGGCCGCCGAACACGGGCTGAACTACATCTACAACGTCGTCCCGGACACGCACCCCGACGCAGCCCGGATCACGCACTGGCTGACCGAGCGCGGCTTTACCCACGGCACCGGCGACCTGCGCCGGCACGTCCCCAGCAGCAAACCGGCGTCGTGACGCGGCTGAGGTAAGGAGTTGTCGTTCACGCGTCGGGGAGGCGGAGCACCGGCCCGCCAGGAGCCACACCTGACGAGCCGTACTCGGCTCATCGGCTTGTCCACGGGTCCCCTAGGTCCGCGAAGGCAGTGAGAAGATCATGCACTGCCCGCGTCTGAGGCACGTCAACCCCGACCCGCGCGGCGATCTCGATCGCTGCGCCGGTCAGGCAGTCGAGTTCCAGCGGCTTGCCCGCTAGCCGGTCCTGCAGCATGGAGGTCCGGTGCTCGCCCACCTCAATGGCCGCCTCCAGCCGCCGGTCGATCGTGATCGGAAGCTTGATCCCCAGCGCCGTCGCAACATCGGCGCTTTCCCGCATCATGGCACGCACCAGCCGCACCGCTGCCGGGGACCGTCCGAGCTGGCCGAGCGTCGCCCCGAGCAGTGCCGTCACCGGGTTCAGTGACGCGTTGCCGATCATCTTGAGCCAGATCTGATTCCGCAGCTGGGCAGCTACCGGAGCCTTGAGGCCGGCGGCCCGGAACGCCTGGGAGATCTCGCCGCACCGCTCGCTCACGGTTTCGTCCGGCTCTCCGATCGAGAACCGCTTCCCTTCGACGTGGCGGATGATACCCGGCTCGGTGATCTCGGTCGCGCAGTAGACAACGCAGCCGACCACACTGGCCGGGTCGACGGCCTTGGTGATGACGCCCCCGGGGTCGACGCTCTCAATCACCAGATCGCGGTGAGGGCCGGGCCGCCGCTGGAAGTACCACCACGGGATTCCGTTCTGGGCCGCGATGACCGGGACCCGGGGACGCAGGGCACGGTGCAACGCGTCAGCAACCCCCGGGAGGCTGTAGGCCTTCAGCCCCAGGAACACGACATCGGCATCAGCGACCGCGCCTATCTCGTCACTAGCCTGCGGATGGGTCAGGAAGTCACCATCCTGGCTGAGCACCCGGATACCATGCTCCCGGATGGCGGCCAGGTGGGCGCCGCGGGCGATCAGGGTGACCTCGGTGCCGGCGCGGCTGAGGCAGGCGCCCACGTACCCGCCGATGGCCCCCGCGCCCACGACGGCGAACCTCACGGCCCCTGCCCCCTCAGCTGGGCGGCGATCCGGTTTCGCTGCACCTTGCCGGTGGGAGTCCGCGGGATTTCCCGCACGACGTATATGACCTTAGGCACCTTGAAGTCAGCGAGCGACTCCCGGCATCTGGCGCGCAGGTCCGCCGGGTCGGCCTCCCCTTTCAGCACCACGGCAGCACCGACGACCTGGCCGTATTTCTCGTCTTCAATTCCGAAACACACGGCATCGGCGACGGCCGGGTGCGCCTTCAGGACAGCCTCGACCTCGCCCGGGGAGATGTTCTCTCCGCCGCGGATGATCAGTTCCTTGATCCGGCCCTGCAGCCGCAGATACCCCTCGTCCAGCAGGCCACGGTCACCAGTGCGGAACCAGCCGTCGAAGAAGGACTCGGCATTCGCCTGGGGGTCGTTCAAGTAGCCAGGTGTCAAGCCCGGGCCGCGGACCGCGACCTCGCCGATGTGCCCAGCCGGGACGTCCCGCCCGGTCTTGTCGACGATACGCACCTCCGCGCCGGCCGGGATCCCTACCGAGCCCGGCAGGCGCTGCCGGGGCGGCAACGGATTCGAGGTCATCTGATGGCTCGCCTCGGTCATGCCGTACGCCTCCAGGACCGGTGCCTCGTAGATCTTCTCGAGCCGCCCCATCAGGTCAGGCGACAACGCGGAACTGCACGAGCGCACGAAACGGAAGGACGGCGCCGGCGCCGTGCCATGCTCCATCAGCTCCTGATGGGTGGTAGGGCTAGCGGAGACCCAGGTGACACCGTGCGTGCTGACCTGCTGCCAGTACCGTCGCCTGGTAAGGCGCCGCGGCGTGACCACCGACCCGCCCACCGCGAGCTGGGCCAGCGTGGAGGCGATCAGTCCGTGGACATGAAACAGCGGCATCGCGCAGTAGGAGACGTCCGCCTCATCAAGCCGGTAGTGCACGCCGATCGCCCGCAGCGACGCCATCAGGTTGCGCTGCAGCAGCGGCACCTGCTTCGGCCGTCTGGTGGTGCCGCTAGTGTGCAGCAGCAGGGCCACGTCCTCCGGCGAGCCCAGGTCGAATGACCGCTCCGCCCTCGCCTCGATACCGCCCACCGACACCTGCGGCGGACCCTGCCGCTGGACCGACAAGTCTGCGATCATCAGCTCACCGGCTGCCCGGCGGACGCCCGCCCCCTGGCCCGCCTGGACCACCAGCAGGCTGGGATCAAGATCATTAAGGTAGAACTTGTACTCCGCTTCGGTGTAGCCAGGATTCATGGGCGCCGCCGTAGCGCCGCACAGCGCCACAGCGAGCAGCAATTCCACGATCTCGGGGCCGTTCGGCAGCACGAGCGCAACCCGCTGCCCGCGCGCCACACCGAGTCCCGCGAGCACTCCCGCGAGCTGGTGCACGGTACTGGCCAGCTCACCATGTGACACCACGGTGCCATCGTCAGGGCAGATCAGAGCAGGGCTCGGGCTGCCCTCCCGCAAGATCGCCGGCAACGGCTCGGGGGTCAACGGCGCTGCTCCCATCACATGGCCTCCTACACTAGATTTCCCAGTTTGACCCGAAGGATGGGCATAAGGAAATTAGCGGACAGTACGGACTTGACAAGACTGGAGTCTCCGGCGGGATGATGTTCTCCCGGACCCGGCTGGGGCGCCAGGGGGAAGAAGTGGAAGTTCCGTGCCACCTAACCCTGAGCCTGTTACGACAGCGGCCCCGCCGAGGCATGAGTGCGTCCGGCGGGGCCTAGATCCCATCCCCCCGCCAAACCGGAAGGATGAGACCATGGAAGACACGGTAGACCAGGCTCATGGTGCAGTGCCACGCGCCCTCCGGCCTTAGCTTATCCAGCCGAAGATCCGGATCATGACCAGATGAAGATCCGGATCATGACCAGATACAGAAGGCGAACAGACACCAACCGCGATCCTGGCTCAACCTGCTCATCTGGCCAAACCGCAGGTCATAGACCCTGCGCCGAGTTCTGTAGCAGGTACAGGGTGCACCGGTTGACCGCTCTGGCGGGGGAGGCTCCCGCGCGGCCGTCAGCGTAGCCTTAACGTGTGGGTAGCTGACGCCGCGATCGCGGCCCGAACAGGAGGTCAGCCGTGCCCGGACTGCAGAAGGTCGCCGCCGCCCTCAGCCGGGACCTGCCTGACGGCACGCCGTCCGGCATCGTTCTCAAGCCCAACATGATCGCCTCAGGGGTGGGTCACGAGGGACAGGCCGGGCCGGCCGAGGTGGAGAGGCAGGCAGGCCGTGCGTGAGGAGCGCAGGACGCTGACCAGATATACCATCGAGTCTGAGCACCGTCATCCCGGCTCTACCGGTGATTTCTCCGGGCTGCTCAACGCGGTGGCTACCGCCGTGAAGATCATCAGCAACCAGGTCAACCGCGGCGCGCTCGCCGGTGCCCTGGGAAGCGCTGGCGCGGAGAACGTCCAGGGCAAGGTGCAGAACAAGCTCGACCTCGTCAGTAATGAGGTGATGATCGGCGAGACGGAATGGGCCGGGCACCTGGCCGCGATGGCGTCGGAAGAGATGGAAGACATCTACCCCGTCCCGGCGGCACAGCGGCGGGGGAAGTACCTGCTGGTGTTCGATCCGCTGGACGGTTCGAGCAACCTTGACGCCAACATCTCGGTGGGCACGATCTTCTCGATCTTGCGCAGCCCCGACCCGGGTGCCGAGCCGAGGGCGGAGCACTTCCTGCAGCCGGGTACGGCTCAGGTGTGCGCGGGCTTCGCGCTGTACGGGCCGTCCACCATGCTGATCCTCACCACCGGGGAGGGCGTTGACGGATTCACCCTCGACCGCGACATCGGGGCCTTCATCCTCACCCATCCACAGCTGCGCATCCCCGAGGACTGCGGGGAGTTCGCCATCAACGCATCCAACGAGCGGTTCTGGGAACCTCCGGTGCGCCGCTACATCCAGGAGTGCCTGGCGGGCGGGACCGGACCGCGAGGCCGGGACTTCAACATGCGCTGGATTGCGTCCCTGGTGGCTGAGACGTACCGCATCCTCACCCGCGGCGGTGTCTTCCTGCACCCCAAGGACAGCAAGGAGCCCGACATGCCGGGGCAGCTGCGGCTGATGTATGAGTGCAATCCGATCGCGTTCATCGTCGAACAGGCGGGCGGCGGCGCGAGCACTGGCCACCAGCGGGTCATGGAACTCCAGCCGACGGGCCTGCACCAGAGCGCGCCGCTCATTTTCGGCTCCAGGAACGAGGTCGAGCGGATCGAGCGCTATCACCGCGACCAGGCCGGCCTGCCGCAGCCCGCCTTCGACGACTCGCTGTTCAACGTCCGTTCGCTGTTCCGGACCCAGTAGCGGGGGAAGAACAAATGTCGGCCAAGCACCCCGTTATCGTCGTCACCGGCTCGTCCGGCGCCGGCACCTCGTCGGTGACCAGGACATTCCAGCACATTTTCCTTCGAGAGCAGATCAACGCGACAATCGTGGAGGGCGACTCCTTCCACCGCTACGACCGGCAGCAGATGAGCGTCGCCATGGCGGAGGCCGAGCGGCAGGGCAACCACCATCTCTGCCATTTCTCACCCGAGGCCAACCTGCTCGAGGAACTCGAGGCCCTGTTCCGCGAATACGGCACACACGGTGGCGGTCGGGTCCGCAGGTACCTGCACGACACCGAGGAGGCCCGGCCCTACGGGCAGCAGCCCGGCACCTTCACGCCGTGGCAGGACGTCGACCCCGGCAGCGACATGCTCTTCTACGAGGGGCTGCACGGTGCTGCCGTCACCGGCAAGGTTGACGTTGCGCAGCATGCAGACCTGCTGATCGGAGTGGTCCCGATCATCAACCTCGAGTGGATCCAGAAGCTGCATCGCGACAAGACCACTCGCGGCTACTCCAGCGAGGCCGTCGTGGACACGATCCTGCGGCGCATGCCGGACTACGTCCATTACATCTGCCCGCAGTTTTCCCGGACGCACGTGAACTTCCAGCGCGTCCCCACGGTGGACACGTCGAATCCGTTCATCGCCCGCTTCATCCCGACCGCCGATGAGAGCTTTCTCGTCATCCGGTTCGCCAACCCCAGGGGCATCGACTTTCCGTACTTGCTGTCAATGCTGCATGACTCGTTCATGTCGCGGCCGAACATCATCGTCGTGCCAGGTGGGAAGATGGAGCTGGCGATGCAGTTGATCTTCACGCCGCTCATCCTGCGGTTCATGGAAGCGCGGCTCCGGGCCTGACCGCCCAGCCGCCGCCCAGGCCGTCCCGGCTGTGGCACCACGGTCCGGCTTGTCCTGCGGTCAGCCCGGTCGGTCAGGCGCTTGATTCGGAGCATGGGGCGGCTCATCCGGTGGGCCGGGCGGACGGCCAGCGGTGTTGAAGACGCGGCTGGCGCGCACGTCGGCTTCGCAGATCTCGATGAGATCCGCCCGGCTGATCTGACCGCCGGCTGCTACCAGCCGGCCCGCTTGCCGCAGCCGGAGGCGGTCGATGGCGTTCCTGATGCTGCGCGCGTTGGCGAAGCGGGGCTGCTGCATCCGCAGGCTGATGTACTCGCGGAACGCCTCAGCTGCCTGGGGTGAGAACCTGTATTCTTCGTCCGCCAGCATCCTCTCGGCGATCTGCGTCAGGTCGCCGAGGCTGAAGTCAGGGAAGTCGATGTGATGCGCGACCCGGGAGGCCATGCCCGGGTTGGATCGGAAGAACACATCCATCCGCTCCTTGTATCCGGCCAGGATGACCACGAGGTCATCGCGGTGCGCCTCCATGAACTGCAGCAGGATCTCGATGGCTTCCTGGCCGTAGTCGCGCTCATTCTCCGGCCGGTAGAGGTAATAGGCCTCGTCGATCAGCAGGACTCCGCCCATGGCCCGCTTGAGCACTTCCTTGGTCTTGGGTGCCGTATGCCCGACGTACTGCCCGACCAGGTTGTCGCGGGTCGCGGTGACAAGCTGGCCTTTGCGCAGATAGCCGAGCTCGTGTAGCAGTTCGCCCATGTGCATCGCCATGGTGGTCTTGCCGGTTCCCGGGCTGCCGGTGAAGCACATGTGCAGGCTGGGCCGTGATGAGGTCAGCGCGTACCGGGCCCGGAGCCGGTCGATCAGCAGCAGCGCAGCGATCTCCCGGACCCGGTTCTTGACCGGGGACAGCCCGACAAACTCACTGTCGAGCCGCTCCAGCAAGGCGGATATCTGCAGTGCCTTGCCCTCTTCGTCCAGGTCGACGAGCGCGTCCGCCGGGAGCTGCTCCCGGCCGCCGGGCTCCGGGTCGCTATCTGCCGCGCGGCCCGCGGCACTGCCAGGGGACGCAGGGCCGGCGGTGCCGTCGCCCCCCGGCGGAGGCATCATGAAGCCCCCCGCGGCCGGCGGGCTCATCCGCCACCGCGCCCGCCGCCCGGCCGGTCCGTCGTGTAGGGGGCATGCAGCGTGTACCGGATCCGCCGGTCGGATGCCTCCTGCCGGTCCAGCCGGAAGCCCGGCTCGTGCGCCGGTCGGTTGACGATGAAGCTCAGCGCCGTCGTCTGCCGGCCGAGCGCGGCGTCATAGGCAGAGACCCGGATGTAGTGATCGGGCCAGGCCTTCCGGCAGGCCGTCACCTCGTGCATGGCCGCCGATGCATCGGAGATCTCGAACATCGGCAGGCCCCACATCTCCCACAGCACGTTGCGAGGGTGCGGGTCGTCGGTGAACTCGATGGCCACCGCCCAGCCCTGGTCGATGGCGTACTGCACCTGTGCCCGGATCTCGCTGTCAGTGAGATCAGGAAGATAGGAGAACGTGCCCTGGGTGATCCGCATGGATGCTCCTAGTGTCAGCCGCGGCGCCGCGGCGATGGCCGACCGGGCTGGCCGTCAGGTGGTCGGCGTGGGAGTGACGTCCGGCGTGTCGGTCGACTCGTAGTTGAAGGTGATATCGCCCCAGGTGTCGATAGCAGCCTGCAGCTCGCGGCATTGCTTCGCCGCCGCGGCGAGAATATCCTCGCCCTCGCGCAAGAAGTCACGGCCCTCGTTACGGGCCTTGATCATCGCCTCGACGGCCACCCGGTTGGCCGTGGCGCCGGCCGCGATACCCATCGGATGGCCGATGGTGCCGCCGCCGAACTGCAAGATGACGTCCTCACCCAGGTAACCAAGGAGCTGGTGCATCTGCCCGGCGTGGATGCCCCCCGAGGCCACCGGCATGGTACCGGGCATCGATCCCCAGTCCTGGTCGAAATAGATGCCCTGGCCGAGATCCTGCGGTATCCGCGATGCGCGCAGCGTGTCGTAGTACCCGCGCACCATGGCGGGGTCGCCCTCCAGCTTGCCGACCACCGTCCCGGCGTGGATGTGATCGACGCCGATCAGCCTGCACCACTTGGCGATGACGCGGAAGCTGACGCCGTGCGACTTCTGCCGCGTGTAGGTCCCGTGGCCAGCCCGGTGCAGATGCAGCAGAACCCCGTTGGCCCGTGCCCAGTTCGACATTGAGTGCAGCGCCGTGTAACCGACGGTCAGGTCCACCATGACGACGATGCTGCCCAGTTCCCTCGCGAACTCGGCCCGCTCGTACATGTCCTCCATCGACGCGGCGGTGACGTTCAGGTAGTGCCCCTTGATCTCGCCGGTCTCCTGCACCGCCCGGTTGACTGCGTCCATGGCGAACAGGAACCGGTCCCGCCAGCGCATGAACGGCTGAGAGTTGATGTTCTCATCATCCTTGGTGAAATCCAGCCCGCCGCGGAGCGCCTCATAGACTACCCGCCCGTAATTGCGCGCGGACAAGCCAAGCTTCGGCTTGGTAGTCGCGCCCAGCAGCGGCCTCCCGTACTTGCCGAGGTACTCGCGCTCCATCACGATGCCGTGCGGCGGGCCGCGGAACGTCTTCACATAATGCAGCGGGATCCGCATGTCCTCCAGCCGCAGCGAGCGCAGCGCCTTGAACCCGAACACGTTGCCGATGATCGAGGATGTCAGGTTCGGGATCGAGCCTTCCTCGAACAGGTCGATATCGTAGGCGATATAGACGATGTACTCACCCTCCCGGCCAGGCACCGGATCCACCCGGTAGCACTTCGCCTGATAATGCTCATGCGCGGTCAGCCGATCGGTCCACACCACCGTCCATGTCGCCGTCGAGGACTCCCCGGCAACCGCGGCGCCGGCCTCCACCGCATCAACGCCGGGCTGCGGCGCCATCCGGAAGGCCGCCAGGATATCGGTGTCCTTCGGCACGTAGCTCGCGTCGTAGTACCCCATCTCCGCATACGGCATGACACCCGCGTTCCACCGGCCCTGCGCTGCAGTCATGGCAGCTCCCTCGAACGACGACAGCCTTCTGCCTGCCAGCATGCTCGTCAGCCCTTTGATTTGTCTATTGAGGCCTCAACGGGAAATCAAGCAGAACGCTGAGAAATCGCTCCCCCTCTGCGCGCTCCCAGCGCTGGCCTGGAGGGCGGATACCTGGCCAATCCGCGACTGGCGAAGGTGCACTGGCAGGCCGGGGACCGCCCGATGCCCCCACAGCGGGTGACCGTCGCGGGTGAGTCGGCGCTGTAGGTTGACCCGCCGAGGTTCCCGTCGGCGCCGAAATGGCCGAGCTCGGCCACCCGCTGGCCGCGGCGCGGGCACGGGAACCGTGACGAGCCGTTGGCCAACACAGAGATCATGAAGACGGTCATCGCCCGCGAGGTGACTGGCCTGCGGACCTGGACCTCTACGGATCCCGGGCATTCAAGAGGCTCCCGGATCAGCGGTGTGGTTCACGCGATTGCCATGATCGATGCGAATTCGCGACCTGCC
This sequence comes from uncultured Actinomycetes bacterium, assembly GCA_963835775.1. Lineage (GTDB taxonomy): Bacteria > Actinomycetota > Actinomycetes > Streptosporangiales > Streptosporangiaceae > Palsa-504. The sequence goes on along the minus strand of CAWIHB010000013.1, from coordinate 188,126 downwards.
CGTCCCATCGGTGTCGGTAATGTCCGACCTTGTTTGGACATTGCACTATTTGCGGCCCTGAGCAGTGCCCCGGTAGGCGCAATGGCAGCCCAAGTTGGGCAGGTAGTTGACCTGCTGTCCCGCAGGGGACGTCTTCCGCCTCCAGCCTGCGGGGCCGCGCGATAAGGGGCGAATTCAAGATCACAATTAGGGTCATACCGAACGAGCGCGGGGTTCCCCGCCCGGCGTCCTGCTTATCCTGACATCGTGCCCGAGCAGAACTTTGATTGTATACCAAGATCAGCTTTACCGGCCACCGGCAGAATGCCGCATCCATCGTGAATCGGCCTGGCAAAAGTTGTGATTATCTGGTCCTAAACGCCCCGCTCACGGCACACTGATGGATGCGCGCGGCGCGGGGTGGCGTAGCGGCGGAGCGGAAAGAGGATGGCGAGATGGCCACGGTGGAGATTACCCCTGTCGAGGACATGGCATCGATTGTCGAGGGCTCGGTGCCGATTCGCATCGAGGTAGCCGACACGTCAGACAAAGATTCGAAGGACTTCTATTCGGACGTCGAGACGCGCGGAATCGCCAAGCCGGCCGCGAAGGCCGTTGCCAAGACCACGCAGCAGATCTACGAGGAGGCCATCGAAATGGCTTGCGCGGCTGCCGCCCAGACCGCGCGGCGTCTCACAGTCATGGCGGAGCAGGACAAGCCCGATGAGTTCGAGGTCGAGTTCGGGCTGAGTCTCGGCACGGGTGTGGACACGAAGATCGTCAATATCAACTCCGGGGCCCAGGTACAGGTACGCATGCAATGGAACCGGAGAAGCGGTGCCTGAGCATGCGAGAGAAGGGACAGGCCAGAGGATAAATTTCCCGCTCCTTCCGTACAGCTACGTCGTGGGGCAGGACAAGCTCAAGGAGATGCTCGCCATCGCCTACGTGATGGGGTCCTCGGTCGGCGGGGTTCTGGTCAGTGGCGAGCGAGGCACGGCCAAGTCCACGATCGTACGCTCCTTCGCTCAAATGATGTACAACGGTCTCCCGGCGACCCTGCCCATCAACGCCACCGATGATCGGGTAATGGGCGGCTGGGATATAGAAGCTCTCATGAAAGGGAATCCGGAACCCAAGGAAGGCCTGCTGAAGCTGGCCAACGAGACCGGAATGCTCTACATCGACGAAGTCAACCTGCTCGACGATCACATCGTGAACCTCATTCTCGACGTGGTGTCGACTGGCGTGCTCGTCGTCGAGCGCGATGGGATCAACGACCAGGAGGAGAATGTGTCCTTCATGCTCGTCGGCACCATGAATCCCGACGAGGGGTCGCTCCGCCCGCAGATGCTCGACAGATTCGGCCTGTTCGTGGCGATCGAGGCGGAGCAGACGCCGCTTATTCGAGAAGAGATTCTAAAAACCGTCCTGAGATTCGATGTCGAGCGTAGCTGGGAGGAATCCAAATCTGCATGGCTCAGGCAGGGGAAGCTGCAAGACGCCCAGACAGGAAAGGACATTGAGGCAGCCAAGAAGGCGGCCCCCAATGTGAGGGTGACGGAGGAGACGATCAGATTGTGCGCGCGTGTGGCGGCCAGGTTCGAGGTGGTAGGGCACCGCGCTGAGATCGTCATGGCGAAGGCCGCACGGGCGGTCGCCGCGTTCGCGCATCGCGGCGAGACGGCCCCCCGCGACGTGCGCAAAGTCGCGGAGTACGCGATAAGGCACCGCCGTCGCGAGGTTGTCTACCCCGATGGCTTCGAATGGTCCCAGGCGGACAAGGCCCTCCTCGGCGAACTCATCCCCGAGGAGTAAGGCGGTGGCGGTCACAAGACGGGTCGCGACGGCTCTGGCGTGCGCCGCCCTCGACCCGAGCCTCGCGGGCATCCTCCTGCTCGACCTCGATCCAGTCCTGATCTACCCGTTGGCCCGCTGGCTCAAGGCCTTGCTAACGGATGCTCCGCCCCGCGACGCTGAGTCCGGCGAGGCTCAGCCTGGGCCTGTCCCGCCGGGGAGCGGCCCGCTGCTGATCCAGCTTGGGCCGAAGATGGCAGAGGACACCCTGTGGGAGCGGTTCGCGCTGACCGAGCCCGCGCCTCCAGAGAACCTGGGGTTCCAGTGGAGGCCTGGTCGGCTGTCCGGCTATAAGCGAGATCCGGGCATCGTGGTGGTGCCCGATCTGGCCTGGCTTGGTATGCCCGCGGCCCGGGCCGCGATCACCCTGGTCGGTGCCGATGTGGTGCACTTGGAACGCTCGGGTGTATCCCAGCTGTGGCGTCCGCGGGACCGTTGGCTGGCCGCGCTCCGCAGCGACGAGGTTGACAAGGTCTCGGCGCATCTGCTCGACCGCTTCACCCTCCGGGTGGATGCTGAGGGCCTGGAATTGCCCTGGGACCCCGACCCGGACCTGGAACTGCCCTGGGACCCTGACCCGTTGCTGACCCAGAAGGTCAGGAACCGGCTGGGGGCAGCGCTGCCCAGCCTCTCCAACATGGCGGTAAGCCGGGTTCTGAGCATCATCGCTCCCGGCGTCCCCGGTGCCCGCCGCTATCTCGCGCTCGGCCGTCTCGCTCGGGCAATGGCCGCCCTGGCGGGCGGCCTTGAGGTGCTACCCGGCCATGTCGACAGCGCAGCTGAGCTCACCGGCCTGCTCAGACAGCGTGGGACGGCACGAACCTGGGGCGGCGGCAGTCAGAACGGACCCGAGGACGGACGGGCGGCCCCCGGGCTGCTGCGTCAGGACGGCGGCACCAATGGCCATCTGCCCGTGGAATCTGACGAGCCTGCTGAGAGGGAGTTCATTCCTGAACCGGACCGCAGCAACTCCTATCCGGAAGACGCCGTCCAGCCCGGCCGGGACGCGCCCTTGCTGCGCGTTGGCTGGCAGCGCGTACTGACTGGACCGCCGCGCGGGCAGCCGATCGGTACCCAGTGCGCGCTGAACAGTAGCGATATCGCGGTCGCGGCGACCCTGCTGAAAGCCGCGCACTTCCAGCGGCTGCGCTGTCCCCAGCATGGCGAGCATTACCGGCTTCCCCACCGGCTGCACCTGGAGAAGCAGGATCTGCTCAGCTATCGCCGGGCTCCGCAGCCGGGACAGCTACTCGTGCTGCTGCTCGATCACACCTGCCGGACCCACGACTGGGACTGGTACGAGCCGCTGGAGGAGTACCTGGGCTGGGCCTACGTCAACCGCGCCCTGGTCGGGGTGGTAGAGGTAGGCGCGGAGCCGGACGGCTCCGCCCTTGACGTCGTCAGCGAGCTGCGGGCCACCCAGTTCCAGTCTCGGGGTGTGCTCGACCCCCGGGTCCTGGCGGCGCTTGACCGCACCCCCGGCCGGGCGACGCCGCTGGCGCACGGCCTCGCCCTGGCCTGGGAGCTGCTGCGACGCAGTACACAGCAGGGCGGCCCGGCGGTCACCGAGGCGATCCTCGTGGTAATCACCGATGGCCGCGCGAACGTGCCCTTGGCGCACAGCAAGACCGGTACGGTGCCCGTCAACGTCGGTCTGACGGGATTCGATGACGTACTCAAGGAGGGCCGTAAGATCCAGGCGCTTGGCCAGGCGCAGCGCCGGGTGCGTTCTGTGGTGATCGATCCCGGGTGGCAGCCCAACGGCCGCCTCGCCGCGCAGCTCGCCGCCGAACTTCGGGCTTCCCTTCAGCACGCCACCCTGACCATGCCGTTCGCCTCCGCCAGATCCTCGCCTGGATGGCCCGATTCGGCGAGCGGAGAGCCAGATGTCTGACGATGACGACAAGAAAGGTGGCCGTCGGTGGCGCGGTCCTTTCCGGGGACGGCGGCACCTAAGGAATCAGCCCGTCGAGCAACCGCAGTCCGAGCAGCACCAGGAGATCTCCCGTGCCGACCGGATGGAGGACCTCTCTGAACGCAACGCGGACGAGCTTGAGGAACTGCCGGACGGCATGGCACTGCTCCGCGTTTACACGCGGGAGTCGTCCGACGGCGCACCGTGCTTCGGGTTCGATGTGCACTGCTTCTGCACAGACGGTCAAATTTTTGACAACCTTAGGTATGGCAGGCCCAACCTTGCCATCAATGACAACATCACGCGAAATGGGCCACCACCTGGCGAGTTTCTGAGGCAACTGCGGATCTGGTCCTCCCAGAAGGGAGAGCTGACCAAATGGCTGTACTACCACCGTCGTAAACACGGAGAGCTGAAGCTGGCGGTCTGGGACGACACCGGGTATCGCATCCCGTGGGAGCTTCTCTGGCTGCCGCCGAAGCCGGGAGAAACGGGACCTGAGCCCGGTTTCCTCGGTGCTGTGCTGACGGTAACGCGGCGAGTGTCAACCCATGTGGCCTTCCCGGAGATAATGCAGACGTTCGCGAACTCCGGTCGCCGGCAGGCCCGCGGCCCTGTGGCCGCGTACTTCGCTACCGGCATGGCCTCCGACGAGGCGCTGTTCACGGATTACGTCGTGGACCCACTCGCGAGCATGGAGGCTCTCTTCGCTAACCTGGCCACTCAGTCCAGGGCGCTGTCCATCGTGTACGTCGCCTGCCATGGCACATTCAGCGATAGACCAGACGAATTCGTGCTCGGCGGAATGCCCTATGGGCGTGCCGTCGAGTTCGACTACGACCTGCTCAGGCTGCGCTCGCAGCCAGTGTTGGTGTTCCTCAACAGCTGCGTCAGTGGTTTGGAAAGTGTCGATACCGGCAAATACAATGACAGAGCACAACGCGGCTTCGCGGAGGTGTTCCTGTGCTCTGGGGCGGCTGGTGTGCTGGCGACAACGGGCGCGGTGGGCAAGGACGAGGCCCGTATCCTCGCCGACAAGCTGTTCAAGCATCTCAAGACCGACCCGGGACTATCCGTCGCCGAGGCGGTCCGCCAACTCCGCGCCCAAGCGCTGGATGAGATGAACAAGAACCCGCAGTGGTTCCTCAGCGGCCTCTCGGACGACGAGCGGAACGCGGCAGACAAGGCACTGCTTCCCCTCCTTCATCCGTTCATGTACGTCTATTTCGGCAGCCCATGGCTGCTCATCTCGCCTTCGGTACGGCAACGGACCGCTGGCACCGGCGATCCCGGCGGCACGGGGAAGTAGCCGTGAACACCGACGCGAGCTCCGGGCAGGACGTGGGCATGACTCTCCTGCTTCAGCCTCGGGTGGGCTGGCCCAGGCAGATGACCGTCGGCCGCCGGCACCTGGTGGCGGTGGATCTGGCCCTGGTGACGCAGGATGGCGCCCCAGCGCCCTGGCAGCTCCCGCAGGAGGAGATCGCCTACACCTTCGAGCTTGACGGCGGCGCGGACTTCGATCAGTGGGTGATGCACGATCCCGCCGTCGTGCTACACCGTTTCGGCGGCTCCTACGGCCCGGCCGAGTTCGTCGTCACCCCCCGCAAGGATGGCGAGCGTTCCCTCTGGCTCACGATCATCAACCCCAGGGGCATCACGATCGGCGACCATGAGCTAGAAGTCACCGTCGTCCCTGACGGGCACCCGGCAAGGCCGGACGGCGCGGGCTCCGGGGAAAGCGGCGGGTCGGATGCCAGGGAAGAAACGCTCATCGAAGCCGGCGTTGCGGCGCCGACCGACGATCCCGTGGCCGACCTAGAGGCGCGCAGGGACCTGAGAATCCCCGCAGCAGATCCGGACGATCCGTTCCTGATCGGCGGTCCCCCCAAACCCGCCCGGCCGGACGTCACTGGCGCGACACGGAGGGACTTGGCCTACGCCGACGCCTACCCTGAAAAGGGCGATGCCAACGACGAGGAAGTCCTCGTCGGACTTGGGCGGGCGCTAGCGGACATTGAACCCTACTCCAGGTCGGCCGCGCCCGCAGAGCCCGGCGAAGAGCCTCCTGCCGCCAGGCTCGCCGAGTGGTATAGCGTGATGGGCCTGCGCAGATCCCCCTCGGGCAATCTCCACCTGGGCCTGCTGCCTCTCTTCGCCCCGGGAACCCCGCCGGGGGAGCGCGTCTCGTTCACTGTGCGCTGCGCCCAGACCGACGAGTACGGCACGGTCTTCGCTGTGGTAGCGGAACCGCCCAATGGCGAGCGGCGCCGACAGTTGCGGACCGTACAGTCGGCCCGGGTTCCCCCGGGCAATTACCAGGTCACTGCCGAGCTGCTGTACCCCGATCCGGGTCACGTCCGGTTCTACGGCCTGCCCACCATGCCACGCGATGACCCGCGACGCTGGTCGTCGATCATGGCCGCGGTGCCGCATCGCCTAGGTGACGGCGCGGGACCGGCTCATCTCATCGCGGCGATCGAGATATCAGGCTCACCAGAACTGGTAACAGACCGCATCGACTGCGTGCGGCGGCTCGTCGCCCACGTGGCCGACCAGGCCGATGTCCCGGTTTCCTACTCGGTCATCACGTATGGCCCGCACTCGATCAACGTGCACAACCGCGACTACCCGGAAGTGCCGGTGACCACGCTAGCCTGGGCCGACACCTCGGACGTAGTGATCGACACGTTGGCCAGACTGGCCCGCCGCCCGGCCGTGACCGGCGGATACGCGGCCGCCGCCCAGATCGAGTGCGTGCTGGCCGAGTTGGACGGTCGGCTCACCGGCGGCGAAGGCCGCCCGGTGATCGTCACCGCGGGCAGCCGGCCCGCCCACCCGCCCACCGTGGACGCCTCCCGCATCATTCCGTGCATCTACCGGAACGACTGGCGTCACTACATCGACAGGCTAGCCCGGCATGCGGGGATCGCCTACGGCGCGATCCACGACAACGGCTTCCCCGATGCCCTGTGGCGGTTCCTCGGCAACGACATCGGCACCGCGATCGATGATTTCTCCGCCCCCGAGTTCGCTCTCGCCCTCGGCCTCACCGCAGGCTATGCGCAGTTCCTCCCGCTGCCGCTGATCGACGGCCTCCAGACCGAACAGAACCTGGCTTGATTTGGTCGTCAGTCCTCCTGCTCTCGCGGCCGCAGCAGGTGTCGGCTGACTTGCTCGCGCACCGGCTCGCTGAGATGGCGGAGCACGGCGGTTGCGAACTTGGAGTCGGAGCGCAGCAGTTCGGCGGCGGTGGCGGGCCGGACGTGTGTGAGCACCTGAGCGGCCCGTTCTTTGCTATACATCGACTTAAGCAGGGCGGTCGCGGCGGGCACGGGCAGTGCCATGATCACCCCGGCCGCGCTCCGCTCGTCTGCGCTGTCAAGGACCCGCAGCATGTCGGCGCGCGTCATCTCCATCACCACGGACGCGGCCGTGTCCGGCCGCAGGTAGGCGAACGCGCGCCCGGCGGCGGTGGAGCGTAGCGACCGGAGGATCGTGGCCGCGGTGGCGGGCCGGGCGGCGGCGATGCCCTGCAGCAGCGCGCCGGACAGCCGGGGCTCGCAGTCGGCGAGGATCCGTGAGGCGTCGTCGGCGGACATCGCGAGCAGCACGGCAACCGCGGTGTCGGTCCCCACGTTCCTGATCATCTCGCGGGCGTTGTCGAACCGGGGGTCGCGCCTGCGTTCACCGGACTGGAAGCTCGCGCCTGCCTGGTTGCCGCGTGGACGGGCTGCGGTAGGGACGGGCCGCCGAAGCGGTGGCGGGGAGGGACCGGTCCAGTCCCGCCGCCAACCCCGCGTCTGGCGCTCTGGCCCGGCATCCGCCAGCAGGCCTGTCGCCCCGGTGCGCGCCGCCTGGGACGGGGGCAGGGACGGAGGTGGGGCCGGCGATGTCGGCTGGTCGGCGCGTGCTCTCACCGGTGGCTGCGACAACGGCGACGGTGCTCCGCGCTCGCCGACGATGCCCTCGAGGACCGCGAGTACCTGGCCTGCGTCGGCCCGCCGTTCCGGGTCCTTGCCCAGCATCCGCAGCGTGATGTCGGTGAGCCGCCCGCTCCGGGACGGCACTCGGGGAGGCTCCTTGAGGATCGCCATCATGGTGGCTTCCCAGCCGTGCTCGCTGTCGCGCGAGAACGGGGTGTAACCCTCAAGCGCATAATAGAAGGTGACGCCCAGTGCCCAGATGTCGGCGGGCGGGCCGACCTTGTAGCCGGACTTGAACCGCTCAGGTGCCAGGAAGTCCGGCGTCCCGACGATGGTCTGGCCGGTCAGTGACGCGTCGCCGGCGATCCGGGCGATCCCGAAGTCCACGAGGAAGATGGAGTCGTCGTCGGCCACCAAGATGTTAGTCGGCTTGACGTCGCGATGCACGACACCCGCCCGGTGCACCGCAATCAGGCCGCGCAGCACATGTAGCCCGATCCTGGCGATCGACTGATCATCCAACGTCTGTTCCTTGATGATGTCGTGCAGCGAGCGGCCGCTGATGTACTCCATGACGATCCAGGGGTCATCATCGCTGAAGAACACGTCGTGGATGGGCACGATAGCCGGGTGCCGCACCCGGGCCATCGCCCTGGCCTCCTGAACGGCGCGCATCCGCCGCTCCGTCAGGTCATTTGACCCCGCGTGTTGGATGAGCTCCTTGATCGCGACAGAGCGCTCAAGCAGCGTGTCGTCGGCCAGCCAGACGCTGCCCATGCCGCCGCCGCCGAGCTTGTAGACCAGCCGGTAGCGGCTGTTCAGCATGCGCGACTCCGAGGGCGCGGAGCCGCCGTTAGGCTTGCTGACCAGCCAGCTCACAGCTCGTCGTCACCGTACCGGCGCTCGATGCCGCCGTCTCCCTCGTCGTAGCCGCTCAGGGAGCGCGTGTCCGACAGCCCGCGCAGCTCGTCGTCCAGCCGGTTGGGCCCGGTCATGTCATCCGGCCTGGGCTCGTAGACTGTGTTGGCTCGCTGTGCCCAGCCCCCCACCGGCTCAACCTTGGTGTTCCACACGCTCTCGAGCTCGGCGTCGAGCGGATCGCGGCCCCGGCGCCGGCGCCCGTCGTACGCGGCGTCACCCGCTGACGGGCGCAGCATGTCCTCCGGGTCGGACATTCCGGATGGTCCGGTCGTGGCGTGACGGCCGCGCATCTCCCACTGAGCCCGGCTCAGCTCGTTCGCGATCTCCTTGCGCAGGATCTTCTCGTAGTTGCCCGCCGGCTGCAGCAGCTTGACGGTCACCGGGAGCACCTCGATAACCAGGAACAGCAGGAAGAGCAGGAGGCGCGCGAGCTGGAGGGTGGAGCTCCCGGCCGACAGTTGATCAAGCGCCTTTAGCCGAATCAGCAGCCCGTTGGTCGCGCCGTTCGTGACCTGGAAGTTGTTAAGCAGCGAGGTCTCCGCGGCTTGCGCCGCCGTGAGCTGGGCCTGGGCCGCGGGCAGCGCGCTCCTCGCCTGCTCGAGCCTGCTCTGCTCCGAATTGGCGTCGGTGGCCTGCAGTTCCTGGTCCCGCGCCTGGATCTCCTGGGTGAGCATGGCGATCTGGGCCTCGTCGTCGTTGTAGCGCTTTTCGCTGGCCGCCGCGAGCGGGCCGGATCCCTTCGGGGCGCCGCAGCCGCCGTAGAGCTGGCATTGCCAGGCATGATAATCGGAGGTTGCGACTTTCTGCTCGTTGTCAAGCTGCGTGGTCAGGCCCTGGACCACCGGGTCGCTCGCCGGGTTGATCGGCTTCGCGCCGTTTGAGTCGATGACTTGCTGCAGGTTATTGACCGTGTTCTGCCACTTGGTCACCCGTGCCTGCACCGCGCTGTTTTGCTGCGAGGTGAGGAACGCGGCCTCATTGTTCTCCTTGATCACGGAGATCTGGTTGTTGATTTCTGATTCGAAGATCCGCAGCACGATCGGCGTGGAGATCAGGCTCCCGAGCAGGATCGCGAGTGCCAGCCGCGGCGCGGCGATCAGGAACTTGCGCTTTCCGTCAATCGGCATCGACGTGACCAGCCATCGGTCGATGCCCAGGATGATCAGGCCCCACAAGACCGCGACGGGAAACGATAGCACTGGGTTAAATCCCATCGCGCTGGTAAGCGCGAACCACATAGACACTGTGGCCATGCCGCAGGTGATGAGGATTGCCCAGCCGAGGCTCTGGAACTTTATGCGCTCGGTCGGGCACCGATCGAGCACATCAGGCCGCGCCCCGGAAACCGCGATAAGGAATCCGGTCCGCTTCCGACGTTCGCCGCTCTCCGCCATCTGACGCCGCCGCCCTCCGTCGTGCCGTCGCCACCGAGCCGACGCTCTCAGCATAAGATACAAACGATGGCAAGGGCGGAACACATGCTATAACCTGGTCATGGGGTAGAAACTAAGCGGGAACGTCAGCTTTGTACGCTTCCGTGAAAATTTACATGGGCCCTTGATGCTAAGACACTGACCTAAATTCGGGGTGCTCTGGTGACAAGTGCCGCGCAGGACTCGGGTGCCGAAGCCATCACCGCTGGCTTGGCCCGCGACATCGCGCGCCTTCGTACGGGCAAGGCGCTCACCATCGCCGAGTTCAGCCCGTCCCGGGTCACCGTCTGGAAGGTTCTGCTCGACAGCGCTGGCACTCCGCGGGTCCAGCGACGCTGGCATGACTTCCACTCGCTGCGCGTCCTCGGCGTGGTCGATGATACTAAGCTACTCGACCGCATCCGGCCGGAGGACGACGGCAGCATTGTCCTAGCCCGCACCGGTCGGGAGTTCACGGGCGAGGCAGGCCAGGACGCGCTCGACGCCGACCGCGTGTTCCAGATCGCTAAGGACGCCTACCCCCGTTCCTGGGCATTCCGCTCACGGACTGCGCTTGATGACCTGCTTGCTGAGGCCACCGCGCGCGTGCCGCTGCCGCCGTCCCTGTGGTACGAGCTTGTGCTGCTGCGCCGCAGGCGGTCGGGCCGGCTCGAGTTCACCGCTCAGCAGCTGTTCCTGCCGGAGGCGCGGCGCGGCGATACCCGGCAGTTCACGGTCCGCTGCGAGCCGGGCGACGACAACGGCACCGTATTCGCCGTGGCGGCGCGCGATGCGGCCTTTGAGTTCCAGCTCGTCTCCATGGCCTCAGCGAAGGTCCCGCCAGGTACCTACCACCTCATTGCCACACTGCTGCGTCCCGGCCTGGTCCGGTTCGACGGGCTGCCGGTAAAACTGCGCTCGGACCCGAGGGCCTGGCTCGACGTCCTCGCCGAGGTACCTGAGCGCCTCGACGTGTACGGACCCTCGCATCTGATCGTGGCGGTCGAGGCGTGCGGCTCCGCTGAGGTGTTCCAGACCAGGATCGACCGTGCTGACGAGCTCATCGCGGACGTCCAGGACGCTGCGGACGGGCCGGTGACGTTCTCCCTGCTCACTTACGCGGCACACACGCACAACCGGATGACAGGCGATGAGGCGGTGAACGTCGCCGCCTGGGCGGAGAGCAACCCTGAGACCCTGGCCCGCCGCCTGCGCGCGCTGCGCGCCCGTGTCCCATCGGACGTGCGGTATCCCCGTGCGGCGCAGATCGAGTGCATGCTCGCCGAGGTCGCCAGGCGGCTGCAAGGGCTGGACGCGGCCGCGGCGGGACGGCCGGCGCTCGTGACCGTAGGGTATAGGCCGGCGTTCCCGCACAAGATCGACCGAGTCTCGGAGATCCTCCCGTGCCCGCGGCGGCATGACTGGCGGGTCTTCCTGCGGCGGCTCACCGAGGACCATGACGGCATGGCCTTCGGCGCCATCCGCGATAGCGCGGACGATCCGGACGACCTCTATGAGGACCCGACTGAGGAGGTCTGGCGCCTCCTCGGCACCGACATGACGGCCAGTCTCAACGCCTTCGACCCGCACGCCTTCGCGGTCGGACTCGGCCTTGTGCCCCCCGCCCTCCAGGCCCTGCCTTTCCCGCTCGCGATCCCCGATGGAGCTGACTAGATGCCGCCGAGACCCTCCGGTGCCCAGCCGCCGCCGAACCCGGGACCCCCGCCGCCACGGGGCATAACAATGCTGGGCGCGCAGCAGACGGGCAAGACGACCTTCCTCGCGGCGCTCCAGATCGCGCTGCTGCGCAAGCCAGAACTCGGCTGGTCGCTGACCGGCGACAACCCTGGGTCCACGCAGGCGCTGATCAAGTTCATGAACTCGATGAGCCACGACCATGAATTCCCCCAGACCACGGTGGCCATCGAGAACTACCGCTGGTCCCTTGAGGCGGAACTGCCGAAGGCGGTCAGGGAATGGGACAGGTGGCGGTTCCGGCGCCGGGATCTCTATCTCAGAGTCCCGCTCGAACTGATGGACGCTCCCGGTGAGAGCGCGGACGGCCGGCTGCTCGGGCGGAACCTTTCCGACCGGCTCGTCGAGAACCTCGCCCGCAGCGCGGGGATCGTGCTGTTCTTCGACCCGGTGAGCGAGTTCGAGCGCGGCGACGCGTTCGTGCACAGCTACGGGGTGCTGGCCCAGCTCAGAAGCCAGGTCGCGCGCCGAGGCAGGCTCCCTCATCACGTGGCCGTATGCATTACCAAATTTGACGAGATCCGGGTACTCGAGTCGGCGCAGAAACTGCGCGTGGTGGAGTATGACCTGGGCAGGGAGGAATTCCCCGGGGTCCCCGAGGAGTATGCCGCCGAGTTCTTCAACCGGCTTATCCGGCTGTCCCGTTCGGACAACGCGGGACTGATCCTGCCGCTGCTTGAGCAGACCTTTCACAAGGAGCAGATCAGGTTCTTCGTCACGTCCGCGATCGGCTTCTATCTTGACCCGTCAGTTGGCGTGTTCGATCCCGACGATTACCAGAACCATATCCCCGGCGTGCCCCCCGAGCCGGACAGAATTCGCGGCGCCATTTATCCCATCAACGTTGTAGAGCCGGTACTGTGGCTCGGTAGGAACGTCGCGAGGACGGCGCGATAGTGGACGACAGGGGCATGTTCCCGGCAGCCAGCGAGCCAGCCAGCCAGTCGGCCGCGGCGGCAGATCATCGCGCCGCACGAGCACATGAGCCGGGTTTTGCGTCCGGTGCCCGGGCCGCGGGTCTTCCGCGTGATGAGGGCTACACCCTCACCAGCGAGTTGTTCCTGCAGCTTGACCGCGAGCAGCCGCCCGACGATGCGAGCACCGCGCCGTGCGTGACAGCGGAGTGGGCGCTGTGGGGCAAGGAAGCCAACGAGACCGCCTACCGTGTCCTGCGGTGCAGCACCGATAATTTCGGTGTTGACGACTTCCGCGAGATCATCACCAGGTACGCCTCCGGCGTCAAGGAAGAGCTGCCGCAGTACACGGTGTGCTGGATCCCCAGCGGACAGGGCCATCCTGCCTACCTCGCCGTGGCCATCCACGAGCTGGCAGACCCCGACCCGCGTCGGTCCGGCGAGCGCAGCCGGACCGCCGGCGGTCGCGAGATCGAGTTCGTCCGCCTCTTCTGTGTCCCCTATACCGAGATGGCCGGGCTCGGGGTGAGCTACACCGAGCTGATCGAGTCGGTCAGGCAGTACCAGCTTCTGCCCGGCGAAACCGCCCCGATCGACGTTACGCTGCTGTCGGAGACCGTGACCCGCTACGCCGCCGCCCCGTCCCGCTTGATGCTTGAGAGCGTCGTGGCGCTGCTGCTGACCACCCGCCCGGTCTGCGTACTCGAGGCCGAGAGCACCACAGCCGACGAACGGCTGCTCTTCATCGAACAGGTGATGTCGCTGCTGCCCTACGGGCTGCGCATTAGGCTGTCGGCCTCGACTTGGGCGAGCTCTACCGCGCAGGACCTCAAGCTCCGGCTGTTCTTCGCCAACGCCAGGCGCGATGACGGCAGCAAGACCAGCTACGTGACCTGGGGCGTCCCCCGGCAGCTCAACCTCTCCGCTCCGGGGTACGACGCCGTGCGGCTGTACCTGAGCTGGCTCAATCAGATGGGATCAGGGGCCGCGCCCGCACTGGCCGAGGTGACTACACCGCTTCGGTTCACCGAGGCCGACATCCGCCGGATGGTCGCCACCCTGCCCAGGGACCGGAGTGTGACCGAGACCCTTGAGATGCTCGCCGACAGCCTGCGCAAGGACGATATGACCGGCATCCGGGGGGCTGTGGACCGGCTTAAGCGTCACCTGGCCAGCCAGGAGAGGCTCGCCGACCGGGCGGTGTGTCGGCAGGTGATCTTCGGGCGGGGCCTGCTGAAGGATCGCCTTGGACTGAACCCGAGCACCCGGGCGAGCGTCTATCGCGTGCTGCTCAAGCTCGCCTTCGAAACGCCGCTGACGTACGCCAGCTACTGCGAGATAGAGCACGCCATTGGCGGCCGGCCGGGCGGGGCGCTGCGGTCGGTCCTGCTAAGGGAGTTCAAAATCGACTCCTTCATCCCCTTTATCCTCGTCGCTAAGGCCCCGCCAGGTTTCCGGGATCAGGAGCTTGTGATGTCGCTGTCCCAGCGGGGCATCTCGCCGGCCTTGCCGATCGACGAAGTCGCCGGCCTGGCCGGCAGCATCCAGCAGAAGCACCGGGCCATCGTGTACGACTTCGCGGTGCATTATCTTCGCCGCACCGCCGAGGACCCCTGGCGTGAACTCAAACGCCGCGGGTACCTGGCCGAAACGCTCGAGGCTCTGTTTCCGGGCAACATCAAGGAACAGCGAACCCGCCTGCAGGAGACACTGCGGCTCGGCTACGGCGAACGGCTCAGCCCGGACCAGGTTCGCGACCTGTTCGACCACTCGGGCCCGCATCCCACCGCGGCGCTCGAGGACGTGGCCAGAAGCATGGCGGCATCACCCAAGGCCGTGAAGCTCATCGCGCAGCAGGCCGCCTTCGCCCGGCTCAGCAGCGCCGGCTATGCCGAGGATGCCCTGATACTCACGCGCGGCGCAAAAGAACGCCCCCGGCCGCCGATCAGGCAGACGGTACGGCTCATCCCCAGGGGCACCATCTACACCGGGATTGTCCTGCTCCTGATGCTCGCCTTCGTCGTCTTCCTCGTACTCACGGCCGCGCACGTTTAGCCGTTCCCCCTCAGCAATGGCTTCTACTGTGCGGGCCTGGCAGGGGCCAGCGCCGCCGCGGCACTCAGCGCGCTGGTGTCGCCGTGCACGAGCAGGTTATACGTGAGCGTAATCCGGTAGCCCGACGTCATCGCCATCGTGATCGGCGTCCTGCTCGACATCCTGCTGGTGTGCACCGTGCTGGTCCCGGCCAGCCTGCTCACCATCGGGGAGCAGGTGTGGTGGCCAGGTGCGGCACCGCGGAGCCATTCAGCAGGTGATCGCCGGAGACGATCAGCGCCCAGTGCCTGAGCCGATCGAATAGCCGTGGCCTGCCCGCAGTGCGGGCAGGCCACGGATCCTGGGTCAGTTCACGGCCGTGATCAGCCTGCTGGTTCCCGGCCGGGCGGGGTCAGTTGGCACCCGGCGGGGCCACCACTTCGCTGTGGAACGTCCCGTCACTGTCGGCCCAGTAGAAGTCGAGCTGGCTGCTGACGTCGAAGATGGCGATGTTGTCGCTGCCGTCGTTCTCGGTAATGGTCGCGGGGGATGCGCCGATCTGGTCATTGGACACGACATCCAAACCCCAGTCCCCGCCCCCGTTGGCGGCAGTGTACTCATATATCTGGCCGGACGGTCCCTGCCCGATCACCTCCACCCCGTCACCGAACGAGTTGCTGTAAGTCGTGATGGCCGGCGGCGTGTAGATGTGTGACTGAGGTACGGCCTGCAGGTTCCACGCCGGGGTGCCGTTCTGCTGCCAGTAGAAATTCAACGTGTTGTACGGGCCTTCCGCGACCACGTTGGCATAGCCGTCGTTGCCGGTGATGGCGGGCGTGGAGTAGGTCGTTCCGTCGCCGGCCACAGTCTCCTGGTGCCACTCGGTCGTGCCGTTCGCCTGCCAGTAGAAGTCCAGGCTGTCGTTCGGTCCTTCCGCGACCACGTTAGCCGCGCCGCCGTTGGACGTGATAGTAGGCGCGGAATAGGTCGTCAGGAACGTGGCGACCGGCTCCCAGGTCCACGTGGAGCTGCCGTTCAGCGCCCACCAGAAGTTCAGGCAGTGCCCGGGACCCTCGGCGACGATGTTCACGCCGCCGCCGTTGACCGCCAGTGACGGCGCGGAATACGTCGACCTCGGATTGCCGACCGTCTCCGCATGCCAGGTGGAGCTGCCGTCCTGCTGCCAGTAGAAGTCCAGACTGTTGGACGGGCCCTCTGCGGCGATGACCACGGAGTTGCCGTCGGCCGCGATGGTCGGCGCGGAGTACGTGGTGCCGTTCGGTGCGACCTGCTCGCCCCGCCAGGTGTTGGTGCCGTGCAGGTTCCAGTAGAACCGCAGGCCGTCCTCTGAGGTCTGCACGGCGATGACCGAGTTGCCGCCGGCCACCGTGATCGCTGGCGTTGGGAAAAATGAGGCCGCCGTGCCCGGCGTAGTAGCCGAGGTTCTCGGTGGTCAGCCGAATTGTGAGCGTTGCCGATATGCATAATGATTCGGCGGCCGGCCAGGAAATCACATCCGCTGAGCTTCCCGGCGAGCACTGGGTAGCCGACCATGATCGCGGGCAGTTCGAGCCGGATAATGACCCAAAAGAGTGCCGAATCGGCGCCGGGAGCGATCCAGCTCTCAGGCAGCTACGAACCGCTGGAGGCGAAACGGCCGGCGTGGCGGAACCGCGCCGCCGTCGGGCAGAAGCTCGCCCGTGTCGTCGAACAAGATGACGCCGTTGCAGAGCAGGCTCCACCCTTGCTCGGGGTGACAGGCGATGGTGCGGGCCGCGTCCCGGTCGTGACGGTCAGCCGAAGGACATGGCGGCTGATGTGGACACATGATTCGCCCCGGGGTAAGTTGGCCGCGGCCAGCGCGGCGATGGCGGGGTAGCGGCGCATCCGGTCCAGGCAGCGGCTGCGGGTCGGGCCGATGCTGCCGACGGGTATCCCCAGCCGGGCGCTGACCTCGGCGTACGGCAGCGGAGGGTCCACGACGAGCAGTGCCATCAGTTGCTGGCTCGCCGGGGGCAGGTGCGAGAACGCCTCGCGCAGCGCCGCATGGCGTTCAGCCGTGAGCAGTTCCTGATCGGCGGCCACGGCCTGCTCGTCCGGGATGTCATCGGCCTCGACCGGGCAGGGCGCCGCGAACGCCCCGCGCGAGACGCGCCAGCACTCCCGGTGGGTGGTGGTAACGAGCCATCCGGGCAGCGCGGCCGGATCACGGATCTTGTCCAGCTGGTCCACCAGGCGCATCCAGACGTTCTGGCCGGCATCATCGGCGTCGGCCTGGGCGAGCCGGTACTTGCGGCAGATCGACCAGATCAACGGGGCGTACCGTTCGACGAGCGCGTCCCAGGCCTGCTTGTCGCCGCCTCTGGCGCGAGTCACCAAGCCGACGACCGCCTGGTCATCAGCAGTTCCGGAAGGAGCGTGGGCTGTCGCAACTGGCATGATTCTGGTTCTCCTTAGCACCGATATCCGCCGGTATGCACAGCCTCGGTGGGCGGGAGTCCCGTTGTCATGGGGTACAGGTCCCGATGCACCCGGGAACTATCGGCGCTGCCGAACGAACCAGGGCCTCAGCTCCGGGACTGCTGTCCCAGGCCCGCGTCCCGGGCCTGCACGATGGCTTGCGCGCGGTCGGCGACCTGCAGCTTGGTCAGGATGTTCGACACGTGATTGCGTACCGTCTTCTGGCTCAGGCTCAGCTTGGCGGCGATCACCGGGTTGGCCCGGCCCTGGGCGACCAGGTCGAGCACCTCGCGTTCCCGGTCGGTCAGCTGCGGGAAGACCGGCGGCGGGGCCGACGGGCCCGTGGTGAAGTAGGTCAGGACGCGAGCGGCCAGCTCCGTTCCGAAGATGATCTCGCCGTTGGCGGCGGCCCTGATGGCGGAACGGATCTGTTCCTGGTCAGCTCCCTTGAGCAGGTACCCGCGGGCGCCGGCCCGCAGCGCGGAGAAGATCGAGTCGTCGTCATCGAACATGGTCAGCACCAGCACCGTGATATGCGGGCTGTCGGCCACGATGCGGCGGGTCGCCTCGATGCCGTTCAGGCCGGGCATGTTCAGGTCCATGACCACCACGTCCGGCTGGGTTTCCCTGGCCAGGTCGACGGCCTCGGGCCCGCTGGTGGCCGCTCCCACCAGCTCGGTTTCGATTCCGTCCGACAACATGGCGGTCAGTCCGTCACGGAACAGCGGGTGGTCGTCGGCGATCAGCACCCGGATCGGGTCGGTCATGGCAGCTCCTGGGCTGGCAATGCATCGGGAAGGGCGGCAGGCAATGCGGCGGGAAAGTGGGCCCTGATCCTGGTCCCGTGCGGCAGGCCGGGTTCGATCACCAGTGTCCCGCCGAGCTCGGCGACGCGCTCGCGCATCGACGCGATGCCCACTCCGGTCCGCCAGCCTTCGGGCAAGCCCACGCCGTCGTCGCTCACGTCCACCGCCAGGCCATGATCGAGCTGGATCCGCACCGAACATCGCGTGGCGTGCGCGTGCCTGACCACGTTGGTCAGCGCCTCGGTGACGATCCGGAAGCAGGCCACCTCGACCGCCGCGGGCAGGTCGGTCAGGTCCTGGTCGGGAGCGTCCAGGGTGACAGCGAGCGCGGGCACCTCGTACTGCAGCCGCCCGACCTCCTCACGCAGCGACCCGATCAGGCCGAACTCGTCGAGGGCGGGCGGCCGGAGCCCGTAGACGATGCGGCGCACATCGGTTACCGCCCGCTGCGTCTCCGCCTTGAGCTTGCCCAGCAACTCCAGCAGTTCCGGTTGTCCTGCCGACCGGCTCCGGGCGGTGTCCAGACCCAGGGTCAGGCCGGCCAGCGTCGGACCCAGGCCGTCATGCAGGTCACGCCGCAGCCGCCGGCGTTCCTCTTCCCGCGCGGCGACCAGCCCCGCCCGGGACGCATCAAGCGCCTCGCGCAGCGCCACCGCGTGGGTGGCCGGCCCCGCCTGCCTGGCCAGGTCAGCCAGCAGCCGAACATCATCGGGACCCAGCTGCTCGCCCGGCGATCGCGTGCCCACCACGAGTCGTCCGACCGTTTCCCGTTGCGAGATCAGCGGGAACGTGGTCACCTCGGCCGTAGCGTGGCCGTAGGCCGCCGCTTGCTGCCACCCGTCGGCGAGCCGCAGCTCGAGGGCCGCATAGGGCAGCCGCAGGCTGTCCGCGATGGTCTTGACCACGGAGTTCAGCGCCGAATCGGTGTCCCCTGACTCCTCAACGCGGCGGCCCAGCCTGGCCAGGGCCTCGTAAGGAACCCCGCGGTCGCCGTAGAACAGCCGGTCCACCCGGCGCTGCACCCTGTCGCGCAGCGGGAACAACGCGGCGGCGCCCACCGCGGTGGCCAGGACCTGCACGGTCATGCTGTGCCCCGACCTGCCGAACACCACCTCGGCCACGGTCACCACCGCCACGTAGACCCCGGCCACCCCGGCGGTCAGCAAGGCGTACAGCACCGCCCGGCTCAGCAGGACATCGACCTCGTACAGCCGGTACCGCAGCACCGCGACCCCGATGCCCACCGGCATCAGCGCGCCTGCCAGCGCTCCCAGCCCCACGGCCGCCCCGCTGCCTGGGTCGGTGACCTGGATGATCATCGCCGCGGCGGCCAGTGGCAGCACCGCGAAGAACCACTTGAGCTGCTGGCGGCCCACCCGGTCCGCGCGGCGCCACCGCAGCACCACGCTCGCCACCGCGGCGGCGCCCGCGGTCAGCGCGCACAGCACGGCCAGGACCTGCGCGGTCCGGAACAACGGATCAAGCGAGGGGTAGGTGTACGGGTCAGGAAGGTCGCGGAAATAGCTGCCCATGTTCTGCGGGACGAAGGCGAAGCCGACCGCCCACAGCGGGATGAGAGCCAGCGCCGCCCACAGCGCGGGCCGCCACCGCGCCGACAGCAGCCTGCCCTCGGGGAAGACCAGCGGCAAGACCAGGCCGGTCAGGCTGAGGGCGGGCGCGTACAGCCAGGTGTTCAGCCACAGCACCGGGGTGGCAAAGGGCAGTGACCCGGGCGCGTGCACGAGCGCGTAGCGCGCGTAGGCGAAGGCCGCACCGGAAACCGCATTGGCCAGGCCGATCAGGCACAGCAGCGGACCCATCAGATGGCCGGGCCGGCGGGCCAGCAGCGCGCACCCCATCCAGGCGAAGCCGAGAGCGATCGGAACCGGGTATGCGTCCAGGTCCTGGCCCAGGGCCGCCAGTATCGCATTCCCGACGGCGAGAACCGTCGCCGCCGCGGCCGCCGCCCACGACAACGCGGCGAGCGTCAGCCGACGGGCGGGCATCGCCCGGGCTGACCGTAGCTGAAGGCCCAGATTCACATACATACGATGGGGCCTTTTGGTCCCGCTGTCACGGGGCAGATGTCCCGGTGACCCGGGATCCTTCAGCTCAGGCCAGGGACGGCGGCCGCCTCACCACAGGTCGCCGCTGGTCAGCACGTACACGAACGGCACCAGCGGAATCAGCCCGAACAGCCCCCAGGCCAGCTTCTGCCCGCCGCGCAGGTCGGTCCGCGACGCGAGATCGATCCACAGCAAGATCACCGCCACCGGGTGGAGAAAGCAGACCAGCAGTTCCAGCAGCTTCTTCATAGCTGACTTGCTACCCAGCCGGAGGATATTGATGCCGAACGGGCCGTGGTGCCCGCCCCCGCCTTCCTGCGTGCCCGCGGGGGCGGGCAGCCCGCCGGCCGCTCAGTGCTTGCCGGAGCGCGCGCGTCGGACAAGCCGCCGCGCGGCCGCTCAGTGCTGGCCGGAGCGCGCGCGTCGGACAAGCCGCCGCGCGGCCGCTCAGTGCTGGCCGGAGCGCGCGCGTCGGACAAGCCGCCGCGCGGCCGCTCAGTGCTGGCCGGAGCGCGCGCGTCGGACAAGCCGCCGCGCGGCCGCTCAGTGCTGGCCGGAGCGCGCGCGTCGGACAAGCCGCCGCGCGGCCGCTCAGTGCTTGCCGGAGCGCGCGCGCCTCGATCGCATCGGCCGCCGCGGTGTGCAGCCGCCGCTGCTCTTCCGCGCCCAGCCGGGCGGCCACCGCCGAACGGACCAGCGCGTGCGAGAACCGGTAATCGCCGTCGAACACCAGCAGCAGGCCGGCCCGGCGGCCTCCGCTAGCCGCCGGCGGACCTCGGCGAACAGCGCGAACCGGGAGGCGCGGCCGGAATCCGCGCCCTCGGCCAGCGCCGGCCGCTCGCTGTCGCCGAACACCTGCGACCACAGGTCCGGCCGGGATCCGCCCGCGGCGTCACCGCGGATGACGGGCTCGTCGAACACCAGCCGCCACAGGCCGTAGGGCGGCGAACTGCCGCGGTCGGCCGCACGGGCCCACACCGCGGGCACGCCCCTGGCGGCGGCGGCTGCGGCGGTCTCTTCGGCCAGGCGGGTCTTCCCGATGCCCGCCTCGCCCGTGCACAGCACCAGCCGCCCCTGGCCCGCCAGGGCGTCATCGAGCAGGCCCGTGACCCGGGCCAGCTCGCGGTCACGGCCGACCATCGGCCGGGCCGTCTCACCCCCCACGGGGCCACCATAAACGCCGCCCGCCACAGCTGAATAGAGAGGATTGTCACACTGCGGGCACCTCGCCGTCGGCGAAACATCCCCGAACAGGCGAGGCGGATGCGCTCACTGGTCAGCACGGTAATTTCCGTAACTCGATAATCACGCCCTGTTTACGCAACTACGCCCGGTTCGGGCTAGCGTGGGGACCTCGTATCAGCCGAAGGTGAGGTGGATCAACGTCATGAGCACATCAGCATCGTCGCTTCCGCAGCCCCAGTTGCCGGCCTACAGCGAGAAGGCCCGCTCCTACGAGCGCGACACCGGCGCATTCCAGCGCTACCGCGAGCACGTCGTGGATGCGCTTCCGCTCCGTCCCGGGCAGGTGGTCCTGGACGTGGGCTGCGGCACGGGCCTGTGCTGCGGCCTGCTGCGGGACAAGGTGGGCCCGGCCGGAAGCGTGATCGGCATCGAGGAGTCGCCGCAGATGGCGGCGGTGGCCCGGGAGCACATCGCCAGCCAGGGCTGGGACAACGTGACCGTGGTACAGGCGCCGGCCGAGGACGCCGAGATCGGGGTCAGCGCCGACGCGGCGCTGTTCTGCGCCGTGCACGACATCCTGCAGTCCCCGGACGCACTGCGGAACGTCCTGGACAGCCTGCGCCCGGACGCCTGGGTGGCCGCGGGCGGCGGCAAGTGGGCCGCGCCCATCATGATGGGCGTCAACGCCATGGTGACGGCGATGCATTCCCCGTACGTGCGCAGCTTCGAGGGATTCGACCGGCCATGGAGCCACCTGGAGCGGCTGACCAAGGACGTCAGCGTGCGGGAGGTGGCCTTCGGCGCCGGCTACCTCCTGACCGCCCAGGTACCGTAGGCGCATGAGCCGGTTCCGTGCTTCGGCGCAGATCACCCAGGAGTGGCAGAACTTCGGCTTCTCAGTGGCCGATGGCGTCGCTACCGTCACGCTCAACCGGCCGGAGAAGCTGAATGCGCTGACGTTCGAGGCGTACGCCGATCTCCGCGACCTGCTGGCCGAGCTGCCGTACCGCGGTGACACCAAGGTGCTGGTGCTGCGCGGCACGGGGCGGGGTTTCTGCGGCGGCGGCGACGTGAACGAGATCATCGGCGAGCTCATCAAGATGGAGGCTCGCGACCTGATGTCCTTCACGAAGATGACCGGGGACGTGATCCGCGCGATGCGGGAAATGCCGATCCCGGTCATCGCGGGCATCCAGGGCATCGCCGCGGGGGCAGGCTCGGTGCTGGCCCTGGCGGCCGACTTCCGGATCGTGGCGCAGTCCGGCAAGTTCGCGTTCCTGTTCACGAAGGTCGGCCTGTCCGGCGGCGACATGGGTGCGGCCTATCTGCTGCCCCGGATGGTCGGGGCCGGGCGTGCCACCCAGCTCCTGCTGCTCGGCGACACCATCGACGCTGTCACCGCGGACCGGTATGGCCTGGTCAGCGAGCTGGTAGCCGACGACGAACTCGACCAGGCGGTATCCAAGCTGGCCGCCCGGCTGGCCGTCGGCCCCACCTTGGCCTACGCCCAGACCAAGGCGCTGCTCACCCGTGAGCAGGACATGTCGCTCGCGGCCTCGATGGAACTCGACGCGATGACCCAGGCCCTGCTGATGACCACCCACGACCACGCCGAGTTCCATGCGGCGTTCAACGCCAAGCGCCCCCCCAAATGGACCGGCAGCTAGCCGCGGAGCCAAGGCATGTTTCATTGGTCGCCGCCGGGCGATCCCAGCCCGCTCGTGAACCCCGTACGTCCCACCGGCCCCAGGCCGGAGTCAAATGGTTGTGCCAACGTGGCCATTCTTCCGGGTGAGCTGCCGTTTCTCACAGAGATCGCGTGTGCCGCAGCAGCACCCCCGGGTCATGGCCGCAGGCCTGGTGGCGGTGGTCGCATGGGTCGGTGGCGATGGGCTCGAGGCTGATGATCAGGTCCGGCCGCCCGGGTATCTCCGTGGCCAGCCGCCAGGTCCCGTATCCGCCAGGTGGCCCGTCCCGGTGGTCCGGGATGAACGTGAACCGCGGCCCGGTGGTGCTGGCAGGCGGGTCAGGTCCGGCTGCGTGGTCCCGTCTGGCCTGGTCGCTGCTGGGTTCGGGCCAGGCGCAGCCGGGCCCGATGGCGTGCCCGTCCCCGTCGGTCACCGTCACATACCAGGTCGTCTTCGGGTTCGCGGCCGCCGGGCCGGCCAGGTCCCGGGCCAGGTCCGGGTCGATGGGGCCAATTCCGTCCATCTCGCCGGGCTGGCGCCGAGATGCTCGCCATGGCCGCTACAGACGACTCGCGGCTATCCCGGCTCGCGTCACGGACGGTAGCGTCCGACTTGAGATATGGCGCGCGATATCCGCCCAATGGTCGGCAACCTAATTAACCGCCAAGGTAGCCACCCGGTGTCGTGCCGGACCGGGGCGATCTGTGTGCCGGTACGCGCATGGCCTGGTCCGACGGTCAGCCGACGTCCGGATCTGCCGAATAGCGGGCGTCGCCCGCGCGCATGATTATGCATCGCCCGGCATACTGACTGATTGTTCTAATCGCTCAGCTGACACGGCTATCCGTCCCGACAGAGTGCATATATACGGCCAGGTTCGCCGGTGCTCCCAAAGGATCAGGCAAGGTCGTTGGCCGTTTTGCCCCAAGGCAAGCTCGTTGAGCTGTGTCCGTGTTGACCTCTGCCCACCAGGTGGTCGCTATTCGTGCCACTGCGTTCACACCTAAATCGGGCGGTAGGCGCGACCTCTATAAACCACGGATTGTAACCGGTGACGTCCACCACTCAACGAGAAGTTACCAGCTGCGTGATGCGAAAGTTACCCTTGTTGCGGAGATCGAGCGCACTGCTGATTCATCGTAAACAGGCTGCGGCGGATGACGGCCGACCGTACTCTTCGAGATGGCTGCGGCTCCAGGGGGAAGCCACCTGTTAATTAATCATTCAGCAACCCGGAATGGACGTGTGTCCGTGTCCGAGCAACCGATGATCACGTTCGCGGCGCATCAGGCGCGGGCGGGCACGGCTGGCGCGAGTGAAGATTTCGAGCAGATGCTGGGATTGCTCGTGCGGGCGACGGCAGGGGATGGGAGTCTGGTCTTCGCCAACCCGGGCGATTGGGGTATCGACGTTCTGGTCGGCGATTTGTCCGGGCGGGTGACGGTCTGGCAGGCGAAGTATTTCATCCGGGGGGTCGCTCGCAGCCAGCAGGGCCAGATCACCGCGTCATTCGATTCCGCGCTGAAGGCGGCCGCCGGCCACGGGTACATGCTCGACCGGTGGGTGCTCTGCGTCCCGGCGAGCATGGACGGGCCCGCCACGCAGTGGTGGCAGGGTTGGAAGGCCGAGCGGGAGCGGGACAACGGTGTAACCATCGAGCTATGGGATGAGACCAGGCTTCGTGAATTGCTGCTGCGGCCCGAGGCCGCCGACGTGCGCCGCCACTACTACAACCCGTATCGGCACGACGGCCAGGATGGTGTCTCGAAGACGATCGCCTTCCCCTACCAGGGGCTGAGCGCGTTCGGGGAGCAGGACGCGGGGCTGTTCTTCGGCCGTGATGCGGCAATAGCGCGGATCCTGGAGCTCATGTCGGAAAGCCTGGACGGCGCGGGGCTAGCCGTGGTGTCCGGAGTGTCGGGAGCCGGGAAGTCCTCGCTGCTGCGCGCAGGCGTGCTGCCGCAGCTTCGGGAAGCCGGGCTGGCAGCCTCACCGGAGGCGGCATCGTGGCCGCGGGTGGTGCTGACGCCAGGGCGCCGCCCGCTGGAGGAACTGGCGGTGCGGATCGCGCCGCTGGCCCGCGCGGACGCCGCTGCGGTACGGGACCGGCTGGCAGCTGACCCGGCTGGTTTCGCCCTGACCGCCCGGCAGGCCGCCCTTGCTGACTCGGCCCACCCGCCGGGGCCTGGCACGGCGGAACGGCGCGTGCTGCTGGTGGTGGACCAGTGCGAGCAGCTGTTCACCGCGTGCGTGGCGGCGGCCGAGCGTGAAGCGTTCATCGCAGCACTTCATGCCGCCGCCGCTGGCCATGACACCGGCCAGGGCCCGGCGGCACTGGTGGTGCTGGTGATCCGCGCGGACTTCGAGGCCCGCCTGGCCGACTACCCGCAGCTGATCACCGCGGTTCAGGACCGTTACCTCCTCACCGCGATGACCGAACGGCAGTTGCGGCTGGCCATCACCCAGCCAGCCGCGGCGGCGGCGTCGCGGGTCGAGGACGAGCTGGTGCAGGTACTGCTAGATGACATAGGCGCTCGGGCCGCCGGGCCGTCGCTCGTCGGCCAGCCTGCCGGGACGGCCCACGCGGGGGTGCTGCCCTTGCTGTCGCACGCCCTGGACCAGGCCTGGCGCACCCGCGCCGGCCACACCCTGACGCTGGCTGACTATGAGCGGACCGGCGGCATCGAAGGGGCCGTGGCAGCCAGCGCGCAGCGCGCCTACGACCGGCTGACCCCGGCCCAGCAGGAGACCGCCCGGCAGGTGTTCACCTGCCTGATCGTAACCAGCAGCGACGGCACCGACACGGCCGCGTCCGCGGCCCGTGCCGACCTGCTGGCAGGCAAAGACCCCGGCGCGACCAGGGATGTGGACGCGGTCCTGGAGGAATTCGCCGCCGCGCGGCTGCTGGTCCTGGACGCGGGCACCGTGGAGATCAGCCACGAGGCCCTGCTGACCGCCTGGCCTCTGCTGCGCGATGACTGGCTGGCCGATGCCCGCGCCGACCGCATCGCCAGGACCCGGCTGCAAGCCACCGCCCAGGAATGGATCCTGGGTTCCCGCGACCCGTCGTACCTTTACAGCGGCGACCGGCTGCACGCCGCTGCGGGAGCCGCTGCCCGGATCGAAGCCGACTCCCGCCAGACACCGCTAGGTCAGGCCGCGACGGACTTCCTGCACGCCAGCCAGCATGCCGAGCGGAGCCGGATCCGGCGGCGGCAGAGCTTCGCCGCGATCCTGCTAGCCCTTGCGGTGGGCCTAGCAGCGGTCGCGTTCACCGCCTTCAACGCGAGCCAGGCCGCCGCCCGGCAGCGGGATGCCGCCGACTCCGATGACCTGATCACCAAAAGCCAGGACCTCAGCGGAACCAACGCCACCATCTCCAGGCAGGACAGCATCGCTGCCTGGGCCATCGAGCCCGCCTCCCAGGCCAGGTACGCCATGCTGGCCGCCGCTGCCAACCCGCAGCTCGCAACCATCACCAACGGCTCGGTCTCGGAGTACCAGGTGGCGTTCAGCCCGGACGGCAAGCTCCTGGCCGCCAGCGACGCCAACGACACGCTACGCCTATGGAACCTCGCGACCCACGAGCAGGTCGGCACCATCCCTGATGCCTACGCGATGGCGTTCAGCCCGGACGACAAGCTCCTGGCCGTAACGGGCAGGGACGCCATCGTGCGCCTGTGGGACATCGCCGCCCGCCACCAGGTCGGCGCCCTCGACACCCCCACCAGCCCCAATGACAAGCAGGCGCCCGCGGTGTTCAGCCCGAACGGGAAGATGCTGGCCGTCCCCATCGACGGGGCATTTGACTTGTGGAACGTACGCACGCGTCACCTGGTCGCGATTCTGGGCAACAGCCGCAAAGCGCTCGACAGTCTCGGGCTCGTTGCTTCCAGCCCAGACGGCAGAATCCTCCTCAGCAACGCTGACTATGAAGCGTGGTCGTGGAACCTCGCCACCGATAAGGTGACCGCCGCCCACGCCCCCGCCGTCGTAATCGCCAATATCACCGATGGCCCTGCGGCGCTCAGTCCAGACGGTACGATTCTGGCCCAATTCGGAGGTCTCGGAAGCGATCAGCTCCGACTGTGGGATCTGGCTAGCGGCCGGGAACTCGGTGCGCTGCCCGTCCAGCCCACGGCCGACATCAGTACGGTTGCGTTGAGCCCCGATGGCTCGGAACTCGCCGTCGGCGGGACCGGCGGAACCGTACGGCTGTGGAACGTGGCTACCCAGAAGCAGGTCGGCGCCACGATCAGCACCAACGCCGGCGGCGTCCTGGGGCTGGCCTTCAGCCCGGACGGCCGGACACTGGCGACCGGCGATGTCGACGGCACCGTACGGCTGTGGGACGTGGCCACGGATCCGCAGGTCATCGGCGGCCGCAACGACACTGATCCCGTCGCTGTGGTGGCGTTCAGCCCGGACGGCAAGACCCTGCTGACGGCCGACGCCCACGGCGCGACACGCATGTGGGACATTGCCACCGGCCGGCAGACCAGCACTACCCCTGCCATTTACCCGGGCGCCGCCCCCGACCATCCCGGTCAGGAAACGGCGCAGATCGCTCTCAGCCCGGACGGCAAGACCCTGGCCGCCATCAACAACGACACGGCGAGGTGGTGGGACGTGGCCACCGATGGCGGGAAGGCCGTTCTCGTCGGGTCCCGCACATTCGCGCACGGGCTCGTCTCGGTCGCCGTCAGCCCGGACGGCAAGACCCTGGCTATCGGCGACAACTACGGCCACGTAATGCTCTGGGACGTCCCGGCCAACAGGCAGGTCGGCACGCTGACCGTCCCGCCCAGGGACATCTACGCCATGGCCTTCAGCGAAAACGGTCAGCTGCTGGCCGACGTGGAGAACTCCACCCGAGTTCACCTCTGGAATGTGGCCACCCGCAAGCTGATCGGTTCCTTCTCCGGCGGCAACTGGTTCTACGACGCGGTGGCGCTCAGCCCGGACGGCAAGACCATAGCCGCGGAGGACGGGGATAACTCGGTCGACCTGTGGGACGTGGCCACTCACAAGCAGATCGGCACCCCTCTCGCCAGTGCGGACGCCACTGCCGCCGCGCTGGCGCTCAGCCCGGACAGCCAGACCCTGGCCGTTCTTGCCGACGGCACGGTCCGGCTCTGGGACATGGCGACCAGCCAGCAGATCGGTGCCCCTCTTACCGGCCCCGGCGGCATCACTACGCTGGCGTTCAGCCCGGACGGCAGAACGCTCGTCACCGGCGACGGCGACGATGCCATCCAGCTGTGGGACGTCGGCTATCTGGTCGATCCCCTAGCCTTGCTATGTTCGCAGATAGGAGGAGGGCTGACACCAGCCGAATGGGCGCGCGATGTCCCGCC
Source organism: uncultured Actinomycetes bacterium (assembly GCA_963835775.1). Taxonomy (GTDB): domain Bacteria; phylum Actinomycetota; class Actinomycetes; order Streptosporangiales; family Streptosporangiaceae; genus Palsa-504. The sequence goes on along the minus strand of CAWIHB010000013.1, from coordinate 159,851 downwards.
AGGCCCTGCTTACCGGAACGTCTGTCCCTGAAATCCTCTGCCTGGCGCTGACCGGCCTGCACAATTATGCATTGCCGCTGCGTCCAGAGAACGCCCGCATCTGCCGCATATCGCGTAATGCTCCGTCCCAGGATCCAAGACCGTTGCCCGAGGGCATGCAAGCCTCCGCTGGGTGGCAAGGGTGCCGCGTTTAGCTCTGGGAAGCCTCCGCGGCCTTCACCAGGCCGGCCACAATGACCGGGTACAAGTTACGCAGCGACGGGTAGACCAGGCGGTCCATGATGGTTCGGTCCCACGATGCGCCCCAGCGGATGAGGGTGCCGTCGGGTGACGGGGTCAGCGTGACCTCGGCCCGGTAGTTGCGCACCGGGATTCCGCGCAGGACGGTGTAGGCCAGCCGCTTGCCAGGCTCGACGTCGAGGATTTCCTCAACCGAGACCGGGTACCGGAACCCGTAGCGCTTTGACCCTTCCAGCCAGTAGATGGCGCCCTTGCCGTGCGCGGCCGCGTCGCCCTCGCTCCGGTAGCCGCTCTTGCGCCATGGTCCCCACTGCGGGTACACCATGACGTCGCTGAGCAGGGACCAGACGACCTCGGGCGGCACATGGGCGGTCTGCTCGGCCGCAGCTTCCACCTTGCGCATAGACAGGTTGTACCGCCCGCGGGTTAGACCGTACAAGAGCAATCCGGAGCCCGGTCACCCCCTCGCGGCCCTCTGGCTGGGATAGATCCGGCGCCGGGCTGTCCTCGGCGGCCTCATCAACGAGTACGAGCGAGCCGGGTAGAAGCACAGGTCAGGAACTGCGGCGCGTAATGGAACCCGCACGTTCCAATAGGAGCAAGCACGCCCGTGTGCAGGCTCAGAGGTGCGGACTCGTAACAGACGCGCGGTTGACACACACCCGGGACAAGGTCAGTAAGCCGGCGTGACGGATGGCGCCGCGCTGGCGATCGCGAGCGCCGGCGCGTGCGGCGTGTCAAGGTCGCCGATGGCCGGCAGTTGCCCTGCGCTGCCGCCAGCGTGGCAGGCCCGGCACGGCGGAGACGGCAGCCGAGCCGCAGATGGCTTATGCTTTTCCTTAAGGACTACCTTAAGGTGGTGGTGATGGTGGAACGGTTCGTGGGGCTGGAAGAGGCCCGGCCGGTCCTCGGGCAGCTAGCTGAGCAGGCGGCCACCGGCGATGAGGTGTGGCTGACCAAACATGGCAAGCCTAGGGCCGTCCTGCTGAGCCGTGAAGCGTACCTTCAGCTCCGGCAGGCCGCGGCGCGGGCCGGCCGGGAAGAGCTGGCGGCCCGGGTCGCCGAGGCCCGCCGCAAGGTAGCCGAGGCAGGGCTCGATCCGGCGATCGTGGATGAGGCGGTCGAGGCGGCCCGCCGCAGCGCCTGATGCGGATCGTCGCGGACACCAACACGCTCGTGTCGGGGTTCGGCTGGAGTGGGCCGCCAGGCTAGGTCGTCGATACGGTGCTGAGCGGCCAGGTGACCTTGGTGATCAGTCCTGCGCTGCCCGGCGAGATTGCCCGCGTGCTGGCCTATCCCAAACTCGCCGCCGTCTTCGATGATCCCGCTGTGCTCGTCGCTGCAGTTGCCCAAGCCGCCGACAACGTCGACCCTGCGGAGCACGTGACGGTGCTGGCCGACGAACCAGACAACCGCGTGCTTGAAGCAGCGGCAGCCGGGCGGGCCGACCTGATCGTGACTGGTGATAAGGCCATGCAGGAACTCGGTTCCTTCCGGGGAATTCCCATCGTCTCGGCCGCCCAGTTCGTGACATGACTCCAGCAGCAAGGTCTCACCGGGCCACCCGGCCCGAGCGAGCAGACGCCCTGAGCTGGAAATCATCAGCGGAGATCAGGCTGCGGTGCCGCAGGCCGGGCTGGCGCTGTTGCGGCACCTGTCCGATAGGGGCGATCTGACCGGCTGCGGGCGCTCACTTTGGTGCGAATGCTAAGGCACGCCCCGGGCGGGTGCCGGCGGACCTGATGTGCGTTATCGCCCAAGACGCCGCGTGATCAGCGATTCCCGGGTCATGTCGGACCAGCGGCACCTGGTCGGCCTGGCAGCGTCAGCTCGACAGCACGGCGGACGCTGAAGCAACCGCAGGCGCCAGGCGCGAGCAGACCGGCAGCGTTGCAGTGAGGTGACGCACACCAGTACCGACCCTGCCGGGCAACGGTCCGGCACGTTGACGTGTTAGGTACCCCCGGGTCGACTGATGCCCTGATTGGTAACGATCGAGCGTATTTGCTCCAGGATCCGGGTCGGCCGGGGCGGCACCCGCAAGGAGATCCGCTCGTTCCGCGAACGGGCCCGGGCCGCGCACGACTACTGCTCCGATGTTTCCGACAAGATACAGGGCGGCCCGCCAGCGGTGGGCGGGCAAGTCGTACGGGGGCGGCCGGCGTCCCTACGGCCGGATGATCGACCCGTCCGCGCCCAAGCACGCCAAGCGGCTGATCACCGTCCCCGAGGAAGCCAAGGTGCTCCAGGACGCGGTGACGGACGTGCCGGATCCGCCCTCCGATTGCGGGCACAGAGCGATGGTGTCCAGATCGTGGCCGGTGTCGAATCTGTATTCCGCTAACAGTTGCGGCAGCGCATCCTGCTCATAACGCAACGACGACAGCCTCACGCGGCCCAGAGCATGATCAGATCATGGCAAATGCGCGGTCGGAAGCGGTGATCGGTGTTGCGTTCGCACAGGCAGAACCTGCTGCGGGCATTCGCGGGCGTGAGGGACTCAATCTGTTGATCACTGTTTATATCCGGTGGGGCCGAACCATATTGGATGATCTGCACGCTTAAGTGGGTGACTCCGTAAGTTCGTCGGGGGTCAGGGTCGGGTCAGGGTTCGGGTTCGTGTCCGAGTCCTGTGAGGTGGACGGTGCAGGCGGTGTCGAGGGCTTCTTGCGGGCTGCCGATGGGCAGCCCGGTGAGCAGGACCGCGTCTTGGTAGCGGTCGCTGGCGGGTGAGTAGATCGCGAAGCCGAATGAGTGGGCGGAGCCGCCGTAGCGGAGCCGGAACAGCGGGATCTGCTCGCCGTTGCGGAGCACGCCGGTGATGTAGGCGAAGCTGCCGTGGTATCTGGCCCGGACTTTGGCCAGCTGCGGCCAGTTGCGCTCGGCGTGATCCAGCAGCCGCAAGATGATCGAGCTGCGGGTCGATTCCGGGATGGCGGGCATGTCGCCCATCATGCCGCGCGGTGGTGCCCGGGCCGGTTAGGATCCCGTGCGCGGGAGCGGGTTGCGTCGCTGTGATCTGCTTCGGAGCTGCCATGCCGCTGCTTGGCGCGGTGCCGGTCCTGCTGAGCGCCGGCGAGCGTACCACCTTGAAGAAACGCGTCCGGGGGGCGAAGACGGCCTGGCGGGATCGGCTGCGCGCGCAGATCGTGCTGGCTGCCGCCCGCGGCCGGGGCAACGCCCGGATCGCCCGTGACCTGGGCATCAGCCAGGACACGGCGCGCAAGTGGCGGCGCCGGTTCGCCGTCCGCGGGCTGGATGGGCTGGCCGATCTGCCCCGGCCGGGGCGGCCGCGGCGGATCGGCGAGATGGACCGGGCCGCGGTGGTCGCGCTGGCCTGCCAGCTGCCCGCCGCGACCGGGGTGCCGCTGGGCCGGTGGACTGGCCCGGAGCTGACCGCTGAGCTGACCGCCCGGGGGCTGGCCAGTCCCATGTCGGCGTCATCGGTGCTGCGGATCCTGGCTGAGCATCCGGTCAAGCCGTGGCAGTACCAGTCGTGGATCTACCCCCGCGACCCGGACTTCGAGGCCAAGGCGAAGGTCATCGTGGACCTGTACCAGGGCTGCTATCAGGGCCAGCCGCTCGGTCCCGGTGACCGGATCTTGTCCTTCGACGCCAAGCCGCAGATCAATGCCCGCCGCCGCGTGCATCCCACCCTGCCCGCCGCGCCCGGCAGGCCTGTCCGCTACGAGCACGAGTACAAGCGCCAAGGCTCCCTCGCGCTGCTGGCCGGCCTGGACGTGCACACCGGGCAGGTATTCGCCTCCACCCCGGTCACCACCGGGATCAAGCCGTTCATGACCCTGGCCGGCCAGGTCATGGCCCGCCCGGAGTACAAGAACGCGCCGCGGGTCTTCGTCATCGTGGACAACGGCTCAGACCACCGCGGCCAGGCCGCCGTCACCCGGCTGGCCAGGGCGCACCCGAACGCGATCATGATCCACACCCCGGTGCATGCGTCCTGGCTGAACCAGATCGAGATCTTCTTCTCCATCATCCAGAAGAAAGTCGTCACCCCGAACGACTTCCACAGCCTTGAGCAGCTGTCCGCCACCCTGCTGGGCTTCGTGGCCCGCTACAACCGGACCGCCAGGCCGTTCAGCTGGAAATTCACCGCCAGCGACCTCCACGACCTCATGGACCGCATCAGCCGCCACGAGCAGCAAGACAACCCTCACGATGAATCGCTATCGGAGGCCGCGTGACAACCCCCCGACGAACTTCCGGGACCACCCACTTAAGTTCACGGTTTCGCGAGGCCGTTGCTCGTCCGTAATCGGCAGGGAGATCTGCTCTGCAGAAGATTACTGCCGTCGTCACCGATGCGAGGGAAAAGCTGCGGCAGCCTGTGGATCATCCGGCGGGGCGGATGTCCTGGACGAGCCGGGGAACCTCGGTGGCGGCGATCACCCACACCTGGTTCGGGTCGACTCGATGGTAGTGGTGCGCGAGCACGACCCGCAGGCCGATGATGTCGCGCCAGGGAACGCCGGGATGCTGCGTGCGGAAGTCCTCGCTGAGGGAGTTCGCCGCCTCGCCGATGATCTCCAGGAGACGCTCCGCCGCGAGCCGCCTGATCCGGTCCTTGTCCCAGGCGTCCCGGCCAAGCTCGATGATCTCGGCGATTTCGCTGGCGGCATCCAGGATGTCGGCGACGCGCTCGTCGTCCCGGCGGCTCACAGGTCGACCGACTCCGCGAGGATCGCGCGGTCGCGGCTTTTCAGCCCGCCGGCCGAGACGACGTTGACGGCCCGGCCGAGCAGCGCCTCAAGTTCACGCGACATGCGTATCAGGTCGAACAGGGAGCTGCCCTGGTCGAAGTCAACGAGCAGGTCGATGTCGCTGTCGGGCCTGTCCTCCCCGCGCGCCGCGGAGCCGAAGAGGCGAACCCTGCTCGCGTGATGGCGGGCCGCGATCGCCATCACCTGCTCGCGCCTGGACTCGACCAGCACACGCAGTGGCCCGGACACCTGGTCAGCCAACTTTCCCACCTCACGGTGACGATTCCCTATCGCCTTCAGGATAACAATGGAACCGCAGGGCCGGACGATCCGCGCGCTCGCAGTCACCAGCCATTAGCCGGGATCGAGTGCCTGCCGCCACGGCAGACACAGCAGCCTTGGTACAGCCGGCCGAGTGCCGGGTTCGGCTGATGCCCAGTTTGGTAACGATCCTGCGTATTTGCTCCGGGATCCGGGTCAACCGGCCGAATACCGGCGATCTCACCCGGCCGGTCCGCCAGGTCCAGCAGAGTAGCAGCCGGAATGGTCAGGTTGATCCGGCATCGCCGGTGGTCCCTGGACGGGACCTGGGAGCAGATCCTGGACGGGCTGCAGGCCGGCTGCGACGAGGCCGAGGGCAAGGACTGGACGGTCAGCGCGGACTCCACCGTCGCCCGGGCCCATCAGCATGCGGCCGGGGCCCGCCGCCTGCGGGCCGCTGATGACCGCGCGGGGGGCTTTAGCGAATGACAGTAAAACCGGCCGGGAGGCGATCGGGCGTTCCCGGGGCGGGCTGACCACCAAGATTCACCTGGCCGCTGACCTGCGCTGCCGCCCTATCGCGCGGCTGACCAGCTGCGGCCAGCACGGTGACTCCCCGCGGTTCGTCGCGCTGATGGACGCGATCCGCATCCAGCGCCGGGGCCTGGGCAGGCCACGGCGGCGGCCCGGCCGCGCGATGGCGGATAAGGCGTACTCCTCCCGCGCGAACCGGGCCTGGCTGCGGCGCCACGCCATCAAGGCCGTGATCCCGGTCAAGGAAGACCAGAAGAAGCACCGCCGTGACCGCGGCCGGGCCGGAGGCCGCCCGCCCGTGTCCGGCGCCTCGTGGTACAAGAAGCGCAACACCGTGGAACGCTGTTTTAGCTGGCTTCCTCGCTCGTGCCAGCCATCCGGGCCGCGCGCAGCAGCACGGTCAGCGCGCTGGCCGACTCGCCGCGGCCGCCGGGCCGCCGGTCCGCGCTGATCGCGCTCTCGGCGCGGCGGCCGGTGCCGCTGCTGCTGGGGGTCCGGATGACTGCCCGCAGGCTGCGGCGCGCCGTGCTCGGCGCGGCCAGCATCGCGGTCACCTCCACCGCGATCGTCGCCGTGCTCACCTTCCGCGCCACCGTCGACCACGACCTTGGCGGAGCCTCCGGGGGCCAGATCGGTGATCCCGTGGCCACTCGGGACACCCAGATGCTGGTGGTGATCATGATCGTGCTGGTCGCCCTGGCCGTCCTCAACGCGGTCTGCGCCGCCATGGCCACCGTGGTGGACTCCCGGCGCTCCGCGGCGCTGACTCGCGCGCTCGGCGCGTCCCCGCGGCAGGTCAGTGCCGGGGTGGCGTGGGCACAGGTGCTGCCCGCGGTGCCGGGTACCCTGCTGGGCATCTCGCTGGGCCTCGGCCTGTTCCTGGCCGCGGACGGCGGCGGGGTGCTGACCGTCCCGCCCATCTGGTGGCTGGCCGCCGCCGTGCTCGCCATCGTGGCGGCGGTGGCCGCGATGGCCAGCATCCCGGCCCGGGCGGGCGCCCGCCGGCCGGCCGGCCGCCGCGATCCTGCAAGCCGAGACAACCTGACCGGCGCCAGCGGGCCGCCTCCGCTGGGTCAGCTGCCGCCGGGGCTGTCGTTCCCGTCCTTGTCGTCCTCGGTGCTGTCGTCGCCGCCGGGGTCTTTAGCCGAGGATATTGCTCACTTCATCACAACGTACGGTGGTGATACGTCCGGTTGCCCGGATTCCCGCCCGGGCCGGCGCGAGCGGAAGGCGGGGCGTGGCGGCTCCGATCGGGCAACGCCGACGCGTAGCCTTGTGTTCGTGGCCTCAGCGTTCGACTTCAGCGATCACAAGGCGGCGGCGTACGCGCCGCAGATGACCCTTGACATGTACCTGGCATTCCCGGAAGACGCCAGCAAGCTGATCGAGGTCGTCGATGGCTGGATCGTCCGGTGTGAGTCTGCCGAGCCAAGCCATCAGGCGATCCAGTTGAACCTCCTTATCGCGATCCGGGAAGCTGCCGGGCTTCGGGACCAGGCCAAGCAGAGCTGCCACCGAGTGCTCGGCGACATGGACGTCCTGATCGCCGACAGTCCGAAACTGCACTTCCGTCGTCCCGACGTGGTCGTCTACCGGTGCATCGACGACGACCGGGGGCGATGGGGACGCAAGCCGATCGCCGCCGATTGCCTGATCGCAGTGGAGATCGTGTCGGCCGACTCCATCACCACCGACATCCGGGACAAGCGCGCGGAGTACGCCGCCGCCGGCATCCCGCACTACTGGATCGTCCGGATGACCGACAACGACGGCCCCGCGATCTCCGTTGAACGGCTCCTGCTTACCTCGGACGGCGAGTACACCAGGGAAGGGCTCGCAATCCGTGGCCGTGACTTCCACGCCATCGACACCATCAGCCCATTCCCGCTCAAACTCACCTGGGAAGCGCTGGACGAAGGCTTGTAAACCCGGGTGGTATGGTAAGTGGTATGGCGTCAAAGAAGGTGACCATCACGCTGGATGAGGCGCAGCTGGACCGGATCCGTGCACTAGTACAGGCGGGGACCGCGGCCACCGTGTCAGGGTTCATCCAGCACGCTGTCGCCGTAGCGCTGGACGACGTTGCCGGGTGGGGTGCCCTGCTTGCTGAAGCATTGCGGGAAACGGGCGGCGGGCTCTCGGACGAGGAGCGCACCTGGGCCGACGAGATCCTCGGTGCCAGCTCTGCGAGTAGGCCGGCTGCCTGATGCCGGGTGTCACCCTTGACGCGGGCGGACTGATCGCCCTGGACCGCAACGACCGCCGTGTGGTGGTGCTCCTAGCCCGCGCACGCGAGACCGGCGCCCGCGTTACGATCCCCGCCACCGCGCTCGCCCAGGCGATCCGGCGGCCTGACCGGCAAATCCGGCTCGCGCGTCTGACCCGGCAGCCGACCACCGACGTCATCGCCCTGGACCGGGTGGATGCGACGAATGTCGGCAGGCTGCTGGCAGCCAGCGGGACCTCCGATATAACCGACGCCCACGTCGTGATTTGTGCACGCCGTAGCAGCCAGCACATCGTCACATCCGATCCCGGCGATCTCCGGGTCCTGGACCCGGCCGTCCGGCTGATCGCCCTCTGACCGATCGGGCATGCGCGGTCTATCTGATGATCTACGAGACGCGCCCTAGATGCTGCCGGGCGAGCTCGGCCGGATGCCGTACCGGGCCGCGACCGGATTCCACGCTTGCGTGAATGCCGCCTTGGCCGGGCCAGCCGTCTGGTCGGCCTGGTACGCGGCCAGGTACGCGCCCGATTCAGCTCCCGGAACACACCCGGATTGAAGCTGCCTGGCCCACGTCAGGTAGTCCCGGTCGGCATCGAGCGAGTCGCGCAGTGCCGCCAGCAGGTCGGCTTTCACCGTCGCGCCGCCGGGCAGAGCAGAGACGGGCAGGGCCGACGCCTGGTCGTACTGGGCGCTGCGCTGGTTCACCACGTCCTGGATCACGCTGGCCGCGCTGGACAGATCCGTGCACGATCTGGCCTGGCTGACTTCGCGCTGCAGCGCCTTCCGGGTCGCTGCGCTCGAGGCCAGCAGATTGCTCACCGCGGCCGCCTGCTGCGAGGCCGCGAGCTGGCGTCGCAGCAGCGAGGGCGATGCTCGTGCTGGTGAAGCTGGTGCTGGTGAAGCTGGCGCTGCCGAGACGGCAGCGGGCGAGGTCACAGTGAGCGGGGCCGCCTTCGACCGGCCCGACATGACCGCTCCGGTGACGGCGGCGGCGATGGCCACCACGATCGCAGCCAGGACGAGAATCCTCACCGCGGAAAAGCGCCGTGGGCGATCGCGATCAGCACCGCCGGACCCACCATGCCCGTCCGGGTCCTGATCCGCGGCGCCCGCGCCGCACCCAGCCCAGCCTCTGGCGCCCGCGCCGCGCCCGGCCCAGCCTCTGGCGCCCGCGCCGCGCCCGGCCCAGCCGCTGGCGGCCGCGGCGTGCCGGCCCCGGCCCCCACCACGGCTGGACCCGCGGCCGGACCCCGCGGGATACCCGGACCCGGGCGGGTCGGACGCGACGCGCCGGACGGAATCCCCAGCGCCGCGCGCAGTTCCTCGGCGAACTCGCCACAGCTCGCGTACCGGTCGGCTGGGTCCTTGGCCAGCGCCCTGGCCAGCACGTTATCCACCGCCGCGGGCAGCTCCGGACGCCGCTCGGCAGCCGGGGGAGGCGGGGCATAAAGCTGCGCGTACAGCACGGTCAGGCCCTGGTCCTGGCCGAACGGCGGCGTGCCGCACAGCAGCTCGAACCCGGTGCAGGCCAGGGAGTACAGATCCGTGGCCCCGCCGAGTGCGTCTCCCTCGATCTGCTCCGGCGCGAGGTAGTCGAGTCCTCCGGCCAGCGATCCCGTCGCGATGATCTCACCGGGCGACGCCGCCCGGCTCATGCCGAAATCAGAAACGTACACATGGTCAACACCGCGCCCGCCGGGCGAGGCCGCACCCCCGGCTTCGAGCAGCAAATTGGCCGGCTTGACGTCGCCGTGGACCAGGCCGCGAGCGTGCGCGGCATCCAGGGCCGCCCCCGCCTGGGCGATGACCTCCCAGGCCCAGTCCACCGGAAGCGGGCCGAGCCGGCTGAGCAGCGACCGGGCATCGCCGCCGGAGACGTAGCGCATGGCGATGTAGAAGGTCCCGCCCGCCTCGTCGGCCTCGTAGACGGGAAGGACATGCGGGTGGCCGAGCGCGCCTGCCGCCCGTGACGTGCGCAGCAGGCCGCTGGTGAAGGCGTCATCGTGGGCCCGCTCCGGCCCCAGGATCTTGACCGCCACGGTGCGATCCAGGCGCTCGTCCCGCGCCAGGCGGACGACGGCCGCCGCACCCTGGCTGACGTACTCTCCCAGCCGGTAGCCAGCGATCATGCCGGACGTCCCCGGGCCCATGCGCGCAGCCACAAACCACCACGGTAGTGACAATTCACCTGGCCTGTACGGTCAACGCGAATCCGCGCCGCACCCGCCCAGCTCACCTAGCTCGGCGAACCGGCCAGGTGGCGCATGTTGCGCAGGGCCACGGCCATGATCGTGTTGGTCGGGTTGTGCGCGCCCGAGGTGACGAACACCGAGCCGTCGGCCACGTACACGTTGTCCAGGCCGTGCACCCGGCCGTAGCCGTCGGTCACGCTCGACGACGGATCAGGGCCCATCATCATGCCGCCCATGATGTGGTTGCCGGTGGGCAGGCCGCCGGCGTTTTCCGTGGCGGGCACGGCCAGGGCCACGCCGGCTCCGGCCATGGTCATCATCTGCTTCAGCCGCGGGATCCAGAACTGCTGGGCCACCTGCTCGTGCGGCCCGGCACTCCAGGTGATGCGCGCCACCGGCAGCCCGAAGACGTCACGCACAGCAGGGTCGAGGGTCACCGTGTGATCCAGGTAGGGCAGGTCGTGGCCGATGAACGAGCAGCCCGCCAGCCGGTCGCGCAGCACCGAGGAGCGCATGAGCTGCTTGAGCTCGGTGCCGAACGGCCGGGCCGAGCGGACCAGGCTGAGCAGGGTCTGGTACGACTGCGCCTCGCTGATCGGGTCCTGGCTGCCGCCGAGCTCCATCAGCCCGCCGCGGAGGTAAGGCAGCCCGTGCGCGCGCGCGAAGGCCCGGGCCCCGGGGAAGTCCGGATCGACGGCATCCTCCACGCACTGTGTCACCGAACGGCCGCGGTAGCCGTGCATCCGCTCGTCAAGGAAGATCGCGCTGCCGTCGATGAACGAGTGGAACATCAGCCGCCGGCCCAGCTTCCCGCTCACGTCGGGGAACGAGGACAGCAACGCGAGGCGGACCGTCTCGATGGCCGACGCCGCCATCACCACCACATCGGCATCCTCGGACCCGGTCACCGGCCCCGAAGCGGTCATCCGCACCCACCGCACTCCGGTCGCCCGGGCCGACGCGCCCGACCCGGACCAGACCACGGAAGTGACCATGGTCAAAGGCCGCAGCGTCACCCGCCCGGTGCGCAGCGCCACCCGCAGCGGCACCAGGGCCGAAGGCCGGGCCACCACCGGGCAGCCGAAGCTGCTGCAGAACCCGCAGTTGTTGCAGGCGTGCTGGCCGTTGTAGCCGCTCACCGAGTTGGCCGCCATCGGGAACGGGAACGGGTGCAGCCCGAAGGCAGCAGCGCCAGAGGCCACCGCGAGCGACCCGCGCATCTGCGGGCCGGGCGGCATCGGGTACTGCGCCGCCCGCGGGGCATGCTTGCGCACGATGTCCGGGAACGCCGTGACGTCGCCCTGCACCCCGATGAGCTGCTCGACCTCGTCGTAGAAGGGCGCGATGTCGGCATAGGAGAAGGGCCAGTCGGCCACGTCGGCGCCCGGCACCGGACCGAGCGCGGACAGCTGCTGGAAGTCGAGGTCCCAGAACCTGGGCACCTTGGCGTCCCAGTGGATGGTCCCGCCGCCGACCACCTGGGGCAGCTCGTCGACGTTCCCGGTGAACTGGGTGGCCGGGACCCCGACCGGCCGCCAGGTGCGCGGGTATACCTCCGGGTCCGGGCCCGGATAGTTGCGCACGATCATGGCCAGGCTGTCGTTGCCGAAGACCGTGCCGATCGGCCCCTCGCCGCCCAGGTTGGTGAAGTGGTTGGGCCCCTTCTCGTACACCACCACCTGCCAACCGGCCTGCGCCAGCACCATCGCGGCCAGCGAGCCGCCCGCTCCGCTGCCGATCACCACGGCCTTACCCATCACAACTCATCACAGCGCTCATCACAGCGCTCACTCATCACAGTGCTCACTCATCACAGTGCTCACTCATCACAGTGCTCACTCATCACAGTGCTCACTCATCACAGTGCTCACTCATTACAGGGCGCCGAGCAGCTTCAGCACGTCGGCCACCACGGCGGTGCTGTCCACCGGGTCGTGCCCGTCGGACCGCGTGACCTCGTTGGGGGTGTAACCGCGCGGCTGGATGTCGCCGGGGAAGGCGATGTCCTTCCAGCCGGCCAGGCCCCGGTTGCCGCCGTATTCCGGCGCTGAGTACAGCCCCTCGATCGTGTGCTCGTACAGCAGCGCCATGAACGTGCTCACCGAAGCAGAGGCCAGGATCTTGTCCTGCTTGGCGTGGCCGGCCGTGGCGAAGTCGCCCCCGGCCAGCTTGTCCAGGGTGGCGATGCCCGCCCGGTACTGCTGCTGCCAGCCCGCCAGCCGACGCCGCCAGGCGATCCTGGCCACCGGGTCGAGCGTCACGAACCGGGCCATGAGATCGGGCCCTGACGTGTGCCGGTTGCTCCACGGCCCGCCCGCGAAGATCAGCGGCGCGGCGTCGTCCAGGTCGCCGAGCGCGGCCAGCATGGTGTCGATGTAGCCGGTCACGCCGGCCTCGCGGGCCCCCGGGTGGTCGGCTTCGGCCGGGTCGTCAGCAGGCCCGGGCGCGATCCGTGCGGTCGCCGCCTCGATCACCGCGGCCTGGTCGGCGGTAAAGAACCGCAAGGCCGCAGGGCCGGACGAACCGGAGGAGGAGGTACAGCCGTCGACGCCCAGGACCGCCGCCGTGGCCACCGCCACCGGAATGGCGCCGATGACCGCGCGCCGCCGCACGCCCCCGGCCGGGACCGCGCCCCCGGCCGGGACCGCGCCAGCGCCCGGGACCGCCCCAGCGCCCGGGACCGCCCCAGCACCCGGGTCTGTGATAGATGACACGCGGCAAGTCTAGAGATACGGGATCGTCAGCAGAAGGCGTTGCGGAAGCCGAACACCTCGGTCACCGGCCCGTCCGGGCCCGGGTCGGTGTACACGTACAGCAATCCTGGGGCCATGGCTCATGGTAAAACGCCCGGGTCCCGCGGCGCGAAGCCGCCGGACCCGGGCGCCCCGGACAAACCCCGTCAGTCGGTCGGCGCCGCCATCGGGTTCACGCCGGCCAGGTCCTCCCGCTTGACCCGGATCGCCACGATGGTGATGATCAGCGCCAGCAGCGCGATCCCGGCCGAGACCAGGTATCCCTTGGCGAAGCCGACCGAGTACGCGTGGTCGGTGATCGCCTTCGTCGCCGCGGCCTGCTGGGCCGCGGACAGGTGCACCGTCGCGTGCTTGGCCGCCGCGGTCGCCGCGGCCACCTGCGCGTGGATGTTGTTGGCCACCGCGCTCCACGCCACCGTGCCGAGGATCGCGAGCCCGATCGAGCCGCCGACCTGCTGCCCGGTGTTCAGCAGGGAAGACGCCACGCCCGTGTCGTTGTTGGCCACCTTGGCCAGCGCGACCAGCGACATCGGCACGAAGATCAGCCCGAAGCCGAACGCGGTCACCAGCATGGGCCCGAGCAGTCCGGAGGCGTAGTGGCTGTGCTCGGTGAGCCGGGACAGCCAGAACATCCCGCCGGTGGAGATCGCGCCGCCCGTCAGCATCAGCGGCCGGGCGCCGATCCGGGCCACCAGCTGCGAGGCCACCCCGGACGCCACCATGATCATCGTGACCATCGGCAGGTAGGCGATGCCGGTCTTGAGTGCGCTGTACCCCCACACGTCCTGCACGAAGATGGTGAGGAAGAAGAACATGCCGAACAGCGCGGTGCCCACGCACAAGCTGATCAGGTAGGCGCCGGTCCGGTCGCGGCTGCGCAGCACCCGCATCGGCACCAGCGCGTGCTTGCTCCGGACCTCGATGAACCCGAACGCGACGAGCAGCACGGCGGAGGCCACCAGCGACACGATCACCTTGGTGTCGCCCCAGTGCGAGGCGCCGTTCGGCGTGGTCCCGGCGCTGGACAGCCCGTAGACGAGCAGGGCCAGGCCGAGGCTGCCGGTGATCGCGCCGGGCAGGTCGAAGCGACCTCGGCGCCGCTCGGACTCGGGCAGCACGCGGGGAGCGAGGAACGCGACCAGCAGGCCGATCGGCACGTTGACGAAGAACACCCAGCGCCAGCTGAGGTACTGGACCAGCAGGCCGCCCGCGATCAGGCCGACCGCGCCTCCGGCCACGCTCATCGCCGCGTAGACACCCATCGCCCGGTTGCGCGGCGGCCCCGCGGGGAAGGTGACCGCGATCAGCGACAGCGCGGTGGGCGCCGCGAAGGCGCCGCCTATGCCCTGCACGACTCGTGCGGTCAGCAGCCACGCCTGGCTGGTGGCGAAGCCGCCGAGCAGCGAGGCCAGCGTGAACAGCAGGATGCCGGCGATGAAGACCCGGCGACGCCCCAGTAGGTCGCCGGATCTCCCGCCTAGCAGCAGCAGCCCGCCGAACGCCAGCGCGTACGCGTTGACGACCCACTCCAGGTTGCTGCCGGAAAAGCCGAGCGCGGTCTGGATGTGCGGCAGGGCGACGTTGACGATGGTCGCGTCGAGCACGACCATGAGCTGAGCCGTCGCGATGACGGCGAGCGCCAGGCCAAGCCGCCGCGGTGCGGCCCCCGTGGACCCGGCGGGCCCTGGGCTTGGAGTAACGGCGTCTGACGCCGCCGCGGTACTGACCTCCCGGGTGCGCGTGCCGTTGAGGGCGGCGCTCCCGGTGTCTGGTCGTGTGGCGGACAAAACAATCTCCCTAAGTTGAGGGGCATAGTGAACTCTCGCCGTGACCGGCTGGGCTCTGCCATCACGCGCGCCGTGCGTACTGCTGTTTAACTGCCTTTGACCGAACGGATCGTGGTATCAGTCCCCGTACCATCTGTTCGCTTCCCCGTGTGGCCGTCGTCAGCTAGGACGGCCCTGCGGCTACGTTGTCATCGGTCATGACGAGATAGCCGCCGCGGATGTGACATCATCACCTCCCGTTTCGCGATCGGAGCATCTTCCGCATCAGCCCGAGCAGGCAGGTGCGCTCGCTGGTGTCGAGGCTGGTGCACCAGGGCGCCCGGGCCATCAGCTCGCGGTGGACCCGGTTCCTGATCGTCACGCCCTCCGGGGTGAGCACGATGTTCTTGCTCCGGCGGTCGCGCTGGGAGGGTTCCCGGCGGGCCAGCCCGTGCTTCTCCAGCGCGTCGGCGATCGTGGTGACGAAGGACGGGTCGCAGCCCATCCGCTGCCCGAGTTCCTTCATGGTCATCGGGGCGTCCAGCTTGGCCAGGGCGATGACGTCGCTGCCGGTCAGCCCGACCTCGGCCGCGATGCCCTGACCGAGGTCGTGGGCCTGCTTGACGAGTTCGCTGAGCACCTCGCCGATCTGCCGGTTCAGCTCGTCGTCCGGCCCGGCCGGCTCCGGGAGCTCCGCCGGGTCCACGGCTGTGGCCGTGCCCTGCTGCTCATCCATCACGTGCTCACCTCCCGTCATTACCTGAGTCCATCAACCATTGACCTACTCAACAATATTTCCGCTTGCCGCAGCAAGCAACTAAATTTCCGCCGATTTCCCTCCCGGTCCCGATCCCCCATGGAGTGAAACCCGGCTTCCACCCCATAGAGCGTGGTGAACCGGGTTCCACCACCCGGCCGCCCCGACGCGGGAGGCTCAACCAGCGGCCCTGCTGCGGCGTCTTTACCGGTGAGCGCTCACACTGAGAGCAGCAGCGAACACACGGCGCACGGAAGGCGTACCGCGATGGCCGAAACCGGGAACACAGGCGAAAGACCGGGACGCCGGCCGGATTACGTGAATCCCGCCGGGCCCGCCGCCCCCGCGGCCTCCCGGCCCGGGTCGCCGGGTCGCCGCACGTTCCTCCGGTTCGCCGCGGCGGCGGGCGGCGCCTCGCTGCTGTCGGCGTGCAGCCGGGGCAGCAGCACCTCCGCGGCGGGCGGCGCGGTCATGTCCGCGAAAGCCCCGGGCGTGGCCGCCGCCTCCGGCCCGCCGACCGCCGCCGACTGGGCCGCGCTGGCCCGGGACCTGTCCGGGCCCCTGCTCCGGCCGGGTGAGGCCGGCTACACCACGGCCAGGGAACTGTTCGACCCGCGGTTTGACTCGCTGCACCCGGCTGGGGTGGCGTACTGCCGCAACCCGCACGACGTGTCCACCTGCCTGGCCTTCGTGCGCAAATACCGGGTGCCGGTGGCGGCGCGCTGCGGCGGGCACAGCTACGCGGGCTGGTCCTCGACCAGCGGCCTGATCGTAGACGTGACCCGGATGGCCGGCGTGAGCGTCAGCGGCAGCACCGCGACGGTGGGCGCGGGCACCCGGCTGATCGACTTCTACAACGGGCTGGACGCGCACGGCCGCGCCGTGCCGGGCGGCTCCTGCCCGACGGTGGGCATCTCCGGCCTGACCCTGGGCGGCGGCATCGGCGTGGTCGGCCGGGCCTACGGCCTGACCTGCGACAACGTTAAATCGCTGCAGATCGTCACGGCCGACGGGCAGCTCCGCACGGCCAGCGCGAGCACCAACTCCGACCTGTTCTGGGCCTGCCGCGGCGGCGGCGGCGGCAACTTCGGCGTGGTCACCTCCTTCACCTTCGGCACCCACCCGGCCGGGGACATCATCCTGTTCTTCCTATCCTGGCCGTGGTCGCAGGCGGCCCGGGTCATCGCGGCCTGGCAGTCCTGGGCGCCGCACGCCCCGGACCAGCTCTGGTCGAACCTGCACCTGTCCGCGGCGGCCGGCGGCTCCGTCCCGTCCATCCAGGTCGGCGGCACCTACCTGGGCTCGGTGAACGATGCCTACGGCCAGCTGGAGAAGCTGTACGCCGCGGCCGGCTCGGACCCGTCCTCGCCGTTCCTGGAGAACACCACCTGGCTGCACGCGATGCTGGTCGAGGCGGGCTGCGCCAGCCTGACCGTGAACCAGTGCCACCTGCCGACCCAGGTCCCCGGCGGCCAGCTGTCGCGGGCCTCCGAGTACGCCAAGTCCGATTTCTTCACCACGCCGCTGAGCAGCCACGGGATCGCCACCCTGCTGGCCGGCGTGCAGGACTTCCAGCGGGCCGGCGGCGCGCCCGGCGCATCGGGCGGCATCGCCCTCGATGCGCTGGGCGGCGCGATCAACCGGGTCGCGGCAGGCGCCACCGCGTTCGTGCACCGCAACGCGCTGTTCGACGCGCAGTACACCACCACCTGGCCGCTGGGCTCGGCGTCGGCCGCGGTGGCCCGCCAGCACGCCTGGCAGCAGTCGTACTGGCAGTCGATGCGGCCCTACGCCAGCGGCCAGGCCTACCAGAACTACATCGACCCCAACCTGGCCACCTGGCGGCAGGCCTACTACGGGGCCAACTACACCAGGCTCACCCAGGTCAAGGCGGCCTACGACCCGGACCGCGTGTTCAGCTTCCCGCAGGCCGTCTGACCGGCGCCGGCTTGTATTATCTCACCAGCCTCTCCAGCCTCTCCAGCCTCTCCAGCCTCACCAGCCTCACCAGCCTCACCAGCCTCGGCGTCCGGCCAGGCCGGAAACGTCCGCCTGGCCGGTCCGTGTTGCGGCCAAGTGGCCGGCGTGCATGATGGTATGTCCGCAATTTTTGGGTACCCGACGGCTATAGGCAGCGACTCCTTGCGTAGGTGCCGATGACAAGTAACGTTGAGCTCGAGACCGCGGCCGCGGTGACCGCGCCGGACCGGGTGCCGGTCCTGCTGGTCGAGGACGACGACGGCGACGCGCTGCTCGTCGAGGAACTCCTGCGCGAAGTGGATGCGGCGGTCGTCGTGCAGCGCGCGCGGTCGCTCACCCAGGCCAAGAGCCTGGTGTCCGACGCGGCCTGCGTCCTGCTCGACCTGGGCCTGCCGGATTCACAGGGCTTGAACGGGCTGCGCCAGCTGCTGGGCCAGGAGCCTGAGGCCGCCATCGTGGTACTGACCGGGGAAGCGAACGAGTACCTCGGCGAGCAGGCGGTACGGGCCGGGGCCCAGGATTACCTGGTCAAGGGCGAAGTCGCCGGGCACATGCTGCACCGGGTGATCCGGTACGCGGTCGAGCGCCGCCGGGCCGAGGAAGCCCAGCGGGAGCTGCAGGTCGCGCAGGTCCAGGCCCAGGAGAACGCCCGGCTGGAGCGCGGTCTGCTGCCCTCCCCGCTGCTGGCCGACGCGCGGCTCAGCGTGGCCGCCCGCTGCCTGGCGGGCGGGCAGCAGCACCTGCTCGGCGGTGATTTCTACGACGTGGTCGAGGCCGCCGACGGCTGGGTGCACATGCTCATCGGCGACGTCTGCGGCCGCGGCCCGGCCGAGGCGGCGCTCGGCGTCTGCCTGCGCGTGGCCTGGCGCGCCCTGGTCCTGGCCGCCCGGCCTGCCGAGGAGATCCTGGCCACCCTGGGGCGGCTGCTCGAGCACGAGCGGCAGGATGACACCATGTTCGCGACCTTGTGCATGCTGTCGGTGGCCCCCGACCGAAGTACCGGCCGGGTGCGGATGGCCGGCCACCTGCCGCCCCTGCTGGTCAACGGGGACGGCGTGGTGGAGCTGCAGACGCCCACCTCGCCGCCGCTGGGCCTGGGCAGCGTCCAGGAATGGCCCGGCACGCCGGTGCGGCTGGACCGCAGCTGGTCGGTCCTGCTCTACACCGACGGGCTGATCGAGGGCCGGATCGGCAAGGGATCCGAGCGGCTGGGCAGCGAAGGCCTGATGGACCTGATCAGGGACGCGCTGCGGTCATCGCCGGCCGCGGCCGACGGCGGGAGCCCACCCGTCGACGGCTCGCTCCTGGACCAGGTGATCGAGCAAGTCCGCGAGCTCAACGGCGGAGACCTGGACGACGACCTGGCCATCCTGGCGCTCGGCTATTCTCCGGGCCGATGAGCCAGGTGGAGGTCACGGCCCCGGGAACCCCGGGGGCAGCGGCGGACGCGGCCAGGCGCTGGCCGCTCAGCCGGATCGTGACCGTGGCCGTGCTGGCCCTGCTGCTGTTCTCCGTGGCGGCCGTGGTGGCCGGCGCGATCGCCCTGATCAGCCTGCGGGACGCCCGTGACCGGGTGGTGAACGTCATCGATCCCGCCGCGCTGCAGGCCCAGCAGCTCGACAATGCCCTGGTCAACCAGGAGACCGGCGTCCGCGGCTACGCCCTGAGCGCCCAGCAGACCTATCTGGCCCCGTACACCGACGGGGTCGCCGCGGAGGCCTCCTCGATCGCCAGCCTGCGCCAGGTCGTCGGCCAGCTGCCGGCCGGCACCGTGGCCGACCTCGACAGCGTGATCAACCAGGCCCACTACTGGCGGACCCACTACGCGGAACCGACCATCAGCCAGGTCACCAGGACCGGGAAACCGGCGGTCAGCCCGGATATCGTCCTCGGCAAGGCCGACTTCGACGCGCTGCGGGCCAAGGTGGCGGTGCTGGAAACAGATATCGCGAGCGCCCGGGCCCACGCCGTGGCCGAGCTGGCCGACGCCGGCGACGCGCTGGACGGCGTGTTCATCGCGGTCGCGATCGGGCTGGCCCTCATCGTGGTGGTGCTGGCCCTGGGCCTGCGAGCCACGGCGATCAAGCCGCTGCACCACCTGGCGGCCCAGGCCCGTCAGGTGGCCGGCGGCGACTTCGGCCACGACGTCACCGTGCGCGGCCCGCGTGAGGTGACCAACCTGGCCGCGGACGTGAACACCATGCGGCAGCGCATCCTGCAGGAGCTGGCCGCGTCGCAGAACACGAACCTGATGCTGCAGGCGCACGCCGACGAGCTGCAGCGCTCCAACTCCGAGCTCGAGCAGTTCGCCTACGTCGCCTCGCACGACCTGCAGGAGCCGCTGCGGAAGGTGGCGAGCTTCTCCCAGCTGCTGCAGCGCCGCTACGCCGGCCAGCTGGACGCGCGCGCCGACCAGTACATCGAGTTCGCGGTGGACGGCGCCAAGCGGATGCAGGCCCTGATCAACGACCTGCTGGCCTACAGCAGGGTGGGCCGGTCCGCGCGTGAGCCCGCCCTGGTGGCCAGCGACGCCGCGCTCACCCAGGCCCGGGCCAACCTGGCCTCGGCCATCGAGGAAAGCGGCGCCACCGTCGAGACCGGCCATCTGCCCTACGTGCTGGCCGAGATGCCGCTGCTGACGGCGGTGTTCCAGAACCTGCTCAGCAACGCGCTGAAGTTCAGCGGCGGCAAGCCGCCGCGCATCGTGATCACCGCCCGCCGCGACGGGCAGTTCTGGCTGTTCTCGTTCTCCGACCACGGCATCGGGATCCCCCCGGAGTACGCCGAGCGCATCTTCGTGATCTTCCAGCGGCTGCACGAGCGGGCCGCCTACGAGGGCACCGGCATCGGCCTGGCCATGACCAGGAAGATCATCGAGTACTTCGGCGGCAAGATCTGGCTTGACACCAGCTACACCGACGGCGCGAGGTTCTGCTTCACGCTGCCGATGCCCCAGGAGTCCCTTACCCTGGACGCCCCGGGATTGCCCGATGATCAGGAATCCCCAGCGTCCCTGGCCGCAGAGCAGGCCGAGGATCCCCACCACACCCAGGACGAGGACAGCGATGGCTAATGCGGTCAACACCAAGGTGATCGACGTGCTGATGGTCGATGACGACGACGGCGACGTCCTCATGACCAGGGAAGCCTTCGAGTACTACAAGGTGCGGAACCGGCTGCACGTCGTCTCCGACGGCGAGCAGGCCCTGCAGTTCCTGCGCCGCCAGGGCCCCTACGCCGACGCGCCCCGCCCGGGCCTGATCCTGCTCGACGTCAACCTGCCCCGCCTCAGCGGCCTGGAGGTCCTGGCGGAGCTGAAGCGCGACCCCGACCTGCTCGTCATCCCGGTGGTCATGCTGACCACCTCCCGGGCCGAAGAGGACATCATCCGCAGCTACTCGCTGCACGCCAACGCGTTCGTCACCAAGCCCGTCGATTTCGAGCACTTCATGGAGGCCATCCGCCAGATCGACAACTTTTTTCTCACGCTCGTCTGCCTGCCCACCTGACCGGGGCCGCACCGGACCCGGCTAGGATCTGAGCGCCATTAAGCCTGCGAAGGGAACCCGATGTACGACGCGATGCTGGCCGAGACCGTCACGATCCGCGGCGACGGCGACGGCGACGGCGGCGACGAGATCGAGGCGTACCTGGCCCGCCCGATGAGCCAGGGGCCGTTCGGCGGCGTGGTCGTGATCCATCACATGCCCGGCTACGACGAGCCGACCAAGGAGATCGCCCGCACGTTCGCGGCGCACGGCTACAACGCGCTCATGCCGAACCTCTACCATCGCGACGCGCCCGGCGCCAGCCCGGACGATGCCGCCGCGGCCGCCCGGGCCAAGGGCGGCGTGCCCGACGCCCGGCTCGTCGGCGACGTGGCCGGAGCAACGGCTCACCTGCGCGGGCTGACCTCCGCCAACGGCAAGGTCGGCGTGATCGGCTACTGCTCCGGCGGCCGCCAGTCGGTCCTGGCCGCCTGCAGCCTGCCGCTGCAAGCCGCCGTCGACTGCTACGGCGCGTTCGTGGTCGGCAACCCGCCCGAAGGCATGCCGCTGAAGGTCGGCCCCATCAAGCACCTGATCAAGGACCTGTCCTGCCCGCTGCTCGGCCTGTTCGGCGCGGACGACCAGCACCCGTCCCCGGACCAGGTCGCCGAACTCGAGCAGGAGCTCAAGGCCCAGGGCAAGATCCACGAGTTCCACAGCTACGAGGGCGCGGGCCACGCCTTCTTCTCGGTCAACCGCCCCGCCTACCGCCCCGAAGCCGCCATGGACGGCTGGCACCACATCTGGACCTGGTTCGCCCGCTACCTCAGCAGCTGAGGGCGCCCCACGCTAGTGGGCGCTGGAAGCGGCCCAGATGTTGATGCCAGCGTCGACCGCGTCGCGGTCGATCGCAGCCAGTTCGTCGTCGGTGAACTCGGTGTGCTTCGCCGCGGCCAGGTTCTCCTCGAGCTGGGCCACGCTGCTCGCGCCGATCAGCACCGACGTCACCCGGGGGTCGCGCAGCGCCCAGGACAGGGCCAGCTGGGCCAGGCTCTGGCCGCGGGCGGCGGCGATCTCGTTCAGCGCCCGGACGTGGGCCAGCGTCTGCGGCGCGATCTGGTCCGAAGACAGCGAGCCGTTCAGGCTGGCCCGCGAACCGGACGGCACGCCGGTCAGGTACTTGCCGGTGAGCACGCCCTGGGCCAGCGGCGAGAACGCGATGCAGCCCACGCCCTCGCGCCCCAGGACGTCGAGCAGGCCGCCCTCGATCCAGCGGTTCAGCATCGAGTAGGACGGCTGGTGGATCAGCAGCGGAGTGCCCATGCGACGTAGCAGGTCAGCAGCCTCCACGGTCCGTTCGGCAGAATAAGAGGAGATCCCCGCATACAGGGCCTTGCCTGACTGGACCGCCGTGGCCAGGGCCCCCATCGTCTCCTCGAGCGGTGTGTCCGGGTCGTACCGGTGGGAGTAGAAGATGTCCACGTATTCCAGGCCCATCCGGAGCAGCGACTGATCCAGGCTGGCCAGCAGGTACTTGCGGGAGCCGTGGTCGCCGTAGGGACCTGGCCACATGTCGTAACCGGCCTTGGTCGAGATGATCAGCTCGTCGCGGTAGGGACGCAGGTCCTCGCGCATGATCCGGCCGAAGTTGATCTCCGAGCTGCCGTACGGCGGGCCGTAGTTGTTGGCCAGGTCGAAGTGCGTGACGCCCAGGTCGAACGCCCGGCGCAGGATCGCCCGCTGCCCCTCGACCGGCTTGCCGTCGCCGAAGTTCTGCCACAACCCGAGTGACACCTCGGGCAGCAGCAGTCCGCTGCGCCCGCAGCGGCGGTAGGGGAGCCTGTTGTAACGGTCATCGACGGCTACGTAAGTCATGCCCGAAGTCTTTCACGGGGCCTGACTGGCCTGTGGTGGGCCGGGGACCTGCACTGCCCGCTGCTCGGGCTGTTCGGCCGCGACGACGCCGCGCCGTCCCCGGCCCAGGTCGACGAGCTCGCCGGTGCGCTCGAGGCCCACGGCAAGACCTGCGAGTTCCACTCCTACGAGGGCGCCGGCCATGCGTTCATGCAGGTAGACCGGCCCAACTACCGGCCCGAGGCGACCGTGGACGCCTGGGGGAAGATCTGCGCCTTCTTCGGCCGCTACCTGTTATCGTCGAGTGCGAGAGGAGTCGTCAATGTGCACTTACCTGACGGAGAAGGTCTTGATCAGCGGCAGCGGGAAGGGACCGTCCGGCTGGTTCAAGGTGACCGACGCGAGCGTGTACTTCGACCACCCGGTGCACGCGCAGGCCGAGCACACCCTCAACATCGACTTCCTCGACCCGGGCGCCGGCCCCGCGGCACGCGTCGCGGTCGAGCTCACCGCCGAATCGGCGCGCGCCCTGGCCAAGGCGATCACCGCCACCCTGGACTCCGCTCCGCCCGGCCTGATCACCTAACCGCCCGCCGTCGCCTGTCTCTCGGGACGGCCGCCCGGAAATGTCGGTGCCTCATGCGAATATTTGTATGAGGGCGGGTCGGCACTCGCCAGATGGATTGGGCGCAGATGGCGGCGGCCTCGGTGGAGGCGGCCCGGATGGAGGCGGCCCGGATGGAGGCGGCAGGTATGCGGTTCGTGGTGGAGCGCGATGCGCTGGCTGAGGCGGTGGCCTGGGTAGCGCGTTCGCTGCCCTCCCGGCCGGTGCTGCCGATCTTGTCCGGGCTGCTGCTGACGGCGGAGTCCGGCGGGCTGATGTTGTCCTGCTTCGATTACGAGGTGTCGGCCCGGATCCGGATCGACGCGGACGTGGCCGAGCCGGGGACCGTGCTGGTGCCCGGCCGGCTGCTGGCCGAGATCACACGCAGCCTGCCCGGGCATCCGATCGAGGTGGACGACGCCGATGATGTCACCCTGACCTGCGGGGCGGCGTCGTTCAGCCTGGTCACGCTGCCGCTCGGGGAGTACCCGCGGCTGCCGGAGCTGCCCCGGCTGGCCGGCACGGTGGACGGCGGCGCGCTGGCCACCGCGATCAGCCAGGTGACCCCCGCCGCCAGCCGGGACGACACGCTGCCCGTCATCACCGGGGTGAACGTCGAGATCGCCGGAGACCTGATCACGCTGGTCGCGACCGACCGGTACCGCCTGGCCATCAGAGAGCTCGGCTGGGACCCCGCCCGTCCGGACGTCAGCAGCACGCTGCTGGTGCCGGCCAAGACGCTGGCCGACGCGGCCCGGATGATGGCGCCCGGTGTCCCGGTCCGGATCCTCACCCGCGGGACCGACGGGCCCGGGTCCGGGCGGAGCTCCCAGGCCGGAGCGGCCGGCTCGCTGCGAGCCGCCGACGCCATGGTCGGCTTCGAGTCGGGCGGGCGCCGGCTGACCACCCGCCTGATCGGGGGGGAGTACATCAAGTACAGCTCCAAGTTCCCCGCGGACTTCGGCAGCCGGGGCGACATGCCGGCCGGGCCGCTGGCTGAGGCGGTCCGGCGGGTGGCGCTGGTCGCCGAGCGGGGCAGTTCGGTCCGGCTGTCGTTCGAGCCGGGGAAGGTCACCATCGAGGCGGGCACCAAGGGGCAGGCGCGGGCGCGGGAGACGGTGGCCGCCGACTTCTCCGGCCAGGAGTCCGCGATCGCGTTCAGCCCGCACTACCTGCTCGACGGCCTGGCGGCCGCGCTGGTCGCGGCGGGCAACTCCTCAGCCGCGGCCCAGGACGGCGACCACGCTGCGGATCCGGTCCAGGGCAAGCGGGACGCGGCTGCCCCTAAGGACCCCAAGGACCCCAAGGACCCCAAGGACGCGAAGGAGGAGGGCTGCATCCGGCTGGAGTTCACCAGCTCGACCAAGCCGGCCCTGATCACGGCCAGCCCGCGGCCGGGCGAGGAGTCGGTCCCGGACTACCGCTACCTGGTCGTGCCGCTGCGCGCCCTGGCTGACGCCTAACTGGTGACGCTGACCGGTGACGCTGACCGGTGACGTTGACCGGTCAGGGGTGCGGAGGCAGGTTGGGGTACGGCCCGGACCAGGCGGCGTGCCGGGCCATCCAGGCCATGATCAGGATCCACGTGGCCAGCGCGAACAGCAGCAGCGCGAAGACGAGGAAGCGGCCCGCGTCCTGATCGGGGACCGGCGGCCGCGGCTCGCCGCGAGCGGGACGCGGCTCCCTGGGCGGCCGGGGCAGGTCGGCCATCAGGCCGTTGATCTGGCCCTGCGTCTTGGCGGTCAGCGCGAGGTCGATCCGCTCGGTGAGCTCGTCAAGGTCCAGCCGTCCGGCCACGAAGTGCTCCCGCAACTGGGCCATCGTGGCGTCGCGCTCGGCGTCCCCGATCCGGATGTCGTAGTCGTAGCGGCTGTGCCCGGGCACGCGCCAGCCAGGTATCAGGTGCTCACGCGGCTGCCCCGCGTCGGGATCTTCTTCTAGCATTCCGGTTCGGACGTCGTATCGCCTCGTCATCGGGTTTCCGGGTTCGCCAAGCCGACTACCTGACTTCAACGATAAGTCGGCACGGCCCGGTGCGGAACCCAGCTGAGGGCAGAATCAGCGCCGCCCCGTCACCGCACCCGGGGGCACGCCCGCCCCCGGGGCGATCAGCAGCCCGTCAGATGCTCAGGCGATGCGTCAGAAACGCGGACCCCTCGGCCCCCGGGGTCCCCTCGGCCCGCGCGGTCCCCGCGGCCTGCCGTAGCTCCTGCGCCGCCCGCTGAACAGCCGCTTGAGGAACGCCAGCGCGGCGATGATCAGCACGATGCCTATCGGCCGGTCCCCGCCGCCGATGCCGAACAGCATCACGGCCCCGAGGATCAGGAACACCCAGACCAGGCCCATCACCGGCGCGAACGTGGTGAACGGCCCACCGCGGCGGCCGTAGCCCGCGCCGGACTGCCAGTCCGACCCGGCCGACCCGGCCGGCCCCGGCCAGGCGCCGTTGCCGTAACTCCCGCTCGGCAGGCCCGCGGTGGTCCGCTGCGTGTAGGGCAGGTCCTGCATCACGGTGGTCAGGTCGGCCTTGGTCTTGGCCCCGAACGTCTGGTCCAGGCGCTCGTTCAGCTCGTCAAGCGTCAGCCGGCCATCCGCGTAGTGGTCACGCAGCTGGGCCGCAACCGCCTCACGGTCAGCGTCCCCGACGCGCACGTTGAATCCCTCTGTCATCGTGCCCTCCGTAGCAAGAACGGGGAATCCCCAGATGCCTCCACGATATATCGCGAGACATCGTTCAGCAAGCCGAAGCCGCCGAAGCCGCCGAAGCCGCCGAAGCCGGTCACCGGGATTCCCGTTGACAGTCAGCTCCTTCATATGTAAGTTCTGTCTTACAGGTGAAATACAGACCTATAGGAGCCGGACCTGACCACCGACGAGCTGCTGGCGATGCTCACCGCCGTGGCTCACCCCCTGCGACTGCGGATCGTCGCGGAACTCACGGGCGGGCGGGTCCACGTCAGCGAGCTGGCCCGCAGGCTGGAGATGTCCCGGCCCCTGCTGTACATGCACCTGGACCGGCTGGAGAAGGCCGGGATGGTAACCGGCCAGCTGGAGCTCTCGGAGGACGGCAAGGCGATGAAGTACTTCCAGCTGGTCCCATTCGAGCTTCGGGTCACCGCCGAGACCATCGTGGCGGCGCTCCATGCTGATCAGGCCGACGGCAAGAAAGGCGATTACGACATGAGACAGAGCAACTGATGCCGACCTCAATCGGTGTCCTGCTGACCATCCTCGTCCCGATCTGCGCCGCGGCGGCTGTGATCGTGAGCCAGTACTACCGGCTGCAGCGTCACCGCGCCGACGCCATCGCGATGGCCGCCTACCGCAAGCTGGCCGAGGAAGCGGTCGCCAACCAGCAGGAACTGCGCGACCAGATGCAGAAGCTCACCGAGCACGTCAGCGCGGTGGAGCAGCTCATGCGGGACGTAGGATGAACGCCCCCGCGCCCCCGCTCAGCTCCCCCGCCCGCCCGGCCGCCTCGCCGCTGAGCCTGCACCGCAACCCGCTGCGCCAAGCCTGCACGGCCAGTACCTGGCGTGCCGCCTGGTACCTGCTGGCCTACCAGGTGATCGGCTGGCTGCTGCTCGGCGCGGCGCTGGCCGCGGCCTGCGGGGCGGCCGCGCTCGCGCTCACGCTGGTCGGACTGCCGGTGCTGGTGGCCGTGGCCGGGTTCCTGCACCGCTGCGCCGACGTCGAGCGGGCCCGGCTGCGCTGGGTGTTCGGCCAGCCGGTGCCCAGCCGTTACCGGCAGCCCGCCGCCCCCAGCATGATGGCCCGGGCCGGCGCCCGCTGGAAGGACGTGGCCACCTGGCGGGAGTTCGCCTACCTGACCGGACTGTTCGTCCCGCTGGTCATCGTCGGAGCCCTGGTGCTGACCGTCTGGCTGACCCTGGCCCTCGGCGTCACGCTGCCGCTGTGGTACTGGGCGCCGGTCGAGCACTACCCGCACGGGCTCGCGGTCCACGGCGTGCAGCTCGGCTACTTCCCGAACGGCCCGTCCGGCCCGGGCGCGGCCGGTGTGTACATCGACACCCTGCCCCGCGCGCTGCTGGCCGCCGTGGCCTGCCTGGTCCTGTTCACCGCATTCAGCTACGTGCTGGTGCTGACCGCCCGGACTCACGCCAGCATCGCCCGGGCGCTGCTGCGCCCGCCGGAAGACCCGCTGGCGGCGGCCAAGGACCTGCTCGAGCGTCCCGGCCCGCTTCCGCCTATTTTCTCCCGAACGGACCGTGCTTCCAGCCCCGCCCATGAGGGTCCAGCTCACGGGCGGGGCGCGGAGCCGACTGCTCGCACCAGCTAACCGCTCACCCGCTACCAACGAAGAAAGAGGCCACGAAATGCGCCAGTCGCTGGGTCAAGTATGGCCTGTATCAAGCCCGGGGGGTCTATGCTCCCCTGGAGTAACGGAGCAACCGCGGGTCGGCGCCGTCCGAAGGCGCCCGCTAGTGTCAGCCCCGCCAGTTTCAGCCCCGCTAGTGTCAGCCCCGCTAGTGTCAGCCCCGCTAGTGTCAGCCCCGCTAGTGTCAGCCCCGCTAGTGTCAGCCCCGCTAGTGTCAGCCCCGCTAGTGTCAGCCCCGCTAGTGTCAGCCCCGCTAGTGTCAGCCCCGCTAGTGTCAGCACTGCCAGTTTCAGCGAGTGAGGCCATCATGGGTGTGCCAGTGTGGCGTTCCCGCCCGCCGTACGTACCGCTCAGCAAGCGGGTGGCGGGCTGGCGGGCGCGTTACTGGCGGCGGGCCCTGTTCGCCTGGGTGGTGCTGACCCTGGTCATCATGGCCGTCGCCGCCGAGCCCGCCGCGGACTTCCCCAAGGCGCAGCTCGGCTCGGTGCCCGTTGCCCGGACGGTGCTGCGGACCGGCGGTGCCGCGACCGCGGCCGGCGTCCCCGTCGTGCTCGCCATCCTGCCCTGAGCCTGCGGATCCCCTAAACGCCCGGCTGCCCCGGAACCCCCTGTCTCCGATCCGCACCCGGCTCCGGCCCCGTATCTGTCCCGGCCCCCCACCCGTCTTCGGCCCTGCACCCGTCTTCGGCCCTGCACCCGTCTTCGGCCCTGCACCCGTCTTCGGCCCGGCACCCGTCTTCGGCCCGGCACCCGTCTTCGGCCCTACACCCGTCTTCGGCCCTACACCCGTCTTCGGCCCTGCACCGGCTGCGGCCCTGCACCCGTCTCTGACCCTGCACCGGCTGCGGCCTTGCATCCCGCCAGGTCCTTAGCCCCGCCGTCCGGGCCAATCGGCTCCTCAGCCGTCACTCACCTACCAAGACTCCCTCAGTCACACATCTCTAGTCACTTCTTCCCCTCTAGCCTCCTGAGAGGTAACGATGCGCCACTCGCAGAGTTCAGTGTTGCCGGAAACAGAGTCGTCCGGCCGCGTCCAGCGGCCGGAACGACGGCCGGCCGTCGAGCGGATCGCCGGGTGGAGCGCCCGGCACAAGAAGACCGCCGTGCTCGGCTGGCTGGCGCTGATCGCGCTGCTGTTCGCGGTCAGCCAGGCGTTCGGTTCCAAGAACCTGCCCAGCTACGACCCCGGCCAGGCCGGTCAGGCCGAACGGGCCCTGCATCAAGCCGCGCCTGCCTACTACAGTGCTTCCAGCGAGGTCGTGCTGATCCAGGCGCGTGCGGCCGGCCGGACGTTCGCCGCCGACGCGAGCATGCGGCAGGCGGTGCGCGAGGTGGTTACCGCCCTGACGGCCCTGCCGAAGTCCGCCACGGGTATCCAGTCGCCGCTGGCCGCCGGCGCCGGGCACCCCGGCCGCCCGTCGCTGGTCTCGGCGAACGGGCGCAGCGCCCTGGTCACGTTCGACGTGCCGGGCAACGTGCCCAACTCCGATCAGGCCGTGGCGGCCGACCAGCGCGCGGTCGCGGCCGTGCAGGCCGCTCATCCGGGCCTGATCGTGGCCGAGACCGGAGATGCCAGCATCGCCCGGACCATCGACAACTCGCTGGACTTCCGCCAGGCCGAAGCCACCTCGGTACCGCTGACGCTCATCCTGCTGCTAGTCGTGTTCGGCGCCCTGGTCGCGGCGGGCATCCCTATCCTGCTCGCTGTCTCCGCGGTCATGGCGGCCCTGTCCGTGGTCACGATCTCGAGTCATTGGCTGCCCATCGGGACCTCCACCGCCGAGGTGGTGCTGATCGTGGGCTTGGCCGTCGGCGTCGACTATTCGCTGTTCTACCTGCGCCGTGAGCGGGAGGAACGGGCCAGGGGCCGCTCGTTCGCCGAGGCGCTGCAGATCGCGGCGGGCACGTCGGGCCGCGCCATCCTGGTCTCCGGCCTCACCGTGATGATCGCCATGGCGGGCCTGTTCCTGACCGGCATCGACCAGTTCACCAGCATCGCCCTGGGCACGATCGCGGTGGTCGGCATCGCGGTGGCTGGCTCGCTCACCGTGCTGCCCGCCCTGCTGTCCTGGCTCGGGCCCCGCGCCGACCGGGGCCGGATCCCCTTCCTCGGCCGCAGCCGCGCCGCCGCCCGCCCGTCGCGGATGTGGGCCGCGCTGGTCCGCCGCGTGGTCGCCCACCCGGCGATCTGGGGTGCCACCGCCGCCCTGGCCCTGATCGCGCTGGCCGCGCCCGCGGTCGGCCTGAGGCTGGGGGAGCCGGCCGTCGACGTGCCGCCCGGTTCGCCCGAGCTGCAGACCTCGGCCCAGATCCAGCGGGCCTTCCCGCAGACGCCGTCACCCGCCGAAGTGGTGGTGACCGGCCCGGACGCCACCGGGCCGCGAGTGCTGGCCGCGGTCGCCGCGCTACAGGGGCGCGCGGCGGCCAGCGGCCCCATTCGCGAGCCGGTAACCGCCACAGCGGTCGGCGCCGCGGGCCACCGGGCCCTGGTCATCGACGTCCCTCTGGCCGGCAACGGGTCGGACGCGGCCTCCGACCAGGCCCTGCTGGCCCTGCGCGGTCAGGTCCTGCCGGACACCCTGGGCCGGGTGTCCGGGATCAGCTACGCGGTGACCGGGGACACGGCCAGCACCTACGACTTCACCCACCAGCTGCACGACCGGACCCCGGTGGTGCTCGCGGTGGTGGCCGTGCTGGCCTTCGTATTGCTGATGATCGCGTTCCGGTCCGTGGCGATCTCGCTGGTCTCGATCCTGCTGAACCTGCTGTCCGTGGGGGCTGCCTACGGGCTGATCACGCTGGTCTTTCAGGACGGGCGGCTGCAGGGGCTGCTGGGTTACCGCTCGTTCGGCGGGATCATCTCCTGGGTGCCGCTGTTCATGTTCGTGTTCCTGTTCGGCATCAGCATGGACTACCACGTGTTCATCCTCAGCCGCATCCGCGAGCTGTGGTCGCGCGGCTCGACGCCGAAGGACGCGGTGGTCGGCGGCATCGCCTCCAGCGCGGGCGTGGTGACCAGCGCGGCGCTGATCATGGTCGCGGTGTTCTCCATCTTCGCCACGCTGTCCCTGGTGGACCTGAAGATCCTCGGTATCGGGACCGCGGCCGCGGTGCTGATCGACGCCACCGTGGTCCGCGGCATCCTGGTGCCGGCCGCCCTCGCCTTGCTCGGGGAACGGGCCTGGCGCGGGCGCCGGCCCCGCGCCTAGGCCCCAGGTTCTATGGTCGCGGAGGATTTGGTATCAAAAATCCGTAGTAGGTCCTTCGCGATCATGGACCGGAGGCGACTAGGGCGTCGCCGACGGGGGTACGGCGGTAGAGGACTGATCGCCCGGAGCGGGCCCGGGCGATCAGTCCGGCCTCGCGCAGCACGGCCAGGTGATCGCCGATGCCGCCGAGCGACTGGCCCAGCGTCGCGACCAGCTGGGTGGTGCTGGCCGGCTCCTCCAGGGTGAGCAGGACGACGGCCCGCGACGGGCCGAGCAGCCGGTCGAGCGGGGTGCCGGATCGCGCCCGGTCGGGCCGCTCCCACAGGGCAGCCACGCCGCGCGCCGGATAGACCAGCGCCGGCGGCCCGGGCGGGTCGACGCCGAACGCGATCCTGGGCCAGACGAATACCGAGGGCACGAACAGCAGGCCGCGGCCGCCCAGTTCGGCTTCCTCGTCCTCCCGCCAGTGGGTGAGCTCGATCCGGCCCTGGGACCAGCGCAGGTTCGGATGCAGGTCGGCCAGCGCCGCGGCCCAGCCCTTCGAGACGAGCTGGCCGGCTCGGTAGATCACGTCCCGTTCGAGGATGGCCCGCAGCGTGTCCCATTCGGGCTCGAGCAGCGCCTGCCAGGCGGTGGCCAGGACGTCAGCGGCATAAGCGGCCGCCTGGTCGCTGGCCAGGATGCGCCTGACCCGGGGATCGACCTGGGGCTGCCTGCCTAGCGCCTCGGAGACCTGCCGCTGGACCAGGCTAGCCGGAGTCGACCGGACCTGGGCGAGCTGGTCGGCGATCGTGGTGGACCGGCCCGCCTGGACGGGGGTCAGGAAGTCCGCGCCCCAGCCCGGCGGGTTCAGCGCGAGCAACACGTCAATGTCGGCCTCACGGGCCAGCGCCTGATAGCGGCTCCGGACCCGGACCAGCCAGGGTCGCAGCACGGGCTCGGCTGGCTGATCTTGCCGGCCGCTCAGCTGACGCAGCGCGTGGGTCAGCTCCCACAGCGGCGACACCCCGAACCGGCTCCTGGTCAGGTCCTCGTTGCCCACCACGATCCGCAGTACCACATCCAGACCTTTCGTCCTGTGACGAAAGAGTACTCCCGGCCCGGGCCGTCGCGCACGCTGGCCCCGTGACCACCAAGAGCCCTCCATCCCCGTCCGCCGCGTCCTCGCCGGCTTTCCGGCCCGCTACCGCGCCGGGCCCGTCCGCCGCGTCCTCGCCGGGGCTCCGGCCCGCTACTGCGCCGGGCCCGTCCGCCGTGCCGGGCCCGTCCGCCGTGCCGGGCCCGTCCGCCGTGCCGGAGCCGTCCGCCGTGCCGGAGCCGTCCGCCGCCGCGCAGGACCCGTCCGCCGCGCACCCGCCCGCTGCCGCGCCATCGAGCAACCGGGCAGCGGCGCGCGCCACATACCGGTCGGTGTTCGCCGTCGGCGAGTTCCGGGTCCTGTTCGCGGCGCTGCTGATGTACGTGCTCGGCTTCGAGTTTGAGATCCTCGGTTTGTCGGTGCTGATCTTCGACCAGACCCGGTCCGCGTTCCTGACCGCGCTGGCGTTCAGCATGGGCTTCGCGCCGCAGGTCATCGGCGGCGCCCTGTTCACCTCCCTGGCCGACCGGCTGCCGCCCCGGCTCGTCATCGGCACCGGCTTGCTCACCCGCTCCGCGCCGGGGCTGGTGATCGGGCTGTGGCCGGGCCTGCCGGTCCCCGCGATGCTCGCCCTGGTCGCGGCGGCGGCGACGGTCGCCCCGGTGTTCACGGCCACCACCTCTGGCCTGCTCCCCGACGTGCTCGACGGAGACCGCTACGTGCTCGGCCGCTCGGTCTTTAGCCTTACCGGCTCCGGCACCCAGATTCTCGGGCTGGGCCTCGGCGGTGCCGTGCTGGCCGTCTGGCCCGCCCGCTCGCTGCTGGCTGCCGCGGGCGCCTCGCTGGTCCTGGCCGCCGTCATCATCCGCCTCGGCCTGCGCCGCCGGCCCGCCCGCCGTGCCCACGACGCCGGTCCCGCCCACGACGCCGGTCCCGCCCACGACGCCGGTCCCGCCCACGACGCCGGTCCCGCCCACGACGCCGGTCCCGCCCACGACGCCGGTCCCGCCCACGACGCCGGTCCCGCCCACGACGCCGGTCCCGCCCACGACGCCGGTCCCGCCCACGACGCCCGTCCCGCCCACGACGCCGGCACCGCCGGCACCGCGCCCGGCGGCGCCAGCCGCCCCCGCGGCATTGTCCGCGCCACCGTGGCCGGCCATCTCGAACTGCTCGCCGATCGCCAGGTGCGGGGTCTGCTGCTGGCGCAGTGGCTGCCCGCCTGGTTCGTCACCGGAGCCGAGGCGCTGATCGTGCCCTACACCAGGTCGCTGGGCCATCCGGCCAGCGCCGCCAGCCCGCTGCTCGCCGCCGTCCCGGCCGGGATGCTGCTGGGCGACGTGATCGTGGGCCGGTACTGCCGGCCGGCCCTCCGGGAGCGGCTCGCGTTCCCGCTCGCGGTCGCGATGGGATTGCCCCTGGTCGTTCTGATCGCCGAGCCGCCGCTGCCGCTGGCCGCCGTGGCCTTGCTGGTCTGCGGCTTCGGCTTCGCCTACGAACTCGGCCTCCAGCGGGCGTTCCTGGACAGCCTGCCGGACGGGCTGCGGGGCCAGGCCTTCGGCCTCAACGCGACCGGAGGTATGGGCGGCCAGGGCCTGTTCCCGCTGGCCGCCGGGGGCCTGGCCGCGGCCTCCGGCGCGGGGGCGGCCATCGGCATCGCGGGCCTGGCCACGGTGCTCGCGGCCGTGGCCTTGCGCGCCCCGCTCACCGGCCGCTGGCGGGAGCGCTTGTCAGGCAGATCACGGGACCTAGGGTGACGGAGCCAGATCCGGATTGAGGCGACTTCGATCGTGCCGCGCCCGGGTGGACTCGTGATTGTCGTGCCTGGTAGTGACGGTCATGGTTGTTATGGAGGTGATAGTGAGGCACCAGGATCGAGGCGCACTGCGCCTCGATCACCGGCATAATGCCGCTGTCCGGTACTGGTCAGCCGGGCCAGCAGCCGACGGCCGAAGTCGGCGAGCAGGCGATCCTGCTGGTCAGACCGCTTCTTGAATTTGACCCCAAATTCTTCCGGACTTCCGGTTATTCGCCACTAAAAATGTCAGAGGTGGCGATTAGGGTGATGTATTAGAACACGTTACCGATCGACCCTGATCAGACCCCCGCCCCTGCCCCTGCCCGGGGAGGTGACCCAGCCGCCATGTGCACCGCGACCGCCCCGTTGAGCGCGAGTGACAAGTTCGCGCTGGTGGAATCCCTGCTGGCCGAGCTGGCCGGGGAGGACGTGGCCGGGCAGCCGACGGCTCTGCTGGCCGAGGGCCTGCGGGCGCAGGAGCGGATCGACGCGGTGGGCGCGGCATTGCGGGGCCGGATGCTGCAGGCCTTTGACGCCCAAGAAGGGTCGATCTGCGACGGGCAGCGGAATACCCGGACCTGGCTGGTGAACTGCCTCCAGGTCACCAAAGGCCAGACCACCGAATACAAAGCTCTCCAGGCCCTCGCGGCCAAGCATGAGCCGTTGCTGGCCGCGCTGCGCGACCGGGTCCTGACCAAATCCGCTGCGCTGCAGGTGGCCCGGTGGACGAAGGCGATCCCGGAGGAGTTCCGGGCCGAGGGCGAGGAGATCGTGGTCACCGCCGCCCGGACCGGTGCGGACCTGCGGTCGCTGGCCGCGATCTGCGCCGAGATCCGCGAGCTCACCGCCGGTCCCGACCCTGACGACAACCCGGACGACGACCCTCGCCTGGACCGGTCGGTGTCCCTCGACACCACGATTGACGGCGTCGGCGTGCTGCGCGGCGACCTGACCACCGAGTGCGCGGCCATGGTCGAATCAGTGCTGGACGCGCTGTCCGCCCCGGCCGGCGGCGAGGACTTGCGTACCGGGCCGCAGCGGTATCACGACGCGCTGGAGGAGGCGATGCGCCGCTTGCTGGCCTCGGGTCTGCTGCCGAAGCGGGCCGGGCAGCCAGTCAAGGCCCTGGCCCATATCCATTTCACCGAGCTGCTGGCGATGGACCAGGACTCGGTCCTGCAGGACAAATGGATTGCGGATTACCGGGCCCGGTGGGCAGGCCACCGGGCCGCGGCGTCGGCCGGCCCGGCTGATGGCGGGGCCTGGCTGACCGGGGAGGCCGCCCGGGCCATCGCGTGTGACGCGATGATCGTCCCGGTGGTCACCGGCGACCTGGACCCGGCCGCAATCGAGGACCTGATCGCCCTGTGCGTCCGCTACGACCAGGCCCGCCACGCCCCACAGGATGGCCAGCCGCAGGCCGCCCCGCAGGAGGGACAGCCGCAGGCCCCCGCGCGGGATGGCCAACCGGACGCCATAGGCCAGCCGGATGCCAGCCAGCAGCCCGCCGGCGGCACCGGGACCGGCGATGGCACTCCCGGAGGTATTGCCTCGGCGGAGGTGCTGGACGAACTGGAGCAGCAGATCCTGGCCCGGGTCATCCAGATCGTCTCCGGCTCCGGCGGGCTGGCCTCCTTCTTGCGCCGTAACCTGCTCGGCAGGCCGCTGGCCGGGCCGTCGCTGCCGCTGGATGTCGGCCAGACCGACGAGATCCCTGTCCACCTGCGCCGCCTGGTGGCGCTGCGGGACCAGGGCTGCGGCTACCCCGGCGGCTGCGACCAGCCTGCCTCCAGGTGTGAACCCCATCATGTCCAGCACCGGGCCGACGGCGGCCCGACCAGCCTGACCAACCTGAAGGATTACTGCTTCTGGCACCACCATGTGCTGCTGCACCAGCTCGGCTGGACCCTCACCGTCCGCCCCGACGGCACCAGCCAGGTCACCAGCCCCGACGGCAAGATCATCCACAGCCACGGCCCCCCACCCCAACCCGGGTAACCAGCCCGGAAGACCAGCTGAGGCAGCCTCCGCTCAGCTGAAGTGCTGCCGCAGTCAGGACCTGGCCAGGACCATACCCGCCGGACCTGCTCAGCGGCCCAAATAAGCGCCCCCGTTGACGTGTATGACCTGGCCGGTGACGTGGCCTGCTGCCGGGGAGGCCAGGAACATCACTGTCGCCGCGACGTCCGCCGTGGTGCCGGGCCGGCCGGTATGCGTCTCGTCCACCAGGCGCTGCCGCCGCGTCTCGGTCAGGCTGTCGCGGAAGAACTCGCTGCCCAGGGTGAGGCCGGGGGAGACGACGTTGGCGGTGATGCCGCGCGGACCCAGCTCACGGGCTAGGTCTGCGTTCCAGGCCTCCACGGCCGCCTTGGCCACGCCGTAGGATCCGGCGCCCCGCCGGGCCGCGATCGAGCTGAACGAGACGACCCGCGCGTCCTCGGCCAGGCGCGGGGTGAGCGCCGCCGTGACCAGGACGGCCGACAGCACGTTGGCCTCGAGGTTGGCGCGCCAGGCGGCCGCCAGCCCGGCCAGGTCACCGTCGCCGGGCGGCTCCCGGTCGAAGTCGGTGTTGCCGCCCGCGTTATTAACCAGCACATCGACCCGGGCCGGAAGCTGGCTCAGGGCCGCACCGACCGCGGCCGGGTCGGCGGCGTCGAAGCAGGCGTACCCGGCTCGCGGGCCCAGGCGCCCGGCGGCTTCCTTGAGCACCTGCTCGCGGCGGCCGGTGATCGTGACCTGCTCGCCCGCACGGACCATCTCGCCCGCGATCGCGAACCCGATTCCGGTTCCGCCGCCAGTCACGACGATCTGCCGCATCGCCCAAACTCCTTTAGGTCTAAAGTATTTACATGCCTCAAGCTACGCCATCCCTTGCCCCGGGTGCGAACGACCATGCCGCGCATCCCGGCCATGCCGCCCGTCCCGGCCATGCCGCCCGTCCCGGCCATGCCGCCCGTCCCGGCCATGCCGCCCGTCCCGGCCATGCCGCGCATCCCGGCCATGCCGCGCATCCCGGCCATGCCGCCGGGACCGGTGGGGCGGCCGGCCCTGGCGACGGCGTCGACCAGATCCAGCAGGCTTGGGAACGCGAGCGGCCAGGGACCCCGGCCGGGTCGATCGGCGTCATCACCCGGATCTGGCGGATCGGAAAGCTCCTGGCCGACGAGCGCCGCCGCACGCTAACCCGGCTGGGCATCGACGCCGCCACCCTGGACCTGCTGTCCACCCTCCGCCGGGCCGGCCGCCCGTACCGGCTCACCCCGGGCACGCTAGCCGAGCTGAGCCTGGTCAGCGCGGGGGCGATCTCACAGCGCGTGGCCCGGGCCGAACACGAGGGTCTGGTGCGCCGGGAGCGCTCACCCGCGGATGGGCGGCTCAGCTACGTGACCCTCACCGACGCCGGGCACGCGCTGATCGAGCGCAGCGTCGACGAACTGCTGCGCCACGAGGAGGCCCTGCTGTCCGGGCTCGTCGCCGGCCAGCGCCAGGACCTGACCGCACTGCTGCGCGTCCTGCTCGGCAGCCTCAGCAGCCTTGAGGGCACTCAAAGTGACAGATCAGATTCAATGAGTGAACAAAGGCCTTGACCGCCCATGCCCGCATGAGTCACCATCGGTAGTGAAACGACCACATTTAGTGGATTCTCTCCTGAATGAGGCCGGCATGGAATTCGGGCTGACCGCCGCCGCGGGCTGGGGTGTATCCTCCGTCGCCGCCACCTACGCGGCCCGGCGGATGGGCACGCTTGGGGCCCTGCTGGCCAGCCAGGCCACCGGAGCGATCGTGCTGACCGCGGTGCTGGCCGCCATGCACCCCCGTCTGCCGGCGTTGTCGGGTACGACCGTGCTAGGCCTGGCCGGGGCCGGCTTCCTCAGCCTGGTCGGCTGGCTGACCTACTATCGGGCCCTGGAGTTCGGTCCCGTCGGGATCGTC
Organism: uncultured Actinomycetes bacterium; assembly: GCA_963835775.1. Lineage (GTDB taxonomy): Bacteria > Actinomycetota > Actinomycetes > Streptosporangiales > Streptosporangiaceae > Palsa-504. The sequence continues at coordinate 122,114 of CAWIHB010000013.1, read as the reverse complement.
AGCGGGACCGCCGCCACCTATGGTGGCGTCACCGCGCTGCTGGCCCTCGTGGTGCTGGGCGAACCGCTCGGCCGTTACGGCAGCATCGGCGGCGCGCTGGCCATCGCGGGTGTCGCCGCGGCGGCCACCCAGACGACCGGCCCCCGGGCCGCCACCTGGCTGCAGGCCGCCATGAGCAGCAGCCGGGTGCCGGGCCCGCCCGGGCTGACCTGGCAGGCCCCGATCCACCGCAGGCCCTGGCCTGGACTGCTGCTCGCGCTGGCCTCAGCGGCGACCTACGGGACCGGCGCATTCTGGCTCGGCATGTACGCGGCGGCTGCGGGCTGGCTGGTGGCCGCGCTCATGGTCTACGTCATCTCCGTCACTGTGCTGCTGGCCGCGCTGATCTGCAAGCAGAAGCGCCCCCGGGCCGGGCGGGCCGGGATCGCGTGGGCGGTCGCCGCCGGGCTGACCGAGGCCGTGGCGCTGGTCGCGTTCGCCCGCGGCGGGCAGGCGGGCCAGGTCGCGATCACCGCCGCGGTATCCAGCACCTACCCGGTGATCCCGCTGGCCGTCGGGCTGGTGCTGTTCCGGGAACGGCTCAGTATGTTCCAGGTGCTCGGCATGTGCGTCGCGGTCACCGGCCTGACCCTGGTCAGCATGTCCGCGCCGCTGGTTTAGCAACCTCTTGCGGCACAGGCACCCCATATCTTGCGTTGCCAAGGATCGAGCCGCAGGTGTCTTGGTCAGCTTCGTCGGCTCATCGATGGACCACGTCAGGAGGCCCCTTCATCGCGCGGTGCACCGGGATCGCCGCCAAACCCGGGAAGTATCTTCTCCAGCGCTGTGATCATCACCGCTCCCGCCAGGTCGACTTGGAGAGTGGCGGTGTTATCGGGACCCGGCAGGAAGGTGAGCACCTCGGGGGTGGAGGGGTCGGTGACGTCAACGACCGACCAGCCCGAGTGCCAGCAGTGCCTCACGATCGCCTACGAAACGGCGGGCGACATTCTGGACAACTGGTCCTGACCGGCCGGCCTCCGGCCGGTCAGACGCCAGCCCCAGGCGCGATCGCGTCCGGATCGTACAGGCGCGATCGCGTCCGGATCGTATCGGCCTGCCTCTTTCCTGATCCCGCGCCTGAGCGACAGAATTCCGGTTAAGCGGGTGAATTAACCCGACTTCGTTTTCCCGCGAGCGGTGCCCGGACGGAGGGAAGCGCCATGGACGGCAAAGACACCGGCGACGCCAAGGCCGTCCTGTCCGCGCTGCGCCTTGGCTGGTCGGTCGCGGAGCTGCGCGGCCGGAACCGGCCCGGCGGACCGCCCGGGGAGATCATCGGCATGCCTGATCACGACGATCACGCCCTGCCCTTGCGGATCGAACGCGGCCAGGCCGAGCTCCGCATCGAAATCCAGTCGGTCGTCGCCGAACTAGCCCGGGATCTCGGCGTGGACGGCCCCGGCTTCGGCGCGGCCCTCGGCGACAAGGCCAAGCTGCTGGCCCACATCCGCACCGCCAAGGCGGCCGGCGCCCTGCAGCAGGCTCTGGACCTGCTCGCCGGACCCGCCGCGGCGCCGCAGCAGGCCCTTCCGGTGCTGCAGGACGGCCTGGCCGCGCAGCAAGCCGTGATAGCCAGGCGGCGCCAGACCGTAGCCGCCGCGCAAGCCCAGCAACAGGAACAGGCCCCAGCTCAAGGCCAGCAGCAGGCCCAGGCCCAGCAGCAGGCCCAGGCAGCCCTCCAGCTCGAACTGGCAGGCTGCGCGGGCGAGGAGGCGGGTGCCGCCGCCCTGGAGCAGGTCATCGCTGTGCTGCGGCAGGCGTCCGAGGCCAACCCCGCGGCCAGCCCGGCGGCCAGCCCCGCGGCCGCCGCGCAGACCGGCGCCGAAGCCATCAGGCAGCGCCAGCAGGAGCTCGCGGCCGCCGCCCAAACGACCTGGTCAGAGCTGGCCGAACTGATCTGGCAGTTCGACGCCCACGTTCAGGACCGGCTGGCCGCCGCCTCCGAGAGCCAGGCCATCGGCTACCAGCTGGGCCGGGGCCTAGCCGACACCTACTGGGCGCTCGACCCTGTCCAGCCGGGCGGCCCTGTCCAGCCGGGCGGCCCTGTCCAGCCGGGCGGCCCTGTCCAGCCGGGCGGCCCTGTCCAGCCGGGCGGCCCTGTCCAGCCGGGCGGCCCTGTCCAGCCGGGCGGCCCTGTCCAGCCGGGCGGCCCTGTCCAGCCGGGCGGCCCTGTCCAGCCGGGCGGCCCCGTCCAGCCGAGCCGCTCCACGAGCTGGGGCTTCCTGCTCGGCGAGCGGCGCTGCAACGAGCTGTCCCGGCTGACCGGCCGGCTGGCCGCCTACATGGGGGAGTACACCGCGCCCGCCATCGCCGGCTCGCTGGAGATATGGAAGGAGGTGGCCAGGAGGCCAGACTGGCTCGGCGACCCGCATCAGGCCGAACAGGCCCTTTACAGCCAGATCCGGCGCTGGTATGAGCTGATCATCCTGGGACAGGATCCCACCACGCTGATCAGGCCCGCGGCCGGCCTGAAGAACTTCAAGACGCTGAAGCGGGCCCTGCAGCTCTTCGGCCCCGAACTGGCGGGCACCGTCGTCGGCCTGGGCTTCCTGGTCGCCCTGCTGTTCCTGATCAACGTCGGCGGCGCCGCGGCCTGGGTGAAGACGCTGTCCGGCCTCCTGGCCGTCGTCGGGCTGTCGCTGGCCGGGCTGGCCGCCACGCTCAAGAACTCGGCCCAGGCCCTGCTGAAACGGCTCCGCCAGGACACCTATACCGACCTGGTCGCCGTCGCGGTGCAGACCGCTCCGCCGCCGCCAGGCAAGTCCGATATCGAGAACGCCATCGGCCGGCGCAGGCTGACCCCCGCCACGCCGAACTAACGAACCGAACCGGCGAACTAGCCCGAACCGTTCCGTGCCGCGCGGTAGCCGAGCATGACCGCGAGCCCGAGCGCGCTGCGCGGGGTGTAGGCGATACGCCACAGCCCGCCGTGCGCGGCGGCACGGGCCTCGTCCTGCCAGGGATGGGCCAGGGCCGGGCCGCCGCCGGTGTGCAGGTCGTGAACGAGCAGCGCCGCCATGAGCGTCTGGGTGGTGGCCGGCTCGAACACCTCCACCCCGAACCGGGGCGCCCCCGCGTACGCCGCGGCCAGCACCCGGTTCTTCAGCACCGACCGAGTCCGGGTCGGCGGCGCCACGTTCATCGACACGGTGGCGCCGCCGTCCCTGGCCACCGTGGCCCGCCACCGCTGCACCCGCTTGGCCAGCACGTAGTTGGGTCCCTGCTGCGGCACCTGGCTGTCACAGATGCCGGGGTCGGCGCCGGGCCGGTAGGCCGGATGCAGCAGCCGCCCGCCGGACAGCGCGTGCAGCGGCCAGGCGCCGAGCTTGGCCGCCGCGGACCGGTCCGCGTAGGCCCGGGCCGACTGGGCCACCGCGTCGCCCGGTACGGCGAACACATCGGTCGGCGTGGCCAGGAACGCCAGCGCGACGTCGCCCCGGGCGCCCTGCAGCCGGGCGGCCTGCAGCCGGACGGTCAGCGCGTCGACGGCACTGGCCAGCCGGACATTGTCGCCGCCGTCGGCGTAGACGTAGTTGCCCAGCACCAGCGGCCCGTCCACCGCGGCCAGCCAGTCGGCCACGGCAGGCCCGTCGGTGACCAGGTTGAGCCCGGCGACCTGCGCCAGGTCCTCTTGGGCCGGCGGCCCGCCCGGCACCGGAACCACCAGGGTCCCAGCGCTGCGCCTGGCCACCTCGAGGACCCGGGCCCAGATGGCCGGCCGGGGCAGGTCCACGCCGACCACCCGGGCACCCCAGCCCAGCAGCACCGGCAGCGGTCCCACCTCGGCGCCCGCCCCCAGCGCCACCACCGTGCGGCCGGGCAGGGCCAGCCACTCCGGGTGCGCCGCGACCATCCGGAGCGCCTCCGCGCACGACGGCTCGATGATACCGCCGCTGACCCAGGCCTCCAGCCTGCGCCGCAGCGCGTCTCCGGCCAGCCGCTGGCCCTGGTAGGGCAGCGCAAACTCGGTCTGTGCCGCTCCGGTACCCAGCACGTCGACCATCGTCAGCGATCCCCGGGCGGGCGCGGAGATCAGCGCGTCGAGCCCAGTCTCCTGGCCGCCGTCGCCGGCCACGCGCATCCGCCGGTGCAGCGACTCCAGCCCGTCTCTGGCCACCGACACCGCCGCCTGGCGTGAGGACAGTCCCGCCTCGATGAGCCTGCGGAAATGCCCCAGGTAGCCCGATCGCCAGTTACCCTGACGTTCCGCACTCCGGGCTCCCGCCGGGTCGGCCTGCCGCAGCGCATCGGCCACCACGGCCTGGCCCAGCGCCGAGGTGCTCCGGCGCCCGTCGGCCGACGCGGGAAACACCACGCCGGCGGTCATCCCGCCTCCGCCACCATCACCAGACCATCATGGCGGTCCCGACCCGCCGCGGCCAGCCGTCCCGTCCCGGAATTACCCGCCGCGGCCAGGCCCGTCCCAGGAACTACCAGCCCCCGTCCCGCGGAACTACCAGGCTGTACGCAGCGGTGATCCAGCCGCCTTCTGGTTCGCCGGCGAGCGCGGCGCGGGCGCAGGTCCGGCACACGCTGCTGGCCGCGCCTTGGTGCAGACCGCCCGGCTGCCGCTGCTGATGGCCACCGCCACCGCGACCAGCCCGACCACCATCACCAGCCACAGCAGCAGCGCCGTGCGCCGGAAACCCGCGCGCCGGTGCAGCCTCAGCAGCTCGCGGCTGTCCCGCCTCCGGGCGGCCAGGATCTTCTCGCGCAGTGGCATGTCCTCGCCTGCCGTCAGCCGGGCGAACGTGGCCATCTTCGAGGCCAGCCCCGGGTCCGAGCCCGCGATCTGTTCCGCTATGACATCCAGCGCCTGCTGCTCGCGCGCGCTCAGGCTCACGACGGCCACCTCCTCGCCGCAGCCGCCGGATCTTCAGTCGAGCAGGCGGCCGGTAACCACACCCTGTCCGACATTACCTCCCATCCAGAGGTCGCCGCGCCGCCGCCACCGTCGGGCCGCCGCCACCGTCCGCGCCGCCGCCACCGTCCGGGCCAGCGGCACCCCGGCGATCACCGCGATCACCATCGTCGCGGCCAGAGCGCCCAGCGTCACCGCCACCGCGTGGCCGGACACCGCCGGCCCGCCCCGGCCCGCATCCAGCGTGAGGAACAAGCTGCCGAACGTCGCCACCCCGATCGCCTGCCCGAGCTGGATCGTCGTGGTCAGCAGGCCGCTCGCGTCGGCGGCGTGCCGCAGCGGCACCCGCACCAGGCTGTGCGTGACCAGCGGGCTGAAGCCCAGCGCTAGTGCGGCGCCGGTCAGCACCAGCGCCGCCTGCAGTGCCGCCTGCTGGGCCGCCCCGCCCCGGCCGCCGGAGTGCAGCGCGGCCGCTATGCCCAGGTAGCCGCCCACCGCGACCAGGCAGCCTGCCGGGGCCAGCACGTGGTGCACCCGCTCGGGCAGCCGCCGCCAGAAGAACCCGCAGGCGCCGAACACCAGTGCGCACGGCGCGAAGGTCAGCCCGGCGCGCAGCGCGGAGTCGCCCAGCCCGGCCTGCAGGTGCAGCGCGAAGCTGAACAGGAACCCGCCGTAGGTGATCATCAGCACGGCCACCGCGGCCAGGCCGGGCACCAGGCCCGGCGCCCGCAACACGGCCAGGTTCAGCAGCGGATCGCCGCCCCGGTCCGCGATCCGCCGCTCCACGCCCACGAACACCGCGGCCAGCACCAGGCCCAGGGCCATGCACGCGAACACCCAGGACGGCCAGTCCTCCTGGTGACCGAGCATCAGCGGCAGCACCACCAGGAACACCGCGGGCACCGCGATGGCCAGCCCGGCCAGGTCCAGCTGCCGACGGTGCTGGCCCGGGCGGGCCACCGGCTCGTCGCGCTCCACCAGCCGCGGCACCAGGGCCAGCACGGCCAGCCCGATCGGCACGTTGACCAGGAACACCGGCCGCCACGTCTGGCCGAACAGGTTCGCGGTCACCAGTACGCCGCCGATCACCTGCCCGGCCACGAACCCCGAGGACAGCACGGCCGTGTACGCGCTCAGCGCCCGGGCTCGCGCCGCGCCGTCGAACCGCAGCTGGATGACGCTCATGATCTGCGGCATCATCGCCGCCGCCCCCGCGCCCTGGACGAACCTGGCCCCGATCAGCACGCCCACGCCGGGCGCGATCCCGCAGGTCAGCGAGGCCAGGGTAAACACCGCCACGCCGGCCATGAACACCCGGCGGCGGCCGTACAGGTCACCAAGCCGCGCGCCGGTGATCAGCATCATCGCATAGCTCACCGTGTAGCCGGCCACGACGAGCTGCAGCTCGGTCCCGGTCGCGTGCAGCGACCGCCCGATCGTGGGCATCGCGACGTTGACGATCGTCACGTCGAGCAGCGCCATGAACTGCCCGGCCAGCAGCACGATCAGCATCAGCCAGCGGCCCCGCGCGGCCGCGGCCGGATCCCGCAGCAGTGGATCAGTTGTGATGGTCATGACTTCAGCCTGCGCCCGGGCCCGCCGCCATACTGAGAGCCTGCTGATGCTGGTGTTGCCACTACCCGGCTGGCGTTAAAGATCATTTATGCCGAACGGTCCAGGCGGCCCGCCCGCCGCCCACCATCCCGCGTCCGCTCGCTAGAGTCGGCACAGGCAGCAGCAGTCGGCCGGTGTGACCGGCCGGTGTGACAGGGCAGTGTGACAGGGCAGTGTGACAGGGGTGACAGGGCAGTGTGACAGGGCAGTGTGACAGGGCAGTGTGACAGGGCAGTGTGACAGGGCAGTGTGACAGGGCAGTGTGACAGGAGCAGCATGACAGGGAGCGGGTGGCCAGCGTGGCGAGTTCGTATCTGACCGTCGGATCGGGAGACAGTCATGTCCTGGCCGTGCACGGCTGGTTCGGCTCGGCCCGCGGCTGGGGCTCGCTGCCCGATTTCCTCGACGGGTCGGCCTACACCTACGTCTTCATGAACCTGCGCGGCTACGGCGACCGCACGCAGGTCCGCGGCGAGTACACCATGGAGGAGGCCGCCGCCGACGCAATAGCTGTGGCCGACGACCTGGGCTGGGACCGGTTCTCGGTGCTTGGGCACTCGATGGGCGCCAAGGTGGGCCACCAGATGCTGCTGCAGGCCCCCGGCCGGATCCGCCGGCTGGTCGGCCTCAACGCGGTGTCCGCCAGTGCGGTGCCGTTCGACGAGGCAGGCTGGGCGCTGTTCTCCGGCGCCGCGGAGAACCCGGGCAACCGGGCCGCCATCATCGACTTCACCACCGGCAACAAGCTGACCAGGACCTTCATCAACCGGGTGGTGCAGCATTCGCTGGACAACTCGACGGTCGAGGCGTTCGCCGCCTACCTGCTGGCCTGGGCCCGGGGCGACTTCTCCGCCGAGGCCAAGGCGGCCGGCGCCACCGTCCCGGTCAAGCTGATCGTGGGCGTCAACGACCCGGCCATGTCCGCCGACGTCATGGAGCAGACCTGGCGGGTCTTTTTCCCCGATGCCGAGCTCACCATCCTGCCCGACGCCGGGCACTACCCGATGTTCGAGTCCCCGGTGTCGCTGGCCACGTCCGTCGAGGAGTTCCTGAGGCAGGGTTGATGACCCAGACGCCCCGGCCGGATACCGAGGTCGTCTTCGACCCGGTTACCTACACCGGCGGGGTGCCGTTCGGCGCGCTGGACCGGCTGCGGCACGCCGCCCCGCTGGCCTGGGTGCCGGAGATACCCGTCCTGGGCTGGCCGGCAGGCCCTGGGTTCTGGCTCGTGCTGCGGCACGCCGACGTCGAATCGGTGCTGAAGCAGCCGAAGCTGTTCTCCTCCGCGCTCGGCGCCACCCAGATCCGCGACCCGGCCACGCCGCAGGCCCTGGGCTACGTCCGGCGGATGATGCTCAACATGGACCCACCGGAACACGCCCGGCTGCGGCGGCTATTGAGCCGGTCGTTCACGCCCCGGGCGGTGGCCAGGCTGGAGGACCGGATCCGCGGGCACGCCCGGGCCATCTGCGACCGGGCCCTGGCGGGCCCGCGCGGCGAATGCGACTTCGCCAAGGACGTGGCCGCCGACCTGCCGCTGCTCACCCTGGCCGACGTGCTCGGCGTCCCGGAGCAGGACCGCTGGCTGCTGTTCGACTGGTCCAACCGGGTGATCGGCTACCAGGACCCGGATTACGCCTCCTCGGCCGAGTTCGACCCGGCGCGGGGCACGCCGATGGCCGCCGAGGCGCTCGCCGTCCGGCCGGTCCCCGGCCCGGACGGCCGGATGCCCGACCCGCGCACCCGCGACGGCATGCCGGACCTGTACGCCTACGCCCATCTGCTGGCCGAGGAGAAACGCCGCCGCCCCGGCGACGACGTGATGTCGATCCTGCTGGCTCAGGCCGACGAGGACGGCGGCCAGGTGTCCGTGGCCGAGTTCGAGAACATGTTCTGGCTGTTCGCGGTGGCCGGGAACGAGACCCTGCGCAATGGCCTGCCCGGCGCGTGCATCGCCCTGCTCGAGCATCCGCAGGCCCAGCGCGACCTGCGGGCCGATCCGGCGCTGCTGCCCACCGCGGTGGAGGAGATGCTGCGCTGGTGGACGCCGGTCATGACATTCCGCCGGACCGCGGCCGCCGACTGCGAGCTCGGCGGCCAGGCCATCCGCGCCGGAGACAAGGTGGTCGTCTCCTTCACCTCGGCCAACCGTGACGAAACGGTCTTTGCCGGACCGGCCCGTTTCGACCTGCGCCGTCACCCCAACCCGCACCTGGTGTTCGGCCACGGCCCGCACTTCTGCCTGGGCGCCCACCTGGCCCGGGCTCAGATGGCTGCCCTGTTCAGCGAGGTGCTGGCCCGCACGGCGACCCTGTCCTACGCGGGCCAGCCCGCCTACCTGCGGTCTAATTTCCAGCGCGGCACCAAACGCCTGCCGGTCGCGTGGACGGCGGCCTAGATCAGGTCGGGCCGCCCGCACATCTCGGCTACACCGCCGCCTGCCGGCTCAGCCCTCGGCTAGATAGCCGTACCGGTCACGGAAGGCGTCGGGCGTGAGTCCCGCGGCCGCTGCGATCGGGCCGAGCTTGCCGGGGTCCTCGAGGTCCTCGCGGTCCAGCCGGATCATGTACTCGCGGGCCACCCGGTACGAGCTCGACTCGCAGTTCACCAGCCGGATCAGCACCCGCCCGGTCTCGGGGTGGTTGAACGACCCGAAGGGCAGCGCCACCATGTGCCCCTCCTGGATCGTGATCATGCCGCCGGGCTCGTCGCCCTGCAGTATCTGCTTCAGGTAGTCCACGGCGCTGTAGCCGAGGTCGCGGGTGTACTCGATGTCGAACGGGATGGGCGGCGCGCACCGCAGCTCGTAGCCGATGTTCTTGCCCTCGACCGTGATGCTCTGCCCGCGCGCCTTGAAGCGGTCCTTGACCTGCTTGGCCAGCAGGCGGTCCAGCTCCAGCTCGGCCAGCCGGACGTGACCGTGCTCGTCCAGCTCGACGTCCGGCATGGCCCTGGTCAGCTCGTCCTGGGGCAGGCGCAGGCCGATGCCCTCGGCGAGCACCGCCACGCCGAAGGGGCGGCCGTGGGCGATCCGCTTGAGCATCGAGGCCTCGAGGATGTCCACCAGGCGCGACAGCCGGACGGGCTCGTCGCCGGGGAACTCCTCGGCGACCATCGTGAGGGTGGCCCCGGCCGACTTCCCGATGCCCAGGGCCAAGTGGCCGGCCGAACGGCCCATGGCCACCACCAGGTACCACCGTTGGGTGGTGATGGCGTCGGTCATCAGGTTGTTGACCAGCTCGACCCCCACGCTCCTGGCGGTCTCGAAGCCGAAGGTCGGCGTGCCGCCCGGCAGCGGCAGGTCGTTGTCGATGGTCTTCGGCACGTGCGCCACACGCAGGCTTCCTCCGGCCGCCTCGGCCAGCCGCGACGCCGAGAACGCGGTGTCGTCCCCGCCGATCGTGACCAGCGCGCCGATCTCCAGCTTCCGCAGCGACTCCAGACAGGCGTGCAGCCGCCACTCCGGGTCGGCGGCGTGCTCGTCTCGCACTGTCGGGTTGGCCCGTGAGGTCCGGATGATCGACCCGCCCAGGACGTGGATCCTCGACACGTCGGTGATGGACAGCGGCCGCACCTGGTCGATCTGGCCCTCGATGAGGTGCTGGAAGCCGTCCATGATGCCCAGGACGTCCCACCCCGAGTTCCGGGCCTCGATCGTTGCCGCGGAGATGACCGAGTTCATCCCCGGGGCCGGGCCGCCGCCGCACAGGATCCCAAGCTTCACGCCGCCATCATCGCAGCCGGCCAGGAGGTCCCGGCCAGCGGGCCGGCCCGACTGCCTCAGCCGGACTCGACCGCCCGCTTGAGTTCGTCCGCCCGGGCGCTCACCAGCATTCCCCGCAGCAGGTCCACCAGCGGACCGCGGATCATCAGGCTGAGCATGCCGCCGAGGTCAACCTCCAGCGAGTAGGTCACCCGCGTGCGGTTCCCGCCCAGGTCCGCCAGCTCCCAGCGGCCGTCAACCGACTTGAGCTCACCCCGCTCCTGCTTCCAGGCCAAGGTGGTAGGACCGGCATAGGTGAAGCGGACCGTGGATTTGATCGTCCGGACCTTGGCGTCGGATTCGGTCTGGCACACGATTGCGTGCCCCTGCTCGTCGCGCTCGAGCGGATGCATCCCCTTCAGCCCGCCCTGCCACTCCGGCGCCCGCTCCACGTCCTCGACGAGCGCCCACACCTGGTCTATCGGGGCGTCGACCTCGGCAGTCGAGCTGCCGGTCACCATCGTCATGGCCATCCTCCTAATGCTGGCACCCTCGCACAGATGACCGGAGTTGCGGTAGCCGGCCCGGCGCGCAACGAAGGTTACTCACGGGTAGCATAAAGCCACCACTGGTCCTGGGGCTGAGGATGCGATGAGTGCTTTCGACTATGACGTGGTGGTCATCGGGTCAGGTTTCGGCGGCAGTGTCGCGGCATTGCGGCTGACGGAGAAGGGGTACCGGGTCGCTGTCGTCGAGGCGGGCCGCCGCTTCGACGATCCGCATGATCCGGTACCCGGGCGGCGGCATCGCGCGCTGCCCAGGACCTCGTGGCGCAGCCGCAGGTTTCTGTGGGCGCCGCCGTTCGGCCTGACCGGGATCCAGCGCATCCATATGCTGCGCGGCGAGAAAGACTCGCGTGTGCTCGTCCTGGCCGGGGCTGGGGTCGGCGGCGGTTCACTCGTCTACGCGAACACGCTGTACCGGCCCGCCGACCGGTTCTACGACGACCCGCAATGGCGCCACCTCGCCGACTGGCGTACCGAGCTTGCGCCGTTCTACGACCAGGCCGAACGGATGCTCGGCGTGACCACCAACCCCACCATGACGCCCGCGGACGTCGTTATGCGGAGGGTCGCGGACCGGATGGGGCGGGGCGACACGTTCCATCCCACCCGGGTAGGTGTGTATTTCGGCGACACGCCAGGGGAGGAGACCGCGGATCCTTATTTCGGCGGCGCCGGGCCGCGGCGGACCACCTGCACCGAGTGCGGCGCGTGCATGACCGGCTGCCGTACCGGGGCCAAGAACATGCTCACCGAGAACTACCTCTACCTCGCCGAGCGGGCCGGCGCGCGGATCATGCCGATGACGACGGTGACCGCCGTGCAGCCGCAGCGGGGAGGCTTCTCGGTCGAGGTCAAGCACACCGGCAGCCCGAGCCGCCAGCGGCGGACGCTGACGGCCGAGCAGGTGGTGTTCGCGGCCGGCGCCTATGGCACGCAGAAGCTGCTGCACACGATGCAGGCGACCGGCCGCCTGCCGCGCCTGTCCACGCGGCTTGGCGTGCTCACCCGCACCAACTCTGAGGCGATCATCGGCGCGGCGCGCCAGCGCTACCGCGGTGACAACTACAGCCAGGGCGTGGCCATCACATCGTCCTTCTTCCCGGACGAGGATACCCACATTGAGCCAACCCGCTATGGTCCTGGCAGCAACGCCATGGGCTCGCTCGGCACGCTGCTGGTCGACGGCGGCGGGCGAACGCCGCGCTGGGCAAAGTTCCTCGGCCAGGTTGCCACCCACCCGTGGCAGCTTGGCCAGGTGGTCAACCTTCGCCACTGGTCAGAGCGGACCGTCATCGCGCTGGTCATGCAATGCCGGGATAACTCGGTAACGGTGCGGGCCAGGCGCGGGCTGCTCGGCTGGGGCCTGCGCTCCACCCGCGGGCATGGTGAACCGAACCCGGTCTGGATCCCGGTCGCGCACCAGGCCACGCGCATGCTGGCCGAGGAAATCGGCGGGTCCGCGTTCGGCGGCTGGCTCGACCTGTTCAACATCCCGATTACCGCGCATTTCCTCGGCGGCTGCGCGATCGGCGACTCTGGCGGCACCGGGGTGATCGACCCCTACCATCGCGTTTACGGGTACGACGGCCTGCACATCATCGACGGTTCGGCGATCTCGGCCAACCCCGGGGTGAACCCGTCGCTCACGATCACCGCCCAGGCCGAGCGGGCCATGGCCATGTGGCCCAACCGCGGCCAAGCCGACCCGCGGCCCGCCCCAGGCGCTCCGTACCGGCAGGTGGCGCCTGTTGCACCGGGTAATCCTGCCGTCCCCGCCGACGCGCCGGCCGCGCTGCGCCTGCAGCCACGGCTCAAGGCCTGATCCGGACCGCCGCGGCCTGCCGGGACAGGCCACATAGGGCCATTCGGCCCGCTTCTGTGTGACCGATGGCCCTGAAGGCGGCCGGGCGTTCAGGGAGAGCCTGGTGGGAGGAGCCTAGCGCAGAGGTGAGCCATGGACGGAAACGAACAGCCAGTTCTGGCACCGGAGCGGCAGGCGGAAATCGACCAGGTCGTGGCGGCCGCTCAGCAGGCCGCCTCGGCTTTCCGGGAGCTCGACCAGGAGGCCGTGGACCGGATCGTCCTGGCCATGGTGAAGGCGGGCATCCGGGCCGCGGCGGACCTTGCTCTGCTCGCCCTCGAGGAGACGGGCTTCGGCGTCGTCGAGGACAAGATGGTGAAGAACTACGTCGCCACCGAGTTCCTCTGGGACTACTTGAAGGACAAAAAGTCCGTCGGGGTCATCGAGGAGGAAGCCGATCGAGGCATCGTTTACGTCGCCGACCCGATCGGCGTGGTACTGGCGATCACCCCGATCACCAACCCCACGTCGACCGTCCTGTTCAAGGCGATTGTCGCGGCCAAGACCCGCAACGCGATCGTGTTCCGCCCGTCGCCGTACGCCATCCGCTGCGCGGAGCGCGCCGCCGAGGTGCTCCGCGCTGCCGGTGAGAAGGTGGGGCTGCCCCCCGGGGCGATCCAGGTCATCCCGGACGCCGCGCGGGAGGTCACTCATTACCTCTTCAGGCACCCAGGCATCGACTTCGTCTGGACCACCGGCGGTCCGAAGATCGTCCAGCTGGCCAACGCGTCGGGCAAGCCCGGCATCAGCGTCGGCCCCGGAAACGCGCCGATCTACCTGCACCGCACCGCCGACATCCGCGGCGCGGTCGTCGACATTCTCATCTCCAAGACGTTCGACGCCTCGGTGATCTGCCCGGCCGAGCAGACCTGTGTCGTCGACGAGGACATCTACGACGCGGTCGTCGCCGAGTTCGAAGCCATGGGTGCGCAAGTGCTCACCGAGGACCAGGTTGCGCAGCTGTCGGATTTCGCATTCGGCGACGGCGACAAGATGCAGCTCGAAGCCGTCGGCCTGTCCGTTCCGGAGCTCGCCCGCCGGGCCGGCTTCGAGGTTGACCCGGCGACCAAGCTGCTGCTCGCACCGCTGCCTGCCGAGCTCGGAGCGCTCGGCCGCCACCCCCTCGTCAACGAGAAGCTGATGCCGGTGCTTGGCCTGGTCCGGGCGGCGTCCGAGCAGCATGCCATCGAGGTGTGCGCGCTCGTGACCGAGCACGGCGGCCTCGGGCACACATCCGCGATCTATGCCACCGACGATCGGGTGATCGACCGCTACGCCCGGGTCCTGCGGACCGGCCGGATCCTGGTCAACGCGCCGACCGCGGTCGGCGCGCTCGGCGGCGTCTACAACTCGCTGACCCCCACGCTGTCGCTCGGCTGCGGCACGTGGGGCGGCTCGAGCACCACGGACAACGTCAACTATCGCAACCTGCTGAATATCAAGACCGTCTCCCGCCGGCGGACGCCGCCCCAGTGGTTCCGCGTGCCGTCGAGCACGTACTTCAACGCCGGCGCCCTCGACAACCTGCGCGATGTCGACACGGACGTGGCCGTCATCGTCACCGACGAGCCGACCGAGGAGCGGGGAGCCGTAAACGAGATACGGATGCGGCTGCGGGCTCACCAGGTACGGGTGTTCTCCGAGGTGGTGCCGGAGCCGGACCAGGAGGTCGTGCACCGAGGGCTTGACCTGCTGCAGCGGACCAGGCCGGACCTCATCGTGGCCGTCGGCGGGGGCTCGGTGCTGGACGCGGCCAAGGCCATGCGGCTGTTCTATGAGCATCCAGACCTGGACTTCGACGACCTCGCACTGCCATTCCTCGATGCGCGCAAGCGGGTCGCCAACTACCCCCAGGCGCCGCACTCCGTCCGGCTCATCGCCGTCCCCACCACGTCGGGCACCGGATCGGAGGTCTCGCCGGCCGCCGTCATCACGGTCGGGGACCGCAAGGCCACGCTCGTCGACTACTCGCTGGTGCCTGACATCGCGATCGTCGATCCACTGCTCACCATCAGCATGCCGTCGGCCATCACCGCCGATACCGGCATCGACGCGCTCACGCACGCACTTGAGGCCACGGTGTCGATCTTCTCCTCACCGTATTCGCAAGCCTTCTCCGCCCAGGCGGCGGCGCTCATCTTCGAGGCACTGCCGCGGGCCTACGACGACGGCGACGACCTCGAAGCCCGGACCATGATGGCCAACGCTGCGACGCTCGCCGGGCTCGCCTTCTCCAACGCTTTCGTCGGGGTCAACCACGCGCTGGCGCATGCCGTCGGCGCCCGCTTCGGCCTGGCGCACGGCCGCGCGAACGGCATCTTCCTGCCGCATGTGCTGCGTTACAACACGGCGGTGCCGTCGAAGTTCATGCCCGCGCCCGGCTACTCGTCCTACGTCGCGCCGGTCAAGTATGCCCAGCTCGGCAGGGTGATCTTCGGCGGCCGGACGGAGGAGGAGTCACGCCACCGCCTGTTCACCGCGGTGGAGGACCTGCTTGACCACCTGCACATGCCACGGACCCTGAAGGACGCCGGGCTCGCCGAGGAGGAGTTCCTCGGCTCGCTCAGCCAGGTCACGATGGCGGCATTCACCGACCTGAGCATCCGGACGAACCCGCGCATGCCGCTGCTGAGCGAGGTTACGCAACTATTGCGGGCGGGCTACTACGGCGCGACGTAGACGTATCGCCGGACGTGCCTCCGTGGCCCTGCCCCGCGGGGCCGGGCCGACGCTGAGCGGCTCACCCGGTACTGGACAGATGGCGGGTCAGCTCGGCCAGGAATCGCTCCGGCTGGTCCAGGTGCGGGCCGTGGCCGGAGTTCCCGATCACGACCTCGCGGTAGGTGCCGCCGGCCGCGGCGTAGCCGTCGAGGACGGCCCGGGTCTGCGACACCATCGGCTGCGGCGGGCAGGCCTGCTCCCCGGGCCAGCCGGGTACCGCGCCGATCGAGCCCAGGTAGGCCAGGTCGTACAGGGAGGTGTCGGAGACGATGACGTCATCCGCGCCGCGCAGCCACAGCAGCGGCGGCTTCGGCTGCACCTCCGGCAGGTCCGCGATCCTGAAGTGGGTGGGCGCCATGGTGTTGAGCACGCCGCGGTCGCCGGGCGCGAATCCGGGCCACACCTGCGTGGTCCGCGACGTACCCGGGTAGTAGTCGCTGCCGGTCCGGGTGGACAGCATGGACTCCACGAAGATGTCCAGGTGCTCGGGCACGAACGGCGGCTTGACGTAGTGCGCCAGCAGGACCTGCCGTGGCGACAGCACG
Organism: uncultured Actinomycetes bacterium; assembly: GCA_963835775.1. Classification (GTDB taxonomy): domain Bacteria; phylum Actinomycetota; class Actinomycetes; order Streptosporangiales; family Streptosporangiaceae; genus Palsa-504. Next base: position 106,201 of record CAWIHB010000013.1, on the reverse strand, counting down.
CTGGCGGCGGAGCGGTCCTGGCCGGCCAGCCGTTCCACGAACTCCGGGTTGCCGCCGCCGCCGCCCGAGCCCGCGCCCGACGGGTCGCACAGCGTCCCGTCCAGGCCCTTCGTCCCGCCGAAACCGAACGGTGATACCGGGTTCACCAGCGTCAGCGACGCGGCCCGGTGCGCGGCCGGCCGGTCGGCCAGGTACTGCAAGACCACCCCGCCGCCCATGCTCCAGCCGACCAGGTGCACCGCCTCCAGGCCCAGCGCCTCGATGACCGCGTCCAGGTCGTCTGCGTAATCCCGCAGCCCGCGGGTCGCGTTCACCGGCAGCGGGTCGGTATCGCCAAACCCCCGCAGGTCGATCGCCAGCGGCCGGTACGCCTCCGGCAGGGCCAGCATGGTCGGCTGCCAGAACAGCGAGGACGACACGTTGCCGTGCACGAACAGCACGGCCGTGTTTCCGGTGCCGGGCCCGGTCCGGCCCGGCACGGAAAGCACCGCCGTCGTCAGCCGGCTGGTCGGTACGTGCTCGAGGGTGATCCCTGGCAGCAGCGTGTCCATCGCTCCTCCTCGGTAGGCACCCGGCGGGCAGGCCACGCCAGGCTACTACGAGCCCTTGACCGCGGAGCCCGCGGAAATGTCAGTGGGTGCCGCTAGGTTCTAGCTGGGGGCAGCTGGGCGATTGGAAACGCACGTGGTCACGTACGAAGCTAGGGACCAGGCTTCACGCCAGCAGGCTTCACGGGAGGCGGGCGAGCGGCGCCGGGCTGAGCTCGGCAAGTTCCTGAAGGCGCGGCGGGCGACGCTCAGCCCGGGCGACTTCGGCATGCCGCCCGGGTCGCGGCGGCGCACGCCGGGGCTGCGCCGCGAGGAAGTCGCGCTGCTGGCCGGGGTCGGCGTCACCTGGTACACCTGGCTGGAGCAGGGCCGCCAGATCAACGCCAGCACGCAGGTGCTCGACGCGGTGGCGCGCACGCTCCGGCTCGACCGGGCTGAGCGGGAGCATCTGTACCGGCTGGCCGAGGCCACGCCGCTGCGCACCGAATGCACGCGCACGGTGGTGCCGGACACGATCAGGGAGATCGTGTATTCGCTCGAGCCGCTCCCGGCCAGCCTGATCAATAGCCGGTTCGACATCCTGCTGTCGAATGACGCGTCCGAGGAGCTGTTCTGGGAGTGGCACACGATGCCGTGCATCCATAAAAACACCCTGTGGTGCTGCGTCACCGAGCCGAGCGCCCGCGGCAAGTTCCCCCAGTATGAGCAGCATGTCCGCTACATGGTGGCCCGGCTGCGCTCCGCCTACGGCCGGCATGTCGGCGACCCGGACTGGGAGGAGGACATCCGCCGCCTGGCCAGCATGAGCCGCGAGTTTGCCGACCTGTGGGCGCGGCACGAAGTGGCCGACTCGCAGCCGCGCACGCTGTCCTACCTGCACCCGCGGGCCGGGGCGCTCAGCCTGGCCGTCAGCGAGCTCGACATCCCCGCCCTGCCCGAGGCGCGCATCGTCGTCTATACGCCGCTCGACGAGGACACCAGGTCCCGGATGCCCCTGACCCGCCGCACCCCAGCCGGCGCCGAGGCCACGTGACCCGCCGCACCCCAGCCGGCGCCGAGGCCACGTGACCCGCCGCACCCCAGCCGGCGCCGAGGCCACGTGACCCGCCGCACCCCAGCCGGCGCCGAGGCCACGTGACCCGCCGCACCCCAGCCGGCGCCGACGTCACTGCCTATCCTCCGGGTCGCGGCCCGAGCCCCAAAGTCGCCGAGGTCCGACGCAATTGCGTGGCGCCATGATGTAGCCTGGGCTGCAAACGGTTGCAGCGGGAGGTTGCTCTTGCCGGCAGACAGTGCGGTGACCAGCCAGTACGAACCGCGGGTCGCGGAGCGCGTCGACGCCAGCCGGCCCAGCATCGCCCGGATCTATGACTACCTGCTGTACGGGAAGGACAACTTCGCCGTCGACCGGGCCGCTGCGGAGCAGCTGATGGAGTCCCGGCTCGACCCGCGACGGATGGCCCTGGCCAACCGCGGCTTCCTGGTCCGGGCGGTGCGCTTCATGGCCCGCCAGGGCGTCGCCCAGTATCTCGACCTGGGCAGCGGGCTGCCCACCTCGCCGAGCGTGCACGAGGTCGCCCGGGATACCGTGCCCGGCGCCCGGGTCGTCTACGTGGACCACGACCCGATCGTGGTGGCGCATAATGACGCGCTGCTCGCTACCCGGGATGGCATCATCACCATCCGCGGCGACGTGCGGGATCCCGACGCCGTGCTCGGCCGTGAGGCGCTGGCCGGCTGCCTTGACTTCACCCAGCCGGTCGCGGTGCTCCTGATGAGCGTGCTGCACTTCATCAGCCACGACGAGAACGCGCCAAAGATCATCGCCAAGTTCCGCGAGCGCATGGCCCCCGGCAGCTACCTGGCCCTGTCGGTCGGTACCTCCGAGGGCGCCGACCCGGAGATGCTGGCCGAGGCCACCCGGACCTACGCGGACGCACGGATGCCGTTCACGCTCAGGTCGCGGTCGCAGATCATGGAGCTGCTCGACGGCTTCGAACTGGTCGAGCCGGGCCTGGTCAGCCTGCCGGCATGGCGGCCGGAGTTCAACACCGACCGCAGACCGCTGCCCGGGCCCACCCTGGGCGCGGTGGCTCAGTTGAGGAAGTAACTGCTCCCGCCGGACTCGGGATTGGTCACCAGGGCCAGGACGGTGATCGTGCCCGCGCCGGCGAAGGTGAGCCGCAGCGTGATGTCCTTGCCGTCGTACATGGCGCCCGCGCCCGTGATCAGCAGGTGGTAGCTGTCCGGGTTGAGCCGGGTCAGTGAGTCTGCCGGGATCGGGATATCCGTCACGGTTCGCATGGTCAGCGCGCCGGCGCGCTGCGCCCCCGGCGCCCGCAGCCGAACCGTCCCGCCCACGCTGGTGCGCACCGAGATCAGCCGGTCCGCGTGGCCGTTGTTACGGATGTCCAGGTACGCGACCGTTTCCCCGGGCGTGGTCGGCTGCGGCACGTAGGCGCTGGTGACGGCGATCGACGAAGCGTTGGCCGCGGCGCACCCGGTCACAGCGGCCGCCGCCAGCACGAGCGCGCCCAGCAGGCCGAGGACCGAGACCAGTCTGCGCATGCCCACAGGCTACTCCGCTCGCGTCCCCGGCCGTCAGCCGCGCTCGATCGCGGTGCCGAGCAGGCCGAGCGGGGGAGAGCCGAGGTCCATCAGGGCCCGGTGGAAGCGCTGCAGCGTGAAACCGGGTGCCCATTCGGCCCTGGCCCGCTCGCGCAGCTTGAAGATCTCGAGCTTGCCCCAGGTGTACCGGCCGTAGGTCGGATCGAAGGTAGCGCGGCGGGCCTCGGACAGCGCGGCGGGACCGGACAGGTGGGTGTCCGCCTCGAACCGGCGCGCCGCCTCCTGCACCGTCATCCCCGCCGTGTGCACTCCGATGGCGCAGGCCAGCCGGGTCACCCGGACCAGCGCCTCCAGCCACACGCCGATCGCGATCCGGGGATCACCGCCGCCGAAGCCCTCCTCGACGCACATCTCCTCGGCGTAGTGCGCCCAGCCCTCAACGAACGCGCTCGAGTGCACGGTGCGCCGGACCGGTGAGGTCAGCCGCCGCAGCGCGCGGCCATGGGAGAAATGCCCGGGCGCGACCTCGTGCACGGCGATGCCGGGCAGCGTCGTGTCGCTGAATACCTCCAGCCACTCCTCTTTCTCGCGCTCGGGCCAGGTCTCCTCGGGCGGAGTGATGTGGAACCACGACGGGCCGTCCGGCTCGCCAGGCGCGGCCGGCGACATCATCGCCATCGCCCACCGCCGCGACTCGGGCGCCGGGCCGACCAGGCAGGTGCCGTCGTGATAGGGCACCAGGTCGTGCTCCCTGGTGAAATCGATGGCCCGCTGCGTCCAGACCCGGCCCGCGTCGATCACCCCGGCCCCGTCCGGATGCTGCCGGACCAGCTCATGGGCCACCTCGAGCGCGGGCCGGCCCGGTGCCACCCGCGCGCATCCCTCGGTCAGCAGGGCGTGCAGCCGGTCCCGTTCCGCGTCGGCCTGCTCGGCCAGCCTGCCCACCTCGACCGGCAGTGCCTCCGCGCTGCCCATCAGCGCCGCGAGCCCAGGACCGCCCAGCGCCGGATCCGGATCGCCCTCCGCCGCGGCCCGCTCCACGTGAGCCGCGAAGCGCGCGTGCGCGGCCAGCGCCGCCTCCCGGAGCGCCTCGCCTGGGCCGCTGCCGCTGCCGCTGCCGCTGCCGCTGCCGCCGTCGCCTGGCTTGGCGATCAGCCCGGCCGTCAGCCCGCGTACCGCGCCGAGCAGCGCCTGCGCGACCGGGGCGCTGACCTGGTCCAGGGACTCGACTGCCGCGTCCGCGAGCCGCGGCCAGGCGGCCAGGTGCTCGGCCCGCGCCGCGTCCCGTTCCGCCACCGGGGCGTAGTCCCGGTCGTAGTCGGCCAGGTCGAACTCCCCGAGATGCCCCAGCGGGTTCCTGCGGTGCTGTTCGAGCCGGGCGAAGACGACCCGGGTGGCATCCTCGGCCGCAGCCAGCTGGGCCTCGTCGTGCGGGTCCGCCTCCTGCTCGCCCCCGGCCCGCGCCGCCGTCAGCCGGGCCAGCCCGGCCCGCACCCCGTCAGGGGACAGATCCTGCGGTCGGCCGTCGTATTCGTGCCGTCCGCTGTACTCGCGCATCTCGGCCACGTTGAGATCGCATACCGCGCGCAGCCTCGGGGATAGATCCATGGGCCAGACGTTACCGCGCCGGCCCCGGGCTAGGGCGTGACGCCCTGCTTAGCCCCGCCGGAGCGGACCGGCGTGACGGTCAGCAGCCGCGTGCTGCTCTCAGCGCAGGCCGGGAAGGCCTGGCCCACATAGACGGCCGCGGTGTCGCCAGGCGGGTACACCCGCAGCCAGTGCGCGGTAACCGGCTGGCAGGCCGAAGCCGGGTAGTTGCCGGCCTGCGCCACCTGCAGCCAGGCGTGCGCGACGCCGCCTGCCGCCAGGCGGACCGCCAGGTCGCCGAACGCCGGGTTGCGCTGCGCCGCTGCGCCGATCTGCTGACCGGAGCGGCCGTTCGCGGTGACGAACGACATGCCAGGGAAGCCGTACATTCCGCACGGCGTGTCCGAGACGTTGATGAAGTCGACCGGGTAGTACGTGCTGCCCGCAGCGCCGTCCGCCTGGCTGGTGTCCAGCGTCACCCGCAGCGAGGCGGCCTGGCAGGCGGCCAGGCCCGGCATCCCGGGCACCCCGGCCGCGGCAGACGACGCGGATCCGGCCGCGGCTGACTGCGTGGCGTGGCTCGACGCGGCGCTGCTGGCCGGAACGGAGGCCGCGGTGGTGGGCGCGCTCGCCGAACCGCAGGCCGCGAGCAAGCCCGCGGCGGCGGCCGCCAGAGCCGCGGTCAGCGCCAGCCGCCCGTCGCGCCCGCCGCGCCCAGCCGCCCGTACGCCTGCCGGGGGAATCATGTGCATGCGCCTCTCACCTCACAGTCGCCAAACGATAGCGATGAGTAATCATCGGGGATGCTTCCCGATTCCGCCAGCCGACACACAGGCCGCCGCGCCCCGACTTCACCGGCGCTGCGCCCGGCTGGCCCGCTGGGCCGTGGTGAGAGGATCGTGCCATGGGCGACATTCCCGAGTTCACCACCAGGCCGGAGCTGGCGGGCACGTTCGGCATGGTGGCCTCCACCCACTGGCTCGCCTCGGCGGCGGGCATGGCCGTCCTGGAGCGGGGCGGTAACGCGTTCGACGCGGCGGTCGCCGCCGGCCTGGTGCTCCAGGTCACCGAGCCGCACCTGAACGGGCTAGGCGGCGAGGTCCCGGTCATCGCCCACCACGCCAGCCGGCCGGAGACCTTCGTCCTGTGCGGGCAGGGCACGGCGCCCGCCGCCGCCACGCCCGGGGCGTTCGGCGAGCTCGGGCTCGACCTGGTGCCCGGGAGCGGGCTGCTTGCCGCCTGCGTGCCGGGGGCGTTCGGCGCCTGGATGATGCTGCTGCGGGAGTACGGCACGCTGCGGCTGCGGGACGTGATGGACTACGCGATCGGCTATGCAGCCGGCGGCTACCCGCTGCTGCCCGCGATCAGCTGGGGCATCGCCAGCGTGGCTGACCTGTTCCGCGACCACTGGCCGAGCTCGGCCGAGGTCTACCTGCCGGACGGCCAGGTGCCCCCGCCGGGCTCCCTGTTCACCAACCCGGCGCTGGCCGCCACCTACCGGCGCATCCTGGACGAGGCCGAATCAGCCAGCGGCGACCGCGACGAGCAGATCGAGGCAGCCAGGCGGGTCTACTACGAGGGCTTCGTGGCCGAAACGATCGCCGCCTATGTCGCCTCCGCCGAGGTGATGGACGTGACCGGCCGGCCGCACCGGGGCCTGCTGTCCTACCCGGATATGTCGGCCTGGCGGCCGCGCCTCGAGCAGCCGCTGACCTATGACTTCGGCGGCCTGACCGTATGCAAGACCAGGCCGTGGGGCCAGGGCCCGGTGTTCGCCCAGCAGCTCGCCCTGCTCGAGGGCTTCGACCTGGCCGCCATGGGCCCGGGCCGCGCGGACTTTATCCACACCGTGATCGAATGCGCCAAGCTCGCCTTCGCCGACCGGGAGGCCTGGTACGGCGACCCCGACTTCACCGATGTGCCGGTCAAGGCGCTGCTGTCGGCTGGTTACGCCGAGGCCCGGCGCGGCCTGGTCACAGGCGAGGCGTCAGCCGAGCTGCGGCCCGGAGCCCCGGACGGCCGCGAGCCGCTGCTACCCGAGTTCATCGCCCGCTCGTTCGGGCCCGGCGGGCCGGCCCGCCGCGACGACATCACCGCGGCCCCCAGCCTCGATGCCGAGCCGCCGGCACCGCGGCTCGACCCGGGCACGGGCGAGCCGACCATGCGCACCAGCGGGCCCGACCGGGTGACCGGGTCGAGCTACCGGGCCGGCGACACCTGCCACCTGGACGTGGCCGACCGGTTCGGCAACATGGTGTCGGCCACCCCGAGCGGCGGCTGGCTGCAGTCCTCGCCGGTCATCCCCGGCCTCGGGTTCTGCCTCGGTACCCGGGCGCAGATGTTCACCCTCACCCCCGGCCTGCCCGCCACGCTCGCGCCGGGCAAGCGGCCGCGGACCACGCTGTCGCCCAGCCTGGCGCTGCGGGACCGCGAGCCGTACCTGGCCTTCGGCACACCGGGCGGTGACCAGCAGGACCAGTGGACGCTGCTGTTCTTCCTCAACCACGTGCTGGCCGGGATGAACCTGCAGCAGGCGATCGACTTCCCGTCGTTCCATTCCGCGCACATGCCGTCGTCGTTCTACCCGCGTCAGGCCCAGCCCCGCGTGCTCGACATCGAGTCGCGGGCCGGGACCGACGTGATCGAGGACCTGCGGCGCCGCGGCCACCTGGTCAACGTGCGGCCAGCCTGGTCCCTCGGCCGGGTCAGCGCCGTGGCGCGCCGCAACGGCATCCTCTATGCCGCGGCCAATCCCCGCGGCATGCAAGGCTACGCCGCCGGCCGTTAGCTAGCGGTCTGTGTTCCCGTCCGAGGCCGCATGCAGCGCGTCCCGGCGCGCATGCCACTCCTGCAACAGAGCCGGCATCCGCTCGGCCAGGAAGTCGCCCAGCGCCGCGGTGTCTTCCAGGATGGCCCGTCGGCCGGGCGGGGCGTCCTTCAGCAGTTCAAGCCCCTCCCGCGCCAGCGCCGCCATCTCCTGGTAGACGAACGGCGCGAAGCCGCGTGGCTCGAGCACGGCCGGATCCAGGCTCACATGATCCACCCGGTCGCCCGCGGCCCGGGTACGCCGCACCCCGTGATAGCCCTCGAGCAGCTTGACCGCCCCGGTGATGGCGCTCCTGCTGGCCAGCAGCGCCTCGGCCAGATCGGCGATCGTCTGCTGCGGCGGATCGCACACCGCCAGGAACCCGATGAGCCGTCCCGCCACCGGCGGGATGCCGTACTCCCGGGCGTAGAACCCCCCGGCCCGGTCGGCGAACCGCACCGCCGCGTCATCAGCCATGTGCCTGATCTTACATGAATGACAGACATAACTGTCATCCAGCCCGCGCGGCACCCGGGAGTGCGCGTATCACCCGGGAGTGCGCGCGTCACCCGGGAGTGCGCGTATCAGTATCACCCGGGACCCGTGGCCCCGTGCATGTCACCTGGGGGCAATGACACATGTCATGGCCGGCGGCTGAGGGACGGCACTACCCGCGCCGCCGGCCAGATGGTGGTATGGGTGGACCGGCCTTAAAGAAAGAAACCAGCCGGAAACGACAGGGGATGAGATGAACCAGTACGGGACGGCTAACAGCGTGGCCAATAGCGACGAACACAGAAGCGACGAACACATAAGCGACGACTACGGCAGCGTCACTGAGCCCCGTGAACCCGGCTACGGCACGAGCCACGGCGGCGCTCCGGTTGTGAAGTTCGAGAACGTGTCCAAGCACTACGGGAGCCTCAAGGCGGTCGACGGGCTGAACCTGGACCTGCGTGCCGGGGAGACCGTGGCGCTGCTCGGCCCGAACGGCGCGGGCAAGTCCACCTCGCTTGACATGCTGCTCGCGCTGCGCAAGCCCACCAGCGGCAAGATCGAGATGTTCGGCTCTGACCCGTACCACGCGGTGAAGTCGGGCCGGGTGGGCGCGATGCTGCAGTCCGGCGGGCTGATGCCCGAGGTGACGGTGCGCGAACTGGTCACGCTGGTGACGAGCTTGCACCCCAAGCCCGAGCCGATCGACCTCACGCTCAAGCGGGCCGGCATCGACAAGTTCGCCGACCAGCGGGTCGACCGGCTGTCCGGCGGCCAGACCCAGCGGGTGCGGTTCGCGCTGGCCATCTGCGGCAAGTCCGAGCTGATCGTGCTGGATGAGCCGACCACGGCCATGGACGTGGAAACCCGCCGGCTGTTCTGGGCCAGCATGAAGGCAGAGGTAGCGGCGGGCCGCACCCTGCTGTTCGCCACGCACTACCTGGAAGAAGCCGACCAGGCCGCGGACCGGATCCTGGTCATCAACCGGGGCCGCCTGCTGGCCGACGGCACCCCGGCCGAGATCAAGGCCAAGGCTGGCGCCAGGCGGATCACCTTCCACCTGGACCGGGTGGACGAGCCGTTCCTGCTCGGCCTGCCCGGACTGGTGAACCTGGAGGTCAGGCACGACTTCGTGCAGATCCAGACCAGCGACTCCGACGCCACGCTGTACGCGGTCCTGGACGCGGGCCTGCGGCCACATGACATCGAGGTCACCGGCCTCGGCCTCGAGCAGGCCTTCCTGGCCATCACCGCGGAAGACGACGCCGCCGCCAACGGCAGCACCCAAGCAGGGGAGACGATCTGAGATGAGCGGCACACTGGCGCTGGCCAAGGCTGAAATAACAAGGCTCCGGCGGAACAAGCGGTATCTCATCTTCACCGTCGCCCTGCCCGTGATGTTCTACCTGATCTTCGGGAAGCAGAAGTCGACTGGGTACGGCGTCTCGTTTGCGGCCTTCTACATGGTCGGCATGGCCGCGTTCGGCGCCTTCAGCGGCGCGTTCAACAACAACACGATACGAATCTCGCAGGAGCGCAAGGACGGCTGGATCAGGCAACTCCGGCTTACGCCACTGCCGGCGAACTCCTACGTGGTGGCCAAGATCCTGGCCTCGATGGTGACCACGGTGCCGTCCATCGTGATCGTGTTCCTGCTCGGCCGCTTCTACGGCGGCGTTCACATGGCGGCCTGGAAATGGATCGTGTGCCTGCTCGCTATCTGGATCGGCACGCTGATCTTCGCGGCGCTCGCGGTCGCCCTCGGCTACAAGCTCGATCCGGATTCGGTCCAGCCGGTCACGATCGTGGTGTTCTTCTTCTTCTCGATCTTCGGCGGCCTGTGGTTCCCGCTGAGCGGTGCGCTGCAGAAGTTCGGCGAGTTCACGCCCACTTACCAGGTCGTCAAGATCACCACGGACGTGATCGGCCAGGGCACCGTGGCCGTGGTCAACATAGTCGGCATCGTGATCTGGTTCCTGATCTTCGTCGCGCTGGCCACTTTCGCGGTCCGCTCCACGGCCGAGACGGTCTGAGCCGGCCGCCGATGACGAGACAGACCCGGCCAGCGCCACGGGGGCCTGGCCGGGACCGGGGAACCACGGGGCGTACCGGCGACACCGGTACGCCCCGGTGGCGTACCGGGCGAAACATGGCAGCATGGATACGCAGCATGGATACGAGGTGACGATGCGATGGCGACGAGAGGGCTGAACCAGGTGGGCTCTGGCCGTGCCGGGCAGGATGAGTCCGCAATCGCCGACGCTGCCGCGCGCGGGACGGATGAGTCCGCCATCGCCGGCGCTGCCGGGCCCGGGCCGGACGAGGCCCCAGCGGACCATTCCCGGGTGCCTCGGGCGGGCCTGATCTCGAACGGCTTCGGCCTGCGGCGCAGGCCGGGGGTACCGGGGACGGGGAACGTCTGGCGCTGGTTCTTCTCCGGTGTCTGGCTGGTCTACCTCATCCAGCCGGTCGGCGACCTGTTCGGCCACCACCACGGGGTGCTGTGGATCGCGGGCGGCCTGGCCATCGCGATCGCCTTCTGCGCCGTCTACGTGCCCACCGTGGCCAACTCGGTCGGCCGCCCGGACCTGGGCCGGGCCGGCCTGGCCGCCCTCGCGGCGCTCGCGGCCCTGGCCTGCGTGGTCTACGGCAAGGCCTGGACCCCGATGTGGATCTACGTGTCCGCGGCGGCCGGCATGGTGCTCCCCTCCGGGCCGGGCGGACGGCGGGTGGCCATGCGCGGGGTCCTCGCCGTCGGAGCCTGCTACGTCTTCTTCAGCTGGCTCTCGCACGACGACGCGGAGGATTTCCTCGTCGTGCTGCTGCCCGTCTTGCTCATCGGCGCGGCCATGATCGGGTTCCGGCTGCAGATGGAGCTCATGCACGAGCTGGCCGAGGCCCGGGGGACCGTGGCCAAGCTGGCCGCCAACTCCGAACGGCTGCGGCTGGCCCGGGACATGCACGACCTGACCGGCCAGTCCCTGTCGATGATCACGCTGAAGTCGGAGCTGGCCGCCAAGCGCCTGAGCAAGGTGCCCGCATCCGCCGAACGCGACATGGTCCTCGGCGACCTCGGCGACATCGGCCGGGTCAGCCGCCAGACGCTGCACGACATCAGGGAGGCGGTCAGCGGCTACCGCCGCCCGACGCTGGCCATCGAGGCGATCACGGCCAGGAACGCGCTGGAGGCGGCCGGCATCAGGCTCGACGACGATCCCGGGCTGACCCTGCGGTCGGGCACGTTCGACGCCGACGCGGAGGCGGTGCTGGCCTGGTGCCTGCGCGAGGCCGTGACCAACGTGATCCGCCACTCCGGCGCCAGGGCCTGCCGGATCCGCCTGATCCAGCACCCCGGCGGGCTGTCCCTCGAGGTCAGCGACGACGGCCGCGGACCCGGGGCCCAGGACCCGGGCGGAACAGGAACCGGAACGGGGCTGCGCGGCATGTCAGAACGGCTGTCCGCCGAGGGCGGCCGCCTGTCGCTCGGCCCGGCCGAACCCGGCCCCAGTCACCGGCCGGGCCGCGGCTTCAAGCTGACCGCCACGGTCCCGGTGGACCACTATGACGAGTGAGGCACCGGTCCGGCTGCTGCTGGCCGAGGACCAGGTCATGATCAGGGAGGCGCTGGCCGCCCTGCTGTCCTTCGAGGGTGACATGGAGGTCGTGGCCCAGGTCGGCCGGGGCGACGAGGTGGTCAAGGCGGCCCTGGACACCAAGCCGGACGTGGCCGTGCTCGACATCGAGATGCCCGGCCTGGACGGGCTGGCCGCCGCGGCCGAGCTGAAGAAGATCCTGCCCGGCACCAAGATCGTGATCCTGACCACCTTCGGCCGCCCGGGCTTCCTGCGCCGCGCCATGGAGTCCGGGGTCTCCGCGTTCCTGGTCAAGGACTCCCCGGCCGACAAGCTCAGCCAGGCCATCCGCCGGGTGCTGGCCGGCGAGCGGGTCATCGACCCGGACCTGGCCGCCGCCGCCCTGGCCGACGGCCTCAACCCGCTCACCCCGCGCGAGCGCGACGTCCTTGAGGCCTCCGCCGACGGCGGAACGATCGCGGAGATCGCCCGCCAGCTCTACCTGTCCGAGGGCACCGTGCGGAACTACCTGTCCGCCTGCATCCAGAAGACCGGCGCCCGCAACCGGGCCGAGGCGCTGCACATCGCCTCCGAACGCGGCTGGCTCTAGACTCGGGGTGGCAGGCCCGGGACGGCCGGCTCCAGACCATAAGATGAACTGCGTGACTTCACGTGGTTATCTTCGGTATCCGCATGTTCACGGCGAGCTGCTTGTCTTCGTAGCAGAAGACGACGTTTGGCTCGGACCCACCGCAGGAGGCCGCGCCTGGCGGCTGACCTCCGACGCCGCCCAGGTCAGCCGCCCGCGGTTCTCCCGGGACGGCACCCGGATCGCCTGGACCAGCTGGCGGGACGGCAGCCCCGAGGTCTACCTGACCGATCCCGACGGCAGCGCCGCGACCCGGCTCACCTACTGGGGCGACAGCCAGACCCGGGTGGCCGGCTGGACCACCGCGGGCGAGGTGCTGGCCGTCACCGCCGCGGGCCAGGCTGACACGCAGTACAGCTGGGCCTACGCGGTCCCGGTCGAGGGCGCGCCGCCGCGGCGGCTGCCGTTCGGCCCGGTCAACGACCTGGCCCTGGAGCAGGGCGGCACCGCGCTGCAGACCGGCCGGATGGGCGGCGAGCCCGCCTACTGGAAGCGCTACCGCGGCGGCACCGCGGGCAAGCTGTGGACCGCCCACGCGGACGACCCCCTGTTCACCCGGATCCTGGCCGATCTCGACGCCCAGCTGACCAGCCCGATGCTGATCGGGGACCGGCTGTTCTTCCTGTCCGACCACGAGGGGACGGGCAACATCTACTCCTGCGCGCTGGACGGCACCGGCCTGCGGCGGCACACCGACCACGACGGCATGTACGCCAGGAACCCGGCCACCGACGGGCAGCAGATCGTGTACCACGTGGTCGGCGACCTGTGGCTGCTGGACGGCCCGGATGCCGCCGAGCCGCGCCGGCTCGAGGTCAGCCTCGGCTCCCCGGCCGCCGCCCGCGCGCCCCGCCTGGTCACCGCGCGGGATCACCTGGGCAGCCTGGACTGCGACCAGACCGGCCAGGCCAGCGCGGTGGAGGTGCGCGGTACCGTGCACTGGCTGACGCACCAGGACGGCCCGGCCCGGGCCCTGCACACCGATCCCGCGGCCCGGGCCCGGATGCCCGTCGTGCTCGGCGAGGGCGGCCGGGTGGCGTGGGTCACCGACGGCGCCGGCCCCGACGCGCTCGAGATCGGGTCGGTCAGTGGTGAGCCACGGCCCGTTCGGCACGCCGAAGGCCAGCTCGGCACGGTGCTGAGCCTGGCTGCTGCCCCCGACGGGGCTACGGTGGCCGCCGCCGCGCACGACGGCCGGCTGCTGGCCGTGGACGTGGACTCCGGGCAGGTCCGGGAGCTGGCCGCCAGCGACCACGGGGTCATCGACGGGCTGTGCTGGTCGCCGGACTCGGCCTGGCTGGCCTGGTCCCAGCCCGGGCCGTCGCCGCTGCGCCGGATCCGGCTGGTCCGGCTGGCGGACGGCGAGGTCGTCGACGTGACCGATGGCCGGTTCGCCGACACCGGCCCGGTCTTCACCGCCGACGGGCTGCACCTGGCCTTCCTGTCGGTGCGCAGCTTCGACCCGGTGTACGACGCGCAGTCCTTCGACCTGTCCTTCCCCTACGGCAGCCGCCCGTACCTGGTCCCGCTGGCCGCCGGTACCCCCTCGCCGTTCGGCCCGCTGCCCGGTGGCCGCCCGGTGGGCCAGGATCCCCCGGACGGGGATAAATCAGATTCTGCCGAACGGGCCGTGGTCTCCGTGGACCCCGACGGCCTGGCCGGCCGGGTGGTCGGCGTGCCCGTGCCCGAGGCCAGGTACTCGGGACTGGCCGCGGTCAAGGGCGGCCTGGCCTGGCTGCGCGAGCCGGTCACCGGGGTGCTGGGCGAGAGCGCCGCGCGCGTCGATGATGACACGCCGCGTCCCTCGCTGGAGCGGTTCGACCTGCGCAAGCGCGAGGTCACCGAGCTGGCCGAGGAGCTCGACTGGTTCGGCGTCAGCGGCGACGGCACCCGGCTGGTCATCAAGGACCACGACGAGCTGCGGGTGGTGCCGTCCGAGCACAAGGACGACCACGACTCCGACGAGGTGGTGACCGTCGACCTGTCGCGGGCCAGGTTCACCGCCGACCCGGCGGCGCAGTGGCAGCACGCCTACGGCGAGCTGGGCCGCATCATGCGCCGCTACTTCTGGAGCCGCGGACATGTCCGGCGTGGACTGGGACGGCGTGCTGGCGGACTACCGGCCGCTGCTGGACCGGATCCGCGGCGCGGACGACTTCGCCGACCTGCTGTGGGAGGTGGTGGCCGAGCTCGGCACCTCGCACGCCTACATCGTCAAGGCCGGCGCGGACTTCTTCGGCGCCGCCGGCGCCGGCCCCGCGGCCGTGGGCCAGCTGGGCGCGGACATCTCCCGGGATGGTTCGGGGCGGTGGATCGTGGACCGGGTGCTGCCCGGCGAGTCGTCCGACCCCAAGGCCCGCTCGCCGCTGGCCGCGCCCGGGGTGGCCGTCCGGCCGGGAGATGAGCTGGTGGCGGTGGACGGCCAGCCGGTCGACCCGGTGCGCGGCCCGTGGCCGCTGCTGGCCGGGACGGCGGGCAAACCGGTCGAGCTGACCGTATTGCCCCGGGGGGACGACCCCCCGGGATCCCCCCGCTCACGGGGGGGCTACCCGCCCCCCCGTACCCCCGGGGCCCCCTTGGCACCACGCCGTGTCGTTGTGGTTCCGTTGCGGGACGAGCGGCGGCTGCGGTACCAGGACTGGGTGGCAGGCCGCCGCCACGCGGTCCGTGAGCTGTCCGACGGGCGGCTGGGCTACCTGCACATCCCGGACATGATGGGGGAGGGCTGGGCCCACTTCCACCGCGACCTGCGCACCGAGCTCAAGTTCGACGGCGTGATCATGGACGTGCGCGGCAACAGCGGCGGGCACATCTCCCAGCTGGTGGTGGAGAAGCTGGCCCGGCGCATCATCGGCTGGGATTTCGGCCGCTGGGCGCAGCCCCAGTCCTACCCGGAAGAGGCCAGGCGCGGCCCGATGGTCGCCCTGGCCGACGAGTTCGCCGGCTCCGACGGCGACATCATCACCGCGGCCATCCGCCTGCTCGACCTGGGGCCCGTGGTCGGCACTCGCACCTGGGGCGGTGTGATCGGCATCGACGGCATCCCCGGCCACGAGCTGGTCGACGGCACCCACATGACCGTGCCCAGGTACGCGTTCTCGTTCGAGCGGCTCGGCTGGGGGGTGGAGAATCACGGCGTCGACCCGGACGTCGAGGTGCTGATCTCCCCGGACGACTGGGCCGCAGGCCGGGACCCGCAGCTGACCACGGCCGTCGGGCTCGCGCTCGAGGCGCTGGAGAAGCAGCCCCCGCGGCCGCTGGCCGACCCGTCGACCGGACCGGTCAAGGCCCGCCCGCCGCTTCCGCCCCGGGCCCCGCATGCTTCAGGGGCTTCAGGGGCTTCAGGGGCTTCAGGGGCGGGGGGAGCCGCGTAATGGCCCGGGGATACCTGCGCTACCCGCATCTGCACGGTGACCTGCTCACCTTCGTGGCCGGGGACGATGTTCTGGCTCGCTCCCGCCGGCGGCGGCCGGGCCTGGCGGCTGTCCGCCGACGCGGCCGAGGTCAGCTACCCGCGGTTCTCCCGGGACGGTACCCGGATCGCCTGGACCAGCTGGCGGGACGGCCATCCCGAGGTCTACCTGACCGACCTCGAAGGCGGCGCCGCGGTCCGGCTCACCTACTGGGGTGACCCGCAGACCCGGGTTACCGGATGGACGGCCGGCGGCGAGATCCTGGCCGTGAGCGCGGCGGGCCAGCCGGCCATGAAGTACCGCCGGGCCTTCGCGGTCCCGGTCGAGGGTGCCCCGCCCCGGCCGCTGCCGTTCGGGCAGGTGAACGACCTGGCTCTGGAGGAGGCCGGCACCGCGCTGCTGACCGCCGCGGTGGGTTACGAGCCCGCGTACTGGAAGCGGTACCGCGGCGGGCGGGCCGGCAAGCTGTGGACCGCCCGCCCCGGCGGCTCCCGGTTCATCCGGGTGCTCACCGAGCTGGACGGCCAGCTGGGCAGCCCGATGCTGATCGGGGACCGGCTGTTCTTCCTGTCCGACCACGAGGGGACAGGCAACATCTACTCCTGTGCCCTGGACGGCGCCGGCCTGCGGCGGCACACCGATCACGAGGGCATGTACGCCAGGAACCCGGCCACCGACGGGCAGCGGATCGTGTACCACGTGGCCGGCGACCTGTGGCTGCTGGACGGCCCCGACGCCGCCGGGCCGCATCAGGTGGAGGTGACGCTCGGCTCGCCCTCGGCGGCCCGGGCGCCGCGGCTCATCTCCGCCGCCGACCACCTGGGCGGCCTGGACTGCGACCGGACCGGCCAGGCCAGCGTGGTCGAGGTGCGCGGCACGGTGCACTGGCTGACGCACCGGGACGGCCCGGCCCGGGCGCTGCACGTCGACCCGGAGGCCCGGGCCCGGATGCCGCGGGTGCTGGGCGAGACCGGCCGGGTGGCCTGGGTCACCGACGCCGCCGGTCCCGACGCGCTGGAGACCGCCGCCGTATCCGGCGAGCCGGGCATCACCCGGATCGCCGAGGGCGAGCTCGGTCACGTGATGCACCTGGCCGCCTCGCCGGACGGGGCCACGCTGGCGGTGGCGGCGCACGACGGCCGGCTGCTGGCCGTGGACGTCGCCTCCGGCCGGGTCACCGAGCTGGTCGCGGGTGACGACGGGCCGGTCGAGGGCCTGTGCTGGTCGCCGGATTCGGCCTGGCTGGCCTGGTCGCAGCCCGGGCCGCGGCCGCTGTCCCGGATCCGGATGGTCCGGCTGGCCGCCCCTGCGGGGGGGTCTGCCAAGGGGGTCCGGGGGGGTGGAGCCCCCCCGGGTAATGGCACTGTCGTCCCCCCTGGCCAGCCCAGCGAGATCATCGACGCCACCGATGGCCGGTTCGCCGACACCGATCCCGTCTTCACCGCCGACGGGCTGTACCTGGCCTTCCTGTCGGTGCGCAGCTTCGACCCGGTGTACGACGCGCAGTCGTTCGACATGTCCTTTCCCTACGGCAGCCGCCCCTACCTGATCTCGCTGGCCGCGCAGACGCCGTCCCCGTTCGGGCCGCTGCGCGAAGGGCGGCCGCCGGGCGGCGAGTCCGGCGAGTCCGGCGATGACTCCGGCGATGACTCTGCCGAGCCGTCCCCGGTGCGGATCGACGCCGACGGCCTGCCCGGGCGCGTGGTGCCCGTCCCGGTGATCGAGGCGCGCTACTCAGCTCTGCGCGCGGTCAAGGGCGGCCTGGCCTGGCGGCGCGGGCCGGTCAGCGGCGTGCTCGGCGAGAGCGGCGCGGAGGTGGACGACGCCATTCCGAGCCCGGCCCTGGAACGCTACGACCTGCGCAAGCGTGAGGTCACCGAGCTGGCCGACGAGCTCGACTGGTTCGACGTCAGCGGCGACGGCACCCGCCTGGTGGTCTGCTACCACGGCGAGCTGCGGGTCATGCCGTCGTCGGGCAAGCGCGACGACGACGGCGAGTCGGTCACCGTCGACACCTCGCGGGCCAGGTTCACCGCCGACCCGGCCGCCCTGTGGCGGCACGCCTACGCCGAGGCCGGGCGGATCGTCCGCCGGGACTTCTGGACCCCGGACATGTCCGGCGTCGACTGGGACGGCGTGCTGGCCGAATACCGGCCGCTGCTGGACCGGATCCGCGGTGCCGCGGACTTCGCCGACCTGCTCTGGGAGCTGCTCGGCGAGCTGGGCACCTCACACGGCTACGTGGACCAGGCCGACGATGACGGCCCCGGCCGGCCGACTCCGGCCGTGGGCCAGCTGGGCGCGGACATCTCCCGGGATGGTTCGGGGCGGTGGATCATAGACCGGGTGCTGCCGGGCGAGTCGTCCGACCCGCGGGCCCGCTCGCCGCTATCCGCGCCCGGGGTGCCGGTACGGCCCGGCGACGAGCTGGTCGCGGTGGACGGCCAGCCGGTCGACCCGGTGCGCGGCCCGTGGCCGCTGCTGGCCGGGACCGCCGGCCGGCCGGTCGAGCTGACCGTATTGCCCCGGGGGGACGACCCCCCGGGATCCCCCCGCTCACGGGGGGGCTACCCGCCCCCCCGTACCCCCGGGGCCCCCTTGGCACCACGCCGTGTCGTTGTGGTTCCGTTGCGCGGCGAGCGGCGGCTGCGGTACCAGGACTGGGTGGCCAGCCGGCGCCGCCTGGTCCGTGAGCTGTCCGACGGGCGGCTGGGCTACCTGCACATCCCGGACATGATGGGGGAGGGCTGGGCCCACTTCCACCGTGACCTGCGCACCGAGATGGGCCGTGACGGGCTGATCTTCGACGTGCGCGGCAACAGCGGCGGGCACATCTCCCAGCTGGTGGTGGAGAAGCTGGCCCGCCGGGTCATCGCCTGGGGCACCGGCCGCTGGCTGCAGCCGGAAACCTGGCCGCTGGAAGCCCGCCGTGGCCCGCTGGTCACCGTGGCCGACGAGTTCGCCGGCTCCGACGGCGACATCGTCACCGGGGCCATCCGCCTGCTCGGCCTGGGGCCCGTAGTCGGCACCAGGACCTGGGGCGGCGTGATCGGCATCGACGACTACCAGTCCCTGGTCGACGGGACCAGCATCACCGTGCCCCGGTACGCGTTCTCGTTCGACGAGTACGGCTGGGGGGTGGAAAACCACGGCGTCGACCCCGACGTCGAGGTGCTGAACACCCCGGACGACCAGGCCGCCGGCCGTGACGTGCAGCTGGAGACCGCCGTCCAGCTGGCCCTGGAGGCGCTGGACAAGCAGCTACCTCTGGTCCCGCCGGACACCGCCACCGGCCCGGTCAAGGCCCGCCCCCCGCTGCCCCCGCGCGCCGGCTGATGCCCGACCCCGCCCCGCCCCCGGCCGCCGCCCCGTCCGACCCGGCCCCTCTCGCAGTCGCACCGGGTCACGGGCCGGCTTGCTGCCTGGCCCTGATGGCCGCGGTGGCGGTCACCGTGGTCACCGCCGACGCGGTCTCCAAGGGCCTGGCGCTCAGCCACCTGACCGGCCATCCGCCGGTCCGGTTGCTGGGCGGGCTGATCACGCTGTCCCTGACCTTCAACGCAGGCGCCGCGTTCAGCCTCGGCACCTCCTATACCGTGATCATCACCCTGTTCGTGTGCGGCGTGATCGCCATCGTGGTGCACACCGCCCGGCGGCTGCGCAGCCTGGCCTGGGCGGCCGGGTTCGGGCTGCTGCTTGGCGGGGCCGCCGGGAACCTCGGCGACCGGCTGTTCCGCGCCCCGGGCCCGATGCGCGGCCGGGTCGTCGACTGGATCAACCTGCCGCACTTCCCGTGGACCTTCAACCTGGCCGACAGCGCCATCACCTGCGCGGCCGTGCTGATCGGCCTGCTCGCCCTGCGCGGCCTCAGGATCGACGGCACGGTCGCCGGCGCGCGCGCCCCTGGCCCGCCCCGCGAGCACCCCGCCGAGCCCGGCGCCCTGCCGCGTCCCTGACCGCACCGCACCCGGACCCGGCGGCCGATCGTTGGCACGCCGTGCTCCCGGGCCGCCGCGGTGGCGGAGGCCTACGGGTAATGAGCGTTCCGGGGCCGCGCGGCCAGCACCAGCACCGCGACGTCGTCGTGCGGCGGGCTGGCGGAGAAATCGTGGACGGCGGCCCAGATCCGGTCGGCGATGGCCGCCGCGGGCAACCCGGTCCACCCGGTGATCAACCGGGCCAGTCCGTCGTCGTCGTCGAGCTGCCGGGCGCCGTCGGTGCGCTCGGTGACTCCGTCGGTGACGCAGATCAGCACGTCGCCTGGGGCCAGCAGGGCCGCGTCGGCGTGACAACCGGAATCCGGCATGACGCCCAGCAGCAACTGCGGCTCGCCCACCTGCTCGACCTGGCCGGTCGCGCGCAGCAGCAACGGCAGCGGGTGACCCGCCGAGGCCAGCCGGAGCCGTGCCCCGCCGCTGTCGAGCGGATCGATCTCTACGCAGAGCATGCTGAGGAACCGCGGGCTGCGGCCGGCCCAGCGGGTTGAAGCCGTGCCCGTACCTGACCAGCCGGCGCAGCAGCGCAGGATGCAGCCGCTGGCCGCCGAACCACAGCCGCGGCCCGTCCGGCCGGTACGCCTTGGGTTCCAGGTAGACGTCGCGGAAGCGGTAGTGCACGCCGTTGAAGCTGGCCGGCGTGCGGGCGTAGACCTCGGCCCAGGCCGCCAGGTGCTCATCGAGCAGCGCGCCCCGCGCCTCGAACGGGACGTCCAGCGCGGCGTATTCGTCCCGGCTCCAGCTCACGGTCGGGATGACCACCAGTCGCCCCTCGGACAGCCGGTCCAGCGTCACGAGCTCCTTGGCCAGCAGGAGGGGGTGCCGCAGCGGGACGATCACCGCCCCGGCGACCAGCCGCAGCGTGCTGGTGGCCGCGGCCATGGCACCGAGCATGATCAGCGAGCTCGGCCAGGGGGTGGCCGGGTCCTGGTTTCCTGGGTAGGCCCAGTCGCGGGGGTTGTCCATGATGCCCGCGGCGCTGGCGTCCGGGCCCAGGACCACATGCTCGCTCAGCATGACCGCGTCGAACCCGGCGTCTTCGGCTTCCCTGGCCATGCGCACCAGGCCTTTCAGGTCGGTGCCAGGCATCATGGTCCAGTTCTCGGTCAGCACGAGAACCAGCTTCGGCTGGGCTGCCATCCTTACCTTATTCTCCTGTCCGGCTGGTCAGCGGTGCGCGATCGGGATCTGCCCGAGATGACGGAGGCTCAAGAGCTGGTCGGCTGGCCGATCGCGGACTCCGGCGCTTCGCCCAGGTCGGCCACGGCCTGGCTGGCCTGGGGCCGGCCGCGCACCAGCATGGCCACGGCCAGGCCCACGATGCCGATGGCCGAGACCAGGACGGCCAGCGGCGCGGCGCCGCCGGCGCCCTCGCTGGCCGCGTTGACCCCGACCAGCAGCGGGACCAGGAATGCGATCGAGAAGACCGGCCCCATGAACCCGATCGACTGCGCTACGGCGTCGGGCAGCTTGAGCTTGTGATGTGCCGACAGCCGTTCGTATGACGAGTCCGCCACCGGGAACCTCCTGAGCCTGGATTCCTAGGGCTGGGGCGGCTGCCGTCAACCCTGTCTGGCCTCACCGCCGCCCGCCCTGGCGGCGGCCGACCCAATGTTCGCTACTGAACGGATGAGGTTATCGAAATCATACGGACCCAAACGATCGGAGGCAAGACCCATTTTGCCAGCCATGTCCGCCGGTGCCGCCCGGCGTGCCCGGCGTCGGCCAGCCCGAACCCCCGGCCAACGAGCTTCAGCAGCGGAGGGTATAGCCGGGGACGGCGGCGCCGGATGCGCTACGCCGGGAGGGTGAGCTCCCATGCTCGGCCATGAAGCGAGCCTGTCACGCGCACGCGCGCCGTGTGCTGCGTGCGGCTCCGGATCCGCGCCAGGTCACGGCCTCGTTCGCAGCAGTCCGCGAGGGATCGGAGTCCGTAATTGCGGCTCAGGGTGGCCTGGCGCTCACCGTAACCGCGGGCTGCTGATCTGCCGGTGAAGCTGACCCGTCTTCGCTGGCGGACCCGGCTTTTGTGAAGTGAACATAACGCGTATTGAATTCGCCGGTGGAGTGTCAAGAGCGACAGTAGAGTTCGCTGCGATGGCTGTAAACGACCGCCTAGCCGAACTCATAACCGGCGACCCCGCCCCCGTCGTCCCGGACGCGACGGCTGCTGCCCGGCTGCGCCGGCTGATCCGCGGCCACGGCCCCTTCGCGGCCGTGCTGGCCGTCGCGGCCGTGCTGCGCGTGGTGGTCATGCTCGGCTACCCGTCAGCGATGTTTTTCAACGACTCCTACACCTACATGACCGACGCGGTCACCAGGTCGCCGGACGTCGTCCGCACGAGCGGGTACCCGCTGTTCCTGTACGCCCTGCTGCCGTTCCACAGCCTCAGCCTGGTTACCGGGCTGCAGGCGCTCATGGGCCTGGCCATGGGTACGGGGATCTACGCCGTGCTGCGCCGCCGCGGGCTGCCCTGGTGGGGCGCGGCGATCCCAGCGCTGCCGGTGCTGTTCGACGTGTTCGAGCTGCAGCTCGAGCACATGGTCGCCTCGGACGTGCTGTTCTGTACGCTCGTCACGGCGGTGCTGATCCTGCTCTGCTGGTGGGACCGGCCGCCGGTATTCGTCGCGGTGGTCGTCGGCGTGGCTACCGGGTACGCGGCCACCGTGCGGAACGTCGGGGAGATCCTGCTGGCCGTCGTGCTGCTCGGCATGCTGTTGCGGCGCATGGGCTGGCGCCGCATCGTCGCCACCGCGGTGGCCGGGCTGGTGCCGATCGCCGGGTACATGGTGTGGTTCCACGCCCACTACGGGCACTACGCGCTCGACGAGGCCACGGGCACCTTCCTGTACAGCCGGGTGAGCAGCTTCGCCGAATGCTCGAAGATGAACCCGCCGGCGGACCTGCGCGTGCTCTGTGACCCCAGGCCGCCATCGCAGCGCCCGGACTCGCAGGAATACCCCTGGTCGAACCGGACCCCGCTGGCTGAGCTGACCGGGAGAAACGACATCTACCGGTTCACGCCGTCCATCGAGTCGATGACCCAGCGGTTCGCCGAGCGGGCGATCGAGGCCCAGCCGCTGGACTACGCACGGGTGGTGGCCAAGGACATGCTGACCACGTTCGGCTGGAAACGGGAGAACGTCTACAACTCGATCGGCAACCTGGAGGGCTCCGGCTCCGAGTTCCGCTTTGAGCCGGCGGTCGGAGCGGTGCCCAGCTGGGTGACGAGCGACGCGGTGAACGCCCGGGCGGCCCAGGACTTCGGTGGCGCGGATTACGGACGCCCGCCGGTGGTCCAGCCGTGGGCCCGGTTCCTGTGGGTGTACCAGAAGGTCGTCTACCTGCGCGGTATGTTCCTGTTCCTGTTCGTGCTGGTCGGCGCCATCGGCGTCGCGCTCGGTGTCCGCCGCAAGACGCGCGTCCCGGGCACCGGCTGGGGAGGCCTCGCCCTGCTGCCCTGGCTGACCGGCGTGGCGCTGCTCGTGCTGCCGCCGATGACCGCAGGCTTCAGCTACCGCTACGTGCTCGCCGCCGTACCTGCGGCATGCCTCGCCGCGGGTCTGGCCTTCGCCGGCCGCGACAGCCTGCTCACCTGGCTCCGAGAGCACGGCCTGCTCAGCCAGGCGCCGCCCGGGGCCGAGGCCGCGGAGTAGCCAGCGGCTGGCACCGGTCCGGTGCAGCAGCACATCCATCCCGCCCGGGCCGCCCGCGGCCAGGACTGCCGCTACCGTTAGCGGCTGCGGCCCGCGGCCGACACCAGGGCCTCGAACAGGCGCTGCTGGGCCGGGTCGCAGGCGGCGGTGTCCTCGGGATGCCATTGCACCGCGAGGAACCAGCCGCGGCCGGGCTCGGCCAGCTCGACGGCCTCGACCACGCCGTCGTCGGAGAACGCCGTCGGGCACAGCCCAGCGCCGATGCGGTCGATGGCCTGATGGTGGTAGCAGCTGATCGTGACCGTGTCCTGGCCCAGTACGCCGCGCACCGCGGTGCCCGGCCGCAGGACCAGTTCCGAACGGACGTGGCGGTGGTGCCTCGGCATGTCCTGGACCAGCGTGCCGCCCATGGCCACGTTAACTATCTGCAGGCCGCGGCAGATGGCCAGCAGCGGCCGGCCTGAGCTCAGGCACCAGCGGGCCACCGCGAGGTCGAAGGCATCCTGCTCGGTGTCCGTGTCGTAGAGCGACTCGTGCTGGGCCCCGCCGTAGTGCGCCGGGCTGAGGTCACCGCCGCCGGGCAGCAGCACGCCGTCGGCGAAGCTCAGCCGCTCGCCGGCCTGGGCCTCAGTGATGGAGCCGTCCGGCGCGCTGGGATGGACGGACAGCGGCTCGCCGCCCGCGGCGTACACCGCCTCGATGAGCCTGCGGGCCGAGACCTCGGCCGCATAGCGCAGGGCCGCGGCCGAGGCCGAGAAACGAGCGGGAATCGCGATCAGCGGGCGGGACAACGGATACGCTCCTGGGTTACCGGGCCAGTTACAGGGCCAGCCAGGTGGTGCGTCAGGCCGGAACGCTCAGGCCGGAACGCTCAGGCCTGACCCTGCTCCAGGCCGACGACGATCTTGCGCAGCGCGGCCGCCACGACCTGCTTCTCGTCCCCGCTGAGCGGCGCCACCACGTGCGCCTCCTCGTTGTTGAACTGCGGGAAGAGCTCGGCCATGAGCTTGGTGCCGGCCGGGGTCAGGACCATGAGCACCCGCCGGGCGTCCTCCGGGTGGGCGCGCCGCTGGATCAGGCCGCGCTTCTCCAGCGTGCCGGCCACCCCGGTCAGGGTGCCCTTGGAGATGCCCGCCTCGGCGGCCACGTGCCGGGTCTCGATCTCTTCCCAGATCCACACCACCCACAGCACGACCCAGCCGGTCCAGGTGAGGTTGTAGGGAGCCAGCACGGTGTGCTCGAAGTGGTTCCTGATGGCCCCGGCCGCCCGGTACAGGTTGCTCACCGCCGCCATGGCCGGCATGTCAAGCGGCATCGCGGCCAGGCGCTCGTTCACCGCGGCTTCAGTGGCGGACAAGGTCTTGTGCTCCTCGGCATGAGTACTCGCCGCCCGCGATACGGACCGGGCGGACCCGCTCAAGGCCGGGGCGGCGGCCGGAGCATCGGCCGGAGCATCGGCCGGGGCGGCGGCCGGAGCATCGGCCGGAGCGCCGGTCGGCTCTGGTCGCGTCCTGGCCCTGCTCACAGGCTGATCCTATGTGCATCAGGCGTCACGCCGATCCGGGCAGCGCCAGGAACGCCGACACCAGCCGTTTCGCCCGGAGGCGCGCCTCGTCGGACCGGGCCGCGGTCTCCGCCACGAGCTGATCGGGGTCGACCCCGAGCGCCAGCGCGTGCTGGCGGCCGCCGTTGCTCAGCCAGCCGTCCAGCATCTGGGGGGTGAGCTCGGGGTGGAACTGCACGCCCAGGCTGCGCCCTGCGGTGAAGGCCTGGTCGGCGTGCCCGGTGGTGGCCAGCGCGCGGATGCCCGCCGGCCGGACCCAGCGGTCGGAATGCCACTGGAACCATGGCCCCGGCTCGATCAGCCCGGGCCGGCTCGTCTGGATCAGGGTCCACCCCACCTCGGGCCGTTCGGCCTTGATGATCTTGCCGCCCAGGGCGGCGGCGAGAGCCTGGCCGCCGAAGCAGATGCCCAGCACCGGCACGCCCGCGTCGTGGGCCCGGCGCAGGAAGCCCAGCTCGTCGTCGATCCAGGTCCCGATGCGGTCGCGGTCGTACACCGACCAGGCCGCCCCCATCGGGACAATCGCGTCGAACGCGAGCGGATCGGGAAAGGCCACCGTGACGGACGGGTCGTGAAACCGTGACGCCGGCACCACGCCGAACTCCGCCACGTCGTAGCCGGCCTCGGCGAACGCCTCGCCCACCGGCCCGGTCGGCGACACATGATCCTGCTGGATGAACAGCACCCGCATGGGCGATTCCTCCGATTCCTCCGGTCGACAGCACGCTGCAAGCACTCAGAACAGAGGGCGGCGGCCGCGAAATCCGCGCCGCGAACCTCTTGCCTTCGAGCCGTCCCTCATATAACGTTTGGACCCTAACGACTATAGCCGGAGGAGCCGTGGAAAGCCACAGCCAGGACGTCACAGCGGTGACCGAGCAGCTTCGGTCGCAGGACATCGACGTGGTCCGGGTGTCGTACTCGGACATGATCGGCGTCGACCGGGGCCGCGACGTGCTGCTGTCCGAGCTGCCCGCCGCGCTCTCGCACGGCCTCGCGTTCAGCCGCTGCATCTTCCACACCACGCCGACGGGCGAGACGATCCCGATCCAGGGCGGCATCGAGGACGGCCTGCCCGACGTCATCGTTAAGCCTGACCTCAGCACGCTGGCCCCGCTGCCCTGGGAGCCCGGCGTGATGGCCTGCCTGGGAGATACCTTCCTGGCCGACGGCACGCCCGCGCCGGAGTCGCCCCGGACGGTGGTCAGCCGGGTCGCCGAGCACCTCGCGCAGCTGAAGCTGCAGGCTATCATCGGCCCGGAGCTCGAGTACTTCATCTGCGAGCCGAACGACGCGACGCCGACCGGCTTCACCAGGTACGCCGACAGCCCGGGCAACGTCTACGTGGTGGGCCGCAAGGGCGACCCCAACGGCCTGCTGCTGCGGACCCTGCGCTACCTGCGCGCGGCCGGGCTGCACGTCACCGCGGCCAACCACGAGTACTGCGCCGGCCAGTTCGAGGTGAACCTCAACCACAGCGAGCTGGTCGACGCCGCCGACCGCGCGTTCCGGATGAAGTCCGCCGTGCAGGAGATCGCCCGGCACGAGGGCCTGCTGGCCACGTTCATGGCCAAGCCGTTCAACGACGAGGGCGGATCCGGGTTCCACCTGCACCTGTCGCTGGCCGACGAGTCGCACACGAACGTGTTCGGCGATCCCGACGCCGAGTTCGGGCTGTCCGAGACCGGCAAGCACGCGATCGCCGGCGTGCTGCAGCACGCCCCCGCGGTCGCGGCCCTGGCCAACCCCACGATCAACTCCTACAAGCGCTTCGGCCCGGACACCCTGGCCCCCTGGCTGATCGACTGGGGCCTGGACAACCGCAGCGCGATGCTCCGCATCCCGCCCGAGCGGGGACCGGGCGCGCGCATGGAGGTCAGGCTGGGCGACGCCACGGCCAACCCGTACCTGATCGTCGGGGCCGTAGCCGCCGCCGCCTACCTGGGCATCAGGGACAAGGCCGAACTCCCCGCCCCGCTCGAGGGGTACGGCTACGATCCGAAGGCCGCCCCCATGCTCCCGCAGACCCTGGCTGCCGCCCTCGACGCGCTGGAGAAGGACACCGCCTTCACCGAAGTCCTGGGCAGCTACTTCGTCGGATCGTTCCTGGCCTACAAGCGCAACGAGATCGAGCGTTTCGAGCGGTTCGTCACCGACTGGGAGTTCCGCGAGTACGCCTACCACCTTTAGAAACCGGCCAACAGAAACCGGCCAACAGAAACCGGCCAACAGAAACCGGCCAACAGAAACCGGCCAACAGAAACCGGCCAACAGAAACCGGCCAGCACAACCGGACCCGGCCAGCACAACCGGACCCGCGGCGCCGGGCCCGGAGTCGGCCACGGCCGGATATCGCCCGCCTTAAGGAGTCACCATGCACCCGCCGAAGCCAGTCCGGCTCGAGGACGTCAACCTGGCCGATCTCGATGTCTTCGTGCGCAACGAAGCCTGGGGGATGTTCGACACCCTGCGCCTCCAGGCGCCGGTGCGCTGGACCCCGGAGACCGGCGGCGGCCACGGCTTCTGGTCCGTGACCAGGTACGCCGACATCGAGCAGGTCGACAAGAACCCGGAGATCTTCACCTCCCAGCGCTTCGTCAACCTCGAGGAGCCGCCCGAGCAGTACATGGACCTGCGGCGCTCGATGCTGGAGACCGAGGGCTCCCGCCACCAGGCCCTCCGCAAGCTGCTCATGCGCGACTTCAGCGCCGCCACCCTGCGCCGCTACAACGACTTCCTGCGCGGGCTGGCCCAGCTCACCGTGGACGCCGCGCTGCAGCAGCAGGAGTTCGACTTCGTCGACGCCATCGCCGCCGACTACCCGATCAACGTGCTGGCCCGGCTGCTCGACGTGCCCGGGGGGGACACCCCGCAGCTGGTGTCCTGGGGCAACGAGATCGTCGGGGCCACCGACCCCGACTACGCCCGCGTCCTGATCGACAGCCCCGAGGCCGAGCAGTACTCCCACCTGCCGTTCCGCTCGCCGGCCTCGATCGAGATCTTCGAATACGGCCGCAAGCTCGCCGCCGAGCGCCGCGGCGGCAGCGGCGAGGACCTGGTCAGCAAGCTGGTCAACCGGATACCCGAGGACGGCGTGCCGCTCACCGCCACCGACTTCGACAACTATTTCCTGCTGCTGGTCGTGGCGGGCAACGAGACCACCCGGCAGGCCATCAGCCACGCCATGAAGGCGCTCATGGACCACCCGGACCAGCTGGCCTACCTGCGCGACAACCCGGACAAGGGCCAGATCGCGGTCGAGGAACTGCTGCGCATCGCCTCGCCGGTCTACCACTTCCGCCGCTCCGCCACCCGCGACGTCGAAATGCACGGGCAGCAGGTCAAAAAAGGCGACAAGGTCGTCATGTGGTTCGCGTCAGGCAACCGCGATGAGGCGGTCTTCGCCGATCCCTACCGGCTGGACCTGACCAGGTACCCGAACGAGCACATGACGTTCGGCAAGGGCGCGCACACCTGCCTGGGCGCGAACCTGGCCCGGCTGGAGATCAGGATCATGTTCGAGACGCTGCTGCCGCGCCTGGCCGCCATTGAGCAGGCCGGGGAGATCGTCCGGGTGCGCAGCAACTTCGTCAACGGCATCAAGCGGTTCCCCGTCCGGGTCACGGCCAGGTGACGGAGGCCGATACCCCATGACCGAGACCTACACCTCCCTCCGGGAGCACGAGGGTGACCTGGTGGTGGCGGCCGTCGACCAGGTGGCCGAGGATGTGGTGGCCCTCACCATGACCGACCCGGACGGCGACTCACTGCCGCCGTGGACGCCAGGCGCGCACGTGGACCTCATGCTGGGACCGGACCTGATCCGCCAGTACTCGCTGTGCGGCACCCCGTCCGACAGCCGGACGATCCGGGTGGCCATCCTGCTGGCCCCGGGCAGCCGGGGCGGCTCGGTCCAGGTGCACGAGCGGGTGCAACCGGGCTCCCTGGTCCGCGTCCGCGGTCCGCGCAACCACTTCCCGCTGGTCGCCTCGCCCAGGTACCTGTTCATCGCGGGCGGCATCGGGATCACCCCGCTGCTGCCCATGATGGCCGAAGCCAGCGCGGCGGGCGCCGACTGGACCCTGCTGTACGGCGGCCGGACCCGGGCCTCGATGGCCTTCCTCGACGAGCTCGGCCGGTACGGCGACCGGGTCACCCTGGTCCCGCAGGACGAACTGGGGATCCTCGACCTGGACACCGCGCTCGGCCAGCCCCGCGATGACACGCTGGTCTACTGCTGCGGGCCCGAGGGCCTGCTGACCGCGGTCGAGCAGCGCTGCGCGGCCTGGCCGGCCGGGGCGCTGCACCTGGAGCGGTTCGCCCCCAAGCCGGCCAAGCCTGACGAGCCGGCCGACCAGCCCTTCGAGCTGGTGCTGGCCCGTTCCGGCCTGACCCTGACCGTTCCCGCAGGCAAGTCGGTGTTCGACGTCGTGCAGCAAGCCGGGATCAGCATCCTCGGCTCCTGCCACGAGGGCATCTGCGGCACCTGTGAGCAGGTCGTCCTCGACGGCGAGGTCGACCACCGCGACTCGATCCTCAGCGAGGACGAGCGGGCTCTCAACGAGACCATGATGATCTGCGTCTCCCGCGCCTACTCCGAACGCCTCACGCTCGACCTGTGACGAAGGGTGCTCCCTCGATGACCGCTAACCGCCCGGGCCGGGCCCGTCCGGCCGTCGTCGCGCCGGCCGACTGCTGGTACGCGCTGGCCCCCAGCGAAACCGTCGGCCGCGCCCTGCTCGCCCACCGCGTGGCCGGGCTGCCCGTCGTGCTGTTCCGCACCACCGCCGGGCAGGCCGTAGCCCTGCACGACCGGTGCGTGCACCGCCCGTACCCGCTCAGTGCCGGCCACCTGGAAGGCGACCGGCTGAGGTGCGGCATGTGCGGATTTATTTATGGGCCGAACGGACAGTGCCTCAGCGTCCCCACCCAGAGCCGCATTCCGCTGGGGGCCGCGGTCCGGGCCTATCCGGTCCGGGAAGAGCAGGGGCTGGTCTGGGTCTGGCCCGGCGACCCCGGCCGGGCCGGCCTGCACCGGCGGCCCGAACTGCCCTGGCTGACCAAGCCCGGATGGTCCAGCGTCGGCGGCGACCGGCTGGTGCAGGCCGGGTTCCTGCTGCTGCACGAGAGCTTCGCCGACGTCACCAAGATCCCCGTGCTCGATCCCGCCCTGTCCCCGTCGGTGCTCAAGGCGCCGCCGCCGCCGCTGGCGGTCGAGGTGACCGAGACCACCGTATCCCTGTCCCGGAACTACCCGCCGGGACGCCTGCCCGACTGGCAGGCCCGTGCCCTGGGCCTGGGCCTGGACACCGAGCTCGAGCACCTGCAGGAAGGGCACTTCCTGTCGCCCGCCGCCTGGGTCGACCACTGGGACGTCGTGCTCGACGCCAGCGGCGCCCGGGCCCGGATGCGGTTCACCCAGCTCGTCACGCCGGTCGACGACCGGTCCAGCAGGCTGCTGTGGCGGGTCAGCCGGGACTTCGGCGTCGAGGACAGCGCCACCACGGCGCGGCTGGCCGAGCTGTTCGCCCCGTACTACGCCACGCTCGCCGCCGCGCTGGAGACCATGCAGCAGGTGATCGACGCCGACGGCCCTGGGCCCGAGGTCAACGTCAGCTCGGACGTAGCTGCACTGCGCGTCCGGCAGATCGTGCAGGCCATGCTGACCGCCGCCCGCTGACCCCCATCGACAGGTGAGCCCGCCCCGGACGCCGGGGCGGGCTCATTTTCCGTTACTGCCTGCCGCGCTTGGGCCAGTCGCCGCCCATCGCGGTGGACAGCACCTCGTCGCTCTCGGTGGGCTGGGCGCCCACGTCGTCGCGGACTGGCACCGGCCCGCTGACGATGTGGTTGGTCAGCCGGCCCAGTCCCTCGACCTCGACCTCGACCACATCGCCCGGGTAGACGGTGCGCGAGTTGGCCGGGGTCCCGGACAGCAGCACGTCGCCCGGCAACAGCGTGATCGTGCGGGCGATGTCGGCGACGAGGTAGTGCATGTCCCACTCCATCTCGTCGGTGCTGCCCTCCTGCCTGACCTCGCCGTTGACCAGGGTGCGCAGCACCTTGCCGCGGAAGTCCCAGTCGTCGACCAGCCCCGGCCCGAGCGGGCACAGCGTGTCGGACCCCTTGACCCGCAGCATCGAGCCGGCGTCGGTGTCGCGGAAGTCGTGCAGGCCGAAGTCGTTGGCCACCGTGTAGCCGGCGATGTAGTCCCCGGCGTCCTTCGGCGACACGTTGCGGCAGGTGCGCCCGATCACGATGGCCACCTCGCCTTCGTAGTTCAGCCACTTGCAGCGCTCGGGGCGCACCACGGCGCCTTTGTGCGCGTTCAGCGACGTAGTCGGCTTATGGAAGTAGGTCGGGGCGGGCGGCAGCCGGGTGCCGAACTCCGCCACCCGGCTGCGGTAGTTCAGGTGCACCGCGACGATCTTGGTCGGCTCCACGGGCGGCAGGTGCACCGCTTCCTCGGTGCCGACGCTGCGGCCGTCGCCCGCCACCAGGCGGTCGCCATCCTTGATCACGCTCACGGCCGCCCCGTCGAGCAGCACCCTCCTGGTCTCGGTCACGATTCACCTACTCCTGCGCTGTGCATGCTCGGCTGTTCCGCGGTCAGCGGCTCCAGGTGCGTGTGGCGCGGCCGGGGGAAGCCGCCTTCGGGCCGCTCGAACCACAGGTGCACCTGGCCGGTGCCCACCGAGTTCTCGTACTCCCCGTACTGCCGGCTGGTGGCCGTGCAGTCGCCCTCGCCCAGCGCGCCGATCATCATCAGGTAGTGGCCGAACCGCGCCTCCGGCTTGAACCGGTAGAACTCCGGCATGGTCTCCAGAACCCGCGCGTGATCGCCGCGGCGGAACCACTCCAGCCGCTCGGAGTCCGCCGCCGCTGCCTGCGGGGTGAAGATGTGCTCCACGCCGGCCGCCTCGTGCTTGCGCAGCTCGCGCAGCGGCCAGAAGGTGTGGCTGAGCGCCCCGCTGGCGATCAGCACCACCTTGCGGTCGGTCTCCGCGATGGCCTGGCCCAGAGCCCGGCCCAGCCGCAGGTTGTCCTCGGTGTCGGCGGTCTGGCACACCCCGATGGAGACCCAGCGCTTGTCCAGGCCCCGGCCCAGGTACTCCCACAGGTTGGTGGTGGCGTAGAAGATCGGCAGGTACGGATCGTCGATCGCGGTGATCCAGGTGCCGTGCTCGTCCGCTTTGGCCGCCACCGCCCGGGCCAGCTCGGGATCACCGGGGAAGTCGTATGGCCTGCGCACCATCCCGCGGGGCAGTTCCTCCGAGGTGAACAGCCCGGCCCGCCGGTCCTGCGCGGTCACCACGAACTCCACCGTGGTCGCCCAGTGTGAGTCCAGCACCACCACCGTGTCGTAGTCGAGCACCTCGAACACGTCCCGCCGCAGCTCCTGCAGGCCTGCCACCAGCGTGCTGTCCGCGCCGTTGTTCAGCTCCCGCCGGTCTTTCTCGGGCAGCACGATCGTCGGAACGTGCGCCAGCAGCGCCGCCCCCGCTACCTCACCCATGGCTCATCCTTTCGCCTGGCCGGTCCAGTCCAGCTACCTGACCCATCGCCTATCCCTCCGCCTGGCCGGTCCAGCCCAGCTACCTCACCCATCGCCTATCCCTCCGCCTGGCCGGTCCAGCCACTCGGGGCGAACACGGTGTTCTTGATGTCGCAGTAGAAGTCGAAGGAGTGCGTGCCGCCTTCGCGGCCGATCCCGGACTGGCCGTTCCCGCCGAACGGGGCGCCCAGGTCGCGGACGAAGAAGCAGTTCACCCACACGGTCCCGGCCGACAGGCGGGAGCTGACCCGCTCGGCGCGCTCCTGGTCGCCGGTGACCATGGTGGCGGCCAGGCCGAAGCGGGTGTCGTTGGCCATGGCGACCGCCTGGTCCTCGTCCCGGAAGGTCTGCACGGTCAGCACCGGCCCGAACACCTCCTCGGTCACGATCTCCGCGCCCGGGGGCACCGGGGTCAAGATGGTGGGCTGGTAGAACAGGCCGCCGAGTTCCCGGTTCGGGCCGCCGCCCAGGGCGGCGGTCGCCCCGGCGGCCAGGGCACGCTGCACGAACCCGTCCACCCGGTTGAAGTGCGGCCGGCTGACCAGGCAGGAGATGTCGGTGGCGGCATCGCGGGGGTCGCCCTGGACGATGGCCCGGGCCCGGTCCAGGACGGCCGCGAGGAAGTCAGCCGCGATCGGTTCGGCCACCAGGATGCGGAACGCGCCGAGGCAGACCTGGCCGGCGTTGTCGAACTGTTCGACGGCCAGCCGGACCGCCAGGTCGAAGTCGGCGTCGGCGAAGACTAGCAGCGGGGACTTGCCGCCGAGCTCGAACGACAGCGGGACGATGTTGGGCGCGGTGGCGGCGGCGATCCGGCCCGCCGTGGGCACAGAACCGGTGAAGGACATCCGGCGGATGCCCGGGTGCGCGCTCAGCGCGGCGCCCGCGTCGGGGCCGAGCCCCTGCACGACGTTGAACACCCCGGGCGGCAGGCCGGCCTCCGCGGTGATGTCGGCCAGCATCGAGGCGGTCAGCGGCGCCCACTCCGGCGGCTTGGCCACCACTGTGTTGCCGGCCGCCAGGGCAGGGCCGATGCGCCAGGTCGCCAGCATCAGCGGCGCGTTCCACGGTGTGATGATCGCGGTCACCCCGGCCGGATCCCAGGTGATGCGCTCGCGGTGGCCGCGGACCTCCCGGTCCGGGTGGGACAGGGTGCGCAGCATGTCCGCGAAGTAGCGGAAGTTCATCCCGACTCGCGGCATAACGCTGCGCCGGTGGGACCGCAGCAGCGCACCGTTGTCACGGGTTTCCACCACAGCGAGTTCCTCGGCCCGCTTGTCGATGCCGTCCGCGATCCGGTGCAGGATGTCGGCCCGCTCGTCACGGGGCAGCGCGGCCCAGCCCGGGAACGCCTGCTGGGCGGCGGCGACCGCCCGGTCGACCTCGGCCGCTCCGCCCGCGGCCACCTCGGCCAGCAGCTGCTCGTCGACGGGGGAGATGTCGGTAAAGGTGCGCGCCGAGGCCACCCGCCGCCCGCCGATCCAGTGCCTGGTATCGACCGCGACGCCCTCCACCACTGCCGCGTCAGCCATTTCCGACGACCTCCGTCACAGCCGCTCCCGTCACAGCGCCTCCCGAGGCGGCCGGTCCCGAGGCGGCCGGTCCCGAGGCGGCCGGTCCCGAGGCGGCCAGGTTGTCGTGCAGTAGCCTGCCGCCGTCCCACACCACGCCGACCTGCCGGTAGTAGCCGCCGATGATTTCCTCGGGAACGAGCCGGTCGAGCTCCTCGGTCGGTGCCGGGAACAGCTCGAACCGGTCCACCCGGGCGCGGAAGGCCGGGCCGCCCTCCCCGCTGGCTGACCCGGTCGCGATGATCTCGTCGAGCCGGAACCTGGACGGGTCGTCGATGGCCCGGACGAACCGGTTGTGCGCCATCGGATGGGCGTTGACGAAGCCGTTGGCCGGCGACTCCTCGAGCAGCGTGATCCGCGCCTCGGCCAGGCGCCGGTCGGCAGCGGCCAGCGAAGCGCCGAACTGGCCGCCCGGGGCGACCCGCGGAGCCGGGCCGTACGGGTGCGGGCGGGTCATGTGGATGGAGCCGAGCTTCTTGGGATACCCCTGATGCAGGCCGCGGGCGATGGCGAAGTCAGAGTCGACCCAGATGTACACGCAGCGGCTGAACGTCTGGCCGCGGTAGGAGCAGCGGACCACGACGAAGGCCTCCTTGTACTGCCCGAGCACCGGGTCGAGCAGCTGAGCCTTGTCCGCCGCGCACGACTGCCAGTCCGCCCAGATGAAGGCCACCGCGCCCGGGTCTTCGCTGGCCAGCTCGAGCGGGCTGGGGAGCAGCTCGCGGACCCGGTCGGGATGCACCCGGTACTCGATGGTGAGCAGGTCACCCGAGTAGTGCCAGGGCGGATCAGGCAGCAACGCCGCCGCGCCCGTCACGCTCCTCGGGCCGAAGAATCCGTGTTGCTCAGCCACCTGCTCCTCCAATCGTTTGGATCCAAATGTATTGTAAGGAGCCCGCCCATGCCCGTCAAGGCGTCCGCCCGCCGCCCCACCCCCAGTCGCCGCGTCCCCGTGTCCGGTCCCCAGCAGCGTCCGGTCCTCAGCCCAGCCCGGCCCGACCCCAGTCGCCGCGTCCGGTCCCCAGCAGCGTCCGGTCCCCAGCAGCGTCCGGTCCTCAGCCCAGCCCGGCCCGACCCCAGCCGCGTCCGGAACGTGGCCCCGCTCCGAACATATGAGGCTGACATGGCTGGCGTGGCGTACGGTGCCCAAGCTTCACCGCTCCGCTTCCGCTCCGCTTCCGCTCCGCTTCCGCTCAACTGGATACCCGGACTCGGGTTTCAGCACGTCCGAAGGTCACAAGGTCAGGAAACCCAGGTCCGGGGTATACAGTTAACCGGAGCGGCTGACCAGAAGAGCGCGGGGCAATCCGCCCGGCCCCGTCAGTCACTCCGGTTAACCGAATGCCGCACCTGTAACAGCCGTCACAGCCGGTGCACGAAGTCGGTCGTCCGGACCAGTAGGCCGCCGGGAAGGGATTCCAGCGCTAGCTTCATGGCCTTCAGGCCGGGCTTCGCCACTGCCGGAATGACACCGGACTCCTCCACCGCCACGATGGCGACCAGGGCCGTATGCTTGAAAGTACTTGCGAATAGCGGCGAATCCTTTTCCCCGGCGAGTGTCTCGGCCGATACCTGGCACGCGGCCAGCCTGGCCTTGACATCGTCCGCCGGGTTGTCCATCGCGGCCAGGAAGGCACGAGCCTCGGAATTGACCGACGCCTTGGCCCTTTCGTCCACGAGGATCTGCTCGGCGATACAGGGCAATTCTTCGGCCAGGATGAGGCGCTGGATGCCGGCGGCCACCCACTTGGCCGTCTCGGGCAGCGAGGTCGGCGGCGGCTGGCCCTCACGCCACAAAGCGTCGAGTTCCGTCTGCACCGCCGCCGGGACCTGCGCATCAGCAGGCTGGCCGGGACCGCCGTCCGGCGTCGCCCCGGCGATGACGCTCAGCTGGCTGATCAGCCGCTGGCCGTAGGTCGCCTGGTCGTCGTCGAGTTGTTTCAGAGTCCGCAGGCGGCGCGGGTCGAGCAGGGCATGCACGAGCCAGCCAGCTCCGTCCAGCCGCCCCCACATCCAGTCATTGGCCCGCCACGAGTACTTGTAGAAGGCGCCGAAGTGATGCAGCTGAAGACCGGTGAGCTTCTGGGTGGCCTGGTTCCTGGGGTCCAGGTCGGTGGCTGTGTCGGCGCTGACCTGGATGAGCTCCAGCGGCTGGTCGGCCAGTCCCGTATCGGGCAGCAGCACGGTATGAGCGATGTGCAGCTGAGCCATCCGGCTGGCGATCACGTCCGGATCCTGGCCCAGGTACTCCAGCATCGGGTCGTCCGCGGGCAGCAGCGCGGCCAGCAGCGGCACTGCTGCCGCCACAGCAGAGGTCAGCCGGCGCCACCCGTCGGCCAGCTCGGCGGCGCTCTGCTGGACCGCGGCCCACCGGTCGGCCAGCGAGGTGCTCAGTGGCTGGCCGGGCAGGGCGCTGCGCACGATCCCGGTCAGGTCCAGCGATGCTATCGACGGTGCGGGCAGCGCGGCATGGACGGCGCCTCGGGCCCGGGCCAGGCCCTGGCGTTGATCCCGGTCCGGGACAGCCAGGCCCTGTCGTTGATCCCGGTCCGGGACAGGCAGGTAGGCGCGATTGATGAGGGCCAGGGCCATCGTCTTGGCCGCGTCGTACCCGCGCCGGCCCAGCTGGCCGAGAGCGTCGAAATCACCCTGCGCGGGTATCTCGGACGGTAGCGACGCGAGCAGGTCCGCCGCTACTTTCGCCCGCAGCCGGCTGGTCCGTTCCCCCGCTGTGCTGTTCGGAGCGTCGTCGTCGAGCGGTATGGCGGACACGTCAAGCCGCAGCGCCTCCTCGACCAGCAGCCCGGCCTGGCCGTCGGACACGCGGCGGAGATACTGCTCGTACATGTCCGGGGTGGCCAGACGGCCGGTCACCCGGTCAGCGATGGCGGCCAGCTGCCGGTAGGTGTCGATCCGCACCCGGACCGACTCGTTGTGCGCCCGGATCCCGGCCAGGTCAGCCGAAATCGCCTGGGATGTCATGGCCGACAGGTCCCGGAGCAGGGCGGCGCCGAGCAGCGGCATGGTGGTGTCGGTGGGGATGGCGGTGGGGGCCGCGGTCGGCACCACGTACAGCAGGATCCGGCGCACCTCCTGGTTGGCGGGCCGGTCGAACACGGCCCGGACGGCCTGGGCGATCGGCCGGTTAGCCAGCAGGCCGCCGTCGGCGACGAAACAGGTGCTGGTGGCGTTGGACAGGTCGGTCATGTCCGGATGCAGCTGATCGCTCGAGTCCGTTCCGATCGTCAGGTGCGAGGGCTCGAAGGCCAGCGGGAACGAGGAAGTGCACCGCCCGGCCAGGGCCAGCTGGTCGGCTGCGCCTGCTGCGGCCAGCTGATCGGTGCCGAAGTAGAACAGCCCGTGATGGTCGACGTCGCTGACCAGGGTGTCGTAGTCGTCCACGAAACGGCTCGGCTCGCCCGCCAGGAACGTCGTGGTGATAAAGACATCCGTGTACCTGTGATTGGCCGGGGCCGCCGGACTCGCACCGGGAACGGGTGCCGTAATCGTTTGCAGCGCTTTCCTGAGGCCCACCAGGAGCTGCTCGTCGCCTTTGAGCAGAGAGGGCGTCGGCGGATCCTTCGGATCGCGCAGCAGGATGTCGAAGGCGCCCTGGTCCAGCCACAGCTCCCGCAGCGACCCGATGTCCGAATTGTGCACATTGGCCAGGCCCAGGATGGCCGCATTGATTCCGCCCGCCGAGGTCCCGGACAGCACGTCGACGCTTACATCGGCGCTCAATAGATCAAGCAGTCCCCGGTAACAGCCCTGGACGCGCCTGGCCAGCTCGCTGGCGTTATTGCCGCTGTGCAGCAGGAGGTTTAGCTCGCGAGCGATGCCACCCATCCAAATGCACAGGCTGACACCGCCCGTCATGACCACCGCCAGCCGGATTTCCTGCCGGAGATTGTCAGCCGAGCTACTAACGTCATCCGAACTGATATCAGCTGGACACGTTCATCCCAGGCCCTAGAAACCTCCATCTCCGCCCATGCCGCGAAGGTAAAATCGCGGTAGCGGCAAATTATCAGCCGTAGCCGGATAAGTACAGACCTCCTTCTGCCTGCCCATTCGCAGCCCCGCGGCCAGGAGCCCCGTTGTGCCGGGCCGACCACAATGGCATGTAGGAGCGCGATCTGGACCGCAGGGATTTGTTCTGACCAGCGGCTGAAGGAGCGGGCTGCCTCGGGTACGCACCGATTCTGCAGCCTGACGTCGGCGATGGCTGCTGCCTCCGGCTGGCCCCAGCGCGCCGGACGGGCGGTGCAGCAGCCGGAGATTCTCAGTATGGTTCGTGCCATGGTCCGTAGCCGACGGATCCCGGCGGATGCAGATCCGCTCGATGCCCAGCGAACTGGGTTGGCGCCGGCCCGCTTCCAGCGCCCGGCCGGCCCCGGACACCGCTGGGTGCGCCGCCCGTGGGCAGTGACGATGTGGATCGTCGGCTGCCTGGCGCTGTTCGCCTTCTACCTACGGATCTCGTTCACCGGGTACCTGACTTCGGACGGGGCGAACAACGCGCTGCAAGCGTGGGACATGCTGCACGGCCACCTCCTGCTGCACGGGTGGATCATCGGCGACGCGACGTATTACACCCTTGACCTGCCGGTGCTCGCGGTTACCGAGGTCTTTTTCGGGCTGTCTGACCTGACCAGCCATGTTGCCTCCGCGCTCACATACCTGATCGTCACGGTCAGCGCCGTGGCCGTGGCCGTGACGGACAGCCGCGGCCTGGCCAGGGTGGCCCGCTGCGGTGTCGTGGTCGTCGTGCTGACCGCCATGCTCCGCGTCGAATCGAACGTGCCGTACCTGCTGGGGGCACCCGACCACACCGGGACCTCGGCGTTCTTCCTGGTCTCCTTCCTGCTGATCCACCGGGCTCCAGCCCGGCGTACTACGCCACCGCTGCTTTGCGCGATCCTGTGCGCCGGCCTGATCGGCGACGCCACCATCCGCTACGTCGCCGTGCCGGCCATCATCCTGGTGTGCAGCTATCGCGCGGTGGCCGCATGGAAGCTCCGCACGGGTGATGCCGCGTGCGCCTTGACCGCCGCCGCGTCGGTACCGCTGGCCTTCGTGGTCCGTGCGGTGATGCTGCATTTCGGCGCGTACCAGATGGTCGCTCCCAAGACGGCGATCTCGCCCCCCTGGCAATGGCCGCGTAACACAGCACTCCTCTGGCACGCCGTATGCGTCCTGTTCGGAGTGGGGGCCGGCGCAAGCTCCTCCGCACTGGCACGCGGCGCGGGATACGTGCTCGGGTTCGCATGCCTGCTGGCCGCGGCGGCTGGCTTCGCGCGGGTGGCGTGGACCTGGCGTACCGCAAGCCGGGCCGAGCAGCTGCTGTGCGCGGCGATCGTCATCGACATCTCCGCGTACGTGATCTCGACCATCCCGGTGCTCAGCAACCCGTACGAGATCGCCGCCGTACTGCCCTGCGGTGCGGTACTGGCGGCTCGTGCCTTCGTGCCCGGGCACATCGCCGGCACCCTGCGGGTCGGCATCGCGACCGGCCTGATCGCCATCGCTGCGCTGCTGCCGTTGTCCGTCGCCGCCGCGCAGCCCGCGGCCGCGGCGCCGACGGCGTCCCTCAGCGCCTGGCTCAAGGCGCACGGACTCACATACGGCCTGGCCGGTTACTGGGACAGCTCGGTTATTACCCTGTTGTCAGGCAATCAGGTGCAGGTTCGCGCGGTCGCCATGTACGGCAGCCAGGTCTTCCGGTATGACTGGGAGACGAATACGTTGTGGTTCGACGCGTCCCGGCATGACGCAACGTTCGTGATCACCGACCTGGCCGGCAATGGCCTGAGCCCGTCAGCCGAGTCCTACTTCGGCAAGCCAGTGAAAATCGAGCGCGTAGCGCACTGGGTGATCTTGATCTACCACAAGAACCTGCTCGAGCAGGTCGCCCGGTGAACGGAAACCCGAACCGCAGCTCACCATCCACCCCGGAACGGACACGCCTCGGCCTGGTAAACCGGCATTCCGCTCCATCGGGCCAGCCGCGTCTCAGTCCAGCAGCCGCCGGGCGGCCTGCTCGATATCCGCCTCGGCCACCAGCACGTGCGCGGCGGCGTCGCCCAGCGGGATGAAGCTGTCGGCCGAGGTGACCCTGGCCATCCGGCCCCGGTACCCGGCGTCCGCCAGCTGGGCGATCACCCCCTCGGACACCCCGCCGGAGTGCCGTGTCTCGTCCACGACCAGCACGCGGCCGGTCAGTTCGGCCTCGGCCCGCAGCTGCTCGGCGGGTAGCGGAGCCAGCCAGCGCAGGTCGAACACCCGGGCGCCGACCCCGTCCGCCGCCAGCCGCCGCGCCACCCGCAGCGACATCGGCACCCCATTCCCGAACGTGACCAAGGTCAGGTCGGTGCCGCCGCCGTAACTGCGGCCCTGCCCGATCGGCACATGTTCCTCCGCCCAGGACCCCGGCCCGGCGTAGCGCGACAGCCAGCCCTCGTCTCCCGCCGTGAACAGGTCACGGGTGTGATACAGCGCGATCGGCTCCAGGAACACGCAGACGGTGCCGTCCACCGAAGCCGCGGCCAGGCAGGTGCGGAGCATGGCCGCGGCGTCCCCGGCCCGGGCCGGCACCGCCACGACGAGCCCGGGAATGTCGCGTAGCACGCCAACCGCGTTGTCGTTGTGGAAGTGACCGCCGAAGCCCTTCTGATAGGCCAGGCCCGCCACCCGGACGACCATGGGGTTGCGGTACTGGCCGGCGGAGAAGAATTGCAGGCTGGCAGCCTCGCCGCGCAGCTGGTCCTCGGCGTTGTGCAGGTAGGCCAGGTACTGGATCTCCGGCACCGGGAGCAGGCCGGAAATCCCGGCGCCGAGCGCCAGCCCGAGGATGGCCTGCTCGTCGAGCAGCGTGTCGAAGACCCGGCCGACCCCGAACCGCCGGGCCAGGCCCCGGGTCACCCCGTACACGCCGCCCTTGCGGCCGACATCCTCGCCGAACACCAGCAGCTCGGGCCAGGCCACCAGCGCGTCGGCCAGGCTGCGGTTGATGGTGCCGGCCAGGGTCAGTGGCCCCGCGTCCTCGGGCAGCCGGGAGCCGAAGGCGGCCTCGCGGGCCGCGGGCGGCCCAGCGATCGCGGCCCGCCACGCCACCTGGTCCGGGCGGTGCGGGGCCAGCGGGCCCGTCACCTCGGCCCGGCTGGCCAGCCCGCGATGCCGCACGGCCTCGTCGGCGATGATCCGGACCCCGGCGCGCAGCGCCTCGTACCGGCTGATGACCTGCTCCGGGCTGAGCAGGCCGGCCGCCACGATCAGCCGCGCGGTGCCCAGCAACGGGTCGCGGGCGTAGTCCGCCGCGATCTCGGCCGGGCTCCGGTAGCTGACCTCGGCGTCGCTTCCGGCGTGGCCGAGGAAACGCACCACCTTCAGGTGCAAGAACGCCGGGGAGCGGCTGGCCCGCACGTGGGCGGCGGCTTCCGCGGCGGCGTCGTAGCAGGCCGCCGGATCGCAGCCGTCGGCGCTGAAGTAACGCAGCGCGGGCCGTCCGCGGTGCGCCGCCGCCACCCAGCCGTCGGGCGTGCGCACGCTGATGCCCAGGCCGTTGTCCTCGCAGACCAGCAGCAGCGGCATCGGCAGGTCCTGGTAGGCCGTCCGGCAGGCCGCGTTGATGGCGCCGGTCGCCGTGGAGTGGCTGGCCGAGGCGTCCCCGAAGCTGGCCACCGTGATCGCGTCGGCAGGCCAGGGCGAGGCGAGGCCCAGCTTGCCGGTCCGGCCGATGCAGAACGCGATCCCGACGGCCCGCGGCAGGTGCGACGCGATCGTCGAGGTCTGCGGGATCACGGCCAGGCCGTGGTGGCCGAACACCTTGTGCCGGCCGCCCGCGATCGGCTCGTCGCTGGCGCCGGTCAGCCCGAGCAGGACGTCCCGCAGCCCCTGGGACCCTGGCACCTGTGCGGCGCGGGCCAGGTAGAACGCGCCGGAGCGGTAGTGCAGCAGTGCCGGGTCGGTGGGGCGCAGCGCCGCTGCGACCGTCGCGTCGGCCTCGTGCCCGGCGGATCCGATCGTGTAGTAGCCGTGACCCTCGGAGCGCAGGTACCGCGCCGCCAGGTCCAGGTGCCTGCTGCCGGCCTGGGCTTCGAACAAGGCGATCGCCTGGTCGCCGGTGAGCCGCGTCCCAGCCCGCACCGCCGTCGCCCGCACCGCCGCCGCCCGGTCCGGGCCGACACCGCAGGGCAAGCCGACACCGCAGGGCAAGCCGACACCGCAGGGCAAGCCGACACCGCAGGGCAAGCCGACACCGCAGGGCAAGCCGACACCGCAGGGCAAGCCGACACCGCAGGGCAACTCGCGGACCGCCGCCGCGAACCGCCGGTCAAGCTCCTCTTCCTGTGTGATCTCGGGCACCTTCCGCTCCCGCCGGACCGCGGTCAGCTCTGGCGGCCGGCCAGGGCCACGGTCACGCCCACGCCGATCATGGCCAGCCCGCCGGCCCCACCGACCAGCTCGAACCGCCGCGGCGAGCGGGCGAACCAGGCCCGCACCGCGCTGGCCGCGAAGCCCCACGAGCAGTCCGACACCGCTCCGATCAAAACCGACACCAGCGCCAGGACCAGCATCTGCCCCGGAACATCCCCGGCCGCCCGGTTCACGAACTGCGGCAGGATCGCGCCGAACAGGATATAGGCCTTGGGGTTCGTGATCCCCACCACGACCCCGTCCCGCACCGCCCGCCACCCCTCCCGCGGCGGCACCGAAACCGCAAGAGCCGCGGCCAGCGACTTGCGCTGCCGGATGGCGTGGATGCCCAGCCAGATCAGGTACAGCGC
Organism: uncultured Actinomycetes bacterium; assembly: GCA_963835775.1. Lineage (GTDB taxonomy): Bacteria > Actinomycetota > Actinomycetes > Streptosporangiales > Streptosporangiaceae > Palsa-504. The sequence goes on along the minus strand of CAWIHB010000013.1, from coordinate 63,435 downwards.
GCCCGCCACCTTGATGATCACGAACGCCTCGACCGAGCGCTGCAGCAGCGTGCCCAGCCCTACCGCCACGCACGCCGCTACCACGTAGTTGCCGCCCGCGTGGCCCAGGGCGGTGGCCAGCGCGGTGCGCCGCCCGTGCGCCAGCGCCCGCCCGATCACGAACAGCACCCCGGGCCCGGGGATGACGATCAGCACCAGCGAGGCCAGCCCGAAGCCCAGCAGCTGTCCGCCGGTGATCACGGCGCCACCAGCAGTGCAGGCCCGGCCTCGCGCAGCTCCGCCACCGAACGCACGCCCAGCAGCTGCATGGTTCGCTTGAACTGGTCGGTCAGGATGTCCAGCGCCTTGTCCACCCCCGCCTCCCCGCCGGCCATCAGCCCGTACAGGTAGGCGCGCCCGATGGCGCAGGCGTCCGCGCCCAGGGCCAGCGCCACCGCCATGTCGGACCCGTGCCTGATCCCGGAGTCGACCAGCAGGGACACATCAGGCCCGACCGCCTCGCGGACGGCGGCGATAGTCTGCACCGGCGGCACCGCCCGGTCGAGCTGCCGCCCGCCGTGGTTGGACAGCTGCAGCCCGTCCACCCCGGCCGCGACCGCACGCCGGGCATCGGCAGGTCCCAAAGGCCCCTTCACCACGAGCCGGCCCGGCCAGCGGGCCCGCAGCTCGGCGATGTCGTCCCAGGTGATGGCCGGGTTGAACAGCGCCCCGGTGCCCTCGATGGTCACCACGTCGTGCCCGGCGAAGTTGGCGAAGCCGATCGCCGGGCTGCGCAGCATCCGCGTCCAGTACCCCGGCTTGCCCGCGATGCTGGCCAGCGTCGCGGCGGTGAGCTCGGGCGGGATGACCAGCCCGTGGCGCCGGTCCCGGCTGCGGTGCCCGGTCACGAAGCAGTCCACCGTCACCACCAGGACCCGGTACTTGGCCGCGGCGGCCCGGTCGACCAGTTCCTTGCTCAGCCCGGCGTCGCGCAGGATGTACAGCTGGAACCACAGGTCGGGCTGGGCCCCTTCGGAGACCGCCTCGATGGTGGTGGTGGCCATGGTGGACAGCGTGTAGGGCAGGCCGTGCCGCTGCGCCCCGCGGGCCGCGGCGATCTCGCCGTCCGGGTGCATCATCCGCGTGTACCCGGTGGGGGCCAGGGCCAGCGGCAGCGGCGCCACCGAGCCGAGGAACGCCGCCGACATGTCCGGCTCTGACACGTTCACCAGCGCCCGCGGCTGGAACCGCCACCGCCGGAACGCCCTGGTGTTAGCCCGCAGCGACACCTCCTCGTCGGCCCCGCCGTCGACGTAGTCGAAGACCGGCCGCGGCGTCCGCCGCCGCCCCGCCGCCCGCAGGTCGGCGAGGTCATGGCAGGCCGCAAGCCGCCTGCGGGTCGCGTCGAGCTCGACCGGCTTCATCCGGATCAGCTGGCGTATCTCCGATGCCCTCATGTCAGTGCCCTCATGTCAGTGCCCTCATGTCAGTGCCCTCATGTCAGTGCCCTCATGTCTGTGCCCTCATGTCTGGGACGATACGCGGCCGGCCTGCCGCGGGAAACGCCGTGCGCCCGCCCACCAGGACTCCTATGAAAGTATTCCAATCGGAATTATCGACATTAACCATGACCGGAGCGGTAGAGTCGTTTTAATCCGGCGTCTGAGGCGTCCGAAGGGAGTACCGGCTTAGCAAAACCAGCCTTGACCGGGCCCGCTTGACCGGGCGCTGAACCGAGCACCAGAATCCGTCACGCCGCGGTCAGGGGGCCGTGATGATCCCGGACGCCGAGATCCGCGCCGCGCTCGGGCCGAAGTCCTCCCGGGACAGCTGCGCGACCAGGGACACCGCCCCGCCGCCGGGGACGGGCCGGCCCTGCCCGGCGAACTGGATCGGGTAGATCCTGGCCTGCTCGAACCGGCCGCCCGAGGTCAGCGTCACGTGCAGGATCACGCTCAGGTCGAGGACGCCGTTGGTGCCGAAGTTGCCGTAGCCGGCGAAGTTGCCCACGCTGTAGGCGATCAGGTGGCCCTGGTAGAACTGCATGCCCCGGATCACGTGCGGCCCGCTGGCGATCACCAGGCTGGCGCCGGCGTCGATGGCCATGTGCGCGAACTTCTCCGCGTTGCCGCGGTCCTCGCCCAGGTAGTACTCCTCCCGGCCGGTCACGTGATCGGCGCTGGCGCCTTCCGCGCCCGCGTGCATGTAGACGACGACGAAGCCGGCCTCCCGGCCGGCCCGCTCGATCAGCGCTTGCGCCGCGGGCAGGTCCAGGAGGTTAGCGTCGTAGTCATACGGGGCGAACGCCACGAACGCCACCTTGATCCCGTGGGCCGAAACCACCGTGATCTCGCCCGGCAGCCCCGTCTGGGCCATGCCTGCCGCATGGATCGACCGGACGGTCTGGGCCTGGCCCGCGGCGCCGAAGTCGAAGATGTGGTTGTTGGCGTCGTTGAGGATGGTGAAGCCGTCCTGCTTCAGGTAGCGCGTGTAGCTGGGCGGGATCCGGAACGCGAAGCAGTCCCGGCTCGGGCGTTTCGGGCCGCACTTGCCGGCCGTCGCCGTGGTGAGCGTGCCCTCCAGATTGCCGAACACGATCTGCGACCCCGGAGCCAGGATCGGCTCGACCGCGGACAGGTAGGTGCCCGGATCGGGCGGCAGATCCGGGGTGTCGCCCAGCATCGTGTCCCCGACCGCGGTAATGGTCACCGAGCCGCCCGGGGCCGAGGCCCGCGGGCTGGAGCCCTGGTCGGCCAGGCGGACGTGGACCGTGGCCGCTACGGACGTCGCGCCGCTGGCCGCCGGGGAACCAGCCGCCGAGCAGGCCGACACCACCGCCAGGGCCGCCGCGCCCGCCACCATGCCGACCAGCCTGACCTGCCGCGATGAACCCTCCATGCGGATCAACCTAGCCCGGCCCCCGCCCGGCCGCCGGCCCGTATGCCAAATCAGCCTGCTAACCCCCACCCCAGGGACATGAAACTGGGGCTTCATGTCCTTATCGCTGGCGCCTCAGCCGTTGAGGTCTCGGCCGGCTACCCGTGCCGGGAATATGCGCTTATCGTGTAACCATGGTGTCCGGCGTTTATGTGGAGGTCCCAAAACAACTCGCGGATACCCTGATCGCGGACGGCTTCCGCAAGGCCTAGGGCGCGCGAGGACGCCGACGGGCTCTCCCGGCAATTGCACGGAAAGGAGACCGAAATAGCTGACTTGATCGGCGCGCTGTGGGCCGCCTCGCAACCGCTGCTTTCCGCCGACACGATACGGCAGCTCAATGAGCATCTTGGCGCGATCAGTGACCACCTGGAGCGGGCCGACGGCCGGGCTTCGACCTTAATCCCGGAGCTGAACAACCTGCGAAATGCGATCAATAGCCAGTCGCGCCTGATCAGCTCCCCGAATATCCAGCGGACCGATTCGCGGCATACCGGGCAGGATCATGATCCCCCGTTCCCGCCGAATGGGGTTCCTGTCGTGCAGCTGGGCTGGCGGCGCGGAAGCCCCGTGCTCAGGGAGCCTCGCTCGCCGCAACTCCGCGCCGAGACGATCAGGCACGGCCTTGATCCGCACCCGGTCGTCCTGGTTCGCCCGGAGGAAGGCGATACGCCATGACCGAGCCGGAGACGGTGCCGGGCGAGGACGGTCTGGCGCGAGCTGGCGAGCTGGCCGGGCGGCTGGGCAAGATAGAGGCGCAGCTCACGGACTTCCACCGGCGTTCGGCGCACCGGGAATCGGTGATCGACCAGCTACACGAGGAGAATCAGCAACTGCGGGCTGGGCTGGGGCGGCTCATCCTCGAGCCTGTGGTGACCGACCTGATCCGGCTGCACGATGAGCTGGCCCGTGAGGTCCGGCGGCTCGAGGCTGAGGGACAGGACTACCAGCTGATCTGTTCGTTCGCCGACGATGTGGTGCAGATCCTGGAGCGGTGCGGGATCGAGTTCTTCTCCGCCGAGCCCGGCGATGCATTCGAACGCGGCCGGCACCGCTCGCTGGCGGTCGTGCCGTGTGACGACGAGTCCCGGCACAACACCGTGGCCGAGGTCGTGGCGGCCGGGTTCGTCGAGCGCGATACGGGCCGGATCAGGCGACCCGTCCAGGCACGTGTTCACCAGTACTCCCCCCCGACAGTGAGGTGAGACATGGCTACCTACGGAATTGACCTTGGCACCACCTACTCCTGCATCGCCTACGTGGACGCCACCGGCCGGCCGGTCGTGCTGAAGAGCGCGGTCGGCGAGGACACGACGCCCTCCGTGGTCTACTTCGAGTCGCCGGACAATGTGGTGGTCGGCCAGCAGGCGAAGGATTCCGCCCTGCTCGACCCGCACCTGGTGGTCGAGTTGATCAAGCGGCAGATGGGCGAGGACGTCCACTACTCGTTCCACGGGCAGGATCACACCCCCGAGTCGATCTCCGCGCTGATCCTGCGCGAGCTGGCCAACGCCGCGCAGCAGCAGACCGGCGACGAGGTGCGCGACGTGGTGATCACCGTGCCCGCCTACTTCGGGCTGCTCGAGCGTGAAGCCACCCGCAAGGCGGGCGAGATAGCCGGCCTGAACGTGCTGGACGTCCTGGCCGAGCCAGTGGCCGCCGCGCTGAACTATCAGGTGCTCGACCAGGGTGAGGGCCAGCCGGGGGCGCGGCACATCTTCATCTACGACCTGGGCGGCGGGACCTTCGACACCACGGTCATCCGCATTGACGGCGACGACATCCAGGTCGTCTGCACCGACGGCAATCATCACCTGGGCGGCGCCGACTGGGACAGCACGATCGTCGACTTCCTGCTGCGCGGCTTCGCCGAGCAGTACCCCGGCCTCGATCCGGGCGGCGACGAGCAGTTCATGCAGGATCTGGCGACCTCGGCCGAGCAACTGAAGAAGGCGCTCAGCGCCACCCAGGCGCGCAAGCACAACATCCGGTTCGGCGGCTCGGTCGTTCAGCTCGAACTGACCAGGGAGCATCTCGGCGACCTGACCTCCGAGCTGCTCGAGCGGACCATGGAGATCACCGAGCGGACGATCGCGACCGCGCGGGAGAAGGGCGTCGAACGGTTCGACGACGTGCTCCTGGTGGGCGGCATGACCATCACCCCGGCCATCGCGAAGACGCTGAAGGAGCGATTCGGGCTCGACGCCAGGCTGCAGGATCCGCACCTGGCCGTGGCCAAGGGCGCCGCGCTCTACGCCCTGATGAAGAAGATCAAGGTGAGCATGCCGGGTGAAGACGGCGCCCGGCCGGACGGGGACGCCGCCAGGGAGGTGGCGGACCAGCTGGGCATCAGCGTCGAGCAGGTCGAGATCATGGCGGCCAAGCACGTGGCGACGGTGGTCCCGCGAGCCTTCGGGCTCAAGCTCGTCGACACCAAGGACCCGGTGTTCAAGACCGACCCGGACCGAGCCCGCGAGTACATCTCGCACCTGCTGACCGCGAATACGCGGCTGCCCGCCGATACCGGGCCGCAGACCTTCGCGACGATCTACGACAACCAGCGCCAGGTCAAGCTGGAGGTATGGGAACAGGCCGGATCGGTCGCCTCGGAAGAACTGAAACACAACACGCACATTGGCGAGGGAGTCCTCGCCGACCTGCCGCCGCGGCCCGCCCACGCACCGTTCGAGGTCGTCTTCCACATGACCGAGACGGGGCTGCTGAAGGTGCACGGCTACGAGGCCGGTTCCGGGCGGGAAGTCCGCTTCGAGATCCGGATCGGCGGCATGGACGAAACCAAGGTGAGGCAAGCCGCGGCGGCCGTGGCCCGCTACGAGGTGAGCGGATAAGTGACCTGGAATCGCGAGCAATATCTCGCGGAAGTGCTCGAGCCGGCCCGCAAGGCCGGCAACGTACCGCCGCCTGACTTGTACGCGCGATACGGGCTTCCGGCTGGTCTGTCCGACCAGGCCGCGTTCACCCGGCAGGTGGCCGATGTGGTCGCCTGCTGGCGCGAGCTGAAGGGCAGGCGGATGTACGCCCGGCTCGCCGATATGCTCATCACCGCGCACGCCGAACTCGAGCAGGCCGGGCGTCTCACGCTGCGGAGTTTCGCCGCGCGCTACGCCGATGCCCGCCGGGAGCAGCTTGACCGGCTCGCCCGTCTTTCCGAGGTCGAAGCCGGCGCGGCCACCCACGTCGGGCCCGATGCCCTGGCCCGGCTGCGCAGCGCGCTCGACGGCGCCGTCACCGATGCCGAGGTCGTCAGGGCGCTGGAGAAAGCGGGAGTCCGGATGGTGGGGAAGTTCCCCGCCCTCCCGGCCGCGCCGCACCCCAAGCAGGCCGATCTGGCCAGGCACCTGGCGCAGCTGGGCGTCTGGCCGTCGGCCGCTGTGGTCTTCCGTGACATGACCGGGAAGGGCTTCCGGGTGCTGGACGGGTTCCGGCTCAGCGACGGGCGGACGCTGGACGACGAGGCACTCGCCTCCGCCCGCAGTCGCGTCGACGCGCTGCCCTACGCCGATCCGGCCAAGACGCCCACCGAGAACGTGCTGGCCATCTTGCGCGGTGCCGCGCGCAAGCCGGGGGACCTGGACGCCCTGCTTTTGTCAGAGGTGGTGGAACGGCTGCGCTCCCTGGCCCGCAGCGGCTTCATCCAGCGGGCCATCGCTGCGCAGGCCTGCGAGTCCGGTCTGGATCAGGAGGAGGCTGGTCTCATCGCCGCGGCGCTGGCCAGCGCGGATACCGCGGGCGCGCTGCGCCCGCAGGTGGAGGACGAGCTGGCCGGGGGACGGCTGCGCGGCGCGCAGCAGCTGGCCGCCGGGCTCCCGGCCGATGATCCGCTGCGCGATCGGATCGCCTCCCTGGATGCGGAGGTCATCGCCCTGAGCCGGCGATCCGATCAGGAGCTGGCTCAGGGCCGGGGTGAGCCGGCCGCCGCGCTGCTGGCCGAGGCCGTGAGCATGGCCCGTGACGATGCCGAACTGGCCGGGCGGCTGGCCGCCGTGCCGCCTCCGCCGCCGCGCGCGGCCGCGGCCCGGATTGACGGGGATCACATGCTGATCACCTGGAAGCCCAGCGCGGCCAGCGCCGGGCGCGTGCAGTACCGGGTCATGCGCGGCCAGGGCCGTGCTCCCGAATCGCCCGCCGAGGGCACCGCCGTGGTGACGCGGACCGAACGGACCGACGTAACAGATGCGGAGGCACCGCCCGGCGGGCAGCTGTACTACAGTGTCTTCGCCGCACGTGGCGGCGAGACGTGGTCCCCGCCCGCCAGCGCGCCGCCGGCGACATTTACGCCAGAGGTCACCGACCTGTCCGTGGCGGCCGCCGCCACCTCGGTCACCGCCACGTGGCGAGCGCATTCCGGCGCCGACCGCGTCATCGTCGTGCGGCGCGAGGATGAGCCGCCGCGGAGCTGGGCCGACGGGACGGCCGTCGAAGCATCACCCGGCGGCTTCACCGAGGCGGACCTGCGCACCGGAACCGAGTACTACTACCGGATCACGACGTGCTACCGGACACCCGACGGCCTGCGCTGCTACTCGCCCGGCGTCGTCACCCGGGCGGTTCCCGAACCCGCGCCCGTGACGGTCACCGACCTGCGCGTCACCGGGCCAGGCGACGGCGCCGCGGCGATGGTGGCCACCTGGACGCCGCCACCGTACGGGCGGGTGCGGCTGGTACGCGGCCACGAGCCGCTGCCCTGGCTCCCCGGTACCCGCATCTCAGCGGACGACACGGCCGGACTGCAGGAGGTTCCCGGAGTACCGCGCCGCGGCACCGATGGCCGCGATGTCCTCGAACTGCGCCTGCCACCCGGACGCCATCACATCCTGGCCCTGACCGTCGGCCGCAATGCGTCGGTGGCCGGCAGCACGGCGGAAGTCCGCATGGCCGAATCCGTCCGAGGGCTGACCGCCGACCGGATGCATGACCAGGTGCGGCTGGGCTGGATCTGGCCTGACGGCGCCACCGACGCCCTGATCAGCTGGCCCGGTGGCGAGCGCCACTGCTCACGGCGCGTCTACGACGACGAGGGCGGCGCGGTCATCACTATCGGTCCGACGGAGGCCACTGTAGAGGTGGGCGCCATCTATCCGCTGCGTGACGGCCGGCTCACCGCGCCGCGTACCCGGGTGCGCGTGCCCGCGCGAGGCGTGGCCGTCAGTTACCGGATCAGGGGCAGCCGCTGGCACCGGCGGCGCCGCACCATCGAGTTCACCGCCGAGCAGGCCACTCGGCTGCCGGGTCTCCTCGTCGTGCGCAGCACTGGCCGGTACGCACCGGATGACCCGTCCGAGGGCGAGACACTGGCCAGGATCGGGCCGCAAGACATCACGCCGGGCCAGACCGCGGCCTTCTCGATCCAGGTGACGAAGGGACCGGCCTGGTTGGCCTGCTTCGTCGAACCGGATACCCCGGAGGCGAACGGGCGGGGTGTGCTGCTCTTCCCCCCGCCCGCGGAGGAGATGAGGATACGGTGAGGCTGGCCAGCGGGCCACGCCGTCACTGCCCTTATTGCTACGAGGAGATCTCGCAGCGGCAGACCTGGTTCCGGTGTGCCGGCCGGACCAGCCCGGCCGGCCAGCGCTGCGCTCCGGAACCGGACCCGGTGCTGCGGGACCGGACCGGATTCGGCGGAGCGCTACCGCCTGCCTTCGCCGCCGATGGCCGCAAAGGCGCGGCTACCTGCCCCGAATGTGCGGTCGAGACCACCATCAGCATCTGCCCGGTCTGCCACAGCAGGCTCCCGGTGCACTTCGGGAAGGTCGGCAGCCGCCTTATCGTGCCGGTCGGCGCCAAGGAGGCCGGGAAGACCGTCTTCATGACCGTGCTCGTGCACGAGCTGATGCACCAGACCGGTCAGCGGTTCAATGCGGCGATCACCGGCGCGGACGATTTCACCCGGCACCGGTTCGCCAGCGACTACGAGCGGCCGCTGTACCGCGAGTCCATGCTGCTTCCGTCCACGGCGGTAGGCGGAGCGTACGACCGGGCGCCGCTCGTCTTTCGTTTCACCACCGAAGCCCCCCGTCGGCTGAACGGCTGGCTGGGCCATTCCGGCGCCTTCGGCAACGGGGATCCGAAGCGGACCCTGCTGTCGTTCTTCGACACGGCGGGCGAGGACCTGTATTCCCAGCAGTCCATCGAACAGAACGTCCAGTATCTGGGTGCGGCCGACGGCGTCCTGCTGCTGCTCGACCCGCTCCAGATGCGCGGCGCGCGAGACCTGGCCGCGCCGGGCACCCGCCTGCCCAGTGCGGCGGCCGCCGATCCGGCCACGGTACTGGAGCGTGTTACCGATCTTCTGCTGGTCAACGGGGGGAGCAAGCCGACCAAGAAGATCGGCAAGCCGCTGGCCATCGTGTTCACCAAGATGGACACGCTCATGCACGACCTGAAGAAGACGAGCCCGCTGCTCAGGTCCCCGCCCGAGGAGCCGTACTTCGACGAGCGCGACAGCCTGGAGGTACACACCGAGATCCAGCGGCTGCTGGCCCGGTGGGAGGGAACGCGGATCGACCAGATCGCCCAGCTGAACTACCGTCATTACCGCTATTTCGGAGTTTCCGCGCTCGGCGAGACGCCGACGCAGGACAACCGGGTCGCCGCGCGCGGCGTGCGCCCGTACCGGGTCGCCAGCCCGATCCTCTGGATCCTCGCCCAGTTCGGAATCATTCCGGTGAAGTGAGACTGACGTGGCGTTTCTGCAGCTCTACTACACCTCTTGCGAGCATGGCCTCGGAGGGTACGGCGGATACCAGTTCAACGCGATCACACCTGGTACCCCTGCGATCCTGCTGCAGGAGGTGGAAGAGCGCACCGTCTACGAGCCGCCACGTTCGCTGCTGGTCCATCCGGAGGATCCGGAGGCTTACCCGGTCGCGTTCTCGTACGGCTTGAGCGGGGCGGCGGGCATGGCCGTCGCCGCGCACGTGGTGTTCACCGGCACCGACTACTCGGGCCGCCCCGGCAACTATTTCGCGCACGCGCTGGCCACCAGCGCGCCGGAGCGGGATTTCGAGCCGCTGCTTCCGGCCGAGCTGTGGGGGGCCGCGCTCTGGCGGACGGACCCGGCCGACGGCACCGAGCTACCCGAAATGCCCGGTCCGCTGCCTCGCGGCACCATCGACCGGCCCGGCACCCAGGCCTTCCTTGAGGCTCGGGGGGCGGAGTCGGCCTTGCCCGAACTGCTGACCGCGGTGGGCCGGGCGATGAACGGAGGGCGGCCCGTCCTGGTGGTCAGCCACGACGTGACCGAGAACGCTTGGTGGATCGCGGCCATCTCTTACCTTCTCGGTGAGCACCTGGCGTACCAGATGACGTTCACCACTTACAGCCACCGGCCCGGCTACTCCAAGTACCACCTGACCGGAGTCCTGCCCGACGCGCTGCCAGCGGGCGCTGACGCGAGCTTCCAGATGTTCGATTTCGCCGCCGGGCGAACGCCGGGACACGACATCCATCCCGTGGCCGCGCTGCTGGCCAATACCGGGGTGATGGCCTCAGGCGGGCTGTGGCGGCAGGCGGCGGCCTTTGCGTCTGGGACCGAGAAAGATCTGGACGACTGGCTCGGACCTGTCGCCCTGGCGGCCAGGCTATTCGGCCAGCCGCTGGCTCCTGGCGTTACCGATGCGGTGGCCCGATGGCTCCCCGTCGCGGGAGGCTGGATGCCGGCCCAGCTCGCCGACGTCGCCCTGGGCGTGGTGCTGGCCCAGCCGGACGGGACGCTGAACGGCGAGCGGCTGAACGGCCTCCTGGGCTTGGCCCGGCGGCTGGCCAGCCCGGCCAAGGTCGAGCAGGCCGAGCGCCTGCTCGCCGGCCAGGCGTTCGCTGACCTCATACGGGGCGAGCCGGCCACTCCGGTCCGGTTCCAGAGCCCGGTCGCAGGGGCTGCGCGCGACCGGGCCGTCCGCCTGCTTGACGAGGCCCCTCCGGCGACGGTACAGGCCCTGCTGGAGTGGGCGGCCGCCTCCGGGGTGCTGCCGCCCGAGGCGGACCTCGAACGGTACGGGCGGACCCGGCTGGACCCGGCCGGCTTGGGGCTTGGCCTCGCACGCACGCTCACCACCCACCCGGCCGTCCTCCGCGGGCTGCTCGGGCGCCTTGCTGTCGAGCCACCCGAGGTGGCCAAGGCGGTGCTCAGCGGGCCGCTTGGCGCCCGGCTTACCCGTGACGACCTGTCCGGGCTGCCCGAACTCGCGGAGGTCTGGCTGCTTCAGTCGGTGACCCGGGGCGACATGAGGCCGCTGCGGGCCTTCGACGAGATCGCCGATATCCGGGCCAAGGCGGAGCGATCACCGCGAGCCGACGTGGGGTTGCTGCGCCTGCTTTGGCCGCGGGGCTGCCCGCCGGATCAGCTCGCCGACCTGCTCGGCTTCTTCCAGACCGAGCCCGCTGCACCCGAGGTCGCCGACTGGATCGCCGCCCAGGTCAGCGCGGTAACCGCACGCGAGTCGCCAGGCGGCGACTGGCTCCGGCTGGCCTACGTGCTGGCGGAACATCCCATCCTGGCCATGCTGCCGGACACCCAGGCGCGTTTGGTACGGAACGTGGTGCGGATATCGCCGCTGGTCCAGCAGGCGCAGCTGGGCGGCCCGAAGGGGGACGTGAACGTCTTTGGCAGCCTGTTCGCTGAGTACGCGATCACCAACGACGTCACGCGCCGCATGCTGGACCAGGCACTGCCCGCGCTGCTCGTGGAGGCCGACCCGCTCGGCCGGGCGCTGCGCGGATGCCCGCCGGAGGTCGCGGCGGCCTTCTGCGCCAGGCTGGACGACCGGCTCGGGCCGCGTCAGCCGGACATCGCCCTGGCCAGGCGGGTCTTCAGTGTGCTCACCCGGCCCGAGATGCACGGCCAGGCTCGACTCCAGCAGCGGCTGACCGAATCCTTCGATCAGGTCCGCAAGTGGCCGCGCCGCGACCTGAACGCCCTGGCCCAGATGCTTGACCACGACCCTGGGATGGCAGGACTGTTCCGGGTCTGGCGGGACGCGCACCGCGGCGGGCTGGCCCGCAAGATCCTGGGCGTAGCGGCCGCGCCCGACCCGCCAGCGGCCAGCCCCGGCCCGCCCGCCGAGCGGCAGTGACGGGAGGCGGCCGATGGCAGTGCTCTATATCTTCCTGTTCATCGTCATCGCGGTGCTCTATCTGGGCTACCTGGCGTGCGTCATCCCAATCGCCGCCTTCGCCGCCTTCGTCGCCTACGGCGTCGGCTTGCCGGTCGCCTACTTCATCGGCCTGTGGCGCGTCCTGGTCAGCCGCCCGTCCTGGCTCCCGAACCCGAAGCGCCCGCCGAAGATACCCGCAGGTGCCGACCCCGCCATGCTGCAGTACTTCTACGGCCCGGCGCTGACCGACGCCGATCACGCGGTGCGGGTCGCCTACGCCACCTGCCGTGAGCTTGGGTGGCGCGGCGCCCAGTACGTGACGTCGTCGTTCCGCGGCGAGGGGGCCGTCCTGTCGGCTCCAGTCGGCGTGGGAGGCGCCCTCGGGATGGCCGCGGGGATCGTGTTCGGCGCCGTGGCCGCGATCGGCTGCGCTATCGTCCATCTGCTCGTGGTAGGCATCTCGGCTGCTGTCGTGCGGGTGGCCGGTACTGCGGTGCGCGCCGTCGACTCGGCGGTGCTCCAGGTCAAGAACATCCGGATGGTGTGCCCGAACCCGAACTGCTACGAGCGGGTCCGGTATCCCTCCTATGAATGCCCCGGCCGTGCGTGCTCCAGGCGTCACCATGATGTCCGGCCCGGCCGGTTCGGCATCCTGCGGCGCCGCTGCGAGTGCGGCACGCGCATGAAAACGCTGCTGCTGTTCGGCTCGGCCGAGATGGATGCCTTCTGCCCGCATTGCGGCAAGTCGCTGGAACACCGGCCAGGAAAGACGGCAGAGATCGTGCTGCCGTTCTTCGGCGCGATCGGCGCGGGCAAGACACGCCTCCTGTACAGCTTGGTCACGCAGTTGCTCCTGTGGTCCCAGCCAGCAGCGGCGCCGGGGCGGGAACGGTTCGTCGCCGAGCTGGCCGACGCTCCCACTACCGGCAAGCTCGAGGACGCGAGCAGGTGGCTGAGCCAGGCCAGCGCTACCGGGAAGACGCCCGCCGAACTGCCCCGGGCCTACCTGGTCCGGCTGACCGCAGGCCACGACAGGCGGCTCCTGCACATGTTCGACGCGGCCGGCGAGTTCTTCCATACCCCGGGACGCACCCAGGAACTGCGGTACCTGAACCAGGCGCAGACGTTCATCCTGGTGATCGACCCGCTATCGGTGGAGGCATTCTGGGATCGGCTGCTACCCGAGCAGCAGGCCGAACTGAAGACCGTACGGTCGGCCGCCCCCCCGCCCGAGCTGGCCTACCAGCAGGCGCACCAGGAGATCGAAGCCATGGGCGTCCGGCTCAAGAAGGCGCGCCTGGCGGTCGCGTTCAGCCGGGCCGATCTCATCGGCGCACCCGGGGACGACGTGGCCGCGTGGGCTACCGACGACCTCGGGCTCGGCAACCTGGTCCGCTCCGTACAGCTGAACTTCGGGGAAGCCCGCTTCTTCCATACCGCCGCCGTGATGAGCGACGGTGTCATGCACACATCCATCCCGGCGCTGCTTCGCTGGGTGCTCGCCCGTAACCACATCAATACGCCAGGTGACCTGTCATGACCAACCCCGTCCAGGAGCACGCCTACCAGTCGCAGCGACGGTACGTATTCGCCGTCACGCTGGCCGCCGTGGTCCTGCTGCCCATCCTTTTGTTCCTCAGCTGAAGGGAACTGGCCCGCGCCGCTTGACCTTCATCGACGCCGCTGCGGGTGCGGCGGCTATGCCCGCCAGGCAGCCAGGTGAAACTATCGATCCGTGATGCCACCGCAGCCGGACCCGATCCAGGTCGAGGATCAGCTCGACCGCCGGATCCGCAAGCCGGTCGACCTGCTGCGCTGCATCGTGTCCTGCACCGAGATCGTCATCCTGGCCGGGGCCGGGGTGGCGGCCAGCGCCACCACGACCGGGGTGGAGACCGACATCGTGGGCACGACCGCCCGGCTGCCGCGCGCCCTGCTGACCATCGCGCCCAAGGTGGCCCTGTTCGCGCTGCTCATCCTGCCTGTGGCGCTGGCCGTTTTCCAGCTGGTCAGGCGCCAGGTCCGGCGCCTGGTCGAGGCGATCGCGACCGGGGTGCTGGCCGCCGGGGTGGCGGGCGCGGCCAACATCGTGCTGTCCCGGGCCGCCGCCGCCCCGCTGTACGACGCCATCATCATGTCGCGCCCGGGCGTCAGCCACGTCGCCGCGCTCGACCCCTACCTGGCCGGCCTGGTCGCCTACGCCACCATGATCGTGCTGACCGGACGGCCGCACTGGCGCAACGCGCTGTGGACGGCGATCATCGTCTACGCCGTCGTGCACGTGGGCGCGTACCACACCACGGTGCTGTCGCTGCTGATCACGCTGCTGCTGGGCCGGGCCACCGGCCTGGCCGTGCGGTACGGGCCGGCTCGGTGTCGCAGCGGCCCCCGGCCAAGGACATCGCGGTGGCGCTGTCGGCCGGGAACCTCGAGGTGACCGCGATCCGGCGGGTACGCCAGGCCAGCTCCGGGGTGCGCGGATCCCGCTACTACGCGGCCACCACGGCGCAGGGCGATCACCTCGACGTCGTCGTCTACGACCGGGACCAGGAGGCGGCCGGCGCGTTCTACCGGCTGTACCGGTCGCTGCGGCTGCAGGGGCAGGTGTCGCGCAGCGCCCCCTTGTCGGTGGATCACACCGTCGAGCGCCGGGCCCTGCTGTCCTACGCCACGGAGGACGCGGGCGTGCCCACGCCCCGGCTGCGCGCCCTGGTCCGGGTGGGACCAGAAGCGGCCGTGCTGGCCTACAACCACTGCCCGGGCACCACGCTGGCCCGGCGTAACCCCGGCTGCAGCGACGCCCAGCTCAGCTGCATCTGGGACACCGTGGCCCGGCTGCACGCCCACCACGTCACCCACCGCGGGCTCACCGCCGACCGCATCCTGTTCACCGACGACGGCCAGGTCGTCCTGCTCGACCCCGGCGACGGCGACGTGGCCGCCAGCGACCTGCAGGTCCGCCTGGACGTGGCCCAGCTCCTAGCCGAACTCGCCCTGTACGTCGGGCCGGACCGGGCCGCCCGGCTGGCCCTGGACAAGTCGAGCGACGGCGAGCTGCTGGCCATCCTGCCGCTGCTGCAGCCGGTCGCACTGGCCCGCTCCACCCGGACCGCGCTGCGCCGCCGCCGGGACGTGCTGCCCGCCCTGCGCCAGTTGCTGCTGGCCGCGGTGCCCGGCGGCCAGGTCGCCCCGGTCCGGCTGGAGCGCATCAGGCTGCGCACGCTGCTGACCCTGGTGGCCAGTGTCGCCGCCGTCTACCTGCTGGCGGGCGAGCTCAACCGGGCCAGCCTGGCCAGCGTGCTGCGCACCGCGAACTGGCACTGGGTCACCGGGGCGCTGGCCCTGTCCGCGGTCACCTACGTGGGCGCGGCCCTGTCCCTGTCCGGATTCGTGGCCGAGCGGCTGGACTTCGTCCGCACCCTGCTCGCCCAGCTGGCCGGATCGTTCGTCACCCTGGTCACGCCCGCCGCCGTGGGCGGTGCCGCCCTCAACATCCGCTACCTGCAAAAGCGGAAGATCCCCGCCCCGGTCGCGGCCGCCTCCGTGGGCGTGGCCCAGGTCGTGGCCTTTGTCCTGCACATCCTGCTCATCGTGGTGTTCGCTGCTCTCGCGGGCACCGGGCCGGGTGAGCCGCTCAAGCCGCCCCGCTGGGCCTACTTCGTGCTGGCCGGGCTGGTCGTGGCCGCCCTGGCCGTGCTGGCCGTGCCGGCCGGCCGGCGGCTGCTGCGCGCCCGGGTGGCGCCGACGTTCAGCCAGGTGCTGCCCCAGCTGGCCGAGGTCGCCCAGCGCCCGCAGAAGCTGGCCCAGGGCCTCGGCGGCGCGCTGCTGCTCAGCCTGTCCTACATCCTGTGCCTGGCCGCATGCGTGGCCGCGTTCGGCCGGTCGGTGCCGATCGCCAGCATCGGCGTGGTCTACCTGACCGGAAGCGCGATCGGTTCCCTGCTGCCCACCCCGGGCGGGCTCGGCGCGGTGGAGGCGGCGCTGACCGCCGGGCTGACCGCGACCGGGATGCCCGGCGCCGTCGCGGTCAGCGCGGTGCTGCTGTTCCGGCTGCTGACGTTCTGGCTGCCGGTGCCCTTCGGCTGGGCCGCGCTGAGCTACCTAGAACGCAAGAAAGCCCTTTGACGGTTGCCATCCGCGCCGGGCGGGGTAGCTTCAAAGAGCGAGGCTTTGCCGTCCCTGGGAGTGCCATATTTCTTCGTTCCCGCGACTGACCAGGACCGCCGCGTTCTACCTCGTCACCTTCCTGCTCATCACGGCCGGGTCGATCTGGCTGGCGCTGCAGGTCGCGCCGCTGCAGACGGTCTCCGCCGCGGGCCAGACCGCCCAGGTCGGGGCGGCCATCCCGTCGCTGAGCCTGTCCGGTCCCGGCGAGCTCGACCTGTTCGGCCAGGTGGTGCCGACCAAGCCGCAGTTCACCGGGCCGATCCGCCCGCTGCTGCAGCTCACCCACATCACCATCGATCCTCAGGTCGCGCAGCTGCTGCGCTCCGACGACCCGCGGCAGCTCAAGCTGAGCCTGTCCCAGCAGCTGGCCGCGGGCTGGGAGCACTACTTCGAGTGGGAGACGCTCATCGCGGCCGGCTTCGCCGTCATCCCGCTCATCGCGCTGGCCGGCCTGCGGCGGCAATCCCACGCCGCCATGGCCAAGACCGCGGTCATCGGGGTGGTCGTGGTGGCCGCGGTGAACGTGGGCGGCGTGCTGCTGACCGCCTCCAGCACCCCCGCCGTGCTGCGCAGCGTCAAGACCCTTGATGACCTGGTCGGCGTGGATCCGCTCCAGGGCGCATCGGGAACACCGGTCACCACCCGGCCGCAGCCCGGCGACCAGGCCGTGGTCATCGGGGACTCCACCGCCGCGGCCGTGGGCAACCCGCCGGTCAGCGGGGCCACCGCCCTGGACCGGGCCTGCGGCCGCAGCAGCCAGTCCTACGCCGCCGACCTGGCCGCGGTGAACGACTGGACGGTGCTGAACCTGGCCTGCAGCGGCGCGACCGTGCAGAACGGCCTGCTGGGCGCCCAGGTCCTGGCCGACGGGCAGGTGGCGCCGCCCCAGCTGGTCGAGGCCCAGCGCGTCAGCCACGCCAAGGTGATCATCGTCAGCGTCGGCGCGGACGACGTGCAGTGGTCGGTGATGACCCGGCTGTGCGTAGCCAGCGCGGTATGCAACGACAAGGTGTCGGCGGCCTACTTCAGCCAGGAGATCGGCGCCTTCACCCGCAGCTACTACCAGCTCCTGACCGACCTGGCCGGACTGCCGGGCAGCCCGGCCGTGCTGGTCAACGAGTACTACTCGCCGTTCGGGCCGGGCATCGGCTGCCTGCGCCGCTACGGCATCACCCCGGCCAAGGAGAAGGTGCTGCTGTCCCGGCTCGGCCAGCTCAACGCGGTGCTGGCCCAGGGCGCGCAGACCTTCGGGTTCGGCCTGGCCGCCCCGTCCTTCGCCGGCCATGAGCTGTGCACCGCCGAGCCCTACGTGCAGGGCCCGGGCGACCCGGCGCCGCTGCACCCGAACGCCACCGGCGAGCTGGCCATCGCGCTGGCCGATCAGCAGGCGCTGCCCAAGGTGGTCGTCCCGGTCTCGGCGGCGGCCACCACGCCGGGCCCGGACTAGCGGCCAACGGGCTAGCGGAGCGCGGGGATGACCTGCTCGCCGTAGGCGGCCAGGGTGTCGTCCTCCTGGTCGTGCATCAGGTACAGGGCGAACTGGTCGGCGCCCGCCTCGGCCAGCTCCCGCAGCCGGTCCACGTGCCCGGCGGCCGGGCCGGTCAGGCAGAACCGGTCCACGATCTCGTCCGGCACGAAGTCCACCGACGGGTTGTCGGCCTTGCCGTGGTGCGCGTAGTCGTAGCCCTCCCGGCCCTTGATGTAGTCGGTCAGCGCGCGGGGGACCGGCCCGTCCGTGCCGTACCTGGCCACCAGGTCGGCCACATGGTTGCCCACCATCCCGCCGAACCACCGCAGCTGATCCCGCTGATGGGCCCGGTCGTCGCCGACGTAGGCCGGCGCCGCCACGCAGATGGTGACCGAGGCCGGGTCGCGGCCGGCCTCCTGCGCCGCCGCGCGCACCGCGCCGATGGTCCAGCGCGCGATGTCCGGGTCGGCGGTCTGCAGGATGAAGCCGTCCGCCTGCTCGCCGGTGAGCTTGAGCGCCTTCGGCCCGTAGGCGGCCATCCAGATCTCCAGCTTGCCGTCGCGCACCCACGGGATGCGCAGCGCCTGCCCGTGGTGCGTCACCTCACGCCCCTCGGCCAGGCCCTTGATCACGGTCATCGCCGACGACAAGGTGGCCAGCGTCATCGGCGGCTGGCCGATGACCCGCCGGGCCGAGTCGCCGCGCCCGATCCCGCACACCGTCCGGTTGCCGTACATGTCGTTCAGCGTGGCGAACAGCGACGCGATGACCGACCAGTCCCTGGTCCCCGGGTTGGTCACCATCGGCCCCACGGTCAGCCCGGACGTCGCGGCCAGCACCGCCGAGTAGATGACGAACGGCTCCTGCCACAGCACGTGCGAGTCCCACGTCCAGCCGTAGGAGAAGCCCGACGCCTCGGCCCGCCGCATCATCTCGACCACCCGGTGGGCGGGCGGGTTCGTCTGCAGGACTACCCCGAATTCCATGATCCCTCCCAGGATCCTTTTGCTGCCGAACGGGCCGTGGTGCTTGCTACAGCAGGTACTGGTTCAGCCCGCGGGACAGGAACATCCCGTGGCCGGCCGCGCCCGTGTACTGGCCGTCGTCGACGACCACCCGGCCGCGGGACAGCGTGCTGACCACCCGGCCGGTGAGCTCCATCCCCTCGTACGCCGAGTAGTCGACGTTCATGTGGTGGGTCGCCGCCGACAGCGTCTGCCGGGCCTGCGGGTCGTAGACCACGATGTCGGCGTCGGACCCGGCGGCGATGACGCCCTTGCGCGGGTACAGGCCGAACATCCGGGCCGGCGTGGTCGAGGCCACCTCCACCCAGCGCGGCAGCGTGAGCTGGCCCGCCACCACGCCCTGGTGCAGCAGGTCCATCCGGTGCTCGACGCCGGGCATCCCGTTCGGGATCTTGGAAAAGTCGCCCCGGCCCAGCTGCTTCTGGTCCTTGAAGCAGAACGGGCAGTGGTCCGTCGACACCACCGACAGGTCGTTGGTCCGCAGGCCGCGCCACAGCGAATCCTGGTGCTCCTTGGGCCGCAGCGGCGGCGAGCACACGTACTTGGCGCCCTCGAAATCCGGCCGGGCCAGGTCATCGAGCGACAGGTAGAGGTACTGCGGGCAGGTCTCGGCGAACACGTTCTGCCCGGTGTCCCTGGCCTCGGCGACCGCCTCGAGCGCCTGGCGGGCGGACAGGTGCACGATGTACAGCGGGCAGCCGGTGATCTTGGCCAGCGTGATGGCCCGCGAGGTGGCCTCGCCCTCCAGCTCGGGCGGCCTGGTCAGGCCGTGGTTCACCGGGTCGGTGCGGCCGGCCGCGAGCGCCTGCGCGACCAGCTGGTCGATGGCCAGGCCGTTCTCCGCGTGCATGCAGATCGTCGCGCCCAGCCGGACCGCCTGCTGCATGGCCAGCAGGATCTCGCCGTCGGTCACGTAGAACACGCCGGGATAGGCCATGAACATCTTGAAGCTGTTCACCCCGGCCGCGACGCAGGCGTCCATCTCCTTCAGCGTCGTGTCGTTGACATCGGACACGATCATGTGGAAGCCGTAGTCGATGGCGCAGTTGCCGTCCGCCTTGGCGTGCCATTTGTCCAGGGTGGCCAGCAGCGAGGTGCCCTTGGCCTGGACCGCGAAGTCGATGATGGTCGTGGTGCCGCCCCAGGCCGCGGCCCGGGTGCCGGTCTCGAACGTGTCCACCGCGAACGTGCCGCCGAACGGCATCTCCATGTGCGTGTGCACGTCGATCCCGCCCGGCAGCACATACTTGCCGGCCGCGTCGATGATCCGGTCCGCGGTGATGCTGACCTGCAGGCCGGGCTGCCGGGCCAGGACCGCGGCGATCTTCTCACCTTCGACGAGCACGTCGGCGTCCTGCGTCCCGGACGCCGTCACCACCGTCCCGCCGACGATCAGCGTGGTGCTCATTTTCTGGCCCTCGCTGGGCTCGCTCATGGCTGGACCAGCGTTCCGTACTGGTCGGGGCGGCGGTCCCGGTAGAACTGCCACAGGTTCCGGACCTCGGCCAGCTGCGCCATGTCCAGGTCGCGCACCAGCACCTCGTCCTTGTCGTCGGCGGCGGCGTCGCCCATGAGCTGTCCGCGCGGGTCCGCGAAGTAGGTCTGGCCGTAGAAGTCGTTGTCGCCCAGCGGCTCGATGCCGACCCGGTTGATGGCGCCCACGAAGTACTCGTTGGCCACCGCCGAGGCGGGCTGCTCCAGCCGCCACAGGTACTGCGACAGGCCGCGGCTGGTGGCGGACGGGTTGAACACGATCCGCGCCCCGGCCAGGCCGAGCGCCCGCCAGCCCTCGGGGAAGTGCCGGTCGTAGCAGATGTACACGCCGATCCGGCCCACCGCGGTGTCGAACGTCGGGTAGCCGAGGTTGCCCGGACGGAAGTAGAACTTCTCCCAGAACCCCTTGACCTGGGGGATGTGGGTCTTGCGGTACTTGCCCAGGTAGCTGCCGTCGGCGTCGATGACCGCCGCCGTGTTGTAGTAGACGCCCGGGTGCTCTTCCTCGTACATGGGCGCCACGATCACGATGCTGTGCTGCCGGGCCACCTCCTGCAGCAGCCGGGTGGTCGGCCCGTCCGGGATGGCCTCGGTGTAGGAGTAGTAGTCGGCGTCCTGCACCTGGCAGAAGTACGGCCCGTAGAACAGCTCCTGCAGGCAGACCACCTGCGCGCCCGCCGAGGCCGCGGTCCGGATATGATCCACCGCCGCCGCGATCATCGATTCCTTGTCCCCGGTCCAGCGCTGCTGGATTAGCCCGGCCCGGACGATCTCAGCCATCGGCCCTTGCCCTCCTGTGTCTTCACGTAAAGCCCCATCTTCCCCCCTGACCAGCCCCGTCGTAAGCCATCCGCCCCCAGAAGATTCCCTTCCCCCCACCCCCCCTTTGTATATCCCCACAACCCCCCTGCCCCCCACCCCGCCTCCCCATCCCCCACCCCGGATCCCCGCCCGGCCCCCAATTACGTGGGGTGAACCTGGACTTTCACCACGCTGCGGCGGCGGGACGGCGGGCTAACTGGTGGGGCGGGTTTAGTCGTGTGGGGCGGGGCGGGCCACGTGGGGGAGGACCAGGGCGGCGGCGGCGATCAGCGCTCCGGCGGCCACCAGCCGCAGCAGGGCCGAGCCTGCCCCCGCCCCGGCCGCGGGCAGCATCCCGGCGCCCGCGCCCAGCGCGAGCAGGCCCGCCCCGACGGCCAGCACCTGGACCTGCGGCCGCAGCACGGCGGGGGAGGCGTCCGTCTCGGCCAGGTGCACCGCCAGCAGGTAGGCGATCAGCGCGACGCCCAGCACCGCGGTGTGCCACGGCTGGGACCGGTGCAGCACCTCCAGCCACACGATGGCCACCAGCCCGCCCTCCTCCCACGGCACCCGGCGCAGTGTCTGCAGGAACCACAGCCACACGTGCAGCGGCGCGGGCAGCAGGAAGGTGTCCTCGGGCACCGGGACCCCGGCCAGGGCCAGCCGTATCGCGCCCGCCGCCACGCCGAAGATGGCCAGGAACAGCGCCAGGCCCGCGTCGCCCTTGTTAGTCGCCGCGGACCCGGTATCGGCCCAGATCACGCAGCCCGCGCCGAGCAGCGCCGCGGCCAGCCGGGTGCCGGCCGCGCCCAGCGCGGTCCGGGCGGTCACCGGCGGGCCACCACGGGGCGCCTGGTGTAGGCGGCCAGCGGCAGGTCCAGGGACGTGTCCCCGTCCCAGTGCACCACCGGGACGCCCAGCTCGCGCAGCGAGAACCTGATCGCCTCCTGTTCCATCTGCCAGATCCGCCTGGCCATCCGGTCCGTGTTAGCCCGGGGGGACGACCCCCCCATGCCCCCCCGCCAGGGCCGGTGCCGCCGGGCCGGGGGCTCGGCGTTGAGCACGTCCACCACCAGCATGCTGAAGCCGCGTTCGCGCATGTCCCGCAGCGTCTCCACGAACCGCTGGTCAAGCAGCGGGCTGAACACGATGACCAGGGCGCCGGGCGGCAGCGCGGCCCGCGGCAGCCGGCTGAAGCTCGCGCCGCGCGCGCCCCGCTCGGATCCGGTGTAGCCGGCGTCGCTGGCCAGCATGGAATCGATGATCCGGTACACCTGCCGGCGGCCCAGCCCGGGCGGCAGCCAGGTCACCCAGCCCCACTGGTAGGTGATCACGCCCACCCGGTCCCTGGCCTCCAGGTAGGCGCGGGCCGCCGCCGCCGCGCCGCGCAGCGCCAGGTCCAGGGCGGACGACCCCGGCTCGCCGACGTCGGAGGTGGCGTCGGCCAGCAGCACCACGTCCTGGGAACGCTCGGCCGCGAAGGTGTTCACCTGCAGCCGCCCGCGCCTGGTGCTGGCCGCCCAGTTGATGCTGCGCTGGCGGTCGCCCGGCACGTACTCGCGCACCCCGGCGAACTCGATCCCCTCACCGGACACCCGGGCCGGGTGCTCCCCGAGCCGGTTCGGGAGCCTGCTGAGCACCACCCGGGTCTGCTGGTGGGCCGGAGCCGGGTAGCAGTCGATCCTGGGCAGGCTAAGGGTCAGGTGTCCCTCGGCCAGCCGCCAGCGGTCGCGCAGCTGCACGTCGATGGTGCCCAGCTCGCGCCGTCCCCACCGGTGCGGGCTGACGATGAAGCGGGCCGCCGGCCCGTCGGCCGTGACGGCGCCGGCCGGACCCCAGATCTCGATCTCCTGGCCCGGGTGCAGCAGCCACCGGACCGTGCAGTCGCCCGCGTCCAGTGCCGCCACGTCCAGGGCCACCAGCTCGTCCTCGAAGGCCCGCCGGGTGCTGGGCTGGCCCTGGACCGTGATCCGCGGCGGCCGTCGCTGGATCCGGCCCGCCGCGAGCAGCAGCAGCGCGGGGGCGGCCAGGCCCGCGAACTCCGGGCGCCGGGTGATCGTGGCGATGAACACCCCGAACAGGCCGAGCGTGAGCAGCCGCCGGGCATGCCGCGACGACCGCCACCGCACCGCAGCCCCGGTGCCGGCCGCGCGACGGCCCGGGTCGTTCGGCAGCAGATAGGACATCAGCCGCCGACCGCCGGATCCGGACCGCGGCCGCCGGTCCGCGCGGTGGGGTCGGTCTTCGGCGTCGGCACGGCGGCGAGCAGCTTGGCCACCACGTCGTCGGAGGAGACCTGGCGGACCCACAGCTCGGGCCGCAGCGTCACCCGGTGCGCCAGCGCGGGCACTGCCACCTGCTTGATGTCGTCGGGGATCACGTAGTCGCGCTTGTTCAGCAGGGCCTGGCCGCGGGCCAGCTGGACCAGGGCCAGGCCGCCGCGCGGGCTGGCACCGACCTGCACCTGCGCGTCGCTCCTGGTCGCCCGGATGATGGCCACGATGTAGTCGAGCAGGTCGGGGGTGATCTCCACCTGCTCGAGCGAGTCCCGCATGGCCTGCACGCCGTCCGGGCCGGTCACCGCGTTGAGCTCGACCTGCTCGCTGGTGCGGGCCACCCGCCGCCGCAGCATGTCGGTCTCGTCCCCGCTGCTCAGGTAGCCCAGGCGCAGCCGCATGAGGAACCGGTCGAGCTGGGCCTCGGGCAGCTCATAGGTGCCCTCGTACTCGATCGGGTTGTCCGTGGCCAGGACGATGAACGGCTGCGGCAGCAGCCGGGTCTGCCCGTCCACGCTCACCTGGCCCTCGCCCATGGCCTCCAGCAGCGCCGCCTGGGTCTTGGGCGGCGTCCGGTTGATCTCGTCGGCCAGCAGCAGCTGGGTGAACACCGGCCCCGGCCGGAACACCATCTCGGCCGACCGCTGGTCATACAGCGGGGCGCCGACCACGTTGGAGGGCAGCAGGTCGGGGGTGAACTGGATGCGGGCGAAGTCCAGGCCGAGCACCCGGGCGAAGGACCGGGCGATCAGGGTCTTGCCCAGCCCGGGCAGGTCCTCGAGCAGGACGTGGCCGCCGGCCAGGATGCCGATCAGCACCAGCTCCAGGGTCCGGCGGCGGCCGACGACCGCGCGCTCGAGCTCATCCAGGATGGCCGAGCAGCTCACCGCGGTCTCTTCAGGGCCCATAAGAGCTTCTCCAATCGGTCGATGAGGCGCGCCAGGGTGTGCTGCGGAATGCCGCGTCGGTCCGTATGGTCCCGTTCGGTGCTGCCCGGCCGTGTCGCCGGATCGATCCAGGTCCACAGGCTGGCGTCGCGCGGGTTCCGGCACAGCAGCCTGCGGGCCGCTTCGGGGTCCTGGTAGAGGTTGACGCCGTGGCGTTCGGCCAGCCGGGCGGCCAGCAGGTGCTCGAGCACCGGCCGCAGCTCGCTGTCGTAGTAGCCGTGGCTGGTCATCGCGTTGTGCACCACGAACCGGCGGTGGGAGTAGCCGGTCAGCGTCCGGGCCGTCGGCTTTTCCCTGGCCGTCTTGGCCGTATCGGGGGTCAGCTGCGGCAGCAGGATCCGCAGCACGACCATGGCGACCGCCGCCGTGGCCACCGCCACCACCGCCAGGCCCGGCCAGCCCGCCGTCGCGTAGCCGGTCAAGGCCGCCGCCGCGACCAGCACCGCCGCGACCATGAGTTCCGGGGTGGTGCCGACCCAGGGGCTGATGGTCCCGCCGGCGTCCCGGTCCGTGTCCCCGGCGTTCATGCGTCCGCTCCGACCTGGCCGGCGGCCAGCGCCCGGGCCAGTTCGTCCAGGGCCCGTTCGGCCTCGTCCCGCTGGCTGGCCGCCAGCGGGTGGCTGGAGAACCTGGCCTCGTAGAACAGCGCGGTCAGCCGGGCCGCGGCGCCGCCGCGTACGACGCCGCTTCTGGTGGCCCGGGCCAGCAGCTCGTCGGGCGTGTCGGCCGCCTCCCGGGCCGCGCCCCGCTCGGCCAGGCTGGTTTCCATGGCCGCGTAGCAGGCGATGATGGCCGCCCGCGCGTCGTCGACCGTGCGCAGCGCCGACCGGCCGGATTCCACCGCCTCCCGCAGGTCCTGCGAGTCCTCGGCGATGACCCCGTCCTCCCGGCCCCCGGCGGCCAGCTGGTACCGCCGGGCCCACCAGGCGCTGAGCACCACCGCGGCCAGCAGCACCACGATGACCAGGGCGTACAGCAGCGCGGTGACCGGGATGTGCACGGCCGAGGAATGCTCCGATCCCGGCCGGGGCGCTCTGACCGTGGGCAGCGGCGCGCCGGCGGTGGCCTTGCCCTGCGGGTTGACCCTCGGGTTGAACAGGTACAGGTGCAGCCCGATGATCACGGCGATCACCACCCCGATCATCCCGGTGATGATGATCAGGATCAGGACATCGCGCAGCTTGGCCGCCACCGCGTCGTAGGCTTGGGCCCGCTGCGCCGCGGCCCGTCGCCTGAACAAGACCACGAGCAGGGTGATGAGCACGACCTCCAGCACGACCCCGATGGCCACGCCGTCCTGGTGCAGCGGCCCGTTCCACCGCGGTGTCACCACCGCCCCGCGCAGCCCGGCCAGGCCCAGGATGATCAGCAGCGTCAGCGGCAGCACCAGCTGCCACTGGCCGGGGACCCGTCCCGGCCTTCCCGGCTGGCGGCTGGTCAATACGCCTCGCGTTTCTTGTGTGCCCCGGGGCGTCCTCTGCCCGGTCCGGCCCGTGGCAACCGGCGGAGTGACACCTACCTGGGCAAACCATACCCACCACCGGGGCTGCGGCTAACGTGTCCCCCCGACCGCGCTCATCAGTGCGGCGGGGCGGATCGCGACGGACCCCGGGCACGCGAGATGATCGGCTGGTGCCCGACGACGAGGTGGAGACCGACGCCCGCGCCGCCGAGCGGCTGACCTTCTTTTCCGATGCTGTGGTGGCGATCGCGATCACACTGCTCGCCATCGACCTGCCGGTGCCGGACGGGGGCACGGTGTCGGCGTATTGGACGTCGGTGCAGCACGACGACGGCCACTACACCGCGTTCGTGATCAGCTTCGCGGTGATCGCGGCGGCCTGGGCTGACCATCACGAGCTGTTCGCCTACGGCCGGCGCGTCGACGGGCGGCTGCGGGCGCTCAACATGTGGTGGCTGCTGAGCATCGTGCTCAACCCGTTCGCGACCAAGCTGCTCGTGGTCAGCGGGCAGAACCTCGCCACCCACGCCCTGCGGTTCGGGTTCTACGCGCTGCTGCAGGTCCTGGAGTCGGCCATGCTGTACGCGATGCTCCGGCACATGAACTCCCGCCGCCTGGCCGAAATCCCGGCGCCGGTCACGGCCAGCCTGGCCAGGAAGTCCTGCCTGCTGATGGCCGGCTTCGCGATCTCGATCCCGGTCTTCTTCGTCACCACCTACGCCTGGCTGCTGTGGATCGCCAGCCCGGTCCTGGGCGCGCTGCTGCGCCGCCAGCGCCGCCGCGGCCAGCGGGCCGATCCTCGGCCACGTGGCTGATGTCCCCCCGGGCCGGCATCTGGTCGATGAATGCGTCGATCGGCTCCATGCCCCGACGCTAGCAGCGAGCCGCGGGCGGACGGATCTACGGGGTCCCGGCGCCCGCCGGGGCGGCCGCCTTGGCTTTGGCCGCGGCCTTCAGCTCCTGCTTGTAGGACCGGACCCGGGCCAGCGTCTCGGCGTCGGTGATGTCGGCCACCGACATGTGCGAGCCCTTGGCGCCGAACTTCCCGGCCGCCTGCCGCCAGCCCCGCGGCTGCACACCCAGCTGCTTGCCCAGCAGGGCCACGAAGATCTGCGCCTTCTGCGCGCCGAACCCGGGCAGCGCCGCCACCCGCCCGAGCAGCTCGGCGCCGGTCCTGGCCGACGCCCACACCTGCTCCGCGTCGCCGTCGTACCGCTCCACGATCAGCCGGGCCAGGTCCTGCACCCGGGCCGCCATCGCCCTGGGGTAGCGGTGCAGGGCGGGCCGTTCGGAGAAAATGGCGGTCAGGGCGGCCGGGTCGAACCCGGCCAGTTCGGCCGCCGTAGGCTCATGCCCGAGCCGCCGGACCAGATCGAGCGGGGCGCTGAAGGCGCGCTCGAGCGGCACCTGCTGATCCAGCAGCATGCCGATCAGCAGGGCGAGCGGGCTGCGGGTCAGCAGTTCGTTGGCCTCGGGTTCCACCGGCATCGCGAGTGTCACGGCGCCCCTTCCCCTAAGTCACGATCATGTATGCCCGCAGCGTACTCCGCCGCTGGCCTGCCTCGGGCCGCCGAAATCCATACATGTGCCGACGCGCTATAAGCTAGAGGAAGCGGGGCTGGATCGGGGGTCCACGCCCGGGGATGAACGAACGGAGTCAGCATGTCACCGCACATGAAGTGGGGTATCGGCGGGATTATCGTCGCCCTGATCCTGCTGGCGTTCCCCTTCCCCTGGTGGCTGGTGCCCGCGCTCATTGTCATCGCCATCGCTGTTCCGACCACAGCCTGGCTGATGCTGGATGAGTCACAGCGGCGGCGGTACCGCGAGATCCGCCGCCGGCAGCGGGGCCAGATCCGCTAGGACCGGGCAGGCACCGGCCGGCCAAGCGGGCGATGGTGTGGCGTCGGCCCGCCCGGTCGCCGTCCTGGCAAGATGACGGCATGGAACGTGTGATTGGAATCGGCGGATACTTCATGCGGGCCGCCGACCCGGCGGCCCTGGGCGCGTGGTATCGCGATTGCCTGGGCCTGGACGCCGATGAGAACGGCCTGTGGCGTCAGGAAAGCGGGCCGACGGTGTTCGCGACGTTCGAGTCCGGGACCGACTACTTCGGGTCCCGCGTCCAGCAGGCCATGCTCAACTTCCGGGTCCGCGACCTGGATGCGATGCTCGCGCAGTTGCGCGCCAAGGGAGCGGACGTGGCTAATGAGTCGCAGGACATGGAGGGTGTCGGTCGATTCGGCTGGGTCACCGATCCCGAGGGCAATCGGGTCGAGCTGTGGCAGCCCGCCTGACCGCGCCGCCGTCCCGGAATGACCCGGGAATGACGCAGTCCCGCAGCGAATTGGAGCTATCAGCAGTTCGCCAGGGAAGCCGAGGGAAGGAAGCGCCGATGGCCGTCCGCCGACTGAACCACGCTGTGCTGTACGTGAACGGCCTGCAGCGCACCGTCGAGTTCTACACCCAGACGCTGGGCTTCGAGGTCCGCATGGAGATCCCGGGCCGGGCCGCGTTCCTGGCCGCGCCAGGCACGGCCAACGATCACGACCTCGGCCTGTTCGAGATCGGCACCGCCCCCGAGAGCCGCGCGCCCGACCGCCCCGAACACCCCGGCCTGTACCACCTGGCCTGGGAGGTCGGCACGCTCGGGGACCTGGCCGAGACCCGGGCCAAGCTGGTCGCGGCCGGCGCGCTGGTGGGGGAGAGCGACCACCGCGTGTCCAAGTCGCTGTACGCCAAAGACCCGAGCGGCATCGAGTTCGAGGTCATGTGGCGGGTGCCCGCCGAGGACTGGGCGGCCGAGATGGCCGACGGCGGCATGACCGTGCCGCTCGACTGGGACGCCACGCTGGCCCGCTGGGGCCGCGACAACGTGACCGGCGCCGCCGCGGGCTCGCCCACCTGATCGTGATGGGCGCCAAGGATGAGACCGCCGCCGCGGTCCCGAGCTTCCTGGCCGGTGCCTGAATGCCCCGGGCCGGGCTGTCTCCCGACGCCGTAGTCGACGCGGCCATCGGCCGGCCTCAGCGCCCTTCGGAAACCCGCGTGATGTAGGTCATCCCGACGAACGACCGGAAAACGGCCAGCGGGTCCTCGCCCCGGATGCTCACCGCGCGGACGCCGGCCCGCTCCACCCCCCGCACCCACGAGGCCACCTCGGCCATGTCCGCCGTCTGCATGTGCACCTCGAGCGTGGCCGGCAGCGAGATGGCCGGCGGGCGCAGCACGGCCGGCTCGGGCCCCCCGAAGACGGAGCCGCGATCTGCCACACCGCCGCGGGCGCGGCGGCCGCCCGCTCCACCGCCCGCCGCGCCCCTTCGGCGATCAGCTCCCGGGCCACCTCCGGATGCAGGTTGGACGCGCCGAACCTGGTGAACGACTCCTTGACCACGACGTGCTCGGCGTCGGGCAGGAACGGGCCGGCCTCGGCGATGGTCTGCTGGTCCCCGGTGATCAGCCCGACCGGCACCTGCCGGGCCAGCGCGACCAGCGCGTTGATCCCGCTCTCCCCGACCGCGGTCCCGTTCAGGGAGACCTGTGAGATCACCGCCGGGTTGTAGGTGTGCGACAGCACGGAGCTCTCGCCCGAGATGGACCCGTGGTAGCCCACCATGAACACCACATCCGCTCCGGAATCGAGGCCCTGCATCATGTACAGCGGCTTGTGCCGCCCGGACACGTAGTTGGCCTGCCCGTGCAGCGCCGCCGGGTCCAGGTTGTTCATCGTGCCGTGCGAATCGTTGCACACGATCTCGGTGGCCCCGGCGGCCATGGCCCCGTCGATGGCCGCGTTGACCTCACCGAGCAGCAGCCGCCGCCCTTCCTCATACGGCTGACCGGGCGCCCGGCACTGCGACCAGTCGACGATCCCGGCCACGCCCTCCATGTCAAACGAGATGAAGACCTTCACGGAAGACCATTATCGGCAGTCGGCGCGGCCCGGCTCCGGCCCATTGAGCCCGCCCCCAGTTTTCTGCCCACGATCATGGATTCGGTCCCCATTTGGCCGGCTCAGCCGAGCTGGCCGGGGAACAGCAACGCGAGCTGCTCCGGATAGCCCGCGATCAGCCGCAGCTCGTCGTCGGTCAGCGGCTTGCCGGTCGCCGACGCGCAGAGCTGGACCAGCGAGAACACCAGGTCCTCCTGGTCTGCGGCCACCTGTTCGCCGAGCCCGTCGAGCACGTGCCTGAAGCGGCCCACGACAAGTCGAGCCGGTCCCCCACCGCCACCGACTCGGATATCCCGAATCCGTACGAAAAGGCCAGGATGCAGGACAGCAGGTCGGCGTTGCCCGCCCGCTCGCCGATCCCGTTCACGCAGGTGTTGACCCACGCGTCCTGCCCGGCGTCCAGGTCGCCGAGCGCGCCGGACACCGAGTTCGCCACGGCCATGCCCAGGTCGTTGTGGCAGTGCGTCTCGACCGGGATGCCGACCGCCGCCGCCAGCTTGGCGAACCGCTCCCTGATCCGCCCGGGGGAGTCGCCGCCGATGGTGTCGCAGTACCGCACCCGCGACTGCTGCGCCGGGGGGAGCGGGTGCCCGGGTTCGGTCACCAGGTGTACCGCTCCGGCGACCCGCGCGGCGTCCTGCTGCTCGACCTGGTACGCCGCGCCGCGCCGAAGTCCGCGCAGCTCGCCGTGGCCGAGGCCGTCCTGGCCGAGGTCAGGCAGAAGTCCCTGCCTCCGCCGAACAGCGATTTCGCGCTCGCCACTATGGTCCGGGTGGCCGGCATGATCAGGGGCTCCGGGGAGGCGGTGTTCGCGGTGGCGCGCACCGCGGGCTGGATCGCCCACGCCCTGGAGGCCTACGCGGGCCCGGGGCCGCTGCGCCCCCGCGCCGTCTATACCGGGCCCGCGCCAACCGGGCCGTTACTCGCCGGTGGCGCCGTCTATGCGCTCGCGCAGCAGGTCGGCATGGCCCAGGTGGCGGGCGTACTCCTCGATCATGTGCAGGTAGATCAGGCGCAGCGACATCTCCTCGTCCCGGTGCACGAACGTGTCGTCCAGCGAGGCGTGGGCCACGGCCGCATCGGCGAGCTTGAATTCCTCGGTCAGCCGCGCGTAGTCGGCCGCGGCCCGGGCCGGGTCGAGGCGGTCGAATTCGGCCTGCGCGTCATCCCCGTACGGCTGGCCGACCGGCTCACCCGCGAACCGTATCCGGAACCAGGCGCGCTCGACCTTGGTCATGTGGCGCACCAGCCCGAGCAGGGACAGGCCCGACGGCGGGACGGTGCGCTCAGCGAGCTGCTCGCCGGTCAGGCCCGCACACTTGTACAGCAGCGTGGCCCGGTGCCAGTCGAGGAACGCCTGCAGCATCGGGCGCTCGGGTCCGGTCAGCGGCCCTTCCGGCCGTTCTACGTCCGGGGCTTTCCATGTCACGGCGCCCATCCTCCCACGCTCGCATCCAGCCCGGCGTCCCCGCCCGCCGCGGCGACCACGCCCGGGCATCCTGCCCGCACCCCGGCCAGCCGGGGCGATTACGGCCCTGGGCATCCGGCCCGGCGTCCCCCGCTCACGCGATAAGCGTGGTCAAAATAGATTTTTTCTTCGAACTAGCCTCCCGAACTGCGATTATGACATGATCACCTGTATGTCTGTGTCTCTGTTCTCCCACCGGCCGCTGCGCTGCCCGTTCGGCCACCCGCTGTGGCCCGGCCTGGCCCGAGTCGGCTGGAAACCTTGTATCTGCACCCCGGCGCGGGAACAAGCCGAGCGCGGCAGGGGGATGGGGCACTTGTGGGTGTCGTGCCAGACCTGCCACACCCAGCTCTGGGACGCGACGTTCTACGAGCCGCCGCACGACATCAGCTGCCACCAGGCCGGCCCCTGGCTCGCCTGACCGGCCGGCCGCGCCTCGGCCGGCCGGCCGCGCCTCGCCTGGCGACTGCTAGCGGCGCAGCGCCGGCCGCTCCGGCGGGCGGGTGGTGATCTCGACGGTGCCCTTGTAGGCGATCCCGCGTACGTTGATCACCGGAGCGTCCACCGGTAGCCGGTAGCCGGGATCCTCCTCCGCCGCGCCCTGCGTGACGCCGAACCCGGTCATCTCCACCCGCACGCCCGGCGGCACCAGGATCGTCACCCTGGACTTGTAGGCCACCGTGAGGAACGTGGTGACCGGGCCGCTCAGCTCGGCGGCCCGCAGATCGAGCCAGCCGTCGCCCTTGTACACGACCGTGGTGTACTTGTCCGGCACCCGCCACCGGCCGGCCCGCCGGACCGAGCTCTTCAGGGCGATCGCGAACCGGCCGGGTCCCCGGCTTCCGGCTGCGGGCGCCTGGGCGGGTGCCGAGACCGCGGGCAGGTCGGTGAGCAGCACGTCGAGGTCCGCGTGCGTGCGTGCCGTCAGCGCCGCCCGCATCCGCTCGTCGAACTCCATGTCGTCCAGGCGTCCCTCGGCAAACGCCTGCTGGACGCGCTGCACCACCGCGTCCCGTTCCCGGTCCGAAGCGCGGATGGCCGGGCTGTTTCCGGACTCGGCCGGCCACTCTCCGGCCACCGCCGCTCCCTCCGGGCCCCCGTTCGTCGTCTCCATCACATTCCTTCCGGCAGTATTCAGGCCTTCTGGCAGTATTCAGGCCTTCTGGCAGTATTCAGGCCTTCTGGCAGTATTCAGGCCTTCTGGCAGTATTCAGGTAACGCGATGTATCGTAACTCAGCCCACCTGGCGCGTGCTGCGCGAGCACCGCCCGGATTCTTCATCTTCTGCTCACCTAATTGTTTCTTCTCTTCCGTTATCAGCCCGCCGTGAGGAATATCGTCCGGGTTTGGGCGAGCCTGTCCGGAGAGGCCTGGCTCCTTTCGTTATGGTTTGCCCTGTCGTTCAGGTCGCCGCTCCGGCAAAGGAGGCCCCTACGTGACGATTGAGGTAAGTCGGCGCCAGCTGATGGCGTCGGCGGGCGGAATGGTGCTGGCGTCTTTCGCCCTGCCGTCCAGCCTGCGGAAGATCCTCGACGGTGCCGCGCCCGCGGCGCGCGGCGCGCGCCTGACCAGCGCGCCGATCTCCGGGATAGAGCACGTCGTGGTGCTGATGCAGGAGAACCGCTCCTTCGACCACTACTTCGGCACCATGCCCGGCGTGCGCGGCTTCGCCGACCCGAGCGTGCCGAAGAGCCGGTTCTACCAGTACGACGCGGACAACCCCGACAAGTACCTGCTCCCCTTCCACACCGACACCCACAGCACCAGCGCACAGAATCTGCCCTCCAACAGCCACAGCTGGGGTCCGCAGCACGATTCGTATGACAACGGCAAGATGGACGGGTTCGTGACCGCGCACCTGGCCGCCGATGGCGTCGCGGGCCAGTACACGATGGCCTACTTCAAGCGGGACGACATCCCGTTCCACTGGGCCCTGGCCGATGCCTTTACCGTCTGCGACGGCTATCACTGCTCGGTGCTCGGTCCGACCTGGCCGAACCGGCTGTACCTGATGACCGGCCAGATCGACCCGGCGGGCGTGGCCGGCGGCCCGATCTACGGCAACTACGTGCCGTCCGAGGGCTATTCGTGGCAGACCTACCCTGAGCTGCTCACGAAGGCCGGCGTCTCCTGGAAGATCTACCAGGAGGTCGACAACTACGGCATGAACGTCATGGAGTACTTCGACCAGTACCAGAACGCCCCGGTGTCGTCGCCGCTGTACCAGAACGCGATGCGCTTCTACCAGGCGGGACAGTTCGAGTACGACGCCATCCACGACCGGCTGCCGACGGTGTCGTGGATCATCCCCACGTCCTACCAGTCCGAGCACCCCGATTTCATGCCGGCCGCCGGCGCCGACTTCGTCGCGAGCAAGCTCAACGCCATCGCGTCGAACCCCGATGTCTTCGCCAAGACGGTCTTCGTCCTTATCTACGACGAGAACGACGGGCTTTTCGACCACCTCACCCCGCCCACCGCGCCGGCGGGCACGCCCGGCGAGTACATCACCGCGTCGGCGACCACTGAGAAGGATGCCCCCGGCCCGATCGGCCTGGGCTTCCGGGTGCCGTGCATCATCGTTTCGCCCTGGACGGTGGGCGGCTACGTCAGCCACGACACCTTCGACCACACCTCGGTCATCCGGCTGCTCGAGACGGTGACCGGGGTCGTGAACCCGAACATCACGCAGTGGCGGCGGCAGACCGTCGGCGACCTCACCAGTACCCTCGGCGCGATCCCGAACCGGAGATTCCCGCGGCTGCCCGGAACCAAGGCGCAGCTGGAGGCGGCGGAGAACGAGGTCGTCGAGTTCCAGCTCCCGCCCATACCCGGAACCGATCAGATTTCCCCCGTCCAGCCGCCTGGCTCTAAACGGCCGGTGCCGAACGCGGCCGCCAGTGCGGTAGGAGTGTGATCCGAATGTCGCTACGCGATTCTTCCGGGCCGGGTCCGTTCTGGACCAGGCGCCGCGCGCTGGTGACTGCGTCAGCGGCGGTGATCCTCGCGGCCGGGACCACGGCGGGGCTGGTCGGCGGTGCCGCCAGCCATGACGCCGCCCGGCACCCGGCCGGCGACAGGCCAAATTCCGCCCGCCTGGCCTCCTCGACGTGCAGCGGGCCGGCCGGCGCCGCCTACGTCGCCCTCCCCGGCTACCAGGCCTTCGATGCCATCGACACGGCCAACTGCAACATCACCCAGATCTATAACGAGGCCGACCCGCAGGTGCCCGGCGATCCCGGCGACTACAACTACGCGGGCACCGACGAAGCCGTCGCCATCCACGGCGACACGCTGTACTTCGCCGTTACCGGGGAGGACGAGGTGGCGGTTATCGACGCGGCCACGCTCAACCCGAAGAACTACAGCCCGGCCGAGACCGACATCCGCGTGGGTTTCAATCCCGGTGATGTTGCGGTCACGCCCAATGGCTCGCAGCTGTGGGTGGCCGACACCGGTCCGCAGACCGGTCCGGGGTCACCGACGGCGATCACCGTGATCTCGACCGCCACGGACAAGGTGACCGCGACGCTGCCGCTGCCCACCGCCCCGGCCCAGATCGCCTTCTCCCCGTCCGGGGCCACGGCCTACGTGACCACGGCCGACGGCCTGTGGGTCTTCGACACGGCGACCGAGCACGTGACTCACGTCCTTCGGGGCCTCGGCGACCCGTTCGGCGTCACGGTCTCCCCGGACGGAAGCACGCTGTACGTGACCAGCACCGACTCCGGAGAGGTTGACGTGATCGACGCCGTCACCGGCAAGGTCACCCGCACGATCCGAGTCGGTCAGCTGCCGTGGCATCTGGTCGTCTCGTCCAACGGCAAAACCGTCTACGTGGCCGATCCCGACTCCGACCAGATCTCGGTGATCAGCACCAGCTCCGACACCGTGACCAGCACGATCCCGCTGTCCGGCGGTCCCGACACCCTGGCCCTGACTCCCGACGGCTCGCAGCTGTGGGTCGGCGGGCTCACCTCGGGGAACATCACCGTACTGGACACGGCCACCGAGAAAACCGTCGGCGGCCCCATCTACCTCGGAGATGACGGGCCCAACTCCGGCGACGGCAACGAGCCGACCAGCATAGTCATGACCTCTACGCCCACGCCCGGCGGCTAGCTGCCGCCGTTCCCGGTCGGCTCCGCCCCTTTCCCGGGGTGAAACCCGGGTTTCACCACCCCCTAGTGTGGTGGGACCCGGGTTTCACCACCCTGGATCGGCGGCGTATCGCCGCGGACGGGCCCGGCGGGCGAGCCGGGAGCGTTGCGGGTGGGGCTCAAGAGGCGGCCAGGGACTGCTCGAAGTGGCGGCGGCCTCAGGCGTCCTCGCCCTCCCGCTCAGATGGTGCGGTCGGCGGCCTGCCGAACAGCTCGGCGTAGTCGTAGGCAGCCTCGGGCTTGGCCCGCACTGCCGCGTCGATCACCTCGGCGTCCTTGCCGATGAGGATTCGCCAGGCCCCGGACCGCACCCCGTCCAGGATGATGGCCGCGGCCTCGGCCGCGCTGACCGGCGCCTTGTCCCGGAACTCGTCGTTCATCCGCACCAGCATCCGGCGCAGGTCATCGGCCGGCGCATCCTCGCTCAGCAGCCCGGCCCTGACCAGCGCGGGCCGGACGCGGGCCGGGATCAGCTCCGCCAGCTGGGCCTCGGTCATCTGCCCCGGCGCGGGCAGGCCACGTCCGCGCATGCTGTTGACGACGATGTCGGTACCCACATGTCCCGGCATGACCAGGACGGCCCGGACGCGCGGCGCGTGGACCCGCAGGTCCTCGATGAGCGCCTCGGTGAACCCGCGCACGGCGAACTTGGCCGTGCTGTAGGCGGTCTGCGGCACGCCCGGGCCCAGCGAGGCCCATAGGCCGTTCACGCTGCTGGTGTTGACCAGCACGCCTTCGCCGCTGGCCATCAGCAGCGGCAGGAACGCGCGGGCGCAGTAGTACACGCCGAACCAGTCGACGGCGATGACCCGCTCCCATACCTCCCGGTCTCCGGCGATGAAGCTCTCGCCGCCGCCGATGCCGGCGTTGGCGAAGACCAGGTCCACGTGATCGCTGGCGTGCTCGGCGAGCAGCTCATCGCGGAACCGCAGCACCTGACCTTCCTCGGCCACGTCGCAGGCATGGCCGGTGACCCGCACGCCCGCCGGGGCCTGCGCCTGCGCCTCATCGGCCGCCTGCGCGACTGCCTCCGTGTTCAGGTCGCAGGCCGCCACCGAACAGCCCTGGACCGCCAGCTGCCTGACCAGCTCACGGCCCATGCCCGAGCCGCCGCCGGTGACTACCGCGAGTTTGCCCGCGAACTCCTCCACCGCCCGATGCCTCCTCCGGCGCGGGCCGCCGCGCCTGCAGCCGCCACGGTAGCCTCAGGGCGCAGCGCGGACAAGCGCCGGTCCGGCCGTCCCGGGAAGGAGTGCGGCATGAGGCTGACCGCCCGGCAGCTCAACCGGGCCACTCTCGGCCCGGCAGTTGAGCCGGGCGGCTCAGGAAAGTTGAGCCATCGCGAAAATTTTCTCCGGCCGGGATGCTGACTGGCGCGTGCACCCGGATCTGGGCCCCGACTGCCTCAAAGTTGAGCCAGATTGGCGCAACATTCATGAGCGGTATGGATTGTGCCGAACGGGCCGTGGTGTCATGATCCGGTGCCGTGAGGAGCAAGTGGCTGCGGCGCAGGGCCGGGGTGCTTCAGCAGGTGCCGGCGGAGAAGCTGGCCCGGGTCAACGCGCTCACGATGTTCCCCTCTTACTGCCGCCGGCCCGCGGCCCGCAGCGCGGCGAACGCGGCCAGCCGGGCCACCACGGTGATGACCACGGCGACCGGCAGCGCCTGGGCCACGTCGGCCGTGGGCGCGAAGGCCACGATGCCGAACGCCACCGCCACCCCGCCTACGGCCAGGGCGAGGGCCGCCGCGACCCGCCGGGCGCGCAGGGTCCGGCGCACCATCAGCCGCGCCTCCCGCGGCAGCCGCAGCACCATCCAGGCGAAGCAGGCGGCGGTGATCACGGCCAGCGCCCCCAGGCCGATCACGAAGGGCAGCCGGTCGACGTGGGTCACCGCGGGCACCCAGATCAGGATCAGGGCGACCAGCGTGAAGACGTAGATCGTCCGGGAGACCGTGCGCAGGATCACCACGTCGATGTTCCTGCTGTAGATGCGCTCGTCCGGGGTGGCCCGGGCCGCGCTGATGAAGTGCCTGATCGCGCCGGCCGCATCGTGCCGCCGCAGCCTGATCCGGCCCAGCTCGTTCATGGCGCCGCTGTGCGCCGGATCCAGGGCGAGGGCTCGTTCCTGATGCCGGCCCGCGTCCGCCAGGTCGCCGCGGCTCAGGCTGACCTTCCCGGACAGGAAATGGACGTCCGGCTCGTTCGGGGCCAGCGCACGGGCCCGGGCGGCCGCGTCGGCCGCGGTGTCCAGCCGGTGCGCGGCCAGCGCGGCCTGGGCCAGGCAGACGTGGGTCTGCCAGTAGCTGGGGGCCAGCCGGCAGGCTTCCTGCGCGGCGCGCAGCGCGTCGGTGTACTTGCCCAGGTGGACCAGGGCGTTGCTGGCCAGGCGGTGCGGCCACTCGTCGGACGGGTCGAGCGCCACCGCCCGGTTGGCCACCTCGACGGCCTCGGCGTAGCGGTCCGCGCCGAGGTGCGCCCGGGCCATCAGGCACCAGGCCCGGCTGCTGTCCGGCTCCGCCGCCACGATGCGGGCCAGCAGCTGCGCCGCCTCGTCGAACCGCCGCACGTCGAGCATGGCCGAAGCGCGGGCCAGCTCCTGTTGCAGGTCGATCACTGGCGCGCGCTCATAGCAGCCGCCGCTTGCGCAGGTAGGCGGCCAGGTCATCGTAGGTGCCGCCCTCGTTGGCGAACAGCGCCACGTTCCGCGCGGTGTCGAACCAGGCACCCAGCGACGGTTTGACCTCGCCGATCGCGGCCTCGAGATCACCCAGGCCGATCATCCGCGGCTCGCCGAGGCGGACCGAGTCCAGCAGGGCCCGTTCGGCGGCCGTCTCGCAGATGTGCGCGATGTCGGCACCGGAGTACCCGTCGGTCTGCCGGGCCAGCCGGGCCAGGTCGATCCCGGCGACCGGGCGGTCCTTGAGGTGGAAGCGGAACACCTCCTCGCGGGCCGCCGCGTCCGGCGGCAGCACCAGCAGGGTCCGGTCGAACCGGCCGGGCCTGCGCAGCGCGCTGTCCACGTCCCAGGGGTGGTTGGTGGCGGCCAGCAGGAACACGCCCTCGTTATGGCCGGAGATGTCGTCCAGCTCGAGCAGCAGCTGGTTCACCGCGCTGCGCATCGGGGTGTTCCGCAGCTGCGAGCGCTTCTGCCCGATCGCGTCCACCTCGTCGAGGAACAGCACGCAGGGCGCGTTCCGCCGGGCGATCTCGAACAGCTCGTGGATGTTCCGCTCGCTCTGCCCGACGAACATGTCGATGATGTCGGCGAACGAGACCGCGATGAACCGGGCGCCGAGCTCGCCCGCCACGGCGCGGGCGATGAACGTCTTGCCGCAGCCGGGCGGCCCGTAAAGCAGCAGCCCGCCGCGCAGCGACTTGCCGTACAGCCGGCGCAGCTCAGGGTTGCGCATCGGGGCCAGGAAGGCCGCCTCCAGGCGCTGCTTGACCTCGGTCATCCCGGCCACGTCGGCCAGCGTCAGCCCGGCGTGCTCGGCGTCGTAGGCGTCGGCTTGCTCCAGGCCCGCCGAGGCGGAGTCCGCTCCCGGGGCATCGCCGATGAACCTGGCGGGCAGCACGTCGCGCAGCTCGTCCTCGGCCTGCGACCAGTCATACTGCGGTGGCTGGCCGGGGCGAGGTCCCTGCCCGGGAGCGCCGGGGGGAGCGGCCGGAGGAGCCACGGACCGTTCGGCCGGATTATCCGCTTCAGCGGCGGGAGGCTGGCCTGCGGCCTCCGCCGGACCGTCCCCAAGACCCCGCAGCAGGCCGAGCGCCTCGGCGTGGCCCGGATCGCGCTGCAGAATCGCACCGAGCTGCCTGACTGCCTCGTCGCGCTGGCCGGCGCGCAGCAGCATGGTAGCCAGGTGCAGGCGGAGCGGCACGTCGTCGGGCATCGCCTCGACGGCCCGGCGCAGGCTGTCCAGCACGGTGGGTTCGGGTTGCATGCATCCGTCCGGGTCGTCTCGGCCTGATCGCTGATAACAGGGTAGTGCGAAACGGCCCAGAGCTGATCAGCTCCACAATGCGGTCACGCCGAAGCCGAGGAGGAGGCGAGCACGACGGCGGTCGCGGGACCCGACCTTATCCGGGCGCGGCCCGGCTCCGTAGGATCGGCTCATGCTGCAGAAGACCACGCTGGGCCGCGGCGGGCCGGTGGTGTCCCGGGCCGGCCTGGGCCTGATGGCCATGTCGGGCATCTACGGGCCGGCCGATGACGCCGAGAGCATCGCCACCATCCATGCCGCCGTCGACGCCGGGATCACGCTGCTCGACACCGGCGACTTCTACGGCATGGGCCACAACGAGCTGCTGCTGCGCGACGCCCTGCGCCGCGGGATCCCGCGGGAGAGCGTGTTCATCCAGGTCAAGTTCGGCGGGCAGCGCGATCCGTCCGGCGCGTTCATCGGCCACGACACCAGCCCGGCCATGGTGAAGAACTCGCTGGCCTACACGCTGACCAGGCTCGGCACCGAATACGTGGACCTGTACCAGCCGGCCAGGCTCGACCCGCGGGTGCCGATCGAAGAGACGGTCGGGGCCATCGCGGACATGATCAAGGCCGGGTACGTCCGCTACCTGGGCCTGTCGGAGATGGGGGCGGAGACCATCCGCCGGGCCCACGCCGTCCATCCGGTGTCGGCCCTGCAGATCGAGTACTCGCTGATGAGCCGGGGCATCGAGGCGAAGATCCTGCCTGCTGTCCGGGAGCTCGGGATCAGCGTCACCGCCTACGGGATCCTCTCCCGCGGCCTGCTCAGCAGCGGCACGGCCCGGCTGGCCGACGGTGACCCGCGCACCAGGTTCCCCAGGTTCCGGGACGAGAACCACGCCAGAAACCTGGAGCTGCTGGCCCAGCTGGAGACGATCGCCGAGGGCCGCGGGGTGACCGCCGCCCAGCTGGCCATCGCCTGGGTGGCCTCCCGCGGCGAGGACATCATCCCGCTGATCGGGACCAAGCGCCGGGACCGGCTGACCGAGGCGCTGGCCGCGCTCGACCTGCCCCTCAGCCAGGACGAGCTCGCGGTGATCGAGGCCGCCGTACCGCCCAGCGCAGTCGCGGGGGAGCGGTACGAGCCCGCCCAGGTCGCCGCTCTCGACAGCGAGCGCTAGCCGCGGTACTCGCGGGCCAGGTCCCGCAGCCGCCCGTGCGTGTCCTCCATCGGCGCGCGCGGGCCGAGGTAGCGCTTGGCCATCTTGGCGATCGAGGTGTAGTTGGTGTCGCACACGTTGGCCAGCGGCGACTGCACCGCCTGGGTGACCAGCTGGTAGGCGTCCAGCGGGTC
Organism: uncultured Actinomycetes bacterium; assembly: GCA_963835775.1. Classification (GTDB taxonomy): domain Bacteria; phylum Actinomycetota; class Actinomycetes; order Streptosporangiales; family Streptosporangiaceae; genus Palsa-504. Next base: position 22,905 of record CAWIHB010000013.1, on the reverse strand, counting down.
CAGGCCGCACAGCTCGGCGACCCAGGTCACCATGTCGTGCTGGGCGATGCGGAACGCGTCCTCGAGCGGCCGCGCCGAGCCGGCCGACATGATGTGCGTGTCGGATTCCAGCCGCGGCCACGGGCAGGGCACGCCCTTGATGAGGTCGACCACCAGGACCGTGTTCATCGCGCACTCCACGGCGACCCCGCAGGTCTCGCCCTCGCCCTGGCGGGCGTGCCCGTCGCCCAGGGACAGCAGCGCCCCGTCCACGTTGACGCCGAGGTAGCAGGTCACCCCGGCCCGCATCTCCGGCGTGTCCATGTTGCCGCCGAACGCGTCGGGCACCAGCGCGCTGCGCACCTCCAGGTTGGCCGGCGCCACCCCCACCGTGCCGTGCATCGGGTCCATCGGCAGGTCCGCCTCGAACGAGCTGTGCCGCGCGGTGAACCGGCAGGTCCGGGTCGTGGTGTCGAGCTGCCACAGCCATACCACCTCGGGCAGCGGCTCGTGCAGCAGGGCGGTCAGGTGCGTCGCGGTCAGCGCGCCGAACAGCGGCACGGTCGTCGACGCCGCCCAGGACCTGGCCGGCTCGATCGACACGAAGTGCACCGCCACCGTGTCGCCCGGCGCGGCGCCCTCGATGTAGAACGGCCCGGTCTGCGGGTTGAGGAAGGGGAACTCGCACACCCGCGACACCAGGTCCTGCTCGCTGGTCACCCGGCCCGCGAAGCAGTCCTCGGTGAACACCTCGAGCACCGCCGGCGGCCGTATCCGCATGGCCGGGGCCGCGCCGCCGAACGTCCAGGCGTACCGGTCGGGCTCGGGCCGGAACGTCACGACCTGCAGCTCGCCCATCAGTCATTTCCTCCAGGTGCGTCGGGATGTACGAGCGTCATGATCGCACGGACATTTCCCGCCGCACAGGCATGACCTGGTCGTCTTCGGAAGATTTACCAGAACGTATCCCGCGTACCAGGCGCTGCGCCGCCAGCACCAGCACCACCAGCAGTCCCGCAGCGATTCCGTCCAGCCAGAAGTGGTTCGCGGTCACCACCACCACGAGCAGCGTGAGCAGCGGATAGCCGGCGGCCAGCCACCGCCACCGGCTCCGTGAGGCCGTGATCACCGCGATGGCCACGATCAGCGCCCAGCCGACGTGCACCGACGGCATGGCCGAGAACTCGTCCGCGTCGAAGCCGCCGTGCCAGGAGTACACCGACTGGCCGTACCGCACGGCGGTGTCGACCAGGCCGGTGCCGGGCAGCAGCCGCGGCGGGGCCACCGGGATGAACTGGATGAGCAGGCTGACCCCGGTGAACAGGGCAATGGTGGTCCTGATCTGCGGGTACCGGTCACGGTGCCGGACGTACAGCCAGACCAGGCAGGCGCCCAGGACGGGGAAGTGCAAGATGTCGTAGTACAGGTTGAAGGCCTGCACCACCAGCGGATGCGGCAGGAACAGCCGCTGCACGGCGGTCTCGCTGGGCAACTGCAGCAGCCGTTCCGCGTGCCACAGCCAGCGGGCCCGCGGCAGGGCGCCGGCCGGGCTCATCACGGTGAACGACCCGGCGAACTGCCACAGCCCGTACAGGCCGAACAGCAGGGCGGCCTCGAAGGCGACTCCCGCCCACACCCCGCCTCGGCGGAGCCAGCGCAGGACAGCCACCACCACGGCCAGGCAGGCCGCGCTGGCCAGCGCGTCCTGCCAGGACAGCATCACATGCGGCACAACCGGGCCCCCGGAACCTCAGTGATCACCCTGCGCAAAAAAACTGCAGTATCAGGATAACCGGAGGCAGGCGCCGGTTAGTTCCGGGAGGGTCAGACGATGCCGTTCCTGCTGAGCCCGGAGGGGTCGGGCTCGCCCTGCGGCAGGGACACGTCACCGGTCACGTCCGCGGCCAGCCGCACCCGGTCCCCGTCGACCAGGCGGACCTCGGCGCCGGGCAGCACCCGGTCGTCGTTTACGTAGGTGCCGTTGGTGGAGTTCTCGTCCCTGATCGAGGCGTGCCCTGAGTCGTCCACCTGGACCGTGGCGTGCCGCCGCGAGACGTTGTCGAAGTGGGCGAACGCCGCGGCGACCAGCGACTCGGCCGGGTCGCGGCCCAGCAGGACCGAGGTCCCCGCCGGGATGTCCACGTTGCCGGTGGGGAACGTGATTCTCATGACCACAGGCGAGATTCGCCGCCGCCGGCCGGTCGGCAACGGGTCCCCGCAGTTGGAGCAGATCACGTCGGCCGCGTCGTAGATCGGGGCACCGCAGGACGGGCAGGTGGCCGACGGGTCGACGCCTGCCGCGATGAATTTCTGCGAGATCGTAGGGGTCAGGACGTCATCGTCGGGTCCGCTGGAGCGCGGCAGGTTGGCGCCGCACCGGAAGCAGATCAGATCCTCCGGCTGCACCTTGACGCCGCAATCGGGGCAGCTCAGGCTCGCCATGGCCTCACTCTCAGGTAGGAATACTGGGCCCACGTTAGATTACCGCCGCCGATGAGGGTTTGCAGTGTTATCCCCCCAGGGGGGAGAGTGTTACCCCCCCGGGGGGACCCCCCGGGGACGCCCCCGATCCGGGGGGGAAAACCGCTCCCCCCAGACCCCTCGGGGGACCCCGAGGTCCAAAAGGGACGGACGCCCTGCATCGCCGCGGAACTACCGGCGGGCCACGCTCGTTTGATCGGCGTGGTCGTTGCGCGGACGGAAATGGTGGCTGGGTGTGGTCCCGCCGAGCGCGATGGTGGCGCGGGCGGCGGCTGTCTTGACGTCGTTGGTGACCGGGTCGAGGGAGGGGGCGGAGCCGCGCAGGAGGCTCACGCCGATGGCGCCTTTGAGCCCGGTGAGGCCGAATACGGGTGCGGCGACGCACTGGATACCGGCGGTGGCGGCACCGTCGTCGGTGGCGAAGCCTTGCACGCGGATCTGGGCGAGTTCGGCGGTGAGGTCGGGCAGGGAGATCGTCTGCCCGCCGGCTCCGCGGGTGGCCAGTTCGACGTGGCCGGGCAGGCAGTCGGCCTCGAGCCAGGCGAGGCAGGCCTTGCCGACGGCGGTCAGGTGGGACGGGAGGCGGGCGCCGATCGCGCTCGCGAGCTGGATCCCCAGCGTGGGCGGCTCCTCCTTGCACAGGTAGAGGACTTCGGTGCCGTCGAGGACCGCGTAATGCGAGGTGATGTTCAGTGCGCGGGTCAGGCGGGCGAGTTCGGGTGCCACGGCGCCGGCGGTGCCGGAGGTCCGCAGGTGCGCCGAGCCGACCTCGAATGCCTTCAGGCCGATCGAGTAGGCGGGCGGCGAGGACACGGTCACGAAGGATTCGCTGGCCAGGTCGCGCAGGATGGTGTAGGCGGTGCTCTTGGGTATGTCGAGCTCGCCGGCGATCTCGGCGAGCGTCATCGGCGTCTGGCTGCGTGCCAGTCGGTCGAGGATTCGCGCCGCCCTGACGACCGAGGTGCTCATGACGCTCCGATTGCGCGGACGGCTGATCCGGCCTGCGGCGCGCCCCGGCACGTACCGGCTGGGCCCGGGGTTCATCGTCTGCCCCCGGCTTTAACCTGTCAGGCGTGCGAGCGGGCCCGGGTGCGAGTCTGCCAGAGTGCGTTCACATATACAACTATTAGCCTCATTTGAGGAGGAACCTTGACATATATAGGAACGGAGTGCAAGCATCGCGCACATGCCTTTTCAGAGATCACGCCGGACCCGCGCTCGCGCGCTGGTCGCGGTGGCTGCTGTGCTGGCGGTTTCGGTGACGGCGGCGTGCTCGTCCGCGCCGTCCGGAGCCGTGAAGAACTCTACGCTCACGGTCGCGGCGTTCAACCCGTTCACTGGCGGGGATGCGGCATTCGGGCCGGAGATGATGGCGGGCTGCCTGGCCGCGGCGGCCGCGGTCAACGCGGCAGGCGGCGTGCTGAGCAACAAGGTGGCCTGCTCGGCCGTGGACACGCGCGGCGACCCGGCCGACGCGGTCACCGCCGCGGCGAAGATGCTGGCGACCACGCCGCACCTGTTCGGCGTGCTGGGCCCGAGCTCGGATGAGGCGGACGCGACTGCCCCGCTGATCAACGCGGCCAAGATCCCGATGTTCGCCGACACCGGCGAGGCGTCGTTCGACCAGACCAAGCTGCAGTATTTCTGGCGCATGACCCCCGCAGACGACGTGCTGGGCTACGCGATGGCGCTGTACGCCAAGCAGAAGGGCTATCTCCGGGCCGCGGCGGTGTTCGGCAACGACGTCGGCTCGCAGTCAGTCGTGCCGACGCTGCTGAAGGGCTACACCGCACTGGGCGGGCAGATGGTCCTCAACCAGAAGATCGCCCAGGGCCAGCCCTCCTATCAGTCGGAGGTGGAGCAGCTCATCGCGGCCAAGCCGCAGGTCATCTTCACCGAAGCCTCGCCGCAGGCCGACGGGACGTTCCTGGCCGAGCTGCAGCAGCAGGGTCACCTGATCCCGGTCATCGGCAGCGACAACACGCTCGAGCAGGCCTGGCTGCAGGCGGTGGCCGGGGCGATCGGCAAGCCGGCGCTGAGCAAGTATTTCGTGGGCGCGATCCCCTACGCCCCTGCGTCGGGGCCCGCATGGCAGGTGTACAACAAGTATGTGCTGGCCGCACCTGGGGTGACCAAGCCGGCGTCGCAGTGGAGCGACGACTCGTACTCGATGGTGGACTACGACGGGCTCATCATCATGGCGCTGGCCGCGGCCGCGGCGAAGAACACCAGCCCGGCGGTATGGAATAAGTACATCGAGGCGGTCACCACGGCCTCCCCAGGGGCGGTGGTGGTGAATTCGTACGCGGCCGGCCTCGCGGCGCTCAACGCCGGCAAGAAGATCGATTACTCCGGCGCCACAGGGGTCATCGACTGGGACCAGTATCACAACTCGACCGGCGGCTTCGAGGTCACGGGCTACCAGCCGAACGGGAGCACCCCCCTGGTGGACACTATCTCGGCCGCCGACCTCGAACCTCTCATCAAGTAAGCGGCCGCGCCCGGGCGCCAGCAGATGGGGGCCCGGGCGTCAGGCCGTCGCCGGCACGGGCCCCCACCTGGAAGGGAGCCAGCGCGTGTTCCTGCACGCTATCGGTTTCGGGATCGTCACCGCTGCGGTGATGGCGCTGGCGGCGGTCGGGTTCACCGTCCAGTTCGGGGTGACCAATATCCTCAACCTGGCCTACGGCGATGTCATGACCGCATCGGCGTTCGTGGCTTACGTGAGCCACTCGGCCGGGCTCAACCCGTGGTGGGGAATGGTGCTCGGCGGCCTGTTCGGCGCCGTGTTCTCCGTCCTGCTGAACCGGTTCCTGTATACGCCGTTCATCCGCCGCGGGGCCCGGCTGTTCACGATGATCATCGTCACGATCGCGGTGAGCCTGATTCTGCAGAACTGCCTGCAGGCGATCTTCGGGCCGGACTTTGTCAGCGTGAACATCTCCGCCGGCGCCACGGTGCGCGTGCTGGGCATGGTGTTCACCGCCACTGAGCTCATCTTGATCGCGATCGCCGCCGTCGCGCTGGCTGCGTTGCACGGCCTGCTCAGGTATACCCGGCTGGGCAAGGCCATGCGCGCCACGGCCAGCGACCCCGGGCTGGCCCGCAACTGCGGCGTGCCGACGCGCCGGGTCATCGACGGCGCCTGGCTGCTGTCCGGGCTGCTGTGCGGGCTGGCCGGGGTCGCGCTGGTGACCGAGCTGGGCAGCTTCGACTTCACGACCGGCTCGGCGTTCCTGATCCCGATCATCGCCGCCGCGGTGCTCGGCGGGGTCGGCCACCCGTACGGGGCGATGCTGGGCGCGCTGGTCATCGGGCTCGCCACCGAGCTGGCCGCCACCTACTTCGATCCGACCTACAAGGATGTCGTGGCGTTCGGTGTGCTCATCGCGGTGCTTCTGATCCGCCCGCAGGGAATCTTCGCCGAGGTCGCCAGCCAGAAGGAGGTCGCCGCATGAGTCTCGCCTGGTCGTTCTACATCTCCACCGTGCTGGTCTACCTCGGGGTCGACGTGATGGCCTGCTGGGGGCTGAACCTGCAATACGGCTACACCGGGATCCTGAACTTCTCCTTCATCATCTACCAGTCCGCCGGCGCGTACACCGCCGCCGTGCTGACCCTGGGGCCGAACACCGCCGGCAGTTTCCAGCAATACATCGGCGGCGCGAACCTGCCGTTCCCGCTCCCGGTTATCGCCGGCGGGATCGCGGGCGGCCTGCTGTCGGCGGTCGCCGGCGTGATCACGCTGCGCCGGCTGCGAAGCGACTACCAGGCGATGGTCTTCCTGGTCATCTCCCTGATCGCCACCGCCGTGGTCACCAGCGACGTGGGCCTGTTCAACGGCCCGGCCGGGCTGTCGATCATCCCCCAGCCGCTGAGCACCGCCCTGAACCTCTCGCTGGTCGGCTACCGGTGGTTCTACGTCGGGCTGACCGCCGTCATCTGCCTGATCGTCTACGCGTTCCTGCGGCTGATCACCAGCGCCCCGCTCGGCCGGTCGCTTCGTGCCGTACGCGACCACGAGCAGGCCGCCGCAGCGCTGGGCAAGAACGTGACCGGCCTGCGCATGACCTCGTTCGTCATCGGCGGCGTGATCGCCGGGATCAGCGGGGCCGTGCTGGTGGAGTTCATCAGCGCCTGGTCCCCCGGCGGCTGGCTCTACCAGGAGACCTTCGTCCTGTTCACCGCGCTGATCGTCGGCGGCACGGCCAACAACGCCGGCGCCGCGCTGGGTGCGCTGCTGGTACCCGTCGCGTTCCTGGAAGGCAGCCGCTTCCTGCCCCAGTTCGGCCCCCCCGGGCTCATCGACGCGCTGCAGTGGGTCGCCGTCGGGCTCCTGGCGCTGATCTTCGTGTGGTTCTGGCCGCGCGGCGTGCTGCCCGAGCGCAGACGGATCATCAAGCTGCCCGGCCCGCCGCAGGCCCGGACCGGGCTGCCGCGACCCTTGGACTACGAGAAAACGGCCGAGACCCGATGACCTCGGTGCAGCGACAGCGGGCGAGTTCGGCCGCGCAGGCAGCGTTGCTGCGGGTCGATGATCTGGCCAAGAGCTACGGCGGCGTGCACGCCGTAGCCGGGGTGTCCTTCGACGTGCCGCGGGGCCGCATCACCGGCCTTATCGGCCCGAACGGCGCCGGCAAATCCACCGCGCTGGGCATGATCGCAGGCGCGATCAAGCCGAGCCAGGGTTCGGTGCTGCTCAACGGCACCAACGTGGCCGGCTGGCCCAGCCACAAGATCGCGCGGCGCGGGCTGGCCAGGACCTTCCAGCAGTCCAGCGACTTCGCCGGGATGACCGTCACGGAGAACCTGCTCACCGCCCGGTACGGGCAGCGCGGAGACACCCTGCGCGGCGCGCTGCTTGGCCGCCGCTACTGGCGCGCCGAGCAGGAGAGCCTGACCGCGCGCGCCGCTGAGCTCATCGCCCGCTTCGACATGGCCCGGATGGCGAACGAGTTCGCCGGAACCCTCAGCGGCGGCCAGCGGCGGCTGCTCGAGATCATGCGCGCGCTCATGACCGAGCCGGAAATCCTCCTGCTCGACGAGCCGATGGCCGGAGTCAACCCCGCCCTCGCCGAGCGAATCGAGGACTACCTGCTCCAGCTGAAGCAAGACGGGCTGACCATGCTGATGGTCGAGCACGAGATGGCGGTCGTCGAGCGGCTGTGCGACCCGATCATCGTGATGGCCCAAGGCGAAGTCCTCGCCGAGGGAACCATGGACCAGATCCGATCCGACCAGAGGGTGCTCGATGCCTACCTCAACGGATAGCCGCCGCCCGGACACCGGGTACCTGACCGTCCGGGGCCTTACCGCCGGCTACGGCGCCGGGCCGATCATCAACGACATCTCGCTGACCGTCGCCGAGGGTGAGGTCGTGACCGTGATCGGCCCCAACGGGGGAGGCAAATCGACACTACTCAAGTGCCTCACCGGACGGCTGAGACCCCAGGCCGGGCAGGTCTTCCTCGACGGACATGACGTCACCGCGGCCAGCGGCAACGCCTTGACCAAGCACGGCCTGGGCTACGTCCCGCAGCACAACGACATCTTCCCGACCCTCACCGTCAGGGAAAACCTCGAAATGGGCGGCTACCTCCTGCCGAAAGCCCAGGTCGGCACACGGATCGACGACGTGCTTCAGACCCTCCCCGCCCTCCGGCCGCTACTCAAACGCAGGGGCAAACTCCTCAGCGGCGGCGAACGGAAACTCCTCGGCATCGGCCGCTCCCTGATCAGCTCGCCGAAGCTTCTCATCCTCGACGAACCCACCGCGGGGCTGTCCCCGATCCTGGCCCGCAGCATCCTTGATGACCACGTCACCTCACTGGCCCGCGCCGGCGTGACCATCCTGCTCGTCGAGCAGCGCGCACACCAGGCCATGCAGATCGCCGACTGGTGCTACGTCATCGTCGCCGGCCGGGTCGAACTTAACGACGCACCCGCGGCCCTGCTCGCCCGGCCCGACTTCGGTGAACTGTTCCTCGGCCGGTCCGCCCGCACCCCGCAGCGAGCCGCGCCGGGCCGGCCCCTGCCCCAGGCCACTACCGGCCCGGCAGTCACCGCCGCCGGCGCGCACCAGGCCAGTCACGATGAGGGCTGACCGCGGCCGGCCCGGCGCGCTCGGCGCGGGCGCGTTCGGCGGCCGTCAGCGCGACGATGGCTTCCAGCTGCGCCTGGTGCTGGAGAGGGGAAACTCACCGTCGCCAACCGCAAATCACGCATCATACCGGCGGGCCACGCTCGTTAGATCGGCGTGGTCGTTGCGCGGACGGACATGGTGGCTGGGTGTGGTCCCGCCGAGCGCGATGGTGGCGCGGGCGGCGGCTGTCTTGACGTCGTCGGTCACCGGGTCGAGGGAGGGGGCGGAGCCGCGCAGGAGGCTCACGCCGATGGCGCCCTTGAGCCCGGTGAGGCCGAATACGGGTGCGGCGACGCACTGGATGCCGGCGGTGGCGGCACCGTCGTCGGTGGCGAAGCCTTGCACGCGGATCTGGGCGAGTTCGGCGGTGAGGTCGGGCAGGGAGATCGTCTGCCCGTCGGCTCCGCGGGTGGCCAGTTCGACGTGGCCGGGCAGGCAGTCGGCCTCGAGCCAGGCGAGGCAGGCCTTGCCGACGGCGGTCAGGTGGGACGGGAGGCGGGCGCCGATCGCGCTCGCGAGCTGGATCCCCAGCGTGGGCGGGTCCTCCTTGCACAGGTAGAGGACTTCGGTGCCGTCGAGGACCGCGTAATGCGAGGTGATGTTCAGTGCGCGGGTCAGGCGGGCGAGTTCGGGTGCCACGGCGCCGGCGGTGCCGGAGGCCCGCAGGTGCGCCGAGCCGACCTCGAATGCCTTCAGGCCGATCGAGTAGGCGGGCGGCGAGGACACGGTCACGAAGGATTCGCTGGCCAGGTCGCGCAGGATGGTGTAGGCGGTGCTCTTGGGTATGTCGAGCTCGCTGGCGATCTCGGCGAGCGTCATCGGCGTCTGGCTGCGTGCCAGTCGGTCGAGGATTCGCGCCGCCCTGACGACCGAGGTGCTCATGACGCTCCGATTGCGCGGATGGCTGATCCGGCCTGCGGCGTGCCCCGGGACGTACCGGCTGGGCCCGGGGTTCATCGTCTGCCTCCCGGCTTTAACCTGTCAGGCGTGCGAGCGGGCCCGGGTGCGAGTCTGCCAGAGTGCGTTCATATATACAACTATTAGCCTCATTTGAGGAGGAACCTTGACATATATAGGAACGGAGTGCAAGCATCGCGCACATGCCTTTTCAGAGATCACGCCGGACCCGCGCTCGCGCGCTGGTCGCGGTGGCTGCTGTGCTGGCGGTTTCGGTGACGGCGGCGTGCTCGTCCGCGCCGTCCGGAGCCGTGAAGAACTCTACGCTCACGGTCGCGGCGTTCAACCCGTTCACTGGCGGGGATGCGGCATTCGGGCCGGAGATGATGGCGGGCTGCCTGGCCGCGGCGGCCGCGGTCAACGCGGCAGGCGGCGTGCTGAGCAACAAGGTGGCCTGCTCGGCCGTGGACACGCGCGGCGACCCGGCCGACGCGGTCACCGCCGCGGCGAAGATGCTGGCGACCACGCCGCACCTGTTCGGCGTGCTGGGCCCGAGCTCGGATGAGGCGGACGCGACCGCCCCGCTGATCAACGCGGCCAAGATCCCGATGTTCGCCGACACCGGCGAGGCGTCGTTCGACCACACCAAGCTGCAGTATTTCTGGCGCATGACCCCCGCAGACGACGTGCTGGGCTACGCGATGGCGCTGTATGCCAAGCAGAAGGGCTATCTCCGGGCCGCGGCGGTGTTCGGCAACGACGTCGGCTCGCAGTCAGTCGTGCCGACGCTGCTGAAGGGCTACACCGCACTGGGCGGGCAGATGGTCCTCAACCAGAAGATCGCCCTGGGCCAGACCTCCTATCAGCCGGAGGTGGAGCAGCTCATCGCGGCCAAGCCGCAGGTCATCTTCACCGAAGCCTCGCCGCAGGCCGACGGGACGTTCCTGGCCGAGCTGCAGCAGCAGGGTCACCTGATCCCGGTCATCGGCAGCGACAACACGCTCGAGCAGGCCTGGCTGCAGGCGGTGGCCGGGGCGATCGGCAAGCCGGCGCTGAGCAAGTATTTCGTGGGCGCGATCCCCTACGCCCCTGCGTCGGGGCCCGCATGGCAGGTGTACAACAAGTATGTGCTGGCCGCACCTGGGGTGACCAAGCCGGCGTCGCAGTGGAGCGACGACTCGTACTCGATGGTGGACTACGACGGGCTCATCATCATGGCGCTGGCCGCGGCCGCGGCGAAGAACACCAGCCCGGCCGTATGGAATAAGTACATCGAGGCGGTCACCACGGCCTCCCCAGGGGCGGTGGTGGTGAATTCGTACGCGGCCGGCCTCGCGGCGCTCAACGCCGGCAAGAAGATCGATTACGTCCGGCGCCACAGGGGTCATCGACTGGGACCAGTATCACAACTCGACCGGCGGCTTCGAGGTCACGGGCTACCAGCCGAACGGGAGCACCCCCCTGGTGGACACTATCTCGGCCGCCGACCTCGAACCTCTCATCAAGTAAGCGGCCGCGCCCGGGCGCCAGCGGATGGGGGCCCGGGCGTCAGGCCGTCGCCGGCACGGGCCCCCACCTGGAAGGGAGCCAGCGCGTGTTCCTGCACGCTATCGGTTTCGGGATCGTCACCGCTGCGGTGATGGCGCTGGCGGCGGTCGGGTTCACCGTCCAGTTCGGGGTGACCAATATCCTCAACCTGGCCTACGGCGATGTCATGACCGCATCGGCGTTCGTGGCTTACGTGAGCCACTCGGCCGGGCTCAACCCGTGGTGGGGAATGGTGCTCGGCGGCCTGTTCGGCGCCGTGTTCTCCGTCCTGCTGAACCGGTTCCTGTATACGCCGTTCATCCGCCGCGGGGCCCGGCTGTTCACGATGATCATCGTCACGATCGCGGTGAGCCTGATTCTGCAGAACTGCCTGCAGGCGATCTTCGGGCCGGACTTTGTCAGCGTGAACATCTCCGCCGGCGCCACGGTGCGCGTGCTGGGCATGGTGTTCACCGCCACTCAGCTCATCTTGATCGCGATCGCCGCCGTCGCGCTGGCTGCGTTGCACGGCCTGCTCAGGTATACCCGGCTGGGCAAGGCCATGCGCGCCACGGCCAGCGACCCCGGGCTGGCCCGCAACTGCGGCGTGCCGACGCGCCGGGTCATCGACGGCGCCTGGCTGCTGTCCGGGCTGCTGTGCGGGCTGGCCGGGGTCGCGCTGGTGACCGAGCTGGGCAGCTTCGACTTCACGACCGGCTCGGCGTTCCTGATCCCGATCATCGCCGCCGCGGTGCTCGGCGGGGTCGGCCACCCGTACGGGGCGATGCTGGGCGCGCTGGTCATCGGGCTCGCCACCGAGCTGGCCGCCACCTACTTCGATCCGACCTACAAGGATGTCGTGGCGTTCGGTGTGCTCATCGCGGTGCTTCTGATCCGCCCGCAGGGAATCTTCGCCGAGGTCGCCAGCCAGAAGGAGGTCGCCGCATGAGTCTCGCCTGGTCGTTCTACATCTCCACCGTGCTGGTCTACCTCGGGGTCGACGTGATGGCCTGCTGGGGGCTGAACCTGCAATACGGCTACACCGGGATCCTGAACTTCTCCTTCATCATCTACCAGTCCGCCGGCGCGTACACCGCCGCCGTGCTGACCCTGGGGCCGAACACCGCCGGCAGTTTCCAGCAATACATCGGCGGCGCGAACCTGCCGTTCCCGCTCCCGGTTATCGCCGGCGGGATCGCGGGCGGCCTGCTGTCGGCGGTCGCCGGCGTGATCACGCTGCGCCGGCTGCGAAGCGACTACCAGGCGATGGTCTTCCTGGTCATCTCCCTGATCGCCACCGCCGTGGTCACCAGCGACGTGGGCCTGTTCAACGGCCCGGCCGGGCTGTCGATCATCCCCCAGCCGCTGAGCACCGCCCTGAACCTCTCGCTGGTCGGCTACCGGTGGTTCTACGTCGGGCTGACCGCCGTCATCTGCCTGATCGTCTACGCGTTCCTGCGGCTGATCACCAGCGCCCCGCTCGGCCGGTCGCTTCGTGCCGTACGCGACCACGAGCAGGCCGCCGCAGCGCTGGGCAAGAACGTGACCGGCCTGCGCATGACCTCGTTCGTCATCGGCGGCGTGATCGCCGGGATCAGCGGGGCCGTGCTGGTGGAGTTCATCAGCGCCTGGTCCCCCGGCGGCTGGCTCTACCAGGAGACCTTCGTCCTGTTCACCGCGCTGATCGTCGGCGGCACGGCCAACAACGCCGGCGCCGCGCTGGGTGCGCTGCTGGTACCCGTCGCGTTCCTGGAAGGCAGCCGCTTCCTGCCCCAGTTCGGCCCCCCCGGGCTCATCGACGCGCTGCAGTGGGTCGCCGTCGGGCTCCTGGCGCTGATCTTCGTGTGGTTCTGGCCGCGCGGCGTGCTGCCCGAGCGCAGACGGATCATCAAGCTGCCCGGCCCGCCGCAGGCCCGGACCGGGCTGCCGCGACCCTTGGACTACGAGAAAACGGCCGAGACCCGATGACCTCGGTGCAGCGACAGCGGGCGAGTTCGGCCGCGCAGGCAGCGTTGCTGCGGGTCGATGATCTGGCCAAGAGCTACGGCGGCGTGCACGCCGTAGCCGGGGTGTCCTTCGACGTGCCGCGGGGCCGCATCACCGGCCTTATCGGCCCGAACGGCGCCGGCAAATCCACCGCGCTGGGCATGATCGCAGGCGCGATCAAGCCGAGCCAGGGTTCGGTGCTGCTCAACGGCACCAACGTGGCCGGCTGGCCCAGCCACAAGATCGCGCGGCGCGGGCTGGCCAGGACCTTCCAGCAGTCCAGCGACTTCGCCGGGATGACCGTCACGGAGAACCTGCTCACCGCCCGGTACGGGCAGCGCGGAGACACCCTGCGCGGCGCGCTGCTTGGCCGCCGCTACTGGCGCGCCGAGCAGGAGAGCCTGACCGCGCGCGCCGCTGAGCTCATCGCCCGCTTCGACATGGCCCGGATGGCGAACGAGTTCGCCGGAACCCTCAGCGGCGGCCAGCGGCGGCTGCTCGAGATCATGCGCGCGCTCATGACCGAGCCGGAAATCCTCCTGCTCGACGAGCCGATGGCCGGAGTCAACCCCGCCCTCGCCGAGCGAATCGAGGACTACCTGCTCCAGCTGAAGCAAGACGGGCTGACCATGCTGATGGTCGAGCACGAGATGGCGGTCGTCGAGCGGCTGTGCGACCCGATCATCGTGATGGCCCAAGGCGAAGTCCTCGCCGAGGGAACCATGGACCAGATCCGATCCGACCAGAGGGTGCTCGATGCCTACCTCAACGGATAGCCGCCGCCCGGACACCGGGTACCTGACCGTCCGGGGCCTTACCGCCGGCTACGGCGCCGGGCCGATCATCAACGACATCTCGCTGACCGTCGCCGAGGGTGAGGTCGTGACCGTGATCGGCCCCAACGGGGGAGGCAAATCGACACTACTCAAGTGCCTCACCGGACGGCTGAGACCCCAGGCCGGGCAGGTCTTCCTCGACGGACATGACGTCACCGCGGCCAGCGGCAACGCCTTGACCAAGCACGGCCTGGGCTACGTCCCGCAGCACAACGACATCTTCCCGACCCTCACCGTCAGGGAAAACCTCGAAATGGGCGGCTACCTCCTGCCGAAAGCCCAGGTCGGCACACGGATCGACGACGTGCTTCAGACCCTCCCCGCCCTCCGGCCGCTACTCAAACGCAGGGGCAAACTCCTCAGCGGCGGCGAACGGAAACTCCTCGGCATCGGCCGCTCCCTGATCAGCTCGCCGAAGCTTCTCATCCTCGACGAACCCACCGCGGGGCTGTCCCCGATCCTGGCCCGCAGCATCCTTGATGACCACGTCACCTCACTGGCCCGCGCCGGCGTGACCATCCTGCTCGTCGAGCAGCGCGCACACCAGGCCATGCAGATCGCCGACTGGTGCTACGTCATGGTCGCCGGCCGGGTCGAACTTAACGACGCACCCGCGGCCCTGCTCGCCCGGCCCGACTTCGGTGAACTGTTCCTCGGCCGGTCCGCCCGCACCCCGCAGCGAGCCGCGCCGGGCCGGCCCCTGCCCCAGGCCACTACCGGCCCGGCAGTCACCGCCGCCGGCGCGCACCAGGCCAGTCACGATGAGGGCTGACCGCGGCCGGCCCGGCGCGCTCGGCGCGGGCGCGTTCGGCGGCCGTCAGCGCGACGATGGCTTCCAGCTGCGCCTGGTGCTGGAGAGGGGAAACTCACCGTCGCCAACCGCAAATCACGCATCATGCGTCGGCGTGTCGCAACCCACAACGTCCGCGCCAACGCCCCCCGTCACACGATTTCGGGTACGTGCGGATTCGGAGCCTAGTCCTTCCCGGTAACGAGCATGCTATTCAGCGTGATCCTAATGAGGTAGTAATTGGTATGTAATTATCGTCATAACGGGCTGATTAGCTGGCGCTTGCGCTTGTGCCCGCGCCGCTCCCCGGAGGGTCGGCAGCCTGGGTCGGCAGCCTGGGTCGGCGGCAGACGGCCGGCGACCGATATGTCCCATACGCCGGACTGACGGCCGGGCCGCCGACGTTGGTCACCGAGGTCGTGCGCACGGCGGGAGGAAATACGGAGAGTTACTATGCGATCACTAAATGCCAAGTCACTAAATGCCAAGCCTGGTGCGGCCGATCCCAGTCAGGTCGGACGGCGCGGTTTCGCCTTCTCGGCGAAGATCTCGCCGGTTTACTGGCGAATGCCCCGTGACGGCCACCCAGAAGATGATTATATGTCCTTACCCGTTTTGTAACGCGAGAGTGTGGCTCGGCCGCCTTGTTGACCCGAGCAGCGGCGATCGTTGCGGAGGGAAAAGGGTGCGTATGGAGGGCGGCGTGCGCCGCTTCAGCCGGGCATGTGCGCTGGCTCAGGTTTGCCGATGCGAGGTGCGAACGTAGTGCGTAGACGATCCGTGACGAATCCCGGCGACCCAACTGGCGCGGCCGGGGCCGTCAGCGGGGGGCCGGCCGACGGGGAGGGTTCGGTGCCTCTTGCGGGCGGAATCGCCGCGGGTGACGGCTCGGATGCCGTCGGCGGACGGGACGCGGCGAGCATGGGACCGCAGCCCGTCATCGGCCCGGCCGCTTCCGGCGGCCAGACGCCCGTGGTCGTCGCCCAGCCCCAGGCGGGGCCCCCGCCCGCGGCCGGCATGGTCGGGACCACCCATCCGCATCCGAGACGGCCGGGCTCGGCCGGGTCGCGGTTCGCCCTGAGGAACTGGCGTGTCCGGTGGCGGTTGGCCGCCTTGATCGCGGTGCCGTTGCTGACCGCGGCGGTGCTCGGTGCGGTGACCATCTACGGGGACGTCAGCAACTGGCAGACGACCGGCCGTGTTCAGCACCTCGCCCAGTTCAACAGCGCGGTGATCAAGTACATCCAGGCAGTGGAAGATGAACGCGACTATTCAGTCGCCTCCACAGCGAATAGGGGTGGTTTTTCTGCCAGGCTGAGGACCGCAGAGCATGTCACCGATGGCGCCGCCGCAGAGGTCGTCGCCTTGGCCAATGGCATCACCGTCGGCGGCGGCTATCAGCTCGCCGCGGTGCAAGCGGTGAACGCGGTACAAGTGAGCGTAGAAACCCTGCCGTTCGTCCGGGAGGCGGTGGCGGACCCGCTATTCCCCAGTACGGCAATCATGCAAGTATACACCGTTAACATCATCCAGCCCGCGAACACATTCACCAGCTTCGTCGGGAACGAGGCCAGCAATACCGATCTCCGGCGCGACGTCATCGCCCTAGGCTCACTGCTGCAGGTCGAAGACTCCACGTCGGTTCAGCGGGCCATCCTGCTCAGGGCGGTCAGTTTTCCGCAGCCGTCGCTGTTGTCCGACGACGATGCCAGCCTCCAGCAGGCACAGCGGCAGGAAGCGGTGGATCTGGCCAACTTCAACGCATCCGTAGATCTCGCCGAGCAGCAGAACTACAGCGACACGGTGAGCGGGCCGCCGGTCGATAACGCCGCCCACGAGGAATCACTCGCGTTGGCGTTGCTTCCCAGCGTCTCCCCGGCGCACCCGCTCACCCCGGCGAATGCGCGCACCCTGGCCGCGGCAAACGTGAACGACGACATGTCGTTCACTATCGGCAAGGTGCGGCAAGTCGCCGACGAACTGAATGGCAACATCTCCGCACTAGCAAGTACGTCCAGGACCGATGCCAGCACGGACCTGCTGGTCACCAGCCTGGTGACGCTGCTGCTGCTGCTCCTGGTCCTGCTTATCTCCATCCTGGTGGCCCGCTCGCTGACCCGACCGCTGCGCAAGCTGCGCAGCGACGCGCTCGACGTGGCCGGCCACCGGCTGCCAGAAATGGTGCGCCGGCTCAGCCAGAGCGAGGGCGCGGACGAGGGCGTGGACATCGAGCCGATCGGGGTCACCTCCACCGACGAGATCGGTGAGGTGGCCCGGGCCTTCGACCAGGTCCACAGGGAAGCGGTGCGGCTGGCGGCCGACGAGGCCATGCTGCGCGGCAACCTGAACGCCATGTTCATCAACCTGTCCCGGCGCAGCCAGTCGCTGATCGAGCGGCAGCTGTCGCTGATCGACTCGCTGGAGCAGAGCGAGCAGGACTCCGGCCGCCTGTCCAGCCTGTTCCGGCTGGACCACCTGGCCACCCGCATGCGCCGCAACTCCGAGAACCTCCTGGTCCTGGCGGGCCACGAGGTCACCAGGCGGTGGAGCCAGCCGGTCCCGCTGGTCGACGTGCTCCGCGCGGCGATCTCCGAGATCGAGCAGTACGAGCGGGTCGTCCTCAACGTGCAGCCCGGCATCGTGGTCGTCGGCCAGGCCGTCAACGACGTCGTGCACCTGGTCGCCGAGGTCGTGGAGAACGCCACCACGTTCTCGCCCGAGGACACCCAGGTCTATGTCGCCGGCCAGCCGCTGTCCAGCGGCGGCGTGCTGCTGGACGTCACCGACAACGGCGTGGGCATCTCGGACCAGGAAATGTCGCACGCCAACTGGCGGCTGGACAACCCGCCGGTGGTCGACGTGGCGGTATCCCGGCGCATGGGCCTGTTCGTGGTCGGCCGCCTGGCCGCCAGGCACGGCGTCCGGGTCCGGCTGCGGCACGCCCAGGCCGGCGGCCTGACCGCGCTGATCTGGCTGCCCGACACGGTGGCCGCCCCCGAGGTCGCGCCACCGCTGGGCCGGCTGCGCCGCTTCGAGGCGGATGACTACGGCCCCGTGCCGTCCCTGTCCGCCCCCACCCAGTCCGCGGCAGGTGCGTCGCCGCAGGCCACGGCGGCCGGGCGGATTCCCAGGTTCTCGCCCATGCCGCCCGCTTCCACGCCGTCTTTCACCCCGGCCGCCGGTCCGCCCGACGCGAACGGTCCGGCCGGCCCGACCATTCCGGTCATGCCCGCCGCCGGCGCCGCCGGCCAGGCCGCGGAGAACGGCTGGGAGAGCAGCGAGGAGACGAAGCGGCTGCCGGTCCGCAATACCAATGGCCGCACCAACGGCAACGGAAACGGCGGCGCGGCTCCCGCGAACGGCTCGGCCGCCGATGCTGCCGACCCGGCGCTGCCGCGGACCCCCGCGGCTCCTGCCGATCCGCCCGCCGGAGCTGCGGGCGGCGTTCCCGGCGGGCCAGGACCGAGCAGGATGCCCTCGTTCGGCGGGCTCAGCCCGCAGGTCAAGCCGATTCCCCAGTCTCCGATCGGCAGCCAGAACGTCCACGGCGGCGACGGTCCCGGCGCGGCCGACCCGGCCACCGTGGCGAACCGCGGCGGCAACGGCCACGGCAGCCAGCCCGCTGACGACGCGGCCGACCCGGGCCAGGTCACGGTCCCGCCGCCCGGTGCCGCCAATCATCGGCTGCCCATCTTCGACTCACTTGAGTCGGACTGGTTCCGCCGCAGCGGCAGGACCCTCAGCCCGGCACACCCTTCGGGCGCCCCCGCGGCCTCGGGCAGCCCTGCCCCCGCCAGCCAGGCGCTGGGCAGCCAGGCCCCCGGCAGCCAGGCCCAGCCGGCCGCGCAGCCTGCGTGGAAATCCCCCGCCGACGAGGGCTGGCGCGCCGCTGCGGTGGTCGCCTCGCCTACCGCCGGCGATACCACGCAAGCCGGGCTGCCGAAGCGTGTCCCGAGGGCTAATCTCGTACCAGGCTCGGTCGGCGGCGGCGGCGAATCGGAAGCCCAAGCGCCGGCCAGGTCCGCGGACGCGGTCCGCAGCCGCATGGCCAGCTTCCAGCGAGGCGTGCGCGAGGGCCGCGCCGCCGCACCGCAGACCGAGGAGCCGCAGGAACGATGAAACCCGAAGGCCCGCACGCAGCTCTACCAGGAGGAGGAACCTGAATGAACGGGCAACGAAAGGAGTGCCCATGAGCACACCAGGGCGTCCCGCACAGGACCTTAACTGGCTGATTACGAACTTCGTGGAGCGGGTTCCCGACGTGGCGCACGCGGTGGTGGTCTCCTCTGACGGCCTGCCGCTGGCGTTCAGCGCCGGCTTCCCGCAGGAACGCGCGGACCAGCTGGCGGCGGTGACGTCGGGGCTGACCAGCCTGACCCAGGGCGCCTCGCGGGTGTTCGAGGGCGGCGCGGTCGTGCAGACTGTGGTAGAGATGCAGCGGGGCGTACTGGTGATCATGGCGATCAGCAACGGCTCGAGCCTGGCCGTGCTGGCCGCCTCCACCTGCGATCTCGGTCTCGTAGCCTACGAGATGACCCTGTTGGTCGAGCGGGCCGGGCGGGTACTTACCCCTGCCCCCCGCAGCGTCATGCAAGCAGCCATCCCCGGCGACGGGCGAAGGTGAGCGGAGGTTTCAGTGGCGGGCCAAGGGCGAGGTGACGACCGGTCACCATTCGTGGGCTTGCCCGGTTCCTGGCAGGGTGCAGGAGCTCGGGCGGGCCTTTGGGATGACGGGCCGACCGGGACCGGGCCGGCGCGGCCGGGTCCCGGCTTCGCAACCGAGCAAGAAGGCGCCACAAAGCTCGTCCGGCCGTATACGGTTACCGGTGGGCGGACGCAGCCCAGGTACCAGCTCGCCATCGAGGCGCTGGTCACCGCGACCGTCCTGGAACCTCGCGATCTGTCCGTGCTGGCGCCGGAATGCCAGGCGATCCTGCAGTTCTGCCGGGACTGGAGGTCGGTGGCTGAGGTGTCGGCGGTACTGCGGCTGCCGCTGGGCGTAGCCAGGATCCTCATCGCCGACATGAGTGCGGACGGCCTGGTCCGCATTCATCAACGCGATGACTCGGAGGGCCGTCCGGACCTCCATCTGCTCGAAAGGGTGCTTAGTGGACTCCGTAAGATCTAGCGTCGCCCAGCCCAGGGCTGACGCGCCCGCCATGACCTCGGTCAAGATCGTGGTGGCCGGAGGATTCGGCGTAGGCAAGACGACATTCGTCGGCTCGGTATCTGAGATCACGCCGCTGACCACCGAGGCGGTAATGACCGTGGCCAGCACGGACGTTGACGACCTGTCGCATGTGCCGGACAAATCCACGACCACGGTGGCGATGGACTTCGGGCGGATCACCCTGGACAAGGACCTGGTGCTGTACATGTTCGGCACGCCAGGCCAGCACCGGTTCTGGTTCATGTGGGACGACCTGATCCAGGGCGCCATCGGCGCGGTGGTGCTGGTGGACACCCGCCGCCTGGCCGACTCGTTCCCGGCGGTGGACTACTTCGAGGCGTCCGGGCTGCCCTTCGTGATCGGGATCAACGGGTTCCACGGGCAGTTCCCGCACCGGTCCAGGGATGTCAGCGAGGCGCTGGCCATCTCGCCTAACGTGCCGGTCATCCCGTGCGACGCCAGGAACCGCGAATCGACCAAGGCCACCCTGGTCACGCTGGTCGAGCACGCCATGTCGATGCAGACGGCCGGACGCTAACTGATCATTAGGGTGGTGAACCCCGGGTTTCACCACCCTAAGAGCGTGCTGAAACCCGGGGTTCACTCCGCTGATCCGGCGCCGGTCAGGGCGGTGAGCAGGTCGTTGAGGCGGGTGACGAAGGCCGCCGGATCGTCGATCCTGGCCCCCAGGGTGAGCACCGCCTGGTTGAACAGCACCCAGGCCCAGTCGGCCAGCCGCGGGTCGTCCTGGTGGCGGTTGAGCCGTTCCACCAGCGGATGCTTCGGGTTGATCTCCAGCACCGGCTGGCTCGGCAGTCCCGAGCCGCGCAGCCGCATGGCCAGGCTGACGTCGTTCTCGACCTCATTGGCCACGATGCAGGCGGGGGAGGTGGTCAGCCGGCTGGTCACCCGCACGTCAAAGGCCCGCCCGTCCAGGATCTCCTTGAGCCGGGCGACCAGCCCGGCAAACTCGGTGCCCGCCTGGTCCTGGGCCGCCTTCTCCGTCTCGTCTTCCAGGCCGCCCAGGTCGGCCGCGCCCTGCGCTACCGACTGCAGCCGCTTGCCCTCGAACTCGCGCAGGCTGGTGACCACCCAGTTGTCCACCGGGTCGGCCAGCAGCAGGACCTCGACGCCCTTGGCCCGGAAGGCCTCCAGGTGCGGGCTGCTCTCCGCGGCGGCCAGCGTAGGCGCCAGCAGGTAGTAGATCTTCTCCTGGCCCTCTTTCATCCGGGCCACGTAGTCGGCCAGCGTGACGTCGCCCTGGGTAGAGGTGAACCGGGCCAGCCGGGCGATGTCGTCCCGGTTGGGCAGGTCCTCGACGATGCCCTCCTTCAGGACCGCGCCGAACTCCTTCCAGAACGTCGCGTACTTCTCCGGTTCCTTCTCGGACATGTCCTTGAGCAGCTGCAGGACCTTCTTGACCGCGCTGGACCGGATCCGGTCCACCACCCGGCTGCCCTGCAGCAGTTCCCGCGACACGTTGAGCGGCAGGTCCGCGGAGTCGATCACGCCGCGGATGAACCGCAGGTAGCGCGGCATCAGCTGGCCAGAGTCCTCCAGGATGAAGATCCGCCGGACGTGCAGTCTGATGCCGCGGGACGAATCAAGGATCCACAGGTCGAACGGGGCGCGGGCGGGGATGTACAGCAGCAGCGTGTACTCGTAGGTGCCCTCGATCTTGCTGTGCACCCAGCCGATCGGGTCGGTGAGATCGCCGGAGATGTGCCGGTAGAACTCGGTATAGTCCTGGTCGCTGATCTCGGTCCTGGGCCGGGTCCACAGCGCCGAGGCCTGGTTGACGGCCTGCTCCTCCGCCGTGTCCGGGCCATCCCCGGTCTGCTCGGCTGGCATCAGAATCGGCAGGCTGATGTGGTCGGAGTATTTCTGGATGATGGCCCGGAGCCGGTAGCCGCTCAGCAGGTCGCGGTCGTCGTCACGGAGGTGGAGCACGACCGTGGTGCCCCGGGCCGGGTGTTCGGCCACCTCCAGCGTGTACTGGCCCCGGCCGTCGGAGGTCCACCGGACCGCCTCGTCAGCCGCCAGCCCGGCCCGCCGGGTGGTCAGCTCCACCCGGTCGGCCACGATGAAGGAGGAGTAGAAGCCCACGCCGAACTGCCCGATGAGCGTCGCGTCCTTACGCTGATCGCCGGTCAGGGCCTGGAGGAACTCGCGCGTCCCCGACTTGGCGATCGTGCCGATGTGCTCGATCACCTCGGCCCGGTTCATGCCGATGCCATTGTCGGTCACCGTGATCGTCGCCGCGTCCTTGTCATAGGACACCCGGATCTGCAGCGGCCCTTCGCCCTCGGGATCTTCGCCCGCGGAGAGCAGCTCGAGCCGCAGCCGGTCGATCGCGTCCGACGCGTTCGAGATCAGCTCGCGCAGGAAGATCTCCTTGTTGCTGTACAGCGAGTTGATCATCAGGTCCAGGAGCTGAACGACCTCAGCCTGGAATCCGAACGTCTCCTGATCCTGCACCGACATCGACCCTCACCCTCCGCAGCCCCGCCCGGGACCAGACAAACCTTAACCCGCCGCGGGCCTTCCGCGGAGCGCCCTGGCGGTACCGGCCACATCGACGGTGCCGGACGAACTGGTGTAGTGTGCACCCGATGCTGGGGCGGTAGCTCAGCCGGTCAGAGCAGCGGACTCATAATCCGCCGGTCGTGGGTTCGAGCCCCACCCGCCCCACTCCGCGGAACTGCCGGTAAGGCGCTATGAGCTGCGGAGATGCTCTATTGTCCGGCTCTTGTGACTGGCCTGCGGGCTCGCTTTCGAGGCCCGACGGACGCAGAATGACGGCACCGGCTCGCCAGCGTGACCGCGGGCGGCCCTCAGCGGCGTCCGCGTGGCCAGATGCCCGGCTGGATGCACTTGAGCCGGTCCCTGATGATGGCCAGCTGATCGGCGCTGCAGCGAGCTCGGCGGGCGATGCCCACGGCGTTCAGCCGCAGGCTGTGGGAAGCGGTCCGGGTGTTCACGGGCGCGATGGACGGCGGCGATTGCGATCGTGGAGACCGCAGGTGCTTCCGGCTCAGTTGTCGTGGTCCGCCCCGGGCGAGCGCCACCGGATGCTGACTCCATCCGGTCGGCCATT
>CAWIHB010000012.1:0-131657 GCA_963835775.1 uncultured Actinomycetes bacterium | reverse complement strand
CAGCGATTAACGCATCAGCGTTAATCGAGGTGACCATGAAGCGGACCCCGCCAGCCAAATAGCCGCTGGTCAGGGCGTTGCGAGGGTCGCTGGGCGACCTGCTGAAGTACATACTCAGGGGATAGTACTGACCTATTGTGCCGCATCGCCGTGGGTGACCTGACGCCGGGCCGGCACGGTGTAGGCCACGCCGGCCAGCCGGTCGCCCGAGTAGGTGAAGCTGGTCACGCTGCCCAGCGCGCACTCGCGCATGGCCGGGTTGTGCCACAGCCGCTTGCCCTCGGCCTTGCGCCGGGCGACCCAGATGGGCAGCTGGTGGGTGACGCACACCGCCTCCCGGCCCGCCGCCGCGACCCGGGCGGTCTCCAGCACGGCCAGCATCCGGGCCGCGACGCCGCGGTAGGGCTCGCCCCACGAGGGCCGGAACGGGTTCAGCAGGTAGGGCCAGTGCTCCGGGCGCCGCAGCGCCCCGTCGCCCACGCCGAACTTCATGCCCTCGAAGTGGTTGGCCGACTCGATCAGCCGGTCGTCGGTGACGATCGGCAGGCCGAGCCGCTCGGCCACCGGGCGGGCCGTTTCCTGGGCCCGCTCCAGCGGGGAGCAGAACAGGGCCACCACGGCCCGTTCGGCGAAGAAATCGGCGGCCGCCTGGGCCATCAGGCGCCCGTTCGCGGACAGGTGGTAGCCGGGCAGGCGCCCGTAGATGATGCCGTGCGGGTTGTCCACCTCGCCGTGCCGCAGCAGGTGAACGACGGTTGTGTCGGACATAGCCCGGCCAGCTTACCTACCTACAGGGCGGCCGCGGCGGCCCGGGCCGCGGCGGGCAGGGCGGCGGCGATGCGCGCGACCGCCGCATCGTCGTGCGCGGCCGAGACGAACCAGGCCTCAAACGGCGAGGGCGGCAGGTACACGCCGCCGTCCAGCATGGCGTGGAAGAACGCCGCGTACGCGGCCGGCGCCTGGTCCTTGGCGTCGGCGAACGACCGCACCGGCGCCGACCGGCCCAGGAACACCGAGAACAGGTTGCCCGCCGCCGACAGCCAGAACGGCACCCCGGCCTCGGCCAGCGCCTCGGCGGCCAGCTTGGCCACGGCGGCCGCGGCGGCGTCGACCGCCGCGTACACCTCGGGCGTGCAGGCCTGCAGGGTGGCCAGCCCGGCCGCCACCGCGAGCGGGTTACCCGACAGCGTGCCCGCCTGGTAGACCGGCCCGGCCGGGGCCAGCCGGGACATGATCTCGGCCCGGCCGCCGAACGCCGCGGCGGGCAGCCCGCCGCCCATGACCTTGCCGAACGTGACCAGGTCCCCGGCCACGCCGTCGACCCCGTACCAGCCGGAGGCGGTGACCCGGAAGCCGGTCAGCACCTCGTCCATGATCAGCAGCGCCCCGGCCGACCGGCACGTGGCCGCCAGCTGGGCATTGAACCCGGGGTCGGGCGGAACCACGCCCATGTTGGCCGGGCAGGCTTCGGTGATCACGCAGGCGATCGACTCACCGCGCGCGGCGAACGCCGCGGCCACGGCGTCCGGGTCGTTGTACGGCAGCACCAGGGTGTCGCCGGCCGCCGCGCCGGTCACGCCGGGCGAGTCGGGCAGCCCGAACGTGGCCACGCCCGAGCCGGCCGCGGCCAGCAGCGCGTCGACGTGCCCGTGGTAGCAGCCGGAGAACTTGACCACCAGCGGCCGCCCGGTGAACCCGCGGGCCAGCCGGACCGCGGACATGGTGGCCTCGGTGCCCGAGTTGACCAGCCGGACCTGCTCGACCGGGGCCCGGGCCACGATCTCCTCAGCCAGCACCACCTCGCCGGGCGTGGCCGTGCCGAACGACGTGCCCTGGGTCGCCGCGGCGGACACCGCCGCGATGACCGGCGGATACGCGTGGCCGAGGATCATCGGGCCCCAGGAGCGAGACCAGGTCCACGTACTCGCGGCCGTCCGCGTCGGTCAGGTACGGCCCCGCGCCCCGGACCATGAACCGCGGCACGCCGCCAACCGCGCCGAACGCGCGGACCGGCGAGTTCACCCCGCCCGGGGTCACCTGGCGGGCCCGGGCAAACAGCGACTCGCTCCGGGTCACGGTGCCTCTAAACACAGGGCCTCGCAGGCGTCGACCAGGTACTCGAGCAGCCGCAGCGCGTCCGGCAGGGTGTGCTCCCGCGGCGAGCGCAGCCAGCGGGCGGTCAGCCCGGCCCCGTACACCGACGGCGGGGCCAGCACGAAGCTGTCGCGGCAGTGCCAGCGCAGGCCCGGTGTGACGCTCTCCGGCTCGCAGTCCAGGCCGCAGGACCACCATTCGTCCTCGTCGGCGGGCGAGCCCCTGGTCATCACGAAGAACAGCATCCGGTCCTGGCCCAGGCCGGCCACCGGGCCGACCGCGGCCCCGGCCGCCTCCATCCGCGCCAGCGCGGACTCCCCGGCCGCGGCCGGCACGTCGAGCACATCAAAAACCCGGCCGGTGACGAGTATGACGTTCGCCTCCGGCCGGGTTTCCCACCACGTCCCGATGATGCTGGTGTCTACCGTGGCCTGCATCTGCCAGGTGGGCGACACCGGATGCGCACCCGGCGCCGGGCAGCCCACCCGGTCGCAGGAGCAGGCCCGTCCCGGCTCGACCGACCCGCGGCTGCCGCGGTAGGTGTGCGCGCCCAGGCACACTGGCCAGCCCAGCGACGCATACTGCACCGCCACGGTCCCGACCGGCAGATGTCGTTCCGCCGCCCGGCCGCGGCTCCGTCCGTTGCGGCGCCGCGCTACCTCGACCATCGGACCTGGCCTTCCCTGGTGGGTTTGATTACCTGACGTAAGGCTTACACCACGTTCCGTTCGGACCATTAAACTACGTAGGCAGGCCGATACGGTCACGTTTTGCGCACATGTTGCCCGCGAATTCACCTCTGCAGCCAGCGCGCCACCTCGGCCGCCCAGTAGGTGAGGATGATGCCGGCGCCCGCCCGGCGGATCGCGGTCAGGGTCTCCATGATGCCGCGCTCCCGGTCCAGCCAGCCGTTGGCCGCCGCCGCCTCGATCATGGCGAACTCGCCGCTGACCTGATAGGCCGCCACCGGCACCGGCACGGTCTCGGCCACCCGCCTGATCACGTCCAGGTAGGCCAGGGCCGGCTTGACCATGACCAGGTCGGCGCCCTCGTCGACGTCCAGCGCGGCCTCGCGCAGCGCCTCGGCCACGTTGGCCGGGTCCTGCTGGTGGCTGGCCCGGTCGCCGAACTTCGGCGCGCCCTCGGCGGCCTCGCGGAACGGGCCGTAGAAGGCGGAGGCGTACTTGGCCGAGTAGGCGCAGATGCCGGTCTCGCCGTGCCCGGCCGCGTCCAGCGCGGCGCGGATCGCGGCCACCTGGCCGTCCATCATGCCGCTCGGCGCGACCAGGTGCGCGCCCGCGTCGGCCTGGGCCACGGCCACTGAGGCGTAACGGTCCAGAGTGGCGTCGTTGGCCACGTCACCTTCGGCGGACAGCAGCCCGCAGTGCCCGTGGTCGGTGTACTCGCACAGGCACAGGTCGGCCAGGATGACGCAGGCGTCGCCGACCTCGGCCCGCAGGTCGGCCAGGGCGAGCTGGGAGATGCCGGCCGGGTCGTCGGCGGCCGAGCCGCGGCCGTCCTTGGCCGCGGGCACGCCGAACACGATGAGCCCGCCCACGCCCGCGCCGGCCGCCTCGGCGGCTGCCTTGCGCAGGCTGTCCCTGGTGTGCTGGAGCACGCCCGGCATCGAGGAGATGAGCTGCGGCTCGTCCAGGCCTTCCTTGATGAACATGGGCAGCACCAGGTCGCTGGGGCGCAGCGAGGTCTCGGCCACCAGCCGCCGCAGGGCCGGCGTGCGGCGCAGCCGCCGCGGCCGGACGACCGGGTATCCAGCGTTCATGCTGCCTCTCTCACTCGGGGTCCTTTGCTACCGGAGCCTGCGGCGGGCGCCGCGGCGCCGTTCGGAGGGCTTGCGGAGGGGTTCTCCTGCTTGCTCGGCCGTGGCCCGCAGGCCCGCGCCGTACTCGGCCATGGCGTCGACCAGGGCGGCCATCGACGGCCTGGGGGCCATCACGTCCACCCGCAGGCCGAATTCGGCCGCCGTCTTGGCCGTCTGCGGGCCGATGACGCCGATCACGGTGACCGCGTGCGGCTTGCCCGCGATGCCGACCAGGTTCCTGACCGTGGAGGACGAGGTGAACAGCACGGCGTCGAAGCCGCCGCCCTTGATCGCCTCGCGGACCGGGGCGGGCGGCGGGGCGGCGCGCACGGTCCGGTAGGCGGTCACGTCCTCGGCTTCCCAGCCCAGGTCGATCAGCCGGGCCAGCAGGGTCTCGGTGGCGATGTCGGCCCGGGGCAGCAGCACCCGGTTGATCGGGTCGAGCAGGTCGTCGTAGGGCGGCCAGGCCGCGGCCAGGCCCTCGGCCGACTGGTCCTGCTCGGGCACCAGGTCGGGCCGGATGCCGAAGTCGAGCAGCGCGGCCGAGGTCTGCTCACCCACCGCGGCCACCTTGACCCCGGCGAAGGCCCGGGCGTCCAGGCCGTACTCCTCGAACCGCTCCCGCACCGCGCGGACCGCGTTGACCGAGGTGAACGCCACCCACTGGTACCGGCCGGTGACCAGGCCCTTGACCGCGCGCTCCATCTGCTGCGGGGTGCGCGGCGGCTCGACCGCGATGGTCGGGACCTCCTCGGGCACCGCGCCGTACTCGCGCAGCCGCTGGGACACCACGGCGGCCTGCTCCTTGGTCCGCGGCACCAGCACCCGCCAGCCGAACAGCGGCTTGGTCTCGAACCAGGACAGCTGGCTGCGCGCGGCCACGGCGTCGCCGATCACGGCGATGGCCGGGCCCCTGGTGTTGGCCAGGGAGACGCCCGCCGCCTTCAGGTCGGGCCCGATCCGGCCCAGGGTGGTGACCACGGTCTGCTGGGCGCTGGTGGTGCCGTCCCAGGTGATGGCGAACGGGGTGGCTTCCGGCCAGCCCGCCGCGGCCAGCATCTTGCCCAGCTCGGCCGGGCCCGCGTCGGCGCCGAGCACGACCAGGGTGGCCGGGCTGTAAGCCACCTGGCTGACCTCCGCGGCGTGGATGACGCGCAGCTCGGTGTTGGGCTCGCTGGCCAGCGGGATGCCGGCGTAGGCGGGCACCGCGGTGACCAGCGGCACGCCGGGGACGATCTCGAACCTGACCCCGGACTGGGCGCATTCGGTGGCCTCGGCGGCCCCGCCGCCCAGCAGCGGGTCGCCGCCGAACAACCGGACGGCCAGCTCCCCGTCCTGCGCAGCCTTGATCAGGAGCGCGGCGGTGGCCGCCGGGTCGGCGGGTTCGGCCAGCCGGGCCTCGGGGTTCATGTGGCGGCGGGCCAGGTCGGCGTGGGTGGCTGTCGGCCACCACCAGGCCGGCCTGGCCGAGCAGTTCGGCGGCGCGGAGCGTCAGCAGGCTCTCGTCGCCCGGGCCGGCCCCGACCAGGGCGATCCAGCCCGCGCGCGGCTGCTCGGCGGCCGGCTGCTGGCCTGGGTCTTGGATAACGCTCACTGCGCATCATCCTCGCTGCTAGTCGGTGCTTGCGGCACGCTGATGAGATCGGACGCCCCCAGGCGGAGCAGCTCGGCCGCGAGGTCCCGGCCCAGCTGCCCGGCATCGCCCAGGGCGGCGGTGCCATGCGCGCGCAGCGCGCGGCCGCCGTCGGTGCTCAGCACCGCGGCGCGCATCCGCAGCTGGCCGTGGCCCGCCGCGTAGGCGCCGACCGGCGCGCTGCAGCCAGCCTGCAGGGCCTCGAGCAGGGCACGCTCGGCCACCACGGCGGCCATGCTGGCCTCGTCGCTGATCGCGGCCAGCAGGTCGGTCAGCTCGTGGTCGCCGTCGCGGCATTCGACGGCCAGCGCGCCCTGGCCGGGCGCGGGCAGCATCTCCTCCGGCTCGAGAACCTGGGTGACCGCGCCGAGGTGGCCGATCCGGGCCAGGCCGGCGCAGGCCAGCACCACCG
Organism: uncultured Actinomycetes bacterium; assembly: GCA_963835775.1. Classification (GTDB taxonomy): domain Bacteria; phylum Actinomycetota; class Actinomycetes; order Streptosporangiales; family Streptosporangiaceae; genus Palsa-504. The sequence goes on along the minus strand of CAWIHB010000012.1, from coordinate 125,699 downwards.
CGTCAAGCTCGCCATCGGACACCTTGGCCAGCCGGGTGCCCGCGTTGCCGCGGATCGGCACGCAGCGCAGGTCGGCGCGCAGCCCGAGCAGCTGCGCGATCCGGCGCGGCGAGCCGGTGCCGATGCGCGCTCCGGCGGGCAGGTCGGCCAGCTTGGCGCCGTCCCGGGCGATCAGCGCGTCCCGCGGGTCGTCCCGGACCGGGACCGCGGCCAGCCGCAGCCCCGCGGCGGGCCCGGCGGGCAGGTCCTTGGCCGAATGCACGGCCAGGTCGACCTCGCCGGCGCACAGGGCCTCGCGCAGCGCGCTGACGAACACCCCGGTGCCGCCGATCTGGGTCAGCTTGGCCTGGCTGACGTCGCCCAGCGTGGTCACGCCGACGATCTCGACCAGCCGCCCGGTCCGCCCGGTCATCAGGTCCGCGACCCCGCTGGACTGCGCGATGGCCATCGGGCTCCGGCGGCTGCCGAGCCGCAGCATTCGCTGTTTCACCGCTGCACCTCCTCGCCCGCTCGCGTCGGCTGCTGGTCACCGTGCGCGTCCTGCTCCGGGGCGGCACGGATGACCGCCTCGACCGCGCGCGGGTCAAGATCGAACAGAACCCGCAGCGCCGCGGCGTATTCCTCGCCCCCCGGCGAGCCCGCGAGTTCCTTGACCCGTACCGTCGGCGCGTGCAATAGCTTGTCTACCACCCGGTGCACCGTCTGGGCTATTTCCTCCAGCGCATGACCGCTCAGACCGTCCCCGCTGAGCCTGCTGGCCAGCCGGGCCAGCTCCGCGTCCACCACGGTGGCGGCCTTGGCCCGCAGCGCGACCACGGTCGGGGCCACCCGGGCGGCGTCTACCGCGGACCGGTAGGCGGCCAGTTCGGCCTCGCAGATGGCGCGCACGGCGGCCACGTCGCCGTCCCGGGCGGTGGTGGCGTGCCCGCTCAGCTGGTCAAGCCCGATCAGGGCCACGCCGGGCAGGTCCGCGACCTCGGGTTCGATGTCGCGCGGCAGGGCCAGGTCGACCAGGACCAGCGGGTTCTGCCTGCGCGCGGTGGCCGCGGCGACCTGGGCGCGGGTGATGACGTGGCCGGCGGCGCCGGTGCAGGACACCACGATGTCGGCGGCGGCCAGAGCGGCGGGCAACTCCCCCAGGACGGTCACGCCGGCGCCGACGCCAGCGGCGAGCCGTTCGGCGTGGCTGCGGGTCCGGTTGGCCACGGCGATGCGGGCCGCGCCGCTCCGGCTGGCCGCGGCGGCGGCCAGCGCGCTCATCGAGCCGGCCCCGACGATGAGCACATCCCGTCCGGCCAGCTGCTGGTCGTTACCGGCCGGTCCGAGGCTGGACGCGGCGAGCTCGAGGGCCACGCTGACCAGGCTCTGGCCGGCCTGGTCGATGGCGGTCTCGGCCCGGGCCCGCTTGCCGGCCCGCAGCGCGACCCGGCCCAGGCCGCCCAGGACCCGGCCCACCGTGCCGTGCTCCTCGCCCAGCTTGAGCGCGGCGCGGACCTGGCCCAGGATCTGGCCCTCGCCGACCACCATGGAGTCAAGCCCGCAGGCCACCCCGAGCAGGTGACTGACCGCCTGGTCCTCGTAGTGCACGTACAGGTGCGGGGTCAGCTCCCGGCCCGGCACCCCGCAGTGCCGGGCGAACAGTTCGCAGACGGCGGTCACGCCCGCGTGGAACCGGTCCACCTCGGCGTAGACCTCGACCCGGTTGCAGGTCGAGACGATGAACGTCTCGGCCACGGACTCGGCGAGCGTCACGTCGCGGAGCAGCTTGGCCAGCGTGTCCCCGCTGACCGCGGCCTGCTCCAGGATCGCCACCGGAGCGCTCTTGTGGCTGAGGCCGACCACCAGCACGCTCACCGTTTCACCGCCCTAGGCCTGCGCCGCGAGTTGCGTGCCGGCCAGGTCGCCTTCCGGCCGGGCGGCCGACCTGCGCTGCGCGTGGAAGGCCAGGATCTGCAGCTCGATGGACAGGTCGACCTTCCGCACGTCCACCCCGTCCGGGACGGTGAGCACCAGCGGCGCGAAGTTCAGGATGCTGGTCACGCCGGCCGACACCAGCCGGTCGCAGACGGCCTGCGCCGACCCGGCCGGGGCGGCGATCACGCCGATGGCCACCTTGTGCCTGGCCACCACGGCCTCGAGCTCGTCCACGTGGCGGACGGTCAGCCGCGCGATCTTGCTGCCCACAATGGCCGGGTCGCTGTCCAGCATGGCCGAGATGGTGAACCCGCGGGAGACGAAGCCGCCGTAGTTGGCCAGGGCCCGGCCCAGGTTGCCCGCGCCGACGATGACCACCGGCCAGTCCTGGGTCAGGCCCAGCGTCCTTGACACCTGGTAGACGAGGTAGTCGACGTCGTAGCCGACCCCCCTGATCCCGTAGGAACCCAGGTGGGACAGGTCCTTGCGCAGCTTGGCCGAGTTGACACCCGCGGCCGCGGCGAGTTCCTCGCTGGCCACCGTGCTGATGCCTCGCTCGGCCAGCCCGTACAGGGCCCGCAGGTACACCGGAAGCCGCGCCACGGTGGCCTCGGGTATCCCGCCGGCCTGGCCGTTGATCTCCGGCGGCATAGCGTTTGTCTGCATCGCGGCAGTGCTCCCAGAGTTCGGGCTCCTGAGGGTTGGGCTCCTGGGGAGTGGCGGAGGCGTAAGAGACTGCGTCAGCCGACGTCATTCCAGGGTATGCCATTCCAAGGTACGCCTTTGTGCATGGCTTCACAAAGTCGCCGGTCGGGGCCCTCGGGGCTCAGCGCGGTCGCTCAGTGTGGCCGACTGAGCGCGGCCCGCAGCCGGGCCTCGCTTATCCGCCAGAAGTCGATCTGCACCCCGTCGACCAGGGTCACCGGGATCTTGTCCCAGTACTCCCGCAGGTCCTCGGGCGAGGCGGTGATGTCGCGCTCGTCAAAGCCCTCGCCCAGTTCGCCGGCCACCCGCTCGATGACCGCGCGGGCGTCGTCGCACAGGTGGCAGCCCGGGCGGCTCAGCAGTGTGATCCGGTGCGGGGTAATCCGGTGCGGGGTGATCCGGTGCGGGGTGATCCGGTGCGGGCCGCTGGTCATGTTCGCGCTCACGGTCGGTCGGCCGGCCGCAGGCCCCGGTCCGGCCGCGGCGGCAGCGGCTCCAGCGCCTGGGGCCGTTGCGGCGCGCTGGCCTGCTGCGGGCTGGCCTGCTGCGGGCTGGCCTGCTGGGGGCTGGCCTGCTGGGGGCTGGCCTGCTGGGGGCTGGCCTGCTGGGGGCTGGGCAGCGGGGCGACCTTGGCCCACTTCAGCCGCAACTCGATGACGTTGGTGGCCAGCACGCAGGCGCGCCGTTCGGCCACGAAGCGCTGCATGTAGGGCTGGTTCTCGTGGCTGCCGAAGGCGGCCCGGTCGGCGTAGATCTCGTAGAAGATCCGCTGCAGGGGCGCGTTGGGCACCAAATGGATGACGTACACCAATGTGCCGGGCTCACCGGTCCTGACCTCCTCGGCAGCCTGCTCGGCCAGCCGGTCGAAGTCGGCGGTCCGGTCCTCGAGCAGGGTGAAGATCAGGATCCGGCCGTACGGCCGGCCTGGCGCCGCGCCTGGCGCTGCGGCCTGCTGCGGGTCCGGTACGTAGTCCACCTCAGCCGCGGCGGCCAGGCCCGGCAGGGTAAGCGGAAGGCCGGCCGGTTCCTGGGGGTGCCAGTCCGGCGGCCGAACCGGTGCCGGCATCCGCCGCCCGGGCTCGGCCCGCGGGCCCCGCTCATCAGGCGCACCGGGGCCGCGCCAGGCACCGGGAGCCCGCGGATCACGAAGGTCACGCGGATCACGAAGGTCACGCGGATCACGAAGGTCACGCGGATCACGAAGGTCACGCGGATCACGAAGGTCACGCGGATCACGAAGGTCACGCGGATCGCGGAGCCCGCCGTCCATCCGGCCGCCGTCCATCCGGCCGCGGTCGATCCGGCCGCGGCCCGGCCGACCGGTGATCCTGGTCGTCCCGAACCACACCAGCGCCGCCGCCACCAGGGTCAGCAGCGGGTACAGCGACCTGTCCGGCAGCGACAGGCGCAGCGCGGCGGTCAGCAGGACGGCCGCGCCGACCGAGCCCGCGCCCAGCAGGGCGGCGCCTCGCGGCCGGGCGTCCCTACCCTGGCCGGCGCTGCCTCGGGCGGTCAGGGCCACGCTGACCACGGCGACGACGATCGTCACCGCCTGGACCACGTCCAGCACGTAGTGCGCGATCGGGTCGTCGTGCGCACCCGGCGACGGCCAGGCCTTGCTGAACGGCGGCCCGGTCAGCGGATCTGTGGCCAGGATCACGCCGCCCACGACGGTCAGCGCCGCGGCACCGAGCCGGGCGCCGAACCTCGCCGTGTCGTTTGACCAGGTCAGCTCGGCCAGGCCCCAGGCCAGCCCCAGCGGCGCGACCAGCAGCGCGAACAGCTGAACGGCCCGGAACGTCGCGGGCCCGAAGCCGCTCGCGAAGCCCAGGCTCTGCGCGGCCAGCGCCACGGTCAGGCCCAGCGCCGCGACCGCCAGGCCGGCGAAGCCGGGGCCGGGCTGGCGAACGCACCGCCCGGCGAGCATGCCGGTAACCACGGCCGCGACCAGCACGCCCGCGAAACCGATCAGGACCGGAACAGACATCAGCCGCTACGGGTGCACGGTGCCCGCCGCGCCGGGAACCATGAGCTGAGGCCGGTTACTTCTTGTTCCGGCGCTGAATGCGCGTCTTCTTCAGCAGCTTACGGTGCTTCTTCTTGGCCATGCGCTTACGGCGCTTCTTGATGACAGAGCCCACGAAACCACCCTTCTCGGCATTGCGGATCACGGGCACGCCAACACGCTCGCCCGGTCAGGGCGGCTGGACACACACCCAACGCTACAGGCTACCCCCGATGCGGCGCGGTCGCCGCCCGATGGTGGTCATGCCTCCACCCCATCCGGCCCGGATGCCCGTGACGCGGGCATCCGGCCTGGGCCAACCCCCCATGACCCCGGCGACGCGCCCGGGGCCACCATTAACTCATCCGGTACCGACGAAGGCAGCTCTCAGGTACTGGTTGACTGCCTGCTCGGGGACCCGGAAGGAACGTCCGACGCGTATGGCTTCCAGTTCGCCGGAGTGCACCAAGCGATACACGGTCATCTTTGACACACGCATGATCAAGGCCACTTCGGCAACGGTGAGAAATCTAACGTCGCTTAGGGGGGTTTCGGCTGCCATCCAGTTCCGCCTTCCGCACGAAGCCGAGCACTTGACGGGATTCAGCGCACCAGTCACGTACGTCTCCAGGGTAAGTCCCGTATAGAAAAGCGCAACCCCGTCCATAGCCTCATTGTTGTTACCGTTCGGCCGCAATCGCCCAACATAACTCAACGCGCAATGACGGTTACCGGCGCTGAGCTGCACCATCCCGGCGGCGCCACTTTGTTGCCCGACAGTTCCCATGAGCCGGGCCGGAACGGCATTCGGCGAAAACTGGGCCACCGGAGGCGGCCATTTGGATCATCACATCGGCGCGGGCAGACCGTGCCAGGCAAAAGTGGCCCGGCAGGTGTTCATGATCGAAGCGTCGATCGGGTCGCCGGGGTCCAAACCTGACGCGACCGGAATATAGTCCGCAGGCTCGCCGTCAGTCATCAGCGACGGCGCGTCCTCCCCGGTCCGGGCGGTCGCCAGGGCCCGCCAGGCCTCGGGGATGGCGCGGCCAGGATCGACCGGCTGGCCCGCCGCCACGGCCAGCAGGTGGGTCCAGGTGCGCGGGACGACCTGGACCAGCTCGTACCCGCCGCCGCCGGTCAGCAGCCAGCGGCCGCCGGCCGTCTCGTGGGCCAGGTCGTGGATCATGACCGCGGCGCGGCGCTGCGCGTCCACGGACAGGCGCAGGTGGGCCAGCGGGTCGAGCCGGTGGCTGTCGCAGCCATGCTGGCTGACCAGCACCTGCGGCCCGAACGCCCGCAGCAGCGGCGGCACCACCGCGTCGAACGCCCGCAGCCAGCCCGCGTCGCCGGTGCCGGCCGGCAGCGCCACGTTGACCGCGTACCCGCGGCCGTCGCCGCTGCCGATCTCCGAGGCCAGGCCGGTGCCGGGAAACAGGGTGGCCGGATGCTCATGCAGGCTGATGGTGAGCACTCGGGGGTCGGCGTAGAACGCGGCCTGCACCCCGTCGCCGTGGTGCACGTCCACGTCGACGTAGGCGATCCGCTGCGCGCCTTGCGCCAGCAGCCAGCTGATCGCGATGGCAGGGTCGTTGTAGATGCAGAACCCGCTGGCCGAACGGCGCATGGCATGGTGCAGGCCGCCCGCGATATTGACCCCGTGCGGGGCCTGGCCGCGCCATACCGCCCGGGCCGCGGCCAGCGTGGCCCCGGCGACCAGCACCGAAGCCTCGTGCATGCCCGGGAACACCGGGTCGTCCATGGTGCCGAGGCCGTACCGGAAGTTCGGCCTCAGGTCCTGGCCGGCCTGGCGGACCGCGTCGATGTAGGCCGGGTCGTGCACCAGCTCGAGCTCGTCCTGGCTGGCCGGGGGCGGGACCAGCAGCGACACCGCGGGCAGGGACAGCACGCCGAGCTCGCGGGCCAGCGCCATGGTCAGCTCGACTCGCACTGGCGCCAGCGGGTGGCTGGGCCCGAAGTCATAACCGGTCAGCCGGTCGTCCCAGGCCAGCGCGAGCGAGCCCGCCACTATGCCCCCTGGACCGGCGGCGGCACCGCGCCCGGGTCGGCGCCGAGCTCGCGGCCGCGGTCCCGGGCCGCCTCGATGGCGGCCAGGAACGCGGCCCGCACCCCGTGCCGCTCCAGCTCCCTGATGGCCGAGATCGTGGTGCCGCCGGGCGAGGTGACGGCCTCGCGCAAGATGACCGGGTGCTCGCCGGTCTCCCGCAGCATGGTGGCCGCGCCGTAGACCGCCTGGATCACCATCTCCAGCGCGGCGCCGCGCGCCATGCCGAGCAGGATGCCGGCGTCCACCATCGACTCGACCAGGTAGTACACGTAGGCCGGGCCGCTGCCGGACAGCGCGGTGGCCGCGTCCTGCTGCGACTCGGGGATGCGCAGCACCTTGCCCACCGGGCGGAGCAGTTCCTCGGCCCGGCGCAGGTGCTCCTCGCCCGCGTAGGCGCCGCGCGAGATCACGCTCATCGCCTGGTCCACCAGGACCGGCGTGTTCGACATGACCCGGACCACCGGCACCTCGCCGGGCAGCCGCCGCTCGATGAACGACGTGGTGATGCCGGCCGCGACCGAGACCACCAGCCGGCCGGGCGGCAGCCCGGGCGCGATCTCGGCCAGCAGCTTGCCCATGTCCTGCGGCTTGACCCCCAGGATCAGGGTGTCGGCCAGCTTGGCGGCGGCCGGGGCGTCCATCACCTGCACGCCGTAGCGGGAGCCGATCTCCTCGGCCCGCTCCTCCCGCCGGACCGCGGCCACCACGGCCGAAGGCGCCCAGCCCGCGCGCAGCAGCCCGGACAGCAGCGCCTCGCCCATCTTGCCGGTGCCGAGAATCGCGATCATGAAGTTGAACTCCTATTTTCTACTTCTTCGACCGGAGCGAGCGGAGGAAGAAGGCGAGGTTGCCGGGCCGTTCGGCCAGGCGGCGGACCAGGTAGGCGTACCAGTCGCCGCCGTAAGGGACGTACACCCGCATCCGCGCGCCGGTGTTGGCCAGCCGCCGCTGCTCGGCCGGCCGGATGCCGTACAGCATCTGGTACTCGAAGCTGCCGCTGGCGCGGCCGGTCAGCCGGGCCAGCGACGCCGCGATCTCGATCAGCCGCGGGTCGTGGGTGGCCAGCATCGGGTAGCCGGGCCCGTTCATCAGCACCTTCAGGCAGCGTGCGTAGGACTGGTCGATGTCCCGGCGGGCGGTGAAGGCCACGTGGTCGGGCTCGCTGTAGGCCCCCTTGCACAGCCGGACCCGGATCCCGTAGCCGGCCAGCGCCCGGCAGTCGTCCTCGGCGCGGCGCAGGCAGGCCTGGACCACGCAGCCCAGGTCGGGGTGGTCGGCGCGGAGCTTGGCCGCGACGCCCATGGTCGGCTCGATGGCCGGGTGCTCCTCGGCGTCCAGGGTCACCGTGGTGCCCGCCTGCGCCGCGGCGGCGCAGATCCGGGCGATGTTGCCCGCGGCCAGGTCCGGGCTCAGCGACAGCCCGACCGCGGTCGGCTTGACCGAGACCTCGGCCGCGCCCCGGTGGGTCAGGCCCTCGGCGCCGAGCTTGCCGAGCAGCTGGACGTACTCCTGCGTGACCGCCGCGGCCTGGGCCTCGTCCCTGGTGTCCTCGCCCAGGTAGTCCAGGCTGACCAGGAGCCCGGCGGCCCGCAGCGCGCGGGTCACCCGCACCGCGTCGTCAGCGGTCTCGCCCGCCACGTAGCCCTCGACGATGGCCCGCGTCTGCGGCGCGGTGGTGATGAGCTGGCGCAGCCGCGGGCTAGCCGACGCGGCGAGCAGGATCCTGCGCAGCACGAAGTCAACCTCCCGTTCGGTGGGATGCCTCAGACTATCGGCCGGGAACGCAGCGTGACCTTCACGTTGGCACCGGCGTCCGGCGGCACGATGACCTCCTGGCTCGCCGCGACGCCCCCGGCCAGCAGCGTCGCCGCCACCGGTACCGTGCGCTTGACCAGGGCCAGCCCGATCGGGCCCTGCTCGTAGTGCCGCGCCGCCGACCCGGTGAAGCCGACCACTGTGTGGCCTTTTTCTGGACCGTCGAGCTCGACCGGGTTGCCGTGGGCGGGCAGCCGGTCGACGCTGCCGTCCAGGTCCAGGAAGACCAGCCGCCGCGGCGGGTGGCCGAGGTTGTGCACCCGGGCCACCGTCTCCTGGCCCCGGTAGCAGCCCTTGTTCAGGTGCACCGCGGTCCCGATCCAGCCGACCTCGTGCGGGATGGTCCGGTGATCGGTGTCCAGGCCGAACCGGGGCACGTGCGCGGCGATCCGCAGCGCCTCGAAAGCCCACATGCCGGCCGGGACGGCCCCCCGCCGCACCAGCTCTCCGGCCGCGCCGGCCAGCAGGTCCCGCGCCACGATCAGATCGATGGTGCCGAACGATCCAGGCTCCACCCGGGCCGCCACCCCGTCGAGCTCCGCGGCGAGATCGCCCGCCCGGGGCCCGAGCACGGACAGCACCGCGTACCGCGAGCTGACGTCGGCCACTTCGACGCGCAGCATGAACCGCATCGAGGTCAGGAACGACAGCAGCGCCGGCGCGGTGCCTGGTTCCACGTGGATCCACGACGTGCTGCCGTCATCAGTCAGCGTCAGGTGGTGCTCGATGTGGCCGGTGGGGCTGAGGATCAGCGCCTGGGCGCTGCTCCCGGCGGCCAGTTTCTCCAGCTGCTGGGTGGTCAGGCTGTGCAGCCAGCTGAGCCGGTCCGGCCCGGTGATGGTCAGCACGCCCCGGTTGGACCGGTCGACGAACCCCGCCGCGCCTTCCAGCGCGCGCTGCTCGCGCATCGGGTCGCCGTAGTGCGCTGCGACCCCCTGGTCCACCCCGCTCGCCGCCACCGCGCCTTCTATTTTCAACAGCTCGCTCACTGTGTTTACCCCGCTCGCCTCCGGGCCGCTCACAGGCGTCGCCTTCCCTCGTCGCTCGTTCCTCGCTCCTCGGTCCAGGCAACGCCGCGGCCCTTTGGCTCGCTCGCTGTGTTTTCCCCGCTCGCCTCCGCGGCGCTCACAAGGCCCCGCCTTCCCTCGTCGCTCGTTCCTCGCTCCTCAGTCCAGGCGGGACCGCGCCGCTTTGGCTCGCGGCGGCCCGGCACTCGCGGCAGCGGCCGAAGACGGTCAGGTGGCCGACGTCGGTCTCGAAGCCGTGCCGCTCTTCCAGGGTGGTGATCAGCGGGCGGATGGCGTCCGGGCTGATCTCGGTCACCCGGCCGCAGGAGCGGCACAGCAGGTGCACGTGGTCGGCGTCGCTGGCCAGGTGGTAGATGGGCGCACCGTGCCGCAGATGGGTGTGAGTGACCATGCCGATCTGCTCGAGCAGTTCCAGGGTGCGGTAGATGGTGGAGATGTTGACGCCGCGCGCCGTCTGCTGCACCTGGGCACCGATCTCCTCTGGGGTGGCGTGATCCAGCCTGGCCACCGCCTCGAGCACCAGCTGCCGCTGCGGCGTCACCCGGTAGCCGCGGGCCCGGAGCTGCTCATCCCACGCACGCACCGGAAGCTCAGGCGACGGTGCATCCGCGTTCATGGGCCCATAGTAGTTCGCAGGGTGTGATTGTCTGCACCGAGAAATGCTCTTGCCTGCCGGCCCGCTTCGCGGCTAACGTGCGAGGTACGCGGGAAAGGAGGTGGTCCGAAAGTATGCATAGACGACGGACTCGCGAGGTGGCTGTCAGCTAGCCGCCTTCCCGCCGGCACGACGTCCAGTTCGACTAACGGGACGGCGGCCGGCTAATCCTGGCAGACACCGAGTCCCCGGGCTGACCGGCCTAGTCCAGCCGGTCCCCGCGCAGCGCAACCCTGTGCCGTGCGAGAGTCGCCCGGGGACATCTGTCTTTCTCGGCTGCTTAGGCCGGGCCCGCCTGCTCGCTGTCGGAATTGATGCGCTTGAGTTGGGCGGAGAGGTGGGGCTGGAGGGGGTGGCCTATGGCGGCCAGGTCGTAGGCGTAGGCCAGGTCGCCGGCCGCCAGCCCGTACAGCCGGTGCCCGGCCGTCACTTCCTTGGCCGTGGCCGTGCGGGCCACCACGTCGGTGGCCATCTCGATGCGGGTCCCGGTTATCTCGCCCAGGTAGATCTCCACGATGCCGGTCGGGTGGGCCAGCATCACCTCGACCTGGCTGTCCGGCCGCGGCCGCCAGTAGCCGCTCTCGGTGCCCAGCGGCGGGCCCAGCCGCCCCTCCTCGTCCAGCCGCCAGGTCCGGCTGACGTAGCTGAGGAACGGCTTGCCGTTGTGACTGAAGGTGATCTCCTGGCCGAACCGGAACGACTCGATGGTCGGGTAGCCGCCGATCCCGGCGCCCTCCCACCGGCCGAGCAGGAACGCCATCGGCTCGAGGTCAGGATGCATCGCCACGGCGCCCTCCGGCCATCAGCACGCGCCCGGCCACGTACAGGCAGACCAGGGCTACGGCGGTGAACACGCAAATCAGGATCGTGGCGCTCAGCATGCCGTGCATCCTCCGCAGTTTAGGCGCGGACCGCCCGGGCCGGCCCGCGCCGCGCCGGACTAGAGTTCTGCCATGGCCGAGCGCTCTCTCGTCATCAAGGTCACCGCCGGCCGGGTGTTTCTGGCACGCTGTCCATGATGGCTGGGGCCGGGCGGAGCGGGCTTGAGCAACAGCGGAACGGCCAGTGGCGATGGCGGGCTGAGGACCACTGGGTTACCGCCGCCGGCCGTTCGGAGTAACCGGGCTCCGTGGCGGGAGGATGGAAGACTTGCCATATGCCTAGACGTACGTGGCTCGACAGCAAGATCGACGTGTTCCTGGAGGACCTGGCTGCGTCCGGCATGCACCTCGACCGGCAGCGTGCCGGTGAGCTGATCACCGGGCAGGTCCGTGCCGTAGCAGCCTTCATGAGAGTCACCGAGGCAACCGCCCGCACCTATCTCGGCGACGAGATCATCAAGGACATGGCCCGGCGGATGCTGTTCGAGGTCGCGGTCGAACGGCCCGGCGCCGACCTGATGGAGGCGCCACGGACCGTTCCGCTGCCGCTGGCCCTGGTGGGGATCACCGTCGCGGCCCTGGCCGAGGCCATGCAGATACGGGCGGCGAACGAGCCGCCCGGTCACCTCAGGGACGTCATCACCACCTACGCGCAGACGCTGTCCGGGTTCGGGCAGATCACCGCCGGCGCCGCGGCGGAGCAGGCCAGCGACCCGGCAGGGATCCTGTTCCCGGCGGCGTTGCTGCGGCGTGCGGCCAGGTACATCAGCGGCGCCGCCGACCTGGCCGCGAACGGCGGCAAACTCCCGGACGGGATTCCCGAGACGGCACGCAACCAGCTGGCCGCGACCCTGCGCCGAGACGCTGACAGACTGATCGCGATCACGACACGTGACAGCTGAACTCACTTTGCCCTGGCGACACGTTTCTTACCGGCAAGTCTGCCGTGAGTTCAGCCTGACTGGAGGTTCTTCACTGGGAACTCACGGGCTTAGTGAAGCTGGGCCCCTGCAAGTCCGGGGGTTCATCGTTGCGGCGAGTACCGGACCAAGACCGCCGGGCTCCGTGCCGCAATGAGGGACCGGGAACCGCCGCGCCCGTCGTCCCGCCAGGCCAGGTGGTCTTGTACATGGGTTCGGGCAGCGTTTGTCAGCGGGTGGCGATAGCACCGGTTTCAGGCCGCCGCACGACCCTGCTCTCCTTTCCCGCCGGGGCACCTGTGTTCTACGACATGACCGCGCAGGGACAGGCGATCTGGGCCGAACCCGGGCCAGTGCAGGCCGGCCACGCGGCGCACTGGACGATCTGGCGCTGGTCCGGCGGCGCTCCGGCAGAGATCACCGCCCTCCCGCCGTATTACGGGGCCGGGGGGATCGCCTTATGCGGTTTCGGGAGCGGTCATCTGGGTTAGCGATTCCAGGGTGAGTTCCCAGGGGAATATGTCAAGATGCTGACTTCCGGTGCCGGGAGCGTGCAGCGGGTAAACATCCGGCCCGTAGAGAATACAAACACCCCATGAGCGAAGCTTCCCGATGTTTTCCTCGAAAGCTGGGTGAGCGGCGTGCGCAAAGTTCGTGAACGGCAACGCGATGACAGGGAGCTTCTTGCCGATCGCTTCGACGAGGATACCTAGCGCGAGCGTGTCGCATATTCCGTAACCCCATTTGTTGATGGTGTTGAGGGTTGCCGGGGCGACAATGATGGCGTCGGGCGGGGGCAAGACATCTGGCGTTCCTGGTTCTTTGTACTCGCTCCGCACGAGGTGACCCGTCAGTTTCTCCAGCGCGGCGGAATCGATGAACCTGGTCGCCGACGGGGTCAGGAGCAGGCAGACATCCCATCCGGCCTTTTGCGCGGGCTCTATGAGACGGGAAACGTGACGTGCGGGTGGCGCCCCGCAAGCGATGACGTAAAGGACACGGGTCACGCGGTGACTCCGCATCGTTCGGCAAGAGAGCGCAGGGAACTGGACGGGTTACCGCGCGAGCGCTGTACCAGGTTCTCGATTGTGCTGCGCGCTACCGGCCGGCAATTAACCTCGCGAGGCGCGAGTGCCTCAGCCTCTAGTAGCTTTTCTACTGCTTCACCACGCTGGCCGGCCTGGCTGTACCCTCTCGCGATATCTATCAGGTAGGTGGCTCTGCGCTCCCGCCGCAATTCCCTGATTCCTTCCTCGTCAATATCAGCGGCAGCCTCCACGGCCAGCCCGCCCTCGCCCAGGCTTACCAGCGCCGCAACGTGGTGCAATCCCACGTTCGCCGGGCTGAAAGACAACCGGTAATGGTTGACATGGGCCGGGATGTGGCGGGCGATGCTCTTGGCTTCGCCGATCATGTCGCGAACGCCGGTAGCGTCCCCTTTGCTTGCCGCTGCCATTGCCGCCTGCAAGAGGATATGCCCGTAAACCGATTTTGCCTCTTCGGTACGAAGGTCACGCTCGAGCCGCGCTGCGTACGACACGTTAAGATCAAACGCCGCTTTCGCGCGCCCTAGCGACGTGAGCGCTATGGCCACGCGGAATCCTGTCAGGCCGCGTCCATCAAATCCCCATCTCGCTCAGCCAGCACAACCCCCGATCACCCGCCAGCCATGCCAGCTCATACTCTCCGAGCTTCCGCAAGGTCGAAGCGGTAATCTGATATACCTCTGTCAGGATGCGTGCCGTGTCCGTGCTTTCCATGACCAGGTGGGATCGCTGAGCATACAGCAGAATGTCAGGCAGGGTCCGGCTGACAACTTGATAGTCCGCGAGCTCAAAAGCGGACCAGGCATAAGATACCTGACGCCGCAACCGCGGCATATCAGCGGTGAAGGTATCGGGGATGTCATTCCTGATAGCGTCGTAGCATTCCAGGGCAGTGCGGATATGCTCGACCTGGATATCATTTATGCAATCGTGCGTGTCCCTTGCTAGGTCATTCCCGATGAGGACGGGAAGGTCAATGCGAAGCTCTTCGCAAATGGACAGAAGAATGGGTAGACGGTTAGCGCTCCGGGTGCCTGCCTCGACTTTCTCGACCCAGCTTTTAGAACGGCCGACCCGGTTGGCAAGGAGCCGCTGAGTTACGCCGCGCCGTTCGCGCCAGTAAGCGATTCGCAACCCAAGCTCACGATCATCCATCGCTACGCGGTGTCTCCCTCGCAACTGCGAACCTCCTTGATCGTATCCCAGCGCGACGTGACCTTGCCTGCCGGAGTCCGGACAAGGTCGCACATGGCGTGCGACTCCGTTCGCCGATGCGGGCTTACCGTCAGACCCCCTGCACAACCCGACGTCATCTGGGGAGGGAGGAACCGATGCAGGTATCCCGGCCAAATATTCCCGTTGATAAACCCTTGTTGCCCGGTGATCCGCCCGTACCGGATCGGATGTGAGCCATCAGCAGCGGCACCAAAAGGCCCCAGGATCGCCCCAGGCAGGCGAACAGGCCCGCACTTATGCCCGTGGTGTAGGCCGGCGCCTCCGCAGCGCTATGCCGCGCTGTCAGGGGCGTCGGGCATGCCGAGGGCGCCTCCCGTCACGCATCGTGATGGTCGGTTCGTCCATCGTTCGTCCGCGCCTCGCACGTCTGCACGCGTAGGGCCACTTACGCGGCGTGGACGTGGACGCGGACGATCACCCGCCGTATCGATACCAAGGTCCGAGTTACCAGGGAGTAGGGATGCCCGCCGAGTCGTCCGGAGGGAGGTGATGCCCTACGACAAACCAGCCCGGTAAGGACACGGAAACGGAAGAGGTGAGTGCCTATAGGAGAGGGCTACGGCGGTGAACACGCAAATCAGGATCGTGGCGCTCAGCATGCCGTGCATCCTCCGCAGTTTAGGCGCGGACCGGCCGGGCCGGCCCGCGCCGCGCCGGACTAGAGTTCTGCCATGGCCGAGCGCTCTCTCGTCATCAAGGTCACCGTCGGCCACGATGAGCCGGAACGCTGCAATCAGGCCCTCACCGTGGCCGCCGCCGCGGTGGCCAGCGGGATCGGCGTGTCCCTGTGGCTGACCGGCGAGTCGGCCTGGTTCGGCCTGCCCGGCCGGGCCGAGAAGTTCTCGCTCCCGCACGCCGCGCCGCTGGCTGACCTGCTGGCCGGGGTGCTGGCCGCCGGCACCGTGACCGTCTGCACCCAGTGCGCCGCGCGCCGTGACATCACGCCAGACGACCTGATCGAGGGCATCAGGATCGCCGGCGCCGCCACCTTCGTCGCCGAGATCATGGCCGAAGGCACCCAGGCCCTGGTCTACTAGGCCCGGCGCCGGAGGCTGGGCATCCAGTCCTGCGGCTCGATCGCCCATTTCCAGGGACGGACCGGCTCGGGTTCACCAGGTTGCTCTGGTTGCTCTGGTTGCTCTGGCTGCTCTGGCTGCTCTGGCTGCTCTGGCTTGCTCTGGCTGCTCTGGCTGCTCTGGCGGTCAGCGCCCGCACCTTCGCATACGAGAGCCGGCCCGCCCCGAACTCCCCGGCGATCACCGGCAGGTCCCGCAGCGCCCGGGCCACCCGGACATGCTCCCGGGCCGTCCCCGAGCCCAGCTGGCACTTCCACGACAGCCATTCCGCGCAGCTGTTCATCTCCCAGCTGGCCCAGCCCCGCCGGGCATCAAAGTCACCCAGCAGCACCAGGAACCGGCACGTCGCCGCGGCCAGATGCCCGGCCAGCTCACAGATCTGCGCCTCCAGCCGCTCCAACGGCAGGTCAGCGACCGGATCAGCGGCGGGTATGGAGGCCGTGCCGGATCCAGCCGCCGAGATATCTATATCAAACATAGGTTCTAGAGTAACCGGCAGATACGACATTTCCGCCGCGGCGTGTTCGATGACTGCGGGGCGGGGAACCACGGCCCGTTCGGCAGAGATCCGGACGGCCGAGGCCAGGATCCCGTATCCCGGCGCGACAGCCAGGATGCCGTCCACCAGGGTGACGCGTCGCCCTGCAGCCCGCTTCAGCTGGCATGACCGCGGCGCTACTGCGATGGTCATCTTGATCATGGACCAATGGCCCTGGCCTGCCGGATCAGCCGGAGGGAGGTTGGAGACATGAGGCGGATCGTGATTCTGGGCGGCGGCACAGGCGGGACGATCACGCCCTCGCGGCCGGCGGCCAGATCATCTTCACCCGAGTGCGCGGCTTTCAGTACCGGCCCGCGGAATTAGACTGCGGTCACGTGACTGTTCCGGCGTGGATATGGGAGGTGTCGGCTGCGGCCCTGGCCGTGGCCGTCGCCGCAGAAATCGTATGCACCTCCCGTCCGGGCCGCGTCTCGTTCACCACGCGCAGCGCGATCATCTGGGCCGGGATATACGTGTCGCTGGCGGTGGTCTTCGGGCTGGGCGTGGGCATCACGGCCGGCTGGGTGACGGCGGGCCAGTTCTACGCCGGCTATCTCACCGAGTACAGCCTGAGCGCGGACAACCTGTTCATCTTCTACGTGATCATGGGCTGGTTCGCAGTATCGCCTGCCCGTCAGCATCGTGTGCTCCTGCTCGGTATCGGGTTCGCGCTGGCGCTGCGTTCGGTCCTCATCGTGGCCGGGGTGGCGGCCCTGGACCGGTTCAGCTGGCTGTTCTACCCGCTCGGCGTCATCTTGGTGTGGACCGCCACCGGCCTCATGACCGGACGCCAGGACAGCCAGCCAGGCGAGCACAGCCGGCTGCTGTCCTGGCTGCGACGCCGCCTGGCGGTCGGCGAAGATCACGGCCATGGCCCGGAGGCCGGTTCAATGCTGTTGCTGGCCGTCGCGATCGGGCTGGCCGATGTGTTGTTCGCCGTGGACTCCATCCCGGCCGTCTTCGGCATCACGACCAGCGCCCCGCTGGTCGTGGCCTGTAACGTGTTCGCGCTGATGGGCCTCCGGCAGCTGTATGCACTGCTGGCGCGGGTCCTGGACCGGATCACCTACCTGAACAAGGGCCTCGGGATCATCTGTGGCTTCATCGGCGTGAAGCTCCTGCTGCACGCGCTGCATGAGTCCGGGGCAGGGTGGGCCCCGGAGATCCCGGCATGGCTGTCGTTGACCCTGGTCGCTGCCGTCCTGGTGGTTACCGTCCTGGCCGGGACCGTCTGGAACAGGCGAGCAAGGGAGCAGGCGGTGCTCGAGCGCCGCTTCGGCCTCCTCGACATCGACGGTAACGGCGTCTGGCAACGCGACGACTACCAGCAGTTGACCCGGAGTCTGTGCGACGCCTTCGGCCACGCCGCCGATTCGGCGACGGCGCAGGCGGTGGCCACGGGGCAGCGTGCTCTGTTCGACGTGCTGCTGACGCATATGGACGCCAACGGTGATCAGGAAATCTCCAAGGACGAGTTCATGGCCGCGGTGGGCCGGACCATCGAGGACCGTCCTGGTTTCGACGCCGCGGCGCGGACCGCCGCACGCGGCCTGGTCCAGATAGCTGACCAGGACGGTAACGGAGCACTCGACCGCGGGGAGTACGGCCGGCTAGCCGCCGTTTACGGTGCCCGCGCCCACGAGGCCGCCCGGGCCTTCGACCGCCTCGACCAGGACCGCAACGGCCTGCTTGACACCACGGAGCTCGCCGCGGCGATCGGCCGGTTCTTCCAGTTGCCCGTATTCTTACGCCCGGCTGGGCCGGTCGACCTAGTTCAGGCCCGGGACCTGATCACGCACATAGCCAGCCGGGCGACCGCGGTCAGCGGCCGGCCAGGAAGATCTCCCGGGCTTCTCGCAGCGCGTAGAACACGATGACCAGGGCGGCCAGCGGGTCGGCCCACCACCAGCCCGCCGCCGCGTTCAGCGTCAGCCCGGCCAGCACGGCGACGGCCAGGATGCCGTCCACCAGGGTGACGCGTCCCTCGGTCAGCAGCACCGGGTTGCCGAGCGCCCGCCCGGTCCGGGCCTTACCCGCCGCCAGCGTGAACATCGCCGCCGCGGTCAGCGCCGTCCAGACGATCCCGAGCACGCTGTGCCCGGGCCGGTACCCGGTCGCCAGCACCAGGATCGACTGGACCACCAGGTAGGCGGCCAGAACCAGGAACGCCCCGCCGATCAGCCGAAGCGCCCGCCGCTGCCGGTCCTCCCCGGTCCCGGACAGCTCCCACAGCACCACCGTGCTCGCGCCGATCTCGATCAGCGAGTCCAGCCCGAACCCGGCCAGCGCCACCGACCGGGCCGCCACCGCGGCCACCGCCAGCACCGCGATCCCGGCCACGTTCCACCCCAGCGTGACCCCCTCGAGCACCCGCCCGCGCCGCAGCAGCACGGCCGGCCGCCCTGCTATCCCCGTAACCGGCTCACCGATCGCCACCAGGCTCCTCCCTCTGCGGCCAGCCCACCAGGCAAATGCCCGCGACCCAGTATGCCTTTTGCTTCGTAAACAGAACAATATGGGCGGCCCCGGCCACAGCCAGAATTCATCGGCCGTTCCGTCACTGGCCAGGAGCGGCTGGCCCGCGCATCGGGCCGGACGGCCCTAGTGGTAAGGACGTTGGTTGGTATTGCCTGCCGCGGCGGCGGCGGTTGCCTGGAAGGTCAGCGACCCGGCATGGGAATGAGGGCGGCGATGGCGACCGCTGAGCAGGCGACGACCGAGTCTGACGCACCAAGGATGGTGACGTCGCCGCTGGTGGAGCGGATCCGGCGGGGGATCATCGGCGAGGGGGAGCTGATGGACGGCCCGTTCGGGCCGCGCCGGGTCACCTACGCCGATTACACGGCCTCGGGCCGGTCGCTGGACTTTATCGAGGATTTCATCCGGGACGCGGTGCTGCCCCGGTACGCCAACACCCACACCGAGAGCTCCGGCACCGGCCTGGCGACCACCCGGCTGCGCGAGGACGCCCGGTGCATCATCCGCGACGCGGTCGGCGGCACCGCCGATGACCTGGTGATCTTCTGCGGGTCCGGGGCCACCGCCGCGGTGAACAAGCTGATCGGCATCCTGGAGCTGCGTATCCCAGCTGGGCTGGACGAACGGTACCGGCTGGCCGACCGTATCCCGGAGGCGGAACGGCCGGTGGTATTCGTCGGCCCGTACGAGCACCACTCGAACGAGCTGCCCTGGCGCGAGTCCATCGCCGAGGTGGTGGTCATCGGTGAGGACGCCGACGGCCACATCGACCTGGCCGACCTGGGCCGCCAGCTGGACCGGTACGCACGCCTGCCGCTGCTGATCGGCAGCTTCTCGGCCGCCTCCAACGTGACCGGCATCCTGACCGGCACCGCGGCGGTCGCCCGGCTGCTGCACGCCCACGGGGCGCTGTCGTTCTGGGACTACGCCGCCGCCGGACCGTACGTGCCGATCCAAGTCGCCGCCTCCCGCCCGGGCGCGGGCGACCACAAGGACGCGGTGTTCCTGTCCCCGCACAAGTTCCCCGGCGGCCCGCAGACCCCCGGCGTCCTGGTCGTCCGCCGCGACCTCGTCCGCAACACCGTCCCGACCGCGCCGGGCGGAGGCACGGTGGCGTTCGTCGACCCCGTCGGCCACCAGTACCTCGACGACCCGGTCGCGCGCGAGGAGGGCGGCACCCCCGCCATCGTCGAGTCCATCCGGGCCGGCCTGGTCTTCGCTCTCAAGCGGGCCGTCGGGACCGACCTGATCGCGGCCCGCGAGGAGCATTTGTGGCGGCATGTGCTGCGCCGCTGGGCTGGCCATCCCGGCCTCGAGGTGCTCGGCAGCCCCACGGCCGCGCGGCTTTCCATCATCTCGTTCCGCATCCGCCACGGCGACCGGTACCTGCACCACAACTTCGTCGTGGCGCTGCTCAACGACCTGTTCGGCATCCAGGCCCGCGGCGGCTGCTCCTGCGCCGGCCCGTACGGGCACCGGCTGCTGGCCATCGGCCCGGCCCGCTCGCACGCCCTGCGCGAGGAGATCGGCCACGGCTGCGACGGGATCAAGCCCGGCTGGACCAGAGTCAACCTCAACTACTTCATCTCCGAGGCCACGGCCGGCTACATCGCCGCCGCGGTCGAGCTGATCGCCGCCGACGGCTACCGGCTGCTCCCGGACTACCGGTTCGACCCGCGCACCGGCCTGTGGCGACACTTCTCCGGCCCGCCCCGGCCGCAGATCACCCTGGCCGACGTCCGTTACGGCCCGGACGGCGAGATGGACTATCCCCGGCAGCGCGGCCAAGCCGGCGAGGATGCCTTCCCCGGCTACCTGCGGCAGGCCTGGGCCGTCCTGGCCGCACGGCCAGCGCATCTCGACGAGGGACCCACCGGGCTGCCGCCGGATTTCGAGGCGCTGCGCTGGTTCCCGCTGCCGCCGGCATGCCTGCTGGGCCACTGCGCGGAATAAGGAACGCGGCGGCCCGTTATACGGGTGGGGGTATATCGACCCCGGTTCGGGAAGCAGGAGGAGAGCGAGAGCATGAGTACCGTCGCACTGACCAAGGACACCCAGGGGGCACCGCGATGAGCTACGGCACCAGCGTCACCCTGGATCTCCCGTTCGCCGACGCGGTCGGCCGGATCCGGGAAGCCCTCAAGGGGCAGGGGTTCGGCGTGCTCACCGAGATCGACGTCACCGCTACACTGCGGGACAAGCTCGGCGAGCAGATCGAGGATTACATCATCCTCGGCGCCTGCAACCCGCCGTTCGCCCACCAGGCGCTAGGCATCGACCGCAGTATCGGGCTGCTGCTGCCCTGCAACATCGTCGTCCGCGCCATCGCCGGCGGCACCCTCGTCGAAGCGCTCGACCCGCAGGTCATGGTCACCGTGACCGGACGGCCCGAGCTCAAGCCCGTCGCCGACGAGGTAGCGCGACGCCTCGCCAGCGCCCTCGCGGCACTCACGCCCTGACACCGGGCTGCGGAGGCATGCCATGCACAGCAGCGCTCCCGGTGCCGGCGGCGCCGGGCATCACGTCAGTTTCCGCACCATGTGCGGCCGCCAGATCCAGGTCGGCCACCTCATCCTCGGCGGTGGCGGCCACCCCGCCCAGCGCGTCAGCCTCCGCATCGGTGCCTCGCCGGACAGCGACGCCGGCACCTGGGCCGGCCTGACCGTCGGCGAGGCCCGGCGGCTCGCCGCCGCCCTGCTCACGCAGGCGGCCGCGTGCGACCCCCGCCCGCCAACCTGAGGAAGGCAGTCCTCAGCGCGTCGGTCTGGGCCCGCAGATACCAGCGCAGCCCGGCAAGTGTGGGGTCCGCCTGTCGTGCTCATGGCGGCCGGTCTTACCGTCGGTGTATGGCGGGGACAGAACTGAGTGCCCGGCAGTGGGCCAAGCGCCCGGGGCCGTCCGCATGACCGGTCCCGGCGGCGGGGAACGCCGCTCCGGCTCGCCGCGCTGGCTGAGCGCTGCGCGGCGCCGGCGGCAGGCCCGGGCCAGCGAGCGCATGCGCCGCCCGCAGCCGCTGCTGAAGCAGCGGCTGCCGTCGGGCCGCGGCGCGATGGAGCAGCCGAACATCACCAACGCCGGGGCCGAGGTCCTCACCCCGCGGTTCTGGCTGATGGTGGTGCTGACCGGCATCGCCACCGGGCTGCTCGGCGCGGTGATGATGCTGCTGCTGTTCAACGTGCAGTACGCGGCGTTCGGCTACCACTCGGGCAGCTTCCAGCATGGTGTTGAGCAGGCACCGGCGGTGCGGCGGGTCGGCTCCCTGCTGATCGCGGGCGCATTCGGCGGCGTCGCCTGGTTCCTGCTGCGGCGTTACACCAAGGGCGAGCCATCGGAGATCGATGAGGCGCTGTGGAACGGCGACGGGCGGCTGTCGTTCCGCCGCTGCGTGGGTACGTCGGTGATCTCGGAGGTCGTCATCGGTATGGGCGCCTCGATCGGCCGGGAGGCGGCGCCCAAGCTGCTGGGCGGTGCGGCCGGGAGCGTCCTGGCCGGCTGGGGCGGGCTGTCGTCGCAGCAGCGGCGGCTGCTGGTCGCCTGCGCCGGCGGCGCCGGGTTCGCCGCGGTCTACAACGTCCCGCTCGCCGGGGCCCTGTTCACCGCCGAGATCCTCATCGGCAGCATCTCCCTGCCGGTCATCCTGCCGGCCATCGTGTGCGCCTGGATAGCGACCGCCACGGCCTGGGTCTACCTGCCCGACCGCGCCGTCTACCAGGGCATCCCGGACTACCGTGTCACCTGGTCGGTGATGACCTGGGCCCTGCTGGCCGGGCCGGTCATCGGGCTGGTCTCGGCCGGGTACATCAGGCTCATCGGCTGGGTGTCGCACCACCGCGCCCGGGGGACGCAAGCGCTGTTCGCGCCGGTGATCGCCTTCGGAATTCTCGGCGTTACCGGCATCTGGTACCCGCAGCTGTTCGGCAACGGCCTGGACATGGCCCATGACGCCTTCCTCGGCGTCGGCGGCATCGGCCTGCTGTTCGTCCTGTTCGCGCTCAAGCCGCTGGTCACGGCCATGTGCCTGGGCAGCGGGGCATCCGGCGGGTTGTTCACCCCGACGCTGGCCACCGGCGCGGTTCTCGGCGGCGCGCTCGGCCTCGCCTGGAGCCTGGCCTGGCCCGGCTCTCCGTCCGGCGCGTTCGCCATGGTCGGCGCGACCGCGATGATCGGTGCGTCGTTGCAGGCGCCACTGTCCGGTCTCGCCCTCGTGCTCGAGCTCACCCACAGCGGCTTCGGGCTCATGGTCCCGATGACAGCCGCGACCGCTATCGCCACGCTCGTCGCGTTCCATGTCGACGGCTACTCCATCTACTCCGCCCGGCTGCCGGCGTTCACCGACCACAGCCCGCCGACCGCGCCGGCGGCTCCGCGGCCGGCGCGATGATGCTCAGCTGGCCTTCGCTGCCGCGGGCGTGATAGCGCGGGGACATCGCCGGCGTCGAGGACGGCCGGAACCGGCGCAGCCGCAGGCTGTTGGTGACCACGAAGACGGAACTGAACGCCATCGCGGCCCCGGCGATCAGCGGGCTGAAGAATCCCAGCGCGGCCAGCGGGATGGCGGCGGTGTTGTAGCCGAACGCCCAGAACAGGTTGCCCTTGATCGTGGCCAGCGTGCGCCGGGACAGCACGATCGCGTCCGGGGCGGCGAGCAGGTCGCCGCGGACCAGGGTCAGGTCGGATGCCTCGATCGCGGCGTCGGTGCCGGTGCCCATGGCCAGACCCAGGTCGGCCTGGGCCAGCGCGGCGGCGTCGTTGACCCCGTCGCCGGCCATCGCCACCACCCGGCCCTGCTGCTGCAGGTGCTTGATCGCATCCACCTTGCCGGCCGGGAGCACGCCGGCGATCACCTCGCCGATGCCGACGGCCGCGGCGACGGCCCGGGCGGCGCGCTCGTTGTCGCCGGTGAGCAGCACCGGCCGCAGGCCCAGGCCACGCAGCCGGGTAACCGCCTGCGCCGAGGTGGGCCTGATCGTGTCGGCGACCATCAGCACGCCGCGGACCTGCCCGTCCCAGGCCGCGAACACCACGGTCTGCCCGGCGGCCTCGGCTCCCGCGGCGCGCGCGGCGAGCCCGGCCGGCACCTGCAGCGCCCACTGCGATTCCAGCCAGCCTCGTCGGCCCAGCGCCACAGCATGCCCGTTGGCCATCCCCGAGACACCGAACCCCAGCGCGCTGGCGAAGCTGTCCACCGCGGGCAGCCGCCCGCCGTCCGGGAGGTCCCGCAGCCGTTCGGTGGCGCCAGCCACGATGGCCGCGCCGACCGGGTGCTCGGAGGCGTCCTCCACCGCCGCGGCCAGCCGCAGCAGCTCGGCGGTGTCCAAGCCGGGCGCGGCGGCCACGTCTGCCAGGCTCATCTTGCCGGTGGTAACCGTGCCGGTCTTGTCCAGCACGATGGTGTCGACAGCCCGGGTGGACTCCAGCACCTCCGGTCCCTTGATCACGATGCCCAGCTGGGCGCCGCGTCCGGTGCCGACCAGGATCGCGGTCGGGGTGGCCAGGCCCATTGCGCATGGGCAGGCGACGATCAGCACCGCGACCGCGGCGGTGAACGCGGCCTCGACGGGCTGCCCGGCGGCCAGCCACGCGGCCAGCGTCACGGCCGCGACGGCCATGACGACAGGGACGAACACGGCCGAGATCCGGTCCGCCAGCCGCTGCACCGGCGCCTTGCCCGCCTGCGCCTCGGTCACCAGCCGGGTCATCTGGGCCAGCTGAGTGCTGGCGCCCACCGCGGTGGCCCGGACTACCAGCCGCCCGCCGGCGTTCACACACCCGCCGGTCACGCCGTCGCCCGGGCCCACCTCGGCCGGCACCGGCTCCCCGGTCAGCATCGAGGTGTCCACCGCCGAACGGCCCGACACGACGACCCCGTCGGTGGCGATCTTCTCCCCAGGCCGCACCACGAACTCATCGCTCACCGTCAGCTGTGCCACCGGGACGCGAACCTCGCGGCCGTCGCGCAGCACGGCGGCGTCCCTGGCGCCCAGCGACAGCAGCGCCCGCAGCGCCGCGCCCGAGCGCCGCTTGGCCCGGGCCTCCAGATAGCGGCCGAGCAGGATCAGCGTCGTCACCCCCGCGGCGACGTCCAGGTAGATGGCACCCGTTCCGCTGCCTCGCGCCAGCCAGGCGAAGCTCATGTGCGCGCCCGCCCGGCCCGCGGCCGCGAAGAACAGCGCGTACAGCGACCACAGGTACGCCGCCGTGACCCCGACCGAGATCAGCGTGTCCATGGTCGCAGCGCCGTGCCGGGCGCTGACCAGGGCGGCGCGGTGGAACGGCCACGCCCCCCATACGGCCACCGGTGAGGCCAGCGCCAGGCAGGCCCACTGCCAGTTCCGGAACTGCCAGGGCGGGATCATCGCCAGCGCCACCACCGGGACGGCCAGCGCGGCCGACACCAGCAGCCGCTGCCGCAACCCGGCCAACTCGCCGGCACCGTCATCTTCCGCCACGCCGGGCGGCTCGCCGCCCGGCGAAACCGGCAGCGCGGCGGTGTAACCGGCCTGCTCGACGGCCGAGATCAGGTCGTTGGCAGGCATCGCGGCCGGGAAGCTCACCCTGGCCGTCCCGGTGACGAGGTTGACCGTCGCAGTGACGCCATCGAGCTTGTTGAGCTTCTTCTCCACCCGGGCTGCGCACGAGGCACACGTCATCCCGCCGATCGCCAGGTCCACGGCCCGCACCGCACCGCCCGGCGCGGCGGCCTGGCCCACGCTCGTAACCGCGCTCATCCTGCATCGCTGCCTTCCGTCTGCTGTCGCGTGCACCACGGCCCGTTCGGGAAAAGATCTCCCCTTCTGCACCGCCGCAGGACAGCCTCCCATACCCCGGCATGGTATTCATCGGGCCGGAAGGCCCCGGTGAGCAGGACCTTCGTAGGTCATCGCAAGACCTGGCCGGCCCGCCTGGGCTGCCAATTCAGGCATCGGAAGGCACGGAAGCCAACTGGAACAAGCAGAGCCGGAAGCCTCCCTGGCCAGGGCCATTGGTCCCTTGTCCCCGGAAGCCCGGGCAGCGGACGCTACACAGGTCACCCCTGCGATAGGAGGCCTCATGAGCCGCGTGGTGATCCTGGGTGCGGGAATCTCCGGCCACACCGCTGCCGCCTACGCCAGGAAGTGGCTGGGACGCGACGATAAGGTGACGGTTATCTCGCCCACCGAGTCCTACAACTGGATCCCGTCTAACATCTGGGTCGGCGTGGGCCTGATGGCACCGCACGAGGTGACGTTCCCGCTCGCGCCCGTCTACGAACGGCACGGCATCGAGTTCAGGCAGGCCTGGGCCCGCGAGATCCACCCGGAGGGCGATGCTGCTCACCCGGGCCCTTACGTGGTGATCGAGCCGGCCTCGGGCGGCACCGGGAAGATTCCGTACGACTTTCTGATCAACGCCACCGGGCCGCGGCTGCGCTTCGACAAGACCGAAGGGCTCGGTCCGGATGGCCACAGCCTGTCGGTGTGCACCCCTGAGCACGCGGTCCAGGCCTCTGCCGCGCTCGACGAGGCGGTCCAGCGGATGCGCCGCGGCCAGCGGCAGCGCTTCCTGGTCGGTACCGGTCACGGCACCTGCACCTGCGAGGGTGCGGCACTGGAGTACGTGGTCAACCTCGAGTTCGAGTTGCGGGCCCGCAAGGTGCGGGACAAGGCGGAGATCATCTGGATCACCAATGAGTACGAGCTCGGCGATTTCGGCATGGGCGGCATGCACATGAGGCGCGGCGGCTACGTCGTGCCCAGCAACCTGTTCACCGAGTCCCTGTTCGCCGAGCGGGGCATCGACTGGATAACCCGCGCCCACGTGAGCAAGGTGGACAAGGACCGCGTCTACTACGAGACCCTCGACGGGGCGCAGCGGGAGCAGGAGTTCGACTTCGCCATGCTGCTGCCGCCGTTCTCCGGCGTGGGCCTGCGAGCCTACGGCCGTGACGGCGAGGACATCACCGGCCGGCTGTTCCTGCCCAACGACTTCATGCGGGTGGACGCCGACTACGCCGCCAAGCCCTACGAGCAATGGGTGGCCGGCGACTGGCCGCACACCTACCAGTCGCCCGCCTACCAGAACATCTTCGCCGCCGGGATCGCGTTCGCCCCGCCGCACGCCATCTCGCTCCCGCACACCAGCCCGAACGGCACCGTCATCGCGCCGGCTCCGCCGCGCACCGGGATGCCCTCGGCCGGGATCGGCAAGGCCGTCGCGGCCAGCATCGCCGACATGATCCGCGGCGCGCCGCGACCGACCCACACTGCATCCATGGCCGAGATGGGCGCGGCCTGCGTGGCCTCGGCCGGCGCGCACCTGCTCACCGGCACGGCCGCGTCGATGACCGTGTACCCGATCGTCCCGGACTTCGACCGCTACCCGCTGTACGGGCGCGACCTGGACCGGACGTTCGGCGAGATCGGGCTGGCCGGGCACTGGATCAAGATCCTGCTGCACCACATGTTCCTGTACAAGGCCAGGCTCCGTCCCGGCTGGTCTCTCATCCCGGAGTAACCGATCATGGCAACTGACTCTCCCGCCAAGCCGCCCGCCGAGCCCGGCGCCGCGTCCGCGAAGGTGACCGCGGGTACCGCGCCCTATGTCACCCGGCCCACCCGGTGGACCCTGTTCATGCGGACGTTCGTTCCCTGGCAGCTGTGGCGATTCGCCCGCGTCAACATCAAGATGTTCCGGATAATCCGCAATACCCGCACCTAGAAGCGACCGCGCTCATCCCGCGGCCGGTCAGCAGGTGCACTGCTTTTCCTTCGGGACACTCGCCAGGACCTGGTTGGCGTGGGCGCCGCAGCCGGTCCAGGTGATCTTCTTGCAGCGGGGGCAGACGGCCGGACTGCACATGCTGGTTCTCCGTTTCTTCCGGATGGGTGCTGGTGGTGTCGTGGTACTGGCTGCGCGGCTCAGGCGACGCGGCCCGGGCCGCCGCCGCTGGCGACGACGGGCAGGCCGGCGCGTGCCCAGGGGAGTTACTGTGCCGCCAGCTGCGGCCGCAGGCCGTCAATGGGCAGGCCCGCGCCGGCGGCGCGGTGGAACTCGTCGTCGACGGCGACGACGGTGCGGCCGGCGGCGTCGAGGAACGACGCGGCGACCGAGGCGCGGTAGCCGGCCTCGCAATGCACCCATATCTCGCCTTCGGGCACGTCGGCCAGGCGCGACGGCAGCTGGTGGATCGGGATGTGCACGGCCCCGGTGATGTGCGAGGCGTTCCACTCCTGGTCGCGGCGGACGTCCAGGATGACGACCGGGCGGTGATGGCGAACCGCTTCCAGGTCGGCGAAGTCGGCCACGGCGTAGCTGCGCAGGGCTTGGCCGTCGGACCAGTCGGCGGGGTGGCCAGCGGCGGCCGCGGCGAGGCGGTCGATGCCGATCCGGACCAGTTCCCGCTGGGCCTCGGCCACCTGCTCAGGCGTGCGGCCGAGCAGGGTCAGCGGCGTGCCCCACGGGATCAGCCAGCCCAGGTAGGTAGCGAAGGCGCCGTCCAGGTCGAAGCTGAGCGTACCGGCCACGTGCCCGGCCGCG
Source organism: uncultured Actinomycetes bacterium (assembly GCA_963835775.1). Taxonomy (GTDB): domain Bacteria; phylum Actinomycetota; class Actinomycetes; order Streptosporangiales; family Streptosporangiaceae; genus Palsa-504. The sequence goes on along the minus strand of CAWIHB010000012.1, from coordinate 97,818 downwards.
AACGCCCGGCGGGCGCGCAGGTCCACCACCCACTCCCCGGCCTCGATCCGCCTGCGCAGCTCGGTGGCGTCCGCGCGCCGGGGCGGCGCCAGGTCGGGCCCGGCAGGCCCGGCGGCGTTGGCCGGGCCCATGTGGGCGTAGTAGGCGGGAAAGGCATCCAGGCCGGCCAGCAGCTCGCGCACGTACTGCTCCTCGTCGAGCCGCAGCACCGGATTGACCTGCCGCTCGCGGCCGATGGTCGAGGAGGTGCCCGCGGACTGGGTGGCCGAGCAGAAGCTGCCGAACCCGTGCGTCGGGTAGACGTCGGCGTCCTGGGGCAGCTCCGCGGCCAGCCGGCGCGCCGAGGCGAACTGGGCGTGCGCCAGCTCGTCCGCATGCGCGCGGCCGAGCAGGTCCGGCCGGCCGGTCGAGCCGTACAGCAGTGATCCGCCGGTGAACACGGCGTGCGGGTGGCCGGCCGCCTCCAGCACGTACGCCAGGTGGGTGAAGGTATGACCGGGGCTGGCCAGCACCCGCACCCGCATGGCGGCGCTGACCTCGATCACGTCGCCGTCGGTCACCGGCACCCGGTCGAAGGCCACCGGGTCGGCCGCGTTGACGTGATAGGCGGCCCCGGTGGCCCGGGCCAGCGCCAGCCCGCCGGTCACGTAGTCGTTATGCAGGTGGGTCTCGAACACGTGGGTGATCCGTACGCCGCGGGCCGCGGCCAGGTCCAGCACCCGGTCGATGTCCCGCTGCGGGTCCACCACCATGGCGACATCCCCGTCGTGCGCAAGATAGCTCCGGTCCCCCAGCGCGGGTGTGTCGATGGCCACGACCTCGACGCCGGAGCCTGCGGTAGCACTCATGCGGTGCTCTCCTTCGCCCTTCATCACTCCAATATACCCGTGGGGGTATCTCATGGTCCTACTGTAGAGCCTCGGCGGCGGTGACGCAAATACCCCGGCGGGTATAGCCTTACCGGACGCCGACTGCGTGTCCGGCCGTCGTGCCGCGAACCGGGTAGCTGTCATCCGGGGCGAGGCGATATCCGGTGCGGGCGGAGAACTCCGCGAGCAGCGAGAACCGGTCCCCACGGATAAGGGTCCGGCGCCACTCCACCGGACGGCCGCCGGCGAAGCCAAGCCGGCTGATCAGCAGCGCCCCGACAGACGGCGGAGTCCCGAGCGCGCGCTGCTCGGCGGCGGTCGGCACCACCCCGCGGATATGCTCGCGTCCCCCGTCCACCCGGACGCCCGTGCGGGCGGCCAGCACGTCGTAGAGCGCGGCGTGCGTGAAGTCGGCGTCCAGGAGCGGCGCGCCCAGGTCACCGGGCAGCCAGAACGGTGTCGAGGGCCAGCGGCTCGCCCGCGGCCAGCCGGAGCCGATCCATCCAGAACAGCGGCGTCGAGGCTTCCAGCCCGAGCCGGTCGGCGATGACGCCGTCGGCGCGCAGGTCGCGGCCGCGGATGACACTCGTCTGACGCAGGCCGGCCGACTCCACCGAGGCGAACAAGGAGTACAGCGCGCCGATCGGCTGGGTGATCAGCGCCCGGCCGGTTGCCCGGGGACGGCGGCCCCGCTCGGCGATCACCACGCCATCAGCCCGCAGTTCGCGCAGTGCGGTCCGGACGGTCTGCCTGCTGACCTGGTAGGCGGCGACCAGCGCCAGCTCGCCGGGGAACTCCTCCTCGAATGCTCCCGCATCCAGCCGCCGCAGCAGGTCGGCGCGCAGCTGAGCCCACAACGGCAGCGGGCTGGCCCGGTCCAGCGGCCCGGCGGCCGCCGCCCGGTCAGCTGCGCCCTTTCCGGCCACGAGAACTCCCATGCCCTGTGCCTATGTCCGTACATTCATGACGCTATCAGCAGCGAGACTCCGGTTGCCTGCGGTCGCTGCCCGGCACCGAAGAGGTACCCGCCCAATCTTGTGGTTCCGTCCGAATGATCGTACATTTGACCAACCTGATGTGCACCGCCGAGGGTCCGGGATGGCGATTATGGCCGAGGTCCTGCCGATCGAGACGCCGACCCTCGGCGACCGGAGCTACCTGGCCCATGACGGCGAGGTCGCCGTGGTCGTCGATCCGCAGCGGGACACCGACCGGATCACCGCGCTGGCCGAGCGAGAGGGCGTCCGGATCACCCATGTCGCCGAGACGCACATCCACAACGACTACGTCAGCGGCGGACTGGCCCTGTCCCGCGCGACCGGGGCGACCTACCTGGTGAACGGCGCGGACCCGGTCCGTTTCGAGCGCGAGCCGGTGGCCGATGGGGACGTGATTCAGGTCGGCCCGGCGATCCGGATGCGGGTGGTGGCCACGCCGGGGCACACGTTCACGCACCTGTCGTATGTGCTGGAGGCGGTGGGTCAGGTGGCCGGGGTCTTCACCGGCGGCTCGCTGCTGTTCGGCTCGACCGGCCGGCCGGATCTGCTCGGCCCGGAGCACACCGGCGGGCTGGCCCGCGCCCAGCACGCCTCGGCGCGGCGCCTGGCCGACCAGCTGCCGGATTCGGCGCAGGTCTTCCCGACGCACGGGTTCGGCAGCTTCTGCGCGGCGACGCAGGCGCAGGCGGCGGCGTCCACGATCGGGCGGGAGAAGCAGGTCAACCCCGCGCTCACCCTCGGCGAGCAAGCCTACGTCGAGGGGCTGCTGGCCGGCCTGGACGTGTACCCGGCGTACTACGCCCACATGGGCCCGGCCAACCTGGCCGGCCCGGCCCAGGCGGACCTGTCTCCGCCCGGGCAGGCCGATCCGGCGGAGATCCGCCGCCGGATCTCGGCCGGGGAGTGGGTGGTCGACCTGCGGGACCGAGTCGTGTTCGCGGCGGGCTTCGTACCGGGAACATTCTGCTTCCCCCTGGACGGCAGCTTCGCGAGTTACCTGGGCTGGGTGCTGCCCTGGGGCACCCCGCTCACCTTGCTCGGCGAGACACCGCGGCAGGTGGCGCAGGCCCAGCGGGAACTGACGCGGATCGGCATCGACCGCCCGGCCGCCACGTCGGCCGGGCGGGCGGAGCAGTGGTCCGGCGGCCAGCCGCTGGCGACGCTGCGGCTGGCCAAGTTCGGCGACCTGGCCGCGGCCGGCCAGCATGACGCGGTGGTGCTGGACGTCAGGCGCGACCTGGAATGGGCGGGCGGTCACGTCGCGGGAGCCGTGCACATCCCGTTCAGCGAACTGCCGCGGCGGGCCGGCGAGATCCCGCCGGGCGAGGTGTGGGTCTACTGCCGGACCGGCTACCGCTCCACGGTGGCCGCCTCGATCCTGGCCGCTGCCGGCCGCCAGGTGATCAGCATCGACGACGAGTTCGACCGCGCCGAAGCCGCCGGGCTCACCCTCACCAGGAACGACGGTCAGTAAAAGGAGACCATCTGATGAGCGCATCCGCGCCTGAGCACCACGCGATCGTCATCGTCGGCGGCGGCACGGCCGGCATCACCACGGCGGCCCGGCTGATCCGCGCCGGGCAGCACGACATCGCCGTCATCGAGCCGTCGAGCCAGCACTACTACCAGCCGCTGTTCACGGTGGTCGGCGGGGGCCGAGCGCCGCAGAGCGCCACGGTGCGGCCGGAAGCGGACGTGATGCCCAAGGGGGTGCGCTGGATCCGCGAGGCGGCTGTGGCCGCCGACCCGGACGCCCATACGGTGACCACCGAGCCCGGCCGTGCCGTCAGCTACGACTACCTGATCATGGCGCCCGGGATCCAGCTCGACTTCGACAAGATCCCCGGCCTGACCGAGACCCTCGGCAAGAACGGGGTATCGAGCAACTACCGGTTCGAGCTGACCCCGCGGACCTGGGAATTCATCCGGGACCAGCGCGGCGGCACGGCGATCTTCACCATGCCCGCCGGGCCGATCAAGTGCGCGGGCGCCCCGCAGAAGATCGCCTACCTGGCCGCCGACTGGTGGCGCAGCCAGGGTGTCCTGGACAAGACCCGGATCATCCTGGTGCTGCCCACCGCGGCCATGTTCAGCCAGCCCGACTGGGCCAAGGTGCTGGAAGGCATCGCGGCCGGCTACGGCATCGAGGTCCGCCGGGAATCCCAGCTCACCGAGGTGGACGGCGAGGCCAGACGGGCCGTCATCGCCGACACCAAGGCCGGCACCAAGGAGACCATCGACTTCGACCTGCTGCACGCCGTGCCGCCGCAGAGCGCCCCCGACTGGGTCAAGCGGAGCCCGCTGGCCGACCCCGCCGTCCCCGCCGGGTACGTGGCCGCCGGCAAGCACACCCTGGTCCACCCCCGCTGGCCCAACGTGTTCAGCCTCGGTGACGCGGCCAACCTGCCGACCTCCAAGACCGGGGCCGCGGCCCGCAAGCAGGCTCCGGTGCTGGTGGCCAACCTGACCGCGGCCATGCGGGGCCAGCCCGGCACCGCCAGCTACGACGGCTACACCTCCTGCCCGCTGGTCACCTCGCGCAACCGGATGCTGCTGGCCGAGTTCGACTACGACCTGAAGCCCAGGCCCAGCATCCCGCTGATCAACACGATGAAGCCCCGCTACGACATGTGGCTGCTCAAACGCTACGGACTGCCCGCCCTGTACTGGAACCTCATGCTCCGGGGCCGCGCCTAGCCGGGCGACGCGGTCACCTGGTCACCTCTGCGGGCGATACGAGCCAGCGCAGGTGCTCGCATTCGCCGAGCAGCTGAAGCCGCCGCCATAGCACGGCGGCGGGCGATATCTGGGTGGCGTGCAGCAGGGCGGCCCGCCGCTGCCGCTGCCTGCTGACCCGAAGGCACAGGTCGATCCGGCCCGGCGGCTGGCCGGAGAAGCCCTGGCCGGTCTCGGCCGAAAGGCGGGCGGCCACGGCCGCGGGCAGCGTCCAGGCCAGCACCGGCAGCCGGGTCCGGCGCCCGGCCAGTACCGCGGAGCCGGTGGCGGCCTGATGGTCCGGGTGCCCGGTCACCCCGGTGTCGTCGAAAACGAGCATGCCGCCCGCGCCGAGGCGGACGGCGGCCGCCGCGACATGGCCTGCGAGCTCGCCGGCCGGGACGCCCGCCAGACCGCTGTCGGGGTAGTCCAGCAGCGTGATGCTGGCCGCGCCGAGTTCGGCGGCCGCCTGGCGCAGCTCGTCCTCGCGCGCCCGATGCAGGTCGGTCTGCGTCTGATTCAGCGTGGATGCCTCGCCGTGGGTGAAGCACAGGATGTGCACGGCGGTGCCGGCCGCGGTGAACTGGTCGATCACCGCGCCCAGCCCGAAGCTCTCATCATCGGGGTGGGCGATCACCGCCAGCGCGCTCGCCCAGGCCGGCAGCGCCGTCCTGGCCCGGTCCGCGGGGTAATCCGCCGGCCTGAAGACTGTCATGACCAAAGCCATAACGGTGAGCATCACGCCCGTCCAGGGACCTTCGTCACCCAAATATACCCCTAAGGGTATTTGCACGGCCGGCGGACAGGCAGGTATCTTGGCTTATTAAATACCCATAGGGGTATATGAGGCAGGAGGCTCGCTTGCTGGCTATCGCCATCCCGGCCGGGTTGCTGATCGGTCTATCGCTCGGCGCCCTCGGTGGCGGCGGGTCCATCCTGACCGTGCCGGTCCTGGTCTACCTGCTGCACCAGCCGCCGCACGCGGCCACGGCCGGGTCGCTGATCATCGTGGGAATCACGGCGGCCGCCGGGACGGTCGCGCACCAGCGGGTCGGCCGGGTCCGGCTCGCGCCGGGCGCCGCCTTCGGCCTCCTCGGCGTGGCCGGCGCTTACGCCGGCACCAGGCTGTCCGCCAGCATCCCGTCCGGCTTGCTGCTCAGCCTGTTCGCCGGTCTCATGCTCGTGGTCGCCGCGGCCATGCTGCGCCGCGGCCGCCGGCCGGCGCCCGCCAGCGAGAAACCCCCCGTCCCGGGCGGGGCAGCCGGGCCGGATGACCTAGGTGCCGTCCCGTCGCGCGGCGGGGCCGTCACCGTCACGCTGGACAAGCCCGCCGCGGCGGTGCGCGCGCCGGCTCCGCCCGCCGCCCTGCTGCGGGCGGGCGGGACCACGGCTGTCCGCTCCGGCCTCAAGATCGCCGCCACCGCCACCGGCGTCGGGCTGCTCACTGGCTTTTTCGGGGTGGGTGGCGGGTTCGTCATCGTCCCCGCGCTGGTGCTCGCGCTCGGCTTCGAGATGCCCGTCGCCGTGGGGACCTCGCTGCTGGTGATCGCGATCAACAGTGCCGCCGCCCTCACCGCGCGCCTCGGCAGCCATGTTCACCTGGACTGGCCGCTGCTCGGCGTGTTCACCGTCGCGGCGCTGGCCGGGACCCTGGCCGGCAACCGCGTCGCCTCCCGCGTCGACGCGTCCCGGCTCACCGCCGCCTTCACCGTCCTGCTCGTTGCCGTGGCCGCGTACTCGCTTGCCCGCAGCCTGCCCGGGCTGGTGTGACCGCTCACTGCGCGCCATCTGGGGCCGGAGGCACCTTGCCGTCCGCGGGAGCGGGCCGTGAACTGCTGGCCCAGGTCACCGCCGGCTGATGGTAGAATACCCCGGCGGGTATAGGGTTGATCTCTGGCCGTCACCAGGCGGCGCCGCTGACCGAGGAGCTTGCATGGATGTGGACCGCGAGACGATGGGCAGTGTGGTCAGGCGGCTGCGCCGGGCCCAGGGCCAAATCGGCGGCGTCATCAGGATGATCGAGGAAGGGCGCGACTGCGCCGACGTGGTGACCCAGCTCGCCGCGGCGGCGCGCGCCCTGGACCGGGCCGGTTTCAAGATCATCGCTACTGGCCTGCAGCAGTGTGCTGTCAACGCCGACGGCGCCGCCGAGGCCGACCGTGCCCAGCTGGAGAAGCTGTTCCTTTCGCTCGCCTGATCATAATCGATGCTTATGTTAACATCGGGTGTGCTTCGCTCTCCGGCACCAGACCTGATCGAACTGGACCTGCTCGACTCGGTCGCCGAGCTCGGCAGCCTCGGGCAGGCGGCCGCCCGGCACGGCATGTCCCAGCCGGCGGTGAGCATGCGGATGAGCCAGCTCGAGCGCAGGCTGGGGATCCGCCTGATGCAGCGCGACCCGTCGGGGACGCGGCTCACACCAGCCGGGGAGCGGGTGGTTGTCAGCGCCCGGCGGGTGCTCCGTGAGGCCCACGCCCTGCTGGCCGAGGTCGACGCCCTGGCGGCCGAGCAGCGGTCACGGCTGCGGGTCGCGGCCTCGCTGACGATCGCCGAGCACCTGCTGCCCGGCTGGCTCGCCGAGCTGCACCAGCGGACCCCTGACGTCACCGTCCTGATGGAAATGGCCAATTCCGCGACGGTCCTGTCCCGGGTCCGTGAGCACAGCGCCGACGTGGGCTTCGTCGAGGGCCATGCGGCCCAGCCCGCGGGCATGGACTCGGTCGTGGTGCGCGGCGACCGGCTGATCGTGGTGGTGAGCCCGGATCACCGGTGGGCCAGGCGCGGCTCCCCGGTGACCGGCCGGGAACTGGCCTCCACCGAGCTGATCGCCCGGGAGGAAGGCTCGGGCACCCGGGAAATCCTGCAGGATGCGCTGGCCCCGTGGGGCATGTTCAGCTGGCGGCTCGAGCTGGCCTCGATCTCGGCCATCCTCGCCGCGGTACGCCGGGGCGAAGGCCCGGCGGTGGTCAGCGCGCTCGCCGCCGCGGAGGACCTCGCCGCCGGCCGGCTGACGGCAGTGGAGACCGACGGGATCGACCTCAGCCGCTCTCTCCGGGCGGTGTGGCTGGCCGGCCGGCCGCTGTCAACGCTGGCCGACCAGCTCATCGCCATCGCGTCATCCCTATAAGGAAAGCTTAAGAGTTCATAAGGTGCCGCACGCTAGTCCCGGCCCGGCCGGGGCGCTACCGTCGGTAAGGTGATCACAGATCTGGGTCTGCCCGTGCCCGCCGGAGGTGGCCCATCTCGCTGGGTCAAGGTGCTCGACCAGGACAAGTGCATCGGATGCCACGCCTGTACTACGGCGTGCAAGAGCGAGAACGACGTGCCGCTGGGCGTGACCAGGACATTCGTCAAGTCCGTGGACGTGGGCACGTTCCCGCAGGCCCGCCGGGCCTTCCAGGTGACCAGGTGCAACCAGTGCGAGGACGCTCCGTGCGTGGCCGCCTGCCCCACGCGGGCCATGTACCGGCGCGAGGACGGCATCGTCGACTTCGACAAGCAGATCTGCATCGGCTGCAAGGCGTGCATGGCCGCCTGCCCGTACGACGCGATCTTCATCAACCCTGAGGACCACTCGGCGGAGAAGTGCAACTTCTGCGCGCACCGGCTGGACATCGGCCTCGAACCTGCCTGCGTGACCGTCTGCCCGACCGAGGCGATCCTCGTCGGAGACCTCAACGACCCCGAGTCCCGGGTAGCCAAGCTCGTGCAGCGGACGCCGGTGACGGTCCGGCGGCCGGAGAAGGGGACCCGGCCGGGGCTGTTCTACAAGGGCGCCCACCATGCCACCCTCGATCCGCTGGCCGCCCGTCGGCCCGAGGGTAACCTGCTCGCCTGGGCCACCCAGGGCGGTGGCGGGGCCCAGCACGTCACCTCCGGGCATCCGCATCCCGGCGCCCACAACTCCTCGGCGGCGGCGCTGCTGTCCTACGATATCCCGCATTCGGTGCCGTGGGGCTGGCGGGTGAGCCTGTACACCTGGACCAAGGGCATCGCGGCCGGCGGCCTGCTCGTGCCTCTCATCCTCGTCCTGATGGGCAGGCTGGCCTGGGACAACGCCGTGGCCCGCTGGGCCGGGCCCGCGCTCGCGCTGTCCTTTCTCGGGATCACCGGGTTCCTGCTGATCTGGGACCTGAAGCACCCGTTCCGCTTCTACCTGATCTTGACCAGGCACCACTGGCGGAGTTGGCTGGTACGGGGATCGGTCATCATCGGCGCCTATGGGGCGGTGGCAACCGCATTCCTGCTGGCCTCCGCGGCCGGGTCGGTGATCGCCCGGCAGGTGCTGACCGGCTTCGCGATCCCGCTCGCAGTGGGCACCGCGATCTACACTGCCTACCTGTTCGCCCAGGCCAAGGCCAGGGATCTGTGGCAGAGCCCGCTGCTGCCGCCGCACCTGGCGGCACAGGCGGTGCTGGCTGGCGCCGCCGCGGTGCTCCCGTTCGAGGTCGGCCTGTCGCCCGGCCGGGCTGTGACCGGCGCGGAGGGCCTGCTGGCCGCCGCGGCCACCGTCCACTTGCTGTTCGTGGCGGGCGAGATGACGCTGACTCACCCGACCGCGCACGCCCACCTGGCCGCTCGCGAGATGCTGTGCGGCCGGTTCGCCTGGTTCTTTTGGATCGGTGCCGGGTGCGTGACGGCCGCCATCGCGGCTCCGTGGATCGGGGTCGCCGCCACCCCGCTGGCGCTCATCGGGCTGCTCGCCCACGAGCATGCCTACGTGCAGGCTGGGCAGTCGGTCCCGCTGGCCTGAGAGGACGAACACCATGTCAGATGCAGCCGATCGTGACCTCGATGCGCTCGGTACCCGGGTTCGAGCCGACCGCGCCGCCACCGAGGCGCGCGGCGAGACCTTCTACCAGGGGGCGAGCAAGTACCTGCTCGCCGCGTTCCCGCCGAAGGAACGGTGGGATCACTGGGTAGAGCTGGACTCCCGGGCCTGGCCGCGGCGGGTCGAGCACCACTCCATGCTCGTCCCGACCACGTGCTTCAACTGCGAGTCGGCCTGCGGGCTGCTGGCTTACGTGGACCGCGAGACGCTCCAGGTACGCAAGTTCGAGGGCAACCCCGAGCACCCCGGCTCGCGCGGCCGCAACTGCGCCAAGGGCCCGGCCACGATCAACCAGGTCACCGACCCGGACCGGATCCTGTACCCGCTCAAGCGATCCGGCCCGCGCGGTAGCGGGCAGTGGGAGCGGATCGGCTGGGACGAGGCGCTGGACGCGCTCGCGGCCCGGATCCGGGCCGCGATCACCGAGCAGCGGCAGAACGAGATCATGGTGCACCTCGGGCGACCGGGCGAGGACGGCTTCACCGAGCGGGTGCTGGCGAGCTGGGGGGTGGACGGCCACAACTCGCACACCAACGTCTGCTCGTCCGGCGGCCGGGCCGGATTCCAGTTCTGGACCGGCATCGACCGGCCCAGCCCGGACCACGCCCACGCCAAGGTCATCTACTTGATCAGCTCGCACCTGGAGACCGGGCACTACTTCAACCCGCACGCGCAGCGGATCACCGAGGCCCGCGCCAACGGCGCCAAGCTGATCGTGCTGGACACCCGGCTGTCCAACACCGCCACCCACGCCGACTACTGGCTGTCACCATGGCCAGGCAGCGAGCCCGCGATCAACCTGGCCATCGCCAACTACCTGATCCAGACCCGGCGCTACGACCGGGAGTTCGTCCGCCGCTGGTGGAACTGGGCCGAGTACCTGACCGAGTGCCAGCCCGGTTCCCCGGTCACGTTCGAGGTGTTCGAAGAGATCCTGGCCGGCCTGTACGCGGATTTCACGTTCGAGTTCGCCGCGGCCGAGTCGGGCATCGAGGCGGCGGTGCTCGCCGAGGTGGCCGAGGTCGTCGCCGCCGCCGGGACCCGGTTCGCCTGGCATAACTGGCGATCGGCGGCCGCGTCCAACCTGGGCGGCTGGCAGGTGCCCCGCACGACACTGCTGATCTCGGCGCTGCTCGGTGCGATCGGCACCGAGGGCGGGATGTTCCCGAACGCCTGGAACAAGTTCGTCCCCCGGCCGATCCACGTCCCGCCGCACCCGGGCGTGTGGCAGGAGCTGTCCTGGCCGCTTGAGTACCCGCTGGCCCAGAACGAGATGTCGTTCCTGCTGCCGCACTTCCTCAAGGACGGCCGCGGGCGGCTGGATACATATTTCATCCGCGTTTACAACCCCGTGTGGACCAACCCGGACGGCCTGTCGTGGATGGAGGTGCTGACCGACGAGAGCAAGGTCGGCTGCTTCGTGGCGCTGACCCCGACCTGGAACGAGTCCGCCTTCTTCGCCGACTACGTGCTGCCCATGGGCCATTCGTCCGAACGGCACGACACCCACTCCTACGAGCAGTACGACGGCCAGTGGGTCGGGTTCCGCCAGCCGGTGCTGCGCGCAGCGCGGGAGCGGCTCGGCGAGCAGGTCACCGACACCCGCCAGGTCAATCCCGGCGAGGTGTGGGAGGAGAACGAGTTCTGGATCGAGCTGTCCTGGCGGATCGACCCGGACGGCACGCTGGGCATCCGCCAGTACCACGAGTCGCGGGCTAACCCCGGCACCAAGCTCACGGTGGACGAGTACTACGGCTGGATGTTCGAGCACTCAGTGCCGGGGCTGCCCGCCCGCGCCGCGGCGGAGAAGCTGACGCCATTGGCGTACATGCGCCGGTACGGCGCCTTCGAGGTCACCCGCGGGAACGGCGCCGTCCACGAGCAGGAGGTACCGGCGGACGAGCTTACCGACCTGAATGTCACCCAGTACGGCCGGGTCTACACGTCGGCGCCCAAGCCCGCCGACCCCAACATCGTCCCTGCCGGTGCGCCCGCTCCGGACGGAGCCGGGCGCCGTCCGGCCGGCGTCATGATCGACGGGGTGGTCCGGCGCGGGTTCCCGACGCCGTTGGGGCGCCTGGAGTTCTGGTCCTCGACGCTAGCCGCCTGGGGCTGGCCGGAGTACGCGATCCCCGGCTACATCCGCAGCCACGTGCATCCCTCGCGGCTAGCCGCAGATCAGATGGTGCTGCTGTCCACGTTCCGGCTGCCGACCCAGATCCATACCAGGTCGGCGAACTCCAAGTGGCTGGACGAGCTCGCGCACACCAACCCGGTGTGGATCCATCCCGCTGACGCTGCCCGGCTCGGCGTGGCCCGCACCGGCGACCTGGTGCGGGTGGCGACCGAGATCGGTCACTTCGTCGCGAAGGCCTGGATCACCGAGGGAATTCGGCCCGGCGTGGTGGCCTGCAGCCACCACATGGGCCGGTGGAAACTGTCCGGCCATGCGCAGGTCAGCGCGGGCGGGATGATGGCCACGGTCGGCCTGCGGCGCGATGGCGACGGGTGGCAGATGCGCCGCGAGGCGACGGTCGGCCCGTACGCCTCCGCCGACCCCGACACGGCGCGCATTTGGTGGAGCGACACTGGGGTGCACCAGAACCTCACCTTTCCCGTCCATCCCGACCCCATCTCGGGTATGCACTGCTGGCACCAGGCGGTCCGGGTAACCCCGGCCCGGCCGGGCGACAGTCACGGTGACATCGCCGTCGACGCGGCCAAGGCGCGCGAGGTCTACCGGCGCTGGCTCGCAGACACCCGTCCGGCGGGATCGGTGTCCCCGGACGGGACCCGCCGACCGGGCTGGCTGATGCGCCCGCTGCGGCCCTCCGCGCAGGCCTTCCGGCTGCCGGCGGCCCGGCCGTGAGCCACAGCCAGGCCGCGGCCGCCCCGCCCGGACCGCAGGAGGAGGCCGCGGCGAAGGAAACCGGCCGCTGGGAGCTGTTGCGGGCCCTCGGCGCCGTCACCCTTGGCCCGCCCGCCGACACGGCCCGGCTTGCCGCCTGCCTCGGCCTTCGTTCGTGGACGGCGGCCGAGCACACCCGGGCGTTCGTCCTGGCCCTTCCGCCGTACGCCTCTGTCTACCTGGGACCGGAGGGAAAGCTGGGCGGCGAGGGCGCCGACCGGGTCGCCGGGGTATGGCGTGCTATCGGCTTGACCCCGCCCGGTGACGCCGACCACTTGGCCGCCATCCTCGCCCTGTACGCCGAGCTGGGTGAGGCGTCGCAGGCCGCCGTCACCCGGCAGGGCCGCGATCGCCTGACCCATCTCCGTACGGCCGTGCTGTGGGAGCACCTGTACTCCTGGGTGCCGGTCTATCTGGACGCAATCCGCCGCGACGCGCCGTTCGCCCCGTGGGCCGACCTGATGGGCCGGGTCCTGCGCCGGGAGGCTGCGCTGAGCGAGCCGCCCGGTGGCCTCCCGCTGGCCTTGCGCCACGCACCCGGCGGTCTGGCAGTCGACGGCGGCTACCGGGACTTCCTCGACGCGCTCACCGTCCCGGTCCAGGCGGGTTTCGCCCTCACCTATGACGATCTTGCCGCGGCCGCCCGCCAGGCCGACACGGGCCTGCGCCGGGGCGAACGCCGGTTCGCCCTCGGCGCCCTGCTGGAACAAGACCCGGCGGCCACGCTCGCCTGGCTCGGTCGGCATGCGGAGCACTGGGCGGCCCTGCACGCCCGGCAGGCCGCGGCCTGGCCGGAGGCGGACGGCCCAGCCGCCGTGGCCCGGTGGTGGTCCCGCCGGGCCACCGCCTCGGCCGCGGCCATCGGCCAGCTGGCCGCCCAGGCCTGCGGCGGATAGCTCAGCTTTCCGCCGCGGTTGACTGGGAGGCCCAGTTCCTCTGCGCGAGGCCAGTCGTCCACGTACACGGCCCGGCGGCCCGCTAAGTCCAGCAGCGACGCGCCGAAGCCGTCCGCAGCATGGTCCTGGTCCAGGGGCAGGCGGCCGACCACCAGGTCGCTGCGGCTAGGCGCCGGTGAACGCGCCCATCTTGCCGGGGCCGGCCGAGATCGCGCAGGCGGGCTCAGGCCGTCGCGCCCTGGGCGGCCAGCCGGTCGCGGCGCAGGGTCTGGACCAGTTCCTCCTGGCGCGGGTCGATGGGCGGCAGGGTGCCGGCCACCCAGGTGAGCAGCAGGTCGGCCAGGCTGGGGTTGCGGACCAGGGCGGGGCCGTGCAGGTAAGTGCCGAGGACCCGCCCGGCGTAGGCACCTTCGGTGCCGTCGCCGTTGCCGACGCCGGTCAGCACGGTGGCCAGCGGCTTGGCCGCGGGGCCGCGGCGGGTGGTGCCCTGGTGGTTCTCGAAGCCGGTCAGGCGCTGCACGCCCAGCGCGGGGTCGACGTCGGCGGTGATCTCGCCCACGCCGCGGCGCTCGCCGCGGCCGCTGCGGATGTCCAGCAGGCCGAGGCCCGGCACCGGCTCGCCTTCCACGCCGCCGAATTCGGTGCCGACGATCTGGTAGCCGGCGCAGACCGCGAACACCACCGCGCCCCGGTTGACCGCGGCGGACAGGCCGCCGCCGGCCCGCAGGCGGCGGACGGCCAGGATCTGCGGCAGGTCCTCGCCGCCGCCCAGCAGGTAGATGTCGCCGCCGGTGGGGACCTGCTGGTCGGAGTTGACCTCGGCGATCTCGACCGGGACTCCGCGCAGCCGGGCCCGGCGGGCCAGCACGAGCAGGTTGCCGCGGTCTCCGTAGGTGCTGAGCAGGTCCGGGTAGATCCAGACCAGCCGGACCGCGGACGGACCCCGGGGTCCGGCGCCGCGGCCGAGTCCGTGCTCCATCGCCCCTCCTGCCCGCGGCCTCAGGCCGTCCGCCCGAGCACCGCGCGGATCTGCTGGAACGCCGTGTAGTTGGCGATCACTTCCATGGACGGGCTGCGGGCCAGGTCGATGGCCTCGTCGACGGTGCTCGCCAGGCGGAAGGCCACCTCGTCGGCCTCCAGCCGGACGGCCAGGTCGATCTGGCGCTCGCCGGTCACCAGCACCGGCCGGCCGCGCAGCCGGCGGTAGTCCACATCCCACAGCCAGGAGGTGTCCCGGCCGTCCGGCACCTGGGCGTTCACCGCCAGCAGGACCGGCACCGGCGGCGGGACCAGGACGTCCAGCGCTTCCAGCCAGCCTGCCGGGTTCTTGGCCAGCAGCAGCCGCAGCTCACAGCCCCGGCGCTCGATCTGGGTGTAGCGGCCGGCCACCGACCGGACCTGGGCCAGCGCCTCGAGCGCTTGCGTCACGCCGATGCCGAACACCTCCGCCACCGCCAGGGCGACCACGGCGTTGGACCGGTTGGCCCGGCCGGGCAGCATCAGGTCCAGCGGGCGGGACCGGCCGGTCGGGTCGATCACCTCATCGCCGGCCAGCACCCAGCTGACCGGCGGGCGGCGGTTCGGGCATTCGCCGCAGTACCAGTCCTCGCCATCCCGGCGCAGGTGCGACCCGCAGTTCGGGCAGCACCAGGAGTCGTCGTGCCACCGCTGGCCCGCGGCCACCCAGGTGACCTGGCGTGACTGCGCGGCGGCCCAGGCCACCAGCGGGTCGTCGGCGTTGGCGATGACCCGGCAGTCCGCGGCGGCCAGGGCGGCCCGCCAGCGCCGGGCCAGCAGCCAGATCTCCGCGGCCCGGTCCATCTGGTCCCGGCTGAGGTTGAGCAGCGTCACCACCCGGGCCCGGGTGGTGGCCAGCATGGCCGGCATGTACTTCTCGTCGACCTCGAGCACGGCCATGGTGGCATCGGGCGCGCGGGCCAGCGCCGATACCAGGCCGGCCTCCATGTTCGCGCCGAACGCGTTGGACGCGACCTGCTGGCCGGTGGTGCCGAGCGCGGCGGTGATCAGCCTGGTGGTGGTGGTCTTGCCGTTGGTGCCGGTGACCAGGACCACCTGCCGGCCGCGGGCCAGCAGCGCGAGCAGGTCGGGTTTCAGGCGCAGGCCGATGACCCCGCCGATGACCGATCCGTCGCCGCGGCCCGCCAGCCGGGAGGCCCGGCCGGCCGCGCCGCCCACGGTGGTGGCCAGGCGTGCGCGCAGGGGGAGACCGGTCCGCCGGGAAGGGCTGCTTGTGCTCATCTCGGCCCCGAGCCTATCCGGTCGCGGTCTCCCGCAGGTCCGGATCCCAGGCCGGCCCGATGATCCGGTCCGGCCAGGACAGCACGACCTCGAGCCAGCCCGGTTCGGCGCCACGCGCTCCGATGCCCATCGTGCGGGCCACGTAGTTCAGCCGGGCCTGCGGGCCGATGCCGATAGCGGCGCTGGCCAGGTCGGCGTCCAAGCCGGCCCGCCCGTCCTCGCCGAGCAGCGCGGTGCAGGCCGCCTCCCGGTTACGGGGTGACTCCATGGACATCGGGTGCCGCCGCAGCGCGGCCAGCCGGTCCCGCACCCGGATGCCAGGCCAGTCGGGCAGCCCGGCCAGGCCGAAGTCCAGCGGCGGGGCCAGGTCGTCCAGGCGGATCTCGGCCTGGCCGAGCGGGTTGAGCCGTTCGGCCTCATGCAGCCAGCGCAGTTGCGGGATGACCCAGACCTGGCCGGCGCGGAAGGGCGGGGCGATGTCGGAGCCTCCGGGGGCCGTCCGGCCGGTCCCGGTTTGGCCGACGGGCGCCGGATCGGGCCGGGCGGCCGCGGCCTCGAGCATGGGGCCGGCCACCGCGGCCAGGATCTTCAGCAGCCGCTGCGGATCGTAGCTGCGGCGCAGCACCACGGCCCGGCCGCTCACCGCGCCGTCGAGCACGGTGGCCAGCAGGCAGTCGCGCCCCCGCGGGCCGAGCGCCCGCCAGGCCGAGCGCAGGCCGGGCGGCACCCGCGGCAC
This sequence comes from uncultured Actinomycetes bacterium, assembly GCA_963835775.1. Lineage (GTDB taxonomy): Bacteria > Actinomycetota > Actinomycetes > Streptosporangiales > Streptosporangiaceae > Palsa-504. The sequence continues at coordinate 81,606 of CAWIHB010000012.1, read as the reverse complement.
CGGTCTGCTGGTGAGGAAGGCGAGCACCAGGGTGTGCAGCCAGAGCCGGAGCCAGACCTGGCCGTCGTCGCGGGCCAGCAGGCCGGCCGCGTGGATCTCGTAGCCGGTGCAGGGACGGTGGCGGTGGCAGAGGCCGCCGCAGGCGGCCGACCGGCGGCCGTTCAGCATCCAGACGGGGATTTCGCCGGCCTGGACCTGGTCTGGGCGCGGCGCGTCCGGGTGGCTGGCGGCGGGCGTGGCGATGACCTGGGAGCCGCGAGCGCGCAGGTCGGCCAGCAGCCGGCTGAGCCAGGCGGCACCCTGCGGCCGGGCCGGGCGGCCCAGGGACCCGGCCAGCAGCACGGCCAGCCGCGGGCGGGGGCCGGCCGGGCCCGACTGGTTGTCCGGGCACAGCCGGCGGGCCCTGGGGCCCCGGGCCGGGTAGCTGCCGTCGGCCAGGCTGAGCCGTTCGGCCACCCGGATCAGCGGCACACCGGCCAGGAAGGTCAGGGCCTCGTCGTCGGCCGGACCGCCGATGACGATCAAGGTGTTCCCGCCCAGCAGCATGGCGGAACCGACCGGGTGGCCGCCCTCGAGAAAGCGCCCGCCCGGGCCGGTCCACAGCGGTTCCAGCCGGGCCTGCAGGAAGCCGCGGACGGTGGCCCGCTGGCCCGGGTCGTAGCCGAGGTCGTCGGCGGCAGCTAGGACCGCGCGGCACAGGTGGCGGAAGGCTGGCACGGCGGGCGGCGGGCGGCGGCCGGGCGGCGCCTGGCCGGTGAGCGTGTCCCAGCCGCACTCCGCATACGCGCGCCGCAGCCCGGACCGCAGGGCCGCGGCCACCGGGTCGGCCAGGCCGAAGGCCGCCTCGAGCAGCCCGGCCAGCCGGTCGGCATGGGCCTGGACCGGGTACCCGTCCTCGGGCTCGAGCGGATCAATCGTGACCGGCGGCTGCTGCGGGTCCGTGGTGTCGATGACCACGGTGTCCCCGGCGCCGGTCAGGCCAGGATCCGGGCGGCCACCCTCGGCGGCGGCCAGGGTGAGCCACGGCACCCCCGTCGCGGTCAGCTCGGCCAGGATCGTGCCGATCTCGGTGGCGGCCGGCTCGGGCCGGGTACCGTTCCGGGCCTGCGGATCTGTCCACTTGGTCACCTTGAGTAGATATCAGCTCACTGTCCGGAGCGCCACCGGTATTGAGAAGAGCACGGTGGGTGATCAGGAGCGGCGACGTCTGCGCCAGTCCAGGCGGGGCGGCGGCGGGCCCAGGTTGGGCGGCGGCCGCCCGTCGCCGGAACGCCAGCCGCCCGGAGCCACCCGCCCGTCGCGGTCCGGCTGGGAAGGGGGCGGGGCGACCGCCGCGGCGGGCAGGGCGCGGAACTCCTCCAGCGTGGTGGTGGTAGCCGCGGTCAAGCCGCTGATGCCCGGATTGGCATCGGCCAGGATGACCTGCCAGGCCGGCCGGGCTGGCGTAGCTGACGATCATCGCGCTGGCCGGCAGCTGCTGCAGCTCGTGCTGCTCGACCAGGAACTCGCGGGAGCGCTGCAGGGCGGAGGCGAGCGACTGGCTGTCGCCGGTCGCCTTGGACGTGCTCAGGCCCCACGCGGTGCTCGAGCTGAGGCCGGCGGTGGCCGATTCGCTCAGGCCGGTGCTGAGGGAATCGCTCGTCTGGACGTTACGGGAGAAGGCCGCGGGCGACGGCAGCAGCCTGCTGCCCTGGTCGCTCCAGCCGTGCCCGCGGCTGCGGGTGGTGCCCTCCGTGGCCGACCACGAGGTGGCCAGGGAGCTGACCGAGCCGGTGGTGCTGGTGTACGAGCTCGACGTGGTGTCGGTGACCGACAGCCCGACCGTCTCGGTGAGCTGGGACAGCACGAAGCGGTGCTCGGAGCCGAGCTGCTCGCTGGCCGCCTTGGCATCCTCGGCGTTGCCGAGCCGCATGAAGGCCACCGCGGCGTTGCCACGGCCCAGCCGCTGCTTGACCGGAGGCGGAACGGACCGGTAGGCGAGCACCAGCCCGGTCCCGGTGCTCTCGCAGGCGTCGGACAGCCGGTCGAGCAGGTCGCCACGCAGCCGGTCCGCGCCCAGCACGAACAGCGTGTGCTGCCACGCCGGGCCAGGATCAGGGTTGCGGGCCGCCCGCAGCGCGTGGGTCAGGCTGACGGCCAGGTAGGCGCCAAGCACCTTGCCCTCGACCGCACCCGCGCCCTGGCCCACGGCCACCACGCGCAGCGGGCTGCGCGGCAGCTGGACCGGCGCGGTCCCGGCCGCGGCGAGCTTGCGCAGCTGGGACTCGAGCACCCAGGCTCGTTCGATCACGATGCGGTCAGCGCCGCGGCCGAACATGGCGGCCAGCCGGTCCACCTGGTCGGTGCTGATCAGCCCGGCGGCCAGGTCCTGGCGCAGATCGCCGACCTGGGCCAGCGTCCGCAGCGCGGCGGCCACTGCGGCCACCGTCGTGGTGCCGCCGAGCGTGTCGATAATCCGCTCGAGGATGGCATTGTCGAAGGACAGGTCACGGGTGGAGCCCTGGTCCTCGGTCACGCTGACGACCAGCGACAGCACGTCGGCCAGCCCGGCGGCGGCCAGCCCGGTGCCCAGGTCGAGCCGGGGCAGGTCTTCGGGCAGCACCCAGACCAGCGGTTCGAGGCCGGCGGTGCGCGCATAGGCGAGCAGGTCCAGGGCGACCGAGCCCTCGGTCAGGTCGAGCACGGTCACCTCGCCGCCGGCCGCCAGCCGGTGCGCGGCGGCCGTGGTGAGCATGGCGGACCAGCCGGACAGGGTCCCGCCGGCCACGTCGACCCGGTGGATGCCGCCGGGCAGGTTCACCGCGTACCAGCGCTTCTGGTGCTCGTAGGCGATGCTCTGCGCCTGCCACTCGCGGATCCGGGCGGCGTGCGCCGCCTGCCAGGCGAACAGCTGGTTCTCCTGGGCGTCCCGCAGCCGGCCCACCCGGCCTCGCTCGTCGGCCAGCCGGGTCCGCAGCGCCCGCGCGCCCTGCCACAGCGCGTAGCCGCTGACCGCTGCGACCAGGACACCGACGATCACCCCGAAGCCGGCCAGCAGGCTGCTGAACCAGCCGGCCAAGCCACCCGCCACCGCCAGCACGGCCACTGCCAGGGCGGTCACGAACGCGGCCCGCAGCGGCCGGTTGAGCCGCCGCTCCTCGCGCCGCTGGGCCGCGGCCCAGTCCGGGCTGATTCGCTCCTGCTCGGGTGGCGTCGGCCGCCGGGGCAGCGGGCCCGGCTCGGGATACGGAGCGGCGTACTGGTACCCGAGGCACAGGCGGTCGGCACGGGCGGCGGTCACGCGCCCTCCCGCGTCCGCGGCCCGGGGATCCGGGTGCGGACCAGGCGGCCCCGCGGCACGAGCCGCCGCGGCTGCTTGACCGCGAGCAGGAACTCGCCGTCACCCAGTCCGGACAGACCGGGCAGCTTAGATAGGTCGGACCGGCTGACCGCCGACCAGGGGTCATCCGGGTCGGTCCTGGGGGCCTGCGGGACCGCGCCGCCGCCGGCCGCCGGGGGCGGCAGCGGCTCGCCGCCGACCGCCACGGAGGCGAGCTGGCGGGCCGCGGTCGCGTCGGCCATCCGGTGCATGACCACCACGTTGGTCAGCTCGGCCAGCTGCGCCGCGGCCGGCCCGGACGTGGTGGCGGCCAGCACCGGCAGCCCAGTGCCCCGGCCCTGGGCGATCAGGTCGGTGACCGAGTCCCGCGGCATCCGGCCGCATTCGGTCAGCCACACCAGGCCGTCGCCGTCGACGCCGATCCGGTGCAGGGAGGCACCCGCCGCCAGCAGATCCTGGCCGACCAGCCGGGTGAGCATGGCCGAGCTGGCCGCGTCGGCGTCGGGGCCACCGAGCCGGAACAGGACGACACCGCGCTGGGTGACGGCCCGCCGCAGGTCGATCTCTGCTGCCGGGTAGTGGGCCGCCGGGTCGCGGGCCGCCGGGCGCAGCCAGCGGCCGAAGGCCGAACCGCGCAGCTCGCGCAGCTGCCGGCTGAGCTGGGCCGTGGTGGCGGGCTCGGCGTGCAGCAGGGTGACAGAAACCCGGGTGCGTTCGGCCAGCGCCGCGCGGCGCGGATGGGCGGCCGGCACATGCTCCATGCGCGCCTTCATCGCGGTCGGGTTGAGCAGGTGGATGACTTCGTCGAGCACCGGGACCCGGGGGTCACCCGGCGCGGCGTCAATCAGCTCGAACACGTCCTGCAGGTAGGCCAGGCAGCTGCGGCGGTACTGGCTGCCCGGACCGTCCCAGCTGACCATGGCCATGATCAGCGCGGCCCGCTGGGCCGGGTCGCCGTTCCTGAACGGCTCGTAGCAGGCGCCATCCCCGAACACCTGCAGCGGCGCGCCCGCCGCGGCGCAGATCGCGGCCAGCCGGGCAGGCAGGCCCGGATCGGCGGTCAGGTCCACCGCGAGCACCGGCTTGCGCCGCCTGATGGCCGCATGGACCAGCTGGAATCCGGCGGTCAGCACGTCGGGGCCGGCCGAGCCGCACACCGCGACTCCGCCCGCCGTCTCCGGCCAGGACACCGCGACCCGGGCGCCCGATCCCTCGGCGATGCCCAGGCAGCCGCCGTCCCTGGTCACCACGCCGCCGGCCCGGATGGCCCGCTTGATCGCGGCGCGCCTGGCCGCCGCCACCAGGCCGGGACGGGACGGCGGCAGGCTCTGTTCGTCGGTGTGCAGCCAGCTCAGCCAGCCGATGATGGCCGCCTCGGCGGTGCCGGTGAGGATGGCCAGCGGCAGCTGCCGGGGCAGCCAGAAGCCGATGCCGGTGAACGCGGCGGTGAAGTGCAGCACGTGGGCCGCCTGGTGCCCGCTGACCCCGAGGTAGCGCAGCACATGGGCCGGGCCGTCAGCGAAGCCCGCCGCGGCCGCCCGCGGGCCCACCGCCGCCGTCCAGGCCAGGCCTATGACGGCCGGAGCCGCGAGCCAGGACAGGCGCCATCTGGTCATCCTGGTGACCAGCACGAACACCGCGGCCACGATGATCGTCAGCTGAGCGAACAGGACGTGCGCCACGACCGCGAGCACCAGGCACGCAGCCAGGAACTCGCCACGGCGCGGAAGGCCCCTGGGGACGATGTATCGGGCCTGCCGTGGCATCTGGTCCGCCCCTGTCGCGACCCTGGCCGGCATCTTGCTTCAGGTTCGCAGGTGGGATAGACACGTGTCCAGGAAGCAGGGCTTTCAGCACTCTTACGAGTCGTAACGGCGTGCGGACCGGTGCCCCAGCCGTGTCAATCGCGACCCTGAACAACTCTGGTTTCAGCATGACCACGGTCAGCCCGGCCGACGTGCCGGTGTCGGAGTCGTCGAACCTGACCGTCACCGTGATGACCGGCTGCCCGGGCGTCAGCCGCAGGCTCCGCGCGATCGCGGGCTGCGGCGGGCTCATCTCCACGCTCGCCGCGGTGGCCGGCACCCCGTTCAGCATCGACCCGAGCGAGGAGAACGGCTGGCCGGCTTCTGGCCCGCCTGCTTCACCGGCGCCCTCGTCCGCGCCCTCGTCTGCACCCTCGTCTGCACTGGCGGGCGGCTCGTGCAGATAGGCGGTGGACACCGCGGCGGGCTCGCCGGAAATGACCCACACGCAGCGGATCACGCGGATCGGCGCGCCGGCGGCCAGGCCGAGGGCCCAGGCCACGTCCTGCGGGGCCGCACGCCGCGACACGTGCCTGGTCTGGCAGGTGATCGCGCTGCCCATCGGGTCCAGGCGGGTGCCCAGACCGCTCGCGCCCTCCACCGGGATCCAGTAGTCAGCCGGGCTGGCCCGGTACAGCTGCCCGTCGGGCAGCCGCCGGACCAGCGACCGGTTGGCCAGGTCGGTGATGGCGGCGTCGATCTCGGTCAGGCTGACGTTGTAGCGGCGGGCCAGGGCACTGCGCCGGGGCAGCCGCCAGCCAGGTTCGCGGTGGACCAGCGCGGCCGCCATCCGGTCGGCCAGTACCCCGGCCGATCCGGTCAGGGCCTTCCTTCCTTCCGGAGTGGCTTCAGCACGCTGCCGCGGCGCCTCAGAGAGCGGCAGGGCGGGCTGTTCGGGGATCGGACGGTCACGTCCGATGGCGCCAGCAGTCATTCGGCACACCGCCGGGTCAGGGTCGCTAGGGACGCGGTCATGTGTCAGCCCCTGATCTCGGCGATCTGCGCTCGGGAGAGGCTGACGAGCGAGGCGGGCAGCGGCTGGAAGTTCACCTGCGCCAGCTCGGGAGTTCCGCTCGTGATCGCCCAGTCAAGGAACGCCTGCAGGTCCCGCGCCTTGGTGGCGCTGGACTGCGAGGTGTTCACGATGGCGTACTCATAGTTGATGATCGGGTAGGCCTGCGTCCCCGGGCCGTTGATCAGCGAGATGACCTCGTTCGCCGGCGTGTTGGTGAAGCTGGCCAGGGCCGCCTGGATGGTGGTCGCGGTCGGCAGTACGTAGTGACCCGAGTAATTGCCGAGCTCGGCCTCGCCCTCGCCGGCCGCGGTAACCTCCGACAGGTAACTGACGCCGATGTAGCTCACCGAATCGGGGGCGGACTTGACGCTACTGACGATGGCGGCGCTACCCGACGCGCCGATCTCACCCGGCTGGCTGGGCCACGCGACCGTGGTGCCGATGAGCGAGGAGCTCCAGTCCGCGGGGTCCTGGCCGTTGAGGTACGAGGTGAACAAGAACGTGCTGCCCGAGCTGTCGGCCCGGTGCACGAGAACGATCTTGGCGCCCGGCAGCTTGACGCCGGGGTTGACGGACGCGATCGCCGGGTCATTCCATGCGATGATCTTTCCGGCGAAGATCCGCGCCAGCACCTGGCCGTCGAGCCTGAGGTGCGCCGACGGGCTGACTCCCGGGATGTTGTAGACGACCATGAGCGCGGCGACCGCCAGCGGGATGTTGACCAAGGCCGGATCTTTGGTCATATCGGCCGGCGACAGGTACGCGTCGGACGTGCCGATGTCGGTCGTCCCGGCTGCCGCGGACGAGATGCCCACGCCCGACGAGGAGCTTGCGGACCTGAGGGTCACCTGCGAGAACCGCGAGTGATATGCCGCTCCCCACAGGGGGAACAGCGGCGCCATCAGCGAGCTACCGGTCTCCGACAGGATCTGCGACCCGGACGCGGGCAACGACTGCACCGCCGCCGGACCAGTGGACGCCGAGGTGCCGGAGCCGCTGCCGCTGCAGGCCACCAGGGCGACGGCGACCACGGAGGTCAGCGCGATCACGGCCAGCGTGCCCCGTCCCGGACGGCTGCCGGGAACAGGTCGCGCCTGTTCGGCATCCAACGAAAACATGCCCTTCTCTCGCCGGAAGGTTACGAGCTCCGCCTGCTCACGCCCATTGAGTTTCACCATACATAAATGAACAGGAATTGAATCTGGAAGTAACGGCCAGACGGCCAGTTGGTGTCATGTAGGTGAATGCCGCCGGCGGCGGCACTCACCCGGGGCGACCAGGAACCGACCAGGAACAGAGCACACTTGGCCCGGCCAGCCGGTCAGCACAGCCCAGCGGGGAACGGTGCCAGAGGCTAAGACACCAGAACTTAACCTTCTAGCCTCCTTTAATCCACTTCGCATTTCCCCGCGAGTTCCAGCGACGCCGACAAACTGTACTGGCACACCACGGTTTGCAGCATGACCGGGCTGCTCGTTTGCGGCCGAAACCCGATAGACCTCTGTAAGGAGTACCCGTAATGCACCTTCGACGTAGACGGCAGGTGACGACCGCGGGGCTTGCTGTCATTGCCATAGGCCTGGCCGCATGCTCGTCGTTGAGCAGCACGAGCACGTCGTCGAGCAGCAGCAGCACTGCCTCTGCCTCCGCCAGCAGCGCCCCCCTCAGCGGCACGCTCAACGGGAGCGGATCGACGTTCCAGACTGTCTACCAGCAGTCGGCCATCCAGGCCTTCAAGGCGGTCCAGCCGAATATGACGGTCAACTACGGCAGCGGCGGCTCGGGCAAGGGCCGCACCGACCTGGCCTCGGGGGTCACCAACTTCGGGGGTTCGGACACCGCGCCGATCCCAGCCGCCGAGGTGGCGAACTTCCACGGCAAGACGGTGCTGTACTTCCCCGTCTTCCTCGGCCCGATCACGATCTCGTACAACCTGTCCGGCGTCAGCAACCTGAAGCTGGATGCGACGGTCCTCGCGGAGATCTTCTCCGGGAAGATCACCAAGTGGAACGACCCGGCGATCGCGGCGCTCAACTCAGGTACTAGCCTGCCCAGCACCCCGATCACCACCGCCGTCCGCTCGGACTCGTCGGGCACGACGCAGAACTTCTCCCTGTACCTGAAGGACGCCGGTGGGAGCGCGTGGACGCTCGGCAGCAGCTCGACCATCAAGTGGCCATCCACCGCCCGGGCCGGCAACGGCAACCCCGGGGTCGCGCAGATCATCAAGTCCACCTCCGGGGCGATCGGCTACGTGGACTACGCCGACGCCAAGGCCTCCGGGCTGACCTACGCCTCGATCAAGAACTCCTCCGGCAGCTACGTCGCCCCCTCGCCTACGACGGCATCGGCGGCCGGGAACGGGATCACCATCGCGTCGAACCTCACGTTCCACGCGGTCGATTCCCCGAACGCTCAGGCCTACCCGATCACCTACCAGTCGTGGGTTCTGGTGTACGCGATGCAGCCGAACGCGAACGACGCGGCCATGCTCAAGGCCTACATCGGCTACCTGATCGGGGCCGGCCAGCAACTGCTCGGCGGCCTCGGCTATGCGCCGCTGCCGAGCAGCCTCCAGGCGCAGGCGCAGGCGCAGCTCAGCATGATCACCAGCTAGCGAAGGGTTGACGTGGCGCAGGTACATCAGATGGACTCGCCATCGTGAGCACCATTACCCAGGTGGATCCGGCCAGCCCGGCCGGATCCACCCGCGCCTTGGAGCATCGGCGCCCGCTCGGCGACCGCAGCTTCGCGATCCTCGCCCTCGGGTGCGGCCTGCTGGTGCTGGTGATCCTGGTCCTGATCGCGGTCACGACCAGCCAGCAGGCCGCGTCGTGGTTCTCCGCCGAGGGCCTCAAGATCTTCACCAGAGACTGGAACCCCACGCCCAACAGCGCCGGCCAGTACACCCAGCTCGGCGCCCTGTCCTTCATTTACGGCACGGCCATCACGGGGGCGATCGCGCTCATCATGGCCGTCCCGGTCAGCGTGGGCATCGCCCTGCTGCTGACCGAGGTCGTGCCGCCCCGGTGGGCGCGGCCGATCGTGTACGTGGTCGACCTGCTGGCCGTGGTCCCGTCGGTGGTCTGGGGCCTGTGGGGGATCCTGGTCTTCGCGCCCTGGCTCCAGCACATCTACACCGACATCGCCGGAGGCGTCAATGGCGTCCCGGTGCTCGGCCCGCTGTTCGGGCAGCCGGTGAGCGGGGCCTCGTTCTTCACCGCCGGCATCATCCTGGCCTTCATGATCACTCCGATCGTGACCTCCCTGTCGCGCGAGGTCATCGCGACCGTGCCTGCTATCGACAAGGAGGGCGCGTACGCGCTGGGCGCCACCCGGTGGGAGATGATCACCGGTGCCGTCTGGCCGCACAGCCAGGGCGGCGTCGTCGGTGCCGTGCTGCTCGGGCTGGGCCGGGCCATGGGCGAGACGATCGCGGTCGCGCTGGTCATCGGTTCGTCGCCGGTGATCACGTCGCACCTATTCGCCCCCGGCTACAACATGCCCGCGGTCATCGCGAACCAGTTCGGCGAGGCCACCGGCACATTCCGCGCCGCGCTGATGGGGATCGGGGTGCTGCTGTTCGTCTTCACGATCATCATCAACGTGCTGGCCCGGTTTATCGTGGAACGCAACGCCCGGCGGAAGCGTGGTGCCTGATGGCTGCTGTCACCGCTGAACCGCAGCAACCCGACCTGCGAGAGGCGAAGGGCTGGCGGCGGACCAAGAACCGCATCGTGACCGCCCTGATGGTGATCGCGTTCGTGGTCGTGCTCATCCCGCTGGGGTTCGTCCTGGTCACCGTGATCGCCAAGGGCGCCTCGGTCATCAGCTGGTCCTTCCTGACCAGCGGGCCGATCCCGGGGATCGTCGTGCCCGCGGGCGTGGGCGGGATGGGGCCCGCGGTGCTCGGCACGATCGAGATCACCGCGCTGGCCACGGTCATAGCCGTGCCGCTCGGCGTACTGGGCGCCATCTACCTCAACGAGTACGGCGGCAAGAATCCGCTCGCGGCGCTCATCGCGTTCTTCAGCGACGTGATGACCGGCGTGCCGTCGATCATCATGGGCCTGTTCATCTTCACGATCTGGGTGCTGCACTTCGGCTTGTCCGGCCTGGCCGGCGCCTTCGCCCTGGCCTGCCTGATGCTGCCGATCGTGATCCGTTCCAGCTACGAGATGCTGCGGCTGGTGCCGAACTCGCTGCGCGAGGGCAGCTACGCCCTCGGCGCCACCAAGGCCCGCGTGACGGTGACCGTGGTACTGCCCGCGGCGATCGGCGGGATCGTCAGCGGCGCCCTGCTCGCCGTCGCCCGGGCCGCGGGAGAGACGGCGCCGCTGCTCTTCTGCATCGGCGCGGCGCTCTCGACGAACACGAACGTGTTCAGCGGCGCCACCACGGCGCTGCCCTCGCAGATCTTCGCCAACGCGAACCAGCCGTATCCCGGCGCGGAGGCCCGCGGCTGGGGCGCGGCGCTGACCCTGATCGCCATCTGCTTCATCCTCATGATCGTGGCCCGCTTCGTCACCGCCCGATTCGCCCGGTACTCTCGGTAGGAAGGTCATGGAAAACCCTGAGCAGGACACCCTCGCCGGCTTCCAGTCAATACCGGAGTCGGCGACCAAACAGCAGGTGCGACTGCCCGACCTCGCAGGTCTCCGGGGCGCCGGGGAGGCGGCTCTGTCGGCGGAGGCGGGTGCACCCATCTTCGAGATGAAAGACGTCTCGATCTACTACGGCTCGTTCCGGGCCGTCACGAATGTCTCACTGACCATCTACGAACACCAGATCACCGCGTTCATCGGCCCGTCCGGCTGTGGCAAGACCACCGTGCTGCGCACCCTGAACCGGATGAACGACCTCATCGTGGGCGCCCATATCGAGGGCGAGGTGCGCTACCGGGGAGAGAAGCTGTACGGCAAGGATGTCTCCCCGATCGCCGTGCGCCGCCGCATCGGCATGGTCTTTCAGAAGCCGAACCCGTTCCCCAAGTCGATCTACGACAACGTGGCCTACGGGCCGCGCATCAACGGCGAGCGCAACAAGAAGAAGCTGAACGAAATCGTCGAGCGCTCGCTGCGCCAGGCCGCGCTGTGGGACGAGGTGAAGAACCGCCTGGGCACTTCGGGCCTGAGCCTGTCCGGCGGGCAGGCTCAGCGGCTGTGCATCGCCCGGACGCTGGCGGTGGAGCCGGATGTGGTGCTCATGGACGAGCCAGCCTCCGCGCTCGACCCGATCGCCACCGGCGCCATCGAGGACCTGATGAAGGAGATCAAGTCCAAGTACACGATCGTCATCGTGACTCACAACATGCAGCAGGCCACCCGGGTCAGTGACCGCACCGCGTTCTTCTCCGTGCTGGTCAACCCCGAGAGTGACACCCGTACCGGCACGCTCGTCGAATACGCCCCGACCGATCGCCTGTTCGGCGACCCGCAGGACGAGCGCACCCAGGCCTACGTCACCGGCCGGATGGGCTGATCCGCCGGATTACAGGCACGGGCTAGCTGGCCTGGCCGGGCGCGGACCCGGCCAGGTACACCACCCGGCGGGCGATGGTGACCGCGTGGTCGCTCAGCCGCTCGTAGAAGCGTGCCACCAGCGTCATCTCCATCGTCACCGGCAGCGCCATCTGTCCCGAGGCCAGCTCGCCGATCAGGCTGGAGTAGAGCTGATCCATCTCGTCATCGCGTTCGGCCAGCGCCAGCGCCGCTGACCGGTCCCGCTGGTACCAGCAGTCCGCGGCCTGGCGCCACATGTCGGCCGCGACGGTCCCCATCCGCTCGACGAGCCCCCGGGCCCGCGGCGACAGGTCGTCAGACAGGAAGTGGTTCCCCCGGGAGGCGATCTGGATGACCAGGTTGTGGGACAGCTCGAACTCAGTCAGCACGCGCAGCACGGACAGCAGGAACCGCAGGTCGTCAGCGACGGGCGCCTGCAGCAGGATCTCCCGGTTGGCCAACTCCTCGGTCTCCGGGTACAGGGCGTTGATGACCTTGTCCCGGTCGATGAGCCGCTGCATGATCTCGCTGTTGCCGGTCAGCAGGGCCTTGGTCGCCTCGGGCAGGTCCTCGGCCACCACGGCAAACAGTTCGATGATCCGGGCCTCGATGGCCTCCAGATCACGCTCGAATTCCTGTCGGTGCTCGGCCATAGGCCAAGCCTAGTGGCCGCCCCGCCCCGCGTTCATGTCCGGCAGGTGAACAAATGCCACCGGTCGGGACGCGGCTACCGGGACGCTCGTAGCGGCGCGTTCAGCTCAGGAGCGGTGTCCCGGTGGGGCCGGTGACCTGCTGGAGCATGGTGACGGCGAGTTGCCGGACCTGGGAGGGCAGGGGCACGTAGAGGTTCGCGGCGGCGTAGGCCTGGCCGTCGTGGGTGAGCCAGTCGAGCATGGTGACCAGAGTCTGCCCGGTGGCCTGGCTGGGCTGGCGGGTGTAGATCAGTGCCCAGCTGTATCCGCTGATGGGGTAGCTGGTGGCGCCGGGCTGGTTGACGATGGAGAAGTCGGTGGGCGTGATGACGGGTTTCTGGGCGGCGGCGGCGGCGATGGTCTGGGTGGAGGGGAGGACGTAGTTCCCGGCCTGGTTGCGGATTTCGGCGAACGGCAGGAGCAGGCCCTGGGAGTAGGCCTGCTCGACGTATCCGATGGAGAAGGGGGTGCGGAACACCGTGGAGGTCACACTGCCGTTGCCTTCGGCCCCCTCCCCGACCGGCCAGCTCAGCGTCTTGCCGGTGCCGACCTTGGCTGCCCAGGTGGGATCGACGCTGGACAGGTAGTTGCTGAAGATGTAGGTGGTGCCGCTGCCGTCGGAGCGGTGCACGACGGCGATCGAAGCGCTGGGGAGGGTGATGCCCGGGTTGAGCGCGGTGAGGGCCGGGTCGTTCCAGTGCGTGATCTGCCCGAGGTAGATGGCGGCGAGGACGGGGCCGGTCAGGTGCAGCCGGGCGCCCGCGGGGAGGTTCAGGTTGTAGGCGATGCCTTCGGCGCCCAGGGCGTCGGGCACCTGGGTGATGGGGCCTGCTTTGGCGGCTGCGAGTTCGCTGGCGTTCATGGGCACGTCGGAGGCGCCGAAGTCGACCTGCTGGGCGCTGATCGCGGCGATGCCCGCGCTGCTGCCCACGGCGGAGTAGTTCACGGTGACGGCGGGGTGCTGCTGGTGGTATTGGGCGAAGGCCAGGGCGAAGAACGGGGCGACGTACGTCGAACCGGCCCCGATGAGGGTGCCCGGCCCGCCGCTGGGGCCAGCGCTGGCCACGGTGCTCGCGATGGTCGTGCTGCTGCATGCGCCGAGGCCCAGGAGGATGACCGCGGCAGCGGCTGCCATGATGGCGGGGTGCCTTGTGTGGTGTGGCTGTGGGCCGGGCCCTGTGCTGTGCGCTGACATGGTTGTTCCTCTGCTCGAAGATCCGGGGCGGATCAGCGCCGCTGACTGGCCCGGACCCAGGCCTGGGCGCCCATCTGGACTGCTTCCCAGGGGCTGCCCAGCGCCGGGGTGTAGGACAGGTCGAGATCGCTGACGGCATCGACGGTCATGTGGTGGAAGATCGCGGTGGCGGCGATGTCGATCCGCTTGGCGATCTCGGCGTGCTTGTGGCCGAACAGCTGCACTCCCAGCAGTTGGCCGGTGCCGCAGTCGCCGGTGACCCGCATGGCGATGCGGTGGCTGCCGGGGTAGTAGGCCTTGTGGTCATCGGCCTGCGAGCTGACGGTGACCGGGTCGAACCCGGCTGCGGCGGCTTCATGGTCGCGTAGCCCGGTGCGGGCGACTGCCTGGTCGAAGATCTTCACGACCTGGGTGCCGAGGCTGCCCGCGAACTGCCGGTTCCCGCCCAGTGCGTTCTCCCCGGCGACCCGGCCCTGTTTGTGCGCGGTGGTGCCCAGCGGCAAGTAGGTCACCCCAAGCAGCCGGTGATGAGTGATGACGCAGTCCCGGCCGCGAACACGTCCGGCAAGTTAGTCCGCATCATCCGGTCGACCGTGATCGCGCCCTTGACGCCGAGCGTGGCCCCGGCGTCGGCCGCCAGGGCGGTCTCGGGGCGGACGCCGACTACAACCAGGACCATGTCGGCCGTGCGGGTCACGGCCGAGCCGTCGGCGACGGTGGCCTGGACGTGCAGCCTCCTGGGCTGGGCTGCCGGGGCGCGGGTGATGGCCTGGACGGTGGTGCCAGTCAGCACCTCGACGCCGCGCCCGGCCACCTCGGCGTGGACCAGCGCGCCCAGATCCGGGTCGACCGTGGGCAGGACCTCGGGAAGCTGTTCCATCTGGGTGACCGCCAGGCCGCGGACGGTCAGGGCGTCGGCCATTTCCAGGCCGATGTACCCGGCGCCGACGATGACCGCGCTGGCCGGGGCGGCTTGTTCCAGGGTCACTATGACGGCGAAGGTGTCGCCCATCGAGTGCAGCAGGTGCACCCCGTCGCCGGCAGGCTCCCTCTGGTTGTCTGCTCAATGAGACTGGACCGGGCCGGGCGGCCGGTCCCGGCCCGGCAAGGCGCCGTCGTATCCAGCCCCGGACCGCGCCCGACCGTCGCTGTGGGGGACGATGATGCCGGCGGCGTCTTCCGGCGTGATGGCGGGATACAGCGCCTTGATGATCCCGACGGCCAGGACGCCGCCGACGACCTGGGCGCCGATGAAGCTGGGTGCCGAGGACGGGGCGATGCCCGCGAAGGTGTTCGAGAACATCCGGCCGATGGTGATGGCCGGGTTGGCGAAGCTGGTGGAGGAGGTGAACCAGTACGCCGCGCCGATGTAGGCACCCACCGCCGCGGGAGCGGACCGGCTGCGCCCGGACCGGGCCAGCGCGAAGATCACCAGCAGCAGGCCGATGGTGGCGATGATCTCCGACAGGAAGTGGGCAGGCGTGGCCCGGTGCTTGGTCGAAATGGTGACCGCGGGCAGGGCGAACATCAGGTTTGCCAGGACTGCCCCGCCGATGCATCCGGCCACCTGGGCCGGGAGGTACGCCGCGGCGTCCCGCCAGGACAGCCCGCCGAAGCCGGCATCGACGAAGGACACCACCGGGTTGAAGTGGCCGCCGGAAACGGGGCCGAACATGAGGATGATCGTGAACAGCCCGGCCGCCGTCGCCGCCGCGTTCTCTAGCAACTCCAGACCGGTCTGACCTGGGGACAGCCGCTGCGCGGCGATCCCCGAGCCGATCACCACCGCGGCCAGGAACGCGCTGCCCAGGAACTCGGCCAGCAGCCGACGCCACAGCAGGACGGGTGCACTGGTCACGCCGCCATCTTGACAGAGGACGACAGCTCAGTCAAGATTGAGTCAATGCCTGATGATCGAACCTCAGACCTGGCCCGACGCGTCATCATGCACGCCGCGCTGGCCGACCTGGCCCGGCTGCAGATCACCGATACGTTGCTGGCGGGGGACGCGTCCCCCTCCGAGCTGGCCGCCATGCTGGCCATGCCGTCCAACCTGCTCGCGCACCACCTGAACGTGCTGGAACAAGCCGGGATCATCACCCGCCGCCGGTCTGAAGGCGACCGCCGCCGCACCTACCTTCAGCTGATCCCTGGCGCCCTGGACTCGCTGGCCCCCCCGGCGGCCCGCGCGGCGCTGCGGGTGCTGTTCGTGTGCACTGCCAACTCGGCGCGCTCGCACCTGGCCGCCGCGCTGTGGCGCCAGGCCAGCACTGTCCCGGCGGTATCGGCGGGCACGCATCCGGCGGCGGCGATCGATCCCGGCGCGATCGCCGCCGCCGGACGCCACCTCTTGGCGCTGCCCCGGCTGCGGCCCCGCCATATCAGCGAGGTCCGGCACGAGGGCGACCTCGTGGTCACGGTCTGCGACCTGGCCCATGAGGAACTCGCCGAGGCCACGGCCGTGCACTGGTCTATCCCGGACCCGGTGCCGGCCGGCGACCCGGGCAGCTTCGACGCGGCACTGGCTCAGCTAGCCGATCGCGTCGGGCGCCTGGCACCACGCCTGGCGGCCGTCTCTTGACCCGGTCGCCTGCCGCGCAACCGGCCGGGGATGGCGCGATAGCAGCGAGCACGGCAAGCCAAGGCCGGTATACTTTGAGTATGACCGAAATGACTACCATCAAGGTCTCCGTGCAGACACGCGACAGGCTCAAAAGGCTCGCGGACGAAGACCATCTCACGATGGACGCCGAGCTCGCCCGGACTCTCGACCGGGCCGAGGAGGCCCGGTTCTGGGCGGGCGTCCGGGCGGACTACGCGCGGCTGCAGGCCGATCCGCAGGAGTGGGGGGATTACGTGAACGAGCTGGCCGAATGGGATCACACCGCAGGTGAGGGGCTGGACGACGAGTGAGCCCACCGCTGCGTCCTGGCGATGTCTGGCTGGCCGACCTGAATCCGGTCATCGGGTCGGAACAGGCTGGCCACCGCCCGGTGGTCATCGTTTCCGGGCCCCTGCACCTGGCGCTACCGCACGCGGTCGTCTTCGTGGTACCCGTCACGAGCCGGGACCGCGGCCTCCGTCATCAGATACCGATCGCGTCGCAATCGTCCGGGTTGAGCAAGCTTCCCTCCTACACCCGGCCCGAAGACGCCCGGGCCGTGGCATATCAGCGTCTTGACCGCCGTCTTGGCGCCGTCACGTCGGACGAGCTGGCCGCAGTGCGGCGCATCCTGCGCGCGTTCCTGGACCTGTTATGTCACTCCCATGTTGGAGCCGAGGCTGACGCACCGGCCCCGGCGTCGGCGCTGGCCGGAGTTCACGGCGGCAAGGCCGCCCGGCTACCGGTTCGTGGCCACGGCCGCGGTCCGTTCGGCCAGGGAAAAGGGCGCGGCCGCCGTATATGTGGTGGCCGCGCCCTTTCGCGGCTGACCGGGTCAGATGGTGACCGGGTCAGATGGCGACGTCGGCCTTCGTGACCTGGCCGTAGCCGGCCTCGACGGAGCGCTCGGCCCGCAGCCCGCCGGGAGCGAGCACGCGCAGCGTCCACGCGCCCGGGGCGGCGAAGAACCGGAAGCCGCCGTCGGAGCCGAGCGGGACCTCGGCCACGAACTCATCGCCGGTGCCGAGCAGCCGGGCGTACCCGGTAGACACCGCGGCGCCCTCGCGGGTGACCTTGCCTTCCACCACGGCCTGGTTGCCTGCCGCGGCGGACGCGCTGACCCCGCCGGCCGGCGCGCCGCAGCCGTCGGCCGTCACCGGGCCTCACCCAGCTCGATCGGCACGCCCACCAGCGAACCGTACTCGGTCCAGGATCCGTCGTAGTTCTTGACGTTGGCCAGCCCGAGCAGCTCGTGCAGCACGAACCAGGTGTGCGCCGAGCGCTCGCCGATCCGGCAGTAGGCGATGGTGTCCTTGCCGAAGTCCAGGCCCGCCTCGCCCTGGTACAGCTGGCGGAGCTCGTCGTCGGAGCGGAACGTGCCGTCCTCGTTGGCGGCCTTGGACCAGGGCACGTTGCGGGCGGTGGGAATGTGCCCGGCCCGCTGGGCCTGCTCCTGCGGGAGGTGGGCCGGGGCCAGCAGCCGCCCGGTGAACTCGTCAGGTGACCGGACGTCGACCAGGTTGCGCTTGCCGATGGCGTCGAGGACCTCGTCGCGCAGCGCGCGCAGCGAGCGGTCCTGCTCGGTGGCGGTGTAGCTGGTCTTCGGCCGGGACGGCACGTCGGTGCTCAGCTCGCGGGAGTCGAGCTCCCACTTCTTGCGGCCCCCGTCGAGCAGCAGCACCTGGTCGTGCCCGTACAGCCGGAAGTACCAGTAGGCGTACGCCGCGAACCAGTTGTTGTTGCCGCCGTAGAGCAGCACGGTGTCGTCGTTGGCGATGCCGCGCTCGGACAGCAGCGCCTCGAAGCCCGTCTTGTCCACGAAGTCGCGGCGGACCGGGTCCTGCAGGTCCTTCTTCCAGTCGATCTTGACCGCGCCCGGGATGTGGCCCTTGTCGTAGGCGCTGGTGTCTTCGTCAACCTCCACGATGACGACGTGGGGGTCACCGATATGGGCCTCGGCCCAGTCGGCGTCTACCAGGACGTCGGAACGGCTCATGGTGGAATTTCCTCCTTTTCCGGCTGCCGCTAGGCGGACGGCCGGACCCTTAGGTTCCGCTGGATGAACAGGTAAACCTGGCAGCCCAGGCAAAGATCGAAGGCGGCGGACAGGAACGCGGCGGCCAGGCAGAGCGCGGTGAACACGATGCCGACGAGCGTGCCGCCGGTGGCGTAGCCCAGCACGCCGCCCAGGGCGAAGACCATGCCCATGCCCTGGGAGAACCGCGGCGGGGCTTCCGGCTCGGTGTGGGCGGGCGGGCCGAGCCGGGGCCGGACCAGGTAGCGGTACACCAGGCCGTACGGCGCGTACCGCAGCCCGGCCAGGGCACCGATGGCGAATATCAGCAGCTGCGCGCCCAGCAGAGCGGCACTGCCGGTGATGAGCACCACGGCCAGGACGACAGTGGTGATGACGGCCCCGAACCTGGGCCCGCGCGGGTCGATGTCCATGGTCATGTTCCTCCGCCCCATCTGGTTGGCCCCATCTGGTTGGCCCCATCTGGTTGGCCCCATCTGGTTGGCCCCATCTGGTTGGCCCAATCTGGTTAGCCCAATCTGGTTAGCCCAATCTGGTTAGCACTGAGCTGGCTGTCCTCCCCCGGGGTCGAGCCGTCTGCGCTGCGCGGCGCGACGAACTCCGGGGATTACGGCACCGCAGGCGGACAGATGGCGGTGGCGACGTGGCAGAAATCGACGGCGCGCCGCTTGGTCAGCGTCTGCGCGGCCGGAGACATCACGAACTTGATGCTATTCGGGCTAAGTCCGGCTGTCACTTCCCCGCCAGGTCGCATGCCCGTCATTTCCGGCCAAACTGGTCAAGGTTGGCGGGCTCGAGCACCGATCCGAGCGCGGCGATCACGTCGGCCTGGCGCGGCAGGCCGGTGGCGCGCTGGGTGATGACGCCGTCCGGGCCGAGCACGAGCACGGTGGGGGTGCTGTTGATGCGCAGCCGCCGGACCAGGTCCAGCCGGTCCGCGGCGTCGATCTCGACGTGGGTCACGCCGGCCAGGCCGCCCGCGACCTGGGCCAGGATCTGCCGGGTGGGCCGGCACGGCGCGCAGAACTCGGTGGAGAACTGGACCAGGGTGGCCCGCTCGCCCAGGGCCCGGCCCAGGTCGGCTTCGGTCAGCGCCTCCGCCCCGGCCGCTGCCGTCCCGGCCGCTGCCGCACCAGGCGAGGCGGTCCGGAATCGCCCGGCCCGGCGCCGCAGCACCAAGCCCACGAGGGTCGCCACGGCCAGTACCGCGGCCAGCGCAATCAGCCCGCCAGTCACGCCCATGGACAGCGCTGACGCGCCGTCATCCATTCCCGCCGGGGAACGCCGGTGGATGGCCGGGGGTCAGGTGGGCGTGGCGGTCACCAGCACCCAGCCGTCCGCTGTGATCTGGAAGCTGCTGATCGGCTTGCCGGTGCTGGGCATCGAGCCTGCGTACCAGACCTTCCCCTCGTCCCTGGCCGTGGTCCAGGCGGCCACCTCGGTGCGGGTGCCGTCCGGGTGGACGACCCACAGCTCGCAGGTGGTGCCCAGCGGGATGTTGTCCACCAGCACCTGGAAGGCGTTGCCCCACAGTTCCTTGGCGTAGGCGACCGTGGCCGTGGCCCCGGTGAGCGAGCTCGAGCCCTGCACCGTCTCCCAGGTCCCGGTCCCGGCCCCGACGAGGACCGTGTGGGTGGTGGAGGTGGCCGTCTGCAGGCCGCCGAACAGCCCGCCCGCCACCGCCACCACGGCGGCGGCCGCGGCCAGGTACCGCCAGCGGTTCCTGCGCCGCCTGGCCTCGGCCAGGTTGAGCACGGTGCCGACCAGTTCGGTGGGCGGCTGGTCGCTGCCGACCGCGCCCACGGCGTCGCCGACGCCGATCCGGCTGATCTCGTCCGGGTCGACCCGGGCCAGCAGGGCGGGCAGGCCGGCCAGGCCCGCCAGCTCGTCCCGGCAGTCCGGGCAGGTCTGCAGGTGCGCGTCGACCAGCCCGCGCTCGGCGGGATCGATGGCCCCGAGCACGTACACACCCAGCGACGGCCGGGCCTCGGTGCAGTCCCAGGTTTGCATCATGGCGCCAGTCCTCGTTCCTGCAGCGCCAGCTTGAGTGCCTTCAGCGCGTAAAACGTTCTCGATTTCACCGTACCTGGGGGAATGCCCAGCGTGGCGGCGGCCTCGGCCACCGAGCAGCCGCGGTAGTAAGTTTCCACGATCACCCGCCGGTGATCGGGGCGCAGCGACGCCAGCGCGTCCGCGACGGCCCAGGATTCCAGGGTCCGGTCGGCGTCGTCGTCGGCCGGCAGCACCTCGAGTGCGGCCTGGCCGGTTTCCGGCGGCCTGGCCTGGCGGGCGCGGTAGGAATCGACGGCGAGGTTGCGCGCGACGGCGAACAGCCACGGCCTGGCCGGCCGGTCGGCGAGCGCCTCCGGATGGCGCCAGGCCCGCACTATCGTTTCCTGCACAAGGTCCTCCGCACGCTGCCTGTCTCCGCCCGTGAGGTGAAGGGCGTAACGAAGCAGGGCGCCACCATGTTCGGCATACAGTGCCCGGACAAAGGCCTCGTCAGCCACCCGCCCTGAACGGGGCGCGGTTCCCGCGTTTGGCACACCATGGAGAACGTCCGGCTGCGCCGGACGGTTCAACGGGCCGGGATAATTTGTGCCGCCGGGCGGCTGGCCCGGTACGTCAGACCCCGGAGGCCGGGGCGGTAGATGCTGGCTCATACTCACTCAGGCTTGCTCAGCGCTTGCTCAAGGTTAGGGCTTGCTCAAGGTAAGGGGCTTGCTCACGGTAAGGACTTGCTCACGGTAAGGCCGCTATCCACACAGTGTGCCCTATCCGACCACCGATGCCCACCCGGCTTAGCTTTCGTCTGTATTACCCTCCGGCGAACTGCGGCAGGACCTCGATCCGGGCCGCGTCGGGCAGGATCAGGTCGGCGGCCATCCCGCGGCCCGCGGCCACGCCGTCAACCAGGAACGATGAGGTGGCCAGGACGGCCCGCAGCCGCCCGTCACCGGCCCGGCGGGCCACCACCTCGGCCAGCGCCTCGGCCAGCGTGCCCGCCTCGACCGACTCCTGGGCCACGCCGGCCGCCTCCTTGGCCGCGGCCCAGTACTGGATTGTCACTTCGGCCATATGAGTTATCCTCTTCTTAGCGGACCCGGGCGGTGTTGCCCCCGGGTCCTTGTTCGTTTATACAAGTTCCGAAGGTGCGACCGCACCAGCTAGTGGAGGTGCTGCCGGGTGAGCGACCTGCTGCTGATCACCAGCGTGCTCGAGCCGTCCGCGGAAGTGCTGCCCGCCCTGGGGCTGCTGCTGCACCCGGTCCGCGTGCTCCCCGCCGACGCGTCCGCCCTGGTCGAGGCGCCTCCGGCCGACGCCGTACTGGTCGACGCGCGGCGGGACCTGGCGCACGCGAAGAGCATCTGCAGGCTGCTGCATACTACCGGCCTGGACTGCCCGCTGTTCGCCATCGTGACCGAGGGCGGGCTGGCCGCGATGAACGCGGAGTGGGGCGTGGACGACGTGATCCTGGCCACCGCGGGACCGGCCGAGGTCGAGGCCCGGGTCAGGCTGGCCATCGGGCGGCGCGCCCAGGCGGCGGTGGCCGACGCCCCGGACGAGATCCGCTCCGGTGAGCTGGCCATCGACGAGGCCACCTACGCGGCCCGGCTGCGCGGCCGGGTGCTCGACCTGACCTTCAAGGAGTTCGAGCTGCTCAAGTTCCTGGCCCAGCACCCGGGCCGGGTCTTCACCCGGGCCCAGCTGCTGCAGGAGGTCTGGGGCTACGACTACTTCGGCGGCACCCGCACGGTGGACGTGCACGTCCGGCGGCTGCGGGCCAAGCTTGGCCCCGAGCACGAGGCACTGATCGGCACCGTGCGCAACGTCGGCTACCGCTTCGTCCCGGTCAAGAGCGAGCGGGCCGGCGACGAGCGGGCCAGGCCCGCGGGCGCCCGGCCGGCCCAAGGCGCCCAGGGGGTCCAGGGGGTCCAGAGGGTCCAGGCCCGGGCCGCGGCCCGATGACCCGCCGGGGGTGACCGACCGCCCATGAGCCAGTGGTCGATCACCGGCGGCAGGCTCACTTCGGCCCAGGTGGCCGAGGCCCTGGCCCTGGCCGATGCGGCCGAAGCCGCCGACGGGGTGGCGCCGCTGTCCGAGCACGCGCTGCTGCACCTGCGCTACGACGCCGGGACGGCTGCCGCCGGAGGCAGCGCCAGCCCGAGCGCCGGCCAGGGCACCGACCGTGACCTGGTCCTGACCACGGCGCAGGGCGAGCTGGCCGGCTACGCCCACGTGGACGCGAACACCCCGGCGCGCGACCTGAGCGGCGAGCTGGTCATTCACCCGCGGCACCGTGGCCACGGCCTCGGCCTGGCCCTGGTGGACGCGCTGACCGCCGAGGCGGACGGCCACCAGGTCCAGCTGTGGGCGCACGGCGACCTGCCCGCGGCCGGGCGGCTGGCCCGGGCGGCCGGCTTCGAGCGCTTCCGCGCCCTGTGGCAGATGCGCCGGCCGCTGACGGGCCCGCTGGACCCGCCCGCTTTCCCGGCGGGCAGTACGCTGCGCACGTTCCGCCCGGGTCAGGACGAGGAAGAATGGCTCGGCCTGAACGCCCGGGCCTTCGCCAAGCACCCGGAACAGGGCGCCTGGACGCGGCATGACCTCGAACTGCGCGAGCGGGAGCCGTGGTTCGACCCGGCGGGCTTCTTCATCGCCGAGCGGGACGGGGTCATGACCGGCTTCCACTGGACCAAGGTCAGCGGGCCGGCGGGCGCGCCCGCCGGCCTCGGCGAGGTCTACGTGGTCGGGGTGGACCCGGGCCAGCGCGGCACCGGTCTCGGCCGGGCGCTGACCCTGGCCGGGCTGGGCTACCTGCGCGACCGCGGCCTGGCCCAGGCCGTGCTGTACGTCGACGAAGACAACGTGCCCGCGATCAGGATGTACGAGAGCCTAGGTTTCACCCGCTACCGGACCGACGCGATGTACCGGCAGTGCTAGCTGCGGCGGGGCTAGCTGCGGCGGGGCTAGCTGCGGCGGGGCTAGCTGCTGCTGATGCCCAGGGCTTCGTCGAGTTCCGCGGGAGTCAGCGGCCGGTCGGTGGCCGCCACCGCGCTCAGCACCTCGGCGTAGAGCTCTATCTCATCCAGGGCAACGCGGTCGTGAACACGAAGGTCCAACTGCCTGGGAATCGTGCTCACCTCCGGCGTCGATCGCGACTCCGTTCGCTTGGGGCCCAGGTTACGTGCCGACACTGCTCCTCCGCATGACCCATCAGGGCCATTCGCCTACCACCTTCACGTGCGGTTTTACCCAGCCAGGCGGTAACGATTCCGGTATTCTGCCATGCAGTTGCCATCAATCAGGTAATACACGCCACACGCGTCACACCGGCATCTCGAACCGAACCGCTCACATGCCGCAACATTGCCTATACAGGCACAGATTAGGATAAAAAGGGACACTAGTTCGTTTCGGTTGCGCGGAGGGGTGATACCGACAAGAGTCATGCTCGTATTCCCTGCCCACCCGCGTCCTGAGCACGCATGCTGCAGAAGCAGCGGTCCCGTCGGTAAGCTAGACGGTGCTGCGCCTCACTAGCACCGCTAGCCTCCGGACGTTCATTCCGCTTATCACGGACTACTGATCTCGGAAAGCCATGAATGACAACAGTGATCTCCTGCCGAACCTCGCCCACGAAGACGCCTTCGAAATGCAGATGCGCGGGTACAGCCGCCGCCAGGTGGACGAGTTCATCGCCCGGTGCCGCAGCCAGATCCGGGACCTAGAGCAGCGATTGGCCCGTGCCCTTGACGAGCGTGAAGAACTCCAGCGCGATCTGAGCACCGCGCGCCAGCAGGCGCTCGGGGCCAAGCCCGCGCACGAGGAAGTCAGCGAGCGCATCTCCCAGATCCTCAAGCTGGCCGACGACGAGGCCCGGTCGCAGAAGACCAAGGCCCACGAGGACATCGCCCGGCAGCGGAATGACGCGCAGCAGGAGGCGGACAAGGCCCGCGCCGAGGCCCGCGAGCAGGCCGAGCGAATGCTGACCGCGGCCCAGGAGCAGGCCGAGCGGGCCATCACCTCCGCGCGGGCCGAGGCGGAGAAGACGGTCAACGCCGCCCGCGCCGAGGCGGAGCAGACCACCTCCGACGCCAAGAAGAGGTCCGAGACCGTGCTGGCGGGCGCGAAGGCGCAGGCCAAGAAGGCGCTGGACGAGGCCACGGCCCGGGCCACCGCCATCCACGACGGCGCCGAGCGGCGGCTGAGCCTGCTGTCCACCAGGCACGCGGAGACCATCAAGCGGCTGACCGACATCCTGGACGGTGTGTCCTCGCTGGTCACCGCGGAGGCCGCCCGGCTGTCGCTGGAGGATGAGGTCGAGCAGAACACGGCCAAGACGATTGCCGCGCACGCGGCGGGCGATAGCGCGCGCCCGGCCCCGGCTGGGGCGAAAGGGCCGTCTGCTTCCGGCGGGTCTGCGGGTCCAGGAGGTTCTGGGGCTCCGGGCGGTGCGGCGGGCGCCGCGACGCCGCGGACCGCCACCCAGCCGCTGGCCAGCACCGCACCGGCGCGTCCCGCCCCGGCCAGCGCACCGCAGTCCCCGGCTCAGCCGGCCGAGGACAAGCGCAGTCCGGTCCGGGCCGTCGTCATCGACTCCGACGAGAAGCCCACCAACGGCGTCCGGGTCATGCCAGGCAGCGACAACTAGGATCCCGGCAGCATTCAGGGGTGCGGCACTGGAAGCCAGAGTGCCGCACCCCTCTTTTTATTCGGCGTCGCCCAGGCCCTGGGCCAGCATGTCCAGGCGCCGCAGGATGACGCCTTCGCGCAACGCCCACGGGCACAGCTCGATCTGATCAACGGCCAGCAGGTCCAGGATGGCGTCGGCCACGATGGCGCCGGCCGGAAGCTGCGCCACCCGGCTGGCCGAGACACCGGGCAGCTTGACCCGTTCGGCCTGGGACATGGCGGGCAGGCGCTCGGCCAGGGCGGCCACGTCGGCGTGCCGCAGCACCCGCTTGACGTACGGGCCCTCGCCGGACGGGGCCGCGCCGGCGATCCTGGCCAGCTGCCGGAACGTCTTGGACGTGCCCACCACGTGATCTGGCGGGCCCTGGCGCAGCATGCCGCCGGTCACCCGGGCGATCTCCGCCCGCACATGCTTGCGCAGCCGCCGCACCTCGGCCGCGGACGGCGGGTCGCCGCTCAGCCAGTCCCTGGTCAGCCAGGCCGCCGAGCGGCAGGGAGGCCACGGCGTCGGCCAGTTCATCGATGCCCGAGGCCACCTCGAGCGACCCGCCGCCGATGTCGATGACCAGCAGGCGGCCCGAGGACCAGCCGAACCACCGGCGGGCGGCCAGGAACGTGAGCCGCGCCTCCTCGTGGCCGGTCATCACGGTGATCTGCGCTCCGGTCTGCTCCAGGATCCTGGCCAGCACCTGCTCGCCGTTCTTGGCTTCGCGGACGGCCGAGGTGGCGAACGCGATGAGGTCCTCGACCCCCTTGTCCTCGGCGATGCGCAGCGCCTCCTCTACCACCTCGCGCAGGCTGCGCTCCCCCCGGCCGGACAGCGCGCTGCCGTTGTCCAGCTGGGCCGCGAGCCTCAGCTCGGCCTTGTGGGAGAAGGCGGGCATGGGCCGGGCGCCCTGATAGGCATCAACCACCAGCAGGTGGATCGTGTTGGACCCCACGTCCAGGACCCCAAGTCGCATACCCCAGACGCTACCCTGCCAGTGTCGCGAAGAGGTCTGGTGAGCCCCTTTGCCGGGGGTTCAGGTAATTTTTATGCCGAACGAACCGTGGTGCGAGCACCCCGGACGGCGGAGGCGGGCGGATGCGAAACGGGGACGTGTCGTTCTGGTGGCAGGCCCGCGGGCTGCCGCCCCGGCGGCCGTCGCTGCCCGGCAGCACCGACGCTGACGTCTGCATCGTGGGCGCGGGGTATACCGGCCTGTGGACCGCCTACTACCTCAGCCGAGCCGACCCGGGCCTGCGGGTGGTGGTGCTCGAGCAGCACTTCGCCGGCTACGGCGCCTCGGGCCGCAACGGCGGCTGGGTCACCGCCACCCTGCCCGGATCCCGGGACCGCTACGCCCGGCGTCCCCCGGGCCGGGCGGGCGTCCGCGAGCTCGAGCAGCAGCTGCGCGAGACCGTGGACGAGGTGGCCCGGGTCTGCCAGGCCGAGGGCATCGACGCCGGCCTGGTCAAGGGCGGCACGCTGAGCGTGGCCACTTCGGCGGCCCAGGACGCCCGGCTGCGCCAGCGCCTGGAGCAGGAACGTTCCTGGGGTGACGGGCCACGGATCGTTCGGTATCTGGAAAAAGAGGAACTGGCGGCCAGATTGCAGGTGACCGGGGCCGTCGGCGCCCTGTACTGGCCGGACTGCGCCCGGGTGCAGCCGGCCAGCCTGGCCGCGGGCCTGGCCGAGGTGGTGGCCGGCGCCGGGGTCCAGCTGTACGAAGGCACGCCGGTGCGGTCGATCTCGGCCGGCGTCGCCCGCACCGGCGCGGGCGACGTGCGCGCGCCGTTCGTGCTGCGCTGCACCGAAGGGTTCACCGCGGGCCTGCCCGGCCAGCACCGCACGCTGCTGCCGATGAACAGCTCCATGATCGTCACCGGGCCGCTGTCCGAGTCGGCCTGGAAATCCATCGGCTGGGACGGCTGCGAGACGCTCGGCGACGAGGCGCACGCCTATATCTACGCTCAGCGCACCGCGGACGGCCGGATCGCGCTGGGCGGGCGCGGCGTCCCGTACCGGTTCGGCTCCGGGCTCGATCAGGACGGCGCGATCGCCGGCTCGACAATGGCCCAGCTGGGCCGGATCCTGCGCCGCATGTTCCCGGCGGCCGCCGAGGCGGGCCTGGACCACGCCTGGTGCGGGGTGCTCGGGGTGCCCAGGGACTGGTGCGCCACGGTCATGATGGACCTGCGCACCGGCCTGGGCTGGGCGGGCGGCTACTCGGGCCACGGGGTGGCCGCGGCCAACCTGGCCGGGCGCACGCTCGCCGACCTGGTCCGCGGGGTGCCCAGCCCGCTCACCACCCTGCCCTGGGTCGGCCACCGCTCGCCCCGCTGGGAACCCGAGCCCGCGCGCTGGGCCGGCGTGCACGGCCTGTACGCGCTGTACCGGACGGCGGACCGGCTGGAAGCCGCGGGCCGTTCCGGCCGGACCTCGCTGCTGGCCCGGGCGGGTGACATGATCTCGGGTATCCCGCATTAGCCACCTGCGATTGCCGGTCCCTGGGCCCGGTCACCCCGCGCTTGACCTGCGACAGATGCGCTGGTTACCCTCCTTTCCACCATGATGGGTTTTACGGTAAGAAATTTCAAAATTAGCATGGTGCTGTTGGGCATCATGGTCGCCCTGGCTCTGAGCTGGAGTTACCTGTCGCGCCTCATCTTCGCCGTCGTCGTCTGCGTCCTGCTCAGCATCGTGATGATGGCACTGGTCAAGAACTCCTGGACCCAGGCCAGCCGGGGTGACCTGCCCGGTTCCCGCCCGGCCCGGACCAAGGTCAGGGTCAGTGGCAGCGCCGACGAGAAGGGGCGCGCCCGTTCGGCCCGGGCCGAGGCTCGCGCCCGCAAGCGCGGCGACATCCTGCACCCGGATGCCACCGTCACCCTGTCCGACGAGCGCACGGCCGCGGGCATCGATGACGTCTTCGCCAAGCTGAACGAGGAGCTCGTCGGCCTGGTCCCGGTCAAGAAGAAGGTCGAGGAGGTCGCCGCGCTGCTGCTCGTGGACCGGGTCAGGCAGCGGTTCGGGCTCGATGCGCCGCGGCCGAACCTGCACATGTGCTTCACCGGCGCGCCAGGCACCGGCAAGACCACGGTGGCGCTGCAGATGGCGGAAATGCTGCGGCGGCTCGGCTATCTGGAAAAGGGCCACCTGGTCCACGCCATGCGCGACGACCTGGTCGGGGAGTACATCGGGCATACCGCGCCCAAGACGAAGCACGTCCTGGAGAAAGCCATGGGCGGGGTCCTGTTCATCGACGAGGCGTATTACCTGTACCGGGCCCACGACTCCAAGGACTACGGCCAGGAGTGCATCGACATCCTGCTGCAGGTCATGGAGAACGACCGTGACAAGCTGGTGGTCATCCTGGCCGGCTACCAGGACCGGATGGACGAATTCTTCGAGTGCAACCCGGGCATGAGCTCGCGGATCGCGCACCACCTCGACTTCGCCCCGTACGAGCTCGACGAGCTGGTGGCCATCGGGCGGGGGATGCTGGACCGGTCGTCCTATTACCTGTCGGATGCGGCCGAGCTGGCCTTCCGCGACTACCTGACCGCACGGATGGCGCACCCCCGGTTCGCCAACGCCCGCAGCGTCCGGAACGAGCTGGAGCGGGCCCGGCTGCGGCACGCCCACCGGCTGGCCGGCGATCCGGAGCTGAGCCGGAGCAGGGACGACCTGATGCGGATCGAGCCGATGGACATCATGACCAGCCCGGTGTTTTCCGTGCCGGTCATCGACGAATGACCTCGGCCCAGCCCCATGCCTTTCCGTTCCGCTTAAGGGCCGGAGACCTGCGGCAGGCCGAGCGATCCGAACAGGCTCGGGTCCTGGAACACGACGATCCGCGCGATGCCCGTCGCGGTGGCCGTGGGCACCTGCAGCGCGTGCGCATGAAACGTCCCGTCGGCTTCGCGCCGGTAGACGGCGAAGGCGGCCTGCCCGTTGGTCATGACTGGCACCAGCCGGAGCTGCCCAGGGCCGGTGAACAGGTACGAGGCGATGAAGCCGGTTACCGCCCGGCGGCCGGCGAACCAGGTCAGCTGCGGTGGCATTTCCAGCGCCACGTCCTCGCGCAGCAGCTCGGCCAGGGCGCGGGCGTCGGCGTTCTCGATGGCCGCGGCGAACCGGTCCAGCAGTGCGCGCCGGTCCGCCTCGGCCGGCTCAGCCAGCTCATCCTCGGCGGGCAGCGCCTCCGCCAGTTGCGCCCGGGCCCGGCGCAGGCCGCTATTGACCGCGGTGGTGGTGGTGCCCAGCAGGTCCGCCACCTCGGCGGCCGGCCACTGCAGCACGTCCCGCATGATCAGCATGGCGCGCTGCCGGGCGGACAGGTACTGCAGCGCCGCCACGAACGCCAGCCGGATGCCGGCCCGGGACGCGGTCACCGCGGCCGGGTCGTCATGCTCCCCGGCCAGCAGCGCGTCGGGCAGCGGCTGCAGCCACGGCACCTCCGTACCCGCCACCAGCGGCGCCTCCGGATTGTCGCTCGGCGCGCCCAGCCCGGACGGCAGCGGCCGCCGGCCGCGACGCTCGATTGCGGTCAGGCACACGTTGGTCGCGATCCGGTACAGCCAGGTCCGCACCGACGAACGGCCCTCGAACGCGTCAAAAGACCGCCAGGCCCGCAGGAACGTCTCCTGGACCAGGTCCTCAGCTTCCTCGGCCGAGCCCAGCATCCGGTAGCAGTGCGCCAGCAGCTCACCCCGGAACCGGCCGGTGAGACTGGTGAAATCCTCGCTGACCGTCATCGGCTTACCCCAACTTGTCCGCGATGGCCAGCGACCCCGCTGGCCGCATATATAGACCAGGCCGTCGCCGCGAAATCGCCGCCCATCCGGCTCGTTCGTAGGGTACGCCTGGTCAGATGTAACGCGGCTGGCGGTCTACGGCTGATTCGATGGCGCCTAATTCGATGGCGCCTAATTCGATGGCGCCGCGCTGCCCGCCGTTGGCCCTGCCGTGCCCAGCTGAACTAGCGACCCGCTGGCCATGTGCCGGTGCGGGCGTGACACATCGCCTCGTGCCGCATGCCCAGCCGGGCGACCGGGCCGCGGAGCCTGCCCGGCGGTGCGATGGGACGGACGGCACGGACCGGCCGCAGGTACGAGGTGGCGCTCCCGCCCACGGCCGGCGACCCAGGCCGAACTCAGCGGCTCGACGTGGCGCCCTTCCCCATAGAACCGCCTGCAGTGCCCGCCCGATGGCGGGTGACCTGGTTCTGCGAGCGCCGCATAGCCACGTCCACGCCGTTGCGGCGAGGTCACGCGCCGCCAGCTGAGGGTCAGGGCGAAGGCCGCCACCGCGCCGATTCCGCCGCCCGCGGCGACGACGGATTCCGGGGTCACCACCTCCGCGGCGGCGCCGGCCCCCACGAACGCGGCCCCCTGGGCGACGACGACGCCCATGCTCGCGATGCCGAACGCCTGGGCCCGGCGCTCGTCGGGCACCCTGACCACGAAGGCGGTGTTGACCGCGAGCTGATAGACGCCGGCCGCGGCCGCGGCGGAGAAGATCACCAGCGACACGGCCAGGCCCGGGCGGAGCGCCGTCAGGACGAGAGTGGCGCACGTGGCCATGGCCAGCGGCCCCATCAGCGCCAGCCGCCGGTGGGGGCTGACGAACCGGCTGAACAACGGCGTGGCGATCGCCGTGGCGGCCGCCGTGGACGCCAGCACCAGCCCGGTGGCGACCGGGCCGCCGCCGAGCCGGGCCGCGTAGGGGGCGGCAATGCCCTGCGGGATCGTGTAGAAGACCACCAGCCAGCCAAGCAGTACGAGCGTCCGCAGCGCCCGGTCGCCGAACACCAGCCGCAGCCCAGCGGCCGCCCGTCCCAGCGGCGAGCCCTGACCTGCGCCCACCCGGGCCACGGCGGGCCTGGCCCGGGTGCCCAGCCCGATCAGGAGGCCGGAAGCCACGAACGTGACCGCATCGATGAGCAGCGAGGGCCGCACGCCGAGGAAGGTAACCGTGGCTCCCCCGACGGCCGCGCCGGCCACCTCGGCGGTCAGGTAGGTGGTCTGGATTACCGCGGTGCCCAGTGCGTAGTGCTCGCCGGGCAGGATACCCGGGGTGATGGAGGCGCGGGCCGACTCGAACGGCGAAGCGAACATCGTCGCCCCGAACAGCAGCAGCACCAGCGCCGCCACCGGCATGCCGGGCACGATCATCGCCGCGACGAGGAGGGCGCGGGCCGCGTCGCAGGCCACCATCACCGTCCGGCGCGGGCAGCGGTCCGCCAGGTCGGCGAGGAAAAGGCCGCCGATCACCCAGGGCAGGTACCCGGCCGCATAGGCCAGGGCGGCCAGCAGCGGCGACTGGGTCCGGTCATAGACCAGCACAGCCAGGGCGACCAGGGCCAGGCGATCACCGGCCGCGGACAAGATGACCGACAGCCACACGGCACGGAACTCGCGTACCGCGAATACATGGCGGAACGTCGCGCGCGGCGTCGGGGTGGCCTGCACGGTCGAGGTCAGCCGGTGGTGGTCATGCGATCGCGGAATACAGCCGAGCCAGCCAGAGCGTTCATCACGCCAACCGCCCGCTTAAGGCGTGCCATCCGGCCGGCCTCCTCTCTCCGGGCGGGAGTCCCGGACCTGCGGCTGAGCGGCCGATCAGGTCCGAGTTTCCCTACGGCGGCTCCTTTTCTTCCGAGCCGCTTCCCATGCACCATTCACCGTCCGCTGATCGCTTAGCGCAACACAACGAGAGGCATTAGTCACTAAAATGGCTAAACGTGACGGTGCGAATACGATTACATTTAGCTATTTCGGTCTATTGCCCTGATTCGATATCTGTGTCCGCTTTTGAGCACTCAGACTCAGGCCCAGGCGGCTACCGCATCAGAGCTCAGCTGCGCCGAGATAATCGGAGTGTCCTGCCTCGGGGCGCTGGCGGCGCCGGCCGCGGGCCCGCCGGGTGCGCTGGTGCATCCTGCATAACTGTCTCCTCTTGGTACTGCTTTCTCTCTCCTTGTTTTCCGCGTGCGCCGCTTCGGCGAGCCGCTTGATCGCGGCGAGCCGCCGGTCCCATCGCGCAGCGAGGTCAGCCATGGCCGCCGTGGCCTGGTCAAGACGGTCGGCTTCCACCTGGTAGAGCACCTCCCGGCCCTGCTTGCGCCGGCTGATCAACCCGGCCTGTTCGAGCACGACCAGATGCTTGGAGACGGCCTGGCGGGAGAACGGGACCCGCCCGGCCAGCCAGCTGGCGCTGACCCCACCGTTGCTGACCAGGAGGTCGAGGACCCGGCGGCGAGACGGGTCGGCGATGGCCGACCACAGCTCGTCATCGGCCTGCGCTGTCATCCCGGCTGCCCCTTCGCGAGCACCCGGGTCAGGCGATCCAGGTACTCGCCCCAGCCGTCCCGGTGCTCGTCGGCATAACGCTGTTTCTCCGCGTCGGCCCAGGCGCGCAGTTCGTGGCCGCTTTCGACCACGCGCAGGCGGGTCCGCTCGTCTCCCTCAGGCGTCAGCGTGAACTCGACCAGCATGGAGTTGCCGGCCACCGGCTCTTCCCCGCGGGGGTGGTTCCAGCGGAATGAGAAGCGGGTCGGCGGATCGACCGCCGCCACGACGACCGGGCCGCCCTGGTCCCCGAACTCCATGTAACCGTGAGCGCCCGGTTCGACCACGAGCTCCACCCGGTCGGCGAACCACTGGCTCATCTGGTCAGGCTCGGTGATGGTGCGCCACACCACTCCCACCGGCGCCTCGATCAGAACCTCCCGATCGATCACTAGGTCTGCCATCAGTACCCGGTCCTTTCCCTTGAGTGCATCGGCGGCCATGGCCGGCCGCCGGGGTCGCCGCTTGGTATCGCATCTCGGTCATCGCTTACTCGTGCCCTCGAACTGCAACCAAAGGTAGCGCATTACGAGCAGATCTGCAACTCATGGTTGCAGAACGCGGTCGGTTTCCTGCTGGGAGCGAGCTTCTACACCTTCGTCTTCCTGGGCACCCTCTACATGCAGCAGGTACTCAGGTTCTCCGCGCTTGCCACCGGTGCGGCCTGGGTCACGGCTTCGGTCACCTCCCTGGCCTGCGCCGGCCTTTCCCAGAGGATCGTGACGCGTACCTCGGCCAAGGCCGTCATGGCCGTCGGCATGACCCTCATCGGCACCGGGATACTGTGGGCCGCCCAGGCGCCACCCAACGGCAGCTTCTGGCCAGACCTGGCCGGGCCGTTCCTCATCGCCGGCGTCGGCACCGCCTCCGCTTTCATCCCGATCTCCATCGGTGCCCTCGCCGGTGTCACCGAACGCGACGCGGGAGTCGCCTCCGGCCTGCTCAGCACCTCGCAGAACCTCGGCGGTGCGATCGGCGTGGCGGTCGCCTCGTCCATCGCGGCCTCGCGCTCCGACACACTCATCCACCAGGGCTACGCGACGGCCGCCGCGCTCACCGGCGGGTTCCAGCGGGCTCTGTGGGTGTGCGGGCTGACCGGTCTCGCCGCCATCCCCGTCGCCCTGACGATCATCCGGCGCGCCACGAACACGCGGCGGGGGAACGGTGACCTGTCCGATCACAAGACCTAGGCATGCTAGCCAGGTGGTTGGCCCAGCGCGGCTCTCGGGACCCTCCGGTCGACCACGTTGCCCGCGACTTCGGAGAGCTTGCGGTTGTGGTGGCGCGCGTACTTCCTCAGCACCGCGAACGCATTGTCCACGCTCATCTCGAGGTACTCGGCGATCATTCCCTTGGCCTGCTCGATGATCACCCGGCTGTTCAGCGCCGCCTGCAGCTGCGCGGCCAGCAGGTTGCGTTCCCTGAGCGCCCGTTCCTGGATCAGCCCGATCGCGGCCATCTCGGCCATGGCCTGCGCTATCTCCATCTCGGCACCGGTGAACGGCTCGTCGTTGCCGCGGAACAGGTTCAGGGCGCCGATGACGTCGGTGCGTACTCGCAGTGGGACGGCGCACATCATCTGGAAGCCCGCACCGGACGCTCGCGGGGCGAAGACCGGCCAGCGGGCGCGGCTGTCGGCCGCGCTGGCCTGGATGGCCCGGCCGGAGGAGTACGCGTCCAGGCACGGGCCCTGCGCGCCCTGAAGCTCGAAGAGCTCGAGCAGCCGCATCCGCTCGTCCGAGGAGGCGATCAGCCGCAACCCACCGCGTGCGTCAGCGAGCATCACCCCGGCTGCCGCGGCCCGGAGAATCTCGACCGAGTCGGCGGATAGGCCATGCAGGAAATCAACGACGTCAAAGTCGCTGGACAGCGTGTCCGCCAAGCGGACGAAGGCCTTGGCCAGCACGGCCTCACGGGCAACGTCATGCTCCCGATCGGTCTCACTCATCGAACCGCACCCGCCGTTCAACGACGTCCTGGGCCACGTCGTACATCGAACGCCCGCTTGCGAACGCAGCGGCACGCAGCCGGGCCAGTGCGTTCGCGATGGTGTCATCCAGCTGCACAGCGATCATCCCGGTCGCCTGATGGATCACAATCCGGTCTGTGCCGGCCGTCGCCAGCAACTCCGGCAGGCCTTGACGACCCGGGGCGTACTGCTGGTACAGCACGGCATCACGGGCGATTTCCGCCGTCACCAGAGCATCGGCCAGGTGTTCGTCACTGAGCATGCCCGGCCGGTCACGGCACAGGTCGAGCGTGCCGATACCGCCGGGCCCCACGGTCAACGGCAGGGAGAACTCGGCGTGCACACCGACCGCCAGGGCCGCCGCCGCGAAAAGCCGGCCAGCGCTTCGCGTTCTCCGATGACAGGTCCGGCAGCAACACCGGAATCCCGTGGGCATGGGCATGCAAGCATGGGCCCTCACCCAGCTCCATCTGCAGCCCGGTAACCGTCTGGGCGTGCCGCCCGGCACCGGCCAGCACACTGGCCGACTCCGACCCTGACATCAGCACCAAGGCGCACCCCGACAGGGCCATCTCATCCAGCGCGAACCGGCATAGCCGCTGCACCAGCTCGCCCGCACTGGCCGCGACGTCATCCCCGGCCACCGCCGCCATAATGCGGGTCCGCCGTCTGTCCTCCCGCAAAGCGCCTCCTCGCCGCAGCACGACGCAGCACCGGCGTGTCTTTCCTCACCGTACCCGGTGCAAGGTGCAAAGACCCGGCATCGGCACGGCCGCCGCGTCGGAGCCGCCCGGTGTCCCAGCTAAAGCGCGTTCCGGCTTATGGCCGGTTCAGGCGCAAGTTCCGCAGACGCAGGGAACGGTGTGGGTGCAGGTGGCACGGGGCGTTCGGCGGAAAAATCTCTTGAATGTGATTGGCGGGCTGGGAGACGCTGGATGGCATGACCGTGCATCTGACGCACTGGGGGACGTTCGAGGCTGTCAGCGATGGTGAGCGGCTGACTGAGGTGCGTCCGTGGCGCGGGGATCCGGAGCCGATGCCGCTGATCGAGAACGTCGCCTCCGCGCAGCATCACCCGGCGCGCATCGCCCGGCCGCACGTGCGCAAGGGGTGGCTGGACCACGGGCCGGGTGCGCCGGACAGTGCTGCAAAGGGCCGCGGCGACGAGCCGTTCGTGCCGGTGTCGTGGGGCACCGCACTGGACCTGCTATCCGGGGAACTGCGGCGGGTCTACCGCGACCACGGGGCCGAAGCGGTGTACGGCGGCTCGTACGGCTGGGCCAGCGCGGGCCGGTTCCACCACGCGCAGAGCCAGGTGCACCGGTTCCTGAACTGCCTCGGCGGCTACGTGCGGCACGTCAACAGCTACAGCCTCGGCACCTCCACCGTGCTGCTGCCCTATGTGATCGCCGACGTGAACGTGCTGCAGACCCACGCCACGGCCAAGTCCGTGATCGCGGAGCACAGCGAACTGGTGGTCGCCTTCGGCGGGCTGTCACCTAAGAACGCGGCGGTGTCGCCGGGCGGGGTGTCCCGGCATCATGCCCGCGGCTGGATCAGCGCCGCGCGGGCCCGGGGCTGCCGGTTCGTGTCCGTGAGCCCACTGCGCGACGACACGCCTGCCGAGGCGCGGGCCGAGTGGATCGCGCCGCGGCCCGGGACCGACGCCGCGCTGATGCTCGCGCTGGCCCAGGTCCTCGACGCCGACGGCCTGGCCGAGGTCGGCTTCCTGGACCGCTACACCGTCGGGTTCCCGCGGTTCGCCCGGTACCTGCGCGGCGAGGCAGACGGGGTCGTCAAGGATCCCGCGTGGGCTTCGGCGATCACTGGGGTGCCGGCGGCGCGCATCCGGGAACTCGCGCGCGAGATGGCTGCCGCCCGCACCTTGGTGACGGTCAGCTGGTCGCTGCAGCGTGCCCGTCACGGCGAGCAGCCGTTGTGGCTCGGCGTGGTGCTCGCGGCCATGCTCGGCCAGATCGGGCTGCCGGGCGGCGGTTTCGGCCACGGGTACGGGTCCGCGGCCCTGGTCGGCGAGCCGGCGCCCCGGGTGGGAGTGCCGCGGCTGCGGCAGGGCCGGAACGCCGTCTCCACGTTCATCCCGGTGGCCCGGATCGCTGACATGCTGCTGAATCCCGGTGCCGGCTATGACTACAACGGGCAGCGGCTGACCTACCCGGACATCCGGCTCGTGTACTGGTGCGGCGGCAACCCGTTCCATCACCACCAGGACCTCGCCCGGCTGCGCGAGGCCTTCACCCGCCCGGAGGCGGTCGTGGTGCACGACTCGTTCTGGACGGCGACGGCCCGGCACGCCGACATCGTGCTGCCGGTGACCATGACCATCGAACGTGACGACTTCGGCTCCGGGCAGAACGACCGGATGTTCTTCCCGATGCCCGCGCTGACCCGGCCGCACGGCGAGGCCCGGGACGACTACGCCATCTTCGCCGAGCTGGCCGACCGGCTCGGTGTAGGCAAGGACTTCACCGAGGGCCGCACCGCGATGGAGTGGCTGCGGCATCTGTATGGCGAGTGGCGGGATTCGCTCGCTTCGCAGGGGCGGGGCCGGGCTTGGGCTCCGGGTTTTGACGAGTTCTGGGCCGGCCATGGCATCGAGCTGCCGGTGTCCAGCGAGCCGCAGGTGGCGTTCGCTGAGTTCCGTCTTGACCCGGAGAAGCATCCGCTCACCACGCCGACCGGGAAGATCGAGATCTTCTCCTCGACCATCGACGGATACGGGTACCCGGACTGCCCGGGCCACCCGGTCTGGCTCGAGCCGGACGAGTGGCTGGGCTCGGTGGCCGCGGGGCGCTTCGGCCTGCAGCTGGTCGCCAATCAGCCGCGGTCGCGACTGCACAGCCAGCTGGATGTCGGCGCGCACAGCCAGTCGGTCAAGATCGCCGGGCGTGAGCCGGTGCGGATGCATCCTTCCGACGCGGAGGCGCGAGGGCTGCGCGACGGTGACCTCGTGCGGATCTTCAACGACCGGGGTGCATGCCTGGCCGGGCTTTCCGTGGACGACGCGGTGCGTCCCGGGGTCGTCCAGTTGTCCACCGGGGCCTGGTACGATCCGGACCCGGCCGACCCGGGGTTTTGCCGGCATGGGAATCCCAACGTCCTGACTGCCGACCTTCCGTCCTCGAGCCTCAGCCAGGGGTGTACAGGGCAGTTGGCGCTTGTGGAGGTTGAGGCGTATCGCGGGACTCCGCCGGAACTATCGGTTACTCGCCCGCCCGCGACCGCCTGAAGCCTTCGCGGTAGGCCCGGACAGGACGGGAATCCCGTCTGCGCCGGGGGTTACACGCCGACTGCGAGCCACATAGCCAGGACGGCCGTGGTATACGAGCAGCTTCGCCCGGCCGCTGCTACCGGACGAAGTTGCCGCCAATGGGTGTGTGCCCTGACCGGGCGGCGCCCCGTCATCCGCGTGACAGGATGGCCGGATGGGCCGCGAACATCGCTATCAGGTCACCATCACCTGGACTGGCAACCTCGGTGAGGGTACTGCGGGCTACCGCTCCTACAGCCGGGACCACGAGGTGTCGGGCAACGGCAAGCCGATGCTGCCGGGCAGCTCGGACCCGGCCTTCCGCGGGGACCCCAAGCGGTGGAACCCGGAGGAACTGCTCGTCGCCGCGCTGTCTCAGTGCCACATGCTGTGGTTCCTCAACCTGTGCGCGGCGAACGGCATCGTGGTCATCTCCTACACCGATGATGCCCAGGGCACCATGGCCGAGGGCGCAGACGGCGGCGGCGAATTCACCGCCGTGACCCTCCGTCCCCGGGCCGCCATCACCGATTCAGGCCAGGCGGACCGTGCGCTGGAACTCCACCAGGAGGCCCGCCGGCTCTGCTTTATCGCCCGCTCGGTCAGCTTCCCCGTCAGCTGCCAGCCGGTCATCACCTAATCACCGGCACCAGACCGGGCTCACGCCCGGGCCAGACGCGGGCACCTGGTCTTCTGCGCTCGTCAGGTTCCCCGAGCCGACCGGGGTCTATGGCTCAGGGGACCTGGCAGCCGGCTCAGGACCAGCGACGTTCTGCCCGCGCAGCCCGGCGACGGTGCCCCGAACATCCAGTTGCGCATCGGATCCTGCTATTGCCATCACACCGCCGCACGGGCACATATCGGCTCTGGCGGCGATTCCCCACCCGAAGCGAAGAGCCTGCCCGATCGCTGAAAGGCCTGGTCATGACGATCTACCAGCACATACGCCATCCCCGCATCACCGCCCGGCGCGCGGACCGCCCGGTGAAAGTATCCGACCTGTTCCCGCGGGGGACGGCGGTGAGCAGGTTCAACACCACGGTTGCCCTGGTGATCACGCGGGCGGTCGGCAGCATGTGGTGCGCGTACGCGTTCGCGCTGTTCGACCTGATCAGCCTGCCGACCGCGATCCGCAGCGGCGCTTCGGCGATCGTGTCCTGGGTGGCCCAGACGTTCCTGCAGCTGGTGCTGTTGTCGGTGATCATGGTCGGGCAGAATGTGCAGGCTGCCGCGGCGGATAAGCGAGCGGAGGCGACCTTCCACGACGCCAGCGCGACGCTGCACGAGGTAGCCCACGTGCAAGGCCATCTAGCCGCCCAGGACGTGCTGCTGACCCGGATCGCCGAGAAGCTCGGCCTGGACCCGGTCCCGGTCATCGACGCCCCGCCCGGCGAGGAGCCGGCCGCCCAGAACCCGCAAGACTGACGGCCAGGTAATTCTTCCTCACCTGCCACCCACAGGCCTGGCTCCGACCCCCGAAGGGGCTCGCCGTCGAGGATGCAGGTCAGCCCGAACTCGCGGGGGGCGTGATGGGCGGGCGCTGTGGCCGCTGATGCCATGTTGCCGCCGACGAGGAATGGCTCCCGAGCGGATCCGCTGGCGGATCGACGTCTCGATCTGGCGGTGCAGCGCGCCGCCGCCGCGGTCCAGGTCGATCGCCAGCTCCGAGACCGGCGGCAAATTGGTCCTCAAACTCGGCACAGAACTGGACCTTATCAAGGGGCCCGATTCCTGGGGACCATGGCGCTATGACTACTACAGCGCGGTTCCCTGCCACCACCGTTCACCGTTCGCACTTCGATGGACAGGTCCTCACTCCCGGCACGCGCGGGTACGACTCCGCCCGGTCGGTCTGGAATGGGATGATCGACCACCGCCCGAAGCTGATCGTCCAGTGCGCCTCGGTCGCCGACGTCGTCACCGCGGTGCGCCAGGCACTGAGCCGGTGGCGCCGGACCATGCCGTCAGCGGGCCGATGAGTCCGGCGCCCGGGCCCGGTCTGACCTTGCATGGAGACCAAGAACCTCGATATCTACGGTTCCGAGCCGATCCCGTGGACCCGCGCCCGGGAGGCCCTGGCGGGGAGCCGCGGCCCCGGTGCCGCGTTCTTCCTCGGCACCGTGGGCCCGGACGCGACGCCTCACGCCGCCGGGATCGGCGCCGTCTGGGCGGACGGCACACTGTGGTTCGTGACCGGCCCGCGGACCCGCAAGGCGCGCAACCTCGCCGCCAACCCCGCGTGCACGATCTCGTGCCGGCTGCCGGGGATCGACGTCGTGCTCGAAGGCCGCGCCGAACGGGCAGTTGACATCGGCACGATCGAGCGGCTCGCCGCCGTATACCGCGACGCCGGCTGGCTGGCGCAGGCCGAGGGCGACGCGTTCACTGCGCCCTACAGCGCGCCGAGCGCCGGGCCGCCGCCGTGGCACCTATACCGCGTCCTGTTGCGCACCGCGTTCGGCGTCGCGACCGCGGAGCCGCACGGGGCCTCGCGCTGGCGGTTCGATAGGTAGCGCGACGAGGGCGCGCAGCGGACGCTACCGCACCTCATGACCTGGTGGCGCGGCGTCCTGACCGAAGGCCGCCTGCCTTGACCGCAGGTCAGGATCGCGCAGGAAGTTGCGCACAAGCCAGCCCGGCCCGCCGATGCAGGTCCAGTCGTCGTCCCACAACGTCGACACGAACCAGGAGCGGCCGGCGGGAAACAACAAGTTGGGCAGGACGCCTTTCCGGCTGAGAACACAGGCTCCCGGGCCCGGGACCGGGTCCGGGACCGGTGGGCGGGCTGGGAGCAGGCGCCGTTCACCTCCGCCAGCCACAACCAGGTCGCGGTCTTCGAGAAACCGCCATAGCTGTCTGCACGCGCAGACCTATGACCGCGCCGGGCCGGGGCCGCAGGGACGCCAGGTCGGTGACCAGGTCAGCGGTGGCGTGCGCGGCGAACCGGGCGGCATAATCTTCGGGGCCGGTCACGATCAGGGCCCGGGCCCGGCTGCTGGCCTGGGTCCGCCCGGAGCGGGCACTGCGCTTGGCGACCATCAGCGTCTGGACCGCCTCCACCGCAAGGCCTCCCGGACGGCGTCTTCGGCTGCGCGCCTGTTCCCCAGACTCGCCCGCAGAGTGGTGAGGACTTGCCTACCGGGCGGCTCTGGCGACGATGCAGGTGGCGTGCCGGTCCAGGCTGCCGCGTGCCGGAATGGTGGAGCCGGGTATTAGAACTCTCCGAATACCCAGCCCGCATCGTGGTGGGAGCCATGGATCAAGACCTGGACATGGAGGCCGTCAATTAGTGGCGTCCAGGGTGCACGCTTGAAACTGGAGAGGGGAGCGATGGCAGGCGGCCGCATCGAAGGCGCGGGACTGCGCGGCGTCATGCGGCTGACCTGGGTCGAGGATCACCTGGCGCACGTCCTGGACCACTGCGAGACCGACGAGCCCTCCGGCGCGTGGACCGGCCTGGCCTGCCAAGATCACGGGCTGGCGCTGGGCGGCGACGTGGACAACGCGACGCTGCGGCGGCTGTCCGCCCACGGCCAGATCGCCGACCTTATCTGGGAACCACGTAGAGAACTGGTCGCCGAACACGGCCAGCTACTTCAGGCCGCGATCCAGGCTGCGCAGGACGGGAAGCCGAAGACGGGAGAGCAACTGTGGCAGCAGGTCCAGGCGATCTGGTCGGTGGCCTGGTCAGCTAACTATGCGGCGCTCAAGTTCCTTCAGGACGCGGGCCTCAGCAGGTTCTCGCCGGTCAAGCCCCAGCGCTGGGTGGTCGCCTCCTTTGAGCACCACCGCGGCCCGCATGGCCTTTCGCATCCCCACGTACACAACATCGTGATCACCGCCCTGACGACCGGGGCCTGTTGAAGGCGACCCGGCTATGTGGCCGACGTAGCGGCAGACCGATGTCGGAACGATGGTGAGCGCCTGGTGGCGGCTTAGCGCCGGCCAGGTCACGCCCGGTCAGCACGTAGCCTCGCTGGTCGCAGTCGATGGTTTCGTAGCCATCGGGTGCGCGGGCTGGCGCCGATCAGCACGAACAGGGCCGCCGCGGGGACGGTCTGGGTACCGCCGCTGCGGTTATCGCGGGGGGTGAGTCTTTCCAGCCGCTCGGTGCCCTGCTCGCCGACCGCCTCGGTGTGCAGCTGGACCGAGATGTTGGGGGTGGCACCGGCACCCACAAGGCCTGGCCTCCTCAACCCAGCACTTGCGGTGGGCGCACCTCGGGTTGCCGCAGGCCTGGTCGGGCCGCCGCTCGCGGACCTGCCCGGGGCATCGACGGCGGCCTGCCAGGCCCGCCGCGGGGATGGCGTCCCGCTCCCGTTTGCCCAGTAAGGCTGCGCGGAGGTGCGCCGCAGGGCACGGGCGGACGGCGCGGCATCCGCCTGCGGTTGGTCCATGCGTCCATGCAGAACAAGACATCGGAGATCATCGCGCGTTAGCAGGCGATGCAGGCTGTATTGATCTTGTCGTCACTTGGGCGATGTGCGAGGCAGATGTGCCTATTCACGGGGTTCCGGTGTTCCGGAGTGTCATCCGTTCACAGAGCGGCGCGCTGCTGGGCAAGGAAATCGCGCTCGATTGTGTTCGTGGTGAGTTCGATGGCCCGGTCGTAGGCGGCTACCGCGTCGTCGCGGCGGCCGGCACGCGCGAGCAGGTCGGCGCGGGCGGCGTGGTACGGCTGGTAGCTCTCGAGAGCGGCCGGGTCAATCTCGGCGAAAGCGTCGAGCCCCTCGGCCGGCCCGTGGAGTTCGGCGATAGCCACCGACCGGTTCAGGGCGACGACGGGGCTGGGACGGAGTGCGCAGAGCTGGTCGTAGAGCGCCACGATCTGCGACCAGTCGGTGGTTTCGGCGGTCGGCGCGTCGGCGTGTACGGCAGCGATGGCCGCTTGGATCTGGAACGGGCCGGGCTGGTTGCGG
Source organism: uncultured Actinomycetes bacterium (assembly GCA_963835775.1). Lineage (GTDB taxonomy): Bacteria > Actinomycetota > Actinomycetes > Streptosporangiales > Streptosporangiaceae > Palsa-504. Next base: position 39,255 of record CAWIHB010000012.1, on the reverse strand, counting down.
CGCAGGCACGCGCGCACCAGCTCGTGGCCTTCACTGATGAGCGTCCGGTCCCATCGGGTGCGGTCCTGGTTAGTGAGACGCGCCATCGTTCCGTCGGCGGTGACGCGAGCGGCACGGCGGGACTCGGACAGCAGCATCAAGGCGAGCAGTCCGATGGCTTCAGGTTCGTCTGGCATCAGCTCGGCGAGGGTCCGCCCGAGCCGGATGGCTTCGGCCGACAGGTCGGTTCTCGTCAGCGCCTGCCCTGAGGTGGCGGTGTGGCCTTCGGTGAAGATGAGGTAGATCGCTGAGAGGACGGCGTGCAGCCGGACCGGGAGCTCCTCGGCGCCAGGTACGCGGAAGGAGGCGTGGTTGTCGTGAAGTTTGCGCTTGGCCCGTACGATCCGTTGTGCCATCGTCGCCTCAGGTACCAGGAAGGCCGTGGCGATCTCGCCCATCGACAGGCCGGCGAGGAGCCGCAGAATGAGACCGACCTGGGCGTCAGCGCCCAGGGCAGGGTGAGCGCACAGGAACATGAGCCGCAACTGGTCGTCGGCGACAACATCGACGAAATCGTCGAGCTGGTCTAGTTCGGGATTATGGTCAGGTTCCATGCTGTCGATCCGTAGCCGGTGGGCAGCGAGGTGCCTCTCGCCGCGGGTTGATTCGCGTCGCAGCCAGTCGATGGCGCGGTTGCGGGCGGTCGTGGTGATCCAGCCACCCGGGTTGGGCGGTGTCCCTGTCTTGGGCCACTGTTCGGCAGCGACAACGAAGGCCTCCGCCACCGCGTCCTCGGCGAGATCGATATCGCCGAGGACCCGGATCAAGGTGGCGGTGCAGCGGCCAGCTTCGCGGCGGAAGACCTCATCGAGCGGGCCGGTCATCCTTGGACGGGGCGAACTTCGATAGTTTCCCCGCTGGCCGCGGTCGCTTTGCCGGCCCATGCCAGGGCGGCGTCGAGGTCGGGCGCTTCGATGACCCAGAAGCCGCCCATTTGCTCCTTGGTTTCGGCATACGGACCGTCGGTCATCGACACCTCCCCTCCGGAGGACCGCACGACCGTGGCCGATGACGCAGGCTGCAGGCCGACGGCGAACACCCAGGCGCCTGCCTGCAGGAGTTCTTCGTTGAACGCTGCCACCTGGGTGACACGGCGCTGCGCGTCAGGTGCGGAGAAGTCGGTCTCGTAGGTGTCGTCGTGCCAGACGGAGATCAGGTATTGCGGCATCGTGGCTGCTCCTCGTGGTATCAGATCGGGTCGGGTAGGTCAGTCAGCGTGTCGTGCGAGCACGGGAACAATGATCCCCGCGGCAAGAAGGTGCAGAGCGACGAGGACGATTTTGCTCGCGGTTGTGTCCGCGAACGCCGCAGGGGCGGCACAAGAGAGCGCGGTAAGCCCGGCGGTGATCCGGATGAACCGCTGACGAGTGGCGGAACCGTGCCGGATCAGCACGGCCAGGAGTACCCCGCCGCCCACCGCCGCGAGAAAGGTGAGCTGGGCGACGGCCGCCAGCGAAATCTTGCCGTGCACAGCCAGCGGAACTCCGCCGCCCCGCAGGACAGCCGCGGCGGCAGTGACGGCTGCGGCGGCCAGCGCACCGGCGGAGGCGGTGGCCCGCGGCAGCGTCCTGGTCAGCCGGTGCCGGGTGACGGTGGCGCCGGGAGAGGCGGTAACGGTGGACATGATCGGCTCCTTTCGCGGCGGCGCCATCTGCACCGCTCACCATGTCCACGAACGGCCACCGAGAATTCGACACCCGCGCCCGGGAAGAATCTTTGTGCCCCTCGCAGGTCTGGCCCGCGGCGTCCTGGGCGCTCCCTTATGACCCGCCATGAGCGAGGATGATGCGAAACAAGTCTGGCTGCTGACCGCACCAGCGAGGGTGGTCGTCGCTGCCGACGACCACCTGATACTAGGTACCGCGAACATGTACGCGAACCGGTCCGGTCCGGGAAACCACGTGGCGTCCGGCAGCCTGATGGTCGCTAAACAGGCACGGGGCAGAGGCGTGGGACGAGCCCTCACCATCGACATGATCGGCTGGGCGCGGCGGAGCGGATTCGCGGCGATCCAGTTCAATGCCGTCGTCGATACGAACACGGCCGCGGTGCTACTTTACGAGAGTCTCGGGTTCGTCACTCTTGGGACAGCCCCAGGAGCATTCCGGCACCCCATCCTGGGCCGCGTCGGCCTCCGTATCATGTGGCTGGACCTGCGCGATCCGGGCAACGCCACGAACTGACCTGACCTACGGCCTTATTGCCACCTCCACGGTAACCGGGCTGTGTCGCCCATCGGCTATGATCCGACGAGTCCTGGACGTGCATAACGACCGAATCTGGCCTACCGACGTCGCCTCCGCCCGGCTGCCTGCGGGGCCGAGCATATCGGCGGAACGGCGCGCGTGAGCCAAGAGCAGGACTTATCACAGAAAGTGACGTCGAGCCTAAACGGTAATGCCGCCGGATCGTCGGCTCAGCGTAGTGTCCGGGTCGGCTCAACGGCGTGACGGGCGGCACTCCGTGTTAGCTTCAAGGCGATGAGTACCAGCAGTAGGCAGTTCGACTATCACCGCGCCCTCGTGGTGATCGAGACCCAGGCTGGCGAGATCGTCTTCATCCATCCGCCGGGGGCTCCAGCCAGGGCGCCAGCCTCGCTGCCGAGCAATCCGTGTGCGCCCGGAGAAGCACCGGCGGACGGGGCGGCCCGCATGGCGCGCGAGATGACCGGCCTTGAGGTCGAGATCGTCCGCGAGTTGGTGACCTTCATCCAGCCCGCCACGCCAACCGGCACCATGCGCGCCCACGGCTACCTGGCCCGGGTGACTGGCGGCTCGATGCTGGACGAGGGACCCGAAGGCCCAGTCCGGGCCCTATCCCCTCGACGCGCTGCCAGCGATCGTGCCGATCCGGGTAGCCAACCAGCGCGTCCTGAGCGCTTACCTTGACCAGTGGCCGAGGTCCTGAGCCGCCGGGAGCAGTCCGGCCGTGGCGGCACATCCAGGGCCGTTGCGATCGGCGCCGAGTGACAGATCAGACCCGATCTGCGCGCAGCAGTGAATGATCGCGAAGGAGCCGCGTGCCGATAGAAGAATGAGCCGTACCGGCACTGCTGGGCGCCTTGACCCAACTGCCGCAACTGCCGGACAGGCCCGTACCTGACCGCTGGCGCCAGACCGGGCGGCTGTCTTCCGATGCCTCACCCGGCAACCCCGGCCCCCGGTGGCCCGCACCGGAGGTACCTTCGCAATCGGCTTGGCGGGCAGCGACGTGCCCGCCCGGTCCCAGGTCCACGGCCGCACGCGGTCACGCCAGACGGCCGCTCACCGGATAGGGACAGGTGGAGCAGTCATGCACGATGTAAGAGCACTGCTGCGCGAGTACGACCGTGCTCGCGCCTACACCGACGAACTGTGGAAGGACCTCAGCCCTGGCGAGGTGACCTGGCGCCCGCACGAGAACTTCAGCGCTATCGGCTGGCATCTCGGCCACCAGGCCCATGTCGCTCACTTCATGATCCGCAACCTCACCGCGGCCGAACCCAGCCCCGACCCGGCTCTGGACGGCCTGATGGACTCCGCGCTGCCCGAACAGTTCCGCGGCGCCCTGCCCACGGTGCCACGGCTCTCCGCCTTCCGCGAAACCGTCGCCGAGCGCGTCCATGCCCGCATCGGCGACATCGCCACCGGTAAAGTCAGCGCCCCCACGCAGCTGACCATCGTGGCGACCTGCCTGATGACCGCGCTTATCAACCACGAGTACCAGCACGACCAGTGGATCAGCGAAGTCCGTGCCGGCCACCTCGGCCACGCACTGCCCGCCGACCCTGAGTCCGACCACGTCCGGCGCATTGACGGCTACCTCGTCCTGCATCCTTACGCGTAAGACCACAAGGCGGCTTGTTCTCCCGGCAGCGTACGACCGCCGCCGCCGACGGCCATGGCCCGGCCACAGAGGAGGCGGCCTTCCCCACCCGCTTCGCTGACAAGGGTCCACGTGATCCTCCGCCGCGACAGCCTGCCCGCATCAAAATCACCCAAGGGCCGAGGATTTGAGCCGCCAACTCGGAGCCTCGCATCCCTGCCGATTCGGGCTCTCCATCTAGGCGGACCTGCGGGGTGGGAGGTAACCGACATTAGCGCTGGTCATGGCCTCAAAGTGCCCGGTCGTCCGGTTGCTCGTGGCGTGGTCCTGACCTGCACTACTCCGGTTAAATGGAGACCCCAAACGCCGATTATTTTCCCGGTCCGCAGAACCCTTTTGGCCCGCTGGGCGGTGCATATCAGCCCGTTATGCGCGGCAGTGGCGCTCGTCGGGGCGGACCTGAACCGTGCGCGGATCAACCTACCCGGCGCGTCACGGGCGGTTCCGAGCGGACTCAGGCTGCCGTGCAGGTATGGCGGGTCTGGGCGGCGATCGGGCCCCAGCGATCCTTGTGGTGCGCGAACTGGCAAGCCGAGGCGCGGGTAACGTATCGCCGGCGAAGATCGGATCTATGCCTCACCGGGGTATCGCCGTCAGCGGTGATGTTCTTGACCGGTTCGGCGGGCGGTTTGTCCGCCTGCCGAACTGGCGAAGCGCCGAAGCCGGTGCCGGCGGCTGCGTTGATCTCATCGCCGCGGGCGTGGTGGCTGCTGGATGAGATGGCTCCGCGAGCCGTCGCCTGCTGCCGTCGCGGACGCGCTGCGGATGGCCGCACCTGACCTGGCCGGGCTGCCGGTCACGATACCCAGCCTGGCCGGCCAGGACGACCCGGTGTGGCAGATGCCGACCGCCGCTGTTGGCGAGGACTACATCGTGAAGTTCGCGTGGTCACGGGCCGCGGCACGGTTCGTGCTGCACCAGATCCGGATCCTGGAGATGCTCGCGGTCGAGCCGGCGGTCCCCTACCTGCCCGAGGTTGTGGCAGCCGGGACCAGTCCGCTGATCCTGGTCACCAGGCGAGTGCGCGGGACGAGCTTGGTCAAGGTCGTGGACGGGATCGGCCGTGATCATGCGGCCAGGCAGCTCGCGCGGTTCCTGGCGGCACTGCATAGCGACCAGGTGCGGCGGCGCGCCGAGGCGGTCATCGGCCCGGTCCCCGCGTGGTATCCGCTGGCCACCACCGCGGCGCTGCGGGAACGCTTTGGCGCGCTGGTGACACGGCAGGAGCAGCACTCCGTCGGACGCTGGTGCGACTGGGCAGATGAGATCCTGGCGCGGCCCTATCCTTTCCCGCAGGTGCTCGTGCATGGCGACCTGCATGGCGACAACCAGGTCTGGTCCGCCGCAGAACTGCAGGTGGTGCTCGACTTCGAGAACACCGGGCTCGGCGAGCCGGAGTACGAGCTGCGCGGCTTCCCCGGCCCGGACATGGGTCCCGGCGTCGAGCTGCTGACCGCGACGATGCGTCACTACGAGCGGCTGACCGGCCGCGCACTGTCCGTGGAGCGGATCATGGCCTGGCACGTCCGCCACGCCCTCGGCGACGTGCTATGGCGCAGCGAAGCCGGCATCCCTCTAGCAGACCACCGGTCACCAAGTGCCTGGGTGGACGACATCGCCGCGCGTCTTCGCGAACTCAACATCAACATCAGGTGATCGGCCAATCGCACATTCCGCCGGGCCATATAAGAGGAAGTCAGATCGACCAGCTATGCAGGCCAGACACCGCAGACCGCACGGGCTGCTATGTCCGCCAGATGGAACCGCGACACCGGCCGCTACGGCCTCCGCCGCCTGGTCCTCTGCACCGCCTGCGCCGCCGCCCTCCAGGGCCAGGACTACAAGCGCGAAGTACCCGAAAGCGCGGCACGCGCCATCCGCCGCGGCGCAGCCTGACAAGACAGCGGCCTCACAGAACAGTGCGCCTAACCCCCGGGATGCGGTGCGCTATACCGGGTCACCACCACCCACAGTATCGCCAGGAGCACCACCCAGAAGACCACCTTCTGGACGGCCCCCCACCCCTTATGCCCGACCAGCCACCAGATAGCAGCAATTGCCGCGACCAGGAGCAGGGCAGCGACCATGCCCTCATAGTCGTTGCAGTCACGGGACCATGCAAGCCGCCGCCTCGACCCTGGATGCGCCCCGAGGGACGTGCATCCGCCCCGCACGACTCGCCTTCCTCCTCCGGGCAGACCCAGGCTCGGCAACCGCTCACGATAACGGCGGGAAACCGGCGCGCCATACGCCATCCGCCGCGGCGCCGCCTGATCTGACCAGAACGCACCATGAACACATGACGACACGGCCACCCGGCGAGACAGACGACGGATCGAAGGCGCGGCACCTCGCCTGGCTCAACAACCAGGCCGCACTCCGCCCGCCGCGGATCCGCGAAACCTGCCAGAAGCACGGCCGCGGCTACTGGCAGGGCACCTACGGCGACGACCCCCCTTCACCTACATCCCCCTCGGCTGCGCCAACCCCGCGGCAAAGCGGCTGGGCTGCCGTGCCGGACTCATGTGGTCCGCTCGGGTCGGCTGCTGGTCGCCCGAACCGCCGCGGTCGCCGTGGCCGCATGGGTGGTCCCGTTTACAGCCCGATGAGATCGGCCATCACCTCCATCTGCAGGCCGAAGAATTCAGCCCTGGCCTCGATCACGTTGTTGAACTGGCCGGAGAGTTCGAAGCTGACCATGCCGAATAGCTGAACCCAGCCGGTGATCCCGGCCAGCATCAGCTCGTCGGGCAGTTCCGGGGCGATGTCGCCGCGGGCCCGGCTTAGGTCCGCCCGTACCGCGTCGGCAAGTCGTGCGGCGATGCCCGCTGCCTGCGGTCGCCTGGCTGGGCTGGCTGGGCTGGCTGGGCTGGCTGCGGCCAGCGCGCCGGGGCCGCCAGCCGGAGCGCCGATGCGGAGGGCCGATTCGCCGGTAAGCGCATCCGAGGCGAAGCCGTCGGCCAGGATCCGGATCAGCACGACCGGGGTCCGCGCGGCTGCGGTGATCGTGTCGGCGGGTGCGGCATAGCCGGGCACCGGAGTGCCGAACAGCAGGGCGTACTCGGCGGGCGTTCGCAGCGCCCAGCCCCGGATCCCGCGCGCAGTGGCCAGCCACCGGGCTCGCAACTGGCTGCGGTCGGTCACTGCCGCGTCCGCTGCCTCGGCCGCTTCGCCGAGCGCGTTATAGGCGTCCAGGATGAGCGCGGTGAGCAGGTCGTCGCGGCTGGCGAAATAGCGGTACAAGGCCGACGACGCCATGCCCATGTCCCTGGCCACGGCCCGGAGCGACAGGTTCGCCCCGTCCGTCTCCAGGTGAGAGCGCGCGATGGTCTTGATCTCGGCGATCATCTCGGCGCGGACGCGCGCCCGGATGGACCCTGCTGGCATGAAGAGATTATCGCACACAAACGAGAGCGCCGCTCTTGCAATGTCGGGCCGACTGCGCAAGACTCGTGCTTATAAGAGAGAGCAACGCTCTCGGAGAGCGGGGTCACGGGTCACCAGGTGGCCAGAAGGCGCCATGACATAAGGGAGCAGGAAATGTCCGAGCACGTCATCGTCGGAGCGGGAGCCGTGGGTTCAGCCGCGGCGCTATTGCTGGCCGAGCGGGGCGAGCACGTCCGCATGGTCAGCCGGCGCGGCAGCGGGCCCGAGCACCCGGCGATCGAGCGGGTCGCCGCGGATGCGACCGATGCGGAGCGGCTGACGGAGCTGGCTGCCGGCGCTGCGGCCCTGTATAACTGCGCGAGCCCGCTCTATCACCAGTGGTTCACCGACTGGCCGCCGCTGGCCCGGGCGTTCCTGGCCGCGGCCGAGCGCAGCGGTGCGGTCCTGGCCTCGATGAGCAACCTGTACGGCTACGGGCCGGTGGACGGTCCGATTACCCACAAGACCCCGCTCGCCGCGACTCACCCCAAGCTCCGGCTGCGGGCCGAGATGTGGGGCGATCAGCTCGCCGCGCAGGAGGCAGGGCGGATCCGCACCACCGAGGTCCGGGCCAGCGACTACATCGAGGCGAACTCGATCCTGTCCACGGTGATCGGCAAGCCGCTGCTGGCTGGGAGGCGGGCGTACGCGCCCTCGCCGCTGGACGTGCCGCACAGCTGGACCTCGATCCACGACTGCGCTGGGACCCTGGTCAGGGCCGCCGCCGACGAGCTGGCCTACGGCCAGGCCTGGCTGGTGCCGACCAACCCGCCGCTGACCGTGCGCCAGCTAGCGGCCAGGTTCGCGGAGGTCAACGGCGCGCCGCGGGCCAAGGTAACGCAGATCCCGTACCCGGTACTGTGGGTGAGCGGCCTGTTCTCCCCGCTGATCAACGAGCTGCGGACGACGCGATACCAGTTCACCAGGCCGTTCGTGCTCGACGCCAGTGTGACTACTGAGATGTTCGGGCTGCAGCCGACCGCGATGGACGAGGCGTTGCGGGAAGCTGCTGCCCGGCTCCGTACTTGACGCGGGACGGAGACCGCAATCCAGTCCCGAGCCTGAATGGCGCTGGGACCGGCTACCGATCTCGTCAGGCCGCGGCATACCCGGGCAACTGTGCCGCGCTCAGTGCAGGCCACGATCGCCAGCATCCGTAAAGGGACTCCGCCGGCCATAGGCGTCCGCACGGACCAGTTCTGCGCGTGCCAGCACGGCACCTCGTAGGGCCACCTTGGCAACAGCCGCACGGAGCGGGGCAGGTGTCTGGCTTGCTGCTGATGTCACCGGTTCTTCCGGGTGGATGCAGAGGCCTGGCAGCCATCTGCGGCGCGGCCGGGCGGACACAGATGCACGCGACCGCCGTCTGCCGCAGGCAGATGCCGGCCATAAGGAGCGCTACCGGAGGCATGGACGGGAAACGACCGCGCGCCCACAAAGACGCCTGCAACCCGCAGTGCCGGGTCCTGCGGCGGCTGGACGCGCAGACGATGACGGCTGCGTTCGGCGGGCAGATGCGCGACCAGGTGCCGTCGAGCTGGCCGATGCCGCAGCCCTGATAATCATGCTAGACGGCAAGACGGTCCGCGGCGCCCGAGCCAGGGACTGCCTTTACCAGCCGAGCTGAACACCCCGTGTCTGCGCGTATCCGCAGCTGTACGCCCAAAAGCTACGAAGCATGCGGTGGATATTGGAGCGCTCCGCCTTCCCAGATCGGATCACGTTGCGTGATTCATCATCGGCCTGTCCAGGTGCCTCTGACCGCTGCTCGGAATTGCCGCCCCTGCTGTCGGTGCCGGCAATGAGCCGAGGTAGGCCCGGCCAGGCGGCATCGTGCTGGTTGGTAGCCTGGCCAGGTGGGCTCTGCTGGCTCGTGGGCGCGCAGGACGAGGCCCTGGTTCCTTCCTGCTGGTCCGCTAAGTGTGGCTGAGCCGCACCGCGCAACGTCGCAGCCGGAATGCTGGCCACGCTGAACGACGTCAGTGCGGGGCGCGAAGTGCATTGCCGGCCGGGATCGCAGCGGCCCTGGCCCAGTCGGCGGGCGAGGAGGATGCCGTGAGCGAACTGGACCGGCTGGAAGCGGCGGTGAGCGAGTGCCGGGAGATGATCCGCGAAGCCCACGCCGCGACGAAGGATCTGCGGGCCGCGGTCCGCGAGGCCAGGCAGGAGCAGCGTGCCTTGGTGAAGGACGAGGTGGCCGCTCAGATCCAGACAGAGGTATCACGGCAGCTGGAGGAACTTGGCCAACGGACCGGTGAGGCCGTTACCGCCGCGACGCAGAAGGTCATTGCCGAATTCGACCGGTTCGGTGAGTCGTTGCTGGGTAAAGAGGCCTACTGACAAAAGGCCAGCGGCCGTCGTGCAGCCACTCGCCCCGACACCGATGTGGTGCCGTCCGACATCGTGCCCGGCGAAGAGAAGACTTGATGTGCTGCGGCCGGGGGGCGCACTGGACCGCTAACGCTAACGCATGCAGGCCCGCTGGACTGAGCCACTTCAAATGGTCGGGCCCGATTACGCAGCGTGAGACGAAGCGCCCAGACGGCCGATTCCCGGCCGATTCGGGGTGGTCTGTCGCCGCGCCGATCAGGCGAGCGGCTGCGCGCAGAATTCCCCGCTCTGGCATGCCCCCGCGACCGCCGCGATCTCCAGCAAGAAGATGCCGAACGGCGCATCGGGCACCGGTCCGGGCAGGGTTGCGGGGCGAAGTACCGCGGCCTTCGTGGCGGTGAATGCGAAGCAGGCTGAGGACTGGAACGGAGCCAGCGGGCGGCAGTTCATCGAGCAGCGTGAGCGGCATGAGCGGATGCTGGGCCGACTGACGGCGCGGCTGTCGGCCGGCGCGCGGATCCAGGACGGGGAGAACGTTCTCGACATCGGGTGCGGCTGCGGTGATGTGACCATCCTCGCGGCACGCGCGAGCTGCCGGGGCCGCTGGCTGCTTTCTCCCTGGCGGCCGGGCTGCTGGATGAGCTCGAGCTGGACGTCGCCCGGGTGCTGCTCGGCGACGGCATGCGGCTGTTCGACGCCAGCCTCGGGCTGGACACCCGCGAGGGCATCGAGCTCACCCCGGGCCGCGTGATCGAGACACCCGACGTGACCCGCATCTGCCACATGGTCAGCCCCGGGGTCAAGCTAGAACTCGATGATCGCGGCGCCGGCAGCAGCAGACAAGGGACGGCCCGCCAGTGCACGTTGCTGATCTGCCGCGGCGAGGAGCCGTTCAGCCCGGCTGTCCCGCAGACCTTCGCCGAGATCGCGCGGGAAGACAGACGTGCTCAGCCGGAGCTGTCTGGATCGGGCGAGCTGGCCCCACGGCTTCGCCGGCCAGCCCGGCGCACAGGTCATACGGGCGGCCGACGGTTCCCGGCGGTAACGGCTCCCCCGCGCCGAGGCCGGGAATCCAGGGGTCTGGGGCACCGCGATGCCCAGACCCTGGATCGCTTCCGTACGTCCGGCACATAACGCGCGGTCATCCGGGCTTGCAGGTTCACGTCTTGGTAGCGGCGCCGCCTGTCAGGCGCACGGTGATCCGACATGCCTCAACACCGTCAGAGGAGGATACTTTGCGGCGCGGAGGCTCCCGTGCTGAGGCTAGTGTTTCCGGTCCCGGGGATTTTGGGTCGGCGGGCGGGTCACCTGCGGCTGTGTCCGTCTCACCCCGGCGTTGGCCCGGTGGTGCCGCCCTGAGGGGTGATTAGGCCGGTCTCGTAGGCGTAGACGACGGCCTGGATCCGGTCGCGCAGGCCGAGCTTGGCCATGATGTGGCTGCCCTTGGACCGTTTCCCTGCCACGTCCTCCAGCCCGACGATGCCGATGACCTCGTCGACCCGGCTGCGCGGGATGCTGTTGGTCTGCGCCAGGCACAGCAGGTGTTTGTATGCGCTGCGGCCGCCGTGCACGGCTTTGGCATCCAGCAGCGCGCCGACCTCGCGTATCGCGCTGTACAGTTCGGCGTACGGTTTGCCGTTGACCGTCACCGATCCGGCGGCCGGGCGGTCGAGCCCGAGGATCATCCGCATGGTCGTGGTTTTGCCGGCACCGCTGCGTGTCCTATGCCGTCTGATCAGGGGAATCGGCAACCGCGCCCAACCCGGTAGGCGACAGGCGGGTACGATCGCTGACGAGGCGCCACGTGCTGCCGAGATCGTTATCGGCTCCTGCGGGGCCTGGGCCCGCGCGGGGGAGGTCATCTCCTGCAACACTTGGTTCTTCTTGTCCCTCGGCTTGTTGTGAGCGTCGTCATTGCCGGTATTCCCGTCCGGAGTTCTCGCTGCGGCAGTCCTTGCTGCGGAAGGAGCGTCAACGTTGCTGGTCGGCAGCGCGGCGCTGTGGCTGCGGGGTGAGGTCATCGGCGTCGCGGACGCCGATGTGGTCATCGAGGCAGGCGAGGACAGCATGCACCGTCTGCGCGACGCCCTTGCCGGGATCGCTACCGGGCCGGTGCCGTCTGCGGACTGGTTTTCCGGCGGTTCGGTGGTGCCTGTGATGACTGCCTACGGCAAGGTCGACTGCCTGCTGGAGCGGGGCCGCCAGGACTGGGCGCGGCTGCGCCGCGGGGCCGGCCTGGTGCCAGTCGCTGATGTCCCGGTCCTGGTAGCCGCCAGCTCCGACGCCTGGAATCTCAGGCGCCGGTACAAGAGAGCAGGACAGTGAGCGAGCGCACCGGGCTTGGCGTCGTCGAGATAGCGCTCCTGGAAGCAGTCGAGACCAGCCGGTTTCTCAGGTGCGATAAGGCGCTGGCCGGCGTGGAAGAACGCATCGGCCTGGCACCCGGGTATGCATATGAGGTGCTTGTCGACCTGGCCAGGCCGTGGACCATGCCCGTCAGCCTGGTGCACGGCCGGGGTAACTTCGGCAGCCGCGGCGACGACCCGCCCGCGAATTTCCGGTACACCGAGGCCTGGATCTCGCCCGCCGGGAGAGTTGCCCTCGCCGCCGAACGCGGCCAGATCGCCCCCGTGCCCATCGGCTTGATCAACGGGAACACCTACCGCGACGGACTCCGCCCGCCGTTCCGCCCAGACGCGATCATCGAGGCGGTCCGCGAGGTCATCAGGCGGCCGGACGTGACAGGCAAGGAACTGGCCGGCATCGTCGGCCAGCCTAACTTCCTGACCGGCTGCACGGTCAGCGGCGATCTCACGGCACTGGCCGCGGGCCGCCCGGCCGAACTGCGCCTCCAGGCCCACGTCAGCATCAGCGACGACCGGACACAGGTCGTCATCGAGAACATCGCTCCCAACATAAGCACCGACGAGACGGCACGGGTCATCGCCAGCCGGGCGAGCGCTCGCCCGTGGGCGCACGACCATCCCGGCCTTCATCACATCACCTTCCTCCCGCTGGCCGACCTCAGGGATGAGACGTCCGACCGGACCAGCCCGTTCGGCCGGCTCATCTGCATCCCCCGGCCAGGCACCTCACCCGAGCAGCTGCGGGACAAGCTCCTGGAGACACGTGGCGTGTACACGACGATGCCCGTCAAGCTTCCCCGGCCCCTGCCCCTCCTGATCAGGCACTGGGTCCAGGCCAACGCCCACGAGGACCTGCTCGCCAGCCTGACCGCGCTGGAGCAGGCAATAAGCGGCCACCGACCATGACAATTCCGCCTCTCATGCCCGCAGAGCAGCCCTCAAGGCCCGGAAATGGCGGATCTGCAGCTGGGCGGCACACCGGCAGCGACCGATGAAAGCAAGTGGCCGCGGTAGACGCCGAGCAATTGCCGGCCCGCATCTCCGTCCTCGTGTAGGGGAATCCGACGGCGGTTCTGCTAATCCGGCGGTGGAGCGCCACATGCTGACCTCATTCGCGGCAGCGTCACTCAGGCGACCGTTCGCGTGGATAAGCACTGATGGCCGCCTCGCTGCGCGTACAAGTGATGGACCGGTCCGTCAGCCGCGAACCGCGGAGAAGGAGGTCACCCCGATCGCCCACAACGACCCAGCGCGGATCCAGTCCAGCGCGCGGGGCCTGGCTATCAGGTGCTGCCGATCGGATACGACCTGGTCGGCCTGTGCTGACCGCCTGTCGGACCAGCCCATGACCTCGTCGCCAGGCGCGAACTCGGTGACGCCTGGCCCAACCTCGACGACCCGGCCGGCGAAGTCGCTACCCTGGCCGGACGGAAAGGTCGTGGGGAACATCTGTTCCATCGCACCGTTCCGGATGGCGATCTCGCCAGGATTGATGCCCGCAGCGGCGACCTGAACCAGAACCTGCCCATCGCTGACCGAGGGACGCGGGACATCGACGACACGGAGGACGTCCGGCGACCCGTAGTGGTCGAACTGCACCCTGCGGCTCATGTGCCCGCGTCAGATGCCGAGGCGTCGCGACGGATGAGCGCGATGACCGGGATCGTCTGGCTGGTCTTCTGCTGGTACGCGGTTCGGCGTGAAGTCATCTTGGCACTCGTCCTTTATTTCGCGCCGGGCGGCGGAAGCAGTTCAGTCTTGTACTCGGGCGCGAGCGCCTGCGACTTGGCGATGAAGGCCGCCTGCGCGTCGGCGTCGAGCGGCGATGGCGCCTCAGTCCGGGTGGCGACGGGCTGGCCGACCAGCGTGAAGAACTCCTCCTGCCCTGATGGCGCGCACATGCACAGCAACCGCGACGGCTTATCCCCGGTGTTGGTGAACGCGTGCGGGGCGTTGGCCGGCACGTTGATGGTCTCGCCGGCGCGGGCAACGAGCGTCTCGCCGCGGAAGGTCACCTGGACTTCGCCGTCGAGCACGGTGAACATCTCCTCGAAGTCGTGCCGGTGCGGCGGCGGACCGCCGCCCGGGGGCACGTGCATGTCGATGAGCGTGTACTTCCCGGCGGTGTCCTCGCCTGTGACCAGGATCGTGTAGGTGTCGCCGACGAGCCCGATGTGCGGGAGGCTCTGGTCGTGGTCCGGCCGCGCGACAGTGAGTTCGCGTGACAGGTCGTCGGGCGGGACGGGCGCGGGCTGGCTGGACATGCTGTCTCCTCGCGGATGGACGGGGTGCGGACCTGCTGGGCGAGTCTGGCGGAGAAGTCCTCCAGTGAGCGCGCCAACACCCTCACTCCTTCAATCCGGAGGATTTCGTCCGTTTTAGTGTAGCCGTTCTCAACGGGAATCGGAGACGGCTTCAATGAGCGCATGGCAATCGCGAGGAAGCCCCGTCCGCGCGAACAGCGCAGCGACGCGGCCCGCAACCACGAGGCCCTCGTTCGCGCCGCGACCGCAGCCGTGCACCGTGAGGGCACGCACGTGCCTATGGCAACCATCGCGGCAGACGCGGGTGTCGGCATCGGAACGCTCTACCGTCACTTCCCGACCCGCGAGGATCTGCTCAACTTCCTTGCCCACCGTTCCTTCGAGCAGGTGCTCTCGAACGTGCAGGCGGCTGAAAGCGACGGGACGACAGCCAGCGATGCGCTGCGGCGCTTCATCGAAGCCGCGATCGCTCAGCGGAACGACCTCGTCCTGCCGCTGCATGGCGGGCCTTCGGTTACAGTCCCGGAAACCCTAGCGGTGCGCGACCAGGTCCACCGCGCCGTGCAACGGATCATCGAACGTGGCCGTACGGACGGCACGATTAGCCTGGACGTGACTCCGCGCGATGTCGTGGTCTTCGGAGCGATGCTCGCTCAGCCCCGGCAATCCGACCCGGAATGGGACGCGACATGCCGCCGGCTGCTCGCCACCTACGTGAACGGCCTGAGAGAGCGTTTGGCTTGATCGACCCACCGCCGACTTGACCGCCGCTGAGCGCAAATGAAAGTCTCAATCCGGTAACGGGCTTGCCGGCACCGTTGCGCGTCCTGTGCCGCCTGACCAGCGGAAACCGGCAACCGTGCCACCCGGCAGCCCCTGAGCTGACAGCAACGCCGTTCTTTTCTTGCCGTCGCCAGGGAACCTGGCCACATCAAGCACTGCCGGAGTGTCATCACGCAGCGCGGCAAGAGGACCATAGGCAGCACGAGATCCGCCTGATTGAGTGGCAGGTACGCCCGCGGCAGAGCCGTCGTGGTGATGCAGATCCGGGCGATCTGCCCGGCGGTTGCAAGCGGTGATCGGTCCGCGTTAAGGCAGCATGGTGCCTGCTTGGAGCTGGCCTGGCTGTGCTGGCTACGCATGCAGCGGATCGCCTCCTTGCCATTCTTGCCTCCGATCACGTAAACTCGTACAAGGTTCCTGTACGAGTGAGATGAGGCCGAGATGACCGCGGTAAGCATCAGCAACGCCCGCGAGAATCTGTTCCCGCTGGTACGGCAGGTCAACGACGACCACGTTGTCATCGAGATCGTGGCACGCAACGGCGGCAACGCCGTCCTGATGTCCGCCGAAGACTACGAGTCGCTGCAGGAAACGCTCTACCTGTTCTCCACGCGCGCCAATGCCGTCCACATCCTGCGCGGGCTGGCCGAGGCACGCGAAGGATCCGCCCAGCCGACCGAACTCGAGACGCTGGCCGCCCGGTTCAACGTGCAGGCAGGCGAGTGAAACTGTCGGTCACCTCCGGTGCCCTTGAGGACCTCGAGGCTTGGTCGATGACCAACCCCAAAGTGCTCTCCAAGATCATCAGGCTGATCGCTGAGACGACACGCACGCCGCGAACCGGCACTGGCAAGCCGGAACGTCTCAAGCACCTAGGCGGCGAGGCCTGGTCACGCCGGATAACCGAGAAGGACCGGCTCGTGTACGACATCCAGTCCGACGTGATCACCATCATCGCCTGCCGCTTCCACTATGACGACCACTGACCCCGACCCGGCCAGCCATAACCAGGCGTTCTGCCGCCCGGTATGCGATGGTCTGCCGGCGACGGCCTCCCGTCCGTAATCGGCAGGGATCTGCGTGGTCCTGAGCGCTGGGCGCCCGATTTCCCTGTCACGCTACGTCATGTCCGTATATGACGGCAGCCCGGCGCCGCTGATTCCCCAGCTCCCGGTACGGCTTGGCCCAGATCGTGGCCTGACCGCTGGTGGGCCGCACCAGGCCGAGAAGCACCCGGAGCATCGTAGTCTTGCCGGCGCCGTTGGCTCCCAGCAAGGTGACGATGGACCCGCATGGCACGATCACGCTGATGTCCCGCAGGACCGGCACCTTGCCGTAGCCGGCGTGGATGCCCCGGAGCTCCAGAGGGGGAGCTGGCTGTGGATCGGCGGTGGCTGTCATGCCGTCTTCCCTGTACTGGTTCGGGCTGGCCCAGGTAGGCCGCTTGCACGACGGGTGAGTGGCGGGCCTCGCTGGGTGAGCCGCTGAATATGAGTTCCCCGTAGTTCAGGACATATAGCGTCGAGCACACGCGCATGACGAGGTCCATGTCGTGCTCGACCAGCACTATGCCCAGCCCGCGTTCGGCCACGACCCGCTGCAGGAGTTCGCCGAAGCGGTCCGTCTCGTTGCGGTCGAGTCCGGACGACGGCTCGTCGGGCAGCAGGATCTGGAACGGGCTGACCAGGCACCTGGCCAGTTCCAGGAGCCGCCGCTGCCCTGTGGATAGGGCGTGCACCGGGGTGTTGACCACGGAGTCCAGGCCGCAGAGCTTGACGGCGTCCCAGACCCGGTCATCGATTGTGCGCCGTGTTGCCGGGCGGGACAGGACGTGCTTGAGCGGGCTGCTGCCGGCCAGGCCCGCCTCGCAGCCGACCGCGATGTTGTCGTAGACCGGCAGGCTCTCGCACAGTTCGACGCGCTGGAAGGTCCTGCCCATCCCGGCCTGGGCACGCCTGGCGGGGGTGAACCGCGAGATGTTCCTTCCGCCGAGGAGAACCTTGCCGGAGGCCGGCCGTACGAGGCCGCTGCACGCGTTGAACGTGGTGGTCTTGCCGACGCCCTGGGCATATGATTCGGTTTGGCCTGGTAGATGCCTTGGCGTCGGCTAACCGCTCGGAGGTCCCAGGCTCTGGCACGGATCCGGCTCGCGGTTGTCATCCGATTCGCTGCGCTGGGCTGGCAGGCGGCGAGACTGGTCATGACCGGAGTCGGCGGGGCTGCTGTCTGAAAGCGATGCTGGCTCTTGCTGGGCGGTGCTTGAGGCGTCTTTTTCAGCCTGGTCTTTTCCGGACTGCGTGCCGATGCGGGTTGCGGCGGTGAGGGCTGTGACGTTGGCGGCGAGCTGCGGCCATGTTGCCGCGTGCAGCGGATGGCGGCCGGCGAGGCGGCGGCGGATCGCGGTAATGCTGGCGGTGATGCCGGCTGCCGCTGTCGCGGTGCCGGGCTGGTCCTCGCTCGCCGGAGCGGTTGCGGCCTGCCGGGTGATCGCGGGCAGGGTGGCGGCGCACTGCCGCAGCGCGGTAACGGCGGGTAGGTAGTCATGACCGGCGCGCCAGGGCGGGGGGAGCAGCTGGAGCGGGCTGGTGGCCTGCTGGAGTGCCGCGACGGCCTGCTCGAAGCGGGCCTGGAGGCGGGGCAGGGCCGCGGTGTCGATACCGGTCGCCGCGAGGTAGTCGCTCAGCGCGGCCAGGGCGAGTGCGAGGTCGCGGCGGACGAGGTTGGTGGTCCGGGTAGGGAAGATGATCCAGGACGCAGCGATCCCGAGTGCCGCGCCGATGGCGATGGCTTCGACCCGGTCGCCGAGCAGGTGCATGCCGCGCTGGCCGTAGTAGCCGTAGAGCAGGGCCATCGCGGCGGTCATCCCGGCCGCCCAGTAGGCGTAGTTGACCGGCCGCAGCCACAGCCCCGTGGTGAGGACGGCGAAGATCGCCACGACCGACCAGGTGTCCGCGGGCGGGAAGGCGCCGGTGAGCGCGGTCGCGGCGATAGTGCCGGCCGCGGCGCCGAGCACCCGCATGACCGCCTTGTGGGCGACGTCGCCGCGGCTGCGGCTGCCGCTGCAGACGATGAACGCGGTCAGGACCACCCACATCCAGTGCGCCGGATAGAGGCTGCGGCCAACGGCGAAGGCGGCGGCGATCGCGGCGGCCATCTGCAGTGCCATCCGGGTGCTCGCCGGCATCCGGCGGCGGGACCGTGGTCCCGGTGACGCGGCCCTGCTGACGGGCGGGGGCGGGGGCGGGGCTGACGGCCGGGGCAGCAGGCGGATGCGGCCCGCGATGAGCTGGACGGCGGCGGACCAGGCCAGGGCGATGACCGCGATCAGCGCGGCCCACCAGGGAGCGTTCCCCGATGAGCCGGGGGCGGTGATGGCCGGGGCCGGGATGATCAAGATGGCGGCCAGCGGCACGCTGGCCAGCGCCCCGGCGCGGGTGGCGAGCGGCCCGAACCGGCGCACCCAGATCGAGGCGGTGACCGCGAGGACGAACAGCGCGTCGCCGAGGTCCGGGTGCTCGAGCATCTGGGTGCTGATCTCGCTCGCGCCTGCCGCGACGAGGGGCAGTACCAGGAGGCCGGGCAAGCCCGGCGGCTTGGCTCCTGGCCGCTGCCGGATCCGCCCGACGGACAGCCCGATGGCCACGGCAAGGATCGCGATGCCCGCCGGCAGCCGGGCAAGATGGCCGACCAGCAGCGCGCTGCCGAAGCTGGCCAGTGCCGCGGCCATGGTGACCGCCGCTGCCCGCAGCCGCGTCAGCCCCGGATCGCGCCCCGCCATCCAGCGGCGGCCGGGGCGCGCGCTGCCTATCATCCGGGACCTGGTCCCGGGGCTGCGCGGCGGTCACCGCTGCCGGCGCGGCTGCTGTCATCGCCGCAGCGGGCGGCGGAGCCGGAGATATCGCTGTGCTGGCCTGGCTGCGCCGCGTGCAGCGCCGTGACCTCGGCGTCGGCGAGGCGGTCCATCAATTCCCCGGCCAGTGCCAGCAGCCGGCATTCGACGGCGGTCAGCTGGGCGGCCATGGCGAGCGACAGCCAGCTGTCACGCTGCCACATGTCGCGGGCCAGCACCTCGCGCCCGGTGCCGGTGATCGACAGCAGCGACCGGCGCCGGTCCGCGGCATCGGCGTGGCGGCTGAGGTGCCCCCCGGCCTCCAGGGCGGCCAGCGTGCGCGTCAGCGTCTGCGGCTGAACGCGCTCCGCGGCGGCTATCTCGCCTGGCGTCATCGGCCCGCGCCGGCTCAGGTGACCAAGCACGCTGATCTCCAGCAGCGGCACTCCCGTCTCCGGCCGTTCCATCCGCAGCCGCCGGGCCAGCCGCGTGGTGCCCCTGCGCAGCACCGTCGCCATCCCCGGCAGTTCCTCATCCGATATCACATTTACTACGATAGCACGTAGGAACTATCTCCCTGTAGTGCGAACCTAACTCGTCAGTTAGCACAATATTAAGCATTACCCGGCCAGGCAACGAATGATAGATAGTAAGATGTAACGTATGACATGGAGTTCGTTGAAGCGTCTTGCCGGTGCCGTCTTCGCCGCACCGCAGGCCCTCGGCCCGCTCCCGCCCCGGCAGGCGGCACGGCGGCCTGCCGGGCCGCTGGCGCCTGCGGGGGGCGCGAGCGCCGACAGGCGGGGAGGCGCCGCCTGATGTGCGGCATCGCCGGCTGGGCGGATTTCTCCGGCGATCATGCACCGCTGGCGGCCCGGGTGCAGGCCATGACGGACGCCATCGCCGCGCGCGGCCCCGATGCCGGCGGGCTATGGGCCGACGGCCATGCCGTCCTCAGCCACCGGCGGCTGGCCGTGATCGACCCAGACGGGGGCCGCCAGCCGATGATCGCCTGCCGGGACGGGCACGAGGATGAGCCGGCCGTGGTGCTGAGCTACTGCGGCGAGGTCTACAACTACCGGCGGCTGCGTGAGGAACTGCGCGGCCGGGGGCACCGGTTCCGGACGGCAAGCGACACCGAGGTCGTGCTGCGCTGCTACCAGGAATGGGGCACCGGCCTGGCCGCCCGGCTGACCGGCATGTTCGCCTTCGCGCTGTGGGACGTCCGCCTGCAGCGCCTGCTTCTCGTCCGGGACAGGCTGGGCGTCAAGCCGCTGTACTACCACCCCACCGGCAGCGGAGTCCTGTTCGGCTCCGAGCCCAAGGCCCTGCTCGCCCACCCGGACGTCACGCCCGTCATTGACCTCGACGGGCTGCGCCGGCTGCTGACCGGCATCAAGCGCCCGGGCGAGACGATCTACCGCGACATCTACGAGGTACCGCCCGGGCACCTCATCGAATGGTCAGCATCCGGCAGGTCCGTGCGCGCCTACTGGCGGCTGCAGGCCCGCGAGCACCGCGATGGCCTGCCCGCCACCACGCGCGCCATCCGCAGCCTGCTCGAGGACATCATGGCCGACCAGATGGCCGCCGATGTGCCGGTCTGCACCCTGCTGTCGGGAGGCCTGGACTCCAGCGCGCTCACCGCGATCGCCGCCGGCCAGCAGACCGGGCCGGTACGGTCGTTCGCCGTCGACTTCACCGGGCACAGCGACAGGTTCGTCCCCGACCGCCTCCGGCCCGCCCCCGACGCCCCGTACGTCCACGCCCTGGCCGAGCACGCCGGCACCGCGCACACCGACATCGTGCTGTCCAGCAGCCAGCTCGCCGACCCCGCCGCCCGTGCCGCCGTCCTGGACGCCATGGACGCCCCCGTCGGCGGCAGCGACGCCTACACCTCCCTCTACCTGCTCTTCGGCGCGATCCGCCGCCACTGCACCGTCGCGATATCTGGCGAGGGCGCCGACGAGGTCTTCGGCGGCTACCTCACCTTCCACGACCCCGGCGCAGTCGGCGCGCCGACATTTCCCTGGCTCGCCTCCCGGTCACCCCAGCACTCACCCGCCCGGCTCCTCCCCCAAACGCTCGCCGACCGGCTCGACCTCCGCGGCCACGTCCGC
This sequence comes from uncultured Actinomycetes bacterium, assembly GCA_963835775.1. GTDB lineage: Bacteria > Actinomycetota > Actinomycetes > Streptosporangiales > Streptosporangiaceae > Palsa-504. The sequence continues at coordinate 18,233 of CAWIHB010000012.1, read as the reverse complement.
GGCATCTACCGCGAGTCCCTCGCCGCAGTACCGCACCCCGACAGCGACGCCGGCGACCGCAGCGAACACCGCATGCGCGAGATCACCTACCTCCACCTGACCTACTTCCTGCCGCGGCTGCTCGACCGCAAAGACCGGCTCAGCATGGCCCACGGCCTGGAAGTCCGCGTCCCCTACTGCGACCACCGCCTCGTCGACTACCTCTACACCACCCCATGGCAGATGAAAACCAGCGACGGGCGGGAGAAAAGCCTGCTCCGGGCCGCCACCCGCGACCTGCTCCCCCCGGCCGTGGCCAACCGCCGCAAGAGCCCCTACCCCCGTACCCAGGACCCAGCCTACGACCAGGCACTGCGACGCGAACTGAAGGCAGTAGCCGCCGACAGCAACGCACCCCTCAGCACCATAACCGACCCGAAGCGCCTCGCCAGCCTCGCCGCAGCCAGCACACCACTAGCCACCCACGCCATCGCCTCCGTCCTGCAATTCAACCAATGGCTACGCAGGTACCAGCCCGAACTCCGCGAGTCGTGACCTCGCTGGCGCTCATCCGCATCCCCCGCTCAGTCAGATGACCCGGCCTCACCGCTGCCAGACCCCGAGCACCCCGGACGGGAACCTGCGGTTCCCAGGGAAACCGGGCACCATATCAAAGAAGTGTCGATATCCGGAGTTCGGCTTGCCCGCGCCGTTGGGTTTTCTACCGGCAGCCAGGTGGTCAGCGCGAGGATATGGTCGTCCCCGCGTTGATGACAGTGCCCATCGTCGCGCCGGAAAAGTAGTACGGGTAGGTCAGCGCCGGTCGGCTTGCTTCCTCCAGGCGGTCCTCGATCTCGGCGGGGAGGCCGAAGTCGAGTGCGGCGAGGTTGTCACCTATTTGAGCGCGACTGGTCACGCTGATCAGCGGCCGAGACCCGCTCAGTAGCGCCTGCTCAGCCAGCCCGGACCCGGACAACCAGCCTGAAGCCAAAATGATTGTCTCAATTCGGTAACGGGCTTGCCCGCGCCGTTCGGCCCTAGGAAGCCGGTCACCCGGCCGGGCCGGACCGTGAACGACAGGTCGTCGACGGCTACCTTGTCCCCGTAACGTTTCGTTAGGCCCCGTGCCTCGATCATCCCCGATTCCCTCCTTGGTTCCTGGGCCCCCGGGTTCCGCCGAATCTGTTCGGCATCGCCTTGGGCATCGCCGGGCTCGCGCAGGCGTGGCATGCGGCCGTGCCGGTGCTCGGGACTGTGCAGGCGGTTCCCGGCGCGCTTGACGTCCTGGCCGCCGCCCTATGGCTGGTGCTGGCCGGCGCGTACCTGGCCCAGGGGCCCCGGATCGTCCTGGCCGACCTCCGCGACCCTGTTCTGTCGCCGTTCGTTTCGTCTTCCGCCCTCACCGCGATGCTGTTGGCCGCCGCGCTGGCCCAAGACGCCCCGGCCGCCGGGCGCGTGCTGGTGATCGTGTTCCTGGCCGTGACGATAGCCATCGGGGGCTGGCTGACCGGCCAGTGGATGACCGGTGGCGTCGACCCGGATTCCGTGCATCCGGGCTACTTCCTGCCGAGCTCGGCGGAATACAGAGCGTGACGTAAGAAGCAGCGTGACTCGGATACGAAACGCCGATTTAGTGCGCTTGACCTTGGGTTGTTAGCGTAGGCGGCGCGGCGCGCAGATTGCCAGTTCGGTGACTGCGAGCGTATCCGGCCGGGGTGGTGGCCGTGTGCCTTTTGAAGTGGCGGGTGAAGTGCGCCTGGTCGTAGAAGCCGACTGCGGTGGCCACCTCGGCGGGCGCGGCGCCCTGCAGCATGAGCCGGCGGGCAGCCTCGATGCGGCAGCCGATCACGTATGCGTGCGGGCTCAGGCCGAACTGGCGAGTGAAGCTGCGCACCAGATGCGGGATGCTGCGGTCTAGGGTGGCGGCGGCCCAGGCCAGGCTGACCTGGCCGGTGATGTGGTCGTCGAGTAGCTGCCGGAGCTGCCCGGCGATGCCTGGTTCCGGTGCGCGAGCCGGGAGCGATGCCTGGGTCAGGCGGCCAGTGAATCGCTCCGCGATCAGCGCGAGCCTGGCCTCGGCATCGAGGCTCTCCGCGTCCTGGAGCAGGCAATCATGAAGCTGGGATAGCGCCCCTCGCAACGGCGGGTCGCTGATAGTGGTGTGGTCGACCGCGGCGCCGGTCAGCTCAGCCGGCAAGAATGCCCTGTCCAGGTAGAGCTCGCGCTTGCGGAATCCGCTGGCGCCGGGCGCCGGGCGACCGTCGTGTGGCACTCCGGGGGGCAGGATCGTCACGGTCTGGCCCGCTGCTCCGCAGCGGCGGCGGTCCAGGTCGTAACGGATCGCGCCATCATCGACGATGAGGACTGCCCAGGTCTCGTGGCAGTGCGGCGGATAGGCGTAATCCACCATGCGGGCATGGAACACCTCGCGGATCCCCGGCACCTGCGGCGCCCACGCCTCGACGTGGCAACGGCCCGGCAGCTCCGCGTCCACGTCAAGATCGTACAAGACGCAGGTCTTCCCGCCGCCGATGATGAATGCATGACAGTCACGCCCATTAGCCTGAGCCAGGCACTGGCCACCTTCGACGATATCTACAGCCCACGCATTGTCGGCCGGGTCAATGATTACGACGTCAAAGTGGCGCACGCCGCCGGTGAGCACGTCTGGCACGTCCACGAGCACACCGATGAGTTCTTCCTGGTGATCGACGGCCAGTTCGATATCACCCTGCGCGAATCCGATGGCCAGCAACGCACGGCAGAACTCCGCGCCGGTGACATCTTCGTGGTCCCCAAGGGCATCGAGCACAAGCCGTCATCACCGGGCGGCGCCATCTTGATGTTCGAACCATCCGGAACGTTGACAACCGGCGACCGCCACGAAGGTGACATTCCCGCCTACGTCGACAGCACCACCGGGCGGGACATCAACGAACAAACTCTGCCTCGCCGGACGGCTCAGCGATAACGGCCCACGATGCCGTGCCGCCCTTGGCGGCAGCCTCCTCCGGCCGGGCCCGCGAAGCTATGCGTTCCCGGCCGAAGCCCGTCCGCACCACCCGGGGTGTGCGCAGTTGGCCGTCACCCCGGTGCCGTCCAGCCTGCGGGCAAGCTCGCGCGTGAACAAGATGTTGGCCAGCTTGCTGTTGGCGTAGGACCGCCAGCTGTCCCACCCGTGCTCCAGGTTCGGGTCGCTGAGGTCGAGACGGGGCGGCGGAGTGCGCGTCGGACGTCACGGGTGACCACCCGCGCGGGCGCGGAGGCCGTCAGCTTCGGCAGCAGCAGGTTGGTCAGCAGGAAGGGCGCTTGATGGTTGAGCGCGAACACGTGCTCAAGGCCGTCCGGGGTGATCCGTCGTTCACCGAGCACCAGGCCGGCGTTGTTGATGAGCACGTCGATGCGCTCCAGCCCGGCCAGCCAGTCCGCGCACCTGTTCCAGCGAGGCCAGGTCGGCGGTCTCCGCACGCGGCGGTGACGCAGCCACCGCAGCGATCTGGGCCGCGGCCGCCTCGCTCCGGCCGCGGTCGCGCCAGCGTGTGCAGGATTACCAGTAGCGCGGGACCGATGGAGTCGCCAAGCAGCGCTTCGGTCTCGGGGTCGATGCCGTCCGCGTCGCTGGCGGTTTGGCTCGGGCAGGTGCATCCCCACTGGCTCGTCCCGGCGCGACTGCAGCATAGCCAGGCACACCCGGGCGACGGCCGTCGTCAACCATCCGCCGAGATTCTCGATGTTCCCGGAGTCAGAGCGGCTCAGCCGCAGCCAGGTTTCCTGAACGGAGTCGTCAGCCTCGTTGACCGAGCCGAGCGTCCGGTAGGTCACCCCCGCAGCCGGGCCCGGTGGGCCTCGAACCGTCCCGCGAGCACGTCCTGTTCGTCCATCGGTCACATTCCCTTGTCGTTGCCGGACATAGAAGTGACCGCCCAATCCCCGCCGATGTGACAGGAGGCCCGACTTGACGTTCGGCATGCCGGCTCAGCCATGTCCTACACCGAGGAAACGATCGTGCAGCCGCGCACTGTCAACGGGCGGGGTTAACTCACTCCCTGTCGAAGGCTAATCAGAATAAGGAGAGCCCATGGCCTCGCCCGTCCTTGTCACTGGCGGCACCGGACGCCTCGGGAAGCTTGTCGTCGCGCAACTACAGGACAGCGGTTGCGATGTCCGCGTGCTCGCCCGGCATGACCGGGCCATCCCGCAGGGCGTCACATTCTTCACCGCAGACCTGCGGACGGGCCAGGGCATCGAGCCGGCGGTGACCGCAGCGGCGGCCATTATTCACTGCGCGACCAGCACGAGGGGCGACGTCGAGGCAACCCGCAACCTCGTGGCGGTCGCGTCCCGGACAGGTTCTGCCCACCTGGTCTACGTGTCGATCGTCGGTATCGACCACATCGCCTCCTGGGGATACCCGAAGACGAAGCTCCAGGCCGAGCAGATCGTGGCCAGCTCCGGGCTACCCTGGACGATCCTGCGGGTCACGCAGTTCTACGGCTACTGCCTGACCAACGCGAAGAAGCTGAGCTGGTTCCCCTTGGCGCCAGTTCCAGCGGGCTTCACCGTCCAGCCGGTTGATCCCCGGTTATGCTCCGCTATGAGCCGGAAAGTGGCTCACGGTGTTATGGCCGCTGGGTGAGGGGCCCGGTCAGGTGCACTACCTCGGCGACCACGTTGGTGAGCGGGATGGTGGTGCGGATCTCGTGATCGGCTGCCCTGCGCAGCAGCGGCTCGACGGTGTCCAGGTCGGCGAGGATCCGGTCCAGATCGCCTGGTGCCTTGCCGTATGGGTTGCCGGTCCTGGCCGCCAGCCGCTCGATCATGGTCCGGGCGGGCGCGCTGAGCAGGATGATCAGGTCGAAGCGGGAGTGGAAGCGAACCTGGTTCTCCTCGCACCCGGCGATGAACAAGATCTCCGTGTCCTCGGTGTCCAGCAGCCCGGCGATCGCCTGTTCCCGCCACTGCTGCCGACCGTCTGGGAGCTGCTCGCACCAGCCGTCGTCGGTGTCGATGGCCTTGTATCGGAGCGCCGCCAGCGCGCGGATCACGCTCGACTTCCCGGTGCCCGACATCCCGGTCAGCAGAACCCGCTTCACGGTCGTGAGCCTACGATCCCGCCGCCACCGGCCGCAGCGCGATGGGCGTGGCCGGATCCACGCTGCCCGGCCAGCCGAAGGCGGCATCACCCCGATCCCCCTGATCAGTCCGGAGCCCAGCTGCGGCCGGCCCGCCGGTCATCGGCACGGGACCGCCCCCTGCCCGGCCCCGGCCACAGCCACCCGCACCGGTGACGCAGGGCAGGCAACGCCAGGCCCGGGCGGGTGCGCTTGCCGGGCACCCATCCGGACTTGCCCGCAGCAAGCGCGATCGGCCAGGGTGCCACTAGCCGGCATCGGGACCACATGGTCCGGATCGGTGCCGATGCATGCGCCTGAAAGGTGCGCGCAGTCTCCTTCGGGGTGCCGGACGACAGGCTCCTTCTCAAACGCGCACCGTCCGGCGTGGTTTTCGGTTTTCGGACGTGGAGGTGGTGCACCAGGGATGCACTGCGGCCGTAGTGTACCGGCGATTTCAAGGTCAGCCGGTCAAAGCCCTGGCCTGGTGGCCCGATGTCCAATTTATTGCCTTATGTAACATTGAGGCATTTTGAGGTGGGGCAAGAACGGTTTCCGCCCGCGAGGCCGACTCTGGCACCCAATCGGGACATTCTACGGCCAGTCCCGGCCGTGGGCTGCGCGTCGACCGAGACGGCACGCCAGCGCCAGCTTAGTCGCCATTTACCGGACCGTGAACTGCTGTGTCGGGCGGCGATCATCACGCTGGTCGGGGCGCACTCTTGAAGCGCGAGATGACCCTTCAGCCCGGTATGCCATCCCCTGGGCACCGCGGAGGGGACGGCATGATGATGCGCTCGCCTGGCATACGATTGCGTGTGGGTGGTTGTGCACGAAATAATCCTTTGGAGCGCATTAGCGACTGTTATGGCATTTTCTTGCAGTTCCCGGTGACCATAACCGGCCATTCTGCGCCGCCGCCTGCGGCGAACTCGTCGTCGACGGGCAGGCCATACTCGGCAGGCTGGCTTCCCTCAGGACGCAGAACACGACGCGGGAGCCGTTCCGAAAATGCGGCGACGTTAGGTGAATCATGAGCAAGCATGCCAGGTAGCGCATAAGTATGCGTCCGCGTGCGTCCAGGCATCCACCCCGGTCTGACGGCCGCGGCGGGCGATCATCTGGTAGATCCCGTTCGCGGTCATCGGCCCCCGGTTGTTCACCCTCAGCCACAGCTGCGGCCGGTGCGCCAGCTCATGTCTGGCACGGTTAGCACCGCGATGATCGCGGCGTCACGCCGCTGGGCGAAGCCGCGGCCCTGGCAGGTTTTCTCCAGGGCTGATAGTTCTTCGCTGGTGAACACCGGCACCAGCTTTCGCTCACCTTGGGGGCACGCAGCCGGGTCATCGGGTCCGGGAGCTGCTCCTCCTCAGCGAGCCAGCGGAAGAACTGCTGCAGGGCCCGGAACTGGTTGCTGGCGTACGCGTCGCTGTAGCGGGTCAGCAGGTGCACCAGCCACCGCTGCACATCGTGCCCGTCGACCTATATGTCGCCTGACGGGCCATCTACCTGCACCGACCATGCCTGGGGGTCGTCCTGTGTCGCCCGGCGTCTGCCTCCGTTGGCTCCCCGTTTGGCTCCCCGGTCCGGCAGGCGGATAGTCCAAGCGGAGAGTCATCGGGTTACATAGTTATAGCCCCGCCGACAGTGCCATCCAGAAGGTTTCGTAGGCGGGCCGGCGTGCTCCGGATGTGGCTCCGAGGGTCGCCTTGAGCAGTTGCCCCATCATCGGCGGGAGCTGGACACGCGAGTTTCGACTATCCGCAAATTGAAGAGTATTCTTCTAATAGTGGATAGACAGCCCGCTCCATCACTCTTGCCCATACTGCGGTCTCAGCAGCAAGGCGAGATCCTCGCGCTCCTGCTCGGTGATCCAGATCTTGAACTCAGCCTGACCGAGATCGCGTCACGGGTAGGTGTCCCCCACCCTTCGGTCTACCGTGAGATCCAGCGCGCCGAGCAGGCCGGCCTGGTCACATCGCGGAAGATCGGGAACACGCGGCTCGTCCGGGCCAACACCGCCAGCCCGTATTTCGCCGGGCTGGCCGAGGTGTTGACCAGGGCATTCGGCGTCCCCGCCGTCCTAGCCGAAGTCCTGCGCGACGTCGATGGCATTACCGCGGCCTACATCTACGGATCCTGGGCCGCCCGGCACGAGGGGCAGGCCGGCCAGCGTCCGGTCGGGGACATCGACGTCCTTGTCCTCGGTGAACCGGACCGGGACCAGCTCTACGCCGCCCTCAGCACCGCCGAGCAGCGCCTGGCACGGCCAATGCAGGCAACCATCCGCGACAGCGCCTGGCTGGAATCAGGATCCGGCGCCTTCCACGACACGGTCACAAGCCGACCCCTGCTCAGGCTTCCTTTGCCAGATGACTAGCCGAACCGCTCCGGCGGCGACGCTGCAAGCAGCGCCCTCACTCCCGACAGGGCTTCCTTCGCCTTCTCGATTGCCCACGCAGCATCGGACGCCGTGAGCGGCGGCGCGGAAGGATCAAAATATTGCGCTGAATGGCGTGCTCTGCGGAGTCGCTCAAACGTCGGCTTCGCGAATGCCGGAACATCTTCTCTGAATTGCGCCGATACGGCATCTTCAACAGCCATGTGCGACCCGTCGCCGCCGGTAGCGCGCAGGGCCTGCCGAGCCAGGAGTGCTTCCGCAGCCATCCGGTATGCATCGTAGGCAACCACGTAGGCGCCATCCACGTCACCATCGGCCAATGCCGCGGTGGCGGTGGTCTCGACACGCAACGTGGCCCGTGCGACCAGACCTCCGTTGCCATACCCGGCCACGACACGCCGGACCGGTACTTGACCAGCGGGCCCAACCCTTAACTCCCCCGGCATTGGGGTTAATGGCCCGGCGGCCCTCGTCCGACCAGGGCCGATCTTCAGTGCAGGTGGATCAGAACCAGGTCCTTGAGCGCAATCATCACTAGCCCCAGCGCGGCCGCAGTGGAAGTGGCGAAGAAGAGCTGCCAGCTGTGCAGCTGGGCGGCTCGACCGGCCAGCCATCCGTGGACTGTCAGCAGGACGATCGCTGCGGCTAGCCCGATGTTCGCGGCCGTGAGGTCAGAGGCCCCGGCCAGCTTGGCCAGTACCAAGGCGAGCAGCGGCGCGTAGGACGCGGTGACCATCGGCCAGGTCGCGGTCAGTGCTCCCCAGATGGATGCCCTGCTGGGCAGGCGGCCCCCTTCAACTTGCTCGCCCAGAACCTCGGCGTATTCCTCGGCGAGCCAGTAGACCAGCAACGTGACCACGACCGAGATCACCAGCACAGTGGTGGACACGTGGCCTCCGGCAGTGTCCAGGATCGCCGCGGTAACGATGGCGCCGTATATTCCGGCGGCGCGGCGCCGTCCCAGGTTCTTCGTGGCCGGCTCCCGCTGGATTTCGCCGCCCGCCGCGATGCCTGCCATGGTCGTCCCTTCGGACTAGGTCACCAGGACTGAGCGAGCCAATCATCGCACGGGCTTGCCCGCTAATAAGAAGGTCGTCGGCCCGCACCTGGCGAGCTGGTCCATCCCAGCTCGGGTGCCGTGTTGGCCTCGCCGGGAGTGACCGTGAAGCCCCTCGGTTTGCCGTCCAATCAGGCACGCAACGGGCACGCGCTCACTTCGGGGAGCATCTAATCCGTAGATCAAAGCCGGGCGTCCGGTCAGTGTGTTGGAATCCGTATTCGCAGGTCAGCGTCCTGCCGGGTGTCCGGCGTAGATGCCATGGTCCAGCACCGTCCGGTCAGTCCGTGAGAAAGCTGTGAGAGAATCCCTGCCCTTTGACGCGGACGCAGCTGGCTAGCCGCCATGGTGTCGGGTCAGGGCTGCTGCGGCTCTCCTACTAGCGGATGCTCGCAGGTGGCAGGAGCGTTATTCGCTGGCTGACGGTGCGGTTCGCCCCGCAGCGATCACGGCATCGACCTCGCGGAGGAAGTTGATCAATGCGATCGCGAGGAACCCCGCGCCGATCAGCGACAGAATCTGCGCCTCCGGCCGTCCGGTCCTGCGGGCGATCGCGCGGGCGACCGGCTGAGCGGCCACCCTGGTCCAGCCGGTGAGGCCCACCTGGCCCATCGCCACGAAGTTCCATTTCGGCATCTGCGCCGCACCTTCCTGATATCCCTTGCCGGTCTCCCGGTTCACCCGCCGGGTGATGTTCACTGGCATTTTCCTGATGCCGCACTTTGCAGCGCGCTGGCCGAGTTCTTGACTTGGGTGACCGCTGACACGACCGCCGCGGCCGCGGTTACGGGTGGCTGTGCCTTCGCGGACGTGATCGCGGTCTGAAGGGCGGACAGCGAGGTGTTCAGTGCCGCGATCTGCGACGGGTACGCGGATTTCGCGTCGGTGGCGAACGATGCCGCGTTGGTCTTGACGCTGGTCAGCGCGGTCTGCAGGGAGCTGAGGCCGTTCTTGGCGACGTCGACATTGCCGAGGTTCTGGACGGAGGTCTTGAGGTTGGCGGCGTCGGTGCAGTAGGCGGGCTTGCTGCTGCTGCATCCGACGGCCAACCCGGACAGGATCAGGACGACGGCCGGAAGCAGCAGCCATCTGCGCGTGCCTGGCCGATGTGCTGGTCTCATGCTGTCCTCCGGGGTGTGGTGTTTTCGGCCCTGCGGGGCGGACTAGCCCATGTCCGGCAGGCATATATCAGCGACCCAGGGTCATGCTGTTTTCTCGGTCACTGCCACGATGCGCGCTGGCGTCATGGCCGCGCTTCACCCCCAAGGGGTGAAGCGCATCCGACCTGTGGCCGCCGACTATCAGGGGGAGTCAGCCCGGCCAGGGTCTTTGGTCACCTGCCCGAGGGTTCATCTGCCGGGCGCTGACGCGTGGCATGACCGCTGCCGGTCGGGTGATCTGGACCCGTGCTGCCGGGTAGACGGCCTGGATCCAGAGATTGCCGCCTGCCAAGGCCGACGCGAAGGAGATAGTGCCGTGCCAGCTGACCCAGACACTCCGCGCGGACGCCGGGTTCTCAGCAAGGACCGGATGGAAGGATTCAGCGACGGCGTGTTCGGCTTCGCCATCACGCTGCTCGTCCTGGACATCGCGGTTAAGCCGCCGGGCACAGCCCTGCAGCGGCTGCTTCATGCCTGGCCCTTCTACCTGGCCTACATCATCAGCTTCCTGACGATCGGCGGTGCGTGGCTGGCCCACACCGCCTTGACCGATCGCCTCGCGCGGACTGATTCGCTTTTCCTGCGACTTAACTTGCTCGTTTTGCTCGTGGTGGTCTTCCTGCCGTTCCCGACCGGGCTCGTCGCAGAGGCCCTGCGTGACACCAGCGACGAACGAGTGTATGTCACCCTGTACGGGCTCACGCTCCTGGCAATCCGCGTCCTGGGGTCGGCCCTGGATGCGTATGCGCGGCGCGAGCACCTCTACTCGCCGAAAGGAGAGGGCGAGGAGTTGCAGAGCGCACAACGAAAATTTCTGCCCGTCGTCATCGGGTATGTGATCGCGATTTTCGTCGGGCTCGCCTTGCCGGTAGTGGCGGTGGTGCTTTATTTCGGTCTCGCGGTGTACCTGGTGGTGCCGTTCCGGGAGGCCGCCCGGGTGCTGTTCCGGCGTTCGTAGCTCTCGCTAACCCTGATCTTTCATAGAGCTGCTCCCGTTGACACCCTGTGCTGAGTTGCCCTACCACTCCGTCCGTGCGTCAACCGTGCGTCATGCGGGTTCACCATCCCTCGGTCGTGGCGAGCGGGTGCGGTTCGCCGGCCCGCGCGGCCAGGGCTGCGGCGACTTCCGCAAGACTGGCGCGGACGTAGGTCGCCGTGGCGCCGGCCTCGCTGCCGCTGTGGTGCTGGGCGCCGCTGCGCGATCCGCGGGACCGGGCGCCCGCGTTCGCCGGCGCCGACATCCCGCACCGGGTCGCGGTGTTCGCGGACGCCTACGGCATGACGGCGCGGCATCGCGCGGAGCTGGCGCCGTTCGCCGTCGGCATGGCGCGCCGCTATCACCATGGCTCCTGATGACATAGGGCCGGGTGCCGGGGTAGCTGTGACGGGCTGATCTGCAATTTCTGGCGTGTTGCTCACGTCCTCTGTGCCCGGTTCGTGAGAAAATTTTTACAAGATGACCGGCCGGGCGGGAGGGGTGGATGATGGCTTGTATGCTCAGCCAGCTCCCCCTCCCGCTGCTACCCGCTGAGGCGGCCGAGATCGCGCCGGGCGTGGGCATGCTGGCCGGTGACGACGGCGGCCTGGTGGTCGTGCACGGGCTGGCGACCTTTGCCTGGGATGGCGGGGATGAGGCGGGGCGCCGGCTCGCGGCGGTGCAGCTGGTCCGGCTGCGGGCCGCGTCGCAGGGCCAGGTGGCGGAGGCGTTCGGGGTGGACCCGGCCACGATCTGGCGGTGGGATCAGGCGCTGGCCGCCGATGGGGTGGCCGGGCTGGTGCCGGCCCGCCGGGGTCCGAAGGGTGCCTCGAAGCTGACCCCGCAGCTGGTGGAGCGGATCGCCGGGCTGGATGCGGCAGGGGCGACGCTGCGCCAGATCGCCGCGGCGACCGGGGTGTCCACGTTCAGCGTCCGCAACGCGCTCGGGCGGGTGGCGTCCGCGGGGCGGCCCGCGGCGGCTGGCGCCGGCGAAGGCAGCGGCGGCCCGGACGCCGGGGACGGTGACGCGGGCCAGGGCGGGGCGGTTCCGGTGCTGCCGGATCCGGTTCCCCGCGATGGGGAGCGGGCGCTGGCCCGGTAGGGGCTGCTGGGCGAGGGCGCCGTCCCGGTGTTCACTCCGGGCGCCCGGTATCCGCTGGCCGGGCTGCTGCTCGCGCTGCCGGCGCTGGAAGGCACCGGCCTGGTGGACGCGGCCCCGCGAGGTCTACGGCCGGCTCTGTGACGGGTTCTACGGGATGGGCGCGACGCTGCTGACGCTGGTGTTCCTGGCGCTGGCCGGGGAGCCGCGGGCCGAGGGCGCCACCCGGGTGCCGCCGGCCGCGCTGGGCCGGGTGCTCGGGCTGGACCGGGCGCCGGAGGTCAAGACGATCCGCCGCAAACTGGGCGAGCTCGCCGCCGCGGGCAAGGCCGCCGGGCTGATCATGGCGCTGGCCCGCCGCCACGCGGGGCCCGGCCCGATGCGCTGGGGTTCTTGCACGTGGACGGGCACGCCCGCGTGTACTACGGGACCCGCACCATGCAGAAGACCCATGTGGCGCGGCTGAAGTTCCCCGCCCCCGCCACCATGGAGACCTGGGTCACCGATCAGGACGGTGATCCGGTGTTCATGGTCATCGCCGAGCCGTCGGACTCCCTGGCCGCTACCTGCGGGTCCGCGCCCGGCACGCACAAGCCTGGCGGCCGCAGCTGTGGCTGGGCGTGAATAACCGGGGGCCGCGTGGCGCTGGGTGGCCCAAGACGTTCACCGCGTCGTGCAGTACAGGTGGCGTCGACGCTCCGTGGTCGCGTAGGTGCTGCATTGCCGAATCTGCCCGGATATAGAAGATTAGTGGCGCCGCCGCGCGGCGCCGGGTCTGCACCAGCTTCCCGCCCGAGCCGTTCACCATACTGGAGGAGCTCCTGAGGGTGGCTCGCGTCGCAACCATGCGCGCGGCGGCTGCGGGCCGTAAGCTCATGTGACGTGTCACGTAACGGCAAGGCCGGCCCGGCGCCCGCCGGCGGATGGCTTGAGGGGGACCAGCAGCGGGCGTGGCTGGCCTACATCCGGGTGCAGCTGCGGCTGGCGTACGAGATGAACCGCCAGCTCCTCGCCGACAGCGGCCTGTCGCTGCCCGATTACGACGTGCTGGCGGCACTGAGCGTCGCCGACGGGGGCCGGATGCAGGTCACGGTGCTGGCCGCCCAGATCGGCTGGGAGCGCAGCCGGGTGTCCCATCACGTGCGGCGGATGAGCGCCAGGGGCCTGGTGACCTGCGCCCTGTCGGCCGCGGACAGGCGGGTCACCGAGGTGACCCTGACCGGCCAGGGGCGGGAGGCTCTGGAGGAAGCGGCGCCTGGGCACGTGGACCTGGTCCGGCGCCTGTTCTTCGGGGGTCTGCCGGCCGCCCTGGTGGGGCCGCTCGGCGAGGCGCTGGAATGCGTGTACGCCAACATCATCAAGCAAGGCTCGCTCCCGCCGCCGGTCGACTGGCCCCCGGCGGAGGACTGACGCGGCCCCGCTCGGCCGCCTGTGTCCCGCGCCAGCAGGCAACCGCCGCGCCTGAACCGGCGCGGACACAGGCGGCCGGTAGTACTCCTTGCGGAGCCGGGCTCGCAGTCCCGGTCGTCCCTGCGGCGTTCACGCCTGCGACCCATGCCAGGCGACCGCAAGCCGGATTCCGCCGGCGCAGTCCCTCCGGCGAGATCGCCCGGGCTTGTCGGCGAGGTCTCGCGGAAGCATGGTCCCCCGCTTAGCGCGTAAAGCACCTGCGCCTGCCCCGCGGGTGCCCTCGGCGGCGGGCAGGCCAGCCCGGCGGCAGGCGGGACCTGTCCCCGCATGTCCGGTCCTGGGACGCCTGAAGAGCCTACTCAGGCGACCTGGCCCGCGGGCAGCCTTTCCGGCCGATAATTACGTGACATGTCATGTTGACATTTACGTGACGTATCACGTATGTTGCCGGGGAGAAGGTGACCGGCCCGCCGGGGCCGGGACACGTGACCACCGGCCACCGGGAGCCTGGACAATGACAAAGGCGCAACCGCGATCTGGCGCAGCGGGGTTCGGCGCCGTCACCGCCGGGAGCGGCCAGGCCAGCGGGCTGGCGGGCCCGGTGACCCCCGCGCGCGGCGGCACCGTGGTTGACCGGGTGGTGCCGGCGCACCTGGCCTGCCGCATCGGCGCCCGAACGCAGGCCGGGGAGCGCAACGCCTGGCCCGCGGTGGTCGCCATCGCGGTGGGGTCGTTCGCGCTGGTGTTCTCGGAGCTGATCCCGGTGGGGCTGCTCGCGGACATCAGCGGGCAGCTGCGCGTCTCGATCGGGGCCGGGGGCTGATGGTGGTCGTGCCGGCGGTTACCGCCGCGGTCGCCGCGCCGCTGCTGGCCCTCTGCTCGGCCCGGCTGGAGCGACGCAGGGTGCTGGTCGGCCTGAGCGCGCTGGTCGTGGTCTCCGACGTGATCGCCGGCCTGGCGCCGGGCATCGGGGTGATGCTCGCGGCCCGCGCCGTGCTGGGCGTGTGCGTGGGCGGGTTCTGGGTGTTCGGGGCCGGGGCCGCGATCACCCTGGTCAGCGAGCAGGCCCGGGGCACCGCGATGGCGGTGGTCAGCTCGGGGATCTTCATCGCGACCGTGGCCAGCTTGCCGGCGGCGTCGCTGATCGGCACGCTCACCACGTGGCGGGCCGCGTTCGCGGTCGCGGCGGTCTTCGCGGTGATCGCCGTGGCCGCCCAGCTCGCCGCGGTGCCCCATCTGGGCGTCGGCGGCCGGGTCCGGCCGAGGTCGCTGCTGACGGTGGTCACCGGGCCGGTCTCCCGGATAGGCCTGGTGGCGGCGGGCGCGATCTTCTTCGCCAACTTCGCTGCCTACACCTACATCGGCCCGCTGCTACACACCCGGGCCAGCCTGGGCGCCGGCGCGATCACGCTGGTGCTGCTCGGGTTCGGCCTGGCCGGCGCGGTCGGCAACTTCACCGCCTGGCGTCACCGTGGGCAGCCACCTGCGGGCCACTTTGATGGGCTCGGGCCTGCTGATCGCCGCCAGCGCGCTGCTGCTCGCGGCGGTCACCGGCGCGCGCCCGCTGACCGTCGCGCTGGTGGCCATCTGGGGCCTGGGCTTCGGGGCGGTGCCGGTGGCCGCGCAGAGCTGGATGGCCCGGGCGATGCCGGCCAACATCGAAGGAGGCCTGGCCCTGTTCGTCTCCGCGCTGCAAGGCTCGCCAGCCGCCGGCTCGGCGGCCGGCGGGGTCATCTATGACGCCAGCGGACCCGGCGGCGCGCTCGTGCTGGCTGCGGCCGTCGCCGCCGCTGGGTCACTCGCCCTGCCGGGCCGGGCCGACGCGGCCATCAGCGCTCCGTCGGCAGGCTCGGCAGATCTGGCCCGCGCGCGGGGCCGGGAAGCCCGGCCCCGCCAGGCACGACCGATGGAGCAGGGGAAAACGCCCAACGAACACGCTGAAATCTGCCGTCCGCGGCCATACCGAGGCCGCTGCCAGAAAGGAACTGCCATGCCCAACGCGATTATGATGACCGGGTAGGGACCGCCCGAGGTGCTGCAGTGGGCCGCGGTCCCGCTGCCGGAACCGGGCGAGGGACAGATCAGGATCAAGGTCAAGGCCGCCGGCATCAGCCCGACCGATCTCGCCCTGCGGGCCGGCTACCTCCAGGCCATCCCGCTGCCCCCGAACGCCGTGCTCGGCTTCGAGGCAGCAGGCACCGTCGACGCGGTCGGGCCCGGTGTTACCGGCACGTCTGCCGGCGACGGAGTCACCGCCCTGCTGTTCAGCCTGGGCGGTTACGCCGAGTACGCGGTGGCCTCGACCTGGACCCGCAAGCCGGACATCGTCTCGTGGATCGATGCCGCCGCGCTGCCCAGCTCGGCCGAGGCGGCCGCCGGTGTCCTGCGGCAGCTGGACGTCCAAAGCGGTGAGACGCTGCTGCTGTTCGGCGGCGGCGGATCGGTCGGCATCATCGCCACCCAGCTCGCGGTCGCCCGCGGGGTCACGGTGATCAGCGCGGTCGGCGAGCACGACGAAACGCTCGCCCGCGAGCTGGGAGCCACCCCGGTCCGCTACGGCGCGGGCCTGGCCGGCCGGGTCCGCGCGCTCGGCGCGGTGGACGCCGTATTCGACGCGGCCGGCACGGGAGTCCTGGCCGACGCGATCGCCCTGGCCGGCGGGCCCAAGCGGGTCATCACCTTGTCGGACCCGGCCGCCGCCGACTTCGGCGTCACGCTGTCTGAGCCCACGCCCCACCGTGCCCCCGGTGCCCTGGATGAGACGATCGCCCTGCTGGCCGACGGCCGGCTCCGCCTGCGCGCGCACCAATCCATGCCCATGCAGCAGGCCGCCGACGCCCACCGCCAGCTGGAAAGCGGCACCGTCCACCAGCGCATCATCCTCACCCTCAACTAGCGCGGGCGGCCCAGCGCCGGCCAGGCCAGCCGCGCAGGACATGCCGCCCGGACCCACCGGAGAGGACCCAAGATGGCGGAATCTGAAAAAGACGCACCGGGTCGTAATCGTCGGCGCGGGTTTCGCGGGCTTCAACGCCGCGCGAGAGCTGGTCCAGCTGGTTGGTGCCAGGACCGAGGTCGTGGTGATCAACTCGACGGATTACTTCCTGTACCTGCCGCTGATGCCGCAGGTGGCAGGCGGAATGGTTCAGCCGCGGCACATTTGCGTGTCGCTGCCGCGCCGGCTGCGCAAGGCCCGGTTCGTGCTTGGCACGGTAGACCATGTGGACAGCCGGCAGAAGGTGGTGAGCTGGTCCGGCCGGGAATCCTGGCGGCAAGGTGAGGGCGCGGCTAAAGGCCGAGCTCGGCCTTTGGCGGCATTTGAGAGAACGGGGGTATTCACTTGAGCGGACCAGATGAGAATAGACCGCTAGATGATGTGGTCACGGCAGCTAGGAGCACCAAGATCTTGCGGTTGGTCCGGTTAGCTGAATACCCCTTTGAGAGAATATCCCCGCCTGCCTTGATCGAGCGGGCGATCGAGGTAGGCAGCCAGCGTGGGCTGCATCAACCGCAGTCTGCGAGCTTCGATTGGCGAGGGGGTCGCCATGCGCGCTGTCACCGTCAGTGAATACGGAGGCACCCCGGTGGTGGACGAGATACCTACGCCGGAACCGGGAGCGGGGCAGGTCCTGCTCCGGATGCGGGCCGCGGGCATGAACCCGATGGATGCCACGCTTGCCTCGGGCGCCTGGCGGCCGGCGCCGGCGACATTCCCGATGGTGCTCGGCGCCGATGGTGCAGGCGTGGTCGAGAGGGCCGGCGAGGGGGCGAGGCGATTTTCCCGCGGCGACGAGCTGTTCGGCCAGTTGCTGATCGCCCCGCTCGGATCGGCAGGAACCTACGCCCAGTACGTCGCCGTGACTGAGGAGGCGCCGCTGGCCCGGGTGCCGGACGGCCTCGACCCGGTGGTGGCGGCGGCGCTCCCGACGGCCGACGGCACCGGGCTCGCCCTGGCAGCGTCGCTCGGGCCGCTGGCCAGCAAGACGGTGCTGATCGTTGGTGCGGGCGGCGGTGTTGGCTCCTTCGCCACTCAGTTCGCCGTGAACGCCGGCGCGCGCGTCATCGCCAACGTGCCCGCAGCAGCCGCCGGGCGGATGCGCGGTTACGGCGCGGCGGAAACCGTCGACCACACCCAGGTCTCGCTGCCAGACGCAGTGCAACAGGCACATCCGGACGGCATCGATGTCCTCATCGATCTGGTCAGCGACGCGGACGGCTTCGCCGCGCTTGCCGCGCTCGTCCGGCCGGGCGGCACCGCCGTCACCACGAAATACGTCGCCGATCCCGGCGCACTCGCCGCCGCCGGCGTCACCGGGACCAACTTCAACCTCGGGCAGTACATGTCGGGCGAGGTCCTCGAACAGGTTGCCGACGCCCTCGTCGGCGGGCGCATCGTCACGCCGCCGATCACCCGTATCACCCTGGAGCAAGCGCCCGCTGCCTTGAACCCGGCGCAGGCTGGCCGCGCCGATGGCAAGACCGTCATCACGTTGTGAGCCAGCCAAGACGGCCAGCGACGAGCGCACACACACAGATGCCAACGACGAAGGAGGACAGGAGGAGAGGACAGAGGAGCGCCGGGAAGGGTGCAGTTGGCGGGGAATGAGGGCGGCGGGCCTGGCTCGGTGCGGCTGGCTTCGGCTGCCGGCCGCTGGGTGCTGGCGGTGGCGGTGCTGGGTGAGGCGATGGTGCTGCTGGAGGCGACGGTCGTCAACGTGGCGTTGCCGGTGATCGGCCGTGATCTGCACGCGGGCGTCGCGGGGCTGCAGTGGACGCTGGACGGTTATGTGCTCACACTCGCCGCGCTGGTGCTGGCCGCCGGTTCGCTCAGCGACATCTACGGCCGGCGCCGCGTGTTCACCTTGGGGACGGCGGTCTTCGTGGCCGCCTCCGCGCTGTGTGCGGCGGCCCCGACGATCCAGCTGCTGGTTGCCGCCCGGTTCGTTCAAGGGGTTGGCGGGGCCCTGCTCACCCCTGGGAGCCTTGCCATCATCGGCGCGGTCTTTCATCCCGATGATCGCCTCCGGGCGATCGGCGCGT
>CAWIHB010000011.1:0-152667 GCA_963835775.1 uncultured Actinomycetes bacterium | reverse complement strand
GAGCGGAGCCCGTTGTGGCCGTTGTCGCCGCCGCCGAGCTTGACCCGCAGCGCGCCGAACGGGATGTCCAGCTCGTCGTGCACGACGACCAGGCGCTCGGGCGGGATCTTGTAGAACGCGGCCAGGGCCGCCACCGGACGGCCGGACAGGTTCATGTAGGAACGCGGCCAGGCCAGGGTGACGGGCACTCCGGCCAGCCGGCCCTTGGCGAGGTCGTTACCCGACCGGTGCGGCTTGAACCGGGCCCCGGGCCCGCAGGCCCGCTCGGCCAGCAGGGCGGTCACCATGTGACCGACGTTGTGCCTGTTGCCCGCGTACTCGGGTCCCGGGTTGCCGAGGCCGGCGATGATCCAGCGTTCTGAGGTCAGGCGTCCTGCGCTCCCTCGCCGCCGGCGGCGGCCTCGTTAGCCACCGCCTCGGGAACCTCGAGCGCCTCGGCCTCTTCCGCGGCCTCTTCGGTCGTCCGCGCGATGATGTGCAGGACCAGCGTCTCCGGCTCGACCTGCAGGCTGACGCCCGGCGGCAGCTTCAGGTCGCCGGCGTGCACCGCGTCGCCGACCTGCATGCCGGTCACGTCGACGTCGATGCCCTGCGGGATGTTGGTCGCCTCGGCCTCCAGCGGGATCTGCACGAGCTGCTGGTCGAGCATGCCCTCGCCGGCCTCGATCTGGCCGGTCACCCGGACCGGGATCTCGACCGTGACCTTCTCGCCCCGCCGGACCAGGATCAGGTCGACGTGCTCGATGAAGCCGCGCACCGGGTTCCGCTGCACCGCCTTGGGCAGTGCGATCTCGCTGCCCTGCTTCAGGCCGTCCAGGTACAGCAGCACGTTGGGCGTCTTCAGCGCGAGCATCAGGTCGTGCCCGGGCAGGGTCAGGTGGCGGGTCTCGGTGCCGTGTCCGTACAGCACGGCCGGCACCCGGCCCTCGCGGCGGGTACGGCGGGCAGGGCCCTTGCCGAACTCGGTACGAGTCTCGGCGGCGATGTGGACCTCGGGCACGGTGCTTTCTCCTCAACGACTCAACGTGCGATGCGGGTACGAAGTGTAGCCGACAAACCCGGGAGCCCACGCAGTAACGGCTCCGCGACCGCGGCGACCGGTACGGCAACCGGTCCGTCACGTCACCGGTGCACCGAAGGCGGCAACTAACCTGTCGTCAGCTTATCAACGCCGGCCGCGACTGTTCCGTCCGGAGCCAGGTCAGAAACGTCCCGTACCCGCCGAGCGTTTACCACCAGGGCATCGGCGAGTCCTCCGGCAAATTCTTCCAAGGCTAGTTCGGCCGCCTGGCGGAAAGCTGGATCTATTCCCTCCAGAAACAGGCTCACCATAACCGCGGCCGGGTTACGGAATCGATGACCGCACGGTCCGCCGGCGGCCAACGCGACCGGTCACGGCACCAGCCAACTGGCGCAGACAGCAACTCAACGTATGACGGGGCAGCGATTCTGACGGCACCGTGAGCAATTCGCACAATCCGGCGCCGGGACGTTCGGGAACTGTTTCCACGCAGTTCACCTCTTTCGGGCTTGCACGTCACTGGTGATTTACGCCCGAGCCTTAAGCAGGTGCCTTTCGGAGTTTGCCTGGCAGGCGAGCGCGTGCGGACACGGTTGTTCCGCGTCCGCACGCGCCCTGTGGTTGCCGTTACTCGTGCGGGATATCCTCGGGCTGGACGCCGTCGCCGTCGCCGTCGTCCTCGCCGTCCTCTTCGCCGTCCTCGTCGTCGTCCTCGGGTCCGCTCTCGCTCGCGTTCAGCTTGTAGAGCTCGTCAAGCTCGTCGCTGTCCAGCAGTTCCTCGGCAATGGCCACATTCCCCATGATGATCCTTTCGTTTTCTGGCCCCGGCAGCCAGCAGGATAAATACGAGTGGGACGCGCAGCATCGTATCGGTCCCGCCCCGCCTTTACCGGAATCTCAGGAAATGCCGGATGCGGATTGTTCGGCACGGATCTCCGCCGCCTGCGCGCTGTCGCCTAGTTCTTCGAAGATGGCCGCGGCCTGAATCCAGCATTCGCCGGCTCGCGCCGCCTGGCCGAGGCGCACATATGCGTGACCAAGCGACCTCATCGTCACCGCCTGCCTGTTCCGGTTCCCTGTGGCCTGGTGGCTGGCCAGCGCCTCCAGCAGACAATCCAGGGCATCGGCGGCGCGTCCCAGCGACAGATCGCACCGTCCTAGGTGATACAGCGCGTAGCCGGTACCGTCGAGGTACCCGATTTCGGCGAACGTGCTGCGGGATTCTTGCAAGGGGCCGACGGCCTCCTCGGCTCGGTCCAGATGAAGCAGTGCCGCACCAAGGTTGCCCAGGCCAACGGCTTCGCCGTACCGGTTTCCCACCTCGCGGTTCAGGTCCAGGGCGCGCCGGAGCAAATCGATGGCCTCGTCCCACCGGTCGAGGGCCTCGTAGGTGTCGGCCAGGTTAAGCGCCGCCTGCGCCTCGCCCATGCGGTCACCGATTTCATGGCGGATCGCGAGCGCCTGTTCCAGGTCGCCGATGCTTTCGTTCTTGCGGGTAACGCCCAGGGCCATCCCGAGGTTGTTCAGAGCCCACGCCTCGCCCTGGCGGTTTCCCGCCGCCCGGGCACTGTCCAGCGCGATGCGGTTCGTGTCGATGCAATCGGTCCAGTTGCCGCGGCGGTTGAAGATACCGTACAGCGGGGCGGGCAGCCGCCAGGCGATGTCGTGCCGACCGGACGCGGCCGCCTGGCGGGTGGCGGCGACCACGTTGACGCGCTCGCTGTCGTACCAGGCGAGCGCTTCGTCGGCGGTGGCGAAGCTGAGCGCCGGCGCGGCCTCCGGTGCGGGGTCCAGCGGGATGTTGTAGCGGTACGGCGAGACCGCGGTGGCCGCTGCGTCGGCGGTGCGCATGTACCAGCGGAGCAGGCGGCCCACCGCGGCCTCGAGGTCGGGGCCGGACAGATCAGCCACGGCCCGTTCGGAAGCATAGACACGGAGCAGGTCGTGAAACTTGTAGCGGCCGGATTCCGCCGCCTCCAGCAGGTGGGCGTCGACCAGGGTCTCCAGCGCGTCCTCGGCCAGGTACTCGGCCGTGCCGAACAGGGCCGCGGCGGCCGCCGACGAGACCGACGGCCCATGCCACAGGCCGAGCATGCGGAACGCGTCGGCCGGGGCGATGTCGCCGGGCTGGGCGGCGGCGGGCAGGCTGGTGAAGCTGACCTGGAAGCTGGCCCGCACGGCCAGGTCGCCGACCCGCATCTCATCCAGCCGCCGGTGCTCGTTGCTGCAGCCAGGCCATGGCCCGGATGGTCCAGCCGGGCCGGGTGGCCAGCCGGGCCGCGCAGATCCTGATGGCCAGCGGCAGGCCGGCGCAGGCCAGCAGCAGCTCGGCCGTGGCCTCGGGCTCGGCCGTCACCCGCTCGTCCCCGACGACCTTGGTGAACAGGACCAGCGCCTCGTCGTCGTCGAGCACGTTGAGGTCAACCAGCTGGGAGCTGGCCAGGTCCGGCATCCGGCTGCGCGTGGTGATCAGCACCGCGCAGGGCGCGGTGCCCGGCAGCAGCGGCCTGACCTGGGCGGCGTCCCGGGCGTTGTCGAGCACGACCAGGACCCGGCGCCCGGCCAGAACCGTCCGGTAGCGGCCCGCGCGCTCGTCCTCGTCGGCCGGGATGTCGCGCCCGCTGACGCCCAGGTCGCGCAGGAACCGGGCCAGCACGTCCGCGGGCAGCAGCGGATGGGCGGTGGCCCCGAGCAGGTCGACGTACAGCTGGCCGTCGGGGAAGCTGGCCCGCACGCGGTGCGCCGCGTGCACCGCCAGCGAGGTCTTGCCCAGGCCGCCCGACCCGGCGACCAGCGCGATGCGGACCGCGCCGGAGTCGTCCGCGCCGGCGCTGGCCAGTACATCGCACAGGTGCTTGACCTGATCGCCGCGGCCGGTGAAGTCGGCCATGTCGGTGGGCAGCTGGGCCGGCACCTGGGCCACGAACGCGGCCGTCGCGGTGACCGGTTCCGCGGGCTTGACGCTGGCCGCCACCGTGCCCGCCGAGATGCTGCCTGGCGCGTCGCTGGTGTCCTTGGCCAGCATGCTCGCGTAGGCCTGGCGCAGTTCGGGACCGGGATCGACGCCGAGTTCCTCGGAGATGGCGGTGCGGGCCTGGCCGTAAGCATCCAGCGCCTCGGCGTGCCGGCCCGCGCCGTCCAGGGCCCGCATGAGCAGCAGCCACAGGCCCTCGCGCAGCGAGTGGTCGGCCAGCAGCCGCCGCAGCTCGGGTATGACCTGACCGTGGTTGCCGCAGTCGAGCTCGGCCGTGACGCGCAGTTCGGCGGCGTCCAGCCGGAGGTCCTCCAGCCGCTCCGCCGCCGTCTCGACCAGCGGCGTGGCCGGGACGTCAGCCAGCGGGCTGCCGCGCCACAGCGCGAGCGCCTCGGCCAGCTGGCTGGCCGCGGTCGCCGGGTCGCCGGCCGCCAGCGCACGCCTGCCCTCGTCGACCAGGGTCTCGAACAGCTGGGCATCGCTGTCCCCGGCGGCGATGCGGAGCTGGTAGCCGGGCGCGCGGGTGACCAGCAGGGTGCTGTCCGCGTCGCCCATGAAGCCGGCGCAGCCGCAGCACGTAGATGCTGATGAGATTGCCTGCCTTGGCGGGCGGGGCGTCCCGCCACACCTCGTTGATCAGCACGTCGGCCGGGACGATCTGCCCGGCGTTGATTAGCAGGGCGGCCAGCACAGACCGCCACTTCGGCGCGCCGATCCCCCGCCATTCCTCCCCGGCCCGGACCTCGAGCGGTCCGAGCAGCCGGAACCTCATCATTACCTAGGACCACTCGCCTCCGGCTCAATCCGACCCAGCCGTCAGAGCTTCTGAGTTAATCACGGCTCAAGGGATACGTAAACGCCCTGCCCGAGCATGGCCGTATCGTCTCGGC
Organism: uncultured Actinomycetes bacterium; assembly: GCA_963835775.1. Taxonomy (GTDB): domain Bacteria; phylum Actinomycetota; class Actinomycetes; order Streptosporangiales; family Streptosporangiaceae; genus Palsa-504. Next base: position 147,782 of record CAWIHB010000011.1, on the reverse strand, counting down.
AACGAGGCCGCAGGCGATGAGCGCGCCGGACGGCTACGGGGGCGCCGTTCGACGGGCGCCATAAATCGCCCGCTCGCCTGGCGGGGTGGGTGCGGCGGGAAGCGGTCCTGGTCCAGGCGGGGAGGGAGGGACCGGCCCTCGGGCCAGGACCGCCCGTGGCCGTCGTCTCCGCGCCTCTGGCGGGGGCGGGGACGACGGTCTCCGCGGGGGCCGGTGATCAGCTGGTCCTGGGGTTCAGGTCTGGCCGTCGAACAGGCTGGTGACCGAGCCGTCGCTGAAGACCTCGTTGATCGCCCGGGCCAGCAGCGGCGCGATCGACAGCACGGTCAGCTTGTCGAACCGCTTTTCCTGCGGCACCGGCAGCGTGTTGGTGATGATGACCTCGCTGATCCTGGAGTTCTTCAGGATGTCCACCGCCGCCCCGGACAGCACGCCGTGCGTGGCCGTCGCGATGACCTGGGACGCGCCCTGATCGAACAGGGCCTCGGCGGCCTTGGAGATCGTCGACCCGGTGTCGATCATGTCGTCCACCAGGATGCAGGTGCGGCCCGCCACCTGGCCGACCACTTCGAACATCCGGACCTGATTGGCCACGTCCGGGTCGCGGCGCTTGTGGATGATGGCCAGCGGGCAGCCGAGCCGGTCCGTCCACCGCTCGCAGACCCGGACCCGGCCTGCGTCCGGGGCGACCACGGTGACCCGGCTGACGTCGAGCTTCTTCTCGATGTGGGTGGCCAGGATGGACAGCGCGAACAGGTGGTCCACCGGCCCGTCGAAGAAGCCCTGGATCTGGGCGGTGTGCAGGTCAACGGCCATCAGCCGGTCGGCCCCGGCGACGGCGAACAGGTCGGCCATGAGCCGGGCCGAGATCGGCTCGCGGCCCCGGTTCTTCTTGTCCTGCCTGGCGTAGCCGAAGAACGGCGCGACCACGGTGATGCGCCGGGCCGAGGCGCGCTTGAGCGCGTCGACCATGATCAGCTGCTCCATGATCCACTCGTTGATCGGCGCGGTGTGGCTCTGCAGGACGAACACATCGCAGCCGCGGACCGACTCGAGGAAGCGGACGAAGATCTCGCCGTTGGCGAAGTCGAACAGCCGGGTCGGCGTCGGCTTGATGTCCAGGCAGGCGGCGACCTCCTCGGCCAGCTCGGGGTAGGCCCGCCCGGAGACGAGCATGAGCTTCTTGGCGCCCGGCTCCATGATGTCGTTCACGTGTCCTGTGACCCTTCGTCGTCGTTCTGCGCTGGGCGCTGCGCCTGGCGGGCTTGCGCGGCCGCCGCGGCGGACGGCGAATCGGGGTGCCGCCGCTCGACCCAGCCTGCCGAGTTGTACTGCCGGCTGCGGGCCACGCCGAGAGCGCCGGGAGGCACGTCGTCCGTGATCACCGATCCGGCCGCGGTGAAGGCGCCGTCCCCGACCTGGACCGGGGCCACCAGCATGGTGTCGGAGCCGATCCGGACATGGTTGCCGACCGTCGTGTGATGCTTGGCCTCCCCGTCGTAGTTCACGAAGACGGTGGCCGCGCCGATGTTCGAGTGCTCGCCGATGTCCGCGTCGCCGACGTAGGTCAGGTGCGGCACCTTGGTGCCTTCGCCGACCGTGGCGTTCTTCAGCTCGACGAACGTGCCGATGTGCGCGCCGGGCCCGATCCGCGCACCGGGCCGCAGCCGGGCGTACGGGCCGACGCTGGCGCCCGCGCCGATCTCGGCCCGCTCGCACACCGCGTACAGCACGGCGGCGTCCGGCCCGACCGTGGTGTCGCGCAGCACGCAGCCCGGGCCGATGCGGGCCCCCGGCCCGATCTGGGTCCGGCCCTCCAGGTGGGTCCCGGGCCAGATCTCGGCGTCCTGGCCGAGGGTGACGTCTACGTCGATCCAGGTGGCGGCCGGGTCGATGATGGTCACCCCGGCCCGCATCCAGGCCTCGAGCAGGCGGCCGTTGCAGGCCCGCCCGACCTGGGCCAGCTGGACCCGGTCGTTCACGCCCTGGATCTCGGCCGGGTCGGCGGCCAGCACCGCGCCGACCGTGTGGCCGTCGCCCCGGGCGATGGCCACCACGTCGGTGAGGTATTCCTGGCGTTGCGCGTTGCTGGTCGCGACCCGCTTGACCGCGTTGGCCAGCAGGGCCCCGTCGAAGGCGTAGCAGCCGGAGTTGATCTCGTCGATGGCCCGCTGCTCTGGCGTGGCGTCGGCGTCCTCGACGATCTCCGCCAGCCTGCCACGGGTGTCCCTGATGACCCGCCCGTAGCCGGCCGGGTCAGCCACCCGCGCGGTGAGCACGGTCACGGCATGGCCGGCCTCGGCGTGCTCACGCACGAGCGCGCCGAGCGTCTGCCCGCGCAGCAGGGGCATGTCCCCGTAGGTGACGACCACGATGCCGGGCATGACCCCGAGGGCCTCGATCACCATGCGCACCGCATGGCCGGTTCCGGCCAGGGTCTCCTGGGCCACCACGCTCACGCCGGGCGCCAGCCGTTCGGCTTCGGCGCCGACCTGGTCCTTGCCGTGCCCGGCCACCACCACCAGGCGCTGCGGATCCAGCTCGGCGGCGGCCGCGAGCACGTGACCCAGCATGCTGCGCCCGGACAGGGGATGCAGCACCTTGGGAATCCGCGATTTCATCCGGGTGCCCTCGCCCGCGGCGAGGACGATGACAGCGACCGGGCGAGGTTCGCTCACGCGGCAAGTCTCCTCGGGTAGCGCCGACATCTGCGGTTCAGGGCCCTCAGGGCCAACGCCCGCACTCTGGATCCGGGACACGGCGGCGAATGTGTTCACCCATGCCTCATGTGCAGGATACCGTCCGGTTGCCATGATCGGATGGCAGGTCCGGCGATGACCGGGCAGGTCCCGTGCCTGAGTCCACGTTCTAGCCTAAGGGGCGGCCGCGCCCGCGGCGGTCAGCCCGGCGTCTTTCCGCCCGGCTCGGTGGCGGCGGACTGGCCGTTGGCGCGGGCCGCGTCACCCGGCGCCCGGTCGGCCAGTTCGGGCACGACCAGCTCGGTCGGCTCGATGCCGCCTTCGGCGGCCACCCCGGCCAGTTCGGCGCCGAGTGACTCGGCGGCGCCGGGCCGCAGGCGCTTGCCGGTCAGCAGCGAGGCCCCGGCGGCGATCACGCTGGCCGCGATGGCGAACGCGAAGGCCACGCCGAGGCCGTCATGGAACGGGGCGGTGATCAGGTTCGGGAAGAACTGGCGCCCGGTGACGTAGGCGGCGTGACCGGCGGGCAGGTGGGTCAGCAGCGGGCCGAGCAGCTGCTTCATCGGGTTGTAGCCGAGGAAGGCCGCGAACAGCACGCCGATCGGCGGCAGGTGCGAGATCTGGTGGGCGGCCGAGGCCGGGATGCCCTGAGTGATCAGGCCGGTGGACAGGGAGCCCGGCAGCTTGCTGGACAGCCCGGCCACCATCAGCGAGAAGAAGATGCCGATGGACAGCACGAAGGCCGTGTTCTGGAAGGTGGCGATCATGCCGCTGGCCGCGCCGCGCTGGTCGGCCGGGACGGCGTTCATCATCTCAGCCCGGTTGGGCGAGGCGAACAGCCCCGAGCCGAAGCCGTTCAGCGCGATGAAGACCGCGAACACCCAGTAGGGGAAGTTCACCGGCAGGAACACCAGGAACAGGAAGCTCAGCGCGGTCAGCAGTGCCCCGCCGCTGGTGAACCCCTTGGCGCCGAACCGGTCGGACAGCACGCCGGACAGCGGCGCGGAAACCAGGAAGCCGAGGGTCAGCGGCAGCAGGTAGATGCCCGCCCACAGCGGGGTCCGGCTGAAGCTGTACCCGTGCAGCGGCAGCCAGATGCCCTGCAGCCAGATGATCAGCATGAACTGCATGCCGCCGCGGCCCAGGGCCATCATCAGGTTGGCGATGTTGCCCGCCGCAAAAGCCCGGATCCTGAACAGCGACAGCCGGAACAGCGGCTCGGCCACCTTGGTCTCCACCCAGCTGAACACGAGCAGCAGGGCGGCCCCGCCGAACAGGGCGGTGAGCACCCACGGGTTGGTCCAGCCCATCGGGTGCCCGCCGTAGGGCAGCAGGCCGTAGGTGATGCCGACCAGGATCGAGATCAGCCCGGCGGCGAACAGGACGTTGCCCCACCAGTCCATCCGCGCGTGCTTCCTGGCGCCGATGTCGCGCAGCATGAAGTAGGCCCACACGGTGCCGAAGGCCCCGATCGGCGCGGAGACCAGGAACACGTAGTGCCAGTTGATCGGCCCGAGCAGGCCGCCGAGCAGCAGGCCCAGGAACGACCCGGCGATGGCCGCGATCGCGTTCATGCCCAGCGCCGTGCCACGCTGGTTGCCGGGGAAGGCGTCGGTCAGGATCGCGGCGGAGTTGGCGAACAGGAACGCGCCGCCGATGCCCTGCACGACCCGCCAGAGGATCAGCCACAGCGCGCCGGAACTGCCGTGCATCCAGGTGACGGTCAGGAAGATCGAGCCCACGGTGAAGATCGCGAATCCCATGTTGTACATCCGGACCCGGCCGAACATGTCACCCAGCCGCCCGAACGACACCACCAGGACCGCGGACACCAGCAGGAACCCCATGAACATCCACAGCAGGTAGCTGGTGTTCCCGGGGCTCAGCGGGTCAAGCCCGATGCCGCGGAAGATGTCGGGCAGCGCGATCAGCACGATGGACTGGTTGATGGTGGCCATCAGCACGCCCAGCGTGGTGTTCGACAGCGCGATCCACTTGTAGTGCGGCCCTGGCTCTGCATTGCGGCCCGTGCCCGCCGACCTGCCCGTCACGCCGGATTTGGCCGTCATTGCCGGTAAGCCCCCAAGCAATTGAGTCCGGAAGGCGATCACTTGCTTCGCATTAACTAACTAATAATAACCTCCATTCCCCGGCCCGCCCTGGCCAGGGGCCCGGAAATGTCAGTCCATCGCACTAAAATTCGATTATGCGCACCCCACAAGAACTCGACCGCCTGCGCGAGCAAGCAATCACCCTGCGCCGCCAGGGCAAGTCCCTCCGTCAGATCAAGGAAATCCTGGGCCCCATGAGCAACAGCACGCTCAACCGAATCCTCAGCGGCGAGCCGCTGCCTCCGTGGCGGACCGGACCGGGTTACGCGGAGTCCAGGGCACGGGCCGCGGAGGGCGTCCGGCGCTACTGGGCCGCCGAGCGTGCCGCCCGGGAGGCCGCGCGAGCGGCCATCAGCGCCACCGCCACGGCGCAGCTCGGGAAGCTGACGGACCGTGAGATCCGCATCGCGGGCGCCATCGCCTACTGGTGCGAAGGCGCGAAGAGCAAGCCATACCGGATCGACCAGCAGGTCCGTTTCATCAACAGCGATCCGGCGATGATCACGTTCTTCCTCACGTTCCTCGACCAGACCGGAGTGTCGCGGCAGCGCTTGCGCTACTGCGTCCAGATCCACGAAAGCGGCGACGCGGAGGCGGCGAACCGCTACTGGGCCGAGGTAACGGCGGCAACTCCGGACCAGTTCGCCCGGCCCGTCATCAAGCGCCACACGCCGCGGACGACCCGGCCGGGCGGCAGCGCCGACTACCACGGCTGCTTGCTGGTATCGGTGGCCAAGAGCAGCGGACTCTATCGCCAGATCAGCGGGTGGGCCCATGGCGTCATGACCGCCCAGCGGCTCGATGCGGAGTGAAGGTGAGCAGCCACCAGGAACCCGGTCGGCTGCGCGAGCAGGCCGTTACCCTCCGGCGAGCCGGCAAGTCCGTCCGTCAGATCAAGCAAATCCTCGGCCCGATCGGCAACAAGGCTCTCGCCGACGTCCTCAGGGGAGAACCGCCGCCCGAGTGGACCCGCAGGCCCAACGCCAAGGATGACCTGCGGGCAAAGGCCCGTGATCTACGCCGGCAAGGCCTGGATTACGACGAGATTGTCGCGCTGCTAGGCGTCTCGAAGAGCTCGGTCTCCTTGTGGGTCCGGGACCTGCCGAGGCCGCCTCGGGCGGCTCCGGAGGAGTGCGCCAGGCGGACCTCCGAACGGATGCGCCGGTACTGGACCGCCGAGCGCCCGGTCCGCGCGGCCCGGCGCGCGGCGGCCGACGCCGCAGCCGCCGCCAGCATCGGCAACCTGACCGGCCGCGAGATCCTCATCGCCGGCGCCATCGCCTACTGGTGCGAAGGCGCGAAGAACAAGCCGCACCGGCGGGCGGACCGGGTCACGTTCGCCAACAGCGACCCGGAACTCATTTCGTTCTTCCTGCTCTTCTTGGACACCGCCGGAGTCGACCGCTCGGATCTGGCCTTCCAGCTGCAGATCCACGAGACCGCCGATGTGGTCGGCGCCGAGCGATTCTGGCTCATCCTGACCGGGGCGCGAGCCGAGCAGTTCCGCAAGACCTCCCTGAAGCGCCACAACCCGTTGACCACGCGGAAGAACACCGGAGACGGCTATCACGGATGCCTGCGGGTGGACGTCAGGCGAAGCTGCGAGCTGTACAGGAAGATTGAGGGCTGGGCCTCCGCGGTAACCCGCGTGGCGGAGGCCTCTGGCTAGGCCACAGCCGGAAAGTCGGCGCTTCCGTCAGAGAAGTTGCTGCTAAGGAAGTGGCGAGGTCCTCACGTTTAGGGCTGACCTGGGCGAACGTGGTTTGGCTGGAGGTTTGCCCACAGGTTAAGCGCTGCGCGCCCACAGTTGTCTTGGCTGCCTAGCGGTTCCAGCGGGGGTCGTTGTCGGCGATTTCCTGGCTGAGGGTTTCCAGCTCGGCGACCAGGGCGCGGAGCCGCCGCTGGTTGTCGAACCAGGGCTGGTAGTCGGCGAGCTGATCGTCAGTGAGGATGCGGGTGACGGTTTTCCCGCCGATCTTGCGGGTCCACTGGTGGTAGGGGCCGTGCAGGCGGGGCGGGTCGGCGTGGCAGCGGCAGGTGGGGTGGCCGCAGCGGGTCATCCGCTCGGTGAGGGTGCCGGGCAGCGCGAAGCCGGCGGCGGCGAGGCCGGCCGCGATGCGGGCGGCGCGGGCCTGCTGGGCCGGGGTGGGCGACACGCTCCTATTTTCGCAGCCGGGGTCCCCGATCTCACGCATTCCCTGCAGTAGAAATGTTGTATGGCCGCTGCTGATGTGGCCGTATACGTCGCGTGCTGGCAGCCGGTGTCGGTGCCGCCGCAGGCGGCGCGTTTTGCCCGGTCAGTGGTGGAGCTGGCGGGGCCGCCGACGCGGGCGCGGGCGAATGCGCTGCTGTGGGCGGCGGCCCGGCTGGCGGCCTACGCCGTCCCGCTCGGCCTGGACCCGGTGCCGGAGGTGCTGCTGCACCCGTCGGTGATCGAGCGGTTCGCGGTCAGCGCGCCGGGGCTGTCCGGCTCGGCGCGCCGCACGCTGCGGACCAACTTGCGGTTCATCGCCCGGCAGGTGGTCCCGGCGCTGGCACCCGTGGATGTGCCGCTGCCCCGCGAGCGGGCCAAGGCGCCGTACAGCGCGGGCGAGATCGACGGCTATCTCGCGCTGGCGGACGCGCAGCCGACGCTGGCGCGGCGGATGCGCGCGGCCGGGCTGGTCGCCCTGGGCGCCGGCGCCGGACTGACCGGGGCGGACCTGCGCGGCGTCCGCGGCAGCGATGTCGCCTGCCGCTCCGGCGGGGTCGTCGTGGACGTACACGGCGCCCGGCCGCGGGCGGTGCCGGTCCTGTCCCGCTACCACGACATCTTGCTGGCCTCGGCGCAGTTCGCCGGGCCCGGGCTGATCACCGGCGGGACCAGCGCCGTGCGCAAGAACATCACCACCCCGCTGACCCGGTCGCTGGCCGGGGGGACGGGGCTGCCCCGGCTGCAGGCCAGCCGGCTGCGGGCGACCTGGCTGGCCGACTGCGCCCGGCTGCTGGACCTGGCCACGTTCATGCACGCCGCGGGGATCACTTGCTCGCAGCGGCTCGGCGACCTGCTCGCTGCCCTCGACCCGGCCGATGAGGCCACCGCGGTCGCGCTGCTGGGGGCGACACGGTGAGCATCCCGCTGGCCGCGCTCGAGGAGATCATCGGCAACTCCGGCATTGCCCCCCGGGTCGAGGCCATGCTGCCGGTCGGGGTGCGCCACCGCCAGCTGCGGGTCAGCACCCTGCTGGCCGGGATGATGCTCACCCAGGCCGATCACCGGCCCGCGCACCTGACCCGGGTCCGCGGCGCGCTGACCGCCCTGCCCCCGGCCGACCAGGCCCGGCTCGGCGTGACCGAGGACTGGAAGACCGGCCCGCACCAGCTCACCTACCGGCAGACCGAGCGCACCTTCGGCCTGGTCACCGGCGCCCTGGCCAGGGACGTCCCCGACGGGACCCCCTCGCAGATCCTCGCGGCGATCTGCGACGACCTGCTGGAGGCATCCATCCCCGGCGAATACAAGCAGGCCAGCAGGGCGCTGGCGGTGGACTGGACCGACGTGGAGACCTACTCCCGCCCGCCGCCGCACGGGACCAGCGACTGCGCCGACCCCGAAGCGTCCTGGGGGCACCGCTCCGGCGGCGGCCCCGGCCAGGACAGCGAGCTGTTCTTCGGCTACTGCGCCTCGGCCGCCACCATGATGCGCGAGGAGCACGGCCCGCCCGTGCCCGAACTGGCCCGCCGGATGACAGTGTGCTCCTGCCACGCCGACCCGGCCCGCGCCCTGGTCCCGGTGCTGACCCAGATGCCCGGGCACGGCATCCCGCTCGGCGACATCCTCGGCGACTCCGGCTACGCCCACCGCGACGCCGGCGCCTGGGCCATCCCGCTCCGCCAGGCCGGCGCCCAGCTCATCCAGGACCTGCACCCATCGGCCGCGGACCCCGCGGCACCCACGAAGGCGCCATCATCGCCAACGGCAACCTGTACTGCCCGGTCACCCCCCGGCTGCTGCTGGAACTGGGCCCGCTGGCCCGCGACGCCACCCCGGACCGAACCGCCGCGCACGACACCCAGACGGCCGAACTCGCCCGCTGCAAACTCGGGCACATCACCAGCGACGACACCGACGGCTACCACCGGGTCATGTGCCCCGCCGTCATGGGCAAGATCCGCTGCCCGCTCCGCCCGGCCTCGATGACCCTGGACCGGCAGCGGCCGCAGATCCTCACCCCGCCGCAGCACCCGCCGGACTGCTGCGACCGGCAGACCCTCACCGTCCCCCCGGACGTGGCCGCCAAAACCCGCCAGAAGCACGACTACCCCTCCGCAGCGCACCGGCGCTCGTATGCCCGGCGCACCGGCGCCGAGCGGACCTTCTCCACCGCCAAGGACCCCGCCAGCAACAACATCGCCCGCAGCTGGACCCGGCTGATGGGCCTGGCACCGCTCATGCTCTGGCTGGCCTGCCTGCTGGCCGTCCGCAACCAGCGCATCCTGACCGCCTGGGACGCCCGCCAGGACGACAACGCCCGCCGCGCCGCGTCCGGCCTCCCGCCCCGCACCCGCCGCCGGCGCCGCAAGACCCTCACCGACCTGGCCACCGCAGGCACCCCGCCCTGACACGGCCGGCCAACCCCGCACCGTCACCAGATCACCGCAGCCCAGACACGCCAGACCAGCCGGCCCTGCCCCGAACAGCCCGCCAGGCACGCCACAACCCGAAAACCCGCCCAAGACGGCAACCCACGCGAAACGCCAGACCCAAACGTGAACATAGGTGCAGGTCAAAGGTAAAAACCTTGTGGCTCCCGGGGAAGGATTCGAACCTCCGTTGAATGGACCAAAACCATTTGTCCTGCCACTAGACGACCCGGGATTGCGTTCGCGCCCAACTCTACCGGGAGGCCCCCGCACCAGCGGGGATAAACCCGGGAGGCCGGAGCGGTCCTTAACGCCCGGCCCGGAGCGGCCGACAGGCATGGGGCCGCGGGCCCTGGGTAGCGGACGGTGTGCGGCCGGGCAACCGGCCGGCAGGACGTGATGGGAGCGGCACTGCCCGCTAGACGTCTCGAATTGTGAGACATGAAATCAGGTGGGCATACGAAATTCATACGGCTATTTGCGGAAATTCATCGAGGAAGTCTTGCCTAACCTACGGTGTCGTAGGCTACGGTTACGTAAGCGTTAGAAGCGCTCCCATCGTCAAGCCGTAACCCTGAGGAGCACGATGACCACTTCCCCCAACACGGTCGACCGGATCGGCGCCGCGACCGGAGTCTCGACCAGGCCCCGGGCCGCCCGGCCGGACTTCGAGGACGAGCCGGCTTCCACCTTCCAGCGCGTCCTGGTTGGCCTGTTCGTTGCCATCCCGCTGGCGGCCCTGCTGGCCGCGATACCGCTGTTGTGGGGCTGGGGCCTGGGCTGGCACGACGTGGTCATCGCCCTGGTCTTCTACTGGGTCTCCGGGCTCGGCATCACGGTTGGCTACCACCGGTACTTCACCCACGGGTCGTTCAAGGCCATGACCGGCCTGCGGGTGGCGCTGGCCGTCGCGGGCAGCCTGGCCATCGAGGGACCGGTCATCACCTGGGTCTCCGACCACCGCAGGCACCACAAGTACAGCGACAAGGAAGGCGACCCGCACTCGCCCTGGCGGTACGGAGATGACTGGAAGGCGCTGTCCAAGGGGCTGGTCTACGCGCACATCGGGTGGCTGTTCGACCCCAACAAGACCTCGCAGGAGAGGTTCTCGCCCGACCTGCTCGCCGACAAGCGGATCAAGCGGGTCGACAGCCTGTTCCCGCTGCTGGTGGCGGTCACGCTGCTGCTGCCCGCGCTGATCGGCGGGCTGTGGGGGATGTCCTGGCACGGCGCGCTGACCGCCTTTTTCTGGGCCAGCCTGGTGCGCGTGGCGCTGCTGCACCACGTGACCTGGTCGATCAACTCCGTCTGCCACACCTTCGGCACCGAGGAGTTCGAGGTTCGCGACAAGTCACGCAACGTGTCCTGGCTGGCCATCGCATCGTTCGGTGAGTCCTGGCACAACCTGCACCACGCCGACCCGACCTGCGCGCGGCACGGCGCGCTGAAGGGCCAGCTGGACCCGAGCGCGCGCGTCATCTGGGCCCTGGAGAAGCTGGGCTGGGCCTACGATGTGCGCTGGCCGGACGAGGAGAGGCTCAGCGCCAAGCGCCCCGCCACCGCGACGCGGAAACTGGGCTCGATGACGCGCCGTGCGGTGTCCCGGCCGAGGGGGTCTGGGGGGGAAGGTTTCCCGCCAGGAGCGGGGGGATCCCGGGGGGTCGTCCCCACGGGGCAATACCGTAGCGCGGTGTCCGCGGAGCCGCAATGATGTGCAAGTGAATAGCCACCCCCACAGATCCGCCCGCAAGAGGATGACCGGCCAGGAACGACGGCAGCAGCTACTCGACATCGGCCGGCAGCTGTTCGCCGAGCGCGGCTTCGAGGGGACCTCGATCGAGGAGATCGCGGCGGCGGCCGAGGTCTCCAAGCCGGTGGTGTATGAGCACTTCGGCGGCAAGGAGGGCCTGTACGCGGTGGTGGTCGACCGCGAGGTCGAGCGCCTGCTGACCATGGCCACCAGCCTGCTGGACGGCGACCACACCAGGGACAAGTTCGAGGCCGCCGCGGTGGGCCTGCTCCGCTACATCGACGAGAACGCCGACGGGTTCCGCATCCTGGTCCGGGACTCCAACCCGGGGTCGAGCACGGGCACCTACGGCACGCTGCTGAGCGATATCGCCGGCCAGGTCGAGTACATCCTGGCCGACTTCCTGCACTCCCGAGGCCACGACCCCAAGCTGGCCCCGCTGTACGCGCAGATGCTGGTCGGCATGGTCGCGTTCGCCGGGCAGTGGTGGCTTGACGCGCGCAAGCCCAAGCTGGAAGAGGTAGCCGCCAACCTGATCGACCTGGCCTGGAACGGCCTGTCCCACCTAGATGCGAACGGCCGGGCCCCGGCCAAACGGTAAAGCGGGGGCCGCCCCGGGGGCCAGCACGACCCGGGCCATGCCGCCCGGGGCGGACGGCAGGCCCGCGGCCGCCCAGGCGCCGAACCCGCCGGTCATGTCGGTGGCGCGGTACAGGCCCAGGTCGAGCAGGGCCGCCGCGGCCAGGCTCGAGGTGTAGCCGTCCTGGCAGAAGACGATGATCCGGTGGTCGTAGCCGGTGACCCAGGGCAGCCGGGCTTCGGAGCAGGGGTCCAGCCGCCACTCCAGGTGGTTGCGCTCCACCACCGCGGAGCCGGGGATCTCGCCCTCCCGGCCCCGCTGCGCGGCCGGCCTGATGTCGATCAGCACGGCGCCGGCGGCCATCTCCCGGAACGCCTGCTGCGGCGTGACCCGCACCAGCCGCTGGCGGGCGGCGGCCAGGATCTCGTCGATGGTGCGGGCCCCCGGCGGCCTGACCGCTACCATGCGGTTGCCCCCTCGGTGCCCAGGTTGACCAGGCCGGCCGGGGTGAGCTCGTAGCGCGTCATCGCCGGCAGCGGCGGCGAGTAGGCGTGCACGCTGACCGCCACCGCCGAGGCAGCCGCGTTGCGCACGTCATGGATGTAGCGCGGCCCGAAGGCCCGGGACCCGCCGGCCCCGACCGGTTTGGCCAGGATCTGGCCTGTCGTCCGGGCCCCGACCACCCGGCGCTCCACCAGCGTGCCCCAAACCACCGCGAACGCGCCGGCCGACCCGCCGTGGTCGTGGAATCCGGTGGCCTGGCCCGGCAGCCAGCTGATCACCCAGACCTCGTGGCTGTCATCCAGGTGGATCCGCTCGTACCAGCGGCCCGCGGGATTGAGCCGGACCCGCGTGAGCCAGTCCGCCGGGCTGGCCGCCAGGCGGCGCACTACGTCCCCCAGCTGTCGTGCCCCGAGTAGCCGGCCGGGCGGTACTGGGGCGGAAGTCGGCCGGGTCATCGTGCTCATGTCGCTTCTCTCCTCACTTTCGGTACGGCTGGCTGCGGGACCGCCAGCCGGAACCATGTGAACTACGAGGCCAGCCGGGCTGGGCGGGCCAGATCGGCGGGCGGGCGGGGCGGCCGGGCAGGCCAGTTCCGGGGCGGGCCAAAGTGGCCGGCGGGGACCAGGCCGGCTGGACAGGCGGGACCGGAACTAGGCGAGCCGGGCCGGCTCGCGGCAGGACGAGCCTGGCCGCCAGCGTGGGCCGGCCGGACAACACCACTGGGCGTAAGGCACCAGCGGGAAGACGCCGGCCAGATCGCGCTGACGGCAAGGCACTGACGGGATAGGCAGGCCACGGCGCATGGCCGTGATCTTGCCAGGGTTTCCCTATTAAATCAATAGGGAAACTGGATTACTTGCTCCGGTGGGCGACGGTGAACACCCGGCGGAACGGGAAAACCGTGCCGAACGACCTCGGCGGATACGCCGCGCGCACTCGCTCGCCGTACTCGGCCAGGAAGCCTGCGGACTGGTCCGCGTCGAGCACCGCCAGGACGGGACGCAAGCCGGTGCCCTGGTACCACTCGAGCACGGGATCGTCGCCCGCCAGGATGTGCACGTACGTCGTTTCCCAGGCGTCGGCCTCGCAGCCGGCGCCGGCCAGCAGTTCGGCGTAGTCGGCCGGGTCGGCCGTCTGCCGGTTCAGCTCCACGTCCCGCAGCAGCGGGCGCCAGCGGGGCGAGCTCACCATCTCGCGCAGGATCACGTGCGATGGCTGATCGAAGTTCGCCGGCACACCAAACGCCAGCCAGCCGCCGTCGGCCAGCATGTCCGCCCAGCGGACCAGCAGCTCGCGATGGCCGGGTACCCACTGCAGCACCGCGTTGGAGACGATCACGTCAGGCAGGCTCGGCGGCTCCCAGTGCCGTATATCGTCGGGTTCGAAGGACAGGCCGGGCGCGTGCGACGTCAGCGTCGCCTCAGGCTCCGCCGGGATCAGCTTCCTGGCCGCCTCGATCATCTCCGGTGAGCTGTCGACTCCGCACACCGTGGCGTTGGGCCAGCGTTCAGCCAGCACCGCCGTCAGGTTCCCCGGACCGCAGCCCATGTCGACGACGTATTCGGGCAGCTCGGCACCGACCCTGGCGAGCAGGTCGAAGAACGGCCTGGCGCGCTCGCCTCCAAATCGCAGATACTGGGTCGCGTCCCACATCGTGGCTAATCCTTCTCTAATACTGAGAGAAACATGACCACCGCTTCCCTTGTACCGGACTGGTCGTCTTGACGTCAAGAGATACTCTCTAGTAATGGGCCAGCGCGCCGGTCCCCGCGCCGAGAACGACCCCGATGCGGAGATCCTCCAGGTGCCCGGGCTGCGGGACGAGGTAGATGACCTGGTCGCCGCGTGGCGGGCGCAACGTCCTGACCTCGACGTCGAGCCGCTGCAGGTGCTGTCCCGGATCTCCCGGCTGGCCCGGCACCTGGATCTCGCGCGGCGCGGAGCGTTCGCCGACCACGGCCTGGAGTCGTGGGAGTTCGACGTGCTCTCGGCGCTGCGCAGGCAGGGCCCGCCATTCCAGCTCACCCCGGGTGCCCTGCTCCGCGCCACCCTGGTCACCTCGGGCACCATGACCAACCGGATCGACCGGCTGGCCGCCGCCGATCTCGTCCGCCGGGCCCCCGACCCCAGGGATAAGCGGGGGGTGCTGGTCACGCTTACCGACCAGGGCCGGGAGCGGGTGGACGCGGCCCTGGCCGATCTGCTGGGCCGCGAGCGGGCGCTGCTGGCGGGCCTGGACGGCGACGAGCGCCGCAACCTGGCCGACCTGATGCGCATCCTGCTCGCGCCCTTTGATGCTCCGTTATCCCGCTCGCCTCCGGGCCGCCCTTAAGCCGGCTCCTTCCCTCGTCGCTCGTTCCTCGCTCCTCAGTCCAGTCGCCGCCGCGGCCCTTTGGCTCGCGGGGGGAACGCCCCTCTGGCTTGCGGGGAACGGCTTATTCGAGCTCGGCGGCCACGGCCAGCCAGCGGTCCTCCAGGCCGGCCTTTTCATTCTGAACGGCCCGTAGCTCCGCGCCCAGTGAGGTCAGTTTCTCGTAGTCGGTGGCGTTCGCGGCCAGCTGGCCGGCCAGTTCGCTCTCCCGGGCCGACAGCCGGTCCAGCTGGCGTTCCAGCCGCTGCAGTTCCTTGCGGGCGGTCCGCTCCTGCGCCCCGGACGACCGCGGCGCATCCGCCGGCGCCTGGCGCGCGGCGGCGGCCGGCGGGCTGGCCCGGGCGGCGCGGATCCGGTCCAGGTACTCGTCCAGGCCGCCGCCCAGGAAGGACAGCCTGCCGTCGCCGAGCAGGGCCACGATGTGCTCGGTCACCCGCTCCAGGAAGTACCGGTCGTGGCTGACCACCACCAGGGTGCCCGGCCACCCGTCGAGCAGGTCCTCCAGCTCGGTGAGGGTCTCGATGTCCAGGTCATTGGTGGGCTCATCGAGCAGCAGCACGTTGGGCTCGGCCATCAGCAGCCGCAGCAGCTGCACCCGGCGCCGCTCGCCGCCGGACAGATCGCCGATCTTGGTCCACTGCCGTTCGGCGCTGAAGCCGAGCCGCTCGAGCAGCTGGCCTGCGGACAGCTCGCGGTCGCCGACCCGGATCCGCAGCCGGATCTCCTCCACGGCCTCGCGAACCCGCTGGTCGGGGTCGAGCTCGGCCAGGTCCTGGGACAGGTGGGCCAGCCGCACGGTCTTGCCGCGGACCACGGTGCCGGTGGCGTGAACTCCCGGGCCTGGCGTGCCGGCCAGCTCGTTGAGCAGGGAGGTCTTGCCGCTGCCGTTGACCCCCGCGACCCCCACCCGGTCGCCCGGACCGAGCTGCCACGTCACGTTCCGCAGCAGCGGGCGCTCGGCGGCGCCGGACCCGACGGTCAGGCTCACGTCCTCGAGCTCGATGACGGTCTTGCCCAGCCGGGCGGTGGCCAGCCGGGTCAATTCCACGCTGTCCCTAGCCGGCGGTTCCGCGGCGATCAGCGCGTTGGCCGCCTCGACCCGGAACTTGGCCTTGGTGGTCCGGGCCCGGGCGCCGCGCTGCAGCCAGGCCAGTTCCTTGCGGGCCAGGTTGCGGCGGCGGCGTTCGGCCGCTTCCTCGCTGCGCTCGCGCTCGGCCTCGGCCAGCACGTAGGCGGAGTAGCCGCCCTCCGCCACCAGCACCTGGCCGCGGTCGACCTCCCAGGTCCGCTGGCATACGGTGTCCAGCAGCCACCGGTCATGGCTGACCACCACGACCGCACAGTGTCCATTCTCGGCCCGGTCGCGCAGGTGTCGGCCGAGCCAGTCGATGGCCTCGAGGTCGAGGTGGTTGGTCGGCTCATCAAGCAGCAGCACGTCGCGCTCGGCGACCAGCAGGCCGGCCAGTGCGGCCCGGCGTTGCTCGCCGCCCGACAGCTGCCCGGCCGGGGTGTCGGTGCCAATCCCGGGCAGCAGCTCGGCCATAATCGCGCGGGCCCGCGGATCGGCCTCCCACGGGGTCGCCGCGCCGCCCGCAGGCACGGCCGGGCCGCCGAATACGACCTGGCCCACCGTACCGTCGAGCCGGTCGGCCTGGGGCAGGTAGCCGACCCGCAGGCCTGCCGTGCGGGCCACCCGGCCCTCGTCTGGCTCGGTTCTCCCGGCCAGCATGGCCAGCAGCGTGGATTTACCGCTGCCGTTGCGGCCCACCACCCCGATCCGGTCCCCGGCCGACACGCCGAGCGAGACGCCGTCCAGCAGCCTGCGGTGCGCGTAGACCTTGGCCGCCTTCTCCAGGCTGATCAGGTTCATTTCAGCCGGCGGTCACCACGGCGGCGCCGGATACCGGGCCGGCCACCCGGGCCACCGACCGGCACACGCCGGCGCCGGACAGGGACACGGCCAGCTCCAGGGCCCGCTCGGCGTTAGCGGCCAGGAACGCGCAGGTCGGGCCGGAACCGGCCACCAGCGCGCCCAGCGCGCCGAGCTCGAGGCCCGCGGCCAGCGTCTTGCGCAGCGCGGGGAACAGCGACAGCGCGGCGGGCTGCAGGTCGTTGCTGAGCCGACCGCCCACCCGGGCGGCATCGCCGGAGCGCAGCGCCGACATGAGCCCGGCATCCAGGTCAGGAGGTGCTGTCTCGGGGGGGGCGACCCCCCCCAGATGAGCACTGCCGGGGGGCTGCCCGCCCCCCGTACCCCCGGGCCCCCTGAGCCGGTCCAGGGCGGCGTAGACCGTGGGCGTGGCGAGCTGGCCGTCGGCGAAGGCCAGCACCCAGTGATACTGGGTGGCCGGCACCAGCGCGGGCGTCAGCTGCTCGCCCCGGCCCCGGCCCACCGCGGTGCCGCCCACCAGCGCGAAGGCCACGTCGCTGCCAACCGTGGCCGCGATCTCCTCCAGCCGCTGCTGGGTCAGGCCGCTGGCCCACAGCTCATTGCAGGCCACCAGGGCCGCCGCCGCGTCGGCGCTGCCGCCGGCCAGGCCGGCCGCCACCGGTATCCGCTTGGCGATGGTGACGTGCACGCCGCCGGGCCGGGCGGAGCGGCGCGGCAGCGCCGCACGTAGCGCGGCCACTGCGCGCAGGGCCAGGTTGTCCTGGTCCGCTGGCACGCGGTCGGCACCCTCGCCGGTCACGCGGACCGTGTCCCGTGCGGCGGGCTCCACCGTTACCTCGTCGAACAGCGAGACGGCATGGAACACGGTGACCAGGCCGTGGTAGCCGTCAGCGCGCGGCGGGCCCACCGCGAGCTGCAGGTTGAGTTTGGCGGGCACCCGCGCGGTCACACTGTCTTCGGCTCGCCTCCGGGGCGCCTCAGGGTGCCGCCTTGCTGTCCTGGCCGCCTGTGGCGGCGGGCCCTCGTCGCTCGTTCCTCGCTCCTCAGTCCAGGCGACACCGCGCCCCTTCGGCTCGGTCAACGGGTCACGATGATCAGATCGTACGCGCTTCCGCCGCCCGGGCCGCCGCTAGGCGCGCGAACTCGGCCACACCGAGCGATTCCCCGCGGGCCCCCGGATCGATCCCGGCCTGCCGCAGCAGCCGCTCGGCCTCCGGCGCGGAACCGGCCCAGCCCGCCAGGGCGGCCCGCATGGTCTTGCGCCGCTGCCGGAATGCCGCGTCGACCAGCGCGAAGACCTCCCGGCGGCTGGCCGTCGTGTCCGGCGGGTCGTGCCTGGTGAACGCGACCAGCTTGGAGTCCACGTTGGGCACCGGCCAGAATACGCTGCGCGGCACGGTGCCCGCCGGCCGGACGTCGGCGTACCAGGCCAGCTTGACCGACGGCGTGCCGTACACCCGCGAACCCGGCCCGGCGCACATCCGGTCCGCCACCTCGGCCTGAACCATGACCAGCCCCCGGCCCAGCGCGGGCACCGCGCCCAGCAGGTGCAGCAGCACCGGCACCGCGACGTTGTACGGCAGGTTCGCCACCAGCACCGTCGGCGCCTGGCCCAGGTCAGCGTCGGTCAGGTCGGGCCCGGCCAGGGCGGAGCCGGTCACCTGGGCGCCGGTCAGGCCACCGCCGGTCAGGTCGGGCTGGGTGACGGTGAGCGCGTCGGCGGTCAGGACGGTCAGGCGGCCGGCCAGGGCCGGGGCGCGGTCGGCGACAATGCGGGGCAGTTCGGCGGCGAGGGAGGGGTCGATCTCGACCGCGACGACGCGGGCCGGGCCGGCCTCCAGCAGGGCCAGCGTGAGCGAACCGAGCCCCGGGCCCACCTCGAGCACCACGTCATCCGGGCCCAGGCCCGCCAGCGAGGCGATCCGGCGTACGGTGCCCTGCTCGACGACGAAGTTCTGGCCCAGGCGCTTGGAGGGCCGGAAGCCAAGCTTCGCGGTGAGCTCGGCCACGGCCGCCGGAGTGAGCAGCCGCACCTCAGGTCCCACGGCTACCACGGGAACCGTTCGCTGCGGGCCGGCGAGTCGCTGTCGCCCGGGCGCAGCGACAACGATGGACCATCGTGGTCGTCATAGCGCCATCAATGGTCCATTGTCGTCGTTGCGGCGCGGGAGGTGCTGGTACCGAAGGGGACACGGGGTCACCAGGGGCCGAAGGTGCGTTCTGCGGTGGCGGTTACCGTGTCGCAGAAGCCGGCCAGGTCCAGGCCCTTCACCTCGGCCAGGCAGCGCAGCGTGAAGGCGGTCTGGGCGGGCGCGTTGGGCCGGCCGCGGTTGGGCACCGGGGTCAGGAAGGGCGCGTCGGTCTCGGCCAGGATCAGCTCGGGGGGCGCGGCCGCGGCGGCGTCGCGGAGCGGCTGGGCGTTGGCGAACGTCACGTTCCCGGCGAAGGACATGACGTAGCCGGCCTCGGCGCACTGCTTGACTATCGCGACGTCGCCGGAGAAACAGTGGAACACGACCCGGGGCGGCGGGCCTTCCTCCGCCAGGATGCGCAGCACGTCGGCGTGCGCCTCCCGGTCGTGGATCATCAGCGCCTTGCCGGTCCGCTTGGCGATCTTGATGTGCTCGCGGAACCACCAGCGCTGCACATCGGGGGCGGCGTGGTCACGGTAGTAGTCCAGGCCGGTCTCGCCCACCGCGACCACCCGGGGCCGCCGGGCCAGCGCCTCGATCTCAGCTAGCACCGCGTCGGCCGTCGGGGATACGGCGGAGGGCGACGAGGCGGTAGAGGCATGAGGGGCGCGAGGATCGCGGGAGGCGAGGGAAGGCGCAGTGGCGGCTCCGGTATCGTTGGGGTGGATGGCAACAGCGGCGTAGACCGCGGCGTGCTTATCGGCGCACCTCGCGGACCAGCGGGAGGACTCCAGATCGGTGCCGACCGTGACGATCCGGGCGATGCCGGCCGCGTGGGCGGCGGCGAGGACGTCGGGCACCGGGAGCTCGATCATGTCCAGGTGCGTGTGGCTGTCGAGCGCCGGGCGGGGCAGCGGCGGAGGCGGGGCCGGGGCGCTCACCACGGCCCGTTCGGCCCAATGATCATCAGCCGGCCCCGAGGCGGGCAAGTTCCTCGTCGACCACCGCGGTGTCCAGCTTGGTGAACAGGGGGGACGGCGGGGCCAGCGGCGTGCCGGGCCGCACCGGCACCGAGGCCCAGCGGGCCGCGCCGTCGTAGCGGCCGGTGATGACCGGGTAGGACGGGCCGCCTGCCTCGTCGACCTCCTCCACCCGGGGCATGTCCGACCAGGTGCCGGTGCCGCCCAGCAGCTGGTGCACCTGCTGCGACGAGCGGGGCAGGAACGGGGTGAGCAGCGTCTTGGCGTCGTCGACCAGCTGCAGGGCCACATGCAGCACGGTGCGCATCCGGTCCGGGTCCGATTCGCGCAGCTTCCACGGGGCCTGCTCGGAGAAGTACTTGTTGGCCTCGGCCACCGTGCGCATGGCCTCGTTGATGGCGAACTTGAACCGGGACCGGGACAGGTGCTCGCCGACCGCGCCGAACGACTGCCGGGACCGGGCCATCAGCTCGGAGTCCAGGTCGGTCAGCGCGCCAGGCTCGGGGATCTCCCCGATGTTGCGGGCCGCGAACGAGACCGCCCGGTTGACCAGGTTGCCCCAGGTGGCGACCAGCTCGTCGTTGTTGCGCCGGACGAACTCGCTCCAGGTGAAATCGGTGTCCTGGTTCTCCGGCCCGGCCACGGCCACGTAGTAGCGCAGCGCGTCCACGTCGTAGCGGGCCAGGAAGTCGCGGACGTAGATGACCACCGCCTTGGAGGTGGAGAACTTGCGGCCCTCCATGGTCAGGTACTCGCTGGAGACCACCTCGGACGGCAGGTTCAGCGTGCCCAGCGGGCCGGGCGTACCGCCCTTGGCCCCCTGGCCGTCGTAGCCGAGCAGCATGGCCGGCCAGATTTCGGCGTGGAAGACGATGTTGTCCTTGCCCATGAAGTAGTAGGCCTCGGCGTCCGGGTCGTTCCACCAGGCCCGCCAGGCGTCCGGGTCGCCGCTGCGCCGCGCCCACTCGATCGAGGCGGACAGGTAGCCGATCACCGCGTCGAACCAGACGTAGATCCGCTTGTCCGGCCGGTCCCGCCAGCCGTCCAGCGGCACCGGCACGCCCCAGTCCAGGTCCCTGGTGATGGCCCGCGGCTGCAGGTCGTCGAGCAGGTTGAGGGAGAACTTGAGCACGTTCGGGCGCCACTGCCCCGCCTTGGCCTGCAGCCAGCTGCCCAGCACTTCGGCGAACGCGGGCAGGTCGAGGAAGTAGTGCTCGGTCTCGGCGAAGACCGGCGTCTCCCCGTTGATCCTGGATCTCGGGTTGATCAGGTCGGCCGGGTCGAGCTGGTTGCCGCAGTTGTCGCACTGGTCGCCGCGGGCGCTGGGGTAGCCGCAGATCGGGCAGGTGCCCTCGATGTAGCGGTCGGGCAGGGTACGGCCGGTGGACGGCGAGATCGCGCCCAGCGTGACCTTGGGGAAGATGTAGCCGTTGGCCAGCAGCCGGGAGAAGATCTCCTGGGTGACCGCGTAGTGGTTGAGCGTGGTGGTCCGGGTGAACAGGTCGTAGGTCATGCCCAGGCTGGTCAGGTCGTCGACGATGACCCGGTTGTAGCGGTCGGCCAGGGCCCGGGCGGTGACGCCCTCGGCGTCGGCCTGCACCTGGATCGGGGTGCCGTGCTCGTCGGTGCCGCTGACCATCAGCACCCGGTTGCCTGCCATCCGCTGGTACCGGCTGAACATGTCGCAGGGCAGCCCGAAGCCGGAGACGTGCCCGATGTGACGGGGGCCGTTCGCGTACGGCCAGGCCGGAGCAGACAGGATGTTGCGCATGGGTTAAAGCCTAGGGTGGGTTCGGGGGAAAGATACCGCAGCCGCCGGCTGCTCCACGTGATTTACCGCGGCACCGGGGACGGACGGTGCCGAGGCGGTCACCGGGTGGCGCGTGTGCTTGATGCCCAGGATCGACAGGAAGAACGTCCCCAGGATCACCTGGCAGCTCACTATCAGCGCAGTCACCGACGGGATCATCAGCCGCAGCGAGTGCTCGTAGTTGAGCTTGTGGAAGCCCTGGCCGTGCCAGTAAAGCACCGAGAAGATCAGTCCCGCCAGGCCGGCGAGGCCGATCAGCGCGCCGAGGATCAGGCCGCGTTCCAGGCTGAGCTTCTCCAGCAGGCGGGTGACCCGGGGCTCCTTGGGCAGGAAGCCCTCGGAGCCGGCGTATACCTGGGTGAACAGCCAGAACAGCACCGCCTGGAAGCCGATCACCACCGCGGCCGACGCGGCGACCAGGGTGTCCACGTCAAACGTGATCGAGCCCCACTTGAACGGGTGCGGGACCACGACCGCGCCGACGATCAGGCCCGCGATCAGCAGCGCCAGGCCGGGCAGGAAGAACAGCCAGCGCGGGCTGAACAGCAGCAGGAACCGCAGGTGACGCCAGCCGTCCCGCCAGCGATGCAGGTGCGGCGGCCGGCTCCGGCCGTCCTTGGCCAGCGTGGTCGGCACCTCGGTCACGTGCTGGCCGTACAGGGCGGCCTTGACCACCAGCTCGCTGGCGAACTCCATCCCGGTGGCCTGCAGGTTCAGGGCCATCACGCTGTCCCGGTTGAAGCCGCGCAGCCCGCAGTGGAAGTCGCCGATCTTGCTGCGGAAGAACAGCCGCCCGATGAAGCTCAGCACCGGGTTGCCGAGGTACTTGTGCAGCGGCGGCATCGCGCCCGGCGCGATCCCGCCCGCGAACCGGTTGCCCATGACCAGGTTGGCGCCCTTGCGCAGTTCCTCGACGAACGGCATCAGGTTGGTGAAGTCGTAGCTGTCGTCGGCGTCGCCCATGATGATGTACTTGCCGCGGGCGGCGACGATCCCGCCCATCAGGGCGTTGCCGTAGCCCTTGTCGCTGACCGGCACGACCCGGGCTCCGGCCTCGGTGGCCAGCGCCTGGCTGCCGTCGGTGCTGCCGTTGTCGGCGACCAGGACCTCACCGCTGATTCCGCTCGCGGACAGGAATCCCATAGCCTTGCGGACGCATGTCGCCACGGTCTCCGCCTCGTTGAGGCACGGCATGACCACGGTCAGCTCCACGTCTTCATCTCCTTCGAGGTGGCCGCTTGGGGCCAGTCCTGGTCGCGCGCCGTATTACCTTAGGCGAGGGAACGCTCAGGACCGGCCATTAGTTCAACGTCAGGGATGTCAGCCCAGCACAGGAGGGTACGGGTTGAGGGTAATGCCTGAGGCTGCCTCGCGCGCGCCATCGGTGCGGCGGGGCACGCCCGGCCGGCCGTCAGGTTCCCGCCGGGAGCGGGCTCGCGCGCTGGCCGCCCGCACGTGGTCCGGGCACCGCCTGTTCATCATCGTGTTCATTCCCGCCGTGCTGCTGCGGGCGGACGCCGAGCTCGGGTACCGGTGGCAGGCCTGGTTCAACGACTCGTTCGAGTACGTGCAGAACACGGTGAGCTTCAATCTCGACCCGACGCGGGTGTCCGGATATTCCGTCTGGCTGAAGATCCTGCAACCACTGCACAGCTACGCCTTGGTAACGATTCTGCAACATCTGATGGGCCTGGCCGTGGCGGTCATGATCTACGCGCTGGCCAGGCACCGTTACCGTGTCCGGGCCTGGGTGGCCACGCTGGCCACCGTCCCGGTGCTGTACGACGGGTTCGAGATCCAGCTGGAGCACCTGATCCTGTCCGACGTGCCGTTCCTGTTCGTGCTCATGCTGGCCACCACGCTGCTGCTGTGGGATCGCTCGGGGCCGTCCACCCGGCGGTGCGTGGCCATCGGCGCGCTGCTCGGCGTCGGGGCCGTGCTGCGCTCGGTCGGGCTGCCGCTGCTGGCCCTGTTCGCCGTCTACATGATCATCAGGCGGTTCAGCTGGCGGAAGGTGGCGGCCACCATCGGGGTGTGCCTGATCCCGGTGTTCGCCTACGCGGGGGGGTTCGACCTGGAGCACGGCCAGTTCGCGATGAGCGACGCCACCGGCGTGTTCCTGTACTCACGGGTGATGACCTTCGCCGAGTGCGCCAAGATGGACCTGCCGGCCGACGAGCTCGCGCTGTGCACCACGGTGCCGCCGGCCAAGCGGCCGATCGCGCAGGCCTACATCTGGACCTCGCAGTCGCCGCTGAACCGGCTCCCGTCGCCCAAGTTCTCCCCGGGGCCCAACCAGCTGGCCGAGAGCTTCGCCATCACCGCCATCGAGAGCCAGCCAGCCGGCTACGCCCGGGCGGTGTTCGACGACACCTGGCGGGTGTTCAGCTGGAAACGGGTGGCGTTCCCGCAGGCGGCCACCTACGACGAGTACCTGTTCGGCTCCCACTCGCTGGCCATCCCGACCTGGGACGACGCCAGCTTGGGCCAGTACGGCTCCTATGCGGCCGCCTACGTGCAGGGCAACCCGCTGACCCAGGTGGTGGCGCCGTTCGCCACCATCATCCGGGGCTACCAGCGGTACGTCTGGCTGCCCGGCAGCGTCTACGGGCTCATCCTGCTGGCCGGCCTGGCCGGCATCGCGGCGGCCTGGCGGCGGCTGGGCGGGGAGGCGCTGCTGCCCTGGGCCATTTCCTTCGCGCTGATCCTCATCCCGGCGGCCACCGCCGAGTTCGACTACCGGTACGTGCTGCCGGCCGTGCCGTTCGGCTGCCTGGCGGCGGTCATGGCCTTCAGCCCGGGCACCGCGGGCCACCGCATGCTGCGGCGGCTAGCCGGCCGCCTGCGGCGCGGCCGCGCCGAGGCCATCCGGGTCAGCGAGGTCGCGGCTCCGGCGGCCAGCGGCGCGGGCCCGGCCGGTGCCGGCCACGACGAGCGTGATCTCGCCGCGGACGGCGCCTGAGCCCCCGCCAGAACCGGCCGCCCAGGCGGCCAGCTCGGCCAGGGTGCCGCGCACGATCTCCTCGTGGGTCTTGGTCAGCTCCCGGCACACCACGGCCCGCCGGTCCTCGCCGTGGGTGGCGGCCAGCTCGGCCAGGGTGGCGGCCAGCCGGCGGCCGGACTCGAAGTAGACCTGGGTGCGGCGGTCTTCGGCCAGCTCGGCGAAGCGCCGGCCGCGCTCGCCCGCCCGCCGGGGCGGGAACCCCTCGAAGCAGAACCGGTCGGTCGGCAAGCCGGACACGGCCAGTGCGGTGGTCACCGCCGAAGGACCGGGCAGCGCCGTGATCGTGATGCCCGCCGCGGCAGCCGCGGCCACCAGCCGGTAGCCGGGATCGCTGATCCCCGGGGTCCCCGCGTCGGTGACCAGCAGCACGTCCTGGCCGGCCTGCAGCTCAGCCAGCAGCCCGGGGGTGCGGCGGGTTTCGTTCGCGTCGTAATAGGAGACGACCCGGCCCCGCAGCTCGAGGTCCAGGCGGGTGGCCAGCCAGCGGACCCGGCGGGTGTCCTCGGCGGCGATGAGGGTGGCCCGGGCCAGTTCGGCCGCCAGCCGGGACGACGCGTCCTCGGGCCGGCCGATCGGGACCGCGGCCAGCGTCAGCACGCCGGCGGTGCCCTGCTCGCGTCCTGCCATAGGGAGCAGTATCCCCCGCTCGCCGCCGGGCCGCCCCTTTGGCTCGCGGGGGCAGTAGCATGTGCGCGATGATGGGAACCGAGGCTGACGTCGCGGCCACGCCCGCGCCAGATGAGGCCAGCCGGCTATCGGCGCTGCGTGCCCGGCTGGCCGCGCCGATGCCCGCTGACCGGCCGTGGGGCTGGCTGGGCCCGCTCCTGGTCACCGCGTTCGGGGGCTTCCTGCGCTTCGACCGGCTGCGGGTACCTGACGCCATCATCTTCGACGAGACCTACTACGCCAAGGACGCCTGGAGCATCCTGCAGCACGGCGTGGAATGGAACCCGGTTTCCAACGCCAACGCGCTGATCATCGCCGGGCATACCAACAACATCTTCCTGCCCTGCCCCGGCAGCGGCTGCGGCGAGTACGTGGTGCAGCCGGAGGTCGGCAAGGAGCTCATCGCGGTCGGCGAGTGGCTGTTCGGGCTGAACTCGTTCGGCTGGCGGTTCGCCAGCGCGGTGTTCGGCACGCTGGCCATCCTGCTGATGTGCCGCATCGCCCGGCGGATGACCAGGTTGACCCTGCTCGGGTGCGTCGCCGGGCTGCTGATGTCGCTGGACAGCCTGGAGTTCGTGCTGTCCCGGACCGGCATCCTGGACGTCTTCCTGATGTTCTTCGTGCTGGCCGCGTTCGGCTGCGTCCTCATCGACCGGGACAAATCCCGGGCCCGGCTGGCCGAAGCCGTGGCCCGCGGCCAGGGCGGCGACGCGGGGCCGTTCCTCGGCCTGCGCAAGTGGCTGGTCATCGGCGGGATCTTCCTCGGCCTGGCCGTGGGCACCAAGTGGATCGCGGCCTGGTACATCGTCGGCTTCGGCGCGCTGGTCATCGCCTGGGACATCGGGGCCCGCCGGGCCGCGGGCCTGCCCCAGTTTGTCCGCGGTGCGTTCCGCGAGGCCCTGCTGCTGCCGCTGACGTTCATCGTCATCCCGCTGGTGGTCTACGTGGCCACCTGGAGCAACTGGCTGCTGACCAGCACCGGCTTCGACCGGAACTACGGCCAGACGCACGGCGTCACCACCCCGGTCATCTCGGCCCTGTACTCGCTGTACGAGTACCACCTGCAGGCCATCACCTTCGGCCTGGGTCTGCGCTCCTCGCATCCCTACCAGTCCCAGCCCTGGGACTGGCTGCTGATCACCAGGCCGGTCGCCTTCTACTACCAGTGCTACACCGGGCCGACGGCCGCGCACACCTGCCCGACCGGCTACCAGGGCCCCCAGTGGTCGCAGGAGGTGCTGGCCATCGGCACCCCGGCCATCTGGTGGGGCTCCATCGCGGCCCTGATCTTCTGCCTGGGCTGGTGGCTGCTGCACCGGGACTGGCGGGCCGGCGCGGTGCTGATGGGCGTGCTGGCCGGCTGGGGGCCGTGGTTCCCGCTGGTGACCAGGACCAAGTTCTACTACTACGCGCTGGAGTTCGAGCCGTTCCTGATCTTGTCGCTGGTGTTGTGCCTGGGGCTGATCCTCGGGCCCGCTGCGGCCAGCATCAGGCGCCGGTCCATCGGAGCCGGGATCGTGGGCGCGTACGTGCTGTGCGTCCTGCTGATGTTCTGGTACTTCTATTCGATCACGGCCGGCAAGGTCATCCCTTACGCGGACTGGCTGAGCCACATGTGGTACCGGGTGGGCAAGGGCTGGATCTGAGCTCGCGTCTGCCCGTCTGCCCGGTTAACGCCTTTCAGCCGACTCACAGCTTCCGTTCAGCCTGCTCCTGAGCGCCGGGGGCAGCATGGTTACCGTCGGGCTCAATAGTCTCGGCCGCGGCGGAGTGATTTCCGCAACACGGGGTACTTTTCCGGGGCTGTTGTGCGTCTATTACAGTTGAGATGACATACCACCGGAGCGAACCATGAGCCGAGCCGAACACTCTAGCGAAGACCGCGCCCGTTTCGAGCGCGATGTCATTCCGCAGCTCGGCCAGCTGTACCCGGCGGCGCTCCGGATGACCAGGAACCCGACCGACGCCGAGGACCTGGTCCAGGAGACGTCGGCCAAGGCGTACGCGGCCTTCGGCCAGTTCACGCCGGGCACCAACCTGCGGGCCTGGCTGAACCGGATCCTGACCACCACGTTCATCAACGTGTACCGCAAGCGGCGCCGGGAGCCGCAGCAGGCGCTCGGCGGCGACCTGCAGGAATGGCAGATGTCGGCCGACCGGCTGACGCCGCCGGTGCCGTCCGCCGAGGCGGAGGCGCTGGACCGGACCACCGACTCGGACCTGCTGCGGGCGCTGCGCGACCTGCCCGGGGAGTTCCGCACCGCGGTGTACCTGGCCGACGTCGAGGGCTATCCGTACCGCGAGATCGCCGAGATCATGGGCACGCCGGTCGGCACGGTCATGTCCCGGCTGCACCGCGGGCGGCGCAAGCTCCGCGAGCAGTTGCTGGCGGCCGGCCTCGGCACCCCGTCAGCCGAGTCCTCCGGCGCCTGAGCCCTCCCCGACGTGCCGGGCATGTGTGTCACGGCTGAAACCCATCCGGGCGCGGGCCGGCGCGGCTAGGACGCGCTACCGGCCGGGGCGGCCGGGATAGTGATCCGTGGCGTCCGGGTCCCGGCCGGGCGGGCCAGGGTACTGGTCCGTGGCGTCCGGGTCCCGGCCGACGGGGCCTTGATACGGTCCCGGCGGGCTGGGGCGCGGGCTAATGGTCGGGGAGAAGATGTCAGGCGGGCCGGAGTGCTGGTCGGAGGAGCCGGAGAAGATGCCGGGCCGGCTGGGGCGCGCCTCGGCCGGCCCGGGGTAGGCGACGGTCCGGCCGGGATCGGCGGGCGGGCCGGGGTAGGGGGCGGTGCGGCCCGGGTCGCCGGGGGGCGGGGCGGGCTCCCAGCCCAGCGTGACCGGATCGTAGACGCCTTCGACGTAGATCTGGTGCCACAGCGAGAACACGACCAGCAGCCACACCTGCCGCCAGGTGACCTCGGGCTCGCCGGCCCGGAACCGGCGCAGCAGGTCCAGGGCGGCGTTCTTGTTCAGCCACTGGCCGGTCTGCGCGGTGCGGACGGCGTGCTCGGCGAAGCCGAACATGCCGCCGCGGAGCCAGTGGCCCAGCGGGACCGGGAAGCCGAGCTTGGCCCGTTCGGCGGCGGCCTGGGGCAGCAGGTCGCCGATGGCCTCGCGCAGCGCGAACTTGGTCGTGCCCGCCGCGGTCTTCTCCACCCGGGCCAGCTTGGCGGCGACCGCGAGCACCTCGCGGTCCAGGAACGGGGTGCGCAGCTCCAGGCCGTGGGCCATGGCCATCCGGTCCGCCTTGACCAGGATGTCGCCGGGCAGCCAGGTGTTGACGTCGACCAGCTGCATGGTGGCCACGTCGTCCAGGCCGGCCTCGGCGGCCTGCCGGTACACCGGATCGGTCACGTCGAACTCGCTGCCGGTCGCACCCCGGACCAGCTGCCTGGCGTCCTCGCCAGCGAAGACGAACGCGTTGCCGATGTACCGCCGCCGCAGCGGGGTCGAGGTCCGGTTGAGCAGGCCCTTGCCCTTGGCTCCGGTCGGCATCTCGGCGGCCACCCGGCTGATCGTGGCCCGGCCCCAGCTGGGCAGGGCCTTCCCGGCCCGCACCAGCCCGGGCTGGTAGTAGACGCCGTAGCCGCCGAACAGCTCGTCCGCGCCCTCGCCGGACAGCACCACCCGGACATGCTTGCGGGCCTCACGGGCGGCGAACCACAGCGGGACCGCCGCGGCGTCGGCCATCGGGTCGTCCAGCTGCCAGACGATCTTCGGCAGGCAGTCGAAGAACTCCTCGGCGGTGATCACATATGGCATCGACTTGACGCCAAGCGCGGTGGCCGTGGCGGCGGCAAAGTCGATCTCGCTGTAGCCCTCGCGGTCGAAGCCGACGGTGAAGGTCAGCAGGCCGGGCATTGATTCGGCGGCCAGGGCGCACAGCGTGGCCGAGTCCACGCCGCCGGACAGGAACGCGCCCACCGGCACGTCGCTGCGCAGGTGCACGGCCACCGAGTCGCGCAGCGCGTCCAGGATCTTGCCCGGCGAGGCCGACGAGGGGGACCGGGCGGGCCGGAGCTCCGGCCGCCAGTAGCGGAACACGTCGACCCGGCCGCCCGGCCGGGCGATGAGGACATGCCCGGGCGGGAGCGCCCGGGCGGGCGGCACCATCGTGGCCGGGGCGGGCACGTACTGGAAGGACAGGTACCGGCGCAGCGCGTCCGGGTCGATCAGGTTCACCTCGCCCGCGTCGGCCAGCGCCTTGCGCTCGGAGGCGAACCTCAGCTGCGGTCCCGACCGGGGCCGGTGGCCGCCGGGGGTCAGCGCGTAGAAGAACGGCTTGATGCCGAACGGGTCCCGCGCGCAGAACAGCTCTCGGCTGCGCCGGTCCCAGATGGCAAAGGCGTACATGCCACGCAGCTGGCGGACCACGTCCTTGCCCAGCCAGGCGTACATCTCCAGCAGGACCTCGGCGCCTGACCGGCTGCGCAGCTGGATGCCGCGGGCCTGCAGGCGGCTGGCCAGCTCGATGTAGTTGTAGATCTCGCCGTCGAAGACCATCACGTAGCGGCCGTCGGCGGACTGGATCGGCTGGCGGCCGCGGGGGGACGGGTCGATGACGGCCAGCCGCCGGAAGGCCAGGGCCAGGTCGGGATCGGCGTAGCTGCCCTCGTCGTCGGGCCCCCGGTGGGCCACGCGCAGGGCAGCCCGGTCCACCCATTCGGTGTCCGGGCCTGCTCCGTCTGCCAGCGCCAGGCAGCCGGTAATTCCGCCCATGCGCGCCGCCCAACGATCGGAATCCGTGGCTGTGTGCCCCGGACCAGCCTACTTCGGCTGGAACCTGATCCCGCCGTCAAACCGGATGACCTCGGCGTTCACGTAGTCGTTCTCGATCAGGGAATGCACCAGATGAGCGAATTCATCCGCCCGGCCGCAGCCGAGGCGGAACCGGGTCAGATGGCAGGCACCATCAGCTCGCCGGGGTCATCCGGCCACAGTCCGGGCAGTTCGCCGGACACCGCCGCGTAGCTGGCCCGGTCGTCGGACACGGCCTGGTAGCCGGCCGGCTTCCAGGGGAACCGGTCGGCGAAGGCGGGCACCAGGTCGGTCAGCCAGGTGGCCTGGGGATCGAAGCGGGCGAAGAACGGCGTGCCGACCAGGCGCGGGTCGCGGGCCTGGATCATGCGCAGCACGAACACCGGGGTCCCGGCCACCTCGGTCACCCCGTCCACGCACACCTTCCCCGGCGTCGCGGACATGGACGGGCCGCGAACCGTGCGGCACAGGCCTGAGACGCCCTGGTATGCGACGCGGAAGATCTCATACGCGCGGGCCAGCGGCACGGCGAAGTAGTCCTGCGGGCCGGTGTCCCGCTCCACGAACATGTAGTACGGGACCATGCCCTTGCGCACCTGGGCCCGCCACATGGCCCGCCAGGTGGCCGGGTCGTCATTGATCGACCTGATCAGCGGGGCCTGAGTGCGGATGACGGCGCCGGTGGCGGTGATCCGGCGGGCGGCCGCGTTGAGCAGCTCGGGCTCGAGCTCGCGCGGGTGGGAGAAGTGGGCCATCAGCGCGAGCGCCCGGCCGGACTCGGTCACCTGGCGGAACAGCTCCAGCGTGGCGTCGGCGTCGGGGTCGGTGACGAACCGCTGCGGCCAGTAGGACAGCGACTTGGTGCCGATCCTGATCGACTCCAGGTGCGCCAGGCGCGGGTCGAGCAGCGGCTCGATGTAGCGCCGCAGCACCCCTTCGCCCATGATCATCGGGTCGCCGCCGGTGATCAGGACGCTGGTCACCTCGGGGTGCTCGCCCAGGTAGGCGACCAGCGTGCCGATGTCGTCGGTAGCCATCTTCAGCGCGGGCTCGTCCACGAACTGGGCCCACCGGAAGCAGTACGTGCAGTATGCGTGGCAGGTCTGGCCCTGGCGGGGGAAGAACAGGACGGTCTCGGGGTACTTGTGCTGCAGGCCGGACAGCGGCCGGCCACCCAGGGTGGGCGCGTTCAGCAGCAGCTGGCCGGCCGGGTGCGGGTTGAGCCGCATCCGGATCTCGTGCGCGGCGGCACGCAGGTCGCCCTGCGGCGCCCCGCCGCTGATCAGGTCGGCCAGCCGCCGCACGTCGGCGGCGGGCAGCATGTCCGGCTGCGGGAAGACCAGCCGGTAGATCGGGTCGTCGGGGGCCGCGTCCCAGTCGATCAGATTCTCCACGACGTAGGAATTGGTCCGGAACGGCAGCACGGCCGCCACCGCCCGAACGGCCAGCCGCTCGTCGGCCGACAGGCCCGCTCGCTGCACGAGCTGGTCAAGATGCTTCGCCGAGTAGGCATGAAACCCGCGTCCGCCCGTCCCGGCTGACACTGGCCGGGCCGACGGGACGGCCTGCTGGATGTCGCTCACGCGCCTTCTCCCTCGTTGTGCGCGCCGCCGGGCCGAAACGCCCGCTCCACGCGCGAAATAGCCCTGATGACACCCGCTCCCCAGCGGTTCCCCCGGACCTGGCCGCTTTCCCCGATCGCTGCTCGGCCAGAACTGCTTCCACGTTTATTTACGCTCCGGCAGCCTCGTAGGTTCCGATTCTCCATCCGCCTTTCTTCTGTTGAGACAATTACCATGGTTCGCAGTAAGTATTCGGCGGAATCTCAGCAACTTCTTACCAGAGGTTTTCCAGACCGCTTTCTTTTGTTCGTGCAAAAGCGTACAATCCGCGACGTTCGGTGGTTGCTGTAAGTGCGCCCCGGTACGCGGGGTTCCGCGGGTCCCCCCCGGCCGGATTGTGCCGCCGGGGCCATAATGGGGCCCACCATACAGGCACTGCCGCCGAAGGAGCGAAGGATGAGGCAGCATCCCCGGCCGCGCACTCCGGTGACCCGCTGAGCACGGCACCAGACAGCCCGCAGCGGTGGGCTGCGGACCGGGACGGTGCGGGCGGCGAGCCGGAGATTCCAGGTCGGCCTGCGGTTTCCGGGGAGCCGGTGCTGGCCGTGGACGCCATGGGCGGCGATCACGCCCCGGACGAGATCGTCGCGGGCGCGCTGGCCGCCCGGCGCGAGCACGGCATCAGGATCCTGCTGGCCGGGCCCGCACCGCGGCTGCGGCAGGCGCTGACCGCGGCCGGGGTAGATCCCAGGAGCGACGAGCTGGAGATCGTGCCGGCCGAAGACAACCTGGCCATGGACGAGGGCGCGCTGGCCAGCCTGCGCCGCCCGCGGTCCAGCGTGGCCGTGGCCTGCCAGCTGGTCCGGCGGGGCGAGGCGGCCGCGGTGGTGTCGGCCGGGTCTACCGGCGGCGTGGTGGCGACCGCCCGGCTGCGGCTGCGGTCGCTGCCCAGCGTGGACCGGCCGGGCCTGGCCGTGGTGCTGCCCACCAGGCCGGGCCGCACGGTGCTCATCGACGCCGGCGCCACCGCCGACCCCAAGCCGGAGATGCTGGTGCAGTTCGGCCAGCTCGGCGTGGCCTACGCCCAGCTCGCGCTGGGCGTGGCCACCCCCCGGGTGGGGCTGCTGACCATCGGCACCGAGCCAGGCAAGGGCAACAAACTCACCCGGCGGGCGCACGAGCTGCTGGCCGCCGACCCGCCGCACGGGGCGCTGGCGCTGACCTTCGCGGGCAACGTCGAGGGCGGCGACCTGCTGGCCGGCGAGCTGGACGTGATCGTGACCGACGGCTTCACCGGGAACGTCGCGCTGAAGACGCTCGAGGGCTCGATCCGGTTCGCCTCGGCCGAGCTGCGGGCCGCGGTGACGGGCACGGCGGCCGCCCGGCTCGGCGCCTTCCTGCAGCGCCGCGGGCTGCGCGAGATGGCCGCGCGGCTGGACGCGGAGAGCTACGGCGGCGCCGTCCTGCTGGGCCTGGGCGGGACCGTGGTCATCGCCCACGGCGCCAGCACCGCCCGCGCGATCACCTCCGCCTGCCGGCTCGCGGCCGACCTGGCCCGCGGCGAGATCATTGAGAAGATCACCCAGCGGTTCAGCCCCGGCCGCGTGGCCGGCCGCGGTGGCCATTTCCTGCGCCGCCCGTTAACGCTTTCTGCGTCGCCCCCTGCCGCCGATACCCTTGAGCCATGGCCGATCCACAGCAGGTCCTCAGCGACCGGGTAGCCGCCGCCGTCGTCGCGGCGTTCGGTCCGGACTACGGCGACGCCGACCCGCTGATCAGGCCGTCGTCGTTCGCCGACTTCCAGTCCAACGCCGCGCTGCCGCTGGCCAAGCGGCTGGGCCGCCCGCCCCGCGAGGTGGCCGCCGAACTGGCCGCCCAGCTCGATGTGGCCAGCGTCGCCGCGGCGCCGGAGGTCAGCGGGCCCGGGTTCATCAACCTGACGCTGCGCGAGGACTGGATCGCGGCCCAGGCCAGCGACATGCTCGAAGATCCCCGGCTGGGCCTGGCGCCGGCGGCCGAGCCGCAGACGGTGGTGGTGGAGTACTCCTCCCCCAACATCGCCAAGGAGATGCACGTCGGCCACCTGCGCACGACCATCGTCGGCGACGCCATCGCGCGGGTGCTCGAGTTCGCCGGCCACCGGGTGATCAGGGACAACCACGTCGGCGACTGGGGCACCCAGTTCGGCATGCTGATCGAGTACCTGCTGGACGTGGGCGAGGACTCGCCCGAGGCGGGGCTGCTGCGCACCGACCCGAACGCGTTCTACCAAGCCGCCCGGCGCAAGTTCGACTCCGACCCGGACTTCGCGGACGAGGCCAGGAAGCGGGTCGTCGACCTGCAGGGCGGCGACCCGGGCACGTTGCGGCTCTGGCAGGAAATCGTCAACCTGTCCATGGACTACCTGCACCGGATCTACGGCCGACTGCAGGTCACGCTCACCGATGCTGACATCAAGGGCGAGAGCTTCTACAACGACCTGCTGGCCGACACGGTGGCCCGCCTGGAAGACGAGGGCCTGGCGGTGTACAGCGACGGCGCGCTGGTCGTGTTCCCGCCCGGCTTCACCGGCCGGGAGGGCCTGCCGATGCCGGTCATCATCCGCAAGAGCGACGGCGGCTACAACTACTCCACCACCGATCTGGCCACCATCCGGTACCGGATCGACGACCTGCACATCGACCGGGCCATCTACGTGGTCGGCTCGGACCAGGCGCTGCACTTCCAGATGGTGTTCGCAGTGGCCAGGGAGGCGGGCTGGATCCCGGACGGCGTGTCCTTCGAGCACGCCCAGATCGGCCTGGTCTCCGCGCCCGACGGCGGCCGTCTGCGCACCAGGTCCGGCGACAGCGTGCAGCTCGCCGACCTGCTGGCGGAGGCGGTGGACCGGGCCAGGGGCATCCTGGACGAGGTGGACGCGGCCGCGCGGTTCGGCCCGGGCGAGCTCGACGAGGTGGCCGAGGCGGTCGGCATCGGCGCGGTCAAGTACGCCGACCTGTCCACTGCCCGGGACAGCGCCTACGTGTTCGACTGGGACCGGATGATCTCCTTCCGGGGCAACACCGGCCCGTACCTGCAGTACGCCACGGCGCGGATCAGGTCCATCTTCCGCCGGGCGGGCTCGGACGCCGACCCGGACATCCGCGGCTCGCGGATCATCATCGGCGCCGCCGCCGAACGGGCCCTGGCCCTGCGCCTGCTCGGCTTCGGCGCGGTGGTCACCGGGGTCGGCGCGACGGCCGAGCCGCACCGGCTGTGCGGCTACCTGTTCGAGGTGGCCAGCCTGTTCACCTCGTTCTACGAGGAGTGCCCGGTGCTCAAGGCCGAGCCCGAGACGGTACGGGCCAGCCGGCTCGCGCTGTGCGCGCTGACGCTGCGCGTGCTGGAGACCGGGCTTGACCTGCTCGGGGTCCCTGTTCCCGAGCGGATGTAACCGACCGCTGAACTCCCGTCCCGGCGCCGCCCAGTCACGGCCGGAAGCTCCCAGCCAGCCTGTGAGCTCGCGAACGTAGTGCTTACGTGCGCCCGGAATGCGGTTCCGGACCGGCCGGGCCAGGGCACTCTCGGATCCATGGACACCAACGGGCCTTACTCAGGTTCACTCCGGCCCGCCCTATCAGAGAAGGACGCGCGTAGCGGGCGCGGCGTCCGCAGAAGGAGGCAGTCATGATGGCCCGCGATCGACGCTACCGGAACAGCCGTCAGGCCAAGCTGAGGATCCGGGTCGGCCTGGCGGCCGCCGCCCTGGTCAGCGGCGGTGCCATTGCCGTGACGGCGGTGGCCACAAGCAGCCACCCGGCTCCCACGGCGGCGGCCCCGGCCGCTTATACCGCCCGCTTCGCCAACCAGGGCACCATGCTCAGCTCGGCGCTGAGCGCCTGGAGCTGGTCCCGGCAGGCCACCTACGCCGACCTGACCCGGCTGACGGGCGGCTACACCCAGACCCCGCACCAGGGCCAGACGCTCGACCTGCAGCGCGGCATCGTGGTCCTGGCCACCAAGAAGTTCCTGATCATCCGGTCGGCTAACGGATCGCTGCACCTGTGGCTGCTCTCGGCCCGGACCAAGTTCCAGAACGTGTCGGCCAGTACGACGGGCACGGCGGCGCTGACCGCGAGCGTCAGCGCGACCCAGCAGGCCATGACCGTGGGCAACATGGTCCCGGCGACCACGCTGCTGGCCGGGAGCCCGACCACCGCGGCCTCCCTGCTGACGCCGACCACCGCTCCGGTGACGGTCAGCGTGCAGGTGGTCGGGACCGATCTGACCGTGACGGTCACGGTGACCAGGAGCACCGCTACGGTGTCCCAGACCGCGACCATGTCGGCCACCACCATGCCCGCTCCGGCCCCGGTCACGTTCAGCCAGCCCGCCTGGCTGGCCGCTAATTCGCTGGCCCGCGGTGACCTGGTGCTGGTGGCCGGCACCCGCGCACACGGCACGCTGCACGCCCAGCTGGTCCTGTTCAGCCCGCTGAGCAGCAGCGACGTCGGGGCCCGCACGGCCACCACCACCACGCCCAGCCCGGCCCCCACCCACTGGTGAGCCGAGCCACCCAGCCGGTCCCGGCCGCATCGCCGGCGCACCCCCCGTGCACCGGGGTGCGCCGGCCCGGCCCGGTTGCTGGAGAATATTTTGCCGAACGGGCCGTGGCCGGCCGGTCCGCGGAAACCGGCCCGCTCCGGGCGGCTGACGTGGTGCTCGACGAGTCGCGCTGGACGGTCCACCGGGCCGACCGCGCGGTGGATCTGTCGCCGACCGAATTCCGGCTGCTGGCCTGCCTGATGCGCCAGCAGGGCACGGTGGTCAGCAGGACACAGCTGCTGCGCACCGTGTGGGGCCGGGGCTACACCGGCCAGTCCCAGGTGGTGGAGACGTACGTGAGCTACCTGCGGCGCAAGCTGGGCAGCCCGCCGCTGATCCACACCCGCCGCGGGATCGGCTACGTGCTGCGCGGCCCGGAGGCCGCCGGGCCGGTCAGTGCTAGTCCGGTCGGTGCTAGTCCGGTCGGTGCTAGTCCGGTCGGTGCTAGTCCGGTCGGTGCTAGTCCGCTCGGTGCTAGTCCGGTCAGTGCTAGTCCGGTCAGTGCTAGTCCGGTCAGTGCTAGTCCGGTCGGTGCTAGTCCGGTCGGTGCTAGTCCGGTCGGTGCTAGTCCGGTCAGTGCTAGTCCGGTCAGAGCCGTTCGATGATGGTGGCGTTGGCCTGGCCGCCGCCCTCGCACATGGTCTGCAGGCCGAACCGGCCGCCGCCATCCTCGAGGTCGTGCAGCATCCTGGTCATCAGGATCGCCCCGCTCGCCCCGATCGGGTGACCGAGGGCGATGGCGCCGCCGCTGGGGTTGGTCCGCTCCGGCGCGGCGCCGGTGTCCTCCAGCCAGGCCAGCACGACCGGCGCGAAGGCCTCGTTGACCTCGAACACGTCGATGTCAGCCACCGTCATCCCCGCCGCGGCCAGCACCTTCCTGGTCGCGGCGATCGGGCCGGTGAGCATCAGCACCGGGTCGGAGCCGACCACGGCCATCGCGTGCACCCGGGCCCTGGGCACCAGCCCGTACCGGTCCAGCGCCGCCTGTGAGGCGATCAGCAGGGCGCCCGCGCCGTCGGAGATCTGGGAGGACACCGCGGCGGTGATCTCCCAGCCGTCGCGCAGCGGCGCCAGCGCGGCCATCTTCTCCAGTGAGGTGTCCCGGCGCGGGCCCTCGTCCTGGCTGACCCCGGCCAGCGGCGCGATCTGGCGCTCGAACCGGCCCTCGTCGATGGCCCGGATGGCCCGCTGGTGGCTCTCCAGCGCGAACTCCTCGAGCTGGCTGCGCTTGAGCCCCCACTGCTCGCAGATCGCCTGGGCCCCGCGGAACTGCGAGATCTCCTGGTCACCGTAACGCTCGCGCCAGCCGCCGCCCCACGGCGCGGGCTGGCCCGCCTGCACGCCCAGGCTCACCGACGAGCCCATGGGCACCACGCTCATGCTCTCCACCCCGGCCGCGATCACCAGGTCCTGGGTGCCGGACAGCACCGCCTGGGCGGCGAAGTGGACGGCCTGCTGGGAGGATCCGCACTGCCGGTCGATGGTGACGCCGGGCACGTTCTCCGGCAGCCCGGCCGACAGCCAGGCGTTCCTGGCGATGTCCAGGGTCTGCGGGCCGACCTGCGAGACGCAGCCCATGATGACGTCATCGACCACAGCCGGGTCGATGCCGGTGCGGTCGATCAGCGCGCGCAGCGCGTGCGCGGCCAGGTCCACCGGGTGGACCCCGGACAGGCCGCCGTTGCGCCGCCCGATCGGGGTGCGGACCGCACCGGCTATGAACGCCTCCGCCATCAGGCCTCCAGAAAATCGGTGAATCGTGTCCTCACGGTATCTCGCCCCGGGCCAGGTGCGGCAACGCGGCCGGCCGGGGGAAGGAAAAGGGCTCGCTCACGGTGTGGCGGACCGCATGCGTATCGCGTGACGGCACCGGATGCCGTAGGCTCGGATCGGGTTCGCAAAACCGCGCTAAAGGGAGACGGCCATGTCCGGGCTCATCTTGCTGGTGCTCATCGCAGCCCTGGTGGCGTTCGCCTGGACGCGGCTGCGCGGCAAGCTGAAGCTGCCCGTCACGGGCAAGCACTGGCTGGGACCCATCGTGATCGTGGTGTTCCTGGTGCTGATGCTGTGGGCCGCGCATAACGGCCACTGACGCACCCCGGCTCTGCACTTCAGCTGGGCACTTCAGCTGGGCACTTCAGCTGGGCACTTCAGCTGGGCACTTCAGCTGGGCACTTCAGCTGGGCACTTCAGCTGGGCACTTCAGCTGGGTACCCCGGTTGGCGGCCCGTGGCCGGCCCGCGGTCAGGCCCGGCTGCCGCTGCGCGGTATCTCGAACCAGACTGCCTTGCCCTCCGGCGTGGGCCGCGAGCCCCACCGGGTGGCCAGCTGCTCGACCAGGTACAGGCCGCGGCCGCCTTCGTCGGTTTCCCCGGCCGTCCTGATCCGGGGCAGCCGCAGGTCGGGGTCGAAGACCTCGACCCACACCGCGTTCGCGCCGCGCCGCAGGCGCAGCCGGAACTCCCGGACCGGGTCCGGGTTCCCGGCCCGGGCGCCGTCCGGCGCCGGGCCGTCCCAGCCGGGCACGGCGGCCGGGACCGCGCGGGCACCGCCCTGAGCCGGCACGGCCGCCGTCTGGACCGGCCTGGCCTGGACCGACCCCGCCTGGACTGGCCCCGCCTGGACTGGCCCCGCCTGGACTGGCCCCGCCTGGACTGGCCCCGCCTGGAGCGGCCCCGCCTGGAGCGGCCCCGCCTGGAGCGGCCCCGCCTGGAGCGGCCCCGCCTGGAGCGGCCCCGCCTGGAGCGGCCCCGCCTGGAGCGGCCCCGCCTGGACCGCCGCGGGGGCCTTCTCCCGGGCGCGGGCCGGCACCGGTTCGGGTACCGCGGCCGGCCCGGGCAGCAGCACCGGGCCGAAGTCGAAGTCCAGGTCGCGGCTGGGGCTCGGCGAGACCGAGGCGTGCAGGACCGCGTTGGTCACCACCTCGGAGACCAGCAGGCAGGCCAGCTCGCTCTGCTCCGCGTCCATGCCCCACGAGCCGAACGTCTGGGCGGCGACCCGCCGGGCCTCTGACACCATGATCGGCTCGGCCGGGAAGCTGCGCTCGGCGTAGGCGAGTTCGGCGGCGGAGGACTTGACCACCAGGATGGCCATGTCGTCGTCGATGTCGCCGGGCACCGCGTACTCGGCCGCGGTGGCCACCGCGTCGGCGTCACCGCTGGCCGCGGCGGCCCGGACCGCGTGCCGCAGCATCTGCTCCGCTTCGGCCTCGGTATAGTGGCCCGAGCCGTCCGCGCGGGTGCGCCGGTCGGTCAGGCCGTCGGTGTAGAAGACCAGGATCGCCCCCGGCGGCACGACGATCGTCTGTTCCTTGTAGGTGGGCAGCCCGCGGATGCCCTTGCCGCGCACCCCGAGCAGGACGCCCTTGTGCCGGAACTCGAGCTGCTGCACCTGTCCGCCGCTGACCAGCAGCGGGGCGTCGTGCCCGGCGTTGGCGAAGGACAGCTCCCGCGACCACGCATCGTAGATCAGGTAGGTGCAGCTCGCGGTGGGCGGGTCGGCGGCCAGCGGGACCCCGGCCCCGTCGGCGGGCGCCAGCGACCGGCACCACTCATCCAGTTTGCGCATGATGTCGGCCGGGGACTTCTCGTCCTGGGCGAAGGCCCGCAGCGCCGCGCGCAGCTGGCCCATGATCGCCGCGGCCCGGGCGCCCCGGCCCTCCACGTCGCCGATGACGATGCCCACCCGCCCGGCGGCCAGCGGGATGATGTCGTACCAGTCGCCGCCGACCTGGGTCTGGATTCCCTGGCCCTGGGTTTCCAGCGGCTTGGCCGGGACGTAGCGGCAAGCCACCTCGAGCCCGTCCAGGTCCGGGATGGCCTGCGGCAGCAGGCTCTTCTGGAAGGCCAGGGCGGTCTGCCGTTCGGCCTCGAACAGCATCGAGTTGTCGATCGCGATGGCCACCCGGCTGGCGATGGCGCCGATCAGGTCCCGGTCGGGCGGGTCGTAATTGTGATCCTCGCGGTCGGTGAGCCGGGACAGGGCCAGGCTCATCACGCCGAGCAGCTCACCCCGGGCGTACAGCGGCGCGGCCACCACCGAGGTGAGGCCGGCCTCGTGCGCGGCGGCCAGGCTCTCCGCGCTGGGCGCCGGGTAGGTCTCGATCTCCAGGTCGGTGACCGCGATGGTGTCCAGCCGGGCCATGGCCTGCTGGCAGAAGTGACCCTCCGGGTAGTGGATCTGCTCGCCGGTCTGGGCCCAGGTGCCGGGGGGCGGCACCCAGTTGCTGGCGTGCCGCTGCACCCGGCGGATGAGCGCCTCGCCCTGGAACAGGTCGATGAAGCAATGGTCGGCGAACTGCGGGACCAGCATCTCGGTCACGTGCTTCAGCGTGGTGCCGATCTCCAGCGAGCCGGCCAGCCGCTCGCCCACCCGCTCGAGCAAGGCGATCCGGTCCTGCTGCAGCCGCCCGTCCCGCTTGCTGGCCTCACGGGCCAGGATGACCATGCCGTCGATGTCACCGCCGCCGTGCCGCAGCGGCACGGCCAAGGCCCGGAGCAGGGCGTGCGACCCGTCGCCGCGGACGGCCTCGAAGGTTCCCTCCCAGGGCCGGCCGCGCAGCACCTGGCCGGCCAGGTCCTCCATCTTGCGCAGGTCGTCGCCGGTGAACAGGCCGAGGGACAGCACGGACGAGCCGGCCAGCCGGGTCACGTCACCGGAAATACGGAACAGCCGGGCCGCGAATTCGTTGATGTACAGCAGATTGCTGAGCCGGTCGGCGACCACGACGCCGATGTCGGCCTGGCCCAGGACCATGTCCGCGGGCAGGTAAGGGTCGAATGCCGCCTGGTTCCAGCTGGTCATGGGCCCGCCCCCGCACTGCGGCCGAATGACATGATCACGCTCCGGCGGCCGGCTGCAGCCGGCCGGATATGGTGACGAAGATATGCGCGGCGATCGCGCTGGGGAGTTCCGTCGAGATGGCGTCCATCTCCTCGCCGGCCATCACGCGCACACCATCGTCGCCCGCCATGAGAATCACCTCGCGTCCGGGTTGTATCCCGACGCGCTTGAGTTTAAGCATCAGATCAAGATCACTTTGAATTTGCTCGCCAATTCGCCGGATGACGGCCCGCACACTGTCCCCGGATGCGGCCTTTGTCATCGCCTCACCCGTCTCATTCATTGCCGCGCGGGCCTTCTCTTCGGCTTCGCCGGACAGGCCGAGCTCGGCCAGGCCGGGAATGAGATTTCCGTGCGGGCAGCGGACCGGGTAGCCGAGCAGCTCGAGCACCCGGCGCTCGACGCTCTCCGAGATCACGTGCTCCCAGCGGCAGGCTTCGATGTGCACCTCCTCCCAGGGCAGCTTGATGACCCCGACCAGCAGGCACTCGGCCAGCCTGTGCTTGCGCATGACCCGGGTGGCCAGCATCCGGCCGGTATCGCTCAGCGCCAGATGCCGGTCGCCGTGCACGTGGACCAGGCCGTCCCGCTCCATCCTGGCCACGGTCTGGCTGACGGTCGGGCCGCTTTGCCCCAGCCGCTCGGCGATGCGGGCGCGCAGCGGGACGACTCCCTCTTCTTCAAGCTCGAAGATGGTGCGGAGATACATCTCCGTCGTGTCAATGAGCCCCTGGGCGGTCAACTCCTCATCCCTCCTGCTTGTGATGCTATGCCGGAGAGGGCGGTATTCGGCCCAGCACCCTCAGGGAGACAGGCGCTCGATGACCCAGGCCGCGCCGTCGCGGCGGTACCGGAGCCGGTCGTGCAGCCGGTAGGCGCCCGACTGCCAGAACTCGACCGTTTCCGGGACCAGCAGGTAGCCGCCCCAGAAGCCGGGCATCGGGATCTCGGCCGGCGCAGGCCAGCGCCGCTCGAGCTCGGCCACCCGGCGCTCGAGGTCCGCGCGGGACCCGATGACCTGCGACTGCCTGCTGGCCCAGGCGCCGAGCTGTGATCCGCGCGGCCGGGACCGGTAGTACGGCTCGCTGCCGGCCTGCGACATGATCTGCACGCCGCCCTCGGCGGTGACCTGGCGGCCCAGGGTGTACCAGGGGAAGACGGCACAGGCCCGCGGGTGGGCGGCCAGGTCCTGGCCCTTGCGCGAGGTCCGGTTGCTGTAGAAGGTGAAGCCCGCCTGGTCGTGCGCCTTCAGCAGCACGGTCCGGGCCCGCGGGCCGCCGTCGGCCGACGTGGTGGCGAGCACCATCGCGGTCGGCTCCGGCAGGTCAGCTGCCTGCGCGTCGGCCATCCAGCGGGCGAACTGCGTCATCGGGTCGCCGGCCAGCATGTCCTCGGACAGCATCTCCTCGGACGGGCCGCCGGTCACATGAGGCGGATCGAGATCGCGCCGTGTCGTGTCCATGGGTAATGATCCTCACACCTGTTCCGCCTACCGCAACCCAGTTCATGGCGGTTGAATGGGAGCGCTGGCATCATGCCCGGCGCCTACTCGCGCGCCAGGAAACAGGCTCGGCTAACAGGCTCGGCTAACAGGCTCGGCTCAGCATGGCGGGGGGTGCCCTCTGACACCCATGAGGAAGAAGAGAGGAATCTCTGATGTCGGATTTCAAGCCCGGTCTCGAAGGAATCATCGCCTTCGAGACCGAAATCGCCGAACCCGACAGAGAGGGCGGCTCGCTGCGATACCGCGGGGTCGACATTGAGGAACTGGTCGGCCACGTCTCTTTCGCCCATGTCTGGGGCCTGCTGGTCGATAATGCCTTCGCGCCCGGGCTGCCGCCGGCCGAGCCTTACCCGATTCCGGTGCATTCCGGCGACATCCGGGTCGACGTGCAGAGCGCGCTGGCCATGCTCGCCCCGGCCTGGGGCCTGCGGCCGCTGCTCGACATTACCGACGGTCAGGCCCGCGAGGACCTGGCCCGCGCGTCGGTCATGGCCCTGTCCTTCGTGGCCCAGGCGGCCCGCGGGGTCGGGCTGCCGATGGTGCCGCAGCGCCGGGTGGACGAGGC
Source organism: uncultured Actinomycetes bacterium (assembly GCA_963835775.1). GTDB lineage: Bacteria > Actinomycetota > Actinomycetes > Streptosporangiales > Streptosporangiaceae > Palsa-504. The sequence continues at coordinate 104,846 of CAWIHB010000011.1, read as the reverse complement.
GGCCACGATCACCGAGCGGTTCATGATCCGCTGGCGCGGCGAGCCCGACCCGCGGCACGTCAGGGCGGTCGACGCGTACTGGACGTCGGCGGCCGAGCACGGCATGAACGCGTCCACCTTCACCGCCCGGGTCATCGCCTCGACCGGCGCCGATGTGGCCGCCGCACTGTCCGGCGCGGTGGGCGCGATGTCCGGGCCGCTGCACGGCGGCGCCCCGGCCCGGGTACTCGGCATGATCGAGGAGGTCGAGCGGACCGGGGACGCCCCGCGGTACGTGCGGGACGCGCTGGACCGCAACGAGCGGCTGATGGGGTTCGGGCACCGGGTGTACCGGGCCGAGGACCCCCGCGCCCGGGTGCTGCGCCGCACGGCCAAGGAACTCGGCGCGCCCCGCTACGAGGTAGCGCTGGCCCTGGAGAGCGCGGCCCTGGCCGAGCTGCGGGCCCGGCGTCCGGACCGGGTGCTCGAGACCAACGTGGAGTTCTGGGCGGCCATCGTGCTTGACTTCGCCGGAGTCCCCTCGCACATGTTCACCTCGATGTTCACCTGCGCCCGGACGGCGGGCTGGGCCGCGCACATCCTGGAGCAGAAGCGGACCGGCCGGCTGGTCCGGCCCGCCGCACGCTACATCGGCCCCCCCACCCGGTCCGTCCGCGACGTCCCGGGCGCCGCCGACGCGGTCGACTGCCAGGCGTTACCGGCCGGAGGCGCGCGCTGGGCCCGCCCGGTAGGCTGCGCCCGTGAGCACACTCGTGATCCCGGCGGGGCTGCGGCCGAAGGACGGCCGGTTCGGCAGCGGCCCGGCCAAGATCCGGCCCGCGCAGCTGGCCGCGCTGGCCGGCTCGGGCGCCGCCTATCTGGGTACGTCACACCGGCAGCCGCCGGTCCGGTCGCTGGTGCACCGGATCCGGGCCGGCCTGGCCGAGCTGTTTGGCCTGCCCGGCGACTATACGGTCGTGCTGGGCAACGGCGGGACCAGCGCGTTCTGGGACGCGGCGGCGTTCGGCCTGATCCGCGAGCACGCACAGCACCTGAGCTTTGGCGAGTTCTCGGCCAAGTTCGCGGGCATCACCGCGCGGGCCCCGTGGCTGTCGGCGCCGACCGTGGTGGAATCCGCGCCGGGCAGCCATCCGCTGCCCTGGCCCGAGCCCGGCGCCGACACCTACGCGCTGACCCACAACGAGACCTCGACCGGCGTGGCCATGCCGGTGCGCCGCGTGGCAGGCGCCGATCCGGGATCGCTGGTCATCGTGGACGCCACCAGCGCGGCCGGGGGCCTGGCGGTCCAGGCCGATCAGTTCGACGTCTACTACTTCGCCCCGCAGAAGGGGCTGGGCTCGGACGGCGGGCTCTGGCTGGCCCTGGTATCACCGGCCGCGGCGGAGCGGATCGGGCAGATCGCGGCCAGCGGCCGGTACATCCCCGACTTCCTGTCGCTGCGGGTGGCGCTGGAGAACGCGGGCCAGGACCAGACCTACAACACGCCCGCGGTGGCCACCCTGTTCCTGCTGGCCGAGCAGATCGACTGGATGCTCGGCCAGGGCGGCCTGCCCTGGGCCGCCGCCCGCTGCGCGGAATCGGCTGCCATACTGTATATGTGGGCAAAGCAGGCGGCTTACGCGAACCCGTTCGTCGCCGACCCCGCACAGCGCTCGCCGGTGGTCGGCACCATCGACGTGACCGGCGGCTTGTCCGCCGACGCGATCGCGGCCACGCTGCGGGCCAACGGGATCGTCGATACGGAGTCCTATCGGAAGCTGGGCCGGAACCAGCTGCGTATCGGCCTGTTCCCCGCGGTCGATCCGGCGGACGTGGCCGCGCTGACCGCCTGCATCGACTACGTGGCGGCTAACGGATGATCGCGCCGATCACGACCAGCAGCACGAGCAGCGCCAGCACGGTGGGAAGCAGCCATCGGGGCACCCGGTTCACGACGACAGCCTACAAAGCTGCCCGCGAGGAAGATCCGAGGTAGGTCATGAGTCACAATGCAAACCGGGCCGGACTGCTCGGCGAGCATGCTCCTGCCCAGCGCACCGGTTTAGCTCACCGGGCGCCAGGGGGAGTCACACGATCCAGGGGAGCCGGCGTCACACCGGGTGAGCTGATGCGGTTGTTCGTGGCCATCGCGCCGCCGCCCGCCGTGCTGGACGAGCTCGACGAACTGGTCGGGCCGCTGCGGGGCGGCCGGCTTGACCTGCGCTGGACCAGCCGTCAGGCCTGGCACGTCACGCTGGCCTTTCTCGGCCAGGTCGACGAGACCGCCACGGCCCGGCTGCTGCCGCGGCTGGAACGCGCCGCCGGGTGCCACCGCAGCATCGCGCTGGCGTTCGCCGGCGCGGGCGCCTTCCCGGCACCGGGCCGGGCCAACGTGCTGTGGAGCGGCCTGTCCGGGGACCGCGGCGCCCTGGCCCGGCTGGCCGAATCGGTGGCGGCCGGGGCGAGCCAGGCGGGTGCTCCCCCGCCCGACCGGGGCCGCCGGTTCCAGCCGCACCTGACCCTGGCCCGCTGCCGGCTGCCTGCCGACGTCACCAGCCTGGTCACGGCGCTGGACGGCTACCAGGGACAGCTGTGGACGGCCGACCGGCTGCACCTGGTCCGCAGCCGTCTGGGTGCCACCGACCAGCCCCGGTACGTCACGCTGGACAGCTGGCCGCTCCGGGCGCCGGCCGAAAGCGCACCGTAGCCGGTCAGGACTGGCTGAGCTTCTCCAGGATGGGCACCGCGGCCCGGAGCGTGGCCCGCTCCTCGGCGGTCAGCTCGGCCAGCCTGCGGGCCAGCCAGGCGTCCTTCCGGCGCCGCACCCGCTGCACGACAGCCCGGCCTTCATCGGTGACGGTCAGCACCACCTGGCGCCGGTCGGTCGGGTGCGGGGAGCGGAGCACGAGCTTGCGTTCCTCGAGGACGGCGATGACCCGGGTCATGGAGGGCGGCTGGACCTTCTCGTGTTCGGCCAGCTCACCCGGCGTCATGGCCTGGTGGGCCTCCAGAGCCGACAGCGCGGCCAGCTGGGTCTCCGACAGCACGGCCTCGGTCAGCCCCGAGGCGGTGCGCTGGGCCCGCAGCCGCCGGGCCAGCCGGCTCACGGAGATCCGCAGGGCCGTGGCCAGCCCGGCATCAGTCCTGGTCCGCGTCATCGTCATCGTCAGTTACCTTCGTCGGCCGGCCTGGGGCGTGGCTTAAGTACATCACGCTGACGGTGCTGCCGCAGCAGCCCGCTCGTGCTGGTCACTCGCGTGCCCGGGCCGTCCGGCCACCTCGTAGCCTAAAGACGTGAACCGAGACCGCGGGCCGGCGCCGCCTCCGCCGCTGGAGGCGAACGATCAGCTGGTGGCCGTGGCCGGCACGGTCTCCTGGGCCGTGGCCCTGGTCGTGCTGCTCATCGTCCGCAGCGAGCTGCCGGCCGACGCACGGTGGTGGATCTGGACCTGCGTGGCCGGGCTGGTGCTTGGGCTATTCGCCATCTGGTACGTGCCGCGGCTCAAGCGGTCCAGGGCCAGGTCCGCGGCCCGCCGGGCCCCAGACGGGGAACCAGACCAGGCGGACGGTCAGTCGGCGCCCCGGGCCAGCGGCTCGAACACGGTCTCCTCGACCGAGACGCCGGGCAAGTCGACCATGTCGTAGCCGAACTCGTCGATGACCGGCGCGACGGACCGGGCCGCGGTTTCCGAGATCACCGATTCCGAATGGGCCCCGCAGCCGTGGTCGGCCGACACCACCCGGCCGTCGTCCGGCGCGTAGGCGTTCGCGCACGCCCCGAACAGCAAGCCGAGCTCCCCGCTCAGCGGGACGAAGAAGCCGCAGCTGACGCAGTGCGCCGGGGCCGCGTGCGCCAGCGGGGTGCGCGGGCCGTGCTCGCTTTCGTACCACCGGTCCGAGGCGTAGTCCCGGCCGATGGCCGACAGCACCCGGGAGCGGCCGGGCGCGGGCAGTTCGGCCGGGTCCACCTGGTCCTCATCCCGGGGGTACCAGTCGGTGACGGCGTCGTCGCCCCAGATCACGACCAGCGGGACCAGCCGCTCGTCGTCCGGCGGGGCGGGCAGCAGGTCACCGACCCCCAGGTCACCGGGCCGCAGCCGGTCGTGCCAGGGCACCCACTCCGGCGCGAGCAGCGCGTCGGGCCCGGGCAGCAGCACGGTCTCGCTCACCGTGACCAGCTTCGACCGCGGCGCCCGGACCACCGTGACCGCCCACCGCCAGCCCGTGTAAGCCGGGTCAGCGCAGGCGAACAGGTGGGTGACGATCCGTTCGCCGTCGGCCTGGACGTCGAGGTGCTCGCCCACGTCGTCCGGGCCGACGATGTCGACGACGGCGGCCCGCGCGAGGTCAACGGCCTCGGCGCACGCCTGGTCTGGTTCCCTGGTGCGGGTACGGGTGGGGCTCACGGTTGCCAATTCTCACTCATCACGCATGCTGCGGGTAGGGTTACCCATTGGTTGTGGCGAAGGTGCGACTCGCCGCAGTGACGGCTACCAAGAATACTGGTTACATGCGGATGTCCGAAGCGCTGCGCCGAACCGGCGGCGCGGTCAGGACCGGCGCGCGCGCCGGGGCCACGGCCACCCGCACGACCGGCGGCTTCGTCCACCGCCTGACCGGCGCGTCCGGGGCCGGCCGGACCGGGCTGTCCACGCTCATCGAGCTGACCACCGCCGCCGGGGCCGGCGATGCCTTCGTCATCGTGGCCCTGGCCGGGACGATCTTCTTCAACACCTCTGTCGACCAGGCCCGGGGCAAGGTGGTGCTGTTCCTGCTCGTCACCATGGCCCCGTTCGCGGTGCTCGGGCCGTTCATCGGGCCCGCCCTGGACCGGGTGCAGCAGGGCCGCAAGTACCTGCTGGCCGGCACGCTGCTGGCCCGCGGCCTGCTGTGCTACGCCATGTCGGCCGCGGTCAGCAACCCGATCACGCTGCTGCCCGCCGCGTTCGGCATCCTGGTGCTGCAGAAGGCCTACGGGGTGGTCCGCGCCTCGGTCGCGCCACGGCTGCTGCCCGAGCAGATCACCCTGGTCACGGCCAACGCGCGGTCGCAGCTGATCGCGGTGATCGGGGCCACGGTAGCCGCCGGGGTGGCCTATGGCATCCAGTCGGTCGGCGGCGCCGCCTGGGTGCTGCGGGCCGGCATGGTCGTCTACCTGGCCGCCATGGTCCTGGCGCTGCGGCTGCCCGACCAGGTGGACACCCCGCCCGCCGCACAGGCCACGGCGGGCCAGGCCACCGGGGCCCCGGCCGGGCCGGCGCCCACCGCGGCGTGGCCGGCGCCGCCCACCGCGCCCGGGCCGCGGCAGCCGGGCCCCCGGGAGCACAGGTACGGGCGTTACGGGCGCGACCGGGGACCCGCGGGCGGCCCGATGGACCCGACCATCCCGGCGGGCCGGGACGGGCGGGGCGGCTCCCGCTACCAGACCATGCCCTACGAGACCGGGGCGTACGACGCCCCGGGCCGCGAGAGCGCGGGCCAGGAGCCGGCCGCGCTGCCCCCGGGCGCCCCGGCCCCCGGCCCCTGGGTCGACGAGCCGGCCAGCGCCGCGGCGCATGATGGCGCCCATCCCCACGGCGGCCGGTGGCGGACGCTGGGCCGGGTGGGGCCCGCGGTGGCCGAGGCGATGACCGGCAACGCGGTGCTGCGCGCGTTCTCCGGCTACACGTTCTTCTTCTTCGCCTTCCTGCTGCAGACCGAACACCTCGGCGTATCCAAGCACTTCGCCCTGGCCACGCTGGCCGTGGCCGTCGCGGGCGGCAGCATCGTGGCCATGGCCATCGGGTCCTGGCTGCGCTCCCGGGCCCCGCAGCTGATCATGTTCTCGGTGCTGGTCGTGGCGCCGGCGGTGGCGGCCGTCGCGGCCTGGTTCTTCGGCCTGATCGCCGTGATCGCCGTGGCGTTCGCCGCGATCCTGTGCGCCAGCCTGGCCAAGCTGGCCCAGGACTCGATCGTGCAGCGGGAGATCGGCGACGAGATCCGCTCGTCGACCTTCGCGGTGTCGGAGACGCTGAACCAGGTGGCCAACGTGGCGGGCGGCCTGCTTGGCGTGCTGGTGTCGATGCTCGACAACGGCCCGATCGGCCTGGCCATCCCGGCGGCCCTGCTGACCGTCGCGCTGGTCCTGATGGTAGGCAGGCGCAGGCGCCGCATCCTGGCCCAGCGGGTCAGCGCCGAACCCCCGCCCCGGCGCCGCCCGGCCCGGCCCCAGGGCCGGCGCTAGCGCGCCCGCGGCAGGCAGGCGCCAGCCACCCGGCGCGGAAAGCCGGTCAGTGCTCGATCGGGTCAGTGCTCGATCGGGTCAGGGCTCGATCGGGTCAGGGCTCGATGTCGTCGGCGACGGCCCGCAGCACGGCGGCGATCTTCTTGGCGTCCCTGGCGTCCGGGTGCTTGCCGCGCCGGTAGGTCGTGGACACGTCGTCGAGCAGCTTGATCAGGTCCTCGACGATCACGATCATCTCGTCCGGCTTCTTGCGGGCCTGCTTGGCCACGGCCGCGGCCACGTTGGGCGGGGGCTCGAGGATCCGTACCTGCAGCGCCTGCGCCCCCCGGCGGCCCTCGGCCACGCCGAACTCCACCCGCTGCCCCTGCCGCAGCGCGGTCGTCCCAGCAGGCAGCGCGGATGAATGCACGAAGACCTCGCCGCCGTCGTCGCGGGCGAGGAAGCCATACCCCTTATCGGAGTCGTACCACTTGACCTTGCCGGTAGGCACGTGCAGACCTCACGTCTGAGTCGAACTAACAGACAACCAGCGATCAGGCGACCGACAGGATGCTATGGGCAGTTCTAAGGCTATCGGTCCTGGACGCCCGGCCGCAGCCTCGTTGTGGCCGCCCGGGCGCCGCGCGGGCCCGTTTAGGGGCTCGGGGGACCGGCCTCACACGGTCGGTGGTGCTGGGACGGGGTGACGTGTGAGGCCGGATTCGCTGCGATGCAAGATCGCATTGGCGCTATACCCAGCGGATACGCCGGGAAACCTGACGCAAAACGGCCCGGGGGCAGGCCCCGGGCCGTTTTGCGTAACTTTGGACTACCCGAAATCAGAAGTCCATGTCCGGGCCACCGCCGGGGCCGCCGGCGGGGGCCGAGTTCTTCTCCGGCTTCTCCGCGATGACCGCCTCGGTGGTGAGGAACAGGCCCGCGATCGAGGCTGCGTTCTGCAGCGCCGAGCGGGTGACCTTCGCGGGGTCGATGATGCCGGCCTTGAACATGTCGACGTACTCGCCGGTTGCGGCGTTCAGGCCGTGGCCTGCCGACAGCGTCTTGACCTTCTCGACCACCACGCCGCCCTCGAGGCCGGCGTTCACCGCGATCTGCTTCAGCGGCTCCTCCAGCGCCCGGCGCACGATCTGCGTGCCGGTCGCCTCGTCGCCCACCAGGTCGAGCTTCTCGAAGGCGGTGCGGCCCGCCTGCAGCAGCGCGACGCCGCCGCCGGCCACGACACCCTCTTCGACGGCCGCCTTGGCGTTGCGCACGGCGTCCTCGATGCGGTGCTTGCGCTCCTTGAGCTCCACCTCGGTGGCCGCGCCGGCCTTGATGACCGCCACGCCGCCGGCCAGCTTGGCCAGCCGCTCCTGGAGCTTCTCCCGGTCGTAATCGGAGTCGGTGTTGTCGATCTCGGTGCGGATCTGGTTGACCCGGCCGGAGATCTGGTCCGCGTCGCCGGCGCCGTCGACGATCGTGGTCTCGTCCTTGGTGACCACGACCTTGCGGGCCCGGCCGAGCACGTCCAGGTCCACGTTGTCCAGCTTGAGGCCGACTTCCTCGCTGATGACCTGGCCACCGGTCAGGATGGCGATGTCACCGAGCATGGCCTTGCGCCGGTCGCCGAAGCCGGGGGCCTTGACCGCCACCGACTTGAACAGGCCGCGCATCTTGTTGACCACCAGGGTGGCCAGGGCCTCGCCCTCCACGTCCTCGGCGATGATGACCAGCGACTTGCCGGACTGCACCACCTTGTCCAGCAGCGGCAGCAGGTCCTTGTTGGCCGAGATCTTGGAGTTGACCACCAGGATGTACGGGTCCTCGAGCACCGCCTCGAGCCGCTCGGGGTCGGTGACGAAGTACGGCGCGATGTACCCCTTGTCGAAGCGCATGCCCTCGGTGAGCTCAAGCTCCAGGCCGAAGGTGTTGGACTCCTCGACGGTGATGACGCCTTCCTTGCCGACCTTGTCCATGGCCTCGGCGATCATCTCGCCGATGGCCGGGTCGCCGGCCGAGATCGAGGCCGTGGAGGCGATCTGCTCCTTGGTCTCGACGTCCTTGGCCTGCTTGGACAGTTCCTCGCTGACCGCCTCGACGGCCGCCTCGATGCCCTTCTTCAGGGACATCGGGTTGGCGCCCGCCGCGACGTTGCGCAGGCCCTCGCGGACCAGCGCCTGGGCCAGGACGGTGGCCGTCGTCGTGCCGTCGCCGGCCACGTCGTCGGTCTTCTTCGCTACTTCCTTAACAAGCTCCGCGCCGATCTTCTCCCACGGGTCCTCGAGCTCGATCTCCTTGGCGATGGACACACCATCGTTGGTGATCGTGGGGGCGCCCCACTTCTTCTCGAGTACCACGTTCCGGCCCTTCGGGCCGAGGGTTACCTTCACGGCGTCGGCGAGCTGGTTCATACCGCGCTCGAGGCCGCGCCGGGCCTCTTCGTCGAACGCGATCATCTTCGCTGCCATAGGCTCCAGTCCTCCGTGGCGTTCGCGCGATCGAGCCGACGCCCGCGACGGACGGCACCCACCGGCGGACAGTCCCTTCCTGCCGCAGGCCGTGCCTCATCGCCCGATCCCGCCAGAATGCTGGCACTCAGGCATGCAGAGTGCCAGCACCATGTTTAGCACTCTCATGGGGAGAGTGCAAATGGATGCCCGGAAATCAGACACGGAAATCAGATCGGCCCGGCCCCCGGAGGGGCCGGGCCGCCACTTGAACCCGGCAGATCTGCGGCCCCGGCGGAGGCCGGGGCCACGGGCGAACCTACGGGACGACGACCACCTTGTCGGCCTGCGCGCCCCGGTCGCTTTGCGTGATCTCGAACTCGACCCGCTGGCCCTCTTCGAGGGTGCGGTAGCCATCCGACTGGATAGCCGAGAAGTGGACGAAGACGTCCTTGCCACCGTCGACGGCGATAAAGCCGTATCCCTTGTCCGGGTTGAACCATTTGACGGTGCCCTGAGCCATTCCAAACAACTCCCTAACTGCGCTCGGGCTTCGAGCCCCGCCCTTGCCAACGCGGAACCCGTCGATCGCACCGGGTGAGAACGGCTACGCGGAAAGCACGAAACACGCCCCTGTCCGACGGCGACCGGAAAAAACCTTACCGCCTGCCGGGCGCGTCTGACGCCACTTAGCCACCAATCACGCCATCTAGCCCACGTCAGCCGGGTCCCCGTAAAGGCTGGCCGGGGCGCCGCCGGCCACCGCGGGAATGACGGAGACCCGGGCTCCGGCGGCCACCGGCGTGTCGAGTCCCTGGGCGAAACGCACGTCTTCCTCGCCCACGTAGACGTTGACAAAACGGCGCAGCTGGCCGCCGTCGTCCAGGAGCCGGCCGCCCAGGCCCGGGTAGGCGGCGTCGAGCCCGGCGATGATCTCGCGCAGGGTGCCCGCGGCGGCGGTCACCTCCGCCGCGCCGCCGGTGTAGGACCGCAGGATGGTCGGGATGCGCACCTGCACGCTCACGGGACTGCCTCTCCGAACGCCTCGAGGGTGGGGCGGATGGGCTCGGGCAGCCGGATGGCCCCGGCGATCGCGTCGAGGGTCTTCAGCCCGTCCCCGGAGTTGATGATCACGGTCTCGGCGTCCGGGTCGAGCTGGCCGCCGGCCAGCAGCTTGCGCAGCACGCCCAGGGTGACCCCGCCGGCCGTCTCGCCGAAGATACCCTCGGTGCAGGCCAGCAGCCGCATCGAGTCGACGATCTGTTCGTCGCTGACGTCGGCGATCGAGCCGCCGGTGCGCCGCACCACGTCGAGCACGTAGGGCCCGTCGGCCGGGTTGCCGATGGCCAGCGACTTGGCGATGGTGTCCGGCCGGGCCGGCCGCACCACGTCGTGACCGGCCGCGAACGCGGCCGACACCGGTGAGCACCCGGTGGCCTGGGCGCCGAACACCCGCCACGGCGCCTCCGCCACCAGGCCCAGCGAGGTCAGCTCGGTGAAGCCCTTGTCCACCTTGACCAGCTGCGCCCCGGACGCGATGGGCACCACCACCTGCGGCGGGATCCGCCAGCCGAGCTGCTCGGCGATCTCGAAGGCGATGGTCTTGGACCCCTCGGCGTAGTAGGGCCGCACGTTCACGTTGACGAAGGCCCAGTCCTCGTGCTCGCCCGCCAGCTCGGAGGCCAGCCGGTTCACGTCGTCGTAGGTGCCGTCCACGGTGACGAACGTGCCGCCGTAGACCGAGGTGGTGATGATCTTCTGCAGTTCCAGGTTGGCGGGCACCAGCACCACGGAACGGATGCCCGCCCGGGCCGCCGCGGCGGCCACCGCGTTGGCCAGGTTGCCGGTGGACGGGCAGGCCAGCACCTTGAAGCCCATCTCGGTCGCCGCGGCCAGGGCCACCGCCACCACCCGGTCCTTGAACGAGTGGGTCGGGTTGCCGCGGTCGTCCTTGATCCACAGCCGGCGCATGCCCAGGGCGTGAGCCAGGTTGTCGGCCCGGATCAGCCTGGTGTACCCCGGCTCGGTGGTGGGCCGGTCCGCGATGTCCTGCGGCACCGGCAGCAGCGGCGCGTACCGCCACATGTTCGGCGGGCCGGCCTCGATGCCGGACCGGTCCAGCCGCGGGTAGTCATAACCGACCTCGAGCGGCCCGAAGCATTCCGCGCAGGCGTAGTTCGGCCCGAGCGGGTACACCTGGCCGCACTCGCGGCAGGACAGCCCGGTGGCGTAGCCGAACCCCGAGGTAAGAGAGTTGCGTGTCGTTGCTGTGGTCACCGGCGAGGCCTTCCTTCCCCATCTTTCCCAGCGGTCGCCGTGACCGCGGGCCGGACTTGGCACCATGTCACGCGCCTCGCCGCCCGGAACGGGCATAGATGCGCGATAGGTTGCCGGGGCTTCGCAGGGCCGATCCCTCCACCCCTCTGGATGAGCGTTATTCAGTTGTGTCCTAACCGGGATAAGAGTACCCCAGACCGCCCACCTGCTGCGCATGGGGCTGCCGGGACTTGCAATAGCCTGCCCGCTATGAAGCAACGGGTTCTGCTGGCGTCCAACCGCGGTCCGGTGTCGTACGAGTACGGCGCGGACGGCGCGCTGACCGGGCGGCGCGGCAGCGGCGGCCTGGTCTCCGGGGTGACGGCCGGGCTGGCCGGGATGACGGCGGAATCCGAGGTGACCTGGGTCTGCATGCCGTTCAGCGACGCCGACCGGGACGCGGCCCGGCGCCGGGACGCGGCGGACGGCGGGCAGGCGCCGCCGCCCGAGGGCCTGTCCGGCCCGGCCGGCGTCCGGGTCCGGATGCTGGACATCGCGCCGGAGACGTTCGACCGGGCCTACAACAACGTGGCCAACTCCGCGCTGTGGTTCGTCCACCACCTGCTGTTCGACACGCCGAACCAGCCGCAGTTCGGCCGGGAGTTCCGCCGGGACTGGGAGGCCTACCTGGCCTACAACGAGGCGTTCGCCGCGGCCCTGGCCGACGAGGCCCGGGCGGACGGGGCCCGGGTGCCGGTCCGCGCGCTGATCCAGGACTACCAGCTCAGCTTGGTCCCCCGGCTGCTGCGGGACCGGCTGGGCGGCGGCGCGGTCGGCGATCTGGGCATCGCGCACTTCTCGCACACCCCGTGGGCCCCGCCCGACTACTACCGGCTGCTGCCCGCCGGGGTCGGCCGGGCCGTGCTGGCGGGCATCCTGGGCGCGGATCACGCCGGCTTTCACGCCGCCCGGTGGGCGGGCGCGTTCCTGGACTGCTGCGAGGCCATCCTGGGCGCGCAGGTGATCAGGTCCCAGCCCCCCGGGGCCGGGCAGGCCGGCTGGGTGGTGTACGACGGCCACGCGACCGAGGTGGCGGTGCACCCGCTGGGCATCGACGCCGCGGCCCTGCGCGACCGGGCCGGAGCAGCGGACGTGCGCGATCACATCACCGGGCTTGACCAGGCGGCCCGCGGCCGGAAGCTGATCGTCCGGGTCGACCGGACCGAGCTGTCCAAGAACATCGTGCGCGGCCTGGCCGCCTACCGCGAGCTGCTCGCCACCCACCCCGAATGGCACGGCCGGGTCGTCCACCTGGCCTTCGCCTACCCGTCGCGGTCCGCGCTGCCTGAGTACCGCGCCTACACCGAGCTGGTGGAGCGGACCGCGCGGGAGGTCGCGGCGGAGTTCCGCACCCCGGACTGGGAGCCGGTGATCCTGGAGGTGCGGGACGACTACGCCCGTTCGCTGGCCGCCTGCGCGCTCGCCGATGTGCTGCTGGTCAACCCGATCAGGGACGGCATGAACCTGGTCGCCCAGGAGGGGCCGGTGCTGTCCCGGGACGGATGCGCCCTGGTGCTGTCCCGCGAGGCGGGCGCGGCCGCGACCCTGGGCCAGAACGCGCTGCTGGTCAACCCGTACGACGTCAGCGAGACCGCCGCCGCCCTGCACCAGGCCCTGGCCATGCCCGACGACGAGCGCAGGCGGCGCAGCGCCGCCCTGGCCGCCACCGCCGAAGCCAGCCCGCCGGCCCGCTGGCTGGGCGACCAGCTGGCCTCGCTGGACCGGTGAGGAGGCGCGCGCGCTCTGGCCGTTCGGACCAAAGATCTTCAGGCCGAACGGGCCGTGCTGCCCGCGGTCCCGGTCACGGCTCCAGCCGGTCGGCCAGCGCGGCCAGCAGCGCCACGATGCCCTCAGGTCCCGCCACCACCAGGTCCGCCGCCTCCGCGACCTGAGGGGACTCGGCGCTGGCGCTGGCCGCGGCGCAGCCGGGCACGCCCGCCGCGCGCAGCTCGCGGACGGCCGCGAAGGCCGGCAGGTCGCCCAGGTCGTCGCCGCAGAACAGCACCGAGCCAGCCTCGCGCTCGGCCACCAGCCCGCGCAGCGCGCCGCCCTTGTCCGTGCCCGGCACCCGCAGCTCGATCACCATCCGGCCCGGCTCGGCGGCCAGGCCCAGGCGGCCGGCCAGCTCGGTGAGCGGGCCGGACAGGCGGCGCAGCGCGGCCTCCGGGTCGGCGGCGCGGCGGGTGTGCACGGCCAGGGCGAGCTCCTTGTCCTCGACCCAGGCGCCGTCCCCGGCGCCGGCCGCCTCGAGCAGGCCGGGCAGCGCCGCCCGGGCCGCCGCGATGGCGGGCGGCGAGCCCGGGCCGGTCAGCTCGCCGTCCTGCCAGCGCTGGCCGCCGTAATGGCCGAGCACGATGAGGCCGGGCACGGCGTCCAGTCCGCCGTAGCGGACCGCCTCGGCGGCGGGCCGGCCGGTGATGACCGCGATCGTGCCCACCACCCGGGCCAGCCGGGCCAGCGCGGGCACGGCGCCGGGCAGGGCCCGGGCGGCCCGCGGATCGGGCACGATCGAGGCCAGCGTGCCGTCGAAGTCGGTGCCGATCAGGGCCCGGCCGGGGGCGGCCAGCAGCGCCTCGAGCCCGGCCTGGCCCGCGGCCGTCCGGGCCTGCGGCGGCCTCACGCCGGGCGCCCCTTCGACCGCGGGGACCTGATCCGCTGCCGCCGGGAACGCTGGGCACGCAGCCGCTTGACCAGCGCCGGGTCGAAGGCCAGGGCCTCGGGCTTGTCGATCAGCTCGTTCAGCAGCTGGTAGTACCGGGTGGCCGGGATGCCGAGCGCCTCGGAGATGGCCTGCTCCTTGACGCCGGACGAGCGCCACCCGCGCCGCTCGAACGCGAGGATCCGCATGTCGCGTTCGGACAACCCGGACATGTGACCTCCTGTAATCCCCGAACGTACCCTGTATCGTGACCCATTTTCGCTATCTGAGCTTCCTCACCGACTATGGGCTCGAAGACGGGTTCGTGGCCGCCTGCCACGGCATGGCCGCGCGCATCGCGCCGGACATCGGCGTCATCGACGTGACCCACCTGATCCCGCCGGGTGACATCAGGCGCGGGGCGGTGGTGCTGGCCCAGACCGTGCCGTACCTGCCCCCGGCCGTGCACGTGGCCGTGGTCGACCCGGGCGTCGGCACCAGCCGGCGCGGGATCGCGGTGGCCGCGGGCGACTGCGTCTTCGTCGGCCCGGACAACGGGCTGCTGTCCTGGGCGCTGACGGCGTGCGGCGGGGCGGTGCGGGCGGTCAGCCTGACCAACCGCGCGCTGTGGCGGGAGCCGGTGGCGGCGGCCACGTTCCACGGCCGCGACATCTTCCTGCCGGTGGCGGCGCACCTGGCCGCGGGCACCGAGCTCGAGGCGGCCGGCCAGCCGGTCGCGGTGGCGGACCTGGTCACGCTGCCGGTGCCGGAAAGCAAGGTCCGCGATTCCGTGGCCGAAGGCGAGGTGCTGACCGTGGACCGGTTCGGCAATATCCAGCTGACCATTACCGCGGCCGATGCCGCGGAAATCGGCGTCAAACCCGGCGGCACCGTGCTGATCGGCTTGGGCCGTCATCGGCTGGCCATTCCTTACCGGGAAATGTTCGGGGCCGTGGCAGCCGGTGATCTGGTCGCCTATGCCGACAGCGCGGGGCTGGTGTCCATCGCCGTGAACGGCGGAAACGCGGCTCAGCGGCTGGGCCTGCCGCCCGGCGCGCTGGTATCGGTCACCGCGGTGCGGTGAACATTAATGGATCGTGCATTCCACCGTGGCCGGCCGCGTGGCACGATTACATAGCCGGCCGAACATCCCGACCCGAGGCCAGCTCGGCCAGCCTCGGAGGAGATATCTGACCAAGGTGTCACACCGATTGCTTCGCGGCACTTTGATGCCGTGCGCCACGCGACTAACGGCGGTCACGGCCCTGCTCGGATTGCTGGGGTCCGCGTCCGCGCTTGCCGCGACGCCGGGGACGCTGACGGCCAGCGCCGCCCGCGGCCGGGAATGGTGGCTGGCCGGCCTGAACGTCAGCCAGGCCTGGGCGCAGTCCGAGGGCGCCGGGATCACCGTCGCGGTCCTGGGCACCGGAGTAGATCCCAGCCACCCGGACCTGACCGGCACGGTGATCACCGGGCCGGATTACACCGGGTCCGGGCGCGCGCCGGGCAGCCCCTACTGGGGCGTCGAGGGCACGGCCGTGGCGGGCATCATCGCGGGTCATGGGGACCACGGCAGCTGGGGCGTGGTCGGCGTCGCGCCCGACGCGAAGATCCTCTCGGTCCGGGTCACCCTGGAGTTCAACGACCCGCTGGCCGCCGACCCCGCCGTCAGCCGGCGGCTGCCTGACGCGGTCGCCGCAGGCATCACGTACGCGGTCAGCCACGGGGCGCGGGTCATCGACCTGCCGCTGGATCCGGGAACGTTGGGCCTGACCAGGAGCGGGGACCCGGCGGCCGCGGACGGCAGCGCCGCCGAACGGGCCGCGGTGGCCTACGCGCTGCGCCAGAACGTGGTCCTGGTCGCCCCGTCCGGTGACAACGGCCAGGGCTCGGGCCTGGTCAACTACCCGGCCGCTTACCCAGGCGTGATCGCGGTGGGTGCGGTCACCCGCGGCGGGCAGCTCGCGCCGTTCAGCAGCAGGCAGTCCTACCCGGTGCTGACCGCCCCGGGCGTGGACGTGGTGGCCGCCGCCCCGCCCGACGCGTACTCCCAGTTCAGCTCGACCAGCACGGCCAGCGGCATCGTGGCCGGCCTGGCCGCCCTCATCCTGTCCAAGTTCCCGCATCTGACCCCGGCCCAGGTCACCCGGGCCCTGGTCGGGAGCACGGTCAGCTCGTCGGGGTCGGGCGCCGGCGGCTCGCCCGGTGCGCTGCCGCCGCTTCCGCCGCGGTCGGACGCCGGGGCCGGGTACGGCACCGTGAACGCGGCGCGGGCCATGGACCTGGCCGCCGACATCACGTCCGCCAGCCAGGTGCCCCCATCCACGGCCCCGCCGACCGCGTCGGCTCCGCCGGGTAAGCCGCCGCGGCGGCCGGCCGCCGCGCCGAAGCATGCCAGCGCAAGCGCGCTGGCCAGTTCGGTGCTGCGATACGCCGTGGCCGGGATCTGCGCGCTGATCATCCTGCTGGCAGTGACGTTGCTGGCCGGCCGGTCCCGGCGCCGGCGCGGCGCGGCTGGGGCGCGTGCCGCGGGCCCGGCAGGCCCGGCTGGGGCGCCCGCGGGCGGGGCCCACGGGGCCCACGGGGCCCACGGGGTCCATGGGGTCCATGCTCGCGGCCAGCGGGAGCCGCGCCGCGACACGGCTATGCCGGGCCCCCCGGCCATATCCGGCCCGCTGGCCATGTCCGGCCCGCCTGCCATGGCCGGCCCGCCTGCCATGGCCGGCCCGCCTGCCAGGTCCGGCCCATCGGCTGTGTCCAGCCTGCCGGCCATCGGCGCGGCTGCGGCGCCGGCCGCTGACACCTGGCTGTCCACCGGCGGCTGGCAGGGCGGCGGGATCGGCGAGATCAGCCATCCCGCCAGCGCGCCCCCGCCATCGACGCTAGCCACGCCGGCCGCGCCGACTCCGGCGCGCCGGGGAGGCCGCGGCTACCGGCCCGGCCGGGGGGCGGGGGCCCAGGATAGTTCCGGCGGGCCGCCGTGGGAGCCCGCGCCCAAACCGCAACCCGCGATCGGGCTGCTCCCAGCCGCCGCAGCCAGGACTCCGCCGCCTGAGCCCAGTGCCCGCATCCGGGTGCCCGGGGACATGGCGGACCCGCCGGGCGAGACGACCGATCCCGCGCTGCCGCGCTTCGACCTGTCCCGGCCGCCCGAGGGTTTCGATCTGTCCACGCCCGCGTTCGGTCTGACCCCGGCGGGCTTCGGGCCGGCCCCGGCCGCGGAGTTCCGCGCGGCCTGGCCCGACTTCGGGACGACGCCGCCCGATTCCGGCCTGGCCGAACCGGAGCCCGAACTGCCGACCCGGCAGGGCGTGGACTTCGCGGCGGCTCCGGTGCCCACGGATTACCCGCACCTGCCGCCCGGCGACGACGCGGCCGGGTCAGTGCTAGCCGGGTCAGGGCCAGCCGGGTCAGGGCCAGCCGGGTCAGGGCCAGCCGGGTCAGGGCCAGCCGGGTCAGGGCCAGCCGGGTCAGGGCCAGCCGGGTCAGGGCCAGCCGGGTCAGGGCCAGCCGGGTCAGGGCCAGCCGGGTCGGGGCCAGCCGCGGACCCGAGCTTCATCTGGAACCTGGCGGCCACCGACGTGTTCCCGGCCGCGACACCGGGATCCGGCCCGCCGCCGATACAGGCGGATACCAGGCCCGAGCCCGTGCTACGGCCCGGCGTGCTCCCGCCGGGAGCACTCCCGCCGGACGCGCTCCCGCCGGACGCGCTCCCGCCGGACGACCCTACGGACGCCGGCGGGAGCTGACGCGGCCGGTCAGGCGGCGTCGGGAACCGCGACCGGCTCGGCACCCTGGGCGGGCTCCAGCGCGAGCTTGAGCACCTCGCGGACGTCACCCACCGGGTGCACGTCCAGCTTGGCCAGCACCTCGGTCGGAACGTCGTCCAGATCCGGCTCGTTCCGCTGCGGGATCAGCACCGTGGTGATGCCGGCCCGGTGCGCGGCCAGCAGCTTCTGCTTGACCCCGCCGATGGGCAGCACCCGCCCGGTGAGGGACACCTCGCCGGTCATGGCCACGTCGGAGCGCACCGGCCGCCCGGACAGCAGCGACGCCAGCGCGGTGGTCATCGTGACGCCCGCGCTCGGGCCGTCCTTGGGCACCGCGCCCGCCGGCACGTGGACGTGCACGCCGCGGTCCTTCAGCTCGGTGACCGGCAGCTCGAGCTCGTCGCCGTGCGAGCGCAGGTAGGACAGCGCAATCCGGGCCGATTCCTTCATCACGTCGCCGAGCTGGCCGGTGAGCGTGACCCCGGTCTCGCCGGTCTCCCGGCCGGCCAGCGACGCCTCGATGAACAGGACGTCGCCGCCCGCGCCGGTCACCGCGAGCCCGGTGGCCACCCCGGGCACGGCGGTCCGCCGGTCGGGCGCGGCCAGGCTGGTCTCCGGCGTGAACCGCGGCCGGCCCAGGTAGTCCTTCAGCTCGGCCGTCCCGACCGTGACCGGCAGCGTGACGTCGTCCAGGGCGACGCGCGCCGCGACCTTGCGCAGGATCCGGGCGATGGACCGCTCCAGCGAACGGACCCCGGCCTCGCGGGTGTACTCCGCGGCGACCAGGTGCAGCGCGTCCTCGCTGACCGACACCTCGTCCGGGTTCAGCCCGGCCTTGGACAGCTGCCTGGGCAGCAGGTGGTCCCGGGCGATGAGGACCTTCTCGTCCTCGGTGTACCCGTCGAGCTGGACCAGCTCCATCCGGTCCAGCAGCGGGCCGGGGATCCCCTCGAGCACGTTGGCCGTGGCCAGGAACACCACGTCGGACAGGTCGAGCTCGACCTCGAGGTAGTGGTCGCGGAACGTGTGGTTCTGCGCCGGGTCGAGCACCTCGAGCAGCGCCGAGGCGGGGTCGCCCCGGTAGTCAGAGCCGATCTTGTCCACCTCGTCGAGCAGCACGACCGGGTTCATCGAGCCCGCCTCGCGGATGGCCCGGACGATCCGGCCGGGCAGCGCGCCGACATAGGTGCGCCGGTGGCCGCGGATTTCCGCCTCGTCCCGGACGCCGCCCAGGGCGACCCGGACGAACTTGCGGTCCATGGCCCGGGCCACCGACTCGCCCAGCGAGGTCTTGCCCACGCCGGGCGGGCCGACCAGCGCGAGCACCGCGCCGGAACGCCGTCCGCCGATGATGCCCAGGCCCCGGTCCGCGCGGCGCTTGCGCACGGCCAGATACTCGATGATCCGCTCCTTGACGTCATCCAGGCCGGTGTGGTCCTCGTCCAGGATGCGCCGCGCACCCGCGATGTCGTAGGCGTCCTCGGTCCGCTCGTTCCACGGGATGTCGAGCACGGTGTCCAGCCAGGTCCGGATCCAGCCCGTCTCGGGTGAGGCGTCCGGGGTCCGCTCCAGCTTGTCGACTTCCTTCAGCGCGGCGGTCTTGACCGCCTCCGGCAGGTCGGCCGCCTCCACCCGGGCCCGGTAGTCGTCTTCCTCGGTGGCGGCGTCGCCGTTGAGGTCGGCGAGCTCCTTGCGCACCGCGGCGAGCTGCTGGCGCAGCAGGAACTCCTTCTGCTGCTTCTCCATGCCCTCCGAGACGTCCTTGCGGATGGACTCCGCCACTTCCATCTCGGCCAGCTGGTCCTTGGCCCAGCTGATGACGAGCTCCAGGCGCTTAACCAGGTCTGCGGTCTCGAGCAGCTGCAGCTTCTGCACGGTCGAGAGGTAGCTCGAGTAGCCCGCGCGGTCCGCGATCGCGGAAGCGTCGTTGAGCTGCTGTATCGCATCGATGACCTGCCAGGCGCCGCGCTGCTGCAGCATGCTGGTCACCAGCGTCTTGTACTGCTGAGCCAGCTCGTCGGCCTTGGGCCCGCCGTTGGCGTCCTCGATGACGGTACCTTCGACCCACAGCGCCGCGCCGGGGCCCGTGGTGCCCGAGCCGATCTTGATCCGGGAGATGCCGCGCACGACGGCTCCCGGCTGCCCGCCGGGGAGCCGCCCGACCTGCTCGACCACGGCCAGCGTGCCCACGCCCGCGAGCCCGCGGTCAGGCAGCCGCGGCACCAGCAGAACGCGGGCCTGAACTTCAGAACGCACGCCGGGAACCTGCCGGGACGGCAGCCGGGCCGCGTCGATCGCCGCGCCGACCTCCGGCTGCGACGTCTCCAGCGGCACTACCATCCCCGGCAGCACCACCTCGTCGTCCAGCGGCAGCACCGGCAGCGTGAGCGTTTCACTCATTGATGGCCTCCAAAGCTTGAGTCACTAACACTCAAGAAAGAAGAGCCCTCAGGTATTTCCGCCGCCCGTTCGCCCGCAGCGATCGCCCGTTTTCCATGATCACGAACACTTGTACCCCCAGTTTGGGGACAAAAGTGTTCGCGATCTTGTTCCCGGCTAGGCGACGAGAAGGATGTGGAGGGTCCGGGGGCCGTGCACGCCCTCGACGCGGATGAGTTCGATGTCGCTGGTGGCGGAGGGGCCGGAGATCAGCGTGTGCGGGCGGGCCGGGTCGAGGCGGGCGAAGGCGTCCGGCAAGTCGGCGGCGACCTGATCGGCGCGGACGATGACCAGGTGGAAGTCGGGCACCAGGGTAAGCGCGCGGCGGCCCTGGGCCGGGCCGTGGTCCAGGATGATCGTGCCGGTCTCGGCGATGGCTACGGCGCAGCCGGTGACGACGCCGGCAGTCTGGTCGAGTTCGGCGGGGGACAGCGGCGGGGTGTCGTGGACGAGCCGCAGGCCCGCGGGCAGCTCGGCCAGCCATTCGGGCGGGAGGCCGTCCGGCGCCACGAAAGGCCCGGCGGGCGCGCCGGCCGTTTCCGACCGGGCGGCCAGGGCGCGGGCCACGGCGGGGGCCAGGTCAGCCGGGACAACGCGCTCGACGACGGCACGGTAGTCGGCGGCACGTTCGGCGAACAGGTCCACGATGCCAGCGGCCGGGTCGTGGTGGGCGCGCAGGTAGCCGCGGGGCAGCGCCACGTAGGCGGCGTCGGCCTCGGCGGCGGCGCGGTCCGGCGCGGTGGCAGCGGAGGGTGCCGGGCCGGCGGCAGGCGCAGCGCCGGTGCGGATGGCGGCGCGGATGCGGGCCAGCATCTGGTCGCGGGAGGTGGTCATCGGGGGGCCTTCCCGTGCGGGCTCCTGGTCCGGGCCCACCAGGCGCGGAACGACTCGCGCGGCGGGGGCGGGGCGTCGCGGGTCTCGGTCCAGGCGGACAGCGGCGGCGGGAGCCGGCGGATCCGGCCCGAACGGCCCACCACGCGGCCGCTCAGGGCGGCGGCACGCTGGGCAGCGGCCAGCAGGCGAGGCGAGCGAAGCACTCGGCCGGATGCGCCGAACACGGCCCGTTCGGCAGAAAAGGTCTTGTCCCGCTTGGCGTCGATGACCTTGCCGCGCAGGTAGACCAGGGCCTCGGGGATGTTGATGGCGACCGGGCACACCTCGTAGCAGGCGCCGCACAGGGTGGACGCGTAGGGCAGGGAGGCGTCGATCGCAGAGGTGACCCCGCGCAGCTGGGGGGAGATGATGGCGCCGATCGGGCCCGGGTAAGGCGAGCCGTACGCGTGGCCGCCGGTCCGCTCATAGACCGGGCAGACGTTCAGGCAGGCCGAGCACCTGATGCAGCGCAGGGCCTGGCGGCCGGTGCGGTCGGCCAGCGCGGCCGTGCGGCCGTTGTCGACCAGCACCAGATGGAAGTCCCGCGGGCCGTCGCCGGGCGTGACCCCGGTCCAGATCGAGGTGTACGGGTTCATCCGCTCGGCCGTAGCGGACCGGGGCAGCAGGGCCAGGAACACCTCCAGGTCACGCCAGGAGGGCAGGATCTTCTCGATTCCGGTCACGCAGATGAGCGTCTGCGGCAGGGTCACGCACATCCGGCCGTTGCCCTCGGACTCGACCACCACCACCGAGCCGGTCTCGGCGATGGCGAAGTTGGCCCCGCACACGCCCACCTGCGCGGACAGGAACGCCTGGCGCAGGTGCGCCCGGGCCGCGGCGGCCAGCGCGGGCGGGTCGTCGGTCAGCCCGGCCGGCGCGTCCGGCATGTGCTGGCGGAAGATCTCCCTGATCTCGGCCCGGTTCTTGTGGATGGCCGGGACCAGAATGTGGCTGGGCCGGTCGTGGCCGAGCTGGACGATGAGCTCGGCCAGGTCGGTTTCCAGCGCGTCGATGCCGTCCGCGGCCAGCGCCTCGTTCAGCCCGGTCTCCTGGGTCACCATCGACTTGACCTTGACCACCCGGTCGGCGCCGGCTGCCCGGGTCAGGCCGGCCACGATCGCGTTGGCCTGGCCCGCGTCCTGGGCCCAGTGCACATGGCCGCCGGCCCGGGTGACGTTCTCCTCCAGCCGGAGCAGGTAGGTGTCCAGGTGAGCCAGGGTGTGGTCCTTGATCGCCTTGGCCGCGGCCCGGAGCTGCTCCCAGTCCGATAGTTCGGCCACGGCACCGGCGCGCTTGGCCCGGATGGTGTGGGTGGCGTGGGCCAGGTTCCGGCGCAGCTGGGAATCGGCCACGGCGGTGGCGGCGGCGGCCGGGAAGGACGGCATGCCGAGATAGGTGGGCATGCCCGGGTGCGGCCCGCTGTCCGGCGGCGTGGCCGGCGGCCTCATGCGGGCGCCTCGGTCCGGGCCAGGATCTCGGCCAGGTGCATGGTGGCCACGCCGGAGCGCTGCCGGCCCAGCGCGCCGCCGATGTGCATGAGGCAGGAGTTGTCCGCGGCGCACAGCACCTCGGCCTGCGAGGCGCGGACCGCGGCCACCTTGTCGGCGCAGATGGCCGCGGACACGTCCGGGTTCTTCACCGAGAACGTGCCGCCGAACCCGCAGCACGACTCGGCGTCCGGCAGGTCCACCAGGTCCAGGCCGCGGACCGCGCGCAGCAGGCGCAGCGGGGCATCGCCCACCTTGAGCATGCGCAGCGAGTGGCAGCTGGGGTGGTAGGTGACCCGGTGCGGGAAGTACGCGCCCACGTCGGTCACGCCCAGCACGTCGGCCAGGAACACCGACAGCTCCCAGGTCCGCGGGGCCAGCTCGGCCACGGCCCGGGCCATCGCCGCGTCGCCGGCCTCGTCGGCCAGCGCCGGGAAGTACTCCCGGACCATGGCGGCGCACGAGGCGGACGGGGTGACCACGGCCTCGTACCCGGCGAAGGCGGCCAGGTAGCCGCGGGCCATCGGGGTGGCCTCCCGCCGGTAGCCGGTGTTGAAGTGCATCTGGCCGCAGCAGGTCTGCGCGGCCGGGAATTCCACCTGGTGACCGAGACGTTCCAGGACGGTCACCACGGCCTGGCCGGTACCGGGGAACAGCGTGTCAGTCAGGCACGTCACGAACAAGGCGATACGCATCTGGCGCCTCCGCCAGCCAACGCTACACAACGCCGGGCCCGCGCGGCAGACGTCGGACCTTTCCGGTTCCAGCGTTCAGGCGGGGGGCGCGGCGAGCAGCGCCGAGCCGTCCCGGTCGCGGACCGCCCGGCAGGGGCCGAGGACCGCGAGCGCCGCCACGTAGCCGGGGCCGGCGTCCAGATCGAGCAGGGACACGGAGCCCGGGGGCTGCGGATAGGGCCAGGAGAGCACGCGGGGCGGCCCGGTGTCGGCGGCCACCACGACCTCGCTGAAGGGGACGCGCAGGCCGTCGCCGGTGGCCTTGGTCACGGCTTCCTTCCTGGTCCAGGCGACCAGGAAGGCACGGGCCCGGGTCGCCGGGCCGGCCGCGGCCAGGGAGACCCGCTCGGGGCCGGAGAACACCAGGCGGGCCAGGGCGCCGGGGTCGCTGTGGCCGCCCACCGGGCGACGGCGGCCGTCGAGCTGCTCGACGTCCACGCCGACCGGGGCCCGGGCGACGGCGACCGCGACCAGGTCACCGGAGTGGGCCACGGAGTGCTGCAGTTCGCTGCCTGCGGCGCGCGGCTTGCCGTGCGGCCGGCCGCACTGCGGGCAGGTCCGGTCGAAGCGGATGCTCGCCGGGTCCTGGCTTTCATAGCCGGCCAGGACGGTCTTGGCCAGCGCGCAGCCGACCAGGAACCGGTCCCGGTCCTCGTCGCGGCGGTAGGCCGCGTAGCGGTGCTGTTCGGCCTGGTCCAGCAGGCGGATATGCCGGTCGGAGGCGTCCCGGCGGCGCGCCCACCACACGTCGGCGGTGCCGGTCGCCGGACCGTCCAGGCCTGCCCGTTCAGCCACCTCGTCAGGGTAACCGGCTCGGGCGCGAGTCGGCTGCGCCTAACGGCGCGGGCAAGACGGACTTCGGATTTTGACATTCCTTTTGGCCTGACGAGCAGGGTGGCTGTTCCGCTCTGCTCTGAGGCGGCATGCGCAGGTGTGCGTCGGCAGAGCCGTTTCGCCAGTTGGGTGAAAGGTGCGCTCAGCCTGATTCGGCGGTGACCTCACGGTGACCGTGCAGCGCCGCCGTGTCGGCGGCGGCCCGGCCGGAATACCAGCCTTCGGAGTCGCTTACGCGGCCGGTCCGGTGATACGAGACGCTACCGGCTAGTCGAGCAAGCTCAAGAACTCATCCACGGTCAGCCGGCAATCCCGTAGGATCCCGCGGAGTGTACCGATTCGCACCTCCTGGTTCCCGTGGACAGGGACAGAGGTACCACGGCCATCCGGGTGGCGCAGGACATGGTGGCTTCCGCGAATGCGGACCACCTCAAAGCTGGCCTTCTCCAAGGCCCGGACAACACGCAAACCCGGCAGGACTGGTAGCGGAGGCATCAGGCTACCTCGTCAACATCCACCGCCAGCAACTCGGACCGCACCAGCCACTCCGGGATGCCGCCGTCGGCTTCGAACGAGGCAAGGATGGCCTCACGCAGATCGTCCAAAGCCTCTTTTCTGGTCAGGCCCTGGCCGTTCGCTCCCACATTCGGGCCGAGCTGAGCATGCGCGCACCACCAGCCATCCTCATCCTGCTCGACGGTCATCGGCACCAGGACTGTCATGACCGGCTCCTCCTCAGTCGATGAGTAGTCCCAGGTTACCGGAACGTGAGCCGCCCAGGGGCGGGTCAGACCGGCTGGTCCGCCGCCATGCTGGCCGTCTTCGCGCCGCTGGCGGTGTACCTGTACGCCGCAAGGCCCTCGGCCGAGCGCCGAGGGCCTTGCGGGTGGAGCCGGTGCCGCGGGCGGCGGCTCAGGCGTTGACGTTCTGCAGCGCGGTGGGGGCCCGCTCGGGCAGGCGGCTGGCACGCACGCCCAGTCCGACGGTGCGGACGAGCACCATGGCCACGGCCATGAAGATCAGCCCGTCGGTGATGGCGGCCAGGGTGACCTGGTTCGCGATGGCCCAGCTGACCAGCGGATGGGAGAACCAGTGCGCTGAGCCGTAGGAGAAGGCGGCGCGGGCCCCGACCACGACTGTCCACAGCAGCGCGTAGGATGTCCCGGCCCGGCTGACCGGGCGGCCGGTCTTGGGGCTGCGGTAGACGGTCATCATGGCCGCGGCGGCCAGCCCGACCAGCAGGCCGGCCACGGTGCCCGCGATCTCCACCACCAGGCCGGTGCCGTGGGTGACCGGGCTGTCCACGAACAGCGGGATGATCACCGCGGCGGCGATCACCGGGCGCAGCAGCCGCATCGGGCCGATCTTGCGCTCACTGCCCAGGTCGGTGGCCAGTACCGTGGTGAGCACGATGCCGTTGACGATCATGGCTTCGGTAAGTTCGGAAAACATCTTGTGTGCTCCCAGTTAGTCGGGCGTTTCGCTGATGGACCCAGAATCGCGTTTCCGGGCCAGTTCCGAATCGGAGCGGGGGCTGAACGCCGGCATGAGCCAGCCGGGGACGGTCTGGTACCTGGCGGTACTACCGCTGGCCCGTCTGGTCAGCCCCCGGGCTGACGCCCGCGAGCCGCGCCCGGCCGATACTGGATGCATGCTGCGCGCGGTCAACTGGACGGCCCGGATCCTGGGTTTCGCCTGGATCACCGTGCTGGCCTTCGTCGTAGCCCCGCCGCACCACGCTCTCAACGTGCCGGTTCAGATCGGGGCATTCTGCCTGGCCGGCCTGGCCATGGCGGCCTGGACGCTGATGGACCTGCACCCGGCCGCCGCACCGTACCGCGAGCGGGCGTTCGCGGTGACCCTCGGGGTCATGGCCGTGGCCTCGGGCGTCGCGGCCACCGCGGGAGGCGGCGGGACCTTGCTGGTGATCTTCGCGGCCGTGGCGGCGATGGTCGCGGGCGCTGAGGTCAGCCTGACCGGGGCGCTGGCCGTGACCGGCGCGTCCATCCTGGCCATCGAGGTCAGCGGGCTGGTCTTCAGCAACAGCTACGGCGGGCTGCTCGGGCTGCCCGCGATCGTGCTGGGCGGGCTGGTGGTCGGCCGTAACCGCGGCGCCTACCGGATCGCGGCCGAGCAGGCCAAGGCGCTGCTGACCCAGCGCGAGCGCCTGCAGGCCGAGCAGCGCCGGGCCGACCTGCTCGAGGAGCGCGCCCGCATCGCCCGGGAGATCCACGACGTGCTCGCGCACTCCCTCGGGGCGCTCGGCATCCAGATCCAGGCGGCTCGGGCCGTGCTGACCGACCACGCCGACGTGGACAAGGCCGGCGAAATCCTGGCCGCGGCCCAGAAGATGGCCACCGAGGGCCTGGTCGAGACGCGCCGGGCGGTCTATGCGCTGCGCTCCGACACGCGGCCGCTGGACGAGGAACTGGCCATGGTCAGCGAAACCTACGCGCAGCGCTATAACGTCAAGGTCGAATTCGAGGTGGGCGGCGTCCCCGGGCCGCTGCCACCCGACGCCACGCTCGCGCTGCTCCGGATAGCGCAGGAATCCCTGGTCAACGCGGCCAAGCACGCGCCCGGGCAACCGGTCGCGGTCCGCCTGGATTACACCGACCTCGTGGTCCGGCTCACCGTGCGGAACGACCTCGACGCCATTGACCCCCCGGACCCGGCCCCGATGAGCACCGTCGACGCAGGCTACGGGCTGACCGGCATGCGGGAACGGCTCCGGCTGCTGAACGGGACGCTGGCGGCGGGCCACCGCGACGGCCAGTGGGTGGTAACCGCCGAACTGCCGCGCCCGGAGCCTGAGAACATGAGCCCATGAGCACCGCGGAAGCAGGCCGGCCGCTGCGCATCGTGATCGCCGACGACCAGGCCAGCGTGCGCGAGGGCCTGGTGCTGCTGCTCGGCGGCCTGCCCGGCATCGACGTGGTCGGCGCCGCCGCCGACGGGCAGCAGGCGCTTGATCTGATCGCCGAGCATAAGCCCGACGCGATCCTGCTCGACCTGCACATGCCGGTCCTGGACGGGCTGGGCGTGACCCGGCGGCTGGTCGCCGAGTATCCCGGCGTGGCCATCGTGGTGCTCACCACCTACGCCGACGACGGCACCGTCCTGGAGGCGCTGCGGGCGGGGGCGCGCAGCTACCTGACCAAGGACGCCGACCGGGCCGACATCGCCCAGGCGCTGCACGCCGCGGCATCCGGGCTGACCGTCCTGGACCCCCGTGTGCACGCCACGCTGCTGCAGGCCACGGCGCAGCCCAGAGCCGCGGCCGGGGAACAGCCGGCGCCCGGCCCGCCTACGCCGGCGCCGGACGGGCTGACCGAGCGCGAGGTGGAGATCCTGGGCCTGATCGTTCAGGGGCTGACCAACCCGGAGATCGCCGCGCGGCTGTTCCTGAGCAACCACACGGTCAAGACTCACATCAACCGGATCTTCGCCAAGACCGGATCCCGGGATCGGGCCGCCGCCATCGGCTACGCCCACCGCCACCAGATCGGCTGACCTCGCGCCGGGCGCTACGGCCGGGTGCCGCGCTCGATGGTGACGGCGGCGGTGTAGCCGCCGACGGCGATGGGCTTGCGCAGCTCCAGGCGGAGCCAGGGCACCTGGTGGTCGGCCAGCAGCCGCTCGGCCACCCGCTCGGCCGCGGTCTCGATGAGCCGGAACCGGCCGGCCTGCAGCACCGAGGCGATGGTCTGCGCCACCGCGGAATAGTCCAGGGCGTCGGCCAGGTCGTCGGTGGCGGCGGCCTGCCGCACGCCGGCGGCCAGGTCCACGCTGACCACCAGGGTCTGGCTGATCTCGCGTTCCCAGTCGTGCACGCCGATGACGGCGGGGACGGTCAGGTCCCTGATCGAGACGAGGTCCACGGCGGGCTAGGCCACGTGCGGCTCGCTGCCGTCCTCGCTGATCATCGGGCGGCCCGACACGGCCCAGCCGGTCATGCCGTCGGCCACGTTGACGGTGGTCAGCCCGGCCCCGGCCAGCGCCTGGGCCGCGTAGGCCGACCGGGTGCCGCTGCGGCAGATCACGTAGACCTCGCGGTCCCGCGGCAGCTCGGCGGCGCGGGCGCCGAGCTCGCCCAGCCGCACGTGCACCGCGTCGGGGGCGTGGCCCGCGGTCCACTCGTCGTCTTCGCGCACGTCCAGCAGGTACACCCCGGCTGGCAGCTCCGCCGACATCACCTCGGGAACCGCGACGGGCTGGTTCATGACGGTCTCCTCGTAGCCAGGCGGCCACCGGCCGCCCGGCTACTGTACCCGGTCAGCCCTCGGCCGCAGCTGGCACCGGCACCGGCGCCTGGCCGTCCTCCTTGATCCCGTACCTGGCGTACAGGCCGCGCAGCGGGCGCGGCGCCCACCAGTTGGCCCGGCCGAGCAGCCGCATGGTGGCCGGCACCAGCAGGACCCGGACCACCGACGCGTCGACCAGCAGCGCGACGATCATGCCCACGCCCATCAGCTTGATGAACGTGATGCCGGAGGCGGAGAACGCGCCGACCACGATGATCAGCAGCAGGGCCAGGCTGGTGATCACGCCGCCGGTGCGCTGCAGCCCGGCCGCGACCGCCGCGGTGTTATCGCCGGTCTGGTCGTACCGCTCACGGATCCGGGACAGCAGGAACACCTCGTAGTCCATGGACAGGCCGAAGATGATGGCCAGCATCAGGATCGGCATGGTCGGGTCGATAGAGCCGGTCGAGGTGAACTGCAGCAGCCGGGACAGGTGCCCCCACTGGGTGTAGGCACCGAGCTGGGCCGGGCTGGTGGCTGCGGGCCCGGTGAGCAGGGCCTCGATCGGGGCGGTGGAGTTGACCGGGAACTGGCTGTCCAGCGTGTCCGACACCTGCCTGATGGTGGAGGCGGCGGGCAGCGTCCTGGCGTCTGTGCCGCCCCAGGAGATGCGCAGGAACGGGGCGCCCAGGGCCAGCAGCGCGATGGTGATCACCGTGACGTACACCAGCGGCCTGCGCATCACCGAATGGGCCAGCCGGTACCACGCTCCGTTCGCCTCATCCATGACCGGCCGCCGGACCGAGCGGCGGATCCTCAGTGCGTTGACCCGGTGGCCCAGGACGGCCAGCAGCGCGGGCATGACGGTGAGCGCGGCCACCACGTCCACCGCCACCGTGGCCACCCCGCCGTAGCCCATCGAGCGCAGGAAGTCCTCGGGGAACAGCATCAGGCTGGTCAGCGCGACCGCGACGGTGACCCCGGACACGGCCACGGTCCGGCCCGCGGTGGCCACGGTGCGGGCCACGGCCTGTTCGACGGTGGGCTGGCGGTCCAGTTCCTCACGGAACCTGGTCACCATGAACAGCCCGTAGTCGATGCCCAGGCCCAGGCCGAGGATGGTGGTGATGTTGACCGAGTAGATGGACACCGTGGTGCCCATGGTGAGCAGCCGCAGCACGGTGAACGAGCCGAGGATGCCCACGCCGCCGATCGCCAGCGGGAGGCTGGCCGCGGCCAGGCTGCCGAAGATGATCAGCAGCAGGATGAGCAGGACCGGCATGGAGAAGCCCTCGGCTTTGGCGATGTCGGCGCTGACCTCGTTGTTGATCGCGACCTCGAGCGGCACGTTGCCGCCCACCTGAGCGCTGATGCCGTCGCCGGGTGAGGTCAGCTCGGCCTTGATCGCGTTGTAGGTGGTGTGCCTGGCCGCGTCGTCGGCCCCGGTGAGCTGCAGCACCGCGTAGGTGGAGTGCTTGTCCGTGCTGACCAGGGTGGGCGATCCGGTGGACCAGTAGGTGGTGACCCGGGCCACGTCGGCGTGCGGCAGGCCGGCCAGCGCGGCCGTGACGGCCTGCCGGTAGGCCGGGTCGGTCACGGTCATGGTGGCGCTGCGGTACAGCACCACGACGTCGGCGTCGTTGCGGCCGAACACCTGGTCGGCCCGGTTGGCCTCCTGCTGGCTCGGGCTGGACGGCGGGGTGAAGTTGTCACCCGACGACAGCTGGCCGAACACCCCGGTCCCCCAGACCGCGGCGAAGGCCACGAACAGGAGCGTGACGGCCAGCGTCAGCCGCCGCCTGCGGAACAAGGCATGCCCCCATGCCTCGAACATGTCTGCCTCCCGTGCTGAGTAATTCTGCTGGGTGTTTCGCTTCTGTTGATCACTCAAGTAAATGGTGTAAACTGATTACGTTGCTAACTTCGCATACAGCGTTCACAGTTGTCAAGCGCTGCTTGGCAGGCGGGCTAGCATCGGATCAAGGAGGCAGCTTTGACCCAGGCCGTCGACGTCACAGGTACCGCGCCGGGCGGGGATCCGCCGGTGTCCCGGCGGGACCGGCTGCGCGCGGCGACCACCGAGGAGATCATCCAGACCGCGCGGCGGCTGCTGGTGGCCAGCGGCCCGGACGCGATGTCGCTGCGGGCCATCGCGCGCGAGATGGGCATGACCGCTCCCGGCCTGTACCGGTACTTCGACAGCCACGAGGAGCTGCTGCGGTACGTCTGCGCCAGCATCTTCACCGAGCTGGGTACCGACATCCAGCAGGCCATCGACTCCGCGGCGGTGCCCCCGGGCCCACCGGACGTGACGGTGAAGCTCACCGTCAAGATGGTCGCCGCCTGCCAAGAGTTCCGGCGCTGGGCGCTGAATCACGCGGCGGAGTTCGGCCTGCTGTTCGGGGTGCCGCTGCCCGGCCTGGACGACGGCCGCTACGACGTGGCCGACGAGTGCGCGCTGGCCTTCGCGGGCACCTTCTTCGCGCTGTTCCTCGAGCTGTGGACGAAGGCGCCGTTCCCGGTGCCCCAGCCCGGGGACATCGACCCGGGCCTGCGGGAGCAGCTCGACCGCTACCGCGCCGCGCTGGGCACCGACATCCCGGTCGGCGCGGTGCTGATCTTCCTGCGCTGCTGGACCGTGCTGTACGGCGGGGTGGCCATGGAGGTGTTCGGCCACATGAGGTTCGCGCTGGAGGACGCGGCGCCGATGTTCGAGCTCACCCTGGGCGAGCTGGCCACGCTGGTCGGGCTGCGCTACCCGCTGGGCCGCTGAGCCCCGCGCCGGCGGCGGATGGCGATCAGGGCCGCGGAGGCGAGCACGCTCCCGGCGAGCACTTCCACGTAGGCCCGGCGTCGCGACTCCCGCTGGATGCCGCTGTGGAACCGGTCCACGGCCCGCGGCCAGGGCGACCAGCCGAACCACAGCCTGGTCGGCTTGTCGGCATCAGGCAGCGCCGCCCCGGCCATGCCGGCCAGTACGGCCAGCCGCCGGTCGCCGGGCGCGGCCGCGGTCAGCACCCCCATGACGGCCAGGCTGGTCAGCCCGTCAGGCACGGCCACGCGGAGGAACCGGCGCCTGCTGCCCCACTCGCCCCAGTGCGGGATGGCGTCGAGGACGAAGTGCGAGGCGACGCCGGCCGCGAAGGCCGGACCCGGGCGGCGGGCCAGCGCGCCGACCACCGCCCCGGACAGGACATGGTTGGTCAGCAGCATCCGCCCCGTGCCTTTCCCCTGGTGACATCCCCCACGGTACGCGGCCTGCGCCAGGGATTATCCGGCGGCGCGGCAGCGGAGCGTGCTGGTAGCGTTTCGTTGCGGGGCAGGCACGATATTCCAATCCGAACGAGGACTGACGCGTACCCATGCTGGACAAGCGATTCATCAGGGAGCACCCGGACGAGGTCAAGGCGGCCGTCCGGGTCAAGGGCATCGCCCTGGACGTGGACGAGCTGCTCGACCTGGACCGGGAGAGCCGCAGGCTGCAGACCGAGCTGGACCAGGCCCAGGCGCTGAGGAAGAGCTCGTCCAAGGAGTACGCCCGGGCCGACGAGGCCCGCCGGGCCGAGCTGAAGCTCGAGGCCGAGAAGCTCGATCTCCAGCTCAGGTCGCTGCGCGAGCAGCTGGCCGAGACCAACGAGACGCTGAACGGCCTGATGCTGCTGACCCCCACCATCCCGTGGGAGGGCGCGCCGGTCGGGACCGACGACTCGGCCAACGTGGTCATCAGGACCGTCGGCACCCCGCCCGAGTTCGCCTTCCAGCCGCTCGATCACGTCGAGCTGATGGAAAAGCGCGGCTGGGCCGACTTCACCCGGGCCCGCAAGGTGGCCGGGGAACGCGCCTACGCGCTCACCGCGGACGCGGTGCTGCTGGAGCGCGCGGTCCACTCCTATGCCCTGGATCTGCTGCGAGCCAGGGACTTCACGCTGGTCAGCGTGCCGTCGCTGGTCCGCGAGCAGGCGCTGATCGGCACCGGTCAGTTCCCCGCGCACCGGGAGGAGACCTACGCCATCCCGGCCGACGACCTGTACCTGGCGGGCACGGCGGAGGTCGCGCTGGTCGGCTTCCACAGCGAGGAGATCCTGGATCACAAGCAGCTGCCGATCCGGTACGCCGGCATCTCGCCCTGCTTCCGGCGGGAGGCGGGCAGCGCCGGCCGCGACGTGCGCGGGCTGCTGCGGGTGCACCAGTTCGAGAAGGTCGAGCAGTTCGTCATCTGCGCCGCCGACGACGCCGAGTCCGACCGCTGGCACGCCGAGCTGCTAGGCACGGCCGAGCAGCTGCTGCACGGCCTGGGCCTGGCCTACCAGGTGGTCGAGTGCGCCACCGGCGACATGGGCGCGGGCAAGTACCGGATGAATGACATCAACACCTGGATGCCGTCCCTGAACGCCTACCGCGAGACGCACAGCTGCTCGTCCCTGCACGACTGGCAGGCCCGCCGGGCCAACGTGCGGTACCGGGACACCGACGGCACGGTGCGGTTCGCCTTCACGCTGAACAACACCGCCGTCGCCACGCCGCGGATCCTGGCCGCACTGGTGGAGAACCTCCAGACTGACCAGGCGCAGGTGAAGGTGCCGGCCGTGCTGCAGCCCTATCTCGGCGGCCGGGAACTCCTCTGAAACCGGCGCCAACTGGCGTACGCTGCGAGGCGTGAACCTTGACGCCGATCGGGTGGCCGAACTAGCCGCCCGGCCGCCCAGCGACCTGACCAGGCGCGATGTCGCGCTGACGCTGCTCACCGTGCCGGCCGACGACGCCCTCGCCTCACTGCCGGGGCTGCGGCGGGGCATGCTGGCGGCGGGCAACCCGCTGTCCGCGGTGTTCTGGTCCTCGGCGGAGGCCGTGCTGCACAAGATCGAGGACGGCACCGCCACGGTCGGGGACGTCAGGACCTGGCTGGAAGCCACCGGGACCGAGCCGAACGGGATCATCGGCCTGCACGTCTGGGACGACCAGTCCGAGCGCAGCCAGCTGGCCGCCGAGATGCACACCCGGCTGGTCAGCCACCTGGAGGAGCGGCTGGCCGCGGGCGAGATCGACCCCGACCTGCTGGCCGTGGCCGACCCGGCCGCGTGCCAGGCCTACATCGCCGTGCAGGAGAGGTGGATGACCTCGGAGCTGCCCGACGGCCGGGTCCCGATGGACGCGCTGCTTGATGAGAAGGACGAGGAGTTCACCGCCGAATGGGACGCCGCCGACGCCGAGGCGCTGGCCATGGTCCAGGCCCTGCTGGAGCAGGTCGGCGAGCGCCCGCTGCCGGCCGAGGACCTGCGCCGAGCCAGTGCCCGGCTGCGCGCGGCGATCGGCAAGCCCGGCTGGCCCGGTGAGCTGCTGATCGAATGCGGCGGCATGCGGGCCCGCGACCTGCCGGCCGACGACGCCGAGCTGTGGCTGCGGCTGGCCGCGGGCGTGGCCTCGCCCGTCGGCTCGGATGACTGGCCGACCCGGCAGGCGGCGGCCGACCCCGACATGCTGAGCGACCCCGACATGCTGAGCGACCCCGACAGCACGGTGGCCGCCATCTGCGCCATCGACCACTTCGACTGGCTGGCGGTGATCACCGCGCTGGCCACCGGCGGGCCCGGCACGTCCGCCTCGGCCGCCGACCTGGCCGGCTACGTGCGCGACTACGATCCGGATGACGACGAGGACCTGGCGGAGGCGGACGGCGAGGTCTACGACTTCGGCGAGTTCGACGACGACAGCGAGTTCGACGAGCTGGGTATGGAGAGCCTGTTCCTGCCGGTGACCACGCTGTGGCAGGTCCTGGGCGCGATCGACGATGAGGACTGCCTGACCCCGCTGGGCTGGTGGGGTCTGCCCGAGGCCATGCGCCGCGTCTGGGCCCCCTCGCCCGGCCCCGGGGGCTGACGCCCCAGTCCGGCAGCGCCGTCAGTAGTGGTAGCGCGCCGCGAGGATGATGATCTCTGCTTCCGTGACGAGGTAGACGAGGCGATGCTCGTCGTCGATCCGCCGCGACCATGCTCCAGGCAGATGGTATTTGAGCAGCTCGGGCTTGCCGATGCCGGTGAAGGGATCCCGCCGGACGTCTTCGATGAGCTTGTTGATGCGGGCGAGCATCTTGCGGTCGGTCTTGAGCCAGGAGGTGTAGTCCTCCCAACCCTGGTCTTCGAATACCAGCTTCACGGCCGCTACCGGGCGTCCGCCTCGCCGGGATCGGCTAGGTCGTGCTCGGCCACGTGGGTGCCATTCAGGGCGTTCTCGTAGGCCTTGAGCAGGCGGCGGGCGTTGGCCGGCGAGCGCAGCAGGTAAGCACCTTCGCGCAGAGCAGCGTAGTCCTCGGCGGAAACCAGGACGGCGTTACCGTGCTTGGAGACGATCTCAATAGCGTCGTGGTCCTCATTGACTTTCTTGATCAGCGGGAAGAGTCCCTTGCGCGCCTCGCTCGCGGTGATCGACACGATAACCATCCCTCGATAAGCAGTACTAGATATTGTACCACTTGAGGAGCGTCTCCGTGTCAGTGAGCACGTCGCCTAGAGTCGTGTGACAGGCCGGTGAGGTGGGCCGGCAGCAGGACCTGGAACGGGTAGATCCGCTCGGTACTTGAGGTAACAGGCACCACCGTGACGACTCCGCGGCCCAGACGGGTCGCGGTGCCGTTGGCAGCGTCGTTGCTGACGATCACGGCCAGGCGGGTCTTGGCGGCTTCCTGGCCTGGTGCATGGCTGCGCTCAATAGCTGTGCAGCGTAGAATGCACACTCCGCCAAAGGCTGAGCGCCCTGCGATGGTGCAGCTGGGGCCGGATGAAGTAATGACCGGCTGGGTCTCCTGCGACGATATCGAGACGATCTACGACGATGAGGTGCGGGGGGATGCCGGCGCAATCACGGTGCCGGGTATGCGCCGCGTCGAAGCTGGCTTGCGAGCGGCCTTCGGCATGGCTGAGTTACGGACCTGCCCTGGGCGTCCGCAGGGCCCGGCGGCCGCTGGTGGTTGGGTGGGTCCATCTCGTCCTCGAACACGGCCATACGGAGCCCCGCCCGGTGTCCAGCCGACGACGAACATGCGGCGGCTGCCAACATCGACCCAGATCGGATCAGCCTGATCGGCGGTGGTTTCATGGACCGGCCGACGTGCCATACGACTCGATCGCCGCTTGCGCTGCGGACTCACCGTGGCTGCTCACAGGAAACAGAGGGAACCGAGGGAACAGAAGGCCCGGGAGAACACGCGAAGCCCTGGAGGCTCAGGAGGCTTGTTCCGCTCGTGGGTGCGGCCGCGGCACCGACGCCGAGGCGGCCTACGACATCTGGCTCGCCCAGAACTACAGGCAATTTCAGCTTTCCGGCCATGGGCGAGCGGCTCACCCCCGAAGCTGTCACTTCTTGTAAACGAGCGATACCTCATCGTAACTAGTATTAACCGATCTTGCCGTCGGTTCCGAAACTAAAGCGGGATTGCGCCGTGCTATCCAAATTTCGAGCGGCTAATGCATGACGGCTATGAGGCCGTTGACCATCTGATGGTTCTGGTGCCAGACTCGAGCAATCAGGTTGCGGGCCCGGGGGCAGTATTTATCCCCGATTCCGGAGTCATGATTTGCCGTGATACCGAAACGCCGCATCAGGTGGGCATGAGGTGGACCAGATGATGAAAGGTCATCCGTACCTGGTCCTGCGGCGCCGACTGATAAAGGTGATGGCCAAACGACCAGCAATGCTTCGGCCGGGACGGTCACCGTAGACCCATAAGGACACGGTGTCCGGCCTCGCGGCCCGGACTGACGCCAAGGGGGGCGGATCGGCATGCCGGAATGGAAGGTTCCCGGATACACCGAGCTGAAGGGCATCGGCTCAGGCGGGTTCGGCAACGTTATGCTAGCCAAGCACGACGCGTCAGGCACCCTGGTAGCGATCAAATACCTGCGCGATGACCTGCTCGCCGATCCCGGATTCACCGAGATGTTCCGCGGCGAGGCAACCGTCCTGGCCGCCCTGGACGACCCGAACGTCGTCCGGCTGTATGAATACGTCGAATCACCCGCAGGCGCGGCCATCGTCATGGAACTCATCGCCGGCGTCTCGCTGCGCGACATCCTGAATTTCCGGGGCAAGACCACCGCGGAGGCGGCCCTGGCCGTGCTGCAGGGCTCGCTGCTTGGCCTGGCGGCGGCGCACCGCCGCGGTGTCGTGCACCGGGACTACAAGCCGGAGAACGTGCTGGTCAACGGCGACGGCATCAGTAAGCTGACTGACTTCGGCATCGCGGCACGCACCGGTGACCACCCGGTCCCGGCCGGCACGCTGGCATACGCGGCGCCCGAGCAGATGGCCGACGCTCTGGCTAGCCCGGCTAGCGATATTTACGCTGCCACCGCCACCTTCTACGAGTGCCTCACCGGCCGCCCGCCCTTCAGCGGAGAACCCGGTGAGCTGCTCCGTCAGCATCGCTCCGAGCCGGTGCCCCTTGACCCGCTGCCCGGACCGCTCCAGCCGCTGGTGGCCGCTGGGATGGCCAAGGACCCCCAGCGCAGGCCGACTGACGCGACCGCCTTTGTCTCCGAACTCGCTACCGCCGCATCAGGCGCTTACGGCCGAGGCTGGCACGATCGCGGCCGGTCTCACCTGAGCGAGGCGGCGCTGCTGCTTGCGGCATTGTGGCCGTCCGGCCCGCCGCCTACGGTGCAGGGCAGCACCGTGCACCGGATCCCTCTGCGCCGGCGCATAAGATTGCGGCACCTCAGCCCGGTCAAGGCTGCCATCGCGGCCGGCGTCGTGGTCGCGGCCGCGGCGGCAAGCACCGCGCTCGCCGCCACCGGCTCACAACGGCCCACCGCCCCGGACCATCCCGTAGCGGCAGCACAGCCCGTCTCCCTTCAGCCGTCGCCGTCGCCGACCTCGCTTCCGCAGACCTCGCTCTCACCGTCGCCGACACCGACCTCGCTTTCACCGTCGCCGACACCGACCTCGCTCTCACCATCGCCGACACCGACCTCGCTTTCACCATCGCCGACACCGACCTCGCCGCCTTCGGCGCCGCCCGCCACCGTGTGTGAGCCGGACGGGACCGGGTGCACGAAGGCAGGCACCTATGCCGGCCCGAACGCTGTGATCAACAGCGATCTCAGCGGCGTGTTCAAAGTCGTCTGGACAGAATCGGTTGTGCAGCCGTACTCATCCGGCGTGCCGCTCTACTGGACTGCGTATATCACGTACACCAACTTCTCGTCCTCCGACCAGACCTTGAGCTGCCCAGGCGACTGGCCGGACGCCTCGTTTGTCGCAGAGAACATGTCTGGTGGTAAAGGTGACGACGGCACGGTCCCGGCCCAGAGCACGACCTGCAGCGAGGACCCCGACCTGGCGGTGACGGTGCCGCCGGGAGGCACCCACACATCGTTCGCGACATTCCACAATGTGCCATGGCCCGGCAGCGCCGTTGCTCTTCAGTGGGGAGACGTCGGCATGTCCGCTTACGTCTACCCATTCAGCTGACCGTTCTATGGCCAGCGCCGGCCCAGCCGCCGATTTGATGGCGAAAAGATGTTCAGGAAGTACACGTTCTGAGGCCGGGGAAGCGACTATGGGCACGTGGGCTGGTAGGACACGGACTGGACGAGAGGTTCCACTGCGCGGGGGTCAGGGCGGTGCCCGCCACGGCGCATACGGCGCCCAGCAGGTTGGCAGGAAAGCCGACCGCCCACAGCCGGGCCGTTCCGTCTGATCCGGCGGTGGCCAGCAGCCGACCATCCGGGCTGAAGACCAGCGCATTGGCGTCATGTCGGTCGTTTCCCTCCCCATCCGGTCTTCGCGATCAGGATCCTACGCTCCGCGTCGCCGGACCCGGTCCAGGCGCGGCTAAGCCGGGGAGGATAGCGCTCGGCCAATTAGCGGTGAGGGCTGCCGGGTTCCCGTCCGGGGCTGTCGAGCGCCGAGTCCACTTACGGTGTCCTGGCCTTAGGGCCGACGCAGCCGCAGGCGGTAATTTCTGCTGAAAAATTGTTCGTAATCATGCCATCTGCGTGCATCTTAATGCTATAATTGTAGGCACGGAGTGTTCAGATCTTTCTCCCGAACGGACGGTGGCTGATGCACCAGGACCCGTTCCCCGATCCAGACGAGGACGATGGCGAGGAGCCTGACGAGTCCCCGTTTCCCGAGGCCGGGCCGGAGCAGGGCCTGTTCCTGTGCCTGCCCGCCGAAGAGTTCGACCCGGACCAGTTCGGCCAGTCCGGCCCGGCCCCGGACCAGCCGCCCGGCGCGATGACCGCCACGCTGATGGAACTGATCGGAGGACAGCGCGGGTCCGGTGTGGCCGGGCTGTCAGACGACCAGCTGGTCGGGTTCATCGCCGCGGGCAAGAAGCAGCAATCCTGGTCGGTCTGGGTCACGATGGCCGCGACCCGTGAGTTCGCCCGCCGGGCCGAGGCCCGCGGCCCCCGGGGCGAGTTCGCTGCCGACGAGCTGGCCGATGAACTTCATCTGACCTACAACGCCGCGGCCGGGCAGATGGAATACGCCTCCACCGTTGCTGAGCGGCTGCCCCGCAGCTTTGCCGCGCTGGGCACCGGGACGCTGGATTCGGTCAAGCTGCGGATCATCGTGGAAGAGACCAGCATCCTGTCCGATGAGGACGCGGCCAAGGCCGACGCCGAGCTGGCCGAGACCGCCGGGACACTGACCTACGGGAAGCTGCGAGCGGCGGCACACCGCCCGATGCGACCTGGACCACACGCTCGCCTGGGACAAGGGCGGCCGCACCTGCGAATGTGGGCTGGCCCCACGGTGCAAGCGATAATGACACACATTGTCCGCCTAGCTCCGCGGTGCGCTACTGGCCGCTGGGATGCCGGAGGCCAGCGTCGCTGACCGCGCTTGCCGCCGCAGCGCGCACGGCCGCAGGCTGGTACCTGCTCCGTCCATGACTTCAAGGACGCTGGAGGTCCTCGAACGTCACAGTGAGGCGAAGCGGCTCATCCAGTATCAGCGCCCGGCGGTGCACGGCGTGCGCGACGTACCGGCGGCCAGACCAGTCGAGGCGATACTCCTCAATCTCGCTGATCCGCGCCCAGTCCTTGCCGAAATGGATGACCAGATATCCCGGAACCCCAGCGGCGGCGTACTGGAGACGCTTGGCCGTGGTGTCGATCTCGACGGTCGCCTCCGAGGTCACCTCGACGATGAGCTGGATGTGATCCTGTACGGTGTTCACGTCATAGGGGTCACAGTCGCGCAGGATGATGTCGGGGTACCGGATGTTGAGCCTGCGGTCGGCCGACGAACTCGCGGCGTCCGCGAACCTTACCGCGACATCCGAGCTGACCCGGAAGCACGGTCCCTCAGCCGGACGGGCGTTCTCCAGAGCTGCGGCCAGCCGACGCACCACGAGGTCATGCAACTCTGACTGCGCCATGCTGTAGACCACGAGCCCATCAACGACCTCGATATCGCCGAAGGCGTCCGGCGACGCGGCGAGGTACTCCTCGGCTTCCAGTCGCGTTTCCTGCTCGGGCACTCGCATGCTCACACAGTCATGCTGTCATATCTCGTCGCGCCCCTGGTTCGGGCAGGGGCATGTTTCCTGACGGGGGGTTCACGCTCCTGGCACCTCGACGCCGCGCGGAACATCGAGGCCTCCACCGCGATCATGCGTGGCGACGCCGAGCCTATGCGGAAGATGCTCGACGCGGGCGGAACCTAGCCAGTACCACAGTGCCGCGAACTCACTGGTGAGACATGTGAGTACTGGCAGGAGCCATCGTGCAAACGATAATGACACACTTCGTCGGTCTGGCTCCCAGCCAACGCGGTACAGTCAGTCGGCGCCTGGACAGACCCTGCTGCGGACCGACATGGCTACGCTGGATCAGGCCCCGGCCCGGGGGCGCACCACGGCAATACTGGTGGCGGCGAAGTCATCACCGATGCACAGTATGGGGTGCCCGGTTCGTTCGGCGAGCGCGTATGTGAAGCAGTCACCGAAATTGAGCCCGGCTGGATGACGCCCTTTGCCATATCGCCGCCAGCCGCTCATCGCTCGGGCGGCCAGGTCTGCGTCAACAGGCACGATGTCGATCTTCGCGTCACGAAGGAACCGGTCAGCAACGTCTTGCCCAGCGGGCCAGAGCCTGGCCTCAATGACGATGCCCAGCTCGACTCGGATGGCGGCAGGCATCAGCCGCGCGAGGGCGTTCTCTAGGTGGATCGCGAGTTCATCGCACCCCGGTTCGCCGAGGATGACTGCTGCGGCTGCCGACGTGTCGACGACAAGGCTCCCGCGCATCGGCTGCGTCAACGCGGCAGGCCAGCATCGTCGTAGCCGATGATCTCCTCTGGCGCCCGGCTATCGGCAACCGGCAGGGCCGCCACATCGTCCGCCAGGCGCGCCAGTCGCGTCCTCATGCTGGCCACGTGCCTGGCGTGCTCACGATCGAGTCGCTCCCTGAGCGCGATCACGACGGCCTCGGTCAGCGTCTCGCCTGTCTCCGCAGCCAGCTCCCTGGCGAGCTGGTCCGCCTCGTCACTCTTGATGCTCAGCGCCATGGAAGAAGTATAGATTGTATAGCAGACTTCTGCCATCCAGGGAAAGTGCGAGGCCAGCGGTACGCATCCATGGGACTTCTGCCGACGCGCGGCAGAACCCCTCAGGCTCGGGCAGCAGCCAGATGATGTTTGACCAGCTCAGCCGTTATATCTACGAATGCGGTCATAGTCCACGGTGCAAACGATAATGACACACATTATCCGCCTGGCTCCTGGAAGGAGCCGGCATGTACGAAGACGAGGACAACGACGGCAAGTTCCCTGATGAGAGCCCGGTCGAGGTCCGCTACCCGCGCTCGAATCAGGAGGAGCAGGGCGACCGTGAGCGGTGGCCGTGGCTGCCAGGAACCATCGTAGAACAGTGCGGCCCGGACGAATGGTACGTGTGCGTGGCGGCCCGCGAGCTGGCCG
Source organism: uncultured Actinomycetes bacterium (assembly GCA_963835775.1). Lineage (GTDB taxonomy): Bacteria > Actinomycetota > Actinomycetes > Streptosporangiales > Streptosporangiaceae > Palsa-504. Next base: position 63,959 of record CAWIHB010000011.1, on the reverse strand, counting down.
TGCTGGAGGATGGCCAACCCGCGGCGGGCAGTACGCCGAGCGATGACCTGTTCTTCCCGTGCTGTTTCCGGGGCAGCTCGGAGATCCGGCCGCGCACCGCATCCAGCAGCGCATCCTCGTCGACGAGCCGCGGGGCGGCCCGGTGACCGGGGACCGGGTTATCCGCCTCGCGACGGCGGCCGTGGTCTGCGCCGTGGCCGCCTTCGCGGCAGTGGTCTCCTATTCCCACATCTACGGGCTAGGCCGGGCGCACGGGCAGGATGGTACGGCGGCCCGGCTGCTGCCGCTGAGCGTGGACGGGCTGATCCTGGCGGCCTCGCTCGTGTTGTTGCACGAGGCGCGCAACGACCGTGACGCGCCAAGGCTTGCCCGGTTCATGCTGTGGCTCGGCATCGCTGCCACCATTGGCGCGAACATCGCCTACGGGGCGGGGTACGGGCTGCTCGGGGCGCTGATCTCGGCCTGGCCCGCGGTCGCGTTCATCGGCACGGTGGAGATCGCCACGCAGCTCGTGCGCCGCTCGCGCGGGCCACGCGCGGCCACCGGCGTGCCAGCCGTGCCGACAGTGCCAGGTGATGTGGAGCAGACGGTGCAGGCGGCCTACGCGGCGTCGGTCGCGGCGGGTGCACCGCCGAGCCAGCGGGCCATGGCCGAGCGGTTCGGCCTGTCCCGGCGCAGGGTGAGCCAGCTCGTCGCCCAGGTCACCGCGGGCGGCAATGGTCACCGGCCCGAGAGCGAGGCAGCATGAGCACGAAGCCGCACGACGAGCTGCCGTGGTGGTGCCAGCTCCTGTGGCCCTGGTTCGGCCCACCGTGGTATGAGCAGGTCGATGACCTGGATGCCGACCTCGCCGCGGTCAGGCTCGGATTGACCATGCGGGCCAGGCTGGCCGAGGAACTGGCCGGCGACGACCGGCCGGGCGAGGGATACCTGGCAAAGGCGGGACGGCTGACCGCCGCCCGCCTCCAGGCTGAAGAGATCATCAATCACAGGAACGGTTCACTTCCACCGCCAGGCGAAGACGACGAGGACGAGGACGAGGACGAGGAGCTGATCCCGGACGTTGAGCGGCCGGTAGTCGTAGACCGCGACCACCCATCGTGGGCCGAGGTGAATGCCGAGCAGCAAGAACGCATCCACGGTTCTGCCACGGACTAACCCAGGCTCTTGTCAAAGAGGCTGACGCCCCGCCGAACCTGCCCGATCGGCGGGGCGTGGGCATACTGCAGTGATCAAGGCGGTTCGGGGTCATAGCCGGTCAAGGGCCGATCGCACGCGGCGCAGGATCTCCGGGTCGACCGGTACCCAGCTCCTTACACCTACCGCATCCGGCCGCGGCCTGGACGGCAATGCTGCGGCACTGGCGAGGACGGGCATCAGCTCGTAGGCGTCCTGCTGTCCCGATGGCTCCTGCCATGGGGCACCGCTGTACGGTGGAGGGCTGGTCGTCACGCGCGATTTTCCTTCCATGCGCTCTTCATGCCGCGGTTCTCCATGGCGTGGACGGTTAAGTCTGTAGCTCGCACCAGACCACCTTGCCGCCATTGTGTTGCGGCGGGAAGTACCAGTCCCACCGCGTACTGAGGGTTTCCACCAGCAGCAGGCCACGGCCGTTCTCGTCATCCTGGCTGGTACTCTTGCGCACCGGAGGTAGCGGGCTGGAGTCCCACACCAGGATCAGCATCCGCGTCGGGTTGGCCATCATCCATAGTCGTACCGGTGTAGTTTGCGCGTCTGCGCATGATATCTGCACCGCGTTCGTTACCAGCTCCGAAATAAGCAATTCAGCGATGTCGCTCAGGCCGGTAAGCCGCCATTCCCATAGCATTTGCCGGGCATGCAGACGGGCGCATGGCACGGCACCCGGAAAGGCGCCTAGTTCCAGGAAGCTCCGCAGCGGCCACTGGCGAATCCAGCGATCATCCTGCGATGCCGTGAATGGCGGAATTCTCACTGTAGTGCTGGGCTGGCCAGTGCAGGGATCGCCGCGGACTAGTGGCACCGCTCGCTCCGTTGTGTCGAGATGACGGGCGTGCCCGTCGGCGCTGTCCTGCCTGGCAGCACTCGTCTTGCCATGCATGGAAGTCTCTCCAATGGTGCAGTCAACTAGCCGCAGACGTGAAGAAGCTCATGAGCTGGTCGCGGATGAATGCCGCAGATTGTTCCGGCGGTCGTTTATTGCAGTCCACGCGCAGTACGTCAAAACCGGCCTGGATCAGCCTTTCGGTTGCCTGCCGGTAAAAATGAGCCTCGGCGTGGCTGCTGCCGGGCGTGAGCTGGAAGCGATTATGCGGACCGCGCGCGGCTAGCCTCTCCGCTATGGTGTCCGGGTCAGCTTCCAGGATCACGGCGAGGTCAGGGCGGTCAGCTTCGGAATTGAGATGCCACAGGAAGGACGGGTCGATACCGTCGAACCGCTGCATGACAAGGCCGGACGGGATATACCGATCGCTGATGACGGTCTCTCCGCTTTCCGTATGCGGGCGGATTTCCGTTTGCACATGGTGGTAGCGGTCGGCTGCATACAGGCAGGCAAGGGCGTGGCCGGTAACCGATTCAGTCAGCTCCCGGCACAACACACCGATCGGCCCGTGTGACGGCTCGGCAGTTATATGCACGTTCTCGCCGGCCGCTACCAGCATTTGCGCCAGGTGGCGGACTATCGTCGATTTCCCTGCACCGCTGGGGCCGTCGATGCTGATGAACATGCCTCGGTCCCGGCTAGAAAAGGGACGCAGCCTCATCTGTGCCTCCGTGCTTCTGTTCTCCTGCCTGCCCGCGAAGTTCATCGAGCGAGACCGGGCTTCCGTCGTGGCCGGTGGCGAGCCGGGCGAACAAGCGGGCCGTGACTAGCACGTCATAGGCGGCGCGGTGAGGTTCAAGGCCGGGAGGCATCCCGTCATCCAGCGACAGCGCCTTGACCAGCACGCCGAGCTTGTAACTGGGCTGGCCCGGGAGCAGCCGCTTGGCGAGCTTGAGCGTGTCGAATACCTCTTGGGACTCCCAGCCGTCCAGCTCGCGGCCCAGAACGGCTACGTCTACATGCGCGTTGTGGGCGACGAGCACCCTGTCCGCCAGCGCCCATCGCACTTCGTGCTCGATGTCGGCGAAGGCGGGGGCGCTGGCGACATCCCTACCGGATATCCCGTGAATGCTGGTGGCGAAGGACGTGATCGGCCGCGGTGGCTTGACCAGCCAGCTCACCGGCTCACCGATGACCCCGTCCGTGATCGGCAGGACTGCCAGTTCTACCAGGTCGGGAGGCTGCTGACCGTTGCCTTCCACATCGGCGACGGCATAGCGCAGGCTTGTCCAGTCAGCCATCGTGAGGCGTGTCCCATCCGGTATCGGCGCGGCCGTGACGGTGCTCATGGTGCGGGTGCCGCACGTCATGCATCTGGAAACCGAGCGCATGTTGCAGGTAGTAGCGCGGCTGCTCATCGCCCAGCCCGGACACGACGGCGGCCCGCTCGCTGATGCCTACGACCTGTATGCTCTCCGCTTCCGGCAACGCGCGGGCCATTTGGTAAATCTGGTCCGCAGAAGGTACCCGGTGCGCGCCGCGGCACAGGCTGACCTGGCCAGCCGGGCAGATGTCGCACAGTTCCCGGATGCCGTAATGACCGTTGTAATCGGGCAGGCCGTGGACGTAGGAAACAGCGCACGAGGTCTTGCGGAACAGCGAGGCTGAACCCGCGAAGGCTGCCAGCACTCGCTGTTCGAGTGCCTCGGGCACGATCTTCCGGCGCGCGGTGGCGGCGTAGGGTTCGGGCAGCCCGCTGGCCCGGTAGTAGCGCGCGATCTGATCCCGGTAGAACAAGCCGGTAAAGACCGTGGCGTCGGCCAGCCGGCTCAGCGCGTACGCCCGCGCAAGATGCTCATCGCTGTCGTTCAGGCCAGGCACCAGCGGACGCCAGTACAAGATAGTCCGGTACCGGCGGCGGCCCGGGGCGCTCATGAGCTTCAGCGAATCGGCCGCGACCCGGGACGGATAGGGCTCGATGCGCTTGTCGTCGATGCCGGAATAGGTGAACAGCAAAGTCACCTTGAGGTTCACGAGCTGGTTCAGCCGGCAGGCGTCGCTGGGCTTCATCTGGTGCCGCGTGATGACCAGCACGTGGTTGCGCAGGCCACGGCCGTCGAGATCGGCCAGCACCGCCAGCGTGTGCGGCCGGACAGCAGGCAGGAACGGGTCTGTCGCACGGTTGAGAAGCTGAACTGGGGTGACGTCCGCCCGAAAGTAGCGATGGCTGACCAGGCGCTCCGCCGCTTCGGCGTCGGGCATCAAGGCGCGCGGCTGGCGCTGATCCCATAGGCCGTAGGTATGGCGGATGCAGTAAGCGCAGTCCAGCGGGCAGCCCTGAATGTGGTTCAGGCTCAGCCCGCTCTTGCGGTACTCGACCACCTCGCGGGCACCCGCCGGCAGGCGCTGGACCTGTTCGGTGTCCAGCAGCGGGACGAACGTACTCACTCCGGCCTCCCGGCCGCCCGGTATGCACGGGCGCTTCATTGGGAGAGTAGGGCCGGAAGATGTGAATGGCCAGAAAGTTTCTAAGGGTTTCTAGAAATAGCTGTCCCATGAGACGGGACGGGAAATCACGAGCCATCCTCAGGTTCCTCTGGCGCAAGATCGTCGATGACACGGGTCACGATCGCACGCGCCGCCCGGCCGTAACTGGCCACGGCCGCCATCTGGTCGAAGATGCCGGCATACAGCTCGATTTCCTGCGGCTGGGCGAGGTTCAGTTCCGCCGAGAACGTCTCGACCATCACCTTGTCATCGTCCAGCAGCCAGAAACCGTGCGCCGGCGCGACCACGTACGCGGTATCGAAGCCGATAATGCCGAGCCGCACGTTGGGCAGTGCCGCGAATGAGATCAGCCGGTCCAGCTGCCCGAGCATCACCTCGGGCTGGCATAGCCGGTACCGCAGCGTGGCCTCGGTCAGCACGAAATAGAACCGCTTGTCCGGCCGGTACAGCATCTCCTGACGCCGCACGCGCGCCCGGACCGCCTCATCGATGTCATTGGGCACTTTGAACACGGTGATGCTCTGCGCGAAACGGGCCCGGGCGTATCCCGCCGTCTGCAATAGCCCCGGAATGAACGTGGGCTCGAACGCGCGGAAGAGCCGCGTTTTCGCGTCCAGGTCGGCGATCTCGTCCTGGTGGGGCCGCAGCCCGGTCTTGAGCTGGCGCAGCCACTCAGCATGCTGGACTTCCAGGGTGTGCAGCGAGGCGAGCAGCGCTTCAGCCTCAGCCCCGGCATGGGTGACGCTGGCCCAGCCGCGGACATCCTCGTCGGTCGGTGTCTGCCGGCCGTTCTCCAGCTTGGAGACCTTCGAGGCAGGCCAGGACAGCGAGTCCGCGACCTGCCGGCCGGTCAGCCCGGCCTGCTGGCGAAGCTCGCGGAGCCGCTGTCCCAGCGCGTGGCGCGCCTCGTGAACAGTAAGGACGCCAGCAGTTCTACTCGGAGGCAAAGTCGTCCCGTCGAACCGCGCGATGCCAGGCAGCATCGCGCCAGTAACCGTGCTGCACGATCACGGCCGGGTCCTTGATCACCTCACCGCCGAGGAAGTTCTCTTCGGTATCGAAGTGCATCTTGACCAGCAGCCGCGAGTCGAACAGCCAGTAATCGTAATCCGGCAGGTCACGGGCTTGATCGCGGGTCAGGTAACGAATCTCCTCGCCAGCCGCGTTCGTGTACTGCGAGCAGAACACGCCAAAGCGGCTGTAATCGGTCAGCGGCACGCTGACCACGCGGACGCGCGAAAACCGGCGTCCCCCGGCGGTTGCCGCGCGGATCATCGACAGCCAGTTCTGGAACCAGCCCATGTCAACCGGCTCTCCCGCGACGAACTGAGCTAGCGCCTTCGACTCGTTGGGCGAGTAGTAGTAATCTCGCGCCTCCAGCCGGAAGGCCGTGTGCTCAAACGTGCGGAAGAGTCGGGAGAACTCCTCACCGATGAGCAGGCTCAGCGGACCTCCCCCGCAAAACGCAAGACATCGGCGGGAATCTCGATCACGGCCTCACCAGGCGGGATGTCGCCCAGCTCCGCCAGCGCCACCGGGTCGGTCACAATCCACCCCTGGGCGATGTAGGTCTTGCGGTCTGTCCGGTCGGTCGCGAACAGGGTAGGCGACTGCCCCTCCTGCGAGTCGGGGTCCTTGCCGAGGAATCGGACGTGCATCAGAGGTTCTCCTTGCTCGAATGACAGAGAAACATTCTCAAGAATCGTCACCCCAAACACCTAGCCAGTCAAGCGCATAACAGAAAAGCATCCTCGTACACAACGCATCCCTGTTCAGTTGCTGCGGGACAACAGAAGCAAGTGTTACTGATGATGACACCGCGACCCAGCCTGCATGACATAACGACACACTTCGGCCGAGCTCATGAAGTGACCATGACATGGTTGGAGACATCCGGCAAGGACGCCGAACAGTACGTGCCGGGGACTGCGCCGTCTGCTAGATCAGGCCGTGGTACAGGCGGAGTGCGTTGTCCAGAGCTTCCATCTCATGGCCGTCCAGAACGCCGATCCAGTTGGTCAGCTTGGACACGTCCACTGCCAGCATCTGCTCAAGCAAGATACGGCATTTCTGGCCCTCGATCTCGGCCTCAGGGCGGGTGAGGCTCGCCCGGGCAGAGGCCGATGTCGGTGCGACAGTTACTACTGAGCCGATGAAACTGGTCGCCGTGACCACGACCGCGTACCGCCGCCCCTGCTGCGTATGGTCCCCGGTGCGCGCAGGTAGCGTGATGACGAAGACCGACCCTTTACGAAGCAAGGTAGCGGGCCCACTCCCGGATCCGCTCGGCCTCCTCGCGCTCTGCCGGATCAGCGGCGATCTCAGCGGACTCCCGGCGCATCTTGTCCTGCATCGCGGCGAACCACGCCAAGTGGATCGCCTTCCTGATCACCTCGGAAGCGGACTCGCCAAGCTCGGCGGCCACTTCATCCAGTTCCTTCCGGGTCTTGTCATCGACCCGCACCGTCACGACCGTCATATCCAGAAGTGTAACACGATTCGTATTACATATGAGGGCGGCATGGTCAGTGTCTTATTTGCGGATGCAGTGATTCTCCACGGTGCCGCCATCATCATCGCGTCAAGCAGTCCGAAGGCTGGCGGCTCGAGCAGCCGGAGCCGGGTGTCCTGATCTGGCACACCCCGTCGGGGCGGAGCTACGCCACAGGACCCACGCAGTAACCGCGGTAGGCGGAAACTGCCTCCGAACACACACCTATCTGGTCTATGCATAGGGCGGTATCGGGAAATCTCGGATCCAAGGACATCCGCTGGAGGTTCGGATCATTCCGGCGTGGGCCAATCGAGCCGCGTGGTGGTAAATAATTAAGCTTGGAGGCAAAGCACGCTATTGTGGACCTCCTGCGGTGAGGATCATGATGTGGATTTCCCTCTAGCAGAGACGGGCCCGTGTAGGCGAGTTGTATCCCACGGCATGACCACCCTAACTCATTGAGGCGAGCTTCCGCAACGATAGATCGGATGATTTCCGCGAACCATAAAAATGCAAAAGTCAGCTTTACTTCCTGGGATTCGAACGTCTTTGTCGGTCGATTAGACGCCTTGAAATGCAGGGAGCTTGTGCCCCTAAGTGGAACGAACTCGGATGGTAGAACTCAGCGGCTGGGCTAAGGTACCCACAGTCCCGGTAGGGCGAAGTGGATCTTCATTCTGGGCGGGACAATCAATCTCTGAGTTTGACCGGGCCACTGCCCACATGCCGTGTCTCGGACGCACTGTCATGCCGCGCGGAGTGCTTGAAGTCGGTGAGGTTGGCCGGAATCTGCGGTGAAGTCTGGTTGCTCAGGCTGCTGGTGCGACGTTGACGTCGAAGGTGAGGGTCTCGGCGTCGGTGTCGTAGTCGCGGGGATCGCCTTCCAGCGCGAACGCGATGGCGGACAGACAGTCCCGCTCGGCATCCTCGCGGGTGGGGGTCCCGCCGCCGTTGATATGCAGGGCCGGCACGCGGTAGTGCCAGTTGCCGGCTTCCTCGTCGAAGAAGAACTCGACCCGCAGTGCGCTCATCACTCGATGGTCCTATAGCTTCCGCAGCTCAGCAAGGGTATGGCCGTAGTCGCGGGCGATCCTGGCCATCGCCGGGCCGCCCAGGTCCACGCCATCATGGTAGGCCCAGATGCGCTGCTGGCCGCCTTTGGCGAGTACCCGGTGCGATCCCGACCGCCTGACCTTGATCCACCCGTCCCGCTTCAGTGCCGCCAGCACCCGCGCCGCCTTGGCCATGCCCGGCACCTTAGGGCACGGTCATGTCAAAACTGGCTCGGCGCGCACACCAGCTGCAGGTTCCGCGATATTCACAGACGGCGGGCCGTCGCAAGGGTCAGGACATGATGACCTTCACCGAACTGGCCTCAGTTGCCGAGCGGCGGCGGCTAGCGCCGCGGGCACGCCGATTTGCCGGGCACCAGGGCGTTGACACTGGCCGCGTCTGACTACCTGGAGCGTCGTTGCCGAGCGTGTCACGACTGCGCTATCCACGCACCGGTTGCCGGGTTGACGTAGAAGGCGGACGTTTGCCCGCTGTCATTGCACGTGTAACTGATGGTGCCTTCGGGTTCTGCGTCGTTAGTGGTGAACGTATAGGGATAGCCGCACGTGACAGTGATCTGAGAGCTCGGAGTCCGGTAGCAGGACGAGTCCTGCTACCGGATAGAGGCAGCGACGGAGGCTTCGCTGACAGGCAAGGCGGCGACTCCGTTAAGGATTTGCCCGGCGGCGAAGCAGCTGCCGGAGTAGGTGATGCCCCCGGACCCAGAGCCGGAACCCGATGAACCGCCGGGCGCGGCCGCGGCCGTAGATCCGATACTGCCCGGGCCGGCTTGGGGCGGTGAGCTGGACGACGTCAGCGCTGACGCTATCGTGGCCACGACCACGACGATCACGACTGCCGCGGCGATGGCGCCTCCGACGATGGCAGTAGCCACACCCGGGCTGGGATCACGCGGTATGGCGCGCCGCAGCCGTCGCGGGACGCGGCTGGATTGACTCACGTTGCGGACCAGTCGCTGGAGCGACGTGTCCGGAGGCGACGAGGTCGCGCCTGCGGCGGCGGCCGCCCCGGCGGCCCCTGCGGCCCCTGCGGCCCCTGCGACGGACGCGGTGCCTCCGGCTGCTCCGACTGTCCCGGTTGCGGGCTCGGTGGCTTCTGCTGTCCCAGCGCTGAAGCCGGAGTGGCTGGCCGGGGACTGGCCGAGATGCTCCAGGTGCTCGGCATGCTCGACGTGTTCGAGGTGCTCGAGGTGCTCGGCGTGCTCAACGTGTTCGGTGTGTTCGAGGTGCCGGGCCTGCTCGAGGTTGCGGGCCTGCTGGGACCCCTGGGAGCCGTGGGTCAGGTGGACCTGCTCTACGGTGTGACCGGCGGCGGCGGGCGCCGCATTGGAAGGCCACAGGGCGGCTAGCAGCAGCGCGGCCTCGCCCAGGTGCGACCGGCCGCGGTCCTCCCAGTCGCGGCCGTAGGCGGGCCAGGCCACCTCGCGCAACGCCTGAACGAAGCTGGCCGCATCGGCCGGCCGGTAGGCCGGGTCCTTGGCCATCCCCGCCGCTACCAGTGGCCGCAGCGCTTCGGGCACCGGCTCCATCGGCACCGGCGCGGTCTGGTGCTGGTGCATCAGCTCCTCGACGGTGGTCCCGGTGAACGGCGGGTGCCCGGTCAGGCACTCATAGAACGTGGCCGTGGCCGCGTACACGTCACCAGCCGGGCTGGCCGGGCCGCCGCCGAACTGCTCCGGCGGCGCGTACGCCAACGTGCCCGCCGGGATCGGGTTGTCTCCGGTCCGGGCCGCGATCCCGAAATCGGTCAGCTTGCTGACGCCCGCCCCGTCGACCAGCACGTTCTCAGGCTTGTAGTCCCGGTGCACCACCTGGCGCGCGTGCGCGGCGGCCAGGCCAAGCAGCGAGCCCTGCAATACCACCAGTGCCGCCTCCGCCGACGTCTTGCCCTGCCGCGTCAGGATCTCGCGTAGCGAGACGCCGTCGATGAGTTCCATCACGATGGCCGCCCCGGTCGGCGATTCGGCGTACTCGTACAGCCGGACCACGTTCGGGTCCGAAAGCGAGGCCAGCGCCCGGGCCTCCGCGCGGAACATCGCGGCAAACTCCGGCTCATCCAGCAACTCACGGCGCAGGTACTTAATCGCCACCAAGTTGCCCGTAACGTCGTACCGGGCCATCACCACCTGGCCGAACCCGCCCGAACCGAGCATCTTCAGCTCGGTGTACCCGGGAACCTTCCACTCCGGCATACAGTTCCAACCCCCTCGGTGACGTCAGTGCGGCTCGTGCGGCCGGGCACGTTGTCTTGCCGGTGCACCGTTAGGCGACCCGATCTTCTGGTATGCCGCGAGGGCCCGGCGCAGCGCCGCGACTCCCGCACCGTCCCGGCCTGCACCAGGTCGCACAGCTCCTGCAACCAGGCCGGGTCGGAAGTGGCGGCGAACCCGTTGGCCAGCGGCGTCACCGCGATGCCCTCCGCCAGGGCGGCCCGGCGGGCGATCTCATGCCCGTTGCACCACACCTTGACCGGATACGGCGCATAGCAGCAGACCTTGATGAACGCGGCCCCCACGCCGTCTTCGCCGAGCGCGAACCGCTGGCAGGCGGCGGCCGGGCAGAGTGACGCCCCGGTGCCTGGCGACACCGGGGCGTCTGCCCTAAGCCGCTACTGCGGCCGAGGGCGATCAGTGGGAGCCGGGCTCGAGGTAGAAGATCACGGCGGACCCGTCGGTGCGGGCGTATCCGCTGACTTCTCCCTCCCCCTGGCGGGGATGGGCGTTCAGGAACGCCAGGGCGTCCCGCACGCCGTGCGGCGCCGGGAATTCCTTGAAGCACCAGGCATGGGCCGTGCTGGCGCCCAGGCTGCCGGGCTCCAGGTACAGCAGGCCCACGGTGCCGTTCTTGCGCGGGGTTACGGTGGCCTCGCCACGTCCCTGCCGGGCCGGGTCGTTCAGGAAGTCGACGGCCTGCTTGGGGCCGACGAACTCGCCGTACTCCCAGGTGTGCGTGGTGCTGATGCCCAGGCTGCCAGGCGCCAGGTACAGCAGCCCCGCGGTGCCGTCGCCGCGCAGGGTTGCGGTGGCCTCGCCACGTCCCTGCCGGTCCGGCTCGTTCAGGAAGATGGCGGCGTCCTTCGCCCCGTTCGGACCGGGGAACTCGCGGGATTCCCAGGTCGGGTCCGGGTTCGCGCCCAGGCTGCCGGGCACGAGATAGAACAGTCCCACGCTGCCGTCGCTGCGCAGCGCCGCGGCGGCCTCGCCACGTCCCTGCCGGTCCGGCTCGTTCAGGAAGATAACCGCGTCGTCCTCCCCGTTGGGGCCGGGAAACTCCCGGAACTCCCAGAATTGACTGGCCATAAACTCCACTCCCCTGTGGCACGTGGCGCGCCCTAGCGGGATCGGCTCGCGCGCCGGTGTCTTTTGCCGATCAATGCCACGGAGGGAGCAAAGCGGCATTCAGATACACCACGGCGCAAACTTCCCTTCAGGGCTCGGCGGGCGGCGGAAGGCCGAGCTAGAAACTGTGGGCGCGGAGAACCGCATCCACTCGCTGCACGTACGGGGATCCAATTCGACGGTAAATCGACGACGCTTCGCGCAAGGATGTGGCCGCTTTCCCGGGTAGGCCCTCTTCGAGGAAGCATCGTCCGAGGCCTTCCAGCGCGCGGGCTTCCTCCAGAGGGGAGCCAATCCGGGAAGCGATCGAGCGGGCTTGTTCGTACCGGACGCGTGCATCTGCAGGTGTCGCTCCGGCCAGGAAGATCTCGCCCATGGTATTGAGGACTTCCGGTTCCCCATCCTTGGCGCCGAGGTCCCGGTAAAGTTCGAGCGCTCTGATCAGGCTGGCGATGGCCGACGTGTGGTCCCCGCTCGCATATTGGACGGCCCCGAGGTAGTTGAGGGCGTTGGCCTCGCCGAGACGGTTGCCAAGGTGACGGAAGAGGTTCAGCGCCTGTTCCTGGTTGGCAATCGCCGCCGTATAGTCGCCTGGTCTCCTGCTGCACGGCCCCGAGGTAGTTGAGCGCGTTGGCCTCGCCGTTACGGTTGCCAAGACGTCGGTACAGCTCCAGCGCACGGTCTAGACTAGCGACGGCTGCCGCATAGTCTCCAGTCAAGTACTGGAGGGCGCCGAGGTAATTGAGGGCGTTGGCCTCCCCGATGGGGTTGCGCAAACCCTGGTACAGTTCCAGCGCCCGGCCCAGGCTGACTGCGGCCGCGGCATACTGCCCGGTCAAGCGTTGCACGGCGGCGAGGTAGTAGAGGGCACCAGCTTCACCGACGTGATTGCCAAGGTCGCTGAGCAGTTGCAGTGCCTCGGTGAGGCTCACGGTCGCCGCTGGGTAATCCGCCATCAGCTGCTGCGTGTCGCCTATGTCGGTGAGAGCGCAGGTACTGGTCGTAAAGTGCCGTTAGGAGACGCCGGGCGGCCTCGATGTCGATGCTGTTAAGAGCGGCCAGGGCATAGGCGTCGATTTCGTTGCCGGGATGAAGCCCTAGGCGCCGGAACGCTATTTGCCCGGCTTCGCTGAGGTCCTGGTACGACAAGTCGAACGCGGCAGTGACAGACAAGTTCTCCGCTGTCATCAGTTCCAGCCGGTCCCGCGCTGCAGCCAGGTCGGCCGCCAGGTCGCCTGCGGTCCAGGCCGGATGGTGGTACAGCTGGCGCGCCAACATCCCGATCGCCAGCGGCAGGTGCCCGCACAGGCGGATGATCTCCCGCACGGCTGCGTGGCCAGGGTCCAGCCCAGGCCGATTGGCCAGGCGGACGAGCAGGTCGGCAGCGTCCGCAGTTGGCAGAGTATCCAGGCTGATCACACGGGCGTCGTCGAGCGCGGTCAGGTGTCGACGGCTGGTCACCAGCACTAGGCTCCCCGCTCCGCCGGGCATCAGTGGCCAGACCTGCTCACTGTCGGCCGCATCATCCAGCAACAGCAACAGCTGTTTGCCCGCCAGCCGGTCCCGCCATAGGGCTATCCGCGCCTCGACGTCCGGCGGGATCTGGGCGGCAGCCACTCCGACGGTCAGGAGCAGGCTGGCCAGCGCATCCGCCGGCTCGACCGGCCGCTGACCGGGCGTATGCCCGTGCAACGGCAAGAAAATCTGTCCATCCGGGTAACGAGGCGCGAGTTGGTGCGCGGCGTGAACTGCGAAAACGGTCTTGCCGATCCCGGCCATCCCGCCTATCGCGTGAATGCCCACGACAGTGTCCGGGTCGGCCGCATTCAGTAGCTCGCGCAGCTCCGGTGCACGGCCAGTGAACGACGCGATGTCGCGCGGCAAGGTCCGGGTGGCCGCCGCCACCCCGACCTGCGTGAACCCGTCAGCCGGAGCACGACCCCGGGCAGCCGCCTCGAACTGTGTTTTGGCTGTCCCGCCTAGGCCCAGCGCATCGGCGAGTAGCCGGGCGGTATCCCGGCGGGCGGTCAGGTTGATTCCGCGTTCTAGATCGCTGATCGCTCGCGGGCTCAGGCCAGCCGTGTAGGCCAACTCTTCCTGGGTCAGCCCCGCATCGGTGCGCAGCCGACGCAGTAAACCGCCAAACGCTAGCGGACTCTGCTCCGCCACGTCCGTCACCCCACAGCACTGCAGACGCTGGACACCGCTTGCCGAGCGTTCACGTGTTCCCCCGAAGCATAAATGCCGCCTTTGCGTCAGGCCAGTGCACGGCCGCGAGTAGGTCAGTGATCTCAGCGGTGCCGTTCTAGGACTCGGCGAACCGCTGGTAGGCGGGGGCCAGGACGTCGGCTAGGTCCTGGCCGCGGACCGGGACCGGGGGCGGCGGGAACATGCGCAGCAGCAGGTCGGGGGCGGCCGGGGCGGGCGCGGCGGTCAGCGCGCGCAGCCGGGCCGGGCTCAGCCCGGGCGACCAGAACGACTCGAGCTCCTCGCCCAGCGGCCGGTACGGCACGTCGGGGCCGGGCAGGCCGACTGGGCTGGCGCCAGCGCCGGGGACGCCGGCGGAAGCGGAACCGGGCGAGCCGGACCGCGGGCCGACGGGGGCGGGCTGGAGCTGGCGGAGGGCGGCGAGCAGGTCGTCGCGGGGCTTGCCGCGCCAGGCCAGCATGGCGAACGGGTCGCGGTCGAACTCCTCGGCCAGCACGTAGCAGACCGCGGCCAGGTGCTTGCACGGCACGCCCCAGTCCGGGCAGCTGCACCGCATGTCCAGGTCGCTGGCCAGCCGCGGGAACAGCGGCGTGCCGGCCTCGGCGAACACGTCCTCGATCTCGTGCGGCATCTCGCCCGCCAGCAGCTTGGCCCGGAACAGGGCCTGGCCGGCCAGGCCCTGCAGAACCCGGCGCCACTGCGGCTTGGTCAGCGGCAGCACCCCGATGTGGACCTGGTAGGGCCGCGGCCGCGACCCTTGCACCTGGGCGGTGACCTTGCCCTGGGACAGCTTGAAGTCCAGCACCTGGCCGGCCCGGGCGTAGCTGCGGCCGCGGGCCAGCCGGCCGCCGATGCCGCTGGACTCGAGTACGGCGATGAACCGCTGGGACCACCACTGCTCGCCGATCGCGCCGCGCTTGCTGCGCGCCTTGATCCCGCCCTCGACCCGGATCGGCCTGGCGGGCGGCCAGTCCTGCCATCCTCCCCTGGGCGGCTCGCTCATAACTCGCTCACCGCGTCGCGGGACAGGGTCAGCACGGCCCGCAGGTCGGCCGTGGACAGCTCGGCCAGCCAGCTTTCGCCGGTGCCCACGATGCGGTCGGCCAGGGCCTTCTTCTCCTCGATCATGGCGTCGATCCGCTCCTCCAGTGTGCCGACGCAGACGAACTTGCGGACCTGGACGTTCCGCCGCTGGCCGATGCGGAACGCCCGGTCGGTAGCCTGGTCCTCCACGGCCGGGTTCCACCACCGGTCGACGTGAATCACATGGCTGGCCGCGGTCAGGTTGAGGCCGGTGCCGCCCGCCTTGAGCGAGAGCAGGAACAGGGCGGGCTCATCCAGCGCGCCGAACTGCTCGACCAGGGCGTCGCGCTGCTTCTTGGTCGTGCCGCCGTGCAGGAACAGCACCGGGCAGCCCAGCCGGGCGGCCAGGTGCGGCTGCAGCATCCGGCCGAACTCGGCGTACTGGGTGAAGCACAGCGCCTTGTCGCCCTCGGCCACGATCTCGTCGCAGATCTCCTCCAGCCGGGCCAGCTTGCCGGACCGGCCGGGCAGCCGCGACCCGTCGCCGAGCAGGTGCGCGGGATGGTTGCAGACCTGCTTGAGCTTGGCCATGGTGGCCAGGACCAGCCCGCGGCGGCTGATCTCGTCGGCGGCGTCCTCGATCCGGCTCATCATGTCGGCCACCGTGGCGGCGTACAGGCTGGCCTGCTCGGGGGTCAGGTTGCACCAGATCTTCATCTCCTGCTTGTCCGGCAGGTCGGAGATGATGGTCTTGTCGGTCTTCAGGCGGCGCAGCAGGAACGGCTGGGTCATCCGCTGCAGCGCCTGGGCGGCGTCCTCCGAGCCGTTCCGCTCGATCGGGACCGCGAATCGCTCCCGGAACTTCCCGGCCGGGCCGAGCAGGCCCGGGTTGGTGAATTCCATGATCGACCACAGGTCGGACAGCCGGTTCTCCACCGGCGTGCCGGTCAGCGCGACCCGGCTGGCGGCGGGCAGAGCCCGGACGGCCCGGGCCTGCTTGGTGGCGTGATTCTTGATGTTCTGCGCCTCGTCGCACACCACCCGGGCCCAGGTCAGCGTGCTCAGCGCGGCCTGGTCCCTGGTGGCCACGCCGTAGCTGGTGACGACCAGGTCGGCCTGGCCCAGCGCGGCAGCCAGCTCGTCGCCGTCCAGCCGGTCCGCGCCGTGATGCACGTGGACCCGCAGGCCCGGGGTGAACCGGGCCGCCTCCCGCTGCCAGTTGCCCACCAGCGACATCGGGCACACCAGCAGGGTCGGCGCAGACCCGGCAGGCTGGGCGGCGATCAGCGACAGCAGCTGGATCGTCTTGCCCAGGCCCATGTCGTCGGCCAGGATGCCGCCCAGGCCCAGATCGCCCAGGAACGACAGCCACGACAGGCCCCGCTCCTGGTAGGGCCGCAGCGTGCCCGCGAAGCCGGCCGGCGCGGTCATCGGCGCCAGCCGCCGGTCCGCCTGGCCGGACAGCAGATCGCCCAGCCACCCGTCGGCGTCCACGGCGGCCAGCGGGACGTCCTCGTCGGCGCCGTCCCCCAGCCCCAGCCCGGCCAGCAGCGCGTCGGCGGCGGTCATGGTCCCGGCCGGGTTCTTCTCCAGGAACCGCAGCGCGGCCTTCAGGTGCGCCTCGTCCAGCTCTACCCACTGGCCGCGCAGCCGGACCAGGGGCACCTTGAGCCGGGCCAGTTCGGCCAGCTCGGCCGGGTCGATCACCTGGTCGCCGACGGCCACGTCGTACTGGAAGCTGACCAGGTCGCCCAGGCCGAACCGGGCCGTGGCGGCCACCGCGCCCGACGGCGTGGACTGAGACCGGGTAGTGAGCTTGAGCCCGAGCCGCGCCTTGCGCACCCAGTCCGGCAGCAGCACGCCGAACCCGGCTCCGGCCAGCAGCGGGCCGGTCTCCGACAGGAACCGGAACGCCCCGGCGGTGTCCAGCTCGAGCCCGGCCGGGGCGGGCTCGCGCAGCGCCTGCTCCAGCTCGCCGAACAGCCGGGCCGCCGCACCCAGCCCGGCCAGCAGCTCCTCCACCGGGTCGCCGCCCGGCCCGAAGCCCTCACCGGCCCACAGGTCGGCGGCGGGCACCATCAGGCTGGGGTCCTCGGCCGACTGCAGCGCGAACCCGACCCGCCAGGGCGCGTCCTCCGCCGCGGGCTCGGACAGCGCAGATTCGGACAGCGTGGGCTCGGACAGCGCAGGTTCGGACAGTGCAGGTTCGGACAGCGCAGGTTCGGACAGGCGGAAGCAGGTCCGGACCGGGCCGGCCGGGATCCGGGCGCCGTCCAGCCAGGCGCCCAGATCGGCGGCCAGCGCGGCCGCCTCGGCCTCGTCCCGCGAGCTCACCACGTCAAGGCGAGCATCGTTGGTGGTCAGGGCGGCCACGTACCGTTCGGCCAAGGGGATATGAGCCGGAGTACGGCCGCGCCGGGCGGGCAGGAGGGAGGCGGGCAGCCGGGCCCGCGCCGCGGCGTCGGCCAGCCGGTCCAGGGCGGCCGCCAGCAGCGGCCCGGGCGCCGGCCCGTCCGGCTCGTCCGCGGTCACGGCGGCCCGGCAGGCCGGGGGCATGGCCGCGGCCAGGTCGCGGGCCCGTTCCGCGTCGGCGCCGCCGAGCACCGGCCGCCAGCGGGCGGTGTATCCCTGGCCGGCGGCCAGCGCGGGCAGCACCCGGCCGCGGGCCACCAGGTCGGCGGCGAAGGCCGCCACCGCGGCCAGGTAGGGCAGCGAGCCGGCCGCCACCGCGCCGAGCTCTCCGGGGTCGCGCAGCGCGGCCAGCACGTCGTGGGCGGCCGCGGGCTCGAAGGCCAGCACCGGCACCCGCCAGCGGGCCAGCGACACCCGGGCGCGCCCGGCCGGGGCGCCGATGGCGGACGCGAGCGGCACAGCGGGCCGGCCGGCCGACGGCAGCAGCAGGGTCAGCTCGCGGCGGGCGGCCTTGCCCGCGGCCTCCCCGGCCGGGTCGGGCAGCGCGGCCAGCAGGTCGGCCAGCTCAGCGGCGGGGCAGGCGAAGGGGTGCACATCGGCCGGGCCTGGCGCGGCTATTGCGCGCGGGCCCGGGTTCTCGGCCCACAGGCAGAGCGCGTCCTGCGCCCAGATCCCGTGGATGACCCGCATGCCGCTACTCCCCTGCCCCAGCTATCCAACCCCAACCATGCCACGCCCTGCCGACATTCCGCGGCGCAACGCGGCAGGGAATGTCAGACCAAGACGCCACCATTGCCCGGGCCGAAACAGGAAGGAAACATGAAACGGGACTCGCGGAAATGAGAGCAGTGAAGCATGGGCAGTCTCGAATAGGGCGATACCGCCGCTGGTGGGATGAAACGCGGCTAATGCGCAAGAAGCAGCCTTGGGGGCCCGAGGGGGGAGCTAGGGTGCTACTGAGCTTTAACCTGTACGACCTGTTCGTCCTTTCTTTCGTCCAGCTGATCGTGTCGACCGTGCTGGTGCTGAGCCCGGCACGCGACATCGGGACCCGTTTCCGCTGGACCGGCTCGAGGATCACCGAGGTCGTGCTGGGCAGCGTCGGCGCGATCGCGATCGCGGCCATCTCCTGCGTGCTGACCCAGGCGCTGTGGGGCGTGCCGATCAGCGGGCTGGAAACCGCCGCCTACCCGCTCGTGGTCGTCTCGATCGTGGTCATCGCCCTGCAGGCTGACCGCAATGTCGTCGGCTGCGTGTTCTACGCCTCGTTCGGCTCGGCGGCCGCGGCCTTCATCATCTGGGCGGCTTATATCGCCGTCGTGGCCAGCACCTCGATTCTCGAGACGGTGACGGCTTCCTTGGTGCTGCTGCTGGATGTGGCCGCGTTCCTGGTCTGGATGTCCAACATCAACTACCAGAGCGACGTGCTGTGCCGGTCCCGGCGGGGCCGGCCGCTGCCCAAGGCCGACCCGGCCTATCAGCCGATGGTGTCGCTGCACATCCCGGCCTACAACGAACCGCCCGAATTGCTGATCCAGACCATCAAGGCGGCCGAGGCGATCGACTACCCCGACTTCGAGATCGTCGTCATCGACAACAACACCAGGGACCCGGCGGTCTGGCGCCCGGTGGAGGAATACTGCCGGGACCGGCCGCGGGTAACGTTCGTGCACGTCGATCCCTGGCCTGGCTACAAGGCCGGTGCCTGCAATCTCGTGCTGCGCCGTTACACCGACCCGCGCGCCGAGATCATCGGCCTGATCGACGCGGACAACCTGGTCCAGCCGCATTATCTGCGCGAGACGGCCCCCTACTTCTCCGACCCGGACCTCGGCTTCGTGCAGACCTTCGAGGGCAACCGCGAATTCGAGGGCAGCCCCTATTACACCGCCTGCGTGGACTCCTTCCAGGCCTTCTACCTGTCGGTCATGTCGTCCCGCAACGAGCGCAACACGGTGCCGTTCGTAGGGACCATGGGGCTGTTCCGGCGCAGCGCGCTGACCGCGGTCGGCGGCTGGAACGAGTGGTGCATCTGCGAGGACACCGAGGCCTCGGTCCGGGTGACCAGGGCCGGCTGGTCCGGCCTGTACATTCCCCGCTGCTTCGGCCGGGGCGTGGTGCCGCCCAGCTTCGCCGGGATGCTTACCCAGCGGCACCGCTGGTGCTACGGCGCCATGCAGATACTCCGCCTGCACTGGCGCAGCCTGATGCCCTGGGACCGCTCCCCCGGCAACCACCTCACCGCCGCCCAGCGCCGCGACTTCATGATGGCCTCGGTCGGGTGGTTCCGGGACCTGCTCATGCTGGCCTTCAGCCTGCTGCTGCTGGTGATCACCGGCCTGCTGGCCACCCATTCGGGCTTCGCTGTCGCCCCGATGGACGGCTCCCGGTCGCTGCTGCCACTTTCGCTGATCATCATCGCCACCATCTGCATGATGTTCACGCAGCGCTACTGGACCACCTTGTCGTTCCGCCGGGCGCTGCTGTCGCTGGTGGTCAGCCTGGCGGTGACCTTCGTCATCGCGCGCGGCTGTATCGAAGGGGTGGCCCGGCGCGACGGGGTGTTCCTGCGGACCTCGAAATCCGGCGGGCGCCGGACCGTGTTCTCCGCGCTGAAGCTGACCCGGTGGGAGACGGGCCTGGCCGCCGCCCTGTACATCTCGGCCGGCCTGCTGGCCGGCTTGCGGCACCGGCCGTGGCTGCTCATCTTTCTGATTTTCGTGCAGGCCACCGTGTACTTGTGCGGCCCGATCGCGGCGGTGTGGAACCTGCGGGCCCAGACCGCCCCGGCCCTGGAGTACCGGCGCAGTTTCGCCGAGCGCCGAGCGCGCGCCGAGCGCCGCAGGCAGGCCTGGGCTCGGGTGCCCCGGCCGGCTGCCGCAGCCCTGACCGCACTGTGCGTCGGCGGAGTGACCAGCGCCTTCGTGGCCCCCGTGTCGCTGCTGCACGCGACGACCGCGGCGCCCCCGGCGGTGTCAGCCCAGTCGCTGCTGGGCTCCGCGGGCACCGAGGTCTACCTCAGGCTGGGCTCGTCCGCCTCCGGCGCCGGCCGGGCGTACGCCCCCCTGACCACGGTGCACCTGTCGGACCGGGCCCTCAGCTTCGGCACGTCCTCGGTGGCGCTGCTGGGCGAGGTCCTGCGGGCGGCGGGCGGCGGGGGGCGGATCTCGCAGGTCAGCCTGGCCTTCCGCGCGCCGGTCCCGGACGGCCGGGAGGCCACCGAGCTGGTCGAGACGTTCGCCACGGCTGTCGTCACGTCCCTGCAGGAACACCTGTCCGGCACCCCCGCGGGGAGCGTCTCGCTGCTGCTGCCCGCGGCCGGCCACCTGACCAGCACGGCCGCCGCGCTGCAGCAGGCCGGCCCGTTCGCCGCGCTCCCCGGCGCAAAGGCCGCCACGGCGAACGTGACCCTGGGGACAGCCACGCCGTCGTATGCGGTGACGGCGGTCAGCCTGTCCCAGGGGGCCAAGGATGCTCCGCTGAACCTGAGCTTCGCCACGTCGGCGGTGCCCCTGCTCAACCAGGTCTTCCAGGCAGAAGGCGCCGCCAGCCTGCCGGCGCTCACTCTGTCCGTCCGGGCTGACGGCAATCTGCTGCGGTACACCTTCGCCGATCCGAGCGTCAGCTCCTTCGGCGAGAACTTCTCGGCTCCGCTGTCGGGCACCGCCACGCTGGCCGTCCCCCCGCCATAGCCCGCCCATCTATCCGGAGGGGAATCAGGGTGCTGCTCAGATTTGATCTCTACCACCTGTACGTCCTTTCGTTCGTCCAGCTGGTCGTGGCGACGGCACTGGTGCTGAGCCCGGCGCGCGAGATCGGGATCCGCTTCCGGTGGACGGGTTCGAGGATCACCGAGGTCCTGGTGGGCGCGGCGGGGGGGGTGGCGATCGCCGCGGTCGCCTGCGTGCTGACCCAGGTGCTGTGGGGCCTGCCGATCAGCGGCCTGGAGACCGCGGCCTTGCCGCTGGTGGTCGTCTCGGTCACGGTCATCGCCCTGCAGCCCGACCGCAACCTGGCCGGCCATATCTTCTACGCCTCGTACACCGCGGCGTCCTTCAGCTTCATCGTCTGGTCCGCCCTCATCACCGTCAGCGCCACGCACTCGATCGCCGAGACGCTCACGGCTTCCCTGGTGCTGCTGCTGGATATGGCGGCGCTCCTGGTGTGGATATCCAACATCAACTACCAGACCGACGTGCTGTGCCGGTCCCGGCGGGGCCGGCCGCTGCCCAAGGCCGACCCGGCGTACCGGCCGATGGTGTCGATCCACATCCCGGCCTACAACGAGCCGCCTGAGCTGCTGATCCAGACGATCCAGGCGGCCGAGGCGATCGACTACCCCGACTTCGAGATCGTCGTCATGGACAACAACACCAAGGACCCGGCGGTCTGGGGCCCGGTGGAGGAATACTGCCGGGACCGGCCGCGGGTCCGGTTCGTACACGTGGCGCCGTGGCCGGGCTATAAGGCCGGCGCCTGCAACCTGGCCCTGCGCCGCTATACCGACCCGCGGGCCGAGATCATCGGGCTGATCGACGCCGACGACCTGGTCCGGGCCCACTACCTGGCCGAGACCGTCCCGTACTTCTGCGACCCGGACGTCGGCTTCGTGCAGACCTTCGAGGGCAACCGCGAGTTCGAGGGCAGTAGCTACTACACCGCCTGCGTCGACTCCTACCAGGCGTTCTACCTGTCGAACATGTCCACGCGGAACGAGCGCGACACGGTGCCGTTCGTGGGCACGATGGGGCTGTTCCGGCGCAGCGCGCTGACCGCCATCGGCGGCTGGAACGAGTGGTGCATCTGCGAGGACACCGAGGCTTCGCTGCGGGTGCTCAAGGACGGCTGGTCAGGGGTGTACATCCCGCGCTGCTTCGGCCGGGGCATCGTGCCGCCCAGCTTCGCCGGGATGCTGACCCAGCGGCACCGCTGGTGCTACGGCGCCATGCAGATCCTGCGGCTGCACTGGCGCAGCCTGATGCCGTGGGACCGCTCCCCGGACAACCATCTCACCGCCGCGCAGCGGCGCGACTACCTGACCGCGTCGCTGTCGTGGTTCCGGGACCTGGTTATGCTGGCCTTCAGCCTGCTGCTGCTGGTAATCACCGGCCTGCTGGTCGCGGACTCCGGCTTCGCGGTGGCCCCGATGGACGGCTCCCGGTCGCTGCTGCCGCTGTCGCTGATCATCATCGCCACCATCACCATGATGGGCACGCTGCGCCTCTGGACCACCATGTCGTTCCGCCGGGCGGTGCTGTCGCTGGTCATCAGCCTCTCGGTCACCTGGGTCATCGCGCTGGGCTGTATCGAGGGGGTGGCCCGGCGGGACGGGGTCTTCCTGCGGACCTCGAAGGCCGGCGGCCGCCGGACCATCCTCACCGCGCTCAAGCTGACCCGGTGGGAGACGGTCCTGGCCGCCACCCTGTACGTCTCGGCCGGGCTGCTGGCCGGCCTGCGGCACCGGCCGTGGCTGCTCCTCTTCATCGTCTTCGTGCAGGCCACCGTATACCTGTGCGGCCCGATCGCGGCGGTGTGGAACCAGCGGGCCCGGACCGTTCCCGCCCGCGAGCGCCAGCCCGCCTTGGCCGCCGCACGCCGCCGGCGGCCCCGCGCCCTGTTCCCCCGGCCCGCTTCCGCGGCCCTGACTCGCGCGGTTCGGCGGCGGAGTGACCAGCGCCTTCGTGGCCCCCACGGCGCTGCTGCACGCGACGATCACGGCGCGGACCGCCGTAGCCCGGCAGTCACCGCAGGCCGCCGCAGCGGGCACCGAGGTCTACCTCCGGCTGGGCTCGTCCGCCTCGGGCACGTACTATCCGGTCACCTCGGCGCGCCTGGCCGACCGGACCCTCAGCTTCGGCACGTCCTCGGTCCTGCTGCTGGGCGAGATGCTGCGGGCGGCGGCCGATGGCGGGCGGATCTCGCAAGTCAGCCTGGCCTTCCGCGCACCGGGCCCGGACGGCCGGGAGGCCACCCAGCTGGTGGACACGTTCGCCACGGCCACCGTCACTTCCCTGCAGGAACACCTGTCCGGCAGCCCCGGAGGCCGCGTCTCGCTCCTGCTGCCCGCGGCCGGCCACCTGACGGGCACGTCCGGCGCGCTGCGGCAGGCCGGCCCGTTCGCCGTGCTCCCCGCTGCGTCGGCCGCCACGGCGAACGTGACCCTCCCCGCCGGGACGCCGTCCTATGCCGTGACGGCGGTCAGCCTGTCCCAGGCGGCGCCGGGTGCCCCGCTCGACCTGCGCTTCACCACGTCGGCGCGGCTCCTGCTCGACCAGATCTTCCAGGCCGAAGGCGGCGTTTTCGGCCTGCCGACGCTCACCCTTGCGGTCGCTGAAGGCGGCGGCCTGCTGCGGTACACCTTCGCCGGGCCGAGCGTCAGATCCCTGGCCGAGACCCGGTCGAGGTCGCTGTCGGGCACCGCCACGCTGGTCGTCCCCGCGCCGTAGCGGCGCAGTGGCAGTCGGCCCGGTCAGCAGGCGGCAGCCAGCAGCGTGGTCCGGACGTCGAGGCAATAGGCGGAGATCTGCGCGGAGAAGCGCGACGGCCCCGAGTCGGCCGGGCCGCCGCTGGCCGGGCCGAACTCGACGCCGAAGGACGCCGTGTCGAGCCAGTAGTGTTGCGCGAATTCGGACCAGCCGTAGTTGTCCTGCAGGAGGAGGCCGGCCGCCGAGAGCACCGCGCTCAGGTCGACGCTCACCCGGCCGTGGCCGGCCACGTCAGCCGGGCCGGGGACGAACCAGAGGGTGCCGCCCCACGGCGCCGTCCGGCCGTCCCGGTCGATGTTGCTGGCGTAGACGGACCACGCCTGCGTGGCCGGGCGGGCCACCCCGCCCACGGCCAAGGGGATATCCGCCGTGCCGGCCTGCAGGCTGGGCGGCAGGAGCGCCCGGGCGTCGTAGTCGGTCCACACCATGATCTCGAGCGTGCCCTGGGACCGGCATGGCTGCTTGGTGCCCGTGTCATGCAGCCACAGGTCGTAGGCGACGTCGTAGGTGACCTGGGAGGTGTCGGCCGAATAGGCGGTCACGCCGACCAGGTGAGCCGGGATCGAGTCCAGCCGCATCGGCAGCGGCAGCCGGGGCGAGGGCCGAGGCGAGGTGGCGGCGTAGCACTGGTTGATACCGTACGTCACGTCCGGGTACCCCCGCACCCAGGTGTAGGCGCTGGGCGCCAGGCAGGTCGATGCGGTGCACGGCGGCGTGCTGGCAAACTGCCCGTTGATCGTCACCGCGCCGTGCGAGCCCACCGACATGTCCAGGGAGCCTGAGCCTGGTCGGCCGCCGAGGTTCCACTCGTCGCCGTTCAGCTGGGCGAAGCCGAGGACCGGGCCGGCCTCCCCGCAGCCTGCCCCGGCCGCGGGGCCGAGGCGGCACTGAGCCGTCCAGTGCCACACCTGGCCGCCGGAACCCGCATCGGGCAGCAGCGCCACGTCGGGGCGAGGCGGGCCGGCCGAGCAGGCCGCCAGGACAACAAGCAGCGCCACAGCGAGCAGGGCCATCAAGCGAGCCCCGCCTGGTGACGGCCGGTCCCGGCCGCGCCTCACAACGTCCCGAAGTACACATGGCCGTGGCGGCCGACGATGGCGATGCCCTCCCCGACGACGGATGACTTCGAGATGGGCCCGAAGGCCCGCGAGTCGCAGGCGTCCGAGCGGTTGTCGGCCAGCAGGAAGTACTGGCCCGGGGCGAGCGTCGTGCTGCGGATCGGCGTCGAGCCGACCTGACCGGAGCGGCGGTCATACCATCCGGGTTCGCGCAGCGCCCGCCCGTCGACGAAGATCGTGTCGCCGACGGACCGGATCGTGTCGCCGGGCCGGGCTACGACCCGGAGCACCAGGTCAGCAGCGCGGCCTCCGACGACGGTACAGGGCAGGGACTCCGGGGCGCGGAAGACGACGATCTCGCCGCTGCGGATGGGCCCCTCGAGCAGGCCCGACTTGAGGACGAGGATCCGGTCGCCCGCCTGGATGGTGGGCGCCATGGCGTTGCCGGGCATGGCGAAAGGCTGGATGACGAAGGATTGCAGGAGCAGCACCGCGAGTGCGGCCAGAGCGATGAAGATACCCGCCTTGACCAGGAGCGGACCGTGGCGGAGGCCGTGGTGGTGCTGGTTCGGGGCCGCGGGAGGTTGTTCGGCCGGATCCGCGCCGAGACCGCGCAGCCGGTAGTCGAGTTCGTGCGGCAACCGGACGGCGGTCCCCCGAGGGGCGGCTGCGGATCCCGTGGGGTCTGGATGGCCGTTACCGGAGGACGACGGGTTCATCGAGGGCCTCGCTTCCTGCCAGCGCCGGTGAGGAACCGTCGCAGGCCTTCGGTCTCACCCTCGGCCAGCTGCCCGAAGGCCACGCCGAAGTGCAGGCCGGCTCCGGTGCTGTGCTGCCAGCTGATCCGGCCCGTGACATCAAGGCAGATCCGCGAGGGGCTGAGCTCGGATTCGAGCAGGAACGGTCCGCCGACCGGCGCGCCCGGCGCGACCAGCGGGGACGCTTCGGGCAGCACGCACCGGACCCCGCCCTCGCCCAGGTCGACCAGGCCGGCCGAGATCGTGGCCTGGCCGCAGCGGATGTGGGCCCGGCCGTCCACCCGCACCCGCGTCACGTGCCGGCGCTCGACGGGCACGCTGCCGGGACCGCCTGGGCCAGGATGGACCTCGAGCGCGGCCGGGTTCCCGTTGGCCTGCGCGACGCCGACCGGAACGGCGGTCTTCGCTTCGGACCGGCGCGGACGGCGGGCGCCGCGCGCGGGGCCCCGCCGGGTCCCGACGTCCTCGATGCCCCAGGCGCGCCGCTCGGACGGCGACAGGTCGGACCAGTTGGCCGGCATCCTCCTGATGTAGGAGGGCACGCCCTCGGCCGCCCCGGTTTGCAGTTGCCTGCCCCAGCTGGCTGCCACCGAGGCGGCCTGAGGGAAGCTGAGCGCCACCGCGCCCGGGTCATAGGGCAAGTCGAACAGGCCCTGGTCGTCCAGCCAGTCGGGTAGGCGGGCGCTGATGGCCTGGGCCACATCCGGCCAGCGCACCCGGGCCAGGAGATAAGGGATGGCACGCTCGGCGAGCACGAGGTACTTCACGTCGCCGGGGCCGGGCATTACGGCCACTCCCGGCGAGCGCGGTCGACGTGACCGCGCCACAGGTATGCGCGCACAGCAGCAAACGCCAAGGCTCCCCCCTCGGGCTTGCCGGACCTCTCCCCAGGCGCCGGCAGGAGTACTTACGGTAGCAACGGCACCCTGAGGGAATCAATCCGGCTTATCCCGTTTCACCCGGATTTAACACGGAGTTACCTTTGTGACCACGCAGCGACCCCGCGGCCCGAGATCCGCCCTCGTAGCGTGGAGGCATGACGTCGACCCGGGACCGCTTCCGTCGGCTGCGGCGGCGGCCCGTCCTCGCAGCCGCGCTCGCCCTGGCCGCCGCCCTGGGGCTGGGCGGCGGCTTGCTGCTGGCCGGCGGCGCAAGCGCACCCGGCTCGGCCGTGCCGGGCCGCACAGCCGCACCGGGCCAGCCGGATTTCGGCCCGGACACCTACGTGTTCAGCCCGGGCCTGCCGCAGAGCCAGATCGAGGCCCGGGTCAACTCGATTGCCAGCCAGCAGGCCGGCAACCAGTTCGGCGCCCAGCGCTATGCGCTGCTGTTCGAGCCGGGCACCTACGGCTCGGCCGTGGACCCGCTGTTCCTCCAGGTCGGCTACTACACCAGCGTGGCCGGCCTCGGGACCACCCCCGGCGCCGTGGTTATCAACGGCGCCGTCGACTCGTTCAACCAGTGCTCGGCCGGCACCTGCACCGCGCTGAACAACTTCTGGCGCTCGCTGTCCAACCTGACCATCAACGTCCCGGCGCCGCCGAACGGCGCGCCGTGCCAGCAGACGGCGGAATTCTGGGCCGCCTCCCAGGCGTCACCCGTGCGGCGGGTCGAGGTGAACGGGTTCACCTCACTGGAGGATTACTGCTCCAAGCCGGGCTACTCCAGCGGCGGCTTCATCGCCGACTCGGTGTTCTCCGGCCACTCCGTGCTCAACGGCAGCCAGCAGCAGTTCCTGGTCCGGAACAGCAGCCTGGACGGCTGGAGCAACGGCGTGTGGAACCAGGTCTTCTCCGGTGACGTGGGGGCGCCCGCGCAGGACTTCGGCGCCGGCGGGCAGTACACGACTCTGGCGGCCAGCCCGGTCACCGAGGAAGCGCCGTTCCTGCGAGTGGACTCCGGCGGGAACTACAGCGTGTTCGTCCCGGCGGTGCGGCACGGCTCGGCGGGACCGTCCTGGGCCAGCGGGCCGACGCCGGGCACCGCGCTGCCCATCCAGCGGTTCTACATCGCCACCCCGGGCGACCCGGCGTCGGTGATCAATGCGGCCCTGGCCCGGGGGCAGGACCTGATCCTCACCCCCGGCGTCTACAACCTGAACCAGACCATCCAGGTCACCCAGCCGGACACGGTGGTGCTCGGCCTCGGTTTCGCCACCCTGGTCCCGGAAAACGGCATCGCCGCGATGCGGGTGGCCAGCGTGCCGGGCGTGAAGCTGTCCGGGATGATCGTCGCGGCCGGGCCGGTGAACTCCCCGGTGCTCCTGCAGGTGGGCAGCCGGCCCGGGGCGGCGGACCCGGCCGACCCCACCGTGGTGCAGGACGTGTTCTTCCGCCTCGGCGGCGCCGGGCCGGGCCGGGCGACGACCAGCCTGGTGGTCGACAGCTCCCAGGTGATCCTCGACGACATCTGGGCGTGGCGGGCCGACCACGGCCGCGGGGTCGGCTGGACCGACAACACCGGGGACACCGGCGTCGTCGTCAACGGCGACCACGTCACCGCCTACGGGCTGTTCGTCGAGCACTACGAAAAGGACGAGGTGATCTGGAACGGGACGAACGGCACGGACATCTTCTTCCAGAACGAGATGCCGTATGACCCCCCGAGCCAGGCCGCCTGGAGCGCCGGTACCGCGACCGACGGCTACCCTGCGTTCCTTATCACCCATGCGGCGGCCGACTTCCACGGGTACGGCATGGGCAGCTACAGCTTCTTCGACCGGGGCCTGCCCATCTCGGCTACCAGTGCGTTCGAGACCGCCAACCCGCCCGGGAGTGAGCTGCACGACCTGCTGACGATCTTCCTCAGCACGGCAGGGTCCGGCGGGATTGACCACGTGGTCAACGGAACCGGGAAGTCATCGACGGCCGCCAACCCCGATGCCGCGGTGGATGTGATCAGGTATCCGTGACCTGCTGGCGCTCGGTCTCGCCGGCCTCAGCGCCCTGACCCGGGTCCTCGGCCGGGGTGATCTTGCGGAACTGCTTGTTCATGGAGCGGAGCAGGAAGACCAGCGCGACGCCCAGCGCGGCCACGACCAGGAAGCCGAGGACGCCGGGCTCCACGTCGTTGTTTGACGAGGAGGCGGCGGCCACGGCCGCGAGAGCACCGAACGTCAAAGGCACACCCTCTCCCGGATGCCGGCGAACAGATCGTCTTCCGGCAGGTCGCTGTCGACGACCGACCTAGCCAGATGATAGTCCTCCGTCGGCCACGCGGCCCGCTGCACCTCGAGCGGGCAGCGGAACCAGAAGCCGTTCGGGTCGACCTGCGTGGCGTGGGCCTTCAGCGCCTCGTCCCTGACCCCGAAGAAGTCGCCGCACGGGACCTGGGTGGTGATCTCCAGCTGGCGCCAGTCCTCACCCCGCTTTTTGGCCCGCTCCTCCCACTCCTCGAAGATCTTGGTGTAGGGCGACTCGAGCTCGCGGCGCAGCATCTCCTCGTGCAGGGCCACGAACTTGGCGCCGTGGAAGGAGACGAAGTAGTACAGCTTGAGCGGCTGCCAGGGCTCGCCAGTCTCGGGGTGGGCGTCCGGGTCGGCGGCGGCCTCGAACGCGGCCACGCTGACCTTGTGCGTCATCACGTGATCGGGGTGCGGGTAGCCGCCGTTCTCGTCGTAGGTCAGCATCACGTGCGGCCGGAACTCGCGGATGGCCCGGACCAGCGGCTCGGCCGCTGCAGCCAGCGGGGTGAGCGCGAAACAGCCATCCGGCAGCGGGGGCTTGGGGTCGCCTTCGGGCAGGCCCGAGTCCACGAAGCCCAGGAAACGCTGCTGCACGCCCAGGATCTCCCGGGCCTGGTCCATCTCCTCGCGCCTGACCCGGGCCATGTCGGCCTTGACCTCGGGCCGCTCCATGGCCGGGTTGAGGATGTCGCCGCGTTCCCCGCCGGTCAGCGTGCAGACCATGACCTCTATGCCCTCGCGGACGTAGCGCGCCATGGTGGCTGCGCCCTTGCTCGACTCGTCGTCCGGGTGCGCGTGCACGGCCATCAGCCGCAACTGGTCCGGTTCGCTGTCCAACGCTGGTCTCCCTCGTTTTGCCCACACCGGCAAACACCCGTTGGCCTGGTCGACATTCCCCGTTCGCCGCAAGCCGGTGACCTTCCCCATTTGACTAGTTCGCTCAAGTCGCCGACGCTTGTTAGCCTCAGCAGATTACCCCCGAGGACCACCAGTGGTCCCGCGGACGAGTTAGTCCAGCGCAGTACCAAGGAGTGCCCGTGACCGAGACGCGCGAAGAAACCGTCACCTGGCTGACCCAGGAGGCGTATGACCGGCTCAAAGCCGAACTCGATTACCTCTCCGGACCGGGGCGCGTCGATATCGCGAAGAAGATCGAGGCGGCCCGCGACGAGGGCGACCTGCGCGAGAACGGCGGCTACCACGCGGCCAAGGATGAGCAGGGCCAGATCGAGGCCCGGATCATCACCCTCCAGCACATCCTGGAGAACGCCCGCGTCGGCGGCCCGCCGCGCACCGACGGCGTGGTCGGCCCGGGGATGACGGTCACGATCCGGTTCGTCAAGGACGAGGACGAGGTGACGTTCCTGCTCGCCTCCCGCGAGGAGAGCGGCTCGCCCATCGACGTCTACTCACCGCGCTCCCCGCTGGGCGCCGCGATCATGGGCAAGAAGGTCGGCGAGCGCGCCACCTACTCCCTGCCGAACGGGCGCGCCACCACGGTCGAGATCCTCGAGGCCGTCCCGTACGTCGGGGGCTGAAGATCTTTTCAGCCGAACGGGCCGTGGTATCAGCTGCCGCGGCCCGTTCGGCGTTGGCGGGCTGAGTCTGCCTCGGCCTGGCCCGCGACTGGATCAACGCCGAAATCAGCCACGGCTGGGCGTCCTGCGCGATCACGCAGAACGGCTTCGTTAGGATCATCAGCCAGCCCCGTTATCCCAGCCCGGTGTCCCCGGCGCTGGCACTGAGCCGACTGACCCACGCCAGCAACACCGAATACCACGAGTTCTGGCCCTGCTCGTTGAGCCTGCTCGACGAACACATAATCGATCGCTCGCGCCTGGTCGGGCCGCGTCAGGTGACCGACGCGTATCTGCTGGCGCTGGCGATCCATCACGACGGCAGGCTCGTCACCTTCGACCGATCGGTCCCGCTGAACGCGGTGCACGGGGCGCAGGAGGCCAACCTGACCGTCCTGTAACCCGCGGTCCGGCCAGGAGGCCTGCGCCGCGGTCTGTCCGTGCCGGCCTATCTCACCAGCGAGTAAGCACGTCTTGGTCGAGGATGGTCAAGGCCGCTTCGCGCGCTTGGGTGGCGACGGCAATGGCATCGTCGATGTCGTCGGCGGTAGGGCCTGGGCTGTTGCTGCTGGGGTACTCAAAGTTGTTCCGGGCCCGGCGGATCCTCCCGAATGAGCGGAAGACGCGCACCGTCGCCCCGAACTGCGCGGTGACGACCTCCTGGACCGCGAGATGCCCGCCCCGGCTGGTTGCCCGCAACCCCTGTGCCTCAAGCAGGCTCGCGGCACTCTTGCGCAGAGCGTCATAGGCCAGTTGATACGCACCGGACATATCTCCGGCCACCTTGGCCGCAGACGCGGTGGCAAGGTGGCGCCCTGCGTCCTCTAGCATACGGCGCGCGATCATGATGTCGGGGGTGACTCGGTCTACCTCCCCTGCGTCGACCAGTTCGCGTACACGCTCACGGCCAGGGTCCCAGCTCATGTGCTTTTGTCCTGGACAGGAATCGGGACGAGCGGCCGCCGGGTCACTTCCGCGTGGAACCCATCATCACCGGAGCGCCACCAGTCGGCCGAGCGGATGGTCACATTGACCTCACGGGCCAGGCGAGCGCCCGCACGCTGAGCCGCATCATCCAGTGCGTCACGATCAGGCGCGCCGATGACGAGGACATCCAGGTCAGCAGGGGAACGGCCCTCCTGTCCCGCATACCGGGCGGCCCAGGATCCGAACAGGTATGCGTTCTCGATCCCAGGCACGTCGGCGAGCACGTTGGCGAGAACCTGACACGGGCCGAAGGACCGCAGTAGCAGTTCGGTCAGCGGTGCGGTCAGCGGCGACCGCGCAGCTGTGACGAGCCGAGTCTTCCCGACTCGCCTAGAGGCCATTACTCCCGCTCGCTCCGCCCGGACGACCTCGCGCTGCACTGACGACACGGCGGACCCCACACGCGAGGCCAGTTCGGTCAGCGTCCACTCCCGGTCAGGATTGAGCAGGACCAGCGTGAGGACCTCCGCCTGCAGCCGTGACCGCAGCAGCGGGAGTAGCGGCGGCGCTCCGGACTTTTGCATATCCCGCACGATACATTGCACGATGCGGAAACGTAAGGCTGAAACAGCCGTACAACGTTGGCCGAAGCTCCACCACCGTGCAAATCCTCGACGCCGTCCCTATGTAGGGGCGTAGCAGACCTGTACCTGCCGAACGGACTACGGTACTGCTACCACGGCCCGTTCGTGCAGTTCCGGGGCTTGTTCCCGCGTGCGGGCGAGGTCAGGTCGCCGCTACCGCCGCGGCCGCTGCCGCCAGGTCGAAGCGGGCAGGGTCATAGTCGCCCGCCCACTCCTGCAGATCGTCGCGTTCTGCGCTGGGCGGCCCCGCGAGGATCTCCTTGAGTTCTTCGAAGCCGTAGGGGCCACCGCTATCCTCCGGCGGGCAGGCGCCTTCCCCGGCGATGCACGCCGGGTAGGTCTGGCCGGCCTCGGCCACGGCGCGGCCCTCGACGAGGAGTTCGTGCTCCCAGCCGTCGCCGAAGTCGTATTCGTAGCCGATCCGGGTCCTGACCCTCGCCACGTCGGCCAGGCGCGTCTTCGTCTCGTCCGCGAATCCGAGTTCGCCGTCCGGGTCGGGCCCGTAGCTGGCCTTGCCGATCTGGAACGCATGCATGTGGCAGTCCTCCCACCCCATGGCGGCCTGGACCACCCGGTGGACCCGGGCGAGCGTGTAGGCCGCCGGGATGAGCACCTGCCGCCAGACCGGCGGGTCGCCGACGTCCCGGAGCGTGATCCGCACCCGCAGCACGGGGTCGCCTGGCTGCGCTAGGCCGCGAAGGCGCCGGATGGCAGAACGGCCGAGATCGGTGAGCTCGGCCGCCCCGCCGGTCCGGTCCACGGCGGCGACACCGAGGACGCCCAGCGCCGCGAGGGCGATCGTGACGTCGGCGTTGATCGTTTTACGCAGCATGTCCATCTGCTGCTCGCTGAGCCGGTGGAGCATATACCGGACCGTGATCATGTCGAAGGCGACCTGCTCGAGGTCGGCCATCGGGCAGGGACCCTGGCGCAGCAGAAGCCTCGTGAGCAGTTCGGGGCCGATGTCGGCGAACTCGTCGCCGACAACCGACGGCCGCCAGGTGTTTCTCGGGAACAGCGACCGGCCGAGCCTGGGATAGGCCGCCAGCATGGCTAGCACCAGGTCAAACGGCTTGTCCGCCAGAGCGGCGTTCTTCTTCACCGGCACGAGCCGGGTGCCGGTCACCCGGACGAGCCGCGCGGCTCTCAGCCACTCGACGATCCGGGTGAGGTACGGGAGTTCCTCGCTGGACCTGGTCTTGTGGACCTGGCCATAGATCTCCGGGTCGATCTTGTCGCCGGTGCCGAGCAACTCCACCAGATGCCGGGCGTCGGCCAGCCCGATCCGGCCGGTCTGGGTAAGCTTGCGGCCCTCGCCGAGCCAGGTCATGAACGAACGGACCTGGCCGGTCAACTCGGCCGTCCCAGCGGCAACTTCGAGATCGTTCACATGATGTCCTTCTGCGCGCCCGTGATCCGTCACGGCACGGTCAGGGAGGGCTCGTCGGCGAGCCGCAGCACTTCTTGAACTTCTTCCCGCTTCCGCACGGGCACGGCGCATTTCGCCCCACCTTGACCGCGCGAGCCGGCGCGCTGGATGACCTTGCCGTCAGCGCCCGCATGACGTCGGGAAACTGGTCCAGCGGCAGTCCCTCGGGGCCGAAGTCCAGCCTCGTGGTCTCGCGCACCGCGGCAGGCCCGTCCTCGTCATCCGCCAGAACGAGGCGCCGGGACACGGTCATCGCCGACGCCCCGCGCCGCAGCCGCTTCGCCTGCTGCCCGAACTCCGCGGCCTCACGGGGACGGCCCGTCTCACGGCAGAGATCCTGCAGGCGTTCCGCGATGCAGTCCCGGTCCCGCGCGTCAGGGGCCGAGTATCCGCGGCGGAGAAGTCCCTCGGCCCTGCCGTAGTTCCCGGGCTTTCCGGCACGAGGGAGGTAACAATCCGCCCAGCCGATCCAGCCCCACCCCCAGCCCGGATCGCCGGCCAGCCACGACTGGAAGAGTTCCTCGGCCCTCTCGGCCAGGCCGGCTTCGAAGCAGGACTCGGCCAGCGCCCTGCGTCGGTTCTCAGTCATCAGCTGGTCTTCGTGACGGAACCTCCGAAGCGCCTCTTCGCAGAAGTCGATCCTGGCCAGAAGCATCTCGCGATCGTCCAGTCCCGCGTTCCACAGCGCCGTCTCGAAGTCCTGGCTCCAGTTGTACAGGCACTGCGTCATCGGAAAGCGGTCGTCGAACTCCTCAATGGAGGCGATGCCCGTGGTGTCGCACAGGCGCAGCACGTCAGACCAGGCATCCAGCCAGATCCTGGCGCAGGCGCTCACGTTGCCTTGCTCGTCTTCGGCGTAGCCTTCCTGCACCTTGTCGTCCAGGAGTTCCAGGCACACATTGTCCGGCCACCATCTCTGCCAGAGCGACACCAAGCAGATCCAGATCCAGTCCACCTGGCTGCCGTGCCCGGTTCCGCACCCCTCCTGGAGGGGGCGAGCCACCTCCTCGGCGGACAGCGCGTTCTCGCAGAGCTTCTCCAGGCTGCCGCGATCCAGATCGAGGCCGAAGCCGCGCAGCTTCCCCAGCAGTTCCTCGTCGGTCAGGTGCTCAGCGTGCGAGCGCAGCGGCCTGCCGCTGCCCTCGACCAGGCGGCGGATCGTCTCGTTGGCGCGCGCTTCCTCCCGGTTGATCCGGTCAAGAGTGACCCAGGACAGCTTCATGCGTTCCTGGCCACCTCCTCGGTGGGGCCGGGCCGGGCAACAGGCACGGCCTGGTATCGCCCGATGAGCTTACTCTCTCCAGCGGCGCGAAGACCTTTTATACGCCGAACGGGCCGTGGTACTGCGACCACGGCCCGTTCGTGCAATCCCGGGGCGCGGCGACCTTCATTCTGGGCCGGTCACGGCCGCTTGAAGATGTCATGAGTGCCGACGCGCCGCCAGCGGATATGCGGATGCCCTTCCTTGACCTGGGCTCCGTACTCGACGTAGCCCGACGCTCCGGGGCGGGAACAGGTAACATCACCTTGAAATCCTATCGTCAAATGATAGAATTTCTAGGTATGGACTACGGAGAATGGCTTGCCCGAGAGCAGGATGCCCGCTGCCTGCGAGCCGCTTTGCAGCGCGCGCCTATCGTCCTGTTGACTGGTCCGCGGCAAGCGGGGAAGTCGACCCTGGCCCGGCACGTGCTTCAGCCTGATCCGGCGCACGTCTTCGACCTGGAGGATCCCCGCGACGATGCCCGGCTCGGCGAGCCGACGCTGAGCCTGTCACGTCTGGACGGAACCGTGATGCTCGACGAGGCGCAGCGTCGGCGCGACCTGTTCCCGGTACTGCGCGTGCTGGCCGACGAGGTGCCTCGACCTGGGCGGTTCCTGGTCCTGGGCAGCGCCTCACCGGAGCTGACCGGGCTCGCGGCAGAGTCGCTGGCGGGCCGGGTCACCACGCTGGAGCTGGGCGGCTTCCGGCTCAGCGACACCGGTGCGGACGCGCTGGATGAGCTGTGGCTGCGCGGCGGGCTGCCGCGTTCGTTCCTCGCCCCGGACGAGGGAGCGTCCCAGGCCTGGCGCGACGACTACATCAGCACCTTCCTGGAACGGGATCTGGCGAACCTTGGCGTGCGGGTCCCGGCCGTTACCATGCGACGGTTCTGGACCATGCTGGCGCATTACCACGGTCAGATCTGGAACGGTGCCGAGCTCGCCCGTGCGCTCGGCGTGGCACAGTCGACCGTCCGCCGCTACCTGGATGCGCTCACCGGCGCGCTGGTGGTACGGCAGCTTCAGCCGTGGTTCGCCAACATCGCCAAACGCCAGGTCCGCTCACCCAAGATATACATCCGCGACAGCGGGCTGCTGCACCGGCTTCTCGGCATCGGCAGCGAGACCGACCTGCTCGGCCACCCCAAGGCGGGCGCAAGCTGGGAGGGATTCATCATCGAGCAGATCCTCCAAGCCGGCGCCCGCGACCCCTGGTTCTGGTCCACCCACGCCGGCGCCGAGATCGACCTGATCGCCGCTTACGACGGCGGGAGGCTCGGGATCGAGGTGAAGCGCACCGACCAGCCTCGGATCACGCGATCGATCCGCGAGGCCATCACGGAACTCCAGTTGCACGGCGTCGCGGTCATCCACGCCGGCGCGCAGCGGTTCACGATCGCGCCCGGCGTCGAGGCGGTCCCCGCCGCTGAGGCACTGACCACCGACGCGCTGGCCCAGCTGGCCGCCAGGTGACACGGCGCCCGACAACGGCTCCCGGCGATCAGGCCATCAGCTACCGAGGGCACCGTCGTCGTGCGGACGCATCGGCGCAAGGCAGCGGCTATGGTGCGGTCAGTAGCCTGGCTGATGCAATAGCATCAGATGCATGGTGTAGCAGACCTTCTTCTGGCTGGCCCTACCAATCGCGAAGGAAGTTGGTGATCCGGTTGCGTACCTCAGCGACCGTGCCAGGGCTGGCGCGGCCGAGCCGCTTATTCACCCGCTGGACCGAGATCGCCCGGACCGACTCCGACTGGACCCAGCTCGGCGTGCGCAGCCCGGAATCGGTGCCTACCGGGATGTGGAACGGCAGGCCGCGCTGCCGGCTGGTGATCGCGGCCACAATGAGCTGCTCGTTGCGCAGCTCGTTATAGGACGGCCCGGAAAGTACCAGTACGGGACGCCGACCTCCTTGCTTGTGGCCCGCCACCGGATCCAGGTCAGCGAGCAGCACGTCACCGGCCTGATAGGGCATCCGTCGAGCCTCCGGCGTCGTTGTACTCAGGCCAGTCAGATGCGGCTGCCGTGAGCCCGTCGAGCGTCGTGCCTGCCTCGAATGCCTGCAGCTCGACCAAATACTCCTGCCACGCCGCAGGGTCCTCGCGCTGCATCCGGTCCATGACTTCGTTGGCGCGGCGCATGTCACGCTGGTACTGTTCACGCTCCGCCAGCCGGCTCAGCAGGTCCCCGAGCGTGACGTGATCTTCATCAGCGAGTGCGCGAAGCTTGTCGCGCACCGCGCTGTCGAGCCGAACGGTGGTGTCGCTCATACAATAAGCATACCGTGTCGTATGCAGTACTGACCCCGCAGCGGCATGAAGGCCAGGCCCGTGCACACGGGCGTGGTAGCAGCTGTCATGGCCGTTCGGCGTTGCCGGAGCGGGCCTGCCTGGATCAGTACCCGTTCTTCTGGTCGAACGATCAGGCACTGCACGGGCTGCCGTAGCTCTGCTTGATGTAAGCTCCGCCGGTGACTGATAGCGCATGCGAAGGGCCGGGCACGATGAAGGTCCTGATCGCCGGGGGCGCTGGGTATATCGGCAGCACGGTTGTCTCGGCCTGCGCCGACGCGGGGATCGTCCCGGTGATCCTGGACAGCCTGGTAACGGGCAGGCGCGAGTTCACGGCAGGCCGGGCGTTCTACCACGGTGACATCTCCGAGGGGCCGCTGGTCGATCACGTGTTCTCCGAGCATCGGGATATCTGCGCCGTCATTCACTGCGCGGCCCTGATCGTGGTACCAGACTCGGTTGCCGACCCGGTTGGGTACTACCGGGCGAACGTCACCAAGAGCCTGGAATTCGCGGCGCATCTATTGCGCAATGGCTGCAGGCGCCTGATCTTCAGCTCCTCGGCCGCCATCTACAAAGCCAGTGAGGACCTGACCGTCGACGAAGACTCGGCCATCAGCCCGCAAAGCCCGTACGCACGGACCAAGGCGGTGTGCGAGGCGATGTTCGCCGATATCGCCGCCGCGGAGCCTCTGCACGTACTGTCCCTGCGGTACTTCAACCCGATCGGCGCGGACCCCAAGATGCGGTCCGGACTGCAGCTCCGGCGGCCAACGCACGCCCTGGGCAAGATGATCCAGGCGCAGGAAGACGGTGTCCCGTTTGTGATCACCGGAACCGACTGGCCGACCAGAGACGGGTCGGGTATCAGGGACTACGTCCATGTCTGGGATCTGGCCGCGGCGCACGTCGCGGCACTGACCCGGTTCGGCACCCTGCCCGGCCCGGTGACAGCCATCAACCTCGGTACAGGTGCCGGCACCACCGTGCGGGAACTCCTCGACATGTTCAACCGCGTGTCGGATCGCCCCCTCCAGGTGCGCGAGGCCAGACGGCGGCCAGGTGACACAGCCGGCGCATACACCCGCATCGATCGCGCGGTGCGCCTGCTGGGCTGGCGACCGCAGTATGACGTCATGCAAGGCATCCGCCACTCCATCCAGTGGGCGGCGATCCGCGATGACATCCTGCCCGGTGACGATTAGCACTAGTGCCGTCAAATGTGCGTGACGCCCTGATGCCGACCTAAGACGCCGAAGTGGTGGCTTACAGCGGCTGGCCCGGTTGTCCGCCGTTACCGGCCGCCTTAGCGTCGGCTGCCTCCTGGCGGGTCGCGGTAAGGTTTTCCCGCGTGCTCAGGGTCCTGGGATGATCTGCGCCTAGCAGCTGCTCGCACGCGGCCAGGTTCCGCTCGAACAGCGGGATCGCCTCAGCGGGTCGACCAGCGGCCCGGTAGGCGGCAGCCAGGTTGTTCCGCGCGGCCAAGGTCTTGAGGTCGTCGGCGCCCAGCTGCCGTTCGCATGCCGCCAGGGTCTGCTCGTGCAGCGTGATCGCCGCAAGGACGCGGCCCACGTCCAGGTAGGCATTGGCCAGGTTGTGCCGTGTGGTCAGGGTGCTGAGGTGGTCTGCGCCCAGCACCCGCTCCTGGTCCGCCACGGTCTGCTCGAGCAGCGGGATCGCCTCCGCCACCCAGCCTGCGTCGCGGTAGGCAGCGGCCAGGTTGTTCTGCGAAGTCAGCGTGTCGGGATGGCTGAGACCCAGCGCTCGCTCCCGGCCGGCCAGGATCTTCTCGGCCAGCGGGATCACCTCGACCACCCGGCCCGCATCGCGGTAGGCAGTGGCCAGGTTGTGCCGTGAGTTCACGGTATCGGGGTGGTCGGGACCCAGCACCCGCTCCCGGCCGGCCAGGGTCCGTTCCAGCAGCGGGATCGCCTCGTCCAGTCGTCCCGCTCCCAGGTAGGCGACAGCTAGGCTGCTTCGCGAGTTGAGGGTCCTGGGGTGGTCGGCGCCCAGCATGCGCTCGCAAGCGGCCAGGGTCTGCTCGTAGCGCGGAATTGCCTCAGCGGCGCGCCCCGCCGCTTGGTAGGCGGCAGCGAGGCTGTTACGCGCGGTCAGGGTGTCGGGGTGGTCGGGACCCAGCACCTGCTCGAAGTGTGCCACCAACGGCTCGCCGACCGCGATGGCCTGCGGAGCACTGTCGCCCAGTTTGTTGAAGTGATGGAGCATCCAGAACCGCAGCGACAGCGATATTCTCGCCAGCTCGTCGTCGGTCTCGGTCATGGGCCCGGCCGCGTTGCCCCGCAGCGCGGTCATCTGCTCGATGATGTCCCGGACGGCCGCGCGGTCCGGTGCGCCCGCCAGCGCCGCCGCGCGAGTGTCCAGGACCGAGGCGGCGGCCCGGCATACCGCCGCCAAGCGTCCCTGCCGGGCCAGCAAATCGCGTACCACCTGCATGACCTGGCGGTGAGCGATGACCGTCTGGCCGTCCAAGCCGAAATTCAGCAGTGACCGTTCCGCCAGCCGCATCAGCGCCCGATCCACCGACTCTGCGCTCACCCGAGACCGGCGCCTGTGCCTGGCCAGGGCGCCTTGGCGCCCGGCGGCGTACAGCAGGTCCCGGCTGATCCCAGCCCCCGACAGCACCGCCATGATCTCCATAATCCCCGCGCAAACGCCGCCCTGGTCACCGCCCCAGGCCGCGTCCAGGGACAGCAGCACCGCTTCCGCGACTCCGTGCGGATACGGCGGCCCATCCTGTCGTCTCAGGTACTCCTGGACCGGAACCGCCCGCAACCGCTGCAGGTAAGTCCGGTACCCCAGGTGCTGTCCGGCGATCATCGCCGAGGCCTGAGCCAGCGCCAGCGGCAGATGCCCCAGCTCGGCGACTACTATGGCGGCTCCCTCGTCATCCGCCAGGCCGGTCTGCCCGTTCAGAAGGGCAAGCGCCTCCTCGGCGCTGAACACGTCCACCGGGATGCTGATCCCCAGGCTCGTCATCGACTGCCGGGTACTGATGATCAGCACCCGGGCCGCGCCGACGGCAGGAACAAACGGCTGCAGCAGGTCAGGATCTTCCGCGTCGTCGAACACCAGGAGGCAGCGGTTCCCGTCGGCCTCCAGCCGGTCCCGCACCATCCGGCTCACCTCAGCTGCGTCCCGCGGGGAACTGCCGTCAGACAGCCCCGCAGCATCCGCTACCGCGGCCAGGCCCGGCAGCAGGCTGCCGGTGTCCGCGGCATTGACCCAAGCCACCAGCCGCCACCCGGCGGCCAGCTTGGCCCGCGCATATGCCGCCGCCAGATGGGTCTTGCCTGCGCCCCGCCTCCCCGTCAGCACGCATACCGCCGGCCCGCCATTACTGGCCCGGTCGAGCTGCCCCATCAGGTACGGCCTGGGCTGGAAACCGGGTGGCTGCTGCAGGATATTGCCCACCACTAGCTGGTCACGCGCTTCCCCCCAGGCCAGCTCGCCGAGGATGACCGTAATGTCATCTCCAATGTCATCTCCGGCCGCATTGATATCCCGCCTGGCACGCGCCTCCTGCCGTGCGTCGCGGTCAACCTGGTCTCCGGACACGGCCTGCCGCCCAGCTCACTCGCCCAAGAGCCAGGCCTGCGCGATGCTCAGCTCCCTGGCCGGCAGCGCTGTCCCGGGCGTCGCCGCAACGATCTGATCCACCGGCCACTCCCAAGCGCCCGAACTAAGGATTCCAGATTAGGGACAGGTAACCGCGGCGACACCGCGGTTACGGCCATGTACATACCCTTCCCATCCCGTGCTCAACAGGGCGGCCAGCCCTGAGCTGGCCGGCACAAAGTCGGGCAGGATCTCGGGCGGCGACGTGGACAACCAGGCACGATCCGCCAAGGAACCTGGTGGCCAGGGGAGGTGAGAGCCGGGGACCGGACCGTGTGCAAGGCGGGCCTGAACTGTGCCCCAGCGACGGGTAAACCCGGTGTGACGGTTGCGCGTCGTATATACGTTAGTGTAGGTTCCTACAGATTCGTGCACGTTCGAGCAGGATCGGGCAGGTTCACGTAGATCCGAGGAGCTGGGATTCAGTGGACGCAACGGGGGACATTGGATATCTAATAGCCTTAAAGAGATGACAATCAATTTAATTTTTCCTGGCCTGGAGGAATTAGCGAACGCGTGAGATCCCGATTGGGGCATGTGGTCCTAGTTAGGTTTTATACAGATGACGCTCTCGAATCTGCCCGCTTCCCCAAGCAGCCGCCCGACCAAACTGGATATAAGCACGGAGAATGCAGTCGAGAACGGCACGATGCGGCCATACCGTCGTATTTCCGCGGAGTTTGCGATCGCTTCGACAGTGAGTGTCATCATCCCGGCCAGGAATGAGGCTGCTAATCTCCCGCACGTTTTCGATACGCTGCCGTCCTGGGTGGACGAGGTCATTCTGGTTGACGGGAACTCCACGGACGACACGGTGTCGGTTACCCGGAGACTCTGCCCTCGAGCCAGGGTGATCCTGCAGACCGGGCGGGGCAAGGGGGAGGCGCTGCGCACTGGCTTCGCGGCGGCTACTGGTGACATCATCGTGACGATCGATGCGGACGGTTCTACTGACGGAAGGGAGATAGTCCTCTTCGTCGGCGCACTGGCCGCGGGCGCTGACTTCGCAAAGGGCTCGCGCTTTACCGGCAGTGGCCGAAGCGATGACATCACTGGCGTGCGCCGCTGCGGGAACCGGCTGCTGAAGATGCTCGTCAACCTCATGTTCAGGACTCGGTTCACCGACCTCTGCTACGGTTTCAACGCCTTCTGGGCTCGTCACATAGAGGCGCTGCAGATCGACTGTGCGGGCTTCGAGATTGAGACGTTGATGAACATCAGGGCGGCCAAGGTCGGCCTGATGATTCATGAGATTCCAAGTCACGAGCATCGCCGCAAATTCGGGGCGAGCAAGCTTCGCGCGTTTCGGGACGGATGGCGGATTCTCAAGGTGATTGTGCGGGAAAGGTTCGGTGACTTTCAAAAGCGCGCCCCCCGCGGTCTCGCCGCTCCGGTTCCTGTCCCGGCCATCTCCGGCGTGGTGGCCGAAGCCATGGACGCTCCAAGGGAAGGGACTTGAGAATCCGGCGGCCGCAATGCCATACCGTATAGAGGTGCAGCATCACGATGCACTCGTACACGACCGCGACATCGTGGCCGCGATCGCGGCATGCGACATCACCGGAGTTGCCGCGGCCTTCGGCCGGTACGCGCCTGGGTTGTATGCCTACTGCCTATCCCGGCTCACTGAGCCGACCGAGGCGGCAGGTGCTGTGCAGGATACCTTCGTTGTCGCCTCATCCAAGGTCTCGGAGCTGAGCGAACCCGACCGGCTGCGAGTGTGGCTGTTTGCCGTGGCCCGCAATGAGTGTTACAGACGGCTGCGCACCGCAATCCCGTCGGCTTCGCTCTATGAGGCAGCCGAGGCGATGGACGACACGGGGCAATTGTCCGCCATTACCGAGCACGCAGAGCTTCGCGCTCTGGTGCGCGCCGCGCTCGCAGAACTGGACCCGGTGGAGCGGGATCTCAGCGAGCTGAACCTGCGCCATGGGCTCTTCGGCGCCGACCTGGCGGCCGTTCTCGGCGTGCCACGCAACCAGGCGCAAGCGCTGGCGTCGCGGGCCCGCGCTCGGTTCGAGAGATCGCTAGACGTGCTAATGGTGGCCAGATCTGAGCGGGAGCACTGTTCGGACCTGACCGCCATCCTGGATGGCCGGGGCCGCCAGCCAACCGTGCTGCTGCGCAGGCGAGTCAGGCGGCACATCAAGCGTTGTGCGGCGTGTAGTGAGCGCAAGCGCCGCGACCTCAGCGCCGCGATGCTGCTTAGCATGCTCACGGTGCCCGTGCTTCCGGCCGACTTGCGGGAGAGGATCCTCGGCCTAGTCGCCGGTGCCTCTGCAGACACGGCGAGCTACCACGCCCAGGTGCTGGACCGGGTCCAGCCGTTCGGCGCCGACGGTTTCCCGGTACAGCTCACGATGCCGTCAATGCCTCACCGGCGAGACACCTCCGTGATAGCGGCCACTGTAGCCGCCGCGGCCTTGGTCTTGCTCGGCGGCGGCATTTACTACGTCGACTACACCTCCACACACAGCGGCCCGCCGCCTGTCGCTGCTACGAAAACATCGGCGCCGGGCTCGACTGGGGCCGCGGGCTCGACTGGATCCAGCAGCCGACCCGCGAAAACGGTCGATCACACCCCTTCAGCAACTGCTCCAGCGCCCGCCCCAGCATTCGTTCCGTCCGAAGGCCCGACCACGCCTGCGGTGACGCCATTTACTCCCTCGCCATCGGCGTCGCCGTCGCACTCGGCGTCGCCGTCACACTCACCATCGGCGTCGCCGTCGCACTCAGCGTCGCCGACGCACTCGCCCTCCACAACGCCGTCTTCCACGCCGTCTTCCAAGACGCCCGGCTCCGGCACAGGCGCGTCTGCATGACCTCGGGGCTGGTGAGTGTTAGTCACCTGCGCACTCCATTGTCCAACCGTCGGTCATCCACCCAGGTGAGCCGAAGCTCCGACGTGTACCTGTTTCCCTCGTGATCAGTCAGCCACAGGTCGTCGTGTGCGGGCAGCATCTCGACGATGGTGATCGTCTTGTCTGGCAGCCGCTCGTCTGCGTCCGTGCGCCGGACCATCTTGGCCAGGATATTGACGTAGATCGGGCTAGTGAAGTCGACGTAGAATGGCTTCTCTTCCGCGCTGGACTTCACAAATACGTACCGCGGTATCCCCATTGCCGCAGCCCACTCGCGTGTCCGCACGTACCGCGCCACCTCGTCTTTCTCGGCCGCGAAGTCCAGGTCAGCCGGGTTGAACCGCCACCTCTCCCGGCAGACGACCAGGTTGTCAACCTTGACTCGCGGCGTGTGCGGCCGGTCGGCAAAGAGCTGGAGCCGGTTGATGACCATACTCGTGAGCATTTCCGCGAATACATCGAGGAAGTCGAACACCTCGCCGCCAGGAAGCCGCGCCATGACCGTACCCTCGGTCTCCACTACCTCGACATCGCGGCTGAGGACGAGCCCGGGGCGGTCGGCGGCCACGGTGTGGTGGATGCACTCGACCAGGATGTCGCGGTCGCGGATCAGCGCCGGGTGATCGCGCGGCGTCAGCCCGGGCGGGCTCTCCTTCGGCAGCACCACAAGCAAGCGGGGCTCGGGAAAGTCCTCGTCCACGGATGAAAGAAGGTCTGCCTTGTCGGGATGTTGGGTCACGAAGCAATTGGCGCGCATCGTGTTGATCGCCATATGCACCTCGCCCAGCACGAGCGTGAAGTCGCCGTTGTGCAGGGCATTGAGGTCGGTGGCTGACACCATCACGTCGGGGCAAAAGTACCGGGCCTCGGCCCAACCCGGCCCTGGCGCCGCGAAAGCTTCGTCCACCAGCGGCAGCAGATCGTCGTACTGGTAGCACACCTCGCGCGTGTCTACGGGAACGGGGATGATCGCGGCCCACTTTCTCGCAAACTCCTGGTCGATCTGCCTCATCGACGCTTGGATCGACCGGTACAGTGCCCGCAGCGACGCGAACCAGATCGTGCCCAGGTCGACCGGTCGGCCGTGCTCAGCGACCGCCCT
Organism: uncultured Actinomycetes bacterium; assembly: GCA_963835775.1. Lineage (GTDB taxonomy): Bacteria > Actinomycetota > Actinomycetes > Streptosporangiales > Streptosporangiaceae > Palsa-504. The sequence continues at coordinate 19,665 of CAWIHB010000011.1, read as the reverse complement.
CCTGTGTACGTCGCGCAGGGTGTCGCGCGCCTCTTCGCCGAGCCGTGAGCAGTACCAGCGTGCGGCCCGGCTGAGCAACCTCAGCGGGCGGGTGGCGGCAACCAGGTCATCACCGAGCACGATGTCGATGTCGCGTGAGCTGTCGTGGTAGACGAGGGTTCGGCCGCCGTAGGTGCGCCCTTCGTTACGGGTCGACGCAGCACCTGTGATGTGCTCGAATTGCTCGTCCATTGATGTAAGGGCAGCTGCGAGTGTGCCCGCGCTGGTGCTGTCCCGCAACTGGTCACGTGCTACCTCCAGCGAGTCCAGCCACTCCAGTGCTTGGTGACGCGCTTTCTCGTCGCCCACGCCATCGAGGAAGCGGCGTAGGTCCCTCTCAGGCCACGGGCTGACGGGCAGTTCCAGCTTCCAGGAGATCCAGTGCCGCCTTTGCAGGACCTGCAGGATCTCCAGGAGCTGAGGCAGGCCCAGGTTTGCGCGGATTGCGATGTCGTGAGGTCGCGTCGTTCCGTCACACGAGCGCAGCACGTCCACATACTCTGGGGAGAGCATCACCCGACGCCCGACGGGTGCCACTAGAGCGTTGCCGTCGAGCTTGATGAATGACAGGCAGCGCGGCATAAGCCACTCGTGCATGCGGGGAATCTCCTCGATCGCCTCGGCGAGCCGGTCGATCGCCCATGCCTCGAAGAAGACCTCACTGCTGCGGAGCATCCGTTCCCCCGGCGCGAACCGCGTCCGTTCGCAGTCGCCCAGCTTGCCCCACCCGGACGGCCCGAAGAAGCCGATCGTGTCGTTCTTGACGCAGTACCGCTGCCAGTAGTTGGCGATCAATTCTTCACGCCGCCGGTGGCTGCGGTTCCTCGTGTCCTTCGCCGGATCCCACCGCAGGAAAGAGCGGATCGATTGGTCCATCAACCGGTGGTTCTGCCATGTCACCGCTCGAAGGAAGTCGTCCTGCGAGGCAATCGACTGCAGTTCGGTGGCCAGGCCGACGGTCGCCTCATAAAACTCCTCGCGGAACGCTCGCCACACCTCGGATCCCCGGTCGGCGTCCACCAAGGTGTCAGCCTTACGCGCCAGTCCCTCGTTGGCCAGGCGCAGGACACCGTTGGCCGGAAACCCCGAGCCCCGCACGAGAACCTGTCGCCACCAGCGCCAGTCGTCCATGTGTTCTGTCTGCATATCGCTCACCCTCGCCGAGGTCGCGCCAACCCGGCGAGGAGTTCCGTCAGCAGTCACGTTGCTTCCGCAGGTTCCGCGATGCGTTGGTTGAACTCTTCGAGGGCGCTCAGGCTCTTCGACAGGCTGGCCTCGTCCGCTTCCACCGGTTCGATCTCGCCGGCGGCGAAGCTGCTGTAGGCACCCAGGTCCAGCAAGCCGTGCCCGCTGATGTTCACCAGGACGACCAGCGGGGGCTCCTGGCGCGGGTGCCGCGACACGACATCGATCATCCCGGCCACCGCGTGGGCGGATTCAGGAGCGGGCAGAATGCCCTCAGTCTCGCAGAAGAGCAGGCCGGCCCGGAACGAAGTGAGCTGGTCGATGGCCATCGGCTCCAAGGAGCCGTCCGCGTACATGGCGCTCGCCAGCGGCCCGGCGCTGTGGTGCCGCAGTCCGCCCGCGTACACCGGCGGCGGCACGTAGGTGCTGCCGAGCGAGTAGACCTTGGTGATCGGGGTTGTGCCCAGAGCGTCGCTCAGGTCGTAGCAGGTAGCGACCCCGGGTCAGCTTCGGGCACGCGGTGGACTCGACGGCGACGAGCCGGATCGGCCTCCCGGAGTCCTTCGCCGCACCCAGGAAGGGCAGCGCGATGCCGCCGAAGTTCGATCCGGCACCCATGCACGCAATGACGCAATCGGGGAACTCGCCCAGCAGGGCCATCTGCGAGATGGCCTCCTGGCCGATGACGGTCTGGTGGAGCAACACCGAGTTCTCGCCACTCCCGACGGCAAACCGTGATTCGCTGTCCTCGCCTGCGAGCGCAAGAGCTTCCCCGTTGGCCACCGCCTGGGTACCGGTCGCCGCCGGATCCTCCTTGAGCACCCTCCGCCCGACTTCGGTCAGGTCGCTAGGGCTCTCATAGACGACCGCACCGAAGAGCCGCATCATGTCGCCGCGGATGGGCTTCTGACGCAGGGTAGCCCTGACCATGAAGACCGTGCAGTCAAGGTTCATGACCTGGCACGCGTAGGCGAGAGCGGTCCCCCACTGGCCCGCGGCCGTGCCCGTGACGATGTGCTTCACGCCTGCGCGGGCGTAGTAGTAGGCCTGCGCCAGGGCGGTGTTGAGCTTGTGGCTCCCGGTGAGGTTGGCACCTTCGTACTTGTAGTAGATGCGAGCGTTGGCGCCGAGGCGCTCCTCCAGGCGCACCGCCCTGCGCAAGGGCGTCGGACGGTACTGCGCATACAAGTCGAGGACCTCGTCGGGGATCGGTATGAACCGATCGGCTGTGTTGATGGACTGCCGTGCGAGTGCCAACGGTTGCTGGAGCAGGACGCCGTGGCCCGCCCCTTTCATCTCTCCCGCCAATCGTGATCTCGACACAGCCGAGGTCACGTACTGCGGCCGGTCGTGCAGGATGTTGAACCAGTGAGTGGGGAGCAGTGGGTCTCGTGCCATGGCAACCATGTGGCAACCTCCAGTTGATCGAGAACTAGCCTCTGGGGTACATCTCATAGACCGAGGCGACATCGATGCTGCCGCTGTCGCTCAGATAGGCGAACAACACGTCGTCACGCTCGCGGAAGTCATAGACGCTGGTCAGCCCGAGCCGGGACGCTATCTGTTGATCCATCGTGCAGGAATCTCCCGTCTGGCAGAAGGTCCGGCGCCGCGGCTGGTGACCTGTCCGGCTGCGGCGGGATCAGCCCGAGGCCGGCAAGATCGCCCGTGTTCGCCCAGAATTCCCAGTGGGCCGGGCTCCTCCGGATGGCGGCGCTCACCTCGGCGGCGCAGCGCTCGAATGCCGTCGCCGTTTCTCCCTCCACCGGCACTGGCGCGGAGATCTCCAACACCTGGTGGCGGTAGTCGGCCGCGCGGTACAGGAAACCCATGAGCAGCGGCGCGCCGGTCACCTGGGCGAGGGTCACGGCCCCTGGCAGCAGCCCGGCCCGGCGGCCGAGGAAGGGAACCTCGACGGCGCGGGCCCGGTCGCTGTCCAGCGGCGGCGCGTCGATCGAGATCGTCACCACCTCATTGGCGCGGAGTGCGGCAGCTGCCAGCGCCGCGACCTGGAGCCGGCCAGGCCATGGCTCGATGTTCGGCCGCTGCCGGTGGCGCCGCACCGGCCTGGCGTAGACGCGGTCCCAGAACCGCCGCTCGGCGGATGAGAGGCCGGCCGTCGTAGTTGTACCACCAGCGCCCGATGGCGGTGACCGGGAAGCCGCTGGCGTGCAGCACCGAGAAGCCGCTGGAGCAGGAGCCGAAGTGGCCGGTGCAAAGGATGGCTCCCTTGCCCGCGGCCAGCGCGGCCTCCAGGTGTTCCCGCCCGCGGATCTCGACCAGCCGCCGCAGCGGCCGCGCCCCGTGCCGCAGCCGCTTCACGTCGACCGCCTCGCAGGAGGCGAGCCGGAACCACTCCCGGGTCACCTGCTGCGCCGCCGCCGCGCTGAGCTCGTTCCCGAGCACCAGCCGCAGGTTGCGTGCCACCTCGGTGCGCTTCCCGGCCTGGCACCGGAAAAGCCAGTCGCCGCGCCAGCATGCGATGCGGTAGCCGAGGGCGGCCGGCAGGCGGGCCAGGACCGGCGCGGCTGCCGCCCAGTAGGCCACGCCTTCTACGTTGCGCAGCAGCCTTCCCGCGCGGCTGTCACCCATGCGCGGCCTCCTGCTTTCCGGGCTCCCGGGCGCGGAGGTAGGCGCAGATAGTGTTCACGCTGGCGAAATTCTCCGGGAGCAGATCCGCGTCGCCCATCGTGATCCCGAACCGCTCTTCCAGGAAGACCACCAGCCGGAGCAGGCTCAGCGAATCGAGGATGCCGCTGTCCAGCAGTGATGTCTCGTCCGCCAGCGGCAGCAGCGCCGGGTCCTGGACGAGTTCCCGGCTGATGTAGTCGTTGATGACCGTCTCCACTTGAGCACCTTCCTTCCGTGTGTGTCTGCTAGCGCTTGTTCCGCCGGCCGTCTCCGGCCGGCTCCAGCTCGTGCTGCTCCTGGGCGAGGCCGGCCCGGTCGACCTTGCCGGTCGAGGTTCTCGGCAGCGCCTCGCGGAACTCGACTATGTCCGGCACCATGTAGCCCGGCAGCCACTGCCGGCAGTGGTCCAGCACGTCCTCGCGGGTGAGGTTGCCCGCGCCGTCCGCGGTGACGACCGCCCGGAGGCGGCTGCCGAGCAGCTCATCCGGCACCGGCAGCACCGCCGCCTCCCGGATGGCCGGGTGCCGGTACAGCGTGGCTTCCACCTCCCCCAGCTCCACCCGGTAGCCGCGAATCTTCACCATGCTGTCCCGGCGGCCGAGATAGGCGTAGTTCCCTGCCGGTTCCAGGGTCACCAGGTCACCGGTCCGGTACACCAGCTCGTCGTACTCTGCCCGGAACGGGTTCCGGACCAGCGCCTCGCTGGTCTTGGCCGGCTGTCCCCAGTACCCGCGCATCAGCGAGGGACCCCGCACGTACAGCTCGCCCACCTCGCCGGGCCGGGACACCCGGCGGCCTTCGCTCGTGACCGCGAACACCTCGGTGTTGGCGCAGGCCTTCCCGATGGGGGCCGGCCGGGCGTCAGCCCCGCCCGCGGGCACCTCGAACGCCGTGCATACGTTGGTCTCGGTCGGCCCGTACCAGTTGAGGTAGCGGGGGTGCGGCAGCTCGGCCATCAGCCGGGCGAGGTGCTTGGGGGGGAACACCTCCCCGGCGAAGATCACCGTCCGCAGGCCCGACAGGTCGAACTGCCGCAGGCTGCCGTAGCAGGCGAGCAGCGTGAGGACCGAGGGCACCGAGTACCAGACCGAGATCCGTTCGGCTTCCAGCCACCTCGCGATCGATACCGGGAAGGTGGCTGCTCCGTCGGGAAGCACCGTCAGGCAGGCGGCGGCCTGGCAGGTGGCGAAGATGTCGAAGACCGACAGGTCGAAGTGCAGCGGCGCGGGGCTGCAGACGCGGTCCTGCTCGCTGAGCCCCGCAGCGGCTGCCGCCCACTCGACAAACGTGAGCGAGTTGCGGTGGGAGATCATCACCCCCTTCGGGGTGCCGGTCGATCCCGACGTGTACAGGATGTACGCCAGGTCGGTCTCGATCGCCCGTTCCTCCGCCAATGGCTCTCCTGATTCCCCGGCCACCGCGGCCCACGGCACAATGGCCGCGCCCTGGGCCGGGGCAACGGCCGCCTCCTCGCGCCCCGGGCGGCCGGGAACGCTCGCCACCACCACGCCGCGCGGCCGGGGAACGGCGCCGGCCAGGGCGGCTGCCTGGGACGTCCTCGCCTCGTCCGCCACGATCACGGCGGCGCCGCTGTCCCGCACGATGTGGCTGAGCCGCCCGGCGGGTGCCTTCGGGTCGAGCGGCACATAGCAGGCCCCGGCCTTCAACGCCCCGTATACCCCGATGACCGCGGCGGCCGACTTGGGGGCGAGGATCCCCACCCGGTCGCCGGGCGCCACGCCCAGGCGCAGCAGCGCCCGGGCCACCTTGTTGCTCAGCCGGTCCAGCTCCTGGTAGGTGAGCAGGCAGCCGTCAGACGCTACCGCCGGCCGCTGCGGCTGCCGCGCCGCAGCCTCGGTCAGCAGCCGCTGCAGTAGATACGCCATCACGCTTCCTTTCTGGTTTCCCCGCCGGGGATGCCTCGCCTGCCCGGGTGGCTCAGAGCCCGAGCATCCGGGCGAGTACCACCCGCTGGATCTCCGAGGTGCCCGAGTAGATGGTGCCGGCGACCGCATCCCGGAGGTCCCGCTCGATCCCGGCTTCCTTCATGTAGCCGTAGGCCCCGTGGACCTGGATCGCGTCCTGGCTGGAGCGCACCCATGCCTCGCTGGTGAACAGCTTCGCGGCGGCCGCCTCCGCCGGGGCGGACCTGCCCTGCTGCTTCAGCCATGCCACCCGGTAGATCAGCGACCTCGCCGCCTCCAGCCGCACGTACATGTCGGCCAGCTTGCCGGACACACCCTGGAACTTCCCGATCGGCTGGCCGAACTGCTCGCGTGACCGCGCGTACTCCACACACGCCTCGAGCTGCCGCCGCATCGCGCCCACGACGCTGGCGAAAAGGCAGCTCCGTTCCCACTCCATGGACGAGTTGAAGATCGCCATCCCCGCCCCTTCCGGCCCCAGCCGGCTCTCCGCGGGAACGAGGCAGTCCTGCAGCGTTATCTCACCCATCGGCGAGGTCCGCAGGCCCATCTTCTCGAAGCTGCTGCTCACCGCGAGCCCCGGCGTCGCCGCGTTGACGAGGAAGGCGGAGAGCCCGGCTAGTCCGGGCCGGTCCGGGTCGGCAGCGTAGACCAGCAGTACGTCAGCGACCGGGGCGTTGGTGATGTACTGCTTGGTCCCCTTGAGGACGTAGTGGTCACCGCGCCGCTCGGCGCGGGTGCGCATGTGCAGCGCGTCGGAACCGGAGCCAGGCTCGGTCATCGCGTGCGCGCCGATGAGGTCCCCCGACACCATCCCGGGCAGGTACGCCCGCTGCTGCGCCGGGGTACCGAAGGTCACCAGCGGCAGCTCGACGCTCCACATCTGCGCGTTGAGCGAGAAGAGAAGCCCGTTGTCCTGGCACCCGTATCCCAGGGCCTCCATGACCAGGGCCGTCGTGAGGACGTCGGCGCCCGCCCCGCCCAGCTCGGCGGGAACTGGCAGGCCCTGCACCCCGAACCTGGCACACCTCCGCCACGCCTCCCGCGGAAACTCCCCAGCATCCTCGCGCTTCACCAGATCCTGGTTGAGCTCCCGCCGGGCGAAGGCGGCCGCCGCCTCCGTCAGCTCGCGCTGCTCGGCGCTCAGTGAGAAGTCCACGCCGTTTATTGCCTCCTCCCAGGTACCGGCCGAGGGCGAGCATCGTCCCCCCAAAAAGCGGGCTCCTAGAAACAACGGTACGCGTATCTTTGGGTCGGTACGCGTACCGTTGTGTCCCTAAAAGGGACGCGGATACGCTATGGGAGGTTTACTAGGCCGGGCGCGCGATTTGCGCAGGTCTGGGTGGCGAGTGAACAGCCGGAGCTAGTCCGGGGAGCGATAGGTGAGCGAGCAGCAAGCGAACTTGGCGTACTTGCCTACGGTCTCGGTGGTCATCGCGGCGTTCGCGACCGAACGCTGGAATGACACCAGGGAAGCGGTGGCATCCGTCCGGACCCAGACTGTCCCTGCGCTCGAGACCATCCTGGTCATCGACCATAATCCAGCTCTTCTCGACCGTGCCGAACGCGAGCTCGAGGACGTCATCGTGCTCCCCAATACCGGCGGCCAGGGCGCGTCGGGCGGGCGTAACAGCGGCGTCGCGGCGTCCCGCGGGGAAGTAGTGGCCTTCCTTGACGACGATGCCGTCGCGTCACCGACTTGGCTCGAGGGATTGCTCAGGCATTTCCCGGACCCCGATGTCGTCGGCGTTGGCGGCAAGCTCATCCCGCTGTGGCCGGATTCCCGCCCGCGCTGGTTTCCCAGCGAGTTCGACTGGGCGGTGGGCGCCTCCTACCGGGGAATGCCCGAGGAAGCCACCCCGGTGCGCAACGTGTGGAGCGGCAACATGGCGATCCGTCGGCCGGTGTTCGACGTGATCGAGGGCTTCCGCGAGCACTTCGGCAAGGTCGGCGGGCGTTCGCGCCCGGAAGACACGGATTTGTGCTTGCGTGCTGCTGCCGCGCACCCCGGGGGGACCTGGATTTACGAGCCTGCCGCGATCGCAGGTCATCGCGTGCCGCTGCGGCGCACCACCGTTGGCTTCTTCCTCCGACGGTGCCTCAACGAAGGTTCAGGGAAAGCGGCACTGGCCGCGCTGAACGGCGCGAGCGAGAGCACGTCGGCGGAACGGCAGTACACCCGGCGCGTGCTGCCCAGGGGGATCCTCCGCGGCCTGCGGGACACGGTACGCGGCGAAGTCTCCGGGTCGCTGCGTAGTCTCGCCATCGCGGCCGGGCTCGCGTGCGCGGTAGCCGGTTTCCTGGCGGGCCGGGCGGCCGGGATTTTCCAAAGCGCGGGCCCGCCACGGACGTGGCCGGCATCCGGAGGCGGACGCCCGGGACAGGAAAGGGCTGCGCGCAGTGCGGATACTCGTTGACCAGTCCGGATATGACCTGCAGTTCCGGAACGCCGTTGAGAAGAACTTGGTGATGGCAGCCACCGACGGCCGGGAACTGGTCAGATGACCGGGCCACCAGCCGCGGCGCCTCTGGAAAGGCCCGCACCGGACGTAGGTGACGGGTTCTCCCCGGCCCGGATGATGGAGGTCGAGCTCACCGAGCCGCTTCCGGCGCTGGGCTATGACGGACAGCACCACCGAGCGTGGGTCCTCGCGCGGCTGCATGATGAACCGGTCGGCACCTGCATCATCCACCTGGACGAGAGAGGACTGACGCCCGGACAGCTCGGTGCTCTGCTCTGGCCAGAACTGAGTGAGCCGGTGACCAGACGTTTCGCCCAGGCCGGGCTGCCCCGGCCCACTACGCTGACCGGCAGCGGGCTGGCGTCCGACCCGGCGGCGTGGCCGTTCCTGCTCCGGCGCCGCGAGGTGCTGGCGGCGGCACCTTTCGTCAGCGTCGTCGTCTGCACCCGCGACCGGGTACCGGAGCTGGAGAGCTGCCTGCGTCACCTGGACCGGCAAGACTATCCCGCGTTCGAGGTCGTGGTAGTCGACAACGCTCCCACCAGCGATGCCATCCGGGTTCTCGTTGAGGCACGGCAGAGCAGGATCAACTACCGCTACGCCGTGGAACCACGGGGCGGCCTGTCGTGGGCCCGCAACGCCGGAATGGCGGCCGCCTCCGGCGAGATCGTCGCTTTCCTCGACGATGACGAAGAACCGGACCCTTATTGGCTGGCCGGGCTCGCAACCGGTTTCGTCCGCGGCGATGACATCGGGTGCGTGACCGGCATCATCGTGCCTGCCCGGCTGGACACCCAGGTGGAGTGGTGGTTCGAGGCGGCTGGTGGGCACAGTAAAGGCCGCGGCTTCACATCGGCAATCTTTTCGCGGCACGGCCCGCAGAGCCCGCTTTATCCGCTGCCGCCGTTCGGCGCCGGCGGGAACATGGCGTTCCGGCGGGAGGCACTGGCGCGCATCGGCGGATTCGACGTTGCGCTGGGAACGGGCACGCCTGCCCGCGCCGCGGAGGATACGCTCGCCCTCACGCTGGTGCTGCTGGCCGGCTACCGAATCGCCTATGAACCCGCCGCGCTGATGCGGCACTACCACTACCAGGACATCGACAGCCTCGGCCGGCAGATGCACGGGTACGGCGTCGGCCTGACCGCCTACTACGCGGCCCTGCTACGGCACCGGCCCGGCGTGTTCCCCGCGCTAATGAGGCTGCTGCCCGCCGCGGTCGGCTATATGCGCGGCGGGAAGGATACCAGCACGGTACCCCCGGTGTTGGCCGCGGAGCTGAAGCGGCGGCAGCGCAGGGGCATGCTCGCAGGGCCCGTCGCCTATGCTGAGAGTGTGTTTAGGCAAGCCCGAATCGCGGCGAAAGTGCGGCGATGAGCGCCCGTATGGCGGGCAGACGCACCGACTGCGTCACGGGCGAGGTGCCTGTGCTCATGTATCACAGCATCGCCACCGGCACCACCCGTGAGTTCGGGCGTTTCGCTGTCGATCCAGCTGAGTTCGCGGAGCAGATGGACTACCTGGACGCCGCGGGATACCGCACCATGACCGCGGCAGATCTGGTCGGCAGCCGACGCGGCCGCCCGCTCCCGCCGCGGCCGGTGGTCCTCACCTTCGACGATGCCTACGCCGACTTCTACAGCGCGGCGCTGCCGGTTCTGCGAGACCATGATTTCTGCGCGACGCTCTATGTGCCAACCGGGTACGTCGGCGGCACCGCGAGCTTCCTCAGCGGTGTGGGTGAGGGGCATCGCCCGGTTCTGTCGTGGCAGGCGCTGCGCGACATTGCCGCCGCCGGAGCCGAGGTGGCGGCGCATAGCCATACGCACCCACAGCTGGACCGAGTGCCTACCGCGGTCATCAACGATGAGGTCCGCCGCTCGCGGTGCCTGCTGGAGGATAATCTCGGGTTGGCCGTCGACGGGTTCGCCTACCCGTTCGGCTACTGGAACCGCGCAGCGCGCGCTGCCGTGGCCGCCGCCGGGTTCCAGTACGCCGTCGCGGTGGCCGAGCTGATGACAACAGCCCATGATGATGTGCTCACGCTGCCCCGGTTGACCGTCAACGCCGGCATCGGTGCCGCGGGGCTTGCCCGCCTGCTCGGTACCCGTCCGACGCCGGTCAGCCAGCAGGTGGCAGCGACGAAACGGATCATCTGGCGGGCCATGCGCGGGTTGATGCCTGCCGTCGGCGGGGATGCTCGGGAAGGGTGGCCGCCACGTGACGGTGGCTGATAGCCCGACCGGCGGGACGCAAGCGGGCTACGGGGCGCGTCGCGCAGCCACCAGGCCAGTCGCGCGATCGCGCCTGCCGGTCAGCGTTGTCGCCCTCGCCGCCGCGCTCGGCGTGCTGGCGGCGGCCGCTGCCTACACGGCCGGCCGACTCGGGTACGCGGCCACGTCGTGGGCCGATCATCTGTACTGGTTCGGCCAGCTGCTCATCCTTGCTCCGGTCGCGGCCCGGCTGCTGAGCCGGCGGACCGTCACGGCGGGCGATACGCTCACCCTCATCGTGATCCTGACCGTCGCGGAGTACCTGGTCAAGGTCTGCTACAGTCCGGCGACCTTCACGTACGTCGACGAACTCATGCACTGGCGCAGCACCACGGACATCATGCAGACGGGCAAGCTCTTCACTGTCAATAACCTGCTGCCGATCAGCCCGTACTACCCCGGCCTCGAGGAAGTCACCTCGGCTCTGGCCTCCATCACCGGGCTGTCGATCTTCACCTGCGGCCTGATCGTGGCCGGCACCGCTCACCTGCTGTTCGTCACCGTGCTGTTCGTGCTCCTCCACCACGTCAGTGGCTCCCACCGGGTCGCCGGCGTCGCCATACTCCTCTATGCCAGCGAGTCGCTCTTCCAGTCGTTCGACTCGATGTTCGTCTACCAGACGCTCGCTGTGCCGTTCCTCGGGCTCACCCTGCTGGCTGTCTACCGGCTCGCCCAGCCGCAGGCAGCCGGCAGCCGGGCAGGCTGGTTCACGATCGCCGCGCTGGCTGCTCTTGCCACAGTAGTAACCCACCACGTGACCAGCTGCGTGCTCGTGGCCACTCTGGAGGTCATCACCCTGGGGGCGTTGCTGACCCGCGACCGGACCCTAGCGGCCTGGTCCTCGATCCTGGCCCTAGTGTCGGCGGCGGCGTTCGGCGCCTGGATAGTGTTCGCTGCTCCGTCAACCGTGGGCTACCTCTCGCCCTTCGTCGACAGTGCAGTGCAGGCCGTCCAGAGCATCCTGTCAAGCGGACACTCAGGCGTACCGCCACCAACCTCGGCCGCGAACGGGCCGCTGCAGAACCAGGCACTAGAGGCGGCAGCCGTCCTAATGATGTCGGTACTGGTGCCCATTGGCTGGTGGCAGGTCTGGCGGCGGTACCGGCGTCAGCCGTGGGCCGTCGCGCTGGCGATCGGGGCACTGAGCTGGTATATCGTCGTCGCAGTCCGGCTGTTCGTCGCCGACGGCAGTGAACTGGCCGGAAGGGCGTCAACCTTCGTGTTCGTGCCGGCCGGCTTCGTCGCCGCCCTCGCCGTGATCCGGCTGACCGATAACAGCCTGCGCTGGCCGATCATCCGCGCCGACGTGCACATGCGGGCGCCGGCAGTGGTCGCTGTGGCGGTGGTAGCAGCGCTGGTGCTCATCTTCAACGGGCTGGTCAATGGCTGGCCGCCGTACTGGGAACGCCTGCCGGGGGCGTACCAGGTGGCCGGGTTCGAACGATCGGTGGGACCCGAGCAGATCGCCTCGGCTGACTGGGCCCTGGCTATGCTGGGACCAGGCAACCGGTTCGCGACCGATGAGGGCGACTTTCCCGTTCTGGGGAGTTACGGCGATCAGAACCCCGTGCTCGCCGACGCTTTCTTGTATACCTCACCCACGTTCACGCAGTCGGCTGCGCAGCAGGTCCAGGCTCTGGACATACAGTATGCCCTGGTCGACCAACGGCTCAGCGAGCAGTTGCCGGCCTCCGGGAGCTACTTCCCGATCGATCCGAATGCTGGTACGTACACCCACCCCCTGCCGCCTGCCGACCTGGCCAAGTTCAACGCCGTGCCCGGCATCGACCGCATCTATGACTCCGGCAACATCGTCATCTACGACCTGATGGGCTCGGCATACTATGGGTCGTAGCCAGGCAGACGTCGCAGTTACCGCAGTGGTGGCCGTTCTGGCTATCGGTGCCGCGGCGGCTGGTGCCCCCACTGCCGTCATGACGGTGCTGGGGCTCGCGCTGTTCGCTGCACCCGGCTATCTGCTGTGCCAGCTGCTGATCGGCTCCCGTGCCAGCGGCCTGGAACGCATCTGCGTGGCCGCTGGGTTGACGCTCGTGGTGCCTATTCTTGGGGGGTTGCTGCTCTATGCAGTAGGGATACCGCTGCATAGAGCCGGCTGGCTTGGCTTGCTCGCGGGGGTGACCCTGGCCGCCGATGCAGTGTTGTTCGTGCGTCGCCGGGCCGGGCGGGCGGCACCGGTCAGCTGGCCCCGCCAGCGGTGGCGGATACCGCCGGGGCGTCTGGCCATCTTCGCCGCGGCGGTCCTGGTCGCCGCGGCCGCGGTGACGCTGGCGCGGATGGGCGTGTCTGACCAGCCGCAGCCGGGATTCACCCAGCTATGGCTGTCACCGGCGCGCCAGAAGGCGGACACCTTGATTCTCGGTGTTAGCAACAACCAGGGCAGTACGACAAGCTACCGGCTGGTGCTGCTAAGCAATAGCCACGTGAGCGCAACCTGGAATCTCACCCTGGCCGAGGGCCAGACCTGGCAGCGGTCGGTGCCGGTTACCGGTACGTATACGCTAACCGCAGATCTGTACCGGCTGCCCGACCTGACTCATCCCTACCGGTACGTTTTCACCCACGCCAGCCGGTCAGCCCCATCATGACCGGCATGCGGGTGGGCGTCGGCGCCCACGGAGTGGGCGGGACGGGCGACCGGACCTGGACATTCCGCTCAGCCCGCGCCGCTATCGCGGCCGTCTGGCAACGGCATGGCGACCTGCTGAGCAACACAGGCAGTCTGCTCGCGACCACGGGGGTGACGTCAGCGCTCGGGTTCGCCTACTGGATCGTCGCGGCCCGGATGTTCAGTCAGTCGGCCGTGGGATACGGCTCGGCGGCGGTGTCGGCCATGACGCTGCTCGGCACGATCGGCATGCTCGGCCTCAACACCTTGCTCATCGGCGAGCTCCCGCGGCGCACTCGACCGGGCCGGCCTGGTGTCGGCTGCGCTGATCACCAGCGGGCTCGGCTCTTTGGTGCTGGCACTGGGTTTCGTGGTGGTGGCTCCCCACGTCAGCACCCGTTTCGCCAACATGGTCGGCGCGCGTGGACCGGGCGGCAGTATTTGCGACCGGCGTGGCCCTGACGGGCGTGAGCCTGGTGTTCGACGAGGCCACCATCGGCCTCATGCGCGGCGGTCTGCAGCTGCGCCGCAACATAGCGTTCGCGATTGGCAAGTTGCTGATCCTGCCTGCTGCGGCACTTGTCCTGCACGACCAGTTCGGCATCGGTATCACCGTGTCGTGGGTAGCGGGCATAGCGCTGTCGCTGGCACTGCTCGCGGGCCAGTTGCGGTTGGCCGGCAAGCCCGTCCTGGCCCGGCCGGACTGGGGCGTCCTGCGAAGTCTCGGCCGGGTCGCGATGGCTCATAACTGGCTGAACCTCGCGCTGATGATGCCGAATTACCTTCTGCCGGTGCTGGTCACGCTCGTCGTGTCGCCTTCGGCGAACGCTGCGTTCTACGTCGCGGCGATGCTGGCCGGCCTTCCTGCTTATGGTCCCCGCGAGCCTGTCGATCGTTCTGTTCGCCGTAGCAGCAGCCGACCCGCAGGCCGTGGCCGGGAAGCTGCGGTTCGCCTTGCGGGTGTCGTCCGCGATCGGGCTGCCTGGGATGGCTGTCATATTCCTGTGTGGCCACCTGGCCCTGAGCGCGTTCGGCAGCGGTTATGCCGAGGCGACGGTGCCGCTGTACCTGATAACGCTCGGCTACCCGGCGGCCGTCCCCAAGAATCTCTACATCGCCGTCTGCCGCGCATCCGGCCAGATACCACGGGCGGCGATCATCCTGACCATATGCGCATCGGCTGAGATCGCCGCCGCGGCGGCAGGCGGGGTGGCAGACGGACTGGTGGGGCTGACGCTGGCGCTGCTGATTGTCCGCTACGCTGAGGCGCTGGTGACCACCCCCCCAGTGCTTCGGGCAGCCTTCGGCCGCGGCCGACACCAGCGTTGGGCGTAAGCCGCCGCGGCCACCTGACCTCTACCCCGCATCCCGGTTACGAGCAGGCAAGACGGCCGGCATGGGGCGATGCGGCCCACCGTCAGCGGGTAGCATGCTAACCACAGGAAGTACAACCGGCCGGTGGCCAGGTGCTTGAACTCGACCGGAAAGAGGACGCCGAACGCACAGGTCCGGTAACGGGAGGAGAGCCCGGTTTGGGGCGGCACGAAGTCAGAAAGCAAGGCGCGGCTGACAGCGTGCCCGGCGGCGCGGCGCAACCCGGGGGTTCGGCGCGAGGACCATGGATACGACAGCACAAGGCCCTGGCGATATTCCTCGGCGGCAGCATGGTGGCGGTACTCGTGTTTGTGCCGGCAGCCGACTCGCCGTCCACGTCCAGTCGTGGCCCGATGGCCAGTGCGCTGTCGGGCAATGCCGCGGCGATACCGGGGACATGGGGCTCACCAGCCGGGATCGCCAATTTCGCGGCCGGGCAAGCACCATCAGCCCCAGCCGCTTCTGCTTCTGGTCGTGGAAGTGTCCCGAAAGCACCGAATCGCGCCGCAAGTCTGGCAGAACTGCCGGTGAACACGGCCCTGACGGGATCAGAAGCAATCGCTTGGGCGCGCGCCGCCCTCGCTGCGCTGGGCGCCCCCGAAACCACCGCGAACGTCCAGACGATGGTGGACTGGTTTGCCAATGAGGGCACTCCGCACGATCTCAATAATCCGCTGAACCTGCAGACGCCTTACGGCGGGAGCACCGTCAGCACCGCTGATGGCGCTCCGCCCTCTATCGGCATTCAGGCCTACCCTTCCCCAGCCGATTTCGTGGCAGCGTTCCCCATAGAGATGAACAACGGCAGTTACTCGGCTATCGTCGCGGCGCTGAAGGCGGGGACAGGGCTGGAAGGCTCTGCTGCGACTCCCGAAATTGCCGAAGAGCTAGCGGTCTACTCAGGGGGAGGGTACAACAGTATTCCGGCGTCTGGTAATTAACAGGACGGCAGACTGCTGCGCGCATGCACCGATCGAGCAGCTCGAGCAGGGATTCATCGAGGCGCTATCAGTGACCATTGCCCGTCCGGCTCCAAAGGGCTGTTCCCGCGGCTAGGAAACCAGCTCGGGCTGCTGGCTGGCGGGTTCCCCGGCTTCCGGGGCCCGGCCGCGCAGCGGTACTTCCTTGATGAACAGCGCCAGCACGAAGATCAGCACCGCGGCCGGCAGGGCCCAGATGAACACACCCTGCACCGCGTGCGCGATGGCGAAGAATACGTCGTGCTTGACCGCCGCGGGCAGCTTGTCGACGGTGGCCGGGTCGAGCTGGCCGCCGCTGGCGCTGATGTGCGCGCCGCTGGCGGTGGCCAGGGACTCAGTCAGCCGCCGGGCGAAGATGGCGCCGAACGCGGCCACGCCCAGCGAGCCGCCGATCTGCTGGAAGAACATCCGTGCGCTGCTGGCCACGCCCATGTCCCGCTGCTGCACGCTGTTCTGCGCGATCAGCGAGACCATCTGCATCAGGAAGCCCATGCCCAGGCCCAGGACCACGTAGTAGAGCGCCGACTCGGCCCGGGTGGTAGCGATGTCCAGGCCGGTCAGCAGGAACATGCCCAGGCCCATGATGGCCCCGCCCAGGATGGGGAAGATCTTGTACCGCCCGGTCCTGGTCGTCACCTGGCCGGCCACGATCGAGGTGACGGTCACGCCGAGCATCATCGGCGTGAGGGCCAGGCCGCTGATGGTGGGCGACTCGCCCTGGACGGTCTGCTGGTACAGCGGCAGGAACGTCATCGCGCCGAACATGGCCAGGCCGGTCAGGAAGGTCAGCGCCATGGTGAGCGAGAAGTTCCGGTTCTTGAACACGTGCAGCGGCAGGATCGGCTCGGCCACCCGCAGCTCGGTCACGCAGAACGCCGCGGCCGCCGCCACGGCCAGCAGGCCCAGCCCGATGATCTGCGCCGAGGCCCACGGGTACTCGGTGCCGCCCCAGGTGGCCAGCAGGACGAGAGAGGTCGCGGCCACGGCGAGCAGGATGCCGCCGAGGTAGTCGACCCGGTGGCTGACCCGCTTGGCGGGCAGGTGCAGGGTGTAGATGATGTAGACCAGCGCCGCGCCGCCCACCGGCAGGTTGATGTAGAAGATCCAGCGCCAGGAGAAGCTGGTGGTGATGAACCCGCCGACCAGCGGGCCGCCGATGGTGGCGAGCATCATCACGACCATCATGTAGCTCATGTACCGGCCGCGCTCGCGCGGCGCCACGATGTCGCCCAGCGTGGCCATCGCGCCGACCATCAGCCCGCCGGCGCCCAGACCCTGGATGGCCCGGAAGGTGATCAGCTCGGCCATCGACTGCGACAGGCCGGACAGCGCCGATCCGATCAGGAAGATGATGATGGCGAAGATGAAGAGCTTCTTCCGGCCGTACATGTCGCCGAGCTTGCCGTAGAACGGCGTGGTGACCAGGGACGCGAGGATGTAGGCGGTCACCACCCAGGACAGGTGCGTCACCCCGCCCAGGTCGCCGACGATCCGCGGCAGCGCGGTGCTCACGATCAGGTTGTCGAGCATGGCCAGCAGGATGGCGAGCAGCAGCCCGGGCAGGATGATCATCACCTCGCGCGGTGCCAGGAACTGCCCGCCCCCGCTCGGCAGCTCCTGCCCGCTCGTCCCGCTCGCGCCAGGCCCCGTTTGGTCCGCCACCTGCTTGCCCCTTCCGCCACGTCCCGCTGCGTTCGGATGGTTCCCGTCCGCGACACCCCCGGCTAGGCTACTTACCGGCCGGCAAGTTATATGCTAGGGTGGTTACTAACCGGCCGTCAAGTTAATTACGGCCCAGCGAGAAAGCGGAACGGACATGGACGAGGCGGGACCCAAGGGGTCCACGGAGACCGTGACCGCCGGGAGCAGCCACGGCGGCAGGCGCGACACCCGGTCGCAGGCCCAGCAGGTCGCGCTCGAGCTGTTCGCCGAGCAGGGCTACGAGAAGACCTCGCTGCGCGAGATCGCCGAGCGCCTCGGCGTGACCAAGGCCGCGCTCTACTACCACTTCAAGTCCAAGGAAGACATCGTCCACAGCCTCACCGACGACTACTTCGCGGAGATCGACGCCCTGCTGGACTGGGCCAAGGAGCAGCCCAGGACCGACGAATCCCGTCGCGAGATCCTGGATCGCTACGTCGGGATCGTGCTGGGTCGCGGCGAGGTGTTCCGCTTCCTGGAGCAGAACCGGGCCGCCGTGCAGGCCATGGAGGCGGCCAAGGACCGGTTCGCGCGCTTCCGCGGCCGCTTGGAAACCCTGGTCGACCTGCTCGCAGGTCCCGGCGCTCCGCTACGGGCCCGGGTGCGCGCCAGCACCGCCGTGCTCGCGGTGGGCGCGACCTGCCATTTCTACCTGCAGGAAGTCGACGACCCGGACAAGCTGCGCGCCATCATCCTGGAAACCGCCACCGACCTGATCCACTGACCCGTTTTGTTCCCCGGATGCGCTGTCCTCTTGAGGCAGGGCGACCAACCGGTTCTGCGGGTAAAGTTCTCCCAGCTAGGCCGCTCGCTCTATTAGCGCTGAGGGGGACAGGAGATGCTGGCCGAGAGCGTTATCACGCTGGCAGCACAGGCCGGTACGGTGGTGGTGGCTGCTGCGCCCACCGATGCATGGGACATGACCAAGCGCGAGGTCGCCCAATTGCTGGGCCACGGGGACACTAAGAAGGCTCAGCTGACACAACAGCGGCTGGATGAGACCCGTGAGGAGCTCATCGAGGCCGATCTCCCCAGCAGGGAGAACGTGCTGGCCGTGCTGGCCGAACGATGGGCAGGGCGACTGGCCGACTTTATAGAGGAAGAGCCGGAGGCCGAGGCTGACGTGCGCGCCTGTATAGGGAAGATCCGGGCCGCACTGCCTTCCGCAGCAGTATCCACATCGCTGCGTGCGCCGGCTGCCGATGTCGATATGAACCTTAGGTCATCCAGTGATGCCCATCGCAGGGCGATCAATGGGGATGACGTCCACGCACCAGACGATCCGGATGGGCCATCGCCTGGGCGACAAGCGGTGGTCGACCCTAAGGATGTCACTGCGCTGGCCTCTCGGGTTAGTCTGGCCTCGTGGATCGGTGAGGCGGGGAATCCCGCAGCCGCACGGGATGAATTCGCCACGCTACTGCCCGAATGCAAGCGGATCCTAGGCCCCGACAACCCCGACACCCTGGCCGCCCGGAACGAGCACGCATACTGGACCGGGCAGGCGGGAGATCCCGCAGCCGCACGGGATGAATTCGCCGCGCTACTGCCCGAATGCAAGCGGATCCTAGGCCCCGACAACCCCGACACCCTGGCCGCCCGGAACGAGCACGCATACTGGACCGGGCAGGCGGGAGATCCCGCAGCCGCACGGGATGAATTCGCCGCGCTACTGCCCGAATGCAAGCGGATCCTAGGCCCCGACAACCCCGACACCCTGGCCATCCGCCACAATATGGCCAACTTCGTTGGCTATGCGGGGGATCCGGCGGCGGCCCGGGATTACCTGGCCGCTCTGTTGCCGGTTCGCGAGCATGTCTCTGGACCCGATCACCGTGACACCCTGACCGCTTGGCTCAACCTGGCCTACTGGACCGGCCGGGCCGGTGACGCGGAGCGGGCTCGAGATCTGTACGCGGCGTTGCTGGCCGTTCGCGAGCGCGTCTCCGGCCCGGAGCATCCGGAGACGCTGGCCGTTTGGCGAGAGCTCGCTTCCTGGACCGGCGAGGCGGGTGACGAGACGGCCGCGCGCGAAGAGTTTGCCGCGCTGTTGCCTGTATGCGAGCGGGTCCTGGGTCCCCAGAACCCAAATACAACGGCCATCCGCCAGGATCTGGCCAACTTCGTCGGCTACGCAGGGGATCCGGCTGGAGCCCGGGACCAGCTGGCGGCGCTGCTGCTCTTCTACGAGCAGGTTCTGGACCCGGATCATCCTGAGATCCTTTCAATACGGGCCCAACTAGCTCAATGGACCGGGAACGCCGGGGATGCCGCCCGGGCCAGGGACCAGATGGCAGCGCTGCTAGCAGATTATGAGCGGATCCTCGGTCCTGACCATCCGGATAGTCTCGCCCTGCGAGAGCGCCTGGCTCGCTGGACCGCTCGGGCCGGAGATATCGGCGCGGCCCGCGATCAGCTGACTGCTCTACTAACGATCCAGAACCGGGTGCTGGGTCCCGAGCACGTGGA
>CAWIHB010000010.1:0-684139 GCA_963835775.1 uncultured Actinomycetes bacterium | reverse complement strand
GCCAGCTGACCAGCGCGGCCAACCTGCGCGGGCTGCTGGCCGGCTCGCCGCTGCTGGCCAGCCACAGGCACAGCAGGCACGCCGTCCAGGACGCGTACTGCCTGCGCTGCGCGCCGCAGGTGCACGGCGCGGTGCGGGACGTGCTCGGGTTCGCCCGCCAGGTGCTGACCACCGAGCTGGGCGCGGTGGTGGACAACCCGGTCATCGTGCCCGACGGCGAGGTCATGACCACGGGGAACTTCCACGGCGAGCCACTGGCCTTCGCCGCCGACATGCTGGCCATGGCCCTGGCCGAGCTGGCCTCCATCAGCGAGCGGCGGGTCGACCGGATGCTGGACCCCGCCTTCTCCCGCGGCCTGCCGCCGTTCCTGGCCCCGGCGGCCGGGACCAACTCCGGCTTCATGCTGGCCCAGTACACGGCGGCCTCGCTGGTCAGCGAGAACAAGGTGCTGGCCCATCCGGCCAGCGTGGACACCATCCCGACCTCGGGCAAGCAGGAAGACCACGTGTCGATGGGCTGGACCGCGGTGCGCAAGCTGCGGGAGGTGGTGGCCAACGTGCGGACCTGCCTGGCCGTCGAGATCTGCTGCGCCACCCAGGGGATCGACCTGCGCGCCCCGCTCCTGCCCAGCGAGCCGCTGTGCGCCGTGCACGACACGGTACGGGCGTCGGTGCCCCGGATGGACATCGACCGCGAGGTGGCCGAGCAGCTCGCGGCCGTGGACGCGCTGCTCCCGGAGATCTGCCAGGTCGCCGCCGCCGCCTTCCCCGCGTTCCAGTAGGCCGGGGCACGTAGCCACACGGTAACCCCGGTCCACCACGGGGGAGCGGACCGGGGACGCGCCGAGCGGGGGCTGCGGTTTGCGGGGTTGCGGTTTGCGGTTTGCGGGGGCTGCGGCTTTTGTCAGGCCTGGCGGAGTAGGTCGTTAAGCTCTGCCTCGATATCGATATAGCCGCTTTCCTGGCCAGCGGGGACGATTTGATAGGTGCGCTGGAGAAATGCCCCCATGGCCTGAGCGGGCGCCTCGAAATGCGCCTGGCCGAATGGGGACGACAGCTCGATATTCAATACCGTGCCCTCGGTGCTGGCGTCACCGATCACCTCCAGGCCGTCGCTTTCCGCGCACGACTGAGCCGAGGGCCAGACCTTGACGTCTCCCTCGCCCTGGGACGCGTCGATCCCGGCCGCGAGCAGGTCCCTGGCGAAGATCCACTCGACCGGCTCGTCGGTGCCGACATGGAACGCCATGCGCACCGCGTAGGGGTCGCTGCCGCTGTAGTACAGACTGGCCACAAGGGGGACAATCGTTTGCTGTGGGACAACGAGCCTGAGACCGAGCTCGGCCGAGATCGTGGTGCTGCTGCTCCTGTTCACTGCTACCCCACTCCTACCTTGCCGGCTCCCGGACAACCGGGCTCTGTCGATAAGTCGCGGTCGGTTGGTGACTAAGCCGCATACGGAGGGTGAAGTTTTCCCGAGTGATCAGCATCCCGTTTTGCGCCTTTCGTACCCTACCGGGAGACGAGCCCTCGCCCTTGCCCTGACCTGGATAAATAAGGCTCTGTTCGAGCACTGGCGTTGCTGCAGTTTAGTGTTTCCGCGTGCCGATTGCATAGCCTGTGACGCTCATCTCATGCCCTTATCTACAAAGCGTTTCAGTAACAATACTGACTGTGATTAAAGGCGTTCCGATGCGTACGATTGCAGCCCTTTGTCTTTACGCAGCGTTACCACCGGCCGGAGGCTCACGGGCCCTGACAGAGGGGTGCCGTGAGGGACCTGGGTGCCTGAGCCTGACGCCCGGGGATCCCGTGGCGGCGCCCGGCGCTCCCGGGGGTGCCGCCGGCCGCGTGCCGAGAAGCGTGAAGATGCGCTACGCTGTGGAAGCGCTGGAGCGAGGCTCCCGCGGGGCGCGACCCCAGCGGGCCGCCTGCAACCAGCGGCGGGCGATTGGCTCAGCGGGAGAGCGCCTCGTTCACACCGAGGAGGTCACTGGTTCGATCCCAGTATCGCCCACCCAGCTCACCGGCCAGTTGCGATCTTGCGACTGGCCGTTTTTGATCTTGGTGCAGCAGCAAACGGCAGCAGTGGCTAACCGTAACGCCGTTCCCCAAGCCGTCGTAGCGCATCGCCGGGTTACGTCGTCGGGCATTTCGGTGTAGATCTCCATTTAGTATCGAAGAGTTTGCCTATGCCGCAGACTCGCTCAGAAGCGGGATCGAAGCCATGCCCGCCGACCACCATGGCGCCCAGTGGATGAACGAGTACCGCCAAGCGCTAGACGAGCGAGCGAGCGAGCGGGGCTTGGGCGGGAGCCGAACGAGCCGAGAGGACCGCTCTCCGTGCCGCTCAAAGTCAGCGAGATAATCAAAATGATCGAGGCTGATGGCTGGTACCTCGTCGCAACCAGGGGAAGTCACAGGCAGTACAAGCATCCGGTCAAGCCAGAGCGAGTCACCTTGGCAGGTAAGCCGAGCAAGGAGTTGCCGCCCGGCACCGAGCGCAGCATCCTTAGACAAGCAGGGATAACCCGGAGGGCACAGTGACCAGCTACGCAGTCGTCATCGAGCGGGCCAGCGACGGCGGGTACGGCGTATGGTCACCCGACCTGCCCGGAGTCGTCGCCCTGGGCGACACTCAAGCCGAAGCCTTGGACGAGATGCGCCGGGCCATCGAGTTCCACCTTGACGGGCTGCGCGAGGACGGCCAGCCGATCCCGCAGCCGTCAACCGTGGCGGCGACGGTCATCACCCTCGACGCAGCCTGACGAGCCCGATCAGCGGCCCGTAGCGTTGCCGGGCTGCTTCTGCTGACCTTGCTGTATGCCTCAGTGCCCGCCTCCGGTCCGTCCGGCTCCGTCCGGCTCCGTCCGGCTCCGTCCGGCTGTCTAGCCTCACTTGATCCTTGACGGATCGGCCTCACTTGATCCTTGACATCTCCCTAGGTTTGTAATTTTCCCGTTCCTTCTGGCTATCGAACGCCAGTTCATCTGTGTCCTGACGTCCGGCTTGCTTCTGTAGGCCCGCCGCCGCCGGGTTTGCGCGCCGCGCGCAGCGCGGGGGCAGGCCTGGGCCTGCCCGCTCTTCCTGGCCCCAGGGGCCGCAGTGGTCTCCGGGGTCAAGGGCAGCCCGCAGGGCTGTCGCGCGCACAATGCCGCGTCGTTAAGCCGTGCTGCCTGGAGTCAATAACGTCGTGGCAATTTCTGGGTTACGGTCCGGCGCTACCGGTGTCGGCCGGTTCGGCCGGACCAGGCAGGGCGTACCGGCCGCGGCCGGTTTTGGAGAGGAAGCCGAGGCGGGTCCACTCGGCGAGCTGGGTGAGCAGGTTCGGGGGTTTTATGCCGAGCCGGCCCGCGAGTTCGCTGCCGGACCAGTCCTGGCCGGGCTGGCTGGCCATGATGCGGGTGACCTGGTCTCTTCTGCTGCCCGGGCAGGGCTGCCGGGGACCGGGCGGGGGCGGCTGGCTCGCGCGGCGGGGGCGCGCGGCCGGACGGTCTGGCGGCGGCACCACGATGGTGATCTGCACCCGGGTGATCGTCACGGACTGGCCGGGACGGTCCTGACCGCGTTCCTGGTCGCGGACGTGGTAGCGGGAGGTGGAGCATTTGACCTTGCGGGCGCTGTAGCGCGGACGGCGGGCGGGCAGCAGGCCGTCCAGGACGGCACGGCCGATCCGGCCGGTGTCGGCTGGGTCTGCGGAGTCCGCGACGCCGCAGGCTGCGGTGACCTGGTCGCGGGCGGCCTCCAGCGCGGTGGTGAAGCTGGCCCGGTCCGGGTCGGCTCCGGCGGACTCGGCGGCAGCGGTCATCGCCATCCGCAGCGCCTGGTAGACGGCCAGCAGCGCCCATAGTTCCTGCTCGGCGCCGGCCCGGTCGCGGGAGCGCAGCACGTACCCGCCGAGCAGGGTGTGCCGCAGCGCCAGGTAGGCGACCTCGATTTCCCAGCGCTCATGGTAAAGCCGGATCAGTTCCCCGGCGGGGTAGCGGCGCCAGTCCAGCAGCGTGGTGATCAGCCGGTAGCTGTCCCCGATCCGGGTCCCGTCCGCGCCATGAACATCCAGGTCCGCTTCGATGATCCGCACCTGCAGCCCGTCCACCCGGGACAGGTAGGACCCGTCGGGCAGGATCTCACCCACTTCGGGTTTGCGGCTGGCGCTGCCGCGGACCAGGAAGTGCGCCCCGGTCGCGGCGATCGCGGTGAGCAGGTCCGCCGCGTCATAGGCACGGTCGGCCAGCAGCAGCATGCCCTCACCCAGCAGCGGGACCAGCTTGCGGGCCAGCGGCACCTCGGCACGCTCGCCCGGGCCGCCGATCACCGCCCCGAGCAGCCCGCGGGTGCCGGTCTCGGCCAGCGCCACGATCCGCATCGCGGGATACCCGGCCAGGCCCAGCCGGTTCCTCAGCTTGCCCAGCCAGCACCGGTTCCGGTCGCTGTCTGGCACCTTGACCGAGTTCAGCCCGTCGAACGCGACCGTGCGCAGCCCGCGCCAGGTCACCCCGCGGGTCCACGGGGATGCCAGCGGGACCGCGATCGTCTCGAACAGGGCCTTCGCCGGGGCCGGGCCGAGGCGGCGGCGCAGGTCCCGCAGCGCCTTCTCCGACGGGCGCGGCAGGCCCAGGTCCTCCAGCGCGGCGGTCATCTTGTCCCAGACCCTCAGGTACCCGATCCCGGGGAACAGCGTCATCGCCAGCACGAAGTACATCCCGACGCGCGAGGGCAGCGCCCGCATCCGCTTCTGCACCGTCCCGGTCATCTCCAGCACGTCATCGGCCAGCTCGAACGGCAGGTAGCGGGTCAGCTCACCCAGATGACCCGGGGCGAACACGCCCGCGGCGACCGTCACCAGGCACGGCACGGTAACCATGGCAGACTGATTCAACGGAGCTCCTGTTCAAGATCAAAGGTGATGTCGCAATCCCTTGATCTACAGGAGCTCCGCAACGTTCAAGGGACACCAGCTAGTCCGTGACGAAAAAGTGACCGGTACCAGTTGACAACTAGCCGCCAGGTTTAACGACGCGGCATTGCTCGCGCCGCCGCCTCGGCGCCCAGGCCGTCGCTCTCGCTGGCGCGCCGCTCCGGCCGGGGCCAACGCCGGGCGGCTGGCGCGAAAGACGGGAAGCTTTCGGGCCGCCGTTGAACTACGGAAGTTATCCGGGTCCGGGCAGGGGATATCCATGCTCCCGCTGCGGAATTGTCCAAGGCCGGGCAGAACCCGTCAAGGCCGTCTGTGACCGCAGGGCAACCGCCAGGGATTCGTCAAAGTCGCGTGCGGTGTTCAGCCTGGTGAGAGGCCTGTCAGGTCGAGGAATTGCAGGGCGCGGCGGGGGTCCTGGGCGCAGCGGCGGGTTTCGGCGGTGTAGCTGGTTACTCCGCGTATGCGGAACAGGGTGATGACGAGGTTGGTGAGAGCGGACCAGATCTGGGGTGCGTTTCCGGTGCGGATGAGTGATTTGTCTTCTTTCCAGGTCACGTCGCGGCCAGTGGGCGTGCTCAATCTGTCAAGCAGGCTGCGCCGGTGTGACGTGATTAGGGGTGTCGTCGGCGAATTTGGGGTGGACGCGGGTGGTCCGGCCGCGGACACGGTTGATGTGGGCGTGGAGTTCGGCGAGTGCGCTGGGATCGGCGTGGATGATCCAGCGGTGGGGGTGCCGGGTTTCCTGGCGTCCGGTGATGCGTCCCTGGTGCAGCCACTTGCGGATGGTGCCGGTGGTCACGCCGAGTTCGGCCGCGAGCAGTGGCAGCCACCATTCGTGTTTTCCCGGTGCGTCGTCGGGGTGGGCGGGCAAGGGCTGGCGCCGGTGGGTGACCGGCGCTCCCGTGCGGTGCAGGATCTGGGTGACGAGGCGGTGGCGGATCGGTCCGGCACCGCGGGCCGGGAGGAATCCTTCGGTGTTGAGCTGGTCGGCGATGCGCCCGGGGTCCCAGCCCGCGCTGGCCAGTTCGGTGATCCTCTCGGCCAGATGCGGGTAGTAACTGAGGTGGGTGCGGCTCTTCTGGGGTGATGCAGTGTGAAGTGTTTTAGTGCGCCTGCTGCCGCTGTGTCCGGTTCTGTCGTGCCGGTTCGCGTATGAAGGGCTCCTTCTCGTAACGTTCCTGGTTATCTCACGACCAGAACGCAAAGAAGGAGCCCGATGCAAGAGTACGTGCCTGCCGGGGACGGGGCGTTTGCGGCGTCGCGGAAGTGCTTCGAGGAGATTGCCTGCTGGGCGGCGTCGGAGGAAGCGGCGGGGCTGCAGCACGGCGAGCTGGAGGACCAGCTGGACAGGCGGGGTCAGGAGCTGCTGCGGCGGCTGTTCCAGGACCGGCTGGACCTGACGGCCGCCCGCGAGGAACGCCGGCATGACGTGGCCGGGGAGGACGGCGTCGTCCGCACGCGCGCGGACAAGGACAGGAAACGGCCGCTGTTGACGGTATTCGGGCAGGTCATTGTGTCGCGGATCGCCTACCGGGCGCCGGGCCTGCCGAATGTGCAGCTGATCGACGCGATGCTGAACCTTCCGCGGGAGAAGCACTCCCACGGGCTCCGCAAGCTCGCCGCGATCGAGGCTGCGCGCGGCTCGATGGAGGCAGCACGCGCCGCGATCGCCCGCGCGACCGGCGTGCAGATGGGAAAACGCCAGGCAGAAGGCCTGGTCCGCCGGGCCGCCGTCGACGTGGACGCGTTTTACCGGTGGCGGATGATCCGGCCGGCCCCCGCCGGCTACGCGCTGGTCCTGACGTTCGACGGGAAAGGGATCGTGATGCTGCCCGCGGGGCTGCGCCCGGCCACCGCGAAGGCAGCCGCCACCGCGCAGAACAAGCTCGCGACCCGCCTGTCGCCCGGGGAGAAGCACGGCCGTAAGCGGATGGCCGAGCTGGCTTGCGTCTACGACGCCGCCCCGGTCCCGCGCACCCCGGAGGACATCATCGCCACCCCGGCGCAGCAACGCAGGAAGAAGAAGGCGCAGGCCAGCGAGCCGAAGGGCAAGCAGAAGCCGCGAGAGCCACAGGCGAAGGGAAAGTGGCTGACCGCCTCGGTCACCGATGACATCCCCGCCGTGATCGGTACCGCGTTTGACGAGGGGGAACGGCGCGACCCCGTTCACCAGCAGGAATGGGTCGTCCTGATCGACGGGAACAACACCCAGATCGAGGCTGTCACCGCTGAGGCCGCCAGCCGCGGCATCACCGTGACGATCGTGATCGATTTCATCCACGTCCTCGAGTACCTGTGGAAGGCCGCCTGGTCATTCTTCGACAAGGGCGACCCGGCATCCGAGGAATGGGTCGCTGACCAGGCACGCAAGATCCTGCACGGGAAAGCGCCCCAGGTCGCGGCCGGGATCCGCCGCCGCGCCACCGCCTTCGGCTACTCGCCGGCCGAAGGGCCGGCGCCGACGAGTGCGCCCGCTACCTGGACAACAAGCAGGACTACCTGGACTACGCCACCGCGCTGGAGAAAGGCTGGCCCATCGCCACCGGGATAATCGAGGGTGCGTGCCGGAGCATCGTAAAGGACAGAATGGACATAACGGGCGCAAGATGGGGCCTCGAAGGCGCCGAGGCCGTCCTGAAGCTCCGCGCGCTCATTGCCACCGGCGACTTCGACGCCTACTGGCGCTTCCACCTCCGCCGCGAGCACGAACGCATCCACCACGCGAAATACCAGGACAGCCAGATCCTCGCAGCGTAACCAGCTCACCTCAGAAGAGCCGCACCCAACTGAGGTCTTCGGACCGCTGGATCGGCCTGCGGATCACCTCGTGGGCCTGCTGTCCGCCGGCCCAGCTCACGGTGACGTCGACGAGTTCGCTACGGCCGCGGATCGCGATCGTGATCTCGTCGATGACGGCGCGGATGACTTCTTTGCGGTCGGCGTCGGTGGTGCTCGGCGCTGCCCACAACCCCGGCAGGTCGGCCGCGGCGGCGGTGATCGCGGCTTTCTGCTGGGTGGTCAGCGCTGGCGGGGCGTTCTGGCAGAAGCGGTGCCAGTCCTCGGTCAGCTGTTGCCGGGCGGCGAGGGCGGCTTCCCAGTCTTTTTCCAGCGCCCGGGCCACCAGGCGGTTTTCCGGTTCGGTCAGCCGGTAACAGCGCTGGGCCCGGTCGACGTCGATCTGGGCGCGTTCCAGGCGCAGCCGCCAGATTTTCTCGATGCCGGCCCGGTCGGCGAGGATCTGCTCGGCGGCCCGCAGGCTGACCTCGGCGGCGGCAGGGGCCAGCGCCGCGAGGACTTGACCGGTGACGAACACGTCCAGACAGCGCCCGGACAGGTGCTGACAGGCTGGCCCGCCGTACTCGGCGCGGGCGCCGGTGCAGTCGTAGCTGATCCGCGGGATGCCGTTGTCGACGTGGTAGGTCACCGTCATCCGGCGGGCGCAGCGGCCGCAGCGCAGCAGGCCGGCCAGCAGCGCCGGGCCGTAGCGGGCCGCTCCGGGCGTGCCGGCGCGGGGGTCGTTGGCGGCGAGCCGGGCCAGGTTCGCCCGGTACTGCCCGACGCTGATGTAGGCCGGCAGCGCCCCTTCGATGCGGGCGAGCCACTCGTCCTCGGCGCAGCCGCGCAGCCCGGAGCCCGGGTGGCCGGGGCGTTGCCGCATCGGATCGACCCGCCGCCGCCCGTAGGCGTAGATCCCCGCGTAGATCGGGCTGTGCAGCATGCAGGTGATCGTGGCGCGGGCCGGACGCTTCCACACGACCTCGCCCTTGAGCGGGCCGGACCGCATCCGGATCCCCATCTCAACGCCCTGTTCCACGAGATAGCGCATCACTCCCTGGACCGTGCCGATCTCGGCGAACTTCGCGAAGACCAGCCGCACCACGGCCTGGACCTGCTCGTCCGGATCGAACGCGGCCTCACCGGAGGGCCGGCGTGCATAGCCGGCCGGCAGCGCGATGGCCATCTCACCGCGGCGGGCCTTGCTGACCCGCCCGGCCTGCATCCGCTGCTTGATCAGATGGAGTTCGGCCGCCGACATCGTCCCCTTCAACCCCAGCAACAACCGGTCGTTGTACTGGACTGGGTCATAAACGCCGTCGAGATCGGCCAGCAGCGCACCCGCCAGCGCACACAACTCGATCAGCTGATACCAGTCCTTCCCCGATCGTGCCAGCCGCGACATCTCCGTGCCCAGCACCAGCCCGACATGCCCCAGGGAAATCTCGGTGACCAGCCGCTGGAAACCCGCCCGGTCGACCGCGCTGGACCCGGATTTGCCCAGATCATCGTCGATCACGATGATCCTGGCCGCCGCCCAGCCCATCGCCGCCGCCCGGTCGACCAACGCGTACTGCAGGCGCGTCGACTCGCTATGGTCGATGACCTGCTGCTTCGTGCTCTGCCGTACGTAGATCACCGCCAGCCGGCCGGTCTGGCAGCTCGTCACCTTCCCGCCGAGACGCTCCCACGGCATCAACGCGGTCACGACTCACCGCCCGCACCGGCCGGCGGATCCGGGCCCGCAGCCGCTCTCGCCGCCCGCACCGCCTTGGCCGCGATCACCGCGAGCCAATGCACCGCCACCCGCCGATTGGCCTCCGGCAGGTCCTCCCACCGCCGAGCCGTCACCGGCTCCGGGGTTTGGGGCGGTGCCCTCCTCCCTCGTCCACGACGACACATCCCGTCCGCACTCGCGGGCGCGCAACCGCTCGACGACCTCGACCAGCCGCAGCAACCCCTCACGGCCGATTATCGAACCCCGATCCGCTCTCTGACTACTCATAGGTCAATGCCGTTTAGCTTAAGTTGATCATGGTTTGCGAGTTCTGCCTGCCGAGAACGCCGGGATCGGGGCCGGGGTGAGCGTGGTTATGCGGGCATGGCGGAGACTGGTGTTGTGGCTGGCAGTGGCGCCCTGACGGACTGGATCTCGCTGGGGGTCCTGGCGTCGCAGGTGCCGCGGGATGCGGTTGATGACGCGATCGCGGAGACGGGCAAGGGCGCGCTGCGGGCGGGGGGCAAGCTGCCGCCGCACGTGATGGTGTATTTCGTGATGGCGCTGGCGCTGTTCGCCGATGACGATTACGAGGAGGTCGCGGCGCGGCTGACGGAGGCGCTGCGGGGGTGGGGCTGCTGGGGTGCGGACTGGGAGGTGCCGACGAAGGGCGGGATCACCCAGGCCCGCAAGCGGCTGGGCCCCGAGCCGATGGCACGGGTGTTCTCGCAGGTCGCCGGGCCGGTCGCGGACCTGGACACGATCGGGGCGTTCCTGGGGCCGTGGCGGCTGATGTCGGTGGACGGGATGGAATGGGACGTCCCGGACACGGACCGGAACCGGGCTGTCTTCGGGGTGCGGGGCGATGACCAGGCGGCGTTCCCGAAGGTCCGGGTGGTGACGGTCAGCGAGTGCGGCTCGCACGCCCCGGTGCTGGCAGTGCTGGGCCCGGCGGCGGGTGGTAAGGGCAGCGGGGAGCAGTCCCTGGCCCGCAAGCTGTACCCGCGGCTGGACGAGGACTGGCTGGTGATCGCCGACCGGAACTTCTATAACTGGAAGGACTGGGGCACAGCGGCGGGTACCGGGGCGGCCCTGCTGTGGCGGATGAAGGAGAATGCCCGGCTGCCGGTGCTGGAGATGCTGCCCGATGGTTCCTACCGGTCGGTCCTGATCGCCCCGCGGATCACCGGCAGGAAACGGGACGCGCTGATCGCCGCGGCCCGGCGCGGCGGGGCACTGGAGGAGGACCAGGCACGGTACGTGCGGGTGATCGAGTACGACGTCCCGGACCGGGAGGGCGATGGCAAGGATGAGCTCATCGTCCTGGTTACCACCATCACCGACTTCCGGGCGGCCACGGCGCAGGCCCTCGCGGGTGCCTACCACCAGCGCTGGGAACACGAGACCGGCAACGCCCAGCTCAAGACATGCCTGCGCGGTCCCGGCAGGGTGCTCCGCTCGGGGAGCCCGGACCTGATCGAGCAGGAGATCTGGGGCTACCTGCTGACCCACTACGCGCTCAGCGCCCTGATCTGCGCCGCCGCCACCAGCGCCGGGATCGACCCGGACCGGGTCAAGTTCAAGCGGACCCTGCGTGTCATCCGCCGGGCCGTCGGCCCGGCTTTCCCCCCTGAGCAGGCCCGGGCCGCCCTGGCCCGGGTCATGGCCGACATCACCAGGAACAAGAACCTCAACCCCGAGCGTAGGCACCGCACCTGTCCCCGCGCCATCAAACGCGGACGGCACAACGCATACCGGGTCAAGAGACCCGGCGACAAGAACATCCGGCACGACGGCCCCGCCACCATCCAGCTCGCCAACCCCGTAAAGCCCCAGGCAGCAGCATGATCAACTTAAGCTAAACGGCATTGACTCATAGGTGCACTCTGCCGAGCAAGGGTCTGTCAAGTCTTCGGTGTAACTGATCTTGTAGGTTTTACTTCCGTCCTGCGGACAGGCGGCCGTTGAAGGTGATGTCGAAGGCGTTGAGGGCGGCCTTCCAGCGGTTGGTCCAGCGCTTGCGGCCCCGGCCGGTGGGGTCCAGGCTCCTGATCGCCAGGTACAGGCACTTCAGGGCGGCTTGCTCAGTCGGGAAGTGGCCGCGGGCGTTCACCGCGCGCCGCAACCGGGCATTAATCGACTCGATCGCATTTGTCGTGCAGATTACCGTCCTTATTTCCCGGTCGAACCGCAGGAACGGCACGAATTCCGCCCAGGCGTTCTCCCACAGCCGTATAATAGCCGGGTAGCGCTTCTCCCATTTGCCGGAGAATTCGGCGAACCGGTCGAGTGCCTCAGACTCGGACGCGGCGGTGTAAACCGGCTTGAGGTCTTTCGCTATCTGCGCCCAGTCCCGTTTCGACGCATACTTGAATGAATTCCGCAGAAGATGGACGATACATGTTTGCACGATGGTCTTCTCCCACACGGCATTGACCGCGTCCGGCAGGCCTTTGAGCCCGTCGCAGACCACCATCAGGACGTCCCTGGTGCCTCGGTTCTTGATCTCTGAGCAGACCCGCATCCAGTACTTGGCCCCCTCCCCGTCACCGTGCTCCCCGGCCCACAGGCCCAGGACATCGCGCTCGCCGTCCACGGTGACGCCCAGGGCGAGGTAGATGGGCCGGTTGGCGACCTGGCCCTCGCGGATCTTCACGTTGATCGCGTCGATGAAGATCACCGCGTACACCGCGTCCAGTGGCCGGCTCTGCCAGTCCGCCATTCCTTCCATCACCCGGTCGGTGATCGTGGTAATGGTCTGCTTGGACACCTCCGCGCCGTACACCTCGGCCAGGTGCGCGGCGATTTCCCCGTGGGTCAGCCCTTTCGCGGACAGGGAAATGACCATCTCATCGACGCCGGACAGCCGCCGCTGCCTTTTGGCGACGATTTTCGGCTCGAAGCTGGAATCGCGGTCCCGCGGCACGGAAATCTCCACCGGCCCCACTGGCGTTCGGTTGAGCATTGGCAGGCGGTCCGGAGCTGTGACCTGCGGTGATCTGGATGACGTCGGGCTGGTTGCGTGACCGGTTCCGGTGACGGCCAGTGACCGGATCTGGTAGGCCTGCGGGTCACGGTGAGTTAGCGGACGCGGATGCTCGCCGGGCCGGTTCCGGCACCGCGACGGCCCTGGCGGTGCCGCTGCTGGCGTCCTGGCTGCCGGCGGCATTGCAGAGGCCATGTACGGGGTGGTTTTCCGGTTATTTCGCGGCACGCCACGGCGGGTCCCGGCCGGCACCGCAGATAGCGGAAGCATCGGAGGTCTATTCCCACCTCCGAAGAGACGGCCCTCCGATGCTTCCGTTCGCGACGCTACCATCCGCCGGTGACCTGCAGGCCGGCGCCGGCAGTGTTCCCGTTCCCGTTCCCGTTGGCGCTGATGAGGGCGCCGCGGCCGACGCGGCGCGGCCGCGGGGACAGGTGCGTGCTGACCGGCGCAGGACCCCACCGCGGGATGCGGCCGCGAGCCTGGCGGCGGTCTCGGAGCTGGGGTGCCTGTGGCGGGGCGCTGACGGGACGGTCACGGAGGGTGCGGTGCCGGGTAACGGCACCGTGGTCATCGGCGCGGCGGCCGGCGCGTACGCGCCCGGCACCGGCGTCACGGACCTGGCCGCCGGGGCGGGGGGCGGGGTGACCGGCGGGGTCGGTGCCGGGCTGCTGTCGGCGGTGTTCACCGCGGGGCGGATCGGCGCGGCGCTGGATGCCGCCGGGGTCCCGGCCCGGGCGGTCCGCAAGACCTCGGCGGTGCTGACCGCGCAGGTGCTGCTGGCGGTGCCGTTTCACCGGGACAGGTCCATGGCGGCGGTGTGGCGGCACCTGACCGCCCGCGGCCGGGAAGCCGACCCCGGCTACGACCCGCCCGCCAAGTCCTCTATCAGCGACGCCGTCCACTACCTGGGGGTGAAGGTGCCGGCGTTCGCGCTGGCCGCGGTGATCGGCACACCCCCGCCGCCCGGCTCCGGCAGCGACCATGCCAGCCCGGGCGATCCGGGTGGCGGCGCTGCCGGGCCGCGCGGCATGTCGGGGCCGGTGACCTGCGCTGATGACCGGGGCTGGTCCGGCGGCCGGTGGCACGGCCACCGGGTCAAGGCAACCGACGGGACGCATTTCGCGTTGCCGGGCAAAGCGGACACCAGCGTGAACTGGCGGCATTTCGGCTCCGCCGCGGGCAGCAGGCCGCTGGCCCAGATGGTCGCCGTCACCGACGTGTGGCACCGGGCCGCCGACGCGATCGCGCTGGGCAAGGATTCCGCCTCCGAGCACGAGCTCGCCCGCCACCTGCTGCCGGCCTTCGGGCCCGGCATGATCTCCCTCGCCGACCGCGGGTTCCCGTCCCGCCAGGGCGCGTTCGAGATGCGCGATACCGGCGCGCACTTCGTCTGGCGGGCCTCCGCGTCCTGGAACCTCAAGCCCTGCGGCAAGCCGCTGGCCGACGGCAGCTACCTGACGAAGCTGACCTGGCACGGCAGGACCATGAAAGTCCGCGTGATCGAGTTCCACATCGACTTCCTGGCCACCGTCCCCGCTGATCACCCGCTGCTGGCCGGCCCGCCGGCCGGCACCGCCGTGACCATCACCGGCCAGGCCGCGCCGGCGGGCATGGTGACCGTGCACGTCAGCGAGAACTTCACGCTGATGACCTCGCTGCTGAACCCCGGTGACTATCCCGCCGGTGACATCGCCGCCCTCTACGGCGACCGCTGGACCGTCGAATTGGTTTTCTTTGAACTGAAGGTCACCGTGCTGGGCGCCGGCACCGCCTGCCGGTCCCCGCACCCTGGCGGCGCCTACCCCGAGATCCTCTACGCCATCGCCGGGCAGCACGGGCTGCGGCTGCTCGGCGCGCACAGCGCCGCCGCCCTGGACGTCCCGGCCGGCCGGATCAGCGCCGCCGCGCTGCGCGCCGAGGTCATCACCTCCATGGGTGCCGGGCACGGCGCGCCCGCCCTGCTGCCCGCCGCCCTGGCCGGCCTGCACACCGACATCACCCGTCACCCCGCCCGGTGGACCGTCCCGCACCGCCCCGGCCGCCACTACCCCCGCTACACCATCAAGAAAATACGGTCCCGCAAAACCGGCAACATCGTCGCGGAGCACACCAGCATGCACCTGCTGCCCCTCACCGCCGGCGACATCACCGCTACCCCGTGCGCCACCTGCCCGCCGGCACAGCCCGCACGCGCCGAGGTGACCCCCAGACCCGGCTGACCAGCCCCAGCACACACCAGCCCGGCCGGACCGGCGGCACACAGCCCGTCCGGCCGCACCCATGCCCGCACCCCGGAAAACACCCCGCCGCCGGCCCCCCGGAGCTTGCACGCCCCGCCAGAACCAGAAGAATCACCCGATGTAACAGAAATCAGGTGACCGACTGTTCACACCATGCAACATGCGTCACTCCCCGTCACCAAACTGCGAATGCCGGCCTTCGGCCGCATACCGGCATGTTTTTCCCAACCGAACGCCAGTGCCACCGGCCCGGTGTCGGTGAGCACCGTCTTGGCCCGCCGGCCATTACGGGAATTGCCGCCATCGCGGCCTTCCGGGTCATGCTTGCCATAGCCGAGGTGATCATCCAGCTCGCCTTCCAGCGCGCCCTCGATGACCATCTTGGTCAGCCGGCCCAGCAGCCCGCCCTCACCGGTCAGCTTCAACCCGCCGGTGCGGGCCCGCTCGGTCAGCTCGCGCAGCACCTGCTCATCAGCCGCCGACAGCTCCGACGCGGCCTGGCCCCGGTCCTCTGTCACATCAGTCATCTGGTATCTCCTCCGTCTCGGGGGTTACACCGTTAAATTTACAGTCCCCCGAGCAATTCTCGACCCGCCAGTGCCCGCGGAGGTGCGCGAGGAGGTCTTCCGGCGTGGTCTCGTCCGCGGCCAGGCTGGTGATGTAGAGGACGGCCTCGCAGCGGGTGCGCCATTGCCCTTTCTCCTTGTATGTGGTGTAGCGCTCGATGAGGATGGCCAGGGCTGCGTCGCAGAAGCCGGTTTCTTCCGGCACGGGCAGGACGCGGATGGTGCGGGTCTCGATGCGCCCGCGGCTGATCTCGCTGGTGGCGGCGGCGGCCGGCGTCGTTTCCCAGGGCAGGGCGTTCAGCTGCGCGTTCAGGTTCGGCTGGTTGCCCAGGACCGGCCACAGGAAGTGCGCGTGCTTGATCTTGCGCAGGAACAGGGCGTTGTCCCTGTTCGCCTGCATGGCGTCGGAGGTGATGAGGACCCCGTCCAGTGGCAGGGGCTCCAGCAGCGGCTTGAAGTGGGTGATCTCGTTCGCCTTCCCGGTCTTCGCGACCTTGTCCTGGGCGATGACCAGGCCCGGGACGTGGTGACCGCGGCGAGCAGGTGCACTTTCTTTCTCCCGCCGGCCTTGGCGAGCTTGCGTTCCTTCCCGTCCACGGCGACCGCCTGCCGGGACGGGACATGGCCGGGACCGGAGAGCACCGCAGGATCAAGCCAGGGGTGGGCCGGGTGCGCGCGGAACCAGCCGTCTTCCCGTTCCTCCCGGAATTCTTCCGCGGCCGGCGGCTTCCGCTTCCTCTTCTTCCGTTTCTCTTCCTTCTCACGCTGCTGTTCCGCGCGGTGCGCGGCGTACGCGGCCGGGATCGCGGGATCGAGCGCGGCGGCGGCCACGCACGCGGACAGCGCGGCCTCGAACTCGTCAGCGTCCAGCAGCCTGGGGAGCCGGTCCAGCGTCGAGGCGGACGGCGCGACCCGCAGCCCGGTCCGCGGGCTGATCCGGCAGCCGTGCCTGGCCAGCACGTCCTGGTCCCAGCCCGCCGCAGCCTGCGCGACCGCCAGCGGCCCGCAGTGCGCGGACGCCACGCCCGCGACCAGCACCGATACCAGCGACGGCAGCAGATGCCGCTTTCCCCGCGGCTTCCGCGTATCGGTCAGCCGCCCCTCCAGCGCTTCCCGCAGCGGCACCGGATCCGGTGCCGCGCCAGCCGGGAAGTGGCGGCGGATGCAGTCAGTAAGCCATGATGAATCCACGGGCGCGGTCCTGCCGGTGACGGTTTGATGGTTGGCACCCGAATCATCACCACGGGCCGCGCCCTCACATCAAGCACATCCGCACCGTGCCGCCCGTGTGCCGCGCACAGCCATGCGCCCCCCAGGCCAGCTACGGAAAGCAACCTCCACGACGGCGGCCAACCCCCGGAAACCCTGCCTGCCGAGCCGCTTACACCGGTCTAACACTCACGCACCGTAATACCGACTTTGACGAATCCCTGGGGCAACCGCACCCGTGGACTGCCTGGGCGCAGGTACACGCGAAGACGACCTTGACTGAACCTGCCCGTCCAAGGGAGTGGCAGCGATCGGAAGCATGGACGCGAGTGGCCAGGCCATTCGGTCCTCAAGCCCCGCTAACCACCGTCGTCGTCCTGCGCCGAAACCTCTGACTCAGGAAGCGCAGCCGCTTTGAACTTCTCATTTAGCTTTTCTTGGCTTACATTATAATAGATAACTATGAATCTCGTAATAGTTACACATATAACTCCGACTAGCAAGATGGTTACTGAAATTAGAACGAATTGGGAAGTTGAGGCGCTCGACTGTCGGCTGTAGAGAGCATCAATCGCAGAGATCTCGCCGATAAAGCTTTCGATAAGCAGGCTCACCATAACAGTTATTACAAGGAAGGCGGTCCAGTAGCGCCTTTCGGCGTCTTTTGACCTACCAAAGTTTTTTATTGAGAATTTACCGAGCCAGCTTGACATCGCATCAAAGGCTGAGCCCTGCAAGGAAAGGGCTAGATAAAGCACGGGAATTATAACTTAGTTGCTGCTGTTGCATAGAAATCAGTATTAAATGTGCTCTTCAACGATACTCACCTCTGTAGCAGCTAAGACATTAGAACAGCACGTCAGAGCGTTAAGGCCGTACGGCTCGATGGCTCGACGGCAAGCCGCGGGGAGGACTCTAGCCATCACTCCAGGTACTGTCAACCTTTTGTTGACATTACAAGCGCTGAATCCCATTGCCGGTTGCATACCCTAGGCTCAAATCTGAGCAGCTTAAAGTGAACTGACACTTAACCGTCAAAGCAAGCTATCCCACGGACTGACGGTTAAGTGTCAACGCCACGACGGAAGCAGCAAACGGCAGCAACCGCATCGCCCGCCGGTGTCCGCGATCGCCCAGCATCAACACTCTGACCTGCCGGAATGACCTTTATTGACCTTCCTGCCACTAGTTCGCATCGAGGGGATCACTAACTCGGCCGACTCGTCGCCGCCGAACTCCTAGCCGTCACAGTGGCACGGTCACATCTCCATGCCGGGTACGTGACCAAGCACCTCACGCGCCAGTGAGGGCAGAGGGCGAATGTGGCGAAATCGCTCCGGGCGCGGAACGGCCCGACCTAACATGGGTCCCCTCACCTTTCAAGGTGGTCTCAGAGATGCTCTGACGAATCGTGGTCGGAGCATCTCACTCTCTATTCCGGACACTGGAGATGCGGATCGTGGATGCAGACCGAGTTCTCGAAGCACTCGAGGCTGGCGAGTTCGATGGCATCAGTCACCGGTACCAGCCCTACGACGGGTACGGAAAGCAGGTCCATCAGGTGTCAATGAGTGTGTCCGGTGGCTGCATCGAGGTGACCAAGACCACCAGCGGCAAGTTCTTTGATGGAAAGGAAAACACCCGTTACCAGGACAGTGCGACAGAGTACCTCACCGGCATGGACGCTGTCGCCTTCATCGGGCAGCGGCCGTACTACTTCTCGCAGGTGCGCCCAGATCTGTTCTAGGGCCTGCGAGCGTGTCTCAGCGACACCAGTGGTCGAACCGTCATCACCTCGATGTGCCCGCAACCTGATGGTTAGCTGTGACGGAATTCGGCAGCCTGACACTTAATGTCATACGGGACGCCTAGCGGGGCACATGAGCGCGAGATCTGCCCGGAAGCGTCGAGAGCTGCTGAGATCTCAGTAGCAGGTCAGACGCTATGCCAGGTGCGTAGACCGAGGTCAGGGATACCCGCAATGCCATTTAGTTGAGCGTGATCGCGGGTGGGCGCGCCGGTCTTTGCCGGCGGGTGGACGGTGACGCTGGGTGAGCGCATGGCGCTGCCCCGGATGGCGCTCCGGGGCAGCGGCCGGTTCCACGGCCGGCACTGCTGGTGACTGCGCGGGATCGCGGGCGTCTTGAGGTCAGGCCGCTGTGGTGCCGCAGACGCTGATCTGGGCTGGTGCGGTGAGCGTGGGCATGCCCGGGCCGCCGTTCGGGAAGCCGGGCCGGGCCTTGGTCTTGCGGTCGCGGTGCCGGTGCCGGTCCACGGTGATCCGGCACCGGGCCAGGGCATCAAGGATGCGGGTCCGGTTCGCGGCAATCAGGCCGGGCGGCAGGCTGGCGGTGGCCGCCCCGGAGTTGGCCGAGCTGATAATGGTGCGGCGGGCGGCGGTGAACGAGATCTCCCGCGGGTGCACGGGCAGCCCGGCCCGGCGGCCCTTGCGGGCCGGGGCAGCGATCGCGGCGGCGTCCCGCGCTATGGCGCGGGCGAGCTCGGCGGAGATGACCCAGGCGGCGTGCTCCTGGGCGATCAGCGGTGGGGTTCCGGAGCGGAGCATCGGCCCGGTGGACGGCCCGGCATCACGGATCGCGGATTTGGCTTCTTTCAGGGCGGTCTCGGACCCGATCCACCGCCAGTGGTATGCCTCCGCGAGCACGCCGGCCGGGTAGGCCTGCCAGTCGTCCAGGTCGGTGATGAGGCAGAACAGCTCCGGGGTGTCGTGCCCGGCGACACTGACCTGGTATTCGATCACGCGGACGGCCAGCTTCTCGCCCCCGCCGCAGATGAGAGCGGGATAGGACCCGTCGGGCAGAAAGTCCCCGGTGCGGGTCAGCGTGATGCCGTCCTTGACCCGGATCAGCACGTGCGTCCCGGTGGCGAGCATGGCCTTGATCCGCGGCACGCCGGGAAAGTTGCGATCCATGACCCACAGCCGGCCCGGGGTGAATATGCGCGGGTACTTCTCCAGCGCGCCGTCGAGGAGCCTCTGCTCGGCCTCGCCCTTGTCCCGGCCGCCGCCGGCGCCGGACGGCCCGGTCACCACGCCCACGGTGGCGCGGGTCGAGGCGATCGAGCAGCGCAGCTCCCGGACCTGCGGATACGGCGCGGACCCGTCGGCGGTGCCCGCGGACCCGAACGCGTCCCGGTTCTCCGGCGTGTCCGGCACCCGGGTCAGCGAGCCGTCGATCGAGCCCACGTCCAGTTCCCCCACGGTCACTGCACGGTAGCCGTGCTCGCGGTGCTCGGCGTCGATGCCGGCCAGCGCCCGGTCCCGCAGCTGCTCCAGCGGCGCGGGCCCGGCCGCGTCCCGCCAGGTGCACGCCACCGCCGGGGTGGGCACCCGGTACCGGCGGTGCCACGGCACCAGCGGCAGGTCGCCCAGCAAGGCGGCGATCGCCTCCGCGTAGCACGAGCCGGGCATCAAGGTCATCAGCAGCACCAGCCGGATCGTCAGCGCGACCGTCATCGCCCGCCGGGCCGTGCCCTTGACCCGGCCTTTCAGGGTGACGTCGGCCGCGATCTTGTCGATGACGCCGGGCTCGCCGCACAGCGCGTCCAGCCGTTCCTCCGCCACCCCCAGCCGCACGTGATCAGCGGGATCGCCGGCGGCCTGGACCCGGCCGTCGCGGCGGACCACCGCCGCGGCGACCGCGACCGGCTTGCAGAACACCACCAGATCCCCGGTCCGGACCGGCCCCGCGCCGGCGGCTGTCAGCGCCGTCCGCCCGTCCTTGCCCAGGCCCTCACGGGCCGGTGAGCCCAGGTCCGCGACCCGGACGGCGACCATGCCCGCCCGCCCGAGCAGCTCCAGCCCGGCCAGCGCGCCCGGCACGGCGGCACTGGAAGGCAGGCACCCGGGTATGCCAGACTGGCCAGGCAGCGAAGCTCCCTGGCCTACCAGGACATTTGACACAAACCCTGACAGCTAGCGGAGCTTCGCCGCATACTTACGCACGACACGCCGCCGCTGCACGATCGTTACCAGCAGCCTCTGGACAAGCCAGCCCGACGATCACGCACAGTAACGAGATCAGGCGAGGACCTGCGGTAGCCACACCGCGGCCGAACAGCCCCAGCAAGCTGTTCTAAATGGCATTGGGGATACCCGCGCACAAGACCCGGCCTACAGGCCGATTCACGAGTATCAGGAATGAAGCGCATAGTGTTGATCAACTGGATATTGTCGGCCAAGACCGATTCCCCTGTCCCATCTTCGCGCCTTGACTCTTTTTCCGTCGGCAAGGATTGCAACAGCCGTCGCACGCCAATGGTCGCATCCATATTCTTTGCAATGTCTTACTATCAAACCGGCGTTGAGATACCAGCAAGCGCTAGCCCCTCCTTCCAATCGACACGGAAGATCAGCATCCTGCGGATTGTGTTTTTCTCTGACTACGTGAGCTGCCCGTCTGCATAGATCAAGCTCGCATGATTCGATCGTTACCGCCGACCGTCCGGAATTGTACACAGTTATCTTTATCAAATCGTCGTTCGGACGACTCAGATCATGAAAGGTGCTTGACTGGGAAACAATTGAGGTAAATACCTTTACGATCGGACCACTACGCCGCCAACCGATTATCTGCCATGCAAGAGATCCAAGTCCGGTAGCGGCACCAATGACCGCGAGAACGAAGCTTGCCTGATCCATAACACGACAGTTTGCCAGATAGTCCTCCGTCTGCGCCCGCGAACGCCCAGCAACTTGCCAAAGGCCGTGACCGCCGTCAGCATTTGCAGCTACCGACGCAGCTGAAGATCTCTACCCCTTCATGCTGGACGACCCTTTGCGCTCCACGACACCCGCCGACCGCGACGGTAGGTCGCGGGGCCACGTCCTCGATGGGCCGCTCCTGAGTAGCCGATCGCTGCACCATCTTCAAGAACCAAGCTGCGAACGTACAACAAGCAAGTACAGCAACCCAAGCGTCCAACACTGGCCAAATACGACTAACAAAGGCTTATGACCTGCACCAATGACCGGTATCGACCTCCATGCTGCTCGTTCACACCGAGGAGGTCGCCCGTCACTGGCGGCGAGGATCAGGCGATCGCCCCGGTCAATGAGGCGATCTAAAACCCCGGTCCTCTCTTTCGGTGGCTGGGTGAGACGACTGGGCGTCTTAGCTCGGCGCTTCGGAGACCGCGGCCAGGGCGACTGGTTGCGGTGTGCCGGATAACCGCGAGTAGTTGGAACCGGTGCGCTGCACGACCGGATACGGCATGATGGTTGCCATGGCGACTTTGGCTGCTGCCCCTGGTGATGTGCTTGCGGTATGGACCTCTGCGAGCTTGGAGAGTGACCTGATCCGGGTCGGCGAGGCACTGCGCGGTCTGCCCGCTGTCGCTAACCACGTGGCAATCGTCACCCACCAGGACCAGAAAGGGCGATGGATCGGAATCCAGGGCCAGCCGGGCGGCGTCGGCTTGGTTGATTGCACGAACTGGCTCAGCGACGGCCGGACCCGGTCCAACCATGACCAGCCCAAGCCGGACGATCACAACCAGTTGACCTTCTTGCTCGGCTCGTGTGCCAAATCCCTGGGCATCCAATATGACTGGGTGGGCATCGCCGAGGACGCCTGCGCTGCCCTGGACCTAACCGACTTGTCCGCGGCGATCGACCCCTTGTGGCGGTGGCCCTCCGAGCACGACCTGCTGCCCGGCCACGTCGTGTGCAGTTCGCTTGCCGCGATGCTGTACGACCTGACACAGGTTGGCTACGCGCACCCGGACCTCGGCCAGGAACGGAAATGCGAGCCTGCGGACTGGTGGAATTGGTCGGACAGGCAATTGTGGACTAAGCCGGGCGCCTGACCACCCGGCTGCGGTACCTCGGCCTGATGGCCCTGGCAGCGTTCTCAATACGGATGCAGCAGTGCAGCAGCAAAGTGCAGCAACCGCACCGGCCAACAATGACCTGAGCTGACCAGTAAAGACTTCTGACCTGCACCAACGACCGTCAATGACCGTTATGCGACTAGTTCACACCGAGGAGGTCACTGGTTCGATCCCAGTATCGCCCACAGATGTAAGGCCAGGTCAGAGCCTATACGGACAGCTCTCATCCTAAGCAAAGGATGGGAGCTGTTGTCATATTGGGAGGAATCTGGGAGATCATCTTCTAGCCTGGGAGGACGGTCAGGCCGGTATGACCGCCCGCTGGATGACTGCCTGGTAGTCCTCGAGCTGACCCGGCAGGACACGGAGGTGGACCACCTGGCCGGCCGCTTGTCGACAATATCGACGACTTCGGCGACGGCTGGGGCATCCTCGTCACCGGCGACGACGATAGCACCGGGCTGGACGAGGGCCTGGTCACGCGCGTCACGCAGGAAGGCCCACACATGACCGGTCTCGTCCTCATCCATGAGATCGCAGGTGATGTCGACGCGGATCAAGGCTACCTCCTGTCTCGGTCGCATAGGCAGACTCGGTGTGGTGCGCCGGCAGGTGAGCACTTTTTTTCCCTGGGCCTTGAGCCCTGCCGAAAGATCGTGCCCCTGCCGGCAGCCGGGAGAGTTGATCGCTGCTGGGATGTCGTGCCCGCCCGCTGGCGGGAGCACTGTTTCATTAGGTCGCTGATTGTTCTCCCGCAGGCTGCTGCCGGTTTTCGACATCTTGGACGGGAGAGCGGATGCGGTTGTTCGTGGGGGATGACTGGGCTGAGGACCATCACGATGTGGAGCTGATGGACGAGGCCGGACGGGTGCTGGCCAGGAAGCGGCTGCCGGAGGGCGTGGCGGGGATGGCCCGGCTGCACGCCCTGATCGGGCAGCAGCTGGGCGATGACGCGGACGATGCGGAGGTGGTGATCGGGACCGAGACCGACCGGGGCCCGTGGGTGGCCGCGCTGGTCGCGGCCGGGTACACGGTCTACGGCGTGAACCCGCTGCAGGCATCCCGCTACCGGGAACGGCACGGCGTGTCCGGTGCCAAGAGCGATACCGGCGACGCGCACATGCTGGCCGACATGGTGCGCACCGACTCCCATCAGCTGCGGGCGGTGGCGGGCGACAGCCCGGACGCCGGCGCGGTCAAGGTGGTGGCCCGGACGCACAAGACGCTGATCTGGGAGCGGACCCGGCAGATACAGCGGCTGCGGCACCAGCTGCGAGAGTACTTCCCGGCCGCGCTGGCGGCCTTCGAGGACCTGGACGCCCCCGACGCCCTGGAGCTGCTGGGCAAGGCCCCGGACCCGGCGCGGGCCGCGAGGCTGACCCGCGCGCAGGTGTCCGCGGCGCTCAAGCGCGCCCGCCGCCGCGACATTCCCGGCAAGGCGACCGCGATCCTGGCCGCGCTGCGCAGCGAGCAGCTGGGCCAGCCGCCGCCGTCACCGCCGCCTATGCCGTCACCGCCCGGTCCCTGATCGCGGTGATCACTACCCTCAACGAGCAGGTCAAAGTCCTCGAAGAGCAGGTGAGGGCACATTTTGGCCGGCACCCGGACGCTGAGATCTACCAGTCCCAGCCCGGAATCGGGCCGGTTCTCGGCGCCCGGGTCCTCGGCGAGTTCGGCGACGACCCCGGCCGGTACGCCAGCGGCAAGGCCCGCAAGAACTACGCCGCCACCAGCCCCATCACCCGCGCCTCGGGGAAGAAGAAGGTCGTGGCCGCCCGGTTCATCCGCAACGACCGGCTCACCGACGCGCTCATGGCCCAGGCCCTGTCCGCCATCAGCGCCTCGCCCGGCGCCCGCGCCCTCTATGATGCCGAACGCGACCGCGGCGCCGAGCACAATGCTGCCCTCCGCAAGCTCGCCAACCGGCTCGTCGGCATCCTCCACGGCTGCCTCAAAACCCGCACCCCCTACGACGAGGCAACCGCCTGGCCCCAAAGGGAAAACCTCCCTCAATCCGACCTCGCAGCTTGACATTTAAGCTCCTGGGATGTCTTCCCGGCCGTTCTCTTCGATGATACTTATTGGCTTCCGCAGGGCCGAGAGCGTCGAGCAGCCGGGTCAACCCGGCCGGATCATCGCCGTCGAGCCTGATCGTGAAGTGCGGCCGACCGAACGACGGCAGCAACGGGAATCCGGCGTGCCGCAGATCTTCCGTCCGCGGCAGGTGCACGGCCCGATATGAGGCAAAGCGCGCAACGGGCCATCGAGCGATGCGGGTCCTACGTCGTCCAACGCGCAGTACACGGAGATCCCCTACAACGGTTCACCGTCCAGGACGTAAGCGTCATGCGTCCGGCGGGCATGCCTCGCGAGCTTCGCGAGGGTGTCCGGGCCGCCACGGATGACGACGGTGGCATCGTCCGACGGCCGCTCGTCGCGAACGTAGGGCCGGAGTTCTTCCCGTCCACGTTCGGTCATGATGTTCCGCCCGCCCTCGCGAGGTTGGCCCGGAATGGGGCCAGGAGGCTGTCGAGCAGCGGGACGGGAGAGTGCGGATGGATTCCGGCGCGCTGGCGCAGCGATTGCTCCCATCGGGCCTGCAAGGCCATCAGCAGCTC
Organism: uncultured Actinomycetes bacterium; assembly: GCA_963835775.1. Classification (GTDB taxonomy): domain Bacteria; phylum Actinomycetota; class Actinomycetes; order Streptosporangiales; family Streptosporangiaceae; genus Palsa-504. The sequence goes on along the minus strand of CAWIHB010000010.1, from coordinate 659,257 downwards.
TTCCCTCATCCGCTGGGAGGCGTGGGCATACAAGCCGCGCATCCCGGGAACGTCGTGGCCCAGGCGTTGCTCGGCCAGGATCTCCGGGATGCCGTCCTCGAAACACGTCTTGTGGCTGTGCCGCAGGCCATGAGGCGTTAGCCCGTCCTTGACCGGCATCCAGCAGGCGAGGGGAGCGTCGTCGCAGGGCTGCTGCCCGCCCCCGGGGCAAGGTCCATCCGTGATCTTGTGGATGACGGCCTTGCCATCTAGGCGCAATGTGACCGTGCGTCCGCAGGACGAACAGTGTCCCGTCCCGCCGGTGCTCACCAGGCGCGGCACGCCCCTGCCAGATGGGGGAGTGGACGGCTTCCCGGGCATCGCCGGCGGCCGGGACGCGGCCGGAGTGCCCGGCCAGGTTGTCGCGTCCACCACGACCAGACTGCCTGGCCTGCCGTCTACTGCCTCGTACCGCCCGTCGCAAGCAGGCCGGAATACGCACCGGGCGAAGTTGCTGCGCCGGTAGTGGCCGCCGTCAGGGCTGTAGAACACGTACCTGCCGGAACCGCCGTGCTCGCGGGCGCAGGCGCACAGGCGGCGGGGGTTGTTGTCTGCCTGGGCGGTCAGCAGCTCGGCGAGGAAGACCGGGGTGTCAACCGGTACGAGCGGCTCCCAGTTCGTGCTGCGGTATGAGTCGTCCTTCGGCGGGATCCGGAGGAGCCGAAGCGACGCGGTATAGCTCGTCAGGGACGCCGCGCCGAAGCCACTGGTACAGATTGGCCCAGTTGACCAGCATCACGCTGCCCGGGCCCCGGGCGTCGCCCAGCCATCGCCACGGGCCGGTCCCCGATCCGCGGGTAACGAACCGCAAGCAGTCGATCCGGAAGGTCGGCAGGGTCTCACCGATCAGGCCGCGCGCCATCATGTCCTGCCACACGGCCGCCGGCGTACCGATCCCGGCACCCCCGGCTCACCAGGTCGGACTCGGACCGCTCGAAGACGATGACGCCGTGTCCAGCCCGATGCAACAGCGCCGCCGTCGCGCAGCCGGCGATCGATCCCCCGATAATGCCGACTCTCATGCCTGCCGCCCCCAGACCCCTTCGGAGCGCCACCCGGGAGGTGATGGTAATCCGCCAGCTTAGCGGCGCCCACGGCCGTATCGGCCTCCGAGCAACAGGGCAAATGTTGCCGGTCAGCGAACCCGGTGACGACAAGATCAAGGAGCTTAGGCCAGACGCGGCGGGTACCGCGCCCAGCTGCTTAGAAGGCACCTCCGGTGGATGTCTGGAAGTGTCTTGACGTTGCCTGATGTGCCGTCTAACTGCGGCGATGGTGGCTGACGATGGCTCAGCGTTGCCTGAAAACTGTCAGCGGTGGCTCCCCACTTGGCTCTCCTGGATCTCGTTATCTTCGCTAATGTTCGAGTGTACGAAAGCAGTATCGACAGTGCGATCGTCTCCGTGAACCATGGCCGACGCCCGGACAAGTCACTCCAACCATCAGCGAACTGCGGCAACAAAAGGCATCACACTGAGTGATGAAGGAGGTCAGGAGAACGCGCACGGAGCCGCCTGTGCGTGCTTTCGCCCCTACCCGCGCTTCCGCTGTCGGGACGCGAGGTGAGATGGTCCGCTCGATGCGGCGGAACGGCACTGCCTACTGGCGGGCCTTGCTGATGGCGTTGTGGAGCTTGTTGAACCCCACCCATCCCCAGTAGACGCGGTGGTGGGTGATCTGCCCGTTCTCGAGATCCATGGACTCGACTATGTCCGTCTGGTCTCCCTTCGGGGTTTCGCGCGGATACTCCCAGATCAACAACCGCCCGTCGGAGAAGTACTGCCCGCTGCGGAACCAGTCCTCGAAGACCCCTTCGCCGCTGCGGGCCTGGAAGCTTTGCGCGAAGAACTGCGCGATGGCGTCTCTGCCGTGCACGACGGCGTCCTCGCGCTCAGGCCACAGAGCCAGTACGGCCGGGGTCTCGAGCACCCCGTCGTGCGCGTAGAGGGCGGCCATGCCCTCGGCGTCCTGGTCCTTGACGGCCCGGTGCCATTCGTCGAAGACGTGGCGGATCTGCTCGTCGGTGTTGTTCGGCGTCATTTCTGCGCTCTCCTCGTGTTCGTCTATCGCCGGGTCGCGTTCGGTGCCGGCCTGGGAGATGTGGGCTGTCATGCGGACACTGCCTCGGCGAGCCGGATTACCGGAGTAGCGCCAGGAATCGCCTGGGATGGGGCGGGATGATGCGGCCGCCTGCGGGCTGCCCGGCGGTGGCGCGTGGCGGTGAGGTGATGGCCGCCTGCAGACGGCAGACGACGTCGAGGTGATCGCCGGTCCAGATCATCCGGACCGTGGTGGCGCTGGCTTTGCCGTCGTCACCGGGCAGGTCGCGGCGTACGGCCCGGACCAGGCGGCTGTCGGCGGCCTGGTCGTGAGCGAGTGGCTGGGGCAGCTCACCGCCGGTGATCAGGGTGGCCGCGAGACCGTCGTACCAGCCGGTGACGCGGTCGGCGGTGCCCAGGATCTCCTGGCGTGCGGCGGCCACGTCGCCGCCTGTCTGGCCGTCGTCGCCTCGCCAGAGGTCCAGTACCGCGTCAGCCTCCAGGCGCAGTCCGGCGACCCCGGTGACCAGCCCGGCCACGCCGGCCAGCGGCATCCGTTTCGTGCCGCGCTCGGCCAGGTACGTGCGGAACGCGTCATCGAGCCGGCGCGATGCCGCCGCGGCCCGGGCCGCGGCGTCGGCCGGAGCGGGGAGTGCGGGCGTGCCCGGGTCGCCGCGTGAGGTCCCGGATCGCACCGTGCTGGCGAGGCGGCCAAGCCACCGTTCCCGCCAGCTCCGCCGTTCGGCGGCCGCGGTCAGCCCGGCGGTGCGGGCGATGAGCGAGACCGCGTAGCTCAGCTCCTCCGCACGGAAAGCGGGGTCAAGGGAGGTGATGAACTCGACGGCCGGGTCACTGGCCGGCTGCAGGGACCGGGCCGGCGGGCCGGTCGTCAGGCCCTGCTGCATGTTCGCGTGCGCAGCAGCCAGTTCGGTCAGCGCGGCGCCGAGCTCATCGCCGCTCCCGCCCCTGGAGTCCAGCAGATCCGCGGCACGGTCCAGAACCGCGGCCGCGGCCTGCTTGGCCCTCAGCGCGGCGCGGTGGACGCTGTCGCGGTGCAGCCCCGGCTGAATGACAATGCTGTTCAGCCAGATCAGCTCGTCCACCAGGCGCACGGTCGTCCGGGCGGGAGTGCTCAGCCCGGTCGGGCGGTAAGGCGTGGCCAGGAAGGCACTGCGCAGCGCCCCGACGGCCTGGTCCGACTGCGCAGCCGCATGATCGCGATCCACCGCAAATTGTCCGTCCATGCCGCTGAGCAGGTACGCGACCCCCGCACGCAGCCGGGCGGCCAGCGCCCGGCAGGCCGCGGCCGCGGCACCACGCAGCCGGTCGCGCGCTGGCGCGGGCCATAGCAGCGCCGCCGCCACCAGCGCGGCGCCTGCGGCCATCGCCCAGCCGGCCAGCCGGCCGGGCACGGCCGACGCTGGAGCGGCCAGCGACACCGGCAAGATGAATGCCAGCAGCAGCGCCGTGGTCGCCCCGGCCAGCACCGAGCTGACCACGCCAGCAAAGATCACGCCGAACCCCGCCACGGCCATCGCGACGGCCGCGAGCCACGCGGTCGGCGAGGCCAGCGTGGCCAGGCAGACGAACACCCCGCCGGTCACCACGAGCGCCGCCTGCGCCTGGAGCCGTTCCGCCATGGGGCCGCCGAAGTCGACCAGGAGCAGCATCGCGAACGACCCGAACGCCGCGAACGTCGCCACCTGCGGGTTGCCGATGACCTTGTCGCCCACGGCGAACATGGCCGGCATGATAATCGCTGCCCGGGTGGCACGGCGCAGCGCGGCGAAGCCGCGGTCGCGCTGGCCCAGCCACCGCAGGGGGTGCACGTGGACCCCGAACAGGCGGACGGCCGAGTCGGTCATGGTGGTCACGGTGCCCTCCTTCTGCCGGGCCTCGGCCTCCCTGCGGGTTGTGTCAGGACTGACGCTACGATTCCCGCCGCGGCGTTCCGCCAGGGACATCACTGGCGGCTGACCCTGGCCTGCGCTGTCCCCGGCCGTCCCGTATACGGGACGGGACGCGCGCTTGCAGGCTTACCGGTCCCTTCATGGCAGTTACGTGCGCGGCGCCGTTTGGCGTGGTCAGCTCCGAGGCCGTCCCGCCCGGGCGCGGGCAAGCCCGCGAGCCTGGGGCGGCGCAGCCGTCCGCGCCCTATCGCAGACCAGGGTCATCCAGGGTGCAGGCCAGGGTTTACCGCCAGGGATCTGACCGGCGAACTGTGCCTATACGATGCGCGATGGTGAGGCGGTACCACTTGTGAAGGGGATCCTCCTGATCTCGTGGTGATCCCGTCAGTGCTTTACGGCTTTGCCCCGACACCGGCCACAACTGAGGAGCGATCATGGAGAAGTGCTCAGGCATCGACGCGGTTCACAACTTCTGGGAGCAGGTGTGGCAGTCGCCCCAGAACTACGACGCCATCGACGACCTCGTCGTCGAGGACTTCGTCATCATTTCCGGGGGCCGCAGGATCGAAGGCCGCGAGGCATTCAAGAAGTGGGCCGAGGACTTCAGCGCGGCCATCGGGAACTTTGACTCCGAGATAGTCGGCTCTTTCGAGAACCGTGACGGGTCCCGGGTCGCCGCGACGTTCCGGATCACCGGCACAAACAACGGAGCCTTCGGCACAAAGCCTGACGGCAGCCCCATCGAGATGACCGGCATCGTCATCTCGGCCGTGCGCGACGACGGAATGCTGCTGTCCAATCGGGTCGAGCGCAGCGCCTTTGAGATGTACCAGCGGTTGACAGCCCGTTGAACCGACGGGCGAGGAGGGCCCGGGCGCCCCGGGCGCGGGCCGGGCATCACCGGCGGCCGGCAGTCCTCCCGCGGAGGGTGTCCGGCGTGACAGGCCCGGCGCGAGCAGATGGACGATGTCCTGGGTGAGCGGCAGGTGTGGCCTGCCGCGCGATGAGCTGTGCCGGCAGCGGACTTCTCGGCACGCCCGGTCCGGTCCAGGATTCACCAAGCCCACGCGGGTCAATCGACGATCGGATCGGCGTGCGGTGCGCCGACGTGAAACACCTCCGGTGCGAATTTCCCCGTCGCAAGTGCGGCGCGGAACGCGACATTACCTGTCCGGTTCGCAGCGAACAGATCCGGGGCCAGGCCAGCGAAGATCCGCACCCCCGCGTCGCCCGCGACGATCCGGCCGGTAGTGCCAGAAGCGATGACCTCGCCCGCCGTGCCTGCTGCGGCATCCCTCCCGGTGGCCCGGCGCACCTGGAGAGTCTGCACGTGCCGGCCTTCGGGCCCCGCGCCTTCGCCATGCCCGACCGCACCGAAGCGGATCTTGAACGTCACTTCCTCGTGAGCGTCATCGTTCACATCGAAACGGAACGCGTGCAGACCCTCCTCGTGGAAGGTATCGGGCGCCTTGGTTCCTGCGTCCGGGTTTACCGTCATCGCCATGACCGTGGTACCCGGCTGGCCGCGGAAAAGATAGAAGTCAAGGAGGTTGAGCCGCGGGTCTTCCCTGGCGATGGCGGTGTCGAAATGATGAGACATTAGTTAAGATGACCCTTCATCTATTTTGCCCCGGGCCTGTTGCCTGAGCTTGGCCGCTTTTTCTTTGATCGCCGTGAGCAGCGCGGCCCAGTCCGCAGTGAATGCGCCTGCTCCGCCGCGCTGGAGACGCTCAGCAAGGGCGTCGGCGTCGATGCCGGCGTCGGCGGCCGCGGAGATGGCCCGTTCCGCGGCGGCGTAGTCGGGCTCCAGCCGGTCATCGAGGTTCCCGTGGTCGGCGAAGGCGAGCAGCGTCTTCTCCGGGATGGTGTCGATCGTGCTGGGGGCGGCCAGCCGGCCCAGGTAGTAGGTGTCGGGCAGGTCTGGGTTCTTGGTCGAGGTGGAGGCCCACAGGACCCGCTGCGGGCGGGCGCCGGCCTCGGCGAGTGCCTGCCAGCGCTGGTCCGAGAGCAGCTGCACATGGGAGGCGTAGATTTTCTGCGCCATCGCCAGCCCCAGGCTTCCCTGCAGCGCGGACGGCAGCAGGGGGTCGGCGGCGGAATCCCAGCGGGAGATGAACACCGAGGCCACCGAGGGCACCGCCAGGTCCAGGCCGGCGCGGCGGCGGCGCTCCAGGGCTCGCAGGTACGCGTCGGCGGTGCGCAGATAGTGAGTGTCGGAGAACAGCAGCGTCACGTTCACTCCGATGCCCGCGGTGATGGCCTCTTCCATGGCGGTCAGGCCCTGCGGCGTGCCGGGGATCTTGACCAGCAGGTTGGGGAAGCCGGCCTGGTCGTACAGTCGCCGGGCGAACGCCACCGTCGCCGCGGCGTCGTAGGCGGCATCGGGCGGGACCTCCAGCGACACGTAGCCGTCTACGCCCTCGGTTTGCTCCCAGGCCGGCCGGAACAGGGCCGCCGCCTCGGTCAGGTCCTCCAGCGCCAGGGCGTATACCAGGTCCTGAGCATCAGTGACACCTTCGCCCGCCAGGCGGGCCAGCGAGCGGTCATAGTCCGATCCGGCGGCCATGGCATGCCCGAGGATCGTGGGGTTGGACGTCAGCCCGGTGACCGCCAGGTCACGCACGTAACGTGCCAGCGCCCCGGTGCGCAGCATGACCCGGTTGATGCTGTCCAGCCACAGGCTCTGGCCAAGTGCGTGCAGCCGCTGCGCGGGATTCAGCTCAGCGTCCATGCCTACCTCCCGACCGCCGTGCTCGGGATGTTGCCGTGCTGTTGGGTGGTGCTCATCTCGGCCTCCCTGAGGGTGGTGTCAGGAATGACGCTACGATTCCCGCCGCGGCGTTCCGCCAGGGACATCCCTGGCGGCTGACCCTGGCCTGCGCTGTCCCCGGCCCGGCCCGCATACGGGCCGGGACGCGCTTGCAGGCTTTCCCGGTCCCCTTTATGGCGGTTACGCTGCGGTCAAGGCGATGGCCAGCTGCGGCGGAGCTGGTAGCCACGACTCCGGTACCGGCCAGGGCATGGCCGTTGGCCCTGGCCTCATCGGACCATGATGGGCCAGCCGGGGTCCGTTCGACGCGCCTATGACGGTCCGCCCGGTACCGGAAATGAGGTCGGGAGGCTTCGGTGACCCACGTTTTGCGGGGTCTTGCCCGGTTCATTCCTGGCAGGTTACGCTTCGGTTAAGGCGATGGCGGCGGCTCCTGCCAGCAGGGCTGGTGGCCATGACGCCGATACATCCCTGGGCGTGGTCTCGAGCGGCGACTGCCGCGGGTGGCACCTGAGGTGCTCGTGGCGGCCGGTCTCGGCCTCATCGGGGCGCTGATCCGGATCAGCCTGGAGGCCGTGTGAGCACCACGCCCCGCCAAGCGACCACGACGCGGTAGGTTGCCGGCCGATGAGCGCAAATCCCAGGCGGCTGCGAGGCCGGGTGACGGCGCTGACGGATCGGCTCAGCGAGCGCGCCGAGCTCGACCGGCTCGTCGACACCGTCCGGGGCGGTGAGAGCGGGGTGCTGGTGGTACACGGCGACCCGGGCGTGGGCAAGACGATGCTGCTGGACCATCTGGCCGGGCGCGCGTCGGGTTCGGGATGCCGGGTCGCGCGCGCAGCGGGCGTGCAGTCGGAGATGGAACTGGCGTTCGCGGGGCTGCATCAGCTGTGCGCGCCGATGCTGAATCGCGGGGAGCGCCTGCCGGAGCCGCAGCGCGATGCGCTGCAGACCGCGTTCGGCATTGCCGCCGGGCCGCCGCCGGGCCGCCGCCGGACCGGTTCCTGGTCGGGCTGGCCGTGCTGAGCCTGCTGGCCGGGGTGGCCGGGGAACGCCCGCTGATCTGCCTGATCGACGACGAGCAGTGGCTGGACCAGGCCTCGGCGCAGGCGCTCGGGTTCACGGCGCGGCGGCTGGCGGCCGACCCGGTCGGGCTGGTGTTCGCGGCCCGTGATCCGAGCGCGGATCTGGCCGGGCTGCCGGAGCTGGAAGTTGACGGGCTGCACGACGATGACGCGCGGGTGCTGCTGGAGGGGGCGCTGGCCGGGCCGCTGGACCCGCGAGTCCGCGACCTGATCATCGCCGAGACCCGCGGCAACCCGCTGGCGCTGCTGGAACTGCCGCGCGGGCTGACCTGCGCGGAGCTGGCCGGCGGGTTCGGCCTGCCCGGCGCCGCGCCGCTGACGAGCCGGATCGAGGACAGCTTCCGGCGCCAGCTGGACGCCATGCCGGACCAGACCCGGCGGCTGCTGCAGCTGGCGGCCGCCGATCCGTCCGGTGACCGGGCGCTGGTATGGCGCGCGGCCAGGCGGCTGGGCATCCCGGTCCAGGCGGGGACGGCGGCGGCCGAGGCGGGGCTGGCCGAGTTCGGCGGTCAGGTGCGGTTCCGGCATCCGCTGGCGCGTTCGGCGATCTACCGGTCGGCGTCGTTGCCCGACCGGCAGCAGATGCACGCGGCGCTGGCCGAGGTGACCGACCCGCGGGCCGATCCGGACCGCCGGGCCTGGCACCGGGCCCAGGCCGCGGGTGGGCCGGATGAGGAGGTCGCCGCGGAACTCGAACGCTCCGCCGGCCGGGCGCAGGCCCGGGGTGGGCTGGCCGCGGCCGCGGCGTTCCTCGAGCGGTCGGTGCTGCTGACCGCCGATCCGGCCCGGCACGCCGAACGCACCCTGGCCGCAGCGCAGGCCAGCATGCAGGCCGGCGCGTTCGGCAAGGCTCTGGAACTGCTCATGACGGCGCAGGACGGGCCGTTCGACGAGTTCCAGCACGTCCGGGTCGACCTGCTGCGGGCTCACGTCGCGTTCGCCTCCGGTCTGGGCAGCGATGCCCCTGCCCTGCTGCTGAAGGCGGCCAGCCGGCTCGAGCCGTTCGACCTGGACCTCGCGCGCGAGACTTACCTGGCCGCCTGGGGCGCCGCGAGCAACGCCGGGACTCTTGCGGGAGAGGGTGTCCTCATGGAGATCTGCCGCTCCGCCCTCGCCCTCCCCCCGCCGCAGGGTGCTCCCCGCCCCCTCGACCTGCTGCTCGACGGCTTCGCGCTGCTGATCACCGACGGACGCGCCGCCGCGACTCCGGCGTTGCAACGCGCATCCAAGGCGCTCATCAGCCTTCCCGTGGGAGACGTCCTGCGCTGGGGCTGGATGACGCCGGGCGCCAGCCTCGCCGTGTGGGACTACGAGGGCTTGCACGCGACCTGCGTGAGGCAGGTCCAGCTCGTCCGCGAGGCCGGCGTGCTTTCGGAGCTACCGATCCACCTGTCGACGTTGGGCATAGCATGCGCGTGGATCGGCGACTTCGCGGCCGCCGCCTCTCTCATCACGGAGGCCGAAAGTGTCGCGGCGGCGACCGGGAGCCGCCTCGCGCCCTTCGCCGCCTTGAGGCTCAGGGGCCTGCAAGGGAGGGAAGCCGAGGCTTCCCCACTGCTAGCGAGCGCGATCGAGCTTGCCGCGGCCAGTGGACAAGAGCAGGCGGCGAGCATGGCGCACTGGGGGGCCGCGGTCCTGTACAACGGCCTCGCCCGCTACGAGGAGGCGGTGTCGGCGGCCCGGCAAGCCACCGCGAACCCCCTCGAGCCGTGGATCTCCATCTTTGCGCTGCCCGAGCTCGTCGAGGCGGCCGCGCGCGCAAGAGATGCCGAGCTGGCACGCGATGCACTCGCGCGGCTCGCGGCGACGATGCCGCCAAACAGCAACGATTTCGCGCTCGGCACCGAGGCTCGCTGCCGGGCGCTGCTGAGCGACGGCGCAGCCGCCGACGACCTGTATCGCGAGGCAATCGACCGGCTGGGCCGAACCAAGCTGCGTCCGGAGCTGGCCCGCGCGCATCTGCTGTACGGGGAGTGGCTGCGCCGCGAGGACCGGCGCGTCGACGCACGCAAGCAGCTGCGCACGGCCCACGACATGCTCGTCGCCATCGGCATGGAGGCGTTCGCCGAGCGCGCCCGGCGCGAGCTGGTCGCCACCGGCGAGACGGTGCGCAAGCGCGGCGCCGAGACCCTCACCACGCTGACCGCGCAGGAGGCCCACATCGCCCGGCTGGCCCGCGACGGCCTGACCAATCCGGAGATCGGCGCCCAGCTGTTCCTGTCCGCACGTACGGTCGAATGGCACCTGCGCAAGATCTTCACCAAACTCGGCATCAGTTCCCGCCGCGAACTGCACGCCGCACTGGCCCGGCAAGGACAGGACGGCCAGCCAGCCTAGCGCCGGACCTCAGTGACCGGCGATCTGGCCGCCGTCGATGTGCAGGATCTCGCCAGTGATGTGGGACAAGGACTCCAGGAACAAGAACGCCGTCGACGACGTCGCCCGCCCGGCCGGGCCGCCCGAGGGGGGGAAGCCGGTCACCGAGGTCGTCGTAACTTTCCCGCGAGTACACCGGGGTCTGGATGATGCCAGGCGAGACGGCGTTGACCCGCACGCCGTAAGAGGCGTACTCAGCGGCCAGGGACCTAGTCGCCGCCGCCAGGGCGCCGTTGGTCAGCGCGGCGAGGACCGCGGGCGTGCCGGGGTCCGCAACCTCGCCGAGGGTGGCCAGGATGTTGACGATGTGACCGCCGTACCGAGTGGCCATCTCGTCGACGGCACGCTGGGTAAGCCAGAAGAACCCGGTCAGGTTGACCCCCACGACCGCCGCGTAGTCGGCGGTGGTGTAGTCGGTGAACGGCTTGGAGATCAACACGTCAGCGTTGTTGACCAGGGTGTCGATGCGGCCGAAGCGTCGCAGCGCTGCATCGACGATCCGCTCGGCGGTAGCGCGCTCGGTAATGTCTGCGGCGATGGTGACCAGATCGGCGTCCTCCGACGGCTCGATCGCATGGGCGCTCGCCACCACCCCCCAGCCCTCCCCCCGATACCCGGCGACAAGCCCGGCGCCGATACCCCGAGAGCCTCCCGTGATGACAGCGACCTTGCCCGTCATGACGCGGCCAGCCCAGAGAGCACGGGCGCAGGGAAGGCGTACTTCGACATCGCAGGCACTCCTAACTCGGCCGGAAGAGTGCGTACCATTACGGTCGCGCCTCGGGCGACCGATTGCGCCTGTGAAGTCCCTGGCCGGGTACCCTGGTCGGCAACTTCGCGCTGGCGGCGGCGGGCCGTGCCCGTCCTGCCGTGCTCCCGGTCGCTCGGACGGGCACGCGGGGGAATGAGGGGAGCGATGAGCGGGGGGTCATGGCCGCCTCCCCGCGAGGAGGGGCCGCGAGGGCGCGGCGGACGGCAGGCAGCGAGCGCGAGCCGGTGGCCTGCCGACGTGTTCGAGCGCGGTGTCCTACCTTCACATGCACCGGCTCGTTGTGTTGCATGAGTAGGTCGATCGCCCGACTCGTCCTCGGCGATGTGGAGCACGGCCGCACCTGCAGCTGTCACGGGCTCTGAGCACCGCCCTATCGCAGACCAGGGGTCGCTGCCAGGGGATGTCACCGGTGCGGCACGTAACTGCCATGAAGGGGACCGGTAAAGCCTGCAAGCGCGCTACCGGCCCGTACACGGGACGGCCGGGGACGGCGCAGGCCAGGGTCAGCCGCCAGGGATGTCCCTGGCGGAACGCCGCGGCGGGAATCGTAGCGTCATTCCTGACACCACCCTCAGGGAGGCCGAGATGAGCACCACCCAGCAGCACAGCAATATCCCGGGCACGGCGGCCGAGTTCGCGCCAATCACCGACGTCGATCTCGCCCTGGCCGCCGAACTTGCCCAGCAGCTCCGCGTGGACTCCATCCGGTCGAGCACCTCGGCCGGGTCGGGCCATCCGACCTCCAGCATGTCCGCCGCCGACCTGCTGGCCGTCCTGGTCAGCAGGCACCTCCGCTACGACTGGGACGACCCGGGCAACGCGGCCAACGACCACCTCATCTTCTCCAAGGGACACGCCTCGCCCCTGCTGTACTCGGTGTTCAAGGCGGTCGGGGTGGTCTCGGATGAGGAGCTGATGACCGGCTACCGGCGGTTCGGGTCCCGGCTGGAAGGTCACCCGACCCCGGTGCTGCCCTGGGTCGACGTGGCCACCGGCTCGCTGGGCCAGGGGCTGCCCGATGGGGTCGGGGTGGCGCTGGCCGGCAAGTACCTGGACGAGTCGCCGTACCGGGTCTGGGTGCTGTGCGGGGACAGCGAGATGGCCGAGGGCTCGATCTGGGAGGCGCTGGACAAGGCCTCGTACTACAAGCTGGCCAACCTGATCGCGATCATCGACATCAACCGGCTGGGCCAGCGCGGCCCCACCGAGCTGGGCTGGGACCTGGAGACCTACGCGGCCCGCGCGGCCGCGTTCGGCGCCCGGACCTTCGTCATCGACGGCCACGACCTGGCCGCCATCGACGCGGCGCTGGCCCAGGCGGGCGACCTGGCCGGCCAGCAGCCGTCGGTCATCTTGGCCCGCACCCGCAAGGGCCGGGGTTTTTCTGAGGTCGAGGACCGCGAGGACTGGCACGGCAAGCCCCTGCCAGAACATATGGCCGAACGGGCCGTGGTGGAACTCGGCGGCGAACGGCACCTGCTGGTCCGCGGCCCCGGCCCGGCGCAGGCGGCCAGGTCCCGGCCCGGATCCGGCGGGGCGGAGGTCAAGCTGCCCGGCTACCAGCTCGGCCAGAAGGTGGCCACCCGCAAGGCCTACGGCGACACGCTGGCCGCCCTCGGCGTCCGCCCCGAGGTGGTGGCCATGGACGGCGAGGTGAGCAACTCGACCTTCGCCGACGAGTTCGCCGCGGCCTATCCCGAGCGGTACTTCGAGATGTTCATCGCCGAGCAGCAGCTGGTCGCGGCCGCGGTCGGCTTCAGCGTGCGCGGTTACCGGCCGTTCGCGTCCACCTTCGCCGCGTTCTTCACCCGGGCGTATGACTTCATCCGGATGGCGGCCATCTCCCGGGCCAGCATCGCCCTGGTCGGCTCGCACGCCGGCGTGGAGATCGGCGCCGACGGCCCGTCCCAGATGGCGCTGGAGGACCTGGCCATGCTGCGCGCCGTGCACGGCTCGACCGTGCTGTACCCCAGCGACGCGACCAGCGCCGCCGCCCTGACCGCGGCCATGGCCGACCGGGCGGGCGTCTGCTACCTGCGGACCACCCGCGGCGCCTACCCGGTGCTGTACGACGCCGGGGAGACCTTCCCGGTCGGCGGATCCAAGGTACTGCGCCAGACCGGCGCCGACCAGGTCACCCTGATCGGCGCCGGGATCACCCTGCACGAATGCCTGGCCGCCGCCGGCCAGCTGGCCGCCGACGGCATCTCCGCCCGGGTCATCGACCTGTACTCGGTCAAGCCGGCCGACACCGCCACCCTGGCCGCCGCCGCCACCGGCGGGCGGCTGGTCATCGCCGAGGACCACCACCCCGAGGGCGGCCTGGGGTCCGCGGTCCTGGACGCCCTGACCAGCACCGGCCGCACCGACCTGGCCGTCGCCCACCTGGCCGTCCGCGAGATGCCCGGCTCCGGCACCCCCGCCGAGCTCCTCGGCGCCTCCGGCATCGACGCCGCCCACATCGCCGAGGCCGCCCGCCGCCTGCTCGCGGAGGAATAAGGGTACCGGAGCCCCGCCACCTTCCCGGTAGGGCTCCACGGGTGTGATCAGACAGGCCGAGCGCGATCCTGGATGCCAGGACCAGCAGAGCACCTACACACCGAGATCGTGCTCTTAGCGGGGTAACCATGGGGCCGCTGCCTGGGCGCGGTACTGCGCGATGGCGGCCTCGCAGACGGCCCGCACCGGCCAGCCCAGGGCCCGGGCGGCGGCTTCCGCCTCGGCCAGCTCTGCCGTGGCTGTTCCGAAGCCCGCCAGGCCATCTGTGGTAACGGCCACCTTGACCGTGACGACCTGGCTGCTGCCCGGCGGTCCCACTTCCACCTGGACCGACGTCCGGGAGGCGGTCAGCCGGTTCATCCGGGACCAGCGGACGCCGAGCGTCCCGGTGTGGGCGAAAATCGCGGCGGCCACGGCGCGATGGACCGGTTCAGCGCACAGGGCGGTGAGGACCTGCCCCGGGCGGCCGTGCCGGCCGACGATCGGGGTACACCAGCAGTCCCAGGCGCCGGCCGCCCGCACCGCCTGAAGGACCGAAGGCCACAGCCGGGGGTCGAGGTCATCGACTGTGGTCTCGACGACGATCACGTCGCCTTCGCGCAGGTCCCGCTCCGCGGCGGACGTCCCGATGACTACCCGGGTGATGTTGGGCCGGTCCGGGGTGTCCCGGCCACCGCCGCCGGTGCCCACCGCGCGTACCGTCATGGCGGGAAAGCCGCCCGGTGAGGCCGCCGCCGCGAGCAGAGCCGCACCGGTCGGGGTGGTGCGCTCGCCGGCCAGGTCGCCGCTGGCCAGGTCTCCGCTAGCCAGGTTCAGGCCGGCCGCGGCGGCGATACGGAGGACGGCGGGGGCCGGCACCGGAAGGCGGCCGTGCCGGCTGGTGACGAATCCGCTTCCGGCGGCCAGGGCCGAGCAGCAAACCACCGCGCCGGGCCGCAGCAGTCCGAGATCCTCCAGTGCGGCCGCCGATCCCACCACGTCGGCCAGTGAGTCGAACGCACCCACCTCGTGGAAGTGCACGTCTTCGGGTGGCTCGCCGTGCACCGCCCCCTCCGCCTCGGCCAGCAGCCGGAAGACCCGTGCCGCGAGATCCTTCCCGGCCGGGCGGAGGTCACTGGCGCCGACGTGCCCGAGCACGTCGGCGAGGTGCCGTTGGCGGTCGGTCGCCGCCGGCGTGGTGATCACGGCCCGCAGGCACGCCAGGCCGCCCCGGCGGGCGGCCTCGGTCCGCAGCCCGAGACCGGGCACGCCGAGTGAGGCAATGGCTCCGCGCACCCGCTCCACGTCGGCGCCCGCATCGAGCAGGGCGGCCAGCAGCATGTCGCCGGCCACGCCCGCGGTCGCGTCGATGTAGGCGGCACCCGGCCGGCCCGTCACCGGTGAACCGCGCGGATGATCTTGGCGGCGTGCGCGGCCGCCCCGAATCCGTTGTCGATGTTGACGACGACCAGACCCGGGCTGCACGAGGCGAGCATGCTGGCCGCTGCGGCCAGGCCGCCCGCCGCGACGCCGTAGCCGACACTGGTCGGCACCCCGATCACCGGCGCGCTGACCAGCCCGGCGACCACACTCGGCAGGGCACCGTCCATCCCGGCCACGACCACCACGCACTCGGCGGCGCGCAGGTCATCCAGCCGGGCCAGCAGCCGCCCGAGCCCGGCCACACCCACATCGGCCAGGACATCCGCGCGGACGCCCAGCACGGCCAGCGTCGCCGCACATTCCCGGGCCACTTTCAGGTCCGTGGTGCCGGCCGTCACGACCAGTACGTTGCCGCGCACGGGCGGCAGGGTCCCGACGGTGACCGTTCCGGCCACGTGATCGGCGTGTACGGCATCGCCAGGGAAACGGGTGGCCGCCCCGTCCAGGACGCCGGCGGGGCAGCGCGTCGCCAGGGCCGGTGCCTCCGGGTCGCGGGCCCGCAACTCGGCCAGCAGCGCGAAGATCTGCTCGGACGTCTTGCCTTCGCCGAAAACCACTTCCGGGACGCCGGTCCGCCGCCGGCGATCTACGTCCAGCAGGGCGAACTCGCCCAGCGGGACGCCCGCCGCCCCGGCCTCCGTTCCGGGCGGCACACCGGGCGCCCACCCGTTCGGCATCCCCGGCGCTCCATCCGGCATGCCGGAGGCTTTGCCCGGCATGCCGGGTGCCCCGGGCATACCCGGACCCTCAGCCGGCACCGCTGACCGGCGTGATGTCGAGGTTCAGCGAACCGGACCGCAACGGCCGCTCGTCGATCTCCGCGCGCCGGTATCCAGCCGCCCGGACGCAGGCCAGCACCGCCGCATGCTCCTCCGGGTCCGCCGCCCGCGGCAGGTCCGCCGCGCCGAGCTGCACCCGGCCCAGATCACCGAAATGCCGCACCCGCAGTTCGCGATAGCCGCGCCGCTTCAGGCTCAGCTCGGCCCGGTCGACCTGCGACAGCACATCGGCGCTGACCGGGGTGCCGTAAGGCAGCCGCGAGGCCAGACAGGGCGACGCGGGCTTGTCGGCACTCGGAACCCCCAGGTGCCGCGCCAGCGCCCGCACCTGGTCCTTCCCCACGGACGCCTCCAGCAGCGGATGCCGGACACCGTGCTCGGCCGCCGCGCGCAGCCCGGGCCGCCAGTCACCCGTGTCGTCGGCGTTGGCGCCGGACAGCACGGCGGCGAATCCGCGGCGCCGGGCCAGCGCGGCCAGCCGATCGTACAACTCGGATTTGCAGTAATAGCAGCGGAACCGGTCGTTGCGCCGGTAGTCCTCGCGCTCCAGCTCGGCCGTGCCGATCAGCTCATGCCGGACGCCCACGGCCTGCGCCACCGACCTGGCGCCGTCCAGCTCTCCGGACGCGAGGGCCGGCGAGACGGCGGTCACGGCGAGGGCTTGTTCCCCGAGCGCCCGGGCGGCCAGCGCAGCGACCAGAGAGGAGTCCACCCCACCGGAGAACGCGATCAGCGCGCTGCCCAATCCGGCCACACGCTCGGTCAGCTGGCCGGCCAGCGCGTCAAGCTCGTCAGGCACGACGTTCCCTTCTCATGTCACTAGGATTCGGACTATACGCTCGGCGCGGTCGCGCTGACCCGCCGCCGCGATCCGCTGTACTCTCAGATTCAGTTTTCGGCACTGCGGGAGGTCTCGTGCCCATCGAACAGGCAGAGTTCGGCCGCACCGGCCACCAGAGCAGCCGGGTGATCTTCGGAGGGGCGGCTCTCGGGCAGGTCTCCCAGCGGGTCGCAGACGAGACCCTGGATCTCCTGCTCGCCCACGGGGTGAACCATCTGGACGTGGCCTCAGACTACGGCGAGGCGGAGGTGCGCATCCGGCCGTGGCTGCAGCGCGAACCGGACCGGTTCTTCCTGGCCACCAAGGGCGACGAGCGCACCGCGGCCGGGGCCCGCGAGGAACTGCACCGGTCCCTGGACCGGATGGGCGTCGACCACGTTGACCTCTGGCAGCTGCACTCCCTGGCCGATCCGATCGAGTGGGACATCGCCCTGAGTCCTGGCGGGGCGCTCGAGGCCGCCATTGAAGCCCGGGAGCAGGGCCTCGCCCGCTGGATCGGGGTGACCGGCCACGGCAGCCAGATCGCCGCGACGCACCGCCGCAGCCTCGAGCGGTTCGTCTTCGACTCGGTATTGCTCCCGTACAACTTCGTCACCATGCAGAATCCGTATTACGCGGAAAACTTCAACGCCGTGTACGAGACCTGCCGCGAGCGGCACGTCGCGGTGCAGACGATCAAGTCGATCGCGCGGCGCCCCTGGGCGGGCCGACCGCACACCCGGGCGACCTGGTACGAGCCGCTGGAGCAGCAGGACGACATCGATCTGTCCGTGTGGTGGGCATTGAGCCGCCCCGGGGTGTTCCTCTGCAGTGTGGGGGACGTGGACCTGCTCCCGAAGGTACTTGACGCAGCCAGCCGGTTCACCGGGGCGCCGAACGACGCGGCGATGAGCGCGCTGGCCGCCCGGACAGCGGCCGAGCCGCTGTTCGTCTGACCGGGTCGCACTGATCACGTCGTCCGCCCTGGTCACGGCACTTGCGGCCCGTCTCGGCCCGACGCGTTACCTGGCTGGTGCCATTCCACCGACGGTTCGCGGATCAGCGGACCTGTCGTATCCGCTCACTGATTCCCCATGCCTGGTCGGCGGTCCAGATGTCGGCATCCAGCCGGTCGCCGAGCGCTATGCACAACCGGTCGGCCAGAGACAGTCCCTCCCCAGGTGCCCACCTCCTGGCCGCCCACTCAGCGTCAGCGACCGTCACCGCCTCGACCTGGACCCCGTAGCTAACCAGCAGCGATCGGGAAAGGTCCCAGTTACGGCCATGCGCGCGGATTTTCTGTGCAACCTCCGACCAGTTAGCGGCGCCGCAGGCGCCACCACCCCGGAGCGCCTCTTCGACTTGAGCTGCACCCTGCTCGCCCTGCAGGAACGTGAGCAGCGCAGACGCGTCGAAGACATTCACGCCGCATCGTCGGCCGCGGCTTCCCCGCGGCGCTCGGCGAGGAGTTCGCCCACCAGGTCCAGGCCGGCAAGATCCGCCCGCACCAGTTCCTGGAGCTGCGGGCGGGTCAGGAGGACAAGCCCTGCCGGGGTCTCGAGCAGGATGAGCGCGGTGCCCTCCGCAAGCCCTGCCCTCTCTCTAAGGTCGGCGGGGATGACTAGGCGTCCCCGGTCTCCCATAACGACCTGATATGTCCCACTCATCTATCGACTGTACCACTCACACAGGGGACATGGGAATCCGGGTGCGGGCAGCGGAAGCGGCGCCTCCGATGCCTCGCTCTTGACCTCCCGGCGGACGAGCTTGCCTCTGGCGCGCTGTTCTCCCACGTATAGCAACCGCCCGGCCATCTGGCGCGTCTACAGGTCAGACGGGTAAGAAGGTGACGCGATGGTTGCGGGTCGTGTCCGGCCGGCAGGCGCGATGCTGGCCGCCGGATTGTTCCTCCTGGCAGCGGGGTGCAGCGGCCCGGCGGCGAAGATTCCGCGTCCGGGCCCGCCGCCAACGGCGAGCGGGACCGCTGGTTTTCCCGCGGTCCCGCCCGCTGGTTTTCCCGCGGACTTCGTCGGCGTCTCGTCCCTCAGCGCCGTCGGCGTGGTGGCCGTGTACTCGGCGACTAACGGCCGCCTGATCAGGAAGCTGACCGTGCCGATGCCCGGCGGCGGGCCGGGCGGTCCGCAGCTGTCCGCGGACGGCCGGACAGTGATCTTCGTTCGCGGGACGGGCAGCTGCGCGCAGATCATCGACACGGTCCCGTTCCGCGGCGGCCCGGAACAGACGCTGATCCCGATCACGGGTAACCCGCTAACCAGCAAAAACTACAGCATCCCGGGTGACCCGTCCTACAGCGCCGACGGCAGGTACCTGATCTACGACACGGTTCCGTGCGGTCCATCCGGGCGCGCGCTGGTGCACGTCCGCGACCTGAGCACCGGCGACGAGCGGACCAGGTCCGCGAGCCTGGGGTACACCTTCTCGGTCTTCCTCGATCACGACAGTGAGGTCGTGGGCCGGACCGGGACCGGGACCGGGACCGGGACCGGGACCGGGACCGGGCTGGAGGTCCTGCGGATGCCGTCGATGGCCGTGACGGCCTACCCGGCGCCGCGCGGCTGCCGGTATCAGCCGCTGGCCGGAACCCAGGCCGAGCTGGTTGCCTTCCTGCAATGCGGTCCCGGTGACGAGCTCAGCGTCGTCGCGGTCTCCCCGCGCACGTTCACCGTGACCAGGACGCTGATCCGGCTGGGATCGTGCCTGGGCGGCGAGACGATCAGCCTGGCCCCGGCCGACCCGTCGGCGATGCTCGCGGAAATCTACGATGCGTGCCTGCCGCCGACCGCGCCCGGGGGGTACACCATTGTGAAGATCCGCGATGGCCATGCGTGGTTTGTGACGTCCGCACAGGACATGCCGCAGGGAGCCGCCTGGTAACCATCCGGCCGGTCCCGGCCCTGGACAATTCCGCGGCGAGCACGGACACCCCCGCGGCCGAACGCCCGGCAACTGCTCGCCCGTGGCGACACGATCGGCGAGATCGCGCACGACCTGCGGGCGACCGAGGGGTCGGTGCGGCGCTGGCGCCGGGCCTGGCGCCCAGGCGGAACTCATCGCTCCGTGACGCAGGTGCAATTGCAGCGCCGATCGCAGCCGGGAGACGTGCATCTGGGAGATGCGGAGCCGCCGGCCGATCTGCGTCTGGGTCATGCCGCCGCGAAAGTCCATCAGGTGACAATTCCCGCGTGCCGCCAGAACCACCTGATCAGCCGTGACCGGTCAGGCTGCGGCGGTCCCTCCCGGCGAGCGCCATTTAACGCAGGCCTCCCGCGCAATGCGCCCCGGCCGGGACATTCCGCACCCGGGCAGCGGCCGGACCAGCGAATGACGGGCAGTGCGGCATGCCGGACGGCGGGCGCCGGACCGGCTAACCATGGCGACACGGCGCCGCAGCGGCGCCGTCGGCGACCACGGCCCGGCCCCTCTTACGCTACCTGGGGCCTGTTTCACGCTGGGATACACCGCGAAGACATCGATCAGCCCAGTGGCTTCCAGAATCCGGCGCACCGGCTGCTGCGGGGCTGCCAGGGACAGATCACCGCCGCTTTGCCGAGTCCATTTCCGTACTCGTAGCAGCACCGACAGGCCGGTGTAGCCGATGCTCTCCAGACCCGCCAGGTCCACGATGACCGATGGCCCGCAAGCCGCCACGGCAGCGGTCAGGCGGGACGCGAGACAAGGGGCATCGGCCAGGTTGAGCTCGCCGCGCAGGGCGACGACGGCCTGATCGTCGAAGTCACGAATGCTGAGATCCACGTAAAGCATGGGCTTCCCCTATGATCTGGCAGCCGGGCAGGAGTCCGGGCCCAGCGGCTAACTCGCTCAACCAGATGTGGATGGTCACCAGGCTGCCCCGATGACCGATGGCGGATAGTCGCGGAATCCCGCTCATCCGATCGCCGCGCTCGGCGGGAGGTGCCCGGATCGGCGGCAGTCAGCAGCGCCTGCCACCGCAGCTCAGTGACGGGCCGGTCATAGCCGTCCGCATCCCCGTCACCAGGCGCGCTGACCGCGACCGAAGTAAGAGGGCGGGTTATCTGGCTACATTCCAGCATCAAATGCTCCGGCATCTTGGCGACATCCGCAGACAGCGAACACGATCAGCCACCGAGGTCCAGGGCAACAGCCTGAAGCTATCACGGCCAAGATCACCATCGCCCTCGGCCGCCAGGGCAGCGGTCAACGATCTCGCACGCCGGCTCAACCCAGCGGCGGAGGCATCCTATTCGCCGGCCAGCTGGTTGCCGGCTGGGCGCAGCCAGGGCGGGCACCAGCGCAGGGGCGCTGCCCGCGGCGGCGCCTGGGCGTTCAGCGGTGCGGCGGTCATCGCGCTGGTATCGGGAGCAGTATCCCTGGCCACTATCCGCGGCAGGGACTTCGCGCAGCAACAACGGCCCGGCTCGCCGGGCTGACCATTAAAGATCAACAATCAGACGCCGAACGAGCGGTGGTGAGAGTCTTCCGCAGCTGACTTGTGGCCGTGGATCATCCGCCCGGACGATATGAGTCCGGGCGGATGGCGTCGGCGGGACCGACCTGTCGCACAGCCGCGTAGTACGGCAGCCGCCATTGATGGTTTGACCTGGCGGAATGCAGGAGGGAAGACGAGGCTGGGACTCCCCGCCGCCGACGGCGGATCCTGTA
This sequence comes from uncultured Actinomycetes bacterium, assembly GCA_963835775.1. Lineage (GTDB taxonomy): Bacteria > Actinomycetota > Actinomycetes > Streptosporangiales > Streptosporangiaceae > Palsa-504. Next base: position 638,084 of record CAWIHB010000010.1, on the reverse strand, counting down.
CGTCTGCGCGATCTGGTCGCTGGCCAGCCTCGTGAAACGCAATCGCGGCCAGTTCGCCGCAGTTGTCATGACCCGGCTCAGGCGGATGCGGTGGCGGCACGGTCTCCTCGCGGCGACCAGACTCGACCTCGCCGCCCTTTTGGGGCCCGGTGGTTAAGGATCGCTGGTCCGCTGGAGCTGTTCGATGACGCTGTCTTTGCCGCGCCAGACGCTTCCGCCGCTTACGACGGTGTCATGGATCAGCTTGCACAGTCCCGTCCTGTCAGTTTCGGCCTTGCTGGTCCACAGGGGGTTTTCGGCGACCTCGGGGTCGTGCCTGACGCCCCAGTTGGCGAGTTCTACCAGGACGGGGATCAGCGCGAGGCCCGCGTCGGTCAGGGAGTAGAACTCCCGGCGCCTGTCGGCCGGGTTGCGCTGCTTGCTGAGGATACCGCTGCTGACCAGCCTGGCCAGCCGGTCGGCCAGGACGCTCGTCGTGATGCGCTCCTCTGAGGCCAGGAACTCGCCGAAGGTGTGCTTGCCGTAGAACACGATGTCGCGGACGACGAGCAGCGACCACGGGTCTCCGACCACCTCCAGGGCGGAGTTCACCGGGCAGTGGGACTTCCGGTCGGTCCGCTTCACGGCATCAGCTTAGCAGAAATCACTTGCATCATCCAAGTGAACTTGGTAGCGTCATCGTCGCAGCCCGGCTCCGGTGAGCGCTCACTGCGAACCCTCCGCACTCGTGCGGAGGGGCAGGCGGATGTGCGGTAAGTGCCTGCGCCCGGTCACCCCGGCTGGGACCAAGATCAAAGGAGCAGCCCCATGCCTCAAACCATCGTCCTTGCCTTCTCGACTCTGGACGGCATCACCGAAGACCCGGACGGACGGGGGGGAACGCCCCACGGCGGCTGGGTCTTCCGCGACGGCCCGCCGCCTCCCGACCATTTCCGGCTGGGCCCCAAGCTCGACACCGGCGTCCTGCTCCTGGGCCGCAAGACCTGGGAGCTGTTCTCGCACATCTGGCCCGGCCGCACCGATGACTTCTCCGCGGCCATGAACCGCATGCCCAAACTGGTTGTCTCGCGCACTCTCAAAGACCTCAGCGCATGGCAGAACTCGTCGTTGATGAGTGGCGAGCTTCTCGACGTCGTCGAGCGGACCAAGGCCGACCGGGATGTCATCATCACCGGGAGCGCCAGCGTCGTCCACGCTCTCGAAGAGCACGACCGGGTGGATGAATACCGCATCCTGTTCTTCCCCACCGCGCTCGGCGACGGCACCCCCCTGTTCTCCCCTAAGGCCGCCCCGGTCCAGCTCCGCCTGCTGTCCGCCGAGGCCAGCGGGCCGGCCATCCTCGCGAGGTACGAACGCTTCGCCAGGTGATCCCGACCTGCTATCACCAGGCACACAAGAGGGAGACCAGTCTTCACAGGACCCACCCTGAACCTTCAGTGAGGCAGAAAGCAGTAAGTGCCGTCCCGGAGCTGGCGCAGACCGTCAATGACCGCCGCGATCTTGGCCACCGTGGCCGGCCGGTGATGGTGAAGGCGTCGGCGGGCTCGCCGCGGCCGGAGCCGGAATCAATGCAGAAACGGTGACCGCCACTGTGCAGATCTCAGCCTCTGACCCAGTTGCAGCGCCTCAGGCAAGATGAAAGAACAGCAGCACACCAATGAGGATCGTGGCGGCAACACCGATAAGAGTCAGGAGGAGCAGAATCTTCGAAGCGGCTCTGGTGTATGCGAACGTCAGCCCGCCAGAGATCACCAGCACGGACCCCATCAAAGTGTCATGCCAGTCCTTCGAATTCGGGCTCGACCTGATCCTCGACGGCCTGGAGCGGGCCCGCGACACGGCCCAGCCGCAACCGGCATCGACGCGACGCTTAACGAACAGGCGGCCGGCCATCCTGCTCGATCCATTGCATAGCGGCATACAGATCACCCGGCTCGGCGCGACACCGGGCCGCGCATCTGCGGCAGCGGGCTGGACAGTGTGTCCCACTCGGCCTGGCTGACCACGATGTCGGCGTGGTCCACCTCGGCGAGGCCGCCGATGCGGTCCTGGTGGAGATGGGAGATGACCGCCGTCTTGATGTCACCTGCGGCGTAGCCGAGCCGGTTCAGTCCGGCAGCGGTTCACAGCAGCTTGGCAAGTCGGGCTTTCTTGGCGTTCTCGCGGGCGATCCAGGCCACGTCGGGGTCGTCATACGCGGCCAGGGCCTCGAAGCGGCGCAATCCGGCATCCGGGTCGGCAGCCACCGCAACGCTCCAGCAGTAGCCGAGGGCCTGGCTCCGGCCTTTGTAGCGTCGTAGGCGGCCAGCGCTCCGGGCAAGCAGGCACCTGCCTCGCTGCCGAACACCTCGAACGCGGAACTCACCCCGGCAGGAACCGCAGTGGCTGGCATCATCCACCCCTTGCGCACGATTCTTTTTCCGCCTCGAAGATACGAAGGCCGGAGCCAGGAGCCAGAGGCGAAGGTCACTTCCGTTGACAGACCCCCGGGCGGCGGTTCGGGCGTGGCGGAATAACTAGGGACGAAGGTCCCTATACAACCCGGGGGCCGCTGCCTAACGGTGGGAAGCGCTTCGAGGGAAGTGAACCCGGAGGACGTCTGAAGGGCGAACGACCTGCGGAGTGACAGCTGAAGGGAAACCTGGAAGGGGAACCGGAAAGCTGTGAGCCCTTAGCTAGGGATGTGAGGCCCCGGAACGCCCGGTGTCAGTCCGAGGATCCGGGGCCCCGCGCATTCTGGGCTGAGCATTGGCGCGCACCAGCAGATAGGAGGCCGCTTGCGGCCCGTGGGTCTTGCGCTTGGCCGCGTAGCCCGCCCTCACTAGGACCTTCTCATAGCTGCACTCGCCGCAGTGGAATCATGCTGCTAACGGCCTGCGGGGGAGGCTGACATGCTGAGCATGCTCGCGAGTTTGGCGATCCGCCGCCCGCGCCAGATGCTGCTGGGTGCGCTCGCGGTGTTCCTGATCTCGGCCGCGTTCGGCGTCACCGCCATTGGCCTGCTGAACGCCCGGAACCCGTTCAGCGACCCCAGCTCCGCCAGCGCCCGCGCAGAGCAGGCCATCGAGAATGCCACCGGCCTGGAAGGGAGCCCCGGCGTGCTGGCCCTGGTCTCGGCGCCACCAGGTACGCCCGCAGTGAGCTCTGCTGCCCGCGCGATCGCGGCCGTCCCCGGCGTGGCTGCTGTGACAGCCCCCGCCGCGGGTCACGGCGCGGGCCTGGTCTCGATTGACGGCCGTGCATCGCTGGTAGCCGCCATGCTGCGCGCGCCTAGCTCGAACGCGGTCATCTCTGGTATCGAAGCTGCACTGCGCGGGCGCCATGACGTACTGCTCGGGGGCGCGGACGTTGCCGGGGTGCAGACAAACAAGCAGGCGGAGGCAGACCTCGGGTTTGCCGAGGCGATAGCGTTGCCGCTGCTGGCGATCCTCGCCTTCTTTATCTTCCGGGGGATCGCCGCGCTGCTGCCCCTTGCGGTCGGCGGGACAGCAATACCGGCCACGCTGCTTGTGCTGCGCCTGGTGAACACGGCGTTGCCGTTGTCAGGCTTCGCGGTGAACGTGGTGATCGGTCTGGGTCTCGGGCTCGCGATTGACTACAGCCTGTTCCTGGTCTGGCGTTTCCGCGAAGAACTGCAGCGACAGGCCGGCATGGATGAAGCGCTCCGGGCGACGCTGGCCACGACCGGCCGGACGATTCTGTTCAGCGCGTCCACGGTCGCGGCAGCGCTGGCCAGCCTGACCGTCTTCCCGCAGCGCTTCCTGGTCTCGATGGGGCTCGGCGGCGCGCTCGTCGCGCTGATCGCCGCTGCCAGTGCCCTGCTGATCGTGCCCTCGATGCTGGTGCTGCTCAGCCGGCGCATCGGCCGAGCCAGGCCGCGTGCGGACTCGGGTGCCTGGTACCGGCTGGCTACTGGCGTGATGCGCCGGCCCGCGCTGGTCGCCGCGGGCACCACGGTACTGCTGCTGGTGATCGCTGCTCCGGCGCTTGGCGTGCGGTGGAGCGGCATCGACGCGACCGTCCTGCCCACCAGCCAGAGCGCCCGGGTCGTCTCGGACACAATCGCCCGCGACTTCCCGCCATCGAACGGCAGCAACACGATGCTCGTCGTGGCGCCCGCGCCGGCCAACGTGCGGCCCAGGCTGGCCAGCTACGCCGGCCAACTGGCGACGCTGCCCGGAATAGCCCGGGCCAGCGCCCCGGTCCTGCTCGCACCCGGCACGTGGGAGATCACCCTCGCCAGCCCGAGCGACCCGATATCGCCAGCCGGCCAGCGCGTCCTGACCGCGGTGCGAGCGCTCCACCCGCCGGTGCCGGTTCTGGTCGGCGGGCAAGCCGCCGACTTCGCCGACCAGGGAGCGTCGATCGCGGCCACGCTCCCGCTCGCCATCACAATCCTCGTCCTGGTGACCCTGCTCGTGCTGTGGCTGATGACAGGCTCGGTGATACTGCCGGTCATGGCGCTGCTGACGAACGCCCTCACCGCGGCCGCGGCAACCGGCATCCTTGTGTTCATCTTCCAGGACGGCCGGCTCGCCGGACCGCTGGCCTACACCAGCCAGGGCGGCATCGAGGAAACAGATTTCCTGATCCTGGCCGTCATCGCGTTCGCCCTCTCGACTGACTACGGCGTGTTCCTGCTCGCGCGAATCAGCGAAGCGCGAGGGCCGGGCGTACCCGAGCGCGACGCCATCACAACCGGAATGCAGCGTACCGGCAGGCTCATCACCGCAGCGGCGATCCTGCTCGCGGTCGCCATTGGGGTCTTCACCACCTCCAAGCTCGTATTCCTCAAGGAAATCGGCGTCGGCGCCGCCGCCGCCGTGCTCATCGACGCCTTCATCGTCCGGGCGCTGCTCGTGCCGTCCCTGATGGCGCTGCTGGGGCGCTGGACCTGGTGGGCACCAGCCTGGCTGACAAGGCTGCACCAGCAGCTTCCCATCAGCGAAACCGGAGACATGCAGGCACCAAGCCGCCCGGCCGTCGGCCATCACCAGGAACTCTAAATGACCGGCCTTGCCGCGCATGAATCAGGCCCTCTGCGGGTCCGGGAAACCCGCCGGCCTGGGGGCATTCCCGGTGACCGAATCAGAGGTCCCGACGCGATCGGTGCGGGGGCTAATCAGCTGACTTCCCTGGCGGCTTCCTGGACGGCCTTGTCGACGTCCTTTGCACGGTGACGGCGTGGTGCCGACCGCCTCGCCAGGACCGTAGGCAGCAGGCATGCCGACTGCCCGGGTCTTTGGTCAGTCCGGCTAAGGTCTTTGGCCACCTTTGCTGCCCAGTGCCCCTGGCCCCCGACAGCCCGCGCGTAGTGTCGGACCTGATATACGGCAAGCCGTGCACCTTGAGGAGGTCCACAATATGTGTCGCTGGCTGGCGTACTCCGGGGAGCCCCTGCAGCCGTCTGAGCTGGTCTTGCATCCACAGCACTCGCTCATCGCCCAGTCGCTGGATTCTCCGCTCGGCGCCGAGACGGTCAACGGAGATGGTTTCGGCTTCGGCTGGTACCGGAAGGACGCGGGAGCGGGGAATGTTCCCGGGCTGTTCCGTAGCACCGAACCCGCGTGGAATGACCAGAACCTACGCGAGCTCACTCAGGCCATCGAGTCTCCGTTGTTCTTCAGCCACGTCCGCGCCGCAGCCGGCCCGCCGATCCAGCAGACCAACTGCCACCCTTTCCGGTTCCAGAACTGGCTGTTCATGCACAACGGCGCCCTCGCCGGGTTCGGCTCGGTCAAGCGGGACCTGACCTTTGCCGTCGACCCGTCGCTGTACCCCTATATCACGGGGACCACGGACTCTGAGGTCCTGTTCCACCTCGCCCTGACCCTGGGGCTGCGTGAGGATCCCGTAGCCGCGCTGGCCAAGGCCATCCAGACGGTGGAGTCGGTCGGCCACGAGCACGGGGTGAAGTTCCCGATGCAGGGGACTGTCGCAGTCTCGGATGGCATCACCGTGTGGGCCTTCCGGTACTCCTCGCAGCGGCAGACGCGCACCCTGTTCCATTCTGCCGACGTCGCCACACTGCAACAGATGTACCCGGAGATCGAGCGGCTGCGCGTCTTCGGTAAGCGTGCCCACGTTGTGGTCTCCGAGCCGCTGAACGACCTGCCCGGGGCCTTCATCGAAGTTCCCGAATCCACGGTTGCCGTCCTGGACGAGTCCGGATACCACCACCACCCCTTCCTGGCCGACGAGCCGTAACGCCTCAGCGCCAGAGCCGCCGGGATCCCATAAGCATTGCTTTTTTCGCGGAACGAGGCGCTCTGCACGCGCGAAGGTTCGGTTGCACGCTGGCCCGGGGAGGGTCGTCCCGGGACGGAGCCTGCGCAGGTGGTCGTTAGGTGCGTGCGCTGGAGGACCTTTGGCCCTATGCTCCTGCTGGGACTGGCTTGATCATGCGGGAAGTCTGTGCCAGGGACGGTGCTCGCGGCCGCGGCGGCGACGTGACCTCGTGGCGGGGGGTCCGGTGTAACTGGCGGTTACTGCGATACGTTCGTTCACTGCAGTGCAATATGGCCGGCCTAGCTGAGAATGGGATCATGAGCGATCTGCCCCGCCATGCTGTCACCCGCTCGGCCAGGCTGGCTAGGTTGCCGGTCGGGTTCGCGGGCCGGACCGCGGTGGGAACCGGCAAGCGCCTGGGCGGCCGGCCTGCTGAGCTGGTGAACCAGGAAATCCAGCGGCGGACAGCAGAGCAGGTCTTCAGGGTCCTTGGCGAGCTCAAGGGCGGCGCGATGAAGCTCGGGCAGGCGCTGTCGGTATTCGAGGCCGCGCTGCCCGCGGAGATCGCCGAACCGTACCGGGCCACCTTGACCAGGCTGCAGGAATCCGCGCCGCCGTTGCCGGCCCGGAGTATTCACAAGGTGCTCGCGGGCGACGTGGGCGAGCAGTGGCGGTCCAGCTTCGCCGAGTTCGATGACGAGCCGGCGGCCGCCGCGTCCATCGGCCAGGTGCACCGGGCCGTCTGGCACGACGGGCGCCAGGTTGCGGTCAAGATCCAGTATCCCGGTGCGGGCCGGGCGCTGATGAGTGATTTCAGCCAGCTGAGCCGCTTCGCCCGGGTTTTCGGCGCGCTCATGCCGGGCCTGGACGTCAAGCCGCTGCTCACCGAGCTGCGGGACAGGGTGGCCGAGGAACTCGATTACCGGCGGGAAGCTGCCGCCCAGCAGGCTTTCGCCGCCGCCTACGCCGGCGACGCGGACGTCTGCGTCCCGGGTGTGGTCTGCGTCAGCGACCATGTGCTGGTCAGCGAATGGCTTGACGGCGTCCCGCTGGCGGCGATCATCGCCGGGGGCACGGCCGCGCAGCGGAACCGGGCGGGCACCATGATCATCCGTTTCCTGTTCTCGGGTCCTGCGCGGGTCGGGCTCCTGCACGCCGATCCGCACCCGGGCAACTTCCGGCTGCTGGCCGACGGGCGGCTGGGCGTGCTCGATTTCGGCGCTGTCGACCGGCTGCCCGACGGCTTCCCGCTCATCTTCGGCAGGGTGCTGCGGCTCATCCACGAAGATGGCGACCTGGCCAAGCTGGAGGACGAACTCCGGTCGCATGGCTACCTCCGGGACGGTGTCAGCATTGACCTGACCGCGCTGCACGCCTTCCTGGCCCCGCTCGCCGAGCCGTCCCGGGCGGAGTCGTTCCGGTTCAGCCGCGAATGGCTGCGCACCGAGACAGCACAAGCATCAGCCTTGCGTTCATCCAGCGTGCTGCGGCGGCTCAACCTGCCGCCCTCCTACGTACTCATCCACCGGGTGCTGGCATCTGGCCTGGGCGTGCTCTGCCAGCTCGAATGCGAAGCGCCTTTCCGCGCTGAAGTGCTCCGATGGATGCCCGGATACGCGGACCCGGCTAAGCTCGCGCCGCAGCCCCAGCCAGCCTGTGCCAGGCCAGCTGTCCCAGCCGGATCCCCGCCGTCAGCTACCGCCAACGGGCATGCCAGATCTGCGACGTCAGCCAGGCCGGAGGAGTCGGCGAGGTCCATGCCGCCAGCCAGAGCGCAGCCGCCAGAAAGGCTGGTACAGCTGGCTCAGTCTGTCGCGGCCGGCGAGGCCAGAACAGATAGCATGGTCGTACCTGCAGTGGAGGGACACCATGGCTAAACTGCCGCGCCCTCAGGCGCCTGCTAGATTCCGCGCCATGTTCCCGGACCTGGCCGACTGGCTGGAATCCCCGTGGACAGGGCCGCCGCCGTTCCTGATGGGCCAGGTATTCCGGCTCGAGGAATCGATCCGGGACGACCGTTATGTGATCCGGGCCGAACTGCCCGGCCTGGACCCGGAGAACGACATCGAGGTCACCGTCGATGGCCGGATCCTGACCATCAGCGCCGAGCGCCGCCAGCAGGACAAGGGGCGGTATCGCTCGGAGTTCCGCTACGGATCGCTGGCCCGCGCGGTCAGGCTTCCCGCCAGGGTCGATCCCGCGGACGTCACCGCCCGGTACGACAAGGGCGTCCTCGAGGTCAGCGTCCCGGTTCGCGTGATCAAGCCAGAAGGCACCCGGATCCCCGTCGAGGATGCCGACGCGATGCCCGAACAGCCCACTGACCAGGCCGCGATGCCAGAGCAGCCGCCTGACCAGGCCGGATGAAGAAACCAGCACGGCCAGGGCGCGGCTGTGTGATCACTTCCTGGACAGGAACCGCAGCTTCGCCGCCCGCGCGTCCCAGGAGTAGATGACCGCCGTCCCGGCGATGACGTCATGCAGTGCCCGGCGCCGGTTCCCCAGGAGAATGCCGGCGAACCCTAGTCCCAGCAGCAGGAAGCTCAGCGGGAGAGCCAGCGTGCGCACGACTGCTCGGCGCCCGCTTGCGTCGGTGCCGTCGTCTCGCACCACCCGCACGCCGAATAGCGCCATGCCGACCGTCCTGCCGCTGGCGGCCCAGGAGTGGGCGAAGTAGTTGAACGCCCAGACTGCATAGGCGATGATCACCCAGGTGTCGCCCCTGTTCCAGGCGATGTCTGTGCCGGTCAGCACCCTGGCCGCGAACGAGATGGCGGCCAGGGCGAGCATGAACACGCCGACGCTGATCCCCACGTCTGCGGCGAAGGCGGTAAAACGCGATGCGAAGCCCGCGTACTTCCCTTGCAGGTTCTCCCGGGCGATGACCGGAGACCCGGAGGGCGGGGCATCGCCCGCGCGCGCGGTCATGGCCCGGCCCCGGGCCGCAGCCGGTCAGGCGGGCCGGGCGGGCCGGTGTACGGGCGGCGGCGAAGCCGCCCTATCCAGCGGGCGATGAACTCATCGAGCCCGACGGTCTGGCTGCGGACCACGTCGAGCACATCGCCCGCGACGCCGCTGGAGGACGCGGCGATAACGGCGCCGAGGTCGGTCTGCTTGACCAGTGCCTCGACGTCGATGTGCTTGACGAGGTCATTCAGGTCCAGCCGCTCGAGCAGGCGGTCCAGGTCGATCCGGTCCAGCACCTGGTTGATGTCGACCTGGTCCAGCACGGCGTTCAGATCGACCTGGTCCAGCAGTGCGTTCACATTCAGCGCGGAAACCACAAGCTCGACCGCACGCTCGGCGGCGGCCTTGGCCCACACCTCTGAGCGCGGGATCGGCCGCACCTCCGTCAAGCGCCGTCGCTCAGATGAGTCCACGACGTAAGTATCGCTGTTCGACGCGGGCCTGGACCAGCCCTTCAGGGTGAGCTGCCCGATCCGGGCGAAGCTTTACGGCGGCCGCGATGAGTTCCGGCCCCACCGCCGGTATGTATTGACGAGTTCGCCGGAATTCCCCGGGCGAACCGATCACGAGGGAGAATCCGATGTCAGACAGTCATGCGGAAGACGAGGCCGCCATCCAGGCCGTACTGGTTGACTCCTACAAGGCGTGGGAGGCTGGCGACGCCGACGGCATGGTCGCCAACTACACCGCGGACGCGACCGCCATCATGACCGGCTCGCTCCGCGACAGCCGTGACGTGGTCCGTGAGAACATGGCCCTGGCCTTCGCGGGGCCACTCAAGGGCAGCTCGACCTACAACAAGCAGCTCAGCCTGCGCTTCGTCGGCAGGGACGCCGCGATCGTCGTCAGCGAATCCGGCATCCTGTTCGCTGGCGAGACCGAGGTTCCGGACACGGGTAAGGTGAACGCGACCTGGGTTTTCGAGAAGCGGGGCGGCCAGTGGCTGATCGCCGCCTATCACAACAGCCCGATGCTGGCGCCTGGGCAGTGAACCCTTCCCTGTGACCGGCAGTGACCCGTGTGTAGTGGCGGTACCTGGACGGCACCCGGCTGGCGCGGTTGGCCGCGGACAACAGGATCGGCGGCTCGACGGCCCACCGGTACCTGCACGAGGGCTTCGTATGGTGGTCTTGATAGGAGCAGAGAAGGGGCGTGGGCGTGACGACGAAGGTCGAAGGCTTCGATCGCCTGGTCGAACCGTTCCGGACGGAGCTGCTGGCGTACTGCTACCGGATGCTCGGCTCGGCTCACGACGCAGAGGACTTGGTCCAGGACACGTACCTGAGGGCGTGGCGGGCGCGGGAGCAGTACGACGAGACTCGCAGCTCGCTGCGCACCTGGCTCTACCGGATCGCGACGAACGCCTGCCTGACCGCCTTGGAGGTCCGCGGCCGTCGGCCGCTGCCGTCGGGGGTGGTGGCCGCGTCGGACCCGCTCGGGCCGCTCGTCCGGGGAGAGAACGTCGCCTGGCTCCAGCCCTTGCCGGATTCGTTGCTGGACGCGAGCGATCCGGCTAGGGCCGTGGTCGACCGCAGCAGCCTGCGTCTGGCGTTCGCCGCCGCCCTGCAGCACCTGTCGGCGCGTCAGCGTGGTGCGCTGATCCTGCGTGACGTGCTCAGCTTCTCCGCGTCCGAGGCAGCGCAAATCCTCGGCACCACCGTCGTATCGGTGAACAGTTCCCTGCAGCGGGCGCGTACCCGGGTGAAGGAAGTCGGGGTCCGGCAGGAACTGGTCAGTGAGCCGTCCGCAGCCGAGCAGCGCGCCTGGGTCGATCGCTACATGAGGGCGTTCGAGCACGCCGACGTCGAGGGTCTCAAGCGGCTGCTCACCGAGGATGTGCTCATGGAGATGCCGCCGATGCTCAACTGGTTCGCCGGCCCCGGCAACTATGGCCTGTTCATGGAGTGGGTCTTCGGGCAGGCCGGAACGGACTGGTGTCTGAAGGCGGTCGCGGCCAACGGCCAGCCCGGGTTCGCCGCCTACCGGCGCGTCGGTGGCGGATACGAGCTGCACACGCTCCAGATCTTCACCGTCACCGCCGAGGGCATCAGCCGGAATTCGGTGTTCCAGGATTCCGAGGTCTTCGCGTCTTTCGGTCTGGCGGCCGGACTCGACGCCCAGGGACTTGTCAACGTCGGGTCTTGTGGTTAGCCAGGTGAGGCCTGCGGTATCTCGCGGACGACATCACGATGCGGGCGGTGCAGGTCGCCCCGCGTTTGTGACACTGAGAGGATTTGGTCATGACCACCGCGATCATCGGCACGGGCGGGCTCGGATCGGTCATCGCCCGCCAGCTCGCCTCAGGCGGCGAGACCCTGCGGCTCTCGAGCGCCGACACTGAGTCGGCACGAACGCTGGCGGCACAGATCGGTCGCGCTGCGGTCGTCGCCGCCGGCAACCGCGACGCGTTGCAGGGCGCCGATGCCGTCGTCCTCGCGCTGCGGTTTACCGTGCTGAAGAGCGTCATAGCCGAGATCGCCGACCCGCTCACCGGCAAGCTCGTGGTCGTTCCGAGCAACCCGGTGACCGCCGACGCACAAGGTAACGTGTCCCGTGTCCTGCCGGAAGGGCAATCCTCTGGGAAGGTGGTAGCCGGGTGGTTGCCGGCGGGGGCGCGGTTGGCCATGGCGTTTGGATCCATGTCGGCCGATCTGTTCGAGTCCGCTGGCCACCGGTCACCCGAGCCGGCGGTCCTGTTCTACGTGACCGACGACGACCGTGCTGGCCAGGAAGTCGAGCGGTTGATCCGGACGGCCGGCTTCGAGCCGGTGAAGGCCGGCGGGATCGAACAGTCAGGCCGGCTCGAGGTGGGCGGCGACCTTCACGATCTCGTAGTCGGCCCCGCCCAGGCGCGGTCATTGATCGGTGCTGCCTGATCGCTTCGCCGCCCTGGCCGGGCGCTCCTGGTCCCGGGTCAGGCCCTGGCGATGGTCCTGCCCGGCATCGGCTCCGCGAGTGCTGCCCGCCAGGCAGGCGCGCCGAAGGGATCCGCGAAGTACTGCGTCTCGTGCACCACGTGCTCGTCGGCGAATTCCATGATGCTCACGGAGTAGGTGGGCACGTCGTCGTAGGTGATGATGCACTCGCTCACCCACAGTTTCCCGCTGCCGTTGATCCGCTGGACGATGAAGTGCCGCTTCGCGGGGTGCCCGCCGCGTTGCGCCGCAATCGTTGCCCGGCTCCGGAATCGTTCACCTGACTGGGGGTAGTCGAGGATCGCGTCCTCGGCGTACATGGCGTGCTCGGTTTCGGTATCCCCGCTTTCCGACGCCCGCCAGTGTTCCTCGATCACGGCCCTGGTCTGGATATCACGATCCATTGCATTTCCCTTCTGCAGGCGGGGTGAGCGGCTGTGTCACGGGTTACAAGCGGGAGGTGAGTTCTTTGACGATGTCGGCCGCTGGCTGGGGCTCCCTGGCGAGGGCGACGCTTTGTCCGGCCCACATCGACAGTGCTTCGATGTCCCCGGTGGTCCCGACCATCGGCGGCGCCGGCTCGTAACGCACGATCGCTTCGCCGGAGGCGAAGTGCGCGATCAACTCACCCTGTCCTGGCCGCTGGGCGTCTGGGGGGCGGCCTGCGGCTTCCCACGCGTCGGCGGTTGAGTTGCGGAGAGCGCGGTGGGGGGCATCGGGCCACCCGACGTCGTACAGGTTGGGGTACCACTGCGGGTCGGTCTCGGCCGCGGCGATCAGCCGGCGCCGGTAGTCGGGGTGGATCGGCATCTCCTGGGCCAGCAGGAACCGGGTGCCCAGCCACGCGGCCTGGGCACCCAGGGCGAGGACCGCCGCGACGCCGCGGGCGTCCCCGATCCCGCCCGCCGCGATCACCGGGACCGGTGCTACTGCGTCGACCACGGCGGGCACCAGCGGCAGTGTCGCGACCGTCCCCCACACGTGCCCGCCGGCTTCCCAGCCTTGCGCGACGATCACGTCCACGCCGGCCGCGACGGCCCGCCGTGCTTCCTCGGCGCTGCCGACCGTGTGCAGGACGACTCCGCCGGCGTCGTGCACCGGCCCGATATAGCGGGCGGGGTCTCCCCACATGAAGGAGATAATCCGCAGGCCGGCCTCGAGGGCCTGGTCCAGGCGGCGGTGGTGATCGGAGGTGAGAATGAAGTTGCCGCCGAACGGCCGCCCGGTCAGCGCCGCGGTCTGGCGCACGACCGCTCCGGCGTCATCGGACCAGGTCAGCGTCACCGTGCCGAGCGCGCCGGCGTTCGAGACTGCCGCGGCCAGCTCGGGAACCGCCGCGACGGGGGCCTGGACGATCGGCTGTTCAATTCCGAGCATTTCGCATACTGGCGTGGTCATGCCTTCGCCCCTATCCGTGATGGGCTGCTGGGTCAGGTATACGAGGTCGGCGTCGATCCGGGGGAGCGCCGGTCCCAGCCGTGGAACTTGGAGTAGTCATGCGCGTCCCAGGCCTGGCGGAGCCCGGGGGTGCCCAGGTCCCAGTCCGGGCGGATCTCGGCCGTGACGGCCCGCAGGTCATGCCACAGGTCGTAGAACGACGGGCGGCCCCAGAACCAGTAGCCGTTATAGACGCTGTGAATGACCAGCCCGGGCTTGAGCACTAGCGTGTGCGGGATCATCGGGTTGTGCTCGGGGTCGGTGTATTCGGCGATGTCCAGGTCTTGCTGCACGGTCCGGCCGGGATCGGACAGGAAGGGCCACTGGGCGCCCACCGACGCGCGGAACTCCTGCAGGCTGTGATGGTCATCGGTGGCGATGGTGGCCATCTGGGTGTAGGCCACCGCGATCTTCGGGTAGTTGGCCGCCAGCTCCAGATGCTGCTGGTGCTCCTTCGGGCAGTAGTTGCCGCGGGCCAGGGTCAGGATCAGCGGATCGCGGCCCTGCAGCTCGCTGAGCTTACGCACCGTGTTGGTGTGGTCGGGCAGGGCGTAATCGGGGAAGACGCCGCCAGGTCTGATGTCAGAACGCATAAGACTCATCCTCACACCCGGGCCGTCCCGTCGCACCCGTGAACACCACTGGCCCGTGCCCTGGCCGCCCCCGGCCGCCCGCAGTCCGGTTATCGCCCTGTACGGCCTGCCCTTCGGCGCCGCCGTCTGGGCCGTCGGCTACGTCGTCCTGCCGGAAGCCGGGATCTACAAGCCGATCTGGGAGTATGACGCGAAGACCCTGGCCATTGACCTGAGCGGCCACCTCGCCTACGGCGCCGGCACCGGGGTCACGTTCTGGCTCCTCGCGAAGGTCCGGTAGCGACCCGGCCGCCCGGACCGGCTCAGGGTGTGGTGTAGATGACGGCCAGGTCCTCACCGCCGTGCCCGCTGGCGGCCCGGCGCCACCTCGGCAGCAGCGCGCTGGTCAGGGTGAGCTCGGTCCCGCTGGCCTGCGCGGCCTGCTCGGCCAGGTCGGCGTCCTTGAGCGCGTGCTTGAGCGCGAACGCGGGGGTGAAGTCCCCGGCCAGCATGGTGCGGGCCTTCTGCACCGCGTACGGCGACCCGAGCGGCGTCGACTCCAGCAGGTCCACGATCGCCGCCTGGTCCAGGCCGAGGTCGCGGGCGAAGGTGAGGTTTTCCGCCGTCATCTCGGTCAGGTTGGTCAGCCAGTTGTTGAGGACCAGCTTGGCTCTGGTGCCGTTGCCGGCCGTGCCGAGCCAGGCGGTGGCCCGGCCGAGCGCGGCGAACACCGGGGCGACGTCTTCGGCCATCCAGTGCGGGCCGCTGGCCAGGATGGTCAGCTCCCCGGCCTGGGCGGGTCCCTGGCTGCCGGAGACCGGGGCGTCGAAGAAGTGCACCCCGTACCGGGCAGCGGTATTGGCGAACCGTTGCGTCCACTCCAGCCCGACCGTGGCCATCTGCACCCAGATCAGGCCGGGACCCGCGGCCATCAGCCCGTCCGGCCCGTTCCACACCTGATCGGTGGCGGGCCCGTCGGCCAGCATGGTGATGAGGATCCCGGCGCCCCGGACCGCTTCGGCCGGGCTGGCCGCCACGGTCGCGCCGTCCTTGACCAGGGCGGCGGCATGGCTCGCGGTGCGGTCCCACGCCCGCACCTCGAAGCCGGCCCGGGCCAGGTTGGCGGCCATCGGGCCGCCCATGCGCCCGGTGCCGAGAAACGCGATCACGTGTGTGGCCGACCGGCTCTGGCCGGGGTTGCTTTTTGGGCCGAACGGACGTGGTGCCAGCTGCACGGTCATGACATGCCTTCCGGGGTGTAGGTCCAGATGGCACCAAGCTTCACGTCGGGCAGGGTGAGCCGGCGTCACACCGCCGGGTGATTAGCGCCGTGCAGACGGCGCGAGCAGGCCGAGGGCGCGGGCCTGCTCGACCGCCTCGTGGCGCCGGTGCACGCCGAGCTTGTCGTACAGGTGGCGCATGTGGGTCTTGACCGTGTTCACCGACAGGTAGAGCTGGTCGGCGATCTCCGGCGCGGACAGCTTGGTCGGCAGGTAGCGCAGCACCCGGGTTTCAGCACTACTGAGCGGTTCACGCAGACCCTGAGGTTCACCCGGCCGCAACACGGGCTTCTGCCCCCCAAGCACGTTCAGGACGTCGGCGATCAGGGCGGCGTGCGCGGTGCCGAGCCGGCGATGGCGGTCGAGCAGGTCCGGCGCGGGATCAGCCAGGAACGGGTACAGCAGGCCTTCCGGCTGGGCCAGATCGAGGGCGCGCTCGAGGGCCCGCCGGGCGGCGGCCGCGTCGCCGCGGGCGTCGCGGGCGGTCGCGTCGAGCAGGAACGCCTGAACCTCCCACAGGTGGGCGTTCGTCAGCGGAACGGAGCCGTCGGTGACGGGGGCCAGCGCGACGGTCGCCGCTTCCGGATCATCCTGGGCCAGGCGCAGCGCGGCCAGGGCGATGCGCATCTCGCCGCTGCCGCGCTCCGCCCGGTCCATCTCGGCCAGGACGTGCTCGACGCGCTGCGTTTCGCCGAGCCGCACGAGCGCCTGCAGCCGGAGTGATTTCCCCCGCCTGGCCAGCGTGTGCTCGGTGACGAGCAACATGGTCAGCCGCTCAGCCGTACCGAATGCGGCCAGCGCCTCGGGGTACCGGCCACGCGCGAGCGCTAGGATCCCGCGACCGAGGTGCAGCCTCATCCCGGCCGCCGGCTCGACCTCGGCCCGGAGGGTGCGCTCGGCCCGCTCGAGCGACCGCTCCCCCTCCTCGAGCCGTCCCTGAGCGACCTCCGCCACACCCAGCGCCAGGTAGGCGAGGCCGGTGACCGGCTCCTCCGTCCAGCCGTGCCGCCCGGCCAGCTCGATCGCCTGCACGGCCCGCTGCACCCCCAGCGGGAACGACCACCAGCTCAGCAGCTGCGCCCAGTGGGCCAGGCCGCTGACCTCGAGATAGGGCCGGCCGAGCCGTCGGGCCAAGGCGATGCCGTCTTCTAGGTGCCGGTCGGCCTCGTCGAAGCGCGCCGTCCACATCTCGGCGATGCCGAGATCGATCAGCGCGAGCATCCGCAGGTCCCCGCCCACTCCGAGTTCGGCCAGGTCGGCGGTCCCGGCGGGGGCCAGCAGCCGCTGCGCCTGCTCGGCCACGGCCGGGACATCCCCGCGCTGGCGGGCCAGCCGCATGCGCACCACGGCGAGTACGACCTGCGAGCGCACGCGCCGGTCCGCGGGTATCGAGTCCAGTCCCCGGGTGGCGAGAGCCAGGTACCGTTCGGCCTCGTCCAGGGATCCGCGGGCCAGCTCGTCCCCGGCCATCCGCGCGGCCAGCTCCGCATCCGCCGTGACCACGCCGGCCGGGAACCTGGCCAGCAGCTCGTGCGCGGTGGCGCCCAGCCCGTTGAGCCCGAAGCCGACCCAGTGGTCCGACAGCAGGCGGGCGGCCAGGTTCCAGTCCCCGGCCGCCTGGGCGTGGCGGACCGCCTCGACCAGGTACCCGTGTGCCGCGTACCACCCGGCGGCGGCGGCGTGCAGCGCGGGCACGTCGGCCGGGGCGCTGCCGCGCAGCTCCAGCTGCAGCAGGTCGGCGAACAGCTGGTGGTAGCGGAACCAGGACCGCCGCGCATCCAGCGCGGCCACGAACGTGTTGGCCTGCTCGAGCTGCTGCAGCAGGCGCTCGCCGTCCGAGCCGCCGGTCAGCAGGTCGGCCAGCTCGCCGTTCACCCGTTCCAGCACCGAGGTCCGCAGCAGCAGCCGCCGGGCCGGCTCGCTCTGCCGGTCCAGCACCTCGGCCAGCAGATACTCCGCCACGGTCCGTTCGGACCCGGAAAACTCCACCGCGAACCGGTCCGGGTCCGGGTGCCCGGCCAGCGACAGCGCGGCCAGCCGCAGCCCCGCCGCCCAGCCCTCGGTCCGCTCGTACAACGACCCGAGCGCCGGACCGGACAGCGTAATCCCCGCCGCCTCGAACAGCGCCCCCGCCTCGGCCAGGGTGAAGCGCAGGTCGGCCGCCCGGATCTCGGTCAGCTCCCCTTCCAGCCGCAGCCGGTGCAGGCCCAGCCGCAGATCATGGCGGGAGGCCAGGACGAACCGCAGCCCCGCGGGGGCGCGTATGAGCAGCAGCTCCAGCTGGCGCAGCGCCTCGGCCGAGCGCAGCTCGTGCACGTCGTCGATCACCAGCCAGACCCGGTCGTGCAGCCCGCCCAGATCGGTCAGCAGCCGCTCGACGACCGTCCAGCCGTCCAGGTCGGGAGCCGCCGTCAGCGGCCGGACCAGGCTCGACCCGGCCGCGGTATCTCGCAGCGCCCCCAGCGCCGAGAGCCAGAACCGCTGCGGGTCCCGCTCGTCGCTCTGCACCGGCACCCAGGCGGTCCGCTGCGCCCGGCCGTTCTCCTCGATCCAGGAGCGCAGCAGAAGCGTCTTGCCGCTGCCGGCCGGCGCCGACACCTCGGTCACCCGCCCGGCCACCTCGAGCAGCCCGAACAGCCCGGGCCGGGAGACGACCCCGTCCCGCACTGCGGGAGCAGCCGGGGGATCCACGGCCCCGGACCAGGTGGCAGGCCCCACCGCGCCCTCCTTGACCGGCCCCGCCCCTACCCTACGCCCCCCGCCTCCGCTCGCGAATCACCCCGCCGTGTGACGCCTGTTCACCCCCGCGGGCGCGAGCGTGGCGTCCATGAATACCACCATCACCAAGCCCCGCGCCGAGCGGGCCATGACCAGCGCGGCCCCGCCCGCTCCCCGCCGCCGGGCCGCGTTCTGGCTGCTGGCCTTCGTGTTCGCCGCCACCATGCTCGGCACCACGCTGCCGACCCCGCTGTACGTCATCTACCAGGCTCAGTGGCATTTCCCTGCGTCCGTCGTCACGCTGATCTTCGCCGTCTACGCCGCCGGGGTGCTGGCCGCCCTGCTGCTGGCGGGCCGGTCCTCGGACCAGGCCGGCCGGCGGCCGGTGCTGGCCGTGGCCCTGGCCGCCAGCGCGCTGAGCACCGTCGTGTTCATTTTCGCCCCCGACGTGGAGGTGCTGCTGGCCGGGCGGATCCTGTCCGGGCTGTCCGCCGGCCTGATGACCGGCACGGCCACCGCCGCGCTCACCGAGCTGGTCCCGGCCTCGGCCAGGCCCCGGGCTTCGCTGGTGGCCACGGCCACCAACATGGGCGGCCTGGGCCTCGGCACGCTCATCGCCGGACTGTTTGCCCAGTATGCACCGCATCCCACCACGCTGGTGTTCGCGGTGTACCTGGCGGTGCTGGCCGCCGCGGCCGGGTGTCTGCGGTTCGTGCCAGAAACGGTGAGCCCCCGCCGGCGGCCGGTCCTGCGTTTCGCCGGCCTCGGCCTGCCCGAGCAGGGCCGCGCCGAGTTCATGGCCGCGGCGGCGGCCGCGTTCTCGGCCTTTTCCCTGCTCGGGTTGTTCTCCGCGCTGGCGCCCACCTTCCTGGGCAGCGTCATGCATGAGCACAACCACGCCGTGCAGGGCGGCGTCGTGTTCCTGATGTTCGCAGTGGGAACCCTCACCCAGCTCCTGGCCGCCCGGTTCAGCAGCCGCCGGGTCGTGCTGGCCGGCCTGGGCCTGTTCCTGGCCGGCCTGGGCCTGATCGTCGCCGCGCTGTTCCAGGCCGCGGTGGTCCTGTTCCTGGCCGGCACGGTGGTCGCGGGGGTGGCCGTGGGCGCGGTGTTCCTGGGCAGCCTGGCCACGGCCAACCGGCTCGCCCCGCCCGGACGGCGCGGGCAGGCCGTCTCCACCTACTTCGTGGCCTGCTACTGCGGCCTGGTCATCCCGGTGGTCGGCGTCGGCGTGGCCGCGCAGTTCGTCGGCGACCTCCCGGCCGTGCTGGCCCTGGCCATCCTGCTCGCTGTGCTGTGCATCTTCGCCGTGGCCGGCATCGCCCGAGCCCGCGCGTCGGCCCCGGAGCCGAGCCGATGACCTACGAGATACGGATCCGCGGGCACCTGGGCGCGACCATGCGGCGCGCGTTTCCCGCCCTGCACACGCAGACCCAAGGCCAGGACACGCTGCTGCGCGGCGCCGTCGCGGACCAGGCCGCCCTGCACGGCGTGCTGGCCCAGATCGAAACGCTCGGACTCGAACTGCTCGAGGTCCGCCGTACGCCCTACGAACATAAGCCCGGGCCTTCGCCGGCCGCAGGCAGCCACGATGCGACAGCCGTTTAATCTGCTGGCCAGGGGTAGATGAGAGCCAGCTAGAAGACGAAGCGAGGATGCGCAGGCAACGCATCAGATTGGTGTCCCGATGGTCGGAGCGGCCGACGAGGAAATTCACGGCGATTTCAAGGATCTGCAAGACGCGCTGCTGAATACCGAGAGTGTCGAGCAGTTCCTGCGTGAGCTGGCGGTCCTGGCCGCGCGCCTGGTGGGCAGCGGGTTGTCCTGCGGGATGACGATGCAGTCCAACGGGCAGCCGGAGACCGTGGCCTGCAGCGATCCGGTGGCCGCGCAGGTAGACCAGGTGCAGTACCAGCTCGACAACGGGCCCTGCCTGCACGCGATGCGGGCCGGTCACCTGGTCCGCATCGAGGACACCTGGGACAAGGCCCTGTGGCCTGAGTTCGAGCGGCGGGCCGCGTCCCACGGCATCCGGTCCTGCCTGGCGCTGCCGTTGTATGCCAGCGGGCCGCGTCTCTGGACCCGGGAAGGGCGGCTCTCCATTGGCCGGATGCCGCGCATCGAACATTATTCACGGCACGGTGGGGCCGCGCAACAAGCCTCGCCCCGCCCGCAAAGGGCCGGCCGCGGGGCTGGCCGCGGGGTTGCCCGCGGGTCCGGCCGAGCTCTCCTATAGCGTTACGCCAGCCACTCCAGCGTGGCCCGGGCGCCTCGTTCGTGCAACGAGGCCAGCGCCGACCGGTAGGCGGTGACGAAGGGCTTCTTGTCGACCAGGTCCCCGAACACGTCCCGGTTGGCGATGAACGCGTCGGGGTCCTCCCGCTGCCGCCGGGCGAGTTGCATCAGGCTGTCCCGCAGCCGGTCCACCACCTCGATCGGGTTCCCCGCCTCGTCGACGCCCTCCGCGTAGCGGGCCCAGCACGCCACCACGGCTGCCGAACGCCGGATCTCACCGCCAACCGCGAGCTGCGCGCGGATCACCGGCAGCAGCCACTTCGGGATCCGGTCCGAGCTTTCGGCGCACAGCCGGGCGATGGTGTCGCGCACCTGCGGGTTGCAGAAGCGCTCGATCAGCGTGTGCTTGTAGCTCTCCAGGTCCACCCCGGGCACCGGAGCGAGCGTCGGCGTGGCCTCGAAGTCCATGTAACCGAGGAGGAAGGCCTGGAACAGGGGGTCCTGAGCGGCCTCGTGCACCAGCCGGTAGCCGCACAGGTAGCCGAAGTAGCCGATGGCCTGGTGACTCGCGTTCAGCAGCCGCAGCTTCATCAGCTCATACGGCTCGACCTGGTCCACCACCTGCACGCCGACCTGGTCGTACGGCGGGCGCCCGGCCGTGAAGGAGTCCTCGAGCACCCACTGCGTATAGGGTTCGCAGACCACCGGCCATTGGTCCTCGATGCCGAACCGCTCCCGGACCTCGGCCCGGTCGGCGTCGGTGGTCACCGGGGTAATGCGGTCGACCATGGAGTTGGGAAAGCGGGTCTCCCGCTCGACCCAGTCGCCGAGGTCCGGGTCCCGCAGGCGGGCGAACGCGGTGAACACCCGCTTGCTCAGGTAGCCGTTGCCCTGCAGGTTGTCGCAGGACATGACCGTGAACGGGGCCTGGCCCCGGTTCCACCGGCGCCGCAGCGCCTCGGTGACCAGGCCGAACGCGGTCCGCGGCACCGCGCCGGGCTCGAGATCGGCCAGCACGTCCGGGTTGGTCACGTCGAACTCGCCGGTGACGTCGCTGAGGTTGTAGCCGCCCTCGGTGATGGTCAGCGACACGATCCGGGTCGAGGTCGCCGCCATCCGCTCGATAACCGCCTCCGGGTCGTCGGGCGCGAACAGGTACTCCACGATGGACCCGATGACCCGCGGCTCGTAGGTCCCGTCGCTGTGCTTGATCACCAGCGTGTAGAGGCCGTCCTGCGCCTGGAGGACCTGCTTCATCCGGCGGTCGGCGGCCAGGACCCCGACCCCGCAGATGCCCCAGTCGAGCCCTCGGCCCTCGCTGAGCAGCCGGTCGTGATACATGGCCAGGTGCGCACGGTGGAAGCCGCCTACGCCGAGATGGACCACGCCGGGCGTGACCAGGCTGCGGTCGTAGGCCGGCACGGGCAGCCGGCCGCGCCAGCAGTCCAGGGTCCGCGCGTTGAGCGGCTGCGGTTCAGCCGGCAAGCCGGGCTCCAGTGTCTAGCCCCGTCGCAGCAGGATGCCGCGGATGAAGGCGGCCTGGCCAGCGTGCTGCAGGCAGTCGGAGATCACGCTGACCAGGCGCACGCCCAGCGTCACCGGCGGGTCCCAGCGCTCGTCCACCACCCGCGACAGGTCCGCGTCGGTGACCGCGGACACCAGCCGGGCCGTCTGGGCGTGCACCGCGTCGTGGTACTCAGTCAGCAGCTCACCCGACTTCACCCGGACCTCGGCCACCTCGGCCGAGTCCTGCCCGTAGCCGATCTCGCCCGGCCCGAACGGCAGCCCGAACCGGTCCATGAACTCCGGCCACACCTGAGCCACCCCGAAGGCGCCCGCCACGTGGTCGTCCTGCACCCGGGCCAGATGCCAGCACAGCCAGGCGATGGAGTTGGCGTCGGCGTCCAGCCGCGCCGCCAATTGCCCGGCGGACAGCCCCTCGACCACCTCGTGCATGGTCTCCCGCACCCGGTCAAACGCATCGGTCAGCAGTTCCGCACTGGTCATTGAGGCAATGTACCGAACGGGCCGTAGTGCCTGCCGCCCGGAACCCGGCGCGCCTCCCTGGGGCGAGACACGCCGCACCTACCTGGCCTCGGTTCCTGCGTGTCGCCGCACCGGCGGCGGTGAGGTACCGTTCGGACGTGTCTGAGGCCGCAGCAGCCGCCGGGGAGCTCCCGTCCGTGCCCGAACTGCTCGCCGCCGCCGTGGCCGCCATCGGGGGAGAGGAGCGGCCCGGCCAGGTGGCCATGGCCCGGGCCGTGCAGCACGCCATCGAGACCGGCGAGCACCTGGCCGTCCAGGCCGGGACCGGCACCGGGAAGTCGCTGGCCTACCTGGTCCCGGCCCTGCGGTACGCGATGGCCGCCAAGAGCACGGTGGTGGTGGCCACGGCCACCATCGCGCTGCAGCGCCAGCTCATCGACCGTGACCTGCCGCGCCTGGTCGCCGCGCTCGAGCCGCTGCTGGGCCGGGAACCTTCGTTCGCGATCCTGAAGGGCCGCCGCAACTACCTGTGCCTGCACCGCCAGAAAGGCGGCCCGGCCGACGACCCCCAGGACGCGCTGTTCGAGCAGCCCGACACGGGTCCCGCCTCCCCGCTCGGGCGCCAGGTCAAGCGGCTGCACGAGTGGGCCGAGCAGACCACG
Source organism: uncultured Actinomycetes bacterium (assembly GCA_963835775.1). Classification (GTDB taxonomy): domain Bacteria; phylum Actinomycetota; class Actinomycetes; order Streptosporangiales; family Streptosporangiaceae; genus Palsa-504. The sequence goes on along the minus strand of CAWIHB010000010.1, from coordinate 615,087 downwards.
ACCGGCGACCGGGACGAGCTGGTGCCCGGCGTGCCCGAGGCGGCCTGGCGCCAGGTCTCGGTCAGCGCCCAGGAATGCATCGGCGCGCAGCGCTGCCCGTTCGGCTCCCGGTGTTTTGCCGAGAAAGCCATCCAGACTGCGGCCAAAGCGCACCTCGTGGTCACCAACCATGCGCTGCTCGCCATCGACGCCACCTCGGACATCGACGTCCTGCCCGGGCACGACGTGGTGATCGTGGACGAGGCACACGACCTGGTGGACCGGGTCACCTCGGCCACCACGGGCGAGCTGTCCGGCCCCGCGGTGGACGCGGCCGCCCGCCGGGCCGGGCGCCTGACCGAGTCGGCTGCCGCGGAAGGCGGCGGGCCGGCCGTGGCCGACCAGCTGCGCCAGGCGGCCGCCGCGCTCACCATCGACCTCGGCGACGGGTCCGCGGGCCGGATGGACGTGCTGCCCGACACGCTGGCCGCCACGCTGGCGGCCGTGCGGGACACGGCCGTGGGGTGCGCGGACGCCATCATGGCCAGCGCGGCGGGCCTGGAGGAGGATCCGCAGCGGCTGGCCATGGCCCGGATGACGCTGGCTTCCCTGGATGAGCTGCAGCGCACCGCCCGCCGGGTCCTTGACGTGTTCGGCGAGCCGATCGCCGCCCGGCCGGAGGTGGTCTGGCTGGACCGGCCGTTCGCCGAGGACACCAGCCGGCCGCCCACCCTGCGGGTGGCCCCGCTCGAGGTCGGCCCGGTGCTGCGGAACCGCCTGTTCGCCGAGCGGACGGTCGCGCTCACCTCGGCCACGCTCGCCCTCGGCGGCTCGTTCACCCCCCTGGCCATCCAATGGGGGTTGGGGGTGGCAGTGTTGCCTCGGGGGGACGATCCCCCCCAGACCCCCCCTGCTCCTGGGGGGACCCATCCCCCCAGACCCCCCTTGGCCCCCCCGGCAGCCCCCGGAGGGGGCCAGGGCGTCCTGTCGTGGCGGGGTCTTGACGTCGGGTCTCCGTTCGATCATCCGCGCAGCGGCATCCTGTACGTGGCCAGGCACCTCCCGCCGCCCGGCCGGGACGCGCTGCCCGAGGCCTACCTGACCGAGCTCGAGGAGCTCATCGCCGCGGCGGGCGGTCGCACGCTGGGCCTGTTCTCCTCCATGCGGGCGGCCCGGCAGGCGGCCGAGGCGCTGCGCGACCGAATCGAGATGCCCCTGCTGTGCCAGGGGGATGACGTCACCGCGCAGCTGGTCAGGCAGTTCACCGAGGACGAGCCCACCTGCCTGTTCGGCACCCTGTCGCTGTGGCAGGGCGTGGACGTGCCCGGCTCCTCGCTGCAGCTCGTGGTCATCGACCGCATCCCGTTCCCGCGGCCCGATGACCCGCTGGCCTCGGCCCGGCAGCGTGCGGTGGCGGCCCGCGGCGGCAACGGGTTCATGACGGTCGCGGCCGCGCACGCCGCGCTGCTGCTGGCCCAGGGCGCCGGACGGCTGCTGCGCACGATGACCGACCGCGGCGTGGTGGCCGTGCTTGATCCCCGGCTGGTGACAGCCCGTTACGGCGGCTTCCTGCGCACCTCGCTGCCGCCGTTCTGGACCACCACGGACCCGGCCCTGGTCCGGGCGGCCCTGCGCCGCCTTTCCGCGTCCGTTCCCGCCTGAGTCCCCCGCCTGAGTCCCCCGCCTGAGTCATAGCCGGGAATTCCCTTACCGGCACATTAAGTTACTCCTCCTGGTGCGGATGAATCTGCAGATGCTGGGTAGCATTTCGGGAACTACGGGCAGTGTTTACCCGTTAGGCAGGGGGACTGGGCACCCAGTCGCAACGGGAGGTCACCCATGCGGAGAGGGCCGCGTGCGGGCAAGCGGCATATTCTCCGCTGGGTCGCCGTGGCGGCCGTGGTCATTCTCGGCGCCGGAACCCTCGCCGCGTACCTGAAATACCGGGCCGTCTACGACAGCATCACCCGGGTCAACCCGGGCGGCGAGCTCGGCGTCCGCCCGCCGCAGTACAGCACCACCGCGGAGAACATCCTGGTCTACGGCAACGACAGCCGGAAGGGCCTGGACGCGCACGAGCAGTACATCCTGCGCACCGGCAACGACCAGACCGACAACACCGACACGATCATGATCGTGCACATCTCCCCGGGGCGGCACCTGGTCACCGTGCTGAGCATCCCGCGCGACACCATGGTGCCGATGTACGCCTGCGCCGCCGGCCCGGGATACACCGGCCAGCAGGCCGACCCCGAGGCCTACGTGCAGATCAATGCGCTGCTGCAGATCGGCGGCCCGGTGTGCCTGTGGAAGACGGTCGAGCAGCAGACCGGCATTTACATCAATCATTTCATCGGGATCGGAATGCTCGGCTTCGTCAATGTCGTCAACGACCTCGGCGGCGTCAACGTCTGCGTCCCGTACAACGTGAACGATCCCGTCTCCGGCCTTGACCTGCCCGCCGGCGAGCATCACATCAACGGAATCCAGGCCCTGGCCTTCTGGCGCACCCGCGAGGACATCGGAACCGGGTCGGACCTGGAGCGGATCCAGCGTGACCAGTTCATGTCCGCGCAGGTGGTGAAGGGCGTGCTGAGCAGCGGCCTGCTGTCCGACCCGCTCCGGCTGCTCAGCGTGGTCACCGACGCCGCCGCTTCGATGACCACCGACAGCGGCATGTCGGTCTCGGACCTGGTCAGCATCGGCGAGAGCCTGCATCACCTGTCCAGCAAGGACGTCCAGTTCATCACCGCGCCTAACGAGCCGTGGGCACCCGAACCCGGGCGGGTGCAGTTCGCGGAGCCGCAGGCCAGCCAGGTGTTCGCCGCCATCGCCCACGACGTGACCGTGCCGAAGACCAAGCCCGTCCCCACCGCCACGACCGGCAGCCCCGCTCAGGTCCTGACCACCAGCCCGTCCAGCGTCAAGGTCGAGGTGCTGAACGGCTCCGGCATCAAGGGCCTCGCCGACCAGGCGGCCATCGGCCTGACCAGCCGCGGGTTCGACGTGACCGGCACCGGCAACGCCACCAGCTTCGCCTACACCAAATCGGTGATCGAGTACGCATCCGCCGCGGACCTGGCCGCGGTCAACACCCTCGAGCAGGAACTCACCGACGTCACCGAACTGCAGGATCCCACCCTGACCCCCGGCACGGTGCAGCTGATCCTCGGCTCGGACTTCACCGGTCTGACGCCCGCCGCCACGCCCGCCGCCACCCCCGCGGCGACGCCCACGGTCCAGCCGTCGGTGACGTCGACCGCCTCGCCCATCCCCAGCGCGTCGGCCTCGGGCATCAGCAGCCTGGCCCAGGCCAACGGCGGCATCACCGCGGCGGCCAGCTGCGCCAGCGACGCCCCCGCCTTCGCCGGGTAGTTAGCCTCCTGAACCCGGCCTACCTGGGCAGGATGGCGCTGACGTCCGCGACCGCCTCCGGCAGCCTGCGCATCGCGGTGATGCGCCGCTCGGCCAGCTTGGCGGGATGCCCGGTGCCGTCGCGGTCGACCCAGACCGAGCGCAGTCCCATCCGGGCCGCGGGCAGGATGTCGTGCACCCAGCTGTTGGCCACGTGAATCCAGCTGGCCTTGCTGACCATCGTCTGGTCGGCGAAGCCGCGGAAATGCGCCAGGTCCGGCTTGTAGCTGCCGACCTGCTGGGCCGTGATCACCAGATCGAACGGTACCGGCAGCCGTGACCTGGTCGTGGCGAACAGGTCATCATCGCAGTTGGTCAGGATGGCCAGCCGCCAGCCCTGCTCCCGCAGTGCGGTCAGCGCCGGGCCCGCGTCCTCGAAGACCGGCATGTCTGGCCAGGCCCGGACGAACGCCTGCTCGTCGCCGTGGGCCAGGGTGAGCCCCTCGTGCCTGGCGGCCGACGCCAGCCCGGCGGTCAGCACCTCGCGGTAGGGCATCCAGCCCGGGCCGGCCTCGAGCTCGAGCTCCTCGCGATGATAGGCGGCCAGCAGCCGCCCGGAGTCCGCTCCCGCGATCGCCTCGAGCGCGCCGCCCATGCCGCCGTTCCAGTCCGCAATCGTCCCGTAGCAGTCAAACGTCAGCCACTTATCCGCCACCGGTAACCTCCCGGCAGAAGCCTATGGCGAAGTCGTGCAGCAGGACCAGCGCCCGCGCCGCAGCAGGCCCCCGTGTCGTCCGGGTCCCGGGATGAGCCGTAACCTGCTGGTCGTGATCGACGAGCTGGCCTGGTTCTGCTACGCCGACCGCCACCGGGTCCCCCCGGTCGACCAGCTGCTCTTCGACGACCTCAACGCGTCCGGCGACCTGCGCTGACGCCACCCGGCGTTACCACCTGAGCTGGGCGATCTGGTCGTAGTCGGCCGAGGTGTACCCGACCAGCCCCTCGGACAGGGCGAAGATCCACTCCGCTACGCCCAGCGACAGCGCCAGCCTGCTGCACCGGGCGCAGAAATGCGGCTCCTCCAGCCGGACCGAGTCGTCCGCCTCGAGCCGCACGTAGATCAGCTTCGAGCCCTGCAGCATCCGCCAGCCGTCACCCTCGCGGGCCAGCGTGATCGCCCGCTGCTCCGCGTGCGTCCGGCACTGGTCATGGTGGCCGAAATCGCCGAACTTGCAGTAGCAGTGGTCTTCCCCGGGGAACGGCACGCCGTTAGTGCCCCAGGCCAGCATGCTGCCGTCCCGCATCAGCACCGCGGCGTGCCGGGTCCTGGCGTGTGAATCCCGGGCCAGTTCCGCCGCCCGCTCCACCATTTGCTCCGCCACGTGGCTGTCATGGCGCTTCAGCGGCCGCCACTGGGGCCCTTGCCCTGCTTGCATGCCCACCACCCTTCGCAGCACAGGCTATTCCCCACAGACGGTAACCACGGGAGCCGCGCGGATGCGAGCCGGAAATGGGATTGACGGCCTCAGCCAGACACCCGCAACCCGCTGGCTACCTTGAGCAAGCACGGGGCAGGCACTAGCCGAAGCGGGCCCGGAGCTGGCGGGGGAGAGCGGTCAGCCCGGTGACAGGCCGGAACCGGTCCGAGGCCGCGTTCAGCGTCTGGTACTCGGCGTCGGTGAGCTCGATATCGGCCGCCGCCACGTTGCTCTCCAGCTGCCCGATGCTGGACGCCCCCGGAATCGCCAGCACCGCGGGCCGGTGGATGGCCCAGGCCAGGGCGATCTGCGCGGGGGTGGCAGCGTGCGCCTCCGCCACCTCGCGCAGGACCGCGATCAGGCCGGTGGCCAGCTCGAGGTTCCCCGGCAGGAACAGGGAGCTAGCCGCCCTGACCCGGTTCGTCGGCCGGTGGTCCCGGTGATACTTACCCGACAGCAGCCCCTGGGCCAGCGGGCTGTAGGCGATCACCAGGTGACCGGTCGAGGCGGCGAACGGCAGCAGGTCGCGTTCCGGTCTCCGGTCCACCAGGCTGTACCTGACCTGGTTGCTCAGCACCGGGGTGCCCAGCGCATCCTCCGCGGCTCGCCAGCGGGCCAGCGAGTAGTTGCTCACGCCGACCTCGCCGACCAGCCCGACCCGCTGCAGCGCCCGCATGCCGCGCATGATCGTGCCGTCGCGGACCACCGGATTGGGCAGGTGCACCTGGTACAGGTCCAGCCTGCTGGTCCCCAGCCGGTTCGCGCTGGCCACGGCGCGCTGCTCCACCACCGGGGCCACCGGCAGCAGCGGGAAGAGCTTCGTAGCCAGGAAGGCCGACTCCCTGGCCGGCCCGAGAGCCTCGCCCAGGATCCGCTCGCTGCGACCCAGACCGTAGATTTCGGCCGTGTCGAACAGCGTCACGCCCAGTTCCAGCGCCCGGCGCACGATGGCCCGCGCCTCCTGCCCGGCGTAGGCCGGACCGTATCCCCATTCCCGCGAGCCGAACTGCCAGGTACCAAGCCCGATCCTGGAAATCCGTATCGTGCCCGTGCTCAGATACCTCACCAGACCAGGCTAGAGGACGCTGCGGAACTTTGGTGACACGCCGTGTGACCTGGACATGTGTGACATGAAGGCATCAAAGGGGGAGCATCAGCGCTGTGAAGACAATCCAGATAGGAAGGCCACGCCAATGCTCCCGGAGCCGACCCTACCAAAGCGGCGTGCCCCCGCACCGGCATCGCCGCAGCCGTGGGTGATGACCCCGCTGTTCCGCGTGCCTGATGGCGATGAGCCGGACGCGCCCCCCGCGCCGGAGCGATGGGCGGCGCGGACGTCCGGCCGGAGCCGGCGGGCCAGCCCGCGCCGCCCCGCCAGCCGGGCCAGGCGCGACGGCGCGGGCGGCGAAGCCGGGCCGCTGCAGGACCCGCCGGACCTGCTGGCCGTCACCGCCCAGCGGCTGCGCCGGGCCCTGGCCCGCAGCTTCCTCCGCTACGGGGTCCCCGGGGACCCCGAGGTCGCCGTGGACGCCGCCATGAACGTGGTCGAGCCGGTCCTGCAGGCCCGTGACACCGAGATCCTGCGGCTGCGCCGGCTGCGGTCGGCCAAGGTCTCCGGCCGGTAGTCCCGGCCCTTACCTCGGCCGCCTGCGGCACGTAGGATGCCGGGGTGCACGTGGTGGTGACCGGCGGTGCCGGCTTCCTGGGCTCACGCCTGGCCAGGGAACTCCTGGCCGCGGGCTCCCTGCTGGTGGCCGGGAGCCAGGCCAGGCCGCTGGACCGGCTGACGCTCATCGACCGGGTGCCGCTGCCGCCCGACCTGGCCGCCGACGAGCGGGTGACGGCCGTCCGCGGCGACCTCGGCGAGCTGATGAGCAACGAGGCCGCCGCCCGGGACATGCTGGCCGGCGCCGAGGTGATCTTCCACCTCGCGGCCGCGGTCAGCGCCGAGTGCGAGGCGGACTTCGACTTGGGCCTGCGGGCCAACCTGCAGGCCACCGGGGCGCTGCTGGCGTCCTGCCGCGCGCTGGGGACCAGCCCGGTGGTGGTGTTCTCCAGCTCGGTCGCCGTGTTCGGCGGTGCACCCGAGCAGGTCATCACCGATGACACCTGGCCCACTCCGCAGACCAGCTACGGCACCCAGAAGGTGATGTGCGAGTACCTGCTGGCCGATTACACCCGCAAGGGCTACCTGAACGGCCGGGCTGTGCGCCTGATGACGGTCAGCGTGCGCCCCGGCCGGCCCAACGCCGCGGCCTCCGGCTTCCTGTCCGGCATCATCAGGGAGCCGCTGGCCGGCCAGCGGGCCGTCTGCCCGGTCGACCCGGGCACCGAGGTGGCCCTGGCCTCCCCGGCCAAGGCCACCGGCGCGCTGCTGCGCGCCGCCACCTGCTCCGACCAAGCCTGGGGCGGCCGCACCGCGCTCACCATGCCCGCCCTGACCCTGACCGTGGCCGACATGGCCGCCGCCCTGACCCGGGTGGCGGGCCCGCAGGCCAGCGCGCTGATCGACTGGGTGCCCGATCCGGCGGTGGCCCGGATGTTCGCCACCTGGCCCGCCCGGATCCGCGCCGACCGGGCGGCCCGGCTAGGCCTGACCCCCGACCCCGACTACGACTCCGTGATCAGGATGCACCAGGCCGAGTCGGGTCGGTGAGTGCCGGACCATGCGTGATAGCCGACACCACCCTCGGCTGTGCCGAGTGATTTCATTACAGGCGTGAGCGACTACACCTACCAGCGGGGGTTCGGGAACGAGTTCGTCAGCGAAGCGGTGCCCGGGGCGGTGCCCGCCGGGCGCAACTCGCCGCAGCGCGCGCCGCTCGGCCTGTACGCCGAGCAGCTCAGCGGGACCGCGTTCACCCAGCCGCGCGCGGTGAACCGGCGCACCTGGGTCTACCGGATCATGCCCTCGGCCGCGCACCCCAGGTTCTCCCGCATCGCCAACGGGACGCTGCGGGGGACCCCGTTCGAGGAGATCGAGCCGGACCCGAACCGGCTGCGCTGGAACCCGCTCCCCATTCCGGCCGCGGACACCGACTTCATCGACGGGCTCTACACCGTGGCGGGCAACGGCGACCTGCGGACCCGCAACGGGATGGCCGTCCACATGTACGCCGCGAACCGGTCCATGACCGAGCGGTACTTCGTCGACTCCGACGGCGAGCTGCTGTTCGTGCCCGAGCAGGGCCCGATCACCCTGCACACCGAACTCGGGCCGCTGGCCGTGACGCCCGGCGAGATCGCGGTGGTCCCGCGCGGCATCAGGTTCCGCGTCGAGCTGCCCGCAGGTCCAGTCCGCGGCTACCTGTGCGAGAACTTCGGCGCCGCGTTCACGCTGCCCGAGCGCGGCCCGATCGGCGCCAACGGGCTGGCCAACGAGCGTGACTTCCTGGTCCCCACCGCCCGCTACGAGCACGAGGCGGCCCCCGTGCAGGTGGTGCAGAAGTTCGGCGGCAACCTGTGGGCCGCCGACTACGACCACTCGCCGCTTGACGTGGCCGGCTGGCACGGGAACTACGTCCCGTACAAGTACGACACGGCCAACTTCATGGTGATCGGCACGATCAGCTTCGACCATCCCGACCCGTCCATCTTCACCGTGCTCACCGCGCCCAGCGAACTGCCCGGCCTGGCCAACGTCGACTTCGTGATCTTCCCGCCGCGCTGGCTGGTGGGCGAGGACACCTTCCGCCCGCCCTGGTACCACCGCAACATCATGTCCGAGTTCATGGGCCTGGTCCGCGGTGTCTACGACGCCAAGGCCGAGGGCTTCGAGCCCGGCGGGGCCAGCCTGCACAACACCTTCACCTCGCACGGCCCGGACGCCGACACGTTCGCCCGGGCCAGCACGGCCGAGCTGCGGCCGCAGAAGCTCGACGGCACGCTGGCCTTCATGTTCGAGAGCCGCTGGATGATGATCCCGACCCAGCAGGCGATGCGCGCCGAGCACCGCCAGCAGGACTACGACGCCGTCTGGGCAGGCCTGGCCCCCGGCTTCTCCGCATAGCCTGGAGACGGAGGAGTCATGTACATACCCACCCATTTCGCCGTAGACGACGCGGCGGTCGAGGACCTGCTGGCCAGGCATGGCGCCGCCGACCTGATCACGCTGACCTCCGATGGCCTGCTGGCCACCATGCTGCCGTTCGCCCACGAGCCCTCGGCGGGGGAGCACGGCGTCCGGTGGGGAGCACTGCTCGGTCACGTGGCCAGGAACAACGACCAGTGGCGCAAGCCCGCCCAGGGCGAGTCGCTGGCCATCATCCGCGGCCCGGATTCCTACGTGTCCCCGTCCTGGTACGCGGCCAAGGCCGAACACGACCGGGTCGTCCCCACCTGGAACTACCTGACCGCGCACGTATACGGGCGGCTGATCGTGCACGACGACCCGGCCTGGGTCGAGGACGTGGTGCGGCGCCTGACCGCCAAGCACGAAGCGGCCCGGCTGGCCGCCCCCGGCCAGCGGATGCCCTGGTCCCCGGACGACGCGCCGCGCAAGTTCATCGAGGGCCAGCTGCGCGCCATCGTCGGCCTCGAGCTGCAGATCACCCGGATCGAGGCCAAGGCCAAGCTGAGCCAGAATCGCCCCGCCACCGACATCCCCGGCATCGTCGACGGCCTGGCCGCCCGCGGTGACGACGCCATGGCCACCGCCGTCGAGCACGCCAACACGGACCGCGTTAACGGTGCTTCCGCCCCGGAGCACACCACCCGTGCGTGACCCCAGCTGGCCGGCCCCCCAGCACCACGTTTCGTTCGGCTAACTAAATACCTGCTACGGCGGGGATGACGGCTGAGGCGATCACCTCGAGCGGGGTCACCTGCCAGACGTTGGCCACCCCGCCGATCGCGGCCTGGAAGCCCAGCTCGGCCAGGGCGCCCAGCCGGTCGACCACCTCGGCCGCCTTCTCGCCTCGCTCGCCCACGTCGAACAGGAAGTAGCAGGTCTTGGTGATCTCGTCGTAGTCGCGGCCCTCGGCGTCGCAGTGCGCGCGCAGCACGTCCAGCTTGCGGGCCAGGTCCGGGGTCTGGAACAGGTTGCACGCGTCGGCGTACCTGGCCACCAGCCGCAGCGTCTTCTTCTCCCCGCCGCCGCCGATCATGATCGGCGGGTGCGGCCGCCTCAGCGACTGCGGCGAGTTCAGCGGCCGCTCCAGCTGGTTGTACGTGCCGTGGTACGGGCTCTCGTCGCCGCGCCACATCTGCAGGCAGATCTGCAGGGTCTCCTCGAGCCGCTCGAACCGCTCGGCGACCGGCGGGAACGGGATGCCGAGCCCGCGCGACTCCTCCTCGTTCCAGGCCGCCCCGATGCCCAGCCAGGCCCGCCCGCCGGACAGCACGTCCAGCGTGGTGATGATCTTGGCCAGGATGCCCGGGTACCGGTAGACGGCCCCGGTGACCAGGGTGAGGAGCTTGGCCCGGGACGTGCACGCGGCCAGGTAGCCCAGCGTGGTGTAGGCCTCGAGCATCTCGTGCTCGGCTGGGCCGACCGCGCGGATCTGGAAGAAGTGGTCCATGACCGCGATGAAGTCGAAGCCCGCCTCATCCGCGGTGCGGGCCACGGTGGCCAGGTCGGCGCCCAGCCGGGCCGGGCCCTCGGGGGTGGTGAAATCGGGGATCTGCAGGCCGAGCTGCACGGGACTACCTCCGGGCCGGAGCTTGAGGGGCGTGCTTAGCCTCTCATGGCTTCCGGCGAGAGCTCGGACAGGGCCTGGAGCGAGCGCAGGAATGCCTCCCGGTCGCCGGGCGGCAGCATGGCCAGGACCTGCTCCTCGCGGCGGCGGATGGCGGCCTGGATGGACTGCCTGACCCGGCTGCCCTCCGGGGTCAGCGAGAGCAGGTGCACGCGCCGGTCGGTGGCATCCGGCTGGCGCTCGATCAGCCCGCGATGCTGCAATTCGTCCAGATCGCTGATGATGCGGCTCTTGTCCGCCCCGATGGCCTGGGCCAGTGCCGCCTGGGTCCGCACCGGCTGTTCGGCCAGCGCGGTGAGCACGACGTACCCCCACATGCTGATCCCGTGCGCGCGCAAGATCGGCTCCTCGGCCGCCACCAGCGCCCTGGCCAGCGGGACCGCCATGGCCGCCAGGTCGCGGCGGCCGTCCGGGGTGGTAGTCATCGTGCCCGGCAGGATAACAGGATCGCGCCATAATATGCTCTCACATATAATATGAATACACATATCATATGAGGAGATACATGAACGTAACCGGTAACGACATCGTGGACCTGGACGCTCAGGCGGTCCGGAACACGGTCAGCCTGGTGGCCCGGATCGGCCCGCTGGCAGCCGCAGGCCCGCCCGGGCGACCTGGTCCAGGAGTACACGGCGGCCGCCGCGCGGGTCATCGAGGCGTTCGGGGCCGACGGCGTGCTGGACCGGCAGTTCGAGCTGGCCGAGTTCGGCTGGCCGGACTGACTACCGTGGAGCGATGAGCGCTGACCGGGTGGACGTGGTCGTGATCGGAGCCGGGCTGGCCGGGTCGGCGGCGGCGTGGGCGCTGGCCCGCCGGGGCCGTTCGGTGGCGCTCCTGGAAGCCTTCCAGCCTGGGCACCGGCGCGGCAGCTCGCACGGCAGCGCGCGGATCTTCCGGCGCGCCTACCCCGACCCGCTCTACGTCCGGCTGACCGGCCAGGCGGAGCGGCTGTGGCGGCAGTTCGCCGACGAGGCGGGGGAGGAGGTGGTGCTGACCACTGGCGGGCTGGACTTCGGCCCGGCCTGCGAGCCGGTGGCGATGCACGAGATCCTGACCGCCGCAGGAGTGCCCGCGGAGGTGATGGCGGCCGGGGCGGCCGCCGAGCGCTGGCCGCAGATCGAGTTCGGGACCGATCCGGTCCTGTTCCAGCCGGACGCCGGGGTGATCGACGCGGAACGTGCCATGGCGGCGATGCGGGGAATCGCCGCCGCGCGCGGCGCCGAGATCCGCTACGGCTCGCCGGTGCTGCGCGTGACGGCCCCGGATGGGGGAGCCGTGGTGCACACGGCGGACCGGTCGTGGCAGGCCCCGGCGGTCATCGTGGCCGTCGGCCCCTGGCTGCAGCCGCTGCTCGGCGCGCAGGTTCGCCTGCCTGCGCTGGTCGTGACCCAGCTGCAGACCTTCCACTTCGCGGCCCTGGATCCCGCGCAGGCCTGGCCGGTCTTCATCTACCACGACCGGGTGGCCGCCTACGGCCTGCCGGCCGGGCGCGACGGCCAGGCACCGGGCGCGATCAAGGTCGGCGAGCACGGGCAGGGCACCGTCACCACGGCGGACGGCCGGGACGGGATCGTCAATCCGGCCGCCCGGGAACGGATCCGGGCCTTTGTCCGCGGCCGGCTTGGCGGCCTCGACCCCACGCCGGTCGGCGAGGTGACCTGCCTGTACACCTCGACCGGCAACGAGGACTTCATCCTGGACCGGCGGGGGCCGTTCGTCATCTGCTCGGCCTGCTCCGGCCACGGCGCCAAGTTCGCCCCGCTGACCGGCGAGTTCGCCGCTGACCTGGCCTGCGGCGGCGCAGCCCCGGACCGGCGTTTTACCCTGGCCGCCCACGGCGCCTGAACCGCGGGTCTATCCTAAGCGTGATAGTAGGGTCCGGCAGCGAGGATGCGGCAGTTCGGCGAGCTGGAAGCCGAGATCGTGGACCGGCTGTGGGGGTTGGGGCCGACCCACTTCGTGCTGCAGATGAGCCCGCATGACGTGAAGCTGCTGCAGCAGGCCCTCGACCAGGCGCGCGGCGATGCGTCTGCCCCTGAAAGCGATGCGCCATGACACCATCACCGCCTGCTGGCCGCAGCCGCGTTCCGCACGCCTAGCTGAGCTCGACCAGCAGCTCACGGGCGGCCCGGGCGCCGGACGCCATCGCGCCCTGCACCGACCCGGTAGCCCGGTAATCGCCGCAGACGTAACGACCCGGGCCGATCCGGGTGCCCTGGCTGAGCGGGTGCGGTGCCGGCATGGCGGGCAGCGCGCCTGGCACCGGGTAGCTGGCCAGGTGCTCCCAGCCGGACGGGTCGGTGCCGTACAGCTCGCCGAGCCGGGACCGTACCTCGGGTTCCCGGCCGCTGGCGTCGCCCAGCACCGAGCTGGAGATCAGCGCCCGCCCGCGCGGCGCGTAGGCCCGGGCGACCTCGGACAGCACCACGGTGTTGAGGATCTTCCGCTCGGTGTCCACCAGCAGGGTCGGCTCGGCCAGCGGCGACGTGGCCGCCGCGTGGTAGAAGGTGGTGACCGTCCGGGTAGCCGGGACGCTGAGGCCGGGCAGCAGCCGGGCTGCCGCCACCGGGCCGGTGGCCACGACCACCGCCCGGGCCGCGATCTCGGCGCCGTCTGCCAGTGCCACCCCGTCGCCGGTCAGCGCGCTCACCGGAGTCCCAAGCCGCACGGTCCCGGCATCCAGCCCGGCCGCGAGCTGCTCGGGAACGGCCTGGATGCCGCGCCGCGGCAGGCACAGCGTGCCCCGCAGCATGCTCCGCCAGACCAGGTGGAAGAACCGGGCGGAGGTCTCCAGCTCGTCCTCCAGGAAGACCCCGGACAGGAACGGCCGGAACAGCAGCTCGCACAGCGCGGGCGAGATGCCGGCCTCGCCCAGGGCCGCGAACGTGGTCCGGTCCGGCTGCCGCTTGATCAGCGCGGCCGGCAGCAGCATGTCGGCGCTGCTCATCCGGGCCAGCGCCAGCGCGTCGGCCGGGCGGGCCAGCCGCCCGCGCAGCAGGTCGGTGGCCCCGTTCAGCCGCCGGGTCGGATCCGCGAACCGCAGCCGCCGGTCCCCGGCCTGCAGCAGCACGCCGGGGGTGAACGGGCACAGTTGCAGGGCCTGCAGGTTGATCCGCCGCTTGACCTGCGGATAGGACGTATTGAACACCTGGAAGCCACGGTCAAGCAGGAACCCGTCCCGCCGGTCAGTCCGCATCCGGCCACCGACGCCGTCCGCGGCCTCCAGGACCTGGACCGGCCGCCCGGCGGCCACAAGATCCCGCGCGCAGGCCAGGCCCGCGACCCCGGCGCCCACGATGACCACAGGCGGTTCGCTGTGTGGCGGCATCTGTCCCTCCCAGCGGTCCGTTATCCCTCCCGGTGGTCCTTCTACCCGTCGGGGCCTGGCCAACCCCTCGATAGCCCGCCAGCCATACCCCCACCTGGCCCGCCAGCGATGTGACGTACCTCGCACCCGGTCCACCCGATTCGGTCGAACTGGCCCCGGACGCGAGACCGCCCATGCGCATCCCAGCTCCGGATGCGCATGGGCGGTGGTGAAGGTTCAGCTGCTGGCGGTGCCCGCAGCCACGTCGAGATGTGCACCTCGACCGACGCCGCCTCCGGATGGTCGGGGTCGATGTCCGCCGTTGCGCTGAGCTCGTCGAACGTCCCCCGCACCGTCATCATCCCCAGGTGCTTGGCGGAGAACTCGACCTGTGTGTGGTACGGGTCGAGTTGCCAGTTACCCATCGAGGCCTCCTTGCCGCGAAATTGGACACGGCACCGAAGCGTGCGTGATTGTGGGATCACGGTTTTGAGCCTATCTGTCGAGCTTTTGGCTTGTGGAGGCTGCCCTCCATATCGCCCGAGCCAGTTTGGAGACTCAGTAGCGTTCGACCAGATGGGCGCGGCTGGCGGGCAGGTCGTAGGGGTCGGGCCAGAAGTCGGTGATCCGGGCGATCTTGCCGTCGTGACCAAGCTCGAAGAAGCACAGGCCGGGCTGTGTGCCTTCCGGGCCGGTGAACTCGATCCAGCTGGCCGCGTGCTGGCCTTCGCCGACGATCCGCTGCACGGTGAGGTGCCAGTCGTATGTGAAGCCCTCCACATTGAACCGGACATAGGCTTCCCGGCCGCGGACCTGCTCCCTGGTCTGGGGGCCGCGGTAGAGCACATCGTCGGCGAGCAGCGCACCGAACGCATCCCAGTCCCGGGCCTCGGCCGCGGCCCAGTAGGCGGCGACCACCTCATGCGCATCGGTGATGGCAGGCAAGCTACCGGGACCTTCGTCCGCGTACTGGCGCAGTTCGCCGCCGCTGAGGCGGAACGTAGCGTGGCCGACGCTGATGATGTCCTGCTCCGTCAGCGTCTTGCGCGTGATCCGCTCGCCGTTGACGTATGTCCCGCCGTGGCTGCCCAGGTCCATGATCTCGAAGCTGCCGTCCGGGTCGCGTCGCAGCTCCGCGTGATGCCGGGAGACCTCGAGGTCCCCGCTCAATGCGATGTCGTTGTCCGGCTGCCGCCCGATCCGGATCGTCTTGGCCGGCAGGGGATGCGCGTCCGCCATAGGGCGATCCTAAGCTTTCCGCCATTAATCAGATGGGGTGCCGTGTGGGTTCGGTGGTGTGCTGCCGTCCGCTGGGCATGGTCCACTGAATGGTGCCGTCGGGGAGATGCTCGGCTGTCCACCCGGGGTGCTGCTTCAGCCGGTGGTCGTGACGGCATTTGGGGTCGCCGTTGCACGTGCAGGTGCGTCCGCCGGCCTCGTACGGCACGCTGTGCTCGAAGTCGGCTTGGGTGGCGGGCCGGCGGCATCCCGGCCCGGTGCAGGTGGCGTACCGGATCTGGCTCAGGTGCCGCAGCAGCACCCCCGGGTCATGCCCGCGGGCCTGATACCGGTGATCACACGGATCGGTGGCGATCGGCCCGAGCCTGATGATCAGGTCCGGCCGCCCGGGTATTCCGGTGGCCAGCCGCCAGGTGCCCCATCCGCCGGGCGGCCCGGCCCGCCGGTCCGGTGTGAACGTGAACCGCGGCCCGGTGCTGGCGGGCGGGTCAGGTCCGCCTGCGTGTTCCCGTCTGTCCCGGTCGCTGCGGGGTTCGGGCCGGGCGCAGCCGTGCCCGATGGCGTGCCCGTCGGCGTCGGTGACCGTCACGCACCACGTGGTCTTCGGGTTCGCCGCGGCGGCGCGAGCCAGGTCCCGGGCCAGGTCCGGGTCGACCGGCCCGATACCGGCGATCTCACCCGGCCGGTCCGCCAGGTCCAGCAGCGTGACGGCGGGGACGGTCAGGTTGATCTTGCCGGCGAACCCGGCCGGGATCACGCCACCCGGACCCGGACCCGGACCGCCCGGACCCGGGCCGCCGCCCGGATCGCCGCCGGCCGGACCCGGATCGCCGCCGGCCGGACCCGGATCGCCGCCGGCCGGACCGCTGCCGGCTGGATCGCCGTCTGCTGGGCCGCCGCTGTCCGTGCGGCCGGGCGTGTCTGTCCCGTCGCCTTCGTGCTGCCCGCTGCTGCCGGGCGGGGTGCCGGGGGTGGGGCGGGAGTCGCGGTTCAGGAGCAAGTCCAGGTAGGCGATGGCGCGCAGTTCGTCCATGCAGCCCGTCACCCCGGCCTGGCGCAGCTGCCGGGCCCAGGCATTCACTCGCTGGTCGGCGGCCAGCACCTGCGCCGGCGGCAGTTCCCGCCCGGCCAGCCCCGCATTCCCCGACGCCTCCGCCCACCGCTCCAGCCGCGCCTCCTTCGCGGCCTGCTCCCGGCGTTTGCGCGCCTTGTCCGGCGCGACCTGCATCACCGCGCGGGCGATCGCGGCGGCCAGCGCGGGCGGGGTCAGCTTCCCGGCCCGGCCCAGCACCAGCGCCTCGGCCGCCTGGGCTTCCTCGGGGTCCAGCAGGGCGGTGGCCCGGGCGATGATCCCGGCCTTGGCCTCGGTGATGATCCCGGCCCGGAACGCCGCCTTGGTGCCCGGCAGCTTGACCTCCAGGGCATCGGCCACCTCCAGCAGCCCATCGGCCGCCCACCGCGACTCACCCAGCACCGCCGCCAGCTCCACCGGCGCGAACTCATCCCACACCACCGGCATCCGCCCCGGCCCCGCCAGCCCGCAGCCTGAGGCGGCGCGGCGGCGGATGAACTCTGCCACCGCCGCATGCTTGCGCGCCGCGGCGTGCGCCTGCACCCGGTCCCACCCGCAGATCAGACCCAGCAGCTCATCATCGCTGGCGCCGGCGCAGGAGTCGTCGTCGCCGGCGGCCTCGTCGGCGAACAGGCCCAGGCTCACGCACCCCGGCGCGGTATCCAGCGGCATCCCGCCCGCGAACCCGGACGCCCGGCTGGTGTACTCCCCGGGGAACATCCTGGCTGAGCCGGGCATCCCCGGACCCCGCCGGCCGTCCGTTGCGGCGACCGCGCCCATCGCGCCGGTCAGGCCCAGCCGGTCGGTCTTTTCCCGCGCCCGCACCGCATCCGCGGTCACCTGCGCCGCCTCGGCGTACACCGCGGCCAGCCGTCCCTCATCCAGCCAGAGCGCCAGGTCCTCCGGATCCACACCGACCGCCCACGAGTCCTCATCCTCCGGCGGCGGCTCATCATCGGCCAGCGCATCCAGCTCCCACTCCGGCCGCTCCGGACTGGACGGCCGCAGCCGCCACCCCCGGTCCCCGTCAAACCGCGGGTCCTGGTCAGACCGCGGGTCCTGGTCAGACCGCGGGTCCTGGTCAGACCGCGGGACGCCGCCCAGCCCGGACGGCTCCCGGCCGGGATCCCCATCCCGCCCGGCAGCCCCGTGAGCTGGCCGTTGACCCATATGCCACCGTCCGTTCGGATTAATCTAGCTACGCTACATTATAGACAAAATCCTGTTCGACAGCGAATCAACACGCCGAGAATCTCACCCCCGAGAGGAAGACAAGGGAGGCCGCCTGGCGGCACCGCGATAGCGTCAGATCATAGGAGGCCGACAGCCGCACAGGCAGCAACGAGGGACGCCATGACCGCCGGGCAAAGCGAACAGAAGGAACAGAACCAGCAGAACGAACAGAACCAGAAGAACCAGCAGAACGAGCAGAACCAGCAGAACGAGCAGAACAAGCTCCTGGTCCGCCGCCTGGTCGACGAGGCGGTGAACCAGAGCAACCTCGAGGTCCTGGCCGAAGTAGCCGACGGCGAGTTCGCGCAAACGGCACGGCAGTGGATCGGGCCGTTCCGCGCCTCGTTTCCCGACTTCCGGATGGAGATCGTCGACCTGATCGCCGAGGACGGGAAGGTGGCTGCGCATTTCCGCTGTTCGGGCGCCCAGCTGGGGGAGTGGATGGGCCGCCCGCCGTCGGGTCGGCGCTTCCAGGATGTCGACGAGATCTACATCTTCCGGGTGAGCAACGGAAAGCTGACCGCGGCCACCGGTGTCGAGGACAACCTGAGCCGCATGCGCCAGCTCGACCTCGAGCAGTAACACCCGTGTCGGCCGTGACCTCCCTCGAGGCTCTCAACCACGCCGCAGATAGCTTCGAGGTCACCGACATAACGCTGGACATCGAGCCGTTGGCCCGCGAGGCGGTACGGCGTTCGCTCGAGGACTCCGGCCTGCTGCTGCTCGGCGAGGTGCACGGCGTCAGGGAAAACCCGCTGGTCATCCGCGCGCTCCTGCAAGCCTTCGGCGTTAACCAGCTGGCGCTCGAATGGCCCGCCGAGCTTACCCCGCTGATCGACGCCTATATACAAGGAGCAGCGCTCAAAGATCACCCTGCCCTGTGGCTCGGCGACGGGCGGATCACCGCGGGCCACCTGGCCGTGCTGCGGGACCGCGCAAAGTCCGGACCGTTCGGCCTCATCCTGTTTGACCAGATCATGAGGTCGACCTCAACCTGGTCCGAGCGGGACGAGGCGATGGCCGGCCCGGTCCTGGCCAGCTGCGAAGCTAACGGAACCACGCTCGTCGTCGCGGGCAACGCGCACACGCCCACCCGCCCGACAGCGCTCGGCGTCCCGCTCGGCGCCCGCCTGGCGACCGGGCGTGCGGGCGTCCGGGAAATCCGCATCAGGTACGGCGCCGGACATTTCTACAATGGGGAGCCGCGCCGCTTCCCGCCGGACCCGAGGGTCCGGCGCGGCCCGCTCAGGCTGGGCCTGCGGCGCGGTAACCTTCTCCTCGACCTGCCCGGGCCCAGCGAGGCGATCGTGCCGCACCGCCCGCCCCCGGCGGTTCCGGCACCGGCCTGACCAAGGCCGGACCCGCAAGGCCGGACCCGCAAGGCCGGACCCGCAAGGCCGGAAACGCAAGGCCGGAAACGCAAGGCCGGAAACGCAAGGCCGGAAACGCAAGTAGGCAGGTCGATATCGGCCCCAAACGGCGCGGCTGCTTGCCGGCCGCAAGCCAAGGCCATAGAGTCCACCGAAGGTTCCGTGGGCATAGTCGCGGCCATAGCCCGGGAGGTTCAGCGCTAGTGGCAGCATCGCGAATTACAGAGCCCCAGGCAGGCGAACTGGGTCCGACCGGGAGGCCGCTGTCGCGCTTCCCCGATCCTGAGCCGCTGATGGAGCACGGACCCGCCCGCCTGGTGGCCGTGTGCAACCAGAAGGGCGGCGTCGGAAAGACCACCACCACTATCAACCTGGGCGCCGCCCTGGCCGAGCAGGGCCGCCGGGTGCTGCTGGTCGACTTCGATCCGCAGGGCGCGCTCTCGGTCGGGCTGGGCCTCCAGCCACACGACATCGACAACACCGTCTACAACCTGCTCATGGACCGGGACGTCAACGCGCACGACGTGCTGTACAAGACCGGCGTCAACGGGATGGACCTGCTGCCCAGCAACATCGACCTGTCCGGCGCCGAGGTCCAGCTGGTGCACGAGGTCGGCCGGGAGTACGTGCTCGGCGGGGTGCTCGAGCCGCTGGTGCCCGACTACGACGTGGTCATGATCGACTGCCAGCCGTCACTGGGCCTGCTGACCATCAACGCGCTCGCCTGTGCCAACGGGGTGCTGATCCCGATGGAGTGCGAGTACTTCGCCATGCGCGGCGTGGCCCTGCTGATGGAGACCATCGACAAGGTCTCGCGCCGTCTGAACACCAAGCTAACAATTGACGGCCTGCTGGCGACCATGTACGACTCCCGGACGCTGCACACCCGCGAGGTCCTGGCCAGCATGGTCAATGGCTTTGGCGACCAAGTTTTTCATACTGTAATCAACCGCACAGTGAGGTTCCCGGACGCTACGGTGGCTGGAGAGCCTATTACCAGCTTTGATTCCGGTTCAATGGGGGCAAACGCCTACCGGGAACTGGCCAAGGAGGTACTGGAGCGGTGGCGGCAGGCAGGAGTCGATCACGGAGGGTAAGCCTGCCCGGGGTCGCGGAACTCTTGCGCCCAGCCGCCCCTGGCCCGGACAACGGGGACGAGCGCCAGGCCAGCGGCCGGGAGAGGCACACCCAGAAGATCACGGTTTACCTGTCCGCTGAGGAACTACTTGACCTGGAACGCGCGCGGCTGGCCCTGCTGCGCTACGGGGCCGCGGCCGACCGCGGCCGCATCGTCCGCGAGGCCATCGCCGTCCTGCTCGCCGACCTCGACGCCCGCGGCAAGGACAGCCTGCTGGCCCGACGCACCGCCAGGTCCAACGCCCACAGCGCGGAGTTGCCCGCCGACAGCCGCCCGAGCAGCAATCTCTTCAACGAGAACGCCGGATCCGCCAGCTAGTCGGCTCCGGCCCGTCTCGCTGGCCGCTGCATGGCCGCTGCGCGTCCGCGCTCCGCTACCGTCATGACTGTGGACGTGGACGGCTCCCAGGACGAGACCGACGGCTCAGCCCGGCCTGCGTCCGGCACGCCCGGCTTCGAGGTTCACCTCGATGTATTCGAGGGGCCGTTCGACCTGCTGCTGGCGCTGATCTCCAAGCACAAGCTGGACATCACTGAAGTCGCCCTGTCCCAGGTCACCGACGAGTTCATCGCCTTTATCTCGGAACGTTCCGGCGGCTGGGACCTGGACCAGGTCAGCTACTTCCTGGTCGTCGCGGCCACCCTGCTCGACCTCAAAGCCGCCCGGCTGCTCCCGAGCGGCGAGGTAGAAGACGAGGAGGACCTGGCCCTGCTGGAGGCCAGGGACCTGCTGTTCGCCCGGCTGCTGCAGTACCGGGCCTACAAGGAGGTGGCGGCCACCTTCGCCGCCCGGATGACCGCCGCGGCCCGCCGGTTCCCGCGCCGGGTCCCACTGGAGCCGCGGTTCGCCGAACTCCTGCCCGAGGTGCTGCTCGGCCTCGGCCCGGCCGAGTTTGCCCGGCTGGCCGCGCTGGCCCTGGCGCCCAAGCCGCCGCCCACGGTGTCGACCGAGCACATCCACTCCCCGGTGATCAGCCTCAGGGACCAGGCCCGCATCATCTCGGCGCTGCTGGCCAAGCTGGGCCGGGCCAGCTTCCGCCAGCTGACCGCGAACGCGGCGGGCAACTATGAGATCGTGGCCTCCTTCCTCGTCCTGCTCGAGCTGTACCGGGAGGACGCCGTGTCCTTCGAGCAGGTCACTCCGCTCGGCGAGCTGTACGTGACTTGGACGGGCCGCATCAACGCTGATAGCGTCGATGAGCTAACGGAAAGCGACGACTGACACGATGAACAGCAACTCCCAGAGCTCGCCAGACAGCCAGGACTCCCCGGATCCAGGGAGCCCGGGCCTGCGCGCGTCCCTGGAGGCGATCCTGCTGGTCGCCGATGAGCCGGTGCCAGCGGTGGTGCTGGCCCAGGTCCTGGAACGGCCCAGGAACGAGGTGCTGGCCGAGCTGACCGACCTGGCCGCCTCCTACGTGGCCGAGGACCGCGGCTTTGACCTGCGCGAGATCGCGGGCGGCTGGCGGTTCTACACCCGCGAGGATTGCGCGCCGCTGGTCGAGCGTTTCGTCAGCGACGGGCAGGAGGTCCGGCTGACCCAGGCGGCGCTCGAGACCCTGGCCGTGGTGGCCTACCGCCAGCCGGTCAGCCGGGCCCGGGTGTCGGCCGTCCGCGGGGTCAACTGCGACAGCGTGATCCGCACCCTGGTGCTGCGCGGCCTGGTCGAGGAGGCAGGCACGGACGGCGAGACCGGGGCCATCCTGTACCGCACCACCGGGTACTTCCTGGAGCGGCTCGGCCTGGCCAGCCTGGAGGACCTGCCGGAACTCGCGCCGTTCCTGCCCGAAGACATCGAGGACATCGAGGATGAGAACGCCCGATCCTGACATCAAAGACGAAAACGAAAACGAAGACGAAAAGGAAGACGACTACGGAGACGACCGGGACAGCCTGATCGACGTCCCCGACGGCATCCGGCTGCAGAAGGTCCTGGCCGACGCGGGGATCGGTAGCCGCAGGCACGCCGAGGAGCTGATCGGGGCCGGGCGGGTCGAGGTCGACGGCCAGACCGTCCGCCGGTTCGGTGCCCGCGTGGACCCCGAACACC
This sequence comes from uncultured Actinomycetes bacterium, assembly GCA_963835775.1. Taxonomy (GTDB): domain Bacteria; phylum Actinomycetota; class Actinomycetes; order Streptosporangiales; family Streptosporangiaceae; genus Palsa-504. Next base: position 593,169 of record CAWIHB010000010.1, on the reverse strand, counting down.
AGGTGATCAAGGTGGACGGGAAGCGCATCCCGGCCAAGGCCGGGCTGGTCTACCTGGCCTTCAACAAGCCGCCCAAGGTGCTGACCGCCATGTCGGACGACCGCGGCCGCAAGACCGTGGCCGACTACCTGGGCGACCGGTCGGAGCGGCTGTTCCACATCGGCCGGCTCGACTACGACACCGAGGGCCTGATGCTGCTGACCAACGACGGCGAGCTCGCGCACCGGCTGGCCCATCCCAGCTTCGAGGTGGCCAAGACCTACCTGGCCGAGGTGACCGGCCCGGTGCCGAAGGACCTCGCCCGGCGCCTGGCCACCGGCGTCGAACTGGACGACGGCGTGGCCACCGCGGACCGGTTCCGCGTCATCGACCGGTCCGGGCAGCGGGCGCTGGTCGAGATCACCCTGCACGAGGGGCGCAAGCACATCGTGCGCCGGATGCTGGCCGAGACCGGGCACCCGGTCAGCCGCCTGGTCCGCACCGACGTGGGCCCGATCAGGCTGGGCAACCTCAAGCCCGGCACCTCCCGCAAGCTGACCACAAGGGAAATCGGCGAGCTGTACGCCGCCGTCGGACTGTAACGTGTGGCCGAGGAGGGAGCAGCCAGGATGACGGTCAGGGCGGTGCGCGGTGCGGTGCAGATCGACAGCGACGATCGCGACGCGATCCTCGAGGGCACGGCCGAGCTGGTCACCGAGGTGATGGCGCGCAACGAGCTCACCACCGACGACGTGATCAGCGTGCTGTTCACGTCGACTCCTGATCTGGTCGCCGAGTTCCCCGCGCTGGCCGCCCGCAAGATCGGCTTCCACGACGTGCCGCTGATCTGCGCGTCGGAAATCGCTGTGCCCCGGGCCATGCCCCGGGTGGTGCGGCTGATGGCGCACGTGGAGACCGACCGCCCGCGTTCGGCGATCCAGCACGTGTACCTGCGCGGGGCCGCTGCCCTCCGCCTCGACATCGCCCAGTGAAAGGGCCCAGTGAAAGGGCCCAGTGAAAGGGCCCAGTGAAGGGCACACAGTGAAGGGCACACAGTGAAGGGGCGCCCCATGCGGGTCGTCATCATCGGCACCGGCCTGATCGGCACCTCGATCGCGCTGGCGCTGCGCGCGCGCGACGCCACGGTCTGGCTGGCCGACGCCGACCCGGCCGCGGCCCGGCTCGCGGCCGACCTGGGCGCCGGCACCCTTTTGCCCGGTGAGCTGGCCGAACCGGCCGACGTCGCGGTGATCGCCGTACCGCCGGCGGCCGTCGCGGCGACCCTCGCGGAAGCGCAGACCACCCGCCTGGCCCGCTGCTACACCGACGTGGCCAGCGTGAAGCAACTGCCCGCGGCCCAGGCCGCCGGGCACGGCTGTGACCTGGCCAGCTACGTGCCCGGGCACCCGCTGGCCGGACGGGAGAAGCACGGCCCGGCGGCGGCCCGCGCCGACCTGTTCCTGGGCCGGACCTGGGCCCTGTGCCCGCTGCCCGAGACGTCGGACGAAGCCACGGCGGCGGTCACCGCCCTGATCCTGGCCTGCGGCGCGGTCCCGGTGCGGACCGACGCCGCCTCCCACGACCGGTGGGTGGCGCTGATCTCGCACGCCCCGCACCTGGTCTCCGCGGCCATGGCGGCCCGGCTGGAGGCGGCCCCGCCGCAGGCGCTGGACCTGGCCGGGCAGGGGCTGCGCGACGTGACCAGGATCGCGGCTGGTGATACCGGCCTGTGGACCCAGATCCTGTCCGCCAACGCCGCCCCGGTGGCCGAGGTGCTGGCCGCGGTGGCCGCGGACCTGGCCGAGGCGGCCCGGATGCTGGCCGAAGGCGAGGGCGCCAAATCGGTCTCGGGCCTGCTCGACCGCGGCCAGGCGGGCGCGGCCCGGATCCCCGGCAAGCACGGCGGTGCGCCGGGGGAGTTCACCGTGGTCCAGGTGGTCATCCCCGACCAGCCCGGCGAGCTGGCCCGGCTCTTCGCGGCCACCGGCGCGGCCGGCGTCAACATCGAGGACGTCAGGATCGAGCACTCACCGGGCCTGCCGGTCGGCGTGGCCGAGCTGTCCGTCCGCCCCGGCCAGGTGGCGACGCTGCTGGCGGCCCTGGATGCGGGCGCCTGGCCGGTCCGCCGATAGCAGTCCGGCCAGCGCCAGTTCTGTTCTTTAGGCGGCCGAACGGGCCGTGGTGCTTGCCCCGGCCTGCCTGGCGTGCCCGGGGCGGTGCGGATCCCAGGCGAAGAACCGGAACGAGACCAGCAGTCCGCCCACCACCCAGCCGGCCAGGACCGCCAGGTCGTGGGCCGACATGATGGCCCCGCTGTGCTGCAGCGCGCGCGACCCGGCGTCGATCGCCGGCTGGACCGGCAGGTAGGTCATCGCGGTATTCACCCAGTGCGGCAGGCTCGTGATCGCGCCGAACGCCCCGCCCAGCACGATGAGCGGGATGTAGGTGAGCATGAGCACGGGCTGGGCGGACTGGGCACTCGGGATGATGGCGGTGATCGCGGTCCCGGTTGCGGCCAGGGCCAGCGCGGCGAGCATATCCACGACGAGCAGGCCCAGCACCGCGTGCGCGGTCAGGTGCACGCCGGTCAGGCCCACTGCGACCAGGACCAGGATCAGTCCCGCGGCCGCAGTGACGGCCATGGTGGCGATGATCCGCCCGGCGAAGTAGGCCCAGGACGGCAGCGGCGCGGCGCGCCAGCGGCGCAGCACGCCGTCCTCCCTGGCCACGACCAGCCCGTTCGCGTGGGTGAAGAACGCGATGGCGACCGCGCTGAACGCGACCAGACCGGCGATCTTCGGCGCCGCCTGCGCCAGCGTGATGTGCTGGGCGCTGCCCCGATCGAGGGCCAGCAGCACGCCGGGCAGGATCAGGCCGGCCGTGACGGCGCGCGGGTTGCGGGCCAGCAGGGTCAGCTGGTAGCGGAGCTGGCTGGCCAGGACCGGCCCCGGGCCGGGCAGCTTCGGCAGTGCGGTCTCAGACATGGCTGAGTTCTCCTTCGCGGGATGTGGGGATCAGGGCCAGGTAAGCGTCTTCGAGGCTGGGCGAGCCCACCTCGAGGCCGGTGAGGTCCACGTCGTGCTCGCGCGCCCAGCCGACCAGCATGGCCAGGTCCGTCGTCACGTCGGCCGACGGCATGGTGAGGACGTTGTTGCCCACGTGCTGCGCGAGCGCGTGCGGCAGCGGGGGGACGGGGGACGGCAGCCGGAACCGGATCACCGGCACCCCGCCCATGGCCCGCAGCTCGTCCGGGCTCGCGTCCGCGACCACCCGGCCGTCGGCCAGCACGATGACCCGGCGGGCCAGGTACTGCGCCTCGTCCAGGTAATGGGTGGTGAGCAGCACGGTGGTGCCGGCCGCGGTGAGGTTCTCGATCACCGACCAGAGCCGCCGGCGGGCTTCCGGGTCCAGGCCGGTGGTCGGCTCGTCCAGGAACAGCATCTCCGGCTGGCCGATGATGGCCAGGCCCAGGTCGACCCGGCGACGCTGGCCCCCGCTCAGCGCCCCGATCCTGGTCCTGGCGTCCGCGGCCAGGTCGATGAGGTCGAGGACCTCCGCGATCCGGCGCGGCTTCGGGTACAGCGCCCCGAACATCATCAGCGCCTCGGTCACCGTCAGCTGGGCATCCAGGCTGGTGGTCTGCAGCACCAGCCCGATCCTGGCCCGCCAGGCCCGACCCCTAGGCCCCCGCGGACCCCCGGCCCGCGGGTCGGCGCCCAGCACCTGGACGCTGCCCGCGGTCGGGGCCAGGAACCCCTCGAGGATCTCGATCGTGGTCGTCTTGCCGGCGCCGTTCGGGCCGAGCAGCGCCGTGACCTGGCCCGAGGCGACCTCGAAGCTGACGTCCTGGCCGACGGCGCCCCGGGTCTACGGCCCCTTCCTGGCCTTGCTGCTGCTGAGTTCCGGGCTGCTGCTCTGGGCGCAGCCCACCGGGCCCGGCGCCAGCGGATGCATCGTGGCCATCTCGGCCGCCATGATCGCCCGGGTGATCTCGCCCCGGCTCGGCGTCGCCTTGATCGTCATCACGATCGGGGCGGCCGCGCTCGTGATCACCGAAACAGCCAGTCCGCAACAGCGTCACCAGGGGTTCACGGGCTTCCTCGGCGCCGTCCTGTCCTTCGCCGGCATCTTCCTGTACGCCATGGTGGTCTGGCGGTTCCGCCAGCACGACGAGCAGTCGCAGCGGCTGCTGGTCCAGATGGAGGAGACCCGTGACGCCGAACTGCGGGCCGCCGCGCTGGCCGAACGGCAGCGGCTGGCCCGTGAGATGCACGACGTGCTCGCCCACTCGCTGTCCGGCCTGGTCGTCCAGCTCGAGGGCGCCCGGCTGCTGGCGCTGTCCGACCCGGCCGACGGGCGGCTGCCGGCCACGATCGACCGCGCCCACCAGCTGGCCAAGAGCGGGCTGGACGAGGCCCGCCGGGCCATCGGCATGCTGCGCGACGACGAGCTCCCCGGCCCGGACAAGCTGGCCGCGCTGGCCCGGTCGTTCCAGGCCGACACCGGCGTTGCCTGCCAGTACACCCAGGCAGGAGAGCCCATCGACCTCCGTCCCGCGGTCAGCCTCGCGCTCTACCGGGTCACCCAGGAGGCGCTGACTAACGTCCGCAAGCATGCCCATCCCGACCGGGTCGAGATCCGTCTGGAGTACCTGCGGGACGCGCTGAGCCTGGCGGTGGAGGATTTCGCCGCCACCAGCGGCGGCCTGCCGGCCCTAGCGTTCGCAGACTCCGGCGGGGGTTACGGGCTCACCGGGATGCGGGAGCGTGCCGAGCTGCTGGGCGGTACGCTCACCGCGACGCCGACCGGTGGTGGCTTCCGGGTCGTACTTCGGGTGCCCGCATGATTAATCCAAGGATCCGCGTGCTGGCCGCCGACGACCAGCGCGTGGTCCGGGAGGGCCTGGCCATGCTGCTCGGGCTGCTGCCCGACGTGGAGGTGGTGGGCACCGCCGCCAACGGCGAGGAGGCGCTGGCCCTGGCCGGCGAGCTGCGCCCGGACGTGATCCTCATGGACCTGCGCATGCCCAGGGTGGACGGGGTGGAGGCGACCCGCAGGCTGCGGGCCAGCCACCCCGAGATCAAGGTGGTGGTGCTGACCACGTACGCCGACGATCGTTCGGTCATCGACGCGCTGCGGGCCGGCGCGCTCGGTTACCTGACCAAGGACGCCGGCGCCGAGGAGATCCAGCAGGCGCTGCGGCGGGTGGTCGGCGGCCAGGCCTCGCTCGACCCGGCGGTGCAACTGCACCTGGTCGAGGCGATCGCGGGCGGTCCCCAGGACCCCGGGCCGTCCGCCGAGCGGCCCGTCGCGGCCCCCACCCCGGAGCTGCCCGACGGGCTGACGCCGCGGGAGGCCGAGGTGCTCGCCCTGATCGCGGCGGGCCTGTCCAACGCCGAGATCGCGGCCCGCCTGTTCGTCAGTGAGGCCACCGTGAAGAGTCACGTCAACCACATGCTGCCCAAGATCGGCGCCCGGGACCGGGCCCAGGCCGTCGGCTACGCCTACCGGCACGGCCTCGTCCCGTCTTGAGGCAGCTCCAGCCGGCGCGCGCCGGTAGCATCGCACGGGTGAACATCTCAGCGGGCCTGGAGAGCGACATCGGCGAGGAGAGCGGAACGGGGAGCGAATCCAGGCTCGTCGTCGCGGTCGACGGACCATCAGGGGCAGGCAAGTCGAGCGCGTCCCGCGGTGCGGCCATCGCCCTGGGCCTGCGCTACCTGGACACCGGGTCGATGTACCGGGCCCTGACCTGGTGGCTGCTCGACCAGGGCGTGGACACCACCGACGCCGGCACCGTGGGTGCGCTGGCCGGCCAGCCGGTCATCGAGGTCGGCACCGACCCGCGGGCGCCGTGGGTCCGGGTCAACGGCACCGACGTGTCCGCGGCGATCAGGACCCGTGAGGTCACCGCCGCGGTCAGCACCGTGGCCGCCGTCCCGCGGGTCCGCGCGCACCTGATCGCGCAGCAGCGCGACATCATCGCCCGCGCCGGGGGGATCGTCGCGGAGGGCCGCGACATCGGCACGGTGGTCGCCCCCAACGCCCCGGTCAAGGTGTTCCTGACCGCCGACCGCGGTGCCCGCGCGGACCGCAGGGCGGCCGAGACCAGCTGGTCGGCGGCCTCCACCCGGGTCGAGCAGGACCGTCGCGACCGGCTGGACCGGGCGCAGAGCGGCCAGGCCGCCGACGCGGTCGAGATCGACTCCACCTGGCTCGACCTGGACCAGGTGGTCGACATGATCGTCGGCCTGGCCCGCGAGTACACCGGCGTGCCGCACCCGCGCCAGCAGAACCTGTAGCTAACCTTTAGCCGAGCTCAGCTAGCCGAAGAGTAGATCGTGATACCGAACGAGCCGTCCTCATCTCCCGTGCCCGTGCCCGTGCCCGTGGTCGCCGTCGTGGGCCGCCCCAACGTGGGCAAGTCCACGCTGGTGAACCGCATCCTGGGCAGCAGGCAGGCGTTGGTCGAGGACACCCCCGGGGTGACCAGGGACCGGGTCGCCTACGATGCCAACTGGCGCGGTCGGGCCTTTACCCTGGTCGACACGGGAGGCTGGGAGCCCGCGGTGGAAGGCAGCCAGACCCTGGCCGCCCGGGTCGCTGACCAGGCCCGGGTGGCGGTGGACCTCGCGGACGCCGTCTTGTTCGTGGTGGACGCTACGGTCGGGGTCACCGACGCGGACGCGGCCGTGGCCAACGTCCTGCGCCGGTCGGGCAAGCCGGTGGTGGTCGCGGCCAACAAGATCGACGACACCAAGGCCGAACCCGAGGTCGCGGCGCTGTGGTCGCTCGGGCTCGGCGAGCCCGCCCCGGTCAGCGCGCTGCACGGCCGGGGCAGCGGTGACCTGCTCGACGTGCTGCTCGACGCGCTGCCCGACGCGCCGAAGGAAGCCGACGAGGCCGAGGGCGGCCCGCGCCGGGTGGCGCTGCTCGGCCGCCCGAACGTCGGCAAGTCCAGCCTGCTGAACAAGCTGGCCGGGCATCAGCGGTCCCTGGTCGACCCGGTGGCCGGCACGACCAGGGATCCGGTCGACGAGCTCATCGAGCTGGGCGGCATCACGTGGCGATTCGTAGACACGGCTGGCATCAGGCGGCGGTTCCGGGAGAACCAGGGCGCGGACTACTACGCGGCGCTGCGCACCGCGGGCGCGCTGGACCGGGCCGAGGTGGCGGTGGTCCTCATCGACGCCAGCGAGCCGCTCACCGAGCAGGACCTGCGGATCGTCTCGATGGTCATCGAGGCCGGCCGGGCCCTGGTCATCGCCTACAACAAGTGGGACCTGCTCGACGAGGAGCGGCAGCATTACCTGGAGCGGGAGATCGACCGGCAGCTGCACACCGCCCGCTGGGCGCCCCGGGTGAACATCTCCGCGGCCACCGGACGGCACACCGACCGGCTGGTGCCCGCGCTGGAGAAGGCCCTGGCCGGCTGGGAGACCCGGGTCCCAACCGGCAGGCTCAACGCCTGGCTGACCGGCCTGGTGGCCGCGACGCCGCCGCCGGTACGGGGCGGCAAGCAGCCGAAGATCCTGTTCGCCACCCAGGCCGGCATCAGGCCGCCGCACTTCGTGCTGTTCTCGACCGGTTTCCTGGAGGCGTCCTACCGGCGGTTCGTGGAGCGGCGGCTGCGCGAGGAGTTCGGCTTCGAGGGCAGCCCGGTGCAGGTGTCGGTCCGCGTCCGCGCCAAGCGCGAAGGCCGCGGTGCCCGTCCGTCCGGACGCACCCCCCGCCGCCGCTGACCGGGGTTTACCCCGCGAACGCGTCCACCGCCCCCCTCGTACCTCGCGAACGCGTCCACCGCCCCCCTCGTACCTCGCGAACGCGTCCACCGCCCCCCTCTTACCTCGCGAACGCGTCCACCGGCGGCGCGGGGGAGGGCAGCGCGTTCTGGTCGGTGACCGGCTTGGCGCCCGCCGCGAACCGGATGAGCTCGGCCCCGTACAGGACGCGGCCCGGCATCGGATCCCCGGCCGCCAGCCGGGTCAGCCGGTCGGCCGGGAGCGGGCCGGTACTTGCCGCCAGCACCAGGTTGCCGAACCTGCGGCCCCGCAGCACCGCCGCGTCCGCGATCAGGCAGGCGTGCGGGAAGACCGCCAGTGCGGTCGCGACCTGCGCGCGGGCGTGCGTGAGCGGGAGGCCGTCGGCCACGTTAGCCGCGAAGATCCCGCCGTCCCGCAGCGCCCGGCGGGCCGCCGCCGCGAACTCCACCGACGTCAGGTGGGCCGGCGTGCGCCCCCCGGCGAACACGTCCGCGATCACCATGTCACAGGAGCCGGCCGGCCGCCGCTCCAGCACCGCCCGGGCGTCGCCGACCCGGATCCGGACCGGCCGGGGCCGCCCGAGCGGCAGCCTCAGCCTGATCAGGTCGACCAGTTCGGCGTCAATCTCGACCGCCAGTTGCGCCGAACCCGGCCTGGTGGCCGCTACGTACCTGGCCAGCGTGAGCGCCCCGGCCCCCAGGTGCAGCACCCGCAGCGGCTGCGCCGCGGGCGCGGCCGTGTCGATCACGTGCCCGAGCCGCCTGACGTACTCGAAGTCCAGGTAAGCGGGGTCGTCCAGGTCGACGTGCGACTGGGGTACCCCGTCGATCAGCAGCATCCACGCCCCCGGCCGGTCCGCGTCCCGCAGCAGCTCGACGTGGCCGTGCGCGGTATCGGTGCCGCCGACCGTGGCGTCGGCCTCCTTTGGTGTCATCATGATCGCGGCGTGGGAACTCCGGCCTTCAGGGCGGGGAGGGAACGCCGCTTCACCTCCTCAGGAATGTCGGTGGTGCTCGCTAGTGTGTTCGCATGTCCCGATACCGGCTGCTTCCCACGCCCGCCCAGGAGGCGGTGCTGCGCGGTCACTGCGCGCACGCCCGGTACGTGTGGAACCTCGCCGTCGAGCAGCACGGGCACTGGCATCAGGGCCGCAAGAGCGCGCCGGGCTACCTGGAGCAGTGCCGCCAGCTCACCGCCGCCCGCGCCGAGCATGACTGGCTGCGCGGGGGCTCGCAGATGGTGCAGCAGCAGGCACTGCGGGACTTCGCCGCTGCGATGGCCGCCTTCTTCGACCCGAAGAATTCGGCTAGGCGGCCGACGTGGCGCAAGGCCGGGCGGAATGAGGGGTTCCGCATCGTCGGCAAGCGGGGGCGGCAGTGGGACGTGCGCCGGGTGTCTCGCCGCGTGGGGCAGGTGTGGGTGCCGAAGGCCGGCTGGGTGCGGTTCCGCTGGTCCCGGGCCGTGCCAGCGGGGGTGAGGTCCTACCGGGTGACGATGGACCGGGCCGGGCGCTGGCATGTTGCCTTCGCGGTGATTCCCGGGCCGGTTTCGGCACCGGGTAACGGCCAGGCGGTAGGCATCGACCGGGGCGTGGCAGTGGCCGCGGCCTTGTCGACCGGGGACCTGCTTCGCGTCCCCGGCCTGACCGTGCGGGAGCGCACGCGCAGGCGGCGGCTGGAGCGCAAGCTGGCCCGGGCGCGGCGCGGCTCGAACCGCCGCGGGCGGGTGCGGCTGGCTCTGGCCCGGCTGCGTGCCCGCGAGGCCGACCGGCGCAAGGACTGGGCCGAGAAGGCCAGCACGGATATCGCCCGGCGGTTCGACCTGATCAGGGTCGAAGACCTCCAAATCGGCAACATGACCCAGTCCGCGCGAGGAACCCGGCATGATCCGGGCCGGGACGTCCGCCAGAAGGCGGGCCTGAACCGGGGCATCCTGGCCTCCGGCTGGGGCCTGCTGGTCCGCCGCCTGCAGGACAAGGCGCCCGGCCGGGTGGAAAAGGTCAGACCCGCGTTCACGAGCCAGCGCTGCTCGGCGTGCGGGCAGGTGGACCCGAAGTCGCGCGAGAGCCAAGCCGCCTTCCGGTGCACCGCCTGCGGGTACGCCTGCCACGCCGACGTGAACGCGGCCATCAACATCGCGGCGGGGCACGCCGTGACTGCGCGGGGAGGCAACGGGGCTACCCGGCCAGTGAACCGCGAACCTCACCTGCTTGCCTCCTCAACCGGACGCAGGTAGCTGAAATCCCCCGCCTCCCAGGCGGAGGAGGATGTCAAAGCAGTAAGTATCGGCGATTCCCGGACCGCTGGCGATCATGGCCCGGCCCCTCCCCGGGGATAACGGCTCGAATCCCCGGCCCGGATGTGCGAGGCTGGATGCCGAACGTCCCGAGCCGCAGGAGGTCCGCATGGCTGTCGAGCACACTGGATCCGAGGCTTCGCCGACCCCGGTCAAGCCCGCCGCGGCCGCAAGCCAGCCGGATGCCGCGCCGTCAGATGCCGCCGACCAGCCCGATCCCGCGGGTGCGGGCCCGCAGGACGGCGCCCTGCCCGACCTCGATGAGGTCAAGCGCAAGTTCCGCGAGGCCCTGGACCGCAAGCGCAGCGCGCACGCCAGCGCCAACGCCGAGGGCGCGCACGACACCGGCAAGGTGCACGGCTCGCACGGCCCCGCCGCCAGCCGCCGCTCCTTCCGCCGCAAGTCCGGCAGCAGCTAGTGCCGTAGCCGTCTACGTTTGCCCTGTTTTCGGCGGCCTTCTGGGATTCCTGCGCTGGTTGACCGGGGCATACTGTCGGGTATGGCCCGCCGGGTGCGAGTACGTGAGATCAGCGATGACGAGGGCAATCGCCTGAAACGGATCGTGCGCCGCGGCAGCGGGTCGGTGGTGACGTGGCGGCGGGCGCAGATGGTGCTGTGGTCGGCGCAGGGCATGAGCGGGTTTCCTGACATCTGCAAGAACTGCGTCCAGGGCATCGGCTGCCGCGCGTTCTTCACCGTGGCTCGCAGTTCGAGGTCGATTGTGGGAAACCCGGCGTCCTCGGCATGCCGTACCAGGTCACGCTCGTCGAAGTCCCCCATGGGATCTTTGCCATGCGGCTGGATCGACTCATAGATGGCCTCGACCTTCTCCGCTAGCGCCATCACGGGGCGGATGTCGTAGCCGAAGAACCGGCTGTGATCATCGAACCCCATCAGCACGTTGATCGGCTCAGACACGCTGATCCGGCCGCCGGGCCGAAGCACCCGGTGAAACTCACGCAGCGCCGCCGCCTTGTCCTTCACGTAGATCAGCACGGACCTGGTGGTGACGATATCCACCGAGCCAGCCGGCACGCTGCTCAGGCGGTCGGCCGGGGCCAAGACGAAGGAGCATCGGTCCAGCACTCCCTCTACCTGGGCGGCTTGGCGGCAGTGGTCAAGCAAGTCCTGCGAGATATCGGAGAAGATCACCCGGCCGGCCCGAGCCGCTCGATAGCGCCGAAGGCGATCAGCCCGTCACCGGTGCCTACGTCGAGCAGCGTCTCGCCAGGCTGCACCTGCGCCTTGTCGAGCACCTTGTCGCGGACCGGGTACAAGCGTTCGGTGAGCAGTCGCTGGCGGGCTTCAGCGTCACCGCCGAATCGCGTGTTCAACAGGAATCGGTGCCACCGGTCAAAACTGTCCGCCATGACTGGCCATTGTGCCAGCCGAGGCGCTGGCCTAATCCGGCGGCTACGGGGACGGCGCGGAACCAGCTGTGGTCGTCGGTCAGGTAGCGGTCCAGGCGCAGGCCCGCCCCGGCCAGCGCGGCCGCCAGCACGTCCTCATCCAGGCGGTTCGTGGTGAACGTCTGCGTCCAGCACCGGTCGCCGACCACGTACTCGACGGTGGCGGACACCTGGTCCTCCGCCGGGCGTGACACGTCGCGCAGCCGGTAGATGACGCCATCCCTGGTGCTCTCGCTCTCCTTGGCCGCGGCGAACCAGGCTGGCGTGTGCTGCTGCACGATCACGCAGCCGTCGTCGGCGACGTGGCGCCGGCACACGGCCAGGAAGGTGCTCCTGGTCTGCTCATCCGCGTTGATCAGGTGCGAGGCGAGCAGGACCGCACCGAAACGGCGGCCCAGGGCCAGGTCCTCGATCCGGGCCTGCATGGTCTCGGCGCCGCGCACATGCGCCAGCATCTCCGGCGATTCGTCGACCGCCACGACCGGATGGCCGAGCGCGACCAGCGGATGGGTGACCCGTCCCGTGCCGGAGCCGAGTTCGAGGATTGATGCCCCGGGTCCCACGGCGTCATGCACGATGGCCGGCTCGCCCAAGGCGGGCATGAGCGCGTAGAAGTCAACGGCGCAGCCGTCCGGCGTGATCACCCCAGGTCCGGAGCCGTGGGAGCGTCCTATGGTCATGGACCCATTCTGCCGGGTCGGCCGCTGACGTACGTCAGGCCGGTGCGGTCAGGCGGGTGCGGTCAGGCGGGTGCGGTCAGGCCGGTGCGGTCAGGCCGGTGCGGACGGGCCGGTGCGGTCAGGCCGGTGCGGCCGCGGGCGGCATCGCCGCCGCCCAGAGCTGGGTGGGCGCGGACCGGTACGGTGTCTGGTCCAGGGCGTAGCCGTCGGGGCGCTGCGGTGTCTCGCGGCTGCGGTCCGCCGCAGAGCCAGGCGGCTCGCCGGACTGTGGCTGCTCGGCTGCGGGCAGGTGAAACCAGACCGTGGTGCCGGCCGAGTCCCGCTGGTAACCCCACTGGGCGGCGAGGTGCTGGACCAGGAACAAGCCGTGCCCCTCGGCCGCGTACAGGTCGCCCTTCACCATCGGGGTGCCCGCCGACCCGTCGTCGATGATCTCCACTAGGACACCGCGCGGCACGCCGATCACGACGATCGTGACCGTTCCGCCGTCGACCCCCGACTTGGTGTGCTGGATGGCGTTGGTGACGATTTCCGACGTCAGTAATGTCGCCGCGTCGGCGTCCGCTATTATCCGGTTCGAGCCGAGCGTCCGCGCCACGAACGAACGGGCCAAGCCAACCTGCTCCGGCCGGCCCGGAATGGTCAGCGAGCCGAGGACAGTGGCGCGCGAGTTGCCTGCCGGCCCCCTGACTCCCGACATCAGGCCGGCTGGCCTACGGCCGGGACCTGGTGGTCGGGAACTGCCTGCGGGCGTTTCCATGTTGAGTCCTCCTACTACTGCCGAGATCGTCTCACCCGGTCGCGACCTGCAGCCATGAACCACCCGGCCATGAACCACCCGGCCATGAACCACCCGGCCATGAACCACCCGGCCATGAACCACCCGGCCATGAACCACCCGGCCATGAACCGTCGCCCGTTCCCAGTGTCGCGCCCGTGACACTCGCCACCGTGGTACGCATACTCAGCACTCACTACTCAAATCACATCAGACACGTTAGATCGCTGCTGCCGCCAGCCGGGCCGCCGTGCGGCCCGGAATTTCGCTAGAAAATACGCAAAACTGCCCCTGCCCGGCCTTTCTGCGCGTATTGCAACTTGTCCTAATTTGCACCTTTCCGCTTGCCCGGTGCGGTCCCCGTGCGGGCCCTAGTATCAAACTGATGATGGTGCCGAGAGTGCCCTTGACGCAAGTGCGTGGGACAAATTTACACCGTGAAATCCTAGATGGGATTTCAAACTTGCTGATGGTGCTGTATCGTACTGGTTGTCACAGACGATGTGGAGTGTTCTAGCTACGCTGCGACGCACATGCGTGGCCTCTGGGCTCCCGTATCGCCACGGTGCCTATTCCTATGTGCGAGGAGGTGAGCTCTCGTGCCCCTAGGGCCTACTGTTCGTAGGCGCAGGCTCGGCGCCGAGCTCCGGCGTCTCCGTGAGGCGCACTCGCTGAAGCTGGAAGAAGTGGCTGAGCAGCTCGGCCTGGCGCCGTCGACGCTGTCCCGTATCGAGACCGGCAAGGCGCCCACCAAGTCGGCTTACCTGACCGCGATGCTCGGGATGTACGGAGTCGATGATCCCGGCGCGCGGAAGGTCCTGGTCGACATGGCCAGAGAGGGCCACCGCAAGGGCTGGTGGTCCATCTACGACGACGTCCTGCCCAGCGGCTTCGACATCTACGTCGGCCTCGAGGCAGAGGCCTGCGGGCTGCGCAGCTACGAGACGGACGTCGTCCACGGGCTGCTGCAGACCACCGACTACGCCCTGGCGGTGCTGCGCGAGCTGCGGCCTAGGGACAGTGACGAGCAGCTGCGGCGGGTGGTGGACCTGCGCATGCAGCGGCAGCGGCTGCTTGACCAGGATCCGCCGCTCGACCTGTGGCTCATCCTCGATGAGGGTGCCATCAGGCGGAACATCGGCGGCACAGCGGTCATGCGGCCTCAGCTCGAGCACCTGGTCCAGGCCAGCCGGTGGTCCAACGTGACCCTGCAGGTCCTCGCCTTCGGATCCGGTGCCCACGCGGGACTGACCGGGCCGTTCTCCATCCTGGAGTTTCCGGAGCGGTCCGACGAAGACGTGGCGTACACCGAATCCGTCGGCGGCATGATCTACATGGAAAAAGACCGGGAAGTCCGGCTTTGCGCCGAGGCCTTTGACCGGATGCGCGCGACCGCGCTTTCCCCGGCCGCTTCGGTTGAGCTCATCCAGCAAGTGTCGAGAGATCTCACCTGACCAGCACGTCAATCGAATGAAGCCGTATATCAACGAAAGGAGAGGCGGATGGACACCGACCTCGACGGCCTTTACTGGTTCAAGAGCAGCGCAAGCAGCGCTGCCGGCTGTGTGGAGATAGCGCACCTCCCCGACGGGGGTGTCGCGGTCCGCGACTCAAAGGACCGCGGGAAGACCCCGCACATGTTCAACCGGCACGAGTGGGAGTGCTTCCTGATCGGTGCCAAGAACGGAGAGTTCGACCTTCCCGTCGCCTGAACCTCGGTACCGCATCCCGGGCGCGCATATCACTCCAGCCTGGCCGGTCGCTTGGTCGCGGGGGTTCTCGGACGGGGGCTTTCCGGGTTCACAGGCCCGAACTAAGAGGCCCGAACTAAGAGGGCCCGAACTCAGGGGCCCGAACTCAGGGGCCCGAACTCAGGGGCCCGAACTCAGGGGCCCGAACTCAGGGGCCCGAACTCAGGGGCCCGAACTCAGGGGCACAGACATGAGTTTGGGGGGAGAACGGAGGGCGGTGGCCCGAGCGGGCCACCGCCCTCTGCATGCCCAAGTGCCGGGCCGACGGCGCTGTCGGCGCACCGGTCACTGCAGGCCTGCTTCGAGCTGGCTGATGATCGTGGTCAGGATCTCGGCCGTCTGGTGCGGCTTGGCGCTGATGATGCTGAGCCGCTCCATGGCCAGCAGATACCGGTCGACCTCGGATTTCTTGTCAAAGTAGAGAGCACTGGTGAGATGCTCGAGGTACGCCACGTCCGGCAGGTCCGCCTCGCCGAACCGCAGGATGGTGAACCCGCTGGGCACCGCGTGGCCGCCCATGCCGGCCGGGATGATCTGCAGGGTGAAGTTCGGCCGGTTGCTCAGGCTGAGCAGGTAGCGGAGCTGATCGATGAGGATCTGGGTGCTGCCCACCGGCCGCCGCAACGCGGTCTCCTCGACGATCGCCCACAGCTTGACCCGGCCCTCGGTGAACCGGCGCTGCCGCTCCTTGCGCAGGATGACGTGCCGCTCGGCCTCGGCGATCGGAATGTCGCACACGGTCAGCACCGCGGCAGTGTAGGTCGGGGTCTGCAGCAGGCCGGGCACGAACTGCGGCTCGTAAACCCGGATCGAGGTCGCCGCCTCTTCCATGCCGACGTAGGACTGGAACCAGTCCGGCAGGATGTCGTTGAACCGGTGCCACCAGCCCGGCTTGTTCGCCTGCTCGGCCAGATTCAGCAGCTGCTCCCGTTCCACGGGGTCGACGCCGTAGAAGGTGAGCAGGTCGAGCACGTCGATCTCACGGATCGCGTTCCGGCCGAGCTCGATCCGGCTGATCTTGGACTCCGAGCCGCGGATGGCCTTGGCCGCCGCCTGCGCGGTGATCCCCCGGCTCTCCCTGAGCCTCCGCAACTGGGTGCCGAGCAGGATGCGCAGCACAGTCGGCCCTTCCGTTGCCTCTGGCACGACGCCTCCCTGGATTCAGCCCCGGCGCGGAATTCTACCGCGCAATTGCGTGGCCAAGCGGGGCCTTCCGAGATGGTTGGCAATGCGTTGCCAACCACGCTGGATAGAAGCGATGATATCCCAGCTGAGATTTCATCTCACCCCCCAAAACAGGCCTCCGAGACCCCTCTGCGGGGGACACTTCTGTCTGGCAAAAGATCGTCGCCGACCTTAAGCTTGTGCAGTCGTGATGGCTCTCGAGGCGTGCGTCGCAGCAGCCCGGGACCCCCGGGCCCGCGCGGATCCGCGGCTTGGACGTCGGCGTAAGCGCGAGAAGGGCGCATAACGGACGAGAGGAAGCTCAGCGTAAATGAGCGGCGAAACCCCAGAAGGCCCGGCGGGCCCGGGCGAGCACGGGGACGGCGATGACTGGCGGACCACATTCCGTCCGGACATTCCTAGTTCGGCGCGCATTTACGACTACTTCCTCGGCGGCAAAGATAATTACCCGGCCGACAGGGAAGCCGCGAGAACGATCACGACACATTTGCCGAATATTCGCGAGGCGGCCAGAATTAACCGCGCCTTCGTGCGCCGGGTGGTCCGTTACCTGGTGCATGAGGCGGGCATCAGGCAGCTGATCGACATCGGTGCCGGGCTGCCCACGATGGGAAACGTGCACGAGGTGGCGCTGGACGCCGATCCGGCGGCCCGGGTCGTCTACGTCGATCATGACCCGGTAGTGCTCGCACACGCCAGGAATATGCTCCAGGGCACGACCAGCGCGGTCATCCTCGGGCATGACATGCGAGCGCCGGCCGACATCCTGGCCGACCGCGAACTGCGCCGTCTGGTCAACTTCGATGAGCCGGTCGGCGTCCTGTTCGTCTCTGTGCTGCACTTCCTGTCCGACGCCGACGATCCGGCGGCCATCATCGGCGACCTGCTGGCGCCGTTCCCCGCGGGCAGCCACGTCGCGCTCACGCACGGCACCGCGGACGTCGCCGCCGAGGTGAAGGCCGCGGCCCGGGTCTACGACGCGGCCACCACGCCCATGCACGTCCGCAGCCGGGCCGAGGTGCTCGGGCTCGTCCGCGGCCTGGAACTTGTCCAGCCGGGCCTGGTGTGGACGCCGGAATGGCATCCCGAGCCCGGCGAGCCAATCCCGGCTCGTCCGAGCGACTGCTACTACTACGCGCTGGTGGCCCGCAAGCCGTAGCGGCGCATTGCGCTCGCCCGGGCCCTGAGTTCATAAAATGGGCCTATGCGCTATAAGCCACTGGGTGATTCGGGACTGCTGGTATCGGTGGTCGGGCTCGGCTGCAATAACTTCGGCGGCCGGCTGGACACCGAGGGGACACGCGCGGTGGTGGATGCGGCCATCGACGCCGGCATCACCCTGTTCGACACGTCTGACACCTACGGCGGAGGCGGCGGATCGGAGAGCGCGCTCGGCGAGATCCTCGGCCGGCGGCGGGATCAGGTCGTGCTGGCGACCAAGTTCGGCCACCAGAGCGCCGACATGGGATATGGGCCTGCCGCGGGAGCCAAGGGCGGCCGGGCCTACATCAGGCGGGCGGTCACCGAATCACTGCGGCGGCTGCAGACCGACTACATCGACCTGTATCAGCTGCACACGCCGGATCCGGTGACCCCGGTCGAAGAGACCATCGCGGCGCTGAACGAACTTGTCGCCGAGGGCAAGGTCCGGTACCTGGGCCACTCCAACTTCTCCGGCTGGCAGATCGCCGACGCCGCGCACCTGGCCGCAGCCGGCGGCCACACCCCGTTCATCTCGGCCCAGAATCACTGGTCTCTGCTCGAGCGGGCCGCCGAAGCCGAGGTGGTCCCCGCGGCCAGGCACTTCGGGCTGGGCGTGCTGCCGTTCTTCCCGCTGGCCAACGGGCTGCTGACCGGCAAGTTCCGGCAGGGTCGGGCGATCCCGGCCGGGACCAGGCTGGCCGCCCGGGTCGGTCACATCACCGAGGAGAAGCTGGCCAGGGTCGAGGCGCTGATCGACTGGTCCCGCGCGCACGGCGGGTCGATCCTGCAGACGGCCATCGGCGCGCTGGCGGCCCAGCCGGGCTGCTCGTCCGTGATCGCCGGCGCGATGAACGCCGAGCAGGTCAAGGCGAACGCGGCGGCCTCGGAATGGGTCCCCTCCGCCGCCGAACTGGCCGAGATCGACAAGATCGTCCCGCCCCTGGCCCGTGTTGGCTAGCCAGCGCGGGATAACGCGGCTCAGCCTGCGGTTATGGCCGTGTGGTACAGCGCCGCCACGTTCCCTTCGAACATGGCGGAGTAGGACACCTGCGGGGTCAGGCCGCCCTGCTCGTATCCGCCGATCACGCCGATCACCGTGCCCTGCCCGGTCAGCGGGTCGACGTTGGCCAGGAACGGGCCTCCGCTGGTGCCGTCGGTATAGCTGCCGCAGTC
This sequence comes from uncultured Actinomycetes bacterium, assembly GCA_963835775.1. Lineage (GTDB taxonomy): Bacteria > Actinomycetota > Actinomycetes > Streptosporangiales > Streptosporangiaceae > Palsa-504. Next base: position 574,953 of record CAWIHB010000010.1, on the reverse strand, counting down.
GAACTCGAGCTGGTCAGGCATGGGCTCCCTGGTCCAGTTCCGGCAGATGATCGGCTCGCTGGTGCCATCCGGGTATCCGATCACCTCGACCAGCTGGCGGGCCGATGTGCTGGTGGCGAGCTGTTCAGCTCCGGTCACGTCCTCGATCGGCGTGGCCGTGCCGGGGTTGCTGACGGTCAGGAACGCGACGTCGTTGTCCGGGTTGGCCGAGGTGGCCCAGGCGTGATCGGTGTAGACCTTGGTCACGGTCCATATCCCGTAGGGAATCACGCCCCTGTGATAGCCGGGCACGAACACGACCCCCTTCGCGCCGCCGCCCACGCAGTGCGCGGCGGTGACGAGCAGGTCACCGTCCGGGCTGTTGACCACGCTGGCGGTGCAGAAATGCTGGCCGAGCCGGCCGTGGGAGGTGGTGAACAGCGCGCCGAGGGCCGGGGTGCCGGCGAAGGCCTGCCCGTTCTGCGAGGGCGAGATCAGGTGCCGCACCACCCGCACGACGCTGGACGCGATGTCCCCGGCCACGCCCTCGGCCGGGGACACGGTGACCACGATGCCCACGGTCAGCACGGTGATCACGGCGGCCTTGGCCGGGGAAAACCAGCGGACCCGCTTGCGTGGGCCGCTATCAGCGGCAGGCTGCTGCTTCTCGCCAGCGTGAACGCTAGAGCCCGGCCCGTCCAGCGACCCCGCTCGCAATCGCACCTGCTCCAGCCACCTGCCTTGTTAGGTCACGAAATCTGCGGCTTTGCGACCCAGTTCGATACTCAATTGTGACCGACAGGATGCGACAGTACCAGAGGTAAAGGCTGCAAAGTCGGCCAGAACTCTCCCGGTGAACTGGGGATTCCCTGTGAGCGGGCTGTACGCGGGACCGGCTGGTCGTCATCTGGGGTCGGGCCGGTCGATGTTCCAGTGCCTGCTGGCCGTGGCCAGCCAGACGTCGTTGCGCGGCAGCGCGGTGAACCGGGAAACGGCCCGCTGCCCGCCCTCGTGGTCGCCGTACAGCAGCTCTACCGTCCACGGCTCCCGGGCTTCGATGGTCTTCCGCGCGCCGTCGTAGCCCGCGTCCTCGGTGTTACGGAACGCGCCCTGCCAGAACCCGATATCGCCGGTCGGGATGTACAGGTCCCGGTTCTGCCGCTGGAACTCCGCCAGCGGCGCGTGCTCGGTGTCGCGGTGCCAGCCGGGGAAGAAACGCCATCCGTGCAGCACCGCGATGCCGCTGCCCGCGTTGCGCAGCCCGATGGCCAGGTAGACGACCGGGGTGTCCGGGCCAAGAGACCCGTCGCCCGCATCGACCTCACTGATCGCGCCGCCACCCGGGATCTCCACGACTTTGGTGTCGCCGAAGTTGACCTTGAGGACCGGGTCGTCCCGCCTGGTGGTGGTCAGCACCGGCCGCAGCTGGACCAGCAGCTGCTGCTGGGCCACCTTGGCCATCAGGTTCGACGACCTGACCGCCGAGAACGTGGCCACGGCCAGGATCAGGGTGCCGAGCGCGGTGGCCAGGCTGGCGATGGTGCTCCAGGTCATGGCGCTCATCGGGGCGCCACCGCCCGCGGGTGCATGGCGCTGCGGTAGGCGCCGGGCGTGACCCCGTAGTACCGCCGGAACCACCGGGTCAGGTGGGCCTGATCTGCGAAGCCGGCCTCGGCCGCGGCGGCCGCGGGCGGGACGTCACGGGCCAGCAGCCGCCGCGCCGCGCGCACCCGGAGCTGCCGGGCGTATTCGCTGGGCGCGAGCCCGTACACCTGGTGGAAGGCCCGGTAGGCGGCGTACCTGCTGCAGCCGGCGGCCGCGGCCAGGTCAGCGCTGGTCAGGTCAGCGCTGGTCGGGTCAGCGCTGGTCGGGTCGGCGCTGGTCGGGTCGGCGCTGGTCGGGTCGGCGCTGGTCGGGTCGGCGCTGGTCGGGTCGGCGCTGGTCGGGTCAGGGGCGGTCAGGTCGGCGGCCGCGTACCGCTCGTGCAGCAGCTCGCGGATCCGCGCGGCGACCCGCAGCTCGGATCCGGCCACCCCGTCATGGTCAAAAACGGCGCCCCGCGCCGAGGAGTGCCGGACCAGGAGCCGGGCCGTGGCGGTGAGCCGCTCGTACCGTTCCAGCTCGGTCTCGGGACCGGTGAGCGCCAGGTGCAGGCGGCGCAGCGAATGGGCGGTCACCGGGTCGTCGAGCACCGGCGAGCGGAACAGCGGCAGCGGCAGGCCCGCGCCGGTCAGGCTGGCGAAGAATTCCGGCCAGATGTGCACCATCCGGTAGGTGAACCCGCCATCGCCGGCCGCGTGGCCGTCGTGCGGATCGTCGGGATTGAAGGCCATCACCATCCCGGTGCCGCTCACGTGCCGCCCGTTACGGCAGGTGAACGCCTGCGCGCCGGTCTCCGTCACGCCGAAGGAGTAGCTCTCGTGGCTGTGCCGGTGGTACACGTGCGAGGTGAAGTGCGCGTGCATGGCCTCCACCGGCACCCCGTCCGCGCGCCAGTACCGGGCCCAGTCCCTGGCTGAATCGACGGCGGCCATCCTCCATTATCGCAGGCCGGCCACTACCGCAGCGGGCCATTACCGCAGGCGGAGTGCCCGGCGGCGCTCCAGCGTTCAAGACCAAGCGCGGCCGGCCGGGCAGGCTGAGGCGGGTGACCACACGTTTCGACACCAAGATCGCTATCGCCGTGCGCGCCGGCCTCGAGGCCTGGCAGCAGCTGAACGTGACCGCCTTCCTGGCCAGCGGCATCGCCGCCAGCGCGCCTGAGGTGATGGGCAAGCCCTACGAGGACGGGTCGGGGAACACCTACCTGGAGCTGTTCCGGCAGCCGGTGGTGGTTTACGCAGCCGAAGGCCAGACGCTCAGCCAGGCCCACCAGCGCGCGCTGGCCCGCGGGATGCCGATGGCGGTCTACACCATGGACATGTTCGCGACCGGCCACGACGACGATAACCGGGCCGTGGTCCGGGCCGTCGCCGCGGCCGACCTGCAGTTCGCCGGGCTCGCGCTGCACGGGCCGCGCAACGCCGTAGACAAGGTATTCAAAGGCGCTACGCTGCACCCATGAAGGCAGCCCTGTACGCCACGACCGGTGCGGCCGCCGACGTGCTGCGCGTCGAAGAGATCGACCGGCCCCAGCCGGGTCCGGGCGAGGTCCTGGTCCGGGTGCGCGCCTCCGGCCTTAATCCCACCGACTACAAGTCCCGCTCGGGCATGACGCCGCGGCCCATCGACGGCTTCCAGATCCCGCACCAAGATGGCGCGGGCATCATCGAGGCGGTCGGTCCCGGGGTCGATCCGGGCCGCGTGGGGGAGCGGGTGTGGCTGTGGCTGGCGGCGGCCGGGCGGCGCTGGGGGACGGCGGCCGAGTGGACCGTGCTGCCGGAACGGCAGGCCTCGCCGCTGCCCGACGGCGCCTCGTTCGAGCTGGGCGCATCAGTCGGCGTGCCGGCCATGACCGCGCACTACAGCCTGTTCTGCGACGGCCCGGTGACCGGCCAGACCGTACTGGTGGCCGGAGGTGCCGGGGCTGTCGGTCACTTCGCTATTGAATTGGCCAAACGGGCCGGGGCTCGAGTGATCACCACCGTGAGCAGCTCGGAGAAGGCGGCGCTGGCCGAGAAGGCAGGTGCCGACCTGGTGGTGAACTACCGGTCGGCCGACGCGATCCAGCGGGTCCACGCGTTCGCGCCCGCGGTCGACCGGGTGATCGAGCTGGCGCTGGGCGCCAACCTGGCCCTCGACCTGGCGGTGGCGCATCCGGGGACCACGATCATGACCTACGCGGCGGAGGCGGCCGATCCCGTCCTGCCCGTCCGGCCCTGCATGACCGCCAACGTCAAGCTCGAGTTCATGCTGCTGTTCACCCTTCCGGCCGCGGCGCGGGAGGCGGCCGCGGCGGATATCACCGCCGCGCTGGCGGCGGGTGACCTCACCAGCCTGCCCGTGCACAAGTACCCGCTGGACCGTATCGTGGCCGCGCACGAGGCCGCCGAGGGCGGCGTCGTCGGCAAGATCATCGTGACGCCCTAGCGCCGGGAGCGGGCCCGCGGGCGGGTCGCGGGGCCCCCGGCGCTACTTCTTCGGGAACGTCCCGGTGTGCCTGGTCCCGCCGTAGAAGACCTGCGTGCCGACCCGGTCGAGCTGGCCACGGCCATCGCACCGGCGGCAGCGCCGGTAGGTGCCCTTGAACACCGCGCCGAAGTGCCTGCCGCTCATGTTGCATCTCGGGCACTTGCGCAGCGGGTGAATGCGCAGCGACACCAGGTAGCCGACGGCAATAATGACAATAATGACCAGAGCTGCCATGCTGAGGCTCCTATTCTGCCCGCGCGGAAAACGCCCGTGGCCCGTGCCGCCACGCGGCCGGGCACTGTGACGCCGGCGCGAGTTGACCACCGCCGTGGGCACTCAGGGCGGAACGGCGCTTACCCCTAGTGCCCGATCATTAGCACAGAGTAAACCATCCTGGATAGGTATGTGAAGGATTTTGTCACGCTAGTTCGCGCGATGAGCGCACTTACCTCATTTTGACTAGAACATCAGCAAAGTCAGCGGTACGCGCTGAGGCCAAGCTTCACCGCCAGCCCAAACCCGCACAGGCTGACGAAGACCCGGAACGGCTCGGCCGGGACCCGCCGGGCGATCTTCGGCCCGATCCACCCCCCGACGAGGAAGCCGGCCGCCAGCGGGACCACGAGTTTCCACCGGACGTCGCCGAACAGCGCGAAGCACAGCGCGGCCATCGCGTTGGCCAGGCCGGAAACGGCGTTCTTGATCGCATTGACCCTGATCAGCGGCTCGCCGATCATGGTCATGAGCACCACGAGCAGCATGACGCCCGCGGCCGCGCCGAAATACCCGACGTACATGGCCACCGCGAACAGCGCGGCAACCGAGGCCAGGCGCCGCCGCCGGCCCGCATCGGGCGCCGGAGCCAGCCGCTTGATCCTGGGCTGGACCAGGAGCACCAGCGAGGCCGCCGCAATCAGCACCGGGACGACGATGGCAAAGGTGCCCGCCGGGGTATTCAGCAGGACCGCCGCCCCGGCCGCCCCGCCGAGGGCGGTGATGACGCCGAGCCGGAGCACCCGCCGGCCCTGTCCCTTCAGCTCCGGCCGCGACCCGGCCACAGAACCCGCCCCGGTGAGGACCAGGGACACGGTGTTGGTCATGTTGGCGGCCAGCGGCGGCACGCCGAGCGCGAGCAGCGCCGGGTAGGTGACCAGGGAAGCGATGGACACCACCGTGCTGAAGATGCCGCCGGCCGTACCGGCGGCGAGCAGCACGAGCACCTCGGGGAGTTTCATCCCCAGCCAGGATGACGCAGCAGCGAGCGGGCACGCACCCCCGGACGGGCGTCATCAGGTGTGATCCCGGTCGCACCGCGCCCCCCACTAGGCTTCCGTCCATGACCCAGGGGCAGGTGGCGGGCAGCGGAGGGCGGCTGGCCGGCCGGCGGGGCCGGCCGGGAGCAGGACGGGCCGGCTGCGGGACACGGTGGCCAGGCCCTGGGCCCGGGAGCTGACCGTGCTGGCCGGCTTCCTGGCCGCGGGGGTCGCCGCGACCTGGCCGCTGGCCACCTACATCACCGGCCGCCTGCCCTTCAGCCGCGATGTGGCCATCTACGTGTGGAACCTGTGGTGGGTGGCGCACCAGATCATCGGTCTGCACAACCCGTACGCCACGACCTACATGGCCGCGCCCGCCGGGCTCCAGCTGGGCTACCACACCCTGGTGCCGCTGGTCGGCGTGGTGATGGCGCCGGTCACACTGGCCTTCGGCCCGTCGGCCGCCTACAACCTGCTGACCATGATCGCCCCCGGCCTGGCCTGCTACGCCATGTACCGGGCAGCCCGGCTGTGGCTGCCCACGCTGGCCGGCGCCATCGCGGCCGGAGCGTTCTTCGGGCTGTCGTCCATGCTGACCTACCAGGCCTGGTACCACCTGAACATCGTGTACGGCACCGTGCTGCTGCCCGTGACCCTGGAGGCCGCCGTCCGGCTGCGCCGCGACCCCACCATCGGGCGGGCCGTGATCCTCGGCGTCGTGCTCGGCGCCTCGGTCCTGGTCAACCAGGAATCAGCGGTCATGGCCCTGATCCTCGCCGCCCTGGTGCTGATCGGCTGGCTGGCCGGCACGCGCGGCCTGGACGCGGCGCTTGACCGGCTCGGGATCCTGGCCGCCGCCGCGGTGACCGCGCTGGTCGTGGCCAGCCCCCAGCTGATCGCCATGCTCCAGCAGTCCCGGGCGGGCGGCGCCGCCGCCCCGGCCGCGGCGCTCGGGTACCAGGCCTGGGTGGCCAACCTGCCCAGCCAGTTCGCGCCCTCGCCCCGGCTGGCCAGCTACGGGCTGACCGCCCTGGGGCACATCTACACGTCCCGTACGCACATCGAGACGATGAATACGTTCGGCGTGGTGCTGACCGCGGTGGCCGTATTCGGCCTGATCGTGAGCTGGCGGCGCCGCAGCGCGTGGCTGCTGGCCCTGCTGTGGCTGGGTGGCGCGGCGCTTGCGCTCGGGCCGGTGCTGTATATCGGCCAGCACATGTACCTGCCGCTGGCCCAGACGTGGCGGGGCGTGCAGGTGTCCGAGGTGATGCCGTACACCTGGTTCATCCGGGTGCCCGGGCTGTCGGTGTTCCGCGAAGCCGACCGGCTTGCCCTGCTCGGGCTGGTCGGAGCGGCCCTGCTGGCCGGCGCCGGCGTGGACTGGCTTGGCCGCCGCCGGGTCTGGCCGCTGATCGTGGTGGTGGCCCTGCTTGGCGGCCTGGAGGCCGGCTGGTCGGGGGGCCCGGACGGCCTGCCCACCATGCCGACCGTGCTGGCCGCCCTGGACGGCCCGATCGCCGCCGACCATTCCGGCTCCATCGTGGTCGACGTGCCGTTCGGCCTGGCCAACGTCCCGCAGTACGGGGAGGAGCCGTACGCTCAGGGCATCCTGGAGGCGGTGGCCGATGGCCACCCGCGGGCGGACGCGTACGCCTCTTGGATACCGAAGCCGACCATCACCGCGATCGAGCGCCATCCGTTCTATGTCGAGCTCAACCAGGCCCAGCAGGGTTTCCCGGTAGGCCAGGAGCAGGCCGCCGCGGCGCGGCGGGACCTGCGCAGCCTGCACGTGGGCTGGGTCGTGGTGTGGCAGGCCAAACCGGGCCCGGCCCTGATGCGCTACCTGTCCGCCACCGGCTTCGCCTTCGCCTTCCACACCGACGGGGCGTGGGTCTACCGGCTGGTCGGCAGCGCCGGGATCTGAGGAACCGGATCCGCGTCGTGGCCCGTCACCCGGGCCACCGCGATCACCGACTGGCCGAAAGGCGGCCGGTGCCGCATCATCCGCTCCGCGAAGCGGACCACCGGGACCACCAGCCGGTCGTAGACCGTCATCGTGCCGCCCGTAGACAGCTGTCTGCGCAGCAGGCTGGTGAATGCGTAATAGCAGATCAGGCCCAGGGAGTTGGCGTACCGCACGTCCACTGCCTCCAGGCCAGCGCCGGTCAGCGCCCTGGTCATGGAGCGCCTGGTGTAGCGGCGGACATGCCCGGTGGCGATGTCCACCGGGCTCATCGCGAACGGGAACGCCGGGCAGACCAGGACGATGTAGCCGCCCACCCGGACCAGCCCGGCCATGCTGCGCAGCGCCCCGATGTGGTCCTCGATGTGCTCGAGCACGTTGTAGGAGATCAGGCAGGAATGCCCGGCCCGTACCGTGGTGGGCAGCAGGATCTGCTGCACATCCACTTGGGGGAACTCGGCCATCTCCCGCTTCAGTCCGATGACGAACGCCTCGTCCGCGTCGGTCACGGTGAACTTGCCGACCAGCGGAATCCACTCCCGGGCGTAATCACCCAGCCCGCTGCCGATCTCCACCGGGTGATCGCCCAGGTAGGGCTTGGCGAAGTCCGCGAACCACTTCCGGTGGTTGCGGCATTCAGACAGGGCGACCAGGACGTCACACTGGATCTGCCGGTCGCCCCTGATGGCCCTCATGCGGCCGGTCTCGCCAGCCGGATCCGGGCCAGAATCCACATCGCCTGAACCCCGTCTCGCCAGGTGATCTTCTTGCCTTCTTCCCGGCTGCGGGCCCGGTAGGTGACCGGCACCTCGAACGGCCGGATCCGGCGGGCCAGCAGCTTGCCCGTGATCTCGGCCTCCATCCCGAACCCGTCGGAGCTGACCTTGAGGCTGCGCAGCAGGTCAAGCGGCATCAGCTTGAAACAGGTCTCCAGGTCGGCGATGTAGGCGTTGAACAGGACGTTCGCCACGGTGGTGACGGCCTTGTTGCCCATCACGTACCAGAAGGAATAGGCCGAGTGGCTGCCGAAGGTCCGGCAGCCGTACACCACCTCGGCCTCGCCGCTCAGCACCGGCTCGAGCAGCTGGGGGATCTCCTCCGGCTGGTATTCCAGGTCCGCGTCCAGCGGGATCATGTAGTCACCGGTCGCCGCCGCGACCCCGGTGCGGATCGCGGCGCCCTTGCCCCGGTTCACCGGGTGCCTGATCTTGGTCAGCCGCTCGTCGCTCAGCCGGTCGAGGATCTCGGCCGTGCCGTCGGTGCTGGCGTCATCGACGATCACCACTTCCACCTGGCAGGGGAAGCTGACATCGAGCACCCGCTTGACGACGCGCTCTACGGTCTTGGCCTCGTTGTACACGGGCATCAGGATGGAGAGTTTCACGGCGCGCGTCATCCTGCGTGCTCGCGGAACCACTCGATGGTGCGCCTGAGGCCCTCTTCCAAGCCGACCTCAGGTTTCCAGCCCAGCACCTGGTTGGCCAGGTCGATCCGCGGCTGCCGGACCATCGGGTCATCCTGCGGGCGCGGCACGAACGTGATGGGGGACTGCGACCCGCTCATCTTCTTGATCGTCTCGGCCAGCTCGAGCACGGAAAGCTCGCTCGGGTTCCCGATGTTCATCGGACCGGGATGAGACGACCGCAGCAGCCGCAGGATGCCCTCGATCAGGTCGCTCACGTAGCAGACCGAGCGGGTCTGGCTGCCGTCGCCGGCCACGGTGATCGGCTCGCCCCGCAGCGCCTGGCAGATGAAGGTCGGGATGGCCCGGCCGTCGTTCGGGCGCATGCGCGGGCCGTAGGTATTGAAGATACGGACGATCTTCGTATCGACTCCGTGATTCTTCCGGTAGGCCACCGTCAGCGCCTCGGAGAAGCGTTTCGCCTCGTCGTAGACACCCCGCGGGCCAACCGGGTTCACGTTGCCCCAGTAGTCCTCGGGCTGCGGGTGGACCAGCGGATCGCCGTAGACCTCGGAGGTGGAGGCGAGCAGGAAGCGCGCGCCCTTATCCCGGGCCAGGCCCAGCGCGTGCATGGTGCCGATCGAGCCGACCTTGAGCGTCTCGATGGGCAGGTCCAGGTAGTCGACCGGGCTGGCCGGGGAGGCGAAGTGCAGCACCGTGTCCACCGGCCCGCCGACGTGCAGGTACTCGGTGACGTCGTAGCGGATCAGCCGGAAGGCCGGGTTCTCGATCAGGTGCGCCACGTTGGCCGGCGTCCCGGTGCAGAAGTTATCCAGGCAGACAACCGAGCAGCCGTCCGCCACCAGCCGGTCGGACAGGTGGGAGCCGAGGAATCCGGCCCCTCCGGTTATGACGATCGTCTCCGCAGAAGACATGCAGGCCCCTCTTCAACGTAAGCAGATAACCTACCGGGTCAGGGTTGAGGTTGTGGCAGCCGCCACGCCAGCACATCCCCGACCTGGACCGCGGGCGGACCGAATTCACCGGTCAGGTAGCGCGCGAGCCGGGAGTCCCGGCCGGTGGCGGTGACGATCGCCGCCAGTTTCCAGTACGCGAGGTCCTTGCGGATCTCCGCCTGCGACGGCGCTCGTCCGGCCGGTGAGCCCTGCCAGAGTGTAGCGAGGTACACGGCGGTCCCGAGCCGGTTGTAGATGTAAGCCGCGGCCTGCCCGCCCGGGCCCGACTCGATGAAGTCGCCGCCGCCCACCATGGAGCCGGGCTCGCCGGTCTCCGCCTGCCAGCGCATCCCGTACTGCTCGTCGGGGATGACCAGCACGTGGTCATTGGCGGCCAGCCGCAGCCGCGCGAAGGCCGCCTGCCAGCCCGCCGGCGCCGAGCTGACGGCTGACGCCGCGTACGGCCGCGGGATAAGCGGCAGCACGGCCAGCACCGCCACCAGCGTGGCCAGGAGCGCGGTCAGCCGGCCGCGCCCGGTACCCGGCGCCACCCGGCGGGCCCGGTCCAGGGCGAACGCGAGCAAGGCAGCGGCCACCCCGTCCGCCAGGATCGTGAACCGGTCCGCCAGCACCTGGGCCAGCACCGGCAGGTGCTGCAGGTAGTGCCAAGGCAGCAGGGTCGCCGGATAGCGGATTCCGTGCACCCGGAGGCCGACGGCGCCGAGGGAGAACCATTCGAGCAGCACCAGCGTCACGGCCGCCAGCCGGACCTTCGGATCCCGCCAGAAGCACACCGCCGCCAGGACCGCCACGGCGAGCAGCGGCCAGCCCAGGTAGCCGAGATATTCGGGCAGCGGCTCGGGGTAGGCCGCGGCCGCCGCCGCGCTGCCCGCGGTGTGGAACAGCAGCGCGCTGGACGGCGTCACGAACGAGTACAGGTAGGTGTGGAACGTCGGCACGATCCACGGGCTGCCGTGCTCGCTGAGCGGGCCGCGGAACTGAACCCATAGCGGATAGCCGCAGATCACCAGGGCGACCGCGGCTGCGCTGCCCAGGCCGGCCGCGATGGACGCGGCACCTTCCCTGACCGCCGCCACGGCCGCCCGCGGATGACTGACGGCCAGCACCACGACCATCACCACCGCGGTCACCGCCGTGTCGACCAGCAGCTCTTCCCCGATGAAGAGCTGCGCGGCCACCAGCAGGCCCAGCCCCAGGCCGGTGCGCACCTCGTTCCCCCGGCCCGTGGCCAGGCGCAGCACCGCGTCGATGATCAGCGGCGGCAGTACCGCGAACACCAGCTGGAAGTGACCGACGCCCGCGGTGAGCATGGCCGGTGAGAATCCGTACACCGCGCCGCCCAGCCCCGCCGCGAGCAGGCTGGCCTGCCACCGCCGCAGCACGAAGAACAGGCTGGCCGCGGAGCCTGCGAAGCCGGCCGTGAGCATGACGGTCAGGCTGGCCTGCGGGCCGGCCAGCAGTGTCACCGGAGCCAGGACCGCCGCGGGCAGCAGCACGGAGGTGTTCCACATCAGGCTGATGCCCTGCGGCGCATTCAGGCCGGTCGTGGTCAGGGCCGGAAGGTGGCCGTGCGAGAGCGCCGTGGCCGTGTACCGCATGAACCAGGCGAACAGGGTGATGTCGCCCGCGTTGCCGGTCACCATCCGCCCGGCCGGGTCGGCCCATAGCCGCCAGGTCAGCGCGAAGGCGCCCAGCACATACAGAGCCACGACGAGCCACGGCCCCCGGCTCGCCGCGCGTATGCGGGGCACGGCAGCCGACCGGGCGGACTCGTCCGGCGGAGACTGGTCGTGCTGGCTCGCTACGCTGCTCACTCCGCCCAAGGGTAGGGGCCCGGCCGGGCGAACGCGGCTGTCGACGCCAGGCCGTAGTATTTCGACTTCAAATGATTTGACATGGAAGTAGCTGCCGTGGAGACTGGCCCCGTGACTGATGTAGACCTCGCCGGCGCCGGGCCCGCGGCCGGATCGCGTCCCGAGGCCGGTACCCCCGAGGCCGGAGCCACCGAGGCCGGTGCCACCGCGGCCCGCGCCCCCGGATCCGCGGCCGCGGATCCGGAGTGCGCGCCGGACCCGGGGTGGACCTGGCGCGGCCCGGAGGACGGGATTCCCGCCGACGCCCCGCTGCCCGCGTTGCTGCTGGCCGCCTCCAGGGTGATGGGCGCCTTCTACGCGGGCACGGTCGCCCAGGCGGGCCTGCGGATAAGCCCAGCTGGGCTGGGCGTGCTGCGCCTCCTGCTGGCCGACGACGGCAGCAAGTCGAGCGACGTGGCGGCGCGAGGCTGGTCCTCGCCAGGCACGCTGACCGCGGTGGTCGACACCCTGGTCCGTGAGGGCTATGTGGAGCGGCGGCGGGATGCCGGTGATCGGCGGGTGGTCAGGCTGTACGTGACCGACAAGGGCCGTCGCACCTGCGAGGACTACTTCGCCACGGCGGGACCGCAGTGGCAGGCCGCGTTCAGCTTCGTGAACCCGGCCGACGAGCCGGTCATCCGCAAGTTCTTCGTCGATATGATCGGCCACTTCGGCGAGATGGTCAGGAAGGAGCGCGGCCGGTGAGGCTGGATGAGGTGTCGTCCCGGTGCCGCAGGCGCCATCGTCAACTTCGGTTGACACCAGGCCGTTGTCAACATAGGTTGACGTCATGACCGGTGTATCCGTGCTCGCGATCCGCACCGAGGACCTGCGCAAGACCTATAAGACCTCGCGCGGCGATGTGCCGGCCGTGCGGGGAATCGATCTGTCCGTCAGCTCGGGCGAGTTCTTCGGGCTGCTGGGGCCGAACGGGGCCGGCAAGTCCACCACCATCGGCATGCTGACCACACTGGTCGTGCCGACCGGCGGCCGGGCCTGGGTAGCCGGCCTGGACGTGGTGGCCGACCCGGTGGGGGTCAAGCGCAGGATCGGCGTGGTCACCCAGAACAACACGCTCGATATGCAGCTGACCGTGGCCGAGAACCTGGAGTTCCGCAGCCGGTTCTTCGGCCTCAGCCTGCGCGAGGCATCCCGCCGCGCCGCGCAGCTGCTCGAGGTGTTCGGGCTGGCTGACCGGCGCAAGGCGATGTCCACCGACCTGTCCGGCGGGCAGGCCAAGCGGCTGCTGATCGCGCGGGCCCTGGTGCACCGGCCGGACGTGCTGTTCCTCGACGAGCCGACGGCCGGCCTGGACCCGCAGACCCGCGTGAACCTGTGGGACATCCTCAAGGTTCTGCACGCCGAGGGCCAGACCATCCTGCTGACCACGCACTACATGGAAGAAGCGGAAGCGCTGTGCGAGCAGATCGCCGTGGTCGACCACGGCGAGGTGCTCGCCGCGGGCACGGTGACCGAGCTGAAGGAAGGCGCCGGCGCGGAGACGGTGATCACGGTCAGGTACGAGGACACGGTCCCCGAGGGCCTGGCCACCCGGGCCGGGCTGGCCGACCGGCCCGGGGTCAGCAAGGTGGAAGCCGAGGGCGACTCCGTCCGGGTCTTCACCCGCGAGCCCGAGGGCGTGCTCGGTGAGCTCGTCACCGCCGGGTCCGCCGCCGGACTGACCGTACGCGACGCGACCCAGCTCAAGCCCAGCCTGGAGACCGTCTTCCTCACCTTGACCGGAAGGGAATACAGGGAGTGACCACCACCACGCGCAGCGCCCCCATCGAGGTCGCCGAGCCCGGCGGGGCGCCCTCCTCGGCCGCCATCGCCGAGCTGATCAGCGCGGCGCCGGTGCCGCGGCCGACGCTGATCAGGACGTTCAACGCCATGATGGCCCGGGAGTTCCGGGTGCTGCGGCGCAACGCCATCGCCACCTTCACCCGGGCGGTCATGCAGCCGCTGCTGTTCGTCTTCGTCTTCGCTTACGTGTTCCCGAAGATCGGCGGCGGCTTCGCCCTGAGCGGAGGAGCGGCGACGGCCAGGACCGCGGGAAGCATCAACTTCGCCACCATCCTGGTGCCCGGCCTGATGGCCTCCATGCTGCTCATGCAGGGCATCATGGCCGTCACCTTCCCGCTGGTGATGGAGTTCTCCTGGCAGCGCACCATCGAGGACCGGGCGCTGGCCCCGGTGCCGATCCAGGTCCTGGCCATCCAGAAGATCGTGGCCGGCGCGATCCAGTCGTTCATCGGCGCGGTCATCGTGTTCCCGATCGTGCTGTTCGTGCACGCGGCCGGCCAGGCTCCGCACGTGCACGTGACCAACTGGGCCCTGTTCGTCTTCATCCTGGCCGCCGCCTCGCTGCTCACCGCGTCGCTCGGGCTGCTGCTCGGCACGATCATGGACCCGCGCAAGATGCAGATGCTGTTCGCCGTGATCCTGCTGCCGGCCACCATGCTCGGCTGCGTCTACTACCCCTGGTCGGCCCTGCACCACATCCGCTGGCTGCAGATCGCGGTGCTGATCAACCCCATGGTGTACATGTCCGAGGGCCTGCGGGCCGTGCTGACCCCCGTCCTCCCGCACATGCCAATGTGGGGCGTGCTGCTCGCGCTGGTCGGCGGCACGGTGGTCTTCTCTTACCTGGGCACCCGCAGCTTCACCAAGCGGGTGCTCAACTGACCCGCGCCGGAAGCTGACCGTGACCCGGCGGGAATACCGCTTGGTGGCCGAGTGCTGTTAGGCTTAGTCGCTGACCAGCCCGGCGCCTCGGCGCTGGGCGCGCAAAGCGGAGGACCACCTCCCACCCGGTCGGCCCGGTGCACACCGAGGTTGGCGGGTACGGCCAGACGTCCCGGCGGCGTACGCGCAAGTGCGTGCGAATCCGGTCACAGCTGGCACGGCGCACTCCCGTGGCCCGGTCCGGGCGCACGGGGGAGGCGCCGTTGTCGTGGTTGCCCCGCGGAGCGCATGGCTCGCGGGGCTTTCTTGTGCGGCATCCCGCCGTCCGGAGGGCTCCGAGGGCCTGGTCGGCACCTGCCGCCGCCGGAGGCTCCGGCGACGGAGATGACGCTCAAGGAGGTCACATCAGCGTCGAAGCGCGTATCAACGAGCGCATCCGTGCCCCCGAAGTCCGGCTGGTCGGGCCGAAAGGGGAACAGATCGGGATTGTCTCGGTCAGTGAGGCACTCAAGCTGGCTCAGGAAGCCGATCTCGACCTGGTCGAGGTCGCACCTACTGCGCGGCCGCCTGTCTGCAAGCTCATGGACTACGGAAAGTTCAAGTACGAGTCCGCGGTGAAGGCCAGGGAGTCACGCAAGAACCAGACCCAGACGATCGTCAAGGAGATCAAGCTCCGCCCGAAGATCGACCCGCACGACTACGGCACCAAGAAGGGCCACGTCGAGCGGTTCCTCAGGGCGGGCGACAAGGTCAAGGTGACGATCATGTTCAGGGGACGTGAGCAGTCACGGCCCGAACTGGGCTTCCGGCTGCTGCAGCGCCTCGCCGGAGACGTCGAGGAGCTCGGCTTCGTGGAGTCGCAGCCCAAGCAGGACGGGCGGAACATGATCATGGTGATCGGCCCGCACAGGAAGAAGAGCGAGACTAAGGCGCACGCCGGGCAGACCCAGAACCGGTCGGTGCCCAGCCCGCGCCCCGCGGCGCCAGCCGCCCTAGGCAGCAGCGCCACGGCAGCGGCGCCGCAGGACGCGGCGGATGAACCCGCCAGCGACGGCGCCGCGGTCCCGGGTCCGGCCGCCTCAGCCGGCAGCAGCACCCGGGCCGCAGAAATCCCCGGCGCCCAGCGCCGGGGACGGTGACTGCTGTGCGCCTTGCGCAGCATCACGTGGACAGAGGAATGGAGACGACGGCGACCATGCCGAAGATGAAGACCCACAGCGGGGCCGCGAAGCGGTTCCGGATCACCGGCACCGGCAAGGTGATGCGCCGCCGCGCCAACCGCAATCACATGTTCGAGCACAAGTCGTCCCGCCTCACGCGGCGGCTGTACGGGGAAGTGACGCTCGCGCCCAGCGACGTCAAGCACATCAAGAAGCTGCTGGGCAAGTAGCCCGGCCCGCGCGAGGGAGACAAAGCAATGGCACGCGTGAAGCGGGCGACCAACGCCCACAAGAAGCGCAAGGTTGTCCTCGAACGGGCCAGCGGCTACCGGGGCCAGCGGTCGCGTCTGTACCGCAAGGCCAAGGAGCAGGTCCTCCACTCGATGACCTACGCCTACCGCGATCGCAAGGACCGCAAGGGCAACTTCCGGCGGCTGTGGATTCAGCGGATCAACGCCGCGGCCCGGGCCAACGGCATGACCTACAACCGGTTCATCCAAGGCCTGCGGGTGGCCGGCGTCGAGGTCGACCGGCGGATGCTGGCCGAGATGGCGGTAGCGGACGAGTCCGCGTTCACGGCCCTGGTCGAGGTGGCCAAGAAGGCGCTGCCCGACGCGTCAGGATCCGCGGCCGCCTAGGCGCGCCGCAAAGATCATCATGCGATCACGCCCGGGACCCGGGCGATCTGGGCCCGCGTGGCTGTTCGCGGAGCCCGTTGGCTCGCGTGGACCACTGGACTTCCCGGGATCACCGCTGATGGCCGGGCGGACCCATGTCGGCTGATCCGGCCTACCTGGGTGCCCATTCGCCTCGGCTCAAGGCAGCCAGGCGGCTGACCAAGCGCGCCTTCCGCCAGCGGGAGCGGTCCTTCCTGGCCGAAGGCCCGCAGGCGGTGGCCGAGGCGATCGGCTCCGGGGCGCGTATCACCGCCCTGTTCGTGACCGTGCCCGCCCGCGGCCGGCATGCCGATCTGGTGGCCGCGGTAGCCACCGCGGGCGTGCCCGTGCACGTGGTCAGCGGCGAGGTCATGGACGAACTCGCCCAGACGGTGACCCCGCAGGGTCTGCTGGCCGTGTGCGGTTTCGTCGACGTGCCGCTCGCCGCGGTGGCCGCGCAGGCGCCGCGGCTGGTCGCGCTGCTGGCCAACGTGCGTGATCCGGGGAACGCAGGCACGGTGCTGCGCACCGCCGACGCGGCGGGCGCGCAGGCGGTGGTGTTCGCCGACGCATCGGTAGACCCGTACAACGGCAAGTGCGTGCGCGCCTCGGCGGGCAGCCTGTTCCACCTGCCGGTGGTAGCAGGCTGCCGGATCGAGGCCGCGGTGGCGGCCATGCGCGAGGCGGGCCTGCGCGTGGTGGCGGCGGACGGCGGTGCGGCGCGCTCGATCGACGACCCGGGCGTGCAGGCACGGCTGGCCGAGCCGACCGCGTGGATGTTCGGCAACGAGGCGTGGGGCCTGCCGCCGGATCTGGTCGCGCTGGCCGATGAGCCCATCGCGGTGCCGATCTACGGCCGGGCCGAGAGCCTCAATCTGGCCACCGCCGCCGCGGTGTGCCTCTATGCATCCGCGCGTGCGCAGCGAGTACACGCAGTAACCGGACAACGTGGGACGTAAGCAGCATCTGGCGGCATAGAGTATTTGGTCTACAACATAGAGAATTCAACGTCTCAGGACTGTCACAATGACCGTATACGCGCTAGAGTCTGATCACAATCCGTCACCCATACCGTGACCACATCCGGCCGCCGGACGTTTTGACGTGCGGCCCCGCCGGGCGGAGGCTTCGCTGAAGTGGACGAGCTCACACCGAGCGGGGCGGCTTCGCCGCTCACTCCCGACCGCGAGACCGCTGACGGTCGTGACTCTGGCGCCAGCCCCGTACTCGAAGGCCCCGTACCCGAAGGCCCCGTACCCGAAGGCCCCGTACCCGAAGGCCCCGTACCCGAAGGCCCCGTACCCGAAGGCCCCGTCCCGATCGGGAGCCTGGTCTTCGCCGACGAGCTGCCCGACGGGGTGGTGGTTGCCGACGAGGTGGGCCGCATCATCGTGTTCAACCGGGTCGCGGCCCGTCTGACCGGGCTGGATCCGGCCGAGATGATCGGCAAGTTCGTCTTCGACGTGCTGCCGCTGCGCGACGCCGACGGCCGGGACTGGTGGGTGTACGCCGATCCGTACCACGGGCTGCCCACCCGCACCCGCCACCCCGAGCGCTCCCTCCACCTAACCGACGGCACCGAGGTTCTAGTCTCGGTCGGTTACGTCCGAGCCAGGGGGGCCCGGGCCGGGGGGCACGGGGGGCGGGTAGCCCCCCGTGACGGGGGGGTCTGGGGGGGTCGTCCCCCCGAGGAGACACAGCGGGGTCGTCCCCCCCGGGACAACACCGTCAGGCGGCTGGTCATCACCTTGCGGGACGCGCATCAGCGGGAGCGGCTGGAGCGCAGCCGAGCCGAGCTGGTGTCCACCGTGGCACACGAGCTGCGCTCGCCCCTGACCAGTGTCAAGGGCTTCACCGCCACGCTGCTGGCCAAGTGGGGCCGGTTCACCGATGACCAGAAGCGCGTGATGCTGGAAACGGTAAATGCCGACGCGGACCGGGTGACCAGGCTCATCACCGAGCTGCTTGACGTGTCCCGGATCGAGTCGGGCCGGATGGAGGTGCACCGGGAGCTGGTCGACCTGCCCGACCGGGCCAGGAAGATCATCGCGGGCCGCGTCGCGGCCGGCGAGGCCGAGGACCGGTTCCGGCTCGAGGTGCACAGCGGCCTGCCCGAGACCTGGCTGGACGCCGACAAGATCGACCAGATCCTCAGCAACCTGGTCGAGAACGCGGTCCGGCACGGCGCTGGTATCGTGACAGTCGTGGTAGAGCCAGCGCACCTGGAGGCCGGCGAGGCAGCGGGCCCGCCCGTGGGCGTGCCCGACGCGGCCGCCGTATCCGTGCGCGACCAGGGCGAGGGCATCTCGCCTGACGTGGCCCCCCGGGTGTTCCGCCAGTTCTGGCGCGGCAAGCCCCGTGGCGGCAGCCGCAGAGGCCAGCACGGCGGCGGCACCGGCCTGGGCCTGTACATCGTCAAGGGCCTGGTCGAGGCGCACGGCGGCACCATCTGCGTGCGGCGTGCCCCCGGCGGCGGGGCCGAATTCCGATTTATCGTGCCCGCGGGGACCGCTGCCGCCTAACGGCCCGGCCTGACAGCCACGCGAGCAGGCACGGTACGGTAATGTCCCTTCGGGCTATCCAGGGAACTCCGCGCGACGCTTGCCCATCGGCACCGGCCGGTTGATGGTGGGCTGTCACCACGGCCCGTTCGGCAGCAAGATCCGCCGGAAACCCAGCAGACCCCAAAAGCTACGTACGGCCCGCAGGAAGCAGGACCTTTCATGTCCGCACTGAATGAGAAAGACCAGTCAGCAGGATCCGGGGGAGCGGCCCTGCTGTCTGAAGCAGAGGTGAGCCGGGCGCTGGCGGCGGCGCTGGCCGCCGTCGCCGCCGCTGGGACCCTGGACGAGCTGAAGACGGCCCGGATCGCCCACGACGGTGACCGGGCGCCATTGGCGCTGGCCAGCGCCGAAATCGGGGCGCTGCCTGCGCAGGACCGGGCCGAGGCGGGACGGCGGGTGGGCGCGGCCCGCGGCCGGCTCCGCGAGGCGCTGCGCGAGCGCCAGGTCAAGCTGGAGGACAGGCGCGACCGTCAGGTGCTGATCACCGAGGCGGTCGACGTCACCCTGCCCGGCGGCCGGACCCCGCCCGGCGCGCGGCATCCGGTCACCACCCTCGCCGACCGCCTGTCTGACGTGTTCGTGGCCATGGGCTACGAGGTCGCGGAGGGGCCTGAGGTCGAGGCCGAGTGGTATAACTTCGACGCGCTGAACATCCCGCCCGACCACCCGGCCCGCGAGATGCAGGACACCCTGTTCATCGCCCGCGCCGACGAGGCGCCAGGTCGGCCGGGCCCCCAGGGCAAGTCGGGCATGGTGCTGCGCACCCACACCTCGCCGGTGCAGATCAGGTCGATGCTCACCAGGCCGCTGCCGCTGTACGTGGTCAGCCCCGGCCGCTGCTACCGCAACGAGGCGCTCGACGCGACCCACAGCCCGGTGTTCCACCAGATCGAGGGGCTCGCCGTCGATGAGGGCCTGACCATGGCCGACCTGCGCGGGGCGATCCAGTCCTTCGTGGACGCGATGTTCGGGTCCGGGCTGCGGACCCGGCTGCGGCCGGACTACTTCCCCTTCACCGAGCCGTCGGGCGACGTGTCGATGGAGTGCCACCTGTGCCGCGGCGCCTCGGCCAAGCCAGGCGGCGATCCGTGCCGGGTGTGCCGGTCGCAGGGCTGGATCGAGATCGCAGGCTGCGGCATGGTCAACCCGCGGGTCCTGGTGGCGTGCGGCATCGACCCCGACCGGTACACCGGGTTCGCGTTCGGCCTCGGCATCGAGCGCAGCCTGATGATCGGCCACGGGCTGGCCGACATCAGGGAGACCACCGAGGGCGACGTGCGGTTCAGCCGGGCGTTCGGGATGGAGATCTGACATGCGAGTGCCGCTTTCCTGGCTGCGCGAGTACGCGCCGCTGCCCGAGCCGGTCGACGCCGCTGAGGTGGCGCGGCGGCTGACGGCGGCCGGGCTCGAGGTTGAGTCGGTGGACTCGGTCGGGCATGACATCCGCGGCGTCGTCGTGGCCCAGGTGCTGTCGGTCGAGGACCTGACCGGGCTGAAGAAGCCGATCAGGTACTGCCATGTCGCCGTTACCGAAGGGCAGCTCGACGGTCCCCCGGACGAGGCGTCCGGGGTGATCTGCGGCGCGACCAACTTCGAGGCCGGCGACCGGGTGGCGCTGGCGCTGCCCGGGGCGGTGCTGCCCGGCGGGTTCGAGATCGGCGCGCGCAAGACCTACGGGCGCATGTCCGAGGGGATGATCTGCTCGGCCAGCGAACTGGCCATCGGCGACGACCACACCGGCATCCTGGTGCTGCCCGCCGACGCCCCGCTCGGCGAGGACTTCGTGGCCTACGCCGGGCTGCGCGACGAGGTGTTCGACATCGCGGTCAACCCCGACCGCGGCTACGCCGTGTCGGTGCGCGGCGTGGCCCGCGAGCTGGCCAGCGCCTTCCTGGTGCCGTTCACCGATCCTGCCTCATCCGGGCTGCCGGACGCCAGCGTGCTGGGCGGCGACCTGGATTACGTGGGGCCGGACGTCTATAAGGCCCGCATCGACGACCCGACCGCGTGTGACCGGTTCGTGCTGCGCGAGGTGCGCGGCTTCTCCCCGTCGGCCCGCACCCCGCTGTGGATGCGGATCCGGCTGGCCCGGTGCGGCGTGCGGTCGGTGTCGCTCGCGGTGGACGTGACCAACTACCTGATGCTGGAGCTCGGTCAGCCGCTGCACGCCTTCGACCGGACCAAGCTGACCGGCGAGATCGTGGTCCGCCGGGCCCGCCCCGGCGAGCGGCTCGAGACCCTGGACCACGTGGTCAGGACCCTCGACCCGGCCGACATCCTCATCACCGATTCCTCCGGGCCGATCTCCATGGCCGGCACCATGGGCGGCCTGTCCACCGAGATCGACGAGGCTTCGGCCGATCTGGTCATCGAGGCGGCGCACTTCTCGGCCGAGGGCACGGCCAAGATGAGCCGGCGGCACAAGCTGCACAGCGAGGCCTCCTACCGGTTCGAGCGCGGCGTGGACCGCGAGCTGCCGCTGCGCGCCACCGCCAAGGCGGTCGCGCTGCTGTCCGGGCTGGGCGGCGGCCAGGTCGTGCCCGGCTGCACACACGCGTCGGCCGACGTGCCGCCGGTGCTGATCACCATGGCCGCCGACTACCCGGACCGGGTAGCCGGAGTGACCTACGGCCGGGACACCGTGGTCCACCGGCTGCGGGAAGTGGGCTGCCTGGTGCACCAGACCCGGGCCCCCAAGCCCACCGTCGCGCCGTGGCGGGCCGGGGCCCCGACCGAACCGGAGCCGACCATGTTCCCCGAGCTGGTGACGACGGTCGACGTCACCCCACCGCCCTGGCGGCCCGATCTGACCGACCCGGCCGACCTGGCCGAGGAGGTGATCCGGCTCGAGGGGTACGAGAACGTCCCGGCCCGGATGCCCCGGGCGCTGGCCGGGCGCGGGCTCACACCGCGGCAGCGGCTGCGCCGCAGCGTGGGCCGGACGCTGGCCGAGTCCGGGTACGTGGAGGTGCTGGCCTCGCCGTTCGCCTCCCGCTCCGACGCCGGCCTGCTCGGGCTGCCGCCTGAGGACATGCGCCGTCCGGCGGTGGTGGTGGCCAACCCGCTCAGCGAGGACGAGCCGCTGCTGCGGACCACACTGCTGCCCGGCCTGTTCCGGGTTCTGGCCAGGAACATCGGCCGGGGTTTCGCCGATACCGCGCTGTTCGAGATCGGCCTGGTCTTCCGGCCCCGGCCCGGGGCCACCGACTCGGCTCCCATCCTCGCCGTGGACCGGGGACCCTCGGTGGCCGAACTCGCGTCGCTGGAGGCGGCGCTGCCCGACCAGCCGCTGCGGGTGGCCGCGGTGCTGGCCGGCGAGCGCGAGGTTGACGGCTGGTGGGGTCCCGGGCGGGTCTCGACCTGGGCGGACGCGATCGAGGCGGCCCGCGCGGTGGGCCGGATCTGCCGGGTGACGCTGGACGTCAGGGCCGACCGGCACGCGCCCTGGCATCCCGGGCGGTGCGCGGCCATTTACGCCCTGGTCGGCCCGTCCTCCCCGTCCTCTTCGTCCTCCCCGTCCTCTTCGTCCTCCCCGTCCTCCCCGTCCTCCCCGTCCTCGCCGTCCTCTTCGTCCTCGCCGTCCGCTGACGGTGCCCAGCGGGAGTGGCTGGCCGGGCACGCGGGCGAGTTGCACCCGCGGGTGATCAAGGATTTCGGGCTGCCGGACCGGGCCTGCGCCATGGAGCTCGACCTTTCGGTGATGTTCGCGGCGGCCGAGAGCGTCGGCGCGGTACAGGCGCCGTTCCTGTCCACGTACCCGCTGGCCATGCAGGACGTGGCGCTGATCGTGGACGCGGCGGTGCCCGCCGCGGACGTGGCCGCGGCGCTGACCGCGGGCGCTCCGGCGGACCTGCTCGAGGACGTGCGGCTGTTCGACGTGTATACCGGGGCCCAGGTCGGCGAGGACCGCAAGTCGCTGGCCTACACGCTCAGGTTCCGCGCCCCGGACCGCACGCTCACCGTGGCCGAGACCACCGCCGCCCGCGACGCCGCCGTCGCCGAGGCCGCCCGCCGAGTCGGCGCCGTCCTGCGCAGCGGATAGCTCCAGTCCACGCGCCCCGCGGCCCGGCCCGGCGGCCCGGGGCCCGGCCCGGCGGCCCGGGGCCCGGCGGAATGAAACTGGCATTTCAGCGCCGGCGGGTGCAAGGGGCAGCGGCAGCGGTGCCGGGGACAGGCCCGGGTCAGGCCGGCGTCCGGCGCCGGTGTGCATCCCTGGTGTCACACCAGTTTCACGTCTCCCAATGTGACTGCTGGGGCCGGTGATCCGGCTTGGTGCGGCACAGCTCATGATCGCGAAGCAGATGGAAACCCTTCGCGACCCTCCAGTGTGCTGAAAGTCCAGTTTCATTACCCTTGTCCCCCGCCCAAGCGGCGCCCCTCGGATCCCGTATGCTTCCTGAACACCAGGAGCACCACCAGCACCAGGCCGTCGGCATGCCAGGGTCCGGGTTTCATGTCCTGGGCCGGCGGGTAGCCGTTCACGGTCACGCCCGCCCGCCTTGTTGCGAAAGCAGGCAACTGTCGGTCAGGATGTGATCACCGAAGACCACAGCGCAACGCTGAGCCGGAGGGAAAGATAACAAGGCACGTGGTGGCCCGGGGGGGTGCGCAGGAGCAGGCCGCGAGGATCCCGTTCCGTGACGTATTCGCGGTGGCAGAATTCCGTGCCTTGTGGCTCGCTCAGCTGCTGTCGGTGGTGGGCGACCAGCTGGCCCGTGTGGCGCTGACTGTCCTGGTCTACGACCGGACCCGTTCGGCCCTGCTCGCGGCGATCACGTTCGTGGTCAGCATCGTGCCGACCTTTATCGGCGGCGTGACGCTGGCTTGGCTCGCCGACCGGTATCCCCGCCGTCGCGTCATGATCGCCTGCGACATCGCGCGGGCCGCGATCGTCTTGGTGATGGCGGTCCCGGGCATGCCGCTTGTCGCCCTAGTGGCGCTGCTGTTCGTGGTTACGCTCGTGGGTGCCCCGTTCACCTCGGCGCGCGCGGCGATCTACCCGGACGTACTCACCGGCGAGCGGTACGTGATGGGCACGGCGGTGACCCTGACCACATACCAGTTCGCGCAGGTCCTCGGGTTCGCCGCGGGTGGCACCCTAGTCGGGTTCTTGGGCACGGGGACTTCCCTCGTCATCGACGCCGCGACCTTCGCCGGTTCGGCGATTATCGTCCGCGCCTGGGTACACCCGCGCGCCGCGCCCGCGACGCTCGGCGCTGACCGCGATTTGTCCCGGCTGGGCGGCATCGTGGCCGGCACTCGGCTTGTCCTTGCTCGCCCGGCGCTACGCTGGCCCCTGCTGTTCGGCTTGCTGGCCGCGTTCTACACTGCGCCGGAAGGCGTGGCGGCCCCGCTCGCTCATGACGTCGGCGGCGGCGCGGCGGCCGCTGTCGGCGTGATCTTGGCCGCTGACGCCCTGGGGCAATGCGCGGGCGCGATCCTGCTCAGCCGATTCGTGACTCCGGTGACGCGGCTGCGCGTCATGGGTCCGCTCGCGGTCGCGGCCTGCGGGATACTTGTCTTGTTCTTCGTGCAGCCTAATCTGACCGGCTGCCTGCTGATCCTTATCGCATCGGGTCTGTGCGCTTCATACCAGCTCGCCGCCAATGCCGCCTTCGTAAGCGCAACGCCGCCAGAACAGCGCAGTCAGGCCTTCGGCCTTGCCCAGGGCGGGTTGAGTCTAGGTCAAGGCACGGCAATGATCCTGGCGGGGGCCGCAGCGCAGCACCACCCGCCAGCGCGGGTAATCGCGGTGTTCGGCGCTGTCGGCGCCATGGTGGCGCTGGCGATAGCGATCGGCTGGGTACACGATCGTGGCCGGCCGACCAGCGGACACCAGTAGTGCGGTACAGGGTCAGCCCCAGCTGGACTCGCGCATGTCGCGTCCTTCCTGGCTGGTGGGGGTTGGGGTGCGGTGGTGGCGGGGGGTCAGCCCCAGCTGGACTCGCGCATGTCGCGTCCTTCCTGGCTGGTGGGGGTTGGGGTGCGGTGGTGGCGGGGGGTCAGCCCCAGCTGGACTCGCGCATGTCGCGTCCTTCCTGGCTGGTGGGGGTTGGGGTGCGGTGGTGGCGGGGGGTCAGCCCCAGCTGGACTCGCGCATGTCGCGTCCTTCCTGGCTGGTGGGGGTTGGGGTGCGGTGGTGGCGGGGGGTCAGCCCCAGCTGGACTCGCGCATGTCGCGTCCTTCCTGGCTGGTGGGGGTTGGGGTGCGGTGGTGGCGGGGGGTCAGCCCCAGCTGGACTCGCGCATGTCGCGTCCTTCCTGGCTGGTGGGGGTTGGGGTGCGGTGGTGGCGGGGGGTCAGCCCCAGCTGGACTCGCGCATGTCGCGTCCTTCCTGGCTGGTGGGGGTTGGGGTGCGGTGGTGGCGGGGGGTCAGCCCCAGCTGGACTCGCGCATGTCGCGTCCTTCCTGGCTGGTGGGGGTTGGGGTGCGGTGGTGGCGGGGGGTCAGCCCCAGCTGGACTCGCGCATGTCGCGTCCTTCCTGGCTGGTGGGGGTTGGGGTGCGGTGGTGGCGGGGGGTCAGCCCCAGCTGGACTCGCGCATGTCGCGTCCTTCCTGGCTGGTCGGGGTTGGGGTGCGGTGGTGGCGGTGGTGGACTCAGCCCCAGCTCGACTCGCGCATGGCTTTCTCCTTTCGCTAAGTACTCGAATGGATTCTCTGAGTAACTAAATGAAACGTATAACCTCAGGTCGTGGTTCAGCTTTCGCCGGTCTCGTGCTTCCTTCCGAGATGTCCTGACCTGTGGTCAAGCTCCGCGACTACCCATTGTGCCCGCAATTGCGCATGAGAGGTACTTTGTACCTAATGTCGGGAATAATTATGTATCGGACGTGACATGGCGCAACTCGCACGCTGTCCTGAGGCGCTATAGGAACAAGGTCGGTCGAGAGGGTATTGTTCTACCAGTGAGTAGCCGGGTTTTCACGATTTGCACTCCTCAATCGGGACAATGCGGGAGAATCGTTAGACGGGCTGCTCCGTAGATGGCAACGCGACAGGCCGTGTGAGGAGACACCGATGCGCATGACTCGTCGCCCCTGGCGACGGCTGGCGGCCATCGGTTCCTGGCAGATCTGGTCGCTACCGCGGTGGCTCCGCGCCTACGTGCTCGCGGTCGACACCGCGGCCCTGGCCGCCGTCGCTATCGCGGCATCGCTCACCACGATCACTGAACACGACCTAGTCCTGTTCGGCCTACTGCTTTTCTGCACGGCGCTCGCCGTCGAGCTGACCAGGCGTGGAGGGGAGCAAGGCGGCCACATCAGAGACGTCCAGGCCGTCTGGGAGTTGCCTGCTGCCATCTTGCTGCCTCCGCTGTACGCACTGCTGATCCCGATGGTTCGGTTCGCCCTGATACAGTTCCGGGTTCGCCGTGCCCCCGCCCACCGCCGGGCATTCAGCGGCGCCTCGATCGGCCTGTGTTACGGTGCCGCGTCGGTAACCTTCCACAGCCTGTCCGGCCTGATGCCGCAGGCCTCGGCCGGAACGCTCATCCGTGCCAGCGTGTGGACCTCGCTAGTGCTTGTCAGTGCCCTGGTGCATTGGGCACTGAACAAGGCCATGATCATGACGGCCATCAAAGGAAGCGACCCCGCCGCGAGCATCCGCTCGGAGATCCTTAACCGCGACCATCTCTACAACGATGTTGCCGAAATCAGCATCGCGCTCCTGGTTACTTATGGGGTGGCAGGCAACCCGCTGATGGCGCTGGTCGCCCTGCCCGTGGTCACGCTGCTTCAGCGGTCGCTGCGGCACGTCCAGCTCATGACCGAATCGCGGAATGACTCCAAGACCGGGCTGCTCAACGCGGCGACCTGGGAGCACGAGGCGACAGCGGAGGTCATCCGCGCGGTGCGGACGCGGTCACCGATGGCGATCGCCATCCTGGACCTAGACAAGTTCAAGGCCATCAACGACACCTACGGGCACCTGACCGGTGACCAGGTGCTCAAGGAGATCGCGAACACGCTGAACGCCATGCTGCGCGATTACGACCAGGCCGGACGGTTCGGCGGCGAGGAGTTCTCGCTGCTGCTGCCCCAGACCACGGCCGTGGACGCGTTCCGGATCGCGGAGCGTGTGCGCGCTAACATCGCGGGCCTGAGCATCATCGCGCCAGGTTCGACGGGCGGAGAGCGAGTGCACGTGACCGTCTCGATCGGGGTTGCGGCGCTCGACAGCGGCAGCCGCCGGGAGCTCTCCGAACTGCTCGCCGCCGCGGACGCGGCGCTGTACCGGGCCAAGGCGGGCGGCCGCGACCAGGTACAGATGATCAGCACGACCAGGGGCCTGAGCGCGGTGAGCGGCGCCGACTCCGCTCGCGGCGGCCGCTCGGACGGTCCGAGCGTGTTCAGCCGTGCCCAGAGGTCGTTACCACTGCGGATCCGGGCCGTCCCGGCCGGCTCATGCCAGGCTTCCGTCCCGGCCGGCTCACGCGAGGCCGCCGGCCGCCCCGCCCGTTGGCTGCGCCAAGTCCGCTAGTGACCATCGGTACGCAATCCCGGAATGTCCGTTATCTCGGTCAAGCAGAGGACGTTTCAACCTCGCTGAGTAGTCGAATTTTGACGTTCGGCAGTCATTATCGTCTCAATACGGGACACTAGGTGGTACGTAACCTCCCGACTCAGGTTCAAGGTGCACGTGATAGCCGAACACACCCAGGTGA
The DNA here is from genome assembly GCA_963835775.1 of uncultured Actinomycetes bacterium. GTDB lineage: Bacteria > Actinomycetota > Actinomycetes > Streptosporangiales > Streptosporangiaceae > Palsa-504. Next base: position 547,721 of record CAWIHB010000010.1, on the reverse strand, counting down.
ATGCCCTTCGCCCTGTAGACGGGCGAGGCGCGTGGGTGAGGGCTTGGCTGGTGTGGCAGCTTCCCCGCTGGCTGATCGCCTTCATCGGCATTGTGGTGCTGGCCGATGCGGCCCTGCTGGGGGCGGCGGCGAGCCGGCTCACCATCGGGTTCCATGATCTCTGGCTGTTCGGCTGCCTGCTGGTCGGCAGTGCGGCCACGGTAGAACTCACCCGGCGGGTCGGCGCCAACGGCGGGTCCGTCAAGGACATGCATGCGACCTGGGAACTGCCGGCCGCGCTGCTGCTGCCGCTGGCCTGCGCCCCGGTCCTGCCCGTGATCCGGCTGGCCCTGACCCAGTGGCGGATCCGCCGGATCGCCCTCTATCAGCGGGTATTCAGCGCGTGCGCCACCGGACTCAGCTACATCGCCGCCGCCCTCGTCTTCCATGCCCTGCTCCGCGTGGTCCACGGCACGGTGTCGGAGCCAGGCAGCCGTGCCCTGGCCTGGATCAGCCTGGTGGCGGTCGGCGCGGCCGTGCAGTGGATCGTCTACCAGGCCCTGATCGTGACCCTGCTCAAGGGCTCGGATCCGGCCGTCAGGCTCGGCGACGAGCACTTCGCCAAAGACGCGCTCTACAGCGATCTGAACGAGCGGTGCGTTGCGGTCCTGGTCACCTTCTGCGCGGCCTTCAGCTGGATCGCCCTGGTCTTCGCCGCTCCCTGCATCAACCTGCTGCAGCGCTCCCTGCGCCACAACCGCCTGCTCAACGACTCGCGAATAGACGCCAAGACTGGCCTGTTCAACGCCGTTACCTGGGAGAATCTCGCCAGCACCGAGGTGGCCCGCGCGGTGCGGACCCGGACGCCGCTGGCCATCGCCTTGCTGGACATCGACAGGTTCAAGGTGATCAACGACACCCATGGCCACCTGGTCGGTGACCAGGTGCTCAGGGAGATCGCCCACCTGCTGACCGGCCTGCTCCGCTCGTATGACGTGGCCGGGCGGTGGGGCGGTGAGGAGTTCTCCCTGCTGCTGCCGCACACCAAAGCCGTCGACGCCATCCGCATCGCGGAGCGGATCCGGTCCCACATCGCCGGGCTGCGCATCATCGCTCCCGGCGCCGCGGGCGGGGAACTGGTGCAGGTCACCGTGTCGCTCGGGGTTGCGGCGCTGGACGGCGGCACCGAGCGCAAGCTGACCGAGCTGATGGCGGCGGCCGACGCCGCGCTCTACCGGGCCAAGAGCTGCGGCCGCGATCAGGTGCAGATGATCAGCACGACCAGGGGCCTGAGCGCCGTCAGCAGTACCTCAGGCGGCATCAACGGAGCCGTCGGCTAGTCGGCGGCGTTCGTCGCCGACGGGGCGGGAACCGGGAGCACCGCCACGATCGCGGCCCTACCGGTGTGGCACTGCGAGGCGTTGCCCGTGCTGAGCACCTCCGGCGTGGGGAAGCCCTGGCAGATCCACCCGTACACCCCGACCGGTGCGCCGCCGCCGTTGCCCGGCACCTGCCCGGACTTGATCTTGGCGGCGTACTCGTTCTCGACCCGCAGCGCCTGGCTGCAGTTCACGGTGCCCTTGGTGACCTTGATGACGACCGGCACGTCCGCCGCCGTACGGGTGGTGCCGCAGGTCGCGCCGGCCTGCACGCCCGCGGCTGACCCGGAGGAGCAGCCCGCCAGCCCGCCCGCGGCCCCCGCCAGCAAGGCGCCGCCCGCCATCACGCCGAGCACCCGTGCCGCCCTGAACCCCATGACGCCCATGGCGCGGCCCGCTACCGGAAGTCGGCCCGCCCCCCTCCGTCGCACCTTCTCACCCTAGTCGCCGGGACGCGCCGGGCCCGGCCGTCAGAGCTGTTGCATAATAATGCGACTTACTGAATAATCTTTCACGAGATACCGGATCTTAAGGGGGTCAGGCAGTCACATGGGCGCGCGGGTTGCGGTCGCGGGAGCCAGCGGCTACGCGGGCGGTGAGCTACTCCGCCTGCTGGCCGGCCACCCGGAGCTGGAAATCGGCCCGGTAGCCGCGGGCGGGAATGCCGGGACCAGCGTCACCGCGCTGCACCCGCAGCTGACCGGTCATCCCGGCCTGGGCGACGGCGTCTTCGTCCCGGCCGATCCCGGGCTGCTGGGTGATGCCGACCTGCTGTTCACCGCCCTTCCGCACGGGGAGTCGGCGCGGCTGGCCGCCGCGCTGCCTGCCGAGCTGAAGATCGTCGACCTGAGCGCCGACTTCCGGCTCGATGATCCGCAGGCCTGGACCCGGTACTACCCCACGCCTTACGCCGGCCGCTGGACCTATGGCCTGCCCGAACTGCCCGGCGCCCGGGACGCGATCAGGGCTTCGGCCATGGTGGCCGCGCCCGGCTGCTACGCGACGGCCTCGATCCTGGCTCTGGCGCCGCTGCTCGCGGCCGGACTGGTCGAGGAGTCCGACATCGTGATCGTCGCCGCCTCGGGCACCTCGGGCGCGGGCCGCTCGCCCCGTCCGGACCTGCTCGGCTCCGAGGTGATGGGCTCGATGTCCGCCTATCAGGTCGGCGGCACGCACCGGCATACGCCCGAAATAGAGCAAACCCTTTCTGCCGAACGGGCCAGCCAGCAGCGGATCAGGAACGTGACTGTGTCGTTCACCCCGACGCTGGCCCCGATGCCACGCGGCATCCTGGCCACCTGCACGGCGCGGCTGTCCTCGGCCGGGGTGTCTACCGCCCGGCTCCGGGGCGCGCTGGCCGAGGCTTACGCGGGCGAGGCCTTCGTGCACCTGCTGGCCGAGGGACAGTGGCCAGGTACCGGCGCGACGCTGAGCTCCAACGCAGCCCACCTGCAGGCCGCGGCCGACGCCCACGCGGGCCGCGCGGTCGTCATCTGCGCCCTCGACAACCTGGTCAAGGGCGCGGCCGGCCAGGCGGTCCAGATTGCCAACCTCATGCTCGGCCTGCCGGAGACCGCCGGCCTGACCGCTTACGGAGTCGCACCATGAGCGAGCCAAAGGGGAACCGCGAGCCAAAGGGCGCGTCAAGAGCGCCCGGAGGCGAGCGGGGAAACAGAGCGCCCCGAAGGCGAGCGAAGGAGAAGCAGTGAGCGAGCCAAGGGGGCGCGGCGCCGCATGGACTGAGGAGCGAGGAACGAGCGACGAGGGAATGGGGCGGCTTGAGGCGCCCCGAAGGCGAGCGAAGGAGAAGCAGTGAGCGTCACCGCCCCGCTCGGATTCCGCGCTGCCGGAGTGACGGCCGGCCTGAAGGAGTCCGGCCAGCGCGATGTGGCCGTGGTCCTGAACGACGGGCCATCCCGCGCCGCGGCCGCCGTCTTCACTTCCAACCGGGTCCAGGCCGCGCCGGTGCTGTGGTCCCGCCAGGTAGTGAGCGGCGGCCGGGTACGCGCCGTGGCCCTCAACTCCGGCGGCGCCAACGCCTGCACCGGCTCGCTCGGCTTCCAGGACACGCACGCCACCGCCGAGCACCTGGCCGCGACGATCAGCGCCGCGGGCGAGGAGGTCGGCGCGGGCGAGATCGCGGTCTGCTCGACCGGCCTGATCGGCGAGCGGCTGCCGATGGACAAGCTCCTGCCCGGCCTGGCCGCCGCGGTGGCTGACGCGTCCCGGGCAGGCGGCCTGGCCGCCGCAGACGCGATAAGGACCACTGACACGGTGGTCAAGATCGCCTTCCGGCGCGGTGTGGGGGGTTACACCATCGGCGGCATGGCCAAGGGAGCGGGCATGCTCGCCCCGGCCCTGGCCACCATGCTGTGTGTTATTACCACGGACGCCGATTTGGGCCCGGATGAGCTCGACGCCGCGCTGCGGTCGGCAGTGGCGGTGACCTTCGACCGGCTGGACACCGACGGCTGCATGTCGACCAACGACACCGTGCTCCTGCTGGCCAGCGGGGCGGCCGGCGTGCGGCCCGAGGCCGCCGAGTTCACCGTGACACTGACCGAGGTCTGCGCAGACCTGGCCCGCCAGCTGCAGCTGGACGCCGAGGGCGCCGGGAAGATGATCGCCATCGAGGTGGTCGGCGCCGCCTCCGAGGCGGACGCGGTCCAGGCCGGCCGGGCCGTGGCCCGCAACAACCTGCTGAAGTGCGCCATCGGCGGCGAGGACCCCAACTGGGGCCGGGTGCTGGCCGCGGTGGGGACCACCGATGCCGTCTTCGAGCCGGACCGGCTGAACGTCGCCATCAACGGCGTCTGGGTCTGCCGCCACGGCGCCGCCGGCGATGAGCGCTCCAAGGTCGACCTGGCCCCGAAGGACGTCACGATCACCGTGGACCTGTCGGCCGGGCCGCACTCCGCGATCATCCTGACCACCGACCTGACCGCCGCGTACGTGCACGAGAACTCGGATTACTCCACATGACGGTGACCGAGGGACGCGTCGGGGATCAGGGTTCGGCTTCGGCCAAGGCGGCGACGCTGATCGAGGCGCTGCCCTGGCTGAACAGGTTCCACGGCCAGACCGTGGTGATCAAGTACGGCGGCCACGCGATGGCCGACGAGGCGCTGCGCCTGGCCTTCGCCCAGGACCTGGTGTTCCTGCGTTACGCCGGGCTGCGCCCGGTGGTGGTGCACGGCGGCGGCCCGCAGATCACCGAGCAGCTCGACCGGCTCGGCGTCCAGACCACCTTCACCGCCGGGCTCCGGGTCACCACGCCGGAAGCTATGGAGGTGGTGCGGATGGTCCTGTCCGGCCGGGTGAACAAGGACATCGTGGGCCTGATCAACCGGCACGGCCCGTTCGCGGTGGGCATGTCGGGGGAAGATGCGGCCACCCTCACCGCGATCCGCAAGGCGGCCGTCGTGGACGGCCAGCCGGTGGACATCGGCCTGGTCGGCGAGATCGTGGCCACTGACCCCGGCGCGATCGAGGCGCTGCTGGCCGACGGGCGTATTCCGGTCATTTCCAGCGTGGCGGCCGGCCGGGACGGCGAGGTGTACAACGTCAACGCGGACACCGCGGCGGCCGCGCTCGCGGTGGCGCTCGGCGCGGCCAAGCTGGTGGTGCTCACCGACGTGGCCGGCCTGTACCGCGACTGGCCGTCCTCGACGGAGGTCATCAGCGAGCTCACCGCGGCCGAGCTGACCCGGTTGCTGCCCGCCCTGTCGGCCGGGATGATCCCCAAGATGGAGGCCTGCCTGACCGCGGTGCGCGGCGGCGTCCCGCAGGCCCACGTCCTCGACGGCCGCCTCAGCCACGCCGTCCTGCTCGAGATCTTCACCGACTCCGGCATCGGGACCATGGTCCTGCCGGGAGGAGAGCAACCATGAGCGCGACAGCAGCCCTGCAGAAACGGTTCGCCGCGGCGCTGATGCCGAACTACGGTGTCCCGCCGGTCGCGATCAGCCGCGGCCGGGGATGCCGGGTGTGGGACCCGGACGGGCGCGAGTACCTGGACCTGATCGCCGGGATCGCGGTGAGCTCGCTCGGGCACGCCCACCCGGCCATCGTCGAGGCGGTCTCCCGTCAGGTCGCCGAGGTGGCCCACACGTCCAACCTGTTCCTGCACGAGCGCGAGATCGAGCTCGCCGAGCGCCTGTTGTGTCTTCTTGGGGGGACGACCCCCCCAGACTGTGCCTCCCCGGGGGGCGACCCCCCCATACCCCCCCGTCACGGGGGGCTGCCCGCCCCCGTACCCCCGGGGGCCTGCCCGCCCCCGTACCCCCGGGGGGCGGGTTTTCTTCGCGAACTCGGGTACCGAGGCCAACGAGGCGGCCATCAAGCTGGTCCGGCGCTGCCAGGGCCCGGAGCGGCCGGTCATCGTGGCCGCCGAGCACGGCTTCCACGGGCGGACCATGGGGGCGCTGGCGCTGACCGGCAAGCAGTCCATCAGGGAGCCGTTCGGGCCGTTCGGCCTGACCGTGCGGTTCATCCCGTTCGGCGACGCCGCCGCGCTGGACGCGGCGGTCGGCCCGGACTGCGCGGCCGTCTTCCTCGAGCCTGCCCTGGGCGAGGGCGGCGTCGTGCCCGCGCCCGAGGGCTACCTCCGCGCGGCCCGCGCGGCCTGCGACCGGGCCGGTGCGATGCTCGTAGTGGACGAGATCCAAAGTGCCATCGGGCGGACCGGGACCTGGTTCGCGCACCAGGCCGAAGGAATCAGGCCCGACGTGCTGACCCTGGCCAAGGGACTGGGCGGCGGGCTGCCGATCGGCGCCTGCGTCGGCTTCGGCCCGTACGGCGCCGGCTTCGCCAAGGGCGATCACGGCTCCACGTTCGGCGGCAACCCGGTCGCTTGCGCCGCGGCCCTGGCCGTGCTGGCCACAATCGAACGAGACGGCCTGCTGGCCCAGGTTAACGCGGTGGGGGAGCACCTGGTGGCCGGGCTCGAGGCGGTGCGGCACCCGCTGGTCGCCGGAGTGCGCGGCCGCGGGCTGTGGCTGGCCATCGCGCTGAGGCAAAACCGGGCCGCCGACCTGGAGGCCGCCGCCCGGCAAGCCGGGTTCCTGGTTAACGCGGTCCAGCCGGACGCGATCCGGCTCGCGCCGCCGCTGATCCTCAGCCCGGCCGAGGCGGATCAGTTCCTCGCCGCCTGGCCCGCCATCCTTGGACCGGAGGCCGCGTGATGCCCAGGCGCTTCCTGCGTGACGACGACCTTTCCGCGGCCGAGCAGGCCGCGGTGCTCGAGCTGGCCGAGAACGGGCGGCACGCCCAGAAGGCACTGCTGGCCTGGCTGGTGGAGCGGACATGACCCCGGTGACCAAGACCGCGCGGCACGCGCGGATCGCCGCCATCCTGGCCCGCCAGCAGGTCCGCTCTCAGGAGGAGCTCGCCGACCTGCTGGAGCGGTATGCCAGCGTGCACGTGACCCAGGCCACCTTGTCCCGTGACCTGGACGAGCTCGGCGTGGTCCGGCTCCGCGCGGCCGGCGGCGGACTGGTCTACGCGCTGCCGGACGAGCCGGGCGGCCCTGGCTCATCCCCCGGCGGCGGCCTCCCCGGGGGCGCGGGCAGGCGGGACGCCCCCCTCGGCGCAGCCGGACCAGCCGACGGGCCGGCCCCGTCGGCGACCCCGGCGCCGACCAGCTGTCCGGCGCACCCTCACCGCCCTCGCGTGCCACGCAGGCCGGCGAATCCGGGCCCTCCGCCCGGCTGACCCGCTACCTGGGGGAGCTGCTGGCCTCGGCCGAGTCCAGCGCCAACCTCGTCGTACTGCGCACCCCGGCCGGAGCGGCGCAGTTCCTGGCCTCGATCATCGACCACGCGGCCCTCCCGGCCATCCTAGGCACCGTGGCCGGCGACGACACCGTCCTGGTCATCGCCCGCGACCCGGCCGGCGGCGATGCCCTAGCCGCCGAATTCCTCCGCCTCGGTGCGCGCCGACGATGACCCGCGGGCCGCGCGCGCCGACGATGACCCGCGCTCGGTGCGGGCCGACGATGACCCGCGGGCTGCTGATCGCCCGGCCGCCGAACCGCGTCGTTGTGACAACCATGTCGTCTGGTGCGCGTCGTTGTGACAACGACGTCGTTGGGCCGCCCGTAGGGTGAGGAGATCGGGAACGCAACGGCGCGAGAGAATCGGGCAAATGGGAGAAATGGCGGCTGAGGATCCGGGACAGACGGCGGGAACGCGGCTGTGGGGCGGCCGGTTCGCAGGCGGGCCCGCCGAGGCGCTGGCCAGGCTGTCGGTCAGCGTCCAGTTCGACTGGCGGCTGGCCCGCTATGACCTGCGCGCCTCCCGCGCGCACGCCCGCGTGCTGCACCGGGCCGGGCTGCTCACCGACGACGAGCTCACCGCGATGCTCAAGGCCCTGGATGACCTAGATCGGTCCACCGCCGCGGGGACGTTCCGGCCGACCGTGGCCGACGAGGACGTGCACACCGCCCTGGAGCGCGGGCTGCTCGAGCGGCTCGGGGCGTTGGGCGGCAAGCTGCGAGCCGGGCGGAGCCGCAACGACCAGATCGCGACCGACCTGCGGATGTACCTGCGGGACAATGCCCGGCTGATCGCCAGCCGGGTCGCCGAGCTGGAGAGCGCGCTGATCGACCAGGCCGTCGCCAGCGGAGACCTCCCCGCGCCTGGCCTGACTCACCTGCAGCACGCGCAGCCGGTGCTGTTCGGCCACCAGCTGCTGGCGCACGTCCAGGCGTTCGCCCGCGACGTGAGCCGGCTCCGGGACTGGGACAAGCGCGCCGCGATCAGCCCGCTCGGGTCGGGGGCGCTGGCCGGCTCGTCGCTGCCGGTGGACCCGCAGCTGCTCGCGGCGGAGCTGGGCTTCGACGCGGCCGCGCCGAACTCCATGGACGCGGTGAGCGACCGGGATTTCGCCGCCGAGTTCTGCTTCGCCGGCGCGCTGATCGGCGTGCACCTGTCCCGGCTGGGCGAGGAGATCGTGCTGTGGTCCTCGCAGGAGTTCGGCTGGATCGAGATCGACGACGCCTACGCCACCGGGTCCTCGATCATGCCGCAGAAGAAGAACCCGGACGTGGCCGAGCTGGCCCGCGGCAAGGCGGGCCGCCTGATCGGCGGGCTGACCGGGCTGCTGACCACGCTGAAGGGCCTGCCGCTGACCTACAACAGGGACCTGCAGGAAGATAAGGAGCCGGTGTTCGACGCGGTCGACACGCTGCTGGTGGTGCTGCCCGCCATGGCCGGCCTGATCGCCACCATGCGGGTCAACCCGGACCGGCTGCGCCGCGGCGCTTCGGTCGGGTTCACCCTGGCCACCGACCTGGCCGAGTACCTGGTCCGCCGCGGCGTCCCGTTCCGCGAGGCGCACGAGGTGGTCGGGCATCTGGTCGTGTGGTGCCAGGTCCATGACTGCGACCTGGACGAGGTCAGCGACGCCGACCTGGCCAAGGTGTCGGAGCACCTGACCCCCGATGTCCGCTCGGTGCTGACCGTGGACGGGGCCCTGGCCGCCCGCCAGGGCTACGGCGGGACGGCGCCGGAGCGGGTCGCCGAGCAGATCGAGGCGCTGCGGACGGCGGTCCACGAGCACGCCGACTGGGCCGCCAGGAACGCCAGCTAGCGGCCGGCTCATGACGCTGATCCCGCGGGACTTCCTGGCCCGGTTTTCCGTCCAGGTCGCACCGGATCTGCTCGGCTGCATCCTTGAGCACCAGACCGCAGCCGGCCTGGTCGCGGTCCGGCTCACCGAGGTCGAGGCGTACGCGGGCGCGGCCGATCCCGCCTCGCATGCGTACCGGGGGAAGACCAAGCGGAACGCGGTGATGTTCGGCCCGCCCGGCCACGCCTACGTCTACTTCACCTACGGCATGCACTTCTGCGTGAACCTGGTCTGCGCCGGAAACGGCAGCGCGTCGGCCGTGCTGCTGCGGGCCGGCCAGGTCATCGAGGGGGAGGAGCTGGCCCGCGCCCGGCGCACCGGGCCCCGGGGGTACGGAGGGGTGGGTCCCCCCGGGGAAAGAAGCAGGGGGGGTCTGGGGGAGATCGTTCCCCCCGAGAAGACACGGCCAGCGGTCCGCAGCCGGGAGCTGGCCCGCGGGCCAGCCCGGCTGTGCCAGGCCCTGGACATCGACCGTTCGCTGGACGGCGCGGACGTGTGCGTGGCCGGCTCGCCGCTGCGGGTCAGGTGGCCGGACACGGACACCCTGGCCCGTTCGGCAGAAAAGAAAATAGCCACCGGTCCGCGGGTCGGTGTGAGCAGCGCGGCCGACGTGCCGTGGCGGTTCTGGGTCGAGGGCGACCCGACCGTCTCGGTGTACCGGCCCCACGTGCCGCGACGCACCCCTATCCCGGGGGGACTGTCCGTCCGCACGGGGGGACTCCCCGTCCCCCCGTTCCCCCCTGGCCCCCCGGACCCCTTTGGGTTACCCCCTAGGGACCGGTAGGTGGCACCATGCAGGCGTGGACGACATCATCGACGAACTCTCCTGGCGGGGCCTGCTGGCCGACACGACCGATCTGGCCGAGCTACGCTCGGCGCTGAAATCCGGCCGGGTCACCTTCTACGCCGGCTTCGACCCGACCGCGCCGGGCCTGCACATTGGCAACCTGGCCCTGCTGCTGACCATGCGCCGGCTGCAACTCGCCGGGCACCGGCCGATCGGGCTGGTCGGCGGGGCTACCGGGCTGATCGGCGACCCGAGCGGCAAGTCGGCCGAGCGGGTGCTGAACCCGCGTGAGGTCGTGGCGCAGTGGGTGGAGCGGATCCGCGGTGAGGTGTCCAGGTTCCTCGACTTCGGCGCAGGCGAGTCGAGCGCGCAGGCCGTGAGCAACCTGGACTGGACCGGGGACATGCACGTGCTCGATTTCCTGCGGGAGATCGGCAAGCACTTCTCGGTCAACCGGATGCTGGACCGTGAGTCGGTGAAGGCCAGGCTCGAAGCGGGCGGGATCAGCTACACCGAGTTCAGCTACCAGCTGCTGCAGGCCATGGACTACCTCGAGCTGCACCGGCGCCACGGCTGCACCTTGCAGCTCGGCGGCAGTGACCAGTGGGGCAACCTGGTCGCCGGGGTGGACCTGATCAGGCGCGTCGAAGGCATATCCGTGCATGCCCTGGCCATACCGCTGGTCACCAAGGCGGACGGGACCAAGTACGGCAAGACCGAAGGCGGCGCGATCTGGATCAGTGCCGATCTGCTGCCGCCGTACTCGTTCTACCAGTTCTGGCTCAACGTGGCCGACGCCGAGGTGCCGGGCCTGCTGCGGGTATACAGCTTCAGGTCCCGCGAGGAAATCGAGGCCTTGTCCGCGGAAAGCGTAGAGCGGCCCGCGGCCCGGGCCGGCCAGCGCGCGCTGGCCGAGGAGATCACCACGCTCGTGCATGGCGCCGAGGAGTGCCGCCGCGCGGTCGTGGCCAGCCAGGCCCTGTTCGGCCAAGGGGACCTTTCCGACGTGGATGAGCGAACCCTGGAGGCCGCGAAGGCGGAAGTACCCTCCTTCGACCTGAAAACAGGCGACATCAATTTCCGCGGCGCCGCCAGCCTGCCGGCCGTGGCCGACCTGATGGTGGGTACCGGGATCGTACCGAGCAAATCCGCGGCCCGCCGGGCGATCGCCGAAGGCGGCGCGTACCTGAACAACCAGAAGGTCACGGACGTGGAGGCCAAGCCGGCGCCCGGTGACCTGCTGCACGGGCGCTTCCTGATCCTGCGCCGGGGAAAGCGCACGGTGGGTGCGGTCGAGTTCGTTGGCGCTGACGGCAGTCACGGGTGATCCGCTAGCGACAGGTGAGCGCTATCGAACGTCCGCTGCCGCCGCTGTCAGCCCTACGCGAAATGAAGCCGTGCTTTCAGCACCTTCCAGGGTCGTGAAAGTCCAGTTTCAATACCATGCCCGCGTTCGCGTGGAAGGCGGATCTCGCCATTATCTGGGCCCGAGTTCTGCTTTGCCGATCGCATCTTTACCGGATCTCCGAGCGCGTCCGCGGCCGCCCACCGGGCGACTACGATGCGTGTACGACTCGTCACACCCTGTCTGAGCTGGGTTAACAACGAGTTGCTCGATTCGATTTGACGAAGGGCCCGAGCACCCCTAGAGTTCTTCTTGCCCCGAGGGGACGGACGCGAAAGCGGCAGGTCCCGGGGAGCCACCAGGAAGCTTCTAGCTGAGGCCTCGTGCTGTGCGCGAAGGTCAAGGGTAGCGGCTACCCTGGAGGTAAGGGCAGGTTCAAGGGTTAGCAAAGTTCTTACGAACCGAGTTGACACGGAAGACCTGACCGGGTAATGTGGAATGGTTGCCCTGGAGGCGAGCGAAGGCTCGCCGAAGGTGTGCGCCCGCTCCTTGAGAACTCAACAGCGTGCTAAAAGCCAGTGCACAAAGCACAAAACCCCGTCAGTGGGGCATGCTCGTATTGCTTACGGGCTGACCTCACTAACGGCGGCCACGATCGCTTCCGTGCTGACCGTAAGGCCATCACGGAGGCACTCTCATGTGTCAACAACCCGCTCCGCATATGCGGGCGGTTGTTAATAGACATCAACGGAGAGTTTGATCCTGGCTCAGGACGAACGCTGGCGGCGTGCTTAACACATGCAAGTCGAGCGGAAAGGCCCTTCGGGGTACTCGAGCGGCGAACGGGTGAGTAACACGTGAGCAACCTGCCCCTAGCTCTGGGATAGCTCCGGGAAACCGGGATTAATACCAGATACAACCACTTTAGACATCTGTTGTGGTGGAAAGGATTCCGGCTAGGGATGGGCTCGCGGCCTATCAGCTTGTTGGTGGGGTAACGGCCTACCAAGGCGACGACGGGTAGCCGGCCTGAGAGGGCGACCGGCCACACTGGGACTGAGACACGGCCCAGACTCCTACGGGAGGCAGCAGTGGGGAATATTGCGCAATGGGCGAAAGCCTGACGCAGCGACGCCGCGTGGGGGATGAATGCCTTCGGGTTGTAAACCCCTTTCAGCAGGGACGAAGCGAAAGTGACGGTACCTGCAGAAGAAGCGCCGGCTGAACTACGTGCCAGCAGCCGCGGTAACACGTAGGGCGCAAGCGTTGTCCGGAATTATTGGGCGTAAAGAGCTCGTAGGCGGTCTGTTGCGTCCGCTGTGAAATCTCGGGGCTTAACCCCGAGCCTGCAGTGGATACGGGCAGACTAGAGGTAGGTAGGGGAGAATGGAATTCCCGGTGTAGCGGTGAAATGCGCAGATATCGGGAGGAACACCGGTGGCGAAGGCGGTTCTCTGGGCCTTACCTGACGCTGAGGAGCGAAAGCGTGGGGAGCGAACAGGATTAGATACCCTGGTAGTCCACGCTGTAAACGTTGGGCGCTAGGTGTGGGATCCTTCCACGGATTCCGTGCCGCAGCTAACGCATTAAGCGCCCCGCCTGGGGAGTACGGCCGCAAGGCTAAAACTCAAAGGAATTGACGGGGGCCCGCACAAGCGGCGGAGCATGTTGCTTAATTCGACGCAACGCGAAGAACCTTACCAAGGTTTGACATGCAGGGAAAAGCCGTAGAGATACGGTGTCCGTAAGGGTCCTGCACAGGTGGTGCATGGCTGTCGTCAGCTCGTGTCGTGAGATGTTGGGTTAAGTCCCGCAACGAGCGCAACCCTCGTCCTATGTTGCCAGCGGGTAATGCCGGGGACTCATAGGAGACTGCCGGGGTCAACTCGGAGGAAGGTGGGGATGACGTCAAGTCCTCATGCCCCTTATGTCTTGGGCTGCAAACATGCTACAATGGCCGGTACAAAGGGTTGCGAGACCGCAAGGTGGAGCGAATCCCAAAAAGCCGGTCTCAGTTCGGATTGGGGTCTGCAACTCGACCCCATGAAGTCGGAGTCGCTAGTAATCGCGAATCAGCAACGTCGCGGTGAATACGTTCCCGGGCCTTGTACACACCGCCCGTCACGTCACGAAAGTTGGCAACACCCGAAGCCGGTGGCCTAACCCGTAAGGGAGGGAGCCGTCGAAGGTGGGGTCGGCGATTGGGACGAAGTCGTAACAAGGTAGCCGTACCGGAAGGTGCGGCTGGATCACCTCCTTTCTAAGGAGCAGCTGGCGCGGTTCCCGAACGGGGCCGCGTCCAGAGCCATGTCTCGGGCGAACGTCCCGAGATGGCAGCTCACTGTGGAGCACTGGTTATTCGGTCAGATCGTCGGTAAAGCCAGTTAGTACGGCCCCTCGGGGCTGGAAGGGTGGCGGCGGCGACGGCCTGGCCGAGCACGCTGTTGGGTCCTGAGGGAACGGGCGTTTCCGTCCCTCGGACCGGTGCGCCCCGCCGCGGATGCGGAGGTGCGCGCGCCGGGACCGCCCGTATCTTGAGAACTGCACAGTGGACGCGAGCATCAATTGTAGTCGCCAAGTTAATAAGGGCACACGGTGGATGCCTTGGCACCAGGAGCCGAAGAAGGACGTTGGAGCCTGCGATAAGCCCCGGGAAGTCGGCAACCAGACATTGATCCGGGGATTTCCGAATAGGGAAACCTGATAGGGCGTAATTGCCCGTCACCCCTGCCTGAACACATAGGGCAGGTGGAGGTAACGCGGGGAAGTGAAACATCTCAGTACCCGCAGGAAGAGAAAGCAACCGCGATTCCCTGAGTAGTGGTGAGCGAAAAGGGAAGAGGCCAAACCAGTCACGTGTTAAAGCCAGCAGGCGTTGCGTGGCCGGGGTAGCGGGACCGTTCAGTCAGAGCTGCTGATCTGGCAGAGAGTTACAAATCGTCTGGGTAGCAGAAGACGTTGGAAAGCGTCGGCATAGAGGGTGATACCCCCGTACGCGAAACCCATGCGACTCTCGAGCGTAATCCCAAGTAGCACGGAGCCCGTGAAATTCCGTGTGAATCTGGGGGGACCACCCCCTAAGCCTAAATACTCCCTGGTGACCGATAGTGAACCAGTACCGTGAGGGAAAGGTGAAAAGCACCCCGGTGAGGGGTCGTGAAATAGTACCTGAAACCGTGTGCCTACAAGCCGTGGGAGCGATCTGGCTTCGGCCAGAGTGAAGTGACCGCGTGCCTTTTGAAGAATGAGCCTGCGAGTTACGATATGTGGCAAGGTTAACCCGTGTGGGGTAGCCGTAGCGAAAGCGAGTCTGAATAGGGCGTTGAGTCGCATGTTGTAGACCCGAAGCGGAGTGATCTACCCATGGGCAGGTTGAAGCGCGGGTAAGACCGCGTGGAGGACCGAACCCACCAGGGTTGAAAACCTGGGGGATGACCTGTGGGTAGGGGTGAAAGGCCAATCAAACTCCGTGATAGCTGGTTCTCCCCGAAATGCATTTAGGTGCAGCGTTGCGTGTTTCTTACCGGAGGTAGAGCTACTGGTTGGCCTAGGGGGCCGACAAGCTTACTGAAGTCAGCCAAACTCCGAATGCCGGTAAGTTAGAGCGCGGCAGTGAGACTGCGGGCGATAAGGTTCGTAGTCGAGAGGGAAACAGCCCAGATCACCAGCTAAGGCCCCTAAGCGTGTGCTAAGTGGGAAAGGATGTGGAGTTGCAGAGACAACCAGGAGGTTGGCTTAGAAGCAGCCACCCTTGAAAGAGTGCGTAATAGCTCACTGGTCAAGTGATTCTGCGCCGACAATTTAACGGGGCTCAAGCACACCGCCGAAGCTGTGACACTCGCGCGATCGCCCGGCCCTCTATGGCTAAGGAGGATGGCAGTGGTGGCCACCGTGACTTCGGTTATGGTTGCCTAAACTGCGGCCTCTGGCTCCTTCAGGGTCCAGGTGCGCGGGTGGGTAGGGGAGCGTCGTGTGGCAAGGGAAGCAGCGGAGTGATCCAGCTGTGGATGCCACACGAGTGAGAATGCAGGCATGAGTAGCGAAAGAAGAGTGAGAAACTCTTCCGCCGAATGACCAAGGGTTCCTGGGGCAGGCTAATCCGCCCAGGGTAAGTCGGGACCTAAGGCGAGGCCGACAGGCGTAGTCGATGGACAACGGGTTGATATTCCCGTACCCGCGTAAGTGCGCCAATGCCGAGGCCGGCAATGCTAAGCACCTGACATCGGGGAGCCCTTCGGGGCTGATCCGGTTGATCGTGCGATCCAAACTGGTAGTAGGCAAGCTGAAGGGGTGACGCAGGAGGGTAGCTCTACCGGGCGATGGTTGTCCCGGAGTAAGGGTGTAGGGCGGTGTGTAGGCAAATCCGCACACCACATAGCCTGAGACCTGACGCCGAGCCAATTACGGTGAAGTGAGTAATCCCATGCTGCCAAGAAAAACCTCGCAGCGAGCACTTAAGCGGCCCGTACCCCAAACCGACGCAGGTGGTCAGGTAGAGAATACCTAGGCGATCGGGTGAACCGTGGTTAAGGAACTAGGCAAATTATCCCCGTAACTTTGGGAGAAGGGGAGCCGTGTCCGGTGATGGGATTTACTCCCTGAGCTGGGCGTGGCCGCAGATACCAGGGAGAAGCGACTGTTTACTAAAAACACAGGACCGTGCAAAGTCGCAAGACGACGTATACGGTCTGACGCCTGCCCGGTGCCGGAACGTTAAGGGGACGGGTTAGTGGCCTTCGGGTTGCGAAGCTCAGAACTTAAGCGCCGGTAAACGGCGGTGGTAACTATAACCATCCTAAGGTAGCGAAATTCCTTGTCGGGTAAGTTCCGACCTGCACGAATGGCGTAACGACTTCTCCACTGTCTCAACCACGGACCCGGCGAAATTGCACTACGAGTAAAGATGCTCGTTACGCGCAGCAGGACGGAAAGACCCCGGGACCTTCACTGCAGCTTGACATTGGTGTTTGGGACGTCTTGTGTAGGATAGGTGGGAGACTTTGAAGCGGGCACGCTAGTGCCGGTGGAGTCAACGGTGAAATACCACTCTGGTCGTTCTGGATGTCTAACCTAGGTCCGTAATCCGGATCAGGGACAGTGTCTGGTGGGTAGTTTAACTGGGGCGGTTGCCTCCCAAAAGGTAACGGAGGCGCCCAAAGGTACCCTCAGCCTGGTCGGCAACCAGGTGTCGAGTGCAAGTGCACAAGGGTGCTTGACTGTGAGACAGACATGTCGAGCAGGAGCGAAAGCTGGGACTAGTGATCCGGCGGTGGCATGTGGAAGCGCCGTCGCTTAACGGCTAAAAGGTACCCCGGGGATAACAGGCTGATCTTCCCCAAGAGTCCATATCGACGGGATGGTTTGGCACCTCGATGTCGGCTCGTCGCATCCTGGGGCTGGAGCAGGTCCCAAGGGTTGGGCTGTTCGCCCATTAAAGCGGTACGCGAGCTGGGTTTAGAACGTCGTGAGACAGTTCGGTCCCTATCCGCTGCGCGCGTAAGAGACTTGAGAGGGGCTGTCCCTAGTACGAGAGGACCGGGACGGACGAACCTCTGGTGTGCCAGTTGTTCTGCCAAGAGCACGGCTGGTTGGCTACGTTCGGAAGGGATAACCGCTGAAAGCATCTAAGCGGGAAGCTCGCCTCAAGATGAGGTCTCTCTCTGGGTTAACCAGGTAAGGCCCCCAGCTAGACTACTGGGTTGATAGGCCGGAGGTGGAAGCACGGCAACGTGTGCAGCTGACCGGTACTAATAGGCCGAGCGGCTTGGCTTCTACTTCATTTGCTGTTTGCGTCCACTGTGCGGTTCCCGAGATGCGGTCGCCATTCAGGCCCGCTTCTCGTAGTGAGCCGGTGACATCTCAATAGAGTTTCGGCGGTTATAGCGAAGGGGAAACACCCGGTCCCATTCCGAACCCGGAAGTTAAGCCCTTCAGCGCCGATGGTACTGCGAGGGGGACCTCGTGGGAGAGTAGGACGCCGCCGGACATTTTTTGAAGAGGGTCGCTCCCGATGAGGTCGAGCGGCCCTCTTCGTTTGTCCGGATACTGTGGTACGAATGCTGGAGGTTGGTGGGCGTGGCTGAGGGACGCGGAACGCCGAAAGGGCGCGGCGCGAGCGGGCCGCGTACGGGCAGCGGCCGTCCGCGCGCTGGCAGCGCAGGTGGCGGAGCTGCGAGGACGCCCCGGACGGCCTCCGGCGGCCGGACAGGAGCGCGGATTCCAGGCCGGAGTTCTTCGGGTACCGGCTCCGGCCGGACTTCGGGTACCGGCTCGGGCCGGACTTCGGGCACCGGCGGCGGCTCGGGCCGGACTTCGGGCACCGGCGGCAGCGCCGGCTCGGCAGGTTCCGGGCGGGGCAGGCCTGGACCCGGCCGCGGCGGTCAGGAGCAGCACGCTGGCCACGCAGGGGCAACTGGTGCGGGTGCGCACCGCACGCCCAGGCGGCCGGGCGCACCTGCAGGCCCGCGCTCGTCGGGCGGCACCAGGGCTTCGGGCACCACCGGGGCCTCAGGCGGCGCCAGGGCGTCAGCGAGCACTAAGACGTCAGGCGGTGCCAGGACGCCGGGCAGTCCGCGTACGTCAAGCGGATCACGGCCGCCAGGCAACTCCCGTGGGCCAGCTCGGTCAAGGACAACGGACGGTTCCGGAACCCCGGATGGGCCATCGCCGCGGCGGGGGCCGCGGACGCCGCTGACCGGCGGGGCACGCGGTGCGGCCGGCGGAGCACGCGGTGCGGCCCGGACGGCCGCATCCGGTCAAGCGCGCGGCCGTGGCGCGCCCCGCGCCGAAGGGCCACGCGGGACGGGACGCCCGGCGCTGGGAGACGATGCCTACGGCAGTGGCCGGTCATCCGCCACGGACCGGGGTGAGCGCAGGACACGCCCCGGCGACGCAGACCGCGGTCCGGCCAGGACCTCGACCGGAAGCCGGCCGCGCCGCTGGGAGACGGGCCAGTCCGAGCGGGCTGCCAGCACTGGACGAGGCTCCGATTCCGGGCGTGAGTTCGGCTCGAGGCGCGAGTCTGGCTTCAAGCGAGGCCCTGGTTCCGATCGGGGCTCGGCCAGCGAGCGGGGCCCTGGTTCCGATCGGGGCTCGGCCAGCGAGCGGGGCCCTGGTTCCGATCGGGGCTCGGCCAGCGAGCGGGGCTACGAGCGGAGCTCTCGCTCCGAGCGCGATTCTGGCTTCAGACGGGAGACACGGCCCGGCGAGGACAGCCGGGCGCGGGGGAGTTCCGCTGGCTCCGGCCGGCCATTCCGGGAGGGCGCTGCGGGGCGTCCGGCCCGCGGGCGCGCCGGTGACCGTGACCCCCAGCGCCCAGGCGCCAGGCGGCCGTGGGCCGGCCCGGATCAGGGCCCGGCGCGAGGCTCGCGGTACCCGTCGGACGGCGGGCGCAGTTCCGAGCGCCCGGTACGTGATGACGGCCCGCGCGTTTCCGGGGCGATCGACCCACAGCAGCTCGACTCCGAGGCCCGGGCCCAGCTGAACAGCCTGCCGAACGACCTGGCCGACAGCGTGGCCCGTTACCTGGTCGCCGCGGGCCTGGCCGCCGACCCCGAACAGGGGTACGTCTACACCCAGGCCGCCAAGCGCCTGGCGGCCCGCGTCGGCGTGGTCAGGGAGGCGGTCGGCATCGCCGCCTACCGGACCAGCCGGTGGGCCGAAGCACTGTCCGAGCTGCGGGCTGCGCGCCGCCTGACCGGCCGCGACGACTACATCCCGGTTATGGCAGACTGCGAGCGCGCCCTCGGTCGGCTGGACCGGGCGCTGGCTCTGGTGCGCGAGGCAGACGTCAGCCAGCTCGACCGGGCCACCCAGATCGAGCT
The DNA here is from genome assembly GCA_963835775.1 of uncultured Actinomycetes bacterium. Classification (GTDB taxonomy): domain Bacteria; phylum Actinomycetota; class Actinomycetes; order Streptosporangiales; family Streptosporangiaceae; genus Palsa-504. The sequence continues at coordinate 528,779 of CAWIHB010000010.1, read as the reverse complement.
CCGCATCGTGGAGTCGGGGATCCGCAGGGACCAGGGGCTGGCGGACGCTGCCGTGCTGGTCTTGCAGGTACCCGAGCTGACCAGCGCCCGGCTGCGCCCGTGGTCGGCCCGGCTGTTCTACGCCTATGCGGACGCGCTGCTCGCCGCGGGCCGCGAGCAGGAGGCCAGGGATGCGTTCGCCCGCGCCGCGGCGGCCGACCCTGACGACGAGACCGACGCCGCGGACCGCCTCGACGAGCTGGACGGCATCGAATTCGAGGACCTGGCCGACCTGGAGGATCCGGAAGACGTCGATGATCTGGACGACGTTGACGACCCAGAAGACCTCGCCGACCCAGACGACGCCGACGATCTCGCCGACCTGGTGGCCACTGACGGCCTGGACGACGCCGAAGATGAGCCCAATCCACTGCTGTAAGCCGCGGTCGTGCCGTTACTCCGCTCCGGGATATGCAGTTAACCGGAGGGCGGCCCGGAAGGGCGCAGGTGACACCAGGGATGCACACCGGCGCCGGACGCCGGCCTGACCCGGGCCTGTCCCCGGCACCGCTGCCGCTGCCCCTTGCACCCGCCGGCGCTCATAAGTCCAGTTTCATTCCGCTAGCGCTGGCCGCTAACGCGAGCCGGAGCGCGCCACTCCGCTTAACTGCCCATCCCGGACTCCGCTTTGTCCAGCCAGTGCATGATCCCCGACACGTTCGTGGCGGCGCCGCTCATCCGCTCGAACCTCGCGGCCAGCGCGGGATCGGCCTCGGGCCCGAGCGCCACGTACCTGGCTCTGGTGCGGTCCCGCACCATGGCCACCGCGTGGTCTAGGTCCAGGCCGGCTGCGCGGGCCTGGCCGGTGTGCTCCACCCAGAGCCTGATTTCTTCTGCCGAACGGTCCAGGGTGGCGGCTACGTCGGAAACCGGACCGAAGTGGCTGAACAGCAGGCGCCCGGCCTGCAGGTCGCCGAACATCCGCAACGAGGCGAGGGCCACCTCCAGATCGAAGTCGGGCGGCGGCGTCGCGGGCCTGAGGTCTCCGGTCTCCGGTATATAGACGCCGGCCGCGTCCCCGACGTACAGGTCGCCGCTGTCGGAGTCGATGAGGCCCACGTGATGCTTGGCGTGACCGGGGGAGTAGTGACTGTCCAGGCGGCGGCCGTGGCCGAGATCTATGGTTCCGTTGTCATCGAGGGCCACGATGCGTTCGGCGGGAACCGGGGCCAGGACGCCGAACAGCCGGTCCAGGGCGTCGCCGTAGACCTGCCGGGCGCTGGCCATGAGCCGGCCCGGGTCGGCGAGATGCCGGGCGCCTCGCTGATGCACCACGATCTGAGCGGCCGGGTACATGGCGGCGATGTCGCCGGCGCCGCCCGCGTGATCAAGGTGGATGTGGGTCACCACGACGGTCGCGAGGTCATCCCTGCCGATCCCGAGCCCGGCCAGCGCGTCCCTGACCACCGGTGCGGACGGGGCGGTCCCCGTTTCCACCAGGCACGGCCGGCCGCTCCTGATCAGGTAGCCGGCGGTGATCCCGTCGTACCCGGCCATCCTGGTGTCGATCTGGAACACCTCGTGTCCCAGCGCGGTGACCGCCGTGGCCGGCGGGTTCGCTGTTTGTTCGCCCACCGGGTCATTGTCCCAGACCGGCCGGCGTCAGTCAGGCGGGCCGAACGTGCGCAGCACCAGGCCAGTACGCGGCTTGGGCCCGAACGACGTGGACTTGCGCGGGACCCGCTCGCCGTGCGCGGCGATGTCGATGACCGCCTCGAAGGAGGGCGGGTTGGAGATGACGGCGGTCGCGCCCAGGCGGGATGCCGTGAGCACCGCATCGGCGGCGTCATGGTCGATCAGCACGTCCCGTTCGCTGTCGGTGATGCCCCACAGCCGGCCGATCAGCAGGTACTGCTGCACGGCGGCGTCCAGGTCCCGCCACGGCGCGGAGACCCCGGACGGCATCGACGCCGCGACCTGCACCGGGTCCGGGTGGCTGAGCAGCTGGAAGCCGGTGCCGCCGGCCAGCAGGAACGCAGTGCCGTCGCGTCCGGCTTCGGCCAGGTGCTCGAGCGCCCCGGCCAGGGGGGTGCCGGTCGGCAGGTCCTGCACGGTGAACGCCGCCTTGGCCAGTTCGGCGGCGCGGGCGGGGGGCAGGCCGGGCAGTATCCGGTGGATGGCGCCGAGCCGGGGCGGGTAGGCGTCGGAGTCGACCAGGAAGGCCAGTCCGTAGTCCCAGGGGCCGGCGCCCGGCCGGCGGCCCGCATCTGGGCCTGCAGGTCCAGGTAGGCGGCGTACCGGTGGTGGCCGTCGGCGATCAGGGCCCGGCGCCCGGCCAGGTCGGCGGCGATCGTGGCCTGCTCGCCGGGGTTCCCCAGTCGCCACAGCCGGTGGGTCACGCCGTCCTCGGTGATGACCGACACCAGCGGCGCCCGTTCCGCCGCGACCAGGTCGGCGACCCCCGTCGCCGTGCCGTCGGCCGGTTCGGCAGCACCAGCGGCCCGCTTGCCGTCGTAGATCAGGAAGATCGGCTCCAGGTTGGCCTGGGTGGCGGCCATCAGCTCCCGCCGTCCGGCCACCAGGCCGGGCATCACGTTCTCGTGCGGCAAGATGCCCGCCGCCCGCGGCGAGCCCAGCCGGACCAGGCCGATAATGCCGCGCTGGCGCCACGCGCCGTCCGCGGCCGCCTGCTCATACAGGTACAGGGCCGGCGTCCGGTCCCTGATCAGCACGCCGGCCGACAGCCATTCCCGCAGCAATCCCGCCGCGGCCTGGGCCGCGGCGGGCTCTTCGCCGGGCAGGATGAGACGGACTACGTTATGCGGGTCGGCCTCCCGCAAGTGCTCCAGGATGCTGCCGCTGATCACGTCGTACGGTGGTGAGGTGACGTTTGCGATTCCGCTGACCCGGTCACGGGCGTAACGGATGCCACGGAAAGGCGCCAGCACTAGGCCGGAACCAGAGCCGGACGGAAGGGTCTGCACACCATGACAGAAGGATCAAGCGCGAGCCATGATTCCCGTCCGCAGGAAAACTTCCCTGGCCAGGCCCTCCCCGAAGGAGATGTGCACGCCTGGTACCAGCGCGGCATGGAACTCCTGAGCCGGGGCAGCCCCGCCGCCGCGGCCCAGGTCCTGCAGCGCGCCGCGGCCGCCGAGCCTGCCTCGCGCAGCGTGCGGGAGGCCCTGGCCCGGGCTCAGTTCGACGCGGGCCGTTACGCGGAGGCGGCGGACAACTTCCGGGTGATCGTGGAAGCGAGCCCGTCCGACGACTACGCGCACTTCGGCTTGGGGCTCGCCCTGGCCAGGACCGGAGATCATGCCGCCGCAGCCGAGTACCTGGCCCTGGCCGCGGCGATGCGACCCGACGCGGCCCACTACACCGAAGCCCTGCGGTCGGTGCGCGCTACGCTGCGGGCCAGGGAAGCGGCCCGCCAGGCCAGCCCGCCGGGCAGCCCAGACGACGGCAAGGATCACAACCTATGACGAGCACCGCGCGGCTGCCCCGTGGCAGCGCCGAACCCCTCGACTCCGTTTACGACGTCGCCCTGCTCGACCTGGACGGCGTGGTCTACCTGGCCGGATCGGCGATCCCCGGGGCCGCCGAGGCGCTGCGCAAGGCCGACGCGGCCGGCCTGGGACTGGCCTACGTGACCAACAACGCGTCCCGGACCCCGGCGGCCATCGCCGCGCTGCTGAACAGCTTCGGTGTCTCCGCCACGCCGCAGGACGTGGTGACCTCCGCGCAGGCCGCGGCCCGCCTGCTGGCCGAACGCCTCCCGGCGGGCGCCCAGGTCCTGGTCATCGGCGGCAGCGGCCTGCGGATGGCGCTGCGGGAACACGGTCTCCGCCCGGTAACCACCGCTGCCGGCCTGCCGCAGGCCGTCGTCCAGGGCTACGCCTCCGACATCGGCTACTCCGCGCTGGCCGAGGGCGGCCTCGCGGTGGCCGCGGGCGCGCTGTTCGTCGCGTCCAACGGGGATACCACGCTGCCGGGCCCGCGCGGCCCCCAGCCGGGGAACGGGGCGCTCACCCAGGTGATCACGACCGCCACCGGGGTCCGGCCGGTGGTGGCGGGCAAGCCGGAACCGCCGCTGCACCGGGAGTCGGTGCTGCGGACGGGCGCCAAGCACCCGCTCATCGTGGGCGACCGGCTGGACACCGACATCGAGGCCGCGTCCCGGGTGGACACGGACAGCATGCTCGTGCTAACCGGAGTGACCAGCCCGGCCGAGGCGATCCTCGCGCCCCCCTCGCAGCGGGCCACCTACCTGGCCGAGGACCTGACCGGGCTGCTCGAACCGCACCCCGAGGTGACCAGCCAGGACGGGAGCTGCAGCTGCGGCGGATGGACCGCGCGGCTGGCCGGGGACCAGCTGGAACTGACCGGCAGCGGCCAGCGCATCGACGGGCTCCGGGCCGCCTGCGCCGCCGCTTGGGCGGAAAACGACCAGGTCAGCGCGGAATCAGTGCAGGCCGCGATCCGGCGCCTGGGCGACGCTCGCTGAACAAGCGCCACCCCCGGTCATGCGCCGTGTATGCTTTGCCCCATGCCAGGCCGCGCAGACCGCGAACACGGTAATCACCCGGGTGCCGTCGCGATGATGCTGTGCGCGCTCTGTCCTTCGTGTTGTCGCTGACAACTACTCTCAGCTGACCGTTGTCGCCACCGGGGCCGCTCCGCCCCGCTCACGAAGGACTTCCCATGACCTCGCAGTTGACGGCCCAGTTGACGGCACAGTTGACCGCAGACATGTCCGCGGCCCCCGAGATCGCCATGCTCGCCCGGGCCGCCAGGCTGGTCCCCGCCCAGCCGTCCGCCGGCCCGGGACCCGGCCGACCCCGCCGACCCGGCCGAAGCGGCCGAAGCGGCCGAAGCGGCCGAAGCGGCCGCCCAGCTTACGCTCGGCACGCTGGCCGGTCAGCTACGGTCCCTGGCCGCCGCCCCGGAACGCTGGTGGAACCTGGTCCGCTTCGATCTGGACCGTTCGGGAAAAATCATGGTGGAAGAGACCGCGGCCCACCAGGCCTGGCTGGTCATCCTGCCGCCCGGGGACGCCGGCCACAGCTGTGACTGTGACGTGGCCACGATGATCGCCGGCGAGGCCACCGAGGGCGGCCCGGGCAGCGCGGTGCTGCGCCCGGGGCCGCTGCGGGTCCACGGCCAGCCGCACGGGCTGCGGGGCCGCGGCGCCGGCTACTCGATCAGCCTGCACGCCCGCGCGCTGCGGCCGGCCAGCTAGCCCGCACCGCGTGTCGTCATGGCAGGGTCAGGATCTCGTAGCCGTCCTCGGTGACCAGCAGGGTGTGCTCGAACTGGGCCGTGCGCCGCCGGTCCTTGGTCACCGCCGTCCAGCCGTCCGGCCAGATGTCGTACTCGATCGCGCCCAGCGTCAGCATGGGCTCGATGGTGAACGTCATCCCCGGTTCCATGACCACATCGTTGTGCGGGTCGTCGTAGTGCGGAACGATCAGCCCCGAGTGGAACGTCCGGCCGATGCCGTGCCCGGTGAAGTCCCGCACCACCCCGTAGCCGAACCGGCGGGCGTAAGACTCGATCACCCGGCCGATGGCGTTCAGCGGGCGGCCCGGCGCGACCGCCCGGATGCCGCGCATCATCGCCTCGTGGGTCCGCTCGACCAGCAGCCGCGACTCCTCGTCCACGTCGCCGGCCAGGAAGGTCGCGTTGGTGTCGCCATGCACGCCGCCGATGAAAGCGGTGATGTCAATGTTGACGATGTTGCCGTCGTTGATCAACGTGTCATCGGGTATCCCGTGGCAGATGACCTCGTTCAGTGAGGAGCACAGCGACTTCGGGTAGCCGCGGTAGCCCAGCGTGCTGGGGTAGGCGCCGTGGCTGACCAGGTAGTCGTGGCCCACCTGGTCCAGGTAGTCGGTGGTGACGCCCGGGGCCACAGCGGCGCCGACCGCCGCCAGCGCCTGGGCGGCCACCTTGCCCGCCACCCGCATCCGCTCGATGATCTCGGGCGTCTTGACGTCCGGCTCGCCGGTCCTGGGGTGCTTCCTGCCCACGTACTCCGGCCGCGGGATGTCCGCGGGGACCTGGCGGGTGGGTGAAAGCCGGCCCGGATGAAGCACTGTCGCCATGCTTTGCGAGTCTAATGGGCATGGACAACGACAAGCGATGGTGGTACAGCCTGAAGACCCACACCGTCGAGGACGACGACGGGCCCACCCCGGGCAAGGACCGGCTCGGCCCGTTCCCCACCCGGGAGGAGGCCGCCCGGGCGCTGGAAATAGCGCAGCGCAGAAACGAGGAATGGGACGCTCAGGATTAGCGGGCGGTTCCGTTTTCGCGTGCGCTATAGGCTAGGGGCGTGAGCGAGAAGCTGCCGGCCGCGGCCGAGGCCCGGATGGCGGAAATCCGGCGCAGCGGCACCTGGGGTTCCGCGCTGACCTCGGATGAGTTCGCCGCGATCCGCAGCGTAGGTTTCGAGCCGGCCGGCCAGGTGCTGGGTGCCGCGGTGTACAACATCGGCTACACCGGCGGCTACAACTGCCCGGGCGCCTGGGGTTCGTGGGGATACGGGATCCCGGCCCGTACCCAGACCCAGGTCTCCTCGCAGGGCGGTTTCGGGTCGTTCGCCCCGCTGGTCCAGGCCATGTACGAGGCGCGACACAAGGCCATCGACCGGATGACCACCGAGTGCGGCGAGCTCGGCGGCCACGGGGTGGTCGGCGTCCAGCTCACCATCGGCCCGTTCCCGGCCGGCGGCCTGGAGTTCAAGGCCATCGGCACCGCCATCCGCGCACCCGGCGTGCCGCCCACCAAGAACTGGCACCACCACAAGACCCCGTTCACCTCCGACCTGTCCGGGCAGGACTTCGCCAAGCTGATCATGGCCGGCTGGGTGCCCAGCGGCCTGGCCCTCGGCATCTCGATCGGGTCCAGGCACGACGACTGGCTGACCGTCGGGCAGACCAGGTGGGGGTCGGGCAACGCCGAGGTCAGCGGCTACACCGAGCTGGTCAGCGATGCCCGCCACGATTCCCGTGAGCAGCTCGAACGCGACGTCAAGCGGCTCGGCGGCGAGGGCGTGGTGATCGCCAGCATGGACATGCGGGTGCGGGAACGGGAGTGCCCGGTGCAGGAGGGCCGCCGCGACCATATCGTCGAGGCCACCACCATCGGCACCGCCATCGTCCGCTTCGCCCGCCATGAGCACGGCCCGAAGACCCTGGCCGTGATGTCGCTCGACCCGCAGCGGCGCCAGGCCGCCAGGATCCGCATATAACCAGCAGCATGCCATTGTAGGAGAGAGCATGACCGACCAGGCGAACGTAGCGACTGAGCTTGAGGACGCCGGTGTTCCGCAGGATGCCATGCGCCGCCTGGCCGAACTTCAGCCAGGCAAGGCCGGCTCGATCTTCACCTCCGACCTGTCGGTCAACGAGTTCCTGCTGGTCCGGGAGGCCGGGTTCCGGCCGCTCGGCCTGGTGCTGGGCAGCTCCATCTACCATGTCGGCCTGCAGGTCGGCCGGTGGGGCCGCAACCAGGAACTCGACGTGCTGTCCCAGGCCATGTACCACGCGCGCGAGCTGGCCATGACCCGGATGGAAGCCGAGGCCGACGCGCTGCGCGCCGACGGGATCGTCGGCGTCCGGCTGGACGTGGAGCTGAAGGAGTTCGGCGCGGACATCGCCGAGTTCATCGCGGTGGGCACGGCGGTCAAGGCCGAGCCGGGCGCCGGCGGCGGGGGAGTGGACAACTGGCGCAACAACAAGAACCAGCCGTTCACCTCGGACTTGTCCGGGCAGGACTTCTGGACCCTGATCCGAGCCGGCTACGCGCCGCTGGGCATGGTCATGGGCACGTGCGTGTACCACATCGCGCACCAGAAGCTCGGCACCAAGATGGGGAACATCGGCCGCAACGTGGAGATCGAGCAGTTCACCCAGGCCCTCTACGACGCTCGCGAGCTCGCGATGACCCGGATGCAGGCCGAGGCCGAGGAACTGCACGCGGAGGGCATCGTCGGCGTCCAGCTGCGCCAGCACAGCCACACCTGGGGCTCGCACACCACGGAGTTCTTCGCCATCGGCACGGCCGTCCGCCCGCTGCGCCCCGATCACATCATCGAGCGCCCGACCATGGTGCTCAGCCTGGACTCCTAGGAGCTGTGCCTGCTAGGAGCTGTGCCTGCTAGGAGCTGTGCCTGCTAGGAACTGGGCCCGCTGACCACGTCCAGCAGGTGCGCGACCCGGTCCCGCAGGCCCCGCATGCCGGGCCGGTACCGCTGGTAGCCGGGCACGCCCGGCCCGCCGGCCCGGCCGTCCGGGCTGGCCACGCCGAACTCCTGGCCGGCCCTGGCCACCCCGTCGCCCAGCTCGCCGCAGGCCGCGCTGACCAGGTGCTGGGCCATGCCGAACGACATCGTCCCGGGCACGCCGGGCCCCGGCGCGATGGCCAGCGACTCATGCGCCAGCCGGTCGAGCTCGGGATCGCCCTGGTCGAGCGCGAAGATCGTGGCACCCACCTTGCGCGCGTCGCTGACCCGCTCGAGCAGCGGCACCGGCGCGCTCTCCGGCGTCACCACGAAAACCGTCTCGCCGCGCCGCGCGGCCTCCAGCCGCTCCAGGCCGACCCGCAGGTGCGGCGGTGCACCCGCCGGGACCTCCCAGCGGACCAGCGTCGGGGCCAGCTCGGCGATCCCGGACAAGCGGCTTTCCTCGTCCAGGTGAGCGGTCAGGTGCCAGGGCTCCTCGGCGGGGGTCCCGATCAGGAGCAGCCCGCCCGGCGTCCGGGTTGCCTTCCGCAGCCCTCGCGCAAAGGCCCGGGTCCGCTCGAGCCACCCGGTAGGGGCTAGTAGCGCACGCAGAGTGGCCACTTGGTTCGCGTCCACGTACCTATGGTGCCCCGAAACCCGCGCGCGCGCAGCCATATCCGCACGGACGGTCGGTATCCGAACGAACACGCAGGTAACATCCCAGGCAGGCCAGGGTCCCCGCGCGCCGGGCCGGCGCGCCGGTCTGGCAGGATCAGTGTCCATGACTGAGCACGCAGCGCCGTCCGTGCACGGCCTGGTCATCGGGATCCTCGGCGGCACCGGGGATCAGGGCCGCGGCCTGGCCTTCCGGTTCGCCCGGGTCGGCCACCCGGTGATCATCGGCTCCCGCCGCGCCGAACGGGCCGCACACGCGGCCAGCGAGCTCGGGCACGGCGTCCAGGGCATGGCCAACCGGGAGGCGGCCCGCGAGGCCAGCCTGGTCATCGCCGCGGTGCCCTACGAGGGCCACGGCGAGCTGCTGGCCTCCCTGGCCGCCGAACTGGCCGGCAAGATCGTGGTGGACTGCGTGAACCCGCTCGGCTTCGACCACCACGGTGCCTACCCGCTGCCCGTCCCCGAAGGCAGCGCCGCCCAGCAGGCCGCCGCCCTGCTCCCGGACAGCCGGGTGGTCGGGGCGTTTCACCACGTCTCCGCGGTGCTGCTGTGCGATCCCGAGGTGGAGACCATCGACCTGGACGTACTGGTGCTGGGCGAGAACCGGCACGCCACCGACACGGTGCAGGCCCTGGCCAGCCAGATTCCCGGCATGCGCGGCGTGTACGCGGGCCGCCTGCGCAACTGCGGGCAGGTCGAAGCGCTCACCGCCAACCTGGTGTCCATCAACCGCCGCTACAAGGCGCACGCCGGACTTCGGGTCACCGATATCTAAAGATCAATTTCTGCCGAACGGGCCGTGGTGTAACGCCAGCCGGATCCCGGCCCTGGCCGTCCTGGCCCAGTAGCAGGAGGGGCCGTCCGCGAAGGCCTTCAGTGTCACCTGGGTCAGGCCGTGCCGCCGGGTGACGGTCTCGCGGTGGATGTGCCCGGCGAACAGGCCCCGGACGCCGTGCCGGGCGAGCAGGCCGAGCAGCGCAGCCTTGTCATCGATGTAGTCGTGGCCGCGGCCCACCGGGAAGTGCTGGAACATGATCACCGGGGTGCCCGGGTCCAGCCGGCCGAGATCGCCGTCGAGCCTGCGCAGGCTTTCGCGCCCGCAATGGCCGGGCTCCAGCAGCGCCTGGGTCGGATCGAACCCGATAAAATGGACACCGGCCGCGTCGAACGAATAGGGCGCCGCGCCGAAGTAGTGCCTGGTAAAGGCCCTTAGCTGTGAGGTCCCACCGCACGTCATGATTGCCTGGCACGTGTCTGACCCGGCCGCGCAGCGCGGCCGGGATCGCCTGCTGGTACAGGTCGTATTCGCGGGGCAGCCCGGTGTCGGTGATGTCGCCGCAATGCAGCACGAAATCCGGGCTCAGCCGGGCCAGCGCGGCGTACGTCCGCCCCAGCTGATCCACCGCCGCGGCCCCGCGCCGGGCTGACATGCGTATCGGTGAGCACGGCGAACCGCAACGGCTCGTTTCCCGTGATCTTCGTCGAGGCATCATCTGCGCGCCAGAAACCGTTCAAGCATGGAGCCGGTCCCGGCGGCCATGATGTGACCAGCTGGGAAGGACGATAATGCCGCAGGCCAAGAAGAACAAGAACAAGAACAGCCGGCGGGGGTCCACCCGGTCCACGGGTGCGGCCCCGGCCAGGACGCCCCGCCAGCCGCCCCGACCCGACGCCACCTCGCCCGCCCCAGCTCCGGCAAACGGACCTGCCCAGACCATCCCGCCTGGCCTGACCCCGCCTGGCCTGACCGCGGCCAGGACGGCACCATCCGGCCTGCGGCCTGGCGGCGGCGGACCGTCCGGGCTCGTGCTCAGCAACGGTGAGCACGCAACGAAGGCTCCGGAGGCGAGCGAGCCGGAGACCCCGCCCGCTGCCGAGCCGGATGACCTGCCCCGATGGGCCGCCAAGGCCACCGAGGAACTGCTGACCGTCAGCTACTGGCTCGACCCGGGCGAGACCGGCGACCCGTTCAGCGCCACGATCCGCTTCACCGGCCGCCGGTCCGACCTGACCGGCAAGCCCCAGCCGCGCGACAGCTTCTCGGTGGATGAGACCGTCAACGGTATCGTGCCCGGCAGCGGGCCAGTGGCCGTCACCGCCGAGATCCGCGGCGTCAGCGCGGGCCAGTGGTCCGTCACCGCGCGGCCTGCCCCGCGTACCGATGCCCGCAGGTACCGGGCCTACCCGCCGCCCGCGGGGGACCCGGCGGCCGCCTCGCGGGTGCCCTGGCCCCGGCGGGTGACCATCCCGGCGCAGCCCACCGCCTCGGTGCACACGGCTATGCTGCTGCGTAGCAAGGTGCCCGGGGTCATCAGGTTCGCCTACGCCACCTTGGTGTCCTTCGGCGTGCTCGTGGGGCTGGGCCTGGAGGCCCTGCTCCTGTCCGGCGGCCACTACTCCCTGCTTCGCCCCATGGTGTTCTCGGTCATCGCGATCCTGGCGGGCGTGATCGGCGGGAAAGGCTGGTACGTGGCCGTGCACCGGGGCCGGAAGTTCGACGGCTGGTGCATCCAGGGCTTCGTGGCCGGCGCGGCCGTCGTGGTGGCCGCGGCCGCCCTCGCCGGTCCGGGCCTCCCGGCCGGCGCCTTCCTGGCCGCGGCGGCGCCCGCCTTGCTCATCGGCATGTCCATCGGCCGCCCCGGCTGCTTCTGGGCGGGCTGCTGTACCGGGCGGCCTACCGCCGCCCGCTGGGGCATCTGGTCCTCAGATCGCAAGCTCGGCTGCCGGCGGGCGCCCGCGCAGCTGCTGGAAGCGCTGGCCGCTCTGGTCAGCGGGCTGGCCGTGCTGGCCGTGGTGCTGGCTGCCGGGCTGGCCCGTTCGGGTCCGGTCGCCGTGGTCGGACTGGCCTTCTACACGCTGTGCCGGCAGTTCATCCTCGGCCTGCGGGCCGAGCCGCGAGTCTGGTCCTACGGGCGCCGGGTGACCGGCGCGATCGCCGTTCTGGCGCTGATCGCGGGCATAGTCCTGCTCGTCAGAAGCTGATCAGTTCCGGATGGCAGTCAGGGCCGCAGCGGCGGATTTGCCGGATTGAGGAAGCCTCGTTCCTTTAGCCAGCCGTACAGCGGGGTGGTGGCCGGGTCGTCCTACCTCCAGCGGGCCGCGCAAGCCGGCTCATGATCGACCTGGCTGCGGCCGGCCTTGACCGGGGTGCTTGGATTGGGTGAAAGCTCAACTGCTCGGTTCGAGGAAGCCAGGCAAGCTCGCGGAGGTATGGCGTGGACATCGGAATCGGCCTGCCCAACACGGTCCCAGGGACCGAAGGCCGGACGCTCATCGACTGGGCCAGGAACGCCGAGGAGGCCGGGTTCAGCACCCTGGGCACGATCGGGCGGCTCGTGTACCCGAACTACGAGGAACTGGTCGCCCTCAGTGCGGCCGCCGCGGTCACCAGCCGGATCAGGCTGACCACGGGTGTGCTGCTGGCCCCGCTGTACTCGAACTACGCCCTGTTCGCCAAGCAGGCCGCCTCGCTCGACCGGCTCTCCGGCGGGCGCCTGGTCCTCGGCCTCGGCCTGGGCGGCCGCGAGGACGACTTCACCGCCAGCGGGCTGAGCACACAGGGCCGGGGACACCGGCTCGAGGAGCAGGTGGCCCTGATGAAGCAGGTCTGGTCCGGGGAGGAGTTCGGTACCGCGGGCGGGATCGGGCCCGCACCGGTCCGGCCCGGCGGACCTGAGATCCTCCTCGGCGGCGCCACCGAGGCCACCTTCCGCCGGGTCGCCCGCTTCGCGGACGGCTGGATCATGGGCGGCGGCACGCCGGACATGTTCGCCCAGGGCGCGGCCGCCGTGGACCAGGCCTGGCAGGAAGCGGGCCGTCCGGGCCGGCCACGTAAGGCCACCCTCGCCTACTTCGCTCTGGGCAGCGATGCCCGCGCCCAGGCGGACAGCTACATCCTGGACTACTACGGCTGGCTCGGCGACGTCGCCAGCATGATCGCGTCGGGCACAGCGGTCAGTCCCGAGATGGTCAAGGGCTACGCCGCCGCGTTCGAAGCCAGCGGCTGCGACGAGATCATCTTCGTGCCCACCGCCTCCAGCCTCGACCAGATTGCCCTGCTCCACGAGGCGGTCGCCTGACCGCAACGTGCTGAACCGCCCCTGCCAGGCGTAGGCTGCAGGCAGGGAGAGATCATGGGCTTCGAGCACATCCTGGTCGAGCGGTCGGGCGAGTTCACCACCATCACCATGAACCGTCCGCAGCGCCGCAACGCCTTGTCGCTGGCGCATATGCGCGAGCTGATCACCGCGTTTAGCGAGGCCGCCAGCAGCGACGCCCTCGGCATCGTGCTGGCCGGGAACGGCCCGGTGTTCAGCGCCGGGCATGACTTCGCCGATGTCGTCGAGGCTGACCTGCCGCGGGTCCGCGCACTGCTGACCACCTGCACCGAGCTGATGACACTGATCCAGCAGGTGCCCCAGCCGGTGCTGGCCCGGGTGCACGGCCTGGCCACGGCGGCCGGTTGCCAGCTGGTGGCGAGCGCGGACCTGGCCGTGGCCAGCGAGGACGCTGGCTTCGCCGTGCCCGGCGGCAAGGGCGGCTGGTTCTGCCACACCCCGATGGTGGCCGTGGCCAGGAACATCGGCAGGAAGCGCGCCGCCGAGATGGCCATGTCGGGCGACGTCATCGACGCGCGCACCGCGCTGGACTGGGGGCTGGTCAACCGGGTGGTGCCCGCGGCCCAGCTCGACACCGCCGTGGCCGACCTGCTGGAACGGGTGACACGCGGGTCAGCGGACAGCAAGGGCATCGGCAAGCAGGCCCTGTATGCGCAGATTGACCTCGACCAGCCCAAGGCCTACGCCTACGCGATCGAGGTCATGGCGGCCACCAGCCAGCTTCCCGACGCGCGGGAAGGGATGCGGGCCTTCCTGGACAAGCGCAAGCCGCGCTGGCGCCGGGGCCGGACCGACTGACGGAAGGGGCGGCACTTATGGCCGATGCGGAATCCGGCTCATCGAGCATGGTTCCCAGCTTGGTCAGTGACTTCATCGCCCAGCTGCGGGCCAGCACCGAGCGGCTGGAGAGCATGGCCGGGCTGCGGGACCGCCTGCCGGCGTCTGCCGGCGGGCTGCCGCTGCCTGGCGCCATGTCCGCGGCCCAGCTGACCTCGATCCACGACACCATCGCCGCGCAGCGGCGCAGCATCGAGGCGCTGCAAGCCCAGCTGTCCGCCTTCGACGAGCAGCTCGCGATGATGGAGCAGATGCTCGGCCCGTTCATCGAGTGGAGCAAGAGCTGGGCCGACTTCGAGCATCGGCTGCTGAACCTGGGCCGCAAGCCTTAGCCTGGCGGATGGCCTCCGGCCTGGTTAAAGCCGATGCGGCCGGATAAGCCGACCCGCTGAGCCGCGGTCCCGTCGGCGCCGTTGCCGCTATCGGACACCTCCGCAGAGAGCACCTGTGCCCATCTCGGCTGGCAGCGAACGAGCGCGGACCTGAATGCTTATTCCAGGGTATCCACTTCAGCGGAGTGGATACCCCGGACTGGGCTAAGCAGCACCGCCGGGTGCAAGGGGTAGATCGTGATCTGTGGATGACCTGTGAATTATTCCGTGGATAATGACCGGGACGTTGCGGAAAACCGCAGCTATTCTGTGGATATTCTGTGGATGCCGGAAAACCGAGAAATAATTGCCGTCAGGCTCTTGCGCCGGGCTCGCGCGAGGCAGTAGAAATAGTTTCACCGTCGGAAACGGGCACCGCCCGGGGGAAGCCCCGGAACGCGGGAGAGATCGGGAAACCGGATTCTCATGCGGGTGCCTGGCCCTGGCGGGCGGCCAGCGGTGCCGGACCGCCGGGCAACCGGCAGCCTGGTGCGGCAGGCCAGGTGAGGCCCCTCCATCTCATACATGGAGGGGCCTCACTGCATGTCTGAGTACCTTCAGGAAAGTCCTATCCCATGGGATAGCGGCGGAAGCCGATGGCGTACTCGCATCCGGCACCGAGACCGACGTAACCCGCCATATTCCGCAGGAACTCATCCGGATCGAAGTCGCGGCCCAGGCCGTCGATATAGGCCCGGTGCTCGCGCAGCGACGCGATGCCCGCGTCAATGGTGGCGGTGACGTCCACGAAATGCGTCGGATTTCCTGTCGAGGCCACGTACGCGTCGCGGATGCCGGCGGCTGGCGGGCCTGCCTCGGGGAACACCCACCCGTTGGCGGCGTCGCGGCAGGCGTCGAGCACGGCCAGGCCAACGGCCCGGTGGTCGGCGTGATTGACCGGCCCCACCTCGCCCCAGGTGAGATCGAAGCTCATCGTGATGACCACCTCTGGCTGCAGCGTGCGGAACTGGGCAGCCAGGTCGCGACGCAGCGGTACGCCGTATTCCACCAGCCCGTCCTGATGGTCCAGGAACAGCACCTGGCTCACGCCCACCACCTCAGCGCTGCGCCGTTCTTCCTCCACGCGCAGCGGCCCGACCTGATCGGGCGGCATGCCCGCCATCCCGGCCTCGCCCCTGGTGGCGAGCAGGTAGGTCACCTCTTTGCCCTGCCCGGTCCAGCGGGCCACCGCGGCGGCCACCCCGTACTCCAGATCGTCGGGATGAGCGACCACCGCGACGGCCCTGTCCCAGTCCTCCGGCATCGGCTCCATCCGCCTCGCCCTCCACCCTTCTGCTGGCCGGGGTTCACCTCGCGTGTACTGGCGCCACTCTGCCACACCGGCCCCGGCCGTGAGAGTGTGAGGGACCGAGGTCATCCCTCCCGCCGGAAAGGCGTACCACGGTGAGCACAGCGTCCGACATCTCCTGGCACGGGCCGGCCGGGACCTTCAACCTGCGGGTGGCCGCCGTGATCAGCCGCGCCGACCAGGTCCTGGTGGTCACGGTCGGCACCCTCGACTACTGGTTCCTGCCTGGCGGCCGGGTCCGGTTCGGTGAGCCGAGCCATGCGGCCCTGACCCGGGAACTGGCCGAGGAACTCGGCCACGACCTGCCCGGCGCGAGGCTCGCCCTGGTGGCGGAGAACATCTTCAGCAAGGAGTCGCTCCAGCACGAGATCGGCCTGTACTACCGCGTCGCCTGGCCCGCCGCGCTGGACCCGGCCGACTTGCACGGCGGCAGCGAATCCGAGCACATCTTCCGCTGGGTGCCATTCCGCGAACTCGGTGATCTGGACTTCCGGCCGGCCGGCCTGGTGCCCATCCTGCCCGGTCTCGGTGACACTCTCCAGCACGTGGTTCTCGACCGCCTCGACCGGCTCCCGGCATGACCAGCCCCGCCCCGGGCAGCCTGCACCACGTCGAACTGTGGGTGCCCGACCTGACCCGTGCCGCCGAGCAGTGGGGATGGCTGCTGGGCGAACTGGGCTACCGGCCGTTCCAGGACTGGGCCGACGGCCGCAGCTGGCGGCTCGGCGGGACATACCTGGTCATCGAGCAGTCACCCGCGCTGACCGCCAGCGACCACGACCGGCTGCGCCCGGGGCTGAACCACCTGGCCTTCCACGCTGGCCCCCGGCACGCCGTCGACGCCCTGGCCGCCGCCGGCCCGGCCCGCGGCTGGGCGCTGCTGTTCCCCGAGACCCACCCGCACGCGGGCGGACCGGATCATTACGCTGCCTACCTGGCCAACACCGATGGCTTCGAGGTCGAGCTGGTGGCCGGCGGGGCGTGACCAGCCGCGGCCGCCGGCTGGCTCAGCGGTAGGAATGCTCCTGGTCGGGAAAGGCGCCGCTGGTGACGTCGTCGGCGAAGGCGGTCGCCGCCTCGCCGAGGATGGTAGCCAGGTCGGCGTACTTCTTGACGAACTTGGCCGTGCGCGGAGACAGGCCGGTCATGTCCTGCCAGACCAGGACCTGCGCGTCGCAGGCCGGCCCGGCCCCGATGCCGATCGTGGGGATGGTCAGGGCGTCGGTCACCTGGGCGGCCAGGGAGGTGGGCACGCACTCGAGCACGACGGAGAACGCGCCGGCCGCCTGCAGGATCTTGGCGTCGTGCAGCAGGCGCTCCCCGTCCTCGCCGCGGCCCTGGACCCGGTAGCCGCCGAACGCGTTGACCGACTGGGGCGTCAGCCCGAGGTGGGCCATCACCGGGATACCGGCCGAGACCAGTTCCTCGACGTGGTGCGCCACCCGCTGGCCGCCCTCGAGCTTGACCGCCTGCGCGCCGGTCTCCTTCAGGAAACGGGTCGCGGTGTCCAGCGCCGCGGATGCGGAGGCCTGATAAGAGCCGAACGGCAGGTCGGCCACGACCAGGGCCCGGCTGGTGCCGCGCACCACGGCGGCGGCCAGCGGGATCAGGTCATCCACGGTGACCGGGATGGTGGTGTCGTGCCCGTAGACCACCATCGCGGCCGAATCGCCCACCAGCAGCACGGGAATCCCGGCCCGGTCGAAGATCCCGGCGGTGAGCGCGTCGTAGGCGGTGAGCATCGGCCATTTCTCGCCGCGGCCCTTCGCGGCGGCGATATCACGGATGGTGATCCGGCGCCCGGTGCCGGACCCGCCGTACAGTGTCTCTGTCTCTGCGCGCTGGGGCTCCGGAGTGGTCCGCTGTCCTGTCGCGGCCACGCGTGAAGCAGCTTCATGTGACATCGTTGTAACCTCCACGTCTCGTGTCGCCCTCGCGGCGTACCCGGACGGTTAAATGATGGCACGCCAAGGGGGCATAACGGTAAGGACCTTCGTCCTCTGGAAGACTGGTCCGATGGCAGATTTCGCGGATGTGGACGCGCTGGCGGCCGGCTACCAGCAGCGAGGCGGCCAGCCGGGGCTGGCCTACGGGATCGTGATGGACGGCGAGCTCGTGCACGCCGCCGGGCTGGGCCAACGGTACCTGGACGGGCCGCCGCCGGATGACGGCACGGTGTTCCGCATCGCCTCGATGACCAAGAGCTTCACCGCCTCCGCGATTCTCGCGCTGCGCGACGACGGGGCGCTGAACCTCGACGACCTGGCCGAAGAGTATGTCCCCGAGCTGCGCGGCTGGCTGCTGGCCAGCCCGGACTCGGCCAGGGTGTCGCTGCGGCACCTGCTGACCATGACCGCCGGCTTCCCCACCGACGACCCGTGGGGCGACCGGCAGCAGGGGCTGCCGCTGGAGGACTTCGCCAAGTTCCTGGCCGGCGGCGTGGGTTTCAACTGGGCCCCCGGCACCCGCTTCGAGTACTCCAACCTGGGCTACGCGATCCTCGGCCGGGTCATCACCGCCGTCACCGGCGCCGCCTACCAGGACTACATCCGCGACAGCCTGCTGCGGCCGCTGGGCATGACCGCTACCGGGTTCGAAGCGGCGGAGTTTGGCCCGTCCGCGCTGGCCCGCGGCTATCGCCAAACGCCGGGAGAGCAGCGCACCACCTGGGCGGAGGTGCCGCTGGAACCGTGCGGCGCGTTCGCCCCCATGGGCGGGGTGTTCAGCTGCGTGCGGGATCTCACCCGGTGGGTTTCCGGCTTCGCTGCCGCGTTCCCGCCCGGCGATCCACAGGCCGGCGGACGGCATCCGGTCCTGCGCGCCAGCCGCCGGGAGATGCAGCTGCCGCAGGTGCTGACCGGCTGGGACAAGCCGGCCGCCTTCCCCGGGGACACGCTGCCCGCGCTATCGGCGTACGGGTTCGGGCTGTTCGTCGAGGAGTACCCTGACCTGGGCCGGGTGGTCAGCCACAGCGGCGGGTACCCGGGGTTCGGCAGCAACATGCGCTGGCACCCGGCCACCGGGACCGGCGTGATCGCGCTCGGCAACAGCACCTATTCCGCCATGATGGCGCTGGCGGCCAGGCTCCTGACCGCGGTCATCCAGCATCGCGAGCCGCCGGCCTGGGGCTATGGCGTCGCGCTCGCCCCCGCCCAGCCCGGGGCAGCCAGTCCAGCAGGCGGCTCCAGTCCAGCAGGCGGCTCCAGTCCAGCAGGCGGTTCCGGGCCCTGGCCGGAGACGCTGGCCGCGCGGGACGCGGTCAGCGGCCTGCTGCGGTCCTGGGACGACGCCCAGGCGGACCGCCTGTTCTCGCCCAACGTCGCACAGGACGCGCCGTTCGCCGAACGGCGGCAGGTCATGGCCCTGATCCGCGAGCGCATTGGGGGATTCCGCGACGACACCTCCCGTGAGCCCGAGTTCGACACCCCGGCGCACTGCCGGTGGTGGCTGGCCGGCGAGCGCGGCGTGGTCCAGGCCCAGATCCAGCTCAACCCCGAGCGGCCGCCCCGGGTGCAGTCCCTGACGCTGGCCGTGCCGCCGGCCGCGGGCACGCCGCTGGGCGACACCCTGGACGCCCTGCTGGCCTGGATGAACGGCAGCGAACCGGGCTGGCCCGCCCGGATCCCGGTGGCCAGCACGGTGGACGCCAGCCTGCTGGCCCGCCGGTTGCGCATGGGCTCCGCCTGGGCCGGCCGGTGCCGCCCCGGCGTGTGGCGGGCGGGCGACGGCGCGGCTACGGCCGCGGTGGAACTGGAGGGCGAGCACGCCACGCTCACGCTGAGCCTGGTCGTCGACCCGTCCTCGGGCCTGCTGCGCCAGGCCGACATCCTCCCGTAGCAAGATCGCCCAGATCATCATCAAGTCGCCCGACTACCGCGCGCCCAGCGAGCCCTGAGCGCAATTACCTCCGCGGGGATAGCCGGCCAAGGCGGGAGCAAGCACCACGGCCCGTTCGGCCCGTCGTGAACAGGCCGCCGGCGCGGGACCCGTAGCGCGGTTACGGCCTGAGCCGAATGTGACCTGGATCACAGGGCCGGCCGGCAAAGCCCGGAAATAGATTCCGATACGAGACCGTTTCGTATCGATAGCTGCGGGACCCGGGAAGTCCCGCTCGTGGCAACACACCGGTCGCCGTGAGCCTTCCCCCTCCCGCCCAAGAGCTTCAAGAGCTTCAAGAGATTCAAGAGCTTCAAGGTGATCCGGAAGGGACACATGGACACGCAGACGATTTACCGTCGCCGCTGGGTCATCCTCAGCGTGCTGATCGTCGGGCTGCTCGCCATCGTCATCGACAACACGGTGCTCAACGTGGCGCTGAAGACTATCGCCGAGCCACGCGGGGGCCTCGGCGCAAGCCAGAGCCAGCTCGAATGGGCGATCAACTCCTACACTCTCGTATTCGCCGGCCTGCTGTTCACGTTCGGCGTGATCGGCGACAAGATCGGCCGCAAGCGCATGCTCATGATCGGGCTGGCGCTGTTCGGCATCGCCTCGCTGCTCTCGGCCTACTCGCGCTCGCCCGAGCAGCTGATCTTCGCGCGGGCTGCGATGGGCCTGGGCGGCGCCGCGGTCATGCCGCAGACGCTGTCCATCATCTCCAACGTCTTCGAGCCCGCCGAACGGCCGCGGGCCATCGGCCTGTGGGCCATGGCGGTCGGCCTCGGCATCGCCACCGGCCCGGTGCTCGGCGGCCTGCTGCTCGACCACTTCTGGTGGGGTTCGGTCTTCCTGATCAACGTGCCGGTGACCGTCCTTGGCGCCATCGCCGTCGCGATCCTGGTGCCGGAGTCCCGCAACCGCGAGGCGGGCGGGATCGACTACGCGGGCGTGCTGCTGTCCATCGCGGGCCTGGTGCTCTTGGTCTACGGGATCGTCCAGGGCGGCGACGGCGGCTCGTGGCTAAGCCTTGGGGTGCTCGGCCCGATCGTCGGCGGGCTGGCTGTCC
Source organism: uncultured Actinomycetes bacterium (assembly GCA_963835775.1). Classification (GTDB taxonomy): domain Bacteria; phylum Actinomycetota; class Actinomycetes; order Streptosporangiales; family Streptosporangiaceae; genus Palsa-504. Next base: position 508,318 of record CAWIHB010000010.1, on the reverse strand, counting down.
TCGCGGCCTTCGCCGCCTACGAGGCGCGGATCGAGCATCCGTCGCTGGACGTGCGGCTGTTCCGTGACCGGCGGCTGTCCGCCTCGATCGGGTCGCTCGGCCTGGTGTTCTTCGGCATGGGCGGCGTCTTCTTCTTCACCAGCTTCTACCTGCAGAACGTCCGTGGTTACAGCCCGCTGGCCGCGGGCCTGCTGACCGTGCCGTTCGCGGCCGGGCAGCTGCTTATGGCGCCGCGCAGCGCCCGCCTGGTCCAGCGTTACGGGGCCAAGGCGGTTGGCGCGACGGGCATGTTCGTCATGGCCGCCGCGATCGCCGGTTACGCCACGCTCGGCACCGCCTCGCCGATCTGGCTGCTCGGCGTGCTGTTCGGCATCCAGGGCGCGGCGATCGGCATCAGCATGCCGGCCGCTACCGCCGCCGTCATGGACGTGCTGCCGCGCGAGCGGGCCGGCGCGGGTTCCGCACTGACCAACACCGCCCGGCAGGTGGCCGTCGCGCTCAGCGTCGCCATCCTCGGCTCGATCCTGGCCGTGTTCTACCGCAACTCCCTCGACCCGTCGCTGGCCGGCCTGCCAGCCGCGGCCAAGTCAACGGCGTCCTCCTCGATCACCGCCACCCAGGCGGTCGCGCAGCAGCTCGGCCCGGCCGGACGGGCCCTGCTGAGCCCGGCGAACATCGCCTTCGTGCACGCCATGCACATCACCACGCTGGTCGCCGCAACGCTGGCGCTGGCCGGCGGGTTCGTGGTCGTGCGCTGGATGCCGGGCCGCCCGAAGCCGGCCGCGGAGATCGCACCCGCCGGCGAGCCCGCCTACGAGGCCGAACTGGCCATAATGGAAGCAGACATGCTCTCCAGTGCTGACCGGGAGGTGTGAGCACATCATGCAGCCCGCGATCGCAGCTGGCCCGGACACCCAGTCCGGGCCGGCTGCGGCGTCCGCCCGTCGGCCCGGCCGCCCGCGCAGCGAGCAGGCCGAGCAGGCCATCATCGAGGCGACGCTGGACGTGTTCGCCGAGCAGGGGTTCGAGGGCGTGTGCGTCGAGCTGGTCGCCGCCCGGGCTGGGGTCGGCAAGGCCACCATCTACCGGCGCTGGCCGAACAAGGAGGAGCTGCTGCTCGCCGCGTTCGGCTCGCTGAAGTCGCCGTTCGCCGAGCCGGCCGGCCTGAGCGTCCGCGACGACCTGCTGGCCATGGTCCAGGTCATGTGCGCCGACAAGGCCGACCCGCGCAAATCACGCCGGTACGCGCTGCTGCTCGGCGAGGGAGGAAAGTACCCGCGGCTGATGGCCAGGTACAAGGAGACGGTCGTCGAGCCGCGGCGCGATGCCATGCGGGCGGTCATCCGCCGCGGCATCGAGACCGGTGAGCTGCGCCCCGACACCGACGTCGAGATCGCCATGCTCACCCTGACCGGGGCGATCATGGCCCAGGACCAGTCCGCCAGCGGCACGCTGGACGGCGAGTTCGCTACCCGCCTGGTGGACGGGCTGCTGCTCGGCCTGTCGGCCCGCTCCTGACCTGTGGACCTCGGAGCTGAGGGGCAGGACCGCCAGGATCGCCAGGACCGGGAGCACCGGCTGCGGGCCGAGGCGGACGGCTACGCCCGGCTGGCGCTGGAAAACATCGCCCGTGAGTACCCGGCCCTAGTCTCCGCGCTGATGACCGGCCCTGCACAGTTCCCGTCCCGGCCGCGCGACCGCACCCCGGTGTTCTACGGCAGCTTCGACTGGCACTCGTGCGTGGAGATGCACTGGGTCCTGGTCCGGCTGCTGAAGGTGGCTGGCGACGCGGTGCCCGCCGCCGAGATCCGGGCCGCGCTCGACGCCCAGTTCACCGCCGGGGCCTGCGCGCCGAGGCCGGATACGCCGGGCTGAGCGGGACCGGCCTGCGGCACTACGGCTGGGAGCCGTCCGGCCACGACTTCCTGTCACCGGCCCTGGCCGAAGCCGAGCTGATGGCCACGCTGCTGCCGTCTGCCGAGTTCAGCGCGTGGCTCGGGGCCTTCCTGCCCGGCCTGGCCGCGCAACAGCCCGCGGCCCTGTTCACCCCGGCCGTGGTCTCCGATTCCAGCGACGGCCAGATCGCACACCTGCACGGCCTCAACCTCAGCCGGGCCTGGTGCTGGCGGCGGCTGGCCGAGACCCTGCCCGCAGGCGACCCGCGCATCCCGGCCTGCGTCGCCGCCGCGCAGCGGCACGCCGAGGCCTCGCTGCCGCACGTCGTGGCCGATGACTACATGGTCACCCACTGGCTGGCCGCCTACGCCGTCCTGCTGCTCAGCTGAAGCCACCGCCCGGGGCCTGCGGCTACGGCCGGCGGGGCAGCGCTATCACGGGTGCGGCAGTGCTATCACGGGTGGGGCAGGGCCTCCCGCCAGCGGTTGGTGATCGGCAGCCGCCGGTCCCGGCCGAAGTTCTTCTGGCTGATCTTCGGCCCCGGCGGGTACTGCCGCCGCTTGTACTCGGCCGCGTCGACCAGCCGCACCACCCGCTCGACCAGCTGCGGGTCATGACCGGCCGCGACCAGTTCCGCGGTGCCCATGTCCTGCTCCACATAGTCGTCGAGCAGCGCGTCGAGCACCTCGTACGGCGGGAGCGAGTCGGTGTCGAGCTGCCCGGGCGCCAGCTCGGCGCTCGGCGGCTTGGTGATCGAGTTCTCCGGGATCGGGGGAGTGGCCCCCTGGCGGGCCGCCTCGGCGTTGCGCCACCGGGACAGCTCCCAGACCAGGGTCTTGAGCACGTCCTTGATCGGGCCGAACCCGCCCGCCGAATCCCCGTACAGCGTCGAGTACCCGGTGGCCAGCTCGCTCTTGTTGCCGGTGGTCAGGACCAGATGCCCGCCCGCGTTGGACAGCCCCATCAGCACCACGCCGCGCACCCTGGCCTGCAGGTTCTCCGGCGGCAGCCCGGTCGGCGGGAACCCGGCCGGAGTCAGCTCTTCGGTGAACGCGTCGACCATCGAGGCGATCGGGATCGTCATCGCGTGCACGCCCTGCCGCTTGACCAGGTCCTCGGCGTCGCTGACCGAGTGCTCCGAGGAGTACCGGCTGGGCATCAGGACCACGTGCACGTTGTCCGCGCCGATTGCGTCCACCGCGATCGTCGCGGTCAGCGCCGAGTCGATCCCGCCGGACAGGGCCAGGATCGCCGAACGGAACCTGTTCTTGCGCACGTAGTCCCTGACCCCGATCACCAGCGCCGAATACACCTCGGCCGGATCCGGCAGCCGCGGCCAGAACGGCCCCGCGGCGATCGCCGGAGCTGGCTCCGGGCCGGAGCCAGGCGCCAGCCTGGAGCCCCCCGTCAGCGCCACCCGCTTGACCGTGATCACCGTGCCGTCTTCCGCGTCCACCGGCTCGTCGCCGGGCATGGCGCCGCCCGGCGCGCCCGGCGCGGCCGGCAGCTCCAGGTCGGCCACCACCAGGGTCTCCTCGAACTGCGGCCCGCGGGCCAGCAGGGTCCCGTCCGCGGCGACCAGGATCGAGTCGCCGTCGAAGACCAGCTCGTCCTGCCCGCCGACCAGGTTGGCGTAGGCCAGGGCGGCGCCCGCCTCCCGGGCCCGCCGGACCACCAGGTCCAGCCGCACGTCGTCCTTGCCCCGCTCGTAGGGCGAGGCGTTCGGCACCACGAGCAGGCCCGCCCCGGCGCGGCGGCACACCGCCACCGGCCCGCCGTCCTGCCACAGGTCCTCGCAGATCGCGATGGCGATGTCCACCGCTTCCGGGGGGGTCTGCCAGGGGGGTCCGGGGGGGTGGAGCCCCCCCGGGAAAGACGGTCGTCCCCCCGAGGCAGCACTGCCGTCCCCGGCCGGCAGCCGGAACACCGGCAGCGTGTTGCCGGGCACGAAGTAGCGGAACTCGTCGAACACCCCGTAATTCGGCAGGTGGTGCTTGGCCGAGGTGATGACCACCCGCCCGCCGTGCAGCAGCGCCGCCGCGTCCTGCGGCGCCCCGGCCGGCAGCCCGGTCCGCGCGGCCAGATCCGCGCGCCGGTCCAGGTAGCCCGTGACCACCGCGATCCCGCCGAGCCCCTCGGCCCCCAGCCGCGCCGCCACCTGGTGCAGCGTCGCGATGGACGCCTCCACGAACGACGCCCGCAGCGCCAGGTCCTCAACCGGGTACCCGGTCAGCATCATCTCGGGGAACACCACCACCCGCGCCCCGGCCGCGGCCGCCCGCCTGGTCCAGGTCACGATCAGCTCAGCGTTACCGTCCAGGTCGCCCACCGTGGCATTGACCTGCGCCAGCGCGATCCTCAGCTTCGTCACCCTTCCAGATTAGGCCGTACTCAGCTGCCCCTCCGCGCCTGGTGTCCGGTCTCATTTTTGGGCCGAACGGGCCGTGGTTCCCCGCTCCGGATACGGCTATCCGCCGTAACGGCGCGGAAACACGGGCCGGGCAGACTCACACCCAGGACGGTCGCCGGATTAAGGAACACTGACCAGGAACGTCTAAGGTGATAGCCGTGGACAGGCAGGAAGAGTTCGTGCTGCGCACGCTGGAGGAGCGGGACATCAGGTTTGTCCGGCTCTGGTTCACCGACGTGCTCGGGACGCTGAAGTCCGTCGCGGTCGCCCCCGCCGAACTCGAGGGCGCGTTCGCGGACGGGATCGGCTTCGACGGCTCCGCGATCGAGGGTTTCGCCCGGGTCTACGAGGCGGACATGATCCTGCGCCCGGACCCGGCCACGTTCCAGCTGCTGCCCTGGCGCGGTGAGTACCCCGGCGTGGCCCGGATGTTCTGCGACATCCTGCTGCCCGACGGGTCGCCGTCCTACGCGGACCCGCGCTGGGTGCTCAAGCGGAACCTGGGCAAGGCCTCCGAGCTCGGCTTCACCTTCTACGCCCACCCCGAGATCGAGTTCTTCCTGCTGCGGGAGCGGCCCGAGCCCGGCGCCAGGCCGCGGCCGATCGACTCCGGCGGCTACTACGATCACACCCCGCACAGCCTCGCCCACGACTTCCGCCGCACCGCGATCACCATGCTGGAGTCCATGGGCATCTCGGTGGAGTACAGCCACCACGAGGGCGCGCCCGGCCAGCAGGAGATCGACCTGCGCTACGCCGACGCGCTGACCACGGCGGACAACATCATGTCGTTCCGGCTGGTCATGAAGGAGGTCGCGATCGAGCAGGGCGTGTACGCCACGTTCATGCCCAAGCCGTTCACCGACCATCCCGGCTCCGGCATGCACAGCCACGTGTCGCTGTTCGAGGGCGACAAGAACGCGTTCTACGAGGCGGGCGCGGAGTTCCAGCTGTCCAAGACGGCCCGGGCCTTCATCGCCGGCCTGCTGCGGCACGCCCCGGAGATCACCGCGGTCTGCAACCAGTGGGTGAACTCCTACAAGCGGCTGTGGGGCGCAGAAGCACGCACCGCGGGCGCGGGCGGGGAGGCCCCGGCCTACGTGTGCTGGGGCCACAACAACAGGTCCGCCCTGGTCCGGGTGCCGATGTACAAGCCGCAGAAGGGGAACTCGACCCGGGTGGAGTTCCGCTCGGTGGACGCCGCCTGCAATCCGTACCTGGCCTTCGCCGTGATCCTGGCCGCCGGCCTGAAGGGCATCGAGCAGGATTACGAGCTGCCGCCGGGCGCCGAAGACGACGTGTGGGCGCTGACCTCCGCCGAGCGCCGCGCCCTCGGCATCCGCCCGCTGCCCCAGGACCTGGACCAGGCCATCCGGGTCATGCAGGACAGCGAGCTGGTCGCCGAGAGCCTCGGCGAGCACGTCTTCGACTTCTTCCTGCGCAACAAGCGCGAGGAGTGGCAGGAGTACCGCCGCCAGGTCACCGAATACGAGCTCACCCGCTACCTCCCCATGCTCTAACCCGCCCCGCCCCGCCCGGCTGCGGCCCCGCCCGAACGGCGCCCTCCGAATCCCACCCCTCTTCCTGAACACCAGAAGAACCACCGGCACCACCCGGAACTGGCGGACACCACCGTGGACGTCCCCGAGCCGGCCACGCCCGACTGGCACCCCGTGACGGCCAGCCCGGCCAGCACCGCGAGGCCGGCTATCCGGGCTGCCCGCGACACCGGCACGTCAGTCCTCGAAACGTCCGCCCAGGTGCTTGGCCAGGAAGCGCTCGGCCGCGGCGTAGAACTTCAGCCGGTTCTCCGGCTTGGCGAACCCGTGACCCTCGTCGGGGAACAGCATGTACTCGTGGTCGATGCCGGCCTCGTCCAGCGCCGCCACGATCTGCTCCGACTCGGCCTGCTTGACCCGCGGGTCGTTGGCGCCCTGGGCGATCAGCAGCGGGATACGGATGTCACGGGCCCGGGATAGCGGCGAGCGGGACCACAGGAATTCCTGGTCCGTCTCGGGGTTCCCCACCCGCTTGTACAGCTGCGCCTTCATCGGCGCCCAGTAGGGCGGGATCGACTCCAGCAGCGTCTGCAGGTTCGACGGGCCGACGATGTCCACCGCACAGCGGAACACATCCGGCGTGAACGCCGCGCCCACCAGCGCGGCGTAACCGCCGTAGGAGCCGCCGTAGACCGCCACCCGGTCCGGGTCGGCCCAGCCCTGCCCGGTCACGTACCGTACCGCGTCGATCAGGTCGTCGTGCATCTTGGCGCCCCACTCGCGGTCGCCGGCGTTGACGAACGCCTTGCCGTATCCGGTCGAGCCGCGGTAGTTCACCTGGATGCACAGGTAGCCCCGGTTGGCCAGCCACTGGGCCTCGGGATCCCAGCCCCACATGTCCCGCACCTGCGGCCCGCCGTGCACGTCGAGCACGGTCGGCAGGCCGGACCGACCGCCGCCGGGCGGGAAGGTGGCGTAGCCGTGCACGGTCAGCCCGTCCCTGCTGGTGAACGAGAACGGCTCCATCCGGGCCAGCTCGAAGCGTGACAGCTCGGGACGGCTGTCGAACAGGAACCGGCCGGCCCGGCTGGCCCGGTCGTAAGCGAAGTACCGGACCGGGCCCGCGTCCTCGGCGAACGCGACCAGCCAGGTCGCGTCGGCCTCGTCGCGCCCGGTCAGCCCCGGATCGCCGGAATGCAGCGCCCGGATCGCCTCGTAGTCGGCTGCCACCGAGGGATCGAGCACGTGGTACTCGGCACGGTCCTTGACCAGCTCCACGATCTGCGGTTCCCGGGTGTCCGGATGCAGCATCGCGCCCTCGACATCGACGTCGGGGTCCTCGAACAGCACCTGGGCGTCGCCGGATTCCAGGTCGATCCGGACCAGCCGGCCGGTGTTGACCCCGAGCGAGCTGACGGCCAGCAGCGACTTCCCGTCGCCGGAGAAGGCCAGCACGCTGCTGGCCGGGGCGTCATCGGCCGGGATGCTCACCAGCGTCCGCCAGTCGCTGCCGGCGTCGTCGCGGACCAGCAGGTCGTAGCCGCCGTCGGGCAGCGGGGCGATCGCCCCGCGGACCACCATGTCCTCGTCCGCGATCCAGCCCGCGTAGCCCGGGTTCTCGATCAGCTTGGTCAGCTCGCCGGTCTTCAGGTCCAGCCGGTAGACGTCGTGCAGCTGCGGGTTGTCCCGGTTCATCCCGACCAGGATCTCGTCGCGGTGGCTCTTCTTGGTAGCGATGATCCGCGCCTGGATGCCGTCGTACGGCGTCAGGTCGCGCTTGGCCCCGGTCTGCAGGTCGACGTCGTACAGCCGCCAGTTCTCATCGCCCCCGGTGTCCTGGATGTACAGCAGGTGCCGTGCGTCCCTGGCCCAGGCGAAGGCCCGGATGCCGCGGTCGGTGTCGTCGGTCACCACCTGCGCGGCGTCCCAGTCGACGCCGCCCTCGCCGGTGCCCGAGATCGGCGCGACCCAGACGTTCAGCACCCCGTCGCGCGGCGCGATCCAGGCCAGCCGGGTGGCGTCGGGCGAAATCTGCGGACTGACGCGCTCCGGGTTGCCGAACAGCACCTCGCGCGGGATGAGATCGACCATGCCCCATGGGTACCATACGCCCGGTAGTGGCCAGCCCATGTCGTGCTCCGGTTCGCCCCAGGCGTACCGAGCGCCTTATCCGGAGAAGCGCCTTACCCGGAGAACCAGCGCGCGGGCGCCGGGCTCGTGTTGTGGTAGATGTGCTTCTTCTCGGTGTATTCGTCCAGGCCGGAGGGGCCGAGCTCACGGCCGATGCCCGACTTGCCGAACCCGCCCCATTCCGCCTGCGGCAGGTACGGGTGGTAGTCGTTGATCCACACCGTGCCGTGGCGCAGCGCGCCCGCCACCCGCTCGGCCCGGCCCGCATCCGACGTCCAGACCGCGCCCGCCAGGCCGTAGGCGGTGTCGTTGCCCAGCCGGACGGCCTCCTCCTCGGTCCTGAACCGCTCGACCGTCACCACCGGCCCGAACACCTCGTCCTGCACCACCGCCATCTCCCGGTGGCATCCGGTGAAGACGGTCGGCCGCAGGAAGAAGCCGCGGGCCAGCTCGGGTGACGCCGGGCGCTCACCGCCGGCCAGCAGCGACGCGCCCTCGGAAAGCCCCAGGGCGATGTACCGCTCCACCTTGGCCCGGTGCGCCGCCGAGATCAGCGGCCCGCATTCGGTGTCCGGGTCAAGCCCGCTGCCCAGCCGGATCCGGTCCGCCCGCGCGGCCAGCTCGGCCACGAAGCTGTCGTGCAGGCGGTCCTGCACGATCAGCCGGGCGCCGGCCGAGCACACCTGCCCGGAGTGCAGGAACGCGCCGGTCAGCGCGTTGTCGACCACGGTGTCGAAGTCGGTGTCGGCGAAGACGATGTTCGGGTTCTTCCCGCCCAGCTCGAGCGCGACCCGGCGCACCCCGTGCGCTGCCGAAGCCATGATCTTCTCGCCGGTGGCCAGCCCGCCGGTGAACGAGATCAGGTCCACCCCCGGGTGGGCGACCAGCGCCTGGCCCGCCGTCCCGCCCGCCCCGAGCAGCAGGTTCACCACCCCCGGCGGGACGCCGGCCTCTTCGAACAGCCCGACCAGCGCCACCGTGGACAGCGGGGTCAGCTCGCTCGGCTTGATCACGGTCGTGTTGCCCGCGGCCAGCGCGGGCGCGAGCTTCCACGAGATCTGCAGCAGCGGGTAGTTCCAGGGCGCGATGAGCGCGCACACGCCGACCGGCTCGTGCGTGATCCGGCTGACCACGCCCGGGCGGCCCGGGTCGACCACGCGCCCCGCCTCCGTGCCGGCCATGCCCGTGTAGTACCTGAACACGGCGGTCGTGTCGTCCACGTCGGCCCGGGCCTCGTTCAGCGTCTTGCCGGTGTCGAGGCTCTCGGTCCGGGCCATCTGCTCGCGGTCCCGCTGCAGCATCTCGGCGATCCGGCCGAGCAGCGCCGCCCGCCCGGTGACCGTCGACCGGCGCCACGGGCCCGCGTCGAACGCCTCGCGGGCCGCCGCGACGGCCGCGTCCACGTCGGCGGCGGCCGCCTCGGCCAGGGTCTCCAGCGGCGTGCCGTCGAACGGGTTGATGGTCTGTGCCGTGCCGTCATCCGCGGCAGGCACCCACTTGCCCGCGATATGCAGATACTTCACCGTTTCCTCCCGCCGACGCCGTTGGCTCGCAGGCTATTACCGCACATCCCCGATCAGCTAGCTTTGCTGGGGTGAGCGGTTCGCGGACCACGCTGGCCGGGCGGCTGGCCCGGATGGGTTTCGCGGATGCCGCCCGGGCCGAGCGGCTGCTGCTCACTGATCTCGGCGGCAGCGAACTCGACGGGCCGGACCTCGGCCCCGCGGACGGGCTGAAGGGCGACCCGGTGGTGGCTGCGCTGGCCGCCGCGGCCGATCCCGATCTGGCCCTGACCGGGCTGGCCAGGCTGTACGGCGCCGCGCCTGACCCGGCCGCCCTGCGCCAGGCGCTGCGTGCCGAGCCGGACTTCCGTGACCGGCTGACGGCGGTGCTCGGGGTGAGCGCGGGCCTGGCCGACCACCTGGCCCGGCATCCCGGGGACGCCCAGCTGCTGCGCGGGCCGGTCAGCCGTCCCGGCCCGGCCGAGCTGCGCGAGCAGATGCTGCAGGCGGTCGGCGCCAACCCCCGCCTGTCCGAGCCCGTCGCGGGCCAGGAACCGGACCGAGAACCAGCCGGCAACCAGGCCGGCAACCAGGCCGGGAACCGGGCCCGGCTGAGCCGGTGGCCTCGCTGGCCGCGGCGTACCGGCGCCGGCTGCTGCACCTGGCGGCCCGCGACATGACCGCGGTCGCCACCGTGGATGAGGTGGTCGAGGAACTGGCCGACATCGCGGCCGCGGTCCTCGAGGCGGCGCTGGCCGTGGCCCGGTCCGAGCTGCCCGCCGGGTCGGCGCCAGGCCGGCTAGCCGTGGTGGCCATGGGCAAGTGCGGCGCCCGCGAGCTGAACTACGCCAGCGACGTGGACGTGATCTTCGTCGCCGAACCGGCGGGAAACGGGGACGAGACCGCGGCGCTGGCCACCGCCAGCCGCCTGGCCGCCGGGGTAATCGGCGTCTGCGCCCGGTCCACCCCCGAGGGCAGCATCTTCCCCGTTGACCCGAACCTCCGCCCGGAAGGCCGTCACGGCCCGCTGGTGCGCACCCTGGCCAGCCACCAGGCCTACTACGAGCGCTGGGCCAAGACCTGGGAGTTCCAGGCCCTGCTCAAGGCGCGGCCAGTGGCCGGCGACATGGCCCTCGGCCAGGCCTACGCGGACACCTTCGCCCCGCTGGTCTGGGAGGCGGCCCGCCGCGAGCACTTCGTCGAGGACACCCAGGCCATGCGCCGCCGGGTGGAGCAGTCGCTGCCGGCCAGGCAGGCCGGGCGCGAGCTGAAGCTCGGCCCCGGCGGGCTGCGCGACATCGAGTTCGCCGTCCAGCTCCTGCAGCTGGTGCACGGCCGCACCGACGAGACGCTCCGCGCGCCCGCCACCCTGCCCGCGCTGGCGGCGCTGGCCGCCGGCGGCTACGTCGGCCGCGACGACGCCGACGACCTGGCCGCCGCCTACCGGTTCCTGCGCCGCACCGAGCACCTGCTGCAGCTGCACCGGCTGAGCCGCACCCACACCCTGCCCGAGGACCCCGCCGTACTTCGCCGGCTGGGCCGGGCGATGCGGTCTTTTGATCTGCCGAACGAACCGTGGTCTCAGCATCCCGCCCCGCCCGGCCGCTCCGACCCGGCGGTCGAGTTCGACGCGCTGTGGCGCCGTCACGCGCGCCAGGTCCGGCGGCTGCACGAGAAGCTGTTCTACCGGCCGCTGCTCGACGCCGTGGCCCGGCTGCCTTCGGAGGCGGCCCGGCTGACGCCGGCCGAGGCCCGGGCCCGGCTGGAGGCGCTCGGCTACGCCGATCCGGCCGGCGCGCTGCGGCACATCGACGCGCTGACCTCGGGGGTGTCCCGGCGGGCGGCCATCCAGCGCACGCTGCTGCCCGTGCTGCTCGGCTGGTTCGCCGACGCCGCCGAGCCCGACGCGGGCCTGCTGGCGTTCCGGCAGGTCAGCGAGGCGATGGGGGAGACCCCGTGGTACCTGAAGCTGCTGCGGGACGAGACCAAGGCGGCCGAGCGGATGGCGCACCTCCTCGCCTCCAGCCGGTACGCGACCGGCCTGCTGCTGCGCGCGCCCGAAGCGGTCGCGATGTTCGGCGACGACACCGAGCTGGTCCCGCGCGGCCTGGCGGCGCTGCGCTCGGAGATGATGGCGGCCGCGCAGCGCCACGGCGACGACGCCGAGGCCGCGGTGGCCACGGTGCGTTCGGTCCGCCGCCGTGAGCTGCTCCGCATCGCCGCCGGAGATGTTGTCTCGGGGGGGACGACCCCCCCCAGACCCCCCCCGCTCCTTTTTCCGGGGGGACCCATCCCCCCGGGCCCCCCTTGGGAGGGGCTTCCCGCCCCCCCGTCCCCCCTAGGGGGGGACAGGTCCCCCCAATCGGTCCTCACCGCTACTGCGGAAGCCCTTACCGATATCACGCGGGCGACGCTGGAGGCGGCGCTGGCGGTGTCGCTGCGGAAGGTCGCCGCCGAGCTGCGCCGGCCGCTGCCGACCAGGTTCGCCGTGATCGCCATGGGCCGGTTCGGCGGCCACGAATGCGGCTACGGCAGCGACGCGGACGTGCTGTTCGTGCACGACCCGGTGCCCGGCCAGCCGGAACGTGACGCCTCGGATGCCGCCCATGCGGTGGCCGCCGAGCTGCGCCGGCTGCTGGCCCTGCCGGTGCCCGACCCGCCCCTGGAAGTGGACGCCGACCTGCGGCCCGACGGCAGGCAGGGCCCGCTGGTCCGCACGCTGGCGGCCTACCGGAGCTACTACCGGCGGCGGTCCGCGCCGTGGGAGGCGCAGGCCCTGCTACGGGCCGAGGCCGTGGCCGGGAACGCGGAACTGGGGGCCAGCTTCACCCGGATGATCGCCGAGTTCCGGTACCCCCTGGGCGGCATCGACCTGACCGCGGTGCGCGAGATCCGTCGGATCAAGGCCCGGGTCGAAGCCGAACGGATCCCGCGCGGCGCGGACCGGGCCCTGCACCTCAAGCTCGGCCCGGGCGGCCTGTCCGACGTCGAGTGGACGATCCAGCTGCTCCAGCTGCAGCACGCCCACGCGGTGCCCGGGCTGCGCACCACCCGGACCAGCGAAGCGATGGCGGCGGCAGTCCAGGACGGCCTGCTGTCCGCCGACGACGCGGCCGCGCTGATGAGCGCCTGGCAGCTGGCCGGGCGGATCAGGAACGCGGTGGTGCTGGTCCGCGGCCGGCCGGGCGACACCCTGCCGGCCAAGCACGGCGAGCTGACCGCAGTGGCCCGGCTGCTCGGCTACCCGCCAGGCGACGCGGCCCAGGCCCTGGAGCAGGACTACCGCCGGGCCGGCCGCCGGGCCCGCACGGTCATGGAGCCCCTGTTCTACGGCTGAGTCCTATCACCGGGGCAGATCAGGCTCACCTGACCCGCGAATGCCGTGCCCTGGCGGGCCTCACGCCCGGTGCCCTGGCCAGGCAGCGTGGGTCAGCGGCTGGCCTGCCATGAGCGGATCGCCGGCACGATCACCGGGCCTGCCGCGGTTATCGCCGCGATCAGGCCCAGGTAGGCCCCGATTTCCCAGCTGAGCCCGGACGGTTTGGCCAGGAATCCGATGAGCACCAGGAGAAGCTGCAAGCCGGTGCCGATGAGCAGCAGCGGCGCATGGGCGATCGGCAGGTTCACCGGGAACTTGTCCCAGCCGGACCGCATGACCAGATACGCCATCATCAGCAACGCCAGGATCACGACGATGACCAGGTACCCGTGTGTCGACGTCCCGCTGACGCTGAAAGCGCCGTCGAAGCCGCTGAACCCGAACCAGGGCAGGAAAAGCGAAATGAGAAGAACCAGGCTGGCACCTCCCACCGTCTGGTCCACCCGGCTGAGACGCCGTAGGTCCATCCTGAACGACTGGGCCGGAGCGCGCCCGTCCCAGGGGGACGGCTGGCCCTGGGGACGGGCGGAATACTGCGGATCCGCCGGGTCGGAAGGGCGGTAGTGGTTGGACGGGCCGTCGGGAGAGTAGGACCCGGCCTGGTACGGGCCGGGTGCGGCGCCGGGGGAGTAGGTCCCGCCGGGGGCGCCGGGAGGATACTGTCCGGGCTGGGCACCGCGACCATACGGATCCGCCGCCGGATCAGCCATGATGGTCGATTGCTGCGGAGAGCCGGGCCCGGCGGCCGGGCGGCTGAGCGAGGTGCCGCAATTGGCGCAGAACAGTGAGCCGTGATCATTGGTGGCCTGACATTGAGCGCAGATCATCTATTTACCTTCCTAAGCTGGCTCAGGGAATCCCGAGTTAGGCTCATGCCCGTCACGCAGGTTATCCTGACGAGGCGGGTGTGTAGTAGGTGACATTGTCATATTGATCGGTCGCTGTACAGGTATTCACCGCGACGCAGCTGATGCTCTCAAAGTTGTTGTTACCGTCGATCTTGGCCGCCTTTGACCAGGATCCGTTCTGGTAGACCAGGGCTCCGCCACTGCTGTCAACCGCGACACAGTAGCCCACCGCAGGGCAGGAAATACCAGTCGCGGTTGTCGGGGTCGATCCGACCGACCAGTCACCATTTGTCATAATTGCGGCATTTCCGTCGTTGTCTATGGCGCCGCAGAAGGTGTCGTTATAGCACGAGACCTGGGTGAACTCACCGCCGTTGTCAATGCTGCCTGACGAACCCCATGAGCTTCCGTCATAGGTATAGACGTTGCCTGACTGGTCGACAGCCGCGCAGAAGCTGACGCTGGGGCAGGACACGGAGGCTATGACGTCCTGATTCGGGTCCACGGTGACCCGCGACCACGAAGTCGCGGATCCGGTGAACGTGAACCCGTCACCTTGGTTATCGACGGCCATGCAGAAGGCCGAGGTCGGACACGAGACACTCGTCAGCTGATTGCCGGAGTCGATGCTTACCGGATCACTCCAGGAGCCGCTGCTGAACAGGATCACATCGCCGGAATTGTCCACAGCGGCGCAGAATTGCGCCGAGGCGCAGGAGATCGACGTGAAGTCCGCCGAGGCTTCCGTGGTCACGGTCTGCCAGGAGTTCACAGCAGTGGCGGCGAGTATGTCACCGTCGCTGTCCACCGCGAAGCACTCGGCAGCCGTCACGCAGGACACGGAGTTGATCACCGCCTGGTCGTTCTGGTACGCCTGCTGGTCGATGGGCTTGGGCAGGCTCCAACCGGCCGGGCCCACCGACAGGGACGGGCTGGGGCTGGGAGTCGGGGGGCTGGTGGACGGTGCGGGCGAGGGCGGCGGCGGGGTCGTCTGCGGCGGGGGTGCGGACGCTGTCACCGGCGGCGCGTGATGGTGATGCAGCAGGATAAGGGCGGCCGCGGTGCCGCCGCCGGCGATGAGCACCACGCCGAGGACGATGGCCATGATCAGGCCGCGTCGTGACCGCCGATGCGGTGCCGATGGGCCGGCGTCGGGATCGTCCGGTTGCCCGCCCCGATGGCGGCCGCCGCCGACGGGGGGCGTGCCGGTCACCGGAAGCTGGATGGTGGCCGAGGCGTGGTCCGGCCCGTCGACCGCAGGCGGCGCGGCGAAGGCGGCCGTCCACGTCCGGTCATCAGGAACGGGATCTGGGCGCGCCGCGTGAGATGCAGTCCGCTGCCCGGCCGCGGTCCAGGATGATGATGCCTCCGGCCCGGCGGTGGGAGATGCCATCACCAGCGGCGTCACGTCTCCCGTCTGCGTCCCGGAAACCGGCCCGCCGCATCGGGCGCAGAAGCGCGCGCCGATTTTGCCCGGGTGGCCCTGGTCGCAGCGGGGACGCGCGTCATCGCCGCACACCCCGCAGTATGCGGTTCCCTCAGGCAGGTAATGCCCGTTGGCGCAGGTTGGCACTGCTCGCCCTCCCGGTAGCAAGTCAGGCGCGGCGGCCGCACCTGGAACAGAACACGTCCGTCGGACCAAGCGGATAGGTACAGGTGGCGCAGGCTGGACGCGGCCTGGGCGCCTGCTGGGACCCGCTGGCTTCCGGCTGGATGAGCTGGATGGGGGTACCGCACTTGGTGCAGAACTTGTCGCTCGGTACGCCGCCATTGCCGCACGCGGGGCAGGTCCAGCCGGTACGCAGGAACCGGGCCAGGCGTGAGCCTGGTCCCTGGAATCCGTACGGCACCGGCTCGGGCGGCACGGGTGCGGGCGGGGCCGGCATAGGTCCCGGCGGGGCCGGCATAGGTCCGGGCAGCAGCGGCCCGGCGGCGGGCCTGGGCGGCGAGGGCAGCCGCTGCGGGTGGCTCGCGTCATAACGCCGTCGGCTTTCCGGCCCGGACAGCAAGTCGCGCTTAATGGCCCGAACGGTCTCACGGAGCGATTGCGAGCGTTCTGGCGCCGTGACGGCCAGGGCGCTGGCCTGACGGCTCAGGCGCTCGACGGCGCTCTGGATCTCGTCCTCCCGCGCCGCGGGGGAAAGCCGGAGGAATACGTACCAGTTGTTGCTCTCCGCCAGTTCCATGGAATCCGTCACCTGTGCTTCGCGCTAATCGATCTGGAGGGACCTGACCGCCTGATCGGCCGCGCTGTCGCCGTCATCGGTCATGTAGTTATGCACGATCGTGGTGCTGGCCTCCGCTCTCGTGGTCACGTCGGCCGCCGATACCTGCAGGATCCCGTCTCGGTTCAGGCTCATCGTGACGTTGACCGGCTGATGAGCGGGACGTCCCGGCGGCAGCCCGTCGATGACCACCGTGCCCACTCGGCGGCACAGGTCAGGATCGCGCGACTCGCCTTCCAGGACGGGGATCACGATCCTGGTCTCTCCTGGCCGCATGGTGAAGAAGGTGCGTTCCGCCGCGAACGGCAGGGCGGTGTTCCGCGGCAGCAGGGGTGCCATGACGGGTCGCTGTCCCGCTGCGGCCTCGAACGCGCTGACGCCGAGGCTGTGGGCAGCGACGTCGGTCACACAAAGCTGCTCCAGGTAGTCGCGGGCCTCGGCCTCGATCATCACGGCGCCGCCCCGCTCGAGCTGGCGCTGGGCCGCGAAAAGCGCGGCCCCGAGGGCCACCGCCTCGTCGGGGCGGACCGAGGTGTCGGGAACCGTGCCGAAAATGTCCAGCAGCCTGGCCCGCACGACCGGCATCCGGGTTGATCCGCCCACCGCGAGCACCACCGATATGTCCTTCGGCGTGACCCCGGCTGCGGCCACAACGTCGAGCATCTTCTCTGTCATCTCGTCCAGCAGGATCCTGCAGCGGGCGAGAAACTCATCCCGGCGCACCTCGACTCGCAGCGTCAGGCCTCCGGCTTGCAGCGCGGCAGTCGTGCGGTCGCGGGCGGTAAGGTCGTGCTTCACCCGGCCCGCCCGGGTGAGCCAGTCCTGGGACACCTGGGTGCATTCCTCTAGGGACAGCGCATCCGGGTCGTTGATGTCGAGGCCGTGCGCGGCCTCGAACTGCTCCGCGAAGTAGTCGAACAGGACCTTGTTGAAGTTCGCTCCCCCCAGGTAGGCATCTCCGCCCGTGGCCCTGACGGTCAGGGCGCTCCCGTCGTACTCCATCACCGTCACGTCGAACGTCCCGCCGCCGAGATCGACTACCACGCCGGTAGCGCCGGACGGCCGCTGGTCATAACCGAAGGCAAGCGCGGCCGCCGTCGGCTCGGACTGCAGCCCGAGCACATCCACGCCGGCCAGCTCGCCCGCCCGGAGGGTAGCGGCCCGCATGGGATCGTTGAAGTAGGCGGGCACGGTTATGGCGGCTTGCGTGACCGGCCCGGCCAGCAGCCGCGCATCCTGGGCCAGCTTGCGCAGGATCAGGGCGGAGATGTGCTCGGGCCGGTACGAGACGCCACGGTAGTCGAAGGTCCACCCGGAGCCGATGTGCCGCTTCACGAGCTGAACGACGGACTCGGGCTCGGTCGCCAGCGATTCGCGGGCCACAGCCCCTACGACCACCTGCCCGCCGTCAAAGAGCACCACCGAGGGGGTGGTCGGCGATCCTTCTGCGTTGGGCAGGACTACCGGGAGCCCGGCGTCGTTGACCTGGGCCACCACCGAGAACGTGGTGCCCAGGTCGATGCCGAGCGCGGATAGCTCAGACATGGGCGGCTCCGGGTGCGAAACCTGGCGTCGCCGGACCCGCCGGCCGGTCCGCCGGGTCCGGCCCGACACTCCAGCCGCGTCCCTGGCGGAACAGCAGCCAGACGGTGCCAGCCAGGCCGCAGGCGGTCAGGATCACCAGCAGCAGCCAGCAGGAGGCGAGTCCCAGCGCGGAATGGGGATACAGGCCGGAGGTCTGGTTCAGGCTCGCGGCTGACAGGCCTGCGATGCCGCCGAGCGCCGAGACCGACCAGCGGGCCGGCATGATCCACGATACGAAGGTGATGCCGCCGAGCCGGAACAGCACCCCGCACAGCACGAGCTGGGTGATGAGCAGGTACGGGACCAGGCTCATGGCCCGGTCCGCGCTGGCCGAAGCCGCGGAAACGAGCAGACCGAGTGCTATCCCGCTCAGGATGGCGAGCCAGAGCGTCACGAACACGGTGATGAAGGGGTTGCCCGGGGCCCCTCCCGTCGGCAGCCCGAGGGTCCAGTCGGCCACCACCGTGAGTGACAGCGCCTGGATGGCGGCCAGGACGCCCAGCACCGCCACCTTCGAGGCCAGGTACGCAGGCATGTCTCCGCCGGCCAGGAATTCACGGTGCCAGATCGTCCGCTCCTTGACCAGTTCCCGCACCGCGCCGATCATGCCGAACCAGACCGCGGCGCACCCGAAGACCAGCATGGGCGCATCGCCCCCGGTCATCCAGCTGAAGGGCTTGGGCACCGCGAGGGCGGTGAGCAGCGCCACGGCCACTCCCTGCAGGAGACTGAACGCCAAGGCGGGCCGGTCCCGCGCGATCAGGCGCACGTAGCGACCAGCGAAGATGCGGGCCTGGTCGGTCACAGCCCGGCGCCAGGCTGGCGATCCGACCGGTGGGCGGGTGCCGCCCAGCCCGCCCCGCCCGGCCGCCTGGGCCGGCGCGGAAGCGGGTGCCGTCCCGCGTGCAGGCTCATCCCCGGCACGGGACTGGGCCTCGAGCACCCGGCGGGCCGCCTGACTGGCTGCCTCCGGCGTTTCGATAAGCGAGAAGACATCCCCCAGGGCCTGCACTTCGAACCAGGCGGGCGCCGCCGCGGGCGCGTCGGCATAGATGACATGGCCGCCCGGGCCGACCAGCACCAGCGTGTCGCATACATCCACTTGCGCGATGGCGTGCGTGGTCAGGACCACGGTGCGGCCCTGGTCCGCGAGCAGCCTCAGCATGAGCATCATGCGCTTGTCCAGCCCCGGGTCGAGGCCTGAGGTGGGCTCATCGAGGAACAGGATCTGCGGCTCGTTCAGCAGCTCGCACGCGATCGAGACACGCTTGCGCTGTCCGCCGCTGAGCGTCTTCACCAGCTGGTGCCGCTGCTCGAGCAGTCCCATGGTGGCCAGGACATGTTCGATACGGGCGTCCCTGGTGGCGGCCGCTGACCCTCGTCCCAGCCGCAGCAGGGCCTGGTAACCCAGGGCCTCGTCCACCGTGAGGTCGCCGTGGACGATATCTTCTTGCGGCACGTAGCCCATCAGCGCGGCGTAGGCCTGGCGGCACTGGGTCAGGTCGACGCCGTTGTAGGTCACGCTGCCCGCAGCCGCGGGCAGCTGCCCGGACAGCAGGCGCATCAGCGTCGTCTTGCCCGCCCCGCTCGGTCCCGCCACCGCGGTCATGCTGGCCGGAGCGAGCCCCAGCGAGACGTGGTTGAGCAGCGTTCGGCCGCGCCCGCTCCTCGTGCCCGGCGCGTCCACCCGCGCGGCCCGGACCCGGACACCCACCCCTGCGACCTGCTCCAGTGGCTGGAGCGCGGCCGGGCCGATGCGCGCGCTGTACGGGCCGACCTGAAGGATGTCGCCGACGCTGGCCTGCTCCCGGCCGCGCAAGCGATGGCCGTTGAGGTAAGTCCCCGCGGCCGTGCCCCGGTCTTCCAGCCACAGCGCTCCCGATGAGTCCCGGCGCACCGCGAGGTGCCGCGCCTGGATCAGGGGATGGTCCAATCGCACACCGCATTTGGGGGCGCTGCCGATCAGGTAGGACTCGTCCGGCCCCGGCAGGGCGGCGCGCAGCGCGCCTTCCCGCAGCGCCTTCCTGTTGTCGGTCGGCATCCTGACCGTGACGAAATTGCCGACCCGGTCGGTCAGGCGCAGCACGTCGCCGTACGTGACGCGCGCGCGCTGGACGGCGTCCCCATGCAGGAGAACCTGGCCACCCGGCGCCAGCGACTCGACCATCCAGGCGCCGTCGCGCGGGATGATGCGAGCATGGCATGGGGCTAGGAACGCGGCCGGAACGACCAGATCGGCCTGGGCGGTGGACCCGATCGTGGCGCCGCAGGCCGGCAGGGTGAGCGACCGGCGGTCCCGGCCCCAGATCAGCTCGATTTCTACCGCGGGCATTGGCTCCGCGGCGGCCGGCCCGGGAGCCTCGGTGAACCGGGGCGCAGCGGCCTGCGGGGGCTGTCGCGTAACCGGAGCGGCCCGGTCGAACGGCGGGCGGGCGTCCTGGGGACGCTGCGGGAGCGGTAGGCCCGAGGCCAGCGGCGAGCTGGTGTCCCGGGCCGGAATAGTGTCCTGGTATCCGGAGGCCCGCGGCGACCAGGCGGGCTGCGGGGCCTGGGCCGTAGCCACCTGACCACGCTCAGTTCCCGGTGCCGGCGCGGTGCCCGGCGTTACCGGCGCGACCGCGCGCTGACAGCTGAAGCACACACGATCACGCTGGCCAAGCGGCGCACCGCAGTGCTCACAGCGTCGGCCATCGCTCACATCGACCCCCCACGGTCCGTGCATACCATCGGCGCCGGCCGGCGATACCCGATGTCGACACCCGATCACATTATGTCCGATGCCTGCTGGTCTGTCCTGCGGGCGCCTTCGCCGATTACGGTGGCTGCTCATAGTAGACGTTGAAGTGCCCCATTTGTAGTACAGGCGGACTCAACTGCGCGGAAATGATCATGGTCGCGGCCGGCGCCGCCGTCGATCGCAGGTCGGCAGTTATCGCCGGGATAAATCTCGAATGAGACAATAAGAACCGGGCCTGCCAACCTAGATGCGCCGCCAGGCGTCCAACGGGCGGTTGCCCGCAGTTGTACTTGATGGGACGTTGGGGGGAATGCAATGGCACTGAACGGATGCGGTCATGAATTGCGGCCGGGAGTTCGATTCTGCACCGTATGCGGCGCCCCTGCTACTGAAGGTGATCCTCAGGTTACTGTCCGGCCCGATCCGACCTACGTCGATCCCCAGCCCACGGTGACCAGCGGGCCGTCCGGCGATCCGGCCGGGCCGCCGCGGTGGGGAACGCCGGAGTTCTACGCCCAGACCAAGGATGCCAGGGGACTCCAGCCTCCCGCGGCCGAACCGGGGCCGTACTACCAGCCTCCCGCGGCCGAACCGGGGCCGTACTACCAGCCTCCCGCGCCCGGCCCGGTGGTGTACGAGGCGCCCGTTCCGGCGTCGCCCTACTCGCCGCCCGTCACTCCGCCGCCGCTGCCCCCGGTCCGGCCCCGCCGACAGCCCCCGCGCCCGGGCGGGCCGCGCCGAACCAGGAACCTGCTCGTCGGCCTCATCACGTTCCTGGCCGCCGCGGCCGTCGCCGCGGCGGTGGTCCTGGTCGCGCACCCCTTCACCACGGGGACCACCCCGGTGGCGGCCAGCAGCTCGGCGACCACGGGCGTCCCGGTCTCGCCCACCACGTCGGCTCCGGTTTCGCCCACGGCCGCCACCTCGTCGCCGGCCGAACCCACCCAGGAACAGGCGGCCCAGAACCTGGCCGGACTGCTGTCGCAGAGCGTCAGCGACCGCAATGCCATCGTGGCGGCGGTGAATGACGTCAACACCTGCGGCTCGAACCTGAGCCAGGACCCGCAGACGTTCCAGAGCGCGGCCACCTCACGCCAGAGCCTGCTCAGCCAGCTGGCCAGCCTGCCCGGCGGCGCGGCGCTGCCGGCTAACATGCTGGCCGCGCTGACCAGCGCCTGGCAGAACTCGATGCAGGCCGACCAGGACTTCGCCAAGTGGGCGCAGGACGAGAGCTCGAGCTGTGCCCCGGGCTCAGAGACGACCGACGCCAACTTCCTGGCCGCGAACGGGCCAGACAACCAGGCCACCACCGACAAGCAGACCTTCGTCGGCATGTGGAACCCGATCGCCACCGAATACCACCTGACCACCTACCAGTGGAACCAGCTCTGAAGTGGACCAGCGCTGAGCCGGACGGCGGGCCGGCCGCTCAGCCCATGACGTTCCAGACCATGCTGGCCAGCTGGTCGATGGTGTCGATGCCGTACTGCTCGGTGGGGTTTCCCGTGCTCAGCACGGCCATCAGGTAGTCCCGTCCGCCGCCCGAGATCCACCCCACGCTGTTGATCTGCCAGTCGTTGTCCGCGCTGGTCAGGGGCAGCCAGCCGTTCTTCAGGGCCACGGTGACCTGGGCCGGGACCCCGCCAGAGACGCCCCACCGCTGATCAGGTGTCACGTTCTCCATCAGCGACAGGGCGTAGCTGCGCTCGGCGGCGCTGAGCAGTGAATTCGGCTCGACGAGCTGCCGCAGCAGGGTCAGCTGGTCGCTGGGCACGGTCGTGGTCAGCCCCCACCCGGGCCACGGGAATCCCGGGCATTCCACGCAGGTCGACGGCGCGGTATCGGCCAGGCCGGCCTGGGTATTGAACGACCGGATGCTGGACGCGCCGCCGACCTCGTCCCACAGGCTGGTCGCGGCGCCGTTGTCGCTGTCCTCGATCATCTGCTCAGCCAGGGCCTGGTCACTGGCCGAAAGCGTGGCGCCGCTGCGGCCCCGCTCGGCCAGCAGCGTCTCGAGCACGTCCAGCTTGACCACGCTCGCCTCGTCCTGCGGCTGCCCCTGCCCGAGACGCCAGGTCTGGCCGGTGCGCAGATCGTAGACCGCGGCCAGGACGACGCCCGACCTGGTTGAGACGTAGGAAGCCGCCGCCGTCCCCAGCGGGTCGGCGTGCGGGCCCGTCCCGCTGGGGACGGCCGGCTGTGCCGCACTGGGCCGCGCCGAAGCCGGGGAAGCGGGGAAGGCCGGGGAAGCAGACGAGGCCGCCGTCAGCGGTCCAGCCGATGAGCCTGGTTCGGCTGGCCCCTCGGTGCGCTGCCCGAGCGGCTGGGTTCCCGACCCGCCCAGCTTGACGAACGCGATGATGCCCGCGGCTATGAGCAGGCCGGCGCCGACGGCCGCGAGCACCACCCTGCTCCATGCGGGCACTTCCGGCGAGTGCCTGCCCCTGCTTCCGATGACAGCGTCCTGTTCTTCGTCGGATCGCCGGCCCGGCCGGCCACGGGTTACCCCGCCGGGCAGACCTGCCGGAACGGCTGGGTTCCAGCGTAGTCAGCCCACTGGGCGCGGGTAAGCGATACGTCCGCTATGCCGCAGGCCGCTCCCAGCAGGTTGGCCGGGAACGCCACGTTCCAGGTCCGGACGGTGCCGTCGCCGCCCACAGCGTGCAGCGTGCTGCCGTCGGGGCTGAACGCCGCCGCGTAGACCGGCTGGTCGTCGGCGGTCATGGGTGCGCCGATCTCCTGCTGGGTGGTCACGTCCCAGAGCCGGACGGTGCCGTCGGCGCCCGCGGTGGCCAGCGTGCTGCCGTCGGGGCTGAAGGCCGCCGCGTAGACCGGCTGGTCGTCGGCGGTCATGGGTGCGCCGATCTCCTGCTGGGTGGTCACGTCCCAGAGCCGGACGGTGCCGTCATCGCCCGCGGTGGCCAGCGTCGTTCCGTCCGGGCCGAAGGCCAGCGCGGTGGTGGCCGGGCCCGCCGCCATGGGTTTGCCGAGCGGCTGGCGGTTGGCCACGCTCCACAGCCTGACCTGCCCGCCGGCCCCGACGGTGGCCAGCGTCTGGCCGTCCGGGCTGAACGCCACCGATCCGGTGAACCGGCCGGCGGTCATAGGTGAGCCGATCTCCTGCTGGGCGGATACGTCCCACAGCCGCGCCGTGCCGTCCGCCCCGACGGTGACCAGCGTCTGGCCGTCCGGACTGAGGGCCAGCCCGGTCACGTTACCGTCCGCCGGCAGCGGCCCGCCGATCCGCTGGCCGGTACCGACGTGCCAGACCTGCACGTTGCCGTGGCCATCGCTGACGGCCACCACGGTGCCGTCGGCGGACAGGGCGGCCGGCGCGTGCCCCGCCCCGGCAGGGGATGCCACTGGCCCGACGGCCAGCGGAGCCGACGTCTGGTGGAAGCCCGCCGTGTCCCACAGCCGGATCGTGCCGTTGCCGTTTCCCGTGGCCAGGGCGCCTGCGGCGGGGCTGAAGGCCAGCGCGCTGACCCCCGGCGAACCCTGCGCGGTCAGCGCGGCACCGGTTTGGGTCTGCGTGCTGACCTGCCACAGTTCGGTGGCGCCATCGCTTTGGCTGGTCGCCAGGGTGGCGCCGCCGTTACCGAACGCCAGCTCGCCCACCGCGCCGCCGGTGGCCATCGCGGCGCCGGCCTGCTCTCCCGTCGTGGTGTCCCAGAGCCGCACGGTGCCGTCCTGGGCGCCCGTGGCCAGGAACCTGCCGTCGGGGCTGAACACCAGCGCCTGCACCTGCGGGCCGGCCGGCACCAGGGCCGAGCCGGCCACCTGCTGGCTGGCCGCGTTCCACAGCTGGACGTTTCCGTCCGTGCTGGCCGCGGCGATCAGCGCGCCGCTGGGGCTGAACGCCACGCTGGCGACCGGCTTGTCGTCAGAGCTCATCGGCGTGCCGAGCTCCTGCCCGGTGGCCGTGTTCCACACCCGGACGTTCCCGTCGGTGCCGCCGGTGACGGCCAGCTTGCCGTCCGGGCTGAACGCGACCGCGCTGCCGTCGGCGAGCCCGGCCAGCGGCCGCCCGCTGATCCGGGCCTGGCTGGTCAGGTTCCAGGAGCCGACGGCCCCGGGGCCGGCCACGTCGAGGACCTTCCCGCCGCTGGTGAACGCCAGGGTGACCGGAGCGGAGCCGCCCCAGGTGGTGGCGCTGATCACGCGATGCGTGGCGATGTCCCACAGCCGGATCGCGCCGCCGGAGTAGCTGGCCGCCAGCGTCGTCCCGTCCGGGCTGTAGGCCAGTGCGGTGACGACGCCGGACGGTGCAGCCAGCACGCCGCGGACCGGCTGGGCCAGCGATTCGAGCAGGCTGTACCGGGCCTGCGCGGTGGGGGAGAGCCGCCAGGCGGCCCCGGCCAGGAGCGAGGCCGTGACCGGATCGGTGGCGTCCAGGGCCGTGCTCTGGGCGGCCAGGCTCTGCCCGACGTGGGCGGTGCGCTGGAGGTCGGCGGTGGCCCGGGCCCGCTTGACCGCGATCCCCGCTCCGGCCAGCGCGGCGATGACCACGACGACTGCGAACCCGGCCAGGGTCCGGCGCCGCCAGTGGCCGCGGCTGGCGGCACGGCTGCTGGCCCGCAGGAAATCGGTCTGCGCTGGGGTCAGCGCCGGGTACCGGCCTGGATCGGCCTCCCAGACCCGCACGGCCTGCCGGGTGGCGGCCAGCTGCACGTCCCGGTACAGCGCCGCGGAGTTCTGGCCGCTGGCTTGCCAGCGCGCCGTGTCCTCCGCCAGCCGGAACTGCAGGATCATGCTGGTCTGGTCTTCCTCCAGCCAGGCGCGCAGCCGCGGCCAGGCCTGAAGCAGGACGTCATGCGTGATCTCGGCCCGGTCGGCGTCCAGGACCAGCAGGCGGCCGCGGGCAAAGGCCTCGAGCACCGCGGCGACCTGCGGCCAGTGGCTCTTGGGCAGGCCGGCGTGCAGGTCGGCGCGGGTAACGGCCCGACGGGCCGGCCTGCGGTCGGGACCCAGCGCCGTCATCCGGCGCAGCACGTCCCGGGCCACGGACTGCTGGTCCGGGGTCAGCCCCTGGTAAGCGGCCTCGGCACTGACCTCGACGGCCCGGGCCACCCCGGCCTGCCCGCCCGGGCCCTGGTAGCCCCGCTTGGTCAGCTGGTCGCCCTGGCGGTGTTCCCAGGTCAGCAGCATGGCCTGGGAGAGCAGCGGCAGTATCCCGATGTCCCCGCCGGGGCCGCTCTGGCCGTCTTTCCTGGCTGAGCGCAGGTCAGCCAGGATGGTGTCGGCCAGCCCGTCCTCCATGCCGAGGCCGCTGGCCGCGGCGGGGCCGGTGATCACCCGGCGCAGCTCGGCATCGGCCATCGGGCCGACCACCAGCTGGTGCCGCTGCATGGCCGGCACCAGCTGCGGGCAGTCGGCGCACCGGTCCCAGTAGTCGCCGCGAACCGCGATCACCACCAGCGCCGGGGGCTCATTCCGCGGCCCGGCCGGCCTGGTCGCGGCGGCGCACACCGCGTCGATGAACGCGGCCCGCTCCTGCTCCCCTTCCTCGTCGGCGGCGGCGAAGACCTGCTCGAACTGGTCGATGATCAGGACCAGCCGGGATACCTCGGCCGCCGGGTCGGTCCGGCCCGGTCCGCCATCGGCCGCGGCGTGCACGATCTCGCTGATCAGCAGGTGGGCGTCCTGCGGTGCCTCGGCCAGGATCTTGCGCGTCACCGCGGGATCCCGGCCGCTGAGCTGAGCCAGCCGGTCCGCCAGCACGGTCAGCGGACGTGACGACGGGGTCATGCTGACCCGGGTCCAGGACTGCGATCCCGGCACCTGCACGCCCCGGGCCAGGGCCGGTACCAGCCCGGCCTGCAGCAGCGAGGTCTTGCCGGCGCCCGACGCGCCGGTCACCATGACCAGGCCGCCGTCAGCCAGCAGCCCGGCCAGTTCCGCGGTGAGCCGGTCGCGGCCGCAGAACACGGCCGTGTGCACCTGGTCGTAGGGCAGCAGCCCGCGATAGGGGCAGCCGCCGGTCCAGCGCGGACGGGCCTGTTCCCCGTCGGCGGATCCGGGTACCCAGGCTCGCGTGCGCTGCTCGATGACCGCCAGTTCCTCACGGATCATGCGCACGTCGGCCGACTGCCGGCCGACTTGATCGCTGACCGCCCGCAGTTCGGCGCCCTGGCCGGCCAGGCTGTCCTGGATCTCGCCGGCCGCGCGGGCCAGGTCGGCCAGCAGGAATTCCAGCTCGCCGAATTCGGCGCTCACGGCCTCGGCCGCGGTCAGCACCTCGCGCTGCAGTTCCTCGTCGCCCGTCTGGATGGCGGCCCGGAAGACCGTGCCGCCCGCGTCGATCTCGCGCAGCACCATGGCGATATCGGATCGCACCGCGTCCGCCCGCTCGCCGGGCGCGGCCAGGATCTCCTTGAGGCTCCGGCTGATCTCCCGCTGCACGTCAGTTCGTGACGGGTGGCCGGCGGGGTGCGCCGACCGCGCGTGGTCCAGGGCGGCGGCCAGGACGTCACCGAGCACGCTGGCCCCCACCGACGGCAGCACTCCGGTCCTGGCCACGGCCACGGCGCTGCCCAGGTCGGCGGCATCGGCCAGTCCGGGCCCGAATGCGGCCGCGCACAGCAACGGCAGCACGGCCGGGGCCGGAATGCTCCGCAGCTCATGACGGCCGTTCCTGGCCGTCCGCAGCAGCCACTCGCGGATGCCGGCCTGGAGCCGCTCGACTTCCTCGAAATCGCCCATCCCGCCCCATCCCCATGCCCGCACGACACCGCAAGACGGCGGCAGCCTAGCCGGCCTAGTGGCACGCGAGCGGCGTGTTAAGCCTAGTGTGACCAGTTGCGCGCCGTTTCGGCCGAAGTCTTTCGCAAATTGCCCGGTCATCACCGGATCGGCGGTTCGCGCCCGATCAGGCCGCCGGGTCGCCGCGGACGGCGGCCCGCGTCTCCGGGTCGAGCACCTGCAGCAGCGGGGTCGAGGCCGTCCGCACTCCACGACCATAGCGAGGCCCGCCCGGCCGGCTCAGCTGCGCCGGCGGCGCCTGATCCACCAGACGCTGAACCCGGCCAGGATCAGGGCCAGGGCCAGGAAGATCCCCGTCTCATACCACTGGAAGGCCCAGAACCGGCTGGCGGGCTGATAGGCGATCACGTCCCGCAGGTGGAGGGCGGCCAGCGCGGCCTGGCACGGCTGGAAGCTGGTGCCGTCAGTAATGTTGCCCGTGCAGGCCCCGACCCGGGCGACGTTGACGACGTGGCCGGCCGGGTCGACGGTCTGGAAGGAGAGCAGCCAGGCCCCGGACAGGGCAGGCAGGGTCGGCGGACCCACCATCACGCTGTTGCCGGGGCCTTGCGCCAGGCCGGTGATGTTCGCCGCGGTGAGGGCCACCGCGGCGTGCGCCGGAGCGATGAGGTGCGCGCGCACCCAGATCGGCCACGCGATCTGGACGACGGCGAAGACGCCGAGCGTGACGGCCATGGCGGGCAGGGTGCGCCGGATCAGCAGCCCGGCGGTGACGCCGAGGGCGAAGGCGAAGGCGGCATAGCCGATTGGGGTAATCCCGCGGGTGGCGAACAGCACGATTCCGAGGCGGACAAACGTGATGCTGTTGCCTTCCTTCAGGCCGGCCGCGGTATCGATCGGGCCGGCCCACCAGGTCAGCAAGAGGCTGAACAGCCCGGCGGTGACCATCGCACCCAGGCCGACCACCGCCAGCTTGGCGGTCAGCCACCGCGTGCGGGTGACGCCCTGAGTCCAGGCCAGCCTGGCGGTCCCGGTCTCGAACTCGCGGGTGATCAGCGGCGCCCCCCAGAACGCCCCGATGAGCAGCGGCACGGCGAACAGGATGCCGGCGCCGAGGAAGTACAAGATGCCGTAGAAGCCCGGAATCTTGTTCACCAGGTCGGTGGCCAGCGCCACGCAGTCGCTGTGCGCCTGGCAGCCCCCGACCCCGCTGGCGTCATAGAGGTGGAACAGGTACGGGCCGCTCGCGGCCAGGGCGACGGCGAAGACCGCCAGCGCGGCCGCGGCCACCGCGGCCTGGGTCAGGCGGCGGGTTCGGCGATCATGGCGGTGCCGATCTCGCGGAAGCCGATGCTGGCGTAGACACGGGCGACGGCCTGGTCGCTGGCCGACAGGAAGACGGTCTGCACCCCGTGGTCCAGGGCGTCGGCGGCCAGGGCGGCGGTCACCGCGGCGCCCAGGCCCCGGCGCCGCTCGGCGGGCAGCACGCCCACGCCGGTGATCTCGGCCACGCCGCCCACCGCCTGGCAGCTTCCGGCCGCGACCGGGCCATCCGGGCCGAACGCCGCGGCCACCACCGACTGCCCCGACCGGAGGCGTTCGCGCAGCATCGCGATCGTGCCGCCGTCGTGGTCCGCGGCGATCTTGTCCCGCTCGGCCACGCCCGCCTCGCCCGTCGCCGTGCCCGGATGGCCGAACGCCACGGTCGGCACCGCCCAGATCCGGTCGAGTTCCGCGTCTTGCGGCGCGACGATGCGGACGGTGACGCCGGCCGGCCACGGCGGCGGCTTGACCGGCCCGGCCAGCACCATGAGCGGGTGGGTCTGGACCTCCAGGCCTGCTTCGGCCGCGGCGGCAGCCATCTCGGGCGCGGTCTGCTCGATCCACTCGAACGACTCCGGGATGACCAGTTCCCGCTGCCGGGCGCGCACGGCGCGGATGCTGGTGGCGGTGATGGGCGCCCGGGCGCCCCGCTTCGGCCGGGCGTAGTAGGGCCAGCCCGGGCCGGTGGGGACGAAGATCACGAGCGGGCCGTGCTCGTCGGCGCGGGACCGGCGGCGCGGAACGGCGTCGCAGAACGCGTCAATCCGCTCAATGACCTCGTTTTCTCTCACAGCAGTACTTACCTTAAGGGGCCAAACGCCGCAGTCAACCAGGTTTGCCCGCCGGCCCGCCCGCCACCCCGGCCGGGTGAGGCGGTCGGCGGCGCAAAAGGCGCGGAAAGGCGGCGGGAAAACGGTATGCCGGGCCGGGTCCCAGGCGATACGGTGAGCCCGCTATGGCTGACGCAGAACTACCCGGGCGCCTGACCCAGGCGGCCTTCCACGGCCCCATGTCGGAAGACCGGGCCGCGCGGCTGGTCGAGCGGCTGGCCAGGACCAGCCCGGCCACGGTGCTCGACATCGGCTGCGGGTGGGGCGGGCTGATGCTCCGCATCCTGGCCGCCGTCCCCGGCGCGACCGGCGTGGACGAGCACCGCTCGTTCTGGCTGCGCGGCTACCGCGACGTGCTCGGGCTGGCCTACCTCACGCTGGTCCCGGCCGCCTGACCGTCCCTGGTCCACGGTGGCCATTCTCGCACCGGCCGGATCAGGCCGGGCGCCGCGCGATCACGTGCAGCAGCGCGGCCACCTGGCGGTACGGGTCGGTCCGCCCGGCCTGCTCCTCGCAGGCCAGCAGCGTCTCCAGCTCCGGCGGCGGCGGGGCGTCATCGGCCGCGGTGTCGGTGAAGACCCGCACCCCGTACCAGGCCGTGACCTCGAGCCCGCGCCCGGCCAGCCGGGCGGCCAGGTCGGCCAGCCGGTCGGCCCGGGCCGTGGCCCCGACCCGGTTCTGGTAGGTGCCCGACCCGAAGGCCGCCGCGCAGGCCACCCAGTCGGCCTGCAATCCGGGCCGCATGGCCAGTGCATCGCCGTTGCGGACCAGCAGCGACGCCAGGCCGCCCGGCGCCGTCAGCCCGGCCACGGCCCGCAGCAGCGGATCAGGATCGGCCGCGTACATCAGCACGCCATGACACAGCACGACGGGGAAATGTGCAAGCCCGGGCCGTTCGGCATAGTCCTCGATCAGGCTGCGCTCGACCCGCACCCGGGCGCGGACCTCAGCCGGCTCGGCGGCCAGGTCCTGCTCCAGGCGGGCCAGTAGGTCCGCCGAGGCATCCACGGCGGTCACCTCGTGCCCGCGCCGCGCCAGACGCAAGGCCTGCGTCCCCTGACCGCAGCCAAGATCGAGTATCCGAACGGGCCGTGGTGCCAGCTCCGCGGCCAGCTGCCGCGTGATCAGTTCCTGGCGCACCACGTCCCTCAGCCGCCCCAGCCGTTGCTGCCAGCGGCCCTCATGCCCGGTGAACGAGGTGCTCATCGGGCCCGTGCTCCCGCCCCGAGCTCGCGCTGCATCAGCACGGTGTCGATCCACCGGCCGTGCTTGCGGCCGACACCGGTCAGGCGGCCCGCGTGCGTGAAGCCGAACCGGCGGTGCAGCGCGGCCGAGGCGTCGCTGCCGGTGTCGGCGATGACCGCGATGACCTGCCGCGCGCCGGCCTGCTCGCACCCGGCCAGCAGCGCGCCGAGCAGGGCGCCGCCCAGCCCGCGGCCGGTCCAGCCGGGGGAAATGTACACGGTGTCCTCCACGGTATAACGGTAGGCCGGCTTGGGCCGCCACGGGCTGGCGTAGGCGAACCCGCACACCGCGGCCTCAGCCTCGGCGACCAGGAACGGCAGGTTCCGGCCGGCCAGGTCATCGCGCCGCTGCCGCCAGTGCGCCGCCGTCGGCGCGACCTCCTCGAACGTCGCCACGCTGCTCGTCACGTAGTGCGCGAAGATCACGGCCACCTGCTCCATGTCCGGTGCCCCCGCCGCGCGGACCACGGGCTGTCCGGTCGTCAACTGCGTCGCGTCCTGGGCTAGGAGGCGTGCAGGCCGGGGAACATGTGCCCGAACACGTCGTTCGGCTCGATGAACGAGTAGGCCGGCAGTTCGCCGTTGGCGGCGTCTGACAGGAACCGGTCGGTGAAGGCGGTCATGGCTCATCGGCGGCCGCGATTATCGAACGGGCGGTTTCGTCCAGGGCGCGGATGCGCGGATTCCCCCGGCTCGTGCACCAGACCAGGCCGAGGGGCAGCCGGGGCAGGTCGTCAAAGGGGATCAGCACCATGTCGTCGCGATCGAAGATGGGGACGGCCGAGCTGGTCGGGTGGACGATCCGCCCGCGGGCTACGAACGAGAGGATCTCGTTGATGGTCCGGATGGGCTGGGTGCGGCGGATCGGGCGTCCCGTGGCCGTGCACGGCGGGATGAGCAGGTCGTAGACCGCTGAGGGGGTGGACGGGGGGAGCAGGGCCACCTCCTCGTCGGCGAGATCCTCGACGGACACCGTGGTGCGGCCGGCCAGGCGATGCGACGGGGCTACCGCGAGCGCCCGGTCGTAGCAGGCAAACGCGGTGCCGGCGGTGAGATCGGGTTCGTCCACGGCCAGCCAGTTGCACAGGACGTCGATGTCGCCCTGACGCAGTGCCTGGTAGGCGTCGAAGGTCCGGACCTCCTGGAGCCGGACCTCGCATCCGGGATAGCGGGCCTGAAAGGTCCCGACGAGCCGGCTGAGCGCCGGGCCCTCCGTCGTCAGGACGAACCCGATGCGCAGCAGCCCGCGGGGGTCACCGGACAGGCCGCTGGTCTCGGTCAGCGCCCGCTCCAGCGCCGCCAGCGCGGGGGCGACCTGGCCCCTGAGCGCGTCCCCGGCCGGAGTCAGGCTGACCCGGCGGCTGGTCCGCTCGAAGAGCTTGATCCCGAGCCGGGCTTCGAGGGCGCGCACGGCCTCGCTCACCCCGGGCTGCGAGATGCCCAGGCGATCGGCGGTGCGACCGAAGTGCAGCTCATCGGCGAGCGCCAGGAAGATCCGCAGCTCGCGCAGCTCAATGTCCTTCCACATTGATCAGGAATCCTAATCGATCCGATCAGCGATTCCCGGTTGATTCAGCCTGTCCCGCCAGCGGACCCTGGTGACCAGGCACAGGCCAGCGAAGGAGGACGGCGTGATTCTGGTCATCGGGGGCCGCAGCAAGATCGGCGCGGCGCTGATCGACGGGTTGCTGGAACGTGGCCAGCAGGTGCGGGCCCTGGTCCGCGCCGGTGAGGCCGCAGGCAGCCCGGCCGCGGCGGCCGAGATCGTCACCGGCGACCTGGCCGACGAGGGCTCGCTCGTCCGGGCCATGGACGGGATCGAGAAGGTGTTCCTGCTCTCCAGCCCGCACCGTGATGCGATCAGCTGGCATCGCAATGCCATCGACGCGGCCCGCCGCACCGAGGTACAGCTGCTCGTGCGCAGTTCGATCATCGGGGCCGACCAGGAGACTCCGGCGGAGTTCGTCAACGCGCACACGGCCAGCGACCGTTACCTGGAGGACTCGGGGCTGGCCTGGGTGATCCTGCGGCCCAACCTGTTCCTGCAGAACATCCCCGAGTCAACGATCCCCTCCATCGACACGTCAGGAACCCTTTACCTCGACGCCGGCCAGGCGCGGATCAGCATGGTCGACACCCGCGACGTCGCCGCCGTGGCCGCCGTGGTCCTGACCGAACCCGGCCACGCGGGCGCGCACTACGACGTCACGGGGCCCCAGGCGCTCTCCTATGCCGATGTCGCTGCGAAGCTCACCCGGGCGCTGGGACGCCAGATTACCTATGTCGACGTGCCCGACCAGGCGGTGCGAGCGGGGCTCCTCGGCGCCGGCCTGAATGCGTGGTTCGCCGACGCGCTGGTCGGCCTGTACCAGGACTACCGCCGCTCGGGGTCCGACGGCTACGCGGCCCAGGTCACCGACACCGTCCAGCGGCTCACCGGACGGCCGCCGCGGTCGCTGGACGACCTGCTCGCCGAGATCGCGCCCGGCGGGTAAGCCACCCGGGCCGAACCGGACCGCAGAGATCAGGGTGGCGATCCGCATACTCGCAACTCTAGGCTGGCCGCGCTTCTAATTGCCCGGGAATCCAGATCGTAGCGATATGTGGAGATGATGGTTCATGACCGCCGAGACGATCCGCGAGCTGCTCGAGCCAGTCATCGGGAGGTCCGGGTCGATATTCCTGGTCGTATCCAGGATCGGCCCGATCGGTTTCGCCACGGCCGAGAACAAGAGGCTGACCGGTGTCGAGATCCGGGCCGACGGCCTGGTCCGCCTGGAGCGCGAGACCGGGTGGGCGGTGATCGATCCGGCCGAGGTCGTGGGCGTGGTATGGAACGGCGATACCGAGACCTCGCCGGGCCAGTTCCTGTAAGCCCGGCGAAGCCTCGACCTGCCTAACCGTCAGCAGTCGTAGTACAACTCGAACTCGTGCGGGTGCGGGCGGAGCCGGAGTTCGTCGAGCTCGGCGGTCCGCTTGTACTCCAGCCAGGTCTCGACCAGGTCCTCGGTGAACACGCCGCCCTCGGTGAGGTAGGTGTGGTCGGCCTCGAGGTTGTCGAGTACCGCCTCGAGCGAGCCGGGGACCTGCGGGATGGCGGCCGCCTCGTCCGGCGGCAGCTCGTACAGGTCCTTGTCCACCGGCTCCGGCGGCTCGATCTTGTTCTTGATCCCGTCCAGGCCCGCCATCAGCATCGCGGCGAACGCGAGGTAGGGGTTACAGGACGGGTCCGGGACGCGGAACTCGACGCGCTTGGCCTTCGGGTTGGTGCCGGTGATCGGGATGCGGGCGCAGGCCGACCGGTTGCGCTGCGAGTAGACCAGGTTGACCGGGGCCTCGAAGCCGGGCACCAGCCGGTGGTAGGAGTTCGCGGTCGGGTTGGTGAAGGCCAGCAGCGAGGGTGCGTGCTTGAGCAGGCCGCCGATGTAGTACCGGCCGAGGTCCGACAGCCCGGCGTAGCCGACCTCGTCGTAGAACAGCGGCGAGCCGTCCTTCCAGATGGACTGGTGGCAGTGCATCCCGTTGCCGTTGTCGCCGAACAGCGGCTTGGGCATGAACGTCACGGTCTTGCCGGCCGCCTGGGCGGTGTTCTTAATGATGTACTTGAAAAGCATCAGCCGGTCGGCTTGCGCGAGCAGAGAACTGAACCGCATGTTGATTTCCGCCTGGCCCGCGGTGCCGACCTCGTGGTGCTGCATCTCGACCTGGATGCCGCAGGCGAGCAGGTTGCTGGTCATTTCCGAGCGGAGGTCCACGAAATGGTCCATCGGCGGCACGGGGAAATAGCCGCCCTTGTACCTGGGCTTGTAGGCGAGGTTGCCGCCGTCCTCGTCCTTGCCGCTGTTCCACGCGCCTTCTACCGAGTCGATGTGGTAGAAGCCCTCGTTCGCGGAGGTGGCGAAGCGCGCCGAGTCGAAGATATAGAACTCCGCCTCCGGGCCGAAGTACGCCGTGTCGCCGATGCCGGTGCCGCGCAGGTAGTCCTCCGCCTTGCGGGCGATGTTGCGCGGGTCCCTGCTGTAGGGCGCGCCGGTCAGCGGGTCGTGCACGAAGAACGTGAGGTTCAGCGTCTTGTGCGTGCGGAACGGGTCTATCACCGCGGTGCTCGGGTCCGGCAGCAGCTGCATGTCAGACTCGTGGATCTGCTGGAACCCGCGGATCGACGAGCCGTCGAACATGAGGCCGTCGGTGAAGACTTCTTCACCGAACGACACGGTGGGCACGGTGAAGTGCTGCATCGTTCCCGGCAGGTCACAGAATCTGACGTCGACGAACTCGACGTTCTCCTCCGCGATGAAGCGAAGGACTTCCTCGGCACTGCTGAACATCAACCCTCCTGGTTACAGGGCACGCATTTTCGGTTCTCAAAGGCACGCGATTCGGACGGTAGCCGCCGGCAATTTCCGAGCCGTGTCTGATGTGTTTCACCGATGTTACGGCTCGCCGGCCCAGATCAGGGGTCCTATTATGGCCCGCCGCGCGTGTCGGTGTCCTGGTCACCCAGCTTCGCACGGCCGCTGAGCCGGGCGTCGGCCCGCTGCCGGTTCATGGCGCCGAACGGATACCGTAGTGAGGTGGCCAGAAAGTCCCGCAACCGCGGTGGTGCTCCGCGCGCCCGGACCGCTGCCGCCCGGCCGTCCGGCGGTACCCGAGCGGGCACGGCTCAGCTGACGGCGCCGGCCGTTGCCGACGAAAGCCCGCAGACCAAGAAGACCCGCGCGTATCCCGGCGAGGGTCTCGGCCTGCCCGAGCGCGGCCCGGGTTCGATGGCCAGCATGGGCCGGCGCTTGGTGGCCCTGGTGATCGACTGGCTGCTCTGCATGGTCATCGCCTACTGGCTGACCCATTCGCAGTTCTGGACGATCGCCGTCTTCGCCGTCGAGGACTATGTCCTGACCGCGCTGACCGGCTGCACCGTGGGCAAGCGGCTGCTCGGCATCCGCGTGGTCCGAACCGACGGCGGCATGGTCGGCTTGCGCTGGGCCCTGGTCCGCACGGCGATCCTGCTGACCGTGGTCCCGCCGCTGCTGACCGACCGCGACCTGCGCGGCCTGCATGACCGCGCCTCGGACACGATGGTGGTCAACCTCTAGCGGTCAGTGAGCTTCCCGCGCGCCGACCAGCCGGGTCAGCGGGTCTTTGGCCGGGGCATCTTAGGCTGCCTGACGTTCCTCGGGATGGGTCCCTTGGGAGCCTGCAGCGACGGCTGCAGCGCCTTCAGCCGGTGGTTGATGTCGCTGACCGCGGCGGGCTTGAGGTTGCGCGGCAGCCGCATGATCTTGCGCTGCAGCTTGCTGAGCGGGATCTGGCCTTCCTCGTCGCCCACCTGGAACTCGAAGATGGGCACCTCATAGGCCACCCGGGCCACCCGCTTCTTTTCGGCGGCCAGCAAGCTGGCCAGCCGGGTGGGGGAGCCCTCACCGACCAGGATGACGCCTGGCCTGCCGACGGCCCGATGCACCACGTCCATGTTCCTGTTGGCGGCGATGGCGGGCGTCACCGTCCAGTTGCCGCGCATATTCTCCAGTACGGCGGCCGCTGCGCCGGGCTGTCCCTCGATCGCCGAGTACTGAGCCGCCTGGGCGAACCGGCCGAACAGGATCATCGCCACCATCACGCCGAGCAGCACGCCGAGCGGGATCAGCAGCACGGCCAGGCCGGTGAGCAGCCCGACGATGACCAGCACCGCTATCGTGCCCAGCCCGGCTCCGGCCACGATGGGCAGCGCCTTCGGGTTCGAGCGATTCACCAAGCCGGCGATCATGCGTATCTGCTTCAACCGCCCCGCGTTAGCCAGATCCGCGGCCGTCTCCGTGGCGATGGCCGGGTCAGCCGACCCGGACTTTCTCGACATGCGTGCCATGCTCCGCAGCATACGGTTCCCGCGCCCCGGACTGAAACCACCGTCGCGACTGAGGCGGCCAGTCGGCCGTCCAACCGGCTGCCTCAACTGGTCCTGACCCAGAAATGATGCGATAGTACTCGTTAGGGAGATAGGATCGAGCTGCCGCCCCACCCACCTCCCCTTCCCCCTTCACGGGCCTGTGCGTACAGCCGTCCGGCCCGGTAGGAGGACCGCACCAGCGGGCCGGACATCACCCCGGCGAAGCCGAGCCCGGTCGCCTCCTCGCGGAGTTCGACGAACTCCTCGGGCTTGACCCAGCGCTCCACCGGGTGATGCCGCGGCGTGGGCCGCAGGTACTGGGTGATGGTCAGCAGGTCGCACCCGGCCGACCGCAGGTCCCGCATGGCCTCGGTGATCTCGTGCCGTTCCTCGCCGAGCCCGAGGATCAGGTTCGACTTGGTGACCAGCCCAGCGTCACGGGCCGCGCGCAGTACGTCCAGGGACCGGGCGTACCGGAAGCCTGGCCTGATGCTGCGGAAGATGCGCGGCACGGTCTCGATGTTGTGGGCCAGAACCTCAGGCCGGGCGCTGAAGACCTCGGCCAGCCGCTCCGGGTCCGCGTTGAAGTCCGGGATCAGCAGCTCCACGCCGCAGCCGGGAATGGCGGCGTGGATCTCGCGGCAGACCTGCGCGTACAGCCAGGCCCCGCCGTCGGGCAGGTCGTCGCGCGCCACGCCGGTGACGGTCGCGTACTTCAGGCCCATGGCGGCCACCGATTCGGCGACCCGGCGAGGCTCCTCGCGGTCCAGCGGCAGGGGCTTGCCGGTGTCGATCTGGCAGAAGTCACAGCGCCGGGTGCACTGGTCGCCGCCGATCAGGAAGGTGGCCTCCCGGTCCTCCCAGCACTCATAGATGTTGGGGCAGCCGGCTTCCTCGCAGACCGTGTGCAGCCCCTCGCTGCGGACCAGGGTCTTCAGCTCGGTGTAGGACGGGCCGGTGCGCAGCCTGGTCTTGATCCACGGCGGCTTGCGCTCGATCGGGACCTGGCTGTTGCGGGCCTCGAGGCGGAGCATCCGCCGGCCCTCCGGTGCGAGTACCACCCCTTCAGAGTATGTTGCTGCCGGTCAATGTAGATAAGGGGACGTCAAATGATCTTGAGCACGATGAACGACCTCCCGGGGTACGAGGTCACGGAAGTCATCGGTGAGGTGTTCGGCATCACCGTCCGGTCCAGGAACATCGGGTCACAGCTCGGCGCCGCGTTCAAGTCGCTGGCCGGGGGAGAGCTGAAGGGCATGACCAAGCTGCTGGCGGCCAGCCGGACCGAGGCGCAGGACCGGCTGATCGAGGCGGGCACGGCCCGCGGCGCCGAGGCCATCCTGGCCATGCGATTCGACGTGAACGAGCTGCAGAACGTCGGCCAGGAGATCTGCGCCTACGGCACCGCCGTCAAAATCCGCCGCGCCGACTAGCGCCCAAGCCGAGATCCACTCCCATGGGGCAGGATCCATCCGCCTGTCGGGAGGATGCGGGCAGGCCAGGTATGCCAGCATGGACCGCATGCCTCCCGTTCCCGAAAATGGCGCTCTGCCGGCAGATCCGCCCAGGGTCAACGACTATGACGTCCTCGCTGAGGCGTACACGGCCGAGAACGAGGCCAGCCTCATAAATGCCTACTACGCGCGGCCCGCGATCCTGGCCCTGGCCGGGGACGTGGCCGGCCTGCGGGTCCTCGACGCCGGCTGCGGCTCCGGCCCCCTGTTCGCGGCGCTGCGCGACCGGGGCGCCATCGTGACCGGCTTCGACTCCAGCACCGGGATGTTGGAGCAGGCCCGGCAGCGGCTCGGTGACGACGCGGACCT
The DNA here is from genome assembly GCA_963835775.1 of uncultured Actinomycetes bacterium. Taxonomy (GTDB): domain Bacteria; phylum Actinomycetota; class Actinomycetes; order Streptosporangiales; family Streptosporangiaceae; genus Palsa-504. Next base: position 470,302 of record CAWIHB010000010.1, on the reverse strand, counting down.
GCAGGTGGCAGCCCTGGGCAGCCCGCTGCCGTTCCCCGACGGGGCGTTCGACGATGTCATCGCGGCCCTGGTGCTGCATTACCTGGAGGACTGGGGACCGGCGCTGGCCGAGCTCCGGCGCGTGCTGAAGCCCGGCGGCCGGCTGATCGCATCCGTTGACCATCCCTTTGCCATCCACGGAATCCAGCGCCAGGCTGGCCGCAAGACCGACTACTTCGCCACCTACAACTGGACCGAGGACTGGATCATGGGCGGCCAGACCGTCCCGATGAGCTTCTGGACCCGGCCGCTGCACGCGATGACCGACGCCTTCACCGCAGCCGGCTTCCGGATCTCCGTCATCAGCGAACCGCACCCGGTGCCAGAGGCCCGCGAACTGTTCCCCGACGAGCTCGCGACCATGCCGAGCTTCCTGTGCTTCCTGTTCTTCGTCCTGCAGGCCGGCGAACTGCCGCGTTCTTCGCCGGTAGGCCATCGAACTCGTTCGGATGCTGTCTACAGGCCCGTAAGGTGCAGCTGCGGGCAGGACGTGGCGAGGTCGGCGACACCATCCGCCCCGGTCTGCTGATCAATGGCGAGGATGAAGGAGCACGCCAGCCTGAATCGCGCCAGCCGGGCCGAACGGCCCTGCCCCGGCGGGCCACTCGGGCCAGCCGCGCAGGCCATCCGGACCGGCCCGCCCGGGACCTTAGCCGGTACAGCCACCGCCGCTGACCTGCTTAAGGTCAGGTATCTACATCGTCCTCGCCCGGCTTGCTGGGCATATCCGAAAGGCAGTGTCAGGCCCGGTGAGCACTAACGCGCCCGGTAATCCGGCCAGAGAGCCGGTCAGCGTGTTCATCCTGGACGACCACGAGATCGTCCGCCGGGGCGTCCGCGGCCTCCTGGCGGCCGAGCCGGACCTCCGGGTGACCGGCGAGGCAGGCACCGCAGCCGCCGCGCTGGCCCAAATTCCCGCGCTGCGCCCGGACGTGGCCGTGCTCGATGTCCGGCTGCCCGACGGCGACGGGGTGTCAGTCTGCCGGGAAATTCGGTCGCGATGGCCCGAGGTGGCCTGCCTGATGTTCACCGCGTTCAGCGATGATCAGGCGCTGCTGGACTCGATCCTGGCCGGAGCGGCCGGATACGTGCTCAAGCAGGTCCGCGGCTCCGACCTGGCCGGCGCGGTCCGCACCGCCGCCTCTGGCCGGCCGCTGCTGCACCCGCACGCGGCGAGCCAGGTGATGGCCCGGCTGCTGGACGCATCCGGCAAGCCCGACCCGCTAGCCAGGCTGACCAGGCAAGAACGCGGCGTCCTGATGCTGATCGGGGACGGCCTGACCAACCGGCAGATCGGCGAGCGGCTGCTCATCGCCGAGCAGACGGTGAAGAACTACGTCTCAACCCTGTTGCGCAAGCTCGGCCTGGAGCAGCGCACCGCCGCAGCCGCCTACGTCGCCCGTACCTGCAGCAGGCTGCAGGCCGAACCGATCCAGACCGCGACAGTAACCGGCCTGAACCCATGAAGCGCGCATCGGTGCAGGCCCGCGGGCAGTAACACCGCCTGCCAAGGACCGACCGCTTGATGCTTGGTGTCGTCCGGTGGCAGCTCGTAAAACCTCGTATCCCGCCGCTGGGGGTATTTCCCGCGTGACACCCACAGGTAACCCTGGCCCGCCTGGAGCGGCCCCGGCAGGCCCAGCGGCTCGTCATCGCAGATGGCAGCCTGAGATCCTGCGCCGTTGCTGTCGCGTCCTTCCGGGACATGAGACGCCAGTGCCGCGGCGGCGGCTCGCCTGGCGGCGGCGGCGTGCCGGTGCCGCGTGGCCCGGGCCTGGACGTCGGCGGCGTGCCCGTTGCTCCCGGCCAGCTCATAGGCCGCGGCTGCCTGCTCATGCGCGTCGGCGGCATCAAGCAAAAGCGCGACAGCCTGGTGCATGGTCTGCGCAGCGTACCCGCGCGCGAGTTCGGCGAAGTTGTGCAGCTCCGAAATCCGCTTCTCGAACTCGTCCAGGTAGCGCCGCGGGAACAGTGCGTCTCCTCCGGCGTCCATATCCACATTTATGCCAGTCCGCCCTAAGGGGTGCTAAGGCCTGATTACCCCACCTGCCCGGCCGAAGGTCCCGGCCGCGGTTCATGATTCCGAGCGGGACGCGCCGCATAGAACCGTTAGGCTGCCGTACCCCATCATCCGGGCTGGTGCGGGTGAGGTTAGCGGGGCTCGCAGGAAGGCTGGGACCGGTTCACCTGCGCCGGGCGAGCCGCTACACCTGGCCGGGAGCGACCTAGGAAGCGTCAGCTGGCGTCGAGAAACGCAGGCTGGCGTTTTACAGTGACCTAATGGATGCCGCCCTACGCGAGCTGAACGACCAGCTCGACCTGGCCACGCAACGCCTGCTCGACGCCGCCCGGATCGTACCCGAGCCGGATCTCCGGGCACCTTCGCTGCTGCCGGGCTGGACCAGAGCCGACGTCCTGGCTCACCTGGCCCGCGGGGCCGATGCGATGCGCAGCCTGCTGGCTGGCGCCCGGGCTGGGCAGCAGCGTCCCGTCCGCACCGGCGCCAGGGAACGCGAGGCCGCCGCCGCGCAGGCGCCCAAGGACCTCATGGCCGACCTGGCCGCCTCGGCGATGGCCCTGCGCACCGTGATCCGGCAACTGCCCGATCAGGCCTGGTCGTTCCGGCTGAAGATCGAGCCGGCCGAGCCGTTCCCGGCGGCCCAGATGCCGATCCGGCGGCTGGTCGAGGTTGAACTCCATCATTGCGACCTCGGGATCGGGTATGACGCGTCCAGCTGGCCGTCCGGCTTCGGTGCCGCGCAGCTGCCCGAGCCGATGCACTCGCAGCGCCAGGAGCGAATGAGTTACCCGCCGCAGTCCTACCAGCCTACCCCGTCCCGCCCGAACCGGCCCGTGGCCGCGCCCGGGCCGGCCCAGCAGCGCGCCATGATCCTCCGCTCGCTGAGCGGCGGCCCGGGCCTGGCCTGATGCGGCGGCCCGGGAAACGCTTGATCTAGCGCGTGGCCAGCAGGGCCTCGGCCGGCTCGCCCAGCACTCCGGCGCCATCGGCGCGACGCCAGGCGGAGTACCCGAGAACGTCGGCCAGATGCCGTTCTATCAGCGGCGTCACCTGGGCCACGGTGACGTGCCGTCCGGTCTCGGCCGACAGCGTGGTCACCCCGGCGTCACGGATGCCGCACGGCACGATGCGGTCGTACCACGACAGGTCGCAGTCGGCGTTCAGCGCGAACCCGTGCATGGTCACGCCCCTGGCCACGCGCGCGCCGATCGCGCCCACTTTGCGGTCGGGTCCGGTCTCGTCACCCGGAATCCAGGCGCCGCTGCGCCCAGGCACCCGCACGGTCGTGACCCCGAACTCCGCGCAGGTGCGGATCATGGCCTCTTCCAGCGCGCGCACGTACGCCACCACGTCGACCGGATCCCGGAGCTTGATGATCGGGTAGCCGGTCAGCTGCCCGGGGCCGTGCCAGGTGATCTTGCCGCCGCGGTCCACCTCGATGACCGGCGCGCCCGGATCGCCGAACGGCCGGTCCGACGCCGCCGTCCGTTTGCCCGCCGTGTAGACCGGGGCATGCTCGAGCAGCAGGCAGCTGTCGGGAACCTCGTCCGCCGCCCGCCGCGCGTGAACGCGTCGCTGCAGGTCCCAGCCGTCAACGTAATCGACGGGGGACGGGCCGAAGGCCAGGTAGACAAGCTCGCTCACTTTTCCCAGCCTACGCTCGGCCACGCCCAGGGCGGTTCAGCATTCTCCCAACTACATCGCGCACAATAAGGCCGTGATAGACGAGGCTGAAGTCCGCCAGATGAGCACGGCTGACCGGCGGCACCTGGCCCGGCTGCTGGCCCGGATGGACGGGCCGCCACAGCCAGCCAGCCAGACTGCGCAGGCCAGCCAAACCGCGCAGGCCAGCCAAACCGCGCAGGCCAGCCAAACCGCGCAGGCCAGCCAAACCGCGCAGGCCAGCCAATCCGGTCAGGCGCCAGCGCCGGCCAGCCCATACCTGGCCGACCCCAAGCTGCGCCGTCAGCGCAGGCTGGCCCTGCTCGTCTCGGCCGGCTGCTGCGTGTTCCTGGCCGGGTGGATCGAGGTCCTCGCCGCCACGCTGCCGCGCCGTTTCGACGCGCATCACTGGCGCGCCCTGTGGGTGAACTTCGACGTGTTCCTGCTCGCCGCCTTCGTCGCCACGGCCTGGGCCATCTGGCGGGAACGCCAGGTGCTGATCCTGCTCCTGGTCGGACTGGGCACCATGCTGTGCTGCGACGCCTGGTTCGACGTGGGCACCTCGCTGGCCACCAGCAATCTGTGGATCAGCCTTGCGTCCGCGCTGTTCGCCGAGTTGCCGCTCGCGTTCCTGGCCTTCGCCGGGGCCCGGCGGCTGCTCAAGGCCACCATCGAAGCCGGCCTGCTGTCCGCCGCGGGCGCCCCGGCGCCGGACGTCGGCCGCATGCCGGTCGGCACCCGCGGCTGGATGAAGCTGGCCGGCCCGGCGCCGTCACTGCGCCGCGCTCGGCTGTCGGGCCACGGCCTGGACGAGGCCCTGCCCTTCGGCGGCCCGCAACGCCACACGGACCAGCCCGCCTTAGCCCGTTAGCGCCGGGGCCAGCCCATGCCCTGGCCGACGCGCGGCGCAGAATTAAATAGTGACTGATGAGGCTGAACTCCGCCGGATGACCCCAGACGAGCGGCGCGAGCTGGCCCGGGCCCTCGCCGCGATCGACCTGCCCCATCCGCTGGTCGACCCGCGGCTGCGGCGGCGCAGGCAGTTCGGCCTGCTGCTTACGACGGTCTGCTGCATCGGGCTGGCCGCCTGGATCGCGATCCTGATCCTGACCCTGCCCGGCCGCTACACCTCGAGCAACTGGCGGGCCGTGTGGGTCGGGCTGGACATCGCCGAGCTGTTCGGCTTCGCCGCGACCGGCTGGGCCGCCTGGCGGCAGCGCCAGGTCGTCATCTTGTTCATGGTCATGACGGGCACGCTGCTGCTGTGCGACGCGTGGTTCGACCTGGCCTTGGACTACGGTTCCAGCGGCTTCACGACCAGCATCATCAGCGCCCTGCTGGCCGAGTTCCCGCTTGCGTTCGTCATGTTCGCCAGCGCCAGGCGGCTGATCCGGGTCAACGTCGAGACCCTCATGCAGCTGACCGGAGCCACAGGGTCCGCGCCGCCGCTGTGGCGGGTGCCCCTGTTCGCGGACGGGCTGCAGGAGTGCCTGCCCGCTCGCATGCGGCAGCCGGCTGGCGATGTCCGGGCCGGAGGTGTCACAGCAGGCGGCCGCCCCCCGTCTTAACTATGCGCCAGGCCGCCGAACGCCTGGCGAAGGGAAGAGGCATGGACGCAAGCGACTACACCGAGTACCGGCCGCTGATGTTCTCGATCGCCTACCGGATGACCGGCAGCGTCGGCGACGCGGAGGACATCGTCCAGGAAGCCTTCCTGCGGCTGACCCGCGTGCTGCGCGACGGCGAGCACATCGCCTCACCCAAGGCCTACCTGGCCACGGTGACCACCCGGCTGGCCATCAGCCACTTGCGTTCGGCGCGGGTGCGCCGGGAGACCTACGTCGGCGACTGGCTGCCCGAGCCGCTGGTCGGCGGCGGCGAGGAGCCCTTCGGCCCGGATCCAGCGGAGCACGCGGAGATGTCCGATTCCCTGTCGATGGCGTTCCTGGTCCTGCTGGAAAGCCTGTCGCCCACCGAACGTGCCGTGTTCCTGCTGCACGAAGTGTTCGGCTACTCCTACCAGGAGATCGCCGAGATCATCGGCAAGTCCGAGCCGAACTGCCGGCAGATCTTCGCCCGCGCCCGCCGTCACGTGGACGAGGGCAAGCCGCGGTTCGAGGCCTCGCGCCAGCAGCGCGACGAGGTGTCCCGCCGGTTCTTCGGTGCCGTCGGCGGCGGCGACCTGACCGGGCTGCTCGAAGTGCTCGCGCCCGATGTGGTCATGGTGGGGGACGGCGGCGGCAAGGGGCAGGCCAGGCGCGAGCCGCTGGCTGGCCGCGAAGCGGTGGCCCGGTTCCTGTTCGGGCTGTTCCGCCGGGTCGGGCGGGACGGCGCCCGCTCCGAGCTGGCCCTGGTCAACGGCCAGCCGGGCGCGATTGTCTATGACCGCGACGACCGGGTGGTGAGCGTCCTGACGCTCGACATCGCCGATGGTCAGGTCCAGGCGATCCGTTCCGTGGTCAACCCCGACAAGCTCGGCCATCTCGGGCCGGTCTCGGACCTAGCCCTCCGGCCGGAGCGCGACTTACCCTGTCGGGCATGGCCACCGACTTCACCGAAGAGACCGCTACCGACGCCGTCGTGGAAAGCTACGCCAGCACGCCAGACCCGCGGCTGCGTGAACTGGTGACCAGCCTGGTCAGGCACCTGCACGCCTTCGTCAAGGACACCGAGCCGACCATCGCGGAATGGGAGCAGGCGATCAGGTTCCTGACCGCCACCGGGCACAAATCCGACGACGAACGGCAGGAATTCATCCTGCTCTCCGACGTGCTCGGCATTTCCATGCTGGTGGAGACGATCAACAACAGGAAGTTCGGCGGCGCCACCGAGTCCACCGTGCTCGGCCCGTTCCACGTGGTGGCCTCGCCGGGCAAGGAACTGGGCGACACCATCGACCAGGTCGGGACGGGCCCGCAGTGCGTGGTCGAGGGCCGGATCCTCTCGGTCGACGGCACGCCGCTGCCTGGCGCCCAGATCGACGTCTGGCAGGCCAACGACCAGGGCTTCTACGACGTGCAGCAGCCGGACGTGCAGCCCCGGGCCAACGGTCGCGGCCTGTTCACCGCCGACCAGGACGGGGCCTTCTGGTTCCGCACCGTGGTGCCCAGCTACTACCCGATCCCGACCGACGGGCCGGTCGGCGCGCTGCTGCTGGCCACCAAACGGCACCCGTACCGCCCGGCCCACATCCACTTCATCGTGGCCGCCCCCGGGCACCGCACGCTGACCACGCACATCTTCGTGGCCGGCAGCCAGTACATCGAATCCGACGCCGTCTTCGCGGTGAAGAAGAGCCTGATCACCGAGTTCGCGCTGGTGGACGACCCAGGGCAGGCGGCCGGGTACGGCCTGGACGGCCCGTTCCACAAGGCGAACTTCGACATCGTCCTGCAGCCGGACGTCACATCCTGACCGGCCGCGCAGGCGGCGGCCCTTATTTTGATGCCGAACGGGCCGTGGTGCTTGCCTCCGGCCCCCTGGGCGCCGCCGGCGGATCACGCGCCGGACCAGGCTGTCCGCGCCGGGCGGTGAGCTGCCCATGGTCAGCCTGCATGTCCCGGCACACAACGAGCCGCCGGACATGGTCATCGAGACGCTCGCCCTGTTCGCCAAGCAGGCCGCGTTCCTGCGCACCCCGAAGACCAGCGAGCAGACCAGGTGGTGGGAGGCGCTGCGGGCCAACTGGGCGGAATCGACGCTGGCCGCGAGCGGCTTCGCCGCCATCGCCGGTGCCTTGTCCAGATACGACCAGCTGAGCGGGCCGCTGCTGGCCGGCTTGCTGCTATTCCCCACGCTCGGCATGGCCGCCGCGCCGGTCAACAGCTGGGCCGCCCGCCGGGCCGCGCTGCCCGCCCGGCTGCGTGAGCGGCGGCGTACCGAGTACCGCCGGGACCGCCGCGCGTTCGCGGCCGGGGTGGCCACCGGGGGAGCGATCGCGGTGCTCGGCATCGCCATCGCGGCCATCGCGCTGCTGTACTCCGGTCACACGGCGCAGACCCCGAACCTGGTCGGTCCGGCCCAAGGCGTCACGTCCGCCCCGGCCAGTCCCTCGAGCTCGCCCTCCACTTCCCCGTCCGCCACCACCTCACCGTCGGCGTCCCCGTCGGTGTCCCCATCCGGCACGCCCACCCCGACCGGGAGCCCCACGTCCTCCCCGTCCCCGTCCGCCTCGCCGAGCACCTCCGGCTCGCCCTCGCCCACCAGCAGCCCCAGCCCCTAGCCCCCAGCCCCCAGCCGGGTCGCGCCGACGCGTTGCATGATCATGCGTTGCTATGCATATAATTGCATTCGTGTCCAAGGTACTCACCTCCCTTCCTGTCGGCGAACGCGTCGGGATCGCCTTCTCCGGCGGCCTCGACACCTCGGTAGCGGTCGCGTGGATGCGCGAGAAGGGTGCCGTGCCCTGCACCTACACCGCTGACATCGGGCAGTACGACGAGCCGGACATCGCCTCGGTGCCCGGGCGGGCCCGCGCGTACGGTGCCGAGGTGGCCCGGCTGGTCGACTGCCGTGCGGCCCTGGTGGAGGAGGGTCTGGCCGCCCTGGCCTGCGGGGCGTTCCACATCAGGTCCGGTGGCCGCGCCTACTTCAACACCACCCCGCTCGGCCGGGCCGTGGCCGGCACCCTGCTGGTGCGCGCGATGCTCGAGGACGACGTGCAGATCTGGGGCGACGGCTCCACCTTTAAGGGCAACGACATCGAGCGTTTCTACCGCTACGGCCTGCTGGCCAACCCCGCGCTGCGGGTCTACAAGCCGTGGCTGGATGCCGCCTTCGTCAGCGAGCTCGGCGGCCGCAAGGAGATGTCCGAGTGGCTGCTCGAGCACGGGCTGCCCTACCGCGACAGTACGGAGAAGGCCTACTCGACCGACGCGAACATCTGGGGCGCGACCCATGAGGCCAAGGCGCTCGAGCATCTCCACCAGGGCATCGAGATCGTGGACCCGATCATGGGAGTCAGGTTCTGGGATCCCGCGGTCGAGATCGCGGCCGAGGACGTTACCATCGCCTTCGAGCAGGGACGGCCGGTGACCATCAACGGCAAGGAGTTCGCCTCGGCCGTCGACCTGGTGCAGGAGGCCAACGCCATTGCAGGCCGGCACGGGCTGGGCATGTCGGACCAGATCGAGAACCGGATCATCGAGGCCAAGAGCCGCGGCATCTACGAGGCACCGGGCATGGCGCTGCTGCACGCGGCGTACGAGCGGCTGGTCAACGCGATTCACAACGAGGACACCCTGGCCAGCTACCACAACGAGGGACGGCGGCTGGGCCGGCTCCTGTACGAGGGCCGCTGGCTGGACCCGCAGGCGCTGATGCTGCGTGAGTCGCTGCAGCGGTGGGTGGGGACCGCGGTGACCGGCGAGGTGGCGCTGCGGCTGCGCCGCGGTGAGGACTACTCGGTCCTGGACACATCAGGTCCGGCGTTCAGCTATCACCCGGACAAGCTGTCCATGGAGCGGACCGAGGACTCGGCCTTCGGGCCGGTCGACCGCATCGGCCAGCTGACCATGCGCAACCTCGACATCGCCGACTCCCGCGCCAAGCTGGAGCAGTACGCCGGGCTCGGCATGATCGGCACCCCGCACCCGACGCCGATCGGTGTCGCGCAGGCGGCCTCGACCGGCCTGATCGGGGCCATGCCAGCAGGCGGGGCCGAGGCGATCGCCTCCCAGGGCCGGGTGCCCGGCGACGACGAACTGCTCGATCACGCCGCGATGGAGTCGGGCGCCGACTGATTCAGGCCACCTGCCTTCGCATCGGGGCTCTTGGCCGCACAGTGTTGGCCACAACGGCGCCACCTACTAATCAGCCTGCCCATTCCGGCCGGTCAGCGCGGAATGGGCAGGCATCGAGCGGGTTTGGTTCGAGTCTCGGCGGGGCATGCCCGGCGTCTTACGCCTCCCTGAGTGCTTCGGGCCTTCCGAGGTGGCCGACCGGAAGGATCTCGCGGCCGTAGGTGGCCTCGCACAGCTCGGCCAGGGCCAGGTAGATGGCCAATCCCGCCAGCAGGACGGCCATCCAGCCGCCGGTCTTGAGCAGCCCCGACGATGCTGCCCCCGCGATGACGGGCAGCGACGCGTTGTACAGGGCGGTGCCGACCGTGACCAGCGTCGCGACCAGCAGCGCGAGCGCGGTGACCACGACGATATTGGTGCGGAAGGATGCGATGAGCATGACGGCGGCGAAGATGGCGAACGCGTACAGGAGCAAGGCTTCAGTGTGGCCGACCTGCGTCACCAGCACCGACTTGGCGAAGAACTCGGCGAATGCCCACAAAGACATCCAGAATGCGCCGAATCCGGTGAACAGCATGCCGCCGAAGACGTTGCCCAGGCGCAGCTGGATGATCCCGGCGACGAACTGGGTGAGCCCGCCGAACATGAGGGCCACGGCGAAGACCACCGGCGTCGCGGCTGCGGGGAACGCGTTGATGTAGATCATGGAGAGCATGAAGGTGGTGACGCCGAAGCCCGCGAGTGCGAGCGGTGCGGAGTTCCCCCACGCCACGGCGGTCGCCGTTGCTGGACGCGCGACGGGCACTGGTCTGATGGGCTCGACTTCTCGGGCCGGGAAGCTTGGGTCGGTGGACATATTGTCCTCCTCGGTTACACGAACTGTGTCTGGAGTAACCAGCGTGCGTCGCTGTCGTGTTCGTTGTGAGGAGGTCGTAAGTCATGATCAGGCGGGCCAAAGGTCAGATCTATTCAGATCTATGAGGTGGCCTGCTCCCGTGATCTGTGCGGCCTAGCGGGCGGCGAGCTCGGCGGCCAGGGCCTCGGCCAGGACGGGGTGACGGAACTGATAGCCCGCCTCAGCCAGCCGTTTCGGGATGACCTGGGTGCTGGCCAGCAGTTCTGCCGATGCCTCGCCCAGGGCCAGGCGCAGGACCGGGGCGGGAACGCGGAGCCAGGGCTGGTCCCGGCGGCCGAGAGCGGCGGCCAGGGCGGCGGTGAGGGCGGAGTTGGTGGCCGGCTCCGGGGCGGTCAGGTTGACCGGGCCGCTGATGTCCTTCCGGTCCAGCAGGAACGTGATCGCGCCGATCTCGTCCGGCAGCGAGATCCAGCTCATGTCCTGGGCTCCAGAGGAGAACCGGGGGCACAGCCCGAGCCTGGCCAGCGGGAGCAGCCGGGCCAGCAGGCCGCCTTGCTGGGTGAGGACCAGGCCGCTGCGCAGGTTCACCACGCGGATGCCCGCCTCGGCAGCCGGCTCGGTGGCCGCCTCCCAGTCGCGGACCAGCCGGGCCAGGAACGAATTCCCGGCCGGGGCCGCTTCGTCGACTTGATGGCCGCCGGTGTCGCCGTACCAGCCGATGGCCGAGGCCGCGACCAGCGTGGCCGGCGGTGAGCCGAGCTTGGCCAGGGCGCTGGCCAGCACCCTGGTGCCCAGGACCCGGCTGGCCCGGATCTCGGCCTTGTACCGGCTCGTCCAGCGGCGGCTGGCCACCCCCGCGCCCGCCAGGTGCACGCACGCATCCAGCCCGGCCAGCGGGCCCGGCGCCACGGCGCTAGCCGGGCTGAGCCCGGCATCGGCCGCGCGGGGATCCCAGCGCTCTTCGTCAGCCGACCGGGGCGGCCGCCGGACCAGCCTGATGACCTGGTGACCGTCGGCGCGCAGACTGGTCACCAGCGCGGTGCCTATCAGGCCGGACGAGCCGGTGACGGCGACCTTCATCGGTCAGGCGGCTACAGCCCGAGTTCGGTTTCGAAGGCACCCTCTTCGAGCCGGTTCCTGACCGTGGTCAGGAACCGGGCCGCGTCGGCGCCGTCGACCAGCCGGTGATCGTAGGTCAGGGCCAGGTACATCATCGAGCGCACCGCGATCACCTCGCCGAGAGCGGGATCGGTGACCACCACCGGGCGCTTGACCACGGTGCCGGTGCCCAGGATCGCGACCTGCGGCTGGTTGATGATGGGCGTGTCGAACAGGGCGCCGCGGCTGCCCGTGTTGGTCAGCGTGAACGTGCCGCCGGCCAGTTCGTCCGGGCCGACCCGCCCGGACCGGGTGCGCTGGGCCAGGTCGTCGATCTTGCGCGCGAGCCCGCCGATGTTCAGGTCGCCCGCGTTGTGGATGACCGGGACCATGAGGCCGCGGTCGGTGTCGACCGCCACCCCCAGGTGCTCGGTGTCGTGGTAGGTGACCTGGTCGCCGTCGATCACCGCGTTGAGCTTCGGGTGTACCTTCAGGGCTTCCACCGCGGCCAGCGCGAAGAACGGCAGGAAGGTCAGCTTGACGCCTTCCCGGGCTTCGAAGTCGCCCTTGGCCCGGTCGCGGAGCCGGGCGATGGCCGTCACGTCGGCCTCGACCACCGTCGTAAGCTGCGCCGAAACGTGCAGCGACTCGACCATCCGCTGGGCGATCACCTGACGGGGCCGGGACATCCGCTGGGTGGTGCCGCGCAGCGAGGAAGGCACCACGGCCGGGCGCGCGGCCGCCGGGGCACCCGCCGCCGGGGCGGCGGGCTGCTGCGGGCCGGCTGGCGCGGGCGGCACCCGCTGCGCCTGCTGCGGTACGATCCCGGCCGGCGCCTCCTGGGCTGCACGCGACGGCTCGGGTTCGGCGGCCTGCGAAGCCCGCTGGTCCCGCGCGGCGTCGATCACGTCCTGCTTGCGGATCCGCCCGCCGACTCCGGTGCCGGTGACCGATTCCAGGTCCACGGCATGCTCGGCAGCCAGCTTGCGGACCAGCGGGGTGACGTAGGGGGATTCTCCGGTGCCAGGCAGCGGCGTCGGCGGCGGGTACTCCTCGGCCTCGGCGGCGGACGCGGATTCGGGCGCGGGGGCCTGGGCCGGAGCCGCCGGGGCGGGGGCAGCCGCCGGGGCGGGGGCAGCGGCCTGCTGGCCGTAGCCAGGCTGGGCCTGCTGGCCGTAGCCGGGGGCGGAGCCAGGGCCAGGCTGGGCCTGCTGGCCGTAGGACGCGACCGGAGCCTGGTCGGCGGGCCGGTCATAGGCCGGGCGCTGACCGTAGGCAGCCGGCGGGGCGTAGGCAGGAGGCGGGGCGTAGCCAGGCGCCGGGGCGGGCCGGGGCGGCGGGGCGTAGTTGGGCGGTCCGCTCCAGCTGCCGGAGCCGCCGGAAGCCGGTTCCGGCGCGGCCGCGGCCGGCTCGGACGCATCCTGGGCCGGCTCGGCGGCGGCCTGCGGGGCCGGGGCGGAGTCCTCGGCGGCCGGGGCGGCGTCCCGCGGCGGAGCGGCCGGCTCTGGCGCGGATTCGCTGGTCTCGCTGTCCTCGATGACGGCCAGCTGGGCGCCCACGGCGACCGTCTCGTCCTCGTCGACCGCTATGCCGCGCAGGATCCCCGACGCGGGGGAGGGAATCTCGGTGTCCACCTTGTCGGTCGACACCTCGAGGAGCGGCTCATCCACCTCAACGCGCTCGCCTTCCTTCTTCAGCCAGCGCGTGACGGTGCCCTCGGTGACGCTCTCACCGAGTTGCGGCATGGATACCGAGACCGACATTCTCGTGACTCCTTGGTGGTGGTCTTGGGGTGAAAAGTTAGGCGTGGAAGTGCAGGGGCTTGCCAGCCAGCGCGAGGTGCGCTTCGCCGATGATCTCGGACTGGGTCGGGTGCGGGTGAATCAGCTGGGCCACGTCCGCGGGTTCGGCGTCCCAGTTGAAGATCAGCTGGCCCTCGGCGATGAGCTCGCCCACCCGGCTGCCCACCAGGTGGATGCCGAGCACCCGGCCCGGGCCGGAGCCGTCGGTGCCCGCCTCGGCGATGACCTTGGCCCCGCCCGAGGTCTGCAGGATGACGCTCCTGCCGTTGGCGCCGATCGGGTAGTTCAGCTCGACCACATCAAGGCCGCGCTCGGCGACCTGCGCCGAGGTCAGGCCCACCGAGGCGACTTCGGGATCGCTGTAGGTGATGCGGGGCACGCCGTCGTAGTCGATCGGCTTGACCTCGAGTCCGCTCAGCCGCTCGGCCACCATGATGCCCTCGGCGAAGCCGACGTGGGCCAGCTGCGGCGTGGCGATGAGATCGCCGACCGCCGAGATGGTCGGCACGCTGGTCCGGCACAGCTCGTCGACCACCACGAAGCCCCGGTTCATCGTCACGCCGTTGGCCTCGTAGCCCAAGCCGGATGACACCGGCCCGCGGCCGACCGCGACCAGCAGCAGCTCGGCCTCCAGGGTCTTGCCGCCCGCGAGCGTTACCGTCACGCCGACGTCGCTGTGCTTGACCGACTCGAACTTCGAGTCCAGCTCGAGGCCGATGCCGCGGCGGCGGAACGCCCGCTGCAGGTGCCGGGCGCTGGTCTCGTCCTCCAGCGGCAGCAGCTGCGGCATCATCTCCACGATGGTCACGTCCGCGCCGAACGACCGCCACACGCTGGCGAACTCGACGCCGATCACGCCCCCGCCCAAGATGATCGCTGAGCTGGGCACCCGGTCAAGCCGCAGCGCGTCGTCCGAGCTGATCACGCGGGTGCCGTCGAGCTCGAGCCCGGGCAGGCTGCGCGGCTCGGAACCGGTAGCCAGCACGATGTGCTCGCCTTCGTACACCACCTCGCCGACCCGGACCGACGTCGGGGAGACCAGCTGCCCGTCGCCGATGATGGTCTCGATCTTCCGGCTGGCGATCGTGGACTGCAGGCCCTTCCACAGCCGGTCCACCACCGATCCCTGGTAGGCCAGCACGGCAGGCATCTCGATGCCCTCGAAGGTGGTCTTGATGCCGAACTTCGCGCTTTCCCTGCTCTGGTCCGCGATCTCCGCCGCGTGCAGCAGCGCCTTGGTGGGGATGCAGCCGCGATGCAGGCAGGTCCCGCCGACCTTGTCCTTCTCGATCAGCGCCACGCGCTTGCCGAGCTCGGCCGCGCGCAGCGCGCAGGCGTACCCGCCGCTGCCACCGCCGAGAACGACGATGTCGTAGCTGCTGCTGCCCTCTGCCACCCCTCGAGCCTCCTTCTCCGGCTTACCCAGTCCTCATCATGTCATTAGCCGTCAGCCTCCCCGGACCTTAATACCGCAAGCCTGCCTTCCGCCGCGTCCGCCGCGATCTGCACCAGGGTCCTGACCGCCGCCCCGGTGCCGCCCTTGGAGGTGTACCCGTAAGCGCCGCCTTCATTAAAGGCAGGACCGGCAATGTCCAGATGGGCCCAGGGCACTCCGTCCGGCACGAAATCGCGCAGGAAATGCCCGGCCACCAGCATGCCGCCGGCCCGGTCCGCGGCCACGTTGGCGATGTCCGCCACCGCCGAGTCGAGTCCCTTGCGCAGGTCCTCGGGCAGCGGCATCGGCCACATGGCCTCGCCCGCCCGGCGGGCCGACTCCGCGATCCGCGCGGCCAGCGCATCGTTGCTGGCCATGACCCCGGCGGTCCGGTTGCCCAGGGCCACCACCTGTGCTCCGGTCAGGGTCGCCACGTCGACCAGCAGGCCGGGCGCGTCGGCACCGGAGCGGGCCAGCGCATCAGCCAGGACCAGGCGGCCTTCCGCGTCGGTGTTCAGCACCTCCACGGTCTTGCCGCCGTAGATGGTGATCACGTCGGACGGCCGCTGGGCGCCGCCACCTGGCATATTCTCGGCCAGCGGCAGGTAGCCGACCACGTTCACCGCCGGGCCGAGCGCGGCAATGGCCTGCAGCGCGCCCAGCACCGCGGCGGCACCGCTCATGTCGGCCTTCATCGTCTCCATGGCCTTGGGCGGCTTCAGGGACAGGCCGCCGGAGTCGAAGGTGATCCCCTTGCCGGCGAAGACCACGGTGCTGACGGCATCCGGATGGGTGTACTCGAGCCGCACCAGCCGCGGCGGATGCGACGAGCCCATGCCGACCGCCAGGATGCCGCCGTACCCCTCCTTGGCCAGCTCGTTCTCGTCGAGGACCCGCACCCCCAGGCCGCTGGCGGCGGCCGTCTGCTCGGCCACCGCGGCCAGGTCGGCCGGCACCATGTCGGCCGGAGCGGTGTTCACCAGGTCGCGGACCAGCGTCATCGCCTCAGCCAGGATCCTGGCCCGGGCCACTGCGGCGTCGTGAGCGGTGTGCACGATCTGCTCGAGGTCGGCCGGGGCGGCGCCGCCCGTCCGGTACTTCCGGAACGCGTAGCCGCCCAGCAGCGTGCCGAACGCGACCGCCTCGGCCTCGTCCGGCTGGCCGGCGGGCAGGGCCACGGCCGCCCGGCTGGCCCGGCCCGAGGCGAGCTCGCGGGCGGCGGCGCCCGCGGCGCGGCGCAGCCGTTCCAGGTAGCGCTGGCGCTCGGCAGGATCCCCGGCACCTGAGTCCTCGCCGCCCCGCGGGTCCGGGCCGAGGCCCACCACGACGGTCACCGGTGCGGCCAGGCGCCCGGCGGTGGGAATCTTGGTGATCTCCTCGGGCTTTCCCGTCGCGCCGAGCGCGGTCAGGGCGTCCATGAGGTCGATGTCGTCGGTGCCCGGAGCCGGGACAGGGCCATCGGTGCCCTGGAACACTCCGACCACGAGGGCGTCCGCGTCGGTCGCCGTCGGCGTTGACTGGCTGGTAAGCAGTGTGACCGTCATCCTGCTGATCGTAGGGCATGTGCCAGGGTTCCAGCCCTCCTGCGGCCCAGACCCACTGCCACCGTCAGGACTCCAGACCGGGTCCGGACGCTTGAGCCCGGTCCGTTCGGCCCATGACACATCATGGCTCGGCGGGAACAGGTGGCCCTGACACGGAGATGAAGCACCGGTCACGAGATGGCATTAACTACAGTTAGTGATGTAACCTAACAATGGTTGCATTCTAGGAATCACGGGCAGGAGCCTGCGGTGCGCGCGGTACGGGGCCGGTCGTCAGTGGCCCTCCGCTTCCTCGGCGTACACTCGGGCGGCATAAGCCTCCAGCGACTGCTCGCATCCTTCCAGCGCCTTCTCCGCCGCCTGGCGCCCGTCCGCGTCGAACGCGTCGCGCTCCCGGACCTTGGCGAACCAGTTGCGCAGCTTGACCAGGTCGACCTCGTTCTCCTCGAGCTCGGCGTAGGTGAAGTGGTTGTCGGCGTACTCCTTCTTCACCTGCTGCAGGAAGTCCTCGCAGCGGTCGACGATCTCCTCGTACTCGTCGTTCCTGGCCGCCTGGAACGCGCTGCGCACATCGGACTCGCCGGCCAGGACGTCGCACGACAGCAGGATCGCCGTCCCCGACATCTCGATGATCTCCCGGCGCAGCTTGCGCAGGGCCCGCTCGGTGGCCGCGCTGGCCGGCAGCGCCGCGGCCGAGTTCTGCAAGTAGATGGCACCCAGGCTCTTGATCCGGCGCCATACGGTGGAACGGAGCCTGGTCGGCTCGGGCGGCACCCGGTATACCAGCAGCAGCCAGCCTGGGCTGTCAGCCTTCTCGGCCGTCTTGTCGGTCACCAGAATATTGTCCCTTACCTGGCTCCAGGCCTGGTGCTGAAGGAGGCCCGGTGAACGCGGTTCCTCTCGTACTGACCGTCTTCGTCGCCTGCGCGGTGGAGGCCATCGAGGCCCTCACCATCGTGCTCGCGGCGGGCCTGACCCGGCAGTGGCGGTCGACCTTCCAGGGCATGGCGGCGGCGCTGATCGTGCTGGCCGCCGTCGTGGGCGTGCTCGGCCCGACGATCACGCTGCTGCCGCTGACCGCGCTGCGCCTGGTCGTCGGGGCGCTGCTGGCCATCTTCGGGCTGCAGTGGCTGCGCAAGGCCATCCTGCGGGGCGCCGGGTACAAGGCGCTGCACGATGAGGCCAGCGCCTACCTGCGCGAGGTGGCCGCGGCGAAGGCCGCGCCCGAGGTCCGCAAGCGCTGGGTCAGCGACTGGTACGCCTTCACCCTCTCGTTCAAGGGCGTCCTGCTCGAGGGGCTGGAGGTGGTGTTCATCGTGATCACCTTCGGGGACAACCAACGGGACCTGGGCGCCGCGGTGGTGGGGGCCGCGATCGCCGTGGTGGTAGTGACCGTGACCGGGATCGCGGTCCGGGCCCCGCTGGCCAAGGTGCCGGAGAACGCGATGAAGTTCGCGGTGGGGATCATGCTGACGTCGTTCGGCACGTTCTGGGGCGCCGAGGGCGCCGGGGTGAAGTGGCCGGGCAGCGACGCGGCGCTGCTGGTGCTGGTGCCGCTGGTGGCCGTCGTGTCGCTCGGTTACTTGGCCTGGCTGCGGCGCGCGCACCGTTCCGGCGAGGCGGCCGGCTCCGGGGCGCAGGCGTCGGTAACGGAAGGGGTGAGCGGCCGATGATGCGGGCGCTGAAGTCGTTCGGGGCGTTCTGGTACGACTTCGTCATCGGCGACGACTGGCAGATCGCTGCCCTGGTCGTGGCCGCGCTGGCCGTCACCGCGCTGCTCGCGCACGCGGCCGGGGTCAACGCCTGGTGGCTGCTCCCGGTATGCGCCTTCGCCGCGCTGGCCTGGTCCCTGCGCCGCGCGACCAGCGGCAAGTCCTAGATCAGGTAGGTGGGCTGGTCGAGGCCCAGGCGAACCCCCGGGTCCGTCCCGGATGGGCCGCGGCGAACGCGATGGCCGCCCGGCCGCCGTCGGAAAGCCCGAACAGCACCGCCCGTGACGACCTCGCCGCGGCCATGACCGCCGCCACGTCCTGGACCCGCTGCTGCGTCGTCGGCAGCTCGGCGACCGGATCGGACAGCCCGGTCCCGCGCTTGTCCAGCCGGATCACCCGGCCGCCCTGCTCCAGCGCTCGGACGAACCGGCGGTACCCGGTCTGCTGCCACTGCAGGTCCAGATGGGAGACCAGGCCGTGCACCATCACCAGGTCCGGGGGACCGGTCCCTGACACCTGATAGGCGATCTTGGCCCCACTCGACTGCGCGTAGCGCGTCTGCGGGGGACGGCGGGCCATGGACCCATCATCGTCTAGTCCCGCGTCACCAGGCCGTGGTCGAAGGCGAACACCACCGCCGCGGCCCGGTCCCGCAGCCGCAGCTTGGTGAACAGGTGGTTGACGTGCGTCTTGACCGTTCCCTCGCTGACGAACAGCTCGGCGGCGATCTCGCCGTTGGTCCGGCCGCGGCCGATGAGCGCCAGCACCTCCCGCTCCCGGCTGGTCAGGCCGGCCGCGGCGGCGGCATCGGCGGGCGGCGTCGCGGACCGGTAGATGGCCAAGACCCGGGCGGTGACCGCCGGGTCGAGCCAGGCGCCGCCCTCGGCTACCGTGCGCACCGCCCGCTGCAGGTCCTCGGCCGGCACGCCCTTGAGCACGAAGCCGGCCGCGCCGGCCCGCAGCATGCCGGCCAGCACCTCTTCGTCGTCGAACGTGGTCAGGGCCAGCACCGGCGGGCTGCCGTCGCGGCGGCGCAGCTCGCGGGTGGCCCGCACCCCGTCGGTGAACGGCATCCGCACGTCCATCAGCACCACGTCAGGCGCCAGGGCCGCCACCGCGGCCGGGACCTCGCCGCCGTCGCCGCACTCACCGACCACCTCGAAGCCGAACCGCGCCCGCAAGATGCCGCGCAGCCCGGTCCGCACCAGCTCCTGGTCGTCGACCAGCAGGACCCGGATCACGGCCCCGCCTTTGATGACTGGGCCCGCAGCGAGGCGTCCAGGGGCAGCGTGGCCCGGACCTGCCAGCCATTCGCGCCCGGGCCCGCCTGGCAGCTGCCGCCGAGCGACTCGGCCCGCTCGCGCATGCTGACCACGCCCAGCCCGGTCCCCGGCTTGGCCACACTGCCCGGCTTGGCCACACTGCCCGGCTTGGCCACACTGCCCGGCTTGGCCACACTGCCCGGCTTGGCCGCACTGCCCGGCTCGGCCCGGCTGTCCGCGGTCAGAGTGACGGCCCCCGCGCCCACGGCCAGCCGCACCTCGGTCGGCGCCCCCGGCGCGTGCCGGGCCGCGTTGGTCAGCGCCTCCTGCAGGATGCGGTACACGGCCAGGCCGGTGGTGGCGGGCAGCCCGGCGATGTCGCCCTGCACCGTGAAGGTGACGTCCGCCCCGGCCGAACGGAACCGCTCGACCAGCGCGGGCAGGCCCGCGATGCCCGGCATGGGCGCGATGCCATCCTCCCCGGAGCCGGAGCCGGAGCCGGAGCCGGAGCCGGAGGCGGGCCCGTGGCCGGCGTCCTGACGGAGCAGGCCGACCGTGGTACGCACCTCGGCCAGGCACTCCCGGCCCAGCCGCTCGGCCTCGGCCAGCGACCGCGCGGCGTCGGCCGGGTCGTGCTCCACGGCCAGCCGCGCGCTCTGTACGTGCAGCAGGGACACGGTGAGGGTGTGCCCGAGGACGTCGTGCAGCTCGCGGGCGATGCGGTTGCGCTCGGCCGTCCTGGCCTGCTCGGCCAGCCCGGCCTGAGCCGCCCGCAGCTGCGCGACCAGGCTGATCTCGTGCCCGATGAGCAGCCCGGCCAAGATGGTCAGGGTGCTGCCCGCCAGCCAGGCTCCCCAGCCGGGATCCGGCTTGACCCACAGCCACTCGGCGCCGAGCAGCAGCATGACGGCGGCCCAGTAGATCAGGCCGTCGCGGCGGCTCACCACCACCACGCACCAGCCGGCGATCAGGCACACCGCGAGCCAGCCGATGTCATTGGACAGGCCATGACCCTCGACCGCGATCCCGGCGGTGGCGACCGCCGCGTAGAGCAGCGGCGGCCGTCCGCCGTGCACCAGGAGCGCGGCCCCGAGGACGGCGATCACCGCCCCGGCCGCCGCCAGGGCTGCGTTCGGGTTCTGCGGCAGGGCCCCGGCCGCGGCGACCGCGGCCACCACGGCCAGGGCGATCCACCTGATCCGGCCGGGCACCGGGTCGGCGCTCATGTCGCGGATTCTACGTGCGGGCCAGCCGGGCGTCACAGCACCGCCCGGCGCGCGGCCACCACGGTGAACAGGACGGTCAGCGCGGCCAGGCCGATCAGCGACCCGGTAGCCGGCCCCAGGCCCAGCCACGGCCCGCGGACCGCGTTGGTCAGCAGGGTCAGCGGCAGCGGGCCCGCGATGTGCCTGACCGCCGAGCCCATCACGTCGGGCGGCGGGCCGCCCGCGCCGAGCAGGAAGGACGGGAAGAACAGCAGCAGCCCCACGGCCTGGGCGGACCTGGCCGACGGCAGCAGCGTCCCGAGCAGCACGCCCAGGCTGACGAAGCCCACCGCGCCCAGGGCCAGCGCGGCCGCCACCCGCCAGCCGTCGTGCAGGGCAGGCAGGCCGTAGACCGGCGCCGCCACGGCCAGCAGCAGCGCGCAAGCCACCGCGGTGGTGATCAGCCCGACCACGAGCTGGGCCACGGCGAACGACCAGCGCGGGAAGCCGGCCGCGGCGAACCGCCGCAGCACCCCGCGCTCCCGGTAGGAGGCCAGGTGGACCGGCAGCATGACCAGTCCCACCGCGGCGATCACCACGGTGAGGTAGGACGCCACGTACCAGTGCGCCGGGTTGACGTGGTCGAAACCCGGGTTGGGCCTGGTCCCGAACGCCCCGCCGATGATCAGCATGGTCACCACCGGGAACGCGAACACGAACGTCAGCACGAGCGGATCGCGTGTCATCAGCTTCAGCTCGGCCTTGATCAGCCGTCCCGCTGCGGTGTTCATCGCCGTCCTCCTGCCAGTACCCGCTGTTCCGTCATAGATTCCGTAGCGCCGCCGCCGGCGGCGCCGTCCAGCAGCCCGAGCAGGGCGTCCTCCAGGCTCGGCACGTGCACGCTCAGGTCGGCGGGCACCGAACCCCACCGCACCAGCACCGCGCCGACGTGCGCGATGACGGGCCGGGCACCGAGCACGGTCACCCGCGCCCCGGACCGCTCCACCTCCTGTACCCCGTCCAGCCGGCGGACCTGGTCCAGCAGCGCTGCCGGGGCATCCGGCAGGCTGAATCGGATCGTCGCCGTCCCGGCGTGCCGATCCACCAGGTCCGTCGGCGCCCCTGCGTCGAGGATGCGGCCGTCGCGCATCACCACGACCCGGCCGCAGAGCGCTTCGGCCTCGTCCATCTCATGGGTCACGAGCAGCACCGTGGTGCCCTCTTCGTGCAGCTGGCGCACGGCGGCCCACACGTTGCGGCGCGCGGCCGGATCCAGGCCCTGGGTCAGCTCGTCGAGTATCACCAGCCGCGGCCGGTTGAGCAGCGCAAGCACCAGGAACAGCCGCTGCCGCTCGCCGCCGCTCAGCGACCCGAACGCCGACCGCCGCCGCCCGGCCAGCCCGAACTGCTCCAGGAGCCCGGCGCCGTCCCGGGCTCGCGGGGTGCGGAACAGCTCGATCGCCTCGCCCACCCGCAGCCGGTCCGGCAGCGCCGAGTCCTGGAGCTGGCTGCCGAGCAGCGGCCGCAGCTCCTCGGCCTGCGTGGCCGGGTCGTAGCCGAGCACCCGGATCGTGCCGCCATCCGGTCTGCGCAGCCCCTGAATGCATTCGACGGTCGTGGTCTTGCCGGCCCCGTTGGCGCCGATCAGCCCGACGATCTCTCTGGTGGGGACGTCGAGGTCCAGACCGTCCACCACCACCCGGTTCCCGTACGCCTTGCGCAGACCTCGCACGGTCACTACCTGCTGCTTATCCATACCTCGATCGTGCCGGCTCCACCCCCCGAGCGCGTCAGCCCCCAGCTAGAACTCCGCCTCTACCCCAGGGTGGAGAGGGTGCTGAACCTAGGGTTTCACTCCGCAACGGAATCCGGGTCGCCGAGGAACCGGGTCGCCAGGGGGGTCTCGGTGACGGGTGAGGCGGGTGAGGTGGGTGAGGCGGGTGAGGCGGGTGCGGCGGGTGCGGGCGTGACGCGGTAGGCGCCGGTGGTGGGGCGGTCGGCGATCAGCTCGGTGAGCGTGTCGTCGACGTAGTGGGCCCCCACCCCGTCGTCGCAGGCGATCCCGCCGGGCAGGGTGCCGTCGGCGACCAGCCGGTGGTACAGCGGCCGGCGGCCCGGCTCGGAGTTGTAGTGCGGGCAGTAGCTGCCGGGCAGCATCCCGAGCCCGTCGGTAAAGGGCCGCAGCTCGCGCCCGAACGAATCCGTGGTACCGCCCTCGAACCAGCAGATGCCGCCCGCGCTCGACCCGGTCAGCACGATGCCCGCCTGCCAGGCCTTGCGCAGGATCACGTCGAGCCCGTGCACCCGCCACACGGCCAGCATGTTCGCCACGCTGCCGCCGCCCACGAAGATCAGGTCCTGGGAAAGCAGCAGGTCCTCGGGGTCATGCACGTTCGGCATGGGGAACAGGGCCAGGTGGCTGACCCGGGCCCGGTGCCTGGCGAACCGGTCGTACATGTGCAGCGTCCAGCGCGGGTCATCGCCGCCCGCGGTGTTCAGCAGGCACAGCCGGGGTTCGCGCTGGCCGGTCAGCTTCAGCGCATTCTCCAGGTGCACCGGCACCCTGCCGTCCGGCACCAGCATGCCGCCGCCGATCGCGATTACGTGCCTCCGCCCGTCCGCTGCCATGCCTGGCACCGTAGCGGCGTACCTGGCGGCAAGCAAAACCAGCGATGGCTATGCACCGTAAGTAACCGGACGGCCGCGCCCTGGAATTATTCAGCCGAACGGGCCGTGGTTTCCCGCGCCACCCAGGCATCACCGCCCCTGAACGGTCAGGAGCCGCGGGACAGCCGGGCCAGGGACAGCACGAAGATCGACGACAGCAGCCAGCCGAGCAGGGTGGCCAGGTTGAGCCACCACAGCATGACCTCCCCGCCGGACACGTCCGGGTCGGGGTACCAGGTCGACCGCTGATCGAGGGAGATCAGTGGGACCACGGTGTCGATCGCGTACAGCACCGGGCTGAAGCAGCGGACCTCGCCGTCGCCGCACGAATCGGGCCGGGATGATCCGCCGCCTGCGGCCGGGGCGCCCGAGCTGACCAGCAGGCCCTGAGTGGAGTACACCGCCCCGTTGCCGTTGGTCGCGCGCAGCGTGGTCTGGCTGGCGGGCAGCTCGAGCGTCACCACGACCAGCACCAGCAGCACGGCCAGGGCCCACAGCACCCGCGACGGGCGGAACCCGTAGCCGATGGCCGCGTAGATCCCGTCCGCGGCCCGCTGCGGCCAGGCCACGTGGTCGACGCGCCGGGCGTGCCGGCGCTGGGCCATCAGGATCTCGTCCGCCTCGTCGGCGTAGCCGTGCTCACGGAACACCCGGGCGGCCTGCTCGTAGGGACCCGAGTCGAACTGCGCCTGCCGGCCCAGCCAGGCGCACCTGGCGGCCTGATCCCAGATCGGCTTGGGCGTGGCGTACTGCGGGGTCTCGAACCGCTCGTAGGTCAGGCCGGCGATGTCGAAGCTCGGCGGCCAGGTGTCCGGATCATCGGCCAGGAACGTGGTGGTCGTGTCGGTGAAGTCCACGCTGGGCGCCACGGCGGCCCAGTCCAGGTCAATGCCGCCGCGGACGGTCGCGGATATCGCCTCGACCGCGTGCCCGTGCTGGTTGTAGGGCCCGGGCCCGGGACAGGTGAACGAGCCGCCGGTGAACTGCAGCCGGCCTTCGATCGTGCTCCGGTTGAGCACCACCAGGCCGGTCGAGGTGAAGCCGTCCACCAGCCGGACCGAGCCCGTTACCCGGGCCTGGTTGAGGCTGACCGAGCAGCCGCCCGGGTTGTGCAGCTGCGCCCGGTCGGCGGCCAGGCTGCCCATCGTGGCGCCGCGGAAGTTGACCCGGCCGCCGTCGGTGCGCAGGCCGTCCAGCACGACGTCACCGTCGACGGTCAGCGCGGTGCCGCCGACCAGGGACCGGCGCTCGGGCCGGCTCAGCTGGCCGCGCAGCGCGAGCGTGCCGTGGATCACCGCCCCGGCCAGCCGGATCGTGCCCTCCACCACCGCGTCCCGGTCCAGCCGCAGGTCGGCGCGGATCTCGGAGTTGGTCAGGTTCAGCACGGTCCGGCCTGCGGCCTTCAGCACGCAGCCGGCGCCGACGGACACGCTGCTCATCTCGCCGATCGACATGTCGACCCGGCCGGTCACCTCGCACTGCCCGGTGAACAGCACCTCGGCGCCGACCGAGAACCGCACCGCGTCCAGCGCGGTGCCGTGCGCCGTGGGCCTGGCGTAGGGGCTGTCCTTGGGCACCGCGGTGTGGGCCGCGATGGTGGCGTTACGGATCAGCAGGCGGCCGCCGATACGCATGCTGGCCATCCCCACCCGGCCGGTGATCTCGGTCCGGTGTCCCATCGGGTCCTCGGTCACGAACATGCTGCCGTCGCAGGTGGCATCCTCCAGGTCCAGGGCCGGCCCGTTCACCGAGGACAGCCGGGCGCCGACCACGTCGAGCGTGCCGGCGATGCGCGCCCCGAGCAGCCGGATCTCGCCCTGCGAGCGGAACTGGTGGATGAGCCGGATGGACCCGCCCACGCGGATCCGGTCCGCCTGGATGGCCCGGTCACCCAGGCCGTCGACCGAGGTTTCGACGCACAGCAGGCGGCCGCCGATTTCCGACTCGCACAGCCAGATGGCCGACCGCTTCGAGGTGCTCGCGGTCGTCCAGTGCGCGCCGGCGATGCGCGAACGGGACAGGTCGAGGTCGCGGCGCACCCGCACCCCGTTGCCGAGCAGGCCGGGCAGGCGGGGGCAGCCGGCCAGCGACAGCTCGAACAGCTGCGCGCCCTCCACCACCGGCGCGGTGTCGAATTCGCATCCCTCGAACCGGAGCGGGAACGGGATCACCAGGCCGGTGAGGTCGAGGGCGCCGGTCACGATGGCGTTGTTCAGCCGCAGCCCGCGCGCATCGATCTGGTCTTTGAGCTCATGGCAGCACCTGCGCAGCAGCGCCCCGGAGACGGTGCGCTTGCCGTCCTCGGCCAATCCCTCCACCACGGCTCCGCGCTGCCCCGCGCGGGTCAGCTCGGCCTCATCGATCTCGCCCATGCCGAGACTGTCCCGCGCCCGACCCGGCCGTGTCCACGCTCGCCGGGTAGCGGCGCACCACCCCCAGGTGCGGAACTGCGTGGCGCGCCTGCAGTACCACGGCCCGTTCGGAAAAATTAAGAACTCCGCCCGAACCTTGCCGCCATCCCGGCTCGTGATCACTGATGACACGATCGCCGCGCAGAAGGGTCTGGGACGTGATGAGGAAGCCGACACGGGAGGTGGCTTTCCGGGCCCGGCCCGGGCGAGGATGCCGGCTGGGACGGCCGCGCCCGGGCCGGCGCGAGCTGGATTCCCCGGCCGATGGCCGCTGGTGCCGGGTCCGGCTCGGCTCCCCGCGCGGCCCGGGATCGCTGCCGGGGTGCATGCGGGCACCATGGACGACCTGAGGCCGGCGGGCCGCCGGTGAACCGGCCGTTCACTGATCTGGAGGCCGGCACTGATCTGGAGGCCGGCACTGAGCTGGAGGCCGGCACTGAGCTGGAGGCCGGCACTGATCTGGAGGCCGGCACTGATCTGGAGGCCGGCACTGATCTGGAGGCCGGCACTGATCTGGAGGCCGGCACTGATCTGGAGGCCGGCACCGGGCGGCGGGCTGACACCATCCCGGACCGGCCCGTCGCGCCGCCGGCCCGGTGGCGCGACGCCTGGGAGGCCGTACCGGATACGGTGCCCGGGGCCGACGGGGACGATGCGCCGGCCGGGCTGTGGCAGGCGGCCAGGGATCCGGACGTGGCCGCGCGGTCGGCGCCGGACATCCCGCAGGCCGGGGACCCGGTCGACGTGGCCACCGGGGACGTGCTGCTGTTCCAGCAGGACGTGGCGCTGCCGGGGGTGCTGCCGCTGGTCGTCGGCCGGATCTACCGGTCCTCGTGGCGGGCGGGGCGGTGGTTCGGCCGGTCCTGGGCGTCAACCTTCGACCAGCGGCTGCAGGCCGGGCCGGAGCAGGTTACCGCCGTATTCGCGGACGGCCGGGTCCTGTCCTGGCCGTCTCGCTGCCGGGCGGACGAGCCCGCGCCGGGCCCCTGGCTGCCGGTCGCCGGGCCTGCCTGGCCGCTGGAGCGCGCCGGTGACGGCGCCTTCACGGTCACCGACCCGCAGGCCGGGCTGGTCTGGCGGTTCGAACGGCAGCCCGGGTACGGCCCGGCGGGCGAGCTGCCGCTGGTCTCGGTGACCGACCGGAGCGGCGATCAGGTCTGTCTCAGCTACACGCCGTCCGGCGAGCCCGCCTGGATCACGCACTCCGGCGGATACCGCGTCCGGGTCGTGGTGGCAGCCGGTCGGATCGCCGGGCTGGCCCTGGCCGATCCCGACGCGGCCGGACCAGACGCGGCCGGACCGGAGGTGCCGCTGGCCGGCTACCGGTACGACACGGCGGGGAACCTGGCCAGGATCGTCAACTCCTCGGGCAAGACGCTGCGGTTCAGCTACGACGGGCAGGGCCGGCTGACCCGCTGGCAGGACCGCAACGGGATCGCCTACCGCTACTCCTACGACGAGCAGGGCCGGTGCGTGGCCGGCGCCGGTCCCGGCGGGGTGATGTCCGGCCGGTTCGCCTATGGCGACCGGGTGACCTGGTGGACGGACGCGGCCGGGGCGGTCACCATCTACCAGCTGGACCAGTCGTCGCGGGTGACGGCGATCACCGATCCGCTCGGCCACGTGACCCACCTCTGGTACGACGGGCGCGGCCGCCTCAGCGCCCGCGCCGACCCGCTGGGGCGGCTGACCGGTTACGACTACGACGAGCGCGGCCACCTGACCTGCGTCACCCGGCCGGACGGCAGCCAGGTGCGGGCCGCCTACAACGAGGCGGGCCTGCTGGTCCGGGTCGAGGACCCTGGCGGGGCCAGCTGGCAGCAGGAATACGACGCGCGCGGTCACCTGATCCGGCGCATCGCTCCCGATCAGGCCGTCACGTCGTACCGTTACGACGCCCGCGGTCACCTGGCCTCGGTCACCGGCCCGCTCGGGGCCGTGACCGAGGCGGAATGCGATCCGGCCGGCCTGCCGGCGGCGGTGACCTGCCCGGCGGGCGGCAGCACCAGGTACAGCAGGGACGCGTTCGGCCGCGTCACGGCGGTAACCGGGCCCGACGGGGGAGTCACCGCGCTGACCTGGACGCCCGAAGGCCAGCTGGCCACCCGGATATTCGCGGATGGCAGTGCCGAACGGCGCGAGTATGACGCTGAGGGCAACCTGATCACCCGGCTCGGGCCGTCCGGCGAGCAGGCCAGCTACGAGTACGGGCCCTTCGACTGCCTGACCGCGGTGACCGGGCCGGACGGCGTCAGGACCGAGCTCGGCTACGACCAGATGCTGCGGCTGGCGAGCGTGACCCGGGCCGGTCTGACCTGGCACTATGAGTATGACGCCGTCGGCCGGCTGGTGACCGAGACCGACTACAACGGGGCCGTCACCCGGTACGAATACGACCCGGCCGGGCAGCTCACCGGCCAGGTCAACGCCGTCGGCCAGCAGATCGGCTGTGGCTACGACGAGCTTGGCCGGATGATCAGGCGGGTGACCGACGGAGTGGCCAGCGCGTTCGGCTACGACGCCGCGGGCCGGCTGGTGCAGGCGCGCAATCCCGACGCCGAGCTCAGGTTCACCCGCGACCCGCTCGGCCGCGTCACCGCCGAGACCTGCAACGAACGTACCGTGCTGTGCACCTACGACCTGGCCGGGCGGCGCCGCCGCCGCGTCACGCCCGGCGGCGCGCAGCAGCGGTGGGAATACGACGACGCGGGCCAGCCGGTGCGGCTGGACGCGGGCGGGCAGGTGCTGGGGTTCGGCTACGACCAGGCGGGCCGGGAAACCCGCCGCGACCTGCCCGGCGGCCTGACCCTGGCCCAGGACTGGGACGCGGCCGGCCAGCTGGAACGGCAGGTTCTTGGCGGCGCGCCAGGCAGCGACCTGGCCCGCCGGACCTATACCTACCGGGCCGACGGCTTCCTGGACGGCATCGAAGACCTGCGGGCCGGCTCGCGCCGGTTCACGTCCGACGCGGCCGGCCGGATCACCGCGGTGGACGGCTCCCGGTGGGCCGAGCGCTACCGCTACGACCCGGCGGGCAACCTGGCTTCGGCCCGGTGGACCGCTCCGCCTGCGGACGCCGCCGGCCGCTGGCTGTCCGCCGACGTGCAGGGCTCTCGGGACCGGTCCGGGACGCTGACCACCAGCGCCGGTTCGGTCCGCTACCGGCATGACGAGCAGGGCCGCGTGATCCAGCGACGGCAGGGCTCCTTGGAGCCCGCCACGTGGTGCTATCAGTGGGACGCCGACGACCGGCTCACCGCGGTCACCGCTCCCGATGGCAGCACCTGGCGCTACCGCTACGACCCACTCGGCCGCCGCATATCCAAGCAGCGGTTCGGCCCGTCCGGGGATCCGGCCGAGGAGACCACCTTCACCTGGGACGGTGCCGTACTGGCCGAGGAGATCACCCGCGAGCCCGGCCGCCGGCGCCGCATGACCTGGGACTACCGGCCCGGCACATTCACCCCACTGGCCCAGTGCGAGAGCCCGTCGCCGGACGACGCGCCGCAGGACGATGCCGCCGAACGGTTCTACGCCGTCATCACCGACCAGGTCGGCATGCCCGCCGAGCTCATTTCCGCCGACGGCGCCGTCGCCGGCTACCAGCAGCACACCCTGTGGGGCGGCACCCTGTGGCACCCGTCCGGCGCCGCCACGCCGCTGCGTTTCCCCGGCCAGTACCACGACGCGGAGACCGGCCTGCACTACAACCAGCAG
Source organism: uncultured Actinomycetes bacterium (assembly GCA_963835775.1). Classification (GTDB taxonomy): domain Bacteria; phylum Actinomycetota; class Actinomycetes; order Streptosporangiales; family Streptosporangiaceae; genus Palsa-504. The sequence goes on along the minus strand of CAWIHB010000010.1, from coordinate 441,131 downwards.
CGCTACTACGACCCGGTGACCGGCAGCTACCTCACTCCCGATCCCCTCGGCCTGGCCCCCGCGCCGAATCCGCACGCCTACGTGCCCAACCCCCTCCTCCAGTCCGACCCCCTCGGCCTGATGTCCTGCGGTCCCAAGGCAGGCATACGCGCTGATTTGGCGTCAGTAGATGCGAACGTGATTCACGGCCCGAGCTTCATCGCCAGGTCCAATGGGGAGGTGGTCCGCATCCCTGATGGAGCGATCGGACCGGCTCTAGTCCGTACCGGGAGGGGGTTCATGTTCACCGGCGGAAGCGGCGGGTTCCCGCTAGATTCCCACGTGGCCGGTGTCCGGGTGATGGACCCGGTGACCACGGGAAAGCATCATTATCCAAATGGCTACGTGTCGTACTTCAATAAGGAGGGCCTGACGGTGAGTCCGTTCACCGGCCAGCCGCTCGCTCGGTCTGACCCGCTCTGGCACTGGGCATGGAGGTCGTGATGAGACTGCGGGATCTGCTTACCAGGGGAGTGGGAGGCGCTCTAGTCGGCAGCCCGGAGATGGATCCGCTCACCGAGAAGGACGCTCTTCAGGAGGCGTTGCTGACTGAAGTGATCTTCGACGCCGTGAACAACCGCGCTGGCCTGTTGTTTGACCTTCGTGGTGCCCTGCAGTTGCGGATGGCGTATACGGGGCTCCTCGTCTTGGGCGAGGTGGAGAGCTTCAGCTGGAAAAGCGAGCGGTGGCCCGCGGCCCGTACGGCATGGAACGTGGTTGGCTCCCTGCCTGTGAACGGAGGCGGGGTGATCAATTTGAGCCTCTCCTTCTTCCCGGACGCCGACCTTACAGTGGCTGCTCGACGTGGCGCCTTTTACGCCGGCGATGTCCCTGGCCTGCCCGATGCGCCACCGGACTTGGCTGGCAGCGATGACGAGGTGGCGGCAGCCATGGCCACCATGGACTCACAGTTTGAGCCCACCCAGACGACTTTCATCGAGCCGGATTCCTTATCGGTGATTGCCTGGTTAGGCAGACCGGTCCAGCAATACCTACGGGACATGCCGTCAGTGCCGTGAGCGGTCACCCGTGCCCGGTGATTGTGCGGTCGGTGCCCCATGGTCTGGTCCGGGCCTGACCGCCAACCGGGACGATGGTCCGATGTACCGGTTGTCACCGACCCGATGGTCCATGGGTGCGGCTCCTTGGGAATGACGGCCGGCCTGCCGGGCCGGCCGGCCGGGTCCTGGGACCTCGGCCGTTACTCCCGTCCCAGCCACCACGCCCCCGTCCCAGGCCCGGCCCCCACCCTGATGACCTGGCCCGATCGCCGGGTCCACGTGCCCGCGATGATGAGCTGCGCGGCACGAGCCGGATCACTGGCCCCAGCGGTCACATTTGCGCGGTTGATTCCGGTTCTGCGGTTGATTACCGGTATTCCAGCACCGGAAATCAACCGCAGAACGTCAATCCGCCGCGATCTTGGGAGACACGGGACTGGTGTGACAGCGGGGATGCGGGCCGGTGCCGGGCGCTGGCCTGTCCCGGCCGCGTTATAACAGTGCTCGGCCAGGCTGCGGCCCATACTGGGGAGCGTGGTCGGCGAAGTGCGCTTTGTGGTGCAACTGCATGATGCGACGACGTTGCACTTTGATTTCCGGCTGCAGTCGGGTGAGGTGCTGCGCTCGTGGGCCGTGCCGAAGGGGCCGTCGCTGGACCCGGTGGTCCGGCGGCTGGCGGTCCCGGTCGATGACCATTCCCTGTCGGCTGGTGAATTCGAGGGCGTGCACGAGGGCCAGCGCCGCGGCACCGGCGCGGTGATTATCTGGGACGAGGGAACCGCCGAAGTCGTCAAGGACGATCCGGGCCATCTCTCGTTCATCCTGCACGGCAGAAAGCTGTCGGGCGGTTTCGCGCTGACCCGGACCGGCCGCAAACGCTGGATCCTGGTGAAGGTCCGGGACGAGGAGGCGCGCCCGGGCTCTGACATCGTGACGGAGCGGCCGCAGAGCGTCCGCAGCGGCAAGACGTGGCAGGAAATGCAGCAACCGTAAGCAAATCAGCCTGCGCTATGCTAAGCATCCGCCGGTTTGCGCCGACACAGTGACGGTGGGTAGTTCCGCGCTGAGGAGACACTGCGGAGACACCGGAGACACTGCGGAGACACTGCGGAGACGGCGCCGGAATGTCGGAATGTCGGGATGACCGGCATCCGCTGCTGCCGAAAACCCCGAACCAATAGGAACCGTATAGCGGCATTGACGTGCCGGGGCTGGTGCCAGGTACGGGTCCTGCCACGGTCTGACCAGATGCACCGTAGGGCTCAGTCTCATTTTGCGATAAACCCGAATGGGGCGGATCGCATGCCGGGCGGTGCCGGAGCGGCGAACCCGGGCCAGGCGTGCCGAACTCGATACGAGTTCGCGAGAGGCAAAAACGCAGAACTCGCTGTCGCGAGTTCTGCGCTGGATCGTTTCCTGATGCACGTGCAAAAGTTTCCGGAGTCTGCGCCGCTCACAGCGGTGGCGGGTGCGACGCCTGTACGGCCGTGGCCGCACAGGAGATGCACGGCTAACGCCCCATTAATGAGCCGGTGTCCGGATCAAGGCCCGGGCGACTGCAGTGAGCGCTAACACCCGGCAATGCGATCGCAGTCAGGCGTCCTGGCCTCATTCCGCAGGGCAGGAATGATGCCGAACCGCCGCAGGCGCGGAGTTCGGTTTGACTGCTTCACCCGTAGGCGGCTTAAGGTATGCGTGCGCGCACCGATGGTTACCGGGTCAGGTTCAAGCCGCGCGGGCGTTCTCCGATCGTGTGTATTTCAACATGGACCCCGGTGCAGGCTTATGTTTCGACTATCATCTATTCTGTGCACTATTCAACGAGAGAAACGGAGCACACGTGGCCCAGAAGATTCAAACCTTGTTCATCGATGACATCGACGGGAGCGAGGCCGAGGGCACTGTCCGCTTTGGGCTGGATGGTGCCGAGTACGAGATCGACCTGAACGCTAAGCATGCCGAGGCGCTACGGAAGGCATTGGCAAAGTATGTTGATGCCGCGCGGCGGAGCAGTGGTGCGGCCCGGCGGCCGGCTCGCAGCGGGCGCAGGGCCTCGGCCAGTGGCGTCAACACCACTGAGGTTCGTGAGTGGGCAAAGGCGCAAGGGATCGATGTCAAGGACCGTGGTCGCGTACCGGCTGAATTGGTGGTCAGGTTCCGTGCGGCGACGGGAAACTAAGGGTCAGCTTCGGCTGACCGCGTTAGGCAGTAAACGGCACCGGCGGCTGTTGTGTTGAGGCTCGAGGCAAGTGCGTCACGGACTTCCTTCTCGCGACTCCGCACCATGAGTATTCGGGGAAGCTGTGCCCTTCCGTGATCTGAGGATCGCAGAAGGGCACAGTCTGTTTCGGGGAGACTTCGGGGGAGACTTCGGGAGAGATTTTGCCGCGGGCACGGCCCTATTAGCGGTGCGCCGGGGGCGTGCAGCCGTTAAAAGCTGCCGGTCAGAACGGACCGGACCTGGGGCCAGGCCAAACTCTGCGGGTCGATCAGCTCGAAGTGCCCGGCCCCGGGAATTTCGATGAGGCGTCCGGCCTTGAAGGCCCGGCTCATGGCCAGCGGCACGCGGTCATCGTCGGTGCCGTGCACCAGAGTGACCGGAACCGGGGGAGCGGGCAAGGCGGCCGGGTCGGCCACCGCGTAGCGCTCGGGGACCTCATCGGGCAGGCCGCCCATCAATTTGCGGACGGCCCCGCCGCCCAGGTTCCACTCCGCGCACAGGCGCAGCGAACTGCAGCCGGCCAGCGAGACGACGTGCGTCGCCGCGCACCCCCCGTGCCACGGCGATCCTGCAGGCAGCCCTGGCCGGGCGGCGGCCCACAGGGCGAGATGGCCGCCCGCGGAATGGCCCGCCCAGGTGACCTGCCCGGGGTCTGCTCCGTGCGGTTCGGCGATCATGACCGCCTGATCCAGGGCCGCGGCGATGTCGTTGAACGTGCCCGTCCAGCCCTCCTCGGCCATTCCGGCCCGGCGGTATTCGGGCACCGCGACCAGGTAGCCGGCCCGGGCCAGGGCGTCGGCCATGGGCCCCAGATGGCTGCGGTCGAAGGCGGGCGTCCAGAATCCGCCGTGAATCAGCACGATCAGCGGTACCCGGGCGGCGGCAGGCGGCGCCGGCAGCCGGAGGTCTATGACCTGGTCGGCCAGCGGGCCGTAAGGCACCGTGAGGTCGGGCGGCGGAGCGGGCCGGTCCAGGATGCCGGTCACCGGTTCATCCGGGCGTGATCTCGGGAGTGGCGCGCCCGATGATCGTCGCGGTATCGGTGCCGGAGGGGAGCGTGCCGTAGGCATGTCCCCAGCCCCACGGACCCGCGGCGTCGTCGGCCAGGCGGGAGGCGGTGAAGGCATCGGCCACGGCGTGGGGAGCGTGCCGGACCAGCAGGGCACCCTGGAGGGTGACAGCGATGGCTTCGGCGAGCTGGCGGGCCCTGGCCTCGGCCGGGTCGCCGATCTCCTTGCGCAGCCGGACGACGGCCCGGTCCAGGCGGCTGTCCGCTCCCGACGCCTGGTCAAGCTCGGCGAAGAACGCCTCGGCCGACTCGGGCTGCCTGGTCAGGGCGCGCAGCGTGTCGAGCGCCGCGACGTTCCCCGAGCCCTCCCAGATGGAGGCCAGCGGCGCCTCGCGGTACAGCCGGGGCATCCCCGACTCCTCCACGTAGCCGTTGCCGCCCAGGCACTCCAGCGCCTCGGCCGCGTGGCCCGGGGCACGCTTGCACGCCCAGTACTTGGTGGCCGCCAGCGCCAGGCGGCGGAACGCGGCCTCCTGCTCGTCGCCGCGTGCTGCCCGGTCGGTCGCCCCGGCCAGCCGGAACGCCGCCATCGTGGTCGCCTCCGACTCGATCGCCAGGTCGGCGAGCACGCTGGCCATCAGCGGCTGGTCAGCCAGTCTCCGGCCGAAGGCCGTACGGTACGAAGCGTGGTGGGCCGCCAGCGTGACGCCGGCCCGCAGCCCGGTAGCCGCGCCGAGCACGCAGTCCAGCCGGGTCATGTTCACCATCTCGATGATGGTGCGGACGCCGCGGCCCTCCTCGCCGACCAGCCAGGCCGTCGCCTGGTCGTACTCGACCTCGGCCGACGCGTTCGAGCGGTTGCCGAGCTTGTCCTTCAGCCGCTGCAGGCGCATGCCGTTCCGGCTGCCGTCAGGCAGCACCCGGGGCAGCAGGAAGCAGGACAGCCCGCCGGGCGCCTGCGCCAGCACCATGAACAGGTCGCCCATCGGCGCCGACGTGAACCACTTGTGCCCGGTCAGCGAGTAAAGCCCGTCCCCGGCCGGGACGGCCCGGGTCGTGTTGGCCCGGACGTCGGAGCCGCCCTGCTTCTCGGTCATCGACATGCCCGCCAGCAGCGCCCGCTTGGTCTCGGGCGGGCGCAGGCCGAAGTCGTAGTCGAGGGCTGCCAGCAGCGGCTCGAAGCGGTCGGCCAGGTCCGGCGCGTGCCGCAGCGCGGGCACGATCGCGTAGGTCATCGAGATGGGACAGCAGTGCCCCGCGTCGGTGGCACCCCAGACGTAGAAGCCCGCGGCCCGGGCCACGTGCGCGCCGGGACGGTCATCCCGCCAGGGCGCGGCATGCAGGCCGTGCCGCACTGCGACGGTCATCAGCTCATGCCAGGCCGGGTGGAACTCCACCTCGTCGATGCGGCGGCCGAACCGGTCGTGCGTCCGCAGCACGGGCGGGTTCTCGTTCGCCTGCCGGCCCAGCTCCTGCGCCCCGGCCGAGCCGGCCAGGCGGCCGAGCTCGTGGATGGCGGTCTCGGCCCAGCCCGCGCCCTCGCGCCGCAGCGCTTCAGGCATGGCCGGGTCGTCAGCTACGTCATACCCGGCCAGCGCCGGGGGCTGGTTGAACACTTCGTGCGTCGTTGCCATCTGCGGTTCCTGCCCGGAATCATCCAGTAGAAGCGAGATCTAGGGCGATCTGGCCTTTTGTCTCTGCAGACGATCATCCTCTGCTGGTGCGCAGCCGAGAGCACACGCCCTCAGGCGCGTGCGCCCATGGCCGCCACGACCAGCGTGACCGTAGCCGCGACCTCGGCCAGCGCGCCGAGCACATCGCCGGTTATCCCGCCCAGCCGCCGCACCGCGTGCCGCTGCGCGGCCAGGGCGGCGGCCAGACCCGCGACCACGGCCAGCGGCAGGGTCCAGCCCAGCGGCCGGCTGGCCAGCGTGGTGGAGACCGCCACCGCGGCGGCGGCCGCCGCCACCGCGGCCAGCGTGGCCAGGACCGGGATCGCCGGGCTTACCGTGCCCGCCACCAGCGCACCCAGCCCGTCCGGCCGCGCGGCCGGGACCCCCCGCCGGCAGGCCCAGGTCAGCGCGAGCCTGCCGGTGACCACCGCGGCGATCAGCGCGGCCGCACCGCGGGCGGGGGCGGCGGATTCCGCCTGGCTGAGCGCGGCGACCTGGATGAGCAGCGACAGGATCAGCGTCACGGTGCCGAACGGCCCGATATCCGAGCGGCGCATGATGTCGAGCGCCACGGGCGCGGGCTTGCCGCTGCCCAGGCCGTCGGCCAGATCGGCCAGGCCGTCCAGGTGCAGCCCCCGGCTGAGCAGGGCGAGCGAGGATATGGCGAGCACGGCACCGGTAAGCGGCCCGGCGCCCAGCGGATGATCGGCCCCGAGCAGGACGGCGGCGCCGATGACGCCGAGCAGCAGGCCGACGGCCGGTGCCCACGCCATGGCTGCGGCCGCCGTAGCCCGATCCGGCGCTGCCGGAGGAATGGGCGCTGCCGGAGGAATGGGCGCTGCGTTAGTAACCGGCGCGTGCCACGGGATCACCGTGAGCAGTGTCACGGACATCCTCAGCCCGGCCCATCTCATGGGGAAGGAGCCTATCGGTCGGCTAGCAAAAGACGTACTATCTCAACAGGGTGCAAACCTGGACGGGTGAACGCAACCGGATGGCGGTGGGATAGGCGTGTCCGAGTGGTGGTCGATCGAGGTCTTCGATGCCGAGCAGCTGCCCGCGCGCCGGTGGAAGGACTCCTACCAGGACAGGCTGATCGAGGCCGCGGTCACCAACGGGGCCACCTACTGGGAGTGGCACGAGCATCGGTACGGTGTCGTGTTCGAGGTGCTCTTCGACTCCGACGTGCAGTGGGAGGCGTTCCGCGCCCTGCCCGCGGTCCGCGCGGCCCTGGACGGCGCGCCCGATCCGGTGAACGGCCTGATCGTCTACCGGGGCCGCGGCGGCGGATCCGGGCCGAGGAAGCCGCGCAAGCCGAAGCCCGCGCCGAGCTCGAGCGCGATCGCCGCACCCGAGCCGGCCGAGGAGCGCGTGCTGGACCTGTCCGGCATCAGCCCGGCCGGGATGCCGGACATCCGGGCCGGAGCGTGACAATTCCCGAGGATTAGCTCCTCGGGTGCCTGAACGTTACCTCCGGGCGGGGGATATCCGGGGGTGCGCTGTCCCGGAACGTGATATCCCGGAGCCTGGCGCCCGGGAGCGGTCGGGAGCGAGGCAGGCGTGAACTGGCGGAGCGCGGGTACAGCTTGGGAGCACGATGGCTAGATTCAGTCCCGCGGGTAAAGCAGCTCGCGGGACGGTGCAGGATGGGGGAATGAGGGAAACGCGAGTCATGACCGATGGCCTGCGGGCCGCGATCGAGCACAGCGGCTACTACCCGGGGCTGGTGTACGACGCCGTCACCTCGGCGCTCGGGTCAGAACCCGTCACGGCCTACGTGGTGCACCATGACGCGATCTTCGATCCTGGCATGGAGGTGCGCCGTCACATGACCGTGCTGACGCTGACCCCCACCCGGCTGGTGTACTCACACACCGACGAGTACCCGGCCGATGACCCGGACAGCCGCCCGCGCGCCGAGACCAGCACGGAGGCGATCCGGTTCAGCAAGATCTCGTCCGTGGCCCTTACCCGGGTGTTCCCCGACCCGGCCGCCTACGTGCCCGGGGCGACCACGCCGTCGGAGGTGGTGCTCACCATCGGCTGGAACGTGCTGTCCCACCTGGAACTCGAGCCTGCACACTGCGGCGATGAGAGCTGTGAAGCCGATCACGGCTATCTGGGCACGATCACGGCCGATGACTTCTCGCTGCGGGTCAGCCAGGCCGCGGACGGGGACGAGGCCGTGCGCGGGCTGCTGAGTTTCGCCCGAGCGCTCTCCGACGCCACCGCGGTGCATGGCAGCTGAGCACCCGGCTGCATTCGTTTGCCGCTGATGCCCGCGCAGTGGCACGATGTTCCGGCATGATGCACTGGCAGGCGGCGCCGAGGGCAGGACGCGCAGTGGCACCCACGAGTAGCAGATGAGGATTCCCGCATGACGCTCGAGCCGAGACACTCGCCCATCGTGCCTGCCTACGGGACGTCGACGCTGGCTGACTTGTCCTCGTCGATTCTCGCGTCGCTAGACCCCGAAGCACCCGAGTCACACAACGTCCTCGGTCTGCCCGGCACGCAGCGCGCGTGCCTGCTGATCGTCGACGGGCTCGGCTGGGAGCTGCTGCGGGACCACCCGGCCAGCGCGCCCTTCCTGTTCGAGCTGGGCCGCAACTCCAAGCCGATCACGGCGGGATTCCCGTCCACCACCGTGACCAGCCTCGGCTCGCTGTGCACCGGCCGCCCGCCGGGCCAGCACGGGATGCTCGGTTACAAGGTCCTGGTGCCCGGCGAGGACATCCTGCTCAACGCGCTGCGCTGGGACTCGCGGATCGACCCCCGCGAGTGGCAGCGGCTGCCCACCATCTACGAGCGGGCGGCCGAAGCCGGCATCGAGGGCGTCCACGTGGCCCAGGGCTCCTTCCGCGGCACCGGCCTGACCATCGCCACCATGCGCGGGGCGGCCTACCGGCCCGCCGACAGCATGGGTGCCCTGGCGGCCCAGGCGGCCCGGGTGATCGGGGAGAACGGGCGCGCGCTGGTGACGGTGTATCACGGCGACCTCGACAACACCGGGCACATGTTCGGTGTCGGCTCGGACGACTGGTACAACCAGCTGGCCCACGTGGACAAGCTGGCCGAGCAGCTGGCCAGCTCGCTGCCCTCAGGGACCTGCCTGTACGTGACGGCCGACCACGGCATGGTGGACGTCGGTCCCGAGGACCGGATAGACGCGGACGAGATACCGGAGCTGCGGGCGGGCGTGGCCGTGCTCGGCGGCGAGGCCCGGGCCAGGCACGTGTACGCGCTCCCCGGCGCCGCCGGGGAAGTCCTGGCCGCCTGGCGTGAGGTCCTCGGCGAGCACGCCTGGGTGCTGTCCCGGGACGAGGCGATCAAGGAAGGATGGTTCGGGCCGGTAGACCCGGCCCTGGCCGACCGGATCGGCGACGTCGTGGCCGCCTGCGCGGGTTCCGCCGCCGTGGTAGCCACCAGGACCGAGCCGAGAGAGTCCGCGCTGGTCGGCATGCACGGCTCGCTCACCCCCGCCGAGCAGTTCATTCCCGCGCTCGCCTTCACCGTCAGATGAGCGGCCCGGGCCGCCTCATCGTCTCCGCGACGGCGCTGGCCGGCGAGCTGGCTGACCGGACTGGCCTGGTCCTGCTGGACGTGCGGTGGCGGCTCGGCGGGCCACCCGGCATCGACAGCTACCGTGCGGGTCACCTGCCCGAGGCCGTCTTCACCGATCTCGACCGTGACCTGTCCGGCTCGCCTGGCCCGGCCGGGCGGCACCCGCTGCCGGACCCGGCCATCTTCCAGGCGGCCATGCGCGCCGCCGGGGTAGGCCGGGACCGTCCGGTTGTCGTGTACGACGACGGGGACGGGCTGCCCGCGGCCCGCGGCTGGTGGATGCTGCGCTACCACGGGCACCGCGACGTCCGGGTTCTCGACGGCGGCTACCGGGCCTGGCTGGCCGCGCCTCCCGGTGAGCACGGATACCCCTGATCCGGTACCGGGTGACTTCACCGCCCAGCCGGGCCAGATGCCGGTCCTGGACGCGTCCGCCGCCGGGGCGCTGGGCCGGGATGGGCTGCTGTTCGATGCCCGTTCGGCTGAACGTTACCGAGGCGAGAACGAGCACGTAGATCCGGTGGCCGGCCACATCCCCGGTGCGGTCAGCGCGCCGAGCACGGGCAACGTCAACCCGGACGGCACGTTCAAAAGCGCCGCCGAGCTGGCTGATCGTTTCGCCTCCCTCGGCGCCCGCCCCGGCCCGGCCCCCGCGGCCGTCGGGCCCGCGGCCGGCTCCTACTGCGGCTCCGGCGTCACCGCGGCCCACGAGGTCCTGGCCCTCGCCCTGGCCGGCATCCCCGCCGCTCTGTACGTCGGCTCCTGGTCCGACTGGATCACCGACCCCGCCCGCCCGGTCGCGACCGGCGGCTAAGGCTCCGCCCGCACCGGCCAGCACGCTGAGGCCGGCGCCGGGCTGCGGCGGCGAACCGGTCAGAGTCTCCAATATGGCCGAACGGGACGCGGTGCTTGCTCCCGGCAACCGGCAGGCGATCGCCGGGTCCATCGCGGCGGTGCTGATCCCGGGCGCCGTTAGCCAACCGGGGGCAAGTCCTCCACCTGCTTCTTGGTGATGCTGAGCCGGATCCCGTTTTCGACCCCGGTGACCGCGCTGATCGGGATGCTGACTTCCTTGCGTCCCCACAGATGGCCTTCCCGGAGTAGCACATGGGTCACGCGGTTGTCGTTCGGGTCGACCAGGAACCCCTGCACCTCCCCGATCTCACCATCCAGGGCATGGACACGCTCACCGGGCTGCAGGTCTGTTTCACCGAGCGGGACCACGTCGTGGACCACGACCGGCGTACCGTGTCCCAGGTCCATGCCAATTCCCATGCCGGTGACCCCTCTGGAGCCCATGCCGTAGCCCTGGACGGCCTCAGCCTGGCCGTAGCCGCCCCCGTAATCGACACCCTCGGCCAGTTCGGTCTCCTCGGCGGGATCGAGCCTGTCGAACTCCGCGATAGTGCAGCTCAGCCTGAGATGGTCGGCCGTAGTGTCGACGAGGTGGACGGGAACAATCCGGCCGGACTCTCGCCGGTGTTTGGGTTCGATGACCAGATGAGTGACCGTTCGGGCGACTGGGTCGATAATCAGACGGCTGACCTTGCCGCAGAAGCCATCCGAGCAGCTCGCCTCGGCCCCGATCGTGAAACTCGCAGCCTCTGCCATTGCTGTCGTCTCCTCCCGTACAGTCGCAGGCTTTCGCGCACAACGTAGGCGGGCCGTCCCCTAGGCCGGATCACCCCGTCTGGGTGATTGGGACGACGTTACAGATGACTGAACCCGCTGGACTCCTCCTTCGACATCGGCACGGTGACCGGATGCCTGGAGAAGTGGGCCACGGCGGCCTGGAAGTCGTCCAGGAGCAGAGAGGCCATGTCCTGGCTGACGCCCAGCCGGACCAGGATGCGTTGCACGGCTATGTCGGAGACTGCCCCGGTGAGAGTGTAGGCGGGCACCTGCCAGCCCCGCGCGCGCAGCCGGTCGGCCAGGTCGAACAGCGTGTAGCCAGGGTCCTCGCCTGCCCGGATCCGCCACGTGACCGTCGGGATGCCCGTCGCTGGGTTGCTGTCGCACAGGAGCTCGAACGGGCCGAGCTTGACGATCTCGGCGGCGAGGTACTGGCCGACTGCGTAGGACGCGTCGTGGACGCGCTTGTAACCCTCAAAGCCGAGACGGAGGAAGTTGTAGTACTGGGCGACAATCTGGCCGGCCGGACGGGAGAAATTGATCTGGAAGACGGGCATATCGCCGCCCAGGTAGTTCACATGAAAGATCAGGTCGTCGGGGAGTTCCTCGCGATCTCGCCACAGGACCCAGCCGACGCCCAGCGGGGCCAGGCCGAACTTGTGCCCCGAGGCGCTGATCGACTTGACCCGGGGAAGACGGAAGTCGAAGACCACGTTGGGTGCGCAGAACGGGGCGAGGAAGGCGCCGCTGGCACCGTCCACGTGAATGCCGATATCAAGGCCGGTGTCGGCCTGAAGCTGGTCGAGGGCGCGGGACATCGCCTCCACCGGCTCGTAAGCGCCGGTGTAGGTGACGCCCAAGGTGGGGACCACCATGATCGTGTTCTCGTCGACCCGCTCCAGCATGGACGCCGGATCCATCATGTAACGCCCAGGGGACATCGGCACCTCGCGCATCTCGATATCCCAGTAGCGCGCGAACTTATGCCACACCACCTGGACCGGGCCGCACACCATGTTCGGCTTGTCCACCGGCTTGCCTTCGGCCTGCCGTCTGGCCCGCCACCGCCACTTGGCCGCCATGCCCGCGAGCATGCAGGCTTCCGAAGACCCGATAGCCGAGGCGCCCACGGTGTTGGCAGCCTCCGGTGCATGCCAGAGGTCGGCCAGCATATGCACGCAGCGCTGTTCGATCTCGGCGGTCTGCGGGTACTCGTCCTTATCGATCATGTTCTTATCGATCGACAGCGCCATCAGGGCGAAGATCTCGGGCTCGACCCACGTCTGGCAGAACGTGGCCAGGTTCTGGCGGGAGTTGCCGTCGAGCATCAGCTCGTCCGATACCACCTGGAACGCCTGCTTCGGATCCGTCTCGTCTGGAGGGAACCGGTACTTCGGAACCGGTTTCGTCAGGTCGCGCCCGACGAACACGCAGTCCTCCAGCTGCTGACGGACGGTCTCGCGCTCGTGCAAGGGCATGGTGGGCTCTCCTTGGTCGGGAGACACGGTTCCCCTCATGCTGAGGGCAGCGCTCGATGACGTCATCATCCCCGGTGGGTGACTGGGTCGCTGACTTCCTCGGTCCGTTCGGGCAGGAGCAAGAGTGCCCCGGCGAAGAAGCACACCGAGCCGATCAGGGTGCCGAGGTTCGACCGCTCGGCGTTGTGCAACTGGCCGGTCGCCGGGCTGATGTAACCGGCCACCGCAGACACGCCGAAGGCGACGGACCCGACCAGGTTGACCAGGGTGATCCACCACGCCCACGACCGGGGGCGCCACGCGGTCCAGCCGTGGCAGACCTCAAACCAGGCCAGTGCGCTGGCGACCAGGAAGCAGACTGAGCCGTAGGCATCAGGCCGCCACACGTGCTGGTTGGCGGCTTTGGCGGTGAGATCCACCCGCACCGCGTTTCCGGTGCTGACGTTGAAGAAGACGGTCCCGGCCAGTTGTACGGCCGTGGCCCACCAGTCGATCCTGCGGGGCTGGAAGACGAAGAAGCGCCGCCGGGCGGCAGCGGGCGCTTGCGGACCGACGTCCACGGCTTCCCGGTAGGTCAGGAACCCGGCCGCGGTGAAGAACAGTGAGCCGGTAAAGAAGGTCACCGCATCCCAGCGGGCCCCGACGGCGCTGGCGTAGCCGGGGACAGCGCCGAGCGCGAACAGCACCGATCCCACGGCGAACAAGATGGCGATCCACCAGCCCCGGGACCTGGGCGCCCACCATGTCGAGCCGGCAGCCGGGGTGCCTGGCGGGTGCTTACGGTGGCGGCGGGATTCCCACCGGGCTACCGCGCCGTCCGGCCGGACGTGGTCGACGAAGGTCGCGAAGGGACCGACGTCGTCGCCGCGGTCGTTTAGCCAGCTCACTCACTGATTGTCAGCGAACGGCGAACCGGCGCAACCACCCGCGGCGGACGACTGCCGCGCGACGTCTCAGCTATACGCTCGAAGCGTGGTAGCTTACGATTCGCTCGCGACGCATTATGATGCCGTGACGGGTGATTCCGCTACCGAGGCGAATTTTATCGACGGGATTATCAAACAAGCTTGTGCGCGGGCCGTGACGCTGCTCGAGGTTGCCTGCGGCACTGGCGACATTATTGCCCGGCTCGCGGGAACGTACCAGGTGAGCGGCCTGGATATATCGCCGGGCATGCTGGCTGTAGCCCGTGAGAAACTGCCCGAAGGAACACCCCTGTACCTCGCCGATATGAGTAGCTTTAAGCTTGAGACGACCTTCGACGCTATCGTTTGCGTCTACCATGGCATCAACCACCTGCTCGATTTCTCGGACTGGGAGAACTTTTTCGACCGCGCTTATAGCCATCTGAACTGCGGTGGCGTGCTCATCTTTGACATCATTACTGTCCGCAACCTCGAAATGATGGCCAGCATCCGGCAGACAGTGCAGCAATTCGGCGACAATTATCTGCTCATAAAGGTGCGGGCCAGTGGTGAGGTACTCTTCGACTGGGATATCGAGGTATATGAGCTGCAGCCAAGCGGCAGGTACAGGCTGCTCAGAGAGGTCATCAGGACGGCGTTGTTCCCACCTGACAAGATACGGGAAACGCTTGGTGAAAAATTCTCCAATGTAGTCATCATCGAAAGCGATGGTAGCGTTGTCCATGACGGCAACGAGAATCGGACCTGGTTCGTCTGCATTAAATCCGGTCCCGGACCGCATGGCCAAGGACTTCTACGACCGTGAGGCTTCCGCCCGGCGCCGTTCATCTAGAAGCTTCTGGTTAGCCCAGGCAATGAGGCGTGCCATCGAGCGAGCCTGGCCGGCGCGGGCCGTGCCCGCCGCAGCAGCTAGCACTAGAGCCAGCAGGATCGCACGTTCGTAGGTTCGGCGGGACCGTACGATGCGCCCCGTCACAGCCACGCCGATCACGGCCAGGACCACCTTTTGCCTGCCGCTCACGCCCGGCGGATCATGCGTCCAACCGCCCGGGCCGGATGCAGTCTTGGTAATCACTCGTATCACTTCCCTACCAATGAGGCTGACGCAGTGGTCGGCCACAAGCTCACCATTAAGGCAAAAGAGCGCTGGCGCATCACCCCTTAGGAATGATGAGCAGGCAAAATGCGCAGGTGTACGACTTCACCCGCGGCAGGCCTCAATCGCCGGGCTCATTGGTGCCTGCGTGCGGATCCGGATCGTGCGGAGCCGGGTCGTGCAGACGGCGCACCTCTACGACCTGCACGCCGAAGGTCTGTAGCCTGGCCAGGAGCCCGTGCAGCGCGGCCTGATCCCGCAGGGGACCGTGCAGGATCGTTTCGACGGGCTCCACGGAGGCGCTGAGCCTCTCGAAGTCGAGCAAGGCTTCGGGCGGGAGGACCCCGACGACGCGGATCTCGTAGTAGGACGGTTGCAACGCAGCCCCCAGCTTGTCGTGATGGGCAAGGGCCCTTACTTCACTTTCCCGTGTTCGACCCCGCGGCGACCCATGCACTACGGGTGACTCCGTAGTCCTGGTGAGCTGTCCGGCGCCGAAGGCGTCCCGGCCTTACCGCGTTCGGATCAGCGGGCGGCATCCTCGAGCAGCTTCCCGCTGCCGGCGTGGTCCCCGCCCTGGCTGGCTGCCGCGCAGGTCCGGCTGGCCCCCTCGCGCGGCGCGCCGCGATCCCTTGTTCCGCAGCGATGCGGCTAGGGTCGCGGGCGGGGATCACCCGCGGCGGGTGGGGCGGGGTGGGGGCGGGGCTGGTGGACTGGGCGGGTCACTGGCATGCGAGGAAAGAGGATGCGATGGCTGACCTGATCGCGATCGGGTATCCGGACGAGACGACGGCGGAGGCGGCTGCTGATGAGGCGCGGCAGCTGGCGAAGGACCTGATTATCGAGCCTGATGCGATCGCGGTGATCGTGCGGGATGCCAAGGGCGATTATCACGTGCATACGCACCATCACATGGTGGGGCGGGGCGCGACCTGGGGGATGTGGTGGGGGCTGCTGTTCGGGGTGCTGTTCTTCGTCCCGGTGTTCGGGATGGCGATCGGCGCGGGGCTGGGGGCGCTGATGGGGAAGGTGACCAAGTCGGGGATCGATGCGCAGTTCCAGGAGCAGGTCCGGGGGATGATCAAGCCGGGGACTTCGGCGCTGTTCTTGATGGTGGAGAAGGTGACTCCGGACAAGGCGGTGGAGGCGATGAGCAAGTTCGGCGGGACGGTGCTGAAGACCTCGCTGTCCAAGGAGGGCGAGAAGGACCTGCAGGACGCCCTGCACGGCGCCGACGCGGCATAACCGCTCGGCTGCAACCGTGCCCGGGCCGGTGTTCCGGCCCGGGCAGGGCTCTGTCTGCTGTCTGCATTCGCTGGGTCTGCATTCGCTGGCTACTTCAGGATGTTCACCGCGCGCGAGACGACAAGCACGGCGACCACCAGCGAAATCGCTTCCTCGGACATCATCATGAGCTTGGCCCAGGGCTTGATCGCCGAGACGTCCGTAGGGCTGAAGGCCGTGGCCGCCGTGAACGAGAGATGCAGGTAGTCCATGAACTTCGGATACCAGTCAGCCCCTACGTACTGAGCGTTGGCCATTTCAGGGAAAACGAAGGCGACCCGACGGACTTGTCCGCGTGCCCGGGCCGCCGCTCCGCCTCGGTCGAGATCCCAGTACCACAAACCGAAGGCGAGCACGTTGGTGAGCCAGATCGCGCCGCCGCTGGCGAGCAGGATGTTGGCATCGTTGCTGAACTTGGCACCGTCGATGATGCCGACCACCAGGCGGACCGCGGCGGAGGCATTCACGGCAGAGATCAGTCCGATCAGCGTCCCGGTCAGTGCCCGCAGCCATCTGGAGTCGCGGTCGATGCGCCCGGGGTCGCCGCCGATGAGTATCGCGAGCAGCGCGACGAGGACTGCGACGAAGGCCCAGCGGGCATCTCCGGCCCTGAGCGCAGGTGGCAGCACCGCGCGCAGTCCTCCGGCGGTCAGCACCGCCAGCGCCATGGGCCAGCGGCTCTCGCCTGCCCGGTGCGAAATACCCGGACTGGCGGGCGCGGGCGGGCTGGCGCTCGTCATTGCCGGCTGACCAGCAGGTAGATGCTCTTGGTGGCCAGATATAGGCCCAGTAGCAGCAATACCAGAATGATGACCTGGTTCTTGATGCGCGTCCAGCCAGGATCGCATCTGCTCGAGCCGGCCGGCGGCCGCGGCAGGAGCGAATACCGCGTACAACTCCAGGTACAGGAAGCTGGACGTGCCCAGCAGACAGAACAGCACCAGCGTCACGTAGTCCCCGCCAGTGGACAGCTTGGCCTGAACGACTGTTGCCGCGCCCGCTGCTACCAGCGTCCAGGGCTGGAGGAATACGGCGAGGCCGGCGGCGGTCCACGGCGAGAGCCGGTCCAGGCTGGCCATCCAGCTCGGCGGCTTGCGCGGACGGCCCATCCGGCGCCGCTGCCGCACGGCGAGCAGGATAAGCACGATACCGAGGGTCAACTTGACGGCCAGCGCGGCGGTCGACGGGGCGGTCTGTGGCCTGGGCGGCTTGCCCCCGGTCGTCAGGACGACCGCGGCAATCACGGCGACCAGGCAGGCCAGCCAGCCCAGGATGAAGGCCAGTCCCTTCCAGGTGCCCTTCTCGGCGCTCAGGATCAGGATGAACGCTATGAGAGGGAATGGTTCGAGAGCGATCCCGAGCCCGATGAGCATCAGGTCAAGTACCACGCCACCCCCCGGGCCCGGGTCGGCCGGACGTCACAGGTCGGGCTCGGCGGCGATCCGTCCTGATGCGACAGCAGCGACGAGTGACTTGTGGTCACGCTCGTTCTGGTCGGCGTAGGCGGCGGCGAACTCGGTGATGGCCCGGTCGAATACGTCCGAGCCGCCCAGGTAGGCGGCGATCGCGATCCGGTCCCCGGAGCGGGCGTGCGCCCGCGCCAGCGTCCACCCGCACAGTTCGCCGTACATGCGCATGCCACCCGGGATCATGGTCTCGATGTCGACGGAGAATTTCCAGTCCCGCAGCTGGCGGACATAGAAGTCGCGTTGCCGCCCGTCCAGGCCCGCCTCGACCCGCTGCCAGCCCAGGAAGATGTCGCTGGAGGCCTGCATCAGCCGCTGGCCTGCGACCACCCGCTGACCCTGGTTGGTGTACTTGCTGGTGCCCACGAAGCGGCTCAGCACCGACGCTTCGGCCTCTTTCACCTGCAGGAACAGCGGGTCGGCGTCGTCGCGGCCGAGCATGAGCACGATCCAGCAGCGCGTCCCGACGCTGCCGACGCCGACCACCTTGCGGGCCAGGTCGCCGAACCGGAACTGATCGAGCAGGAACCTCCGGTCGGTTTCCAGCGTGCGCCGGTACTTGGAGATCAGGCCGATGAACTGCTCCTCCATGGCGGCCCGGCCCGTCTGCTCGGGTATCAGGTCCTCCATCGGGACGAGCAGCGGCGGGTCAGCGATGATCCGCAGCTGCCCGTCCACGACACGGGTCAGCTTAGATAGTTGCTCCATGCTGTCCCTGGTCCGCGCCTTGGCCAGGCCCTTATCCACCACCTTGCGCTGCTGGGGCCGGAGCTGTGCGTCGAACTGGGCCCGGGTCTGGTCCATGTCCATATGCGCGTACCAGACCTGAAGGTTGGTCATCCCCGCAAAGCTGCGCATCGCCTGCCGGTAACGGGCGACCGCGGCCGCGACGATCTCCCGGCGCTGCTTGCCTGCGAACCCGTTGCCCCGCGCGGCCACCTCCAGGCTGGCCGCCAGCCGCTTGACATCCCATTCCCACGGGCCGGGCAGGGTCTCGTCGAAGTCGTTCACGTCGAACATCAGGCGGCGTTCGGCCGAGCCGAAGAGGCCGAAGTTGGACAGGTGCGCGTCGCCGCACGCCTGGACGGCCAGCCCAGAGACGGGCGTGGCGGCCAGATCGCTGGCCATCGGCAGGGCCGCGCCGCGGAAGAACGTGAACGGGGACACCATCATCCGGCCGTACCTGACCGGCACCAGCTCAGGAACCCGCGACTTCCCCTGCTCCTCCAGCAGGCCGATCGGGTCTGGCCGGTCCGGTGGCGGGTCGAACGTTGCATGGCTGTCGCGTGGCACCTCAGCCCGCGCGGTCTTACCCCGGGCCGCGCTCTCGGCCGGGGTCAGCCGCCCCACCCCCGGGTCAAGCTCGTACCGCTGCGTACCACGGGGTGGAGCCTTTGCCGTCAGTACACTCATCGTCTGACTCCTCTCTGTCCGGCGATCATCCGAGCGGCCCGCACCCGGGCGTGCTGGCCGCTTTGCCAACAGCAGGTGCCAGGCGGCGGACAGCATGCCGCACGCTTCCACGATCCGCGTCGGCTGGCTCGTCTGCCTCATCCCGGCGGGATGATCCGGCACCGGATGCGCGCAGGTAGCGTTATGGGCAATGGGCGGTTGGTTCTCGCCGACCGGGCCGGGTCCGCCGAGCGATGACTGCTCGCGAAGGGGCATGCCGCAGTGGCAACCGAAGGGAATATGCCCGAACAGCCGCCTCCGGTGTCTCCGGAGGAAGACGCTTCTAGCCTGAACGCGGAGCCAGGGATTCGCGACGGCGAGGCGGCCGGGCAGCGCCGGCGGCTCTCGGCCAGGGTCAGGCAGCTCATTCAGGCCGTCGGCGACAACGACCGTGCGGCCGTGGAAGAGGCGGTAGTACGGCTGAGCCGTTCCCGGCGGTGGCTCGCCCCCCTCGCTCTGGCCGTCGGCGCCCTGGCCATGTTGTTTGACGCAGTGAAGCTGCTGTTCACCAACTGGCGGCTGACCCTGGTCCAGATCTTGCCGGCCATGTGGATCTGGGCCGCCATGTTCGACCTGAAGGCTCACGTGCTGCACGGGAAGTCGTTCCATGTACTGACCGGTCCCATCGTGATCCCGGTCGTCCTGGCCGTTGCCGCTGTTACGGCGGCAAGTTTCTTCCTGAACGCCGTGTTCGCCTTTGCCATCGCGGGCGACGGCCCGCCCGCCATCCGGCCCGCGTTCGCGCAGGCCCGGTCGCATCTGGCGGTCGTCCTGGCCTGGGGCGCCGCGGTTGGTCTTTGCCTGGGCCTGGCCACCGTGGTCGTCACCCGGTGGCGGCCGCTGTGGTTCGCGCTGTCATTGAGCATCGTGGTCGCCGTGATGATGGTCTGCTATGTCGCCGTGCCGGCCCGGCTCATCGGCGTGAAGACCACCTACTCCAAACGCGACAAACTAACCGCGTCCGCGGTGAGCGGGGCAATCGGAGGGGTGGTCTGCACACCGCCCTACGTCCTCGGCCGCGTCGGGCTGCTCATGCTCGGGTCGCACACCCTCTTCATCCCGGGCTGTGTCGTGATCGCCATCGGCGTGACGTTGCAGGCCGGTGCCACCGGCGCGGTCAAGTCGGTCAAGATGATTGCCAAGCTCGGCTCCGGGAGCCGACGGGCCGCGGGTGATGACTCGCCGCCCGAACAGACGGCTCGGCCGGAGCACGTCTAGGGCTCGATATGCGGTGAGGGTTTCACCCTCGCCGGGTGATGCACCGCCGCCCAGCCCAGCTAGATGCTTCATGAGTACGTTCCAGACCTGATCACTTGGCGGCTCGTTCTCCGGCCGCCCCGCTTGGTGTGGGGCCGAAGCAGGGCCGGCGGATCACGCGAAAGAGGGCACGAACATGGCAATTGGGCCAGTGCAGCTGATCGTATTGGGATTCAGCCGCCCCGACTTCCACGGTGAGATCATCGCCGAGCTCGAGCGGCTCCGTGAAAGCGACACGATTCGCGTGATCGACTCGCTGGCGGTGTACAAGGACGCCGACGGCGAGCTGGAGGTGGAGCACCTCAGCAACCTCTCAGAGCAGGAGGCGATCGAGTACGGCACCAAGATCGGTGCGCTGATCGGCCTCGGTATCGAGGGCGAAGAAGGCATCGAGGCCGGCGCGGCCGCGGGCGCCGAGGAGGTTGCCGAGGCGGGCGGCGTGGAGGTGTTCACCGAGGATGAAGCTTGGGATGTGCTGGAGGACATCCCGAACGACTCCGCGGCGGCGCTTGTCCTCATCGAACATCACTGGGCGGTGCCGCTGCGCGACGCGATCGCACGCGCCGGGGGCTTCCGGATCAGTGATGGGTTCATCAGCCCGCTCGACCTCGTGGACATAGGACTGGCCTCGGCCGAGGAGGCCCAGGAACTGCACGACCTGGAGACGGCCGCGGCGGCCAAGTAAAGTGCCCGACCCGTCCCCGTCACTATCTGGAGGTACTAAATGTTCGGAGCACGCAGAGTAGCCCGGCGCACGGGACGACGCACCGCCCGGCGCGTTTCCCGCAGGTGACCGTCCAGCAGGAGCTCGGCAGGGCTCCTGCTGCTTATCCGCGCTTCTTGACCAGCCACGCCTCGGCGTCCAGCTACCTCATCCGCGGCGGGTGGTGCTAGCGTGCGCCTGGCGCCTCTAATCTCGCTGCAGGAACGCGAGAATCGGGAGCATGAAGGGCATGTCCGCCAGGAGCGCGTCATCGCCGGCCGCCGCGAGCTATGGAACCCGGTCAGCAAAGAGCGGGAATGTGACGAGGAAGCGAGCACATGACGTGCTCACGGCGACGACGTGGATTCCCGGCGGCACGTTCCGGATGGGCTCGGCAGACTTCTATCCAGAGGAGCGCCCGGTACACCGGGTGACCGTAGATGGGTTCTGGATGGACCGCCATCCGGTGACGGTGACCGAATTCCGGCGCTTCGTGACGGCAACCGGGTATGTGACCGTCGCCGAGCGCCCCCTGGCGGCGGCCGACTACCCGGACGCCGACCCGGACCTGCTGGTACCGGGATCGCTGGTGTTCCAGCGCACGCCTGGCCCAGTCGACCTGCGCGATTACCGAAACTGGTGGGCGTACGTCCCGGGTGCCTCCTGGCGGCGACCCGAGGGACCGGGCAGCGACTGCCACGGCCGCGGACGGCACCCGGTGACCCATGTCGCCGCCGAAGATGCCGAAGCCTACGCCGCGTGGGCCGGCAAGGAGTTGCCCACGGAGGCCGAATGGGAGTACGCGGCCCGGGGCGGCCTCGACGGCGCCGTGTACGCATGGGGCGATGAGTTCGCGCCGGCCGGCCAGCCGATGGCCAACACCTGGCAGGGCGAGTTCCCCTGGCAGAACCTGCTCACGGACGGTTACGAGGGGACGTCCCCGGTGGGGTCCTTCCCCGCCAACGGGTACGGGCTCTATGACATGACCGGCAACGTCTGGGAATGGACCAGCGACTACTTCACCCCACGTCATCCGGCTGAGGCCGCCCACGCCTGCTGCGTGCCGCGCAACCCGCGGGCGAACTCGCCAGAGCGCAGCAGGATCGCCGGCGAGCCGGGCGCGCACCTGCCGCGCAAGGTCATCAAGGGTGGCTCGCACCTGTGCGCGCCAAGCTACTGCCTGCGTTACCGGCCCGCGGCCCGCCAGGGGGAGACCGTCGACAGCGCCACCTGCCACATCGGCTTCCGGTGCATCAGCCGTGGCGGCCCGCCAGCCATGGGGTAGGGCACCGACCGCTGAGGCGCTCGCTGCGCGCCGACGTTGTCCCCTGGCCAGGAAAGGGCGAGGAGGTCATGGTGGCCACTCCAGCCACGCAGGTCGTCATCACGATGGCCTCGATCATCGGCGGCGCCGTCCCGGTCCCCGGCGGCGCCGGCGCCGTCCCGGTCCCCGGCGGCGCCGGCGTCGTCGAGGCGGGCCTGATCGCCGGGCTCACCAGCGCGGGCGTGCCTCAGGACCAGGCCGTCGCGGCCGTCTTCGTCCAGCGGCTGTTCACCGCCTACCTGCCGCCGGTCTGGGGATGGGTGACGCTGGCCTGGATGCGACGCCGGGAGTACGTGTGACCAAGGGGGAGGGGGGAGCGGCGACGGTGCGGCGGGTTGGCTGGCTCGAGCGGCAGGTTCGCCGGGCCGACCGGTTCCAGCAGCGCCACACCGCGATCGGCTTTCCGTGGGCGGTGATGCAGAAGTTCGGCAACGACCAGGCGGGCGGCAAGGCGGCGCTGATGGCCTACTACGGCCTGTTCGCTCTCTTCCCCCTGCTGTTGCTGCTGGCGACCACTCTCGGCTTCGCGCTGTCGGGCAATCCACGCCTGCATGAGGAGCTGATCGACTCGGCACTCGGGAATTTCCCCGTCATTGGGGATCAGCTGCGCTCGGAGGTGCATCCGCTGGAGGGGAACAGGGTGGCGCTGGTCATCGGCATCGCAGGGACCCTGTACGGCAGCTTGGGCGTCGGCTTCGCGGCGCAGAACGCGATGAACACCGTGTGGAACATCCCGTACGTCCACTGGCCCAGCTTCTGGACCCGGTACCTGCGCACATTCGGGGTGATCGGCCTACTCGGCTTGGCGGTGGCCGGCTCCACGGCGCTCACCGTGTTCGCCGCCGCCGTGGCCCATGGCGGGAGCGCCCCGATCCTCGCCCTCGCAGGCTCGTTCGTGGTCAACCTCGGGCTCTTCCTGCTCGCCTTCATGGTGCTCACCGCCGAGCCGCTGCGGCCCCGCGAGGTGGCGGTCGGCGCGATCATCGCCACCGTGTTCTGGGAAATCCTGCAGCTGATCGGGACCTGGTACATTACCCGCGGGCTGCGGAGTGCCAGTCCCACTTACGGCGCCTTCGCCGTGGTCATTACCCTGCTGTCCTGGCTCTACTTGGGCTCGCAGCTTACGCTGTGGGCGGCCGAAATCAACGTCGTACTCCGCTACCGCCTGTGGCCCCGTTCGGTGACCCAGTCTCCCCTGACCCGGGCCGATCGGCGCGTCTACATTCGACTGGCCCAGATGGAAGTTCGCCGGCCAGAAGAAAAGGTCGCTGCGTCCTTTACCGATGAAGCCGACGAAGACCCCTGACGGGCCGCCGGTGAGGCAGCCCAAGCTCCCCCTTGACGGGTGAGGCCTGTTTGTCCTGCCAGCAGGATCATTAATGCGATGGCGGCCGAAGCTGCCTACCTTGAACGGACGCGCGGAAGGATCGGGCATGCGGCGCTTTACTAAGGGCCTTGTCCTTTTGGCGGCGATCCTTGCCATCGGATGCATGGTGGCGGGATGTGAGAGCACCAAGAGCGCGATTGCCAGCATCGCGCCCACCCGGAGCGCCAGTGTCACAGCCGAGCCGAGCGCCAGCTCGTCGCCCAGCCCTAGCGCCTTGCCCACCCCGAGCCCTAGCGCCTCGCCCAGTCCGAGTGCTAGCGCCTCGCCCAGCCCGAGTGTCGAGGAAACATCTGCCGAGCCATCGGCTACCAGCAGCGCCGCCACACCTACGGTGGCCGCCCAGCCGACCAGTTCCCCGGCAGCGGGCAGCGGGTCAGGCTCCAACCTGATCTGGCTATGGATCCTGCTGGGTGTCATCGTCCTGGCCGGCGTGATCGTGGGGATCGTCCGCGCAAGCAGCCGCCGGTCCGCGGCGGCAGCCGGCTGGCAGTCCAGGGTCCTCGATGCGTACGCAAAGGGCTCGGCTCTGCATGACGCGATGAGCGTCGCGCAGACACCGGATGCGCTGGGCGCCTATGATGCAGGCGCCCGCTGGTCCGACATCCAGCGCCGCGCCGATGATCTCACCCAGGCGCTGTACGCGCTGCGTGAGGCAGCCCCCGATGACGAAGCCCGAGCGAGGGTGGCCGACGTGCTCGCGTCGCTGCAGGCCGTCCGATCCGCCATGGACGCCCAGCGTGCTCCGGGGGGCGCCAGCGCACATCAAGCCGAGGTAGCCCGGGAACGTCTGAACTTCTTCGAGATATCGCTCCGCGCGCTCCGGGCCCCAGACCAGCAGGGGCTCTGACCGCGACAGCGCAGTCACTAGCCGAGGAGGCTGCATGCGGGACAGGGGCAGATGATCCTCGCTACGGTCGATGCCGAGGCGCCCGCTGAGACGTTCACCCCGCTGATGGATCACATCGCCCAGGGGTTTGAAGCACTGGGAGCCGCGATCCTGGTCGTCGGCGTGATCTGGTCCTTCGCACTCGCGGCGGCGGCCGCGCGGCGGTCTGGGTGGTCGGCGAAGGCGTACCTGGTCTTGCGCCAGGCATTCGGCGGCACTCTCCTGCTCGGGCTGGAGGTCCTAGTCGCTGCCGACCTGCTTCGCACCGTCGCGGTCGCGCCCACCCTCAATAATGTCTACATCCTCGGGCTGATCGTGGTGATCAGGACGTTCCTGAGCTTCTCGTTGGAAACCGAGATCGAGGGTGTTGCCCCGTGGCGGCGGGCATTGGCGGGCGGTGCCGGGACGATCCGCCGGGCCGCGGCACTCGCACTGGATTCCGAGACTCCGCCCTGATGCCGACCTGGGACGGCGACGGCTGAGAGCTGGTTGCGGAGCGAAGCACGGAGCCCCGGGCCCGGTGAGGACCGGGGTCGGGGCTCCGTCTGGATCGTTCGGCGCCTCTCCTACTCGCGGGCCAGCATGGCCACGGCCTCGCGCTCGAGGTCGACGTACGGATCACCGCTGACGTCGACGGCGACCCGCTTGATCGTGCCGCCGATGAAACGGTGCGGCGACCCGTTCGGGTAGTCGCTGGTGACAGCCTCACCGCTGTCACGGCCCACGCACAGGCCCTCGCCCGCGAGCATGAACATTCCCGGCTGGGTCTTGATCCGGCCCTCGCCGACCTTCTTGTCCCCGTGATAGAGGGACAGGATTCCGGTGGACACCTGCGGCGGGTCTTCGCCGTCCTTGTCGAACGAAGCCGACAGGATCAGGTTCTGCCCGGTGGGCAGGTCCTGGGTGCTGTCGATCTTCTGCTCTACCATGCCGACAAAGTTGTAGACGTAATGCAGCCGGTTGTCCTTCACGTACAGGGCGTGCCCGCCGAACCGCGACCCGTGCGCGAACAGCACTCCTTCCGCGCCGGGAGCGGGGATGTCGACCAGCGCCCCGATTGAGTAGGACCGGTTGCGGACGTTCACCGCCTGCTGTTCAGGGACCTCGGCGGTGTCGGGGAAATAGATGTAGCGCTGCTGCGCCGCGGCCAGCTGCGGCCGCGGCGTGGTAATGATCTCTATCGCGGATCGGTCGTCAAGCGGGAAGGCGTCGTTTTCGCCTGCCTCGGCGAACCACAGGTTGACCAGCTCCCGCACCTTCTCTGGGTGCTGGGCGGCAAGGTCATGCAGTTCGGCCCGGTCCGTGTCGGTGTGATACAGCTCCCAGGTGTCGTCGTTGAAGTCACTCCATCCGGCGAGAGTTGGGTGCGTGGTGACGGCCTTCCACCCGTCGTGCCAGATCCCGCGCGAGCCGAGCATGGAATAGAACTGTGTCCTGCGGGCCGACGGCACGGACGGGTCGGTGACGCTATAGCGCATGCTGACCCCGTCGAACCGGCTCTGCACGTGCCCCTTGATCGTTTCCGGCACCTCGACGCCGAGGGTGTCCAGGATGGTGGGCACGATGTCGATGGCGTGATGGTACTGGTGCCTGATCTCGCCCTGGCCCGCCGTGGCCCCGTCCTTGGCCCGCGGCCAGGAGATGATGCAGGGGTCGGCGGTGCCGCCGTTGAACTCGTACCGCTTCCACATCTTGAACGGGGTGTTGAACGCCATCGCCCAGCCGTTCGGGTAATGGTTGTAGGTCTTCGTCCCGCCCAGCTCGTCGATCATCGCGAGGTTCGCCTGGATACTGTCGGGGATGCCGTTAGCGAACAACATTTCGTTGACCGACCCGTCGGGACCGCCCTCGCCGCTGGCCCCGTTATCCGACACCACGATCACCATCGTGTTCTCCAGGTGCCCGAACTCCTCCAGGTAGTCGAGCAGGCGGCCGATGTGATGGTCGGCGTGCGCCAGGAACCCCGCGTACACCTCCGCCATCCGCGCGAAGAGCCGCTTCTCGTCGGCGGACAGCGAATCCCACGGCCGGGTGACATCCAGCGGTGGGAACGGCTGGCCCTTGGGACCCATGCGGGTCGCGGGCGTGCCGATCGGGTTGACCGGAGGCAACCCGGTGTCGGCCGGGACGATCCCCATCTCCTTCTGCCGGGCTAGGGTCTGCTCTCGCAACGCCTCATAGCCCATGTCGAACCGGCCCTTGAACTTGGCGATCCACTCCTTGGGGGCGTGATGCGGCGCATGCGCGGCACCCGGCGCGTAGTACAGGAAGAACGGCTTGTCTGGCGCGACCGACTTCGCGTCCTTGATGAACTCCATCGCCTTGTCGGTCAGGTCCTCGGTCAGGTGGTAACCCTCCGCCGGTGACTTCGGCTGGTCTACCGGGTGGTTGTCGTAGACCAGGTCCGGGTACCACTGGTTGGTCTCGGCGCCCAGGAACCCGTAGAAGCGCTCGAACCCGCGGCCGGACGGCCAGTTGCGCCGGGTCGAGGCGACATTCATCTCAACGGTCGGGCACAGATGCCACTTGCCAACGATGTAAGTGTTCCAGCCTTGCTCACCCAGGACCTCGGAGATCATGCCGTTCTCTGGCGGGATCGTCCCGCTCGCGTTGGGGAACCCGATCGCGGCCTCGGTGATACACGCCATACTGTTACGCGTGTGATTACGGCCGGTGAGCAGGCACGATCGAGTCGGCGAGCACAGTGCCGTGGTGTGCCATTGCGTGTAACGGATCCCGCCGGTTGCGATCCGGTCGATGTTCGGCGTCTCGATCGGGCCCCCGTAGCAGCTCATGGCGGAAAAGCCCACGTCATCGAGCACGATGTAGACGACATTGGGCGCGCCGTCGGGCGCCTTCGGCGGCTCGAACGGCTCCCAGTCCGGTTCCGAATCCCGGATGTCGATGTTGATCGTGCCCTTGAAAGGCTTGCCCATTTCGCTATCTCCTCGCCCGATTAGTACGTATGACCTGGCATGCTCTTCCGGGCGCTGTCGCCTTCAAGCCCCCGAGGCCCGCCTCATCAGGCTGACTGCGTCCCGTAAGACGGGCATCACCCGTCGCGGATGAGCGGTCAGGTGAGTGACAGCACCGCGGCTCGAAGCTCGTGCCGGAGCATGAGCGCTCCGATGATCTCGAAGATGCCCATGATGACGAACCAGATGCCGAGCAAGACGGCGAGGACATTCAGGGACGACACCGGGGTACTGGCGACGACTATTCCGGCGAGGACGCTCACCACCCCAAATATGATCCACCAGGCCCGTCCTTCGCGGACGTCTCCGGACATGCCCCCAATCAGCACGGTCAGGCCCTGGACGATCCAGGTGATGCCGATGACCAAGCCGATAAGCGCCCTGCTCAGGTCCAGGTGACGGATCAGGACGACGCCGACGACGATGAACATCAGGCCGGCGATACCGAGCCATACCCGGTGCACTTCGTTCGAGTCGAACATCCGGATCAGGTGGAAGATCCCCGACAGGATCATGAGAATGCCGAGCAGGACCGCGACCACGTTCAGCGAGCCCGTCGGATGAAAGCTCACCACGAGCCCGAGGATCACGGTCAGGGCGCCGAGAATCAGCGTCGCCTGCCACGATGCCACGAGAGCCAAAGTGGGTGACGTCTGCGCGTCATTGTCGACGGATACCATCAGCGCTCCTATTTCGCTTTTCTTGGAGGTCTGCAGCCCTCAGAGTCAGGTCCCCAATAGCTTGGCTTTGGCGGCGGTAAATTCGTCGTCGGTGAGGACACCTTGCTGATGCAGCGTGGCGAGCTGGTTCAGCTGGTCGAGCATCGGCGACGTGGCTGCCGCGGCAGGTGCAGGCTCGGGAGCCGCGGGCGGTGCCTGCTGCTGCTCGAGGTCGCTGAGGCGCTGGTCCTGCTCCGCTTCGGCCTGCTGTGTCTGCTGTGCTCGCCGGCCCATGCTCCGGCCAGCGACGTACGCGCCGCCGCCCACTACCGCCGCGCGCATCAGCGGGCGTCGCCGAACAAACATCACTGCCTCCTAGCTGGCTGAGCCGTCATGGTCCTAAACGCCGTCCGGCAGTGCCAGGCCCAGAGCCACCATGAGCTCTGGCGCCGCCGCCACTGCCCTCGGGCCGCCGATCTGCGGCAGGATGGCGAGCAGGACGCCGATGAGGTCTTCTGGAGTGGCGCCGGCATCCAGCGCGTTACCTACCTGCCACATGTAAGAGGCCGGGGGAGCGTCCAGCGCCATCAGTGCGGCGATCTTGACCAGGGCGAAGCCGCGCGGATCCAAGCCGCTCCTGGCCTGCAGCTCGGCCCGCAACTCCAGGCTCTCGCCTAGGAGCTCAGGGTCGCCGAGGGCCAGTTCGGCCAGCGCGGTCCTCGTGGCCTCGTCAACATTGGCCTTGGCTGCCATATTCATGATCAGGGTCCTTTCAGTTGCGCTGGCAATTAGTGCTGAAGGCGATCGCACCGTCACTCAACGATCGCTGGAGCTGGCGCGCGACGCTTCACCCGCGGCGGATGAGCGGCGCCGCGCTGGTCCGGTCCTGGCCATCGTCGCCTTCGCTGCGGGCCGGGCGGCGCGAGCTGCCCGCCGCTCCGATGTCGGCCTGGCGGGCGAGGAACCGGAGCCGGGCCGCCCGCGCATCCCAGGCATAGATGACCGCCGTGCCGGCGATGAGATCGTGGAGGGCGCGGTGCTCGCGCTGCACAAGGATGCCGAGGAAGCCCGCGCCCAGCAGCAGGAAGCTGAGCGGGAACACCAGCGCCCGCAACGCGCCGCGCCACGGGTCGAGGACCTGGCCGTCGGCGCGGACGACCTGCACGCCGAGCACCGCCATGCCGAAGGTCCTGCCGCTCACCGCCCAGGAGTACCCGAAGTAGAAGAACTCCCAGGCCGCGAAGATGATGGCGACGACGATGTTCGTCCGGCTCCAGCTGACCTGATGGCCGGTCACGACCTGCGCCACAAGCGAAGTACCCGCCAGGCCGAGGGCGAACAGGCTCGCGCTGACCGCCAGGTCGATCACATAGGCCGTAAACCGCGATACCGAGCCCGCGTAATGCCCCTGTGAACTCGCCCAGCCAGCGCCCTGCGTGTCGGCGCTCACTGCTCGGCCTGGGCCGGCAGCAGGGCGGCCGGCGCTGCCGGTGCGGGATGCCTGCGCCGGATCAGTCGGCCGACCCAGCGGTCGATGGATTGATCAAGCCCGACCGCCTGACTGCGCGCCGCGTCAAGTGCCTCGCTCGCTACCCCGCCGGACGACCTGGCGATGACAGCGCCCAGGTCGGTCTCCCCGACCAGCGTGTCCATGTCGATACGCTGCACCAGCTCGTTGACATCGACCCGATCAACCACAGCGTCCACATCCACGCGCCGCATCACCTCCTCGACGTCAGCCCGGTCCAGCAGCGTGTTCACGTCGACCCGGTCCAGCAGCGTGTTCACGTCCACCCGGTCCAGCAGCGTGTTCACGTCGACCCGGTCCAGCAGCGTGTTCACGTCGACCCGGTCCAGCAGCGTGTTCACGTCCACCCGGTCCAGCAGCGTGTTCACGTCGACCCGGTCCAGCAGCGTGTTCACGTCCACCCGGTCCAGCAGCGTGTTCACGTCCACCCGGTCCAGGAGGGTGTCGCTTTCGACCTGACCGAGGGCAGCGTTCAGGTCCACCCGCCGCACCAGCGCATTCACGTCCAGCGCCTGTACCAGGAGGTCCACCACGCGCTCCGCAACCCCCTGGGCCAGCGATTCCACCGGGTCAGTCATCCGCTTTCCCACCCAGCGCAGCCGGTCGCGAGGATCCACGCTTAACCCAATACCTCCAGCGCCCGAGTCGGGGCATCATCCCGAACGGGTGATGCCGGAGCCGCCGGCGGCTTTCAAGGCTGACCTGCAGTCTCTGGCAGCGCGGGTCGCCTGCCGATCAGCTCGATCAGCCCGAGAACCACGAGCAGGAGGATGACGAGCAGGATGACGACTAGCGCAGTGGGCTCACCCCAGAAGACGAATATCAGGGCAAAGAGGGCCACCGCCCCGATGCGGAGGCTCCTGCGGTGCAGGTACGTCCACTGGCCGACCGGGCCGGTGGACACTCCCCTGCGCTCACCGAAGTGCCGGATCCAGTCCATCCCCGACTTGAACGCCGAACGGGTCTGGACTGCTGTGTGAGAGGGTCCGGTGAAGAACGCCCCGATGGCTACGACCAGCCCGACCACCAGCACGACACGGAGCCCCTCCTTGATGAAGTGAACAAACGCGTCGAACACGGCGGCCGCGGCATCGCTGGGCAACGTGCTGCTGGGGACGCTGCTGAGGTAGATACTACGGGCGATCTCCAAGCCGATGGCGAGGACCAGCATGGACGCGACCAGGCCGAGCCCGGCTCCGACCAGGGCCCGCCGACGGCCCCGCGCGACGTACACCCCGGCGCCGATGAAGAGCAGCACCAGTATGGGCAGCACGATCCGGCCGGCCTTGACCAGCCGGTAGAACCCCTGAGCCTTCCCGAGGTCCTTGGCCTGGAACAGCGCCAGGGTCGGGGTGACCGGCGGGATGCTGCTCGCCAGCTTGAACCCGTGCGCGACCAGGTCCTGCTTGGCCACGGCGATCAAGGGACCAAGGTTGAGAACGATCTGGCCGTTGCTCGTGCTGATGGCACCGCCGCCCTGCCCGGAGAGCACCTTGACCAGCGCCTGGTGCGCCACGGTATTGACCTGCACCCAGGCAGTGGCGAAGGCCTGGCTGGATACAACCGAGTGCACGGTGCTGTGGATGAAGCCGGTTACCGAGCTGGCGATCTGCGGGGCAAATTGGTTGAGCAGCGAGCTGATCTTGGGCAGCCCCCTGCTGTTGAGCTGGGCGGCGGCTTGATTGACGGTTCCGGTTATGTTGATCCTGCTGGTTATCTGGTTCGTGATCTGGTCGGTCAGGTAGTTCTGCATGGCCGGGTCGTGGACCAGTGGCTCCACGGTCGCCACCCACCGGCCGGTATTGGAGACCTCGTTGCTGGCCCAGACGCCAAGCACTGAGATCGGAGCGAGTATGCAGCCGATCACGATGAGCAGCGTGGCGACCGGGGCGCGCCAGCCGATCCGACGTCGGTGATGTGCGCCAGCCTGCTGACCGCGGAGCTCGGCTGTCTCGGCCCGGAGGCGTTCCAGCTCCGCTGTCTCGGCTCGGAGGCGTTCCAGCTCGGCTCGCTCATCCGGGGTAAGCGCTTCGTCCTCCTCATCCGGGGTAAGCGCTTCGTCCTCGGTTCGCTCACCCGGGGTAAGCGCTCCGGCCTCGCCAGTCGGCTGCGGCTTATCGCCGGTATCAGACACGCCCACCTCGCCGTCACCTCCGCTGTGCCCGCAGCACAGCGCCGTTTTTTGATGCTGCGGTACCCGTATCGCTGGATCTGCTCGACACTGCGTCTATCCAGCCTGGCTGGCCTGACCCGGACCTGCCTCACCCCGCCCGGATGAATCCGGCTGGTGTGGTGGTACCCCGCGTCAGGCTCTGGGCGGATCGGTGGTGTGGAGGCGGCGTACTTCGATGACCTGGACGCCGATGGTCTGGAGGCGGGCGAGCAGCCCGTGGAGTGCGGCATGTGGCTATGGGCAGGGCCGAAACTCCGGTCCCACGTCCCGGGCCGCCACGCCCCATGCACCACGGGTGAACCGTCACCTGGGTGAGATTGCCCGCAGGGTGATGACAGATCACCCTCAGCAGATGAGAAATGTAGGTAACGACTGGTCTTGTCCGAGACGAGCTGTCCCCGGGTCCAGACCATGCGCTTGCGGGCCTAGTTTGCCCGGTCGGCAACGGAGCCGACTGGATCAAGGAGGCATTTGCATGACACCTGACGCGCGCGCCCGCGTGGCCGCCCGCCCGAGACCAGCGGTGGCGGGAGCTGACGATCCGGTCCTGATCTCCAAGATCACCGTTCCCGGTATGCCCGCCTGGGCGGTCCGCCGTCCGCAGATCGACGAACTCATCGCAGCGGGTGCGCGGGGTCCGCTGACCACGGTCACCGGACCTCCGGGTGCCGGCAAGACAATGGCTATCGCCTCGTGGGCTGCAGCCCGCTCCGATCCCGCCACCTTGGTCTGGGTCACCCTTGATGACTATGACAACCGGCCTAAGGTCTTCTGGTCTTATGTCGTAGCGGCGATGCGACAGGCTGGCATCGCCGTCCCGCGGGCTTCGGCCGCCGCGGGCCGCGGGCCGGCCGACCACACATTCCTGCTCCGGCTAGCATCCGTGCTGGCGGCACAGGAGCCGCCGGTGATTCTAGTCCTCGACGATTTCCAACTGGTCACCGAACAGGGCACGCTGGATGACCTGGCTTACATGCTGAGGAACGCGGCACCGGGCCTGCGCCTGGTGGTGTCATCGCGGATGGACCCGCTGCTGCCCCTGCACCGGTACCGGCTAACTGGAGACCTGACCGAGATCCGCGCAGACGACCTCGCCTTCGACGTTCCCGAATCCGCCTTGCTCATGGCCCGGCAGGGCGTAACGCTGTCCGCTGATGGGCTCGAGCGCATCGTCGGGCGGACTGAAGGCTGGGCAGCGGGAATTCGCCTGGCCGCGATTTCGCTGGAGGGTCACCCAGACCCTGAGCAATTCGCAAAGGAATTCGATTCCGAGGAAAGTGCCGTCACCAGCTATCTGGTAGACGAGGTGCTGAACGCCCAGCCCGCCTGCACCAGGGACTTTCTCCTGCGGACGAGCATCCTGAACCAGGTAAACGCCGACCTCGCCCGTGAGCTGAGTGATGATGAACGAGCGACGGACATGCTGCCGGGCCTAGCGCAGGCGAACGCGTTCGTCCGGCCGGTCGGGCACGGATGGTACCGCTATCACTCGCTGTTCGCTGCCGTGTTGCGCCTGAAGCTCAGGCGCGAGTGCCCGGGCCAGGTGCCCGAACTCCACCGGCGGGCCGCTCAGTGGTATCAGCAGAACGGCTCGCTCAGCGAAGCCGTGCGGCACGCCGGTGAGTCGGGTGACTGGACGTTCGCGGCCCGGATAGCCCTGGATGAGCTAGCGATCGGCCAGCTCATCGAGCCGCGGGGCAACCGATCGCTCGCGGAGAGGTTCCGGCCCATGCCCGCGGGATCGGTCTGGATACAAGCGCATCCCCTCCTCGTGGAAGCCGCGCTCGAGCTGTCCGACGCTGACGGCGTCCCAGACGGCACCGCGCTCGACGCAGCCGAAGGCATCCTTGAGCGCCTTCCCGCTACCGACGAAATCCCGGCCCGGCTGGCCGCCGCGCAGGTCAGACTGGCCATTTCCCGCCGTATCGGGGATCTCGATGTCGCAGCGGTCGCGGTCGGCCGGGCCGAAGCCTTGCTGAAGCAGATCCCCGGAAGCCGTCTCACCCGCTATCCCGAGATTCGTGCGCAGGTGCTAGTCGGCCGCGGAGCGGTCGAACTATGGTCGGGCGACCTCGACCAGGCGGCCGCCACCCTCCGTTCGGCCGTCGTCCCCGCGTCCGCTCCCGGCGGCATGTACGAGCTGGGCGAGTGCCTGGGACATCTCGCCCTGGTGGAGGCCCTGCACGGGCAGCTGAGCCACGTCCCTGAGCTAGCCGGCCAAGCAGCGGGGGCTGCCGAGAACCACAGCGACGGGCTTGCCGAATTCGTCAGTCCGGCCGCAACCGTCGCACTGGCCCACGTGCATCTGGAGCGCAACGAACTACGGCAGGCCCATGGTCAGCTCAAACTGGCGGACGGCGCTCTGAGGATCGTTCCGGACAAGCTGATAGGCGCCATCGCTTGCCTGGTCGCGGCGCGCTGTCAGCTAGCCGAAGGCAACACCGGGGCTGCATCGGACATGCTCAGTCGCGCACGACGGGGCTGGTCGCCTCCGCACTGGCTCGAACACAGGCTGATGCTCATCCAGTCACGCGTTAGCGCCGCTGCGGGTGACGTCAAGTCCGCCGTGGAGGCGGCCGAACGCGTGGAGCCCCAGTACGCGCTCGAGGCGGCCGTTGCGCTCGCGCAGGCCTGGCTGGCTGTTGGTGATACACAAGCTGCCGGGTGCGCCCTGGCAGCCGGGATAGCCAGTCCGGGTGAGCCGCCGGAGCAGGCCCGGCTGGAGGGATGGCTGGTCGATGCCCGGCTCAATTACGGCGATGGCGACGGAGTGCGGGGCCGCCGATCACTCGAGCGGGCGCTGCGGCTGGGCAAAGCCGAACGGCTCCGGCTGGCCTTCGCAATGGAGCGCTCGTGGATCCACCCGGTGCTACGACGTGATCCCGAGCTTGCACGCGTCTACCAGGACCTGCTGGAGCCCAGCCAGATGACCACGATCAGGCTTCCGGCCCCGCGTCCCGACCCCGACCAACCTGCGCCGATAATCGTCGAACCGCTTAGCGAGCGCGAGCGCGAGGTACTCCGGCTCTTGTCGGCAATGCTCAGCACCGCCGAGATCGGCGCCGAGATGTATATCTCAGTGAACACTGTTAAGACCCACCTCAGGAGCATCTACCGCAAGCTGTCGGCGGCTCGCCGCGGCGAGGCGGTCCGGCGCGCAAGGGAGCTCAAGCTGATCTGAACTCACCGAATGCCGATCTCGCGGCCTCTCTCCACAGCGGCCTGCCGGGTGGAGACGCCGAGCTTACGGTAGATGGCCCGGGTATGGGTCTTGATCGTATTCTGTGACAGGTGCATCTCCTGCCCGATCTCGCGGAGCGAGAGCGTCCCCCCGAGCCGACGTAGCACCGCCGCCTCACGTTCGGTCAGCGGATCCGAAATTGAAATTACCCGCGACTGCCTCGTCGTGACCCGTTGTTCAAGCCGCTCGAGCTGGGCCAGCTGAGCCTCCGCGCCGTCAGGCAGCGAGGTCAGTATGTTCCTGGCCTCGTCGAGAAGCGCGACCGCTTCAGTACGGTCCCCCATGTCGAGCAGCACCGACGCAAGCCTTAGCAGGGTTTCCAGGGTGGGCCACGGGCTGAGCCCAGGCCACAGCCCACGCGACCGGAGCGCACGCTCGAACTCGATGCGAGCCTCGTTAAGCCGCCCCTCCAGCACGTGAACCGCGCCAGCGGCCACGTGGGCGAGGGAATACTGCGGAGTCTGACTGAGATCGCCGTCATCCGAGAGTCGCCGGGCGGCGCTCGCCAGCTCCTCCGCTTGCGCGATCCTGCCCTCCTCGGCCGCCACGAGCGACGCGGCGGAAAGGGCCATTATGCGCGCCAGCGGGATGGACGCCTCGCTCATTATCGCCTTCCTGAGCGGCTCGGCCGCCCCGGGCTCTCCGGAAAGGAACAGGCTGAAGCCGAGCGCGGTTTGCGCCAGCGCGTACCAGGGCGACATAGCGTCGTGTTCTAGCTCGACGGCCCTGGCCGCTGATTCTCGCATCGCCCGGATGCCGTCGAATCCAAAGGCGCCGCCGAGCAGTGCGGCGGAGAAGTCCAGCGACCGCATGCCGTCAGGAAGAGGACCGTCATGCTCTCCTGCCGTGATGAATGGAAGCCAGCGCCGCACGGGCTCCCGCTCGCCGGACACGGCAGCCACCCACGCTGCGCTGTGCGCTGCCAACGCATGGGCGGCAATCTGGTCCTCACCGAGCGAGCGCATCCAACCGCGAACCGTTGCCGCCCGGCCCGAATTAACGTAACCCAACCAATGGTGCGCAATGAGGTCGACCGCCCTGGGGATGTCATTGGCGGCGAGCGCGTAGTTGATCACCTCGTCCGTTGATCCGGACTCCCGATGCCAGGCGCTCGCGCGCTCGTACAAGGTCGCCTTGATGCCCGGCTCGGTCCTGCACAGCTGGCCGCGAAGCACTTGCGCGAACAGATGGTGATAGCGGTACCACTGGCGGTTGTCGTCAAGAGGTACGAGGAAGAGGTTCTCGCGCTCGAGGACGTCAATGACCTCTGCCGCGTTAGCGGACCCGGTTACTGCCTCGCAGAGGGGCGCGCAGAACCGGTCGAGAACGGCCGTCCGCGCGAGGAACTGCCGGATGTGGCGCGGCTGTCGGCTGAGCACCTCCTCGGCGAGAAAGTCGACGATGAACCGGTTATCGCCAGTGAACTGGCGGATGAACGCGCTGGGCGAGGGGTGACTGCGCAGGGACAGCGCCGCGAGATACAGTCCGGTCGGCCATCCTTCCGTGCGCTCGAGGAGAACATCCAGGTCGGGTTCGCCGAGCTCAAAGCCGGAGACATTGTGTATGAGCGCCGCCGCCTCGGAGGGCTCCAGCCGCAGTTCGGGCATCCGGATCTCGACCATCTCACCGGCCGCCCGTATCCGCGCCAGCGGGAGTGGCGGATCGGTTCGCGTGACGAGCGCGATCTCGGCGGATGGCGGAAGATGAAGCAGCAGGAAAGCGATCTGTTCGTGCCGGCTGGGTTCCTTGATCAATTGATAGTCATCCAGAATGAGAACAACTGGTGCTTGAAGCGCAGCCAACTCGTGCACCAAGAGCGGTATCACCGTGCCCGTGATGTCCGGGACCGGGACCCGAAGCGCCCGCAGGACCTCATCGACGCCGAGGTCAGGGCAGGCTCGCTGCAACGCGTGCGCGATATACCACCACAGCCTGCCGGGGTCATCGTCGCCGCGGTCGAGGGAGACCCAAGCGAACCGTCGCTCTTCCGACGCGCTGGCCCGCCACTGCGCTGCGAGAGTGGTCTTGCCGAAGCCCGCAGGAGCCTCAATCAGGACGAGCTTGGCGGCGGTGCCAGCCAGAACGCTGAGGAGTGCCCGCCGCTCTACCCACTCCTTACGCAAGCTGGGAGCATGGAGCTTAGTCTCCATCGGCATGCCAGGGAGCGCGCTAGACCCCAGAGCGGGCACCGCCCGCAGTCCGCGCCTTCCCGCCAAGCCTGCTTCGCTCATTGGTGCAAGCCTTACCCAAAGGAACTTGACCCTACAAGTGACCAAGGTCCGCAACTTTTGCTGAAACGTGATTGGCCATGAGGACAGGAATGTCCTGTCCTGAATTGTCAATTCTGTCCCGGCAGTGGCTGCGGCGCCACGTGCGTACCTCCGGGCTGGTGGGGGTGGGGTGGGATCACCCGTGGCGGGTGGGGTGAGGGTGGGGGCGGGGCTGGTGGACTGGGCGGGTCACTGGCATGCGAGGAAAGAGGATGCGATGGCTGACCTGATCGCGATCGGGTATCCGGACGAGACGACGGCGGAGGCGGCGGCTGATGAGGCGCGGCAGCTGGCGAAGGACCTGATTATCGAGCCTGATGCGATCGCGGTGATCGTGCGGGATGCCAAGGGCGATTATCACGTGCATACGCACCATCACATGGTGGGGCGGGGCGCGACGTGGGGGATGTGGTGGGGGCTGCTGTTCGGGGTGCTGTTCTTCGTCCCGGTGTTCGGGATGGCGATCGGGGCGGGGCTGGGGGCGCTGATGGGGAAGGTGACCAAGTCGGGGATCGATGCGCAGTTCCAGGAGCAGGTCCGGGGGATGATCAAGCCGGGGACTTCGGCGCTGTTCTTGATGGTGGAGAAGGTGACTCCGGACAAGGCGGTGGAGGCGATGAGCAAGTTCGGCGGGACGGTGCTGAAGACCTCGCTGTCCAAGGAGGGCGAGAAGGACCTGCAGGACGCCCTGCACGGCGCCGACGCCGCATAACCCGGCCGGACCGCACCCAGACCATCCAGTACTCCAGTTTCCGATGAGCGAAGCGCCGATAGGCCCGCTGCGGGCTGGGAGCCCGCTGCGGACCCCCCGCGCGGCCGCGGTCGCCGGGATCATCTTTTCGGTGCTCTTGATCGCTGCGCTCGTGCTGCTCAAAGTCTCTGTACCCGCTCATCCCGCCGTCCCGGGATCGTGGTTGACCGATCCGCATCGCCGGGCAGCAGTGGCGATCGCGTTGAATTTGTTCCCATTCGCAGGGATCGCCTTCCTGTGGTTCATCGGTGTGCTCAGGGACCGGATCGGGGAGCGCGAGGACCGCTTCTTCGCGACCGTGTTCCTGGGCAGCGGCCTGTTGTTCGTGGCCATGATCTTCGTCGCAGGCGCGATCGCCGGCGGCCTGATCGCGGACGCGAGCTCTAGCCCGCCAGGCGCGGGAACCTTGGCGCTGGGCCGCATCGTCACCGCGACCTTGGTGAACGTCTACGCGATGCGGATGGCGGCGGTATTCACGCTGACTACCGTTACTATCGCGCGTCGCACTGAGATCGTGTCCCGGTGGCTCACCGTGGCCGGGCTCGTGAGCGCGCTGGTGCTCCTCGTCGGTATCGGCTTCTCACCCTGGGTGGAGCTGCTGTTCCCACTATGGATCATGGCCTTGAGCATCGATATCCTCGTCGCCGGCCTGAGGCCCCCGGGTGCGCGCCGCGGCACCGGCACACCAGGATGATCGCCGGGTGACCCGGCAGGATATCCACGGCTAGGCGGCTGATGCCTCCAGGGCGGCGGCCGCGAACGCGGTAACGCGAGCTGCGCCAACCGTGGGGAGCAGGCTGACCAGCACGCCCACGATCTCATCGAGACTGACACCGTGACCGAGCGCCGAGATTCATCCGAACCGGATGAGGGCGTCCCTGACCGTTACCAGGCAGTCTGGATGAACGCAGCGTGCCGAGTTGAGCCATGCAACCGGCCGGAGACTGACCGCCATTATGCGGATTCCGCGAGGTGACCATGTTTGGTATCGGTGGTAAATCGAGATCGGCCGTCGGTTCCGCCGCAAGCGAGCAGTCCGGCCTCGGCCAGCAGCTGGACGCTTTCCGCGAGGTGCGCCGGAACCTCGAAGCGTCCATCCTTCCGCTCGCCACCTCGGTTGACGGGCGCAGGTTCTCTTTTCAGGCCTCGCTACACGGCCTGGAACTGCAGGTGGGCGGCTATGTGGTGCTGGAGGGTGACGGCACCAAGTGTCTCGGCCAGGTTCTTACCCTGGAACTCGACCGGCAGCCGGTTACGGAACTGACGCTGCCGGCCCAGGCGGCGGGCGCTCCGGAGGCCCGCACTGAGGTCCAGATCCGGTATGCGCGCGGCGAGGGCGCCGTCCTGGAAGGTGACGGGGCGCCGTTCCACGATGTGCTGGTTCGGGTCGCCTCCGGGGCGGAAGTGCGAGCGTGGCTGAAGCGCAGCGAGCGGCGCTACGCGAAGCTGCAGCTGGGCGAGTTGGCGCTGGTCGCCGGCGTGCCCTGCACGGCGGACGCCAGCGGCTTCGACCGGCACACGTTCCTGTGCGGTCAGTCGGGGTCAGGCAAGACCTATTCGCTCGGAGTGATCCTTGAACGGCTGCTGATCGAGACGGACCTGCGCTTGGTGGTGCTCGACCCGAACTCGGACTTTGTGCGCCTGGGACAGGTGCGCACCGGGGCTGATCCTATGCTGGCCGAGCGTTACCGGGAGGCGGCACGCGGAATCGCCGTCTACTCGGCAGGTGCCCCGGCGGGTCGGAGGCTGCGGCTGCACGCGGCCGAGATCGATCCGGAGATGCAGGCTGCTTTGCTCCGCCTGGACCCGGTCGGTGACCGCGAGGAGTATGCCGCGCTGGCCGAACTGCTCGCCAGCAAGAACCCGCCCACGCTCGGGGCACTCGCGGGAAGCGACCAGCCTGAGGGGCGCCGTCTCGGCCTGCGCGTCCGCAGCCTGGGCGTCGACCGCTTTTCGGTATGGGCGCCCGGCGAGTCGGGTTCGATCCTGGACGCCGTGCACGATCCGGGGATCCGCTGTGTCGTCGTCGACCTCGGCTCGCTGCCAGCACGCGAGGAGCAGGCCCTCATCGCCGGAGCGGTGCTTGGTGACCTGTGGCGACGGCGCCAAGAGCACAGCCCGGTACTGATCGTGATCGACGAGGCGCATAACGTCTGCCCCGCCGAGCCTCAGGACCGGCTCGTGGCCATGGCGGCTGAACACGCTACGCGGATCGCCGCCGAGGGCCGCAAGTTCGGGCTCTACCTGCTGGTGTCGACCCAGCGTCCGCAGAAGATCCCCGATAACGTCCTTTCGCAGGCCGACAACCTGGTGCTCATGCGGCTGAACTCGCTCGCGGACGCAGCCTTCGCTCAGGCGGCATTCTCGTTCGTCCCGCCGAGCTTGATCGAGCGGTCGGTCACCTTCCGTCAGGGTGAGGCCCTGATCGCGGGAAAGATCTCGCCTCAGCCCGCGCTGCTCCGCTTCGGCGCACGAATCAGCCAGGAGGGCGGTGCCGATGTGCCCGCGACGTGGGCTGCCGCCCGCTGATGACTCCGCGCGACCGGTGCCAGTGGGCGGTGTGAATGGGCGAACATGACCAGTGAGCCTCTCCAGGAACTGTCGCCGGCCAAGCGGCGGCGGCTGATTTTCAGGGCCGCGCTGCGCGGTCTGCTGACCACGACCGTGCTGGTGGTTGTGTATTACGAGCTGCCCTTCCGGTCGTGGAACGGCAACACGGCGCTGCGCTTCCTGGCCGCCCTGCTGATCTTTATAGGCGTCACCGCGTGGCAGGTCAAGACGATCACCGGCTCCCGCTATCCGGCCCTGAAAGCGGCCCAGGCGCTAGGTCTGATTTTTCCTCTCTACCTCCTGGTATTCGCCACAACTTATTACGCGATGGAACGAGCGTCCGCGGCGAACTTCAGCCAGCCGCTGACCAAGACAGACGCCCTGTACTTCACCGTGACCGTCTTCTCCACGGTGGGCTTCGGCGACATCACCCCCAGATCCGAGCTCGCCCGGATCGTGCTCATCGTCCAGATGCTCGGCGACCTCGCCGTGCTGGGCGCCGGCGTGCGGGTGCTGCTGGGAGCCGTACGCCGCGGCCGCCAGCGAAGGGCGGACTCAGGCGACGACGGCGCGCGCTCTCAACCCGACTCGATGTGAGGCAGCCATGACCGTAGAACAGCCTGTACCCACGCCGAGCCCGCTGGGCCCGCTCGCCCGCTACGAGAAGAACCTCATCGACCGCGTCACTGACTTCAACGACCCGCACCAGGAATGGCGGCGCCTGTTCTCCGAGCTGCTCGGCACCTTCTTCCTGGTGCTGGCGGCGGCCGGCGGGGGGATGATGAGCCACGCCTTCCCGGGCGTGATCAGCCACGGCGCCGCCGTCGTGGCCCCGGCGCTGACGGTAATGGCCATTATCTTGTTCATGGGCAAGGTCTCCGGTGCGCACCTGAACCCGGCCGTCAGCATCGCCTTCGCGCTGCGCCGCGACTTCCCGTGGAACCGGGTCCCCGGCTACATCGTGGTCCAGCTGGCCGGAGCAACCCTGGCCGCCCTGGTCCTGCACGCAATCATCAACGTCTCCGCCACATATGGGTCCAACTACCCGGCCAAGGGCTACTCGGCGGGGGCCGCGTTCTGGATGGAGCTCATCTTGACCACAGGCCTGGTCAGCGTGATCCTGGGTACGGCCTCGGGTGCCCAGAACGTGGGCATCATCGGCGCGTTCGGGGTCGGCGGCTACATCGCCCTGGCCGGCCTGTGGGGCAGCCCCATCTCCGGCGCCTCGATGAACCCGGCCCGCACCTTCGGGCCCGACCTGGCCAGCACCACCTTCACCAGCTACTGGGTCTACATCGCCGGGCCGATCGCCGGCGCCGTGATCGCCGTCGGCATCGCCTTCGTCCTGCGCGGCCGGGGCGGGGACAAGTCCTCCGCCGGGGCCGCCCAAGGCGAGCTGTTCACCGAGATCTACGAGTCCGGCAAATCCTGAAGGACCGGGACATGCCTGCCATTGTGAAGGTGGGCCCAGAGACCCCCTCCATCAGGTGGTACGCCGAGGCGAACAGCAGCGGGTATTGGGCAGAACCGGTCTGCGGGATCACCCTCAAAGGATGATGCCAGCTGCCCCTGCCCGGCGCAGATTCGGTCGCAGGGACAGCGCAGCAACGGTCCGGAAACCGTCCACGCGAATGTGGTTGACGACCTGCCTGGTATGAGCACAAGGGCGGAGCAATCCGCAGCGGGCACGGGTCTGCGGTGTCACGCGCTCCGATACCGGAGGGAATTGCCATGACTGCAACGGGTGACCGGGCGGCGGCCAGGAAATCTAATGGCGTAGCGGCCAGGAAATCAAGTACGCCAAGTACGGGGGCTGCTGCTCGCAGGCCGGCGCGGGCGCCGACGGTGGAACATCTGAGCCGCGCGGACCGGGCGGCACGGGGGAAGGACGCCAGGGCGGCGGCCCCGCTGGAATCGCATGCCGAGTTCAGCCCGGGCCGGTCACGCGATCCGGTGGGGCTGCTGCTGGGTCAGGCGGCATCGCGGGTGCCGGAACTGGTGCCAGTGCGGCACGGGCGGATGCTGGTGTCCCCGTTCACCTTCTACCGGGGGGCCGCGCTGCCGATGGCGGCCGACCTGGCCGGCACGCCCTCCTCGGGGCTGCGGGTGCAGCTGTGCGGGGACGCGCACCTGTCGAACTTCGGCGCGTTCGCCTCGCCGGAACGGCGGCTGGTCTTCGACGTCAACGACTTCGACGAGACCCTGCCCGGCCCGTTCGAGTGGGACGTCAAGCGGCTGGCCGCCAGCCTGGCCGTGGCCGGGCGGGACAGCGGTTTTCCCGCTAAAGTCCGGCGCAAGATCGCCCTGGCGGCGGCCGAACGCTACCGCACCGCGATGCGCGAGTTCGCGGAGCAGCCGTTCCTGGACGTGTGGTACGCGCACCTGGACATCGAGCCGGCCATCGCCGAATTCAGGTCCCAGGTCAAGGCGAAAAGGTTCAAGCTCGCCGAGACGATGCTGGCCAAGGCCCACACCGCCGACAGCACCAAGGCGCTGGACAAGCTGACCACCGTGGTCGACGGGCAGCGGCGGATCGTCAGCGCCCCGCCGACGATCGTCCCGGTCGAGGAGGTCTTCGCCGGCGTGCAGGCCGACGCGATCTACGAACTGATCCGCGCCGTGCTGAGCAAGTACCGGCGCACCCTGCAGTCCGACCGCCGCCATCTGCTCGAGCAGTTCACCCTGGTCCAGGTGGCCCGCAAGGTCGTCGGGGTCGGCAGCGTCGGCACCCGCGCCTGGATCCTGCTCATGGACGCCGCCGACGGGGTCGAGCCGCTGTTCCTGCAGGCCAAGGAGGCCCAGCCGTCGGTCCTGGCGGAGTACGCCGGGCGCAGCCAGTACAGCAACCAGGGCGAGCGGGTCGTCGCCGGGCAGCACCTGCAACAGGCCCAGAGCGACATCTTCCTCGGCTGGACCCGCGTCACCAACCCCCTCGACGGGGTAGACCGCGACTTCTACGTCCGCCAGCTGAAGGACTGGAAGTTCTCCGTGCCGATCGAGATGATGCTCCCCGAAGGCATGGCGATCTACGCCCGGCTGTGCGGGTGGACCCTGGCCCGGGCGCACGCCCGCTCCGGCGACCGCATCGCCCTGGCCGCCTACCTCGGCGGCTCCGCCAAGTTCGACCAGGCCATCGCCGACTTCGCCGAAACCTACGCCGACCAGAACGAACTCGACTACGCCGCGCTCAAGACCGCTGTCAAGGACGGCAAAGCCGAAGCCATCACCGACATATAGACGCCCGGCAGCACGGACCCGCCCGGATAAATGCCGGTTCCACGCCGAGTGGCTGTACCAGCTGCCGGGCGCCGAGAGTTACGCGGTCTTCACCCGATCCAGGTGAGGTTTCGCGGCGGTCTCGGTAGCACCCTGGTGACTATGCCGCCCGATCCTCTTGCCCTCCTGCGGTCGCGGAGCTATGTAGCGCTGCTCGTGCTGGCCGCGATCATCGGCGTGCCGGTCTCGGCCGTGGCCTACTTCTTTCTCGCCTTGGTGAGCAAGATGCAGGGCTGGATCTTCACCGAGCTGCCCTCGGGCCTGGGCTTCCACGGTGAACCGCTGTGGTGGCCGATCCCGCCGCTGGTGCTGGCCGGGGTGCTGGTCGCTCTCACCCTCCGGTATCTGCCCGGCAAGGGGGGCCACTCGCCAGCCGACGGGTTCAAGGTGGGCGGAGGTCCTCCCTCGCCGATCGAGCTTCCGGGAATCGTGCTCGCGGCATTTGCCACCTTGTGCCTGGGCGTAGTGCTCGGGCCCGAGGCACCCTTGATCGCCATCGGCGGCGGGCTCGGCGTCATCGCGGTCCGCCTGGTGAAGCGGGACGCTCCGCCTAGAACCAGCACCGTGGTAGCCGCGGCCGGGAGTTTCGCCGCGGTCAGCGCGCTATTCGGCTCGCCGCTGCTCGGGGCATTCCTGCTGATGGAGGCCTCTGGGCTGAGCGGTGCCATGCTGGAGCTCGTGCTGGTGCCTGGCCTGCTGGCGGCGGGCATCGGCTCGCTGGTCTTCATCGGACTTGACGCCTGGACCGGACTCGGCACGTTCTCGCTGGCGATTCCCGGCCTTCCTCACGTCGGGTCGCCAACCGGCGCTGAATTCGGGTGGGCACTGGCGATCGGAGTGATGGCTGTCCCGCTCGGCTCTGGGATCCGATGGCTCGGCCTGTTCCTGCGGCCCTATGTCGAGCGGTGGCTGCTGCTGGCTACTCCGGTGGTCGGTCTGGCCGTCGCGGGCCTGGCGATCGCGTTCGCTGCCGGAACCGGAAAGGGCTCCTCCGAGGTACTGTTCTCCGGGCAATCCGCGCTGCCCTCGTTCATCAGCCACAGCGCCAGCTATACCGTGGCCGCGCTGCTACTGCTCATCGCCTGCA
Source organism: uncultured Actinomycetes bacterium (assembly GCA_963835775.1). Lineage (GTDB taxonomy): Bacteria > Actinomycetota > Actinomycetes > Streptosporangiales > Streptosporangiaceae > Palsa-504. The sequence goes on along the minus strand of CAWIHB010000010.1, from coordinate 396,223 downwards.
AGGGACTCGCCTATGGCGCTTCGCTGAGCAGCTTCCGCGGCGGTCCTACCTTCCCGGCCATGTTCATCGGGGCGGTAGGCGGCGCGGCGCTGTCGCACCTGCCCGGGCTGCCGCTGGTTTATGGTGTCGCCATGGGCATCGGCGCGATGACCGTGGTGATGCTCAGGCTCCCGCTGACCTCCGTCCTGCTGGCCGCCGTGCTGTTGTCGTCAGACGGCGTGGAAGTGACGCCGGTGGTCATCGTGGCGGTCGTGGTGGCGTACGTGCTCTCCGCGAGGCTCGCGCCAACCCCGGCGCCTGCTCAGGGAACGCCGCCTGCCAGCGGCGACGTCACGCCCCCGGCTGTCATCCCGTCCGGACAACGCGGCTGAGCCGTTCCGGCGACACCCGGTCTAGCCAGCGGTGAGCGGCCCATCCGCCACGGTCTGCGGCGCTGCGGCGGGCTGGGCCGGGCCCAGGGGATGTGTGCAGACGTCGTACAGCGTCTCGATTTGCTGGGACGTTCGGCCCTATCGATGGCTTGGGCGTCTGGGAAGAGTTGCCGACAGCCACCAACGGTCACGATCGGATCACGCGGCAGGGGCCCAGCCGGGCCCGGCGGCGTGAGATTAGGAGCCACGATGAGTGAGGTCACCGAGCAACAGCTTGAGGACATGGAGGCATTGTTCGTCCAGACCGCGGCGAGCATGACCAGCGACCGGGGAACCATCACGTTGCAGGGTGTGTCGCCGTCGACGCTTTACTTCGCCGACCGTCCCCAGCGCGAGGTCGGGCACATGTCGTCTCGTCAGTTCGTCGCCAACTGGCCAGCAGGGGACAACAGCTTCGCGGACAACCCCCCGAATGCCGTCCTGTCGTTCGCGGAGCCGGGTGACCGGCTTCCCGAGGATGCGGTCGTGGTCATCCAGGATCCGCACCTGGACGGAGACACGCTCACCTACAGCATCAAGCTTCTCGACGGCACCGTGCCGGCCGTCACCGGGCCATGTGCGCTGTTCATCGACCCGCTCGGGCGTCCTTTGTCACCGGTCTCCCTGGCCGGGATGAACCGGCGTGCGCGTCGTCGGGGGCGCTGAGGACCCGACGGCTGGCAGCGGTTCGCGGGATAGCGCACCGGCGCCGCCGGCCGGCGGCGCCGCCCAGGCCTGCCTGCCGCGTTGTCTGTGCCCTGGCCGGCGCCCGGACGGCCGTGCGGGCCGGGTCTGGCCGGGCAGCAGCTTCCCCTAGGAGAATCCGGCGGCAGGTGATGACGGGTCGCCCACCGGCCGGACACCGGAGCACTCCATGAGCCTGGTGATCACCGTAGCGCTGCTTGGTCTGCTGGCCAGCGTGTCCCCGAGCACGATCATCGTGTTCATCTTGCTGCTCGCCACGGCCAGGGCGCGCGTTAACGCGGCCGCCTTCTTGATCGGCTGGAGCGTCTCGCTGATCATCGTGTTCGCCGTGAGCTATGCCGTCGGGGGAGCCCGCGCCACTCAGCAGGGCAGCGGCAGCACCGCGGTGGAGGTCATCGAGATCCTGCTCGGTGTCGCCCTGGCCGTTGCTGCCGCGCGGCAATGGGGACACCGGGATCGGCCCAGGACCAGCTCGGGGGTCGCCAAGAAGTTCACGGGCCGCCTGAAGCAGCTCAATCCGTGGGAAGCAGCCGCCGTCGGGATCCTCGAGCAGCCGTGGACCCTCACCGCCGCCGCGGCCGTAGTCCTGGTGCGTCACCATTCGGCGTTCCTCATCGTCGTGTTCGCCTTCGTGGCCTTCGCCCTCCTGTCGACGGCCACCGTCGGCCTGATCTTCTTGTACTTCGCCCGGCGTCCCGGGCAGGCCGAAGCGCACCTGTCCGACCTGAGGGATCGCCTGGCCCGGGCCGGCCCGGCGGTCTTTGCCATCGTGTCCATTGCGGTCGGCGTCTTCCTCATCTTCGACGGCGTCACCGGCCTGGTGGGCAGCTGAGACGCCGGTAGTGACGGCGATCGACGGCATGGACTGAAGATCATGGAGCGCGCTCGAGGCTTGCCAGCCACCGGGCTCGCTGGCGTTGGGCCCAGCCCGGTCGTGCGTTTTGCAGAGTCCGGCTAGCGGTAGATCTCCCGGCGATGCCCGATGTCGACCACTAGCTTCTGATAATGCTGAAGCCACTCGCCGGTCACCGGTGCCGCCAGCGGCAGCTTCACCGTCACGTGCTCGCCGACGAAGTGGACGTCGAGGTCGGCCTGAGGATCGATGTCTGTCATCCTGACCCGGCCTCCCCTTCGGTCTCCTGCTCAGCCGAGCCGTTGGAGCATGTGGTCGCCGACGCGGACGGCGTTGGCCATCGCGGTGAGGGCCGGGTTGACCGCGCTGATGCTGGGGAAGAAGCTGGTGTCGACGACGTAGAGGTTGTCGAGTTCGTGGGCCCGGCAGTCGGGGTTGAGCGCCGATGTGGCCGGGTCCGAGCCGAACCGGACGGTGCCGGCCTGGTGTGCGCAGCCGGCCACCGGGATGTCGGTCTTCAGGTACGCGAACCGGTGAGCCAGGTGGCCGGGCTGCATGCGGAGCGAGGCGAGCATCGAGTGAAGCTGCTGGAACAGTTGCTTGGCGGCGGTGGGGTTGCTCGGCGTATACGCCAGGTGCACGCCGCCGTCCGGACCGAGGGTGACCCGGTTGTCGGGCTGCGGCAGGTCCTCGGTGGACAGCCAGAAGTCCACGGCGTGCTCGGCGACGTCGCGCAGCGCCCAGTTCGGGGCGAACTTGGTCTCCAGGGGCTTCTCGCCGCGGAACATCGCCGCCTGCGACTTGCCGATCATCTGGATGTTGCCCATCGGGTAGTCGAAGTCCGGGCCGCGGAAGTAGAAGTCATTGAAGGCGAGGGTCTTCTGGAACACGGTCGGGTTCGGTTCTTTGGACAGGGCGAGCACGGCCTGGCTGTCGTGGTACATGAAGTTGCGGCCGACCTGATCGGAGCCGTTGGCCAGCCCCTTCGGGTGCTGGTCGCTGGCGGAGGCCAGCAGCAGCTTGGCGGAGTTGGCGGCGCCGCAGGCCACGACCACGATGTCGCCTTGGTACCGCACGGTTTCGCCGTCGTGCTCAGCCACCACCTGGGTGACCGCGGTGCCGGCCGGGTTGGTCTCCAGCTTGGTCACCCGTGCGTTCCGGACCAGGGTGACGTTGGGGTGCTCCAGGGCGGGCCGGACGCCGGCCACCTCGGCGTCGGACTTGGCGTGCAGCGGGCACGGGAAGCCGTCGCAGGCGCCGCACTTCACGCAGATGCTGTACGGCAGGTCCGCCTCGTTGACCCTGATGCCGCACGGCGCGTGGAACGGGTGAAAGCCCTCCGCGGCCAGGTCGTCGGAGAGCTGCTGGATCCGCGGCTCGTGGGAGACCGCCGGGTACGGGTAGGGCGCGCTGGCCGGCGGCTCGGTCGGATCCTCGCCCCGCGCGCCGTGCACCTCATACATCGTCTCGGCGGCGGTGTAGTACGGCTCCATGTCCTGGTAGGAGATGGGCCAGGCCGGCGACAGGCCGTCGTGGTGGCGCAGCTCGCCGAAGTCCTCGGCGCGCATCCGGTACAGCGCGGCTCCGTAAAGCTTGGTCGCGCCGCCGACAAAGTAATGCACCTGCGGCTGGAAGAACGACTTGGCCTTCGGGTCATACCAGCTGTCCGGCGAGACGTAGCGGCCGTCGACGAACACGTCCACGGTCGACCAGTTCTCTGGCTCGCGGGCCAGCCAGTCGCCGCGCTCGAGCAGCAGGATGCGCTTGCCCGAGGGAGCCAGGTGACGGGCCAGCGTGCCGCCGCCCGCCCCGGTCCCGATGATGATCACGTCGTACTGTCCGTCCATGCTGTGCTCCTTCCCAGACCGGTAGCCGGCCTGCCGGTTCAGAAAATGGCGATCGGGTTGACCGGCGAGCCGGTCGCGGCGCGAAGCCGAAGAGGCGCGACGACGCAGAGGAACGACCAGCGGTTCAGCTCCTCGCACACCGCGACGAGGTCGTCGAATTGCAGCCAGTCCATGAGGTGCAGGCCCATCGCGTTGACGGCGAGTACGTGCACCGGAAAGTCGACATCCTCGGCCGCGCTCGGGGCCGTGTCGTTGTTGCCGTCGCTGCCAAGGGCCGCGATCCGCCGTTCCGCGAGGAGTTCCAGGGCCGCCGGATGCAACCCGGCGCGTGCATTCGCGGCGTCCCACGGCCCGAGCGCTCGGCGCCGGCTGCGGTGACCGACCCGGACGAAGAGCAGATCGCCCTGCTCGATGCGGATCTCCTGTGCCGCCTCCGCCGCGATCAGGTCATCGGCGGTCACGTGGTCACCCGGCTCCAGCCACGGCACTCCCCGCACCCGCGGAATGTCGAGCAGCAGGCCGCGGCCGACGATCCCGCCGCTGGCCACCTCTATGGACAGCTCAGTCGCCCCCGCCGCCTTGATGGCGCCCGGGCTCACGCCGTTGTAGAGGATCCCGTCGAAGATCACGTGGCTCAGGGCGTCGATGTGGCTGTCGGCGTTGCCGTGGATATTCAGGGCCACCCGGTCCATCGCGAACGACAGACCGGAACCGGAGCCCGGGCCGGTCCCGGGGTGGGTCATCTGGTGCACGGCGGGATCGGGGTTGTCGGCCGCCACCTCGCTCTCGATCGGCGCCGCCAGCGACACAGCGCGGCCACGCCAGACATCGCTGGCCGCCGCTACCACCTCCGCGGGCGAAATGTTGTTCAGCGCCCCCAGCCGGTCAGCCGATCCCTGCCGGGAGATGTGTTTCACCCGGTCGTAAAGGGCCCGGAACTCGCCCGCGCTCAGCTCAAAGTCGCTCATCTCGCCAGGGTTTATCCCGCTCGGCTGGAGGGCGCCGTACTTGCACCGGGGAGCTCTGCACCGGTCGTGCTTCCAGGAAGCGCAGTGCCAGGAGTAGCGGGAGGCAGCACGTCGTACGCACTGTGTAGCAGTCCCACCTGCTCGGTGGTATACGTCCGTTCCCGGCGCACGTCACGAACAAAGGCGGGCCACCAGCTCACCAGCGCGCCGAGGCGGTTGCGGAAGCCGGTCAGGAAGCCGAGGTGGATGAACAGCCAGACGACCCAGGCGGGGAAGCCGGAGAGGTGCAGACGTCCCACGGAAACGACCGCGTTGCCGCGGGACAGGTAAGCAGCCGACCCCAGATCGTGGTAGCGGAACGGCTTGGTGGCCATGTGCCCGGTGACCTCATGTTTGATGCGTTCCCCGGCGTATATGCCGGTCTGCATGGCTACCTCGCACACACCGGGGAGCTTGTTCAGGCTCATGACGTCCCCGGTCACGAAGATCTCGGGGTGGTCGGGAATGGTGCAGTCATCGCCGACCATGATGCGGCCAGCCCGGTCCTGCTTGGCGCCGGTAGCCGCCGCGATGGCCGTCGCGACCGGCGGCGCTGCCACCCCGGCGGTCCACAGCACGGTGCCCGCCTCGTGGCGGGTCACCGTGCCGTCCTGAGCGCGGACGCTCAGGCCGGTCGCGTCGATATCGGTCACGATCGAATGCATGTGCTGCTCGACGCCGAGCTTGGCCAGGGTGCGTGCCGCCTTGGCCGACAGGGCCGGGCCGAACGGGGCGAGCGGGGCGTCCCCGCCATCGAAAAGCAGCACCCGGGCGTCCTCGGGCTTGATGTGACGGTATTCGTCGCGCAGCGTCTTGGTGGCCACCTCGCGGATCTGCCCGGCCAGTTCGACGCCGGTGGGTCCGGCGCCGACCAGGGCGAAGGTGAGCCAGCGGCTGCGTTCCACCGGGTCGACCGCGGTATCGGCCAGCTCGAACGCGCCGAAGACGCGGCGCCGGATGACCAGGGCATGCTCGATGGTCTTCATGCCTGGCGCCCACTGGGCATACTCGTCGTGCCCGAAATACGATTGCTGCACCCCGGCCGCCACGATCAGGTAGTCGTAGCCGAACTCCATCTGGTCCCCGAGCGGCCGCGTCGCGAGTACCCGGCGCCCGTCGGTATCGATGCCGGTCACCTCGGCTAGCACGAAGTCCGCGTTCTTGTTCTTACGGAGCAGATCCCGCAGCGGGACGGCGATCTTCCCCTCGGACAGGATCCCGGTCGAGCACTGGTACAGCAGTGGCTGAAACAGGTGGTGCGGGCGCCTGTCGATGAGCGTCACCCGGACCGGGGCGCGACGCAGCATCCTGGCGGCGAACAGCCCGGCGAATCCGCCACCGATGATCACCACACGGCGCTGGCTATCTTGGTCGTTCATGGCGTGTCCCCGATCCGGTCGTCCTTTTTTGCTTCGTGTGGCTCAGCCCGCCGGGTCGTACCACGTTTCCTGGTCGGTCAGTAGCCGGTCCGCCTCCTTGGGACCCCAGCTGCCCCTGGCGTAGGGGTGCACGGGGACGACATCGCCGAGCACTGGGTCGACGATCTCCCACGCGGCTTCCACGGTGTCCTGCCGGGCGAACAGCCACCGGTCCCCGTCTAGCGCCGCGCCGATGAGCCGGTCATACGGGCGGATGTCCGACCCGGGCTGCTGCGCGAACGCGAGCTCCTCCGCCTGCGGCTCCCAGCCAGCACCAGGCTTCTTTCCGTGCAGGGTGAGGCCGACCGCCGCCTCCGGCCAGATCCGGAACCTGAGCATGTCCGCTGGCCTGACGGGCTCGATCCCGAACACGTCGTGCGGCGCTGGCTTGAACGTGATGGTGATCTCGGTGGCGGTGACCGCCATGGTCTTGCCCGCCCGGATCAGGATCGGCACCCCGGCCCAGCGCCAGGTATCGGCGGTGAGCCTGACCGCGACGAACGTCTCCACGGTCGAATTCGGGTCGACGCCCTCCACCTGGCGGTAGCCCTCGTACTGGCCGCGCACCGTGTTCTCCGGGGTCAGCGGGCTCAGCGCGTTCACCACCTGCTGCTTGGCATCACGCCAGCCGGAAAGGCCGTGCGCGCTCGGCGGCTCGGCCAGCACGGTCGCCAGCACCTGGAGCATATGGTTCTGCAGCACGTCCCTGATGGCGCCGGTCCGGTCGTAGAACCGGCCGCGGTCCGAGACATCGAACGCCTCGGCCATCGTGATCTGGATGTTGTCCACGTAGGTCCGGTTCAGCAGCGGCTCGATCACCGAGTTGGCGAACCGGACGAACAGCACATTCTCCACCGGGTCGAAGGCCAGCCAGTCGTCAACCCGGAAGATGGCCTCTTCCGGGAAGTACTGGTGCATGGTGTCGTTGAGCTGTCGCGAGCTGGCCAGGTTGATGCCGAACGGCTTCTCCACCATCACCCGCGCGTTCTTCGTGCGGCCGGCCGAAGCGATTCCCTCCGCGATCCGGCCGAACAGCTGGGCCGGCACCTCCATGTAGTACAGGATCCGCTGGCCCGCGCCGATCTGATCCGACATGGCCTTGTAGGTGGCGTCGTCGCCGAGGTCCCCGTCCACGTAGCGCAGCAGCCCGAGCATCTTTTGCGCCGCTGCGCTGTTCGGGTCCATGTTGTTAAGTTTCAGCGAGGCGGTGGCGTAGTTGCGGAACTGCTCCAGCCCCCACCCGCTCTTGGCCACCCCGATCACCGGGACGTCGAGCACGCCGCGCTGGACCAGCCCCACCAGCGCCGGGAAGGTCTCGATCTTCGCCAGGTCCCCGGTAGCACCGAAGATCACCAGCGCGTCGACTTTGTCGGACATGTCATTCCTCCTGACCAATCGTTACGATCACATCGGGCCCGGGCCCGGTTAGCATCCCCCGCAGCGGGCGATCCGGCTCAGCTCCCTGGCCGGCCTGAGGGAGCGGCAGGCCGGGGTGTCGGCTCCGCCGCGGGCGCGGCTTCGGGGGGTGGAGCGGGTGGCTGGAATTCCTGTTTGCTGACGCGCCGCCGGAAGACGTAGTAGGTCCAGGTCTGGTAGGCGAGTACTACCGGCAGGAGGATGATCACGACGACGGTCATCACCTTGAGCGAGTACCCGCCAGAGGCCGTGTTGTGCACGGTGAGGTTGTAAGCCTTGCTGGTGGAGGAGACCATCACGTTGGGGTACAGGTCGACGAAGATCGCCAGGATGCACGATGCGATGGTGACGGTGGTCGCGGCGAAGGCGAAGCCCTCGCGGTGCCCGTAGACCAGCATGACGGCGGCGATGACGGCGAGCACGGCGAGCAGCTCGATCACGTTGAGGAAGAAAGTGGTGCCGGCGGTGACGTGGGTCCAGATGATGAAGGCGATGACGGCGGCGCCGGTGAAGGGGGCTACCCGGCGGGCTACCTGCCAGGACCGCTCGCGCATGCCGTCTGTGGTCTTCAGGCACAAGAACGTCGCGCCGTGCAGCAGGCAGATCAGGACCAGGGTGACGCCGGTGAACAGGGCGTAGGGCTGGAGCAGGTCCCAGAAGGAGCCGGTGAAGTTCTGGGCGGAGTTGATGGGCAGTCCGTGCAGCAATCCGGCCAGGGCCACGCCGATCAGCAGCGGGGCCAGCAGGCTGCCCGCGGTGAGCAGCACATCCCAGGTGCGCCGCCAGCGGGCCGCGTCGCGTTTGCCGCGGTATTCGAAGGCCACTCCGCGGACGATCAGGGAGGCCAGCAGCAGCACCAGCGCGAGGTTGTAGGCCGAGAACATCGTCGCGTACCAGCCGGGGAACGCGGCGAACATGGCGGCCCCGGCCACGATCAGCCAGACCTCGTTGCCGTCCCATAGCGGCCCGATCGTGTTGATGGCCGCCCGGCGGCCCGCCTCGTCCGTGCCGATCACGCTGTGCAGCATGCCGACGCCGAAGTCGAACCCCTCCAGGACGAAGAACCCGGTCCACAAGATCGCGATGACGATGTACCAGAACGGGACGAGACTGCCCATCGTGACCCCTCAGTACAGGACGGCCGGCAGCGGCGCGTCCACGTCGGCTTCGGCGTGCGGGGGCGGGAGCTGCTCGCGGGAGTACCGCAGCATCAGCAGCAGGTCGACGGTGCCCAGCGTGCCGTACAGCAGAACGAAGGCCACCAGGCTGATCCACAGCGTGGTAGTGCCGACGGTCGGCGAGATCCCGTTCTTGGTCAGCATGATGCCCTGCACGATCCACGGCTGCCGGCCGCTCTCGGTCAGGAACCAGCCCGCGGTGTTCATCACGAACGGCAGCACCGCCCCCCACACCGCCACCCACAGGAACACCCGGGAGGTGGCGAGCTTTTTTCGCCGGATCAGCCACAGCCCCCACACCGATATCAGGAGAACCAGGACCCCCAGATACGCCATCGCCCGCATCGCCCAGTACTGGATGAACACGTTCGGCACGTAGTAACCGGGGCCGAACTGCTTGGTGTACTGCGACTGCAGCGGGTCCAGCCCTACCACCTGGCCGTTCCAGTGGTTGGTAGCCAGCAGGGACAGCAGGTGCGGGATCGCGAGGATCTCGGTCGGGGTCTGGTCGTTGTTGCCGCCGCCGATCTGGAACAGCGAGAACGAGCACGGCTGGCAAGTGGTCCACTGCGCCTCCGCCGCCGCGATCTTCATCGGCTGGTACCTGGCCTCGATCACGCCGAGCTCATCGCCGACCAGCATGGTGAACAAGATCGCCGGGACCAGGACGATCAGCGCGAGCCGCGCGGACCGGGTGAACACCTCCCGGACCCCGCCGTGCCGCAGCTGCCACGCCGAGACCGCCAGCATGATAGCGGCGCCGGTGACCAGCGATACGAACAGCACCTTGGCGTACCCCCACACGAACACCGGGTTGGTGAACAGCGCCCAGATGTCGTTCAGCTGCGGCTTCCCGTTCACCATCACGTAGCCGACCGGATGCTGCATCCAGGAGTTGGCCGCCAAGATGAACGCCGCCGACAACGCCGAGCCGAGCGAGACCGCCCAGATCGTCAGCAGGTGCAGCCGCCGCGGCAGCTTATCCCAGCCGAACAGCCACAACCCCAGAAACGTCGACTCCAGGAAGAACGCGGCCAGCCCCTCCATCGCCAGCGGCGCGCCGAAGATGTTGCCGACCAGCCGCGAGTACGCGCCCCAGTTCATCCCGAACTGAAACTCCTGCACAATCCCGGTCACCACGCCGATCGCCACGTTGATCACCAGCAGGACACCGAAGAACCGGGTCAGCCGCAGGTAGTCATCGCGCCCGCTGCGGTGCCACGCCGTCTGCAGCAAGGCGGTCAGGAAGGCCAGACCGATCGTGATCGGCACGAAGAAGAAATGATTGATCGACACAAAGGCGAATTCCACCCGCGCCAAGTCGACGTTGGTCATCTACACCCCTTGATCAGGAGGGCTGCCGACCGGCTGGCCAGCGCGTATGCGGCAAGCAGTCGGCCTGTCACGTCCCAGCTGGATCGCGAGCAGAGACGCCGTTCTGCCAGGCGGCGGCGCCGGCGGCCGCGGCGGTCCTGGCCTGCGCCCACTTGATCTTCGCCAGCTCGCTCGGCGGCACGTCCATTTCCCGGATCCACTGGCGGGTCGCCAAGGCCACATGCGAGCCGCCGACGACCAAGCCCGCCAGCGCGAGCAGAGCGCCCGCGCCGATGAGTGATCCCCCGGTGATCAGCAGGCCGGACCTGAACGTCGGCAAGCCATTGCTTTTCTCCGTAGTCGCAGACATGACATCTGTCCTTTGCCGTTGGTGATTGATCCTGACTTTCTCTTCCATCGAGGCAGCCGGGCATCACCCCTCCAGGGTGATCAGTCCCGGCGCGGATCGGACAGCACCACGACGGACCGGGGGCCGACGGTCACCTGATCGCCGGCATGGCGTTGGCCCGCTCCGGCGGGGGCGGCGGGATCGTAGCTGTCGATCTCGGCCTGCCACTCCGCGTCAGGGCGGGTGCGAGGCAGGACGAAGCTGAGGGGCTCCCACCAGGCGTTGACCAGGACCAGGAAGTCGTTGTCGAGCAGGGCCGTGCCGTCTTCGGCCCGGTCGGGCGCGTCGTACCCGTCGAGGTAGATGGCCAGGGCCCGGGCGCCCCGGTCGGCCCAGTCGGCGCCGCCCATGGGCGTGCCCGCGGGGGTGAACCACTGCAGCTCGGAGGCCTCGGCGCCAGCCAGGAAGCGCCGGCGGCGGAAGACCGGATGGGCGCACCGGAACGCGATCAGGTTCCTGGTGTAGTCCAGCAGCGCGGTGCCGGCGCTGGCCCAGTCGAACCAGGTCGTCTCGTTGTCCTGGCAGTAGGCGTTGTTGTTGCCGCCCTGGGTGCGGCCCATCTCATCACCGCCCAGCAGCATCGGCACGCCAAAGGACAGCATCAGCGTGGTGAGCATGGCCCGGGACTGGCGGGCGCGCAGCGCGAGGACGCCGGGGTCGGTGGTCGGGCCTTCGGCCCCGCAGTTCCAGGAATTGTTGTCGCTGGTCCCGTCGCGGTTGTTCTCGCCGTTGGCCTCGTTGTGCTTGTCGTCGTAGGAGACCAGGTCGGCGAGGGTGAAGCCGTCGTGGACGGTGATCAGGTTGACTGAGGCGGTGGGCCGGCGGCCGACGGTCGCGTACAGGTCTGAGGAGCCGGTGAAACGGTTGGCGAACTCGCCGATCCCGACCGGGTGGCTGCGCCAGAAGTCGCGCATCGTGTCCCGGTACTTGCCGTTCCATTCCCGCCACAGCGGCGGGAACCGGCCCAGGTCGTAGCTGTCCATCTGTCCGACGTCCCACGGCTCGGCGACCAGCTTGGCCCGGCACACCACCGGGTCCTGGGAGCACATGTCGAGGAAGGCCGACACCTTGTCGAAGGCGCCCTCCTGGCGGGCCAGGGTGGGCGCCAGGTCGAACCGGAACCCGTCGGCGTGCATCTCGGTCAGCCAGTAGCGCAGCGAGTCCATCATCAGCTGCAGCATGATCGGGTCGCCGGCGTTCAGCGCGTTACCGCAGCCGGTGGTGTCGTGGTAGGCGCCGGGGTGGCCGGGCTCGACCCGGTAGTAGGCCAGGTTGTCGATGCCGCGGAAACACAGCGTGGGGCCGTCCGGGCCGGCCTCGGCGGTGTGGTTGAACACCACATCGAGGATCACTTCCAGGCCGGCCCGGTGCAGCGCGTCCACCATCGCCTGGAACTCGGCGACCTGGCCGCCGGGCTGGCCGGCCCGGACGGCGGCGGAGTAGCCGTTGTGCGGGGCGAAGTAGCCGATCGTGTTGTAACCCCAGTAGTTCGTCAGCCCCCGCTGGATGAGGAACGCCTCGGGCACGTTCTGGTGCACCGGCAGCAGCTCGACCGTGGTGACGCCCAGGCCGGTCAGGTGGCCGATGGCGGCCTGGTGGCCCAGGCCGGCGTAGGTCCCGCGCAGCGGCGGGGGGATGTCCGGGTGGCGCATGGTGAAGCCCTTGACGTGCACCTCGTACACCACCGTGTCCGCGTACCGGTGCCAGGGCCGCTTCTCGTCCTGCCAGCGGAACGCCGGGTCTACGACCAGGCTCCTGGGCACGTGCCCGGCGGAGTCCAGGGTGGACGGCTGGCCGGGATCGGCGGCGTCCTGGCCGAGCACCTCGGGCCCGAAGGTGACCGTTCCGCTGACCGCCTTGGCGTACGGGTCGAGGAGCAGCTTGGCCGGGTTGCAGCGCAGGCCCCGGGCCGGGTCCCAGGGGCCGCCGACCCGGTACCCGTAGGACTGCCCCGGGCCGACTCCCGGCACGAAGGCATGCCAGACATCGGCGTCGTTATCCCGCAGCGGGATCTGGGTTTCCGTGCCTGCCGCATCGAACAGGCACAAGGTGACGCTGCTGGCGACGGTGGAGGCGATCGCGAAGTTCGTGCCCGCGATGCCCAGGTGCTCACCGGTGGCGGCCCCCAGCGGGAACGCCCGACCGGGCAGCGCGACCGGGGTGCGGGCATCGGGGGCGGGACGGGCGGCCGGGACGGCCCCGGCCGCGGTCGCGGTGGCTTGGTTACTGGTCACTGGGGTGCCCTTCTGCTAGGGGCGTTACGGGGCCAGGTCGCGCAGGACGTCTCCGAGGGCGCGGACCGCGCCGTGGCGGCGCAGGACCAGGTCGGCGATCAGGCCGGTCCAGCCGGTCTGGTGGAACGCGCCGATCGCGGCGCCGTTGTCGCCGTGGAAGTACTCGCTGAAGATCAGGTTGTCATGCCAGGCGGGATCGGTCTGCATCTTCTCGGTCCCGCCGAAGCAGGGCCTGCGCCCGTCGGCGTCGTTGGTAAACAGGGAGATGAGCCGGTCCTGCAGGTCGGCGGCGATCAGGTCCAGGGTCAGCGTCTTGCCCGACCCGGTCGGGTACTCCACCTCGAAGTCCTTGCCGTAGAACCGGTGGTAGCGCTCGAGCACCTCGACCAGAAGGTAGTTGACCGGCATCCAGATCGGGCCGCGCCAGTTGGAGTTGCCGCCGAACATCGACGTGGTCGACTCGGCCGGCTCGTAGTCGATGGACGCCCGGTAATCACCGATGTCGAAGTAGTAGGGGTGGTCGCGGTGGTAGGCCGACAGCGCCCGCAGGCCATGCGGGGACAGGAACTCGGACTCGTCGAACAGCTTGGCGAACAGCCGCTCGATCTGGTCGGGCTTGGCGACCGACAGCAGCAGCCGCTCGTGGCCCGGCTCGCCGCGCAGCTGCGGCCTTTCGCTCAGCCGCTGCATGTCCTGGATCCCTTCACGCCGCAGGAAGCGCATGAACATCTTGTTCATGCTCATCACGTTCTGCAGCGCCTGGCCGTCGATGACCGCGGCGGCCAGCGCCGGGATAATCCCGACCATGGACCGGACCTTGACCGGGACCGCGGCCCCGGACGGGAGGACCAGCCGGTCGTAGAACAGCCCGTCGGCGTCATCCCACAGGCCCTGCTCGTCCAGGGCCCGCCGGATGCCCGCGAAATGCTCGAGGAACTTCATGATCAGGTCCTGCGACTGGCGCTCGCCGGTCCAGCCCAGGACACCCGCGATGCCGATCATTGCCACCGCGTAGGCCCCCATCCAGCCGGTGGCGTCGGACTGCTCCAGGATGTAGCCGGGCGGCAGGTGGGAGCGGTCGATCGGGCCGATGTTGTCCAGGCCCAGGAAGCCGCCCTCGAAGACGTTGTTGCCTTCGGCGTCCTCCCTGTTCACCCACCAGGTGAAGTTGACCAGGAGCTTGTCGAAGACCCGGGCCAGGAACTTGGTGTCGCGGCCGCCGTCGATGGCGAAAACCTGCAGCGCCGCCCAGGCGTGCACCGGGGGGTTGACGTCGCCGAAGTCCCACTCGTACGCCGGCAGCGCCCCGTTCGGGTGCTGGAACCACTCCCGGCACACCACGATCAGCTGGTACTTGGCGAACGCCGGGTCCAGGTGAGCCAGGGTGACGGTGTGGAAGGCCAGGTCCCAGGCGGCGAACCAGGGATACTCCCACTTGTCCGGCATGGACATGATGTCGAACCCGTCGAAGTTGCGCCACTTGGCGTTCCGCCCGTTCTTGCGCACGTCGGGCGGGGTCGGCTGGGTGGGGTCGCCGTCCAGCCACCGTTCCACGTCGTAGTAGAACAGCTGCTTGCTCCACAGCATCCCGGCGCACGCCTGGCGCAGTACCAGCGCCTCGTCGGCGCTGGCGCTCGCCGGGGTCAGCTCGGTGTAGAACTCGTCGGCCTCCGCCCGGCGTCCGGTCATCACCTGGGTGAACCCGGTGCCGAGCGCGACGGCGGGCTCCTCGGCGTGGCCGCCGGCCGCAGCCGCAGCCGCAGCTCGACGGTCTGGCCCGCCGGGACGGTCACCCGGTACCAGAACGCGCACTTGGTGCCGGCCCGCTCGGGGTTGACGGTGGGCGCGCCGTGGACGACGTGGTCGTTGATGCCGTCCTTGGGGTAGGGGGTGACCGGGTGGCTGCCGTACAGCCGGGCCGTGTTGGTCTCGTTCTCGCAGAACAGCAGCTCTGGCTGGGAGCCGTCGGGGCCGGCCGCGCCGATGAGCTCCATAGTGCCGGAGACGGGGTGCTCGATGGTGACCGATGCCTCCCCCGACGCCCGCAGGGCCGGCTTCGGCTCGCCGGGATCAGGATCCCAGGCCCAGGTGTTGCGGAACCAAGCCGTCGGCAGCACGTGGATGGTCTCGGCCTCCGGGCCCTTGTTGGTGAGCTCGATGGCCATCAGCAGGTCGTCCGCGCCGGCCTTGGCGTAATGCACCTCGGTGATCCAGTACCGGTCGCCGTCGAACGCGCCGGTGTCCAGCAGCTCGTACTCGGGCTGGTAACGGTCCCGGCGAGCGTTGGTATCGATCAGATCCTGGTACGGGAACGCGCCCTGCGGATAGTGGTAGCGCCACCGGTTCCAGGCGTGGCTCGGGATCGCGTCCAGGTACCACCAGTACTCCTTGACGTCCTCGCCATGGTTACCCTGCGGGCCGGTCAGCCCGAACGCCCGCTCCTTCAGGATCGGATCCCGCCCGTTCCACAGCGCCAGGCTCAGGCACAGCCGCTGCTCGATGTCGCAGAACCCGGCCAGGCCGTCCTCACCCCACCGGTACGCCTGGGACCGGGCATGGTCGTGCGGCAGGTAATCCCACGCGTTGCCGTCGGCGCTGTAGTCCTCCCGCACCGTGCCCCACTGCCGCTCGCTCACGTACGGCCCCCACTGGTACCATTCCCCGGCCTGCCGCAGTCCGTCTTCCAGCCGCCCGAACCCAGCCACCCGATCCCGTTCAGCACCCATTTCCGGCCCCTGTCGCGTTTCGATATACCGCACTGTCCATGTGTCGTGCCGACCCTGTCCGACGTGATCGCGGCGCTTGCTGATATCCGGCCGGCCTCTATCGCCGTTCTATGCAGTCGGGCAGCACGGTTCATCACCCCATTCGGGTGATGATTACCGCGCCGGCCGCGTCCACCTTTGAGGTGACAAATGGTCCGAGATTGCGCGTGCGCAACCGGTAAATGAACGGTTGGCAAATTTAACTATGGGGCTCTGGGTTATCGGAGGCTGGCTTGACGACCAACCAGATCCTGACCGGGGTCGGCCTGATCCTCGCACTCGCCGTCGGATCCCAGGTCCTGGCCAGCCGCCTGCGCATTCCTGCCATCATCGTGCTGCTGCCGGCCGGATTCGTCGCGGGCGCACTGACCACTGATGTCAACCCGCAGCGGCTGCTCGGGCCTGCCTTCGAGCCGCTGGTGTCCTTGTCGGTAGCCGTCATCCTCTATGACGCGGGCCTGAGCCTCGATATGCGCAAGCTCAAGGGCCATACCCGCAAGGTGGTGATCCGCCTGATCGTGCTCGGCGTCCTGATCACCACCGCGCTCGCCGCCTCCGTGGCCGCACCGCTCCTGGGAATGTCACGCGGCGCGGCGGTGATGCTCGGGATCATCCTCGTCGTCTCGGGACCGACCGTCGTAGGCCCGCTGCTCGGTTTCGTCCGGCCCACCGAACGGCTGCAGCAGGTCCTCATCTGGGAGGGGTCACTGATCGACCCGGTCGGCGGAATCCTCGGCGCGCTAGTGTTCCACGGCGTGGTCGCGAGCACCCGCAAAGGGCCGGGCAGCCAGCTCGCCCAATTCACGGCCAGCGTCGGCGTCGGCGTCGTCGGCGGGGTCATCGGCACCGCACTGCTCTGGCTGCTGCTGCGCAAGCTCCGGCTCGGCGAAGTGCTCGGCACCACCGCGCAACTTGCCGCGGTGATCGCGGTGGCCGCCGCGTGCGACGTGATCCGCGAGGACACCGGACTCATCGCGGCGATTTTCATGGGGCTCGCCCTGGCTAATCGGCGGGGCTTTGACATCCCGTCACGCCGCCCGTTCTTCGAGACGCTCGTGCAGCTGATCATCGGCGTCCTGTTCATCTCCATCTCGGCCACCGTAACCCCGGCCTCGCTTCGGCATCTGCTGCCGCCTACGCTCGCCCTGGTCGCCGTCCTGGTTCTCGCGGCCAGGCCTATCGTCGCGTTCGCGTCGACGCTGGGGACGGACCTGACCAGAGGCGAGCGTGCCTTCATCGGCTGGATGGCTCCGCGCGGCATCGTCGCGGCCGCCACCGCGTCGACGTTCGCGGCGGGCCTGGTCGCCAAGGGCATCGGCGGCGCCGGCAAGATCCTGCCCGCCACGTTCGTCGTCATCGTGGCCACGGTGACCCTGTACGGCCTGACCGCCGCGCTGGCCGCCCGGCGGTTGGGCGTCAGCCGGCCCGCCCGCACCCGGCCGCTTCTGGTCGGCGGCGCGGCCTGGGTGGTCGACCTTGGCCGGGCCCTGAAGTCCGCGGGCCTGGACGTGGTGATGTGGGCGGGCCTGGACCAGCAGCGGGAACAGATCAGGCGGGCCGGGCTGGAACTGGCGCCCGGTGAGCTGCTCGCGGCGGCCACCGGCCGCGGCGCGCGACTCGAGGGCATCACGGCCGTGCTCCTGCTGACCGACGAGGACGACTTCAACGCGCTTGCCTCGGTGCTGCTGACGGAAACCGTCGAGGGGCGCGTCTACCGGCTTGCGCCGCCGCAGCGCAGCCACGGAGTGGTCGCCCCCTACACCACCGGGCACATCCTGTTCGCCATTGGCATGACCAGGCCGGCGGTCACCGAGCGATACCAGGATGGGGCGCGGATCGTCACACACAGCGCCGACGGCGTGCCGCCCGCCGAACAGGACCTCTTGTTCGTCGTGCACGCGGATGGCCAGCTTGTCCCCGTCACTCAGACCAGCACGCCGACGCCGCAGCCTGGTGACACCTTGGTGTCCCTGGGCCCTGTGCTCGCGGCGCAGCCTGCGGATCCCGGTCATAGTGATCTGCCTGAGGTAGAGCGACGATGACCTTTCATGTACGCCTGGTCAGCGTGCCCGACCGGACCAGGGAGCTCGTCGAGGTACTCGCCGTCGACGCCGGCGTCTCCAACCTGCTCGTGCTCTCCGGCGCTGCCCGCGGGCCGGCCAGTGACGCCATCCAGTTCGACGTACGGCCCCGGTCCGCCAACTCCGTGTTCCGGCACCTGCAGGCCTTCCAGCACGACCGTGGCGGTACTGTCACCGTTGATTACGTGGATGCCACTCTCGGCGAAAGGGCGCCCCGCGCCTCGAAGCATTTCCTGGTGCAGCGTGACATCGCACCCGTGTGGGAAGTCGTCGAGGCCCGGATCCGCGCGGATGCCACCTACGCACCCAGTTTCTACATCCTGCTCGCCATCGCCGGGCTGATCGGCGCGGTCGGCATCCTCACCAATTCCCAGATCCTCATCGTCGGCGCCATGGTCGTGGGGCCCGAATACAACGCGATCATGGGTGTTGCCCTCGGCATCGACAAGCGAACCAAGCGGCCGGTGATCCGTGGCCTGCTCGCCCTGCTCGCCGGATTCTCCGCCGCCATGATCGTCACCCTGCTCTTCGCCCTGGCGATCCGCTGGTCCGGGCACACGCCGAAGCTGTACTCGCTCGGGGTGCGACCGGTCTCCTCTCTCATCGACAATCCGAACTTGTTCTCGATCGTTGTCGCTGTCCTGGCTGGGATCGTCGGCGTCGTCTCGCTGACCGAAGCGCGAGCAAGCGCTCTTATCGGCGTGTTCATCTCGGTGACGACCATTCCGGCTGCCGCTGACATAGGCCTGGCCGCCGGGTATGAAAGCTGGAGCGAGGCTCGAGGGGCGGCATTCCAGCTGCTCCTCAACGTCACAGTGCTGATTGCCATGGGCGCGCTGGTCCTGCGCGCCCAGCGGATCATCTGGGGGGCCCGAGAACGGGCAGAAGCATCGTCGAATACGCCCGGCCCGGCTAACCTCCTGCCGCGGCAGCGACGTTCAGGCGACGGATGATCGCAGTCACGAGCTCCTACAAATGATCAGGGCAGGCCAAGGGCTCTGGGTCGGCGGCAAGACCGGTCGGCCCATGCCGGCGGGTGACGAAGAGGGACAGCAGGGCCATGGTGGCGGCGATGATAGCGGTGAACCCGAAGATCCGCGACAGGCTGACGCCGGCGTCCTGCAACGGGCCGACGCCGAATGCGGCGATCCCGTAGCCGAGCTGGTAGAAAGCGATCACTCCGCCAGCCATCGCGGCAGCCATGGCGGTCAGATCGCCCTCGCCGAAGCTGATGGTTAGCGGCAGCAGCGCCGAGCAGCCCAGGCCTGCCAGCGCGAAAACGGCGATCCCCGCCACCGCGTGCGGCCGGGACAGGACACTGGTCAACAGGAAGGTTCCGACCAGGATGAACGGCAGGATGCGGTAGGTGGCCCGCTCGGGCAGCCACCGCCCGACGGCGGCGAACAGCACCCGTCCGACGGTGACCATGGCCCAGAATGCGGCCAGCGCCAGCGAAGCCTGAGTGGCGGATGCACCCAGGCGGGTGGTCATATCCAGCTGGGACCAGTTGCCATTCATCGTCTCGCAGGCGCCGTAGCACATGGCGAACGCCGCATACAGCCAGAATCGGGCCGGGAGTCCGTGGCGGCCCGGTACGCGGGCGCTGGTCCCGGCTCCGGCCCGCAGCGGCAGTCGCAGGCTGACCAGCAGCAGGCCCGCGAGCAGCACCGTCGACAGGATCGGAAGGCCCCACCAGAAGCCCAGGCCGACGAAGATGGCCACCAGTACCGGCGCCAGCGCCGTGCCCAGCCCGAGCAGCGCGTTCAGCGTCAGCACCGAGCGGTCGACGCTGTCCGGGTGGAAAACCGAGGTATAGGTGTTCAGCACCGGGACGGTCAGGCCGAACCCGGCCCCCAGGAACGCGGTCGCGACCAGGAGCATCGGATACGCGGCGGCCTGGTCGCCCTTGACCAGGGTGCTGACCAGCAGCAGCACCATCGAGATGGTGCTGCAGGCCAGGCCGAGCAGGTAGACGCGCTTGGCGGAGATCCGGCGGGCCAGCCCGGCGCCGAGCAGCGACGCGGTAATGGCCAGCGCGACCTGAGGCAGGAACATGTCCCCGTACTGGGTGCTGGACAGCCCGTACTCGCTTTTTTCGGTAAAGATGGCGCTGGCCGCGGGGAAGGTCACCAGGACGATGCCCTGCACCAGCCCGGCCGCGTTGATGATGGTCCGTTCGGTTTTCGATGCCACCTGGCCCTCCTGGCAGCTCCAGCACTCAGGTCAGCCCGCTGGGGTCCTATCGCCCGATACCGCAGCCTGCCCGCCGGGCCGGGTGCTGCCATCCCCCTCGCAGGATGAGGCAGCACTATCGCGGAATGCGCCAGGCTCGGCTAACTACCTGTCGCGTCAGCGACGTTCAGGCGATGGATGATCGCAGCCACGAGTTCTTCGGGCGTGCCATCGGCGGGCACGACAAGTACCGTCTCCGGCGGTCGTGGCACCTCCAGATCATCGAACTGGCTGTCCAGCAGCCCCGAGGGAAAGAAATGCCCGTGCCTGGCGGTGAGCCGGGTCGCGTCTACCTCATGACCGATATTTAGGAACACGAGCCGTGCGGCGGGACGCCCATCCAGGAGCACATCCCGGTAGGCGCGCTTGAGTGCCGAGCACGCCACGACACCGGAGTCGCCCGCTGCGGCGCGCTCGTCCATCCAGGCGGCGATCGCACCCAGCCAAGGCCACCGGTCATCGTCGGTCAGCGGTATTCCCGCGGCCATCTTGGCGACGTTGGCCGCGGGGTGAAAGGAATCGCCGTCAGCGAATGCCCAGCCAAGCCGGCCTGCCAGCAACGCACCGACTGTCGACTTTCCGCTGCCAGACACCCCGGCCATAACGACGATCACCGCTAACCCCGCGTTCTCACCTAGCAGAGTGCACATTCGCCCAGTCGGCGGCCATGTCGATCACGATCCATTTCTGGTCGGTTGCGGTGGCGAGGATCTGATCTGTGCCGCTGCCCAGGATGGGGTCGCGATCGTAGGCGTACTCCCGCTCGGCGTCAGTGTGGTGGACGACCAGTTCCAGGGTGCGGTATGGGCTGGCTGCGGTCCACTGGAGCATGGCCAGGTCGCCGTCGGTGTTCCCGGCGGCCAGGATCGGCCGCTGCCCGATGTGCCGGTGGATCGAGCTCGGCTTCTGCGGCCCGTCGTTGATGACCTGGATGGTCGTGCCCTTGACGAGCTCGGGATCCCCGGCGCCGGTGCGGAACTCGGTTTCCCCGACGCTGCCGATCACCCGGTGCGGGGGCAGGCCGTAGACGTCAGTCGTCCACGTCCGCATGAAGTCCGTGCCGCCGCCGGAGAAGATCCAGCAGGAGAAGCCGCTGCGGTCCAGCAGCCCCAGTAGCTCGAGCATCGGCTGGTACACCGTCTCCGGGTAGGGACGCCCGAAGCGCGGGTGCCGGGCCGAAGCCAGCCAGTTCCGGCAGGCGGCGTCGAATTCCTCGGTGGTGATACCCGCGTGGGTGAGTGCCATCAACTGCATCAGCGCCGCCATCCCGCCGGCGTGCAGCTTCTCGAGGCTGGTGGGATGCCCCAGCTCAGCCGCCCGGTCCAGTGCAAAGACCAGCTGAGCGTACACGGGCTGCTCGGTCCACAAGGTGCCGTCATTGTCGAAGACCGCCACGCGGTCGCGCTCCGGCACGAAGTCCGGCGCGTCCGGATCGGTCACGGCGGCGACGAACTCCACGATGGCCTGCTTCGCGGGTGTCTCACGCCAGCTCGCCAGCTGATCAGCACTCACCGTCATGGCGGTCCTCCCGAGATCAGCATTTCGTGTGATCACAAGGCTCCGTCCGGGGCTCCGGCTCAGGCATCACCCACGCCGGGTGACCCGGCAGCCCGCCGCCTCCCGGCATACTCGGCCGCATGGGCGTCAGTGGCGGGGCCCGCCGCGGGGCGGTTGATCGCCGGCTGCTCCGTTATGCCGGGGCCGCGCGTGCGCACCTGGCGGTTACCGTCGTGCTCGGTCTGGCCGGAACGGGGCTGATCCTGGCCCAGGCGGGCCTGCTCGCCCGCGCCCTGGCCGTGGCCGCCCGCGGCGACGTTGCGGCCGCGCTGTCGGGCACCCTGGCGGCGCTGCTGGTCGTGGTGGCGGCCCGGGCGGTGGTGAGCTATGGCGGGGAGGTGGCCGCGCTGCGTGCGGCCGCGACCGTGAAATCGCAGCTACGCGGGGCGCTCATCGCCCGCTCGCTGCGGCTGGGCCCGGTGTGGCTGGGTGGCCAGCGGGCGGGTGAGATCACCACCCTGAGTACCAAGGGCCTGGACGGGCTGGATTCCTATTTCGCCCGGTACTTGCCGCAGCTCGTCCTCTCGGTGCTGGTGCCGGTCGCGGTGCTGGTCAGGGTGGCGGTCGCGGACTGGGTCTCCGCGGTGATCATCGCCGTGACGCTGCCGCTGATCCCGGTGTTCGCGGTGCTGGTCGGCTGGCACACCAAGGCGCAGACGCGGCGGCAGTGGCGGCTGCTGGCCACCCTCGGCGGCCACTTCCTCGACGTGGTCGAGGGCCTGCCCACGCTCAAGGTGTTCGGCCGGGCCAAGGCGCAGGAACAGGTGATCGCCAAGGTCACCGAGGACTACCGGGCGGCCACCATGTCCACCCTGCGGGTGGCCTTCCTGTCCGCGCTGGTGCTGGAGCTATCCGCCGCGGTGGCAACCGCCCTCGTCGCGGTCGAGGTCGGGCTCCGGCTGCTGTACGGCCACCTGGGCTACGAGACGGCGCTGCTGGTCCTGCTGCTCACCCCGGAAGCATTCTTGCCGGTCCGTGCGGTCGGCGCGCAGTTTCACGCGAGCATGGAAGGTGTCACCGCGGCCGGCCGCGTTTTCGAGATCCTGGACACCGCGATGCCGGGCGAGCCCCGGGCCAGGTCCGCGGCCAAGGCCCCGCGCAGCGGCCGCTCCCGCGCCGATCTGCGGACGCAGTACATCAGGCTGAACGGCGTCACCGCGGCTTATCCCGGCCGTCATCGCCCGGCCCTGGACGGGGTGAGCCTGACGATCGCGCCGGGGGACCGGGTCGTGCTCACGGGCCCGAGCGGCGCGGGAAAGAGCACGCTGCTCGCGCTGTTGCTCCGCTTCATCGCGCCGGTCGCCGGGACCATCGAGCTGGCCGGAGGCGGGGCGGACGGTGACGTGGCGGCCATAGACCTCCGGCAGTGGCGCGCCCAGATCGCCTGGGTGCCCCAGCAGCCGTATCTGTTCACCGGCACCGCCGCGGACAATATCGCCCTCGGCCAGGCCGGCGCGAGCCGCGACGCCATCTGCCGGGCCGCCCGGCTGGCGGGCGCCGCCGACTTCATCTCCGAACTGCCGGCCGGATACGATACGCCGCTCGGCGAGCGCGGCCTGCGGCTGTCCGCTGGCCAGCGGCAGCGGATCGCGCTGGCCCGCGCGTTCCTGCGAGACGCGCCGCTGCTGCTCCTGGACGAGCCCGTCGCTCACCTGGATCCGGTCAGTGCCCGGCATATCCAGACCGCCATCGACACTGCCCTAGCCGATCGCACCGTCATCCTGGTCAGCCACCGCGGGGGCTGGGCAGGCGGGGGCGGCCGGGTCATCCGCCTGGACCAAGGGAAACGGATGTCGTCGGTCACGGCCGCCCCGATCGCGGCGGTGCTCCGGTGAGCGGCCAGCCCGCGGGCATGACCGCCGGGCGCTGGCCGCTGCTCCGGCTGCTGTGGCTGGCCCGGCCGCTGCGCGGCCGGCTGGTCCTGTCCGTCCTGGCCGGCGCGGCCGCCACCGGCTGCGGCGTGGCCCTGCTGGCCACCTCAGGGTTCCTGCTGGCCCGCGCCTCACAGCACCCGAGCATCCTGGCCATCTCGGCGGCGGTCGTAGCCGTCCGCGTGTTCAGTATCGGCCGCGGTGTGTCGCGCTATCTCGAGCGGCTGACGTCGCACGATGTCGCGTTCCGGGTGCTGGCCGACATCCGGGTGGCTATCTACCGTCGGCTGGAGCGGCTTGCGCCAGCCGGGCTGGCCGCCTTCCGGTCCGGTGATCTGCTGGCCGCGCTGATCAGTGACGTGGACGCCACTCAGGACCTGTTCATCCGCGGCATCGGGCCACCGCTGGCCGCGGCTCTGGTCGGCGCGGGGGCGGTGACCTTCTGCCTGCTGATCCTCGTGCCGGCCGGGGGTGTGCTGGCTCTCGGCCTGCTCGCCGCCGGGGCCCTGGCGCCGCCGCTGGCCGTCGCGGCCTCCCGCCGGGCGGCTAGGGCGACCGCGGCGGCACGCGGCGAGCTCAGCGCGGCAGTCACCGACCTGCTCGCCGGCGCGGCCGACCTGCACGCGTTCGGCGCGCAGGACACCGCGCTCGCCGCTGCTGCCGAAGCCGACAGGAAGCTGACCGCACAGGCCAGGCGCCTGGCTGCCGCAACGGGCCTGGGCAGCGGGCTGATCAGCGCCTTGACCGGACTGACCCTGTGGGCGGTGCTCGTCCTCGGGGTGGCGGCAGTGGGGCACGGAACGCTCACCAGGGTGCCGCTGGCGGTGCTGACCCTCACGGCGCTGGCGTCCTTCGAGGCGGTGACGCTCATGCCGGCGGCTGCGCTCGCGCTCGGATCGGCGCGCGCGTCGGCCCGCCGGATCGGCGCGATCCTGGACGCCCCGGATCCGGTCGCCGACCCGTCGGCTCAGCGGCCGCTGCCAGCCGCGCCCGTGCAGGTCCGGCTATCGGGGGTGCAGGTCCGGTACGAGCCGGACGGGCCGCTCGTGTTGGACGGGCTCGACCTCGACCTGCCGGCGGGCCGGCGCGTCGCGCTCATCGGCCCGAGCGGCGCGGGCAAGTCCACGGTCGCCGCGGTCCTGCTGCGCTTCCTCGACCCGGCCGGGGGGAGCAGCACGTTGAACGGCGCCGACCTGGCCAGCTACGGCGCCGACGCGGTCCGGACCGTCATCGGCGGGTGTCCCCAGGATCCGCACATCTTCGATGCCAGCATCCGTGACAACCTGCGACTGGCCCGGCCCCGCGCCACGGGCGACGAACTGGCGGACGCCGCCGCGCGGGCCGGGCTGCTGCCCTGGATCCAGTCGCTGCCCCGGGGCTGGGACACCCCGGTCGGCACCCATGGCGCGGCCATGTCCGGCGGCGAACGGCAGCGGCTCGCGCTGGCTAGGGCGCTGCTGGCGGATCCGGCCGTGCTGATCCTCGACGAGCCGACCGCGCACCTTGATCCCGAAGCTCGCGCGGCCCTGACCGCCGACCTGCTCGCTCTGACCGCGGACCGCGCCACCCTGCTCATCACGCACGAGCTCGAAGGACTCGACCAGGTCGACGAGATCATCGTGCTTGACCACGGCAAGGTCACCCAGCGCGGCACGCATGAGCAGCTCATCCGGGTCAGCGGCCCGTACCGGGAACTCCACGAGGCGCCCTCATCCTGGCCGTCGGCATCATCCGGACGGGGTGATGCGCAGGCAGGGGCGGGATGGTCCACTGAATCGCAGTAGATCGTCGGTCATGTCGGGAATTCTGAACAGGGGAGGCTGACCATGTCAGGAATCGGCTGGGTCCTCACGGGCGTCATCTACCTGGTGCTGGTGTGCACGCTTTGCGTTCTGACCTTTCGCAAGGGACACTTGCTTCTCGGCTTGATTGGTTTCATCTTCCCGGTCCTGTGGCTGATCGGAGCCATCCTCCCGGCCCGCCGCCGCCGCTGATCGTCAAGTCCCGCGGGACCGTCACCTCCCCGGCGCGGGCTACAGGCGCCGGGACCAGTTCTGGCCGACCAGGTCCTGGCCGAAGCTGTGGTGACGGCTCTCATTGTCCAGGGTGAAACCGGCCTGCTGGTAGATCCGCCGTGCGCCGGCCAGCACGTCGTTGGTCCATAGCGTGATGTCGGAGTATCCGGCCCGCCGGGCGAACCGCAGCACCTCCTCGACCAGCCGGGCCCCGATGCCGAACCCCCGGGCCCAGGGTTCGACCAGCAGCAGCCGCAGCCGGGCGGTCGTGGCGTTCTCGCGCACGCAGAACACGCAGCCGGCCGGCGTGCCGTCCACCTCGGCGATCCAGGCCGCCTCGGCGTCGGGATCGCAGTGGTCGACGTAGTCGGCGACGATCCTGGCCACGAGCGCCTCGTAGGAGGAGTCCCAGCCGAACTCCTCCGCGTACAGCGCCCCGTTCCGCTGCACCACCCAGCCCATGTCGCCCGGCACAGGCGCCCGGAGCAGGTAGCCGCGCGGCCGCGGCGATTCGGCCAGGACGTCAGTGATGACGCGCATGGCATCAAGCAGCCTGCGCCGGTCATCCTCGCGCACGGCGGCCAGCATGTCGCTGGTCTGCCTGGCCGACAGCGCGTCCAGGCCCGCTGTGGCCGCACGGCCCGGATCCGTCAGCCTGATGACCTGGCGGCGCGCGTCGGCCGCCGACCGCTCCCGGGTGACGAGCCCGTCGGAGGAGAACCTGGCCAGGATCCGGCTCATATAGCCCGCGTCGATGTCGACCGTCCGGCGCAGGTCGGTGACCTCGCTGGCGTCGCGCTGGGCCAGCTCGAACAGCAGCCTGGCCTCGGTGAGCGAGTACGGGGTGCCCAGGTACTTGCCGCGCAGCAGCCCGATCATGTTCGTGTAGAACCGGTTGAACGCCCGCACCGCCGCCACCGCGGACTCCCCGGCATCGGTCAGTTCGCTCACGCCACCTCCCAAGAGATGCTTGCCTAAGTCAACTATACCCATGCCTTAGGCAACATAAGAAGGCTAATAGGCTGGGAAAGACCGGTCAGTGCGACGAAAGGCGGCAGTCAGGATGCGGATGCGGACGCTCGGCGGTACCGGGATCAAGGTCAGTTCGTACTGCCTGGGCGCGATGATGTTCGGCCAGTGGGGCAACCCCGACCACGAGGAGAGCATCAGGATCATCCACGCGGCGCTGGATGGCGGCATCAACTTCGTCGACACCGCGGACGTGTACTCGGCGGGGGAGTCGGAGGAGATCGTCGGGCAGGCGCTGCTCGGCCGCCGCGACAACGTGGTGCTGGCCACCAAGGCGCACAGTCCGATGGGCGCAGACGTCAACATGCGGGGGAACTCGCGCCGCTGGATCGTCCGCGAGGTCGAGAACAGCCTGCGCCGACTGCAGACCGACTACATCGACCTGTACCAGATGCACCGGCCGGACCCGGACACCGACATCGACGAAACCCTATCCGCGCTGTCCGACCTGGTGCGCAGCGGCAAGGTCCGCGCCATCGGCTCCTCCACGTTCCCGGCCGAGCAGATCGTCGAGGCGCAGTGGGTCGCGGACCGGCGCGGCCACGTCCGGTTCCGCTGCGAGCAGCCGCCGTACTCGATCTTCGTCCGCGGTATCGAGGCCGGAGTCCTGCCGACCTGCCAGAAGTACGGCATGGGCGTCATCGCCTGGAGCCCGCTGTCCGGCGGCTGGCTGACCGGCAAGTACCGCCGCGACTCCGGCGTGGACATGAGCAGCGGCCGGGCCCAGCGGCTGCCGCAGCGCTTCGACCCGTCGCGGCCGGGGAACGCGGCCAAGCTTGCCGCCGTCGAGGAGCTCATCAAGATCGCCGCCGACGCGGGCTGCTCACTGACCCACATGGCGCTGGCCTTTGTGACCGCACATCCGGGCGTGACCTCGGCGATCATCGGCCCGCGCACCATGGACCAGCTCACCGACCTGCTGGCGGCCGCGACCCTGACCCTCGACGACGAGGTCCTCGACCGCATCGACCAGATCGTGCCGCCCGGCGTCACCCTGAACGCCCCCGACGACGGCTGGCAGCCTCCCGCGCTGGCCGACCCCGCCGCCCGCCGCCGTCCCCTGGCCGCCCGCGCCGCCAGCTAGCCCGCGTGTCAGCGCATCGTCAACCCATGGTTGACGATGCCGGGCTACTCGAAGCGCATGTAGAGCGACACGGTGGTGCTTTCAGGGCCCGACGTGATGCTGAGCTCGTCCGTGAGCTGCGCGGCGAGCCACAGCCCCCGGCCTGTTTCCGCGCCCGCGGCCTCATGCGGGACGGTCCCCGCCGAACCATCGCGCGCGCGGGGGATCTGGCCCGGCTCCGGCCCGGCGGGCAGGCCGTGATCGCGGGGACCGCACGGCGCGTGGTCCTCGATCAGGCAGCGGAGCCCGTTGGCGCTGTGCCGCAGGATCAGCCTGCCGCCCGCGCCGGCGTGCACGATGGCGTTGGCCGAGATCTCGTGCACGGCCAGGACGAAGTTGTCGAGCCGTGATCCGGTCAGCCCGGCCGCCGCGCACCGCCCGGCCACCAGGCGGCGCAGCCTGGTGAAATCGGTCCACCCGAAGGCGATATCCAGCAAGTCGTCGCTGCGGCTGCCTGCGTCGCCCGGCCATCGCCGCTCCAGGGCGACTACGCGGGCTTCGCTGGTCATGTCGGCCATGTTGGCAACCCTTCGCTACGCTTGGTGTTGGAGATGCTACAAGGCGTCGCTTTCTCCTGTCCGGGTTTCCCGCCTCACCGCCCCGGCGGGTGAGGGTGATGTGGCGGCGGGGGAATAGTGCCGACGCCCGGTGCGGGCGCCGGCCAGACCAGCAGGACCGGGCAGGCGGCGTGGTCCACCACGAACCGGGTGGCCCGGCCCAGGCTCTTCGGCCCGAGCCGGGACCGGTCGCCGTCCCTGGCCACGATGAGCAGATCCGCCTGGGCGGACGCGGCCACCACGGCCCGTTCGGGCTGGCCTTGAACTTCCCGCCGTTCGCATGGGAGGCCCAGGCGGCGCTCCGCCGCAGCCAGCAGTTCAGCCGCTGAGCTGGCCTCGAGCGCATCCAGCTGCTGGCCAGGATCATGCCCGCCCCGGCCGAGCAGGCCGGCGAAGGCGCCGTGCGCGGCGCCGGCCGCCTCCGCCGCCGTGACGTGCAGCAAGGTGAACCTGGCCGCGGCCGGAGCCAGGCTGAGCGCCGCATCCACGCTGGCCCGCCAGGTCCCCTCGGACACCCATATGAGCACCGAACGATCCGTGCTGTCACTGGTCGTCAACGTTGATCAGCCTCCTATGACCCGCAGGCCCGCCCACAGCGCCAGTACCGCGATGATCAGCCCGGCCGGGACCGTGAGCAGCCCAAGCCGGGTGAATTCCCCCAGATCAGGTGCTGATCCGTGGTGCCGGAGGGTGCGGCGCCACAGCAGGGTGGCCAGCGAGCCGGTATAGGTCAGGTTCGGGCCGACGTTGACGCCGATCAGCACGGCCAGCACCGCGCCGGCGCCGGCGGGCGCGGCCAGCGGCAGCAGCACCAGGACCGCGGGCAGGTTGTTGCAGATGTTCGCCAGCGCGGCGGCCAGCGCCGCGATGCCCAGCAGCGCGGGCAGCGACGTCCCGCCGGGCAGCAGCGGCCGCAGCGCGGCGCCGAGCCCGTTGCTCACCACGGCGGAGACCACTATCCCCAGCCCGAGCACGAACACCAGGAACGGCACGTCGGCGGCGCGCAGCAGGCCGGCAGCAGTGGTCCGCCTGCGGGCCAGCGCCCGGGCCGCCAGCGCCGCGGCCCCGGCGCAGGCGGCCCAGACCGGGCTCACCCCGGCCGCGGACGCGGCCGCGAACCCGGCCAGCGTGAGCGCCACCACGGCCACCGTGAACCCCGGCCAGGGGGCCGCCTTCCCGGCGGCGGCGCCGCCGTCCGGGGCGCTGCTATCCGGGGCTGGCCCGGCCCCGAGGTCGGCGGCGAAGAACCGGCCGAACACCGCGTACTCGACGCCGATGACCGCCAGCCACGGCACCGCCATCAGCGCCGCGAAATGGCCGAACGCCAGCCCGCTGGCCGCGAAGGCCAGCAGGTTGGTCAGGTTGGACACGGGCAGCAGCAGCGACGCGGAGTTGGCCAGATGGGTGCAGGCGTACACGTGCGGCCGGGCCCGTACCTCCAGCCGCGCCGCGGTGGCGAACACCACCGGGGTGAGCAGGACCACCGTGGCGTCCAGGCTCAGCACGGCCGTGGTCACCGCCGCGACCGCGAACACCTGGGCCAGCAGCCTGCGCGGGCGGCCCGCGCTGGCCCGGGCCATCCACGCCCCGCACGCCTTGAACAGCCCGTCGTCGTCGCACAGGTGGGCCAGCACCAGGACGGCGGCCAGGAAGCCGATCACCGGCCCCAGCCGCCGGGCCTCGGTGACCACGGCGTGGGCCGGGACCGCGCCCGCCGCGACCAGGATGACCGCGGCCGGCGCCGCCGCGACCGCCTCGGGCCAGCCCCTCGGCCTGATCACCGCCCAGGCCAGCACGGCCAGCAGGGCCAGCAAGGAAACCGTCTCCCCGGCGGCAGCGTTCAGCGCGGTCCTCCCGAGCAGCAAGCGGCGAAAGCATCATCCAATCAGTAGCGGGCCGAGCGATGCGGGCCGGCCGCAGGACGGGAATCATCCGTGCGGGATGAGGCTCGCCGCCCGCGCAGAGTGAAGGATCACGGCAGACGCGGGAGCAGGGATGTATCTGGAATCACTGGACGC
The DNA here is from genome assembly GCA_963835775.1 of uncultured Actinomycetes bacterium. Lineage (GTDB taxonomy): Bacteria > Actinomycetota > Actinomycetes > Streptosporangiales > Streptosporangiaceae > Palsa-504. The sequence goes on along the minus strand of CAWIHB010000010.1, from coordinate 366,184 downwards.
CACCTTTGTCATGCAGCTCGCCGTGTTCCCGCTGGCCGTGCCTTACCTGCTGAACCCAGCTGGGATCGTGGTCCTGGTCACCGCCTCGGCAGAAGCCGCCTCGGTCTCGGTGTCCGCCGTCGTCGTCGGCATCGTCGTCGTGGTCCTCGCGCTCCACGTCGCCGTGTTCCGCTGGGCCGTGCAGGTCAGCAGCCGCCTGGACGCCAGCCGGATGCTGGTGACCGAGAAGGTCTTCGGGTTCCTGCTGGCCGCGCTCGCCGTGCAACTGGCCCTCAACGGGTTGTCCGACGTCGGCGTGATCCACCTGACCGGCCACTGAAAGACGCCGATCATCCCCGGGTCACCCGACGCGAGGGGTGACCCGGCCGCTCATGAACAGGTGCGGAGTCCCGCCGGCCAGCTCGCCGAAGCTCAGCGGAACCCAGGGCTCATCGTCGCGGGACCGGCACACGAAGTTCGCGCCCGAGGAGTCGGCCGGAAACAGGACCAGTTGCTCGGGTTCGGCGGCGGTGAGGGCGGCAAGTTCGCCGGTGATGGTCAGGACCATGTGCAGCCGCCCGTCGCGGACCGTGATGTCATACCGCCGTGACGTCCGCTCGTAGCGGCCGGCGTGCTGGTCGAGGGCGCGCCCGCCCGGATCGGCCCCGCCCGGATCGGCCCCGCCCGGATCGGCATCGGCCGGGCCGGGATCGGCGGGCAGGGCGGCTCCGGTCAGGTCGGCGAACACCTCGCCGAACACCTGGCGGTACAGCGTCGCGGTTTCGGCGGAATTGGTCAGCAGGCAGGCGGTGACCCGGGCCTCCGGGTCGACCCGCAGGTAGGCAGATTGCCCGATGGTGTCGCCGTCGTGCCCGATGACCACCCGGCCGTCCCAGCGGCTGAGCCGCCACCCGAAGCCCACCGCCCCGGCGGCCGTGCCGAAGCCCGGGATGGCGGCCTGCGGCTTCTGCATGAGCGCCACCACCGCCTCGCTCAGCAACCGTTTGCTGTTCGGCGCGACCCCGCCGTCCAGGTGGAACCGGGCGAAGGTGAGCAGGTCGTGCGGTGCGGCCGTGATCAGGCCGGCCGGGCCGATGCTGCGCGGCAAGGCCCAGGTCCGCACCACGCCGCCGTCGGCGTAGTGCCCGACCGCGGCCCGGTGCAGGATCGCCTCCTCGGGCAGGGTGACCGTCTGGTTCAGCTCGAGCGGCCCGCACAGCCGTTCCCGCAGCGACTCGTCCCAGGTCCGGCCGTCGAGCACCTCGATGATCCGGCCGGCCAGCACGTAGCCGCTGTTGGAATAGGAGTACGTGCTGCCCGGCGAGAACACCGACGCGGCCCGGTCGAGCAGGCCGGCGTAGCGCTGCACGCAGTCATCGCCGCGGCCGGTGTCGGTGAAGATGTCGCCGTCGATGCCGCTGGTGTGGGTGAGCAGGTGCGCCACCGTGACCCGGTCCGCGACGTCCCCGGTGCCGAGCCGCAGCCCGGGCAGCGCCTGGGCCACGGTGCTGCCGAGGGACAGCCGGCCTTCCTCGATCAGCTGCATGATCATCGTGGCGGTCCACGGCTTGGTGATAGACCCGACCTGGAACAGGGAGTCGGTGCTGACCGCCACGCCAGTAGCGCGGTTCAGCACGCCGGCGGCGGCCAGCACCTCCTGCCCGTCGGCCCAGATGCCGAGCGCGGCCCCGGGCACACGCTCCTGCCGGGTCAGTTCGGCCAGCCGGGCTGTCCAGTATGCGGCGTCTAGCATGAGATGGACGCTAGCTCATTTGGTGGAACGATCCTGTAGCCGCTGAGGCAGGGCTTGGTCACCTGCTGGCGTGACTCGGCCATAATTGGCTGCGGGCGGCTTTGTGGCACCGGCAATGGCTGCGCGGGCCCGCTCAGGTGTAGTTTCGCTGGTGAGGGCCGGTGCAATCGATGCTATGGAGGGCTGCATGAGCATAATGGGCACCCGGGTCATCCGGACCGAGGATCCGCGGCTGCTGACCGGCGGCGGCGTCTACGTGGACGACCTGAGGACCCCGGAACTTAGCCGGGCGGCCCGCCTGACCTTCGTCCGCAGCCCGCTGGCCCACGCGCGCATCACCGCCATCGACGCCAGCGAGGCGGTCAGCGAGCCCGGCGTGATCGCCGTGCTGACCGCCGCTGACATGGACGACCTGGCGCCGCCGCCGCCGAGCTCAGGCGAGTGGGACGGCAGCCCGGCGCCGCTCGGCGGCCCGTGGGCCGAGCCTCTGCTCGCGGTGGAGGTGGTGCGGTTCGTGGGCGAACCGGTCGCGGTGGTGATAACCGATAGCAATTACCAGGGCGAGGACGCAGCCGACCTGGTCAGTGTGGACTACGACCCGCTGCCGGTGGTGCTGGGGCCGGCGGCCGGCGTCGCCGACCAGACCCTGCTGTTCCCGGCCGCCGGCACCAACATCGCCGTCCAGAACGCCGTGTCCACCGACGACACCCCGTTCGGCGGCTGCGATGTGGTCGTCGAGCAGGAGATCGTTAACCAGCGGGTCGCGTGCCTCCCGATGGAGGGCCGCGCCGCGGCCGCCAGTTATGAGAACGGCAAGCTGACCGTCTGGGCCAGCTCGCAGAACGCGCAGGTGAGCCGGCTGATCCTGGCCGGCGCGCTGGGCATGGCGCCCGACCAGCTCCGCGTGGTGGTACCCGACGTCGGCGGCGGGTTCGGCGCCAAGATCGGCATCGACCGGGACACGATCACCATCGCCTGGGCGGCCAGGAAGACCGGCCGGGCGCTGCGCTGGGCCGAGACCCGCAGCGAGAACCTGGTCGCGATGTCGCAGGGCCGCGGCCAGCTGCAGCGCATAAAGATCGGCGGCAGCCGGGACGGCCGCATCCTAGCCTACCGCATCGACGTCATCCAGGACGCCGGCGCCTACCAGCGCATCGGCGGGCTGCTGCCCTTCCTGACCTGCCTGATGGCACCCGGCGTGTACGACATCCCGGACGTGCAGGCCGGTTTCCGCCAGGCCGTCACCAACGCGGCGCCGATCGCCGCCTACCGGGGGGCCGCCGGCCCGAGGCCACGGCGGCCATCGAGCGCGCGGTGGACCTGTTCGCCGCCGAGATCGGCATGGACCCGGCCGAGGTCAGGCGGCGCAACTTCGTCGCCCCGGACAAGTTCCCCTTCCAGACCAAGACCGGCGCCATGTACGACACCGGCCGCTACGCCGACGCGCTGGACCAGGCGCTGGCCGCGGCGGGCTACCCGCAGCTGCGTGCGGAGCAGCAGCGCCGGCGCGCCAGCGGTGACGCCAGGCAGCTCGGTATCGGCCTGTCCTCCTACGTCGAGATCACCGCGCCGGACCCGGACGCCGGCGAGACGGCCAAGATCGAGGTGACGGACAGCGGCTCGGCCACCGTCTACACCGGCAGTTCGGCCCACGGCCAGGGGCACCACACCGCGTGGGCCATGCTCGTTCAGGACGAGCTCGGCATCCCGATGGATCAGATCACCGTCATCCACGGTGACACCGACCTGATCCCGACCGGTGTCGGCACCTACGGTTCCCGGTCGCTGCAGCTCGGCGGCTCGGCCGTGCACAAGGCGGCGATCGAGGTCAAGGACGAGGCGCGGCACCACGCCGCGGCGATGCTGGAGGCCGCCGAAGCCGACGTGGTGCTCGAGGTCGCCACCGGGCTGTGGCAGATCCGCGGCGACCCGGACACCGCCCTGTCCTGGGCCCAGGTCGCGGGCCACACCAGCGGCGGCAGCCTGATCGCCGACGTGAACTTCATTCAGGAGCGGCCCACGTTCCCGTTCGGGTGCCATGTGTCCGTGGTGGAAGTCGACACCGAGACCGGCCAGGTGAAGATGCTGCGGCACGTGACCGTCGACGACGCGGGCCCGGTGCTGAACCCGGTGCTCACCGAGGGCCAGCGGCACGGCGGTATTGCCCAGGGCGCGGCCCAGGCGCTGCTCGAGGAGGTGCTCTACGACGCGGACGGCAACCCGCTGACCTCCACGCTGGCCGACTACGCGGCCGTTTCCGCGCCCGACCTGCCCAGCTTCGAGCTGGTGAGCAGCGAGACGCCGACCGACCTGAACCCGCTGGGCGTCAAGGGCATCGGCGAGGCGGGCACGATAGGCTCGACGCCCGCGATCCAGAACGCCGTAGTGGATGCGGTCGCGCACCTCGGCGTCAGGCACATCGACATGCCGGCCACGCCCCAGCGGGTCTGGGCCGCGATCAACGCAGTGCTGAATTCCGCGCGGAGCGCGAGACAGGAAAGCGGGTAACCAGTGAAGGTCGACCTGACCGTCAACGGCAAGGAGATCACCGCGGACGTCGAGGACCGCATGCTGCTCGTGCACTTCCTGCGCGACGTGGCGGACCTGACCGCGACGAACGTCGGCTGCGACACGACGTCCTGCGGTGCCTGCACGGTGCTGCTCGACGGCGAGTCGGTAAAGTCCTGCACGGTGCTGGCCGCCCAGGCCAGCGGGCACCAGGTCACCACGGTCGAGGGGCTGGCCAGCAACGGGACGATGCACCCGGTGCAGCAGGCCTTCCACGAGCAGCACGGGCTGCAGTGCGGCTTCTGCACGCCGGGCATGGTGATGGCGATCGTGTCGCTGCTGAAGGAGAACTCGCACCCGACCGAGGAGCAGGTGCGGACCGGCCTGGAAGGCAACCTGTGCCGGTGCACCGGCTACCACAACATCGTCAGGGCCGCGCTCGCGGCCGCGGAGTCCTCAGGAGCGTCCTCGTGATCCCGTCGTCGTTCACCTACAAACGGGCAGGCTCGGCCGAGGAAGCCTGCGACCTGGCCGCGGAGCACGGTGAGGACGCCAAGTACCTGGCCGGCGGGCATTCGCTGCTGCCGCTGATGAAGCTGCGGCTGGCCGCCCCCGAGGTGATCATCGACCTGGGCGGGCTCAGCGACCTGTCCTACGTCACCGACCAGGGTTCCCACGTCGCGATCGGCGCGCTGACCAGGCACCACGACGTGCACCACTCCGAACTGCTGGCCCGCGAGGTGCCGCTGCTCGCGCATGCCGCCGGGCAGGTCGGCGACCCGCAGATCAGGCACCGCGGCACCATCGGCGGCTCGGTCGCGCACGCCGACCCGGCCTCAGACCTGCCCGCCGTGCTGCTCGCGCTGGACGCCACCCTGGTCGCCCGGGGCACCGACGGCGCCCGGGAGATCGGTATCGGGGAGTTCTTCCAGAGCCTGTTCGAGACCGTGCTCGAGCCGGGAGAACTGCTCACCGAGATCCGGGTGCCCAAGCCGGCCGCTCGGCCCACCACCACGGGCGGCTGGTCGTTCCAGAAGTTCACCCAGCGGGCGATCGACTGGGCCATCGTCGGCGTCGCCGTCCAGGGCCGCAACGTGGCGCTGGTCAACATGGGCGGCACCCCGCTGCGCGCCGCCGCGGTAGAGGCCGCCCTGGCCGGCGGGGCCGCGCCCGCCGAGGCCGCCGCGCACGCCGCCGAGGGCACCAGCGCCGCCTCCGACATCCGCGCCAGCCAGGAGTACCGCGAGCACCTGGCCCGGGTCCTGGTCTCCCGCGCCCTCACGGAGGCCAGTTCAAGGTCCTTATGCCGAACGGCCCGTGGTGCACGCCGGTTTACGGCCGGCGACAATGGGAGGGTGGGGCTGCGCGGCGCGCTGACCAAGCCGGTCAGGTGGATCAGGTCGGTCAGGTTCCTCATGCTCTGCTGCGGCGCCCTGCTGGTACTCACCTTCCCGGACGTCAACTGGGAGTTCCTGGCCTGGTTCGGGCTGGTCCCCGGCCTGGTGCTGATCATCAGGTCGCCCACCGCCCGGGAGGGCGGGGTCCGCGCCTGGTGGCTCGGGGCCGGGTACCTGATCGCCGCGCTGTACTGGATGGCACCGGAGATCGGGCCCGCGGTGCTGCTGGTGGCAGCGGTGTTCGGCGTGCTGTGGATACCGTTCGGGGTGGCCGCGTGGAAGCTGCTGCGGCCGCCGCTGACCTGGCCCCGGGCGCTGGCCGGGCTGTTCGTGGTGCCGAGCTGCTGGCTGCTCACCGAGTGGCTGCGCTCCTGGCAGGCGCTGGGCGGCCCGTGGGCGGTGTTCGGCGTCAGCCAGTGGCAGCATCCCGCCATCCTGGCCCTGGCCTCGGTCGGCGGCGTCTGGCTGATCAGCTTCGCGCTGGTGCTGGCCAACGTGGCCATCGTGCTGGCCATCGAGTGCCTGCCGCGGATCGGCGCCGGCCTGCTGCCCGGCGCGTCCGGGCGGTGGGGGCTGGCCATCATGGGCACGGCCACCGCCCTGGCCAGTGTCGGCGCCGGCCCGCTGGCCTTTGCCCTCACCCCGGCCAGCCCCGCCGTCCGCCAGGTCACGGTGGCCCTGGTCCAGCCCGGCATCGTGAGCAACGCCACCCTGCGCGAGGACGCCAGCGAGCGGCTGACCGCCGAGTTCAGCCGGTCCGGCCGCCTGGCCGGGGCCCAGCCCGACCTGGTCGTCTGGCCCGAGAGCAGCATCGCGGTCGACCTCACCCAGGCCAAGTACGCCGCCACGCTGCGGCAGATAGAGGCGCTGTCCGCCGCTGACGGGGCCGACGTGCTGGTCAGCCAGGACACCACGGTCCCCACCAAGGGCCACGAGAAGTGGTCGGTCCTGGTCAGCCCGTCCGGGATCAGGGGCATCTACGTCAAGACGCGGCTGGTGCCGTTCGGTGAGTACATACCGTTCCGGCAGCAGCTCGGCTGGCTCACCAGGATCAGCAGGGCGGCATCATCGAACATGATCCCCGGCCCCGGCGCGCACCTGCTGTACGCCACGGACCGGCAAGGCCGCCCGCTGCCCATCGGCGACCTGGTTCTGCTTCGAGTCCGCGTTCCCCGACATGGCCCGGGTGGACGCCGACCTGGGCGCCCAGCTGATCGTGTACCAGTCGGAAACCTCCACCTTCCAGGGCACCTGGGGCCCGGACCAGCACGGCTCGCTCGGTGCCGTGCGGGCGGCCGAGACCGGCCGGCCCGTGGTCCAGGCCGCGCTGACCGGCGACACGGTCGCCTTCGACGCCCGGGGCCGCCTGCTGGCCTGGATGGGCCAGTCCGAGCACGGCGTGGTCACCGTCAGGCTCGGGCTGCCGGCCGGCTCGGACCGCACCATCTACGACCGCCTCGGCGACTACGTTCCGTGGACCGGCTTGGGCATCGTGGTACTCGCCGCGCTGGTCATGTTTGCGAATTCACGGGGTCTTCCTGGCCGAAGAACTGGTGCTGGCCGCGGGCATGAGGCAGAATACATAGAGGACTCCGTGCCAAGCTGACGAGGCCGCTGGGGAAGGCGAACTTCGTCTTAGGAGGCACGGTGTCCGCACATGGTGTTCTGTACGTTCATTCCGCGCCCCCGGCGCTCTGCCCGCACATCGAGTGGGCAGTAGCCGGAATAGTGGGGGCGCCCGTCAGCATGCCCTGGGTCAGCCAGCCGGCCTCCCCGGGCTCGCTCCGCGCCGAACTGTCCTGGCAGGGGCGGTCCGGCACGGCCGGAGCGATCGCCTCGGCGCTGGCCGGCTGGAACCGGCTCAGGTTCGAGGTCACCGAGGACGCCTCGCCCGGCTGTGACGGCGTGCGGCACTGCTATACGCCCGAGCTCGGCACGTTCACCGCCGTGACCGCGGCCAACGGCGACATCATGGTGCCGGAGAACCGGCTCCGCGCGGTGCTGAACCTGGCCCGCCAGACCGGCGCCCCGTCGCTGGAGGACGAGCTGGACCGGCTGCTCGGCACCGCCTGGGACAACGAGCTCGAGCCGTTCCGCCGGGCCGCCGACGGCGCCCCGGTCCGCTGGCTCAACGCAATGTAACCAGCTGGTGGGGACCGGCATGCCCTCGCTGTAGCCGGACGCGCTCTGCACGCCGACCACGGCCCGCTGGTGGAACTCGGCCAGGTCCCGCGCGCCGGCGTAGGTGCACGAGGAGCGCAGCCCGGCCACGATCATGTCGATCAGGTCCTCCACGCCGGGCCGCACCGGGTCCAGGTACATGCGCGCCGAGGAGATGCCCTCCTCGAACAGCTCCTTGCGGGCCCGCTCGAACGGCGAGTCGCTGGCCGAGCGCAGCCGCACCGCCCGCGCCGAAGCCATCCCGAAACTCTCCTTGTACAGCCGTCCCTCGGGGGAGCGGAACGTGTCGCCCGGGGACTCGTAAGTCCCGGCGAACCACGACCCGATCATCACGTTCGAGGCGCCCGCGGCCAGCGCCAGCGCCACGTCCCTCGGGTGCCGGACCCCGCCGTCGGCCCACACGGCCGCGCCCAGCCGCCTGGCCTGTTCGGCGCACTCGAGCACCGCGGTGAATTGCGGCCGTCCCACCCCGGTCATCATCCGGGTCGTGCACATGGCGCCCGGCCCCACGCCCACCTTGACCACGTCGGCCCCGGCCGCCACCAGGTCAGCCACCCCGGCCGCGGTGACCACGTTGCCCGCCACCACGGGGACCGCAGGCCCCAGGTCACGCACGGCCTTCAGCGCGCAGATCATCTTCTCCTGGTGCCCGTGCGCGGTGTCGACCACCAGCACGTCGGCGCCCGCGTCGAGCAGCAGCTTGGCCTTGGCCGCCACGTCGCCGTTCACGCCGAGGGCGGCGCCCACCCGCAGCCGGCCCGCGGCGTCCACCGCGGGGGAATAGAGCGTCGCCCGCAGCGCCCCGGTCCGGGTCACGATGCCCAGGCAGCGGCCCGAACCGTCCACAACCGGCGCCAGCCGGTGCCGGCCCTCGTGCAGCAGCGAGAACGCCTGCTCGGGCGCCGTCCCGGCCGGCACCGTGAACGGGTCGCCCGACATGACCAGGCGCAGCTGGGTGAACCGGTCCACGCCCAGGCAGTCGGCCTCGGTGACCACGCCGACCGGGCGGCCGTCCTCGACCACCACCACCGCGTTGTGCGCCCGCTTGGGCAGCAGGCTCAGCGCGTCGCCCGCGGTGTCGGCCGGCCCCAGCGTCAGGGCGGTCTCCACCACCAGGTCCCGCGACTTCACCCAGGCGATCACGTCCGCCACCACGTCGGCCGGGATGTCCTGTGGCAGGATGGCCAGCCCGCCGCGGCGGGCCACGGTCTCCGCCATCCGCCGCCCGGATACAGCCGTCATGTTGGCGGTCACGATCGGTATAGTGGCGCCGCTGCCGTCCGCGGTGGCCAGGTCGACGTCCAGCCGCGAGCCCATCGCCGAGCGGCTCGGCACCATGAAGACATCGCTGTAGGTCAGGTCATGCTCGGGAGTCATCCCGCTGAGAAATCGCACGTAGCGATTCTCCCCGAAGCACACGGGTGCTATAGCCTCCTGGCGTGGGAGACCCCCGGCTCGACGGCCGCCACCGGACGCTGCGGCTGGGCCGGCGAGGCTGGGACCACGGCTCGTTCGGGATCATGGCCGTGGTCAACCGGACGCCCGACTTGTTCTTCGATCGCGGGGCCACCGCCGCCCGCGCCGCCCGCGCCGCCCGCGCCGCCCGCGCCGCCCTCACCGAGCTGCGCACGGCCCGAGCCTTACCCGGCCGTGAGGCCGAACGCGGCGAACATGATGTCGGCGATCCGGTCGGCCATTTCCAGTTCGGGCAGCGGAACCTCGGCGCTGATCAGGTAGTTCACCCGCTCGAGCATCATCAGGCAGGCCACCGCGGTCAGCTCGGCGTGCTCCTGCCGGCGCCCGGCGGCCTGCGCGGAAGCGGTCATGCCGGTGGTCATGGACTCGGCGATGCTGAAGAACAGCTGCAGGCCGTCTCCGAACACCTCCTCGGGCACCAGGTCGGCCTGGCTGAGGATGCGGATCACCGTGGCGTGCGCGGCGTAGGCCCGGAAGAACTTCCGCACCCACTGGCGCAGCACGGTCCGGCCCGTCTGGTCGCTGGTCACGACGGGGAAGTCGCCCGCCACGATCTCCATGTCGTGCAGAGCGTCCTTCAGCAGGGCCTTGAACAGGTCTTCCTTGTTGGAGAAGTACAGGTAGAACGTTCCGTGCGAGATACCGGCCCGGCGCACCACGTCATCGACGCGTACGCCGTGGAAGCCGCGGTTCTCGAATTCCGCCATGCCCGCCTCGAGCAGCCTGCGGACGGTCTCCCGGCCCTGTGCCCGCAGCTCGCGGTCCTGCGCGGGGGCACCGCCACCCAGCGACGGCCTGGCCGGCTGTTTCCTCGGTGGCCGCGCGGCCCCGCGGGGGGCGGCGATGGCGGGACCGCGGCTTGCCTCCTGGTTCATAGCAAGAGCGTAGCCTTCCCTGACCTGCCTGCCGTACATTCGCTGAACGCGGCGGTGCAGATCCGGCCGGCCCAGCCCTTCGGTCGGCGCTGCTACTCTTCGTGCGGTGAGCAGTCAGGCCGCCGGTTCCCGGCCTGGTGCGGCGGCCGCCCCCGGCGAGGCTGACGGGACGACCGCGACTACCAGGCGCGTGCGTTCGCTGTGCGGCGGCACCAGGCTCAAGGTCGGCGCGCTGACCGCCTTCGCCGCGTTCATCTACTGCCTGGATTCCCTGCTCCTGTTCCGCCGCTTCCTGGCCAGCACCTTCGACCTGGTCATCTTCGATCAGGGGATCCGGGGCTACGCGCACTTGGCGGCCCCGGTCTCGATCGCCCGGGGCGTGTCGGACGGGCAGAGTGCGCACTTCATCCTGCTCGCCGACCACTGGTCGCCGATCCTGGCCCTGCTCGCCCCGCTGTACTGGATCCACGACGATCCCACCACGCTGCTGGTCGCACAGGGCGTCCTGTTCGCGCTGGCCATCCCGCCGCTGTGGGCCTACACCCGGCGCCAGCTCGGCGCGGCCGCGGCCTACTTCGTCTGCGTGGCCTATGCCCTGTCGCTGCCGGTCATGGCGGCGGTGATCTTCGACTTCCACGAGGTGGCCTTCGTCCCGGTGCTGACCGCGGTGATGGTCGAGCGGTTCGACGCCGGCCGCCGCTGGGGCGGGCTGGCCGCCGCGGCGGCCCTGCTGCTGGTCAAGGAGGACATGGGCCTGCTGGTGGCCGGCTACGGATGCTACCTGCTGCTGACCAGACGGCGCTGGACCGGCCTGGCCTTCGTCGTGGGCGGCCTGCTGGCCACCTGGGTGGCCACGCACGTGCTCATCCCCGCCTTCGGCGGCTCGGCCAGCTTCTACTGGGCCTACGGCCAGTTCGGGTCCACCCTGGGCGGCGCCCTGGTCAACGTGATCACCCACCCGCTGCACGCCCTGCACGTGTTCTTCACCCCGTGGGTCAAGACCCGCACGATGATCGGGCTGCTGGCGGCGTTCGGCTTCCTGCCGCTCGCCTCACCGATGGTGGTCGCGGTGCTGCCGCTGCTGGCCGAGCGGATGCTCGCGTCCGGCTATCCCCTCTGGTGGCAGGCGAAATTCCAGTACGACGCGTTCCTGGTCATGATTCTGTGCTGTGCCGCCGTCGACGGCGCCGCCCGCCTGCAGCATCACTGGCTCTATCGTCCGGGGGGACGACCCCCCTGGACCCCCCGAGCATGGGGGGGCTCCCCGCCCCCCCATACCCCCCCGGCCCCCCGAGCATGGGGGGGCTCCCCGCCCCCCCATACCCCCCCGGCCCCCCTCCGCGAGGGGATATCCCGTCGCCTCTGCACCCTCCTTCAGCAGCCGGCGACCTTGTGGGCGGCGGGCATCTGCGCCGCGGCGCTGGTGTACTTCCCGTCCTCGCCGTTCGGCCCGCTGCTGCATCCCGGCTTCTACGGGACCAACGCGCGGATCAGGGCCGCCGCCGCCGCGGCCGCGCACGTGCCCTCGGGGGTGGAAGTCGAGGCGGTCAACAACGTGGGCCCGCGGCTGTCCGGCCGGGACACGGTGCTGCTGCTCGACGGGACACCCCGCTGGGCGCCGTGGGTGGTCGCCGATACCATCGGGCTCGACTTCCCGTTCTGCAGCCCCAGCCAGCAGGCGCAGGACGTGGACTACCTGCTGAACCACGGGTACTCTCTGGTCTTCGCCGACGACGGCTACGTGGTCCTGCACCGGCCCGCCGACGCCCGGACGGCGCAGGCCCTGGCGCACCCGCTGTCCGCCGCCCGCCTGCACACCAACGTCTGCTACTGACGTCTGCTCCTGAGGATGAACGTCCATGGCCGATGAGGTGCTGAGCCTGCGGACCCTCAACCGGGCCCTGCTGGCCAGGCAGCTGCTGCTCGACCGCCCCGACCTGCCTGCCGGTGACGCCGGCGGTCGGCGGGCCATGGTCATCCGGACCATCGAGCAGCTGGTCGGGCTGCAGGCCCAGGCGCCTTTCCCGCCCTACTACGGCCTGTGGTCGCGGCTCGGCGGGTTCCGGCCTGAGGACCTAGCCCCGCTGCTCACCGATCGCAGCGTGGTCAGGATCGCGCTGATGCGCGGCACCATCCACCTGGTCTCCGCCCGCGACTGCCTGCCGCTGCGCCGCATCCTCCAGCCGGTGCTCGACCGTGGCCTGCGGGGCTCGTTCGGCAAGCAGCTGGCCGGAGTGGACGCCGGGGCGGTCGCCGCCGCCGGGCGGACGCTAGTGGAAGCCGAGCCGATGACGTTCAGCCAGCTGGGCCAGGCGCTCGCCGCCCGCTGGCCGGATCATCCGCCTGCCGCGCTGGCCCAGGCGGTGCGCGCCCTGGTCCCGCTCGTGCAGGTGCCGCCGCGGGCCGTCTGGGGGCGGGCCGGGCAGTCGCGGCATACCTCGGCCGAGCACTGGCTCGGCCAGCCGTCCGCCGGGGCTCCGGGCTCCCTGGCCGATCTGGTCACGCGGTACCTGGGCGCGTTCGGTCCCGCCACGGCGCGGGACGTGACGGCCTGGTCCGGGCTCACCGGGCTGGGCCCCGTGCTCGAGCGGCTTCGGCCGTCGCTGGTCACCTTCGCCGATGAGCAGGGGGCCGAGCTGTTCGACCTGCCGTCCGCGCCCCGTCCCGGTGCCGACGTGCCCACACCGGTCCGGCTGGCGGCCGAGTTCGACAACCTGCTGCTGTCCCACGCCGATCGCTCTCGCATGGTCAGCGCTGAGAACCTGAAGCGGTTCTACACCATCAACGGCGTGTTCCCCGGGTCGGTGCTCATCGACGGCTCCGTGGCCGGGATGTGGCGGCTGGCCAGGCACAAGAACGCGGCCATGCTGAGCATCGAGCTGTTCGGCCGCCCGCGCGAGCGTGATCAGCTGACCCGGGAGGCCGAGCGCATGCTCGCGTTCTGCGCGCCAGGCGCGGCCCACGACATCCGCTTCGCCCCCGTCGCCTGACCCTGGCCGCCTGACCGGGCCGGGCTAGGGTTCCGCGAGCCGCTTGCGGACCTGCTCGGCGATCAACTGGTAGGCGCCGACCTGCTCGGGCACGGCGCCGGTGACCATGACCGGCCGCCCCTCGTCGGCGTCACGCGCGGCCTGGTAGCTGAACGGGATGCTGGCCAGCTTCGGGATCAGGCCCCAGACGCTCTCCTGATCCGGGGCCGAGGGGAACAACGGGGTCAGCTGGCCGCAGCCGGGACACACCTGGCCGCTCATGTTCTCCACCCCGGCCACCTCCAGCTTCCTGCTGCTCGGGCCGCGGCGCGGCTGCAGGTGCGCGATCAGCCTGCGTGCGTCCTGATGCGCGATGACCTGCGGCGTGACCACCACGAGTACGGCCATCGGACGGCCGGACAAGGCGAACACGGTCTGCTGGATGTCGGCCGTTCCCGGCGGCAGGTCCACCACCAGGTAGTCAAGCTCGCCGAACTCGCTGTCGGCCAGCAAGCGGCGGGCGAGCAGCTGGGCGATGCTGCCGGTGATGCCCAGGCCCTGATTCTCGCCGAGCAGGAACGCCGCCGAGGCGAGCCGCACGCCGTGCCGGCTGACCGTCTGCAGGCGGGAGTCTGGCGCACCGGGCCGGGCGAACAACGTGACGTGGGACGCCTCGGACTGGCGCCGCAGGCCCATCATCCGCGGCACGTCGGGCCCGTAGAGATCCGCATCGACCAGGCCGGTGCGCTGCCCCTGCGCGGTAAGGGCCAGGGCGAGGTTCACCGCGACCGTCGTCTTGCCGACGCCGCCCTTCCCGCTCGCGACCGCGATGACCGGCACGTGTTCGGTGCTGTCCGGCATGAGCCCTCCCTGGGCTGGTGAGGCTGAAGATCTGCTGAAGAAGTTTCTCCAGGACTTTCTGTTGGCTCAGGGGGCCTTATATCGTCTATACATTGTGCTGCCTTTGTCTCTGCGCCGAGCCGCCCTGACCGCCGTGGCTGCCGCCGCGGCGTATGCGAGCGTAGCCGGATTCGCGGCTCCCGCGGCCGACGCCGCCGGCGTCCCGCACTCGCACGTTTCCTCCGCCCTGATATCGCCCGCCCCGCAGGCCACCGGGTCCGGGGCGGCTGCGACGCAGGCGGCTCCGGACAAGCAGACCTTGATCCCTGACCTCATCGCCGCGGTGCCGGGCGGGATCACTTCCGCGCAGGTCGCGAAGATCAGGAAGCTCGGCGGGGTGCAGGCGGTGCTGCCGGTCGACGGCGGGAAGGTCATGGTCAACGGCCGGAGCGCGAACGTGCTCGGCGTCTCAGCGCAGGCGTTCCGGCCCTGGACGCCGCTGTCCACGGCGACCTCGGCGGCCATCTGGTCCGACCTGGGCCAGGGCAAGCTCATCAGCACCAGCGCCGCGGCCCGCAGGCTGCACCTGGCCGCCGGGAAGACGTATCAGGTATCGGCCGCGGCTGTCGAGCAGGTGCCGTTCGGCGGGCAGACCGCGCTCAGCGTGCCGGGTGCGGATGCGATCGTCAACCCGGCCAGGGCCGCGCAGCTGGGGCTGGCCAAGAACTTCGCCGTCTTGATCAACGCGCCCCAGGCCAACCTGAAGTCGCTGATGGCGCAGGTCCAGTCAGTCATCGGCAAGGGCGGCCAAGTCGTTAACCTGGTGTCGTACTCACTGGTCACGGCCGGTAACCTGCCAGTCGAGCCGCATGCGCCTGCGGGCGTGCCGACCAACTGGCTGAACCTGTTCAAGCAGTCGGCCGCCACCTACTGCCCGGGCATGTCCTGGACCGTGCTGGCCGCAATCGGCGAGATCGAGAGCGGTGACGGCGCCAACGACGGCCCGTCCAGCGCCGGGGCGCTGGGCCCCATGCAGTTCATTCCCTCCACCTGGGCCATGTGGGGCATCGACGGGTTCGGCCCGTCAGGGACGCCGGACATCATGAACCCGCTGGACGCCGTGCCCTCGGCCGCGCGCATGCTGTGCGCGTCGGGCGCAGGGAACACCGCCACCCTGCCCGGGGCGATCTTCTCCTACAACCACGCGACCTGGTATGTCGCCGAGGTGCTGGCCCTGGCCAGCGAATACGCCAGGAACAACGCCTAACGCTCCGGCCCTCCGGCCCCGGCCGCCGGTCAGCCGCCGCAGGCCAAGCAGGCAGGTCAGCACGCTCGCCGCGCCGCAGCAGGCGGCGAATACGTACCCGGCCCGCGGGCCATGCGCATCGAGGATGAAGCCCACCACGGACGCGCCGGCCGCCACGCCGACCGAGATCCCGCTGCTGAGCCAGGACATGGCTTCGGTACGCCGGCCCGGCCTGGCCTGTGCCTCGAGCAGGCTGAAGCCCGCGATCAGCGTCGGCGCGATGGTCAGGCCGCACAGGTAGATGCAGCAGGTCAGCGTGATCAGGTTCGGCTGGGCCCAGAATGTGGCCACGCCGAGAACGGTCAGGGCCAGCGTCAGCGCGAACCTGTTCTCGACCCGTGCCCGCCACTGCCGGGACCCGTACCACAACCCGCCGGTAGCGCTGCCGAAGGCGTAGGTACCCAAGATGAACCCGGCCAGCGGCTTGTGGCCGAAGTGCTGGGCGAACGAGACCGTGCTCAGGTCGATGGACACGAACATCGCGCCGAGGAGCAGGTACACGGGCACCAGGACGACCAGGCCCGGTGCCGGCGCGCCCCGGGGTCCACTGGGCCTGGGCGCATCCTCGCCCCGGACCAGCAGCGGCGCCGGCTCGGTACCGCGCTGGGCGGCGAACCACAGCGTTCCCGCCAGGCACAGCACCGCCGCCGTGCCCACGCCGGCGGCCGGGAACACCTCGGTGGCCAGCAGGGTCACCGCGGCTGGCCCCACCACGAAGCAGAACTCATCGGCCACCGACTCGAAGGAGAACGCGGCATGCAGCCGCGGCGAGCCGGCCAGCAGGACGCTCCACCGGGCCCGGACCATGGTGCCCAGCGACGGCATGGCCGCTCCCGCGATCGCCCCCGGTAGGAAGAACGCCCAGGTCGGCAGGTGCAGCTCCACGGTCACGATCAGGGCCGTGGTGGCGGCGGTGAAGATCGCGAGCAGCGGCAGCAGCACCCGCCGCTGGCCGGTGGCATCCATCAGCCGCGCCAGCCGCGGCGAGGAGAACGCGTAGCCGAGCGACCCGGCCGCGGACACGGTTCCGGCCATCCCGTATTTCCCGGTGACCGCCGAGATGAGCAAGACGGTGCCGAGCCCGAACATCGACATCGGCATGCGCCCGATGACACCCGCAGCCGAGAAGCGCCAGGCGCCCGGAATCCGGAAGATATCCGCATACGGCCGCAGGGGGCGCGCCAGCTTGCTGACGGGGGAGCGGTCGACGGCCCTTTCCGGATCATCAATATCCGTCATCCGCCGCATTCCCCCACGATCACTACGATATCGGACGCACCCAAACGGTTTTAGCTCGCAGATCCGGCCCACCCCGGCGGATCGGCCCGTTGAACCGGCCGCTCCGCGGCCCTGGTTGGATAGAAACATGCCGGCCTACGACGCATTCCTGCTCGTCTCGTTCGGCGGTCCGGAAGGCCCCGATGAGGTCATCCCGTTCCTCGAGAACGTCACCCGGGGCCGCGGCGTCCCGCCCGAGCGGCTTGCGCGCGTGGCCGAGCACTACTACGCGTTCGGCGGGGTGAGTCCGATCAACCAGCAATGCCGGGACCTGCTCGCCGCCGTGCGAGCAGACTTCGCCGCCAACGACCTGTCGCTGCCCGCCTACTGGGGAAACCGGAACTGGGCGCCGTACCTGACCGATACCGTCCGCGCCATGGCGCAGGACGGCGTCCGGCACGCCGTCGCGTTCGTGACCTCCGCTTACAGCTCCTACTCCAGCTGCAGGCAGTACCTGGACGACATCGAGCGCGCCCGGGTCGCCGTCGGCCCCGGTGCGCCGCGGATCGACAAGATCAGGCGCTTCTTCAATCACCCGGGCTTTATTGAGCCCTTCGCCGACCACGCGCGCGCCGCGCTGGCCACGTTGCCCGCCGAGGTCCGCGACCACGCGCACCTGGTGTTCACCGCCCACAGCGTGCCCACCACGATGGCCGCGTCCAGCGGCCCGGCCGGTGGCGGCCGGTACCAAGCCGAGCTGCACGAAGCCGCCCGGCTGGTCGCCAGTCGTGTCGGTGACGGAGGTCATCCGTGGTCGCTGGCCTACCAGAGCAGAAGCGGGCCGCCGACACAGCCCTGGCTGGAACCCGACGTGCGTGATCATCTCGCCGAGCTGGCCAAATCGGGAACCGAGGCCGTGGTGGTGATCCCGGTCGGATTCGTGTCCGACCACATCGAGGTCCGGCATGACCTGGACGTCGAGGCGGCCCAGGCCGCCGAGTCCCTGGGCCTGGCGTTCGCCCGGGCCGCCACGCCAGGCACCGACCCGCGGTTCGCCGCGATGGTCACCGCCCTGGTCCGGGAACGCCTGGCCCACCCGTACAGTACCGATCCGTACAGTACCGATCCGTACAGTACCGATCCGTACAGTACCGATCCGTACAGTACCGATCCGGATGGAACAAATCCGGATAGTACGGATCAGAATAACACGGATCCGGAAAGTGCCAATCCGGAAAGTACGGATCCGGAAAGTACGGTGCTGGTGGGTAGGGGGGCGGGGGCGGCGCTGGGCGACATGGGCGTGCCGACCCAGACGTGCCCGGCGGGCTGTTGCGGCGGGTCCCGGTGACCGATCCCGAGGTGCTGCTCGAGATCGCCGTCGAGGCGGCAGGCGAAGCCGGCAGGCTGCTGGCGTCCTGGCGCGGAGATGAGCGGCCCGAGGTCGTCGACACTAAATCGAGCCCCACGGACGTGGTAACGGAGATGGACCGCCGGTCCGAGGTGCTGATCACTGAGCGGATCCGGGCGGTCCGCCCCGGCGACACGGTTCTCGGCGAAGAGGGCGGGCAGACGCTCGGCGGGCCAGATGAGGCGGCCGGCCTGGTAGGCGCGGGCCGGGTGCGCTGGGTGGTGGACCCCCTCGACGGGACCGTCAACTACCTCTACGGGCTGCCGGACTGGGCGGTCTCCATCGCCGCCGAAGTAGACGGCACCGTGCTGGCCGGTGTAGTCGAGGTGCCCCGCTTTGGTGAGACGTTCACCGCCGTGGCCGGTCAGGGGGCCTGGCTGCGCCGGGGCGGCACCGCGATCAGGCTGCACTGTGCCGCGGGTACGGCGCTGGGCCAGGCACTGGTGGCCACCGGATTCGGCTATGACTCCAGGCGGCGCCGGGTACAGGGTGAGGTCGTCGCGGCCCTGCTGCCGCAGGTGCGGGACATCAGGCGCGGCGGCTCCGCCGCCGTTGACCTGTGCTCGGTGGCGGCCGGCCGGATGGACGCGTTCTACGAGCGCGGCCTGAATTACTGGGACTACGCGGCCGGCGGGCTGATCGCGCGTGAGGCCGGCGCAGTCGTCGGCGGGCTGGCCGGCCGCGCGGAGAGCACGTCCATGACCGTCGCGGCCGGCCCGGGCCTGTTCCCGGTGCTGGCCGACGTGCTGGCCGGCCTCGATCCCGAGCGGGACTAAGAGTTGTCCCGTAGCTCATCAAACGGGCCGCGTGTGCCCTGGGACCGTGCGCCGGACGGTTTCCGTGCCGACGGCCTGGTGTCGGTGGTGTTTCTGGTGTTCAGGAGGCGAGGCAGGATCCGAGGGGATCCGAGGGGCGCCGCTTGGCGGGGCCGACCGTAATGAAATGCCGGTTTCACTGCCCTCTGGGGTGCTGGAACCGGTTTCACTCCGCTGGCGTGGGCCGCTGGTGTGAGCCGGAGCACGCTACTCCGGCCAGGTGGATACCCATACCAGCGTTTCCGCTTGGCCCCGGGCCCGCCACATGGGACGGCTGCATGGAACCCGGCACTGCATCGGCGGGTCAGACCGGGACCGCCGTCTGGCAGCAGAAGGCTGCGGTATAACTTACGATGCTCGGTGGTCCGCAACGGAATTCTGTCACGTTCGCTACAGGCGGAGGGATACCTCGTAGCCGGGCGAAATTCCCCGCCGGAATCGGGCACAACTACGGTCTTGAAAGCGTTACACCCGCGCAGCGATTGCGCACTACGGATGAAGGGGGATGGAGTACTCAGATGGCTACCGACTACGACAGCCCGCGGAAGACGGACGACGACCTGACTGAGGACAGCCTTCAGGAACTTCAGGCACGCCGGATGGACAAGTCATCGAGCACCATCGATCTTGACCCCGACGATGTTGCCGAGTCCTTGGAGTTGCCGGGGGCTGACCTATCGAACGAGGAACTCTCGTTCCGGGTGATACCGCGTCAGGCGGATGAGTTCACGTGTTCCCGGTGCTTCCTTGTGCACCACCGGAGTCAGCTTGCCGAAGATCGCAATGGCCAGCTTGTCTGCCGGGAGTGTGCGGCTTAGCCGTCCGCGGCACCAGCGGGCTCGCAGTCCGGGCCGGCGTGCGATCTGCGCGCCGCCGCCCGGGTCGCGAGCAGCCGCGCGGCTTCGACGGTGACGCCGGTCAGCATGGACCAGCTGAGCGCCTCGGACAGAGCCACCTGTGGATCCTCAGGATGCGTGGGCGGCTCCTTGCCGGTGGCCTTGGTCCAGGCCAAGGTGATCACCTTGCGTGCGACAAACGCGGCCGCCATGGCTGCCACCGTGCTGACGACCTTGGTGCCAAGGTCCGTTTTCCTGTCCGCCATCCCACTGCCTCCTTCTAGCCCCGTCCGCGCAATCATGCCACTGGCTCGTGGCCGCCCTGTACCCGGCACCTTTCGATTGCGGAGGCCAGCTCAGCAGGGTGCCTGGATCCGACCAGCCAGTAAGGAGCCGCTGGCTGCGCCGTCGATGCCGCCGGGTCCAGAGCCAGGTATACGGATTCCTTCAGGTAGGGTCGCAGGTAAAGGTGCGCAGCCGGATCGGCTAGCGGGCCGCGCAGCCGTGTGGACTGCTTCTCGTCGAGGACCACAACCTCACCGACAGCCGTCAGGGGCAGCACGTCCCCACCCGCCCGCAGCACCCCGCCGGCCACCTCAACGCTGCCCCAGCCGAGTGCGATCAGCAGGGCCGCGCACCCCGCGGCCAGGCCGACGACGATGATGATGGGCCAGGGCCAGGGCAGGCCCGCGTACAGCGTGGCGCCGAGGATGAGGACGGACGGGAACGAAAGCAGCCACCAGGCGAGCGGTACCTGCAGCCGTTCGCGGTAATCGTGCATGCAGTTGAGGGTAGTTGGTCAGATGGAGTCGTGGCGGGGCCTGAGCCGCCGGGCCATGGGATGGCTCGCGGCGGCCTGGCGGACGGGCCCGAGTCCGGGCGATCCGGTGCCGCACAATAATGGCGATACACAGGCGAAGCACATTGGCCGGACCGCAGTTGCGCCGGTGCCGCGGCCCGACCGCGCCCAGCCCGACCGCATCGAGCCCGACCGCGCCGAGCCCGACCAGGCTGGCAACGGGTCGGTGGGAGAGGACCGGATCGCGCGCGGCACGGGCGTAGCGGAGCAGGTCGCCCGGGGGGAGGCCGTGCAGGAGCTCAATCGGGTCAGCGAGCCCGCGGCAGGCCGGCGCGCCGCCGGAGAGCGCCGGGAGGCCGTGCCCGAGCAGGGCCGCGTCCCGGGCTGGCTGCTGACGGCGGCCGCGTGGAGCTGGCGGCTGCTGCTGCTCGCCATCGTCATCTACCTGATCACGCGCTTGCTCGGCGTCCTGTACATCGTCGTCGTGCCGTGCGTCGCTGCACTGCTGCTCACCGCGCTGCTGCAGCCGCTGACCAGCAGATTGCGAAATGCTGGGCTGCCCGCACTGGCTGCGACCTGGGTGACCCTGCTCATCGGCGCCATCGTGCTCGGCGGCTTGGTCCTGCTCGTCGCCAACCGGGTGAGCGCCGACTACCCCACCGTGCTCGCCGAGGCCAAGCACACCACCGCGCAGGTCCAGTCGTGGCTGGCGGGACCGCCCCTGCACATCAAGAACAGCAACGTCCAGAAGTTCCTGAACAACATTCCCAATTACCTCAGCAAGCACAAGTCGCTGGTCGAGGGGACCCTGGTGACCGGGGGCAAGATCGCCACCGAATTCTTCGGCGGTCTCGTGCTCATGCTCTTCGTCACGTTCTTCCTGATCAAAGACGGGGACCGGATCTGGACCTGGCTCCTGGGCGCCATGCGCACCGAAACCGCTCGCCGGGTAGACCGGGCCGGCCGGGTCTCGTGGCTGGTCGTGGTCTATTACATGCGCGGAACGGTAGCGGTGGCGGCCATCCATGCGGTGGTCATCGGCCTGGCCCTGTGGATCATGGGTGTCCCGCTGGCCGTGCCGCTGGCTGTGCTGGTGTTCCTGGCCGCCTTCGTGCCCCTGGTGGGACTGCTGGTCGCAGGTGCGCTGGCCATCGTGGTCACCCTGGCCACCAAGGGCTGGGTCGATGCGGTCGTCCTGCTTGTGGTGTTGGTGCTCGAGGACCAGCTGGAAGCCCACCTGCTCCAGCCCCAGGTGGTCGGGAAGATGATCCGGCTCCATCCGCTGGCGGTTATCCTGGCGCTCGCCGCCGGGGGAGTGCTGGCCGGCATCGCCGGTGCGGTAGTCGCAGTACCCGTGGTGGCCGTGATCAGCCGGGCGCTGCCCGAGCTCCGGCGCACTGAGCCCGACGACCTTCGCCCGGGTGACCCCTAGATGGACCGCGAGCCTCGAATGTCGCGCTATCCTCACCGTGCGTGGCAGCAGCAAAGGAGTTCTCGTTGCACGGATCTGGACCTGACGTGCTGATCAAGCGTCTGGACGCCGGCGTTCCGCTGCCGTCGTACGCCTTTCCGGGGGACGCGGGCGCCGACCTGACGGCCGCCGAGGACGTGGAACTGGCACCCGGCGAGCGTGCGCTGGTCGCGACCGGGCTGGCCATCGCGCTGCCCGACGGGTACGCCGCGTTCGTGCACCCCCGTTCCGGGCTGGCGGCGAAGTACGGGGTCACCCTGGTGAACGCGCCGGGAACCATCGACGCAGGCTACCGCGGCGAGATCAAGGTGACCCTGCTGAACACGGACTCCTCCCGCCCGGTCAGCTTCAAACGGGGAGACCGGATCGCGCAGCTGGTCATCCAGCGGGTCGAGCGAGCCACCTTCCACGAGGTAGAGGTGCTCCCGGATTCGGCACGGGGCGACGGCGGCTTCGGCTCCTCAGGGGGGCATGGGGGGGCGGATAGCCCCCCCATGAGCAGGGGGGGCCTGGGGGGGATCGTCCCCCCGAGAGAACACAGTTAGGAGCGTGCGGAGTGTTTCGTCGGCGTCGTTCGTCACAGGAAGACGACGAGATCTACGAGGATGAGCCGATCGACGAGGAGACGGCTGAGTCGCCCGCGGGCGTGCCGCGGGCCGAGGGCGGGCCGTGGGATGCCGACGAGCCTTTCCCGGTGCGGGAACGCAAGGATCTCGGCAGCCTGCACGTGCCGGTCGCCCCGGATTGCGAGATCGAGCTGACCATGGCCGAGCAGCACGGCGCCTGGGTGACCGTCAGGCACGCCGGGAGCGAGATGAAGGTCCAGGCCTTCGCCGCGCCGCGGCGGGGCGCACTGTGGGACGACCTGCGAGGGGAGATCGCCGCCGAGGTGGACGCGGCCGGCGGCCGGAGCGAGGAGACGACGGGACCATTCGGCGTGGAGGTCGCGGCTCAGGTGCCCGTCCAGCCCGGGCAGCCCGCCTCCGGCCTGTTCCCGGCCCGCTTCGTCGGCGTCGACGGCCCACGCTGGCTGCTGCGCGCCCTGATCACCGGCCCGGCCGCATCCGGCGGGTCCTCGGCCAGCGTGCTCGAGGATGCGTTCAGGGAGATGGTGGTCGTGCGCGGCGAGCACCCGGTGCCGCCGAGGGACCTGCTTGAGCTGAGACTGCCGCCGGAAGCCATTAAGGCCTATGAAGAACAGGTGGCCGCCGCCGAGGAGAACAAGTTCCAGGCCGACCTGAACCCGTTCGACCGCGGTCCCGAGTTCACCGAGACTCGTTAGCGCTCAGCAGGCGCGCGAGGTCCTCCTCGACGTCCTCGCTGGTTACGAAGAACAGCTCGTCGCCGGCCTGCAGGGGGTCATCGGGGTGCGGGACCAGGACCCGGCCCTCGCGCAAGATGGCGACCAGTGAGGTGTCGGCCGGCCACTGGATCCCGCCGACGCGCTGCCCGACCAGCGGCGCCTCGTCGGGCATGGTCAGCTCCACCAGGCTGGCCTCGCTCTGCCCGAACGACATCAGCCGTACTAGGTCACCGACGCTGACCGCCTCCTCGACCAGCGCGGAGAGCAGCCTCGGCGTGGAGACCGCGACGTCGACACCCCAGGATTCGTTGTACAGCCACTCGTTGCCGGGGTTGTTCACCCGGGCCACGACCCTGGGTACCCCGTACTCGGTCTTGGCCAGCAGCGACACGACCAGGTTCACCTTGTCGTCGCCGGTCGCCGCGACCACCACGTTGCAGCGGTGCAGCGCGGCATCATCCAGCGAGCTGATCTCGCACGCGTCGGCCAGCAGCCATTCGGCGCGCGGTACGCTCTCCACCGCGATCGCCTTCGGGTCCTGGTCGATCAGCAGGACCTCGTGTCCGTTCTCCAGCAGTTCAGTGGCAATCGAGAGGCCGACAGCCCCGGCACCCGCTATCGCGACCCGCATCAGTGCTCGCCTCCCCGGGACGCGAAGGCCGCGGCGATCCGGTCCAGGTCGCTCTCCTTGGCCACGACGTGAATGACGTCACCCTCCTGCAGAACCGTACCGCCATCGGGTACGAAGGCCTGACCCAGGCGGTCGACGAAGGCGATCCGGGTCACCGTGTTTACTTCCACGGCCTTCACCTGCTCGCCGATCCAGGAGGGCGAGAAGGCCACCTCGGCCAGCACGATCTTGCCCGTCGGATCCCGCCACAGCGGCTCGGTGCCCTCCGGCAGCAGCTTGCGCAGCATCTGGTCGGCGGTCCAGCGGACCGTGGCCACGGTGGGAATGCCGAGCCGCTCATAAACCTCGGCCCGCCGCGGGTCGTAGATCCGCGCTGCCACCCGCCCCACGCCGAAGGTCTCGCGGACCACCCGGGCCGCGATGATGTTGGAGTTGTCGCCGCTGCTCACGGCCGCGAAGGCGTCCGCGCGCTCGACGCCGGCCTGGATGAGCACGTTCCGGTCAAAGCCGACACCGGTGACCTTCTCGCCCTTGAAGGCCGAATGCAGCCTGCGGAACGCTTCCGGGTCCCTGTCGATGATCGCGATGCTGGAGCCCCGGTCCTCCAGGATGTGGGCCAGAGTCGACCCGACGCGTCCGCAACCCATGATCACGATGTGCACGACGTTCCTCCGCAAAACGCGATGTTCCCCGATCAGGGGTGCCCCGCCAAAGGTATGCCTTCACATGCGAGAATGCGACCCCATGAATTACCGGGTCGGCGAACTGATCGAAGTGACCGCGGGCGAGGCGGCGCACGGCGGATGGTGCGTCGCGCGGCCGGACGACGGGCCGGTGGTTTTCGTGCGGCACACGCTGCCCGGCGAGCGGGTCCGGGCGCGTGTCACCGACGTCGCATCCCGCCTGGCCCGCGCCGAGGCGGTGGAGATCCTGGCCGCCTCGCCAGACCGGGTGGAGCCGCCCTGCCCGTACGCGGTCCCCGGCGGCTGCGGCGGCTGCGACTGGCAGCACGCCAGCCTGCCCGCGCAGCGATCGCTCAAGGCCGCCGTCATCCGCCAGCAGCTCGCGCGGCTGGCGGGCCTCGACCGCGAGGTCACCGTGGAACCCCTGCCCGGGGACGCTGAGCCGGGGCCGGCGGGCGGCAGCGGCGGGGGCCTGGGCTGGCGGACCCGGGTGCAGTTCGCCGTGCGGGAGGACGGCGTGGCCGGGCTGCACGTGCACCGCTCGCACCAGGTGATCGATGTGGGCCGGTGCCTGATCGCCCATCCCGGGATCACCGCGCTGGGTATCCCGGCACGCCGCTGGGAGGGCCTGACGTCGGTCGAGGCCCTGGTCGCGCCGGAGTCGGGCGAGCGCGCCGTCATCCTCACGCCGGGCCGCCCGGCCCGCGGCGGGCCGCGTAGGGCCACGGCAGGCAAGCCGCCTGGTCGGCCGGGGGACACCACGGCCCGTTCGGCATCAATCGAGGGGATTACGGCGGAATCGGTCCTCCGCCGCACCGGCCGGAGCCTGGCCCCCATGCGCGGCCGCGGCTACCTGAACCAGCGTGCGGCCGGACGGGACTGGCGGGTCAGCGCGGGCGCGTTCTGGCAGGTGCATCCGGGGGCGGCGGACGCGCTGACCACTGCCGTCCTGGCCGGGCTGGCGCCGCGGCCTGGCGACAAGGTGCTCGACCTGTACTGCGGGGCGGGCCTGTTCGCCGGCGTGCTGGCCCCGGCGGTCGGTCCTGGCGGGACCGTGATCGGCATCGAATCTGACCCTGCGGCGGTCCGGGACGCCCGGCACAACCTGCGGGAATGGCCCTGGGCTCAGGTCCGCAGCGGTGACGTGGCGGTGGTGCTGCGCACCCGGCGCCCGGCCCTGGCGTCGGCCCGGCTGGTGGTGGCCGACCCGCCCCGGTCCGGGCTGGCCCGGGAGGTCATCGACCATCTCGGCGCGGCCGGGAACGGGGCCGAGCGCCTGGCCTATGTCTCCTGCGACCCGGCCACCCTGGCCCGCGACATCGGGCTGCTGACCGAGCGCGGCTGGGTGCTCGACGGCCTGCGCGCCTTCGACGCGTTCCCGATGACTCATCATGTCGAGTGCGTCGCGGTCCTCGCCCGCCCTGGGGTCTAAGGGCAGGCGCGGAGCGGTCAGGAGCCTGGCTGCGCCGAGCCGGAGGCCGGAGTTCCCTTGACGTAGTAGCCCAGGCCCGGGATGCGGACCAGCAGGCCCTCGTCTTCCAGTATTCGCAGCGCCTTGGCGCACGTCTGCCGGGCGTGCCCGTACTGCTGGCTGAGCGTGGTGATGGACGGCGTGGGCATGCCAGGGGCCAGGGTCCCCTCCGAGATCTCCCGGCGCAGCAACGCCGTCAGGCGCACATACGCTCTCGGGTCCGATTCGTCACTTATCGACACTCTCGTACCGTACTCGATTGGCAATATTGCCAATCGCAACGCTTCGACACTAGTCGAGATTAGACGATGAGTCAATTGTGCGTTAACGTCGGAAATTATCAGGGCCGCCAGGGCCTCGCAAAGCCAGAATCCAGGGCAGGAAATGATCTTGTACTCGTGGACGGCACTCAACGGCAGCTCAGGATCCTCAGTCGCCATGGGCATCACCGACGATCGCGGGCGGGCCATGCGCGCGGGCGAGGAGAGCCTCGGCTCGGGTCGGGCCGTCGTGGTCATCATCGAGGCGGTGCGGCCCGCGATGCTGCCCCGCACACTGGATCCCTGTTACGTGCAGACCGGCGTGGGCTGGCTCGGCCGCTGCTCGCCGGGCGGGGAGGTGACCTGGGACCGGTTCTTCGCGGCAGGGGGTCCGGGGGACGGACCGGCCCCTGGCAGGATGGGGGCATGAAACTCCGGATCTTCACCGAGCCGCAGCAGGGCGCCGACTACCAGGCGCTGCGGAACATGGCGCTCGCCGCGGAGGAACTCGGCTTCGACGCCTTCTTCAGGTCCGACCACTACCTGGCCATGGGCGACACCCCGGGGCTGCCCGGCCCGACGGACTCGTGGGCCACGCTGGCAGGCCTGGCCGTCGAGACCAGCCGCATCAGGCTCGGCACGCTGATGACAGCGGCCACGTTCCGGCTGCCGGGACCGCTGGCGATCACGGTGGCCCAGGTCGACCAGATGAGCGGCGGCCGGGTCGAGTTCGGCCTCGGCAGCGGCTGGTACGAGGCCGAGCACAGTGCCTACGGCATCCCGTTCCCCGCAGTCGGCGAGCGCTTCGACCGGCTCGAGGAGCAGTTCGCCATCATCACCGGGCTGTGGGGCACGCCGGAGGGGGAGTCCTTCTCCTTCGCGGGCACGTACTACCAGCTGACGGATTCGCCCGGCCTGCCCAAGCCGGCGCAGCGGCCCCGCCCGCCGGTGCTCGTCGGCGGCTCGGGCCCGCGACGCACGCCGCAGCTGGCGGCCAGGTTCGCCGACGAGTTCAACGTGCCGTTCCTCTCGGTGCAGGAGTCGGCGGCCATCTTCGACCGCGTCCGCGAAGCCTGCGAGGCTGCCGGGCGCTAC
The DNA here is from genome assembly GCA_963835775.1 of uncultured Actinomycetes bacterium. Taxonomy (GTDB): domain Bacteria; phylum Actinomycetota; class Actinomycetes; order Streptosporangiales; family Streptosporangiaceae; genus Palsa-504. Next base: position 338,907 of record CAWIHB010000010.1, on the reverse strand, counting down.
CCCTCGTCTATGACCTACTCGGTCGCCCATACGACGTGCTGCGGGAAAGACGAGGCCGAATACCGCCGCCGCGCCGCTGCCATCGGGTGGGATCCCGACGACCTGAGGGAAAGGGGACTGGGCGGGACGCCAGGCGAGGTCGCGGCCAAGATCGTCAAGTTCGCGGAGATCGGGGCGGAGCGCATCTACCTGCAGGTGCTCGACCTGGCCGACCTGGGCCAGCTGGAGCTGATCGCATCCGAGGTGGCGCCGCAGGTCTGACCGGGCTTCGTGCGGGCCGGCGCATGCGCCGCCGGATACCTAGCCGCCGGATACCTAGCTGAAGGCGCGGCGGGCGGCTTCGGCGCCGGTGGCGCTGTTCGCCCGGTAGCCGTACGTGCCGTGATCACGTAGCTCGGTCGCGGCATCGACGACGGCGCCCAGCGCGGCGAACGCGAACGAGCCGCCCACGGACACTCGGCTGACGCCCGCCTCGGCTAGTTCGGGCACGGGCGGCGCGCCGCCGATGGCGAGCACGTTGACCGGGCGGTCGACCTCGCGGACCAGCTGGCGGATGTCGGCGATGTCGCGCAGGCCGGGCGCGTACAGGACGTCGGCGCCGGCCTCCTGGTAAGCCTGCAGCCTGGCGATCGTGTCGGCCAGGTCGGGTCGTCCGTGGAGATAATTCTCGGCGCGGGCGGTGAGCACGAAGCGGACCGGGCCCGCGTGGGCCTGTTCGGCCGCCGCCGTGACCCGCTCGGCCGCGAACTTCCGCTCGTAGATGGGGTCCTCCTCCCGGCCGGTGAAATCCTCCACCGAACCGCCAGCCAGGCCGACCTCGATTCCCAGCCCGATCGTCTCCGCCACGCCCTCCGGCTCGTCCGCGAAGGCGTTCTCCAGGTCGGCCGAGACCGGCAGGTCCGTTGCCGCCACGATGACGGCGGCATGGACCAGGGCCTCCTGCCTGCTGACTGAGCCGTCGTTGCGGCCCAGCGTCGCGGCGAAGCCAGAGCTCGTGGTGGCCAGGGCCGCGAATCCGAGGGAGGCGAGCAGCTTCGCCGAGCCGAGGTCCCACGGGTTCGGCAGCAGGAGGGGCTGGCCAGGCCGGTGCAGAGACAGGAACCGTTGCGCCTTATCCGCCTGAGTGGTCATGTCCCTAACGTATCGCCCGGGTTCCGCGGCCCGCGGCAGCGCCGGGCCGTTGCGCAAAACACCTGGTCAGGGGCATGTCTGGCGGTGGGCAGCGGGAGCCGGCGGCAGTGACCCGCCGACCGTAATGCGCGGACCTGCCCGTATGGCTTGCGAGTGCCAAACGCACGATGCGATCGTGGGTCGGTGCGCTCTGATACCACTGGCCGGGGAATGCGGCTTGCCGGCACCCTGGCGGTGGTGTGTGCCGTGGCGGTCATGCTGGCCGGGATCCTCATGGTGGCGAGTACGGCTACGCGCCTGACCAGCGGACGCCCGTTCGGTCATATGAGCGCGCGGGGCCTGACCCTGGGCGTGACAGCCATCCTGGCGGGCCTAGCCATCTTGGTAACGGTGGCGCTGATCCGGACCGGGAGATCCAGGCGGTCACGCCGGCAGTTTCTCGCGGCAGCCCAGGAACGCGGCCGCGAGCAGGCGCGGGCGGCGGGTGCCGCCCCGCCCGGCTCCAGCCAGCCTGTCCGGGCCAGGAGCGGCGGGCGGCCGCGCCGGGGCCAGGTGCTGGATCCCACGACCGTCTATTCACCCGGCGGCCTGCTCGATATTCCCCGCCATGCCCGTGCGCCCGGATCTGCGGCACCGCCCGGAACATCCGGGCCGCGCCGGCCGGCGGGGTCCCCCGGGCCGCCGGGGCCGCCGGGGCCGCCGTTGGGCACGGCCGCGCCGCAGGGCCCGGCCGGGCCGCCGGGGTATCGCGGGTCCGTGAGAGCTTCAGGGCCGTCAGCGGGAATAAGCGACGGAAGCATGTCCGCCGACGGCAAGCTGAGCAGGCCGCGCTCGGGCCGAAACGACAGCGGGCCGCCGTCCGGCCGAAACGACAGCGGGCCGCCGTCCGGCCGAAACGACAGCGGGCCGCCGTCCGGCCGAAACGACAGCGGGCCGCCGTCCGGCCGAAACGACAGCTGGCCGCCGTCCGGCCGGATGGGCGGGCCGCCGCCCTGGCCGGGTTACCGGCCGGGAACGCGCCCTGCCGACCCGGGCCGGCCCTCGTCCGGTCCCCAGACCCCCCGTCGGCCCCAGCAGCCCATGCCACCCCAGCAGCCCATGCCACCCCAGCAGCCACCTCGTGACCGCATTCGATCCCATGAGGACCTGCCGCCACGTGGAACTCCGTCGTCCCGTGAGCCCTTCTCACATCAGCGCGGTCCCATGCCGCCCCGGGAGCCGGTATATCCTCCTCATCCGGCGCACCCAGGGCCGTTCGGCCCCGAGCCGGGCGGTGGCGTCGGCGGCCGGTCAGCGGGCGGACCCAGGTATGCCGCGCCAGGCCGCCGGAAGCCGTATGGTTCTCCGCCGCCCCCGTCCAGGCCCGTGCCCGGAACGCATGCGCCCGGAGCCTCTAGCCCGCCGGGTGCTCCGCCGGGTTCGGGCGCCCCGCCGGGTTCGGGCGCTCCGCCGGGTTCGGGAGCCCCGCCGGGTTCGGGAGCCCCGCCGGGTTCGGGAGCCCCGCCGGGTTCGGGAGCCCCGCCGGGTTCGGGAGCCCCGCCGGGTACTGGAGCCCCGCCGGGTACTGGAGCCCCGCCGGGTACTGGCGGTCCATCAGGTCCCGGCGCGCCGCGATTTGCTGGTCATCCGGGGCCGCGTAGCGCCTTCGACGGCGGATACGCGCCGGTGATCCATGCGACGGACTACCCGCTTGCCCCGCCGGGCCGGGGCCAGCCGGCCAACCCCGGACGTCCGGCCGATCCACCTAGTCGAGCCGATGCCGCACGGCCACCGAGGCCCGCGCCGCCAGCGAGCCCGGCCCCAGCCGACCCGGACGTGTACGTTTACCGGGACACTGGCGGACCGGACGCGGATTCAGCAGCGCCGGATCCGGCCGAGCCTGATGCCGCCTACTGGTATGACCTCCTGGCCGAGGAGCCGGCCCCGCTCCATGAGCCGGCCCGCGGCCCGTTCGAGCCGCTGCTGTCGTCCAGTGGCCCGCCGCCTGGCGCCGCGGCACCGCCGGCGGCCGGGCCGCCGCCGTCCCCGGCCGAGCCGGCGCCGTCCCCGCCTGATGCGATCCGCGATCAGGACCTCGACGATTCCGAGCACGCGCGGGCGCGCAAGCTCGAGCAGATCAAGGACCTGTACCTGACCGCGGAAGCGATCGGCGACCGCAACGTCGACAAGCACTTCGATCATCTGCTGGCCCAGCAACGGGAGCTCATCAGCGAGTACTTCAGGCAGTCCCCGGCGGCCGAGCCGGCCGAGCCCGCAGCGCCAGAGCCCGTGGCACCCGGGCCAGCTGCTCCCGGGCCTGCGGCACCTGGGCTGTCCGTGGCCAGTCCGCGTGACGGCCTCGCCGCCGAATCCGGCGCCAGGCCGCCCGATCCCCCTGGTCCCGGCACGGGCCGCAGGCCGGGCACCGCGGCGCCGGAGGACGCAGCCTGCACTGTGGAACCGCCGCGCGGCTGGTTACGCCCCGGGAGCACGAAAGATCCGCGGTTAGCTGCGGGCGCCGCCACTACAACCGGGACGGTGGAACATGGGTGAGGCTCTTGTGAGTCGAGGCTGCGCCTGCCGGGGACGCGCCGCGGCTGGGAGCAGACCCGATCCTTGATGATCACGGCCAGAAAGGGGGACGCTGTCCGCCTGGTGCGTTCGGGGGCCGGCGCGGCACTGCCGGGGCAGGCCGGCGTCCGGCGTCGGCCCTTATCCCTGGTGTCACACCAGTTCCCTGTTTCCCAAGATTGCGGTTGATTCCGGTTCTGCGGTTGATTGAGGGTGCTGGGTAAGCAGGCCAAAATTACATAAGTTTGCGGCGTGTTGCGATCGGCGGCCACCGCCGCCCCATGTGCGTGGTTTGTCATGGTTCATCCCTGGCCGTGCCGCAGCCTGGCGTGCTCCCCAGTCCTGCACCGGCCGCCCCGCTTCATGATCACGAAGACTTTTATGTGCTCCGCCGTATAAAAGTCTTCGTGATCATGAAAATCCCGGCCGGGGAGCCCGAGCGCGGGCATTAGACCACATCCGCAGGCCCCGCCACGCCGTGATGCCACCTAATTTCGGAACATTTACGGAATACCGGTAATCAACCGCAGAACATGAATCAACCGCGCAAATGTGACCGCTGAGGCCGGTGATCCGGCTTGGGCCGCGCACTCATGATCGCGGGCACGTGGTCCAGGCGAAGGACGCGGCGGATCGCTTCGCGATCATGATCGCGGGCACGTGTACCCGGCGATCGGGCCAGGATCATCAGGATGGGGGCCGGGCCGGGGCCGAGGGCGTCGTGGCTGGGACGGGAGTAACGACTGAGGTCCCAGGACCTGGCCCGGCCGGCAGTCACTGCACAGGGAAACGCATCCTTGGAACATCGTCCCGGTTGCAACCGGTACAACGGTCCATCGTTCCGGTGGGCACCAACGGGTGGCGTGCGCTGAGGGGCGGATGCTGCCGAAGTGACGGACCAAGTCAAGTCGGTGGCGAGCGAGAGCCAGGCGGGGGAACGAGTCCCGCAGATCCCTACGCCAGTGGCCCGAGCACCTGAGTCAGCGGCCCGCGCGGTCTGAGCGCTAAGCCAGCGGCGCGAGCGCTTCGGCCAGCGGCTTGAGGGAATCAGGCTTGGGGTGGTGCGGAAGGCCCACGATGATCAGGTCCACGCCGACCTCGCGGTAGGCGGCGGCCGCCGCCACCACGGGTTCCAGGCCGCCGTCGGGGTCGATGCGCACGTTGACCGAGCAGGTGATCTCCTTCGCGTCGCGGCCGATGTCGGCGCAGTGGCCGGCCAGCACCTCCTTCAGCTCCACCCACTGCTCCGGGCTCTCGGCGATGGCATTCCACTGTTGGGCCCAGCGCGCCACGGTGCGCAGCGTCCGCTTCTTGCCGCGTCCCCCGATGGTCACCGGCGGATGCGGCTGCTGCACTGGCTTCGGTTCGCACCTGGCCTCGGTGAGCCGGACGTACCGGCCCTCGAACGTGGTCGTGGTCTGGCTCAGCAGCCTGATGATGGCCTCGACCCCTTCGTCGAACCGGTCGAACCGCTCGCGCAGTGGCGGCAGGTCGATCCCGTAGGCGTCGCATTCCATCTGGTTCCAGGCGGCGCCGAGGCCCAGTTCCAGTCGGCCGCCGGAGATGATGTCGACGGTCGCCGCCATGTTGGCCAGTACCGCGGGATGACGGTAGACCATGCCGGTGACCTGGCAGCCGAGCCGGATCCGCCGGGTGGCCTGCGCCATCGCGGCCAGCATCGTCCAGGCCTCGAAGTTCGGCCCGGTCAGGTCGCCGGTCAGCGGGTAGAAGTGATCCCAGTTCCACGCCGACTCGAACAGCGGGATCTCGTCCGCCGCGATCCAGGCGTCACGGATCTCTTCCCAGGTCTGGTGCTCGGGCCGTGTCTTGATCGCGAAGCGCATGGCGCTGACGTCCTCTCCGGGGCCGGAATCTCAGAAGTCTCGGATAGCTCGGTACCTCGGACAGCCCGGTACCTCGGACAGATCGGGTGCATAGGACAGATCGGCTAGCTCGGGTACCTCGGATACAGAGCTATTCTAACGAGGCAGCAGGTCGCCTCCGATCGGGGATAGAGGATATCGGGGATAGAGGAATATCGGGGATAGAGGAATATCGGGGATAGAGGATAGAGAGGATGAACCAGGATGAACACGGGTCAGCGCATAGCCACCGACCCTAGGCTGCGCATGACCTGCTTGCGCATGACGATGAACAGGACCACCAGGGGCAGCACCGACAGCAGCACGGCCGCCATCACGGCGGGCACGTTGATGGCGTACTGGCCCTCCAGCTTGGTCAGCCCGAGCGGCAGCACGGCCACGTTGTTGCTCTGGGTGAGGACCAGCGGCAGGATGAAGTTGTTCCACACGTTCAGCCCGTCGTAGATGGCCAGCGTGGCCATGACGGGCTTGGACAGCGGCACGATGAGCCTGCGGAAGACGGTCCACTCGTTACCGCCGTCGACCAGCATGGCGCCGATGAGCTCGCGCGGGATGTCCCTGACGAAGCTGACCATGATGAGCACCGAGACCGGTACCGCCGCGGCGGTCATCGTCAGCATGAGCGCGAACAGCGTGTCGTACAGGTGCAGTTTGTAGATGATCAGGTACAGCGGCACGATGATGGCCTGGATCGGGATAGCCAGGCCGAGCAGCAGGATGCGGAATGAGGTGCCAGCGGCCCAGGAGGACCGCCGCACGATGCGGAACGCGGCGGCCAGGCAGGTGGTGACCGTGACCACGATGCACGCCACGGTGATGATCACGCTGTTGAGCAGGTAACGGCCGAGCCCCGCGCCGAACACCGTCCCGTACTCGCTCAGGGTCAGGCCGCCCCTGGGCAGCCAGGGATTAGCGGTCAGATAGGTGCCCTGGCTCCGCAGGCTGGCCAGCACCATGTAGTAGATCGGCGCGACCGCCACCACCAGCCACCCGGTGGCCAGCAGGAAGGCAATACTTTTGCCGGCTCGCCTCCGGGACGCTTTGAGGCGCCTCCTTCCCTCGTCGCTCCGCCGTCGCTCCTCGGTCCAGTCGGCGCCGCGCCCCTTCGGCTCGCTCGGCTGACCGGCCCGGGTGGTGACCGTCCCGCTCACACGCCCTCCTGCTGGCTGGTCATGGAGCCGAACCCGCTGAACCTGACCACACCGAGCGCGATGCCGACGCCGACCACGCCGAGCACGACAGCCAGGACGCTGGCGTAGCCGAACTCGTTCTGCTGGAACGCGGCCTGGTACATGTCCAGCGAGAGGACGCGTGTCGTGTAGCCGGGACCGCCGTCGGTCATGATGTAGATGATGTCGAAGTAGGTCAGCGATCCCACGATGATCAGCGTGCTGGATGTGACGACGGTGTAGCGCAGCTGCGGGAGCGTCACCCGCCAGAACATCTGGGCCGGACCGGCCCCGTCGAGCCGGGCCGCCTCGTACAGGACCTGCGGGATCTGCCTGCGCCCCATCTGGTAAAGCAGCGTGTGGAACGGGATGAACTGCCAGGCGATGATGCCGATCACCACGTACAGCGTGATGCTCGGATTGCCGAGCCAGTTCTGCTGCAGGAAACCCAGGTTCAGGGATTTCGACAGCGCGGTGAGGCCGCCGAAGTTCGGGTCGAGCAGCGCCTCCCACATCAGCGCGATGCCCGCCGTCGACAGCAGCAGCGGCAGCACGTAGATGGTCGCGTACACCGACCGGTAGCGCTGCCGGCCCGCCGTGAACAGGCCGAGCGCGATCGAGAGCGGCGTCTGGATGACCCAGCTCAGGGCCACCACCTTGGCCGTCACGAGCAGCGCCTGACGGGCCAGCGGGTCATGCGCGAACTGGACCCAGTTCGCGCCTCCGGCCCAGTGCGGCGCGCCGAGCCCGTTCCACCGGAAGAAGCTCAGCGCGAGCGCGCCCAGCATCGGCACCACGATGAACACGGCGAACAGCGCCATGGCCGGGGCGAGGCCAGCCAGGTCGGCCAGTCCGTGACTCTGGCCGCGGTGCTGACCTCGCCCCGCCGATGGCGCCCGTGACGCCGGGCTAACCACCGGAGGCCGACAGGCCGTCCATGGTGGCCACGAACTTCTGTGGCGTCATTGTGAGCTCGAAGACCTGCGCCAGATCGGCCAGCATGGGCGTCGCCTCCTGCGGGGGTACAGCCTGGTCCCAGGAGTACTGGAAGCTCGGCGCGTTCTCAACCGAGCTGTAGATGGTCTGGTCGAAGGTGGCGAGCTGCTGCCCGGCGAACAGGTCGGTCGCTCCCTTGAGGACCGGCACCTCGCCGGCGCCGACGGAGGCCTTGGCGTAGGAGGCCGTGGCCAGAACATCCTGGAAGAACGCCTCGGCTACGGCCTTCTGGGCCGAGCTGGCATGACTGGAGATGGACACGTAGCTGAGACCATCGGCGAGGATCCTTTCCTGGTCGGCTCGGTCGGCACGGCTTACGTCCGCGGGCTGCAGTCCGCCGGCGTTCAGGCCACGCTCAAGCACTTCGCCGGCTATTCGGCCTCTGCGGCCGGCCGCAACCTGGCCCCGGTGGCCATGGGCCCGCGGGAGTTCGCCGACGTGATGCTGCCGCCGTTCGAGATGGCGCTGCGGCTCGGCGGGGCCCGGTCGGTGATGCCGTCGTACATCGACGTGGACGGCATCCCGGTGACCGGGGACCGTGAGCTGCTGACCGGAACGCTGCGGGACAGGCTCGGTTTCGACGGCGTGGTCGTCTCCGACTACTACGCCATCCCCTTCCTGCAGACCCAGCACGGGGTGGCCGGGACGCCGGTGGCTGCCGCGGCGCTGGCCCTGGACGCGGGCGTCGACGTCGAGCTGCCCAGCGTCCGCTGCTACGGCCCGGCGCTGGCCGCGGCGGTGCGTGATGGCCAGGTGCCTGCCGAGCTGATCGACCGGGCCGCGGCCCGGGTGCTGCGGCAGAAGTGCGACCTGGGCCTGCTCGACCACGGCCGGTCCGCCGAGCCTCCGGCCCTGGCCGACGGCGGCTCGAGGGCCATCGACCTGGACCCGCAGGCGCACCGGGGGCTGGCCCGGCGGCTGGCCGAGGAATCCGTGGTGCTGCTGGCCAACCCGGACGGGGTACTGCCGCTGAGCCCGGCGGCCCGGGTCGCGGTCATCGGGCCGCTGGCCCGCGACCCGCTGGCCTTCTTCGGCTGCTATAGCATGCCCCGTCACGTCGGCCACCTGTACCCGGAAGCCGACGCGGGGCTCGCGTCGGCTACGGTCCTTGATGCCCTGCAAGCCGAACTGCCCGACGCGGTCATCTCCTATGCGCCAGGATGCGACGTCCGAGGTGACGACCGGACCGGATTCGCCCGGGCCGCGGAGATGGCCCGGGCCGCCGATGTCGTGGTGGCGGTGGCCGGGGACGTGGCGGGCCTGTTCGGGCGGGGCACCTCAGGCGAGGGATCCGACGCGACCGAGCTGCGGCTGCCCGGCGTCCAGGGCGCCTTGCTGGCCGAGCTGGCCTGCACCGGCACGCCGGTCGTCCTGGTGCTCATCACCGGGCGGCCCTACGCGATCGGACCCGCGGCCGGCCTGGTCTCCGCCATGGTCCAGGTCTTCTTCCCCGGCGAGGAAGGCGGCGGCGCGATTGCCGGGGTGCTGTCCGGCCGGGTGACGCCGAGCGGCCGGCTGCCGGTCCAGGTGCCGGGCTGGCCCGCGGTGGAGCCGTCAAGCTACCTGCGCCCGCGGCTGGCCGGCCGCCACGCCGGCAGCTCCGTGGACCCGACGCCGCTGTTCGCGTTCGGTCACGGGCTGTCCTACACCAGCTTTGAGTACGCCGATCTGGACATACGGCCATGCCCGGCCTCCGGGGCCGTGGACGCGCCGGCCCGGCTGTGCATCGCGACCGACGGGACGGTCGAGATCGCCTGCACCGTGCGCAACGCCGGCCACCGGGCCGGGACCGAGGTCGTCCAGCTCTACCTGAGCGACCCGGTGGCCCAGGTCGTCCGCCCGGTCCAGTGGCTGGCCGGCTTCGCCCGCGTGCCGCTGGAGCCCGGCCAGGCGCGCCGGGTCACCTTCCGGCTGCACGCCGACCGCACCGCCTTCTGCGGCCGGGCCGGCACCCGCGTGGTCGAGCCGGGGGAGATCCGGGTGGGGATCGGCGGCGCATCGGACCGCCTCCCGCTCCGGGGCTCGTTCACCATGGTCGGCGCCGAGCGTGCCGTCGGCGCCGACCGCGTACTCGACACGCCGGCTGTCATCCGTGACATCGCCCGGTGACGGCCAGGCCCGTCACCGGGAACCGCGCAGGCTACTCGCCGGTAACATCAACCTTGTAAAGTAGCTTGATATCGAGATACTGTAGGTTGGAGTCGGACCGGGGAACCGGACAGCGAATCCGCGCGTGCAGCCGGGACGAGCGAGGAGGCTCAGGAACGATGACTGCGAACAGCTTCGGCAGCCGGGCGGCCCTTCAGGCCGCGGGCCAGCAGTACGAGATCTACCGGCTCGACGCGCTGGACGGATCGGCCAGCCTCCCGTTCAGCCTGAAGATCCTGCTGGAGAACCTGCTCCGCAACGAGGACGGCGTCAACATCACCGCCGAGCAGGCCAGGGCACTGGCCGAGTGGGACCCGGAGCACGAGCCGGACACCGAGATCCAGTTCACCCCGGCCCGGGTGATCCTGCAGGACCTGACCGGCGTGCCGGCCGTGGTCGACCTGGCCGCCATGCGCGAGGCCATGCAGGCCCTGGGCGGCGACCCGACCAAGATCAACCCGCTGATCCCCGCCGAGCTGGTCATCGACCACTCGGTGGTCGCCGACGTGTTCGGCAGCCCGGACGCCTTCACCCGCAACGTGGAGATCGAGTTCCAGCGCAACCATGAGCGGTTCCAGTTCCTGCGCTGGGGCCAGGAGGCGTTCAGCCGGTTCAAGGTGGTCCCGCCGGGCACCGGCATCGTGCACCAGGTGAACATCGAGTACCTGGCCCGGGTCGTGATGCATTCCGGCGGCGTCGCCTTCCCCGACACCTGCGTGGGTACCGACTCGCACACCACCATGCAGAACGGCCTGGGCGTGCTCGGCTGGGGTGTCGGCGGCATCGAGGCCGAAGCCGCCATGCTCGGCCAGCCCATCTCCATGCTCATCCCCAAGGTGGTCGGGTTCCGCCTGTCCGGTGAGCTGCCCAGCGGCGCCACCGCCACCGACCTGGTGCTCACCATCACCGAACTGCTCCGCAAGCACGGCGTGGTCGGCAAGTTCGTCGAGTTCCACGGCCAGGGCGTGGCCGCGGTCCCGGTGGCCAACCGGGCCACGATCGGCAACATGTCCCCGGAGTTCGGCTCCACCTGCGCCATCTTCCCGATTGACCAGCACACCCTGGACTACCTCAAGCTCACCGGCCGCCCGGCGGAGCAGGTCGCCCTGGTCGAGGCCTACGCCAAGGTGCAGGGCCTGTGGCACGACCCGGACCGCGCGGCGCAGTACTCCGAGGAACTCAGCCTGGACCTGTCCACCGTGGTCCCGTCGATCGCGGGCCCGAAGCGGCCCCAGGACCGGATCGCCCTGGCCGACGCCAAGACGGCCTTCCGTGACGTCCTGCCCAACTACGTTGCCGAGGCCAGCCTGGACAACGGCCTGGCCGGAACGTTCCCGGCCTCCGACCCGGTGGCCGCCGGGGACGGCAGCCGGGCCTCCAACCCGGTCCAGGTCACGCTGGACGACGGTACTCACACCGAGGTAGACCACGGTTCCGTGGTCATCGCCGCCATCACGTCCTGCACCAACACGTCCAACCCGAGCGTCATGGTCGGTGCCGCGCTGCTGGCCAGGAACGCAGTCGACCGGGGCCTGAGCCGCAAACCCTGGGTGAAGACCTCGCTGGCGCCCGGCTCCAAGGTCGTGATGGACTACTACGAGCGCGCCGGGCTGCTGCCGTACCTGGACAAGCTCGGCTTCAACCTGGTCGGCTACGGCTGCACCACCTGCATCGGGAATTCCGGCCCGCTGCCGCAGGCGATCAGCGACGCGGTCAACGACAACGACCTGGCCGTGACGGCCGTGCTGTCCGGGAACCGTAACTTCGAGGGCCGGATCAACCCGGACGTGAAGATGAACTACCTGGCCTCGCCGCCGCTGGTGGTCGCCTACGCGCTGGCCGGGACGATGGACATCGACCTGGTCCGCGAGCCGCTCGGCTCGGACGCCGAAGGCAAGCCGGTCTACCTGGCCGACATCTGGCCCTCGCCCGAGGATGTCGCCGACGTGGTGCAGTACGCGGTGGCCCAGGAGATGTTCACCCGCGACTACGCCGACGTGTTCAAGGGCGACGACAACTGGCGCGGCCTGGACATACCGGCCGGCGACACCTTCGCCTGGGCGCAGGATTCGACCTACGTCCGGCGGCCGCCGTACTTCGACGGCATGCCGGTCGAGCCCGAGCCGGTGACCGACATCACCAGCGCCCGGGTGCTGGCCAAGCTGGGCGACTCGGTGACCACCGACCACATCTCGCCGGCCGGCGCGATCAAGACCGACAGCCCGGCGGGCAGGTACCTGACCGAGCACGGCGTCGAGCGGAAGGATTTCAACTCCTACGGCTCCCGGCGCGGCAACCACGAGGTCATGATCCGCGGCACGTTCGCCAACATCAGGCTGCGCAACCAGCTCGCGCCCGGCACCGAGGGCGGCGTCACCGTGTTCGACGGCGAGCAGATGCCGATCTACGACGCGTCCCGCCGCTACATCGAGGCGGGCATCCCGCTGATCGTGCTCGGCGGCAAGGAGTACGGTTCGGGCTCGTCCCGTGACTGGGCGGCCAAGGGCACCCTGCTGCTGGGCGTGCGCGCCGTCCTGGTCGAGTCCTTCGAGCGCATCCACCGGTCCAACCTGATCGGCATGGGCGTGCTGCCATTGCAGTACCGGCCGGGGGAGTCGGCCGCCACGCTGGGCCTGACCGGGGCAGAGACCTTCGACATCCGCGGCATCGAGGAGATCAATTCAGGCCATATCCCGACCGAGGTCGTGGTGACGGCCGACGGCAAGGAATTCCGGGCCGTCGTGCGGATCGACACGCCGGGCGAGGCGGAGTACTACCGGCACGGCGGCATCATGCAGTACGTGCTCCGCTCCCTGCGCGCGGCCGGCTGAGCCGGTCGATCCAGGCCGGCGTAGCACCTCCGCTACCGGCGCAGCTAGGGCCGCCGCGGCGGCGGTAACCTTGATCTCCTCATGCCCGTCCCAGATGCCGCCATCGTCACCAGGCTCCGCGCCGCGGGCTGCGTCTTCGCCGAGGATGAAGCCCGCCTGCTGATGTCCGCGGCCCGCACCCCCGCCGAACTCGCGGCCATGGTGGACCGCCGCGTCGCGGGCCTGCCCCTGGAGCAGGTGGTGGGCTGGGCCCAGTTCTGCGGCCTGCGGATCGCCGTGGACCCCGGCGTCTTCGTGCCGCGCCGCCGCACCGAATTCCTCGTCGAGCAGGCCCGCGCCCTGCTCGGGCCGCGGGCGATCATTGTCGACCTGTGCTGCGGCGCGGGCGCGATCGGGGCCGCGCTGGCCAGCGGCCTGGACCAGGCTGAGCTGCACGCCGCCGACATCGACCCGGCCGCGGTGCGCTGCGCCCGGCGGAACGTGGCGGCCCTGGGCGGCCACGTCTATCAGGGTGACCTCTACGACCCGCTGCCCGCCGGCCTGCGGGGCCGGGTCGCTGTCGTGGTGGCCAACGTGCCCTACGTGCCGGCCGGCGAGATCAGGTTCCTGCCCCTTGAGGCCCGGGCCCACGAGCCGCTGGCGGCACTTCACGGCGGGCCGGACGGCCTCGAGGTGCTCCGGCGGGTCGTCGCCGGGGCACCCGGGTGGCTGGCGCCGGGCGGCCACCTGCTCATCGAGACCACCGAGCGGCAGGCACCGCAGGCCGCGGCGGCCTTTGCCGCCAGCGGCCTGGTCCCGCGGGTGTCGGCGTCCGCCAAGCTGGACGCCACCGTCGTGGTCGGCCGGCTCCCGGCCGGGCGGGAGCCGGCCCGCCGGGCGGCCTCAGAAGCCGGGGAACAGCGCCCGTAGCTCGTCGAGATCCACGCCCTTGGCTTCGACCGGCGGGGTGTGGGCATCATCGAGGCGCCCGTAGAGCAGGCGGAGCAGCGCCTCGGCCGGCAAGCGCAGCTCAGGCAGGCCCTCGTCGCCTTCCGATTCGGTCAGGGTGACGGCGGTGCCCGTCTCCAGGACGAAGCTGCGGTCCGGGTCGGTGGTGACCACCCGCACCCGCCGCGGCTGGCCGTCCGGCCTGGCCGACCTGCCCGCGAACTGGCTCAGCATGTCGACCAGTAGAGCTACCGCGTCCGGCTCGATGGTCGCGGCCGGGTCGAGCGCCACCGCGACATCCCAGGTGTGCACCGCGTGCTCGCTCAGCCGCATGCTGGCCAGCCCAGTGACGTCCAGGTCCATGCCGAACATCTGCAGGCGCAGCCGCGCCCGCTGCTCGTCGTCGAGCGATTCGAACTGCCCGAGCGTGGCCTGGTCCGCGCGCAGCGCGTCCGACGCCTGGGCCTGCGGGCTCTTGGCGTTCCAGGTCTCCCAGATCGGGATGAACTCCTCCCGCCCGGGCGGGTCCTGCCCGGTCAGGCCGGCCGCCAGGAACAGGCCGAAGATCTCCGCCTGGGAACCGAGATGGGACAGCACCTGGGCGATCGACCACTCGCTCGCGTAGGAGGGCTGCTCGAGCTGCGCCGCATCAAGCGGCCCGGCCAGAGCCTGGAGCCGGTCGTGGGAGTGCCGGAGGGCGCCGATCCACGGGCCCGGGCTGGTTTCCATCGTGCATCTCCGTTTCGGGGATCGCGCTCGAACATGCGGTCAAGATCCTAGCAGCTTCCGGAGGCTACCCTCCATATCGTCTACGATGAGCGGATGAGCGAGTGCCGGCGGCTGCGGGCGGATGCCGAACGCAACCGGGCGGCGATCATCGAGGTGGCCAGGGAGGTATTCGCCGAGCAGGGTCTGGAGGCGCCGCTGGAGGCGATCGCCGCCCGGGCCGGCGTCGGCATCGCCACGCTGTACCGGCGCTTCCCCAGCCGCGAGAAGCTGGTCGCCGCCGCGCTCGCGGAACAGGTCGGCGCCTACGCCGAGGCCGCCGAGCGGGCGCTGGCCGCCGCCGATGCGTGGTCCGGCTTCGCCGGGTTCGTGCAGCAGATCTGCGAGCTGCAGGCAGGCGACCGGGGCCTGTCTGACCTGCTGTCCATGACGCTGTCGGCCGACGAGCACATCGAGCAGCTCAGGCGCAGCGCCAACGACCTGATCATCCGGGTGATCGACCGGGCCAAGGCCGAAGGCAACCTGCGCCGGGACTTCGTCGGCGAGGACCTCGTGCTCCTGCTCATCGCCACCGCCGCGGTCATGGAGGTCACCCGTCAGGATGCGCCCGACACCTGGCGGCGGTTCGTGGCCCTGTCGCTCGATGCCTTCAGGAACCAGGGCTCGCGGCTGCCTGAGCCGCCGACTACCGCCCAGATGACCCAGGCCATGCTCCGGCTGGCGCGTGCCCGCGGCTGCGGTGCACATGCCTGACCCCCGGCGCCGGCACCAGCAACGATAGGGAGGACATCATGCGCAACGTGGCCCTGCTCGGCACCCGGCTGGTGCTCGGCGGGTACCTGGCCGTGCACGGCGCCCAGAAGCTGTTCGGCGCGTTCGGCGGTTCCGGGCTCGACCGGGCCGCGGCCGGCTTCCACCGCATCGGCCTCCGGCCGGGCAAGCACTTGGCCACCGCGGCCGGGGTCACGGAGCTGGCCGGCGGCGTGCTCACCGCGGCGGGGATCGCCGACCCGGCCGGCCCGCTGGCCATCATGGGGGCGATGACCGTCGCGGCCACCACCCACCGCGCCAAGGGACCGCTGAGCTCCAAGGGCGGGTTCGAGCTCCCGCTGACCAACCTGGCGGCGGCCGCCACGCTGGCCGCGGTGGGGCCGGGCAAGTTCCGCCTCGGTCCCGCGCTGCCCCGGCCGGTGGCCGCGGCGGCCCTGGTGGGCGGCGGGCTGCTGGCCGCCGGCCTGGTGGCCAGGATGCTGACCGCCGAACCCGAGCCCCCGGCCCCGGCCGCAGACCAGCCCGATTCCGCGGGTCAGGCCGGCCGTGAGACGTCCGAGTCCCGATAGGCCGCGATCTCCGCCGTCGGCGCCTACACTGCCTAGAGAAAAGGCAGCTCTCCTTCTGGTCGACGGGGGACCAGCTGACGCGCTATACCAACGACGCAGGCCGCCCGGCGGCGGGCGGCTCCGCGATCTCGCGCGCCCCGGGCGCATCGACGGCTGCCCGGCAGCCGTCCGAACCGGTCCGGCCCTGGCTCGAGCGCCGTCACCTCATGGGCGCCTACGCCGTGTTCGGCGCCTACGCGGTCCTGTTCGCCGCCTTCTCCGCGGGCGAGGATCAGGTATGGGCCATCTGGGCTTCCTGCGGCTACGCCGTGGCCCTGGTTATCCTGTGGCGCCGGCCGGCCAGGACCGCCCCGGTCCTGATCTCGGTGGCGCTGGCCGTGCTCGCCCCGCTGCTCTGGCTCTCGGTCGCCTACCCGCTCGAGACCGGGATGATGGTCATCGACCGGTCAGCCAGCCTGCTGCTGCACCATGGCACGCCGTACCTGACTTCCCCGCAGATCACCTCCTGGCCGTCCTACAACCCTTACCTGCCGGTCATGACCTTGGCCGGCCTGCTGAGCGCGGCCGGGGTCGGCGGCCTGGCCGGCAACTCCGGCATCTGGCTGGCCGTCGGCACGGTGGTGCCGCTCGCGGCGGCCTTCTGGATCGCCATGCCCGCTGCGGCGGTTCAGGACGGCCGCCGGCGGGACGGGTTCCAGGCCTGGCTCGTGTCCCACCGCGATGCGCTGCTGGCCACGGCGTTTGCCGTGGCCTCACCGGTGATCGGCCTCAACCTGGCCGTGATCACCACCGACCCGCCGGTTGTGGCGTTCACGCTGCTCGCGCTGGCCCTGGCCGTTCCGCGGGCCACCGCGACCGGAGCCAGCACCGTGCGCGCCGTCGGCTCGGGCGCGGCCCTGGGTGTCGCCTGCGACCTGAAATCCACCGCCTGGCTCGCGATCCCGGTCATGTTCGCCATGTTCGCCGCCCGTGACGGCGCGCGGGCCGCGTGGCGTTTCCTGGCCGGGCTGGTCGTCACCGCCGCTGTCCTCATCGCGGCCCTGGCGCCGGCGGTGCTGTACCGGCCGAGCGCCGCCGTGGCGCTGGTGCAGAACAGCGTGCTGTTCCCCCTCGGCCTGACCCATGACAAGACGCCCGCGGAGAGCCTGCTGCCCGGGCACCTGCTGACCGAGCTCGGCACGGCCGGGCACGTCCTGTCGGTAGGGCTGCTGCTCGCGGCCGGGCTGGGCGTGGCCATCTCGCTGGTGATCCGGCCGCCGAAGGACATTACCGCGGCGGCCCGGCGGCTGGCGATCGGGCTGACCCTGATTTTCCTGCTCGGGCCGGACGTCCGCTTCGGCTACTTCATCTACCCGCTCGGGCTGCTCGGCTGGCTGGCCCTGAACCGCGTGACCGCGGCCGGTCCTCCAGGCTCAGCACCGGGATCCATGACAAGCTGATCGGGAACCGGCGGAAAAGGGGAGAGCGAGCATGCGCGTCATCGAGGTCGGGCGCCGCGGCGGGCCCGAGGTGCTCAACGTGGCGGAGCGTGCGGCGCCGGATCCGGGCCCGGGCCAGGTGGTGGTGCGGATCGCCGCGGCGGGGGTCAACTTCATGGACATCTACCAGCGTGAAGGCGTCGGCGGATACCGCCCTGCGCTGCCCTACGTGCCCGGCGCCGAAGGCGCCGGGACGATCATTGCTGCGGGGGACGGCGTCACCGGGCTGGCCGTCGGTGACCAGGTGGCCTGGGCCGGCCTGGGCGGCGGCTATGCCGAGCAGGCCGTGCTGCCTGCCGACCGCGTGGTCCGGGTGCCGCCCGGGATCAGCGCGCAGGTCGCCGCGGCCGCGATACTGCAGGGCATGACCGCGCATTACCTGGTCACCAGCACCTATCCGGTGCGCGAAGGCGACGTCACGGTGGTGCACGCGGCGGCCGGCGGGGTCGGGCTGCTGCTGACCCAGATGGTCAAGCGCCGCGGCGGCGTGGTGATCGCCACCACCTCGGGCGGCGAGAAACACGACCTGGCCCGCGCGGCCGGCGCCGACCACGTTGTCGGCTACGACCGGTTCGGAGATGTCGTCGGCCAGGTCACCGGGGGCGTCGGCGCGCATGTGGTGTACGACGGCGTCGGCCAGGCCACGTTCGACGGCAGCCTGGCCGCGCTGCGCCCGCGCGGCATGATCGTGGTCTACGGCGCCGCCAGCGGGCAGGTGCCGCCTTTCGACATCCAGCGGCTGAACAGCGGCGGCTCGCTGTTCGCCACCCGGCCCACGCTGGCCCACTACATTGCCGACCCGGAGGAAATGCGGTGGCGGGCCGGCGAGGTGCTCGGCTGGATCGCCGACGGCGAGCTCGACGTGCGGATCGGCGGCAGCTACCCGCTGACCGACGCCGCCCGGGCCCACGAGGACCTGGCCGCCCGCCGCACCACGGGCAAGCTCCTGCTCATCCCGTAAGCCACGGCCCGACGGCACGGCCATGACGGCCGCGGGTTGCCGTGCGGCGTGCACCACGGTTCGTTCGGTCAAAGGATTATTTTCCCTTGCGTATAGCTTTAGCTTGCTGATGTCACCAACCCCGGCCGCCGGCCGACGCCGGTCCTACCAGACCACGCTGCTCATCGTGGCCGTGGCGGCCGCCGGGCTGAACCTCCGCACCGCGATCACCAGCCTGCCGCCGCTGTTCCCTGAACTGGGCACCCGGCTGCACCTGTCCTCGGCCGCGTTGTCGCTGCTGGCCACCACCCCGGTGATCTGTTTCGGCGTGGTCTCGGCCTTCGCCCCCCGGCTGAACCGGCGCTGGGGCGAGGAGCGGGTCCTGCTCGCCGCCCTGGCCGTGCTGACGGCCGGCCTGCTGCTGCGCGGGATCGCGCCGTCGACCCTGCTGTTCCCGGGCACCGCGCTGGCCGCCAGCGCGATCGCCATCCTCAACGTGCTGCTGTCCAGCATGGTCAAACGGCGCTGGCCGGAACGGGCCGGGCTCCTGCTCGGCATCTACCTGACCGCGCTGTCGGTAGGCGCGATCTTCTCCTCGCTGCTCAGCGTGCCGCTGTACCAGGCCTCGGGCGGCTCGATTCCGCTCTCGCTCGGGGTGTGGGCCGGCCCGGCTGCCCTGGCCGTGCTGCTGTGGCTGCCGCAGCTCAGGTACCACCCGGCCGGCCGCACCCGCCCGGCCGGCGGCCCGGCGCCCGGTGGTGTCCGGCCGGCGCTGGCGGACCTCACCGCGGCGCCGCGCAAGTTGTACAGGTACGCGCTCACCTGGCAGGTCACCGCGTTCATGGGTCTGCAGAGCCTGCTGTACTACGCGGCGCTGTCCTGGCTGCCGACCATCTTCCAGGATCGGGGTTCCTCGCCGGTCGAGGCCGGCAACCTGCTGGCCCTGATGGGCGTGGGTAACCTGGCCACCTCGCTGATCGTGCCGGTGCTGGCGCACCGTTCGCCGGGCCAGCGGGCACTGGTCATCCCGAGCCTGATCGGCACCGCGGCGGGCCTGGCCGGATGCTTGTGGGCGTCGCTGGGCCTGGCCCCGCTGTGCGTGCTGGTGCTCGGGGTCAGCCAGGGGTCCTGCCTCGGCCTGGCCATTTTCTTCATGGTGGCGCGGGCCCCGGATGCTGCTGTGGCGGCCTCGCTGTCGGCCTTCGCCCAGTCGGTCGGCTACCTGGTCGCCTGTGCCGGGCCGCTCGAGCTCGGGCTGCTGCACACGGCCACCGGCAGCTGGGACATCCCGATGATCCTGCTGCTCATCCTGTCCGTCTGCGAGCTTGCCGTCGGGGTCCTGGCCGCCCGGCCGCTGGTCCTGCCGGCGCCTGCGGCCCAGGCCGCGCCGGCCGACGCCGCGGCCCCGAGCAGCTAACCAAACCCGACGCACGTGTCGGTTACCGGACGCACGCGACGAGCTATCTGCGGATCCTGGCCGTAGACTCGGCTCGTTCGCGTTCCCGCCAGGCCCGCACAGCACACGAGGAGCACCCGTGACCCTGCTGGAGTGCATTAACGGTCCCGAGGACCTCAAGGGCCTCAGCCAGGACCAGCTCACCCGCCTGGCCGGGGAGATCCGTGATGTCCTCATCGAGACGGTGACCAGGACCAGCGGCCACCTCGGGCCCAACCTCGGCGTGGTCGAGCTGACCATCGCGATCCACCGTGTCTTCGACTCACCCAGGGACCGCATCGTCTTCGACACCGGCCACCAGTCCTACGTGCACAAGCTGCTGACCGGCCGGCTGGGCCAGTTCGGCACGCTGCGCCAGCGCGGCGGGCTGACCGGCTACCCCAGCCAGGCCGAATCCGAGCATGACCTGGTGGAGAACTCGCACGCCTCGACCAGCCTGTCCTACGCCGACGGCCTGGCCAAGGCCTACAAGCTGCGCGGCGAGCCGTACCGGACCGTGGTCGCGGTCATCGGCGACGGCGCGCTGACCGGCGGCATGGCCTGGGAGGCGCTGAACAACATCGCCGCGGCCAAGGACTCCCGGCTGGTGATGATCGTCAACGACAACGGCTGGTCCTACCAGCCGACCATCGGCGGCCTGGCCGAGCACCTGGCCGCGATCCGGGTCAACCCGCGCTACGAGCACGTGCTCGACTACATCAAGACCACGCTGTCCCGCACCCCGCTGGTCGGCGCGCCGCTGTACGGCACGCTGCACGGGATCAAGAAAGGCATCAAGGACGTCCTGCAGCCGCAGGTGATGTTCGAGGACCTGGGCCTCAAGTACGTCGGGCCGATCGACGGGCACGATGAGCACCTGGTGGAGAACGCGCTGAGGCGGGCCAGGGACTTCGGCGGCCCGGTGCTGCTGCACGTGATCACCAAGAAGGGCTTCGGCTACCCGGCCGCCGAGCAGAACGAGATCGACTGCCTGCACCAGGTGCCCGCGGCCGGCGCCCTGCCCGGCACGTGGAGCCGGGTGTTCGGCGACGAGCTGCTGGCCATCGGCGCGCGCCGTCCCGACGTGGTCGCGATCACCGCCGCCATGCTGCACCCGACCGGCCTGGCCCAGTTCGCCGCGGCCTACCCGGACCGGGCCTACGACGTCGGCATCGCCGAGCAGCACGCGGTGACCAGCGCAGCGGGCCTGGCCATGGGCGGCCTGCACCCGGTGGTGGCCATCTACTCGACGTTCCTGAACCGGGCCTTCGACCAGGTGATGATGGACGTGGCGCTGCACCGGCTCCCGGTGACGTTCGTGCTGGACCGGGCGGGCGTGACCGGGCCCGACGGGGCCAGCCATCACGGCATGTGGGACGGGTCGATCATGCAGCTCGTCCCGGGTATGAAGATCGCCGCACCCCGGGACGCCAAGCGGGTCGCCGAGCTGCTCAACGAGGCGGTCGAGGTATCCGACGGGCCCACCGTGGTCCGGTTCGCCAAGGGCAAGGTCGGCGGCGAGGTCGAGGCCGTGGCCAAGCTCGGCGGCATGGACGTGCTGCGCGAGCCCGCGACTACGGGGTCCGGGCTGGCCGAGGACGTGCTGCTGGTCGGGGCCGGCCCGATGGCGGTGACCGGACTGGAGATCGCGGACCGGCTTGGCGGTCACGGCATCGGGGTCACCGTGGTGGACCCGCGCTGGACCAAGCCGGTCGACGAGGCGCTGATCGGCGTGGCCCGGCGGCACCGGCTGGTCGTCACCGTCGAGGACAACGGGCGGGCCGGCGGGTTCGGCGACGCCGTGGCCAGGCTGCTGCGCGACCACGACGTCGACGTGCCGGTCAAGACCTTCGGGCTGCCGCAGGAGTTCCTGTCCCACGGCACCCGCGAGCAGGTGCTGGAAGAAGCGGGCCTGACGTCCCAGCAGCTGGCCCTGCGGATCACCGAGGCGGTCGCGCTCCGGTCATCCGGCGAAGCCTTCGACAGCCGCGAGGCCGCGCCGGAGGGCCGGCCAGTCGAGTAGCGTAAGTCTTTATGCTGAACGTAGCCGTGGTCGGCTCCGGTCCTGCCGGTCTGTACGCTGCCGAGGCGCTGGTCAAGCAGGCTGCTGCGCTGCCGTTGCCGGTGCCGGTCCGGGTCGACGTCATCGACCGGCTGCCCACCCCGTACGGCCTGGTCCGCTACGGTGTGGCGCCTGACCACAAGTCGATCAAGTCCATCGCGCAGTACCTGCGCAAGGTGCTGGAGAGCCCGGATGTTCGGTTCTTGGGCGGCGTGCACCTGGGCGAGGACGTAACCCGTGATGAACTTGTGTCCGCCTACGACGCGGTGATCTACGCGACCGGCGCGATGCGCGACCGGCGGCTCGGCATTCCCGGCGAGGACCTGCCGGGCAGCTACGCGGCCACCGACTTCGTGAACTGGTACTGCGGTCATCCTGACGTGGATCCCGGCGCGTTCACCTTGGACGCCGAGTCGGTCGCGGTCATCGGCGTGGGCAACGTCGCGGTCGACGTGGCCCGGATCCTGGCCAGGGACCCGGCCGAGCTGCACAGCACAGACGTGCCCCAGCCGGTCTTCGAGGCTCTGCAGGCGAGCAAGGTCCGCGAGGTCCACATGATCGGCCGCCGCGGGCCCGCCTACGCCAAGTTCACCACCAAGGAACTGCGTGAGCTGGGCGAACTGCCCGGTGTCGAGGTCGTCGTGCACGCCGGCGAGGCGGACCTGAACACGTTCGACGCCTCCGGCGAGGGCGCCGCGCTGACCGAGTCCGACCGCCGCGTCCGCGGCAACATGGTGGCCATCGCCAAGTGGGCTCAGGGCGAGGGCGCCCCGGTCTCGTCGACCGGGCACGCCCGGCGGCTGATCGTCAGGTTCTGGTTGCGGCCGACCGAGATCCTCGGCACCGACCGGGTGAGCGGCCTGACCCTGGAGCGGACCGCCATCGACGCCAGCGGGGCGTTCGGCGGGACCGGCCAGTTCGAGACGCTGGACGCGCAGATGGTGCTGCGCTCGGTGGGCTACCAGAGCGTTCCGCTGCCGGGCGTGCCGTTCGAGCCGAGGGCCTCGGTCGTGCCGAACGCCGCGGGCCGCGTCCTGGGCCCCGACGGCGCACCGCTGCCGGGGGAGTACGTGGCCGGCTGGCTCAAGCGCGGCCCGACCGGCGTGATCGGCACCAACAAGTCCGACGCCGCCGAGACCGTCCGGTGCCTGCTCGAGGACCTGGCCGGCGGCCCCGGTGCGGGTGACATCGCGCTGCCCCGGGCCGGCCTGCTCAAGTTCCCCGAGTCGGCCCGGGCCGACTCGGGCGCGGGCGCGGAGGCGGGCGCGGGCGCGGAGGCGGGCGCGGGCGCGGCCGAGGGGCCGCTGGCGGCCGTCCTGTCCGGGCGCGGCGTCATGCCTGTGTCCTACGCCGAATGGCTGCGCATCGAGACCGCCGAATCCGACCTGGCCAAGGCCCTGGGCCGGGGCGAGCGCGTCAAGCTCCACAACCGCGACGCCATCTGGTCCGCCTGCCGCCCCCCGCTCGACTAGCCTGAAATGTCACTGCCCGGCCGCATCATGGGCGCAGAAGGCGGGACGGCCATAGTGCGCGATATGACGCGATATGAGGAGAGCGGGATGGTTGACCACAATGGCGTCCTGGTGATGCAGAGGCTGCTGCTGGCCGGGGCGCTCGGGCTGAGCATGGCCCAGAAGGCGGCGGCGATACTCGAAGGCCAGCCAGGCCTTTCCGTTGCCGCCGGCCCCGGAAGGGCTGGCCGGCCAGAATTCGCAGGTGCCCGAGGGCGCCGTGCTGCGGGCGGTCCTGGATGCCGCGAACGAGTGCCTGGGGCACTTCGACGACCGGCCGCCGTCCGAGCGGTGGTGTGACGCACTGCTCCACCTGCTCGACCTGGCCGCATTCGCCACCGACCTCGGCGCGGCCCACGGTCTGGCCACCGACGCCGCTTAGGCGGGCGCGGGCGAACCCGGCGGCTCCTGCGAGGAAGACGCCGGGCCCGCAGACGCCGGGCCCGCTGACGCCGGCGGCCGCGGCCGGTCGCCACGACGGTCGCCGCGGCCCGCGTCGCGTATCGGCGCCAGCATCGTGGCCGCCGCCGCGGTAACCACCATGCCCGCCGCCACCACGGTCATGGTGGCGGCCGCGGAGACGGCCTGGAGCAGGAAACCAGCCAGCAGCGAGCCGAGCGGGATCACGCCCCAGGCGATCTGCATGGTCAGGCTGCTGGTCCGGCCCAGCATCTCGTTCGGAGTGATCTGCATCCGGTAGGTCTGCACCGAGACGTTCCAGGTCGGGCCCACGAAGCCGAAGCAGGCCACGATCGGGCACAGCCACAGCGGCGCTCGCACCAGCACGATCAGCGCGACCAGCGCCGCCCAGATCCACATGCAGCCGGTGATGGCCAGGCCCGCCGGGATCCGGGCCTGGAACCAGGGCGCGACGAACGCGCCGGCCAGGCCGCCGGCGCCCATGCTGCCCACGATGAGGCCGATCTGCGCGGGCGACGCCCCGTCATGGCGGGCCAGCACGATGAGCCCCAGGGCCAGGACCTGAAGCAGCACGTTGACCGAAGCGGCGAAGAACGCGCTGTAGCGCAGGAACGGCTCCCGCCAGGTCCAGGCCAGGCCCTCGCCCAGCGCGGCCCGCAGCCCCCGCGAGCCCGAGGCCGAAGGAGCCGAAGGAGCCGAAGAGGCCGAAGGAGCCGAAGGAGCCGCAGCGGCCTGCATGGGGGTCTTGATGAACGGCAGCGTGACCAGGGAAGCCAGGTACGACACCGCGTCCGCCGCGAACGGAGCCGCCCGCGACAGCCCGAACAGCCAGCCGCCGAGCGCCGGCCCGGCCAGCTGCGCGGCGTTCTGCCTGGCCTCGTTCTGCCCGACAGCCACGGAACGCTGCGACGGGTGAACGAGCATGGGCAGCGCGGCGCGCTGCGCAAGGCCGAAGAACACCGACGCGGTGCCCTCGATGAACCCGGCCACCAGCACCTGGACGTAGGTGATGTGCGCGGCCCAGCCGGCCACGGCGATGCTGCCCACCGCGGCCAGCCGGAGCGCGTCGCAGACGATCATGATCCGCTTGCGGTCGTGGCGGTCGGCCAGCCCGCCGGCCGGCAGCGGGAACAGCAGGTAGCCCAGCATGGCCGCGAACCCGGCGACGCCGGCCTTGGCCGGCGAGCCGGTCATGGCCAGCACCAGCAGCGGGTAGGCGATCTTCGAGGTCTGCGAGCCGAGCACGGAGACGGCCTGCCCGCCCCACAGCAGCTGGAAGTCCCCGTTGCGCCGCAGCGGCACCGTCCCCTTGGCACCGCTAAGCCCGCCAGGAACGTCCGCAGCGACACCCATGCGGCCACGATACGTGGCGGTCCCGGCCGAGAGCCGAGCGCACCCTTAGGCAATTGCGCGAAAAGCAATTGCCGCCGGGATTCGGCCTGAACCGAACTAAAACCTGCCTTACAGGATTAGCGCGCTGCCGGGCTGGGGATCGTCCAAGCGACGCCAGATGGGGACCGCGATGACGAGGTACGGCCATGTTGCCTGGCGCGTGGTCGCGGTGGTCGCCTTCGCCGGTACCGCCGCGCTCGCCGTCACGCTCACCCGCGCTCCGGCACGTCCCGGCAATGCGGACTTGTCCGCGAACCTGTCCCAGAACCCCTGCGCCACCTCGGGCCTGGACGCCTGGCTCGGCCTCGGCGCCACCGGATCTACGCAGGTGACCGCCAACGGGGACCGCATCCCGGCGGCCGGCACCGTGTACACGCTCGAGTTCACCAACGTCTCCGCCCGCGCCTGCAGCCTGTACGGCTATCCCGAGGTGTCCGCCTATGCCGGTACCCCGGCCGCGGGCATCCAGATCGGCAGCGCCGCGGTCCGCGACACCTCGGTCCGGCCGCAGCCGGTAATGCTCGAGCCGGGGGCGACCGCCCACGCGGTGCTCCGGGTCGGCACCGAGCAGTTCCAGACCACCGCGTGCGCCCAGGTGACCGCGCCCGAACTGCGGGTCGTACTCCCGGGCCAGGGCATGCGGGCCCAGCCCGCGTTCGTGCCGATCCGAGTGCCGGCCTGCTCCAAGAAGGGCCCCGAGTTCCTGACCGTGCAGGCCATCCAGCCGCGCCCCGGCGTCCCGGGTGTCACCCCGCCCTGAGGGTCACCCCGGAATGCGCGGGGCTAAGACTGAGGGCTGCCACAATGGTCCGTTCGGAATAAAAGGTCTTCATGACCTGGCGCGTTTCCTGTCGAGCATTGTGCGGGGACAATGGGGGTCATGGGTGTCAGCCAGATGAGCGTCTCACCGTTTGACGGGCCGTACGACGGGCGCGAGGAAGCGCCGTCAGACCGACCGCAGGCCGCCGAGGCCGGCCAGCAGGCCGGCCAGCGGGTCGGCCAGCAGGCCGAGCTGCCCGAGGAGCGGTACCTGGACCGCGAGGAGAGCTGGCTGCGGTTCAACGAGCGCCTGCTCGAGCTGGCCGAGGACGAGTCCATCCCGCTGCTGGAGCGGGTCAGGTTCCTGGCCTTCTTCGCCACCAACCTGGACGAGTTCTTCATGGTCCGGGTGGCCGGGCTGGTCCGCCGGATGGTGGCTGGCTTCCCCACCGAGGGAGCCGGGGTCCGGCTGCCCCGCCAGGTGCTGGAGAACACCCTGGATCTGGCGGGCGAGCTGACCGTACGGCATGCCCGGCAGTTCAGCGAGCGGGTCAATCCCGAACTGGCCTCCCGCGGGATCGAGATCCTGCGCTGGAAGGAACTGGCCGCGACCGAGCGGGACGCCCTGACCAAGCTGTTCCGCGAGCGCATCTACCCCGTGCTGACCCCGCTGGTGGTGGACCCGGCTCACCCGTTCCCGTTCATCTCCGGCCTGTCCCTCAACCTGGCCGTCATGATCGCCGACCCCAGGACCGACGCCACCGTGTTCGCCCGGGTCAAGGTGCCGCCGCTGCTGCCCAGGTTCCTCGCGGTGGCGCAGAACCGGTACGTCCTGATCGAGGACGTCATCGCCGCGCACATGGCCGAACTGTTCGGCGGGGCCGAGGTCATCGAGCAGCACGCGTTCCGGGTGACCAGGATCCGGGACCTCGAGGTGGACGAGGACATCACCGAGAGCCTGCTGCAGGCCATGGAGCGGGAACTGGTCCGGCGCCGGTTCGAGCCCGCGGTCCGGCTCGAGGTCGAGGACACCATGTCGGCCGACGTGCTCGACCGGCTGGCCACCGAGCTCGACATCGACGCCCGCGCGGTGTACCGGGTGCCGGGGCCGCTCGACCTGACCGGGCTGTTCGCCATCTCCGACCTGAACATCGGCGAGCTCCGCTACCCGGCGTTCGTCCCGTCCTCCCGGGCGATACCGCAGGACGGCAGCATGTTCGCCGCCATCGCCGAACGCGACATCCTGGTCCAGCACCCCTACGACTCGTTCGCCGCGTCGGTCGAGCGGTTCATCGAGGAGGCGGCCGAGGACCCGGGCGTGCTGGCCATCAAGCAGACGCTGTACCGGACCAGCGGCAAGTCGCCGATCGTGGACTCGCTCATCGACGCGGCCGAGGCGGGCAAGCAGGTCGTGGTGGTGGTGGAGATCAAGGCCAGGTTCGACGAGCGGGCCAACATCACCTGGGCGCGCAAGCTGGAGGAAGCGGGCTGCCACGTCGTCTACGGGTTCGTCGGCCTGAAGACGCACTGCAAGATGGCCCTGGTCGTGCGGCAGGAATCCGACGGCACGCTGCGCCGCTACTGCCACCTCGGCACCGGCAACTACCACCCGACCACGGCCCGGGTCTATGAGGACTTCGGCCTGTTCACCGCTGATCCCGCCGTCGGCGAGGACGTCACCGCGCTGTTCAACCACCTCACCGGGTACAGCCTGACCGGGTCCTACCGGCGGCTCCTGGTGGCACCGGAAGAGCTGCGCAACGGCATCGTGAGCCGGATCGAGCAGCAGGTGGAGCGGCAGCGGGCCGGCCAGCCCGCCAGGATCGTGTTCAAATCCAACGCGCTGGTCGACGAGGTGGTGATCGACGCCCTGTACCGCGCCTCGCAGGCGGGCGTCCCGGTCGACCTGTGGATCCGCAGCATCTGCGCGCTGCGGCCCGGCATCCCCGGGCTGTCGGAGAACATCAGGGTGCGCAGCGTGGTCGGCCGGTTCCTCGAGCATTCGCGCATCTACGCCTTCGGCCCCGGCGATGACGAGCACCGCCAGGTCTGGATCGGCAGCGCCGACATGATGCACAGGAACCTGGACCGCCGGGTGGAACTGCTGGTGCTGGTGACCGATCCCGGCCACCAGCGGCAGCTGTACGAGGTGCTCGACCTGGGCCTGGATGAGGGCACCGCGTCCTGGTGGCTCAACCCGGACGGCTACTGGACCCGGCACAGCCGGGACGAGGCGGGTCATCACCTGCGCGAGGTCCAGGAGGCCCTGGTGCGTGAACGCCGGGTCCGTTCGGCGGATGAAGCGGGTTTACGGACCGGCCGGTAAGCTCACGGCAGTGACGACAGCCGCCCCGCCCGCCGTGAGCGCCGTGATCCAGTCCGCCGGAGCCGTGGTCTGGCGGCCATCGGCCGGCGCCACCGCCGGGATCGAGGTGCTGCTGGTGCACCGGCCCAAGTACGACGACTGGTCCTTGCCCAAGGGCAAGCGCGAGCCCGGCGAGCACGTGCTGCTGACCGCGGTCCGGGAGGTCTTCGAGGAGACCAGCGTGCGCCCGGTGCTCGGCCCCCAGCTGCGCACCGTGCGCTACCCGGTGGCCGGCCGGCCCAAGCAGGTGGAGTACTGGTCGGCGTTCAGCCCCGGGAGCCCGGCCGCCGCCAGCCATGAGATCGACGCGGTCTCCTGGCTGCCGCTGCCGCTGGCCCGCCAGCGGCTCAGCTACCCCCACGACGGCGACGTGATCGCCGGCCTGACGCCGCGGCCCACGGTGCCGCTGATCGTAGTCAGGCATGCCACGGCGGGCCAGAAGGCCGACTGGCACGGCGATGACCTGCTGCGGCCGCTGGATGCCGGAGGGGAGCAGGAAGCCGGGCTGCTGGCCGACCTGCTGTGCTGTTTCGCTCCCGCCGCCCGGGTGATCAGCTCGCCGGCGCTGCGCTGCACCCAGACCATGCGGCCGTATGCGGCCAGGTTCGGCGGGTCCGTCGAGGCTGAGGCCGTCTTGGCGCCGCCCGGCCGCGGCCCCGATTCTTCCTTGGGCCGAACGGGCCAGGCTGATGCGTTCCAGAACCTGTTCCGCGGCCTGGTGGCGGACGCCCAGCCCGCGGTGGTCTGCCTGCACCGGGAGAACCTGCCCCGGGCGCTGGAGACGGCCTGCGCCGCGCTCAGGGCGACCTGCCCCGCGATCACACCGGACCCGGCACTGCCCAAGGGCGGTTTCTGGGTTGTGCACGCCGCGGCGGGGGAGATGGCCGCACTGGAGCGCTACGAGCTCTGAGTCTTCGCGTTCTTCTGGGCCCTCACGCCGTTCTGGATCCCCGCGTCGTCCGGGGTCCCGGTGCTGTCCTGGGCGTCTACGCGGTCCGGGGCCGTCGCGCCACCCTGGATCCCAGCAGCTTCTTTGGTCCCAGCAGCTTCCTCGGTCCCTGTATCTTCCTGGATCGCTTCAGATTCCTGGATCGCTTCAGCTTCCTGAGCCCCGTGCTGCTCAATAGCTTCAGAATCTTCATGAATACCAGCGCCGCTGGAGGGCTTGACGTTCTCCTGCGGCTCTCGGGCTGCCCGGCGGCGACGGCGCAGGATGTGTCGGGTGATGAGCGCCAGGAGCAATACCGCCAGCGCGATCAGCGCGTACAAGGAGTAATCGGTGATGTAGTGGTAGATCGTGTTGATATGGTTGCCGGCCAGGTAGCCGAGGCTCACCCAGGTCCCCACCCACAGAGCGGCGCCGAGTGCGTTGAAGACCACGAAACGCCACCAGCGCATGCCCGAAATTCCGGCGATGATCCCGTTGGCCTGTCTCAGCCCTTCGATGAAGCGGGCGATCACGATGATCTTGCCGCCGTGCCGGTTGAAAAAAGCCTCCGCTCTGGCCAGTCGCTCCTCGGTCAGAAAGACATATTTGCCCCACCGCAGGGCCAGCGCACGGCCACCGAAATGCCCTATAGCGAAGCCGATGTTGTCCCCGATAATGGCCGCGACGAAGCCCACGAGACCGACCCATACGATGTTGAGCCTGCCCGCGCCCGCGAAGACCGCGGCGGCGATAAGGATAGTCTCGCCGGGCACAGGGATCCCGAAATCCTCGATCATGACCAGGAGCAGGACCGCCCAGTAGCTGTAGTGCTCGAGGTAGGGTGCCACGATATTGAGAAAGCCCGGC
Source organism: uncultured Actinomycetes bacterium (assembly GCA_963835775.1). Lineage (GTDB taxonomy): Bacteria > Actinomycetota > Actinomycetes > Streptosporangiales > Streptosporangiaceae > Palsa-504. The sequence continues at coordinate 309,049 of CAWIHB010000010.1, read as the reverse complement.
AGATTCGGTGGCGGGCTGCTTGCCAGCGTGGCGGCGACGGCGGTCAGCACCTGCGCGACCATCTCTCGACTCGGCGATGACCTACAGCGTATCCGCCCGGTCGGCGTGCGCGTCGCGAAGCGCGCTCGCGACCGGCCCGGCGGTGAGCTCCACCTGCCAGGGCCGCGCGCCGTACCCGGCGAGCGCGAGGGCCACCGTTTCCTCGTCGGAAGGCTGCGGAGGATCCCAGCTGATCCGGCGCACCGCGTCCGGGGACAGCAGGTTTTCCACCGGAAGCCGGTTGGCTTCGGCGATGGCCGCGATCGCCGCGCGCGCCGCCGCCAGCCGGGCCGCGGCGGCCGGATCGCGCTCCGCCCAGCGGTGCGCGGGGGGCGGACCGGTCGGGACCGGCCCCCCGGTGGCGTCGGGAAGCTCGCTGTCGGCGCTGGACCGCGCCCGGCTGACCGCCGCCAGCCAGTCCCGCTCGTGCCGCCGGGCCTGGCGTCCGGAAAAACCGGTGATCCGGGACAGCTGCGCCGCGCTGGTCGGCAGCGCCCGGGCCGCCTCGATGATCGCCGTGTCGGGCAGGACGCGCCGCGGCGACAGGTCTGCGGCCTGGGCGATCCCGTCCCGCGTGATCCACAGCTCGCGGACCACGGCCAGCGCGCGGCGGGACTGCACCCGGTGGATCCCCGAGGTACGGCGCCACGGGTCGGGCCGGGGCGCGGCCGGCTTGGCCGCCAGCACCGCCGCGAACTCCTGCGTGGCCCATTCGGTCTTGCCCTGCTCCGCCAGTTCGGCCGCGAGCGCGTCGCGCAGCTCGATCAGCACCTCGACGTCGAGGGCCGCATACCGCAGCATTTCCTCCCGCAGCGGGCGGACCGACCAGTCGGCGGCCGAGTGGCCCTTCTCCAGGTGGAACCCGAGCACCTCCTCGACCAGCGTGCCCAGGGCGACCCGCGGGTAGCCGAGCAGCCGCCCGGCCAGTTCGGTGTCGAACAGCTGCCGGGGCCGGAAGCCCACCTCGGCCAGGCAGGGCAGGTCCTGTGACGCCGCGTGCAGGATGGCCTCCGCGTCCTGCAGGGCCGCGTCCACTCCGGAAAGCTCCGGGCAGGCGATGGGGTCGATCAGCACCGTGCCCGCGCCGGCCCGGCGGAGCTGGACCAGGTAGGCCCGCTGGCCGTAGCGGTATCCGGAGGCTCGTTCGGCGTCGACCGCGACGGGTCCCTGGCCGCGGACCAGCCGGCTGGTGACCTCGGCCAGGGCGGCCGCGGTCACGACGACGGGGGGCAGGCCGTCACGGGGTTCGAGCAACGGGACGGGCCCGGCCGCCCCGCCAGTCCCGTCAACCTCACTATCTGAGCTCACCCTCGCCCCGGCGGCCGCAGCGCCCGTGTTCCCGGCGGTTCCAGCCCGGCCGCGGCGGCCAGGCAGTCACACCAGGCCGAGATGTGCGCCGACAGGTCCAGGCTGTCCAGGTCGCCGCCGGCCGGGGTCTTGGTGCCGCCGCGGGCCTTGCTGCCCTTGCTGGTCTTGCGGCCCTGGCCGCCCGCGGGCCCGGCCGGAGACCAGGAGGCGCGCAGCTCGAACCCGGTGAGCGGAACCTCGTCTCGCTTGGCCCCGAAGCCCTCCGTGACCACCCTGGTCACCGTGCCGCTCGGGACCGCGTACCCGGGCACGTGCGCGTCCAGTGCCTCCGACAGCCAGCTCCAGCCCACCTCGCCGAGCAGCGGGTCGGCCGCGATCTCCGGCTCTACGTCGGCGCGGACGTAGGCCACCAGCCGGAATACCCCGTCCCAGCCCTCCTGCCCGTCCGGGTCGTAGAGCAGCACCAGCCGGCCCCAGGCCACGTCCGCGCCGTCCCGCTGGACGGTGGCGGCGATGGCGGTGGCGTACGGGGCGAGCCGTTTCGGCGCGGGCACGTCCTCGAAGAGCAGGTCGCGCTCGCCCTGTGCGTCCCGGCCAGCCATGAAGGCGGCCATGGCCGCCGCGAATGTCGCCTCGGCGGGAGTCACCGCGCCTTCCGTGGACATGCTCCCACCATCCCCACCCCCCGCCGGTGTGCGGGCGGCCTTCGGGGCCACCGCCTGGGGTCCGGGCCGGTTCGCTGGCTGGTCGGCTGGCCTCATGACTCGAGCGTACGTGTCGCTCATCCGCTTCTCACACGACGCCGCGTAGATTCATGCCGAAACACCATGTTTCATGCGAGTTTGACCGGTTCAGCTTCAGCCTTAGAACCGGTGGCAACGAGTTGGTCAGGTAACGCGGCTCTCGACGCGTTACCGCTGGTGACATGCTCCCGCACGGGAAGGCCGATGAACAGGGCATCGCCGCAGACTGGGCAACCCCACTCCGGGCACTCGCCGTCCGGGACATCCGGGCAGCTGGCCGGGTCCGCGTGCAGCTGCTCGAAGGCCCGCTCATCGCTGCATCCGGTGCAGTACCTGATCAGATGCGTCATCCTGGCGGCCTCCTCGTTGCGCTGCGACACGGACTTGCCGGGAATGATTCAGGTTGCTGCCGATAGTGGCACGGCCATGCGCTGATTCGTGGGATCTCAGGCGGCGTGTCTGGCCGCGACGGCCTTGCGCTCATGTGAGACGATCCCAGACGTGACACAGCGCCAGGCACAGCACCCTCTCCTGCAGGCCCCTTTCCTGCAGGCCTGCCGGAGGGAGCCAGTTCCGTATACGCCGGTGTGGTACATGCGGCAGGCGGGCCGCTCGCTGCCCGAGTACCGCAAGCTGCGCGAGGGCATCTCGATGCTGGACTCGTGTACCCGCCCGGACCTGATCACGGAGATCACCCTGCAGCCGCTGCGGCGCTACGACGTGGACGCGGCCATCCTGTTCAGCGACATCGTGGTGCCGCTGCGCGCGGTCGGCATCGACGTGGACATCAAGGCGGGCATCGGGCCGGTGGTGGAGACCCCGGTCCGTACCGAGGCAGACCTCGGGCGGCTGCGCCCGCTCGAACCAGGCGACGTGCCCTACGTCACCGAGGCGGTCCAGACGATCATCACCGAGCTCGACGACCGGCCGCTGATCGGCTTCGCGGGCGGGCCGTTCACGCTCGCGTCCTACCTGGTCGAGGGCGGGCCGTCCAAGAATCACGACAAGACCAAGGCGCTGATGTATGGCAACCCCGAGCTGTGGCACGCGCTGCTCGGACGGCTGGCCGACATCACCATCTCGTTCCTGGCGATCCAGGTGGCGGCGGGCGCCGCCGCCATCCAGCTGTTCGACTCGTGGGTCGGCGCGGTCGGGCCCGATGACTACCGGCACGCCATCCTGCCGCACACCAGCCGGATCTTCGCGGCCCTCGGGCCTTCGGGCGTGCCGCGCATCCACTTCGGGGTCGGTACCGGCGAGCTGCTCGGCCTGATGGGCGAGGCCGGCGCGGACGTGGTCGGGGTCGACTGGCGCATCCCGCTTGACGAGGCCGTCCGGCGGGTGGAACCGGGCAAGGCGCTGCAGGGCAACCTGGATCCGGCGGTGCTGCTGGCCCCCTGGGAGGTCATCGAGGAACGGGCCAGGGACGTGATCGAGCGCGGCCGCACGGCCGAGGGCCACGTGTTCAACCTGGGGCACGGCGTGCTGCCGGAAACCGATCCCGGCGTGCTGGCCCGGCTCAGCGACCTGGTGCACGCGGAGTCCATCCAGCCGGAGCCGTAACCGACCAGCGGGACTCGGGCTTGCCTGTCATGGTCAGGACGCTACCCGGCGGCTAGTTCTCCGGCGCGGCCGGCCGGGCGGCAGGCTTGCGGCGCAGCGCCCAGCGCCTGGCCCGGTAGATCCCGAAGCCGGCCAGGGCCGCGATGGCCGCGAACGGCGCGATCGCCCCGAGGAAGGCGAGCGTCCAGGTCACCGTGACCCGCAGCGCACGCCAGCCGGCGCCGAGGCCGCCGGCCAGGCTGGGCGACTTCAGTCTTGGTCCGGTGCACGACCGGGGCGGCCTTCGGGCCGACGATGGTCAGCGACACCGTGGCGTAGCTGGTCTCGTCGCTGAGGGCGCGCTGCTGCGCCTGCATGGCCTCCAGCGCGGCTTCCTCGGTGTTGATCTGGTTCTGCACGGTGAGCAGGTCGCCGACCGAGCCCGCGTGCGACAGCAGCGCCCTGAGCTGGGCGATGGCCGCCTCGTACGAGGTCACCTGGCTGCTGACGTCGGCCACCTGCTCGGTGACGTCCTGGGCCTGCTCCTGCAGCGCCAGCTGGGTGCCCAGGCGGCCGGCCAGCTGGCCCAGCGTGGCTGGATAGGACGCCACCGGGATCTTCACCTGAATGCTGGCCGTGGCCTGCGACGGATGGCCGGGGTCGGCGGTGCTGATCTCACCGGAGACGTAGCCGCCCGCGCCTTCGGCGATCTGGGCCGCCTGGGTGACCGCGGAGCTGACGTTGGCCGCCCGGACGGTCAGCTGCGCCGTATAGATGATGCCGCTGGCCGGCGCCAGCCGGGCCGTGGTGCCCGTGCTTCCCGCGTTCGTCGTGCCGCCGGGCTGCCCGGCGGCGCCGACCGCGCTGGCCGCCGGGGCGGGCACGGCGGCCGCTCCCGCTGCACCGTTCGCCGATGTGCCGGACGCGGCTGAGCTGGCCGCGCTGCCGGTCGAGCATCCGGCCAGGAACACGCCCCCGCCGAGCAGGACAGCGCCGACGGCCAGGCCGGCCGCGCCGAATGGTGTCCGCCTGTTCCGGCGGTTCAGACCCCGTATGTTCAGCATGCCGTTGTGACGGCGGCCGGGCCGGCCCCGGTTCCGCGGCTACGGTCACGATCGCGCACCGGCCCGGCCGCGCCCGGGTTACGAGCCGGGTACGCGACGGAGGGAAGCCTCTGCCAGGCTAAGGTCATGGACCCTACGAGCGCGCGGCCGCATGTGGTGATCGTCGGCGGCGGGATCGCCGGGCTGGCGGCGGCGTTCTTCCTCAGGGACGAAGCGGTGCGGGTGACCCTGCTCGACGGGTCGCCGCGGCTGGGCGGGAAGCTGTCGGTGTCCGAGATCGCCGGCGTCCCCGTCGATGAGGGCGCCGAGGCGCTGCTGGTCACGCGGCCCGAGGGAACCGGGCTCATCGCCGAGGCCGGGCTGGCCGGTGACCGGATCGCGCCGGGCCCCACCTCGTCCGCGATCTGGACACGCGGCGCCTTGCGGCCGCTGCCCAGGAGGCAGTTCATGGGCGTGCCCTCTGACCTGGCCGAACTGGCCGGATCCGGCGTGCTGACCGAAGCCGGGCTGGCCCGGGCCAGCCGGGATCTCGAGCTGCCGCCGACCGCCAGGGACGGCGATGTGCCGGTAGCGGGCTACGTGGGAGCCAGGTTCGGCCCCGAGGTCGTCGACCGGCTGGTCGACCCGCTGCTGGGCGGCGTCTACGCGGGCCGTTCCGCCGAATTGTCCTTCGACGCCACGATGCCGGCGCTCGCCGCCGCGTCGCGCCGGTACCGGTCGCTGGCCGAGGCGGCCGGCTCCCTGCTGCCGCCGCCCGCCCCCGGTACCCCGCCCGGCGGCCAGCCCGCCGCGCCCGCCGCCGGCACCGGGCCGGCGGATCGGTGTTCACCACCCTCACCGGGGGCCTGGGCCTGCTGCCCGCCTTCCTGGCCAAGGCGTCGGGCGCGGAGATCAGGACCAGCGCGATGGCCCGCGAGCTATCGGCCCGACCAGGACCCCGACCGGGCTGGCGGCTCACCGCGGGATCCGCCGCGGCCGCCGAGCAGGTCGAGGCCGACGCGGTGATCCTGGCCGTTCCGGCCCGCCCGGCTGGCCGGCTGCTGGGCGGCGTGCCGGGCGCGGCGGCGGCCGTCGCCGCGTTCGCCGAGATCAGCTACGCGAGCATGGCCATCGTCACGCTGGCCTATCCGCGCTCCGCGTTTCCCGGGCCCGGCCTGGCCGCCTTCGGCCTGAGCGGGTACCTGGTCCCGGCGGTGGACGGGCGGGCGGTCAAGGCGGTCACCTTCTCCACCGTCAAGTGGCCGCAGCTGGCCGGCCCGGTGCCGGGTGCCGAGCCGCTGGAGATCGTGCGCTGCTCGGTGGGCCGCATCGGCGAGGAGGCCCTGCTGCAGCGGGACGACGGCGAGCTGGCCGCGCTGGCCGCCGCCGAACTCGCCGAGGCGACCGGCGTCCGCGGCATCGCGGTGGCCAGCCGGGTGACCCGCTGGGGCGGCGCGCTGCCCCAGTACACGGTGGGGCATCTGGACCGGGTGGCGAGGATCCGGGCCGCGGTCGCCGCCCAGCCGGGCCTGGCGGTGTGCGGCGCGGCCTACGACGGGGTCGGCATCCCGGCCTGCGTCGCGACCGCCCGGGCCGCAGCCGGCCAGGTGCTGGCGTTCCTCGGTCCGGGCTCATGAGCGTGCCCGGCGTGGCCGACAATGGTGGGATGGCTGACGAACGATTGACGACCGAGCCGGGCGGCACGACCCCCGAGGCGGCCGAGGAAGGCCGCAAGCCGAAGGCCCGCGAGCTCAACGACATGATCCGGTACACGATGTGGTCGGTGTTCCGGGTGGCCGACCGTTCCGCGCTGGAAATCGGCGGCCTGGGTAACGCCGCGGCCGAAGTAGCCGACCTGCTGGACCAGGCGGCGGGCAAGGGAATCGTCACCCGCGGCTGCTACGACCTCCAGGGCCTGCGGGCCGACGCGGACTACATGTTCTGGTGGATCGCCCCGACCTCGGATGACCTCCAGGACCTGTACACGCGCTTCCGCCGGACCCGGCTCGGGCGCTGCAGCGAGCCGGTCTGGTCGGTGCTGGCGCTGCACCGGCCGGCCGAGTTCAACAAGAGCCACATCCCCGCCTTCCTGGCCGAGGAGGAGCCCCGCGCGTACGTGAGCGTGTATCCGTTCGTCCGCTCCTACCAGTGGTACCTGCTCGATCCCGCCGAGCGCCGCAGGCTGCTGGCCGAGCACGGGATGATGGCGCGCGAGTACCCCGACGTCCGGGCCAACACCGTGGCCTGCTTCTCACTCAACGACTACGAGTGGATCCTGGCCTTCGAGGCCGATGAGCTGCACCGGATCGTGGACCTCATGCGGCACCTGCGCGGTGCCGAGGCCCGGCTGCACACCCGGGTCGAGATCCCGTTCTACACCGGCCGCCGCAAGCCCGTCCGCGCGCTCCTGGCCGACCTGGCGTAAGCCGACGAGGCAATCCGGCGCAGCCGGGCCCGCTATGAGCGCGATCAGGGTCCGCCGGGTTAACGTCGAGGGGTGGCTGATGATCTGCGGGTGAACGGCTGGCTGGTGATACCGGCCGCCGAGCTGCATGAGCGCTTCTCCCGGTCCTCCGGGCCCGGCGGCCAGTCGGTCAACACCACCGACAGCCGCGTCGAGCTGTCCTTCGACGTGGCAGGCTCAGCCGTGCTGCCCGAATGGGCCAGGGACAGGATCACCGAGCGCCTCGCCGGGCGGCTGGCCGGCGGCATCCTGACCGTGACGGCGTCCGAGCAGCGCAGCCAGCTGGCCAACCGCCAGGCGGCCAGGGCCCGGCTGGCCGCCCTGGTCAGGGAGGCCGCCGCGCCGCCGCAGCGTCCCCGCGTCCCGACCAGGCCCGGCCGGGCCGCGAACGAGCGGCGCCTGGAGGCCAAACGCAACCGGGCCGCGATCAAGCGGGCCCGCCGCTACGACAGCAAGAGCGCTGACTAGCCGCGGGCCCGGTGCGCCTGCTGGCCTTCACGCCCGACGGGCTGCCCGCCAGCTGGACCTGCTGGGGCCTGGACTAACGGCCAGTCCAGGCTGAGCTGTCACAGCTCCGGCACGTTGACGACGATCGCCTCCTGCGTGGACCTGGCGATCACCACGACGGCCACGGTATCCGGGGACGGGTTCTCCTCCCGGTGCGGCACGTGCGGCGGGACCCACACGTAGTCGCCGGGCGAAGCCTCCAGCCGGGTCACCGAGCCGCTGTCTGGATCCCGGAACACGAAGACCGGGTGCCCGGACACGACGTAGATCCCGGTCTCGGACTCCCCGTGATGGTGGTCGCCTGACGTGGCCCCGGGCATCACCACGGTCCGCCCCATCCACAATCCCTGCGCGCCGACCAGGTCGCCCGAGATGGCCGCGGTCCGGACCATCCCGCTGGTCTGCGCGGTGCCCGCCGACAGCGCGTCAGCCCGGATCAGCCGCAGGCCCGCGCTCACGATGAGGTGGGCTCCAGGGTCAGCGAGACCGAGTTGATGCACCAGCGCTGGTCGGTGGGCACGTCGTAGCCCTCTCCGGTGAACACGTGGCCCAGGTGCGAGTCGCACCGGGCGCAGCGCGCCTCGGTGCGCGTCATCCCCAGCGAGCGGTCCTCGATCAGCACCACGGCGTCGTTCTCGGTCGGCTGGTAGAACGACGGCCAGCCGCAGTGCGACTCGAACTTCGCGTCCGAGCGGAATAGCTCGGCCCCGCACGCACGGCAGCGGTAGACGCCCTCGGTCTTGGCGTCGGTGTACTCACCGGTGAACGGCGCCTCGGTACCCGCCTGCCGCAGGACGGCGTACTCCTGCGGCGTCAGCTTCTCCCGCCACTCGGCGTCCGTCCGGTTGACCTTCTCCATGCCAGCAGCGTACAGCGTCCCCCGCTCTCGCCTCCGGAGCGCCCTAAAGGTGCCTCCTTCCCTCGTCGCTCGTTCCTCGCTCCTCAGTCCAGGCGGCACCGGCGCTCCTTTGGCTCGTACAGCCGGGAGCTTAACGAATCGGAATTGTCGGGGGCCGATGGGATACTCATGCACATGGTCCTACGGATGTCTGCCGGGCGCATGGTCGGGCGGGACGGCGAGCTGTCCCGCCTGCTCACGCTGCTCGACGACGCCGAGGCGGGCCGGTCGGTGGTCGCGCTGGTCAGCGGCGACGCCGGCGTCGGCAAGTCCCGCCTGGTCGGCGAGGTCACCCGGCTGGCCGCCGGACGCGGCTTCACCGTGCTGTCCGGCCAGTGCGCCGAGCTCGGTGACAGCGTGCCCTACCTGCCGCTGGCCGACGCGCTGCGGGGCGCGGCCAGCTCCAGCGGGGTGCGCGACGCCCTGTCCTCGCGGCCCGCACTGAACCGGCTGCTGCCGGAGGGCGGTGACGGGCAGGTATCGCACGAGGACCGGTCGGGGCTGGCCAGGCAGCAGATGTTCGGCGGCGTGCTGGGCCTGCTCACCGAGCTGGCGGCCGCGGCCCCGGTGCTGCTGGTGCTGGAAGACCTGCACTGGGCCGACGCTTCCACCCGGGACCTGGTGACGTTCCTGTCCCGGATGCTGCACCGGGAACGCGTCGCCGTCATCGGCACCTACCGCACCGACGACCTGCACCGGCGCCACCCGCTCCGGCCGGTGGTGGCCGAGCTGCAGCGGCTGCCGAGCGTCATCACGGTCGACCTCACGCCGCTGGACCCCTCGGCGCTGGCCGAGCATCTCACCGCCGCGGCACTGGGCCGCCTGGACGCCGGCGTGCTGAATGACATCGTGGCCCGGGCCGAGGGCAACGCCTACTACGCCGAGGAACTGCTCGCCGCCTCGATCAGCGGCGGCGCCGCCCGGCGCAGCGCCCTGCCCGCGGGCCTGGCGGACCTGCTGCTCAACCGGGTCGAGCAGCTGTCCGACGCCACCCAGCGGGTACTGCGCGTAGCGGCCGTCGCCGGGCGGAAGGCCGACGACGAGCTGGTCCGGGCCGCCTCCGGCCTGGCGGCCGACGACTATGAGGCCGCGGTCCGTGAGGCGGTCACACACCAGCTGCTCATCCCCGACGGCGCCGACGGCTACGTCTTCCGGCATGCCCTGCTGCGTGAAGCGGTGTACGCCGACCTGCTGCCGGGGGAGCGGACCCGGCTGCACGCCACCATGGGCTCCCTGCTGTCCGACGAGCACCGGCTCTCGATGCCCGGCACCGCCGCCGAGCTGGCCCAGCACTGCCTGGCCAGCCACGACATCCCCGGTGCGTTCGCCGCCTCGGTCCGGGCCGGGCAGGAGGCCGAGCGACTGGGCGCGCCCGCCGAGGCGCACCGGCACTACGACCAGGCGCTCGCCTTGTGGGAGCGGGTGGCCGAGCCGGAGAAGGCGGCCGGCATGGCCCGTGGCAAGCTCGGCCTGATGTCTGCGACCAACGCGGCCGACAGCGGCGACACCGAGCGTGCCGTGCACCTGCTGCGGCGGCTTCGGCAGGTGCTGGCCAGGGACGCCGAGTCCGCCGAACGCGACGGTAGCGGGCCCAGTCCCGAGGAGGTCAGCCTGGCCAGCCGGATCGGGGAGCGCCTGGCCTTCAACCTGATGCAGATCGACGACCCCAAGGCCGGTACCGAAGCCGTCGACGTAGCCAGGTCCACGGTCGAGGCCACGCCCGCCGAGCCGCCGACCTGGCAGTATGCCCGGGCGCTGACCACGTACGCCTTGGTGCTGCTGGTCGGCGACGACTACGCCGTGGCCAGGGACTGGGCCGAGCGCGGGATCGCCGCGGCCCGCGCCGCCGACGCTCCCTGGGTGGAGGCCGACGCCTTGGTCACGCTGGGCTTCCTGAGCAACCGCGAGGGCCGCAACGACGAGGCCATCAAGCTGCTCACCGCCGCGCACAAGCAGGCTCGCGAGGCCCGGGTCCTCGGCGTCGAGCTGCGCTCGGCGTACCACCTGGCCCGGGCCCACCTGGAGCGCGGCGACCTGGCCGTCGGCGGGGCCATCGCGCACGAGGGCACCACCCGGGCCAGCCAGGCCGGGCTCAACATGTCCTCATTTGGCGTGGACCTGCAGCACCTGCATTTCCAGTGTCACTTCGCGGACGGCAAGTGGGACCACGCGCAGGAGATCGCCGACGGCTTCCCGGTCCGGGTCACCACCCCGCCCGAGGCCTACCTGTCCTCGATGGCCCTGTTCATCGACGTGGCCCGGGGCAATCCGGCCGCGGAGGAGCGGCGCGCCTGGATCGAGCCGTTCTGGTCGACCCCCGGCTTCGACGAGTTCACCGCGCGCGGGCTGCTGGCCGAGCACTTCCTGTGGCACGGCGATACCGAGCGGGCCCTGGCCGAGGCGCAGGTGGCGATCGAGAACGACAACGTGCTGCCCTGGGGCTACTCGCCGTCAGTTATCAGGCCCGCCGCGGTCGCGCTGGCCGCGCGAGCCGAGCGGGCCATACAGGCCCGGGCCGTCGGTGCCGACCAGGCCGCCGACGCCGAGATCGAGGCGGCGGCCGATTTGCTGCGGATCGCCCGCCAGGGAGCCGAGTTCCCCAAGCGGCCCAAGTTCATCATGGGCCCCGAGGGCCGTGGCTGGCTGGCCCGGGCCGAGGCCGAATACCGCCGGGCCAGCGGCGACAACGATCCGCAGGCCTGGCAGGCCGTGCTGGACGCGTTCGGCCCCACCTACGCGTACGAGGTCGCCCGGGCCCGGTGGCGGCTGGCCGAGGCGCTGGCCGAGGCGGGCCGCCGCGACGAGGCCGACGAGCAGTGGCGCCTGGCGGCCCAGACCGCGGACCGGCTCGGCGCCCGGCCGCTGCGGGCCGCGCTGGCCGATCTGGCCCGCCGGGCCCGGATCGGCGCGGTGCCCGATGACCGGCCGGCCGGCGCAGTGCTCGCCGCGCTGACCAGCCGGGAACGTGAGGTGCTCCGGCTCCTGGCCGCGGGCCGCAGCAACCGGGAGATCGCCTCCGTGCTGTTCATCGCGCCGAAGACGGCCAGCGTGCACGTGTCCAACATCCTCGGCAAGCTCGGCGCGGCCAGCCGCACCGAAGCCGCCGCCATCGCCCACCGGGAGGGCCTGACCAGCCAGCCGTCAGGACGCTTAGCGACAGCCGCCGGCCGGGCGGCGCCCGGGGTCAGCTCGGCGCGAGCTCGGCCAGGATCTGCCCGGCACGTTCGGCGGCGGCTTGCGCGGACAGGGCCGGGTTGCCCACCTGCGGGTCCCAGTTCAGGTCGTAGAACAGCTCGGTGACCCCCTGCTCGCCGAGCCAGGCGGCGTCGTCGCGGATCTGCTGGTAGCTGCCGGAAAGCAGGCGTCGGCCGCCGTCCGGGCCGGCCGATTCGGCCCCGGCCAGGACCACGCCGCGGCAGATGATCCGCACGGCTGCGGGATCGCGCCCGGCCGCGGCCGCCGCATCGGTGATCACGCTGACCGCCTCGCTGATCTTGGCCAGATCGGCCCGGCTGGAGGTGATCCAGCCGTCCGCCAGCCGCCCCGCCCGCTCCATGGCCGGCCGCGACATGCCGCCCAGCAGCACCGGCGGCCCGGCGCCCAGCCAATGCCGCTGCACCGGCCGGGGATCCTGCCGCCCGGCCGGGATGGTGTAGAACTCGCCGCTGAACGAGCTGACCTCATCGGCCCACAGCGTGCGCAGCACGGCCAGGTACTCCTCGGTGCGCGCGCCGCGCCGGGCGGTGGATGCCCCGGACACGGCAAATTCCTCGGGCATCCAGCCGATCCCCAGGCCCAGGTCCAGCCGCCCGCCGGACAGCACGTCCACGGTGGTGGCCTGCTTGGCCAGGTAGGCCGGCGAGACGAACGGCAGGTTGATGATGGCCACGCCGAGCCTGATCCGCGAGGTCCTGGCCGCCGCGTACCCGAGCGCGACCATCGGGTCGAGCACGCTGCGGTACACCGGTTCCATGCCCGAGCCCTCGGGCACCAGCAGCCGCTGGAAACTCCACAGCGACGCGTACCCGGCCTGCTCGGCCCGCTCCGCGAACGAGGCGAGATATCCAGGGGTGGCCCAGGCCCCCGCCACCGGGGCGCCGAATCCGATCTGCATGCCCAATACCCTATTGAAAGATCTTTTTGCCGAACGAACTGTGGTGCCCCGTGCCCGAATCCTCCGCGCTGTCCGCGACCGAACGCACCCGGCATCGCCGCCTGCCCGAACAGGGCAGCACCGACCGGCCCCGGCTGGTCACCGACCGGGACGAGAAGCTGACCGGGCTGCGCGCGCTGGCCGAGCACATCGTGCCCGGGCAGTGGGACTACGCCCGCCGGCCGAACGCCAATGAACTGGCCAAGACCACCCTGCTGGCGCTGCCCCTCGCGGAGGCCTCGGTGAAGATCCGCACCGGGCCGCCCGACGACGGCGACACCCCGGACGCGGCCCTGCCGGTCTGGGCGGGCGTCGTGCCGCTGGCCGCCGCCTGGCAGGCGCCGGACCCGGACCCGGTGCTCCCGGCGGATATCCCGCTACCCGCGCACATCGCCACCCTGGCCGGCCGCCGGGCCGACCGGCGCATACCTTAGACCCCGTGGTCCGCGGCTACGATGGCCGGGCCCGGGCGGCTAGCCGCCCGTACCGCTGCGCCAGCGCGGCGTTCATCCGTCCCCGAGCGTGATGACAGAATCGGTATGTGGAGGATCCTGCCGCGGACCTGGCGATGAGGATGCGCGCGATCTGCCTGGCCCTGCCCGAGGTCACCGAGCGGCCCAGCCATGGCGTGCCCACCTGGTTCGTCCGGGGCAAGAACGCCTTCGTCACCCTGTGGGCGAACGGCCACCACGACATCCTCTTCCCGCACCTGTGGTGCGCGGCGCCGCCCGGGGCCCAGCACGAGCTCACGGCGTCGGCCCCGGAGCGGTTTTTCCGGCCGCCGTACGTGGGCCACCGCGGCTGGATCGGCGTCCGGCTGGATCGCGACCCGGACTGGACCGAGATCGCCGAGCTGTGCCAGGACGCCTACCGGGTGATCGCGCCGGCCCGCCTGGCCGCCCAGCTCGACCGCTGAGGCGGCCCGGTCAGCCGAGGATCCCGGCCGCGATCTCCGCCGCGCAGCCCCAGGCCAGCGAGATGCCCGCGCCGCCGTGCCCGTAGTTGTGCCACAGCACGCCGCCCCCGAACGGCTCGGACTCCAGCCGCACCTCAGGGCGGACTGGCCGCAGGCCGACGCGGTGGCCGAGGATCGTCGCCCCCCGCAGGCGGGGATCGATCGCGGCGCATCCAGCCACGATCCGTTCGGCAATATCGCTCTTGGGCTCGAGGTCCCAGTCGCCTTCTTCGTTCGTGCCGCCGAGCAGGATCTCCTCGCCGTGCGGGAACATGTAGACGATCCACGGCGGCTGCTCGTCCCGGTTGACGAAGAACTCGTCGATGCCGGGGTTGACCGCGATCACCACCTGACCCCGGACCGGCACCACCGCGGGATCGGGCACCAGGTCATGGGCCGCGACGCCGGAGCAGTTGACCACGACGGGAGCCGCGCCCGCCAGATCGGCGAGCGAGCCCACCCGGGACAGCTCCAGCGTCCCGCCGGCCTTCTCGAACCTGGCCCGCAAGTAGCCGAGGTAGACCGGCATGGTGGCGATCGGTGCGCTGTAGTGCCAGCCCGCGGTGAAGCCCGCGGGTAGCTCGGCTGGCTCGCAGAGCCGCAGGCCAGGCACCAGCTCGGTCCAGTCATGCGGCTCGAGCGGGGATCGGGAGACTTCCTTGCCGCTGGCCATCCGCACCCCGGTGCCTGGCTCGGCCGCGAGCTCGGTCAGGACCTTGAGCCCGGTCCGTCCCCAGGGCACCACCCGATCCTGCGGTCCGACCCGGGTCAGGCCCCAGATCGCCCCGGCCGCCACCGACGTGGTCTGCTCCGGCGGAGCGGCCGCCCTGATCGTCACGTCGAGCCCGGCCTCGGCCAGGCGGATCCCTGTCGTCAGACCGCTGACCCCGGCGCCGATCACGAGAACGTCCATAACCCCGACCGTACCGGGCCCATCCGGTCAGGAGCGGGGCCGGACCAGGGTGAAGGTCTCGAACTGGGTGTAGTCCGGGGCCGGCGCGCCCTTGACTCCGGTGGTGGGGTTGACCGGGTCGGCGCCTATCGCGTGATACTGGGTGACAGTAATGCTGGTGTGACCACTGAACTCTTCCGGGTCAGGATTGACGTCGAACACCGCGATCCCATACCCGGTGGAGGTGTCGCGCTTCGCCGTAGGAGAGCACCCAGGCGGTGTTCGGCGTGGCCAGGTCGCCGAAGCTGGTGAAGCGGAACGGCACCCGGTCCTGCGGTGCGGTGCCGAAGGTCGCGCTGAACGGGTCGGCGGCGTTGCTGTCGTTGTCGGCGGTCACCACGTAGGCGTAGGTCGCGCCGGGCCGCAGCCCGCCGACCCGCGCGTGGTAGGTCCACACCGTCTGGCCGTTGAGCCCGTCGGTGTACTGCCGGGCTTCGGCCGGGATGACCCGCTGCCCGATCCTGACCCGCGGCCTGGACGCCGGGCCGGGCGAGGCCCAGGACACCACCACGCCGGTAGCCGGGTTCTCGCTCCAGGTGAGGTGGATCTGCTCGGGCGTTCCGGCGCCGTCGGCGGCTCGTCCCTTCCGGGCCCTGGTGGCGGCCTTCGCCGGCGCGGCGGCCGCCGCGAGCAGGCCGGTGCTGCCCGCGCCGGCCAGCACCTGGCGACGCGACATCGGGAAACGAGACGGCCGTGAGTCACCCGAGTTCACCGGCATAACGGAAACGTAACGTGGACGAGTAAACGCCGGGTGGCGGCGCGGGATGTCACGGTGCGCAATCCGATGAACGTTCGGCCCGCCGACCAGGGGCCGAACGCCGACCGGTTACAGGCGACTACTTACAGGCGACTACTTACAGGCGACTACTTACAGGCGACTACTTACAGGCGACTACTTACAGGCGGGCCCAGGCTTCGGTGAGGACCGCCCGGAGGATGTGCTCGATCTCGTCGAAGTGCTCCTGGCCGCAGATGAGCGGCGGGGCGAGCTGGATCACCGGGTCGCCGCGGTCGTCGGCCCGGCAGACCAGCCCGGCATCGAACAGGGCGTGGGACAGGAAGCCCCGCAGCAGCCGCTCCGACTCGTCGTGGTCGAACGTCTCGCGGGTGACCTTGTCCTTGACCATCTCGATGCCGTAGAAGTAGCCGGCACCGCGGACATCGCCGACGATCGGCAGATCGTAGAGCTTCTCCAGGGTGGCGCGGAACGCGGCCTCGTTCGCCCGGACGTTCCCCAGCAGGTCCTCCTTCTCGAAGATGTCCAGGTTGGCCAGGGCCATCGCGGTGGACACGGGGTGGCCGGCGAACGTGACGCCGTGCAGGAATGTGGCCGTGCCCGAGCTGAACGGCTCCATCAGCGTGTCGCTGACCATCATCCCGCCCAGCGGCGCGTAGCCGGACGTGACCCCCTTGGCGAAGGTGATGATGTCCGGCTGGTACCCGTACCGCTGCGAGCCGAAGTAATAGCCGAGCCTGCCGAACGCGCAGATCACCTCGTCGGAGACCAGCAGGACGTGGTACCGGTCGCAGATCTGCCTGACCCGCTCGAAGTACCCGGGCGGCGGCGGGAAGCAGCCCCCCGAGTTCTGCACCGGCTCGAGGAAGACCGCCGCGACCGATTCCGGGCCCTCGCGCAGGATCGCCCGCTCGATCTCGTCCGCCGCCCACTCCCCGAACACGGTCTCGTTGCCGGCCAGGAAGTTGGGCGCCCGGTAGAAGTTGGTATTCGGGACCCGGACCCCGCCGGGCAGCAGCGGCTCGAACGGGTGCTTGATATCGGCCAGGCCGGTAATCGCGAGCGCGCCCATGGACGTGCCGTGGTAGGCGATGTCCCGGCTGATCACCTTGTACTTGCCGGGATGGCCAGTCAGCTTGAAGTACTGCTTGGCCAGCTTCCAGGCCGCCTCGACGGCCTCCGAGCCGCTGGTGGTGAAGAAGACACGGTTCAGGCTACCCGGGGCCAGCTCGGCCAGCCGCTGGGCCAGCTCGATCGCCTTGGGGTGGGCGTAGGACCACAGCGGGAAGTACGCCAGCTCAGCCGCCTGCCGTGCGCCCGCGTCGGCGATCTCCTGGCGGCCGTGGCCGACCTGGCTGACGAACAGGCCGGACAGCCCGTCCAGGTACCGCTTGCCGTGGGAGTCGTAGACGTAGGCGCCGGAACCGCGCACGATCACGGGGACGTCGCTGTCGGCGTAGGTGGACATCCGGGTGAAGTGCAGCCATAGGTTGCGCTTGGCGGCTTCTTGATCGGTGCTGACGGTGTTGAAAGAGGATGTCATCTTGTTCCCCATGAGTAGGTTTGCTTGCGTAGCTTTAGGTACACGAACGTCTCGGTGCTCCGGACGAACGGGACCGCGCGGACCCGGCCCAGGATCTCCAGCAGCTGGTCGTCGTCCTCGCAGACCACCTCGGCCAGCACGTCGAACGAGCCGGCCGTGATGACCACGTAGTCGATCTCTTCCATGTCGGCCAGCTGGCCGGCCACCTTCTCCAGGTCGCCGTCGGTCTTGATGGCGATCATGGCCTGGCGCCGGAAGCCCAGCGTCAGCGGGTCGGTGACCGCCACGATCTGCATGACCCCGGCGTCCTGCAGTCGCTGCACCCGCTGCCGGACAGCGGCCTCGGAAAGCCCGACCGCCTTGCCGATCGCGGCGTAGGAGCGCCGGCCGTCTTCCTGCAGCTGCTCGATGATTTGCTTGGAGATATCGTCGGGTGCGACACCACCAGACGGGAGCACCCTCGGGCTGTGCCCCATGCGGCTGCCTCCTTCTCCCGGGCACGGTGTCTTATCAGCGGCTTATCAGCCGATGACTCAACTGATTTCGTTGCTATAACTAAAGATAGCAACTGATTCACTTGTGGAGATAATCCATCTCTGCGAAGCTCGTCATTGAGATTGCGGAGTGCCGGATGGAGGGCTCAACGTGACAGACCGCACGCTGCAGAATTTCGTAAACGGCAAGTTCACCGACGCCAGCGACGGGCGCACCAGCGATGTGATCGACCCGAGTACCGGCGAGGTTTACGCCCACGCGAGTACATGAAGGACCACACCTCGATGATCAGGCGCGAGCCGATCGGCGTCTGCGCCCAGGTCACCCCGTGGAACTACCCGATGATGATGGCGGTCTGGAAGTTCGCGCCGGCCATCGCCGCGGGCAACACCGTGGTGCTCAAGCCGTCGGACACCACCCCGGCGTCCACAGGCCGGCCACACCGTCACCGGCGGGCTCGACGTGCCCGACGCGTACTTCGGCCCGCTGAACAACCCGAACCAGCTGGCGCGGGTCGAAGGCATGGTCGAGCGCAGGCCGGCGCACTCCGAGCTGATCACCGGCGGCCACCGGGTGGGGGAGCGCGGCTACCTGTACGCGCCGACCGTCGTGGCCGGGCTGCGCCAGGACGACGAGATGATCCAGGACGAGATCTTCGGGCCGGTCATCACCGTCCAGCGGTTCAGCGACGAGGACGAGGCGGTCCGCTGGGCCAACGGGGTCAAGTACGGGCTCGCCTCCAGCGTGTGGACCAGGGACCACGGCCGCGCCATGCGGATGGCCAAGCGCCTGGACTTCGGCGCGGTGTGGATCAACACCCATATCCCGATCGTGGCCGAGATGCCGCACGGCGGCTTCAAGCACTCCGGCTACGGCAAGGACCTGTCCATGTACGGCTTCGAGGACTACACCCGGATCAAGCACGTGATGAGCTACATCGGCAGCTAACCGAGCCGAGGCGGCATCCTGGAGCATGTCCTCGCGTCGGCCTACAGTGTCGGCCTACAGGGCGGATGCCGGGAGTGCGTCGAGCGTGCCGATGGTCTGGGCCAGGGCGAGGATCTGGCCGTACATCAGGCGCTGGTCAACCTTGTCCAGGTCGAGCAGCTGCGGCTGCTGTGCGTCCCCGGCCTGCAGCAGGTAGGTGGGCGAGGGGCACAGCGAGACGGTGCCGAGTCCGGCCGCGTACAGCGATGATCCCTCGCCGAAGTAGGCCGGGATTGTTCCCGGCCGTACGGTGGCCACGGGATAGTCCGGCCAGCCGCTGGCGTTGACCGCGGCGACCGCGGCCAGGTAGGCGTCCTGCTCGGCGTTGACCAGGCTCAGGATGTCCCGCTGCATGGTGTAGGTGGTGCTCCAGTCCGAGCCGCCGGTCGGCGCGTACTGCCCGGTCACCGGGTCGTTGGTCCACATCGTGGCGCCGAGGTGCTCGACGGTCACGCCGAGTGCGGCGGCCTGGTAGATGTGCGGGTGGTCGAGCATCCAGGTGCTGACGGCGCCCTGGCCGACCTCGGGGTGGGCCAGGTTCAGGATGGTACGGCTGAACTGCGGCAGCTGGAAATGCCCCGTGACCAGCGCGAAATACATGTCATGGTTCCGCGCGGGCAAGGCCGCCAGGTGCCGGGCGAGAGCGACGAGCCCGAGCCCGCCGTTCTCCTCGATGGCGTTCGGCCCGTCGGTGTGAGTGTTGATGATGATGTTCTGGCCGGTGTCCCCCGAGCCTTCCAGCCAGCCCCAGACCGTCTCGGTCGCCGCGCCCGCGGTGATATCGGCGGTGAGTACGAGCGTGGCGCTGGCCTGGCCGCCCGCGGCCAGGGCGGCCAGCTCGGTGCCGGTTGAGTCGCCGACCCAGACGGCCGGGCAGCCGGGATCGCCGGGGGCCGGCAGGCCCGATGCCGACGGATAGGACGTGGTGAACGGGTTGTACTGGTTGACGACCTCATCGTCGGGCAGCCCTGTCCAGGCGACGACCACGCCGAGCACTCCGGCGTTCCTCGCGTCGAGCAGTGGAACCGGCTCGAATATGCCCTGGAAGACAGGATTCGTCAGCGCGGCAGCGTACGCCGCGTAATCGACGGCCGCCAGGGCGGAGATCTGGCCTGGCACGTAGCCGCCGGTCGCCGTCTGGGCCAGATCCAGCGAGAACTCTGGCGGCACGGCCCGGACCAGGGCGATCCCGCCCCGGGCCGGTGCCCAGAACGCCTCGGTATAGCCGCTGGCGAGCGGGTACAAGCCGAGATCGACCAGGCCGCCGGTCACGCCGCCAGGCGGCGTCTGCCCGGAGTAGGGATAGTAATAGGTCAGCGGGACCGGGCCCGACCGGCCCATCGACGACGGGACAGCGACCGTCAGGGCGAAGTCGCGGGCCAGCCAGCGGCTGAAGGTCAGCCGGTCGGTCTGCATGTTGAAGCCGGGCACCGCGGATAGCTGCCCGGCCAGCCAGTCCGCATAGGCCGCATGCCCGCTGCTGCCCGTGTACCGGGTCCCGAACCCGACCAGCTGCTCCTCCCACTGCCACACTTCCGGCAGGCTGGGCAAGCCAGTGGCCGCACCGCCAGTTGCCAGGCTCATCTTCGCTCCCATCCGCGCTGGGTGCGGGTCAGCTCGCGGAAGCCCGCAGCCGGAAGGAACGCACGGTAGCCGTCGTAGCTGAGCCCGCCGTACAGCACGAATATTAGCCCTTGTCCGGGCGCCGCCAGACGTCGCGTTCGTGCATGAGCTCGATCTGCTTGTCGATGACCTCGCGGCGGTACTCGGCGTGCGTGTAGGGAGCACGGTCCAGGTACAGGTTCTTCGGGTAGACCGGGTTCTCGTAGATGAGCTGGTACTGCTCGGTGGTCAGGTCCTTGGCCCAGTTGTCCCACTGCGCGCCGGCCCGGAACTTGCGCAGCGCCTCCACGTCGACGGTCCCGGCCACCCAGGAGGACCCGCCGCTGTAGTCGTGCCGGCCGACGATCTGGCCCCGGTAGTCGATCACCGCGGAGCCGCCGCCGAAGGTGTCGATCGGGACGTCGGAGTCGGTGTGCAGGTAGTAGGTGCCGACGTTGCAGGCGATCAGGTAGAGGTTGTTGTCCAGCGCCCGGGCCCGGTTCTGGATCTCGAACAGGCCGTTGCCGACGTGCGGGTGCGGATAAGGCCCGCGGTAGACGACCTCGGCGCCGTTCATGGCCAGGCCGCGGGCGTTCTCCGGGTAGGAGCCTTCGTTGGCCATCAGGAACCCGAGCCGGCCGATCTCGGTGTCGGCCACGGGGTAGAAGGCGTCCAGATTGCGCCCGTACAGCTCGATCCACTTGTCCCAGACGTTGTGCGGAGTCACCGAGTGCTCCACCGGCAGCAGCGGCACGACCTTGTGGTGCCGCAGGATCACCTCGCCCTCGGGGGAGAGGATGAAGCCGATGTTGAAGAAGCGCCCGGGGAACTCCGGATGCCGGGCCTTGGCCTGAGCCATCAGGAAGGCGTTCCACTGGCGGGCCAGGGCACCCAGCGCGTCGGTCTCCGGTCCGGGAATGTCAATCGCGCACTCGCGGGCGAACTGCTCGTGGTCCAGGTCGAGAACCTCGTCGTTGAACCCCTGCAGCGCGCCCTCCGGGATGGCGATGAGCCGTACCGGCAGGTCCAGGCTGGACAGCCACGAGGCGGCCTTGATCAGGTGCGAGAGGTGCTCAATGTTCACGCTGATCTCGTCGCGATGGCGGATGCCGCGCATCGTGGGCACCAGGCCAAGCGCCTGGTAAGGCTCGATCATGATGTCATCCCTTCGGCCGGGGCCCTCATGGCTGAAGTCTGGCACGCGCATCTGCCCGGCAGCACTGGTTCCCTATTGTGACGAAATGCTTACGCCAGGCAGCTTTTAGTGAGCCATATCCGTTCCCGCCCCGTTTCCCTGGGTAGGAACGGTCAATCGATCCGGTGCCCGGCGGAAACCCTGCGCCGCCGGGCACCACCTTTTGCCCGGGCCCGCCGCGTAAGCTCCGGGGGAGTCCGGCCAGGCTCCGGGGGAGTCAGGCCAGGTTGAGCAGTACGATGCCGGCCACCACCAGGACGGTGGCCGTGATGCGGGTCCGGCCGAACGGCTCGCGGAAGATCACCGTGCCGATGATGGCACCGAAGATCACGCTGGTCTCGCGCAGCGCGGCGATCGGCGCCAGTGCCCCCCGGGTCTGCGCCCACAGCACCAGGCCGTAGGCCAGCACGCTCAGCGCCCCGGCCGCCAGGCCGGACAGCAGGATCCGGCGCGGCTGCTTCAGCAGCACCTCGCGCCGCCGGATCAGGGCGAACAACGGGACGCACAGGCTTTCGAGCATGATCAGCCAGCCAATGTAGCCGACCGGGCTGGCCGACAGCCGGACCCCGACCCCGTCCACCGTGGTGTAGGCCGCGATGGTCAGCCCCGTGCCGACCGCGGCCAGGAACGCTCCTTGACTCTGCTGGCCCGGGGGTACGACCCCCCCATGCCCCCCCGCGGGGGCACGCCGGCCGCCGAAGACCAGGAAGGCCAGCCCGGCCGAGACGACAATCACCCCGGCGATCTGGGGGAGCGCGAGGTGCTCGTGCACGAAGACCGCGGCCAGGATCGTCACCACCAGCGGGGAGACGCCGCGGGCCAGCGGGTAGACCTGGCTGAACTCGCCCAGCCGGTAGCACTGCATGAGCAGCAGGTTGTAGAACACGTGAATCACCACCGACGCCAGCAGGTAGGGCCAGCTGGCCGAACGGGGCATCGCGGCCACGATGACGAGCGGGACCGAGACGGCGGTGCCGCCCACGCCGATCAGCGCGAACGCGAGCGTCTGGTCCTTGATGCCGTGCGCGATGGCGTTCCAGGTCGCGTGCGTGACGGCGGCCGCCAGGACGGCCAGCATGACCGACAGGGGGAGGGTGGTCGACGGGTCCAACGGGGCTCCTCAGGCAGGCTGAACAGGAGCCCTCAGGGCTTCTATCCCGTCAGGTGTACCCCGGGCCGCCGGCCCGGGTCGCGGCGCCGCTCGGTCCAGCCCCGGCCGCCCTGATTGTGGTCAATGTAGGGGATGGGGAGGTGGGTGGCGGACAGCCGACGGAACCCTAGGCGCAACCACGTGCTAACCCAAGCGTAACGCCCCGGCCACCGGGATCTCCTGCCGGGTCCGCAGCAGCAGCGTGACCCAGGTCCGGTACGGCCGCCAGTTCTCGCTGATCTCGGCTATCTGCTCCGGGGTGGCCGGCCCGGGCAGCCGGTAGGCGTCCGCCACGGCCAGGGCCAGCCGGGGCTCGCTGTAGGCCCCGCCGTCCGGGAACCTGATGCTCGCCACCAGCGAGAACGGCCCCCGCGGGACCATCGTGAACGTCTCCATAGCGACCATTCCATCACCCGCCGCCGACATTCCCGCGGGCCCTGAGGTATGAAGGAACGGTGACCAAGAAGCCGGAAGATCTCCGCAGCTACCGCTGGTTCGGCGGCGAGCGGACCGCAGGGCTGCGGGCGTTCGGCCACCGCTCCCGGATGCGCCAGCTCGGCATCGAGGCCGAGGAGCATCTGGGCAAGCCGCTCATCCTCATCCTGAACACCTGGTCGGAGATCAACCCCTGCCACATGCACCTGCGGCAGCGGGCCGAGCAGGTCAAGCGGGGCGTGCTCGAGGCGGGCGGCTTCCCGGTCGAGATGCCGGTCGCCACGCTCAGCGAGACGTTCCAGAAGCCGACCCCGATGATGTACCGCAACCTGCTGGCCATGGAGACCGAGGAGCTGCTGCGCTCCTACCCGGCCGACGGCGCGGTCCTGATGGGCGGCTGCGACAAGACCACGCCCGCGCTGCTGATGGGCGCGGCCAGCGCGAACATCCCGGCCATCTACCTGACCGCGGGTCCCATGCTGCGCGGCAACTTCCGCGGCCAGGCCGTGGGCAGCGGCACGGACGTGTGGAAGTTCTGGGACGACGCACGGGCCGGGCTGATCGGCGACTGCGAGCTGGCCGACCTGGAGTGCGGCATCGCCCGCTCCCCTGGCCACTGCATGACCATGGGCACCGCCTCGACCATGACCTCGGCCGCCGAGGCCCTCGGCATGACGCTGACCGGGATGGCGTCCATCCCGGCGGTCGACTCGGCCCACTACCGGATGGCCGCTGCCACCGGCCGCCGCATCGTGGCCATGGCCTGGGCGGACCTGACCCCGGACCAGATCATGACCCGCGAGGCGTTCGAGGACGCGGTGGCCACCGTGCTCGCGCTGGGCGGGTCGACCAACGCGCTCATCCACCTGATCGCGATGGCCGGCCGGGCCGGGGTGGACCTGAGCCTGGACGACTTCGACGCGATCTCCCGCCGGGTGCCCTGGCTGGCCAACGTCAGGCCGAGCGGGAAGTACCTGATGGAAGACTTCTACTACGCTGGTGGCCTGCCTGCCCTGCTCGGCCAGCTGGCGAAGGTTCCCGGCGCGCTGCATCTGGACCGGGTCACGGTGAACAACGGTCCGTTCGGCGAGAAAATAATAGAGGCACCGGTCTATAACGAGGATGTCATCCGGACCCCGGAGACCGCGCTGGCCGCCGAGGCCGGGCTGGCCGTGCTGCGCGGGAACCTCGCCCCCGACGGGGCGGTCATCAAGCACATCGCCGCCGAGCCGCGGCTGCTCAAGCACACCGGCCCGGCCGTCGTCTTCGACACCTACGCCGAGATGCAGGCACGGATCAACGACCCGGCCCGCAGCATCACCCCCGATTCCGTCCTGGTGCTGCGCAACGCGGGCCCGGT
This sequence comes from uncultured Actinomycetes bacterium, assembly GCA_963835775.1. Taxonomy (GTDB): domain Bacteria; phylum Actinomycetota; class Actinomycetes; order Streptosporangiales; family Streptosporangiaceae; genus Palsa-504. Next base: position 284,942 of record CAWIHB010000010.1, on the reverse strand, counting down.
GGGCGGTCCCGGCATGCCCGAGTACGGCATGCTGCCCATTCCCGACTACCTGCTGGCCCAGGGCGTGCGCGACATGGTGCGGATTTCCGACGCCCGGATGAGCGGCACGAGCTACGGGGCCTGCGTGCTGCATGTGGCTCCTGAGTCGTTCGTCGGGGGCCCGCTGGCTCTCGTCCAGACGGGCGACCTCATCACGCTGGACGTCGGTGCCCGCGAGCTGTCTTTGAATGTGGCCGAACGGACCCTGGCTCACCGGCGCCAGAACTGGCAGCCCCCCGCGCCGAAGTTCGAACGTGGCTACGGCGCCCTGTACAGCGAGCACATCACCCAGGCCAACGAGGGCTGCGACTTCGGCTTCCTGGCCAGGCGCGGCCGCAACCCGGAGCCGGACGCGAAGTAACCTCGAGTCGTTCACCGAGACAGGAGGGCCGATGATCCAGGGGTTTGACCCGCGTACCGGCGAGCCGGTGGGGGAGCCGGTCGCCGAGACCACCGACGCCGAGGTCGACGCGATCGTGGCGGCGGCTGCGGCGGCGGCCCCCGCCTGGGGGGCGCAGGCCGAGGCGGGGCGGCGGGCCGAGGCGCTGGAGGCCGTGGCCGACGCCCTCGACGGGCACGCGGGCGAACTCTCGGTCCTGGCCGACACGGAGACCGCGCTCGGCGGCGAGCGGCTCATCGGCGAGGTGGCCCGCACTACCGGGCAGCTGCGGCTGTTCGCCCAGGTGCTGCGGGACGGCGGGTACGCCGACGCCGTGGTCAGCCCGGCCGTCGGCGTGGTCCCCGACGTCCGGCGGGTCAGGCGGCCGGTCGGCCCGGTGGCCGTGTTCGCGGCGTCCAACTTCCCGTTCGCCTTCTCCGTGGCCGGCGGCGACACGGCATCCGCGCTGGCCGCGGGCTGCCCGGTCGTGGTCAAGGCGCACGAGGGGCACCCGGTCACGGCCGACGTGACCGCCGAGATCGTGGCCGGGGCACTGGCTTCCGCCGGGGTCCCGCCGGGTGTGTTCGGGCTGGTCCATGGGGTGGAAGCCGGGCTGCGGCTGCTGCGGCACCCGGCCGTCGCCGCGGCCGGCTTCACCGGGTCGACGGCCGGCGGGCTGGCCCTGGCCAGGATCGCCGCCGAGCGGCCGGTGCCCATCCCGTTCTACGGCGAGCTCGGCTCGGTCAACCCCGGCATCGTGCTGCCCGGCGCCGCGTTCTGCAGGCCCTCCGCGATCGCGACCGGGTACGCCGGCTCGCTGACCCTGGGCACCGGACAGTTCTGCACCAACCCGGGTCTGCTGTTCGTCCCCGAGGATGTCGGCCTGCTGAGCGCGATCTCCGAGGCGGTCGGCGCCTCGTCCGGCGGGGCCATGCTGACCGGCCGGATCTTCGCGGGCTACGAGGACGCGGTGGCCGAGGCCGCCGACCATCCCGGTGTCACCGAGCTCGCGGCCGGCCAGCCCGGGCCGGGACCGTGGGGGGCCACCCCGCGGGTGTTCCAGCTCAGCCTCAAGGAGTTCGCGGCCGACATCGCGGTGCTGTCCGGGGAGCGGTTCGGCCCGGCGGGCCTGGTCATCACCTACCCCTCGGTCGAGGACCTGCTGCCTGTCCTCGCCGCGCTGGCCGGCAACCTGGTCGGCACCGTGCACCTGGACACCGATTCGGCCCAGGACATCGAGTTGGCCCGTCAGGTCATCGCGGTGCTGGAGTACGTGGCGGGCCGGATCGTGTGCAACGGCTGGCCCACTGGGGTGGCCGTGGTCGCGGCCCAGCACCACGGCGGGCCGTTCCCCGCCACCACCGTGCCCGCCTACACCTCGGTCGGCACGGCCGCGATCCGCCGCTGGCTGGTCCCGGTGGCCTACCAGAACTTCCCCGCGGAACTGCTGCCCCCCGCGCTCCGGCCTTGGGGCCCGGTGGCCACCGGCGGTTTCCCGCCCCGGCTGGCTTGATCGCGGATACCTAGACTGACTGCATGGCTGGATCGGACCAGAAAGCAGATCTGCACCGTTACCTGCAGGCGGCGCGCGAGGCCGTGCTGTGGAAGCTCGACGGGCTTTCCGAGTACGACATCCGCCGGCCGATGGTGCCCACCGGCACCAATCTGCTGGGACTGGTCAAGCATCTGGCCAGCGTGGAGGCCGGGTACTTCGGTGACGTCTTCGGCAGGCGGCCGGATGAGCGGCTGCCCTGGCTGGAGGAGGACGCCGAGCCCAACTCGGACATGTGGGCCAGGCCGGAGGAGCCGCGCGAGCAGATCGTCGGGCTGTACCGCCGGGTCTGGGCGCATTCCGATTCCATGATCAGGGCGCTGCCGCTGGACGCCATCGGTCAGGTGCCGTGGTGGCCGGCGGAGCGCCGCGAGGTCACCTTGCACAAGATCCTGGTGCACATGATCGCCGAGACCGACCGGCACGCCGGGCAGGCCGACATCGTCCGCGAGCTCATCGACGGGGCCGCCGGGCTGCGCGCCGACCACGACAACCTGCCGCCGGCCGACCGGGACTGGTGGGAGAGCTACCGGGCCCGGCTGGAGCAGGCAGCGCGCGAGGCCGCCTCGGCCTGACTTCCCGTCAGGCGTCCACGGTCTTCTCGAACCGCCTATCCCCTCAAGCGTCGAGGGTCTTCTCGAACCAGTGGTGGGCGTACGGCTCGTCGTTGAACGGCGGGACCTCGCGGTAGCCCGACGCCCGGTACAGGCTGAACGCCTCGGCCAGGCTGCGGTGGGTCTCCAGCCGCAGCGTGCTGACGCCGTGCGCCGCGGCCTGGGCTTCCAGTTCGGCGAGCAGACGGCGGCCCAGGCCGAGCCCCCGGACCGACGCGTCGACCCACATCCGCTTGATATGAGCCTGCGCGGGGGGATGGAACTTGAGCACGCCGCAACCGACCGGCTCGGCGTGCAAGGTGGCGAGCAGGAACAACCCCGCCGGCGGCGACACCTCGTGGTCGGCGGCGGAGATGCCCCGGCCGGGGTCGAAGCCGTCCTCGAAGCGGACGGACAGCTCGGCGAAGTAGGCCCGTACCGCCCGGCGGGCGTCCGGGTGCCGGGGGTCGCACATGGTGATCTCTACCATCGAGGCCACCAGGAGCCGTTCGACCTCGGCCATGGCCGAGACCAGCCGGCCGCGCTGCCGGGCGCTGAGCGGAGTGAGGATGGCCGCGGCCGCGTCGTCCGAACGCCGGTCGAGCTCGGCTCGCTCAGCCAGTCCCCGGCTGGTCAGGTGCGCGGTCCGCACCCGCCCGTCGTCGTCGCTCGGCGCCACGGTGACCAGCGCGTCGTCCTCCAGCGACCGGAGCAGCCGGCTCAGGTAGCCGGAGTCCAGGTCGAGCCGGGCGCGCAGCGCCTTGACGTCGCTGCCTTCAGGGCCGATCTCCCACAGCAGGCGCGCCTGCCCCAGCGGCCGGTCGCGGGACAAGAACGCGTCGTCCAGGGCGCCCACTCGTTGTGTCACGGTCCGGTTGAACCTCCGGACCTGCTCCACCATGCTCTGGTCCATTGTCTGACTCTAGTCAGAGAATGGAGACTAGCCAAGGCTCACGGCTGGAACTGGACGTATCCGTACCGGGGCACCGCCTTGGTGCTGGCGATGGCCTGGCCGTGCGCGTCGAACCAGGTCAGCTTCGTGAGCGTGAGCGGGTCGGGGACGATGAATGCCGCATACGTCCGCCCGTCCACGATGCACAAGGTGGCCGGCTCGGTAGAGCCGTCGGACAGGGTGGCCATGAGCGCATCGGTATCCGGGCTCACCGAGACGGCGTACCCCGTAACGCCGGTGCCATCGCCCAAGCCGAGGGGCAGGGCCATGATGGTCTCCGGCCCGTCGGGGGTGCTCACCGGGCCGCAGTAGCCCATCTGGGTGCTGGCGGCCGAGCTCGTCCCGGACAGCGAGTAACAGTCTCCGCCGCTTCCGAACCGCAGCTGGATGACCCATTGGCGGTCACCAGGAAGGGTTCCCCAGGCCAGGCTGCCTGAGGCGGACTCGCCCGACCCCGAGGGCGCGTTGAGCCACAGGCCCGGGTTCTCCGGGGTCGTGGCCCTGCTGGGCAGCTGGATGCTGACCACTGGCATGGTAAAGGCCGGCGACCAGTCCGGGGGCGGGTCCGGCACCGTCACCCGCAGCGGCTTGGCCAGCGAGTACGCGAATCCGGCGAGGTGGTAGCGCAGCCCGCAGACGGTCGCGGTGACCGCGGGCACGCTCGCGTCGCCGTTGACGACGATCTCCTTGACATCGGCGGGGAGCTGGACGAACGCGAAGCCGATCCCGGGCGTGGCCGGGCCCAGGGCCACGACGGCGGCGGTTTCCGGTGCGGGGTCCACCGGGTCGGCGTCGGTGCCGTTGAGCGTGATCGCGGGCAGACATGTGTAGCCCGGGTCGGCGATGTTCTGGACCGCGAGCGACCAGGCATGCCCGTTCGCGGTGCCGCTGGCGAACACACCATTAGGGCCGGCCGTGATGGCGGGGGCGGCAGGCAGGGCGGCCGGCGGCCGGCTGCCCAGGGCCAGGCTCGTGAGCGCGATGATCCCGGCCACGCCAAGCGTGCCTACGGCTGCCCCTGTGCGCCGCAGGCGGATGCGCTTGCCGCGCCGCACGATCGTCTCCAGCGGAGCCGGTGACGGCTGTACGGACTCGAGCGTGCCGTACAGCGCCTGCCGCAGTTCCCTGTCCTGGGTCTCGGTCACCGTTCATCACCTTCCCCGAGAGCCGGGTCGACCCGGAGCTTGGCCAGGGCCCGGGCGAGCTGGCTGCGCACCGTGCCGGGGGAGCAGCCCAAGGCGGCGGCGATCTGCGCGTCGGTCAGATCCTGCCAGTACCGCAGGACGATCACCGCGCGCTGCCGGGGCGGCAGCTGACGCAGGGCCGCCACCAGGGCGGTCCGCTCGCCGATGAGGTCAGCGGGACCGTCGACCGGCGTCTCAGGCAAATTACCCGGCTGCTCGGTCACCCGGCGCCTGCGGAACCGCCGGTTGCTGGTGTTGACCAGGATGCGGCGCACGTAGGCGTCAGGGTCGTCGGCCCGGCTGACCCGGCGCCAGGCCACGTAGGCGCGAGCCAGCGCGGTCTGGGCTATGTCCTCGGCCAGAAAGCGGTCTCCGGTCAGACCGAACGCCAGCCTGACCAGCCCCGGCCAGCGGGACGCTGCGAACGCCCTGAAGTCCTCGCTGTCGTCTGCGCTGAGGATGTCCGGGACGACGGCCATCTCGTCGCGAGGATTGGTCACCACCGGCTCCACACCACCTAAGAGCACCGTAAGCCGGCGGATCGCTGCATTACTAGCAAGAACTTCTCAGCGTGGCAGTCAGACCTGCATCTTCATCCCGGCTCGCCGGTCATCAGGATCGCGGCGTGGAGACCTCGGCCTTCGGGCCAGGGGAGGAAACGCCGCGTCACCTCCCCGGAAATGTCAGCGGCATCCGATAGTGTGTTCGCATGTCCCGGTACCGGCTGCTCCCCACCCCCGCCCAGGAAGCAGTGCTGCGGGACCACTGCGGCCACGCCCGGTACGTCTGGAACCTGGCCGTCGAGCAGCACTCCCACTGGCACCCAGGTCGGCCGGGCGCGCCGGGCTACCTGGAGCAGTGCCGGCAGCTTACCCAAGCGCGAGCCGAGCACCCGTGGCTGGCCGCCGGCTCCCAGACGGTGCAGCAGCAGGCGCTGCGCGACTTCGGCCAGGCGATGGGCGCGTTCTTCGACCCGGCGAACCCGGCCGGGCGGCCGACCTGGCGCAAGGCCGGGCGGGATGAGGGATTCCGGATCGTCGGGCGGCGCGGGCGGCAGTGGGATGTGCGCCGCGTGTCCCGTAAGGCCGGCCAGGTCTGGGTACCCAAGGCCGGGTGGGTACGGTTCCGCTGGTCCCGCGCGGTGCCGCCGGGCGTGAAGTCCTACCGGGTGACGAGGGACCGCGCGGGCCGCTGGCATGTGGCCTTCGCCGTGATCCCCGCGCCGGTTCCCGCACCGGGTAACGGCCAGGTGGTGGGCATTGACCGGGGGGTGGCGGTCGCCGCGGCCCTGTCCACCGGCGAGCTGCTGCGCTGCCCCGCCCTGACCGGGCGGGAGCGGACCAGGCTGCGGCGGCTGCAGCGCAGGCTCGCCCGTGCTAGGCGGGGCTCGAACCGCCGCGGCCGGGTCAGGCACGCGATCGGCCGGCTGCGGGCCCGGGAGACGGACCGGCGCAAGGACTGGGTGGAGAAGACCAGCACCGGCATCGCGCGGCGGTTCGACGTGATCAGGGTCGAGGACCTGAAGATCGGCAACATGACCCGGTCGGTGAGGGGCAGCCGGGAGAACCCGGGCCGGAACGTCCGGGCTAAGGCCGGGCTGAACCGGGGGATCCTGGGGTCGGGGTGGGGTCTGCTGGTGCGCCGACTGGGGGATAAGGCGCCGGGCCGGGTGGAGAAGGTCAGCCCTGCGTTGACGAGCCAGCGGTGCTCGGCGTGCGGGCAGGTGGACCGGGACTCGCGTGAGAGCCAAGCCGTGTTCCGGTGCACTGCCTGCGGTTTCGCCTGCCACGCTGATGTGAACGCGGCTAAGAACATCGCGGCGGGGCACGCCGTGACTGCGCGGGGAGGCGACGGGGTTGCCCGGCCTGTGAACCGCGAACCTCACCTGCTGCTCCAATCGGCGTAGTAGCTGGAATCCCTCGCCTTCGGGCGGAGGAGGATGTCAAGAAACGATGAGCATGAGCACCCGACGATGAGAGCGGTCATGGACGACGAGCGTGAGAACCTCAGCTGGCAGGCGTTCGGCGACGCATCCCGGGAACTGGCCACCACCATCGCGGCCGACGGGTTCGAGCCCGACCTGATCCTGTCCATCGCGCGCGGCGGCCTGTTCCTGGCCGCCTCCCTCGGCTACGCGCTCGGGGTCAAGAACCTGCACGTGACGAACGTCGAGTTCTACGACGGGGTCGGCAGCACGCTCGACATGCCGGTCATGCTCCCGCCAGTGCCCAGCGCGGTGGACTTCTCGGAAAAGAAGGTGCTCATCGCCGACGACGTGGCCGACTCCGGCCGCACCATGGACCTCGTCTACAACTTCATCAAGGACCACGTGGAAGACGTGCGTTCGGCGGTGATCTACGAGAAGCCGCAATCGCTGATCAAGTGCGAGTACGTCTGGAAGCGCACCAACCGCTGGATCAACTTCCCCTGGAGTACCGACCCTCCCGTCGTCCAGCGCGCCGGCCAGGTCCTCGACGCCTGACGCTGCCTCAAGGATTTTCCCTGGCGGTCCGCGGGCCCGCCCGGTTATCCTGGTGGCCGGCGCCCCGGGGCGCCTCCGGTTCGCGGAGCGCGACCGCCAGCGCGCCGATCTGGGCGATCAGCAGGGCGCCAAGCGCGATGCTCAGGCCGGCGGCGGGGCCGAGCCCGCCATGAGTCTGGTGGTCCCGGACGGTGACGACGATGATCGCGTAGACCACCGCCCCGAGTGCCGGGTGGAGGACCAGGCCGGTGTTCTTGGGGACCCAGCGGTTGTAGCCGGCGGGCCCGAAGTGGACCGGCATCTGCGCTCCGGGCGGCAAGCTGGCCGCACCGTAGAGGGAGACGCACACCATCGCCAGCAGCAGCGCGCCGCCGATGATCAGTGCTGTGAGGCTCATGCTGGCTCCTTGAGGCGGGTGCTGGCGGGTGTCAGCCGTCGGCGGCGAGCAGCGGGACGAGGACCTGGGCGTCGGGGCTTCCCCAGCCGGTGACCGGGTCCCAGCCGGGGCCGGCCCGGTAGCCGATGACGGTGCCGGCGGGGAACGTCACCGTGTTGTCGCCGGTGGCGACGTCGTGGAACGCGCTGTGGTAGGCAGGGCTGCGGCCGATGCGGTAGATGGCGGGGTTGATGAAGCCGAGGACATGTCCGGCGTACTGGTCGGCGAGGGCCACGATCCCGGCCCAGAACGGGGACGCGGCGCTGGTGCCGTCGGCGGGGGTGACGACGTTGCCGGGTGTGAGGCTGAGGGCGAAGGCCATGCCGCTGGTGTTGCCGGCGTCGCCGGAGACGTCGGGGACGCCGCGCATATGCCCGATTCCGGGGATTCCGTCCTGGTACGCGGGCCGGGGAAACAGGCTGCTGAAGCCCCCGTTTGATGCCGTTGGCAGCTCCTCCGCCTGCACTGAGGCGGGTGGCGTGGGCGCACCCGCGGGAAGGCGCGGAGCTGGCTGGTTCCACCCGGTCTCGCTAATGTAGGCGCCGGTCGCGTGGTTCGCCTGTAGGGTGGTGCCCCCGGCGGCCAGCACGAGCGGGTCCGAGGCGGGCAGGTTCACCGCCCTGACCGGGAGGGGCTCCGTCCCCGAGCAGGGTCCGCCTGCCGCCCCGTCATCCCCCGAGGAAGCGATCACCGTCACGTGTCGGTCTTCGTCGGTCTGCAATGCCGAGTTCAGCTTCGCGGCCCCGGCGGAAGTGACGCAGCGCTCGCTTACTCCGGCGGTGATGGAGACTATGCCGCCCAGCGAAGGGGCGAGCCGCAGTGCCTCGGTGAAGAGGGTGCCAGTCGCTTGCAGGTTGCCCGTGCCCTGGGGGAGGAGGATGATCCGTATGGTGGCGGCGGGAGCGACCGCGTGCACCATCTCGGCGTCCATGGCCTCCTCGCCGCCCGCCAGGTACGGGCTGCGCCCGCCAGCGAATCGGGTGATGACCTGAAGCCGGGCGGCGGGCAGGCCGGAAAGCCCGTCGAAAACGGCGAGATCGTCCCGGATGTCGGTGGTGGTCGCGCTGTACGTCTGGCTGGGCACCAGCTCTAGCAGCACCACGCTTTGACCGCGGCCGTCGATCCCGCGGCTGAGCAGCGGCTCGATGCCGTAAGCCGTCAGGAACTGCCGCACGCCGTAACACAAAGCGGGTGTCAGGTCGCGGCAGTCGCTGAGCGTCCTGACATGGGAAGTGGCTGTCATTGTCACCACACCGGGCACCGTGGCCGCGGCTTTGGTCGCTCCGCTGCTCTGGCAGCCGGCGAGGGCGAGGACCGCCGCGACGCACGCCCCTGCCAGAGCCTGACGTCGCCTCCCGCGGCCTGGCCGGGGCGGAAACGAGTATGTCCGAGGGTACAAGGCTGTCGCTCTCTGGTTAGGAGGGTGCGGGATGGAGGCGGAGGCCGGTAACCCTTCCGTCAGAATCGAAGCGGGCCCACAGCATCGCCTCGCCAGCCTCGAAACGCAGCAGGACGTCAACCACGGTGCCGTCGCCGGCCGGGACCGGGGACACCTCACCAGAGCCCTGGTAGCTCCCGAACATACCGATCAGGTGCGCCCATCCGCTGGCGAGGCGATTAACGTCGTGACGCTTGCGCATGAACTCGTCGAAGTCGCCGAGCACCTCCTCCCACCGGCCCGCAGTGAAGCGTACGAGGAACGCGGTTGCCCGCTGGACCACGCCGGGCGGGACGGCGCGGGTCATCGGCTCGCCGGTGCGGGGATCGACCGGGTGCCCGAACCGCTGGAATGCGGCCTGCCTGCTGGTGCCAAGCACATCACCGATCTCCCTCCAGCTCTGCCCGGCAGCGCGGGCGCGGTCGACGGCTGCCTGCAGCGCCGCCTCCGCGGCGGCCGACAGGTCCCGTGCCGCTGCGACCTCCTGCGGCCCGGGCTGGTCCTGTTCGTCTAGCAAGCGGCGTGCCGCGGCAGCCACCTTGGCGGCCACAGGGTCGCCTGTACCGGGCATTTCGTCGATGGTGTCAAGATATTCATGACGACCAAGGAGCGTCAAATCTTCCTTTACGTTCTGCCGTCCTTGGCGGGCAGGGCGCGCTCGCTGGCGCCGCGCCGCGTCCCTGCATCTCGCGTCGCAATACCGGCGTGCACGACCACGCCCTTGCTGGGGCGGGAGCTGGCGCCCGCACGCCTGGCATGCTCCCGGCTCTGCCACATCTGCCATGGCCCACCTCGCTTTTTTACGTGTGCACACATTATGCCACGTAATTTTAAATCGTGGCGATCCATGTGACACGAAAAGCAAGGCCTACAACCGACGCGCGGCACCTGCTGCGCAGCCGAGCACCTACGCCCCGTCGGGCAGGGCGCAGCGAGACGCGTCAGCCGCCGGAGCCGGGCGCCGCGCCGATCGCACCGATCGCGCCGAGCGCGTCGGCGATCGAGCTGGGCGAGCAGTTTCTTACCGTCACGTTGAGATGCACCCCTGGCGGGAGCTGCGGCAACTGCGAGACAGCCGCCAGCGCGCGTGCCGCCAGCGTCCCGTCCGGTCCGGCGTAGCCGAGGGCGAAGATAGTGGCGCCGGGTTGCAGCTGGCCGAGGCTGGCGTGGGGTACTACGACGAGCGTGTCGTGCGAAGTGGTCACCGGGACCCGGGTTCCGCTGGAAGTCAGGACGGTGAAGCCAGCGGGGCTCGCGTTCGAACACCGTCCCCTGGACAACAACGAAGCCGGGCGGGTTCACCGCGCTGGACGGTGGCCCGATGGTGACGACGGCGGCTGCGATCCTCCCGTCGGAAAGGTCACCGTGCACGGTGACTGACGCCCCGTCCGTGATGGCGCTCAGCAGTGCTCCGGACATGCTCACCAGCGTGGACGCCGTGGTGGTCACGGTCACCCGCTGGCCGCTGGTGGTCTTGATGACCAGGCTGCTGCCGCTGGCCGGTTCGAACGTCCCGCTAGTCTGCTCTAGCCCGGCGCACCCGCTGACCGCGGTGAGGACCGTGCCGGGCCTAGGCCCGGCCAGGCCGACAGCCATCCCGTAGCCGGCCGCGCCGATGAGGACGAGCGCGGCTGCCGCGCCGGCGACCAGCGTGGCGCGCCGCCGGGGACCCGCCTGAATACGCGGCCGGGCCGCCCGGCCCGGCCGGGCAGGACGGGCCGGCTGGACACGCTGTGCCGCCTCCGGCGCAACCGCCTCCGGCGCAACCGGCTCCGGCGCAACCGGCTCCGGCGTGGCGGCGGTCAGGCCGCGGACCCCGCGGGCCACCAGATCCCAGCGGTTCGCCTCGGCCCGGCAGTGCTCACAGCCCCCGAGGTGTTCCCGGGCCCGGGCATCGATCCCCTGGCCGGTGACCTCGGCGATCAGGTCCTCCACGTCCAGATGGGTGGAGCGGATGTCGTTCATCGGTTGTGGCCCTTCGCGTCGAGTATCCGGCCGAGTGCGGCGCGCTGCTGCCGCCGGGCGATGGCGATCACCCACGACCGCACCGACGACTCGCCCCGGAACGAACCCGCCCCGCGCCAGACGGCCAGCATCGTGTCCTGCACGATCTCCTCCGCCAGCACGCGCTCGCCGGCTACCAGCAGAACGTGCCCGAGGACGACCCGGCCGTGCTCGCGGTAGAACGCGGCCATCGCGTCCTCGTCGCCCAGACCGATCCGGTTCAGCAACCCCACATCATCGCGACTGGCCGTGGAGGTGCTCGCGCCGGCGTCTACGGCCGGATCGTCCATCTGCGACCTCCCCGAGCGGCTTCCCTTGGAGAGTAAGTAGCAACCGATGGCCAAGCGGTTCGGTGCCAGGCGGCCAGGCGGCCAGGCCGACCGGTCAGTCGCCGGAACGCAGCGCGGCCAGGGCCACCACGATGGCCGCCACGACCAGCCCGCCCGCGATCCCGAACGCCAGGTGGTACCCGCCGTTCAGCGCCACCAGCGTGCCGTCCCCGCGGGCCGCCAGCGTGCTGGTGCGCCCGGCCGACACGGTGGCCAGCACGGCCAGCCCGAGCGCGCCGCCCACCTGGGCCGTGGTGTTCACCAGACCCGAGGCCAGGCCAGCGTCGGCCGGCGTGGCGCCGGCCATCGCCACCGTCATGAGCGCGGGGAAGGCCAGCCCGGCCCCGGCACCCATCAGCACCGCGCGCCGACCAGCATCTCCTGGCTCTGCGCCAGCCCGCAGACCATCGACGCGACGGTGAAGATGGCCAGTCCGGCCAGGAAGACGTTCCGCCGCCCGGCCAGGTCACCTAGCCGCCCGGCCAGCAGCAGCAGCCCGCCGAACGAGATCAGGTAGGCGTTGACCACCCAGGCCAGCCCGGCCTGGGAGAAGCCCAGCGCGGCCTGGATGGACGGCAGCGCCACGTTCACGATCGTGACGTCCAGGACGATCATCAGCATCCCCGCGCACAGCACCACCAGGGCCATCCAGCGGGAACGGTCGGCGGACCGGGCCACGGGATCGTCAGCCAGGCCGGGGAGCACGGTCGTGTCCTGCATGATCTTTCTCCTCACGTGACTTATTCACTAATCGGACGATGGTGCCCGCGGATATTCATCGCCGCCGGGCAGGAACCGCCGCAGTTCCCGCAGTTCACCCACGCAGACCACCGGCGGCCAGCGCCGCGCCTGCGCCTCGCGCGCGACCGCGGCCGCCACCGCGGCACCGGCCCCCTCCCCGCCGATCAGCAGCCGGGCCGGATCGGCGCCCAGCTCGGCGGCATGATCGGCCGCCCAGTCCAGCACGTTCAGCCCGTCGTGCGGGCCCGCCGGGTCGCACCGTACCGCCAGCACCACCAGGCCCGCGTCCTCGCTCAAGGTCCGGCACGCGGCCTCCGCACCGGCGCCGACAATGCAGAACACCAGCAGCGGGACCCGGTGCCACGCCGGCTGGCCGGGCCAGTAGACACGCACCGGGACCGGGCTGGTATTGCCCCTGAGCTGCATGTCGGCGATCCGGTGAGGGGACATGCCCTACACGCTGGCATCCGGCAGGCCCCGAAGGGAAAGGCCGAGTGCGTATGGCAGTCGTGCATGACCCGCATGACCGCAGGCCGCCCGGTCAGGCGATGACGGGGGATAATCGTGGACATGGACGACGAAAGCGCCGAGGCCGACGGGGCCGGCAGCGTTGTCTCGCTGCCGCAGGCGCCGGACGCGATCGAACTGCGGCACCTGCGCGCGTTCGTCGCGGTGGCCGACGAACTGAACTTCGGCCGGGCCGCGGCCCGGCTTTACCTGTCCCAGCCCGCGCTGAGCAGGCAGATCCGCGCCCTGGAACGGCTGGTCGGCTGCGACCTGCTGCGGCGTTCCACGCACCGGGTCGAGCTCACGCTGGCCGGCGAGGCGCTGCTCGACCGGGCCAGGACCCTGCTGCGGGACGTGGACGAGGCGGTCAGCGCGACCCGCTCGGTTGGCGGCGAGCTGCTGGCCAGGATCGCCCGGCACTGGGAGTCGTTCGCCGAGGTCAGCCCGGGCGACCTGCAGGAGCTGCGGATCGCCTACGAGGGCCTGCACGGGCAGTTCGAGGCCCCGCCGCACATCGCGGTGCGGTCGGTCAACGCCGGGGGAGTGCCTGGTCTGCTGCTCACGCCTCCGGCCGAGGAGCGCGCCGCGGTCCTGTTCCTGCACGGGGGCGGGCACGTGGCCGGATCGGCGTTCGGCTACCGGCCGCTGGCCGGGGCCCTGGCCGACGCGGCCGGAACCGGCGTGGTGGTCCCGGATTACCGGCTCGCCCCCGAGTACCCGTTCCCGGCCTCCGTGCAGGACGCCGTACGGGCCTACCGCTGGATGCTCGGCCGCGGCGCGACCCGGGTCATCGTGGTGGGCGACTCGTCAGGCTGCGGCCTGGTCCTGTCCCTGCTGCTCTATCTCAGGCAGCAGGGCCGCAGGCAGCAGGACCTGCCGATGCCGGGCGGCGCGGTGCTGTTCTGCCCCTGGGTCGATCTGCTGGCGGCCGATCGGGACCGGCCGCGGCACGAGCTTGACGACATCAGGGACGCCACGGCCGGGCTCTACCTGGCCGGCCATCCCGCCGACGATCCGCTGCTCAGCCCGCTGACCGCGGACCTGACCGGATTGCCGCCGATGCTGATCCAGGCCGCGACCGGCGACCCGCTGCTGGAAGAGGCCCGCCAGTTGGCCGACCACGCCGCCGACTGCGGCGTCGAGGCCCGCTTCGAGTTGTTCTCGGTGGACACCCACGACTTCCACATCTTCTGGAGCTTCCTGCCCGAGGCGGCCCAGGCCCTGCGGCAGGCCGGGCAGTTCGCCCGCGACATCAGCCTGGCCGCCCAGGCAGGTTAAGGCTGTGGGCCAGCAGCGCCACGTGCAGCGAGGTCCGTGACTCCGCGGAATCGAGCGAGACGCCCAGGATCCGCTCGATGCGGCGCAGCCGCTCGTAGAACGTCGGGCGAGCCAGATGGGAGTCCTTGGCCGCGGCCGCCTTGTTCCCGCCGGCGGCCAGGAACGCGGTCAGCACGTCGATCAGCTCGGCCCCGCGCTCGTGCGTCAGCAGCGCGCCAAGTTCCCGCTCGACGAAGGTCTGCACCCGGGCGTCCTCGCGGAGCAGGTGCAGCAGGCCGCGCAGGTGCAGGTCGGGCAGCCGGTAGAACGGCCGGGCCTCGCCCAGGCCCGCCGCCACCTCGGCCACCTGGTCGGCCTCGAGGAACGAGCGCCGCACGTCCTTGACCGAGTCGGCCGCGGCGCCGGCCGCGATCACCACCGGGCCTAGCCTGCCGGCGACCCGGCCGGCCAGGACGGTCAGCACCGCATCGGCGTCGGCACCGGGGGCCAGCGAGAGCATCGCCCCGGCCCGCACGTCGTCCAGCGTGCCGACCAGCGCCGGAACCCGCTCGGCCCGGCACGCCTCGGCCAGCACGTCGGCGGCCTCGAGTACCCGGGCGTGCGCGGAGATCCCGGGCACGCCGGGGTGGTCGCCGATCCGCAGCACCAGGCCGAGCAGCTGGCGCGCGTCGACCGGCACGCCCAGGGCCCGCGACCGCATGGCCGCCTCGCCCGGATCGGCGTGCGCCTGGGCGATGATGCCGCTGATCAGCGTGCGGTGCGCTTGCCGCTCCAGGCTCTCCCGGTGCCTGGCCAGCAGGCGGCCCAGGGCCAGGGTGGTCGCGGTCCGCTCGATCAGCACGGTATCTGCCGGAACCGGCGGGCTGGCGCAGACCAGGATGACCCGGCCCCAGTCCTCGCCCCGCGCGCCGACCGGCGTCACCAGCCAGCCCGACGCCTCGTCGAAGGCGGTCCGCCCGGGAAGACGAACCGAACGGCTCCGCGCGGCGAAGCCGGCCAGCAGCCGGCCCGGGTCGGCCCCGCCGGGCGAGAAGGCCAGCACCCGGTGCGACAGGTCGGCCAGGATCACCGGCCGTCCGGCCAGCGTCGCCGCCTGCCGGACAATCTCGTCCGGCGAAGCGCCGGCCACCGACAGTTCGGTGAACATCTCGTGCAGCCGTTCGGAGACCCGCAGCTCGTCGAGCTGGGCGTCGATGATCCGGGCGTGCACCGCCTCGGTGATCTCGATGAACGCCACCTCGGCCGCGAACGCGATCAGCGGCAGCCCGGCCTGATCGGCCGCGGTGACCAGCGCGGCCGGCAGCTGCCCGGCGTACCGGCGGCCGAGCTCCACGGCCAGCCCGGCCACGCCGACCTCGGCCAGTTCGGTGATGTAGTCGGCCAGCAGCCGCTCGTCGTCGGGCAGCGCGATCCCGGTGCTGAGCACCAGCTCGCCGCCGCGCAGCAGCCGGGCCACGTCGGTGAGCTCCATGGCGTGCACCCAGCGGACGGGCGTGTCCAGCCGGTCCGCGCCCGCCACCACGGCCGGGCGGCCACGCCGGCAGGCATCCATGGCGAGCACTTCACCCAGCGACGGCAGCATTTACACAGTGTACTGATTAGCAGGAAGATCCATACATGTTGTCACTTCCCCTGGTGCGCCCGACCCGGCAGAATGAGCGCCATGTCTGAGCTTCTCGCCCGCCACCGCGCGGTCATCCCCAGCTGGGTAGGTATCTACTACGACGAGCCGATCGAGATCACCAGCGGCCAGGGCTGCCGGGTCACCGACGGCCAGGGCCGCAGCTACCTGGACTTCTTCGCCGGCATCCTGACCAACATGCTCGGCTACGACGTGCCCGAGGTACGGGACGCGGTGGAGCGGCAGATCGCCACCGGCGTGGTGCACACCTCGACGCTGTACCTGATCCGCAACCAGGTCGAGCTGGCCGAAAAGATCGTCAGGGTGTCCGGCATCAAGGACGCAAAAGTGTTCTTCACCAACTCGGGCACCGAGGCCAACGAGACCGCGCTGCTGGCCTGCCTCACCGCGCGGCACGCCAACCAGGTGCTGGCCATGCGGGGCAGCTATCACGGGCGTTCGTTCGGCGCCGTCTCGGTGACCGGCGTCGCGGCCTGGAAGATGTCGAGCCACGATCCGTTCGGCACTCATTATCTGCATGGCACCGACCGGCAGCTTCCCCCCTACCAGCACCTGTCCGACGCCGACTACATCAAGGCCTGCGTGGAAGACCTGCGGGCCCTGCTGTCCGGCGGGGTGCACCCGGCCGACGTCGGCTGCCTGCTGGCCGAGCCGGTGCAGGGGGTGGGCGGGTTCACCATGGCCCCCGACGGCCTGTTCGCCGCGTACCAGGAAGTCCTGGACGAGCACGGCATCCTGTTCATCTCCGACGAGGTGCAGACCGGCTGGGGCCGCACCGGCGAGCACTTCTGGGGCATCGGCGCGCACGGGATCACCCCGGACGCGATGACGTTCGCCAAGGGCCTGGGCAACGGCTTCGCCATCGGCGGCGTGGTGGCCCGCGGCGACCTGCTGGACGGGATCCGCGGCAGCGGCATCTCCACCTTCGGCGGCAACCCCATCGCCACCGCCGCGGCCAACGCCACCCTGGACTACGTGCTGTCCCACGACCTGCAGCGCAATGCGGCCGTCACCGGCGAGCTGATCATCAGCGGACTCCGCGAGGCAGCCGGCCCGCTGCCCATCGTCGGCGAGGTACGCGGCAAGGGCCTGATGTTCGCCGTCGACCTGGTGGACCCGGTGACCAGGAAGCCGAGCCCGCCGCTGGCCAGCCGGATGCTCGAGGCCACCAAGGAGCGCGGCCTGCTGATCGGCAAGGGCGGCCTGTACGGGTCCACGCTGCGGATGGCGCCGCCGCTGACCCTCAGCGAGGCCGAGGCCAAGGAAGGCCTGACCATCCTGACCGACGCCCTGACCGCCATCAACGGTGAGGCGGCCAAGTGAGCAAGCACATCACGCACTGGATCGGCGGCAAGTCGTGGGACGGCGAGGCCGACCGCCACGGCGACGTCTACGACCCGGCCACCGGGCAGGTCACCGGCCAGGTCGACTTCGCCAGCCCGGCCGAGGTGGAACGGGCCGTCGCGGCGGCCAGGGACGCGCTGACCAGCTGGCGGCGGGTCAGCCTGGCCAGGCGGGCCACGGTCATGTTCGCCTTCCGCGAGCTGGTCCGCGACCACGCCACCGAACTGGCCAAGCTGATCACCGAGGAGCACGGCAAGGTGGCCACCGACGCCGCGGGCGAGGTCGCCCGCGGCCTGGAGGTCGTCGAGTTCGCCTGCGGCATCCCGCACCTGCTCAAGGGCGGGTTCTCGGAGAACGTCTCCACCGGCGTGGACTCCTACTCGATCAGGCAGCCGGTCGGCGTGGTGGCCGGCATCACCCCGTTCAACTTCCCGGCCATGGTGCCGATGTGGATGTTCCCGCTGGCCATCGCGTGCGGTAACACGTTCATCCTCAAGCCGTCGGAGAAGGACCCGTCGGCGTCGCTGCTGATCGCCTCGCTGTGGTCCGAGGCCGGCCTGCCGGACGGCGTGTTCAACGTGGTCCAGGGCGACAAGGTTGCGGTGGACGCCATCCTCACCCACCCGGACATCGCCGCGGTCAGCTTCGTCGGCTCCACGCCGATCGCCCGCTACGTGTACGAGAACGGCACGGCCCACGGCAAGCGCGTCCAGGCGCTGGGCGGGGCCAAGAACCACATGGTCGTGCTGCCCGACGCCGACCTCGACCTGGCCGCCGACGCGGCGACCTCGGCCGGGTTCGGCTCGGCCGGCGAGCGCTGCATGGCCATCTCCGCCGTGGTGGCGGTCGACCCGATCGGCGACGAGCTGATCGGCAAGATCTCCGAGCGCATCGCCAACCTGCGGGTCGGCCCCGGCACCGACGAACGGTCCGAGATGGGCCCGCTGGTCACCGGGCCGCACCGGGACCGGGTGGCCTCCTACCTGGACAGCGGCGTCCGCGAGGGCGCCACGCTGGCCGTCGACGGCCGCGCCCACCCGGTCATCGGCGGCGAGGCCGACGGTTTCTGGCTCGGCCCCAGCGTGCTGGACCACGTCACCCCGCGGATGAGCTGCTACACCGACGAGATCTTCGGCCCGGTGCTCAGCGTGCTGCGCGCGCCGTCCTACGAGGTGGCCGTGGACCTGGTCAACTCCAGCCGGTACGGCAACGGCACGGCCATCTTCACCAACGATGGGGGAGCGGCCCGGCGGTTCGTGTCCGAGGCTGAGATCGGCATGGTCGGCGTGAACGTGCCGATCCCGGTGCCGATGGCCTACTACTCCTTCGGCGGCTGGAAGTCCTCGCTGTTCGGCGACACTCACGTGCACGGCACCGAAGGCGTGCACTTCTACACCCGCGGCAAGGTGGTCACCTCCCGCTGGCTCGACCCGAGCCACGGCGGCGTCAACCTGGGCTTCCCGGTAAACACCTGACCGGCGGTGCCGACAGCCGGATTACCGGAAGCGTGGTGGGGTTAGCCTCACCACGATCCGGGGGGTACGACTTATGGCCGCCTGCCCGGCGATGTCATAGCGTCAGTGCCATGTTCCTCCTCCGCGACCTGGTGTCGCCGCGCACCTGGCTCGCCATGGCCCAGCACCTGGCGGGCCTGCTGCTGGGGTTCGTGGCCATCTTCATCATCACCTTCGGGCTGGGCTTCGGGCCGGCGGGCTGTTCTTCGCGCTGGTCGGGCTCCCGCTGCTGGGCGTGACGCTGTGGCTGGCGAACTGGTTCGCCCGGGCCGAGCGGGCCAGGTTCGCCTTCTTCACCGGCGCGCGGATCCCGGCCTGGCCCGCCCCGGGCTCGCCCGGCCGGGCCGGCTTCCGGTGGGGCATCATCCCGCGCTGGCGGACGTGGCAGGAACCGGCGACCTGGGCCGAGATCGGCTACGCGCTGCTGCGGCTGCCGGTCAGCGCGGCCGCGGCCGGGATCAGCATCCTGGCCTGGTCGGTGGGCCTGGTCATGCTGGCCCTGCCGGCTTACTCCTGGGCCATGCCCTCCGGCGGCCCCACCTTTGGCGACACGACGCTGCACAGCACTTCCCTGGTGGCCGCGTCGGCCCTGCTCGGCGCCCTGCTGCTGCTCGCCGCGCCGCAGCTGACCCGCGGCCTGGCCATCGCGGACGGCGCGCTGGCCCGCATGCTGCTCGGCCCGCGCCGTGACCTGGCCGCCCGGGTCAGCGAGCTGGAGATCAGCCGCGAGCGGGTGGTGGACGCGGCCGAGACGGAACGGCGGCGGATCGAGCGTGACCTGCATGACGGCGCGCAGCAGCGGCTGGTCGCGCTGGCCATGGAGCTGGGCCGGGCCCAGGCGAGGTTCGCCGACGACGTGGACGCCGCCCGGGTGCTGGTTGACCAGGCCCACGCCCAGGCCAAGGAGGCCCTCATCGAGCTGCGCAACCTGGTCCGCGGCGTGCACCCGCCGGTGCTGACCGATCGCGGCCTGGACGCGGCCCTGTCCGGCCTGGCCGCGCTGTGCCCGGTGCCGGTCGACGTGCACGTCGACGTGCCGGTACGGCCTAAGTCCTCGGTGGAGGCGGTCGCCTACTTCATGGTGGCCGAGGCGCTGACCAACGTGGCCAAGCACTCCCGGGCCAGCCACGCCAAGGTCGTGGTGGAAGGCCACGGCTACCCGGGCACGCTCACCGTCATGGTCAGCGACGACGGCATCGGCGGCGCGGACATCACCAGCCCCGGCCTGTCCGGGCTGGCCGACCGGGTGTCCGGCGTGGACGGCCGGCTGTCGGTGGAGTCCCCGTCCGGCGGCCCTACGATCATCGCGGCGGAACTGCCATGCGGGTAGTCATCGCCGAGGATTCGGTCCTGCTGCGCGAGGGCCTGACCCGGCTGCTCACCGAGGCCGGGCACGAGGTCGCCGCGGTCGCGGGCGACGCCGAGGGGTTCCTGCGGGCCGTGGCCGAGCACACCCCGGACGTGGTGGTGGTCGACGTGCGGATGCCGCCCACCTTCACCGACGAGGGCCTGCGCGCCGCCCTGCTGGTCCGGGACCGCTGGCCCAAGATCGGGGTGCTCGTGCTGTCCCAGTGGGTGGAGGAACGCTACGCCACCGAGCTGATCTCCGGCCGCCCGCACGGCGTCGGCTACCTGCTGAAGGACCGGGTCGCCGACGTGACCGAGTTCCTGGACGCGCTGACCCGGGTGGCCGACGGCGGCAGCGCCCTCGATCCCGAGGTCGTAGCCCAGCTGCTGGCCCGCAGCCGCCATCCGCTCGGCGAGCTGACCCCGCGTGAGCGCGAGGTGCTGGCCCTGATGGCCGAGGGCCGGTCCAACTCCGCCATCGCCGACACGCTCGTGGTTGGCGGCGGGGCGGTCGAAAAGCACATCAACAACATCTTCACCAAACTCGGGCTGGCGCCCGGCGACCGTGACCATCGTCGCGTGCTTGCCGTGCTGCGCTACCTGGGGACCGGATGAACGGGGTATCACGATGACCTACCTGCCCACGACCGGCACGCCTCCGGTCGGCGCCCCGGTCCCGTCCGGCGCGCTGCGCATGACGCCCGGCCGGTGGGCGGCCCTGGCGGTAGCCGTGCCGGTCGCCCTGGCCCTGATCGGCTGGACCGGCTACAACCTGGTCGGCTCGTTCGCCAGGGGGAGCTACCCGTTCAGCTACGCGGTCCCGGTGCAGCACGGCCAGGTGGCAGTGACCATCAGCGCCGGCAGTGTCACCCTGCGCCAGGGCCCGGGCGACACCGCCCGGCTGACCGGGATCGTCCAGTACGGCCTGTTCCGCCCGGGCATCGGTGAGGAAACCACGCCCAACGGCGTCAACGTGGGCGTGAACTGCGACGGCATCAACGACGGTAACTGCGGGATGAGCGCCACCCTCGCCGTCCCGGCCCGGACCGCCGTCATGCTGGGGAGCAACGGCGGCGACATCGCGGCTTCCGGTTTCAGCAGCAACGTGACCCTGTCGGCGGAGGGCGGGAACGTGACCGCCAACGACCTGTCCGGCGCGCTGAGCCTGGACACCGGTGGCGGCGACCTGACCGGCAGCGGCCTTTCCGGTAGTAACATCCAGATCGCCGCCGAGGGCGGCGACGTCCAGATCGGCAACGTGAACGGCCCGACGCGGGTGGACACCGGCGGCGGCAACCTGACCGCCAGCGGCCTGGCCGGCAACCTCCAGGTCTTCGCCGAGGGCGGCGACGTCGACGCCGAGGCCCTGATCTCGGCCCAGGTCGAGGTGCAGTCGGGCGGCGGCGACGTCACCCTGGTGTTCAACCAGCCGCCGACCAACCTGCAGATCAGCGCCCAGGGCGGCAACATCAACGTGGTGCTGCCCGCCGGCGACACCAAGTACGACATCGCCACCCCCGACACCCAGGGCGGCAACGTCTCCTACCCGTCGGCCCTGTCCAGCCCCACGTCCCACAACGTGATCACCGCCGACAGCGGCGGCGGCGACGTCACCATCACTCAGGGCGGCGGCAAGTTCTCCGCCCCCTGACTCCGCCGGCCAGGGCCGCCGCCCGGGCGGGGCCGAGGGCAATGAAACTGGACGTCAGCACACCGGGTCGAGGGGACTGGCCAGCAGGTCGGCCAGTTCGGCGACGATGACGTCCTAGTCGGTCATCGCGGCCACCGCACCTCCGGCCGAGCCAGCCGAGGCGATCGAGCCGGTCGGCCCGGCTCGGTCCGCCACCGCATGCCGGACCTATCGTCCTGCCGATCAGCGGTCATGGGTCCCCCAGGAAGCTGACACCGTTTGTCCACGTTACAGAAGTCAGACCAGGTGCAGCGAGCTGATCAGGGTGCTGACGTTCGCCGTCCCGAGGTTGCTCGGCACCGAGACGTAGAAAATGGCTGGCGTCTGGCCCGCCCCGCGGTCCACCACGACCACGGCGCCGAGTTCGGTGGACCAGGCCAGGCCCTGCCGGGCGGCGTCCGGGTAGGTCATCAGGAACTCGACCACCCAGGCCGCGTGCCCGCTGACCTGCATGCCGTAGCTGTCCTCGACCGTGCGAGAGTGCGGCAGCCCCGAATAGTAGGCCGGGTCGACCGCGTCGGCCAGGCCCGTCGCGACCGGCGCGAGGTCGGCCGGACCTGAGTAGGCGAACGACTGTTGCAGCTGGCCCGAGCAGGCGTTGCCGTGCCAGTCGGCGATCGTCCCGCCGATGTCCGCCTGCCCGGCCAGCGCGCTCTCGCCCGTGTCCCAGCTGAACATCGGGGTGTTCAGCCACCCCGGGCAGCCGCGCCGCCAGGGCGAGGGGAGCAGTTCGTAGGACAGCCCGGAGGCAGTGTCGGTCACCTGCGGGCGCGAGGCGGAGAGCGAGGCGGAACGGGATGCGGAGCGCGAGGCGGAGCGGGAAGGCGAAGGTGAAGCCCGCTTCGGCACGATCTCATCCCGCGTCGCGCCTGACGCGCCCGAGGCGGAAGTGGAAGCGGACCTGGACAGCGCGGTCGTCCTGGCCGCCGTGGGCAGCCGGGCCATGTCCCTGATCATCACCACGATGATCAGCAGTACCGCGGTGGTGACAAGGGTCAGCAGCGACAGCATGAAGCGCTCCAGCCGCTTGCGGCGCCGGCGCCGGTCGGCGGGGCCACGGACCCCGGCCCGTGGCCGCCTGCCTCCCCGCGGCGACCTCATGCCGTCAGGTTAAACTGCACATACCAAGCGAAAGAAGGCCCTAGCCGGACATCTTTGACCGCGGCCCTCACGCAGTCGCGGTCGCGGCCGCACGGCCCTCACACAGCCGCGGCGGCCGGCAGCGGCACCGCCTCTTCGGCCCGCACCTCCGCCCGGCCGAACACCAGGTGCGCCACGAAGCCGATGGCCAGGGCGATGAGCACGCCCAGGTTGGCGTAGGCCCAGGCCCCCGTCTTGCCGCCCAGGCCGAACACCCCGAGGAAGTAACCCTGCCAGCTCAGCCAGCTGGCCGCCGTGTTGGTGACCAGGCCCCAGCCGATGGCGGTGGCCGCCACGACGGCGAGAACCGGGGCCCAGCGGATGTCGCCGTAGCGGCCGCCCGGGCTGAACAGCTCGGACTCGGCGTAGTCCCGCCGCCGCAGCGCGATGTCGGCCAGCATGATCCCGCACCAGGCCGCGATCGGAACGCCCAGCGTGATCAGGAACCCCTCGAACTGGCCCACGAAGTTGCGCGCCACGAACACGACGTAGATGGTGCCGAGCGTCATCACCGTGCCGTCGATCAGCGCGGCCTGATACCTGGGGATCCGCAGGCCCAGCGTGAGCAGCGCCAAGCCTGAGGAGTAGATGTCCAGCACCGAGCCGCCGATCAAGCCGAGGATGGCCACGATCGCGAACGGCACCAGGAACCAGGTGGGCAGCAGCGTGGTCAGCGCCCCGATCGGGTCGGCGGAGATCGCCGAGCTCAGGCTGGTCGAAGAGCCCGCCAGTAGCAGGCCGAACACCAGCAGGAAGATCGGCGCGATAGACGAGGAGAAGGTGGTCCAGCCGATCACGCCCCCGCCCGAGGACCTCCGGGGCAGGTAGCGTGAGTAATCCGCGGCGCAGTTGACCCAGCCGAGCCCGAAGCCGGTCATGGTGAACACCAGCGCGCCGATCAGGTCCTGCGCGCTGCCGCCCTTGATGACCGATACGGCGTGCCAGTGGATCTTGTCGGCCACCAGCGCGATGAACACCACGGTGAACACCCCGGTCACGATCGTGATCCAGGTCTGCATGCGCATGATCAGGTCGAAGCCCATCACGCCGCCGAAGATGGTCAGCGCCACCACGATGATCAGCGCCACGACCTTGGTGCCATCGCCGCCGCCCCACCCGAGGCGATGGAAGACGGTGGCCGAGGCCAGCGTGGCCAGGATGACCAGCACGGTCTCCCAGCCCACGGTGAGCAGCCAGGAGACCGCCGTGGGCAGCTTGTTGCCGTTGACGCCGAAGGCGGCCCGGCTCAGCACCATGGTCGGCGCCGAGCCGCGCTTGCCCGCCAACGCGATGAACCCGCAGGCCAGGAAGGACAGCACGATCCCGACCACGCCGACCACGATCGCCTGCCAGAACGAGATGCCGAACCCCAGCTCGAACGAGCCGTAGGACAGGCCGAGCACCGAGATGTTCGCCGCGAACCATGGCCAGAACAGGTCATGCGGGCGGCCCTTGCGCTCGGACTCGGCGATCACGTTGATGCCGTTGGTCTCGATCTGGAGCGGTCGCAGTTCCGCGGTGCCCTCGGCCATAGCCAGCCTCCCTATGAATCCATGATTGCCTTGCGCTGAGCCCCGTCGACCGGTATGTGCGCGCCGTTGATGAAGCTGGCCAGCGGCGAGGCCAGGAACGTGACCAGCGCCGCGACCTCTTCCGGGGCGCAGATGCGGCCGCAGGGTATGGACTGCTGAGCCAGTTCGTGCGCGCGCTCCTGGGTCACGCCCTTGTCCCTGGCGAAGGCCTTCTCCAGCGTGTCCCACCGGTCGGTGTTCACCGGACCCGGGTTGACGGTGTTGATCCGCACACCGTAGCGGCCGTACTGCTCGGCCACGGAGGAGGCGAAGTTGATGTCCGCGGCGTTGGCCACCCCGGCCGTCATCTCCCAGTAGCTCGGCTTGAGACCGTCGTTGCCGACCACTAGCACGATGGCGCCCTGGCCCCGCTGCCGCATGTGCGGGATGACCGCGCGGACCGATCGCACGTAGCCCATGAACTTCAGGTTGAGGCTGGACATCCACTGCTCTTCGGTCAGGTCCTCGAGCAGGCCGCCGGGGGAACTGCCCGCACAGGTGACCAGGATGTCGATCCGGCCGAACCGCTCCAGGGTGACGTCCACGCAGCGCTGCACGTCCGCGCTCACGCTCATGTCCCCGGCCAGCGGCAGCACGGCCCGGCCCGTCTCGGCGGCGATCTTCGCGGCGGCGGCCTCCAGCGGCCCGGCGTTGCGCGCGGTGATGACCACGTCGCAGCCCTCACGGGCCAGGAACTCGGCCACGCAGCGGCCGATGCCCTGGCTGGCGCCGGTGACCAAGGCCACCTGGTCGTCGAGCCGCAGGTCCACCGCAACCCCTTCCGCCCGCTATAGCGCTGCGCCCCGGCCGGCGTGTTCCCGGGCCACGGTGACCTGGATGGTATATCAAATACCATGACGGCGGAAGGTCCAGGTTGTCCGTCCGGGCCGAGGTTGCGGACCAGGTGTTCCGGCCGCTCCAGTTCATTCAGTAGGCCGAACGGGACGTGGCGGGACGCGGCCGGGATCAGCGGTCCCAGAGGGCACCGAGCGCCGCGTCCACCTTGACGGCCAGCGAGCCGGCCACGGGCAGCGCGGGCGGCGGCGGGACGGCGGTGGCCGTGTCGCAGGCGGCCACGGCTTCCGGGTCCAGGAACCTGGTCAGCTGGCCGAAGCCGTGCCGGTCATCGCGGCCCCGACGGTGCAGGTGCAGCCGCAGCGGCGCGTACAGGTAGAGCTGATCACGGGCCCGGGTGAGCGCGACATAGAACAGCCGGTGCTCCTCGGCCAGGCCGCCGGGCTCGCCGAGGGCCATGTCGCTGGGCAGGGCGCCGTCCACCAGGTGCGGCAGGTGGACGACCGGCCACTCCAGGCCCTTGGCCGCGTGGATGGTGGAGATGGTCAGGTAGTCCTCGTCCAGCCGGGGCGGCCCGGCCAGGTCGGCGGCGGAGACCGGCGGGTCCAGGGTCAGCTCGGCCAGGGCGTCGTGCAGCGTCGGCCAGGCCGCGGCCGCGTCGGCCAGCCGCTGCAGGTCCGCGATCCGGGCCTCGGCGTCGGGGTAGCGGGCCCGGACCAGCGGGTCGAGGACGGCCAGGACGGCCGCGGCCGCCGCCACGGCGGGATCGGCCGGGGCGCCGGCCAGCCGGACCAGGGTGGCGGACAGGGCCGGCCTGGACCTGGCCGGGGCCGCGTCGGCGGCCTGCGGCCAGCCGCCGGGGGAGACGTCCTGGTCTGGGCGCAGGCTGGCCAGGATGCGGCGGGCGTGCACCGGCCCGACGCCGTCGTGCAGCCGCAGCAGCCGGAACCAGGCCAGGTCGTCGGCGGGATTGGCCAGGATCCTGGCCGCGGCCAGGAAGTCCTTGACGTGGGCGGTGTCGGTGAACCGCAGCCCGCCGAACTTCACGTACGGGATCTTCCGCGCGCTCAGCTCGATCTCCAGGATGTCGCTGTGGTGGGCGGCGCGGACCAGCACGGCCTGGTCCCGCAGCGCCGTCCCGTCCTCGTGCGCGTCAAGCACCCGGGCGCAGACCTCCCGGGCCTGGGCGGCCTCGTCGTGGCAGCGGACCAGGAGCGGAGCTGTTCCCTGGCCCCGGTCGCCGGCCAGCGTCAGGCCCAGGCCAGGCGCTGACGGGCGGATGATGTTGGCCAGGTCCAGGATGGGTTGCCTGGACCGGTAGTTGCGGTCCAGGCGGACGATATCCAGGCCGGGGTAGTCGGCGGCGAGCTGCCGCAGGTGGGCCGGGTCGGCGCCGCGGAACCCGTAGATGGCCTGCGCGTCGTCCCCGACGCAGGTCAGCTGCTTGCCGTCGGGCTGAAGCAGCCGCACGATGCTGGCCTGGACCGTGTTGACGTCCTGGTACTCGTCGACCAGGACCGCGTTGAACATGCCCCGCAGCACAGGGCCGGCCGCCGGGTCGGCCAGGGCGGCTTGCCACAGCAGCAGCAGGTCGTCGAAGTCGAGCAGGTGCCGGTCCCGCTTGCGGGCGGTATAGGCGCGGAACAGGTCGGCCAGCTGGCTGGTGTACGGGGTGCACCACGGGTAGCTGGCCGTGACCACCTCACTGACCGGCCGTCCGGTGTTCACGCACCGGGTGTAGATGTCCGCGCACGCCCCGGCCCGCGGGGTTCGCTGCCCAGCCTCGGCCAGGCCGTGATCGGGGCGCAGCGCGTCCAAGATGTCGGTCGCATCGCCCGGATCGATGATCGTGAACTGCGGCGGCAGCGAGAACGACTCGGCGTGTCGGCGGATGATCTTGTGTGCGATGGCGTGGAACGTCCCGCCGCAGATCCGCGCGGCCCCCTGAGCCCCTTGGAGCCCCCGGGCCCCGTGGCCTGAGCCATGGCTGCCCGCCGCGGCCCGGGCCAGCATGTCGCTGGCCGCCCGCCGGGTGAAGGTCAGCAGCAGGATCCGGTCGGCCTGCACGCCCTGGACGTCGCGCAGCCAGGCCGCCCGGGCCACCAGCGTCCGCGTCTTCCCGGTACCCGCCCCGGCCAGCACCAGCAGCGGCCCGTTCTCGTGCGTCACCGCCCGCCGCTGCTGCTCGTTCAACCCGTCCAGAATGTCGTGCTGATCGAACATGCATATGAACATAACCAGGCCCGCCCGCGGAATCCGTACGCCGCGCCGGCCGCGGCCTGCGGCAGCAATGTGCCGTGATCCCTTTTTTGCGCGGTGCCGCCGGTGACCCGCGATTGATGACGGTCTTCTTACGGCCGTCTGGGCGGCCTGACCCCGGACCGACAGCGGCGGAACAATCTGTCACATCCCGTATGTCTGCGGACACGCGGGGCATCCGAGGCTGATGTTACCGGGGGGAAGCTGGGAGCATCATGGCCGCACAGACCGGCACCACCACCACGGGCACCACCACCGCAGGCACCACCACCACAGGCACCACCACCGAAGGCACCACCACCACGGGCACCACCACCGAAGGCACCACCACCACGGGCACCACCACCGAAGGCACCACCACCACGGGCACCACCACCACGGGCACCACCACGGGCACCACCACGGGCAGGACGGCCCGGCGCGCCGACGCGGGCGTGATCCAGCTGACCGGGCGGGACATCGACGGGCTGCTGTTGTGCGGGGAGCATTACGGCGCCCCCTACGACCTGCTCGCGGCCGCGCTGCAAGTGCCGCAAGGCCGGCTTCCGGCCATCGTGCGGCGGTGGCGCCGCGCGGGATACGCGGCCACCGGCCGGCTGGGTCCCGGGCCCGGGTGGTGCTGGCTGACCCGGGACGGGATGACCGCCACCGGGCTCGGTTTCCCCGCGCTGCGCCCGGCGCTAGGGCGGCTGGCGCACATCCGGGCCGTGCTGGCCGCCCGGCTGTGGCTGGAGACCGGCCCGGCCTGGTCCAGCGGGCACGCCTGGTGGCATTCCGAGCGGCGGCTGCGCGCCGACCGGCCCGCGGCCGGCCTTGGCGGGCACGTCCCGGACGCGGAGATCCACTGGCCCAGCATTCCCGGCAGCCGCTACGCCGGGCAGGTCTGGGCGGTCGAAGCCGAGCTCACCCCCAAGCCCATCGCGCGGACCACCCGCATCATGGGTGAGCTGCTGACCACCATGCAGTACACGCACGTGGTCTACCTGACCGCCCCGGCCGCGCTGCCCGTGGTGACCCGTGCCGCGGCCTCGCTCCCGCCCGGCGAGCGGCCCAGGGTCACGGTCCGGGAACTGTCGGCCAGCGCGTTCCTGCCCGGGCCGCCGCGATGACCGTCTGGTCGTGGCTGAAGCTGGCCACGGGGCTGTGGCTGCTCCGCAAGGCGGTCAAGCTCGGCGGGCGGCTGCTGGTGGTCGCGATCGTGATCGCGGCCTGGCCGCTCACCCTGGTCGCGGCGGCCGGGTACCTGGCGGCGTGGTGGCGGGGCTGGCCCCCGGCCCGGCTGCGCCGTGCCGCCGCCTGGACGCTGACCGGAACCGCCGTGTGGCTGGCGGCCGCCGCGGTGCGGCTGGCGGGCACCGCGGCGCGGCTGGGCGCGTGGCGGGCATCGGCGCTGACCCCGGCCCGGGCCTGGGAACACGGCTGGCCGCATCCCCCTGTCCTGGCCGCCGCGGCGGCCGCGGCCCGCACCTTCGCCCTGCTGGCCCCGGTCACGGCCCCGGCCGGGCTCGGCCTGGCCGCCGTGCTGTGGGCGTGGCGGAACTACGCCATCACCGCCGGCCCGGGCGGCATCACCGCCTCGGCGCCGGTCACGTTCGACGCCAGGCAGTGGCGGCGGCAGGTCCGCACGGCCAAAGGGCTGACCGACGCGCCCGGCGCGGTCCCCCTGCTGGGCCGGGGCGGGAAGATCCCAGTCGGCGGCACCATCCGGGCGATCGGGCACCCCTGGCACCCGGTCTTCACCCTGCCGGCGCCGGCCTGCGGCCGGCACATGGTCATCGTCGGCGCGACCGGATCAGGGAAGACCAACCTGATGATCCGGCTGTGGGCCGGCTGGTTCGCCGCCACTATTCAGGCCGCCCGGGACGGGCAGGGGAACCGGCCGCTGCTGGTCGTGCTGGACTGCAAGGGCGGCCCGGACGCCCGCCGCAAGGCCGACCGCACCCGCCGCCTGCTGTACGGGGCGGGCGCCCGCCGCGTCGTGGTCTGGCCGGACGAGGCCCGGCTGTCCCTGTGGGAGCTGCCGCCGCGGGACCTGGCGGTGCTGCTGTACCAGATGATCGAGACCGGCACCGGCGCGGCCGCCTACTACGCCGACATCCTGCAAGCCGTCCTGACCCTGGCCGTCACCGCCCCGGCCGGCCCTCCGCTGAACGCCGCCGCGTTCCTGGACCGGCTCGACGCGAGATGGCTGACCCGGGCCTGGAACGACGGCCGCCATCCCCGGGAGGCGGCCAGCGTCCACGCCGCAGCCAGGCACCTGCCCGACATCCAGCTCCGGTTCGCCACCCTGCTGGACCGGCTCGGCCCGGCCCTAGACGGTCCAGGTATCCTGGCCGAGGCCGACGCCTGGTACTTCATCCTGGAAGGCACCAGCCAGCCGTCCGTGGCCCAGGCTCAGGCCCTGGCCCTGACCGAGCTCGCCGCCCACGCCGCTATCGACCCGTACGGCGAGCCGCGGGCCATGCTGCTGGCTGCCGATGACTATTCCGCGGTCTCCGGCCGGGTACCGCTGTCGAACCTGTACGAGCGGGGCCGGTCGCTGGGCATCGGCATGCAGGTCAGCGCCCAGTCCTGGCAAGGGCTCGGGGCCACCGAGGACGAGCGGTACCGGATCGCCGCCACGGCCGACGGCGGCATCTTCGTCCTGCAGACGCCGCATCCGGAGCCGCTGACCCAGCTCGCGGGGTCGAGGCGGGTGCTCGAGACCGCGCACAAGCTCATCGGCAACAGGTGGGGCGATGAGGGCACCACGCGCATCCAGCCGGCCTCGACCGCCGACCCCAACCTCATCCGCCGGCTCGACGTGGGGCAGGCCTGCTACATCCACCGCGGCGCGGCCACCTTCGTCCAGGTCGCGCGGCCCAAACCGTCGCCGCTGACCCTGCTGCCGCCATCCGCCCAGCCCCCGGTCCAGCTGCCCGCGCCTCGCCACGAAACCGCTCCCGACCCCTGGCCGCCGGCGGCCGGCCTGGATCTCGATGACATCTTCGGACCCGGAGCCGCCCGGTGAGCCCCAATCCGTTCGCCGTCCTCGGCCTGCCCGAACGTCCCGACCTCGACGACGAGACCGTCCGCGCCGCCTGGCGGCAGATCGCCGCCGCCACCCACCCGGACCGTGCCGACGGCGGCGACCTGGCCCGCTACACCCAGGCCACCGCCGCCTACGCCGAGCTGCGCACCCCGTGGAGCCGGTCAGAGGCCTACGCCGACCTGGCCGAGCAGGCCAGGCGGGAAGGCCGCTACGACGCCTACCCCGACCGCGACCTGGGCGCAGGCGGCCCGGCCACCACGCCGTGGCCGGACGGCCCGGCCGCCGAGCCGTGGCACACCGGCCCGGCCACCTCGCCGTTGCCCGCCGTCCCGGCGGAGGCTCCGGTCCGGCTGCGGCCGGGCTGGCCCTGGCGGCTGCTGCTTGCCGTGGCCTGGCTCCCGTCGAGGATCCGCCGCGGGCGCCCGCTGCGCCTGCTCATTCGCGCCGCCCTGGCCGCCGGCTTGTCCCTGGCCGTGCTGGCCCTGATCCCCGGCCAGCCCGCCGCCCCCGCCGACGTCGCCGTACTGATCACCTGGTTCGCGCTGTCCGGCCGCAAGGACCTGGCCCCCCCGCCCGAACGGTAACGGTCTGTGAAAACCGTCGGCTCAGCGTGACGAAGTGCCCCGATCCCTGAGTACGGAAGACTGGCAGGGCGGCGGCGATACGGTGCAGGACGCCGCGCAGGTTGACGTCGATCATCCGGTTCCAGTCATTGAGCTGGCCTGACCCCATTAGGGCGTTGACGGCAAGTATCACGCTCAGCTGGGTGATCTGGGGATCGCCCTGTCTGTGTGATTGTGCCAGGCCGAAGACCATCGCCAGCGTGATGAACGCGTCACAATCCTGGCCGTATGACCAGGACGCGGGAGCCCAATTCACCGGCGTGCTCAGGCGGCCAGTAACTGAAATAATGATCGTTTACTGACATTGCCATGGCCCGACGCTGAATACGCTTCCCCGGCTGCTTCCCTTATACCGAATACCGAGGTGATGGCGGCCAGATGCTGACGCTCAGGTCAAGCCGCCGTCAAGCAGCAAGGTCGACGGCTACCGCACTGCCGAGCGACCAGCCGATGACGGTTACATTGCTGCTCCCGATCACATACTCGTTGTGGAGGAATGGACGGTGCGGGCCAGCGTCCAGTCATTGAGCGTTTTCATAATGATCTTTCGGCCTCTTCGTAGTGCTTCGCATTGCGAACCCAAGACCGCTTGCGGCCGTTCCCCCATTGTGGGAGGTTAACGCCAGCGGCCGCCGCTCGCGCAGGCGGCGCGATCACGCAGAGACGCAAAGGAGCAGGTCACCGTGAGTGACCGCGATGGTCTGGAAAGTCCCCGGGGAGGCGAAGGGGAAAAGCGGGACCGCGGCGCGGCTGCACAGCCGGCACCCGGACGCGAGCAGCAGGCCCGGAGGGTCCTGAGCTTGGCCGTGGCTATCTTCGTCCCGACCATCTCGGGGCTGATCGTCACGCTGCATAACCGGCAGGCCGCGTGGGTGATGACCATCGCCGTCCCGGTCGTTGGCCTGGCCAGCTACCTGATCCTGCGCGAGCAAGGCCGAGGCGACACAGCCAGGCACCGGATCTGGCCGAGCCGCGGGAAATCCACGCGCGCCGGGCGGCAGTCGCCGCCCCTGGCGGCTAGTTCCGGGGCCCGGCCAGGCGAGGCAGCGGAAACGGCCAGAGAACCATGGCGAGCCCTGATCCGGATGGCGCTCGGCGCGGTAGCCGTCGGCGCGGCACTTGGCGCGCTGCTCGGCGCGGTGCTCGGCATTGGATACGGCGTGCGCTACGGTTTCGCGCACGACGCGTTCTGGGGCTGGCTGTCCAGTGCCTGCGGTGCCGTCATCCTGGCCCTGCTGGCGACCGCGGTCTGGCGTGACTGGCTGGCGCCAGTCCACATCCCGCATGGCCGGGCGTGGCAGGCGATCAGCGGTGCTCTGGCGGTGGCGGCGGCAACCTGGGGCCTTGCCCTCGGCCACGGCAGCCCGCTTGTGCTCTGCCCGGTGCCTACCGAACTCCGCGTGCTCACCTCCGCAGAGGACTTCGCGGCGATCAAGAACGCCATCCCGTACTTCGAGGAGGCCACGGCGAAGCGCGGCGGCTGTGAAACCGTCGACTTGACCGCCTACGCCCCTCCCCCTGCCAGCACACAGGACGACGTGCAGAAAGTGCTCCAGATGTGGGAGAAGGAGGGCACCGCGCTGGTACCCGACCCGGACATAGGTCCCCCGCCGGACGTCTGGATACCGGACTCCGTCAATGCGGTACCGGCCCAGGATCCGGCATTCACGAACCTCGGCATCATCGGATACTCGCCGGTGGTGATCGCCGTACCGGAACAGGAGGCCCAGACTTCCTGGCAGAACGAAAGCTGGGCGCAGGTGTACGAGGCGCTCGTCACCCAGCACATAAGCCTTGCCATACCCAACCCCGCCACCTCGGAGGCGGCACTGATCGGCTTGTCCGAGCTCTACCAAGGGCCGGTCACCTCCGGCGATGAGCGGAAGATCGAATCGACGGGCACGTTCCCTCAAGACAGCGAGAGCCTGCTGTGCGCGGCGGGCCAGGCCGCCGGGCAGGGCGTCGCGCAAGGAACCGCGTACCTGGCATCGGAAGCAGCCGTGGCCGACTACGACGCGCATCAGCTGGCTGGGGCAGCATGCGGCCCGGCCGGCTCGGCCGCCGCCGTGACCCGGCTGACCCCGGTCTTCCCCGCCCCTGGCGCGGCCCTGGAGTTCCCGTTCGTCCTGGTGAAATGGCCCGCTGGGCAGAGCCAGGCCGCCCGGGCCGAGGCTCGCGCCTTCTACCAGTGGCTGACCGGGCCAGACCGGTACCTGCTGGGATATGGCGGCGTCCGGGCGTCCGGCTGCACGACCGGCGGCACCGTGAGCGCGGAACCTCAGTCGGGTTCCGGCGATGGGTCATGCGACTTCCCGTCGCAGATGGCCAGCCCGGCCACCCAGGCGCAGACCATCGCGAAGTTCAACAACGCCAGGGTTCCGGCGCAGGTCATTATCGGTGTGGACGACTCCGGCCCGATGGCGCAATACCTGCCGCAGATCACCGCGGCCATAGACCGCGACGTGCCAGGCGGCGCGTCCGACCCGCGGGACAGGTTCGCGATCTGGGAGCTGCCAGGCGCCGGGCAGCAGATCGACACGGAGCTGGTGCGCCTGGAGCCCGCGACCACCGCGAACCGCCAGCGGGTCCCCGGGCACATCAGCAACCTGACCGGACGCGGCCACTCGCGCAACTACGATGTGCTCGCCAGCGCGGCCAACGCTCTGTGGGCCAACGACTCCGCTCCCACGCCGGACAATTCGGTCATCATGCTCACCGACGGAGACGGGGGCAGCCGTCATCAGACCGCCGTGGACATCGAGCGGCTGTTCCGGCGGCCTCATGGGGGACGCAAGCCGATCGAGCTGTTCATCATCGCCTTCGGTCCCGCCGGATGCACGTCCGTGATGCTGCAGCAAGCCGATACGACCGGCGGCACCTGCTATGCCGCGAACCAGTCCGATCCAGTGCAACTGCTCAAGCAGCTGCTCAATCAGCTCGTGGGCTGGGGCTGAGTGCCGTGCGCCGTGCGATTATCCTGCTCTGCTGCCTGGTCCTGGCGGGCTGTACCCCCGAGCCGCCTTGGCCGGGAGACATCTCCCTCGGCGAGACGATCACGATCCTGACCGGTACCGATACCAGCGCCAGCGCGGGGAATGACCCTGCGGAAGGCCCGTCCGGCCCGGCTGCCGGCATGTACGACCAGCTCGCCAACTGGTGGAATGACAACGACGGTTTCGGAAACAAGTTTGACATCAAGTTCGTCCCGGTCCCCGGCGGCGCCACGGTTGAGCACAGCGCTATGCTCGCCGCGGCCCAGTCCGGCGACACCAACTATGACATCTACAACCTGGACAATGAGTGGGTCAGCGAGTTCGCCGCCCGCCACTACATCCGGCCACTGGACGGGCAGAACGTGGACACCTCGGGATACCTGCCCGGGCCGCTGCGTTCGGCGCAGGACGCTTCCGGCCAGCTGTACGCCCTTCCGTTCACCACCGACGTGGGCTTGCTGTACTACCGCTCCGATCTCGTGAGCTCAGCGCAGCTGAAGACCGTACGGTCGTTCAGCGACCTGATGCGGCTCGCGGCTGAGGTCCTCCGCCACCATCCCGCTGGAGTTAACGAGGGCTACGCTGGTCAGTTCGACGACTACGAGGGTCTGACCGTGAACACGCTGGAAGCCGTCTGGGACCACGATCCCGGCGCGTTCGGCAGAAACGGGACCGTCGCTGACCAGACGGCGGTCAGCGACGGGCTCGCCGACCTCGCCGCCGGGTTCGCGGGGAAGGTCATCTCCCCGGCGGAAACGACCTATCAGGAGGCACAGGCCGCCGCCGACTTCGCAGGAGGCAAGGCGGTTTTCATGCGGAACTGGCCGATCTGGTACACGCTGATCAAGAGCGCAGCCCAGGTGGCCGGGGAGCCGGCCGCTGCCAACGTGATCCGGAGCATCCGGGTCCAACCGCTCCCGTTCCCTTCGGTGCTCGGCGGTCAGGATCTCGCCGTTGCCGCCAGCAGCCGCAATCCCGACGCTGCGCTGAAGGTCATCGAATGGCTCACCTCCGCGACTGCCGAACGCTGCCTGCTTCAGGTCGGAGGCTTCCCCGCGACCGTGACGAGCGCGTACACCGCGCAGGCGCTGCCGGCGCCGACTGGCGATAACGCGTATTGCGGCAACGCCCCGAGCCAAGGTTTCACGCCAGAACTCAGCGCCAGCATCCTCGGCGGGCTGAACTCCGCGATTCCCCGGCCGGTCACGCCCTACTACACCGAGTTCACCACGATCGTGCAGGCCCAGGTCTGCAACTTCCTCGTGCAGGCTCTCGGCGGGCTGAGCCCGAGCGCGGACAGCGTGTCCAGTTCCCTCGCCACCGACCTGGCCTACGCGGCATCCGGCCGGAGCCCGCCGTTGACCACGACCACGTCCTGTTCCTCGTTACCCTACGCCAGCGCCCCCGAAGTTACCCCCGGCGGTCAGGAGCGGCGGGCGGCAAACCGCCGGGCCGGCTTAAGGGCTTTGGGCCCGTGGACACCGGGCCGTTAGACCGCTGTCATGTACGGTTTCGCTATTTAGTTTCAGGCTGGAGAGCCAGGCCACTGGCCCCGGACCCAGGCTGTGAGACCCATGAAGGAAGATTCCCTCCCCGTTGCCATTCCCGCGCTGACCAGGAAGGCGGACTACCTCATCGAGGTGGCCAGCCGCGCGCCGTCGCTGCACAACACTCAGCCCTGGCGGTTCCGGGTCACCGACGACGCGGTCGAGCTCTACGCCGACACCAGGCGCCGGCTCAGCATGGATCCGGAGGGCCGGGAGCTGATGATCAGCTGCGGGGCGGCGTTGTTCGGGCTGCGGCTGGCGGTACGGTCGCTCGGCTGCCTGGCCGAGGTCGACCTGCTGCCCGGCGGGCCCGTGGCCCGGGTGCGGCCGGGACTTCCGTTGGCCATGACGGCGGAGGAGCGGCGCATGCTCAAGGCGGTAGTGCACCGGCACACCCACCGCGCGCCGTTCGACCCGGCGCCGCTGCCCGCGGGCCTGCTGGCGGGATTGCAGGACGATGCCCGCGCCGAGGGCGCGGAACTCGTCGTGGTGGATTCGGCGGCGGGCCGAAGGGAACTGGCGGTGATCGCCAGGGTCGCGGGCCGCCGGCAGAACTGTGATCCGGAGTCACGCGACGAGGTGTACCGGTGGAGCCGCGATGCGACCAGCCCGGCCAGGGACGGAGTGCCCGCGCGGGCCTTCCCCGCGGTGCCCGGCCGGGTACCGGGACGGCTGCCACAGCGCGACTTCGACCTGGGCCGGGGCCTCGGGCTGATCACTACCGGCGGTCCCGCCGCGCCGGTCACGGCGGTACTGGCCACCCGCGGTGACTGCCGGCGGGACTGGCTGCAGGCCGGGCAGGCCCTGCACCGGCTGCTGCTGCATGCCGCCGCCGAGTGGGTCTTCGCCAGCCTGAACAGCCAGCCGCTCGAGCAGCCCGGGACCCGGGGGGTGATCGGGGGATTCCTGACCCAGCCAGCTGCTCCGCAGATGCTGATGGAACTCGGCGTCAGCCGGGTCACCTACCCGACCGCCCGGCGGCCCCCGGCCGACCTGGCCGAGACGCCAGTACCAAGGCAGGGGACTTAAGGCAGGGGACTTAAGGCCTACCCGGATGTGAGCTTGGTCTCTTCCGGGCCGGGCCGGGATCCGGCGAAGCTGATTTCATGAACGTGAGATTCCCGCATCCGTCAGCCGGCAACACCGACAGCAACGCGGGCGGGCTGCCGCTCGATGACGCCATCCCGGCGCGCGATCCGGCGGGCGCCCTGGCCGACCAGGCCTGCTGCTGCCCGGCCAAGGCCATAGTGCGAGTGGTCCTGCCGCCCACCTCGGCCCGGTCCCACCAGACGGACCTGCTGCTGTGCGGTCACCACTACCGCATCTCGCGCCAGGCCCTGGCTGCGGTACGCGCTAAGGTCAGTGAGCTGCCGGGGACACCTGAGGACACCGTGGCGTGGATCCGGTCTGCCAGCCAGGCGGCCCCGGCCCGGTCAGCCAACGTCCGGTAATCCAGTTGGAGGAACGGTGAGTAAGAACATCCTGCTGGCCGTCGATACCGCATCGCACGATCCGGCCCGGCATGTCTCGGCCGCCGCGGACATGACGCGCGACCTCAGCCTGGGCACCGCCGACCACGTCATCGTCCTGCACGTGCACGAGTTCGCCACCGGCCGGTTTGGCCGCCTCCAGGTGGACTGCGGCGAAGGCGAAGGCGAACGCGTGGTCGCCAAGATCGTGTCCGGCCTCCAGGAGGCCGGCGTCAGCGCCGAAGGCGAGATACGAGAGGCCAACTTCGGTCACATCGCCGCCGCCATCTTGCACGCGGCCACGGATCACGACGCGCGGCTCGTCGTGCTCGGCTCCAGCAGCCGGACCGACCTGCCCCGCGTTCCGCTGGGCAGCGTGGCCAGCCGGCTGCTGCACACGGCCACCCGGCCGGTGCTCATCGTGCCCCGGTCCGACCCCCACGCCGGGTCCGCCGCTACGGCGACGGCAGCTCCGCAGCAGGGCTAGTGCCGGGCGGGAACTCCGTTGGCTTGCCTGGCAGCCTGGACTGCGGCTGCCTTTCCGCGGCTCGCGCACTTCCACTACGCAAATGAGGACCTTGGTCCCTATACGCACCATTCTGGGCCGCCGTGAAATGAGACCCGTCTCATCCACGAAAGGGGCTCAGCCGCGATGTCCCTCGCCGACCAGATACACGATCATCAGGCCCGCTGCGTGGCGCCCCTGATCAGCTTGCGGATGCTGGCCCAGGGCGAGGCGGGAACGCCCCTCCCGCGCTGGGTGGTGATCGAGGTCGCCCAGGCCACCGGCACGGTGATCGCCGAAGCCGAGGCCGTCGGCCGCGCCGCGCTGACCGCCGCGGGCGCCGATCGCAGCCACCCCGGGGGCGAGGCGTTCTTCCGGGTGCGGCTGGACCGGCTGGCCGCCGCGGCCGACGACGCGATCGGCGCGGCACGAGCCGGGGAGATCGGCGTCCTGCGCCGGCATCTGCGCAGGTTCGACTCGCTGACCTCAGCCATCTGGGCGGTCCAGAACGCCGTGTATGGGTCACGTCGGCTCAGCGGCACGCTGTAACCGGCAGCTCGGAGCTTCCCCAGCCCGGCCGCCCTCGGGATCGGGCTGTTGGTCCCCCCGGCGGGGGTAGTGCGGCCCTACCAGGCCCGTTCCGCCAATGATGGCCTGAAGACGACGGTTTCGTCCATCGCTGTCGCTTGAGTCCGGCCCCGCGGATACCGCTGCCAGGTTGGTCCGCCCGCAACTCAGGCCCGAAGGGAGTGTGCATCATGCGCCATTACGAGGTCCGGGAGGTCATGACGACCGACCCGGTAACGGTCACCCCGGCCACCTCGCTAAAGAATGTGGCTGACCTGCTGGTCAGCCAGAAGATCAGTGCTGTGCCCGTGCTGAGTCTGCAGGGCAAGGTCCTGGGTGTCGTCGCCGAGACCGACCTGCTCAGGAAGGAAGAACTGCAGCGTGACCCGGACAGCCGGCACTCGGTTCACCTGAGTTACCGGGTACGGCGGGACATGGTCACCGCCGAGACCGCCGGGGAGATCATGAGCACGGCTCTGGTTACGGTCCGCCAGGGCGCCACCGTGGCCGAGGCGGCTCGGCTCATGGACCGCCACGACCTCACCTTCCTGCCGGTTACCGACGAGAGCGGGAAGCTGCTCGGAGTCATTAGCCCGCGGAACCTGCTGCGGGTCTTCCTCCGGCCCGACGAGGAAATCCGGGCCGAGATCATCAAGGATGTGCTGGCGGGCTACCTCGGCACCAACCCGGCCCTGGTGCACGTCGAGGTGAATGACGGAGTGGTGAGCCTGGCCGGGGAACTGGAGCGCAAGAGCATGCTGGCCCTCACCGTGCCCGCGGTCCGCGCGGTCGACGGGGTCATCGACGTCGAGGGCGAACTCCGCTACGCGGTCGACGACACGGTGTCCCTGCCCGGTCCGGAACGTGACGAATCCCCTCTCACCCGCGGCATCCACCCGCCCGTGGCCTCGCGTCGCCTGACCTGACCGAGGACCTGGGTCCTCGGTCCCCGGATGGCGGGACCATCGGCTCTGCCGGGCAGCGCCGCGGCGCAGTGGCATGAAAATGACGGGAAGGACCCGCAGCGAGGACGCTGAGATGGGCTGGTTCGGCGGCTCGAGGCCAAGGCCGCAAACCCGGTCCGCACACCGCGCAATCGGGAATCCGCGAGAGCCGGATGGGTCCTTCCCGCCGTCCACACGGAGCGCCCGCCACCCGTTTCGCCGCGGAGCTCAGGAACCTCGTCGAGAGCGCCGCTGTCCTCGCGCCGCCGAACTGACCACGATGTCCCGTTCTTCAGCCGCGGTTGGCCCAGGGCCGGACTTCTGGCTCCGGCCGTGAGATGATCATTTTTTCCGAACGGACGGTGGTTCCCGTGCCGGGTCCTGGACTCACGCCGGCCGTGGTGATCGGCATCGGCAACGAATTCCGCCGCGATGACGGTGCCGGGCCCGCAGTGGTCGGTCGCCTGCGCGGGCGCGTGCCATCCGGGGTCCAGCTCGTGATCACGGACGGCGAGCCCACCCGGCTGATCGAAGCCTGGACTGGAGCAGCGCTCGCCGTGGTCGTCGATGCGGTCCGCGCCCAGCCGCCGCATCCGGGCCAGACCCATCGTTTCCTCCTCGACAGGCCCGGGCCGGCGCCGGGCGGACGGCGAGCTCGCACGGGTTCGGCCTGGATGACGCGATCAGCCTGGCTGTGGCCCTGGACCGGATGCCCGGACGGCTCATCGTGCACGCGATCGAGGTGGCCGACCTGGCCCAGGGCACCGGCCTGACCTCGGCCGTCGCCGCAGCCGTAGGAATCGTGGCGGACGCCGTCCTCGACGATATCGGCGCAAGCCGTCCCTAGACGGCCTTGACAGGCCGGCCGACCTGCTGCCCTCAGGCGGCTTGCGGTGGCTGGGTCTCGCTGGGCTTGCGGCGTAAGCCCTCCGCATAGGCGACGAAGGACCCTGGCGCCGGGCATGGCGGGCGCTGGAAGCTGAGGACGTGGGAGTACCGACCTATGAGGAGGACGCTGTGGTCATCCCGTCGGCCACCGCGGCCAGGCAGGGGATCGGCATGGACACTGCGGGGTCGGCCGGATGAAACCAGCGCAATGCGCGAGCGGGCCTGAGCCGGACGCGGGGCAGGGCACGCTGCTGGCAGGCCGGTACCTCCTGCTGGAGCGGCTGGGGGAGCAGGACGGTTCAGCCGAATGGCGGGCGACTGATGAGATGCTGGCCCGCACGGTGACGGTACGCGTCTTCACCCCTGAATCTCGTCACGTAGCCCAGGTCATGGCGGCCGCCCGTGCCGCGAGCCGGGTCAGCGACCCGCGGCTAGCTCAGATTTTCGATGCCGATGAGGGCGCGGAACCTCCGTTCATCGTCACCGGGTGGCCGTCCGGCAGGTGCCTCGTCGACATGCTCACGGCGGGCCCGCTGGATCCCCGGCAGTCGGCCCGTGTGATCGCCGAGGCCGCTGACGCGCTGGCCGTCGCGCACGAGGCCGGGCTCGCGCACCTGTGTCTCACCCCGGCCTGCCTGTGGTACGGCACGGGCGGCGAGGTCACGATCACCGGCCTGGGGATCGTCGCGGCGCTTACCGGGGCGCACGCCGCCGACCTGGCCCAGGCGGACACCCGCGGCCTGGCACAAGTGCTGTATGCCGCGCTCACCGGGTACTGGCCAGGGGAAGGACCGGCTGCGCTCCCGCCCGCGCCGCGCCCCGGAGGCCGGATAGCCCGCCCCGGCCAGGTCCGGCCCGGCATACCGGCGGCCATCGACTCGGTGACCTGCCGGGCGCTGTCCGGGCAAGCCCCCGAAGGCGGCCCGCCGATCCTCAGCCCGGCGCAGCTGGCGATGGAGCTAGCCGCAGTCACCCGGCCAGACGAGGGCCCGTCGCCCGAGCTCTCGTCTAGCGCGGCTCCAGCGCCCACGCTGCCGGACAGGGCGGCGTGGCGGCCGCCGCCCACAGCGCGGGCGGTCCGGCGGCGTACCCGGCTGACCGCCGTCATCGTCATCCTGGCCGTGCTTGCTGGCGGAGGCTGGCTTGCCGTCCGCGAGATGACCGCGCCGAACAGCCCGTCCGGCGCGCATCCGGCCGCCGCGGCCCAGATACTCACCGCGGTGAGCGCAACCGCGTTCGGCCCCTTGGGGGAAAACGACGGCGACAACTCTGAACTTGCGCGGCTCGCTATAGACGGCAGCCCCGCGACAGCGTGGCATACACAGTGGTACGCCACCGCCGCCTTCGGGAACCTGAAACCGGGCACCGGCTTGCTGCTGGACATGGGCCGGCCTGTCACGATCACGTCGGCGCAGATCATGCTCGGCGCGATGACGGGCGCGAATTTCCAGCTGCGCGCGGGCGGCGGGCCCGTGCTGGCTGACCTGCAGCCGGTCGCAAGCACCACGGCGGCGGGCGGCCTCGTGACCATGCGGCCGGCCAGGCCCGCCAAGGCCCGTTACCTGCTCCTCTGGTTCACCCAGCTGCCGCCGGACTCCTCCGGCACGTTCCAGGCAATCGTCTACGACGTGCGGCTGCGCGGCATCGCGTGAGGGACGACGGGCCTGCATGGCGGCCAGGCTGCCGTCGCCGCACTGCCCGGTCCGGCTCTGTCCGCGTGCCGGTCCCCGGCCGGCGCCCTGGGCGAACCCTGCTGCAACGATCGGCAGAATCGTCATGATGACCCGTTTCGATCAGCGGGTTCGCGGCCAGCCAACTGCCGATCGTCCCGCAGACGGGGGACCACCGGCCCTGCTCAGGCCCTGACCGGACGCGATCAGCTGGGACTGCTCACTGAATGGAGGGCCAGCCTGATCATGGAACGCAAGATGCTGCTTGGCATCAAGCGGCGCGCCGAACGCCTAGCCCGCGGGGGCTGACGATGAGCCGCATCGTCGTCAACTCGAAAACGTGCGAGATCAGCCGCCCGGACGAGAGCCTGCTCGAGTTCCTGCGATCCGAACTGGGCCTCACCGGGGTCAAGGAGGGCTGCGGCGAAGGTGAGTGCGGCGCGTGCACGGTCCTGCTCGACGGCCGGCCGGCGCTGGCCTGCCAGTTGTCGACCGGGCAGTTGTCGACCGGGCAGGCGGCCGGATGCTCTATCATCACGATCGAGGGCCTGGCCGACTCTGCGGGCGAGCCGCTGCACCCCGTGCTGCATCCCATTCAGCGGGCGCTGGCCGGTGAGCGGGTGTCCCAGTGCGGGTACTGCACGCCGGGCATCGCGCTGCGTGCGGCGGCCCTGCTGGCCGCGCACCCCGATCCCGGCGACGGACAGATCGCCGCGGCGCTGGACCCCTGCCTGTGCCGGTGCGGCTGCTATCCGGGGATCGTCCGGGCCGTGCACCGGGCTGCGGCCCTGGCCCTCGGCGCGGATGAGAGCCGGCCGGGCCGGCCCGGGCCGGGACGGATCCGCTGACGTCCGTGACCCGGCCGGCCCTGGCCCGGCCCGCGCGGCCCTGGGACCTGTCTGCGTCAGAAGACCGGGGCTGGTTCGGGGTGCTGGGCCACGGGCTGGTCGTGGTGTGGCCGCCGGACGGGGCTGGGTCCTGGCCAGGATCGGGGGGCGCCTGGGTGCACGTCGCGGCGTCCGGGACGGTGACCGCGTTCACCGGGAAGGTCGACGTCGGGCAGGACAACCTGACGGCCCTGAGGCTGCTGGTGGCGGAGGAACTGGCGGTTGAGCCGGCCGACGTGAGCCTCGTCTCCGGCGACACCGATCTGTGCCCCTATGACCCTGGTACGTTCGGCAGCAGATCTATGCCAGACGCGGGCGAGGCGCTGCGCCGCGCGGCCGCCGGGGCCAGAGAGGTCCTCATCGATCTCGCGGCCCCGCGCCTGGGCGGACCTCACGCCCAGCTGAGGGCGGAGCAGGGGTCGGTCACCTGTGCTCTGACCGGCATCCGGCTGCCCTACGGTGCGTTCCTGGCCGGGATGCGCCGGGTTGAGGTCCTGGCCAAGGAGCCACCGCTGACCCCGCCGACGGCCTGGACCAGGGCCGGGCGGCCGTATCCGGCACCCAGGGCCGGTGCGGTCACCGGGGCACGCCGCTTCGTGTCCGACCTGCAGCGGCCGGGCCTGCGGCATGGAGCCGTGCTCAGGCCCCCGGCACCCGGGGCCGTGCTGCGGTCGGCGGATACCGCGGCGGCCGGGGCCATTGCGGGCGTCACGGTCGTGCGGGACGGGGAGTTCATCGGGGTGACCGCCGGTGACCCAGGGACCGCGCGGCGGGCCGTGGCCGCGATCAGGGCCGACTGGGAACAGCCGCCGCCCGGGCCCGCGGACCTGGAAACCTACCTGCGCGCCCATCCGGTCGACGGCGAGGGGTGGCAGCGCGCCGTCAGCTCCCAGGCC
Source organism: uncultured Actinomycetes bacterium (assembly GCA_963835775.1). Classification (GTDB taxonomy): domain Bacteria; phylum Actinomycetota; class Actinomycetes; order Streptosporangiales; family Streptosporangiaceae; genus Palsa-504. The sequence goes on along the minus strand of CAWIHB010000010.1, from coordinate 241,706 downwards.
GGCGACCCGGAGGCCGCGCTGGCCGCGGCCGTGATCGGGGTGCAGGCCACCTATACCACCGCCAACCTCGCGCACGTCCCGTTGGAGACCAGGGCGGCCGTCGCAGAGTGGGAGGACGGGCGGCTCACGGTGTGGACGGGCACCAACGTCCCGTTCGCCGTCCGGGCCCGGCTCAGCCGGACGCTCGGGATCGGCGAGGCCGCGATCCGGGTGATCGTGCCGCCGGTGGGCGGGGGGTTCGGCGGCAAGCACGGCGACGAGGCCATCGAGGCGGCCCGCCTGGCCCGCGGGACCGGCGGCCCGGTCATGGTGCACTGGAGCAGGGCCGAGGAGTTCCAGCAGGGCTTCCTGCGCCCGATGGCGGTGATCGACGTGCGCGCGGGCCTGGACGCCGCGGGCTCGCTCATCGCGTGGGACTTCCTCGACATCAACGCCGGGGCCAACGGCTTCGCCTTCCCGTACGCGGTGCCCAACCGGCGCCTGCGGTACCAGCCGGCCGCCTCCCCGCACGCCCAGGGTCCGTACCGGGCCCTGTCCGCCACCGCCAATACGTTCGCGCGTGAGTCGCACATCGACGCGCTGGCCTATGCCGCGGGCGCCGATCCGCTGCGCTTCCGGCTCCGCCACCTCGATGACGAGCGGCTCGCGGCCGTCCTCGAGGCCGCGGCCGGGCGGCTCGGCTGGCGCCCGGGCTGGCAGCCCGCGGGCCGGCCGTCCTGGCGGGACGGCCAGTGGGCATGGCGCGGTATGGGCCTGGCCATCGGGCTGGAGAAGGGCGGCCGGGTGGCCACCTGCGCCGAGGTGCTGGCCGACGGGGCCGGGCAGGTGCACGTGAGGCGGATCGTCACCGCTTACGAGTGCGGGGCCGTGGTCAACCCGGACACCGTGATCAGCCAGATCGAAGGCGGCACGGTGATGGCCCTGGGCGGCGCGCTGTTCGAGTCGGTCAGCTTCGAGCGCGGCCGCGTCGCCCGGCCGTCGCTGTCCGGGTACCGGGTGCCGCGGTTCAGCGACATACCCGAGCTCGAGGTGGTCCTGCTTGACCGGCCCGACCTGCCGTCGGCCGGTGCGGGGGAGACCCCGCTGATCGCGGTCGCCCCGGCTATCGCCAATGCCATCTTTGCGGCCACCGGGCAGCGGCTGCGCTCGCTGCCGCTGCTCCCTGATGGTAGGTTCCGCTGACTCTCGCGAAAAGACCGCGGGCCGCCAAGGCCACGGCCGCCGCAGCCGTGGCCCTGGCGGGCTATTGCGCCGTTGGCGATCAGACGCCTTGCCGTACCTCGCCGTGGAGCTCAGAGGCGATGGTCCGCGTCCACCGCTGCACGTGCTCGGCATCACGCCAGTCGCCCGCGCGCTTCTTCGCCATGGCGCTGGCCGGGAATCCGCTGGCGTCGGGCAGAAGCCGCCCGCCGAAGGTGACGTGCTCGCGCACCCCGGTCTTTTCCATGAGCGCCTTGACGCCTTTGACCGGCGGGATGTCGCCGCGGGCGGCGGAATCGTCGAGCGGCCCGCTGGAGAAGAAGTACGCCGGCCGCCGCCGGATTTCGGCCGCGTGACGCTTGACGAACGTGCGGGCTGCCCGGTGCCAGCGGAACGCATACAGCGCGCCGCCCACGATGACGGCGTCGTAGCCCTCCAGTCGCTTTACCTGGCGGGGCGGCCGCACATCGACGTCGAAGCCTTCGGCGCGCAGGTGATCGGCCACCATCTCGGCTAGGCCCTGGGTGCCACCGCGGGTGGAACCGTACGTGACCAGGATCCGCATCGGGCACCTCCCTCCGTTGCTTCCTTAGGCCCAGCCTCGATGGCCGCAGGGTCAGCCCGAAGAGGCGATGGTCCCGCCGAAGGTCCCGGCATCCGGCGAGGCCTCACACTAGAGAGGAAGGGGCCTGAAGATACGGCATACGACTGGGGAGATGGCGGCGGTGAGCGGTGAGGGCGGGAAGCTCGAGAAGCGGATGGTTGTGGAGTACGGCATCGCGCTGGACGACGTCTCGGCTGCCCCTCGCCATGCTCCGGCGGCTGCGGACGCACGGGCCGTGGGACCCGCCGTTCACCGAGGCGAACGCGGACCAGGAGCGGGTGCTGCTGGCGCACGCCCTAGCCGAGCGGCACAACGAGAGGGGACTGCACCGGGGCATCGGCCTGTCGGGGTTTCTCGACGCGATACCGTACGAGCCGACGGTCCCGTTCGACAAGCTGGTAGATGGCTAGCGCTCCTCCGGCGCCTCGGTGAACTGGCTGGTGTACAGGTCGTAGTAGGCGCCGTGCCGCCGGAGCAGGTCGTCGTGGTCGCCCTGCTGGGCGGGACTTTGGCCACTGCTCCCGCCCGCGGCTGCGGCGGCCGGGTGCCTCATGGGTGCGGGGTGGCTGGGGTTGACGTGGACGGCGGTGTGCTCGAAGAGGTGACCGTGGACGAGACAGTCGCGGAGGGCGTGGTGCTGGGGACGGTCGGGGTCGCCGATGTCGGAGAGACTGTTGGTGTCGTCGTGGCGGTCGGGGTCACTGACGGAGTTGGGGTGGCGCTTGGGGTTGTCGTTGGTGTCGGGGTGGTGGAGGGTGCCGGGGTGGATGTTGTCACGGGCGGGGACTGGATCGGGCCGACGAGGCTGGGCCCGGTGCCGAGGCGCCCGGTGAGCATCAGCGCGATCGCGAGCCCCGCCACCGCGACGACGGCGATCGCGCCGCCCGCGGCGATGCCAGCGGCGAAGGCGTGGCGGTCGCGCCGGTACTCGGTGGCGCGGCGCTCGCGCAGCCAGGCGGGGAGCGCGGCGCGGCGGGCGGCCCAGCTGTTGAACGGCGCGGCGGCCATGCCCAGCGTGGGCACGAACAGCAGGCCGGCCAGCAGCGGGCCGCTCAGGGTGCTTGTCTTGGTGAGCGCGCCGGCGATCCCGGCCGCGCCGAAGAGCGCGAGGAGGGTCTCCGCCCAGTTGGCGCGCGGCGCGTGCCACCAACTGGTCCGCTCGCCGGTCTTCGGGGTGCGCAGGAAGGCGGCCTTCTTCGCGAACAGGGCGAGCACCGAGGCGCGGGCGACCACGAGCGAGGTGGACTGCCAGATGAAGAACGCGCCGATCGCATCGCGCCAGGTCGCGCCGGTGCTGCGGCGCAGCAGCGCGATCGCGCGGACCAGGCCGAGCAGGACGAGTACGGGCACGGCGGCGACGAGGAAGACCGTCAGCTTGCGGAAGAGCTGCCCGCCGCCGGTGGCCAGGTTCACCGCGCCGGCCAGCAGGAAGATAAAGAACAGCAGTCCGAGCAGGTCGCCGTACCACTGCAGCGCGCCGGACAGGTAAGACCAGCGCTGGCCGGCCGACAGGTGGTTCTTTGCTGTCTCCTGGCCGGGGAGCAGGGACTTCCAGTGCATGCGCAGCAGCTGGATGCCGCCGAAGCACCAGCGGTACCGCTGCCCCTTGAGCGCCTCGAACGTCAGTGGCATGATCCCGCGGCCGCCGGACTCGTCGACGTGCATGCCGGACCAGCCCGCGCGGAGCAGCCGCAGTGAGATCTCCGCGTCCTCGGTAATGCACCATTCGTCCCAGCCGCCGAGCTCATCGAGGGCGACTCTCCTGATCAGGCCCATGGTGCCGGCGAAGATCGCGCCGTCGCGTTCGTTCCTCGAGGGCTGGGAGACGGCGAAGAAGTACTTGTAGGAGTAGTAGAGCCGCCGGTAGTAGCGGGCCTGGTGCCAGTGGCGGTAGTCCTGCGGCGCCTGCACGAACCCGATCCACGGGTCGGTGAACAGCGGCACGCAGTTGCGCAGCCATTCCGGCTCGGCCTGGTAGTCGGAGTCGACGACGCCGATGATCTCGGCGTCCGGGTGGGTGAGATGCTGCAGCGCGTAGTTGAGCGCGCCGGACTTGTAGCCGGGCCAGTTCTCGAGGTGCTTGAACGTGACGTCGTGCCGGCGGCACCAGGACTCGACCGGGCGCCACAGCCACTCGTCGTCGGTGTTGTCGTCGATGACGACGATCTGCACCCGGGGGTAGTCCAGGCGCAGTAGCGCGCGGAGCGTGTCGATGACCATGCCCGGCGGCTCGTTGTGTGCCGGGACGTGCACGCTGACCAGGGGCGGAGGATTGTCGGCCGCCGGGCCCACCGCCCGCAGCGCCGCGGTGGGCACCCGCCGGCGCGGGTCAAGCGGGGCGCGCCTGCGGTGCCAGTGCGCGGTGCCGAGCGCGTCGCACAGTTCCCACAGGTATGCGCAGGACATCAGGGCGGCGACCACCTCGAGACACCACAGCAGCACGCCGCCGGCCGTGCTTGCCGGGCCGAGGTGGCTGGCGAAGGTCCACTCGAGCGCGTAGACCAGGTAGACCGCGAACAGGTAGGTGGACGACGCCCAGCACAGGTGCGCCCGTGGCGACCAGTTCCTGGTGACCGGAAGCCAGAGCAGGCCGGCCAGCGCGACAGCCGCCCCGCCGAGGATGAGGTTGCCTTCGGTCGCCTTCAGCAGGTGCAGCACGCCGGCGGCCGCGGCGGCGAGCACTACTGAGCCGACGACGGACAGAACGACCCGCCACAGAGCGGCCCAAGCACCCGCCGCCCGGTTACGGTGGCGGGCCGGCAAGAAGAGCGCGGCGGAGCCGAGCGGCGCGGCGACAATCCCGGCGATGACCAGTGCCTCAAGCATGAAAGCCCCTCCCGCATCGGAAAGGTCACTCCAGCTTGGGTCCCGCGCCAGCCGTTAGGGACGTGCCCAAAGTCCCGATTGAACCGCCATCGTTCCCGATGTGGCGCTGGGCCGCCCGGCTGTGCCGCCCTCGGCGGGCGCGACGCGCAGGCTCAGCTGCCCAGGTACGTCGCAACTGCTGCGGTGAACGCCGCGAGAGCGTTCGGGTCGTCTTCGAGGCGCCAGTCCTGGTGGTAGAGACCGGCGTGCTGCGCCTCGTCGAACCAGATCACCCCGGCGAGACGCTCCGCGCGGACGCCCGCGAACAGCGCGTCGATCTGGTTCTCCCGGTCCGCGGTGGTGCCCACGGCGGTCTCGGAGATCAGCATCGGTGCGTTGCTGAACGTGCGGATGTCGGCGATGGTCGAGCCGAACAGCGAGCCGAAGGTATCCGTGGCCCGGTAGTAGTAGCCGGCGATACCGGTCCAGTTGACCCACGCCGCGCCCGGCCACCACTGGCTCAGCGAACTCGACGCCCCTTGGATGGAGTTGACCGTCCACAGCCAGGTGACGTTGGCTGCTCCCGCAGCGCGGAAGACCCGCACGATGTGCCTCCAGGCGGCCACGAACGTCGCAGGCGACGCGTGGCCATAGCCCCAGGGGTACCAGGTGCCGTTCATCTCGTGGCCGAACGACAAGATCACAGCATGGCCGAAGGCGACGACGGCGTCAGCGAAGGAACGCAAGTATGTGTCTGAGCCGCCCGCGGCGATGGAGGCGAGCGTCACGCCGTTAGGCTCGAGCTGGACGAGCACATGGGCATCGTGATCCCAGGCCGTCTGCGCGAATGACGTGCTGAACGGTTCATTCCACGACGAGTAGTAAATAACAACCGCCGGCTTGACGCCGGTCGCGTCAGTGAACTCCCCGGTCTGCGACCAGCTACCCGGCGCGCCCGGTTCGTAGACACCAACCAGCGGGTTTGCCGGGGTCGGGACCGGCGTCAGGGGCTGCTGCGACGTAAGCGGGGTCAGGCAGCCCGTGGCCGCCAGCGAGACGGCGGCGATTATCGCCGCCACCGCGACCCTTCGCACAATGACGCCTCCACACGGAGGAAGCACTGCGGAAATGCGCCTCCAGTAACAGGCTGCTCCTTCTCAAACCCAGAATCTCGCCATAAACCAGCGCCGCAGCAGAGGCGAACGACCCGGCCACCCCGGCAAACGACCCGAAGGCAGGACCGGAGCATGCCGTGTTACCTTGCAGGACGCGTCTCGCCATATACCCTCGTCGGTCACCCAAGGATCATCACACAGCGATGCAGCTCCTTACGGACTGACCGGCGCAGCCCTGCTGATCACCGGGCGCCCACCTGGCCGGGCGTGTGCATTACAGCGCCGGGGGAGCTCAGGCGCCAGGAGGCTGAATCAGCGGCCTCGCGCAGCCATCGCTCCTGCTCCGCAGTCAGCTGCTCCCGGTGGGACAGCAGATCCCTGGTTTCCGCCTCGAGCAGGCGTATCGTGGCCAGCGTGCGCTCGGCGTGACCGTATGACATGGCTTGTCCCACCTTTTCGCGGCCGTGTTCACGCCCGGGATGGACCTGGACCATCCGTCTTGGCCAGCAGCAGCAGTTCGTGAGCGCGCCTGGCCGCCTTCTCCGCCTGCCCGGTACCCGGCTGCGTCGGCAGCCCGTTCTCGAGGCCGCGGGCTAGCACCTCGGTGGCCTCCAGAAGCACTGCCACTCTGGCCTCGAGCTGGCTCACGCGCTGGTCGACCTCTGCCGCGGTAGCGGCGGCCTGAGCTTCAGCCTGCCTGTTCATGAGTGCCTATGGTGTCCTCGGGCGGCAGTCACCGGGCAGGGTCATAGGTCCTGGGACGGACGGCAGGAGGTCCCGAGAGCGCAGGCCGCGCAACCGCGGCTGCCCTCTCCGACGTCATCCGGGGAAGGACTAAAGCCCTGCCGCGGCGCGCGGTCGCGGGTGCCGGGCGCCGAGGACCTTTGCCTCTGGCGCCTGGCCGGGGCCGCGTCGATGCTGAGGTTCAGTAAGCACAACAGATCGACCCGGTGGCACTGACGTGGTAGGACGGGAGGTCCGGACGTGAACTGGCAATACAGGGCCGCCTGCGGGGGCGTGAACGCGCAGCTGTTCTTTGGCCCGGACGGCGAGACCCGGCAGGAGCGAGAGATCCGGGAAGCGAAGGCCGCGACGGTCTGCGCGTCATGCCCGGTGCGCGCGCAGTGCCTCGACTACGCCCTCAGGAACTCGGTGAGGTACGGGATCTGGGGCGGGCTGAACAGGGAGCAACGAGTACGGGAACGCCGCCGCCGGGCGCACACGACGCGCGCTGCATAGGGCAGGCTGGCTAGGGCCGGGTCCTCCCAGATGCCCGCCAGCACCGACGACGTGATCATCAGCGCCGTCATCGGCAAGAAGGCCAGCAGGACCGGTCGGCCGCCGCCCTGCGGGGCGGAAAGGCCAGGGCTGCTGGGCTTGATAACTGTCATCCAGCTAGCCCGCCGTCTCGGCGGGCGGGCTGGTCGTGAGTCCGGCATAGTCCTGGTGGCTGCTTGGCAGCAGCGCCGCCGCGGCGGCGCCGGCCATGCCCGGCAAGTTCTCTACGCGGGCCCCTGCCGCCGCCAGAGCCTGGCGGGACACGCGGTAATGATGGCCGCACAGCAGCAGGTCTACCGAATGCCGCCGCTGGGGGGTCGGGGGCATGATGACCCGCACCACGGGCTGCGCCGGGCAGCAGCAGGCCCGGTCCTCGTGCCAGGGGGGCGCATCCGCCAGGAGCTCGTCCGGCGCCTGACTGCCGGACTCCGGCACGCTTCCGTCAGAGCCCGGGTGCGGAAATAGCGGCTTCATGGTCCAAGCATCCGCGCGCGGCGGACCGGCCCGTAGGGACGGAGTTCCCGGACCTTCGGGCCCAAGGGCCCGCCCGTACGTAGGCTATGGTCTCCGGTGTCGCCTGGCGGCAATCCGTCCTTGCGCCTGGTCGACCACGAGGACCTGGCCGCCGTCTTCCAGAGTCCGGATGACCATCTCCTCGAGGAGATCCGGGACGGGCAGCGCCGCGGTTCCCCAGTCCGGGCAGCAGTCCGCAGCCAGGCCTAGGGCGCCGCAGCGCCCGCATTCATAACCCGCGACCAGCCCGTCGTGCGGAACCACCAGGGTTTCCACCGGATCGGCGTTGACCGCGGCCAGGCAGGCCGGCAGGCCGAAGACGGTGAGCTCGCCCGCTGGCTCGGCCAGGATCTCCTCGGCCAGGATCTCCTCGGCCAGGATCTCCTCGGCCAGACGCGCGCCGGGCTGCAGGGCGGCCAGCAGTGGCCGGATATGCGGTCTCATCCCCAGCACCGCCTGCTCCGGCAACGTCTCCGCCGGTGCCTGCGGCAGCACGACCGTCTCGAGCAGGCCGACCTCGGCGCAGGCAAAGATGGCCACTGGGTGGCCGGCCCAGCCTGGCTCGGCCAGCGCTGCCTCATCCCGAGCCGAACGCCGGTCCTCCTCGCGCAGGTACCCGGCCGGGCCCGCGTCACGCTCGGCCGCTGTGACGAGCTCGTCTACCCGGCGTGGCAGCCCAAACAGTCCCGCGGGATGGCGCGGGACGTTCAGGTATACCGACAGCACGATCGGCTCGACCGCATGGACGCGGCCCAGCTTCTCGACTTCCGTAAGGGTGATCATGATTGCCTCACCTGGTCGCGTGGTGCGTGATCTCAGCGTCGGACGAGGGGAAGAAGAGGCTGTCGTGACCGTCCTGCCAGCGGACCAGATACGGCGGCGCGCCGTCCGGGCCGTCGACCTGAATAATCTCCCCATGACGTTCTCCATCACCCTGATGGCGTCCCTTGACGGTGAGCTCGTCTCCGACTTTCGCTCGCATGGCCGACCTCCATGTCATAGGTTGTGCCTGGTGCTGAGCCTGGAACCGCCGTGCCGCACCGTATAGGGCCGAAAGGCCCGTGGTCTGTCCGGGTCCGTTGACCGACTTGGTCCTAGAGCAGGGCCAGCTCGGATACCCGCCTGGCCGGATAACCCCGCAGGACCTGGGCCACGGCGCCGGCGGTGGCCAGGGTCCACTGCGAGATGCGGAAGTGATGCCCGCACAACAGCAGCTCGACCGGGTAAGGCCGGCCTGCCGCCGGCGGCATGAACACCCGCACAACGGGATGGGAGGGGCAGCAGCAAGCTCTATCGTCCATGCTTCAGCATTGCCGCAGCCGCGCCGGCCCCGACAGGGTCCTAGCTCCCGAACATCTCGGGCCAATGGTCCCGGCCCACAGCAACCGTGGACCAAGGTCCCTTAGACTCATGACCCGCAGCCCTGCCAGCGGCTGCTGGCCGGCGCGCACGCTCGGAGCATGACACAAGCGAACGCCCGGGATCCCGGCTTGGTGCTGGTGCTGAACTCGGGTAGCTCGTCAGTGAAGTTCGCTCTGCTGGACCCGGGCAGCGGCCAGCGCGTCCTGGGCGGGATGGCCGAGAAGGTGGGCACGCCCGAGGCGGTGCTGCGGATCCGGCGGCACCCCGGTGTCGCCGTCACCGATCGCATCGGCGACGGCAGCTACATGGCCATCATCTCCCGGGTCCTGGAGTACCTGCCCGAGGCCGGACCTGGAACGGCCCGGGACGAGCCGGCTGCCGTGGTCGGCGTCGGCCATCGCGTCGTCCACGGGGGAGAGCGGTTCGCTGCCTCGGTGCTGGTGGACGACGAAGTCATCGCGGCGATCAGCTCGTTCAGCCACCTGGCGCCGCTGCACAATCCGGCGAACCTGGCCGGCATCGAGGCGGTCAGCGCCATCCGGCCGGACCTGCCGCAGGTGGCCGTGTTCGACACCGCGTTCCACCAGACGATTCCCCCGCGCGCCTTCCGGTACGCGGTCCCCGAAGACTGGTACACCAGGTACGGGGTACGCCGGTACGGATTCCACGGCACCAGTCACCGGTTCGTCAGCCAGCGCGCCGCCGCCCTGCTGGACCGCCCGCTGGCCGAGCTCCGCCTGGTAACCGCCCATCTCGGCAACGGCTGCAGCGCGACCGCGGTGCGAGATGGCGTCTCGGTGGATACCACGATGGGGCTGACCCCGATGGAGGGGCTGGTCATGGGCACCCGCTCCGGCGACGTGGATCCCGGCCTGTTCGGCTACCTGGCCGGCCGGGGCCTTAGCGTCGCCGAACTTACCCGCGAACTCAACACCGTCAGCGGGCTGGCCGGGCTGTCCGGTGCGGGCAATGACATGCGGGCGGTGGAAGCCGCGGCGGCCAGCGGCGATGACCGGGCGCGGCTCGCCATCGAGGTGTTCGTGCACCGGCTGGCCAAGGCGATCGCGGGGCTGGTCACCAGCCTGGAGCGCCTCGACGCCCTGGTGTTCACCGGCGGCATCGGCGAGAACAGCCCTCTGGTCCGCAGCCAGGTACTCAGCCGCCTGACCTTCCTCGGCCTGGCTGAAGACCCCGAAGCCAACGCCCGGCACGGCCGGGACACCAGCGGGCGCATCAGCCGCCCCGGCCCGGCTCTCGCGCTGGTCGTGCCGACCGACGAGGAACTCATGATCGCCCGCGATACCGCCCGCATTATCACGGTTGGTGACAGCATCGGACGCTACCGTTAGGAGCAGCACATGGCCCGGAGCTTGCTCGTAGCTCCTGTCGCGGAGCACGGCGGTCTGGCCAGGACCTGCCTGGGCCTGCTGCGTGCCCTGGACCAGCGGGGCATCAAGGTGGCCTACGTCAAGCCTGTCGTGCAGCCCAGGGCTGACGGCGGCCCGGACCGCTCAGCCGCGCTCGTGGCCGCGGTCACCTCGCTTGATTCCCCGGAGTCGCTGACCACCGCCGAACTGGAGCGTCAACTTGGCGAGGGCGGACTGGAGGTGGTGCTCGAGAAGATCGTCGCCGCCTGGGAACCCATCTACGACCGCTCTGAGGTGGTCGTGGTCGAAAGCCTCAGTCCGGGACCGTCGAACCTGTACGCCAGCTCGCTGAACCAGGCGCTGGCTCGGACGCTGGACGCCGACGTCGTGCTGGTCGCATGCTGGCCTGCGGATAATGATGCAGACTGCTTGGCCGAGCAGATCGCCATCGCGGCGAGCGGATACGTCTCCGGCGAGCAGGCGCGGGTCGTCGGCTGCGTGGTTCACGGACTGCCCGAGGCCGGCGGGGCCGACGCGACCGCCCGGCTGCGAGCCGCCCTGGCCAAGCACCAGCTCCGCCTCATCGCCGCGGTGCCGTACCGCCCCGAGCTGACCTGGCCGCGGGTGTACGACCTGGTCCGGGAGCTGCAGCCGGTCATACTGCACGAAGGTAACCTGTCCCGGCGCATCAGGGACGTAGCGGTGATGGCCCAGGGTATCCCGGGCGCCCTCCGCGTCCTGGACACCGGGCGGCTCGTCGTGGTCCCCGGAGACCGGCACGAGGTGATCATGGCCGCCTACCTGACCGAGCTGAGCGGGACCCACCTCGCCGCCCTGCTGCTGAGCGCCGGGACCGCGCCCGATCCGCAGGTCAGTCGGCTCACCCTGGCCACTGGGGCCGGGGGCCTGCCCGTCCTGCTCGTCGAGGACGACAGCTACCAGACCGCGACGCGGGTACGAGATCTCGACGCCGGCCTGCCCGTTGACGACCTGGAGCGGATCGAGGGAGCAACCGATACCATCGCCGGCGCCCTGGACCCGTCCTGGTTGGATTCGCTCACCGGTACGTCTCGGCCGCGGCGGCTCAGCCCCGCCGCGTTCCGTTATCAGCTGGTCGAACAGGCCCGGGCCGCCGACGCGCTCATAGTCCTGCCCGAAGGCGCCGAGCCGCGCACCATGAGGGCGGCGGTGGCGTGCGCCGAACGCGGCATCGCCCGGTGCCTGCTGCTGGGGGCGCCCGATGCAGTGGCCGGCCAGGCCAGGCGTCTGGGGCTGCAGCTACCCGGCGGCCTTACCGTCGTGGACCCGCGGGCGGTCGCGGAGCGCTATGTCGCCCCGCTGGCCGAACTGAGGCGGCACAAGGGCTGGACCGAGGACGTGGCCCGTGAGCATCTTGCCGACCCGGTTACGGTCGGCACCATGATGCTCATGCTGGGCGAGGTCGACGGCCTGGTCTCCGGCGCGGCGCACACCACCGCGAACACCGTCCGTCCCGCGCTGCAGATCCTGGGCCCCAAGCCAGGCAGCCGCCTGGTGTCCTCGGTCTTCTTCATGTGCCTGCCCGACCAGGTGGTCATCTACGGGGACTGTGCCATCAACCCCCAGCCGGACGCCGAAGACCTGGCCGACATAGCGATCCAGAGCGCCGCGTCCGCGCGGGCCTTCGGCATCGAGCCGAAAGTGGCAATGATCAGCTTCAGCACCGGGACCTCTGGCACCGGCACGGACGTCGACAAGGTGGCCGAGGCCGTCCGGATCGTGCGCATACGTGAACCTGGCCTGGCCGTGGATGGCCCGCTGCAGTACGACGCCGCCGCCATCGCCTCGGTCGGGCAGGCCAAACGGCCCGGCAGCCCGGTAGCCGGCCACGCCACCGTGTTCGTCTTCCCCGACCTGGACACCGGCAACACGACCTACAAGGCCGTACAGCGCAGCGCTCAGGTGGTCAGCGTCGGCCCGATGCTGCAGGGCCTGGCCAAGCCGGTCAACGACCTGAGCCGCGGTGCCCTGGTCGACGACATCATCTACACGGTGGCCCTGACCGCGATCCAGGCCCGCGCTCAGGTGCCCCCGGTAGGCGCCTCCGAATTACGGACCATCGCCGGGACTAACGGCACCTACCGCGCCGGCGCCGAACATGCAGCATCGTAGCGAAGGGGTGATGCAGATGAACGACGACGACACCCCGCCCATGCCCCTCGGGTACCCCCGGGCTTTGACCACCGGTGGCGAACGGGACAAGATGCGGGCCTCTGACCGGGATCGTGACCGCGTGGTGGAGTTGCTCAACGTGGCCTTCAGCGAAGGCCGGCTGTCCAGGGATGAGTACGACGGCCGCCTGGAGAATGCCTTTTCCGCGCGCACCTACGCCGACCTGGACCACCTCGTGACCGACCTGCCTGCCGCGAGGGCGCCAGCAGCGCCCCCGGCGGCGAAGATCAACGGCCTCGCGGTCGCTAGCCTCGCCTGCGCGCTCGCGGAGTTCCTGGTCGGACCGCTGGCGGCCATCCCGGCGATCGTGTTCGGCCACCTGGCCCGGCAGCAGATAAAGCGCAGCGGGGAACAGGGGGCTGGCCTGGCGCTCGCGGGCTTGATCCTCGGCTGGACAGCGCTGATCCTCGGCATTCTCCTCGTCGTCGCCGGCGGCGTGGCCATGTCCGCCGGGATGCCGGGCACCACGCACTGAGCCGCTCACCCGTGGTCGAGTACAGCTCAGCGTTCGTACTTGCCGCGGATGATGAGAACCGGGCACGGTGCGTGATGCACGCAGTACTGCCCGACCGAGCCGAGCAGCGCTTCGGCCAGCCCGCCGTGGCCCGGCGAGCCCACCACGAGCAGGTCAGCGCCTTTGGCCGCTTCGGCAAGCACCTGCCCGGCGCGTCCCTCGACCACGCGCGGGCAGACCTGAACGTCCGGGTCCACGGCGCACATCTCGGTCATGGCCTCGCCGAGGATGGCGGCCGCGTCGCTCTGGTAATCGGGCAACTCAGTGGTCGGCACCCAGCCGGTGCCCACCGGCACCTGCCACGCAGTTATGGCCTCCACCACCGCTCCGGTCAGCCTCGCCTGGTGAATGGCCCAGCGCAACGCGGCCTTGGACGACTCGAAGCCATCCACTCCGACCACGATGCGCGGCTGATCATCGCTGTTCCTGGTCTTCATCGCGGGCCTCCTCAGGATCCATCACCCTCAGCCTGACGCCGCCGCTTGCGTGCGGGTCAGGGCCCTTCGCCGCCTGGGCGGGGGACCTTGGTCGGTTGCGACCTGAGCTCCGGAGGCCCGGCGGGTCAGCCGGCCGCAGGCGGGCCGGATTGAAGCGGCAGGCTCCAGGCCAGCCGGGCGCCACCCTGGACCGGCCCGACCTCGACCGCGATCCCAGCCTGGCCTGCCCGGTCCCGCAAGGAGGAGAAGTCCGGTCCGGATCCGCCGCCGTCGGCTGATGGCCAGTCCGGGCTGGTCCCGGTCACCACGACGGTCAGCGCGTCACCGGCTCGCAGGTCGACCGAAGTCTGCCGGGCCTCCGGCCCGATCAGCCCGAGAGCCGTCCGCAGCATGTCGACCAGCTGGTCGCCTGCCGCCGCGGGCAGCGCAGCGTCCACGGGCCCGGCGAAGGTGATCTCGGGTACGGGCGACAGCTCGCCGCACAACTGCAGCACCCGCTGCCGCAGGCTAGGGTCGTCCAGCCGGCGCTCCAGGCCGAAGATCGCCTGCCTGAGCAGGCGGATGGCGTCGTCGAGATCGGCTACGGACGATTCCACCTGCCGCCGCACCTCGGCCCTGGCCGGCAGGGACAGGACACTCTGCAGTTTCAGCCCGGCTCCGAAGATCCGCTGGACGACACTCTCCTGGAGAGCGGCGGCCAGGCGGTCCCTGTCCTGGACGATCGTGAGCTCGCGGAGGCGTTCCTGCAGCTGCGCGCTAGCCAGCTGGGACTGGCGGATCCGGTCCCTGAGGCCGTGCGTGGCCACCGCGAGCAGGCCGCCGAGGGCGGCCCACAGCAGCACACGGCGGACCGTGACCGCGTCCGGCACAGACTGGGCCACCGAAACAACGGCCTCGGCGGCCACGATCGCGGCCACGACACAAGCCGACTCCCAGGGGTGCAGGAACAGGGCGGTCCAGATGAGCGGGATCAGCACGACCAGGCCTATGCCCGAGACGGCGCCTGCGGCCAGGGTGAGGGCGAGCGCCCATCCGGTGCAGGCCAGGGGGACGAGCACGCGCATCCAGGCGGGCAGCAGGTCCCAGGGAAGCAGGAACGCCAGCGCCACCGCCGCCAGGAGGACCAGGCTGAAGATGACCGCGGTGCCCACCCGGGTACCGGGCGGCAGGGCCAGGCTGGCTTCGGCGGCGACCGCCACCAGCGCGAACGGGCCGACCCTGACCGCCAGCCCCGGTTTGCCAAAGGGTGATGGATCCGTCGCGACCGGATCCTGGGGGTTAATCTCCCCCAGGCTCACCGGTCCGGGTTCGGGTGCCATATTGAGGTCCTCGGCGGCATCGTCCAGGACGGCGGCGGGGCGCTCGTTCCCGGACATTAACTACTAAAACGGCCGGGTGGTGCCGTCAGATCACGATCTTCGCGCGATCGGCCCGCTCTGTCCAGGGCCCGTGACCCTTACAGAAGGGAAGCGGGGCCGCCCGGGAGCGGCCCCGCTGGGGTGAACCGGCTGAGGCCTACAGCTGGCTGCCCACCAAGGCGGCCAGGTCGGTGAGACGGCAGGTGTAACCCCATTCGTTGTCGTACCAGCCGAACACCTTGACCAGCGTCCCGGACGCCTGGGTCAGCGGCGAGTCGAAGATGCAGGACGCGGACTCGCCAATGATGTCGCAGGAGACAATCGGGTCGGTGCTGTAGTACAGCAGGCCATGCAGCGGGCCGGACGCCGCAGCGGCGGCGAAGGCCTGGTTGACCTCCTCGGCGGTAACGTCGCGGCTGACCACGACGGCCAGGTCGGTCAGGGATCCGTCCTGGACGGGGACCCGGACTGCGATGCCGTCGAGCCTGCCGGCCAGGTCGGGGATGACCAGCCCGGTGGCCCGGGCGGCGCCGGTGGTGGTGGGGATAATGCTGGCCGCGGCCGACCGGGCCCGGCGCAGGTCCTTGTGCGGGGCGTCGAGCAGCACCTGGTCGCCGGTGTAGGCGTGTATGGTCGTCATGAAGCCGCGCTCGATGCCGAACGCGTCATGCAGCACCTTGGCCATCGGGGCCACGCAGTTGGTGGTGCAGGAGGCGTTGGAGATGACGTCGTGACGGCTCGGGTCGTAAGCGTCCTGGTTGACGCCCAGGACTACCGTCAGGTCCACGTCCTTGCCGGGCGCAGAGAGCAGCACCTTACGGGCGCCGCCCTTGAGATGCAGCTGCGCGCCGTCGCGGGTGTTGAACTTGCCGGTGGACTCGATGACGATGTTGGCGCCGAGGGTGCCCCAGTCGATCTGGGCCGGGTCGCGCTGAGCCAGCACCGGGACCTGGCGGCCGTCGATGATCAGCGCGTCGTTGGTGTGCTCCACGGTGCGCCCCAGCCGGCCGTAGGTGGAGTCGAATGCCAGCAGGTGTGCCAGCGTCCGCGCGTCGGTGATGTCGTTGACCGCCACCACCTCCAGGTCGGGGCGCTCCAGCGCCCGCCGCATGAACGCCCGGCCGATCCGGCCGAAGCCGTTGATGCCCACCCTGGTAGTCATATGGTTCCTCCTCATTGGTCCTTCGGTCAGCAGCCTTCTCGGACCAACGGCAGACGGATAGCGCCATTGGGCACATACCCGCGGGACCATCGTCCCTGGTGGCGCCCCTGTTCGCGGTCCCGGGCATTGGTGACGGAGGTCCTGGACTAAAGATGACGTCTGGCCGTGGGGGCGTGGGCGGTGCGGGAGGGATGGTTGGGGTGTCAGTTCAAGTCTGGCGGGCCGGGTGAAGGTCCTGGGTCCGCGTTGGCAAGGAGGCATCACGATGCGCCGCTCTTCTCGTGTTACTGCCCTGGCGGGGTTCGCCGCCGCGGCGATTTTGCTGGTGGCCGGGGGGCTGCTGCTGTGGGGGTCGGCTTACGTGCACAACACGGTGCAGAATCAGCTGTCGGCCCAGCAGATCTACTTCCCGCCGGCGTCGGCGTTCGCGCACGCCAAGGCGGGCACCGAGATCACCCCGAACATGATCCCGTCGGTGTCGCAGTATGCCGGGCAGCAGCTGCTGACCGGGCAGCAGGCCGAGGCTTACGCCGATCATTTCATCGCCCAGCACATCGTCAACATGGGCGGCGGCAAGACCTACTCCCAGCTGTCGGCCGAGTCGCTGGCCCAGCCGGGCAACACGCAGCTGGCCGGGCTGGTGAACACGGTGTTCAAGGGTGAGACGCTGCGGTCGATGCTGCTGAACGCGTACGGCTGGTGGAAGGTCTCGCAGATCACCTACATCGCCGCGCTGATCGCCTTCGGCCTGGGCGGCCTGGCCGCCATCGGCACCTTGTTCGGCCTGACCCTGGGCCACCGGCCCGAGATCACCCACGAAGCCATCACCCCCACCACCGACCCCGCCAAGACCGCATAACCCCACCCGCCAACCCCGCACAGTCCGGCTCACCCCCGGCCCGAAGCCCCGACCCAGGGGCCAGGCCGGGGGTGAACCCGTCTGAGGTAGGCAGACGGGCGCCGGGTAGTGCTACTGGGGCGGCAGCGGATCACCGAATCCCAAATAAGAAAGCCGGGCCAGGGATGCGGCAGCGCGGGCGGGAGTGGAGATCGGATCCTGCTCGGCCCGTCGCGCCCGTGAACACCACTGGCCGGTACCCTGGCCGCGGCTCTTCGCAGGCCGGGACCTATGACCCTAGTACGCCGCCCCGGGATCACATACTCCCGGAGGTATCTGGACAGTCATGTGAAAGGGGCAGGCTATGAGTTACGGAAAGGCAGTGCGCGACGACCTGGCGGTGCCGACGCGGGACCTGCGGCATGCGATCCCGCAGGTCTACGCGGGCTACCGGGAACTGCACGATTCCGCGCTGGCGGCCGGGGTGCTGGACGTCAGGACCAAGGAGCTCATCGCCCTGGCCATCGCGGTCAGCAAGGAGTGCGACGGCTGCATCGCCGCCCACGCCCATGCTGCCGTGCAGCACGGCGCCACGCCGCAGGAAGCCGCCGAGACGATTGGCGTCACGTTCCTGATGAACGGCGGCCCGGCCACGGTCTACGGCGCGCGGGCCTTCGCGGCGTTCCGCGAGTTCTTCGATCAGAAGACCATGGACGGCCAGCCATCAGGTCAGGGGCAGCCTGCCGGGCACGAGTACGGAATCGGCCAGCCCAACGGCCACCAGCACGTGAGCTGAGCGGCGACGCCCGGGTCGGCTTCCAGATCATTGCCATCGGCTTGCAGCAATGCGGCTCTAACCCGGCCATCCGGACCAGTTCGTCCTTCAGGACCTTGCCCAGCGTGTTCTTGGGCAGCTGCGCGCGGAACTGGTAGCTCCGCGGGCACTTGTAGGCGGCCAGCTGCTGCCCGCAGTAGGAGACGAGCTCGTGCTCGGCCAGTACCATGCCCGGCCGGAGGATGACCACGGCCATTACTTCCTCGCCGAGCCGCTCGTCGGGCACGCCGACCACGGCGGCCTCGGCGATCGCCGGGTGCGCGTGCAGCACGTTCTCGATCTCGCTCGGGTAGACGTTGTACCCGCCCCTGATGATGAGTTCCTTCTGGCGGCTGACGATGAACAAGAACCCGTCCTCGTCGAAGTAGCCGAGGTCGCCGGTGTGCAGCCAGTCGCCGGTGAAGGCGGCGGCAGTGGCCTCGGGGTTGTGCCAGTATCCCTTCATCACGTGCAGGCCGCGGGTGACGATCTCGCCCACGTTTTCCTGGCCGGGCGGCAGCCGGTGGCCGGCTGGGTCCCAGACCTGGGTCTGAGTGCCCCAGATGGGCTTGCCGACGCTGTAGGCGCGGCGCTCGGCTGCGCTCGGGTTGAAGGTCGTCGTCGACGCGGTCTCCGTCATGCCGTAGCCCTCCAGGATGACCAGGCCCAGCCGCTGCTCGAACGCGTCGAGCACGGGCGCGGGAATGGACGCCCCGCCGGAGATGGCCACCCGCAGCGAGGACAGGTCGTAGGCGTCCAGGTCCGGGCAGGACAGCAGGTCGGCGAACATGGTGGGCACGCCCTCGAAAATGGTGATCCGGTCGCGCTGGATCGCGGCCAGCGCCGCGGCCGCGGTGAACCGGGGGACCAGCGACATGGTGCAGCCGAACCGCACGCAAATGTCCAGGATGCTGGACAGCCCGAACACATGGAACAGCGGCAGTGCGGTGATCACCACGTCGTCTGGCTGCACGTCGAACAGCCGGCCAGGGATATCGGCATTCATGTACAGCTGGAGGTGGGTGAGCTCGGCGCCCTTGGGCCGTCCGGTCGTGCCGGAGGTGTAGACGATGACGGCCGTGTCCGTCGGCTCCCTGGTGGCGATCTCCCCGGGCACAGCCACCCCGCCGAGCAGCCGCTCAAAGGGAACGACCCCGTCAGAACCGCCCGCTGGCCCGACCGCGTAGATCGTCTCGACCCCCGCGACCTCGGCGCCCTTGGCTGCCTCGGCCAGCACCCCGTCCCAGGTGATCAGGACTCGGGCGCCGCTGTCGCTGAGATGAAAGGCCACCTCTGGGGCCCGGAGCAGGACGTTGAGCGGCACCACGACCGCGCCTGCCTTGAGGATCCCGAAGTAGGAGATCAGGAACTGCGGGATGTTGGGCAGCTGCAGCGCGACCCGGTCCCCGGGCTCGATCCCGGACGCCGTCAACGCCGCGGAGAGCAGGCCAGACGCCTGGTCGAGCTCGCGGTAGGTCAGCCGGCCGCCGTCGTACACCGCCACCGGCCGGTCTGGCGCCGCGTACGCGGTTTCGCTGAGGATGACAGCAAGGTTGAAGCTCATGGCCCCTCCTCGGTTACGGATACCGGGATAGCGGTCCCGTCTTCCAGGCTCCGGCCTCGGGCCGGAACCGGCTACGGGCGTTCAGCCCGGGCGTCCCGGGACCTTCGGCCCGGGACAGGCGCGCCGCGGCCGGGATATAAATCAACAACTGTAGAGTTCAATGGATGTTGACTTAAGGAGGCCGGCGTGTGGGCAATGGTGGCCAAGGAGTTCCGGGAACTGCGGCGAGACCGGCGCACGATGGCGATGATGATCGTCTTGCCGGTCCTCCTGCTGGTGGTGTTCGGCTACGCCGCCAACTTCAAGGTCCATGACATCCCGGTGGTCACGGTCGGTCCCAGCGCCCAGCAGGCGGCCGGGTTGCTGCGCCCGCCGACGTTCAGCGTCAACGAGGTGAATCCCGCCGGGGACGAGGCCGCCGCCCGGGTTCGGCTGCGCGACGGACAGGACGTCCTCGCGGTCGTGACCGGCAGTGGCCGCCCGCTCGTGCTGCTCGACGGGACGCAGCTGTTCTCCGTGGAAACCGCGGAGACCGCGCTGGCGCACCTGGCGCCGGCGGGCGCCGCGGCTCCGCGGGTGCAGATCCTCTACAACCCGAACCTGACCACGTTGTGGGTGATGGTCCCGGGCCTGGCCGGGCTGATCCTGGTGTTCATCGGGACGCTGATCACGAGCCTCGGCGTGGTCCGCGAGCGGCAGTCAGGCACGCTGGAACAGCTCGCGGTCATGCCGTTCCGGGCCTGGGACGTCATCGCGGGCAAGATCGCGCCCTACCTGATCGTGGCCGCCGTTGACCTCGTGCTCATCCTGGTCATCGGCATCAGCCTGTTCCACGTGCCGTTTGCCGGCAACGTCGCGGTCTTCGCCCTGGGCGCGGCGCTGTTCCTGCTGGTGACCCTGGGCATGGGCGTGCTGATCTCGACCGTGTTGCAGAACCAGGGCCAGGCCATCCAGCTGGCGTTCATGATCCTGCTGCCGCAGGTGCTGCTGTCCGGCCTGATCTTCCCGGTGTCCTCGATGGCGGCCGGGGTGCGATGGATCTCCTATGTGCTCCCGCTCAGCTACTTCATCCAGATCAGCCGGGGCGTCATGCTGAAGGCGATGCCGATCACGGCTCTGTGGCAGCCGCTCGGGCTGCTGGCCCTGCTCGGCGTGGTCGTGCTCGGCCTGGCCATCGTCAGGTTCCGCCGCGACCTGGCGCCCGGGACGGGGAAACGGGACCTCGGCCAGGCCGAGCCCGCGGCCCGGGCCGGCCAGGCGGAGGCGGCATGAGCTGGGGACTGGAAGACGTTTACGTCACCCGGGGCCGGACCGTGGCCCTGGCCGGGGTCACGGTGCCCGCCGAACCGGCGCGCATCACGGTCGTGGTCGGCGGGGACGGGGCCGGGAAGTCCACCTGCCTGGCAGTGCTGGCCGGCCTGCTCGAGCCGGACGCCGGCGTGGTGCGCCGCCCGTCGAAGGAGCGCACCGGCTATGTCCCGGCTGCCGTGGGACTGTACGCCGACCTGACCGTGGGGGAGAACCTGGCCTTCTGGGCCGACGCCTACCGGCTGGCCGAGCCCGAGCGCGGCCGCCGCACCGCCCAGATCCTGGAGCAGACCGGGCTGGCCGGGGCGCGCGGCCGGCTCGGCGCTCAGCTCTCCGGCGGGATGCAGCGCAAGCTGGCGGTCGGGCTGGCCCTGCTGCACGCACCCGGGCTGCTGATTCTGGACGAGCCGACCACCGGGGTCGACCCGGTCAGCCGCACCGAGCTGTGGCGGCTCATCGCCCGGTCGGCGGCGGCAGGCACCGCGGTGGTGGTCAGCACGACCTACGTGAACGAGGCCGCCCGGGCCGCCCGCGTCATCCTGCTCGAGGCGGGCGAGGTGCTGGCCAGCGGTTCACCTGAGGACATCCTGCGGGCCATCCCCGGCGCGGTCGGCTCCGCCACCGGGGCCGACCGCCCCGCCCCGCTGTCCTGGCGGCGCGGGGCCAGCTGGCGGGTGTGGGACCCGGCGGGCCGGCTCCCGGCGGGCGTGCGGCCGGTGCAGCCCGACTTCGACGACGCGGTCCTGGTGGCCGAGCTCGCCCGCGAGCAGGCCGAGCACGCTGAGCAGGGCGGGCACAAAAAGCACGCCGAGCAGGGGAGGTAGGCGATGGACAACCTGGCCGAGGCCCGCGGGGTCACCCGCCGGTTCGGCGACTTCACCGCGGTCCGCGCGGCCGACCTGGCCGTCGGGCCCAGCGAGGTGGTCGGGCTGCTCGGGGCGAACGGGGCAGGCAAGACCACGCTGATCCGCCTGCTGCTCGGGTTGCTGCGGCCCAGCAGCGGAACGATCAGGCTCTTCGGGTCCCAACCCTCGATCGAGACCCGGCGGCGGGTCGGCTACGTTCCGCAGACCCTCGGCCTGTACGCCGGCCTCACCGTCGCCGAGAACTGGGCCTTCACGGCCGCGGCCTTCCGCATCACCGTACCGGTACCCGACAGCATCGCCGGGTGGTGGCACGAGGTCGTCGGCGGGCTCCCGCTCGGCACGCAGCGCCAGGTCGCATTCGCCGTCGCCCTGTCCCACCGGCCGGAGCTGCTGATCCTGGACGAGCCCACCTCGGGCGTCGGGCCGCTGGGCCGCGTGCGGCTGTGGGAGGACATCCGCCGGGCCGCCGGGCAGGGCGCCGGGGTCCTGGTCACCACCCACAACATGGAAGAGGCCGAGCAGTGTGACCGCCTGGTGGTGATGGCCGCCGGTGAGGCCGTCGCCCGGGGCACGGCCAGCGACATCATCGGCGGCCGCACCGTGGCCGAGGTGCGCTGCGCGGATGCCAACCGCGCCTTCGCCCTGCTGGACGCGGCGGGGCTCCCGGTGCAGCTGCACGGGGAGGTACTGCGCGTCTCCGCGCCAGCGCCCGCGGTCGCCCGGCTGCTGCCGGGCGCGGGCATCCGGATCGTCCCGGCCGATCTCGACGAGGCGTTCGCCGACCTCGTGTCGGGACCGGCCACCACTGGGCGGGTCTCGGCATGAGCCGGACCGGCCGGCGCCCGGGCACCCCGGACACCCGGGACGGGATCCTGGTCGTGGCCCGGCGCAAGTTCGCCACCCGCGGCTATGACGCCACCTCGCTGCGGAGCATCGCCGCCGAGGCGCGGGTGGACCCGGCCCTGGTCATCCACTACTTCGGCACCAAAGACGAGCTCTTCGCCGCCGCCGCCGGCCTGCCCAGCGGGCTGCCCGCGCGGTTCGGGAGCCTGGCCACGCTGCCGCTGCAGGACGCCGTCCAGGCTATCGTCCGTACCTACCTGCAGCTGGTCGACGGCGACCAGAGCCGCAACGCCATCCTCGCGCTGGTCCGCTCGGCGGTCTCCAACGACAAGGCCGCGGCCATGCTGCGCGAGTTCCTGACCGCCGAACTGCTGCCGGTCATCGCCCGGCTCACCGGCCACCAGGACGCGCCGCTGCGGGCGTCGCTGGTCGTGGCCCACCTGATCGGCATCGCGGTGCTGCGCCACGTCCTGCGGGTCGAGCCGCTGGCCCGCGCTACTCCAGATGAGGTCGTCGCCCTGGCGGCCCCCGCCATCGAGCAGTACCTGCGCTAAGCCTGCGGCTGGCGCAGGATAAGCGGGATTACTGGACGGCTCGACACGCAGCGTGACGAGTGACGGTGCGGCCGGAGCCCTGTTTTCTCTGCCATGCCGCCAGCAGTAGGCGGCTGACCTGGCTCAAGTCCAGAACAGAACGTCCCGGCGAACGGCCGCGGCACGGCCGGGACTTAGGTCCTGTAACTAACGGTCACCTGGCCTTGGGGCGCAGACGGGGCTCGCTGGTGAGCTAGACAGCACCGCCCACGTGCGCGGACTTACGCCAGTGACACCGACCGGTAGGGAAGGCCGATGAGCGTGCTTGATCTGTCCCGATGGCAGTTCGGGATCACCACCGTGTACCACTTCATCTTCGTCCCGCTGACGATCGGCCTGGCGCTGGCGGTGGCCTGCATGCAGACCGCCTGGCTGGTCAAGAAGGACCCGGCCTACCTGCGGATGACCAAGTTCTTCGGGCGGATCTTCCTGATCAACTTCGCGGTCGGCGTGGTCACCGGGATCGTGCAGGAATTCCAGTTCGGCATGAACTGGTCGGCCTATTCGGAGTTCGTGGGCAACGTCTTCGGGGCGCCGCTGGCCATGGAGGCGCCAACGAGGTCTGGCTGCTGACCGCGGGGGGTGCCACGTTCGCCGCTTTCCCGCAGTGGTACGCCACCTTGTTCAGCGGCTTCTACCTCCCGCTGCTTATCATCCTGGCCGCCCTGATCGTGCGCGGTGTCTGCTTCGAGTTCCGCAGCAAGGTGGACAGCCCCCGCTGGCGGGGCAACTGGGACCGGGCCATCTTCGCCGGGTCTGCGCTGCCCGCCCTGCTGTGGGGCGTGGCGTTCGCCAACATCGTGCGCGGGGTGCCGCTGAACGCCGCGCACGTCTACACCGGCAACCTGCTGACCCTGCTCAACTGGTACGGGCTGCTCGGCGGGCTGGTCACGCTCAGCCTGTTCACCCTGCACGGCGCGATCTTCCTCGGGCTGCGCACCGCCGGCGAGCTCCTCCAGCGGGCCCGGCGGGCAGCGGTCGGGGCCGCCGTGGCCGCTGTGCCGCTGGCCGCGATCTTCCTCGCGGTGACCCAGTTCAGCCACGGCAAGCCTGCCACCGCCGTCACGCTGATCGGCGCCGCCGCCGCCGCGCTGCGCGGCCGGGAAGGCTGGGCCTTCGTCGGCACCGCCGTCACCCTGGTGCTCGCCGTGGCCACCCTGTTCGGCGACCTGTGGCCGAACGTGCTGCCCTCGAGCACCGCGGCCGCTTACAGCCTGACGGTGAACAACGCCTCCTCGGCGCACTACACGCTGGTCGTGATGAGCTGGGTCGCGCTGATCTTCACCCCGATCGTCCTGGGCTACCAGGGCTGGACCTACTGGGTCTTCCGGAAGCGGCTGACCAGCTCCGACATCGTCCAGGCGGTACCCCCGGCGGCCGGCTCGGAATCGGCTGAACCCGTCGGCGGGCGGTCGTGAAGCCGCTCGACGCGAGGCTGCTGCGCTACTCGGCCGCGGCCCGCGGCTACCTGGCGGTCACCGTCGCCCTGGGCCTGGCCGCCACCGGCCTGATCCTGCTCCAGGCCAGCCTGCTGGCCCACGTCCTGGCCGCCGCGGCCACCGGGACCGGGGTAGCGGTGCTGGGCGGCACGCTCGGCCTGCTCGCGGCTGTCCTGGTGGCGCGGGCCGCGGCCAGCTACGGCGGCGAGGTCGCCGCGCTGCGGGCCGCTGCCGCGGTCAAGTCCCAGCTGCGCCGCCTGCTGACCGATCACGCGCTGCGGCTGGGCCCGTCCTGGCTGGCCGAATCGAAGGGACGGCGCCGGGCCGGCGAGGTCACCACGCTGGCCACCCGGGGCCTGGACGGCCTGGACGCCTACTTCGCCCGTTACCTGCCCCAGCTCGTGCTGGCCTGCATCGTGCCGTTCGCCGTGCTGATCCGGGTCACGCTGGCGGACTGGCTCTCCGGCGTGGTCATAGCGGCCACCCCCCCGGGGAAGGAACGACCCCCCCGCGCCCCCCCGAGGCTTCGCCGGTTCGGGACCGCCCCCCGGCCCCGGTGACCGGCCGCTCCGCTTCTGCCCGTTACGACATCATCAGGCTGAACGGCCTGACTCTGCGCTACCCCGGACGCGGGTGCCCCGCCCTGGACGGCGTGAGCATGACCATCCGTCCCGGAGACCACATCACGCTCGCCGGGCCGAGCGGGGCCGGCAAGAGCTCGCTGCTCGCGCTCTTGCTCCGCTTCGCCGAGCCGGCCAGCGGGCGGATCGAGGTCGGCGACACCGACCTGAGGTCGATCCCGGTGCAGGAGTGGCGCCGCCAGGTGGCCTGGGTCCCGCAGGACCCCCATCTGTTCGCCGCGTCCGTGGCCGAGAACATCGCGCTGGGCCAGCCGTCGGCCGACCCGGACGCCATCGCGGCAGCCGCCCGGGCCGCGGGCGCGGAGGAGTTCATCGCGGACCTGCCGCAGGGCTACGCCACGCAGGTCGGCGAGCGCGGCCTGCGGCTGGCCCCGGCTGGACCCCTTGGCCTGGCCGCGTTCCGGTCCGGCGACATGCTCACCCGGCTGATCAGCGACGTCGACGCCACCCAGGACCTGTTCATCCGGGGCATCGCGCCGCCGCTGACCGCGGCGCTGGTCGGGGCCGGCGCGACCACGGCGGTGCTGCTGATCCTGGCCCCGGCGGCCGGGGTGCTCGCGGCCGGGCTGCTGGCCGCCGGGATCCTGGTGCCGCTGGCCGCCGCCGCCTCGGCGCACCAGGCCGCCCGCCGGGCCGCGCCGGCCCGCGGCGAGCTCGGCGGTGCCGTCACCGACCTGCTGAACGGCGCGGCCGAACTGCACGCGTTCGGCGCGGTCGAGGCCGCGCTGGACCGGGCCCGTACCGCCGACGCCGAGCTGACCCGGCTGGCCCGCCGCTCCGCGTCCGCGTCCGGCCTGGGCACCGGCCTGACCGCGGCCGTATCCGGCCTGACCCTGTGGGGCGTCATGCTGCTCGGCGTGGCCGCCACCGGGTCAGGGAACCTGGGCCGGGTTCCGCTGGCCGTGATCACGCTGACCGCGCTGGCCGCCTTCGAGGCGGTCACCGCCCTGCCCGCAGCCGCGCTCCAGCTCGGGGCGGCCCGGGCCGCGGCCGACCGGATCACCGACGTGCTCGACACGCCCGACCCCGTCCGCGTCCCGGACCGTCCCTTCCCGCCGCCTGGCCGGCCCGTGGAAATCTCCATCCGCGGTGGCACCGTCCGTTACCCGGGGCAAGCCACCCCGGCCGTTCGGGATATTGATCTTGACCTGCGGCCGGGCCGCCGGATCGCCCTGGTCGGCCCGGCCGGCGCGGGCAAGTCGACGGTCGCCGCGGTGCTGTTCCGCTTCATCGACCTCACCTCGGGCACCGCCCTGCTGAACGGCCGGGACCTGACCGGATACGACCCGGACGACGTGCGCACGATGATCGGCGGCTGCTCCGCCGACGCGCACATCTTCGACACCACCATCCGGGACAACCTGCGGCTGGCCCGACCGTCAGCCAGCGACGAGGAGCTGGCGCAGGCCGCGGGCCGGGCCCGGCTGCTCGACTGGATCACCTCGCTGCCCTCCGGCTGGGACACCCAGGTCGGCGCGCACGGCGCCGCGCTGTCCGGCGGCCAGCGGCAGCGGCTGGCCCTGGCCCGCGCGCTGCTGGCCAACCCGTCCCTGCTCATCCTGGACGAGCCCACCGCGCACCTGGACCCGGAGAACCGCCGCGCGCTGACCGCCGACCTGCTGGCCGCCACGGCCGGCCGGAGCACGCTGCTGATCACCCACGACCTCGAGGGCCTGGATCAGGTGGACGAGGTCGTGGTGCTCGACCACGGCCAGGTGGTCGAGCGGGGGACTCACCACCAGCTGATCAGGGCTGACGGGATTTACCAGCGGCTATGGCAGGCCAATCGGGAATGGGCCAGCTGAGGGACCGATGGCCGCCGGCCAGTGCCGAAGGTCCCTAGCGGCCCGGCCGGCCGTGGCTCACGATCGAAAGTACATCCGATCGGTCCACTGTGAGGGCGTCATGACCTGCAGTCTGTACGTAGCCTGGGACGAGCGGCTGGGCGAGTACGACTTCGGGCCCGGGCACCCGATGGCACCCATCCGGCTGAAGCTGACCATGGAGCTGGCCCGGGCCTTCGGCCTGGAACGCCTGGACGGCGTGTCCGTCGAGGTCCCGGCCGTGGCCACCGACGCCGAGCTCGAGCTCATCCACGACGAAAGCTACATCTCGATGGTCCGGCTGGCGGGCAGCCCGGACCTGCTGGCCCAGATCGCGCCCGCCAAGCGGGACGTGACCGAGCGCGTGCTGATGATGCACGGGCTCGGCATCGAGGACAACCCGATATTCCCCGGCATGCACCATGCGGCGGCCATGGTGGTCGGCGCCACGCTGGCCGCGGCCCGGGCCGTCTGGACCTCGGCGGCGCAGCACGGGGCCAGCCCGGCGGGCGGCCTGCACCACGCGATGGCCAGGAACGCCAGCGGGTTCTGCGTCTACAACGACGTAGCAATCGCGATCGCCTCGCTGCTGAGCCAGGGGGCCGAGCGGATCGCCTACGTCGACATCGACGCCCATCACGGCGACGGTGTCGAGAAGGCGTTCTGGGACGATCCGCGGGTGCTGACCATCGGCCTGCACGAGCACCCGGACACCCTGTTCCCCGGCACCGGGCGGCCCGGTGATGTCGGCGGGCCACACGCGGAGGGGTCGGCGGTCAACGTCGCGCTGCCGGCCGGCACGGGCGACGCGGGCTGGCTGCGCGCCTTCCACGCCGTGGTGCCGCCGCTGCTGCGCGAGTTCCGCCCGCAGATACTGGTCAGCCAGCACGGCTGCGACTCCCACCGGGACGACCCGCTGGCCAACCTGGAACTGACCATCGACGGGCAGCGCGCCGCGCATGCCGCGATCCACGCCCTGGCCCACTCCTACGCGGGCGGCCGCTGGCTGCTGACCGGGGGCGGCGGGTACGAGCATGTGCATGTCGTGCCGAGGACCTGGACCCACCTGCTGTTCGAGGCGGCGGGCCA
This sequence comes from uncultured Actinomycetes bacterium, assembly GCA_963835775.1. Taxonomy (GTDB): domain Bacteria; phylum Actinomycetota; class Actinomycetes; order Streptosporangiales; family Streptosporangiaceae; genus Palsa-504. The sequence goes on along the minus strand of CAWIHB010000010.1, from coordinate 213,962 downwards.
GCCGCTCGACCCGGCCGCCGCGACCCCGGGCCTGTGGCGGGAGTACGTGTCGCTGGTGACCAGCCAGACCGCCCCGGAGAGGTTGACCGAGGGCGCCGCCGGAACGTTCACCGACTACGAGGCCGGCCACGACCCAGCCGATCCGGTCGACCAGGCCATCACGGCCACCAGGAAGGCGGTCTTCCCGCTGCACGGGCTGATGCCCTAAGCAGTCAGGCGCGGTCCTCCGGCGGGACGATGAGCACCGGGCAGAGCGCGTGCTGCGCGACCTGGCCCGCGGTCGAGCCCATGAGCAGCCGGGTGAAGCCGCCGGCGCCCCGTGAGCCCAGGACGATCATGTCGGCGTCTTGGCCCGCCTTGATGAGCTCCTCGACCGGGTAGCCGTGCACGGCCTTGACCGTGACCGACTCCGGCCGCGGCCCGCGCAGGACTTCAAGCGCCTTGTCCGATTCCGCCTGGGCGGCGGCGCAGGCCTGCTCGATCAGGGCCGGGTCGTCCGGGTGGTTCGCCATGCCGCCCCAGTAGCCCGCTATGGCCTCGTAGACGGTGAGCACGGTCAGCGACGTGTGCCGGATCGCGGCTTCCCGCATGGCCCATTCCAGGGCGCGCTGCGAATGACCGGAACCGTCAACGCCGACGACAATTCCCGACATCTCACATCTCCTTTGGTCCAGCGCCTGGAAAACCTCTAATGTCGAGGCTAGGCAGGTCGGATCTGCCCTATAAGGGCCGTCCGGGCTCGGCGGCAGGGACCTTGGTCCTTAACTCCGCCTGGACATACTGCCTACAGTTAACGTGACACACGGCCCTGCCCGGGGCCATTGACGCGAAGGCCAGGAGTTAACGGTGACAGGTCCGGTGGGCGGTTCAGGGACTGGCGGCGAGGCCGCGAAGCCGATCGCGGTGTTTCTGCTCGATGACCACGAGGTGGTCCGGCGGGGTGTCCGTGACCTGCTCGAGGCCGAGCCGGACATCCAGGTGGTCGGCGAGGCCGGCACCGCGTCCTCGGCGCTGGCCCGCATTCCCGCGCTGAAGCCCGACGTAGCCGTGCTCGACGTCCGGCTGCCCGACGGCGACGGGGTCTCCGTATGCCGGGAGATCCGCTCCCGCATGCCCGAGGTGGCCTGCCTGATGCTGACCTCGTTCGGGGACGACGAGGCCCTGTTCGACGCGATCATGGCCGGGGCCGCGGGCTACGTGCTCAAGCAGATCCGCGGCACCGATCTGGTGGGCGCGGTCCGCACCGTGGCCTCGGGCCAGTCGATGCTGGATCCGCGCGCGGCCAGCCAGCTGATGGCCCGGCTGCGGGACCAGTCGGCCCGGCCCGACCCGCTGGCCGGCCTGTCCGCCCAGGAACGCAAGATCCTCGAGCTGATCGGCGAGGGGCTGACCAACCGGCAGATCGGCGACCGGATGTTCCTGGCCGAGAAGACGGTGAAGAACTACGTGTCCGCACTGTTCGCCAAGCTGGGCATGGAGCGCAGGACCCAGGCTGCGGCGTACGCGGTCCGGGTGTTCGGCGACCATGAGGACGGCCACGATCCGCACCGCGATCCTCACTACGGTCCCGGCGACTAGGGACCTTCTTCCCTAAGGGCTTCGGTGGCCGGCCGGGCATCCTCGATGGCATGTACTCCGACGGCTCGGCACTTCAGCAACTGTCCAGGGACGAATGCCTCACGCTGATGGCATCCGTGCCCGTGGGCCGGATCATCTACTCCCGGCGCGCCCTGCCCGCGGTGGAACTCGTCAGCTTCGCCCTCGACCAGGGCGACATCGTGATCAGGACCGTCCGCGGCGGCGGGCTCGCCGCCGCCGCGCACGGCACCGTGGTCGCGTTCGAAGCCGACTGCCTCGATGCCGCCCACCAGGTCGGCTGGAGCGTGACCGCCATCGGCCCGTCCCGCGAGGTGACCGATACCGCGGACATCGCCCGCCTGCAGGCGATGGGGCTGAACTCCTGGGCCGATGGGACACGTGACCACTTCATCAGGATCTCGCCGGTCATGCTGACCGGCCGCCACCTGCGCGCCACCGCGCTGCTTGCTCAGCGGTGAGGATCGTTTCCGGGGCCGTCTGAGGCCCGGTGGCCAAAGGTCCCGCCCGGCACGGACCTTGGCACCTGCCCGCCTCGCACGCACCGCGGTGTGCTGAGGTAATGAGCGAGCCGATGACCACCGAGGAAGTCGCCAGCTACGTGGTGGCGCAGGCCGTCTGGGCGCCCTCGGTAAACAACAGCCAGCCGTGGCGGTTCACTATGGACGGCGGGCAGCAGCTCAGCCTGCATGCCGATGCCGACCGTCAGCTGGAGATAGCCGACCCCGACGGCCGGGAGATGATGATCAGCTGCGGGGCCGCGCTGTTCAACGTCCGCCTGGCCCTGAGGTCCCTGGGCTATGCACCCGAGAGCTGCGTGCTGCCCGATCCGGGCCAGCCGACCCTGGTGGCCACGGTGTCCTGGGCGGCGGGCGCCCCCGCTGAAGCCCTGGAACGGCGGCTGTTCAGCCAGGTGCTCACGCGGCGGACGCATCGCGGCGCGTTCGATCCGGTGCCGCTGCCGGCGGGCACGCTGGCCGCGCTGCGCGCGGGCGCGGCACGGGAAGAGGCGGCGCTGCGCCTCGTGGCCGATGACGGGCGCCGGGCCGCTCTCGCGGCCGCCGTGCAGACCGCCGAACACCAGCTGCGCCTGGATGGCGAGCGCCTGCGCGAACTCGCCCGGTGGACGCCTGCGCCCGGGAGCGGGGGCCACGACGGCGTGCCGGCCACCGCATACCCGGCGCGGGCCGAGCGCACCGACCCGTACTTCCCGGGGCGGGATTTCGCCCGCGGGCACGGCTGGGGCCTGCCGCCGCTCAGCTCGGCCAGGTCGTACCGGGCTGCCGGGGTGGCCGGGCTGCTCACCACGGAAGCGGACCGCCCGGCGGACTGGGTCAACGCCGGCCAGGCCCTGCAGCGGATCCTGCTCACCGCCAGCACGTACGGCGCCGCGGTGGCGCTGCACAGCCAGCCGCTCGAGCTGCCCTGGCTGCGCGAGTTCATCAGGACCGAGCTGAGCGACGGCGCCTACCCGCACCTGGTGCTCCGGTTCGGGCTGGTCACCCAAGTCGCGATCAGCGTGCGGCGCGATCCGGCCGATGTCCTGTTCCCGGTCGGAGCCGATCATGTCCGCACCGCCGGTTCCTGAACCATGCCGCACCCGGTGGCAGGGGCTGACCAGGTCGGAGTGCTTCGCCTTGCTGGCCGGCGAGCACCTCGGCCGGATGGCCGTGACCGATGACCTCGGGCCGGTGGTGTTCCCGGTCAACTTCGTCCTCGACCGGCACACCGTGGTGTTCCGCACCGAGGAAGGAACCAAGCTCGGTGCCGCCAGCCGGGGGAGCCGCGTCTGCTTCGAAGTGGACCGGGCTGATCCAGCGGCCCAGACTGGCTGGAGCGTGATCGTCCGGGGCGAGGCCACCGAGGTCACGGACCGGGCCGAGCTCGCGCGGCTCGGCCGGCTGCCCCTGCGGGTATGGGTGCCGGGGACCAGGGACCGCTACGTCCGGATCCTGCCCGCCCTGCTGACCGGGCGCAGGATCGCGGCGGGGTGATGTGGAGGCCTGGCCATGGGAGCGGAGATCACCAGGGACAAATTCGACGAGCGTGACTACGCCCGGTTCCGTGGCCGGCTGGAGCAGTGCCTGTCCGACCTGGGTCGGCTGCTGGAGCGGCCCGGCTTCGGGGCGGGCCCCGCGACCATCGGCGCCGAGCTCGAGCTGTTCCTGGTCGACGCGGCGGGCCTGCCGCTGCCGTGCAACCAGGCGGTCCGCGCCCGGGCCGCCGATCCCCGGATCGCCCTCGAACTCAACCGGTACAACCTGGAGCTGAACGCCTCGCCGTCCCTGCTGGCCGGCCAGCCGTTCACGGCCCTGGGTGATGAGCTGAACTGGCTCCTGGCCCGGGTCGGCGACGCGGCGCGGGCGCACGGCGGCCGGATCGCGCTGATCGGCATCCTGCCCACCCTCGGCCCGGCCTACCTCGGCCTGGACATGGTGACTGACGCGGCTCGCTACCGGGCCCTCGACCGCGGCCTGCGACGGCTCAGGCAGGGCCCGTTCCTGGTCCGGGTGGCCGGCGACGAGCCGCTCGAGCTGGCCTGCGAGCACATCACGACCGAGGGGGCGAATACCTCGTTCCAGGTGCACCTGCGGGTGGCGCCGGAGGAGTTCCGCCGGCTCTACAACGCGGCCCAGCTGGCTGCCGCGCCGGTGCTCGCGGTGGCGGGCAACTCGCCCACGTTCCTCGGCCGCAGGCTCTGGGAGGAAACCAGGGTCGCGCTGTTCAAGCAGTCGGTCGAGGACCGCGGCGGCCGCGGCCCCAGGCGCGGGCTGCATCGCGCGGCGTTCGGCACGGGCTGGCTGCGGGGCGGCGCGCTCGAGCTGTTCGCCGAGAACGTCCGGCTGCACCAGCCGCTGCTGCCATGCATCACTTCGCCGGCTCTCGACGGCCGGGACACCTGGCCCGCAGCGCCGTCCCTGGCGGAACTGCGGCTGCACCAGAGCACGGTCTGGAGCTGGAACCGGGCCATCTACGATCCAGCATCCGGCGGGCACCTGCGGATCGAGATGCGGGCCCTGCCGTCCGGCCCGACCATCATCGACATGATGGCCAACGCTGCCTTCCTGATCGGGCTCACGCTGTGGCTGGCCGGCCAGGACGAGAGCTGGACCTACGCGCTGGCGTTCGAGCGGGCCGACCACGGTTTCTACCGTGCCGCCCAGTACGGCCTGGCCGCCGAGCTGAGCTGGCCGGACGGCGGCCGGGTCCGCACGGCGCCCGCCGCTGACCTGGTGCCGGAGCTGCTTCCGGCGGCCCGGCGGGGGCTGCTGGCCGCCGGCGTGGCCGCGGCGGAGGCCGACCGCCTGCTCGGCGTGATCGGCGCGCGCGTGGCCAGCGGGCAGACCGGGGCGGCCTGGCAGCGGTCCGCACTGACGGCCGCCGAGCGTAACCGGTCCCGGGACCAGGCTCTGGCCGTGATGCTGCAGCGGTACCTGGCCCGGGCCGCCACCGGAGCGCCGGTGCACACCTGGCCGCCTGGTTAACGCCGCCTGGTTAACCTAGCGGCACGCGCCATTCCAGCCTGGTGCCCGGCCGGGGCGCGCCCGGATCGGCCGGGTCCAGCCGCAGCTCGCCGCCGAGCTTGTCCGCTCGTGCGGCCAGGTTGCGCAGCCCGCTGCGCCTGCCGTCGGCCGGGATGCCGGTCCCGTTGTCGGTGACCTGGACGCTGAGCATGTCGTCCACGTCCACGTCCACGGTCACGTCCACCTCGCTGGCCTGGGCGTGCCTGGCCGCATTGGACAGCGCTTCGCGCAGCGCCTTGAGCGCCTGTTCCGACACCTCGGGGCTGACCTCGCCGCCCACGCCCGCGCCCATCCGCAGCGAGGGAGCGAAGCCGAGCAGCGGCGTCATCTCGTCGACCACGGCGAGGATGTGCCCGCGCAGATCCGGCCGGGTATCGACGCCTCGGGCCTGCAGCGCGAAGATGGTGGCCCGGATCTCCTTGATCGTCTCGTCCATTGCGTCCACGGCGTGGCTGATCCGGCTGGCCACTTCCGGCCTGGTGATCATGGGCATGGTGCCCTCCAGCGACATGCCGGTGGCGTAGAGGCGCTGGATGACCAGGTTGTGCAAGTCGCGGGCAATCCGGTCCCTGTCCTCGTACAGCGACAGCCGCTGGGCCTCGGCCCGGCTGGCCGCGAGCTCGAGGGCGACACCGGCCTGGGCGGCGAACGAGGCCACCACGCCGGCCTGCGCCTCGGGGAACTGCGGCGCGCCGTGGCGGCGGCCGACGGTGAGCACCCCGCGGACGTTGCCCGGCGGGCCCAGCGGGAACAGGATCGCGGGCCCGATCTGGCTCATCGCCCCGCGCGCGGCCCGCGCCGCCCGCTCGTCGTGGGCGAAATCGGCCGAGATCACCGGCTCACCCGTGTCCAGGACCTGGCCGGACAGGGACTCGCCGACGGGCAGGACCAGGCCGCGCGTGGCCTGGGCGCCGTCGCCGTCCGCGTAGCTGATCGTCATCCGGCGGCCGTCGTCGTCGGGCAGGGCCAGCACGGCCAGATCGGCGCCGGACAGCTCGCGGGCGCGGCGGGTGACGTCGGCCAGCACCTCGCCGGGCGCGGTGCCGGACAGCAGCCGGGTGGTGACCTCGGCGCTGGCCTGGATCCAGCGCTGCTGGCGGCGGGCGGCCTCGTAGAGCCGGGCGTTCTCGACCGCCACGCCGGCCGCGGCGCCCAGGGCGACCAGGACCGCCTCGTCGTCCTCGGTGAACTCGCCGCCGTTGCGCTTGTTGGTCAGGTACAGGTTGCCGAACACCTCGTCGCGGACCCGGACCGGGACGCCGAGGAAACTGCGCATCGGCGGGTGGCCGTCGGGAAAGCCGGACGATTCTGGATGGCTGGCGATATCGGCCAGGCGCAGCGGCCGGGAGTCGTCGATCAGCAGGCCGAGCAGGCCGCGTCCCTCGGGCCAGTGGTGGATGTGGTCGATCTCGTCCTGGGTCAGGCCGACCGGGATGAACTCGGCCAGCCGTTTGCCGTCGCCGATCACGCCCAGGGCACCGTAGGTGGCGTCGACCAGCCCGACCGCGGTCTCGACGATCCGCCGCAGCGTGGATTCCAGGTCCAGGCCGGAGCCGATGGCCACCACTGCTTCGAGCAGTCCGCGCATGCGGTCCCTGGTGGCCAGCACGGCCTGCAGCCTTCCCTGCAGCTCAGCCAGGAGTTCGTCGAGCTGCAGGTGCGGCAGCAGCTCCGGGCGGTTCTCCGCACCCGGTCCCATCCGATCAGTCCCTCCCGGCAGCGATATATCGCCAGGTTATCTGGCCGGGTTACCGGGCGCCAGATAGGCCTGGTCCGCAACGTGAGCAGTCGCCGCCGGCCGCCTGCGGCCAGAGTCGTTGGTGCGGGACCTTCGGCACCGGATGTAGTGAGTTACGTCTCTTCCGGCGCTGGCCGGGCCGGCCGAAGCTAGCACCATGAACGCATTCGCGAAGGGGTGATCACGATGCACGCGCGCGTGAAGGACGTCATGACCACCGACGTGGTCGCGGTCGGTCCCGAGGCGTCCTACCGGCAGCTGGCCGGCCTGCTCCGGGCTCACCGGGTCAGCGGCTTTCCGGTGGTCGACGACCACGGGGCGCTGGTCGGCGTGGTGTCCGAGGCCGACCTGCTGGCCGAGGAGACCGGAGAGGGCCGCCCGCGCCGGCGGCCGCACCGCAGGCACACGACCACGGCCGAGCTGACGGCGGGTGATCTCATGACCAGGCCGGCGGTGACCACCAGCCCGGATGAGCTGGTCAGTGACGTGGCCCGGCTGATGTCCAGGCACAAGCTCAGGCGCCTGCCGGTGGTCGACGCCCACGGCCGCCTGGTCGGCATCGTCAGCCGCTCCGACGCGCTCAGCGTGTTCAGCCGGCCGGACGAGGACATCTGGCGCGAGGTCTGCCAGGACGTGATCGCCGACGGGTTCTTCACCGACCCGGACCGCCTCGCCGTGACCGTGGACGACGGCATCGTCACGCTGGCCGGAGCCCCCGGCAGCGTCGTGCTCGGCACCAGCATCGTCGACCAGGCCGGGCACGTGGAGGGCGTCGTCGCCGTCCGCGACCGCTTCACCTACCCGCAGAGCAAGTTCCTGCCCGGCGCCGCCGGGCCGATCCGGGAGGACCAGCAATGACCGCCAAGCCGATCGTGGCCGCAACCGATGGCTCCGAGCACTCACTGCGGGCGGTCGAATGGGCCGCCAGGGAAGCCGCGCTGCGCGGCGCCCCGCTGCGGATCGTGTCCGCCGCGGCGCTGCTGCCCAGGATGATCGAACGGCAGGGCGTGACCGACCTGGACGCGGTGGCCGATGTCCTGCGCAAGAACCGCGACCAGGCCCTGGCTACAGCGGGCGCCCGGGCCGCCGACGCCGTGCCCGGCCTGCTGACTGACCTCGACGAGCTGGTCGGCCAGCCCGCGCAGGCGGTCGTCGAGAGCGGGTCCGGCGCGCTGATGCTCGTCGTGGGTTCCCGCGGAATGGGCGCGTTCACCGCGATGGTGCTCGGCTCGGTCAGCCGGTACGCCGCCAGCCACGCCTCCTGCCCGGTGGTGGTGATCCGCGACGAGCCTCCGTTCCCCAGCCGTCACGTGGGCGTGGGCCTGGGCGACCTGGACCACTGCGCTGATGCGCTCACCTTCGCCTTCGAGGAGGCCGCCCTGAGGCAGGCGGCCCTGACCGTCATCCATGCCTGGCACGCACCGCAAGCCGATATGTCCCGGGCGGGAGACCCGTTCACGGCACCGGACGGGCACCTGGCCGGGCTCGAGGCCAGCCAGCAGCTCCAGGCGCTGCTCGGCAGCTGGCACGCGAAGTACCCCGACGTCCCCGTGCGCCACGATGTCGTGCACGGCCACCCGGCCCGGGCCCTGGTCGGCCTGTCCGCCCGCGCCGACCTGGTCGTGATCGGCCGGCACGCCAGGCACCCCGGCTGGCCGGGACCTGGCGCGGTCAGGCACGCCGTGCTGAACCACGCGCACGGCCCCATCGCCACCGTTCCCGCGGCCTGACCCGCAGCCTGGTCATGTGGCTGTGCTGACGGCAGAGACGTAAGACCTTGATCATCTGGGCCCAAGGCCATGCCGCAGCGCCTGTGACCAGGACTTACCGTCATCTCACCGGGTGCCGGATCCGCAGGATCGGCTGGGCCCAGGCCAGGGACCAAGGTCTCTAACCAGCCGCCCGGGCTGCGGCGAGACTGTCTCTGGTTGCAGATGCCGAGGATGGGACGGCAGAAAGGAGGCAGGTCATGGCGAAGATGCCTGCTGGCAGGCTGATCGTGGTCAGCATAGACGGGTCGGATGCGGCGGCTGCCGCTTTGCGCTGGGCGATCAGGGAGGCATGCCTGCGTGATGCCGCGCTTCACCTGGTCTGCGCATACCACTATGACCCCAGGATCCGGGCACCCTACGCCTCGCGGTCCGAGGCGGCATCCGGAGATCAGTGCCGGGCCAGTGCCCGGGCCGTGCTCGCCGCCGCGGAAAAACTCGCGCGCTGCGACCTCCCGCCGGACCGGTTGACGACCGAACTTACCGAGGAGCTGCCCGTCAGGGCGCTGGTCGCCCGGGCAGCGGGTGCCGAGATGCTCGTGCTTGGATCAACCCGGACCGCGCACGAGCCGGGGCAGTCGCCGCCCGCCGTGGACCCGGTGGCGCGCGACTGCGTGCGCCTGGCCGGATGCCCCGTGGTGGTCGTGGTTCCCGCTGATCAGCCAGCCGCCGCCGGCCCTGCTCAGCGGCGCCGGCGCGGCGCGCCGCACGTGCCCGCGATCGGCGTGTCCGCCTGAGACCTGGTTGCGTAACGCGGCCCGAGCCGCCACGGCCCGTTCGGCCTCAATCTGCTGAACGACGGGCCCGCACGAGCTCAGAACGGTGAGATGCGGCGCGGGGAAGAACGCCGAAGGCGGACACTGAGAACATGACACAAGCTCACGCCAGCGGCGATCCCGCCTCCGGAGTGCTGGTCCTCGCCGGGCGAAGGGCGCCGATGCTGGACGGCGCCCGCATATACGTGTGCGGGATCACTCCCTATGACGTCACGCACCTCGGGCACGCCGCGACCTTCGTATGGGTTGACGTGCTGGGCCGCGTGCTGCGCCTGCTCGGGACCGAACCGGAGGTGTGCCGCAACGTCACCGACGTCGACGACGTGCTCGATGCTGCGGCATCTCGCGCCGGCGCGCCATACGACGAGTTCGCGGCTATCCAGCAGTACTACTTCGAGCACGACCTGGCCGCGCTGAACGTGCAGGCCCCCCGGCACGAACCGCGCGCGCACCGCTACGTTGAGCACGTCATCAGGCTGGCCGGCGGCCTGATAGCGGTCGGTGCGGCCTACCAGCGCAGCGGCAGCGTGTACTTCCGCGGCCGCGCCGCCGCCCAGGCAGGCCTGGATGAGGCTGAGGCGCTGCGGCTTTCCGCGGAGTACGGCGGGCGCCCCGACGACCCGCGCAAGGATGATCCGCTCGATGCCGCGGTCTGGCAGGCCGCCGAGCCCGGCCATCCGGCCTGGGACTCACCGTGGGGGCCGGGACGCCCGGGATGGCACGCGGAATGCGTCGCCATGGCGCTGTCGGCCTTCGGCGTGGGCGTGGACGTGCATGCCGGGGGAAAGGACCTCCGCTTCCCGCACCACGCCTACCATTCGGCGATGGCCGAGGCTTTCACGGGAGTCAGGCCGTACGCACGCGCGTGGCTGCACGCCGGGACGGTGATGGTCGACGGGGTCAAGATGGCCAAGTCACTCGGCAACCTGGTGCTGGTCAGTGATCTTCTCGGTGCCCATGCGGCCGCCGCCATCCGGCTGATGATCCTGGACCGGCCCTGGGCCGTGGACTGGGAGTACAGCGATGCGTCCCTGGACACTGCTGAGGCCCGTCTGGCCGACCTCTACCAGGCGGCGGGCCGCGCTCATGTGGCCCGCGCGTCGGCCGCCGAGATCCGCCGTCTGCTGGCGACGGACCTGGACGTGCCCGCCGCGGTCGAGGTGGCTATCGAATCAGGGGGCGCGGCGGCCCGCCTCCTCATCGCGGCGCTCGGCCTCGACTGAGACGGCCAAGGGGAAGCAAGATGCCTGAGGTCATCACCATTGAGACGCCCGCCCTGGGCGACCGCAGCTACCTGGTTCACGACGGGGCGAAGGCGTTCGTGGTGGACCCGCAGCGTGACATCGAGCGGGTCCTCGCGGTGGCCGGCTCCCGGGACCTGGAGATCACCCACGTCCTCGAGACGCATATCCACAACGACTACGTCACCGGCGGTTTCGCGCTGGCCAGCCAGACCGGTGCCGCCTACGTGGTCGCCGCCAGTGAAGACGTCAGCTTCGAGCGCGTGGCCGTGGCCGACCGGGACCGGATCGCGGTGGGCTCGCTCACGGTGACGGCCCGGCACACTCCGGTCAGCTCGGCGTCGTCCAGGTCGAGATCAGCTTGCACGAAGTCACGCAGGTCGCGGCCCATCCGGCCCGCGGCCGCCTCGACCGCCGAGCGGGCCCGCTGCACCACGGCGTCACTGGCGCGCTCGCTGTCGATCCGGGAGATGATGTCCGCGCCCGCGGGGGAACTGACGTCGACCAGGAAGCGGTGCCCGCGCTCATCGGCCAGTTCGGTGAGCGCCAGGTCGAATCCGGGGCCCGCGCCGGGGCCTGCGCCCATCGACGCGCAGAAGCAGGTCTCGCCCGGCTCGGTGCAGTTCACCGCGACGATGAATGCGCTCTCGCGGCTGGCCGCGTACCGTGAGCCCGGCTGGGCTAGGGTCCGGTCCTGGAGGAATATGGCCTGCAGGTCGCACGGCTGGGTACCGAAGAACGCATACCGCGGCGGCTCGCTGTCGTCGGCGGAGGCCCCGCACCCGTCAGCCTTACGCTCAGTCGGCCACAGCCGCTCCCGCGGCGGAGGCAGGAAACGCTTCCAGTTCTGCGGTCCGGCCGAATGGCCGAAGGCGGCGTTATCGTCGCGGCGGCGCAGCCGGTAGCCGCCGGGCTCCAGCCTGACGCCCCAGCCGAAGGGCAGTTCCGCCGCTGACGACAGTTCCCTGAGCACGATCGCGTCGCCCTGGACGGCCGGGCCGATCACCTGATAACCGACGGCCACGAGAACCTCGAACAGATCGCGCAGCCCCTCCAGGCCGATAAGCCGGGGGACAGGAACGCTGATCACCGTATCCATACCGTGGTCCCGTTCGGGGTAGACGTTTTGCCTTCCTGACCACCATCGTTCGGCCCGGGTGCCCACGCGGTCATAGGCGTTGGTTAGCGATTCACAGGTCTTTGGTCCCCGGCTCTTCGGCCGCGCCCTCGGCTCTTCGGGGGCCCGGCTGACGGCGAGCCCAGCCCGGGCCGGCCGCGCATACCGCCGCGGTTGCGGGGTAGCTGCGATCGCGGTGCCCGGGACTGGGTACCCCGATCGGCGCCGTGAGGAATCCGCCCATGTTCGTCAGTAACGCGATAACGCTGGATGTCAGCTTCGACATGGCCCTGGCCCGGCTGGTGTCCCTGGAACGCCATGGTCTGCTGGCGCGAGCCTCGGCTCAGGCTTATGCGCGCGGGCTGGCGGACATCTTCGGGTGCAGCCTGACCGGTGAATCCCGGCTGGCCGGAGCTCATGCCTGTGACCTGCAGGTACGGGAAGGCCGCCGGGTGCTCGCACTGCGATGGGAAGCCGCCACCGTGGCCGACGGGGTCACGCCCGAGCTTAACTAGCGCCGCTTGCCATCCGGACGGGACCTGGGTCCGTGACACGGCCGGCTTTCGGCCCTTTAACGCCTGCGCGGCGACGGTCATCCTGACTACGAACAGGCGTGGACTCGGCATTCAGGCCGCGCGCGTGAATTCCGGTCCGGACAAGCTCCGCCCGGTACAGCAGGAAAGGTGCGGGAAGATGAAGCACATCGCGGGGACGGCGTTGCGGGTCGTAGCATTGGTGGCTCTGGCGGGCGCCGGTGTGGCCGTGCTGGCCGGCAAGGATGACATCCGTAAGTTCCGTCGCATGCGCAGCATGTGAACATCCAGGCTAGCTAGGCACATCCAGCCAAGAGGCGAAGGCGAACCACATGAAACTGATCACCGCCATCATGAGGCCCGAGAAGCTCGACGAATTGATCGACACCGTCACCGGCCACGGTGCCCACGGGTTGACCGTGACCGAGGTCCGCGGCTTCGGCCGCCAGCACGGTCAGCTCGCCGCCGTGGAGGCGGACCTGGGCTTGGCTGTCGGCCGCCGGGCCGCGCTGCTGCCTAAGGTGCGCCTGGAAGTCGTCGTCGCCGACGAAGACGCGGAATCCCTGGTCGAAGCGATCGCCAAGCATGCCCGCACCGAGACGATCGGCGACGGGAAGATCTGGGTGACCACGGTGGACAGTGCCATGCGTGTCCGGACCGGCGAGCGCGGCCGCGAAGCGCTGTGACATCCGGCCAGGCAGCCGCAAGGCAGGCAGGCCCGGGCCTCCCTCTCTACGGCCCGGGCCTGGTTGATGGTCAGGCACCAGCTTGGCCGCGCATGACCAGCACCGGGCAGTGCGCGTGATGCACGCAATACTGACCCACCGAGCCGAGCAAGGCATCGGCGAAGCTGCCGTGCCCGCGGCTGCCGACCACCAGCAGGCTGGCGTCGGCCGTGGCATCGATGAGCACCTGCGCCGGATGGCCCTTCATGACCCGGCTGCGCACCATCGCGTCGTCGACGGGTTCGACCTCCTGGCTGATCACGACGTCAAGGGTCTTCCTGGCGTCGGCCTGGAAGTCGCCTTCTTCCTCGACATAGATAGGCGCCCAACCGTAGCTCTGCAGCACCATCGGGATCTGCCAAGCGATCACGGCGTCCACGGTGCCGCCGGTCGTCCTGGCCTGTCTCACCGCCCAGCGCAGGGCGGATCGCGACGACGGCGAGCCGTCCACGCCGACCACGATCCTGGGCATGCCTTCCGCAGTACCCGCTGACATCGGAATCAGATCCCTCCGTGTTCCTGTCCGCCATGCCCGGCGGCACGGCCTCAGGTGATGAGACTTGCTCCGTTCAGCCTGGCCAGGTAGAGCCGTTCCTCACCCACAAGCGGGACCAAGGGCCTAGGGACGAAGGTCCTCAATGACTGACTCCTTTGGTCCCTGGCTGCCCGCAGGCCGCCGCGGGATCCTTATAAGGGACCGAATGGTTCCGAAAGGGAAGCCCTAAAGCGAAGGACGAAGGTCATGTACGACAAGATCCTGGTGGCAATTGACAATTCGAAGATGTCGGACCGGGCCGTGCTCGCGGCGCGCGACCTCGCCGTCCTGTCCAAGGGCGAAGTGTGGGTCATGCACCTGCGGGAACGCGAGATAGCGGTCAAGACCGGAGTGGCTTTTTCTGACGAGACAGAAGAAGAGGCCAATGCCGAGGTCTCGGGCGCCCTCGACATACTGGCTAAGGCCGGAGTGAAAGCGCACGGCGAGGTTGGAACCACTATTTACGGGTACGCCGCGCGCGCCATCGTCGATAACGCAATTGACCACGACGTCGACGTCATCGTTATGGGCTCGCGGGGCCGCAGTGATCTCGCCGGGTTCATTCTCGGCAGCACCGCGCACAAGGTCATTCACCTGACCGACCGGCCGGTTCTGATTGTCAGGTAAATGACCGGCGGCTCATGCTGGAACCGTGACCGGTCAGACCGCACCGTGAGGCCCCGCGAAGCGGGGCCTCTGGTCGGCTTAGTGCTTGCCGCGCATGATCACGACCGGGCACGGCGCGTTATGCACGCAGAACTGGCCGACCGACCCGAGCATCGCCTCGGCCGGACCGTCATGGCCGCGGCTGCCCACCACGAGCAGCTCAGCTCCTTCGGCCGCGTCCACCAGCACCGGCCCGGCCCGGCCCTGCACCACGCGCGGGCGGACCTCCACCTCGGGGTCCACCATGCACATCTCGGTGATCGCCTCGGTGAGGACCAGCCGGGCATCGTCCTGGTAATCGGGCAGGTCGGCGTCTGGCGCCAGCCCGGCGCCGGCCGGGACGTGCCACGCGGTCACGGCCTCGACCACCGCCCCGGTCAGCTTCGCCTGATGAATGGCCCAGCGCAGCGCGGCCCTGGATGACGAGAAGCCGTCGACCCCGACCACGATGCGCGCTGTTCCGCTGTTCATGTGTCCCTCCTGATCACGCGGGCCCGGTCACGCGGGCCGAGCGCCCGGCTGGGTCAAGCGGCGTAGTCCCTGATGGCCTCGCGGGCGGCGTGCGGGTCGAGGTACTGGCCACCCAGATCGTCCGGGCGCAGGTCCGGCCCCAGCTCGTAGACCAGCGGTATGGCCGTGGGGATTTCCAGTCCGGCGATCCGCTCGTCCGGAATCGAGTCGAGGTACTTGACCAGAGCCCGCAGCGTGTTGGCATGCGAGACGACCAGCACGCACCCGCCCTTCAGCAGGTCGGGGACAATCGAGTCATGCCAGTAGGGCAGCAGCCGCGCGGAGACGTCGGCCAGGGATTCGGCGCGGGGCCGGGCCTCGGGCGGCAGGCCGGTGTAGCGCGGATCATCGCCCTGGGCGCGCCAGGCCGCCTCGTCGATCGGCGGCGGCCTGACGGCATAGGAGCGGCGCCACAGCGTGAACTGCTGCTCGCCGTGCTGCTTTCGCACCTGGGCCTTGTTGCTGCCCTGCAGCGCTCCGTAGTGCCGCCCGTTGAGCCGCCAGGACCGGCGCACCGGGATCCAGTCGCGGTCCGCGGCGGCCAGGGCCAGATCGGCGGTGCGGATCGTGCGCCGTTGCAGCGAGGTGTGCACGAAGGCGGGCAGAATGCCATGCTCGGCCAGCAGCGTCCCGGCGTGGCCCGCCTCCTGCTCACCGTGGGCGGTCAGGTGGGCATTCTCCCAGCCGGTGAAGATCCCGGCGGCGTTCCATTCGCTCTGCCCGTGCCGCAGTAGGACCAGGCGGTACGGGCTGGGCGTGGTCACGGCTGTTCCAGCGCGACCAGGCCGGGCAGCGTCTTGCCCTCGATGAACTCCAGGCTGGCGCCGCCGCCAGTGGAAACGTAACCGAACGCGCCATCGGGGAAGCCGAGCGCCCGGGTGGCCGCCCCGGTGTCACCGCCGCCAATGACGGTAAACCCCGGGGTGTCGATCAGCGCCTGGGCGATCATCCGCGTCCCGTTGGCGTACGCGGGCTGCTCGAAGACACCCATCGGGCCGTTCCAGAAGACCGTTCCCGCCGACAGGATGCAGTCGGCGAACCTCGCCGCCGACTCCGGGCCGATGTCCAGTCCCATCATGTCCGCCGGGATTGCGTCCGCGCCCACCACGCCGTGCGGCGAGTCAGCGGCCATGTCGGCCGCCACGACGAGGTTGAAAGGCAGCACGATCTCGGTACCGGCCCGGGCCGCCTGGTACAGATAGCTGATGGCGCCCTCGGCCTGGACCGGATCGCTCAGCGACGTACCGACCTTATGCCCCTGGGCGACCAGGAAGGGGAAGGCCATGGCCCCGCCGACCAGGATCTGGTCGGCCTTGGGGATCAGGCCGGCTATCGCGGCGAACTTGTCCGCGACCTTTGCCCCGCCGAGGACCACTACGTACGGCCGGCGGATGTCAGCGGTGAGCCGACTGAGCGCCTCCACCTCGGCCTGCACCAGGTAGCCTGCCGCGCTCGGCAGGCGCAACGGCACGTCGTAGACGCTGGCGTGCTTGCGGTGCATCGCGCCGAACCCGTCCGCGACGTAGAGATCGGCCAGGGCAGCGAGCTGGTCGGCGAAGCGACCTCGGTCCGTGTCGTTCTTGCTTGTCTCCGCGTCGCTGAACCGCAGGTTCTCCAGCATGACCAGGCCACCAGGGCGCAGCGCCGCGATCGCGGCCTGGGCTGCGGGCCCGGCGATGTCGGCGGGGAACGCGACCTCGCGGCCGAGCAGTTCACTCAGGCGGGCCGCGACCGGTGCCAGCGAGTACCTCGGATCTGGCTGGCCGCCGGGCCGGCCGAGGTGAGCGCCGACTACCACCTTCGCGGCGCGGTCAAGCAGCGCGGTCAGGGTGGGCAGAGTCGCCCTGATGCGCCCGTCATCGGTGATGCGGTCGCCGTCGAGCGGCACGTTGAGGTCGGCACGGACCAGGACGCGCTGGCCCGCGACCGTCAGGTCATCGATGGTCTTCATGACTGATCTCCTTGAGCTCTGCGGCCCGGATCCGGGAGCCCCCTGCTCCGGGCTTCTCCGCCCAGCCTCACGTCACCCGTGAACTTCCGGTCAGGGTCATTAGCCGCCGGGCCGGAGGACCTTAGTCAGGTGGGCAAGACAGATGTCAGCCGTCCGAGGGGATGATCGCCACGGGGCCGTGAGCGTGGTCGAGGACGGCGTGCTGGACCGTTCCGATGCCGGTACCGTCGCGGTGATCATGCCTGCCGATCACGACCAGGTTGGCGCGAGCGGAGTAGCTGGACAGCACCCGGGCCGGATGGCCGCGGATAACATCGTGGCGGACCGAGACGTCCGGATACTTGTCGCGCCATCCCTCCAGCGCAGCCGCCAAGGCGCGGGCCGCCTCGGCGGCGATCTGATCGGGATCAACCCGGACCGGCTCGGCGGTTTCCTCCTCGGCAAGCAGGTACAGCGTCATCGGGGCAAAGGTATGGACCGCGACCAGGTCCGCGCCGCGCATCGCCGCCTCCTCGAACGCGAAGGCGAGCGCCGCCGTGGTGTCCTCCGGATCGCGGATCCCGACGGCGATCTCCCGGTGGACGGCCATGGTCTCCTCCCGGGCCACCACCACCGGGCACGGGGCGTGGCTGGCGACATAACGGCTTACCGAGCCCAGCAGCATCGCCGCGAAACCGCCCGCTCCGCGGGCTCCCACGACGAGCAGGGAAGCGTCAGCGCCGGTGGCGGCCACCGCCGACGCCACCGGACCGGTCAGCAGGCTGGCCGTCACCGGCAGGCCCGGGGCCACCTCGTCGCACCGGATCAGGGCGGCGCCGAGGGCCCGCTCCGACACTGCCCGCAAGGCGGCGGCTACGGCTGTTGGCGAAGCGTGGTAGGCGTGCACCCGCGGCACCGCCACCGGAGCCGATACGACCAGGAGGGCGGCGGAACGCCGCTGTGCCTCCATGGCCGCCCACTCCGCGGCCCGGAGCGACTCCTCTGACCCGTCCACAGCAGCCACGACTGGCTTGGCAGTCATCGTCCGCCTCCTTGTCCGCGTGCGGTCAGCGCGGAAACGCCGACTGGGTGGAAACGCTGATCAACCTGACCCTGGTGGCCTGCAGGCGGCTCGCGACCACCCGCGCCAGCCTGGTGGTGAGCTCGTAACCGAGCTCGGGGTCGGACGCGCAGGAGGCACGTACGGCCGGCGCGCCGAACTCGAAGGCCTTTACCGGATTCGCAGCCACGGCGCCGAAGGCCCACCGGTAGGGCGGGAACAGCCAGGACCAGCCGAGCAGCTCGCCCATTCCTATGGATTCGATCTTCATCCGGCCCTGCCCGGGAACATGCAGGTCCAGCGTCACGTGGCCGGACTCGATCAGCCAGAAGTGGTCGGCGTTACCGCCGTCTTCGAAGAGCCGGCGCCCGGCTGGGAACATGACCTCCGAGGCCGCCCCGGCCAGCACGGCCAGCTGCTCTCGCGTCATGCCATGCAGGAAGGGATGGGTGGCCAGGGCCGCCGCCGTGACCTCGATCATGGGGCTTCACCGCCCGTCTGTCTAGACGACGTCAGGTTCACCCTGCGGCGGTAGGTGGGTTCTGGCTAGGGCCGGAGGTCACGTCACGGGCGGGACCATGGGCTGCGGCGCAGTCCAGCGGGACGGCGGCGGCAGCTATGGACCAACGTCCCGGTCAGACGTGGCGGAGGCCACTCGCCTTCCGCGTTCCGCCTGCTGACGGTGAACATGTGGGGCGCAGCCCCGCACGACATGCGACAGGACCGAGGAGGTGAAGCGGCGTTCCCGCTCCTTCGGAGCGGCCGATACCGCGATACCGATGACCGTGAGATATACATCCAGGCAGGTTCCCCAACCAGCGGCGCGACGCGAGCGCGGAGGCTGGCCGTCGCCGCCTGATCCGGGGGACCTCAGCAAGCGGATCACGCAGCGCCGGTTGGAACTGCGGCTGAGCCAGGCGCAGGTAGCCGAGCGCGCCGGGATGACCCTGCGGTATATGGAATACCTGGAAAGGTACCCGGGACGGCCGAACGCCATCGCGCTGCGGCGGCTGGCCGCGGCGCTGCAGACTACCCCGGCCGCACTGCTCGGCGCCGGAGTTGAGATTCCTCCCGGGCAGGTCCGTCCGGTCGGTCACCGGATCATCACCAGGCTCGCCTCGTCGGAATGCCGGCGGCTGATCGCACCGGGCGGTATCGGGCGGATCGCGTTCGGCACCGTCTCGGGCCCGGTCGTCGTGCCGGTGAACTTCGCGTACTTCGACGACACCCTGGTGATCAGGACGGCGGAGGGCACCGTCGTCGACGGTCACGCCGACGGACCGGTCGCCCTGGAGGTCGACCGTATCGACGAGGCGCTCTGCCAGGGATGGAGCGTGCTCGTGCGCGGGCAGGCGCACCGCGTCGCGCACCCGGCCGAGCTGCGCCGCCTGCAGGAGGAGGCCGCGGTGTGGCCGTGGGCGGGCGGTGACCGCGAAGTCTACCTCCGCATCATTCCGGACACCATCACCGGCCGCCGGGTGGAAGCCCGGTGACCTGGCCCGGAAAAGGTGAGAACGGTGACAGTACGCCACAGCCCTGGGAGCACCCGGCTGGGCCGCCTGCTGCGCGGCTTGCAGCTGGACGGTAATCCGCTGCGGCGCAGGTCCGACCGGGCTGAGACGTTGTTCCTCGGTGTGCTGATCGCTGCGTTCGCGGCCTGCGCCCCGCTCGCCGCGCACACCGCGGGCAGCTGGACCCATGCGGCATCCGCGCACGAGGCGCAGGTCCAGCAGCGCGTGACTTACCATGTCACGGCGACCTTGCTGGAGGCCATGCCGGCCTGGGGGGCGAACGGGGCCGGACCCTACCCAGAGACTGAAGCCCGGTGGACAGCGCCGGATGGGAAGGTGCGCACCGGCCTGGTGGCGGTCCCCGGCGGCGCATCCACGGGCAGCACGGTCACGGTCTGGGTCAACCGGGCCGGCCAGCTGACCGGTCCGCCGCTGCAGCCCGCGCAGATCCAGGGCCGGGCTGTCATGGCTGAAGGCGGCGCCGTGGCGGGCCTCGCCGTCGTGTTCCTCATCTTCGCCTGGCTGACCCGGTGGGCACTGGACAGGCGCCGAATGGCCGCGTGGGACGCCGAGTGGCTGGCGAACGGGCCCCAGTGGACCCGACGAGACTAGGACCCGCGGGGCTAGGACCGCGGCCAGGTGACTGAGGTCCCGGCTTGCTGGTGACGTCTGGCCATGACGCTAGCGCCAGGCACGGCGGAACACTGAAGATGAACTCTGATAAGGGAAGTGAGCATGATGGCCCGCAGCGATGAATTGCTCGATGCCATGCTCCGCCACCTCGGCGCCGCGTACTACGACTCCCTGCACGGCAGGGCTGCCCGCTCCGACGTGAACCGCGCCTTGGACACTGTGGAGGAGCAACTGGACGAACAGGCGCCGCGCCAGGCGCAGCCCCATGCCGCCCAGCACCACGCCGGCCAAAACGGCCGCGGGACCCGGCACCGCCGGTGGGCCCGCCGCGTCAGCGACGTGATGACGACCTCGGTGGTGACCGTCGACCGGATCACCCCATACCAGGAAATCGACCGCCTGCTGATCGAGCACAAGATCAGCGGCATGCCGGTCCTGAAGATGGGCCGTGAAGTCGTCGGCGTGGTGTCCGAGGCCGACCTGCTCGCCGCCGAGGACGAAACGACCAGGCGAGCCCGGATGGCCAAGTCGGAAGGACGGCACTGGCCGCTGCGCAACCAGCCGCCTGAGCCGCTGAACGCGCGCGTCCTGATGACCTCGCCGGCCATCACCATCAGGCCCGACGCGACCCTTCCCGCCGCGGCCCGGCTGATGAACACGCATCACTTCAGGAGGCTGCCGGTCGTGGACACGGACGGCAAGCTGGTCGGCATCATCACCCGCCGCGACCTGCTGAGCGTCTTCCTGCGTGAGGACGCTGACATCGCCCACGACGCCCACCAGGTCCTGGCCGAGCTCGGGCTCACCGATCCTGAGCGCATCGTCGTGACGGTGCGAAACGGTGTGGTGACCGTGACCGGGATCGAGCCCGCGGCGGGCCAGGATCGTGACCTGCCTCTGCTGGCGCTCCGGCTGATGTGGGATATCGACGGAGTGGTCGACGTGGCGAACAGGCTCAGCCGGGCCGGGGCCAAGACCTCCTGACCGGCAAGATACCGACGAGAGGTCAGCCTAGACTCGGTGCTGGCCGCGATCACTGACACGTTCTCAGGGACCTAAACCCGGCCGGAAACGGACTTTCGGCCCTGCCGTCCGCGGGCGCCGGCCGTCAGGCTGGAGGTGGAACCCGAAATATAAGAGCAGGTGATACCGATGAAAGCCGCAGTTAAGGATGTCATGACCACCCGGGTAGTCTGGGTCAGGCAGGATGCGTCGTTCAAGAAAATGGCCGCCGCGCTCCGTGAGAACCGGGTCAGCGCCTTTCCCGTCCTCGACGACGAGGACAAGGTGATCGGGGTCGTCTCCGAGGCTGACCTGCTGACCAAGGAGGCCCTCAACGGCGAGCCCGGGATCCTGGACGGCATTCGGCACCACCGCGACCAGCAGAAGGCACGCGGGATTACCGCGGGCAACCTGATGACGCACCCGGCGGTGACGGTCGCGCCCGAGGATACGATCGCCCATGCCGCGCAGCTCATGTACTCACGCAAGGTCAAGCGGCTCCCCGTCACCGACGCGGAAGGCCACCTGGTCGGGATCGTCAGCCGGGCGGACGTGCTGGCTGTCTTCGACCGCTCTGACGAGGAGATCCGCCAGGAAATCGCCGGCGACCTGATTCTCGATCAATTCCTCGTCGACCCGGAGAAATTCATGGTGGCGGTGAAGGAAGGAATTGTCACCCTGGAGGGCGTTCCTGAGACCGCAGAGCTCGGCCGCGAGATCGTGGGCCAGATCCGGCACATCCCGGGTGTGGTGGCCGTCCGTGACCGCCTCACCTACCCGCCCCGCGAGCGTCATGGCGGCCCCTTTGATGTCCTAGCCGACTTCCCGACCGACTGACACCAGGACCAGAGGCGGACCGGTCAGATGTACGCGCTCCTGACCGATGGGACCACCGTCGAGATCCGCCCCGCCACGTCAGGCGACTTCGACGCAGTCAAGGCCATGTTCGAAGCGATGTCGCCGGACAGCAGCTACATGCGGTTCTTCAACCTCAGCCGGCTGTCGGCCGAGAAGGAGGCCCGGCGGATCTGCCACGATCCCGTGCCCGGACAACTGGCGCTGCTCGCGCTGTCGGACGGCGAGGTGGTCGGCTGCGGCAGCTACGACGTACCGCGCGGCCTTGCCGAGCAGGCCGAGGTGGCGTTCGCGGTCGCCGAGTACATGCACCACAGGGGTATCGCCACCCTCCTGCTCGAGCACCTGATCTCGCACGCCAGAAGCCGTCATATAACGACGTTCACAGCGCAGACGCTGAGCGAGAACAAGCCGATGCTGAGTGTCTTCGCCGACGTCGGCCTGCCCTTGATCAGTTACGCCGCGGACGGGATTTTCGAGCTGAGCTTCCCGCTGCCCAGCGAGGCCGCGGGAGAAGCGCTCGACAGCTACCTGGACAGCGTGGCCGGCCGGGAGGGCCGTGCGGATATCGCCAGCCTGCGACGCGTGCTCGCGCCCGAATCGGTCGCGGTGATCGGCGCGAGCCGGAAGCGGGGAACGGCCGGCCGGGCCATCCTGGACAACATCGTGGCCGGCGGTTACGCCGGCCGGCTCTACGTGGTTCACCCGGGCGCCGACCAGATCAGCGGCGAGCCCTGCCTGCCTTCAGCGCTCGACCTGCCCGAGGCCGTGGACCTGGCGGTGATCGCGGTGCCCGCGGCCGCCGTCCTGGACACTGCGGAGCAGTGCGGCCAGCGTGGCGTGCGTTCCCTGGTGGTGATCACCTCCGGCCTGCCGGAGGCGGCCCGGGCCGGCCTGCTCGCCGCGTGCCGCAGGCACGGTATGCGCCTGGTCGGCCCGGACAGCTACGGCGTGGCCGTGCCCGGAGCGAGCCTGGACGCCACCTTCGCGGCTAACCGCCTGCGCCCAGGTGCCGCCGGCCTGGTGTCTCAGTCCGGCGGGCTGGGCTTCGCCTTGGCGGACCAGCTGTCCCGGCTCGGCATCGGCATCTCCTCATTCGCCTCGGTGGGCGACAAACTCGATGTGTCCGGCAACGACATGCTGACGTGGTGGGAACGCGACACCGTGACCAGGCTCGCCGTCCTGCATATCGAGTCGTTCGGCAACCCGCGCAAGTTCGCCAGGACCGCCCGCCGGGTGGCCAGAAGCATGCCGGTGCTGACCGTGCAACGCGGCCGTTCCGCTGCCCGCCAGCAGCCGGCCGGGTCGGACACCGCGGCCATCGCGACCCCGCTGGCCAGCCGGGAGGCGCTGTTCGCACAGGCCGGCATCATCGCTGCTCCGGGTCTTGGTGAGCTGATCGAGGCCGCCGCTCTGCTCGCCACCCAGCCCGTCCCGGCCGGCCGCACAGTGGCGGTCGTGTCCAACGTCGGCGGCGCGGCCGCGCTGGCGGCCGGCGCGTGCGCCGATCTCGGCCTGGCCGTTTACCGCCCGCACGGGCCGGCCAGGCGGCGGCTCCGCGGGCTGGTGCCTGACGGCAGCACCCTCAACGGTCCAGTGGACACGACGGCCGCGGTCTCCGGTGAGGCATTCCGGCAGTGCCTGGAACTGCTCGCGGCCGAGGCAGACGTACAGGCTATGATCGCGCTCGTCCTGCCCACCGCCGCCACCGGCGACCTGGTGACCGCGATCGGTGCCGCCGACGTGCCGATCCCGATGGCCGCCGTCGTGCTGGGCCAGCAAGAATCCGTCCGGCTGATCCCCAAGATCCGCCCCGGGACAGAACCGGAGACGATACCCGCCTACAGTTACCCGGAGACGGCGGTCGCCGCGCTCGCCCGCGCCGCTGCGTACGGGGACTGGCAGACCGCGCCCCGCGGCCAGGTACCCAGCTTCCCCGACGTCAGGGCCGCAGACGCCCGGGCCCTGGTCCGCAAGGTCCTGGCCCGGGAAGGCGCAGACGGCTGGCTGCTGCCGGACGAGACGGCCGAACTGCTGCGCTGCTACGGGATACCGCTGGTCGAGCTCATCCCGGCGCCGACCGAGGATGCGGCCGCCGGCGCCGCGCAAGAGCTCGGTTACCCGGTCGTGCTCAAGGCTGACGTGCCCGGGCTGGTGCAGAAGACCGACGCCGGAGCAGTCGAGGTCGACCTGCGCAGCGAGTCCGAGGTACGCCGTGCCTACCGCGAGCTGACGGACCGCTTCGGAGCCCGGCTGCGCGGGATCCTCCTGCAGCCGATGATCACCGGAGGTACCGAAGTAATCGCCGGGGTCGCCGATGATCGCATGTTCGGCCCGCTGGTGGTGTTCGGCCTCGGCGGCGTGGCCACAGGCGTACTCGCCGATCACGCCGCCCGGCTTGCCCCGCTGACCGACGTCGATGCGGACCGGCTGATCCGGTCCCTTCGCTCCGCGCCGCTCCTGCTCGGCTACCGCGGCCGTCCCGCGGCCGACCTGCATGCGCTCCGCGATCTGCTGCTCCGGGTTTCGCGGCTGGCCGATGACCTGCCCGACGTCACCGAACTTGACCTCAACCCGGTGATCGCCCGGCCGGACGGCGTGTTCGCCGTGGACGCGCGGATCAAGCTGGCGCCCCATGAGCCGCAGGACCCGTTCCTGCGCAAGCTGCGCTGAGGTCGGGCATCTCGGCCACCAAGGACAGGGCCATAAGGCCCTATCTGGCGCACGCTATTTTCCGGCAGGCTGACCCGACGGGCTGGTTCCATGTCCGGCCCCAGAGGGCGGCCAGTGGAGGTACCCGTGGAGGTGAGGCTGTGATGGACGGCGGGAAAGCTCGTGGACGACGGATGTTCACGGCTTCCTGGGCGCGCCGGATTGGCTTGGACCGTAACCCGCTGCGCCGGGGGACGGATCGGATCGAGGCGGCCGCGCACCTGGCCATGGTTATCTTGCTCCTCATCGGGGTGCCGGTCGCCGCGATCGCCGTCGGCCGGCAGGCCGACCATGCCGCGCTGCGCCAGGCTCATGCCCAGCAAGCGGCCGAGCACTTGGTCGGCGCCATCTTGCTCCAGCAGGCCCCTGCGAACGGGATCCCTGATCCGTACACCTCGATCCAGACGATATGGGTCCTGGCCCGCTGGCAGCCGCCAGGCTTGCCGGCCCGGTCCGGTGAAGTCCCGGCCACGGTGGGGACGCGCCAGGGAAGCATCGTGCCGACGTGGATCGACGCCTCAGGGGAAGTCGCCGCTCCGCCGCCGGATCACCGCAGCATCGTCGGTGACGTCTGCGTCGCCGTCGTGCTGACCTGCCTCGTCTCGCTGCTGGTGCTGGCGGCGTCGGACGCGCTGGCCCGCCGCGCTCTCGACCGCCTCCGGCTGAAGGCTTGGGATGCCGAGTGGAGGGCTGCTGGACCGCTCTGGAGCGGCCAACGGGGCTGAGGCCTCATTGTTCCTGCACGTGCTGGCCGCGCTGTTCCTCGGCGTGCTCCTGGCCGGATAAGCTTCGGGCCAGCGATGCGCAGCCCCTCGAGTTCTTCGACCAGCCGCGGCGGACGCCATGCCGGATGACCCGTTCCCGGTGACCTGGACGGGCCGGCGGGCCGTCGTCGGCTTCCCCGGGCATGTCGATGTCTCGAATGTCGGCCAGCTCCGCGACCGGCTGCTTTCCGTGATCAACCGGGGCGCTGCCGTCCTGGTCGCCGACATGACCGGCACCGTTTCCTGCGACCACGCGGCGGTGGATGCGCTGGCCAGGGCCTACCAGCGGGCCGAGGCCAGCGGCACGCAGCTGCGGCTGGTGGTCACCGCCCCGGTCATCAGGCGCGTCCTGGCCATCGAAGGGCTGGACCGCCTGGTTTCCATCTATCCGCTGCTTGACGCCGCGCTGGCCGCAGGCCCACCAGGAGCCGGCCCGGAGCCCGCGCGCCCGGCCCCTGCGGGCCTGACCGGTGTGCCGGGCGTGCGGGCCGTCACTCCGGCTGTGCTCTGGCAGCTGCTCGACGCCCTCGGCGATGGCCTGGCCCTGGTCGATGAGGACGGGAAGATAGCGGTGGCCAACCGGCGCTGTGCCGAGATGTTCGGCTACCGGCGCGAGGAGCTGACCGGCCTGCCGGTGGACGATCTGGTCCCGCCCGACGTCCGCGACGCCCACCATGGTCAGCGGGCTGGCTACCATCGCGCGCCGCAGGCCAGGCCCATGGCCGAACGGCCCCGCCTGGCCGCCCTCAGGAAAGACGGGGCCACGTTCCCGGTGGAGATCAGCCTGAGCCCGGTGCCGACCGCCACGGAGAACTATGTTCTCGCTGTTATCCGCGACGCCACTGCGCCCCGCCGCCGTGATGACCTCGCAGGCCTGGCCAGAAACGCCGCCGCCGATCAGCCGCAGCGGGCCAGGGAGCTGCTCGACCGCGTTGTCCA
This sequence comes from uncultured Actinomycetes bacterium, assembly GCA_963835775.1. Taxonomy (GTDB): domain Bacteria; phylum Actinomycetota; class Actinomycetes; order Streptosporangiales; family Streptosporangiaceae; genus Palsa-504. The sequence goes on along the minus strand of CAWIHB010000010.1, from coordinate 187,826 downwards.
GCGGTTGTTCCAGCTCGGCCTGAGCTTGCAGGCCGCCGCGGACCTGCCCGGTGAGACGGTCCGGCAGCGCCTCGGTGACGCGCTGACCCGGCTGGATGAAGTTATTCAGGACATCCGCGACTACGCTTTCACCTCGGCTGGCGGGCCGCGGCCGGAACCAGGTCCGCCCGGCGCAACCAGGTAGCGGTCAGGGCGGCGAAGACCCGGCCCCGTTCGGAGCGGCCGTCTTGGCCGCGGCCGGACCCCCGCCGATCAGGGCGGCTAGCTGGGCCACGAACCTGTGGATCGTAGTTATGGCCACCCGGTGCAGGATGGCTCGGTCAAGTGTCTCACCCAGCGGGCCGAAGGGCGGCCGGTACGAGCCGGCCATCATCAGCACGCTCGTGTGCTCCCCGGCGGGAATGAGCCTGATATCGGCGTCGAGTACCGGGAACAGCCCGCCGCCCGGCCCGGTGCCCTCCCACCGGATCGCCAGCCCGGCCGACGTGTCGGTCCAGGCCAGCTCCCGGACCTGCACCCGGACCAGCTTGGACAGGCCGCCGGCGCCCACCCGGATCATGGGGGTGGGCTCGTGGCTGTAGGCATCTTCCGAGGTGCTGACCAGCGCACCGTTGTAGGTCAGCTGCGCCAGCCTTTCCCGGGCTACAGCGAAACTGACCTCGAGGGGCATCTCATCGCCGACGAACACCTTTGCATTTCACCGGTTCGCAGGCCGGGGCGGGCAGGGACGTTGGTCCCGACTTTTAGACCTGAAGCCCTGAATCCGCGGCTGCCGCCTTCCCGGGCCGGGAAGGCGGCAGTTAGCGCCGGGTCAGCTGCCGAGCTGATCCGGCTCCGCCGATGGCAGCGGCCAGCGGCGGAACACGACGGCCTGGACGATGGCAAAGGCGCCGATGAAGTTCAGGCTCATCACCGCGACCCACAGTTGCGGCGGGTCTGCAGTCCAGGTCGCACCGAGGCTGATCGCCCGCAGGGCGAAGCCCAAGGCGACCGCCACGACGGCGGCCGTGCCGAGCAGCGCGAGGCGCGACCAGGCGGGCTGACCGGCCAGGCGGGCAGGCCACCCCTCGAACAGCAGTCCGGCGATCAGCGTGCCGGCCACGATGACCCCGGCCACCTCGCTCACCTGCGGCGAGGACAGCCCCAGACCGGAGTTCAGGGCCCACCACAGCAGGATCCCACCGCCGATCGTAGCGGCGTTGGCCACCGCCAGGTAGAGCGGCTGGGATTTGATGAGGCTGACCGGGTAACCCTCGAGCAGGAAGAACACCGTCATCTGGAAGATGACGATGCACAACAGGACGCCCACCAGGTTCAGCGCGTTGACCGGTCCGCCCGGGTTGCGCAGACCGATGGCGTGCCGCGCCACCGCCGGGACGAAGTCCCAGTTGGCCAGCAGGAAGTAACCGGCCACGCCGACCGCCCAGCTGGTGGCCAGCGCCGCGAACCCGCCGGCCACCGGCGACAGGCGCCCGAAGGGCCATTGCCGGCACACGAAGGTCAGCTGCAGCATGGCGACAAAGATGAACGCTGCCAGCGGGACGGTGAACGGGAACGTCACCATGTGGCCCTGCGCCGCCTCGGCCGCCGTGCCGAACAGGTGGCCGAGCTGGAAGTTGCCGGTCACCGCCAGTCCGGCGGCGGTCAGGACGACGCCGGACACCACGATCAGCCCCAGGGTGGCCAGGCCGCCGGCCAGGCGGGAGAGCCCGGCGAACGGCCAGCCCTTCCACCACAGCGCGGCGACGGCCAGCACCGGCAGGCAGAACGTGCTGACCGGCCCGATGATCTCCAGCGAGCGCGGCAGGCCGGGCACGATACCGAGCAGCGCGGCCACGGCCAGCACGATGGCCAGCCCGGCCGCCCCAGTCCAGGGCTGGCTCAGCGTCCGCTTCGGGGGCGGCGCGCTGGCCGGCTCGGAAGTTCTCGGTTGGATATCGATAGCCATGTCGGTCTCCTCAGGTCATTACGGTGGTGAACCGGTCGTTGAGCTCGCGCTGGATGTAGAAGATGCCCTTGCCGAGCGCCTCGGGCGTCCAGGAGACGGTGGGGCGGTCCGGGTAGGCGGTGTAGCCGCCGGCGAAGACCTCGTTGCGGTTGCCGGCCGGGTCGAAGAAGTAGATCGTCTCGCCCCGGGTGATGCCGTGCTGGGTTGGGCCGACGTCGACCGACACGTCGTCCATGGCGAACAGCTGGCCGGCATGCAGGATGTCGTTCCAGTCGCCCAGCCGGAACGCGAAGTGATGCAGCTTGCCGTTCGGGCCGCTGAGCACGGCGATGTCGTGCACCTGCTGGCCGGCCGACATCCAGGTGGCGATGTAGCCGGCGTCCTCCTCCAGGCTGGTGACCACCCGCTCGGTGGCGTAGAAGCCGAGGACCTCGTGGAAGAACCGGTCCATGGTCTTGACGTCCTCGGCCACCAGCAGCGCGTGATCCAGGGCCGGCGCACCGACGCCGAGCAGGTGGCGGGGGAACACCTCGGGATTGTGCGTGCCCACCTCGGTGCCGACCGCCGTCATGCCGTGGTAGACCTCGATCACGTGCGTGGACGGCGCGATGATCCGCACGCCGTCACTGACCTCGAGCGACTCTCCCTTCGACATCCGCTCGGTCACGCAGCCGAAGGCCTGGGCCCTGGTCTCGATGTCCTCGATGCAGGTCGGGTCGGTGACCTTGAAGCCGATCTTGACCAGCCCGACGCCGCCCTCTTCCAGCACGACCGAGTGGTGATCCCATTCGTCCCAGCCCTTGTAGTAGATCTTGCCGGGCTCTTCGTGCGTGGGGTACAGGCCCAGCGTGCTGCCGTAGTGGCTCTTGGCCTCGGCCAGATCGGTGACCCGGGCGTGCACATAACCCAGGCGCATGACTCCTTGCAGTGGCATGACAGTTGTCCTTTCACGGCCGGCGGACCCGGACGGGTACCGCGGTGCGGGGTAGGAAGGCCTGGCCCGATGCGATGAAGACGTGGTATCCGTCCGGCTCGACAGTCACGACCGGCATGACTGGTCCCTCCCTGCGACGCTCACCGGCTGCGCCGGTAACGGACTGGTAAAATCCGCTAGGGACCACCGTGAACGCCGGCGCCGGGCTGGCTAAGGGACCAAAGGTCCTAATGGCCGGGTCGTTTGGCAGCAAATGTTCATGACCCGCAGCCCTACGGGCATCCGCCGGTCATCGGGCAGAGTCGGATCATGGCGCGCAGCAACAGTGAGGTTCTGTCGACCATCGGACTGGCTCGGGTGGAGGGCGAAGCCGCCATGTACACCCGGGCCAGCGACAAAGAACGTTAGCTCGCGGCCGCCTGAAAGCTAGACGGGCTTGATCCGGCGGCCGGTAATACGGGACGGGACGATGCGGACGAACAGTTCCCTTTCGCCGCCGGCCCAGGATTCGACACCCGCCTGCACGGCGGCCGCGCGCTCGGCGTCGGCCACGTGATGGGCCGGTCCCTGAATCAGGACACTCCAGCCCTGGCGCCCGGCCATGTCGATGTCGTCGATCTCGAACGCCACCTTGTACTCACCGCCCGCGATCCCGGTCCGCAGGTCCTCATCGAGCGCGCTGTGCTCGGCGGTCCGGAACACGACCGCCCCGTCATGCCACTGGTAGTTCACCGGCAGGACGGCCGGGCCGAACCGGCCGTTGTAAGCGATGCGGCCGATCCCTCCCTGGGCTATCAGCCGCAGGCACTCGGCCTCGTCGAGTTTCTCGATCGTGCGGTCGGACATGCCTGATCCTTCCCGGGTGCGGCCTGGTCGCCTAGGCACGACTTTAGCGCCCGGCGCCGATGTCATGACCTTCAACCCGGCCCGAAACGGACCTTCGGCCCTGACCTGTTTCGGTGCTGGCGACGAGGCTGGTAGCAGAACCCGAGGACATCACCAGTGGAGGAAGCCATGCGAGCCCTCATCTACCACGGTCCCGGGCACAAGGCCGTCGGCGCGGGCCCGGTCGGCCTGGCCGCGATGGCCGGCGCGCAGCTGTACAGCCCCAGCCACATCGTCGCCGTCGACCTGTCCGAAGCCCGGCTGGAAGCGGCCAAGCACTTCGGTGCCGATGTCACGGTCAACAACTCAAGCCACGACCCGCTGAAGGTCGTTCACGACCTGACCGGACAGCTCGGCGCGGACGTCACTATCGAAGCCGTCGGCACCCCCGCCACCTTCGAGCTGGCGGTCAAGCTGGCCCGGCCGGGCGGCCGGATCGCGAACGTCGGCGTGCACGGCGCACCGGCCACGCTGCACCTGGAAGATGAGTGGATCAGGAACCTGACGATCACCACGGGGCTGGTCGACGCCTACTCCACCCCGACCCTGATGCGGCTGGTCACCAGCGGCCAGACCGATGCCAAGCGGTTCATTACCCACCGCTTCGGGCTGGACGAGTTCGAAGCGGCCTACGACGTCTTCGCCCGCGCAGCCGACACCGGCGCGCTCAAGGTCGTCCTCAGCCGCTGAGCCGGCCCGGGACAAAGGAGTGAGAGTGATGAAGACCAAGGTCAAGGACCTCATGACCAGCCCGGTCGTGGCGGTCAAGCGCGATGCGTCGTTCAAGGACATGGCGGCCCTGCTCCGCAAGCACCGGGTCAGCGCCTTTCCCGTCGTCGATGACGACTCCAAGCTGATCGGTGTCGTCTCCGAAGCCGACCTGCTGGCCAAGGAGGCCCTGAACGCCGATCACGGCGGGGTGATGACCGGCCTGCTGCACCACCGGGACCAGGTGAAGGCCGACGGAATGACCGCCGGTGAGCTGATGACGAGCAACGCGGTGACGGTCAGGCCTGACGACCCGGTTGAGCAGGCCGTCCGCATGATGTACCACCTCCGGGTCAAGCGGCTTCCCGTGACCGACGCGGGCGGCTACCTGGTGGGCATCATCAGCCGGATCGACGTGCTGGCCGTCTACGACCGGCCGGATATCCAGATCAAGGCCGAGATCACCGATGACGTGATCCTGCGGGAGTTCCTCATCGACCCCGCCGTGTTCACGGTGACCGTGGCCGACGGCGTGGTCACCCTGCAGGGCTCACCGGAAACGGCCGAACTGGGCCGCAAACTCGCGAAGCGGATCCGCCAGGTCCGGGGCGTGGTGGCCCTGCACGACGAGCTCAACTACCCGCCGTCCGAGAGGCTCATCGCCGGCCTGTACATCTGAGCGCTTGCCGACGCCGCTTACCAAACAGGGAGATAGGGGGTCATCGAGATGACGTTTCCGCTTCCCGTTGACGAGGCCGGCCCGGCCCTGTGCGCTTATCTGGACGCGATGGCCGAGCGCGAGCGGTGCGCGGATGCCGCCAGCCTGCGGCACGTACTGGCCCCGGAGTCCGTGGTGGTGATCGGGGCGAGCCGGCACCGGGGCACGGTCGGCCGGACCATCGTGGACAACATCCGGACCGGCGGGTACGCCGGACGCCTGTACATGGTCAACCCGCGCGCCCGGCACATCGGCGGCGAGCCGTGCCTGTCCTCGGTGCTCGACCTGCCTGAGCCGGCCGACCTGGCGGTGATCGCCGTCCCGGCGGCCGCCGTCCTTGACGTGGCCGAACGGTGCGGCCAGCGTGGCGTCCGGTCGCTGGTCGTCATCACCTCCGGCCTGGACGATGCCGCCTGTGCCGACCTGCTCGCCGCGTGCCGGCGCCACGGCATGCGCCTGGTCGGCCCGGACTGCTTCGGTGTGGCGGTGCCCGGCATCGGCCTGGACGCCACCTTCGCCGCCCACCACCCGCAGCCGGGCCAGGTCGGCCTGGTCATGCAGGGCGGCGGGCTGGGCTTCGCCGCGGCCGATCAGCTGTCCCGGCTCGGCATCGGCATCTCCTCCTTCGCCTCGGTGGGCAGGAAACTCGACGTGTCAGGCAACGACATGCTGATGTGGTGGCAGCGGGACGGCGTCACCAAGCTGGCCGTGCTGTACCTGGAGTCGTTCGGCAACCCGCGCAAGTTCGCCCGCGCCGCGCGCCGGGTGGGCGCCACCATGCCTGTACTGACCGTCCTGGCCGAACACACGGCGGATGCGGAGGCGGCCGCGCCGCAGGTCAGCCACGAGGCACTGTTCGAGCAGGCCGGGGTCATCACCGCCCGGGGCTTCGGTGAGCTGGTCGAGACCGCGGCCCTGCTGGCCACCCAGCCCGTCCCGGCCGGGCGGACCGTGGCGATCGTGTCCAACGTCGGCGGCGCGGCGGCCCTGGCCGCCGATGCCTGCGCCGGCCTCGGGCTCACCGTGCACCGCCCGCACGGCCTGACCCGCCGGCGGCTGCGCGCCCTGCTGCCGGACGGCGGCATCGTCACCGGCCCGGTCGACACGACCGCCACGGTCTCCGGCGAGGGGTACCGCAAGTGCCTCGACCTGCTCGCCGCCGACGAAGAGGTGAATGCCATCATCGCGCTTGTCCTGCCGACCGGCGCCACCGGCGATCTGGTGGCCGCCATCCAGGATGCGGATGTCGGCATCCCGGTCACCGCCGTCGTCCTCGACCAGCCAGAATCGGTCCGGCTGCTGGCCGGTGCGCACGGCGGCCAGGTCCCGGCCTACAACTATCCCGAGGCCGCGGCGGCGGCCCTGGCCCGCGCCGCCGGCTACGGGACCTGGCGGGCCGAACCGCGTGGTCACGTGCCGGACTTCGCCGACCTCAAGGTCGAGGATGCCCGTGCGCTGGTCCGCGGATTCCTCCGCCAGGTGCCTGACGGCGGCTGGCTTGCGCCCGCGCAGTCCGTCGATTTGCTGCACTGCTACGGAGTGCCGCTGCCGGTCGGCGACGACGCCGTGACGCCCGCTGGAATCGAGGTTTCCGTCCGGCTGGCCGACGACGACATGTTCGGCAATCTGGTGGTGCTCGGGCTCGGCGGCCCGAAGGGCGATCATGCGGCCCGGCTCACCCCGCTGACCGACACCGACGCGGAAAGCCTGATCCGCTCTGTCCGGCTGGCGCCGCTGCTGCTCGGCCAGGCCGCAGCCGACGTCAGCGCACTCCGCGACCTGCTGCTGCGGATCGCCCGGCTCTCCGACGACCTGCCGGAAGTCACCGCCGTCGACCTCACCCCAGTCATCGCCGGGCCGAGCGGCACGGCCGTGGCGGGCGCTCGGGTCAAGGTAATACCGCGCCAGACCCAGGACCGGTTCCTGCGCAAGCCGCGCTGACATGTCATGCAGGTGAATGATGCACCCCCGGGCTGGCCACTGCAGACCGGGCCCGGAAGGATAGGGCGGGTAGCAGCAGTTCGGGCAACTCAACCGGGGGGCTACCAGTCCCGCTCCGGCTAAGGGGGTTCTGATGACTGAGCTCGAGCGGGGGCCGTTGACGGCCAGCGAGCTTGATGCGATCGACGCTTGGTGGCGGGCGGCGAACTACCTGTCGGTAGGGCAGATCTACCTGCTGGGCAACCCGCTGCTGGCCGAGCCGTTGCGGCCGGAGCACATCAAGCCGCGGCTGCTTGGGCACTGGGGCACGACGCCTGGGCTGAACATAATTTACGCCCACCTGAACCGGGTGATCAGGAACTGGGACCTGGACGTGATCTACGTGGCGGGCCCCGGCCACGGCGGGCCCGGCATGGTGGCGAACACCTACCTGGAGGGGACCTACAGCGAGCTGTACCCGGGCGTCACCCAGGACACGGCGGGTATGGCCCGGCTGTTCAGGCAGTTCTCCTTCCCCGGCGGCATCCCTTCGCACGTCGCGCCGGAGACGCCCGGCTCCATCCACGAGGGCGGCGAGCTCGGCTATTCGCTCGTGCACGCCTACGGGGCGGCGTTCGACAACCCGGACCTGATCGTGGCCTGCGTCATCGGCGACGGGGAGGCCGAGACCGGGCCGCTGGCCACGAGCTGGCACTCCAACAAGTTCCTCAACCCGGCGCGGGACGGCGCGGTGCTGCCCATCCTGCAGCTGAACGGGTACAAGATCGCCAACCCGACCGTGCCGGCCCGGATCCCGCACGACGAGCTCGAGTCGCTGCTGCGCGGCTACGGCTACACGGTCTACACGGTGGAGGGCGACGACCCGAAGCTGGTGCACCAGCAGCTCGCCGCGACCATGGATACGGTGATCGGCGAGATCCACGCGATCCAGCGGCGCGCCCGCCTGGACGGCGACCTGTCCCGCCCGGCCTGGCCGGCCATCGTGCTGAAGACGCCCAAGGGTTGGACCGGGCCCAAGGTGGTGGACGGGCTGCCGGTGGAGGGGACCTGGCGGGCCCACCAGGTCCCGATCGCCGAGGCGCGCGGCAACCCGGAGCACCTGGCCCAGCTGGAGACGTGGCTGCGCTCCTACCATGCGGAAGAGCTGTTCGATTCCGCGGGCGCGCTGATACCGGAGCTGGCCCAGCTGGCCCCGCGCGACTACCGGCGGATGAGCGCGAATCCGCACGCCAACGGCGGCCTGCTGCTCCGTGAGCTGCGGCTGCCGGACTTCAGGGACTACGCCGTGGCGGTCAAGGCGCCGGGCACGGGGCAGTCCGAGGCGACCAGGGTGCTGGGCAGCTGGCTGCGCGACGTGATCGAGGCCAACCCGTCGAACTTCAGGCTGTTCGGCCCGGACGAGACCGAGTCCAACCGGCTGGGCGACGTCTTCGAGGTGACCAGCAAGCAGTTCGAGGGCGAGATCATCCCGGGGGACAATCACCTGGCGCCCGAAGGCCGGGTGATGGAGGTGCTCTCTGAGCACATGTGCCAGGGATGGCTGGAGGGCTACCTGCTGACCGGGCGGCACGGCCTGTTCAACTGCTACGAGGCGTTCATCCACATCATCGACTCGATGTTCAACCAGCACGCCAAGTGGCTCAAGGTCACCCGCGGTATCCCGTGGCGGCGCCCGGTCGCCTCGCTGAACTACCTGCTTTCCTCCCTGGTGTGGCGGCAGGACCACAACGGGTTCAGCCACCAGGACCCCGGCTTCATCGACCACGTGGTGAACAAGAAGGCCGAGGTCATCCGCGTCTACCTGCCGCCGGACACCAACACGCTGCTGTCGGTGGCGGACCACTGCCTGCGCTCGCGGCACTACGTCAACGTCATCGTGGCCGGCAAGCAGCCGCAGTGGGACTGGCTGTCCATGGACGAGGCGATCATTCACTGCACCCGCGGCGCCGGGATCTGGGAGTGGGCCTCGAACGACTCGCCTGGCGCGCCGGACGTGGTGATGGCCTGCTGCGGCGACGTCCCCACCCTGGAGGTGCTCGCCGCCGTCAGCCTGCTGCGCGAGCACCTGCCCGAGCTGAAGATCCGGGTGGTGAACGTGGTGGACCTGATGCGGCTGCAGCCGGAGAGTGAGCACCCGCACGGCATGTCCGACGCCGAGTTCGACGCGCTGTTCACCACGGACAAGCCGGTGATCTTCGCCTACCACGGGTACCCGTGGCTGATTCACCGGCTGACCTACCGGCGGCACGGGCATGACCACTTCCACGTCCGCGGCTACAAGGAGGAAGGCACCACCACCACGCCGTTCGATATGGTCATGCTGAACGACCTGGACCGGTTCCACCTGGTCATGGACGTGATCGACCGGGTGCCCGGGCTGTCGTCCTCGGCCGGGCACGTGCGCCAGCTGATGGCGGACAAGCGGATCACCTGCCGCGCCTACACCCGTGAGCAGGGCGAGGACGCCCCCGAGATCAACGGGTGGAAGTGGCAGTAGTGCCCGCCATCCTGGTCGTCAACGCCGGGTCGAGCAGCCTCAAGCTGCGCCTGCTTTCCGACGCCGACGCGATGCTCGGCGCCGCCGACCTGCCCGCACCGCGCGGCGTGGCCGAGGTCGGCGAGCTCAAGGATGCCATCGGGTCGCTGGGGCAGGTGAGCGCGGTCGGCCACCGGATCGTGCACGGCGGGAGCCTGTTCACCGGACCCGTCATGATCGACCCGGGCGTCCGGCAGCGGCTGGAGGCGCTCATCGACCTGGCGCCGCTGCACCAGCCGAAATCGCTCGCTGCCCTGGACGCGGTCCAGACGGTGCTGCCCGACGTACCAGGCGTCGCCTGCTTCGACACCGCCTTTCACGCCACCATCGGTGCCCCCGCCGCCACGTTCGCGCTGCCCGCTGAGTGGCGAGAGCGCTGGACGCTGCGCCGTTACGGGTTCCACGGGCTCTCGCACGCTTACGTGTCCCGGCGCACCGCGGAGCTGGCCGGATCGCCGCGCCGGCTGGTCAGCTGCCACCTGGGCGCCGGCGCGTCGCTGGCGGCGGTGCAGGACGGCCGTTCGGTGGACACCACGATGGGATTCACACCGCTGGACGGCCTGGTCATGGCGACCAGGTCCGGCTCGGTCGACCCCGGCCTGCTGATGTGGCTCGAGGAGCACGCCGGGACTCCAGCCGCCGAACTCGCCGCCACCCTCGAATACCGGTCGGGCCTGTACGGCCTGGCCGGGACGGCCGACATGCCAGAGGTCCTGGCCCGGGCCGCCTCGGGCGACCAGCGAGCCGAACTGGCCCGCGAGGTGTACCTGCACCGGCTCCGCGCCAGCATAGCCGCGATGGCCGCGGCCCTGGGCGGCCTGGACGCCCTGGTGTTCACCGGTGGCGTCGGCGAGAATTCCGCCGAGATCCGCTCCCGGGCCATGGCCGGGCTCGGTTTCCTCGGCGTGCGGGAAGACGCCTCGCGCAACACCGACGGCACCGGGGACCGGGAGATCGGGGCCGCCGGCGCGTCAGTCCGCAGTCTGGTCATCGCCGCGCGGGAAGACCTCGAGATCGCCCGCCAGGTCCGCCAGGTGCTGCCCGCCTAGCGCGGCAGCAGGCGACGGGCGGTAAGAACGGGACCTACGGCCCCCGGACCCGGGCCGTTGTGCCGGTGCTTCGGTACGCACGGCGCGGATGGAATGGGCTCACTCGAAGAGTCGTCAGGAGACCCATCATGTACCCGAACTCGGCGCTGTCCCCGGGCCTGCTGGCCCTCATCGCTGTCGTACCCGTTGTGTGCTTGAGCATCTGGCTTATCGCCGTGTTCGTTGCCGCCCGCCAGCCGCGCCGTGCGAGCAATGCCGAAACGGTATCGCTGCCGCAGAATCCCGCAGCGACGGACGAGTCTGCCCGCAAGGCCGCCTGACCGCCGGAATCGACGGAACAGTGGCCAGGGCGCGCCCGGCCAGGACACCACGCGAACCTGTGTGACAGCGCGCCCCTTTGCCATCGCGCTTTGCGGCTCCGAGTGGGGAGTCTGGCCGTTAAGGCCCCGCGGGAATTGTCAACGTCATCCGGGCGCCGACGATCCGTCTCGCGGCGCCGGTGGTGGTGCTAGTGGTGGCGGGGCTGGCTCGCTTGAGACCTCGGCGGGCGGCGGTCCGCCCGCCGAGCTCGCGTAGTACTGGCGGTAGATGATCTTGTAGAGGGGGATCCACCGGGGGATGCGGTTGATGATCGGGATCCACGGCGCGAACATCGGCAGCAGGAACCCGAGCAGGATCATGAGCAGGCCGACGTCCAGGTCAAGGTTTGCGTTGTTCGACGGGTTCAGCGCCGGGATCTGGTACATCCCCGAGTACAGCCACAGCCAGACCTGGCCGGGGAAGTTCCACAGCTCGTTCATGACACCCCATTGGTCGCCGCCCACCCCCTGAGCCTCCGCGATGGTCTCCCACATCGATCCGTCGCTGAAGAACATCGTCGCCGTGGTGGTGTCCGTGCTCAGCTGCTGCTGGCTGCCCTGGAAATAGCCGTCCAGGCTCCCGTTGCTCGCGATGGCGAGTTCGGCCGTAATGATCACCGGGACCGGCCCGTAGTTGCCCGCCGGCACGGTGATCGAGGTGGGCGTGAACTTCGCGTTAGAGGCGGCCAGTGCCTTCGCATAGTTGTTCAGCCAGGTCGTCTGCTGGGACGAGGCGACATCGGAGGCCGCCGCGCCGGGCGAAAGGTCGCCGCCGGCCGCCTTGTACAGGCTGACCGCCGCCGCGACGGCCGGGCTGGAGGGCGCGGCGAGCTGGGAGACCGGGGCCAGGACGAAATCGTTCGCGGTGTTGATCGGAAGGGTCAGGCCGAAGATGAACTTGGCGATCTCGGCCGGCTGGATCCCGATGAACTCCTGCGACGCCCCGGTGGTCTGGTTGAACGGCGGGCCGTACCCAGCGGTCGTGGTCCCGCCGGCCAGTTCCTGCACCGCCGTCTGGGCCAGGTCCGACGGGTCGTTCACGTCCCAGTACTTGGCGCTGAACGCCTGCCCAGCCGGGGATTTCGGCGCGCCCGGGTAGGTGAGGCCGCCGTCCGGGGACCCCCACAGGCTCGCGGCGAGGATGCACAGCACGGCGACAAGGATGATCGAGATCGTCCCTTCGGTAATGAGGTCGTACCGGCGCTCGGGACCCTGCCAGGTGCGCAGCGGGTGCCGCTTGGCGCGCGTTGCCATCTCCGCCTCCTAAGCTCGCGCTGGCCGGATAGCCCGGCTCGCCCTCGGGGACCTCAAGCGCCTCCGCGCCGGGCGGCGGGGCCACGCCCCGACGCCGGATCAGGCCGATGTGAACCGACACGATGAACAGCAGCAAGGCCGTCGTGAAGACCACATGCATGGTGAACTGCTGACCCGCGTTCATCACGTTCCAGATCGCGCCGATGCCGAGCGCGTTGAACGCGTCCTTGGCCTGCTGGCCGATCCACTGGCTGTCCCAGTTGGTCATCATCAGGAAGCCGGTAAAGGAGGTCAATATGGAGACGATGAACGCGATTACTCCGGTGATCCAGGTCCAGCCGCGCCCGCCACGCCAGCCCATGGTGAAGAAGTTCGTGATGAAATGCACGGCCATGAACAGGAACATGGCCTGCACACTCCAGAAATGAATACTGTTCATGAAGGCGCCGAAGGAGTTCGTGTGCCAGAACGAGACCCCGCCGAGCGCGATGATCGCACCGCTGATGATCGCGACGATGAGCGCCGCGAGCGTCAGCACGCCCATGCTGTAGAGCACCGAGGAGACGTACGCCGGCTCGGTGTCAGGGAGCAGCTTGCCCAACGGGTAGTTTCGGAGCAGGTAGCCACGCAGCCACGGGCTGGGCCGCGCCAGCGAGAACTGCTCGGCCCCGGTGGCGTTGGTGACCGGATCCGGTTCCCGCGGCACCGGAGCCGCGCCCTGCGTACTCACCGGGCACCTCGCCCGGTGGCGTCCCGGAAGCAGCGTGCCCGGCCGGTCATCGCCGGTGCCCCGACGTCTTCGTTTTCCCGCCCGGAAGGTTAATGAACATCCCGGCCACGAAGATCACCACCACCAGGATCATCTCGATGACATTGGCGACCTTAAGGAAGAACCAGCTGAAGGTGAAGGCGTGATAGCCGCCGTTCCCCACCAGGTCGAACAGCGGACCCCACAACTGATGGAGCATTCTGCACGCCCTTCCGATCGACCGATCCAGAGCTGCCGGCCCGGCTTACCGCACGGTGACCGCCCTTATTGTCTCCCCAGAAGACGTCTGCCGCATCATCCTTCAGAGTAATTTCATTGAAACGAGACACTGACAATTCGATGCGGTCGATCTGAACCAGCCTGGTTCTTACCTGAACTGGAACTATCCGGCGGCACCTATATAGAGTTCTTGACAGCTTCCTGATGACCTACTTAGAGTTCTTGCATGGCGCTTCGGCTCACGGTCCAGGTCCTGCTGGTGCTGCAGGCTCTGCTGCGCGAACCGGGCCGGGAACGGTACGGGCTCGAGCTGTCAGAGGAGACCGGGCTGATGCCCGGAACGGCCTATCCGATCCTGCTGCGGCTGGAGCACCAGGGCTGGGTGACCAGCCGGTGGGAGGACGTCGACCCGCGCCAGGAGAAGAGGCCGGCCCGGCGGTATTACGGGCTGACCGCCGACGGCGCGACTGAGGCCAGCGCGGCCGTCGCGAGCGCGCGCCGCCCCCGGGGCGCCGCCCTGCGCGGTCTTGCCCGTGAAACCGGGACCGCCTGATGCTGCCCGAGTTCCCGGTCGACGGGAGGCGGAAGAAGGCCGGTCTCATCCTTGGCGCGGTGATCAGCTGTGGATACGGGGCTTACGTGGTGCTGACCGGCCCGCCCGCGTATCTGCCGGCTTACGTCATCCTGAGCTTCTTGGTCATCGCTAACGCAGGAGTGGTCTACTACGCCTGGCCGGCCACGGATGGATTCCTCGTCCGGATCCGCGGCGGGCGGAAAGGCGGCAGGCGCAAGGGCGGCACTCCTGGAGTCGGACTGGACGGCGAGGCCGGGCACGCGCCGACGGCGGACAGAGGGCAGCCGGTATTGAGTACGGTGGCGCGGCTGATGCCGGCGGCCGCGGGCCGCCGGTGGCTGGCCGAAGCCGAGAGCCTGCTGTTCGAGATGCCCGCCGGGCGGCGCGGGCAGGCGGTCCGCAGTTACCTGCGTTCCGCGCCCAGGCTGGTGGTGATGATGTGGGTGCGCTGGCTCAGGCGCCGAACTGGTCGGCGAGCCTGACCGACGTCAATATCCAGCGGTAAATGTCCACGATCAGGGGTTCTGAGCACGATCAGCACCCATCACCCTTCGACCGCGGCGATGAAGCCGTCGGGACGCCGACCACCCCGGGATCCGGCGGTGCCTACTTGGGCGGGCGGCCGCCGGGGGGACGGAGGGGCGCAATGGGCTCCACCGGGTGCCGGCGCGGGCCTGACCACTTGGCCGGCACCGCGTAGACGGCGGCGGCCACCGCGTAGGCGGCCCGCTCGTAGTTGACCCGCCAGCCGACGAAGTCCGGCCAGGCCTCGGCCGGGGTGCGCTCGATCGGGAACTTGACCTCGCGCATCCGCTCTACCGCGTCGAGGAACTCGGCGTAGGTCAGGCTGATCCCGGCCTCCGGGTCGGCCTCGGCCGGGATGTCGAAGCCCATCGCCGCTGCGATCCGGTTGAAGCACAGGAACCCGCTGCGCAAGCACAGCCGCGCCGGGACCTCAGGCGCGGCCTTAGGGGACAGGGCCAGGAACAGCGCGGCCGAGTCCAGTACCGAAAGCAGCGAGGTCACCCAGGACGACAGCGGCTGCGGCGAACGGAACCGGACCAGGGGCAGGTACGTGGTGTGGCTCTCGGCGACGTCGGAGGCCCAGCGTTCCCACTGGGCGTACAGCTCCGGCATCGTATCCAGGGTCGACATGTCCGTGCCCAGCGCGTAGTGGGTGCGGGCCAGCAGCTCAGGTCCCCAGGAGGGGACGCCGCCCCGTCCGTTCAGCAGCGCCACCTCGGTCTCCCGGCGGTTGAACGCGGCGTACAAGGTCGGCAGGTACGCGATCTGCAGCGTGAGGATGACCAGGCCGACCGCGGCGGCCAGGAACACGATCACGGCCGGCACCGCGCCGGCCGGGACGGCGAAGCCCAGGGTGAACAGCGAGGACCCGGCGTCGACGAAGGAAGACACCACACCGCGGGCGGCGAACGGCCACAACAGCAAGGCGAACCCGACATAGGCCACCACCAGCCACACCGCCAGCTGGGTCAGCAAGATCGCCGCCGCCTGGGTGGCGAGCAGCCGGTCGCGCCGCTTGTAGTCAGGGGCTCGCGCGACGACCAACTGGTAGGCATGGTCAATCATCTGGTCCACCCACCGCGTCAAGCTGCTGCTGATCGGACGGGACACGATCAGCGTCTCGGTGACGCTGGAGGCCGACACGAGCACGAGCAGACCGCCGATCACCGCGGCCACCACCCGGCCCGCCAGCGGCATCACCATCGCGCCTCCCTCTGCCTTACCCGATGCGCCGAACCTACCGAGGGCCGGGTCACGCGTCCGGCCACGGCCCCGATAGCCTGCCGCCATGGTCTCAGCCTGGCCCGCGGTCTCGTATGACATGTGGCGCGCGACATGCGACACGCTGCATGCCCACACCCAGGTCCTCGGCAAGCTGGCGGCCGGGCTCGCGCCGCCCGAACCACAATTGCAGCATGCGGCGCTGCGGGTGACCGCGCGGGGCTGGGAGACAGCGCCGCTGCCCGCCCCCGACGGCTCGGGCGCCCTGGTCGTCGCGCTCGACCTGCGGCGGCACGAGGCGCTGGTCGAGCACAGCGCCGGCCCGGCCGAACGGGTCGCGCTGACCCCGCACCGGGCCGTCGGCGAGGTGACCAGGGACGTGCTGGCCGCGGTCCGCGGCCTGGGCGGCCCGGTGGAGATCGACCCCACCCCGCAGGAAGTCCTCTGGACCGTGCCGCTGGATGAGGACGGCGAGCACGCCCACTACGACCCGGATGAGGTGGCCAGGTACTTCGGTGCGGCGACCCAGGCCGCGCTGGTCCTGGCCGCCTACCGGGCGCCCTACCGCGGCCGTTCGACTCCGGTGAACGCCTGGTGGGGTTCGTTCGACCTGGCCGTGAGCCTGTTCTCGGGCCAGCCGGCCGACCCGCCCTCGGACGACTTCATCATGCGCAACGCGATGGACGCCCAGGAGGTCGCCGTCGGCTGGTGGCCCGGCGACGCCCGCCACCCGAAGGCCGCGTTCTACGCCTACGCCCATCCGGCCCCCGAAGGCTTCGCCGGAGCGACCCTGGCCCCGGCCGCGGCCCGGTGGGACGGAGCCCTGGGTGAGTACATCCTGGACTGGGACGATGTCCGGTCGGGCCCGGATCCGCGGGCCGCCGCGCTGGAATTCACCCGGTCGGCGTTCCGCCACGCCTGCGAGGCGTGCCAGTGGGACATGACCCTGGCCGCCAGCGCTGAGGGCACGCCGCCGCCGGTCCGGTGACTCGGAAAATGGTATCGGCATGAAACCCGGGTTTCACCACACTCTTGGTGGTGAAGGCCGGGTTTCACCACCCTAAAGCAAGCCCGGGACCTGGGCGCCTCGGCTCAGCGCAGCGCGCTGCGCACGATCTTGCCCACGTGGTTGCGGGGCAGGGCGGTCAGCTGGAACACCCGCTTGGGGCACTTGTACCCGGCCAGCCGCTCCCGGGCGTGCGCGATGAGGGCGGCCTCGTCGAATCCCTTCCCGTCGCGCAGTACCACCCAGGCCGTGACCTGCTCGCCCCACCGGTTATGCGGCACACCCGCCACCGCGGCTTCGGCTACTGCCGGGTGCTCCTCGAGCACGATCTCCACCTCGCGCGGGTAGACGTTCAGCCCACCGGTGATGATCAGCTCCTTGGTCCGGCCGCGGATCCGCAGGTGGCCGGAGACCGGGTCCACGGCCCCGATGTCACCGGTGCAGAACCAGCCGTCCGGGGTGAAGGCGGCCTGGGTGGCGGCCGGGTCGCGCCAGTAGCCGGAGAACACCTGCGGCCCCCCAAGCTGGATCTCACCGTCCGCGCCCGGTTCGGCCTCGCCGTCGGCGGGGCGGATCCTGGCCAGGACGCCGGGCAGCGGGACCCCGACCGTGTCACCGCGCGGGTCGTCCAGGGGATTGGAGACGTTGAGCCCGGTCTCCGTCGTGCCGTACCTGATCAGCGGTACCCGCCCGAGTGCCTGGGCCAGCCGGGCGGCCAGCGCGGGGCTCAGCGGGGCCGAGCCGCACACCGCCAAGCGCAGGCCCCGCAGCGAGGCCACGGCCACATCCGCGTCCATCAGCGCCTGGTAGACGGTGGGCACCGCGAACAGCACGCTGGCCCGGGTGGTCTCGATCGTGGCCACCAGGTCGGCGGGGGAGAACCGGGACCTGATGTGCGCCGTGCCGCCCGCGATCAGCGCCGCGTGGACGCCGCCCAGGCCGTGCTGATGGTACAGCGGCAGCGCGTGGGCCAGCACGTCGTCCGGGCCCCAGCGCCAGGCCGCCATGGCCGAGCGGATCGAGGTCGCGAGCTGGCGGTGCGTCAGCGGCACGCCCTTGGGCCGGCCCGTGGTACCCGAGGTGTAGGCGAGCAGGGCGGTGTCCTCCGGGCCCGGCACGATGCCGGCGGTCCGGCCCGCGGTCTCGGGCAGCTGCCGGACGGGCACCGTGACCAGCGGATCCGGCCCCAGCGTGGCCAGCAGCCGGGCCGGGCCCGGGTCGGCGAAGGCCAGGACGGCGCCGGAGTCGGTGATCAGGTGCCCTAGCTCGGCGGCGGTGTAGCCCGGGTTGGCCAGCACCAGCACCGCCCCGGCGCGCAGCGCCCCCAGGTAGCAGCGGATGAAGCCGGCGCTGGCCGCGGCCGCGAGCAGCACCCGGTCGCCGGGCCGGATCCGGCCGGCCAGCCAGCCCGCTACCCGGGCCGCCGCGTCGTCCAGTTCCGCGTGGGTGACCGCCTCGCCGCCGACGGTGACCGCGACCTTCCCGGGCACCGCGGCCGCGGAGGCGGCGGCCAGCGCGGGAATCGTTCCGTCGCCTAGGCTGGCGACCAGCGACCGCATGTCGGCCAGCCCGGGCGGGTGCGGCCCGGGCAGGTGCGTCCGCCAGCCGGCCGTGCTCCAGTCCAGGTAACCGCTCACCGGCTTCAGGCCTCACCCGGCAGCCGCCCCGGTCCGCCGGGCCCAGGCGGCCCGGTTGACCTGACGTTCGGCGCGCAGCCGGTCCAGCAGGCCGCCGGCCGCCATCACCGCCTTGACCCCCGCGCCGCCGTCCCGGCCCGCCAGGCCGGCGGCGATCTGCCCGGCGGCCAGGTCCGGGTCGTCCTCGATGCAGCTGATCAGCCCGAGGGACAGCGCCTCGGCGGCATCCACCCAGCGGCCGGTCAGGACCAGGTCCATCGCCGCGCCCCGGCCGATCAGGTCGGGCAGCAGCCAGGCGCCTACGGCCAGGTCCAGGCCGGGCGGCCCGGTGAACCGCAGCCGGGCTGCCGGGCTCGCGATCCGCAGGTCGGACGCGATCGCCAGCTGAGCCCCGCCGCCCACCGCCGCGCCGGTCACTACCGCGATCACCGGCCCGGGCCTGGTGATCATGGCCTCGCAGCAGTCGTAAATGAGGTCGGAGATGACGGCCCGTTCGGCATCGGTAATGGTCAGGTCGGCCCCGGCGCAGAACACCTGCGGGTCCGTGCTGCCCAGCAGCACGGGCGCCGCGGGTTCGGCCGCGATCGCGTCCCGCACCGCGGTCATCAGGCCGACATCCA
This sequence comes from uncultured Actinomycetes bacterium, assembly GCA_963835775.1. GTDB lineage: Bacteria > Actinomycetota > Actinomycetes > Streptosporangiales > Streptosporangiaceae > Palsa-504. The sequence goes on along the minus strand of CAWIHB010000010.1, from coordinate 168,923 downwards.
GGGCGTTCCGCCGCTCCGGCCGGGCCAGGCGCAGCCAGCGGTAGCCCGCCGGATGGCGCTCGACCATCAGGTGAGGATGGTGAGGATGGGGCATGCGCGGCTCCCGAAACGTCTGAAATATGGTATACCAAATGAACCGGGACCTGACCGGGAGCCTGAGGAGCCTGCCAGGGTGAAGCCAGCGCCGTTCGCCTACCACCGCGCGCACAGCGTGGACGAAGCGGTCGCGCTGCTCGCCGAACTCGGGGACGAGGCCAAGATCCTGGCCGGCGGGCTGAGCCTGGTCCCGATGATGAACTTCCGGCTGGCCCGCCCGGCCGCGCTGATCGACGTGACCAGGATCGAGGGCCTACGCTACCTGCGGACCGAACCGGCGGGGACCGAACCGGCGGACGGGCTGCGCATCGGGGCCCTAACCACGCACCGCGCCGTGGAGACGACCCGTGACCCGGCGGTCCGCCGCGGGTTCGGCGTGCTGCCCCGCTCGGCCCGGTGGATCGGGCACTACCCAATCCGCAGCCGGGGCACGTTCGGCGGCAGCATCGCCCACGCCGACCCGGCCTCGGAATGGTGCCTGCTGGCGGTGCTGCTCGACGCGCAGGTCGTGCTGACCGGCCCGCAGGGCCGGCGCGAAGTCCCGGCGGCCGAGTTCTTCGCGGGCTACTACACCACCGTGGCCAGCCCGGAGGAGATGATCACTGAGGTGCGGTTCCCCCGGCCGGCGCCCCGGGCGGTGCTCACCGAGTTCGCCCCGCGCCAGGGGGACTTCGCGGTGGTCGCCGTCGCCGTCACGGCCGACATCAGCGACGGAACCTGCCGGTCCGCCCGCGTGGTCCTGGGCGGCGTCGGGCCGCGGCCGGTCGAGATCGACGCGGGTGCCCTGGCCGGCCAGCCCGCCACGGCGGACTCCTGGCAGGCTATGGGGGAATACGCGGCCGGCCAGATCGACCCGCGGGAAGACACCCACGGCAGCGGCGAGTACCGGCGGCGGCTGACCGCGACGCTCGTGTCGCGCGCGCTCGCCGAGGCGGCCGAGCCCAGCACAGGCCAGGACAGCACGGGCCAGGACAGCACGGGCCAGGACAGCACGGGCCAGGACAGCACCGGCCAGGACAGCACCGGCCAGGACAGCACCGGCCAGGACAGCACCGGCCAGGACAGCACCGGCCAGGACAGCACCGGCCAGGACAGCACGTGAGCCCCTGGATCGGCGCCGCCGTACCTCGCAAGGAAGACCGCCGGATGCTGCTCGGCCGGGGCCGGTTCGTCGCCGACCTGGACCCCAGAACCCGGCCCGGCCTGCTGCACGCCGCGTTCGTCCGCAGCCCGCACGCGCACGCCCACCTCACCAGGATCGACACCGCCGCCGCGGCCGGGCAGCCGGGCGTGGCCGCCGTCCTGGACGCCGCCAGCCTGGGCCATCCCTTCCTGCTCGCCACGCTGGAACGGGATGAGTTCGTGCCCACCCGGATGCCCATCCTGGCCGCGGAGGTGGTCCGCTTCGTCGGCGAGCCGGTCGCGCTGGTCCTCGCCGACGATCCCTACCGGGCCGAGGACGCGGCCGAACTGGTCGAGGTGGACTGGGACCCCCAGCCCGCCGTGACCAGCATCGAGGCGGCCACCGCCGCGGCCGCCCCCCGGCTGCACGGCGAAGCCGGCCGCAACTGCCTGGTCGACCTGCTCATGTTCGACGACGACCGGCTGCCGGCCATCTTCGCCGCCGCCCACCTGACCGTCAGCGCTAACTTCTCCAGCGCCAGGGTCGCGGCGCTGCCCCTGGAGGGACGGGCCTGCCTGGCCGAACGGGACGACCGTGACGACCAGCTGGTGCTGCACGTCTCCACCCAGGTCCCGCACCAGGTCCGCTCCGGGGTCGCGCAGGCCCTCGGCCTGCCCGAGCGGGCGGTCCGGGTGATCGCCCCGGACGTAGGTGGTGGCTTCGGCCTGAAGTGCGTGGTCGGCCGGGAAGAGGTGGCCGTGGCCGCGGCGGCGCTGCGGCTGGGCCGCCCGGTGCGCTGGACCGAGGACCGGCAGGAGAACCTGACCGCCGCGTTCCACGGGCACGAGCAGCGGTACCGGGTCCGCGCGGCCTTCGACGCCACCGGCCAGATCCTGGGCCTGGACGCCGAGATCGACTGCGACACCGGAGCGTACTCGGTGTTCCCGTTCACCTGCGCGGTCGAGCCGCTGATGGCCGCGACCGAACTGCCCGGCGTGTACAAGGTGCCGGCCTACCGGGCCCGCGGCCGGGCCATCGCCACCAACAAGGCCCCCGCCGCGCCCTACCGGGGCGTGTCCCGGCCGCAGATGGTGCTGGTCATGGAGCGCCTGATGGAGAAGGCGGCCGAAGCCCTCGGCCTCGGCCCGCTGCAGGTGCGGCGGCGCAACCTGATCGGCCCCGGCGAGTTCCCCTACACCGGGGTCAACCACATCACCTACGACGAGGGCAGCTACCGCGAGGCCCTCGACCTGGCCGAAGCGCAGGTGCACGACAAGAAATGGCCGGCCGAGCGGGACCGGCTGCGCGGCCGCGGACTGCGCGCCGGGATCGGCTACGCCTGCTTCTCCGAACGGACCGCCTACGGCACGCCGGCCATGTCCCTGCGCCGGATGCGGATGACCCCCGGCTACGACACCGCCCTGGTCCGGATGGACCCGACCGGCGAGGTCATCGTCACCACCGGGACCTGCGGCCACGGCCAGGGACACGAGACCACCTTCGCCCAGATCGTCGCCGACCGCCTGGGCGTGCACCCGGACCAGGTCCGGCTCCGCCAGGGCGACACCGACCTGGCCTCCTACGGGTGGGGCACCTGGGGCAGCCGGTCGGTGGTGACCGGCGGCAGCGCCGCCGGGCGGGCCGCCGACCTGGTGGCCGGCCAGCTCAAGAAGGCCGCCGCGGCCCTGCTCGAGGCCAGCCCGGCCGACGTGGAACTGGCCGAGGGGACGGCCCGCATCCGCGGCGATGAAGCCTCGGCCATCGGCATCGGCGAGCTGGCCCGGCTGGTGCACTTCCAGACCCACCGGCTGCCGGAGGACCTGCGTTACGGCCTCGAGGCCCGGGCCTCGTTCGACCCGTCCGGCACCTTCTCCAACGCCTGCCACGTGGCCATGGTCGCCATCGACCCGGGCACCTGCGCTATCCGGCTGCACAGGTACCTGGTGGTCGAGGACTGCGGCGTGGTCATCAACCCGCTGGTGGTCGACGGGCAGGTCCGGGGCGGCGTCACCCAGGGCGCGGCGGCCGCCCTGCTCGAGCGGATCTGCTTCGACCCGGAAGGCCAGCCGCTGAGCGCCACGCTGATGGACTACCTAGCCCCCACGGCGGCCGAGATGTGCGCCGTGGACATCATCCACCTGCAGACGCCGTCCCGGTTCAGCGAGACCGGCGCGAAGGGGATGGGGGAGGGCGGCACGATCGGCGCCCCGGCGGCCGTCCTGGACGCCATCAACGACGCGCTGTCCGACACCGACGTGCGCTTCGACCACATCCCCGTGCTGCCCCAGGACCTCAGCGCCGCCCTGAGCAGTGCCGCCCTGAGCAGCGCCGCCATGAGCAGCGCGGCCATGAGCAGTGCCGCCCTGAGTAGGGCCGGGGCCGCCTCATGACGGACCTGCATCCCGTCGTCCTGACCGTCAACGGCCACCGCCATGAGCTGGCCGTCGAGCCCCGCCGGATGCTGGCCGACGTGCTCCGCCATGACCTCGGCTACACCGGCACGCACCTGGGCTGCGAGCACGGCATCTGCGGTGCCTGCACGGTCATCCTCGACGGTGCGCCGGTCCGGGCCTGCCTGGTCTTCGGCGTCCAGGCTGACGGCGCCGAGGTCCGCACGGTGGAGGGCCTGGCCGACGGGGATCAGCTGTCTGACCTGCAGCAGGCGTTCAGCGACCACCACGGGCTGCAGTGCGGGTTCTGCACCCCCGGCTTCCTCATGCTGGCCGAGGCCTACCTGGCCGAGCCGGCCGCCGCCGGGCCGCTGTCCGAGCAGGCGGCCCGGGACCTGGTCGCCTCGAACCTGTGCCGCTGCACCGGCTACCAGGGCATCATCGACGCCATCGTGGCCACCGCACGGGCCCGCCGGGACTCGGCCGCGGACGGCCCATGAGCGTCATCGGCAGCCGGCTGCCGCGCCGCGAGGACCCCCGCCTGCTGCGCGGCCGCGGCCGGTTCGGCGACGACATCAGCGCGCCAGGCCAGCTGTGGGCCCGGATCGTCCGCTCGCCATCGGCCCACGGGCAGGTCCGCGAGCTGGACGTCACGCAGGCCGCGCAGGCCCCGGGCATCGCCGCGGTCATCACCGCCGGCGACCTGCCCGGCGGCCTGGCCATTCCCGTCCGGCTGGCCATCGCAGGCACCGACCTCAGCCGCTACCTGCAGCCCATCCTGGCCGCCGGCACCGTCCGCTACGTCGGCGAGCCGCTCGCCGTGGTGGCCGGCGACGACCCCTACGCCTGCGAGGACGCCGCCGAGCTGGTGGATATTGATATTGCCGAACGGGCCGTGGTCCTCGATGCCCGGAACGCGGAGGCCCCCGTGGCGGCCGAGCTCACCCGCGGCTACGGCGACACCGACGCCGCCTTCGCCCGGGCCGCCCGCGTGGTGGAGATCGACCTCGCCATCGGCAGGCACTCCGGCGTCCCGCTCGAGCCGCGCTGCCTGCTGGCCGTGCCCGACCCAGACCGCGGCACGCTCAGCATCTTCGGCATGACCAAGGTCCCGGTGTGGAACCGCGACCTGCTGGCCGGCCTGCTCGGCATGGACGAGACCCTGATCCACGTGCACGCGGTCGACGCGGGCGGCGGCTTCGGCGTCCGGGGCGAGTTCTACCCCGAGGACTTCCTCATCCCCTGGCTGGCCATCCAGCTGCGGCGCCCGGTCAAGTGGGCCGAGGACCGGGCCGAGCACCTGGTGGCGGTGAACCACTCGCGCCAGCAGTACCACCGGGTGGCCGCCGCCTTCGACGCCGACGGCCGGATCCTGGGCCTGAAGGACGACATCACCCAGGACAACGGCGCCTACTGCCGCACCCACGGCGTCGCGGTGGCCGAACTCACCGCGGCCATGCTGCCCGGCCCCTACCGGGTGCCCGCCTACCGGGGCCAGGTCCGGGTGGTGCTCACCAACAAGACGCCGTGCGGCACCTACCGGGCGCCCGGCCGGTTCGAGGGCACCGCGGCGCGCGAGCACCTGCTCGACGTGGCCACCACCCAGCTCGGCATCGACCCCATCGAGTTGCGCGAGCGCAACCTGCTGACCGCCGCCGAGTTGCCGCACCAGCGCCCGATCAGCACCCTGGGCACCGACCTGATCCTGGATACCGGCGACTATCCCGCCCTGCTGGCGGCGGCGGTCAAGGAGGCCGACCGCCTCGGCTACCGCACCGCCACCCCGGCCGCGGCTGGCGGCCGGCGCGGCTTCGGACTGGCCATGTTCGTGGAGAAGAGCGGGCTCGGGCCGCAGGAGACGGCCGACGTGACCGTGAGCAAGTCAGGCGCCGTGCACGTCTGCTCCGGCGGGACCTCCCTGGGGCAGGGCATCGAGACCGTCATGACGCAGATCGCCGCGGACGCCCTGGGCGTCGACCCGGGCACTGTCCGGGTCACCCTGGGCGACACGGACGCCCAGCCGTTCGGGGCCGGGTCCTGGGCGTCCCGGTCGACCGTGGTCGGCGGCAGCGCCGTGCACCAGGCCGCGACCGCGGTCAGGCAGCGGGCCATCGAGCTGGCCGCGCGCGTCCTGGAGGCCGCCGAGGAGGACCTCGACCTGGCCGACGGGGCCGTCACCGTCCGCGGCGACCCAACCGCCCGGCTGGCCCTGGCCGACATCGCCCGGGCCGCCGCCCCGGCCAGCAGGCACCTGCGGCCCGGCGAGCCCGCCGGCCTGTCCGCCCGCCGCCGGTTCGAGGTCTCGCATATGACCTACCCCTACGGCGCGCACGCCGCGCTGGTGGAGGTGGACACCGGCACCGGGCGGGTCCGGGTGCTGCGCTACCTGGTCGCCTACGAGGTGGGCCGGGCCATCAACCCGATGCTGGTGGAAGGCCAGCTGCGCGGCGGGGTGGCCCAGGGCCTGGGCGGAGCGCTGCTCGAGGAGTTCAGCTACGACGACGCCGGGCAGCCGCAGGCGATCAGCTTCATCGAATACCGGCTGCCGACCGCCGCCGAAGTCCCCCCGGTCGACGTCCTGGTCAGCCAGGACGCCCCGGCCCCGGGCAACCCGCTCGGCGTGATGGGCGCGGGCGAGGGCGGCATCAACGCCGTCGGCGCGGCGGTGGCCAACGCGGTGCGGGACGCGCTCGGCCTGCCCGGCGGCGTCGGCCGGCTGCCGCTCACGCCGGCCCGGGTCCGGGCCCTGAGCCAGGCGGCCAGCCAGGAGAGCAGCCGATGACCGCGAAAGGCTACGTCAGCAAGACCGACCTGGTGGCCGCCTTGATCCGCGAGCTGATCATCACCGGCGAGCTGGACCCGGGGGAGCAGCTGCGGCAGCGCGATCTGGCCCACCGGTTCGGGGTCAGCCAGACCCCGGTCCGCGAGGCCATGCGGCGGCTCGAATCGGAAGGGCTGCTGATCTGCGACACGCACCGGGGCTTCACCGTGGTGGCCCCCGACGTCGGCCGGGTCGAGGAGAACTTCCAGATCCGCGCGGCCCTGGAGTCGCTGGGCGCGGCCCTGGCCGCACGTAAGATCGACGCCGGCGGCCTGGCCCGGCTGCGCGAGCTGAACGGCCAGATGCGCGCCCTGGCCGACGACGACCCGGCCTATCTGGAGCTGAACCGGGAGTTCCACTTCACGGTGTACTCCTGCGCCCGCAGCCCGCTGCTGCTGTCGCTGATGCGGCTGCTGTGGGCCTCGCTGCACGGCGGGCCGCGGGTGTCGCGCAGCCACGCCGAGTCGGCCCGCCAGCACGACCAGATCCTGGCTGCGCTGGCCGACGGGGACGAGGCCGCCGCGTCAGCTCGGACATACCAGCACATTATGGGTGCGGATCCGGTAAAAGAATTGACCGAGTAAGGCTGCCGCCCGACCCGAGGAGCCGCCGATGGCAGACATCGAGACCGACGACGGCGTGACGCTGCACGCCGAGCAGACCGGCCAGGGCGAGCCGCTGCTGTTCATCCACGAGTTCGCCGGCGATCATCGCAGCTGGGAGCCGCAGGTCAGATACTTCTCCGGGGCCTACAGGTGCCTCACCTACGCGGCCCGCGGCTACCCCCCGTCGGACGTGCCGACCGACCCGGCGGCCTACTCCCAGGCGCGTGCGGTGGCGGACGCGCTCGCGGTGCTCGACGGCTTCGGCGTCGACCGGGCCCACCTGGTCGGCCTGTCCATGGGCGGTTTCACCGCGCTGCACCTGGCCCTGGCCCACCCCGACCGGGTCAGCTCGGCCGTCGTGGCCGGGGCCGGGTACGGGGCCCAGCCCGAGCGGGCCGACGCCTTCCGCGCCGAATCCATGCTCACCGCGGCCGCGTTCGCCGCCGAGGGCGCGGCCAAGGTCGCCGAGCGGTACGCGGTCGGCCCGGCGCGGGTCCAGTTCCAGAACAAGAACCCGCGCGGCTGGGCCGAGTTCGCCGCCGCGCTGGCCGGGCACTCCTCGCTGGGCAGCGCGCTGACCATGCGGGGCGTGCAGGCCGCCCGGTCCTCCCTCTACGCGCTGACCGGTGAGCTGGCCCAGGTCCGCGCCCCGGTCCTGGTGCTGGTCGGCGACGAGGACGAAGGCTGCCTGGAGCCCGCGCTGATGCTCAAGCGGACCATTCCCGCCGCCGGGCTGGCCGTGCTGCCCCGCACCGGCCACACCGCCAACCTGGAAGAACCGGACGTGTTCAACCGCACCGTGGACGGCTTCCTGGCCGCCGTGGCCCGCGGCACCTGGCGGCCCCGCGACCCGCGCTCGCTGTCGGAGTCCACCACCGGCATGCGCTGACCCGCGGTCAGGCCTGCGGCTCGTCGAGCCGGAAGCCCACCTTCAGCGTGACCTGGAAGTGGCACTGCCCGTCCGGCTCGATCCGGCCCCGCAGGGCGGTGACCTCGAACCAGTCGAGGTTGTGCAGCGTCTGCGAGGCCCGGCCGACGGCGCCCCGGATGGCATCGTCGATGCTGTCGGGTGAGGAGCCGACGATCTCGGTGATCGAATAGATGTGATCTGCCATGGCTGATCCCTTCTGAAGTGGTTTAACCGCCGGCCGGAAGAACCCGGGCCCGCTGGTCCACGCCCAGCTCACCGTAGGGGTAGTCCGGGGCATGCGGGTCGCTGGCGGCATCCAGGGCGGTCGTCTCGGCCGCCGACAGGTGCAGGCCGGCTGCGCGCAGGTTGGTCTCGAGCTGGCCGAGCGTACGGGCGCCGAGGATGGTCGCGCTGACCGCGGGCCGGTCGGTGACCCAGGCCAGGGCGATCTCGGCCATGGACACGCCGCGGTCCTCCGCGATCTCCTGCACCGCGTCGATGACCCGCCAGGTGCGGTCCGTGCCGCGACGGTCGTAAGCCTCCATGCCGCGGTTGGGGTCCTCGCCGAGCCGGGTAGCCCCGGCGGGCCGCTGGTCCCGCCGGTACTTGCCGGACAGCCAGCCGCCGCCCAGCGGGCCCCAGGGCAGCAGGCCCATCCCGGCGTCGGCCGCGGCGGGCACGATCTCCCACTCGGTCTCCCTGGCCAGCAGGCTGTACTGCGGCTGGACGGTGACCGGCCCGGCCATGTTCAGCGCCCGGGCCAGGTGCACGGCCTTGGTCAGCTGCCAGCCGGTGAAGTTGGACAGCCCCCAGTAGCGGATCTTGCCGGCCCGGATGAACCCGTCCAGGGTCCGCAGGGTCTCCTCGAGCGGCGTCAGCGCGTCGAAGGCGTGCACCTGGTACAGGTCGACCGCCGCCAGGCCGAGCCGCCGCAGCGACGCGTCGAGCGCCCGGGTCAGGTGACGCGCGGACAGGCCCACGCCGTTCGGCCGGTCATTCGCCGCGGCCGGGAACCGGCCCTTGGTGGCCAGCACGACCCGCTCGGTGACGTCGGCCGTGCGGCTGGCGAACCAGCCGCCGATGATCTCCTCCGACCTGCCGTCGCCGTACACGTCGGCCGTGTCGACCATCGTGCCGCCCGCCTCGATGAAACGGTCGAGTTGCTGATGCGCGCTGGCCTCGTCGGTCTCGGCGCCGAACGTCATCGTGCCCAGGCACAGGCACGAGATGGCACAGCCGCTGCCGCCTAGAGTGCGATAGTCCATCCGGCCAGGCTACCGAGGTCCCTGATCCGCATTAGGGTCAGTGTGGTGTCTTCCCGTGAGCTCGTGGTCCTGGGCACCGCCAGCCAGGCACCGACCCGCCGCCGCAATCACAACGGGTACTTCCTGCGCTGGGACGGCGAGGGCCTGCTGTTCGACCCGGGCGACGGCACGCAGCGGCAGATGCTGTTCGCGGGGGTCACGGCGAGCGAGATCACCCGCATCTGCATCACCCACTTCCACGGCGATCACTGCCTGGGCCTGCCCGGCGTGCTGGCCCGGATGTCCCTGGACCGGGTGCGGCACCCGGCGGACGTGTGCTACCCGGCCCAGGGCCGGGACATGTTCTGGCGCCTGCGGCACTCGTCTCTATACCGGGACGTCCTGGACCTGCGGGAACGGCAGGTCAGCGCGGACGGCCCGATCTGCGCCGGGCCCGCCTTCCTGATCGAGGCCCGGGCGCTGGAGCACAGCGCGCCGACCGTCGGCTACCGGCTGGCCGAGCCGGACGGGCGGCGGATGCTCCCGGACCGGCTGGCCGCCCGGGGCATCACCGGGCCCGACATCGGCCGCCTGCAGCGCGAAGGCCGCCTGGAGACCGGCGGCCAGGTCGTGACGGTGGCGGAGGTGAGCGAGCCGAAGCGGGGCCAGCGGTTCGCGTTCATCATGGACACCCGGCTGTGCGATGCCGCGTTCGCGCTCGCGGAGCAGGCCGACATGCTGGTCTGCGAGTCGACCTTCGCGGACGCCGAGGCCGGGCTGGCCCGCGACTACGGGCACCTGACCGCCGGCCAGGCGGGCCGGATCGCGGCTGAGTCCGGAGCGCGGCTGCTCGTGCTGACCCACTTCTCACAGCGCTACGAGCGGGTCGGCGTGCAGCGGCTGGCCGACGAAGCAGCGTCCGCCTTCGGCGGCCAGGTCGTGCTGGCCGACGACCTGGATCGCATTCCTGTCCCGCCCCGGCGCTCCGTGACAACTCACGAAGAGTAGCCAACTGATTACTGCACGTGATATTCGTGCCCGGTTTCACGCGTGATTTCGGCACTACGGGGGAAGATCAGGCCCATAAGCGCGCTGGGGTCGCTTCCGTGAAACTAGTCCAGCTTTCGGCGTCCTCGCGACTCAACCGCGCCACGAGCGACAGTGTTGTTTCGGGGGATCAATGCATCGCGCGGTCATGGTCATAGTCGTGAGCGGATACATATTCGGTGGAATCGCCCTGGGTAGAATCACGCTGGATGGAATTACGCTGGGCGGACATCGGCCGGACGCCCCGGCCCCGATACCGGCAGTCCTGGCGGCCGTGTGGCGGGCCGAGGCCCGGACGCCTGGCGGTCCTGACCGCCCCATGGCCGGTTTTGACACCTGCCGGGCCCCGTCGCTGCAGACGATGCGTGTGTGGCGGGCTAAGTTCTCGGCCGCCGGGATCTATATCGGCGGCGAGAACATGGCCTGCGCCTACGGCAACCTGTCCCTCACCTGGGTCCGGGCCGTGAAGGCGATGGGCTGGTCGCTGCTGCCCAACTACGTTGGGCCGCAGCCGCCGTGCGATTCGTTTCCCGGGCGGATCCGCCCCGGGCAGGCGGCGGCGCAGGGACGCGCCGCCGCTGAAGACGCGATTGCCGACGCGACCATGCTCGGTATCGGCCGGGGATCACCCATCTACTTCGACATGGAGGCCTACAACCGCGCCAAGGGACGCTGCGTGACCGCGGTGCTGACCTTCCTGGACGCCTGGACCAGGCAACTCAACGCGAAAGGCTACGTCTCAGGCGTGTACTCCAGTGCTGACGCCGCCATCGTCGACCTGCAGTCTGCCATCCGCGTCGACGGCCACCGGCTGGCCAAACCGCAATGCGTCTGGATCGCGCTGTGGAACAACCAGAAGAACATGAACGCGCCCGGGTACCTGGCCGGTTCCTCCTGGCCTGCGGCCGACCGATCCAAGCAGTACGCGGGTTCGCTGCGGGTCAAGGTGGGGGGGATCACGATGACGATCGATCTCGATCTGGTCGATGGTCCCGTCGTGCGCGAGCACCACCAGACGCCAACGCACCATCGGCACCATCGGCGACCAGCCAGGCCGCGGGCTCGCTGACCCACGTGGCGGTCAGAGGCTGGCCGATGAGCGGCGGTCAGAACCTGGCCCGGATGCCGTCGGCCACTTCCTCCGGGCTGACGTCGATCAGCGCCTCGCCCCAGATGCGCTCGAAGTAGGTGGCGTCGCTGCGGTACACCGGATCCGGGTTGGACCTGCTGAGCACCTTGAGCACGACGTGATGCCCGGCCTCGCGCGCGTGCGGTCCGCCGCCGATCAGGCCGAAGTTGAACGAGGCCAGGTTCCAGGCCTGGTAGGCGGCCAGGACCCGGGACAGCCCCTGCCCCAGGGCCGCGCAGTCCTCCTCGGTCAGCTCGGTCACGTCCGCGGCGCCGGCCACCACGCCCCAGACCTCGTGGAATCCGGTCGGCGCGAAGGGCGTCAGCCAGGCCACCCGCCCGGTGCAGCCCACCCACCGCGGACCGCCGGCCTCCTGCTCGACCAGCGCTGCCCAGTACGGCCCGTGCCGGTCCTGCCAGGCCCGGGCGTGCTCCACCAGCAGGCGCTGGCCGGTCAGGCCGTGCGCGTCGTGCGCGGACTGCAGATGCGGGTGAACCAGCGAGGAGCCCGAGGGCGGCAGGTAGTTGGCGTTGATCGAGCTCCACAGGGCCGACGGGTCGACCCGGCGCACCGCCCGCGCGTGCCGGACCATGGCGCCCAGGGCGTCACCCACCAGGGCCGGCGTCAACTCGTCCAGGTCCAGGAAGTGCCGCCCCGGGTCGTAGATGCCCACCGCGCTGTGGGTCGCGTAGGCCATGATGTTCGGCACCACCACGGCCTTGCCCAGCCGGATACGGCCTTCGGCCGTGAGCTCGACGGGAAACGGGACGGTGGCAGTCTCGAGGTGTTCGGCATCGAACGGGCAGAAGGCGGGCTTAGCGGTGAGCGCGGCCAGGTCCGTGCGGCTGGTCGGCTGCAGCTTCTCCCCGGTCAGGATGCGGGCGCTGGCCCCGGTCAGCGGATCCCGGCGCCAGCGCAGCCGGACCTGGGTCCACTTCCCGCCGGCGGCGAGATCGGGCACGCTGGCCTCGAGGTCTCGCTCTTCGAAGTCGATCACGGCCATGTAGCCGATCGTTGCAGAAGCCATACATTTTTGCTAACTCGGCTGGCTGATGAGCAAGAAGCGGCTACACAGTAGTCATGGAGTCGCCGCACCCGGCCAGGCACGCTGGTCGACACGCGGCCGCAGGCACACCGGATAGCGGATTCCACCCGCAGCGGGTCGCGCGGCACTCGGACCGGGAGCTGCGCGGGGTGCTCGCCTCACGGGCCGCCCAGGAGACCGACGTGCGCCGGGTGACCGGCCCGTTTCCCGTCCTGGCGGCTCAGGAACCCGACGTCCGCCGGGTGACCGGCCCGTTTCCCACCCTCGTTACCGCGGGCCCGTCCTGGGCCGCGGCCGGGCCCGCCGCCGACCAGGCCATGGTCCGGCTGTACCGCAGGAACTTCACCGCCCTGGTGCGCTTGGCCACGCTGGTGGTCAGGGATACGGCCACGGCAGAGGAGGTGGTGCAGGACGCCTTCATCAACATGCACCGCGGCTGGCACCGGCTCAGGGACGAAGACAATGCGCTGGCCTACCTGCGGCAGGCCGTCGTCAACCGCGCCCGTTCCGTGCTGCGGCACCGCGTGATCGTGGAGCGCAACGCCCCCAAGGCGCTGCCCGACCTGCCCAGCGCCGAGGACGGCGCCATTTCGATGTTCGAGCGGTCCGCGGTCATAGCCGCGCTGCGGGACCTGCCTGGCCGCCAGCGTGAAGCCCTGATCCTGCGCTACTATGCCGACCTGTCAGAAGCCGAGATCGCGGCGACCATGGGGATCAGCAAGGGCTCGGTCAAGAGCCACACCGCCCGCGGCATGACGGCCCTGCGCGCCGCCCTGGAGAACATCTGAGTTATTGGCAAAAGCTGCCAGCGGCGCTGATCCCGTGTTCCCCATCAGCCCCTTTAAGCTCATAAGTTCAATCTGCGCGTACATTTCCGGGATGGATTCTGGTTATGCCTGTGCGCCGCTTCTTGGTCATCGAAGCCACAGTTGGCGTGTGACGGCCTCGCGGCCCGAATGACGGCCTCGCCCGGCCCGAAGCCCCAGCCGTCACACCAGCCACCATCTCCACACCAGCCGGAGAGGTGCGGCCGTTTATTGCGGTTGATTCCTGTTTTGCGGTTGATTGCCGGTATCCCAGCACCATGAATCAACCACTTCGCGGAACACCAATCAACCGCGAAAATGGGGCGGGTGGGGTTTTGGGGGCGATGGGACCGTCTGAAACGGCTTATGAAACACTCCTCAGCCGAGCACGGCCTGGCCGGGTGGAACATCGGCCCGCCACTACGGTTACGTCGCCGACCGGCACCCGCACCCGGTCCCGCTCAAGGCCGCAGCAAAGACCCGGCTGGCCCCGGACCCGGCCGGCTACCCCGCGCCCATCGAGGGCCCTGGTGTAGCAGGATGGGCCCATGCTGATCGTTCACGTGGACGTGCACGTCCGGCCGGAACGGGCCGAGGATTTCCTGGCCGCCACGCTAGCCAACGCGCAGGCGTCGCTGGCCGAGCCCGGCGTGCTGCGGTTCGATGTGCTGCAGGATCACGCCGACCCGGCGCATGTCGTGCTGACCGAGGTCTACCGCGACGACGAGGCCTCGGCCGCCCACAAGCTGACCCCGCACTACGCGGTGTGGCGGGACGCGGTGGCGGAGATGATGGCCAAGCCGAGGCAGTCGGCCCGCTACTCCGCGGTGTTCCCGGCCGCCGACCAGGGCTGGGTGAGCGGCTCGCCATGACGGCGGCATTCGAGTTCGCCACCGCGGCCCGCATCGTGGCCGGGGCCGGGCGGGCCGCCGAACTGCCTGGCGTGCTGGCCGGGCTCGGATCCCGGGTCCTGGTCTGCACCGGCGCGGACCCCGCCCGGCATGACCGGCTGCTGGCCGGCCTGGCCCGGCCGGCCCAGGTGTTCCCGGTGGCCGGCGAACCGACCGTCGAAATGGCCCGGGACGCGGTCGCCGCGGCGCGTGAACACGGCGCCGATGTGGTGGCCGCGATCGGGGGCGGCAGCGTCATCGACACCGGCAAGGCCGTCGCCATGCTGCTGGGCAACGGCGGTGACCCGCTGGACTACCTGGAGGTGGTGGGAGCGGGCCAGAAGATCACCCAGCCCGCCGTGCCGTTCGTCGCGGTACCGACCACGGCGGGCACTGGCGCGGAGGTCACCGCCAACGCGGTGCTGGCCGTGCCGGAGCACCGGCTCAAAGCCAGCCTGCGCAGCCCGATGATGATCCCGCGGGTCGCGCTGGTCGACCCGGAACTGACCGTCTCCTGCCCGCCGCCGGTCACCGCGGCCAGCGGCCTGGACGCTCTCACCCAGTGCCTGGAGCCGTTCGTGTCGGTCCGGGCCAACCCGCTGACCGACGGCCTGGCCCGCGAAGGCCTGCGCCGCGCCGGGTCTGGCCTGCGCGCTGCCTACGCCGACGGCGGTGACCTGGCCGCCCGGGCGGATATGTCCGTGTGCGCCCTGCTGGGCGGGATGGCGCTGGCCAACGCCAAGCTCGGTGCCGTCCACGGCCTCGCCGGCGTCATCGGCGGGACCGCCGACGTGCCGCACGGCCTAGCTTGCGCCGCGCTCCTGGCGCCGGTCATCGAAGCGAACGTGAGGGCCCTGCAGGCGCAGGGAGCCGGACGGGCGGGCAGCCAGGGAACCGGACCGGCGGGTGGCCAGGGAACCGGACGTGAGGGCAGCCAGGGAACCGGAGCGGCGGGCGGGCGGGGTCCGGACGTCCTGGACCGGTACGCCGAGGCGGCCCGGCTGCTGACCGGGACGCCGGCCGCCTCCATCGCCGACGGCCTGGCCTGGATCCGGGAGACTCTCGTCCTGCTCGCCGTCCCCGGCCTGGCCGCATTCGGCTTCGGCGCCGGGCACGCCGACGACGTCGCCGCGAAGGCCCTGACCTCGAGCAGCATGCAGGGCAACCCGGTGACCCTGAGCCACGACGACCTGAAGGCCATCCTGCTCCAGGCCCTGTGACGCCAGCTTGCGCCGCACAAGCGCACAAGCGGACAGCGGACAAGCGCGCACCCGCGCCCACAAAGCTGCGGCAGGATGAGGGCATGGCCCGTCGAACGCCCCGCCACGATCACGATGCCGGCGGCCCGGCCGAGGTGCTGGCGGCCAAGGCCGCGCTGCGGCAGGAGGTCTGGTCCGCCATGCGCGAGGCGCGGGTGGCCCGGTTCCCCGGCGCGGCGGGCCGCATCCCGAACTTCACCGGTGCCGAAGCGGCCGCCGAGCGGCTGCGCGCGCTGCCGGCCTGGCAGGCGGCCGCGACGCTGAAGACCAACCCGGATTCGCCGACCTGGAGTTCGCCCTGGCCGCCGTGGCGGGCCTGATCGGCCCGGACACCGTCTGCGTCACGACCGTGCACGAGCTGCAGGTCCGCCCGGCCGGGACGATCCCGCTTACCGGCCACGACGTGCCGCTGGACTTCATCATCACGCCGGAACGGGTCATCGACGGCCGGTCCGGGCACGGGCCGCGCCCGGCGGCCGGCATCTGCTGGGAGGACCTGACCGAGGAGAAGATCGCCGCCATCCCGCTTCTCGCCGCGCAGCAGCCGGCCAGCGGAAAGGACCGGTGAGCAGGCCAGCGGAAAGCAGCGGGAAGGACCGGTAAGGAGGGCTTGCGGGCCAGGACGAACGCCTGCGGGGTCTGCTCGGGGAAAGGCCCGTCCTCATCAGGCTCACGCACCATCCGGGCGCGCACCTCCAGCCCGGCCCGAGCCAGCAGCCCGGCGACCAGCTCCGGCGGCCGGAACCGGAAGTCGAGCGAGATCGACCGGCCCAGTGCCTCCGCCCGGTGCCGCGACTCGTCGCCGGCCTGGAAGCCCAGCAGAGCCAGGCCGCCGGGCGCCAGTACCCGGTGGAACTCGGCGAACGCCTCCGGCAGCCGCTCGTCGGGCACATGGATGGTCGAATACCAGGCCAGCAGGCCGCCGAGCGTGCCGTCCGGCAGGTCCAGGGCCAGCATCGAGCCCACCTCGAACCGGAGCCCCGGATACGACCGCCGGGCCGTTGCGATCATGCCGGGGGACAGGTCGATGCCGAACGCCGACAGCCCCAGGTTGCTCAAGTGGGCCGTGACCCGGCCGGGGCCGCACCCGATGTCGGCCACCGGCCCTGCCCCGGCGGCCCGCACCAGCTCGGCGAACCCGGCCAGCAGGGCCCGGTCCAGCGGCCTGGCGTCCAGTTCGTCGCCGAACCGCTCAGCGTAGTCCTCGGCCACCTCGTCGTAGGACGCGCGGGTGTCGCGCACGAAGTCCGGTTCGGTCATGAAGATGCACCCTATCCGGGCGGCCGAACCCGCCCGCCGCCACGACCTACGCCACGACCTACGCCGCGGCCAGCAGGATGGGCGGCACGTCGACGGCGACGGCAAGCGCCCAGCGCATCCGGACCGCCGCCGTGTCCGGGTGGTCGCCGAACTCCTGCGCCACCCGCCCGGCGCAGCCCACGGAGCCGAACGCCCGGAGAGCCGCCGCGATGGCATGCTGGATCTGGCCGGCGCTGAGTTCGTCGGAGCACTCAAGTTCACCGGAACAGTGCAGGGCCGACACGAACAGTGCGTCGGCGAAGGAACAGGAATTGCGGGGGTGCGCTGCTGGCCACATGGTGCATCTCCTCTGGCCGGCGGATCCTCTGGAGGGCGGATTCCGTTGCCACCAGCCTCCCGCCGCCGCGGCGGCCAGCCAATGGTGCGGCCTTCAGTCCCGGGGGTTGGGTTTACCCCCGGATCCACCCGGGAGCCGATGACAGCGACCGGACCCGGGCATACGGTGATCGAGGTCCGCCCAGCAGCGGCAGGTTGACAAGGTTGGAGAAGCAGCATGCACGCGCTCAAGCTCGTCATCGGTTGTGCCTGGATCGTCTTCTGGATCTACTGGCTCGTGTCCGCCTCCACCAGCAAGGAGAGCGTCAGCACCAGCTGGCGACCACGGCTGGCTGGCGTCAGCGCGATCGGGGTCTTCGTGATCGCTGGCGTCCTGCGCGGCGGCAGCCTGGCGGTGCACAGCTTGATCCTCGCGGTGATCGGGGCCGTGCTGTTCGGCTGCGGGATCGCGCTCGCGGTCTGGGCCCGCCTGCACCTCGGCCGCAACTGGGGGATGCCGATGACTCAGCGGGCCGAGCCGGAGCTCGTCACCTCAGGCCCCTACCGGTTCGTCCGCCACCCGATCTACTCCGGGCTCCTGACCGCGATACTGGGGACCGCGCTGGTCAACAACCTGCTCGGCCTGATCGTCGTCGCGGTCCTGGTCGCGTACTTCTATTACTGCGGGATCGTCGAGGAGCGGAACCTCGCGGCCACCTTCCCCCAGGCGTACCCGGAGTACAAGAGCAGGACGAAGATGATCATCCCGTTCCTCCTTTAGGAACTAGGAGTCAAAGCCCAGGCCGGCCGCGTCCAGGGCCCGCAGCCACAGGTTCCTGCGACCGTCGTGGCGGTCGGCCCGGGCCAGGGACCACCGGGTGGCCTGCACGCCCAGGTAGGCCAGCGGCTCGGGCGGGAAGGGGATCGGCTTGCTGCGGACCAGCGTCAGCTCGGTCAGCGAGGTCGGCTCGCCGCCCAGCAGGTCGAGCATGACCCGGCCGCCGAACCGGCTGGCCCCGACCCCCAGGCCGGTGAAGCCGAGCACGTAGGCCACCCGGCCGCGGTGCGCGGTGCCGAAGAACGCGCAGAACCGGCTGCACGTGTCGATGGCGCCGCCCCAGCGGTGGCTGAACCCGAGCCCCTCCAGCTGCGGGAACGTGCCGAACAAGTGCTCGGCCAGCCGGGTGAAGGTGGCAGGCCGCTGGTCGTAGGCGGCGCGCAGGCCCCGGCCGAAGTGGTAGATGGCGTCGTAGCCGCCCCAGACGATCCGGTCGTCGGCGGTGAGCCGGTAGTAGTGGAACTGGTTGCCCAAGTCGGCCAGGCCCTGCCGGTTCCGCCAGCCGACTGCGGCCCGCTGCGCGCCGCTGAGCGGTTCGGTGACCAGCACGTAGTCATACACCGGGACGATGTACGGCCGCAGCCGGCGCACCAGGGCGGGGAACGCGCTGGTGCCCAGGGCCACCCGCCCGGCCCGGAGCACGCCGTCGCTGGTGCGGACGCTCACCCCATCAGCGTCAGCAGCCAGGCCGGTAACCGGCGTGCGTTCCAGGATGCGGACGCCGAGCCGCTCGCAGGCGGCGGCCAGGCCCCAGGCCAGCCGGGCCGGCTGGACCAGCGCGGTGCCGCCCTTGTCCCACACGCCGGCCAGGTAGGTGGGGGAGTTGACCTCGGCCCGTACCGCCTCGCGGTCCCAGAACGTGACCCCATCCTGCTCGGCGTCCTCGCGCAGGGCAGCGACCTGGTACTCCTCGGTGGCCACGGCGACGGTGCCGGTCCGCTCGAAGCCGCAGTCGATGCCGTACCGGCGCACTGCAGCCTCGATCGCGTCCAGGTTCTCCGCGCCGAGCCGCTGCAGGGTGGCGAATTCGGCCGGGAACCGGTCCCGGCCGTTGGCCGCGCCGTGGGTCAGGCTGGCGTCGCAGAACCCCCCGTTGCGCCCGCTGGCGGCCCAGCCGATCCGGTTGCCCTCGGCGAGCACCACGGACCGTTCGGGATCACACTCCTTAGCAAGCAGCGCGGTCCACAAGCCGGTGAACCCGCCGCCGACCACCACCAGGTCGGCGGCGGCCTCGCCGCGCAGAGCAGGTCTGGCCGCCGGCGCGTCCGGCTGGTCCAGCCAGAACGGCGCGGGCTTCGCCGCCAGGACCA
The DNA here is from genome assembly GCA_963835775.1 of uncultured Actinomycetes bacterium. Classification (GTDB taxonomy): domain Bacteria; phylum Actinomycetota; class Actinomycetes; order Streptosporangiales; family Streptosporangiaceae; genus Palsa-504. Next base: position 149,835 of record CAWIHB010000010.1, on the reverse strand, counting down.
GCCGCCCGAGCTCCTCCTCCGGGATCACCCGCAGACTGAGGCGAAGGCGTCCTCCAGGATGGACAGCCCCTCGTCCAGCAGGTCCTCGCCGATCACCAGCGGCGGCAGGAAGCGGATCACATTGCCGAACGTGCCGCAGGTCAGCGCGACCAGCCCGGCCTGGTGGCAGGCCTTGGCCACGGCCGAGGTGGTGGCCGGGTCCGGGTCCAGCGTGCCCGGCCTGGTCATCTCGATGGCCACCATGGCGCCGCGGCCGCGCACGTCCGCGATCACCGGGTAGGTCTCGGCCAGCTTGTGCAGCCGGGGCAGCATGACCTCGCCGATCCGCCGGGCCCGGCCGGCCAGGTCCTCGGCGGCCATCGTCTCGATCGCGCCCAGCGCCGCCGCGCAGGCCACCGGGTTGCCGCCGTAGGTCCCGCCCAGGCCGCCGGAGTGCACCGAGTCCATGATCTCGGCGCGGCCGGTCACCCCGCCCAGCGGCAGCCCGCCGGCGATGCCCTTCGCCGTGGTGATCAGGTCGGGGATCACGCCCTCGTGCTCGCAGGCGAACCAGTCGCCGGTCCGGCAGAACCCGGTCTGGATCTCGTCGGCGATGAACACGATCCCGTACTCGCGGCAGAACTCGGCCAGCCCGGGCAGGAACCCGTCCGGCGGAACCACGAACCCGCCCTCGCCCAGGATCGGCTCGATGATCAGCGCGGCCACGTTGTCCTCGCCGACCTGGGTGTGGATCAGCGACTTCACCATGTCCAGGGCGTTCGCCTGGCAGGCCTCCGGCCCGCCGGGCCAGCGCAGCGGGTAGGCCATCGGCATCCGGTAGATCTCGCCCGCGAACGGGCCGAACTTGTCCTTGTACGGCATGTTCTTGGCGGTCAGCGCCATGGTCAGGTTGGTGCGGCCGTGGTAGCCGTGGTCGAACGCGATGACGGCCTGCCGCCTGGTGGCGTGCCGGGCGATCTTCACCGCGTTCTCGACCGCCTCCGCGCCGGAGTTGAACAGCGCGGAACGCTTCTCGTAGCTGCCCGGGGTGCGCCGGCCCAGTTCCTCGCAGACCTCCACGTAACCCTCGTACGGGGTCACCATGAAGCAGGTGTGGGTGAACCGGGCCGCCTGCTCGGCCACCCGGGCGGCGACCCGGGGCGCGGCGTTGCCCACCGAGACCACCGCGATCCCGGCGCCGAAGTCGATCAGGGAGTTGCCGTCGGCGTCCACGATGACGCCGCCGCCGGCGTCGGTGACGAAAACCGGCAGCACGGTGCTGACCCCGCGGGCCACCGCGCGCTCGCGCCTGGCCTGCAGGTCACGGGAGACAGGTCCGGGGATCTCGGTGACGAGGTTACGGCGCTGGGGCAGGCGGGCTTCGCCCGGGACATGATCGGTCATGATCAGACCCTAAATCATCCGCCCGGGCGCCGTAAGTGTGCACCCACCGCCCGGGCTGACCCGCCGCTATCAGCAGTTTTTTTCTGCCGAACGGGCCGTGGTGGCCCCTATCTGGCCCCGGATCAGCGGGCCCTGAAGGTTCGGCCCTGTGCCCGCGATGACCGGGATGCGGAGGTAGCCCGGGGTCTATCGTGGGGAGCCGGGTATAGCCAGGGGGCCCGGAGGGATGGAGTCCCCCCGGGAAGAAGGGACTGATTCGGTAGTGGCCGACCATGAGGAGCCGGGCCTGTTCGGGGGGGTCTTCGCGCGCGGCGCGACCGGAACCGGCGACGCCGCGTGGCTGCAGGCGATGCTGGACGCCGAGGCGGGGCTGGCCCGGGCGCTGGAGCGGGCCGGGCTGGCGGCCGCCGGCTCCGGCGTGGCCGTCACCGAGGCGGCGCAGGCGGCCAACTTCTCCGCCGGCCAGCTCGGTGAGCTGGCCGCGCTGACCGGGAACCCGGTTCCCGCCCTGGCCCGGGCCCTGGCCCGGCGGGTCCCGCAGGCCGCGGCGGGCGCCGTGCACCGCGGTGCCACCAGCCAGGACATCATGGACACGGCCGCCATGCTGCTGGCCAGCCGGGCCATCGATGTGATCCAGGCCGACCTGGCCGGGACCGCCGCCGCGGCGGCGCAGCTGGCCGCCGCGCACCGGGCCACGATCATGATCGGCCGGACGCTGCTCCAGCAGGCCGTCCCGGTCACCTTCGGGCTGGTCGCCGCGGGCTGGCTGACCAGCGTGGACGAGGCCCGCCAGGGGCTGGCCGAGGTCAGCGCGCGCCGGCTGGCCGTGCAGTTCGGCGGCGCGGCGGGCACGCTCGCGCCGCTGGGCGACGACGGCCCGCGGGTCGCGGCCCTGTTCGCCGAGGAAGTGGGCCTGGCCCGGCCGGTGCTGCCCTGGCACACCGACCGGCTGCGGATCATCGACCTGGCCGCCGCGCTGACCCGGGTCACCGCGGCCCTGGGCAAGATCGCCCGCGACGTCACGCTGCTGGCCCAGACCGAGATCGGTGAGCTCCGCGAGGGCACCGCCCCGCCGCCGCCCGCCGCCCAGCCGGCTCCGGGTGCCACCGGCTCCGCTTCGGGTGCCCAGCCGACTCCGGGTGCCCAGCCGACTCCGGGTGCCCAGCCGACTCCGGGTACCCAGCCGACTCCGGGTACCACCGAGGCCGCCTCCTCCCCGCGTCGCGGCGGCTCGTCGGCCATGCCGCATAAGCGCAACCCGGTCGCGGCCATCGCCATCCTGGGCTGCACCCGGCAGGCCCCCGGGCTGCTGGCCACCCTGGCGGCCTGCGCCGAGCAGGAACTGCAGCGCGCCGCGGGCGCGTGGCACGCCGAATGGGAGCCGCTGACCGCGCTGCTGCGGCTGACCGCCTCGGCGGCCAGCTGGGCCGCCGAGCTGATGTCCGGCCTGGTCGTGGACGTCTCGCGGATGGCGGCCAACCTGGCCGCGACCAAGGACCTGCCGCTGGCCGAGCACGTCACCTCGCTGCTGGCCGGCGTGCTCGGCGGCGCCCAGGCCCACGACCTGGTGGCCGAGGCCAGCCAGCGAGCGGTGAGCGCCGGCCTGCCGCTGCGCGACGTGCTGCTGGCCGTGCCCAAGCTCGAGGGCCGGCTGGCCTCGGCCGGCATCACCCCCGAGCAGATCGAGTCCGCGCTCGAACCGGCCGGCTACCTCGGCGCCGCGGACGCCTTCGTCGCCGCGGCCCTCGAGGAGCATGCGGAAGTCGAGGCACGGCTGAAGCAGGAGGACGGCCATGGATGACGCCGAGCGGGCGCAGCAGGGCATGACGGTCCGGCGCCAGGTGCTCGGGGACGAGCACGTCGACCGGGCGGTGGCCTCGACCACCCCGTTCACCGAGCCGTTCCAGGACTTCATCACGCGCTACGCCTGGGGAGATATCTGGTCACGCCCGGGGCTGTCCCGGGCCGAGCGCAGCATCGTCACGCTGGCCGTGCTGGCCGCCCTGCACCACGACCACGAACTGGCCATGCACGTCAAAGCCGCGCTGCGCAACGGCCTGGCCCCCGAGCAGATCAGCGAGGTCCTGCTCCAGGTCGCGGTCTACGCCGGCGTCCCGGCCGCCAACCGCGCCTTCGCCGTCGCCCAGCGCGCCCTGGCCGAGGCCGAAGCCCAGCCCGCGCCCGCGGAAACGGCCCCCGCAGCGGAGTGAAGCCCGGGTTTCACTCCGCTAGGGGGCGGTGGAACCCGGGGTTCACCACCCCACCGTCGCGCGCTTTGTCGCCGGGCGCAGGGTCGCTAGCTGCACGATTGGCCCCAGGGCACAGGCATCTGTCCGACATGCGAACGCTTGTACTCCTGGCGATCGATCCGGCGGTATTGTTTGCCTAAGCGAACAGAACTGGAGCGACATGGCGGAGATCGTCTCACTCGCCGAGGCCGTGGAGCGGGCGATACATGACGGGGACGCCGTCGCCATGGAAGGGTTCACGCACCTGATCCCGTTCGCCGCCGGACACGAGGTGATCAGGCAGCGGCGCCGGGACCTGACGCTGATCAGGATGACCCCGGACCTGATCTACGACCAGCTCATCGGGGCCGGCTGCGCGCGCAAGCTGATCTTCTCCTGGGGCGGCAATCCAGGCGTGGGATCTCTGCACAGGTTCCGGGACGCGGTCGAGCACGGCTGGCCCGCCGCCCTGGAGATCGAGGAGCACAGCCACGCCGGGATGGCCAACCGCTACGTGGCCGGAGCGGCCGGCCTGCCGTTCGCCGTCCTGCGCGGCTACAACGGCACCGACCTCTATAGGCTGGAGACCCTCAACGACGACCGGCACGAGGCCCCCACGATCAAGCCGATCACCTGCCCGTTCACCGGCGAGACGCTTACCGCGGTGGCCGCGATCCGGCCCGATGTGGCCGTGATCCACGCCCAGCGGGCCGACCGGGCGGGGAACGTGCAATTGTGGGGCATCGCGGGCGTGCAGAAGGAGGCCGTGCTGGCGTCGCAGCGTTCCATCGTCACCGTCGAGGAGGTCGTGGACGACCTGGAGCCCCGGCCGGGCGCGGTCGTGCTGCCCGCCTGGACGGTCAGCTACGTGGCGCAGGTCCCGGGCGGCGCGCATCCGTCCTACGCCCTGGGCTACTCGGTGCGCGACAACGACTACTACGTGGCCTGGGATGCCATCGCCCGCGATCGCGAGGCCTTCACCCGCTGGCTGGATGAGAGCGTTTACGCCGTCCCGGCGGGGCAGTCATGACGTCACAGATGAGCGCCCACCCCGCGGGGGTGAACGAACTGGCCTACACCGCCGACGAGATGATGACCGCGGCCGCCGCCCGGGCGCTGCGGGACGGAATGACCTGCTTCGTCGGGATCGGGCTGCCGAGCGCGGCGGCCAACCTGGCCCGGGCCACGTATGCGCCCGGCCTGGTCCTGATCTACGAATCGGGCACGATCGGCGCCAAGCCGGCCGAACTGCCCCTGTCGATCGGTGACGGCGTCCTGGCTGAGACCGCGGACGCCGTGGTCAGCGTGCCCGAGATCTTCAACTACTGGCTGCAGCCGGGCCGGATCGACGTCGGCTTCCTCGGCGCGGCCCAGATCGACAAGTTCGGCAATATCAACACCACGGTCATCGGCAAGAACTACAGCAACCCGAGCGTGCGCCTGCCCGGCGCGGGCGGCGCCCCGGAGATCGCCGCCTCGTGCCGTGAGGTGATCGTCGTGGTCAGGCAGACCGTCCGCTCGTTCGTCGACCGGGTGGACTTCGTGACCTCGGTCGGCTACGGGTCGGGACCGGGCGACCGCGAACGGCTCGGCCTCACCGGCGCCGGACCGAAGAAGATCATCACCGACCTGGGCATCCTCGAGCCCGACCCGGACACGCTGGAGTTCACCATGACCGGGCTGTTCCCCGGGATCTCCGCGGCTGCGGCCAAGGAGCGAACCGGCTGGGACCTGGCCGTGGCGGGCGAACCGCAGATCATCGCCGGGCCTAGCCCGGCCGAACTCGGGGCACTGCGCCGCATGCAAGCCCGGGGTAGCCGCCAAAGGAGTCACCCATGACCGCTCAGGTTTCGACGCCCGTCCTGGCCGGCCCGCGTGAGCTGGCCCTGCCCGCCTACGAACGTCCCTCCGACGTCCACCCGCCGCTGGACTTCCAGGGCTACCATTCCACCGCGCTGCGCCACCCGAAGCAGCCGCTGGTCCTGCTGCCGCACCGGCTCACCGAGGTGACCGGGCCGCTGCTCGGCGAGAGCCTGATCGCCGCCACCGACGCCGACCTGACCACCCAGCGCGGCGGGGAGCCGCAGGGCCAGCGGATCATCGTGGCCGGGCGGGTGCTCGACTCCGACGGCCGGCCGGTGCCGGATACGCTGCTGGAGATCTGGCAGACGAACGCGGCCGGGCGCTACCGGCACTCGCGCGAGCAGCACCCGGCCCCGCTCGACCCCAATTTCGACGGGATCGGGCGCTGCCTGACCGATGCCGCGGGCCGGTACCGGTTCATCACCATCCAGCCCGGCGCCTACCCGTGGGGGAACCACCACAACGCCTGGCGCCCGGCGCACATCCACTTCTCGCTGTTCGGCCGGGCCTTCACCCAGCGGCTGGTCACCCAGATGTACTTCCCCGGCGACCCGCTGCTGCCGCTGGACCCCATCTTCAACTCGGTGCCGGACGAGCAGGCCAGGCAGCGGCTGATCGCCGGGTTCGACATCGAGCTGACCCAGCCCGAGTGGGCGCTCGGCTACAACTTCGACATCGTGCTGCGCGGCCGCGGCGCGACCATCTTCGAGTGAGCAACCCGGAATTGACGGCCCGGAATTGACGGCCCGGAAGTGAACGGCCCGGAAGTGAACGGCCCGGAAGTGAACGGCCAGAACGGAGCGACACCAGTGCCAGGCCTGACACCTTCGCAGACCGTGGGGCCGTACTTCTCGATGCGGCTGCCGTGGCCCGAGGGCCCGTACGTGGTACCCGAGGGCACGCCAGGAGCGGTCACGATCATCGGGCGGCTCTACGACGGCGCGGGCCACGTCATCCCCGACGGACTGATCGAGACCTGGCAGGCCGGGCCGGACGGGCGCTTCGCGCACCCGGACGACCCGCGGGGTGCCGTACCGGGCGGCTACGACAGCTTCCGCGGCTTCGGCCGGTGCCCGACCGCCGCGGACGGGTCCTACCGGATCATCACCCTCAAGCCCGGGCCGCTGCCCGCCCCCGACGGGAGCATCGAGGCTCCCCACCTGGACGTCTCGGTCTTCGCGCGCGGCCTGCTCGACCGGGTGGTGACCAGGCTGTACTTCCCCGAGGAGCAGACCGCCAACGCCGTCGACCCGGTGCTGTGCTCGATCGCCGAGCTGGCCAGGCGGGCCACGCTCATCGCCGTGCCCGGGCCGGAGGGAGAGCTCAGGTTCGACATCCGGCTGCAAGGTCAGGGCGAGACAGTCTTCTTCGATGTCTGAAGTGCGGCTGGCGTCCTGGCTGGACGGGCCGGACAGCGCGCCGGTCGTCGTGCTGGCCAACCCGATCGGCACCACCAGGGCGATCTGGGATGCCCAGGCTGACCTGCTGCGCAGGCACTTCCGGCTGCTCAGGTTCGAGCTGCGCGGCCACGGGGCACCCGGCGCGCAGTCCGATGCCCCGCCCGGGCCGTACTCGCTGGCCGAGCTCGGCACCGACGTGCTCGGCCTGATGCGCGAGCATGGCGTCACCTCCGCCGCCTACTGCGGTATCTCGATCGGCGGGATGATCGGGCTGTGGCTGGCCGCCAACGCGCCGGACCGGGTCTCGTCCCTGGTCGTGTGCTGCGCCGCGATCACCCCGATGCCGAACCGTCAGTCCTGGCTGGACCGGGCCGCGCTGGTCCGCTCCGGCGGGATGGCCGCGATCAGCGAGATGGTGCCGCCCCGCTGGTTCACCCAGGACTTCATCGCGCGCCAGCCCGCGGCCGTGGCCGCGGTCATGGACATGCTGCACGGCACCGACCCGCAAGGCTACGCAGGCTGCGCGGAAGCCATCGCCGGCCTGGACCTGGCGCCCGCGCTCGGCTCGATCAAGGCGCCCACGCTGGTCATCTCGGGCGCCGAGGACGTGGCCGCGCCGCCCTGGCAGGGCGCCAGGACCGCGCTCGGCATCGCCGGCTCCCGGCTGAGGGTCATCCGGGGCACCTCGCACCTGGCTCCGTACCAGACACCGGGCCCGGTCAGCGATGCGATCCTGGCCCATCTCGGATGCCCGTAGGGTAGGAAGCCCGTCCTCGAGGAGGAGCCGTGCTGCCCTGGTCCGCCGATCTCGCCGGCCGCATCGACGAGCACATCATCACCAGCGAACTGCTGCGCGGCAACCCGCTCGGCGATCCGCACCAGCGTCCGGTGCTCGTGTACCTGCCGCCCGGCTACGATGACGATCCCGCCCGCAGGTACCCGGCCGTGTACGTGATCCAGGGCTACACCGGGCACGTGGCCATGTGGCGGAACCGGACCGCCTACCGGGTGCCGTTCCCCGAGGCCGCCGACGCGGTGTTCGCCGGCGGCGAGGCGCCCCCGGCCGTCGTGGTCTACGTCGACGCGTGGACCAGCTACGGCGGCAGCCAGTTCGTGGATTCGCCAGGCACCGGGCGCTACCACTCCTACCTGTGCGACGAGGTGGTGCCGTGGGTGGACGCGCGGTACCGGACGCTGCCGGACGCCGGGCACCGGGCCATCATGGGCAAGTCGAGCGGCGGATTCGGCGCCATGATCACGCCCATGCTCCGGCCGGACCTGTTCGGCGCGCTGGCCACCCACGCGGGTGACACACTGTACGAATACAGCTACCTTCCCGAGTTCCCCGCCGCGGTCAGGCACCTGCGCCGTTACGACGGCGACATCTGGCGCTGGTGGGAGGACTTCTGCTCGCGGGTGTCCTTCACCAAGCAGGAGGACATGTCCCTGCTGGCGCTGCTCGGCGCGGCGGCGTGCTTCTCCGCCGGCGAGGACGCTACGGTGGACCTGCCCTTCGACCCGGTGACCGGCGTCCTGCGGCCAGCCGTGTGGCAGCGGTGGCTGGACTGGGATCCGGTGCGGATGGTGCCAGCTCACGCGGAGGCCTTGCGCGGGCTGCGGGCGATCTGGATCGATGCCGGGACCCGGGACGAATACCACCTCGACCTGGGGGCTCAGGCGTTCCGCGACGCGCTGAAGCAGGCCGGGGTGGCCGAGGACCTGGTCCACTTCGAGCTCTTTGACGCCGGCCACATGGGCATCGACTACCGGTACCCGCTGTCGCTGGCCTGGCTGTGCGACCGGATGGCTAAGTAGCAGCTTGACGGGTATCACGCGTTCGTAAATTTCGCGTCACCGGAACGGAGACGTCCATGGCGGCCGGCCGGGCGGCAGGCAGTCAGCAGCCCGCGCAGCCGCGCGGGCTGCTGGTCATCTACAGCGCACTGATGCTGGCCATGCTGCTGGCCGCGCTGGACCAGACGATCGTCGCCACCGCGCTGCCCACCATCGTCAGCGACCTGGGCGGCCTGAGCCACCTGTCCTGGGTGGTCACCTCCTACATACTCGCCACCACGGCGACCACGCAGGTCTGGGGCAAGCTGGGCGACCAGTACGGCCGCAAGTACCTGTTCATGGCCTCGATCGTCATCTTCCTGATCGGCTCGGCGCTGTCCGGGCTGTCGCGCAGCATGACCGAGCTGATCGCGTTCCGGGCGCTGCAGGGCATCGGCGGCGGCGGCCTGCTCGTGCTGACCCAGGCCATCATCGGCGACATCGTCCCGCCGCGCGAGCGAGGTAAGTACCAGGGCGCGTTCGGCGCCGTCTTCGGTGTCGCGAGCGTCATCGGGCCGCTGCTCGGCGGGTTCTTCGTGGACAACCTGTCCTGGCGGTGGGTGTTCTACATCAACCTGCCCATCGGCGCCATCGCGCTCGCCGTGATCACCGTGGTGCTGCCCGCGACCTCGACCCGCCGCCATCACCAGATCGACTACCTGGGCGCCACGCTGCTGGCCGGCTTTGCCACCTGCGTGGTCCTCGCCACCTCGTGGGGCGGCACCACCTACCCGTGGGGCTCGGCCGAGATCATCGGGCTGTTCGTCGCGTCCGTCGTGCTCATCGCAGGCTGGTGGGTCTCGGCCCGGCACGCGGCCGAGCCGGTGCTGCCGCTGCGGCTGTTCGCTAATCCAGTGTTCAGCGTCTGCGCGGGCATCAGCCTCGCGGCCGGCTTCGCGATGTTCGGCTCAATCTCCTACCTGCCGCTGTTCCTGCAGGTGGTACACGGAGTCTCGCCCACGATCTCCGGCGTCTACCTGCTCCCGATGGTGGGCGGCCTGCTGATCACCTCGATCGGCAGCGGCCAGCTCATCGCCAAGACCGGCCGATACAAGGTCTATCCGATCGTCGGCACGGCGGTGCTCTGCGTCGCGCTCTTCCTGCTGTCCCGGCTGGACCAGTACACCTCGACCGCGATCACGTCCACCGATTTCTTCGTGCTCGGAATCTCCCTCGGCCTGATCATCCAGGTCCTCGTCATCGCCGTGCAGAACTCGGCGGACTTCACCGACCTGGGCGCCGCCACGTCGGGGGTGACATTCTTCCGCAGCATCGGCGGCGCCTTCGGGGTGTCAGTGTTCGGTGCGATATTCTCCAACCGGCTGGCCAGCGAGCTGGCCTCGGCGCTGCGTGGGGTGACCCTGCCGCACGGGTTCAACGTCGCGAGCGCCGCCGCCGATCCCGAGCTGTTGAAGAAGCTGCCCCCCGCGATCAGGGCGGCCGTGCAGAACGCGTACTCGCTAGCCTTGCACCCAGTGTTTCTCTACGCCATTCCCGTCGCACTGATCGCATTCGTGCTCTCCTGGTTCCTGCACGAGGTGCCGCTCCGCGCCACCAGCTCGGTCGGCATCGGCGAGGGGCTGGGTGCTGCGCCGTCGGCCCGTTCCTCGGTCGACGAGGTGGAGCGGTCGCTGGCCCGGCTGGCCAGCGCGGACCTGCGGCGGCGCGGCTACGAGCGGCTGACCGCGATGGCCGGGCTCGAGCTGCCCGCCGGGAGTAGCTGGATCCTGACCCGGCTGGCCAAGCAGGGCCCGGTCGCGGGGCAGGAGCTGGCCCGTCAGGCCAACGTGACCGTAGACTACGGGCGGCCGTTCGTGGACCGGCTGGTCGCCGAGGGCATGGTGAACCGCACAGACGGCAGGCTGGTGCTCACCGACGCCGGCCACCAGGCCGCCGAACGGCTGTTCACGGCCCGCCGTGAGGGGCTGCGGGAACTGCTCGCCGACTGGTCGCCTGACGAGTACGCCGAACTCGGTGAGCTGCTCACCAAGCTGTCCCGGGCGCTGCTCGGCGAGGACGCCGACCGGAAGCTCATCGAGCCGGCCAAGCCCTAGAGCGCCGGTCAAGCCCTAGAGCGCCGGTCAAGTAGCTGGTCAGGCGGCCGACTGGTAGCTGCCGGCGGCGGGTGGCTGTGGTGCTGAGGAGATTACTGATACTTGACCGTGCCCTAGTTCCGCTTCACGTCCAGTCCGGGTCGCTGGCCAGCTTCTCGGCGATCCGGTCGTGGAAGCTCTTGCGCTGCAATGCCGCCTCGATATCGGTCGCGACCTTGCCGAGCGGGTACGGGATCTCGTTCTCGATCTCGGCTGCCGCCGCCTCGGTGGCCCGCCACTCCGCGGCCAGCTTGCCGACGATCCGGCGGGCCTTGGCCGTCAGGGTGATCTTCCTGGTGCGGGCGTCGGTCCCGGTGGTGGTCCGGACCAGGCCGGCGGCGCGCATGGCGGCGACCTTCTGACTGGTGGCCGAGTGCGTGCGCTGCACCGACTCGGCCAGCTCCGTTATGGTCATCGGCCCGCGCGCGTGCAGCCGGAGCAGCTCCCTCACCATGCTCGGCGTCAGCCCGGTGATCTGCGCGTCGGCGTAGATCCGGGCGATGTCGGCGTCCATCGCCGCCAGCAGGATGCGCAGCGGCCGCCACACGCCGCCCTGCTCGGTCGGGTCGACCGGTCGTTCCGCGATCACGACCCAATTATAACAGGCCTTACGAAAAATTTATAACAGGACTTATATAAGTACTGTTACACTGAAAACCGGGCTGGGCCGAGGAGTGAGGTGACCATGGCACGAACGGGACGGCTGCTCGCCGACATCAGGCCGCTGCGTGAGTCCCCGGCCTTCCGGCGGCTGTGGATCGGGTCGACGCTGTCGGCCGTAGGCGGGGCGCTGACCACGTTCGCGGTGCCGCTGCAGGTCTACGACATCACCCGCTCGCCGTTCGCGGTCGGCGCCATCGGGGTGGCGCAGGTGATCCCCACCGTGACGATCGGGCTGCTCGGCGGCGCTATCGCCGACGCGGTCGACCGGCGCAAGCTCGTGCTGGTGGCCAGCAGCGGCAGCGCGGCGGTTTCGGCGGGGCTCGCCGCGCAGGCCTTCGCCGGGCTGCACTCGGTCTGGCTGCTGTACGCCCTGGTGGCCGTGTCGTCCTCGGTCAGCGCGATCAACGCCCCGGTCCGCCGGACCTTCATCCGGAGCCTGCTCCCGGCCGATCAGCTGACGGCAGGCCTCGCGCTCAACCGGCTGAGCTTCCAGGTCATGCTGACCACGGGGCCCGGACTGGCCGGGCTGATAGCCGCGGCACCGGGCCTGGGCCTGGGCGCGTGCTACCTCATCGACGCCGCTAGCTTTGCCTGCTCGATGTACGGCGTCGCGCGGCTGCCGGCGCTGCCGCGGTCCGGGACGGCCGCGCGGCCTGGCCCTCGCGCGGTCGCCGCGGGAGTCAGGTACATCGGCCGCAGTCACGTGCTCACGGGCGCGTTCCTGGCCGACCTCAACGCCACCATCTTCGGCCTGCCGATCGCGCTGTTCCCGGCCATCAACGCCGAGCGCTTCGGCGGGGACCCGCGCACGCTGGGCCTGTTCATGACCGCGATCGGAGTGGGGGGCCTGGTGAGCGGGGCGCTATCCGGACCGGTCGTGCGCATCACGCGGCAGGGCCGGGCGATGCTCTGCGCGGTCGCCATCTGGGGTGCCGCGTTCGCCGGCTTCGCGATCGCTGCCACCTTGTGGCTGACCCTCGTCATGCTGGCGATTGCGGGCACAGCGGATACCTTCACCGTGATCTTCCGCGGCACGATCGTCCAGCAGATCACGCCCGACGAATTCCGCGGCCGGGTCACCGCGGCCGACTACGTCGTGGGAGTGAGCGGCGGCCAGATCGGCAACCTGGAGTCGGGAGCCCTGGGCTCGCTGACCTCTCCAGTCATCAGCGCGCTCAGCGGCGGCCTGATCACCGTCGCGGGCGCGGTCGTCATCGGCTTGGCCCTTCCCGCCTTCACCCGGTACCGGACCCAGCCCGGCACCGAACCCCAGCAGCATCCGCAGCCAGCTTCCTCCCCCGCCGGGGCGCCCCCGGGGCCTAAAGCGCCGGTCAGGTAGCTGTCAGGCAGCCAGCTGGTAACTGTCGGTGGCGGGCTGGCGACGAACAGGGAATGGGCTTGCGGGCGACCAAGACGCAGTAATACGCCTCGGCGGCGTTGGGCGGCACCACGTCGCCGGGGTCAGGCCGCCATTCGGGCGGCCAGGTCAGGCCGGGTTCGATCAGGTCCAGCCCCGCGACGAGCTTGCGCACCTCGGCCCGGCTGCGCACGCGGGCCTGCTCGGTGGCCTCGTCGAAGACCCGTTCCACGTCGCTGACCTCGGGCACCTCGTCCGGCGTGGCGTGCGAGATCGCGACTTGGCTGCCCGCCGGGAAAGGGTCGAGCAGCTGGGCGATGAGCCCGGCCGGATCGGCCTCGTCGGGCACGAAGTGCAGGATGGACAGGAGCAAGAACGCGGTCGGCTGGCTGAAGTCGATGAGCTCCCGCAGCTCCGGGTCGGCCAGGATCTTGCCCGGCGCCAGCAGATCCTGCTCGATGATCGCGGTATTGGGCACGTTGTGCAGCATGGACCGGGCGTGGGCCAGGACCACCGGGTCATGATCGACGTAGACCACCCGCGTCGCCGGGTCGGCGTCCAGGGCGATCTCGTGGGTGTTGCCCGCGCTGGGCAGCCCGGCGCCGATATCGACGATCTGCCTGATGCCCGCCTCGTTGATCAGGTAACGGACCACCCGGCGCAGGAACGCCCGGTTCCACTGCACCGCGAGCTGCACGTTCGGCAGCTGCGCGATCATCGATTCGGCTATGGCCCGGTCCGCCGGGTAGTTGTCCTTGCCGCCGAGCAGGTAGTCATAGATGCGGGCGGCACTGGGAATGTCGGGCCGGAACGTCTTCCGCCAGTCACCGTCGTCGGCCACCGAGCCCCCTTGCGTCAGCCGCCCGCCCGCGTCATAACCCGGCCCATACTAGCGCTGGTCGACCGGGCGGCTGGTGGCCAAGGCGGCGCCCGCCTGATCGGCGAAGGCGATGGCCAGCAGCCGCTGCTCGAGCGTGGGCCTGGCCCCGGGCCGCGGGGTCATCAGGAACCGGCCCTGGAACACCCCGCCGCTTCCCACCAGCAGCTCCGTATCGCCGGGCGGGAATCCGTCGCGGCCGGTGTCCCAGGTCCGGGACCCGGTGGTGACCGAACCGTCGTGCTGCAGCCGGGCGGGCCGGCCGATCCCGGCGATGCCGTACTGGAAACGGCACGACTCCAGCCCGAGCAGCTGAACGAGCTGGGCGGTCACCTGGTCGACCAGCAGCGACGGCGAGCTGCCCGCGGCCACCGCCTGCGCGGCGCCGCTGATCCCGTCGAGGTACCCGGCGCGCCTGCTCGCGTCCGCGTGCTGGCGCCGGCCCCAGACGGCCAGCTCGGTGACCGCTACACCGATGACCAGCAGCAGTATGGTGGTCTCGATGTCGTCCCGGCTGGTGATGGCGAACCGCTCGTAGGGCCGGGTCAGGAAGAAGTCGAACCACACCGCCGCCGACACCGCGGCCAGGAGGCCGGCCAGCCGGTAGCCGTTCGCGGCCACGGCCACCACCACGAGCACCAGGGCCAGCGCGGCGTCGGTGTTCGGGAGGCTGGCCCGGAACGGCACCATGATGGCGGCCAGGGCCAGCGGGACCGCGAGGGCGGCCAGCGCCGAGAGGCGGTCCCGGGTCAGGTAACGAGATATCGGGGTCATCGCGCGCTCCAATGGCATCCGGCCGGCACGATTGCGCCGGCCAGGCTTCCCGGCTCGCCTGATCACGACAATAGACCGCGCCCGGCCGGCCGCCAAGCGCCCGCGGGTTCGGGGACCCGGGCGTTCAGTGCTTCCGGGCGTTCAGTGCTTCCGGGCCACGCCGCCCCACATGGCCGACCGGGCCTTGGCCTCAATGTCGGAGCCTGGCCGCCACTGCGGCACCGCCACCACACCAGGCTCCTGCAGCTCGAGCCCGTCGAAGAAGCGCTCGACCTCGGCGTGGCTGCGGTGCCGCTGGGTCTCCCGCGCCATCCGGTTGTACCGCTTGGCCGCCTCGGCCATCTGCTCCGCCTCGATGTCCGAGGCCACCTGCGACAGGGCCAGGTAGCTCCCCGCAGGTACAGCCGCCATCAGCTCGCTCACCAACCGGTACGGGTCGTCGGCGTCCACGATCAGGTGCATGATCGCGATCAGCATGACCGCGACCGGCTGGGAGAAGTCCAGGATCTTGGCCGCCTGCGCCAGGATCGCCTGCGGGTCGCGCAGGTCGGCGTCGATGTAGTCGACCGCACCCTGCGCAGAGCTGGTCAGCAGGGCCTCGGCGTGCAGCAGCACCACCGGGTCGTAGTCTACGTACACCACCCGGCAGCTGGGCGCGACGGACTGGGCCACCTCGTGGGTGTTGTTCGCGGCCGGGATGCCGGTGCCGATGTCGAGGAACTGCCTGATCCCGGCCTCGGCGGCCAGGAACCGCACGGCCCGGGCCAGGAAGGCGCGGTTGGCCCGCACCGACATGACGATGCCCGGATAGGCGGCCATCACCGCATCGCCCGCCGCCCGGTCCGCGGCGAAATTGTCCTTGCCGCCCAACCAGTAGTCGTGCACCCGGGCGCTGTGGGCCACGCTGGTGTCGATGGTCCGCCGGGCGCCCGGCTCCTGGCCTGCAGGCATCGCTCCGCCTTTCGGTGAAAGCTCGACGATGTGACTATATGGCGGCCGAACGGTCCATGGTTCCCGCCTCCGCCCCCTGGTCAGCGGCCGGGTGCGTGAGCCGGTCAGAACAGGAGCATGAGCTTGGAGATCTTGCCGCCGGTCACGCGATAGACGCTCAGTACGGTCATCTCGCTCGGCATGTCACGGGGCTTGACCAGCAACGGAACGGCCAGTGGCGGTAGCGGGCTGAAGATTGCCCGGTTCCTACTGGGAGGAGGGGCTTCGGCTCGCCGGTGGCTGGGGCTGGCTTTCGTGTGGCCTGGTCAGCTGGGGGTGGCGCCCGGCTCGGTTCCGGCCAGCAGTTCGCGGGTCAGGGCGTAGGCCACGGCGGCGGTGCGGCTGGTCACGTCGAGTTTGGTGAGGATGTGCTCGACGTGGTGCTCGGTGGTGCGCCGGCTGATGTGCAGGGTCTTGCTGATGCCGGGGTTGGAGGCGCCGTCGGTGAGCAGCCGCAGTACTTCGAGTTCGCGTGGGCTGAGGGCGGGGCGGCCCGGACCGGCGCGGGAGCGCTGGCGTAGCTGACCGGTACCGGGCCGGGGGGCGGGACCGCAGCGCGGCTGTGCAGGCCGGGTCGAGGCCGTCGTCGCGGGTGAGGTCGGGTGGGCCATGGCCTGGCGCGGTGCGGCTGGCGCCGGACACGCGGTACCCCGCCGCGGCGAGCTGGCGGGCGGCGGCCCCGCCGGTCCCCGGCGACGCGCCGGTCACCACTGCCACACGTCTGTCCTGCACAGCTAGCCCTCCTCGCCGTGGGCGCCTGCATCGTCCCGGCTGGGGATGAAGCGGCGGGTCTTGCCGGTGCCGGGGCGGCGCGCGATGGCGGCGACGAGGTGGAGGGTGACCTCGGGATCGGGCAGGCCGGCCCGGCGCAGGGCGCCGGCCAGCGCGGCGGTCAGCGCCGCCTGGTCCAGGCCGCCGGCCGCGACCACGGCGACGTCGATGCCCCGCTCGGTCTGGCGGACCTGGTACTCGGTCACCGGGGCCGGGGAAGCCAGCACGGCGTCGACGGCGTGCGCGTGGATGCCGGTACGGCCGTAACGGAGCATGCCGTCGTCGCGGCCCTGCACCGTGGCCCGCAGATAGCCGCCCGGCTCGGTGCCGGGGCGCGCGGTGAAGCTGTCGGCCAGCTCGTAGCGGATCAGCGGCTGGGTGAGGTTGTGCAGGTTGGTGATGAGCACCCTGGCCGAGGGCGTCCCGTCCGGTACCGGTTCCCCGCGGGCGTCGACGAGCTCGGCGATGCACAAGTCGGTGGCGAAGGTGAGCGCTGGCTCGCCGGGCTCGCTTTGGCCGGCCAGGCCCTCGGTGCAGGCGAAGGAGTTGATGACCGGGACGCCGAACCCGGCGGTGATGGCCGTCCGGGTGGCGTCGGTGAGCATCGCGCCGGTCCCGGCCACCGACTGCGGCGCGATGCGGAGCCGGCCGGCCCGCTGCTCGGCGGCCAGCTGCGCGAGCCTGGAGGGGTATCCGATCAGCACGGCCGGCTGCACGGCATTGAGCCGCTCGACCGCCTCGGCGAGCGGGAGGGTGGCGGGCACCGGTACCATCTGGACCGGGCCGCCGCCGGTGGCGTCCGCGACGAACCTGCTGGTGTGCAACGGCGCGGCGGCGGCAGCCATCGCGATGACCATCCCGTCCGGTGACCGGCCGGCGGCCAGCAGGCGGGCGATGGTGC
Organism: uncultured Actinomycetes bacterium; assembly: GCA_963835775.1. Taxonomy (GTDB): domain Bacteria; phylum Actinomycetota; class Actinomycetes; order Streptosporangiales; family Streptosporangiaceae; genus Palsa-504. The sequence goes on along the minus strand of CAWIHB010000010.1, from coordinate 132,702 downwards.
TGCGCCTCAGCGAGGCGGCCATGTCGGCGTATTCGCCGATCGTCTGCACGAACACGCCGCGCTGCCCGGAGCTGCCGCCGGTGGCCAGGCACACGTAATCGCCGAGCAGCAGGGCCGCCTGACGGCCGCCGCCGCGCAGGTGGTCTTCCACCCGGCGCCGGGTAAGCCGCCGGTCGGTGACCACCTCATCGAAGCTGGCCATCATCTCCGCCTTGGTCATCGCCGGCAGGCAGGGCAGGTCGGCCAGCTCCAGCCGGGCCGGATCGATGTGCCCGAGGCGGCGGGCGTGGAACGGGGAGCCCTGGATCGCCCGGGCCAGCAGCGCACGCAGGCGATCAGCCTGGTGGGCCGCGAGCCGGTCAGCATCCCAGTTCAGGCGCTGCAGCTGGGCCATCAGCCGCGGGGCGAGCTCGGCTTGAGTGCGGGCCCGCAGGCCGGCCAGGCCGGGTTCGGCCATCATGGTCATGTCGTGCCCCGTTCTGTCACGGCGATCATGTTGCGTCGTCCGGGCCTGCCGCGTTCCGCGCGGCCAGCAGGCGGCCCAGCACCTCAGCCCGCAACCAGGCCGGCAGCGCCGCCGGGTTGGCGGCGCGCTCCAGCTGCGCGCCCGAGCCGAGTGCGGCCAGCAGCTCGGCCAGCTGACCGGCCGGGAACGGCGGATCCTGGCCCGCGCGCTCATACACGCCGGCCAGCACCGCCGCGAGCCCCGCGGTCGTCCGCCGGTGCGCGGCGGCGTAGCGCCGGCCCAGCTCCGGGTCCCGCGCGGCGTGCACCCGGAACTCGATCAGCAGCAGCCCCCACCCCGGATCGTCATGGACCCGGCCGGATACCTGGCCCATCAGCGCGACCGCGCCGCGGTCCCCCGACAGCCCACCCGCCAGCGCGGCATTCTGCTCCCCGAGCTCATCGATCCGCCGGTCCAGCAAGGCCAGCAGCAGGTCGGCCTTGGTGCCGAACCGGGAATACACCACTCCCCGGGAGAACCCCGCCTCGTCGGCGATCTCCTCCACCGTCGCGGCGTGGTAGCCCCGGGCCAGGAAGACGCCCCGGGCGGCATCCAGCACCAGGGCACGGTTGCGCTCGCTCTGCTCGGCACGGGTCAGACGCTTCACACCGAGCATTGAAATACAACCTGCATCGTAATGTCAAATGCATCATCTGATGCCCGCAGAAAGCGGAGCGGCGGCCCGAACCCGGCGGACTGGCCCCTGCCAGTGCCGGGCCGTCGCCGAGGCAGGCCCGCAGTCCAAGCACCATGACCGCCACCAGGGCCGCCCGAGCCGCTCACGCCCAGCAGCGACCACGCCAAGGGGCTTGGCCCACAACGGAACGGCCACGGGGGACAGTCGGCCGCAAGCACGGATCGCCACCAGGCTGTGCCAGAGGGTGGCAAACATCACGGCGGCTGGCAAATGGGGGAACTCACCCATGCGAGCAACCGGGGCAGCGATACACGCTCTTATGCATGAGCCAAAAGCCTAAGAGGCCTAAGAGGAAGGAGGCGTGTCAGCGCAGCCGCCCGAGGCGGCCTGGCAGATGTCCGACGGCTGTAAGGGGAAGGCAGTTCTTATGGGTAAGGAAATAGGGATCGAATTGTATTACGACATTGCCGTCATCGGTGGTGGCGCCGTGGGCCTCGCCTACGCGATCCGCGTCAAACGGGACGATCCTGAGCTGCGGGTTATCGTCCTGGAAAAGGCGGAGGAACCTCGGTTCAAAATCGGGGAGAGCACGCTGTCTGTGACGGTCGAGAACCTGCTCGAGCTCGGCTTCACCATGCCGCAGTTGCGGCGGCTGTTCACGATCAAGTCGGGTCTGGGATTCTGGTACACCGACTCCGCAACCGACGAGCTGGTGTCCCCGGTCGACGTCTGCAACACCGAAGAGACATTCCAGGTCGAGCGCCGGCCGATGGAAATCGCGCTCACGATCCTGGCCCAGTCGTGCGGGGTGGAGATCCGGTCCGGGACAGCCGTCTCTACGGGCAGGTCGCGGCTGGACGGGCCGGACCCGGTGCTCGTGATGCGCGGTTCGCCGGCGGCCGCGGATCCGGTTCACTGCCGGATGGTCTGCGACGCGAGCGGTCCTGCCTCGGTGATGGCACGTTCACTGGGAACGCACCGCAAGCAGGAACACATCAACACGAATGCGTACTGGTCGCACTTCCGGAAAACGGCATCGCCGGGGATACCGGGCTGGGACGCCCCGATGACACACCACGTTTGTTTCCCGCAGGGCTGGTTCTGGTTCATCAGCCTGTGTTCCTGGGAGAGCTCTCCCACACCCAATCTGACCGCGATGATCGGTGCTCTGCTCCAGGATCGGCGAGAAGAAGAGGACATGCCGGATCGCCAGGGATGGGCGAGCCGGTTCGGCTGCACGCACTCGCTGCGCATTTCGATCGGCGTGTCACCCCGTTCGGACCTGGACTATTCGCCACCCGGCGGGGCGCGGGAGCGGTTCTGGCACTACGTCGACGCCTATCCGGCCATCCAGGAGATCATGCGTTACTACGAAGAGGTGCCGGATCCGTACCAGGGAAAGCCCGCCTACGGTTACCTGAAGGAGATCGAGCATTACAGCACCTCGTACGCTGGCGAGGGTTTCCTGTCGGTGGGAGATGCCGCGTTTTTCGTCAATCCGCTGTTCTCCAAGGGTCTCGCGTTCGGCATGTTCTGCGCAAAAGAGGCGGCGAGGGCGACGGCCGGGCACCTGAAGGACCCGGCGCGCGGCGATTTCGCGAGGTACGACAGGCTGCTCCATTCGGTCTACCGCGCGCTGTCCACGGAGAACGAGGCCTTGTACCGATCCTGGGCCACGCCGACCGGATTCGAGCAAGTACTCATGGCCAAGCTCGCCGGGGCGCTTCGCGAGGTGAGGAACCGGGCCGAGGGCCTGGTCCACGAGGACGTGCCCTACCGGCTCCTGGAACCCCGGCACGCGAAGGTCTTCACCGACGTCGTCGCCCTGACGCGCGACGCCGGGTCACGGGAGGACCGCTCGTCGGAGATCGAGGCAGTTACGGGCCGGTACCTGGAGGAACTGCGCACCGAGCCCGAGACGATCGAAGCACGCTTGGGCCGGTTCCTCACCCGCTACGACGACAACCTGGTCCGGCACGAGAATGCCGCTGAGGTGGCGCAGCCCGGCGTGTTCGCCGCCGTCGCCTGCCCGGACTGCCGCCAGTACGTCAACGCGACCCTCGGGCGGTGCCCGGCTTGCGGTCAGGACATGGATCCTAGTGTCACATCGTCACCGTTGAGTGACGCGGCCTAGGAGGGGCCAGGATGAGCCTTAACGATGTCCAGCTGCTGCTGGCGGACGTGGCTATCATCATCATCCTCGCCAGGCTGCTTGGCGCCGCCGCGAGGCGGCTCGGGCAGCCACCCGTGCTGGGCGAGATCCTCGTCGGGATCCTGCTGGGACCCACGTTCTTTCACGCCACCATCACCAAGGCGCTGTTCCCGGCCAGCTTGATCTCCCCGCTGACCGCGCTGGCCGACATCGGGCTCGTCCTGTTCATGTTCGTCGTCGGCTACGAGGTGGACCTGCGCCTCATCCGCGGTCGCGAGCGCGCCGCCCTCAGCGTGTCCATCGGCTCGGTCGCCCTGCCTCTGGGACTCGGCGCGGCCCTGGGCGTGTGGCTGGCCCATCGCAACCACCTGCACCACGTTTCCACCTTCGCGCTGTTCATCGGCACTGCGATGGCGGCCACCGCGTTCCCGGTCCTGGCGCACATCCTCACCGACCGTGGCCTGCACCGCACCCGCATCGGCGGGCTGGCGCTGGCCAGCGCCGCGGTAGCGGACGTGCTCGCCTGGTCGCTGCTAGCCGTGGTGGTCGCCCTGGCCGGGAGCAGCCCGCAGTGGCGGGTGCTGCTCGCCATCCCCTACGCGGCCGCGATGTTCCTGGTCGTCCGGCCCCTGCTGCGGCGGCTCGCGCGTGTCTACCAGCAGGCTGGCCGGCTCTCCCCCAACATCCTGGCCACCGTGCTGGCCGGGCTGCTGCTGTCCTCCTACGCCACCAACTGGATGGGCCTGCACTTTATCTTCGGCGCGTTCCTGTTCGGGGTCGTCATGCCCAGGGAGGCCGTCCTCGGGCTGCGCGAGGAAATCCTCGCCCGCCTGGAGCAGATCAGCGTCCTGGTGCTGCTCCCGATTTATTTCGTGGTGGCGGGCTGAGCATCAACCTGTCCGTGATCGGGCACTCGGGGCTGGTGGAGCTGTCCGCGATCTTGCTGGTGGCGATCGCCGGGAAGCTGGTCGGCGCCTACGGCGGCGCCCAGATCGCCGGTATCCGCGGCCGCAACGCCGGCGTACTGGCCACGCTGATGAACACCCGGGGCCTGACCGAGCTCGTCATCCTCGGTGTCGGACTCCAGCTGCACATCCTGAACAAGCCGCTGTACTCCCTGATGGTCATCATGGCCCTGGTCACCACCGCGATGAGCGGGCCGCTGCTGACGGCCATCGGGGTGCCGGTAAGGGGTCCGGAGACTATCCGGCCGAGGAATAGCTCTACGGACTGGAGTCGCAGGTCAATGACTTCCGAGAACAACTGGTCCGGGGAAGTGCTGGCGGCCAGGACTTCCGGGAATGCGGGCCCGGACGTCCCATACGGCCAGCTCAGCGCTTCCGGGAACAGGGACCCGGGTCTTCGGCGTCGCCGTTGGAGCTAATCTCCGGCCCGATAGTCCCCGGACCCCGACTCAACCAGCACCTTGCAATGCTGAGCCCGGGTGGCCTGGCGCCCGATGGCTGCCACCTGAACGTAGGCAGCCGGGGTGGACCTGCAACGGAACCGGAACGCACGTTAAGCCGGTTCGGAGGTCAAACTGGGGGGCCCGGGGGCCTGTCGGCCTTGGCGGGCTGGACTCAGTTGAGATCCGTCTTGCCGGTACGGCCGGACCGTCCGGTCATTTCGGTCGGCTCGATGAGCCCGTGCAGGGCTTCGGCGGCCTTACTTCCCGCTGCTGCAGGCGGTCGGCGGGATTGGCAAGCCGGTCATGCTCAAGCGCGGCATGAACGCCACCATCGAGGAATGGCTGATGGCCGCCGAGTACATCGCCCAGCGCGGCAACCTCGACATCGTGCTGTGCGAGCGGGGCATCCGGACCTTCGAGAAGGCCACCAGGAACACGCTGGACATCAGCGCGGTCCCGGTCGCGCAGCGGCTGTCGCACCTGCCGGTGATCGTGGACCCGTCGCACTCCGGCGGCCGCCGTGACCTGGTGGTGCCCCTGTCCAGGGCCGCGATCGCAGTCGGCGCCGACGGCATCATCGTGGACGTCCACCCGCAGCCGGAGACCGCCCTGTGCGACGGGCCGCAGGCGCTGGTGGAATCCGACCTGCGCGAGCTGGCCAGCGTGGCCGCCCACCTGTCGCCGCTGGTCGGCCGCACCCTGACCCCCGCTCTTGACGCCCCCTCCGCTTCCTCCGCTTCCTGCGAGCCCGCGCTCACCTGAGGCCCGGCGGCGAGCGCCGACGCGAATATTTAAGAGGCTGGTGGGACAGTTGATACTTGTGTCGGTCCGTCCATACAACACCAATGTTCCATCGGTGTTGCCAGACGGGGTGCCGGTAACAATGGGCCCGTCAGCACCGCTATAGTGTCCAGTTTCCTGAACGCGGCTGGCACGATTGGGCGGACCATCAACGAGCGGCGAGTCCTGGCCCGGGTCTCCCGTGCCGCGTGGCGGCTGGAGCAGGCCGAACGGGAACGGACGTGGGCGCTGGTCTCGGCCCGCGCCGAGGGGATCTCGATGCCACCCTGGCCTTCCGGAACCAGGCAGCGCCCAGCGCCCCTGTCGCCATGTCCAGCCGGGCGACGCTCAGGTTCGCGTCACTCAGCGGGATGGCGCACTGGTCGCGCTGATGACCGTATTCGGCCAGCGCTGCCTCCAGGTCGCCGTGCCAGCCGTCAACCACGGCCGAGGCCACCAGGTCGGCGTCGCGGAAGGCGTCGGCGATCCCCCGGGCGATGACCGGGTCCTTGTGGTGGCCGGCATCACCGGCCAGCGCCCAGCCCGGCCCCGACGAGATCCGGAAGAAGGTGGGCAGGGCTGCCGTGCCGCGCAACTGCTCGGCCATGACTGCCTCTTCCAGCAGGGCGGCCAGGGCGGGACGCGACCGCAGCTCGCTGACGTAGGCCGTGACCGGGTCGCTGCGGAACGCGGCGTACTCGCCGCGCGGTCCCTGCACGAAGGCCAGCGTGAGCCCGCCACCGACGGGGAAGATGCCGAAGAACCTGCCGGGTTCGAGCCAGGCGTGCACGCCTGCGACCGGGCAGCCGCGCCAGTAGGTGTAGTAGCCGAACGTTACCGGCGGGTGGTCATGGTAGGTGTTCGCCCCGGTCAGCCGCGCGATCCGGGAGTTGCGACCGTCCGCGCCGATCACCAGGCGGGCGTGGCGCTCGCCCGCCGAAGTCGTGACTGGCGTAGCGCGTCTCGGGTTCCATGTCGGAACGATTCTCGCGCGGCCGGCCAGAAACCGCGAGACGCACACTAGGAGCGCAGGTACGAAGCCCCGTTGAGGTCGAGGATGGCCCCGCTGGCCCATTCGGCCTCGTCGGAAGCCAGGTATACCACCGCGGCCGCGATCTCCTCGGGCGTGGCAACCCGGTTGAACGGGCTCTGCGCCCGGATCTCGTCGCCCCGCGGGGAGTCCAGGTCGGCGGCGGCCATCTCGGTCTCGACGTAGCCAGGCGCGACCGTGGCCACCGAGATGCCGAACGGGGCCAGCGCCCGGGCCATCGACTGCCCGAACGCGTTGAGGCCCGCCTTGCTGGCCCCGTACGCCGGATGCCGGGGCTCGCCGCGGAACGCGCCACGCGAGGACACGTTGACGATCCGGCCGCCGGTTCCCTTCATATGCTGCACGGCGCACCAGGTCAGGTTGGCCGCCCCGGTCAGGTTGACGGCCAGGGTGTCGTGCCAGGTCTGCTGCCACTGCTCGTAGGACACTTCGGTGACCGGATGCCAGAGGTAGATCCCGGCGTTGTTCACCACCACGTCGAGGCCGCCCAGGCTGGCCACGGCCGTCTCGACCATCAGCCGGACGGCGTCGGCGTCGGCCAGGTCGGCGCGGACGACCGTGTGGCCGTCACCGGGCAGCCCGGCCAGGACCTGCTGCGCCAGCGCCGCGGAGTCACGGTGATGCACCGCCACCCGGTCGCCCTGCCGGGCGAACGCCTGCGCCACCGCCCGGCCAATGCCCCGGGAGGCCCCAGTGACGAGGACCGCCCGGCTCAATTCTCCTCGCACAGGGAGAGCAGCTTGGTGGCGGTGGCCCAGTTCCTGGCCGTGGCGGCCAGCCCCCGCTGGCGCTGCCTGGCCGGGGCGCTGATGATCTTGAATACCGCCTGGGCCAGCTCACTGGTCCCGTAGCCGTCCGGCGTGTGCAGGAACAGGGCCTCGCCAGCCGCCGTGACCGTGTCGCGGCTGCCCTTGGCCGCGGCCTCGCTTTCGGCGGCCTTGATGCGGTCGAGCAGGTCCGCCGGCGGCTCCGAGTTCATGAACACCACGTGCACGAACTTCGGGTTCGGCTCGGCTGGGTAAGGGTTGCCGGCCAGGACGCGGGCCAGATCGTCCCGGGACAGGACCACGACGGACGACCAGATGCCGAACCGGTCGGAGATCGCCGACTCCAGCGCCGAAGCCAGCGCGGCGTTATCAGAGTCCGGCGTGCTGAACAGCACGTTGCCGCTCTGGATGTACGTGCTCACCCCGGTATGCCCGAGCGAGGCAACTACCTCACGGAGTTCTGCCATCGGCACCTTGTTCCGGCCTCCGACGTTGATACCGCGCAGCAACGCGACGTGTGATGCCATGCCGTTTATTGTGCCGGTTCCCGCGAGCCGTGTTCCCGCGAGCCGTGTTCCCGCGAGCCGTGTTCCCGCGAGCCGTGTTCCCGCGAGCCGTGTTCCCGCGAGCCGTGTTCCCGCGAGTAGTGCGCGGCGAGCACGTCGTCGCCGAAATCGCTGCGCGGGCGGCGCAGCACGGTGTGCGCGTGGTTGCCTTCGTCGGTGGTGTCGTATTCGATCAGCAGGTCATCACCCTGCACCCGGTAGTAGTGCCGGGTGCCTGGAGTCAGGGGCCCCTCCCAGGCGAAGTGCAATCCGGCCCCGTCCAGGCGGGCTGTCTCGTCCAGGCGGGCCGCCTCCCGGGCGGCCAGCTCGGCGGGCAGCCGATCCAGGTAGAGCGCGACCAGTTCGCGCAGCACCGCGCGCGGGCCCGGGCCGAGCTCGGCGGACGGCACGCCCAGCGGCTCGATACCCTCGCTGGCCCGGGGATTCGTGCCGGTGCGGATGTCGCCCGGAGCATGCCCGGCCACCACTGCCCGGGCCCGCCCGTCCGCCCCCATTGCGTCGAGCAGGGCCCAGGCCAGGTCCTCCTCGGGGCCCAGCGGCCGGGACACCGGCCGCCCGGCGTAGCTGAGACAGGCCGGGTTGGCGCCCAGGAAGACGGGGGCGGGGGAGACCTGGCCAGCCGCCAGCGTCATGGTCACCGACAGGTGGTGGCCCTCGAAGCGCCATGACCAGGGCAGGTCGCCCGCGGGGTCACCGAAGACGCTGACCCAGTAGTCGCCGCTGTGCCGGCCCCGCCGCCACTGCTCCTGCCGGTCGAGCACCTCCTCGAGCGCGACGATGCCCATGGCCTGCGCGTACGCGTGCTCGCTGAGCCCGGTGGCCAGCAGCCGGTGAGCGGCCTTGCGGGCGGCCCCGCTCAGCTGCGCCAGGCACGCGCCGGGCCGGCGCCGCGGCCGGTACTCCAGCCACCGGCGTGCCGCGTCGTCGCCGAACGGCTGGGCCGCCAGCACCCGCTGCTGATCGCTCAGCACGCCCAGCAGGGTGAGCGCGGCCGATCGCATCTGCCCGGGCAGGTCGTCGGCAGTCACACACCCCGGTATATCAGCACCGCCCGGCCGACTTCGGTAGGGTGGCACCGCCTACCGTGCGCCAGGGGAGCCGATATGACCACGCCGAGCTGGGACGACTCCTACACGGGGAGCGCGCCTCCGCCGTGGGATATCGGCCGGCCTCAGCCGGTCTTCGTGCGCCTGGCCGGAAGCGGCCTGCTGACCGGCCGGGTCCTGGACGCCGGCTGCGGCACCGGGGAGCACACGCTGCTGGCCGCCGCCCATGGTGCCGACGCGGTGGGCATCGACGCCTCGCCCACCGCCATCGGGCGGGCCCGGAGCAAGGCCGCCGACCGTGGCCTGGCGGCCCAGTTCGAGGTCGGCGACGTACTGCGTCTGTCCGACCTGGGCCTGGCCTTCGACACCGTCATCGACAGCGGGGTGTTCCACACCTTCGACGACGGCAGCCGGGCGCGGTACGTGGCCAGCCTGGCCTCGGTGCTGCGCCCGGGCGGCCGCTGCTACCTGATGTGCTTCAGCGACCGGCAGCCGGGCGAGTTCGGGCCGCGCCGGGTCACCCAGGACGAGCTGCGTGCCGCGTTCAGCGACGGGTGGACCATGGTCAGCATCCAGGCGGAGGCCTTCGACCTCAACCGCGGTGGCAACAACCCCGCCGTCGCCCAGGCCTGGCTGGCCACGATCGCCCGGCTAGCTCCGGACGGCGGGTTCTCCGGCTGACTCAGCCGCCGGCTGGGAAACCTCCCGTGCCCGGGGGACCCGGCGGCCGCCCGGCCACATGCCCAGGCGGCCGAACAGCGCGACCAGCGCCGGTACCAGCAGCGAGCGGACCGCGATCGCGTCGATGATCACCCCGACGGCCATGGTGATGGCGATCTGCCTGAACTGCTCGAGCGGGATCACCGCCAGCATGGCGAAGCTGGCCGCCAGGGCCACGCCCGCCGTGGTGATCGCCCGGGAGGCCTGCGGCACGGCGATGGCCACCGCGTCGGGGACCGGTCGGCGTCTGGCCTCCTCCCAGATCCGCCCGACCACGAACACGTTGTAGTCCGAGCCGAGCGAGATCAGCAGCACCCCGGCCGCGAACGGGACGAAGTACACCATGCTGTCGGTGCCCAGGAAGTGCTGGCAGATCAGCAGGGTCAGGCCCAGGGTGGCGAACACGGCCAGAATGCTCGCGGCCAGCAGGTACACCGGAGCCAGGAGCGACCGCAGGAACAGAGCCAGCAGGATCAGCGTCACGACCATGATGGCCAGCACCACCCGGCCGAGGTCGGTGAAGATCGAGTTGATCGAGTCGCCGGTCAGCGCGGTCTGGCCCGCCACCTCGAACCGCGGGCCGGCTGACCCGTTCGACCCGGCAGCAACGGTCAGCCCCGCGGAACGGGCCAGGGCGGGCAGGCGGTCCTGCAGCGTACGGACCCGGCTGATGGCTGCCGCGTCGAGCGGGTCGGTCTTCTCCACGACCACGAACCGGGCCGCATTGCCCGACGCGGCCAGCATCGGGTTCAGTGCGGTGACGGAGCCGGGCACACCGAGTACGCCGGGCAGGCTGGCCGGGCCCGCGATCTCGGCCACGCCGGGCTGACCCGCCAGTTCATGCTGCAGCCGGGCCAGGGCCGCGGTCTGCCTGGCCACGCCCGGGCCGATGACCAGGATCTCGGTGGGGGACAGGATGCCGGGCGCGAAGCCGTCCGCCGCGGCCGTGCTGGCCCGCGCCGCGGTTGCCGAGGCCGGCAGTTCCCTGATCAGCGGCGAGCCGAGACGCATGTCCCGCGCCGCCCACGCGGCGCCGAGCAGGCCCGCGGTGCAGGCCGCCGCGATCAGCAACGCCATCGGCTTGGTCGCCGCGAACCGCGCCGGCGCGGCGGCGCCGGTTCCCCGGGGCCGCGGGTGCCGCCGGGCCGGGAGGGGCCGGAATATCATGCCGCCGAACACGGCCATGAGCGCCGGGCCCAGCGTCATCGACACGGCCATCGCCGTCAGCACGGTCAGTGCCAGCCCGGGCCCGAACGCCTGCAACAGCGCCGTCCTGGCCACCGCCAGCGAGGCCGTGGCCGCCGCCACGATCAGTCCCGCGGCCATGATGATCGGCGCGTACTCCGCGGTGGCCAGCCGCGCCGCCCGCAGCCGCGGCAGCCCCTGCGCCATGCGGCTGCGCATGCCGTCGAGGAAGAACACCGAGTAGTCGGTGGTCACCCCCAGCAGCAGGACGACCAGCACGGGTTCCAGGTCGGGAGGCAGCGAGACACCCATCCGCTGGGCGGTCCAGGCCACGATCCGGACCGCGAGCACGTATGCCGTGCCCGCGCAGGCCAGCGCGGCCAGCGGAGCACCGGCCGACCTGAACCGCAGGCCCACGATCACCGCGATGGCGAGCACGGTAAACAGCTCGACCCACCACAGATCGTGGGAAATGATCTGGCTCTGGGCGTACTCCGCCGGGATCGGGCCGGTCACGCCGATCACGTCGTCGGAGGCCTGGTTGAGGTACCAGCGGATGTAAGCGTTGGCGCCCGCCGTCTGCGCCCCGAACGAGGTACCGGGCCGGAAGTACAGGAACGTGATGACGGTGGTCGAGTGCTCGGCCGTGCCGGGCAGCAGGCCGGTGGCGTTGGGCAGCGGGAACGCCCCGGCCAGGCCGGGGATCCCGCCGGGCGGACCGGGGCTGACCGGTCCGGTCAGCAGCTGCGCGGGCCCGGTCTGTGTTGACCCCGTTTGTGTTGACCTCGTCTGGGCCGCCTTGGCCAGTGCCTCCGCCGCGGCCGCCGTCTGGGCGAACTGGCTCGACTGGCTGGCCAGCGTCCGGTCCACGGCAATGGCCTGCCGGACCGAACGGTCCAGGGTGGCAGTGGTCAGGCCGTGCGGGTTCCGCTGCACGATCGCCACCGCTGCGTCGATCGGGAAGCCGAACAGCCTGGTCGCGTCGCTTTCGGCGTGCGCGGCGGCGGATCCGGGCGGGATCAGGTCGGTCAGCCCGCTCGAGCCAGCGTTCAGCGGCGGGAGGAACACGATGGCGGCGGCCACGGCTGCGGCCCACCCGGCGATGATGAACCACCGCAGGCCGACCACCACAAGCGCATAGCCCCGGGCCAGCAGGCCGGCGGCCGCCCGGGGCGGGTCCGGCGTGGCCGGTTGATGGGGGACGGGCGGTTCGGCAGGGGTCACGGGTACCGCCACTACCCGGGATCGGCCGTCCTATCGCTGCCGCCGCGCCTAACTCGCCTGAATCCGCGTAATCCCTTATCCGGCGGTCCCCGGGCCGCTAGGCCGGCTACAACGGACCGGGTGAGGTATCGAGGCGGTAACGGCCATGAGCAACACGGCGGCAGACGCCGCCGGCCAGCCTGGGCGCTGCTCGCCTGCGCCCTGACTGCGGCCTGCTCGGCATGCGGCCTGCTGCCCGGCGGCGCCGCCGCACCTGCCACCGCGGCCGCGCCGGCCACGACCGGTCACGCCGGCCATGTGACCTCGCATCCGTCCTCGGCGCCATCTTGCCCGGACCAGGTTTTCTCGCGCATGAGCGAAGCCCAGCGGGTCGGCCAGCTGTTCCTGGTCGGCATCGCCGGCGATCCCATTTCCGAAGTGGCCCAGGCGGTGGGCACTTATCATTTCGGTTCGCTGCTGTTTACCGGGGACAGCACGGCCGGCGTGACCGAGATCGCCGGCACGACCAGCGCCGTGCAGTCCCTGGCGTCGCAGGCCGCCACCGGCCAGGTCGGCTTCTTCATCGCGGCCAACCAGGAAGGTGGCCAGGTCCAGCAGCTGCAGGGACCTGGCTTCGCGGCCATCCCGTCGGCCCTGGTCCAGGGCCAGCTGCCGCCCGCCGTGCTGCAGCAGCAGGCCGGGACCTGGGGTCGTGAACTGCGGCTGGCCGGAGTCAACCTCGACCTAGCCCCGGTCATGGACGTGGTGCCCGCCGCGACCGCCAGCGAGAACCAGCCCATCGGCGCGCTGCAGCGCGAGTTCGGCTATGACCCCGACACCGTGGCCAGCCACGGCCTGGCCTTCATCAGGGGAATGCAGCAGGCCGGAGTGGCCACCACCGCCAAGCACTTCCCCGGGCTGGGCCGGGTGCTCGGTAACACCGATTTCACCGCCGGGGTCGTCGACACCGTGACCAGCCCGGATAGCCCCTACCTCCAGTCCTTCCAGTCCGCCATCGATGCCGGGGTGCCGTTCGTCATGATCGCCCTGGCCACCTATACGCGCATCGACCCGGATCATCTGGCGGCTTTCTCCTCGCGCGTCATGCGCGGCCTGCTGCGCGACCAGATGCACTTCAACGGCGTGATCGTCTCTGATGACCTGGGCGCTGCGGCCGCGGTGGCCGGCATCTCGCCGGCCAGCCGCGGCATCGACTTCCTGGCCGCCGGAGGCGACCTGATCACTTCCCAGAGCCTGGGCCCGGCCGAGGTCATGGACCAGGCCATCCTGGCCCAGGCCGCTGGCGACGCCAGCTTCCGCGCCACGGTGAACTCCGCCGTCAGGCGCATCCTGGCCGCCAAGCAGACCTACCACCTCATGTCGTGCCGCTGATCGGCTGGGTGAGGTCGTAGACCGTCTCACCGCCGACGGTTTCCTTCTTGAAGTGAGCCGCCACCCAGGACGCGATGGCCGAGGATCCCCGGCCGCCGCCGAAGCTCTCGCTGCCCTGGCCGATGTAGTAGTGCACTTCATGATTGGCCACGAGTTCCTTGAACACGGCCAGCGTGGGCCACGGGTCGGTCCCGTTGAACCCGCCGATGGAGATCACCGCGTCGCCGGTGGCCAGCTCGAGCGGTGCCGCCGCCTCTGAACCCTCGGTTGCGGCCACCCACTTGTACTTCGGCGCGTCCTGCTCGAGCAGCTTCACCAGTGCCTTGCTCACTGCGGTGTTGCCGCCCAGGCCGCCGGCCCCAGAAGATCCTCCCGGGCGCGTCCCGGTCCCGCCGGGCTGCGTCCCGGCCGGCCCGCTCCCGGGCCGCACCGAGCCAGCCTGCCCGCCCAGGCCGCCCGGGCCGCCCCGGAACGTGCCGCCCGCCCCGCCGCCGGGACCCCCGCCGAACCCGCCCGACTGAGGTCCGGCACTGGGGATGGAGCCGGTGTACGTCGTGCTCACCGTGTCCAGCGCGTATGCGGCCGGCCCGGCCAGCCCGGTCACCAGGGCCAGCCCGAGCGGCGCGACCGCCAGCGCCAGCCGGCTACGGCGGGACCGGGCCAGGCCCGCCAGGTGCGGACCTGCCAGCAGCAGGCCAGCCCCGGCCAGCCCGGCCACCACCACCACCCAGCGCAGCCAGGGCAGCCAGTGCGGCGTCCGGTCGAGCAGAATGAACGCCCACACAGCCGTGACCGCCAGCGCCGCCGCGGCCACCGAACGCCCGGCCCAGCCGAGCTTGGCCTGCCACGCTGCTGTCCCGGGGGGACGACCCCCCCAGACCCCCCCGCTCAAGGCTGTAGCCCCGATACCGACCAGAGCGGCGATGCCGGGCGCCAGGGCGACCATGTAGTACGGGTGAATGATGCCGCTCATGTAGCTGAATACCAGGCCGGTCACGACGACCCAGCCGCCCCACAGCAGCGCCGCAGCCCGCATCCGGTCGGTCCGCACCGCCCGCCGTGACACCCACAGCATGGCGGTCAGGCCGATCAGCGCCGCGGGCAGCAGCCAGGTGATCTGCCCGCCGAACTCGGAGTGGAACAGCCGCAGCAGCCCGGTAGCGCCGCCGAACGCAGTGCCCTGCCCGCCGCCGCCCGGACCTACGGACCCGGTTTCGTTGCCGTCCAGGCGGCCCAGGCCGTTGTACCCGATGGCCAGCTGCAGGATGTTGTTGTCGGTCGAGCCGCCGAAGTAGGGCCGGTCGGCCGCGGGCGTCAGCTCCGCGACCAGGATCCACCAGCCCGCCCCGGCGATGATGCCGGCGCCCATGAGCATGGTCTGCCACACGCGCCGGCCCAGCCGCGGCGGCCCGGCCCACAGGTAGGCGACGGCGAAGCCCGGCACGACCAGGAACGCCTGCAGCATCTTGGCCAGGAACGCGAACCCGAGCAGCACCCCGCAGAACACCAGCCACTTGGTCCGCCCGTTCTCCAGCGCGCGGACCAGCGTGTACGCCGCCGCGGTCATCAGCAGGACCAGCAGCGCGTCCGGGTTGTTGTACCGGAACATCAGCGCCGCGACCGGTGTCAGGGCCAGCACGAGCCCGGCGATCAGCCCGGCCTGCGGGCCGAACCAGCGCTTCACCGCGGCGTACAGCAGGCCGACCGAGGCCACGCCCTCCAGCGCCTGCGGCACCAGCATGGACCACTGGGTGAAGCCGAAGATCCGGCCGGACAGCTCCATGACCCACAGCGAGCCGGGGGTCTTGTCCACGGTGATGAAGTTGGCGGAGTCGAAGGAGCCGAAGAAGAAGGCCTTCCAGCTCTTGGTCCCGGCCTGGACGGCTGCCGCGTAGAAGTCGTTGGCCCAGCCGTTCCTGGTCAGGTCCCACAGGTACAGGACGGCGGTGAGCGCGAGCAGCCCGAGTAGCGCGGGCCGGGCCCACCGCGGATCTGCCTCAGGCCCGCGCAGCAGGCGCCGGGCCCGGTTCCGCGTGGGCCGCGGGTGGCTGTGGGCCGAATGCCTCGGCAACGAGGTGGTCGCGCTCAATTGATTCACTCCAGTCAGGTGTTAGCTGATCATGGCCGGGCTTGGACCGGCCGAAGACCCAGGTCCGGTACAGAACGAACCTGATGACGGTGGCCACCAGGTTGGCCGCGACGAGAACCGAGATCTGTCGGCCGCGGCTGGGCGAATGCAGGGCGGCCAGCGCGCCCGAGGTGAGAGCCAGGCCGATGCCGAACGCGATCAGGCCCTTGACCTGATGCCGGGCCGCGTTCAGCCGCCCGCTGATCCCGAACGTCAGCCGCCGGTTGGCCGCGGTGTTGGCCACCGCGGTCACCAGCAGGCTGAGGACGTTGGCCGCCTGGGCCGACATGACCCCGCGCAGCAGCAGGTACAGCAGTACGTAGGCGATCGTCGAGGCGACGCCCACGACGGCGAAGCTGACCACCTGCAGCAGCAGCTCACCAGAGGCGGCCCGCCGGGCCCCACGGCCTGGACCCGCCAGCGTGGGCGGGCGCAGCTGGGGGACGGTGAGCGACCCGCGGGCGAAGCCGCGGCCCAGCCGCAGCATGCCACGCAGGTCAGCGGCGGCCGTGGCCATGATGTCCACCCTCGAGTCCAGGTCGTCGATCCAGTCCACCGGGATCTCGTGGATGCGCAGCCCGGCCCGTTCGGCCAGGACCAGCAGCTCGGTGTCGAAAAACCAGCCGTTGTCCTCGGTGAGGGGGAGCAGCGCCTGGGCCGGCTCGCGCCTGATCGCCTTGAAACCGCACTGGGCGTCTGAGAACCGCGCCCCCAGGCAGGTGCGCAGCAGCATGTTGTAGCAGCGGGAGATGACTTCCCGCTTTGGCCCCCGGATCACCCGCGACCCGCGCGCTAGCCGGGTGCCGATGGCCACGTCGCTGTGCCCGGACAGCAGCGGGGCCACCAGCGGCAGCAGTGCGTTCAAGTCAGTCGACAAATCGACATCCATATACGCGAGGACCTCGGCCTCACTGTGCGACCAGATGGCGCGCAGCGCCCGCCCCCGGCCCGGCTGCTCCATGCGCACCGCCCGCACCTCGCCGAACTCACGGGCCAGCCCGGCGGCAATCGGCCACGTGGCGTCGCTACTGCCGTTGTCCGCGATCGTGACCCGGGCGGTGAACGGGAAGCCGTCACGCAGGAAGCCGACCAGGCGCCGGATGCTCGGCGCGAGATCATGCTCCTCATTGCGCACAGGAACCACAATGTCCACCTGCAGAACTCTCATGACAATGAGAATCGGCCATCATCTTCGGCGCCGGCTGAAGCGACCTTATGTGCGTGCTATGAGCAAAGCCGCGACGCCGACCGGCCGACATTGACGGCGTGTCGAATAGATATCGAACAAGATTTTAGCTATCATGCTGTTTAGATAGATTTGTCCGAACGGGGCGTGGTATATGGGTCACGGGCCAGCTCACGGGGCTGCCGGGCGGGATGGGGATCCCGGCCGGGAGCCGACCGGGCTGGGCAGCGTCCCGCGGTCCGACCAGGACCCGCGGTCTGACGGGGATCCGCGGTCCGACCAGGACCCGCGGTCCGACCAGGACCCGCGGTCCGACGGGGATCCGTGGTCTGACGGGGATCCGCGGTTTGACGGGGACCGGGGGTGGCGGCTGCGGCCGTCCAGTCCGGAGCGGCCGGAGTGGGAGCTGGATGCGCTGGCCGATGATGAGCCGCCGCCGGAGGATGAGGACTCGTGGGCGGTCGGTGTGGATCCGGAGGACCTGGCGCTCTGGCTGGATGAGGGACGGCTGGCCGCGGTGTACGCCGAGGCGGCGCAGGTGACCGCGGATGCGGCCCGGGCGCGGGAAAAGACCGACCGGCTGGGCCTGACCGCGGCGATGGGCGCGGTCGCCGCAACGGACGGCCGGCGGGGTCCGGGGATGCCCGGCTCAGCGAAGATGTTCCCCGGGGAGTACACCAGCCGGGCGTCCGGGTTCGCGGGCGGGATGCCGCTGGATACCGCGCCGGGGTGCGTGAGCCTGGGCCTGTTCGCCGACGAGGCCGCCGGCGACGACGACTCCTGCGCCGGCGCCAGCGATGATGAGCTGCTGGGTCTGATCTGCGGGTGGGACCGGGTGCAGGCCCACGTCGCCGCCCGGAAATACGCGGCGGTGGCGGAGTTCCTCCGCCGCCGCGCCGCGGCGGGCTGCCGTTTGTCCGGGCCGGGGCGGATGCCGGCGGTGTGGGATGAGTTCGCGCCGGTGGAATTGGCGGCGGTGCTGGGTGAGTCGCGGTGGGCGGCGGACGGGCTGCTGGAGGTGGCCGATGCCCTGGAGGCCAAGCTGCCCGGCACCAAGGCGGCGTTCCGGGCCGGGATCATCACCGAGGCCAAGGCCGGGATCATCGCCCGGGCCACCGCCCTGCTGGACCCGGCCGAGGCGCGGGCGGCGGAGGCGCTGGTGCTGGGCCGGGCCGGGAAGCTGACCCCGCCCGCGCTGGCCGCCGCGATCGCCCGGGCGGTGATGCAGGTCGCGCCGGACAAGGCGCGCAAACGCCGGGAGCAGGCCGCGAAGGAGGCGCGGCTGGAGCGGTGGGCGGAGGCGTCGGGGAATGCGGGGCTGGCCGGGCGGGAACTGCCGCCCGCGCAGGTGCTGGCCGCCGACCAGCGGGTGAACGCCTGGGCCCGGCAGCTGCGCCAGGCCGGGGTCGACGGCTGCATGGACGAACTGCGCGCCATCGCCTACCTCGACCTGCTCCTGAACCGCGACTCCCGCCCCAGTCAAGATCCCGCGCCTGGCAGCACCGGGCAACAGGACAGCAACGGGACGGGTGCGCCCGGCAGCACGGACAGCGGCGGTCCGGCCGGCGGCGATCCGGCCGGCGGCGATCCGGCCGGCGGCGATCCGGCCGGCGGCGGTCCGGCCGGCGGCGATCCGGGGCCGGGGCCGGGGCCGGGTGGCCGCGTGATCCCGGCCGGGTTCGCCGGGAAGATCAACCTGACCGTCCCGGCCGTCACGCTGCTGGACCTGGCGGACCGGCCGGGTGAGATCGCCGGTATCGGGCCGGTCGACCCGGACCTGGCCCGGGACCTGGCCGCCGCCGCGGCCGCGAACCCGAAGACCGCCTGGTGCGTGACGGTCACCGACGCCGACGGGCACGCCATCGGGCACGGCTGCGCCCGCCCCGAACCCCGCAGCGACCAGGCCAGACGCGGTAAACCCGGCGGGCACGACCCGCCCGGCAGCACCAGCGGGCCGCGGTTCACGTTCACCCTGGACCGCCGGGACGGGCCGGCCGGCGGATGGGGCACCTGGCGGCTGGCCACCGGAATACCCGGGCGGCCGGACCTGATCATCAGGCTCGGGCCGATCGCCACCGACCCGTGTGATCACCGGTACCAGGCCCGCGGCCATGACCCGGGGGTACTGCTGCGGCACCTGACCCAGATCCGGTACGCCACCTGTACCGGGCCCGGCTGCCGCCGGCCATCCACGCAAGCCGACTTCGAGCACAGCGTGCCGTACGAGGCCGGCGGTCGCACCTGTACATGCAACGGCGACCCTAAGTGCAGGCACGACCACCGGCTCAAACAGCACCCCCGATGGAACGCCGAGCATCTCCCCGACGGCACCATCCGGTGGACCATGCCCAGCGGACGGCAGCACACCACCGAACCCACCCGGTACCCCATCTAGGCCGCTGCTCAGCCTGCGGCGTGTTCGTGCGAGCATGGCACGCATAGCCGCGAGGCAGGCGTCGACAGCGTGCCTGGCCAGTAGCCAGATTCCACCGGCCGACCCGGCACCCGTTCAGGCAGCACCGGGCCGTCCGGCCGTCCCGCTGGACGGAAGCGGGACCGTCCTAACCCCTGGCCGTCCCTACCGAGCATGGGATCCCAGGCCGGCAGCGTCGAGCCAGGCGGTGGCCCCGGTCCATGCCGCCGCTCCGGTGCGATTGCCCATCATGAATTTCTCCCGGAGAACTCATCGCGATAGCCCGCACTGCTCCTATCCGGATCACGAGCGGACGGCCTGGACGGTTCACCCGTCAGGACGTGGTCGTCATACCGTCCCGGCGGCGCGCAGGCGGCGATCTCGGTCTCGCCCAGCCCCAGCTCGGACGGATGGGCGTCGGTGCCCTCGCCAACTAGTCACACGAACCGGCAGGTCACCGCGCCGAGGTTACCGAAGTCCGCGTGGATCACGTCACCGGACCGGACGAAGACCGGCCGCGTGAACGACCCCGACAAGATCACCTGGCCGGCGGGCAGGCACTCGTCGTAGGCAGCCAGCCGGTTCGCCAGCCAGGCCACGCCGTTGGCGGGATGGCCGAGCACTCCCGCGGCCACGCCCGTTTCCTCGATCGCCTCGTTGACGTACAGCAGGGCCGAGACGCGGCGCAGGTCGCAGGCATCAGGGCGGACGGCGCGCCCGCCGGTCACGATCCCGGCGTCGGCCGCGTTGTCGGAGATCGTGTCGACGATGGTGCGCAGGTGCCCGGTTCCGGGATCGGTCATCTGCACTCGCGCGTCGAGGATCTCCAGAGCGGGCGTGACCCACCGGGTCGCGTCCAGCACGTCGAGCTGGCTCACCCCGGGTCCCTGCAGCGGCTGGTCGAGGACGAACGCGAGCTCGACCTCGACCCGGGGACGGATGAACCTCTCCATCGGCACGACACCGCCGTCATCGAAGAACATGTCGTCGAAGATGACGCCGTAATCCGGCTCGCTGATGGACACCGCCTGCTGCATGGCACGGGAGGTCAGGCCGATCTTGCGTGCCTTGATCATGCGGCCTGCCTCGATCTTGAGCGCGACCAGGGCCCGCTGCACGCGGTAGGCGTCCTCGATCGTCATGTCCGGGTACTGCAGGGACAGCTGCCGGATCGGCTCGCGTGCGCGTTCCGCAGTCAGCAGGCGCCTGGCCGCCTCGGTCACCGCGTCGTCATCGAGCACCGTAATAGGCTCGCACAGCGCGGCCCGTGATGAAGGCCCGGCTCCCGCCGAAACTCCGACCCACGTCCTCACCGGGACTCGTTGCCCGCGAAGGCCAGCCCCTCGAGAAGCTCCCGTTCGGCCTCGGTGAGCGGCGCCGGCCGGCCATGCGCGGCCTTGACCATCACGCAGTCGGCTAGCGCGATGCATGCCCCGTCCTGGAAGGCGGCCTGGGCCAGCCCGAAAGACGACGTGCCCACCCGCGTCACCCCGGTGGCCACCTCAACCGAGCCGGGGTACCGCCCTTCGCGCAAGAACTCGATGGTGATCGTGGCCAATATCAAGGTCGATCCGCTGGCCACCCCGGTCCCGGCCGGCCGCTTGAAGACGCTGTGATGGAGGTCAGCCCGGCCCTCCTCCAGGACGCGGCCGATGGTGCCGTTGTTGAGATGCCGATTCGCGTCCATATCGCTGAACAAGCTCCGGTAGCGGAACCGCAGCGGGTAGTTGCCGCCGTCGAGCCGGGCGGATTGCTCGGCGAGACGGCTCACCGGCGCCTGGCAGGGGCTCGCATACTCATGCCACCTCCGCGCTTCCTTCACGGTAGATCTTCGCCCGGGCGATACGGCCGCGGGCGACCGTCGACCCGGTAATCCAGCACGCGTCGTCAGTGAAACCGCTCATGAGCGCATCGATGTCACGGTCGTTGAACGCGCGGACATGCTCACCGATCGCGGCGGCGACATCTGCTTCGGTCATGAATGCAGTCTGCCCCGGCAAGCACACGGTCTACGGCAGGTCATCGGGTTTGCGGGCCAGGTAGCCCACGACGTTGATCTCGGCCCGCAGCGGCAAGCCGTCCCGCAGCTGGCCTGCAGCCTGCTCGACGGCGGCGCGATAGAACTCAGCCTCTCCGACATTCTGGATCGCCTCATAAGCCGGGCCACTGGCGGTCAGGGCGCGCGCATACACCTCCGGGTCCGCGAACTCCCACGCGAACGGCACGTCCACGCGCTGGACATCGGCGAAGCCGTACGACTCCAGCAGGTGCTCGCCCGCACCGGGACGGCCGAGGGAGACCATGGCCGCCTGGTTATCGACCTTTTCTGCCGCAGCAAGCCGGAACGGGGCCAGCGCCCAGGCTCCAGGAGACACCTTCAGGTGACCCCACACCGTGATCCCGACCCGTCCGCCGGGTCGCAGGACCCGGTGGATCTCGGCTACCGCACCGGGGGTAGTGGCCCAGATCCCCCGGAAGCTGGTGACCACGTTGAAGGAATCCGCCTGCCACGGCAGGGCGTTCATATCGCCGACCTGGATGTCACTGTCCGGGTTCCGGTCCCGGGCCACCGCGACCAGCCTGGGCGAGGCGTCGATGCCACAGCACAAGGCGCCGCGGAGCCGGGCCAGTTCGACCGCCAGCCCGCACCCGCACGCCACATCAAGCAGCCGGTCCCCAGCATCGACGCCGAGCCGGTGCTGCATGGCAACGTACTCCCGGCAGTTACCTGGCTCGCTGAGCGTCGCGAAGTCCACCGCCTTGCGGCCCCAGCCCTCGTCCACCATCGTCCACTGGGCAGAGCCCGTATCCGGTCTCGTCATCGACGTTCCCTCTCACTGGCCAGCCAGCAGTGTGGCGATGTGCGCGGCGGCGCGGGCCGCGCCACCTCGCGGGACCCTACGGTAACCGGGTCGGGTGCCGGTTTCCGCCAGTGCCGCCCGCATCGTGGTGGCCAGGTCGTCCGCTGTGGTTGTCGTGTAATCCATCCGCAGTCCGGCCTGGTAGTGGTTGAGCCGGTGAGTGACGAAGTGCTGCTGTTCCCAGTGGCGGCGCAAGGGGAAATAGATGAACGGCCGCCCGGTGGCGACCAGTTCCATCGTCGTGGACAGCCCGCCTTGCACGATGGCCGCGTCGGCACACGCCAGGTGCTCGAAAAGATCCGGTACATAGCCGCGCTTGTCCATGCCCTCGATGTCCGGCAGCAGCCGGGGATCGATGCGCGGGCCGGTGACCAGAAGCATCCGCGCATCCGGTGCCTGCTTGCGCAGCAGCACGAACGCGTCACAGGTCAGCTCGAGCAGGCTGACGCCAGCCGCCGTACCCCCGACCGCGGCCACCAGCAACGGCTGGTCCTGGGGGTAGCCGAGCCGTCCGCGCAACCGGGCGCGGTCACGATAGTCAGCGGGGTTGAACGGCAGCACATAGGGGACCGAGGTGAACCACCGGCTGGACCATGACCGTATCTCCGGCAGGCCGGGCCCGAACGAGAGGTCAGGCAGCTCATCGAAGGAGCCGATGAACATGGACAGGTCGCGCAGCCGGGGGAACCGCTCACGCTTTTCGATGGAGTCGGCGTTGTAGTCCGCGCACAACTCGGCTTCTCGCGGGTCGCCGGGATCGGTCGGCAGGAAGCCGGTCACGTCGGTCATGAATACGTACGGCGCGATCTTCCGTCCAGGGTTCTCGTGCAGGAAGTAGTCGATCTCCCAGCACTCATCACCCACCCACAAGTCGTAGCTGGTGTCCCTGACTACATCGTCAAACAGCAGGTAGTTCGCGCACAGGATCTCGTCCATCCGGCGGAAGGCATAGAACGCGGGGAGGTCGTGCTGCGCGGATTCCGCCTCCCAGTGTGCCAACTCGGAAACCAGGCCGGAGCTCGCCGGGTGAACGATCTCACCCGCGCCGGCCAGTACCTCGGTCACCGGCGGCTGCGCCCACCAGTGAATCTCCAGGTCCGGCACGCGCTGCCGGAGCGACCGGGCGATGGCCAGGTCCCGCTGGATGTGGCCGAGGCCGATGGGGGAGGAGATCCACAGCGCCCGCCGAGGGCGGCTGTGCGTGGCCTGCCAGACGGCCTGCTTGGGTGGCCGGCGGACGGTTCTATCCACAAAGTCACGGATGGCGTGGTTCACCGCGACCGGGTACCGGACATGCGGCGCGTGCCCGCCGCCTTCGATCACGAGCAGCTCAGCGCCGGTCAGCTCGGCGATCCGCCGCGCCCGCTCCGGCGGGACGATCTGGTCCTGATCACCGCCGATCACCAGCACCGGGCAGGCCAGCGAGCGGCAGAGCCGGATCGCCTCCTGCTCATCGGCAACCTGCTGCGGGGCATCGGCATCGCACAGCATGGTCTGCGCGTCGGTTTGCATGCCCCACGCCACGAGGTCGTCGTAGGGCTTCGTGGAGTGCGGCTCGGTGGCGATCTGGGACATGAAGAACTCGACGTATCCCCGCCAGTCGCGCCGCCAGTAGTGCCGGTTCTCCTTCGCCCACCCCTCGGTGGTGGGGAGCATCTCGTCGAAGGAGAATTCGGTTCGTGCCCACGGGTCGGCGGGCGGGATCGGCAGTGTCGGCGCGATGGTCACGATCGCGGTCACCCGCTGCGGATGCGCCGCCGCGAACAGCAGCGCCCAGGGGAAGCCGCTGCAGAACGCCGCGAGCACCGCCCGCTCAGTTCCGGTCGCGTCGAGCACGGCCGCAACGTCACTCGCGAACACGGCGTCGGTGTAGGCCGCCGGGTTCTTGGGCCGGTCGGACCGGCCGTTGCCGCGCGGGTCGAAGGTGATCACACGGTAGTCCCGGGCCAGGAACGGCACCTGCATCTTCCAGTGCCTGGAGTCCACGATCGCCCACGTAGGCAGCAGCAGGATTGTCGGCTGGCCCGTACCGTGCACCTCGTAGTGGATCCGCACGCCTGAATTGACCACGTAACCCGACTCATCGGGTACTCGTGCGCGCATCGGTCGTACCTCCCACGGGCCGCTAGCCAGCAGCGTAAGGCTTACCGGCAGGACCGGCTATCGGGGAAAACCATTAGGTATCACGCTGGGGCGGACAGGTTATGCGTGACCGCCCAGGCCGCCACTTCGGCGCGGCTGCGGGCATCCAGCTTGGACATCACGTGATGCATGTGGACCTCGGCGGTCTTCTCGGAGATCCCGAGCACCCGGCCGATCTGCCGGTTGGTCCGGCCCGAGGCAACCAGCGCGGCGACTTGCCGCTCCCGCCGGGTCAGCTGGACCTGATGGGAGCGGTCGGCGTCATCGGGTGCGGTGCCCGAAGCGACCGCGGTGGCCAGATCGGCGGACTGCTGCGCGGGCATGGTCCGGCCCGCGTGTATGAGCGCGTCAGCGTCCTGAGGCCCCAGCGCCCGGGCCAGTACCCGCTCCACCGCCGAACTTCTGGCCTGCTCGGTATCGGGCTGGTGGGCGGCCACCCGCTCGCGCAGCGCCGCCGCGGCACCGATCAGCCGTGCGGCGGTCTCATAGTGCGCCCGTTCACTGGCGATAAAGGCGAGCGCATCCAGGCACTGGGCGACGCCCCGGGCGTCGTTCATGTCGGTATAGATCCGCAGCGCCTCGGCCAGCAGCGGGCCCGCTTCCTCCGGCCGGCCCTGCGCGCTCAGCGCTGTGCCAAGCCCCCACGCTGACCAGGCCACCGCCCACGGATAGTCCAGTTCACGGAAGTCCCGCAGGCTCGCCCGCAGCAGTTCCGCAGCGCTTCCCGGGTCGCCGTGGTCCCGGGCGAGCAGCCCGAGGTCGTGCCGGGCCCACGCCACGCCCTGCGTGTTGCCCAGCTCGCGGAATCCCGCCTCGGCCCGCCGATGCCAGTCAGCGGACGTATTCCAGTGGCCGCCCGCACGAGCCACGTGCCCCAGGAAGGCGCACGCGATGGCCGCGCGGCGCGTATCACCGCGCCCCTCGCAGCGTTCGAGCGCGCTGAGCAGTAGGTCCTGGGCACGGCCCGCCTCGCCCGACGCCCAGGCCAGGACCCCGGCCGCGATGAGCACGGCAGTCTGGCCGCCCGCCGCGGCGTCATCGCTCATTGCGGCCAGGTCATACCCGCCCGCAGTCAGCAGAAGAACCGGCTCCACGAGTGCCCGGCCATGACCGGGCTCGCCATGGGTGTAGTGATACCAGCCGAGCGCAGTGGCCAGCCAGAGCGCCAGCGCATGCCGCCCCGCGCTCAGGCAGTAATCCAGGGCGACCCGCAGGTCCGCGTGGTGGCGGCCCGCCCGCAGCACCCAGGTTCGCTCCTCCGGCAGGCCAAGGGAAGCCTCCAGCTGCGCCGCGAGCACTGCGTAGTGGTCAGCGTGCCTGGCCCGCGTCTCCTCGGCTTCGCCGTGAGCTGCCAACTGCTCCGCCGCGTACTCACGCAAGCTCTCCAGCATCGAGAACTCAGCGGTCTGCTCGTCACCGGGCAGCCGGCGGATCAGGCTCTTGTCGAGCAGTGACTCCACCATGGCCAGCACGTCGTTCCCGTTCACCGCGCAGACGCTGCCCGCGTCAGCCAGCGTCCAGGCGCCGGCAAACACCGACAGCCTGCGGAACAGCGCGCGCTCGCCGGCGTCGAGCAGGTCATAGCTCCAGGCGATGGCATTGCGTAGCGCCCGCTGCCGGGCGGGCACGTCCCGCGTGCTCCCGGCCAGCACCTGCATCCTGCTGCTGAGCCGGAACACCAGCTCCCCGGGGGTCAGGACCTTCAGCCGGGCCGCGGCCAGCTCGATGGCCAGTGGCAGGCCTTCCAGGCGGACGCACGCGCTGGCCAGCAACAGCGCATTGGCCGGAGTGAGGCCAAAGCTCGGGTTGGTCCGGCGGGCGCGATCCAGCAGCAGCGCCACCGACGGATTGGCCGCGAGACCCTCGAGGTCTGCGACGTCCGCCGTCGCGGGCATAGCCAGCGGCGGGACCGGAAACTCCTGCTCGGCGGACAGCCGGAGCCGCTCCCGGCTGGTAGCGAGCACCCGCAGCCGCGGGCAGGCCGCGAGCACCCGGCCGATGTCCGGGGCGGCGGCCAGGAGATGCTCGCAATTGTCCAGGACCACGAGCCGCTCCTCGTGGCTCAGCACGGCAGCCAGCTGGCCGGTCAGATCCGTTCCGCCCCGCGGCTCGACGCCGATGGCCTGAGCCAGTTCGGCTATCACCAGCGCCGGATCCCGGACCGGAGCCAGGTCGACGAACGCCGGGGCACATCCGCTCCGCTCGGCGTGGGCCGAGGCGCATGCGACGGCGAGGCGGGTCTTGCCGATGCCCGGCGGCCCGGTGAGCGTGACCAGCCGGGTCTGCGCATGTGCGAGCATCCTGGACACGGCGTCCAGCTCGCCGTCGCGACCTACGAGCAGGTCGGCAGGCGACGGCAGGCCACCGCGCGATGCCCGCCTCGCGTCTTGCATCCGACTGCCCCGCCCATGTCCTGTAATCCGTGCAGCCACGAGGGCATATCCGAGCATACGACGGCGTACCGTGCCGCCGCCATCGCTCGTCCAGTGCGCCAAGGCCGCCGGGCCCGCATCGCCATGTAGGGGAATCCCCCGATACCGCGATGGCGGCCTGCGCCCGTACAACGGTTTTCATGACCGAAACGAGGGAGACACCGATGACCATCACCGACAGCCCCGTCGACAACGGCGTGAACGTCCAGGCCCTGCTCGGCGCACGCGAGGCGCTGTCCGCCGCACCGGAAGCGGCCCAGTTCACCTGGCGGGCCAGCTGCACCTGGCGCAACGGCACCCACAGCCACTCCACCGTCGACGGCTTCACCGGTCTCGGTGCTGAGCAGCAGCACCGGACCGAGTTCGAGTACGACGTCGATCACCCGGAGTGCTTCGCGTCCGAGGACAACGGCGCCACGCCGACCGAGATCGTGCTGGTCGGCCTAGTCGGCTGCCTGACCGCCGGCGTCGCCGCGGTCGCCCAGCACCGGGGCATCCAGCTCCGGTCGGTCACCGCCACCATCGAAGGCCAGATGAACGTCCTGGGCATCCTGGGCGCCGACCCCGACGTCCGCAACGGCTTCGAGGCGATCACGGTCCGGTTCGCCATCGACGCCGACGCCTCCCGCGACGACCTGCAAGCGCTCATCGCCCAGTCACAGAAGCGCTCGGCGGTCTTCGACATCGTAGCCAACCCGACGAAAGTGCTCGTCGAGCTGGCCTGACCGCCACAACCTTGACCGCCACGGCCCGGACGCCCGCATGATCCAGACCACGGCAGCTGTCGTCGGTGCCGGGTCCGCCGGCCTGGCCATGAGCCGCCGCCTGTCCGAACGCTCGATCGACCATGTCGTCCTCGAGCGCGGACAGGTGGCGAACTCCTGGCGGACCCAGCGCTGGTCAAGCCTGCGGCTGCTCACCCCGAACTGGCAGACCCGGCTGCCGGGCTACGACTACGTCGGCGCTGACCCCGACGGATTCATGCCGGCCGGCGAGGTCGTGGCCACCATCGCCGACTACGCTCGCTTCGTTGGCGCACCGGTGCGCACGGCCACCACGGTGCATACCCTGCGCGCCGGGCCGCAGGGCTTCCAGATCCGGGCCAACGACGACCTCCTGTGTGCCCGGGCCGTGGTGCTGGCGACCGGCGCGTGCACCCTGCCCGCGATCCCGGGCATCGCCGACGCCCTCCCTCCGGGGATGACAACGCTCACCGCTCTCACCTACCGCGATCCCGGTCAGCTCCCCGACGGCGGGGTTCTCGTCGTCGGGGCATCGGCCACCGGCGTCCAGCTGGCCGGCGAGATCCACCGGTCGGGCCGCCCGGTGACCCTGGCGGCCGGCGAACACGTCCGGCTGCCCCGCAGCTACCGCGGCCGCGACATCTTCTGGTGGCTGGAGGCCACCGGCCTGCTGGCCGAACGCTACGACCAGATCGACGACCTCACCCGAGCGCGGCACCTGCCCTCCCCGCAGCTGACCGGCACCCCCCACGCCACCATGACCGACCTCAGCTCGCTCACCGCGCAAGGAGTCCGCATCGTGGGCCGCCTCGGCCGCATCGCCGGCGGGGTGGCCCAGTTCTCCGGCTCCCTGGCCAACACCTGCGCGCTCGCCGACCTGAAGATGAACCGGTTCCTGACCCGCGCCGACCAGTGGGCCGCCGCGGCCGGCCTGAACGACGACCTCCCGCCACCGCACCGCTTCGCGCCCACCCGCGTCGACCCGCACTCGCCCCTGGAACTGGACCTGACCAGCGGGGAGATCACCACCGTGCTGTGGGCGACCGGCTTCCGGCCCGACCACTCCTGGCTCGACATCCCGGTGCGTGACCGCACCGGCCACATCCGCCACGACGGCGGCGTGGTCACCGGCGCCCCCGGGCTCTACCTCCTTGGCCTGCCGGTGCTCCGCACCCGCGCCTCCACCTACATCCACGGCGCAGCCGCCGACACCGACGCGCTGGCCGACCACCTACACTCCTTCCTCAGCAGCAGGCACCGATGACGGCCTGCAAAGCCCCGGGCCACAGGGGAGGCAGCCATGCGGGCTAGATATCCCGATACCGAGGGCTTCATCGAGCGCGACGGCGTCAAGGTCGGCTACGAGGAGTTCGGCGCGGGCGAGCCGGCGGTCCTGCTGCTCACCTCTTGGGCCATCGTGCATGCCCGGCAGTGGAAGGCTCAGGTGCCGTACCTGGCCCGCCGGTTCCGGGTGATCGTCGCCGAGGGCCGGGGCAACGGACGGGCTGACCGGCCGCAGGCCGCGGACGCCTACCTGGACCGGGAGTATGTCGATGACGCGATCGCCGTGCTGGACGCGGCCCGGGTGGACCGCGCCGTCATCGTCGGCCTGTCCATGGGCAGTCGGCACGCGCTGCAGCTCGCGGCGTGGTATCCGGAACGGGCCGCCGGGGTGGTCGCGTTCGGCCCGGCGCTGCCCTGGCCGGTTCCGCCGGACTTCGCCGAGCCAAAGGACAGGTACGAGGGCTGGGGGAAGGCCAACATGCATTACTGGCTGGCCGACTACCGCGGCTGGGTCGAGTTCTTCATGTCGCAGGTATTCACCGAGCCGCACTCGACCAAGCAGCGGGAAGACGGGGTGGCCTGGGGCCTGGAAACCACCGCCGAGACCCTGCTGCAGACTGGACTGGGCATGGCGGAGCCCGACGCCGCCGCCGCCGAGGTTATCTGCCGGCTGGTGCGCTGCCCGGTGCTTATCGTGCAGGGCGACCAGGACGCGGTCGTGCCGTACGAGACCGGTGCGGCGCTGGCCCGCTGGACCGGCGGGCAGCTGGTGACGATCCACGGCGGCGGTCATGCCCCGACCATGCGTGATCCGGTCCAGGCGAACCTGCTCATCCGGGACTTTGCCGAGCGCTTCCGTCCTGCCGTGGCCATTCAGAAGACCTGGACTAGGTCACTGCACCGGCCGAAGCGGGTGCTTTACGTCAGTTCGCCCATCGGCCTCGGGCACGCCCGTCGCGACCTGGCCATCGCCGACGAGCTACGCCTGCTCCGGCCGGGCCTGGAGGTGCACTGGCTGGCCCAGCACCCGGTCACCAAGCTGCTGAAGCGGCGCGGCGAGCTAATCCACCCCGCCTCGGACTTCCTGGCCAGTGAGTCGGGGCACATCGAAAGTGAGGCCGCCGAACACGACCTGCACGCCTTCCAGGCGATCCGGAACATGGACGAGATTATGGTCAGCAATTTCATGGTCTTCGCCGACCTGATCGCCGACGAGCCCTTCGACCTGTGGATCGGCGACGAGGCCTGGGACATCGACTATTTCCTGCACGAGAATCCGGAGCTCAAGCGGGCGCCCTACGCCTGGATGACCGACTTCGTCGGCTGGCTGCCCATGCCGGACGGCGGCACCGCAGAGCGGGATCTGACCACGGATTACAACGCTGAGATGATCGAGCACATCGCTCGCTTCCCTGGCTTGCGTGACCGCTCCGTCTTCGTCGGCAACCCGGCTGACGTGGTGCCGGACGGTTTCGGCGATGGGCTCCCGCTCATTCGTGATTGGGTGGAGCGGAATTACCGGTTCTCGGGCTACATCTCCGGTATCTCATCTGGCGAGTTCGACGACCGCGAAGCGCTCCGGGTCGAGCTCGGTTACCGGGAGGACGAGAAGGTGTGCGTCGTCACCGTCGGCGGCTCCGGCGTCGGGACCAGCTTGCTCCGCCGGGTCGTGGCAGCATTCCCGGCGGCGAGGCAGCTCGTCCCCGGGCTGCGGATGATCGTGGTGGCTGGGCCCAGGATCGACCCGGACACGCTGGACTCGGTACCGGCCCGGGAAGGCCTGGAGATACACGGGTACGTGCACGACCTCTACCGGCACCTAGCGGCCTGTGACCTCGCCGTGGTGCAAGGCGGCCTGACCACCACGATGGAACTGGTCGCGAGCGAGCGGCCGTTCATCTACGTGCCGCTGCGGCATCATTTCGAGCAGAACTTCCATGTCAGGCACCGGCTGGACCAGTACGGCGCGGGCCGCTGCCTGGACTACGAGCAGACCGAGCCCGACACGCTGGCCGCCGCGATGGCCGAGGAGATGGCTCGCCCGGTCCGCTACCGGCCCGTCGAAACCGACGGCGCGGCCCGCGCCGCCGCCTGCCTGTCCGAGCTCATCTGACGGCACCCAGCCAGGGGGCCTGTTCCCGCGAGCACCACCAGGTGGAGCGGCCGCCTACCGTGCCGTGCACCATCTCGGCGCCGCAGCGCGGGCAGGTCCCGCCTGGCTTGCGGGCGGCGATGACGTCGCCGGTGTGCGCGCCGCCGCCCTCGCTCAGCGCGGCGGACAGCACCTTACGCAGTGCCCGGTACAGCCGGTCGGCGTCCTTGCGCGGCAGGTGGCTGACTGGCGTGCCGGGCGGGATCTTGGCCTGCCACAGGATCTCGTCGGCCAGCAGGTTCCCGACTCCGGCGATCTTGGACTGGTCGAGCAGCCGGGCCTTGACCGCGATCGTCCCCTTGGTGATCAGGGCGCGGAACTGGGCCGGGGTGACCTCGGCCGCGTCCGGGCCGAGCGCGTCGATGTCGGGGTTGAGCACGATGCGACCGAGCCGGCGCTTGTCGAACAGCGCCAGGCTCCCGCCGTCGTCGAAGCCGAGCGTGAACCGGTCCCAGGCGGCCTTGCGCGGCTGCGCGTCCCGGCCCGGGCGATCGCCGCCTTCGGCCGTCCAGCCATCCTGGGCGACGACCACGATGCGGCCGCTCATGCCGAGGTGGATGCCGAGGTCCGGGCCGGGCGGTGCGCCCGAGCCGTCCAGCCCCGAGGTCTCGCACCACATGGTCTTGCCGCGCCGGTGCGCGGCGACCAGCGCGCGCCCGACCAGCGCGGCACGCAGCTCGCCGGGGGAGTGGGGCCGGCAGACGAACGTGTCGGTGTCGTCGACCGCCACGATGCGGCGGTCCAGGGCCACATCGGCGATCAGCCGGCGGGCGGTCTCGACCTCGGGCAGCTCAGGCACCTAACCCTCGCCTCCGCGCAGGGCGGCGAACCGGTCGGCGGCCCGGTCCAGCTGAGACAGGATGTGCTGCTTGGCTTCGGCGTCCAGCGGCGTGTCGGGCCGGGCGATGAGCTCCCGCAGGACCGGGACCAGCGGCGCGTACTTGGCCGCGAGCTTGTGCAGCCGGGGTCCGGTGCTGTGGATCAGGCCGACGCCGTTGTCGGTGAAATCGGAGGCCTTGATGACCCGGGCCCAGGGGCAGTCGCGCAGGCTGTCCGCGACGTGCTCCCGGTACTGCTCGTGGGCGTCGCGGTCCGGCGCGTAGGCCGGGTTGGTCACCGCACCGACCAGTTCCGCCACCCGCGGGCCGAAATCGGCGGCCAGCACCGCCAGCGCGGCCTGGATGCCGGCCGCGCCGCCGGCCGCGCCGCTGGCGGCCCCGGCGGCTCCGGCGGCTCCGGCGGCCAGTTCGGCGGGATGGTCCTCCACCGCATCGTGCAGCAGGGCGGCGCAGACCACGTTGGCGTCGCGTACGTGGTAGTAGGAGATGATCCGGATGGCGACCCGGAGCAGGTGGTTGAGGTACGGTTCCCGGTCCCGCCGGTCGGCGGCGTGCAGCCGGCTGGCCGCCTCAAGCGCGCGTTCCATCCGCTGCCGGCCGGCCTGCGGCCAGGACGCGATCTCGGCCGCGAACCGGTCGCGCAGGCCAGGCTCGCCGTAGGTCGAGGTGATCGCGTGCAGCGGCATCGTGGCCAAGAGCCGCTGCCGGTCGCTGTCCATGACCTAGAACTAGCACACCGTCAGCCGGCCATGTCGGCCATGTCGGCCATATCCGCAGGCTGAGGCAGCAACGGAAGGAAGATGGCGAACCGGGTCAGGCCCGGCCGGCTGGTCACCGTGATGCTGCCGCCGTGCGCGGCCACCACGGCGTCCACGATGGCCAGGCCCAGGCCGGTGCTCTTCCCGGTGGCGTCGGCGTCCCTGGCTCGGGACGTGTCGGCCCTGGTGAAGCGCTCGAACAGTTCCGGCAGCAGTTCGGGCGGTATGCCGGGGCCGTCGTCGGTGATGCTCAGCTCGACCCACGGCCCGGCCGGCCGCACGCCCCGCTGCACCACCGAGGAATCCGTCGCGCCCACCGGGCCGCCGGCCGGCCTGCCGTCCCCGGTGGCCAGCGCCACGCTGACCGTCGAGCCGGGCGGGGTGTGCTTGCCCGCGTTGCTCATCAGGTTGGCCAGCACTTGGTGCAGCCGGTGCTCGTCGCCGCGGACCATGATCGGTTCGCCGGGCAGATCCAGGCGCCAGTGGTGGTCGCGGCGGGCCACGCGCGCGTCGCTGGTCACGTCGATGGCCAGCCGGGACAGGTCGACGGGCGCCTGCTCGAGCGGGCGGCCGGCGTCCAGCCGGGCCAGCAGCAGCAGGTCGTCGACCAGGACGCTCATCCGGGCCGACTCCGACTGGACCCGGCTCAGCGCGTGGGTCACGTCGGGCGGCACCGGGCCCTGATGCCGCAGGGCCAGCTCGGCGTAGCCGCGGATGGCCGAAAGCGGGGTACGCAGCTCGTGGCTGGCGTCGGCCGCGAACCGGCGCAGCCGGGCCTCGCTGGCCGCCCGGCGGCCCAGGGCCCGCTCGACATGGTAGAGCATCCGGTTGAACGCCGCCCCGACCTGGCCGACCTCGGTGCGCGGGTCGGTGTCGGGCACGCCGTCGGGCAGCGACACCTCGCCGGAATCCAGCGGCAGCTCGGTGACCCTGGTCGCGGTGGCCGCCACCCGGCGCAGCGGCCGGAGCGAGAGCTGCACCAAGATGGCGCCCAGGATGACCGCCAGCGCTCCGATGATCACGAAGATCAGGTGCTCGGTGTCCTCGACGTGGCTCAGCTCTTGGTCGACGGTAGTCAGCGGCAGCCCGGTGACCAGGTTGTTCCCGTACGGATCCGACACCTTGGTGAACATGAACTGCACGCCGAGCAGGGTCCGGATATAAGGCCGCGGGGGCGGCGCCGATCCGGACCCCGTGGCCCCGCCGGGCGGGCCCCCCGAATCCGGTGGGCCCGGCTGCTGCCGCCTGGCCGGCATGGCCGGCAGGCCGACCAGCGTGGCATGGTCCGCCGCCGACAGCGTGCAGGACTTGGTCACATAGTCCTTGAACAGGACCGCTCCGCTGGAGGACAGCACGGCCAGGAACGTCCCGGGTGCCTGGCCGGTGCCGCTGCAGCTTTCGTAGCCGGGGGTCGGATGGTCGCTGTCGCCGTCTCCGTCGCCTTGCTTCTGGTCGCACGTCGTCCAGGTCGTCGTCGCGGCCTGCAGCTGATCTTTCAGCGAGGACATCAGCGAGTTGTTGAGCGACTGCGCGGTGACCACGCTGATCACCACGCTGGCCAGGGCGAACAGCACGATCAGCCCGACGATGAGCTTGCCGCTGATGGTGCGGACCGACAGCACGCTGGCCAGCCGCGCCAGCCGGCGTGGCGGCTGAGCGCCTGGCGCTGGCATCAGCTCGCGGGCTTCAGCACGTAACCGACACCGCGGACGGTGTGAATGAGCGGCACGCGGCCGGCGTCGATCTTCTTGCGCAGGTAGCTGATGTACAGCTCGACGACATGAGCCTGGCCGCCGAAGTCGTAGTTCCACACCCGGTCCAGGATCTGCGCCTTGGACAGCACCCGCCTCGGGTTCCGCATCAGGAACCTGAGCAGCTCGAACTCGGTCGCGGTCAGGTCGATCAGCTCGCCGTCCCTGCGGACCTCACGCGCGTCCTCGTCCATGGTCAGGTCGCCCACCGCGAGCAGGCCCTCGGTGTGCGCGCGGGTCAGGTTGGCCCGGCGGAGCAGGCCCCGCAGCCGGGCCAGCACCTCCTCCAGGCTGAACGGCTTGGTCACGTAGTCGTCGCCGCCCGCCGTGATGCCCGCCACCCGGTCCTCGACCGCGTCCCGCGCGGTCAGGAACAGCACGCATACCTGCGGTACCTCCGCCCGCAGCCTGCGCATGACCTCGATGCCGCTGAAGTCAGGGAGCATGATGTCCAGCACCACCGCGTCGGGGCGGAACTCGCGTGCGGTCCGTACCGCGTCGGCGCCGTTGCCCGCGGTGTCTACCGTCCAGCCTTCGTAGCGCAGCACGCTGGCCAGCAGTTCGGCCAGGCTGGGCTCGTCGTCGACGACCAGGACGCGCACCGGCGTCCCGTCTGCTCGCTGGATGCCAGCGTTCCTGCTGTTCGCGGATGCGCTGCTGGCCTGCGCCGGCGACCCGGATACTCCCGGGGCCCCGGCGGCCCCGGAGACCGGGCTGTAGTTCTCCATGTTCCTCAGGCTCGCTCGTCAAGATCAAGGTCAAGGTCAGTGCCTAGTATGCCCGCGAAGATCGGGTTCTTCGGCCGCGGTTATCACTATCTGGGAATGATGCCGCAGCCAGTTCAGAAGAGGTTATGAATAACCTCTGAGGTTCCTACGAGCCCGTACCCCCGGTAGACGCCGTTCAGCTGGTGCCCAGCAGTGCCGTTCAGCTGGTGCCCAGCAGTGCCGTTCAGCTGGTGCCCAGCAGTGCCGTTCAGCTGGTGCCCAGCAGTGCCGTTCAGCTGGTGCCCAGCAGTGCCGTTCAGCTGGTGCCCAGCAGTGCCGTTCAGCTGGTGCCCAGCAGTGCCGTTCAGCTAGTGCCCAGCAGGCGGCCGAGTTTCGACGCGGACGAGGACCGTCTGGCGCCGGCTTTGAGCAGCGCCCGGCCCGCCGCCTGCAGCGTGCCCGCCGCCGCGGAGCCTTGGCTGGCCGCCTCGACCTCGATCTCGCGCCAGCTCAGCGGCTTGGCGCCGGCCTGGTCCAGCCGGGTGGCGGTGACCAGGTCGTCGGCCACCTCGGCCAGCGGGGTGCCGCCTTTCCCGGCCAGGGTGACCACGGTCCGTTCGGTATCCAAAATGGCGATGGCTCGCAGGGTCCGGCCCGCGACGATGCCCTTGACCTGCGCGGCCAGACGCTCCGGGACGCTGCCCGGCGCACCCTCGGCCAGCGGCGCGTGCCGTTCCTGGCGGGTGTCCTTGCGCACCGGCAGTTTGAGGTGCCAGCCCTCATCGGGACCGCCCACCCGCCGGCGCAGCGTGACCCGGTTCTTGATCAGGTCGAGTTCCTCGGTGTCGTAGTAGGTGGCGCTCAGGTAGTAGCGCTGCCGTCCGGTGACCTTGGTGCCCGCCTCCAGGCCGCTGAGGTCGGGCAGGACAAAGTTGGCGTCGGCGTCGTATTTCTGCTCGGTTTCCAGGTGGTCGCCCGTGTTGTCCGTCACGTGTCCAAGGTTACGTGTGGTAGATCAGGAACCTCGTGCCGGGCCGCTCCATGATCAGCGCACCAGGGACCGCGGGCGGCTCGTCCGGCCCGGACCTGGGATAGGCGTCGATGTGCAGACCCGCCATGGCGGGCCTGGCCAGGTCCCAGGCCTGCACGTGCGCCGCGAGCTCGGCGGCCAGCTCTGCCGCGCGCGGGCCGAACCCCGCGGCACCCAGCGTGACCGCGTCGGATGGCGGGTCGGCCGCGGCGGCCGGGTCGGCTTCGGCGGCGCGGCCGCCGGCCGGGGTGCCGGTGAGCACGGCCAGGCCACCGGGGTCCAGGATCCCGATGGTGGCGTGCCAGTTCCGGCTGCGCAGCGGGGCGTCAGCGAGCCGGGCCGGTCCGGCGGCCGGCGGCTGGCCGTCCGCGGCCGCGGCGGGACCCGCCGGCATGTCATCGTTGAGCCGGCACAACCGGGGCTCATGGGCCGCGAGCCACAGGCCCAGGCCCCAGACCACCTGCGCCGATCCGGCCTGCACCTGCGTCGGGTGCGGCACGGAAGGACCGGAAAGCAGGCCGGCCAGTGCCCCGGCGTCGACGCCGGTTCCGCCGGGCAGGACCCCGTCCGGCAGCATGACCGACAGCCCGGGCTCCACCATGACCAGGCGCTCGGGCCCGGCCAGGCGGCCGCGCATCCGCATGAACCCGCAGGGCGCGAGCGACCGGCTGGTCCACGGGCTCCAGGTCGTGGCGGGGTCGGCGCGCTCGAACGCCGCCGAAACCTGGGCGCCGCGCACGTCGAGCGGCACCACGATCCGGGCGGCGGGCGCGGCCTGCTCCAGCCAGGGCCCGGCCAGGTCGCTGACGCCCACGGTGGCGATGATGCGGTCGTAGGGCGCGTGCTGCGGGTAGCCTACCGCGCCGTCCGCGCTGGCCACCGTCACCTCGCCGAACCCGGCGCTGGCCAGGTGCTCCCGCGCGGTCCCGACCAGCTCGGGGTCGATGTCGATGCTGGTCACCTGGCCCGAGGGGCCCACGATATGGCTGATCAGCGCGGCGTTGTAGCCGGTCCCGGCGCCGATCTCGAGCACCCGGTGACCGGCGGCCAGGTCCAGCTGGTCCAGCATGATGGCCATGATGGCGGGCTGGGAAGAAGAGCTGATCGCCTGGCCGCCCTGGTCGCGCTTGGTCACGATGGCGTCGTCGGCGTAGGTCGCCTCCGGCGGCAGGCCCGGCAGGAACAGGTGCCTCGGCACGGCGCGCAGGGCGGCGGCCACCCGGCCGCTGCCGATCCGGTTGACGGTGACGACCCGCGTGGCCAGGTCTTCGCGCAGCCGCGCGAGGGGATCGCTCGCGTCCGTCATGCCTGCCAGGCTACGTGTGGGAGCCGGGGGACGCTCGCACAAGAGCCGCGACGAGGCCCACGGTCCGGTACCGTCTACCCATGGCGAGCGTGAGCGACGGTGACAAGCGGACGGCCTCCGTGACCCGCCTGCTCGGCTGGGGCGCGACGGCAGCCATCGCCTTCTCCCTGCTCATCATGATCGTCATGCTGGCCAACGGCCCGTCGGTCAGCGTGCCGAGCCTCACCCATCCGGCCGCGGGGCCACCATGGTGGCACGGGCTGCACCTGCGGGCGTCCGTGGTCCTGTTCTCGTTGTGGGCGGCGGCGGTCATCGCGGCGGCCGGAGTGGCCGCCGGGCTGGTGGCGGTCTCCAGGGGCGCCCGTCCGCCGGTCAAGCCGCTGCTGGTCTGCGTGTTCGGCGTGATGGCCATCTTCACCGTCCTGCCGCCCGGCGGCTCAACCGATACCGTCTCCTACGCCATCGACGGCAGCATGGTGGTCGCCGGGCACAGCCCGTACGTGATGACGCCGAAACAGTTCCTGGCCACCGGCGCGCAGATCGCCCGCGGCAGCCCGACGATCTGGCAGAACAGCCTGTCGGACTACGGGCCGCTGGCCACCGCGACCGAATGGGCGGCGGCCGAGCTCGGCGGCACTTCGCTGGCGCGCATCACGTTCTGGCTCAAGGTGTGGACCGCGCTGGCGTTCGGCGCGGTCGTGCTGCTGCTGGACTGGCTGCTGCGGCCGGATCCGGCGATGCGATTGCGCGCCCACCTGCTGTGGTCGGCGAACCCGCTACTGCTGTGGCTGATCGTGGCGGGCGGCCACATCGACGGCGTTGCCATCGCCTTCGGGCTGGCCGGGCTCGCGATGCTGCACATCCCCCGGCCGGGCACGGATCCCGGCGCGGATCCCGGCCTGGGCCGGGCGCTGCTCGCCGGGCTGCTGATCGGGGCGGCCATCGCGGTCAAGTCCCCGTATGCGCTGTTCGCCCTGGCTGCCGCGTGGGTGCTGCGCCGCCACCTGGCGTCGCTGGCCGCCCTGGCCGTCGGGGGACTGATCGCCCTGGCCCCGGCCTACCTGGTATCCGGGCGGGCGGCCGTCACCGCGCTGGTCAACCGCGGCAGCGAGGTGACCTGGGACAACCTGTACCAGATCTGCTTGCGGGCGGCCGGGATCACCAACCCCGTGCCGGCCCACCTGGTGACCATCGCGGCCCTGCTGTGCGTCGCCGTCGCGGTCCTGCTCTGGCTGCGCCTGCCCAGCCGCGCTCCGATGCTGCCCGCGGTGACGCTGTCGCTGCCCGCGGTCACGCCGGCGCTGGCGCTCAGCCTGGCCTGGACCTTCATGTGGCCGTTCCAGCGCCCGTGGTACGACGTCATGATCATCGCGCTGCTCGTCCTGTACCCGGCCTCGCGGCTTGACTGGGTGGTGCTGCTCCGGCTGTGCTTCGCCGGGATCACCTACATGGACGCCATCGGCCTGCCCACCGCCAGCAGGCTGTACCACCTGCAGGAATTCGAAGGTCACTGGGTGACCGCCACCGTCCGGCTGGTCACGGCGGTCGCGCTGATCTGGCTGTGCCTGTCCGGCCGCTGGGGCTGGCGGTCCCGGTCCGCCGAATCCGCGATCGCCGCGCCCGAACTGCAACCGCTCACCTGACGGGAGCATCCATGGCGACTAGTCACGGGGCGGCAGCCACGGCGCGCCTCCCCGATAGCGGCGCACCGCGGGGCCGGACCCTGACGCCACGGCTGGTGTACGTGGTCATCGCGGTGTGCACGGCCGCGGGGGCGTTCCTGCGGCTGTATCAGCTGTCCCGCCCGGGTTACCTGCTCGGGGTCACCGAGTACGACGACGGGGTGCAGTTCGGCGATGCGGTCCGGCTGGTCAGCGGCGTTATCCCGTACCGGGATTTCGTGGTGGTGCAGCCGCCGGGCATCATGGTGCTGATGGCGCCGGTGGCGGCGCTGGCCAAGGTGACCGGCACGGCCTGGGGGCTGGGCCTCGCCCGGCTGCTGACGGTGGCTGCGGACACGGCCTGCGTGGCCCTGCTCGGGTTCCTGGTCCGCCACCGCGGGCCGCTGGCGGCGGGGCTGGCGTGCGGGGTCTACGCGGTGTACCCGGACGCACTGGTGGCGGCGCACACGTTCCTGCTCGAGCCGTGGCTGAACCTGGGCTGCCTGATCGCGGCGCTGCTGGTGTTCGACGGGGACCGGGTGACCGACAACGCCCGGCGGCTGGGCTGGGCCGGGGTGGCCCTGGGGCTGGCCGCGTCGGTGAAGCTATGGGCCCTGGCGCCGGCCGCGGTGCTGGCGCTGCTGGTGGCGCGGCAGCCGCGGCGCCTGGGCGTGCTGGCCTCAGGAGCGGTGGCAGGCCTGGGCGTGGTGGTGCTGCCGTTTGCCGTCCTGGCCCCGGCCGGCCTGCCCAAGGACGTGCTGATCAGCCAGTACGTCCGGGACAGCATCAGCCAGTCGGCCCCGGTGTCATCGATGGCTCGGCTGAGCGACCTGGCCGGCCTGTCGCTGCTGCCGCACCTTTCCTCCAGTTCGAAGGCGCTGGTCGTGCTGGTCGCGGCGGCGGCGGTGCTGCTCGCCTACCTGGCCAGCTACGGGGCGCTCCGGCGGATGCCCGCGGCGCTGGACTGGTACGCGCTGCTCGGGCTGGCCGTCGTGACCGTGATGTTCCTGTGGCCGTATAACTACTGGTCGCACTATGGCGCGTTCGCCGGGCCGTTCATCGCGCTGGTGCTGGCGCTGCCGGCCGGGCTGCTGCGCCTGACCGACGCTGGCCGGCAGTTCGTGCCGCTCATCGCGGTCAGCATCCTGGCCGCGACCGTGATCGCGGGCGTGGGCCTGCGCCAGTTCGCGGCCGAGACCAAGCTGAGCTCCGCCAATGCCGCCG
Organism: uncultured Actinomycetes bacterium; assembly: GCA_963835775.1. GTDB lineage: Bacteria > Actinomycetota > Actinomycetes > Streptosporangiales > Streptosporangiaceae > Palsa-504. The sequence continues at coordinate 92,673 of CAWIHB010000010.1, read as the reverse complement.
CCGCGGCGGACCGGCTGATCCCGGCCGGTTCGTGCGTGGTGACCAATGACACCTCGCTCCTGATCAGCGCCAACCGCTTCACCTCGGACCGGCCCGGCTGCCCGGTCATCGTGGACGCGTGGGGGACCTTGCTGGCCATGACCGACGGGCAGAAGTACTACGCCGATCCGCAGGTGCTAGGCCGGGACACGGCGCTATGGCAGTCGGCGTTCGGCCAGGCGGGCTACGTCTGGCTGGAAACCGGCAGCGAAGGCCAGATCCCGTGGACGGCCGGGTTGTACGCCTATTTCACCAGCCATTTCCGGCTGGTCGGCCTGGTCAACGGCCCCGGCTCGCACGATGTGCCCGAAGGCGGCCTGTACGCCAGGAGCCAGCGATGAGGGCCGGCACAGATCTGGCCAGCCGTCCCGCGGCGGCCGGGCCCCGGTGGCGGCACGAGTCCCGCGCGCTGCTCGCCGCGGGCACGGCCGTGGCCGCACTGGCCGCCGGGCTGTTCCTGATCGCGCTGGCCACCCACCCCGCGATCAGCACGCTCAAGGGCTTTGACCTGCACGTGTACCTGATGGGCGGGGCTCTGGCCAAGGACGATCCGGCGCGCCTGTACAGCTGGCAGCTGCAGCCGGGTATCCAGTTCACCTACACCCCATTCGCCGCGCTGCTGTTCGCGCTGGCCACCGGGGTGCGGTTCCGCCTGCTGCTCGATGCGGCGGCCGCGGTGTCCGTCGCCGCGGTGGTGGTGACGGTCTGGATCGCGTTCCGCGAGCTCGGCTGGCGGGGGACGGCCAGGATCGGGGCCACGCTGCTGGTGGCTGGCCTCGCGCTCTGGCTCGAGCCGGTGCAGCGGGCGCTGTACCTGGGCCAGATCGAGTGCGCGCTGATGGTCCTGGTCGTCTGGGACCTGTGCCAGCCCGGCCGGCGGCGGTGGCAGGGGGCGGCGACCGGCATCGCGGCCGGCATCAAGCTGGTGCCGCTGCTGTTCGTCGTCTACCTGGTCGTCACCGGCCGGTTCCGGCAGGCCGCGGTGGCCACGGCGGCCTTCGCCGCCACGGTGATCGCCGGTTTCGCGGTGCTGCCGCACCAGTCCGTTCAGTGGTGGCTGCAGGGCTACTTCCTGCAGGCCAGCCGGACCGGCTTCGTCGGCCAGATGCTGAACCAGTCCGAGCGCGGCCTGCTCACCCGGCTGGCCGGCAGCGTGTCCAGCGGCCAGTGGCTATGGCTGGCCGCCGGCCTGGTGACCGCGCTGGCCGGGCTGGCCGCCGCGGCCGTGCTGCACCGCGCCGGGCACACCTTCGCCGGCCTGATGGTCTGCGCGCTGACCGCGCTGCTCGTCTCGCCGATCAGCTGGGATCACCACTGGGTGTGGGTCGCTCCCGGCCTCGCGGTGCTGGTCGACGCGGCCGCCCGGGCCACCCGCCGCGCGGCGCGCGCCGGATGGCTCGCCGCGGCCGCCGCGGTCGTGGTGGCGTTCGCCGCGTGGCCGCGGTTGTGGCGGGGCGGCGGCCCCGGGCTGCTCCAGGGCGGCCTGATCTGGTACGCACCGCTGACCAACGGGGATAACCCGCCGTACCAGGAGTACCACTGGCACGGGCTGCAGCTGATCGCCGGGAACTTGTACGTCATCGCGGGCGGCCTGCTGTTCGTGCTGGCCCTGGTCGCCGCCATCCAGACGTACCGGGGCGGGGCCATCCGGTGGGCCTGGCCTGCTCAGCGCGTGCGCACGTAGAGCTGGCCGAGGCCGGAACTGTACGGGCCGATGGGCCGGAAGCTGGCCCGGAACCACGCGGTCAGCGCGGGCGTCCACGGGATGCGGCGGGCATTGCCGCCGGACAGCCACACGTAGTCCGCCCGGCCCAGCATGGCCCGCCACGCCGCTACCACCGAGGCGGACTTGGCCGCCCCGCCCTGGATGCTCACCCCGTGGCTGAGGACCAGGGTGGTGGCGAGAGCATCGACGATGTCGGGGCAGCCGGAGCTTGGGGCGGAGAACCGGTTCGCGGCGATCACGACCGACGTCGAATCGGTGACCACGCAGGCACCGGCCGGGATCAGCCGCCCGGTGGCCGCGCTGCTGGCCACCCGGACCGGTGTCACCTCGGCCAGCTGCAGGACCGCCACGGCCAGGATGAGGGCCGCGAAGGCGCCCGTGAACATCCGCCGGAACGCCCTGCTGCCCGCCAGCGCGCCTGCCGCGCTGCCGACGGTCAGGGCCAGCCAGGGCGCCACGAAGGCCGGGTAGTGATAGAAGAACGCGGAGTAGCTGAGGATGAGCACGGACGCGAGCACCGCGGTGGCCAGTGCGAACCATTCCAGCGCAGCGGGACGGCCCGGCAGCAGCCGGTAGCCGGCCGCGACCACGGCGATGAGCACCGCGACCAGGGCGTACGGCAGCCATCCGGCGCTGACCGAGGAAATGCCGGCCAGCACGCTCTGGGCGTACAAGGACCGCGATCCGGCCAGCAGCGACAGCTTGCCGTCGGCGTTCAGCACGTCGATCAGGCCGGTCACGTGGGCCAGGCGCAGCGACAGCGGGATGACGGTGCCGACCCGGCTGGCCTGGTCGAACACTGTGCTCCGGACGAAGGTGGCCGGCGCGGCCAGCGCCAGCGGGACGACCGGCAGCACAAACCCCGCCACCAGCCCGGCCAGGTAGGCACGCACCCGGCGAGCCCGCTGTTCGGCCACGACGATGCAGACCACCAGCAACACCGCGGCCGGGACCACGGCCCAGAACTTCACCGCCCCGGCCACGCCCAGCGCGGCACCGGCCCAGGCCAGCCGCCCGGGCCGGTCGAGCCTGCCGTGGCGGAAGGCGGCGTTCGCGGCCAGCAGGCAGAACAAGTTCATCCACGGCTCGAGCAGCAGGGTGTGCGCAGCGGCCACGTCATCCGGATAGACGGCCAGGATCCCGCAGGTCACGGCGGTCACCAGGGTGCCGCGGAACCGGACCAGGTTCCCGGCCAGCGGCACGCACGCGGTGCTCGCGCCCACGGTGAGCAGCCGGGCGCAGGCCATCGCGGTGGTCGCGCTGGTCAGCCTGGCGATCACCGCCGCCGGCAGCGCCAGGATCAGCATGCCCGGCGGCTGGATGAAGGCGAAATCCCGGTACGGCAGGGCACCCTGGGTCAGCCGGATCGCGGCACCCAGGTAGACGCCGTTGTCGTATTCGGAAACACCAGTGAGGAAACCGGGCCGGGTCAGCGTGAACAGCCTGACCGCCAGGGCCAGGACGGTGGCCAGGAGGATGGTCAGACCCGGCGGGCTGAGGCGGCGGCCGAGCCGCACCGACCTGCCCTGATCGTCCTGGCGGGCAGGCGGCGATTTGGCATCGGCGATGCCGCCTGGGGGCCCCCCGGGATTTCCCGTCATGTGCGGACGCTAGCACGAAGGGCCCAGCGGCACGGGCATGACGGGTTCCGTCATGCCCGTGCTATGCCGCCGCTGCTGGCTACCCGATGCTCTGCGTGTCGTCGGCCCGGACGGCCTTGACCGGGACGGTCTCCGCGGGCACCTCGGCGGCCGGGACGGTCTCGGCGGCCGGTACGGTCTCGGCGGGCGGTACGGTCTCGACCGCCCGGATCCCGGAGGCCACCGACGCGATCCGGCCGAACGCCACCGCCGCGATGAACACGATGACCACGCCGAGCGCGGAGAAGAAGCCGAGCTGTTCCATGATCCGCATGTACACGGTGGTGCTGGCCGGCGAACCGCCCAGGGTCACGTGGTTGTTCCACAGCGGGCTGAGCATGGTGCCGAGGGTGAACCAGGCTCCGGCCGCCGCGGCCAGCAGGGCGCCGAACAGCGCGGTGTGCCGGCCGGTGGCGATCATGAGCAGCACGCCGCCCAGGAACACGGCCGCGCCGGGCAGGATCTCCAGCCACAGCCGGGCCGTGGTGTAGGTCCAGGCGGTGTCCGGCGTGTAAGCGTAGTGGAAATACGGTCCGATAAAGGGAATGAGTGCGCCCCACAGCCCCAGCAGAACCAGCAGGAATCCGCTGGCCGCGCCGCGGCTGCGCCGCATCTGCAGCATCCCAGCCATGCCTAATCACTTCCCGAGTGCATACGTTTTGTGTTGTTCGCGGACCTGACGGCCGTGCCACTACCCGGGCCGGCGCGTGATATTCCAGCGGCGCGGGTATCGTTCGCCGCGTGGACACCGTGCCTGTCAGGGGGGACGACCCCCCGGGCCCCCCGAACAGGCGCCTCGTGCCGCGCACCGATGCGGTGCTGGCCGACCCCCGCCTGGCCGCCGCCGAGCGCAGGCTGGGCCGGGCCCTGGTCAAGGCGGCGGTGGGCCGCGCCCAGCAGCAGGCCAGGGACGGCCAGATCACCCCCGAGCAGGTCGCGGATGCGGCCGTGGCCGGGTTGCCGGCCCACGCCGCCGCGCTCACCCCGGTGATCAACGCGACCGGGGTGCTGGTGCACACCAACCTGGGCCGGGCCCCGCTGTCCGCCGCCGCGGTGGACGCGGTCACGGCCGCGGCGGGCTCATGCGACGTGGAGTTCGACCTCGCGACGGGCACCCGGGCCCGCCGCGGCGCGGGCGCGCTCGGCGCCCTGGCCCGGGCCGTCCCCGCGGCCGAGGCGGTGGCGGTGGTCAACAACAACGCGGCCGCCCTGGTGCTGGCGGCGACCGCGCTGACCGGCCCTGTGCTGGCCAACACTGGCGTGACCGAGATCGTGGTCAGCCGGGGCGAGCTCATCGAGATCGGCGACCGGTTCCGGCTGCCCGACCTGCTGGCCTGCACCGGTGCCCGGCTGCGGGAGGTGGGCACCACCAACCGGACCACGGCCGCGGACTACGCCGAGGCCACCGGGCCGCAGACCGCGTTCATCCTCAAGGTTCACCCCTCCAACTACCGCATCGAGGGCTTCACCGCCGCCGTCGGCCTCCCCGCACTGGCCGAACTGGGATGCGGCCAGGGTGTCCCGGTGGTGTTCGACATCGGATCCGGGCTGCTGGCTCCGCACCCGCTGCTGCCCGAGGAGCCCAGCGCGGCGGCCGCGCTGCGGGACGGCGCCGACCTGGTCACCGCGAGCGGCGACAAGCTGCTCGGCGGGCCGCAGGCCGGCCTGCTGCTCGGCCGGGCCGACCTGGTGCACCGCCTGACCCGCCACCCCCTGGCCCGGGCCCTGCGGGTGGACAAGCTGACCCTCGCGGCCCTGGAGGCGACCCTCACCGGACCGCTACCGCCGGTGGCCCGCGCGTTGGCCGCCGACCCCGCCGCTGTCTTCGATAGGGCCGAACGGGCCGTGCTGCGCCTGGCCACCGCAGGCCTCGACGCCCGGGTGGTGGACGCCCGGGCCGCGGTCGGCGGCGGCGGAGCGCCCGGCGTGCTGCTGCCCAGCGCGGCGGTCAGCCTGCCGGAATCGCTGAGCGTGCCGCTGCGCTGCGGTCCGCCGGTGGCCCGTGGCGAGTTTCCCGCCGTGGTGGGACGCTTGGAGGCCGGGCGCTTGTTGCTCGACTTGCGTTCAGTATCCCCTGACGACGACGAGCACCTGGTAGCCGCCATCCTCGCCGCGGCGATTTAGGTGATTTTCATGATCGTGGGCAGTTCGGGCCGCATAGTGACCAAAACTGCCCGTGATCATGGTCGCGGGGTGCGGGCATGCAGGTTATCGCCACGGCGGGGCATGTGGATCACGGGAAGTCGGCGCTGGTCCGGGCGCTGACCGGGATGGAGCCCGACCGGTGGGCCGAGGAACGGCGCCGGGGGCTGACCATCGACCTGGGCTTCGCCTGGATGAAACTGCCCGGCGGGCAGCGGCTGGCCTTCGTGGACGTGCCAGGTCACGAGCGGTTCGTGCCGAACATGCTGGCCGGCGTCGGCCCCGTCCCCGCCGTGCTGATCGTGGTGGCCGCCGACGGCGGCTGGATGCCGCAGTCCGCCGAGCACTTGGCCGCCATCGACGCCATGGGCATCAGGCACGGCCTGCTCGCCGTGACCCGCTGCGACCTGGCCGACCCGGGGCTAGCCACCCGGCAGGCCCGGGCCGAGATCGCCGCGTCCAGCCTGGGCCAGGTCGAGGCGGTGGCGGTCAGCTCGGTGACCGGCGCCGGGCTGCCCGAGCTGCGCGAGGCGCTGGCCCGGCTGGTGGCCGCGCTGCCCGCGCCCGACGCCGCCGCGCCGGTCCGGCTGTGGGTGGACCGGTCGTTCAGCATCCGGGGCAGCGGCACGGTGGTCACCGGCACGCTGCCCGCAGGCACCGTCCGCACCGGCCAGGAGCTGCTGCTGACCCCATCCATGCGCCCGGCCAGGATCCGCGGCATCGAGTCGATGAACGAGCCCGCGGCCTCGGTCGCCGGCGTCGCCCGGGTGGCCCTCAACCTGCGCGGCCTGCCCGCGGACGTCCCGGCCCGGGGCATGGCGCTGGTCGAGGCGGGCCGCTGGACCATGACCCGGCTGGCGGATGTCCGGCTGTCACTCCCGGACGGGCTCCGGCAGGCCGGGGAGCTCCGGCTGCCGCCAGACATGACGCTGCACATCGGCTCGGCCCGCACCGTGGCCCGCATGAGGTATCTCCTCGGGGGGAGCGATCCCCCCCAGACCCCCCCTGCTGTTTATCCCGTGGGGAGCGATCCCCCCCAGACCCCCCCTGCTGCTTTTCCCGGGGGGACCCATCCCCCCGGACCCCCCTTGGGAAGGGCTGCCCGCCCCCCCATTCCCCCCCGGCCCGGCGGCGCCGGGCTCATCGGGCCCTCCGGGCCCGGAGCCGGGGGGGTGATCGCCCGGCTGACGCTGCGGGATCCGCTGCCGCTGCACGTGGGGGACCGGGTCCTGCTCCGCGATCCGGGCAGCGCAGGGGTCACGATCCTGGGCGCGACCGTGCTCGACGTGGCCCCGCCCGCGCTGGCCAGGCGCGGCGCGGCCGCGGCGGCCGGACGGGAGCTGGCCGCCTGGCCCGAGCTGCCCGCCGCAGCCGACCTGCTGCGACGGCACGGCCTGCTGCGGGCCTCCGCGTTGGCCGCCATGGGCACGGCCGGTATCCCGCTGCCGGTGGCAGGCGGCTGGCTCGCCGATCCGGCTCGCTGGAGCGAGCTGCGCCGTGAGCTCGCCGAGGTGGTCGCCGCGCACGCCCGGCGCGACCCGCTGGCCATCGGCATGCCGCCGGAGGCGGCCCGGGCCGCCTTGCGGCTGCCGGACCGCGCCCTGGTCGAGGCCCTGGCCCGGCCCGCCGAGCCTGGTATCACATCCGGGGTCCGGCTGGCCGGCGGGTACCTCGTGATCGGCGGGGAGCAAACCGCGCAACCTCAGCCCCATGACACCCAGCCATCAGGTGAGCCACGCAAAGCCCCGGCACCGCAGATCCCGCTGCCTGCGCCGGTGCTGGCGGGCGTGCGGGCGGTGCTGGCCGACCTGGCCCGGGCGCCGTTCCTGGCCCCGGACGCGGGGCGGCTGCGCGAGCTGGGCCTGGACGCGCGGGCCATCGGGGCGGCCGCCCGGGCCGGCCTGCTGCTGCGGGTGAGCGAGCAGATCGTGCTGGCCCCCGGGGCCGAGGCCGAGGCGGCGCGGGCCCTGGCCGGGCTGCCGCAGCCGTTCACCACGGCCGAGGCCAGGCAGGCCCTGGGCACGACCCGGCGGGTGGCCATCCCGCTGCTCGAGTACCTGGACCGGGCCGGGATCACCCAGCGGCTGCCCGACGACCGGCGCCGCCTGCGGTTAGCGTCCGGGCCGGGCTTACAGGCTGCGGAATTCGGGGGAGCGGCGCAGCGCGTCCGCCACCCGGCGGGCGGTGCCCAGCGTGTTGGCCGCGCGGAGCAGCAGGAAGCCGCCGCCGTGAACCCGGAAGACCGAGGCGCCTGGCGTGTCTGTGATCGAGATGTTCGCGTACCTCAGGGAGCTCTTGCGGACGGTGACGCGCTGCCCGCCGTTGGCTTCCACCTGGTAGCCGCCGCTCAGCCTGCGGCTGAGCACGGTGACGACCTCGGCAGGCGTGACGTTCTTGCGCGGCACCCGCACCTTCGGCATGGCCTCCAGGTTACTGCGGGTCAGGCCGATAGCCACACGGCCGTGTCGGGGCGCAGGCGGCCCTCGGAGTCCAGCGGGTCCGGTTCGCTGGCCAGCAGAATGCCGCGGTGCGCCGGGATCCCGGCCGGGTCCGGGCCCAGGTTCGCGGCGAAGATGAAGCCGGGTTCCCTGGTGAAGCAGAGCAGGCCCGCGGCCTCGGCATCGCCCGGCTGATCCAGCCACCGCAGGGCGCCGCGGCCCAGGGCCGGGTGCTCGCGGCGCAGCCGCAGGGCCGTGCGGTACAGGCCGAAGAACGAGCCGGGGTCGGCCAGCTGCGCCTCGACGCTGTAGCGGCCCCAGTCAGCCGGCTGGGGCAGCCACGCCGGCGCCGGATCGGCGGCGTCACCCGAGAAGCCGAAGCTAGCCCCGGTCCGGGACCAGGGGAGCGGCACCCGGCAGCCGTCCCGGCCGGGGGACTTGCCGCCGGTGCGATGGAACCGCGGGTCCTGGCGCGCGGCCGCGGGCAGGTCGGTGACCTCGGGCAGGCCCAGTTCCTCGCCCTGGTAGATGTAGGCCGACCCGGGCAGGGCGAACAGCAGCAGGGCCGCGGCCCGGGCCCGCCGGGCGCCCAGCTCGGCCCGCGCGTCCCCCAGGACGACGAGCTCGTCGATCATCACCGGGGTGTACCCCCCGTCGAGCCGGTAGCGGCTCGCGGGCCTGGGCACATCGTGATTGCCGATCACCCACGGCGCCCGGGAGCCGCCGGCCAGGTCCTGCACCCCGTCGATCGCGGCCCGGAACCCGGCCACGTCCCAGCTGGCCACGATGAGCTGGAAGTTGAACACCTGCGGCAGGCCATCGAGCGCCAGGTAGGGCCGCAGGGTGTCCGGTGCGTCGTACCAGACCTCACCGATGGCCGTCCTGACGCCGGGGAACCCGTCCGTCGGATAGGAGTCCAGCAGGGCCCGCCAGGACCGGAACAGCTGGTGGATCTCGGGCCGGTGGCGGTAGGGCGACGGGGCGTTCAGCGGGCGGTAGTCGTTGTTGGGGTCGGGATCGTCGGGCAGGTCCGGGTCCTTGTACAGGCCGTGCGCCACGTCCACCCGGACGCCGGCTGTGCCGCGGTCCAGCCAGAACCTGAGCACCTCCTCGAACATGGCGTGCACCTGCTCATCGCGCCAGTTCCAGTCCGGCTGGCTGGAGTCGTACAGGTGCAGGTACCACTGCCCGGGCCTGCCGTCGGCCTCGGTCACCCGGGTCCAGGCCGGGCCGCCGAACGACGATTCCCAGTTGTTCGGCGGCAGGTCGCCGCCCGGGCCGCGGCCCGCACGGAAGATGAACCTGGCCCGCTCCCGGCTGCCTGGCCCGGCCGCCAGCGCGGCCCGGAACAGCGGGTGCTCGCTGGAGCAGTGGTTGGGCACCAGGTCGACGATGACCCGGATCTGATGGGACTCGGCGTCCTTGACCAGCGCGTCGAAGTCGGCCATCGTGCCCAGCCGCGGGTCCACGGCACGGTAGTCGGCCACGTCGTAGCCGCCGTCGGCCAGGGGGGAGGGGTAGAACGGCGTGAGCCAGATGGCGTCCACGCCCAGGTCGGCCAGGTAAGGCAGCCGGGCCCGCAACCCGGGCAGGTCGCCCACGCCGTCGCCGTCCGCGTCGGCGAAGCTGCGCGGGTACACCTCGTAGACGACCGCGTCCTCCCACCAGGCAGGCCCGTTTCCGCTCACGCGCATCCCTTCTCCGTAAACCTCACCGCATCCTATGGTCAGCCGTCTCGCGGCCCGGCTGGCAGGGGGAGCCCCAGGGGAAGTCCTAGTATGGTCCGGGTATGCAAGCTGGGGAGTGGCAGTCAGACCGGGCGGGCCCGGCGGGCCCGGCGGGCGCGCGGGGAACGGCCTCGCGGCCGCGCCGGATCCAGCCACCCGCTGGCCAGGAAGCTCCCGCCGGGCGCCGGGCGGCGCGCCGCTGGTGGCCGGCCGCGGCGTGGACCGGCGGCGGCGTCGCCCTGTTCGCCTTTTTCCTGCGGATCTCGCTCAGCGTCCCGATGGATTCCGACGGGGCGAACAACGCGCTGCAGGGGTGGGACCTGCTGCACGGCCATCTGCTGCTGCACGGCTGGATCCTCGGCGACGCGACCTACTACGCCCTCGAACTGCCGCTGTACGCGATCACCGAAGGCCTGGCCGGGCTGAGCCTGACCACCTGTCATGTGGTCTCGGCGCTGACATACCTGATCGTCGCGGCCTGCGCCGTGGCCCTGGCCACGGCCGGCAGCAAGGGCCTGTCCCGGGCGGCCCGCGGCGCAGCCGTGCTCGCGGTGCTGGGATCGCCGCTGCTCAAGCACGGTGGCGTGTCGCTCCTGCTGTCGGAACCGGATCACACCGGGACCTCCGCCATCATCATGGCCTCGTTCTTGCTGATCGACCGGGTCCCGGGCCGGCGGTTCACCCCGCCGCTGCTGTGCGCGATCTTGTGCGCCGGCCAGATCGGCGACGCCACCGTCCGCTACGTGGCCGTGCCCGCGATCCTGCTGGTGTGCGCCTACCGCATCGCGGCCGCGCGGAAGATCCGCACGCCCGACACCGCGATCCTGCTGGCGGCCGCCGCGTCGCTCCTGCTGACGCCGCTGATCCGCGCCGCGATGGTGCGGCTCGGCGCGTACGCGATGGTCCCGCCGTCGACCACGATCTCGCCGGCGGCGCAATGGCCCCGGCACGCGGTATCGGCCCTGAAGTCGATCTATACCTTGTTCGGGGTCACCGTCGTCCCGCACGCCGCGCTGGGCCTGGCCGGGTCCGCCTTCGGGCTGATCTGCCTGCTGGCCGCCCTGGCCGGCTTCGGGAAGGTCATCTGGACCTGGCGCACCGCGAACTGGTCGGAGCAGCTGCTGTGTGTGGCGATCGTCCTTATGACCGCGGCGTACGTGATCTCACCGCTGTCGAGCCTCAGCAGGACGTACGAGATCGTGGCGGTGCTCCCGTTCGGGGCGGTGCTCGCGGCCCGGGCTTGCGTGCCCGCCCGCGTCACCGGCGCGTCGCGGGGCCGGATGGCGGTCGCGGCGGCCGCGCTGGCCGCGCTGCTGCCGCTGACCGCGGCGGCTACCGTGCCCATCGTGCCCACGGGCGCCGAGCCCCTGGCCGCCTGGCTGCAGGCGCACGGCCTGACCTACGGCATCGCCGGGTACTGGGATGCCTCGGACGTCACCGTGCAATCGGGCGACCAGGTTCAGGTTCGGGCGGTCGTACTGCCCCACGACAAGATCATCCCTTTCGCCTGGGAGACCAAGCCGTCCTGGTTTGACCCCGCCCAGCATGATGCGACGTTCGTGATCGGCTCCAGCAGCAGCGCGCCAGGCAACATCACGCCCGCCATCGCCGAGCGGAACTTCGGCCGGCCGGCCGCGATCTACCACGCGGCGGGCCGGCTGATCCTGGTCTACCGGAAGAACCTGCTCACCGAGCTCCCGCAGAAGAACTGGCCCACCTAGTAGGGTCTGGGTATGCAACCTGGGGAGTGGCACTCAGGTCAGCCTGGCCTGGCAGGCGTGCGGGAAACGGCCTCGCGGCCGCGCCGTGCCCCGCTGCCCGCTGGTCAGGTAGATCCTGCCCGGCCCCGGGCGGTGCGCCGCTGGAGGCCGATCGCCGCGTGGATCGGCGGCGGCCTCGCCCTGTTCGCGGTTTTCCTGCGGATCTCGCTCAGCGTCGGGGTGAACTCCGACGGGGCGAACAACGCGCTGCAGGGGTGGGACCTGCTGCACGGCCATCTGCTGCTGCACGGCTGGATCCTCGGCGACGCGACCTACTACACCCTCGAACTGCCGCTGTACGCGATCACCGAGGCGCTGATCGGGCTGAGCACGCTGGCCGGTCATGTGGTCTCCGCGCTCACGTACCTGATCGTCGCGGCCTGCGCCGTGGCCCTGGCCACGGCCGGCAGCAAGGGCCTGTCCCGGGCGGCCCGCGGCGCAGCCGTGCTCGCGGTGCTGGGATCGCCGCTGCTCACCAGCCAAGGCGTCTCGGTCCTGCTGTCGGAACCGGATCACACCGGGACCTCCGCCATCATCATGGCCTCGTTCTTGCTGATCGACCGGGTCCCGGGCCGGCGGTTCACCCCGCCGCTGCTGTGCGCGATCTTGTGCGCCGGCCAGATCGGCGACGCCACCGTCCGCTACGTGGCCGTGCCCGCGATCCTGCTGGTGTGCGCCTACCGCATCGCGGCCGCGCGGAAGATCCGCACGCCCGACACCGCGATCCTGCTGGCGGCCGCCGCGTCGCTCCTGCTGACGCCGCTGATCCGCGCCGCGATGGTGCGGCTCGGCGCGTACGCGATGGTCCCGCCGGTCGACCACGAACTCGCCGGCGGCGCAATGGCCGCATCACGCCGTACTGACCGTGAGATCCATATATACCTTGTTCGGGGTCACCGTCGTCCCGCACGCCGCGCTGGGCCTGGCCGGGTCCGCCTTCGGGCTGATCTGCCTGCTGGCCGCCCTGGCCGGCTTCGGGAAAGTCATCTGGACCTGGCGCACCGCGAGCCGGTCCGAGCAGCTGGTGTGCGTCGCGATCCTGGTCGTCACGGGCGCGTACGTGATCTCGACGCTGCCGAATCCCAGAACCCCGTACGAGATCGTGGCGGTGCTCCCGTTCGGGGCGGTGCTGGCGGCCCGCGCTTGCGTGCCCGCCCGCATCACCGGCGCGTCGCGTGGCCGGACGGCGGTCGCGCTGGTCGCGCTGGCCGCGCTGCTGCCGCTGGCCGCGGCGGCCAGTGCGGCCACGGTCACGACGGCCGCCGTGCCCCTGGCGGCGTGGCTGCAGGCGCACGGCCTGACCTACGGCATCGCCGGGTACTGGGATGCCTCGGACGTCACCGTGCAGTCCGGCGGCCGGGTCCAGGTTCGCGCGGTCGTGCCGTCGGGCGGAAAGGTCATCCCTTTTGCCTGGGAGACGGACCGGTCCTGGTTTGACCCCGCCCAGCACGATGCGACGTTCGTGATCAGCAGCAACAGCACGACGCCCGGTACCATCACACCCGCCTTTGCCGAACGGGACTTCGGCCGGCCGGCCGCGGTCTACCAGGTCGCGGGCCGGCTGATCCTGGTCTACGGCAAGAACCTGCTCCAGGAACTGCCGCGGACCAATTGGCCCACTTGACTCTGACACCGTGTCAGGGCCCCGACGACCCCAGCGACTGGATCACCGAGATCCGGGTCGAGTTCACGCGGTGATCACCGCGGTCCCGCGGCGCCGGAAGCCAGCTCAACGGCCAGGCCGAGGCGCTTGGCCAGCAGCCCGGCCCGCTCGCGCTCCTGACCGCTGAACACGCCCGCGGCCCGGGTGAAACGGGCCTGGTGCAGCCTCCCGCCGTTCGGCAGGCCGTCCTCGCGCACCAGCCTGATCCGCTTGCCGCCGGGCCAGGTCAGGTCGGCGGACCGGGCGTCGGCCCCGCCGACCTGGCCGTCCAGGACGTCCCGGAACAGCCGGGTCGCCCCGTCCAGGTCGCCGACATGGTGCTCGATCAGGTCGAAGCGGGCGGGCGGCCCGGGCGGGGGAAGCTCGCGCGGCGCGGGCGTGTCCGGAGCGCCGGCCTGCTGGGCGACCTGAACCACGATGCCGTGAGCGCTGCGCGGGTGCAGGAAGGCCTCCTTCCAGCTCGGGTTGGCCAGGTTCACTCCGACCGGCTCGATGCCGAAGGCCCGCATCCGGGCCAGCATCTGCTCGATGTCGGGGACCACGAACGTGAGATGATGCGCGCCCGGGCCGTGCGCGGCCAGGAAGCGTTCCAGGAAGGCGGCGTCGGGACCGCCCGCCGGGGTCAGCATCTCGATCTTGGGCCCCGCGGCGAATCTGAGCTGGCCCCACCAGAACCCCGGCGAGTCGCCGCCGTAGACCCACGTCCCGCCCAGCACACCGCCGAACAGGTCCCACCCGTCGGTCAGGGCCGGAGTGCCGATGGCGAGATGATCGAGGACGGCGGTCATGAACCTCACGCTACCGGCCGGGTGCGGCGGCGCGGTGGAACATCGTGCTGGCGGGAGTTGTTCACCGGGAATGATCTCCGAAGGTTTCGCCGAGCTGATCGGCGGGCAGCGGCAGGGGGTGCTGGTCACCCTCAGGAAAGACGGCTGGCCGCAGCTGTCCAACGTGAACTACGGGTGGGATGCGGAAACGCAGACCATCCGGGTGTCCACCACCGACGACCGGGCCAAGACCAGCAACCTGCGCCGTGACCCGCGGGCCAGCTTCCACGTGACCAGCGGCGATTTCTGGTCCTACGTGGTGGTGGACGGCCATGCCGAGCTGTCGGAGGTGGCCCGTGACCCGCACGACGCGGCCGTGGCCGAGCTGATCGACCTGTACCGTGCGGTACAGGGGGAGCACCCGGACTGGGACGACTACCGGGCCGCGATGGTCCGCGACCGGCGCCTGGTGGTCCGGCTGCGCGCCGAGCGGGCCTACGGCATGGTCCGGCGGTTACAGTTCGCCGGCCACAACCGCGCCACGACGGAACGGGAAGCATAGGCTGGGACGATGCTGTCTGACTCCTACGGGCGGGTCGCGACCGACCTGCGGGTATCGCTCACCGACCGGTGTAACCTGCGGTGCGCGTACTGCATGCCGCCCGAAGGGCTGGACTGGCTGCCCGCGCCCGGGCTGCTGACCGACGACGAGGTGGTGCGGCTGATCCGGGTCGCGGTGGAGCTGCTGGGGGTCCGCGAGGTCCGGTTCACCGGCGGCGAGCCGCTGCTGCGCCGGGGGCTGGCCGGCATCGTAGCCCGGACCTCGGAACTTCGTCCCCGCCCCGAGATCTCGCTCACCACCAACGCGATCGGCCTGGCGCGCACGGCTGCCGAGCTGCACGCGGCCGGCCTGGACCGGATCAACGTGTCGCTGGACACGCTGCGGCCGGAGACCTTCCGCAAGCTGGCCCGCCGGGACCGGCTGCCGGACGTGCTTGACGGGCTGGCCGCCGCGGCCGCGGCGGGCCTGACCCCGGTCAAGGTCAACGCCGTGCTGATGCGTGACCTCAACAACGACGAGGCGGTGCCGCTGCTGCGGTACTGCCTGGAGCGCGGCTACGAACTGCGCTTCATCGAGCAGATGCCGCTCGACGCGCAGCACGGCTGGAAGCGCGCCGAGATGGTGACGGCGGATGAGATCCTGGCCGCGCTGGAACGTGAGTTCACCCTCACCCCGGATGACCCGCACAAGCGCGGTTCGGCGCCTGCCGAGGCGTTCCTGGTCGACGGCGGGCCGGCCCGGGTGGGCGTGATCGCGTCGGTCACCCGGCCGTTCTGCGGGACCTGCGACCGGGTCCGGCTGACCGCCGACGGCCAGGTCAGGAACTGCCTGTTCGCCCGCGCGGAAAGCGACCTGCGCGGCCCGCTGCGGGCCGGAGCGGCCGACGCCGAACTAGCCGGCCGCTGGCGCCAGGCCGTGGCGGTCAAGCTGCCCGGCCACGGCATCAACGACCCGACCTTCCTCCAGCCGGACCGTCCCATGTCGGCCATCGGCGGCTGACCAGCGGCTCCGTCATGCCCGCAGAGCACCGGCCGGATGGCGGCCCGGCCTGCCACGGCCCGTTCGGCATCATCATCCTCGCGGGCGGGGCCGGACGCAGGCTCGGCGGGCAGGACAAGCCCAGCCTGGTCGTGGGGGACCGCACGCTGATCGCTTCCGTGGTCCTGGCCGGGACCGAGGCCGGGGCAGCGCAGGTCATCGTGGTCGGGCCGCCTCGGCGCGACCTGGACGGGGTGTGTTTCGTCAGCGAGGAACCGCCCGGCGCCGGGCCCGTGCCGGCCCTGCGCCGCGGGCTCGCCGCGGCCACCTTGCCCTGGATGGCGGTGCTGGCGGCCGACCTGCCGTTCCTGCGGGCGGCTCACCTGCGCGTGCTGCTGGCCGCCGCGGCCGGGCGGCCGGGTGCGGTGCTGGCCGACGATACCGGGCGGCCGCAGTGGCTGGCTGGCTGCTGGGCCACCGAGACGCTGCGCGAGGCCGCGGCCGGTTATCGCGGGACCACCCTGCGCGGCCTGCTCGGGCCGCTCGGCCCGGTCCTGGTCGGTCCGCCTCCGGCGGCGGGCGGGCCGCCCGCCTGGCTGGACTGTGACACGCCCGAGGCGCTGGCGGTGGCCCGCGCCTGGCTGAACCGCCCGGTCCCCGGACGGCCCTTACCGGTCGCCGGGGCGGTACGCGGGACCGTGCGCGTCGTCGCAGTGCGGTTCGGCGGCGGGCGGCCCGGCCAGGCCCGGCACCGGGCCGTACGGGCGGCCGTCTCCAGCGGCCGCGTGGTCGACCTGGAGGGTGGCGTGGGTGATGCCGTACTGCACGCTCAGGAACGTTTCCAGGTCGGCGCGGACCGCGTGGCAGTCCGATCCCGGCGCGACCAGCACGTGCGCCGACGCGGCCGGCAGGCCCGAGGTGATTTCCCAGATGTGCAGGTCGTGGACCTCGCTGACGTTCGGCCGGGCCGCCATGGCGGCGCCTACGGCCGCCGGCGGCAGGCCGGCCGGGGCGGCCTCGAGGAAGATCCGCCCGGACTTCCTGATCAGGTCCGCACCCGCGAGCAGCATGAGCACCACCACGACCAGCGTGGCGATGGCGTCGGCCCGGGCGAACCCGGTCAGCACGATGACCAGTCCCGCCACCGCCGTGGCCGCGAACGCGTACAGGTCGGTGACGATGTGCCGGAACGCGCCCGCCAGGTTGAGGCTCTGCGGCTCGGTCCGCCCGGCCCGGGCGATCAGCAGGGCCGCGGCGAGGTTCACCACCACCCCGGCCAGCGCGACGCCGAGCACCGTCCCGCCGGCTACGGCAGGCGGCGTGACCAGCCGCCGGATCGCCGAATAGCCCAGCCAGACCGCCAGCAGGACCAGCGTGATGCCGTTGGCCTGCGCGGACATGATCTCGGTGCGTTTGAGCCCGTAGGTGTACTCGCCTGCCGGGGGCCGCGTAGCCAGCCGCGCCGTGATCAGGACCAGCGCGATGGAGGCGGCGTCGGTCAGCATGTGCGCGGCGTCGGAGATCAGCGCGAGTGAGTGGGCGGCCAGCCCCGCCACGACCTCCCCGGCCATGAAGGCCAGGATCAGCGCGAGCGCGCCGGACAGCCAGCGCGCATCCGCGCCGGGCGCCGGGCCGTGCTGGTGGTGGTGGTCGTTTCCCCTCACGATCCGACGATATCCCCGGACCTCTAGGCTGGCTCTCATGAGCACCCTGGATCAGTGGACAGCCGCGGTCTGCGCCGAGCTCGGGCTCGGCCAGGACCCCGTGGCCATCGGGGACGTCAAGGCCGTGCTCGACCTGGCCCGTGACGTGGCCCACGCGGTGGACCGCCCCGCCGCCCCGCTGACCGCGTACCTGGTCGGGGTGGCCGTGGGCCGCGGCCTGACCCTGCCGGAGGCCTCGGGCCGCCTCACCGCGCTGGCTGCGCGCTGGGCTGAGAGCGCAGAAACCTGACCGGACGCTTACGGGGCGCTTACGAGACCGGGCCTCACCGGCAGGCCGGGCCGCGGTCCGCCAGAGTGGATAACCGACGTTCCACTCCGGCGAGCGAAGGACGACCGATGACGGCCAGATCTCGGCAGGGCGAATCCGGCGCGGGCCCGCACCCGACCAGGCGCGGGGTCATGCTCGGCGCGGTGGGACTGGCCGGCCTGGGCGGAGTGCTGGCGGGCTGCAGCACCGCCGCCGTCCCTTACGGGGCCAACGAGGCCGGGGTCGTACCGCAGGACGGCCCGGCCCCCCCGGCCCCCGTGGCCACGCCGGCCACCCCGGCGGGCTCGGCCATGGCTATGCCGTCGTCGGGCACGCCCGCCGCCATGCCCACGGACAGCGCGACCACGCGGCCCGAGGCCCCGCCGAAGCGCGAGCCCGTGGTCACCGGCACGGTCCTCGGCGCGGTGGCGGAGATCCCGGTCGGCGGCGGAAAGATCTTCGCCGCGGCCCGGACCGTGGTGACCCAGCCGGTCCGCGGTCAGTACCGGGCGTTCAGCGCGGTGTGCACGCACGTGGGCTGCATCGTCAACCAGGTGACCGGCGGCACCATCGACTGCCCCTGCCACGGCAGCCGGTTCAAGATCGCCAACGGGGCGGTGGTGACCGGCCCGGCCACCGCTGCGCTGCCGGAAAAGCCGATCGAGATCGTCGACGGCAAGATCGTGGTGCCGTGAGTCGTGGTGCCGTGCTGGGCCGCCGCGCCGCATGACAGGATGGCAGCGTGGGCTCGCTCATGCTGCTGGATACGGCGTCGCTGTATTTCCGGGCGTTCTTCGGGGTGCCGGACACGGTCCGGGCCCCGGACGGCACGCCGGTCAACGCGGTGCGCGGACTGCTCGACATGACCACCCGGCTGGTCCGGGCCCGGCATCCGGCCCGGCTGGTCGCATGCTGGGACGCGGACTGGCGGCCCGCCTTCCGGGTCGCGGCCGTCCCCTCCTACAAGGCCCACCGGCTGGCCGCCGACGGCGGCGAGGAGGTCCCGCCGGCGCTGGCGGCGCAGGTCCCGCTGATCGAGGAACTGCTGCAGGCGGTCGGGCTGCCCGTAGCCGGGCAGCCCGGTTATGAGGCCGACGACGTGATCGGCACCCTGGCCGCGCGCTCCGCGGACCCGGTTGACGTGGTCACGGGGGACCGGGACCTGTTCCAGCTGGTCGACGACGCCCGCGGCATCCGTGTGATCTACACCGCGCGCGGCCTGCTCAACATCGACGTGATCGACGAGGCGGCGGTGACCGCCAAATACGGCATACCGGGACGCGCCTACGCCGATTTCGCCGCCCTGCGCGGGGATCCCAGCGACGGCCTGCCCGGCGTGCCGGGCGTGGGGGAGAAGACCGCGGCCGCGCTCATCAGGACGTTCGGCAGCGTCGACGGCATCATCACCGCGCTGGACGCCGGGCACGGCGGGTTTCCGCGCGGGAGCAGGGAGAAGCTCGAGAAGGCCCGGGGGTACCTGGACATCGCCATGTCGGTGGTGCGGGTGGCCGACGACGCCCCGCTGCCGCCGGTGGACGGGCAGCTGCCGACCGCGCCGGCGGATGCCGCCCAGCTGAAGGAGCTCGGCGAGCGGTGGGGGCTGGGCTCGTCCCTGGGCCGGTTTCTCAGCGCCGTGTCGCGGATTTAGGGTGGATGGCGTGACGAGCGACGAACTGTTCCCCGCGAACCGCCTTGGTCTCGTGCGCGACGCGGTGCGCACCGCCGGGCTCGACGCCGTGCTGCTGACCCCCGGGCCGGACCTGAGGTACGTCACCGGCTACGACGCCAAGCAGCTCGAGCGCCTGACCTGCCTCGCGGTGCCCGCCGACGGCGACCCGGCCCTGTACGTGCCGCGCCTGGAACTTCCCGCGGCCCAGGCCTCGCCGGCCGGTTCGCTGGGCCTGGAGCTGATCCCCTGGGAGGAGACCGACGATCCATTCCGCCTGGTCGCCGCCAGGCTCGGGAACATCGCCACGGTCGGCTTGTCCGACCGGATGTGGGCGCTGTTCGTGCTGCGGTTCCGTGACGTGCTGCCGTCGGCGTGGCTGGCCCTGGCCAGCCGCGCACTGCGCCCGCTGCGGATCAGGAAGACGGCCGCCGAGGTCGAGGCCCTGCGGGAGGCCGGCGCCGCCATCGACCGGGTGCACGTTCGCGTCCCGGGCTGGCTGCGGCCCGGTCGGACCGAACGAGAGGTCGGCGCGGACATCGCTGAAGCCATCCGGGCCGAGGGGCACGCCACGGTGGACTTCGTGATCGTGGCCTCCGGGCCCAACGCCGCCAGCCCGCACCACGAGGTGTCGGACCGGGTCCTGGAGCCCGGCGACGCGGTGGTGGTGGACATCGGCGGCATGATGCCGTCGGGTTACTGCTCGGACAGCACCCGCACCTACGCGATCGGCGAGCCGCCGGCCGAATTCGCCGCCTACTACAAGGTCCTGCAGGACGCCCAGGAGGCGGCGTGCGCCGCCGTCCGGGCGGGTGTGACCGCCGAGTCGGTGGACGCGGCCGCCCGCGAGCCGATCACCGCGGCCGGCTACGGCGCGGCGTTCTTCCACCGCACCGGACACGGGATCGGCCTGGA
The DNA here is from genome assembly GCA_963835775.1 of uncultured Actinomycetes bacterium. Lineage (GTDB taxonomy): Bacteria > Actinomycetota > Actinomycetes > Streptosporangiales > Streptosporangiaceae > Palsa-504. The sequence continues at coordinate 72,679 of CAWIHB010000010.1, read as the reverse complement.
GGTGCACGAGGACCCGTACATCGTGGCCGGCAACGGCGAGGCGCTCGAGCCGGGCATGGCCTTCTCCGTCGAGCCGGGCATCTACCCGGGACCGCACGGAGCGCGGATCGAGGACATCGTGGTCTGCACGGCCGACGGTTACCAGCGGCTCAACAACACCCCGCGCGACCTGATCGTGGTCTGACGCCCGATCGCTAGGCGCTAGGCGCTAGGCGTCTAGGCCTCGGGCGGGTCCGTGCGGCCCTGGTTCTCGGCCAGGAACCGCTCGAACTGGGCCGCGAGCTCGTCGGCGGTGGGCATGGACTCGCCCTCGCCCAGCAGGCCGGAACCGTCCTGCCGGACGCCGTCCGCGCCCGTGGTCTCCGCCGCGGTATCGTACTGCTGCTCGAGCGCGCGGACCAGCTGGGCTACCTCGTCGGACTCCGCGACCTGCCGCTCGATCGCCTCGTTGGTCCGCTCGGCGGCCTCGCGGAGTTCGGCGTCGGGCAGCTGGAGCCCGGTGGCCGTGGCGACCGAGCCGAGCAGCGCCACCGCCGCCGGGGGGTAGACGGCCTGGGCCAGGTAGTGCGGCACCTGCACGGCGAAGCCCAGCGCGTCCCGGCCTGCCTCGCCGAGCCGCAGCTCGAGCAGGGCGTGCGCGCTGCCCGGCAGCTGGATCCGGTTCGTAAGCCGCTGGTTTTCGCTGATCAGGTCGTTGCGGGTGGCGTGCGCGATCACTCCGAGCGGGCGGGTGTGCGGCATCCCGGCCGGGATGCCGAGGAAGCTGACCGCCAGCCCGATGCCGAGCCGTTCGGTCAGGCTCATGACGGCCTGGGTGAACAGCGCCCACTCGTGGTCGGGCTCCGGCCCGGTCAGCAGCAGGAAGGGCCGGTCGCCGGCGTCCCGCAGCAGGTGCAGCGTCAGCTCGGGCGCCTCATAGCTCTCCCAGTGGCTGTTGTCGTAGATCATCAGCGGCCGCCGGGACCGGTAGTCGAGCAGCCGGTCCGCGTCGAACGTGGCCACCGTCTGGGGGGAGAAGTTACGCAGCAGGTGCTCGGCGAGCAGGCGGCCCGCGTTGCCGGCGTCGATGAAGCCCTCCAGGTAGTGCAACATGGGGGCGTCCTTGACGTCGGGCGCGGCGGGCCCGAGTTCGTAGAGTTCTTCCGGGTTCCGCTGCATCCCTACAGTCTCGCATGGGCCGTCGGCTGGTGCCCACCGCGCCAGCGGCGCCGCGGCACGCCGGAGGTTCTGTCGGCCATGTGATATCGCCGGCGAACCCAGAGCGCTAACGTGACCACGTGGAGGAGACCGACAGGAAGATCGTGTCGTTGCTGGCCCGCAACGGCCGAATGAGCTTTACCGAGCTGGCCAGGCAGGCAGGGCTTTCTGTGTCGGCCGTGCACCAGCGGGTGCGCAGGCTCGAGCAGGACGGGGTGATCAAGGGCTACGCCGCGGTGTTCGATCCCGAGGACGTCGGCCTGCCGCTGACGGCCTTCGTGTCGATCAAGCCGTTCGACGCCGCCGCCCCGGATGACCTGCCGCAACGGCTGGAGCACCTGAGCGCGATCGAGGCCTGCCACAGCGTCGCGGGCGACGAGAACTACATCCTCAAGGTGCGGGTGCCATCGCCCGCGGCCCTGGAGGAACTGCTGTACCAGATCCGCACCTTGGGCGGGGTATCCACCCGGACCACGGTGGTGCTGAGCACCCCCTACGAGAACCGCCCGCCGGAGTTCTGAACTCCCATCCCATCCCCGTGAACCCTGGCGGTGGCCCTCAGCCTGGCTTGGCTCGCAGGCCGTCGAGGGTGACCGACAAGAGCAGCCCGGCCCGGCCCGGGTCCTTCTCCGTGCTGACCGCGACCCCGTGCACCAGCCGCATCACATCCATCGAATCGACGTCGGACCGGATCACCCCGGCCTGCTGCCCGGCCGCCAGCAGCCGTTCCGTGGTCTCGCGCATGGCCATCCAGCACGACGTCATCAGCTCGGACTCCGCCCCGACCGCCTCGATCAGCGCCTTCGAAAGGCCGCGCTTGGTGACCAGGTACGCCGCCAGCGCCTGGCACCAGGCGGCGAAGGCCTGCTCGGGCTGGTCGGACTCCAGCAGCGTGTCGCCCTGCCCGCAGATGGTTACCACCTGGCTGCGGAAGACGGCCGCCTGCAGGTCGAGCCGGGTAGGGAAGTGGCGGTACAGGGTGCCGATGCCTACCCCGGCCCTGCGGGCCACATCCTCGAGCGGCGCGTCGGCGCCCTTCGCCGCGAAGGCCTCGGTGGCCGCGGCGACCAGCCGGGCGCGGTTCTGCCGCGCGTCGGAGCGCAGCTGCCGCGTGTCCGCCTGGCCGGCCGGCTGTGTTGCCCGCGGCTCGGCCGGCTGCGCGGCCTGCGGCGGCGGCGGCGCCTGGTCAGGTGTTCTGGTCATCATCCCGGATTTAATAGGTTGCAAAGCGGAGGCTGCCTCCGTATAGTAACCGGAGTAGACCTCCGCTTCATTCCTGATCGTACCGCCCGGCCAGCGGTCCGTCAGCCACCGGAGGCCTGCGGTCACCACAACGATGGTCCACCGCTGTCGTCAGGACAGCACCTGTGGTCCATCGCTGTGGTCGGTGAGCGTGCCCGACCACAATCATGGAGGCATCTTGTCTTCCTCTTACGTCCCTTATGGGGCTGAAGGTGCTGAAGAGGTCAACGGGGTTAGCGGGGCTCGTAAGCGCGGCAGGCTTGCTGGCCCGCTGCGGCGCCGATCCGGGCGGACCCGCAGCCCCGGCCTGGCCCTGGCTATCACCCTCAGCGCCCAGCTCATGATCATCCTCGATATGACCGTGGTGAACATCGCGCTGCCCCGTATCCAGGGCAGCCTGCACTTCACCCCGGCCAGCCTGTCCTGGGTGCTGAACGGGTACACCCTGACCTCAGGCGGCCTGCTGCTGCTCGGTGGCCGGGCCGGCGACATCCTCGGCCGGCGCCGGATGTTCATCGTCGGCATCGGTCTGTTCACCCTGGCCTCGCTGGCCGGAGGGCTTGCCACGTCGGCGGGCCTGCTGCTCGCGGCCCGGGCCGTGCAGGGCGTGGGCGGTGCCCTCGCGTCGCCTGCCGTGCTCGCCCTGGTGGTGAGCGGTTTTCCCGAAGGCCGGGAACGGACCCGCGCCCTCGCCATCTACATGGGCGTGATCACCGGAGGCTCCTCGCTGGGACTGGTGCTCGGCGGGGTGATCACCGAATGGCTGTCCTGGCGGTGGGTGCTGTTCATCAACGTGCCGATCGGGATAGCCGTGGTGGCGGTCGCGCCGCTGTTCGTGCCCGAGACCACCCGGCTGCCCGGCCGCTTCGACCTGGCCGGCGCACTGACCGCAACTGCGGGCGTGACCGCGCTGGTGTACGGGTTCATCCGGGCCGCCTCCTACGGGTGGGATGATCACCTGGGGCGGGCGGCGTTCGGCGCCGCCGCGGTGCTGATCGTCCTGTTCGTGGTGACCGAGACCCGGGCCAGGCAGCCGATCACGCCGCTGCGCCTGTTCGCCGACATGAGCAGGTCGGGCTCGTTCATCGCCCGGCTGTTCCTGATCGCCGGGATGTTCGGGGTGTTCTTCTTCCTCACCCAGTTCCTGCAGAAGATCATGGGCTTCAGCCCGCTCCGCGCGGGCGTAGCCTTCCTGCCGATGACGCTGGCCCTGTTCGCGTCGTCGCGCCTGGCGCCCAGGCTGATGCCGCGGTTTGGCGTCAAGCCGCTGATGATCGCTGGTTTTCTGCCCGCCATCGCCGGGCTGGCCTGGCTGTCGCGGGTCTCGGTCGCCTCGGCCTACTGGTCGGGCGTCTTCGGGCCGATGATGCTGCTCGGCCTCGGGCTGGGGCTGGTCTTCGTCCCGCTGACCACCACGTCGCTGGCGGGCGTGCCGGCGGCTGACTCCGGCGCCGCCTCGGGCCTGGTCAACATGCTGCAGCTCGTCGGCGGCGCCCTGGGCCTGAGCCTGCTGGTCGCGGTGTACGGCACCGCGACCAGGCACGCGGCGAGCCATCCGCTGCCGGGGCTTTCAGCGGCGGCGCAGGCTCAGCACGTGCTCGCGCACGGCATCGCGACGGCGTTCGGCTTCGCCGCCCTGCTCGACCTGTGCAGCCTGCTGGTGATCGTCGCGCTCATCCGGTCCAGGAAGCCCAGGGCTGACCTGGCTCCGGTCCGCCAGGAGCAGGAAGAAGCAATCGCGCCGTGAGGACTGGTCCTCAGGCCCAGGCAGGCCGAACCCGGTCGTGACCCACAGGGGCGGTCACGGCAGGAGTGACGCCGCTAGCCGGTAGGCGCCGGCCAGTGGCTGGTAGACGCCGGCCAGCGTGGCGGGCAGCCCGGCCCGCCGCAGGGGCACCCCCGGCCGCCTCGACGGACGCCGGGGCCGCACCCCGGTCACTTCTGCAGGACCCGCAGGTCGAGGAAGTGCGTCGAACACGAGATGCACGGGTCGTAGTTCCGCACCGCCTGTTCGCATTCCCAGGTCAGCCGCTCGTGCGGCAGGTCGAGGCGATTCCACACCGGTGCCGTTCTGGATGTCGGTCTCGCAGTACGAGTACCGCAAGCACACCCACCTGACCGTCGACGTCGTTCCCGGCCGGGGCGGCGGCTTCTCCCTCGAGTCCCCGGAGGGCGTGCGCTTCCTGATCAGGTCGCGGCTGCTCACCGAGGACGAGATGGCCCACTTCGGCCGGTCCTGACGTCCGGGGCTCTATCCAGCAACGAGCGGCCCAAAGGACCGCGTTCCGAGGACCTTCGGCCCTGGCCGGCCGCCGCGCCGCTGGCCACGGTGGGAGCGCTCACGCGGGAACGCAGCGCGGCGCGCACCTCAGGGAGGACGCAATGAAGACCATGGAGGACCTGCTCGGCGGCCACCCGTTCTTCGCCGGGCTTGGCGGCGATGCGATGGAGCTCATCGCGGGCTGCGCGTCCAACGTGCATTTCCCTGAGGGCGACTACATCTTCAGCCAGGGAGATGAGGCCAGCCGCTTCTATGTTATCCGCCGCGGACGGGTCGCACTGGAGATTCGTTCGCCGGAACGAGGGCCTCTCGTCATCGAGACCATAGACGAGGGAGAGGTGCTGGGGTGGTCATGGCTCGTCGCGCCTTACCGCTATTTCTTCGACGCTCGCGCGGTGGCGCCGGTCAGCGCGACCGCGCTGGACGGCGCCTGCCTGCGCGGCAAGTCCGAGGCCGACCCGGAGCTCGGCTACGAGCTGCTGAAGCGGGTCACGGCCGAGATGTTGAAGCGGCTGCAGGCCGCGCGGATCCGGCTGCTCGACCTGTACGGGTAATAACCCTCCCTGGGGAGGGGACCGCCGTCCGGGATCAAAAACCGCGAACGGCTGGCGAAGGCCCCTTGACCGCGGGCACCTGCTGACCGATGGTAGGCGGCAAAGAGGCAAGCTTTTATCCCGAACGGACAGTGGTCATGGATGCAACGACCGCGATTCCCATCTCGCGGCTGATCGATTCCCGGGGGCTAGCGGACCTGTACGACGCCCTGGTGGACGAGGGCTACCACGTGATCGGCCCGACGGTCCAGGACGGCGCCATCGTGCTCAGGGAGCTGTCGTCGGCCGCGGAACTGCCTTTCGGCTGGGGCGTCCGGCTCGAGCCGGGCGGGTACCGGCTGCGTCGCCGCGACGACACCGCCGCGTTCGGCCATTCGGCCGGACCGCAGAGCTGGAAGCGGTTCCTGCACCCGCCCCGGGAGCGGCTGTGGTCGGCGACGCGGACGGTCGACGGCTTCGAGCTCGACCAGGCCGCCGATGACGAGCCGCCGCGGTACGCCTTCCTCGGCGTCCGGCCCTGCGACCTGCGGGCAATCGCGGTGCAGGACCGGGTGCTGGCGCATCCGGGTTCGCGGTATGCGGCGCGCCGCGCCAGGCTGTTCGTCATCGCGGTGAACTGCACCGAGCCGGGGGAGACCTGCTTCTGCGCGTCGATGGGCACCGGGCCTGGGGTCCATGATCCGGGCTATGACCTGGCGCTCACCGAGCTGGTCGACGACGGCGGGCACCGCTTCCTGGTCGAGGTCGGCTCCCAGCAGGGCCTGGACATCATGTGGCAGGTGCGCACCAAGCGAGCTGACGAGGCCACCGTGGGGCGGGCGCGGTCGGCCGTGGAGGCGGCGGCGGGCCGGATGGGCCGCCAGATGCAGGCCGACGGCCTGCGCGACCTGATGGCGGACAGTCATCAGGCCGCGCGCTGGGATGACGTGGCCGCGCGCTGCCTGAGCTGCGGCAATTGCACCATGGCCTGCCCGACGTGCTTCTGCACGACCGTCGAGGACACCACCGACCTGACCGGCGAGCACGCCGAGCGCTGGCAGCTCTGGGATTCCTGCTACGACCTTGACTTCTCATACCTGGCCGGCGGCAACGTCCGGTCGTCGCCGAAGAGCCGCTACCGGCAGTGGCTCACCCACAAGCTCGGCACCTGGCACGACCAGTTCGGCGAGTCCGGCTGCGTCGGCTGCGGGCGGTGCATCGTGTGGTGCCCGACCGGCATCGACCTCACCGAGGAAGTCAAGGCCCTGCGCTCGGAACGGGCGCGCCGCAGCGGCCCGGGGGAGAGGCCATGACGGCCACCCAGGAGCGCGCGGCCGCGGCCGCCGCCCCGACCCCGGGACCGATGTGGCCGGCCCGCTACGTGGTGCGGGCGCGCCGGGCGGAAACCCAAGATACCGCGACGCTGATGCTGCGCCCTGCGGGAAACCCGATCGAGCCGCCGGGTCCGGGCCAGTTCACCATGCTGTACGCGTACGGCATCGGGGAGGTCCCGATCTCGGTAAGCGGCTTGGGTCGCGGTCAGGAGCTCGTGCAGACCATCCGCGCAGTCGGGGCCGTGACGCGGGCCCTGTGCGACGCCGCCCCCGGTGACATGATCGGTGTGCGTGGACCGTTCGGCACGCAATGGCGGCTGAGCGTGGCCGAGGGCCGGGACCTGCTGGTCGTGGCGGGCGGCATCGGCCTGGCCCCGCTCCGCCCGGCGCTGCTGGCGGCGCTGGCGCAGCGGGCCAGGTATGAGCGGGTGGTGCTGCTGGTGGGCGCGCGGTCACCGGACGACCTGCTGTTCACCCGCCAGCTTGAGACCTGGCGCAGGCGCGGCGCCGACGTGCGCGTGACGGTGGACCGGGCCGGCGCGGGCTGGAGGGGCGACGTCGGCCTGGTGACCCGGTTCATCGACCGCGCGGTCGTCGATCCGGCTGGGACGGCGGCGTTCTTGTGCGGTCCGGAGATCATGATGCGGCTGTGCGCCCACGCGCTGGTCAGCCGCGGCGTGGCGGCCCAGGACATCCTGGTCTCGCTGGAGCGGAACATGCGGTGCGGCGCCGCGCTGTGCGGCCACTGCCAGCTCGGCCCGCTCCTGCTGTGCCGGGACGGCCCGGTCGTCACCTACGCCGAAGCCGCCCCCCTCGCCGCCAAAACGGAGCTGTTATGAACGAGGTCACCAAACCCAGCCTGGCCGTGTGGAAGCTGGCCTCCTGCGACGGCTGCCAGCTCAGCCTGCTCGACTGCGAAGACGAGCTGCTCGCGGTGGCCGGCGCGGTCGAGATCGCGCACTTCACCGAGGCGACAAGCGCCGAGGTCGAAGGACCGTACGACGTGTCCCTGGTGGAGGGGTCGGTGACCACCGAGCGGGACGCGCGCCGCATCGTCAAGATCCGCGAGGCCTCCCGGATGCTGGTCACGATCGGGGCCTGCGCCACCGCCGGAGGGATCCAGGCCCTGCGCAACTTCGCCGACGTCAAGGAGTTCACCTCGGTCGTGTACGCGCGGCCGGAGTACATCTCGACCCTGGCCACCTCGACGCCGGTGGCCGATCACGTCAAGGTCGACTTCGAGCTGCGCGGCTGCCCGATCGACCGGCGCCAGCTGCTTGAGCTGCTGACCGCGCTACTGGCCGGCCGCAAGCCCCAGATCCCGGCGCACAGCGTGTGCTATGAGTGCAAGCTGCGCGGCACGTCGTGCGTCATGGTGCGCGGCACGCCCTGCCTGGGCCCGGTCACTCAGGCCGGCTGCGGGGCGATCTGCCCGGCCTACGACCGGGGCTGCTACGGCTGCTTCGGCCCGGTGGCCAACCCGAATCTGCCCGCCCTGACCGCCCAGCTCCGGCACCTCGGCATGACCGAACCCGAAGTGAACCGGGTGTTCGCCACGTTCAACGCCGCGTCCCCGGCCTTCGCCTCGGCCCGCGGCAAGTAAGGACCTGTCGACGGTGAGCTCCAGGAAGTGGGTGGCGCAGGAGATGCACGGGTCGTAGTTGCGGATCGCCTGCTCGCACTGCCGGGTGAGCTCGGCGTCATCCAGGTCGATCCGGGCCTCCACGAAGGCCCGCAGGTCGGCCTCGATGGCCGCCTGGTTCTGCGAGGTGGGGGGGACGATGCGGGCGTTCTTGATGAGGCCGTCCGCGCCGATCTCATACCGGTGCCACAGGGCGCCCCGGGGCGCCTCGGTCACCCCGTAGCCGACCCCGGCGCGCGGGCGCACCTCGACGGCGGGCCGATCCGGCGGTTCGTAGCCGGCGATCAGCCGCAGCGCCTCCTCGATCGCGTAGACCACCTCCACGGCCCGCACGACGATGCTGCGGAATGGGTTGTCGCAGTCCGGGCCGAGGCCGGCGTCACGGGCGGCCTCACGCGCCAGCGGGGACAGCCACCGCGAGCTGAGCGAGTACCTGGCCAGCGGCCCAGTCAGGTAGCGGCCGCCTCCGGCCAGGTGCGCGTGCAGCGCGTTGGAGTGCGGCACCTGCTCCTCGATCACGTGCTCGTCCCACTCGGAGGCGGGGAACGCCAGGCCCGACCGCGTCGCCACGGTGCCCCGCTCGATCGGGTAGGTGCCCGTGCGGGATACCGCGAGCATGTCCGCCTCGCACGTGAAATCGGGGAAGTCGAACCCCGCCACCCAGCGCACGGTGGCCAGCGCGCCCTCGAGCGCGCGGCGCAGCGGGTCGGTGAGCGTGGCGAGCTCGGCTCGGGTCGGCGCCCGGTAGAAGCCGCCCACGCGCACGTTGACCGGGTGAATGGCCCGGCCGCCGATCAGGTCCATGATGGAGTTCCCGGCTTTTTTCATCGCCAGGCCGCGCTCCACGATGTCGCGCCGCTGCGCGGCCATCTCGAGCCCGCTGCGGTAGCCGAGGAAATCGGGCGCGTGCAGCAGGTAGATGTGCAGCCCGTGGCTCTCGATCCACTCCCCGCAGTACAGCAGCCTGCGCAGATCCGCGACCGGCCCGTCCACGGTGACGCCGCAGGCCTCCTCGATCGCCAGGCACGCGCTCATCTGGTAGGCGACGGGGCAGATGCCGCAGATCCGGGCGGTGATGTCCGGCGGCTCGGTGTAGGCGCGGCCGCGCAGGAACGCCTCGAAGAAGCGGGGCGGCTCGTAGATATCCAGCCGCGCCTCTTCCACCTTGCCGCCGCTGGTCCTTACGTACAGCGCGCCCTCGCCCTCCACCCGGGCCAGTTCGGCAACCGACAGGATGCGCTCGTTCTTATGTGTCATGCCGGTGGCCGTCTCTCATCGCGGGGATACCTGGAACTCAAGTGTGCGCCGCAGCATCTAGGTACCAAGGTCCCGACCCGGCCCTCTCCACCTGGCCCGACAGCGGAGAACCACGGTCCGTTCGGTAAAAATAAAAATTATCCCGAACGGACCGTGCTGCGTGGCCCGGGATGACGTGGCTAGCGTAATCGGCGTGGAGGTGGCTACCGGAAGGGCGCAGACCGCTCATACACGACCCCCATCTTCAGCGCTACCTGCGGCGAGATAGCCGTGGCGGCGCAGGTATCCGAGCAGTTCGTCGGCGGCCTGCCCCGGGGACAGCGGGCCGACCACCGTCGGCGGGGTGCGCTGCGCGAGCGCGCCGGTCAGCTCCAGCGTCCGGCGCAGCGCGGTGCCGGTCGGACCGGGAAGCTCGCGCGGCCGCGGCCGGTACGGGTGGGCGCCGAGTAGCCTGATCCGCCGCGCCGCCGCGGCCGCAGGCGTGCTGACCACCGTGATCGCGGCGTTCCGCCTGGCCAGGGTGGCAGGCAGCCCGGCCCGCCGCAGGCGCACGCCGGCCGCCTCGACGGACACCACAGCGGGTGGCCGGACCATCAGCACCTCGCGGCGGCCGCCGTCCAGGCGCCGGTGCACCCGCAGCGCATACCCGTCCACGGGCTCCAGCCGCACGCATCCCAGGGCCTGCGCCGCGCCCAGCGACGCCGCCAGGAACGCGGGAAACGAACCGGTGGCCCGGTCGGCCGCCAGGGCGCCGCACAGCACCAGGTCCGGCACCCCGTAGCGCCACCGCAGTGCCTCGGCGAGCGCGGCGGCCGATTCCCGCTCGCCACCGACCAGGCCGACCGGGCGCGGGCGCGCCATCCACCTGGCCGGCTCCACGCGCAGCGCCTGCGCCGCGCCGGCCGCCAGCGCGTCCCGCAGCATCTCGTCGGCCCCGGCCGGGGCGACGGTGGCCGCGACCACCAGGGCATCCCACCGCTCCGCCAGGCGCAGCGCGTGCTCCAGGGCGGCAAGCTCCGATACGCTCGGCCCACGGTCGCGGAGGTTGGCGCGCACCGCCCCGGTGAGCGGGTCGACCTCGGCCTCGCGCCAGGACCAGCTAAGCGCGGCCACGATCGCCGGCATGGTCGCTCATCCCCTCCGGAACACGACACCGTCGCCGCCATCGGGGTACGTCCAGGTGATGGCGCCCTGGTTGTTGCACACCTGGTAGCAGGTCCCGCATTCGAAGCACTGCTCGTAGTTGAACAGGATGCCGCCGTCAGTGGTGGGCACGAACAGGCCGGCCGGGCAGGCGTGCACGCAGTCCTTGGTGGTGCAGGAGCGGCAGACCTCGGCATCGACGGTGATGTGCGCCCGCTCCCCGACTCGGAACTCGACGGTCGCCATCCGCTCCTCGAAGGACACCTCGGCGTAACTCAAATTCATCTGTTTCGCTCCTCACCGGAATGCCCGCAGCGCCTGCCAGCCGTCCTGGGCCAGGTGCCGCAGCTGGACGTCGTTGCGGCGGACCGCCCGGAAGAACTCCTTGGCCATGCCGAGCTTGGGATGCGGGTTGGTGACAGTGAACACCTGCTCCGCGAAATCGCAGGCCAGCCTGGGGTAGTCCCGTTGCATGCGGTCGGCCAGCACGACGTTGGCGGCGTTGCGCAGCCGCTTGAGGTCGGCGAGCACGAAACACGACTCCAGCTGCCGCCGGTAGCCGGACAGCCCGCGCGCCGTGGTGTCGCCGGCCGCGATCGCCTCGGCCGCGGTCCGGCCCGCCGCGAGGCCGGCGCCGATCGCGAAGTTGACGCCCTCCAGCCAGAGTGCGGCGGCCAGCAACATGGACGCGGCGTCCCCGGCCACCAGCATGCCGTCGGTGGCCAGCCGCGGCATGGCCCGGTATCCGCCCTCGGGCACCAGGTGCGCGGAGTACTCCTTCAGCTCCGCACCCCGCAGGTAAGGGGCTATTGATGGGTGCGCCTTGACGCCGGCGACAATCTCCTCCGGCCGGATCTTGGCCTCGGCCAAGCCCCCGAGGCTGACCACGACGCCCACGCTGACCGTGTTGCGGTTGGTGTAGAGGAAGCCGCCGCCGGGGATCCCGCTGGTGCAGCCGACCATCTCGATGTCCAGGCCCTGGTCGCCGACCAGACCGAACCGTTCCTCGATCACCTCGCGCGGCAGCGCGAGGGTCTCCTTGACGCCCAGGGCGGTGTGCGCCGGGCTGGTGCGCAGCAGCAACCCGGCCTCCTTGGCCAGGAACGAGTTCACGCCATCGCAGGCGATCACGATCCGGGCCCGGATGTCGCCTCCTGGCCGGTCAGTGCGCACCCCGGCGATCCGCCCGGAGGCGTCCCGCAGCAGGCCGGTGGCCACCGTGGAGGTGACAAGCCAGGCGCCCGCCGCGACCGCCTTGTCGGCCAGCCAAGAGTCGAAGTCGGCTCGGTAGGTGGTCATCCCGTTGTACGGCGGGTCGCCCCAGGCGCTGGTCCGGTAGTCCACGGTCAGCGCCTGGGTCGGCGTCATGAACATGGTCGAGCGCCGGGTGACCCACCGCTGGACCGGCACCTCGGTCCACCACCGCGGCACGACCTCGTCGAGGATCCGCCCGTAGACGACGCCGCCGTAGACGTTCTTCGCGCCGGGGAAAGGCCCGCGCTCCACAAGGATCACGTCGCGGCCCGCCCGGGCCAACGCCAGTGCCGCGGCCGACCCGGCGGGCCCGGCACCGACGACCACCGCGTCGACGTTGACCGACTCACCGGGCATGGCTTGCTCCCTCGGGTTCGGCGGCTCGAGCGGGCTCGTCCGGAGATCCGCTCACGCCGAGCCGCTTGGCCAGCTCTGTGAGCACCGCAGGGGCGTCGGCGACGATCCCGAGGTCGGCCATGGCCGTCATCGGGCAGGACGGGTCGGTGTTGACGCTCACCACGTGCTCCGGCGAGCCGAGCCCGCCGACATGCTGCGCGGCGCCGGAGACGCCGAACGCGATGTACAGCTCCGGGCCGACCGATACCCCGGTGGTGCCGATCTGCCGGTCATAGCTCATCCAGCCCGCGTCGGTCACCACCCGGGTGGCACCCGCGCTGGCCCCGAGCGTGGCTCCGACGTCGGCCAGCAGCCGCATCACGGCCGCACCGTCCGCGCCGGGCGGTACCAGGCCGGCGCCGGCGGCCACGATCCGGCGGGCCTCGGCCAGGTCCACCACCCCGGGCTCGGGCTGCAGCACCTCGACGCTCTCGGCGTCCGGGCTGGTCTCCGCCGCAACCAGGGAGAGCGCGGTCACCTGCTTCGACTTCGCCGGCTCGAGCGTGCCGCGGCGGCCCGGCCGCAGCGTGACCACGACCGGCCCGTCTACCCCTACTCGCACCGACAGCCGGTCGTCGAGCCTGGTCACCTCCACCTCGTCAGGGGCGCACCGGACGGCGCCTGCCAGCAGCGGCCGGCCCAGGATCACGGCCAGCCTCGGCGCGAGATCCCGGCCGTCCGCCGATGCCGGGAGCACGACCATGTCCACGCCCACCAGCGCCTGCGCCAGCGTACTGGCCAGCGTGGCCGGGGCGACAGAAGGCACCTCGAGCAGCCACACCCGGCTGGCCACGTCCAGCCCGTCAGCTGCCTTACCGGTCGCCGATCCCGCGATCAGGACGGCGCCGCCCGCCTCGGCCGCTGTCTCGGCTGCGCCATCCGGTAGCTCGCCATCCCGGACCACGACGACGGCCAGGACCTTCACGTCGGCTGGAAGGGTCATAGCGCCACCGCCGCCCGGTGGCCCTCGATCACAGCCGCGTGCGCCCGGCGCGGCGTGACGCAGTCGCCGACGTGATGCACCTCGAACGGCGCGTCCTGCAGCTCCTGCCACAGCTCGTCCTCGGGCGCCTGATGGACCGCGCATACGACCCAGTTGCAGTGCCGCTGCGCGGCCTCGCCGGTCGGATGATGCAGCAGCGAGAGCTTCACCCCGCCGGAGCGCCCGTCCTGCCCGTCGTCTTCGGCCGCACCCATCACCACCAGGTCGGTGGCCTGCCGGATTCCCTTGGCGTGCGCTCGCATGTTGAAGGTCTCCATATCGAGGGTGATGCCGAGATCCTGGCCCACGACCATGCCGGGGGTGATGATCTCCACCTCGCAGCCGCGGTCGGCCAGCAGCTCGGCGACGCTGGTGGCCTGATGGAAGCCGAGGTCGTCGACCACGACCACCTGCCCGGCCGGCTCGGCGCGGCCTTCGAGCACGTCGCGCACGTCCACGACGCGCACCAGCCCGGCGGCCCAGTACGGCGGCTGCGGCCGCGCCCCGGTGGCCAGCACCACGGCGTCGGGTGACTGTTCGAGCAGCCACTGCGCGGTGGCGGCCACGCCGGTCCTGATCTCCACCCCGTTGCGCTGGCACTCGGCCGCCAGGTTGCGCACCACGTCGAGGAACTCGGCGCGAGATGGCACGGACGCGGCCACGGCGACCTGCCCGCCGGTGCGCGGCTGCCGCTCGAGCAGCGTGACATGATGGCCGCGCTGGGCCGCCGTGGCTGCCGCCTGCAGGCCGGCCGGGCCGCCGCCGACCACGATCACCCGCCGGCCCCGGCGGTGCGGCGGCGGGAGCGGGACGGCCTCCCGGCCGGTGTGAGGATTCTCGATGCAGCCCAGCCACCGGTTCAGGCCCATCCGGCCGACGCATTCCTGGTTGCAGGACAGGCAGGTGCGGATCTCGGTGGCATGCCCCGACCGGGCCTTGGCCGCGAAGTCGGGGTCGGCGATCTGGCCCCGCACGACGCCTACCAGGTCGCAGTGCCCGTCGGCCAGCGCGCGCTCGGCCTGAACCGGGTCCTTGATCCGGCCCACCCCGATAACCGGCAGGCGGACCGCCTGGCGCATCGCGTTGGAGATGAACAGGGCGTAGCCGGACGGGATGGTCATCGACGCCTCGATCATGAACAGCGTCGCGGTGGCCACGCCGATCGAGGTATTGATGTAGTCGACCTGGCCGGTGGCCTCGACCATCCTGGCCACCTCGACCGCGTCGGCAAGCACGGTCCCGCCCTCGATCAGCTCGTCGCCGCAGATCCGCACGCCCAGCGCATGGTCGGGCCCGATCGCCTCGCGCACCGCGTCGATGATCTCGAGCAGGATGCGGGCCCGGCCGGGCAGCGAGCCGCCGTACGCATCGGTGCGCGTGTTCGTCGCGGGCGACAGGAACCCCCGCACGATGGAGGAGTGCGAGCATTGCAGCTCCACGCCGTCGAAACCACCTTCGATGCAGTGCCCGGCGACCTGGCCGTAGCCGGCTACGATCTGGGCGATCTCATGCCGTTCCACGGCCTTGGGGACCTCGCGGAACATCGGGTCAGGTACCGGGCTGGGCGCCCACACCGGCAGCCGGGAGAACATCGACGAGGCTTGCCCGCCGTTGTGGTTGAGCTGCGCGAAGATCGGCACGCCGTAGTCGTGCGCCGCCGCGGTCATCTTCTGGTAGCCGGGGATGACCTCGCGATGGAAGCCGTGGATCAGCTTCTCGTACGGCCAGTCGGTGGGATGAGTGGAGTGCTCCTCGGTGATGATCAGGCCGACGCCGCCGGCCGCGCGGGCCGCGTAGTAATCGGCGTGCTGCTGGGTCGGCAGGCCGTCCTCGGCGTAGTTGGTCAGGTGCGCGGAAAACACGATCCGGTTGCGGACCACCACCGGGCCGATCCGCAACGGCGAGAACAGGTACCGGTACCGGCTGGCCCCGCTCATCGGCCGCCGCCGGTCACGGTCAGGGTCGGCAGCACAGGGAGGCGGTCGGCCGCGGAGATCGCCATCGCGGTCCGGCGGGCCTCGAGCACCGCCTCGAGGACCGTGCGGGGAGCCACGCAGTCGCCCGCCCGCGGCGTGCCCGGCCGGTGCAGGTACAGGGCCTCATCCGGCAGCCGGTGGCCGCAGTGCACGACGAACCCGCAGTCCGACGTGCGCTGCTCGCCGGTCCACCGGTCCTCGAGTAGCACGTGATCGCCGGCCACCTCGCGCAGCAGGCTGCGCAGCTCGCGCCGCACGCCCGCCCGCTGCAGCCGCGAGTTGGCCTCGGCAAGGTCGCCGGTGAGGGCCAGCTGGGTCCCGCAGATCTGGTCCTGAGTGACGATTGACGTCGGCCGGCCGTTCGCGGCCAGCAGCTCGGCCACACCGACGCCCACCGGGCCGCCGATCGGGTCGAACACCACGGCCCGTCCCTCCGGCAGCTGGTCAATCGCGCCAGAGCCGGCCAGGGTAACCAGGTCGGCAGCCTCCACCACGTGCGCGCCCGGCCCGATGCGGTAGTTGCGCGGGCCGGGCACGGACCCGGTGGCCAGCACCACGCGCATGCCCTGGGCGGCGGCGCCGTCCACCTCGCCCGGGCTGACTTCGTGTCCTAGCGAGACCGTCACGTCCAGCCGCGCCAGCTCCCGGCGCCACCAGTCCAGCGCGACCCCAAGCCGGTCCCGGCCGTGCACCGCGGCCGCCGTCGTCAGCATGCCGCCCAGGGTGGGCCCGCGCTCGGCCAGCCATACCCGGTGTCCGCGCCCGGCCAGCACCCTGGCCGCCTCCACGGCCGGCCCGCCGCCCACCACCAGCACCGCGCTCGGGCTCTGGTCCCTGCCCGAGACATCGGCTTCGTCGAGTTCGTGACCGCTGCGGGGCTCGATCACGCAGGTGAGGATCGGGTTCCTGTTGTCGCGGACCATGCAGGCCTGGTTGCACAGCAGGCAGGGGCGGATCCGGTCCGGCTGGCCGGCCCGCAGCCGCGCGACCAGGTTGGGATCGGTGATCTGGGCCCTGGTCATCTCGGCCAGGTCGGCAGCCCCGTCGGCTAGCGCCCGCTGCGCCTGCGCCGGGTCCACTACGCTGCCCTGCAGGACCACCGGGATGGCCCCGCCCGCCTCCCCATCCCCCCTCACTGCGGCCCGGACCTGACGGCACAGCTCAATGCCGAAACCTGGCTCGGAGTGCAGGTCGGGCCGGGTTGCCGGCACCGAGTAGATCGACCCGCGCACCACCACGAGATAGTCGAGCTGCCCGGCCAGCCGCGCGGCCGATTCCGCGGCCAGCTCCGGGGTCACGCCAGCCCAGGGAGCGAGCTCATCGCAGCACAGGCGCAGGCCGAGCACTCTGTCGCCACCGAGCGCAGTGCGCACCGAGCGCAGCACGCGCTCGGTCAGCAGCAGCCGGTCCTGGCCGTAGCCGTCACTGCGCAGGTTGGTCAGCCCGGACTGGAACTGGCGCAGCAGCGAGTACTGGCCGGCGTTAATCTCCACACCGTCCAGCCCAGATCGGACCGCCAGGGCTGCGGCGGCCGCGAATCCGTCGACCAGCGCGTTGATCTCGGTCTCCGCCATCTCCATGGGCAGCTCACGAGATCCGGCGTCCGGAACCCGTGACGGTGCCCACAGCGCGGACTGGGAGAACGCCGAGGAGCCCTGCATACCGGCGTGACCGAGCCCGGCGAGCACCAGCGCCCCGTGCGGCGCGCAGACCTCGACGGTCCGGGACCAGCCCGGCCCGCAGTCCGCAGCCAGTGGCGCGCGCTCATAGGGCCAATCCGACGGATGCACGCTCGCGATCTCGGTCACGATGACGCCGCAGCCGCCGGCCGCCCGCCGCGCGTAGTAGGCGACGTGCCGCGCCGAGATGGCCCGGCGCTGGCCCAGGTTGGTCTCGTGCGGCCCGAACATTACCCGGCTGGGCACGCGGCGCGGTCCGAGGTCGGCGGACTCGGTGAGGGTGGCGGTCACGGGCCGACCGACAGCGGGCTGGAGTCGCATAGCTTCGCCGGGACGCGCACCGTCGGCAAGCCCAGGGGCACGGCCTGCGACCGGTGCGAGCGGTGGCCCCGCTCGGGCAGGCGGGAGTGGTCTTTGTCCGGCCGCGGCAGCGCGCCGCCGTCGGCGGTTGGCAGCCCGGCGCCGTGTCCCTTGACACATTCCGGATCGGGCCCGTCAAGCGGCAGGCCGGTGAAGAACTTCGCCGCCATGCAGCCGCCCTGGCAGGCGCTGTATTCCGAGCAGGAGCGGCATGCGCCGCCTGAGGTTTCGGTCCGCAGCTCGGCGAACAGCGGCGCCGAGCGCCAGACCTGCGTGAAGCCGCCCGGCGCGCGCACCGTACCGGCCTTGAACGCGTCGTGGATGGCGAACGGGCAGGCGTAGACGTCCCCGACCGGGTCGATCAGGCAGACCACCCGGCCGGCGCCGCACAGGTTCAGCCCGGGCAGCGGGGAGCCGCCGAGCGCGTTGAGGTGGAAGAACGAGTCACCGGTCAGCACCCGGTCACCGTGATCGGTCAGCCACGAGTAGATCTCCCGCTGCTGCTGGTCAGTGGGGTGCAGCTCGTGCCAGACGTCAGCTCCACGGCCAGACGGGCGGAGCCGGGTGATCCGCAGCTGAGCGCCGAACCGGTCGGCTATGGCCGCGAAATCGTCCAGCTGCGGCACGTTGTGCCTAGTCATAACCACGGAAATCTTGAAGTTCCGGAAGCCGGCCACGGCCAGGTTCTCCATCGCGCGCAGCGCCATGGAATAGGAGCCGTCGCCGCGGACCGCGTCATTGATCTCCCGGCTCGCACCGTCCAGCGAGACCTGCACGTCCACGTAGTCCGTGGCGGCCAGCCGCCGCGCGCGCTCGGCGTCGAGCCGCAGCCCGTTCGTGGAGAACTTCACGCCGACCCGGTTGGCCACCGCGTAGTCGAGCAGTTCCCAGAAGTCCGGCCGAACGGTCGGCTCGCCGCCGCCGACGTTGACGTAGAACACCTGCATGGCCCGGAGCTCGTCGATCACCGACCGCATTTCCGCGGTGGTCAGCTCGCCGGGATCACGGCGGCCCGAGGACGACAGGCAGTGCGCGCACGACAGGTTGCAGGCGTACGTCCACTCCCAGGTCAGGCAGATCGGTGCGGCCAGGCCGCCCTTGAGCTGCTCTACGAGGGCGGGCACGCGCCCGGCTGGCGCGCTAGGGCAGCTGGCGGTCGTCACGCTATCTCGCTCATGGCCGTCCGGGGAACGATCATGTCCGCCTCGGCCAGCGAGGCCAGCGCCCGTAGGCAGGCATCGCGCCGACCCTCGGGAACGGCAGCCAGGGCATCGGATACGCAGCGGTGGGAGCCGAGCCCGCGCACGAGCTCGACGAGCTCCGGCGCCTTCAGGAAGGACAGCCGCCGGCTGCCGAAGTGATACGCGAGGGCCCCGAAGGGCTCGGGTCGAAGCGCCACCGCCGGGTTGAGCTGGTAGCCGCGGCCCGGCTCGAATGGGGCGGTCATAGTGGTGGCTCCGGCCTTAGTAGACGCCGCACATTCCGTCGATAGAGACGTCCTCGACCAGCAGTTCCTCGGTGATCCCCGGGTCACCGGCCACCGGCTCCCGGTCGGCGGCGAGGTCGTGGCCGGCACCGGTGGCGCTCGACGTCGCACCGGCGGGCGAGGCGCCGGCTCGGGTGTCCTGCTGCATGAGAAGCCTCCTGGATGGGCCGCGGCGGTATCGGATGACGATCCGGTCGTCCTCGCCTGATGCTGGTGACGGTATGGGGTGGTGCGGGCAGTGTCACCATGCTTCGGGCCGCATCACCCCGTCCGGATGGACAGGTACCCGGCCGCGCCGGCTGGTGGGCAGCCCGATCACGGCCGGGCGGAAATGGCCGGCGCACTGCAGTGCGGCGATTCGCCGGCCGTTTCCGCAGCCGTGGTCAGGTAATGACCGGACGGCCCAGCGGGAAGGGGGGTCCGCCGGTGGCGACGCTGAGCGAGCCGGCGAATACGTAGGCTCCCACCGCGGCGAAAGCGAGTACGGCGATTCCGGCCGCCTTGTCCAGACTCGGCGACCCGTTCACGGTAGCCGCCAGGTCCAGGACCAGGGCCAGGTCAACCAGCACGAAGATCAGCGTGAAGGCCGACGGCAGACGCAGGCTGCCCAGCGTGAGCACCCCGATGATGATCAGCCAGCTGATCAGGAAGGCGTCCACCGTGTGGACGGTGGCGGCTGGGGTTACCCCCCACCAGCCATGAGTCAGCCCGACCAGCAGGGCTGCATAGCTGAGCCAGAAACCGCCGAAGATGCCGAAGATGGCGGCCACAGCCGACTGGCCGAGCGCGGCGGCCCAGAGCGTGGCCACCAGCTGGCCGATACCTGTGGCCAGGATGATGATCGGCAGGGCTCCGCCTGCGGCGGGGGCATAGTTGATCAGCGCCAGGCCGAGCATCACCGATCCGACGACGAAGGTGGGCACGCCGACGATGGCGGGGTCACCCGTCAGCGGCCCTACGGTGGCCTGCTCGGCGACCGGTGCCTCAACGTCCTGGGCGACCCCCTCGGGCGCTCCGGTAGATTCGGCAGTAGTC
The DNA here is from genome assembly GCA_963835775.1 of uncultured Actinomycetes bacterium. GTDB lineage: Bacteria > Actinomycetota > Actinomycetes > Streptosporangiales > Streptosporangiaceae > Palsa-504. The sequence continues at coordinate 52,882 of CAWIHB010000010.1, read as the reverse complement.
ATGTATCCTCCCTGATCTGACGTTCAACGGGCGGCTGCGCGGGGCCGGACTCGCTCCTTACCAGCGCCTGCTGCATGGAATCCTCCTCGCGGGCGGCGGCGAGCCTGGGTAGTGGATTCGGCGGGCAGCGCCCGATGCTCGTGACCGTACGGCGCGACGCTGGCTCGGTCACCATGCTTCTGGCCCATCACGGCCCCGTCCGGTTGGACAGGTACCTGCCGCCGCCCCCTCCGTTCGGGCAGGTGCGGTGCTGTACGTCAGGGTGCATAGCGGTCGCGGTCGGGCGGAACCGGCGCGCGCGGGTTCCAGTAGCACCGCGCCGCTGCTTAGTCTCGCCGCAACGGTGCTCCCGCCGATGGCGTCCAGCCGGCTGAGGCGGTCCTCGCCCACTGTGCGCGGGAGCACGCCCTACCGAGAGGAGCCCGTGCGCCATGCAGGTTGACGAACTGCTCAAGCCTTTCCCGATCAAGGAGTTCCACCCCTTCCCCCGGGCGCTGCTGGGCCCGGGTGCGCACGAGATGATCGGGCCGGAAGCCAAGAAGCTGGGCTTCAGGAAAATCCTGGTGATGACCACGGGCCTGCGCGGCAGCGACACGGTGCACAAGATCGTCGAGTCGCTGAAGTATCACGGCCTTGAGGTCGTGGTCTACGACAAGGTCGAGTCCAATCCCAAGGACTACAACGTGATGGACGCCGTGGCGCTCTACCAGGAGACCAAGTGCGACTCGTTCGTCTCGATCGGCGGCGGTTCCTCGCACGACGCGTGCAAGGGCGCCCGGATCTCGGTAGCGCACGACGGCCGCAGCGTCAACGAGTTCGAGGGTTTCAACAAGTCGGAGAACCCCAAGAACCCGCCGCACATCGCGGTATCCACCACCGCGGGCACCGGCTCGGAGACCTCGTGGGCGTACGTCATCACCGACACCACCACCGACCCCGACAACCCCCACAAGTACGTCGCGTTCGACGACGCCTGCGTGACCACCCTGGCCGTCGACGACCCGGTGCTGTACTACGACTGCCCGCTGGACTACACCGCGCAGTGCGGCTTCGACGTGCTCGCGCACGCCTCCGAGCCGTACGTGTCTCGGCTGAACTTCCCGCCGTCGCTGGGCAGCGCGCTGTACGCCATCAAGCTGACCTCGGAGAATCTCCGCGCGGCCGTGTGGAACGGCCAGGACCTGCCCGGCCGTGAGGGCATGATGTACGCCCAGTACATCGCCGCGCAGGCCTTCAACTCCGGTGGCCTGGGCATCATCCACTCCATCTCGCACGCGGTCAGTGCCTTCTACGACACCCACCACGGGCTGAACAACGCGATAGCGCTGCCGCGCGTGTGGGCGTTCAACATGCCCGCGGCCTACCAGCGGTTCGCCGACATCGCCGATCAGATGGGCGTGGACACGCACGGAATGACGGCCGTGCAGGCCGCCCAGGCGGCACTGGACGCGGCCATCCGGCTGCTGCGGGACGTGGGCATCCCGGAGAAGTTCACCGACGTGACCCAGGACAGCTATTCCAAGAACCGCCTCGGCCAGGGGCCGACGAAATTCTACGAGAATTCCCCGACGATCAGCGGTGACCGCCACGATGTCGACCGGATCACCAACCACGTGCTCGGCGACGCTTGCACGCCAGGCAACGCCAAGGAATGCACCTTCGAAACGGTCCGCCCGGTCGTCGACCACTGCCTGAATGGCGACCTGGACGACCTGCTCAGCTGACCCGCCAGCGGCGGGCCATCACCTCGGCTCGGACGAACCGGAGGACACGTGCCCCAGTCGGTCGATGATCACAGCCCCTTTTTGTCGATCGACGACGTCGTCAGCCGGTTCGCCGCGGCCGGGTACATCACTGACCGGCGGCTGGCCACCACGATCTACCTGGTGACGCGGCTGAACAAGCCGGTACTGGTGGAAGGCCCGGCCGGGGTCGGCAAGACCGAGCTGGCCAAGACACTGGCCACGGTGACCGGCCGTCGGCTGCTCCGGCTGCAGTGCTACGAGGGGCAGGACGAGACCCGGGCCCTGTACGAATGGGATTACGGCAAGCAGCTGCTGTATACGCAGATGCTGCGCGAGAAGATCAACGACATCATCGCCGACGCCCCGGATATCCCCGCCGCGGTCGCGCGGATCGAGGGCCATGGCGGGGTGTTCTTCTCCGACCATTTCCTGGTCGCCCGCCCGCTGCTGGACGCGATCCGCGGCGAGCAGCCGGCCGTGCTGCTGATCGACGAGGTGGACCGGGCCGACGAGGCCCTGGAGGCGGTGTTCCTGGAATGCCTCGGCGAGTATCAGGTCTCAGTGCCCGAGATCGGCACCTATACGGCGCGGACGCCGCCGTACGTGGTGCTCACCTCGAACAACACCAGGGACCTCTCGGCCGCACTTAAGCGCCGCTGCCTGCACCTGTTCCTCGACTACCCGGACGCGGAACGCGAACTCGAGATCGTGCGGTCCAAGCAGACCGGGCTGCCCGAGGCCGCTGCCCGGCAGCTCGTTCAGGTGGTGCGCGGGCTGCGGGAACTGCCGCTGCGCAAGAGCCCGAGCATCTCCGAGACCATCGACTGGGCCCGAACGCTGACCGTGCTCGGCATCGACGAGCTCGACCCGGGCGTGCTCGCCAACACCGTCAACATCGTGCTGAAGTACGAGCGGGACATGCAGCGCGCCCTGGAGGTGCTGCCGCGTCTGGTCGACCCGAACCGGGAACTGCCCGCCGCGGGCCATTCCCACGGGTATGGCGAAGGGCACGGACACGAGCATGGTTACAACGGGGATCACGGGCGCGATCACGGGCACGCCGACGACAACGGGCACGGCGAAGGGCAGAGCCGCGCTGGCGGGCGCAGCCCGGACGGCCGGGCCGGCGGCAAGGACGTCCGGGCGGCCATGGACCGGCCGGGCCGGCACGATGACGGATATTACGGCGCTCCGGGTCCCGGCCCGACCCGCCGCACCGAGCCAGGCCAGGGCCAGGGCAGCCGGTCGTTCGCGGCGCTCATCCGCCGACGGCCCGGCTGAGGGGAGCTGGGGGTGGAAGGCAGCCTGCACCGATTCGTGCGCCTGCTGAGGCTGCTCGGCGTACGCGTGTCGGTCGCCGAGGCGGCCGATGCCATGCTGGCCGCCGCGCAGCCTGGCGTGCTCGCTGACCGGCAGACGCTGCGAGCGGCGCTGCGCGTGACACTGATCAAGGACCGGCGCGACGACGAGCTTTTCGATGAGCTGTTCGCCGCGTTCTTCTCGCTGCGCCCGGTCGCCGGTCCGGCCGGCGAGCACGGTCACAGCCATGCTCACGACGACCTCGCCGATACGGGCGAGCTGGAGTCGGTCACGGTTTCCGAAGAGCCATCCGAGCTCCCCCAGCAGGGGCACAGCCACGGCAAGCCGGCCGACATAAGGGATTTCTTCCGCCAGGAGGACCTCGCCCAGCAGTACAACCTGCACCAGGAGGCGAACAAGATCGACCTGGCGTCGGTGACGGACGAGATCGTGCTGTCCAAGGAGGGCGCCGACACCGCGAGGGACGCGGGGGCGTCCGTGCAGCTGGAAACCGACCGGCTGCACAACCCGGGCCTGCCGGGTCAGCTCGCTCCGGCCACCGGGCACCGGGTCGATGTCGCACTGACGGTGGCGCAGCAGGAGGTGCTGCTCGGCTGGCTAGAGTCAGCCGACGAGGACCTGGACGCCCGCGCTTTGGCCATGCTGCGACGGCAGCTGGCAGGCATCATCGCGGACCTGCCCGAGCTGCTGCGACGCTACCTGGACAAGGCCGGCGGCGCTGTGGTCGAGGCCAGAGTCGCACAAGGCGGCCGGACCGAGACGGTCAACGAGCAGGAGCGGGCCGAGCTGGAGGAGGCGCTGCGCCGGTTGGCCCGCCAGCTCCGGGGCGCCCCGACCAGCAGGCAGCGCAACACGCCGCGCGGTCGCGTCAACCCTGGCCGGACCATGCGCAAGAACATGCGCTATGAGGGCATCCCGTTCCAGCCGGTCACTACCAGCCGCACCGCTGACAAGCCCCGGCTGCTGCTGCTGACCGATGTTTCCCTGTCGGTGCGGACGACCGCGCGGTTCACGCTGCACCTGGTCTACGGCATGCAGTCGCTGTTCAGACAGACCCGCTCGTTCGCTTTCGTCGACGCGCCGGTCGAGATCACCGAGCTGTTCGCCGAGCACCCGCTGGAACGGGCGCTCGGGCTGGTGTTCGACGGGCTGCCCGCCGGGGGGCTGCTTGACGTCGACGCCAGCTCCGACTACGGCGCAACCTTCACCCAGCTGCTCTCGGAGCACTCGGCAGCGCTCGATCGCCGCACGACGCTGATCGTCCTCGGCGACGGGCGGGGCAACGGCAACGACGCCCGGCTGGACGCCTTCCAGGAAATCGCCCGGAGGGTTCGCGAGACCATCTGGCTGACCCCGGAATCCCGGTACTCCTGGGGGCTCGGGACGTGCGACCTGCCGCGCTACGCGGAGTTCTGCGACCGGGTTCAGGTGGTCTCCGATCTGGCCGGGCTGCAGCGCGCGGCCCAGCAGATGTCGGCGGAGGCGACCGGACGGTGAGCGAGCCGAACCTGATCCCCCCGCTTCCGCAGACCATCGACCCGCTGGCACCGGGCCAGCACGGCCGCTACGACGATTACCTCGTCAGCGTCCTGCACGCCGAGCCGCCGTGCGGCCGCGCCACGTACCCCGGCCCCGTGGGTCCCGTGGTTCGCACCGACCACTTCTGCCTGACCGAGCGCGGCGGCCGGATCGAGGTGACCCACTGGCTGTACCCCGACCAGCTCGACAACGACCTGGCCGGGCTGCTGGCCGAAGAGCTGTTCGCGCCGGGCTGGCTGTCCGGAGCGGGGACCTTCGAGCGGGTGTTCACTGGCGTCGTGCGGTCCTGCGTTGATGACCCACTGCTGGCCTGGGGCACGTTCTACGGCAATACCCTGGCCCGAGTCCGCCAGTGCTGGCAGACGCCGGCCGCGCCGAACGACCACGAGCGCACGACGATCGGCGAGCTGGCCCCCGTGTACGCGCACGCACTGCAGCTCATCCCGGCGGGCCAGGTGCTCGACATCGGCTCCTGCTTCGGCTTCCTCCCGCTGCTGCTGGCCGAGCGGCCGGCGACTACGGTGACCGCCTCCGACCTGTCCGGCGGCGCCATGCGCCTGCTGACGGCCGTCGCTGCCGCGCGCGGGCTGCAAGTGAGCACCCTGGTGTGCGATGCCGCCCGGATCCCGGTGCCAGACGGCTGGGCCGAGACGGTCAGCGTCATCCACCTGCTGGAGCACGTGAGCCCCGATCATGGCCTCGCCGTGATCCGCGAGGCGCTGCGTGTCGCTCGCCATCTGGTCGTGGTCGCCGTGCCGTTCGAGGACAAACCCACCGGCGCCTACGGCCATGTCCGCGTCTATGACCTGCGCCAGCTGGGTGAGCTGGGCGAGCGCGCCGGCCATCGCTATTCGGTGCACGAGCATCACGGAGGCTGGCTGGTGCTCACCGCCGGCTAGGCAGCGGCATGTGCGCTCAGGCAGACGTCAGGTCCACGCCGGTCTTGGTGGCGTTGTAGACCGCCTCGGCGCGACTGGTCGCGTCGAGCTTGCGCATGATATTGCGGATGTGAAACTTCACCGTGGTCTCCGACAGGTACAGGCGCGCGCTAATACCCCGGTTGCTCAGGCCGCGTGCGACCAGGCACAGCACGCTCAGCTCGCGGTTGGTGAGCACTGTTCGTGGCTGAGGGGCGTGGATCGACCGCATCATGGCGGCCGCCGCGCGGGAGTCGAACGCGCTCCCGTTCGTGGCGGCCAGGCGGATCGCGCCCACGAGTTCCACGGTGTCGACGTCCTTGACCACATAGCCGCATGCCCCGTGCTGAATGGCGCTCACCACCATCACGTCGTCCGCGAAGGTGGAGAGCACGAGGACCCGCAGCCCGGGATACCGCTTGGTCAGCTCAGCGCACAGGCTCAGCCCGCCGTGGTCCGATGCGGGGGAAAGCTTCATGTCCAGCAGCACGATGGTCGGGCGAGTCCGCTCCACGACGACCAGTGCCTCTCCGGGCGAGCCACAGTCACCGACCACCTGCAGGTCGCGTTCGCGCTCCAGCAGCGAGCGCAGGCCCTGCCGGACAATCGCGTGATCGTCAATGAGCACGATCGTGACTGGAGCCCCAGCGTCCGGCTGCGGCCCACCGGGCCGTATCCCAGGCGTCACCACCGCCTCCTTTGGCCGGCCTGCCATCGAAGCGGATCGCCGGTAGCCGGAAGCCAGTGAATCCGACCCGATGGTCATGGCGTTCCTCCAGGATCGCGGCTACTGCATGCCTCAAGCGGTCAGCATTACTTCAAACGTCATCACATGACATGGGCCTCGGCCACCTCCCGGCAGGCCCTTAGGCCCTAGCTGATGATTCCCGGAGGGGCATCGGACGGCCGCCTGCTGCCGGACACCATGCACGCGGGCAGGGGCAGGGGAATGCTCAGCCGCACAAGCACGCCACCTGTCCGAGAGCGACGGATGGACAGCATTCCGCCCAGGTCATCCGCCATGTCCAGCATGTTCGCCAGTCCACGGTGCAACCCGGACAGGTCCCCCCCGCTGGCCACCCGTAGCGCGCGGCGCAGCTGGGCCGGATCGCCGGTCCCGTTGTCGGACACACTGATGATCACCGCATCGGCCAGGTAACACAGCCGAATCAGGGCGCGGGTGGCCTTGCCGTGCGCCGCGGCGTTAAACAATGCCTCCCCGGTCCACCGCAGCATCGACTGCTCGCCTTCGGCAGGCAGCGGGACCGGGCATCCTTCCAGCACTACCTTCACGGAGAGGCCTACAGGCTGGTGCACCGTGGACAGGCGCTGCATCATCACCGGCAGCGGACCCGGTGCCTCGTCGGCGACATGGTGCAGCGAGTAGATCGCGGTGCGCAGCTGCTCGGCCGCGTGCCGCGTGAGGTCCTTGGCCGACGACAGCCGCCCGGCAATCTGTCCGGCCCGCCCTCCCAGGCTTTCCAGCTCAGCCCGGCAGACCTCGATGGTCATGCCGATGGACAGCACGGACTGAGTCACGCTGTCGTGCAGCTCGCGCGCGATACGGTGCCGCTCGTCGTCCAGCGCCTGTCGCTGCATGGCCGCTACGAGCTGCCGCTGCGTCTCGGCCAGTTCGGCGCTGCGGGCGGCCAGGTCCCGGGCGTGCCTCGTCGTCGCGTCGTAAAGCTGGTCGCTGCGGCCCCGCAACTGGGTAGTCGCGTGGAACAAGAATGAGTTGTGCAGCGCCACGGCGGCCTGATTGGCCAGCACTCTCAAGATGGCGCGATCGGTGGCCGCCACCTCCAGCCCGGCGCCCGGCCGCGCCGCGATCCCGCCGACCGGTTCGTCATCTAGGGTCATCGATACGCGAACCCAGCCCTGGCCGCTGTCCGGCGACTCGACCTCCCACGGGCGGCCGCGCAGCACGACCAGGTGCTCTCGTACGTCGGCAGGCAGGCTGCTCTCATCGTCGATCAGCTCGCCGCCAGCCACCGCCATGAACCTAGGACGCGCGGCAGGCAGTACCCCGTCGGCCACGGCGAACAGCAGCCAGTCGGCCTGCAGGTGCGCCGCCGCCGTACGCACCACCCACTCGACCAGCGTGCGGGGACCGGCCGCGGTGCGTACCAAGGCACGCGAGATGCCGTCCAGCGCCTGCACGGCCTGCTCGAGGCGCTCAGCGGAGCGGATGTATTCGGGATAATACGAGCGCTTGCCGGAGCGCAAGCCGGTCAGGATCTCCAGATCGCCGTCCGGACGATCATCGCGTCCTGATTCGGTCACCGGCGGCCGCGTCACAACGCCGCCCGGAACAACGCCTCGATGCCCCGCGCGTCCGCCCGCCTGGGATTGGTGGCCAGGCAGGCGTCCTTAAGCGTAAGCCTGGCCAGCTGGGGCACTAGGTCGTCGGTGACGCCGAGCTCGGCCAGTCCCTTGGGCACACCCACTTCATCGGCCAGCTTGCGTACCGCCTCGGCGAGCAGCAGGGCCACCTCGGCGGCCGGTACGCCCTCGGTGCAGATGCCGCCTGCCGCGGCCAGCGGCACGAACCGGTCCGGCGAGACCTCGGCGTTGAACCTGATGACGTGGGGCAGCAGTACGGCGTTCACCACACCGTGCGGGGCGTCGAGCAGCCCGCCGACCTGGTGGCTCATCGCGTGGGCGACGCCCAGGATGGCATTGGTGAACGCCATGCCCGCCTCCAGCGACCCCTGCGCCATGGCCAGGCGCGAGGCAGTCTCGCTCGGCCTGAGCTGGGTGCGCAGCAGGTGGCGGGTGATGAGCGCGACGGCATGCAGCGCATGGCGGTCAGTGAGCGGGTTGTGCGCACGGGACACGAACGCCTCGATCCCGTGCGTCAGCGCATCCAGCCCGGTGGAGGCGTTGAGCCAGTCCGGCATCGTAATGAGCAGGCGCGGGTCGATCACGGAGATCTCCGGCACCAGTGTCCGGCTGATGATGGTGATCTTGTTGCGGGCCGCCGTGTCGGTCACGATGGCGAACTGCGACACATCCGCGCCCGTGCCGGAGGTGGACGGCATCATCACGGTGGGCGGGATCGGGCGCACGACCTTGTCCACGCCCTCGTAGCCGAGGATCCGGCCGCCGTTGCCGGACAGGATCGCCACGCCCTTCGCCGCGTCGATGCACGAGCCGCCGCCCAGTCCGATGATCACATCGCTGCCGCTCTCGGCGTACCTGGCGAACGCGGCTTCGATCTCATGATCCTTGGGGTTGGGGGTCACGTCATGCCACAGTGCCGGGTGCAGTTCGCTCTGCCGCAGGCAGGCCACGGCCTCATCTACCCAACCCGCCTCGATCAGCCCAGGGTCGGTGACCAGGAACGGCCGGCGCGCGCCGAGCCGAGCCGTGCAGTGACCGAGTTCGGCCAGCGCACCAGGACCGAAGACGATCTCCGGAACATGAAATTTCGCGAGCCGACCGGGGGGGTGGGCACGGAACTCCTCGCCCCGTCGCGGGCCGGCCAGCTGGGTGCTCTTCTCGCGGTTCCAGTCCGCACCGGGCCAGTCGCTCTCGACCATCGCGAGGTTCTCCGGTGGAATGGGCATAAAAGCTCCTCACGCGAGCTAAGACCCACATTACGCCGCTGTCAAGAGTCTGTAACGCGGACATTTCCCAACCGGCCGCCAAGGGACAACCGGGCAGTCACGATGCCGTCCTCCTGGGCGCAGGGCCTGTCCGATCGGGCAGGTGTCGTGAAGCCTCACATGCTGGACCATGAGCACTAACAGATGCGCCCTGGCCGGCAGGCCGAGGCGTGGCAGGCTGGCCGCGACCGCGTGGCTGCCTGCGGCAGTGGGAGATGAGCATATGACAGTGACCCTGGACCGGAACGTCGAAGAGTTCATCGGCGCTCCACGTCAGCTATTCATCGACGGACAGTGGACCGACTCGGCGTCGGGCAGGACGTTCGAGACCCCCAACCCGGCGACCGGGGAGACTCTGGCCCGAGTCGCCGAAGGGGAAGCCGAGGACATCAACCGGGCCGTGAAGGCCGCGCGCAGAGCGTTCGAGGCAGGCCCGTGGAGCAGGATGACCGCGTCCGAGCGGGGCCGCATCATCTGGCGGATCGGCGATCTGATCCTTGAGCACCTGGACGAGCTCGCCCAGCTCGAGTCGCTGGACAACGGGAAGCCCTTCGCCGTGGCCCAGGCGGCTGACGTGCCGCTGTCCGCCGACTTGTTCCACTACATGGCCGGCTGGGCCACCAAGATCGAGGGCAACACGATCAACATCTCGGTGCCCTACATGCCAGGGGCCAACTTCCACTCCTATACGCTGCGCGAGCCGGTCGGCGTGGTCGGGCAGATCATCCCGTGGAACTTCCCGTTGCTGATGGCCGCGTGGAAGCTCGGCCCGGCGCTGGCCACGGGCAACACCATCGTGCTCAAGCCTGCTGAGCAGACTCCGCTGACCGCGCTCCGGCTGGCCGAGCTCATCGCCGAGGCCGGCGTCCCCGATGGCGTGGTGAACGTGGTGCCCGGCTTCGGCGAGACCGCCGGGGCGGCGCTCGCGGCGCACCACGACGTCGACAAGGTCGCGTTCACCGGTTCCACCGAAGTAGGCAAGCTGATCGCCAACGCGGCGACGGGGAACCTGAAGAAGGTGAGCCTGGAACTCGGCGGCAAGAGCCCCAACGTTGTCTTCGATGACGCTGACCCCAGCGCGATCGCGGGCGCCGCGAGCGCGATCTTCTTCAACCACGGGCAGTGCTGTTGCGCCGGGTCGCGCCTGTACGTCCAGCAAGGCAGCTTCGACGAGGTGGTTAACGGCGTCGCCGAGATCGCGAAGTCCATCAAGCTCGGCCCGGGACTGGAGCAAGACACGCAGATGGGCCCGCTCGTCTCCGATGAGCAGCTGCGCCGGGTGACCGGCTACGTCCAGTCCGGCATGGCGGAAGGCGCCAAGGCCGTGGTCGGCGGTGGGCGCCACGGCGATCGTGGCTACTTCGTCGAGCCCACCGTGCTCACCAATACGCACCCGGAGATGACGATCGTGCGTGAGGAGATCTTCGGACCGGTGGTGGTCGCTGCCCCGTTCAGCGACCTGAACGAGGTCGCCGCCGCCGCCAACGACACCCCCTACGGCCTCGGCGCGGGCATCTGGACCAAGGACATCTCCAAGGCGCACGCGCTGGCCAAGAAGATCAGAGCCGGCTCCGTCTGGATCAACTGCTACAACGTGTTCGACGCGGCGCTGCCGTTCGGCGGATACAAGCAGTCCGGCTGGGGACGCGAGATGGGTCACGAAGTACTCGAAAACTACACCGAAGTCAAGGCCGTCACCACCCTGCTATAACGCCCGGGGGCAACACATCGACGTGCAGCCCGGCTGCGGTCCCGCCGGGCTGCACGAGTCAGCGTGCTCATCGGCCTGCTCAGCGGGCTTAGGCGGGCCTAAGTTCCGTTCTTCGATACGTGTCTTCTGGCTAAGACGCTGAAGACCAGCCCCGCTGGGGCGCCAGGGACATCGATGCCCAGGGGCACGATCGCGGCGGTGCCCTTATAGGCCCGCACTGCCGCCGTGATCTGCTCCAGGGGTGCCGCGACGACGGTGGCGCCGGCGCTTAGGGCCAGGTCAAGCAGCGAGGTGTAGGTGCCGTCCGGGCCGCACGGTGGGCCGGCCACCACCACGTCCCGGCTGGTCAGCCGGACAACCGGCGACCCGGCCAGCCCGGGGATCGCCGCCACGGCCGAGCCAGGCGCTACGACAGAGCTAGAGGCCGCGTCGGCGTGACCGTAAGGGCCGGTCCCGTCGTTGCGGATCGCGTGGTCATTGCGGTCGGGGCGGTGACCGTGTTTCGCGGTCTCAAGCAGGTCGCTGAACGGTGTCGCCCCTTCGGCCTCGCCGAACGCGAACACCTGCCTTACCCAGGACCGTTCGGCGGCTTGGATGGCGATCTCGGCCAGCACGGCCGAGGTGATCAGGAGCCGGGCCCGGCACTGCTTGAGCTGCGCGGCGATGTCCGCCGGATCCGAGGCATCGGCCGGGCCTTCCGGATCGGAGACCGAAGCCAGCTCGGCGAGGTGACCAGCGTGGATGGGCACGGCAATGGCCCCGGCGGCCCGGACGGCGTGAACCGCCACCACGTGGCTGACGGCGTCCGCGACGAGCACGCCGACCGTATCGGTGTCCAGCAGGCCACGGCGGGACAGGCCGCGAGCGGCCGCCCGGACTGTATCCGCGAACTGCGGCCATGTGGTCACGGCGGCATCGGTCGCGTCGATCAAGGCCGCTCCGTACCCAGCCCGGTCGGCCAGCGCCAGGATGTGCTCCGTCATCGCCCGCTGCTGCGCGTCAGCGCGCGGGGTGTCAGCGCGCGGGGTGTCGGTACGCGGGGTGTCGGTACGCGGGGTGTCGGTACGCGGGGTGTCGGTACGCGGGGTGTCGGTAGGCGGAGCGGCTGCGACGCCCAACGCGGCCCTGACTCCGAGTTCCACCAGAACCTCCCAGCTATTGCGCGATAACGGGCGGATCCTGGCCAGTAGCCGGGACCCGCCCGGCCGCCGCGGCGGGGCCTGCCGGTTCCCACCCCCCCTTGGGAACCGGCGGCGACGGACCTTGCGACCCGCCGCCAGACCCGCGCCTTAGCGACAGTGGAAACGCTATTCCCCGGGGCACCGGCTACACATGCGCCGAACTATGCATCCCCATGTGCATCTTGCGCGGCCGGTGCAGTCGCACCGCGTACGTACATACGCAGGGTTGTCAGCCGGGCGGCTCGTGCCGCGCGGACCATGAGGCAACTTGTGTACGCGAGCTGAAGCCGAGCTTGGCCAGGATGTTGGCTACGTGACGGGCGGCGGTGGCCGGGCTGATGACCAGCTCGTCGGCGATCTGCCTGTTGGACAGGCCACGGGCGATGAGCAGCACGATCTCGTGCTCGCGGGCGGTCAGCGGCGTCGATGACCTGGCCGCGGCCAGCCGCGCCGGGTCGGCCCAAGCGCGCTCGGCGGGCCCGCCGGGCCCGCCGGGAACTACGGATCCGCCGGGAACTACGGATCCGCCGGGAACTACGGATCCGCCGGGAACTACGGATCCGCCGGGAACCACGGATCCGCCGGGAACCACGGATCCGCCGGGAACCACGGATCCGCCGGGAACCACGGATCCGCCGGGAACCACGGGCGCCAAGGATCCCAGCCGTCCCGAGCCGGAAGCCGCCGATCCGAGCGCGTACCCGACCGCGTCGTCGGCCGCCATCTCGCGGCCCTCGGCGAACAGCGCGGCCGCGGTGGACGCACCGAGCTGGTCGCGCGCCACCTCGAGCATCGCTTCGATCCTGGACCCGATGCCGGTCGGCTGGCCCAGCGATTCGCGCAGCTGGCAGGCGGCACCGGCCAGCCGGGCGGCCTGGTCCGGCTGCTGCCTGGCCGCGGCCAGGGCCGCAAAGGCCTCCAGCCCGCGGGCCATGCCGAGCCGCTGGCCGCAGGCCTGGTTGAGCCGCAGTCCCTCGGCCAGCCGGGCCGCGGCCAGGTCCACGTCGCCGCGGGTCAGTGCCACCCAGCCCACCCCGGCCAGGCAGCGGGCGATCTCCAGCCAGGCGCCGAGCTCGCGGAAGATCTCCGCGGCCTCCTCGAAGTGCCGTACCGCCTGCTCCATGTCGCCGCGCGCCCGGGCCAGCGTGCCCATCCCGTACAGGACCTGAGCCACGCCCCAGCGGTTGTTGTCGCCCAGCACGTCAAGCGCACTCTCGTAGGCGCGCTGCGCGGACTTCAGCTTTCCCTGGCGGACCGCGATGGCCGCCTGCGCGGCTCTGGTGAGCCCGGATTCCCAGTCGTTGTGCGCAGCGTCCGCCGTCGCGATGGCGTCGTCGATGAGGGCGATGGCGTCGGCGAACCGGCCCGCCCGCAACGCGGCCTGGCCGAGCGTGCGCAGCGCGGTCGGCACGGTGATGTCGTCACCGCAGGCCCGGCTGAGCTCCAGGCTCTGCTGGGCGCTGCGCAGCAGCACGTCGTAATCCTGCAGGTCGAAGGCGATGCTGGCCCGGCCGGCCAGGGCCCTGGCCCGCACCAGCGCGGAAACCTCGGCTTCCTGAGCCAGGAACCGGTTGAACCAGGTGGCCGCCTCCCGCTGGTCGCCGTGCGGGACCCACATGTTCAGCAGCCCGGCACACAGCCGCAGGCCTTCATCGGCATGACCATGGGACAGCGAGGTGGCCAGCGCGATCCGGAAGTTGCCGTACTCGGCGATGCCGCGGCGGAAGATGGCCAGCCGGGCCGGCCAGGGCGGGTCGCCGCGGCGGAACATCCCGCCGGCGGTCTTCTCGACCAGTACCAGCACGCAGTCCCGGTGCCGAACGAACAGGCGGGACTCCTCGCCCGCCGCCACCAGCCGCTCGAGCGCGTACTCCCGGATCGTGTCGAGCAGCCGGTACCTGGCATCGCCCGCCGCCTCGCCGTCGAGCACCACCAGCGACTTGTCGATCAGCGAGATGAGCAGGTCCAAGATCGCATCGGCCGGGATGGCGTCGTCGGAGCAGACCTGCTCGGCCATGTCCAGGTTCCAGCCGGAGAAAACGGCCAGCCTGCGCAGCAGCATCTGCTCCGGGCCGTCGAGCAGCTCGTAGCTCCAGTCCACGGTGGCCCGCAGCGTCTGCTGCCGGGGCGGTGCCGTCCGGTCGCCGGAATCCAGCAGCTGGAACCGGTCGCGCAGCCGGTCAGCGATCTGATCGACCGACAGCGCCCGCACCCGGGCCGCGGACAGCTCGATGCCCAGCGGGATGCCGTCCAGCGTCCGGCACAGCCGGGCCACAGCGGCCAGGTTCTGCTCGGTCAGGGCGAATCCGGGCCGGGCGCCCGCCGCGCGCGCCGCGAACAGCCGGACGGCCTCGTGCCCGGCCAGCTCGTCGCCCACGGCGTCGTCCGGCGGCAGGTCAAGGGGCTGAACCCGCCAGACGGTCTCGCCGCGGACCCGCAGCGGCTCGCGGCTGGTGGCGACGATCCGCAGCCACGGGCACCTGGCCAGCAGCAGCTGGACCAGCGTGGCGCAGTCGCTGACCTGATGCTCGCAGGTATCGAGAACCAGCAGCATGTGCCGCGAGCGCAGCGCCTCGGCCAGCGTCTGAGCCAGCGGAACACCCGATTCCTCGAGGATCCCGATCGTGGCCGCCACCAGCTGGGCCGTCGGGCCGTGCCAGTCAGCCAGCTCGACCAGCCAGGCCTCGTCGAGATCGGCCCCCGCCTCGCCCGCGCCGGCGATCACCTCGCGGGCCAGCCGGACCGCGAGGCGGGTCTTGCCGATGCCGCCTGGCCCGCTCAACGTCAGCGCGCGGACGTCTCCGAGCAGCTTGGCCAGCTCGGAGAGGTCACGCTCGCGGCCGATGAAGCTGTTCGGCTCCGCCGGCAGGTTGCCGGCGAGCAGAGCGGTGGCGGACTGCATGGACCCTCTGGAGTTCGCTCGCTTGAAATGTGAAAGAAGCCGAGTCTCCTACCGTACCTTGTTCGCCTGCAGCGTAGTGGCTACTAGGCGGGGGTGATTGTGACCGGCATCGCGTCGGAATACCGGACCCGGCCGTAGTACATGACCTTCACCAGGCCCCACCAGCCAGCCCCGAGCCGGGCCGTGGCGGGCACGGTGACCTCGAACCGCAACGTCACCGGCCGGTTGGGCATGACGCTGAAGCCGCGCGCGGCGGGGGAGAGCATCTCCCAGGTGCCCCACGGTGACACCAGCTGAGCCTCGCCGTGCAGCTCCGACGCCAGGTGGCTGGTCAGGCTGACCGCTAGCTCGCCGCGTCCGCCCGGCGCCAGCCGCAGCTCGGGGGTGATCACGGCCAGGTCGACCTCGGCCACGGCCGCGCTGAAGTCGGCCAGCATCAGCTCCAGGGCTTCCTCGGGCGGCAGCGCGGGATCGGGCCAGCGGCGCTCGCCGACCGCGATCATGGCCGTGTCCTCGATCAGGTGGCGATGGGAGTCCCTGATCCGGGCGGCCGCGAAATAGCGGCCCGCGCCGGTGCCCGGCTCCGCCCGCACGGTCAGGTCCCAGGCCGCGTACCCGCCGGCGGCCAGCTCGTAGCGCAGGTCCCGGTCGGCGGTCACGGTTATCCCGTCGGGCACGACGAGTTCCACCACCCCGGAGACAGGCTCAGGCCCGCAGCCCACCGTCAGGGTCAGCGAATCGGCCTGGCCCGGGTCGGGAAGTGCGGCCCTGGCGGGGGAGAAGTGCACCGCCACCGGCAGGTTGCCGGCCGGTGCGGGGCCCTGGCCGTGCAGCCAGTAACGCGCGTAGACCGGCTCGATCAGGGGCATGCGCGCATACCCGGCCGGCCTGCGCCCGGTCCGAACAGCCAGGGTCGTCGTGCCGAAAGCCGGCATGTCGACAACAGCGGCGCCGTCTACCAGAGGAACGGCGTCGCCGTCGGCTTCCTCGAGCAGGTCGGTGAGCCACGCGGCCGAGATCGGCTGGGCGAACCGGACCCGCGCCGTCGTGGGCCGCCCGGCGGTTTCCCGCAGCCGGACCGTGACCGTGGCCTCGGCCGCCGCGTCACCTGGCGCGGCGTCTGCGATGCTCAGCTCCGAGGCGAGCGGGTTGCCGCGCGGTTTCAGCGTGCTGAGCGTGACGTTGGCTGGCTCGACCGTCAGCAGGCTGCTTCCGCTGCCATCGGACCCGCTGTGGCCGGCCACCGCGACCAGGTCGTGGGTGTACTGCTCGGACTGGGCGTTGAAGCCTGCCGTCCGCCAGTCGCCCGGCCCCGAGGCCAGCGCGTACTCGAACGTGTGACTCCAGTGCTGCCAGGCGAAGCTGCTCCCGTCCGGCGCGGTGCGGGAGTCCCCGTCGATCCAGATCCGGGACGGCCATGCGCTGCAGGAGCGCATCAGCGACATGTGCAGCGTGCCGTCCGGCGTGACCACGCAGCCGGGCGTGCCCCGGTTGAACAGCGCCACCGACCGGTCGGCCAGGGGCACCGGCTTCACCTCGCCGCCCGGGCCGGCGTTGCCCGGGCCGGCGCCGCCCGCGTCGGCCACCTCGCCCGCGTCGACCATGGCGTCGGCCAGGTCACCGGCCAGCGCCGTGACCGCCGCGGCCAGCTCACCCGGGTCGGCGCCGGCCACGATCAGCACCGGCAGGTCGGCCGGGCCGCGCACGTCGGCGTCCGGGCCGAAGGCATCCTCACGGCTGCGCGCGGCCGGCACCCACAGCCGGGCGGTCTGACCGGCCGCCAGCCGGGTCGCCAGCGCCTTGGCGTACCCGGGGCCCGCGGCGGCCAGGACCTCCGAGGTGAACGCGTTCGCCTCGGGCCCGCCCAGGGCGATCCTGACGTCGGGCAGGTTGGAGTCCGCGTCGATCGCGCCGTACCTGGGGCCGTCCGCCTGGCTGCACGTCGCGGTCACGCCGGCCGCGGCCAGCGCCGTCATCAGGTCGCGGATCACCCCGCGCAGCCCCGGCTCGGGCCAGCCCGCCGGGCCGTCCGGGCAGACTACCTCGGCCACCCCGATCGCCTGCGCCACGCCGTCCCCGGTCCGCACCCGCGCCGCCGAGCCCAGCCCGAACCACAGGTGCGCCGGATTGTCCAGGGTGTACCAGTGATCCGCCGAGTCCACGTCGACCACGCCGAACGGCCGGCCGATCACCGCGGTCGCGGTCTGGTACACCGGCAGCCCGCCCGGCACGTCGGCGGGGAACCTGACCCGGAGCATCCGGTCGCGCTCGCGGTAGGAGTCGACGTGGGTGCGGAACTCGACCCGCTCGGCGTCCTCCCACAGGATCGTCTCCTGGATGACGTCGAGCCCGTCCAGGGTGAACGAGGCGACGAGCCGGGAGCCCGCCGGGCACCGTTCCGCGCGCACGCTGGCCGGGACCGACGCTGAGCCAGTGCCCGGTCCCTTGGGCGACAGGTGCCACGGTCCCTCGCCGTGCCGCGGATGCTGCGCGTACTCGTCCTGGATGACCAGCTCGTTGCCCGGCCCGGCCAGCACGCAGGCCCGGGTGCGCTTGTCGGTGATGCTGACCGTCCCGCCCCGGGCCGGGTCGGCGGTCACCAGGTACCTGCCGTTCTCGATCGTCGTGCCCGCGGCCTCTTCCCACCCGGCCGCCTGGGCCGCGAAGCCTGGTTCATGGGCCGTCCAGCCGCCCACGGCCTGCAAGCGGTACGTCCGGACCCCAAGCGCGGGCACGTCCCGGGCGGCGAACGTGAGCGTCACCTCGGCCAGCGACCCGTCCTCCCGCCGCCGGGCCCCCTCGGCCAGCGCCGGCACCGGTGCTCCGGAGGAATCCCGGATCTCCACCCACCGGGTGCCGTCATCAGGCACCGGTACGGTGACCCGGGCCACCCCGGCCCGGGGCCGGGCCAGCGCGTTGACCACGCTGATCTTCACCGGCCCCTGCTCGGCCGCGGGGCCGGCCAGGTAGGCCGCCGCGGCCGCGCGCGTCCCGGCGCCCAGGTCCCAGGCCTCGCGCCAGCCGCCCAGCAGGTCCAGGTACACCTGATCGGACTCGACCCCGGTGACGCCGTCGTGGTGGGCACCGTAGGCCAGCTGCCGCCAGGCCTTGTCCAGCTGGGCCAGCGGGTACGGCGCCCCGGCCAGCCAGGCCAGCGTGCCCAGCCGCTCGGCCTCGCTGACCGCGATCTCGATGGCCCGCTGGGCCTGCTTGGTGTCGATGTAGGACACGTCCTTGCCGGTGTACACCGGGTTCATGTCCCTGGTCTGCGGGGTGATCCAGGCTCCGGGACGGCCCCCGGAGCCCTCCTGGCCGGCCTCGGCGCGGACCGCCGCGAAGAACTCGCGGGGCACCGCCGTGGTGAACCTGGGCCACACGTACCGCTGGTTCCAGTCCCGGTGGATGTCCGTCACCCAGCGGGCCGGGATCACATGATCCGAGCCGACCGGCAGCATGACATTGCGCGTGACCGCCACCTGGGCCAGCGCCCGGAACTGCCCGTACGCCTCGAGCTCGGCGGCCTGCAGGTCAGGCAGCGTGTGCAGCTTCCAGCCCGCGCCGTAGTGGTGCGCCATGTAGTGCGTGAGCAGGCCGCGGCCGTCGGGCGAGATCCACTCGAACTCGGTGCCGAACTGCATCCGCCGGTCACCGCCGCCCTTGGCGCCGGACGGCCCCCACTGGTGGAACGGCCCGCGCGCCCAGGCCGACGAGGTCAGCCCGGCCGCCGCCATCAGGCCGGGATATCCCGGGTCGTGCCCGAACACGTCGAGCATCCATGCCGACCTCGGGTCGCCGCCGAACACGTCCCGCTGGAATCCGATCCCGTAGACCGCGTTGCGGATGATGGCCTCGGCGCAGATCAGGTTGGTGCTCGGCTCGTTGTAGTTGCCGCCGACGATCTCTACCCGGCCATCGGCCATCAGCTGGCGCAGGTCCTGGCGGTCGGCCGGGAACGCGTCGAAATACGGTTTCAGGTAGTCGACCTCGGCCAGCACGAACTTGTAGTCGCTGTCCTTCCTGGCCCGGTCCAGGTGGGCGCCGACCAGCTCGAAGGCGGCCCGGACGTCGGGCAGCCGGCCGTTCTCGTCGGGCAGGCTGAGCCGCGCCTCGGCGAACTGCCCCTGGGTGTTCCACCACACCGGGTCGTAGTGGAAGTGGCTGACCATCCACATGGTCCAGCCCGGCTCGGCCACCGTGATGTCGGCGTCAGCCTGGGTCCGCCCCGCCTGGCTGTCGACGGTCACGGTGACCCGGCGCGTGCTGCCCGGCTGGTAGGGCGCCACGATCTCGACCGGAACCTCGAAAGCCACCGGCTCACCCGGCGTTATCTGATTTATGCGGAACGGGCCAGGGTTCCTCACGCCCGGCCCCTCCACGTTCACCGTGGCGGCGGCCTCCCCGGCGCCGCCCGGTCCGTCATGTGCCAATGTCACGTTGATGACCTGCAGCGGGCGCTGCGCGGTCCCTACGAACAAGTCGGTCGACTCAACCCCGGCGATCCGCATGCACTCATCGTAAGCGCGGCCCAGCGCCCGCCGCAGGTCACAAAGATCGTAGACGGCGAGCGAACGTTTTGACAGCGGCAGCCGGATCGTCAGCCTCGGTGATGGCCCGGACGACGACCACCCGCGTGCCCCCGGCGGCCAGCACCTCGTCGAGCCGGGCCAGGCTGATGCCGCCGATCGCGAACCAGGGGCGGGCCAGGTCCTGGTCCGCGACGTGGCTCAGCAGGCCCGGGCCGGTGGCCGGCCGTCCCGGCTTGGTCGGTGTGGTCCAGACCGGCCCGGCGCAGAAGTAGTCCACGCCCGGTTCGGCGGCGGCCGTGTCCGCCTGGGCCGGGCTGTGGCTGCTGCGGCCGATCAGCGGCCCGGGGCCGAGGATCTGCCTGGCCACCGGGACCGGCAGGTCGTCCTGGCCCAGATGCAGCACGTCGGCGCCTGCCGCCAGCGCCACGTCCGCGCGGTCGTTCACCGCCAGCAGCCGGCCGTGCCGCCGGCACGCGCCGGCGAACACCTCCAGCAGCGCGAGTTCCTCGCCTGCCTCCAGGCCCTTCTCCCGCAGCTGCACGATGTCGACCCCCGCGCCGAGCACGGCGTCCAGGAAAGGCGCCAGGTCCCCCTGGGACCGCCGGGCGTCCGTGCACAGGTAGAGCCGCGCGTCGGCCAGCCGCGCCCGCAGATCGTTTGCCACCGCGCCATCCAATCACGGGCCCGGAAGTCAGCCGCGGGTGATATAGGCTGATAGCTGACCACGGGAGCCCGCCGGGGCTGAGAGGGAGGCTACGCGCCTCCGACCGTCGAACCTGATCCGGGTAATGCCGGCGAAGGGAGCGTGCTGATGGCCGAGACCGCAGACGTCGTTGTCGCGGGCGGCGGCGTGATAGGAACCGCGATCGCCTGGCGTGCCGCGGCCGCCGGGCTGGACGTCGTGCTGGCTGACCCGGGCCAGGACGACGCGGCGTCGGTGGTGGCCGCCGGGATGCTGGCGCCGGTCTCGGAGAGCATGTTCGGCGAGGATGCCCTGCTGCGGCTCAACCTGCTCGCGGTCCGCCAGTTCGGCGCGTTCGCGGCCGAACTGGAAGAGACGGCCGGCCATCAGGTCGGGCTGCGCCGCGAGGGCACGCTGGCCGTGGCCTACGACCCGGGCGACCACGCCGCGCTGGCCCGGATGACCGCCTTCCGCCGGTCGGTCGGCCTGGCCGCCGAGGAACTCGACAGCCGGGCCTGCCGCCAGCTGGAGCCGTTCCTGAGCCCGGACGTGCGCGGCGGCGTGCTGTTCGCCGGCGACTGGTCGGTCGACAACCGCAGGTACGCCGCTGCCCTGCGCGAGGCGGCCCGGCTGGCGAAGGTCAGGTTCGTCCGGGATCGCGTCCTGGCGGTACGCGCCCGCGGCGGGCGGGCCTGCGGTGCCCGCCTCGCGGACGGCGGCGACGTCGACGCCGGGCAGGTGGTGGTGGCCGCCGGATGCTGGTCCGGCGGGATCGCCGGGCTGCCGGACCCGCTGCGCTCCGCCGTCCGGCCGGTCAAGGGCCAGCTGGTGCGGCTGCGCCACCCCGACGGGTTCCCGGCCGTGGTCAGCCACACCATCCGGGCCACTGTGCAGGGCCGGGACATCTACCTGGTGCCGCGCGCCGATGGTGAGCTGGTCGCGGGCGCCACCTCCGAGGAACGCGGGCCAGACCGGACCGTGACCGCCGGCGCCGTCCACGACCTGCTGCATGACGCGATGCGCCTGCTCCCGGTCACCAGCGAGCTCATCCTGGCCGAGACCTGCGCGGGCCTGCGGCCGGGCACGCCCGACAACGGCCCGATCCTCGGCCGGTGCGGGCCGGACGGGCTGCTGCTGGCCACCGGGCACTACCGCAACGGCATCCTGCTGTCGCCGGTGACCGCCGAGGCGGCCGCGGCCGTGCTGACCGGCGGCCAGCCCGCCGGTGAATGGGAGCCGTTCTCGCCCCAGCGGTTCACCCGGGAGGACGGATCACGGTGAGCATCCAGGTGAAACTCAACGGCGAGCCGCGCGAGCTGCCCGACGGCGCGAGGCTGACCCGGGCGGTCGCCGAGCTGACCACCGCGGCCGGCGGCGTCGCAGCCGCGGTCAACGGCGACGTCGTACCCCGCGGCTCCTGGGACACCACGCCGCTGCGTGACGGCGACCAGGTGGAAGTCGTCACGGCTGTGCAAGGAGGCTGACTGAGGTGACCAATACTGACGTGACCAATACCGGTGTGACCGATACCGGCGTCCTGCGCCAGGCCGCTCCGGGAACCCTGGATGCCCCGTGGATCCTGGCCGGCCGGGAGCTGAGCTCGCGGCTGATTCTCGGCACCGGGGGAGTGCAGAGCCTGGAGGTGCTGCGGCGGGTGCTCGACGTTTCCGGCACCGCCCTGGCCACCGTGGCCATGCGCCGCGTCAGCCCGGCCGGGGACGGCGAAGGGTCGCTGCTGGGGACCCTGCGGCAATCAGGCGTGCGCATCCTGCCGAACACGGCCGGCTGCCACACCGCCAGCGAGGCCATGCTGGTGGCCCGGCTGGGACGCGAGGCGCTGGGCACCGACTGGGTCAAGCTCGAGGTGGTGGCCGACGACCACACCCTGCTGCCCGATCCGGTCGAATTGCTCGACGCGGCCCGGATGCTGGTCGCCGACGGGTTCGTGGTGCTCCCGTACACCAACGACGACCCGATCCTGGCCCGCCAGCTCGAACGGGCCGGCTGCGCGGCCATCATGCCGCTCGGCGCCCCGATCGGGTCCGGTCTCGGCATCCGCAACCCGCACAACATCGCCATGATCGTCGATGAGGCCAGCGTCCCGGTCATCCTCGACGCCGGGATCGGCACGGCCAGCGACGCGGCCTTCGCACTCGAGCTGGGCTGCGACGCCGTGCTCATCGCCTCGGCCATTACCCGCGCCGCCGACCCCGAGCGGATGGCCACCGCCATGCGGCTGGCGGTGTCGGCCGGATACGCGGCCCGCACCGCCGGGCGCATTCCCCGCCGGTGGCATGCCCGCGCCTCGAGCCCGGTCGACGGACGCCCGGAGCTTCCCGAATGAGCAGCGTTGCCTCGGGGGGAACGATCCCCCCCAGACCCCCCCTGCTCCTGGGGGGAAACCTTTCCCCCCAGACCCCCTTGGCCCCCGCAAGGGGGATCCCGCGGGTACTGACTATCGCCTCGTCGGACTCAGGCGGCGGCGCGGGCATCCAGGCGGACCTCAAGGCGTTCGCCCGCTGCGGCGCGCACGGCATGTCCGCCATCGTCGCGCTGACCGCACAGAACACCACGGGCGTGACCGCCATCCATGAGCTCCCGCCCGCCTTCGTCCGGGCCCAGGTCGACGCCGTCCTGGACGACATCGGGGCGGACGCGGCCAAGACCGGCATGCTGTTCTCCAAGCCGCTGATTGAGGCGGTCGCCGACGCGCTGGCGCCCCGTGACCTGCCGCTGGTGGTGGACCCGGTCATGGTGGCCAGTTCCGGCAGCCGGCTGCTGCTGCCCGATGCGGTCGGCACCCTGGTCGCGAGGCTTTTCCCGCTGGCCACCGTGGTGACCCCCAATCTCCCCGAAGCCCAGGCGCTCACCGGGATCGCCACCGAGGACCGGGCCAAGCTGTCCGAAGCCCTGGTCGAGCTGGGCGCCCGGGCCGCCCTGGTCACCGGAGGCCATGGTGAGGAGCCCGTTGACCATCTGTTCGACGGTTCCCGGCACCTGGTCATCCCGGTGACCCGCTGCCGCATCGCCGCCACCCACGGCGCCGGCTGCACCCATTCCGCGGCGCTGGCCGCCGGCCTGGCGGCCGGGCTGTCCCTGCCCGCCGCGGCCCAGCAGGCCGCCGCGGTGGCCGGCGACGCCGTGGCCCACGGCCTGCCCGGCCTGGGCCAGGGCGAAGGCCCGGTGCACGCCCTGCACGACCTCGCGCCGCCCGGCTGACCCCGGCTAGTTCACATGCTCTCGCAGCAAGGTTTCGGACCCCACAGGCTTATACCCGGTCTATCCACACGATGGTGATCAGGTCCCCTTCGACCTCGTACAGCACCGGGTAAGAGCCGATTCGCAGCCTGCGGTAGGCGCCGCGGACGAACGCGCTCGGAGGTGCCGGATCGTCAGCCCCGCTGACCGGCAGGGCGCTCCCGGCCATTGTCGTTAAGGAGGCTGCGGAGCCTCGTTGGCGACAATGGCCGTTCCAATTTCGGCGAGTAGCCCTCTCCGTCTGGATCCCGGCGTCGGGGCAGAAGCGACAACGGAACGGTGGTTGTCGTTGAGGAGCCGCGCAGAGCCGTCTTAACGCCACTGGCCTCTCCGATGTCGCTGGGACAATCGAACGTCTGCGGGCGTAAGTCGCCGGCTTCGCCTTCCCAGGCTTCGAGGCCTTCTTTGACGGCGAGCGCGGCGATGACTTGCGCGGCGGCCGGGTCGGCCCACCACCAGCCCAGCCAGGTGTTCAGGCCGACGCCGAACAGGGTGGCGGCGGATGTGAAGGCGCAGAAGGCGGTCTCGGCGGAGTCGGCGATCAGGGTCCGGTTGCCGAGCGCCCGCCCGGTGCGGCGCTTGGCCACCGCCAGGGCCGGCATGACAATCAGGGCGGTGCCAGCCACCGCCAGGCCCGCTGCGGACTGTCCGGGGCGAGCCTGGGTGACCAGGTCGCGGATGCCCTCGACGGCAAGGTAGGCGGCCAGCACGAAGAACGTCACGCCGATCAGGCGGACCGCGCGGGTCTCGCGTTCCTCCCCCTCGTTCTCTCCGCGCAGCTGCCATACCACGATGGCGGCGGCGAAGAGCTCGATGACCGAGTCCAGGCCGAACCCGACCAGGGCGATCGAGGAGGCCAGTACCCCGGCGGTCACGGCGACGGCGGCCTCGGCCGTCATCCACGCCATGGAGGCGTACTCCAGCCAGAAGCCCCGGCGGCGCAGTCGGGCCAGCCCGGCCGCCTGTGACGCGCTCACCGGGCCTGCCCGTAGACCGGGCACAGCGCGACCGCGTTGCCGGTCGCCTCCAGCACCGCCTCGGCGGCGGTGAACAGGTCCAGCAGGGCGGGCTGGGCGAGGGAGTAGACCGATGCCCGGCCGGCCGGGCGGACGGCGACCAGGCCGCAGTCCCGAAGGCAGGCCAGGTGCTTGGACACCGTGGACTGGGCCAGGCCGAGCTGGCCGGTCAGGTCGACCACCCGCGCCTCGCCGGCGGCCAGCCGGCGGATGATCGCCAGCCGGGCCGGATCGCTCAGGGAACGGAACAGCGCGGCCGCGGCCCGCAGGTCACTGAGGGCATCCGGACCCGCTATCATCGCCATATGGCGATGATAGCGCATTATGGTAATGGGAACGGGAACGGGAAGCCGCCACGGGCAACCACGGCGGCCGCCCGAAGGTCATCGACGACGACATGCTGACCTTCGCCGCCGCCCTGCGCGAGAAGGGCGTCCCCATGCCGGAGATCGCCCGGTACCGGCTCGAATGGCGGTTCCGGGCCAGGTCCGACGACAGCAAGGAGCACCCCGAATTGCGCACCGCGGCAGACCGGATGAAGGCAGCCGGCATCGTCCAGGACGGTGACCCGGTCCTGCGCCAGCAGGCCGTCCCGTTCCGGCTCCCCGAGCAGGAAGGGGAGGCGAGCTCGGTCATCGCCGAGCTGTTCGCCGCCCTGCAGCGGGCCGGCGAGCAGCACGTCTTCAGCAAGGGCATGGGCGTCGCCGCCCCGCAGGCCGGCATCGGCCGCGCCGCCGCGATCGTGATCCCGCCCGACCCCGGCGCCGACCCGCTCGTCATGCTCAACCCCGTCGTCATCAGCGAGTCCGCCGAGGCCGACGAGCAGTACGAGGGCTGCCTGTCCTTCTTCGACGTCCGCGGCCTCGTCCCCCGCCCGCTGCACATCGAGGTCGCCTGCACCCGCCCCGACGGCCAGCAGTACATCCTCGCCCTCGACAACGCCATGGCCCGCCTGGCCGCGCACGAGATCGACCACCTCGCCGGACGGCTGTACGTCAGCCGCATGCGCGACGGTGTCCGCCCGATCCCCGTCTCCGAGTACCGCGGCACCGGGCACTCGTGGGCGTACCCGGCTCCCGGCCGGGACAAGGCCGGCACGCCGGCCACGTAGCCGCATCCTGGCGCCCTGGGGTCAAATGGCCCGGCCAGGCTAAATCCGGCTGGCCAGGGAAACGACGGCCTAACGGCGTGCTCCCCGGATAAACGCTCAGCCGGTCATGCCCGGGACCCCGTCACCGCGGGCGGGGCGGGATGCCAGGCGATGCCGCCCGGCACCCAGCCGCCCGGCCGGCAGCCCGGCGCGGGCCAGCTCACGGTGCGCGGCGCAAGTCCAGGCGATCACCGCGCCCCTGGCATCGTGCCAGCAGCCATCCGCGGCAGCGCAGCGGGCCGCCCCGGCCCGCACCGAGCACCGGGCCGGCGGCCGGGTGCGGACGCGCCGGGCTGCCGACCGGCACGTCGCCCCGCAGTACTGCCGCCGCCCGCCCCCGGCCCGCGATGGCAGCCGCGTCCCGCAGTGCGCGAACCGCCCGCCGTCCTCGTCCACGCCACCCGTCCCCTCGCCCGGCCTGCCCCTGCTGAATCGTGCCAAGCATTCCACAGCACGATGCGGAACGGATCGTCACGTTAGGAGAACAACTCGCTGTTACCCGGTGGTACGCCCGAACTGAGACCTACTCATCCCGCTATCGGCCCACCGCCCCAGGGCTGGCCTGCGACTCAGGGCATATCGAGAATTTCCGGCCGGATAGTCCCACGACCCCGACAATGGCAGCGGGGGCCGGTTTCGGGTCCGGTGGGCTGTGGACGGCCGCGAACACTACAAGTCGTTCCAGGCCCGCGCCCTGGCCGACGGGTTCCTCGCCGACCTGAAGGACGCCGACCTGAAGGACGCGGTCCGTGACGGGCGGCCGTTCAACCCCGCACCGGCCTGCCCCACGTCCAGACCACCGCCGAGGAGAACCCGGTGACCTGGTACGAGCACGCCCGCGCCTACACCGAGGCCAAATGGGCGAACCTGGCCCCAATCTCCCGCCGCTCACTCGCCGAGGCCCTGGTCACCGTTACGATCGCCCTCACCGCCACTGAGCGCGGCACGCCCGAGCCCAAGGTGCTGCGGTAGGCGCTGTTCGGCTGGGCGTTCAACCCCGCCACCCGCGACACCGACCCGCCGCCCCAGATCGCCGCCGCCCTCGACTGGGCCGCCCGCTCCTCGCTGCCACGTCTGGAAGCGGATTTGCTTTCCTTCGCGGCTTTCGATGCCGCGGGCACCTGTCATTCGAGGTCAAGTACGGCACGCAGCGCGACGTTGATCTCCATGAGTTCCTCCGGGTCCAGGCGGCCCGCGAAGTCACCGAGGCGCTGCGGGTCGACGGCGGTGGTCTGCTCAACCAGTACCCGGACATCCTGGCCGAGGAGCTCGATGGCGGGATGGATCATGGATCCGAAGGACTTGGTTGTCGTCGGGGCCACGAGCCACGTTGAGAGGTGGTCGTAGGCGTTGGCCTGGACGACGACGGCGTAGCGCTCGCCTTGCTGCTCGTGTCCTTGAGCGGAGCGCGGCTTCTTGAGGCGGTAGACGTCACCACGCACGGAGTTCGTCCAGTTCCTCGCGGACCGCACGGATCTCCGCCTGGTACTCGGGATTGGCCGCCAATCGCGCGGCGTCGGCGCGCAGGTCTTCCTGCCGCTTGCTGTGCGCGGCGATTTCGAGTGCGTGCCGGATAGCGTGGGTGGGGCTGGTGCCGTCGGCCGTGAGGATCGCGAGGTTCTCCGTATCCTCGGCTGTCGGACGAAATGTAATCGGATCGGCCATACTGGAAGTATACATCGCTCCTTTCGCGGCGGGGGCCTGTACCCGCGCCCAGCTCACCATCGACGGTCCCATTCTGCGGATACGCCGGCCCGCATCTAAGATGAGCGGGCGATGAGCGCGATACTCACGGCCAAGGGCCTGGCCGCCGGCCATGCCGACCGCCTTCTTTTCTCCGGCCTCGACTTGGTTATCGCCCCCGGCGAGATCACCGGCCTGGTCGGTGCCAACGGCGCGGGCAAGCTCGTAACGGAATTGAGACGGTCCCATTGCCGTTGGGACACGGCCGTTGGGTTGGCAGGAGATTGGCCTTGGCCGGTGCTGCGGTGCGCCGATCTTTGGAGACTGCCGGGCCGTGGAGGGCATGGTCATTCTCGTGATGGTGCGTAAGGGCGGGCGGGCGTTCACCGCGGGCGGTGGAATTCCGCGCGCCAGCGGCGCTCGGCATCGGCGGACTGGGCCTGGGTGGCGGTGATCTCGATGGCTGCGGTGGTGAGGCCCTCGGTTGCGAAGGATTCGATTTCGGCGCGGGTGAGCGGCCAGGGTGGGCCGGGCTGCGGTTCGCCGATGCCGTCGCAGGCTGCGGCGATGACCAGGAGGGTGCCGCCGGGTGCGGTGAGGCTGGCCACGCTGGCGGTGGTCTGCTGCCGCACAGCTCGTGGCAGTGCCTGCACGGTGATGATCTCGGCTACCAGGTCGAATGCCTGCAGCCATGGCCGGGGAAGGTGCAGCAAGTCAGCGGCTGCGTACACGGCCGAGGTGCCCGGGTGGCGCTGCCTTGCGAGCCGGATCGCGGTCGGGGAGATGTCGAAGGCGGTGACGGCGAACCCGAGCCCGGCGAGATATTCTGCGTCGGCGCCGAGCCCACAGCCAGGCACGATGCCCAGCTTGCCGTCGCCAGTCAGGTGGTGCCGCTGTGCCCACTCGACGAAGAGCGGGTGGGGCTCGCGGCGGCTCCAGGGGACCGGCACTCGTCCTGCGGCGCCGGCGGCGTAGAGGCGGTCGAACCACCCGGTGGAGTCGCCGACGGCGAGCGAGGCCGCAGCCAGGCGGGCCTCCTCGTCTTCCAGGACCTGGTCGCTGGTGTTCATCTGTGCTCCTTCAATGCTGTGACCGGGACGCAAGAGCCGTGGTCAGCCGAAGACCTGGGCGTGGGCGTGGCCGGGCTCGATCAGGACTACCACCCGGTCGGTGCGCAGCGGGTAGGGCTGGCCGGTGTAGGCGCGGGAAAGCCGGTCGATGATGTCCCAGGCCGGCTCGCCGTCGATCTTGGTGGTAACCCGGCCGCGCACCTGAGCCATCACGGAGGGGTTGCCGTGGTCGGTGACCGAGATCGCCGCCCGGGGGTCGGCGGCGAGGTTGCGCGCCTTCCGTGAGCCGGGTGAGGTGAGGAACGCGATCTTGCCGTCTTCGATCCCGGCCCACACTGGCACGGTGTGCGGGCCACCGCCGGGCAAGATGGTGGCTAGGTGCGCGTAGTTGGGCGCCTTGAACAGGGCACGGACGTCGGCGGGCAGTCCCGTCACTGGCCTGCTCCTTCTTGATCTGCGTGGCCCGGCTTGACTTCTTGCAGCAGCCACAAGTTGCCGTCCGGGTCGGTGAACTCGGCGAAGGACATGTAGCTGCGCCGCTGTGGGTCCGGGCCGGGCGTCCACGAGCCGCCGGCGATGTGCCGCACCTCGCCGACCTCGACGCCCCGGTCGGCCAGCTCTGCCCGGGCCGCCATGATGTCCGGGACGACGAGACGCAGTCCCTGTTGCGAGCCGGGTTCGGCGGGAGTGGTCCCGGTGCCGAACCCGATCGAGCACGCCGACCCGGGCGGGGTCACCTGCACCACCCGCTGCCCCGGCAGGCCGGTCGGGGTGTCCACGAGCAGGTCGAAGCCTGCCTGCCCCACGTAGAATTTCTTTGCCCGGTCGGGGTCGGAGACCGGGATCAGCACCAGCTCCAGCTTGTAGTCCACTGTTAACGCCTCCTTCTATTTGCTGTTGCCTAGCGCGGATTTCCGCACCGCTACTTCGGCCCTTGGGTCAGGCGAATTCGAAGTGGAGCTGGCGTCCGTTCCACCAGGGGACAGTGGTGTCGGCGGGGAGGCTGGCCTCGCGGAGGACGGGTGAGTAGGCGCGGCGGTTGATCTTGACGGTGATGCCGGTGCTGGCGGTGATGATCTCGCCGGGGGTGTCCAGGAAGCGGCGCTGGAGGGTGTCGGGGGTGGCGTGGGCGTAGTTGCCGGGCAGGCGGAGCCGGAAGGCGGCGGTGAGGGCCTGGGCCAGGACGCACAGGACGACGTCGAGGTCGGCGTTGAGGTTGACGGCGGAGGAGAGGGCGTCGGCGCAGAAGGCCTGGATGATCTCGGCGAGGCGCTGCTCGATGGTCATGCGGCGGGCGTACTGCGTGATCAGGGCCTTGGTGGTGATCTGGGTGTCGTTGGTGATGATGACGGTGGGGGCGTCGCGGCCCAGGCCGGTGATGACCAGCTGCCGGACGGTGCCCGGGTAGCTGGTGAGCTTGACGGCGGCGGTTTCGTGCACGCGGGGCTTGGTGTGGCGGCCGGCCCGGTCCAGGGTGATCTGCTTGAAGTCTTTGCTGGTCAGGGTGTTGATTTGCTTCATCAGGGCGGGTGAGCGCATGCGCAGGGTAGCGAACTTGACGCCGCGGTCGTCCAGTTCGCCGAGGATGGCCTGGGTGGTGACCTTCTGGTCCATGATCAGCATCTTCGGGTCGGCTCCGGAGACGGCTTTCCAGTGGTCGCAGAACGCTATGACCTCCCGGTTCTGGGTCGCCTTGGTCAGGTCGGCGTTGGCGTAGACCAGGTTGTGGGTGCCGGTGTCCTGGGCGAAGAAGGTCAGCACGGACCGGGCGCGCTGGGACCTGGTGGGCACGTAGTGCTTTTCCAGGGCTGGATCATGACCCCAGTGCATGACGGCGTGGAAATCCAGGTCGAAGATCGCTTCCCCGGCGGCGGCCAGGCCTTTCGCGATCATCTGCTTGTCGAGGGCGGCCAGGAATCTCTGCTGGTGGTCATGCGACAGGCGGTAAGAGTAGTCGGTGAGCGCGGTTTTCTTGGGCAGGATCGACAGCCCGGCCAGCAGCGCGGGGGCCGGGTCGGCGAGCAGGTCATCGACGTGGGACACGCGCCGGGTGGCGGTGAGCTTCAGCGCGAGCAGGGACAGCAGCCAGGATGTGGCCGGGATGACGCTGGTGCCGGGATAGCTGGCCGCGGTGGCCAGGGCGGGCAGGTCGAGGGCGACCAGGTCCGGGATGGCCAGCAGCAGCCCGGCCATGGTGGTGTGGGCGCGTGCGGGCAGGGCGGCGAAGTCGGTGACGGCGGCGGCCGGCATCTGGGTGTCGCGCCCGGAGGTGGCCGGGCTGGTGCTGGCCTCGGGCGCGGGGTCGCGCAGCAGCCGGCCGAAGCCCTCCTCGCGCAGGATGTCGCTGACGGCGGTGCGGCCCAGCGGGGTCCCCTCCCGGGTCAGCCGGGTGCTGATCTCATAGACCGACAGGCCGTCACGGCGCAGCTCGATGACCTGGCCGCGGGCGGCGTCTTTCTTCGGGGCGCTCTTGCGGCCGGGCGTGCCCGGCGGCGCGAACACCGTGAGCCTGCCCGCCCGCAGGTCCCGGACCAGGGACGCCAGCGCGTCGCGGGTGTACCCGGTGGCGTCGGCGGCCTGCTGCAGCGAGGCACCCTCGAACAGGTAGGCGCGCAGCGCCTCATACCGCCGCTGGTTCACCTGCCCGGCCAGCAGCTCCCAGCCGGGCCGTGGGGCCGATATGGCGGTCATAGCCGCTGATCTATCACAGGACCGTACTTCCCGGCGGCCCCCGGCCAGCGCCCGGTAACGTCCTTCCCGTGCCAGCTTGCAGTCATATGGGGTGATTCAAACCCGGCATTTCACCCTGCTACCTCATGTATCGCTTATATAACGATCTTCACTCGGGCTGATTCGTTCGCTACTCCAACCCCGGAAAGAGCACGACCAAAGCGGCAGCCCCCGGAAATACCGCAGGTCCGTAACCGGCGCTGCTCGACACGGTGGGGCCGATTTACCGGTGCGGAAGTCCGCGCTAGGCGGTGACCAGGACGACCCCGGTGCGCCAAGCGCCAGCGCGGTGACCCGTCCAGGTCGGACACCACCCAGGTTTCCGGTAAGGGCGCCGTTGCCGCATCGGGCGCCAGCCCTGTACCCGGCCGCTCGGCCCGGGCCATCCCGGTAGGAAAACGCTTAGCCGCGCTTACCTGATCGCCAGGGCTTACCGCGTTGGCGGCCGGTCAGCCCGGGTCGGGCAGGTGCAGCCGGTGCGCAGTGGCGGCCGCCTCGACCCGGGAGCTGACGCCGAGCTTGGCCAGGATGTTGGACACGTGCACGCTGGCGGTCTTGGGCGAGATGAACAGCTCGGCGGCGATCTGCTGGTTACTGCGCCCTGCCGAGACCAGCCGCAGCACCTCCAGCTCGCGGGCGGTCAGCCCGAACGGGGCCGCCGGGCCCGCCTGGCCGGTGACAGCCGGCGGGAGGTCGGTCCGCGCTCGGCTGGCCAGCCGGGTGACCTGCTGCAGCAGCGGCCGGGCGCCCAGCCGGGCCGCCAGGTCCGCCGCTTGCGGCAGCCGGGCCGCAGCCGCGTCGCGATCTCGGTCAGCCAGGGCGGCTTCGGCGGCGCGCAGCAGCGCGCAGGCCAGTGGGTAAGGCTGACCCGCGGCCTCCCATGCCGCGGCAGCAGCGTCCCAGGCATCGCGGTCAAGGCGGCCATCGGCACGGGCGGCCTCGGCGGCGAACATCGCCGCGTGCGCCCGCTCCACCAGGCCCGGCTGGACGGTGCCTGCCGCCGCCTGGGCCAGCGTGTCTTTCAAGGCAGCCAGCCTGCCGGTCCTCCCGGCCTGTCCGGCAATTGAGGCGTCTGCGCAGGCAAGCATCGCCGCAGCCAGCAGCGGCCACAGATATCGCGGGTCACGTCCGTGCACGCCGGGGACCGTGCCCGCGGCGGCAACCGCGCCATCAAGGTCACCGTGAGCAAGCCGGACCCGGATGTCCAGCCGGTCCAGCGGGAGCGCCCGCTGGGTCTCGGCCCCGATGGCGGGAAACGCGCGAAGTTCTCCTACCATCCGCGCCGCAGTTTCCAGGTCACCCCGCGCGACCGCGATCTCGCCCCGGCAGACCAGCAGGTGCTCGCGGCCGAACGGCGCCAGCCCCTGGGCGAGGCTCTCCTCGATCACCTTGAGAGCCTCGTCCCAGCGGCCCGCCAAGGTCAGCGACTCCGCCAGGTTCGCCGCGATCGGTGCCGTCACATACCGGGCCAGGCCAAGCTGCCCAGCCCGGGCGAGATCGGCCCGCCCGGCCTGGATCGCGGCCTCGTACATACCGCGGGCCTGCAGCGTGTTGGTGATTTCCACCCGGGCCAGCAGCTCCAGCGGCCCGGAGCCGATCCGCTGCGCCGCCTCGGTTGCGTGCTGAAGGGCTGGGATTATGTCACCGTCGTGCCCGCCCAGGAGGGTTAGCCGGATCTGCGCCTCAGCCCCGAACGCTTCGTCGCCTAGCTGCCTCGCCAGGTACTGCAACTCTTCTGCAAGTGATCGCGCCTCGTCCTTCTGCTCCTGCAGCCGCAGGATACGGATGAGCTGGCCGAGGACCAGGGCCCGCACCCGGGTCGGGCGTGCCGCCAGCCGCAGCGCCGTCCGCAGGTCATCGAGCTGGCCGGGCAGCAGCAGCTGCTGCCGGAGAGCGGCACGCAGCCGCAGCAGGGAGGCGAGCCGCTCAGCATCACGGCCGGCATCGAGGCTGGCGACCGCGGCCTCTGCCAGCGGCAGGCCGCGTTCGGGCTCACCCGCCAGCCTGGCGGCCTCGGCCGCTTCCTCCATCACCCCGGCCCGGTCAGCGCCCACATGGTGCGCTCCCGCGTCCGGTACCCGGTCCCACAGGTCCAGCACCAGTTCCAGCATCTGCAGCTGCTCCGCATAGGCGAAGGCGGCACCTGCCTCGGCCGCTGCCGCCCATGCCGCCGACAGCGCCCGCTCATCCATGCCCGCGCCGTGCCAGTGCAGCGCAAGCGGGACCGACGGCATGCGCACGCTCCCGTCGCTGGGCGGCGGGCCGGTCTCCAGGGCCTCGGCGTAGGCATGGTGCGCCTGTGCCCGCTCGCCGGGCAGCAGATCCAACAGCACCGCCTCGCGGTACAACTCATGACGGAAGACGTAACCAGTCTGGTCGGCTACCAGCACGCCGGCCGCGACAGCGGGCCGCAGCGCATCATCGAGCGCCGTGCCCTCCTGCCCGGTCACCGCGGCCAGCAGCCTGTACCCGGTGCGGGCGCCGCCGACCGCCGCCGTCCGCAGCGCCCGCTGGCAGTCCGCGGGCAGCTCGCTCACCGCGCCGAGCAGCAACTCCCGCGCCGGCCCCGGCAGCCCAGGGGTGACCGTGCCGTCAGCGTTCAGCAAAACCTCGGTGAGCAAGGGGTTCCCGCCGCCGCGCTCGTGCACCGCAGTCACGACCGCAGGGTCCGCCGGGCGGCCCAGGACGCCTGCCAGCTGGGCGGCCGCCTGGCCGCGGGACAACCGCGCCAGGTCCAGCCGGGTCACCCCGTCCAGACGGCCCAGCTCGGCCAGCAGCCGCCGCACCGGCCCGGCCTGGCCCAGCTCGTCGGTGCGAAACGTCACCACCAGCAGCACGGCCGCCTGCTGCAAGTTACGGACCAAGAACGCCAGCAGCTCCCCGGTCGACCGGTCGGCCCAGTGCACATCCTCGATCACAAGCACAAGCGGCTGCCCGGCGGCCAGCTGCTCCAACAGCACGAGCAGCAGGCCGAACAGCCTTCCCCGCGCCATCTCCGGATCACCGCCAGCAGTCGGCGATCCCAGTTCGGGCACCAGGCCAGCCAGCTCGCCGGCAACGCCGCCAGGCAGCAGCCCCCTCACCCCGCTAGCCTCCAGCTCCCGGACCAGCACCCGCAACGCCGCCGTGAACGGCGCATACGGCAAGCCCGCCGCACCCAGGTCCACGCATCCCCCAGCCAGCACCCGCGCCCGGCCCCCCACCTCAGCAACGAACTCGCTGACCAGTCGCGACTTACCGCCTCCGGCCTCCGCACCCACTAGCACCACCTGCGGCCTCCCGGCCGTCACGGCCTCGAAAGCACCCATGAGCGCGCTGAGCTCGGCCGCCCGGCCAACCAAGACCGGGCACACCCTGCGGCTGATCACACCCCTAGCATGCCAGCGGCGTATGCCCAGCGCTTCGCGGAAGCCCCGGACATGCCCGAACCCGCCAGCCACGGCGCGGAACCCAGCGCCCAGCCGCCAACCGGAACCGACCATGTCAGCCCATGCCGACCATGCGCCATCCGCACGCGTTGCTGTCAGCTCAGGGACCGCCGGGCGCACGCTAGCCGGTTTCCGCTGGTCAGGCGGCACAGGATGCGCACTGGTGCGGGCAAGCCCGTAACGGAATTGTGGCTTTCATTGCCGCCGGTGCGGTCGCAGGGTCGGCAGGAGAGTGGCCTTGACCAGCGCTGCGGTGTGCCGCTCCATGGATGCTACTTGTCCGGTGATGTCAGCCAGGCGGCGATCTGGGCTCGTGAGTTGAAGCCGAGCTTGTTCAGGATGCTGCGGACGTGACTGTCGACGGTGCGCTCGGAGATGAACAGGCGCGTTCCGATCTGCTTGTTGGTCAGGCCGTCGGCGACCAGCCGGGCGACATCGGCTTCCCGCTTCCCGAGCGGCCATGTGCTGGCACTGCCTGAGGCGGCGGCACCGTGCGGGTGCTCACCCAGCGCGAGTTCCAGTGCCATGTCCCGGCTCAGGCGTTTTCCGGTTTCGAGCTCGGCCTCGAATCTCGCGGCCCCGAGTGCCATGGCGGCAGACGATTCGGCCCGGGCCAGGGACGGGGCGAGGAATCGCATGACGTTCGCGCCGACCCTCGTCCGGACGGTGTCCGCGGCTCCGAGCAACTGCGCCGCGAGCCGCGGCTGGCCAGAAAACGCGGCGTGGCAGCCGAAGGCGCCCAGCAGATAAAACTGCGCCACGCGGTCATCGATCTGGTCAGCGATCCGCAGGGCTTCTGCGAGCCGGGGCCTGGACCCATCGAGATCGCCAGCGATCAGCGCGGCTGATCCCAGGTTGAGGAGCATCATTTCCAGGCCATATAGGTCACCGGTTTCCCTGGCGAGGCGCGCTCCTTCTGAGGCGCCGGACCTGACCGCGTTGAGATCAGCGTCAAACAAGCCGTTGAGTGCCTGGGCCTGGAGGACCGCGAGCCTGCCAGGAGGGTAATCAAGGCCAGCTGTGGTGAGGCGGGCCTCATCGAGCAGGCGCCTGGCCGAGGCATGGTCACCGGCCATGGTCTCCGCGATCGAGGCCAGGGACAGCGCTTCTGACAGCAGATCCCGCAGTCCGGCCTGCCGGGCCGCCGCTACAGCCGTCTGGAGCGCTGGCCTGGCGGTTGCTGGATCGTCTTTCAGCACGGCCAGGAACCCGCGGATGAAGTAAGCCCGGGCATGCGGGTAAGAATCGCCGCCTGCGCAGGCGAGGAACTCCTCCAGCCACCGCATTCCTTCTGTGGTCGCGCGCGTGACCCAGTACCAGCCCAGGGAGACGGCGAGATCGATCCCGCGTGCTGTGTCGGCGTGACTGAGGCACCGCTGAAGAACTGCGCGGATGTTGTCGATCTCCAGGTCCGCCCATCCGAGCCACTCCAGAAGGCGGTAGCGGCCTTCCAGCACAGGTCGCTGACATCTCGACCGGTAGTACTCGGCGCATCGCGCCTCGACGGCTTCCTGCTCCCCGGCCTCTCCCAGCTTGAGGCGGGCAAACTCGCGCATCGTCTCGTGCAGGCGATAACAGGCCAGGCCGTTTGCGTCCTCTCTCGTTACCAGGGACTTGCCGACTAGCGAGGACAGCAAGTCCAGCGCCGGTGCCATCGGTACGTCCTCAGACATGCAGACGGACTCGACGTCTTCCAGGGTGAACAGGCCCGCGAACACGCATGACCGCCTCAGGACCGCGCGCTCGCCGTCCGGCAGCAGGTCGTGGCTCCACTCAACGGTCGTCCGGAGCGTCTGGTGGCGCGGCAGGGCGGTGCGGCTCCCGCCGGTGAGCAAGCCGAACCGGTCGGTCAGGCGATCGAGGATCTGCTCGGCGGTGAGTACTCGCGTTCTGACCGCGGCGAGCTCGATCGCCAGCGGCAGGCCGTCGAGGCGACGGCACAGGCCGGCCACCGCCGCCTGATTGGCGGCGGTCAGCTCGTAGCTGCCTGATGCCTCCGCTGCTCTTTCCGTGAACAGCACGATTGCCTCGTTCTGCCGCAGCCGGGCGAGAGGCTCGGCGGTGTGCGGGGGAGGCACCTTGAGAGGGGGGACCGGGACCACGTGCTCACCTGGCACCGAGAGCGGCTCCCGGCTGGTGGCAATGACGCGCACGCCCGGCGCGGCTTTCATCACGTCGGTCACGACCTGGGCGGCTGCTTCGAGCAGGTGCTCGCAGTTGTCCACGACGAGCAGCAGCTCCTTGTCGTGCAAGTAGGAAAGCAGGAGGTCAGGGGGCTCGAACGCGGACTGGTCCCGCAGGTCCAGGGCCGCCATGACGGCATTGCTGACCAGCGCTGGGTCCTGGACTTCGGCGAGCTCGACCAGCCATCCGCCGCCGCGGAAGCCGCGTGCGAGATCTGCCGCGATCCGGATCGCCAGGCGTGTCTTGCCGACCCCGCCCGGCCCTACCAGGCTGACCAGGCGGGCCCCGGCGAGCTTCTTCCTGACTTCGGCCAGCTCACGGCGGCGGCCGATGAAGCTGGTCGCCTCGGCCGGAAGGTTGCCTGAGCGCTGGGTAGGCCTGGCCATGACAGGAACTTATACTGGGCGCCCGGCAGGGTAGGTACCCGGTCAGTAATTCCGCCGATGCCTACACCGCAGGTGCTTCCCTAGCGTGACAAGCATGCCTGGTGAGCTGGCGGTACGGCGAGCAGAGGTCAGTTTCCCCGTCACTGCGCCCGCGCTGCAGGCCTGCAGCGGCTTTCAGCCGTTTCTGGAGACGCTGCGGGGCAACGAGACCGCCGGCTTCGGTTCGGCGCCGACGATCGACGGGAGAACGTCGCCCGCAGCTTTGCTGAAGGCCCCGGCACCGCCGCTGGTTTCGCCTGAGCTTCCCGGCGGCCAGCAGCCCCATCCCGGGGGCAGCCCGGCTGGCCGGCAAAGGGGGCACTGCTCATGAGCCGTGTATGCATCATCGGGGCCGGATCGTCCGGGATCGCCTCGTGCCAGGTCCTGCACGCTCGCGGTATTCCTTTCGACTGTTTCGAGGCGGGCTCGTCAGCTGGCGGGAACTGGCGATACAACAACGACAGCGGCATGTCGTCCGCGTATCGCTCACTGCACGCGAAATCATCCCGGCGTGGCATGCAGTACGCAGCGCTCCCGATGCCGGGTAATTATCCGGACTATCTGAGCCACGAGATGATCGTGAAGTACCTCGATGACTTTGTTGATCATTTTGGCTTCCGCGGGAAAATCCATTTCCTGACCGAGGTGACCAAGGTCAAGCCGACAATGGACGGCAGCTGGGATGTCACGGTCCGGCGGCGGGATACCGGGTCCGAGCGCACCGGGCGGTACGCTTCCGTGCTGGTCGCTAACGGTCACCACTGGGATCCGCGGTACCCCGAGCCTGCCTTCCCGGGCGCAGGCACTTTTACTGGTGAGCAGATCCATTCCCGCTGCTACCGTACGCCAGAGCCATATGCCGGGAAACGCGTCCTCATTCTTGGCATCGGCAACTCCGCCTGCGACGTCGCCACCGATTGCTGCCAGGTGGCCGCCCGGACACTGCTTGTCATGCGGCGGGGCGCCCACATCGTCCCGAAATACCTGCTGGGCGTTCCTACCGATCATCTGACGCTCATGCGCCTGGGCACGAAGGCGCCGCTTTGGCTGCAACGCTCCGCGCTGGCACTGCTGGTGCGGACCGCCCAGGGCAGCGCGACGAAGCGCGGGCTGCCCAAACCCGATCACCGGCTGCTGTGCGCCCCCCCGACGGTGTCGGACAGCCTGCTGGGCAGGCTGCAGCACGGTGACATCGCCGTCAAGCCCGTCATTGACCGGTTCGACGGGGACCGCGTTTGCTTCACCGACGGCAGCGCCGAGCAGATCGACGCGGTGATCTACTGCACCGGCTACAAGATCAGCTTCCCGTTTCTCGACCGGGCGCTCATCGACACCAGCACGGCTGAGATCCCGCTGTACCACCGCGTCGTCCCGCCGAGGCTGGCCGGCCTGTACTTCATCGGGCTCGTCCAGCCGATCGGCGCGATCATGCCGATAGCAGAGACCCAGTTGCAGTGGGTAGCGGACCTGCTGCAGGGGCGCGCGACACTGCCGCGAGAGCAGGAGATGAACCGCGAGATCGCGAGATACCGCGCCGCGACTGCCAGACGATATACCCACTCCACCAGGCCCGCCATCCACGTGGACTTCCTCGCGTATCTCAGCGAGATCCGCAAGGAACGGCAGGCAGGGGCCAGGCGCAACGGAGTCTCCCGGGCGATACCGGCAGATCCGGCGATATGTCAAGTGATGGGGACCACGATGAAGGCGATCCGCTACGACAGGTATGGCTCACCGGAGATCCTGAAGCTCCAGGACGTCGCCATGCCCGTCGTCAACGACGATGACGTGCTGATCCGGGTGAAGGCGGCGTCGGTCAACCCGCTGGACTATCACTTCATGAGGGGCACCCCGTACCTCGTCCGCCCGCAGGCAGGGCTGTTGCGGCCCAAGGCCAGCGGACTGGGCGCTGACATGGCAGGGTACGTCGCGGCGGTGGGCAAGAACGTCACCAAGTTCGCCCAGGGGGAGGAGGTATTCGGCGGCCTTGGCGGCCTCGGAACTCTCGCCGAGTACATCAGTATCCACCAGGACGCAGTGCTGCTGCCGAAGCCGGCCGGCCTTACATTCGAGCAAGCGGCGTCGGTGCCCTTGGCCGCATTCACCGCCCTGCAGGCTCTTCGCGACAAGGGGCGCCTTCGGCCCGGGCACAAGGTTCTGATCAACGGCGCGGCGGGAGGGGTCGGCACGTTCGCGGTGCAGATCGCCAAGGCGCTAGGCGCCGAGGTGACCGGCGTGTGCAGTACCAGGAACGTGGAAATGGTCACCTCAATCGGGGCCGACCAAGTCATCGACTACACCCGGCAGGACTTCACCCGCACCCGGCAGCGCTACAACCTGCTGGTGGACATCGCGGGCAACCGGCCCCTGGCTCAGTGCAGGCGCGTACTCGATCGCCAGGGAATACTGGTGGGAGTCGGCGGACCGGACAAAGGCCGCTGGGCCGGGCCCCTGACCCGCAATGCCATTTAGAAGAGCATGATCACGGGTGGGCGCGCCGGTCTTTGGGAGACGGGTGGACGGTGACGCTGGGTGAGCACATGGCGATGGCCCGGATGGCGCTCCGGGTCGGCGGCCGGTTCCACGGCCGGCGCTGCGGTGGCTGAGTGAGATCGTGACGGGTGCGGGTCAGGCGGCTGCGGCGCCGCAGACGCTGATCCGGGCGGGTGCGGTGAGCGTGGGCATGCCCGGGCCGCCGTGCGGAAAGCCGAGCCGGGCCTTGGTCTTGCGGTCGCGGTGCCGGTTCCGGTCCACGGTGATCCGGCACCGGGCCAGGGCTTCCAGGGCGCGGTTCCGGTTCGCGGCGGTCAGGGCGGGCGGCAGGCTGGCGGTGGCCGCGCCCGACCAGGTAGAAGCGATGATGGCGCGGCGGGCTGCGGCGAAGGAGATCTCCCGCGGGTGGACGGGGAGCCCGGCCCGGCGGCCCTTGCGGGCCGGGGCGGCGACTGCGGCGGCGTCCCGCGCCATGGCGCGGGCCAGCTCGGCGGAGATGACCCAGGCGGCGTGTTCCTGGGCGATCAGGGCGGGAGATGCCGAGCGGAGCATCGGCCCGGTGGACGGCCCGGAGTCCCGGATCGCGGACTTGGCTTCCTTCAGGGTGGTCTCGGACCCGATCCACCGCCAGTGGTAGGCCTCCGCGAGCACGCCGGCCGGGTAGGTCTCGTGGTCGTCCAGGTCGGTGATCAGGCAGAACAGCTCCGGGGTGTCGTGCCCGGCGACGCTGACGGTGTATTCGATCACCCGGACGGCGAGCGTCTGGCCGCCGCCGCCGATGAGTGCGGGATAGGACCCGTCGGGCAGGAAGTCCCCGGTGCGGGCCAGCGTGATGCCGTCCTTGACCCGGATCAGCACGTGCGTCCCGGTGGCGAGCATGGCCTTGATCCGCGGCACGCCGGGAAAGTTGCGATCCATGACCCAGAGCCGGTCCGGGGTGAAGATGCGCGGGTACTTTTCCAGCGCGCCGTCCAGCAGCTTCTGCTCGGCCTCGCCCTTGTCCCGGCCGCCGCCGGCGCCGGACGGCCCGGTCACCACGCCCACGGTGGCGCGGGTCGAGGCGACCGAGCAGCGCAGCTCCCGGAGCTGCGGGTACGGCGCGGACCCGTCGGCGGTCCCCGCGGACCCGAACGCGTCCCGGTTCTCCGGCGTGTCCGGCACCCGGGTCAGCGAGCCGTCGATCGAGCCCACCTCGAGGGAACCCACGAGGACGGCCCGCCAGTCACGGTCCCGGTGCTCGGCGTCGATGCCGGCCAGCGCCCGGTCCCGCAGCTGCTCCAGCGGCGCGGGCCCGGCCGCGTCCCGCCAGGTGCACGCCGCCGCCGGGGTCGGCACCCGGTACCGGCGGTGCCACGGCACCAGCGGCAGGTCGCCCAGCAGCGCGGCGATCGCCTCCGCGTAGCACGAGCCGGGCATCAAGGTCATCAGCAGCACCAGCCGGATGGTCAGCGCGGCGGTCATCGCCCGCCGGGCCGTGCCCTTGACCCTGCCCTTGAGGACAACGCCGGCCGCGACCTTATCGATGATGCCGGGCTCGCCGCACAGCGCGTCCAGCCGTTCCTCGGCCACCCCCAGCCGCACGTGATCGGCGGGATGGCCGGCGGCCTGGACCCGGCCGTCGCGGCGGACCACTGCCGCCGCGACCGCGACCGGCTTGCAGAAC
Organism: uncultured Actinomycetes bacterium; assembly: GCA_963835775.1. Lineage (GTDB taxonomy): Bacteria > Actinomycetota > Actinomycetes > Streptosporangiales > Streptosporangiaceae > Palsa-504. The sequence continues at coordinate 11,651 of CAWIHB010000010.1, read as the reverse complement.
ACCACCAGATCCCCGGTCCGGACCGGCCTCGCCCCGGCGGCTGTCAGCGCCGTCCGCCCGTCCTTGCCCAGGCCCTCACCGGCCGGGGAGCCCAGGTCCGCGACCCGGACAGCGACCATGCCCGCCCGCCCCAGCAGCTCCAGCCCGGCCCGCGCGTCCGGCCCGGCGGCACTGGAAGGCAGGCACCCGGGTATGCCACACTGGCCAGGCAGCGAAGCTCCCTGGCCTACCAGGACATTTGACACAAACCCTGACAGCTAGCGGAGCTTCGCCGCATCCTCACGCACGACACGCCGCCGCTGCACGATCGTTACCAGCAGCCGCTGGACAAGTCGGCCCGATGATCACGCACAGTCACCGAGATCAGGCGGGGACCTGCGGTTGCCAGACCGCGGCCGAACAGCCTCAGCAAGCTGTTCTAAATGGCATTGCCCTGACCCGTCCGGCCATGATGCTTGTGCTCTCACCATTCGTGAGCCAGACGGTGGTTTTCTTCCTCGCGCGCCAAAGCAGGGACGATCTCGCTGTCCTGCGCGAACTTCTCCAGTCCGGGCAAGTCACACCGGTCATCGACCGGACATATCCGCTGAGCGAGGTTCCGCAGGCCATCCGCTATCTCGAACAAGGACACGCCAGCGGAAAAGTAGTCATCACCATATAACCAGACCGCATGCGCTGACGTGCTTACGGCGCCGGGCAGCTTGATTTCGCGGCACGCGGCCTGCCTCAAAAGGCCAAGAGTGAACATGCGGGCCAGCGCACAAGGATGTGCGCGCCCAACGCATTCAACACGCAGAAGCGGGCGACCGGGCAGCAGGCCAGCGACCTTTATCATGCGCACGGAGCTGACGCGACGTGACAGAACATTCGCTCAATCGCACCTTGAACCACCATCCTGGCCAGCCGACAGGACATGCATAGGCAGTTCTCGCACTCGCTGCCGATGGTCTTCCTGCCGCGCTGCGTGATGACACTCCGGCAGCGCCTGATGTGGCCGGGCAGCAGCCACCCGCCTATCGCCTGCCGAGTGGCACGATTATCGGTTTCCCCTGGTCAGGCGGCAGAGGATGCGCAGCGGTGCCGGCAACCCCGTTACTGGATTGTGAGAAAGCGCCGGGATAAACCGGCATGGAGGAGGAGATGGAAGAGCTCTACGTCGAAGGGCTAGCGACCCACGGCGACCCCGAGTCATGCGTCGACGACCCGCGAGGGCGTGGCGAAGCGTTGACAGGGGCACGTGCAGGCCGGGCTATTGAGCCGCGAAATCACGTTTCCGGGGTGCCCACGCGGTTCACAACGTGGAAGGCAACACTGCCAGCAGCGCTATCGCGAGCTGCTGGCGGGCCCCGCGCGGTCGGAGAACCAGGGCATGTACGGAACCTCCATGCGCGAGAACCGGGAGAGCCCGTGCCTGCCCGTCCGCCTGATCAGCGGGCGGGCCGCCCAGGGAACGCCAAGGCGGTAATCCTGGGATGAACGGGGACGGGCAGTCGGATCGCTTCGTAGTACCTGCGAACCCGCCGAACAAGGCTGCGGCTGCGGTGGCGGGGGAGGAAAGGGAGCGAACCAAGGGGAACACGGACGGTGAAACACGTCCCGGACGCAGTGCCGGATTGAGCGTGTCAAGTGAGCTGGGCCGTGTGCGGCAAGTGGCAGTACGGGACAGGGAAGCGCGGTTCACGGCGCTGCTGCACCATGTCACCCTCGAACGCCTTCTGCTGGCCTATCAGGACATCAGTCCGAAAGCCGCGCCGGGGGTAGACGGGGTGACGTGGGAGGCCTACGGGCAGGACCTGGTGGCAAACCTCCGGGACCTGCACGAGCGGGTGCAGCAGGGACGTTACCGGGCGTCGCCGAGCAGGCGGGCATACATCCCGAAGGCGGACGGGCGGCAGCGGCCGCTCGGCATCGCGACGGACACGGCATAATGCCGCGTCATCCAGTGACCCTTCGGGTTTTGTTGTCGTCACGCACCGGTTCCACCCGCTGAACGGCCAGCGGCTGGAGGTTCTTTATGCCAAGCGCCGCGCCGGCGACACGGTGTTCGTGTGCGCGGGCGGCATCAGCGGCCAGATCACGGTGCCGCAGGCATGGACCGACCGGGGCGAGCCACCGCTGCCGCGCCGGCTGTCGGCTGAGCGCCTGGCGGAACTCGACACGCTGATGCGAAACATGCGCGGTCGTTGACTTCCGCCTGCGGAGCCGACATCTTCTTGTGTGATGAATGCACACAAGAATGATCTTGCGGGCCTGCCCACCCGCCAGCTGCTGGCCCGCCGCCGCGCGGCGGCGGCCCGGCTCGGCGACGTGGAGCAGGTGCTGGCTGGTGCCCTGGCCGAGCAGGCGCGCCGGTGCGGCCGGCCCGGCTGCCGGTGCGCGGACGGCGAGCCGCACGGCCCGTACGCCTACTTCACCCCGCGCCCGGCCGGCCGCGGCCGGGCCCGGTACGTGCCGGCCGCCCTGGCCCAGGTGGTACGCCGCTACCTGCGCCAGGGCGAGCAGGCGCAGGCGGTGCTGGCGGAGATCTCGGCGATCAACGCCGAGCTGCTGGCCCGCAGAGAGCTGTCGTAGCCGATGGGCGCCGCCGTGCTGACCGGGCCCGCGCGGGCCGAGGCGGTGGCGGCGCTGGCCAACATGACCATCTGCGTGCTGGGAGGCATGGGTGAACGGCGAGCACAAGATCACGGGCAGTCACCGGGACCGGGCGGCGCTGATCTATCCCCGCCAGTCCTCGATGGCCCAGCTCCGCGAGCACACCGAGTCGACCAGGAGCCAGTACGCCCTGGCGGACAAGGCGGCCGCGCTGGGCTGGCCGCGCACCTCGATCGAGGTGATCGACACCGACCTGGGGATCTCCGGCAAATGGGGGGTGCCGCGGGAAGGCTTCACCGAGCTGGTGACCAGGGTCTGCTCCGGCGAGGTGGGGGCGATCTTCGCGATCGAGATCACCCGGCTGGCCCGGTCGAATGCCGACGTGGCCCGGCTGGCGGAATTCGCCCGGATCACCGGCACGCTGCTGATCGACCCGGACGGGATCTACGACCCCGCCGACGTGAACGACCGCGTGCTGCTGGGGTTCAAGGGCACCATGGGAGAAATGGAACTGCACGTGATGGCCCAGCGGCTGCACGCCAACAAGCGGGCCGCCGCCGGGCGCGGCGAGCTGCGCACCCCGCTGCCGGTCGGGCTGGTCCACGACGACGCCGGCGATATCGTGATCGACCCCGACGCCGAGGTCCAGGCCGCGATCAGGGACCTGCTCGCCGCGTTCACCGCCTGCGGGTCGGCCTACGGGGTGGTCGCGGCGTTCGCCGGCCGCCGGTTCCCGCTGCGCGCCTACGGCGGCGCGTGGGCCGGCCAGCTGCGCTGGGGCAGGCTCACCTGCGCCCGCGTGCTGGGCGTGCTGAAGAACCCGTGCTACGCGGGAGCCTACGTGCACGGCCGCTATACCTCCCGGCGCACCGTCGATCCCGGCGGCATCGTGCACACCGCGATCGCCGAACGGCCCCGGGCCGAATGGCTGGTCCTGATCAAAGACCACCACGAGGGATACGTCACCTGGGCGGACTACCTGGCCAACGAGGCAAAGCTGGCCGCCAACCGGACCAACGCCGGGGCCCGGCCGGCGCGGGAGGGCTGCGCGCTGTGCCAGGGCATCATCTACTGCGGGTCCTGCGGCAAGCCGATGCGCACCAGCTACCACACCGACGCCCGGCCCTCCTATGAGTGCTCCCGCGCCGACCGGCTGACCACGCCCGCCTGCCGGTCAGTCGCCGCGGCCACCGTCGATGACGCGGTCGCCGGGGTGCTGCTGGACGCGCTGACCCCCGGGCAGGTCGCCCTGGCGCTCGCCGCAGCCGATGAGGTGACCGGCCGGCACCAGCGGGCCAGCCGGGCCGCCGAGCTCGCCGTCGAACGCGCGCGGTATGAGGCCGACCGCGCCGAGCGCGCTTTCAGCCAGGTCGAGCCGGAGAACCGGCTGGTCGCCCGCAGCCTGGAGGCCCGCTGGGAGGCCAGGCTCACCGCCCTGGCCGAAGCCGGGCAGGCACTGCAGGACGCCCGCGACGCGCTGCCGCCGCTGCCCGGCCGGGCCGACCTGGAGAAACTCGCCGCCGACCTGCCCGCACTCTGGCATGCCCCCGAAACCAGCAGCAAGGACCGCAAGCGGCTGCTGCGCACCCTGATCGCTGATGTCACCGTGCTGCCCGAACCCGACCCGGGCAAGGTCCGGATCGGGATCCGCTGGCACACCGGCGCCACCGACGAGCTCCGCGTGGGCCGCCCCGTCCACCGCGGCACCGCCCGGCGCAGCCCGTCCCCGGCGGTTGAGATGGTCCGCCAGCTCGGCCCCGTCACGCCCGCCGCCGAGCTGGCCCGGCAGCTCAACGCGGCCGGGCTGGTCACCGGGAACGGCCGCCCGTTCGACGCCAAGGCCGTGGCGTGGATCCGCCACGCCTACCACATCCCCGCCCCGGCGCCCTGCCACGACGGCGAGATCAGCCCCGCCGAGGCCGCCAGACGGCTGGGCTGCAGCACCGGCGTCATCTACGACTGGATCCAGGCCGGGCAGCTCGACGCGCGGCGCGGCCCGGGAAACCGGCTCTGCATCACCTGGGACGACCGCACCGAGGCCGCCTGCCGCGAGCGCATCGCCGCATCCGGGCACCTCAACCCAGCAGCCCGGCGCACCAGGCCCCGCCGCCACTGAACCCGCCCGCTGAAATGTCGGCACCAGCTGCCATGCTCATGCCAGCAGATCCGCCAGCACGGCCTGACCAGCACCAACCCGGAACATCCCGGCACACGGCTGCAGGAGGGGCAATATGAAGTCACCGTCGCCACGCTGGAGGACAAGATCGTCCAGCGGGCCGTCGCCGGGGTGCTCAACGCCATCTACGAGGCGGACTTCCGGGGTTTCTCTTACGGGTTCCGGCCGCGGCGCGGCCCGCATCAGGCGCTGGATGCGCTGGCGACCGGGATCATGACCAAGAGGGTGAACTGGGTGCTGGACGCGGATATCCGCGACTTCTTCGGGCAGCTTGATCGCGGCTGGCTAGAGAAGTTTCTCCGGCACCGGATCGCGGATGAGCGGGTCCTGCGGCTGATCGCCAAGTGGCTGGCCGCAGGAGTCATCGAGGACGGGGAATGGACGGAGAGCGAGAAGGGGTCACCGCAGGGGGCATCGGCATCGCCGCTGCTCGCGAACGTGTACCTGCACTACGTCCTGGACCTGTGGGCCGATTGGTGGAGGAAGCACCACGCGCACGGCGAGGTCATTATCGTGCGGTTCGCGGACGACTTCATCGTCGGGTTCGAGCACAAGGATGACGCTGACCGGTTCCTGAGCGAGCTGCGCGACAGGTTCGCGGAGTTCGGGCTGGAACTGCACCCCGGTAAGACGAGGCTGATCGAGTTCGGGCGGCACGCTGCCCGGCACCGGAAGGCACGCGGGCTCGGCAAGCCGGAGACGTTCGATTTCCTGGGCTTCACGCACATCTGCGCGGCGTCCGGGGGCGGGCGCTTCTGGGTGAAGCGCATCACGATCTCGAAACGGATGCGGGCGAAGCTGAAAGTGGTCAAAGACCAGCTCACGCAGCGCATGCATCTGCCCGTTCCGGAGCAAGGCCGCTGGCTGGCCAGCGTGGTGCGCGGGCACATGGCGTATTACGCCGTGCCCGGCAACATCCAGGCGGTGGCGGCCTTCCGCGACCAGGCAATCCGGCACTGGCGGCGGACGCTGAGGCGCCGCAGCCAGAAAAGCCGGATCAACTGGGAACGGATGAACCGGATCGCAACTCGGTGGATACCGCGCGCCCGCGCGATGCACCCCTTCCCGGAGGCGCGCTTCGCCGCCACACACCCAAGGTAGGAGCCCAGTGCGGTAATTCCGCACGCTGGGATCTGCGCGGGGGGCCGCCCGCGAGGGCGGTCCCTACCGCGACCTCTCATTACCGCAGGGGCGCGGTCGCTGGGCGGAAGGAGATTTGCGTGGGCTACCGGGCGGCGTTCTCTGGCTCGTCGCCGCTGGCGATCATGGACAGCAGGGTCAGGGCGTCGTGGTCGCGGCTGCCGGGTTCGGCCTGGTAGACGGACATCCGCTGGCCGTCTGCCAGATTGAGCACCTCGTTGGTCAGGGTGAACTCGCCGACCTGCGGATGGCGGAACCGCTTGGCCTCCCCGCGCCGGTGCCGTACGTCGTGCCGCTGCCATAGACGGGCGAACTCGGGGCTGCCGTCGAGCAGCTCCGTGATCAGCGCGGAGACGTCCGGGTCGTCGGGTGTGTCGGCGGCGAGCGAACGGAGGTGGGCAGCGGTCGTCTCGGCGGAATGATCCCAGTCGGCGAACAGCTCCCTGGCCGCCGGGTGGAAGAACGTGTACCGGATCGTGTTCTGCCGCTCGGGCGGCCAGTCCGCCAGGCCAGTGAACAGGGTGAATGCCTCGGGGTTGGCGGCTAGCAGGTCGCTGGTGCGGGTGAGCACGTAGGACGGGCAGGGCCGCACCGTCTCCAGGAGCTGGCGGACCTCCGGCCGGACGACGCGGCTGGCCCGGGGCAGGCTCCGCGCGATGCGTCCCGCCGCGTGGTTGGCGAGCGCGTACAGGTGGGCGTGCTCCTCCGCGTTCAGCCGGAGGGCGCGGGCGAGCCCGTCCAGGATGGGACCGCTGGGGTTGGTCTCCTTGCCCTGCTCGAGCCGGATGTAGTAGTCGATGGACAGCCCCGCGAGCGCGGCGATTTCCTCGCGGCGCAGCCCCGGTGTCCGCCGTGTCCCGGTTCCGGATGGCAGGCCGACACCGCCGGGCCGCACACGCGCCCGGCGTGCCCGCAGGAACTCGCCAAGCTCGCTCGCCATGTTCCCAGTGTGGCATCCGGTGCCGCAGCCAGCGTAGCCCTGTCACTGCTAGGAACACGGCGGTCTTCCTGCGCACCGGCGATCGCGGCACCGTTGAAGTGCGAGCCGCCGAGGGTTGCCCCAGCAGCACAGCGGGAGGAGGCACACGATGCCACATGACGCCGCACTCCAGGACCGCCCGGATGCCCGGGTCCGCGAGCCGGGGCAGCTGCGACCCGGACCGGCGCGCCGGCGGAGCGGGCCGCGGCCGGAAGACACCGGCTTCGGCCGGAGGTTCGTCGCGGCCACCTCGTTCGGCTCGGTGCTGAACCCGGTCAACTCCTCGATCATCGCGGTCGCGCTGGTGTCGATCGGGCACGCGTTCGGCGTCGGCGCGTCCGCCACCACGTGGCTGGTCTCGACGCTCTACCTGGCGACGGCCATCGGCCAGCCGACGATGGGGCGGCTCGCCGACCTGGCCGGCCCGCGCCGCGTGTACCTGGCCGGCACCGCCGCCGTCGCGGCCGGCGGCCTGCTCGGGTACCTGGGCTGGTCGCTGGGCAGCCTGATCGCGGCGCGCATCGTCATCGGGCTCGGCACGTCGGCCGCCTACCCGGCCGCGATGACGATGGTCCGGCACCAGGCCCGGCGGCTGAACCAGGAAGCGCCTGCCGGCGTGCTCAGCGCGCTTGCCATCGCCGGGCAGGCCACCATGGCCGTCGGCCCGCCGCTCGGCGGCCTGCTCATCGCCGTCGGGGGCTGGCGGCTGACGTTCCTGGTCAACGTGCCGCTCGCGGCCGCCGGCATCGCGGGCGCCCTGGCCTGGCTTCCCGCCGACGACCAGCGGGTCCGGATCTCGCGCGCATGGCACGAGCTCGACCCGCCCGGCCTGGCCCTGTTCGCCGCCGCGCTGACCGGGCTGCTGCTATTCCTGATGTCACTGGCCAGTCCCCGCTGGTGGCTGCTCGGCGTCACCGCCGCCGTGGCGACCGCGCTGACCGCGCGCGAGCTGCGCGCGCACACGCCGTTCCTCGACATACGCATGCTGGCCCGCAACCGTGCGCTCACCACCACGTACGTCCGGTTCGGTATCACCATGCTGATCACCTACGGCTTCATCTACGGCTGGACCCCGTGGCTAGCCCGAGTTTCCGGGATAAGTTGATCTTGTGCGTGTTTCTGCTGGTCAGGTTATGCGCGGTGGCCGGTCGGGTGTATTACCCATGTCATCGCCTGGGGGCGTAGCGGGCGAGGCCGAATATGTCGCTGAGCTTGTCCTGGACCGGGCTGGTGTCGGTGAGCATGCGGTGGGCGCGGGGCCGGCCCCGGTCGCTTTGGTAGAGCAGGATGGTCTCGCCGATGCCGGCGAGCTCGCCGAGCAGGGCGCGCACGGACAGGTCGAGCCCGGCGCGGCGGGCCTTCAGCCGCATCAGGTGGGCGACCTGCAGGGCCAGGACGCAGGTGAACACGTGGACGCGGATGTTGTGCTGGGTCCAGTGGAACATCGGGCTGAAGGAGACCACGTGCGGGTCTTTGAGCTGGCGGAAGCCGAACTCGGCTTCGGACTGGGACCGGTAGCCGGCGACGACCTCGGCGGCGGGCCAGTCGTCGTGATCGGTGATCAGCACGTGCTTGCCGAAGATCTCGTCTTCCAGGGCGGCGCGGGCCTTGGGGTCTTGCTGCCAGGTCAGGCGCAGGTCTTTGGGCTGCTCGCCGGATAGCTGCCAGGTGATGACCCGGCGTACCCAGGGCTTGGCGGTGATCTTGCCGGTCTCGGCTTCGACCTTCTCGCGCGGCCGGCGGGTCTTGCCGCGGGCCAGGGTGGCGGCCAGCTCGTCCAGTTTCTTGCCGGCCTTGGCCAGGGTGGTGCCGTCGAACCCGCAGGCCTGGCTTTCGTGCAGCTCCGGGGAGTGGGTGAGGATCGCCCGCCGCCCGGCGCCGTAGACGACGCGTCGGGTGTCGTAGCCGGTCAGGCCGCCGAAGCGCTCCTGGTCCACCACCGAGCGGGCCGAGGCGGGCAGGGCGGTCAGGTCCGGGCAGTCGCTGGCCGGGACCGACCCGATGTAGTGCAGCCCGGTGCCGGCCAGGAACGCGAAGTTGTCCTCGCTGTTCTGGCCGGCGTCGAAGACCACGGTCATGTCCGCGGGCTGCTGCCCGCAGGCCGCCGTGATCGCCTCGTACTGGCCGCGCAGCGCCTCGATCATGGCGGGGAACTGCGTGACGTCGGGCCGGTCGCCGGGGTAGGCATGCCAGGTCAGCGGGATCCCGCCGTCCCGGGTGACCACCAGGCCCAGCCCCACCAGCCGCAGGTCGGAGCGTTTCTGCTTGGCCTTGCCGCGCTGCGCGATCGGCGCCCTGCCGTTGCCGGTGTCGATGAAGGTCGCGAAATTCGTCATGTCCAGCGCCACCGACGAGCAGTCCAGCCTGAAGGATGCCACGATCGCCAGCGCGATCCGGCGGCTGATCTCGGCCAGATCCTCCAGGGTGACGGCGTGCATCGCATCCCAGAACCGGCGGTGATCCAGCACCGCCGGGGGAATCCTGGCGAACCGGGGCGCCGCCGTCTTCGCCCACCAGCCCGCGAAGCCCAGCTTCGAGCACGGCGCGACCACCCGGTTCAGCGCCGCCAGCGCCAGGTAGGTCCCGGTGCTGGCGCCGGCATCGGCGCGCCGCGCCCCGGCCACCTCGTCGATGACCTGTACCACGCCCAGGTCCTCCAGCACGCCCCACGCAGCGGCGACCGGCCCGAAGTCCTTGTGCTGGACGCGGTCGGGCAGCCCGAGCCCGCCGCCGCGCATCGCCGCAGCCAGCTCCTCCGCCGTCCCCAGATACTCCTGGGAGGTGATCCGCGGCTTGCCGCCCACCCGGGCGGACTCCACCAGGTAGTAGTAGGTGGCCCCGCCGCGCTTCTTACCCACTATCGATGCCATATATGGGTAATACACTATCAGGCCCGCCCAGGCCAGCACGAGAACACCGTTTGCCCAGGTAAGGCCGCCGGAACCCGGCGCCTCAACAGACCAAGATCAACTTACCCCGGAAACTCGGGCTAGAGCAAAGCGCCGGGCTGTCCGCCGCCGCCGCCGGGCTCCTGATGATGCCCTCGTTCGCGGTCGCCGCCGTCGTCTCCGCGCTCGCCGCCCGGCACAGCCGAATCTGGCCGCTGCTAGTGGCCGGGGCCGCCGCGCTCGCCGCCGGCTCGGCCGGCCTGCTGCTGCTGCTGACCGGGCGCTCGCCGCTGTGGCTGCTGCTGGTGATCAGCGTCGTCTTCGGCACCCAGAACGGGCTGAACATCGTCACCAACCAGACCGCCATGTACGACCAGGCCCCCGCAGACTCGACCGGCACCGCCGCCGGAATGCTCCGCACCTTCATGTACCTGGGCGCGATCGCCTCTGCCAGCCTGATCAGCCTCAGCTTCGGCCACGCGGCGACCGACGCCGGCCTGCACCGCCTCGCGGTCATCCTCACCATCGCCGCCGCGGCGCTGCTCGCCGCCACCCTCGCCGACCGCACGCTCGCCGCCGCCCGCCCGCACGCCCGATGAGGCAGACGGGCAGTGGCGCGGCGCTTGAACCGGCCCGCCCGCGGTACGTATCCCGGGCCTGATGCATACGGTTAACCGGGCCATGAGCAGGAACTCCATCTGCCTTTCCGCCGCGCCTCCGCCACCCCATTTCACCCTGATATGAAAGGCAATCACCATGGCCACCTGGCTCATCACCGGCTGCTCGACCGGCCTCGGCCGGGCGCTTGCCTCGGCAGTCCTGGACCGCGGCGAGAACGTCATCGTGACGGCTCGCGACGCGGCCAGCGTCGAGGATCTCGCCCGGTCGCATCCCGCTACCACGCTCGCGCTATCGCTCGATGTCACTGACCACGCCCAAAGGCGTGACGTCGTGCGCGCCGCCCGGGAGCGCTTCGGCACCATCGACGTCTTGGTCAATAACGCCGGCCATGGCTACCGCGCCGCCGTCGAGGAGGCAGCCGACGACCAGGTCCAAGAGCTCTTTGCCACCAACTTCTTCGGCCCGGTCGCGCTGATCCAGGCCGTCCTGCCCGTGATGCGCGAGCGGCGCAGCGGCACGATCGTGAACGTCTCCTCCGCCGGGGTGCGCAGCTGCCCCATCGGAACGGGCCATTACGTGGCCACCAAGGCGGCCCTGGAGGCCTTGACCGCCTGCCTGCGCCTGGAGATCGCGCCGCTGGGAATCACCGTCATGACGGTCGAGCCCGGCGCGTTCCGCACCAATTACAAGCGCTCCCTCGCCCAGCCGCGGGAGGAGATCGGCGACTATGCCGGCACCGTGGGCGCCCGCCGCATGGCAGACCTTACCGAGCACGCCCGCCAGCCCGGAGACCCGGCCAGGGCCGCCCGGGCGATCATCACCGCTGTCCAGGGTCCCGGCACGCCGTCGATGCTTGTCCTCGGGCCCGACGCACTCACGTGGTTTCGCGACTCCATGACGGAGCTCAGCGCGGACGTCGACGCCTGGCAGCAGACCAGCCTCAGCACCAGCTTCCCCGGCTGAACAACGCCGGGCCCGCCAGCCGACCCGCGCCGGATCCGGCGGTGCCGGCCGTGGCGAGTGCTGGCCCGGGCCATCAAGGGCCACCGGGACGAGGTAGTGCTGGCCACCAAGTTCAGCCGCATCTCACACGCGCGCGGCGACCGCATCCCCGACAGCAGTCCGGCGAACATCCGCACCGCGGCCGAAGCCCCCTCATGCGGCCGGGCACCGACCACGTTGACCTGTATTACCAGCACCCCATCGACCCCGGCATCCCGATCGAGGGGACCGTCGGCCGGTAGCCGGGCTGGTG
>CAWIHB010000009.1:0-70984 GCA_963835775.1 uncultured Actinomycetes bacterium | reverse complement strand
TCGCGCATGGCCGCCTGGCCGCGACCCGGGGCGCTGCCCCGCGAACATCCGCCGTCCCTGGCCCGGTGCAGCCCGCCCCGCCCGGTGCAGGCACCGCACACCCGCGCGGACCCGCGGCCAGTGCTACCAGGACCCCCACATAGGCGAGGACCTGCCGCGCGGGGCGGCACCCCGTTCGTTGTGTGCGCGACCGCCGCGGAGTCAGAAAGGAATGGGGCCGGCGCGCCGCCGGTTCTGCGGCGCTGGCGGCACCACCTTCCCGGCAAGAGCGCGGGCGGCCGGGATCACGACCAGCGCCCCGTCACAGGTACGGACCGCGAAGGAAGTCGAGTCATTCTCCTCGAGAATGCCCAGGACGTCGGCGATCTGTTCGCCGTCACCCGAGCTGGGCCGGCGCCAGCGGATCACGACCCGCTGGCCGACATCGGCGGGTGCGAGGCGGACCTCGAGCCGGTAGCGCACGCCGGTCACTTGTTCCCAGGCTGGGCGGCTCGCCGCCGGATCCCAGGCCCGGGCCCGGGAGCTCGGATCGTTGCTGGACTGGGCACGGCAGCGGGCTCGGGCGGCAGATCCGCGGCCTCGACGTCATTGGCGGCGAGAACATTCATCGTGACGCCGCCGCCGCATTCGCAGCCGCCAGGCCAGGGATCTGGCCCGGCGGCTTGCATCGGGCACCGACGGCCTCAGCCGACTGCGCGGCAATGCGCGCGCCATGAGCACGGCCGTGGATGAGAACCAGGTCGGCGGGCATGCGCTCCTCCGGTAGCCCCGGTAGCTGGCCGCCCTCAGCGGCTGAGTTCCGGTGCGTGTCGCTCACATTACACTCGCATCCAAAAACTAGCAACCTATTTCCAGAATTTGACTGCATGTTCATGGTGGCAAACTACACCTTCCTGACCAGCCACGCGCCGGCCAGAGTATAGATCGGCACTCCCTCGGCGAGGGCTGAGGCCAGTCCAGCGACTTCGCGTCCCGCCCGTAATCGTTCTGGCAGCGCCGAAGTATCCGTTGAAAGATCCCCTCGCGAGAGCCGACGGCCTGCCGGGGGCGCGCGCCCGATCCGCCGAGATGAAGCGTCACCGCGGCCGGCCTTTTCGTCACGGCTGCGCAGATCAGTTCGGTCTGGGCGCCCAAGGTCGGTGCTGGCGGCGGCATTCCGGCTTGGCGATAGCGAGAGTCACTGCACCGGCTTCAGGAGCGCTGCGAGGACGTCAGTACCCGCCCGGCTGGGTGGAGCGCGCTCGTCGATGCGAACCTTCCGTCCAGCCGCGCCGGGCAGCACGTCCCAGACTCAGTCGGCAAGGAACCCCTGCCGGGCGCATAACGACGTCAGAGGCGATCGTCCCGTCCGACAGCCCCGCCGCCGGCCGGGACAGCACGAAACCGGCCAGCTCATCGAGCAGTACCGCCGCGCGAGCTGCGGACCAGCGCCGGCCAGCTCGGGCGGCTGCTGAGGCAGGCGGCGCACTGGCCGGAGCGCGCACCTGGGCGGCCGGGGGGCGCGGTGCGGGCGGCCATTACCAGGACGGCGCCAGGAGGGCGCCAGCCGATGGGAACGCGCCCTGGTGCGCAGGGCCCCTCGCTCAACCGCTACCGGCGCCTCTGCGGTACCAGCACCTGCTGGAGGGCATCGAAGTCCTCGACGCATGTGCCCGCGCCGAGCACGACCGACTCCAGAGGATTGTCGGCCAGATGGATCGGCAGCCCTGTCTCATCGCGGAGCCGCTCATCAAGGCCGCGCAACAGAGCACCACCGCCGGTGAGCGCGATACCGCGGTCCATGATGTCGCCGGCAAGCTCGGGCGGGGACTTGTCGAGCGTGGTCTTGATGATGTCCACGATGGTGCTGACGGGTCCCTGGATCGCGTGCCGAACCTCCTCGGCGCAAATCACGATGGTCTTCGGCAAGCCGCTGACCAGGTTGCGGCCGCGGATCTCGGCGTGCGGTTCATCTGGCGACGGGTAAGCCGACCCGACCGCCATCTTGATCTCCTCGGCGGTCCGTTCGCCCAGCATGAGCGAGTACTCCTTCTTGGCGAAGACGATGATCGCCTGGTCCATTTCGTCGCCGCCGACCCGGATGGACTGGCAGGTCACGATGCCACCGAGCGAGATCACCGCCACCTCAGTGGTCCCGCCGCCCACGTCCACAACCATGCTGCCGACCGGCTCGTACACCGGCAGCCCGGCGCCGATCGCGGCCGCCATCGGCTCTTCGATTAGGTAAACGCGGCGGGCACCCGCCTGGCGCCCGGCTTCCTTCACCGCGCTTTGCTCCACGCCAGTAATCCCGCTGGGCACAGCCACCACCAGCCGCGGCTTGGCGAGGCGCCGGCGCCGGTGCACCTTCTGGATGAAGTAGCGCAGCATCCGCTCAGTGACATCGAAGTCGGCGATGACACCGTCCTTCAGCGGCCGGATCGCCACGATGTTCCCCGGCGTCCGGCCGATCATCCGTTTCGCCTGGACACCGACCGCAACGATCTTGCCGGTATCGGTATTGAGTGCCACCACCGACGGTTCATTCAGCGCGATCCCCCGGCCACGCACATACACCAGCGTGTTCGCAGTACCGAGGTCGACCGCCATGTCACGGCCGAGGAACGCCAGCATGTTCCCCATGACAAACGAGCCTTCTAACGAAACTATCTGCTGGTGACGTTGAAAGCGGATACCGGGTGCGGCCGCCATGGCACCGTGTCATTTACCGGCCGGCGCGGAACGGTAAGCGAGCTCCGGGAAGAAGATCTGGATGTGCCGCGCGCCTGACGCAGGTGAGCTGGAGCCATGCACGAAGCTGTACATAACTCCAACGCACAGTCACCGCTGATCGTGCCCGGCGCCGTCGGGCGAGCCCGGGTCCGGGTGCGACGGCCGAGGCCGCGGCAGGCTTTCAGCGGGCAGGGCAACTCAGCCCACAAGCTCCCCGAACGTACCTACCGGCCGGGCGCAGCGAGAACAACGCCATGCTGGCCGTGCGTCGCTAGCTAGCCGGCCGAGTGTTCCGCGACGTTAACCGTGAGCGTGCCGGGGCTGATTGACGTCATTGAGGGTGAGCGGGCTGGTTTTGCCCGTGTTCTTGTTGCGGGGAGTGGTGCGCGACGACACCGTGAGCGTATCGGTTCCGGGGCGGCCCTCCCCCGTGATCTTTTTGCCGAAGCCTCGGGGAGCTAGCGGTCGAGGGCTTTGGTGGTCAGGGGCACGCCTGGGAGTGGGACGTCTCGCCGGGCCCTGAGTCCGTCGAGCATGAGCTCGAGGAAGCGCTCGGAGCTTTGGGTGAGCAGGGCGTGCCCGGTCTTTCGCTGCTGGAGGATGTTCATGAACAGGGCGATGTCTCCGGCGCGCACGTCCGGGCGCAGGCGGCCTGCCGCATGGGCGGCGCTGACCATTTGCTCTAGGGCGCCGAGCCACTGCGTTCGGGCGGCCTGTAGTCCGGGGTCGGCCTTGATCATGGCTGGGAGGCGGTCGCAGAGCGCGTCGTAGAGGATGCCGAGGCGCAGCGCTGACCACTCGCGAAGATAGCGGCACAGCGCGATCCAGGCATCGTCTTCTGCCTTCCTGATGACGTTGGCGAGATCGGTGAGCTGCCGGAACGTGTCGTATGCGATGGTGGCGAGCAAGGTGTCCCTGTCGGGGAAGTTCCTGTAAAGCGTGCCCTTGCCGATCCCGGCCATGCGCGCGACGTCATCGAGCGGAGCGTCGATTCCCTGGGCCATGAACAACTCGCGGGCGACGCTCACGATCTTCTCCCGGTTGCGGCGGGCGTCGGCTCGCAGGCCGCGGGGTCCTCCGCTGTCATCACCGGGTGCTGCGACCACGATTCTCGCCTCCCTAGCCATCGCTAACCGATCCGGACGATATCTGTCCCGATAAGATTACCCTGCGACTTGGCTTATTGCTGTGTAAGCACCCGGAAGCACGGATGCCCAAGGATGAACTGGCGATTAAGTTGACGATTATCGTCCGCTTCTATACGGTACTGGCATGGCAGAAGAGGCCGAAGCGGCCGTCCAGACCGCAGCCACCGCCGACGACTTTCCCGGCGCGTCGCGGTGGTGGGGCCTGGCGGTGGTCTGCCTCGTCCAGGTGATGGTGGTCCTCGATACGACGGTGGTGACCATCGCCCTGCCCTCCGCGCAGCACGCCCTGGGGCTGAGCCTCGGCGGCCGGCAGTGGGTGGTGACCGCCTACACGGTCGCCTTCGCAGGCTCGCTGCTGCTCGGCGGGAGGGTCGGGGATCTCACCGGCCGCCGGCGAGCCCTGATCATCGGCGCGGCCGGCTTCGCCGCTGCCTCCGCAGCCGGCGGCGCGGCCGTCGACCCGGGGATGCTGGTGGCCGCCCGCGCCGTCCAGGGCCTGTTCGCCGGCCTGCTCGCTCCCACCACCCTCGCCCTGCTGGCGGTGACCTTCCCTAGCCCCGTAATTCGCACATGGACATAGATCACGTCCGCTGGCATGGCCGGCCTGGGCTGGGCGTTACGGCGGGCGGGTCGGGTCGGCGGCCAGCAGGTCGACGCCGAGCAGTTCCAGTAGGCGGGCCTGGACCGGGCTGGGTCTGATGATCTGCGCTGGGCTGGTCGCGGTGGCCGGGATCAGCTGCAGGCCGGCCAGCGTGGTGAGGATGAGCCGGCCGGTGGGCTTGGCGGGCTGCCGGTTGTACAGCCCGTCGAGTTTGGTTTCCGGGGCGAGGCTGCGGCGGGCTTCGCGTTCGATCAGGCAGAAGACCAGTAGCGCGAGGCTGATCACAGTGATCAGCGCGGCGATCCGCCGGTTGCTGTTCAGGAACATCGGAGCGACCGCCAGCGGGCCTTTGAGGTTGCCGTACCGGCGTTCGACGGCTTCCTGGGCTTTGTAGCGCAGCAGCACCGCGGCTGCGGTCTCGGTGGCGTCGAGGTTGTTGAGCAGGGCGTACCAGCCGTCGGTGGCGGTTTCGGCGTCGATGGCGGCTTGGTCGAACCACCAGGTGAGGGCGGGTTTGCCGGGTCCGCCGCTGCCGGTGCCCTGCCAGGTGTCCGCCGGGCTGGGTCCGGTCGCCTCGGGGGTACCGGCCGCCTGGCGGCTTACCTGGCCGGTGCTGGTATTGCCGGGGCCGCCGGCCGGGGCGGTGCCGATGCTGTAGCGCAGGTAGGGGCCGACCTTGCGGGCGAGGCTGATCTGCTTGATGCGGGCGGCGACCTTCTGCTCGTCTGGGTAGAACCGGCCGCCCAGGCCCGACACCAGGCGGTCCAGGTCTTCTTTGGCGCGGGTGAGCTTCCTGGTGCGGTTGGTGAGGGCGGCGTCGGCGCGGGCACTGGAGTGCACGAAGATGCGGCGCAGCCGGATCGGCGGGTCGCTTTTGCGTTTGGAGTTGCGGATCCAGAACGGCTGATCGTCTTCCAGGACGTACCAGCGGCCCAGCTTTTCGGGGCTGGTGTTCCTCTTGTGCTGGTCGCGTCCGGCAACGTAGTCGACCGCGGTGGCCTTGCCCAGGTCGCAGGCGGCCAGCTCGGCGGCCTTGACGTAGAGCTTGGACGCGGGGGCCAGGAACGTGCAGCCGGCGCCGCCGATCGCGGCGACGTTGTCGTAGCTGATCAGCTTGGAGTCGCCTACCAGCAGGAACTTCTTCGTCCCCGCGATCTTCTTCAGGCCGTTCATCGCCCCGATGACCTGGGAGATCTCGGCCGCCCCGCCGCTGTAGGCATGGGTGAAGACGGGGATGCCGCCGTCGCCGGCGGCGGCGATCCCCGCCTGGATCTGCAGCAGATCTTCTCTGCGGTCTTTGGGGTGCCCGTAGGAGGGGGCCGGGTAGTCCCCGTCGGTGTCGGGGTAGGCGCCGTGCAGCGAGAAGCTGGTCATGTCCCAGTGCATCTGGCTGATGTCGATGCCGAAGATGCCGATCGCGCGGAGTGCGACCGCCCCGGTGATCTCCTCCAGTCTCGGGGCGATCGCATCGAGGCTGCGCCCGAGCTTGTCGTCGTTCAAGGCAAGCGCGGGGATGCCGAGTACCTCCTCGACCGCCCAGCTGCCGGCCCAGTCCTGGACGTGGACCAGCGGGGCCGAGAGTGTCAGATTCTTTGTGCGCGGGTCTTTTCACCATCCGGTTCCGGATGCTTATCCGGAACCTTCATCTCGCACTATCTGGAATTCTATTGCCCGGTTTATTCTCCGGTTTCCCGGAACCCGGCATACCCTGCCCCGCCTGGGCGGATACTGCGTGTTCGTATTTCCCTGGCGGTTCCGGGACATCCGCTGCCTGATCCTGCGCGGATCGCGTGGCGGCTTTCCCGTCTGTCATTAAACATAGCAGACGGTGACCATGCCGTCACGCATTTCCGGAGGCTTTGCCTGTTTATTTTTCAAGGTGCAGGCGGGCAGCGCCGCGGTTCAGGGGTGCAGGAGGCCGGTGTGCTCCTCGATGGCCTCGTCCAGCCCGGCTGCGGCGATCGCCAGGGCGAAGTGCAGGTCGGCCAGGCCGTCCCAGCCGGGCGCGTGCTCCGCGCAGGCTGCCTCGGCCTCCGGCTGCCCGGCCAGGGCGCCGGCGATCGCGGCCGCGCCGGCCAGCAGGTCAGCGATCTCCTCAGCATCGAGCGCGTCGAGCGGGACCGATCCTGCGGGCGTCCCGTTTCCCGGCAGCGGCATCCCGCACCCCCTGTCTTCACATGCGGCCGGCGAACCGTTCCGGCCACCGGGCCGCCATCTCGCTCCAGGCCTGCGCCCAGCCCTGGGTGATGTGGCCCTCGATCAGCCGCGAGACGCTTTCCCGCTGGTCAGCCGGCCTGCCGGCCTGCCTGGCGCGCCTGGCGGCGCGCTTGTCCTCGGCGTCCACGATAGCCAGCCACAGCGTCTTGGCGACCGCATCATCGTTCGGGAACTGAGTGCGCGTCTTGAGCACTTTCCGCATTTCCCGGTTAAAGCTCTCGATGGCATTTGTCGTGTACAGGACCTTTCTCAGGGCGGGCGGGAACTCCAGGAACGGGATGAACCGGTCCCAGGCCCGCTCCCACACCCCCGCCGCGGCCGGGTACTTCCTGCCCATCGCCGAGTCCGCGAACTCCAGCAGCGCCAGCTGCGCCGCGTCCGCATCGCACGCGGTGTAGATCATCTTCAGGCCCGCCGCCATCTCCTTGCGGTCGGTGTAAGACGCGAAACCCAGCGATTTGCGGATAAGGTGCACCGTGCAGGTCTGCACGGTGGCGCCCGGCCAGGTGCCGGTGATCTCCGTGCCGAGCCCGGTCAGCCCGTCGCAGCACACGAACAGCACCTCCTCCAGGCCCCGGTTGCGCAGTTGCGCCAGCGCCTGCGCCCACGCCTTGGACCCCTCCGCCGTCACCACCCAGATGCCCAGCACGTGCTTGCAGCCATCGGGGTCGATGCCGACCGCGATGTTCACGGCCTTGTTCCGCACCGCCGACCCGTCCCGCACCCGCGCCATCATCGCATCGACGTACAGAACCGGGTAAAACGGCTCCAGCGGCCGCGACATCCACTCCCGCATCCCCTCCAGCGCCGCGTCGGTCACCCGTGAGACCGTGTCGTGCGAGATCTCCACCCCCGTGGTCTGCTCCACGTGCCGGGCTATGTCCCGCACCGACATCCCCTTCGCATAAAGCGAAATCACAGTCGAGTCAAGGCCGCCGGACCGGCGGGCCTGCTTGGGCACCAGCAGCGGCTCGAAGGTCCCGTCGCGGTCCCGCGGGACCGCCAGCCGCACCGGCCCCACCTCGGTGTTCAGCGTCTTGATGCTCGACCCGTTCCGCCGGTTCTCCCCCTCGCCCGCCTCCAGGTGCGCGCCGAGCTCGGCGGCCAGGCCCGCCTGCAGCACCTGCCCGATCAGCCCGGTCAGCAGCCCGCCCGGCCCCGTCAGCTGCGCGCTCTCCCCGGCCCGCGCCCGCGCCGCCAGCTGCTCTGCCAGATCCGCCAGCACCCCCTGCGGCAGCACCAGCCCCCCGCCGCCGCCATGCACCGAAGATTCCTCACGGCGGTCCTCGACTTCGCCGCCCAGGTCCTCTATCGTCGTCATCTTCGCCCTTCCTCGGGTCGCGCCGCCCTCGCGGCTCACGGTAAGTTACACTGTGATCACTCCCTGACACAAAGTTTCTGACACACTCGCGGGGCCGGCGAGGTGAGCCGGTTGCAGACCATCGCTTCGACGGCCTGCCCGACGCTCAGCGTCGCGACGTCGCGGATAGGGACCAGCTCGTCGATGATCTGCCCGATGCCGATCCGGGTGCAAAAGGAGTACACCACCGGCAGGGAACCCAGCATCTTGATCTGCTGTCCGGGCGCATCGGCGTAGACCAGCTCTGCTGCCGGGCCGGCCCGGCGCCGACCGGCCATCACCGCACCGCGGGGGCGGCCAGGCGGACGGTCAGCCGCCGGGCGCACCGGGCATCCAGGGCGCCGGCAGCGGCCTGACCGGTCAGCCAGCTGCCGACCGCGGCGCCAAGCGCGCCCGGCGGTACCCCGTGCAGGAACCGGCGGAAACTCGACTCCGACGGCGCGACATAGCTGCCGGACCGGACGGACCAGCGGGCACCGAACACCGCAAGCGCCTGCTGGCTAAGCCCGGCGGCATAGGCGGCCATCCCCGCCGGGAGGCGGTGCGCGGACAGCAGAGCCGCTGCCGCGATCGCCGCCGTCGCGGTGTGCTCATGCCGGATCCCGCGGGCGTGCCGCGGATCACTCAGGTGGTCGTCCAGATGGGCGCGCAGTGAGGCGATGCGCGCCGCCGGCAGGTCCAGCCACACCGCCGGCGCGTGCGGGCCGAACAGCACCGACGGGGCCGGCGCGCCCAGGGCGGCCAGGCCGCCACGGCGCACCTCACGCAGCCAGCACTGTTTCACCTGCCCATGGAAGGCATACCCGCGCCCGCCCGCGCCGCGGGCGTATCCCTTGGTCGACCCGGCGCAGGCGAACCCGGCCGCGGCGTAGCACGCACCGGTGTGCCGGGTCGGGTCGGTGAACGTCTCGACCGCCAGCATGATCTGGTTGTGCAGCTCCAGGTAGTCGCCGGGCAAGCGGGCCAGTGACCGGGCAGCACAGCCGAGGCCAGGTTCGGCTGGCGTCCCTGCGGGAATACGCAGAAGCGTTGCTGGCCGGCCAGTCGTCACCGGTCGAGCGTCCCGATCCGACCAGCCGATCACCGTGTCCCGGGCGGTGCACCGCAGCACCGCCGACCCGTAACCCAGCAGCGCGACCCAGGCACCGTCCAGCACCGCGACGTGCCGCACCACCGACCCGAACAAGCGTGGCCCGAGCCAATGATGGGCCGCCAGCAGCTCACCGAACGGGGCCGCCTCAGCGCACGACACCGGCCGTACCGTCAGATCGCCGGTCCATGAGGCCACGACCGGAGTTCTATCAGCTACCGGGGCGTATGTCCAGCTGATCTTGAAGGCCCTGGACAGGCCGCCACCAGAGCAGACTTTGACGTTTCAGGCAGACCCCCGCCGGCGGAGGCCGCCAGGCCGAGAAGCCGGTGATCACCGGCTCGGAGAGTTGATCTATATCTATGTGCGGAAGGCGGGCCTAGCCGTCGTCACCAGCCGCCAGCGGGCCGTGGCATTCGCCAGCGTCGCCGCCATCTCCTTCGGCGCCCTCGGCATGTTCCTGCTGACGACCTTCCTCATGCAGAACATCCTCGGCTACAGCGCCCTACGCGCCGGCCTGGCCTTCCTCCCCTACGTCGCGGCCAACGCCCTCGCGGCCACCCAGATCACCCGGCGCTTGCTGCCCCGCATCAGCCCCGCCATCCTGATCACCCCCGGACTGCTCATGGCGGCATCCCTGCTGCTCCTGAGCCGACTCACCCCGCACAGCACCTACCCGGCTATCCTCCTCCCCGCCGTCACCACGGCCGGCCTCGCCGTCGGGCTGCTCGTCGCCCCCGCCATGAGCATCGCCACCACCGGGCCGCACCTCGGCGTCGCTTCCGCGTTCGTCAGCACCTGCCAGCAGCTCGGCGGATCATCCGGCACCGCACTGCTCAACACCATCGCCGCCACCAGCACCGCCGCCTACCTGGCCGCGCACGCCACCAGCCAGCATGCTGCCACGCTTCACGGCGACACCACCGCATGCCGGTGGGGCGCGGCCATCGTCGCCGTCTCCGCCGCCGGGCCAGCGCTCTTCCTGCGAACCAGCCGCCGCGACTGAGACCCAGCACCGAGGCCCGCAAAAGAACTGCCATTTCCGAGATTCGCCTTGCCGACGCCCCCGTACTTGATCGCCGACTTGACGCCGCCGGGAGTTGAACCGGTGGCCTCCCAGCGAACAGACCCTCCACGCGCTCTGCCAGCCGGGCACCCGGCCCCATGGCGGGGTGGCTGCGGGCACACGGACGGTGGTGCTTGCCCAGTCAAACCGGCGGGTTCAGGGAGCCAACCATGGAACCACCCCGGCGGTCCCCCGCCATGAGGCCATCGACCGCGGCGAGCGCTCCGTACACGACTGGCGCGTCACCCAGCTCATAAGGATCGGAATCCCCGGCCCCCTGGCCGAGGCGAACGCCGACCGCACCGACTGGCACGAAATCGCCAGGCCCGTGCAACACGGCTGCCCACCGCGGCTCGCCTTCCGCATCATCCGCTGACGCCGATGGCCGGGTCGCAGGCGCGCTCTTAGGCCAGGCTGCGGGTCCTGAGTTTGGTCAGGTGCGGATCGCCGGGCGGTTCCTCGATTCCGAAGCTGAGGACGCGGGTGGGATGGATCCGGATCAGAGCATCGTCGGTCGGGCCCTCGGCCTGCTCCGTGGCCGGGACGGCCTCGGCGGTCCCGCGGATCTCCAGGAACCGTACCCGCCACGGCTGGGTCGACGCGATGTCGTCGACGACCAGAGCAGCCCGGCCATCATGGCTGACGTTGCGGAACTTCTGGCTCGCGGACATCCGGAAGCCGCTGATGTCGATGGTTCCCAGCGCCGGGTTGTAGCGGAAGCCGACGGGCTTGACCTGGGGGCTGCCGTCGGGCTGGAGGGTGGCCAGCCGCCCGAGCCGCTGGGCCTGCAGGTAGCCGATTTCGGCAGCGGTGAGTGTCATGCGTGGGCTCCTTGTCCGCCATCGTCGGGAGGGTTCAGCTGAAGGCCGCGGCGTTGGCGGCGGCCCAGTCCGCGAACCTGCGCGCGGGGGCTCCGGTAATGTTACTGACCGTCGACGTGACGGTCTCGGGGTGGTCCACGAACCACTCCCACGCGGTCACCGCGCCCTCGGCGAAGCCACGGTCGCCCCAGGCCGCGGCCAGCGCGTCCACCGCGGCCTGCTTCGGCAGCTCCTGCCAGGTCAGGTCCCGGCCGATGGCCTTCCCGATCGCGGCCAGCTGCTCGGCCTGGGTGAGCACTTCCGGCCCGCTCAGCACATACCTGGCTCCGGCGTGGCCGTCCTGGGTCAGCGCTCGCACCGCGACGGAGGCGATATCCCGCTCATCGATCAGCGCCCGCCCGGCGGCACCGAACGGCCACCGGACGACGTCGCCGGAGCGGATCTGGTCGGCCCACATCAGCGTGTTGGCGGCGAACCCGGTCGGGCGCAGGAACGTCCACCCGGCGCCGGATTCCTCGATCGCCCGCTCGACCAGCGCCCAGAACGAGTCCGGCCGGTCAGCGGCGGGCTGTGCGGACAGGTACACGATACGAGTGACGTGCCGGGCCGCGATCTCGGCGACCTTCGGCGCCAGCCCGGCGGTTACCTCCGCCGAGGTGAACGGCCACGCCAGGAACAGCGACTGCGCGTCCTGCAAGTGCGCTTCGAGCGATGCGGGGTCGGTCAGGTCCGCGCGGGCCGCCTCGGCCCCGGGCGGCAGGCCACCCGGGTTCAGGCCCCGGCTCACCGAACGGACCGGCCGCCCGCTCTCGGTGAGCTGCGTGACGACCTGGCGGCCGACCCTGCCGGTCCCGCCCACCACGACGATCATTATGACTCCTCCATGTCTAGGGAGCCGCCCCGGGCAGCTCGCTGGTACCGACGCTAGGACTTCAACTAATGTTGAGGTCAAGGGCAAGATCCGCAGGCCTGCGCCTGCATGACCCCTGCTGACTGGAGTGCGATGGATTCCTACGACTGGCATGAGGCCGGGCTGACCGTGGGCCAGGTCGCCGAACGCAGCGGCGCCAGGCCGTCGGCTCTGCGGTTCTACGAGCGACAGGGACTGATCCGCACCGACCGCACCGCCGGGAACCAGCGGCGCTACCGCGGGGACGTGCTGTGCCGGGTGGCCATGATCCGGGTCTGCCAGCAGGCCGGACTTTCTCTCGCGCAAATAAGGGCCGCCCTGGCCGAGGCGGTACCCGACGGCCAGGTCCCCGGCCCGCAGCACTGGGAGCGGCTGGCTCAGCACCTCAGGCGAGAGCTGAGGACGCGGATCCATGACCTCAATCGCCTGCTCGGCGAGCTCGGGTCAGACGTGACACCGCCCGCCGCATCGGCCTGAAAGGCCTCCCGCCGGAAGCTGCGTTTGCCCGGCAGCGACGCGCTTCACCAGGCCGGCTTACTGCTCCCGGATGCGGCGGGAGGACCATGGCCCGTTTGGTGAAATTGATCTTCTTACAGCTGATGGAGGTAGCGCCGGTCATCCGGGTGGCCGCGCCCGCGTGACCAGTTACATCGACGCCGATGCCCGCGACCCCGGCACGATTCTCAGCCAAGCCGGCCGGACGCTGGACTTCGCCGCACCGGTCGCGGTCATCATGATGGACCTGTGCACGGACTCAACGAGGTCGCTCGAATCAAGGCTCCTGACCGCCGAAGATGCCTGAAGTCACGTTTGCCCGACGGTCCCGAATCCGCGCGGGAGCGACCATAGCGCGCTTCTGTCCGCGATGAGTGGCAGTCCAAACCGAGCCAACAGCCAGTGCAAAGCGGATCATCGGCCACAACTGAATCTGGAGACGACCATAGTCTGAGGCACGCAGACGGGCCGGCCTAAAAAGAACATCCGCTCCTGAGCTTGCCCCGTTCCCCGGGCACGCATTTCCGCTGGCCAGACGATCACGCAGCCAAGCCCTGCGATAGGATCCCGAACCGATTACCTGCCGACCACAGCCCGGCGGGTAATCCGCTCCGCACCCGGAATCCCGACGAAGCGACCCGCACGCGCCCAAGCCCACGGCTAACGGAAACTGTTAACGGCACTGACCAGGCACTTCACGATCCCGGACCCGCCCTGAGCGCACCGCTCCCCCGCTACTGACGACACGCCGCGCGACAGGGAAAATGACTGTGGGGCAAGATCCCCACAAAATCCCCACACCACATACGCCACACAGGACCTCACCAGCACCACGCGGAGATTCTCGCGTTTGCGTATACCTGCTGGCCAGAAGCAAAAGTGGAAAGCTCCCGCGATAGGACTCGAACCTATAACCTGCCGGTTAACAGCCGGACGCTCTGCCGATTGAGCTACGCGGGATCGACCCGGATAAGGGTAGCGCAATCTGAGCCCACACGTGACGACCCGCGCGACGGACGCCTCCCGTTAACCTGCCCCGCGTCGCAATGAGTACGATCGCGTCACGGGGGAAGGTCATGAGTGCACACGACCACCATGCGCGAGAGGGGTTCCAGATGCGCACACGCATCACGTTCCTGGCGGGCTTCGCGATCGGCTTCGTCGCCGGCGCGCGGGCAGGCCGCGAGCGCTACGAGCAGATGGTGAAGCTGGGCCGCAAGGCGGCAGAGAACCCGACGGTGCGGAAGGCCACCCAGGCCGCGGGCGACAAGGCGGCCGGGCTGACCAAGGCCGCCGGGCAGAAGGCGGCGGAGCGGATACCGAAGATCACCGAGACGGCCAAGAGCGGCGCCACCAAGGTGCGCGGGCAGCTGGACCGGCTGCCCGGCCGCGGTTCCCCGGACGACGAACCCGCCGGGGTGAACGGCGCCCGCCCAGCCGAGTGAGACCTGAGCCGACTGAGACCGGATAGGCCCTGGCTTAATCCAGGTACTCCCGGAGCATCCGGGCGCGGCTGGGGTGGCGGAGCTTGGCCAGGGTCTTCGACTCGATCTGCCTAATCCGCTCCCTGGTCACGCCGAACTCCCGGCCGACTTCCTCCAGCGTCCGCGGATGCCCGTCGGTCAGGCCGAACCGCAGCTGGATGATGCGCTGCTCCCGTTCGGCCAGTTCGTCCAGGACCCGCTCCAGCTGATCCTGCAACATGATGAACGCCGCGGCCTCCATGGGCACCACGGCGTCTGCGTCTTCGATGAAGTCCCCAAGGTCGGACTCTTCCTCGCCGATCGGGGACTGCAGCGATACCGGCTCCTGGGCGATCCGCTGGATCTCCGCCACCCGCTCCGGCTCCAGCCCCAGCTCCGCGGCGATCTCACCGGCGGAGGCCTCCCGACCAAGCTCCTGGTGCAGCTGCCGCTGCACCCGGGCCAGCTTGTTGATCGTCTCGACCATATGCACGGGCACCCGGATCGTCCGTGCCTGGTCGGCGATGGCCCGGGTGATGGCCTGCCTGATCCACCACGTCGCGTAGGTGGAGAACTTGTAGCCCCGGGTGTAGTCGAACTTCTCCACCGCCCGGATCAGGCCCAGGTTCCCTTCCTGGATCAGGTCCAGGAACACCAGCCCACGGCCGATATACCGCTTGGCGATCGACACCACCAGCCGCAGGTTCGCCTCGATCAGCCGCTGCTTGGCCTTGGCTCCCTCACCGACCAGCAGCTCCAGGTCGCCGCAGATGGCGCCGAGCACCGGGATGCCGCCACCGAGCTTCTCCTCGGCGAACAGCCCCGCCTCGATGGCCTTGGCCAGCTCGACCTCGTCCTCGGCGGTCAGCAACGGCACCCGGCCGATCTCTCGCAGGTAGATCCGCACCAGGTCGCTGGTGGCGACCCGCCTGCCCGCCTCTTCAGCCCGCCGGATCTCGGCTTCGTCCTCGCGCGGCACGTCAAGCACATCGATGCCCTCGTCGGCGAGCGTGCGCACCGCAGCGTCGATGGCCTCCGGCGGCAGGTCGGCGCGGTCCAGCGCCACCATGACATCAGCCATGGTCAGGGAACCGCGCTCCCGCCCCAGCGCCACAAGATCGGTCAGCTGATCCGCTGGTGATGGTCCGTTCGTCAGCACCGTGAGGGTCACGGGACCAGTCTGCGTCACGAACCACTAGTTATGGGGGACCCAATTTTGTCACTTTTGCGCTACTGAAAGGCACGCTCCGCAATCGTATAATCACCGGCGGGGCGCGGATCAGCCGCCCGCACCGCGATCAACCAGAGCCCTCCGGCGGGCTTCCAGCGTGATGAGGTCCCCAAACAGCCTGTTATACCTAGCCTGTTCGTCCAGCGGATTCGTCCTCTGCAACCGTCCCTTGATCGAGGTGATCTCCCGGCTGACCGCGAGCTCCCCTACCCGCGCGAGCTCGATGTCGGCGTACTTCTCGTCCGGCTCGTTGTGATGACGCAGCGGCTCGACGGCGAGCTCGGTAATGAACGCTTGTGCTCGCTCGTTCGGCGCAGCGTCTCGCAGCCGGGCGGCCCATACCCGCCCGCTGCCACCGCTGGTAGCCGTGCCGCCGCATTCGGCGATCAGCACGAACACCGCACGGTGCACCGGCACGATAAACGCGTCCGCGCCTAGCGCGTCGAATTCGGGCCCGCACAACGCCGGCCGTTGGACCGCGAGCTTGAGTACCTCACGTTCCACCTCGACAACATGATCACTTAGGTCGTATGGCTGGCCGTCGGCCCCGCGTGGCCCGCCGTTTCCCTGCACTTTGTCTCTCGGTCCGAACGAGCCATTTTGCTCGCCCCCGTTCTCCTGTCTGCGGTCCTGGCGGGGCCGGCGGCGGCCTGTCCCGGAATCCCCCGTGTGCGCCCGCACCCTGGCCAGTACGAAATCCTCGTCCATCAAGCCGAGCCAGCGATCCAGGTTGACGGCGTACCTGTCACGCAGGCCTTTGTTCTTGATCCTGCCCACGATCGGCGCTGCCTCGTCCAGCGCAGCCAGTTGGCCTTCGGTCGTGTTCAGGTTGTGATGGCCGAGCACGCCTTTGATCGCGAATTCGAACAATGGGACCCGGCGGGCGATCAGGTCGCGCACCGCCGCATCGCCGTGCGCCAGCCGCACGTCACACGGGTCAAGGCCGTCGGGCTGCACGGTGACGAAGGTCTGAGTGACGAACCTCTCTTCCATGCCGAACGCCCGCTGCGCGGCCCGTTGCCCGGCCGCGTCGCCGTCGAAGGTGAAGATCACCTCGCCGACGGCTCCATCCGAGTCCATGATGAGCCTGCGCAGCACCTTGATGTGGTCCTCGCCGAACGAGGTGCCGCAGGTGGCCACCGCGGTGGGCACTCCGGCCAGATGGCAGGCCATCACGTCGGTGTAGCCCTCGACGATGACCGCCTGCCTGCGCTGGGCGATCTCCCGCTTGGCCAGGTCCGCGCCGTACAGCACGGTGCTCTTGCGGAACAGCGAGGTCTCCGGCGTATTCAGGTACTTGGGCCCGTCGTCATCCGGGTCGAGCTTGCGCGCCCCGAACGCGATGACGTCGCCGGACAGGTCCCTGATGGGCCACATCAGCCGGCCGCGGAACCGGTCTCGCGAGCCGCGGTTGCCTTCCCTGGACAGGCCCGCGGTGATGAGCTCGGCGTCGCTGAAGCCGCGCCCGCGCAGGTGCCTGGTCAGGTCCTCCCAGGCCTTGGGCGAGTAGCCGACACCGAAGCGCTCGATGTCGTTCAGCTCGAAGCCGCGGTCGGCCAGGAACTTCCTGGCCTGCTCAGCGTCGGGTCCGCGCAGCCGTTCGGCGTAGTACTCGGCGGCGGCCCGGTGCGCGTCGATCAGCCGGCGGCGCTGGCTCTGCTCCTGGCCGGGCACGTAGCCGCCCTGCTCGTAGCGCAGTTCGATGCCGGCCCGGCCGGCCAGCCGCTCGACCGCCTCGACGAAACTGAGCCCGTCGATCTTCTGCACGAACTTGATCGCGTCGCCGCCCTCGGTGCAACTGAAGCAGTAGAACAGACCCCGGGCCGGGGTGACGTTGAACGACGGAGTCTTCTCGTCGTGGAACGGGCACAGGCCCTTCAGCGAGCCGCCGCCCGCGTTCCTCAGCTGCAGGTACTCCCCCACCACCTCGTCGATGGGCGATCGCTCGCGAACTGCCGCGATGTCCTCGTCGCGGATGCGCCCAGCCATCAGCCACCTCCGCAGGTCTTCCGCCATCCGGGCATACCCGCCGGTTTCCCGGCTGGTTCCCCGCCGCCCCGGGGTCTCCCGTCGCCGCGAGTCTAGTCCGCCCGCGCGCGGTTCGCGGGGATAGACGCGGCTAGCCTGGGCCAGTGCGCGAACTGCTGGTCCTGTGGGATGTGGACTATACGCTGCTGAGCTCGGCGGGACTGGGCACCCGCTTGTACGAGGTGACGTTCCGGGAGATGTTCGGCCGCGAGCTGACCGTGGTGGCGCCCAAGGCGGGCCGGACCGACCGGGCCATCCTGCTGGACACGCTGGCCCTGGCCGGCATCGCCGAGCCGATGGCCCACGTCGACGCGTTCCTGGCCGCCCTGGCCCGCCAGTCGGCCGCCTGGAACGGCACCAGCTGGGCCGACGGTGCCACAGTGGACGGCGCGGCCGACGAGGTGCGCGCGCTGCCCGGCGCGGCCGCCGCCATCGCGGCGCTGGCCGCGGCCGGGTTCCACCAGTCCGTCCTGACCGGCAACGTCCGGCCGCTCGCCGAGCTCAAGCTCGGCCTGGCTGGGCTAGGCGACCACCTGGATCTGGACGTCGGCGCATACGGCGACGTGCACGAGGTGCGCGCGGAACTGGTGGCGGTGGCCCGGCGGGCGGCCGCCGCAGCCTACGGCCTGGACTTCGGTGGCCCGTCGACCGTGCTGGTCGGCGACACGCCTCTGGACGTGGCCGCCGCGCTGGCCACGGGCGCCCGCGCGGTGGGCGTGGCCACCGGCAGCTTCCCCGCCGCCGACCTGGCCGCGGCCGACGCACATGTGGTCCTGCCCGACCTGACCGATACGGCGCTGCTGCTGGCCGCCGTCACCGGCCAGCTGTGATGCCCGCCTGCTAACTCGCCCGCCTCGCGGCGAATTCCCGGCCGACCGGGCACCCGAGCGAGCAGGGCTTGGGCCAGCCGGTCCAGCCGCGGCCCCGGAGCACCTTGGCACGCGGGCCGGGCGGGGCGGGCGGCGAGCCGGGCGGGTTAGAGGTCGGGGAGGGGGATGTCGGGGTTGGTGAGGCGGGAGGGGTCGACTTGGCGGGCGGAGCGGATGAGGGACTGGATGTCGTCGTTGACGTCCCAGACGTTGACGTTCATGCCCGCGACCACGGTGCCGCGGGACAGCCAGAACGCGATGAACTCTCCGCTTCCGCGGGCGCCGCGGTAGGCGACCTGGTCGTAGGTGCCAGGTGAGGGCAGGCCCGCGCATTCCATGCCGAGGTCGTACTGGTCGCTGAAGAAATACGGCACCGGGTCGTAGACGACGGGCTGGCCGAGCATGGACCGGGCGGCGGCCGGGCCGCCGTTGAGGGCGTTGGCCCAGTGCTCGACGCGGACCTGGCGGCCGAGCAGCGGGTTGAACGAGTTGGCCACGTCGCCCGCGGCGAAGATGTTTTCGTCGGGGGTGAGCAGGGCCTCGTCGGTCAGCACGCCGTTGGACACCTCGAGGCCCGCGGCGGCGGCCAGCGCGTCGTTGGGGGCGGCGCCGATGCCGACCACGACGATGTTGGCGGGGACTTGGGCGCCGGCCGAGGTGATGATCATGCCGGGGCGGAACTCGGCCGCGCGCTCGCCGAAGCGGAATTCGACGTCGTGCGCGCGGTGCAGGTCGGCGAAGACCGCGCCGAGCTCGGGGCCGAGCTGGTCGTGCAGCGCGCCGGGCTGGGGCTCGAGCACGGTGACTGGGCAGCCGTAATGGCGGGCGGCCGCGGTGGTCTCCAGGCCGATCCAGCCTGCCCCGGCCACCACGACGCGCGGGCCCTGCTGAAATGCGGCGCGCAGCCGCTCCGAGTCGGCCGTGGTGCGGAGGTAGAGGAGCTCGGGCCGGTCGGAGCCGGGGAAGTTCAGCCTGCGGGGCGAGGCGCCGGTGGTGAGCAGCAGCTTGTCGTAGTGGATGGTGGTGTCGTCGGTGGTGACGACAGCGGACGCGGCACGGTCGATGCCGGTGACCGTGACGCCCATGCGCAGGTCCACGCCGTGCGCGGCGTACCAGTCCGCGGGGTGCACGATGAACGAATCCCGCTTGTCATTGCCCAGCAGGTAGCCCTTGGACAGCGGCGGGCGCTCGTACGGGAGCTCCGGTTCGGTGCCCAGGAGCACGATTTCGCCGTCGAAGCCCTCGTCGCGCAGCGTCTCGGCGGCCTTGGCCCCGGCCAGGCTGGCGCCCACGATCACAAAGGTTGGCATGGGCCAAGGTTAGGGCGCGCAGAGGCGGTGATGCCAGGCGATCGCGGACGTATCCGTCAGGCAAGCCACCTGATCGATGACCACGCGGCGGCGGTCGGCGTCCGACCCGGCCGCGTTCCAGGCCGGCCGGAACAGCGGGTCGAGCGTCAGCGGCGCTCCGCGCTCGACGGCCAGGGCCAGTTCGGCCAGCAGTTCGCGCTCCCGCGCCTGGGCGGCGAGCACGCCCGCCCGGGTCATCACGTAGTGCGCCGTAATGCCCTTGAGCAGCGCGCACTCCAGCCGCTGCTGGCGCGGCACGACGAGATCCGCGGCGTAGCGGGTCAGGGGGCCGCGGGGGCATATGGGACCGGTGGGACCGGTGGTGCTGGTGGTGGGGTCGGTGGGGCTGGTGGGGCTGGTGGGGTCGGTGATGGGGTTGGTGGGGTTGGTGGGGTCGGTGGGGTCGGTGATGGGGTTGGGGGGGTTGGGGTGGGCGGTTAGGGTGGCGGCTTGGGCGGCTAGGCAGAAGCGGGCGATGAGTTCGCTGGTCAGGTTTTTGAGGGCGGCCACGGTGTCGGGGCCGCCGTCGTAGGAGGCGGGCCAGATGGCCAGGGCGAGCAGCGCATCGAGAACCTCGGTGAGTTCGGCCTCAGAGACGTCAGCGCCGCAGTAGGTGGTGGCGGTGGTATGTGATACCGCGGCCCGTTCGGCAGAAGAATTAAGGTTTTTAAAGGTGATGAGGCCGGCGTGGAAGCCGTCCTCGAGATCATGCACCGAGTAGGCCACGTCGTCGGCCCAGTCCATGACCTGGGCCTCCAGACACGGCCGGCCGTCTGGGGCGCCGACCCGGATCCAGCCGAACACCTCGGCGTCCTCGGCGTAGACCCCATATTTCCGGGGGGCCGCGGGGGTCTGGGGGGCCGCGGGGGTCTGGGGGGCCGCGGGGGTCTGGGGGGCCGCGGGGGTCTGGGGGACCGCGGGGGTCTGGGGGACCGCGGGGGTCTGGGGGGACGGTTCCCCCCCAGGAGCGGGGGGGGTTTGGGGGGGGTCGTCCCCCCCGGGCCAGCACTGAGCCAGGGGTACTTGAGGGTGGCGTCCAGGGTGGCCCGGGTCAGGTTCAGGCCGGCCCCGGCCACCTTCGGCTCGAGCCTGGTGAGCAGGCGGAGGGACTGGGCGTTGCCCTCGAACCCGCCGCACGGCTCGGCCAGCTCGTTGAGGGCGAACTCGCCGTTGTGGCCGAACGGGCTGTGGCCGATGTCATGCGCCAGACAGGCGGTGTCCACCAGGTCGGGGTCGCAGCCGATCTCGCGGCCCAGCTCCCGCCCGATCTGCGCGCATTCCAGGGAGTGAGTCAGCCTGGTCCGGGGGAAGTCGGCCGAGGCGGCCCTGACCACCTGGGTCTTGGCCGCCAGGCGCCGCAGGCCCGCGCTGTGCAGCACGCGGGCGCGGTCCCGCTCGAAATCGCTGCGCCCGGCCCGCTTGGGCGGCTCAGCCGCCCAGCGGGCCGTGGCGCTTTCGTCGTATCCCCGCACAAATCCTTTTCTACCTGCTGGCGGAGCCTTCAGCCGACAACGCCGCGCGGCCTGCCTCCAGCCGGGCGATCGGAACCCGGAACGGCGAGCAGGACACGTAGTCCAGGCCGACCTGATGGAAGAAGTGCACCGAGTCGGGGTCGCCGCCGTGCTCGCCGCAGACGCCGACGTGCAGGTCAGGCCGGGCGGCCCGGCCTTCCCGCACCGCGATGTCGACCAGGCGGCCGACGCCGTCCCGGTCGAGGGTCTCGAACGGCGAGACGCCGAAGATGCCCAGCTCGATGTACTTGCTGAAGAACGCGCCCTCCACGTCGTCACGGGAGAAACCCCAGGTCATCTGGGTCAGGTCGTTCGTGCCGAAGGAGAAGAACTCCGCGCTGCCCGCGATCGGGCCCGCGTTCAGCGCCGCCCGGGGCACCTCGATCATGGTGCCGATCGGCGTTTCGACGTGGGTTCCGGTCTCTTCCTCGACGTCGCGTATTACCTTTTCCGCCCGCTCGCGGCTGATCTCCATCTCCTGCACGGTAGCGATGAGCGGGATCATGACCTCAGGCTGCGGGTCCTTGCCCGCCTGCTTGAGCTCCGCGGCCGCGTGCGCGATGGCGGCGACCTGCATGTCGGTCAGGCCGGGGATGACCAGGCCGAGCCGGACGCCGCGCAGGCCGAGCATGGGGTTCTGCTCGTGCAGCCGGCGCACCGCGGTCAGCAGTACCTGGTCCTTCTCGGTGGCCGCGTCGCCGGCCAGGGCGATCTTGACGGACAGGTCGGTCAGGTCGGGCAGGAACTCGTGCAGCGGCGGATCGATCAGCCGGATCGTCACCGGCAGGCCGTCCATGGCGTCGAGGATCTCCACGAAGTCGCCGCGCTGCAGCGGCTCGAGGGCGTCCAGCGCGTGCTGGCGCTCGTCGTCGGTGCTGGCCAGGATCAGGTCTTCGACCAGCTGGCGGCGCTCGCCGAGGAACATGTGTTCGGTGCGGACCAGGCCGACGCCGGCGGCGCCGAACCGGCGGGCCCGGGCGCAGTCGGGACCGTTGTCCGCGTTGGCGTGCACGCCCAGGCGGCGCTTCTCGTCGGCGTGGATCATGATCGAGTGCACGGCGCGGATCAGGTCGTCGGCCTCGTCGGAGTCCGGGCGCAGCTCGCCCTCGAAGTAGCGGACCACCTCGGAGGAGACGACCGGGATCTCGCCCAGGTAGACGACACCGCTGGTGCCGTCGATGGAGATCACGTCGCCCTCGCTGACCGTGATGCCGCCGGGCGCGGTGAACTTCTTCGCCTTGGTGTCGACTTCGAGTTGTTCGGCGCCGCAGACGCAGGTCTTGCCCATGCCGCGGGCGACCACGGCCGCGTGACTGGTCTTGCCGCCGCGGCTGGTCAGGATGCCCTGGGCGGCGATCATGCCGTGCAGGTCGTCCGGGTTGGTCTCGCGGCGGACCAGGATCACCTTCTCGCCCGCAGCGGCCAGCTCGACCGCGCGGGCCGAGTCGAAGACGACCTTGCCGACCGCCGCGCCCGGCGACGCGCTCACCCCGGTGGCGATCTTGGTGACCTTCCCGCTGGTGTCGAACCGGGGGAACATCAGCCGCACCAGCTCTTCGCCGGAGACCCGGCGGACCGCCTCGTCCGCATCGATCAGGCCCTCGTCCACCAGCTGCATGGCGATGCGGAACGCGGCGGCGGCGGTGCGCTTGCCCACCCGGGTCTGCAGCATCCACAGCTTGCCGCGCTCGATGGTGAACTCGATGTCGCACAGGTCGCGGTAGTGGTTCTCCAGCGTCCGCATGATCTGCATGAGCTGGTCATAGGACGCCTTGTCGATGTTCTCCAGGTCCTGCAGCGGGACGGTGTTCCTGATGCCGGCCACCACGTCCTCGCCCTGGGCGTTCTGCAGGTAGTCACCGTAGACGCCTATGGCGCCGGTGCCCGGGTCCCTGGTGAACGCCACGCCGGTGCCCGAGTCCATGCCCAGGTTGCCGAACACCATCGCGACCACGTTCACGGCCGTGCCCAGGTCCGTGGGGATGCGCTCCTGGCGGCGGTACAGGATGGCGCGGGGCGAGTTCCAGGAGTGGAACACGGCCTTGATGGCCAGGTCCAGCTGCTCGCTGGGGTCCTGCGGGAAGTCCCGGCCCGCTTGCGTCTTGATGATGCCCTTGAACGTCTCGACCAGGTGCTGCAGGTCGGCCGCGTCCAGGTCGAGGTCGTTGCTGATGCCCTTGGCCTGTTTGGCGGCTTCGATGGCATGCTCGAAGTGCTCGCCGTCGACGTCGAGCACGGTCTTGCCGAACATCTGGAGCAGGCGGCGGTAGGCGTCCCAGGCGAACCGCTCGTTGCCGGCCTGCTTGGCCAGGCCCTGAACCGACTCATCGGACAGGCCGATGTTCAGGACGGTATCCATCATGCCCGGCATGGAGAACTTCGCCCCGGACCTGACGCTGACCAGCAGCGGGTCGGCCGGGTCGCCGAGCTTGCGGCCTATCGCCGATTCCAGCTGATCCAGGTGGTCCGCGATTTCCTTGTCGAGGCCCGCTGGCGTAGAACCTTGCTCCAGGTAGTAACGGCACGCCTCGGTGGTAATGATGAATCCGGGCGGCACCGGCAGGCCGATATTGGTCATCTCGGCCAGGTTGGCGCCCTTACCGCCCAGCAGATCCTTTAGATCCTTGTTGCCTTCAGTGAAGTCATAAACCAGCTTTGGCACTTCTACTCCTCGTCCTGCTCTTCGCAGTGCGCGACATCGTGTTCACTCGGGACTCTACCGGTGGAGTGACAGTAAGGACACGGACCTTCGTCCCGGAGGCGCAACCAGAACGGGGCGCCACAATGGGAGCATGAGCGACGTCATCGTAGGGCTGCTGCATCCCGGTGAGATGGGCACGGCGGTCGGGCAGTGCCTGGTGGCCGGGGGGCATGCGGTGCTGTGGGCGGCTGAGGGGCGCAGCCCCGCGACCAGGGAGCGCGCCGAGGCCGCCGGGCTGACGGCGTTGTCGATGGCGGAAATCACGGCTCGTTCGGATGTCATATTGTCGGTCTGCCCGCCGCATGCGGCGCTGGGCATCGCCCGGCAGGTGGCCGGGTTCGGCGGGGTCTACGTGGACGCCAACGCGATCTCGCCGGCCACCGCCCGGGAGGTGGCCGGCATCGTCGAGGCGGGCGGGGCCGCGTACGTGGACGGCGGGATCATCGGCACGCCGCCGCCCGAGCCGGGAAACATCAGGATCTACCTGTCCGGGCCGCGGGCTGAGGAGGTCCGCGTCCTGTTCGATTATGACGGCGGCGGCATCGAGGCCCGGGTGCTGAGCCAGAATCCGGGCACCGTGGGCGGGGCTTCGGCGGTGAAGATGGCCTACGCGTCCTGGACCAAGGGCTCGGCCGCCCTGCTGCTCGCCGCGCGGGCGCTGGCCCGGGCCGAGGGCGTCGAAGACGCGCTGCTGGCCGAGTGGGCCCTGTCCCAGCCCGGCCTGGACGCCCGCTCCGGGCGGGCCGCCCGGTCCGCGGCGGCTAAGGGGTGGCGCTGGGTAGCCGAGATGGAGGAGATCGCGGCCACCATGGCCGGGGCCGGCCTGCCCGGTGGCTTCCACCAGGCCGCGGCCGAGATCTACCGGCGCTCCCCCGGCGGCGATGCCGACCTGGATGCCGTGCTCACCGCACTGCGCGGCGCGCTCTAGGGGCACTGCGCGGCGCGCTCTAGGGGCACTGCGCGGCGCGCTCTAGGGGCACTGCGCGGCGCGCTCTAGGGGCACTGCGCGGGCCCGGTCAGCAGGGGCCGAGGCGCTCGGTCAGGTAGGACACGACCTGGTCCAGGGCGACGCGCTCCTGGCGCATGGTGTCGCGATCCCGGATCGTCACCGCCTGGTCATTCAGGGTGTCGAAATCGACGGTGACGCAGTACGGCGTGCCGATCTCGTCCTGCCGCCGGTACCGGCGTCCGATCGCGCTGGCGTCGTCGAAATCGGTGTTCCAGTGCTTGCGGAGCTCCGCGGCCAGGTCGCGCGCCTTGGGTGACAGCTCGGCATTGCGCGACAGCGGCAGCACGGCCGCCTTCACCGGCGCGAGCCTGCGGTCCAGGCGCAGCACCGTCCGCTTCTCCAGGTTGCCCTTGGCGTCCGGCGCCTCGTCCTCGGCGTAGGCGTCGAGCAGGAAGACCAGCGCGCCGCGGTCGACCCCCGCCGCGGGCTCGACCACGAACGGGATGAACCGGTCGCCCGACTCCTGGTCCAGGTAGGACATGTCCTGCTTGGACGCATTCTGGTGGGTGGTCAGGTCGTAGTCGGTGCGGTTGGCGATGCCCTCGAGCTCGCCCCACTCGGTGCCCACGAAGTCAAACTTGTACTCGATGTCGACCGTGCGCTTGGAGTAGTGCGACAGCTTTTCCTTGGGGTGCTCGTACTTGCGCAGGTTCTCCTTGCGGATGCCGAGGTCGGTGTACCAGCCCAGCCGGGTGTCGATCCAGTACTGGTGCCATCCCTCGTCGGTGCCGGGCTTGACGAAGAACTCCATCTCCATCTGCTCGAACTCCCGGGTGCGGAAGATGAAGTTGCCCGGGGTGATCTCGTTGCGGAACGACTTTCCGATCTGGCCGATGCCGAACGGGATCTTCTTGCGGGAGGTCTGCAGCACGTTGCGGAAGTTGATGAAGATGCCCTGCGCGGTTTCCGGGCGCAGATAAGCCAGCCCGGACTCGTCTTCCACCGGGCCCAGGTGGGTGCGCAGCAGGCCGTTGAACATGCGGGGCTCGGTGAAGGTGCCGCGGTTGCCGCAGTTCGGGCACGTGATCTCCTCGAGGCCGCCGGCCGGGGCGTGACCATGCTTCTCCTCGTAGGCCTCGATGAGGTGGTCGGCCCGGTACCGCTTGTGGCAGAACGTGCACTCGGTGAGCGGGTCGACGAACTCGGTGACGTGGCCGCTGGCCTCCCAGACCTCGCGGGCCAGTATCACCGACGAGTCGAGCCCGACGATGTCGTCGCGCTCGGTCACCATCGCGCGCCACCAGTGGCGCTTGATGTTGTTCTTCAGTTCGACCCCGAGCGGGCCGTAGTCCCAAGAGGCCCGCAGGCCCCCGTAGATCTCGCTGGACGGGTAGACGAATCCCCGTCGTTTGCTCAGGTTGACTATGGCGTCAAGGCGGTCACTGCGCAGGGCCATCAGAGGTCTCCATCCGGCTGGCGGTCGGCGGGCGCGACGGGCGCGATCCCCGTGGTGATTCCGGTGCGGCTGCGGCTGCGGGCCGGATCCGTGACCGGAGGCCCCTAGCTTAGGAGCACTGGGCGATGATAGCGAACTGAATTCGCCCGGTGCGTTCCGGTGACCAGCCGTCATCCACGGGCCACCGCGCTGTTCACCAGGTCGGAGTCGATGTCAATCGAGATCCCGCCCACCGTGACCACCTGCGCCCCGGCGTACTGCTTAGAGCGGGCGTCGGTCGGCCACACGGCGGTGCTCATGTAGGGCGATCCGGTCAGGTTGACCGCGTTGTCCCACAGCGCGAACCAGATCGCCTGCGGCTCGGCCAGGGCGTGACCGCCGATGGTGGTCGTGGTCTGCAGGTCGGTTATGCCGGAGGCCGCGCTCGAGTAGACGCCGGACACGTAGCCCTGGCTGTTCAGCTGCCTGGTCCAGGCGTCGAGGAAGGTGAGCACCGCGGTCACGCAGCCGGAGTTGTCCTCGTTGTAAGCCTCCATGTCGAAGTAGATCGGCGTCCCCTGGCCCAGGCCGAACAGGCTGGCGTCCGACACGGCCTGGTTGGCGGCGGCCTGGCCCTGAGCCGCGGCCTGGCTCGGGTTGACCTCGTCGCTGAAGCTGTTGCACGGCGCCTGCAGCCCGACGAAGGTCGGCATCAGGGACCAGCCCATGGCCTCGGTGGCCTGGACCCAGCTCTTGGACAGGTTGCCGTAGTCGCAGGCCATCTCCTGGCCGCCGATGTAGATGTTGGCCGCCGCGTACTTGGCCCGCCAGGCCTTCATGGCCTGCAGCGAGGGGGCGGTGCACGTGTCAAAGCCGGCCATCGGCGCGCTGGGCGTGCCCGGCACCGGAGTGGGCGCCGTAGTGGGAACCGTAGTGGGAGCCGTAGTGGGAGCCGGCACCGGCGTGGCGGTCCCGGTGGGCGTTGGCGCGGGCCAGGACGCGGGCGGAACGGTCCAGACGGGCGGCGGTGTCTGCGCGGCGTTCGCCCCCGTCACCGCGGCGGCCCCGGGTGTGGTGGCCGGCTGGGGGTTGGCACCCGCCTGGGGGTTGGCACCCGCCTGGGGGTTGGCACCCGCCTGGGTGCCGACCGCATTGCTGACCGCGGTGCTGACCGTTTTGCTGACCGCGGTGCCGACCGCCGTGCCGACCGCCGTGCCGACCGCGGCGCCGACCGCGGTGCCGACCGTGCGCAGGCTGGCCAGCAGTTGCATGATGAGGTCGGGATTGGACCCGTAGGTGGCGCTGACGGAGAAGCCGCGGTTCGGCGTGGACACGGCGAACTCGCGGGAGTTCGTGTTCTGCATGATGGTTCCGGGCGCGGCCGTCATGTTCGGCCCCTGGCGCACATCCCCCACCGCGGCCCGCAGGTCGGTCCGGACCGGCGTCGTCGGCTGGCCGGGCGCGGCCGGACCGCCGATGCTCACCGTGTCGGCCCGGCCGATCAGGCCCGGCGGGCAGTTCTGGTTGGGGCTCGGCGTGCCGAGGTAAACCGCGTTTACGTCGTAGCGGACGCACTGACGTGGATCCTTATTCAGCTGGTATACCGGCCAGCTGGACGGGACCTTCATCTCGTAGCCGTTGTACTCCACGGTTTTCGTGGCCGGCGTGGCCGGCGTGGCGGGCGTGGTGGGCGTGGCGGGCTTGGTGGCCGCCGTTTTCTTGGCTACGGTCCGGATAGCAGCGGTTAGCGTAGCATCAGAAACAGTGTGCGAATAGCCGACCCCCGATCCCATTCCCCCGAACGCATATCCGCCGAGCATGACAGCAGCCATAGCCGCGCGCATTAAATCCCCCTGAGAAAACCCCGTTGTCATTGCTTTGGTAATGCCCCACGAGCACGCTAAAGACGGCTTCGCCCCACGAGTACGGTCCCAGCGCACCGGCAGCGTTAATGTTCCCCGGTATCCCTGAAGCTACGCACAGTGACACCGATCGTTTGTAAAAAAGTGGCGCGCCCGGGCGTGTCGCGCGGATTAACGGGCGTGTCGCGCGGATTAAGAGGCCAGGCACGCTGCTAACCTGCGAAGTTCTGGCTACTGCCGGGTAGCGGGGTTCCGGTGGGCGTAATCGGGTAACGAGGCTCGCATGATCCGACCGCGGGGCTCGCGTGATCGGGTCGCGGGCTTGGAAGCGGGTGGACTGGGCCGGTCAGGAGGAGACGGCGGGGTCGCCGGGGGCCGGGACCGCGTTGGGCTCGGCGCCGCCGTAGCGGCGGTCGCGGCTGGCGTAGATCTCGCAGGCGTGCCAGAGGTGGCGCCGGTCGAAGTCGGGCCAAAGAGTATCGAGAAACACCAGCTCGGCATAGGCCGACTGCCATAGCAGAAAGTTCGAAAGCCGCTGCTCGCCCGATGACCGGACGAAAAGATCGACCTCGGGAATCCCGGGCTCATCCAGGTAGCGGGCGAACATCTTTTCGCTGATCTTCTCCGGGCGGAGTTTTCCCGCCGCCACGTCGGCGGCGATAGCCGCGGCAGCGTCGACGATCTCCGCGCGGCCACCGTAGTTCACGCAGAATTGCAGGGTCAGCACCGAATTCCCGGCGGACAGCTGCTCGGCGTACTCCAGTTCGCTGATGACGCTGCGCCAGAGCCGGGGCCTGCGGCCGGCCCAGCGGATACGGACGCCCATCTCGTTCAGCAGATCCCGGCGGCGGTGAATGACGTCGCGGTTAAAGCCCATCAGGAAGCGGACTTCGTTCTGGTGAACGGCGCCAGTTCTCGGTCGAGAAGGCATAGGCGGACAGATAAGGAATGCCGAGCTCGATCGCGCCCATGATCACGTCCAGGAGCGAGGATTCGCCCTCCTTGTGCCCTTCGGTCCTGGGCAGCCCGCGCTTCTTGGCCCAGCGGCCGTCGCCGTCCATGACCAGGGCCACGTGCCGCGGCACCAGGTCTCTGGGTAGGTCCGGCGGCTTGGCCCCGCTCGGATGCGGATCCGGGGGGCGCGCCGCCGCGGGTCGCGGTCGCTGGAGGTTCATTACACGCGCTCCACGTGACGCAGCGAACGGATCGAGTGCTCCAGGTGCCACTGCAGGTAGGCGGCCACCAGTCCGCTGCACTCTACCTGGTGCTTGCGTTCGCTGCTGTCGGCGCTGGCCCAATCCCCGCGCAGCAGCGCGGCCATCAGGGCCACCGTTCCCGCCGCGGGCGACGCGGCGCCGTGCGGGCGGCACGACGCGCACACCATGCCGCCGGCCGGGACGGCGAACGCCGGCAGCCGCAGGTCACTGCCTGCCGCTCCCGTCTCGCCACGGTCTCGGCCTGAGCCTGGCGCGCCGCAGCGGGCGCACTCCTCCAGGGCGGGCGCGTACCCGGCCACCGCGAGCGAGCGGAGCAGGAAGGCATCGAGCACCAGCCGCGGATCGTGCTCCCCCTCGCTGAGGGTGCGCAGGCCGCCGATGAGCAGCAGTAGCTGACGCAGCGCCGGTTCTTTCTCCACCGGGGTGAAGCGCTCGGCGGTCTCCAGCATGGCCACGCCCGCCGTGTAGCGGGGGTAGTCCGCGACCAGCGGCGCGCCGTAGGGCCGGATCACCTCGGCTTGGGTGATCACGTCCAGTGAGCGGCCCGGGTGCAGCATCAGGTCGACGTGCGTGAAAGGCTCGAGCCGGGCGCCGAACCGCGACTTCGTCCGGCGGACGCCCTTGGCCACCGCGCGGATCCGTCCGGTGCCGCGGCCCAGCACGGTGATGATCCGGTCGGCCTCGCCGAGCTTCTGCGTCCGCAGCACGATGCCGTCATCCCGGTAGAGCTGCACCTGCCTATTCTCCCGCACAGCGGGACAACTTCTGGCTTGGCCGGGCCGGTGCCCGGATGAAAAGCTGCTGGGATGCGTACCGGCGTGTGCTCGCCTCACCGCTTGGCTTTCCGGCTGACCGTGAGAGCAGGAGCGGCATCATCCGCAGCTGCGGGTCAGAGCCCCAGGATCTGTGCCTTCTTGGCGGCGAACTCCTCCTCGGTGAGGATGCCCTGGTCCTTGAGGGCGGCAAGCTGCTTGAGCAGTTCGATCTGCTCGCTGTCGATGGCTTCGGGTGCGGCGGGTTCATCCGCTGGAGCAGGGCCGGCGGGGCAGTCTGGGCCTGGGCGGCCGCGGCGCTCCGCTGCGCGGACCTTGCTCCCATGCTGGCTGCGGTCCCGGCCACGACCGCGGTCGTCGCCACTCGTGCAATCGGTCGACGTCGTCGCAACGGCATGTCAATCGCCTCCTGTTGTTTTGGCGCCGCCGGCGGGGGCCATTGGCGCGAATGACGTGGGCTTGCCGATCTCAGTCGAGGGCGTCGGCCAAACTGTCCATTACCTGTTCAATGATCTCGCGCGGGACCCGTGCGCCCTCGAGGATTACTCCGTCTGCCTTGCGCACCGCTTCTGCGAACGGGGTCGCCCAGGTGTCCTCCCAGATGAGCAGCGCTGCTGAGGTGTTCGGCTCGAGGTTCAGAGCGGCGTAGGCGATGTCTTCGTCGGTGAGAATCCCGCCCACCTCGGCGTCGAGGCCGGCGAACGCGGCCAGCTCCTCCACAGCGTCATACTCGACCACCTCCACCTCGCCGACGGCATCTTTCGTGATGAAGGTGAGGTCAATGATCCTGACCAGTCCGCTGTCCAGGAGCTTGGCGAGCTCTGGCACGATCTGACCGGTGAAGTTGTTGCCGGGGAAGCCGAGAATCAGATATTCCACCGGGCCGATGGCCATGGCTTGTCTCCCTTCGGGCCCCGGCATCCGCGGAGCGCCACAACCACAAGTCTCCGACGAACGCAGAGAAAGGCCGTCACCCGCAGAGGATGATTCACGGGGAAGCGGTACCCAAGCGGGACGTCGGGGTAAGTGCTTGGCCAGTCGGGTGAGACGGCGCGGAGGCGGGGTGCCTGGTGGGCATGGGCCGCCTCCGCGCCGGATGTGACGCGCACCGGGTACGGGGCGCGCCAGGATTGGATGCGCCGGGTTGGGCGCTGTGAAGTCTGGGCGCGGAAAGGTCAGGCGCGGAAAGGTCAGGCGCGGAACGGTCAGGCGCGGCGGGAGCGGTTGACGGCGGACAGGACGGCCCGCATCGAGGCGGTGACCGTGTTCGTGTCGACGCCGACGCCCCAGAAGACCTGACCGCCGATCTCGCACTCCACGTAGGCGGCGGCCTGCGCGTCGGTGCCCTCGGTCAGCGCGTGCTCGGTGTAGTCGAGCACCCGGGCGCTGATCCCGATGGTGGCCAGGGCGTCGCAGAACGCGGAGATCGGGCCGTTGCCGACGCCTTCCACCTGCCGCGCCTGCCCGTCGGCGGATAGCTCGGCCGAAAGGGCGTGCTTGGACTCGATGACCGAGGAGGTCTGGTGGTCGAGCAGGGCCAGCGGGCCAGCCGCCAGGTACTCGGCGGCGAAGATCTCCCACATCCGGGCCGGCGACACCTCGCCGCCCTCGGTGTCGGTGTGGGCCTGGATGACCTTGGAGAACTCGATCTGGAGGCGGCGCGGCAGGTCCAGCCGGTGCTCGGCCTTCATCACGTAGGCGACGCCGCCCTTGCCGGACTGCGAGTTGACCCGGATGACCGCCTCGTAGGTGCGGCCCACGTCGTGCGGGTCGATCGGCAAGTACGGCACGGCCCACGGGTACTCGGCGAACGGCACCCGCGCGCTGGCCGCTTCGGCCTCGAGCGCCTCGAAGCCCTTCTTGATGGCGTCCTGGTGGGAGCCGGAGAAGGCGGTGTAGACCAGGTCGCCCGCGTAAGGGTGGCGCGGGTGGACCGGCAGCTGGTTGCAGTACTCGACCGTACGACGGATCTCGTCGATGTCGGAGAAGTTGATCATCGGGTCGATGCCCATGCTGAACAGGTTCAGCCCCAGCGTGACCAGGCAGACGTTACCGGTGCGCTCGCCGTTGCCGAACAGGCAGCCCTCGATCCGGTCCGCCCCGGCCAGCACGGCCAGCTCGGCGTCGGCCACCGCGGTGCCCCGGTCGTTGTGGGTGTGCACCGACAGGCATACGTGGTCGCGGAAGGGCAGGTTCCTGCTCATCCACTCGATCTGGTCGGCGTAGACGTTCGGGGTGGAGCGCTCGACCGTGCACGGCAGGTTGAGGATGATCTCCCGCTCCGGGCCGGGCTGCCAGACCTCCATGACCCCGGCGCAGACGTCGAGGGCGTAATCCAGCTCGGTGTCCATGAAGATCTCGGGCGAGTACTCGTAACCGAAGTCAGCCTCGCCGAGCAGCGCCTCGGCGTACTTCATGACGTGCCGGGTGCCCTCGACGGCAAGCGCCCTGCACTCCTCGCGGTCGATGCGGAAGACCACGCGGCGGAAGATCGGGGCCGTGGCGTTGTACAGGTGCACGGTGGACCGGCGGGCGCCGACCAGGGACTGGATCGAGCGCTCGATCAGGTCCTCCCGGGCCTGGGTGAGCACCGAGATCCGGACGTCGTCGGGGATGCGGTCGCTGGTGATCAGCTCGCGGACGAAGTCGAAGTCGGCCTGGCTGGCGGACGGGAACCCGACCTCG
Organism: uncultured Actinomycetes bacterium; assembly: GCA_963835775.1. GTDB lineage: Bacteria > Actinomycetota > Actinomycetes > Streptosporangiales > Streptosporangiaceae > Palsa-504. The sequence goes on along the minus strand of CAWIHB010000009.1, from coordinate 38,491 downwards.
ATCTCCTTGTAGCCCATCCGGATGAGCAGGTCGAACATCTTGTGCTTGCGGGCCGGGCTCATCGGGTCGATCAGGGCCTGGTTGCCGTCCCGCAGGTCAGTGGAGAGCCAGCGCGGAGCCTGGGTGATGGACTTGGCCGGCCAGGTGCGGTCCGGCAGGTCGACCGGCTGGAACGGGGTATAGCGCTGGCACGGCATGCCGCTGGGCTGCTGCTGGATCGGCGCGACGCGTTTATATGCGGAATCGTGCTGCATTTTCTGCTGCTTCCTCGGAGCTGGTGGACGGCGGCCAGCGAGCAAGGAAAAACCCCGCGGCGAGGGAGCCGGCCTATCGGCCCCCGCCGCGGCCGCTAAGCAGGAGCAGCGCGCGCAACATCGCCAGTTACTTTATCAGCCGGACCGCCTGGCCGTGAAACCGGGCTGCGGCACCGCCCGGATATTCGGTGGCGTCGGGGCCGGGGCGCGGGGTTTCCTGGGGGCATGAACATCGAGCGAGTGGACCTGGCGGACGCGCAGCGCATACTCGCGTGCGACGAGGTGTGCCTGGCGGCTCAGGAGGCTGACTGCCCGGAGGAGCCGCGGCTGACCGGCTCGCCTTTCCGCGGCTGGCTGACCGTGGGCTGGGACGGCAACCCGCGGGAGGTCTGGCTGGCGGCGGCCCAGGACGGCGACGGGGCGCAGCGGCCGGTCCTGGGCTGGTACCGGCTGGAGCTGCCGGAGCGGGAGAACCAGGACCGGGCCAACGTGGACCTGTTCGTGCACCCGGCCGAACGGCGGCACGGGCTCGGTACCGCCCTGCTGCGGCACGCGGCGGAACGCGCGGCCGGGCACGGGCGTTCGGTGCTGGCCGGCGCGACGCGGGACGGCACGCCCGGGGCCGCCTTCGCTCGCTCGGCCGGGGCCGAACCCGGCGTGATGGAGGTCCAGCGCATGCTGGAGATCGGCAAACTGGCCGGCGGCAGCCTGGACCGGCTGCGCGAGCAGGCCGAGCGGTCGGCCGCCGGCTACTCGGTGGTGGCCTGGACGGGACCGGTACCCGAGGAGTACATCGAGCGGGTGGCACCGGTCTACGACGCGCTCAACGACGCCCCGCACGACGAGGGAGAAGCGCCCACGTTCTGGGACGGGCAGCGGGTCCGCGAGGCCAATGCCCGGCGCCCGCGCTACGGCACCCGCGACTACGCGGTCGCGGCCGTGCACGGGGAGGCCGCGACCGGCGAGATGGTGGCGCTGACCGAGGTCATAGTGGATCCCGCCGATCCGGACTGGGCCCACCAGGCGATCACCGGAGTGAGGCGAGCGCACCGCGGGCACCGGCTCGGCCTGCTGGTGAAGGTCGCGATGCTGGAGTTGCTGGCCGCCGCCGAGCCGCAGCTGGAACGGATGTCGACCTGGAACGGGGCGGAAAACCCGTACATGATCGCGGTCAACGAGGCGCTCGGCTACACCGTCCTCGGGCCGCCGTCGACCTCGCAGCAGCTGAGCGTGGCAGCGGCGCGAGGCTAGTCGCGGCCGGCGGACTGCTCGGTCATGGCGATCACGCCGAGGGCCTGCGCCTGGGTCATGCCGAGGTCGGCGCCGATGGCCTGGGCGGCGAGCCGCTCGCTGTCGGTGAGCTGGCCGTCGGCCAGGGCGATCCTGATCACGTCGGCCAGGTACCACTCCCGGGCCTGGACGGTGAGCTGGGCGCCGACCTGGTTCAGGGCGGGCCGGATGGCCTCGAAGGGCTGCCGGAGATCGTCATCCAGCATGGCCTCGCTGTAGCCCGGCATCCCGGCTCCGATGATGGCCTCGATGGCACGCTGGCGTGCGGCCGGGCTGGACGGGTCACCGGATCGGAGCATGGCCGAAGCGGCCGCGCGCATGCCCGCGGGGAGCGCCGCCTGCATCTGCGCCGTGGTGGGCAGGCTGAGCGCGTCCGTGACATACCTGGTCCGGCAGGTCGTGCACTGGACGTGCTCGCCCACCTTGTTCAGCGGGATGACCGGGATAAAGAACAAGGTGAACCAGCGGCGCCCGACGCGGTGCCGGTACTGCCGGTCCCCGCCGCAGCGGCGGCAGTGGAAGGTGCCCTGCGCGATCGTCCGGTAGAACACACGTATCCCGAAAATGATCAGCAACGTCGATCCCCCTTCTCGCCTCTGCCGACGCACGCCCCGTTTTCGGTACAGGTCACACCCATCATGTCTTGGATTGGGCCGAACGGACCAGCTTTATGCGGATCCGGTACCTCGGCGTGGCGCGGGCGGCCCGCGTCTGCCCCGGCCCGGGCGCAGGGCTGAGGCTCGGGAGGCGCGGGCTGAGGCTCGGGCGGCCCCGATCGGGCCGGGTTAGTCGTAGAAGCCGAGGCGGCGGAGCTGCTTGGGGTTGCGCTGCCAGTCCTTGGCGATCTTGACGTGCAGGTCGAGGAAGACCCTGGTGCCGAGCAGCGCCTCGATCTGGCGGCGGGCGCGGCTGCCGACGTCCTTCAGCCGGGCGCCACCGGTGCCGATGACGATGGCCTTCTGGCTCGGCCGTTCCACGTACAGCTCGGCGTGCACGTCGACCAGATCGTCCCGGCCGGGCCGGGGGCCCATCTCCTCGACCACCACCGCGATGGAGTGCGGCAGCTCGTCCCGCACCCCGTCCAGGGCGGCCTCCCTGATCAGCTCAGCCACCATGACCTGCTCGGGCTCGTCGGTCAGCTCGCCGTCGGGATATAGCGGCTGGCCCTGGGGCAGGTGGCAGACGAGCACGTCGGCCAGCACGTCGAGCTGGAATCCGGTCACGGCCGAGACCGGAACCACGTCGGCCCAGTCACCCAGCGCGCTGACCGCGACCAGCTGCTCGGCCACCCGTTCGGGCGGTACCTGGTCGGTCTTGGTCACGATCACCACGACCGGCGTCTTCGGCACGTTCTCCAGCTCACGGGCGAAGAACCGGTCCCCGGGCCCGACCGGGTCGCCGGCCGGGACGCAGAACCCGATCACGTCGACCTCGGCCAGCGTCGAGCGGACCAGGCTGTCCAGGTGCTCGCCGAGCAGGGTCCGCGGCTTGTGCAGGCCGGGCGTGTCGACCAGGATCAGCTGCGCGTCCGGGCGGTGCACGATGCCGCGGATCACCCGCCGGGTGGTCTGCGGCCGGTCGCTGGTGATCGCGACCTTGGCGCCGACCAGCGCGTTGGTCAGCGTCGACTTGCCGACGTTCGGCCGGCCGGCCAGGCAGGCGAACCCGGAGCGGAAGACGGGCCCGGCGGCGGGCGCGGCGGCCTCCGGGGAGCTGGCGGCCGGTGAGTGATTCACGACTTGATTCTGCCGCATGTCCGGCGGGCTGGAACCACGGCCCGTTCGGCATAAAAATTGGGAGGGCGGTGGGGAGGGGTCCGGGCGGCGCGGGTCAGGTCGTGAGGGTGCGGGTCAGGTCGTGAGGGTGCGGGTCAGGTCGTGAGGGTGCGGGTCAGGTCGTGAGGGTGCGGCGCAGGGTGCCGTCGGGGGCGGCCAGGTACACGGTCGCGTCAGGGCCGATGTCACGCACCGCGGCCAGATCGCCGGGGTCCAGCTCCGCCTCGCTGATCAGGGCCGCCGCCTCGAGCTTCTGTGCGCCGCTGGACACCGCCATGGCGACCGCCAGGCGCAGCGCGGACAAGCGCAGGGAGGGCAGGGCGACCGCGGCGGCGGCGTAGGTCCGGCCGGTCTCGTCGCGGACGGCCGCGCCCTCCGAAGCCGCCACCCGGGCCCGGGATGAGCGGGCCAGGGTGATGATCTTGAGATCTTCGGTACTTAGCTGGGGGGGCGGCCCCTCCAGACCCCCTCGGTTAGGAATCACGCGACGGAGTTTACGGGGGTCGCTGCGGTTCGTCGCCGTCCGGCTGGACCAGCACGGTCCCGATCTTGTTACGGCGGCCGGCCAGGTTCTCGGCGGTCAACCGCAGGCCGCTGACGGTCGCGGCCGAGCCGGCGATGGGCACCCGGCCGAGCTTGTGGGCCAGCAGCCCGGCCACCGTCTCCACGTCCTCGGCCTCGACCCGGACGCCGAACAGCTCCTCGAGCTCGGTCACCGGCAGCCGGGCGGTCACCCGGGCCGAGCCGCCGGACAGCCACTCGACCGGCGGCAGCTCGTTGTCGTACTCGTCGGTGATCTCGCCCACGATCTCCTCGAGGATGTCCTCGATGGTGACCAGCCCGGCGGTCCCGCCGTACTCGTCGATCACGATGGCCACGTGGTTGCGCTGGGCCTGCATCTGCCGCAGCAGCTCGTCGACCGGCTTGCTGTCCGGCACGTAGCTGGCCGGGCGCATCACGGTGGCGACCTTCTCGCTGGAGTCGGCGCCTGGGTGGTCGTGGCTCCAGGCCACGATGTCCTTCAGGTAGGCGATGCCGACCACGTTGTCGGTGTTCTCGCCGACCACCGGGATCCGGGAGAAGCCGTGCTCCAGCGCCAGCGAGAGCGCCTGCTCGACGGTCCGGTCGCTCTCGATGAACACCATGTCGGTGCGCGGCACCATGACCTCGCGGACGATGGTGTCGCCCAGCTCGAAGACCGAGCGGACCATCTCGCGCTCCCCCGGCTCGATGCCGGTCCGGCGCTCCAGGTAGTCGACCAGCCCGCGCAGCTCGGAGCGGGCCACCGGAGCGCCCGCTTGGTGGCCAGGCTCGCTGCCGTCGGCGTTCCGCATCCGCCGCCGCGGCGGCAGCGCGTTGCCCACGGCCACCAGCAGCCGGGGCAGCGGGCCCAGGGCCCGGGTCAGCGGGTGCAGGAACCGGGCCGCGCGCTCGGCGGTGCGTTCGGCGGTGCGTTCGGTCTGGGGCCCGATCCGGCCGAGCTGAGGCCGGACCCCGGTCAGCGCGTAGTGCAGCACGATCATGGTGCCGACCGCGGCCAGGAAGGCCCGCCAGTCGTCGCCGAGCCAGCTGGCGAAGGCGGCGGTGACTCCGACCGCGGCCATGATCTCGAGCACGGCGCGCAGCAGCAGCAGGACGCTCATGTAGCGGGGCAGGTCGGCGGCGACGGCCTCGAGCGGGCCCTTGTGCTCGGGGCGTTCGGCCAGTCCGGTGGCGGCGACCAGCGTGAGCGCCGCCTCGGCGTTCGCGCACCAGCCCGCGGCCAGGGCCAGCACGGCCGCCGCGACCAGCAGCCACCCGGGCGGTGACATCACGCGGTCCCTTCTCGCTCCTTCACGCCCTGTTCTGTCACGCCCTGTTCTGTCGCGCTTGTTCTGTGGCGCTGTGTTCTGTGGCGCTGTGTTCTGTGGCGCTGCCCTCCCGCCAGGATTTCAGCAGCTGGTCCTGGGTGCCGAACATCACGGTGTGCTCGTCCGGCTCGGCGTGATCGTAGCCGAGCAGGTGCAAGATGCCGTGCACGCACAGCAGCTCGAGCTCGTCCTGGGTGGAGTGGCCGGCCGAGGCGGCCTGCTGTGCGGCGACCTGCGGGCACAGCACGACGTCGCCGAGCAGCCCGGGGTCGCCGCCCGGCTCCGGTTCGGCGCGGTTGCCGCCCAGGTGCGGCGGGCGCAGCTCGTCCATGGGGAAGGCGAGGACGTCGGTGGGTCCCGGCTCGCCCATCCACCGCTCGTGCAGCTCGGTCATGGTCCGCTCGTCCACGAGGAGCACGGACAGTTCGGCCAGCGGATGGATCCGCATCTGGTCCAGCGTGAACCTGGCCACCGCGGCGAGCCCGACCTCGTCGACGGCCACCCCGGACTCATTGGCGATATCGATGCTCATGACCCCGTTTTAGCTGCCTTTCCGCCGGTTCGGCCGCCCCGTGCTGCCGGTGTTTCCCCCGCCGCCCAGCTGGCGTTCGTGCGCGTCGTAGCGCTCGTACGCGTCGACGATCTTGCCCACCAGGCGGTGCCGGACCACGTCGTGACTGGTCAGCCGGGCGAAGTGGATGTCCTCGATGCCATCCAGGATGTCCTGCACCACGCGCAGGCCGCTGACCTGGCCGGCCGGCAGGTCGACCTGGGTCACGTCGCCGGTCACCACCACCTGCGAGCCGAAGCCCAGCCTGGTGAGGAACATCTTCATCTGCTCGGCCGAGGTGTTCTGCGCCTCGTCCAGGATGATGAACGAGTCATTAATCGTGCGCCCACGCATAAAAGCCAGGGGGGCGATCTCGATGGTGCCGGCGGCCATCAGGCGCGGGATGGAGTCGGGGTCGAGCATGTCGTGCAGGGCGTCGTAGAGGGGACGCAGGTACGGGTCGATCTTCTCGTACAGGGTGCCGGGCAGGAAGCCGAGCCGCTCCCCCGCCTCGACCGCGGGCCGGGTCAGGATGATCCGGTTGACCTCCTTGGCCTGCAGCGCCTTGACCGCCTTGGCCATGGCCAGGTAGGTCTTGCCGGTCCCGGCCGGGCCGATGGAGAACACGATCGTGTGCTTGTCGATCGCGTCCGCGTAGCGCTTCTGGTTCAGGGTCTTGGGCCTGATGGTGCGGCCGCGGGCGGACAGGATGCCGACGGTCAGCACGTCGGCCGGGCGCACGCCGCGCTCGGCGCGCAGCATGGCCGCGGCGCGCTCCACCGCGTCGGGGGTCAGGTCGGTGCCCTTGCGCAGCAGCTCGATGAGCTCGGTGAACAGGTCAGAGACGAGGGCGGTTTCCGCCGGGCTGCCGGTCGCGGTGATCTCGTTGCCGCGGACGTGGATGTCGGCGGCAAAGTCCCGTTCGATCACGTGCAGGAGCTCATCGCCCGAGCCCAGCAGGCTGACCATGGAATGATCAGCGGGCACCACGATCTTGACCTGCGATTGCGGCTCGCCCGCCAGGTCGCCCGGGGGCTCAGCCGGCTGCCCGTTGCCGGTGGGGCCGTTTCTGCCGCGCAGGTTATCGTTCCGGATATCTGTCAATTCGACGTCAATTCGACGCTTTCGAGGAACTCGGAGGACCGCCCCCCGAGCGTGCTGCCCTCCATGTTATCCGGCCTGGCCGCCCGGCCCGTGCCATACCGGCTGAGCCGGGGCCAGCGGTATTTGACCGGCCGCGGGCGATACTCTGAGTAACCGCGCGTTATCGCGGTGATCTATACAAGTGCTGCCGGATGCCGCAGACTACGGATATTCTTGTCTTTCCGCAATCATCCGGCGAGCATCAGTGGCCGAGCTGGCCGGGCGGGTTTGCCGGGGGGCAAATGGGCAGCGGACGGTCAGAGGGTGGGAGCTTTGGGCATGAGGGACCGGCCAGCTAGGTCCTGCGCGGGTGCGGCGGCACAGAGGCGGCCGGCTGGTGGGTGAACCTGAAGGCATACCAGCGCGTCCAACTAACGTGACCGAAACCTTGGTGGCGACCGACGCCATCATGCCCACCGCCTTCCTGGCGCCGTCTGCGCGCGTCGGGTGGAACGCGGACACCGCGGTCACGGAGCTTTACTCACTGCATTACCGGACGCTGGTGCGGCTGGCCGCGTTGCTGGTCAGGGACGTGCCTACCGCCGAGGAAGTTGTGCAGGACGCGTTCGTGGCCATGCACGACGCCTGGCAGCGGCTGCGGGACGCGGAGAACGCGATGGCCTACCTGCGGCAGGCGGTGGTCAACCGGTCCCGGTCGGTGCTGCGGCACCGGACGGTGGTGGACAAGAACCTGCTGAAGGCGCCGCCTGACATGCCCAGTGCCGAGCACGGGGCGCTGGCGCTGCTCGAGCGGTCCGCGGTCATCGCGGCGCTGCGGGGCCTGCCGGATCGGCAGCGCGAGGCGATTGTCCTGCGGTATTACGCCGATCTGTCCGAGGCGGAGATCGCGGCCACCATGGGCATCAGCCGCGGTGCGGTGAAAAGTCATACGGCGCGGGGCATGTCGGCTCTTCGGTCAGTGTTGGAGCGGGAGTAATGAGCAGACCCGGCCACGGCCCGCAGGGGCAGGGAGATTTCGCGGATTTCGTCCGCCACGCGTTGCACGCTGCCGCAGATCAGGTGGAGCCGCACGGGGACGGCCTGGAGCGGATCCGGGAGAAGATCCGGTCCCGTCCGGCTCAGGCCAGCCAGCCCAGGATGGCGGCCATCCGGCTGGCGATCGCGGGATTCTTCGCGCAGCTGGGCGGGTACTGGCGCCAGGCGGGGTCCGCGCGGCCCGCGGCGTCGGCCCGGCCGGGGTCGGCGCGGCCAGGCTCGGCCCGGCCAGGCTCGGCACGGCCGGGGTCGGCGCGGCACACGCCGCGGCGGCCCAGGAACTGGAGCGAGGTCATGCTCCGGCCCGCCCTGGCCATCGGGGTCACCGTGTTCGCCCTCGGCGTCGTGCTGGCCGCGATTCCGCCGTTGCGCAATGGAATTTTCAACGCCGCAACGGCGGCCTTCAGCGGCGCGACCTCCCCGTCGACCACGTTGGCCCCGCGAACGCCGGGCGGTACCTCCTCGTCGGGCGCCGGCACCCTGGTCAACGGCGCATCACCCGGGGGCACCACCCCGTTGCCTGGCGCGTCATGCACGTCGTCGCCGGCACCCAAGGCAGCGCCTAAGGCAGCGCCTAAGGCCACGCCGAAGGTGAGCCCGTCGCCGACCACGACGACGACCAGCCCGCCGGCCAGTCCGTCCACGGCCACGACCACTCCCCCGGCGAGCCTGACGGACAGCCCGAGCCCGACGATCACGCCGAGCGTGACCCCGACCGTCACTGCCACCACGACGGTCAAGGCCACCCCCACGACCCGCGCGACGGCCACCAACTCGGCTAAGGCGAAGCCGGAGACTACCGACGCCACGACCGGCTGCCCGAGCACGCCGCCCGCGACGTCGCCAACCGGGACGTCTGCCGCCACGGCCAAGAGCACGAAGAAACAGACCCAGCCCACCACCTCCCCGAGCCTGTCATCGTCGCCGGCCGTGAGCCCGTCGGATACGTCCAGCACGCCATCGGGGGTCGGCGGCGAGACCGCCGCCCCGGCCGATAGCACGCCGTCGACCCAGAGCGGAACGACGACGGACGGCGGGTCGGTGACAGGATCGGGTTCGGGCACTCCGGCTGGCTGACCGCCGCGACCTGGGTTACCAGCGGCGGGAGCGGCTGAGCAGGATGGCCGCGGCCACCGGGCCCGCGGTCGAGGTGCGCAGCACGGTGGGTCCGAGCCGTAGGGCGTGCGCGCCGGCCGCCAGGAAGGCCGCGTTCTCCGCCTCGGTGATCCCGCCCTCCGGCCCCACGACGAGCACCAGGTCGCCCGAGTCCGGCGGCCGGAGGTCGCCGAGCCCGTCGGCGGCGTCAGGCGCCAGAACGACCGCGCAGGCCGCCTTGGCGATCACCGCTGCCACGCCGGCGGCCGAGGCGGGCTCGGTCACCTCGGGCAGCCAGGCCCGGCGGGACTGCTTGGCCGCCTCCCGCGCGGTGGCCCGCCACCTGGCCAGCGAGCGCGCACCGCGCTCGGCCTGCCAGACCGGGACGGAACGCGCCGCCGCCCAGGGCACGATGCGGTCGACGCCCACTTCCGTCATCTCCTCGACGGCCAGTTCGCCCCGGTCGCCCTTGGGGATGGCCTGGACCACGGTGATCACCGGCTCCGGCGGCGGGACCTCTCGCCGGGCCAGCACGGCTAGCTCGAGCACGGCCAGCTCGAGCCCGCGGCCGGAGTGGGCGGTGACCACGCACTCCACGACCAGGCCCGCGCCGTCACCGACGTCGACCCGCTCACCGGGACGCAGCCGGCGGACGGTGGCCGCATGCCGGCCCTCAGGACCGGACAGGACGACGGTGTCCCGCTGAAGTTCGGCGCGGTCGGCCAGGAAGAGGGGCGGCTGCGGCACCCAGACTCAGCGTCCGTTGAACGCGTCGCGCAGCCTGGAGAAGAACCCTTGCTGGCCCGGCGAGAACCGGCCGGGCGGCGATTCCTCGCCGCGGAGCTTGGCCAGGTCACGCAGCAGCTTTTCCTGCTCGGCATCGAGCTTGCTGGGGGTCTCGACCGTCACGTGGATGACCAGGTTGCCGCGCCCGTTGCCGTTCAGGTGCCTGACGCCCTGACCGTAGAGCGGGATCGCCTGCCCGGACTGGGTCCCGGGCCGGATGTCGATATCGGCCGGCCCGTCCAGGCTCTCCACCGACAGGGTGGCGCCCAGGGCCGCGGCCACCATCGGGATGGTCACCGTGCAGTGCAGGTCGTCGCCCTGCCGCTCGAAGATCGCGTGCGGCCGCTGGGCGATCTCCAGGAACAGGTCGCCGGGCGGGCCGCCGCCGGGGCCGACCTCGCCCTCGCCGGCCAGCTGGATGTGCGTGCCGTCCTCGACGCCCGCCGGGATCCGCACCTTGATCGTGCGCCTGGTCCTGACCCGGCCGTCGCCGTCGCACTCCGGGCAGGGCCGGACCAGGACGGTGCCGTACCCGCCGCAGCCCGGGCAGACCCGGGCCATCATCACCTGGCCGATGAACGAGCGGGTCACCTGGCTCACCTCGCCGCGCCCGCCGCAGATGTCGCAGGTCTGCGGGTGGGTACCAGGCGCGGTGCCCTCGCCCGAGCACGTGGGGCAGACCACGGCCGTGTCCACGGTGAGCTCGCGGGTGGCTCCGAACGAGCACTCGGCCAGGTCCAGCTCGATCCTGATCGTGGCGTTGCGGCCACGCTGGGCCCGGCTGCGCGGCCCGCGCGTGGTGGCGCCCGCCGACCCGCCGAAGAACTGGTCGAGCAGGTCGCTCAGCGGCGAGAACCCGGGCCCGAACGGACCGGCCCCGGCGCCCGCGCCGGTGGCCGCGAACGGGTCGACGCCCATGTCGTACATCCGGCGCTTCTCGGTGTCCGACAGGACCTCGTAGGCCTGGGTGATCTCCTTGAACCGCTCCTGGGTCTCGGGATCGGGGTTCACGTCGGGATGAAGCTCACGCGCCAGCCGCCGGTAGGCCCGCTTGACCTCGTCCTGCGTTGCGTCCCTGCGGATCTTGAGCAGAGAGTAGTAATCCGCCGCCACTAGGACTCCATCAGGATCTGGCCGACATAACGTGCCACGGCGCGCACCGCGCCCATGGTGCCCGGGTAGTCCATCCGGGTGGGCCCGAGCACGGCCAGCTTGGCCAGCGGCTGGGCCGAGCTGCCGTACCCAGTGGACACCACCGAGGTGGCCTGCAGGCCGGCGACCGGGTTCTCTGAGCCGATCCGGACGGTCAGGATCGCGGGTTCGGTCGCCTCGCCCAGGAGCCGCATCAGCACCACCTGCTCTTCCAGCGCCTCGAGCACTTCACGCAGCCCCCGGTTGAAGTCCTGCGCGTTGAGGTTGGCCGCGCCGGCGAAGACGATCTTCTCCTCGCTCCGCTCGATCAGGCTGGCCAGCAGGACGGAGAACACGGCGTTGGCGTTGGCGCGCTCCTCGGCCGGGATCCGGTCGGACAGATCGGCGACCATGGCCGCGGCGTCGGCCAGCTTGTGCCCGCCCAGGCAGGCGTTCAGCACGGCCCGCACGTGCGACACGGACGCTTCGTCCCAGGCGTCCGGCAGGTCAACCGTGCACTGCTCGACCCGGCCGGTGTCGGTGATCAGCACCAGCAGCAGCCGCTGCGGGGCGAGCGAGACCAGCTCGATGTGGCGGATGGCGGACCTGGTCAGCGACGGGTACTGCACCACGGCCACCTGGCGGGTCAGCTGGACCAGCAGGCGGACCGTGCGCGTGACCACGTTGTCGAGGCTATACGCACCGGCCAGGAACGATTCGATGGCGCGCCGCTCGGCCCCGGACAGCGGCTTGACGCTCGACAGCCGGTCGACGAACAGGCGGTAGCCCTTGTCGGTGGGCACCCGTCCGGCGCTGGTATGCGGCTGGGCGATGAAGCCCTGTTCCTCGAGCACCGCCATGTCGTTGCGGATCGTCGCCGGGGACACGTCGAAGTGGTGCCGGTCGACCAGCGACTTCGATCCCACCGGCTCAGTGGTGGACACGTAGTCCTCGACGATCGCCCGGAGCACGGTCAGCTTCCGCTCGTCAAGCACGCATTCACCTCCCTGGCACTCATCATCCCCGAGTGCTAAGTCTATTGCGTCCGAGGTGTTCCTGGCGCGCCACAGGATATGAACCCTCCTGGATGGTAACCCGGCTGGCCCGGGCCGCGATAGCGGCGTGTCGCCGCGGCCCGGGCCGCCGGGGCGCGGCTACGCTTCAGGCGAACCACGCCTTACCCGTGCCCGAGCTGTGGAGGGATCTCGTTGCGGAGCAGGCAATACGGTTCCGACGTGCTGGCCGGCGGTCCGCGCAGGCACCGTCCCGGCCAGCGCCCGGTGCCGGAGGTCCAGGCCGAGCGCGGCCTGGTCGTGGAGGATTCGGAAGGCCGGTTCTGCGGCGCCGTGGTGGCCTACGAGAAGGGCGCGGTGACGCTCGAGGACCGGCGCGGCAAGCGGCGGGTGTTCCCGCTTTCCCCTGGTGCCTTCCTGCTCGACGGCCAGCGGGTCACGCTGACACCGCCCGCCCCGGCGGCGCCGGCCCGCCCGGCCAGGACCGCTTCCGGGTCGGTGGCCGCCCCGGTCAGCCGGGCCAGGGTGGCCCGGGCCAGCCGGATCTACGTCGAGGGCAAGCACGACGCCGAGCTGGTGGAGAAGATCTGGGGCGATGACCTGCGCGACGTGGGCGTGGTGGTCGAGTACCTGGAAGGCATCGACGACCTGCCGGCCATCGTGGCGGCGTTCTCGCCCGCCCCGGGCCGCCGCCTGGGCGTGCTGGTGGATCATCTGGTGGCAGGCTCCAAGGAGAGCCGGATCGCGGCGGGCGTGCGGTCGCCCGACGTGCTGATCGTAGGCCACCCGTTCATCGACATCTGGGCCGCGGTCCGGCCCGCGTCGGTGAACATCGCGGGCTGGCCGGACGTCCCGCGGGGACAGCCGTGGAAGGAAGGCGTGCTGCGCGCCCTCGGCTGGCCGGCCGAGGTGCCCGCGGCCTGGCAGCGGATCCTGCGTTCGGTGACCAGCCTCGCCGACCTGGAGCCCGAGCTGCTGGGCCGGGTCGAGGAGCTGATCGATTTCGTCACCTCGCCGGGAACCGAATAGCGTGGATCCAGCAGCGGAGCAGACGCGAGGACCGTTGATGACAGCCGGGGGTGACACAGCTGGAGGCGAGCCGGTCCGCGAGGCCGACGTGACCTCGGCTAGCTGCGCCTACCTGGGCGCAATCCTCTCCGGTCCGGTGATCCCGCTGATCTTCTACCTGATGGGGCGCAGACGGTCGCCGTTCCTGCGGGCGCACACGGCGCTGGCGCTGAACCTGTCGCTGACCTGGATCCTGTACGCGCTGTGCTGCCTGATCCTGTGCGGGCTGCTCCTGCTGGACAGCACGGTCGTGGCCCTGGCCGTGGCCATCCCGGTGGCCCTGGTGCTGTGGCTGGGCATGCTGCGGTACCTCATCCGCGGCTTCGCCGCGGCCAACCGCGGCGAGCGGCCGGAGCTGCCGCCCAGCTGGATCCACAGCCAGATGGTCAGGTAACTTCAGTCGGTGAGCATCCGGGTCACGGTGTCGGCGAGCAGCCGGCCCCGGCGGGTGAGCACGATCCGGCCCCGGCGGTAGGCCTGCACGCTGGCCAGCCCCTCGGCGACCACCGTGGCCGCGCCGGCCCGCCCGGCCGGGCTGAGCACGGCCAGCGGGCAGCCTTCGGCCAGGCGCAGGAGCAGCATGACGCGCTCCAGCTGACGTTCGGGCTCGGCCAGCACCTCGCGGGCCTGGCCCGGGCTGATCCCCGCGCCGATCCGGGTGGCGTAGGCGGCGGGATGCCGGACGTTCCACCAGCGGGTGCCGCCGACGTGGCTGTGCGCGCCCGGGCCGGCGCCCCACCAGTCGCCGCCCGTCCAGTAGAGCAGGTTGTGCGCGCACCGCGACGCGGCGCCCGCCGCCCAGTTGGAGATCTCGTACCAGCCATAGCCGGCCGCGGAGAGCAGCTCGTCGGCGGCCAGGTAGCGATCGGCCAGCACGTCGTCGTCCGGGGCGGCCAGCTCGCCGCGCCTGACCCGGGCGGCCAGCCGGGTTCCGGTCTCGACGGTCAGCGCGTAGGCGGACACGTGATCGGGCCCGGCGCCGATGGCGGCCTCCAGCGAGCAGCGCCAGTCCGCGTCGGTCTCCCCCGGCGTCCCGTAGATCAGGTCCAGGCTGACGTGGGAGAAACCGGCCGCGCGGGCCCAGGCGGCACAGCGCGCCGGGCGCCCCGGCTGGTGCACCCGGTCCAGCACCGCCAGCACGCCGGGCACCGCGCTCTGCATCCCGAACGACACCCGGGTGATGCCGCGGGCCCGCAGTTCCGCCAGGGTTCGCGGCTCGACGCTTTCCGGGTTGGCTTCGGTGCTGACCTCGGCCCCGGGGGCCAGGCCGAACTCGCCGTCGATGGCGCGCAGGATGGCGCCGAAGGCGGCCGGGGGCATCAGGGTCGGCGTTCCGCCACCGAAGAACACCGTGCTGACCGGGATGTCCGCGGACCCGAGCACCTTGCGGGCGAACCCGATCTCGGCGATGGCCAGGCTGGGATAGCCCGCCAGTGACACCGCGGCTGAGCCCGCGGACCCGCCGAGTTCCGCGGCGGTGTAGGTGTTGAAGTCGCAGTACCCGCAGCGTGTCGTGCAGAACGGCACGTGCACGTAGACGCCGAAAGGCCGCTCGCCCAGCGCGCGGCGCGCGCCGTCCGGCAGGGCCCCGTCGGCGGGGACGGGCTCGAACCCTGATCCGTCGGGCATCGCACCAGGCATGCCAGCCACGCTACCCGGCGGGGCCGCAGTTGCCGACGAGCTTGACGGGGGATGCCTTATTGGCGATTGGCGCGCTTAGACTGGAAACAGTCGCGGACACGGTAGGCACTCGGGTCGCGTTACGGGAGGCATCGGTGGCAGACAACCAGTCGCAATGGCCGGCCCAGTACCCCAGGTACAGCCCGCCCGGCGGCTCCCCGGTACCGCCACCCGGTTACTATCCTCCGGCGTCCGGCTATCACGCTCCGCCCGCGGGCTACCAGGTCCAGCCGCCCGGCTACCCGGTGGGCCCGGGTTACCCGGCCCACCCGGCCGGGAACCAGGCCGCCATGCGCGCGTCGTCGGCGGACCGGGAACGGGCCGTCGATGTGCTCAAGGCCGGCTTCGCCGAGGGCCGCCTGACCCAGGACGAGTACAACGACCGGATGGGGCGGGCCTACTCCGCCCGCACCTACGGCGAGCTGGCCGCGCTGACCTCCGACCTGCCGGCCGGCGTGCTGCCTGCCTGGCCGGTAGCGGCCTACCAGGCGCCGGCCGCCAGCACGAACTCGATGGCCATCGCGTCCATGGTGCTGGGCGTGGCCGAGTTCTTCACCGTCGGGCTGACCGCCATTCCTGCCGTGGTCTGCGGTCACATCGCGCGCCGCCAGATCAGGCAGACCGCGGAGCGCGGCGACGGGCTGGCCACCAGCGGGCTGGTGCTCGGCTACATGGCGATCATCTTCTGGTCGGTGCTCATCGCGGCCACGCTGGTGAGCGTGGCGATCTCGATCGCGCACAACGGCGGCGGGCCCGCCCCGACCCCCTGAGATCGCTGCATGCGGCCCTGGCCGCCGCGGTGCGATACCAGACCCGGCGGCTGCTAAGGGTCATTGGCACTCCTGGGGCGCGTCGCACGTCTACACTCAGTAGAGGCGTCCGCGGGAGGCTTACGTGGCATACGATCCCATGGGTGGTCTGGGGGGATGGGTCCCCCCAGACCAAATAGCGGGGGGCTCCGGGGGGTCGTCCCCCCGGGCTAGCATCGTGAACCCGGGCTGGCTGGCGTCAAGCGCCGACCGGGAGCGGGCCGTGGGCGTGCTGCGGGCGGGCTTCACCGAGGGCCGTCTGACCCAGGATGAGCTCAACGATCGCGTCGCGGCGGCCTACGCGGCCCGCACCTACGAGCAGCTATGGGGGCTGACCGCGGACCTGCCCGCCGACGGCGTCCCCTATCCGGTGGGCCCGGTGCCGCCCGGGGCCGTGCTGCCGGTCAGCACCGCGCCGGCCAGCTGGAAGCCTGCGGCCGCGCTGGTCATCACCGCGCTGGTCATCTTCACGCTGGCCGCGCTGATCACCGCCGTGATCACCGCGCACACCCAGACCGTGGTCTACACGCCGCTGCACGTGCACCTGATGCCGGTCCTGAAGCCGGGACCGCCACCGGGGCCGTGATGGGGCCCGGCGGCGCGCAGCACGGACCGTTCGGCATAAAAAATACCGCCGGGTTACCGCTTTCCCTTTTCTGCGGGCTGAGTGGACAGCGCCGCGACGAAGGCCTCCTGCGGGACGTCGACCCGGCCGATGGTCTTCATCCGCTTCTTGCCTTCCTTCTGCTTCTCCAGCAGCTTGCGCTTGCGGGTGATGTCGCCGCCGTAGCACTTGGCCAGCACGTCCTTGCGCAGGGCACGGATGTTCTCCCGGGCGATGATCCGGGCGCCCACCGCGGCCTGGATCGGGACCTCGAACTGCTGCCGCGGGATCAGCTCCTTCAGCTTGGCCGTCATGGACAGGCCGTACTCCCTGGCCTCGTCGGCGTGCACGATCTGGCTGAACGCGTCCACCGGCTGGCCCTGCAGCAGGATGTCGACCTTGACCAGGTTGGCCTGCTGCTCCCCGTCGGGCTCGTAGTCCAGCGACGCGTAGCCGCGGGTGCGCGACTTGAGCTGGTCGAAGAAGTCGAAGATGATCTCGGCCAGCGGCAGCGTGTAGCGGATCTCCACCCGGTCCGCGGACAGGTAGTCCATGCCGATCAGGGCGCCGCGCCGGCTCTGGCACAGCTCCATGATCGTGCCGATGTATTCGGCCGGGGAGATGACCGTGGCCCGCACCACCGGTTCGTAGACCCGGTTGATCTTGCCCTTCAGTGCTCCTTGCTGGAGTTCGAAGCCGCCGCCCGGGAAGTCGCTGGGGTTGGTCACCCGGAGTTCCTGGCCGGTGTCCATGACCACGCGGTAGACGGCGTTGGGCGAGGTGGAGATCAGCGACAGGTCGAACTCGCGCTCCAGCCGCTCGCGCACGATCTCCATGTGCAGCAGGCCCAGGAACCCGCAGCGGAAGCCGAAGCCGAGCGCGGCGCTCGTCTCCGGCTCGAAGACCAGCGCGGCGTCGTTGAGCCGCAGCTTGTCCAGCGCGTCGCGCAGGTCCGGGTAGTCGTCGCCGTCCACCGGGTACAGGCCGGAGAACACCATCGGCTTGGGGTGGGAGTATCCGGCCAGCGGCGCTTTGGCCGGGTGCCCGGCGCTGGTCACGGTGTCGCCGACCCGGGCCTGCCGGACGTCCTTGACCCCGGTGATCAGGTAGCCGACCTCGCCCGCGGCCAGCCCCTCGCTGGGGATCGGCTCGGGTGAGATGACCCCCACCTCGAGCGTCTCGTGGGCCGCTCGGGTGGACATCATCAGGCTGCGCTCCCGCCGGGAGAGCCGGCCGTCGATCACCCGGACGTAGGTCACCACGCCGCGGTAGGTGTCGTAGATCGAGTCGAAGATGAGCCCGCGGGCCGGGGCGTCCGGGTCGCCGTGCGGGGCGGGGACCAGGCGGACGACCTCGTGCAGCAGGTCTTCCACGCCCTCGCCGGTCTTGGCGCTGACCCGGAGGACCTCGCTGGGATCGCAGCCGATGATCCCGGCTAGTTCGGCGGCGTAGCGGTCGGGCTGGGCGGCGGGCAGGTCGATCTTGTTCAGCACCGGGATGATTTTGAGGTCGGCGTCCAGGGCCAGGTACAGGTTGGCCAGCGTCTGCGCCTCGATGCCCTGGGCGGCGTCGACCAGCAGCACCGCGCCCTCGCAGGCGGCCAGGCTGCGGGAGACCTCGTAACTGAAGTCCACGTGGCCGGGGGTGTCGATCAGGTTGAGGACGTACTGGGTCTGATCAAGGCCGGTCCACGGCAGCCGGACCGCCTGGCTCTTGATCGTGATGCCGCGCTCGCGCTCGATGTCCATCCGGTCCAGGTACTGCGCGCGCATCTGGCGTCCTTGCACCACGCCGGTGAGCTGCAGCATCCGGTCGGCCAGCGTCGACTTGCCGTGATCGATGTGGGCGATAATGCAGAAGTTCCTGATCACCGCCTGGTCGGTGTGGCCAGGGGCAGGGCTGGTAGGTGACACGCACGTCCGTTCGGTTACTCGCCGCCATGCGGCCTCGGGTGTTCGCCTGGATGTCGGCTACGGTGTTCCATGATCCCATGTCAGGCGGGCTGCCGTGGTGGGCCGCCGTTGCGGGCTGCCGTTGCGGCTGCCGTTGCGGCTGCCGGGGCTCGTGGTTCTCGCGGTTTGAGTGTAGGGCTTCGGCTCGGATAAGCTTCGTCGTCGCGTCACCCACAGCCAAACTTCTGAAGGACTCCCACGCGTGGCGAATATAAAGTCTCAGATCAAGCGCAACAAGCAGAACGAGAAGGCGCGCCAGCGGAACAAGGCCGTCAAGTCCTCGCTGCGCACGTCGGTCCGTAAGTTCCGCGAGGCCGCCGACGGCGGCGACGTCAACGAGGCCGAGGTGGCGCTGCGTGCCGCCTGCCGGCAGCTGGACAAGGCGGCCAGCAAGGGCGTCATCCACAAGAACCAGGCCGCGAACCGCAAGTCCGCGATCGCCAAGCGGTACGCCGAGCTCCAGCAGGCCTAGCTTTCCTCTGGGCTTTCCTCTGGCCTGGGCCCTGGGCCGGGTTTTGGCGTGGCCGCGCGGCTTACGTGGCCGCGCGGCTTACGTGGCCGCGCGGCTTACGTGGCCGCGCGGCTTACGTGGCGCGGGCGGCCACGATGCGGCGGATGGCGCGTTCCAGGGCGTAGGCGGCGCTGGTCGTCTCGCCCTTGACCTGGGCGTCGGCCTCGGCCACGGCGTGCAGCGCGTGGGCGATGCCCTCCGGCTGCCACCCGCGCAGCTGCTGCCGCACCCGGTCGATCTTCCACGGCGGGGCGCCGACCTCGGCCGCGAGCGCGGCGGCATTCTGCCCGCGGGGCGCCGAACCGACCCGGCCGAGCAGCCGCACCCCCTGGGCCAGCGCGCTGCAGATCAGCACGGGCGAGACGCCGGTGGCCAGGGCCCAGCGCAGCTGCTCGAGCGCCTGGGCCAGGTGCCCCTCCACCGCCCGGTCGGCCACGGTGAACCCGGTGGCCTCGGCCCGGCCCCGGTAGTAGGTGGCTACCGTGGCCTCGTCTATATAATCGCCGGCGTCGGCGGCCAGCTGGTCACAGGCCGCCGCGAGCTCACGCAGGTCCGAGCCGACCGCGTTGAGCAGGGCGCGGGCGGCGGCATCGTCGGCTCGTCGGCCCGCCCGCCGGAATTCGGCCCGGACGAAATCGAGCCGTTCGGCGAACCTGGTGACCTTGGGGCACTCGACCACGCGCGCCCCGGCTGACTTGACCCCGGCCAGCAGCTCCTTGCCTTTGGCCCCGCCCGCGTGGGTCAGGATGAGGGCGGTGTCCTCGGCCGGGTGGCCCGTGTAGCTGACCAGCTCGGCGGCCACGTCCTTGGCGGTGTTCTGCGCCGACCTGATCACCACCACGCATCCGCCGCCGAACAGCGACGGCGACGTCAGCCCGTCAAGCTCACCGGGCCCCAGCGCCGCGCCGTCCAGGTCGTGGACATCCCCGGCCTGGCCCGCCTGCTGGCGGGCGGTGATCAGGTCCCGGACCGTCCGGTCGATGAGGAACTCCTCCTCCCCCACGACGATCGTGACCGGCGACGGGCCTTCCGCGGTACGCGCTGCCATGACCGCAGCATGCCATGTCCGCGCCCCGGATGCCGAACTCGGCGTCTGGGCCGCCGGCGTGGAGGACCTCAGATGACGGGCTCGCCGCCGAGCCAGACGCGGCGCGGGGCCAGGCCGTAGGACCAGACGAACGCGCCCTCGTGATCGGCGTCCCACAGCACCATGTCGGCCAGGCGGCCGCGGACCATCGCCCCCCGGTCGGGTGCCCGCAGCGCGTGTGCGCCGCCGATGGTGGCCGCCCGCAGGGCCTCCTCCACGCTCATCCCGAGGTAGGACACGGCCAGCGAGATGACCAGGGCCATCGAGGTGATCCCGGTGCCGCCCGGGGTGTGATCCGAGCCGAGGGCGACCGTGACGCCCTTGTCGAGCAGGGCCCGGACCGGAGGCCTGGCCCCGGTCTGCAGCGCGGTGCTCGGGCACATCACGGCGGCCACGCCCGCCCGGGCGAGCGAGGCCACATCGTCCTCGCTGGCCTCGTGCAGCAGGTCGGCGGAGGCGCAGCCGAGCTCGGCGGCCAGCTGGGCGGCGCCGGTACGCGAGTCGCCGCAGGCGTGCAGCCGCGGCAGCAGGCCGGACCGGCGGCCCGCGCTGAGAATCCAGCGGGCCTCCTCCTCGGAGAACCGGCCCTCCTCGCAGTACACATCCACGCTGTCCGCGCCGACCGCGGCGGCCTCGGCGCTCCAGGCCGTGACCGCGTTCGATGTAGTCCGCGCGGCGGCCGAAGAACTCGGGCGGGACGGCGTGGGCGGCCAGGAAGGTGACGTGGACCCGCGGCATGCCGGGCTCGCCCTCCAGGCCGCGCAGCATGCGGACGTCGGCCAGCTCGCCGTCCCTGGTCAGGTGGTAGCCGGTCTTGGCCTCGATGGTGGTGGCCCCGGACCGCAGCCAGCGGCCCATCCGCTCCCTGACCCCGTTGCACAGCGTCCAGGGGTCGGTGCCCCGGGTCACGGTCACGGTGGAGGCCACCCCGCCCCCGGCCTGGGTGATTTCCGCGACCGAGGAGCCGTTGGAGCGCATGGCCAGCTCGGCCCAGCGGTTGCCCGCGTAGACCGGGTGCGTGTGGGCGTCGATCAGGCCCGGAGTGACCAGGCCGCCGCCCAGGTTCTCGACGTGGTCCACGTCCACGATGTCGTCGACCACGCCGGGGATGCGCTGGGGCAGCTCGGCGGCGGGCCCGACCCAGACGATCCGGTCATCGCCGGTCACGATGGCGGCGTTGGACAGGATCTCGGATCCCGTCCACAGGCGGCCGATGTTGGTCAGCAGGCGAACAGTCACCGGCGATCCCCCCCGGGACCGGTGATCTCACGCGCCATACGCGATCACCTGCCATGCCTGGCGCACGCCGGGTCACCGGCGAGCAGTGGACGAACTTCGCTTGCGCACCACGCCTGCGTCAGCACCGTATGAGTGTGGGCCGTGCGGGTGCGGTCAGCAACATATCGATCCAGATACGTTATTGCACCGCCACCATCGCCGACAAGACCTTCGGCGAAATGGCGAACCATATCCTCTGCCGCAGTTAAGAAGTTCTTAGGCGACCAAAAATACTCGCCAAAAGTGACCACTATCACGTTCCGATAGAGACACAAACGTGCGTGCGCAGCGGTGCGGCGAGCCTGGTCAGGCCGTGGGCGCCACGGCGGGCGTGGGCGCCACGGCGGGCGTGGGCGCCAGCGCGGCCGGTTCCAGCGCGGCGGCTTCCAGCTGGGCGGCCAGGGCCGGCGGGACCCGGGCTTCGAGCAGCGTGCCGTCGGCCACGTGCTCGGCGCTCAGCACCTCGCCGTCGGCGTGGGCCCGGGCCACCAGGTCGCCCCGGCGGTACGGCACGATTACCCGGACCTGCTTGTCCAGCCGCGGCAGCGCGGCCTCGATGGTGCCGGCCAGCGCGGCCAGCCCGGCTCCGGTCCTGGCCGAGACGCTGACGCTGCCGGGCTCGCGCGCCCGCAGCCCGTGCAGCACGACCGGGTCGGCGGTGTCGATCTTGTTGACCACGATCAGCTCCGGCACGTGCGCGGCGCCGATCTCGGCCAGCACGCCGCGGACCGCGGCGATCTGCGCCTCCGGCTCGGCGTCGGACCCGTCCACCACGTGCAGGATGAGGTCCGCCTCGGCCGCTTCCTCCAGCGTGGACCGGAACGCCTCGACCAGCTGGTGCGGCAGGTGGCGGACGAAGCCGACGGTGTCGGTCAGCGTGTACGCGCGCCCGGACGGGGTCTCGGCCCGCCGCACGGCGGGATCCAGGGTGGCGAACAGCGCGTCCTCGACCAGGACGCCAGCCCCGGTGAGCGCGTTGAGCAGGCTCGACTTGCCCGCGTTGGTGTAGCCGGCGATCACCACGGACGGCACGTCATGGCGCCGGCGGCGGCCGCGCTGGACCTTCCGCCCGGTGGCCAGTCCGTCCATGTCCTTCTTCAGCCGCGCGATGCGGGCCCGCAGCCGCCGCCGGTCGGTCTCCAGCTTGGTCTCGCCGGGACCGCGGGTCCCGATCCCGCCGCCGCCGGCCACCCGGCCGCCGGCCTGCCGGGACAGCGACTCGCCCCAGCCGCGCAGCCTGGGCAGCATGTACTGCAGCTGGGCCAGCTCGACCTGGGCCTTGCCCTCGCGGCTGCGGGCGTGCTGGGCGAAGATGTCCAGGATCAGCGCGGTCCGGTCGACGACCTTGACCTTGACCACGCCCTCCAGGCGCCGCAGCTGGCTGGGGGTCAGCTCGCCGTCGCAGATCACTGTGTCGGCGCCGTCCGCGGCCACGATGCCGGCCAGCTCATGCGCCTTGCCCGAGCCGATGTAGGTGGCGGCGTCGACCCGGCCGCGCCGCTGGATCAGGCCGTCGAGAACCTCGGAACCCGCCGTCTCGGCCAGCCTGCTCAGCTCACGCAGCGAGTTCTCCGCGCTGGCCAGGCTGCCTTCGGCCCAGACCCCGACGAGCACGACCCGCTCGAGGCGCAGCGCCCGGTACTCGACCTCGCTGATGTCCTGAAGCTCGGTGGAGAGCCCGGCCACCCGCCTCAGCGCGTGCCGTTCCTCCAGGTCCATCTCCCCGGCCAGGTCGGGTACGTCGGGCTGCTCACTGAAGACCGTGCTCATTGTCCTCCGAGATCCGTGGTTTGCTCGTCCCCCGATGGTGCCACGCGCCGCGCGGGATTTCATTTCATTAACACCCGGGCCGCTCGATATCTGCCCCGCCGCTGCTTCTTCATTGATGCCGAACGGTCCGTGGTACCCCGGCCGGGCAACTCATGATGGCGACGCCCCCAAACCCTTCGCGATCAGGGGTCAGCGCGCTAGGCGGTGCAGCGGGGCGGGCAGGTCGCCGTCGTAGACCACGGTCAGGCGGTGCGTGGCCCGGGTGACGGCCACGTAGAGGTCATGCCCGCCGGCCGGGGACTCGGCCAGCAGCCCGGCCGGGTCGACCAGCACCACCCGGTCGAACTCCAGGCCCTTGGCCTGGCCCACGGTCAGCAGCGCGACCGGCGAGTCGAGCACCTCGGGCCGGTCGCCGGGCACCGCCGCGGGCAGGGCCCGGGCCAGCTCGCCGATCCGGCTCACCGGCGCGATGACCGCCAGCCGCCCGCCCTCCTCCATCTCGGCCAATTCGGCGTCGGCGACTGACGCGGCGCCCGTGGCCAGCAAGGAAGGGGGGACGGAGGGGAAACGCGAGGCAGGCGGGGTGGATGAGGTGTGTGGAGTGGGTGAGGTATGTGGGGTGGGTGAGGTGGGTGAGGTAGGTGAGGTAGGTGAGGTGGGTGGGGCGGGCGGGGTGAGTGAGGTGGGCGGGGCGGGCGGGGCGGGGCGCGGGAGGGGGTCTGGGCTGGGCGGGGGGACCAGGACGAGGCGGAAGGGGATGCGGACCGCGCGCGGCGGGACGCCTTCCTCGCGGACCGACTCGGGCGGGTGCTCGCCGGGCGCGACCGAGGCCAGCACGTCGGCGGCTACGGCCATGATCTCGGCGGGCGTCCGGTAGTTGACCGTCAGCAGTTCCTCGTGCCAGCGGCCCTTCACGTACGGGTCGAGCATCTCGGCCCAGGACCGGGCGCCGGCCGCGCTCCCCCGCTGGGCCACGTCACCGACCACGGTCAGCGACCGGGTGGGGATGCGCCGCATCACCATCCGCCAGGCCATGGCGGACAGCTCCTGCGCCTCGTCCACGATCACGTGGCCGTAGGCCCAGGACGGGTCGGCCCAGGCGCGTTCGGCCGTGGTGAGCTGCTGGCCCGGATCGCGGTTCCAGTCCGCCAGCGTGGCGGCGTCCACGAAACCCTGCCCGGCCAGGCCGGTGATCTCCAGCACCTCCCGGGCGTACCGCTCCTCGGCCCTGCGCTCCCGGTCCGCGGCCCGGCGCTGGCGCTTGTCGGCCGAGTCGTCGGTGCCCAGCAGCTGCGCGGCCTCATCGAGCAGCGGCACGTCGGCCACGGTCCACGCGTCGGGGGCCGCCGGGCGGAGCAGCACGGCCCGTTCGGCCGCAGAAAAAGCCGGGGCGGCGCGGCGGAGGGCACCTTCGGAGGCCAGCAGCCCGGCCACCAGCCGCTGCGGGGTCAGGAACGGCCACAGGCCATCGAGCGCGGCCCGGACCGGCGCCTCGTCCCACAGCCGGGCGCGGGTGTAGGGCAGGTCATCGGGGTCGAGGGGGCGGCCGAGGGCGGCCGCCTCGGCCCTCGCGAGCGCGCCGAGCATCTCGGTGACGAACAGCTTGCGGGCCGCGTTGTGCGGCTTGCGCAGGGCCCGGGCCCGGTCGCGGGCGCGCAGGCAGGTCTCCCGCGGCACCGTCATCCGCACGCCGTCGGCGGTGACCTCCAGGTCGCCGGGCGGGGCCTGCTGGGTGTCGCGCACCGCCCGGCGCAGCACCTGCACCATCTTCAGGTCGCCCTTGATCACGGCGGCGGCGGGATCGCCGTCCGGCGCGGCGCTGATCCCGGGGAACAGCTCGGCGATGGAGCTGAGCACCACGTCGGTCTCGCCCAGGGACGGCAGGACCTGGCTGATGTAGCGGAGGAAAGTGGCATTCGGCCCGATGACCAGGACACCGCGCCGCTCCAGGGTGCGGCGGTGGGTGTAGAGCAGGTAGGCGGCGCGGTGCAGGGCGGCCACGGTCTTGCCGGTGCCCGGGCCGCCCTGGACGACCAGCACGCCCTGCAGGCCGGCCCGGATCACCCGGTCCTGTTCGGCCTGGATGGTGGCCACCACGTCGGTCATCCGGCCGGTGCGGCTGGCGGTGATGCTGGCGATCAGCATGGCCTCGCCGGACAGCGTTCTGCGGTCCGGCTCGGACATCGCGTCCAGGTCGAAGACCTCGTCATCCACTCCGGTGACGGTGCGGTTCCTGGTGTAGATGTGACGTCGCCGGATCAGGCCGTTCGGGTCCTTGGGGGTGGCGGCGTAGAACGGGTGCGCGGCGGGCGCGCGCCAGTCGATCAGCTTGGGCTCGTGCTCGTCGTCGCGCAGCCCGATCCGGCCGATGTACAGCGTGGCCGGCGCGCTGTCCGTGGCGCGGGCCTGGTAGCCGTCGGTGCGGCCGAACACCAGGCCGGCCTCCACCGCGTTGAGCTGGGCCAGCCGCCTGCCCTGTTCGGCCGCGGTGATGTCACGCTCGACCCGGGCCTGGAACGTCCCGCCCGCGCCGCCGCTGCCGTGCGTCACGGCCAGCGCCCGGGCGGCCCGGTCACGGGCGGTATCCAGCAGGCGGTACAGCATATCGACGTAGGCTTGCTCCTGGCCGACGGCACTTTCTCTACCCGCGGCGACGGATTCGGATTGGCGAGACGTCATATTCGGTGATATACTTTCTTTGGGTACGTACTGACGGGGATAGTGTCGATTGCCGGGTCAGGTAAGTTTAGCAGCTTTCACGGCTCCGGGTATGAGTGGCCTGGCGGCAGATCTGTGGATCCGTCCTATCGGCGCAGGTGGCATCGCATACCAGTGGCTCCGGCACCTGGTTGCCAGGATGCCCACCCGTTCGGTCCAATTCGGCTGGCAATTATCAGCACAGTGCCATAGGCGGCCCTATATATCCTTTTCCGCGCGGGCGGCCGGAAGATAGTGCTAGATGCAGTGCACAATAGCGAGGTTGAATAATCACAACAGATCAGCCTAACCGCCGTGTGCGATGCCGGCTGAGGCCGTGTATCAGGCAGGTTCTCGGTTGCTCCGTATACGTGAGCGCCTAGGCGTCAGTACGCGGCAGCGAAACCTGGCCGCTTTAGACCACATCGCAGCTGGGTTGACAAGCCTTGGGCCACAGCCCACGCTGGCGGTGACAACCGAGGGCGGGGAATTAGCCGATGCCCATTGGCCGGGATGCGGAGACCGCCAGGATCAGCAGCTTTCTTCGCGATATTCCCGGCGGGCCGCGTGTGCTGCTGATCGAGGGTGAAGCGGGGATCGGGAAGACAACTCTGCTGAAAGAAGGCCGTGACACCGCGGTACAGCTCGGGATGACGGTGCTGTCCGCTTATCCGGTCCAGTCCGAGATGCCGCTGGAGTTCGCGGGGTTGGCGGACCTACTGGAAACGGTTCCGGCCGACCTGGTCGACGGGCTGCCGGGCCCGCAGCAGCAGGCAGTCCGTCAGGCCGTTCTCCGCACGGACTCCGGGCGACGGCCCACGGATCCGCGGACCGCGGCGACAGCTGTGCTTACGCTGCTTCGCGACCTGTCCGAGATGCACCCGGTGGTGGTGGTGGTCGATGATCTGGCCTGGCTTTATACCGCCTCCGCGCGCGTCCTGTGCTTCGCGCTGCGCCGCCTGCAGCTCGAGCCGGTGGGCCTGATGGCGACGGTGCGGACGGACTGGTCCGGAATCCTGCCTCCGCTGGCCGCCGATAGCGTCCCGGCCGAAAGAGTCGATCGTCTGCGGCTCGGGCCGCTCAGCCTCGGAGCGATCCGGGAGCTGCTGGCTACCAGCTCGGCTCCGCCGTGCTCGAACTCGACCCAGATGCCGCAGTTATCTCCTACGAGGAGTACTACCCCTACGGCAGTACCTCCTTGCAGTCGGGACGCAGCGTGGCGGAGGTGAGCCTCAAGCGCTACCGGTACACCGGCAAGGAACGCGACACGGAAACGGGTTTCTGTTACCACAGCGCGCGGTACTACGCACCGTGGCTCGGTCGCTGGACCAGCTGCGATCCCGCCGGCGTCAGTGACGGCCTTAACCTTTATCAGTACGTTTCGAATAACCCGGTGCGGCTAGTGGATCCGCAGGGCAAGGGCGCCTGGGACCAATTCATGGGCGGCGTCAAGATGGTCGGCGGAGGTCTCGAAGCAGCGGCTGGCGGGGCCATGATCCTCGTGGGAGCCGCCACGTCTGAAGCACTGATCGGCGTCCCGATCGCCGCAGCCGGCATCGCCGTTGGTGCTCATGGGCTGGACGTTACAGTTTCGGGTGCTCGCACGATGGTGAATGGTGCCCCGGTAGACACCTACACCTCTCAGACGCTTCAGGCGTATGGCATGACCCGCACGGGGGCTAACCTGACGGACGCGGGTCTTAGCATCGCCGGCACGCTGGGTGCGGGTGCAGCGACCAGAGTCCCCGGGGCGGTCGCGACAGTCGCTGATTCAGTCACCGCCAGCGAGGGTGCAACTGAGACCGCCAACTCTGTCAGCGTCGCGCTCCAGTCACCCGCGGTCGTCGGTCCAATCTCGGTAAGCGGTGCAACTGTCAACGCCGCCGTTGGAGCAAATGTTCTCGCCTCAAGCGAGGCGCCCGATTCAAGCGCATCGGCAGATACCCAAGCTTCGCTCGACACGTCGGCAGACAACGCAGACCTGGTTTGTACATCAGCCGACACCACTAAGAACTACACGAGTATGGTATGTGCGCGCTAGGCGGCAGGTACCCGCCGGTCTGCCGCCGTCGCTTCTGCGCGGTAAATGTCGGTGGTCCCTGGCATGGTGGCCGACATGAGCATCTGGAGGCATCATGGGAACCGTGACCATTGCCGAAGCCTGGCCGGAGCATGGCGAGGGGTTCACCATCGCCGATCTCGACCGGATGCCCGACGATGGGCACCGGTACGAGCTGCTTGACGGAACCCTGATCGTGAGCCCGGCGCCCGGCCTGCCGCACCAGCGCGTCGCGATCGTGCTGGCCATGCTGCTCGAGCAGGCTTGTCCGGAGGACCTGATTGTCTTCCCGAACGTGAACGTGCGCCTGACGGAAGCAACCGCGCTGGAGCCCGATGTGGTCGTCGCACGCCGCACCGACCTTGGCGGGGCCAGGCTGGTCGGCCCGCCGCTGCTGGTGGCGGAGATCTTGTCGCCGGACTCGGCGCTGCGGGACCTGAACCTGAAGAAGGCCGCCTACGAGCGGTCCGGCGTTCCGTCTTACTGGGTGATCGACCCGGATCTTGACCGGTCCGCCCTGCGTGCGTTCGAGCTGTCTGGCGGCGGCTACTCCGAGGTCGCGCACGTGATCGGTGACCAGGCGTTCTGCGCGCAGCGGCCGTTTGCGGTGCAGATCGTTCCCAGCAACCTCGTCGCGAAGCTGCGCCCGGCCTAACCGCGTTCCGATCCTGCTGGGCGGGGGCCCAGT
The DNA here is from genome assembly GCA_963835775.1 of uncultured Actinomycetes bacterium. Taxonomy (GTDB): domain Bacteria; phylum Actinomycetota; class Actinomycetes; order Streptosporangiales; family Streptosporangiaceae; genus Palsa-504. The sequence goes on along the minus strand of CAWIHB010000009.1, from coordinate 10,405 downwards.
ACGGCTGCCTAGGATGTAGGGCACGACTCGGGAGGAGCTGCAACATGCCGGGAACCGAACGCGTGGAGATCACCGGACCGTACGGCGAGCGCTACGACGAGATCCTGACGCCGCAGGCCATCGAGCTGATCGCCACCCTGCACGCCGAACTCGGCACCCGCCGGTCGGAGCTGCTCGCGGCGCGCCGCCGCCGTCAGGCCGAGCTGTCCCGGGGCGGGATGCTGGACTTCCTGCCGGAGACCCAGGAAATCAGGGAGAACAGCGCGTGGCGGGTCGCGCCGCCCGCGCCGGGCCTGGTCGACCGCCGGGTGGAGATCACCGGGCCGACCGACAAGAAGATGACGGTCAACGCGCTGAACTCCGGCGCCAACGTGTGGCTGGCCGACTTCGAGGACGCCAACACCCCGCTGTGGGACAACATGATCACCGGCCAGCTCAACCTGAAGGACGCGCTGGACCGGACCATCGACTTCCGCTCGCCCGAGGGCAAGGACTACGCGCTGCGGCCGGATGAGGAGCTGGCCACGATCGTGGTCCGGCCGCGCGGCTGGCACCTGGACGAGAAGCACATCCTGGTGGGCGGGGTGCGCGCCTCGGGCAGCCTGGTCGACTTCGCGCTGTACCTGGCCACCTGTGCGCAGCGCCAGCTGGAGGCGGGCAAGGGCCCCTACTACTACCTGGCCAAGAACGAGAGCCACCTCGAGGCGCGGCTGTGGAACGACGCGTTCGTGATCGGGCAGGACTTCCTCGGCATCCCGCGCGGGACGATCCGGGCCACGGTGCTGATCGAGACGATCCCGGCCGCGTTCGAGATGGAGGAGATCCTCTACGAGCTGCGGGAGCACTCGGCCGGGCTGAACGCGGGCCGCTGGGACTACCTGTTCAGCATCATCAAGAAGTTCCGCACCCGGGGCAAGGAGTTCGTGCTGCCCGAGCGCAATGCGGTCACGATGACCGCCCCGTTCATGCGGGCCTATACCGAACTGCTGGTCAAGACCTGCCACCGGCGCGGCGCGCACGCCATCGGCGGGATGGCCGCGTTCATCCCCAGCCGGCGTGACCCCGAGGTCAACGCGCAGGCCATGGCCAAGGTCCGGGACGACAAGACCCGCGAGTCCGGCGACGGGTTCGACGGCTCCTGGGTGGCGCACCCGGACCTGGTGCCGCTGTGCAAGGAGGTGTTCGACGGCGTGCTCGGGTCGAACCCGAACCAGCTGGGCAAGACCCGCGAAGACGTCAGCGTGACCGCCGAGGACCTGCTCTCGGTGAGCAAGACGCCGGGCTCGATCACCGAGGCCGGGCTGCGGAACAACATCAGCGTCGGGCTGCAGTACCTGGCCAGCTGGCTGGGCGGCAACGGCGCGGTGGGCATCTTCAACCTGATGGAGGACGCGGCCACCGCGGAGATCTCCCGGTCCCAGACCTGGCAGTGGATCCACAACGACGTGGCCCTGGCCGACGGCCCGGTGGTGACCAGGGAACTGGTCGAGCAGCTCATCGACGAGGAGCTGACCAAGATCCGCGCGGCGGCCGGGGAGGATTTCGACGCGGCCCAGTACGGGCAGGCCACCGCGCTGTTCACCGAGGTGGCGCTGGCCGACAGCTTCGTGGACTTCCTCACCATCCCGGCCTACGAGCGGATGCCGTAGCGGCGTTCCTGGTCACGGGCGCGCTAAAAGGAGACAATCAGCACAGGTTTCCCGGGGTGAGGTGGTAGTGATGACGACGGCCATCCAGGCGCTGGTACCGCGGCTGCAGGGCATCTGCGGTGGGGGCAATGTCATCACCGATCCGCTGGAGCTGCGCACCTACGAATGCGACGGGCTGACCTCGCACCGGTCGGTGCCCGCCCTGGCGGTGCTGCCTGCGACGGCGGCCGAGGTGGCTGCGGTCGTCGCGGCGTGCGCGGCGGCGGGCGTCCCGTTCGTGGCCCGCGGCAGCGGCACCGGCCTGTCCGGCGGCGCGCTGCCGCACCAGGACGGGGTGCTGATCGTGATGTCCCGGATGCGCGCCATTGTCGAGATCGACCCGGTGAGCAGGCGGGCGGTGGTCGAGCCGGGCGTCACGAACCTGGCCGTGAGCAAGGCGGCGGCGCCGTTCGGCCTGTTCTACGCGCCCGACCCGTCCAGCCAGGTGGTCTGCTCGGTGGGCGGCAACGTGGCCGAGAACTCCGGCGGGGCGCACTGCCTCAAGCACGGTTTCACCGTGCACCACGTGACCGGGCTGCAGATCGTCACCCCGGCCGGCGAGCTGACCTGGCTCGGCGACGGGACGGGGATCCCTTCCGGATATGACCTGGTCGGCGCGTTCACCGGCTCGGAGGGCACGCTCGGCGTGGTGACCAAGATCGTGGTCAAGCTGATGCCGCTGCCCCAGGTGGTGCACACGCTGCTGGCCGCGTACGCGACCACGGCCGAGGGCGGCCGGGCGGTCTCGGACATCATCGCGGCCGGCGTCATGCCCGCCGCCATCGAGATGATGGACGCGCTGTCCATCGAGGCGGCCGAAGCCGCCGTGCACTGCAACTACCCGGCGGGCGCGGGCGCGGTGCTGATCGTCGAGCTCGACGGCCCGGCCGCCGAGGTCGAGGCCGAGCTGGCCACGGTGCGCTCGATCTGCGAGAAGGCGGGCGCGACCGAGATCAGGGCCGCCGACGACCCGGCCGAACGGGCCGTGATCTGGGCCGGCCGCAAGTCCGCGTTCGCCGCGGTGGGCCGGATCAGCCCGTCGTTCATCGTGCAGGACGGCGTGGTGCCGCGCACGTCGCTGGGCGCGGTGCTGGCTCGTATCGCCTCGCTGTCGGAGGCCGCCGGGATCCGGGTAGCCAACGTGTTCCACGCCGGCGACGGGAACCTGCACCCGCTGGTGCTCTACGACGACTCGATACCTGGCCAGGAGGCCGCGGCCGAGGTCGTGTCCGGCCAGATCCTGGACACGTGCCTGGAGCACGGCGGCTCGATCACCGGCGAGCACGGCGTCGGGGTGGACAAGTCCCGGTACATGCCGAAAATGTTCAGCCCGGTCGACCTGGACACCATGCAGCTGCTGCGCTGCGCGTTCGACCCGGCCAGCCTGTGCAACCCGGGCAAGGTGTTCCCCACGCCCCGGCTGTGCGGCGAGGTCCCCGGCCGCCGCCGCGAGCCTCATCCGGCCGTGGCGGCCGGGCAGGCGGAGATCTTCTGATGGATACCGAACGGGCCGTGCTGCCCGCCGTCCGGGACGCGCTCGTGGCCGCGTGCCCGGTCGTGCGCGAGGCTGATCCCGCCCTGGATGCCGTGGCCGGGGTGCCGCCGGCCTTCGTGGCCGCGCCGGGAAGCACGGACGAGGCTGCCGCGCTGCTGCGGGTGGCCGCGGCCTACGACCTGACCGTGGTGCCGCGGGGCGCCGGGACCGGGCTGGGCTGGGGTGTTCCGCCGGCCGGCTGCGACCTGGTGGTGGACATGTCCGCCATGGACCAGGTGCTCGAGCACGCGGCCGGCGACCTGGTGGCCCGGGTGCAGGCCGGCGCGACCATCGGGCACCTGGCCTCGGTGCTGGCCGAGGCGGGCCAGGAACTCGCGGTGGACGCCCCGGCCGAGGCGACGGTGGGCGGGGTGGTGGCCACCGGGACGGCCGGGCCGCGCCGGCTGCGCTACGGGACCCCGCGGGACCTGCTGATCGGGATCACGGTCGTGCGGGCCGACGGGGCGGTCGCGCACTCGGGCGGCAAGGTGGTCAAGAACGTCGCCGGGTACGACCTGGGCAAGCTGTTCTCCGGCTCGCAAGGGACACTGGGGCTGATCACCGAGGTCACGTTCCGGCTGCACCCCCGGCCGGGCGCGGTGGCCTGGGTCACCGGGGAGTTCGGGCCGTCCGACCGGGCCGGGGTGGCCGCGGCGGTGGCCGCCGCGGCGGGTTCCCCGCTGGTGCCCTCGGCGGTGGAGCTGGAGTGGTCGGGCGGGTCAAGCACGCCGGCCCTGCTGCGGATGGGCGTGCTGCTCGAGGGCACGTCCGCGGGCGTGGCCGACCGGGCCGACCGCATGTCCGAGCTGATCACGTCGTGCGGCGGGATGCCGATCGTGGCGCTGTCCGCGGTGCCGTTCCGCTGGCAGGACACGCTGCCCGCCGCGGGCGCGCCCAGCACCGTGGTCCGGGTGACGTTCTGGGTCAGCCGGCTGGGTGACGTGCTCGACGCGCTGGCCGCGGCGGGCGCGGCCGCGGGTATCCGGCCCGTGGTCAGCGGGCCGGCCGGGCCGGCTTGCTGTACGCCTGCCTGGACGCGGGGGCGGACCACGACACCGCGGCCCGGTTCGTCCGCGGCCTGCGCGAGCGTCTCGGCTCTGGCTCTGGCTCTGGCTCTGGCTCTGGCGCTGGCTCTGGCGCTGGGGAGCCGCGGGGCGGCGTGGTGGTGCTGGCCGCTCCCCCGCCGGTCCTGGCCGCCGCCGGCGCCTACGGTCCCGTGCCCGGGGCCGCCCTGATGCGGGCCATCAAGGACCAGTTCGATCCCGGCCACCGGATGTTCCCCGGGCGCCTGGAGGTGGGCTGATGGACGACACCGAGCGCCTGCGGGCCGTGGTCAAGGACTGCGTGCACTGCGGGTTCTGCCTGCCGGCCTGCCCCACCTACCAGCTGTGGGCCGAGGAGATGGACTCCCCGCGCGGCCGCATCTACCTGGTGCACCAGATCCTGGAGGGCGCCGAGATGACCCCGGCCGCGGCCGAGCACTTCGACCGCTGCCTGGGCTGCATGGCGTGCATGACCGCGTGCCCGTCCGGGGTGCAGTACGACCAGCTCATCGAGGCGGCCCGGGTCTGGACCGAGGACGCCAGGAACGGCACGGCAGCCCCGGGTGACCAGGAGGCGGGGCCTGCGGTCGCCGCGGCGCCGGCGGCTTCGCCGGGACGGGCGGCGCGGCTGCGGGACCGGGCGGCCCGGACGGCCATCTTCTCGCTGTTCCCCTACCCCGCGCGGCTGAAGGCGGCCATCAGGCCGCTGCGCGCGGCCCAGCGCACCGGGCTGGACCGCCGGCTGGCCCGCAGCAGCCTGCCGGGCCGCCTGTCCCCCGTGCTGGGGGCGGCGCTGCGGCTGGCTCCCCCGGCGGCCGCCGCGGTCAGGCTGCCGGAACGCGTGGCGGCCCGGGGGCCGCGGCGCGCGGTGGTCGGCATGCTCACCGGGTGCGTGCAGTCCGTGTTCTTCCCGCAGGTCAACGCGGCCACCGCGCGGGTGCTGGCCACCGAGGGCTGCGACGTGATCATCCCGCCGAACCAGGGCTGCTGCGGCGCGCTGTCCATGCACGCCGGCCGGGAGGCCGAGGCCATCGGCTTCGCCCGGCAGGTCATCGCCACGTTCGAGCAGGCCGGGGTGGACGCGATCGTGGTCAACTCGGCCGGCTGCAGCTCGGCCATGAAGGAGTACGAGCGGCTGTTTGGCCACCCCGGCCAGGATCCGGTCTGGGCGGGCCGGGCCGCCGCGCTGAGCAGCCGGGTCCGCGATTTCTCCGAGTTCCTGACCGAGCTCGGCCCGGTCGCGCCGCGGCACCCGCTGCCGGTCCGGGCCGCCTACCAGGATGCCTGCCACCTGGCCCACGCCCAGCGGATCACCCGCGAGCCACGCGAGCTGCTGCGCGCCATCCCCGGGCTCGAGCTGGTCGAGCTGGCCGATGCCGGGACCTGCTGCGGGTCGGCGGGCGTGTACAACCTGCTGCAGCCCGAGGCCGCCGGGGAACTGGGCGCGCGCAAGGCGCAGTCGGTGCAGGACACGGGCGTGCCGCTGCTCATCTCGGGCAACCCTGGCTGCTCGCTGCAGATCGCCTCGGCGCTGGCCGACCGCGGCCAGCACATCGCGGTCGCGCACACCGCCGAGATCCTGGACGCCTCCCTGCGCGGCCTGCCGCCCCCGGCGTAACGTCGTCAGCCTGGCCGACCGGGAGGGCATGAGCTGTGCCGCCCAACAGGACGTCTAACGGCCCGTGAATCCTGGCTAGTGGATGGCATTGCAGATGCCGATGGTGACGTCAGTGGCAGGAGAGACGGAGGTGCCCGCGGAGGGATCCTCGGTCACCACGTCACCGTTGTCTCCCACGGCGCAGTTGGCGTCTCCTGTGGTGGACACGACCAGCCCCTGGGCTTTCAGGGTGCTGGTCGCCTGGGTCTGGCTTTCGCCGACCACGTTCCCCACCGTTACGGTCGGCGTGGTCGCGTCGCAGACACTCAGGGTGACGTCGGTGCCGGAGGAGGCCGTCAGGGCCAGCACCGCCAGCGCGCGCCGTTCCCGGTCGGTCAGGGCGTCGACGCTGAGCCGGTCGAGCACATCGGCGTCGGCGGCCGCGTGCCGGGCCAGCGACGCCATAGAGTGCGAGCCGTCGCGTACCAGGGCCGCCGCCTGCCTCAGGTGCAACGGCTGGCCGTCCACCGCAGCCGCCAGCCCGGGCGCGGCCGCGACTTCCTGGCCGGTCAGGGGCCGCCCCAGGTCGTGGGCCAGCAGCGAGAGTGCGGCTTCGGCGGGCAGCCCGGCCAGCCGCTGCGAGCTGCCTGCCGGGACCAGGACCGGGCGGGCGGAGCCGACCACCACGGTGCATCCGGACAGGACGCCGAGCAGATAGCTGACCTGTTCGGGTCCGGCGGACAGATCATCGACTGCGATGACGGCGCTCACCTGGCCCAGGAGCCGCGCGCACTGGGCCGGGGTCAGCTTGACCGGCTGGTCCGAGTGGTACAGCCTGGCGGCCAGGTCCTGCAGGAGGTCCCCGACCCGGTCCCCGTCCGCGCGTCGGCCACCTCTGTTCCCCACGCGGCCGGAATGGCCGGGCACGCCCGGAAGAGCGCATCGCGGGAGGTCGTGTCTTTCCTGACCGTACGGAGGAGTCCTGGCCCGCTTAGATACAGCTGCCTGTCGCGGACTGTCGGCCCGGCCGGGGCCGATGGCTGGCCAGGATGGGCGTCGCGTGCCAAAATCGGGATATGAGCGGTAATGCAGATCACCCGTCGCGGCAGTTCTCCGCGGCCTGGCAGGCTGCCACGGACGCGCTGAGCGAATGGCGGCAGCGGGTCTCGGCCGCCACCAACGACGCGCTGAACAAGCTCGACCCGGCGCTGAAGGCCGCGGTCCAGGCCGGGCGCGCGGCCATGTCCGGCGACTGGCGTGACTGCCGCTGCCCGTGCGGCACGGCGCACCCAGACGACCGGGGCGTGTGCGACGGCAAGGCGGTCATGACCCGGCGGGTCGGCCAAGCCAACGTATCGCTGTGCGCGCCGTGTGCCGTGGCGCAGGGCGTGGCGGAATTCTCCGGTTAGCTCCGGTTAGTTTCCGCGGTCAGCCCAGCGCGCTGTCGCCGCGCTGATTGCGGATCTGGCGCTTGATCCGGGCCAGCATGGCGGCCATGCCGCGCAGCCGCAGCGGGCTGACCAGGTCCTGCAGGCCGAGCTGGCTGGTGAATTCCGCGGGCGTGGCCAGGACCTCGTCGGCGGTGAGCCCGTCCAGCCCGGCATACAGGATGGCGGCGAAGCCCCGGGTGGTGGGCGCTTCCGGCGGCGCGTCGAAGAACAGGTGGACGACCGAGTCCGGTTCCACCTCGACGGCCAGGAACAGCGGCGACTGGCACTCGGGCACCTGTTCGAGCAGGCTGTGCTGCTCGGTGTAACGGCCCGGCAAGGCGGGCAGCTCTTCGGAGAACTCCAGCAGCAGCTGCAGCCGCTGCTTGCCCGGCATCGAGTTGAAGTCGTCCGCGATCTCCTGCAGCCGCGGATGCAGCGCGGCGGTCGTCACGGGCTGTCCCCGCGCCTGATCGGCACCCGGACGCTGTTGCCCCACTCGGTCCAGGACCCGTCGTAGTTGCGCACATGCGGGAAACCGAGCAGGTGGTGGAGCACGAACCAGGTGTGGCTTGACCGCTCGCCGATGCGGCAGTACACGACCACGTCGTCCTCGGGCTCCAGCCCGGCCTCGCCCTGGTAGATCGCCTCCAGTTCGGCCCGGGTGCGGAAGGTGGCGTCCTCGGCCGCGGCCCGGGCCCACGGCACGCTCTGCGCCCCCGGGATGTGGCCGCCGCGCAGGGCGCCTTCCTGCGGGTAGTCGGGCATGTGCAGCAGCTCGCCGGTGTACTCCCCCGGTGACCGCACGTCGATCATCGGCTGGCCCAGGTGGTCGAGCACCTGATCCTTGAACGCCCGGAGCTGCTTGTCGTCGCGGTCGACGACCGGGTAGTCGGTCCTGGCCGGTTCGGGGGTGACAGTGTTGAGCGGGCGGCCCTCGGCGATCCACTTGGCCCGGCCGCCGTCCATCAGGCGCACGTCGGGATGCCCGAACAGGGAGCACACCCACAGCGCGTAGGCCGCCCACCAGTTGTTCCGGTCGCCGTACAGGACCAGCGTGGTGTCCCTGCTGATGCCCTTCTCCGACATCAGCCGGGCGAAGCCCGGGCCTTCCACGTAGTCGCGGGTCACCGGGTCGTTCAGCTCGGTGTGCCAGTCGAGCTTGACCGCGCCCGGGATGTGGCCGGTCTCGTACAGCAGGACGTCCTCGTCGGACTCAGCCACCACCAGGCCGGGATCGTTCAGGTGCTCGGCCACCCAGTCGGTGGAGACGATCATTTCCGGGTGCGCATACTCCTGGAACTTAGGCGCAGAATCGTTCGGCAGTGCCACTGACAGCCTCACCTTCGCTCGCAACCAGGGACCTGCCGCCGCCGCACGCGCCGCGATGAGGCCCAGAACTTTCCACCACGCAATGTAACGCAGCGACCCGGGCGCCGCCTTCCCGGTCCCTTCCCGGTCCCGTTCCGGCCGGGCACCGGGCCGGCGAGGGTTATTGTCGGCGCGTGGACGCAGCGCAAACCGGAGCCCGGGACGCACCGGAGCGGGCGGGCTACCGCCGTTCGGCGGGTTCGCCGCGTGGCGAGGCCAGGCGCCAGGAACTGCTCCGGCGCGTCACCGATGACCTGGCCGTCAACGGGCTGGTCGACTTCTCGCTCCGGCGGGCGGCGCGGGCGGCCGGTACCACGCACAAGGTGCTGCTGTATTACTTCGACGGGGCCGACGACCTGCTCGCGCAGGCCATCTTCCAGCTGCGCGAGCAGCGCATCGGCCGCGGGCTGGCCGCCATCGCGGCCGACCCGGGGCAGCAGAACCTGGCAGGCCGAGTGCGCGCCATCTGGTCGGCGCTGGCCGGGGAGGAATCGCGGGTCCTCGATCAGGCCATCGGGCTGACCATGTACGACCCCGGCCGCTACGCCGAACTCGGCCGCAGCGCGTCGCAGCAATACCTGCCGACGTTGCTGTCGATCTGCCCGCCCGGCTGGCCTGAGCCGCGCAAGCTCGAGGTCGCCGAGATGATCATGGCCGCCCTGCGCGGATTCATCGTCGACTGGCTGACCAGCGGGAGCACCACCGGCACCGAGGCCGGGCTGGAGGCGCTGGCCCGCGCGCTCGAGCAGGAAGAGGCCGCCGACCGCTAGACGGGTGTCCGGCAGAGAGTCCGCTCTGGAATGCTGGGGCGTGGACATTTTGCGAACCGCATGGTTCACTTACTGATGGGGAGTGTGGACACCGGCGGCGCTGACGGAGGCGATCATGAAGCAGATCGAGCTATCCAGCGGAACCATCGAGTACTCAGACACCGGCCAGGGACCCGTGCTCGTGCTGCTGCACGGGCTGATGATGGACGCCTCGCTGTGGGACGGGCCGGTCGCCGACCTGTCCGCCGATCACCGGTGCCTGGTCCCCACGCTGCCGCTGGGCGGGCACCGGCTGCCGATGCGCGCTGACGCGGACCTGTCGCTGCCCGGGATTGCCCGGCTGGTCACCGAGTTCCTGGACCGCCTGGACGTGCGGGACGTTACCCTGGCCGGCAACGACACCGGCGGGGCGCTGGTGCAGCTGCTGATGGCCGACGGCGATACCGCGCGGATCGGCCGGGTACTGCTGGCTTCCTGCGACGCATTCGACAACTTCCCGCCCGGCCTGACCGGCAAGGCGCTGGTGACGGCGGGTAAGCTGCCCGCCCCGGTGTTCGGGCTGTTCATGCAGCAGATGCGGCTGCGGCCAGTTCGGCGGCTGCCGATCGCGTTCGGCTGGCTGACCAGGCGGGGAGACGCGGCCACCGCCCGGTGGCTCAAGCCTGTGCTGACCCAGCCGCAGATCCGCCGGGATACGGTCCGGGTGCTGCGATCCATGGCGGCCGATACCCGCCTGCTGGCCGATGCGGCCGCGCGGCTGCCGGCCTTCGACCGCCCGGCGCTCGTCCTATGGGCCAGCGGAGACCGGGTGATGCCGCCCGAGCACGGCCGGCGCCTGGCCGCGCTGCTCCCACACGGGCAGCTGATCGAGGTGGACGACAGCTACACGCTCATCCCCCTCGACCAGCCGGCCCGGCTTGCTGAGCTCGTCCGGGAGTTCAGTCACGCATCGGTGACCACGTAGCGGACGGGATC
>CAWIHB010000008.1:0-30019 GCA_963835775.1 uncultured Actinomycetes bacterium | reverse complement strand
GACCCCGAAGGACACGAGCGCAGGGTCCAGCGGGTGGTGAGCGCTGCGGGCGTGAATGCAGATCCGCGCAAGTCCGCCGGGCAGACCGTCACCCGCGAACCGGAACCAGGTAGCTTCTCACACGAGAGAAGGCGCTGTACGGAGGATCATGGGCAAGGCGAGCAGCCGGAAGAAGAAGCGGCGGCGGCAAGGTACCGGGGTGTCGCGGGCGGACCTCGAAAGCAAGCGAGCCCTGGAGCAGCTGGCCCGGGCCGCGCAGAAACTCAGCGGCATATTCGAGGCGAGGAGGGAGCACCTCGCGGCGGTCAGCCGCTTCTGGTGGCGTGGGGCCGAGCCGGAAGCCGCGGAGGTGCCGGACTGGGCTGAGGGTTCGGCCGGCGACCGGTTTTTCGGAAACTCGCGCATGAAGCAGTATGCCGTGGCTCCGCGGCTCGCGACGGCGCAGATACCCTCGGCGGAGGCCTTCGCCGCCGACTCCGGGCACTGGGATATCGCCGTCTCGGCCCTGATCCGGGCCGTGGTCCTGGACCGGGTCCCGGTTACCGATCCCCTGGTGACGAAGGTCATCGGGCTGCTCGGCCCGGCCGTCGATGCCGAGGTCCAGTACGCCGCATCGGGCGGTCGCGGAAGCCAGCCCATCGGCGGCGTCGAGGGAGGCTTCCCCGAGGACGACGCGCCCGTGTTCCTGCTGGGTGCGTGCTGCCTGGTGGATGCGACGTGGGCGGTGGTGGGCCTGGACCCGCTCCGGGACGTCCTGGATTATCTCGGGCCGCGCCTCGGCGCCGCCCTCGCGGAGCCGGGCTGCACGCTGAAACCCGGCGGCAAGATGCTGGCCGGGACGCTCCTCCGGGCGGCGGCCGACTTCTACCGCCTCGACGAAGAACCCGCGGACGCCGAGACAATGCGGCAGCTCGGCGGCAAGTGCGAGGGCAACCCGCTCGACTGCCTGATCAGCGAAAAAGCGATAGAACCCGCGGACGTGCTGACCATCGGGCTCGCCGTGCTCGCGACGCTCGCGGACCTGTGCCGCACCGCGGAGGCGTCGGTCCTGGTGTCCCGCTAAATCACCTGCCGATCTGGCATTCCCGCGGAACCGCCTGAGTCTGATAAGCCTTTCCGCTGACTGGGGACGGCTGGCGGCGTGACGTAACGGTCGCTCCCAGGCGCGGACCAGGTTGCGGTAGCGGCGGGCGGCGGCCCGCAGCTCGGTGTCCGGGTCCAGACCCAGCTCCCGCGCCTTCGCCACCAGCCGGAACAGCTCCCTGCCGATGTCGTCGCCGGCCTGGCCGGATGCGCCGGGCCCCGGTTCCCCGTCCAGCCGGGCCAGCTTCTCCGGCACCCCCGCCCGCGCCGCCCGCCGCTGCAGCTGCGCGGCCAGCGCGAGTGCGGGCTGGCCGAACGGCACGCCGTCCAGCGCCGAGGGCGCCGCATTCCCGGCCGCGGGAACCCCGGACCGCGTCATCTGCCGACTCACCCGGTAGCGCGTACAGCTGACGGTTCAGGGGCCCACGCATTCCACCACGCAGCCCAGGTTGGGCGCGCCCGACAGCCGGAGGTCGGCGGTCACCAGGGGTGCGCCCAGCGCGGAGGCCAGAGCAACGTAAAGCGCGTCGTAGAAGCTCAGGTTCTGGCGCAGCGCCCATGCCTGGCTGGCCAGCGCGCCCGTCATCTGGTGGCGATGGTCGACCAGGGGCGCGCCGAAGCGGAGCAGTATCTCAGCGTCGGCGACGGACAGGCTGGCTCGCATGACGTGCCGACGTAGCACGTTGCCCACCTCGGCGTCGATCAGATGCGGCGCATGAGACACCTCAGCGGACAGGCGCCGGCGCAAGACCACCGCATCATCGGAGCGTGCGAGGAGCGCGAAGATCATGCCAGACGCGTCGATGACCAGGGACATGAGCTGTCCGCTCAGCGCCGTTCGGCGTCCAGGTCCGCCAGGACCGACGCCGTATCGGGTTCCTCGCTGGTGACTCGGGCGAGAACGGCTTCGATCTCCTCGACCGCCTCCTGCTTCGTGGGCCGCTGGGCTAGCGCCACTACCTGGTCGTGCATGTAAGCCTGCAGGGACCGTCCCTCGCGCCGGGCCCTCCGCCGGAGTACTTCGTACAGATCTTCGGGAATCTCTCGCACCTGGATCGTCGCCACAGCGCTATTATAGCGCAACAGCGCTGTACTAGCGGTCCGGTGCCGGGCCGGATCGCTCCCAGGCGCGGACCAGGTTGCGGTAGCGGCGGGCGGCGGCCCGCAGCTCCGTCTCCGGGTCAAAGTCCAGTTCCCGCGCCTTCGCCACCAGCCGGAACAGCTGCCGGCCCAGGTCCGGCCCGGATGCGCCGGGCGCCGCGGCCGCCCCGGCCAGGCGCGTCAGTTTCTCCGGCGCCCCGGCCCGCGCCGCCCGCCGCTGCAGCTGCGCGGCCAGCGCCAGCGCCGGCTGGCCGAACGGCACGCCGTCCAGCGCCGAGGGCGCCGCGTTCCCGGCCGCGGGCACGCCGGACCGTTCGGCCCGAACCGCCACCGCATCCGAGACCGCCAGCGAGGCACCCGACCCCCGGTGCCAGGCCGGGCCTGGCACCGGGGGGTGGCCGGAACGCACGCGCTCAGTCTCGCGGAGATACCGTCCCCAGGCCGGCGTCCTGCGCTGCCTTGATCAGGCGGTCGTCATAACTGACGACCGCATCAAGGTCCGGGCCCAGAATGCGAGCGGTGGCAAGGTGGATCGCGTCCAGTGACCGCAACCCGCGGTCGGGCTCGTTCATCGCGCCCTCCACGATCTCTTCATCGATGGCGATGCTGGAGAAGGCGAGCAGCAAGTCGCGCGCGTCCGGAAGCAACGCTGGCATGACGCGGTTCACCGTTCTGGTGACCTCGATCCGCAGCAACGCGGAGCTGACCCACTCGGCATCCGCATGCGCGTCGTAGAAGGCAGCGAAGGCACGGGAATGCGATTCCTCAGCCAGGAGCTTGATCACTGCGGAGGTATCTGCGTAGTACAGGCTCACCAGCGTTCCTCGTCCCGCAACGCCGCGAGAGCGTCGGAGAGCCGGTCGGTCCCGTCACCGGGCCGCATACGGGGCCGGTAACCTGGCCGCCGGGCCAGGGTCACCCGCCCGGATTCGGCCAGCCGCTCTAGCACCGGCGCGGGCTGACGATTCCCTACCGGAACTATCCGCGCGATGAGCCGCCCGTGCTCGGTCACATCGATGGTCTCCCCGTGCCGTACCCGCGCCAGTACCTCGCTCGTGTGATGCCGCAAGTCCCGCAGACCCACGGCGCTCGCATCCGAAGTCGTCACGCGAACAATGTATCACAAAATTGTGGCCACAAGAATACCGATCCGGCGGTCACGCGGGGTGCGCCGAGCGCGGGGGGCGCGATCGCTCCCAGGCGTGCACCAGGTCGCGGTACCGGCGGGCGGCGGCCCGCAGCTCCGTCTCCGGGTCCAGCCCCAGCGCACGCGCCCTGGCCACCAGCCGGAACAGCTCTACGCCCATGTCATCGCCGGGCGCCGCGGCCGAACCGTCCAGGCGGGCCAGCTCCTCCGGCACCCCCGCCCGCGCCGCCCGCCGCTGCAGCTGCGCGGCCAGCGCCAGCGCCGGCTGGCCGAACGGCACCCCGTCCAGCGCCGAGGGCGCCGCATTCCCGGCCGCGGGAACCCCGGACCGTTCGGCCAGATCTGCCTTTTCTCTTCTCTTGATCTCGTCCCAGTTCTGCTTGACTTCATCGGCCCCCGAGACCGTCACGTCGCCGAACACGTGCGGATGCCGCCGGATCAGCTTGGCCGTGATCCCGTCCGCGACATCATCGATGGTGTACCCGGTGCCGTCGCCGCGCTCGGCCGCGATCCGCGCGTGGAACACGGGCTGCATCAGGACATCGCCCAGCTCCTCGCGCAGCGCCCGCTGGTCTCCGGACTCGAGCGCCTCCACGGCCTCGTAGGACTCCTCGAGCAGGTGCGGCGCGAGCGAGGCATGGGTCTGCCTGGCGTCCCACGGGCACTCCACCCGCAGCCGGTCCATGGTCGCCACCAGGTCGATGAAGCGCGCACCGGGCAGGTCCGCCGGGGCCTGGATCAGCCGGGCATCCGGCGGGAGCGACAGGTCGGCGCCCGGCAGGGGCAGCCACACCACCACCGCGTCCGGATCGGGCGGGGGCTCCTCGGCCAGCCGGTAGCTGACGCCAGCCGCCCCCAGCGCGGGCAGCAGGGGATGGCCGGCCGGCGCGAGCACGACGGCGGCCGACCGCAGCGCCGCCCAGGCCGGCCAGCTGAGCAGGCCGGGGGCCACCCGCGGGCTGGTGGCCAGGACGATCAGCAAGCGGGCGCCTGCCCTGACGGGGACGCGGTTGGCGCGGGCCCCGCCGCCCGGGACACCGTGCTCGGGGCCGCCACGACCGCGTACTGCGTGTAATCGAGCTGGCCGAACTGCGGGCTGACCTGGATGTCCAGGGCCTTGGCGGCCGTGCACTGGGCCTGGGTGAACTTGGTCACGGCCGGGCTCGAGCTCGAGGTGGGCAGCGTGCCGCCGTTGGCGTTCGTCACGAACTGGGTCTCGATGGCCTCGAACCGGCCGAACTCGGCGGCCGTGTCCGGCGGGATCCCGCTGGCGGCCAGGACCAGGTCGAGGGAGACGTTGGTCAGCCCCTGCGCCTCGGCGCTGGCCTTGGCTCCCGCGTAGGCGCTGGCCAGCGCGGCCTCCGCCTGAGCGTCGGAGACCGTGATGCCGGCCTGCCGGGCCAGCTCCTCCTGCACCTGGTACCTGATCAGCCAGGTCAGGGTGGCCTGCGTGGCCTGGGCCGGGGTCAGGCTGACGATGCCCGGATACAGCTTGGCCGTGGCGCTGAGGTTGGTGACGTCGGTGTCGAGGGTCGCGATCGTGATCCGCTGGTTGCCGACGATCGCCGCGGCCCCCATCTTCACCGGGGAGCACGCGGCGGCCAGCAGGCCAACGCCGACCACCATGGCGGACGCCTTGATAAGCCTCCGAAGCACCGCACTATCCCTTCTGGTTCACAGGTCGCTCAGCACCGACCGGACGACCTCGCCGCACCAGGCCAGCAGCTCAGTATCGCGCAACGGCTGCCCGCCGATCACAGTATTGCTTGGCGGCTGGCCGCCGCGGGGGATCTTCGGCACCGGTACGAGCATCGTACGCACCGCCGGCTTGAGCACCGTCTTCGGGTACAGCCGCTGCACCCGGACCTGCCGCGAATCGGGCAGCTCGACCGGCGTGAACCTGACGTGCTGGCCCGCCGCGGTGATGTCGGTCAGCCCGGCCCGCCGGGCCGCGGCACGCAGCCGGGCCACCTCGAGCAGGTTGCCGCACCGGCTCGGGCGGCTGGCCGTAGCGGTCGGTCAGCTCGTCCCGGACCACGGCGACGTCGGCCTCGGAGTCGATGGCGGCGATCCGGGTGTAGGCCTCCAGCCGCAGCCGCTCGCCGGGCACGTAGTCGTGCGGGATGTGCGCGTTGACCGGCAGCTCCACCCGGACCTCGGGCTTCTCGGCCGGGCCGTCACCCTTGAGCTCGCTGACCGCCTCGCCGATCATCCGCACGTACAGGTCGAACCCGACCCCGGCGATGTGCCCGGACTGCTCGCCGCCGAGCAGGTTCCCGGCGCCGCGGATCTCCAGGTCCTTCAGCGCCACGTACATGCCCGCGCCGACCTCGGTGTGCTGGGCCACCGTGGCCAGCCGCTCGTGCGCCGTCTCGGTCAGGACCCGCTCGGGCGGGTAGAGGAAGTAGGCGTAGGCCCGCTCGCTGCCCCGGCCGACCCGGCCGCGCAGCTGGTGCAGCTGGGACAGGCCGTACATGTCGGCCCGGTCGATGATCAGCGTGTTGGCGTTCGGGATGTCCAGGCCGGACTCCACGATCGTGGTCGCCACCAGCACGTCGTACTTCCGCTCCCAGAAGTCGACCATGATCTGTTCCAGCTCGTGCTCGTTCATCTGGCCGTGCGCGACCGCGATCCGCGCCTCGGGCACCAGCT
The DNA here is from genome assembly GCA_963835775.1 of uncultured Actinomycetes bacterium. GTDB lineage: Bacteria > Actinomycetota > Actinomycetes > Streptosporangiales > Streptosporangiaceae > Palsa-504. The sequence goes on along the minus strand of CAWIHB010000008.1, from coordinate 24,036 downwards.
CGGCCACTGACGCGGCCACCCTGCGGATCGAGCTGACCCGGTTGTGCACGTAGAAGACCTGGCCGTCGCGCAGCAGCTCGCGCCGGATGGCCGCGGCGACCTGCCTGTCCTCATACGGGCCGACGAAGGTGAGCACCGGGTGCCGTTCCTCGGGCGGGGTCAGGATGGTGGACATCTCCCTGATCCCGGCCACGCCCATCTCCAGCGTCCGCGGGATCGGGGTGGCCGACATGCCCAGCACGTCCACCTCGGTGCGCAGCCGCTTGAGGTACTCCTTGTGCTCGACGCCGAAGCGCTGTTCCTCGTCGATGACGACCAGGCCGAGCCGGGCGAACCTGGTCTCCGGGGACAGCAGCTTGTGCGTGCCGATGACCACGTCCACGGTGCCGTCGGCCAGGCCGCGCAGCGTCTCGGCCGACTCGGCGGCGCCCTGGAACCGGGACAGCGGCTTGACCTTGACCGGGAACGGGGCATAACGCTCGGAGAACGTGGAGAAGTGCTGCTGGACCAGCAGTGTGGTCGGCACCAGCACGGCCGCCTGCTTGCCGTCCTGCACCGCCTTGAACGCGGCCCGCACGGCGATCTCGGTCTTGCCGTAGCCGACGTCGCCGCAGATCAGCCGGTCCATCGGCACCGGCCGTTCCATGTCCCGCTTGACCTCGTTGATGGCGCCGAGCTGGTCCGGGGTCTCGATGTAGGGGAAGGCGTCCTCCAGCTCGCGCTGCCACGGGGTGTCCGGCCCGAACGCGAACCCGGGCGAGGCCATCCGGGCCGAGTACAGCCGGATCAGCTCCGAGGCGATCTGCCTGACCGCCTTGCGGGCCCGGCCCTTGGCCTTGGCCCAGTCCGCGCCGCCCAGCCGGTGCAGGGCCGGGGCCTCGCCGCCTGAGTACTTGGTCACTTCGTCCAGCTGGTCGGTGGGCACGTACAGCCGGTCCGGCGGCTGGCCCCGGCGCCCGGGCGCGTACTCGATGACCAGGTACTCCCGGGTGGCCCCGGCCGCGGTCCGCGACGTCATCTCCACGTACCGGCCGACCCCGTGCTGCTCGTGCACCACGTAGTCGCCCGCCGCCAGCTGCAGCGGGTCCACGCCGCCGCGGCGGCGGCTGGGCATCCGCCGCATGTCCCTGGTGGTCGGCAGCCCGGCCGGATGCCCGGCCAGGTCGCTCTCGGTCAGCAGGACCAGCCGGGCCGCGGGCCAGACGAAGCCGTTCTCCACCCGCGCCGTGGTCACGTAGGGCACGCCGGAATCGGGCGGGCCGGCCAGGTCCTGCTCCCGCGGGCCGATCCCCTCGCCGCGGAGCATCTCGGCCAGCCGCTGCGCCGGGCCGTGGCCCTCGGTGACCAGCACCACCCGCCAGTCCTCGGCCAGCCAGCCGCGCACGTCGGTGAGCATGCGGGCCACCTCGCCGCGGTAGGCCGGGGCCGGGGAGGCATCGATGCGGAACGGAACGCGGTCCCCCGGTCCGGCCAGCGGATCCGGCTCCTCGTCGGTGACGCCGAACGGGGCGATCGTCCACCACGGCACGTTCAGCGCCGCGGCGGCGGCGCGGACCCGAGCGATCGGCTGGAAGGCCGAGGAGCCCAGGTCGATCGGGGCCCGTCCGCCCGCCGCGGCGTGGGCCCAGGACGCCTCCAGGAACTCCTGGCTGGTCCGGACCAGATCCTCGGCCCGGGTCCGGATCCGCTCGGGGTCGCAGGCCAGCACGATGCCGCCCGGCGGCAGGTAGTCAAGCAGCAGGTCCATCCGGTCGGCCAGCACCGGCGCGAAGGCCTCCATGCCCTCCACCGTGATGCCCTCGGCCAGCTTGCCCAGGATGTCGGCCAGCTCGGGGTGGCTGTCGGCCAGGTCCTTGGCCCGCTGCATGACCGCGGGGGTGAGCAGCAGCTCACGGCAGGGCGGGGCCCACAGGCCGTTATCGGCCGGCCCGATGCTGAGCTGATCGGCGACCTTGAAGTAGCGGATCTCCTCGATGGTGTCGCCGAAGAACTCGACCCGCAGCGGGTGCTCCTCGGTGGGCGGGAACACGTCCACGATGCCGCCCCGGACCGCGATCTCGCCCCGGCTGGAGACCAGGTTGTTGCGCGCGTAGCCGATCTCGACCAGCCGGGCCAGCAGGTCGTCGAGCTCGCAGGCCTGGCCGGGCTGCAAGCTGACCGGCTCCAGGTCGCCGAGCCCGGCCACGATGGGCTGCAGCAGGCTCCGCACCGGGGCCACCACCACGGCCAGCGGCCCGTGCGGCTGGCCCGCCCCGGCCGGGTGGGCCAGCCGGCGCAGCACGGCGATGCGCCGGCCAACCGTGTCCGACTGCGGGGACAGCCGCTCGTGCGGCAGCGTCTCCCAGCCCGGGAAGCAGGCCACGCGGCCCGCGGGCAGGAACGAGCCCAGGGCGGCGGTCAGGTCGTCGGCCTCCCGGGCCGTGGCCGTCACGGCCAGCACGAACCGGCCGGAACCGGCCCAGCACCGGCCAGCCCAGCACCGGCCAGCCCAGCACCGGCCAGCACTGCGGCCAGCACCGGCCGCAGCGCAGGCGGCGCGATCAGGTCCTCGCCGGCCAGGGTGGCGGCGTCGGGCGCGGCGCCCGGAGCGGAATCTGTATCGGATTCCGCACGCGTGACTACTTGCTGTAGCTGCGGGTCATCGTCGAGAATGGCGAGCAGTCCTGCGAGGCTCATGATGTCCCTGTGATCCTGTTCGTCCCTTGTTCTGGCCACCCCGGCCGGACGGCCTGACCGGCCGATGCTGTCTCCGTCTTGAGCTCACGCGGGGGCTCGAGCTCATGCGGGCAGCACTAACCGGCCGAGCTTGGGCCAACCCGGCTCTTCCGCGGAACCCTTCCAGTCTACGCGCCGCGGGTCACGCCTTAGCGCCGCCGCGCGATTTGGCCATTGCCGTCCGGACATGCGACCCGTCAGTATCGTTGGCACCAGGACCACGGTGGTGCCTGCCTTACGGCACGCTGGCGTACCGTGTCAGCAACACGATTTCGGAGGCACAGCTGATCCCCCAACCCCCGCCCGGCCAACCCCCGCCCGCACTGCCCCCGGAGCTGTCCGACTGGCCCGGCTTGACCCTCGACGAGGCTCAGCTGGGCGATCTCGAGCTGCTCACCTGGGGTGTGTTCGCGCCGCTGCGCGGCTTCATGGGCGCGGCCGACGTGGCCGTGGCCGCGGAATACGGCACGCTGGCCGACGGCACGCCCTGGCCGCTGACGGTGACCCTCGAGGTCCCCCAGGACGCGGTCCCCGCGGACGCGGACCACCTGGTCCTGTCCGATCAGGAGGGCTCGCCGCTGGCCGTGCTGGCGGTGACCGAACGGCGGCCGGTACCCGGACCTGCCGACGTGGCCGACCGGTCGGCACTGCCCACCCATGTCCGGCTGGCCGGCCCGGTGACGCCGCTGCGCGAGCCGGTACACGGGCCGTTCCGCCAGCTGCGCCGGCGTCCGGAGGCGGTCCGCGCCGAACTATCCGACGGCAACGTGCTGGCCTACGCGACCCGCCGCCCGCTCAACAAGCGCCACATCGGCCAGCTGCGCCACTACGCCAGCCAGCTGAACGCCCGCCTGCTCCTGCTGCCGCTGGTGGCCGGGCCCGCCGACGTCGTGGCCCGGCCGGAGGCCCTGGTCCGCGCCGTGCTGGCCGCCCGCCAGCACCTCCCGGCGGGCACGCTGGTGGTCCCGGTGCCGCTGGCCCGCCGCGCGGCCGGCCCGGCCGCCGACCTGCGCGCGCAGGCCATCGTGGCCGCCGCCTACGGCGCCACCCACCTGCTGGCCGACGCCCCGGAGCTGGCCGCGGCGGCCGACGTCCCTGGCGCTAGCAAGAACGGCCCGCTGACCCTGCCCGGGGTGCCGATCCCGGTCATCAGCGCGGGCGAGTGGGCCTATGACCCGCGCTCGGAGGTCTGGCGGCCGCTGGCGCTGATCGAGCCCGGAGCCGAGCAGGGCGAGCTGACCGACTCCGAGCTGGGCAGCCTGCTCGACTCCGGCGCCGGGATCCCGCTCTGGTTCGCCCCGGAGACCGTGACCCGCGAGCTGCGCCGGGCCCGTCCGCCCCGGGCCGAGCGCGGCCTGGTCATCTTCTTCACCGGCCTGTCCGGCTCGGGCAAGTCCACCATCGCCCGCGGCCTGGCCGAGGCGCTGACCGAGCGCGGCGACCGGACCGTCTCCCTGCTCGACGGCGACCACGTCCGCCAGCTGCTGTCGGCCGGGCTGAGCTTCTCCCGGGCCGACCGCGACCTCAACATCGCGCGCATCGGATTCGTCGCGGCCGAGGTGGCCCGGCACGGCGGGATCGCCATCTGCGCGCCGATCGCGCCCTACGCGCAGGCCCGCGCGGCGGTCCGCCAGATGGTCACCGAGGTCGGCGACTTCCTGCTCGTCTACGTCTCGACGCCGGTGGAGGTGTGCGAGGCCCGGGACCGCAAGGGCCTGTACGCCAAGGCCCGGGCCGGCCTGATCCAGGGCTTCACCGGGATCTCCGACCCCTACCAGGAGCCACGCGGCGCCGACCTGGTGCTCGACACCTCGGCCATGACCCGCGACGAGGCCGTGCAGGCGGTGCTGCGGCTGCTGGTCTCGGGCGGCTGGCTGGCCGGCGCGTCCGGGGAGCCGGACGGGTCAGCCGCGCCCGGCCCGGGCTTCGAGGCCCCGGCGTCGATGATCCGGCTGGGCCCCACGATCCGGCGGATCTGACGCGCGGCCCTTTAGGACGCGGGCGGTGCCAGCCTTATTAGGACGCGGGCGGTGCCAGGTCGGCGGGCTCGTCCTGGTCCTCGTCCTCGGCCTGGGCGCCTTGCTCGAGCCTGGTCCGGAGGTCCGCCGCCCGCTGGCGCCCGTTCCGCAGCCGCGCCGTCAGCGCGCTCGACACGCGGTCCCGTTGCCGGGCCAGCAGTACGTAGCTGAGGATCCCGCTGACCAGGAGGGCCAGCGCGAGCAGCAGCAGCCCGCGCGCTCCCACCAGGTAGAGCAGGATCAGCGAGGCGACGAGCAGCAGGATGCGGGCGGACGTGTAGGCAAGTGTGGCGCGCATGACAACCCCAGCATAGTACCCGGGCCTGCCCGGTCAGCGCCGGCGAACTCGTCAGTGCGCCGCAGTTCCCGGACAGTCCGGCTGGCGGCTGGCCCGGATGAGCCAGCGCCTGACCACCGGCAGGTCGAGCAGCAGGGCGAGCGCGCAGGCGGTTCCGATGCCCAGGGCCGCGCCGGCCACGGTATCGGTGAAATAGTGCCAGCGCAGGCCGATGACGGCGCTCGCGACCACACCGCCCAGCAGGCACGCTACGGCCGGGATGAGGACCCGGAGCACGCCTGAGCGGCCCGGCCGGCGAGGGGACAGAAGAAGTATGCCGACCGTCGCGGCCAGCGCGAAGATGGTCGCGGTATGCCCGCTGGGATAGGTGAGAGCGCCCAGGTAGGTCCGGTGCACCAGGTCCTTGAGCAGGCCGTCGTTGAGCCCCGCGGCGGCCTGGGACGGCGGACGCGGCGAGCACGGCGCCGTTCAGCCGGCCGGTAAGAATGCAGGCGACGACGATGATCGCGCTGAGCACGACGGCCGGGACCAGCGTCCCAGGAGCGGCGAGCCACAGCGCGAGGCCCGGATGGCCGCCCAGCCAGTTGATGATCGGGGCGTCGACGGCCCGATCAAGCCGGTCGGCCCGGGCCTGACCCGCGAAAAGCACGCCCAGGACCGAAATCAGGACCGTGCCGCAAGCCAGCAACGTACCGGCCCAGACCCGCCCCGAGGCGCTCAGCAGCGGCCCGCCGACCCGCATGCGCACACCGTAGCTCACGAACGTCAACTCTACTTAGGTGATCAGGGCTGTCTAGCCAGGATGCTGGCCAGCAGCCGCGGGTCGATGTTGCCGCCGGACAGCACCGCCACCGGCGTCGTGGCCTGCGGCAGCTCGTCCTGGTGGAACAGGCAGGCCGCCACCGCGGCCGCGCCGCCGGGCTCGGCGACCAGCCGGGCCTGGCGCGCGAGCCGCCGGACCGCGGCGAGCATCTCTTCCTCGGTCACCGTGACGATGTTGGTCACCAGCGCGCGGATGTGCGCGAACGTAAGCGCGCCGATCTGCTCCACCCGCAGCGCGTCCGCGATCGTGCGCTGGACCTGCGTCGCGGGCCAGGCCACCCGCTCGCCCCGCCTGAACGAGTCCCGGGCGTCCGCGGCGAATTCGGGTTCCACGCCGACCACCTTGGCTCCCGGGCGGCAGGCCCGGACGGCTGCGGCGATGCCCGAGATCAGCCCGCCCCCGCTGACCGGCACCACCACCAGGTCGGCCTGCGGGCAGTCGGTTGCGATCTCCAGGCCGACCGTGCCCTGCCCGGCGATGACCGCGCGGTGATCGAACGGCGGGATCAGCACGTAGCCGTGCCGGGCCACCAATTCATCGGCAGCGGCGGTGCGAGCCGCCATGGTGGGCGCCACCCGCACCAGTTCGGCGCTGTAGGCCTGGATGGCATCGGTCTTGACCTTTGGCGCGGTCTCCGGCACTACCACGACCGCGCGCACGCCGAGCTGGGCGGCAGCGTAGGCCACCGCGTGGCCGTGGTTCCCGCTGGAGTGCGCGACCACCCCGTGCTCCCGGGCGGCCGGGCCGGCTGTGCTGATCGCGGTATAGGCGCCGCGCAGCTTGAACGAGCCGGTTGGCTGCAGCGACTCGGGCTTGACCAGCAGCTCCCGCCCCAGCCCGGGAAAGGGAACCAGCGGCGTGCGGACCGCCACCCCCGCCAGCAGGCGGGCCGCCTCCCGTATCTCGGTCACGCCGACCAGGTTTGCCCCGGCAGCCATTTCGTCATTCACTCTGCGTGTTTCCCCTGCTCTCTCAGTAGTCCAGTCTGAAACTCAAGAACCAGCAGAAACCGCAGCCTACTGATGCTGTTATTACCAGGAGTAGCAATTTGGCTACTATTTAGCCGAACGCGGTCCGTGAATCGCTCGGCTAATTTCCAGAAATCTAGGTCGAAAGTACTCGTTCAGCGCCAAACTAGAGGGATTACCTGACCTGAGGTACAAGGGAGACAGTCGGAGGGGCTGAACGTGGACGGCAACAACGAGCGCCTGCTCACGCCGGGAGAGGTTGCGGCACTGTTCCGGGTGGATCCGAAGACTGTCACGCGCTGGGCGGCCTCCGGGCGGATCACGAGCATCCGGACCCCCGGCGGGCACCGCAGGTTCCGCGAATCTGAGGTGCGCGCGTTGCTGCGCGGCGACAACGAGCCCTCACCGCAAGGTCACTCGGTCGCATTAGGACTGCCGCACTGAACTCGCCAACACTGAACTGGCCAACACTGACAAGCTCGCCATTATCCTCGACAGGTGCGACGTCATCGCCACAGCACGCTAGCCATGCCCTCTCCGCATCGTGGCGCGGTCGCGGTCGCGGTCCTGATCCTGTGCGGCCTCGGCGCCCCGGCGTACGCGGCTGACTCCCCGTCTCCGTCCGGCACCGTGTCCGGTGCGGGATCCGGTTCCTGGACGGTCTACCACGGCGACGCGGCCGGCACCGGCGTGGCCACCTCGGTTACCAGCGTCGACACCGCCGCGCCCGCCTGGACGTCGCCTGCCCTGGACGGGCAGCTCTACGGCCAGCCGCTGGTCTACGCGGGCCGGGTGTACGTGGCCACAGAAAACGACACGGTGTACGCGCTGGCGGCGGCGACCGGCCAGGTCGCCTGGTCCGCGCACCTGGGCAGCCCGGTGCAGGCGGGCTCGCTGCCCTGCGGCGACATCAGGCCCGTGGCCGGGATCACCGGCACACCGGTGATCGACCCGGCCAGGAACGAGATCTTCGTGGTGGCCGACGAGATGGCGGGCGGGAGCCCGGCCCACCGGCTGTTCGGCCTGAGCGCGGCGTCGGGCCGGGTCGAGACGAGCCAGGACGTGAATCCGCCGGGGGCGGTGCCCGCCGCCCTGCTGCAGCGCACGGGGCTGACGCTGGACGCCGACCAGGTGGTGTTCGGCCTGGGCGGCAACTACGGCGACTGCGCCGTCTACCGCGGCCGGGTAGTGGCCGTCCCCGAGACGGGCGGGACACCGAAGTTCTTCACCGTCGACGCTGCGTCCGGCGAGAGCCAGGGCGCGGTCTGGATGGGCGGCGCGGCCCCGGTGGTCGACAGCCGCGGCGACGTCTGGGTCAGCACCGGGAACGGATCGGTCTACTCCGATCAGCGCCCCTACGACGACAGCGACGCGGTGCTCGAGCTGTCGTCATCCATGCGGCTGCTGCAGTACTTCGCGCCCAGCACGTGGGCCACGAACAACTCCCAGGACCTGGACATGTCCGCCGCCCCGGCCCTGCTGCCCGACGGCCAGGTGGTGCTGGCCGGCAAATCCCGGATCGTCTACCTGCTCAACGGGGCCGACCTGGGCGGCATCGGCCACGGGCAGGCCACCCTGGGCGCCGACGGGACCTCCACCACGGGATCGGCCTGCAGTGACGACATCGACGGCGGCGTCGCCGTGGCGGGCATGACGGTCTACCTGCCGTGCCTGGCCGGGATCATCGCGGTCCAGGCCACGCAGTCGCCGCCCGGGCTGCACCTGCTGTGGAGCTCAGGTACCGGCGGGGGCCCGCCCGTCGTGGCGGCCGGCCTGGTGTGGACCATGGGCCAGGACGGCACCCTGTACGGGCTCGACCCGGCCACCGGGCAGGTCCGGCAGCAGGCCACGGTCGGCCGCCCCCCCACTTCCCCACCCCGGCCGTGGCCGACGGCCTCCTCCTGGCCACCGGCTCCGATCAGGTGGTCGCGTTCGCCGCGTCCGGCCCTGGCCCGCAGGCCGGGGTGACGGCACCGGCCAGTACCGCCCCGCCCACCGCGACGTCCAAGGGCAGCGTATTCCCCGTCATCGGCGTCGTCGCCCTGGCCGTGCTGGCAGTGATCATCGGCGTGGCCCTGCTCATTCGGCGGCGGCCCGGGCAGGACTAGCCAAGGACGGGGCCAGCCGGGTTCTCTGGAGACCGACATGAACGGCTGTCGGGTTACAGCCGGCCCCAGATCTGGCGGGCCATGCCGGTGCGGCGGAGGACCTGATCGGCGGCATGGTGGAGACCTGGATGCTGGTGGACAGTGTGTGCCGCCCACCGTGTGGAGGCGTTGCGGACGAGGTGTGCGGTCCCGAGCACAGACCGGTCCGTCACGATCCCTCGCGCAACGGAGGTTTCGTGGCTTTTCAGGGTTTCCTTGTAGTAGTTCTTGGCTCCTCCGCCCATGTCGATCACGCCTATCCCGGCGGCGGCCATTTCCTCGAGCAACTTCTTGAGGTGGATCAGGCCCGGTGAGTACTTGCGGAGGCGCATGTCGTACCCGGTGAACCAGCCGACGAAGAGGTGGCCGTTGCGCAGGCCGAACTGGGCGGCGACCGGTTTGTCGCCTACATACAGGCCGGAGATCACCCCGGTGAGGTGGTCATCGCGGACGGCCAGCAGAGCGTCCAGCAGCCCGACGAGCCATGGCCGCTCGAACCGGTCGACATGGCTGGTCCGACGATACTGCTCTGACTTCCAGTCGAGGAGCGTGCGCAGCAGGCTTGTGTCGCGCGCATCGGTTGCGATGCGGAGTTCACCGGCCTCGCGCGCGAGCTTACGGGCGCGGCGGGCGATTTCCCGGCAAAAGTGTGGTGACCTCGCTCGGAGCTTTGAATAGTAAGCGTCGAAGCCGTCAGAAAGGTCAATCACCGCCGAGGATTCTATAGCGCCATGATACGGCTTGAAAGGTAGTTGACCGGTAATTAGGCAATCGAATTGCCAGGCCGAAAGCCGACAGCCGCTTAGCAGTTTCCGCGGTTCCCAGTCGACATCCGGCGCGTGTATGAGGCCTTGACAGGAATTCAGCCAGCCGCAGATTGGCACGCCCAGGCCAAGTTGCCGCCTTTCGAAGGGAAAGAATCCCACGATGGACTGGCCCTCGGTCAAGATGGCAACTTGGGTACCAGGCCGGAACCGGCCGACGGCCATCACGAACTCACAGGACAGGAATGGATTAGCGAGATAGGGCACAGCTCGCTGCATGGACTGCCAGGCGGCGATCTCGGCTGGGCCCAGCTCATCTGGGCGCACGAGCGATACTTGCACCGGTCTTAATCCACCTCGGCCCGATGGCGAATCGCGGAGCCATCACTTTGGGCCATCGTCACAGGCCGACTGTAGAGCGTCTTTATCCTCGGCACGACCTGCCTGCGGAGCGCGCGCAAAAGTGCGAGTTCTTCCGTCAGCCGATCAAGCTGGCAGTAAAGCCGGGGCGGGAGGTGCGGAAGGAGCGGCGACCGGCGCCCGTGCAACAGCGTGGCGAACTCGAGGGGCTTGAGATCGATGTACCTGGAGAGGTTCTCGAACCATTGGGCGCTGAAGCGGGCGTCGGCTTGGGGTCGCCGGAGTGCGGCCTTGCGTTGCCTTTCATATGCCTGGAAGGCCGGTTTCAGGTCGCCATAGCGATCCAGGTTCTCATTAAGCACGATGGCATCCTCGATAGCCAGTTTCGTCCCCCAGCCGACGCCGAAATGGGTGGTGTGCGCGGCATCTCCGGTCAGCACGGTGTTGCCGTCATGCCAGCGCTGGACGGTGATCGTGCGGAAGTTCAGCCACTGGATATCTGCCTCGCCGCGGGCCTGGACGGTCAGACGATAGCCGGCCAGGTGCGGCTCGAAGAGCTTCTCGAGGAGGCCGAGGCACTCACCGGACGGCATGGTGTCGAAGCCTAGGTGGCCCCAGGTTTCTGGCGAGCATTCCACGATGAATGTGCTCGATTGGTCATCGATCCCGTAGGCATAAGCCCACAGCCAACCGCTGCTGGTGGGCACGAAGAGATACATGAAGGAGTCGAAGACCCGGCTCGTCCCCAGCCAGGCGTACTTGTTGGCGTTCAGGCGCACGTCGGTCCGAAAGCGCCCGGTTTCCATGCGGGTACGGCTGTTCACGCCATCACAGGCCACGATGAGATCGGCTGCGGGCAGCTGCGACATTGCCGTCACCTCTTGGCCGAACTTGATGGACACACCCAGGCCTCGGGCGCGATCGGCCAGTATGTCCAGCAGCCGCTGCCTGCTAATGGTGTAGCAGCCGCCAGCGCGCAGGACCTGCTTCCCATGGACATCGACAACCTGGTTTTCCAAGCGGCACGCGGCTTGCTCGATTTCCCGCGCGGAACAGGGATCGCTCCGGTATAGCGTCGCCAGGAGATCATGGTCGAACGTCACTCCCCAGCCGTAGGCGGAGTCGGCTGCGGTCCGTTCGAAGACGGTGACGTCGTGTCCGGGTTCGCGCATCTTCATCAACAGCGCCAGGTAGAGCCCGGCCGGTCCTGCGCCCACACAGGCCACCCTCATGGCGTCTCCCCCGCCGCACTAGGGCCAAGGTATGCAGCTGTCCAGGCCAAGCCGCCCTCCCGAAACGCCAGCTCGAAGTGAGGCCCGGGCGCCTGCACGTCGTCGGATCTTAGGCCATCGCGCTCGAACATAAGACGACATCGCCCGGTCGCGGTACATCCTAAGGTCATGGCGGCGTGTTCCGGATGGAACTGGCGAACGCCAAGGTCGATCCGACGGGCGGCGCACCGGACTGGCGATGGTCAGCGCCGCACTCGCGAAGCAGACGGACATCCGGTGCTCTCTTACGGTCAGCCGCTGGTCTACGCGGGCCGGGTGTACGTGGCCACAGAAAATGACACGGTGTACGCGCTGGCGGCGGCGACCGGCAAGGTCGCCTGGTCCGCGCACCTGGGCAGTCCGGTGCAGGCGGGCTCGCTGCCGTGCGGCGACATCAGGTCGGCGCGCCCGCCAGCCACTTCCCCACCCCGGCCGTGGCTGACGGCCTCCTGCTGGCCACCAGCTCCGATCAGGTGGTCGCGTTCGCCGCGTCCGGCCCGGGCCCGCAGGCCGGGGTGACGGCGCCGGCCAGCCCCGCCCCGAGCGCCGCGCCGTCCACGGGCAGCACGTTTCCCGTCCTCGGCATCATCGCCCTGGCCGCGCTGGCAGTGATCGTCGGCGCGGCCCTGCTCACCCGCCGGCGCCCCGGGCGGGACTAGCCGCACTACTCGCCGAGATCACGGAACGGGTTCTCCACCCTGACTCCCCGGATGACCTGGCCATCAGACAGATCCTCGGTCAGGACGCGCTCGCATTCGGCCTGATGTGCCGCCTCTATGATCAGCGCATCCCAGATCGAGATCTGTGCCGACCGGCTCGTATCGATGGCTGCGAGTACCAGCTCAGCGTCCGCCGCGACCACGTCGATCTTGGTCAGCGCCCGCACTGCGGCCGCGGCACGGCCGGCCTCCAGTGGCTTGGCCAGCCTGCGTGTCACCACGTAATAGAACTCCTGCAGCACTTGCGTGCTCAGGACCAGGCTCTCTGGTTCCCTGGCCAGCAACTCCACGGCAGCGTCGTGCTTGGCCCGCTCGGCCGAGCTTTCGTCGGCAGCGTAAACGACGACGTTCGTATCGACGAACGACCTACCGGTCATGAGCCCGGTCATGTAGGTCCTCGCGGGTCCAGGTACGGCCCTCTGGCCCGCTGCTTGCCCCGGCTCCGGACACGATGCCGAGGAATTCTGCCACACCGTCTGCCGCCTCGGACTCCCCGGCCAGCCGGGCAATGTAGTCGCGGACCAGTGCGTTGACCGACGTCCCGCGCTGCATGGCGCGGATCCGGGCTCGCCTGAGCACCTGCTCGTCGATAGCCAGAGTCACGTTCGTCATGGCACTCCTTACGTGTTACACGTAATAAGTGTATGACACGTGATAAGTGCAGCACGTACCCGAGGGTCAAGACTCGTCGTCGTCGGGAGGGTCCGGCCAGGCGGATTCGCCGCTGTGCCGGGCGAACTCAAGGAATTCCTGGCGGAGGGCTTCGTCGTCGGCCCGCCACCGGTCGCGGCGCTGCTCGGCTTCCTCAGGAGTCAGCGCCTGGGCGGCCAGCCGGGCGTAGTCGGCGTCCTGGGGCCCGATCTCCACGTACACGTCACCCAGCACGCGCCCGTCATGGACGATCGCGCTCTGCGGAACCCGGAGATTCCCGTTCGGCAGTCGTATGACAAACATCGCCCGATCACCCTAGATGCCGTAGCGCCGGTTGAAATACAGCATGACCCGCAGCGCGGTCCGCGTGTCCCCGCTCAGCATGTCCACCAGGGCCGGCCGCTGGCGCGACGCGATCGCGGCGAATGCGTCCGCGAAAAACTCTTTGCGTCCCAGACCACCGGGCTGGCGGTGAAAATCGCTGGCAAGGTGTGGCTGGCACTGATCGTAGAGTATGCGGAACTCCGCTGAGTCGGATTGCCACTTACCCGGCGGGCTATCCAGATCATCCAGTGCGTGCCCGATCTCGTGGCACATCACGTCCGGAGTGGGTGAGGGCTGCGAGCCGACGACGATCTTGCGCTCGCCGTAGGCTCCTGCACACGCATCCCAGGAAGCCTGCCCGGAGGGCAGCCGGACGCCCCGCAGGGCGCCCATCTCGTCGAGTTCTGGGACGCCTCCGGGCCCGACGAAGATCCCCTCAAGCCCGGCGGCCAGCCGGGACTTGATCCGCTCAGGCAATTCAGCGAGCCTGTCGATCGCCTCGACCACCTGGGCGGGCGGCGGCATCGCCGCATCCCACTGCCGCCACAAGATCCCTTCCAGGGAGCCGGTGTGGCGGCGGCCGTCGGCGGACGGCGGCGCCTCGCGCGGCCGGGCGGACGTGAAGGGCAGCTTCAGGCGCAGGGCGGCCCGGGCCCCCCGCGATGACGGCCGGCCGCCGGTCCCGGACTGTTGCGGAATACCTGCCACAGCCTGGGCCAAGTCGGGGGCGGCGAGCGGGTCGTACGCCCGCGCTATCGGGCTGGCGGCCACCGTTTCCGGCTGTGCTTCGTGGGCGAGGCTGAACGGGTCCGCCTGGTCGGGTGCCTCGCGCACCCGGGCCTGAGCCTGGCCAGTCCGCACCGCGGCCGGGCCGGACTTCCGGTGCGACGGTGCCGGCGGCAGGCGGCGCCCAGGCGACAGGCGATCCGCGGGCAGCGGGCGGTCCGCGAACGGCGCAGGATCCGCGAAGGTCTCGTCAGGGACCAGCCACACCTCCGGCGCGGGTGGTTCCAAGCGGGTGAGCGTCCCCGCCGACGAGCCAGGAGCTGGCTGGCCGGCCAGACCCGGCGGGGCCGCTCCGACGGCGGCGGCCTGCTGCTCCCGGCGGTGCCGTCCCTGGGGACCGTTACCGTTGACCGTCCGCGACCGGCGAGGATGAGCGAAGCGGCGGATGCGGTCGAACAACCGAAGCCGCATGCACAATCTCCTGCTCTCTAGCCTCTAACGGCCAGCGTATGCCGAGATCGCCCGCCGCGTCACCAAATCGTCCGGAGTATGCCCCGGCGTCCAGGCCGGGGTCGAAAGGTCCCGCCGGCGGTTCGGCCACAGCGGCCGCCCAGCCCGGCCCGGACGGCGGCCCGGGAACCAGCCGATCGGCCGGGCAAGCCGCCGGCATCGGGATCACCGTCGTTCATATGGGCAAAGAGGCTAAAAGGTATACAGAGAGCCCGAAAAGCTACGATGTCTTCATTCCCGAGGCATTGCGGCCGACCGTCAGCACTGGCCGCAGGCATGCTGGCCTGCACCTCGCGGCCAACCAGGCGTGGCGACGAGGCGGCAATCGCGCGGACTATTCTGCTGCACGTGCATCAGATTAGAAGCCAGGCAAAGGAGCTTATTTAGCGAAAAAGTTGGCTCATTTCGGCGCGTCGCCTCGTTATTCGGGAATAAGCTGCCGCCATGTTCCTGTCCGGTGCCTTGTTTGCCCTCTTCCTGACGGGCTGCTGGCTGTACTGCCTGACGGACGCCATACTCACTCCCGCGCCCGAGATCCGGGGCCTGTCCAAGCGGACCTGGATCACCGTCGTCGCAGTCACCTACATCGGCGGCGCGTGCGCCTGGCTCATCGCACGGCGGCCGGTCCGCGAGTCGGCCCAGATGCTGGCCTCGGTGCCGGACGGCGCGGCCGCTGGCGATGACGAGGACCACGCCGAGGGCCAGCAGTGGACGGCCGCGGACGACGCCGCGGCGCGCCACCCGGCCGGGCGGGCCAGGACCGACCAGCAGGTGCCCAAGGGCCCGGATGACGACCAGGATTTCCTGCTCGAGCTCGACCGCACCATCCGGGGCGGCAACCCGCCGGCCAGCTTAAACCGGAAGCTCAGCTGACCCCGGCGTAGGAGTGCAGCCCGGCGATGAACACCTGCACGACCAGGATGTTGAACATCAGGCTGGTGAAGCCGAGCAGCTGGATGTAGTGCGCGCGCCGGCCGCGCCAGCCGGCCGTGGCCCGGGCGTGCAGGAACGCCGCGTACAGCACCCAGGTGATGAAGGCCCAGGTCTCGACCGGGTCCCAGCCCCAGTAGCGGCCCCAGGCCTGGTCGGCCCAGATCGCGCCGGCGATGACGCCGAACGTCCAGACCGGGAAGCCGAATACGACGGTCCGGTAGGTGAGCCGGTCGAGCTGCTCGAGGCTGGGCAGCCGGCGCACGATCCCGTTGCCCGGCTGGGCCCGGCCCGTCGCCACCTTCCTGGTGTACCGGTCCACGGCCAGGTAGACGCCGCCGAGCACGGCGGCCACGAAGAAGATGCCGGTGGCCAGGGTCATCGCGGTGACGTGGATGGACAGCCAGTAGGACTGCAGGGCGGGGACCAGCTGGCCGGCCGCGGTGTAGATGAGGGTCTCGGTCAGGCCCAGGGTGACCACTACGGCGCCCATCACGAACACGCCGAGCGCCCAGGCCCGGTAGCGGATCATGACGAACAGGAAGAACAGGGCGGCTACGCAGGTCAGCGCGGTGACGAACTCGTACATGTTGCCCCAGGGGGCCCGGTGCACGGCCAGTCCCCTGGTCACCACGGCGCCGGTGTGGGCCAGCACGCCGGCCAGGCTGAGGGCCATGCCGACCCGCACCCAGGACCCGGCCTGGCCGATCGCGCGCAGCGCCGGGACCTGCAGCTCGGGCATCGAGTCGGGCACCGCGGCCGGTGGCTCGGCTCCGGCCGGCGCGTCGTCGGCGCCGGGCACGCTGGCCGCGCCGACCGCGGCCAGGGCGGCGGCCGGCTCCCGGTCCCGCACCCGGGCCGCGGAACCGGCCCGGCGCGGCCGCCCGTAGGCGAAGTCGCCGGCGAAAGCGACCACCGCGAGGGAGTAGATGACGAGCGCCGCGATGAGGAAGTCGTTGCTGACGTGACCCAGGGCCAGGTTGACGGGCATGGCCCTCACTCTCCCTCGTGTCGGATGGACTGGTCGGGCGCCGGTGGAACGGCTTGGTCGTGTGCCGATCTCAGCTCGGCGGCCAGGGACGCGAACTCGGCCTCGAAACCGCCGCTGGCGTCGGTCCGGGCCAGGCCGCCGATCTGCACGCTGCTGCCTGCCCCGCGGGCCAGGGCGCGGACGAATACCCGCCGGCGGCGGACCATGAACGACAGCAGCAGGCCGCCCAGGGCGGCCATGCCGCAGACCAGGGCGGGCAGCTGGCCGGGGTCATGGGTGATGGCCAGGCTCACCCACTGCTGGTAACCGGTGAACGTGATCGTGCCCTGGGCGCCGGGCAGCTTGAGCGACTGGCCGGGCAGCAGCACCTGCGGGTCGGCGGTCAGCCGCTGCATGCCGGTGGTGTCCATCTGATACACCGACTGGGGCACGCCGCTGTTCAGCCCGAGGTTCCCGGCGTAGGCGATCAGGCTTACCACCGGGTTGTCGGCGGCCGGGAACACCGATTCCAGCACCCCGCCGACCTCGACGGCGGTCGGCACGAAGATGCCGCTGAAGCCGAGCTGCTGCGGCTGGGCGTCGGTCACCTTGACCACGCCCTCAGACAGGAAGTTCCCCGAGGTGCCGGAGATGAACGGGGTGGCCTGGTCGTAGACCACCTGGCCGCGGGCGTCGGTGACCTTGAACACCGGGGCGTAGCCGTGCCCGATCAGGTAGACCTTGGCCCCGTCCACCGCCAGCGGCTGGTTGACCTCCAGGTTGTCGGTGCGCACCGGCCCGCCCGGGGTCGTGGTGTAGCTGACCCGGGCGTCGAACGCGGCGGGCTGCCCGCGCTGGGCGCCTGAGGTGATGTAGCTGGCGTCGAAGGAGTTCAGCGTGATGCTGAACGGCGGGAGGTCGTTGCTGGTCACGAAGCGGCCGGGGTAGAACTCGTCCAGCCCGGTGGGAGTGTCGGCGAAGCTCTGGCCCTGGACCAGCAGCCGGTCTGCCTTATAGCCGAACAGCCCGCCCAGCGCCACCGACACCAGCACGCCCAGCAGGGCCAGGTGGAACAGCAGGTTGCCTGCCTCGCGCAGGTAGCCCTTCTCAGCCGAGACCCAGTCCACATCGGTGCTAACCTCGGCTGGGCCGACCTCGGATGGGCCGCCGGCCTCCGGTCGCCGCAGCCGGAAGCCGTGCCCGGCCAGCACCTTGGCCGCCACCTCGGCGGCCTGGCCGGGGGGCAGCGCGCTGGCGTACTCGGCCGAACGGGGCAGCCGGGTCAGGTGCCGCGGCGCCCGCGGCGGCAGCGCGCGGGCCGAGCCGGCCAGCCGGAACGTCCGCGGCACCACGCAGCCGACCAGTGAGGCGAACAGCAGCAGGTAGATGGCGGCGAACCAGGGCGCGCCGAACACGTTGAACAGGCCGAGGTGGTTCAGCAGCGGCGCCAGGGCCGGGTGCGAGGTGAAGTACTGCGCCACGCCCGCCGGGTTGGTGCCCTCCTGGGGCAGCATCGACCCGGGCACGCTGCCCAGGGCCAGCAGGAACAGCAGGATCAGCGCGATCCGCATCGAGGTGAGCTGCCGCCAGGCCCAGCGGGCCCAGCCGGCCAGCCCGAGGTCGGCGCCGGCGGGCCGCCCGGCCTGGAGGTCGTCAGGCTCGGAGAGCGGATCGGCCGGTGGATCGGCCCGGGGCGCGCGGACGTCCGTCATCAGGCCGCCTGCCCGGTGACCTTGGCCAGCATGGCGGTCAGCTCGCCCATGGTGGCCGGGCCGAACACCGCCCCGGCGATGTGCCCGGTCCGGTCGATCACCAGCGTGGTGGGGGTCCCGGCGATCGGCACCACGGCCGTGAAGTCGAGCGTTATCACCGAACCAGCATCGCTCACGCTGGGATAGGTTACGCCGAAGTTACGGGTAAAAGCCTCGGCACTTGCCGTGGTGTCCCGGACGTCCACGCCGAGGAAGTCCACCCCGGCCTTCCGGTACTGCTCGGCCGCCACGGCCAGCGTCGGCGCCTCCACCCGGCACGGCCCGCACCAGGAGCCCCAGAAGTTGAGCACGACCACCTTGCCCCGGTAGGAGGCGAAGTTCAGCGTCGATCCGGTCAGCGTGGTCGCGGTGAAGTCCGGGGCCAGCGGCTGGTGCCCGGCCGTGTACAGCACGGCGCTGGCGTTGCCGTCGACCTCGGTCACGTCCCGCTGCCCGCTGCCCGCCCACCCGGCCACCAGCACGGCGACCAGCGCCACGGCGGCGAGCATGGCCGCCCCCAAGACGACCAGACGGCGCTTGGTCTTGAACACGGGCGGATCCTTGGAACTCCTACAGGGGGGAGGTTACTCCCCAGAATAACGTCCTGACCTGCGCAAACAAGTCAGGAGCAGGGCAATGACGACAACGTGTAGTATCTTACAGGCTGAACTCCAGGAGAAGACGGCAGGGGCCGTGGCCGTAACGCGGTCAGTGTCTCCTGGGAGGCTTCCGTTGCACGATACCGTCCGTCACTATGTCCGCCGGGTGGCAGGACGCCTGGGAAGGCTTCGAGCTGACCCTCATGAGCCAGCAGCGCTCGCCGCTGACCATCCGCAACGCCCGTTCCGTGGTCACCCTGCTGACCCGGCACATGACCAGCCAGGGCACCGAGCCCGCTGAGGTCACCAAGTCCATCCTGAACAAGTTCCTGCTGGCGCAGTACAAGGACCGGGAGCCGGGCGGCCAGGTCGCGTTCTTCCAGCAGCTCAAGAACTTCTGGGATTGGCACGCCACCGAGCACGGCACGGCCAGCGGACCATCCAGGTCGGGCAGGTCACGAAGGGCAAGTCATGAGAAGCTAGGCCCTGAGTGCCGCTGACCTGGGCGTGTTTGAGGCCCGCGACCTGGGGTTACCCCCTCGACCGATGAGGGTCACCGTGCCGCTGGACACCGAAGGCCAGGTGCTCGTTGGAGCGGTACTGCAACCTGGCCGCGGTGCAGCTACCGAGCGACGCCGTCCATGAAGGTCTGCGTAAGTTCAATCCGTTCATCAACGGCATCCCACAGTTCTCGTGCGTAGGTTGCCGTCCCGTCGACCCTGGACCGCACTGGACCATGGATCAGCCAGACGCATACGCCCTCCTGCTTGGCCGTCTCGACGGCGGGAAGCAGGTCGCTATCCCCAGAGAGGATGGCGGCATGGGTTTTGCGGTTCAGGCGCCGCCGCGGAATGGGTGTTCCCGGTTCCGGAAGGCCGGTGATGTCGTTCGTGTTCGTGGTCATGATCGTGTCAGGTGCTCCTTTACCCCTTCGGGTTCATCCTCAGGGGCTGGTCCACCTTTCAGGCTTTGGTATCGGCAGTGCCGCATCAAGGGCCATCGGATCCACCTAGCCGGGACCTTCGTGTTGCCCTGCCCTGATCGGAGTCCCTGATGTACGATCCCAGCGCCCTGTACTATGCGGTCTCTGCCCAGCTTCAGGGGTACGGCGACATCTCGGACTCGGTTACCGAGGTGATCACGACGTACTGCTCGGACGGCATCTCCAAGACGGAGAGCTTCCCGCTGGCCGGCGGCCAGGCCAGCGGCGGTTATGCCATTGCGCAGGCCGAGTACACGGGCGGTGACACCGGCAACGCCGCGCAGGCTGAGTCGGACGCGGGCTGCTGAAGAGCCCGGACACAGCGGAACGCAGCGAAGAGGGGCACCCTCAGACACGAGAATGCCCGTCTTACAGGCTTGGCGAGAGGTCAGGCGCTAACGAGCGGCCTTCACCTGGTCAGTGAACCGGCGCCACTGCCGGTTCGTGACAACCAGCGCAGTGCCGCCCAGGTCCTTGCTGTCGCGCACGGCGACCTCGCGGTTGTCACTCGCGACCTCGACGCAGTTGCCGCCGTTGTTGCCGCTGTAGCTCGACTTGCGCCAGATGGCGCTCTTCACGTCGTCCATTTCTCTTTGGCCACACTCACAATCATGTCTCGCGAGGCCCCCTTGGGCAGGCCTTCACTGCGGAGGGAATCGAAGCGCAGCGTGACCTCGGATACCACGGCGGCGTCCTCACCCACCCGCCCGCCTGACGCATCCTCCATGTACACGATAGCGCCCGAATCGTCCAGGTCAGCGATGACGAACGCGCCCAGCAGGCCCGAATGCCCGCCCGCGGCGTACGGGACCACCTGAATGGTGACGTTTGCCCGTGGCATCTCCGCCAGGTACAGGAGCTGTTCCCGCATGGTGTCGCGGCCTGCCACCGGGCGGTTCAGCACGCCCTCGTCCAGCAGCACCCACAGCAGCGGGGCAGGCGGGTCCTCGCGGTCCAGGACAACCTGCCGTGCCAGCCGGGCCGCGACCAGCCCGTCTATCTCGTCCGGCGTGCTGTTCGGACGGGTCGCCAGCACTGCCCGGGCGTAATCCGGGGTCTGGAGCAGGCCGGGAACCAGCGAGTGCTCGAAGGTGCGCAGTGACCGCGCCTCGGCTTCGTACGGCTGGAACGGGCGGAATGACGCCGCGAACGGCACGCCCCGGAGCCGTTCCTCCATCCGGGTGAACGTCCCGGGCAGGCCGAAACGACTCGTCAAGGCGCTTCGCCAGGTCGCGCGTCGGGGCGCGGTGCATGGCCTCCACCATGCCGATGAGCGACGCGCTGTAGCCCAGCCTGTCGCCCAGCTCATCGCGGGACAGGGCCGCCTGCTTGCGCATCGCGCGCAGCTCGTCAGCGAACAAGGCGCGGTCCAGGTCACGTCCTGATGTCGCCATGTCACACCGCCTTACACATGATGCCGGGCCTGCTACGGGACCTCTGTGACGTACTGCGAAAGCTACGCTCCCCGCCGCATCCTTGTCATGCGCGCCCCGGGGTCTTGGGAAATCGCCCGGGCCGCGCCCGGAGAGGGAGGAGCAGCCGTGGCGGACATGGATGAGATGGATTCCTTCGGCATGCTGCGGGAGGACTGGGGCAGCGCGTACGACATCACCCGCCAGGCAGGCACCGCGAAACCATACCGCGCTGCCCGCCGCGATGACCCTTCGGCGGTACTGACCGCGAGGACCCCCGGCAAGCTGCGCGAGGCCATCAGGGACGATTACGCGCGCCAGCCCATCTCGCGGGACGTGGCACCGTGACCGAAACACCGCAGCCGCCCCCGCACCCGCTGCACGCGCTGACAACTTTTGAGCTGAGGGACTACCGTCGCGAGCTGGAGCACGCGCTCAAGGTTCTCCCGGAGCACGCTGGGGTACGCGAGCTGCTACGGCAGAAGCTCGACGAGGTGCTGGCCGAGCAGGAGCACCGCGTGAGGCTGGCCTCCTAGTGCGTGACCACGACGTCAGCCAGCTAACGGCGGACGAGCTTGAGCGGGCCAAGCGTGACCTGCAGGTCAGCCTCGCCCTGGCCTGGCCCGGCTCGCCTGTCCGCGCCCCCATTCTGGCGCAAGTGAGCGCCATCGACGCCGAACTGGCCGGGCGTGGCACCGCCAGGCCCGGCGGCGTGCCAGGCTCCCCGTTGGCCTGATTCTGGCGGGTCTAAGCTCCCGGGTCGGCTCGGAGTCCTGCGGGATAACCGGCCGACCCGGGTCCGCGGCCGGGCGCCAGGCAAGTAACGGGCCGAGCGAGGCACGGCTACCGCCTGCGCAAGGACAACCTGAAAAACGGAGTGGTCCGCCGCCGACCCCAGGACCGGGCTGGGCAGGCACCGCAAGCGCGGTGACGGCTACCTCATCCATGACGGCTTCCAGGTGGCCGCCGGGGAGTGGTACTCGCTCGACCTCGGGGCGGTGGAGCGGTTCCTTCAGGAGATTGAGCAGTTCACGGGCTAGCTGGGCCTTGACCTGAGTCAAGTCTGGCTATCATGGCTGTCATGGCGCACACCGTTACCCTGACCGCGAACCTCATCTCCGAGGAGGGCGGCTACGTGGCCCGGTGCGTGGAGCTGCCCGTCACCTCCGAAGGTGACACGGTGGAGGAAGCCGTCGCGGCGCTCCGCGAGGCGGTCGAGCTGTACCTGGAAGATGAGCCCCCCGTGCCGCTGCCGGGGCATCCGCTGCTCGCCCCGTTCGACGTCACCGTGGCAGCGTGAGCCCGCGCGCACCGCGGCTCACCAGCGAGGACATGTGCAGGCTGCTGGAAGGGGAGGGATTCGCCTTCGTCTCGCAGAAGGGCAGTCACCGCAAGTACCGCCACCCGGACGGGCGCATGACCATCGTGCCCATGGGGAAGAACCCGCTCAGGCCGGGCACGCAGGCGGACATCCTCAGGCAGGCCGGGGTCACTGCCTGAGAATAGAGAGATTCGCACGCCATTCCGATTAACTGAAGTTTCGTAGTTATGCGGCGGCTGCGTCCCAGGCTGCGAGCACGGCGTGGATTTGCTCGCTGGTGGGCTGAGCTGGGCGGGTGCCGGAAATACGTGCTGCGATCAAGGTCCGGCGCAGCTTGATGAGCATGTCCTCGAAGGCGGGCTCGGTCTTGGCGCGGTACCAGGGCTGTGCGGCGCGGCGGTCGTCGATGTCGGCCGGGTCGTGGCCGTGCCGGGCATACCAGGTGACGATGAGTGTGTGCACCAGGAGCGCAAAGGGGACGGTGCGCTCGACGGCGAGCTTGACGCGGTTGCGGGCCTCGCCGGCGCCCAGGACGTTGCGGGCGTCGGCGAACGCCTGCTCGATCGCCCACCGGGCGGCGTAGCGCGTGACGAGCGCGCCGGGCGCGGCAGTGCGGTCGGTGGTGACCAGGGCCAGGTCGTAGCCGCCGGTGGTGTGCTCGTCACGGGACAGGATCAGGCGGACCGGGCGGGTGTGCCAGGACCCGTACCACAGGCAGGTGACCTCGGTGACGTGCCGGACCTGCTCGCGGCCGTAGGCCGTGACGGTGACCGTGGCCCAGGCCGCGGCGGCGGCGATGTCCCCGGCGGTGCCGAGCCGGTCTCCCCTGGTGCGCGGGCGGCCGCGGCGGCCGGTGCGCGGCGGCGCCAGGCCATACAGCACCGCGTTGCGGGGAACCCGGCAGGTCCAGGTCACGTTGCCCGGCAGGTCGCGCAGCGCCGGGCCGTGATAGGCGGCGTCGGCCACGACATGAATCATCCGGCCCGGGAAAGCCAGCGCCAGCAGCCTGGCCAGCGCCGCGGCCGTCTCCACCTTGGACGGCCCGGCGTCCTTGCCCGGCAGGTGCAGCCGGGCCAGCACCGGCAGGCCCACCTCGCGAGAGCAGAACGGCAGGCGAACCAGGATGGCCGCGGTGACGAAGCAGTTGCCGTAGCTGAGCTTGTTCATGCCCGGTGAGCTGCCGTCATGCTGCCACCCGGCCCCGTGGACCTTGCGGCCGGCCCGGCGGAACACTGAGTCATCGACCGCCACGCGCAGCCCGTCGCCCGGCCCGGCCAGCAGCATCACCGCCAGCTGCGCGACCGCCAGGCCGAGCTGGTCAAGCTCCCAGCGGGCGCGGGCGAAGAAGTAGTGCGCCCGGTCATGCGGCCAGGCGTGCTGCAGGGCACCGCCCAGCAGCATGCCCACCACGGTCCGGCGGCGGACCTGGCCCGCCAGCCCGGCGATCAGCCCGCAGAACGTCGCGAACCCCGGCGCGGTGAAACACGGCCGCAGCTCGCCCAGCAGGCACGACAGCGAAACGGGTAGATTTATGCCCGGAAGCATCGGCGGGTTCCCTCGGCATGAGGCGGACAGAAGCACCGCCGATGCTTCCGTGTTCAGCCCGCCAGATCACGCACCAAAGCCCCCCGCAAACCCCCGCGTGTCGTGACATCCGCTGGCTAAAGGAGTAGTCAGGCCGCCCGCTGCGCACAACGAACGACCCTGTTCGGAGGTGAGGGGGACCCGATAGTTGGGCGACTTGCCTCGTTGGCCTTATGCCTCATCAAGACCGTGC
>CAWIHB010000007.1:0-456835 GCA_963835775.1 uncultured Actinomycetes bacterium | reverse complement strand
CGTCCGCCCGGCTGCGTGACGCACGTGAACCGCCGATAGGTATTGCTTGGTCACGTTGGCGGCCGCATTGGGAGGGCGCGCCCGAAAGATCGTTAGGCGCCGCCCTACCAGGGAACCGGCGTCCCGTCCCAGGAGAAGAACTCTCCGGACGGCCCGTCGTCTGGCAGCAGCGCCAGCCGGACCGCGCCGGCCGCGGCCTCGGCCGGGTCACCATCGCTGGCGGCGGCGGCCGTGTTGAGGTCGGTGCGGCGCAGGCCCGGTGCCAGCGCGTTGACTTTGATGCCCTTATCGGCCAGAGCGTGGGCGTAATAGATGGTCAGCGCGTTCAGCGCTGCCTTGGACGACCGGTAGGCGGCGAAGGTGCCGCGGTGCGGGAACTGCGGCCCGGTCGCCCAGGCCAGCGATCCGGTGCCGCTGGAGATGTTCACGATCCGCGGATGCGCGGACCCCCGCAGCGCCGGCAGGAAGGCATTGGTCACCGCGACGACGCCGAAGACATTCGTCTCATAGATGCGACGGAAAGTGCCAGTATCGTCTCGGTCTGCTGTCTTGCCGTCACCGGAGATGCCCGCGTTGTTGACCAGGATGTCCAGGGAGTGGACCTGGTGCGCGGCGGCGGCGATGCTCGCGGCGTCGGTGACGTCCAGGACGAGCAGCCGGGCACCGCCGCCGATCTCCTCCACGGCGCGCTCTCCGCGCGCGGCGTCGCGGGAGCCGACGTACACGGCGAGGCCGGCAGCAGCGAGCTGGCGCGCGATCTCCTTGCCGATGCCCTTGTTGGCACCGGTGACCAGTGCAACTGAGTTCTCCATAGCGCCGAAGGTACCCGCCGGCCCTGCCCGGCGGCAGGCTGCGGCCGGGCAGCCAACCCGTCCGCATGCCGAACTTCGCCGATCACGGTCGCACCGGTGTAACCCAATCGCCAGCACAAGCCGCGCACATCGCCGCCGCTATGGTCGGCGATCTTGTCGTAGCTGTAGTGGCTGTTCTGGTGCGTCGGCACGTTTCAGGATTCGCGCCCGATCCCAAGGAGTCTCGTGCGCAGAACTGGGCCGCCGGCCCGGCGGATACGGCTTCCGGCCCGGCGGCCTGGGTGGCGCCGGGCCGGATTACCCGTGAACGAACCTGCAGGTGCCAGAGGCTACTGATCGATCGGCGAGCCCACCTGATGGAACCCGGCGGGATGATGACCAGGGCCTCGGCGATGTTGGCCGCGGATGTCGCAGCCATCGGACGACAGGAAGCAACCTAGGATGCGCAGCACCTAGCGGCGATCCCGAAAGCGGATCATCTAGCGGTTCTCCGCCACGAACTGGCTGGCGGTGAAGGACGCGCCAGCCGGATCGGCAAGGACGGCGAATCGCACCCACGGCGCATTCTGCGGCTCGGCGAGCACCGAGCCTCCGAGCTCGCGCGCTCGCGCAGCGATCGCGTCCACGTTGTCGACGGCGAAGGTCACGCTCCAGCGCGCTGGGCCACCCTCGCGGGGCAAGATCGTCGCCACGACGTTCTCGAAGCCCTCGGGCGCGCCCATCTGCTTCATCCCCGCGCGCAAGCCAGGGCTGAGCTCCTCGAGATGGTCGCCGTAGCCCGGCAGAGCCCACATCGGCGAGCCGGCGTCGATTGTCGTCCAGCCGAACACGGCGCCGTAGAAGGCCCGTGCGGCCTCGACATCGTTGGTGTGCAGGTTGTTGAAGTTCACCGCGCCATGCTCGTTGACCGCCGCCGAGCCGCGGTGCGATCCGGGCTGCCACACGCAAAAGACCGCGCCCTCGGGATCGGCGAACACGCCCATCCGCCCCGCGTCAAACACGTCGAAGGGCTCGGAGAGCACCCGCCCGCCCGCCTCGCGCACCCGGGCTGCGGCGTCGTCAGCGGACTCGACGCGGATGTAGGTGTTCCACATGGCCTGCGGCGGTGCGCCGGGGGGCTGCGAGGAGATCGCGGCTACGTCCCGGCCGTCGATGCGGGCCATGTAGTAGTGAGCTCCCGCGTCGGGGGGCATCGCGTCCTCGGTCTGCCACCCGAAGAGCCCGGAGTAGAACCGGGCGGCGTCGGCGGGGTCGGGCTGGCTGGTGTCGACCCAGCACGGCACCCCGGCTGGGTAATCCTCGCGCGTGCTCATGGCGGCAGCCTACAGCGGCTCTCATCGAGCATCCCGGCAGCGAGCCGCTAGAACTGGACCACGCGGCTGTCATCGCGGCACCGGATGGCATCACTCACCTGCGGCACCCGATCAAGCGATGACGTCCACGAGGCACGGCGGCCACGCTGGCCGTAGCCAGATGCGGAACCGGATCCACGCGGTCGCTGCCGACCACGGCTATGACCGGTCCGCGAGCTACTTGGACCGGTCCGGCCGCGGCTGGCTGGCCGAGCTGGACCTGCCCCGGCGTCGCGGCAGATCGTCATAAGCGAGATTCCCGGGGCAGCGCGACAGAAGGCAAGTTCGCGGTCAGCAGTGCCCGCCAGAGCATCTGGACGCGCTCGGGCTGACCTGCAACGTCGTAGCTGGGCTGGCGGCGGTCATGCTGCCCGTTCGTACTCGTGGATCAGCCCGCCGAGGACCCTCCGGTGCCGTATTCTCGCCGTCGTCAGGTCGGTGGTCGTGGCCGTGGTGATGTCGTCGCAGTCTGGTGACCGGAGGTCTCGGCCCAGTGCGGGCGATGGCGGTTGTAGTGCGCAGAACGCGGTGCCTGCCTTCGGCGGGTTGCAGCGGGTGCCGGCGCTGGTCCGGCCGGACCGGATGAGGGGATAGCCGTCGTGCGGGCGGATCTGGAGGCGGGCCGCGTGGCTGGCGTATTCGGCGTCGCTGGTGGAATACGCCGGCCTGGCGGTGCCGGTCATAGTCCCCCGGCCGCGAGCCGTCCCTCGATGTCCTCCAGGCGGCTGACGATCTCCTCCAGGCGGGCGGCCATGGTCGGGGCGGCCTGCCGGGCGTGGCCGTATCCGGCTCCTGCGGTGGTGATCGCCCGCCGCAGGCTGGCCGGATCGGCCCCGGCGCGGCGCAGCAGCCCGGCCGTGTCGCTGTCGTCCTGGCTGGCGAGGCCGAGCAGCAGGTGCTCGCAGCCGATGTAGTTATGGCCGAGGTCAAGGGCGGCCTCCAGGGCCGCCGCGACCGCCAGCCGGGCAGGCAGCGTCAGCCCGTCCCAGACCGGCGTCCCGGCACGGTCCGTGCTGTCTTCCCCGCCCGCCCGCGCCCGCCTGTCCTGAGCGATGGCCTTCACCGCTTCTTCGATCGCCCGCGCCCGCACGTCCTGCTGGTCTGCCGTCCCGGGGCCGGCTCGCCGGAACCGGCCCGCGCGGCCGCGGCCCGCAGCGCGGCCAGGTCCACCTCCATCGCCTCAAGCAGCCGCGCCCCCAGGTTGCCCTCCTCATCCAGCACGCCGGCCAGCAGGTGCCTGGTCTCCACGTATTCGCCAGGCCCGGCCGCCGCGCGGGCGAGCCGCAGGGCCTCGTGCAGCCGGGACGTCATCCGCGCCGCGACGCGCGCGCTGATCCGGGGGTGCCTGCCCGGGTCGAAGCCCGGATCGCGGATGACCTCGATCGCCGCCCGCGCCGCCTCCATCATCCGCAGGGCCTCCGCCAGCGCCTGCTGGCAGATCGGCGATACCGGCAGGCCCGCCGCGCGCACCGCCGCGGCCAGGTCATCGGGCAGGTAGACGTTGATCTTCGGCATCGGGCCTCCC
Organism: uncultured Actinomycetes bacterium; assembly: GCA_963835775.1. Taxonomy (GTDB): domain Bacteria; phylum Actinomycetota; class Actinomycetes; order Streptosporangiales; family Streptosporangiaceae; genus Palsa-504. Next base: position 453,146 of record CAWIHB010000007.1, on the reverse strand, counting down.
TCGTCAGAACGATCACCCTCACGATAACCCTTTGGGGTTATAACCCCAAAGGGTTATCGTGAGCCGTCTCGCCGGGGCCGTAAGGTCCGCGCGGCAGAGCGCTGGTCGCCAAGAGCGCGGGCGAGCTGCCGCCGCAGCCGGGCGTTGTCGTCCGCGAGCTGGCGGTTGCGCTCGACGGCGGCCAGCCGGGCGCGCAGCGAGGCATCGGATGCCCGCTGGCCGGCCGGGATCGCCGCAGGCCCGGCGGTTCCCGCGGTTGCCGCGCGCAGCCGCTGGATCTGGCCGCGGATGTCGGCCTGGGCATACAGCCAGAACCGGGAGATCCCGGGCTGCCTGCGCGAAGGTGGCGAACGTCACGGGGGTGTCGGCCCGGTCGAGCTCGCGCAGGGCCTGGATGGCCTTGGCGCGCGTCAGCTCGTGGCGCCGGGCTGCCGCTTCGGCGAGGTGAGCTGCCGGGTCAGGACGCATCGGCGGCTGCCTCCTTCCCGCCGGCGTCAAGGGCGGTGATGATCTTGTCCAGGTTGGCGGCGACCTGCCTGTTCATCTCGGCGACGCGGGCGTGCCCGGCAGCTTCGGCGGCGGTGATGATCTGCAAGGCGGCCTGCCGCTGGGCGTGATGCTGCGCGGCCTGGCTGCCGGAACCCGGTAACAGGCCCCGCACGGTGACCAGAGCCAATGTCAGACCCCACGGCATAATCAGAAACGGCCACCGAACCAGTTCTGTCGGTATCAGACCGGCAGTTCTGTCGATAACCCATGGGGGGCCAACGACAGAACCCTGGTGACCTGTGGTTACAGGTATCCGGCGGGGGGCTGTTCCCGGGTTAAGCGGGCTGATCTCCCGGCGTTTTGGGTGGTTTGGGGTAGTTGGGGTTCGGGCCGCGGACGGGGCGGGTGCGGGGCGGTGCCGGGGTGCCGGGGGTGATCTTGGCCCAGCCTTCGGCCCTGGCCATTTCGGCCAGGGACAGGGCTTCCAGTTCGGCGGCCAGTTCCCGGAGCCGGCGGGTGTTGGCGAACCAGGGTGCGTAGGCCTGGTACTGGGCGGGGGTGAGCAGCCGGGTGACGGTTTTGCCGTGGACGGTGCGGGTCCACTGGATGTAGGGGCCGTGCAGGGATGGCGGGTCGGCCGCGCAGGCGCAGCGGGGTTTTCCGCACCGGGCGTGGCGGATGGTGATGGTGCCGGGCAAGGTGAAGCCGATCTGGCCGAGGGCCGCCTGGATCGCTGTCCTTGCCTGGTCGGCGCTGGGGTCTGGTGGCATCGCTTCTCCATTGACCAGGATCCCGCAGATCCGCCGGGTGCGGCTACTGCGGGGCCGGCGTGTCTGCCGTGGCCAGGCCCTTTGAAGGTATACGTTGCAAGAGAAGAGATCCCTGGTGATGCTGCGGCGGGAGGGCAGCGATGGGCGAGCTGGCACTGGCGCAGGGTGGCTGTGCGACGGGCCCGCGGCAGCAGGCGGTGGCCGTCACGGCGGCGCGGGGGCTGTCCCGGTTCGCCGTGACGCGGGGGATCCCGCCCGGCCGGGAGTTCCTGCTGGATTATGACGTGATCGAGGCGTTCTGCGTGGCCGGCCTGCCGGGCCGGGCGTGCTCGACCCGGGGCACTTACCGGTCGGCGCTGTACCGGCTCGCCAGGCCGGTGCACGGCGAGCCGGGGCAGCGGGCGACGCCGTTCGCGGGCGCCAGGGCGCCGGCGCCGTACTCGCCGGCCGAACGCGCCGAGCTGGCCGCCATCGCGGCTGCCCAGCGCGATCCGGCGAGACGGGCCTCGGCGCTGGCCGTGGTGGTGTTCGGCATCGGTGCCGGGCTGCGGCCCGGCGAGCTGGCGGCGCTGCGCGGCAGCGACGTGATCCGCCGCGGCCGCCGGGTGACGGTCCGCGTCGGCGGGCCGGCCGGGCGGGTGGTGCCGGTCACCCCGGCTTATGCCGGGCGGGCGGCCGCGCTGGCCGCTAGCGCGGGAGGCGGTCACCTGTTCCGGCCCGGCCCGGCGGACCGGGGTTACAAGAACTTCGTCACGAACTTCGCCCGCACCCTGACCGCTGACCCGGCGGCGCCCCGGCTGAGCCTGGGCCGGTGCCGGTCCAGCTTCATCTGCGGCCACCTGGCCGCGGGCACCCCGGTAGCTGAGCTGCTGGCGGTCACCGGGATCTGCCAGGCCGAGTCGCTGGCCCGCTGGGTACGCCACGCCGGCGGCGCCCCGCCCAAGGCCGCGCTGCGGGCCTGGGACAGACGCCGGCAGGCGCGCTGATGAACGGCGGCGGGCTGGAGATCCCCGCGGCCGGCCGCGCCCCCGGCGAGCAGGCCGTGGCGTTCGCCGCCGGGCTCATCGACCGCAGCGGGCAGGCCCCGGTCATCGAGGCCGCGCTGGCCCACCGCACCGGCCGGCCCCGGCCGCTGCCGGCGCGCGCCGTGCTGGCCGCGCTGCTGTGCCTGGCGCTGGAGGACCGGCCGCTGTTCCTGACCGAGGTCACCAGGCTGCTGTTCGGCCAGCTGCCGCCCGCCTCCCGCCGGCTGCTCGGCGTGCCGGGCACCGCCGCCACCGAGCGGGCCTTCCTGGCCGCCTGCCGCCGGGTCCGGTACTGCTTCCACGCCATCGTGTCCACCGCGGACCCCTCACCGCTGCCGAAAAACCGGCGGCTGACCGAAGACGAGCTCAAGGCCCGCACCAAGCCCATGACCCCGGACCAGGCCGAAGCGGCCCGTGGCCGGCTCGAGGCGCTGGTCAACGCGCTGCTGGAAGCCAGCGTCTCGGTCCTCACCCAGGACGAGCGCGCCGCCTCCGGCGGCGGCACCGCCCTGGATGCCACCCCGGTGCCGCTGTTCTCCCGCGGCCCGTCCCGGCGCTCCGGGCTGTGCGCCAGCGACCCCGACGGCGGATGGTACGTCCGGGAAGGCGATCACCGCGAGCGCGAAGACGACAAAGGCAAGCCGCTGCGCAAACTCGCCTGGGCGCTGGAAGCCACCATCGCCACCACCGCCCGGCCGCCTCGCGCCGAGCCCGCCTGCCCGAACCTCGCGATCGGCCTGGCCATGACCCGGCCCGGCGAAGACCCCGGCGGCACCGGCACCCGGGTCCTGGCCTCCGCCGCCGCCCGCGGCCACAAGCCCGGCTGGCTCGGCTACGACCGCGCCTGCACCCAGGCGCTCCCCGGCCGCTTCCACCTCCCGGCCCGGGCCCTGGGCTACCAGCCGGTCATGGACTACCGCGACGACCAGCTCGGCATCCAGGCCAATACCGGCGGCGCCATCCTCGTCGAGGGAACCTGGTACTGCCCCGCCCTGCCCGGGCCGCTCATCACCGCCACCACCGGGCTGCGCGGCCACGCCATCACCCGCGAGCTGTACGGCCAGCAGATCACCGCCCGCGCCGTCTACCAGCTCAAGCGCAAAGACGGCCCCGACGCCGACGGATACCAGCGCCTGTCCTGCCCCGCGGCCTGCACCCATCCCGGGCTGATGTGCCCGCTGCGCGAAGCCTCCCTGTCGCCGCGCAACGGGCGCGCCAAAGTGCTCCAGCCCCCGCCGCAGCCGCCCAGGCTCTGCCGCCAGACCGCGATCACCATCGCCCCCGACATCGGCGCCCGCTACCGCCAGGACCTGCCCTACGGCTCACCGGCCTGGCACGCCCGCTACGCCACCTTGCGCAACACCATCGAGGGCCTCAACGGCTACGCCAAAGACCCCGCCCACGAAGCCCTCGCCCAGCCCGCACGGCGCCGCGTCCGCGGCATCGCCGCCCAGTCCCTGTTCACCGCCCTGCTGCTGATGGCCGCCAACATCCGCAAGATCCGCGCCTGGCGGGCCCTGACCGCCCGCGACAAGGCCCGCATCACCCAGCGGGCACGGCGGCGCCGGACCAGCCTGCGCGACTACCACCCAGACGGGTAACAGGCGCACAGCCCCCAGCGCCACCACCAATCAGCCCTGCCCCGGCCAGACAGGCACGCCCCAGACCGCCATAAGCCCCGCAAGCCAGGCCACCAGCGCCTTAAACCGGGCCACACGGCGACCAGCGCCAGTGTCAGACCCCCGCGCCATACTCAAAGACAGGCCACCGCCACAGTTCTGTCGGTGCGACACCGGCAGTTCTGTCGATAACCCATGGGGGGCTAACGACAGAACGGGTCTGTCAAGTTAACGGTGTAACTTCTTCCTCTGTTGTTACTTGCGTCCCGCGCTCAGGCGGCCGTCAAAGGTGATGTCGAAGGCGTTCAGGGCGGCCTTCCACCGGTTGGTCCAGCGCTGGCGGCCGCGGCCGGTGGGGTCCAGGCTCATGATCGCCAGGTACAGGCACTTCAGGGCGGCCTGCTCGGTCGGGAAGTGGCCGCGGGCGTTCACCGCGCGGCGCAGTCTGGCATTAATCGACTCGATCGCGTTCGTCGTGCAGATCACGGTCCTTATTTCCCGGTCGAAACGCAGGAACGGCACGAATTCCGCCCACGCGTTCTCCCACAGCCGTATAATAGCGGGATAGCGCTTCTCCCATTTCCCGCTGAATTCGGCGAACCGGTCCAGCGCCTCAGATTCGGACGCGGCGGTGTACACCGGCTTGAGGTCTTTCGCGATCTGCGCCCAGTCCCTCTTCGAGGCGTACTTGAATGAATTCCGCAGGAGATGGACAATACATGTTTGCACGATGGTCTTCTCCCACACGGCATTGACTGAGTCCGGCAGCCCTTTCAGCCCGTCGCAGACCACCATCAGCACGTCCCTGGTGCCGCGGTTCTTGATCTCCGAGCAGACCCGCAGCCAGTACTTGGCTCCCTCGCCGTCGCCGTGCTCCCCGGCCCACAGGCCCAGCACGTCGCGCTCGCCGTCCACCGTGACGCCCAGGGCGAGGTAGATGGGCCGGTTGGCGACCTGGCCCTCGCGGATCTTCACGTTAATCGCGTCGATGAAGATCACCGCGTAAACGGAATCCAATGGCCGGCTCTGCCAGTCCGCCAGGCCGTCCATCACCCGGTCGGTAATGGCCGTGATCGTCTGCTTGGAGACCTCGGCGCCGTAGACCTCGGCCAGGTGCGCGCTGATCTCGCCGTGGGTCAGCCCTTTCGCGGACAGGGAAATGACCATATCATCGACTCCGGACAGCCGCCGCTGCCGTTTGGCGACGATTTTCGGCTCGAAGCTGGAATCCCGGTCCCGCGGCACGGAAATCTCCACCGGCCCGGTATCGGTAATCACCGTCTTGGCCCGGTGGCCATTGCGGGAATTACCGCCGTCACGGCCCTCCGGGTCGTGCTTGCCGTAGCCGAGGTGGCCATCCAGCTCGCCTTCCAGGGCACCCTCGATGACCATCTTGGTCAGCGTGCCCAGCAGGCCGCCCTCGCCGGTCAGCTTCAGCCCGCCGGTGCGGGCCCGCTCGGTCAGCCCCCGCAGCAGCTGCTCATCCGCGGCCGACAGCACTGCCCCAGCCTGCCCCGCGTTCTCTGTCACGTCAGTCATTTGGTGTCTCCTCCGTCTCGGGGGTTACACCGTTAAATTTACAGTCCCGACAGAACTCGCTGACCATGGGTTTCGGGTCGCTGGCGGGGCACGGTTCCCGGGTTAAGCGGGCTGATCTCCCGGTGTTTTGCCCGTTTCGGTCTGGTTCGCCGGTCAGGGACTGGTCTCGGCTTGATCGGGCTGATCTCCCGGCGTTTCGGGTGTTGCGGGTTGTCCGGCGAGTTCGATGGAGAGGGCTTCGAGTTCGGTGATGAGCTGGCGCAGGCGGCGGTGGGCGGCGAAGTAGGGGCGGAGCCGTTCGGCTTCTTGGGGGGTGAGGGTCCTGGTGATGGAGCGGGCGCCGGCCTTGCGGATCCAGGTGGGGTAGGGGCCGTGCAGGACCGGCGGGCTGGCGTGGCAGTGGCAGCCGGGCCGCTGGCAGCGGGTGGTGCGGCTGGTGAGCGAGCCGGGCAGGGTGATGCCGATCCGGGCGAGTTCGGCCTGGATCTGCTGGTGGCGGCGGGCCGGGTCGTCCATGGTCTTTAGGATCTCTTATCCGCCGCGCCGGCGGCATCCCCCGGTTCATGGCTTGAAATGGCTATATTTCAAGCCATGGCCAGGACTGGCCGGCACGGCGCGCAGGGCGGCGGGATCGCGGGCAGCGGGCGGTCCCGGGCGGTGACTGTCACGGCGGTGCGGGGGCTGGGCCGGTTCGCTGAGGCCCGCGGTGTCCCGGCCGGCCGGGAGTTCCTCCTGGATTATGACGTGATCGAGGCGTTCTGCGTGACCGGCCTGCACGGCCGGGCGTCCTGCACGCGGGGTACCTACCGGTCGGCGCTGTACCGGCTCGCCGAGTCGGCCTGCGGCCCGCCGGGGCAGCGGGCGACACCGTTCCCGGGCGCGAAAGCGCCGCCGCCGTACTCGCCGGCCGAGCGGGCAGAGCTGGCTGCCCTCGCCGCCGCCCAGCGCGATCCGGCCGCACGTGCCTCGGCGCTGGCGCTGGTGGTGTTCGGCATCGGGGCGGGGCTGCGGCCCGGCGAGCTGGTGGCGCTGCGCGGCGATGACATCTCCCGGCATGGCGGCCAGGTGATAGTCCAGGTCAGCGGGCCGGCCGCGCGGGCAGTGCCGGTCACCGCGGATTACGCCGGCCGCGCCTGGGAGCTGGCCCGCCGCGCGGGCAGCGGGCACGTGTTCCGCCCGGGCCCGGCTGACCGCTCCTATAAGAACTTCGTCACCAATTTCGCTCGGGGCCTGACGGCGGACCCGGCGGCGCCGGGGCTGTCGCTGCGCCGGGCCCGGTCCACGTTCATCTGCTACCACCTGGCCGCGGGCACTCCGGTCGGGGTGCTGCTGGCGGTCACCGGGATCGCCGAGGCCGGGTCGCTGGCCCGTTACGCCCGCCACGTGGCGGGCATCAGCTCCTCTAAGGGCGTCCTGCGCGCCCGCTGCCGCGCGGAGGCGCGGTGATGAGCAGCGGCGGCCTGGCCCTGCCGCCCGCCGGCGGCGGCGTCAGCGACGACACGGCCGCTTTCGCCGCCGAGCTCATCGACCGCTCCGGCAAGGCCCCCGTTATCGAGGCCGCGCTCGCCCATGCCACCGGGCGGCCCCGGCCGCTGCCGGTACGCGCGGTGCTCGCCGCGCTTGCGTGCCTGGCGCTGGATGACCGGCCGCTGTTCCTCACCGAGGTCACCCGGCTGCTGTTCTGCCAGCTATCGCAGACCTCCCGCAGGCTGCTCGGCGTCCCTGGCACCGCCAGCGGCGAGCGGGCGTTCCTGGCCGCTTACCGAAGGGTCCGCTACTGCTTCGGCGCGATCTGCTCGGTCATGGACCCCTCGCCGCTGCCGAAGAACCGGCGGCTGGCCGAGCAGGACCTCAAGGCCCGTACCAGGGAGATGACCCCCGCCCAGGCCCAGGATGCCCGCGGCCGGCTGGAAGCGTTCACCAGCTCCCTCATCGACGCCAGCATCAGCGTCCTGACCGGGGAAGAGCGCGCGGCCTGCGACGGCTGCACCGGGCTGGATGCCACCCCGGTCCCGCTGTTCTCCCGCGGCCCGTCCAAACGGACCGGGCTGTGCGCCAGCGACCCCGACGGCGGCTGGTACGTCCGCGAGGGCGACCACCGCGACCGCGAAGACGACAAGGGCAAGCCGCTGCGGAAGATCTGCTGGGCGCTGGAAGCCACCATCGCCACCACCGCACGGCCCCCCGCCGCCCCGCCCGCAACACCGAACCTCGCGATCGGCCTGGCCATGACCCGGCCCGGCGAGGACCCCGGCGGCACCGGCGCCCGGGTCCTGGCCTCTGCCGCCGCCCGCGGGCACAAGCCCGGCTGGCTCGGCTATGACCGCGCCTATACCCAGGCGCTCCCCGGCCGCTTCCACCTTCCCGCCCGCGCGCTCGGCTACCACCCGGTCATGGACTACCGCGACGACCAGCTCGGCATCCAGGCAAACACCGGCGGGGCCATTCTCGTGGAGGGAACCTGGTACTGCCCCGTCCTGCCCGGGCCGCTCATCACAGCCACCACCGGCCTGCGCGACCACGCCATCACCCGCGACCTCTACGACCAGCAGATCACCGCCCGTGCGTGCTACCAGCTCAAGCACAAAGACGGCCCCGACGCCGACGGATACCAGCGGCTGTCCTGCCCCGCCGCCGGCAAGCACCCAGGACTGATCTGCCCGCTGCGCCAGGCCTCGCTGTCCCCCCGCGACGGGCGCGCCAAGGTACTCCAGCCACCGCCCGAACCGCCGCGGATCTGCCGCCAGACCGCGATCACCATTGCCCCTGACACCGGTGCCCGTTACCGCCAGGACCTGCCCTACGGCTCACCAGCCTGGCACAAGACGTACGCCACCTTGCGCAACACCATCGAAGGCCTCAACGGCTACGCCAAAGACCCCGCCCACGAAGCCCTCGCCCAGCCCGCCCGCCGCCGCGTCCGCGGCATCGCCGCCCAGTCCGTCTTCACCGCGCTGCTGCTGATGGCCGCGAACATCCGCAAGATCCGCGCCTGGCGGGCCCTCACCGCCCCCGGCAAGGCCCGCATCACCCAGCGGGCACGGCGCCGCCGCACAAGCCTCCGCGACTACCGCCCAGACGGCTAACAGCGCACAGCCCCAGCATCACCACCAGCAGGCTCTGCCCAGGCCAGGCAAGCACGCCCCAGACCCGCCCTGAGCGCTGCAAACCGCTCATCCGCGCCGTTCAACAGCCCTTAAACAGCCCTTAAACCGGGCCACACGGCGATCAACGCAAATGTCAGACCCCGCACCAAACTCAAAGACAGGCCACCGCCACAGTTCTGTCGGTATGACACCGGCAGTTCTGTCGGTAACCCATGGGGGGCTAACGACAGAACGGGATGTAAATTTAACGGTGTAACCCCCGAGACGGAGGAGACACCAAATGACTGACGTGACAGAGAACGCGGGGCAGGCTGGGGCAGTGCTGTCGGCCGCGGATGAGCAGCTGCTGCGGGGGCTGACCGAGCGGGCCCGCACCGGCGGGCTGAAGCTGACCGGCGAGGGCGGCCTGCTGGGCACGCTGACCAAGATGGTCATCGAGGGTGCCCTGGAAGGCGAGCTGGATGGCCACCTCGGCTACGGCAAGCACGACCCGGAGGGCCGTGACGGCGGTAATTCCCGCAATGGCCACCGGGCCAAGACGGTGATTACCGATACCGGGCCGGTGGAGATTTCCGTGCCGCGGGACCGGGATTCCAGCTTCGAGCCGAAAATCGTCGCCAAACGGCAGCGGCGGCTGTCCGGAGTCGATGATATGGTCATTTCCCTGTCCGCGAAAGGGCTGACCCACGGCGAGATCAGCGCGCACCTGGCCGAGGTCTACGGCGCCGAGGTCTCCAAGCAGACGATCACGGCGATTACCGACCGGGTGATGGACGGCCTGGCGGACTGGCAGAGCCGGCCATTGGATTCCGTTTACGCGGTGATCTTCATCGACGCGATTAACGTGAAGATCCGCGAGGGCCAGGTCGCCAACCGGCCCATCTACCTCGCCCTGGGCGTCACGGTGGACGGCGAGCGCGACGTGCTGGGCCTGTGGGCCGGGGAGCACGGCGACGGCGAGGGAGCCAAGTACTGGCTGCGGGTCTGCTCGGAGATCAAGAACCGCGGCACCAGGGACGTGCTGATGGTGGTCTGCGACGGGCTGAAAGGGCTGCCGGACTCAGTCAATGCCGTGTGGGAGAAGACCATCGTGCAAACATGTATTGTCCATCTCCTGCGGAATTCATTCAAGTACGCCTCGAAGAGGGACTGGGCGCAGATCGCGAAAGACCTCAAGCCGGTGTACACCGCCGCGTCCGAATCTGAGGCGCTGGACCGGTTCGCCGAATTCAGCGGGAAATGGGAGAAGCGCTATCCCGCTATTATACGGCTGTGGGAGAACGCGTGGGCGGAATTCGTGCCGTTCCTGCGTTTCGACCGGGAAATAAGGACCGTGATCTGCACGACGAACGCGATCGAGTCGATTAATGCCAGACTGCGCCGCGCGGTGAACGCCCGCGGCCACTTCCCGACCGAGCAGGCCGCCCTGAAGTGCCTGTACCTGGCGATCATGAGCCTGGACCCCACCGGCCGCGGCCGCCAGCGCTGGACCAACCGGTGGAAGGCCGCCCTGAACGCCTTCGACATCACCTTTGACGGCCGCCTGAGCGCGGGACGCAAGTAACAACAGAGGAAGAAGTTACACCGTTAACTTGACAGACCCGACAGAAACTCGCTGACCATGGGTTTCGGGTCGCTGGCGGGGCACGGTTCCCGGGTTAAGCGGGCTGATCTCCCGGTGTTTTGCCCGTTTCGGTCTGGTTCGCCGGTCAGGGACTGGTCTCGGCTTGATCGGGCTGATCTCCCGGCGTTTCGGGTGTTGCGGGTTGTCCGGCGAGTTCGATGGAGAGGGCTTCGAGTTCGGTGATGAGCTGGCGCAGGCGGCGGTGGGCGGCGAAGTAGGGGCGGAGCCGTTCGGCTTCTTGGGGGGTGAGGGTCCTGGTGATGGAGCGGGCGCCGGCCTTGCGGATCCAGGTGGGGTAGGGGCCGTGCAGGACCGGCGGGCTGGCGTGGCAGTGGCAGCCGGGCCGCTGGCAGCGGGTGGTGCGGCTGGTGAGCGAGCCGGGCAGGGTGATGCCGATCCGGGCGAGTTCGGCCTGGATCTGCTGGTGGCGGCGGGCCGGGTCGTCCATGGTCTTTAGGATCTCTTATCCGCCGCGCCGGCGGCATCCCCCGGTTCATGGCTTGAAATGGCTATATTTCAAGCCATGGCCAGGACTGGCCGGCACGGCGCGCAGGGCGGCGGGATCGCGGGCAGCGGGCGGTCCCGGGCGGTGACTGTCACGGCGGTGCGGGGGCTGGGCCGGTTCGCTGAGGCCCGCGGTGTCCCGGCCGGCCGGGAGTTCCTCCTGGATTATGACGTGATCGAGGCGTTCTGCGTGACCGGCCTGCACGGCCGGGCGTCCTGCACGCGGGGTACCTACCGGTCGGCGCTGTACCGGCTCGCCGAGTCGGCCTGCGGCCCGCCGGGGCAGCGGGCGACACCGTTCCCGGGCGCGAAAGCGCCGCCGCCGTACTCGCCGGCCGAGCGGGCAGAGCTGGCTGCCCTCGCCGCCGCCCAGCGCGATCCGGCCGCACGTGCCTCGGCGCTGGCGCTGGTGGTGTTCGGCATCGGGGCGGGGCTGCGGCCCGGCGAGCTGGTGGCGCTGCGCGGCGATGACATCTCCCGGCATGGCGGCCAGGTGATAGTCCAGGTCAGCGGGCCGGCCGCGCGGGCAGTGCCGGTCACCGCGGATTACGCCGGCCGCGCCTGGGAGCTGGCCCGCCGCGCGGGCAGCGGGCACGTGTTCCGCCCGGGCCCGGCTGACCGCTCCTATAAGAACTTCGTCACCAATTTCGCTCGGGGCCTGACGGCGGACCCGGCGGCGCCGGGGCTGTCGCTGCGCCGGGCCCGGTCCACGTTCATCTGCTACCACCTGGCCGCGGGCACTCCGGTCGGGGTGCTGCTGGCGGTCACCGGGATCGCCGAGGCCGGGTCGCTGGCCCGTTACGCCCGCCACGTGGCGGGCATCAGCTCCTCTAAGGGCGTCCTGCGCGCCCGCTGCCGCGCGGAGGCGCGGTGATGAGCAGCGGCGGCCTGGCCCTGCCGCCCGCCGGCGGCGGCGTCAGCGACGACACGGCCGCTTTCGCCGCCGAGCTCATCGACCGCTCCGGCAAGGCCCCCGTTATCGAGGCCGCGCTCGCCCATGCCACCGGGCGGCCCCGGCCGCTGCCGGTACGCGCGGTGCTCGCCGCGCTTGCGTGCCTGGCGCTGGATGACCGGCCGCTGTTCCTCACCGAGGTCACCCGGCTGCTGTTCTGCCAGCTATCGCAGACCTCCCGCAGGCTGCTCGGCGTCCCTGGCACCGCCAGCGGCGAGCGGGCGTTCCTGGCCGCTTACCGAAGGGTCCGCTACTGCTTCGGCGCGATCTGCTCGGTCATGGACCCCTCGCCGCTGCCGAAGAACCGGCGGCTGGCCGAGCAGGACCTCAAGGCCCGTACCAGGGAGATGACCCCCGCCCAGGCCCAGGATGCCCGCGGCCGGCTGGAAGCGTTCACCAGCTCCCTCATCGACGCCAGCATCAGCGTCCTGACCGGGGAAGAGCGCGCGGCCTGCGACGGCTGCACCGGGCTGGATGCCACCCCGGTCCCGCTGTTCTCCCGCGGCCCGTCCAAACGGACCGGGCTGTGCGCCAGCGACCCCGACGGCGGCTGGTACGTCCGCGAGGGCGACCACCGCGACCGCGAAGACGACAAGGGCAAGCCGCTGCGGAAGATCTGCTGGGCGCTGGAAGCCACCATCGCCACCACCGCACGGCCCCCCGCCGCCCCGCCCGCAACACCGAACCTCGCGATCGGCCTGGCCATGACCCGGCCCGGCGAGGACCCCGGCGGCACCGGCGCCCGGGTCCTGGCCTCTGCCGCCGCCCGCGGGCACAAGCCCGGCTGGCTCGGCTATGACCGCGCCTATACCCAGGCGCTCCCCGGCCGCTTCCACCTTCCCGCCCGCGCGCTCGGCTACCACCCGGTCATGGACTACCGCGACGACCAGCTCGGCATCCAGGCAAACACCGGCGGGGCCATTCTCGTGGAGGGAACCTGGTACTGCCCCGTCCTGCCCGGGCCGCTCATCACAGCCACCACCGGCCTGCGCGACCACGCCATCACCCGCGACCTCTACGACCAGCAGATCACCGCCCGTGCGTGCTACCAGCTCAAGCACAAAGACGGCCCCGACGCCGACGGATACCAGCGGCTGTCCTGCCCCGCCGCCGGCAAGCACCCAGGACTGATCTGCCCGCTGCGCCAGGCCTCGCTGTCCCCCCGCGACGGGCGCGCCAAGGTACTCCAGCCACCGCCCGAACCGCCGCGGATCTGCCGCCAGACCGCGATCACCATTGCCCCTGACACCGGTGCCCGTTACCGCCAGGACCTGCCCTACGGCTCACCAGCCTGGCACAAGACGTACGCCACCTTGCGCAACACCATCGAAGGCCTCAACGGCTACGCCAAAGACCCCGCCCACGAAGCCCTCGCCCAGCCCGCCCGCCGCCGCGTCCGCGGCATCGCCGCCCAGTCCGTCTTCACCGCGCTGCTGCTGATGGCCGCGAACATCCGCAAGATCCGCGCCTGGCGGGCCCTCACCGCCCCCGGCAAGGCCCGCATCACCCAGCGGGCACGGCGCCGCCGCACAAGCCTCCGCGACTACCGCCCAGACGGCTAACAGCGCACAGCCCCAGCATCACCACCAGCAGGCTCTGCCCAGGCCAGGCAAGCACGCCCCAGACCCGCCCTGAGCGCTGCAAACCGCTCATCCGCGCCGTTCAACAGCCCTTAAACAGCCCTTAAACCGGGCCACACGGCGATCAACGCAAATGTCAGACCCCGCACCAAACTCAAAGACAGGCCACCGCCACAGTTCTGTCGGTATGACACCGGCAGTTCTGTCGGTAACCCATGGGGTGAGCGAGGGGACTCGAACCCCCGACACCCAGGACCACAACCTGGTGCTCTAACCAACTGAGCTACGCCCACCATCGTCGCGGCTTACGCGACAGCAGAACGCGCGCTGCCCGGAGGGACATCGCGCGGCCAGCAAAAGTATAGCGGCTCCTGCGGCCGTCGCGCGTCACGAGCCGTCCGCGCTCGGCACCTCCGCATGCTCGGGCTTGGTGAAGCGCGCGGCGATCTCGCGCGCGCTGGCCGAATCCGGACCCGGCTGCGGCACGAACACGGTGGCCCGGTAGTAGCGCAGCTCCTGCACGCTTTCCCTGATGTCGGCCAGGGCCCGGTGCCCGCCATGCTTGGCCGGGGAGGCGAAGTAGGCCCGCGGGTACCAGCGCCGGGCCAGCTCCTTGACGCTGGACACATCGACCATCCGGTAGTGCAGATAGGCGTCAAGCTCCGGCATGTCGCGGGCGATGAACCAGCGGTCGGTGGCGATGGAGTTGCCGCACAGCGGCACCTTCCTGGCCTCGGGGACGTGCCCGCGTACGTAGCCGAGCACCAGGTCCTGCGCCTCGGCCACCGTGATCCCGCCGGGGAGCTCGGCCAGCAGGCCAGACGTGGTGTGCATTTCCCGCACCACGTCCGGCATGGATTCCAGCGCCTCCGCCGGGGGCTTGATGATCAGGTCGATGCCCTCGTCCAGCAGGTTGAGGTCGGCGTCGGTCACCAGGCACGCGATCTCGATGAGGGCGTCCCGCTCGATGTCGAGCCCTGTCATCTCGCAGTCAATCCACACGAGCCGGTCGTTCACCTTCACAGCGTACGGCCTCGGCCGACTCGCGTGGCCAGAACGGTGCGGCCCGCCCAGCGGCGACGGCCCACTGACCAGCCGGGAACGCCTAGCACGGCCGGTGCGCAATGTGCTCGGGGACCCCGATGCCCGGCCGCAGCCCGGCGTCAGATTCCGGCACCCCGAAGGCCGACGTGACCGGCACCACCCCGGCCCACACGTCCAGCGCCTCGTCCTCCGGCTCGTCGACCGGGCCGCCGGTGCGGATCTTCACCGAGGCCTCGGCCAGCGGCAGCGCCAGCACCGAGGTGGCGGCCAGCTCCTTCTTGTCCGGCTGCCGGGCGTAGGACCACTGGCCGGGGGCGAGGTGCTCGGTGATGGTGCGCAGCGCCAGCAGCTTCTCGGCCGGATCGGTGACCAGCCAGGCTACGCCGTAGACCATGGCGCTGCGGTAGTTCATCGAGTGGTTGAACACCGAACGCGCGCAGACCAGCCCGTCCAGGTGCGTGACGGTGACGCACACCTCCTGGCCGCTGCCCGCCAGCAGGGTCGCATTGGCCGACGACCCGTGCAGGTAAAGCAGGTCACCCAGCCGCCCGTACCCGGTCGGCAGCACCCGCGGCACGCCATCCTCGATCACGCCCAGGTGGCAGATCAGGCCGGCGTCGAGCACGGCGTGCAGGTCGTCGCGATCGGTGCGGCCCCGTTCGCGATGCCGCTGCAGTGCGGTACGCGGGGTGCTGGAGAGGTCAGGCGCGCTCATGGTCCATCACCGTACGCCCGATTCCTTCCGGGCTGGCGCTCAGCTACCGTCGGAGCGAGCCTCGAGCTGCCGCAGGAAACATTCGCCCCGCCTGCCTTGTCGTCACCACCTGTCCGCTTCCGGCGATCCGCGCAACGACGTCGTTGTCACAACCACGCGCACCGGACGACATCGCCGTCACAACGACGTCGTTTCGGTGACGCCCGAAACGAGAGTCAGCGGCCGGCGGCGCTGAGGGCAGCGGCGGATCTCATCTCGTGACCCGTGCGCGGGCCCAGGCGGATGGGGATCGGCCTGCCCGGGGAAGGCGCGGCCAGCGCCGGCTGGGGGAGTTCGCGGCGGCCAATGGCGTCGGTGCCGACGATCTGGTCGATGTCGATCCCGCCGGGACCGATGCTGTGACAGTCAGGCACCTGCGACGCGCCGAAGTGCCCGCCCAGTGCCCACCGGGCCCGGCTGCGCGGCCGGGCGGCCTGCCGGTACGGGGCCGGCGCCCGGCCGGCCAGCGCCGTGGGATCTGCCAGGAGTCGAGCCAGCCGAGGATGTCGCCCAGCCCGAGCATCTGGTAGTTGGTGAACGGGTCCCTGGCTGTGCCCAGCACCCCGATCTGCACGCACAGCCGGCCTTCGCGGTTGACGCCTGCCTGGTGGTGCGGCAGCAGGTCGGGCGCGTATTCCAGGTCCTCGGGGGTGCCGAGCGCCCGGCCGGCCCTGACGATGGGCAGCAGCTGCGCGATGTCGCCGGTCAGCGGATCCCAGACCAGATGACAAGGGCGGTTCTCCTGGTTCAGCCGCTGCGCGGCCGACCACACCGACACCACTCGCGGATCGGCTCCGAGGATCATCCAGACCGCTCGCGGCGCCCCTCCCCCCAATTGACCCCCGTCAGTCGCGGACCGGATGCACCTCGCGCCAGGCATCCACGCGTCAGCCACAGGGTCCCTCCCTGAAGATCGAAAACGGTCTAGACCTTCTAGCTCCCAACCTCTGCTTACGTCAGCGTCAGTGATTAGTCCATAGGTCCGCGCGTTAGGATTTTGCATTCTGTCCGTTTCTACTGAGCGGTAGGGCATGACCGTCACCGACACTCCGCCTGGCATCGACAGCCCGGCACGCCTGACTAACTGGCTGAACGACCAGCTCAGCGCCGGTCCGGTTCAGCTCACCGGCATCCAGCTCATCGCGGGCGGCCGGTCGAACCTGACCTACCGGCTTGAGGTCTCGGGCCGGCCGGGACCCGGCTGCTGGTGCTGCGGCGGCCGCCGCTCGGCCACGTGCTGCCCACCGCCCACGACATGACGCGCGAGTACCGTGTCTTGGCCGCGCTGGCCGGCACCCCGGTGCCGGTCGCCCCGCTGGTGGCGCCCTGCACCGACGAGAGCGTGATCGGCGCGCCCTTCTACGTGATGGAGTTCGTGCCCGGCGTGGTCATGCGGGCCCGGGCCGACACCGCCGTGCTGACCAGGGAGCAGGCCGCCGAGCTGTCGCGGTGCCTGGCCGACATGCTGGCCGCGATCCACGGCGTGGACGTCGAGGCGGTCGGGCTCGGCGACCTCGGCCGCGGCACCGGCTACCTGCGGCGCCAGCTCGACCGGTGGCAGCGGCAGTGGCAGCTGTCGGCCACCAGGGAGATGCCCGGCTACGACCGGCTGGTGCAGCGGCTGACCGCCGCGCTGCCCGCCGAGGGCGACGTGACCCTGGTGCACGGGGACTACCGGCTGGACAACGCGCTGGTGACGCTGGATCCGCGACCGCAGATCACGGCCGTGGTGGACTGGGAGATGGCCACCCTGGGCGACCCGCTGGCCGACCTGGGCCTGACCCTGGTCTACTGGACCGACCCGGGCGAGGAAGGCTGGCTCAACCCGGGCGGCGTCCCGGCCGGGCCGAACGGGGTGTCGACCGACGCCACCGTGACCCCCGGGTTCTGGACCCGAGCGCAGTTCGCCGCCGAGTACGCCAGCCGCACTGGGCGCGACGTCTCCCTGATCGGCTACTACATGGCGTTCGGCTACTTCAAGCTGGCCGTGGTGCTGGAGGGCATCCACGCCCGCTACCTGCAGCGCAAGACGGTAGGCGAGGGCTTCGAGCATGAGGGCCCGGCCGTGCCTGTGCTCATCGCCCGGGCCCACGAGGTGCTCGACACGCTGTCGTGACCACCATGTCCTGAACCTGAACAGACCCGGCGCCCCGCTCGCACCGGCCAGCTGTCCGGTGCCCCGCTCTCGCCGGGCCTGCAGCCCGGCACCCGCACGATCACCGAGCTGATAGAGGTCCGGCGCCCCGCTAACGCCGGACCTCTACTACAGATGACGCGCTGCCCCGGCCGTTGGTTGACGCGACCAGACGCGAACAGGCGCAAATAAGAGACGCGACTAAAAGCAGCGAATAACGGACGCGAAGTGAACAAGCGGCTCAGGCGGCGGGAAGCCCGGCGACCAGCTCGGCGAGGGCGGCGGCGGTGGTCGCATCCGGCGGGTCGACGGTCATCCGGGCCGTGCTGCCGCCCCGGCCGCGCAGCTGCAGCACGTGCTTGACCCGGCCGATGCTGGCTCCCAGGGCGACGATCCGGTCCAGCCGCTGCTGGTGCCGGGCGGCGGCGTCGAACTCGCCCGCGGCCAGCGCGGCGGCGATCGCGCCGTACACCTCGGGCCAGGCACCGCTGCGGCCCGAGACCACCCCGGCCCCGCCGGCGGCCAGCACCGCGGCCGGGTTCGAGTCGTTCCCGGAGAAGATCCGCGCGCCCGGCGCGGCCGCGGCGTAGCCGGCCAGCTCGGCCGCGGCCGCGCCGCTGGCTTTGGCCCCAGCCAGCTGCGCGGCCTCCGCCAGCCGGGCGAAGACGTCGGGGGACACGTGCAGGCCGGTCCGTTCGGGAAAAATGTAGGAGTACAGTTCCTGGTCCGGCGCGGCGTCCTTGATCCGGCAGAAGTGGGCCACCAGCTCATCGGGCCTGGCCGGCAGGTAGTAGGGCGTGATGGCCGCGATCTTGGTCACGCCGAGCGCCGCCGCGGCCCGGGCCAGCCGGGCCGAATGCCGGGCGTCCGGCGCGCCGATGTGCGCGATCACCCGGCCAGGACCCGCCTCGGCCAGGGCCAGCTCGAACAGGGTCAGCCGCTCGGTGTCGTCCAGGGCCGGGAACTCGCCCGTGGTCCCGGCCACGAACAGCCCGTCCAGCTGCCCGGCGACCACCTTGTACAGCGCGCGGTTGGCCTCCCGGTCGACCTCGCCGTCCGCCGCGAACAGCGTCGGGACGGCGGAGTAGATGATCACACCCTGGCCCCGGACTTGAAGAACGCGGTCGAGTCCGGCCGCCACAGCAGCCACACCGCGCCCAAGCCGACCAGCCAGGTCAGCACCGGGAAAATCAGGTCCAGCAGCGTCTTGGGCTGGATGAACACGCCGATCAGGTCCAGGGTAGTCAGGCCGAACAGGACCGTGGACAGGATGCGGGCCCAGTTCTTGCCCTGGCCGTTCGCCCGGGCCATCCACAGCCACAGCGCGATCCCCACCACGCCGGACACGATGGCCGCGCTGATGATGAACCTGTCGAATTGGTTGACCTGGGCGGCGGTCCAGGTAGGGCGGGCCTTCCTGATCGCGGACTTGGTGCCGCTGATGTCGGCCAGCGAGATGACCAGGCTGACCGTGCTGACCGCGGCGCCCACGTACATGAGCTTGACCGCCTGCAGCACCGGCTGGGGAGCCGGAGGCCGCACCTCGTCGACGGGCTTGCCGCTGGACGGATAGGGCTGGTACATGGTGACCTCTGCTAGCTGAGCGCCGGTGCGGTGATGACCTATAGAGCTTAGTTGCTCGCCGGGGGCTGGGCTAACGGGCTGGGCTATCGGGCTGGGCTATCGGGCTGGGCTATCGGGCTGGGCTATCGGGCTGGGCGTGGCACGGCCGGAATCGGGCGATACTGAAGGACCATGACGGACGAGACCTCGACGAGCCCGCGGGCGGGAACGCCCGGACTCAGCGCCGCGCCGGCGCCACCGCCCGCCGCCGCGCCGGCGCCGCCGCCCGCTGCCGCGCCGGCGCCGTCCGGACTCAGCGTCGCGCCGGCGCCACCGCCCGCCGCCGCTGCGGTTCTTTGCCTGCCGCCCCCCAGGCTGCTGCGCTGGGAGATCGTCGCCGTCTTCGCCATCTCCCTGGGCGGCAGCGGCCTGTACGCCCTGGTCTCGTACATCGGCTCGCTGACGGCCAAACAGTCGCTGAGCAGTCAGGCCGCGGTGCTCAACGGCACGCTGGCGCCCGGTCGTCCGCTGTTCGGCCTGTTCCTGCAGCTGCTCAACATCGCCCTGGCCCTGGCCCCGGTGCTGATGGTGTTCTACCTGCTGGCCCGGGCGGGGGAGGGGCCCGCCGACATCGGCCTGGACGCCCGCCACCCGGTCCAGGACCTGGGCCGGGGCGCGCTGCTGGCCGCGGTGATCGGCGGCTCGGGCCTGGCCCTGTACCTGGCCGCCTATCACCTGGGCGTCGAGCTGAACGTCGTGGCCGAGAGCCTGCCGGTCATCTGGTGGCGCATCCCGGTGCTGCTGCTGTCCGCCGCGCAGAACGCCGCCGTGGAAGAGATCATCGTGGTCGGCTACCTGATGAGCCTGGCTGGACAAGCTTGGGGTCAGGCCGTCCCGGGCCATCGCCCTCAGCGCGGTCATCCGCGGTTCCTACCACCTGTACCAGGGCGCGGGCGCGTTCCTCGGCAACGCGGTCATGGGCGCCATCTTCGCCTACCTGTACCGCCGGTGGGGCCGGGTCACCCCGCTGTTCATCGCGCATTTCCTGATCGACGCCGTCACCTTCGTCGGCTACGCGTTGCTGGCCGGCCACGTGTCCTGGCTGCCGGCGCCATGAACGTCCTGGACCGGCTCTGGGAGCGGGTGTCTGGCAGTCAGCCGCTGCCGCCCGCCTGGCTCATCGGCGCGACCGCGCTGGCCGCCCTGATCATCGTGACCAGCAACGGCAGCTGGCGGATGGCCGGGAAGGTGATCACGATCGCGCACGAGGGCGGGCACGCGCTGGTGTCGGTGCTGTCCGGGCGGCGCCTGGAGGGGATCAGGCTGCACGCGGACAGCTCCGGGGTGACCTACTCGCGGGGCAAGCGGCACGGCCCCGGCCTGGTGGCCACCGCGGCGGCCGGTTACCTGGCCCCGCCCCTGCTGGGCGCGGGCGCGGCCGCTCTGCTGGCCGCGGGGCACGAGACCGCCATGCTGTGGCTGGCCCTGGTCCTGCTGGCCGCGACCTTGCTGGCCATCCGCAACGCGTTCGGCGCGCTGGCCGTGCTGGTCACCGCGGGCGGGGTGTTCGCGATCAGCTATTACGCCTCCGCCGCGGTGCAGGCCGGCTTCGGCTACCTGGCCGTGTGGTTCCTGCTGTTCGGCGGGATGCGGCCGGTGCTCGAGCTGACCCGCCGCCGGCGCTACCGCCGCGGGGTCACCGACGCCGACCAGCTCGGCCAGCTGACCAGGGTCTCCAGCGGCGTGTGGACGGCCCTGTTCCTGCTGGTCTCGGCCGCGGCCCTGGCCGCCGGCGCCCGCCTGCTGGTCCCCTAGAGCGCCCGGACTATGCTTATTTCGCTGTTAATTCGCACCAATTTTGGTACACGCGTTGACTGTATACATCAAACGTCGTTATCATCCGGCGATAGTCATATTCTGACCATCTGAGAAGGGTCCCATGGCCAGAGCTTCGGCTGTCAAGATGCCACCGGAAGCCAATGCCGCGCACGGCTGCGAGGGAGCCCGCCGGGTCCTGGCCCTGATGCTGGCCTTCTCGGCGGACAAGAACACCCTGACCGCGCGCGACCTGGCCGCGGCCACCGGCATCGCGCTGCCCAGCGTCTACCGGTACATTACGCTGCTGCGCGAGACCGGGCTGCTGGCCGGCGACGAGCGCGGCAGCTACCGGCTGTCCGCGCGGCTGATCGGGCTGGCCCGGGCGGCCGAGGCCGCGGAATCCATCATCGACGTCGCCGATCCGGTCATGCGCGACCTGGCCGGCCAGACCGGCGAGACGGTGATCCTGGTCCGGTTGATCGGCCGGTCCGCGGTGTGCGTGCACCGGGTCCAGTCGGCGCAGCGGCTGCGCATCTCGTTCGAGCCCGGCCAGCCGCTGCCGCTCGACCGCGGGGCCAGCGCCCGGCTGCTGCTGTCCGGCCTGTCACCCGAGGTGCGCCGGGAGTACCTGGCCCCGCTGGCCGAGCGCGATCCCGAGGCCGCCGCCCTGCTGGAGAAGAAGTGCGCCATCGCCGCCCGCGACGGCTGGGCCACCAGCGAGCAGGAGATTCACGACGGGGTGTGGGCCGCCTCGGCCCAGGTGCTGCAGGGCAAGCGGATGGTCGCCGTGCTCACCGTGCCCTCGCCGCTGGTGCGGGCGCCCGCCCCGCTGCAGCAGCAGCTGGTCACCCAGGTCCGCGCCGCCGCGCGGGGCATCAGCGACGGCCTGCGCACCGCGCGCCGGTAACCGGCCCCTCCCGCCCCGGCCGGCCCGGCGATAATCTGTCCGGCATGCCGGACTTCCGTGACGTGCTCCCGGGCACGCTCCTGCCCGCTGGCCCTGCCTCGCTGGCCGGCCTGCAGGCCGCGATGGCCTCGGGCGAGCTGACCTCCGCCGCGCTGACCGGCTTCTACCTGCAGCGCATCGACCGGCTGAACCCGGCGCTGCACGCGGTCATCACGGTCAACCTGGCCGCGGCGGCCGAGGCCGCGGCCAGCGACGCGGCCCGCGCCGCGGGCGGCCCGCGCGGTCCGCTGGACGGCATCCCGGTGCTGGTCAAGGACAACATCCAGGTGGCAGGCATGCCCACCACGGCCGGATCGCCCGCGCTGCTGTCGGCCGAGCCCAGCGACGCCTTCCTGGTCAGCAGGCTCCGCGCGGCGGGCGCGGTCATCATCGGCAAGGCCAACCTGTCGGAGTGGGCCAACTTCCGCTCCACCCACTCGACCAGCGGCTGGTCCACGCTCGGCGGCCAGACCGCCAACCCCTACGCGCTGGACCGCAACCCGTCCGGCTCGAGCTCGGGCTCGGCGGCGGGCGTGGCCGCCGCGCTGGCCCCGGTCGCGGTCGGCACCGAGACCGACGGTTCGATCGTCTGCCCGGCCAGCGCCTGCGGGATCGTCGGCCTCAAGCCCACCGCCGGCCTGATCAGCCGGCAGGGGATCGTGCCGATCTCACCGGTGCAGGACACCGCCGGGCCGATGACGGCCTGCGTCGCGGACGCGGCGGCGCTGCTGGGCGTCCTGGCCGCCGCCGACCCCGCCGATCCCGTCACCTCGGCCGATGCGGATTTGGCCGAACGGACCAGGCTGGCCTGCATCCGGGCCGGCCAGCCGGGGGCCCTGGATGCCGCCGCCCTGGGCGGCGCGCGGCTGGGTATCTGGCGGGACCCGTCGGCCCCGGCGGGCGCCGCCACCGCCGCCGTGCTCGACACGGTGCTGGCCACGCTGCAGGCGCAGGGCGCGGTGGTGTCCGATCCGGTGACGCTGCCGGACACCGGCCAGATCCCCGAGCCGGAGTTCGCCGCCCTCCAGTACGAGTTCAAGTACGGGATCAACGCCTACCTGGACTACATCGCCGGGTTCGGCTTCTCCGGGCCGGTGCCCCGCACCCTGGCCGAGCTGATCGACTTCAACAAGCGGAACTCCGGCCTGGTCCTGTCCCGGTTCGGCCAGGAGATCTTCGAGCAGGCCGAAGCGACCAGCGGCGACCTGGCCGACCCCGGCTACCTGGCCGCGCGGCGCGAGGCCACCCGGCTGGCGCGGACCGCCATCTCCGCGCCGCTGGCCGAGCACAAGCTGGAGGCCCTGCTGGCCCTGACCGCCAACCCCGCCTGCCTGACCGACTACGTGCTCGGCGATCACGACGTGTTCCACACCTCGGGCCCGGCCGCGGTGGCCGGCTGCCCGTCGATCACGGTGCCGGCCGGGCAGGTGTCCGGGCTGCCGGTCGGCGTGTCCTTCTTCGGGCCGCGCTGGACCGAGCCGCGGCTGCTCGAGCTGGCCTACGCCTTCGAGCAGGCCAGCCAGGCCCGCCAGCCGCCGACCCTGGCCGCCAGCGTGCGGTAGCGCCGTCTACCTGGGCCGCGGGATAACCTGGCCAGCATGGATTCCTGGCGCCATGCGGATGTTCCTCTGCTCCCGGGCAGCGGGCCGGCGCCCCGGTTGCACGACACGGCCACCGGTGAGCTGGTCCTGGCCTCGGCCGGGCCGGCGGCCACGCTGTACGCCTGCGGCATCACGCCCTACGACGCGACGCACATCGGGCACGCCGCCACCTTCACCGCCTGGGACCTGCTGGTCCGGGCCTGGCTGGACGCGAGCCCGGAGAACCCGGACGTCCCGGCCGCCGCGCCGGCCCGGTACCGCGTCAGCTACGTGCAGAACGTCACCGACGTCGACGACCCGCTCCTTGAGCGCGCCGCGCGGGACGGCGTGGACTGGCGGGAACTGGCCGGCCGCGAGATCCAGCGCTACCGCGGCGACATGGCGGCGCTGCGCGTGCTGCCGCCCACCCACCTGATCGGGGCGGTGGAGGCGCTGCCCCTCATCGAGCGGTTCAGCGCCCGGATGGCCGACCGCGGCGCGCTGTACGACGTGGACGAGGACGTCTACTTCGCCCGTTCGGCCGACCCCGCCTTCGGCGCGCTGAGCGGGCCGGGCACGCCGTACGGGCTGGCGCCCGCGGACATGGCCGAGCTGGCCGCGCAGCGCGGCGGCGACCCCGGCCGCCCGGGCAAGAAGGACCCGCTCGACGTCCTGGTCTGGCGGGCCGAACGGCCCGGCGAGCCCGCCTGGGCCTCCCGGTTCGGCCGCGGGCGGCCCGGCTGGCACGTGGAGTGCGCCGCGATCGCTACCGACTACCTGGGCGCCGCCTTCGACGTCCAGGCCGGCGGCTGCGACCTGGTGTTCCCGCACCACGAGTTCAGCGCCTCCCACGCCCGGGTGGCCTTTGCGCCCCGGGAGGGGGTGTTCGCGAGGGTCTACGCGCACGCCGGCATGGTCGGCTACCAGGGCGAGAAGATGTCCAAGTCGCTGGGCAACCTGGTGTTCGTCAACCGGCTGCTGGCCGGGGGCGCCGACCCGATGGCCATCCGGATGGCGCTGCTGGCGCACCACTACCGGTCCGACTGGGAGTGGACTGCCGCCGGCCTGGCCGACGCCGGCGCCCGCCTGGCCCGCTGGCGTTCCGCCCTCACCCGGGCCGAAGCCGCCTTCCCCGCCCGCGAGCAAAACGCGCCCGAGGCCGCCGCGGCCGACTCGGCGCATGAGGTGCTGGCTGGGGTGCGCGCCCGGATGGGGGACGACCTGGACGCACCCGGAGCGCTGGCCGTGGTCGACCGCTGGGCCGACCGGCTGCTGGCCGACGCGCCGACCCGGATCACCCCCGCCTACGTGGCCGGCGCGCACCTGGTCGCCAACACCGTCGACGCCCTGCTCGGCATCCGCCTCTAGCCCCGTCACCGCCCCACTCAGCATCCGCTCCAGCCCGTCACCGCTTGTCAAGACCCGCCCTCAGCCTGTGGATAAATGTGGGTAAACCAGAAAGTTATCCACAAGTGGCTTGCGAGCCCTCCCGCCGGCCCGTTCCGTCCGAGGCTTGCAATATGAGACAAACTGCCACAGCGGGTGACGATACCCCGCAGACACCCCAGAACTCCTCGACGCCTGAGCCCGGCATCGTCCTCCGGGTCAGCTCCCCGGCCGCCTTGCTGGCCGTGATCCCGCACCTGATCGGCTTCTGGCCCGCGGCCAGCGTGGTCATCATCGGGCTCGCGCCGCCGCGCGACCGGATCCGCGTCACGCTCCGGTACGACCTGCCCGATCCGCCCGACGCGGACCTGGCCGCCGACATCGCCGAGCACGCCGCGGGCGTCCTGCATGCTCAGCACCTGACCGAAGCGACGGCGGTCGGCTACGGCGCCGAGACCTTGGTCACCCCGGTGGCCGAGGCCCTCCGGGCGGCAGCCGCCAAGGCCCGGATCGACCTGCGGGACTTCCTCCGGGTCGAGAACGGCCGCTTCTGGTCGTACAACTGCCATGACGAGGAATGCTGCCCGGCCGACGGGATCCCGTTCGACGTGACCCAGCGATCGGTGGTGTCCGTGCTGGACCGCGGCGGCGCCCCGGTGCTGGCCGACCGGACCGCGCTGGCCGCCCGGGTGGCGCCGTTGGACGGCGTCACCGCCGAGTCGATGCGCCAGGCCACCCGGCGGGCCGAGCGGCACGTCGCGCAGTTGCTCGGGAAGATCCGCAAGTCCTCCCGCCTGGGCGCGGCCCGGCAGATGATCGCTGCCGAGAGCCTGGCCGCGGTGGGCGCGATGATCGCCGCGTACCGCCGCGGCGGCCGGTTCAGCACCGACTACGAGATCGCCCGGATCACCGTTGCGCTGCGCGACCTGCGGGTCAGGGACGACGCCTGGGCCCGGATGGATCCCGCGCACGCCGAGCCGCACCTGCGGCTGTGGCTGGATGTGGTCCGCCGGGCCCAGCCCGGCCAGGTGGCCGCGCCGGCCGCTCTGCTGGCCTTCGTGGCCTGGCAGTCCGGCGACGGCGCGCTGGCCAACGTCGCTCTGGACCGGGCCCTGGCCGACGATCCGGTCTACTCGATGGCGCTGCTGCTCCGGCAGGTGATCACGGCCGGGGCGCCGCCGTCGCTGGCCCGGCTGCCGATGACCCCCGAGGAGGTAGCGGCCAGCTACGACGAGGTCGAGGCCGGAGGCGAGGATAATGATAGTGACGACGACGACTATGTTCGCGGGCTGGACACAGCCGACCACGACCCGGACTCGGCCGGCGAAGACTGAGGTCACGGCGGGGTCAGCCGAGAGCCAGCCGCCAGGCGGCCGGCCCCGCCCGGATACACTGCCTGAAATGTCCGCTCCGCCGAATATGGACCCGCGTATTCCGTTCTTCACCGGCTGTCCGCATCATGGATAACGGTTCTTAACTCCCGGGAGGATGCCCGCATGACGGAAGGCACGCACGAGGCCGCGGTGGCCAGGCTGCGCGAGGCCTACGCGGCCGTGCCGCCCGGGACGCCGGTGCGGCTGGCCAAGCGCACCTCGAACCTGTTCCGGTTCCGCGACGCGGGCCCCATCGCGCAGCTCGACGTCTCCGCGTTCGGCCACGTGCTGTCCGTCGACCCGGCCCGCCGGACCGCCCGGGTCGGCGGCATGACGACGTATGAGCACCTGGCCGACGCGACGCTCAGGCACGGGCTGATGCCGCTGGTGGTGCCCCAGCTCAAGACCATCACCCTGGGCGGCGCGGTGACCGGTCTCGGCATCGAGTCCACCTCGTTCCGCAGCGGCCTGCCGCACGAGTCGGTCACCGAGATGGAGATCCTGACCGGCGACGGCCGGGTGGTGCGCGCCACCGCCGATAACGAGCACGCCGACCTGTTCCGCGGGTTCCCGAACTCCTACGGCACCCTGGGCTACACCCTGTCGCTGACGATCGAGCTCGAGCCGGTGCGGCCCTTCGTGCACCTGCGCCACTTCGCGTTCGGCACCGCGCAGGACTGCATGGAGGCCATTACCCAGATCGCCGCCGAGGGCAGCTACCGCGGCCACCGGGCCGACTTCCTGGACGGCACCGCGTTCGCGCCGGACGAGCTTTACCTCACCGTCGGGGCGTTCAGCGACGTCGCGCCGTGGCGCAGCGACTACACCGGCCAGCAGATCTACTACACGTCGATCAGGCAGGACAAGGAAGACTTCCTGACCATCCGCGACTATCTGTGGCGGTGGGACACTGACTGGTTCTGGTGCTCACGGGTCTTCGGCGTGCAGAAGCCGCTGGTCAGGCAGCTGTGGCCGCGCCGGTACCGGCGCAGCGACGTGTACCGCAAGCTGGTTGCCCTCAACCAGCGCTACGGCGTTACCAACGCGCTGGACACCAGGCGGCACCGGCCGCTGCGGGAATTCGTCACCCAGGACGTGGAGATCCCGGTGAGGAACGGCGCGGAGTTCCTGGAGTTCTTCGACGCCGGCGTGGGCATGCGCCCGGTCTGGATGTGCCCGCTGCGGCTGCGCGGTGAGCTGTCCTGGCCGCTGTACCCGCTGCAGCCCGGCGAGCTCTACGTGAACTTCGGGTTCTGGGGGACCGCGCCGCGGCCCGCGCCCGCGGGCCAGGCTGACGGCTACTACAACCGCCTGGTGGAGGACGAAGTCGGGAAGCTGGACGGGCACAAGTCGCTGTACTCGTCCGCCTTCTACCCCGAGGAGGAGTTCTACCGGCGTTACAACGGCGAGGCCTACCAGGCCCTCAAGCACGCCTACGACGGCGAGGGGCGCCTGCTCAGCCTGTACGAGAAGTGCGTCAGGGCACGCTGACGCACCCGCAAGCGGAAGGAACGCACAGCATGGCATTGGCCGAGGTCTTCAAGGCACTCGCGGGGCCGGACGCCCCGGTAGAGTTCACGGCCTATGACGGCAGTCACGCCGGCACGCCCGGATCCCCGGTAAAGATCACGGTCCGCTCGCCGGTGGCCGTGGCCTACCTGGCCCAGGCGCCCGGCGAGCTCGGGCTGGCCCGCGCCTATGTGGCCGGCCACCTCGACGTCGACGGCGACATGTACGAGGCCCTAGTCGGGATGACCAGGGCCCAGTCGATCAGCATGAGCATCCCGGAGAAGCTCCGCCTGCTGCAGGCCCTCGGCGGCCCGAAGCTCCTGGTGCACCGGATGCCACCGCCGCCCCAGGAGGTCCGGCTGCACCGCCGCTTGCTCGGCGGCCGCCTGCACTCCAAGAGCCGTGACGCCCGGGCGATCTCCCACCACTACGACGTCTCCAACCGCTTCTACGAGTGGGTGCTCGGGCCGACCATGGCCTACACCTGCGCCTGCTACCCCCGCGAGGACGCCACCCTGGAAGAGGCCCAGGTCAACAAGTTCGACCTGGTGGCCCGCAAGCTGGGCCTGCGGGAGGGGATGCGGCTGCTCGACGTCGGCTGCGGCTGGGGCGGCATGGTCATCCATGCCGCACGGGAGTACGGCGTCAAGGCACTCGGCGTCACGCTGTCCGCCCAGCAGGCGGCCTGGGGCCAGGAGGCGATCGAGAAGGAAGGCCTGTCCGGCCTGGCCGAGGTCCGCCACCTGGACTACCGGGACGTGCTGGAGACCGGCTTCGACGCGGTCAGCTCCATCGGGCTCACCGAGCACGTCGGCAAGCAGAACCTCCCCGCCTACTTCTCGTTCCTGCTCGGCAAGCTCAAGGTCGGCGGGCGGCTCCTCAACCACTGCATCACCCGGCCGGACAACATTGAGCCGGCCATCCGCAAGAACGGCTTCATCAACCGGTACGTGTTCCCCGACGGGGAGCTCGAGGGACCCGGCTACCTGATCTCGCTCATGCACGACGCCGGCTTCGAGGTGCGGCACGAGGAGAACCTGCGCGAGCACTACGCCAAGACGCTGGCCGCCTGGTGCGCCAACCTGGACGCCCACTGGGACGAGGCGGTCAAGGAGGTCGGCCAGGGCACGGCCCGGGTGTGGCGGCTGTACATGGCCGGCTCGCGGCTCGGCTTCGACCGCAACCACATCGAACTGCACCAGGTGCTGGGCGTCCGGTTGCACGCCGACGGGACCTCCGGCATGCCGCTGCGGCCCGGCTGGGACCTGCCGAAGGTTCTAGTTCGCTAACCGCGCCGACCGGACCGTGCTCCTCGGCCCGGTCCCGTCACGGCGCCCGGCGCAGCCTCTGACGACTCCCCGTCCCGCATGCGCGGGACGGGGAGCGGCCCGCCCGGGCCCGCCACCCCGGCCAGCATCCGCGCCGGCGGGGGAGGGCTCATGAACGGGGTCAGGTCGGTGATGGCCCCGGCCGCGAACAGCGCGGCCACCGCCCGGGCGGTGGCCGGGCCGGCCTGCGCTGCCTGAGCCTGCGCTGCCGGGGCCTGCGCTGCCCGGGCCTGCGCTGCCTGAGCCTGCGCTGCCTGGGCCGGGACGGCCACATACGGCACGCCGCGGCCAGCCGCCATGGCGGCCAGGCCGTCGTCCGGCCCGGCCGTCACGACCAGGTCCGCTCCCTCGGCGGCCAGGGACATCGCCTGTGCGAACAGCACCGGCTGGCTGAGCTGCCCGGCCAGCAGCTCCGCGACATCGTCGCCGGGCAGCACCGCCCGGCCGGTGACGGTGGAGATCAGCCGCCGCCGCGGCGGCGCGAAACGCGCGTCGGCATACAGGCTGCGCAACGGCGCGGCGCACCTGGCCATGGCGGGGGAGTGCATGGCGTGCGTGATGCCGAGCACCTCCACGGCGATGCCCTCCGTGGCGGCCCGCCGGGTCAGGTTGCGGATGCCCATGGTGGATCCCGCCAGCACGTGCGCGCGGATTCCCTCGTAGGCGGCGATGTACAGGCCGTCAGGCGCGGCCAGCGCCAGGGCGACCTCGGCGTCGGCGGTTACCCGGGCCATCGCGGCCGGCCCGCAGGCACAGCCCCGCAGCACCTGGCCGCACTGGGCCACCAGCCGCGCCGCCTCCGCCCAGGGCAGGCTGCCCGCCCAGGCCAGTGCGGCAATCTCGCCCAGGCTGTAGCCCACCGCGGCGCCCGGCGTGACGCCCAGCTGGTCCAGCGTGCGCAGCGCCGCGAACGATGCCGCCAGCATGGCCGAGTGGGTGAGCCCAGGTCCGGCCAGCCCGCCGAACACCATCACCACCCGGCCCGCCGCCCCCACCGAGACGTGCACGCCCCGATCGCCCGCGGCCGCCAGCTCAGCTCTTGCCCCCCGGCCGGCTGCTGTTCCCCGGCCGGCTGCTGTTCCCTGGCTGGCCGCTGCGGCCGGGCCGCCGGTCCTGAGCAGCCACGCGGCCTCCTGAGCCCGCGCCGCGAGCTGGCCAGGCGTGCCCGCCGTCAGCGCGGCCCGGACCGGACCCGCGCCGTCGCCGGCCCGGAGCACGCCGCAGGCCAGCTGCCTGGCCAGCGCGCGCAGTTCCGCGTCGCCCATCTCCCCGGCCCCCGCCGCGATGCCCTCGAGCCGGTCAGCCAGTCCCACGGGATCCTCCCCGCACAGCCCGAACACGCTGAGCTGCCCCGGCCCCCGGGATGAACTCGCCACATGAGCCGAAGCGATCGGCACGGCCGGGGCCATCACCTGCACCGGAGCGGCCAGCACCGTCGGGGCCTGGGCTATCACCTGCACCGGAGCGGCCGGCGCCGTCGGGGCCTGGGCTATCACCTGCACCGGAGCGGCCGGCGCCGTCGGGGCCTGGGCTATCACCTGCACCGGAGCGGCCGGCGCCGTCGGGGCCTGGGCTATCACCTGCACCGGAGCGGCCGGCGCCGTCGGGGCCTGGGCTATCACCTGCACCGGAGCGGCCGGCGCCGTCGGGGCCTGGGCTATTACCTGCACCGGAGCGGCCGGCGCCGTCGGGGCCTGCCGGGCGGGACGGGACGGGACGGTGTGCCGCCCCGGTGCCGCCCGACCCGATCCAGGCGCCCGGCCCGGCACTTCCTCAGGTCTGCCCGGGCCCGGCACCGGCCCGGGTGCCGGCGGCCCGGCGGTCGCATCCACGGCCGCCCGGCGGCGGCGGCCGCGCGCGCGGCCCGCCTCCGATTCGCGGCGCAGCACCAGATGGACCCCCTCGGCCTCCCGCAGGCCGGCCGCAGCCCGCGGATCCGCCGGAGCCTGCAGGTCCGCCGGATCAGCGGTCCCCAGCGCATTAACCGCGGCGAGCCGCATTCCGGCCGTTCCCAGGTCCCCGTCCGGCCATGGCTCGGGACCGGCGGGCAGCCGGAGCAGCGCGTCACCGGATGCGATGAGCGGATGCGGCCGCGGGCAGCCGGTGCCCGGCGGGATCGTCCCCGTGGCCAGGGCCAGCGCCGTCTTGACCAGGCTGGCGACGCCGGCCGCCGCCCGGCTGTACCCGATGCCGGCCGCGACGGCGCCCAGGGCCGCGACGGACCGGCCGCCCCGCCTGAGCCGCGCCAGCGCGGTCAGCTCGGCCAGGTCGCCGGCCGCCGTGCCGGTGCCCGCGCCCTCGAGCAGCTGGACCTCCGCGGGATCGATCCCCGCCTGCCGGTAGGCCGGGAGCAGGACCGCGCCGTCCCCGGACCAGGACGGCCCGGTACTCCAGCCCGCGATCTCCGCGTACACCGGCACCCCCGCTGCGCGGGCGTCGGCCGAACGCGCCAGCACCACCACACCGCAGCCTTCCCCCGGCAGCAGGCCGGCCGGATCGGCGGCGTACACGCGCATCTGCTCGCTGGCCAGCGTCCTGGCCTGCGCCTGCCAGGCCAGCCAGGCCGGGTCGAGGCCGAGTTCCGCCCCGCCCGCCACGGCCAGGTCGAGCTGGCCGGCCTGCAGCGCCGCAGCCGCGGCGATGACCGCGTGCAGCGAGGACACCCGGGCCGCCGCCGGATACCTGATGTCTGCGGGAAAGCCGAACTGCTCACGCACCTGCTCGCATACCCCGGCCGCCGCGCTTGCGATGATCAGGCCGGTCCGGCTGCGGCGGTCGCCCGCGCCGTGCCGCCGTGCCGCAGGCTCCGGCAGCATCCCGGCCAGGTCGCGCAGCCCCGCGTCCGCCAGCGCCAGGGCCGTAGTCTCTGCGGCCAGCTTCTGCACCGGACCCGTGTCCTGCACCCCGGACCCGGGATCATCGAAGGAACCGGGACCGGCCGACCAGTCATCGAGCAGCGCCGCGTGCCGGGGCGGGGCGCCGCCGGACACCGGCCGGAACAGGCGGCGGCCCGCCACGATGAGCTCATGGAACTCCGCGGGCTCGGCCGCACCGGGGAACCGGCAGGCCAGGCCGATGATGGCCACAGCACCGCCGTGATCCGCCCGGTCGTCCATTGCTCCCCATCACTGAAACGATTCTGACCCTCGGTAATTGCTCAGTTACGAGAAATAAGCTCTGGCCGGTCAACCGTCAAGGGGAATGACGAGACGCGCGGATTTCCGCGCACGATTGCATTTCCGGTAGCGATTTCGGCATTTAACCGGTATCCGCCAGCCGCCAGCGGCCGGACGATTGCGTCCCGGGTGCGCTATCCTGTGCGCATGCGTGCCGTCCGGCTGCTTCTTACCTAGCCGCGCCGACCTACCGTCGTTGGCGCGGCTGCCCCTCGTGTCGAGGGGCGTTTTCATTGCAGGTGACCTACGCCCGGCAGGGGTAAATGGGCGCCGGACCGATCTGATGGTGAGGAAACAATGACAGCGGCCGAGAGCGCCGATCTGGCGCAGCGCTACGACCCCCGCGAAGTCCAGGAGAAATGGCAGGCGCGCTGGGCCGACCTGGACCCGTTCCGGGCCGGCGAGGACCCGGCGGACGACCGGGAGCGCTTCTACCTGGTGGACATGTTCCCGTACCCGTCGGGCGACCTGCACATGGGACACGCCGAGGCGTACGCGATCGGCGACGCCCTGGCCCGCTACCACTTCCTGCGCGGCCGCAACGTGCTGCACCCGATCGGCTGGGACGCCTTCGGCCTGCCCGCGGAGAACGCGGCCATCCGGAACAACTCCCATCCGGCCGACTGGACCTACGCCAACATCGAGACCCAGGCCGCGTCGTTCCGCCGCTATGCGACGTCGTTTGACTGGAGCCGCAGGCTGCAGACCTGCGACCCCACCTACTACCGGTGGAACCAGTGGCTGTTCCTGCGCTTCTACGAGCGGGGGCTGGCCTACCGCCGCGGCGGTTACGTCAACTGGTGCCCGGTTGACCAGACCGTCCTGGCCAACGAGCAGGTCATCGCCGGGAAGTGCGAGCGCTGCGGGGCCGATGTGGTCCGGCGGATGCTGACCCAGTGGTATTTCAAGATCACCGAGTACGCCGACCGGCTGCTCGCCGACGCCAAGCAGCTGGAGGGCTGCTGGCCCGACCGGGTGCTGCTGATGCAGCGCAACTGGATCGGCCGCTCGGAGGGCGCCGAGGTCCGCTTCGCCATCGAGGGCCGCGACGAGCCGGTCACCGTCTTCACCACCCGGCCAGACACTCTGTACGGGGCCACATTCTTCGTGGTCGCGGCCGACTCGCCGCTGGCCGAGCAGGTGTGCGCCCCCGACCGCCTGCCCGAGCTGCGCGCCTACGTCGAGCAGGTCGGCAAACTGACCGACATCGAGCGCCAGTCCACCGACCGGGAGAAGACCGGCGTGTTCCTGGGCCGGCACGCGATCAACCCGGTGAACGGCGAGCGGATCCCGGTCTGGGCCGCCGACTACGTGCTGCCCGACTACGGCACCGGGGCCATCATGGCCGTACCCGCGCACGACCAGCGTGACCTCGACTTCGCGCGCGCCTACGGCCTGGACGTCCGGGTCGTGGTCGACACCGGGGAGCCGGATCCAGCGCAGACCGGCGTCGCCACCGCGGGCGACGGCACGCTGGTGAACTCGGGCCCGATCAACGGGCTGCCCAAGGCCGAGGCCATCGCGGCGATCACCGCCATCCTGGCCGACCAGGGCCAGGGCCGCGCGGCGGTCAACTACCGGCTGCGCGACTGGCTGCTGTCCCGGCAGCGTTTCTGGGGCACCCCTATCCCGATCATCCACTGCCCGTCCTGCGGCGAGCTCCCGGTGCCGGATGACCAGCTGCCGGTGGTCCTGCCCGACCTGCGCGGCCAGGACCTGGTGCCTCGGGGAGTGTCCCCGCTGGCCGCGGCCGCGGACTGGGTGAATGTCGACTGCCCGCGCTGCGGCGGCCCGGCCCAGCGCGACACCGACACCATGGACACGTTCGTCGACTCGTCCTGGTACATGTTCCGCTACTGCTCGGTGAACTACACCGACGGCCCCTTCGAGGCGGCCGAAGTCCGGCGCTGGGCCCCGGTCGACATGTACGTGGGCGGCGTCGAGCACGCCATCCTGCACCTGCTGTACGCCAGGTTCTTCACCAAGGTCCTGTACGACATGGGCCTGCTCGGCTTCACCGAGCCCTTCACCCGCCTGATCAACCAGGGCCAGGTCATCAACCACGGCAAGGCGATGTCGAAGTCGCTGGGCAACGGCGTGGACCTCGGCGAGCAGATCGAGCGGTTCGGTGTGGACGCGGTCCGGCTGACCATGATTTTCGCCAGCCCGCCGGAAGACGACATCGACTGGGCCGACATGAACCCGGAGGCCATGGTCAAGTTCCTGGCCCGGGTCTGGCGGATCGCCGCCGACGTGGCCGCCGCCGACGTGGCCGCCGCCGACCACGGCGCCGCGGCGACGGCCGGGACGGCGGGCTCGGCCGGAGCGGCGGGCGACGCCGAACTGCGCAAGGTCACGCACCGCACCATCGACGAGGTTACCCGCCAGGTCGAGGCCTGCCACCTCAACGTGGCCGTGGCCCGGCTGATGGAACTGGTCAGTGCCACCCGGAAGACCATCGATGCCACCCGGAAGACCATCGATGCCACCCGGAAGACCATCGATGCGACCCGGAACGCCATCGATGCGACCCGGAACGCCATCGATTCCGGGCCCGGCGGCCCGGGAGCTGCCGATCACGCGGTCCGCGAAGCGGCCGAAGTACTGGCCGTGCTGCTGTCCCTGTTCGCCCCGTACACCGCCGAGGAGTGCTGGGAGCTGCTCGGGCACAAGCCATCCGTGGCCCGGACGGCCTGGCCCGCCGCCGACCCGGACCTGCTGACCCAGGAGACGGTCATCTGCGTGGTGCAGGTCAACGGCAAGGTGCGGGACAAGCTGGAAGTCCCGTCGGCCATCACCGAGGACGAGCTGCGCGAGCTCGCCCTGGCGGCTCCCGGAGTGGTCCGGACCCTGGGCGGTCAGCAGGTCAGCCGGGTCATCGTGCGGGCGCCGAAGCTGGTCAGCATCGTCGCGACGTAACCACCGCCACGACGGCGCGGACCCCAGGGCTCTCCGGCGCCGCCGATGCCCGCCCGGCTCAGACGCGGCGCAGCACGGCCACGACGCGGCCGAGGATGGTGGCCTCGTCGCCCAGGATCGGGGTGTAGGCCGGGTTGTGCGGGATCAGCCAGGCATGCCCGTCGCTGCGCTTGAACGTCTTCACCGTGGCCTCGCCGTCGAGCATGGCGGCCACGATCTCCCCGTTCTCCGCGTCCTCCTGCTGCCGGACCACGACCCAGTCCCCGTCCGCGATCGCGGCGTTGATCATCGAGTCGCCGGCCACCTTGAGCAGGAACAGCGTCCCCTCGCCGACGAGCTGCCGCGGCAGCGGGAAGATGTCTTCCACCTGCTGCTCGGCCAGGATCGGCCCGCCCGCCGCGATCCGCCCGACCAGCGGCACGTAGGCCGCCTCCTGCGACGCGATGTCGATACCGGGGAAGTCCGGCAATTCCTCCTCGCTGCGCTCCGGCTCGGGCCGCCCTGGCTCGGGCCGGACCGCCGGGTGACCGGGCAGGCGCACCTCCACGGTTCGCGGGCGGCCCACGTCCCGGTGCAGGTACCCCTTCTTCTGCAGCGTGCTCAGCTGGTAGGAGACGCTGGAGGTGCTGGTCAGCCCGACCGCCTCGCCGATCTCCCGCATCGAGGGCGGGTAGCCGCGCTTCTGCACGGATTCCCTGATGACCTGCAGCACCTTGCGCTGCCGCCAGGTCAGCACGTGGTCTGGGTCGGGCTTGTCCGGTGTCTCCAGGGTGACCACCGGCACGCTGCCCTTCGGCTTGCGTCCCGGCCGCCCCTTGGGTCTGGGCATATCCGTGCCGGAAGTGCCCGTTGTGGTGCCTCCCATGGCGGTTCCCTCCATCTGATGACCTTCCGTATCCGGACTCTTGCTGACTAGAGACTAGCGTTTGCTGGCCCGCATCCCAAACATCTGTTCGGACGTGTCGTGAAAATGTCGTACCCACGCGATACAACGATGTAGTAGCTTCTTCGATCGAACAGGATTACGATCGAGCGAAGAAGCGATCGAACGGGCCATGAAGTCAGTATAGCTCGAATGAAGGTTTGACCACGGGAGGGCGCCATGAGCGCGATGCGGGCCATAGAACTGCCGGAGCTGCCAGCAACTGAGCTGCCGGAGGAGCCGGCCCCGGCCCAGCCCGAGACCAGCGCAGCCAGCCGGGCAGCCGCCCGCTGGACCGGACCCGACCTGGACCCCTTGGCCCTCTTGGCCCCCGATGCCCCCGCCCTCCCCGCCAAGGCCGTCCCCGCCAAGGCCGTCCCCGCCAAGGCCGCCCCCGGCCAGCCCGCCCGCCATCAGCCGCCCCGGGCCCTGGTGGCGCCGCCGCCGCTCCGGCTGACCAGGCGCGGGAAGATCGTGGTCGCCCTCGCGGCCGCCTTGCTGGCCGCCGGGCTGTCCCTGGTCATCGCCGCGTCGGCGCAGGCCACCAGCCATTCGCCGGGCACGGCGCAGCAGGGCCTGGCCCGGGTGGTCGTCCGGCCCGGCCAGAGCCTGTGGTCGGTCGCCGAGAGCGCCGACCCCAACGCCGACACCCGGTCGGTCATCCAGCAGATCATCCAGCTCAACGGGCTGAGTGTGGACACCGTGCTGCCCGGCCAGAGCCTCTGGGTACCGCGCGACTGATCCCGTCCAGCTATCCCAGGCCCGCAGCGACACGCCGACACGCCGACACGCCGACACGCCGGCGGGCCGGGGCGGATCGCCCCGGCCAGCAAGGATTCCCGGCCGAAGACGCGCGCACCGCTTGCCACCAGTGCCTCTTGTGGTTTACCGTAACCACAACATCTAGTAGTTACACCGCTGTGGTTTCCACACAAGTTGTGTTACGACTAGAATTATGAGTACGAGGCACCCCGGGAGGTGATCGCGTGCACTGCCCGTTCTGCCGGAATCCTGACAGCAGGGTCATCGACAGCCGGACCGCCGATGACGGTGCCGCGATCCGGCGTCGGCGGTCGTGCCCCGAGTGCGGGCGCCGGTTCACCACGCAGGAGACGGTGATCCTGATGGTGGCCAAGCGCAGCGGCGTCACCGAGCCGTTCACCCGGGACAAGATCATCCGCGGCGTGCAGCGCGCCTGCCAGGGCCGGCCGGTCAGCGAGGACAAGCTCGCCATCCTGGCCCAGCAGGTGGAGGAGACCATCCGGGCCCGCGGCCTGGCCGAAGTCCCCTCCCACGAGGTGGGCCTGGCCATCCTGGGGCCACTCCGGGAGCTTGACGAGGTGGCCTACCTGAGGTTCGCCTCGGTCTACCGGGGTTTCGAGTCGCTCGCCGACTTCGAGGACGAGATCTCCGCGCTGCGCCAGGGGCATCAGCAGCGCCGGGAAAGGGAAACGGCGCCGTAAGCGCGGTACCGCAGTTACAGCATGGGCAGGCAGGACCGGGCAGGGATCCCGCGCGGATCCCGGAAGGGGGAAGTTATGACCGAGACGGCGAGCAGCGCGGGCCGTAAGGGCAAGGGACACGAGGAGCCCCAGGACCTGCCAGGCCCGCATGCCGCTCAGGCCGGACGGCGCGGCGGCCTGTCCATGACCCGCATCCACACCACGCCCGGCGTGCATCCCTACGACCAGGTCACCTGGGAGCGCCGCGACGTCGTGATGACGAACTGGCGGGACGGCTCGGTCAACTTCGAGCAGCACGGCGTGGAGTTCCCCGACTTCTGGTCGGTGAACGCCGCCAACATCGTGACCACCAAGTACTTCCGCGGCGCGGTCGGCTCACCGCAGCGCGAGTGGAGCCTCAAGCAGCTGGTGGACCGGGTCGTCGGCGTGTACACGGAAAGCGGCCGCAAGCACGGCTACTTCGCCACCGACCAGGACGCCCAGATCTTCGACCACGAGCTCAAGTACGCCCTGGTCCACCAGGTCTTCAGCTTCAACTCCCCGGTCTGGTTCAACGTCGGCACCACATCAAAGCAGCAGGTCAGCGCGTGTTTCATACTTTCCGTCGATGACACCATGGACGCCATCCTGGAGTGGTACCGGGAAGAGGGCCTGATCTTCAAGGGCGGCTCAGGCGCGGGCGTCAACCTGTCCAAGATCCGCTCCAGCAAGGAGCTGCTGTCCTCGGGCGGCACCGCGAGCGGCCCGGTGTCTTTCATGCGCGGCGCCGACGCCTCGGCCGGCACGATCAAGTCCGGCGGCGCCACCCGCCGCGCGGCCAAGATGGTCGTCCTTGACGTGGATCACCCGGACGTGGCCGAGTTCATCGCCACCAAGGCCCGCGAGGAAGAGAAGGTCCGCGTGCTCCGCGACGCCGGGTTCGACGTGGACCTGGGCGGCAAAGACATCGTCAGCGTCCAGTACCAGAACGCCAACAACTCCGTCCGCGTCTCCGACGAGTTCATGCACGCGGTCGAGGAGGGCAAGGGGTTCGACCTGCTGGCCCGGCGCACTGGCGAGGTGGTCGAGCGGGTGGACGCCAGGCAGCTGTTCCGCTCCATGGCCCAGGCCGCCTGGGACTGCGCCGACCCCGGCATCCAGTACGACGGCACGATCAACGACTGGCACACCAACCCGGAATCGGGTCGGATCACCGCAAGTAATCCCTGCTCGGAATATATGAGCCTGGACAACTCTTCCTGCAACCTGGCCAGCATCAACCTGCTCAAGTTCCTGCGTGATGACGACACCTTCGACGCCGAGCGGTTCAGGAAGATCGCCGAGCTGATCATCACCGCGATGGACATCTCGATCTGCTTCGCCGACTTCCCGACCGAGAAGATCACCGCCACCACCCGGGCCTACCGGCAGCTCGGCATCGGCTACGCCAACCTGGGCGCGCTGCTGATGGCCACCGGCCACGCCTACGACTCCGAAGGCGGCCGGGCCATCGCCGCCGCCATCACCTCGCTGATGACCGGCACCGCCTACCGGACCTCGGCCGAACTGGCCGCCGCCGTCGGCCCCTACGACGGCTACGCCCGCAACGCCAAGCCGCACCAGCGGGTCATCCGCAAGCACGCCGACGCCAGCGAGCGGATCAGGACCATCGCCGCCATGGACCGCGAGATCCTCGACCTGGCCAACCAGACCTGGCAGGAGTGCGTCGAGCTCGGCGAGACCCACGGCTACCGCAACGCCCAGGCCTCACTACTCGCGCCCACGGGCTGCCTGACTGCGGACACCCTCGTTACTACCGACCGGGGCCTGGTCCGGCTCGGCGAGATCGGCGACGTCTACGGCGACCGCTGGCAAGATCTCGACCTCACCGTTTCCACCGACGAAGGGCCCCGGCAGGCGACGAAGTTCTTCGTCAACGGCGAGGAGCCGACCCGCCGGATCAGCACCGAGGGCGGCTACAAGATCCAGGGGACCCTCACCCACCGGGTCAAGGTCGTAAACCCGGCCACCGGCTCCTGGGAATGGAAGCGGCTGGCCGATATCGCCCCCGGCGATGTAGTGCCGCTGCAGCTGCGCACGCTGGTCGGCGAACCGCGCCTGGTCCCGCTGCCCGTCCTCGACCAGGCCTACTATGCCGGGGACCGGCACGTGCGCGTTCCGGATTCGGTGACCCCCGAGCTGGCTGAGCTGGTCGGCTACTTCATGGGCGACGGCAGCCTGCACGCCAAGGGAATCAGGCTCTGCGTCGCCAACACCGACCTGGACGTCGCCGAGCACCTCGGCATCCTGGCCAAGGACCTGTTCGGACTCGCGCCCGTGATAACGCCCCAGGAGGGCTACCAGGAGCTCACGCTGTCCTCGGTCCGGCTGGCGCGCTGGTGGCAGGCAGCCGGATTCGCGAAGGGCCTGCCTCACACCGATCACAGCGGCAAAGGCTGGGTGCCGAAGGTTCCGTCGGCGATCCTCGAAGCCAATGACCCGGCGGTGTACGGCGCGTTCCTGCGCGGCCTGTTCGAGGCGGACGGCACAGTCCTCGAGGGTGTGCCCAGCTTCTCGACCGCCCATGAGTCGTTCGCGGCGGAAGTCCGCAGCCTCCTGCTGACCCAGGGACTGGCCACCACGACGCGGGAGACCGTCAGCGGCTGGGGTGGCCCGATCTTCCAGGTGCGGCTGCGCAACGTCGACCACGCGCTCAACTTCAGCGAGTGCGTCGGCTTCATCGGCCAGCGGAAGGACCGCATGGTCGCCGAGCTGGAGCCGGAGCACTCGGCCAAGAAGGACTACGTGTTCCTGCCGGCCGGCGTGTGGGCCGAGCTCGTCCCGGCTGGTCACCGTGCGCGCAACGCCATGATGCTGTCCCTGCGTAAGCACGGCGGAGTGCCGCGGATGCTCGCCTCCCGCGTCTTCGAGGAGACTCTCGACGACCGGCTCGGCGCCGCGCTCGGCTACCTCTTCGAGCGGGTCGCGCAGAACGACGACGGCGGCGTCCAGCCCACCTACGATCTGTCGGTGCCGGAGAACGTCACCTACGTCGCGAACGGCATGGTGAGCCACAACACCATAGGCCTCATGATGGACTGTGACACGACTGGTATCGAGCCCGACCTGGCTCTGGTCAAGTTCAAGAAGCTGGTCGGCGGCGGCTCGATGCAGATCGTCAACCAGACCGTGCCGCGCGCGCTGAAGAACCTCGGCTACCCGCACGAGCAGGTCGAGGCGATCACCGAGTACATCGCCGAGCACGGTCACGTGGTCAACGCCCCCGGCCTGCGGCCCGAGCACTACGAGGTGTTCGACTGCGCGATGGGCGAGCGCGCGATCGGCCCGATGGGTCACGTCCGGATGATGGCCGCCGTCCAGCCGCTGCTCTCCGGGTCGATTTCCAAGACCGTGAACATGCCGGAGAACGCCACCGTCGAGGACATCGAGCGGATCTACTTCGAGGGCTGGAAGCTCGGCCTGAAGGCCCTGGCCATCTACCGCGACAACTGCAAGGTCGGCCAGCCGCTGTCCGACGCCAGGAAGAAGCCCGCCGCGGCCGAGGCGGCCGCCCAGCCCGAGGCGGCCCAGCCGCATGAGCACCGGCCGGTCCGCAAGCGGCTGCCCCGGCAGCGGCCCGCCACCGTGACCAGGTTCTCCGTGGCCGGCGCCGAGGGCTATATGACCGCCTCCAGCTACCCCGACGACGGCGTCGGCGAGGTGTTCCTCAAGCTCGGCAAGCAGGGCTCCACCCTGGCCGGCGTGATGGACGCCTTCTCCATGGCCATCTCGGTCGGCCTGCAGTACGGCATCCCGCTGGACTCCTACGTGGCCAAGTTCACCAACATGCGGTTCGAGCCGGCCGGCCTGACCGACGACCCGGACATCCGGATCGCCAGCTCGGTGATGGACTACATCTTCCGCCGCCTGGCCCTGGACCACCTGCCGTATGAGGACCGCGCCGAGCTCGGCATCTTGTCCGCCGCCGAGCGCGCCGCCGAGGTGGCCGGGCACGATCCCAACAGCCCCGCCGGGCTGAGCGACGATCCGGACCCGGAGGAACTTGCCCAGTCGGCCGCCGTCGAGCCTCCTCTTCATGCCGAACGATCCGTGCCGCCCGCCGCCGCCCAGCATCCCGCGGCCCAGGCCAAGCCGGTCCCGGCCGTTCCCGCCGCCGCGGCCCCGCACAGCTCCACCGAGCTGATCGAGGCCCAGCAGGGCCGCATCGCCGACGCTCCGCTCTGCCTGACCTGCGGTACCAAGATGCGCCCGGCCGGCAGCTGCTACGTCTGCGAAGGCTGCGGCTCCACCAGCGGCTGCAGCTAAAAGTGAGCAAAGTTGCGGCTGATCACCCACGACCTGCTCGATGATCTGCCCCAAACCCAGGCGATGCGCTACGTCAGGGACATGCTGGTCAGCTCCGGCGTCCTGCCCGCGCGCAATGAGCACCTGGAGCGGCTAGCACCCTGGCTCGAGCATCTGCTGCACGACAAGCCGGCCCACCAGGCTCGGCTGATCAGGCCGTTCGTGCACTGGTTCGTGCTCCGCCGCGCCCGCCGGGTCGCAGCCCGCCGGACCTTTACCCGGGGATCGGCCGACTTCGCGCGGGCGCGCGTCATCGTTGCCCTCGACTTGCTGTCCTGGCTGGATCAGCGCGGCCAGGACCTGCGTGACCTTACCCAGGCGGGTCTAGACCGGTGGCTGACCGATGGCACGAGCACCCGCCGGGCGGTGCGCTATTTCCTCCAGTGGGCACACGGCCGCGGCCTGGCCGGTGACCTGAACGTGCCGCTTCCCCCGCGCCAGGAACCTGAGCGCCTGCTCGCTGAGCGCGACCACATTCATCAGATCGACCGCTGCCTCGCCGACGAGGCCATGCCCTTGGACCTCCGGGTCTGGGGAGCGCTCGTCTTGCTCTTCGGGATGCTGGTCAGCAGGATCACCCAGCTGACCAAGGACGACGTGATCGAAGACAACCGGGCCACCTGGCTGGCGATCGACGGGCATCGCCTCATGCTGCCGGCAAGGCTGGCGCGCCTCGTCCGCCAGTTGCGCGACCAGGACGAGCCGCGGTGGACACTCGGCCGCATGAGAACCCCGGTGCCATGGCTCTTCCCCGGCCAGAGCCCAGGCCGCCCGGCCGTGGACGTCCTCTTCGGCGTCCGTCTCCGCCAGTACGGCATCGACGCGCATGCTGGGCGCAACACCGCCCGCCTTGCACTGGCCGCCGACCTTCCCGCCGCAGTTCTCGCTGACTTGACCGGCATCAGCGTCAGCACCGCCGAACGCTGGTCCCACTGGGCCAAGCGGAACTGGGCCGCCTATGTCGGCCAGCGCACGGCCGATGACCGAGGAGGCATCGGCAGCAGTCGGAACTTACTAATCCAACCCGCTAAACATGCTAATCGCCGCTACGATTAGGTCGTTTGTTAGGTTGGTTGGGAGGTTCCTTGCGCAGCTTCACAGACCTTGACGCGCTCATCGGGATGGTGCCCTCGCAGGTTGTCACCCGGCTCAGCGCCATTGACTTCGGCCGGGGCTCGGAGGCGCTCTACCGTGACCAGATGCCGGGGCTGCTCACCGAGCTCGCCGACCGGGCCCGTGTCCTGAGCATTACCGCCTCATCGGCGATCGAGGGCGTCGTCGCCGACGCCGATCGGGCTCAGCGGATCATCGACCGGCGGACGACGACGCTGCGCAACCGCAGTGAGCAGGAACTTGCGGGCTACCGCGACGCGCAGGACTACCTGATCCGGGAGGACTGGCGCCCGCTGAACGCCGGCCTGGTCCTGCACCTGCACCGGCTGCTGTTCGCCCACAGGGCCATGCCCGGCGGGGCCTTCAAGACGGAAGACAACCTCGTCGTGGACCGCTCGCCCGACGGCTCGACAACCGTCCGGTTCAAGCCGGTGCCCGCCGCGAGTACCCCGTTCGCCGTCGATGACCTGATCAAGCGCTACCAGCAGGCGGCCGCGGTAGGCGAGCACCACCCGGTGCTCCTGTCCGGCCTGTTCATCCTCGACCTCCTCGTCATCCACCCTTTCGAGGACGGTAACGGACGAGTCGCCCGCCTGCTCACCGGTGCCCTGCTCGGCGAGCACGGCTACACGGTCGGCCGCTATGTGAGCCTCGAGCAGGCGATCGCCGAGTCGGCCGACACCTA
This sequence comes from uncultured Actinomycetes bacterium, assembly GCA_963835775.1. GTDB lineage: Bacteria > Actinomycetota > Actinomycetes > Streptosporangiales > Streptosporangiaceae > Palsa-504. Next base: position 409,880 of record CAWIHB010000007.1, on the reverse strand, counting down.
TTACCAGGCGCTCCTGGACTCCACCTACAGCTGGCACGAGGGGACCGCCGACCCGTGGCCCTGGCTCGCCTACTTCACCCGCCTGATCGCCAGCGCCTACGCCGTTTTCGCCGACCGCGCCGCGGCCGACCGCACCCCGGGAACGAAGCAGGAGCGCATCCGCGAGCACATCCTGCGCCACGCCCCCGCCACATTCCGTCTCGCCGACATCAGGACAGCGGTGCCCGGTGTCAGCGACCAGACCATCCGGCTCGTCCTGGAGCAGCTGAGGAGCGAAGGCAGGGTCCGGGCCGACGGAACCGGCCGCTCAGCGACGTGGACCCGCACGAATACCGCACCCTCCGAATAAGTGCTCTGCGCCAGCAAAGCGACGCCTGCAAGAAGAATTACCAGCTCAGGAGGGGTGTGGCCAGCTCGCCGCACCCCTCCTAAACATGGCGTGCAATCAGCAGCACAGCGACCGTACCGCCAGAGTGCGCTGCTAATATGCTTTTATGCGCACCACGATTGACATCCCCCCAGTTCTGATGCGAGCGGCCAAGGCACGTGCCGCCGAGCGGGGCGAAAGCCTCAAGGATCTCGTCAACCGAGCGGTGGCGCATGAAGTAGGCCTTCCTGCTACGCCCCGGGGGAAGGCGGGGCGCGTCACGCTGCCACTGATCGCGCGCGACGCCGAGCCGACGGTCCTCGTCACCAATGAGGACATTGAGGACGCGTTCGATGCCGAGGATGTTGAGAGGTTCGCCGCCCAGTGAAGCTGGTAGACGTTGGCCTCTGGTTGGCAGCCGTCTGGGGACGGCACGTCCACCATCCGGTCGCCGCGGACTGGTTCGGCAGAGAAACGGATGACATCGTCTTCTGCCGGGTTACGCAGATGGGGCTGCTCCGACTGCTGTCCAACCCGGCCGTCATGGGCAACGACGCCATCGACCGCAGCCAAGCATGGCGAACCTACGATCAACTCTGGGCTGACGAGCGCGTCCTATGGGCTGACGAGCCAGCTGAACTGGACGCGGTCTGGCGCGCGATCTCCGCGCGTGATGACCAGAGCCACAAGTTGTGGACCGACGACTACCTGGCCGCCTTCGCCCAGGCTAGCGACGCCACGCTGACCACCCTCGACCGCAATATGCCCGCCCGTTACCCCTCTGTCCAGGTCGAACTGCTGCTCCCCTGATCCCGCGCGGCGCAGCAGATCGCCGTCATCCGCGTCTGATGCTGGCCAGCCTGGAGATCTCCCCCAGTGGGGTGATTCCGGTATCCCGCTCAGGAATGACAAGTCGGCCCGGATCTCATACCGGGAATCAGCCTGCGGGCCGATGGCCCCGTGTCCGCCGGTCCGTAGCGTAACCGGTGGCTGGCCCGATCGGCAGCCGCGAGTACCACGTGAACCGCAACGGTCACCCGCCTTCAAGCGAACCGAGCACACATGCGGCACCCAACGGACCGGCCCCTCGGCCACACCCGGCGCACCAGCAGGCGGCGGTACCGGGCGGGCGGACGGGCGGTCGCTGGCCTGCTCGTGTTCGGGTTCATCTCCGCGCTGGGGCTGCTGGCCGCGCTGGTGCCGGTTGGTCATGGTTTCGCGCCCAAGGGCGGCGGCTGGTTCACTCCGGCGGTCGCCGGCGGCGTGTTCACGTTGCACCCACTGCTTGTCGCCGTACCGTCGGCGGCCTGCTTTGTCCTTGGGCTGTTCGACTGGCAGCGCCCGTGGCGAGTCGAGCATCTTGACCTGCTGGCGCTCGCTGGCTTCTTTCCGGTGGCGATGCTGCTCAGCGACGATCTATCCGCAGCCGGCCTGTGGCTGGCCGCCGCCTGTCTCGGCTGGCTGTTCGTCCGTATGATCGGTGTGACCTTCGGGATATGGCGGATGCCCGAACTGCGCCCCTCGATCGGCTCCCGGTGGCTGGTCCTGGCCATAGCGATCCTGCTGCTCGTCCGGATCGTCGGAAGTGTGGCGGCGGGCAACATCCTGGACGTCGGGCGGGCCAGCTCGGTTGGCGCCTGGCGCCTCCTGCATGGCCTGGACCTGTACGGGGCCGCGTCCTGGCTGGGCCCCGGCGGGCTTCGCCTCTACCACCCCGACAGTTACGGCCCGTTCGCCTACTACGCGTACATCCCGTTCGTGGCCATCTTCCCGCCGGCGCCTGCGCAGCTGGCGACGCTGCTGCCAGCGGCTTGCTTCGACGCGGCGACGCTCGCCGGACTGTACATCCTCGGGCGGCGGCTAGGCGGGCGGCCACTCGCGCAGGCGTTCATGTTCGCGTACCTGCTCTACCCGTTCCCCGCCCTCTCCTTGCTGGCGCAGACCAACGATGCGCTGATCGCCGCCCTGTGCGTATGGGCCATCGTGGTGGCCACGGACCGTCCGGTCGCTCGCGGGCTGATCATGGCCGCCGCCGCCCTGACCAAATTCCTTCCGGCGCTGGTGGCACTGCAGTTCCTGGGCCCCAGACAGGGTCGCTTGCGGTACGCGCTGACGCTCGTCGTCTCGCTGGCCGCGATGATCGCCTGGCCGCTCATCACCTCCGGGCCCCGGGAGTTCCTCGACTCGACGCTGGGCTACCAGCTGATGCAGCGCGGTGGCGGTATCCAGTTCAGCGTCTGGACCTATATGCCGCACGTGGCGATCGCGGCTAGGCCCATGCTCGCCGCCGCGCTCGTGCTGATCGCGCTCTCACCCATGGTGCGTCCACCCGTTCCGGACGCACGCCGGCACGCCGCCCTCGCCGCCGCGCTCCTCATCGGCGCGCAGCTACTCCTGGGCTACTGGTTCTACAGCTATCTCACCTGGTTCTACCCGCTCTTGATCATCGCGGTCGTCCACCCCCGGGCAGACCACGAAGCGGCCGCCCCGGCAGCGTCGGGTGCCGCCACCCCGGCCACCCTGAGCACCATCGGATAACCCCGGTCGGGTGTCTCGCCCGGATACCGGGCTGACGCTTCCCGTCATCGCGGATACCGCCGGGGTCAGCAGCACCGCGCCGGTGGCGTCGGCGACTGCCCCGCCGGCGACCAGGGTGGCCCGGACCCGGCCTGACCGCCGCGACTGGACGAGGCGCACAGCAAGGCCTGACCAGGGCCCGGGTCGGCGGCCCGGCGCAGCCGCTCGGACAGGGCGCGCAGGACCCCGGCCAGCTCGGGCGGGTCGAGGACCTGGAAATCGAAGCCCTTGACCGCGACGAGTTCAGCCGCGGCGGCCATTTCGCCGCCCTGGAGGCCCCCGACCTGCTCACCGCCGACATCCGGGACTTCTTCGGCGCCCTAGGCTGACCCCGGCAGCTCAGCGGGCCACGGTCAGCAGCGTCTTGCCGACCGTGGCCCGGCGCTCGATGGCCACATGCGCGGCCGAGGCCGCGGCCAGGTCGAACTCCTGGCCGATGACCGGCCGGATCCGGCCCGCCGCGGCCTCGGCCAGCACCGTCCGCACCAGCTCAGCCAGCTCCTCGGCGCTGGCCCCGGCGCCCGGCAGCACGCTGATCCCGCGCGCCGCGGCCAGATCGGGCGTGACCGGCGTGAAGCTCCCGCTGGCCATGCCGAACGGGCAGAACCGCCCGCCCGCGCCCAGCAGCCCGAACGCGGCCCGGCCGATGTCCCCGCCCACCCCGTCGAACACCACGTCCACCTGCCCGGCCGCCTCCCTGACCTGTCCGGGCCAGTCCTCCCGGCGGTAGTCGACCGCCACATCGGCCCCCAGCTCCCGGGCGACGGCCATGCCTGCCGCCTGCCGCCTGCCGCCTGCCCTGCCATTTCCCGGGCTACTTGCCCCGAGTATACGCTGAGTGTATGCTCTCGGGTATGAGCGTTCCGCTGACACTGCTTGGCCTGCTGGAGCGGGAGCCGAGTCACGGCTACGACCTGAAGCGGGATTACGACACCTGGTTCGGCCGCGGCAGGCCGCTGCCCTACGGCCAGGTCTACGCGACGTTGTCCCGGCTGGCCCGGGACGGCAAGGCGATCGCCGGGCCGGCCGAGCACGGCGAGGGACCCGACCGCAAGCGCTACACGATCACCGACGCCGGCATCGCGGACGTCGAGCAGTGGCTCGCCGAGCCGGCCCCGCCCGAGCCGCACCTGCAGACGGTGCTGTTCGCCAAGGTCGTGCTGGCCCTGATGCTGGGCCGCCCCGCCGCCCGCTACCTGGACGCCCAGCGCGCGGCCCACCTGCAGCGGATGCGTGAGCTCACCGAGCTGAAGCAGCACGGCGAGCTGGTCGACACCCTGCTCGCCGACTATGGCCTGTACCACCTGGAGGCAGACTTGCGATGGATAGATCACACCGCGGCCCGGCTGGACCTGCTGGCCCGGGCGGTGCACCAGTGAGCGCGATCATCGAGGCCCGCGGCGTGGTGAAGTCGTTCGGGCAGACACCGGCGCTGCGCGGCGCCACGATCGTCGTCACGCCCGGCGAGATCGTCGCGGTCATGGGGCCGAGCGGCTCGGGCAAGTCCACCTTGCTGCACTGCCTGGCGGGCATCCTGGTTCCCGAGGACGGCGAAGTCTGGTTCGGCGGGCAGCGGCTGGATAGCCTGAGCGACGACCGGCGCAGCGCGCTGCGCCGGGACCGGTTCGGGTTCGTGTTCCAGTCCGGCCAGCTGGTCCCTGAGCTGACCGCGGAGGAGAACGTCGCCCTGCCGCTGCTGCTGTCCGGCACCCGCCGCGGCCCAGCCATGGCCGCGGCCAGGAAGTGGTTCGGCACGCTCGGCCTGGACGGGCTGGAGCACCGCAGGTCCGGGGAGCTGTCCGGCGGGCAGGCCCAGCGCGTCGCGCTGGCCCGCGGCCTGGTCGTCGGCCCTGAGGTGCTGTTCGCCGACGAGCCGACCGGGTCGCTGGACTCGATGTCGGGGGAACTGGTGATGGACCTGCTCACCACCGCCGCCCGCGAGCACCGCACGACGGTCGTCCTGGTCACCCACGACGCACGGGTCGCCGCCTACGCCGACCGGGAAGTCATCGTCCGCGACGGCAAGGTCAGCACGCTCACCGGGGCCACGCCGTGATCGGGCTCGCGCTGCGGCTGGTGGTCAGCGGCGGCCGCGAGGCCGTCACCCGCTTCGTGGTCCTGGCCGTCGCGGTCGGCCTCGGGGTCGGCCTCCTGCTGACCGCCGTGGCCGCGACCAACGCGGTCACCGCCTGGAACAGCAGCCACGCATGGCTCTGGACCGGCACCTCGTCCGTGCCCGCTGGCCCGGCGGCGGGCATCGCCCCGCTGTGGTGGCAGCCGAGCGGTGACACCTTCGACGGCCAGCAGATCGACCGCTTCGACGTGGCCGCCACCGGCGCCTCGTCACCGGTGCCGCCGGGCCTCACCCGTGACCCGGGCCCGGGCCAGTACTACGCCTCGCCCGCGCTGGCCGCGCTGCTGCGCAGCACCCCTGTGGACGAGCTGGCCGGCCGCTACCCGGGCCGCCTGGCCGGGGTGATCGGCGATGCCGCGCTGTCGTCGCCGGACTCGCTGATCATCATCATCGGGCACTCCCCGGCGCAGCTGGCGGGCACACCAGGCAGCGTGCCGGTGACGTCGATCGCCACCACGGTGCCCGGCAACTTCGATGCCCGGGTGAACCCCAAGGGCCTTGACTACATGCCGCCCAGCGCGGGAATCGAGTCGATCAGCATCGACCTCATCCTGTCCGTCGTGGCGCTGGCCATGCTGGCCCCGGTGCTGATCTTCATCGCCACCGCGACCCGGCTGTCGGCCGCCCGCCGCGAGCAGCGGTTCGCGGCGATGCGCCTGGTCGGCGCCACCCGCAGGCAGGTCTCCCTGCTGGCCGCCACCGAATCGACGGCGGCCACGGTCCTGGGGGTGGCGGCCGGCTTCGGGATCTTCTTCCTGCTGCGCGGCCCGGTCGCGGGCATCCCGTTCGTCGGCGAGCCATTCTTCCCCGCCGACATGTCGCTCAGCCTGCCGGACATCCTCGCGGTCGCGCTCGGGGTGCCCGTGGCCGCCGCCATGGCAGCCCGGCTGGCCCTGCGCCGGGTGCATATCTCCCCGCTCGGCGTCGCCCGCCGGGCGACGCCGAGGCCGCCGCGGGCCTGGCGGGTGCTGCCGCTGCTGGCCGGCCTGGCCGAGCTCGGCTTCTTCGTCGTGCACGGCACCCCGGCATCCCCAGGCGCGGAGGTCTGGGCGCTGCTGTCCGGCTTCCTGCTCATCATCCTCGGCCTGGTCATCGCGGGCCCGTGGCTCACCATGGCCGCGGCGCGGGTCATGGCCAGGCGGACCAGCCGCCCCGGCGCGCTGATCGCCGCCCGCCGCCTCGCCGACGACCCCCGGGCCGCCTTCCGCGCGGTCAGCGGCCTGGTGCTCGCCCTGTTCATCACCACCGTTGCCGTGGTGGGCATCACCACGCAGGACGCCAAGGACGTCACCCGGTTTGCCACCCCCGCGGCCGCGGCCGTGGTGACGGACCAGCTGTCGGCGTCGGGCGACTTCACATCCCCACAACAGCCCGCCGCGGCAGGCGCGGGGCCGGCCGCGCCCGCCGCGCCGCTCGCGGCCCGGCTGCGCGGCATTCCCGGTGTCCAGGGAGTGGTCGTGGTCCGCGCGGACCCGAAGCTGACCATCCCCGGGACGTTCCACAACCTCGGCACCTACCCCGGCGGCTCCAGCCCGGTATCGGCGGGCGTGGTCTCGTGCGCGCAGCTCGCGAGCGTTCCCGCCCTCGGCCGCTGCCCGGCCGGGGCGGCGGTGGCGGCGTTCCCGGAAGACGGGTTCGACGGCCCCCTGGACGGCACGACGTCGGCCGGGATCACCTGGCCGGCCGTGAACGTCCCGGCCTCGCGACTTGGCTCCCTCGAAGTGGACGCCATCAACGTGGGGACGAACGGCTCCGTGCCAGCGGTGGAACAGGCCAGGACAGTGCTGGAGAAGGCACACGCATATCGTCCCCCCAGCCCGCCGTCCACCCTCGGCGACCTGATCGCGCAGGAAAATTCCGGCAACAACGCCTACCAGCAGCTCGCGAACACGGTGATCCTGGTCAGCCTGCCGATCGCCGGCTGCACGCTCGCCGCGGCCATCGCGGCCGGGCTCGCCGACCGCAAGCGGCCGTTCAGCCTGCTGCGGCTCACCGGCGCCCGGCTCGCCACGCTGCGCCGTGTCGTCGCGCTGGAAAGCGCCGTCCCGCTGCTCGCCGTCGCCGCCGTCGCGATCGGCACCGGGTTCGCCGCCGCCGCGGAGTACGCCTCCGTGGCGCAGGATTACCCGATGGTGGCGCCCGGCGCCGCGTACTACCTCATCACCGCAGGCGGGATCCTAGCCGCCCTCGGCATCATCGCGGCCACCTTCCCGCTGCTGGCCCGCATCACCGGTCCCGAGGTCGCGAGAAACGAATGAGCGGCGGGCGCCGGTCTCGCGTGCGCGGGCTAGGAGCACCACCACACGGCGATCGTTTGCGGTCCAGGGCGATCAGTCCGCCCGCGTCGAGGGTGACGCCCGGCATCACGCAGCTGGCCTGCTCGGAGGGTTGACACCAAGAAGGTCACCATCACGCTGGACGAGGCGCGGCTCGACCGGATCCGGGCCGGCCGTCACTTGTCGCGGGCAGCGCGGGAGCGGCTCAGCATCCCGGCCGCGTACACCACGATCGCGGTGATGACTCCGATCGTCAGCCAGGTCTTCACCCCGGGCAACCAGCCCTCCCTGCTGGCCGCCTCTCCGGCCGTGCCGACCGCCGTGATCACGAGGACCAGGAGGACGAGGTAGAAGGGGTTCACGTACGGGCGAACGGGGTGCGCGGGGCTGTGCGGGCCGCTCCCCGAGGTCCCTGGGGTCCCCGCCGGCCTGGCCTCGGGCAGGTCATCGAACAGCCCGCTCAGGTCCCCGCGGGTCTTGGCGCTCATCGCCCGCGCGACACGCTCGTCGAACTCGGCCCGGTCGAGCCGGCCTTCGCCGAAATGCGCGGCCAGGCGGTCGGCCACCTCGGTGCGTTCTGCGTCTGAGACGCGGAGTCGCTGGTCGGTGTAACCGTAGCGGAACCGCGAGACATGACCATGCGCCCGGGGCTGGCTGGACGGGGTTGGTCTGGTCATGACTGCAGCGTGCCGCCTCAGACCACGCCGTGGCATCGGGGAAGACCCTGATGTGACCCTGATTTCGCGCCTGCCACAACCATCGAAACCGGGCCGGGGCGGGTGAGGTAAAAGGAATTCACGGGCGCTAAGGGACCGCCCCGCAACGCACGCGAGCGCGTGAGCGGAATTGCATAATGGCGGGGTGAACGAGCCGGAGATCAGCATCAGGCCCGTTAGTGACGCCGACCGCCCGATGCTCGGGTGGCTCGTGGCCGAGCTGTGGGGCTCGGAGATCGTGGCCGTGCACGGCACCAGCTTCCGGCCGGCCGAACTGCCCGGCTTCATCGCCGAGCGGGCCCACCGGATCACCGGGCTGCTGACCTACCAGGTGCTCGAGGGCATGCTGGAGATCGTCACGCTCAACGCCATCGACCGCCGCGCCGGGATCGGGACCCAGCTCATCGAGGCGGCGGTGGGCAAGGCCCGGCGGTTCGGCTGCGGTGAGATCCGCCTCACCACCACCAACGACAACGTGGACGCGCTCCGCTTCTACCAGCGCCGCGGCTTCCGGCTGGCCGAGCTGAGGCCCGGCGCGGTGGACCGGTCCCGGCAGCAGAAGCCGGAGATCCCGCACACCGGCGACTACGGCATCCCGCTACGCGACGAGCTCGACCTCACCCTGCGGGTCTGACCCCGTCCCCCGGAGCCTGCCGGCCCTGATCGGCCGGACCGGCCACCGCGTGTTCCCCGGGCTCGCCTAGCCCCCCTGGGCCGCCGCGCCCTTGACCGCCCGGCCCCCGGTCCACACCCCGGTGACGTGGTCCGGGTCGGCCAGCACGCCGATGCCGGCCAGCGGATCGGCGTCCAGCGTGATCACGTCGGCGTCATAGCCCTCGGCCAGCCGGCCGCTGAGCGGCGCCTGCGGCCCCAGGGTGAGCGGGCCGGTGGCCGTGCTGGCCTCGATCGCCTCCAGCGGGGTCAGGCCCAGCCGGACCAGGTACCCGGGCTCGGACCCGTTCTGGCCCCAGGAGTTCGGCAGGTCCGGGCCGGTCAGGCCGATGTCCGTGCCCATGGCGATGGTGACGCCGCGGGAATGGGCGCGGGCCACCGCCTGCGCGTGCACGTCGGCGATCACCTCCAGCTTGACCCGCGCGTAGTCCGGCACGTCGTCCTTGTAGGCCAGCATCTCCTCGACGATCGTCCGGGTCGGGACCAGGATCGCGCCGGTCTCGTGCATCGCGTCACAGCATTCGTCGTCCAGGTAGGTGCCGTGCTCGATGCTGCGCACGCCGGCCTGCAGCGCGGCCATGATCCCCGGCTTGCCGTGGCAGTGCGCGGCCACCACCCGGTCGGCCAGCCCCGCCACCTCCACGATGGCCCGCAGCTCGGCCAGCGTGAACTGCTGGTGGATCGGGTCGTCGACCTCGGAAAGCACCCCGCCCGAGGCGCACACCTTGATCACCTTCGCGTTGCGCCGCAGCTGCTCCCTGACGGCCTTGACGCACTCGTCGGGCCCGTCGGCCAGCCGCATGACGCCGGCCTGCCGGCCCAGGTCGCCGATCCAGTCCAGCGGGAAGGAATGCAGGTCGCCGTGCCCGCCGGTGGTGGACAAGATCGCGCCCGCGGCGTAGATCGAAGGGCCGTCCAGCACCCCCTCGGCCACGGCCCGGGCCAGGTGCACGCCCAGGCCGCCCACCTCGCGCACCGAGGTGACGCCTGCGTCCAGCGCCGCCCGCAGGTCCCGCGCCGACCGCGCGCCGCGCAGCGCCAGCGGTTCGAGCGCCAGCCGCCCCAGGTCAAAGGTCCTGGTCCCGAGGAAATGCCCGTGGCAGTCCCACAGCCCGGGCATGACCGTCGCCACCCGCGACACCGGCACGCCGGGAGCGGGCGGCGGCGCCGCCGCGGCCGGCCCGGCGTAGCCGATCCGCGGCCCGTCCAGGATGACCACACCGTCCCGGACCGGATCACCCTGCCCCGGGATGAGCAGGTCGGCTTCGATCCTGTGCATGAAAGCCCCCTCTGCCGGCCAGCGCGAGGCCAGCGCGCGGCCGGCGCGCGGCCGACGGGAAACCAGCGCCACGCCGGCGCGAGGCCGGCGCGAGGCCAGTGCGGCGCCAGCGTGACGCCGGACATGCCGTGTTCGTGACGGTAACTATCGTTCCCCTTCAGATCCGGTTCCGAGGCCACCCACGACTATTTTCACCGACAGTATCGACGTGTGTGCTGTCACGATCGGGGGTGATGCGCTATACAAGGACGTACGACTGTCCGGCAACCGGTTGCGGGCGTCGCGAGGCAGGGACTAGGGGCAAGGAAGCGAGATGCTGCCAAACGACCGGGCCCAGCCCGCCGCGCGAGACAAGCCCGCCTGGCCCGCCCGGATCATGCGCTGGTTCGGCAAGGCCCCCCTGCTGATCAAGGTCGTGCTGGCCGCCGCCGCCGTCTGCCTGTGGCCGCTCATCCTGCCGTTCACCCTGCTGAGCTCCGCGGTTGCCGTGATCCAGCGGCGGCCCGGCCGCGCCGCCGCCTACGCCACCGCCACCTGGGTGTTCCCGGTCTGGGTGGCCTTCCACGTGTTCCGGGTGTGGACGATACCGCTGGCCATCCTGCCGTTCGCCGTGGCCTGGGCGGCCGGCACCAGCCGGCTGGCCCGTTCCTACGTGCCGTGCCGCACCACGGCCTGGGCCATGCTGTGGTCCCTGCCGACCGGTTTCGTCCTGCTCAGGTACTGGCCGCACCAGCCCCTGATCGGCGTCATCGCCGCCATCCTGATCGCCCTGGCCATCCTCGGCTGGCGGCTGGCCAAGGGCGTGCAGGAGGTGCGGATGTACGGCCCGGACGGGGCCGGCCAGGCCAGGAGGCTCGGCCCGCTGGCCGGCTCCGCGGGCGCGCCCACCCCGCCGAACCAGCCGGCCGGGCGCTTCGGCACAGCCGGCGCCGCCGGCCACAGCGGAGGCCACGGCGGCGTCCGGGCCCACGCGGCCCAGTCCGCCGCGCTGCCCTACGCCGAGCACGGCGCCCGCGACCACCAGGGCACCGGACCGCGGCCGCGTCCGCAGATCTCGGTCGAGGACGCCATGGCCGAACTGGACGCGATGATCGGGCTGACCCCGGTCAAGGAGCAGGTCCGCTCGATCGCGGCCTCCATCGAGGCCGCCCGGCGGCGGGCCGTGGCCGGTGTCACCACCGACAAGCCGATGCGGCACTTCGTCTTCCTGGGCCCGCCCGGCACCGGCAAGACCACCGTGGCCCGGGTGCTGGCCAAGATCTTCTACGCGTTCGGCCTGCTGGAGATGCCCGAGGTGGTCGAGGCGCACCGGGCCGACCTGGTCGGCGAGTACCTGGGCGCGACCGCGATCAAGACCAACGAGCTGGTCGACAGCGCGCTGGGCGGAGTGCTGTTCATCGACGAGGCCTACAGCCTGGTCAACGAGGGTGACGGCCAGACCGACCGGTTCGGCATCGAGGCGGTCCAGACCCTGCTCAAGCGGGCCGAGGACAACCGCGAGGACCTGATCATCATCCTGGCCGGCTACGAGAAGCAGATGGAGACGTTCCTGGCCTCCAACCCCGGCCTGGCCTCCCGCTTCGCCACCCGGCTGAAGTTCCCCAGCTACACCCCGCCGGAGATGCTGTCGCTGGCCGAGGTGGCGCTGGACCGCCGCGGCGAGCTGCTCGACCCGGACGCCCGGCCGGTGCTGTGGCGCACGCTGGAAGAAGTCGGCCGCCGCCGGATCGCCGACGAGCTCGGCAACGGCCGGTTCGTCCGCAGCCTGCTGGAGAAGGCGGGCCAGGCCCGCGACGTGCGGGTGATGACCGGCCCGGCCGAACCCGGCCGGGAAGACCTGATCACCATCCGCGGCAAGGACCTGCAGCAGGCCTACACCGAGCTGACCAGCAGGCTGCGCGGCTACGAGGACACGCCCACGGTCGAGGGCGCGATCGCCGAGCTCGACGAGCTGGTCGGCCTGGAGCCGGTCAAGCAGCAGGTCCGCGCCATCGCGGCCCAGCTGCGGGTGGCCCGGCTGCGGGACACGCACGGCCTGACCAGCCAGCCGCCCACCCGGCACTTCGTGTTCACCGGCCCGCCCGGCACCGGCAAGACCACGGTGGCGCGCATCCTGGGCCGCATCTTCGCCGCCCTGGGGCTGCTGGTCCGGCCCGAGGTGGTGGAGGCCAGCCGGGCCGACCTGGTGGGCGAGCATCTCGGCTCGACCGCCATCAAGACCAACCGGCTGGTCGACTCGGCCATGGGCGGCGTGCTGTTCATCGACGAGGCGTACTCGCTGCACAACGACGGGTACTCCGGCGGCGACGCGTTCGGCGCCGAGGCGGTCCAGACCCTGCTCAAGCGGGCCGAGGACGACCGCGACCGGCTGGTCATCGTGCTGGCCGGCTACCCGGACGACATGGACCGGTTCGTGCGCAGCAACCCCGGCCTGGCCTCGCGCTTCAGCACCCGGGTCACGTTCCCCAGCTACCAGCCCGACGATCTGGTCCGGATCGCGCAGCTGCTGGCCGAACAGGCCGGGGACTCCTTCCACCCGTCAGCCGTCGAGGTCCTGAAAGAAATCTTCGCGCACGCCTGCGAGGCCGGCCGGATCGACGAGCTGGGCAACGGCCGGTTTGCCCGGTCCCTGTTCGAGCGGGCCTGCGCCAGCCGCGACGTCCGGGTGGTGCGCCTGGGTGAGCAGGCCACCGCCGAGGACCTGACCACGGTGACCGCCGCCGACCTCCAGGCCGCCTACCGCGACCTGGCAGTGTCCGACCAGGGCTAACCCGCGTGGACGGGCGCTGGGAATTCTGGATCGACCGGGGCGGCACCTTCACCGACGTCGTCGCGCTGCGCCCGGACGGGCGGCTGGTCGCGCACAAGCTGCTGTCGGAGAATCCCCGCGCCTACGCCGACGCCGCGGTGGCCGGCCTCCGCCAGCTGCTCAACCTGGAGCCGGGCGAGCAAATCCCCGCGCACCGCATCAGGCAGGTCCGGCTGGGCACCACGGTGGCCACCAACGCCCTGCTCGAGCGCAAGGGCGAGCCCACCGTCCTGGTCATCACCCGCGGCTTCGCCGACGCCCTGCGCATCGCCTACCAGAACCGGCCGCGCATCTTCGACCGCCGGATCCTGCTGCCCGAGGTGCTGTACGACCGGGTGATCGAGGCCCACGAGCGGATCAGCGCCAGCGGCGAGATCCTCACCCCCCTCGACGAAAAAGCCGTCACCGCAGAACTGAAGGCCGCTTACCACGACGGCTTCCGCAGCATCGCCGTCGTGTGCATGCACGGCTACCGCTATCCCGGCCACGAAGAAAAGATCGGCGCCCTGGCCCGCGCGGCCGGCTTCACCCGGGTCTCCGAGTCGCACCGGACCAGCCCGCTGATGAAGCTGGTCTCCCGGGGCGACACCACGGTGGTCGACGCCTACCTGTCTCCGATTCTGCAGAGATACGTGTCCGAGGTGGCCCGCGAGCTCAACGGCGTCAAGCTGCTGTTCATGCAGTCCAACGGCGGCCTGACCGACGCGGCCAGCTTCCGCGGCAAGGACTCCATCCTGTCCGGGCCGGCCGGCGGCATCGTCGGCATGGCGCGCACCGCCAGGAACGCGGGCTTCAGCCAGGTCATCGGGTTCGACATGGGCGGCACCTCCACCGACGTGTCGCACTACGCGGGCGAGTTCGAGCGCGAGTACGAGACGCAGGTCGCCGGGGTGCGGATGCGGGCCCCGATGCTGGCCATTCACACCGTGGCCGCGGGCGGCGGCTCGGTGCTGCACTTCGACGGCAGCCGGTACCGGGTCGGGCCCGACTCGGCCGGCGCCGATCCCGGCCCCGCCTGCTACCGCAACGGCGGCCCGCTCACGCTGACCGACGCCAACGTGCTGCTCGGCCGGATCCAGCCGGGCCACTTCCCCCGGGTCTTCGGCGAGCACTCCGACCAGCCGCTGGACGCGGAGACCAGCAAAGCGCGGTTCGAAGAGCTCGCCAAGCAGATCACCAGCGCGACCGGCGACCGCCGCGGCCCCGAGCAGGTCGCGGCGGGGTTCATCGAGATCGCCGTGGCCAGCATGGCCAACGCGATCAAGAAGATCTCGGTGCAGCGCGGCTACGACATCACCCGGTACGTGCTCAACGTGTTCGGCGGCGCCGGCGGCCAGCACGCCTGCGCGGTGGCCGACGCCCTGGGCATGTCCAGGGTGCTGATCCACCCGCTGGCCGGCGTGCTGTCCGCCTACGGCATCGGGCTGGCCGACATCGTGGCCATGCGCGAGCAGGCCGTCGAGGCGCCGCTGTCCGCGGACCTGCTGGCCAAGCTGCCCGAGACCCTGGACCCGCTGGAAGCCGAGGCCCGCGCCGAGGTGGCAGCCCAGGGTGTGCCGGCCGCCCGGATCACCGCGGCCCGCCGGGCCCACCTGCGCTACGACGGCACCGACACCGCGGTCATCGTGCCGGTCGGCCCGCTGACCGGGATGCTCGAGGCCTTCGAGGCCGAGTACACCCGGCGCTTCTCCTTCCTCATGCGCGACAAGACGATCGTCGTCGAGGCGGTCTCGGTCGAGGTCACCGGCACTCAGGAAAACCTGGCCACAGCTACCACGGCCCGTTCGGCCGCAAATAAAGACGCCCGCCCGGAGCGGCTCCGGATGTTCGCCGCCGGGGCCTGGGCCGAAGTCGACCTGGTCCCCAGAGCAAACCTCGAGCCGGGCCGGTCCATCAAAGGCCCGGCCATCATCGCCGAGGAACTGGCCACCACCGTGGTCGAGCCCGGCTGGCGGGCCACCGTCACCGAGCAAGGCGACCTGCTGCTCGAGCGTCGGGGGGGAACGGGGGGGCGGATAGCCCCCCCGTGCGCAGGGGGGGTCTGGGGGGGATCGTCCCCCCGAGACAACACAGCCGACCCGGTGCTGCTGGAGATCTTCAACAACCTGTTCATGTCGGTCGCCGAGCAGATGGGCGTGCGCCTGCAGGCCACCGCGCACTCGGTGAACATCAAGGAGCGGCTCGACTTCTCCTGCGCGCTGTTCGACGCCGAGGGCGGCCTGATCGCCAACGCCCCGCACATGCCGGTCCACCTCGGCTCCATGGGCGAGTCGATCAAGATGGTGATCAGCCGCAACCCGCACATCCGCCGCGGCGACGTCTACGTCCTCAACGACCCCTACCACGGCGGCACCCACCTCCCTGACGTCACCGTGGTCACTCCCGTCTTCGCGCCTGAAGGCGACGAGCTCTGGTTCTACGTGGCTTCGCGCGGGCACCACGCCGAGATCGGCGGCATCTCGCCCGGGTCCATGCCCGCGGCCAGCACCCGGGTCGAGGAAGAGGGCGTGCTGATCGACAACTGGCTGCTCGTCCAGGACGCCAAGCTGCGCGAGGCGGAGACCATCGACCTCCTCGAAACCGCCGCCTACCCGTCCCGCGACCCGGCCACCAACCTGGCCGACCTGCGCGCCCAGATCGCCGCCAACGAGCGCGGCCTGGCCGAACTGCACAAGATGGTGGACCACTTCGGCCTGGACGTGGTGCGGGCCTACATGAGCCACGTGCAGCACAACGCCGCCGAGTCGGTCCGCCGGGTCATCACCGCGCTGCACGACGGAAGCTTCAGCTACGAGCTGGACAACGGCGCCACCGTCGCCGTCGCGGTCCGGGTCAACCAGGCCGAACGGACCGCCGAGATCGACTTCACCGGCACGTCCCCGCAGCTGGCCGACAACTTCAACGCACCGTCCAGCGTGGCCATGGCCGCCGTGCTGTACGTGTTCCGCACCCTGGTCGACGACGATATCCCGCTCAACTCCGGCTGCCTGCACCCGCTGCACGTGATCATCCCGCCCGCCAGCATGCTGTCGCCGCGGTACCCGGCGGCCGTCGCGGCAGGCAACGTGGAGACCTCGCAGGTCGTCACCGGCGCGCTGTACGCCGCGCTGGGGGTGATGGCGGAGGGGTCGGGGACGATGAACAACGTGACGTTCGGCAACGAGCGGTACCAGTATTACGAGACGGTGGCCAGCGGCTCGGGCGCGGGCGACGGCTTCGCCGGCACCGACGTGGTACAGACCAAGATGACCAACTCCCGGCTCACCGACCCCGAGGTGCTCGAGTGGCGCTACCCGGTGCTGCTCGAGTCCTACCGGATCAGGCCGGGCAGCGGCGGCGCCGGCCGCTGGCCGGGTGGCCACGGCGGTATCCGCCGGCTGCGCTTCAGAGCGCCGATGACCGTCACCACCCTGGCCGGCCACCGCCGCGTCCCGGCCTTCGGCCTGGCCGGCGGCCAGCCCGGCGCGCTCGGCCGCCACTGGATCGAGCACCCGGACGGCACCGTCACCCCCATGCCGGGCTGCGCCTCCGTGCAGGTCCGCCCGGGCGACGTCTTCGTCATCGAGACCCCCGGCGGCGGCGGCTACGGCTCTATTGTCTCGCTCGCCTCCGGGCGCTCTTGACCCGTCGCCTTCCCTCGTCGCTTCGCTCCTCGGTCCAGGCGGCGGCGCGCCCTTTGGCTCGCGAGGGAGTGCGGGGCGGCGGCGGTTACGGCCCATTTTATGCCGAACGGGCCGTGGTGAGCGTGTCCCGGAAACCCTAGGGCTCGTCGCCGTCGAGTTCGCGCAGGACGGCGATCAGGGCGGCCTCGTCGCCGCTGGTGTGATCGAGCACGGCCATCAGCGCGTGCAGGACCAGGTGCCGGTCCTGGCCCGCGTCGAGCAGCCGCTGCGCCGCTTCCCACAGCTCGGGCGGGTCGCCGCGCCACAGCCGGTCGGCCAGCACCAGGTGCCGCTCGATGTGCCGGCCGACTCCGCCCGGGGCCGGGGTGGCGTGGTCGGCGGCCAGCAGCGCCCGCCGGTCCCGCGGGTCCTCCGGGTCCAGGCTGCTCAGGTCGGTGCCGGAATGCCAGCCCTCGAGCACGCCGAACGCGAACGCCCGGCGCGGCAGGGCTTCCAGGTCGCCGTCCGGCAGCAGCCGCCGGACCAGCGCGTAGTCCAGCCCGAACTCCGCCGGGTCCCGGTAGGCCTGGGCGAACATGCCCATCGAGTTGAACACCGCCTCCAGGGTCTCGGACACCACCGCCTCGTCGAGCCCGCGGCGGCGGCCGGCCCAGCGGACCCAGGCGGCCAGCACGTGCGGCATGGCGTCCTGCTCGGCGAAGGACAGCATCACCTTGCGCGGCAGCCAGTTCAGCAGGAACGTCTCCACCTTGCCCGGGCTCATCCGCAGCGGGCGGCCGAAGTCCCGGTCGCAGCCGTAGTCGATGATCCGGTCGGCGCAGTGCGAGGCCGAACCCCGGTCGGACAGGTCCTCCGCCTCATCCGAGGCCAGGAACTCGGCGGCCAGCATGGCCCGGCGGTCCCGGCTCCAGGACTGCCTGCGCGGCCCGGTCAGGGCCGGCGCGCGGCCCCGGTGCGGCGGCAGGGCCCTGATCCTGGCCCGGATGAACGCGTGGTAGGAGGGGAAGGACTCGCTGACGGCGGGCTCGATCGCCGCGTCGGTGGTGGCCAGCGCGGTCTCCAGCATGTGCCGGGCCTGGCCCGGGTCCAGCTGCCGGAACGCGTATTTGCCCTCGGCGCCGCGCTGGGCGCTGGCCTCACGGCAGTGGTCGAGCAGCTTGTCCACCCGGGAGGTGACCCAGCCGTCGCGGATCATCCCCTCGGCGTTGTAGTCGACCACGGTGACCAGGGCGTGCGGCTCTTCCCCGGCGTAGCTGAAGGTGCAGATGACCTCGTCCTGGTCACCCAGGGTGTCCGGGTTGACGTAGCACTCCGCGGAGGTCACCGCGCCCAGATGCTCGGCCCAGCCCGGACAGGGCACGCCGCTCTCGATCAGCTCCAGGGCGGCGCGCTCGGCCTTGGCCGCCTGCCGCGGCGTGCCCAGGCAGGCGATGCCGGACAGCAGCGCCAGCGCCGCCGGGCTGCGCTGGCCTGCCGCGTAGTCGACCAGGCCCTCGCCGACCAGCTGCTCGACGGAGGCCGCGCGGTGGCTGCCCGACCGGGCCCCGCGCTGCCCCCACCAGGTGCCGAGCAGCTCGCTGACCATGAGCTCCGCGTCCAGCGGGCTGCGCACGGCCAGCAGCTCGCGGGCCGCCTTGAGCATCTCGGCGAACAGCGCATTCGGCGGCGGCGCGGCCCCGCCGCCCCTTCCGCTGCCCTGGCCGCCGCCTGAGCCGCCCGGGGTCGGACCGGAAGGGGACTGGCCTCGACGGCGCTGGGGGCTCACCCTGATAGCCTCTCAGATCTGGACATGCGGACGCTATGCTACGTTGTCATGCCCGCTGTAATTCCGCCTCATAAACGACACGCGACACGCAGGCAAACCTGAGGTGCGGAGTAGATCGGGGTTCGCTGGCTGCGAATCCGGTTTCCTGGCCGCACCAATTGCCGGACTGTGGCACGCTTAATTGGTTGGCTGCGGGAACGACGATCCCCGGGGAAGGAGCCGCCCATGACCGTGCTCCTGGCGGCTGGCCTCCCAGAGGCCGGCCCCGGCGCGGCAGGCGGGTGCCCGTCGTGAGCATGGAGACGTCTGTGCCCAGGCAACGTGACCCGTCGCAAGCCGTTCTGGTGGACATGCTGATACGCGAGGCGCCTGTCGGCCTGGCCTTGTTCGGGCCCGACCTGCGCTTCCGCTGGGCGAATGCTGCGCTGGCCCGGATCTTCGGCACGGCCGAAGCAGACCATGCCGGCCAGCTGCCCGCCGACCTGTGGCCCGAGGACGTCGCGGCCCGGGCCGACATCGCGCTGCGCAAGGTGCTGGGCGACGGCACGCCGATCATTGAGCCCGGCTACCCGGCGGCCGAAGCCGGCGCCAGCGCCAGCGCCTCCTGGTTCCCGCTGCGCGACGCGGCGGGCGCGATCGCCGCCGTCGGCCTCATCCTGCTCGACAGCGCCGCGCACGCCGGCGAGGACCAGATCAGGCGCAGCGAGGAGCGCTACCGCTCGCTGGTCCAGGGCGGCGCCCAGGTGGTCTGGGTGGCGGCGCCGGACGGCGCGATGAAAGAGGACTCGCCCGAGTTCCGCTGGATCACCGGGCAGAGCGCCGAGGAATACATCGGGCACGGCTGGCTGGCCTCGATCCATCCCGAGGACCGGGAGCGGGTCCAGCGTGACTGGCGCGAGTGCGTCCGGACTGGCAAGGTCTTCGACGACAGGTACCGGATCAGGACCAAGGGCGGCTCGTACCGGCACTACGACGTGCGGGCGGTGCCGATCGAGCGCGACGGCAAGATCGTCGAGTGGGTCGGGGCCAGCACCGACGTGACCAGCCAGCGCGAGGCCGAGGAGATGCGCGGCCGGCTGACCGAGCAGCTGTCCGCCGCGGCGCTGCGCACCGCGCGGCTGCAGCAGGCCACTTCCATGCTGGCCGAGGCGCTCACCGTCGAGCAGGTGGTGGAGGTCATCACCGAGGTAGGGCGGACCGCGATCGGCGCGCTGCGCTCGGCGGTGGCGCTGCTCGAGGCCGACGGCGCCCGGCTGCGGGTGGTCAACGACGACGGCGTGCAGGGCGCGCCCGACTCGGCGGGCGGGCCGCTGACCCTCCAGTCTCCCAGCGTGATGACCAAGGCCATCGCCACCCGGCGGCCCGTGCTGGTCGAGGACCCGGCCGACCTGCGCAGGCAGTTCGAGGGCGAGCTCGACATCGACCCGGCCACGGTAGCCGCGGACTCCGACGAGCGGTCCTGGGTGGGCCTGCCGCTGCTGGCCGCGGGGGCTCCGCTGGGCGCGCTGCGGTTCTCGTTCGGCCGCCCGCGGCGGATCACCGAGGAGGAACGGGTCTTCCTGGAGGCGCTGGCCGGCCAGTGCTCGCTGGCCGTGGAGCGGGCCGGGCTGTACGAGCGGGAGCACACCACGGCCGAGACGCTGCAGCGCAGCCTGCTGCCCGACCAGCTGCCCGTCCTGCCCGGCCTGGTCCTGGCGGCGAGCTACCGGCCGGTGGCCAAGAACATGGAGATCGGCGGCGACTGGTACGACGCGTTCCGGCTGGCCGACCAGCGGCTGGCGGTGGCGGTCGGCGACGTCATGGGCAAGGGGCTGACCGCTGCGGCCGGCATGGGCCGGGTGCGCAACGCGCTGCGCGCGCTGGCGCTGACCGACTCCCGCCCGGCTGCGGTCCTGGGCGGCCTGGACCGGCTGTTCAGCGCCACCGAGCCCGAGGAGCAGGTCACCACCGTCGCCTATCTGGTCATCAACCCGGAGACCGGCGAGGGCATGCTCGGGAATGCCGGGCACCTGCCCGCCCTTGTTCTAGAGGCGGGCACCGCGCCGCGGTTCGATCACGTGGAGGCGGGCACGCCGCTCGGCTGGGCCAGCCCGAGAAAGCAGCACACGTTCAGCCTGCGGCCGGGCAGCACGGCGGTTTTCTATTCGGACGGCCTGGTAGAGAACAGGAATCGTGGTCTGGACGCGGGTTTGGAGGAGCTGGCGGCCGTGGCCGCACGTGCCGATCCCGACGTGCTCGGCCACCCGGAACGGCTGCTCGAGTACCTGGTGGATCGTATGCTCGCAGGGCACGACCAAGACGATGACGTCACTGTGCTGGTCATGCACGTGCCTTCGGGCGGCGGGCGGTGACGGCGCCCGGCGGAGGCGTACAAGTCACTCCTGGTCGCAGCCTATGGTGGTTGAGTGGGAGGCAGGCGGGTTGAATCAGTCCCTAGTGGCAGCTAGCCAGCGAAGGAAGGGGTGACCGTGGTCGTGAGCGCTGCTAACTCCGCAGCGCGGAAGCACCTCAGGACGCCGGGCCAGCAGCCCGTGGCCGTCGAAGATCAGGCGGTCCAGGCGGCAGGTCCTGCCCCGGACCAGAATGGTCCCGAGGAGCACGCCGACGCGGAAGCCAGCCTGGCCGCGGTAGATCTCAACGACGCGGCCGACCTGGACAGCACAGATCTGGACAGCACAGATCTAGACAGCACAGATCTGGACAGCACAGATCTGGTCAGCACAGATCTGGACGACTTCGACCTCGATGCGGACGACGCGGACATCCAGGCCGCGCTCGCCGAGGGCGACCTGGAAGACGACCCCGACTTGTCGGACGTCGTCGGGGGACCCGAAGATCTGGTCGCCGACGTGGTGGACGGCGACGGGTCCGAGCCCGAACCGGCCGTCGGCGAGGCCGACACCGAAGCCGAAGGACCCGAGGGTCCCGAGGCCCCGAGCGCGCGGGTAGTCAAGATCGCCCCAGACGGCAGCGGTGAGGACGAGGAGATCTTCGTCTTCGGCGACGATGACGATGACCTGCCCGCCGCGCAGGTGGCGGTGGCCGGCGCGACCGCCGACCCGGTCAAGGACTACCTCAAGCAGATCGGCAAGGTGCCGCTGCTCAACGCCGAGCAAGAGGTTGAGCTGGCCAAGCGGATCGAGGCCGGCCTGTTCGCCGAGGAGAAGCTGGCCGAGGGGGGCCGTGCGCTGAACACCGACCAGCGCATCGACCTGGAGTGGATCGCCGAGGACGGCACCCGGGCCAAGAACCATCTGCTCGAGGCCAACCTGCGCCTGGTCGTGTCCCTGGCCAAGCGGTACACCGGCCGCGGCATGCTGTTCCTGGACCTGATCCAGGAAGGCAACCTGGGCCTGATCCGGGCCGTGGAGAAGTTCGACTACACCAAGGGCTACAAGTTCTCCACGTACGCCACCTGGTGGATCCGGCAGGCCATCACCCGGGCCATGGCCGATCAGGCCCGCACCATCCGCATCCCGGTGCACATGGTCGAGGTCATCAACAAGCTGGCCCGGGTGCAGCGCCAGATGCTCCAGGACCTGGGCCGCGAGCCGACCCCGGAGGAACTGGCCATCGAGCTGGACATGACCCCGGAGAAGGTCATCGAGGTGCAGAAGTACGGCCGGGAGCCGATCTCGCTGCACACTCCGCTGGGCGAGGACGGTGACAGCGAGTTCGGCGACCTGATCGAGGACTCCGAGGCCATCCAGCCCGGCGAGGCGGTCAGCTTCACGCTGCTGCAGGAGCAGCTGCACTCGGTGCTGGACACGCTGTCCGAGCGTGAGGCCGGGGTGGTCTCGATGCGGTTCGGCCTGACCGACGGCCAGCCCAAGACCCTGGACGAGATCGGCAAGGTCTACGGCGTGACCCGGGAGCGGATCCGGCAGATCGAGTCCAAGACCATGTCCAAGCTCCGCCACCCCAGCCGCTCCCAGGTCCTCCGCGACTACCTGGACTAACCCGCCCCAAAGCAGAGTTCCGGCGGCGGCCGCGCCGGGGCCCAGGAAAGCAACGCGCCGGGGCCCAGGAAAGCAAAAGGCCGACGCCAGTCAGTTACTGGCGTCGGCGTCCCACGCCGACGGCCGACGTCGTTGCCGGCCTAGCCGCCCAGCCCTGTGTTATGGGCCCTGTGTTATGGGCCCTGTGTTATGGCTGCGGCTCCGACAACCGGTTGCTCTCGTCCTGGATGTCGATCGCCACCTTGGCCAGCGCCTGGGCGTGCACCCGGCCGTGATGCGCGCAGAACAGAAGCTCTCCTGAGTTGGCCAGTAGCACGCGAACATAAGCCTGGGCGCCGCAGCGATCGCAGACATCCAGGGCAGTGAGCGGCCTTGTGGGGGCTATGGCTCCAGTCAACGTCGCCTCCCTCGGGGTGTGCCTCCGGCTTCTACATCCGTATGGCCCTGAGTTTTCCGTCCTACAGTTCAGTGCAACACATACCCAGCCGTCCGCGTTCCCCACTCGGGGTGGTGTACGCCACAAGCGAAACCGCCCCTGGACGCTCCGTGTCTACTTTGCTGCCAGGGACACATGGTGCCTGTGCTCCGCCGGTCGCTTGGCATTCCCGGCGGCACACAGGCACCGTGTGTCTCTACCTAAGATGTACCCAGATTGGACCCGGATGATGCATTCGTCGCGGTGAGTCTGCGATTACCGGTAAGACATGCCGCGTGGCACCCCCACCGCATCCCGCTGGAGGCGCTACTCTGTTCGATAGGCCCGGATCGGGGCCGCTTCCCGGAAGGAGCACGGCCGGCCGTGACCGCCCTGACCACCGCTACCCGGATGCCCGCGCAGGCGGCCGCCGACGCCTACACCGCCCGGCACCTGTCGGTCCTTGAGGGCCTGGACGCGGTGCGCAAGCGGCCCGGCATGTACGTCGGGTCCACCGATGGCCGCGGCCTGCAGCACTGCCTGTGGGAGATCTTCGACAACGCGGTGGACGAGGCGCTGGGCGGGCACTGCACCCGCATCGAGGTGATCCTGCACGCGGACGGCTCGGCCGAGGTCAGGGACAACGGGCGGGGCATCCCGGTCGACCTGGAGCGCAAGACCAAGCTGACCGGCGTGGAGCTGGTCATGACCCGGCTGCACGCGGGCGGCAAGTTCGGCGGCGGCTCCTACACCGCCTCCGGCGGCCTGCACGGCGTGGGCGCCTCGGTGGTCAACGCGCTGGCCGCGCGGCTGAACGTGGAGGTGGACCGGGACGGACGGACCTGGGCGGCCAGCTTCCGCCGCGGCGTCACCGGCGAGTTCGCCGGGCCGGACCCGGACGCGGACTTCACCAAGAAGTCGGGCCTGCGCACGCTGGGCCGGCTGGCCAGGAGGGCCACCGGCACCCGGATCAGGTTCTGGCCGGACCGCCAGGTCTTCCTGCGTGACGCGCGGTTCAGCTTCGACGCGCTGGCCGAGCGGGCCAGGCAGACCGCCTACCTGGTGCCCGGCCTGGGCATCGCCATCCGCGAGGAGAGCGGGGAGGGCGAGGAGCCCAGCCAGGCTGAGTTCCGCTTCGACGGCGGCATCAGCGAGTTCTGCGCCCACCTGGGCTCCGGCGAGCCGGTCACCGACGTGCTGCGGCTGACCGGTTCCGGCAACTTCACCGAGACCATCCCGGTACTCGACGACCGGGGGCACATGACGCCCACCGAGGTGGAGCGCGAACTCGCCGTGGACGTCGCGGTGCAGTGGGGGAGCGGCTACGACTCCGTGGTCCGCTCGTTCGTCAACGTCATCGCCACCCCGCACGGCGGCACCCACGTGGCCGGCTTCGAGCGGGCCATGGTCCGCACCATGAACGACCAGCTCCGCGCGGCCCGGCTGCTGAAGAACGGCGACGAGCCGGTGGCCAAGGAAGACGTGCTCGAGGGCCTGGTCGCGGTGGTCTCGGTGCGGCTGCCCGAGCCGCAGTTCGAGGGCCAGACCAAGGAGGTGCTCGGCACCCCGGCCGCCGCCAAGATCGTCGCGCAAGTCATAAACTCCCAGCTCAGCGCCTACTTCGAGACCCCGCCGCGCGGCGCCAAGCAGCAAGCCCGCGCGGCACTCGAGAAGGTGGTCTCCGCGGCCAAGGCCCGCATCGCCGCCCGCGAGCACCGCGACAACCAGCGCCGCAAGTCGGCGCTGGCCAGCTCGTCGCTGCCGGCCAAGCTGGTCGACTGCCGGTCCGCCGACGACCGCAGCGAGCTGTTCATCGTCGAGGGCGACTCCGCGCTGGGCACGGCCAAGCTGGCCAGGGACTCGGAGTTCCAGGCCCTGCTGCCGATCCGCGGCAAGATCCTCAACGTGCAGAAGGCCTCGCTGGCCGACATGCTGAAGAACGCCGAGTGCGCCGCCATCATCCAGGTCATCGGGGCGGGCTCGGGCAGCTCATTCGACCTGGACTCGGCCCGCTACCAGCGGATCATCTTCATGGCGGATGCCGACGTGGACGGCGCGCACATCCGCACCCTGCTGCTCACGCTGTTCTACCGGTACCTGAGGCCGATGCTGGACGCGGGCCGGGTCTTCGCCGCGGTCCCGCCGCTGCACCGGATCGAGCTGATGAACGTGCGCAAGGGCCAGGACAAGTACCGGTACACCTACTCCGACGCCGAGCTGAACCGCACGCTGCTCGACCTGGAGCGGCGCGGCCAGCGGTGGAAAGAGCCGGTGCAGCGGTACAAGGGCCTGGGCGAGATGGACGCCTCCCAACTGGCCGAGACGACCATGGACCCGCGGCACCGGACCCTGCGCCGGATCAGGATCGAGGACGCCACCGTGGCCGCCGAGATGTTCAACCTGCTGATGGGGACCGAGGTGGCCCCTCGCCGGGACTTCATCGTGGCCGGCGCCGCCGAGCTCGACCTGTCCCGCATCGACACCTGAGCGAATACACGCTCGGTAACCCTGAGCGCTGCTATCATCACTTGCCGTGACTAAGGCGATACTGGTGGCCCAGTTCCTCCGGGCACGGGCCTGGTGGCGGCTGGACAGCGCCGGCGCTAGCGCCCTGCGCGTCGCGCGCAGCGTGGTATCCCTGCTCGATGCGGCCGGTTACCTGCAGGACCTCCCCGACGACGACCCCGGGATCGCGATGCTGGACGCGGCCGGCTGCTTCGCGGGCGGCATCTTCGATCCCGGCCCCGAGGGGTGGACCATCGTCCGGGAGTGGCAGCTCGCCGACGAGGCGTCCGCGGGCCCGGAGGACCTGCTGGCTCAGCTGGCCCGGGCCGCGGGCCGCAACGGCCCCGGCGCGCACATCGCCAGCCTGGCCCGCCCCGAGGCCAGCCCGATCAGCATCCCCCGCCAGGCCGCCCCAGCCGAGAAGCCGCTCCCCAGCGCTAAGCCGCTCCCCAGCCGCTAAGCCGCTCCCCAGCCGCTAAGCCGCTCCCCAGCCGCTAAGCCGCTCACCAGCCGCTAAGCCGCTCCCCAGCCGCTAAGGGCCGCGCCATGATCGTGGGCCGCTGCTATCCCCGGTACTCACGATCGGAGAGAAAAGCCGGAAAACCAGAGCTCACCGGACCCGAGCCGCTCCGCCGATAACCGCCAGCTGCCGCCGCAGCGCCTCCCCGGAGCCGTCGCGCCTGCCCACCGGGTCCGGCAGGTCGACCGGCTGGCCGGTGTCGGTGGCGCCCACCGCGGGCGCGGGCCCGGCCCAGGCCAGCACGAGCACGTCCTCGCCCTTGAGGAACCGCTGGCAGCGGACCCCGCCGGTGGCCCGGCCCTTGGCCGGGTACTCGTGCAGCGGGGTGACCTTCACGCTGCGGCCCGCCGCACCGGGCAGCGCCCCCGCGCTGCCCGCCACGGTCACCACCACCGCGGGGGAGTAGGTCCCCGGCGCCGACCCCGCAGGCGGGGCGCCGGAAGCCGCGTCCGCGTCCACCGCGCCGAACCACACCACGGCCGCGCCAGCCGACAGCCGCACGCCGGCCATCCCGCCCGCGGCCCGGCCCTGCGGCCGCACCGACGCGGCCGGGAACCGCAGCAGCTGCGCGTCGGAGGTGATGAACACCACCTCGGAAGACTCCGCGGCCAGCTGCACCGCGCCCACCACCCGGTCCCCCGGCCGCAGCGCGATCAGCTCGAACTCGTCCCGGTTCTGCGGGTAATCCGGCAGCACCCGCTTGACCACGCCCTCCGCGGTGCCCAGCACGACACCCGCGCCCGGGTCGCCGTCGACCCCGCACAGGCCCGCCACCGTCTCTCCCCGCGAAAGCACCGCGAACTCGGTCACCGGTGTGCCGCCCGCCAGCGACGCCGGGCCGGCCCCGGGCGGCAGCCCCGGGATCTCCAGCACGTTCACCTTGACCAGCCGCCCGGCCGAGGTCACCACCCCGATCGTGCCCCGGGCCGTGGTGCGCACCGCCGCGACCAGCGCGTCGTGCGGCGAGCGGGTCAGGTCGCCGGACGGAGGAAGCACGGCCCGTTCGGCCAAAAAATCCGCGGGAACAGCCACCCGGGCCATCAGCCCGGTGGCCGACATCAGCACCACGCACGGGTCGTCGGTCACCTCGAGCGGAACCGCCGTCGCCACCGCCTCGGCACCCCCCTCCAGCAGCACCGTGCGCCGCGGGGTGCCGAACCTCCTGGCCATCTCGGCCAGTTCGTCGCTGACCACCTGGCGCAGCCGGTCGTCGGACTCCAGGATCTCGGTCAGCGAAGCGATCTCCGAGCGCAGCGTGTCCTGCTCCCGCTCCAGCTCCAGCCGGTCGTAGCGGGTCAGCCAGGCGCAGCGGGGTGTCCAGGATGTACTGAGCCTGGATCTCGGACAGCTCGAAGACCGCCATCAGCCGTTCCCGGGCCGAGGAAGCATCGTCGGAGGACCTGATGACCGCGATGACCTCGTCGATGTTGAGCAGGGCCACCAGCAGCCCGTCGACCAGATGCAGCCGCTCCAAGCGCTTGCGCCGCCGGTACTCGGTCCGCCGCCGCACCACGTCCAGCCGGTGCGCCACGTAGATCTCGAGCAGCTCGCGCAGCCCGAGCACTCGCGGCTGCCCGTCGACCAGGGCCACGTTGTTGATGCCGAAGGTCTCCTCCATCGGCGTCAGCCGGTAAAGCTCGGCCAGCACGGCGTCCGGGTTAAAGCCGCTGCGCACCTCGATGACCAGGTGCAGGCCGCGGTTGCGGTCGGTCAGGTCCTTCAGGTCGGCGATGCCGTTGAGCTTCTTGGCCTGGACCAGGTCCTTGATCCTGGCCATGACCTTCTCCGGGCCGATCGTGTAGGGCAGCTCGGTGACCACGATCCCGGTACGCCGCGGGGTCAGCTGCTCCACCACCGCCGTGGCCCGGCTGCGGAAGATGCCCCGGCCGGTCTCGTAGGCCTCCCTGATACCCTCCAGGCCCACGATCCGCCCGCCGGTGGGCAGGTCAGGCCCGGGCACGAACCGCATCAGGGCATCCAGGGACGCGGCAGGGTTCCTGATCAGATGCCGCGCCGCGGCGATGACCTCGATCAGGTTGTGCGGCGCCATGTTGGTGGCCATCCCGACCGCGATGCCGGACGCGCCGTTGACCAGGAGGTTCGGTATGCCCGCGGGCAGCACGTCGGGCTGGGTCTCGCTGCCGTCGTAGTTCGGCACGAAGTCGACGGTGTCCTCGTCGATGGAGGCCACCATCTCCATGGCCGCCGCGGTCAGCCGCGCCTCGGTGTACCGCATGGCCGCCGGCTGGTCGTCGCCGCCCAGGCTGCCGAAGTTCCCGTGCCCGTCCACCAGCGGCAGCCGCATCGCCCAGGGCTGCGCCATCCGGGCCAGCGCGTCGTAGATGGCCGAGTCGCCGTGCGGGTGCAGGCGGCCCATGACCTCGCCGACCACGCGGGCGCACTTCACGTGGGCCCGGTCCGGGCGCAGGCCCATCTCGTTCATCTGGTACAGGATCCGCCGCTGGACCGGCTTCAGGCCGTCCCGCGCGTCGGGCAGCGCCCGGGAGTGGATGATGCTGTAGGCGTATTCGAGGTAACTGCCGCGCATCTCCTCGGCGACGTCGATGTCGACGATGTTCTCTTCGAATTCTTCGGGGGGCGTGGTAGTACCGCCGCTGCGCCGTGGGGCCATGACGTTCATTCTGCCGCGTCCGCCGGCCTGCCAAGGCCAACGCCGCGTTTACCGCCTACGTGGCGGAGAAGCCGCCGTCCACGTACAGCGTCTGCCCGGTGACATAGTCGCTGGCCCGCGAGGCCAGGAACACCGCCACCCCGGCGAAGTCCGCGGGCTGGCCGTTGCGGCCCACCATGGTCCGGGCCGCCATGGCCGCCATCCGCTGCGGATCGCGGGCCACGTGGGCGTTCAGCCGGGTCGGCACGAAGCCGGGGCACACCGAGTTGCAGCACACCCCGGCGGCCGCCCAGGCCTCGGACTGAGAGCGAGTCAAAGACGCCAGGCCTCCTTTCGACGCCCCGTACCCGCCGCTGTTCCCGAACGCCCGCTGCGCCTGCTGCGAGGTCACGTTGATGATCCGCCCCCAGCCCCGCGCCGCCATCAAGGGCCCGAACCGCTGGCCGAGCAGGAACGGCGCGGTCAGGTTGACCGCCATCGTGACATCCCACTCAGCAAGCGTCAGCGATCCCAGCGGCGGCCGCAGGTTGACGCCCGCGCAGTTAACCAGGATGTCCGGCGGCCCGAACGCCCCGTCCGCTTCCGCCGCGGCCCGCTCCAGCTCGGCCCGGTCGGCCAGGTCCGCGCTGATCCAGGCCGCCTGCCCGCCGGCCTCCCGCAGCCCGGCCGCCGCCGCGGCCAGCCGATCGGAATCCCGGGCCACCAGCACCATCTGCGCCCCGGCCCCGGACAGCGCCGCGGCCATCCCCGCGCCGATCCCCGAGCTGCCGCCGGTCACCACCGCGACCCGGCCCGCCAGAGAAAACAGCCCGTCCAGGTAATCCGTCACAGGACCGGGCGGGCCCCGATGAGCCCGAGCGCGTGCGCGGCCAGCCGGCAGCCGCTGGCCAGCGCCTCGCCCGGCGGCTTCTTGTCCAGCCAGGGCGGGATGAACCCGGCGATGAACGCGTCGCCCGCGCCGGTGCCGTCGAGCACCCGGTCCACCGGCGGCGCCTGCACCCGGACCGGCGGGCGGCCGTTGGCGTAGAACAGCGCCCCGTCCGCGCCCAGCTTGACCACCACGTGCGGGTACCAGGCGGTCAGCACCCGGGCTGCCGCCTCCGGGTCATCGCGGCCGGTGAGCACCTTGGCCTGGACGGCGTTCACGAACAGCAGCACAGCCCCGGCCGACAGTTCCAGGAACGGCTCGGCCCCGATCCGCTCCAGCGGTGCGGACGAGGCCGCGTCCACCGAGGCGGTCATGCCGGCCCGCCGCGAGTACTCGATGGCGGCCAGCCCGGCCGACCGGGATCCCTCGGACAGCAGCGTGTACCCGGACACGTGCACGTGGGCGCCGGGGATGAACAGGTCGTGCGGCAGGTCGTCGGGGGACAGGGCCGCGTTCGCGCCCGGGTCGGACAGCATGGTCCGCTCGCCCTTGTGCGTGACCATCACCACGCAGGTCCCCGTGGGCCGCTCCGGGTCCATGACCAGGCGGGCGTCCACGCCGTAGCCCATCAGCTCCATGTCGCGGTTGCGCCCCGCGATGTCCGCGCCGCGCCGCCCGACGAAGGCCACGTCCCCGCCGTCGGCCGCCATCCAGGCCGCGATGTTGGCCCCGGAACCGCCGCCGTGCATGGTCACCGCGGCCGGCGTGTCGCTGCCCCGGGCCAGCGGGAGCATTGCGTGGGCGACCGCGTCCGTCATCAGGTCGCCAATGACTACCACGCGCGCCATTCTGGTTATCACCTCGTTGCAGTTTGCCCCGGGGGGACGACCTATCCCCCCAGACTCCCTGGCGGCCACAGGTCTTTCTACGTTAGCGGGCCATGGCCGTCACTGACCAGCACACGAAGCGACCGGCCCGGCCGGATCGTCCTGGAACACGCGACAATGGCCGGATTGTCACCGTACTGTTACACGGACGTACCCGTCTGTGCCGTCCGAATGCCGGCGCTTCCGGTCATTCCAGGGCCAGCACCCGCCCCGCCACGACCAGTTCGGCCTCCTCGGATTCGGCGGCCAGGGCCCGGTTCAGCCGCCCCAGTTCGTCCCGGAACACTCGTCCCGCGGGCGTTTCCGGCACCACGCCCAGCCCCGTCTCGTCGCTGACCGCGACCACCCGGGCCCCGGTCTGCCGCCATGCCCCGATCAGCCCGCCGATCCGGGCCTCCAGCCGCTGCGCCCAGCCCGCCGAACCCTCCCAGGCACCGCACTGCCCGAGCACCGCGGCCAGCCAGGTGCCGATCCCGTCGATCAGCACCGCCCCCCGCGCCTGCGCCAGCACCCCGGCCAGGTCCGTGGTCTCCGCCGTCCGCCACCACCCCGGCCGCCGGGCCCGGTGCGCCGCCACCCGCGCCGCCCACTCGGCGTCGGCCGGGCGCCCGTCGCCGCCCCGGCCGTTCGGCCCCGTCGCCACGTAGGTCACGTCCGGCTCACCCGCCACTCTCAGCTCTGCCCGTTCCGACTTCCCCGACCGTGCCCCCCCGATCACCAGCACCCGCCACGGCCCCGGCCGTACCCAGGCCGGCCCCGGCTGCCCGTGCCCCCCCGGTGACCCCGGCCGTCCTTCTTCTGCCGAACGGGCCGTGCTATCCGCCGCCCCGCCCCCCGGCACGTCCACCTGGTCGCCGTCGCCCGGCACGATCGCTCCCCAGAATCCGCAGCGCCGCCGCAACTCCGCTGCCGAGGCCACCCGGTGATCCGCGCACGCCACCGCCGCGACCGTGTCCGCCGTGACCAGCCCCCGCGCCCGCAGCAGCCCCAGCTGCGCCGGGTCCCCCAGCAAGTCCAGGAACACCGCATCGTACCGGCCCGCCCCCTCGGCCGGCACCGGCACCGCCCCCGGCCCCGCCGCATACAGCACCCGCCCCCCATCCGGCCCCGTCACCTCCCACCCCCCAGCCGCCTCGCCCGCCCCGGTCACCCTGCCCGCCCCGGTCACCCTGCCCGCCCCGGTCACCCTGCCCGCCCCGGTCACCCTGCCCGCCCCGGTCACCTCCCATCCCCCAATCGCCCCGTCCGCCCGCGCGTCCCCTAGCCGCCGCACCCGGTACCCCGCCGCCGCCGTCCCCGCTCCGCCTCCCGCATCCGCAACCCCCAGCCGCACCATCCCGTCAACGACTATGGTCGACCGCTTGCGTGCAGTCCCGTCCGCAGCCTGGCGCAGGCATGAGGCGCACCGGCAGCCGGGCTCCGGCCAGCCGCTGGCCCCGCCCGAGCCCTCGACCAGGATCCGCATCAGCTCAGGAACGACAGCCGGACCTGGCGATCCGGGTTGTCCACGTTGAGGTCCACCAGCGCCACCGACTGCCAGGTGCCCAGGGCCAGCCGGCCGCCGATCACCGGGATGGTGGCGTAGGGCGGGACCAGGGCGGGCAGCACGTGCGACCGGCCATGCCCGCGGCTTCCGTGCGCGTGCCGCCAGCGGTCGTCGGCGGGCAGCAGCTCGGCCAGGGCGGCCAGCAGGTCATCGTCGCTGCCCGCGCCGAGCTCGATCAGCGCGAGGCCCGCGGTGGCGTGCGGCACGAACACGTGCAGCAGCCCGTCGCCGCCGTCCGCCGCCTGGATCGCGAACCGCGCGCACTCGCTGGTGATGTCCCGCACCGTCGCGCGGCTGCCGGTGCGGATGTCGATGATCTGCGTCTTCATGTCGGGATCATAGGCTGTGAGGTATGACAGAAGTCCCGTGGGCAGCGGGGACCCGGCTGCGGCTGGCCAGGCAGGCCCGGGGCCTGTCCCAGCAGCAGCTTGCCGGGATGGCCGCCGTGACCAGGCAGGCCGTATCCGCCGTCGAGTCCGGCCATTCGGATCCCTCGCTGCGGGTCGCGCTGGCCCTGGCCCGCGCGCTCGGCCTGACCGTCGAGGACCTGTTCGGCCCGGGCGATCCCGCCGACCCGGTGCTGGCCGCGCCGGTGGCCCCGCTGGGCGGCGTGGGTTCCCGGGTGGCGCTGGCCACCATCGGCGACACGTTCGTGGCGCTGCCGCTGCGCGCCGATACGGCGGCCCGGGCCGGCTTCGGCCCGGCCGGCGGCCTGGTCGCGACCCAGCAGGCCCAGCAGAGCCAGGGGGGCCACCGGGGCCAGCAGGTCCAGCGGGCCCAGGGGCGCCAGCCGGCCCAGTCGGCCCAGGGGGGCCAGAGGGGGCAGCAGGCGGAGGTGGCCCGGGCCGGCCCGGCCCCGGTCGCGGTGCGGCCCATCGGGCCGCCGCGGCCCACGCTGATCGTGGCCGGCTGCGATCCCGCCCTGCCGCTGCTCGAGGCGCCGCTGGCCCTGCTCGACCCGCCGGTGGGGTTCGCCTGGTGGCCGTGCGGGAACGGCGAGGCGATGCGGCTGGCCGCGGCGGGCCTGGTGCACGCCGCCGGGGTGCACCAGCCCGGCCGGGACGATCAGGATGACGATCCCGGCGAGGCGGTCGAGATACCCGGCGGCGCCGAGATGGTGGGCTTCACCGCCTGGCGCGAGGGCCTGGCGGTCCGCCCCGGGGCCCAGGTCACCGGGCTGGGCGACGTGGCCAGGCAGGGCCTGCGGCTGGTCAACCGCGAGCTGGGCGCGCAGGCCCGCTCGCTGCTGGACCGGGAGCTGCGGCGCCTGGGCCTGGACCCGGCCGAACTGCCCGGCTACGACAGCCAGGCCGCCGGGCACCTGCAGCTCGCCGCGGCCGTCGCGGGCCGGCTGGCCGACGCCGGGGTGTCCAGCGAGCCGGCCGCGCTGGCCTACGGGCTGGGCTTCATCCCGCTCGCCGACGAGCGGTTCAACCTGGTCCTGCCGGCCAAGCATGCCGCGTCCCGCGAGGTCCAGGGCCTGCTGAAGGTGCT
Source organism: uncultured Actinomycetes bacterium (assembly GCA_963835775.1). GTDB lineage: Bacteria > Actinomycetota > Actinomycetes > Streptosporangiales > Streptosporangiaceae > Palsa-504. The sequence continues at coordinate 376,836 of CAWIHB010000007.1, read as the reverse complement.
CACCTCGCCCTGGCTGCTGGCCCAGCTGGGCAGCCTGCCCGGCTACGACCCGTCCAGCTGCGGCGAGCGCCTGCCGTGATCAGAAGCCGTAGACCGGGATGAGCAGGCCGCGGGCGATGGTGTGGAAGCGCAGGTTGAACCCGGCCACGGCGGGTGAGATCTCGTCGTTGACGTCCAGCGACTCCACGTCGAGGGCGTGCACCGCGAACACGTAGCGGTGTGGCGGGTCGCCCGCCGGCGGGGCCGCGCCGCCGAAGTCCTTGGTGCCGTAGTCGTTGCGGACGTGGAACGCCCCCTTGGGCAGGCCCGAGCCGTCGGTGCCGGCCGCGTTGGTCTCGAGTTCGGTCACCGAGGCCGGGATACCGAGCACGATCCAGTGCCAGAAGCCGGAGCCGGTCGGTGCGTCCGGGTCGAAGCAGGTCACCGCGAAGCTCTTGGTCTCCGCGGGAAAACCGGACCACGACAGCGAGGGGGAGATGTTGCCGCCGGTCATGCCCCAGTCGTCGAACACGTGGTTCTCCCGCATCATCTCGCCATGCGCGATGTCATCGCTGTGCACCTCGAAGGACGGCACCTCCGGCATGAAGTCATAGGGCAGCGGCGCACGGTCGGTCATGGCTTACCTCCTCATCGAGGCGGACTGATTCACGGTCAGCTCGGATTTGCTGTCAACACGGACGGCTCCAACGTTATCGTCAGGCGGCCGGATCTCGGGGCCCGGCCCGAAAGGCGGCCTCCCCGGGTTGCGGTATCTCCTACTGTGGGCGTCGTGAGGCAGCAGCCGGGCCGCAAGATCTCCGGGCCACCGCGCCAGCGGATCGTGCGCCGCCAGGTGAGCAAGTCGGCGCGTCAGCGGATCCTGCGCCGTCAGGTGCGCCGGATCCGCCGCCGGGCCGCGCTCGGCGTGGCCGGCCGGATCCGCCTGGGCCGGGCCGGGGAGTCACCCCGGCTGCGGCGCTGGGCGCTGGTCCTGGTGCTGCTCGGCGTGGCCCTGCTCCCGTACCCGCTGGCCGGCGCGGCCGGCGGGACCCCGGCCGCGGCCTGCCGGTCCGGCTGCGGGACCGGGCAGATCTCGGGACTGATCCGGTGGACCAGGGCGCTGCCCGGGGCGTGGGCGGTGCTGCCCGGGCTGACCGGCACGGTGCCCGCCTCCGGCCTGGCCTATATGTCGGTCGCCGACGGCCTGGCCGTGGTCGGCGACGGCCTGGCCGTGTACGGATTTTCGGCGCAGACCGGCGCGCCGTTGTGGACCCAGGCGCTCACTGGCTTCCCGGCCGGCGCGGCCATCGTGTCGGTGCGCAGCTGGCCGGGCGAGGTGACGGCAGGCGTCACGTACACCCGTGCCGGGCACCTCGAGCGCACCGAGGTGGCCCTGTCCAGCCTGACCGGCATCGTGTCCCGCAGCTTCCCGGCGGGCGTGTTCGGCGGCGCCGTGGCAGCCACCGCGGCGTACACGGTCATCGTCGGCACCACCGCGGTCACCAGCTACGACAACGCCACCGGAAGGGTCCGCTGGTCGCGGTCCACCGGCCCGGTGGCGCAGACCTGGCGGACCGCGGGCAGCACGCTGTACGTGGCCGAATCCTCCGGCGGGTTCGAGGGTTCGGCCCCGGTCACCGCGCTGCGCAAGATCGACCTGGGCACCGGGGCCGAGCTGGCCGTCCAGCCACTGATCGGACTGTCGTTCGCCGGGACGCTCAGCGCCGCGTTCGGCAGCATGGTGCTGTTCGCGGACGCTGACGGGGTGACGGCGTACGACGGCACCAGCGGAGCGCGGCTGTGGTCCATGTCCGGGGCGGTGACCGAGGGCACCGACCCGCAGCAGGACCGGATCTACCTGACCGAGGGGTCGAACCTGATGGCCGTCGACCCCCTGACCGGCCGGGTCACGGCGACCGCTTCCGGCTCCGCGGTCTACGGGTCGGCCGGCATCCACGTGGTCAGGGACGGTGTGGCGCTCGGGCTCGACCAGGGCGCCAATGGTGACGCCTGGGGCTACGACATCAGCGAGCAGCGGGTCACGCTGGCCGCCTCCGGGCTGCCCTGGCCGCACTATTTCGTCGACCTCAGCGGCATCGGCGGCAGCGCCGACCCGGCCAGCAACCTGGTCGTCATCGCCGCCTGCACCCAACTCACCCCGGCCTCCCCGACCCCCACTGGCACCGCCTCCGCCGGCACCCCCTCCGCCGGCACCTCCGCCGGCACCTCCGCCGGCACCTCCGCCGGCACCTCCGCCGGCACCTCCGCCGGCACCCCCGCCGCGACCGGCACCGCCTCCACCGGCACCGCCTCCACCGGCACCCCCTCCGCCGGCCCCCCAGCCACGACCGGCACCGCCTCCGCCGCACCCGCCGGCACTCAGTCCTCGACCCCGGCCACCTCATCCGCCTCACCAAGCACGTCCGCCTCACCAAGCACGTCCGCCTCAGCCAGCACTACACCCAGCCCGTCGCCCACCCCGTCCGCCTCCGCCCCGGCCGCCCAGGGCTGCCTGCGCCCGGAACTGGTCGCCCTGAGCCTCTAGGCCGGGTGGTGGAACCCGGTTTCACTCCCCTCGCTGACGGCTGAACGGGGCGATCAGGGGTACCTTCCTGCCGGTGAACATGGCAAAGAGGGCGCTCCACGCGGCCGACGCGCTGCAGCAGCGGCACGCGTGGCTGGCCGTTCCGGTCGCGGTGTGGAAGAAATTCGGTGATGACCAGGCCGGCAACCTCGCCGCGCTGATCGCCTACTACGCCTTCGTGGCGATCTTCCCGCTGCTGCTGGTCCTGGTCACCGTGCTCGACATCGTGCTGAAGAACGACCCGCACCTGCGCGCCAAGCTGCTGAACTCCGCGCTGAAGCAGTACCCGGTGATCGGCCAGCAGCTCGGCAGCAACATCGGCTCGCTGCACCAGTCCGGGCTGGCCCTGGTGATCGGCCTGCTCGGCACGTTTATCGGCGCCCGGAGCGTGGCCACCGCGATGCAGAACGCGCTCAACTCGGCGTGGGAGATCCCGTACGCGCGCCGGCCCGGATTCCCGTGGTCGTGGCTGCGCAGCTTCGGGCTGATGCTGGTGATCGGCCTGGGCCTGATCGGGACCTCGATCCTGTCCGCGATGGCGGGCGGCGCCGGGTCCGTGCTGCCCAGTTTCGGCGGCAAGGTGCTGGCCCTGGCGGTGTCCCTGGTGCTGAACATCGGCGTGTTCTGGCTCGCGTTCCGGCTTGGCACCGCCAGCGAGATCACCTGGCGCCAGCTGCGGCTCGGCGCCATCATCGGCGGGGTCGTCTGGCAGGTCCTGCAGGCCATCGGCGGATACTTCATCTCGCACCAGCTGGCCCACGCGTCACCGTTGTACGGCACCTTCGCCGTCGTGCTCGGCCTGCTCGGCTGGCTGTACCTGCAGGCGGAGCTGACCCTGTATGCGGTCGAGGCTAACGTGGTACGGGCATACCGGCTGTGGCCGCGCAGCATCGCGCCGCCGCCGTATACCGAACAGGACCGCCGCGCCTACCAACTGTACGCGCAGGTGGAGAAGCGCGGTGACCTGGACGTCGAGGCTGGGCCTGGAGGTGAGGACGATCGCGAGAAGGCATCAGGCTGACCCGAGCGCGCCGCATGTGGTCATCTGCGGGGCGGGCTTCGGCGGGCTTTCGGCCGTTTCGCGGCTCACCCGCGCGGGCCTGCGGGTGACTCTGGTCGACGGTCACCTCTACAGCACCTTCCAGCCGCTGCTGTACCAAGTGGCCACGGCCGGGCTGAACCCCGGCGACGTCGCCTACCCGGCGGGCGGATTCGCCCGGCGGTACCGGGCGATCTTCCGGCGCGGCGAGCTGGCCGTCATCGACCCGGCGGCCCGCCAGGTCAGGCTGGCCAACGGCCTCGAGTTCGGCTACGACTACCTCATCCTGGCCGCCGGGGTGTCCGCCTCGTACTACGGCATCAAGGGGGCGGCGGAGAACACCTTCGCCCTGTACACCAGGACCGACGCCCTCGTGCTGCGCGATCACATGATGGCGCAGTTCGAGCGGCTAAGCGTGACGGACGGCGACCTGTTCATCACCGTGGTGGGCGGCGGGGCCACCGGCGTGGAGCTGGCCGGGACGGCCGCCGAGCTGCGCGCCACCGTGCTCGGCGCCACCTTCCCCGACGTCGACCCGTCCCGCGTGCACGTCCGGCTGGTCGAGATGGCGCCCTCGCTGCTCGGCCCGTTCCACGAGAAACTGCGCGAGTACGCCCGGGTCCAGCTGGTCAAGCGCGGCGTGGACATCAGGCTGAACACCCGGATCGCCGAGGTCACCGCCGACCGGGTGCTGCTGGCCGACGGCGAGAACCTGCCCAGCGGCCTGACCGTGTGGGCGGCCGGCGTGGCCGCCGCCCCGGCCGTCGCGGGCTGGGGGCTGCCCCAGGGGAAGAACGGCCGCATCACCGTGGGCCCGGACCTGCGGGTCACCGGCCAGGACCGGATCTTCGCCGTGGGCGATATCGCGGTCAACCCCGACGACCCCACCCCCCAGCTCGCCCAGCCTGCCATCCAGATGGGAAAGCATGCCGCGGCGCAGATCGTGAAGCTGGAGGCCAAGGCGGCCACCGAGCAGTTCAAGTACCATGACAAGGGCACGATGGCCACCATCGGGCGCCGGTCCGCGGTGGTCCAGCTGGCCGGCGGGCTGCGGCTGACCGGCACGCTCGCCTGGCTGGCCTGGTTCGCGCTGCACCTGGTGTACCTGCTCGGCGGCCGCAACCGTGTGTCGACGCTGATCAACCTGACCTACCGCTACGTCTCCTGGGGTCACGGCGGCGCGGTCATCGTCGGCGACGACCCCGGCGACGGCCACCAGGGCCCAGCCAGCGAAACCAGCCCAGCCAGCGAAACCAGCCCAGCCAGCGAAACCAGCCCAGCCAGCGAAACCAGCCCAGCCAGCGAAACCAGCCAAGCCAGCGAAACCAGCCAAGCCAGCGAAGCCAGCCAAGCCAGCACCGCCAAGCTGCCCTTACCAAGTTGACGATCAGCCGCCCGCAGTAGGCTGTCTTCGCCATGAAGACGCTCCGCACGCTCGCGGCCGCGGCGATCCTCAGCGTGCTCGCGGTCCTAGCTGGATGCAGCGCCAGCCCAGGCTCCCCGCCGGCCAGCCCGGCCGAAAGCGCCGCCCCGGCCGAAAGCGCCGCCATGTCGAACCCGAACCTGGACCTCGGCAGCTCGCTGGGCGCGGTGCAGGCGCCCGGCTTCAAGCTGGTCAACCAGTTCGGCCAGCCGATGTCGCTCAGCCAGTTCCGCGGCAAGGTCGTGATGCTGTCCTTCGAGGACTCCGAGTGCACCACGGTCTGCCCGCTGACCACGCAGAGCATGCTGGAAGCCAAGCAGCTGCTCGGCTCCGCCGGCGACCAGGTGCAGCTGCTCGGCGTCGACGCCAATCCCGACGCCACCACGGTCGGGGACGTGCTCTCGTACTCCCGGGCGCACGGCATGGTCAACCAGTGGGACTTCCTGACCGGGTCGCTGGCCCAGCTCAAGGCGATCTGGGCCGCCTATCACATCGCGGTGCAGATCGAGCAGGGGCAGATCGATCACACCCCCGCGCTGTTCATCATCGACCAGCAGGGCCGGGAGCAGAAGCTCTACCTGACCCAGATGGCCTACTCCAGCGTGGGCCAGTCCGCCGAGGTGCTCGCCGACGAACTGGCCGCCCTGCTGCCGTCCCACCCGCACGTGGCCAGCCAGCAGTCGCTGGCGTCCATCACCGCGCAGGGCCCCGCCGACCACGTGACGCTGCCCGCCGCGGTCGGCGACGCCAAGGTCACGCTGGGACCTGGAGCGCCGCGCCTGGTCGTGTTCTTCGCCACCTGGCTATCTGAGGTCTCCGACCTGAAATCCGAGCTGACCGGAGCCAACGCCTACGTCACCACGGCCCAGCAGGACGGCCTGCCCCAGCTGGTCGCGGTGAACGAGACGGTGGTCGAACCCTCAGCCCAGTCCGTCCGGTCCTATCTGGGCGGCCTGGGCACGCCGCTTGACTATCAAGTCGCGCTGGACACCACGGGCCGGGTCGCCGACGGCTACGGCGTGCAGGACCAGCCCTGGCTGGTCCTGGTCTCCGCGGCCGGCAAGGTCCTGTGGTCCCACGACGGCTGGCTGCCGGTCCCGGCCCTCACCGCGGCCGTCAAGCATGCCGTGCAGTCCTAGCGCCACGACAATCCCGCATCACGAAGAGCGGACCTGTGGATCGTCTCGCTGGGCCTGCACCTCGGCTACGACTACCTGGTCGACGGCAAGGGCGACCTGGCCGGGCTGGGTTCGGCCTCGCTGACCCTCTACTTCGCGGTCAGCGCACCTTCCGGCCGTGCCCCTGGCCACCGCAGCCGCCACCGCAGCCGCCACCGCCACCGCACCGCGTATCCGTGCGGCCGCATCGAGTACCGCCGCAGCCGCATCGAGTACCGCCGCAGCCGCATCGAGTACCGCCGCAGCCGCATCGAGTACCGCCGCAGCCGCAGCGCCCGCCGCCCCGATCCTCGTTCTCGCAGCAGTCGTCGTTGTCGCAGCCCGGGTACAGCACGGCGCCTACGCCCGGAATTGCCTGGGCCCGCGCCTGGGCCAGCAGGGCCGTGGCCGCTTCCCGGCCGCTCTCCCCGCAGCGGGTCATCCGGGCCGCGATCAGCCCGGTCACGATCGGGGTCGAGAAGGATGTCCCGCTCCACTGCGCCATGCCAGAGAACGTCCGCCGCTCACCCGCGTACGGCGCGACTTGGCACACATACGGCCCCGTGGCGAACGCGTTGACCAGGTTCTGGCCGGGCGCGTACACATCGACCCAGCCGCCGAAGCAGCTGAAGTACGCCCGGCTGCGCCAGTCGGTCCCGAGGGCCCCGACAGAGAGCACCCCGGAGAACGCGGCCGGCCAGCACGGCCGCCGGTCGCCGTTGTTCCCGGCCGCCACCACACAGATGACCCCCTTGTGCTGGCGTAGATCCTCCAGCCAGGCTTCGAAGGCCATCAGCGGCAGGTTATGCCTGGTCGGCGACGCGACCGTCAGGTGGAAGATCTCGGCGCCGTAGCCGAATCCGGAGTGGAGCCTGGGCACGAAGTCCGCTTCCAGTGCGCTGCCGGCGATGTTGAAGACGTTGTCGACGACAATCTCCGCTCCCGGAGCCAGGCACCGTATGACGCCCGCGACGAACGTGCCATGACCCCCGTAGTGCATGATCGTGCCGTCTGGCTCGATCCGCGGATCGTTCTGGCCCGATACCCCGCTCAGCCATGAGCAGCTGGCCACGGTATTGGCCAGCACTCCCGTGTCGGCTACGTAGATCCGGACCCGGGCGCCGCCGGTGCCCTGGCACTTGGGCGGGAAGGGCTCCGGGTCTCCGTACACCTCTTGCGGCTCGGTGGCCGGGCACGGAGTGGGCGTCCCGCCGGGCGAAACTGTCAGCAGGTGATTGAGGGTCGCGATTCCCGGGCCTAGCGCCGCGTCGATCTCGTCGATAAATCGGAGCAATGCGCGTTGCTCCCGGCTGCCATTATCCGGGGGTTCCCGGTCACCACTACCTTCAGCAGCTGAATCGTCACGCTCAGCGGATCCGTCATCGTATTCTGTGGACAAAGTGACGTTGAGGAGAACGATATCCCGGATTACCCGCCTGGCGACGGAAATCTCGGCGCGGCGGTCGACGACGGCTTGTATCTGCTCCTGATACTGCTCGCGGGCAAGCAACTGTCCCATGGCGAACATGTAGGCGATGCCGCCTCCCTCCGCGGGAACGCCGCCGATATCGATGCCGTGCCCAGCGAACTCCTGGACGATGAAGGCCGCCTCGTCATGCGCCTTCGGGTCACTCAATTGCTCATACCAGGTCACTGCGCCTCCCGGATTTCTGACCGATGCCCGATCTAACTGCGGACATTAGCCTCCGGTCCGCGGGTTCGGCAAAACAGCCCACGGACTCATGGTGAATCTACGGAGGACCGCCCGCCCGGATTAATACATAGACCGCCCGGATAACGGGACCTAAAATCGGTTTATGGCTGGGAGGGTTCGCGCGGCCGTATCCGGCCGACGCGATGTGGATGATTTGCTTCCGCTGACCCTGTCCCGCCCCAGGGAAGCCTTGGCCCGCGCCCGGGCGATCCTGGCTTCGCAGCCGGGTCCGTATGAGGCCTCGGTCGCTCATCAGGCCGCGGCGATCGTGGTGCGGGACTTCGGCGATGCCGAGGCCGGGGTCCGGGAGCTGCGCGCGGCGCTGCGCCTGGCCCGCCGGACCGGATCGGCCGAGCGCGAAGCCGATGTGCTCTCCAGCCTGGGAATCGCGCTGTTCTGGGCGGGCCGCACCACGGCAGGCCTGGCCGCTTTCGATCAGGCCGTGCGGAGGTCGGCCGGGGCCACCGCGGCCCGGGTCCTGGCCCGGCGCGGAGTCGTGCTCTACAGCCTGGGCCGCTATCCCGCGGCCCTGGACGACCTGCAGTATGCGGTGCCGGTACTGCGGCGGGCGGGCGACCTGCTCTGGACCTCCCGCGCCCTGAACAATCGCGGGCTGGTGAATCTGGGCCTGGGCTCGACCAGCCGGGCTGACGCCGATTTCGTGGCCGCGGCCGGGCTGTCATCCGAAATCGGGCAGGAGCTGGAGGCTATCTATCCGGTCGGGAACCGGGCCCTGGTCGCTCTCGCCGGCGGTGACCTCCCGGCCGCCCTGGCCTTCCTCGATGAGGCCACGCCCAGCTACGAGAAGCTGAACATCCCGACGACTCAGCTGCGGATCGACCGCTGCGGCGTCCTGCTGGCGGCCGGGCTGGTGGCCGACGCGATGGCAGAAGCGGAAGCCTCCGTCCGGGAGCTGGAGCAGATCCGCGTAACCAAGCAGGCGGACCTGCTGCTGATGGCCGCGCACTGCGCGCTGGCCGCGGCGCGGCCGCAGGCCGCCCGGGACTGGGCGCTGGCCGCCTGCCGGCTGTTCCGCTCGCAGCGGAGCACCTGGTCCGAGGCTCATGCGGCCCGCGTCCTGGTGCAGGCGAAGTACACGCTGGGCCCGCCGTCGGCCGCGCTGCTGCGTGCGGCGGGCCAGGCGGCTGACCGCCTTGACGCGCTCGCTGCCAGCGACGCGGTGCAGGCGCACCTGCTGGCCGGGCGGATCGCGCTCGACCTGGGCCGTCGTGACGAGGCTGATCGCCATCTGGCCGCCGTGGCCAGCACGCGCAGGCGCGGGCCGGCTCTGGCCCGGGTCAGCGGCTGGCTGGGCGAGGCGCTCCGGGCCGAGGCCCGGCAAGCCGCCGGAGCAACCGAAGCCGGGGACGATCCGGGCCGGATGCTGGCCGCCTGCCGCCAGGGACTTGACGTCCTCGACCAGCACCGGCTCACTCTGGGGGCGTCGGAGCTCCGGGCCCAGGCCACCGTGCACGGCGCCGAACTGGCCGCGCTCGCGCAGCGCCATGCCGTGCGGGCCCGCCGGCCGCGCCTCCTGCTGACGTGGAGCGAGCGCTGGCGGGCGACCGCGCTGGCGGTGCCTCCCGTGCGCCCGTCGGCCGACACGGAGTTCAACGCCAGCCTGGCCGCGCTGCGCAGCGTGACCCGGCAGCTGGAGGAGACGCGGAGCCGAGGAAAGCCGAGCGCGTCCTTGCTCAAGGAACAACAACGGCTGGAAAGCACGGTGCGCGCCAGCGCGCTGCGTGCTCAGGGCACTTCGGCATGGAAGCGGACGCCATTCCGCCCGGCCGACCTGCTCGACGAACTCGGCCCGGCCCACCTGGTCGAGCTCGTCGACGTCGACGGCGAGCTGCAGGTTCTGGTCTGCGGACGAGGAAAGGTACGGCAGTTCGCGGCGGGCCACGCCAGCGACGCCATGAAGGCCGCCGACTTCGCCCGCTTCGCCCTGCGCCGCCTGGCCCGCAGCCGCCCCGGCGACGACCCGTCCAGCTCCCTGGCCATCCTGGAAAAGGCGGGCCCGGCGCTCCAGGAGGCGCTGCTCGGACCGGCCGTCCGGCACCTCGGCGACGGACCGGTCATCATCGTCCCGACCGGCAAGCTGCACCCCGTCCCGTGGGCGCTCCTGCCCGCGTTCAAAGACCGGGTGGTCAGCGTCGCTCCCTCCGCCCGCGCCTGGATGCGCGCGCGCGCCGTACCCGTGCCCGAACACCGCCACGTCGCCCTGGCCCGCGGGCCAGGCCTGGCCACGGACGGGGCCGAAGTGCCGCTGGTCGCCCGGCTCTACGACGACGTCACGGTGCTGGAAGACGCCGCGGCCACGGCCGACAAGGTGCTGACCGCCCTGGACGGGGCGTGGCTGGCGCACATCGCCGCGCACGGGGTCTTCCGGGCCGACAGCCCGCTGTTCTCCTCGCTGCGGATGCACGACGGGCCGCTGACCGTCTACGATTTCGAGCGGCTGAACCGCGCGCCGTACCGCCTGGTCCTGTCCAGCTGCGACTCCGGGATGCTGGCGCCCGCCGGGGCTAATGAGCTTCTCGGTCTGGTCAGCAGCCTGCTTCCGCTGGGCACCGCCGGGATCCTCGCCGCCATCATGCCGCTGAACGACCAGGCCGTCGTGCCCCTGATGATCGACCTGCACCTGCACCTGAGGGCCGGGCAGAGCCTCGCCGAGTCGATCTATAACGTCCGGCGCGGGCTCACGGGTGATCCGGTCCAGCATGCGACCGCCGTATCCCTGGTGAGCCTGGGCGCCGCCTGACCCGGCGGCCGCGGCTCACAGCGTGATCCAGCCGGTCAGCACGTCAGCCCCGTCCGTCGTGCGGAAGCGCAGGCGGAACGGGCTGGCCGGGATGGGCTCGACCACGAAGCAGCCGATCTCGTCCACCGGGGTGGTGGTCACGCCGGCGGCGGTATGGGTCTCGAGCGTCCCGGCCCGCGGCGGGATCACCTGGCCGAGCAGCGAGCCCGCGGTGACCTCGAGCTCGATGGACAGCCGGGCCGAGGTGAAGGTGAGGGCCCGGATCGACGCGGCCTCCGACCGCACCGCCAGCGCCGCCTGCCCGGCGTCGCTGTGCGAGTCGTAGGTGAGCTGGGCCAGCTCGGCGTCGATATTGTGCCAGGCATAGGCGTTCTTGCCCGTCTCGGTGAACCGGTCCGGTACATCCTGGCGGGCCTTCATCGCGGCCCGCAGCGCCGCCATCAGCTGCTCGTCGTCCCAGTCACGCACCTGGCCCACCTCCCGGAACGTGCATCTCGAGGCCGTTTCCGCCCAGCCCGGCCAGCGCGGGGGAGCGGCGCATCCGGTCCAGGCAGCGGGCCCGCTGCGGCCCGATGCTGCCTACCGGAATGCCGATCCTGGTGCTGATATCCGCGTATGGGGTGGGCGGATCGGACATCAGCAGGCCGAGCAGATGCTGGCAGCGCGGCGGAAGCTCGGCGAACGCCGCGCGCAGGCTGGCGTTCAGCTCCGCCATGAGAATCTCCTCTTCGATCACCGTGTCGTCCACGAACTGCACCGCGTCGTCTAGCTGCGATCCGAGCCGCTCGGACTTGCGGGCCGACTCCAGCACGCGCAGGCATTCGCGGTGGGTAGTCGTGGCCAGCCACCCGGGCAGCGCCGCCGGCTCGCGCAGCTTGCCGAGCTGCTCGACCAGCAGCAGCCACACGCTCTGCCCCACGTCCTCCCGGTCCTGGCTGTTCAGCCCGAAGCGGGCGCAGATCCCCCACACCAGCGGCGCGTACCGGTCCACGATCTCGTTCCAGGCGCCGTGGTCACTCCTGGCCGCCCGGGTGACCAGGGCGACTACGGACGGGTCGTCACGCATGGCGGCTCCCGATCCTCGGTCTATGGCGGTAAACCCTTTCTAGCCCGGAGCGCGCCGGGCCGCCAGGTGATACACCCGGCCGCGAAAAGAAATCAGCCCGCGCCGCCGCTCACCATGTCCAGCAGGATCCGGGTCGCGTCTAGGTGGCGGGGGACCGGCCCGATCACCCGGGCCGGCAGGAACTGCGGCCCGCCCGGCCAGCCGTGGCCGCCGCCCTCGATCCGGTACAGCACCACCGGCGGGCAGCCAGGTGCGGCCCAGGTCAGCCGGGTCACCGGCGGATCCCCGGCCGCCCCGGGCAGCTGCTCGAGGGCCGGCTCACCGCCGATCCCGTTGCCCGCGGCCCAGTCCCTGGCCACCGTCTCCACCGCGGCCATCCGCCGCTCGGCCGGCCGGTCACCGTGCCGGCTGGCCCGCCGCCGGAGCCGCCATCCCACCAGGCCCCGCGCGGCCAGCGGCCCGCCGTGGTACGGCGCCATCGGGTCGGCCGTGCCCGCCATGATCGTCACTGGTGTCTGCTGCCGCGGCACCGGGCAGGCCTGCCTGCTGAACTCCCGCAGCGTGCCCGCGACCAGGAACAGCCCGGCCAGCGGCAGCAGCCCGTGCCGGGCCACGTGCTCGGCGAACCCGCCGCCGTTGGAGATCCCGGCCAGCACCACGGGCGTCGGGCCCGGCTGCCCGGCCAGCGCGGCCAGGAAGGCCGCGTCGTCGAGGGCCGGCTGCCCGGCCGGCGGCCGCGCGATGTGCCACACGCCACCCCAGCCGTCGGGGAACACCACCGTGACCCCGGCCGCCGGGCCCCTGGTGGCCAGCCCGGTGAAGATCGTCGCGATGTCCCGGCCGCTCGTCCCCGACCCGTGCAGCACCATGAGCAGCGGCCCCCGCGCCGCCTCGGCCCGCGCCAGCCAGTAACCGCGCTCGACCCCCGCCACGTCCAGCGTCCTGTGCTCCATCCGGCCCGCGCCCCCCGTCCCGGTCCCGCTCCGCATCCGTCCTTCAGACCATGTGGCCGAACGGGCCGTTGTTCTCCGCTACGCGTCCCATTCTCCCGGCCTCCGGGTTAGCGTGGACCGGCCGCTGTCCCGCGGATCCGAGCTATCACCCTGTCCTACGCCGAACCCGCCGACCTGTTCGCCGCCGGTAACCGGGGCCGGCTAGGTCGGATTGTTGGTCACGCCGGGCCGGTACGGGTCGGCCTGCTGGCTGGCCACCCACGCGGCGATCTGAGTCCGGGACGTGAAGCCCAGCTTGGCCAGGATGTTGGCCACGTGGCGGGCGGCGGTCGTGGGGCTGATGGAAAGCTCCTCGCCGATGGCCTTGTTGCTGCGCCCGCGGGCCACCAGCGCGGTGATCTGCTGCTCCCTGCGGGTCAGCGAGCTGGGCGGCGCGGTCGCCACCTCGTAGGCCTCGGCGGCGGTCAGGTTCGGCACCACGGTCAGCGCCGGTCCTGCCCCGCCCGCCGCTGATCCGTTCAGCCCTGGTCCCGCCCCGCCCGCCGCCGGGTCCGGCTCCGGCAGGTACAGCGCCAGCGCGACGGCGGCCTCGCTGCTCATGGCCAGGCCGCGCGCCCACGCCTGGGCCACGGCGGCCTCACCGTGCCGGCGGGCCGGCGCCAGGTAGCTTTCCGTCCTGGCCCCGGCCAGCGGCGGCAGCCCGGCCTGCTCCCGCAGGGCCGTGGCCGCCGCGATGAGCTGCACGGCCCGTTCCGGGCGGTTCTCGCGGACGGCCAGAGCCGCGAAGGCCTCCAGCCCGCGGGCGATGCCGATGCGCGCGCCGGTGGCCTGGCTGAGCCGGATGCTCCTGGTCAGGTGCCGCCTGGCCTGCTCGGTGGCGCCGAGGTCCATGGCCACCCGGCCCAGGCCGGCCAGGCAGCGCGCGATCTCAGGCCGGCCGCCGATCTCCCGCAGCACGGCCAGCGCTTCCACGTACCGGCTGTGCGCCTCGCCCGGATGACTTCGCATCCGGGCCAGGTCACCCAGGCCGAGCAGGGCCCGGGCCGCCCCCCACTGCTGGTCGATGCCGCGCATGACGCTGACCGAGGCGCTGGCCAGCTGCTCGGCCTCCCGCAGCCGGCCCTCCAGACCCGCCACGGCAGCCCGGGTGCCCAGGGCGTACCCCTCGTTCCAGCCGTCGCCGGCGGCCTGCGCGATCGACAGCGCCTCGTTCGCGTGCGCCCCGGCCTCGTCGGTCCGCCCGGTGTGCAAGGCGATCTCGCTGAGCAGGTTCAGCGCGGCCGCGATCCACGGCTGGTCGCCGGCGTCCCGGCACAGCTTCAGCCCGTCCCGGGCCGCGGACTCGGCCGCGCCGGGATCGCTGGACAGGGCCAGCTGCGCGCGGACCACCAGGGCCGCTCCCCGCACCCAGGCCGCCACGCCGGCCTGGTCGAGGGCCAGGAACGCGTCGAGCCGCTCGCCGCCTTCGGCGAAGGTGCCCCAGACGAGCCAGCACGGGCTGACCGCGATGCAGATCCGCAGGCCGGTCTCGGCGTCGCCGTCGGCCAGGCACCAGTTGAGCACCCGGGACACGTTGCTGGCGTCCACGTCATACCGGCGGAACACGTTGACGCGGGCCGACCAGGGCGCCGGGACGCGGGCCAGGCCGATCATCAGGTTGTGCTCGGCGGTGCGCACCACGTAGTCCCGCAGCCTGCGCTGGAACGCAGCCGACTGGCCTGACTCGGAGGCCAGGCGGGCCGCGGCGTACTCCCTGATGGTGTCGAGCATCCGGTAGCGGGCCTCGCCGAGCATCTCGGGCTCGAGCACCACGAGCGACTTGTCCACCAGCGCGGCAGTCAGGCCGAGCACGTCCCCGCCCGCGATGCCGTCGCCCCCGCACACCTGCTCCGCCATCTCCAGCGACCAGCCGGCGAAGACGGAAAGCCGCCGGAACAGGGTGCGCTCATCCTCGGTGAGCAGCCCGTAGCTCCACTCGATGGCCGCGCGCAGGGTGTGCTGGCGAGGCAGGGCCGACCGGTCGCCCGCGGTCAGCAGCGTGAACCGGTCGTCGAGCCGGCCGCTGATCTGCTCGGCGGACAGCACCCGGACCCGGGCCGCGGCCAGTTCGATGGCCAGCGGCAGGCCGTCGAGCGCCCGGCAGATCGAGGCGACGGCCGCGATGTTGTCAGGCCCGACGGCGAACCCGGGCCGGGCCGCGGCGGCCCGGTCGGCGAACAGCCGGATAGCCTCGTACCGCTCCAGGTCGCCGCCGGCCGGGTGGGCGCCCGCCGGGGCCATGGAAAGCGGTGGCACCTCCCAGATCGTCTCGCCGGCCACGCGCAGCGGCTCGCGGCTGGTCAGCAGCAGCCTGATGCCCGATGAGCTGGTCAGCAGGTGCCGGCTGAGCTGGGCGCAGGCGTCGATCAGGTGCTCGCAGTTGTCCAGGGCCAGCAGCAGCCGCCGCGGCCGCAGCGCGTCGGCCAGCGTCTCGGCCAGCGGGCGGCCCGCCTCTTCGGCCACGCCGATGGCCGCGGCCACGCGCGAGACCAGCAGGTCAGGCTGGCGCAGGTCGGCCAGTTCGACAAACCACGCCCCGTCCGGAAACTCACCGGCGGCTTCGGTCAGCAGGCGCAGCGCCAGCCTCGTCTTCCCGATTCCGCCGGGCCCCCACAAGGTCAGCACCCTGGTTGTATGCAATATCCAGCGCAATTCGCGGAGCTCTCGCTCGCGACCTATGAAGCTATTCGCCTCTTGCGGTAGATGCGCCTGAATTTCGTCCACGATGTCTTCCTTGGCCGGTCCCCGGCCAGGTCCGGGCACGGAAAACATACTATGAAGAGGGCTATTCGGATATCCCCGAAGTAAGGGAATTGGGTCCCTCGGAACTGGGATCTAAGCTCTTCGATCTCCCGGGCCCGGTCGTGCAGCTGGGCGTAGGCGGGCCGCTCCCTGATCCGGGCCAGGGCCCAGCGGACGGCCTGCGCCCGATTGGCCGCGAAACCCGCGGTGATCAGCGTGTCCAGGGTCTCCAGGTCAACCGGGCCGAGCCGGGCCATCACCGGGGTGAGTTCGCCGGGCTCGTCCTCCCCGAGCCGCATCATGAGCTTGTTCTTGGCGTCCGCGCCGTTCCGTCCCGCCCCCAGCCCTGTTCCCTTGGGGCTGACCAAGATCGCCTCTTGACCTGGACGAACCTGTATTCGATAATTGACGGGATGGGGAGTGCGTCTGCGGAAGTCAGGCGGATGTTTGCGGGACAGCCTGGGCTATCTGCGGTCACAGGGGCACCCGGGACACCGCTGGTCCGGTCCGCGCCGCCGGTCTTGCCGATTTCCCCGTCTGGCCCGTCAGCACTGTCTGGCCCGTCAGCACTGTCTGGCCCGTCAGCACTGTCTGGCCCGTCAGCACCGTCTGGCCCGTCAGCACCGTCTGGCCCGTCAGCACCGTCTGGCCCGTCAGCACCGTCTGGCCCGTCAGCACTGTCTGGCCCGTCAGCACTGTCTGGCCGGTCCGTGCTGCCCGCACTGCCCGCATCGCGGACGCTTCCTGCGCTGCCGGTGCTGCCGGTGCTGCCTGCGCTGCGTGAGCTGCTGCCACGAGGCGGTCTGGCCCGGGGGTCGGTGGTGGCCGTGGCCGGGTTCGGCTTGCTGGCTCTGGCCCTGCTGGCGGGCGCCTCGGCGGCTGGGGCCTGGTCGGCGATCGCCGGGATCCCCGAGGCCGGCGTGCTGGCCGCGGTGGGCCTCGGCCTGGACGTGGAGCGGACCCTGCTGGTCCCCGACCCCGGCAGTGCCTGGCCGCTGGTGGTGGCGTCGCTGCTGGACGGATGCGAGCTGGTCTTGCTGCGCCCGCCCGCGCGGGCCCCGGCCTCGGCCCGGCAACGGCTGGAGGCGACGCTCCGGCGCGAGCACGGCGTCCTGGTGGTGGCCGGGGACTGGCCGGGGGCACAGGTCCGTCTCCGGGTGGTCACCCAGGGCTGGACCGGGCTGGACGACGGGCACGGTCGGCTCCGGGCCTGCTGCGCGGAGGTGACCGCGGACGGTCGCGGGGAAGCGGCCATGACGCGCACTCGCTGGCTCTGGCTGCCGGCCGAAGACGGCAGCGTCGCCGTGGCCGAACCGTCTGACATCCCGGCCGCGGATATCCCCGCCGGCATCCTGGCCGCGGGCGTACCGGACGCCGGGAGCGTCCGCCGGCTCCGGGCGGTGGGCGGGTGAGCGGTAAGCGGGTGATGAGCGCGCGCCCGGCTGCGGCGCCGGCGCCCGCGGCCCTCGAGGCCGGGGCCGGGCGGGTCATGGCCATGTGCTGCCCTGAACTGGGCGCGATCGAGCCCGGGCCGGCCGCGGCGCAGCGGTTCGAGCAGGTGATCGCGGCGGTGACCGAGTTCTGCCCCTGGGTGGAGGCGGTGGAACCCGGGGTGTGCGCGTTCGGTGCCCGCGGGCCTGCCCGGTACTTCGGCGGCGAGACGGTGCTGGCCAGGAAGATCATTGCCGCACTGGCGGATGCGGGCGAACAGGCCCGGGTCGGGGCCGCCGACGGCTTGTTCGCCGCGCTGCTGGCCGCCCGCGGCGCCGAACGGATCCTGGTGATACCGCCCGGCGAGACGGCGGAGTTCCTGGCCCGGCAGCCGGTCAGCGTGCTGGCCGGCCAGGTCCCGGACGGCCACGACCTGGCCGGGCTGCTGAGCCGGCTCGGACTGCGCACGCTCGGGGACCTGGCCGCCCTGCCGGCCGGGGACGTGGCCGGCCGGTTCGGCGCGGCGGGCGAGGCCGCTCACCGGCTGGCTTGCGGCCTGGGTGCCCCGCCGCTGGCCGTCCGCCCGCCGGCCGAGGACCTGTCCGTGACCCGGGAGTTCGACCCGCCGGAAACCCTGGCCGAGCCCGTGGTGTTCGCGGCCAAGGCACTCGCCGAGCGGCTGCACGGCGGGCTGGCCGCCCGCAGGCTGACCTGCGTCCGGGTGCAGGTCGAGGCCACCTGGGCCGACGGTCGGGAGAGCCGGCGGCTATGGCGGCACGACGGGCTGCTGTCCGCGGCCGACGTCGCCGACCGGGTGCGCTGGCAGCTCGACGGCTGGCGGGCGGTCCCGGCCGGACCGGAGCCGGGCGGGCCGGAGCCGCCCGGGCCGGAGCCGGGCGGGCCAGAGCCGCGCGGGGGGGAGCGGGCCGACGGGGGGGTCGTGGTGCTGCGGCTGGCGCCCGATCACCTGGTCCGCGCGACCGGGCATCAGCTCGCGCTGTGGGGCGAGGCCGTGGTCACCGACGCGGTGGCCCGAGCCGCCATGCGAGTGCAGGCCATGCTCGGCCATCAGGCGGTGCTGCGCCCCGTCCTCGACGGCGGAAGAGACGTCTGCGACCAGGTAACACTCGTTCCGTTCGGCGAAAAAACCGAGCCCCGCCTGGACCCGGGCGCACCCTGGCCCGGGCGGGTCATGGGTCCGGCGCCCGCGGTGGTCCACCCCTTCGCGCGGGAGGCCGATGTCACCGACGAGGCCGGGGCCGCCATCACCGTCAGCGGGCGGTGCGTGGCCTCGGCCGCCCCGGCCTGGCTGGCGGTGGACGGAGAGCCGCCGCTGCGGGTCACCGGCTGGGCCGGGCCCTGGCCGCTGTCCGAGCGCTGGTGGGACCCGGCCGCCGCGCGCCGCCGGGCCCGGTTCCAGCTGCTGACCGGCGACGGCCGGGCCTGGCTGGCGGCGGTGCAGGACGGCCGCTGGCTGATCGAGGCGAGTCATGGGCTGGGATAACCCCCCGGTTCCCTGGCGGGACCTGCGGCAGCGCATGTCCTGGCCCGCCGAGGGCCAGCCGCCTGCGCCGGAGCCTGCCCGCCTCCAGCCCGTGCCGCCGGCCCCGGAACGCACCGAACCCGCGGGCCCCCCGTGGGCCGAGCTGCACTGCCACTCCTCCTACAGCTTCCTCGACGGGGCGTCCACGCCAGGTGAGCTGGTGGCCGAGGCGGCCCGGCTCGGCCACCAGACGCTGGCCATCACCGACCACGACGGCATGTACGGGGTGCCGCAGTTCGCCCAGGCCGCCGCCCGCCTGGCCGAACGCGGCGGCCGTCTCCGCACGGTGTTCGGCGCCGAACTCAGCTTGGGCCTGCCGCCCGGGCCGCGGGGGTCTGGGGGGGATGGTTCCCCCCAGGAGCGGGGGGGTCCAGGGGGGTCGCCCCCCCAGGGGAACACAGCAGCCATCTGCTGGTGCTGGCCCGCGACCCGGAGGGCTACCGCAGGCTGTGCGCGGTGATCAGCGCCGCCCAGCTGGCGGGCGGGCAGAAGGGACGCCCGGTCTACGACCTGGCCGCACTGGCCGGCGCGCACGGCGGTCACTGGGCGGTGCTGACCGGCTGCCGCAAGGGGCAGGTCCCGGCCGCGCTGGCGGCCGGCGGCCTGGCCGCGGCCTGGGCGGAGCTGGGCCGGCTGACCGAGATGTTCGGCCACCAGAACGTGCTGGTCGAGCTGAACTGCCACCACGATCCCGGCGACGACGAGCGCAACGACGACCTGGCCCGGCTGGCCGCGGCCGCCGACGTCGACCTAGTGGCCACCGGCAACGTCCACTACGCGGTGCCCGCCCAAGCCCAGCTGGGCCAGGCCCTGGCCGCGATCCGGGCCCGGCGCAGCCTGGCTGAACTGGACGGCTGGCTGCCCGCGGCGGGCACCGCCTACCTGCGCTCCGGCGCGGAGATGGCGGCGCTGCTGCGCCGCTACCCGGGCGTGGCCGGCCGGACCGTGGCGCTGGCCCGCGAGTGCGCGTTCGACTTCACCGTGATCGCGCCGAAGCTGCCGGCCTTCGGCGTTCCCGACGGGTGGGACACCGAGGCGGGCTGGCTGCGCGAGCTGGTGGCCAGGAAGGCGCCGGCCAGGTACGGGCCGCCTGGCGACGAGCGGGTGCCCGGCGCGTACGCGCAGATCGCCAGGGAACTCGACGTGATCGAGCGGCTGGAGTTCCCCGGCTACTTCCTGATCGTGCATGACATCGTGGAGTACTGCGAGCACGAGAACATCCTGTGCCAGGGCCGGGGCTCGGCGGCGAACTCGGCCGTGTGCTACGCGATCGGCATCACCAACGTCGACCCGGTCTCGCACCACCTGCTGTTCGAGCGGTTCCTGTCCGACGGCCGGGACGGGCCGCCAGACATCGACCTGGACATCGAGCACCGGCGCCGGGAGGAGGTCATCCAGTACGTCTACCGCACCTACGGCCGGGACCGGGCCGCCCAGGTGGCCAACGTGATCACCTACCGGCCGCGGCTGGCGCTGCGGGACGCGGGCCGTGCGCTCGGCTACTCCCCGGCCGCCGCCGACGCCTGGGTGAGCCAGATCGGGCCGGGACCGGCCACCGCCGGAGAGGCGGTGCCCAGCCACGGCAGCGACCCGGCCGAGCTCGAAGACGTCCCGGCGGCGGTGACGGACCTGGCCGCGAAGCTGCAGCGGCTGCCGCGCCACCTCGGCATTCATTCCGGCGGCATGGTGATCTGCGACCGGCCGGTGGGGGAGGTGTGCCCGGTGGAGTGGGCCCGGATGCCGGGCCGCACCGTGCTGCAGTGGGACAAGGATGACTGCGCCTACGCGGGCCTGGTCAAGTTCGACCTGCTCGGCCTGGGCATGCTGGCCGCCCTGCACGACTGCTTCGACCTGGTGCACGCCCACTACGGCCAGAAGTGGTCGATGTCGGCCATCCCGCAGGAAGACCCCGTGGTCTACCAGATGCTGTCCGAGGCGGACACCGTGGGAGTGTTCCAGGTGGAATCCCGCGCGCAGATGGCCACCCTGCCCCGGCTGCGGCCCCGGGAGTTCTACGACCTGGTCATCGAGGTGGCGCTGATCAGGCCCGGTCCCATCCAGGGCGGCTCAGTCCACCCCTACCTGCGCCGCCGCGACGGCCACCAGGACACGGTGATGCCGCACGAGTCCATGCGCGCGGCGCTGGGCAAGACGCTGGGGGTGCCGCTGTTCCAGGAGCAGATGATGCAGCTGGCCATCGACTGCGCCGGGTTCACGCCCGCCGAAGCCGACCGGCTGCGCCAGGCCATGAGCTCCAAGCGGGCCCCCGAGCGGATCACCGAGCTGCGTCAGCGGCTGCTCGGCGGGATGGCCGAGCGCGGCATTGCGCCCGCGGTCGCGGCGGACATCTACGTCAAGATCCTGGCCTTCTCCAACTACGGGTTCCCCGAGTCGCACGCGATCAGCTTCGCCTACCTGGTCTACGCCAGTGCCTGGCTGAAGCGGTACTACCCGGCCGCCTTCACCGCCGCCCTGCTGCGCAACCAGCCGATGGGGTTCTACGCCCCGCACAGCCTGATCAACGACGCGCGGCGGCACGGGGTGACCGTCCTGGGCGTGGACGTGAACGCCAGCGACGCCCTGGCCACGCTGGAAGACACCGCGGAAGGCTCCGCAGCCGAGGACGGGGCCGGGGCCGGGCCGGCTATCAGGCCCGGTCTGGACGGGGTGCGCAACCTGGGCCGTTCCGCGGCCGAGCGGGTGGCCGCCGGCCGGGTGGAGGCAGGGCCCTACCGGGACCTGGAGGACTTCGCGGCCAGGACCGGGCTGTCCGCCGCCGCGCTGGAAGCGCTGGCCACCGCGGGCGCGTTCGAGTGCTTCGGGCTGAGCAGGCGCGCCGCACTGTGGGCGGCCGGGGCCGCCGCCTCGGTCCGGCCCGGACAGCTGCCCGGCACCACCGCCGGGCTGGAACCGGAAGGCCCGGGGGCCGCGCCGCCGCTGCCCGCCATGACCCCCACCGAGGAGACGCTGGCCGACCTGTGGGCCACCGGGACCTACGGCACGCACCCGGTGGCTCACATCCGGGCTGCACTGGCCGCCCGGCAGGTGATAACCGCCGCGTCGCTCCGGACCGCCGCCGAGGACACCCTGGTGGCCGTGGCCGGCCTGGTCACCCACCGGCAGCGGCCGCCCACCGCGCGGGGGGTGGTGTTCATCAGCCTGGAGGACGAGACCGGCATGGTGAACGTCATCTGCCCGCCCCAGGTCTGGGCCCGCCACCGCCGGCCGGGAATGGGCGGGGCCACGGCCGCACCCGCGCTGCTCATCCACGGCCGCCTGGAGCGCACCGGCGGCGCGGTCAACCTGGTCGCCACCGCCCTGCGTCCGCTCCGGATACTGTCTGCAACCGGCGTCGGCGTGCCCAGCCGCGATTTCCGCTGACGCCACGGGTGCTACCCGATCCGGTCAGTCCCGACCAGGTCCACCCGCGGGGTATCCGGCCTGGTCTGTCCCGTGAAGTGCGCCAGGTGCCGCAGCTCGAATTCCGCGGTGGAATGCCACGATTGGATCACCGCGGCGAGCTGATCGGCCCGCTGGGCCGGAGTTCGTGAATCCCGGGGCCTGCGGCCCGCGCTTCGGCCCGGTCGATTCTGGTAGTAGGTCGGCACCGCGACGAGTTCGGCCAGCACCTCATCGACCGGTCCCGAGATGACCAGATTGCCGCCCGGATCGGAGACCCGCAGGCCGCTGAGCTGGGAGTTGTAGTCGTAGAGGCTCTCAGCCCGCGCGCCGGTCAGGGCGCACAGAGCCGCCAGCTCGCAGGTCAGCTGCTGGCGTTCTCTGCCCTCGAGCGCGAAGTCGACCTTGACCCGCTCGCAGCGGTGCAGAAACTCGTCCGGGCTGATCATGGCTTCCCCCATAAGTCGCATTATTCGTCACGATATGTAATTGACATCGGGGGGTTAAGCCTGGCCGGTCGCGCCGTGACGGTACGCCGACTGGTCTCGCTGGGCGTCATCTGGCCTCACGGAGAGTCACCTCCGCGCCGTCCATCAGCCACGAGGACAGGCTACAGGCTACATGCGCCGAGGGCAGACAGCGCCCTTGACTGACCCTTGACTGACCCTTGACCGGCCTTTCACTGACCTTTGACCAGGCCCTTGACCGACGCTAACGGGAAAGGCCTGCCGAGTTTGCAGTTCCCTAGTTGCATAGGGTAGTGTGTCGATTACTAAGAGTAGCCAAGCTCGTGGCCGACTCTACGCCGGGCTTAACGGGAGGGAACCGATGTTGAAATCCGGATGAGCCCGCCGACGTTTTTACATGCCACGCCGGGTGGCGTCGGGGCCCGCGTACGCGGACCGTCACCTGGCCGACATTGCTGGCCGACCCAAGGCCAGCATGCCGCAAGCCCAGAACCCCATTGGTTGCTCCGTGGGCGACGAAAAACTTGCGGCTCCGGGGGAACCAGGGCACTCCCGGTACGGGGGGCTGCAGGGTCCCTGTCCTTCCCCTTCGGGACGGGACCCTGCAGTTACCGCTTTTGAACGCGAACTCATGCCGCCGCCGCGCGGAGTCGGGGGACTCCGCCGGGAACGCCTCGACCGGCGGCAGGTCTCCAGCCGGGTCCGGGACCCTGCTGACCGGGCCCGATCGCGGGCGCGCCGACCACCGCGGAGAGGTCGGCGCGCCCGTTCGTCATCGCCGGGCCAGGGCCCTGACCTGGCCCTACCTGGTCGCAACCCTAGTTGCAACAACTGCACGGTCGGCAGCACCGGCCCCGCCTGGGCCACCAACGTGCCGGAGGCGGTGCTGACGATGACGAACTCCGCCAGCACCAGCAGCACGACGCCCGGCAGGGTCTTAATTCACCGATCATCTGCCCGGGTCATCGGCATGGCGCACGGCGAAGGCGGCCGCCTGGGTACGGCGCTGCATGCCCAGCTTGGTCAGCAGCGAAGATACGTAGTTCTTCACTGTCTTTTCCGCCAGGAACATGCGCTCCGCGATCTGGCGGTTGGTCAGCCCCTCGCCGACCAGATCGAGTACCCGCTTCTCTTGATCGGACAGCGCGGCAACCGGATCGGCGGCGGCGTGCTCCCGCAGCCGGGCCATCACCTGGCGCGAGGCGAACGGGTCGAGTATCGACTGGCCGGCCGCGACCGCACGCAGGGCGCTGACCAGGTCGGTGCCGCATGTCTGCTTGGATACGTGGCCGGCCGCGCCCGCCATGATCGCGCCGACCAAGGCCTGGCCGTCGCCGTAGGCGGTGAGCATCAGGCACGCGGTCTGCGGCAGCGCCGAGCGGATCTCCCGGCACACCGTGACGCCGTCCCCGTCTGGCAGCCGCACGTCGAGAACCGCCACGTCCGGCCGCAGCGCGGGAATCCGGGCCAGGGCCGCCGACGCGGTGTCCGCCTCGCCGACAACCTCGATGTCTGGCTCGCTGGCCAGCAGGACCCGGATGCCCCGCCGGAAGATTTCGTGGTCATCGACCAGGAACACGCCGATTCTGCCCGGCTGCCGACTGTCTTCGCTCATCCGCCTTCTCCGTTCCGCGCCTGGCGGACGCCATGGCCAGCAGCACAGTTCCCGCCCGGAGGCAATCGCCCTAGCCAGCTAGGCGTCTAGTCATGTTACTATAAGTGATATCGCAGTTGTGAATTGTTACGAAGGCTGGTTGGCCGCCATCGTCGCCCGGCGCCAGGCCCGGCCGTCAGTGCCGCGGAGGTGATCATGAGCGACGAAGACGCACGGCGTCCCAGCCATGGGGCGCTGACCCTAGACGCTGTCGACGCCGTTTACGTCGGCGATTCCGGCGGCGCCGGGAGTGCCGGCGCCGCCGTAATCGCCGCGCCGCAAGCGCTGCTCCATATGATGCGCCGGCTGCGTGCCCGCGAACGCGGTCACCTGGCCAGCCTGCTGCACGACGGGCCGATCCAGCAGCTCGCCGCGGCGGCGCTCGAGGTGGGCGAGGCGCGCCGCGCGATGGGGGCACCGCCGGACGATGAGCACAACGGTCTCGCCTGGCAGGTCCACGCGGCCGGCCGGGAGCTGTGCCGCCTCCAGGACGAGCTCTGGCCCTTTCCACGGGCCGGGTCCGGCCTGATCGAGACCCTGAAGCAGCGGACCGCCTGGCTGCTGGCCACCCCGCTCGCCGTGGCGGTCGGCGAGGGGGTGACGGGGCTCCCGGAGGCCGACATCCAGACCGTGGCCGACGTGACCGAATTGATCCTGACCGGGCTAGGCCACGCGGAAGCGTGGGACCGGCCGATCGTCATGGTACGAGCCCGCCCGGACCTGATCTTCCTTGAGCTGAACATGACGCCGGCCCTGGGGCGCGATCCGGCCTCCGGCGGCTCGGCAGCGGTCGAGGCCTGGCTGCACCGCCTGGCCGCGGCCATCCAGGCCCGTGCGGATGTCAGCCTCGACGACCGCCGCCTGCGGATATGGATGGAGATACCCAGATGTCCAATCCTTCCGGGCCCTCGCGCCGAGGCTTGACCGCGGGTCCGATCCAGGGAGTCAGGCGTACCGCTCGCCGGTAACTCCATTCAGCGAAGCACAGCTACTCGCCATGCTGGGGCAGATCGTCGCCCGCGCCCACGCCACATCAAGCACCCTAGGCGACAAGGCTCTCACTCTGGCGGTAGCCTATGGTCCTGTGCCGAAGGTTATGGGGCGACCCATTAGCTGGAGCACTCATAGGTGGCGCCCCAAGCAGGAGGATAGACCAGCCCGCGCGGCGACGCTTCCCAGCATCCACTGATTACCCTAGGCAGCCTGGCGTCTGGACCCGGTTACCTGGGGTTTTCGTGTCTTTAGGTTATGGTGACAGCCCATGGATGGTGATTCTGCAATCCCGCCGTACGCCTGGATAGCGTGGCAGCTGCGCGACGCCATCCGGGCGGGGGCGCCCGGTCTGGGCGAGGCCATGCCCAGCGAGAGCGAGCTGGCCGCCCGGTACGGCGTGTCCCGCATGACGGCGGGCAAGGTACTCGGGCAGCTGGCGGCCGAGGGGCTGATCCGGCGCCGTCGTGGCGCCGGGTCGGTCGTGGCCAGGCAGATCACCTGGGAGCGCGTCCCGGTCGTGCCCGGGACGCTGATCAGCGTGCGGCTGCCCACGGTCAGCGAGCGCGCGACCGTGAACGCCCCTGCGTTCGTGCCGGTGATCAGCATCAAAGAGCCCGGCTCGCCGGAACGGCTGTATGCGGCGGACGCTGTGATCGTGGAGGTCACTCAACCTTCAAAGCCAGCCGACTGAGAAGCCAGCCGACTGAGAAGCCAGGCGACTGAGAACGCAGCCGACTGAGAACGCAGCCGACTGAGAAGGCAGGCGACTGAGAACGCAGGCGACTGAGCAGGAGTTCCGTCAGTACTCCGGGGGGACGTCCAGGATCGCGCGCACCTTCTGCACCAGGTCCTTGGCGGTGAACGGCTTGTTGATGACCTGGCCGCGCTCGGGTGCGAGGGCGCTGACATGTGCTCCGGACATGTGCAAGATCCGCATTCCCGGCCTGATTTCCCGTACCCGGTCCGCGAGCGTCTGTTCCGGCACGTCGGCTAGCACGGTGTCGGTCAGCACCAGGTCAGGGTCGTGCGTGGCCAGCAACGACAGCGCCTGGTCGTAGCTGCCGGCTTCGAGCGTGTGATAGCCGTTGTGGTGCAAGATCCGCGAGACTACCTCGAGCACCGCGGGCTGGTCGTCGACCACCAGGATGGTCGGGGCGGTCCCCGGCGATCTCATCGGTGCCGAACCCTGGGCCGGGACATAGGCCGCGGGCAGGTAGATGTGGACGGTGGTACCCCGGCCCTCCTCAGAGTCAATGGCGATGCCGCCGCCGGCCTTGGTGATGATGCCGTAGACGGCGGAAAGTCCCAGGCCGGTGCCCTGGCCCGGCGCTCTGGTGGTGAAGAAGGGCTCGAAGGCCCGGGACATCGTCTCCGCATCCATGCCGCGGCCGGTGTCGCTGACGGTGAGCTTCGCGCAGAGCCCCGGCCGGGTCCCTGACCACATCGCGCCGGGGGCTTCGCTGAGGTCGGCCGCCCCCGTGGTGAACGTCAGGATGCCCCCTTCGGGCATCGCGTCGCGGGCGTTCAGGGCCAGGTTGACCAGTACCTGCTCGATCTGCCCGCGGTCAGCAAGCACCGTCGGCAGGTACGGCGCCGTGATGAGCCGCAATTCGATATCCGCGCCGATGCTGGCTTGCAGCACATTGCGTAGGCCCGCCAGGACCGCGTTCAGGTCGACCCGCTCGGGCCGGGCGGACTCGCGGCGGCTGAACAGCAGAAGTTCCCTGGCCAGCCGGGCCGCGCGCCCGGCGGCGGACTGGATCTGTGCTACGTCGGCTCGGACCAAGGGGTAACCGGCGGTCGCCTCGGCCGCCGACGCCGCGTACCCCATGATCGAGCTGAGCAGGTTACTGAATTCAGCGGCCATCCCGCCGGCCACCCGGACCGCGGTCTCGATCCGGGCGGACTCCTGCCGCCCGGCCTCGGCCTCCCGCTGCTCGGCTTCGGCCCAGTTACGCTCGGTGACATCCCGGATCACCCCGGCCGCCCCGACGACAACGCCGTCTTCCCCGCGGATGGGAGAGACCGAAATCGACACGTCGATGACGGTGCCGTCCTTGCGTACCCGCTGGGTTTCGAAGTGATGCACCTGCCGCCCCCGGAGTATCTGCGCCAGGATCGGCTTGAGCTCCTCGGTGCAGTCCGGAGGGTAGAGCACAGATACGTGACGGCCGGTCATCTCCTCGGCGGTATAGCCGAAAATGGCCTCCGCCCCGGAATTCCAGCTCGTTATGATCCCGTCCAGGGTCATGCTCGCGATGGCGTCCACGGACGATTCCACGATGGCCGCCAGCAATGATCTCGTCGGGGCGTCGTCTGCTGTGCGGTTAGCTTCCCCGGTCACCACACGCCATCTCCCCCTCGTAACCCTACTTGTCTATGCTACTATGTTAGCTACAATCTGTAGTCGGATCGCCCAGGCGTCTCTAACAGTTCTGTCACGGCGGCGTCGGCTGTGGCGGCATGTGCCATCCAGGCCACTGCCGCGAGCGCCCGAGCGCGTCTGCCCGCTGCCCGGAAAGCAACGCTGACGAGAATAGCGCAGGCAAAAGAGACGCGGGGTGAAAGGAAAATCTGGCCCGTACCGATTTTCGCCGCATCTTGATTCGTCCCTGACCATTGAAAATTCAGCTAATTTACCTCGTGCTGGACCGGGTCCGGCGGCCAGTATAACGAGTATTTCGGTCTTAAAACTGGCATTAAGTCATATTCCGAACGGACCGTGGCTCGAGTGCCCAGGCCAGCCGGGTCCGGCGCCCCGCGTGCAATTGCATTCCGGCGCAGCGGTACAGTCCCGCTGGGAATGTTGCGCTGACCAGAGATTTATTCTCGTGACGCAAGAGAATCTCACGCAATTGCGCCGGACACGGCAGCTCTCCGGGGATAGAGTCTCCTCAGCACGATGACCAGAATAATGACGAACGCCGCCGCGCCGCTGGCGAGCTGTCCGACGGCCAGCGCAGCGGGCGGCGATCGCCCTGGCGCTGGCAGGCAGCCCGCAGCTGCTGCTGGCCGATTGCAACTAGCCTAATACTCTAGGTAGTCATGGTTATCATGGAGGGACGCGGGTGATGTCGGGGGAAACCGACCGCTGCGCCGGCGACGCTGAACTGAGCTCGCTCCTGGCGGCCATCGTGGAGTCGTCCGTCGACGCCATCGTCGCTACGACCTTGGACGGGGTCGTGACCAGCTGGAACCTTGGTGCGGAGGCCATGTTCGGCTACACCGCCGAGGAGATGACCGGCCGTCACGTGTCTGTGCTCATCCCCTCGGACCGAGCCGAGGAGCTGGTGTCCATCCTCGGCCAGCTGCAGCGCGGGCGACGGGTGCACCACTTCGAGACCCGGCGGGCGCGCAAGGACGGCACCCTAATCGACGTGTCGCTGTCGGTCTCCCCGGTCCGCGACCGCAGCGGGGCGATCCGCGGGGTCGCGGCCGTGGCCCGCGATGTCACCGAACGCAACTGGGCCGAGGCCGAGCGCCGGGCGGCCGAGGCCGGGCAGCAGCAAGCCGAGCGGATGGAGACCGCTGCCCGGCTCGCGGGCGGGATGGCCAGTGAATTCGGCAGCCTGCTCAGCACGATCATGGGCTACACGGCGTCGGTGGCCGACGCGACCGCCGCTGACCCCCGGGTGCAAGCCGACGCGCATCAGATCCAGGCGGCTGCCGGGTGCGCCGCCCGCCTGGCCAGGGACCTTCGCCTCTTCAGCTGCCGCGAGCCCGCCCGGCCCGAGCTGGTCGACCTTAACGCGGTCCTGACCACCGCGCGGGGGGTGCTGCAGGCCAGCGTCGACGCAGATATCGAATTGCGGCTGATCACGGCGCCCAACCTGCCCCCAGTGATGGCTGAGCGCGGGCAGATCGAGCAGGTGCTGCTCAACCTGGCCGTCAACGCCCGCGACGTCATGCCCCAGGGTGGCATCGTGACGTTCACCACCAGCGTGGCCAACCCCAGCGAAGCCCATGGCGTGGTGTGGCCCGGGACCCGGCCGGGACGATGCGCGAAGCTCACCGTCAGCGACACCGGCCGCGGCATGGATGCGGAGACGATGTCCCGGGCCTTCGAGCCCTTCTTCACTACCAAGCCGCCGGGCCAGGGCACCGGCCTGGGGCTGTCGGCCGTGTACGGCATCATCACCAAAGCCGGCGGCGCCATCGCCATCGACTCCGAGGAAGGCCGGGGCGCCACCTTCCGTATCTACCTGCCCGCCGCCTACATCCCGGCCCAGGGCTCGGCGCCCCGGAGACCGTCCGGAGCCGGCCAGACCATCCTGGTGGTCGATGACCAGCCCGGTGTGCTCGAGATAGCCGCGCGGATCCTGCACCACAACGGCTACCGCACGCTCCAGGCCGGCAGCTGCGATGAGGCGCTGTCGCTGCTGTCGACGCACGATCCCGAACTGCTGCTGACCGATACCGTGCTAGCCGCGATGTCCAGGCAGGCGCTGGCCGGCCGGGCACGGAAACTGCGGCCGGGAATACGGGTCTTGTACATGTCCAGATCACCCGCTGCCGCCCGGGAACCCGACGGCAGGCAGACTCAGGTCGTCGGCAAGCCGTTCACCGCGAAGGACCTGCTGGAGAAGGTGCAAACGGTACTGACCGGCCCCATGGAAAGCTGACCGGAGTCATGCTCGGCTGCCCGCCTCCTACGGCCTAGGGTCACCGTCCAGGCTCCCCCGCCAGTTTTTCCTGGCCGATATCCCGGATTATCCGGGCGTGTGCGCGTCTGGCCGGAATCCTGCCCGTGGCACGCCTGAATCCAGCAACTCGCCGAAGCTGTCTAACTCGCACAGAAGCCACCTGGTGTTTAATTTGTGCCAAACGGCCCGCCGGGGGAGCGCGCATGCGGTGACCTGCGCAGGAAGTACTGTACTACAGTGCATTTCTGGGGCCAGTGCTCAGAGCAGATAAAGATGAGCATAGGGGGAGTGCCGTGAAATTGCAGCGGAATGTTTTCACCGGCTACGTCATCTGGTGGGCGGCGCTGGTCGCGCTGTATTACGGCCAGCCCGGCCTGCGGGCCGAGACGTGGGGCCTGATCGTCCTGAGCGGGGTGGGCGGCATCGTGGCGGGCGTGGTGATATCCCGGCTGTCGGACGTGGCCGCATCACACGGCCGGGCGCTCGGCCGGGAGCGGGCGGTGCGGGAGGCCGGGGCGGCCCTGGTGTCGGCGATCACCGTGGAGCAAGCCGGGGCTGCGGTCAGGTCCGCGACCGACACTCTGCTCGGCCGGGGCCCGCGCGGCGACGTGCTGCTCGCGGTGCGGACCGACGGCGCGGTCCGCGCGGTGGCCACCGCCTCCGCCGATCCTGCGCCGATGAGCCGGCTGGCGGACCTGGCCGAGGGCTGGCTGCCGCTGGTGACCGGCTCCGCGCCGATCCTCGCGCCGGTGACCAGACTGCCCCCTCCTGCCGCGGCGATCGTTCCCGGGTATGACTGGATGCTGCTGTGCCCGCTCACGCGGGGCGGCCAGCCGTCGGGCGATCCGCTCGTCGGGGTGCTCGCGGTATTCGGTGCACGGCGTATCCTGGCCGGCCTCGCCGCCACGCTGGAGATCCTGGCGCACCAGGTGGCCCTCGCGGTGGAGCGGATCGTCCTCCGCGAGGAACTGACCCGCCAGGGCAATGAGGCGTACTTCCGCACCCTGGTCCAGGACACCTCGGACGTCATCTTGATCGTGGCCGACGACGGGAAGGTCAGGTACGCGACGCCGTCAGCGAGCAGCATCTTCGGTGACATCGCCGTGGCGGGCGCGTACCTGTGGGACCTGGTCGCGGACGGGCGCCGCGATGAACTGGTCGGCGTCCTGCGCCGCGGGCCGGCCGCTGGCGGCCCAAGCTCGCGCTACGTGGACCAGCGAATCACCCGCCGCGATGGCATGGCCGTCCAGGTCCAGGTCAGGGCCAGCGATCTGCGCGCCGACCCGACCGTGGCCGGCCTGGTGCTGACCATGCGAGACGTGACCGAGCAGCGCCGGCTCGAGGAGCAACTGAAATACCAGGCCTTCCACGACGCGCTGACCGGGCTGCCCAACCGGCTGCTCTTCCAGGACCGGATCTCGCTGCAGGTCGCCGCGGCCCGGCTGGCCGGTACGACCGTCGGCGTGCTGTTCGTGGACCTGGACGACTTCAAGGTCGTGAACGACACGATGGGCCACGGTGTCGGCGACGAGCTGCTGGTGGCCACCGCGGTGCGGCTGTTCGGCCTGATCCGCGAGTGCGACACCGCGGCGCGGCTCGGCGGGGATGAGTTCGCGGTGCTCATCACCAATGCCCCCGAGCCTGCGGCGGTCGAGGCGGCCGCCGACCAGGTGGTCTCGGCGTTCGCCGAGCCGCTCGTGCTCGCCGGCGGGGCCGTGCTCGCCACGGTAACCGTCGGGGTCGCCACGACCGAGGACAGTACCGACACCGACGAACTGCTCCGGCATGCCGACCTGGCCCTGTACGCCGCCAAGGCGGCAGGCAAGCGGCAGTGGCGCCGCTACCAGCCGGTGCTGAGCGCCGGGCTGGTCAGGCGGCGGGAACTGCAGGCCGCACTGGAGCAAGCGGTGGCCCGCTACGCGTTCACGCTGGCTTACCAGCCGATCGTCACCCTCGCCACCGGCGAGCTGGCCGGGTTCGAGGCACTGGTCCGGTGGCCGCATCCGCAGTGGGGGATGATGCTGCCCGGCCAGTTCATCGCCCTGGCCGAGGAAACCGGCCAGATCGTGCCGCTCGGCTCCTGGGTCCTGGCCCGGGCGGCCGCCGACACCGCGCGGTGGCGCCGGGATCCGCGTGGCGACCCACCCCAGGTCCTGGCGCCGGCTGACGGCGGGGTCGCTCGCAGTCTGTACGTGAGCGTGAACGTGTCGGCCCGGCAGTTCAGCGCACCCGGTTTCGTCGACGGCGTGCGCCGGACCCTCGACTCGTCCGGTCTCGAGCCCGGGGCGCTCATGCTCGAGCTGACTGAGAGCGTCCTGCTGCGGCGGGACGAGCGGGTGGTGGCCGAACTGATGGAGCTGAAGGCTATTGGCGTGAAGCTGGCCATCGACGACTTCGGCACCGGGTACTCCTCCCTCAGCTACCTGCGGGAGCTGCCGATCGACGTGCTGAAGATGGACAAGTCCTTCGTAGACGGCATCGCCGTCTGTGAGCAGCGCCGGGCGCTGGCCGCGGGCATTGTCCAGATCGCGCGGACGCTCCAGCTCGAGGTCGTCGCCGAGGGAATAGAAAGCGAGGTCCAGCGGGACCTGCTGATCGCGATGGGCTGCCAGTTTGGGCAAGGTTACCTGCTGGCCAGGCCGATGCCGGCCCGCCAGGCGGAGACACTGCTGCGGATCGGCACCCGCCTGGTGCCCGGCCTTCTGGGCCAGGTCCCCGAGCCCAGGACGACCGAGCCGGCCCACCCGGCGTCCAGATAACGCGAGAAACCGATGCCCGGTCGCAGATCAGCGGCACTTGGGCTTGGCCGCGGCCCGCTCGTAGGCGGCGAGCAGCCTCGGGACCTGCGACTCCCAGCTCAGCGAGCTCCGCAGCCGCTGGGCGCCGAACTGCCCCATCCGGGCCCGCGCCTCGGCATTGTCGATGAGCTCGACAATGCACTTGGTCAGCGAGGCCGCGTCGTTGCGCACCGCGTACAGGCTCGCATCGCCGGCCGATACGCGCCCCTCGTGCAGGTCAAACTGGACGATCGGCTTGGCCAGGGCCATGTATTCCATGATCTTGTTCATGGTGGAGATATCGTTCATCCGGTTGGCCTCGTCCGGGTTGACGCAGACGTCCGCGGTCGCCAGTACGGTGCCGAGATCCTCATCTGACAGCCGCCCGGTGAGCACTACCTGATCGTCCAGGCCCAGGGACCTGACCCGCTCGCGCAGCCGCGGCAGCTCGGGACCCGAGCCCACCAGCACGAACTGGATATCCGGGCGCAGCAGGTCCGAGATGATCATCCGGGCGGCCTCGATCAGGTAATCCAGGCCGTCCTGGCGGCCCATCACGCCCACGTAGCCGACCAGGTATCTCCGGCCGCGGCGCCACTTCTCGTCCGGCCGCGCGCCGGCGAACCTGGTGATCTCGGGCGCGGAACGTACCACGAACACGTCCTCGCGCGGCATCCGGCCGCGCCGCAGAGCGATATCGCGATAGCTCTCGTTGGTCTCGATCGACACATCCGCGCAGCGGTAGGTGAGGCGCTCGAGCAGCCTGGCCAGCCGGAAGGCCCGGCCGTCCGGCCGGTGGCCCTTCGCGATCATCAGCTCCGGGCATGCGTCATGATGGTCATAGATCACCCGCGACCCGAGCGCGACCAGCGGCAGGGCAGCCAGGAAGAGCAGGTCGGGCGGATTGCAGATCTGCACGATGCCGATGCGGTGCCTGGCGCGGATCGTGAGCGCGAGGCGGAGCTGAGCCCCGATCGCCACCGCGTACTCGACCAGGTAGCCCGCCAGCCGCCG
Organism: uncultured Actinomycetes bacterium; assembly: GCA_963835775.1. Taxonomy (GTDB): domain Bacteria; phylum Actinomycetota; class Actinomycetes; order Streptosporangiales; family Streptosporangiaceae; genus Palsa-504. The sequence goes on along the minus strand of CAWIHB010000007.1, from coordinate 343,458 downwards.
TGCCTCGGGGCCGGGCCGGTAGCGGTAGATGCGCACGCCGCTGAGCGTCTCGCGGCGGAGGGGATGCTCCCTGGTCCGCGGGCAGACGACATGCACCTGATATCCGGCGGCGACCAGGGCCAGTGCCTCCTGCCAGACCCGCCGGTCGAACGGCACGGGAAGATTCTGGACCAGGATCAGGACATGCGGGCGTGCCCGGCGCGCCTGGCGGCTAGTAGGCACCGGAACCTCGGATGACCGCGGATCCCGTCTTCCACAGCACCTGCAGGTCCAGGGCGAGCGACCAGTTCTCTACGTAGTGCAGGTCGAGCCGTTCCGCTTCCTCCCACGACACGTCCGACCGGCCGCTGACCTGCCACAGGCCGGTCAGGCCCGGCTTGACTACAAGCCTGCGCCGCATGTGTCCGCTGTAGCAGGCCACCTCATCCGGCAGGGCCGGCCTAGGCCCGACCAGGGACATGTCGCCGATCATCACGTTGATGAGCTGCGGCAGCTCGTCAAGCGACCAGCGGCGCAGCCAGGCGCCCACCGGGGTGATCCGTGGGTCTCTGCGGATCTTGAACAGGACCCCGTTCGCCTCGTTATAAGTGGCAAGCTGGGATTTGAGCTGTTCGGCATGCGGCACCATGGTCCGGAACTTGTAGAGGGTGAAACCCTGGCCGTTTTTGCCGATCCTGGTCTGGCAGAACAGCACCGGGCCGTGATCGGCGAGCCTGATCGAGATCGCGATGACCGCAAACAAGGGCGCGAGCAGGAGCAGCGCCAAGGCGGCGCAGGTCTTGTCGAACGCGCTCTTGACGGCTTGCTTGGTCCCGGCCAGCTCCGGGTGGTCCACGTGCAGCAGCGGCAGCCCGGCCACGGGGCGGATGGTGGTCCGCGGGCCGGCCACATCGAGCAGGGTGGGCGCGACGAACAGGTCGGTGCCGGTCTTCTCGAGTTCCCAGGCCAGTTCGCGCAGGCGGCCGCCGTCCATCTCGGGGCAGGACAGCACCGCGACCGTATCCGCGCCAAACCGGCTCACGGCCGCCGCGACGCCGCACAGCCCGCCGGCCACCGGTACGTCGGCCGCGGGCATGTCGTCGGCGGGCACGCGAGCCGCGGGCACGCCAGCCGTGCCATCAGGCCCGGCACCCTCCGGCGCGTCGACCAGGCAGGCGGCGACCACCGCCAGGCCGTGGTAGGTGTCCCGGCGCAGCACGGTGACCAGGCGAGCCACTGCTACCGCATGGCCCACCGCGACGACTCGCCGTACATACCAGCCCCGAACGCGCCGTCTGTACAGGCGCTTGCGGAGCAGGTACCTGGCCGTCAGGTCCATGACGGTCGCGGACGGCAGGGCGATCGCCAGGTACCCACGGGCCAGATCGAGCTTGGCCGCGTAGGAAATAACGGCCACACCCGCGGTCAGGTTGACCGCCGCGCTGAGGATCCGGCGGAACTCATCGGAGCCGAGCCCGATGAACCGGGTGTCATAGCCGCCGGCCAGCAGTACCGACATCCACCACGCGACAGGCAGCCCGCAGGTGAGGCTCAGGTAGGTGAGGGGCAGGCAGGCCTGGTCCCCGAAACGGATCCTGGCCGCCACCGCGCCGGCCGCCAGGGCGCAGGTCCAGTCGGCCAGCGCCGCCCGGCGCAGGTAGGCGCTCGTCCACGCCTTCGTGCCCGGGATGGCAGCATCCATGTCGGTCGGCACGCGGCCGTCGGTCCCGACCGCACTGTGGAATACGCTCATGCCGCGAACTGCCCCCTGGCGTCCTTTTCCCGCCCGCCAGCTATATGCCGCAGAACGCGCAAGGCTCGCTCAGTCAACGGAATGGTTCCTCTCCGAATCAATGCCAATGCGTCCGTTTTCGCCGGGAACAACGTGAAACTCCACGGGATCCGGTCTTTAGTCTGCAGATGCGATTCCCGGCGTTAGTTCCCTAGGCGTCTAGCACGGTATACATTAGCAAGCGTACGGCGCTCCACAACCCGCTGGCCTCCTTCTTCTCGGGGTAAACCGAAAATCTAGCGGCTGGTCCTAACATCGGCGCCGCTGGCCTAAGGGGTCCGCAAAAACAGCAGGAGGATGGGCCTGCTCGCTGCCAAGTCGGCCATCGATGCCGACTACCCGCGGCCCGGACCTGCCGTAGGTAAGAATGCCGCGATAGAGGCCTTCATTTGGTATTCCGCCGTCAAGGCACACATCACTTGTGCGGCTTTCCTGGCCGCGCGCGGCCTACGACCCGGACCGCGTGTTCAGCTTCCCGCAGGCCGTCTGACCGGTGGTAGCGAGCTAAATCCGGAATGCTAGGAAGGCCGCGTCCAGATCTGCTGTGCCGAACCGGTGCAGGTCTCGATGTCGAGCCGGGAACCGGTGTTGCCGCCAGGATCGGTCAGGCACAGCTTGGCGTGCGGGTTCACCAGTTCCCCATTTGACTCATGGGTCCAGGTCTGTGCCGCGGTGCCGTTACACGGGTACCAGTCCACGTCGGTGCCGCTGCGGATGCCGGCGCCGACCACGTTGAGGCATCCCCCCTCAGTCCGCAGCGTGCTGTCGGTGTAGGGCGACCACTGCTGACCGGAACGGCCGTTGCACGCGCTCAGGTACATCGGGTTGCCCTTGGTGTTCAGCGAGTTCTGGTTGCTCAGGCAGAGCCCGTCGATGCTCTTGACCTGCCCGGTCGCGGTTGGGGCGGCGGTCGGCGTGGAGTTGCCGCCCTTCTCGTACACGGCTACGTACGACACGCTCATCGACGCGCCGGATGTCGTGGCCGAAGTCGGGGACGTGCAGCCGCAGGCCGCGTCCGGGTAATGGCCGCCCATGGCCAGGTCGAAGATGATGAAGAAGCCGCGGTCGAAGGCCTCCTGCCAGGCGGTGGTGCCGACGTGCGCCTCGGTGACCGTGGTCTCCACCGTGCCGTCTATGAGGAGCTGCAGGAACTCCGCGCTGGTGTTCGTCTGGTTGATGATCACCGAGTAGGTGTGGTAGCCGGTCAGGCAGCCGGATCCGGTGGCCGGGCACGGGATCAGAACGTGGCCGCCGCTGCCCGTCGCGTCGTGCAGGAACTGCGCGGCCTCGTTCAGGCCGTTGACGTCCTCCATCATGTCGATCTCGCCGGCGGTGAGCACGCTGTCGTCCGCCCGCAAGGGCGACCCGAGTGCCCAGAACGCCGGCCAGTACCCCAGCCCGTGTGCCGGATCTGGCTGCTCGATGGAGGCGGTCATCTCCAGTTCGCCGCCCGGCGGCGCCTGGAAGTCGTCGCGGGTGCTCTCTATCCGGCCCGAGGTCCAGCTGCCGCCGCTGTTGATCGCCTTCAGCACCAGGTGGCCCTTACCGTCCAGGTAGACGTTGGCGGTCGAGCTCGTGTCGCGGTCGACCTCCTGGTTGCCCAGACCCGTGCCGATGTCGTAGAACCAGTTCGCCGATGATGGCGCGGATCCGGCCGGGCCGGCGAAGTCGTCCCCGAACACGGTGATCCATCCTGGGGGAGCGGGTGGCACGGTAGCCGCGAGTGCCTGCTGCGCGGTAGCCACGGCCCCCGCGGCCCCGGCGAGGCAGCCGGCGAGCAGAATCAGCGCGTTCAGCGCCACGCGGACGCGCGACATTACCGGGCGATCCATCTATGCACCCCTTTAGTCCGGAACCTGTCCCCCGCGCTATTGGCGCAATATCGATTGAAGCGTGATTCGCAGGTTATTTCAAGGTTTTGTTAAAACTAAGCTACAAGAAGCTGGCTCCTGACGGAACGGCCACCTTCAACACCTCCGTGGAGGTACGGCTCGGCGAATCAGGTCTCTTGACCGGATATGGGCTTGATTTCGCACGGTTTTAACGGCTTGGGTCGAAGATGACATGAGTTCCGGCTCACTATCCACATTGATTCATGACTTGGATGGCGACCGCCGACCTGCTGTCGGCGCTGACGGACCAAGAAGAGAAGCGCGTCCTGGAGTTTATCGGCGAGGGGCCATTCAACGGCACACTCAGGCGGCGGCGCTCGCCGATCCGCCAGCTCCGTCGTTTGCCGTCCGCGCGGCCCCAGATCTCCGGAACTGCTGTACCGGCAGCAACCAGGCATCCAGCCGTGAAGGCAGCGTTCGGTGTCGGACAGCTAATATGCCGCGCACGCACGGATTCTGCATTTTAGGGCGCAATATGCCTGCCCGAATATCCAGGTAAACACCTGAATATTTCGGTTATGTTCCTGGTGGCTGCGGAAATAAATCTCCTGGCGCGCCGCCAATTGCTATCCGCGGCCGCCGCCGTCGTTCATAATGCTGTGTCGTGACGACAGTCGTTATTCCCGCGCATAATGAGGGCCAGGTAATCCGGCGCCTTCTCGAGCAGCTCGTAAATGGTGCCGACCTGGGCGAAATGGACATAATAGTCGTTGCCAACGGCTGCACAGATAACACCGCCGAAGTGGCAGCCTCATTCGGGCCGGCCGTCCGGGTCCTGACCCTTCCCGTCGCCTGCAAGCAGGAGGCGCTGGCCGCGGGAGACCGCGCTGCCGCAAGTTTCCCGCGCATTTATGTCGATGCGGATCTCGAGTTGCGGATAGACGACGTCCGGGCCCTGGCGGCGGCGCTATCCCAGCCAGGGGTGCTGGCCGCCGCGCCGCGGCGCGAACTGGTCATGGCCGGACGGCCTTGGCAGGTGCGCTGGTACTACGACGTCTGGACGCTGCTGCCAGGGGTCCAGCGCGGGCTGTGGGGCCGGGGGGTCATCGCCGTGAACGAAGCCGGGCACCGGCGCCTGGCCGGCCTGCCTCCGCTTCAGGCCGATGATCTTGCCGCATCGCTGATGTTCGAACCGCACGAGACGGCGCTAGTACCCGGCGCCCGGGTCATCATTCACCCACCAACGACGTTCGCCGGCCTGCTGTGCCGCAGGACCCGCTGCGTGACCGGGACCACGCAGATCGAACGCGCACAGGGTCTGGATGGCTCGGCCGACCAGACGCGGATATCCGACCTGACCGCCATCATCCGGCGTCGGCCCGGCATGCTGCCGCGGATCGGGTACTTCCTGTCGGTGGCCGTCTTCGCTCGGCTCAGGGCCAGCCGCGCCCGCGCCCGCGGCGACTACCTGACCTGGCTGCGTGACGAGAGCAGCCGCACCGCCTCCGGCACGGTGGCCGCCCGGCCGGCCGCGCCGCCGGCCGGCGCCAGGCCCGCGGTCCCCGTGGCCACCGTGCCCCGTCAGTCGGACCACCGGGACCGTGTCCCGCACAACAGGTAATTCGTCGGGCCCGTCAACTCAGCGGAAAAGTGTGGCACGCGCTTCAGCGCGGGAAACTGCCTTACCCAGCATCCGGCCATCCTGCGTCCCGTCACAACCGGCCCGGGCGGCATCGCAGCGTCCCGCCCGAGGAGATCGTTTTGACTGAAACCGATCATTACTTGGTCTGGGTGGCGGGTGTGTCATGGGATGGTATCCGTGGTACCGACCGGCACATGGTGACAGCAATGGCGTGCCATGCCCGTATTCTCTGGGTCGATCCGCCAGTCTCGCCAGTTACGGCGGCTTTGCGGCGCAGCGCAACCCCTTATTCCCTCAGACCGGAAATCTCGGTCGTAACTCGCCGAATCACTCGCCTGACGCCAAAGGCCATGCCGGGGTTGAGCCGGCCTGGCATGCGCGTGACGACGGCCGCACTTGTGCGTCTGCAGACTAGGTGGGCTTTGCGCCGGCTCGGCATCCGGCCGTTTGCCGTAGTGGCAACCTATCCTGGTGACCTCCTCGGTTACTGGGGCAGTAACGTCGTAAACGTTTTCTATGGTACCGACGACTACGTGGCCGGAGCTGAGCTTATGGGCCTATCTGCGCGGTACCAGCTACGGCAGGAAATCCGGATTGTGGGCCAGGCGGATGTGGTGGCGGCGGTTTCGCCGCAGCTGGCAGAGCGGTGGGCGGGCTTGGGCGCCAGCCCCGTTGTTATCCCTAACGGCTGCTGGCCGGTCGAGGCCGGCGCGCGGGCGGCGGCTCTGCCTGAGCTGGAGGATCTGCCTCAGCCGGTTATAGGTCTCATCGGGCAGCTATCTGATCGGATTGACCTGTCGATCCTGAATGCAATCGCGGACGCCGGATTCTCGCTCTTGATTGTCGGCCCGCTGGATCCGAGGTGGGAACAGCAACAGTTTAAAGAATTGGTCGACAGGTCACGCGTGTATTATACGGGCCCGGTCCCAGCCGAGGCGGTGCCGTCATACCTGGCCGCCATCGATATCGGGATCACACCGTATCGGGATACACCATTCAACCGGGCATCGTTTCCGCTGAAGACGCTCGAGTATCTTGGCGCGGGTGTGCCAGTGGTCAGTACGGACATTCCGGCGGCTCACTGGTTGCGCGCCGACCTCACTCGCGGCGAACAGGCCCGATGGGCCGACCGTCTCATAGTGCTCGCCGGCAACAGCGCTGACTTTGTCAATGCCATTCACCGAATCGCGGCGAGCGGCAGTCCCGCTGCGGCGGGCGACGGCATCCCCAGCATCGCGACGAACGACCTCGCAAGAGCCAGTCAATGCATAGCATTCGCCGCCAGGCATACCTGGGAGCGCCGCGCCAGCTCATTCGCTTCGGTGATCGGCTTGTCACAACGAGCCTCCGGCCCGTCCGATGAGACACGGTGCCGTTAATGGCAGCGAAGCACAACGAGACCAGCCACTTCGCCGAACCCCTGGAACCGGTGGACCTGGACGGCGCCGTGGTTTCACCAGGACGAGCGATGCGACCTAGCAATTCACCCGATAAATATGAACACTATCGGCATTGCCAAATATGTCGCTAAATTTTCCGTTGACGACTGGGATATTACGGTTTTCGCTAATCACGTTCACTTGGCAATTGTGCGCGCCAGCTATAGAGAAGCTCACTCTCTGATTGCCTGGTGGCGGTATACCAGGTTTTCCGGATGCCGCAAAAATATAGAAGCTCCCGTCAGCATACTTAGCCATGTAGCTAACATCGCCTGCCGAACTTGCATAGCCGTCAGCAAATGGTGAAAGGAGCACGGGTGACAGGCGGTTCACCTCAGAATTAAACTTGGCAAGTGCAACGACCATGTCGTGTAGCGTAATACCAGGGGTCTGTTGGCAGTTGTACTTACTGCTGGCCCTATTAGAGCCATCTATAATGGTACGGAAATCTATGCACGGACCACCGAAGTTATGCTGGAACCAGAGAATGCCGCGCGCCCCTGCGATGAGAGCATGCCATGCTGCCGCTGTCGTGGCACTAGGAACCGTACAGGCTTCACTATGCAGGAAGGGACACCCGGTTTCAACGTCAACTACGACTGGCTTTGAAGGGCCGTTCATTGACTGTAGCTGCTCAAGTTTAGTTACATTGTAGGCATAATTCGCCGGAAGTTGGCGCTGCGCGGTTGTAAGGCCTGATCCGGAGCCATCGCGGCAGATCGCTGGGCTTTTTGGAAAGAGTGCACAGCCACCCACCGACGCTAGGTCTAGGGACTTATCCGTCATCCAGTAGCTGTCTGCCGAAAGGATATCGCTGAACCTCAAGAACTCCGCCGCTTGTTTAGCGGTTTCCCAGAAAAGTATACCTTTCCCGTAACCTTGCTCTATAACAGAGCCTTGAGTTTGATAGCCGGGAGCTCCGAGGTAGGCGGGCTGGCCGGTAAAATACCAGCGAGCTACCGTATAGCCGCACTTGCCGTGCGCCGGGAGACACTTATTGTCAGCCCTGTTCCAGGCATCCCACCCCGGGCCATATTCCATGTCTGCTTCGTCGGCCCCTTCATAGGCCACGCTTCCCGAACCACTGTCCCCAACCGCGCCAGGCGCCGATACATGCATGCCGCCGTTTCGGATGGTTTTAAGACTTGTAACGCATGCGGTTCCATGGCAAATATCGCCCAAACCGGCGACGTTCCAATAGATATTATCACCTGTGGCGCGATCGTAAGCGACCTCCGCCGCGCTGAGAGGCTGCTCAAGCCATGCTCCTAGTAGAATGTGATCATCCATCCAAGCGCTCTTATGACTTAGGTCAGCAAAGTAATCAGGTCCGCCGTCGATCTCATGCAATGTGACGCCAGGTGGCAAACTGGCCCCAGTGTGGCTCGTGCAGCTCGCCGTGGCGAAAACGGCAAGAATGCAGGTCCCCCCCGCTGCTAGACTTATTGTCCGGAAGAATCTCAAGATAAATCCTCGCCTTATTCTATCGCAGAAGCATCAAAGGACTAACCCGATGAGCTGCTACCCTTTTCATCAAGCCGCTGCGTGCTAGGTGGTCGTTGGGACGACTGGGTGCAGATCGCCTGATTGTTGTAAGCAAAATCGTAATCCTCCACTGAGGATAGCGTAGATCTCTGCAGACTGAGAGTGTTTCATGAATCTACTTGACGGACTCGCATAACAAGGGATCCGGCGTGTTCCTGACTTACCCAGTTTTATGCGGAATGCGGTGGTGGTGCGGTATTGCGCAGGTTGTAGACACGCATCCCACGGCCGTTGTCGCGAGGCGGTATCCTGAAACGCGCATGTGTTGCCGCGGCTCGCAATACCGCGGGTCAACAGCGGCTAGGCTGGCCAATCCACGGGGGGTTGCATGCCGCACGGGATCACCGGATGGCTGCGCGGCGTCGGGTGTCGGCGCCCGATTCCGGCGTGGTCAGAGATCCTGTCGTCTTGCGGGTCTCGGCTATGACTGCTGCGCCTAGCGCGACGATAGCTCGGTTGCGTCAGGCCGGTCATAAGACACCGCGGTCGCTGTCCGCAAATGTGCGCAGCGGTGCTATCTGGAGTTTTTCGGGCGCGATATTCCTGCGGCTGTCGGGTATTGGGGTCACCGCAATTGTGGCCCGTCTCCTCAGTCCGCATGATTTCGGCGTCTTCGCGGTAGCCACGACGGTCTTCACCATCGTGACCGCTCTTGGCGAGTTCGGCGTGACATCGTGCCTGGCGCGAGCCGACCTCGATGTTGATGCCCTGGCGCCGACCCTGTGGTCGGCGTCCCTGGCATCGAGCCTGATAATGGCCGGTGTTCTCTACAAGTTCGCCGGACCGATCGCCGCTGGCCTCGGCTCCCGGGACGCCGCGCGCCCGGTGCAGGTCATGGGTCTCGTCATGGTGTTCTGGGGCGTGTCCGCTGTTCCCGCAGCCCAGTGCACGCGGGATTTCAAGCAGGGAAAGCTGTTCCTGGCTAGTGCGCTGAGCTTCGTTCCCTCGGTGGCGGTCCTGCTGTTCCTCGCTAAGCACGGGAGCGGGGCGATGGCCTTTGCCTGGTCCAGGGTCGCGGGGCAGGGGGTATCGTGCGTGGTGGTTTTGCTCTCGGCCCCGAAGCTCTACCTGCCGGGAATGACGCGGGGCGCGCTTGCTGTGCTGTACAAGTTCGGCGTGCCGCTCGCCTGTGCAAATTTCGTCGGCTACATCCTGCAGAATGTAGATTACGCGCTTATCGGGCGCCTTATTGGCCCTGTGCTGCTTGGCACGTATGTCCTGGCCTTTAACGCAGCTTCCTGGTCATCCACCCTGCTAGTGGGCATGCTTAACTCCGTGTCAATGACGGCGTTCTCGCGAGTCAAACACGACGCTGCCAGGCTCGGCGGAGCGATGGCCGATGGCGTGCGTGTTGTGATGCTGATCGCGGCGCCCATGTGCACAATGGTGATGGTTCTTTCGCGCCCGATCGTCCTGACGCTTTACGGGGGGCGCTGGGCGGACGCCGCCGTTGTGCTATCGATCTTGGCGTGTTACGGGCTAATTTCTGTAGCAGGGGTGCTGTTCTCGAACATGCTTGCGGCACTTGGCCGGTCGAAATTCGTGCTCACGGTTCAATTGATATGGCTTGCCGGACTTGTTCCCGCTATGACGATAGGGGTGCGCAAGGACGGCATCGTGGGGGCAGCAATCGCGCACATCGTCATCATCGGGCCGATCGTGCTGCCCTGTTATCTCATTGCATTGAACCGTGCCACCGGTGTGCGGGTCGGCCTGCTAGCGAAGGCTGCTTTCCCGCCTCTTGCGGCCGCGGCGGCAGCGGCCTGCCTTGCCTGGCTCACGGCTTCCCGGTTTGCGAGCCCGCTGGTTCAGCTGGTGGCAGGGCTGGCGGCGGGCGGCTCTTTTTATGTGGTGGTGACGGCTCCGCAGTTGATTTTGCTAGTTGTGCGAGGGCGGGCGATGCATCCGCGGGTGCGGAGGATTTTGCGGACTTATCACAGAGGCGGCCGCGCGCTGGGGGTGCCGACCGGGCCGCCGCCGCGGCATGCGGCGCGCAGGCGGCGGCGCACGGCGTATTAGCAGTAATCCGACTGCGCGGGTTGGGCGTCTTGAATAAGTTAAGTCCGCGCCGGGGGAGAGGTTAGGGTGCGGTTAGGTGTGGCGAATGGCGATATGCCGGTTGCGCCGGGGATGATAGCGCGCAGCGCGGAGATTCCCATGTCCCGGATCGCGGCGAGACCTTCGCATGCGGTGCGGTTGCTGCAGGTTTTCTCGGTTGCCCGGTGACGCTGGGGTGGTCTTCGTCGTCGTCCCTGACCTGATCGGGACGCTTGTTTCCTTTTTCCTGGCGGCGCATTCTGATCCCTCGGTCGCGCACCGGACGAAGAACTATCCGTATGTCGAGCAGCTGGTCCCCCAGATCTTCGAAGTCCTGTGAGAGGGCATGCAATCAGCCGGCGGGGCGGCCTGCGGCCACGACGCCGGTGACGGTGTTATCTCACGCGGGTTTTATCCGGATGGCGGGGGCTGGGCCCAGGTGCGGAGGTCTTCCGGGCTCGCGGTCCAGGGGAGGAACCTTTCCAGCGCCTTGCCGGTCAGCGGTTTTCCGCCGTGGCGGCCGCATTCGTCCAGGTAGGCGGTGAGCCAGGTGAGGGTGTTCAGCCCGGCCATCCTCACGGTCGCGGTGATCGTGAACATCCGGGCCGCGTTCCGGGCGGTGTTCCCGTTATGGGAGCCGCCGGCGTTCTTCCTGGTCACGACCGGGCCGCGGATCGCCCTCTCGGCGATATTGTTATCGATGCTGATCATCGGGTAGTCCCGGTGGGCGATAATGCCGTCCCATTCGCGGCCCAGGGTCGCGAGCGCCTTCTTCGCCGGCTCCTGCAGGCCGGGCGCCTGTTCCTGCTTCTTCGAGAGTGTCAGATTCTTTGTGCGCGGGTCTTTTCACCATCCGGTTCCGGATGCTTATCCGGAACCTTCATCTCGCACTATCTGGAATTCTATTGCCCGGTTTATTCTCCGGTTTCCCGGAACCCGGCATACCCTGCCCCGCCTGGGCTGGATACTGCGTGTTCGTATTTCCCTGGCGGTTCCGGGACATCCGCTGCCTGATCCTGCGCGGATCGCGTGGCGGCTTTCCCGTCTGTCATTAAACATAGCAGACGGTGACCATGCCGTCACGCATTTTCGGAGGCTTTGCCTGTTTATTTTTCAAGGTGCAGGCGGGCAGCGCCGCGGTTCAGGGGTGCAGGAGGCCGGTGTGCTCCTCGATGGCCTCGTCCAGCCCGGCTGCGGCGATCGCCAGGGCGAAGTGCAGGTCGGCCAGGCCGTCCCAGCCGGGCGCGTGCTCCGCGCAGGCTGCCTCGGCCTCCGGCTGCCCGGCCAGGGCGCCGGCGATCGCGGCCGCGCCGGCCAGCAGGTCAGCGATCTCCTCAGCATCGAGCGCGTCGAGCGGGACCGATCCTGCGGGCGTCCCGTTTCCCGGCAGCGGCATCCCGCACCCCCTGTCTTCACATGCGGCCGGCGAACCGTTCCGGCCACCGGGCCGCCATCTCGCTCCAGGCCTGCGCCCAGCCCTGGGTGATGTGGCCCTCGATCAGCCGCGAGACGCTTTCCCGCTGGTCAGCCTGCCTGGCCTGCCTGGCGCGCCTGGCGGCGCGCTTGTCCTCGGCGTCCACGATAGCCAGCCACAGCGTCTTGGCGACCGCATCATCGTTCGGGAACTGAGTGCGCGTCTTGAGCACTTTCCGCATTTCCCGGTTAAAGCTCTCGATGGCATTTGTCGTGTACAGGACCTTTCTCAGGGCGGGCGGGAACTCCAGGAACGGGATGAACCGGTCCCAGGCCCGCTCCCACACCCCCGCCGCGGCCGGGTACTTCCTGCCCATCGCCGAGTCCGCGAACTCCAGCAGCGCCAGCTGCGCCGCGTCCGCATCGCACGCGGTGTAGATCATCTTCAGGCCCGCCGCCATCTCCTTGCGGTCGGTGTAAGACGCGAAACCCAGCGATTTGCGGATAAGGTGCACCGTGCAGGTCTGCACGGTGGCGCCCGGCCAGGTGCCGGTGATCTCCGTGCCGAGCCCGGTCAGCCCGTCGCAGCACACGAACAGCACCTCCTCCAGGCCCCGGTTGCGCAGTTGCGCCAGCGCCTGCGCCCACGCCTTGGACCCCTCCGCCGTCACCACCCAGATGCCCAGCACGTGCTTGCAGCCATCGGGGTCGATGCCGACCGCGATGTTCACGGCCTTGTTCCGCACCGCCGACCCGTCCCGCACCCGCGCCATCATCGCATCGACGTACAGAACCGGGTAAAACGGCTCCAGCGGCCGCGACATCCACTCCCGCATCCCCTCCAGCGCCGCGTCGGTCACCCGTGAGACCGTGTCGTGCGAGATCTCCACCCCCGTGGTCTGCTCCACGTGCCGGGCTATGTCCCGCACCGACATCCCCTTCGCATAAAGCGAAATCACAGTCGAGTCAAGGCCGCCGGACCGGCGGGCCTGCTTGGGCACCAGCAGCGGCTCGAAGGTCCCGTCGCGGTCCCGCGGGACCGCCAGCCGCACCGGCCCCACCTCGGTGTTCAGCGTCTTGATGCTCGACCCGTTCCGCCGGTTCTCCCCCTCGCCCGCCTCCAGGTGCGCGCCGAGCTCGGCGGCCAGGCCCGCCTGCAGCACCTGCCCGATCAGCCCGGTCAGCAGCCCGCCCGGCCCCGTCAGCTGCGCGCTCTCCCCGGCCCGCGCCCGCGCCGCCAGCTGCTCTGCCAGATCCGCCAGCACCCCCTGCGGCAGCACCAGCCCCCCGCCGCCGCCATGCACCGAAGATTCCTCACGGCGGTCCTCGACTTCGCCGCCCAGGTCCTCTATCGTCGTCATCTTCGCCCTTCCTCGGGTCGCGCCGCCCTCGCGGCTCACGGTAAGTTACACTGTGATCACTCCCTGACACAAAGTTTCTGACACACTCGCTTCTTCCGCTCGGCATCGATCGCCCCGGCCGCGTCATCCCACGCCTCGTATGCCTTCTCCAGCCGTTCGGCGGCTGCTGCTGCCTGCCCGCAGGCAGGTGCCGCGCTCTCCTGCCAGGCGGCGGCCAGCTCATCGTGGGCGCGGTACAGGGCCCGGAACCGGTCCAGCCACTGCTCCGCCCAGTACCGCAGCTGCGCTGGGTTCGCGTCGCCCGCCCGGACGAAATGCCTTCTGACATGCGCAAGGCAGTAGAGATTGACCAGGCCGCCGGCCTTCTTGCCCGCGGACTCGTACACCGCGTAGAAATCAGTGGACAGGACCAGCCGCCGCGGACCGCCGTCCTCGTGCGGGACGAGCTGCCCGGTTTCCCTGTCCAGCCCGGCTTGCCGGGCCAGGACCTCCCCGGACCGCGTCGGGTCCATCACGAAGCACACCGTGTCCGCTCCGATGAACACCCAGAGCCAGAACTTCACCGGCCGTCCCCGCCGTCCGGGCAGAACACCCGCCACGACGTCTCGTCCGCGTGAAGATGCCACGAATCCCGGTTCCGGGCCGCGATCGCGTCCTCCACCGGGGCCAGCAGTGCCCCCGCCTGCGCGGCCGTCCCGGCCAGCGTGGCCGCCGAGATCTCCGCTCCCTGCCGGGCCAGGCTTTTCACCAGCGAGTTCGCCTACCGGCCCGCCTCGAACCGCTCCACCAGCAGCATCGCGGTGAACCCGTTCGTGAACAGGCCCTTCCCGATCGCCTTCGGCGGCCCCGGCGCGGTCACCGTCGCCGGCCCCTCGCACCCGCACTCTCTCTTGTAACGGCGCTGGCAGTTCGCGACCAGCCGGATAATCACCTGCCAGTCGACCTGCTCCCCGGACCAGTGATCCCCCAGCAGGCTGAACGGCTCCCCGCACTCCGGGCAGCAGTACCCGCCGCCGGGGAAGTCCCAGAACACCTCGAACCGCGGCAGCCCCGAGTAATCCCGCCGCCCCGAACGCGCCCCCGGACCGCGCTTCACCTGCTTCTTCTGCCCGCTGCCCGGCTTCCCGCCGCCGCCGTCACCGTCACCGTCCGGGGCCGGGCCGGACCTCTCCGACGACCGGCCGAACACCATCCGCTGCAGCACGGCGATCGTGGCGTTCGCCTCGGCCAGCTGAGCCGCCTGCCCGCCGGCCAGTTCCCGCAGCTCCTCGCTGACCCGGACCAGCTGCGCGTTCTGCTCCCGCAGTTCCGCGTTCTCCCTGGCCAGCTCACCGATCCGCGCCGACTGCAGCTCGATCCGCGCCGACTGCTGCTCGATGACCTCCAGCGCCCGCGCCAGCAGTTCCTCAGCCGACGCTCCGCCCGCGGACGGCGCCCCGGCACCGCCCGCGCCCGCCAGAACACCGGCCACCGCAGCCACGAGCCACAGCAAACACCATCAGCCCGGAGGAGACGCCCAGAACACGAGAACTCGCCCCCCGCTCACGAACACGTGGAAGCGAGAGTCCCATCACAGGATTTGCGAAGACTTACGGTCCCCCAGGCGCCGTGGCTGGGGCGGGGCGGGGGCACATATCTTCCCACCACGTTGCACATCCTTGACAACCAGTACCTCACGACTGCGATCGATGCCGACGGGCACCGCGAGCCCGCGGGCAGCCCGGCTGGTGAACCGTACGAAGACTCTGATATAACGTACAGTGACTATCTGATAACGTACGGCGACTCGCTGGCGCTGCCCCGGCTGGCCGCGGCGAGCATGGGCGAGTCCCAGCCGGCGAGTCTTGGCCGCAGGCCAGGAATGCAGCCGGCGGGCGGCAGCTACAGTTCGGGGGATCAATTGGCTGACGCAGACCTCGCGGTCATAACGCCGAGTTACGCTACGGACCTGGAACTGTGCAGTGACCTGAACGAATCGGTGCTCCGGAACACACCCGCGGCGGTCAGGCACTACATCATTACCCCCAGGAGAGACGTCAAGCTGTTCTCCCGGCTGCGCGGCACCCGCACGGAGGTGCTGTCCGTAGACGAGGTACTGCCGCGGCACGTATGGCCTGTGCCGGGCGCAAACTTCTGGCTGAACACGCGGCGTCCCTGGCCACCGGTCCGCGGATGGGTGATGCAGCAGGTCATAAAGTTGCAGGTAGCGGCGGAGATCGACGTCGACCTGCTGCTGCTGGCCGACTCCGACGTCCTGCTGGTACGCCCGGTGTCGGCCGAGACGTTCCGCGTAGGGGGCCGGACCTGCTTTTACCGGCGGGACAACGAGATAGGCAGCGGCATGCCGCGCCACCTCGTGTGGTGCGACGTTGCCTGCAAGCTCCTCGGCGTGCCCCCAGCGCCTCCCCCGCACCCGGACTACATCAGCCCGTTCAACGTCTGGGAGCGGCGCATCGCCATCGCGCTGCAGGAACGGATTCAGCAAACGACAGGCAGGCACTGGCTCGACGCGATCACAGGGCAGCTGCACTTCTCCGAGTTCGTCCTTTACGGCATGTTCGTCGACAAGGTGCTCGGCGAGGGCGCTAACGTGACCGAAACGGGGTCGATGCTTTGCCACACTTACTGGAAGAGGACGCCGCTCGACACCGCTGAGGCTGACAAATTCGTGCGGGAAATGCCCCCCAACGACGTGGCTATCATGATCTCAGCGAAATCCGGCACGCCGCTGGAAGTCCGCCGGAAAACCCTACTAATGCACCAGAAAGACCTGGCTGGTACTCCAGCCGCAGGCGGCGGGCTGCGGCCTGAAAGCACGCCTTGACCGTGCGGCAGGAGCGGCTCCGGCATTGCATGAAATACCTCTCTATGTCGGAAGTCCTGCGGATGGCATGGGTGAATTCTCAGCAGACGATTTCGATAAGGCGTTCGCCGTCCCGGCCATATGCGATACGATCTCGTCAGCGTCAGACGCGTCGTCACCTGAAGTGTACCGGAAAGCGCGACTAAGCAGCCTTGGTTACCGTTAGAGGATCGTATGCCTGAATTCTCAGCAGTTGATTTCGATCAGGCTGCCGTGACTGAACCAGACCAGCAGCACCACGTTGACTGCGCAGTCATCATCGTCACGTACAACAGCGCTCGTGATATCGCTGGCCTGCTGGATTCCCTGCCAGCTGCCGCTGCCGGCCTCACGTTGCAAATCATCGTCGTGGACAATGGCTCGGCCGATGACACCGTCGAACGGGTGCGTGATCACCCGGAAGTAGTCTGCGTCGAGACCGGTGCCAATCTTGGCTATGCCGGCGGCATCAACGTTGGTCGACAGCACGCAGGCCAGTGCGAGGCACTGGCCGTGCTCAACCCCGACCTGAAACTTGAGCCGGGTGCCCTCCGCCAGATGTTCACCGCCCTTGGCGACCCGACCGTGGGCTTGGTGGTGCCGATGCTGCTCGACTTCGAGGGGCACCGATACCCGTCGCTACGCCGAGAGCCGACGCTGGCCACTGCGATCGGAGACGCGCTGTTCGGCCATCATTTCGGGCGCCGCCCGGGCAGGCTGAGCGAGATAGTGCGCGCTGAGAGCGCGTACGGCTACCGCCATCCGGTCGACTGGGCTGCCGGCGCGGCAATGCTCATATCGGCGGCCTGCGATCGTGTGGTTGGGATGTGGGACGAGAGGTTCTTCCTGTACTGCGAGGAGATGGACTACGCGACCCGGGTGCGCGCCGCTGGCTTCCGCGTCGAGTACGTGCCGCAGGCGCGGGTTCGTCATCGCAGGGCGGGGTCCGGCCACTCCCACGCGCTGGTCGCACTGAAGGCAATCAACCGGGTCCGGTACTTCGAAAAGCACGGCAAGCCGACCAGCGGCATGCGGGCCGCAGTGCTCCTGCATGAGTTGCTCAGGTCAGCCTCCGCCAGCCACCGCGCCGCGCTGCTGGCGGTTTCGCGGCCATCCAGCTGGGAGCTGCTGATATCCCGCCTGCAGGCGCGTTCCGTGCGGGCTGCTCCCGCTCATAACGAGACAGTAACGCCGATATAATGATCCGTGGCCGAAAGACGTAAACGCCGACGTCCTGAACTGAGTTCAAGCATCTTTGCCAATGGACCTAGGAGATGCATCTTGTTCACTCATGGAATTCGTGGCTTCTTTGTAGCCACAGACACGTCTCTCGCCGAACGCATGCGCCTGCGTAGATGGGAGTTTATCAAGAGTCAACTACCTGAGCTGGCCGACATGAAAGTACTTGATCTAGGCGGCAAGATTAGCTTCTGGGAGCGTGCCCCAGTATTGCCGCAGCACGTAACGATCGTTAATCTTGAGGCTCAAGATGACGCAGAGTTTCCCTGGCTCACCAGCATTGCTGGAGACGCTTGCTATGCGGATCGTCTCGTTCCTGATCAGTCCTTCGATCTCGTATTCTCGAACAGCCTCATCGAACATGTTGGTGGGCACCATGCGCGGTCAGCCCTCGCGCACGTAGTCCGCTCGCTTGCTCCGCGGTATCTAGTACAGACTCCATACCGATATTTCCCGATTGAGCCACACTGGATCTTTCCTGCCATGCAGTTCCTTCCCCTCCGGGCCCGAGCTTATATCGCTCCGCGGTGGCCACTCGGCCACACCCGAGGGTGGGACGCGCAACGTGCGTTTAGCACAGTAATGTACACTGAATTGATCTCAGCGACCGAGATGAGGGAATATTTCCCAGACAGCCGACTGTATTGGGAGCGGTTTGCCGGTCTGCCCAAATCTATGACCGTATTTCGATAGCCCAGGCCTTTTTGAGGACGGCGTCGAAGCCGCCGGGCACATCCTGCGCGGCTAATTAGCAGGCCGAGACGGGCTTCACCACCACCAGGGGGCTCGAAGGCGGTGCGGGCCGCGAAGAAGCCCAGGCACGCGCTGCATCCATGGCGTGGACGACCACTCAAGGCGCCAGGAGACCGTGACTTCGTGTGATAATACGCACGACCGCATTGTCTCGGACGGCGCAGTCACGCGACAATCCACGTTTAGGCATTTGGTGTTAATGCGAGGTTCCCGGTTTTGGTTACGGTGGGTAGTTCCTGGTCGCGGGCATGCCGATGGCCGGCGTGTCGTGCCGGGTGACGGCCGGTTCCACGGGCCGGCGAGCTGGGTTCCTGGGGCGGCTGCGGGGGTGTTTGCGCTGGTCAGGCTGGCATGTTCGCGAGGGTGATGACGGCGGCGGCGATCCGGGTGGAGGTGTCCGCTCGTCCTGCGCGGGGGAAGGTGCTGGCGCACTTGGCCTTGCGGGCGCGGTGCCGGTTCCGGTCGATGACGGTGCGGTGTTTCGCGAGTTCCCTGGTCAGCGCCGTGCAGCTGGTTTTCCCGGTGCGGATCGCGGCGATGATGGCGCGGCGGGTGCGGCCGTGGGAGATCTCGCGGGCCTGGACTCGCTGCCCGGCGCGGCGTCCCTTCCGGGCGGGGGCGGCGGCGGCCGCGGCGGCGCGGGCGGTGCCGCGGGTCATCTCGTTTCCGGCGGCCCAGGCGGCGAGTTCCTGCCGGACCAGGCCCGGGCTGCCCGAGCGGAGCATCGGCAGGCCGACGGGCAGGCGCCGTCCAGGCTCGCCTTCGTCTCCCGCAGCGCGGTCTCGGACCCGTCCCACCGCCACCTGTAGAGGGCGGCAAGCTCGGCGGCCGGGTATTCCGCGATGTCCATCAGGTCGGTGAGCAGGCAGAACAGCTCCGGCACGTGCTGGCCTTCCACGGTCACCCAGTACTCGATCACGCGGACGGTCACGGTGACGCCGTCACCGGAGACCTCCGCGAGATACGAGCCGTCGGCGAGGATCTCGCTGACCCTCTTCAGGGGAATGTCGCTTTTGAGCCGGATCAGGACGTGCGTGCAGGCCGTGAGCCGGGCGATCCGGGCCGCGCCGGGATAGTTCCGGTCCATGATCCAGATCCGGTCCATGGCAAACAGGTGCGGAAACTCCCGCATCGCGGTGTCCAGGAGCTTCTGCTCCGCGGCGGCCTTGTCCGTGCCGGCCGGGCCGTGCGGCATCCCCAGCAGCCCCCGCGTGGAGGCATCCGTCATCGGCAGCCCTCTCAGCTGCGGGAACGGGGACGAGTCATCCCCGGTGCCGACCGAACCGTACATGGCCCGGTTCGCCGGCGTGTCCGGCACCCGGATCAGCGTCCCGTCGACCGCCCCGGCCTTCAGCGGCCTGCCCCTGCCGATGACGACCGCCCGCCAGTCCCGGTCCTCATGCTCCTGCCACGACGCCCGCAGCACGATAGCCTGGAGTTCCTCCAGCGGCTCCGGGCCGAGCGCGTTCCGCCAGTCCCCGAGCGCCCGCTCCGACGCCGGCACCCACGGCCGCGCCCACGGCATCAGTGCCAGGTCCCCGGCCAGCGCGATCACCGCGTCCCGCACGCCGGCATCGGGCACCAGCGTCATCAGCACGATGGCACGGATCATGAACGCGCTGGCCAGCAGCCGCTCCCGCTCGCCCTTCACGTACTCCTCCCGCAGCACCGCCCGCTCCGCGATCCCGTCGATCACGCCCGGCCCGGCCTGCTCCTCCAGCCACTCCTCCAGCGGCCCCAGCGTCGCGTGATGCACCGGGCTGCCCTTCGCCTGGACCCGCCCGTCCCTCCTGACCTGCGCCGGCGCCACCGCCACGATCTTGCAGAACACCACCGGCTCGCCCGTCCGGATCCGCCGCGTCCCCCCGATGACCAGCGCCGGCCGGAAGTCCCCGCCCGGGAGCCCCCCGTTCCGCAGCGGCGTCACCAGGTCAGCCAGCCGCACCGCCACTATCACCCCGCCGTCCGCGACGCTGCTGGCGGCATCCGGCGAAACGGG
Source organism: uncultured Actinomycetes bacterium (assembly GCA_963835775.1). GTDB lineage: Bacteria > Actinomycetota > Actinomycetes > Streptosporangiales > Streptosporangiaceae > Palsa-504. The sequence goes on along the minus strand of CAWIHB010000007.1, from coordinate 323,585 downwards.
GTAGACATGCACGAGAGGCTCCTGTGGCGAAGAGTGACGTAGACAATCCCTCTTCTACAGGAGCCTCGCCCTTCTCACGCCCTTCTCACAGGAAACCCGCGAAACACGCCCCTCACCACCAGAAACCACCCAGCGTGACCGGCAGGGGCTCAAGCCCGGCAGCACTTCGCCCTAAAGCCCATGGCATTGAGTCTACGCGATGCGCTTGTAGATGCGGCGCAAGCCAGGATACCGCTGGCTTACTCTCTGGCGTATCTGCTTCAACCGGTATGTACTATCCAAGCGCAGTTGCTTAGGCAGCCCAGCAAAACTGTAGTCCGGAAAATCCATGTTGAAGGGCTGGCGAATCCAGTCATCATCCTGGTCCGGCAGAGCGATCAGCGTAAATGCGGCAGCTCGATCATCGAAGATCCCGTCCAAGCGCCAGCTAGATTCAAGCTTCATATGCCGGAATACCTGTCCGACGGCCGGCACCGGGATGTCGTCTAGCAGCAACCTCCCGCCGACCTTCAATGCCCGTGTGACATAGTGCCAATCCGCGATAGGCAGCGGGAACGAGTGGGCACCGTCAATGAGCGCCATGTCCAACGTGCGGTCCCGGGTGAGCAGGGCAGGCAAGACATCGTTTGACATACCCACCACGAAGGTTAGCCGGCTGTCATCGATCCCGATCTGCTGACAGTACTCTCGGACACGCCTGTGTTCGGCGGCATCGCAACTGATGGCGGTGTGGTCCGCACCGGAAGCCGCGAACACCACGGTCGACACGCCGACACCTACTTCGAGCGTGTTATCGCCGGGCTGCGCGAATCTAGCGATCGCTTCGAGCGTCTCCGGAAGGGCATCCCAGCGAGCCGCCCCGGACAGGTGAAATGAGGGCTTGTCGATGAGCATTCGCTCAACGATGTTCAGTGCGGCTGCGGTCGTCATATCAAGCAATCCTCTGGTTTCACTGATACGGGTTCCTACATCTTGTCGATCGGATGAATGCAAGCGCCTAGCACCTTCACCTGACACCAGAACGCTTATGCAGGCGACCAGTTTTTCGCAGCACATTGCTCCTAGTGCCGCCGTGCCGCCCGGCTTCCCGGGGCACGACCGATTCGGCCCGCCCGATCGAGGATAGCTATGTCTTTATTCCCAGTCCTTTCGTCGGTCCGCGGAAAATGTCTTCCCTGTCTTCCGCGGTCAGCGGCACCCGAGCCGGGGCCATGTTTCTCCTGTCTTCTCGCGTGTCGCGAGAGCATTTCACCACAGGAAGATCATCCCCGGCAACGCCCGATTCGGACGTTAAATCCGTGTCGCCTGTTAAACCCGATTGCTTGGACCCTCTGTGATCAAGCTACCATCCGGGATCGCTCCGAGCAACCTTCAGCCAGACTACCAGCGGCTGTTCGAGGATCATATTTATTACCTGTTTCAGGAGGGCGTCTCTATCCTGCGCAACCCTTACAAATCGCGTCGATATGAGCCGATCCCTCGCTTCGGCTAGATCAAACAGGTCCATCGGCGCCATTGCGTACTGGTGGGACGATGTAAACCCGATAGCCTCCCAAACTGCCCGGCCAGTGTGCGAGCCGTAATGCCACCACCTTTGGCCTGAATTGCCCTGCGCAGTGCAGATCGTTGACACAATCGACTTGGCGTTGGCCGCAGCCCCGGGTTCGTCTGCACACCGATGGAGGCAGGGAGTCGCGGGCGGAAGCGTCGGTGGCCAGCAGGTCACGGACCTGCGGGTCGGGCGCGCTGTCAGTCGACGCACCGGAGAACTGCCTCCGACCCGGACACAACCACCCGGACACAACCACCCGGGCACGGCATAACCGGGCGGTCGGCGCTACCCGCGAGACAGCCCGGGCCATCGATCCCCGGTGCCGTGTCGTCTAGGCCGGCCGCGATCCGCCTGCAACGCCACCGTCAACCAGTCGATTCGGCAGGGGCGGGCGCCGCGTGCCGGCGGAGCCGCCTCGCCGAGCCCTGCCGGGCAGGCGGTCGCGGATGCCGTTCGCGCCGGAGCCCGCGGTGCAGAGGCGTAGTGCCCGGGCCGAAAGGCCCGAGCCGGACAGGAAAAGCAGGGCCAAAGGAATCGGGCCGAAATAACCGGGCCCAAAGGACAGGGAAAAGGCCTCCCTTTAGACAGGGAATTCTCCTCTGAAAGACGCCGGAAATAACGCCGAGAGTGGTCATGACAGCCCAGCAGGCACATGAGAGAAGGAAATGTCATGACCACCAAACGAAACGACGCCGCCCACATCCGCACCGGGCAGGAGCCGCCCGCCTCACCCGCATCCGGGGAACATCCGCCCGCGGGCCGCCGAAACCGGATGCTAGGTGCGGCCGTGCTCGGCGTCGCGGCGCTCGCCGTACTGAGTGCCCTCGCCGCGGTGGGTGCCTTCAACGGGAACGCCGCGGTACCCACCAACTGCGCGGCCAACCCCAGCAGCTGCGGTTACCCGGACGCGACGAACACCGGCGTGCCCGCCGGGACGACCCTGAAGCAGGTCCCGAGCCAGGCCTCCAGCGGGCCGGGCTGGTCCTACAACGCCAAGACCAACGCCGTGATCGTGAACGTGAACGGGACGGTGCTCAGCGGCCTGTACATTCCCTGCAACCTGACGATCGCCGCGAACAACGTGACGGTCAAGAATGTCCAGGTCGTGACCGGCGGGGCGTTCGGCATCAGCCTCACGCACACCACCGGCGCCACGATCGAGAATTCCACCATCAGCGGCCTGAACCTGACGACGGGCCGGGTCGACGTGGCGATCTCTGATGTTTACGGCGACTCGACCGGGGAGGTCATCAAGGACAACAACATCTCCGAGTTCAGGGTCGGCGTCCAGCTGGAAACCGGGCTGGTGGAAGGCAATTACATTCACGCCCCCGGCTACATCGCCGGAGATCACACCGACGGCATCGTGAACATGACCGCGGGCACGGCGCCGCTGACGATCCAGGACAACACGATCTTCATCAGCCTGTCGCAGACCAGCGCCATCAGCCTCGACGTTTTTGCCGCCGCCGGCGTGCCGGTGGCGAACAAGACCATCGAGAATAACTTCCTCGCGGGCGGGGGCTACGCCATCTACGGCGGTGCCGACCTGGGCACCACCACCTCGAACATCCTCATCGAGGGCAACCGGTTCGGCCAGCTCTACTACCCCAAGAGCGGCCAGTTCGGTCCCAGCGCCTACTACAACTCCACCGGGACGGGCAACGTCTGGTCCGGCAACGTCTGGGACACCACCGGGCAGACCATCGCCACCCCGTGACCACCGCGCCGCTACGGTGCAGCACGCCGGGATCGCCGGCCCGCGGACAGCGGGCCGGCGATCCCGGCGTTGCGGGTCGCGGCGACGTCCGCTCGCCGGCCCGCGCCACGTCAGCTGCGCCCGGCCCGCGGGCCGCGCCGGCCCCGCCGGGCAGCCGGCCTCCTGAACCGGCCCGCCCTGTCTCGCCGATTCCGTCAAGCCTGGCAAATACTCTTGGTAATGTTCCTATGACAAAATGCAGTCGGCGTTCTCGGCATGTCCCGGTTGCTTGCCGGCAGACGTGCGGCATCCTCCGGCGGGCGGGACCGGCCCCCGGGAGAAACGAGGTCCCGTTGAAGGCAACGACCGTAATGACCTCACGTCGAACATCGTCATCGAGGATAGCGGCGCATGGCACGGTATATACCCGCCGGAAGAATAAAGGGAGACAAGAATGGCTTGCCGCTGGATAGGCAGGAACGGCCGGATAAGCGAGGATGACCGAATAGGCGGGAATGTCGGATATGTGTCCGCTGGCTGTTACGGCCGGGCATGACGGGATATGGGCCGGGCCCGGCCGCCCTGCTGCCCCGTCATGACGCCGATGTCGGCCGTCCGCCACGGAGGATCGACGCGGTCACGCTGCTGAGCTGCTACGCGTTCCTGCTGATGGCCATACCCTCGTCCCTGGTCGTCGGGTCGTTCGGGGCGGCTGGCGCGCCCGCCGCCATACTGGCGGTCGCCATACTGTGCTGGTACCTGGTGGCCCGCAAGCACCCCGGCCTCGGACTGGACCGGGGCAGGCAGCCGGTCCGGGTCGCCGCGACGATCTTCGCTGGCGTGGTGGTGGCCGTGTACATATCGGCCAGCCGGCATGCTGTGCCCGCCCTTCAGCAGAACGGCGCAGACCGCGGCCTCATCGTGCTGGCGGGATGGGTTGGCGTGCTGGCGCTCGCGGCGGACGGGATCGACCGGGCTGACCGGCTGAGCACCCTCCTTCGCCGGATCGTCATGCTCGCCACGGCCGTTGCCGCGCTTGGCGTGCTCGAGTTCTGCACCGGCGCGGATCTCACCAAGTACATCGTGATCCCGGGTCTGTCCGTGCATCAGCAGATGACGGATCTCATGAGCCGCAATGGCCTGGTCCGGGTGACGGCGACAGCCGCCCAGCCGCTCGAGCTCAACGCGGTCCTGGCGATGAGCCTGCCGGTCGCCCTCCATCAGGCCCGCTTCGCGCCCGCGACGCTGCGGGTCCGCCGCTGGCTGCAGGTCGCGCTCATCACGGCGGTGGTGCCGATGACCGGATCGCGCTCCGCGTTCTTCGGGCTCGCGGTGATCTGCATCGCGCTCTTCCCGACTTGGCACAGGCGCGACCGGCGCCGCGCCTACCTGGTGGGGCTCGCCGCGCCAGCCCTCGCGTGGCTGGTCAAGCCGAGCCTGGTGAGCAGTTTCAACGCGCTCTTCGGCCAGCTCGGGACCGACCAGAGCAGCCTGTCTCGTGCCGACGCGTACTCAGAGGCAGTGCCTTATATCGCCGCACACCCGTGGCTCGGCCAGGGATTCCAGACGTTCTTTCCGCAGACCTATTTCTTCATCGACAACCAGTACCTCACCTCGCTGCTCGAGACCGGGGTCCTCGGGCTCCTCGCCCTAGTGACATGCTTCGCGACGGGCTGGTTCACCGCTCGGAGCGTGCGGGCTACGGCGGCCGATGCCCGGACCCGCGACCTGGGGCAATGCCTGGCCGCGTCGATCGCGGTCGGCGCCGTGTGCTTCGCGTCGTTCGACGCGCTGTCCTTCTCCATCGCGGCCGGCCTGTTCTTCCTGCTGCTCGGCTGCGTCGGAGCGGCATGGAGACTGGGGCGCGCGCAGCAGCTGGCCGAGGACTAGGCCGAGGCTCCAGCATGCTCTCAGGGTTAAAACCGAGCTGAGCTCGGGGTCTGTGGTCCAGGGCTAGGGCACGTCCCGCAAATTGTGAATCACTGACGTCCAGAGGCCAGCTGGCTTACCCGTCGACCCCCGAATGCCGGGCGTGACGGCGGGACGCCCGGCCGTTGCGGGCGGACGGCGAGGAGAACGGGGACAGCCGCGGCTCGCCCTGAGCCGGGTCGTCGTCGGCCTGCTGATCGGCACGTCCTGTGGCTCCTCCTCCTCCTCCTGGGAAAATCTGCTCCGCCGGGATGACCGGCTCCGCCGGGATGACCTGCTCCTCCGGGAGCGCCGATCCATAAGGGAAAGCCGGAATATCAAGGAGCGTCCAGTCCTCAGGGAGCGCCGAAAGCTCCGGGAGTGCCGACCGATCCCTGAGCCGCCGCCGGGTGGCCAGCCCGTCCACGACGATCGGTATCCCGAGGCAGATCACCAGCAGCAGCGCGCCGGCGGCGACCAGTGGGCGCGCCGTCTGGCTGATGCTGAGCGTCGCAACCGGCGTGAAGGAAAGGGTTTCGGCGCGTACCTGGCTGGCGGCCGGGACGCCCTGCTGCATCTGGGCCAGCTGAGTGCCGATCTGCGCGGTCACCGCCCTGAGCGTGCGCTGTACCCCGGTTGCGTGCTGGCCCGCGACCGTGACCAGCAGGACCGATCCGGTCGTCGAGGTGGTATAGGTCGGGAGCGCGACGGTGTACGAGGCGGTGAATCCCCGTGCGGCCAACTGCCTGAGGGTTGCCGGTGCCATCAGTTCCCGGCTGACGGCGTCGGCAGTCAGGGTCAGCGAGGGGCCGAAGCTCAGGAACGGGTTGCCGCCGTTCTGGCTGGAGGCCGCGTGCGATGCCAGCAGGACCACGGAGGAAGCAGACTGGTAGTAACGCGGCGTCTTTGCCGCGGCCCCGGCGGCGCCGGCCATGGCCAGAATAAGCAGTACAGAGGTCAAGATCCACCGCGCCCGCCAGATACGGACTGCTTTCCTGAAGTCCATCCACCCCGCCTAAATGCTCGAATGTACGGTTTTTCGTGTCGGCGGCACGCGCGTTTCCCGGGAAAACAGGCCATAAGGGATTTCCTGGATGAGGGGGCGCCACCTTTTCCATCCTGAGTTTACGGATGATGGGCTGCCCGTGCTCCGCCTTGGTTCACTATAGTTATCTCGCGCCGGGCCGCTATCGTTCAGCGGAGTCCGCGGTCTTCGCGTGGGCAGCGGAAAGCAGGGAGAATGCGATGGCGGTGGCGTGATGAATCCCCTCGGGACTGCGAGAAAAAGGCTTCGCCTCGCCCTGGTGGTGGCTACGCTCCTCCTGGCGGCCGGGGTGGGGTATGACATCGGTACCAGTCCGCCTATGTACCTCGAGAGCGCAACAATAGAGTTTTCCCTGCCTAAAACCCTGAATGCCCCCAATGCCTACTACATGTTCGCGCCGTCTCTCATCACCACCGGCGAGGTAATGGTCCAGATCCTGAACAGCCCATCGGCGCAGCGCCAGATCGGCGCCGCGGGCCGCGGCGCCAGTGTCAGCCTCGCGCTTGTCGACCTGTATAACGAGGAATATCCCAACTACGGCGCCCCCCTTGCGACGCTGACGGCGGCCTCGCCGGTCGCGGCGGATGCCCGCCGCACATTCGTGGTCGCGGCGCACGTGCTCGGCCGTCTCCTCGCGGCACGGCAGGAGCAGGCGGGAATCCTGCCTCGCTACCGCATCTCGGCTCAGATCCTCGGGGATAGCGGGCCCATCATCCAGACCGGCTCGAGCGCACGCGTGTTCGGCGGCCTCGCTCTCCTGGCGGCGATGGCGGCCGGCCTGGCCTGGAACGGCGCCGGACGGTGGGCGCGGGAGGGCCGGGCATCCCGCCCGGCCCGGTGGCCAGCTAACCCCCGGCGACCAGGATTCTCATGAGCTGATCTGCACCTTGCTGTGATCGCCGAGGACCAGGCGGTGCGCCCGGGGCACGTTCGGCGCCGGGGTCACCTCGACGTCGTGGCCGATGAGCGAGGCCTCGATCCGCCTGACCCCGCTGACGGAGGCCCCGCGCAGCACAATGGAATACTCGATCTCGCTGTCGACGATGGTGCAGCCCTCGGCGATGGAGGTGAACGGCCCGACGTAGGAGCCGTCCATCCGCGTGCCCGCACCAATGACGGCGGGGCCCACGATGCGCGAACGGCTGACTTGGGCGCCGCGCTCGATCACCACGCGGCCGATGAGCTCGGTCGCGTCGTCTACCGTGCCGTGCTGGAGCGCCTCGGCGCTCTCCAGCACCATGCGGTTGACCTCGAGCATGTCGGCGACGTTGCCGGTGTCTTTCCAGTACCCCGAGATGATCGTGGACTGTACCTTGTGGCCGGTGTCGACCAGCCACTGCAGGGCCTCGGTGATCTCGAGTTCCCCGCGGCCCGACGGCCTGAGCTGGCGCACGGCCTCGTGCACGGCGGGGGTGAAGATGTAGACCCCGACCAGCGCGAGATCGCTCCTCGGGCACCGGGGCTTCTCCACCAAGCTGACCACCTCGCCGGCCTCGTCGAGCTCGGCGACGCCGAACTGGCGCGGATCCGGCACCGTGGTCAGCATGATCTGCGCGTCGGGCCGGCGCGACCTGAACTCATCGACCAGGGCGGTAATGCCGCCGATGATGAAATTGTCGCCCAGGTACATAACAAAATCGTCGCCGGCCAGGAAGTCACGCGCGATAAGGACGGCGTGGGCCAGCCCGAGCGCCGCTTCCTGCCTGATATAGGTGACATTGAGCCCGAACGCCCGGCCATCACCGACGGCCCCCTGGATGTTCGCCGCGGTCTCACCCACCACGATCCCGACCTCTGTAATGCCGGCGTCTCGTATGGCCTCGAGGCCATAAAACAGAACCGGCTTATTGGCCACCGGGACCAGTTGCTTGGCGAATGTGTGCGTAATCGGGCGAAGCCGACTGCCCGATCCGCCTGCTAGCACAAGTGCCTTCATGATCTAAAAATAGCGCACTGTGCCGGGCGCCACGCCGAAACTGCCCTAGCTCCCTAGGCAGCATTGCATCACCCTTCTGTTACCCCTATGATTCACCCAAGCGCCACACGGGGATGGCGCCAGCCGTCCCGCCCGGGATGGCTTGCCAAATGGGCGACAAGCCCAATTTCACAGGGGGAGTTGTAGAAATGGGTCTTATCTACGTCGCGCATCTGATCGGCCAGCTCGGCGGGGTGGTGAGCGGTCTCACCGCATTCCTCGGCGCGATTGGCTAGTCAGGGCAGTTCCTTAGCCCCACGCGAAGGCTCAGGGACCGCGGACCGCGGTTCCTGAGCCTTCCAAGACTACGTTCTGTAACCGGCGTCACCCTGCCCAGCCGCGACTTCCGCTGACCGAAGGACCTGGCCTCTCGCCCCCTTCCGTCCGCTTTCGCGCCGCTGCGGCCAGCTGCCGACCAGGAGGTTTCCCATTTGTCCTGCTCTCGCAATTACTGCGCATTCGAGGTGGCCGGAAACAATTAGCGGTAAATCGGCGCGATAAACGCCTGATTGCTAGTTCACGCTCGGCACGATGCCTAGTCCCGGGACCCGGGCTGGGCATCTGCATGTCCATAGCCCGGCCACGTGATCCCGCCTCACGCCCGACCTGGTCACGCGGATGCGGCGGTCTGGGCTGCCCTCCCCGCCGGGGTTCCGCCAAGCGAAGGCGCCACATCCCGGCACAACCCAGACCTCGCCGACACTCAAATTAGGCGGTGGTCAGGCCGTGCCGCATCGCCCGGATTATGTAGGGCGTTATGTATGTTTACCGCAAAATCGGCATCCGGCCGGCCATTTCGCGCAGGCGGCGCCGGGACACCTTGCCCGTCGCGCCCACCGGCAGCTCGGGGACCAGGCGGACTTCGCTCGGCCGCTTGGGCCGGGGCAGGGCCGCCTCGCACGCCTTGTCCAGGAGTTCCTCCAGGTGGGCCTGCTCCAGCTGGTCAGCGGGCCAGGCTCCAGCCGGGACGACGTAGGCCACCGGCCGCTGGCCGAGCACCTGGTCCGGAGCCGCGACCACCGTGGCCGACCCGACGCCGGGCTGGGCGAGCAGGACATCCTCGATTTCCCGCGGGTAGATCTTCTCCCCGCCCCGGTTGATCACGTCGTCGGACCGGCCGGCCAGGAACAGGTAGCCGTCGGAGTCGAAGTGCCCGAGGTCGCCCGTGTCCAGCCAGCCCTCCGGGTCGAAGGCGCCGGCCGGGCCGCCGTCCGCGTACCGCGTGATGATTCCCGGGCCCCGGATCTGCACCCGGCCCACCAGCGGCGCCGGGCACGGCACGTATTTCCCGGCGTCCGGCTGCACCACCCGGATCTCCGAGCCGGCCGGCAGGCCCACCGAGCCGGCCTTGCGTGGCCCGTCCAGCGGGTTGGCGGTGATCATGCTGGCCGCCTCGGTCATGCCGTAGGTCTCGACGACGGGGATGCCGAAGGCGTCCTCGAACCGCCGCAGCGCCGGCGCAGGCAGCGGAGCCGAAGCCGAACGGAAGAACCGCACCCGGCAGGCCAGGGGGTCCGGGCGGATCGCGGGTGGGTCCAGTGCCAGCACGCTGATGATGGCCGGCACCGCGTTGACCCAGGTGATCTCCTGCTGCTCGATCAGCGCCCAGAAGCCCCGGCGGCTGAACTTCCGGTCCACCACCAGGCAGGCCCCGGCGGTCAGGGTGGCCAGCAGGCCGATCACCTCGGCGTTGACGTGGAACAGCGGCAGGCAGCAGTAGCCGCGGTCGGCCGGGGTGAGCCGGTGGTGCGCGGCCACCCCCGCAGCCACGTGCACCAGCTGGCCCTCGCGCAGCAGGATGCCCTTGGGGGTACCGGTCGTCCCGCTGGTGCACAGGTAAATCCCGCCGGCCGCCCCCTGCTCGCCGCCGGCCGCCCCCTGCTCGCCGCCGGCCGCCTCCTGCTCGTCGCTGGCCGGCCCGTCCCGCCCGCTGCGCTGCCCGAGCACCTCCAGGTCAAGACCCCCGGCGCCGGACACCGCCGCGTCCGGCCGGGCGGCCGCCAGTACCCGGGACACCTCGGCCTCAGGGGCGCCGGGATCGAGCGGCACCACCACGCGCCCGGCGGCCAGGATGCTGACCAGGACGGTGGCGTACCCGAGCGGGTCAGGCAGGCTCACCGCGACCCGCGCCCCGGGCGGTATCCCAGCCTGGTCCAGCCGGCCAGACCAGGCCAGCACCGAACGCCGCAGCCCGGCGTAGGTCAGGGTCCCGGCGCCCGCCGCGTCCTCGAGGTAGCACGCGTCGCCTGGCCCGGCCGCAGCCTGTTCGATCAACTCCCGTATCACGGTCATGCTCCGTTCGGTTCTCTGATCAGGCCCGCCAGCGCCCCGGGCGCCGGCCCGGCCGGAAGGTCAGCGTCGGCTGCGCGCTGGGCCTCCGCTGCGCGCTGGGCCTCCGCTGCGCGCTGGGCCTCCGCTGCGCGCTGGGCCTCCGCTGCGCGCTGGGCCTCCGCTGCGTCCCGGGCCGCCCGCCGCCGCGGTATCAAGGTCGACCAGGGCTGCTGCGGGCGCCCGGTCAGCGCCACCGACAGCGGCGTCCTGGCCAGCAGGCTGGTCAGCACGATGCCGCAGGTGAAGACGATGAGCACGGTCAGGGCGACCAGCAGCGGCCACGAAATCAGCCGGCCCAGGTGCCGCCAGCCGAGCCAGGTCAGCCCGGTGATGAACAGCATCTGGCTCAGGTAGATGCCGTACGCGTTGTCCGAGCTCGAGCGCACCATGGCCTTGGTCACCCGGGAACGCCAGGGCCGCACCAGCGCCACGCCGGCCAGGTATCCGCAGGCGATCGCGCCCACGTTGAACGGGATGACGCTGGGCTGCCACGGGTCGCTGCCCGAGCCGAGCACAGTGGTCACCCCGGCCCGGGAGATGTAGAAGATGACCTCAGCAGCGATGGCCGCGACCAGCGTGTACGCCATGATCAGGTGCGCGTGCCGCAGCACCCAGGCGTGCACCTCCTCCAGGTGGAAGGCGACCACCCCACCGCCGATCAGGTACAGCACGTAGCTGAGCGAGTCCTGCTGGGCCCACTTCTGCATCAGCGGCGGCAGCAGGTACCAGTGGGTGGCGATCGAGATCGCCACCTGGGCCGCCGCGACGAAGGCGATCAGCAGGCCGTGGTGGTTCCTTGTCCACCTCAGCAGCATCAGCACCAGCGGGAAGACCAGGTAGAACTGCATGATCACGAGCAGGAAGTACAGCTGCTCGTACCCGGTGTACATGATGGTGCCCAGGCTCTTCAGCTCCGTGGGCAGGTTCAGGTAGTGCCACGCGGTCAGCGGGTAGAAGAAATAGACCAGCGTCCAGCAGACGTACGGGATCCCCACCGCCACGAATCGGCGCCAGTAGTACCGGGGCAGCCCGGCCCCGCGCAGGTCGGCGTAGGCGTAGGCGAGCATGCACGCCGAGATGAAGAAGAAGCCATCCCGTGACACGTGCGTCAGCAGCAGCGCGGCGTTCGCGGTCACTGTGGCCGACGCGGGCGCGAAGTACTGGATCGAATGGGTGCTGATCACGCCCGCCTGCTTGATCGGGCGCATGGCGTCGACCTGGTTGAGCCTGCGTCGCGCCATCAGTACATCATCCGGGGATCGCGGTAATGCTTGAACTCCAGCAGGTTGCCCGACGGGTCGAGCAGCACGAACGTGCGGTGTTCTTCGGCCATGGCCTCGAACCGGATCGAGATGTCGGCGTAGAACGGGATCTTGCGCAGGACCGCCAGGGCGTGCAGGGCGTCGAAATCGGCCGGGTCGCGGAACGTCACGCCGAAGTGCCGCGGGTACAGGCTCGGCGGCCGCTCCACCGGCGGCCCGCCCTCGGTCAGGTGGCAGACCAGCTGATCGCCGAAGAAGTCTACGGTGATCCGGTCTGGGTAGCGGCGGGCCAGCTTGCAGCCGAGCAGGGTCACGTAGAAGTCCTGGGCCGCGTCCAGGTCGTGCACGGGAATGGCCAGGTGGAAGACGTCAAAGGTGGTCCGCATCGGTTGCCTCTTATTCGAAAGCGGTCAGCGTGTCGGCCCGCAGGCCCAGGCGCAGGGTCTCCAGCCCGAGGACCGCGGGGGCCGGCACGTTGCCCAGGTTCACGTCGGGCCCGAGCCTGGTGATGAAGTAGGCCTGCAGCCCGGTGGTGGGCGCCTCGAACAGCAGCTGATCCGGCTGCAGGCCCGAGGCCAGCACGTCCTCGATCAGCCCGAACCGCAGCGCGCCGTCCGGCCGGCAGATGCCCGACTTGCCGCTCTCCCTGGCCTCCAGCGTGACCAGGCTGGCGCCCGCCTCCAGGTCCTCGTTGATGTACTCCACCCACCTGCTGGGCGGCAGCTGCTCGGACCGAACCGGGTCCTTGAACCCGACCTCGGACACCACGGTGAAGTCGCCGGCCAGCTTGCGGACATAGCTCGCCTTTTCCGCGTTGGACATCGGGATCGTCCCGTTCGAGACCTCCACCCGGCAGCACCCGTACTCCAGGCAGAACCGCCGGTAGTCGTCGAACCGCCCCTGCAGCACGTACTTCTCGAACAGCGTCCCGCCGAAGTAGAACCCGATGCCGCAGGAGTCCAGCACCCCGATCTTGTCCCGCAGCCCGCCGGTCACCACCGCGGTGCCCCAGCCGAACTTGACCACATCGATGTACTCGGCCGCCGACGATATCAGGTCGGCGAACAGCCCCACCGGCAGCCCGCCGTCGATGACCATGGTCAGCCCGCTCCGGCGGGGCTTGTCCGTCCGGCGCGGCAACTGCAAGGTGGTCGGGTTCATCGGTTCGTCCTTTCGCAATCTCATCGGTCCATGGCCGAGGTCAGCCAGGCGGGGGTCAGCCGGGCGGGGGTCAGCCGGGCGGGGGTCAGCCGGGCGGGGGTCAGCCGGGCAGCGGCAGCGGTCAGCCGGGCGGCCGGGAAGCGCAGAATGCAGCCGTTGCCGAGCGGCTCCCAGCGCATCTCCTCGATCGGGGTGCCGGTCAGCCGGGCGGACAGCATCCGCAGCGTGCCGCCGTGCGCCACCACCGCGATGTCCCGGCCCCCGGCCGCGGGCCAGGACCCGGCTAGGTCCGCGGCGAACTCGGCTGTCCGGCGGTAGAAATCGCGCAGCGACTCGCCGCCGTCGGGCCGGGCGTCAGCATCGGCCACGCGCTGCCCGTCCAGGCCGCTGGCCGCGGCCGGGACCGCCGCGGCGGCGCTGCCCTCCAGCACCCCGAGGCACCGCTCGCGCAGCCGGGCGTCGTACCGCACCCGCAGCCCGAGCGCCGCGGCCACCGGGGCCGCGGTCTGCCGCGCGCGCCGCAGATCGCTGGCGTACAGCGTCCCGATCGGGTGACCGCCCAGCTCGCTGGCCACCGCCCGCGCCTGCTGGAGGCCGCGCCGGGTCAGCTCCGCCCGGTCGTCGTGGCCCTGGGCCAGGCCCCGCATGTTCCAGGTGCTCTCACCGTGCCTGACCAGCCAGAGCTGCGGGCCGGAGCCGTCCGCGCCGTTCATCATGACCGGCAGCGTGGAGCCCGTTTGTGAAAGATCAATGAAAAATCGGCCTCCGCAGGGGAAGCTTCCAGGAAGTTCTCAGCCAGAACTGATTCGCTGACCACGATGAAGACCGACCGCGCGCCCGCCCCGCTGGCCCCCCCGACCGGCGGGGAACGACTGCTCGTCGTGGACGACGATCCCGACGTCAGGGACTCACTCGAGCGTGCCCTGCGCTACGCCGGGTACGCGGTGACCACCGCCGTGCACGGCGCGGACGCGCTCGCCGCGCTGGCCCGGTCGCCGGTCGACCTGATCGTGCTGGACGTCCAGATGCCGATGGTGGACGGGTTCGATGCCTGCCGCCGGATCCGCGGCCGGGGCGACGCCACCCCGATCCTGGTCCTCACCGCCCGGGACGCGGTCGATGACCGGGTGACCGGGCTCGAGGTGGGGGCGGATGACTACCTGGTCAAACCGTTCGCCCTGCGCGAGCTGCAGGCCCGGGTGCGGGCCCTGCTGCGGCGCAGCCAGTCCCGCCGGGACATCCTCGGCTACGCCGACCTGACCCTGGACGCGACGGCCAGGAGGGTGACCCGCGGCGGCCGCGAGATCGCGCTGACCCGGATCGAGTTCAGCCTGCTCGAGCTGCTGCTGCGCAACGCCGAGCAGGTGCTCAGCTACGACGTGATCACCGAGCGGGTCTGGGGTTATGGCGAGGCCCCCGCCTCCAACGCCCTGCAGGTCTTCGTCGGCTTCCTGCGCCGCAAGCTCGAGGACGGAGGCCACCAGCGGCTGGTGCACAACGTGCGCGGCGTCGGCTACGTGATCAGGACCGCCCCGTGAGAAGGCACCGGCTCATCCCGTGAGAAGGCACAGGCTCATCCCGTGAGAAGGCACAGGCTCGCGCGAAGGCGCAGGCTCATGCTGCGCACCCGGTTCACCGTGGCCGTAGCGGTCGCGGTGGCCATGGTCACGCTGGCCATCACCGCCGTGGCCTTCCTCGTGCTCCGCTCCGACCTGCAGAACCAGGCGCGCCAGGTGCTGGCCGAGCAAAGCGCCGGGGTCGACCGGCTGGCCCGCCACTACCACGGGCACATACCGGACGGCTGGGTCCCGCCGCACTCCGACCACTTCGGCGTGTCGACGCCGTACACGCAGCTGGTGACGGCCCAGGGTGACGTCTGGACTCCGGCCGGCGACGCCGGTCTGCTGGCCCCGGGCGCAGCGGCCCAGGTTGCGGCCGGCCAGCGCGGCGCCTACTACAGCGACGCCACCCTGGACGGGGTGCACGCCATGGTGCTCACCACGCAGCTCGCGCCCGGCTTGGCCCTGCAGCAGGCCGTGCCGCTGAACATCATGGACATGGAGGTCACCACCGTCGGCGCCACCCTGGCCCTGCTCAGCGCCGTGGGCATCGCGCTGGCCGCGCTGGTCGGCTGGGGCGTGGCCCGGGCCGGGCTGGCGCCGGTCGGCCGCCTGGCCGCGGTGGCCGAACAGGTCACCGCCACCGGTGACCCGGCGCGCCGGGTCGAAGTGGACCGCGCCGACGAGCTCGGGCGGCTGGCCACGTCGTTCAACACCATGCTGGGCGCGCTGCAGCGGTCCCTGGCCGCCCAGCGCCAGCTGGTCACCGACGCCAGCCACGAGCTGCGCACCCCGCTGACCAGCCTGCGGCTCAACGTGGAGCTGCTGGCCGCGGACAGCGCCCTGCCCGAAGCCGAACGCCGGCAGATCCTCGACCGGGTGGTCGCCCAGGTCGCGCAGCTCGGCGACCTGGTGGCCAACGTCACCGAACTGGCCCGTCCTGAGCTGACCCGGCCCGAGCTGGCGGGCAGCGGGCCAGGCGACGTGCGCCTGGACGAGGTGGTGGCGGCCGCGCTGCAGGGCGCCCGCCGGGACTGGCCGCGGACCATCTTCGCCGCCGATCTCCCGCCGTGCCTGGTGTTCGGCAGCGCCGAGCGGCTGCAGATCGCGGTGCGTAACCTGCTGGACAACGCGGCTAAGTTCGGCCCGCCGGGCGGCCGGGTCGAGGTGATCCTGCTGGGCGGCGAGCTCACCGTGCGCGACCACGGGCCCGGTATCGCGCCGCAGGACCGGCCGCTCGTCTTCGACCGCTTCTACCGGGCCGCCGCGGCCCGCGCGGTGCCCGGCTCCGGACTCGGGCTGTCCATCACCCGCCAGGTGGCCGAAAGCCACGGCGGCACGGTCCGCGCCGAGGCCGCACCCGGCGGCGGCACCCGGATGCGCCTCATCCTCCCGGAAACCACCGTCACCTCGGCTGCGGACGAGCCGGAACAGGCCGCCCCACCGGAATACCTGAGTCGCAGATGACCGGCCCCGGCCCGCCCGGGCCGCGCGGCGGTGCGGGCCTGATGCCCTGCTGGTTCAGGCCGTGCTGGCTAAGGAGGCCAGCCACCTTCCGGGCGATCCAGGCGTCGCCGGCCGCCGTGGGGTGCAGGCCGTCGTGGGTCCGCGGGAACGTCCAGCCCTGGGCCAGCGGGTCCATGATGATGACGCCCGGGTCGGCGGCCCGGGCCGCCGCGACGATGACCTGGTCGGTCTGGTAGGCGGCCGCGGGCCGCCTCCGCCCGGGGAACACAGTCACCAGCGCGATGCGGGCCTCCGGCGCCTCGGCCCGGATCAGCGCGATGACCTGCGTCACCCGCTCCCGCTCGAGCCGCGCCGGGACGCCGACGTCGTCGTGGCCCGCCTGCACGATGACCAGCGCGGGCGCCAGGGCCCGCAGCCCGATCCGGGACAGCATGGCCGCCATGGAACCCCGGTGGCCGGCCCCCGGATGCACGTAGCCCGCGCCCGGAACCCCGTAGACGACCGCGTCCCAGCGCAGCAGCCGGGCCAGCAGCACGGCCCACGACTCACCGGCCCGGCCGGGCCCGGTGCCCGCGGTGATCGAGGCGCCCACGATCGCCACCCGCGGCACCCCGCGCTGGCTCGCCGCGCTCTCCAGCTTCTGCTCGCAGCCGGCCAGCGACCCGCCCGGCTGCCCCGCGGCGGGCCGCACCGGTGGCCGTGTCGCCCGCGGCGCGGTGAAGGTCACCGAATAGGTGACCCCGGGCCGCGGCATGGCCGCTTGAGCCCCATCCGCCGCCCCCACCGGCAGCACCAGCGCCACCAGTACGGCAACGAGCGCTGTCACACGGAGCCAGGCCACGGCCCAGTGTCAGATCCGCGCGCAGATCCTGTCAAACGAACTCCCGCCAAACGAACTCCCGCCAAACGAGCCAGGCCCGCCGGACGATCAGCGCACGCCCCGCGGCCGGAACTGCACGCTGATCCGCGGCCCGGTTGCCTGCGCCGTCTTCGGCACCGCGTGCTCCCAGGTCCGCTGGCAGCTGCCGCCCATGACCAGCAGGTCGCCGTGCCCGACCTCGTAGCGCCGGGATGGCCCGCCGCCGCGCGGTCGCAGCGCCAGCGCCCGCGGCGCGCCCAGCGACAAGATCGCCACCATGGTGTCCTCGCGGCTGCCCCGACCCCTTGACCCGGTCGTGTCGCCGTGCCAGGCCACGCTGTCCCGCCCGTCCCGGTACAGGCACAGCCCCGCGGTGCGGAACG
This sequence comes from uncultured Actinomycetes bacterium, assembly GCA_963835775.1. Taxonomy (GTDB): domain Bacteria; phylum Actinomycetota; class Actinomycetes; order Streptosporangiales; family Streptosporangiaceae; genus Palsa-504. The sequence continues at coordinate 306,384 of CAWIHB010000007.1, read as the reverse complement.
GCTCGCCCAGCTCCGGCCCGTAGTGCGCGTTCAGCGCGGCCAGCGCCGCCGCCAGCGCCGGGTCCGGCAGCGGCTCACCCTCGCCGTAGAAGCACAGCAGCCGCGGCACGTCCACCACCCGGTCGTACATGCGCCGCTGCTCCGCCCGCCACGGCACGGTCCCGGCCAGCCGGCCGAACACCGCCCCCGCGCCCGACAGCCATCCGGGCCGCAGGTCAACCCAGGCGCCGCGGGTCAGCGGGATCCGCCGCACCGAGTCCCCGAGCGGCCCCAGCACCGGCTCGTCGCCCGCATCCAGCAGCGATTCCTGGAGTAGGGATTCCTGTACTAGAACACTCACCCGAACAGTCTACCCCACGCCCAAACGCATATTCGAGTACAACACCACCACGTCCGCCGCCTGCGCGGCCAGGTCCGCCCGCACCTCGGGCGGCGAGACCACTTCCACGTTGGCGCCGAAGCTCAGCAGCGTCCGCGCCGCGGGCACCGCCCCGAACCGCAGCCGCACCTGCACCCAGTCCTCGCCGGTCGGCTCCGCGTCCGCCACCGACCCGACCAGGTTCCCCGCGCAGATCCGGCCGAAGATGTCCAGCCAGTCGCGCCGCACCCGGGCCAGCACCGGCACCTCGGCCGGCCGGTCCTCGACCTGCCGCCGCAGCTGCTCCCACAGCCCGGGAAGCTCCACCCCGTCCCGGCGCCGCACCGGCGCCTCGTCCACCTCGGCCGCCACCACCCGCGACACCCGGAACAGCCGCGGCTCGCCGCCGGAGTCGGCCACCAGGTACCAGATCCCGCCCTTGCACACCAGCCCGTACGGGTCCACCACCCGCTCGGCGGGCGTCCCCGCCTCGCTGGCCTTGCGCTGGCGGGCACTGCGCTGTCCGCTGCTGCGGTACCGCAGCCGCAGCCGCCGGTCGGTGAACACCGCCGCCTGCAGCACCCCAAGCTGCCCGACCGGGTCCCCGCCGCGCATCCAGCCGGCCGGGTCGACCAGGATCCGCTGGCTGGTCGCCGCGGCGGCGGGGCGGAAGGGTTCCGGTACCGCCCGCATCACCTTCAATATGGCCGAACGGGCCGCGGTGCCCAGTCCGAGATCGGAATGCACGCCGCCCGTGGTGAGCACGAACAAGGCGCGGGCCTCGTCCCGCGTAAGGCCGGTCACGTCCGTCCGGTAGCCGGGCAGCAGCCGGATGCCGCCAGCTCTGCCTCGTTCGGCATAGATCGGGACACCGGCCGAAGACAGTGCCTCAGCGTCCCGGTAGACGGTCCTGGGCGAGACCTCCAGCCGCTCCGCCAGCTCCGCGGCGGTCACCTGGCCGCGGGCCTGCAGGAGCAGCAGCATCTCCAGCAGCCGACCCGATTTCATAACTTCTAAAATATGACGTTACCTGTCAAGTTTGGCCGCCAGGGTGGGCTCATGACACAGAACACGGACCCACGCGAGATCCACCAGCGGGCCATGGCCCAGACCGAAGCCATCGTTGCGGCCGTCGCGCCCGCCCAGCTCACCCTGCCCACGCCGTGCACCGAATACGACGTCCGCGCCCTGCTCAGCCACATCGTCGGCGGCCTGAACCGGATCGCGGTGACGGGGGAGGGCGGCGACGGCCTGGCCGTCTCACCGCGCGCCGACGGCGTCCCGGACGACGGCTGGCTGGCTGCCTACCGCGCGGCCGCCGCCCGGACCCGCGCCGCCTGGGCCTACGACGCCAGGCTCGACGCCATGGTCGAGGTGCCCTGGGGCAAGGTCCCCGGCCGCATCGCGGTGTCCGGCTACATACAGGAGGTCCTCACCCACGGCTGGGACCTGGCCCAAGCCACCGGCCAGCCCGCCGAGCTCGACCCCGAGCTGGCCACCTGGGTGCTGGCCGTGGCCCAGCGCATCCTGCCGCCCGAGCCGCGCGGCGGCGAGATCCCGTTCGGCCCGGTCATCCCGGCCCCGCCCGGCGCCGGCCCCTACACCCAGCTCGCCGCCTGGCTCGGCCGCCAGCCCTGACCCACGCCGCTGCCCTCCGGGCCCCGCTCCCGAAGGCAGCGAGGGTAATGAAATGCCGGGGCATGGCCCGGAGCAGGTCTGGAGCGCGCTGCTCCGGCGCCTGACCTCAAAGCGAGGCGGGTGGGGTCACAATGGGTAAGTGATGCTTACGGATAGTCTGGTGACGTTGCTGTTCACCGATATCGAGGACGGCGTCCAGCTGTGGGAGGCCGACCGCGATGCCATGGCGGCGGCATCGGCCCGCCATGACCGCATGGTCCGCGAGCTGATCGAGGCGTCCGGCGGCCACGTCTTCAAGGCGGTGGGCGAGGCACATCGCGCCGTGTTCGCCGACCCGGTGGCCGCGCTTTCTTCGGCGGTGGCCATCCAGCGGGCTGCCGGTGCCGAGCCCTGGGCGGCCAGCCTGCCCATCGGGGTGTGCATGGCGTTGCATTCTGGTGCCTGCGCGGAGCGCGACGGCGACTACGTCGGCCCGGTGGTGAACCGGACCGCCCGGTTGCTTGACATCGGCCACGGTGGTCAGGTTCTGGTCACAGCGGCGACGTACGCGCTGCTTGCCGACCGGCTGCCCGGCGGGATCGGGCTCCGGGACCTGGGCGAGCAGCGGCTGAAGGACCTGGGGCGCGCCGAGCGGGTCTTTCAGGTGACCGGATCGGGCCTGGCCGACGGGTTCGGTGTGCTGCGCTCGCTTGACGATCCGGCGCTGCGCCACAACCTGCCATCGCAGGCCACCAGCTTCGTGGGCCGGACCGCGGAACTGGCCGAGTTGCGCGCGCTGGTGTCGGGCGGGTCGCGGCTGGTCACGATCGCGGGTCCGGGCGGGATCGGCAAGTCCCGGCTGGCGTTGCAGGTGGCAGCCGATGCCCTCGATGGCACCGGCGACGGGGTGTGGCTGGCCGAGCTGGCCCCAGTGACAGAACCCGAGCTAGTGACCCGTACCGCGGCCGCCGCGCTCAGGGTCGGCGAGGCGCCGGGGCGGCCCATGCTCGGCACCCTGACCGATGCCATCGGCGACCGGGACCTGCTCTTGATCCTCGACAACGCCGAGCAGGTGCTCGGCGCGGTCGCCGAGCTGGCCGACGCCGTCGTCCGGTCATGCCCTCGGGCCTGCCTGCTGGTCACCAGCAGGGAGCCGCTTGGCCTCAGCGGGGAGCACGTCTTCCGGGTCCCCGGCCTGGCCGTCCCGCCCGCCGATCTCGCCGCTCCTGACCGGCTGGCCGCCTTCGAGTCGGTGCAGCTGTTCGCGGAGCACGCCGCGCTGCACCGGCAGGGCTTCATCGTCGACGACGCCAGCGCGGCGGCGGTGGCGGCGATCTGCGTCCGTCTCGACGGTATCCCGCTAGCCCTCGAGCTCGCCGCGGCCCGCCTTGGCTCGCTCTCGGTGTCGGAGATCAACGCCCGGCTCGATCAGCGGTTCCGGCTGCTGACCACGGGGAACCGTACCGCCCTGCCGCGCCACCAGACCCTGCGCGCCCTGATCGACTGGTCCTACGACCTGCTCGGCTCCGAGGAGCAGATCGTGTTCGGCCGGTTCTCCGTCTTCGCCGGAGGCTGGACCCTGGATGCCGCCGAAGCGGTCGCCCGCGGCAGCGACGTCGCGGAATGGCAGGTGCTTGACCTGCTGGCCGCGCTGGTCGGCAAGAGCCTGGTCCAAGCCGAGGTGATCCACTCCTCGACCCGCTACCGGCTGCTCGAGACGATCCGCCACTACGCCGCCGAACGTCTCGCGCTGCGGGCCGGCTCGGACCTGCGGGAGGCCCAGGTCGCCCACCGCGATCATTACCTGTCCCTAGTCGAGACCGCCGCCGCGCAGCTGCGCGGCCCGGACGAACATCGCTGGCTCGACCGGATCGAGGCCGAGTTCGATAACATCCGCGCCGCGCTGGCGTTCAGCATCACCGATCCCGGCAGCGCCGAGCCCGGCCTGCGCCTGGCCGCAGGGCTCAAGTGGTTCTGCTACATGCGCGGCCACAGCGGCGAAATCATCGAGGCGCTCAGCGATCTGCTCGGGCGCCCCGACGCCCGCCGACCGACTCGCGACCGAGCCCGGGCCCTGGCCGCAAAGTGCCACCTGCTCAATAACTTCGGCCGCCGCCCGGACATCCCCTCGATGGCGGAGGAGGCCATCACGATCGCCCGTGACCTCGCCGATGACTTTGTCGCCGGCGAGGCCCTTTGCGCGCTCTGCTGGTTCAAATTCCTGACCGGCGATCTGCCCGCCGCGCTGGCCATAGTCGACGAGGCCATCGCGCTGGCCAGATCAGCCGGGAATCCCCATCTGCTTAGCACCGCTCTCAGCTACCGTGCGACGTTCAAGGGCGAGTCCGGTGACCGGGATGCAGCCTCAGTTGACCGGCAGGAGATCCTCGCGCTTGCGCAGGCGGCCGGAGATAACTACGTACTCGTCGTTACGTTGCTGAATCTGGGTGTCGACCAGGTCGCGGCCGGGGAGCGCCCAGCTGGCGTGGCGTCCTTCCAGGAGGCGCTGGAGGTCGCGGAAGCCCATGGCTACCAGCACCTAGCCGCTGCCCTGGCGTTGAACCTGGGGTTTGTCTACCTCATGGACGGAGATGCCGCCAGCGCTCGCCGCCTGTTCATCGGCGTTCTGGACACGGCGCGAGCCACCGGGGAGAAGACCTTTGTACATGTTGCCATCCTCGGCCTCGCGGTAGCCGCCAGCGCGGACGGCGACCCCACCGTCGCCGCCACCCTCTACGGCGCAGCCGATCACCAGTACGAGCAGGCCGGACAGGCCTTCGATGCCCTCGACGTGGAACTGCGCGCAGGCGCCCAGGCCCGACTGCTCGACGCGCTCGGGGAAGCCGCACTCGATGCCGCGGGCCGTCATGGCCGCACGCTCAGCCAAGCCGACGCCATAACCTTGGCCGTTGGCACGGCCCAGCCAGATCCGGGGCCTGCGCCCGCCGTGACCGTTCCAGCCGTCCATGGCGCGCTGGCGGACAGCCCGGCTGGCCCGCTGTCGGCACGAGAGCGGCAGATCATGGCGCTACTGGCCGGCGGAGCGAGCAACGCCAAGATCGCGGAGACGCTCTTTGTCACGCCTAACACGGTGCGGACGCATCTGGACCGGATCAGGGACAAGACCGGTGCCCGCAACCGCGCTGAACTGACCCGCTACGCCATACAGGCGGGCATCGAACCGGTCGTCCCTTCCCCTTGATGTGGGCCTGGCCCACACGCGGTGCGCGTGTAGTAGGTCACTCGGCCTCTGCCGTCCGGCGCGGGCCGGACCTTATGTTCGGCTTATGAAAATTAGATTCAGCAAGACACCGACCTTTACCAAGGCAATTATCGCCTCGGCGATATTCGCGATCACGTATCTGGCGTCGACCTCCAACCTCCCGTCATGCAGCGACACCGTCGCAATACTCAGCTCGGGCGGCGAGTGCATAGAACGCCAGAGCTTCCTGCACACGGCTTCCGGCTGGCTGGCGCTGATCTGCCTGGTTGCCGCCGTGTTGCTGCTCGCTCTCAAGCACAAGAGCTCCATCCTGGGCTGGCAGACGTCGCTACAGCAGGTGCACCAAGGGCCGACGGCACAGGCACCGGCACCGGCACCGGCACAGGCACCGGCACAGGCACCGGCACAGGCACCGGCACCGGCACCGGCACCGGCACAGGAACCGGCACCGGTTCCAGGGCGGGCTTCGAACTTCTGCGTCAAGTGCGGCACCCGCTTCATCGCGGGAGACAGGTTCTGCCAGGGATGCGGAGTCCCAATGGGGTCCCCGTAATTCTGGCCGAAATACCAGCAGATATCACTGCGCTAACCGCTGGGGTCCCGCGGGAAACTGCGGGACCCAGGCAACACTGCCCCGGCGAGTTTGACATACATGCCCGCGGGCGCATTTGTGGCCAGGCGGCAAGCCGCATCCGGTAATTGCCGACAGAAACGATGCCTGTCCAGACTGGACTGGCTGGGATGACCCGGGACCCGAGGTACCCCCCCCCGGACCAAACGCCTCAGGCGTAACGTCGCCGCAGCCAAAAGAAGCAGAACCCGGCCAGGATCAGGGCCAGGCCGACGAAGATGCCCGTCTCGTACCACTGCAGCGGCCAGTAGCGATACGTGGGCTGATAGGTCAGCACGTTCCTGACCCCGAGCCGGGTCACGCACTCCTGCGCGGCCTGCTGGAACGCCGGGCTGGGGGACCCTCCGGGGCCACCCCCGGCCCGAGCGGGAAACTGATTGGGACACACCCCCACCCCCTCGAGCGTCCGGCCGCCGTTACCGGCCGGCCCGAACAAGAGGCCGTATCTCCCGCCGCCGTAGCTGATCGCGCCGTCCTGCCCGATCACCCGGCCCGCCGCGTTGATCACCTGGTCGGACACGACCCAGTCCCCTGGGCGGGGCGGGGCGGGGCCGGAAAGCGCGTTCCCGGCCTGGAGGCCCGAGACCGTGCGCAGCGGAGCCAGCAGGTACGGCCGGATCCAGTTCCTGACGGATAGCCGGACTCCGACGAAGATGGCCAGGGTGGCGGCCATGGCGGGCACCGTCCGGTGCAGCAGCAGCCCGGCGGTGACGCCGAGGGCGAAGGCGAACGCGGCGTACCCGAGCGGGACGATGCCGCGCTGGTCGAACAGCGTGAACGGATCCGCGTTCACCCGGTCGATCGGACTGGACCACCAGGTCAGCATCAGGCTGAGCAGCCCGGCCACGGCCACGCTGGCCAGGCCGACTACGGCGAGCTTGACCGCCAGCCAGCGCTTGCGGGTCACGCCCTGGGTCCAGGCCAGCTGGTAGGTGCCGGTCTCCAGCTCCCGGGCCGCCAGCGGCGCCCCCCAGAACAAGCCGATCAGCCCGGGCACCACGGTCAAGACCGGGCCCAGGTCCTGCAGCAGCTTGTCGCGGCCGATGAACGCGCTGGTGGCCAGCAGGCAGTCGCCCTGGGCCTGGCAGGGCACCACGCTGGTGTGGTAAAGGTGCACCAGAGCCGGGCCGGTGCTGGCCAGCGCCACCGCGATCACCGCCAGCAGCCCGAACGCCACCGCCGCCTGCGCCCGGAACTGCCGCCAGGACAGCGCGATCATCGCAGCACGCTCAATCCGCGCCAGCCCAGGCCGGCACCGTGCCGCGCCCGGCTCATGTAAGCCAGCACCACGTCCTCCAGGCTCAGTTCCTCGACGGTCCAGGCCGGGTCGTACACCGGGCCCGGGCCGCGCACGATGAAGCTGCTCTGCACGTCGGTATGGCTCTCCTCGATGACCTCGTAGCCCGCGGGCAGCGCCGCCGCGTCGCGGCGCGGCCCGGTGAGCCGGCGGTGCGCGGCCAGCAGATCGTCCACATCCCCGGCCACCTGCACCCGTGCGGCGGCCAGCACCACGAGGTAATCGCAGACCCGCTCCAGGTCGGCCACCAGGTGGGAGGACAGCACGATGCTGACCTCGGCCTCGGCCACGGTGGACATCAGCAGCTGCAGGAACTCCCGGCGGGCCAGCGGATCCAGGCTGGCCACCGGCTCATCCAGGATGAGCAGCTCGGGCCGCTTCGCGATGGCCAGGGTCAGCGCGAGCTGGGCCCGCTCGCCACCGGACAGCCGCCCGGCGCGCTGGTGCGGGTCGAGGCCGAGCCGGCCGATGCGGCGCCGGGCCGCCTCGTCGTCCCAGTGCGGGTTGAGCCACCCGCCCAGCCGCAGGTGGTCGGCGACCGACAGCCGGGAGTAGACCGGGGTCTGCTGGGCCACGAATCCGACCCGCCCGATCTGCCCCGCGTGGTCTGCCGGCGGCAGGCCGAGGACCTCGATCGTGCCCGCCGTCGGCCGCAGCAGGCCGACGGCCAGGTGCAGCAGCGTGGTCTTGCCCGCGCCGTTCGGCCCGACCAGCCCGACCACCCGGCCGGGCGGGACCTGCAGGGTGCAGTCCGACAGCGCCCACCGCCGGCCGTACCGCTTGCCGAGCCCGTCGGCGGCCAAGGCGGCCAGCGCGGCGGTCACGCTACGTCCTGGCCGGCTGAGGACCGAAACGTGTCCTGGAACAGCGCCTCGATGCTCTCGTCGTCCAGGCCGGCCTGGCGGGCCCTGGCCAGCCAGCGCCTCAGGTCCTGGCGCAGCGGGCCGTGCGCGGTCAGTGAGACGTCGCTCAGCGTCTTGGTCACGAAGGTCCCGATCCCCGGCCGTGCCGCCACCAGCCCCGCGTGCTCGAGCTCCTTGTACGCCTTGAGCACCGTGTTCGGATTGATGGCCAGCCGCTCCACCGCGTCCTTGACCGTCGGCAGCTGGTCGCCCTCGTGCAGCAGGCCCAGCCGGAGCGCGTGCCGAACCTGCTGGACGATCTGCTGGTACGGCGACAGGCCCGAGCGCGCGTTGAGGTGGAACTCGATCACCATTCCTCGATTCATCTAGTCTCCTAGATAAATACCTTCCTGGATTGCCGTGCGTCAAGCCCACCGGTCCGGGCCCACCGGTCCAGGCCCGGCCTGCGGGGTACAGTCAGGCGTGTCCCGCATTCCGCCCCGGCGCTGCGCGGTCATCGGCGCGGGCGTGCTCGGCGCGTCCGTGGCGGCCCGGCTGGCCGCCGCCGGAGCGCAGGTGACGCTGCTGGAACAGGACCAGCCGGGCCGCGCCACCAGCCGGTGGAGCCTGGCCTGGCTGAACTCCAACGACAAGGCCCCCCGGCCCTACCACGGGGATCTCCAGGCGGCGCAGGAATGGGCACGCCGGGAAGCCACCAGAATCCCGCCGATGACGCCCTGGCAGGTCAGGCAGTCGGCCCTGGAGGCCCGGCGCGCTGACGCCCTGCCCGAGCCGTAGTCACGACACGGTCACCCGCGCGGCCACGCCGGAGCGCCGGTCCCTGGCCGGGCCGACCACCAGGCGGCTGCCGCCCAGCGCGATCCCGAGCCAGCGCCGCCGGTCTTCCGGGGTGCCCTTCGCCCACCGCGCCCGCCAGGCGGCCTCGCTGTCCGCGGGAACCCGGGCCGGGCCGGTCCCCAGTGCCTTGCGCCGGGCGCGCAGCCCAGCCAGCCGCTTGTCCAGCGCCGCTACCGCAGCGTCGTAGCGGTCCAGGTCCAGCTCGCCGCGCCCGAGCCGGTCGGCCAGCTTCCGGCCCAGCTCCTCGCCCTTGCCGATCTGCTCGTCCAGCGCGCCGGCCTCGGCCTCGGCCTGCGCGGCGGCGATCTCGACGGTATGCGCCCGCTCGGCGTCGGACAGCACCGCGATGGCGAGCTCCCTGGCGTGCAAGTCCAGGGTGCGCTGATCGACGCTGACGTGCCCGCAGCCGCTGTATGCGGTGCGGGAGCACCAGTACTCCCGGCGCACCCCGCCGTCGTCGTACGGTTTGAGGTGGGAGCGCGGACGGCCGGCCAGCGGCTTGCCGCACAGCCCGCATGACGCCAGCCCCGAGCACAGGTACGCCCCGGACGGCGGGCGGCCGGGCCGCCGGGCCGCGTAGGTGGCCACCACCAGGTCATGGTCGTCCCGGGAGATGACGGGCTTGCCCGGCAGGGTGGCAACCACCGCGCCGAGGTGCACCACCAGCCCGGCGTTGAGCGGGCGCACCAGCACGTCGTGCAGGCTCCGCCTGGTCCACTGGCCGCCGATCGCGGTCAGCACGCCCCGGGCGTTCAGGTCGCTGATGATGCCATCCTGGGTCTCGCCGGACAGGAACCGGCCGGTGATCTCCCGCAGGATCACGGACTCGTCCGGGTGCGGGGTGGTGCCATCGGGCAGGAAGCCGAACGGGCCGCGATCCCTGGTCACCCGCCCGTTGGGCTCGCCCGACAGGGCCTTGAGCCGCTTGCCGCGCCGCACGCGCTTGCTGAGCATGTCGCCGTAGTAGGCGGCGGCGCTCATCGCGTCCCGGAAGTTTTTCTTGCCCCCCGGGCTGGTCAGGTCGTATTCGTTGTCCGAGTCGAGCACCAGCAGGCCGCGCTCAGCGGCCTCGATCAGCCGCTCGCCCTCGTGGGGCTGGCGGCTGAACCGCTCTAGGTCGAACACGATTACGCCGCCGGCTGCGCCGGATTCCAGCCGCGCCATCAGCGCGTCCCACCCCGGCCGGGTAACCTCCGGGTTCCAAGCGGACTTGCCGTCATCGACGTGCGTCACGCCTTCGGGCAGGCCGCGCTCGGCCAGCACGTCTTTGCAGACCAGTACCTGGCCTGACGTGCTCTTTTGTTCCTTGCTCCGGATGTCGGCCGAGATTCACGACTGGCTGGCTGACCTCGGCCGCGGCGACCCGCCCGCTGCCCTGCTGGCCGGGGAGGCGCTGGCCGCGCTGATGAGCGCGGGCGCCAGCCTCGACGCCCCGCTGGTCACCGCGGTCGCCGATCCGCGGCTGCCCGGGGAGCCGGCCGAGGCCCTCGACCGCTCTTACCAGGTCAGGCTGGAGCAGCTGCAGGTGGCGCGCAGGCGGGCCGCGGGCGTGGCCTCGCTGGTGCACGACGCCCGGAACCAGCTCGCCGAGCTGGAGCCGTCCCCGGCCCGCCTGGCGGATCAGCGGCGCGCGGCGCTGGCGGCGGACCGGCCGGAGGAGGCCGCCACGCTCGCGGACCAGCTGGCCGCGGCGGAGCGCGACGCCGCCGAACTCCGCCGGCTGCTGCCCCAGCTGACCGGGGCCGAGCGCCGCCTGCGTGCGCAGCTCGAGCAGCTGCAGCAGCGCACCGATGCCTTCCGGGTCCGCCGGGAGGTCCTGAAGGCGACCCACACCGCGGCCCGCGCCGAGCTGCTGGTCGAGGAGGCCATCGCCGCCGCGGGCCAGCCGGACGTCGCGGGCCAGCCGGACGTCGCGGGCCAGCCGGACGCCGCGGGCCAGCCGGACGCCGCGGGCCAGCCGGACGCCGCGGGCCAGCCGGACGCCGCGGGCCAGCCGGACGCCGCCCCGAGCCCGGCGGACGCAGGCGAGGCCGCCGCCAGGCTCCGCGCTGTAGCCGACGAGATCGAGCGCGAACTGGGCCGTCAGCCCTGGCCGGAAGGCCTCAGCAAGCTGCGGCCCGGTGCGCCGGGCGACAGCGACATCCGCATCCTGTTCGCCGTCGAGCCGGCCGGAACCGCCCTGCTGATCGCCGTGCTGGAGGGACACGAAGCGATCCGGTCCCAGTACTGCGAAGCCGTCACGCTGGCCGCCGAGGCCTTGCGCGCGGTGCGGGCCGGCCAGGCGCCCGAGGCGGCCGAGCGCGGCTACGACGACCTGGGGTCCTTCCTGCAGGAGTTCTTTCCCGGCCAGGCCGCCCAGCTCGCGGCCGCTGCGGCCGCCCTGGTGGCCAGCAGCCGGGCCCGCACCCTGGCCGAGCAGCGCACCCGGCTCGGCCTCACCCAGGCCGAACTAGCCCAGCGGATGGGGGTCAGGCAGGAACGGGTGTCGGCCATCGAGCGCGCCGAGCCCGGCGCGACCGAGGTCCGCACCCTGGCTTCCTACGTGGCGGCGCTGGGCGGCCGCCTGGAGCTGGTCGCGGACTTCGGCACCGAGCGCGTCCTGCTCTGCTGATCCCGCCCCGAGCCGCTGATTCCGCCCTGCGCAGACAGCAGAACCGGTGAGACGGCTAGCCTGCCGCCATGACCGACATCGCCGATCCGGCCGCCGGTGCCGGTAAACCACGGCGCCCGGGCGGCCTGGACCTGCAGGCGGCCCGGGATCGCACCCTCCCCGACGTGCTGCCCGAGCCGGGCGCGGACTTCCGGGTGCTGTTCTGCGGCATCAACCCGGGCCTGTACTCCGCCGCCACGGGCTGGCACTTCGCCCGGCCGGGCAACCGGTTCTGGCCCGCCCTGCACCTGTCCGGCTTCACCCCGCGCCAGCTCCACCCCAGCGAGCAGGACCTGCTGCCCGGCTTCGGGCTCGGCATCACCAACCTCGTGCCCCGCGCCACCGCACAGGCCGCCGAGCTGACCGCCGCCGAACTCCGGGCCGGCCGCGAGCACCTGGCCGCCCTGGTCGCCAGCCACCGGCCGCGCATCCTGGCCATCGCCGGCGTCACCGCCTACCGCACTGCCTTCGGCCAGCCGAAGGCCATGACCGGCCCGCAGCCGGACCCGCTGGGCGCCGCGCGGGTCTGGGTGGTCCCCAATCCCAGTGGCCTGAACGCGCACTTCTCGCTGGCCGCGATCGCCGCGGCCTTTGCCGCCGTACGGACCGCCGCCGACCGCGACGCCTAATAAGATCATGACGCCGAACGGGCCGTGGCTATCCGCCCGGGCCCCCTGACCAAAGCCCCTGGTGACGGGGCCCACGCATTTTGCGAAGATTTCTGCTGCGGGATCTGCTCCGGTGCCGTGGACGGCCCGGATCGAGCGAAAGAGGTGCGGGGTGGCCGATTCCCGTGACCAGGCAGCTTCCCGTGATCAGGCAGCTTCCCATGACCAGGCAGCTTCCCATGACCAGACAGCGGACGACGACGGCACCGAGCCCGACCCCCGGTTCACCTTCGCCAACGAACGCACCTTCCTGGCCTGGAGCCGGACCGCGCTGGCCCTGGTGGTGGCCGGGCTGGGCGTGGTGCAGCTGCTGCCGCCGTTCCCCGGCGTGCCCTGGGGCCGCCACATCCTCGGCGTGCCGCTGATCGTGTTCGGCGCGGTGGTGGCCGTGACCGCCTACACCGAGTGGACCAGGAGCCAGCGGGCCATGCGGCACGGCCAGCCGCTGCCCAGATCCGTCATGCCCAAGCTGATGGCCGTGGTCGTGTTCGCGATGGCGGTCGTCTCCGCCGTCGTGGTCCTGGTCTCGGCGCTCCGATGACGCGCTGCCATGACGACCGGTCCTGACCCCGGCGAACCCGGCGAGCGCGATCCCGGCCTGGCCCGCGAGCGCACCGCGCTGGCCTGGATCAGGACGGCCATCTCCTTCGCCGCCGTCGGCGGCGTAGTCCTCAGGCATGAGGTGCCCCCCGGCCTGGTCATCCTGGCCCTGACCCCGGTGGTCTGGTACCTGGGCCGGATGACCCGCAGCAGTCAGGAGCGGTTCAGGCTGATGTCCGCCGCGATCGTCGTGGTGGCCCTGATCGCCCTGGTGGTGTCGTTCACCTTCGGCTGACCGCTCAGCCGCGCGCTTCCGGGGTGACGAAACCCAGCTCGTAAGCCAGCACCACGGCCTGCACCCGGTCCCGCAGGCCCAGCTTCATCAGGATCCGGCTGACGTGGGTCTTGACCGTGTTCTCCTCGACCACGAGTTCCCTGGCGATCTCCAGGTTGGACAGCCCCCGCGCCACCAGCCTGAGCACCTCGAGCTCCCGCGCGGTGAGCTGGCGCAGCTCGTCGGGCAGGCCCGCGGGCCCGCGCGCGGCCAGCGCGAACCGGGAGATCAGCCGCCGGGTGATGACCGGGTCGATGAGGGCGTCGCCGGCCGCCAGGCTGCGCACCGCGGTGATCAGCTGGTCGGCCGGGGCGTCCTTGAGCAGGAAGCCGCTGGCCCCGGCGCGCAGCGCCTCGTAGACGTACTCGTCGGCGTCGAAGGTGGTGAGGATGAGCACCCGGGTGTCAGGGCTGAGCGCGATGACCTCCCGGGCCGCCCGCAGCCCGTCCAGGACCGGCATCCGGATGTCGAGCAGGGCCACGGCCGGGGCGTGCCTGCGAACCTGCTCGATCGCCTCCCGGCCGTCGCCCGCCTCGGCCACCACCCGGATGTCCGGCTCGGCTTCCAGGATGGCCCGGAACCCGCGCCTGACCATCTGCTGGTCGTCGGCGATCAGCACGGCAATGGGCTCGGTCATCAGGCCAACGTAGTCCCCACGAGTGACGGGCCGCTACCAAGGTCGCTCGTCGGCAGGACGACGCCGCCCGGCCCCGTCCCTAATCTTCCCAGTATCCGAAAACACGGGGCTGACCTGCTCCGTTACCGAAATACGGAGGTATGTCATGACTCCCCTGGCCGGATTTGTCGCCGCCCTCCTCGCGGGCTGGATCATCCGCGAACCCCGCCTGGACCGTGGCGGGTCTGAGCGTGCTCGACCTCGCGGCTGCGGTCATCCTGTCCGGCTACGCCGTCGCCCTGGTCAGCGGCGTGCTCCACACCAGCCATCCGCACGGCGGCGGGGCGGCGTCCGTCGCAGTCCTGGCCATGATCCTGCCGGTGGCCTGGCGCCGTCCGGCCCCGCTGGCCGCCGCCGCCGTCATGGGTGCCGCCGCCCTGCTCAACGGGCTGGTATTCGGCCCGATGGTCCGGTGCGGTGCCTTCCTGCCCGCCATCTTCCTGGTCGCCTACGCGGCCGGCGTCCGGCGCGACCGGGCCGGCTCGGCCGCCGGGCTGCTGCTCTGCGCCGCGGCGGTCGTGGCCGAGGGCCTTTACGATCAGCAGATCGAGGGCCCGGGCCTGGTCTTCGTGCTGCCCGTGCTGGCTGCCTTCTTCGCCTCCGGGCGGCTGGTCCGGGCCAGGACGCAGACGGCCGCCGCGCTCCGGGAATCGTCCGCTGAGCTGCGGCGGCAGCGGGCGGAAACGGCTCGCCTGGCCGTCCTGGCCGACCGCGCCCGGGTCACCGCCGATCTCGAGCAGTCCCTGCACGCCCAGCTCGGCGGCCTGGCCAGCACCGCCGCCGACGGGCTCGGCGTGCTTGCTGGCGATCCCGCTGGCGACCAGGCCGCGGCCCGGCAGGCGCTGGCCTCGATCGAGCGGGACAGCCGGGCCGTCCTCGGGCACCTCCGCGAGGTGCTCAGCACGCTGCAGGAACGTCCGCCCGGCGAGCCCCAGCTGAACGAGCCGCAGCCCACGCTGGCCCGGCTGTCCGAGCTGCTGGCCCGGGCCACCACTGCCGATGCCCGGCTCACCGTCGACGGCCACCCGCGGACCCTGCCGGCCGGGCTGGAGCTGTCCGGCTACCGCATCGTGGAGCACCTCCTGCTGGCCTTGGCGGACGCACCGGAAGCCGCCGTCGACGTCCGGCTCAGCTTCACCCCGGACGCCCTCGAGCTGCACGTGTCCGGGCCGCCAGCCGCGAACGTCGACCTGCGCGCGGTCGCAGGCCGCCTACCGCGTCGTCCAGGAGGCGATCACTAACGCGCTCAAGCACGCGCCCGGCGCGCCGGGCGACATCACCATCCGCGGCCAGGACGCGGGGGTGGCGCTGGACGTGGTCAACGCGGCGCCCCGGCACCAGCCGTACGGCCTGGAACGATCGGGGGGCGGCTTCGGCCTGGCCGGGATGCGGGACCGGATCGCCGCCTGCGGCGGGAGCCTGACCTCAGGTCCCACCCCGGCCGGCGGCTGGCGGGTATCGGCCGTGCTGCCCGCCGGCCCCGGGTCGTTACGCCCGGTCGTTACGCCCGGTCGTTACGCGGGGATGGCGGTCCGGCGAATTCCGGCGTGTCGGTCCCGGTAAAAACGGCTGGGTCGGGCAGAATGGAACAAGGCCCCCTCCATGTATGAGATGGAGGGGGCCTTGTAGTGCCGGGCCCTGTCAGACAAGGCCCTGTCAGACAAGGCCCTGTCAGGTCGCGCCGCGCCACTTCGCCCAGCCTTCCGGCATCGGCCCGTCGCCCGGTCTCGGCAGCTCCGCGCTTCCTGGTGCCAGTGCCAGCCACCCGCGCCAGGCTCCGGTTTCCCGGCTCCTGTTACGTCCCCGGAGTTTCCTCCGAGTGGTGCCCGTTTCCGGCAGTGGAGTATTTCTACTGCTTGGCTGCGGCGCTCCGCAAGAGCTGCCGGACAACTATTTTTACTCTTTTCCCGGTCCACATGATATCCACAGAATGCGCGCGGTTATCCGCACCTAGCTGCGGATATCCACCAGCTTATGCACAACTCCTGCACAGGTCGCCGCACCTAACTGGCAGGCGCCCCTAATAGCGATTGCGATATGTAATCGGCTTATACTCCTCGGGTGCTCAGGCCCGAGCACGTCAGCGACGTCCGCTGCCGAGTCGGCCCACACCGACGGCGGGCTGTCGACGCCCCCATGGGCCGGGAAACGGTGGCCGGGTCCCAGCGGCACGTTCCGCTCGAGGTCGGCCCAGCCGCGTGAGCAGTCCTTCCTCGGCGTCCGCGGATCCGCGTTCATCGGGCTGGAAAGACCTACCTCACGTGTAATCACTCGAACCGGTGAGCTCGAAGCTCTGCCCGCGGACCCAGGTGCGGCCGATACCGCCGCCAGTCAATACACCTGCGGCGGCCGGCTTAACCCCCGCTCAACCGTGGCGGGATAGGCAGGACACCGGGAGGACGGCCGCCGGGGGACAGTCCCCAGGCGGACCCGGGGGCTAGCACCATCGGAAATGTCGGACCCCCTTTCTAAGGTTAGAAGCGGACGGGGAATCCACGGGGAATACGGGGTGCAGGAGATGAATGCCGCGGTACACGGGCCGCGCTCGACGCCGATGTGGCTCACTGGCACGGCTGGGCTGCTGGTACTGGTGCTGGCCCTGGTGATGATGGTCCTGGCGGCTCCCACCGGAGCCGGCCCGGCCGGGCACGGCCGCCCGGCGCCGCCGCACACGGCGCCGCAGCGCCCGGCCCTGTCGCCGGGCGTCACGCTCTCGGTGGCCGCCCGCCATGTGCCCGGTCCGCCGGCCACCCGGCACGACCGGATCTTGCGGGATCTCGGCCTCCAGTAGGCCGGAGCCGATCGACCAGCATGCCCGCGGCCCACGCCGTGCTGACCTGAACCCGCGCCGGGCAGCGGGTGGGATCCTTTCTGGTGCCGTGCTCAGCCGGACCGGGGGGCGCCCTGCCGCTGGAAACCCTGCCGCTGGAAACCCTGCCGCTGGAAACCCTGCCGCTGGAAACCCTGCCGCTGGAAACCCTGCCGCTGGAAACCCTGCCGCTGGAAACCCTGCCGCTGGAAACCCTGCCGCTGGAAACCCTGCCGCTGGAAACGCAGCACGGAAACCGAGCGGGGCCCGACGGTGACCTTATCGCCGGCCCCGCCGTGCGGCCGGGGGCCGCCCGTGGCGGGCGTCAGCCCATGGTAGCTGTCGATGTCCGCCTGCCAGGCCTGCCCGGTGCTGGTGGCCGGGATGACGAAGTCCAGCGGCTCCCACCAGGCGTTGACCAGGACCAGGAAGTCGTCATCGAGCAGCGGGCGGCCGTCCGCTGCCTGATCCGGGTCGTCTGCGCCGTCCAGGTAGATGGCCAGCGCGAGTGCGTTGCGGTCGGCCCAGTCCTGCTCGTTCATGGGCGTCCCGGCCGGGGTGAACCAGCCGAGCTCGCCGGCCTCGGCGCCGGTCAGGAACCGGCGGCGGCGGAAGACCGGATGCGATCGCCGGAACGCCACCAGCTCCCTGGTGAAGGCCAGCAGCCCGGCGTCGGCCGCGGCCCAGTCGAACCAGGACGTCTCGTTGTCCTGGCAGTAGGCGTTGTTGTTGCCGCCCTGGGTGCGGCCCAGCTCATCGCCGCCCAGCAGCAGCGGCACGCCGAGCGAAAGCAGCAGCGTGGTCAGCATGGCCCGGGACTGCCGCACCCGCAGGTCGAGCACCTCCGGGTCGGGCGTCGGGCCCTCGGCGCCGCAGTTCCAGGACCGGTTGTCGCTGGTCCCGTCCCGGTTCGATTCGCCGTTGGCCTCGTTGTGCTTGGTGTCGTAGGACACCAGGTCCCGCAGCGTGAACCCGTCGTGCACCGTGATCAGGTTGACCGAGGCGGCGGGGCTCCGGCGGCCCGCCCCGTACAGGTCGGAGGAGCCGGCGAACCGGGTGGCGAACTCGCCGATGCCGCCGGTCCGCTGGCTGCGCCAGAAGTCCCGCATGCTGTCCCGGTACCTGCCGTTCCACTCGTGCCACAGGGCGGGGAACCGGCCCAGGTCGTAGCTGTCCATCTGGCCGACGTCCCACGGCTCGGCGATGAGCTTGGCCTGCGACACCTCGGGATCCTGCGCGACCAGGTTGAAGAACGCGGACATCGGGCTGAACCCGCCGTCCTGCCTGGCCAGCGTGGCGGCCAGGTCGAACCGGAAGCCGTCCACGTGCATCTCGGTCAGCCAGTACCGCAGCGAGTCCATGATCAGCCGCAGCGTCAGCGGGCTCCCGGCGTTGAGCGAGTTCCCGGTGCCCGTGGTGTCGTAGTACCGGCTCGGGTCGGCCGGGTCCAGCCGGTAGTAGGCCTGGTTGTCCAGGCCGCGGAAGCACAGCGTGGGACCGCCCGGGCCGGCCTCGGCGGTGTGGTTGAACACCACGTCCAGGATGACCTCCAGGCCCGCGGCGTGCAGTGCCTGGACCATCGCCTTGAACTCGGCCACCTGCCCGCCGGGCTGCCCGGCCCGCACCGCCGCGGAATATCCCTGGTGCGGCGCGAAGTAGCCGATCGAGTTGTAGCCCCAGTAGTTGGTCAGCCCCCGCTTCAGCAGGAACTCCTCCGGTACGTACTGATGCACCGGCAGCACCTCCACGGCGGTCACGCCCAGCCGGGTCAGGTAGTCGATAACCGCCTCGTGCCCGAGCCCGGCGTAGCTGCCCCGCAGCTCGGCAGGCACGTCCGGATGCCGCACGGTCAGGCCCTTGACGTGCGCCTCGTAGATGATCGTGTCCGCGTAGCCGGTCCGCGGCTTGGCGTCGTCGGCCCAGTCGAATGTGCCGTCCGCCACCAGGCCGAACGGCACGTGCCCGGCCGAATCCAGCGAGCTCGGCGTGCCCGGCTGGTCCGCGTCGTAGTCGAATACCTCGGGCCCGAAGCTGACCTCGCCCCGGAACGCCCGGGCGTACGGGTCGAGCAGCAGCTTAGCCGGGTTGCAGCGCAGCCCGCGGGACGGGTCCCACGGGCCATGCACGCGGAACCCGTAGGCCTGCCCGGGACCTGCCCCGGGGACGAACCCGTGCCAGACGCCGGCGTCGTAGCCGGGCAGCCGGACCCGGCTTTCCTGGCCGGCCTCGTCGAACAGGCACACCTCGACGCCTTCGGCCACGCCAGTCGCCACCGCGAAATTGATTCCCCCGTCGCGCGCCGTCGCGCCCAGGGGCGCGGGCCGGCCAGGCAATGCGTCAGCCACCCGGCCTACGTTACCGATCGGGCTGCCGCGAATGACGCCGGCCCATGGCCGTCCGGCACCGGCCGCGTTACGCTCTTCTTGCGTGGTGGTCGTGGGAAGGTGCCGGTGATGTCACAGCCGGAAACCCAGCAAGTGCTCCACGGCCGTTTCCGGGCCTCCCGGGCCGACCGTGAGCAAGTCATCGAGGTTCTCAAGGCCGCGTTCGTGCAGGGCCGGCTGACCAAGGACGAGCTTGAGGAGCGCGCCGCCCGCGTGTTCCAGGCCCGGACCTACGCCGATCTGGCCGCCGTCACCGCCGACATCCCCGCCGCGGCTGCCGCCCCGCCGCCTGCCGCGAACCGGTCCGGGCTCCCGATGAACACCGCCATTTCCGTCGGCGCCTTCGGCATCATCACCACCCACCTGGCCCTGCTCGCCGCCCTGCTGAGCGGTAACAGCGGCGCCGTAACCCTGGTCGCGGTGCTCCTGTTCATCGCCGTAGTAGCCACCATCGGCGCCGTGATCGTCGCCGATTAGCCCCGCCCCCGGTGGAAACCTCTCGCCGGGCAGCGGCGCGTTCCGCCCGGGGCGACGCGGTGCGATAATGACACAATGTCACGGCGTGTTGTTACTCCGATTGTGGTAGCTGTCAGCGTTATCGCAGGTGGCACCGTTGCCGCGCGGCTGCTCGGCTACAAGCTGGGCGGCAATGTCGTGGTCCGCTGCCGCCAGGGTCACGTCTTCAGCACCATCTGGATTCCGGGCGTGAAACTCAAGTCGCTGGACCTGGTGGTGGCCCGGGTGCAGCGCTGCCCGGTCGGCAAGCACTGGAGCCTCGTCGTCCCGGTGCGCGAATCCGAACTCACCGAGGGCGAGCGGCAGTTCGCCAAGGAACACCACGACGTGCCCATCCCGTGATCTGCACCCGCTAGCGTGAGAGCGGGTGATCAATGCGCGGACTGCCTGCCAGCCAGGGCCGCGCCGCGGCAGCACCGCGGGCGGCGGCGGTCGCCATCCTGCTCGCCGTCACGGCCGCCGGGCTGCAGGCCCACGGCACGTTCTCCCATGGTCCGGATGCCACCGCGGCCGGCGCCAGCGGCGCCACCCTGGCCATCATCCTGACCGCCGCCGAGGGCGTGGCGCTCGTGGTCTTCATCATCGTGCTATCGGCCCTGCGCCCCTCCCGCCAGCCGAACAACCCCGATGAACCCGAGCTCGTCAGGCTGCGCATCCCGTGGTGGGCGAAGACCCTCGGCGTGCTGCTGGCCCTGGCCGCCCTGGTCACCCCGCTGGCCGTGCTGTTCACCCAGAAAACCCGCAAGACCCCGCCGCGCCCGCTGCCCGGCGCCGCCAACCCGGGCCTCACCTCGGGCCACCTGAAAGCGCCGGCCGCCAGCCCCATCTGGCCGGTCATCGCCGGCATGGCCGTCGCCATCGTGATCGTGCTCGCCCTCACCGTCTGGTCCCGCCGCCGCCGGCGCCAAGCCCGCCGCAGGCCGCACCAGCGCACCCGCCTGACCCAGCTGCTCGACAGCCTGGCCGCCGCCCAGGACGCTTTGACCAAAGCGGCCAGCGAGCCGCGGGAGGCGATCATCGCCTGCTACGCGGCCATGGAGCGCGGCTTCGCCGCCGCGGGCCGGCCCACCGCCCCGGCCGCCGCCGACACCCCGGCCGAGGTGCTGACCCGCGCCACCACCGCCGGCCTGGTCAGTCCTGAACCCGCCGCCGCGCTGACCAGCCTGTTCCGCCAGGCCCGGTACAGCACGCAGCCGATGAGCAAAGAAGACTCCCAGGCGGCGGCCCGCGCCCTGGACCGGATGCGCGCCGACCTGGACGCCATCCCGGCAGGGCTGCCGTGAGCGGGCCCGCCGTGCGACACCCCCGTCTGCGCGCCGCCGCCGCGCTGGCCGGCCTGGCCGCCGTGCTGGTGGCCGGCTACGCCGCGGCCGGCCCCAGCGGCCTGATTGACGTGGCCACGGTCATCGCCGTCGGCGTCCTGGTGGTGGCGCGTGGTGTGCTGCGCGGGCCGGAACCACGGACCGTTCGGCCAAAACAGCAAACGCCCCGCGCCATCGGCGCGGCCGACTTTCCCGCCTACGCCAAGATCTCCTCGGACCTGGAGTGGGCCCGGCTGTCCGGGCGGCACTATGAGCATGGCCTGCGCCCGACGCTGACCCGGCTGGCCGCCGCGCTGGGCCGCCCGGGCCCAGCGCGCCGTACGGACGACGACGGGCCCGGCGTGGACCTGGCTACGCTGGAACGCATCGTCACCGAGCTCGAGGAGGAGCGGTGACCAAGACCATGACGGGGACGGTCGCGGACACCGCCCAGCAGTGCGAGCGGATCCTGGCCGAGGTCGAGCGGGTGATCGTGGGCAAGCCCGCCGCGGTCAAGATGATCCTGCTCGGCGTGCTGGCCTCCGGCCACATCCTGATCGAGGACCTGCCCGGGCTGGGCAAGACGCTGCTGGCCCGCACGTTCGCCGCGGTGCTGGGCCTGGAGTTCACCCGGGTCCAGTTCACCCCGGACCTGCTGCCCGCCGACCTGACCGGCGCGATGGTGCTCGATCTGGGCACCGGCGAGGCGGCCTTCCGGCCCGGGCCGGTGTTCACCGGCCTGCTGCTGGCCGACGAGATCAACCGGACGCCGCCCAAGACCCAGGCCGCCCTGCTCGAGGCCATGGCCGAAGGCCAGGTCAGCGTGGACGGCGTGACCCGCCCGCTGCCCCGCCCGTTCGTGGTGCTGGCCACCGACAACCCGATCGAGTACGAGGGCACCTACCCGCTGCCCGAGGCCCAGCTCGACCGGTTCACCGCCCAGGTCAGCCTGGGCTACCTCGACGCCGAGGGCGAGGCCGAGATGGTCCGCCGCCGCCTGGCCCGCGGCTCCGCGCCGCCCGTCCCGCCGCAGGTCACCGACGCGCCCCGGCTGCTGGCCATGCGGGAGTCGCTGGAGGCCGTGCAGCTGCACCCGGACCTGCTGGCCTACGTCGTGTCCCTGATCCAGGCCACCCGCTCGCACCCGCAGGTCACGGTGGGCGCCTCGCCGCGCGGCACGCTGGCCGTGATCCAGCTCGCCCGCGGCCACGCGGTGCTCGACGGCCGCGGCTACGTGACCCCCGAGGACATCAAGGCCGTCGCCATCCCCGCGCTGGCCCACCGCCTGGTCCTGCGCCCGGAAATGTGGGTCCGCCAGATCACCGGGCCGGACGTCGCGGCTGAGGTCCTGGCCAGCGTGCCGGTCCCCAGAAGCCCGGCATGATTTTCGGCCGAACGGGCCGTGGTTCCCCCGCCCCGGCCCCCCTGGCGCCCGGCGGCCAGACGCGCCCCGGGCCGCCTGCTCCGGCCTCCCCGGCGCCCGGCGGCCAGACGCGCCCCGGGCCGGTGCGCTGGCGTCCTTCCTGGCGGGCTCGCGTCCTGGCCACCGCCGCGCTGCTGGCGCTGGCCGCCGCCGTGCTGACCGGCCACGCGGCCCTGGTCCTGGTGGCCGCCCCCGCGCTCGGCGCGCTGGCCCTGATGCCCCGTCGCCGCTGCCCGGCCGAACTCGACGTGCACGTCGCCCTGTCCGGCTCCCGCTGCTTCGAGGGCGAGGACGTCACCATCACGGTCACCGTCCGCGCCGTCCCGGCCGTCCCGCTGGACGAGGTGCTAATCGACCTGGACACCGCTCCGCAAGTCACCCTGGCCCCCTCAGCCGACGGCCATGCGGCCCGGCCGACGCGGCCCTTCCTGCGGACCGCCCAGGCCTCGGCCCAGTGGGTGGTGCGGGCCGGCCGGTGGGGCCGGTATTCGCCGGGGACGGTCCGGGTCACCTGCCGGGCCGGGCTGGCCGGCTACCAGGCCAGCGTGGTAACCGAGCTTGACCAGCTCGAAGTGTTCCCCCGGCCGGTCCGGATGCGCTCCCGGCTGGTGCCTGCCGAGCTGCTGCGCCGGATCGGCGAGCACACCGGCCGGGCCGTCGGCGAGGGCGTCGAGTTCGCCGGGATCAGGCCTTACGTACCCGGCGACCAGCTGCGGGACGTCAACCGGGCGGTCAGCATCCGTCGCGGCCAGCTGCACGTGAACCAGCGGGCCGCAGCGCGCGCCGCGGACCTGGTGGTGATGATCGATGCCTTCGGCCCAGTCGACGGTGGGGCGGGGCCGGTCTGCGAGCGGGCCCTGGACGTGGCCGTGCATGGGGCCGCAGCGCTGGTCAGCGCCTACCTGCAGGTCAGCGACCGGGCCGGGCTGGTCGTGCTGGGCGGCCTGCTGCGCTGGCTCGGCCCAGCCGCGGGGGACCGGCAGTTCTACCGGATCGCCGAGATGATGCTGGCGGCCCGCTACGACAGTTTCGTCACCCCCGACGTCGGCCGGATCCCGCGCACCGCGCTGCCGCCGGGCACGCTGGTGGTGGTGTTTACCCCGCTGCTCGATCCCCGGGGGTTCAGCGCGCTCAGCGACCTGCGCCAGCGCGGGTTCCCGCTCATTGTGGTGGACACCCTGCGCGACGAGCCGCCCGCCCCGGCCCGCGCCGACGCCCGGCTCGCGCTGCGCCTATGGCGGCTGGACCGGACCGCGACGCGGTCGGCGCTGCGGGCCCTGGGCGTGCCCGTGCTGCGCTGGCCAGAAGGAACCGAGCTCGACGGCGTCCTCGCCCCGCTGCGCAGGACCCCGGCCGCCGCCCGTCCCGCCCGCATCCCGGCGGCCCGGCCATGACCCCGCGCTTCAGGCGTCCCGCCGTGCCCAAGCGCCGCGCCCCGTCCGGGCTGCCCGAGGCGCTGGGCTCCGCCGGGCCTGCGGTGCTCGGCCTGCTGACCGTGGCCTGGCCGCTGACCTGGGCGCCGGGCTGGGCCTACCCGGTCGCGGTGGCGGGCGCCGCCGCCGTGCTCGGCGCGGCCTTGGCCGGCTGGCGCAGCGGTCCGGCCGTCGCCGTGGCGGCCGCGATCGCCTGCTGCGCGTTCACCCGGGCCGGCACCGGCGTGCTGGCCGCCGAGGGCCTGTTCATCCTGGGCTACCTGCTGGCCGCCGACGCCCCCGCGGGCCTGCTCGGTCTGGCCCAGTGGGGCCGCTGGCTCAGGTACCAGCTGCGCCTGGCGGTGGCCGGCCTGATCGCCGCCGGAGCTGTGCTGGGCGCCCTCGGCCTGCACCAGGCCGATTCGGCCTGGCTGACCGCGGCCGGCCTGGCCGCCGCGGTGGCCGCCTACCTGATCGCGCTGCCGTTTCCCCGCCGCGGCTCAGACATCGATATCGAGTGAGACCTCGTCCAGGTCCGCCGTAACGGTGCCGGGCACGGCCAGGCCCAGGCGGGCGGCCAGGGCACGGGCCCGGGCCAGCAGCGGGTGGGCCTCGCCAATGGCGGGATAGCCGTGAGCCAGCAGGGTCCGGTCGAGGACCGGCTCGAGCTGGCGGCCGGCCTCCGCGGTGTCGCCGACTGCGGCGCAGCGTTCGGCCTGGTCGTAGCGGGCGGTGAGGATGACGGGATGGCACGGGTCGATCCCGACCCCCTGGGCCCCAGCCAGCTCGACGACCGAGCGGTGGCACTCGGTCGCGCGCCGCGCCTCGCCCAGCCGGTCCGCGCCGCGGCCGAGCCAGACCAGGGTCCAGCCCTGGGCCGGCCGCCGCGCGTCGGCCTCGGCTTCCGCCTTGGCCAGCCGGGCCAGCGTGGTCATTGCGCCGGCGGCATCGCCGCCCAGCAGGGCCATTTCGGCCAGGCTCCGCTCGAAATCGGCGGTCAGCGGGTCCAGGCCGTCATCCAGCGGCCGGTCGGCCAGCCGTTCGCGGTCGGCGAGCAGGGCCGCCATGGCGTCGTCGGGGTGGCCGATCCCTCCGATGGCCAGCGCGCGCAGCCGCCGTGCCGTGTAGGCGAGCCGGAACGACACCCGGTCACGGAACCAGTCGGTGCCGGCGGCCTGGCCGTCCAGCAGGTCGAGCACGGCCCGCGGGCGCTCGAGCACGAGTGTCGCCCGGGCCAGCCAGAGGAGGTCTTCCTGAACCCGGTAAGAGGCGGGCAGGAACCGGCCGCGCCTGGTGTCGGCGGCCTCCTCCAGGTGACGGCGCGCGGCGACGGGATGCCCGGCGGCCAGCAGGGTCTGGCCCAGCACGAGCCGGGCGTCGGCCACGTCGGGGTGGGCCTGGTCGCCCAGCCGCTGCTGCCGGTCGGCCAGCAGTTCGGCGGCCAGCCGCACGCCCTGGACCACCTGACCGCTGACCCGGGCGATGTCGGCCCGGGTGCGGGCCGTGACGGTAAGCCGCCGCCAGGCGGCCACGTTGTCCGGCTGGCGTTCCAGCAGCGTGAGCCGGGTCGCGAACGCGTCGGAGATGACGCTGCTGGCCTGCTGCCCTTGCCCGGTCTCGGCCGCCAGGGCGGCCAGGTTGGTGTCGGCCCGCGCCATCCTGGACACGTCGTGATCCAGGTCGTCATCGGCCACCCGGCGGGACAGCTGCCACGCGTCCGCCGCCGAGGCCTGGTCTCCGTACCGGGCTGCGGCCAGGCCGAGATGGCTGGCCGCGTCGCTCAGGCGCTGCAGGTCATGCCCCCGGGTCTCGGGCCGGGCCAACGCCCGCCCGTGATCCGCGGCGAGGTCCTGCCACAGCGCGACGGTGCGCTGCGCTTCCCGGACGCACCGTTCGTGCAACATGCCCGCCTCGAGCAGCACCCGGACGATCACGGCGCTGGCGTTCGCCTCGGCCTGCGGGTCGGTGCCGCGGCGGATCACCGCGGTCAGCGCGGTCTCGCTGCTTTCCAGGTCCCGCGGCAGGGCTCCGGCCAGCCGGGTCAGGTCGCGTTCGAACCAGAGCGCGGCCAGCCCGCGGGCCACCAGGTCGGCCGGGCCGTCGCGATCGGCCAGACAGGTCCGGAAGGCGATGTCGGACAGCCGCGACGCGCTTTCCGCGGCGTCCGGCCCGGCCAGGTAGGTGACCGACTCCGCGCAGGCCCGCAGCACCGGGCCCAGGAAATCGGCGAAGACGTCGCACTGGCCGCCCCACGCGGCGGCCGCGACCCGCCCCCACCTGCTGTCCGGCCAGCCGGGGGGAGCAACGTCGTCTCCGGCCGCGAGCTTCCGCTTCTCGGCCGTGGAGATGTCCCCGATCCCGTAGCCGACCTGGGTCATCAGCGCCTGTTCGGCCCGGTGGAAGGCCACCACCACGGCCAGCGCCGCCACCGCGGCCGCCCGGGCCGCCGTGACCGACTGGATCGGGCCGGGCAGGGACCATTTAAGCCGGCCGGGGAACTCACGCCAGGCGTGCGCCGCCGCCAGGGCGACCAGCACCCGCCGGTTCCGCACCTCGTTGTACAGCCATACCGCGGACCGCCCCGTCTCTCCGGGCAGCTGCACCGCCGCGGCCACGTCGCCGGCCCGGACGGCATGATAGGGCGTGTGGCGCAGCACGCTGGCGGCGGCTGCGGCGATGGCCGCGAGCCGCTCGTCCTGCGTCGCCAAATCGTGCTCCTCTCACCCCGTTCACCAGCCCCAAGATCATTATGATAGGCGGTCACCCTGAAGCGAACTGCCCTGCTTTACTTAGCTACAGTGTCTATGTTTTCTTGGTGTTGGTTTGGGTAATGCGTCCAAATTCGTGAACGGGCGCGAAACCTGCTGAGTTCCGTTCACCATCTGGCGCTCTCACCTAGATTCGGAGCTGCGTTCATGCGGGATGGGTAGTGAGATGCTCGGCCCGGGGGCCGCAGCCCCTGGGCCGACGCATGTCGCGGCGCCAGACGCGCATGCGTGGGCGATCGCCGCAGCCTCCGCGGCGGTCAAGGTGCCGGCCCCGAACGCGGAAGCCGCCGCGTGGACCGTGCGGGGCTGGGCCGACGTCGCCGTCGGCTGCCTCGCGCTCGACGGCTCAGCCGGACCGGAAGCGACCGGTGCGTTCGGCGGTCTTGACGAGGTGGTCCGGGACACGCCGGTTATCTCCGCCGGGCAGCATGCCGCCCGGTTGCGCCAGCTCAGGAAGTTCGCCGGGCCGGTGCCGCCCTGGTACCCCGACGCGCGCCCGGTCAGCGGGCCGGTCCGCGGCATCAGGCAGATCGCCTGGCAGGCGGCCGAACTGCTGGCCTGTTTCGGCAAGCTGCTCATGATGACGGCCGACGGGCTGCCGTGGCGCCCGCCCTGCCCGTTGCGCAGTGCGCGGCAGCTGGCCTGGGGTGTCCGGTACCGGCCCTCGCCGAGCGACGCGCATGTCACCGTGCCCCTGCCGGTGAACCGGCGGCTGGCCCGGCGGACCTGGATGTGCCTGCCCGGGCTGCCCGATCCGGGCACCGCGGTGGCCGAGGTGCGGTCCACCGCCTCGGCGCTGGCGCAGCAGATCTGGCGCGGCATCCACGAGGGCGCGCACCTCGATCATCTCAGCGCGCTGGCCCGGCTGGGCGCGCTGGCGCCCAGCCCGGTGGAGTTCGGGGCCGGGCTGCTGGTCGCCGAGTCGTACGCGATGGCGGTGGAGATACTCGCCGCCGTCGAGGCCATCCTGGCCGGGGAAGGGGACGCGGTCTGGCAGCTCGGGGCCGGGCTGATCGAGCGGGCCACCCGGCTGCCGGGCGGCTCCGATCCGGCACCCGAGTTCGTCGACCTGCCCACCCTGGCCGAGGTGTACGTGCTGGGGCCGCTGGAGGTGCTGGCCGGCGGGGACGCGGCGCGGGCCCTGCCCGAAGAGATCATCGCCGCGCTGCGCACCCGCTGGCGCGCGGCGTGCGCCGACTACCCGCCCGCCGGAGCGTTCGAGGCGGCCGCCGCGAACCTGGTCCGCGGCGCGGCCGGAACCGGGCCAGCGATGTTAGCGGAGCTGGTACGCGGCCAGATATTTATGGAAGTAAATCCTGCATAGATGGACATCGTTTATCTAGCTACACTAGGCTCTATCGCGGTGCTCATGGGATCTGGGCCTAATAAGCCCAGATCGGTCATGAAGGGGCGGATGAGGGGAGGAGCCGCCGGGACCTGGGCAGAGTCGTCGCGGCGGGAGACCGCGAGGCAACGGTCCGGGTTGGCGGGAGGGTCATGCAGGATGCATACGACTTAGGGTCAGCGTGATTTAGGGTCAGCGTGATTTAGGGTCAGGGTGATGCCCAACCGCATCGCCGGCACGTGCGGGTTCGTTCTCCGGTTCCCGCCGGGGGACGGCTGGTCACGCCTCGAGGCCTGGCCGAGGCGGCTGCGCGGGATGCAGCTCGGTGTAATCGGCCCAGTGTCATCGGCCCAGTGTCATCAGCTCAGTGCAATCAGCTCAGTGCAATCAGCTCAGTGCAATCAGCTCAGTGTCATCAGCTCGGTGCAATTTCCGTGGTCGGTCAATGCTGCGTATTCAGCCGGGCATGATTTCCGTCCGCAGCGCGGCCGATAACCGGTCAGTGGATCTTTAACCCGTGGGGGGGACATGAATTCGCCGGTTGTGTACAGCAATTCAAGAAGCGAGTCACGGCCATGATGCCCGTGACGTTCGGGACCCAGGTGGCGGCCGCCTATTACCCTGACGGAGCCGGCCGCCACCTGGCCTGCCTAAAGGAGAGGCCAGGACACGGTGCCGCGCAGCCCGCGGCGCTGCGCGGCACCGATCTCGACGCGGCCATCGACCACGCCCGTGCCGCCCTGGCCGCCATGCTGCGGGTGGCCGTGGCCGAGGGATCCCGGCTCGTCGCCGAGGCCCGGGCCCTGCTGGCCAGCCTGCTCGAGCACCGGATCGCGCTCGCCGCGGCGCAGTTGGACGAGACCGATACCACGGCGGTCGCGGCCGTCCGCGCCGACCGCAACGAGGCCATCGCGGTGACCGCCGCCCTGCTCTACCGGTTGCCGCCCGCCGATCCGGCCTGGCCCGACGTGGCGCTGATGCTGGGGCTGCTGAGCTACGACAGGTACCGTGACCCATGGTCAGGCGCCGAGCCGCCCGATCCGGACGACCTGGATGCCGCGTGTGATCTGCTGCTGCGCGCGGCGCGCCGGGACGAGGCCGACGAGCGTACCGCCCTGTACCTGGTGCTGGCCCTGCGCGACCGGCACCGCCTGCTGGCCTGCCCGACCGACACGATCGCGCTGACGGCCTGGAGCGAACGGCTGCTGAGCTTCCCTGGCGCCGGAGGCCTGGCCTGGAGTATCCCGCGGCAAGGGTTAGGGCCGCGCTGGTCCTGGCCGCCGCCCTCGATCACGGCGGGCTGACCTGGCGGGTGAGGGCGCCGGGTCAGCCCGCCGGGCTGGGCTCGGGTACGCCCATGGGGCTGGGGTAGGGAACCAGGCTCGCGCAGGCCCGCGCCAGCGGGAGGAGCAGCGCGGCGAGTTCGGAGGTGGCCTCGGTCCCAAGCCGGGCCCAGGGCCGCGACGCAGCCCGGTCGGTGGCGGCTTCCACCGCGGCGTGTACCTCCCGGCCCGCGCCGGTCAGCGTCCCGTCCGGGCCCATCAAGCCCCGCCCGGCCAGCCGGTCGCGCGCGGCATCCCACTCCTCATCGGTCCAGCCCCGGATCGGCTGAAGGTCTTCCCGCCGCAGGTCCAGCCCGCAGCGCAGGACCACTGCCTCGCAGCCGTCGATGTCCGCCGCGGCCAGCGCGGCCCAGTGCCCGTCGCCGCGGTGCTCGCGCAGCACGGTGGCCGCCTGCCACAGCCAAGCCAGCGCATCCCGGTTACCTGAGCCGTCTTTGGCGGCGGGCAGCGCGACGTTGGCCGCGGCCAGCACCCGGCCCGCGCAGTCCAGTTCCCCGACCGCCCGCCACAGCAGGCCGGCCGCCGCCTCAGCCGCCGCTTCCTGCCCGGCCAGCAGGCCGCCCAGGGCCTGGCCTGCGCCCGCCGCCCGCACCCGCAGCGCCTCTTCGGGGGAGATCAGCTCCCACACCCCCGGGATGGCCCGGGCCACCATGCCGGGCGCGAAATTGAAGAATGAAGCGCCGACCACCGCCGCGCTCACCGGCCCCAGCGGCGCGGACCGGCCCGCAAAGTAACCGCGCCAGAATCCCCGCAGCCCCGCCTGCTCGAAGGCCGCACGGGCCTGCGGCGCGAAGTAGGTGACCGCGTGGACCGGCTCGAACAAGGTCCACATCGAACGAGCCGCATGTGCCGCGTCAGTCACGACCGCTCCCTTCCCGGGTTCCGGTCGCAGGATAACGCGCTGGACGGGCTGTCACGCATGAGGCGGGGTTCTTGTCGAACAGCCGGGTAGGACGTGTCATATGCGGACCGACCGGACTGACGGGGCGCAGGCCAGCGGCGGGCCTGGTCCGCAGCCTGAACGGGGGAGCAGCTGGTTCAGCCGGCTCCGGACCTGGCTGCCGTTCCTGGTCAAGCCGCTCCGCCGGGGCGTGGTCATCTTCGTCCTGCTGCTGGTCATCGAGTACCTGGTGGTGCCGGAGCTGGTCGGGGCCAGCAAGGACCTGTACCTGCTCGGCCGGGTGAACCCCTCCTGGCTGATCGCAGGGCTGGTGCTGGAGGGCCTGTCGCTGTTCTGCTACGGCCTGCTGACCCAGGCCGTGCTGCCGTCCGGCTCACACAACCCCGGCCTGTCCCGGCTGTTCCGCATTGACCTGTCCGCCGCGGCGGTCGCGCACGTCATCCCGGCCGGCACGCTGGGCAGCGCCGGGATCGGCTACCGCCTGTTCACCGCCGAGGGCATCAAGGGCCGCGACGCCGCGGTGATGATGGCCACCAAGGGCCTGGGCTCGACCGTGGTGCTGAACGTCCTGCTCTGGCTGTCCCTGGTCATCTCCATCCCGCTGGCGGGCTTCCACCCGATCTACGTGACCGTGGCCGCCATCGGCGCCCTGGTGCTGCTCGCGATCGGGGTCCTGGCCTTCGGTATCACCAGGCAGAGCGAGCGCGCCTCCCGGATCCTGCGCGCCATTGGGAACCGGGTACCCGGCCTGACCGGCGACCGCCTGGAACGGGGCATCCGCGACGCCGGGAACTCCTTGTCCGCGCTGGCCCGCGACCGGCGCACCCTGGTCTACTCGCTGACCTGGGCCTCACTCAACTGGCTGCTGGACGCCGCGTCGCTGTGGTGCTTCGTGGCCGCGTTCGGCCATTTCACCAACCCGGTCGAACTGTTCGCCGCCTACGGGATCGCCAACGTGGCCGGCGTGCTGCCGATCACCCCCGCCGGGCTGGGCGTCATCGATTCGTTGGCGCCGCTGCTGCTGGTCAGCTTCGGCGTCACCCGCAGCGTGGCCACACTCGGTGTCCTGGGCTGGCGCCTGGTCAACTTCTGGCTGCCCATCCCGGCCGGCGCCGCCGCCTACGTCTCGCTCAAGGTCCCCCGCGGCGCAGGCCCCAAGGCCATGCGCGCCGCCGTCGCCGCCCTGATGGCCCGCGACAGCCAGCACCCCGAGTCCCAGCACCCCGAGTCCCAGCACCCCGAGACCCAGCACCCCGAGACCCAGCACCCCGAGACCCAGCACCCCGAGTCCCAGCACTCCGAGACCCAGCACCCCGAGTCCCAGCACCCCGAGTCCCAGCACCCCGAGTCCCAGCACCCCGAGTCCCAGCCCCCCGACGACGGCCCGGTATTTCACCGGTAGGCGCGCGCCTGGAGCTCGTAAAGCTCCGCGTACAGGCCGCCCGCCCTGATCAGCGAGGCGTGGTCCCCGCTGGCCGCGATCCGGCCCTGATCCAGCACGATGATCAGGTCGGCCATCCGGACCGTGGAGAACCGGTGCGACACCAGCAGGGTGATCGCGCCGGCCCGGCCAGCCAGCCTGCGTGCCGACAGGTAGCGCTCGAACAGGGCCGCCTCAGTGATCGCGTCCAGGCTGGCGGTCGGCTCGTCCAGGATGAGCAGCAGCGGCAGGTCCCGCATCATCCCGCGGGCCAGCGCCAGCCGCTGCCACTGGCCGCCGGACAGATCCTGCCCGCCAGTGAACGACCGGCCCAGGCGGGTGGCCAGGCCGTCGGGCAGCGCGTCGGTGACCGTGGTCGCGTCGGCCCGGTGCAGCGCCTCGGCCAGCGCCTGCTCGGTGTCGATCCGGGGCAGGTCGCCCACCCCGACTGTCTCCCCGGCCAGCAGCTCGAAACGCACGAAGTCCTGGAAGGTGGCCGCGGTCCGCTCGCGCCAGGCGGCCAGGTCGAAGTCGGCCAGCGGCACCCCGTCGAGCAGCACCTGGCCCGCCGTGGGCTGGTACATGCCGGTCAGCAGCTTGACCAGGGTGGTCTTGCCTGCCCCGTTCTCGCCGACCAGGGCCACCGCCGCTCCGGCCGGCAGGTCCACGTCCACGCGGTCAAGCACCAGCCCCCCGTCCGGCGGGTAGCCGAAGCTGACCTCCCGCAAGGCGATGCCCCGCTGCAGCACGGCTGGCGGCTTCCGCAGGCCACGCTGGCCGGCCCGCGCCACCGCCGAGCCGTCTGGGCCCGCCGCCACCGCCGAGCCGTCCGGGTCGGAACGCCGCCGCGCCCGGCGGTCGGCCGCCGCGTAGTCCTCCAGCCACAGCAGCCGCCGCGCCGTCCGCGTCGTCGTCAGCAGCTGGCCGATGGCGGCCGCGGCCTGGCCGACCTGCAGCTGGGCCCGCTGGACCAGCGTGACGGCCAGCACCACCTCGCCGACGCCGGCCGTCCCGTGCGCCGCGCGCACCACCACGGCGGCGATCCCGGCCACGAACGCGACCGCGAACACCAGCCAGCCGGCCGCACCGAGCAGCCCGCCCAGCACCGCGGCCCGCGTGGTGCCTGCGTTTATCTGCCTGGCCAGGGCGCGGTGCCGTTCCTGTAGCGTCCCGGCCGCGCCGAACACCCGCAGTTCCTTGGCCGGCCCGGCCGAGGTGGCCAGCTCGAACAGCTCGTTGGCCAGCCGCCGCTGGGGAGCGAGGCGCTCATCCGACCGCTGCCGCAGCCAGACCGACAGCCGCTCTCCGATGATCGGGGCTGCCGCGGCCAGCGGCAGTACGGCCAGCGGCGGGAAGATCACGGCCAGGATGATCACGATGCCGACCGTCCGGACCAGGACCTGGACCACCAGCAGGACCTGCCGCGGGCCGTTGCCCAGCAGCCGCAGGTTCTGCTGCAGCAGCTCCAGCTCGGTCAGGTAGGCGGGGCGCTCCAGGTGATCCACCCCGCTGACCGCGTGCAGCTGCTCGGCGATGCGGGCGGTCAGGTAGAACGTGGTCCGGTCCGACATCATGGCCCCCGCGGTGCCGGCCAGCATGGCCAGCGCCCAGGACATTGTGTACAGCACCGCGATGGCGGCGCTGCCGCCGATCACTCCGCCGCGCTGGTGCTTCAGCGCAGAGTCGATGACCAGCGCCAGGCCGACCGGGTACAGCACCGTGGTGACGGCGTTCGCCACCAGCACGGCCGCGGTGTAGGCCATCCAGCCCGGCGCGGCCCGCCAGCCCCAGCCCAGCACCTCCCGCCAGACCCGCAGCCGCGCCCCGTCCCCCTTCATGACTCCGGCTCCCCGTAATCAGCCGGTTCCCTGTAATCAGCCGGTTCCCCGTAATCAGCCGGTTCCCCGGGATCAGCGGAATCCGGGGAGTCGGCGAACCGCGCCGCCTGCAGCGCGAACAGCTCCGCGTAGCGCTGCCCGGCCGCGGTCAGCGTGTCGTGATCGCCCTGCTCGGTCACCCGCCCGCCGTCCAGCACGCAGATGTGGTCGGCGCGCCGGACCGTGGAGAACCGGTGCGAGATGATCAGCGTGGTGGTGCCTTCGGTGATGTCCAGGAACCGGTCGAAGAAATCCGCCTCGCCGCGTGCGTCCAGCCAGGCGGTCGGCTCGTCCAGCACCAGGATCGTGGCCCCGTGCCGCACCGCGAACAGCGCCCGGGCCAGCGCGACCCGCTGCCACTGCCCGCCGGACAGGTCCACGCCGCCCTCGTAGCCGCGGGACAGCACGGTGTCCCAGCCCGAGCCTAGGCCGGGAAGCACGTCCAGCGCGCCGGCCCGCAAGGCGGCGGCCGCCAGCCCGTCCGTGTCATCCAGCTGCGCGGGCGCCCCGAACCCGATGTTCTCGGCGAACGACAGCGGGTAGCGCGCGAAGTCTTGGAAGACGACCGCCACCTGCCGCTGCCAGGCGGCCGGATCCAGGGAAGCCAGGTCCGTTCCGTCGATCATAATGCGGCCGCCGGAAGGATCATGCAGCCGGGCCAGCAGCTTGACCAGCGTGGTCTTGCCCGCACCGTTGATGCCGACCAGGGCCGTCGACTGGCCCGCCCGCAGCACCAGGTCCAGCCCGCCGAACACGTCCTGCGCGGCGCCCGGGTACCGGAACCGCACCTGCTCGAACCGGACCTCCCGCACCGGCAGGCCCGCCACGGAAGCCACCCCGCCGGCCAGGTCGGGCCCCGGCAACGCGAGCGCGGTTTCCAGCTGGCCCGCCCGGGGCAGCCCCTGCAGCATCCAGGACAGGGCCACGTCGTCCCAGGAGATGTCGCCCAGCGGCGTGGTCGCGGCCAGCATGGGCAGCATGACGGCCAGCGTGCCCAGGTCGATCTCCCGCCGGTAGGCGGCCAGGCCGAGATAGCCGCTCGCAACCGCAAAAGCAAGAAGCACCGGCACGGCCAGAATCAGGACCTTCCGGTCCAGCCGCCGCAGCGCGGCCCACGGGGCGGCCATGCCGAGCAGCCACTGGCGGCGGTACCGGTCCACCAGCCAGCCGCCCAGGCCGAACACCCGCGACTCCTTGGCCACGGCCGGGGAGGCCGCCAGCCGCTGCAGGTACCAGGCCCGCCGCAGCGTCTCGGAGTTCCCGGCGTACAGTGCGCCCTGCTCCCTGATCAGGGCCAGCTGCGGTCGGCGGATGCTCATCCACATGACCAGCAGGATCAGGCCCAGCCACCAGCGCCAGCTGGCCAGCACGGCGCAGGCCAGCAGCCCGCTGGCCCGGTTGCTCACCACCAGGGCCAGCGTCATCGGCGCGTCGGCCGGCATCTGGCCGGTCAGCTGGCCCTGGGCCAGGGCCAGGTCGTCCAGCACCTTCGGGTCTTCCAGGTGCGCGATGCCGACCGGCCCGGACACCGCGGTCATCAGCCGTTCCTCGGTGCGGTAGACCAGCCGCCACTTCACCACCGAACTGACCGCCGACTGCACCGGTCCCAGCATCAGCGCCACGGCATACAAAACGCCCGTGACGGCCAGCGCGGCGATCATACGGTGCCCGGCCGCCGAGGCCAGCCCGTCGCGGGCCGCGGCGGGAATGGTGCCGACCAGGCGGCCCGCCGCGATAAGCACCAGGTTGGGTACCACCGCGGCGGCGATCGCATAGCCTGCCACCGCGGCGGAGAGCGGGCGGCTGGTCTCCCACAGCAGCCGGACGGCCGTCCCGTAACCGGGTCCGGTCATTGCCCTCATGAGCCGTTTGCGAAAAATCTTGACCGGCTCGGACACCGCACCAGGCTACAAGCGGCTCAGATTCTTTAAAATTCTTTTATTCGCCGCCCATCCGATCCGGCCTCGGCCCCGAAGGTGCCTAATGAACCCGAACGATTCGGACGCGTCTCGGTTCACGTCGGCGGCTACGGATAGGAGGGGAGAGCAGGATCTGGATGACCTGCTCGTCCATGTGGCACGCGGCGACCAGGCCGCGTTCGAAGCGCTGTACGACCGGATGGTCGGCCCGGTGTACGGCGTGATCAAAAGGGTTCTTCGGGATCCGTCCCAGTCTGAGGAAGTGGCCCAGGAGGTGCTTCTGGAGGTCTGGCGGACCGCCGCGCGGTTCGACCCGGCGATGGGTGGCGCGGCGACGTGGGTGACGACCATCGCCCACCGCCGCGCCATCGACCGTATCCGGTCGACCACGGCCGCGGCCGAACGCGAGCACAAGACAGTTAATGTCAGCCCCCCGCACGATGAGGTGGCCGAGGCGGTGGAAGCGAGCCTGGACCGGGAGCGGGTCCGGCGCTGCCTGGACGGGCTGACCGACATCCAGCGTGAATCGATCACCCTGGCCTACTACGGCGGCCACAGCTACCGGCAGGTGGCCGAGCTGCTGCACGTCACGCTGGGGGCGATCAAGACCAGGATCCGCGACGGGCTGATCCGGATGCGCGATTGCCTGGGGGTGAGCTGATGCGATTCTTCCGCCAGGACCTGCACCTGCTGGCCGGCGCCTACGCCCTCGACGCGCTGGAACCGGGCAAAGAGCTCACCCGGTTCACCCGCCACCTGGACCGCTGCCAGTCCTGCGCCAGCGAGGTCCGCGGCTTCCGTGAGGTGGCCACCGCCATGGCCTTCGCCGCCTCCGCGGAGGCGCCGGCCGAGCTGCGGGACCAGGTAATGGCCGCGACGGCCCGCACCCGTCAGCTGCCGCCCGAGATCAGGACCCACGTCCGGCCGCGGCAGGCCCGGACCTGGGTGCCGTGGGTGCCCTGGCTGTCCGGGGCCGTCGCGGCCGCCGCCATCGCGGTCGCGGTGTTCTTCGGCTTCGCCCAGGCCCATACCCAGCAGCAGCTCGACCAGGCCCGGGCCCAGAACCAGACGCTGACCGTGCTGCAGGCGCACATCCGGGACGAACTGGACGCGGCCCGTGCCCACGACCAGGCCCTGGCCGCCATCCTGTCCGCGCCGCAGGCCCAGTTCCTGTCCCAGCGGACGACCGCGGGCGGCGTGGCCGGCGTGGTGCTCGACGCCGCCACCCGCAAGCTCATCGTGGCCACCGCCGGGCTCCCCAGCCTGCCCGCGGGCAAGGTCTACCAGCTGTGGCTGATCGGCCCGGTGAGGATCGTGTCGGCCGGCCTGCTGCCCACGGCCAAGGCGGGCGCGACCGCGCCGGTGGTGGCGACCGGCATCGTCAAGGGCGACAAGCTCGGCCTGACCGTCGAGCCGGCCCCCGGCAGCAAACAGCCCACCACCACGCCGATCCTCGCCCTGCCGCTCCCGGTCTAGACGCCGGAAGACGCCTTCAGACCGGATCGGGCCAGCGGCAGCTGGCGACCTGCCCGCCGCTGATGACCACGCTGGCCGCCGGCTGGTCCGCGTGACCCCAGACCGTGTACAAACCGGCCACCAGGCCCGGGTACACCGCCGCGTACCTGGTCCCGGAGGCCATGTGCCGGGCCCGGACCTGCGAATGCGTCCGCTTGGCCGCGGGCTCGCGGTCCCGGCGAGCGGGCTCGCCGGCCCGGCTGATCTCGATCTCCCGCCCGTCCATCTCGGCCGGCGTGTACATGATCAGCGCGCCGATCTCGCCGCCGACCTCCATGACCACGGTGCCCGGACCCGACGGACCGGCGACTGGCTCGGCCATGCCGATAGCTCCTTCTGCACAAAGGCGCGGGCCCGCCATCACCAGCAGCGGGCCCGCGCACGGACGGTCAGGACGGGTTGTCGAACCCGCTGTACGGAACCCCGAGGTAAGGGAATGAACCCAGATAGGGCGCATCGACGGAGGCCGGGGTCAGCCCGTCGGTGACCGCGGCGGCCGCCGCGTCCGGGGTGAAGGACTTGTCGATCAGCGGATAGGTGACCCCGGCCACCGCCCGCAGCTCGATCACCACCACGTCGTCGGTCACCCGGCGCCCGTTCGGGAACCCGCCCACGTCGCCGCCGAGCAGACCGTAGATGCTCTGCTTGTCGGCCGGCGTGGCCGGGACGGAGGTGTTCAGCCGCAGCATGTCGGCCAGCGTCGACCCGGTGAAGTTGGTGAAGCCCGTGATCACCCCCGACGGCAGCCCGGTGAGCAGGATCGCCTCCAGGTCGGCCCGCGGCTTCCCCGAGCTGACCAGCCCGGCCAGGTTGGGGAACACACCCGGGTACAGGCCCGGCAGCAGCGCGGCCAGGCCCGGCTGGGTGACGTACCCGGCGAACTGCTTGTCCGCGGCAGGCGGCAGCGAGTTCCACAGGTCCTTCCTGCCCATCGGCACGATGACCTCGTTGAATAGCGGGTTGCCCAGCCGGGAGACCTGGACGAACGGCCCGGCGTTGACGTACTCGCCCTGGTCGGCGTCGTAGATCCTGGCCTTCTGCCGGCTGGCCGTGGTCCACACGCCGATGGTCGGGTGGTCGGAGATGGTCACCGCGGAGATCGGCACCCGGATCGCGATCGAGTGCACGTTCAGGTGGTTGGTCGCGTTCACCCCGGCCGCGGGCCCGGTGAAGACACCAAGCCCGTACTGAGCGTGCAGGTTCTCGAACGGCCGCAGGTCACCCAGGTCGAAGATCGCGCCCAGGTCGACGTAGAAGCCCTCGGCCCGCTGCCCGGCGAACACCGTGATCCCGCCGTCCAGGCCGTGGTTCGCGGCGCCGGCCAGGCTCGCGTAGTTCGGCGTCGACAGCGGCCCGATGTTGCACGGTGGGCAGGCCAGCCCGCTGCCCAGCGTGCGGAACGACCCGCCCTTCGCCACCCCCACGTCGTACGTCTGCACCCGGTTCCAGTTCGCGCTGTCCAGCGACTCGATCGGGCCCGTGTTGTACAGGAAGGTGTCCGGGTCGCGCACTGTGGTGTGGAACCGGAACTGGTAAGAGATGTCCGCCCGGCCGTCGCCGTTGTTGTCGATGTGGATCTCGTACAGGACGTCCTCGCCGAACTCGTAGAAGTTCGGCCCGCCCGCCGGTCCTTGCAGCGGGATGTAGTTGGCGATCAGGGTGACCGTGCCCGGCTGGTCCGGGCTGACGAACGCGTACACGTCAGTACTGTCGGCCACCGGGTCCTTGGAGATCTCCGGCGCCTCGCGATGCGATGACATGAATTACCTCACTGGCTCAAATGTGCAGATGACGGTAGATGACGGCAGCAGGCGGGCTCAGCCAATGGCCCGGGCGATCCGGGCGGCCAGGTCCTTGTCGCGGAGCTGGGTCTGGCTGGTGCCGGAGAACACCTCGATGTCCCCGGACTTCGCATCGCGCACGTGCACCACGATGGGCCCGGACGGCACGTTGGCGTCGTCGCCGCGCGGGCTGGTGCCGGCCAGGGCCGGGCTGGCGGCGGCCCCGATGGCGGTGACGGCCAGGCTAGCCGCCCCGGCCGTAGCGGCACCCGCGAGCACGGAGCGCCGGGTCGGATGCTCGGCCGGCGAACGCTTGGCCTCGTGACTGGGCATGACGGTCCTTTCGGTGGCTGGTCGGCACGCCGGTCGCCGCGGACGAACGCCATGCCAGAAGGGGGGAGGAGAAGACGGCGATCCGGCGGCGGCGGGCCAGCGGACAAGCCGGTGCCCACGTCGGCTCGGATCTCGGATGGCCGTCATTGGCCGCCGGATCGCCAGTCACGCGTGTGCTTCGCTACCGCCGGCGGGTTGGATGGGTCGAATTGCAAAAACTTTCGGTAACGTTCCGGTTCGGCCGTAAATGAGAATTTTGCCGAACGGTCCGCGGTATCCGCCGCCAGGAACTTCTCCGGCCCCGGGGCCGGACAACCCGCGGTGCCACCATGGACCGGACAGCCCGCGGTGCCACCATGGACCGGACAGCCCGCGGTGCCACCATGGACCGGACAGCCCGCGGTGCCACCATGGACCGGACAGCCCGCGGTGCCACCATGGACCGGACAGCCCGCGGTGCCACCATGGACCGGACAGCCCGCGGTGCCACCATGGACCGGACAGCCCGCGGTGCCACCATGGACCGGACGGCCCGCGGTGCCACCATGGACCGGACGGCCCGCGGTGTCACCATGGATAGGTCAGTTCTTGCGTCCGGTCGCGGCCAGGCTGACGCCGAGCCCGATCATGACCAGGCCGCCCGTCCTGCCGATCAGGTCCATCCGCCGCGGGGACCGCACGAACCATTCCCGGGCCGTGCCCGCGACCGCCGCCCACAGGCTGTCCAGGACCAGCGCAATGGCGGGGAACAGCGCCCCCAGGATGAGCATCTGCACCGGAAGCGGCAGGTGACCGGGAGCGGTGGTGGTGAAATCGGGCAGCGCGACGACGAAGAACACGATGGTCTTGGGGTTGGCCATGCCCACCACGAACCCGTCGCGGACCGCCCGCAGCGGGCTGACCGGCCTGATCTTCGCGGCCAGCGCCTCGGCCACCGAACGCCGGTGCCTGATCGCCTGCACCCCCAGGTACACCAGGTAGGCGGCGCCCGCCAGCTTCACCACCGTGACGGCCTCCGCCGAGCGCTCCACCAGCGCCCCGACGCCGAACGCCACGGCCACCACCTGCACGCACAGGCCGATTTCGTTCCCGACCACGGTCAGCAGGGCGGCCCGTCGGCCCACGGTCAGGGCCCGGCTGATGGTGAACAGGACGCTCGGCCCGGGGATGGCGATCAGGACGCTCACCACCGCCACGAACGCCAGCACATGACTCGCGGGCACCATAGCTCTCACGCTACGGTGACCGCGCGGATCAGTCAGATGGTTTTTGCCGCGCCCCGCCTGCGGTGCCCGCCTACTGTGTCGGCCTGCTGTGTCGGCCTGCTGTGCCGGCCTGCTGTGCCGGCCTGCTGTGCCGGCCTGACCTGGTCGCACTGACCTGGTCGCACTGACCTGGTCGCACTGACCTGGTAGCCGGGTACCAGTTCAGACGGGGTACCTCGTGGGTTCGCTGCTGTACTGCCGTCCGCTGGGCATGGTCCACTGAATGGCGCCGTCAGCCCTATGCTCGGCTGTCCACCCGGGGTGCTGTTTGAGCCGGTGGTCGTGCCTGCACTTAGGGTCGCCGTTGCACGTGCAGGTGCGTCCGCCGGCCTCGTAGGGCACGCTGTGCTCGAAGTCGGCGTGTGCGGAGGGCCGGCGGCAGCCGGGTCCGGTGCAGGTCCCGTACCGGATCTGGGTCAGGTGCCGCAGCAGCACGCCCGGGTCGTGCCCGCGGGCCTGGTGCCGGTGATCACACGGGTCGGTGGCGATCGGCCCGAGCCTGATGATCAGGTCCGGCCGCCCGGGTATCCCGGTGGCCAGCCGCCAGGTGCCCCATCCGCCGGGCGGCCCGTCCCGGCGCTCCGGGGTGAACGTGAACCGCGGCCCGCTAGTGCTGCCGGGCGGGTCGTGCCCGCCGGGTTTACCGCGTCTGGCCTGGTCGCTGCGGGGTTCGGGGCGGGCGCAGCCGTGCCCGATGGCGTGCCCGTCCCGGTCGGTGACCGTCACGCACCAGGTCGTCTTCGGGTTCGCGGCCGCCGCGGCGGCCAGGTCCCGGGCCAGGTCCGGGTCGACCGGCCCGATACCGGCGATCTCACCCGGCCGGTCCGCCAGGTCCAGCAGCGTGACGGCCGGGACGGTCAGGTTGATCTTGCCGGCGAACCCGGCCGGGATCACACTGCCACCCGGACCCGGACCCGGACCCGGGGCGCCTGCCGGGCCGCCCGGACCCGGGGCGCCTGCCGGGCCGCCCGGACCCGGATCGCCTGCCGGGCCGCCCGGGCCCGGATCGCTGCTGCCCGGGCCGCTGGGCTCGTCTGTCCCGTCGCCTTCGTGCTGCCCGGTGCTGCCGGGCGGGGTGCCGGGGGTGGGGCGGGAGTCGCGGTTCAGGAGCAAGTCCAGGTAGGCGATGGCGCGCAGTTCGTCCATGCAGCCCTCGGCCCCGGCCTTCCGCAGCTGCCGGGCCCAGGCGTTCACCCGCTGATCAGCGGCCAGCACCTCCGCCGGGGGCAGTTCCCGCCCGGCCAGCCCCGCATTCC
This sequence comes from uncultured Actinomycetes bacterium, assembly GCA_963835775.1. Taxonomy (GTDB): domain Bacteria; phylum Actinomycetota; class Actinomycetes; order Streptosporangiales; family Streptosporangiaceae; genus Palsa-504. The sequence goes on along the minus strand of CAWIHB010000007.1, from coordinate 265,122 downwards.
CGGACGCCTCCGCCCACCGCTCCAGCCGCGCTTCCTTCGCGGCCTGCTCCCGGCGTTTGCGCGCCTTGTCCGGCGCGACCTGCATCACGGCCCGGGCGATCGCGGCGGCCAGCGCGGGCGGGGTCAGCTTCCCGGCCCGGCCCAGCACCAGCGCCTCCGCCGCCCGCGCCTCGGCCGGGTCCAGCAGGGCGGTGGCGCGGGCGATGATCCCGGCCTTGGCCTCGGTGATGATCCCGGCCCGGAACGCCGCCTTGGTGCCGGGCAGCTTGACCTCCAGGGCATCGGCCACCTCCAGCAGCCCGTCCGCCGCCCACCGCGACTCACCCAGCACCGCCGCCAGCTCCACCGGCGCGAACTCATCCCACACCGCCGGCATCCGCCCCGCCCCGGCCAGCCCGCAGCCCGCCGCCGCCCGGCGGCGGATGAACTCCGCCACCGCCGCATGCTTGCGCGCCGCGGCGTGCGCCTGCACCCGGTCCCACCCGCAGATCAGACCCAGCAGCTCATCATCGGACGCGCCAGCGCAGGAATCATCCTCCCCGGCCGCCTCCTCCGCGAACAGGCCCAGGCTCAGGCACCCCGGCGCGGTATCCAGCGGCATCCCGCCCGCGAACCCGGACGCCCGGCTGGTGTACTCCCCCGGGTACATCCTGGCTGAGCCGGGCATCCCCGGACCCCGCCGCCCGTCCGCCGCCGCGACCGCACCCATCGCTGCGGTCAGGCCCAGCCGGTCGGTCTTTTCCCGCGCCCGGGCCGCATCCGCGGTCACCTGCGCCGCCTCGGCGTACACCGCGGCCAGCCGTCCCTCATCCAGCCAGACCGCCAGGTCCTCCGGGTCCAGGCCCGACCCCCACGGATCCTCATCCTCCGGCGGCGGCTCATCATCGGCCAGCGCATCCAGTTCCCACTCCGGCCGCTCCGGACTGGACGGCCGCAGCCGCCACCCCCGGTCCCCGTCAAACCGCGGGTCCCCGTCAAACCGCGGGTCCTGGTCAAACCGCGGGTCCTGGTCAGACCGCGGGTCCTGGTCAGACCGCGGGTCCTGGTCAGACCGCGGGACGCCGCCCAGCCCGGACGGCTCCCGGCCGGGATCCCCGTCCCGCCCGGCAGCACCGTGAGCTGGCCCGTTCCGCATTGACCACCACCCGTTCGGATGAATCTATCTGCTAACCATTATAGGCAAAATCCTGTTCGAGAGCGAATCAACACGCCGAAATTTAACCTCCGGTCTCAACCTGTCAGGACCCAGAGGCCGGCACCCAGAGCTCCGGTCTCACCTCGTCAGGACCCAGAGACCGGCACCCCGAGCTCCGCCTCAGCCCGTCAGGACCCAGAGGCCAGCGCCTAAAGCCGCCGCCCAGTACGCCGCCAGACGTAAGCCCTCGGGCGGTCCGCACCGGCCCGAGTGGTCCCGCAGCCCGATGCGCCGCACCCCGCGCGTCCGGCAGCCTGGAACACATGCAGGCGCCGAACTCACCTCCGGCCACCCGCCCCGCCAGCAAGCCGAGCCGCCGCCGGATCCTGGCCCGCACCCGCCTGGACTTCGCCCTGGACGCCGCTATCCTGGCCGGCTACGTGATGGCCTACAGCTTCGGCTTCACCGGGCTGGCCATCCACGAGTGGCTCGGCATCGGGCTGGGCCTGGTCCTGCTCGTCCACCTCACCCTGCACTGGGACTGGGTGATCCGCACCACCAGGCGGCTGCTGCGCCGCGGCGGCCGAGACCGCCTCATCTGGCTGGTCAACCTGGCCCTGATCATCGCCATGACCCTGTGCATCGCTTCCGGCATCCTGATCTCCCGCGTCGCGCTCAGCGAGCTTGGCATCAGCACTCCCGGCGGCCCCTTCTGGAGCCAGTTGCACACGCTGACCGCCACGGTGACGCTCGTCCTGGTCCCGGTGCACGTCGCGCTGCGGTGGCGGTGGATCGTGACCGTGGGCCGCCGCCTGTTCCGCAGGCCGACCGCCGGGCCCAACCGGTGAAGTTCGCCCGCCACCTGGCCGTGGTCCTGCTCGTGGTGGCCGTCATCGCCGCCGGCCCGCCATCACCACCACCGGCAAACCCGTCGCGGGCCCCGGCGTGCACCAGTCCCTGCTCGGCCGGGTCTCGGTCTACCGCAAGGGCGTCGGCTGGCAGGTCACCTACGCCGGGCACCCGCTGTACCTGTTCGACCAGCAGGCCGGCGCGGTCACCGGCGAAGGCTGGTTCGAGCCGGGCCTGCCGCCGTGGCGCGGGGTCTGGTGGCTGATCTCGGCCGGCGGTGAGCCGGTGCCCTGGGCCGGGACGCTGACCACAACCAAGGTGGGCGGCAAGAAGGTGCTGGCCGAGCCGTTCATGACCGGCATCGGCTGGGTCAACTTCCCGGTCTACACGTTCAGCGGCGACGCGCCGTACTACCGCGCGGCCTGCTCAGCCAGCGGCGTCTGCGCCCGCGCCTGGCCGCCGCTGCTGACCAGCGGTGTGCCCGGGCACGCCGGCGTGAGCGGCTACGGCATCGGCGAGATCCGCATCCCCGGCTGGCTGAGCCAGGTCACCTGGTACGGCCACCCGCTCTACCTGTTCAGCCACGAGGCCCTGGCCCCCACCGCCAGCGGCGGCGCCGCCCCGGCCGGCAACGGCAACGGGGTCACGGCCTTCGGCGGCACGTTCCGCCTGGTCGTCAACCCGTAGCGGACAAACCGGGAGGCCGGACGGACCGTGTTTGGCCCGTCCGGCCTCGCGCCTAGTTCATTTTTAGGCCGAACGGTCCGTGGTATCCCGCTACATGTAAAGGCCGCCGTTGACCGAGTAGACCTGCCCGGTGATGTACCCCGACTCCGGGTCGGCCAGGAACTCCACCACCCGGGCCACCTCGGCCGGCTCGCCGAGCCGGCCGACCGGGATCCTGGTCACGATCTTGTCCATCGCGGCGGCCGGGATGACCGAGGTCATCTCGGTGGTGATGAACCCGGGCGTGACCGTGTTGACCGTGATGCCCTTGCTCGCCGTCTCCAGCGCCAGGCTCATGGTCAGGCCGAACATCCCCGACTTGGCCGCCGCGTAGTTCGCCTGCCCGAACCCGCCGGCCGACCCGATCACCGAGGAGATCATGATGATCCGGCCGTAGCCGCGGTCCAGCATGTGCTGCAGCACGGCCCGGGATACGTAGAACGCGCCGGACAGGTTGACGTGGATGACGTGGTCCCACTCCTCGGGCGCCATTTTGCGCACCGTCTTGTCCACGGTGATGCCGGCGTTGTTGATCAGGATGTCCACGTGCCCGTGCCGGTCGAGGACCTCGCCGAAGACGCGCATGACGTCCTCGTTGTGGCCCACGTTGCCCTGGTGGATGGACACGCCCCGGTCGGCGTACTTGTCGGCGAACTCCTTGGCGTGGTCGTGCCGGCCGGCGTAGCCTGCCGCCACCGTCACCCCCCGGTTGATCAGCCGTTCGCAGATGGCCAGCCCGATGCCGCGGGTCCCGCCGGTGACCAGGGCGACCTGCCCGTTCATGTCAGCCACGCCTACCTCCGTTGGTTGCCGGCCGCCGCGGCCAGGGGTTAGCCGAACACGTACTCTCCCGGGGCGTCGCCGATCGGCCGGTACCGCTTGCTGCCGGTCGGCGGCGGCGTGACGTGCTCGCCGGCCCGGGCGTCGGACCACGCGGTCCAGTCCTCCCACCACGACCCGCGCTGCCTGCTCGCCGCGGCCTGCCAGGCCTCGGCGTCGGCGGTGAGGGCCCCCTGGGCGTCGTCGGCGACTTCGTACCAGGCCTTGGGGCCGGGCGGGTTGACGATGCCGGCGATGTGACCGCCGCTGGACAGCACGTACCTGACGTGGCCGCCCATCAGCCCGATGGTCTTGTAGGAACCGTGCCAGGGCACGATGTGGTCGTTGATCGCGCCGACCACGTAGGTGTCGTTGTGCACGTCGGACAGCGACAGCCGCTGCCCGGCCAGTTCGAGCTCGCCGCGGGCCAGTTCGTTCCGCATGTACAGCGAGCGCAGGTAGAACGAGTGCATGGCGGCGGGCATCCGGGTGCTGTCGCCGTTCCAGGCCAGGATGTCGAAGGCCGGCGGTTCCTGGCCCATCAGCCAGTTCGACACCACGTAGTTGAAGATGAGGTCGTTGGCCCGCAGCATGTCGAAGGTGCCCGCCATCTGGCTGCCCTCCAGCAGGCCCTTGGCCGCCATCTGCTTCTCCAGCCTGGCCACGGTCTTCTCGTCGGTGAAGGTGCCGAGCACACCGGGCTCGCTGTAGTCCAGCAGGGTGTTGAGCAGGGTGATGGTGCCCAGCCGGTCGTCGCCCTTCTCGGTCAGGTAGGCGGCCAGCATGGCGGTCAGCGCGCCGCCCAGGCACAGCCCGATGATGTCGATCTTGGGCGCACCGGTGATGTCGGTGATGACGTCCAGTGCTTCCCGGGGGCCATGGATGAGATAGTCATCCAGCGTGGTGCCCCTCATGGAGACGTCCGGGTTACGGTAGGAGATGGCGAACACGGTGCGCTCGTGCTGCACCGCCCACTCCAGGAAGCTGCGGCCCGGGGCCAGGTCCATGACGTAGTACTTGTTGATCCAGGGCGGGCTGGCCAGCACCGGGATGGCCCGGACCTGCTTGGTCTGCGGCGCGTACTGGATGAGCTCCATCAGGTCGTTCTTGAACACGACCTTCCCCGGAGTGGCGGCCAGGTTCTCCCCGACATGAAACGGCCGGGTGTCCACCTGGCGGGGCCGGCCGTTGTTGTTGACCAGGTTGTCGGCGAACTGCCTGGCCCCGGCGGCCACGCTGGCCCCGCTGGTCTCGAACGCGCGCTTGAGCGCGGCCGGGTTGGTGAACAGGAAGTTCGTCGGGGCGATGGCGTCCACCATGAACCCGGCCGCCAGCCGGGCCTTGGCGTCGTCGGTGGCGTCCCCGGACCCGGCCTCCAGCAGGTCGCTGACCAGCTGGGAGGTGGCCAGGTAGCCCTGCCGCAGCGCGAAGAAGGCCGGGTTGTCGGTCCAGGTCTTGTCCGCGAACCGCTTGTCACCCTCGGGTATGGCTACCGGCGGCGGGGCCTCCACGCCCAGCCAGCGAGCCGCCGCCACCGGGCCGGCCGCGGCCACGCTGGTAAAGAACCGCTGCCACGCGGCGCCCACCACGGCCCGCTGCTGCGCCGCCCGCTTCAGCACCGCGAGCGTGGCCTCACCCAGCCCGGCCGAATCGGCCGAGGCGAACACGCCCGCCTCCGGGCCCAGCACCGCGGCCGCCGACTCCGCCGCCTGCCACGCCTGCTCCTGTGCGGTCATGTTGCCTCCGGGTTGTGCGCCTGACCTCCGACGTTACTTGTGCGGCCCGCGGCGCGTAAAGGGACGATGGTCCGCCGGCTACCCGCCGCGCCCCCGGCTATGCCTGGCCCGGCCCCGCAGAACCTGCCGTCCTGCCGCCCTGGCCGCGTCAGGTGTAACTGAGGCTGTCCTCGAAGGCCCGGCGCAGGAAGGCGGCCGCCCGCCCGAAGGTGTCGCCGATCGGGTGGCCGGCCAGCCTGGCCTGGTAGTCCAGGTAGCGGATCCGCTCCCATTCCTGGCCGCGGGCCGGCAGGGCGGCCAGGACCGGCTCGGGCAGCGACCGCCAGGTCCAGGCCGCGAGCGGGCTGGGGCTGGCTTCGCCGCGCTGCGGCTGGATGAAGTCGGAGTGGTCCGCGTGGTAGCCCATCCAGTTCCGCACGAACCTAAGGCCGCCGAACGTGCCCTCGATGACCAGCCGCTCCGGTTCGGTGTGCGCGGCCAGCGCGGCGTCGTAGGCGTCCGGGTGGTAGCGCACCAGGGTGGCGTCGACCAGGGTGACCCACCACACCGCCTCGCTGATCGCGGCGAAGGCGTGCGGCTGGTCCCCGCCCCGGGCCCGCAGCAGCCGGTCGACAGTCTCCCGCATCGCGGCGATGGTCCAGTCCAGCGCGCTGGCCCCGTCCGGGGACTCGCCGACGTGGCGCCGGTTCCATGCCACCCGGCAGCGGGCCGAGCAGAACCGGGCGTGCTCACGCCGCGGCGTGAACGCCACGCCGCACTGCTCGCACTTCCGGGTGTCGGTCACCACACCCCCTGGACCTGAATGTTACGCGTAACGGCCGCCTGGGGCGGACGGTTTTGTGGCCGCCCGGCCGGCCACCACCGCTCGAGATGATCGCTTCCCAGTAGACGGCGCCGCTAAGCGGGCCAGCAGATGAACAATCAGATGGTCGGCCAGCCGACGCCGCCGGTCTCGACCCGGTAGAAGACCTTGGACGGGTACCTGGACAGGCCCAGCCGGCCGTAGAACGCCTGGGCACCGGTGTTGGTGACGTCAGTGGTCCACTCGACCCGGCTGCATCCGTGCCGGGCGGCGGCCTCGAACACCGCCCGTATGAGCAGCTTCCCGACGCCCCGGCCCCGGTAGGCGGCCGGCACGTACAGCTCCTTCAGGTACAGCGACCGGGTCGGCCCGATGGCCGGCCACAGGAACGAGTACGCCGCCAGCCCGGCCAGTGCCCCCGCCCCGGCCAGTGCCCCCGGCCCGGCCGGCTCCTCCCGGGCCAGCAGGGCGCAGCCGGCCGGGGGGTCGGCGAACAGCGCCTGGCCGACCTGGGCCACCCGCTGGTCCAGCGGGCTGGCCGCCGGCGTGCCGTAGAACTGTCCCAGCTCCTCGAGCAGCCCGGCGATGGCCGGGGCGTCCCCGGGCTCGGCAGGCGACACGGTGATCACGACCTGATCGCTCCTTCGCGGGGCGGCAAATGACGGGTAGAGGCGTACTATCCGGGGTATCGCGATCGTGGTGGTGGGGCAAATGACCGGAACGGTACCAAGCGGCATCGACGAGATCGAGCTGCTCCCTGGCAGCCACGTCTGCGCGTTCTACCAGGGTGACAGCGACCGGGACCGGCTGCTGACCGCCTACCTGGGCGCGGGCCTGACCGCCGGGGACAAGTGCATCTGCATCGTGGACTCGGCCTTCACGGCCAAGCGGCTGAAGTCGCTGACCCGGGACCCGGCCGGGCCCGGCTGCCCGGACGGCCAGCTGGACGTCCACCTGCCCGAGTCGACCTACCTGGCGGGCGGCGAGTTCACCACCAGCGACATGCTCACCTTCTGGACCGAGGGCCTGACCAAGGCCGAGCATGAGGGGTACTCGTTCTGCCGCCTGGCCGGCGAGATGACCTGGGCCCTGCGCGACGCGCCGGGCGTGGAGCACCTGGTCGACTACGAGTCCGAGCTGAACCGGGTCACCTCCAGCTCCCCGGTGGTGGTGCTGTGCCTGTATGACCTGGACCGGTTCAGCGGCGAGGTCGTCATCAACATCGTCAAGACCCATCCCCAGGTGCTGGTCCGGGGCATCCTGGTCGAGAACCCCTACTACGTCGGACCGGATGAGTTCCTCAAGTCCGCCCGCATGTGACCCGCTCGGGCCATGACCGCCGACCCCGCCGCCCAGGCCGTCCCCGCGAGCCCCGCCAGCACCGTAACTACGCTGCCCGTGCGGTCCGCGGGCGCGGCCGACGAGCACCTGCGCGAGCGGCTCAGCGAGTTCCGGGCCCTGCTCGTCATCTCGCTGCTGATGACCGAATCGGTCAGCGAGGACCAGATCCTGGACCTGGCCGCCTCGTCCGCGCCCGGGCTCGGCCCGTGGCGGATTGACGGCTACAGCTTCGGCGACGGCCAGTGGCGCCCGGGCCTGGACCCCTTGGGCCCGGCGAGTTCCCCGCCGCCCGGCCTGACCGCTCAGCTGGCCGCCTGCGGCAGCGGCGGCGGCAAGGTCGAGCTGCCCGGCCGCGCCTGGGCCTGGGCCTACCCGCTGCGCGGCGCGGGCGGCCCGCTCGGCCACCTGGTCGCGTCCTGCGCCCGGGAGCCGACCGCCGACGAGCGGTTCGGCATCCAGGTCATCGCCCAGCAGACCGGCGTGGCCGTGTCCAACGCCCGGCTGCACGCCCGGGAACGCGCCACCGCGGCCGAACTCGCCACCGCCAACGCCACGCTGGCCGACACGGTGGCCAGCCTGCGACGCACCATGGACATCCACGACCGGCTGACCCGGGTGGCGGTCTCCGGCGAGGGCCAGCCCGGCATCGCCAAGGCCCTGCACGAGCTCACCGGCATGTCCGTGGTCATCGAGGACCGTTACGGCAACCTGTCCGCCTGGGCCGGGCCGGGGCAGCCGGAACCGTACCCTGGTGCACACGCTCACCCAGTACCTGGAGCACGGCGGCAACTACGACGCGACCGCCGCCGTGCTCTCTGTGCACAAGAGCACGCTGAAGTACCGGCTGCAGCGGATCCGCGAGCTCACCGGCCTGGACCTGAACGATCCCGACGTCCACTTCAACCTGCAGCTCGCCACCCGGGCCTGGGGCACCCTGCAGGCGCTGTACCACGAGCGCTGAGCCCTGATCTGCCGGGGCGCTCGATCTACTGGGGCGATGGCCGCGCGGTTCTTCGTCCCGCGGTGACCTGCCCGGCCCGCCCGCCGCCGGGCGAACCTGAACAGCATGATCGACGTACGCCACCCTTCGGATAACTTCGCCTCGCTCCGGGCCCGGACCCATGCGCTCGGCGAACTGGCCGCCGGTGACCGCGGCGCGGACGGCGCCCCGCTGACCGTGGGCGAGTGGGCCCTGCTGATCGACGACATCGTCGCCCACCCCGGCGACAACACCGAGGGCCTGTGGAACGTGGCCGGGCCGGATGAGGACAGCCGCGAGTACGACGCCATCTTCGTCGGCGGCGGCGCCAGCGGCCGGTTCGGCTCGGCCTTCCTCAGGGCCCGCGGCGGCCGGCAGCTCACCGTCGACGCCTGGCCCTTCCTGGGCGGCTCCTGCCCGCACCAGGCCTGCGTCCCGCATCACCTGTTCTCCGAATGCGCCCGCGAGCTCGACCTGGCCCGGCACATGCAGGGCCAGCTGTGGTACCCGCCGTTCGACGAGAAGCAGGCCAGCATCTTGCAGATCGTCGACCTGTTCAAGGCGGGCCGTTCCTACCCGCACGCCATCATGAACTGGCAGTCCAAGGAACAGCTGGACATGGAGTACATCGTCAACGCGCCCGCCACGATCATCGACGAGCACACCGTCGAGGTCGAGGGGCAGCGGTTCCGGGCCAGGAACCTGGTCCTGTGCACCGGCGCGCGGACGGTCTACCCGGACGTCCCCGGCATCGGGCGCAAGGGCGTCTTCGACTTCGCCAGCCTGATCGAGGACCTGGACTACGAGCCGAACCGCTGCGTCATCGTGGGCGGCTCCAAGGTGGCCATGGAGTACGGGTCGTTCTTCCACGCCACCGGGTGCCGGACCACCATCCTGACCCGCAGCCCGCTGATGGAGACGGCCACCCTGCATCACGTGGACGCCGGCCTGCGGGATTACGTGGTGGCCATGATGGCGGACCGGGGCATCGAGATCGTGCCCGGCGCCGAACTGCTCGAGGTGCTGGGCAACGGTAAGGTCACCGGCGTGCGCTACCGGGCGCCCGGCGGCGAGGTCGGGCAGATCGACACCGATTTCGTGTTCGTCGGCACCGGCGAGCGCCCCGACCTGAGCATGTACGCCTCCCTCGGGCTGGCCACCGACGAGCGCGGCTTCGTGATCGCCGACACGCACATGCGGACCTCGGTGCCCGGCGTGTACGCGGCCGGAGACCTGGTCGGGCCGCCGATGGAAATGTTCAAGGCCCGCAAGTGCGGCGTCGGCGCGGCCCGCAACATCATGGGCGAGGACTACGAGTTCGACTACACCGCCTACCCCGACTTCCTGCACACCACCTACGAGGTGACCTGGTGCGGCCTGTCCGAGGCCGAGGCCAAGGACCGGTACCGCAACGTGATCAAGATCCAGATGCCGCCCGACGACGCCGACCCGGAGACGTTCGCCCTGCCGGCCGCCGAGGGGTCGATGCTGTACGCCTTCACCCGGCCCATCCTGTCCGGCTGGCTCAAGCTCGTCATCGACGCCGACTCACGCCAGGTGCTCGGCGCGCATCACGTCGGGTTCGGCGCCAAGGATGCCTTCCAGTACCTGGACTACCTGATCCGGCGGCCCGAGGGCATCACCATGGACGAGATGGCCGAGCTGAACGAGCTGTTCCTCAATCCCGAGCACTTCATCCAGCTCTGCCGCCTGCGGGCCGGCCAGGGTAATCCGGTCAACCTGTGAGCGCCGGCCGGGTGGCGGTGGTCACCGGCGGGGGATCCGGCATCGGGCTGGCCACCTGCAGCGCCCTGGTCAAGGACGGCTTCGCCGTGGCCGTCCTCGACCTGCGCCCCGACGCCGCGGCCGGGCTGGCCGCCCTGACCGTGAGCTGCGATGTCACCGTCAAGATTGACGTCGACGCGGCCGTGGCCGCCGTCACCGGGAGGCTCGGCGGGATCGACGTGCTGGTTAACAACGCCGGCATCACCGGGTCCCGCCAGGCCGCCCGGTGCCACGAGACCCCGGTGGAGGAATGGGACCGGGTCCAGGCGGTCAACGTCCGCGGGCCGTTCCTGTGCAGCCGCGCCGTGCTGCCCGGCATGGTGGCCCGCGGCTCGGGCCACATCATCACCATCGCCTCGATCGCCGGGCTGGTCGCCTTCCCCGGCCGGTGCGCCTACACCGCGTCCAAGGGCGCCGCGCTCATGCTCACCCGGTCGATCGCCGTCGACTACGCGGCCGCGGGCATCCGGGCCAACGCGGTCTGTCCCGGCATGGTCTACACCCCGATGACCGCCTGGCGGCTGGACCAGCCGGAGCTGCGCGCGGAGGTGGAGGCCCGGATCCCGGTCGGCCGGGTGGCCACGCCCGAGGAGATCGCCGACGCGGTGGCCCTGCTGGCCTCCGGCCGGCTCGCCTACATGACCGGCCATCCGCTGGTCGTCGACGGCGGCATGTCCGCGATCTGAGGAAAGGACCCCAGGCACGATGACAGGCAAGCTCTCGGGCAAGGTGGCCGTGATTACCGGGGCGGGCTCCGGGATCGGCCGGGCCGCCGCCGAGCTGTTCGCCCGCGAGGGGGCCGAGGTGGCCCTGGTCGATCTCAACGCCCAGGCCGCGGCGGCGGCCGCCGGGCAGATCACCGACGCGGGCGGCCGCGCCCTGGCGGTCGGCGCCGACGTGGCCGACGCGGCCCAGGTTGACCTGGCCTTCCGCCAGATCAGCGGCGAGTTCGGCCGGATCGACGTGCTGTACAACAACGCGGGCGTGAACAGCGCCGGCTCGGTGGTGGACGCCACCGACGAGGACTGGGACCGGTGCTTCGCGGTCAACGCCAAGGGCACGTTCCTGTGCTCGCGGGCGGCCGGGCGGCTGATGGTGGCGGCCGGCGGCGGCTCGATCGTCAACCAGGGCTCGGTCGCGGCCGTGGTCGGGATCGCCAACTTTGCCTCCTACTGCGCGTCCAAGGGCGCCGTGGTGGCCCTGACCCGGTCCATGTCCGTGGACCTGGCCCCGCGCAACGTCCGGGTCAACGTCATCTGCCCGGGCACGGTGTACACCCCGCTGATGGAGCCCATGCTGCGCGCCCGGGGGAACGGCGACCTGGCCGCCGGGCTGGCCATGACCACGGCCAAGTACCCGATCGGCCGGCTCGGCACCCCGGCCGAGATCGCCGCGGTGGCGCTGTTCCTGGCCAGCGATGACTCCTCGTTCCTGACCGGCTCGGTGATCACCGCCGACGGCGGCATGACCTCCCAGTAACCCTGTCCCGCCAGGACAGGAAAACGGCGTTCTTCTGTCTCAAAATGAGTTAGCCGCGGGCCCCCGGCTGATCTACCGTCCGACTCACCTTGATCCACGCGGCGGTGGAACAGTGAGCTCGAACGGGTCGTCCCCAGGTCATGAACCCGGCTTCCTCCGGGCTCAGCTGACCAATCTCCGGGCGCTGCTCGTGCTGTCCATCCTGATGACCGAGAGCGCCGACGACGAGCAGATCCTCCGGCTGGCGGTCTCCGCCGCCTCGGCGCTGGGCGGCTGGCGGATCGCCGGGTTCGCGGTGGGGGACACCTGGCGGACCGACCTGAACGGCGCCGCCGCCATCCCCGCCCCGCTGCACGACCAGCTGCGCGCGCTGCCCGAGGGCGGCGGCCAGGTGAGCGCCGACGACGGCGGCTGGGCCTGGGCCTACCCGCTGCGCAGCATCGCCGGCCCGATCGGCCACATGGTGGCCTGCGCGCCCGGCCAGCCCACCGGCGAGGAGCAGTTCCTGGCCCAGGTCGTGGCCCAGCAGACCGGCGTGGCGGTGTCCAACGCCCGGCTGCACACCCGGGAGCGGGCCATCGCCGAGCAACTTGCCCAGACCAACGCGGCGCTGGCCCAGACCAACGAGGCGCTGCAGGAGACCGTGGCCACGCTGCGCCGCGGCATGCAGATCCACGAGCGGCTGACCAGGGTCGCGGCCGCGGGAGAGGGCGCGTCCGGCATCGCCGAGGCGCTGCACGACCTGACCGGGCTGGCCGTGGCGGTCGAGGACCGGTACGGCAACCTGTCCGCCTGGGCCGGCCCCGGCCAGCCCGACCCCTACCCCAAGCCATCCGCCTACGAGCGGGCCCAGCTGCTGCGCCGGCTGATGGCGGCGGGCCGGTCGGTGCGCGACGGCGACCGCGTGGTCGCCCTGGCCTCGCCGCGCCCCGGGGTGCTCGGCCTGCTCGCGCTGATCGACCCGGGCCGCCGGGCGGCCAGCACGGACGTGATGGCCATCGAGCACGGCGCCACCGTGCTGGCCGTCGAGCTGGCCCGGCTGCGCGGGCTGGCCGACACCGAGCTGCGGGTCCGCCGCGAGCTCGTGCAGGACCTGCTCACCGGCACCGATGACGAGAGCGCCTCCCAGCGCGCCGAGGCGCTGGACTACGACCTGGGGCCGCCGCATCAGGTCGCCGTGGTGGCGGTCACCGAGGGCGCCCCGGCCGGCGAGGACGTGCTGCACGCCGTGCGGCGGGCCCTGCGCGCCCAGCAGGTGACCGCCCTGCTCGGCACGCTGGCCGGCCTGGTGGTCATCGTCGCCCCCGGCGGCACCACGGCCGCCCGCATCGACTGGGAGGCGCTGCGCCTGGCCGCGGTGGCCCAGCTGGGCGGCGGCGGCTGCCGGATCGGGGTCGGCGAGCCATGTCCCCGCCCGTCCCAGCTGCCCCGGTCGCTGCGCGAGGCCCAGCTGGCGCTGCGGCTGCAGCAGGCGTCGTCCAGCGCCGAGGGCACCTCGGCCTTCGCCGACCTGGACGTGCTGCGCATGCTGGCCTCGGTGCAGGACCTCGGCGACGTGGAGGGCTTCGTCACCAAATGGCTGGGCGTGCTGGCCAGCTACGACGAGCGCAAGCACACCGAGCTGCTGAAGACCCTGACCCGGTACCTGCAGCACGGCGGCGGCTACGAGGCCACCTCCCAGGCCCTGTCCGTGCACCGCAGCACGCTGAAGTACCGGCTGCAGCGCATCCGCGAGCTGACCGGCTACGACCTGAGCGACCCCGAGACCCGGTTCAACCTGGAGCTGGCCACCCGGGCCTTCCTCACCCTGCAGGCCCTACGCGGTTGAGGGCCCGGTCTGCGTTGGCCCCGCCAGGACGAGGCCGCCCGCGCGCCGCCGTCATACCGTCACCGCCATGGACGTCCCGGACGGGCTCGGGCTCTACGAGCAGATGTGCTTCCTGCGCCACTTCGAGGAACGCGTCGACCTGCTGTACCGGCAGGGGCACATCCACGGCCCCGCGCACCTGGGGCTGGGTCAGGAGGCGATCGCGGTCGGTGCCGCGTCCGTGCTCGGCCCGGGCGACTGCTCGCTGGGCACCTACCGCGGCCACGCCCACGCGCTGGCCCGGGGGGCGCCGCCCGACGCGGTGCTGGCCGAGCTGCTCGGCCGGGCCGGCGGGATCTGCCAGGGCAAGGGCGGCTCGATGCACATCACCAGCATCGAGCACGGCTACTACGGCTCCTACGCGATCGTCGGGGCGCACCTGCCCATTGCCTGCGGGCTGGCCTGGGCGGCCAAGATCCGGCGCACGGGCCAGGTCACGGTGTGTTTTTTCGGGGACGGAACGACCAACATCGGCGCCTTCCACGAGGCGGTCAACCTGGCCGCGGTGTGGCGGCTGCCGGTGGTGTTCGTCTGCGAGAACAACTGGTACATGGAGTACACGCCGATCGCGGAGGTCATCCCGGTGCCGCTGCCCGCCGCCGACCGGGCCATTGCCTACGGCCTGGACCGAGTGGTGGCCGACGGGAACGACGTGGCCGCCGTGCGCAAAGTGGTCGGCGCCGCGGTCGCCGCGGCCCGCGCCGGCCAGGGCCCCAGCCTGATCGAGGCCCAGACCTACCGGCTCAAGGGCCACTCGGTCGCCGACGGCGCCGCCTACCGGCCCGCCGAGGAGGTGGCCAGGTGGCGCGAGCGGGACCCGCTGCTGCGCGCCCGGTCCGCGCTGACCGGGGCCGGGGCCCACGCCGAGGCGCTGGACGAGATCGACGCGCGGACCCGGGCCGAGGTGGCCGCGCTGGCCGAGGAGGTCATGGCCCGGCCGGTGCCCGAGCCGTCCGGCGCCTGGACGGACGTGTGGAGCGACGGGAGCTGGCAATGGCGGAACTGACCTACCGGCAGGCCGTCGTCGCCGCGCTGGACCAGGAGATGGCGCGCGACGACCGGGTGGTGCTGCTGGGCGAGGACGTGGCCTCGGGCGGGGTGTTCAAGACCACCGGCGGGCTGCGGGAGCGCTTCGGGCTGGACCGGGTTTGGAACACGCCCATCTCCGAGCAGGCCATCGCCGGTGCGGCCATGGGCGCCGCCATGGCCGGGCTGCGGCCGGTGGCGGAGATCATGTTCGCCGACTTCTACGCCACCTGCTGGGATCAGGTGGCCAACGAGATCGCCAAGGTCCGCTACATGACCGGCGGCCAGGTCGGCATGCCGCTGGTGCTGCGCGGCGCGAGCGGCTCGGGCGGGCTCGGCTTCGGCAGCCAGCACGGCCAGTCGATCGAGAACTGGGCCATGTGCGTGCCCGGGCTCAAGATCGTCTCCCCGGCCGGGCCCGCCGAGGCCTTCGGGCTGCTGGCCGGGGCGATCAGGGACAACGACCCGGTCCTGGTCTTCGAGCACAAGGCCCTGTACGGCCGCCGCGAGCAGGTGCCGGACGGCGAGCACGTGCTGCCGCTGGGGCGGGCCCGCACGGTCCGGGCGGGCGACGACGTCACCCTGGTCGGGCTGTCCATCACGGTCGGGACCTGCCTGGCCGCGGCCGACGAGCTGGCCGGGCGGGGCATCTCGGCCGACGTGCTCGACCTGCGCAGCCTGGTGCCGCTTGATGCCGCCGCGGTGCTCGCCTCGGTCCGCCGCACCGGGCGGCTGGTGGTGGTGGAGGAGAACCCGGGCCAGCTCGGCTGGGGCGCGGCCATCGCGGCCCTGGCCGCCGAGGAAGCATTCGGCGACCTGACCGCCCCGCCGGCCCGGGTCAGCGGCGGCAACGTCCCGCTCCCGGTGGCCGCCTCGCTGGAGGCGGAGGTGGGCATCTCGGCCGAACGGGTCGTGGCAGCCGCCCGCGCCACCCTGAAAGGTGGCCTGTAAGGGCCAGTCCGGGCGGTGAGTTCGCCCGCGCAGGTCATGGTCGCGCGCGCCTTCCGATCAGAGGGTGAGCCGTGACGGCGTAGTCAGCAGACAGGGGTGACATCAATGGAGATCCGTGGTGAAGAAGTCCTGCTTCCCGTGTCGGCGGTGTCGGCCTTTCCCCGGCCGCACTGGCTGCAGGGCCGCGTGCTCGGCTCGCTGAGCGAGCCGGTCTACCGCAGTCACAACCTGCGGGTGGCCTACGAGGACGCCTGCAAGCTCTGCGCCCGCGAGCAGGAGCTGGCGGGGCTGGACATCCTGTGCGACGGCGCGCAGTACTACGAGTGGGAGGCGCCAGGCTTCCAGCTCGAGCCGATCTTCCACTTCATCCCGGAGAACCTGGGCGGTTTCGCGCCCTACGGCCCGCCCGGCGAGGGCGCCAAGTACCGGCCGTTCTACCAGGCGGTGGTCAAGGGCAAGATCACCTGGGAACGGCCGATCTTCGAGAGCGTGGTCATGACCATGCAGAACGCCACCACCAAGCCGTTCAAGGTGGCCTTCCTGGGCCCGGCCCAGCAGAGCATCATCGTCAAGGACGAGCACTACGGCGACCAGGTTGCGGTGGCCAGGGACCTGGCCACCGCCATGAATCAGGAGCTCAAGTACCTGGTCAGCATGGGCCTGGAGGCGGTCCAGCTGATCGACGTGCTGCCGCCCTACACCACCGACATGTGGCAGATCGAGATGCAGAACATCATGTTCGAGGGGGTCGACGCGATCAAGTTCTGGCACGTCTGCTACGGCAGCGTGGACGGCCAGCGCGACATCTTCGACAACCACGCCGCCGCGATGATGCCGCTGTTCAAGGAGTCGCCCGCCGACGTGATCCACCTGGAGTTCACCAACAAGGGCTTCGACGAGCTGGACGCCTTCCGTGACTTCCCCACCGACAAGGTGCTCGGCGTCGGCGTGGTGGACGCCAAGAACCTGCAGGTCGAGACGGCCGAGCAGATCGAGGCCAGGATCCGCCGCGGGCTCGAGGTGGTGCCCGCCGACCGGCTGCTGGTCGCGCCCGACTGCGGCCTGGGCTACTTCAGCCGGACCGCCGCCTACGCCAAGCTGCACAACATGGGCCAGGCCGCCGCGAACGTGCGGAGCTCGCTCTGACCACGCCCAGCGGGCCGGGACGCGAGCCGCGTCCCGGCCCGCACGGGCTGAACCTGGGCGTCGGCGACCACATCTGCGGCTTCTACCGCAAGCCGTCCGAGCGGGACGACATCCTGATCCCGTTCCTGGTCGAGGGGCTCAAGGCCGGCGACAAGTGCACCTGCGTGGTGGACAGCTGCACCCCGGACGACGTGCTGGCCAGCATGTCCGGGCAGATCGAGGTCGACGCGTTCGTCTCGGTCAGCCAGCTCGAGGTGCTCGATGCGGCCGGCACCTACCTGGCCGGCGGCGGCTTCCTGCCCGAGCGCATGCTCAGCTTCTGGGAAGCCAAGGCCCGCCAGGGCCCCCGGAGCCCCGGATTCGCCAGGAACATCGGCGACATGAGCTGGGCCCACCGCAGCGAGCGGGCCGTGGCCGACCTGATCGGCTACGAAAACGAGCTCAACCGCATCATGGCCAACTTCCCGCAGGTCAACCTGTGCCTGTACGACCTGACCCGCTGCTCCGGCGACCTGATCATGAACGTCCTGAAGACCCACCCCAAGGCCCTGCTCGGCGGCATGGTCATCGACAACCCCTACTACCTAGAACCCGACGAGTTCCTCGCCGCCCAGCACCCCTAACCCACGCACCCGCCCCGCCCCGCGCACCCGCCCCGCCCCCCGCACCCGCCCCGCCCCGCGCACCCGCCCCACGCACCCGCCCCGCCCCGCGCACCCGCCCCGCCCCCCGCACCCGCCCCACGCACCCGCCCCGCGCACCCGCCCCGCGCACCCGCCCACCGTGCCGCGCCCACGGGATCACCGGCCCCACCCGTCACATTTGCGCGGTTGATTCCGGTTCTGCGGTTGATTACCCGTATCCCGGTAAGCAGGCCAAAATTACATAAGTTTGCGGCGTGTTGCGATCGGCGGCTATCGCCGCCCCATGTGCGTGGTTTGTCATGGTTCATCCCTGGCCGTGCCGCAGCCTGGCGTGCTCCCCAGTCCTGCACCGGCCGCCCCGCTTCATGAAAATCCCGGCGGGGAGCCCGAGCGCGGGCATTAAACCACATACGCAGGCCCGCCACGCCGTGATGCCACCTAATTTTGGAACATTTACCCAGCACCATGAATCATCGCAGAACACGAATCAACCGCGATCTTGGGAAAGACGGGGCTGGTGTGACTACGGGATGCCCTACCAGCCCCGCCGCTCCGGCGCCGTTTCATGATCATGGGTTGAAACTGGCGCTATTTACCCAATTCCGCGCATGATCATCGTCACCCGTTTGCGCGCAGCTGGGCGGTCAGGGTGGTGTAGTCCCACAGGACGCGCACCGAGCCGATCCGTCCGCGCTGGAAGCCGACCACCGCGACGGCCAGCACGTCAACCCGCTGGCCGGTCGCTTGAACGCCTGGCAGCAGCCAGGGCAGCTCCCGGTCGTGGGTGAAGGACACCGTGGTCTCGTCGACCAGCCGGAACCGGTCCACGGTCCGGGAGATCCGGCTCAGCGCCAGGTCGCCGGGCAGGTGCGGCAGGAAGTCCTCGGCGTAGAACCGCTCCAGTGCCTCCCGCCCGGACGCGCCGGTTCCGGCCGGCTGATGCCGGACCGAAGGCTCGGCCGTGAGGTCCGCCAGCGCCGCAGCCACATCCCGCCTGACCAGCGCCGCCTCGACATGCGCGTCCCACACACGTTCGAGCTGCTTCATGAACCGGGCGATCTCGGTGGTCATCGCTGGCCAGGGGAGACATCAGCGGCCGTGCGCCTGCCAGTGCGCGGCGAACAGGGCGTCCTCGCTCATCGCCTTCGGCTCGATCGGCCGGGACACCCAGGTCAGGTTCAGGAAGTGGCGGGCATTGACGTTCTCGGTGGTGATGTTGCCGCCCCAGGTGCCGCAGCTCAGGCTCAGCGTGAACGGCAGGCCGTTACGCGGGCTGCCCGCCCCCTCGTTGAGGTTCTGGTTCACCAGCACCCGCGCCGTCTTGGTGGCCAGGGCCAGCTGCTCGACATGCGCGTCGGAGCTGGTGTGGATGCCGCAGGTGTGCCCGAGGCCCTGGTAGGACGTGATGGCGTTCACCAGGTCGGCCGCGGCGCCGATGCCGCCGTCGTAGGAGTAGGCGGCCAGCACCACGTTCAGCTTCTCGCCGGAGAACGGGTGGTCCGGGCCCGTGCCGGTCTCCTCGACCAGCAGCATCGGGCAGCTGTCTGGCACGCCGAACCCGGCCAGCTCGGCGATCCGCGCGGCCGGCTTGGCCACCACGGCCATGGCCGGGACCGGGCCGCCGTCCGGCCACATCACCGCGCGCAGCGCCTGCTTCTCCCGCTCGTCGCACAGGTGCGCGCCGGCCTCGGTCAGCCGCCGCATCAGCTCGTCGTACACCTCGGCGTGCACGATCAGCGCGTTGTCGGCCAGGCAGCCGGTGGCGTAGTCGAACGTCTTGGCGGCCAGGATGGCCGCGGCCGCGTCGGCCAGGTCGGCGGTCTCGTCGATCACGTGCACCGAGTTGCCGACCCCCACCCCGTAGGCCGGGGTGCCCGAGCTGTAGGCCGCGTTCACCATGCCCGCGCCGCCCGTGGCCACCACCACGTCGGCCTGCCGCATCAGCTCCTGGGACTTGGCCAGTGACGGCTCGGGCATGGACTGCACCAGGTCCGCCGGGGCCCCGACCTGCTGGCACGCCTCCCGCATGTACGCCACCACCGCCTCGGTGGTCTGCGCCGTCCGCGGGTGCGGGACGCAGATGATCGCGTTCCGGCCCTTGACCGCGAACAGCGCCTTGACCGGCGGCGTGGCGTCCGGGCCGGTCACCGGGATCAGCGCCGCCACCACCCCGACCGGCTTGGCTATCTTCACCAGCCCGGCCTCGGGCAGCTCCTCGACCACGCCCACCGTGCGCAGGCCGGTCATGTCGGCCAGCACGCCGGTCACCCGCTTGTGGATCTTGGCTACCTTGTCCGCGTAGTTGCCGAACCCGCCCTCGTCGACCGCCAGCCGGGCCAGCTCCTCGGCGTGGTCCTTCCGCACCACGGCCCAGGCCATCGCCGTGACCAGCTCGTCCACCTGGTCCTGGGTGAAATGCTCGATGGCCCGGGCCGCCGCGCGGGCCCGCTGCACCACGGCGGCGACTTCGTCCTGAACGGTCTGGCTCATGCCAGCCAGCGTGACCCTCCCGCGGACCGAATCCACTGATCTGGCGGGTCGAGCCTGGCCCGGTTCTTTGTCCCGGCAAGACCTGACCGCTGCCGGGGCGCTGACCGATGCTCGATCCCGGAGGATCACCATGAGCCTGCACGCCCTGCGCGACAAACGAGCCAGCCTGGCCGACGCGGTAGCCCTGGTACCCGACGGCGCGATCGTCGCGCTCGGCGGCGGCCTGTCGGCCCGGCTGCCCATGGCCGCCGTCCGCGAGCTGATCCGGCAGGGCCGCCGCGGCCTGCACCTGGTCGGGTCGGCGCACAGCATCGACGTGGACCTGCTGGTAGCGGCGGGCGCGGTCCGCCGCTGCGAGGAAAGCTACGTCGGGTTCGAGCAGGACCTCGGCCTGGCCCCGGCCTACCGCCGGGCCGCCGAGGCCGGATCGATCGAGGTGGCGGAGAGCTGCTGCGCCACCATGCTGGCCCAGCTGCGCGCGGCCGAGATGGACCTGCCGTTCCTGCCCGTGCGCGGCGTGCGCGGTTCTGACGTCGCCACCCTGCACCCCGAGTACGCCACGATCACCTGCCCGTTCACCGGGGAAACGCTGATCGCGGCGCCCGCGCTGCGCCCGGACGTCGCGCTGCTGCACGCGCCGTCCGGTGACCGTTACGGCAACCTGCACCTGGAGCAGCCCTACGTGCTCGACGAGCGGTTCGCCTCGGCGTCGCGGATGGTCATCGCCACCGTGGACGAGCTAGTCTCCACCGAGGAGGTGGCGGCGGCCGGCGTCACCATCCCGGGGCACCTGGTGGCCGCCACGGTCCTAGCCCCGTACGGGGCGCATCCGGCCTCCTGTTACCCCAGGTACGCCTACGACCGGGTGCACCTCCGCGAATACGTGTCGGCGGCGCAGGGCGGCCCGGACGACCTGGACAAGTACCTGGCCGCCTACGTCTACGGCGGCGAGGACAGCTACCAGGCGGCCATCGGCCCCGAGCGGCTGGCCGCCCTGGCCGGCTGGTCGGACTCGACCACCGCCTGGCGGGAGCTGTTCTCGTGAGCTGGACCATCGACGAGTGGTTCGTGGTCACGCTGGCCCGGACCATCCGGCCCGCCGAGACCGTGTTCCACGGCTTCGGCAGCCCGTGTGCCCAGGTCGCCATGCACGTGGCCCGGCGCACCCATGCCCGGGACATGCTGCTGGTCGAGGGGGCGATGTACGCGATCAACCCCGAACCGCCGTTCATCCCGCCCACCAGCAACGACGCCAGCCTCAGCCGGGGCGCCGCGTACATCATGCGGTTCGAGGAGTTCTTCGACGCCGCGATCCGCGGCGACGTGGACCGGATGTTCCTGTCCGGCGGGCAGATCGACGCTGCGGGCAACACCAACGTCACCGCCATCGGCCCGGCCGGCCGTCCGAAGGTCAAGCTGGGCGGGGGCGGCGGCGGCTGCAACCTGTCCGCCACCATCGGCCAGCTGACCCTGTGGACCACCCGGCACCGGTCCGGGCACACGCTGGTGGAGGCGTGCGACTTCATCACCGACATCGGTCACCGGACTCCGCTGGGCACCCGGGCCGAGCTCGGCTTCACCGGCGGCGGGCCCCAGTGGCTGGTCACCGAGCTGGGCGTGTTCGACTTCCCCGGCGGGCGGGCCCGGCTGGTCCAGCTGTTCCCTGACGTCAGCCTGGCCGAGGTCCGCGACGCCACCGGCTTCGCCGTCGAGGCGGCCGGGGACCTGCGTGCCGTCCGGCCGCCGTCGGTGGCCGAACTGGCCGCGGTCCGCTCGGTGGATCCGCTCGGGGTCCGCAAGGCCGAGTTCTCGGCCCGCGAGCTCACCCGGGTCTTCGAGCACGCGGCAGGCCAGGACTGTCCATGCTGAAAGACCGGGCATGCTGAAAGACCGGGCATGCTGAACGGCGGGCTAGCCGCCGTGTTCGACCCGCGCCGGGTGGCCCTGGTCGGCGCGTCCGACCGGGCCGGCTCGGTGGGCCGGCTGCTGTGGGACAACCTGGCCGACTTCCCCGGCGACGTGCTGCCGGTCGGCCCGGCGGCTACCGTCGGCGGCCGCCCGGCCTATCCCGACCTGCGTGCCGTCCCCGGCCCGGTCGACCTGGCGGTGATCGTCACCCCAGCCGCCACCGTGCCGGATATCATCGCCGCGGCCGCGGCCAAGGGCGTGGCCGCGGCCGTGGTGCTCAGCGCGGGCTTCGCCGAGACCGGCCCGGCCGGGGCCAGGCTGCAGGCCGAGGCGGTGGCCGCGGCCCGGGCCGGGGGAGTGCGGCTGGTCGGCCCCAACTGCTTCGGCGTGCAGAACGCCGACCTGCCCCTGAACGCGTCCATCTCGGCCGGCCCGCCGCACGGCGGCGGTGGGGTCAGCATCGTCACCCAGTCCGGCTCATACGGGATGGCCGTGCACGCGCTCGGCCGGGACGAGGGGCTGCGGGTGGCCAAGGTCTTCGCGGCCGGGAACAAGGCGGACATCACCGACGCCGAGCTGCTCGGCTACCTGCGCCAGGACCCGGCCACCCGGGTGATCTGCCTGCTGCTGGAGTCAATCACCGACGCCCGCGAGTTCTACCAGCAGGCTTGCCTGACCACGCCGGTCAAGCCGGTGATCGCCGTGGTGCACGGCCGCACCGGGGCCGGGCAGCGGGCCGCGGTCTCGCACACCGCCGCGCTGGCCACCGACGATGCGGTCCGCGACGCCGCGCTGCGCCAGGCCGGAGTGGCCCGGGTCCGCACCGGGCTGCAGGCCCTGGACGCCGCCCGGGCCCTGTCCGGGCCGCCGCTGCCGCGCGGCAGGCGGGTGGCGGTGGTAACCAACTCCGGCGGCACCGGCGTCGAGCTGACCGACCTGCTGGCCGACGAGGGTCTGGAAGTGCCCGAGCTGAGCGGGCCGCTGCAGGACGAGCTGCGGGCCCTGCTGCCCGGCTACGCCAGCCCGCGTAACCCGGTGGACATGACCCCGGCCTGGCGCCTGTTCACCACCTTGTACCCAGCCACGATCGAGATGCTGGCCCGCTCCGGCGAGATCGACGTGGTGGTGCCCGTGCTGCTGCAGCGCTCGGCGTCCGCCGAGGTGGCCGGGGCCGTGCGAGACGCCGTGGCCCGGCTGCGCCAGGACCGGGTACCGGTGCCGGTCTACGTCTGCTGGGTGGCACCCAGGTCGGCGGACCAGAACGCCAGCCTGCTCCAGGAAGCCGGCGTGCCCTGCTTCCCCTGGCCGGAACGCACCGCCCGGGCTGTCGGCGTCGCCGTGCGCTGCGGCCTGCAGGCCGCCGGTCCCGCACCCGCCGGTCCCGCACCCGCCGGTCCCGCACCCGCTGCAGCCAAGCCAGCCGCAGCCAAGCCAGCCGCAGCCAAGCCAGCCGCAGCCAAGCCAGCCGCAGCCAAGCCAGCCGCAGCCAAGCCAGCCCCGCACATCCCAGCGGGCCTGCTGGCACCGGGGGCCGCCCGGGATCTGCTGGTCAGCGCCGGCATCCCGGTCGTCGAGACCGCCCGGTGCGACAGCCCCGCCGCCGCGGTCAAAGCCGCTGACCGGCTCGGCTACCCCGTGGTGGCCAAGGTCGCCCACCCCGCCCTGACCCACAAGAGTGACGTGGGCGGGGTCCGGCTTGGCCTGCTCACCGCGGACGCCGTCCGCACCGCCGCGGCAGGGCTGCTGGCCCTGGCCGAAGGCGCGGCGGTGCTCGTCCAGCCGCAGCGCGAGGGCCTGGAGCTGGTCATCGGCGGGATCAGGGACCCGGAATTCGGCCCGGTGGTCATGGCCGGGTTCGGCGGCGTGCTGGTCGAGACCGTCCGGGACGTCCGGCTGGCCGTCGCGCCGCTGGACGAAGCCCAGGCCCGCGACATGCTCGGCGACCTGCGCGGCGCGGCCGCCTTCGCCGGGCTGCGCGGCCGTCCGCCGGCCGACCTGGGACCCGTCGCGGCCATGATCGTGGCCGTGGGCAACCTGATGGCCGCCCACCCGGAACTAGCCGAGCTCGACCTCAACCCGGTCCTGGCCGGCCCGGACGGCAGCATCGCCGTCGACTGGCGTATCAGGGCCGGCTGAGCCTGGCGAGCGGCTGGCGTGTCAGGGCCGGCTGAGCCTGGCGAGCGGCTGGCGTGTCAGGGCCGGCTGAGCCTGGCGAGCGGCTGGCGTGTCAGGGCCGGCTGAGCCTGGCGAGCAGCGCCACGCCCGCGGCGGTGCAGGTCACTGCGAGACGAAGCGGCGGGCCGGCGTCACCCCGCCGGGCCGGGAGGTGAGATTTTCAGCCTCCCATGCGGATCGGCGGAACAGGAACGGTCCCGCGGTGGGGAAGAAACTCTCACCTGGCCCGGCCTACGCTCCTCGCACTAACCCGCACGCGACCGGGAAGGATCAACGACGATGCTCATCGGCGGTCAGGACATCCTGCTGCCGACCACGATGGTCGGCAACTATCCGAACCCACGGTGGTACGACGGGCACGGGTTCGCCACGCTGCCCAGGGGAGAGTTCATCCACGACTCGATCAGCAAGGAGGCCTTCGAGGACGTGGTCGGCACGATCGTGCGCGACCAGGAGGCGGCGGGCCTGGACGTGATCAGCGACGGCAAGGTGTACGGCGGCGACTCCCCGTACGGCACGATCCTGTACTACTACCTGGAGCGCGTGTCCGGCTACAAGCTGACCGGGCCGCCGATCGGCCTGCCGATCTACTCCACCCTGTACTCGCCCACCTGCGTGGGCGAGGTCCGCCGTGAGTACCCGTTCCACATCGTCAACCTGCGCGCGGTGCGCAAGGCCACCAAGAAGCCGGTCAAGGTCTCCTATACCGGCCTGGGCGTAATCGCCGCCGCCACCACCAACCTGCACTACAAGGACACCAGGGAAGTCGCCCTGGCCCTGGCCAAGGCGTTCAACGAGGACTTCAAGGAACTCGCCGACAACGGCTGCGACATCATCCAGCTTGATGAGTTCGTCTGGCCGTACGGCATGGGCGACTGGGAGATCGAGGCGCTCAACGCCGCGGTGGAGGGCGTGAACTGCCAGTTCTGGGTGCACACCTGCTGGGGCAACTACTCGGGCACGCCCGCCTACTTCCCGGACCAGACCCAGACCGAGTTCGGCGCGTTCGTGCTGGACAAGCGGGCCTCGGACGCCCCCGCGCCGGAACGCGCCTACGCGATCTTCCCGCACGTGCTGAACGCCAACATCGACGCGCTGAACTATGAGGTCGGCCGGACCGGTCCCGACGACCTCAAGCCGCTGTCCGAGAACAACTGGAACAAGCCATTCGTGGCCGGCGTCATCGACGTCAAGTCGACGGTCACCGAGTCGGCCGAGCAGGTCGCTGATCGGATCCGGCAGGTGCTGGAGTACGTTCCGGCCGACCGGCTCGGGCTGTCCACCGACTGCGGGCTGATCAACCTGCCCAGGATGATTGCCGCCAGCAAGTTGCGCGCTCTGGCCGACGGGGCCGCACTGGTCCGCGCCGAACTGAACGCGTAGCACACGCACCCGCGCGGGCCCCACCGGGCCCGCGCGGGCCGGTTCATGAAGGTCAACGAACGCCGGCAACCTCGTCCCCGGGGGACAGGGAAACTCGGGCGGCGCCGTGCCTATGGTGCGACCACACCATAGAGCGGGAGGCGCAGCGTGCCCGAGTGTCCCACCTTTCTCAAGCTGCCCGCCCGGGCGACCAAACCACGGTCGCGCGGCATCACGCACGTGCTGGACAGCGGGCTCACTCCGGACGGGACCCGGTCCTTCCTCGGCCACGCCGGGCACCTGGTGGACATCGTGAAGGTCGGCTGGGGCATCGGCTACATCGATCCGTGCCTGCCGGACAAGATCGCCCTGTGCGCCGCGCACAGCTGCACGGTGTCGCTGGGCGGGACACTGCTCGAAGTGGCCGCGATTCAGGACCGCGTGGCCGAACTGCGCGACTGGGCCCTGGCCGTCGGCATCTCCCACGTGGAAGTGTCCGACGGGCTGGGCGCGCTGCCGCCGGGCCGCAAGCAGGCCCTGATCAGGGAGCTGGCCGCCGATTTCACGGTGCTCGCGGAGACCGGCGCCAAGGAGGGCGGCTACCCGCCCACCCCGGCCGACTGGGGCGAGGAGATGGTCCGCGACCTCGACGCGGGTGCCTCCTGGGTCATCGCCGAGGGCCGGGAAAGCGGCACGGTCGGCCTCTACCGGGCCGATTACGCCATCGTGGCGGAGCTGGTCGAGGCCATCGCGCGCTCCGTGCCGGTGGACAAGGTCATCTTCGAGGCCCCGCGCAAGAACCAGCAGGCCTGGTTCGTGCGCCAGTTCGGCGCGGACGTCAACCTGGGCAACGTGGCGCCGGCCAGCGTGCTGGCCCTGGAAACCCTGCGCCTGGGCCTGCGGGCCGACACCGTCTCGGCCGGTGCCCTGACATGAGAACACTGACATGAGAACACTGACATGAGAACACTGACATGAGAACACTGACATGAGAACACTGACATGAGAACACTGACATGAGCGCCGGGCCCGGGCTCGAGCTGCCGGAGCCCAATACGATCACCCGCCCCTACCGCGGCCTGTCGGTGCAGGAGGTGGACATCCCGCTCACCCCGGCGGCGATCGGGGACCTGCTCGGCGGCCGGGACATCTACCGGCGCACCGCCTACCTGGCCCTCCGCAGCGGCGGGCCGACGGCCCTGGTGGCCGTCCGGCCGCAGGATCCGGACCGGCTGTTCTCGCCCGTGGCTGAGCTGCGGGTGCTGTCCGGACCCACGGAAACGGCCTGGATCGATTCGCCCGGGACCGACGTCGGCAACGCCACCTCGCTGGCCACGGCGGCGCTCGCCCACCGCCGCGCCGGGGTGCTGGCCTACGTGGTGCAGGGCCGTTTCGAGCATGTCAACTTCATCTGGCGACCGGAGCCGGCGCGCGTCCGGGTCACCGAAGTCGTGCCCCCGCACCCGCCCAAGCTGCTGGCCATGGCCGAGCAGGTGGTCGGCTATGACGAGGACCTGCCGC
Source organism: uncultured Actinomycetes bacterium (assembly GCA_963835775.1). Taxonomy (GTDB): domain Bacteria; phylum Actinomycetota; class Actinomycetes; order Streptosporangiales; family Streptosporangiaceae; genus Palsa-504. Next base: position 238,381 of record CAWIHB010000007.1, on the reverse strand, counting down.
CGCTGGAGCTGGTGCTCGACGCGGTGGACGTGCGCGAGCTGGTGGCGGCCCACCCGGCGCCGCACTACCTGCTGCCCTGCCGGGGCAGCGGCCTGCCGGCCGGGCCGCAGGTCAGCTTCCTGGACACGCACCCGCCCTATCACCGGGACTGGCTGCTCATCGGCTGCCAGCGTTCGGTGCAGTTCCACCAGCACTTCTACGGCGGCCCGCCGCCGCAGGTCGACCTATGCCCCAAGAACCGGGCGGCCGGGCCAGGTCTGGTCCTCACCAAGTGCTGCCTGCTGGAACGCGGCCTGGAGGTGCACGGCACGACCGCGGTGGTGCCCTGGGGCGCCAATCTCGATGAGGTCCGCGCCGCGCTCCGCCTGCTCTGCGGCCTGCCCGCCGCCCCGGCGGCGGTGCCATGAACAGCTCCCATCCCACCGACTCGGCCATCTACGGGCACCTGTGGACCACGCCAGAAGCCTCCGCGCTGTTCTCCGACCAGGGCCGCACTCAGGCCTGGCTGCGGATCCTGGCCGCCCTGGCCCAGGCCCAGGCCGAGGTCGGCCTGATCCCGCCGGCCGCCGCCGCGGCCATAACCGCCCACGCCGACGCCTCGCAGCTGGACCTGGACCTGATCGCGGAGCAGACCCGGGCCACCGGGCATTCGACCATGGGCCTGATCCGGGCCCTGCGGGACACGCTGCCCGACCAGGCCCGGGAGTGGGTCTATTACGGCGCCACCGTGCAGGATCTGTCCGATACCTGGTTCGCCCTGGTGTTCCGGGCCCTGGGCGACATCGCCGAACGGGACCTGACCCGGATGCGGGACCGGGCCCTGGAGCTGGCCGCCGCCCACCGCGACACGCCGATGTGCGGCCGCACCCACGGGCAGCCCGGCCTGCCGATCACGTTCGGGTTCAAGGCGGCCGTCTGGGCCGCCGAACTCGACCGGCACCTGCAGCGCCTGCGCCAGGGCCGTCCCCGCTGGGAGGTGGTCCAGCTCGGCGGGGCGCTGGGCACGATGGAGTTCTGGGGCGAACGCGCGCTTGACCTGCTGGGCCGGTTCGCGGAACGGCTCGGCCTGGCCACGCCGGACATCCCGTGGCTGACCGCGCGCGACGGGGTGGCCGAGTTCATCTGGCTGCTGGCCGCCAGCTCGGCCACGGTGGGCAAGATCGGCAACGAGGTGTACCAGCTGCAGCGGCCCGAGGTCGGCGAGCTGCGTGAGTCCTTCACCGCAGGCACGGTGGGCTCGATCACCATGCCGCACAAGCGCAACCCGGAGATCTCCGAGCACCTGGTCACCTTGTCCCGGGTGATCAGGTCGCAGGCCGCGCTGGCCCTGGACGGGATGGTGACCGAGCACGAGCGGGACGGCCGGGCCTGGAAGACCGAATGGCTGGTCGTGCCGGAAACCGGCATGCTGTTCGCGGCCTGCGCGGACTCGGGCGCCCGGATGCTGGCCGGGCTGCGTGTGGACACCGGCCGGATGCTGGCCAACATCAACGCCCACCGCGGCTACCTGCTGTCCGAGCCGGTCATGCGCGCCCTGGCCGAGCGGCTGGGCAAGCACACCGCGCACGAGGTGGTCTACGCCGTCGCCATGAACGGCATCGACGCCGGCCAGGACTTCCGCGCCGCGCTGCGCGCCGACGCCCGCCTGGACGCCATCTCCGACGCCGAACTCGACGAGCTCCTCCTCCTCAGCGCCGCGCTCGGGTCCTCCGCCGCGTTCGCCGACCGGGTGTGCCGCAGCTGCGCAGGGACCAGCGCATGAGCGCGGTGGCCCCCGCCTCGGCCGGACCGCTGGCCGGCCTGCCGCGGATCCCGCTCGTGCTCGAGCCCACCCCGCTGCACCACGCCGCGGGCCTGTCCCGCGAGCTGGGCGTGCCCATCCTGCTCAAGCGGGACGACCTGACCGGGGTGGGCCTGGGCGGCAACAAGCTGCGCGGCCTGGAGTACATCGTGGCCGACCTGTGCGCCCGGGGCTGCGACAGCCTGGTCACCGGCGCCGGCCCGCAGTCGAACTGGACCATGCTGGCCGCCCTGACCTGCCTGCGGAACCAGATCGAGCCGCACGTGGTCTGCTACGGCCACGCGGCCGAGGCGGACACCAACGCCGAGGGCAACATGCGGCTGCTGCGCTGGCTCGGTGTCGACGTCCGGTTCACCGGCGAGCAGGACCGCGCCTCGGTGGACGCGGGCATCGAGGCCACCGCCGCCGAGCTGCGCCAGGCGGGCCGCCGCCCGTACCCGGTCCCGCGCGGCGGCGCCACCCCGCTCGGCGCCCTCGGGTACGTCAGAGCCAGCCTGGAGCTGGCCGCCCAGCTCGCCGCGCTGGGCGAGCGGCCGCGCGCCCTGTGGACAGCCACCGGCTCCTGCGGCACCCAGGCCGGCCTGGTGGCCGGCGCCGCGCTGGCCAGCGCATCCCCGGCCGGCGCACCGTACGACGTCATCGGGGTCACCGTGAGCCGCCCCGTGCCCGAGGCCAAGAACCGCGTTCGCGACCTAGCCGCCCGCGCCGCCGAACTATCCGGCCTGACCACACCACCCGCCGAACCTGAGGTCCGCGGCGGCTGGATCGGCCCCGGCTACGGCCAGCCGTCCGCCGCAGGCCAGGCCGCCGCGCACCTGGTGGCCAGGACCGAGGGGGTTTTCCTGGACCCGGTCTTCGGGGCCAAGGCCATGGCCGCGCTGATCGCCGACTGCCGCTCGGGCCGGGCCGAGGGCACCCAGATCTTCCTGGTCAGCGGCGGCGCCCCCACCCTGTTCGCCGGAAGCCGGCCATGACCGGGCCGGACCGCACCCCGCCGGAGGGCTACCTCGGCACCGCGGCCCGCATCACCAGCGGCCCCGCCCCCGAACTGGTCGAGGCCGGCTACGAGCTGGAGATCGCCGACGCGCCGCTGCTGCACCGCGGCCTGACCCTGGCTGACCTGGCCCACCTGACCGAACTGGTCGACTGCGGCGCCCTGGCCCCCGGCCAGGCCGCCCCGCTATGCGCCGTCCTGCTCGACCTGCTCGACAAGCCGGCCGCCGACTTCCCCTACGACCCGGTGTACGGCGACGCCTACAACAGCAGGGAACGGGAGCTCGAGCGCGCCCTTGGCTCGGCCGCCGGCCGGCTGCACCTGGGCCGCACCCGCCGTGAGGCCGGCCGCATCGCCTTCCGCCTGGCCGTGCGGGACAAGCTGCTCGGACTGCACGGCGACGTGGCCGACCTGGCCGGGGAACTGGCCCGCCAGGCCCGGCGGCACGCGGCCACCTTGTGGGCCGATCACACCTACCTGCAGCCCGCCCAGCCGTCCACGTTCGGCCATTACCTGGGCGGATTCGCCGAGCAGGCGATCCGGCACCTGGACCGGATCGAGGCGGCCTACGCCCGCGCGGACACCTCGCCGGGCGGCGCCGGGGCGGTCGGCGGCACCCGGCTGCCGGTGGACCGGGACCGGCTGGCCGGCCGGCTGGGCTTCGCCGCCGCCGGGCCGCACACCCGCGACGCCATGTGGTCGGTGGACCTGCTGGGCGACGTGGTGGCCGTCGCGGCCCAGGCCGTGGCCACCGCCGGCCAGCTGGCCGCCGACCTGGAGATCTTCGCCAGCCCGGCGTTCGGCTACCTGACCCTGGACGCCTCGCTGTGCCGGGCCAGCGTGCTCATGCCGCAGAAACGCAACCCGTACGCGCTGCCCGTGCTGCGCGGCGGGGCCGGCACCCTGATCGGCCGGCTCACCGGGGTGCTGGCCACCGGCCTGACCCCGTCCGCCCGCACCGACAACTGGCTGTACGCCTACGGCGAGGTGGCGGGCGCCCTGGATCTGGCCGGCCGCCTGATCCGGCTGGGCCGCGCCGTCGCCGCCGGCCTGATCGTGGACGCGGACGTGCTGGCCAGCCAGGCCGCCAGGCACTTCACCGCGGCCGCCGACCTGGCCGAGGACCTGTCGCTGCGCTTCCGGCTCGACTACCGCACCGCCTACCGCGTGGTCGGCCGGGCCGTGGCCGCCAGCCTGAGCGACGGCGGCACCGAGCTGACCGCGCCGGCCGTCCGCGCCGCCGCCGAGCAGGTCACCGGCGCGTCCATCCCGGTCACCGGCGAATGGCTGGCCGCCGCCACCGACCCGATGGCCGCCGTGCTGGCCCTGGACGGCCTGGGCGGCGCCAGCCCGCGCCGCGTCCGCGACCACGCCCGGCGCATCCGCCGCCGCGTCGCCGCCGCCCGCCGCTGGAACGCCGCCCGCCGCGCCCGCATCACCGAAGCCGAATCGGCCCTGCTCGCCGCGGCCCGGGCCCTGGCCCGCAGCTGAGCTCCCGCCCCGCCTCAGACCGCAAGGGCCTATGATGCCGAACGGTCCGTGGTTCCACCCTCCGCGTCACCTTGAGACGAGGCTGGCTCTGGTTGTCCTGTGCCCTGGGCGCCTACCATGAAGACACGCGCAGAGCGGAGCCTGGTTTCCGGGAGGCTGCGATGACACTGCGACCGCGGCGGCGGAACCTGGTGGTGTGGAACCAGTCCGCCGGACCCGCCAGCAGGCATCCTGCCCTGCGCCTGACCCGCACCGGGCGGCTGCGCCGGGGACTGCGGGTGGCCAGGCTGCTCACGCTCATCAGCCTGCTTCGCCTGGCCCGTATGGTGCGGCCCCGCTGGAAGCTCCTGCTGGCCGGGACCGTGCTCACCGTGACCGGCATCGTGCTGCGCCATAGCACCCTGGGCAGCGCGGTGCTCCTGCCCGGGCTCCTGTTCCTGTTCACCGCCCCGCTCATCCCGGCCAGCCTCGCCACGGACCAGCCGCGGCGCCGTCTGCTGGAGCGCGAGCTGGCCGCCTACTCCACCCCGGCCCAGCGGCGTGATCTGGAGGCCACGCTGGACCGGTACCCGGACGGCATCGCCGGCGAACTGCGCGACATCCTCGCCACGCAGGCCGCGGCCAGGCGCAAGGCCATGATCCCGGGCGGCGGCCTGTCCTGACCGGGAGCTGTCCTGACCGGGAGCTGTCCTGACCGGGAGCTGTCCTGGCCGGGAGCTGTCCTGACCGGGAGCGGCCCTGATCTGGGGCAGCCCTAACCGGGCGTCGGGGTCCCGGCCGTCGCGGGCAGGAACACGCACTTGGTGGCCAGGTAGGCGGCCAGCCCCTCGGGCCCGTAGATGCTGCCCATGCCGCTCGCCTTGCGCCCGCCCCACGGCGCCCCGATATCCGGCACGTACAGGTTCACGCCGAACGTCCCCACCCGGGCCCGCCGCGCGATCGTCATGCCCCGCTCCGGGTCGCCGGTCCACACGCTGCCCGCCAGCCCGTAGCTGGAGTCGTTGGCGATGGCCACCGCCTCGGTCTCGTCGTGGTAAGGGATCACGCTCACCACCGGGCCGCAGATCTCGTCCCGGGCGATGGACATGCCGGCCGTCGCCCCGGCGAACACGGTGGGCTGGTAGTAGTAGCCGCGCACCGGCGCGGCCGGGCGCCGGCCGCCGGTCACCACCCGGGCCCCGGCGCTGATCCCCGCGGTCACGCACGATTCCACGCTGGCCCGCTGCCGCGGGTTGGCCAGCGGCCCCATGGTCGTCGCCTCGGCCAGCGGGTCGCCCACGACCAGCGCCGAGGCCTGCGCGGCCAGCGCCGAGACCGCCTCGTCGTACCTGCTGCGCGGGGCCAGCACCCGGGACATGGTGAAGCAGGCCTGCCCGGAGTTGGCGAAGCACAGCGCGCCGAGCCCGGCCGCGGCCGCCGTCAGGTCGACGTCGTCCAGCATGATCGCGGCCGACTTGCCGCCTAGCTCGAGGGTCACCGGCTTGAGCGTCTGCCCGCAGATCGCGGCGATCTTCCGGCCGGCCGGGGTCGGGCAGGCCACGGCCACGGTGTCCACCCCAGGATGCGCGGCCAGCATCTCGCCCACCTCGGCGGTCCCGGTGACCAGGTTGAACACCCCGGGCGGGAATTCGGCCGCCTCGAACGCCTCGGCCAGGATGTAGCCGGATAGCGAGGTCTCGGCGGCCGGCATGAACACCACCGTGCAGCCCGCGGCCAGGGCCGGGGCCAGCTGGCAGTCGGCGGCATGCCCGCCATCATCGTGGCCCCCATCCTCGTCGGGGACGAGGTCCCGTCCTACCTGATCACCATCGACCCGGCCGACAACATCTTCGGCGAGGACACCAGCCTGCTGGTGACCGAGCACGCGGCCACCATCTGCGGGGTCATCCTGGGCCGGGAGCGGGTGGTGGCCGCGGCCGCCCGCCGCGTCCGCGACGACCTGGTCGAGGGCCTGCTGCTGGGCCGCGGCCGGGACCAGTCCGACACCAGCCGCTGGGCCGCGCACCTGGGCTACGACCCGGCCCGCGACCACAACGTCATGGCCATCGCGTTCGACCTGCCCGTTCCCGCCGCCGGGCCCGGCGACAGCGCCGCGCAGCGGCAGCGGATCTGGGAGAGCATCGAGCACTTCGTGGCCACCCGCGCCCCCGACGCGATCATCTCGGCCCGCGAGTCCGAGGTCGTGGTGGTGACCGCCGCGCCGGAGGCCCAGGGCCCCGCCGCCATGGACGCCCGCCGCTTGGCCCACGCCTGCCTGGCCCGGCTGGGCGAGCTGTTCCCGGCGGCCAAGGTGGTCATCGGCATCGGCGGGACCTGCCGCGACCCGCGGGACGTGGCCCGCTCCTACGCGCAGGCGCAGCGCACCACCCAGACCCTCAAGCGGCTGGGCCGGGCCGGCAGCGTCGCGGCCTTCGCCGACCTGGGCATCCTGAGGCTGCTGCTCCAGGTGCCCGACCTGGCCGAGCTGCGGTCCTTCGCCGCCGACGTGCTGGGCAAGCTCAGCCTGCACGAGCAGGAGCACAAGTCGGAGTACCTGACCACGCTGGCCTGCTACTTCCGGGAGAACAACAGCCCGCAGCGGGCCTCCCGCATCCTGCACGTGCACCCCAACACGGTGGCCTACCGGGTCAAGCGGATCGAGGAGATCACCGGGCTGCGCCTGGACGACTACACCGACCGGCTCATCGCCCAGGTGGCGCTGGAGATCCTCGACGCGCTGGGCGAGGGGCAATGACCGACCTGGGCCAGCGTGTCCTGGTCTGCGACGGCGCCATGGGCACCATGCTGCACGCGGCGGGCGCCGCGCTGGACCGCTCGCTGCCCGAGTTCAACCTGTCCGACCCCGGGCTGGTCAGCACCATCCACGAGAGCTACCTGTCCGCGGGCGCGGACATCATCCAGACCAACACGTTCGGCGCCAACCGGGTCTGGCTCGGCGATCACGGCTTCCCCGAGAAGGTCGATGAGATCAACCGGGCCGGGGTCCGCATCGCCCGCGCCGCCCAGGAGCACTGCGAGCGCGAGGTCCTGGTGGCCGGGTCGGTCTCGCCCGCGGTCACCGCGCGGCAGCGGCGCCGGACCGGCTCGGCCGAGCGGGTCGAGGTGATCCGCGAGCAGGTCCGCGCGCTGACCGCTGGCCGCGGCGTCGACCTGATCATCCTGGAGACGTTCGGCTACCTGGACGAGCTGGTCGAGGCGGTCGCCGCGGCCAGCGACGAATGCGACCTGCCGATCATCGCCCAGGCCACCTTCGCCGACGACGCGCACACCCTCGGCGGCGAGACCCCGCGCGAGGTCGCCTCCGTGCTGTCCGGCCTGCCGGTGGCCATGCTCGGCACCAACTGCACCATCGGCCCGCAGCGCATGCTGACCGTGGCCGAGGACCTGGTGCGGTACGCCTCGGTCCCGGTCAGCGCCCAGCCGAACGCCGGGCAGCCCCGCCGCACCGGCCTGCGCAGCTTCGAGTTCAGCATCGACGGCGGCTACTTCGCCCGCTACCTCCGCCGGTTCACCGACGCCGGGGTGATGCTGGTCGGCGGCTGCTGCGGCACCACGCCCACGCACATCAGGGCGGCCGTCGGCGCCGTCCGCGACCCCTGCGCCGCCCGGGCGGCCGACGCCGTGCCGCCGCCCCGCCGGTCGCCTCGGTCCCGGGCCGCCCCGCTGACCGACCCGGCCGCGGGCAGCCTGGCCGACCAGCTGGCCACTCGCCGGTTCATCGTGGCCGCCGCCATCTCGACCCCAGCCCTGGGCCGGGCGGGCGAGGCGGTGGAGGCCGCCGCGGCCCTGCAGGCCCAGGGCATTGGCATGTTCGCCGTCCAGCCGCCGGAAACCGCCCGCACCCACTCCGACTCCCTGGACCTGGCGCTGCACCTGCAGCACCAGGCCGGGGCGGAGACCATCGCCGCCGTGGCGACCTGGGACAAGACCATCATGACCCTGCAGGCCGACCTGCTCGGCGCGCACGCCCTGGGCCTGCGCTCGGTGATCTGCACCACCGGCAGCCCGCCGGTCCTGGGCGACTACCCGGCCGTGGACGGCATCTGGGAGGTCGACTCGCTCGGCCTGATCGCGCTGCTCGCCGGGCTGAACGCGGGCCGCGACTCCAACGGCCTGGCCCTGACCACCCGGACCTCGTTCTGCGTCGGCGCCCGGGTCAACCCCGGCGCCAGGGACCCGGACGCCGAGATCGCCCGCGCCCGGGCCAAGGTCCGGGCGGGCGCGCACTTCCTGGTCAGCAGGCCCGTCTACGAGCTGGACTCGCTGCTGCGCGTGGTCACGGCCCTGGCCGCCGAGGACGTCCCGCTGCTGCTGTCGGTCACCCCGCTGCGCAGCTTCGAGGAAGCCGACTACCTGGCCCACGAGGTCCCCGGCGTCACCATCCCGCCGGACACCCTGCGCGCCTTGGAACGGTCCGGCCGCGGCGCCGCCCGCGCCGTCGGCGTCGAGCTCGCCGCCGACCTGCTCCGCGACGCCCGCAAGCTGGTCAGCGGCGTCATCCTGACCGCCGCCGAGGAGGACCTGACCGTCCTGGCGCCGCTGCTCGCCGCCGCCAGCTAAATTCATTCAGCCGAACGGTCCGTGGTGCTCTGTTTGCCCTGCCCAAGCTAACGGAACAGCCGGTCGATGTAGTCCGCGCCGAGGCCGACCTTCTCGTAGTGGTCCCGGCACAGCTTGATGTAGTCGAACACGTCAAAGTGGCCGCTGGGCTGGCCATCTTCATCCAGCCAGATCAGCGGCCCGGTGACGTTGAACGTGACCCGCATGGGCTCGTCGGACTCATAGGCCACCAGCGTGTGCGCCTCGCCGGGTGCCTCGTAGATCCAGTCGCCTGCGGTCGCCACCCAGTCGTGTTCCAGGTACCCCCACTTGCCCGAGATCGTGTAGGCGAAGACCTGCTGCGGGTGGTAGTGCCGGTTGACCAGCCCCGCCCCGCGGCACAGCAGCACGTCGCACCACCGGTTCTGGCCGGGGGAGATGAACAGCGGCCGGGTGCCGACCGTCTCCGACAGCGGGGCGTAGTAGCGCTCGTCGTCGATGGCCGCGTTGGCGATGTACGCCTCCGGCATCGCGCCGGGCCGGAACACCTGCGCGATCGGCTTGAACTCCCGCCAGAACTCGCCGCCCGAAGTCTCTGCCATGACGTCCTCCTTTGTCGTGCTCGGTTGAGCCTCAGCGTCCCCCGCCCGCGCCTGCGGCGGGTTCAGCGGCGCGTCAGGATTCGTGAACGAGGAGGCCGCGGATGTTGCGGCCGTCCAGCATGTCCCGGTAGCCCTGGTTGACCTCGTCCAGCGTGTAGCGGTTCGTGACCAGCTCGTCCAGCTTGAGCTGCCCCGCCCGGTACAGCTCGAGCAGCCGCGGGATCGTATCGAACGGGTTCCCGCCGCCGAACAGCGCGCCCTGGATCCGCTTCTCGAACAGGGTCAGCTCGAAGCTGGGTAGCTGGATGGTCTTCTGGCCCGGCCCGGCCAGCCCGGTGATCACCACCGTGCCGCGCTTGCGGACCGCTGCGAACGCCGCCGCGATGACCTCCTCGGTGACCACGCCCACGGTGATCAGGGCCTGGTCGGCGCCGACGCCCCTGGTCACCTCGGTGATTATCTGCTGTGCAGTCTCGGCGTCGGCCGCCGTGTGCGTCGCGCCGAACTCCATGGCGTTCTCCCGCTTGAACTTCAGCGGGTCGACCGCGATGACGTTGCGCGCGCCGGCGAACGCCGCGCCCTGGACGGCGTTGATGCCAACCCCGCCGATCCCGTACACCACTGTGGTGTCGCCCGGCCGCACGCCGCCCGCGTTCACGGCGGTGCCCCATCCGGTCGACACCCCGCAGCCGACCAGGGCCACCGTCGCCAGCGGCAGGTCGTCGTCGATCTTGACGCAGGAGTGCTCAGAAACCACGGACCGTTCAGAAAAAGTGCCCAGCAGGCACATCTGGCCGAAGTCCTCGCCATCGGCATGGAACCGGAACGTCCCGTCGGGCAGGCAGCAGTCCACCAACAGCGCGCCGAGGTCACACAGGTTGGTCATGCCGCTGGCGCAGAACCGGCAGTGCCCGCAGGTCGGCAGGAACGAGCAGACCACGTGATCGCCTGGCTTGAGCCGGCTGATGCCGCCGCCGACCTCCTCGACGATGCCCGCCCCCTCGTGCCCGCCCACGATCGGATAGCGGACCGGGATGTCGCCGGTGCGCAGGTGGTCATCGGAGTGGCACAGGCCCGCCGCCGTGAACCGGATCAGCACCTCGCCCTCCTTGGGCGGGTCCAGCTCCAGCTCGATGATCTCCCAGTCCTTGTCCATGCTCCTGAGCACCGCTGCCCTGGTTTTCATGTGACCTCCCGCGGCATCCGCCTGCCATCATCCGCCTGCGTTGCGGCGTGGTCCATGTGTCCGGCCCCAAGAGTGCCGCCCGCCCCTTATGGTCCGCTCTGGTCACCGACCAAGCCCCCGTGCTGGTCGGCTGTGGCCATGGCGGGCATGAAGGTGCGGTCCGGTCTCCCCCCGGGCCCCGACCGGACCGCACCTCGTTCAGCGGCGATCCCGCCGGTGCCCGCAGCCCCGGCGGCTGGCCAGCAGGCGCCAGCCAATCACCGCCACCCCCACGGCAAAGACCAGCCACGGAATCAGGACCAGCAGGTTGGCTGCCGTTATCCTCACCGATCCCCGTGTGGTGGCTGCCTGGCCTGACCAATGGCACCGGATCGGTACGCACGGCAGGTGCAGGCGACATGGTGATCGGATAGAGAAAACGCACCAGCCCGCCCGCTGGCTCGTCAGCCGGTCGCTGCGGCGTGGATCATGGAAATATCCTGGGCCATCTGCGGGAGGGGCGGGTGAGCGTTTTGGCCGCGACGGTGTTGCTGGTAGAGGACGAGCGGAAGCTGCGGGACCTGGTTCGGTCTTACCTGGAGCGGGCCGGGTTGACCGTGCTGTCGGCCGGGTCGGGCGCGGAGGCCATCATCCTGGCCACCTCGGCCGCACCGGACCTGGTGATCCTGGACCTGGGCCTGCCGGATGTATCCGGCGAGACGGTGGCCCGGGAGATCCGTGCCGCCGGGACCATACCGATCCTGATGCTGACGGCCAAGGCGGCCGAGGAAGACCGGATCGCCGGGCTCGAACTCGGCGCTGACGACTACGTGACCAAGCCGTTCAGCCCGCGTGAGCTGGTGCTGCGCGTCCAGGCCATCCTGCGCCGCGGCTCGTCGGCAGCCAAGGCCGGCCCGGTCGGCTACGGCGGCGGGATCATGCTCATCGACGAGCCGAAGCACCTGGTCACCGTGCGCGGCCGGCGAGCCGAGCTGACCCCGACCGAATGGGGCATCCTGGTCGCCCTGGCCACGGTCCCCGGCCGGGTCTACTCCCGGTTCGAGCTGATCAACCGGGTCCGGGGGTATGAGTTCGAGGGCTACGAGCGGACCGTCGACTCGCACGTGAAGAACCTGCGCCGCAAGGTCGAGCAGGACCCGGGCAGCCCGCAGATCGTGCAGACCGTGCTCGGCGGAGGGTACCGGCTGGGCCTCGCCTGCGATGACTGATAACCACGGGCCGCTGGCCGTCCGCGCCGGCACGCTCGGCCTGCGGCTCGCGCTGGCGTTCATCTCGGTCGCCCTGGTCGCGGTGGCCCTGGTGGCCGGCCTGACGGCCGGGTTCGCGGCCACGGACGTCTCGGCCCTGACCGCACAGCAGCGCGGCCAGCTGACCACCGCGATCGCCGTGGCCGCCGCCGCCACCTGGGACCGCAACGACAGCTGGGCCGGGGCTGACCTGTCCCCGGTGCTTGACCTGGCCGCGCGGACCGGCGCCGATGTGCAGATACGCGATGAGTCCGGCCAGGTGGTGCGGTCGTCGCCCGGCTACGCCGCGCAGCCGGGCCCGCTGTACCAGGCGCCGCTGAGGGCCCGCGACGAGCTGGCCGGGGAGGCCTACGTCCGGTTCACCGGTTCCGGCCTGGGCCGGGCCGACCGTGCGCTGGAGACCGACCTGCTGCGGGCCATCGCCGGTGCGGCTGGCCTGGCCGCGCTGGTCGCGCTGCTCACCGGGCTGGCCGCGGCGCGCCGGATCACCCGTCCGGTCGAGCAGATCATCGCGGTCACCCGGGCGGTGGGCCGCGGCCAGCGCACCGCCCGGGTCGGCCAGGTCCGCGCACCCGGCGAGCTGCGTGAGCTGGCCTCCGCGTTCGACCAGATGGCCGACACGATGGACCGGCAGGAACAACTGCGCCGCGATCTGGTCGCCGACGTCGCCCACGAGCTGCGCACCCCGATCGCGGTCCTGCAGGCCGGGCATGAGGCGCTCCTCGACGAGATCACCGAACCCACCCCCGAGCACCTGACCTCGCTCCGTGACGAGGTGCTGCGGCTGGGCCGGATGGTCTGCGACCTCCAGACCCTGGCCGCGGCCGATGCCGCGGTCCTGCAGCTGTCGCGTCGGCCCTGCAACCTGGCTGACCTCGCTGGCGCCGCCTCCGGCAGCCTGACCAGCCAGTTCGCGGCCGCGGGGATCACCGTGACGCGGCAGCTGACCGCGGCCGAGGTGCTCGGCGATCCGCGCTGGCTCCATCAGGTCATCACCAACCTGCTGACCAATGCGCTGAAGTTCACTCCTCCGGGCGGTCGCGTCACCGTCCGGGCCGGCCCGGAAGCCGTCGACGCGGTGCTGACCGTCACCGACACCGGGCCCGGCATTCCCGCCGACGAACTGCCTCGCATCTTCGACCGGTTCTGGCGCAGCCCGCAGGCCGCGCAGATCTCTGGCAGCGGTATCGGGCTCGCGGTCGCCGCCGAGCTGGCCCAGGCCCATGGCGGGCGGCTGTCCGCCCGCAGCCAGCCTGGCCAGGGCACCGAGCTGACGCTCGTCCTGCCCCTGGTTTCCCCGGCCAGCCAGGCGCTGTTTCAGACCTCCATCTGACCTCCACATCACGATCACCGAGGCCGTCGCCTCCGCCGACCAGTTCTAGCCGGCGGCCGGTGCCGAAGGGCCGGGCGCGGCGCTCAGCTTCAGCTCCGAGCTGTGGTAGGCGGCCCGCCCGGCCAGCTCCGGGCTGTACCTGGTGATGATCTGCCTGACCCGCCTGGCCGCCAGCGGGCCGAGCAGGTCGTAGCACCCGATGAACAGCTCACGGGCCGCCGCCCGCGGCCAGCCGCCGGGCAGCAGTTCGGCCGGCAGGTCGGGATCGAGGCCGGGGAAGGCCCGCCATTCGTCCATGACCCGGGTCCGGGCGATGAGCGCGTCCATCGGGGGCATCTGCCCGGCCGCCGTGGTGTCCCGCAGCCGGCTGGCGAAGCCGATGAACTGCTCGTACTGCCAGCGCAGCCCGTCCAGGTCCCAGGCCCGGGCCGGGATGTCGCACTCGGCCGGTACCGACGTGGCCCGGAACGCGGTGGTATTAAAGCTGTTAGCCCGCCCGACGCAGGCCGGCCCGGGAACCTGATGCGCGGTATCCTCGGCCAGGCGCTGGGCGTACCCCGGCCGCGATCGACCTCACCTATCCCTCGTCATCCCAGGAGGAGAGCCAGCCATGGCCCGCAGGACCAGCCCCCCGTTCCGCGCCGATCACGTCGGCAGCCTGCTGCGCCCGGTCCGGCTGCTGCAGGCCCGCGACGACTTCGCCGCCGGCCAGATCACGGCCGCTGACCTGCGCGCGGTGGAGGACGAGGAGATCCCGGGCGCGATCAGGATGCAGGAAGAGGTGGGCCTGCAGTCGGCCACCGACGGCGAGTTCCGCCGGGCCTCCTGGCACATGGACTTCATCTACGCCCTGGGCGGCGTGTCCAAGGCGCCCGGCCACCTGGCCGTCAAGTTCAGGAACGCCGCGGGGGAGATCGAGTTCACCCCGGCCTCGATCCGCATCGACGGCAAGCTCCGCATCGTGGACACGATCTTCGCCGACGCCTTCACCTTCCTGAAGGACCACGTCACCACGGCCGTGCCCAAGCTCACCATCCCGTCGCCCAACATGGTCCACTACCGCGGCGGCCCCGCCTCGGTCGACCCCGCGGTCTACCCGGACCTGGAGGAGTTCTGGGCCGACCTGGCCGCGGCCTACGCCGACGAGGTGCAGCGGCTGGCCGCCCTGGGCTGCACCTACCTGCAGTTCGACGACACCAGCCTGGCTTACCTGAACGACCCGGCCCAGCGCGCCGAGATCAGCGAGCGCGGCGAGGACGCCGAGCACCTGCACCTGCGCTACATCAAGCAGATCAATGCCGCGCTCAAGGACAAGCCGGCGGGCCTAGCCATCACCACCCACATGTGCCGCGGCAACTTCCGCTCGAGCTGGGTTGCCTCCGGCGGCTACGACTTCGTGGCCGAGGCCCTGTTCTCCGAGCTGAACGTGGACGGCTTCTTCCTGGAGTACGACGACGAGCGCTCCGGCGGCTTCGAGCCGCTGCGTTTCGTGCCGCCGGGCAAGATGGTCGTCCTCGGCCTGGTCACCACCAAGCGCCCCGAGCTGGAGTCCAAGGACGACCTCAAGCGCCGTATCGACGAGGCGGCCAAGTACATTTCCCTGGACCAGCTCTGCCTGTCGGGCCAGTGCGGCTTCTCATCCACCTCCGAAGGCAACGCCCTCACCTACGACCAGGAGGTCGCCAAGCTCCGCCTGATCGTCGAGACCGCCCGCGAAGTCTGGGGCTAACCAGGCAGCATGGACGTTGATGACGACCCCCGGCCGGGACGGCCAGGGGCCTGTGGCAGGCCCGCGGATAGCTGTGCGGGCCCACAAATTCGCATTCACAGAATTTGTGGGCCCGGCTATTAATCCGTGACCGCTTGTCGCCGTGCACAACCGGCCGGCGTCAAGCTTGTGGCGGTAATCGTTGATTCCGCGGGCGCACACGCCCAGGATAGCCAGCATGGGATGCAGTCCGGTCCAGGAAAAGCCGTCGCTATTCTCACGCCCCGGATATGTAAATTCGCAATCGCATACGGCGACGGTTTCATTTCGCCTCGGACGGCTGATCCATTGACCGCAGGCCCGCCTGTACCCGCGCCGCCGCGGCTGGGTGCCCGGCTGGCCTACCGGCTGCAGCGGGGACTGAAACCCAACCCGGCCTACCGCTGGCTGGCGGCGCGCATCGAAGCCTCCGGCCCGGCCCGCGCGGCGTTCATCGGTGGGGAGCGGGAGGCCAAGCAGGCCCTGTTCGGCTGCCGGATGTGCGGCCAGTGCGCGCTGCCCGTCACCGGGTACGTCTGCCCGATGGGCTGCCCCAAGGAACTGCGGAACGGCCCGTGCGGGGGAGTGGGCGCGGACGGCTCCTGCGAGGTGTACCCGGACCGGCGCTGCGTCTGGGTCGACGCCTACGAGCGAGCCGCCAGCGCGGGCCGGACCGCCGACCTGCGCCTGCTGCACCGCCCAGCCGATAACCGGCGCTGGGGCACCAGCTCGTGGCTGAACTACTGGCAGGGCCGCGACGAGCAGCTGTGGACCGGTGACCTCGGAGCAGGCCCGTGAGCCTGCGCGAGCGCCTGGCCGCGGGCGGCTTCGCGGTGACCGCCGAGATCAGCCCGCCGCGCGGGGCCAGCACGCAAAAGCTCACGGCTACCGCCGCGCTGCTCAAGGACTGGGTCGACGCGGTCAACGTGACCGACAACCAGGGCTCGCACGTGCGGCTGGCCAGCTGGGCCGGCAGCCTCGCCGTCATCAACGCCGGGCTCGAGCCGGTCATGCAGATGACCTGCCGGGACCGCAACCGGATCGCGCTGCAGTCCGACCTGCTCGGCGCCTGCGCGCTCGGCATCCGCAACGTCCTGGTCATGACCGGCGACCACCCGAAGTTCGGTGATCACCCGGGAGCCAAGCCGGTGTTCGACCTGGACAGCATCCAGCTGCTATGGACCCTGCGGACCATGCGCGACCAGCACATCCTGCTGTCCGGGCGGCGGCTCGACCCGGCCCCGGATCCCTTCCTGGGCGCGGTGGAGAACCCGTTCGCCCCGCCCGCCGGGTTCCGGGCGGAACGGCTGGGCAAGAAGGTCGCGGCCGGCGCCCAGTTCGTGCAGACCCAGTTCGTGTTCGACGTCCCGGCCTTCGCCCGGTGGATGGGACAGGTCCGCGACCTGGGCCTGCCCGAGCGGTGCGCCATCCTGCCCGGTGTCGGCGCGGTCAGGTCCCGGCGGGCCCTGGATTTCATGCGCGACCAGGTGCCCGGCGTGTACCTGCCTGACCAGGTCTACCGCAGGCTCAAGGGCGTACCGGCCGACCGGACTGCCGCCGAGGGCGTCACGATCGCGGCCGAGACCGCCAAGCAGCTGGCCCAGATCCCCGGCGTGGCCGGGGTGCACCTGCTGGTGGCGGGGAACGAGCAGGCCGTCCCGGTCATCCTGGACGAGGCAGGCCTGAACGCAGCCAGGGGCTCCGGTGGAGGTTGACCTGCGTCCGGTCAAGAAGCTGCGGGAATCCGCCGCGGCCCGGGCCGCGCTCGGCCCGATCGTCGAGGCGGTCTGCGCCTCGCCCGCCGACCTGGCCCGGCTGCGGGTGGTCTGCGACTGGATCCAGTACCGCGGCAACTTCCGCGAGCCGGTCGTGGCCCGGCCCATCGCCGGCCCGGACAGCAAAGACGTGGAGATCGCCGTCGACTTGCGCCGCTGCGGCGACATCGACCTGGCCGCGAGCGTCAAGAGCGCGCTGGCCGGCCTGCCCGGCCTGGCCCTGGAACCATGGGTGCCGGGCCGGGACAGCTGCATCTGGCGGTTCAACGCGCTGTACTGGCAGGCCCTGTCGGACTGGGAGCGGGCCACCGGCCGGGAGTACGAGCAGTCGCTGCCCGGCGGCGAGAGCGACGCACGGAACACCGAGGCGGCCCGGGAGCTGATCCTGGAGCTGTTCCGGCTCTGGGACGACCTGGCCGCCCGCTGCGCGCTGCCCGACGAGCTGTACATCCTGGAGCTCGGCGTCGGCAACGGCAACCAGGCCCGCACCTGGCTGGACGAGTTCGTCCAGCTCGACCGCAGGCACGGCCGCGACTACTACCGCCGGCTGCGCTACCTGATGGGCGACTACTCCCCGCACGTACTGGAACGGGCCCGAACGGCCGTGGCTCACCACGGCGACCGGGTCAGCGCGCTGGTCGTGGAGGCCACCCGGCCGTCGATCACGCTCGGCTTCCTGGCCGGCAAGGCGTTCCTGGCCTACATCTCCAACGTCTACGACAACCTGCCCACCGACGAGCTGGCCTGCATCCACGGGCGCACCTACCTGGTGCAGGCCCAGGCCTTCCTCACCGACGACGACGCCGACCTGATCGCCGGCCGGTTCGGCACCAGCCGCGACGGGCTGCCCCCGCTCATCGACCGGCTGCTGCGGATCGGCCCGGAACTGCTGAGCGAGTCCGCCCCCGGCCAGTTCCCCGATCCCGGCCAGGCGGTCGGCTTCTGGCGGGCGGTGTGGGACGCGCTGCGGCTGCGGGAACGGTACGTACCGCTGGAGGGCCTGGATCGCTACCAGGTCACCGGGGAGCTGACCGGCGAGATCCTGCGGTCGCTGATCGAGGGCGAAGGCGACGTCCGCATGCACGTCAGCAACGGCGCGCTGGCCAGCTTCACCGGCACGCTGCCGCTGCTGCACCCGTACGGCCGGCTGCAGTGCCACGACCTGTTCCTGACCGCCCGCCCGCTGTATCGAACTGGGTTCTACGGCCCGGGCAAGTACGACGGGTCGGTGGTGAACTGGGTCAACGGCCCGCTGCTGCAGCTGGTCGCGAACCGGCGCGGGTTCGGCGTGCAGTTCGTCCCGTTCCGGCAGCGGCCCGGCTCGAACATCACCACGCTCATCGCCCAGGCCCGGGACTGAGCCCCGTGAATACCCTGCTGCCGACCACGGTCGTGGGCTCGTACTCGGTGCCGGAATGGCTGGAGCGGCTGAAGACCGAGTACTACCAGCGCCGGATCAGCGCCCAGCACCTGGCCGAGATCCACGAGGTGGCCATCAAGGCCGCGGTCAAGGACCAGGAGCTGGCCGGCATCGACATCGTGTCCGACGGCGAGCTGCGCCGGGACAACGACGTCGACTATTTCCTGGCCCGCCTGCCCGGCGTGCACATCCCGCAGCGGGCCAAGACCGACTACTTCGACTACTACGACGCCGAGGTCACCCGTCCGCTGCCCGACGGGACCCACCCCGGCCTGGAGCTGGCCGCCGACTTCCGGTTCATCCGGCAGCTCACCCAGCGGCCGGTCAAGTTCTCCTTCACCGGCCCGTTCTCGCTGTCCCGCCGGATCAGGGACGGCGCCTACGACCAGCCTGGCGACCTGGTCCGTGCGCTGGCCCGCAGGCTCAACGCCGAGGCCCGCGAGCTGGCCGAGGCCGGCGCCGACTTCCTGCAGATCGACGAGCCGTTCCTGGCCGGCTACCCGGAGCATGCCGAGCTGGCCGTCGAGGCGGTCAACATGGTCACCGACGGCGTTACCGCCACCTGGGCCCTGCACGTCTGCTACGGCAACCGGTACGCCCGCCCGTCCTGGGAAGGGCACTACGACTTCCTGTTCCCGGCCGTGCAGGCCGCCCGGGTCGACCAGCTGGTCCTGGAGTTCGCCCGCAAGGGCCTGGAGGACCTGCGCCTGCTGCACGAATGGGACCGGTGGCTGGGCTTCGGCGTCATCGACGTCAAGACGCCCGAGGTCGAGACGCCCGAGCTGGTCGCGGAACGGATCCGCCGGGCGCTGGAGTACGTGCCCGCCGACCGCCTGATGATCAACCCCGACTGCGGCCTGCGGCACCTGGCCCCGGAGGTGGCGCGGGCCAAGCTGCGCGCCATGGTGGCCGGGGCCGCCATGGTCAGGACCGAACTCACCGGAGGCGACACCCCATGAGCGAGGGCTTCCTGTTCACCTCGGAGTCGGTGACCGAAGGCCACCCGGACAAGGTGGCCGACCAGATCTCCGACGCGGTGGTGGACGCCGCGCTGGCCGCCGACCCGCACTCCAGGGTCGCCGTCGAGACGCTGCTGACCACCGGGCTGGTGGTGCTGGCGGGCGAGATCACCACCGCCGCGGTGCTCGACTTCGCCGCGCTGGCCCGCCAGGTGATCTGCGACATCGGTTACGACACCGGCGAGTTCGGCTTCGACGGCAACGCGGTCGGCGTGATCACCGCGCTGGACAAGCAGTCGCCCGACATCGCCCGCGGAGTAACACAGTCGCACGACGCCCGCACTCTGGGCCGCACCGACCCGTTCGACGCGGCCGGGGCCGGCGACCAGGGCATGATGTTCGGCTACGCGACCAACGAGACTCCCGAGTTCATGCCGATGCCGATCATGCTGGCGCACAAGCTGGCCCGGCGGCTGGCCGGCGTGCGCCGCAACGGGCTGCTGCCCTACCTGCGGCCGGACGGCAAGACCCAGGTCACCGTGCGCTACGACGCGGCCTGGCCTGGCCGGGGTGGAGAAGGTGCTCATCTCCACCCAGCACGAGGACGGGGTGGAGGCCAAGCTGCCCGACGCGCTGTGGGAGCAGGTGGTGACCCAGGTCCTGCCGCCGGGCCTGTACGACCCCGCCGCACTGCGCCGGGAGTTCTACGTCAACCCGACCGGCCGGTTCGTCATCGGGGGCCCGGTCGGCGATACCGGCCTGACTGGCCGCAAGATCATCGTCGACACCTACGGCGGGTTCGCCAGGCACGGCGGCGGCGCCTTCTCCGGCAAGGACCCCACCAAGGTCGACCGGTCCGCCTCCTACGCGGCCCGGCACGTGGCCAAGAACATCGTGGCCGCGGGCCTGGCCGACCGGGCCGAGGTCCAGGTGGCCTACGCGATCGGGGTGGCCCGGCCGCTGTCCCTGCTGATCGAGACGTTCGGCACCGAGAAGGTCGGCGGGGCGCGAATCGCGGACCTGGTCCGCGCCCACTTCGACCTGCGGCCCGCCGCCCTGATCCAGGCCCTGGACCTGCGCCGGCCGATCTACCGCCCGACCGCCGCCTACGGCCACTTCGGCCGCAACGAGGCCGGCTTCACCTGGGAACGCACGGACCATGCCGCCGCCCTGCGCACTGACGCCGGACTTTTATCCGAACGGGCCGTGGTGCGCCCGGCCGGCCACCTGGGCATGCCCAACCGGGCTGGCGCTGGCCTTGGCGACCGCGTGACGGAACAGGGCGATGAGCACCTTCTTGACCGACTCACGCTGCCGCGCGTCGCACATCACCACGGGCGTATCCTGGTCGAGGTCGAGGGCGATCCGGACATCATCCGGCTCGTAGACCGGGGCGCCATCGAAGCAATTGACCGCCACGAGGAACGGCGTGCCACGGTGCTCGAAGTAGTCCACCGCGGCGAAACAGTCGGCCAGGCGCCGCGTGTCGGCCAGCACCACCGCCCCGACCGCCCCGAAGGCGAGTTCGTCCCACATGAACCAGAAGCGTTCCTGGCCGGGCGTGCCGAACAGGTACAGGGTCAAGTCGGCCCGGAAGGTTATCCTCCCGAAATCCATGGCTACCGTGGTGGTGGTCTTGCCGCCAACGCCGGTAATGTCGTCGACACCGACGCTGCGGTCGCTGAGCATCTCCTCGGTGTACAGCGGGCGGATCTCGCTGATCGCGCCGACCAGGGTGGTCTTGCCCGCCCCGAATCCCCCCGCGATCAAGATCTTGGCGGTGGCGGGGATTACTTCCGCCTCGACCGTGTCAAAGTGTCTGTAGTGCATCCAGGACGTTCCTCAGTAGACGCTCGTGTTTTACCGGTTCTTGGGAAGCCGCGACCACCCGGAGCATCCCGTACTGGCTCAGGTCGCTGAGCAGGACGCGGACCACCCCCACCGGGAGGTCGACGTCGGAGGCCAGGTCCACCACCGTGATGGGCCGACGGCAGCGGCTCAGGATCCGCCGGTGCTCGCGGCCCAGGTGCACATCGGCTGGGGCCAGGGGATCGGCGACGGCCATCACCACGTCGATCAGCCCGATGAACGACTCGGAGGCGGGCGCGGTGCGGCCCTTCGTCATGGCGTACGGGCGGACGACCGGCCCCGCGTCCCGGTCGAACCACCTCTCCTTGGGTGCGCTCACGGCGCTCAGCCCGCGGCTGGTTCGTGAGCGGCGGGTCTCGGCGCCGCGGTGAGGTGCACGCCCATCCGCCGCACCAGCATGGCCATCTCGTAGGCCATCACGCCCACGTTGGCCTCGGCCGAGGCGAGTACGGCCAGGCAGGTGCCCTGGCCGGCCGCCATCACGAACATGAACGCCGAGTCCATCTCGATGACGATCTGCCGCACATCTCCGCCCCCGACCTGCTGCCCGGCCCCGCGGGCCAGGCTCTGCACGCCCGCGGCCAGAGCAGACAGACGGTCGCCCTGCTCACGGCTCATGCTCGATGACTTCGCCACCACCAGTCCGTCCCTGGACAGGATCAGCGCCTCACGGATGTTCGCCACCCGGGAAACCAGGTTGTCCAGCAGCCAACCGAGCTGTTCCCCCTCGCCCTTCGCCTGCGTCATGACTCACCCTCACGATCGTCGGAAGCGGCATCCCCACCTGACGCGCTTGCTGGCCGCCCGTCCAGGATGTCCAGGCCGGCGCCGGGGGAGTCCAGGTCGTCGAGACGACCGGCCAGCCACCCGGCCTGCATCGTGGACATCAGGCTTCCTGTCTGCTCGGGTGAGCGTCCCGCCGGCCCAGCGGCCAGGTGCGGGGCCGCGGCTTGCGCGGTGCCCGCCAGGCCGCGAAACTGCGGGGCGAGATTGGCCTGGCGGACACGCCGGGGCAGGCCCCGGTAGGTAGCGCGGCCCGCCACGGCGCTCGCCGCCTGGCCGGGACCGGACTCTTCGACGCCGGGAGAACCGGCCACGCCCACGGAGCCGATGTCTTCCGCAGACCCGGTAGGCCCTATGTGCTCGTGAGCTCCGTTAGCTCCGCTATTCCCGTTGGACCGGCTGTGCCCGTTGGACCCGTCGGACCCGTCGGACCCGTCGGGCCCAGGGGACTTCGCGGGATCGGTCATTACGTCGGGTGCTGCCGGGCCGCTGGCCCAGCCCGCGGCCACGGCCGCGGCAATCGGCGGTTCGGCCGCCGGCCTGCCGGGGACCGTCACCCAGTCGGGGACCGTCACCCCGTCGGCCCCTGGGCCCGCACTGGCCTGGCCGCTCGTCGCCGGGGAGCTCGTCGCGATCCGGTGCCGACCGGTCATCCCGAACGCCTGGGCGAGATCCGGGTCCCCGGCCGGGCCTGGCCCGTACGCCGAGCCGTTTGCGGTCGGCGGCTGCTCGGCGCCGCGGCCAGGCCCAGAGCCGGAGCTTTCCGCCGTCTCCGACGTGATGATCTCCGTCGGGAGCAGCACGATGGCGGTGGTACCGCCAAAGGGAGACCGCCGCAGCGTCACCGTGATCCCGTGCCTGGCGGCGAGCTGGCCGGCCAGGAACAAGCCGAGCTGGTCGCTGTTGGCCAGGTCGAACTCGGGCGGGCTGGCCAGTTGCTCGTTGGCGGCGGCCATCTTCTCCGGGTCCATGCCCAGACCGCGGTCCTCGATCTCGACCGCGAAGCCGCGGCCCACGATCGCGCCGGTGATCGTCACCCGGGTAGTTGGAGGGGAGAATGCGGCGGCGTTCTCGACCAGCTCGGCGATCAGGTGGATGACGTCGTTCACCGCGTTCCCCACCACGGCGTCGGTGGTGTCGGTGATCACGTCCACCCGGACGTAGTCCTCGATCTCCGCGACCGCTGCCTGCAGCACGTCGACCACCGGCACCGGGTCGCGCCAGCCACGGCCGGGTACCGACCCGGCCAGGATCAGCAGGCCCTCGGCGTGCCGCCGCATGCGGGTCGTGAGGTGGTCAAGGCGGAACAGGTCAGCCAGGACGGCCGGATCGCTGGTGGCCCGCTCCATGGTGTCGAGCATGCCGAGCTGCCGGTGCAGCAGCGACTGGTTCCGCAGCGACAGGCTGACGAAGACCTGGTTGACGCCTTTGCGCAGGCGGGCTTGGCCGACGGCGGCCTCGAGCGCCGTGCGCCGCACGGTAGACAGGGCCCGGGCGACGATCGCGACCTCGGTGATCCTGCTCGCCTTCAGCGGCGGCGGCTCCGACTCGACATCGACGTCCTCCCCGCGGCGCAGCTGGCCGACGAGCCGCGGCAGCCGCTCGTCGGCCATCTCCCTGGCCGTGTTGTTGAGGTCGCTCAGCTCGACCTGCAGCCTGCGGCCGAATCGCACCATGACGAAGATCGAGGCCGCCACGGCGGCCAGGCCCAGCCCGGCGGCCAGGACCAGCTCGGTCACCGTGCTATCGCGCAAGCGCGCCGACTGCGCTCCGAGCACGACGCCGATCTGCGCGCCGTTGGCCAGCACGGCCTTCTGCATCGCCTGGGCGATGAGCTGGAAGGCCGCGGAGTCCACCGGTATCGGTCGGCTGGCTGGGCTGTTCAGGATCTGGGTCTCGGTGGTCTGCAGCTCGCGATAGGCGGGCAGTGTGTAGACCTGCTGGTACAGGGCCGTCAGGGTCGGGTTGGCCAGCGAGAACGTGTTGCCGACCTCCAGGTTCTGCTGCCCCACCTCCTGCGCGAACAGCACGCGCTCGGGCTGGGTCATGATGCCGTGCGCCGTGATCGCCCCCTCGATGAGGGAGATCGCGCCGCCGACGGCGTCCTGGGCCCGGCTCTCCGCGATCGCGGACTGCGTCATGAGGCCGAGTTCGGGGTCGGCAGGCGGCGAGGCATTCTGGAAGAACTGGATTTCGGCCGTGCTGATCATGCTGTAGGCGTTGAAGGCCGCCACCGTGCCGTCGGAGCCGGAGTCGACCGCGGCGCGGATACTGGCCAGGTTGGCGAGGTTGGCGAGGAAGGCGTTCATCAGGGTCACCGCCTTCGCGCCGAGCAGCCCCCGCACCTGCGTCACCTCGCCGCGGACCCGGGGGACGTACTGGTCGGTGCTGTGGCGCGCGGTCGTCAGTTCAGCCTGGAACAACCCCGGCTGGCGCCCGGTGGCCAGCCAGACCAGGGTGATCGCGCGCTCGACCGGGAGCGTCTCCTCCAGTCCGGTGACGCCGGGGGTGATCGTGGTGATAACCGTGTCGTAGTGCTGGTAGCGGACGACGTTGCCGAGCGCGATGCTGGCGGTCAGCCCCCAGAGTGCCGCCAGGGACAGCAGCGGGATCAGCAGCAGGCTGAGCAGCGTCAGCCGCGCGGACCTGGTGCGGGGCGGTGGCGTATTGGCAGCCATGACACCTCAAATCGGGACTCAGGTGGGACGATCGGAAATACGCCGGGTGCTCCGTCGCCCTGGCGGGGAGCGTCCCAGCTGGGAAATCAAGCCAGCGGGGACTAGCCCGACGACGGGTCGGCATACGAACGGGACGGCCCACCCGCCGGCCGAGCGCACTGCACGCTGATCGCCGCCTGCACTGTTCCCCCCGCGCCGCGCATCCCGGCCGTACGCCGACATAGCAATGGCGCTGGTTTCCGGGGCTGCCTGTCTAGGTGCCCCGGCAAGCTCCTTATTTAGTAACACATTGCGGGAGATTTCGGGCGCAAATCCGGAAACGGCGTGTCGGCCCGGCGCCGATGCGTCCTCCCGGGCGGCCTCGCCACAACCCTTACCCAGCCGGCGCTTCCGCCAGATCAAGGCCATTCCCCAGGGCCCGGGCACGGTGACATACCTCACGCGTCATCATCGCCGCCCGCGGTCAGGCTCGGTGGTCAGGTCGCAGGCCCGGCCTACCCGTCGACGGCGGCCTCATCCTGACCTGAAGCGTCCGCTTGTGGCCAGCCTCAGGAATTGCCAGGTCGTTTTTGGGTGCCGTGTCATTGTCCAGCCGGAACGGCCGTGGGAATCTCCGCATTAGCGTGCGGCAAGGCCCGGTTTTCTGCCATTGCGCTCATGCTGGCTTGCCGCGAGGAAGGGGCCGCCTGTGCTGGCCGCAGTGACCAGA
The DNA here is from genome assembly GCA_963835775.1 of uncultured Actinomycetes bacterium. GTDB lineage: Bacteria > Actinomycetota > Actinomycetes > Streptosporangiales > Streptosporangiaceae > Palsa-504. Next base: position 213,248 of record CAWIHB010000007.1, on the reverse strand, counting down.
TCACCCGGTGAGATGGTGATCGAGGACGTTTCCGATCCGGGACGGCCCCGTACCGGAAACGTCATCGTGCGGCCGGAGGCGGTGGGCATCTGCGGCTCGGACTTCCACCTGTTTTCCGGTGACGTGGGCGCGCTTTCCGGCGCCCGCGACTTCTATCCGCGGATCCAGGGCCACGAGGTTTCCGCCGTCATCGACGACCTTTCCGACGACGCAAACGGCCTGCACGAAGGCGACCGGGTCGCCATCTTCCCGCTGCTGCCCTGCGGCACCTGTTACCCCTGCCACAGGCCGGCCCAACGTCTGCACCCGGTTCCGGCTGGTCGGCGTGCATCTCGACGGCGGCCTGGCCGAACGGCTCGAGGTCCCCGCCACATCGGTCTTCGCCACCGGCGACCTGGATGCCGACGGCACGGCCTTCGTCGAGCCGGCCTCGATCGCCGTGCACGCCCTGGCCCGCGGCCGGCTGCGGCCCGGCGAGCAGGCGGTGGTGTTCGGCGCGGGCCCGATCGGCCTGGCCACGCTGCTCGCCGCGGTGCAGGCTGGAGCCCGGGTCTTCGTCATCGACCCGATCGAAATCCGGCGTGACCTGGCCAAGCAACTCGGCGCCGAACGCACCGCCTGGGCCCCGCCTGCCGACCTGCTCGGCGAGGCCCGGGAGTGGACCGACGGCGACGGGCCGCCGCTGGTCATCGAGACCAGCGGCGAGCCCGGCGTGCTGCCCGCGGCCATGGACCAGGTGGCCTCGGCCGGCCGGGTGGTGGTCATCGGCATGTCGTCGGGCGCCGCCGTGATCAGGCCCGGCGTCTTCCCGGAGAAGGAAATTGACGTCATCGGCTCCAGTTGCGCCACCAGATCGGATTTCCGGCACGCGATAAGCCTGGTTTCGGCCAACCGCGCCTCGCTTACCGCGCTCTTCTCGCACCATTTCCCGCTGACCCGCACGGCCGAAGCATTCGAATTCGCGATGGGCCGGCCACCGGACGCCATAAAGATCCTGGTGACCGTGCCCTAGGAAATTAATCCAGAGGGGAAAAGATGACCGGACACATGCTCAAGGTGCGAAGAACGATCCTGCTCGCCGCGGCCGTCGCCCTGGCCGCGGCCGGCTGCAGCAGCAGCGCGAGCAGCAGTACCAGCAGCACCGCCAGCAGCCCGAGCTCCACCACCACCGCGTCCAGCTCGGCGAGCACGTCGGCGGTCAGCACCTCGCAGTGCGGCACCAAGCCGGGCGTGGCCGCCACCGGGACGCCGATCGCGCTCGGCGCCATCGTCACCAACCAGCCGGGGACCTCGTTCACCGACATCCCGAACATGGCCAACGCGTACTTCGCGTGCGTCAACGCCAACGGCGGCATCAACGGCCACCCGATCAAGCTCTACATCGAGACCGAGCAGACCAACCCGGCCCAGATCGCCGCCGACGCCAAGCAGCTGGTGCAGACCGACAAGGTGGTCGGCATCATCGGCAACACGTCCATCATCGAGTGCTCGGTGGACAGCAGCTACTGGCAGAAGCTCGGCTACTACATCATCGACTCCGGGATCGCCCCCGAGTGCTACTCGACGCCGAACAGCGCCGCGGTCAACATGGGCCCGCGGTACAGCTCGGACGGCGCGGTGCAGTACGCGCTGAGCCAGCACGTGTCCAAGGTCGTGTTCGACCAGTCCAACGTCCCCGGCACCGGTTACATCGCCGCCGGTCCGGCGGCGCTGGCCAAGGCGGCGAACGTGCCGATCGTCCAGCTCACCGAGAACGTGCCGATCTCCGACGCCGACTCGGTGGCGATCAAGGAAGTCGACGACGCCGGCCCGGACGGCGCCGTGGTGCTCAACTTCACCCCGCCCGAGGCGCTGGTCATCCTGCAGGCGGCGCAGAAGCTCGGCCTGGAGGACCGGGTCAAGCTGTGGGGCTGCTCGACGCCGTGCAACACCGACTTCCTGGCCACCTCGCTGGGAGCCAAGTGGAACAGCAAGCTGTTCGTCAACGCCGAGCTGACCCCGCCCGACGACACCAGCACCACGACGATGAACCTGTACAAGGCCATCCTCAAGCAGTACGGCTCGGCGGTCTCCGGCGGCATCGGCAGCTTCAGCCAGATGGGCTTCACCGAGGCCGAGATCGCGGTGCACGCGCTGGAGACGATCACCGGCGCGTACACGGTGGCCAGCGTCAACGCCGCGTTCAAGGCGGTGTCGGGCTTCAACACCGGCATGCTGTGCCAGCTGTGGACCTACGGCAGCTACCCCCTGCATATCCCGAACAACGAGGATTACACGGTCACGCCGGACAACGGGAAGATGGTGACGGCCCAGGGCTGCACGCAGATCTCGTCAGTCGACCCGCAGATCGCGCAGTACCGCGGCGTGGCCGGCACCGCGGCGAACGCGCCGGCCTCGTAACGGCATGCCGCCCTGGTCCGACTTCGAGCCGTTCATCGTCAGCGGCCTGGCCCTGGGCGGGGTGTACGCCCTGTCCGGGGTCGGGCTGGTGGTGCTGTACCGGGCCACCGGCGTGCTGTACCTGGCCTTCGGCGCGGTCGGCGCGCTGGGCGCGCTGACCGCCTGGTCGCTGGGCCAGGCGGGCGCGCCCGGCTGGGTCACCTGGCTGAGCTGCATTGCCGTCGCCGCCGCCAGCACGCTCGGCTACGGGCTCCTGTTCGGGCCTGCCCTGGCCAAACGGGACCCGCTGGTCAAGGCGGTGGCCACCATCGGGCTGACCCTGGTCCTGTACGGCCTGATGGACCTGCTCTGGACGACCAGCGGCGGCGAGGCCCGCTCGCTGACCCTGCCCTCGGACAACGGCGGCTTCTCCGTCGGGCAGGTCCAGGTGAACTGGACCCAGGTCATCGCGCTGGCCGCCGGGGTGGTGCTCACCGTGGGGACCGGTATGTTCCTGCGCTACACCAAGCTCGGCACGGCGATGCGGGCCATGGCCAACGACCGCGAGATCACCGCCACCCTCGGGGTCCCGGTCCGCAGGGTCGAAGCGGCGGCCTGGCTCGGCTGCGGGGTGCTCGCGGGCATTGCCGGCCTGCTGCTCGCCGACCTGGTCGCGCTGGACGCCACCACGCTCACCTTCCTGGTCATCTCGTCGCTGGCCGCGGTGCTGATCGCCCGGCTGCGCTCGATCACGGTCACCTTCGCGGCCGCGATCGTGGTCGGCTTGCTGCATGACCTGCTGACGCCGATCACGTCGCTGACCAACTACCGGGACATGACCCCGTTCGTGCTCGCCGCCGCGGCCCTGCTGGTCATGCCGCGGCGTCAGGTCATGGCCCAATCCCGCGAGGAGGCCTAGTGAGCGAGCCAAAGCGGCGCGGCGTGGCCTGGACTCCGTCTTCTCCCCCAAACCCACCCCAGGAGCGAGGGACGAGCGACAAGGGCCCGCCGCCGCAGGCGGCCAGGTCAGCAAGGCGACGCAGTGGAGGGGGAATGGGGAGGTGGGTGGGGCCCCGGCGGCGAGCGAGCGAGACAGTGAGTCGCCGCCAGCTCATCCGCCTCGGCATCATCGCGGTGCTGCTGCTCTTTACCCTGTTCGGCCTGCCGCAGCTGTTCAGCCTGTACTACATCGACACCATGACCCAGGTGGCCGTGTACTCGATGGTCACGCTGGCCCTCGGGGTGCTGGTCGGCCGGGTCGGCTTGGTCTCCCTGGGCCAGGTCGCCGTGCTGGCCATCGGCGCCTGGGTGGCCGCCCGGCTGCTGTTCGCCACCACCCAGCCCTACCCGGTGATCCTGCTCGAGGCGGGTCTGATCACCATGGTGGCGGGCACGGCGATCGGGCTGCCGGCGCTGCGGCTGCGCGGCTTGTACCTGGCCCTGATCACGCTGATGCTGGCCGGTGCGATCACCGTGGTGCTGGCCACGGTGAACTTCCCGAACGGCGGCCACGGCTTCACCGGTTACAACGGCAGCCTGGTCCACATCCCGCCGATCCGACGGCCTAGCATTGCCTCCGGCGACCCGGCCTACTTCCGCTACTCGGTCATCGTCGCGATTCTCATGTTTGTGCTGGTCCTGGCCCACACGAAAACCAAACCCGGCCGGGCCTGGGCGGCGATCCGGCAGAGCGAGTCGGCCGCGCTGGCCGCGGGCATCAATACCACGCTGTACAAGCTGTGGGCCTTCGCGCTGGCCTCGTTCATCACCGGCGTGGCCGGCGGCGTGCTGGCCGGCGCGGTGCACTACCTGTACTCCATCGGCTTCCCGACCCAGGACTCGATCACGCTGCTGGCCGTAACCCTGATGGGCGGGGTCTACAGCCTGTGGGGCGCCGTCGTGGCCGCCCTGCTGTACCAGTTCCTGCCCGCTCTGCTCAACAACTGGGGGGTCTCGGCCGATTGGCTGATCATCTTGTTCGGCCTGGGCGTGCTGCAGGTGCTGACCACCGCGCCCGCCGGGCTGGCCGACCAGGTGCCCAGAGACCTAGCCCGGCTGGGCCGCCTGCTGCGAAGCCGGCTCGGCAAGCCGGCCACCCGGAGCACGACATGATCGAGGTGGCGGGCCTGACCGTCCGCTACGGCGGGGTGACCTCGCTGGACGACATGAGCCTGACCTTCACCCAGGGCACCTGCGGGCTCATCGGCCCGAACGGCGCGGGCAAGACCACGTTCTTCAACGTGCTCAGCGGGTTCGTGCGGCCCGCCGCGGGCACGGTGCGCGCTTTCGGGGTAGACCTGCTGTCGATGGCGCATTTCCGCCGCGCCCGGTGGGGCGTGCGCCGCACCTTCCAGACTGAACAGGCCATCGAGGAGCTGTCGGTGTTCGACAACGTGGCCATGGTGCACGAGCACTCCCGGCTCGGCCGCGCCTCCCGCCGCCAGGACGTCCTCGACGCGATCTCGTTCGTGGGCCTGGACGCCGGCCCGGACACGCGGGTGCGTACCCTCGGCGCCGGTCAGCGCCGCCTGGTCGAGGTGGCCCGCGCCGTCGTCGGCCGGCCCCGGCTGGTCCTGCTCGACGAGCCCGCCGCCGGCCTGCCCGACCAGGAGACTGGCCACCTGGGCGAGGTCATCCGCCGGATCCCCGAGCACACCGGGGCGCTGGCCATCCTGGTCGACCACGACATGAGCCTGGTCTCGGCCTGCTGCCAGACCACCGCGGTGCTCGACTTCGGCAGGCTGATCGCCTCCGGCCCCACCGCCGACGTGCTGCGCGACGACGCCGTGATCCGCGCCTACCTGGGTGTCGCGTGAGCGGCGCCCTGCTGCTGCGCGACCTGACCGTCGAGCGCGGCGGCCGCCCGGTGGTCCGCGAGGTGTCCGTCGAGATCCCGGCCGGTCAGGTCACCGCCCTGCTCGGCCCCAACGGCGCCGGCAAGTCCACCCTGGTGCTGGCCGTCGGCGGGGTCCTCAAGCCCAAGGCCGGCTCCGTCCTGCTGGATGCTCAAGGCCAAACATCTGACGATCTCACCGGCCGCCGCCCGGAGCGGGTCCGCCAGGCCGGCGTGGCCATCGTCCCGGAGGGCCGCCGCCTGCTTCCGGACCTGACCGTCGAGGACAACCTCCGGGTCGCCAGCTACGCCCTGACCCGCGAGCAGGCCCAGGCCGGCCGGACCCGCGTCCTGGAGCTGTTCCCGCAGCTCGGCCAGCGCCTGTCCGCCCCGGCCCGCACCCTGTCCGGCGGCGAGCAGCAGATGGTCGTGCTGGCCCAGGCCCTGATCGGCCAGCCGCGCTACCTGCTGATCGACGAGCTGTCGCTGGGCCTGGCCCCGGTGGTGGTCAGCCGCCTGATCCCGGTCATCGCCGCCGTCGCCGAATCCGGCACCGGCGTGCTGCTCATCGAGCAGTTCGCCACCGTGGCCCTGGGCCTGGCCGGCTACGCCCACATCATGGAAGGCGGCCGGATCCGCTTCTCCGGCCCGGCCCGCGAGCTGCGCGACAACCCCGCCCTGCTCCGCTCCGCCTATCTGCTCCGCGGCAGCCAGGCCGAGGCCCCCAGTCAAACCGCCCCGCCCCCACCGTGATCAAGAAGGCCGCCGAGTCCGCCTAGCCGTCGCGGTCCAGGCCCTGCTGCGCGTATTCGGCCAGCAGGTCGCTGAACGACAGGCCGCGCTGCTCGGCCCGGGCGGCCACCCGCTCGGCCAGCCGGGCCGGGATGACCACCGTGCGCCGCACGCAGTCGTCGCTCTCCCACACCTCGTCGGGCAGCTCAGACATGTTCTCTCCTCTCGGCGGCCGTGACGTAGCGGCCCAGGATGCGGTCGCTCAGCAGGCCCAGGCAGCTCAGGTTGGGGAAGCCGGGCCCCTGGGCCAGCCCGGCCACGGCCGGCAGGTGCAGCGGCGGGCTCAGCCCCGCGACCGACAGGTCTGGCCCGATCCGCCGCTCGAGCTCGGCCCCGCCCAGCGCGCTGGCCAGCAGCCCGCGCGCCTGGTCGCCGAGCAGGCCCTCGAACCAGCGGGCCTGGAAGCCGATGGCCACCACGACCAGGTCGTAGGCGACCCGCTCGCGCTCACTGCCGTACTCGATCTCCACCACGACCTGCCGCTGGCCGGCCTGGATCCCGACCGCCCGCCCGGCCAGCACCCGGAAGCCGCGCGAGCCGTTCAGCGTCGCCTCGGCCTGCTGCGAGAACACCCCCCGGTCGGTCCGCTCCAGGAACTCCCGCCGGTGCGACTCGGCCAGCCCCGGCCAGTCCGCGGGGTCGTCCGCGTCGCACGCCGCGGTCAGGCCGAACGAAGCCAGCTGCTGGCTCGCCCGCTCGACCAGCCGGTTCCGCTCGGCGCTTCCCATCCGGGCCAGGTCCTGCCTGAGGTTCCGCTCGAACAGCTGGAACATGGGCCGCTCGAACACCACCCCGTCGAGCCGGCCGTCGCGGTCACGGCCGAACGCCCCGCCCGCCGGATCCGGCTGCTGGTCCGCGAACCCGGCCTCCCGCAGCGCGGCCGTGTTCAGCACGCAGGCGTGCAGTGAGGTGTGGTACACCACGGCCGGGCGGTTCGGCACCGCCTGGTCTAGCTCGTCGCGCGTCGGGTGCCGCCCCTCGCGCAGCTTGTACTCCACGTAGCCGCCGCCGGTCACCCAGGAGCCCTCCGGCGTCTGGTCCGCGGCATCCCGCAGCCGCGCCGCAATGGCGGGGATGTCCGGCGCGGACGGCTGGCTGCAGTCGGCCGCCGCCGCCAGATAGCCTACATCGGCCACATGGCAGTGCGCGTCGATCAGCCCCGGAACGACGGTGGCGCCATCCAGCCGCACCACCTGCGCGCTCGCTCCGGCGGCGGCCCGGACCTCATCCGGTACCCCGACCGCGGCGATCCGCCCGTCCCGCACCAGCATGGCCCGGGCAGGTTCGGCGCCCGCCGCCATCGTGATGACGTCGGCATCCTCAACGATCAGCTCCATAGTCCTACATCATGCCGGTGCCCGGTCGTTCTCACCCCGCCCCGGCCGGGGGCCCGTGGCCGTGCAGCAGCTTGGTCCGGCGATCTGGTGGTAAGCGCGGGCCAGTTGGACCCGCCGCACTTGGCGCACCTGGCTGGAGTAGCGTGAACGAAGGCTGCCGTGATTGACAGGGTGCAAGATTCAACTTTCAAAAAGGAGAACCGTCATGTCCGAAAACGAAACAGAAAATGACACACCCATCAGCGAAACACTCCTGGTGATGACCGCCGCGTCACTAGATAACAGCGACTTGAGTCCTCGCGAGCTCATGATCGCCCGGATCGCTGCCCTAGTCGCGGTAGACGCATCCGCCGCTTCCTACGTGCTCAACGCCCTACCGGCGGCAGACTCCAGCATCACGGTCGATGACGTCGAAGATATTCTCGTCGCGGTGGCGCCCATCGTGGGTACAGCCCGCATCGTCTCAGCGACCGCGAACATCGCCGAGGGACTAGGGCTCGTGATCGCCCTCGCCGAAGCTGAACTCGAGGAGGAAGAACTCGAGGCCGAGGCGGGGAACTAAGGACCTCACTTACCGGCTCACCAGCGGCGTTACTGGCCTGATGATTCGGCCAGTAACGCCGCGAAGCCGATCCGCGTGGCGTCGGGTCGCGGTGCCGCGGCAGACGTTGGTCGGGCCGGCGCTGTCTCACACCCACATTTTTGCGGAGCAACACGCCATCTCGAGCCCTCGGCGTCAGGACCGACGGCCGAGGAACTGGCTGATCCCATCCAGCGCGATGCGTTCCGCCTCCGGCCCGCTGGCCGCTTCGGTCTCGGCCGCCATGGCCTGCTCGACCAGGGCCGGCGAAGGCCGCAGCAGCCGCAGGTGCGCGGCCGTGGCCGCTCCCGGCTGCGTCCAGCGGTGCACGAGCGCGATCGCCGTCTCGATCAGCTCGGACGGCTCGACGATCTGGTCGAGCAGTCCCAGCGACAGCGCCTCGCTGGAACCGATCCGGGTCGACTCCATGACCAGCCGCATCGCGGTGTGGCCGACCAGCCGCGGTAGCAGCACGCTGGCCGCGTTGGAGACGGTCAGCCCGATGTTGTTCTCCGGCAGGAAGTACTCCGCCGCGGGCGTCCCGATGCGCGCGTCGAAGCACAGCGTCAGCTCGCACGCTCCGCCGACCGCGATCCCGTTGAGCGCGGCCACCACCGGCACCCGCGTCCGCAGCGCCGCCCGGGTCAGGTCGTGGAACAGCTCCACATCGGCCACTAGCCCGCCGGGCGGCAGGTCCGCCGCCTCCCGCAGGTCCATCCCCGCCGAGAACGCCCGCCCGGTCCCGGTGACCACAATGCCCCGCACCAGGCCACCATCGCCGAAGTGCCGCAGGATCGCCGCCAGCTCCCGCCGCATGGCCGAGCTGAGCGCGTTGAGCTTGTCCGGCCGCCGCAGCGTGATCACGGCCACCTCGTCCCGCTCGGTCACCTCGATGTGACCCGACTCCTCACCCCAAGCCGCCATGTCAGGCACCCTAACAGCTCAATCGGGCCTCAATCGAGACGCAGGACCGCGGGAGCAAGCTCGGCTCAGAGGCAGCGCCCAATGCCCGCTTTGTGCTAGGAGGGGAAAGCAGGAATGGACACCGGCCTGATGTTCCTGGATTGCCCGGCGTGGATGGACTCCGGGGGCGCGACGCGATGCGCGCTCCCGGCCGTGGTGGAGTACCGCTACACGGTCAGCACCGTCGACGGCTTGCTGGAAGCGGCGAAGATCCGGTGCCCGCTCGGGCACTGGTTCAACGGCCCGATCGAGGTGCTGGCCTGGCCGCAACACCCGGCCCCAACTCAAAGCCACCAGCGCTGGGCCGCCTAGGGGCCGGTCAGCACCGGCAGCAGCAGGTGCGAGTCGTACGGCCCGCCCGCGTGGATGACGTGCGGGCCGCGGTTGACCGTGTCGTCGTGCCACGCCTGGACCAGCGGCCGGGGATAGCGGTGCACGTCCCGGCCCTGGACCACCAGCCGCAGCGTCTCGCCCGGCCGGAACAGCGTGCCTGACGGCAGGATCTCGATCTCCAGCGGCACGATCTCGCCCGCCGCCAGCGGCAGCGCCCGCCGGTGCGCGAGCACCGGCTGCCACGGTCGTGACCGCGACGAATCAAGCTCGCGGTGCGACGCCCGGATCCAGCCCAGCGCCACCGGGCCGTCCTCATACACCGCATAGAACGGGAATCCCACCAGGTCGCCGTACCGGTCCAGCTTCTGCACCGCCACGAACACGTCCAGGTCACCGCCGCAGTCCCTCGGGGCTGTAGTAGTAGCCCCACTTCTTCCCGCCGTGCGCGTCCAGCCACTTGCGCGCCGAGCCGATCCGGGCGAAGCCCTCGAACGTCCCCCGGGTGTGCAGCCCCTGGTCGGACCAGCTGGCCACCACGTAGGCGGGTACGTCTATCCGCTCCAGCGGCGCCACCTTGGCTGCCCAGAACTCGTCGAACCACGGGTGCGCCAGGGTCTCCGCGGCCAGGTCCTCGGCCTGGCCCAGGCCGCAGGCCCACCGCTGCCCGATGTAGGGCCAGAAGTTGGTCTCCGGGACGCCGCCGTGCCTGGCCACCTCCCGGTAGGTGTCGCTCCACCCCTCCCACGGGTTGATGGCGGCCAGGTGCGGCGGCCGGGTCGCCGCGATCGACCACTGGCTGGAGGTCAGGTAGGACACCCCGGACAGCCCCACCCGGCCGTTGCTCCAGCCCTGCGTCCCGGCCCACTCGATCAGGTCGTGGCCGGCCAGCGCCTCCTCAGGCGACAGGAACGTGGCATCCCCGGTGGAGTTCCAGGTGCCCGGGATGTCGGCGTTCACCACCGCGTACCCGCGCGCCGTCCAGTGCACCGGGTCCGGCGACTCGAACGCCGTGTACTGCGACACCTGGCCCGGCGCCACCCCGCCGTCCGGGTAGCGCTCCGGCAGCTGCGGCCCGGCGTGCTTGCCGTACGGCGACCAGGCGATCAGCGGGGGAGCCGGCCGCTCGTCCGCGGGCCGGAACACGTCGGCGTACACGGTCACGCCGCCCCGCACCGGCACGGCCACGTCCCGCTCGATGAGCATGCCGCCCGGCCCGGCCTCCCGCCGGTACCGGGGCGGCGCCGCCCCCCGTTCCCCCGGGCTGCTGGCCGGCGCCCGGAACAGGTTCCGACCGCTCACCGCGCTTCCGCCCGCACATCGCCAATTATCCCGAACGGGCCGTAGCTGATGCCCCCGGCCCGGCCCTACATCTCGGCGGCGGCCGCGGTGAAGACGGGCAGGTAGCCGCGTTCCTGCCCGGCGGCGGTGGGGTGGTAGGACGAGCTGAGCGCGAAGATGTCGACCGAATTCAGCCAGCTGCCCGAGTCGCAGATCTCGTGCCCGGCGAACTGGCCCCGGACGTCGGCGAACGTGTCGCCGTAGGCCTTCGCGGCCGTGGCCAGGGCGCCGTCCAGGTCGTCCGCGCCGCCGTTCAGCGCGGTCCGGTCGGCGGTGCTCAGCCCGATGCAGGTGCTGGACCTGGACAGGTCGTACAGGTCCGGGTAGCCGAGCACGACCACCTTTGCGTTCGGCGCGTCCCTGCCGATGGCCGCCAGGGTGCTGTCGAGCCTGGCCGGCAGCTGGCTGGCGACGAAGGCCTCGGCCGCCGACACGGCGTTCAGGCACGAGGTGGTCGAGGACAGCACGCAGGTCTCCATGACGCTGGCGAAGCCCGCGTCGTTACCGCCGACCGTGATGCTGACCAGCCTGGTGCCGGCGCTCAGCGCCGATACCTGGCTGCTCAGCACGTCCGCCGCGGTCGCGCCCGAACACGCCATCGAGACGAAAGCGGCGGGGGAGTGCGCATCGGCCCATTGCTCTGGATAGGCTTTTTCGCTGCGCTCGCAGCTTCCGCTGGCGGAGATGTAATCCCCGGCGCCGACCCCGGAGCTGTACGAATCGCCCAGCGCCACGTAGTGGACCGCGGGCGCCGCACTGGCCGCCGGGGCAGTGGCCAGGCCTGCGGAGGCGGTGGAAACAACGATCGCGGAACAGAACATGGCACGCGAAATACGCACGGATCACCCACTATGACCATGGAAGGCGCTGGAAACGCGCGTCAGTATCCTTCTACCATGCGTAAGCAGCCAGATCAATATCGTAATCACGGACGCGGTTCTGGCCGGCACCGCTTACCGCATGCCCATCTCACGAATCAGCATCTCCAGCAGTTCATCCACGCCACGGACCTGCAGGTGCGGGCGGCGTGTGGCGGGCAGCCCGTGGTAGGCCCGCGGGCCGCCCAGGCCGGTACCGACCGCGATGGCCAGGGCCCGGCCGCGGTGCGCCATCGGCACCTCGAGCTGGGGGTCGTCGCCCACCACGGCCAGCTGCGCCGGGCGCAGCCCGAGCCGCTCCGCCGCGCTGCGCAGCGCGTCAAGTGACGGCTTGCCCACCACTGTCAGCCCGCATCCGGTCAGCGACCTGATCATGGCCGAGATGGCCCGCGAGGTGCCCAGCGCCCGGCCGCCGTCCACCGCGAAGAAGGGGGTCTGCGAGCAGCTGTACAGTTCGGCCCCGGCCCACACCGCGTGGCAGGCCGCCTCCAGCGCGGGCATGGTGAACTCGGGGAACCAGCCAGCCAGCACCGCGTCCGCCGCCGCCCCGGCCGCCGGCGGCACTACCTCGAAACCCGCCTCCCGCAGCGGCTCGGCCAGCCCGGGCCCGCCCAGCACCATGACCTGCCGGTGCCCCTGGTCGGCCAGCACCCGGACCGCGCTGCTGGCCGGCGTCATCATCGCCTCGTCGGGCAGGACGAACCCGATCTCCCGCATCACACTGGCTAGCTGAGCCGGCGTCCGCGTGGTCCCGTTGGTGAACACCACGAACGGCCGCCCGCGGGCCGCGGCCCAGCCGGTGATCTCCACCGCGCCCGGCAGCGGCCGCAGCCCGTGGTTGCGCCGGTCGCCCAGCACCAGCGTGCCGTCCAGGTCGAACACGAACCCCCGCACGCCCGCGAGCCGGTCCCGCACCATGTCCTCATGCACGGTCGGCCTGCCCGGGGCCGCTGAGGGCGAGCCGGAACCCGGGCTTGTCCACCACCAGCCGGGCTGCGGGCGGCCGGGACCGCAGCTCGCGCAGCAGCCGCAGCACCGGCTGGAGCTCCGGGGCATAGTGCCGGGGCGGCGGGGCCGCGGCCAGCATCGCGTCCACCTCTGCGGCGGGCATGCCGAACCGCAGCAGCAGTTCCTCGTTACCGATCCCGCGCGGCAGCCGCTGCCGCAGCTCGGCCACTGACAACGGGGGCGGCTCGGCGGCCAGTTCCCGGGCCCGCGGCCGGTTCAGGATCCGGTCCAGGACCCACGGCTCTACGTCCGCGGTCGGCTTGCCGAAGCTGCCCAGCACGTACCGGATCACCTGGTCCGGGACGACCTCGTAGCGCACGCCGCTGACCACGTTGGCCAGCGCCTGCCCCATGACCATCTGCGGGAACGGGGTGACCATGATCGGGTAGCCCAGCTCGGCCCTGACCCGGCCGACTTCCTCGAGCACCGCGCCGAACTGGCCCTCGAGTCCCAGCTCGGCCAGCTGCCGCCGTAGCGTGGTCATCACCCCGCCCGCCAGCTGATGCCTGGTGAACGCCGCGTCGTAGGCCCGCGGCTGCCCGGCCGGCAGCGACTCCGCCGCGGCCAGCCGGCCGAAGTACCGGGCCACCCGGCCCAGCAGCCGGTCGTCCACGTCGACCGTGTGACCGAGCTCGCGCAGGTTGGCCACGATCCGTTCGGCGTCCGGCAGTGAGGAGCCGTCGGCCAGCGCCCCGCAGCCGGTCTGCAGCACCTGCACGCCCAGCCCGGGCGCGTCCAGGTACACCAGCGGCGACAGCCCGATCGTGCAGTGCGCGTGCAGTTCCAGCGGCTTGCCGGCCAGCCGGGCCGTCACCGACGGGATCAGCGTGCGGGCCCGCTCCGGCGTCAGCAGCCCGGCCGGGTCCTTGATGTAGGCCCGGTCGATGTCGGGCGAGGCGGCCGCCTGCCCGGCGATCCCGGCGTAGAACGCGTCGTCGTGCACGGCCGAGATCGTGTAGGTGAGCGCCGCGATGATCTCGGTCCCGCCCGCCAGCCTGATCATCCGCGCGGTGGCCAGCACCGCGTCCATGTCGTGCGTCGGGTCGAGCACCACGAACCGCGAGATCCCGGCGGCCACCAGCCGCTCGTACACCAGCCGCATGACCTCCGGGTGGGCCCGCTCCCAGGAGATGAACCGGAACCCGGTCCCGATGAACTGCAGCGGCGTGTCCGGCATGGCGGCCCGGGTCAGCCGGATCCGCTGCCACGGATCCTGGCGGTGGGTTCGCACCGCCACCCCCATGGCCGTGCTGGACATGTAGTCCAGTGCCCGGAACCCCACCCGGTTCAGCACCGGCGCGATGGCCAGGATGTGCTCCGTCCGCAGCCCCGTCGCCCCCCACAGGCTCTGGTTCCCGTCCCGCAGCGACACATCCACCAGCTGCACCTCAGCCACCAGCCCCACCCCGCCCCGGCCGCGGCACCTCAGCCACCAGCCCCACCCCGCCCCGGCCGCGGCACCTCAGCCACCAGCCCCACCCCGCCCCAGCCGCGGCACCTCAGCCACCAGCCCCACCCCGCCCCAGCCGCGGCACCTCAGCCACCAGCCCCACCCCGCCCCAGCCGCGGCACCCAGCCACCGACCCGTCCGGCTCCAGCTGCCGCCCCTAGGAACCGCGCCAGATAACCCAGGTCGACTCCGCCCGTGGTCATCTCAGCATCGTCGACCATTGCCGACAACAGCGGCATGGTGGTCGTCACGCCGCCGATCTCGCACCGGGCCAGCGCGCCGCGCAGCCGGACCAGCGCCTCGGCCCGGTCCGCGCCGCTGACCACCAGCTTGGCCAGCAGGCTGTCGTACTGCGGCGGCACCACCGTGCCCGCCTGCACATGGGTGTCGACCCGGATCCCGGGCCCGGCCGGGAAGACCGCGCTGGTCACCGTGCCCGGGCTGGGCCGGAAATCCGCGGCCGGGTCCTCCGCGGTGATCCGGCATTCGATCGCGTGCCCGTCCAGCCGCACGTCGGCCTGGTGCAGCCGCAGCCCGCGTCCCTCCGCGATGGCGATCTGCTCGGCCACCAGGTCCAGTCCGGTGACCGCCTCGGTCACCGGATGCTCCACCTGGATGCGCGCGTTGACCTCCAGGAACCAGAACGCCTCCCGGACCGGGTCGACCAGGAACTCGACGGTGCCCAGACCCTGGTACTTCAGGTCCAGCCCGAGCGCCACCGCCGCCGCCCGCAGGCTGACCCGCAGCGTCTCCCCGAGCCGCGGGGCAGGCGCCTCCTCGACCACCTTCTGGTACCGCCGCTGCACCGAGCAGTCCCGGTCGCCCAGGTGGATCACGTTCTCCCCGTCCCCGAGCAACTGCACCTCGACGTGCCGGGCGGGGGAGACGTACCGCTCCAGGTACACCCGCGGATCCCCGAACGCCGCCTCCGCCTCCGCGCTCGCCCGCGCCACGGCCGCCCCGAGCTGACCGGGATCCCGAACCACCCGCAATCCCCGTCCGCCCCCGCCCCCCGCCGCCTTGACCAGCACCGGAAACCCGATCGCCGCCGCCAGCACCCCCGCCTCGCCCGCCCCGCCCGCCTCGTCCGCCCCGCCCGCCTCGCCCGCGCCGCCCGCCTCGCCCGCGCCGCCCGCCTCGCCCGCGCCGCCCGCCTCGCCGGCGCCGCCCGCCTCGCCGGCGCCGCCTCCCTCGCCCGCGCCACCCGCCTCCACCGGCAGCCCCGCCTCCACCGGCCCGCCCGGCAGCACCGGCAGCCCCGCCGCCACCGCCTGCCGCCGCGCCGCCAGCTTGTCCCCGGCCGCCTCGAGCACCTCCGCGCTCGGCCCGATGAACACGATCCCCGCCGCCTCGCAGGCCCGCGCCAGCCGCGGGTTCTCGGCCAGGAAGCCGTACCCGGGGTGGATCGCGTCCGCCCCGACGGCCCCGGCCGCGTCCATCACCGCGTCGACGTTGAGGTAGCTCGCCGCCGCCTCCGCCGGCCCGATCCGAACTGTCCGGTCGGCGACGCGGGCCGGTACCGACCCAGCGTCCGCGTCCGAGACCGCGAGCACCGACTCGATGCCCAGCCGCCGGCAGGTGCGCATCACCCGCACCGCGATCTCCCCGCGGTTGGCGATCAGCACCCGCCTGATCACCTGTCGGCCTCGACAAGCACCAGCGCGGCCCCGTGCGCCGCGAACTCCCCGTTCCCCACGCAGATCTCGGCCACCACCCCGGCCGCCCCCGCGGTCACCGAGTTCATCAGCTTCATCGTCTCCACGATCCCGACCACGGTGTCCGCGCCAACCCGGCTTCCCACCTGCACGAACGACTCCGCCTCCGGCCGCGGCGCCCGGTAGAACGTGCCCGGCAGCGGCGCCCGCACCGCCACCAGCTCCCGCACCGTTTCGTCGCGTCCCTCCCTGCCGCGTTCCTCGCCATCCCTTCCCTCCCCGTCCCGTCTCGTCCTCCCCGAACCGCCCTCCGGGCCCACCCCCGCGCTCGCTCGCCCCTCGCCCGGTTCCCCACTCACCCCACTGACCTCACCTGCCCCCGTGCTCCCAGCCCCGAGGCGCACCGATGGACCATCGGTGTCGCCATAACCACACCGATGGTCCATCGATGTCGTTGCCAGCGGGCCGGCGGACGCCAGCGGGCCGGCGGACGCCAGCGGGCCGGTCGCCTCCGGGCCAGCCGTCGCAGGCGAGCCAGCCGTCGTGTCCGGGCCAGCCGTCGCGGGCAAGCCAGCCGTCGCCGCCGGGACCGGCCCGGCCAGCGACTCGGTTGATTGCGTCCAGCCATCCGGAGTGCGGCGCAAAACCAGCCGGAAGCGGGCGGTCTGCAGGTCGAGCTCGTCGTAGGGGAGCGAGTCGAGCAGCGCCAGGATGTCGGCCACGTCCTCGTTGGTCAGGTCCTCCATCACAGCGGCATCACAGGGTCTTCCGTCACAGTGTTTCCGTCACAGTGTTTCCATCACAGGGCTTTCCATCACAGGGCTTTCCATCACAGGGCTTTCCATCACAGGTCCTCCATCACAGCGGCATCACAGTGTCTTCATCACAGTGTTTCCATCACAGTGCTTTCCATCACAGGGGCTTCTTCAGCCAGGCCAGGATGTGATCGCTGGCCCGGGGTTTCGGCGTGGCCACCGGCGCGCGCTCGCGGGCCGCCCAGACGGTCTCCGGCCGGCTCTGCAGCAGCATGATGCGGTCCTCGGTGTCGCAGTGCAGGGCCGGATGGTCGCGGTCGACGCCGAGCAGCGCCCATTCGATGTCCTGCGGGGCGCCGTAGTGCTCCTCGACCCGCCGCCCGGCCGCGGCCAGGGCCCGGGCCTCGTCGTCGGTCAGGCACGCCCGGCCCCGCAGCGCGATCGGCATAACGGAAACCGAGATGCCTGGCCCGTTCGGCAAAAGAGAATGCAGCCTGAGCTTGGTCCCGACCCGGCGCCCGGTGATCTCGCCGGTCACCTTGCTGACCGTGAAGGCGTCCGGCGTCACCTCCCCGGCCACCAGCGCGGACCCGAGCCCCCAGGTCCCCTCGATGGCCACCACCGAACGGTCCCCGCTGACCGGGCTGCGGGTGAACATCACGCCGGCCGCGCGCGGGCGCAGCATCCGCTGCACGACCACGGCCATGGCCAGGCCGCGCTCGGGCAGGCCCATCCGGCGCCGGTAGGCTACCGACTCGTCGTTGTACAGGCTGGCCCAGCATTTCCGCACCGCGTCAAGCAGCTGATCGAGGCTGCGGATGCCCAGGTAGGTGTCGGCCAGCCCGGCGAAGCTGGCCTCCGCGCTGTCCTCCAGCGTGGCGCTGGACCGGACCGCCACCGCTCCCGCCGCGCCCAGCTCCCGGTAGGCCGCCGAGATCGCCGCGGCCACCGGAACAGGCAGCGGTGCGGCGGTGATCAACGCCCGCAGCTGCGCCGCGACGCGCGCCAGCGACCCGCCGTCCCCCGGCGCCAGATTTTCCACCGAACGAACCAGGGCATCAGCCCCGCCGACCACCGCCATGGCCCGACCGAACGCCGCCGCCGTCACCACGTACCCCCGCGGCACCGGAATCCCGGCCCGGGCCAGCTCGCCCAGGCTGGCCGCTTTGCCGCCCGCCGACGCCGCGTCCGCCCGGCCGACGTCGGACAGTGAGCGCACGTAGACGGGCGCCATGCTCAGCCGATGACCTGGACGGTCCCGCGGTCGCCGTCCACGCGGACCAGCTGGCCGGTCCTGATCCGCTTGGTCGCGTCGCCGGTGCCGACCACGGCCGGCATGCCGTACTCCCGGGCCACGATGGCCGCGTGCGACATCGAGCCGCCGATGTCGGACACCGCCGCCTTGATCTTGCCGAACACTGGCGCCCAGCTCGGCGCGGTCACCGGGCAGACCAGGATCTCGCCATCGCGGATCTCGCCGATCTGGTTGACGTCGGTCAGCACCCGCGCCGGGCCCTCGACTACTCCGGACGACGCGCCGAAGCCCCGGACCTCATCCGAGGCGGGCGAAAGCCAGGCCTGGATCCGCTCCTGGGTGACACCCCACAGCATGCGCACGGCCGGGTCGTTCAGCGCCTCGGGCACCGGCCCCAGCGCGGGCGGTGGCGACCAGGCCCGCATCGCCTCCAGCATCCGCTTGCGGGACGCGACGATCGGCTGCCAGTGGGCCGCGCCCAGCGGCGGCCCGCCCGCGGCCCAGGCCAGCATGACGTCCGACAGGGCCTGGTCGACCTCGGTGTGGTGCAGCTGGAACACGTCCTCGGCATCGGCCAGCACCCCGAACCGGGCCAGCAGCGCGCCGAACTCCCGGATCTTGCCGAAGAACTGCGAGGTGAACCAGTGCTCGCAGTAGAACTTGTGGTCCTCCACGAACGGGAACACCCGGCGGCACAGCCCCAGCATCTGGTCGAACGCGGCCCGCTCCTCGTCCGAGCCCAGCAGGTCCCGGTACGAGGTCGCGATCCGCTCCCGCTCGGCCCGCAGCGCCTCGGTCGGACGCGGCTCGAGCGTCCCGGACCGTACCTGGGCCACGTAGCGGGGCAGCGCCGTGAACGGCACGGTCAGGTCGTCGGCCCAGCTGCGGTGGTGATGGTAGAAGCCGTCGCCGGTGGATACGTTGAACCACGGATCGCGGGCCTGCTCGAACGCGGCCAGCCAGCGCTTCCCGCCGTCCCCGCGCTCGGCCAGGGCGGCCAGCACCGCAGCAGCAGAGCAGCCCTCGGTGAACAGGTCGTCCACCCCGGCCTCGACGGCCAGCCGGGCCAGCCCGCGCAGCTCGTCGTCGGGCCGGTACATGATCACGTCGATGCCGGCCACCATGCGGGCCGCGGTCTGGTCGCTGATCTCCGGCCAGGCCTGCTTGCAGAACTGGAAGAACACCACGTAGGCGCCGTAACCCAGCATCAGCATCTCGGTGTGGTGGTGCCACATCACCGAGAACAGGTCCAGGCAGCGGTGGAAGTTCTCGCGCACGTAGTGGTTCTGCGCGATGCCGACGGATTCCATCACGACCGCGCGGTCCTCGAACTCGGGGAGTTCGGGGACGGTGATGGATTCGACCTGGCGGATCAGTTCCCGCATCCGGACTTTCCAGCCCTCGTACAGGCGGTCCCAGTTCTCGTAGTAATAGCCCGCCCGCTCGCCGAATATCGCCGCCCGGCGCCCGATTTCCTCCGGATCGGTGACCGGGATGGCCGTGATGTAGACGCGCCCGTTGACGATCCGGTGCTCGATGCCCAGCGTGGTGGGGAACACGAACAGCCGTGCGGTATTGGCGCCGATCGCGCTGTACGGGATTTCCGCGGTGATCGTGTCGAAGGCCGGCATCGGCTCGGGGAAATGCATGGAGTTGTAGAACCAGAAGCGCCCGTCGTCTTCCGGCTGGAAGCGCGTGAAGTACGGGTACATGGACCGCCAGTCCGCCGCCCCCGGCGCATCGGCGATCTCCGATGGAAGCGGGAATCTCGCGTCGTCCACCGCATCCTCCTTCGGGCTTTACCCAGGTCCGCACCGCCGACGCTGGCATAGCCGGACCGGCCGAAGCAATGGCGTGCCCCACCATTTACCGCCGCCAGATCTTGGGCCGGGCCCCAAGCCCGCAGCTACGCCAGCCGCCGTTCGGTCGCCCACCGGGTGAGCTGGTGCCGCGTGGACAGCTGCAGCTTGCGCAGCACCGAAGACACGTGGCTCTCCACCGTCTTGACCGAGATGTACAGCTCCCGGGCGATCTCCTTGTAGGTGTAGCCCTGGGCGATCAGCCGCAGCACCTCGCGCTCCCGGGCGGTCAGCTGGTCAAGCTCCGGGTCGAACGACGGCTTCACCGCACCGGCCGCGCCAGCCGCGGCGAACGCGTCCAGCACGAACCCGGCCAGCCGGTGCGAGAACACCGCGTCGCCCGCCGCCACCCGCCGGATCGCGTCGGCCAGCTCGGCGGTGGAGATCGTCTTGGTCACGTAGCCCCGCGCGCCCGCCCTGATCACCGCGATCACGTCCTCGGGCGCGTCCGAGGCGGACAGGGCCAGGAAGCGCACGTCGGGGTGCGTGGCCTTGATCGCCTGGACCACGTCCTGGCCGCCGCCGCCGGGCAGGTGCACGTCGAGCAGCACCACGTCGGGCTCCAGCGAGCCGATCAGCTCGATGGCGGGCTGCACGTCGTCGGCCTCGCCCACCACCTCGACCTGCCTGCCCAGCTCGGCCCGGACCCCGGAGCGGAACAGCCCGTGGTCGTCGACCAGGACCACCCGCGGCACGCCGGCGCTCATCTGCGCGCCTCCGGCACGACGCTCATGACCGGCTCGCCGCGCTGGGCCGGGGCTGGGTGGCGGACCGCGGCATCTTCAGGCTGACCTTGGTGCCCTCACCCGGGGCGCTGCTGACCACCGCCGTGCCGCCGCGCCGGGTCATCCGGCCGTGCACCGATTCGGCCAGGCCCTTGCGGTCCTCGGGCACCGCCTCGGGGTCGAAGCCCTGCCCCCGGTCGCGCACCACGATCGACACCTCGGCCGGCTCGACCTCGGCGAACAGCGAGATGACGCCGGCCCCGGACCACTTGGCCGCGTTGACCGTGGCCTCCCGGGCCGCGGCCAGCAGGGCGTTCAGGCTGTCGTCCAGCTCGCAGTCGCCGACCGTGACCGCCTCCACCGGCACCCCGTACCGGGACTCCACGTCCTGCTGGATCTGCCGGATCCCGGACGCGAACGTCATGTTCTCGTCCGCCTGGTTGGGGTCGCGCCCCTCGAACAGCCAGGTCCGCAGCTCGCGTTCCTGCATCCGGGCCAGCTGGACGACCTTCTGCGGGTCGTCGGCGCGCCGCTGGATCAGGGCCAGGGTCTGCAGCACCGAGTCGTGCACCCGGGCGGCGATGTCGGTCCGTTCCTCGGCCCGGATCCGGGCCTGACGCTCGACCACCAGGTCACGGGCGATCCGCAGCCACCACGGGCCGAGCAGCAGCACGATCCCGGCGATGACCAGCACCACCCCGCCCAGCGGCCGGAGCAGGGCCAGGCTCACCCGGGCCGAGAACAGCCAGCCCGCCCCGCCGAGCAGCAGCGCGGCCGCGACCCCCAGGCGCAGCGCCGTGCGCCGGCCCGGCCTGGACGAGCCCGCCGCCGACTCCAGCGGCTCGATCAGGCGCCGCAGGCTGGCCTGCTCGTCCGCGGAGGCGTTCCGCCAGATCAGCACCAGCCCGGCCGCGCTGATGACCTGGGGCCAGGCCCAGCTGGTGAACCAGCCGTCCCCCAGCGCGCCGATGGCCAGCAGGATCAGGGCCAGCAGCGACGCGACCGCGATGGCCAGCCGGATACCCCGCGAGTCGTTCCTGGCCTGGCTGGCGATGCTGGCTTCCTGGCCCGCCGCCGGGATCAGCAGCCAGGCCGCGACGTACACCGCCCCCCCGACCCCGCCGCTGACCAAGGTGATCAGCACGAAAACGATCCGCACGGCGGTTACGTTAAGGCCCTTCCACGCGGCCGCGCCGGCGGCCACCCCGCCCACCAGCCGGTCGTCCTCGGCCCGGCGCAGCGGCCCGTTGCCCCGGTTGCGCAGCCAGAACGGCCCGCGGTGCCAGTGCCCGAACGGGTCATGGTCGCGGTGGTGATGCCAGCGCTCTGGGTGCTCCACGTTACCCATCATCGCCCCAGACCCCCTGACCTCGCCATCCGGAGCAACCCTGAGGGATCCCTGATGTCCCTGGCCGGGGATCAGGGGTGGACCAGTGTTCTTCCCGATGCGCGCGCGAGGCCCGCGGAGCCACTGTAGAAGCATGAACACGAACACTGCGAACCCGCAAGACACCACCCAGTCGCAAGACACCAGCACCCAGTCCGAGCCGTCGTTCCGCGCCGGGCCGCACCCCGTCATGCTCCGCCGGTCCTTCCAGGACCGCATGCTGACCGGCGTGGCCGGGGGCATCGGCTACTACTTCGGCGTGGACGCCATGATCGTCCGGATCGCCTTCGTGGTCCTGACCGTCTTCGGCGGCGTCGGCATCCCGCTCTACCTGGCCGGCGTGCTGCTGATCCCCGAAGAGGGCAGCGACGTCTCCATCGCCGGCTCGCTCATCGAATCCCTGCAGCACCGTTCACATTAGAGCCGTTCACATTCGGCCCGTTCACACTAGGAGCACCATAATCATGTCCAGCCAGTCTGATAACCCCGGAGGCCGGCCCTTCTACGGCTTCGGCCCGCGCGGACGCGGCTTCGGCCCGATGTTCCGCGACCTGTACGCCGACTACTCCGACCAGCACCTGCGCGTCTCCGACGCCGAACGGCAGACCGTCACCGACCGGCTGTCCGAGCACTTCGCGTCCGGCCGTCTCGACCAGGCCGAGTTCGACGAGCGGGTCAGCCAGGCCATGAACGCCAAGACCCGCGGCGACCTGAGCGGCCTGTTCGCCGACCTGCCGGAAACTGGGGCTCCGGCAGTGCCCGAACACGTCCGCCGCCGCCGCCACCCGGTCCTGCTGGCCGCGCTGGTCGTCATCGCGATCATGGCCACCGCCCACGCCCTGTGGTGGGTCGCCGGGCCGGTGCTGTGGGTCGGTTTCGCGGTCGTGGTCGTGCTGGCCATCACCGGCCGCCTCGGCCACCATCACCACCCGCACCAGGACCGTCAGATCTGATTTTGTCCGAACGGGCCGTCGTGCCAGCACCGGGACACGCAGGAGTGGTCACCGGGCCGGGTTCAGTCGATCAACGTGACGATGCCGTTAGTGCCGTCCACGCTGATCCGCTGCCCGGTCCGGATCTTGGTCGTGCCGAAGGCCGTGCCGGTCACGGCGGGCAGCCCGTACTCCCGGCACACGATGGCGGCATGGCTCATCATGCCGCCGACGTCGGTGACCGTAGCCAGGATCTTGTTGAAGATTGGTGCCCAGCTGGGCGCGGTCAGCGGGGCGACCAGGATTTCCCCCGGCTGTACCTCGCCGATCTGGTCCGCGGCCAGGATGACCCGGGCCGGGCCCTCGACGCTCCCGGGCGAGGCCGCGAACCCGGACAGCACGCCCTCGGCCGGCTGATCCGACGAGTGGAGCCAGCTGGCCACGCTGTCGGAGGTGATGCCCCACAGCATGATGGTGAACGGCTCGCTGACCACCTGGGGCGGGCGGCCGAGGGCGGGCGGGGCGTTCCAGCCGCGGAGCACGCCGAGGATGCCACGGCGGCGAGAGACCTCCGGTGCCCAGTAACTGCCGCCGCGCGGTGGCACGCCCACCGACCAGGCGTGGTACATGTCGAACAGCGCCAGGGGCACCTCGTCCAGCCGGAGCAGGAAGACGTCGTCGGCCTCGGGGAAGAATCCCGCCTTGACGAAGATCTCGCCGAACGCCCGCATCTTGCGCCAGACCACCGAGTGGGCCCAGTGCTCGACGTAGAAGTTGTGGTTCTCCACGTAGGGGAACACGATGCGGGACAAGCTCAGCTTGCTGTCGAAGGCGGTCCGGTCCGCATCGCTGCCGAGCAGTTCGCGGTACTCATCGACGATCCGGTCCCGCTCGGCACAGATGGCCTTGACCGGGCGGGCCAGGTCTTCCCCGCCGGCCAGCCGGGCGATGTAGTGGCGGATGAAGCCGAACGGGATGTCGACGTTCTCGATCCACACCCGGTCGGTGTGGTAGAAGCCGGACCCGGAGGAGAAGTTGAACCACGGCTCGCACGACTCGTCCCACTGGGCCAGCCAGGCCCGTCCGGCCGCCGAGGCCCGCAGGGCGTCGCGGATGCCCTCGGGGCTGGCCTGGTCGAAGGCCGCGGTCACGTCCAGCGATACGGCCAGCCTGGCCAGCTTCTTCAGCTCTTCGTCGGGCCGGAACAGGTCGACCTCGACCCCGGTCACCATCTTGGCGATGGCCAGGTCGGGCATGGACGGGAACGCCTGCTTGCAGAACCCGAAGAAATCCAGGTACGCGGCGTACCCGAGGTTCAGGAACTCGAAATGGTACTGCCACAGCTTGAGCGTCAGGTCGCATAGCCGGTGATAGGACTCCTGCAGCGTCAGGCCGGACCCGGTGCCCACGCCGTGCGTGATGACATCGATCGGCTCCCGTTCTGGCAGCGTCTCGACCCGGATCTCGGTGAGCTCCTGGATGAGGGCGCGGATCTTGACCAGCCAGGCGTCGTAGAGGCTGTCCCAGTTCCGGAAGTAGTAGCCGGCCCGTTCCACGAATTGCGGTATCCGGGCCTCGATCTCGGCCGGGTTGGTCACCCCTACCGGGGAGAGGTAGATGTAGCCGTTGAGAATCCGGAAGTCCACGCCGAGCGCGGGCGGGATGACATAGTGCCTGGTGTTGTACTGCGACAGCGACGCGAGGGCGTACTCACAGACGTTCGCGTCCCACGGGGCGACCATTTCGGGCCAGTGCACGCCGTCACGGAACCAGAACTGAGCGTCCTCGTACTCGCGGCGGTCCTCGCAGAACAGCGACGAGTAGCGGTACAGGTTCTCCCATCCCTCGGCGCCGGGCGGGGTGGCGATCTCGAACGGGCTGGGGAACCGGTCGGCCATGTCATCCTCCGTCAGACTGCGGGCTGGCTGGGGAGCCGGGCTGGCGGACATGCAGCGGGCTGGTCAGCGTGGCGATGATGCTGGACATCGGGTCCAGGCCGGTCGAGATCGTGACCTTCTTCTTGCTCCACACCGTCTCCGGACGGGACTGCAGCAGGACCACGTTCTGGCCGTCCGGCAGCTCGGCGTCGATCGCCCACTCCACGTCCTGCGGGCAGCCGTAGTGCTTCTCCGCCGTGCGGGCCAGCCGGGCCACGGCCAGCACCTCGGCATCGGTCAGGCTCGGCGCGGTGGCCTGGTCAGCGGCCAGCTCGACCGGGCGCACCTGGTCATCGTGGCCGAGCAGATAGGCATGCCGCTTGACGCTGATCGTGCGCCTGGTGATGATGCTCATGACCTTGTCGACCAGGAAGTTGTCCGGAGTGACCTCGCCGGACACCACTCCCTCACCGAAACCCCAGGCGCTGTCGATGGCCACCGCCGAGCGGTCGCCGTTGCCGGGATCGAGGGTGAACGCGACGCCTGCCGAACGCGGCTTGACCATCTTCTGGACCGCGACGCACATCTCGACGTCGAGATGGCGGTAGCCCATCCGGGTCCGGTAGCCGATGGCCCGGTCGGTGAACAGGCTGGCCCAGCAGCGGCGTACCGCGTCCAGCACGCTGTCCTCACCGCGGATCCACAGGTAGCTGTCGTACTCGCCGGCGAACGACGCCTCGGGTGAATCCTCGGCCGTGGCCGAGGAGCGCACGGCAACGGCCAACCGGTTACGGCCAGATCGCCGTGATAGCGCCCGGTAGGCCGCGCGGATGTCGGCCTCGGTTCCTGGCGGTATCGGCCAGGCCCGGATCAGGTCGCGCACGGCCCGGGCCCGGCGGGAGACATCGGCGGCGTCGTCGGGGTCCAGGCCGTCCAGGCTGGATTTGATGACATCGGCCGTGCCGGAGGACTCCCGGGCGGCCCGGAATACGTGCGAGGTGATGGCGAACCCAGGCGGGACGGGCAGGCCGGCTCCGGCCATCTGGCCCAGGCTGGCGCTCTTGCCGCCCACGCAGGCCAGTTCCACGCCGTCGAAGCCGTCGAACCAGACCAGCTGCGGGCCGGTCACGTCACGGTGTCCGCTCGAGTGGACCGGGCCACCTGCGCCCGTCGCAGGATTTCACTCGCATCCCCTTCCGGCGTGTATTAGCACCTACGTAACTCTATGCCGGGCAGATGTTCTAGATTCACGGCATGACCGCTGATCAGCCACCTGCCGGGCCGGAGGCGATGCGGGCCGCGCTGCGCGACTACGTGGCCGCCCTGCATCACGCCTACCTTGACGCGGCGGCCCCGCTGCCGCCCGGGGAGCGGGCCGCGCTGCCGTTGCTGCGGGCCGGCCAGTTCACGGTGGTGATCGCGGCCACCAGGTATCTGCACCTGCTGGCCACGACCGACCCACTGCCGCTGCCACGCGGTCAGGAGGTGCAAGAACACGACACCGACGGCGACCTGGCCTGGACGGTCCGGTTCTATGACCCGGTGGTGCTCCCGCCGCTGGCCCAGCTCGAGCAGGCCGGCGTCCCGGCGCCCGCCGACGTGCGGCGCGCGATCGGGATCACCGACGTCATCTATCACCTGACTGTGGCACCCGGCGGCGGCCTGAGCCCGCATCACGCCCAGCACGCGGGGACCGGGCTGGCCAACCAGCACGCGTCAGCCGCCCGTGATGCGGCCGCCCTGCGGGCGGCGCTGCCGGGCCGGGAAGCCCTGGCGGACGAGTTCGCGGCCGCCCAGCGGCTCGGCCTGCGCCACGCGGTGCGGCTGCTCGCGGGGGCCATCGCGCCGGGAGACCCGGATGTCGCCGGCGCCGCGGCCGGCGATGACGACGCGGCCATCCGCCGGGCGCTGGTGGCCTGGGCCCGCAGGACGAACCCCTGACGGCGAAACGGCCGGACGGCGATAACCAGCTGGGCGCACCCCATGATCATTTGATGCCCAACGACCAGAACTTCGGGACCTTGGGCCCTTAGCTGGGGAAACGCCGCAGCTCAGGCTGGTCAATCAGGGACGTTACCGTTCCGTTACCGTCCGGGTCCGCCGGCCGTGAAAGGACAACTGTCATGCCACTGCAAGGAGTCATGCGCCTGGGTTATGTGCACGCCCGGGTCACCGATCTGGCCGAGGCCAAGAGCCATTACGGCAGCACGCTGGGCCTGTACCCCACGCACGAAGAGCCCGGCAAGATCTACTACAAGGGCTGGGACGAATGGGATCACCACTCGGTCGTGCTGGAAGAGGGCGGCGTCGGGCTGGTCAAGATCGGCTTCAAGGTCACCGACCCGACCTGCATCGAGGACATCGAGACCAGGGCCCAGGCCTTCGGCTGCGTGACCGAGCGGATGTCGAAGGGAGAGTCGCTCGAGGTCAGTGACGGCGTGCGGATCATCGCGCCGTCCACGCACGTGATCGAGGTCTACCACGGCATGACGGCGGTCGGCACCGAGGTGGGCACGCACAATCCCGAGGTGTTCCCCCGCCACCTGCTCGGCGTCGGTGCGCCGGCCCTGGATCACGCGCTGCTGGTGGCCGAGGACGTCAAGACCATGGACCGGTTCTTCCACGAGGTCCTCGGCTTCTACGCCACCGAGCGGGTGGTCACCAGCCTGGAGGAGGACGCCGATTACATCGCCACCTGGATGTCGGCCGGCCAGCAGGTGCACGACATCGCCGTGCTCAGCGGCCCGAACGGCAAGCTGCATCACTTCGCGTTCCGGCTGGGCGACTGGAACGACATCCTGCATGCCGGCCAGCTGTTCGCCATGGACGACGTGTCGGTCGACGTCGGCCCGACCCAGCACGGCATCACCCGGGGCGAGACGATCTACTTCTTCGACCCGGCCGGCAACCGCAACGAGGTCTTCGCCGGCGGCTACACCGCCTACCCGGACCGCCCCACCGTCTCCTGGACGCCCGAGGCGCTCGGCAAGGGCATCTTCTACATCCAGCGCGAGCTCAACGACCGGTTCACCACCGTCATGACCTGAGGAGACCGCCCGAAGTGCGGATCGGATACCAGCGGAAGGCACCGTCGGGCCCGCGCAGCCGCTGGGCCTGGCGCCGGACGTCGTAGTAGGCCAGGAAGGCCAGCACCTCGGCCATGGCAAAGTGCTGGGCACTACCGCTCAGGCGTTTACCGAACAGCCGCTCCGCAATCTCGGTTACCGGCAGGGCTTCCGCCTCGATGATGTGCCAGACCTGCTCGAGCCGGCGGCGCTTCGCCCGCTCCACGGCGGCCGCCCGCCGGCCGCCGTTCGGGAACGGGTCGCCGTGGCCGGGCAGCACCAGGGCCGGGTCCAGCGCCGCCACCCGCTGGAGCGAGTTCAGGTAGCTGCTCATGGGATCGCGCTCGAAGCCGCGCTCGAACGTCACCGGCGAGGTGATGGCGGGCAGGAGGTGATCCCCGGACAGCAGGATGCGGTCGGCCGCGGACCACAGGCAGACATGCCCGGGAGAGTGGCCGGGAGTGTGGATCACCTCCCAGGAACGCCCGTCGGCCTCGAAGCGCTCGCCGCCCTGCAGCCGGGTGGTGGGTTCGGCGATCGACGGCATGACCGGCATCCAGTCCCGCAGCCCGCTCGAGGCGTCTTCCAGCTCCGCTCCGTACATGCCGTGGTCGGCCAGCATCTGCTGGCGCCGGTCGACGGCCGCGTCCGGGTCGCGGTACTTGGCGATATCCAGGTTGGTCAGCCGGTGCATCCACACGTCCGCGCTGCTCTGCCTGGCCACCTCGCCGGCGATGCCGTAGTGGTCGATGTGCGCGTGGGTGATGATCAGGCGGTCGACCTGCGCCAGCGAGAACCCGCAGGCGCTCAGGCCGTCCTCGACCGCGCGGGTGCCGCGGCCGCCCGCCTCCCCGGTCCAGATGCCGCAGTCGACGAGCGTGGCGCCATGGGCGTCGGCGATCACGTAGCCGTTCACCGAGGGGATCCCGTGGATGCCGAGCGGGAGCACCAGCCGGAACACCCCGGGGGTGACTTCCGAGGTCACCTGACGCCCGTCAGGCCTCACCGTGGCGTTCCTTTTCCCGCGCCGCGGCCCGCTTGGCCGTGTCCCGCAGCAGGGGCGAGGCGAGAATGAGGCGGTCGCCTTCTTGCAGCTCGATGACGACATCAGTGAGCGGGACGGCGCGGCAGCTCAGGCATACGCCGGCGGCACGTTCGGCGTCGCTGAGCACGGTCGGGGCGACCGGCCGCTCGTACCGCACCTCGCCGGCCACGATATGCACCTTGCAGACCCCGCACCCGCCCCGCTTGCAGCCGAACCGGTACAAGAACCCGGAGCGGACCATAGCCGCGAGGATGGTCTCGTCATCGCGTACCGGCATCGACTCGGCGACGGGCATTACGGTCAAGGTCTGCACGTCGTGTCCTCATCCTGGACGAGCATCAGCGTTCCCATCTCAGCCGTAGACACTCACCGTGCCGAGTCCGTCGAAATCGGCCGACAGCACCCGCCCCCGGCGCAGCGGCGCCGGGGCGGTCAAGCCGCCGGACAGCACCAGTGACCCGGCGGCGAGCTGCTTGCCTCCGGCCGCGAGCACGTTGAC
The DNA here is from genome assembly GCA_963835775.1 of uncultured Actinomycetes bacterium. Classification (GTDB taxonomy): domain Bacteria; phylum Actinomycetota; class Actinomycetes; order Streptosporangiales; family Streptosporangiaceae; genus Palsa-504. Next base: position 184,303 of record CAWIHB010000007.1, on the reverse strand, counting down.
CAGCCAGGCCACCGCAGCGGCCGGATGACCGAGCGCGGCCCCGCCGGCCCCGGTCCCGACCACCTCGCCGTGCGATCGGAACACGCAGCCGACCAGGCGGAGATCCTCCAGCTCGCCCGGCTTGCGGGCCTGCGAGCCGAGCACGAAGCGAGCCGCGCCCACGTTGTCGGCGATGACATCGGGGAGCCGGTAGGAGTAGGACTCGTACCTGGAGTCGAATACCTCGATGGCGCCGAACACCGCCTCGGTCGCGGCCAGGACGCTGGTGGTCGTGGCCGGGCGGTCCGGCTCGGCCCTGAGCAGGAAAGCGATCTCGGGCTCGGCCCGGGGATGGATGAGCTCGTCGAGCGGCAGCGGTTCGCCCGCCGGGGCGACCATGCCCGACGTGAGCCAGCCGTACACCGGCTCGTGCACGTTGATCACCTGCTGCATGATCCGGCTGGTCAGGCCGAGCTTGGCGCCGATCAGGCGTTCGCCGCTGGCCAGCCGCTGCCGCACCACCAGATCCTGGGCCAGGTAGGCCTGCTTGACCCCGAGGAAGGGGAAAGTGCTGGTGAAGGCCGGGATCGCCGTCCGCTCGCGTTCGGCTCTGATGAGCTGATCGGCGATTGACTGCGGGTTCACTAGGCCACCTGGCCGGTGTCGCCGCGGTAGCCTGCGTTGCTGAAGTGAGTCGTGACCGCGCCCAGATGACCGAACTCCGCGCGGAACACATCTCCTGGCCGCACCGGTATCAGCCGGTGCAGGGCTCCGGACAGGACCACGTCCCCGGCCCGCAGGACGCCTCCGAACGAGGCGAGCTTGTTGGCCAGCCACGCCACGCATCGCGCCGGATTGCCCAGTACGGCCGCGCCGGCGCCGGTGTGCAGCAGCTGGCCGTTGCGGCTGATTACCATCCCGACCACGCTCAGGTCGAGGTCGGTGACCGCGGTGAGTTTCCCGCCGAGCACCAGCCGGCCCGACGAGGCGTTGTCTGCGACGGTGTCCACCAGCTGGATCCTCCAGTCCGCGATGCGGCTGTCGCCGATCTCCAGCGCCGCCAGGACACCTCCGATCGCGGTGAGCGCGTTGCTCGTGGTGACCCCCGGGCCTGCCAGGTCGCGGCCCATGACGAAGGCGATCTCGGCCTCGACCCGGGGCTGGATGAGTTCGGCCAGCGCGATCTCGTCTCCGTCGTCGACGAACATGTCGTCCAGCAGCACCCCGAACGTCGGCTCGAAGACGCGCAGGAACTCCTGCATCGGCCGCGAGGTGAGGCCGATCTTCCGGCCGCGGATCACGCGCCCGGCGGCCAGCCGCCGCTGTACGTTGCGGGTCTGGATGACGTACGCGTCATCGACGGTCAGGTCCGGCCAGGCCGCTCCGATGGGATCGATCGCCACCCGGTCAGCTTCGGCCCGCCAGAGGCGGCCGGCCAGTTCTGCCGTCACGGCGTCACGGCCGGCCGCCTGCTGCTGGTCCGGCATCGGATCAGGTCACGACCGTGGTGAAGCGCTCGTTCACCTCGCCGGAGATGTAGAAGATCCCCCGGCCAAGCTGGTCGGCCGTCCAGGTGATGGTCGGGAAGTCAGGACCGGTGAGGTACCCGCCGGAGAAGACCTCGTTGCGGTTGCCTGACGGGTCGAAGAAGTAGATCGTGGTTCCGCGGGTGATCCCGTGCCGGGTCGGCCCGATGTCAACCGGCACCTCGTCCATGCCGAAGATGTCTCCGGCCCGCAGGATGGCGTTCCAGTCCTCGAGCAGGAACGCGAAGTGGTGCAGCTTGCCGTTCGGTCCCTTGATCACGGCGACGTCGTGCGGCGTCTGCCCGCAGTACATCCAGGTGCCGATGAGCTCCGGATCGCTCGGGTCGGTGATGAGCCGCTCACCCGCCCGGAAGTCGAGGCATTCGGCCCAGAATCGCTCGTCCAGCTCCGGGTCCTCGGCGGTGTAGAGGCAGTGGTCGAGCCGTGGCACCGCCGCGCCGCGTGCGTCCCTGGGCCACGGCGGGGGGTTCAGCGCGCCGGTCTCGGTACCGATGTATTCCATCTCGTGGTACAGCTCGAGGACGTGGTCGGACGGGAGCGTCACCCGGAAGCCGTCGCCGACGGCCAGGTTCTCGCCCTTGCTCATGCGCTGGGTCGTCGCGCCGAACTGCTGCACCCGCTTCTCGAACGCGGCCAGGTCGTCGGTGCTGCTGACCTTGTAGCCGAACTTGACCAGTCCGACGCCGCCTTCCTCCAGGACGACCGAGTGATGGTCCCACTCGTCCCACGCCTTCAGGTAGGTCATCTTCCCCGGGCTGATGCCGTGCGGCGACATGTGGGGACCGCCCTGACCGGTCGCTACGATCTTCATGCCCAGGGTATTGCTGTAGTGATTGACTGCTTCTTCCATGTCGGTGACCCGGACCTGAATGTAACCGAGGCGTATGACCGGCATTTCTGCTCCTTCCCTTCCGATCTGCTTAGCTCATGTGTGGGGATGGGGTTTATCCGAGCTCGGCTTCCCAGTTCCGGTCCTGCAGGGCGTCGCGGATGTAGGCGAGGAAACGGGACGCGGTGACGCCGTCGAAGGCCCGGTGGTCGTAGCAGAATCCGAGGATCGTCATGTAGTGGATCGCGACCGCATCGCCGACGGCCGTGGGCCGGCGGGACACCATGTTGGTCGACAGGATCGCGGCGTTGGGCTGGTTGATGATGGGCGCCGACGCGTAGTCGCCGAACGGCCCCGGGTTGGTGATCGTGAACGTAGAGCCGGTCAGGTCATCGTTGGTGAACTTGCCGCCGTTGACCTTGTCCGCCGCGGCGCGGATGGCGCGGGCGAGCCCGCGCAGGTTGAGGCCGTCGGCGTCCCTGACCACGGGCGCCACCAGGCCCTGCTCGCTGAGGTCGACCGCGATCCCGAGGTTGACGTAGTGGTGCAGGATCCGCGTCTTGGCCTGCATGTCGACGGAGGAGTTGACCACGGGGAACGTGCGCAGGGCATCGCAGACAGCGCGGGCGATGAAGCTGAGGTTGGTGAGCGACATGCCTTCCTCGCGCCGGAACCGCTCTTTGTGGCGGCGCCGGACATCCTCGATGGCCTGCAGGTCCACTTCGACCGACGTCCAGACGTGCGGGGCGGTCCGCAGTGAGGCGATCATGCGCTCGCCGATGGCCAGCCGCATGCGCGACAGCGGCTCCGCTTCGTCGCGGGGGCCGAGCTTGGCCGCCGCCGCGGCGGGGGCGGCCGACGGGGCCGGCGGGGCCGCGGCGGTGACCGGCGCGGCCGGGGCCACGGCGGCGGGCGGGGCCGCGGCCGCGCGGGCGATGGCGGCCTCGACGTCCTCGCGCATGATCCGGCCGGTGGCGCCCGATCCCTGGATCGTGCCGAGGTCGATGCCGTGCTGAGCGGCGAGCTGCCGGACGATCGGCGACAGCAGCCGTCCGCCGCCGTTCCCGGTCGGGGCCGCGGGAACCGGAGCCGGAACGGGAACCGGAGCGGGAGCCGGAACGGAAGCCGGGGCCGAAGTGGCAGCTGGGGCCGGGACGGCGGCCTGAGCGGGCGAGGCCGCGGACGGGGCCTCGGCTCCGGGCTCGCCGATGCGGGCCAGGTCCGCCCCGACGTCCACGGTCTCCCCCTCCGGGACCATGATCTCCAGCAGGACGCCGCTGTAGGGGCTGGGAATCTCGGAGTCGACCTTGTCGGTGGATACCTCGAGCAGGGGATCGTCAAAGTCGACCGTGTCGCCCACGGCCACCAGCCACCTCGTCACCGTGCCCGTGGTGACGCTCTCGCCCAGCTTCGGCATCTTGAAGACGTCCGCCATGGTCCCTCCTGAAGTCTCGGCCGTGCCGTGTCAGCCGTGTAGGGAGCGGCCGGTGAGCGCGAGCATGGTCTCGCCGATCGCCTCCGACAGGCTCGGGTGCGGATGGATGAAGCGGCCGACGTCGGCCGGCGTGGCCTGCCAGTTGAGGGCCAGGTAGTTCTCCACCAGCAACTCGCTGGCCCACGGGCCGGCCAGATGGACGCCGAGCAGCGGGCCGTCCCGCTGCGCGATCACCTTCACCAGGCCGTCAGGCGAGCCGACGATCATCGCCCGGCCGTTGCCGGCGAAATGCCCGCGGTGGACGACCACGTCGTGGCCTGCGGCGCGGGCCTCGGCCTCGGTCATGCCGACCCAGGAGACCTCCGGGTGGGTGTAGACGATCCACGGGACCTTCCCGTAGTCGACGGGTACCGGGTGCTCGCCGAGGATCGACCCGATCGCCACGATCGCTTCGGCGTAGGCCACGTGCGCCAGACCCGGGGTGTCGATGACGTCGCCGACCGCGTAGAGGCCGGGACGGCTGGTCGCGAGGGTGGTCGGGTCGACCTGGACGAAGCCGCGGTCGGATACGGCCACCCCAGCCTCGGCGAAGCCGCAGTCCGGGGTGACCGGCCGTCGTCCGACCGACACCAGGACCTGATCGACCTCGAGCTTCTCCGACCCCTTCGGGGTCTCGAACGCGATCACCAGGCCGTCCGTCGTGTACTCAGGCGCCGATGCCCGGGCCCCGGCGTGCACCCCGACCTTCCGCTTGGCCAGCGAGCGGGCCAGGACGCTGGCGACCTCGGGATCCGGCCCCACCGGCAGCACCCCGCCGGGCAGCATTTCCAGCAGGGTGGTGGCGACGCCGAGGTCGGCGAAGACCGAGGCGAACTCGCACCCGACGACGCCGCCGCCGATCACGGCGACCCGCTGGCCGAGGGCCGGCAGGTTGGTGGCGTGGTCGGAGCTGATGACGCGCTCGCCGTCGAACTCAAAGCCGGGCAGCGACCGGGGTTCCGAGCCGGTCGCGATGATCACCCCGCGGCTGCCGACCAGGACCGTGCCGTCCACGGCCACGGCGCCGTCGGGGGTGAGCCGGCCAGCCCCGCTGACCACGGTGACCTTGCGCTTGGCCAGCAGGCCGGTCAGGCCCCGGGCGAGCCGGTCGACGATGCCGGACTTGCGCTCGTTGATCCTCGTCCAGTCGGGCCGGTACCCTCCTTCTGGCATGATCCCGAAGTCGCCGGCCTCGCCCACCGTGCGGGCCACCTCGGCCGCCTGCAGCAGCGCCTTGGCCGGGATGCAGCCGCGGTGCAGGCAGGTCCCGCCGACCTTCTGCCGCTCCACCAGGGCGACGTCGAGCCCGGCTGAGGCGCCGTACAGCGCGGCGGCGTAGCCGCCGGGGCCGCCGCCCAGCACCACCACGTCATGCGTGCTCATGTGGTCGCCACCCGCCGTAGGGTGTCGATGATCTCGGGCAGCTGGGGCACGGCCGCGTCCTCCAGCGCCGGGCTGGTCGGGATCGGGGTGTTCTTCCCTGCGATGCGGACGACCGGCCCGTCCAGTCGCCAGAAGCACTGTTCGGCGATGGTGGCGGCGATCTCGGCGCCATAGCCGGCCCGGCGGGCATCCTCGTGCAGCACGACGGCGCGCGAGGTCTTGTTCACCGAAGCGGCGATCGTCGCGACGTCGAGCGGGACCAGGGTCCGCAGGTCGATGACCTCGACGGAAATGCCCTCCTCGGCCAGCTTCGCCGCGGCCTCCAGGCCCTGGTGCACGCCGACCGAGTAGGTCAGCAGGCTGACCCTGGTGCCCTCGCGGACGACCTTCGCCGACCCGATCGGCACCAGGTCCAGCGACAGCGGCGCGGCGGCTTCGATCCGCCGGTACAGGTACTTGCTCTCCAGGTACAGCACCGGGTTGTTGTCGCGGATCGCGCTGATCATCAGCCCGGCGGCATCCTCGGGCGTCGCTGGCGCCACGATCTTCAGGCCCGGGACGTGAGCGAAGTAGGCCTCGATGCTCTGCGAGTGCGTGGGCCCGGCCCGCAGCCGCGCGCCGAACGGAGCCCGGAACGTGACCGGGATCGGATTGCCGGTCCGGTAGTAGTGCCGGGAGCAGTTGTTGATGATCTGGTCGAACGCGCACGAGATGAAGTCCGCGAACTGGAACTCCACCACCGGGCGCAGGCCAAACAGAGCGGCGCCGCAGGCCAGCCCGGTGAAACCCGACTCCGCAATGGGCGTATCCACGACTCGCTGCGGGCCGAAGCGATCAAGGAAACCCTTGGTCACCTTGAACGCGCCGCCGAACTGCCCGACGTCCTCGCCGATCAGGAACACGTCCGGGTCGGCGTCCATCTCGCTGCGCAGGGCGTCGGCGATGGCCTCGAGGTAGCTCACGGTGGCTGCCGCGGTCTCAGCTGGCGCCGTGGTCTCAGCTGGCGCCGTGGTCTCAGCTGGCGCCGTGGTCTCAGCTGGCGCCGTGGTCTCAGCTGGCGCCGTGGTCTCAGCTGGCGCCGTGGTCTCAGCTGGCATAGACGCGGTCCTCCTCGTGGTCCGGTTCGGGCATCGGCATGCCGAGCACCTTGTTCCTGTGCTCCAGGGCCGTCTTGCGCGCCTGCGCCTTCACCGCCGCCACGCCCTCGGGGTCGAGGAAACCGAGTTCGACCAGGCGGGCACCGCACTCCTCAACGGGGTCGCGCTTGGCCCACAGCTCGATGAGCTCTCTCGGTACGTAGTCGGCCGGGTCATGCTCGGCGTGGCCGTGCATCCGCATCGTGACCGCCTCGATGAGCGACGGCCCGTCCCCGGCCCGCGCGCGGGCGACCGCGGTGGCGGCGGCCTCGTGCACCGCGAATACGTCGATGCCGTCCACCCGCTCACCGGGAATCCCGTACCCGGCCGCCTTGCTGGCGAAGTCGGCGGACGCGCTGGTGAGGGTAAGCGGGGTGGAGTAGGAGTACTGGTTGTTCTCGACGATAAACACGCAGGGCAGGCGCTGCACAGCCGCGATGTTGACCGCCTCGTGGAAGTCCCCGCGCCCGGTCGAGCCGTCCCCGCAGTAGGCCATGGCCACGCCGTCGGTGCCGCGGTACCTCAGCGCGAACGCCGCCCCGGTGGCGACCGGGTAGTTGTTGGGGATGTGGCTGACCGGATTGATGATGTTGAGGTCGAGCCGCCCGTAGTGCAGCGTGCCGTCCCGGCCGCCGGTTGGTGAGGTCGCCTTGCCCATGAAGCTGGCCATCACCTGCCACGGTTCCATTCCCCGCCACAGGTGGACGCCGAGGTCCCGGTGCAGCGGGGCAACCACGTCGGTGGGCCGCAGCGCCGATGCCGTCCCCACCGCGATCGCCTCGTGCCAGTGCCCGGTGTACAGCGAGCCGAGCAGCTCGCCCTGCTTGTACATGGTGACCATCCGGTCCTCGACCGCGCGCATCAGCGCCATGACCTCAAACATGCGGACGGCGAGCTCCTGGTCCACCGGCGGCGCCTTTGGCTTGCGGGCGCGCGTGTTCGCGGTCGTGCGCGGGTTGGCCATGTTCCCTCCTCTAGGAGATCACCGGTAGAGCGGCATCACGTCGACCGGCCAGCCCAGGTTGTGCACCGGGTAAAGCCGTATCCCGGGTTCTGGCAGCCCGGCCTGGGCCAGCACGAGCCGGAAATCCGGGTTCTGCTCGAAGACGCGGAACGCGGCCTCGGTGTCCCAGACGTCGACCACCATGAAGCCGTACTCGCGCGGCACCGCCAGGTGAATGATCGGCCGGCCGGACGAGATCGCCACGACCTGGCCCAGGACCTGGTTGTAGCGCTCGGCCAGGTCGTCGCTGTCCCCGTGGAAGTCGAACACGGCCATCACCGCCACGGCGGCCTCCTACCTGGGGTCCCGGCCGAGGAACCGGACGAGCAGGGCGTTGAAGTCGTCCGCCCATTCGATCTGGCTCCAGTGCCCGCACCGGCCAAAGACGTGCAGCTCCGATCGCTCGATCAGGCCGAGCAGCCGGTAGGCGTTGTCAAGCGGGATCACCTGGTCCTCGCGTCCGTGGATGATCAGCGTCTCGTGCGGGATCGCCCTGATCTTGTCCTCCGGGGTGGTTATGGCCTCGACCCAGCGCTGTCGCGGGGCCGGGAACAAGGCCGAGAACGCCTCCTGGACGCCCGGCGCGAGCGCCGCCCGGTACCGCACCTCGGCCAGCTCGTCGTTGACGAGCTCACGGCTGTAGGCGAAATAATCCAGGATCCGGCGCATGTTCTCGAAGCTCGGCTGATAACCCCAGAACCTGGTCAAGACCTTCGGTGATCGGGAAGCTGATGCCGGTGGCGCCCATCAGGACCAAGCGGTCCACCCGGTCGGGGTGATCGGTGGCCAGCCTGATCCCGATGCTGCCGCCGAAGCTGTTACCCACCACCGAAGCTCGCTCGATGCCCAGCGCGTCGAGGAAGCCAATGATCTGACCCACCCAGGCGGCCAGGTCGGCCACCCCGCCCGGCTTGTCGCTGAATCCGAATCCCGCCATGTCCGGGGCCAGGACGCGGAATGCAGGAGCGAGACCGGGTATGGTGAGCCGCCAGTTAGCGTAGGCCGTGACCCCTGGTCCCGATCCGTGCACGAGCACCACCGGCGGGCCGTCGCCGGCCTCCAGGTAGTTCGTCTTGATGCCGCCCGCGTCGACATACGACCCGACCTCTGGGTGGTCGCTGTCAGTCATGATCATCCTTTCGCGACATGTTCCAGCAGCTCGATGACGAGATCTTCGAGTGCGGACGGGTCGGCCGGTTCCTCTGGCTGGCCGGCCGGCCGGTAGGAGCGGTCCAGCTGCACCCATCCCTGCCGTCCGGTCTGACCCAGCCACACGCAGCAGGACCGGTCGCCCCAGCTGAGGGTGAACGCCAGCCGGCCGGTGCCCACCTCGTCGACCAGATCCAGGGCCGCGGCGCGGCCGTTGAGCATCGCGTTCGCCTCAGCCATGACCTGCTCGCTGCGGCAGCGCAGGTAGAACCACGCGTCGGCGGCCCAGGCCAGCCGCTGCAGGGCGGCCGGCTTGAGCGGCAACGCCGTCCGGCGGTTCTCGCCGTCCGCGGCGGCCCGTACTCGCAGCATGAACGGCGTGAACACCACATCACGCTGGCTTTCCACCGTCATCACGCTCATCTCCCTAGCAGCGGGCTGCGCACCCCGCCGGTCGCCTTGTCCGAGGTATCGAAGAAGTCCTCCCGGTAGATGTCCTTCGGAAAGAGCCGCTTGCGCATCAGCGTCTTCAGCGCCGCCTCCACCATGGGCGGGGACCCGCACAGGTACGCGGTGTGCTGCCGGCAGGTCTCGAAGTCACCCGCCACCACGTCGGTGACCAGGCCCCGGGCCCCGCCCCAATCTTCATGGCTCAGGCAGGGGCGGTAGCTGAACTGCTCCGGGTGCTTGTCCGCCAGATCGCGGTAGAAGCCGGCGTCGTACAGGTCGGCCTGCGTGCGGGCACCCTGGTAGAGGTACATCCGGTTGGGCAGGTCCTGCTCGAGCACGTGGCGCACGATCGACTTCAGCGGGGCCACGCCGGTCCCCCCGCCGATCAGGATCATCGGCTCGGTGCGCCGCTCGCGCAGGAAGAACCGGCCGTAGGGACCGGACAGCTCGATGGAGTCTCCCTCGGCGAGGGTCTTGAAGATCCAGCCATCCGTGCCGAGGCCGCCGGGAGTCCGGCGGATCTGCAGTTCCAGGCGGCTGGGCTCGCTGGGCGGGTTGGCCATCGAGTAGGTGCGGGTCACACCCTGGCCGGGAACGTGCACGGAGACGTACTGGCCAGGGTTGAACGCCATCTCCTGATCGAGCTCGATGATCAGCCTGCGAGTGTCCCGTGCGATCTCCTCCAGGCTGACCAGCACGCCGCGGTAGTCGCGTACCGGGTGGAAGATCACGCCCGCCTCGGCCTCGACGTCGGCCTCGATCGTGACGTCGGACAGCGGGGTGGCCACGCAGATCAGGGCCTTGCCCTCGGTGCGCTCGAACTCCAGCAGCGCGAAATCGGAGGAGTCCTGGTGATCCACCTCCCCCTCCAGCACCTGTGCCTTGCAGGTGCCGCAGGTCCCGTGCGTGCAGGCGTGCGGCAGCCACACCCCGGCGCGCAGGCAGGCGTCGAGGATGGGCTGGTCGCTCCGGCACTCGACCTCGCGTCCGATCGGCTCGACGGAGATCGTGTAGCTGTCGCTCATCGCGGCTTCTCCCTAGGTCCGGAAGAGAATGAGCCCCTTGTGCACGACCCCGGTATCAGCCAGCGTGGGGTTCGCGTCGGGATCGATGGCCGGCCGCCGGCCACCTGCCAGCCCGTGGTCGCGGCCGGGTCGTAGTCGGCATCCGAGCCGGCCCAGGGGTCAACTATCTGGGACTTGAAATCGGCCCACGGCATCGCCCGCGGCGCCCGGAAGCAGGCCGGAGCGGCGAACAGCGGGTTGTTCACCCACTGGACGTTGACCAGCATGTCGGGACCGAACAGTTCCTGCCGGTCCCGCGACGGATAGTCGTACTCGTACATCGCCTTGACGGTCATCAGGCACCTCCCGTCTGAGCCGAGGCTTTCCATTCGTCCCAGGACGCCTTGTCCGGCGAGGTCAGGTACTCGCCGTTGTCACTGCCGGGCTGGATGCCGTACCAGGCCAGCACGTCGGGAATCGTGGCCCCGCCGCAGTTGCCCTGGTAGATCTGGTGCACCGGCAGCCAGGCCTGCACGTACTTCTCCGGTTCCCGGTCGAAGATCCACTTGCACCCGTCGGAGCAGAAGTTGAAGCGCTCGCCGCGGAACTCGCTGCTGCGGACGGCGATGGCGTCCAGCTTCCCGGGCTCGGTGAACGTCATCGGGATCTGGCAGGTCTGGCAGAGCATCGGCAGGCCGAGGTTGAAGAACCGGTGGCCCTCCTCGGCCAGCCGCTGGGCCCGGTCCCACAGCGGGCGGTAGTGCCGGTCGAAGGTGTCTGGGTAGCTGGCCGACAGCCAGTCCAGCTCGTCCGGGGTCGGGACCGTGGTGTTGAACGCGGCCGCGTGGCTGAAGGTGTAGAGCAGCCAGTACACCTGGTGGCTCATGTAGTCCTTCTCGACGATGGCCTGCTCCAGATGCCGGGGCGGCCGGATGCCGTAGAACTCCAGGTCGGGGAACAGCCCGTTGAGCATCTGCTCCTCGAAGTAGAGCTCGAACGCCTCCTTCCAGCTCATGAACCTCTTGGGCAGCATGTAGTCCATCATCGCGGCGACCAGGCCGAGCAGCCGGTATCCGCGCCAGAACCATTTGTCGAGCCAGTCCTGGATGATCGGCACGTTGGCCTCGTCCTGCTCGAGCATGAACTTGAGCACGCCCAGGCCGAGGGTCATGTGCCGGCTCTCGTCGCTCTGCGCGGAGAAGCCGAACGTCATCGTGGCCAGGTCGCCGTTGAAGCTGGCCCCGCTCATGAACGGCACGAACAGCAGGTTGGTGAGCAGGTACTCGAAGCTGAACGAGATCGAGGTGAGGAACTCGAAGGGGCCGGCGGTGCAGGCGTCCTCGAAGAACGACTTGGGCACGCTCAGGTACCAGACCCGGTCGAACATCCTCGACCAGTCGTGCAGGCCGCTGTAGTACTTGTTGTACTGGCTGAGCGTGTGCACCTCGGTCTGCGTGTGCCGCAGTTCGTCGATGCTCTGGCACAACGCCGCGAACCGCGGGCCCGGCCCGTCCAGGTGGCGGGCGAGGAACTCGAAGTGGCGGTGGGCCGCGTATTCCAGCGGGGTCACGCCCTGGAGGAAGATCTTCAGCGCGTTGACGTAGCGCGCATCGGTGAGGTGCAGGTGGCCCTGCCCCTGGGCGAAGCTCTCGATGACCGCGTAGAGCTTCTTGTCCTTTTCCGCCTGGTACTTGCAGTAGGAGTCGACGGTGAGCCGGAACGGGTCCTCCCAGGCGTCCCAGTCGTGGATCTTGATGCCCTCATAGCGCGTGTACCGGTACACGTCATGGGGTTCGACGTAGCTGGGGGTCCAGTCCAGATCCCGGGTGAGCAGGGAGTAGCGCTCCCTCATCGATAGCTTGGCCACGTCTACTCCTCAGTGCTCCCACTTGATGACGATCTTGTCGTCGTCCCACTCGGCGATGGTGCCGAAGTAGGAGACGATGTTGAGCTGGAACTCGTGGGTCTCCCAGTCCCGGCCCAGCTGCTCGGCCACGCTGTCCCGGCGGATCACCAGTTCGCCCGGCATGGTGACTCTGATCAGGCCGGGCATGTGGGTCACCTCGGCGCCCGGATTGTCGGCTTCGATCGCGTCCACCAGTCCGTGCGTGTCTTCGGAGTCCTGCAGATCGACCCCGACCTGGCGGACCTTGCCTGTCGTGCTCATGAGCCCGCTCCCTGCTTGACGGTGACCCGGATCCCGTACTTGCTCAGCTCGCCCGCCGACTCGGCCGCGGCCCGGTCGGCCGCGGCGACCAGGGTGGTCGACCCGGCGGCCTCGGCCACGCCTTCGGCGAGCAGACGGACCGCCGCGCACGCCTGCGGGTACCAGCGATCGACGATGTCGTTGAGCACCTTGCGGTTGGACTCGCCGTGCTGCGGATCTTCCGACCAGGCCTTCAGCAGCGCGGTGAGCCACTTGCGCTGGTTGCCGAACCAGTGGTTGAAATGGCTGGCGAACAGGCTGTACGCGGTGGCCCCGCGGACCAGCGCCCGCTCGTCGGTATGGGTGTAGAGCACCGGGTACAGCTGCACGTCGGCCAGGTCCAGGCCGATGAGGGACACCGCCCAGTCGGGCTCGACCAGCAGCTCCTCGACCAACCTGCGCAGACCCTGGAGCTTGGCGGAGTAGAGCCAGTTCTTCTTGGCCTCGGACAGGGTGTCCGCGGCGCCGCCGGCCATGGCCAGCCCGATCAGGCTCAGCATCTGGGCGTTGCCGATGCGGTCGAAGCTGGCGAACGCCATCGGCTGGGACACGGTGGTACCCCAGGCGAACCGGCTCGCGTTGCTCGAGATCAGCTGCGCACCCGATTCGTAGTGCCGCAGCGGCAGCACGAACCCGGTCAGGAAGGAGTGCCAGTTCTCCGGCATCTTGTCCAGCAGCCGCCGGTCCTCGACATACTTCAGGGTCTGGGCGAACGCCTCCCAGCGGGCGGCGGCGTCGGCGACGTAGGGGGTGTAGTAGAACTGGCGCGGGTCCTTGTAGGCGTAGGGATCGGTCAGCTTCAGCGCGGTGAAGTTGGGGTCGTACATCTCGCGCTCGGCGTCCCAGGTGGGGCGGTAGTGGAAGTTGGCCATCGGCTGAACGTTGTATGACCCTTCCTGGTACCGGGTCGCGGGCTTGTCACCGAACCGGTCAACCAGGTAGTCGAAGGTGTTCCGCTTGGGTTCGATGACCAGCGTGCGGAGCTGATATCCGGCCATAGACTGCTCCTCTCGGCCTTAGCTGTCAGCTGTAAACCTCGATGGTGCCGAGCCCGTCGAACTCGGCGGATACGACCGCTCCCGGACCCATTGGCACGGGAGCCGTCAGGCCACCCGACAAGACCAGGGCACCCGGCTGCAGGGCCCAGTCCTCCGGGGAAAGCTTGTTCACCAGCCAGGCCACCGCGGCGGCCGGATGACCCAGCACGGCGCCGCCGGCGGCCGTCGCCACCAGGTCGCCCCGGGAGCGCAGCACGCAGCCCAGCAGCCTCAGGTCGCAGAGCTCCTCGAGAGTGCGGGAGCGGGGCCCCAGCAGGATGCGGCTGCCGCTGGCGTTGTCGGCGATGACGTCGGGCAGCCGGAAGCGGAAGTCCTCGTACCTGGAATCCAGCACCTCGATCGCGGCGAAGACCGCCTCGGTGGCGGCCAGCACGCTGGTGATCGTGGCTGGCGCCTTGAGTTCCGTGCCGAGCAGGAAGGCGATCTCCGGCTCGACCCGCGGGTGGATGAGCTCGGCCAGCGGCAGCGGCTCGCCGTACGGCAGCACCATGCCCGAGGTCAGCCAGCCGTAGAGCGGCTCGTGCACGCCCATGACCTCCTGCTTGGCCCGGCTGGTCAGGCCGAGCTTGGCCCCGATGATCCGCTCGCCGCCGTCCAGCCGGTGCTGGACCACCATCCGCTGTGCCTGGTAGCCGGTCTCGGCGTCCAGCCCGGGAGCGGCGTCGGTGAACGGGGCGATCGCCTTGCGCTCCCGTTCGGCGGCGATCAGGGTGTCCGCGATCGATCGCGCGTCCATCAGGCCTGCCCTCCCCCGTTGCCGACGGTGCTGCTGGCACCGTTGCTGAACCGGGCGGTGACCGCGCCGAGATAGGCGAACTCGGCCCGGAAGACATCACCGGGCTGGACCGGCACCATCCGGTGCACCGCACCCGGCAGCACGATGTCATCGGCGTGCAGCGAAGCGCCGAAGGTGGCCAGCTTGTTGGCCAGCCAGGCCACGCAGCGGGCCGGGTTGCCCAGTGCGGCCGCGCCCGCGCCGGTGTCGATCACCGCGCCGTTGCGGGTCATCACCATCCCGGCCAGGCGCAGGTCGATGCCGGTCACCTCGGTCAGCTTGCCGCCGATGACGAGCTTGCCGGATGACGCGTTGTCGGCCACGGTGTCGACCAGCTTGATCTTCCAGTCGGCGATGCGGCTGTCCACGATCTCGATCGCGGGCAGCACCCCGGCGATGGCGGTCAGCGCGTTGCTGGTGGTGACGCCGGGACCGGCCAGCTCACGGCCGATCACGAAGGCCATCTCGGCCTCGACGCGGGGCTGCAGCATCGTCTCCAGCGGGATCTCGTCGCCGTCCTCGACGAACATGTCGTCCAGCAGCACCCCGAAATCGGGTTCTGATACCCCGAGCAGCTCCTGCATGGGCCGCGAGGTCAGCCCCACCTTGCGGCCGCGGATCACCCGGCCAGCTGCTACCCGCCGCTCGATGTTGTAGGTCTGGATCGCGTAGGCGTCCGCCAGGACCAGGTCCGGATGGGCGTCCGTGATGGGGCCGATCGGTGAGCGCTCGATTTCTGCCTGCCGGAGGCGGTCAGCCACCTCGGCCACGATGCCGTCGGACATGATCATGATTGTCTGCCCAGGTCAGGGCAGAAAACAAGGGTAGTGTTCCGCTGGCCGGAACACCGCGGGAAATCGGGTACCAAGGTCCTGGTCAGATGTGACTTAGGTCCCGCCACTAATGTCACGACGTCCCCGGCACGAGCGTGGGACGCTGGCTAGGTCAGCGGCCGTTCGCCTGGGGATGGCTGGGCTGCCGTCCCGTCTTGGGCGGCGGCGGGATCTCCGAGCAGTTCAGCGCGGTGCTCGGCGGCGGCGGGATGGTCGAGCAGTCCAGCTTGGTCGTGGGCGGCAACGGGATCGCCGACCGCGACAGGTCCGTCCTGGGCGCCGTCGGAATCGCCGACCGGGACAGATTCGTGCTGGGTGCCGCCGGTATCGCCGAGCAGTCCAGCGCGATGCTCGGCGGCGGCGGGATGGCCGTGCACGACACCGCCGTCGTGGGCGGCGGCGGAATCGCCGAACAGGAAAGCGCGATGCTGGGCGTCGGCGGAATCGCCGTACCGGACAGCGCGATGTTCGGCGGCGGCGGCACCACCGGACGGGAACGCACCAGGTCCTCGGCCTCACTTGAGGTCACTGACCCGTTTCTGCCCGGCTCCATACCCCAATGCTGCGTCCAGCTTCCCGTCCACACAAGAGCAGTTGGTCCCCGCCCCCACAACGTGGACAGAAAACCCCCGTCCAACGGCCGCCCCTCACATGTCCCCGGCCAGCTCCGAGGTCCACATCACCACCCGGGTGCGGTCCCCCCGGAACAAGTCGCGGGCGAACTCCAGCGGTTCCCCCGACCGGGCGTAGGCGGTGCGCTCCACCAGCATCAAGGGCGCCCCCTCCGCCACCTCCAGCGCCTCGGCCTCCCGAACCCCCGCCGTCACCGGCTCCAGGCTTTCCCGCGCCCGGTGCGGCCGCAGCCCGTAGCGCACCTCGAGCAGCTCGTAAAGCGACCCGTCCAGCCGCGACTCCAGCATGCCCGGGAACCGCGCGGCCGGGAACCGCGAGCGTTCCAGCACGATCGGGCGGCCGTCCGCCAGCCGGATCCGGCGGATCTCGTATACCTCGTCGGTTACGCCGATGGCCAGGGCGGCCGCCGCGGCCGGCCCGGCCGGACGCGCCAGGGCCGACAGCACCCGGGCGCCGGCCACCATCCCGGCCCGGCGCAGCTGCTCGGAGAACCCGGCCAGGGTGGTCAGGTCCTGTTCCAGCTTGGGCGCGGCCACGAAGGTGCCGCCGTGCCGCCCGGTGGTCCGGGTGACCAGGCCGCGCCGGGCCAGTTCGGCCAGCGCGTGCCGCAGCGTCATCCGGCTGACCCCGAACCACTCGGCCAGGTCATGCTCGGTCGGCAGCCGGTCCCCGGGCACCAGCGCGCCGGCCGCGATCTCGCCTGCCAGCCAGTCCTCGATCTGCCCGTGCACGGTGGTGCCCGGCCCGCGCACGATCTCCGGCGGCTTCCGGGTCCCGGTCCGAAGGGCCAGCCGGCCAGGCCGGGCAGGCAACGCAGGCAACGCAGGCTAAGCGGCAGCGCCGCCCGCGGGCTGCTGGATCACCGGGTCGTCGTCGTCCGGGGACGGGGCGGTCACCGGCGCGAAGTTCTTCGTCCGCCCCACGATCAGGTAGTAGATGATCCCGACCAGCGCGATGAAGATCACCACGGTCCACAGGATCGGGATCCCGTCCAGGAAGCCCAGCTTGAGCAGCCCGCCGGTCTGGCTGGGCTTGGGGTTGCTGGCCGGCCGCGGCCAGGCGAAGTTGACGATCATGGCCCCGCCGTAGAGCAGGGCGACGGTGTTGACCAGCAGGCCCCAGCGGCCCAGCCGGAACGGCGCCCTGGACCGGGGCCAGCCCCCCACCCGGGCCCGCATGATCACGATGTTGCCCAGGAAGTAGCTCAGGTAGATCATGCCGGTGGCCGCGATAGCAATCGTCGTGGCCCCGGAGTACTGCAGGAACGGGATCGCGGAAAGCAGCCAGGTACTTCGTCCACTGGAACACCGAGCCCGCCACCGGGTAGTGGCTGGAGACCTCGGCGAAGTTCAGCGCCACGATGAACTGGCCCAGCGCGACCACCGGCCAGGTCCAGATGAACACCCCGCCGATCGTGGTCAGGCCCAGCGCGAACAGCGTGAAGATGCCGGTCGACGGCGAGATGTAGCTGAACGCCACCGCGAACGAGCTGAACAGCCCGAGCGAGCGCTTGAGCTCTTGCTGATAACCGAAGCGGGCCAGGTCAGCGGCATCCCGCTCGTGCCCGCCGGGAAGTTCGGTGCCGGTGCTCATGTAGGGCCTCCCCACGGCCGACGGGACGGCTGTTGAGCGAAAATGTGCTGTTGAGCGAAAATGTACGGTCGCCGCCGCTAACTGTCTAGACCCTTTGCCCGTTTTGCTACTACCGTGACCTTCAACGCCCCGAGCAGCCATAAGGGGTCTAGACCGTACCGCAGCCGGGGGAGGCATGAGCGCGGACTTCGATGCCCTGTTCGACCGGACCGCCAGCCTGGCCGCCCGGCCGCGCACGGTCAGCGAGCTGCCCGGCGGGCTGACCAACCGCAACTACAAGGTGACCACCCCTGCGGGCGCCTTCGTGGCCCGCCTGTCCACTGGCGGCACCGAACTGCTGGCCATCGACCGGGACTGCGAGTACCGCAACTCGGTCACCGCGGCCGCCGCCGGCGCCGGCGCCCCGGTCATCGAGTACCGCCCGCAGGACCGCCTGCTGGTCGTCGGCTACATCGACGGCCGCACCTTCACCGCCGCGGACGTCGCCCAGAGCCAGAACATCCCGCGCATCGCGCGGGCCTGCCGCCGCCTGCACGGCGGCGGCAGGTTCGGCAACGACTTCAACATGTTCGACGTCCAGCGCGGCTACCTGGCGGTGGCCCGCTCCCGCGGCTTCAGGATCCCGGACGGCTATGACGCCCTGCTGCCGCACTGCCAGGCCGCCGAGCAGGCCCTGGCCGGGCGGCCCACGAAAACGGTCCCGTGCAATAACGACCTGCTGCCCGCCAACTTCATCGACGACGGGGACCGGATCTGGCTGATCGACTACGAGCTGTCCGGCAACAACGACGCCTGCTTCGAGCTCGGCAACATCGCCGCCGAGTCGCACCTGGACGACGACGCCCTGGCCGCGCTGGTCACCGCCTACTACGGCCAGCCGCGACGCAGCCGGATCGCCCGGGCCCGGCTGCTCGGCCTGGCCGGCATGTACGGCTGGACGCTGTGGGGCGCGATCCAGCACGGCGCCAGCCCGATCGACTTCGACTTCTGGGCCTGGGCCATGGAACGCTTCGAGGGTGCCGCGGCCGGGTTCACCGCAGCCGGGTTCCAAAAGACGCTCGAGGACGTCCAGCATGACGACTGAAGAGGCTGAGACCCCCCACGAGATCCCCCCAGCGGACCTGCCCGCCCGGGCCCGCGTGGTCATCATCGGCGGCGGCGTGATCGGCGCCAGCGTGGCCTACCACCTGGCCGTCATGGGCTGGACCGACGTGCTGCTGCTCGAGCAGGGCCAGCTGTCCTGCGGCACCACCTGGCACGCGGCCGGCCTGGTCGGCCAGCTGCGCGCCTCGGAGGCCGGCACCCGGCTGGTGCAGTACTCCACCCAGCTCTACGAGCAGCTCGAAGCAGAGACGGGCCTGTCCACCGGCTTCCGCCGCTGCGGCGGCGTCACCGTGGCCCGCACCGCCGACCGGATGACCCAGCTGCGGCGGACCGCCGCCACCGCCGAGGCCTACCAGCTGGACTGCGAGCTGATCAGCCCGCAAAAAGCCCGCGAGCTCTACCCCGTGCTGAACACAGACGACCTCGAGGGCGCGATCTGGCTGCCCGGCGACGGCCGGGCCGACCCCACCGGCCTGACCGCCGCGCTGGCCCGCGGCGCCCGCGACCGCGGCGTCACCATCAAGGAGCGCACCCGCGTCAGTGCCATCACCACGAGGGCCATCACCACGAGGGCCATCACCACGAGGGCCATCACCACGAGGGCCATCACCACGAAGGCGATCACCACGAAGGGCAGAAAGATCACCGGCGTCCGCACCGACCAGGGCGACGTCGAGGCGGAGATCGTGGTCAACTGCGCCGGCCAGTGGGCCAAGCAGGTCGGCGCGATGTGCGGGGTGACCGTCCCGCTGCATTCGGCCGAGCACTTCTACGTCGTCACCGAGCAGATCGGCGGCGTGCACCGCGACCTGCCGGTGCTGCGCGACCCGGACGGCTACACCTACATCAAGGAAGAGGTGGGCGGCCTGCTGGTCGGCGGGTTCGAGCCCGAGGCCAAGCCCTGGGTGGCACCGGACGCGCTGCCCTACCCGTTCGAGTTCCAGCTCCTGGAGGAGGACTGGGACCACTTCGCCATCCTGATGAACAGCGCCATCGGCCGGATCCCGGCCCTGGCCGAGACCGGCATCAAGAAGTTCTACAACGGCCCGGAGAGCTTCACCCCGGACAACCAGTTCATCCTGGGCGAAGCCCCGGAAGTGCGCAACTTCTTCGTCGCGGCCGGATTCAACTCGGTCGGCATCGCCTCGGCGGGCGGCGCGGGCCGGGCCCTGGCCGAGTGGATCATCGAAGGCGACCCGGGCACCGACCTGACCACGGTCGACATCCGCCGCTTCGCCCCGTTCAACGGCAACAACCAGTGGCTGCACGACCGGGTGGCCGAAGTCCTGGGCCTGCACTACGCGGTGCCCTGGCCGAACCGCGAGCTCGACACCGCCCGCCCGTTCCGCCGCTCCCCGGCCTACCACCTGCTCGAGCAGGCCAATGCCTGCTTCGGCAGCAAGATGGGCTGGGAGCGGGCCAACGTATTCGCGCCCAAAGACGAGAAGCCGGTCATCGAGTACGGCTGGGGCCAGCAGAACTGGCAGCCCTGGTGCAACGCCGAGCAGCGCGCCGCCCGCGCGGCGGTGGCGCTGTTCGACCAGACCAGCTTCGCCAAGTACCTGCTGACCGGCCGGGACGCCGAGCAGGTGCTGCAGTGGCTGTGCACCGCCGACGTGGCCGTCCCGCCGGGCCGGACCGTCTACACCGGCATGCTCAACGCGCGCGGCACCTACGAGGCCGACATCACCGTGACCCGCCTGTCCGAAGAGGAGTTCCTGCTGGTCAGCAGCTCGGCCAGCGCCGAACGCGACCAGGACCACATCACCCGCCTGATGCCCGCCGGCGGCCACGCCGCCCTGGTCGACGTCACCTCGGCCTACGCCGTCTACGGCGTGATGGGCCCCCGGTCCCGGGACCTGCTGTCCCGGCTGTCCCGCGCCGACCTGTCCGACGAGGCCTTCCCGTTCGGTGTCAGCCGCCTCATCGACCTGGGCTACGCCACCGTCCGCGCCACCCGCATCACCTACGTCGGCGAGCTGGGCTGGGAGCTGTACCTCCCGCCCGACTTCGCGGTCGGCGCGTATGCGGACCTGATGTCCGCCGGAGCCGAACTCGGCCTGGTCAACGCCGGCTACTACGCCATCGAGTCGCTCCGGCTGGAAAAGGCCTACCGGGCCTTCGGCCGCGAGCTGACCCCGGACTACAACCCGGCCGAGGCCGGCCTGCTGTTCGCCTGCAAGCTGAAGAGCACGGTCCCGTTCCTCGGCCGCGAGGCCGTCGAGCGGGCCCGCGCCGCAGGCCCCCGCCGCCGCCTGGTCTCCCTGGTCCTGGCCGATCCCGAGGCCATGATCTGGGGCGGCGAACTGGTCCTGCGCGACGGCGCCGCCGTCGGCCAGCTCACCTCGGGCGCCTGGGGCGCGGCCCTGGGCGCCGGCGTCGGCCTGGCCTACCTCCGCGACCCGGCCGGCGGCCCGCTCGCCGCCGAGGTGATCCGCTCCGGCGCGTACCAGGTCAACGTGGGCGGCCGGCTCTACCCGGCCGCCGTGTCCCTGCGCCCGCCGTTCGACCCGGCTGGCCTGCGCGTCAAGGGTCAGTATGGGCAGTAACCCGGCCCGTTAGGCCATAAGAGATTTTTATGCCGAACGGGCCGTGGTGCCTGCTTCCCCATCACCTCAGCCGGCGCAGGTAGGCGTCGGCCGACGGGACCGGCTGGATCCGGACCTGGGCGTCCACGGCCAGGGCGCCCTCCGGGCGGACCACGACCGGGCGGAGCTCGAGCTCGGCGATCTGCGGGAGGTGGTCGGGCAGCTGCGACACCCGCAGCACCATGTCCCGCAGCGAGGCCAGGCCGGCCTGGGCGGCCAGCAGCGGCGCGGCGCGGACCGCGCGGATCAGGGTGTCGGCGTCGGCTCCGGTCAGCGGGGTGAGCCGGGCGGTGCGGTCCGGCAGGGCGCCGTCCATGCCGTCCGTCCCGAGCAGCACCAGCGGGCCGAAGATCTGCTCCTCCAGCACGGAGATGCTCACCTTGACCCCGGGCCCGTCCTTGGCCGGGACCGTGGCGCCGTCCAGCACCGGCACGCCGTAGCAGGCCAGCAGCTCCACCGCCTGGTGCCTGGGCAGCCAGCCGCCCCCCGGGGCCCCGGCCAGGAAGCCTTCCACCAGCTCGCGGGCCCGGTCCTGGCGCAGGCCGACAAGTTCGGGAACGTTGTCCGGCGGGATGGCCCGCCACGTCCCGTACCGCGCGGCGTGGCCCAGCGCCCGGGCCGCCGATTCCGGATAGGCGTACGCGGGGACGGCGGGGGAGTCCTGGTCCGGTCCGGGCAGCAGCCGGACCGCTTCGGTCTGGTCCATGATCGCGGCGGCGATCGGCACCGGCAGCCGGGCGGCGCACACGTCGGCCACCAGGTCGCTGGTCGCCGTGGTGGCCGTCACGGCCAGCACCGCGTCCACGCCGGGATCGGCCCCAACCAGCTCCAGGCAGCGGCGGAACTGCCCGGGCTGGACCGCCGAGGTGGTGTCGACCGGGCCGTCCACCGCGGCCTCGGCGGGCAGCAGCCCGCTCAGCGCCCGCCTGGTGTCCGCGGCCAGGGCGGCGATCTGCAGGCCCACGTCACCGCAGGCGTCGGCGGCCAGCACCCCGCCGCCCCGGGTGTTGGCCACCACGCCCACCCGGCTGCCGGCGGGGATCGGCTGGGCGGCCAGCAGGGCCGCGGCGTCGAGCAGCTCGCCCAGGTTGGCGGTGGCGATCACGCCCGCCTGCTCGAACAGGGCCTGCCTGGTCAGCTGCGGGGCGGCCGCCGCGGCGGCCCGGATCGCGGCCAGCCGCTGGCCGGCCGCCGACCGGCCCGCGTTGACGGCCAGCACGGGCATGGTGCGGCCGACGGCCCGCGCGGCCCTGGCGAACTTACGCGGGTTCCCGAACGAGTCCAGGTACAGCACGGCCAGCTTGGTCGCCGGGTCCGACGCCCACCACAGCAGAATGTCATTGCCTGACACGTCAGCCTTGTCGCCCAGCGAGACGAACGAGGAAATCCCGACGCCCAGCCGGGACAGGTGCTCGAGCAGGACGATGCCGACGCCGCCGGACTGCAGCGCCAGCCCGGCCCGGCCCGGCCGGGGCTGGCGCGCGGCGAACGTCGCATTCAGGGCGGATGCCATGTTGGCCACCCCGAAGGAGGTCGGCCCCACCAGCCGCATGCCGTCGCGGCGGCAGATGGTCAGCAGCCGGGCCCGGGCCGCGGCGTCCAGCCCGACCGCGGTCACGACCAGGGCCTTGACGCCCCGCTGCCCGCAGGCTTCCGCGATGGCCGTCACGGCCGCCGCGGGCGTGGCGATGACCGCCAGCTCGACCGGCTCGGGCAGCGCGGCCACCGACGGGCTCCAGGTCACGCCGCCGGGCAGGGCGGTCCGCAGCTCGTCGGCCCGGGGGTTGACCGCGTAGAGCGGCCCGGCGAAGCCGGCCTCGATGATGTTCCGCAGGATGGCCCGCCCCACCGAACCCGGGCGCCGGCTCACGCCGATCACGGCGACCGACGCCGGGGTCAGCACGTGGCGCAGGCTGGCCACGTCGGCCGACCGTTCCCGCTCGGCCACCGCGTCGTGGTAGGCGCCGGATCCGGCTTCGCCCTCCCCGCCCGGCAGCGGGAACGAGACCTCGTACACCGCGTCGGCCAGCGTGCGGTGCGCCCGCAGCCCGGCGTGGGCGAAGACGTTCAGCATCGGCGCGTTCTCCGACAGGGTCTCCGCCACGAAGGTGCGGACGCCCTGGCTGCGCGCCAGCGAGACCAGGTGCTCGAGCAGCAGCGTGCCGATGCCGCGGCTGTGCATGTCGTCGGCGACCGCCAGGGCGACCTCGGCCTCCGCCTCGCCGGTCAGCTGGTAGCTGCCGCAGCCGATGATGTGGCCGTCCAGGACCGCCAGCAGCGCGGCCCGGTCCGGCGCCGGCTCGCGGCAGATGCGCCGCGCCTCCTGCTCGGCCGCCGCCCGGCTGACGCCGAAGAACCGCATGTACAGGTTTTCCGTGGACATCCTGGCGTGCATGTCCCGCACGGCCTCGAAGTCGCCCGGCCGGGCGGGCCGGATCCCGACCGTCGTCCCGTCGGTCAGCAGCGCGTACGTACCCGCGGCGCCGGAGCCGTCATCTACTGCCACTACTGCCACGCTAGGAATCGTCCCCCCGCAGGAAACTGGTGATCACCGGCCCGACCTGCTCGGCGCTGTCCAGCAGGACCAGGTGCCCGCCACCCTTCACGACATGCAGCCTAGCCTTCGGCATCAGCATGGCGATGACCCGGTGGTTCACCAGCGGGGTGATCGGGTCGTCGTCGCCCGCGATGACCAGCGTGGGCTGCCTGACCGCGCACAGCCACGGCAGGCTGGACCAGCCGATCAGCGGGGCCATCCGGTGCAGCGCGGCCAGGGTGTCGGTCGGCCGCTTGATGTGCATGGAGCGGACCAGCTCCGGCTCGGTGCGCATCCGCCCGCCGAACATGGACCCGGCCACGCGTTCCAGCCGCTCCGGATGGTAGGCGTTCGGGTGGATGAAGTGCCACATGGCGGTCGGGTCGCCGGGCATCGCGAAGCCGCCGAAGGACGTCGAGGCCAGCACCAGGCGGCGCACCCGCCGGGGATGCGAGAACGCCATCTGCTGCGCGAGCGCGCCGCCGAACGATGCGCCGAGCACGTGCGTGGATTCCACCCCCAGCTCGTCCAGCACCGCGTTGCCCAACTCGGCCAGGCCGAGCATGGTGAGCGGGAACCGGGGCGCCTGCGAGCGGCCGAGGCCCGGCGGGTCGAAGGCGATCGTCTGGAACCCGGGCAGGTGCGGGAGCAGCCGCTGCCACAGGGTCACCAGACCCCAGATGCCGGAGTAGAGCAGCAGGGGCTCGCCCTCGCCGCGGATCTGAGCGTGGATGCGCAGTCCCCTGATGAGCAACCGCTCATCCCGGACGGGCATGACGGACGTGGTCTCGGCCATCGGAAAAGCCTCCATGACATCGGGACCAAACACTGGGAGCACCGGTCCCTGGAATACCTGGCAGACGTAGTATGCACATCCCGCCACAAGAAAATCCAGGGACCTATTACCTGGGGTTCTGCGGACCTTTGGCCGGTATTATTTCACCGAACGTTCGGTAATTTCAGGGTCATCCAGCGGGCCGCCGGTCGGGCGGGACGCCGGAACTAGGCCCAGACCACTGCCTGACTTCGTGCTTGGAGGCGAACCCCCGTATGTACACCTTCGCCTTGCCGCTCAATCGAGCCCTCGCCACCGCGGCAGGCTCCTGCGCGGTGGTGTGCCAGGATCGCCGCCGTACCTACGCCGAGCTCGGCTCGAGATGCCGGCGCCTGGCCGGGGGTCTGCGCGCGCTGGGCCTGGTGCCCGGTGACCGGGTCGGCGTCATCGGCCTGAACTCCGATCGTTACCTCGAGCTGTACCTCGGCGTCCCGGCCGCGGGCCTGGTGCTGGTCCCGGTCAACTCGCGGCTGGCGCCGGCCGAGATGCGGGCCATCCTGGCCGACGCCGGGGTCAGCGTGCTGTTCGCCGAGGCCGACTACCCGGGTGCCGCGGAGGTCGAGCAGGTACTGACCCTGCCCGGTGACTACGAGGAGCTGATCGCCGGGGCCGACGAGGCCGATCTGGGTGCCGGGGTGACCGAGAATGACCTGGCCGCCCTGTTCTACACCTCGGGCACCACCGGGGCCGCGAAGGGCGCGATGCACACCCACCGGAGCCTGGTCAGCAGCGCGCTGCACTTCATGGCCACCTGGCCCTTCGACCGGGACACCCGGTGGCTGGTGGCCTCGCCCCTGTTCCACACCGGCGGGATCATCGGCACGCTGGCCACCGTCTGGGCCGGCGGGACGCACGTCATCATGCCTAAGTTCGACCCCGACCTGGCCCTCGACCTGATCGAGCGCGAGGCGGTCACCCACACGCTGCTGGTGCCCACCATGCTCGCCGCGGCGGCCCAGGCGCAGCTGGCCCGGCCCCGCGACGTCAGCTCGCTGCGCTACCTGAGCCATGGCGCCTCGCCCATTTCGGCCGAGACGCTCCGGCAGACCCGCCAGGCCTTCCCCGGCGCCGAGCTGCTGCACGTGTACGGCACCACGGAAGCCACCCCGATCACCACCCTGCTGCCGCACGAGGAGCTCATCCTCGACACGCCGCGCGTCCGGTCGTGCGGCCAGCCCGCCACCGGCGTCGAGGTGCGGATCGTCGACTCCGCCCAGGCTGACGTGCCGCCGGGCACCGTCGGCCACATCCTGGTGCGCAGCCCCAGCCTGATGGCGGGCTACTGGCAGAAGCCCGAGGCCACGGCCGAGGTCATGCGCGGGGACTGGTACCTGACCGGCGACCTGGGGTACCGGGACGACGAGTCGTATATCTACCTGGTTGACCGGGCCAAGGACATGATCGTCAGCGGCGGCGAGAACATCTACTCCACCGAGGTGGAGAACGCCCTGACCGGTCATCCCGCCGTCGAGGAGGTCGCGGTGTTCGGCGTGCCCGACCCGCACTGGGGCGAGTCGGTCTACGCGGTGGTGTTCGTCAGGCAGCAGGTAAGCGCCGAGGAACTGGTCGCGCACTGCCGCCAGCAGATCGCCCGGTTCAAGGTGCCCAGGGATATCGAGCTGCGCGTGGAGCCGCTGCCCAAGTCGGCGGCGGGCAAGATCCTCAAGCGCGAGCTGCGCGATCCGCACTGGGCCGGTCAGCACGCGCACATCTCCGGCGGCTGAGAAAGGAAGGCGCGTAATGCGCAGCACGATGATGGAGTTCCCGCTCACCATCCGGCACATCTTCGAGCACGGCCGGGCCCTGTACGGGGACAGCGAGGTCGTCACCTGCGAGCCCGGCGATGCCCGCCATATCACGTTCGCGGCCCTGGCCGACCGGGCCGAGCAGCTGGCGGCCAGCCTGCGCCGCCTCGGCGTCGGGCCCGGCGACCGGGTGGCCACCTTCGGCTGGAACAACTCCGAGCACCTGGAGGCGTACTTCGCCATTCCCGCCATGGGCGCGGTGATGCACACCCTCAACATCCGGCTGTCCGCGGACCAGCTCCTCTATATCATCGGCCACGCCGAGGACCGCGTGATCATCGCCGACGCCAGCCTGGCCGGCATTCTCGGGCCGGTCCTGGCCGAAGGCGGGGACCAGGTCAAGACGGTCCGGCAGCTCATCGTGTACGGCGACGGCGACCGGTCCGCGCTGCCCGCGCACCTGGACTACGAGGAGTTCCTGGCCGCCTCCAAGCCCGGCTATCCGTGGCCGGACATCGACGAGCACGAGGCCGCCGCGATGTGCTACACCAGCGGCACCACCGGGGAGCCGAAGGGCGTGGTGTACAGCCACCGGTCAGCGTTCCTGCACACGCTGGGGGTGAGCTCCGGCGAGGCCCTCGCGATCACCCAGAACGACCGCGTGCTGCCCGTGGTGCCCATGTTCCACGGCAACGCCTGGGGGATACCGTACGCCGCCTGGCTGGTCGGCGCCGACCTGCTGCTGCCGAACCGGTTCGCGCAGGCGGCACCGCTGGCCCGGTTCATCGCGGCCGAGCGGGCCACCCTGGCCGCGGCCGTCCCCACGGTGTGGTTCGACATGCTCGGCCTGGACCAGTCCAGCATCGACCTGAGTTCGCTGCGCATGATCATGGCCGGCGGGGCGGCCGTGCCGCGCAGCCTGATCGAGGCCTACGAGCAGCGGCTCGGCGTGCAGGTGATCCAGGGCTGGGGCCTGACCGAGACCAGCCCGGTCGCGTCGCTGGCCTGGCCGCCCAAGCACGCGCCCGCCGAGCGCGCCCTGGATTACCGGGCTACCGCCGGGCGGCCGCTCGGCGGCGTGGAGGCCCGGGTCGTCGACGATGAGGGCAAGCCGCTGCCCCGCGACGGGCACGCCACCGGCGAGATCGAGGTGCGCGGGCCGTGGGTGACGGCCGGGTATTACCGGGACCCCGCGCCGGACAAGTTCCGCGACGGATGGCTGCGCACCGGCGACGTCGGCCGGATCGACGCCCACGGGTTCGTCACGATCAGCGACCGGGCCAAGGACGTGGTCAAGTCGGGCGGCGAGTGGATCTCCACCCTCGAGCTGGAGTCGGCCATCCTCACCCACCCCGCGGTCCGTGAGGCCGCGGTCATCGCCATCCCCGACGTGCGCTGGGGTGAGCGGCCGATGGCCTGCGTGGTCCTGGCCCCGGGCCAGTCGGCGACCCCGGAGGAACTCCGGGAGCACCTGGCCAGCGTGGGGGTCGTGAAGTGGTGGCTGCCCGATGCCTGGGTGTTCGTCGATCAGGTGCCGCGCACCAGCGTCGGCAAGTACGACAAGAAGCTCCTGCGTGCCCGCAGCGCCGAAGGCGGCCTGCACGCGGTGACCAGTGATTGACCCGAGGAGGATTTGATGTCAGAAGCCGTCATCGTCAGCATTGGCCGGACACCGATCGGCCGTGCCAACAAGGGCTCGCTGATCGACCAGCGGCCCGACGACTTGGGCGCCTATGTCGTCAGGCAGGTGCTCGAGCGCGTCCCGCAGCTGGACCGCAGCCAGATCGACGACGTGATCTGCGGCTGCGCGCTGCCCGGCGGGGAGCAGTCGCACAACCTGGCCCGGATCATCTCGATCCTGACCGGAGTCGGAGCCCCGGGCACCACGGTCAACCGGTACTGCTCGTCGTCGCTGCAGGCGGTCCGGATGGCCTTCCACGCCATCAAGGCGGACGAGGGCTCCGCGTTCCTGTGCGTGGGCGTCGAGTCCAGCACCCGCTCGCCGCTCGGGAAGTTCTGCGACCAGCCCGAGACCCAGAACCCAAGGCTGCAGGCCGGCAACCCCGAGGGCTTCCCCGAGGTCTTCATGAGCATGGGCGAGACGGCCGAGAACGTGGCCGACAAGTACGGCATCAGCCGGGAGGAGATGGACCGGTACGCCCTGCAGAGCCAGCAGCGTGCGGTCCAGGCCGGCCAGGACGGCATCTTCGCCCGCGAGATCATCCCGGTGCCGCTGTCGTCCGGGGCCACCATGACGGCCGACGACGGGCCCCGCGCGGACACCAGCCTGGAGCGGCTGGCCACCCTGAAGCCGGTCTTCCGCGCGGACGGCCGGATCACGGCGGGCAACTCCTGCCCGCTCAACGACGGCGCCGCCGCCTCGGTGGTGATGTCGGCCGACCTGGCCAGGACGCTCGGGATCACCCCGATCGCCCGCATCGTCTCCACCGGCGTCAGCTCGCTCGAACCCGAGCTGATGGGCCTGGGCCCGATCGAGTCCACGCGGCAGGCGCTGGAGCGGGCCAAGATGACGATCGATGACGTGGACGTGGTGGAGATCAACGAGGCCTTCGCCGCGCAGGTCATCCCGTCGGCCCGCGAAATCGGCATCGACCCGTTCAGCAACAAGCTCAACCCGCACGGGGGCGCCATCGCCCTCGGCCACCCGTTCGGCATGACCGGGGTCCGCATCCTGGCCACGCTGCTCAACGACCTGCGCACCCGCGATCAGGCCATCGGGCTGGAGACCATGTGCGTCGGCGGCGGCCAGGGAATGGCCATCATCATAGAGAGGCTGTCATGACAACTCCACGCGGCCAGGCGCCGCCCACCCAGAGCACCACCCCCAACGGGCACGGCGACCCATCGCCGCGGTCCGCTGCCGCACCGAAGGCCGCACCGAAGACCGCGGCCAAGACCGCACCGAAGGCCGCACCCAAGGCCGCCGCGAAGGCAGCGGCCCAGGGTCCCGCCCCCAAGCCGCTCAGCGCGCTCAACATCTTCGGCGTCCGCGAGGCGGTCGGGGCCCTGCGCTACTTCGGCCAGGTGGCCGCGCGCCACCCGCAGGCCGTGCTGCAGACCGTGCCCGGCGTCGGCCAGGAAGCGGTCAAGATCGGCCTCGGCCGGTCGGAAGTCGCGCCGGAGAAGGGCGACAAGCGCTTCGCCGACCCGGCCTGGCAGGGCAACCCCCTGTTCAAGGCGACCATGCAGAGCTACCTCACCTGGGGCGGGGGGCTGGAGCGCTACGTCGACAGCCTGGACCTGCCCGGCAAGGCCACCGCGCGGCTGCGCTTCGGGGCGGTCCTGCTCCGGGAGGCCATGGCGCCGACCAACTTCTTCGCCGCCAACCCGGCCGCCGTCAAGCGCGCCTACGACACCGGCGGCGGCAGCGTGCGCCGCGGGCTGGCCAACTGGCTCGGTGACCTGAGGCACAACCACGGCATGCCGACCATGGTCGACCCCAGCCCGTTCACCAAGGGCGAGAACCTGGCCGCCACGCCCGGCTCGGTCATCTACCGCAACGAGGTGTTCGAGCTCATCCAGTACACGCCGCAGGCCGAGACGGTCTACGACCGGCCGCTGCTGGTGGTGCCGCCGCAGGTGAACAAGTACTACGCGCTGGACCTCTCACCCGGCCGCAGCATGTACGAGTTCCTGCTCCAGCGCGGCATCCAGGTGTACACGATCAGCTGGCGCAACCCGACCAAGGCCCACCACGACTGGGACTTCGACACCTACGTCGAGGCCACGATCGACGCCACCGACGTGATCCGCCAGGTGTCCGGCTCGCCGGACGTCAACATCATGGGCGCCTGCCTGGGCGGGATGACCTCCACGCTGGCCCAGGCGCACCTGCAGGCGGTGGGCGACGACCGGATCCACTCCTCCACGCTGACCGTCACCCTGCTCGACACCGATTCCGACGGGCGGATGTTCCTGTTCGCCACCCCGCAGCTGCTCGAGGTGGCCAAGCAGGTGTCCAGGCCGACCGGCATCATCAACGGCTGGCAGCTGGGGAACACGTTCGCCTGGCTGCGCCCGAACGACCTGGTCTGGAACTACTGGGTCAACAACTACCTGATGGGCCAGGACCCGCCGGCCTTCGACATCCTGGCCTGGAACAACGACACCACCCGGCTGAGCACGGCCTTCCACCAGCAGATGCTGGAGATGGTGGCGGAGAACCAGATGATCCACCCCGGGGCCATGAAGATCATGGGCACCCCGATCGACCTGTCGGCCATCACTTCCGACACCTTCGTGGCGGCCGGACTGACCGACCACATCACCCCGTGGAAGACCTGCTACCAGTCCACCCAGGTGCTCCCGGGTCACGCCGAGTTCGTGCTGTGCTCCAGCGGCCACATCCAGACCGTGGTGGCCGACCCGAAGCACCGCGGTATCGGCTACTTCGTCAACCCGGCCACGCCGCCCAAGGCGGAGGACTGGCTGGCGGCCGCCGAGCGGCGCGAAGGATCCTGGTGGGACCACTGGGCCGGCTGGCTGACCAAGCGCTCCGGCGAGCAGAGCGCAGCCCCGAAGTCCCTGGGCAGCACGCGCTTCCCGCCGATCCAGGCCGCACCAGGCAGCTACATCAGCCTGTAACCCGCCGTAGGAGGTAAATCTCCGCGCAAACCCGCCCGGCCCCACGGCCGGGCGGGTTTGGCGCTGTCAGCCCAGCCCCAGCACGCGAGCGGTGTTGTCCTTCAGGATCAGCGGCCGGACCTCCGGCTTGATCTCGAGCGCGGCGAAATCGCGCAGCCAGCGATCCGGCGTGAGAACCGGGAAGTCGGAGCCGAACAGGACCTTGTGGCGCAGCACCGAGTTCGCGTTGCGCACCAGCTGCGGCGGGAAGTACTTCGGTGACCAGCCGGACAGGTCGATGAACACGTTCGCCTTGTGCGTCGCCATCGAGATCGCCTGGTCGTGCCACGGTATCGCCGCGTGCGCCAGGATGATCACGAGCTCAGGGAAGTCCGCGGCGACGTCGTTGAGCAGCATGGGATCGGAAAACCTCAGCTTGATCCCGCGGCCGCCCGGCAGGCCCGCGCCGATCCCGGTCTGGCCGGTATGGAACAACGCCGGCACGCCCAGCTCCTGCAGCGCCCCGTACAGCGGATAGTAGGCCCGGTCGCTGGGCTCGAACCCCTGCAGGCTCGGGTGGAACTTGAACCCCCGTACGCCGTACTCGGTGACCAGACGGCGAGCCCGGCGGACTGCGGCTTCCCCGGTGAGCGGGTCGACCGAGCCGAACGGGACCAGTATGTCCGCGTAGTCCGCGGCGGCCTCGGCGATCTCCTCGCTGCGCGGCGCCTGCTGGCCCAGGGCCGTCCCGGCGTCGACCGTGAAGACCGCCGCGCCGATGCTGCGCTCGCGGTAATAGGCCGCGACGTCACCGATCGTGGGGATCCGGGGTTGCTCGCCCCGGAAATAAGCGGCCGAGGCCGCGAGCAGTTCCTGATCGAGCGCGGTCCGGCCGCTGGCGTCGGCCTCGATGTGCACGTGGACATCGAACGCCACGAGGCGGTCGAGATCGAGATGACTGGTCACGGGTTCACCGTCGTGTTATCCACCGCCGATCAGGCTACCGAGCAGCTTGGCGTAGCGCAGCAGATGCACGTCGCCGATGTATTGCTCGCGGACGTGGGTATGCGCGGCTTGCCCGAGCCGCGCCGCCTGGTCCGGATCGTCGAGCAGGACACGGGCCGCCGATCCGAACGCCGCCAGGTCGGCGGGATCCGGTAGCAGGACCCCGGTGCCCGCGGGGATCTGGTCGATGATCCCGCCGACCGCCGAGCCGATGACCGGCCGCGCCTTCCACATTCCCTCCGAGACGGTCAGCCCGAACCCTTCCGCCAGGCTCTTCTGGGCGATGACGGTGGCGTTCCGCTGCACCGCGTTGACCATGACCGCGTTCTCGTCGATGTCATCCAGCGGCAGGGTAACCAGCAGGATCCGGGTCCGGGCCGCGGGGCTCAGATCGCGCCATTGCAGCAGGCACTCACCGTAAACCGCGGCCCCCTCCGGGTCGTCGCTCACGTCCTTGACCGCCGGGCCGACCAGCATCAGGTACCCGTCACCGCTGGGCGCGACGTGGTCGGCGAAGCCGCGCATGACCCCGCTCATGTCCTTGAGCCGGTCCCAGCGGGAGACCTGCACCAGCACCGGCTCATCGGGTCCGGGGCGGCCCTCGCCGGTGATGGCGGCTGGCCTGGTGACGACGCCTGCGCCGCCGTCGCGGCGCACAAACGTCGCGGGCCCCATCGGCGCCGCGCTGTCCAGCACGCCCAGCTTCACCAGGATGGCCCGCACGGTGTCGGCGGGGAGTGACTGATTCTTCGGGGAGAACGGGTCGATCGACGGCGGGATGATCCAGGCCCGGTCAGCGGGGATCCACGACGGGACGTAGGTCCGGCGCGAGAACACGTACGCGTCCGCGGCGGCCAGGTGCGGCCTCAGGAAATCCCACCCGGCCCGCGTCACGTCGTCTTCCCAGTCCACGCCGATGTGGCAGCGCCACACCACCCGGGCGCCCGCCTGCGCCAGCGGCGCCGCCAGGCCGGCGGTCTGCGGGTCGTGCAGCAGCACCACATCGCCGGGCCGGACCCGGGCCGTCAGCTCCACCGCGTTCGCGGCCAGCATCTGCGCGTAATGACTGGCCTCCGCCGCGCCGAGCGGGGCCCCGGACCGGCGGCCGTGTATCTGATTGTGCAGCCGCTTGGTGATGGCGAAGAACTCGGCGTCGCCGGTGATGACCAGCCAGCCGATGGCTATGTCCAGATCCTGGACATACCCGACCAGAACCTGCAGCATCTCGGCGACTCCGCCGCCTGCCGCGGTCGAGTTGACGTTCCAGATGGTGTGCCCGGCCAGCACCTGCCGGACCTGGTGCGCGACCCGGGTCAGCTCCGCGTACCGCGGGGCGCCGATGACCGGCTCCAGCCGGGACACCGGCAGTCGCGGTACCTCCACCTCATGCAACAGGCTCACGGTATCCGCCTCGCCGGTCGTGTGGAACGGGGCCACTGGTAAGGCGTTACGTGCCGCTACGTATCTCACCATCGGCCATAGCAGTCAACCACGGTCCCTCAGCCGCGATCAAGCGCACCCGAGCCGGTTCCGTCCCGCTGAGGCAAGGTGCGGCTGTTTCCGCGGAACTCGGCCATGACCTGCCCGTCGGCGCGGCGGACGGTGACGTCGTAGATGCCGCTGCGCTCCATCCGGGCTCGTTCCGTAGCCGACGCGGTGAGCTCGTCATTTTCGGCGGCCGGGCGCAGGAACGTGACCTGGCACCCCTGGGCCACGGTCACCGGGCCGTAGCTGTTGCAGGCGTAGGCGAACGCCGTGTCGGCCAGCAGGAAGATGTAGCCGCCGTGCGCCATGCCGTGGCCGTTGGTCATCGCCGCCGTGATCCGCATCCGGGCCGTGGCCCGTCCCGGCCCGACCTCGTCGATGCTGATCCCCAGCGCCCTGGTCGCCCGGTCGTCGGCGTACATGCGGGCCGCGCTGCGCTGCGCCACCTCGATCGCCGCTTCGTCGTGGTCCACAGCCACGGTCGGACCTCCGACTCAGCCGTCCCAGCTGATTGCCGTCCCGTAAATAACCCAGTCAATGACACGCACGCCGGGTTTCGCGATCAGGCGGACGCCGACGACCGCATCATACCCATGCCGATCCGCCCAGGCCGCGAGCTGATTCTTGGCATCGAGAATTGATGTCTGCGATGACGCCCACGCCATGTCGCTGGCTTTGACCGCACGCTGCGACGCGGACGGAATGCTGTCCGTCGTCGACATGGGGATTTGGTTACGCTCACCGGCCATGCGGCACAGTATGGTCCGCCCGCACGGGCTCAGGCCAGCAGCACGGGCCGGTGGCGCGCGGCGATGGCGCCGGTCTGCGGGAGGGCCGGCCGCCTGATCTAGCCCCGCCCGGCCGGTCCTCCCGCCCCCCCAGCTCCCCTCCCCCTCACCCGGTACAGAGAGCGAGCCTTCCCGCCAGATACACCAAAGCGCGACTTTCAGTGAGCCGGAGAAACCCGGTTTCATACCACCGGCGCCAGGCCATTGGCACGGAAACCCGCCCGGCCGGCGACGAGCCCGTTTGCGTAACTACGCGACACCGGGCATCCTTGGGCCGGGAAATAGGCTGAGCGCCCGGTTTCCCGGGCGCCCCCGGCACGGCGGATACAGCACCGGGAGATACAGATGGCCGAAGCACCTGGCCTCATCGAGGCCCATGAACTGACCAAGCGGTTCGGGGATACGGTGGCCGTGGACCACCTGTCCTTCACCGTCGAGCCGGGCCGGGTGACCGGCTTCCTCGGCCCTAACGGCGCGGGCAAATCGACCACGCTGCGGCTGATCTGCGGCCTGGACCGGCCGGCCAGCGGCACCGCCACGATCGGCGGGCTGACCTATCAGCAGCTGGCCCAGCCGCTGCGGACGGTCGGCTCACTGCTGGAGGCCCGGGCCCTGCATCCCGGCCGCAGTGCCCGCAACCACCTGCTGTTCCTGGCCGAGACCCAGGGCTTCCCGGCCCGCCGGGCCGATGAGGTCCTCGACCTGGTCGGCCTGCGGCCGGTGGCTCGCAAGCGGGCGGGCGGGTTCTCCCTGGGCATGACCCAGCGGCTCGGCATCGCCGCGGCCATGCTCGGCGACCCCCGGGTCCTGCTGCTCGACGAGCCGGGCAACGGCCTGGACCCGGAGGGCATCCGGTGGATCCGCACCCTCATGCAGCAGCTGGCCAGGGAGGGCCGGACGGTCTTGGTCTCCAGCCACCTGATGAGCGAGATGGCGGTCACCGCCGACCACCTGATCGTCATCGGCCGGGGCAAGCTGATCGCCGCCTCCAGCACCGCCGAGTTCATCCAGCGCAGTTCCGAACGGTCCGTGCTGGTCCGCACGCCGGACCCGGCACGGCTGCGCGAGCTGATCGTGGCCGCGGGCGGCGAGGTCCGCCCGGAGGACCCCGGTCCGCCGGGCGCCAACGGCCATCAGGACGGGACGGCAGATGCGGCCCCCGGCCTGATCGTCACCGGAGTGCCCGCACCCCGGATCGGCGAGTTCGCGGCCTCCGCGTCGGTGGTCCTGCACGAGCTCACCCCCCGGCTGGCCTCGCTGGAGGAGGCGTTCATGGAACTGACCGCGGACAGCGTCGAGTACGGCGACCGGAGAGCACCGGCCGGCGGCGTGAGCCGGAGCGCGTCGTGACCGCCGCGCCGGCCCAGGGGGCCCCGCCGCTGGCGCACCCTGACCTGGGCACGCCGCCGCCGCTCGGCCTGGGCCTGCTGCGGGCCGAATGGACCAAGATCCGCTCGGTGCGCTCCACGGTGTGGTCGCTGCTGGCCTTCGTGGTCATCGGCATCGGCTTTTCCGTGCTGATCGCCACCGTGATCTCGCACGACTGGAACGCGCCCGGCAGCCATCCCAACCACGCCCGGCTCGTGTCCGATCCGACCGCGGTCATCTTCGGCGCGGGGATTGGCCTGGGCCAGCTGGCCATCTGCGTGCTCGGCGTGATCGTGATCAGCAGCGAGTACTCCACCGGCGCCATCCGGGCGTCGCTGCTGGCCGTGCCGCACCGGGTCCCGATGCTGGTCGCCAAGTCCGTGGTGTTCGCCCTGCTCGACCTGGTGGTCAGCGCCATCACCGTGTTCGTGACGTTCTTCCTCACCACTGCGATCCTGCGCAGCCACATCTCGGTCACGCTCGGCCAGCCGGGGGTCACCAAGGCGGTCATCGGCGCGATCTTGTACCTGACCGTGCTCGGGCTGTTCGCGCTGGCCATCGGCGGGCTGATCAGGCATACGGCGGGCGGCATCTCCATCGTCATCGCCCTGGTCATCGTGGTTCCGCCGCTGGTGTCCCTCATCCCCGGCACCATCGCCAACCACATCCACGGCTACCTGCCCACGGTGGCCGGCCAGCTGGTCGCCCAGACCAGCCAGCAGTCTGGCGACGTGCTGTCCGGCTGGCAGGGCTTCGGCGTGTTCTGTGCCTGGACCGCCGTGCTGCTGGCCGCCTGCGGCGGGCTGCTCGTCCGCCGCGACGCCTAGCCCGCCAGCGCTGCGACGAGGATCTCATCACTGCATCATGATGAGATGAAGTTATACTACTAGCATGAGGACTACGATCGACCTCCCGGAGGATCTTCACGCTCAAGCGGTGGCAATCGCCAGGGATACCCATCAGTCGCTGAGTCAGGCTGTTGCCGGGCTGATCCGCCGGGGGCTCGGGTCGGGCAGCGCAGGCGAGATAGGCAGAAGCGCCCGCACCGGCCTCCCCGTCGCGCACCTCGGCAGAACGATTACCAGCGAGGACGTGCGACGGCTAGAGGACGACGACCAGTGACCGTTCTTCTCGACGCGAACGTGCTCATCGCGCTCCTCGTTGAAGATCATGTTCACCATGGCGCCGCCGAGAACTGGTTCGTTGGCATGAGCGGAAACTTCGCGACGTGCCCGATCACTCAAGGCAGCCTGATACGGCTGCTCATCCGCGAAGGCCAGCCGGCCAGCGCGGCAGGAGAGATCCTCAACGGCACCACCGCTGATCCGCGGCACGAATTCTGGCCCGACGATGTCTCGTACACCGATGTCCCCGCCCAGGGAATCATCGGTCACCGCCAGGTGACCGATGCTTACCTGGCGCAGCTCGCGCGGGCACACGGGTCCCGGCTCGCTACGTTCGACCTGGCGATGGCCAAGCTTCACCACGACGTGGCCGAGCTTGTCCCTGATGGCTAACGGCCCAATGCCTCGCCGGCCGGAACCCAGGACGCACTCGCATCTATATAGAGAACTTGACAGGGGGGGTCAGACCT
The DNA here is from genome assembly GCA_963835775.1 of uncultured Actinomycetes bacterium. Classification (GTDB taxonomy): domain Bacteria; phylum Actinomycetota; class Actinomycetes; order Streptosporangiales; family Streptosporangiaceae; genus Palsa-504. Next base: position 147,619 of record CAWIHB010000007.1, on the reverse strand, counting down.
ATTTAGAGTCCTGGTATGGGGTTGCGATTGACCGTCCAGGTGCAGCTGGTCTTGCAGGCGCTGCTTCGTGATCCGGCCAGGGAGATGTACGGGCTGGAGTTGTCTGAGGAGACCGGGCTCCAGCCCGGGACGGCCTATCCCATCCTTCTGCGGCTGGAACACGAGGGCTGGGTGACCAGCCGCTGGGAGGATGTCGACCCGCGAGCGGAAAAACGCCCGGCCCGGCGGTACTACCGCCTGACGGCCGGCGGCGCGGTCCAGGCCAGCGCCGCTCTCGCCGGGGCGCGGCGCCCGAAGGATACGGCGCTGCGCCGTCTCGCCGAGGGAGGTGGCGTCGCATGATGCCCGCCATTGACCCGCGTTACGATGCGCGCAGGAAGCGAGCGCGCGTCGCCATGTTCATCACCGCCGGCGCGATCATGGCCTCCTCGGCACTGGGCGGAACGCGTTTCAGCGGCTGGCGATGGGCACCGTGGGTCCTTGGCCTCACCCTCATCATCGTCTTCACCGCCATCTCCATGAATTCTGGCGGTGGCCCGCGTGGCCGCCGCCGGACAAGCGGGCTCAGCGGTCGTGACCTGGCTGCAGGCGACCGGTTTGACGGCCTGGTGGCGCACCGGTGGCACGGGCTGGTCATGGTGTCGCGGATGATGCCCGGGCCCGCTGGCCGCCGGTGGCTGGCGGAAGCGGAGAGCGTGTTGTGGGAGATCACTGCGGCCCAGCGGGCCACGGCGGTCCGCAGCTACCTGCTGTCCGGACCCCGGGTGGCGGCGGTGATGTGGGCATGTGCGGGCCTGCGGCGGGTGCGGCCCGGCCCGCGCCATCCGAGATGATGGCCTGCGGTTGCATGGAGTTATCCAGTAGAACTTTCAGTGACCATAGTGAGGATTTCGCATGCCGCTCGAAAGAACACCAGAGAGGTCAAAGCGTGTCGCGATTGGCGGATCTATTCTCGCCATCGTCCTGGTGGTGGTCGCGGCCGTGACGGGTATTTGGTTTGCTTATATCGTCGCGGCAGTCGCTCTGCTGTTTGCCGCTTTTGTGTGGGTGCGGGCCAACCGCGAGATCAATGGTCGCGGCGGGAATAATTGATGATGTGCGCCCGGTCAGCGACTGCGCCGCCTGCGGCAGGACCGAGTACCTCGTGGATCCGGTGAGCACGTGGCGCTTAATCTTCGCCGCCTGGCGACGTCAACTTCATGGGGAGCATCCTGGCAGATGCGGCTCACGGCAGGGTAGGCGACGCGGTCAGCCGATGTTGTGGCGGTGCTACACCGTCACCCCTACCGTCAACCCGGTGTGGCTGTCGGCCGGCAATCCCGTTACCCTTGGCTGTGGATTACGTCCGGTGGGGAGGTGCCGGCGATGGCGGGTCCGGGAGACGAGATGGCCGCAGGCACGGCAGGCCGCGGGCCCATGCGGGCGTCGCACGCCGACCGCGAGCAGGTGATTGAGGCGCTGAAGGACGCGTTCGTGCACGGCCGGCTGAACAGGGACGAACTCGACGCCCGGGCGGGCCAGGCGCTCGCCGCGCGGACTTACGCCGAGCTGGCCGCGGTCACCGTCGGCATCCCGCCCGCCCCGGCCGCGTCCGGGCCGGCCCGCCCGCTGGTCCCGGCCCGCCGCCGGCCGCTGGCCAGGGTGGCCGCCGGGTCGGGCGGCTGCCTGGCCCTCGCGGCCGCCGCCGTGTGGACCTCCTTCATCCTCGATCCGGGCGGCTCCGGCGCCGATCGCCCCTGGGCTGGCCTGATGCTCATGGTGGGCCTTTACGCCGTAATGGCGGGAGTGTGCATCTTGGGGTCCGGGGTGGCCACCTCGGTGCGGCCGCGAGGTTCTGGCCGGCAGTTGCCGCCCCGGCCGGGGCGGGACGGCCACGCCCTCGACGGCGGACGGCCCGGTGGCACCGACCGCAGCTATGCCACCACGCCCACCCAGTACCCGGTCTGAAGCCCGGCGGGACGCCCGGCCCGGTTCTCCGCGAGGATCCTCAAGACAGCTGGCAGGTCATCAGCTGATGCCGGGCGTACGCGATAAGCGTGGTCTGCGGGAGCCATGCCATCATCATCGACCCTGATCGTTCCGGGATCGTTGCTGTGCCAGGCCGCCGCGGTCCGCCTCCGCCAGCACCACCGCCGGGGTCTGGCCGAGCAGGCCGATCCGGCGGGTGGTGATGACGGCCTGCGGCGCGTGCCGTCTGATCCGGGCCGCCAGCTGCTGCTCGCCCGTGGTCAGCAGCACGCTGGCCCCGCCCTCGGCGAGCCCGCGGGCGGTCAGCCGCGCCACCGCATCGAACAGGTCGGTCCGGCTGGGCAGCTCGATCTGCTTGCCCCAGGGCAGGTTGCTGACCACGATCCGGGCGGGCACGTCACGCGGGACGCCGCGCAGCAGGTCCTGCCGGAACACCCGGCCCGGCAAGAGCGCCACACCAGAACCGGCCAGCGCCGCCAGCCGCTTCCGGGTGGCGGCCACGGCCTGCTCGTCGATGTCGGATGCGTACACCGGCACGGCCAGGCGGGCCGCCTCGGCCACGATGGTGCCGGTGCCGCAGCACGGGTCGTACAGCCCGTGCCGGATGGCCGGGGGGCTGGCGGCCGCCAGCGCCAGCCGCACCAGCGCGGCCGCCACGCTGGGCCGCAGCGCCCCCGGGCGGTCCGGCCCGGCCTCGCGCTCGCCGTGCGGGCGGGCGGTGAGGTTGAGCGAGATGTGCCCCTGGTCTCCGTCGACCTGGAGCCGCAGGTCGACCGGCGCGCGGGACCTGGCGGCCAGGTCCGCGCCGTGGAACCGGGCGCCGATCGGCCCGGACGGATCCCAGCCCGGCCGGTCCCGCCAGCGTGGCGAGCGCGCCGACACCGTCACCGACCACGGCCTGCTGTCGGCGCGGGCTGGATCGTGCGTGCGCAAAAAGGCGTCCGTCGCGTCCCGCGCCTGCCCGCACAGCCGGTCGAAGCTGTCCAGGTCGGTGATCGCCGCCGGCCCGGCCACCAGCAGCCTGATGTCGTCGAACGTGCGGCCCGCGGACCGCAGCCGGGTCAGCTCCGCGTCGCCCACAGCCACGAGCACGAACCGGTCGGCAGGCTCGCCGGTTCCGGCCTGCGGCGCGAGCTGGCTGATCTCGGCGGCCACCACGTCGGCCAGGCCCTTGGTGAAGTAAATGACGTAACTCGGCTCCATGGTCCGCGTCATGCTAGCGCTACCATCTTCCTGGCCCGGATCCAACGACGAGTACCAGTGACGACCGGAAGGAAGTGCCGTGTCCGCACGAGTTGAGCAGGTCACCACGCCCGGCGGGCCCTTCGACCTGACCGTCTGGGTGCCCGAGGCCGGGCACGGCCCCGGCCTGCTGCTGATCCAAGAGATCTACGGCGTCAGCGACTATATCGAGGCCGTGGCCGAGGATCTGGCCGCGCTCGGCTACGTGGTCGCGGCGCCCGACCTGTTCTGGCGGATCAAGCCCGGACACAAAGCCGCGCACGACCAGCAGGGACTGACTGAGTTGCTGGAGCTGTCCTCGCGGTTCGACGCCGAGCAGGGCGTGGCCGACGCCGAGGCCGCGCTGGCCCACCTGGCGGCGCTGCCCGAGGTCCAGGGCGGGCTCGGGGTCATCGGCTTCTGCCTGGGCGGCTCGATCGCCTACTTCCTGGCCGCCCGGGCCGACCTCGACGCCGTGGTCTCGTTCTACGGCTCGGCCGTGCCCGGCAGCACCGAGGTGCTGGCCCAGATCAGCGCGCCGATCCAGTTCCACTTCGGCGGCAGCGACCCCTACATCCCGCGGGACCAGGTGGCCCAGGTCGAAGAGGCCGTCCGCGGCAGCCAGAACGCCGAAATCCACGTCGAGGAAACGGCCGGGCACGCCTTCCACAACCGGAAGGCGCCCATGTTCCATGTTCCCGAGGCCGCCGCCAATGCCTGGCATCGCACCGAGGAGTTCCTGGCCCGGCACCTGCCGGTCCGCAAAGAGCAGGACTCCTAAGCGCGATTAAGCGCGATCCAGGACGTCGGTCAGCACGGCGCGGGTGTCGGCCGGGTCGATCACGTCGTCGATCTCGAACGCCGCCGCGGTGCTGAGCGCCTTCGTCCCGCGGCGTGCCGCCGCGCGGTCGGCTCGGGCCTGCCCTCGTCCAGCCCGATCCGGTGCCGCTCCCGCGCCTCGGCCAGGTCGGCCCGGATGTGCTCCAAGGGCATATCCGGCTCCGCCGTCATCGCCTCGGCGTCCTCCCCGGACGGCGCCAGCGCCACCAGCACCGTCCCGGCTGCCACCGTGACTCCCACCGCCACGAGCACCGACTGCACCAGGCCGGCCGCCTCGGCCTGGACCGGGTGCTCCATCTTCATCGACTCGATCACCAGCAGCTCGTCGCCCGGCACCACCTGGTCGCCCGCCGCGGCAGCCACCGACAACACGATCCCGTCCAGCGGCGCGAGCACCGCGATATGCCCGGGCGGCACCTCCACCGAAGGGATCATCCGCCGGTCACCATTTCTCGATCTGCGCGCGCGCCTCGTACAGCAGGACCGCGGCCGAAATCGATACGTTGAGGGAATCAGCCGATCCCAGCATCGGCACGAATACCCGCCGGAACTCAGGCTGGTACCACACCTTCGGGATGCCGTAGCGCTCGGCGCCGATGACGAAGGCCGTGCGGCGGCCGCCATAGCTGTATTCCCGGTAATTCCTGGCCTCGTCGGTATCGGCCAGATACACGTCGAAATGCAGCTTCCGCAGCCAGGCCACGGCCTGCGAGGGCTCCTCGAACTCGATGACCGGGACGGTCAGCACCATGCCCTGGCTGGCCCGGAACACCTTCGGATGGGTGAGCCGGGTCCGCCGGTTGGTCAGGATGATGCAGTCCACGCGGCAGGCATCCGCGGTGCGGATCAGCGTGCCGAGGTTGCCGGGTATCTCCATGCCGTCCGCCACCAGGGCGATGGCCGACGGCCCGAAGGTCAGGTCATCCGGGGCCCAGTGCGGCAGATAGGCCAGCGACAGCAGCCCGTCGGGCTTGTCCCGCTCGGAAATCCGCTCCAGCGTCTTGGCCGATATCTGGTAGGCCGAATGGGCCACCGCCGCCACCTGCTCGGCCCGCATCCGCGCCTCGTCGCCGTAAGCGGCCTCCGGGCACCAGAAAAAGGCGTCCACCGCGGTCCCGTGACCCAGCAGAAGGTTATGCGCCCAAAGTCCCTCGGCGATGAACAGCTTCTTCGGATTCGGCGCGGAGTTACGCTGGATAGCCATGACCTGGCGAATGCGGGGATGCCCCACGCCGATCTGCTGCAGGTTCATTATTCGCTACTGGAGTCTATAATGCCGCCCAAGCGGCCAGGATACCGCAACTGCCCGGGCCGGCCCGGCCGGGTCGGTAAAAGGACACGATGAGCGACGTCATCAGCAGCGCGGCCAACCCGCTGGTGAAGCGGATGCGGCTGCTGGCCGACCGCACGCACCGGCGCCGCGAAGGCGCCTTCGTGGTCGAGGGCATCCAGCCGGTCTGGCGTGCCGTCGAAGCCGGCTGGCCGGTCGAAACGCTGATCACCGCCCCCGAACTGATCGCCGGCTCGCCGGCGGCCGGGATGATCAAAGAGCAGGAGGCCCGCGGCGTCCGGGTGGCCCGCCTGAGCGCGGATCTGTTCCACCGGCTGTCCGACCGGGACGGGCCGTCCGGCCTGGCCGCCATCGTCCACGGCCGGCTGCCCGCCCTGGCCGAACTCCCGGTCCGCCCCGCCTCGGTATTCACCGTCCTGCACCGGGTCGGCAACCCGGGCAACCTGGGCACCATCATCAGGACCGCTGACGCGGCGGGCGGCGGGGGAGTCATCCTGGTCGGCGACACCGCCGACCCGTTCGCGCCGGGCGCGGTCAAGGCCAGCATGGGCTCGCTGTTCGCCGTGCCCGTGGCCCACGCACCTGACGCGGGGACGTTCTTCGACTGGGCCGACACCCATGACATCACGGTCCTGGCCACCTCCGGCCGGGCCGCCACCGACCACTGGAGCACGAGCTACCGGCTGCCCGCCGCGGTCATGTTCGGCAGCGAGGGCGAAGGCCTGCCCGCCGGCCTGCTCGACCGGGCCGCGCAACGCATCCGCATCCCCATGACCGGCACCGCCGAGTCGCTCAACCTGGCCGTGGCCGTCGGGGTCATGCTGTACGAGATAAGGAGGCCCGCCGATGACCGCCCCGCATGAGCTCGACCTGGCCGACGTGCTCGCCTCCGAGGACGCACTCAAATCTAGAGCAGGTTTTGGCCGAACGGTCCAGCCTGCCCCAAGTCCGTAACGTCCTCCACAGCCCTGGCATCGCCCCCACGCGCAGCCTACGATGCCATCTACTTCCTGCGCAGCACCGCGGCCTGTTTCTCCAGCGGGAGGATCTCGGAGCTGAAGTCCGGGTGCGCGTCGAGCCAGAGCTGCAGCACTTTCTGCATGTCCGGCACGACCAGGTCGTCCAGGACGGCGGTGGCGGCGGGGCTCAGGGATTCGCTCAGCAACGGCAGCGCCGGGTAGCGGGCCTGGTGACCGGTGGCCGCGGGCGGCCCGTCCACGAACAGGAGATCGATGCCGGCCAGGTCCTCCCAGGCGCGCCTGGCGTACCAGGAGTAGGTCTCGCCATCCAGGGCGAAGCTCTCCAGCGGAGCGTCGCGGACCTCGGCCAGGTCGCTGACCCCGTGCCTGGCCAGGAAGTCACGGGTCTTGGCGCCGAAGACCGGGTTGTGGTCGAGGGCGATGATCCGGCCGTCGATCCCGAACCGCCGCATGGCCAGCGCGAGCCACAGCGTGGACGCGCCGCTGCCGCATTCCACCACCAGCGACGGCCGTTCGGTGATGACCAGGTCGACCAGCACCATGAGCAGGTCGGGCGAGGCGGCCCAGCCCCGGGTGGCGGGCAGCACGTCGCTGGTCGGCAGCACCGCGCTCAGGTTCTGCAGCGCCTCCAGCTGGCGGAAGGTCTGCTTGATCTCTTTCTGGGTGTCGGCTCTGACCTGCCGCAGGGTGTTGAACGTACGCTGGGACTCCCCGGCCAGGGTGCCGATCCGGCCGGCCAGTTCGAGGTTGTGCCGCAGCAGCAGGAGCAGGCCGCCCAGCAGCAGCCCCAGCGCCATCAGGGCCACCGTCGGCACCGCGCCCGCGCTCGTGGCCAGGCCCAGCCCGAGCGCGCCCGCCAGCCACGCCACCACCAGCGCGGCGACCGTACCGGGACGCACGAACTGCCTGATCAGCCGGCGCATGGCGGACTCCTTCATCCTGCGGTGTGTTCACGCAGCCTGTCAGAGTAGCAGCCGCGCCCCGAAACGGTGGCGGCCCGGCCCGGTGCGCTCACTCGCAGACTCGCTCCTGGTCCGCGCCGACAATGCCGGCGATGAGGTCCAGGGCGGCGCTTACCGGCTCGATGCTCGCGGCCAGGTTGAGGAAGCCGTGCAGCATCGTCTTGACCTGCACCTGCCGGACGTCCACGCCCGCCAGCGCCAGGGCCGCGGCGAAGGCCTCGCCCGAGGACCTCAGGTCGTCGTACTCGGCGTTCAGGACCAGGACCGGGCCCAGGCCCTCCAGCGCGGCCAGGCCCGGGAACGCGTAGCCATCGGCCCGGCTGACCGGACCGCCCAGGTAGTTCTCGGCCATGAACCGCGTGGCGGGCGCCGGGGAGCGCAGCGGCGGCGGCACCTCGGTCATCAGGGCCCCGAGCGACGCCGACGGCGGCGGGAGCAGGGGATGCACGACCGGGTAGGCCAGGATCAGGTGGGCGAGCTGCCAGCCGTCCGCGTCGCGCAGCTTGACCGCTGCACCCGCGGCCAGGTTCGCGCCCGCGCTGGCGCCGCCAAGGCTGATCCGGTCGGCGTCCACGCCCAGGGACGGTGCCTGGTCGCGCACCCAGCGCGCCGCCGCCACCACGTCGTCGTGCGGGACCGGATAGGTTACACCGTGCTCGCACAGCCGGTAACCGACGCTGACCACGACGATCCCGGCCCGGGTCACCAGTTCCCGCGCTACCCAGTCCGCTTCCGGCATGTCGAGGTAGCCAGCCGCGAAGCCGCCGCCGTGCATCCACACCAGGCCCGGCGCGGTGTCCGGCGGGCCGGCCCGTAGATCCGGACCGGCACCGGGCCGTGCGGCCCGGGCACCTCATCCATCCGCGTCGCGACCGCCGGAGCCTCGTATCCGGCGTGCCCCTCGAACGCCTTCCGCTGGTCGGCCCAGGCCGGATCCACGGCGAATTCGTGCAGCGACGAAGCGCCCGCCAGCAGCAGGAGCTTGCCGGCCACGGCGGGATGGATGGGCACCGTCAGCCTCCTGTCAGGCCTGCGCGCGCAGGCACCATGTCGCCGGCCGCGCCGTGCATCAGCAGGATAGGCGGCGCGCCGGTGCTGGCGTGCATAATCGGGCTGGCCTGCCGGGCCAGTTCCGGTCCGGACTCCGCTGGCGCGCCGAGCAGCTGCGCCTCGCGGGCCAGGTGACGATGCCCGATCTGCCCACTGGCCGGGTCAACTGGCCGGGGCGCGGTACGCTCGGGCTCGTGCAGTATGCAGTGGCGGCCGGGTGGCCAAGGCGGACGGTGGCCCGCGGGCGCGAGCTGGCCGGGCAGAACAAGCTGTTCGCCGGGGCGCTCGGCGTCGGCGCCCTGCTGCGGCTGCTGGCGGTGCTGGGCTACCCGGGGGCGCTGTTCTTCGGCGGCGACTCCTACGTCTACCTCGGCGCGGCGCTGCGGCCCCAGCCGGATCTGTCCAAGTCGACCGGGTACTCGCTGTTCCTGCGGCTGCTGCTGCCGTTCCACAGCTTTACCCTGGTGGTGGTGCTGCAGCACCTGATGGGGCTGGCCGACGCGGTCATTATCTACGCCCTGCTGCGCCACAGCCGCGTATCGAAGAAGTGGGCGGCGATCGCCACCCTGCCGGTGCTGCTCGACGGGTACATGATCGAGGACGAGCACCTGATCATGACCGAGGCGCTGTTCACGTTCCTGGTCATGCTGGCCATGCTGCTCATCCTGTGGCGGCCGAAGCTCTCCTGGTGGGCGGCGCTCATCGCCGGGCTGCTGGTCGGCTACGCGGTCATCGTGCACACCGAGGGCGCCGTGGTCCTGGTCCTGCCGCTGCTCGTGCTGGTGCGCGACTGGAAGAGCGTGCGCGGCTGGGTGGCCGCGGTCGTGATGGGCGTCGGGTGCCTGATCCCGGTCGGCGCCTACGCGTCCTGGTTTCATGCCGACAACGGCAGCTGGAACCTGACCCTGTCCGACGGCTTCTACCTGTGGGGCCGGGTGTCGTCGTTCGCCAACTGCGCGGTGATCAAGCCCACCGGCGCCCAGGCGGCCGTGTGCCCGACCGAGCCGATCGCCAAGCGCACTCCGCCGGGGAACTTCGTCTGGCACGCGGCTCAGGTCCACAAGGACCTGGTCCCCACCGGGGGCCCGGTCACCGACGCCAACAACAAGCTGCTCACGAGCTTCGCGATCCATGCCATCGAGGCCCAGCCGTTCGGCTACGCCAAGGCGGTGGTCAAGGGCGTGCTGCTGTCGTTCGGCTTCCCGCGCATCAACTACCCGGGCGCCGGGACGGTGGACTTCTACAGTTTCCACCTGCACTACAAGACCGCGAACTACTCCCTGCTCCCGCCGGACAACCAGTCCTGGATCCCCGGCGGCACCGCTTACCAGGACTGGCTGAGTTACGGCCACCAGGCGCCGGGGGCAGTGGACGAGGTATTCGCGGTCCCGATGATCGTGTACCAGCGCCTGGTGTTCACCTACGGCCCGCTGCTCGCGCTGATCTTCCTGGTCGGCCTCGGGGGCGTGGTGCGTATCCGGCGGCCGGCCCGGCTCCGGCTGCGCCCGTTCCCGCTGCGGTGGGAACGGCGCGGCACCAGCATGCTGCCCTGGGTCACGGCCGTGGCCCTGCTCGTGGCCCCGGTCGCGGTGGCCGATTTCGACTACCGCTACCTGCTGTCGGCGCTCCCGCTGGCCTGCCTGGCGGCGGGCCTGGCGTTCGCCCCGGCCCGGAAGCAGGCCGCCCCGGACCAGCCGCCCGCCGGGGACCAGATCGAGACCGCCGTCCCCGACTCGGTCGCGTAACGATCCCCGCGTTCCTCAGCCGTTGCCGAGGGCTTCGCCAGGCTGCGCCAGCTCGGGAACGCCGGACTCGTCACCAGGAAGGCCAGCCGAACGCCGCAGCCGGCCCGGGCGCAGCCGGGCCAGCCACGGCCCAGCCGACGCGGTGCGCCCGAACGCGACCGCCAGGGCCAGGAAGCCGAACGGCACCGCCGTGGTCACGTACCGGTAGTCGAACTCTGACGTCGCGGCCGGCACCACGATCAGCGCCAGCGAGCAGGCCCAGGGCAGCAGCGCGGCCAGCCCGTCATTACCGCGGCCAGCCGGGTCCGCCAACGCCTCCGTCTCCGCCTCGGCCTCCGAGCCCGCGGCCGGACCGCGCCGGCGCCAGGCCAGCACCAGCCCGGCCAGGCCGAACAGCAGGACCAGCCCGTACCCGGTTCCCGGCAGCCAGGTGTACCGCTGGTAACCCCGGATCATCTCGGCGAACGGGTTGACGATGACGGTTTCCGGGTTGCCGCCGTCCAGGTAGGCCGCGGCGGAGGAGGCGTAGCCGTCGGCGGGGTGGTCCGGCGAGATCGTGACCGACTGGTAGCCGAACAAGTACTCGTCGTACGTCGAGGGGTTGGGGAAGACCGTGCGCGGCCAGTCGAAGGAGCGCCAGGTGTCATCGAAGGTCACGCGCAGGTAGTCGAGCGGCTGGGCCTCGATCGCCCGGATCGCGAACTGCAGGCCCAGGCTGTTGGGCAGCGGGGTGAACTTGGGGGCCGGGAACCGGTTCAGCGGGCTGGCCGCCGTCCAGATATACGCCTGGGCGACCGGCCGCTGCTCCGGCGGGACCGTGGTGCACAGCGCCAGCAGGTCGGCCGGCAGCTGTCCCATCTTCGAGCACTCGGCGAACGTCATGACCCGCGAGTACAGGAACACGCCGAGGGACTCGCTGGTGTTGAACTGCCCGTGCTGCACCTCGTACCAGGTGGCGTAACCGACCGACGGCCCGAACGCGGTGACGGCGAACGCGGCCACCGACGCGACCAGCGTCCGCCAGCCGACCCGGTTCAGCGCCAGCGCCAGCAGCACCCACAGCCCGAACAGCGGCAGCAGCGGCACCCCGGTCGACCGGACCAGTGCGGACAGGCCGATCAGCAACCCGGCGACCGCGCACCGCACCCAGGTCGAGCGGGTGGCCCGCAGCGGCGACCACAGCAGGATGGTCGTGGCCAGCATGACCAGGAACAGGAACAGCGTGTCCGACATGATCAGGTGCTCGAGCTGGATCTCGAACCCGTCGAACAGGACGGGCAGCGTGACCAGGACCGCCAGCCACGACGGCGCGCGGAACCGCCGCCTGGCCAGCGCGTACATCATGACCGCGACCGCCAGTCCCATCAGGTGCTGGGAGATGGTGACCGGGGCCAGGCTGTGGAACGGCTTGAGCAGCCACAGGTACAGTCCGTAACCGGAGGTCCTGGTCGGGTCGAGCTTCAGCGTGACCGCGGTGTCCAGGTAGTCCCACGAGTCGTTGAACCAGGACTGCCAGCGGTAGCCGAGCTCGGCGTCGATGCGGAGCAGCGTCGCGATGACCAGAGCCACCGCGAACAGCCGGTTGCGGCCGATCAGCCCGGTCATCGTGCGCGCCCCGGGCCGCGGGCCGGCCGCGGGCAATACCCTCAAAACCCGAATCCTCCTCGCCAGGCCCCACCTCAAGGAAGCTGCCCCATCCACCGTAGTAGGTCGGAAGAGGTGGGGTCGGCCGGAGCCGGCGATCAGCGGGTCAGGCCGGCCGGAACTGGCTGCCCGCCGCCGACCTGCGGACCCGCGCGGTGACCATAGTCAACACGTTCCGCTGGGTCAGCGCGCAGCGCTAGCCGCATCGGTCCGCATATCTGGATCATGGTGCCGAACGAGCCAGGCTCACCCGTCCGCATAACGAACTGCGCCGCGCCATCTCCAGCCCCTGAGGTCAGAGCCGCTGCTCGGTCGCGGGATCGGGTATCCCGTCGAAGTACTGGTCCAGGACCTGCCGGAACACGGGCTCGCCCGGCGCGGCGTGCCTGAACAGCGTGACCGAGGAGCGCAGCTTCATCGCGTCGACCTCGCCGAAGATCTGCTCCGCGGTGCGGCCCGGCACCCGGGTCAGGATCCCGGCGCACTCGGTGAGCCGGGCGCCGAGCACCGGGTGCGCCAGGTAGGCGCGGGCCTCGGCCAGCGAGCCGATCGCGTAGGCCTGGGCCATCGGGCTGTAACCCAGGCCCGCGATCTGCGGGAAGATGAACCACATCCAGTGGCTGGTCTTGCGGCCCCCGCGCAGTTCGGCGGTGGCGCGATCGTAGGTGTTCCCGGCATCCTGGGCCGCCACGAAGCGCTGCAGGTCGTACGGGTCGTCGGTCGCCATGTCCCGCTCATCCTGCCTGTCCGGCGCCGGGGTGGTACATCACCAGCCGCGGGCCGAGCTCGTGCAGCCCCGCGTCGATCTCGGCCTGCCAGTGCGCTCGCAGCTGCGGTCCCCACCCGGACTCGGGCAGTTCGGTGAACCCGCGCCGCAGGTACCAGGGCCCGTTCCACGGCACATCCCGGAACGTGAGCAGCGTCAGGCCCCGGCCTGACCTGCGCACCACGTCGTCCAGCAGCAGGCTCCCGACGCCCTTCCTGCCTTGGCTGGCCCGCACCGAGATCTGCTCCAGATGCGGGTGCCCGTCCAGTTCGGTGACGGCGGCGAAGGCGACCGGCGGGTGGCCGGCCACGAAGATGTCCGCGCCCCCGGCGATCGCCGTCTCCACGGTCGCGGGACCGGGCGGGAAGACGATCCCGATCCGCCGGAACATCGCCTCGCCGGAGAACTCGATGGCCCGCAGCCCGGGCAGGTCCGCGGGCGCCGCCGCCCGCACGGTGAGAGCCACCGGCCGAGCCTGCTGCCCTCCCCGTGCCTGGAACCCGACGCACTCGCTGACCGGAAGCCGCGGATAGCGGACCAGCCGGTCATCCCAGCTGGCCCGGCCGCAGCGCAGGTAGGCGGTGCCCCGGCGCGTCTCGTTCAGCCTGGCGTGCTGGCAGTCCCGGCACAGCCCCGGCTGGCCGCCGAGCTTGGCCCAAGCCTCGCCGCCGGCCGCCGGCCCGTTATCGTCCGATGTCACTGCTCACCTCAGCTGGCACCCTAACGGTTCTCCCGGTGGCTGGGCGGTAACGTTCCCGGAACGGTCCGGGCGTAGCGTTGCGTTCCGTGGGGGAGCGCAGCCGGCGGCCGGGCAGGCACCGGCAGCCAAGCAGGCTGCCCGCCGCTTCCGCTGGGTCTCCCCGGCTACCGCGACGATCCTCGGTGCCCTGGCGCTGGTGCTTGCGGCGGCAACCGCGACGCTAACCGGGCTCGCCCATCAGCTGACGATCGGCGGCCTCGTGTCAGTGTCCGTTCTCGTCTTGATTTACGCTGGCGTGGGCCTCGTTGTCGCGCGACGCCAGCCGCGCAATCCCATCGCTGGATGCTGCTCATCTTCACCTTGCTCTACCTGTTCGACGGCGGCGCTGCTTACTACGCGGTCCTCCAGTGGACCGGCGGTTCAACCGGGCCCGCTACGACGCCGACCGGACGGTGGCCGCCTTCGCCGGCCGTCTGCAGGACGCCGTGGACCTGGATCTTCGCGAAGCCCAAGGCTATGTCTTCTGGCTACATGGTCTGACCAGCGCAAACGGTAACTTCGGGCTAGATCGGGTGCCGCGTGGGTTCGGTGCTGTGCTGCCGTCCGCTGGGCATGGTCCACCGGATGGTGCCGTCAGCCAGATGCTCGGCTGTCCACCGGGGGTGTTGCTTCAGCCGGTGGTCGTGCCTGCACTTAGGGTCGCCGTTGCACGTACAGGTGCGTCCGCCGGCCTCGTAGGGCACGCTGTGCTCGAAGTCGGCTTGCGCGGATGGCCGCCGGCAGCCGGGCCCGGTGCAGGTCCCGTACCGGATCTGGGTCAGGTGCCGCAGCAGCACCCCCGGGTCGTGCCCGCGGGCCTGATACCGGTGATCACACGGATCGGTGGCGATCGGCCCGAGCCTGATGATCAGGTCCGGCCGCCCCGGTATTCCGGTGGCCAGCCGCCAGGTCCCCCATCCGCCGGGCGGCCCGTCCCGCCGGTCCGGGGTGAACGTAAACCGCGGCCCGCCGGTGCTGCCGGGCGGGTCGTGCCCGCCGGATGCGCCGGGTCTGCCGGGTGTGCCGGGTGTGCCGCGTTTGCCGCGTTCGTTCCGGGCTTCGGGGCGGGCACAGCCGTGCCCGATGGCGTGCCCGTCGGCGTCGGTGACCGTCACGCACCAGGTGGTCTTCGGGTTCGTGGCCGCCGCGGCGGCCAGGTCCCGGGCCAGGTCCGGGTCGACCGGCCCGATACCGGCGATCTCACCCGGCCGGTCCGCCAGGTCCAGCAGCGTGACGGCCGGGACGGTCAGGTTGATCTTCCCGGCGAACCCGGCCGGGATCACACTGCCACCCGGACCCGGACCCGGACCCGGGGCGCCTGCCGGGCCGCCCGGACCCGGGGCGCCTGCCGGGCCGCCCGGACCCGGATCGCTGCCGCCCGGGCCGCTGGGCTCGTCTGTCCCGTCGCCTTCGTGCTGCCCGGTGCTGCCGGGCGGGGTGCCGGGGCTGGGGCGGGAGTCGCGGTTCAGGAGCAAGTCCAGGTAGGCGATGGCGCGCAGTTCGTCCATGCAGCCGTCGACCCCGGCCTGGCGCAGCCGCCGGGCCCAGGCGTTCACTCGCTGGTCGGCGGCCAGCACCTGCGCCGGGGGCAGTTCCCGCCCGGCCAGCCCCGCGTTCCCGGACGCCTCCGCCCACCGCTCCAGCCGCGCTTCCTTGGCGGCCTGCTCGCGGCGTTTGCGCGCCTTGTCCGGCGCGACCTGCATGACGGCGCGGGCGATCGCGGCGGCCAGCGCGGGCGGGGTCAGCTTCCCGGCCCGGCCCAGCACCAGCGCCTCGGCCGCCCGCGCCTCGGCCGGGTCCAGCATGGCGGTGGCCCGGGCGATGATCCCGGCCTTGGCCTCGGTGATGATCCCGGCCCGGAACGCCGCCTTGGTGCCGGGCAGCTTGACCTCCAGGGCATCGGCCACCTCCAGCAGCCCGTCCGCCGCCCACCGCGACTCACCCAGCACCGCCGCCAGCTCCACCGGCGCGAACTCATCCCACACCGCCGGCATCCGCCCCGGACCTTCCAGACGGCACCCCGAGGCGGCGCGGCGGCGGAGGAACTCCGCCACCGCCGCATGCTTGCGCGCCGCGGCGTGCGCCTGCACCCGGTCCCACCCGCAGATCAGACCCAGCAGCTCATCATCGGACGCGCCAGCGCAGGAATCATCCTCCCCGGCCGCCTCCTCGGCGAACAGGCCCAGGCTCACGCACCCCGGCGCGGTATCCAGCGGCATCCCGCCCGCGAACCCGGACGCCCGGCTGGTGTACTCACCCGGGTACATCCTGGCTGAGCCGGGCATCCCCGGCCCCCGCCGCCCGTCCGCCGCCGCGACCGCGCCCATCGCCGCGGTCAGCCCCAGCCGGTCGGTCTTTTCCCGCGCCCGGGCCGCATCCGCGGTCACCTGCGCCGCCTCGGCGTAGAACGCCGCCAGCCGCGTGTCATCCAGCCAGAGCGCCAGGTCGTCGGGGTCCACACCGCCCGCCCACGGGTCCTCATCCTCCGGCGGCGGCTCGTCATCGGCCAGCGCATCCAGTTCCCACTCCGGCCGCTCCGGACTGGACGGCCGCAGCCGCCACCCCCGGTCCCCGTCAAACCGCGGGTCCCCGTCAGACCGCGGGTCCCCGTCAGACCGCGGGTCCCCGTCAGACCGCGGGTCCCCGTCAGACCGCGGGTCCTGGTCAGACCGCGGGTCCTCGTCAGACCGCGGGTCCTGGTCAGACCGCGGGTCCTGGTCAGACCGCGGGTCCTGGTCAGACCGCGGGTCCTGGTCAGACCGCGGGACGCCGCCCAGCCCGGTCGGCTCCCGGCCGGGATCCCCGTCCCGCCCGGCAGCACCGTGAGCTGGCCCGTTCCGCATTGACCACCACCCGTTCGGATGAATCTATCTGCTGACCATTATAGGCAAAATCCTGTTCGATCGCGAGTCGACACGCCGGACTTGGCCATCGCGGCGGCGGCTGGTCCGGACCTGCGAGGACGGCGGTGTCCGTCGCTGCGGTCCGGGCAGATCAGGGCAGGCACGGCCCCGGGCGGGCTAAAGCCTGCGGGCCCGCTTCCGGCGGATCAGGTCCTGGCGGACTCGCGGAGTACCCGGCGCAGGGTTTTGCCGGCCGCCGATTTGGGGATCTCGTCGATCACCTCGAGCC
This sequence comes from uncultured Actinomycetes bacterium, assembly GCA_963835775.1. Taxonomy (GTDB): domain Bacteria; phylum Actinomycetota; class Actinomycetes; order Streptosporangiales; family Streptosporangiaceae; genus Palsa-504. Next base: position 131,281 of record CAWIHB010000007.1, on the reverse strand, counting down.
GACGGATCTGCTTGTAGTGCGCCACCTCGCCCGCGACGAACCGCATGATCTCCTCCGGGGAGGCAGTGGCGCCGGGGCGCAGGACGACGTACCCGGCCGGGATCTCGCCGGCCTCGTCATCCGGCAGGCCGACCACGGCGGCGTCGGCCACCTCGGGGTGGCGGAGCAGGACCGCCTCCAGCTCGGCCGGGGGCACCTGGAACCCCTTGTACTTGATGAGCTCCTTCAGCCGGTCCACCACGTACAGGTGCCCGTCCGCGTCCACGTAGCCCAGGTCCCCGGTGTGCAGCCACCCGTCCTCGTCGATGGTCGCCGCCGTGGCCTGGGGGTTGTTCAGGTATCCCTTCATCACCTGAGGCCCGCGCACACAGATCTCCCCCTCCTCGCCGGTGCCGAGATCGGCGCCGGTCAGCGGGTCGGCGATCTTGGTCTGCGTGCTGGACACGGTGACGCCCACCGATCCGGGCCGGAACCAGCCGGGCGGGGTCAGGTGCGAGGCCGGCGACAGCTCGGTCATCCCGTACCCCTGCACCACCTCACAGCCCAGCCGGCTGCTGGCCATGGCGGCCAGCTCCGCCTTCAGCGGCGCCGCCGCCGAGTTCATCAGCCTGATGTGGCTGAGGTCGAATTTGTCGACCATCGGGTGCTTGGCCAAGGCCAGCACGATGGGCGGGGCCACGAATGACCGGGTGATCCGGTAGTCCTGGTGCGCCCGCAGGAACTGCTCCAGATCGAATCGCGGCAGGGTGACCACCGTCGACCCGGCGCGCAGCCCGCAATTCATCATGACCTGCATGCCGTAGATGTGGAAGAACGGCAGCACCGCCATGACGACGTTGTCGGGCTCGGCCGGCCATCCCGCCAGCATCTGCGCCACGTTGGCCACCAGGTTCTGGTGGGTCAGCATGACGCCCTTGCTTAGCCCCGTGGTCCCCGAGGAGTACGGCAGCGCCACCACGTCGTCCGGTCCGACCGGGAGGTGCGCGGACAGCGGCGGCCCCGCCAGCGCGCTCAGCGACCTGACCGGCAGGGCCCCGTCGGCCCCGTCGGCCCCGTCGGCATCTCCGGCCTCGCCGAGCAGATAGACCCCGGTGACCCCAGTCCCCGCGCAGGCGCCTGCGGCCATCGTGGCCAGCGGCGGGACGGTCACCAGGATCCGGGCGCCGGAGTCGGCCAGCTGATGATGCACCTCGGCCTGGGTATAGGCCGGGTTGATCGTCGTGACGGCCCCGCCGACCATCGCGGCGCCATGGAACACCACGGCGTACTCCGGGCCGTTCGGCGCCATCAGGGCCAGCACGTCCCCCCGCCCGAAGCCGGCCGCCACCAGGCCGCCGGCCAGCGACCGGATCGCGGCCTCCAGCTCGCCGTAGGTCAGCACCCGCCCGGAGGCCCCGTCGATCAGCGCCGGCTTGTCCGGCTGGCCCGCACCACCCGCCAGGACGTACTCCGTGAGCGGGAGATCAGGGACCTCCACGTCGGGCAGAGGGCTGTTATGGATCATGGGTCCTCCCTCAACAGTGACCCATGAGACCCCCCACGGGTGTCCACATTGTCCGCCCGGTACTAGGCCCGCGCAAGAGCGTCACCACCCGCCCAGCCCGGGGTGCCTGCGTTCCCCTGCCCTGTCTTACCGGGGCAGTGTGCCACGGGTTCCGGGAATGGAATAGCTCCGCTCCGCACAGCGGCTGCGTCCCTCATGCCAACCGCGTCGTTGTGGCAGCCATGTCGTCTGGTGCGCGTCGTTGTGGCAACGACGTCGTTGGGGCCGGGCCAGCTGTCGGCTGACCCGGCCCCGTAGTCCCACCTGCCCCGCGATCACCAGCTCATCGTGACCTCGATGGTCAGCCGGCGGGGCCCGCGTGTTGCGGGCCTGAATGGCATCGGTCCGGAGCGTCAATCGGCCTCCCACGCGAAACCGTCCGGGTCGGTGCAGGGGCCGGCGTCGCCGGCGATGACGATCCGGTGCGATCCGGTGCCCTCGGGGGGGACTCCGGCGTCCCTGGCCAGGGCCCGGCGCCCGTAGAGCGCCAGCTTGACCTGCGACGCCGGGGCGGCGAACTCGACATACTTCCGGCCGAAGCTTCGCGTCACCACAAGGCCCCGCTGGAGGTAGAACTGCTTGCTGGCGGCAATGTCCGCGGTTCCCAGCAAGAGCACGATGTCGTCGATCTGCCGGGTGGCCGGCCCCGTGTCCTTCTTCGCGGACGTCGCGACCTTCCAGGTCGTCCCGTCGGGGGCGGATACGACGCCGCCGTAGCCCCAGAATCCCTTCTTGGCGGGCTTGAGTGCCGTCGCGCCGGCGTCGAGCGCGGCGCCGATGAGCGCGTCGACCGTGGCTGGCTGTGACACGACGAGCGACATCGTGAACCCGCGGAAACCGGTGGCCGGCGCCTGCGACGCGCGCAGGCGCAGCTGGCTGCCCAGGCCGAAGGCGGCACGGTAGAAGGTGCCGGCGGCGTCCGGATCGGGCACTTCGAGGATGACGGAGGTGATGGGGGTGGCTGAAGCTTTGACGGAGATCATGGCATTTTCCTTTCTCGTGTGGGCTGGCCGGCAGCCCGGCATCGACGCGCGGGTGAGGCTGTGCTCGACCCCCGCGACGACGCCGGGGCGCCAGAGCGGGGGTCAGCACTCATCGGTCCTGTAGCAAGCCGAGGACGTTGCCGTCGGGGTCGGTCACGGTGGCCACCAGGCGGCCGCCGCCGATGTCGCGCGCCGGTTCCTGCACGTTGGCACCGGCCGCGGTGACCTCGGCCAGCTTCGCCTCGATGTCGGGCACGTGCCAGTAGGCCACCGGCGAGGTCATGCCCTGGGGGCCGCCGCCGGGCAACAGGCCGATGTGCTGGCCGGCGGCCTCGAAGCCGACGTAGTAGGCCTCGTCGATCTGCGGCGCCACGCCGAGCAGGGCGGTGTAGACCGCCTTGGCCTTCGCCAGGTCGGACACGGGATGCAGCACGGTCTTGATGCCTTGGGTGGACGAGCCAGTCATGTACATTCTCCGATCACGGTCGAATTTAACGGTAGTTGAACTATCGTTTTGATAGTACTACTATTACGAATATGAACCGGGATGTCAAGGCCAGCCGCCCCTACCAAGGAGTCGCCCGCCAGGCGCGCACCCGCCGCACCAGGGCGGCTGTCGTCGAGGCGGCCCGGAGCCTGTTCGTCGAGCGCGGCTATGCCGCGACCACCATCGAGGCGATCAGCGACCGCTCGGATACCCCGCAGGCGACGGTGTACCGGCTGTTCTCCTCGAAGCTCGGGATCCTTAAGGCCGTGCTCGACGTCTCGGTCGGCGGCGATGACGCGGCGGTGGCCATGGCGGACCGCCCGCAGGTTCGTGCCCTCCTGGAGGGCGAGGACCCGAAGAACCAGCTGACGGGGTTCGCCGGGCTGCTCCGGGAGGTGATGGCCCGCGTCGGGCCTGTTCATCGCATCCTCGCCGACGCGGCCAGATCCGACGAGGACGCGGCTTCGCTGCTCGCCGAAATCGCCCGGCAGCGTCACGAGGGCCAGCGGCGTGTGGCACGCTCACTTGCCCGTGCGGGCGCCCTGCGGCCCGGGCTCCGGGAGCGCGACGCCGCCGACATCATCCACGCCCTTGCGTCTCCGGAGGTGTACGGCCTGCTCGTCACCGACCGAAGCTGGAGCGGCGAGCGGTACGAGAACTGGCTCAGATCGATCCTCATCGACCAGCTTCTCCCGTAATGAGTCATCGCGCTCGGGAGCGGGCCTGGCCAGCGAGGCCTCGAGGCCTCGCTGGCGAGCTGCCGAGGGCCGCAGTTCGCCGCGCCTGCTGAGTCCCGGAGCCGCCTGGCGGCGGCCGGGCGTTACCGCCGGGGCAGGTAGAGGTCGGTGATCGTGCCCTCGAACGCCTCGGCCGCCATGGCCACGGTCTCCGACAGGGTGGGATGCGGATGAATGGTCAGGCCGATGTCGGCGGCGTCGGCCCCCATCTCGATGGCCAGCGCCGCCTCGGCGATCAGGTCACCTGCCGAAGTCCCGACGATCCCGCAGCCGATGACCCGGCCGCTGGCCTCGTCGAACAGCACCTTGGTCAGGCCCTCCGACCGGCCCAGGGACAGCGACCGGCCGCTGGCCGCCCAGGGAAAGACGCCCTTGCCGTACTTGACGCCCGCCCCCCGGGCCTCGGTCTCCGTGGTCCCGGCCCAGGCCACCTCGGGATCGGTGTAGGCCACGGACGGGATGACCCGGGCGTCGAAGTAGCTGGTCTTGCCCGCGATCACCTCGGCCGCGACCTTGGCCTCATGCATGGCCTTGTGCGCCAGCATGGGCTGCCCGATGACGTCGCCGATGGCATAGATGTGCGGCACGTTGGTCCGCAGCTGTTTGTCGACCGCGATGAAGCCGCGCTCGTCGACCGTGACGCCCGCGTTCTCGGCGCCGATCAGCTGGCCGTTGGGCCGGCGGCCCACCGCGACCAGGATCCGGTCAAAGGTGTCGGTGGCCGGCGCCTTCGGACCGTCGAAGGACACCACCAGGCCCTCGGGCCGGGCCTGGACGTCGGTCACCCTGGTCTTCAGGTAGATGTTCTCGTACAGCCGTCCGACGCGCTTGGCCAGCGGGCTGATCAGGTCCTTATCGGCACCCGGGATGAGCTGGTCCATCAGCTCGACGACGGTGATCCTGGTCCCGAGCTCGTGGTAGACGGTGGCCATCTCCAGGCCGATGATCCCGCCGCCCAGGACCAGCAGCCGCTCGGGTACGACGGCCATCTCCAGCGCGCCGGTGGAGTCGATGATCCGCGGGTCATCGGCCGGGATGAACGGAAGCGTCAGCGGCTCGGAGCCGGCCGCGATGATGGCCTGCTCGAAGTCGACGGCCGTGGTGCCGCCCTCGGCCAGCTCGACCTGTATCTGGTGCGGTGAGCTGAACCGGCCGTAGCCGCGGATGGTGGTGACCTGGCGCTGCTTCGCCAGCCCGGCCAGCCCGCCGGTGAGCCGCCCGACCACGCCGTCCTTCCAGGCCCGCAGCTTGTCCACGTCGATCGCCGGGGCGCCGAACGTGATGCCGTGCTCGCTCATCTCCTTGGTCTCGGCGATCACTCTGGCCGCGTGCAGCAGGGCCTTGGACGGGATGCAGCCGACGTTGAGGCAGACCCCGCCCAGGGTCGCCCCGCTGTCCACAAGCACCACCTTCTTGCCCAGGTCGGCGGCCCGGAACGCAGCTGTGTAGCCGCCCGGCCCGGCCCCCAGAACCAGCACCTCTGTGGTCAGGTCGCCCGGCGCGGTCACGGTGCTCGCGGCCGCGGCTGGCCGGCGTTCCGCCACGACCTCCGCGGCCCCAGCTTCCAGGGCCCCGGCTTCCGCGGCCCCGGCTGCCTCGGGCACCAGCTGCTGGCCGGTGCTCAGGTCAGCGATGACGTGGCCGGCCGAGACGTGGTCACCCACGGCGACCCGGACCGCGGTGATGGTGCCGGCCACCGGGGCCGGGATGTCCAGCGTGGCCTTGTCCGACTCCAGGGTGATCAGCGGGTCCTCGGCGGCCACCACGTCGCCGGGCGCCACGTACACCTCGATCACCGGCACGTCGATGTAGTGGCCGATATCGGGGACCGTGACCTCGATGTCCTCGTACACCCCGCTCGCCGAGCCGTAGCCGGCCGGTTCGGTCGGCGCGGGAGCCGCCTCCTCGGTGACCCGCTCCCTGGCCGGCTCGGCCGCCGGGCCGCCGACCTGCGGTCCGGCGTCGAGCCGCAGGATGAGATCCCCGGCGGATACCCGGTCACCCACCCGGACAGCGACTTCGCTGACGGTTCCCGCGGCTGACGCGGGAACATCCAGCGTGGCCTTGTCGGACTCCAGCGTGATGACCGGATCCTCGGCCGCCACCACGTCACCGGCGGCCACATGCACCTCGATGACCGGTACGCCGATGAAGTGGCCGATGTCGGGAACTGCGATGTCCACGTCAGACTCCAGGGAAGCAGGCTTCAGGAGAACAGGTAACAGAAGTCACAGCAGCAGGCCGCGGATATCTTCCAGCAGCTGGCACAGGTACCGGGCGAACCGGGCGGCCAGCGCCCCGTCGATGACCCGGTGGTCGTAGGACAGCGAGACCGGCAGCATGAGCCGCGGCACGAACGCCGACCCGTCCCACACCGGAGCGGTCTTGGCCCGGACCACGCCCAGGATGCCCACCTCGGGGGCGTTGACGATGGGCGTGAAGCCGGTCCCGCCGATGCCGCCCAGGCTGGAGATGGTGAAGCAGGCCCCCTGCAGGTCGGGCAGGGTCAGCTTGCCCTCCCTGGCCCGGGCCGAGACGGCGCCGAGCTCCCGGCTCAGTTCCCTGATGCCCTTCCGGTCGACGTCGCGGATCACCGGCACCACCAGCCCGTCGGGCGTGTCGACGGCCACGCCCAGATGGTAGTAGCTCTTGTAGATCAGCGCGTCCTTCTCCGGGGTCAGCGAGCTGTTGAACTTCGGGAACTCCCGCAGCGCCGACACCGCCGCCTTCAGCAGGAAGGACAGCAGCGTCACCCGGTAGCCCTCGGCCTTGGCCGCGGCGTCCAGTTCCCGCCGGTAGGCGTCCAGGTCGGTGATGTCCGCCTCGTCGTTGTGCGTGACGTGCGGGACGTTCAGCCACGACCGGTGCAGGGACGAGCCGGAAATCCGCTGGATGCGGGTCAGCGGCCGCACCTCGACCGGGCCGAACTTCGAGAAGTCCTGGGCCGGCACCTCAGGGATCCCGGCCCCGGCCGCCGGAGCCGCCGCGGCCGCCGCCGGAGCCGCCGCCGAGGCACCCGCGGACCCGGGCCCGCGCACGCTCGCGATCACGTCGTCCTTGGTGATCCGCCCCTTCGGCCCGCTCCCGGCCAGCCCGGCCAGGTCCACGCCAAGCTCCCGCGCCAGCCGCCGCGCCCCCGGCCCGGCATGCACCCCGTCAAAGTCCGCCGCCCCCGGCCCGGCCGCCGACGCCGCAGCCGCACCCGACGCAGCCACACCCGACGCCGCCGCCCCCGGCCCGGCCGCACCCGACGCAGCCGCAGCCGCACCCGACGCAGCCGCACCCGCCGAGGCCGAACGCCGGGCCGGCTCCTGCGCCGCCGCCACCGGGTCCGCCGTCTCCTGCCCGGGCGGTTCCTGCTGCTCGGTCAGCGACGGCGGCACGGTGTTCGTGCCTTCCTGGTCCAGCAGCAGGATCGGCGACCCCCGGCTGACCAGGTTGCCCACCTTGACCCGCAGCTCGCGGACGGTACCCGCGGCGGGGGAGGGCACGTCCATGGTGGCCTTGTCCGACTCCAGCGTGACCAGCGGGTCCTCCGCGCTGACCACGTCCCCGGTCGTGACGTGGATCTCGATGACCGGCACGTCGGCGAAGTCGCCGAGGTCCGGGACGCTGACTTCAGTCACGGCCGATCCCTTCGCTGGTCAGAACTGGTCAGAAAGCTGGTCGGAAAGCTGGTCGGAAAGCTGGTCGGAAAGCTGGTCAGAAAGCGCGTCGGAAAGCTGGTCGGAAAGCTGGTCGGAAAGCTGGTCGGAAAGCGCGTCAGAAACCGTGTCATCAGGAACGCGCCGGATCCGGCTTGTCCGGGTCGACACCGTACCGGGCGATCGCGTCCGCCACCGCCGAAGCAGGCACGGCCCCCTCCGCAGCCAGCGACGACAGCGCGGCCACGGCCACGTAGTGCCGGTCGACCTCGAAGAACCGCCGCAGGTTGCGCCGGTAGTCCGAACGCCCGTACCCATCCGTCCCCAGTACCTGGTACCGGCCCGGCACGAACGGCCTGATCTGGTCGGCGTACGTCCGCACGTAGTCGGTCGCCGCCACCACCGGCCCCGGCCGCCCGGCCAGGCACTCCGCCACATGGGAGCGCCGCGGCGGGGCCTCCGGATGCAGCATGTTCCACCGCTCCGCGGCCAGCCCGTCCCGCCGCAGCTCGGTGAAGCTGGTCGCGCTCCATACGTCACACGAGACACCGTAGTCCGAGGACAGCAGGTCCGCGCCGGCCAGCACCTCCCGCAGGATGGTCCCGCTGCCCAGCAGCTGCACCGCGGGGGCCCCGGCGGCGCCGGACCCAGCGGGCCGCAGCAGGTACATGCCGCGCAGGATCCCGGCCTCGGCCCCCTCGGGCAGCGCCGGGTGCTCGTAGTTCTCGTTCATCAGCGTGACGTAGAAGAACACGTCCTCCTGCTCGGCGATCATCCGCCGCAGCCCGTCGTGGATGATGACCGCGACCTCGTAGGAGAACGTCGGGTCGTAGGACACGCAGTTGGGGATGACCGAGGACAGCACGTGGCTGTGCCCGTCCTCGTGCTGCAGCCCCTCGCCGTTCAGCGTGGTCCGGCCCGAGGTCCCGCCGAGCAGGAAACCGCGGGCCCGCGAGTCCCCGGCCGCCCAGGCCAGGTCCATGACCCGCTGGAAGCCGAACATCGAGTAGAAGATGTAGAACGGGATCATCGGCACGTCGCTGGTGCTGTAGGCGGTGGCCGCGGCGATCCAGGACGCCATCGCGCCCGCCTCGTTGATGCCCTCCTGCAGCATCTGCCCGTCCGGCGCCTCCCGGTAGTACATCAGCTGGTTGGCGTCCTCGGGCTGGTACAGCTGGCCCGCCTGGCTGAAGATGCCGAACTGGCGGAACATGCCCTCCATCCCGAACGTCCTGGACTCATCGGGCACGATCGGCACCACGTGCCGGCCGACGTTCTTGTCCCGCAGCAGCGTGTTGAGGATCCGCACGAACGCCATCGTGGTGGAGATCTCCCGGCCCGGCGTCCCGCCCAGCTGCCCGCCGAACGCCGACAGCTCGGGCACGGCCAGCGTGTGCGTCGACCGCCGCCGCCGCGTCGGCAAAAAACCACCCAGGTCCGCCCGCTTCTGGAGCAGGTAGGCCAGTTCCTCGCTGCCCTCGCCGAAGCGCAGGAACGGCAGCTGGGCCAGCTGCTCGTCGGTCAGCGGCAGCTTGAACCGGTCCCGGAACTTGACCAGGGCGGTGTCGGCCATGTGCTTCTGCTGGTGGGTGATGTTCTGGCCCTCGCCGGACTCGCCCATCCCGTAGCCCTTGATCGTCTTGGCCAGGATCACGGTGGGCTGGCCGGTATGACGCACCGCGGCGGAGTAGGCGGCGTAGACCTTGACCGGGTCGTGGCCGCCGCGGTTCAGCGCCCAGATCTCGTCGTCGGTCATCCCGGCCACCATCTCGGCCAGCTCGGGGTACTTGCCGAAGAACTTCTCCCGGACGTAGGCGCCGTTCTTGGACTTGAAGTCCTGGTACTCCCCGTCGACGGCCTCCTCCATCCGCTTCAGCAGCAGCCCGCTGGTGTCCCGGGCGATCAGCGGATCCCAGTTGCCGCCCCAGATCGTCTTGATCACGTTCCAGCCCGCGCCGCGGAAGATGCCCTCCAGCTCCTGGATGATCTTGCCGTTGCCGCGGACCGGCCCGTCCAGCCGCTGCAGGTTGCAGTTGATCACGAAGATCAGGTTGTCCAGCCTCTCCCGGCTGGCCATGGCGATGGCGCCGAGCGACTCCGGCTCGTCGGTCTCGCCGTCGCCGAGGAACGCCCAGACCTTCCGGTTAGCGGTGTCGGCCAGCCCCCGGCGGGCCAGGTACTTCAGGAACCGCGCCTGGTAGATGGCCATGATCGGGCCCAGGCCCATGGATACGGTCGGCATCTGCCAGTAGTCGGGCATCAGCCACGGGTGCGGGTAGGACGACAGCCCGCCGCCGCCGGTCTCCATCCGGAACTTCGTCAGCTGCTCCTCGGTCAGCCGCCCCTCCACGAACGACCGGGCGTAGATGCCCGGCGAGGAGTGCCCCTGGATGAACAGCAGGTCGCCGCCGTGCTGGGCCTCCGCGGCCCGGAAGAAGTGCTGGAATCCCACGTCGTACAGCGTGGCCGCGGACTGGAAGCTGGCGATGTGCCCGCCCAGCTCGGAGGACTCCGCGTTGGCGCGCAGCACCATGGCCAGCGCGTTCCACCGGACCAGCGACCGGATCCGGTGGTCCATGGTCAGCTCGTGCGGGCTGAGCCGGTCTTCTTTGTCCGGCGGGATCGTGTTCAGATACGGCGTTGTCGCGCTGTAGGGGACCGGGGCCCCCTTGCGGCGGGCCTCGGCGGTCACCTCGTCCAGCAGGTAGAAGGCGCGGTCCGCGCCCTCGAAAGCCAGCACCGAGTCGAGGGCTTCCAGCCACTCCCGGGTCTCGGCCGGGTCAAGATCTTCGAGCATCAGCGTCCCCTCGGCAGGAAGTCCAAACGGATCATGGCGGCGGAACGTTCAACCTCTACCATCTCCCGTAGGGATATGCCAGGCCAGGAACAACCGTGACGGGAGGGAGAAGCGGCAGTGACGAACCCGCTGGATCAGGTGGCGTCCTGGCCGGCCACCGCCGCGGCCGGGGTGGCGTCGGCGAAGGGCCTGCTGGCCTCGGCCGGCCCGTACGACCAGCCGTTCCCGTGGGCCTCGGTGACCAAGCTGCTGGTGGCGGTGGCCGCCCTCGACGGCGTGCAGCGCGGCCTGCTCGACCTGGACGAGCACGCCGGCCCGCCCGGGTCGACGGTCCGCCACCTGCTGTCCCACGCCTCGGGCCTGGCCTTCGACAGCAACGTGATCCTCAGCCAGCCGGGCCGCCGCCGGGTCTACTCCAACCGCGGCATCGAGATGGTCGCCGACCTGATGGCCGCCCGGTCCGGCCGGCCCTTCGAGAACCTGCTGGCCGACGAGGTCTGCCTGCCGCTGGGCTTGACTGCCACCCGGCTGGAAGGCTCCCCGGCCTGGGGCGCCGTCGGCCCGCTGGCCGACCTGATGACCCTGGCCATCGAGCTGATCAGCCCGTCCCTGATCGACGAGGACCTGATCGACGAGGCCACCCGCGTGGCCTTCCCGGGCCTGTCCGGCGTCCTGCCCGGCTACGGCCGCCAGGAACACTGCGACTGGGGCCTCGGCTTCGAGATCAAGGACAGCAAGACCCCGCACTGGACCGGCGCGCGGAACTCGCCCCGCACCTTCGGCCACTTCGGCCGGTCAGGCAGCTTCCTCTGGGTCGACCCGGACGCCGGCCTGGCCTGCGCCTCCCTGGCCGACCGCGACTTCGGCGACTGGTCCATCCAAGCCTGGCCCCCCCTCTCCGACGCCGTGCTCGCCGCCTACGCCCCCCCGCCGTAGCCAACCCCGCCCCGCGGAGCCCAGGCCAGGTGATGAAACCCGGTTTCATGCCGGTCCGAACCGGCCCGGCACCCGCCGTACGCGGTTTTTTTAGGCCGAACGGGCCGTGGTGGCAGCAGCCGGATCAGTCGAAGTTGTTCTTGCGGCCCTCGCGCACGTAGTCGACGGTGGCGCGGATGTGCTGCTCGCCGTGGACGGCGCGCTGCTTGGCGATGTGGCCGAACATCTGGATGCCGAAGCCGCCGTCCAGGTCGCTGACGATCCGCTGCTTCCACGGGCGGCGGACGATCTGGGTGGTCAGCCGGCGGGTGGTCCGGGGCTGGGTCATGATGTGATCGGCGATCTCGTACGCGCGAGGAATCAGCCGGTCCCGGGGCACCACCTCGTTGATCATGCCCCACTCCAGGGCCTGCCGGGCGGTGATCGCCTCGCCGGTGAGCAGCGCGTAGGCCGCCCGCTTGACCCCGAGCAGTTCCTGGAAGGCGTTGTGGATGCCGTCGGCGGGCACCGAGCCGATGTCGTAGTGCAGGTCGAACAGGACGGCGTCTTCCGCGGCCAGGGTGATGTCGCACATGAGCACGATCTCGGTGTGGAACCCGGGCCCGTTGAGCAGCCCGATGGTGGGGATCTCCACGTCGTTGACCAGGGCGCTGACGTTGATCCGGCCGTCCTTGTAGGCGTACTCGTAGGCCCAGTGCTCCAGGTCGGCCTCCTCCAGGGCGAAACCCTCGGGGTCGGAGCCCATCATGAACTCATCGCCGGTGCCGGTGAGGATCAGCACCTCGTTGTCCGGGTCGGCGCCGACCGTCTTCAGCATCTGGCCGAGCGAGCGATGGTTCTGCACGCTGAGCTGGACCGGGCCGCCCTGGGTGTGCGCGGCGACCAGCAGCACGCCGTCGTCCCGGCGTTCCATCCGGTAGAAGTCCCGGAACGTCTCCCGGTACTCCTCGAACCGGGGCGTGGGCACGAATTCCTGCAGCGACATGGTCATCCCTCCCATTCAGGGGCCAGTCCGGCCACGCGGGCCTGCTGGTCGTAGAGCGACAGAAAGTCCTCATCGCGCAGCCCGATGCCGATCGCGGACTGGATGAGCTGGTGCACCGCGCCGGCCACCGGCGTCGGCACCTCCAGCGCCCGCGCCGCGGCCAGCCCCAGGTCGAAGTCCTTGCGCAGCAGTTCCATGGTGAACGTGGGCGTCCAGTCCCGGGCGATCAGGTCGGGGGAGCGCTTGCGCACCCAGTCCGAAGCCAGCACGGTCCCGTTCAGGAACTCCAGGAACGCGGCCCGGTCGGTGCCGCCCTTCTCGGCCAGGCTGGTCACCTCGGCCAGTGCCTGGACCATCATGCCCAGGTACAGGTTGTGGCACAGCTTGACCAGCCGGGCCTGCTCGCCGTCACCCGCGTACACGGCCAGCTTCGCCATCGCCACCAAGTACGGCTCGACCGCGGCGAACACCTCGACCGGCCCCGACGCCACGATGCACGCCTCGCCCTCGGCTACCACGTGCGGGTTGCCGCTGACCGGCGCGGCCAGGAAGCCGGCCCCGGCTTCGTCCGCCATGGCCCGCACCCGGGCCGAGGCGGCCGCGGACACCGTGGAGCAGTCCACCACCACCCCGGGCCTGGACGGCCCGCTGAGCAGCTCGGCGACCACCTCCTCCAGGTCGCCCGGCCCGGACACCGTGACGAATACGACGTCGCACGAACCCAGATCGGCGAGCCGGCCCACGACACTGGCGCCGGCGGCCGCCAGCGGCGCGGTCTTGGCCGGCGTGCGGTTCCACACCGTGACCGGCTCGCCCGCCTCGATCAGCCGGCGGGCCAGGGCCGCGCCCAGGCGGCCGGTACCCAGCCAGCCCAGGCGGGCGGCGTTTGTGCTCATGCATGCTCCTCAGACGGGGGAGTACTCGCCGCTGCGGGCGGCAGCGACCGGTGCGGCGGGGGCTGGTCCAGGCCGGCCGAGCGCCGACCAGATCGTCTCGGTGATCGTCCTGGTGGACAGGCCGTACTTGTCGAACAGGTACCCGGCGTCGCGGGCGCCTTCGGCGAAGGTGTCCCGCAGCCCGATCCGGCGCAGCGGCCGGCCCAGGCCGTCCTCGGCCATCACCTCGGCCACGGCCGAGCCGAGACCGCCGATGACCGAACCGCGTCGGCCACGTCCAGCACGGTCATGTTGGGCAGCGCCCGCATCAGCGCCACGTCGTCGGTGGCCTGGTGCGAAGGCCCGCCCGGCGTCGACACGCCGGGCATGAAACCGATGATGCGCACCGGCAGGCCCGGGTAGGCGATGGCGTTGGCGATCTGGTCGTAGGGCCGGCGGGTGGCGAAGACACCGAAGGTGTGCACGAACGGGATGTGGCCGCAGCGGGCCAGCGCCCCGGCCATGCTCATCATGTTCGCCTCGGCCATGCCGCCGTGGATGAACCGGTCCGGGAACTCGGCCTGGAACAGGTCGACCTCGGTCTGCCTGGTCAGGTCGCCGGACAGGCACAGCACCTCGCCGCGGCGCCGGGCCAGGTCCACCAGCGCCCGGCCGTAGGGCTTGAGCTCCGTGCGGTAGGGCGGCTCACGCACGGAGCGCCTCGAGCTGGCCGGTGAGCTCCTCGGCCGCGGTCCGGGCCAGGTCCGGGGTCAGCTTGATGAAGTGGCCGTCCGCGTCCGGCGGCAGGCAGTCCAGGCCGTGCCGGGTCGACGTGCGGCAGACCAGCACGCTCGGTCGGCCCTGGGACCCCGCGGCAGCCAGCGCGCCGGCCAGCGCGTCCTCCGCCAGCAGGCCCAGCTCGGCCGCGGCCGCGAACGGGCCGATGATGTAGTGCCCCGGCGAGCAGACCAGCCGGTCCAGGCCCGGCCGCGCGCAGGCGAACACCGCGGCCACCTGCTCGGCGGATGACAGCGCCTGGCCCAGGTACCCGAAGCCCTGCGGTGCGACCATCCGCACCGCCCGCAGCCGGATCCGCAGCGCCAGCTCGCGCGGGTCGCGGACGGTCCAGCCGATCCCGGGCCCGGAGACCCGCAGCGTGGCGCTCATGGCACCTTCCCGTAACGGAAGTGATGTGGTGGCTTAGCCGCATTATGGACGACCCGGGGCCCTAAGCAGCAGGAGACTACGCGGCCCGCGCCGCGATCACGTAGCGTGAAGGCGTGCCCGAGGAGCCAGGTGAGCCGCCGCGCCGCTGGGTGAAGCTGCTCGACCAGGACCGCTGCATCGGCTGCCACGCCTGCACCACGGCCTGCAAGTCCGAGAACGAGGTCCCGCTCGGCGTGACCAGGACCTACGTGAAATCCGTCGAGGTCGGGACGTTCCCGCAGGTCCGGCGGGCGTTCCAGGTCACCAGGTGCAACCAGTGCGCCGACGCGCCGTGCGTGGCCGCCTGCCCGACCCGGGCCATGTACCGGCGCGAGGACGGCATCGTCGACTTCGACAAGCAGATCTGCATCGGCTGCAAGGCCTGCATCGCCGCCTGCCCCTACGACGCGATCTTCATCAACCCGGAGGACAACTCGGCCGAGAAATGCAACCTGTGCGCCCACCGCCTGGAGGTCGGCCTGGAGCCGGCCTGCGTCACCGTGTGTCCCACCCAGGCCATCCTGGTCGGCGACCTGAACGACCCGGGCTCCCGGGTCGCGGAAATCATCAACACCGAGCCGGTCACCGTCCGCCGGCCGGAGAAGGGCACCCGGCCCGGGGTGTTCTACAAGGGCGCGCACCAGGCCACGCTGGACCCGCTGGCCGCCCGCCGCCCCGACGGCGGCCTGTTCGCCTGGGCCACTCAGGGCGGCGAGCACGACCCGGGTCACGTCCCCGCCGGCCACCCCGGCCGCCGCAATTCCAGCGCCCCCAACTCCAGTGCGGCGGCGCTCCTTTCTTACGACATCGGCCACCACGCCCCCTGGGGCTGGCGGGTCAGCCTGTACACCTGGACCAAGAGCGTGGCCGCGGGCGGCCTGCTGGTCCCGCTGCTGCTGGTGCTGGCGGGCCGGCTGAGCTGGGCCAGCCCGGCCGCCCGGTGGGCGGCGCCCGGCGTGGCGCTGGGCTTCCTCGGCTTGACCGGGCTGCTGCTGATCTGGGACCTGCGCCACCCGATGCGGTTCTACCTGATCTTCACCCGGCCGCACTGGCGCAGCTGGCTGGTGCGCGGCTCGTTCATCATCGGCGGCTACGGCGCCGCGGCCGCGCTGTACCTGCTCGGCTCGCTGGCCGGGTCGGTCGCGGCTCGCCAGGTGGCGGCGGGCTTCGCGATCCCGCTCAGCCTGGCCACCGCCTGCTACACCGCCTACCTGTTCGCCCAGGCCCGGGCGCGTGACCTGTGGCAGAGCCCGCTGCTGGCCCCGCACCTGGCCGTACAGGCGGTGCTGGCCGGCGCGGCGGCCACGCTGGCCTTCACCTCCTGGCTCGGCCCGCGCCCGGCCACCACCGGCGCCGAGGTGCTGCTGGCCGCGGCCGCCGCCGCGCACATCCTGCTGGCCGGCAGCGAGATCACCGTGGGGCATCCCACCGAGCACGCGCACCTGGCTGCCTTGGCGATGACCACGGGCCGTTCGGCCAAATTCTTCTGGCCCGGCCTGGCCGCCGCGGCCGTGGCCGTCGGCGCGCCCTGGATCGGGCCGGTGGCCATCCCGTTCGCCCTGCTCGGCCTGCTCGCCTGCGAGCATGCCTACGTGCAGGCCGGCCAGTCCGTCCCGCTCGCCTAGCGCCGAGGACCGATATGACCGACGACATCAACCAGCTCGCGCAGCGGGTGAGCGCCGCCCGCGCGGCTACCGAAGCGCGGGGCGAGACGTTCTACCCGGGCGCCAGCCGGGTGCACCTGGCCGCGTTCCCGCCGAAGGAACGCTGGGACGACTGGGTGGAGCTGTCTTCCCGGGCCTGGCCGGCCCGCGAGGAACGGCACTACATGCTGGTCCCGACCACCTGCTTCAACTGCGAGTCGGCCTGCGGGCTGCTGGCCTACGTGGACCGCGGCACCCGGCAGGTCCGCAAGTTCGAGGGCAACCCCGAACACCCCGGCTCCCGCGGCCGCAACTGCGCCAAGGGCCCGGCCACCATCAACCAGGTCACCGACCCCGACCGGGTGCTGTACCCGCTGCGCCGCGCCGGGCAGCGCGGCGAGGGGAAATGGGAGCGGATCAGCTGGGACGAGGCCCTGGACGCGATCGCCGCCCGGATCCGGAAGGCCCTCAGCGAGGGCCGCCACAACGAGATCATGGTGCACATGGGCCGCCCCGGCGAGGACGGCTACACCGAGCGGGTGCTGGCCAGCTGGGGTGTGGACGGGCACAACTCGCACACCAACGTGTGCTCCAGCGGCGGCCGGGCCGGGTTCCAGTTCTGGATGGGCATCGACCGGCCCAGCCCGGACCATGAGCACGCCAAGGTCATCTACCTGATCAGCTCCCATCTGGAGGCGGGCCACTACTTCAACCCGCACGCCCAGCGGATCACCGAGGCCAGGCAGAACGGCGCCAAGGTCATCGTGCTGGACACCCGGCTGTCCAACACCGCCAGCCACGCCGACCACTGGCTGTCGCCGCATCCGGGCAGCGAGGCCGCCATCAACCTGGCCGTGGCCAACCATCTCATCCAGGCCGGGCGCTACGACCGGGAGTTCGTCCGCCGCTGGTGGAACTGGCAGGAGTACCTGACCGAGTGCCATCCCGGGCTCCCGGTCACCTTCGAGGCCTTCGAGCAGGTGCTGAAGGGCCTGTACGCGGACTTCACCTTCGGCTTCGCCGCGGCCGAGTCCGGCGTCGACGCCGCCGTGATCGCCGAGGTCGCCGACCTGGTGGCCGGGGCCGGGACGCGGCTGTCGGTGCACTGCTGGCGCAGCGCCGCCGCGGGCAATCTGGGCGGCTGGCAGGTCGCCCGGACGCTGTTCCTGCTCTCCGCGCTGCTCGGCGCGGTGGGCACCGCGGGCGGCACGTTCCCCAACGCGTGGAACAAGTTCGTGCCCCGGCCCATCCACACCCCGCCGCATCCGTCCGTATGGCAGGACCTGTCCTGGCCCGCGGAGTTCCCGCTGGCCCAGAACGAACTGAGTTTCCTGCTGCCGCATTTCCTCAAGGACGGCCGGGGCCGGCTCGACACCTACTTCATCCGGGTCTACAACCCGGTGTGGACCAACCCGGACGGGCTGTCCTGGATGGAGGTGCTCACCGACGAGACCAAGGTCGGCTGCTTCGTGGCGCTGACCCCGACCTGGAACGAGTCCGCGTACTTCGCCGACTACGTGCTGCCCATGGGTCACGGCTCCGAGCGGCACGACACCCACTCCTACGAGCAGTACGACGGGCAGTGGATCGGCTTCCGGCAGCCGGTGCTGCGCGCGGCCCGGGAACGGCTGGGCGAGCCGGTCACCGACACCCGCCAGGTCAACCCGGGCGAGGTGTGGGAGGAGAACGAGTGGTGGACCGAGCTGTCCTGGCGGATCGACCCGGACGGCAAGCTGGGTATCCGCCAGTACCACGAGTCGCGGGCTAACCCAGGCACCAAGCTCACCGTGGATGAGTACTACGGCTGGATGTTCGGGCACTCGGTCCCCGGCCTGCCCGAACGGGCCGCGGCCGAGGGCCTGACCCCGCTGCGGTACATGCGCCGCTACGGGGCCTTCGAGATCAGCCGCGGCCAGGGCGCGCTGCACGACCGTGAGGTCCCGGCCAGCGAACTCGACGGCGTGGCCGTCACCCCGTCCGGCCGCGTCTACACCCACGCCCCCGCGCCGGACAGCCCCAACGTGGTGCCGACCGGCGCCCCGGCGCCCGACGGCGAGGGCCGGCGCCCGGCCGGGGTCATGATCGACGGCATGGTCCGCCGCGGCTTCCCCACCCCGTCCGGGCGGCTGGAGTTCTGGTCCTCGACCCTGGCGGACTGGGGCTGGCCCGAGCATGCGCTGCCCGGCTACATCCGCAGCCACGTGCACCCCGCCGAGCTGGGCCCTGGCCAGGTCGTGCTGCTGTCCACGTTCCGGCTGCCGACCCAGATCCACACCCGGTCGGCCAACAGCAAGTGGCTGGACGAGCTCTCGCACACCAATCCGGTCTGGGTGCACCCGTCCGACGCCGCCCGGCTGGGCATCGCCCGCACCGGCGACCTGATCCGGGTGCAGACCGAGATCGGCTACTTCGTGGCCAAGGCCTGGATCACCGAGGGCATCCGCCCCGGCGTCGTGGCCTGCTCCCACCACATGGGCCGCTGGAAGCTGGCCGGCCCCGACCAGGCCGGCCGCCACCAGGCCGGCCCGACCAGGCCGGCGGCGGGGCCATGATGGCCACCGTCGACCTGCAGCGCGGCGACGACGGCTGGTCGATGCACGCCACCCGCCCGGCCGGGCCCTACGCCTCGGCCGACCCCGACACGGCCCGGATCTGGTGGTCCGACACCGGCGTCCACCAGAACCTGACCTTCCCGGTGCACCCCGACCCGATCTCCGCCGAACCCGATCACCTCGCCGCCCTGCTCGGCCTGTACGCCCGGCTGGGCGAGGCCGCCGCCGGCGCCGGGCGTCCCGCGACCGCGGCCGCGCTGGCCCAGTCCCGCGCCGTCCTGTTCTGGGAGCATCTGTGGCCCTGGCTGCCCGGCTACCTGGACGCGGTGACCGACCTGGCCGTTCCGTCCCTGGCCGGCTGGGCCGGCCTGACCCGCCGCGCCCTGGCCGCCGAGTCCGGCGACCTGCCGCCCGGCCCGCGCCGGCCGCTCGCGCTGCGCGAGGCGCCGCCGGCCGCCCAGCCACCCGCCGGTCCCGGCGACCTGGTCGAGCTGGTCACCATCCCGGTGCGCAGCGGCCTGATCCTGACCCGGCGCCGCCTGGCCGAAGGCGCGGGCCGCGCCGGGGTCGGGTTCCGGATCGGCGAGCGCCGGTTCGCGCTGCGCGCCATGCTCGACCAGGATCCGGCCGAAGCCCTCCAGCCAGTCCGCCATCGGCGGCGAGGTCACCCGGAGCAGCTGCTCCGGGATCGCGGCCTCCAGCTCCGCGGCAGTCTGGCGGGCGATCTGCGCTCCGGCCGCCGGCGAGCCGGTGCGCAGGTCCCACAGCTCCCACGGCGTCAGGTTCATCAGCGCGTCGGCGTACAGCGCGGCCACGTCCGGGTCGTCAGGAAACTCCTGGTAGACCCGGCCCATCGCCGCGGCGTACCGCTCGTTCCACACCTCCCGCTGGCCCGGGAGCTCGGCCGGCGCGTACCGCGCCCGCAGCGCGCCGATCAGCGCCCGCTCGGCCGGCGTCACCCCCGCGGCCAGCTGCCCGGCCCGGGTCACGGCGGCGTCCGCGCGTTCGGTCGAGGTGCGCAGGTCGGCCTCGTCGAACGCCTCCCACGGCTTGTTGTAGTTCGGCCCCAGCGCAAAGGCGACGCCCCAGTGCGCCATCGCGCAGTCCGGGTCGGCGCGCAGCGCCTGCTCGAAGCAGTACACCGCCTCTTCGTGGTTGAAGCCGTACGCCCAGACCAGCCCGCGGTCGAACCAGGTCTGCGCCTCCGGCGCCGGCGTGGTCACCGGCCACGAGTGCTTCCCCAGGTCGTAATACCCCATGCCACCCTCCACCAGTGGACGATAGCCCACGACCTGAGGCGCGGTCAGCAGTTGACCAGCCTAGGACTCTGGTTGAGCAGCTGCGCCCGGGCCGTGGTGAACTCGGCCAGGGCCCGAGTGGCCTCGGGCCGGAACACCGCGGCCCGGTGGCAGTTCTGGAAGGCCAGCCGCACCCCGAAGTGACGTTCGGCCGCGGCGCGCATGGCGTCGCTGGCCATCATCCGCAGCAGCTGGCCCCGCGCCGCCTCATCCGGCGGCGGCACCTGGTTGTCGGCCTGGTCCGCGCCGTTTGCGCGCAGCTGCGCGGTCAGGTCGCCGATCAGCCGCCAGGCGTAGGGCAGCGAGGCCTGGATGCAGGCGGTGAACGCGGCGTCGTCAACGTCGCCGTGGCGGGCCTGATCGAGCAGGTCCGCAGGGACCGTCAGTGACATGAGCAAGACCTTCCTGTGCGTAGCCGATTGAGTACGCCAGGTACTCTACATGAGAATGATAGTCATTTCCAGATCATGTCCCGACGACGCGCGCCTCATCTGCGGGCTGACCGATGGCGAGTTGCGGAACCCGCCGCATCCGGACCATCAACGCCGCGGAGGGCGTGACCTTCCCTGACATGTAGGTGGACAGGCGGGACCGCGAGGTTCCTGTCCTTCCGGCGAAGTCCTGCTTCGACAGGCCGGATCTGCCGACGAGGTCGCGGACCTCGGCTGCCACGTCTGCCCGCTCGGAATCGGCGGCTTGCTTTCGGGCCTGGCTGACGGCTCCTTCCAGCAGCTCGGCAGTGCCGTACGGATGACGGAGCCGGACCGCCTCCAGGACTTGCTGAGCCACCGGCCCCCAAGGATCGGCCCGGATCGCCGCGGCCAGCCGCCGCCAGTCCGGCAGGGTGCCACGCTCCACCGCCGCCAGGATGCCCTCGAAGGGCCAGGTCTCCACCGGGTCGTCCGGAGACGCGGCGATATTGCGGAACTTGAGGGCGGTCGTCATCGCACCATGTCCACGGCCACGGCCCGGCAGACCTCGGTCACGTTCGCCCACTCCGCCCAGCGGGCATCGAGATCCTTGTACTTGTCCAATTGCTGAATGGTCCTGACATCCGCTGGCCGGGGATCGGCCAGCTGCCGGGCCAGCTGGGTCGCAACCCCCTCCGGCCCCGGACCGCGCTGATCAGAGTAGTAAAGGTCGATATGGCTGAGCACGTCGGCGGCGTACGCGATGCCAGCCCGGTCAGAAAGCGCGGCGACGTCAAGATAGTCCCGGACCTGGTTGCGTCGGACAACCAGGTAACCCTTGATGCGCAGGATCTCATCTGGCGTCGGCACCCGGAGCGTATGCCCTGATGGCAGCGTCACTTCGGCGACTTCCAGCGGTCTGTTCCTGATGAGCTGGCGGACGCCCGACTCGATGTCACCCAGTTCGCCCAGGATGATCTTCCCCGGGGTCACCCGGTTCGTCACCCACCCGTCCGTCGACTCGACCGCGTCAAGGACCGCGTCAAAACGAGCGCCCAGATCCTGCAGCACGTGGTCATGGTCGTGTGAAGACCGGTGATTGGCCCACAGCGCCGCGGCGGAGCCGCCCACAAGTACGGCGTCGGGAACGACTTCCTGAAGCCGCGCTGCTGATTCGAGCACCCGGACCAACTCGGGTCGTGCCAGACCTGGCAGGTCTGAGCCTCCTCCGGTCATTTCCTCGATTCCTCCTCTATGCCATGCTAAGTGTATCAGATGTGATACGGAGGTGGCCGATAAGGCGGTCGAGCAGATGCGTGTCCGCTACCCCGACGGGTCGCCAGCGACCGGCAGGGCGCCGCTGAGTGCGGCCAGGGAGCCAGGGCCCGCAGGACCGAGAAGCTTTCCGCCATCAACGCGCCCTCCGATGACGCCGTTGGCCTGGGTGCTTGGATGGTACGCATGACAGCTGAGCAGGAGGCGCCGCGGGTGGTCAGCGCTAGCCGCGAGATCGCGGCCGCGCCGGGGGAGATCTTCGAGCTGATCGCGGACCCGGCGATGCAGCCGCGCTGGGACGGCAACGACAACCTGGCCGAGGCGGCGCCCGGGCAGCGGGTCCGACGGGCGGGCGATGTGTTCACGATGACGCTGACCCTGGGCAGCGTCCGGGAGAACCACGTGGTGGAGTTCGAGGAGGGCCGCCGGATCGCCTGGACCCCCGCCGAGCCGGGCCGGCGGCCGCCGGGACACCTGTGGCGATGGGAACTCGAGCCCGTCGGCCCCGCAGCCACCCGGGTCACCTGCACGTACGACTGGACCCGCCTGACCGACGCCAACCGCCTGCCGCGAGCCCGGGCCACCACGCCCGACCGGCTCCAGGCCTCCCTGGACCGCTTGGCCGCCCTGGCCGAAGGCTCCTGACCCAGGCCCGCTGCTACCCGGTTACCCGCTCGAAGACCGCGGCCAGGCCCTGGCCGCCGCCGATGCACATCGTCTCCAGGCCGTACCTGGCCTGCCGCCGGTCCATCTCCCGGGCCAGCGTGGCCAGGATGCGCGTGCCGGTGGCGCCGACCGGATGGCCCAGCGAGATCCCCGAGCCGTGCACGTTGAGGCGCTCGAAGTCAGCCGCGCCGAAGCCCCATTCCCTGGTCACCGCCAGCACCTGGGCGGCGAAGGCCTCGTTGAGCTCGATCAGGTCCAGGTCGGACAGCTTCAGCCCGGCGCGTTCCAGCGCGGCCCGGCTGGCCGGAACGGGCCCGATCCCCATCGTGCTGGGCGGCACCCCGGCCGCCGCCCAGGACACCAGGCGGACCAGGGGCCGCAGCCCGAGCGCTTCGGCTCGGTGCGGGTGCGTGACGATGCACACGGCGGCCGCGTCGTTCTGCCCGCTGGCGTTGCCCGCGGTGACGGTGGCTTCGGGATCCTGCTTGCCCAGCACCGGGCGCAGGCCGGCCAGCACCTCCAGGGAGGCGTCGGCGCGCGGGTGCTCGTCGGTGTCGATGACGGTCTCGCCCTGGCGGGTCCCGACCGTGACCGGGACGATCTCCTCGCCGAACACCCCGGATCGCTGCGCGGCCACCGCCCGCTGATGCGAGGTGAGGGCGAGCTGGTCCTGTTCGGCCCGCGGGATGCCGTACTCGCGCCGCAGGTTCTCGGCCGTCTCCAGCATGCCGCCGGGCACCGGGTAGTAGCGCCCGCCCGCGGTCACCCGGCCGCGGGCCAGCCCGTCGTGCAGGGTCACCCCGGGGCCCTTGATGCCCCACCGCATCTCGGTGGAGTAGAACGGGACGTTGCTCATGCTCTCCGCCCCGCCCGCCACCACCAGCTCACCCGCGCCGGTGCTCACCTGCATCGCCGCCTGGAGCACCGACTGCAGCCCGGAGCCGCAGCGCCGGTCGACCTGCAGGCCAGGCACCGTCACCGGCAGGCCCGCGTTGAGCGCGACCACCCGGCCGATCGCGGGCGCCTCGCTGTTGGGGTAGCAATGCCCGAGGACCACGTCGTCGACGGCGGCCGGGTCGAGCCCGGTCCGCTCCAGCAGGCCGCGCAGCGCGATCTCGCCGAGCTCGGCGGCGGTGAGCGGCTGCAGGACCCCGCCGTACCGGCCGATCGGGGTACGGACCGGTTCGCAGATCACGACCTCACGCATAGGTACAGCCTCCCTGATGGCCGATCAGCCCGCCCCGCCGGGCCCGGCCTTCCGCTGCTCCCGGTATAGGGCGAGCCGGAGAAGTGGAGCCTCACAGCCGGTAGGCGTAGGTCATCGCCGCCGCGCCTGCCGCGGCGAGCAGTGCAAAGCCGTCAGCCGTACGCCAGTACATCGACCTCAAGGCGGACTGCAGGTAGCTGTTCACGTCAGCGTCTTGCCCGTCGCGCAGCAGCCCAACTGCCCGGCCTGTGCTGTGAGCGGCGCCAATGGCGGCCGCCAGCAAGACCCCGTAGCCAATGTTGCCCACGGCCGCGGCCGCGAGCGGAAGCAGCCAGAATCCGGCGTAAGGATTGCGGGTGGCGAACCCGGGGCCGAGCAATGATCCCCAGACCACAAGCCGCCGTCGCCTTGAGACTCCTCGCACCCACTCCGAGGGAACTTGCCATCTGCTGCCTGGCGGCGCCGGCCGGGCCATGCCATCCGCCTCCAGGACTCCGTAAAACACTCCGTACCCGGCCATGAGGATCAGGGCGATAGTACTCAGCGGCAGGAGGTTGACCAGCAAGCCCAGCGTCATCCAGACGGTGATCGCCGGCAGGATGTAGGCGGCGAGCAGCCAGACCCGCCGACCAAGGCTCCCGACCGGGAGATCAGCGGCAAGTGAGGCCGCCGAGTTCGCGCCTCAAGGAGAGTATGCCTTGGAGTAGCCGTTCCCCGCGGCGACCAGGACGGCCAAGATCGCGATGGTCACGATGCGCCCTGACAGTACCCAGCCCGCGCCCAGCCCGAGCGCGACGGCTCCCGCCGCGAACAGCGCCCTGTGAGGTGTCACTGATCGGACATCTGGATCCGGAGTTGCTCCTGCTGGAAATCCTCAGCGGTCTTGCAGTCGCAGCAGACGCAGTTGGTGAGGCACGTGCACCAGTCCCGGCAGCGGTCGCGGAATATGCAGTCCTTGCAGATCCTGTACCCGTAGCCGTGCCCAAAGCCGCTACATGCGATCCACAGCCCGTGCGGCCATTCGCACCGGTAGCCCTCGTGGTTGAAACAGTCGCCGCGGGGGGATCCTTTGCACAGGACATAGCCGTGGGGGCATTCGGTGGGCCTGCAGCGGCTGCACCGTGACGTCGGGCCGCAGTTGCGGGCGCAGTCGGCGGCCAGGGCAGGCGTCTCGCCGATCGAGATGGCGGCGATGCCGGCCGCACCGCTTACAAAAACAGTTCGCAGAATATTTCTGCGCGACATTCGCCGGGTGGCCCGTTCCGTCATCTGGCTGATTCGTGCGTCGAAACTTGAGCCGAATTGCCTCCAGGCCATCGCACGATCCCCCTTCTCAGTCGGCTCCAGCGGCCGGGGCGGCCGCTTCGAGGTCGATTTCGTGCCGCGTTGCTACCGCTGTAATCGGGATGGATTCTCGCTCGGCCGGGGGCAGCAAACAGGCCCGGCTGAAGGTGCGGACCTCGGCGAGCTGGATGGCCGGGCCGGCCGCCCTGACCACGCCATCGCGGTCGATAGCCACCAGCAGCGGCGTGGAAGTCGCGCGGTATGCGTGCGTGGTGGCCTGCGCCAGGATGCGGCCGCACTCCAGCCGGGTAGCGCGGAAGGCGTCAGAGACCTTCAGGTAACTCTTCGGGGTGGAAGTGAGCAGCAGTACCCGCAGGTCGCTGAGCTCGCCAGCGTGTTCGGCGGTCCCGAGCGCGAGGACGAGTTTCTCGCAGGACAGGCAGGTCGGATCGACGAACGCGAGCAGCGCTGGCTGCCCGTCTCCTGGCGTGAGGTACTGCACGGTGTCGTCGGCGAACCGGCTGTATTCCAGGCTTGCCGCCTTACTGCCCACCTCGGGCCCAAGCGGGGCGGCCGTATCGGTCTTGTGCAGCATCCGTCCAAGCTGGCGGTAGGCAACGATCAGC
Organism: uncultured Actinomycetes bacterium; assembly: GCA_963835775.1. Taxonomy (GTDB): domain Bacteria; phylum Actinomycetota; class Actinomycetes; order Streptosporangiales; family Streptosporangiaceae; genus Palsa-504. Next base: position 106,127 of record CAWIHB010000007.1, on the reverse strand, counting down.
AGCAGCCCGAAGGCAAACAACAGCGTCCATTGAGCCACGGCGAGATACAGGGGAATCTTCATTGCGCCACCACCTCCGGCTCTGGCTCGCCGCCAGTGCCACGGACCCTGGCGGCGGTGAACGCCGCCAGGGCCAGCAGCCCGGCGGCGGCGAGTAGCAACACCCGCGCTGTCGCGTCCAGCTGAAGAGCTGCCGCGCCGACGTGCATGAGAGCGACGGCCGCCACAGCTGCGATGACGGCGCTGCGCAGGACGCCCGCGGCGTCGAATTTCCGCCGGGATAGCGCCCCGAAACATCTGCATGACCGGCCGCGGTGGAAGGCATAGCCCATGGCGGAGACGGCGACAAACGCGCAGGCGATGGCGAAGACGAGGGCGTTCAGCGCCGTGACCGCGGGGAGCGTCAGGCTGGCCAGGCCGACGGCGAGCTCCCCCAGCGAGACTCCGACGGCGATGGCCGACAGCAACGGCCAGGCCAGGCGGAGCGGGATGAACAGCCGCACGGTCGACGCGAAGCTGGCCGGGTCGGAGAGTTTGGCGCCGCCCGCAACGATCAGCAGAGACGCCAGGGCCGTCTTGGCGCAGAGAATCAGGACGTCCACTGGCCTACACTCCCGCCCCGGCCGTGCGCCGCCGGAAGCGGCCGCGAGGCGCAAGATTTTCCGGCTCGAGCGGAAGATCAGCGAGCTGCAGCAGCTTCGTCACCTGCCAGGCATGATTGACCAGACTAGATGCCCGCACCCGACCAGCTGAGTCGACGAATATGGCAAAGGGTGTCACCCGGACGTTATAGGCGGCGTAGAGCGAAGGTGACCCGGTCAGGACCGGGATGCCGTCCAGGCCGATCAAGCGCAGCACCGGCTCCGCCAGCTCGTTGCGGCGGCGGGTCAGCACGACGATCTCCAGCCGCTCCTGCGCCATGACCTCGCGCAGCCCATCCACTACAGAAGGAAAAGATTTCAGCGAATGGTCGGTGAACATGATCAGCTGCAGGGGCGTGCGCGGGGGAGAGCGGACTACTTCGCCGGCGGAGTCCACAAGCGACCAGACAGGTGCGTGAATTCCGGGCGCCAGGCCGTCACGCTCGATCGCCTCAGCGCCGGACATGGATACGTGCGTAACCCCGAATAGGGCCAGGACCGCGGCAATGCAGAAGACCAGAGCGACCGCAACAAACGAGCTGGCCAATAGCATGGTCACATCCCGGTGCCGATACTTCAGATTCGCAGAACCAGCCAAGTTACGTCAAATCACGGAGCGTGTTCTAAACGACCGTTGATTGCGACCAGCAGCAACGCTGGTCCGTTCGGTCGAAACCGGGGCACCAGCCGTCAGCGGCGGGCCAGGCGAGACGGACAGAACCCCCCGTGACATCAACTCCGCCGGGGAGAAGCTCTAATGAGATATCTACGCGGAGGAGGTCCGGCCTGTGACCCGGTTGCACCAGGATGGCCCGAGCACCGGCAGCATCCTGGCCGATGCCCTGCGGGCCTGGGCCCCGGGAACCGTGCGGCTGTCCCGCCGGGTTGACCCCTGGGCCGCGGCGGCGTTCGCGGACCTGATCGGCGCGGTCCGGCCCCGGCTGGACCCCGGTGATCCGCTGCCGCCGCTGTGGCACTGGTTCTACCTGTTCGAACATCCGGCCCTGTCCGCGATCGGCGCCGACGGCCATCCGGCCGACGGGCCGTTCCTGCCCCCCATCCCGGGCCGCCGCCGGATGTTCGCCGGCGGCCGGCTGCGCCAGGCCGCCCCCATCCCTATCGGCGCGGAGCTGTCGAGCCAGTCGGGAGTCACCAGCGTCGCGGTGAAATCCGGCCGCAGCGGCGAGCTGGCGTTCGTGACCGTGCGCCACGAGCTGATGGCCGACGGGACCCAGGTGGGCGTCGAGGAACAGGACCTCGTCTACCGCTCCGAACCCGAGGGCACCGTCCCGCGCACCATCGCGCGGCCCGCAACAGGCGGCCCGGAGCCGACGGGGGAGTGGCGATCCGGACTGGCCACCGACCCGGTGCTGCTGTTCCGGTTCAGCGCGCTGACCTACAACGGCCACCGCATCCACTACGACCAGCCCTACGCCACGCACACCGAGGGCTACCCCGACCTGGTGATCCACGGCCCCCTGCTCGCCCTGCTCGCGCTCGAACTGCCGCGGACTCACGCGCCAGGGCAAACCGTCCGCGACTTCAGCTACCGGCTGGTGCGCCCCGCCTTCGTGCCCGCCCGGCTGATCAGCGCGGGCCGGCCGGCCGGGCAGCAAGCCGAGATCACCGTCGGGGCGGCAGGCGCGGAACCCTCGCTGACCGCCACCGCCAGCTGGGAAAGGAAGACCCGTTCATGCTGAGCGACGAGGAACAGGCGGTGGTGCAGACCGTCGCGGACTGGGTGGACCGTGAGGTCCGGCCCGTGGCCCGAGACCTGGAGCACGCCAACACCTACCCGGAAAAGCTCATCGAGCAGATGAAGGAAATGGGCATCTACGGGCTGGCCATCCCCGAGCCCTGGGGCGGCGCCCCGGTCTCGATGCCCTGCTACGCGCTGGTGACCGCCGAGCTGTCCCGCGGCTGGATGAGCCTGGCCGGCGCGATGGGCGGGCACACCGTGGTGGCCAAGCTGCTGCTGGCGTTCGGCACCAGGGAGCAGCAGGACCGCTACCTGCCCAAGATGGCCACCGGCGAGATCCGCGCCACGATGGCGCTGACCGAGCCCGGCGGCGGTTCGGACCTGCAGGCCATGACCACCACCGCCCGCCGGGACGGGGACGGCTACCTGGTCGACGGGGCCAAGACCTGGATCAGCAACGCCCGCCGCGCGGCGCTGATCGCCCTGCTGTGCAAGACCGACCCGGACGCGCGGCCCCGGCACCAGGGCGTGTCGATCCTGCTCGTGGAGCACGGCCCCGGGCTGGCCGTCTCCAAGGACCTGCCCAAGCTGGGCTACAAGGGCGTGGAGTCCTGCGAGCTGATCTTCGCGGGCTACCGCGCGCCGGCCAGCGCGGTGCTGGGCGGAGCCGAAGGCCAGGGCTTCGCGCAGATGATGAAGGGCCTGGAAACCGGGCGGATCCAGGTCGCCGCCCGGGCGCTTGGTGTAGCCCGGGCCGCCTTCGACGACGCGCTGCGCTACGCTCAGGAACGCGAATCCTTCGGCCAGCCGATCTGGAAGCACCAGTCGATCGGCAACTACCTGGCCGAGGCGGCCACCAAGATCACCGCGGCGCGGCAGCTGATCCTGCACGCCGCCGAGCGGTTCGACTCCGGGCAGCGCTGCGACATGGAGGCCGGCATGGCCAAGCTGTTCGCCTCCGAGATCGCCATGCAGGTCGCGCTGGACGCGGTCCGCGTGCACGGCGGCTACGGCTACTCCACCGAGTACGACGTCGAACGCTACTTCCGTGACGCCCCGCTGATGATCGTGGGCGAAGGCACCAACGAGATCCAGCGCAACGTCATCGCCGCTCAGCTCGTCAAGCGCGGCGGCCTGGACCGGATCTAAGCAAAGGAGATCGATGAATATCGCCGTACTGATCAAGCAGGTGCCCGACACCTACTCAGAACGGAAGCTGAGGGCCGCGGACGGGCTGCTGGACCGCGCCGCCTCTGACTCTGTTATTGATGAGATCTCCGAACGGGCCGTGGAGGCTGCTCTGCAGCTTAAGGAGAGCCACGGTGGCGAAGTGACCGTGGTGTGCATGGGCCCGGACACGGCAGCGGAGGCGATCCGCAAGGCGCTGTCCATGGGCGCCGACCGGGCCGTGCACCTGTCCGACGACGCGCTGGCGGGTTCCTGCGCGGTGCAGACCGCCCACGCGCTGGCCCGGGTGCTCGGGACCCTGGACGGCGTGGACCTGATCCTGGCCGGCAACGGGGCCTCCGACGGCCGCGTGTCAGCGGTGCCGGCCATGGTGGCCGACGTCCTTGACCGGCCGGCGCTGACCCACGCCAAGGAGATCACCGTGGACGGGACCACCGTCACCGTGCGGCGGGAAACCGACGGCGGCGCCGTGCTGCTGACCGCCGAACTGCCCGTGGTGATCTCGGTCAGCGAGAAGATCAACGAGCCCAGGTACCCGTCGTTCAAGGGCATCATGGCCGCCAAGAAGAAGCCGGTCACCCAGCTGACCGCGGCCGACGCCGGGATCGGGGCCGCCGAGGCCGGCCTGGCCAGCGCCCTCACCACGGTCACCTCCGTCGCACCCAGGCCGCCGAAGGGCGCGGGCGAGAAGGTGCCCGACGAAGGCGACGGCGGCTCGAAGATCGCCGCCTACCTGGTTGCCCAGAAGCTGATCTGACGAGGAGGACGGGAAATGGCTGAGGTTCTGGTCCTGGTCGATCATCTTGACGGCCAGGTGAGGAAGAGCACGTACGAGCTGCTGACCGTCGCCCGCGCGCTGGGCGAGCCGGCCGCGGTCGTGGTCGCGGCGCCGGGCACGGCGGCCGGGCTGACGGATGCCCTGAAGCAGTACGGGGCGGCGAAGATCTACCTGGCCGAGACCGACCGGACCGACTTCCTGACTCCCGAGGTCGACGTGCTGGCCGGGCTGGTGGAGTCGGCCTCGCCCGCCGCCGTCCTGATCGGCATGTCCGCCGATGGCCAGGAGATCGCGGGCCGGCTGGCCGTGCGCACCGGGTCCGGGCTGCTCAGCGACGCGGTGGCGGTCGGGCCCGAGTCGGTCACGCACAGCGCGTTCGGCGGGGCGTACTCGGTGGAAGCGAAGGCGAACACCGCCCACCCGGTCATCACGGTCCGGCCGGGAGCGGCCGAGGCCGAGGCCGCTCCCGGCGCAGGCGCCGAGCAGGCCGTCGACGTGCCGCCGGCCGCCCGGCGCGGTGCCACGGTGACCAGCCGGGAGCCGGTGACCGCCGGCGGACGGCCGGACCTGACCGAGGCCTCGGTAGTGGTCTCCGGCGGCCGCGGGGTCGGCTCGGCCGAACAGTTCGCCGTAGTCGAGGGGCTGGCCGACACGCTGGGCGCCGCGGTAGGCGCGTCCCGGGCCGCGGTGGACTCCGGCTACTATCCGCAGCAGTTCCAGGTCGGCCAGACGGGCAAGACCGTGTCGCCGCAGCTGTACATCGCGCTGGGCATCTCCGGTGCCATCCAGCACCGGGCCGGCATGCAGACCTCGAAGACCGTCATCGCCGTCAACAAGGACCCGGACGCGCCGATCTTCGAAATCGCCGACTTCGGCGTGGTCGGTGATCTGTTCGCCGTGGCCCCCCAGCTCACCGACGAGATCGCCAAGCGCAAAGCCTGATCACCCCGTATGCTGAGCCGTCCGGCCGGAGGCAGGTGCAAGGCTGGCGGGTGATGGGTGGGGACCTGATGGCACAGCAGTGGGCACAGCAGTGGGATGTTCCGGGTTATACCGGGGTGAAGGCGCTGGGTTCGGGCGGGTTCGGTGAGGTGGTGCTGGCCCGCCATGATGCGTCGGGCACTTCGGTGGCGATCAAGTACCTGCGCCGTCAGCTGCTGGCCGACCCGCAGTTCGCGGCGTTGTTCCGGGCGGAGGCGGCGGTGCTGGCCTCGCTGGATGACCCGAACGTGGTCCGGCTCTACGAATACGTGGAGTCGCCGGCCGGGGCGGCGATCGTGATGGAGCTGGTCGACGGGGTGTCGCTGCGGGAGATTTTGTCCCGGCAGGGTCAGACCACGCCGGAGGCGGCGCTGGTGGTGCTGCAGGGGTCGCTTTTGGGGCTGGCCGCGGCGCACCGGCGGGGGGTGGTGCACCGGGATTACAAGCCGGAGAACGTGCTGGTCGATGGGGCCGGGGCCAGCAAGCTGACCGATTTCGGGATCGCGGCGCGGGCTGGGGACAGCCCGGTCCCGGCCGGGACGCTGGCGTACGCGCCGCCGGAGCAGTTCGCCGGCCGGGCGGCCAGCCCGGCCGCGGATGTGTACGCGGCCACGGCGACGTTTTATGAGTGCCTGACCGGGCGGCCGCCGTTTGGCGGCGGCACGGCGGAGATGCTGATGCGGCAGCATATGAGTGAGCCGGTGCCGCTGGCGCCGGTGCCCGAGGCGCTGCGGCCGCTGGTGGAGGCGGGCATGGCCAAGGACCCCGGCCGCCGCCCGGCGGACGGGATGGCGCTGGTCGCCGGGCTGCGGACCGCCGCCGGGCAGGCCTGCGGCCCGGGCTGGGAGGAGCGGGGCCGGTCCCGGCTGGCCGAGGCGGCGCTGCTGCTGGCCGCGCTGTGGCCGTCGGGCGGGCCGGCCGCCGTGCAGGCCAGCACCGTGCACCGGGTCTCGCTGCGCCGCCGCCTCCCGCACCGGCACATCAGCATGGCCAAGGCCGCGATCACGGCCGGCATCGTGATCGCCGGCGCGGCCGCCGGCACCGCCGTGGCCGCGGCTGTCTCGCACGGCAGCCCGGCGAATACGCCCGTCCTGACCGGCACTTGGACCGGGTCATACATCTGCTCCCAGGGCCTTACCGGGCTCCGGCTCGTCATCCGGGCCGCCCCGGACGGGACGCTCACGGGTACCTTCAGCTTCTACGCGCTGCCGGCCAATCCCGGTGTCCCCTCCGGCGAGGGCACGATCACCGGCACCTACTCCGCCACCAGGACGGACATCGTGCCGGGCCACTGGATCAGGCAGCCTCCCGGGTATGTCCTGGTGGGCCTCATCGCCGGCCCGCCCGCGGATAACGGGACGCTCCTGCGCGGCCGGGTCTCGAACCCGGGGCCGGGTTGCTCCACCTTCTCCGTCACGAAAGCCTGATCCTCGGCGCTTGCCCGCGCCATCCCAGCCCCGGCCCGGCCCGGCACCGCCCGCCCCGCTCGCCCGGGCCGCCTTGCGCCCGGCGCGTCCGGCCTGCCCCCGCCCCCAGGTTTGTATGATGCTTTGTATATCGGAAGGGCAATGGTGAACGATGGCCGATGAGGTAGTCGACGTCCGTGACCGTGTTTCCCGGCGTCGGCAGCTTCCCGAAGAGGTGGCCAGCTACGTCCGTGAGCTGATCATCTCCGGGGCGGTGAAGCCCGGCGAGTTCCTGCGGATGGAGCGCATCGCCGAGCAGGTGGGCGTCAGCAACACCCCGGTGCGCGAGGGCCTGCTGGCGCTGCGGAGCGAGGGTTTCGTCCAGCTCGTCCCGCGCCGCGGGTTCGTCGTTGCCCCCTTCACCCAGCAGGACGTACGGGACCTGTTCTGGGCCCAGGCCCAGCTGGCCAAGGAACTGGCCGCCCGCGCGGCCAAGAAGATCACCCCCGAGCGGGTGGCCAGGCTCGATGCGAATCTCGAGGAGCTGCAGAAGGCCGTCGCGGTCGGCGACACCGACCGCATCGCTGACCTCGGCCACGCCTTCCACCGCGAGATCAACCTGGCCGCCGATTCACACCGCCTGGCCCTGCTGCTCGGCTCGGTCGTCAACCACCTGCCGAACCGCTTCTACGCCTCTATCGAGGCCCAGGTCGCCGCGACCCGGGACGAGCACCCCCAGATAGTGGTGGCCCTGCGCCAGCACGACGCGCGCAAGGCGCGGACGCTCATGGAGCAGCACATCCTGGCCAGCGCCGACCACCTGATCGAGATCCTGGAGAAGCGCGGCCTGTGGGGCCACGGATCGACCGACGCCCGCGAATCCGCGTCCTGATCTCCCCGCTCTGAGCCGCCCCGCCGTCAGGCCTTGCGGGCGACGCCTCCCCACAGACCCGTGGGGCTGGCCGCTTCCGACGGGGTGTCCGGCCGCCACTCGGCGACCCGGACCACGCCGGGTTCGACCAGCTCGAGCCCGTCGAACAAGCGCGTCACGCGCGCATGATCGCGCAGCGTCGCTTTCTCCGCCACGGACTGGTTAAGGCGCCGGACCATCTCGGTTTGCTGCTTGGCGTCGATATCGCTCGCGGCATGGGAGAGCGTCACGAAGCTGCCTGGTGCGCACGCGTCCATTAGCCTGTTCACGATGTATCTGGCTTCGGAATCATGGCCGATGAAGTGCATGACCGCGAGCAGCATCAGCGCGACCGGCTGGCTGAAGTCCAGGGTGTCCGCTGCGCTGGCCAGGATTTTGTCTGGGTCGTGCACGTCGGCGTCGATGTAGGCGCACGCGCCTTCGGGTTTGCTGGTCAGCAGCGCCCGGGCGTGCGAGAGCACGATGGGATCATTATCGACGTAGACGATCCGGCACTCGGGCGCCACGCGCTGCGCGACCTCGTGCGTGTTGCTGGCCGTCGGGATCCCCGTGCCGACGTCGAGGAACTGCCGGATCCCCATCTCAGCGGCCAGGAAACGGACCGTCCGGGCCAGGAAGGCGCGGTTGGCGCGGACCGAGAAGACCAGGTTCGGGTACGCCTCGAGGGTCCGGTCGCCGAGTTCCCTGTCCGCGGCGAAGTTGTCCTTCCCGCCCAGCCAGTAGTCGTAGACACGGGCGATGTGGGGGACGCTGGTGTCAAAGTCGGGCACGCGAGCTCCAATCCGGATGACACGCTAGAGCCTATCGGGCCCGGCCATGACCACCGGGTGACCCCCGGCCGGTCCCGCCACGCATCAGGCCCCCGGCTTCCGTCAAGGGAGGCATTAGTTCCCTCCTGCGGAGGCAGCCCGGTCAGCGGCCGCCAACAATTCCGCGCTCGGTCAGCGCCCGCATTTCCCCGTCGGACAGGCCCAGCAGCCCGGTCAGCACCGCGCCCGTGTCCGCGCCGAGCGCGGGGGCGGGGCGGGCCCCGGTGGTCCCGTCCATAACCAGCGGCGAGCCGGGGGCCAGCAGCGGCCCGACCCCGGGCTGGATGATCTCCTGCAGCAGCGGGCTGACGGCCAGCGTGCCGTCCTTGACCAGGTCGGTGAAGTGGCGGTACCGCGACCACAGCACGGACGTGCCCGCCAGGTCCCGCTCGACCTCGGCCAGCGTGCGGCCGGCGAACCACGGCTCCACCAGGGCCGTGATCACCTCGCGGTGCCGGTACCGGTCGCCGTCCTGGCTGAAGTCCGCGCCCAGCAGCCGCTCCAGCTCACCGAACGTGCCGGTCAGCCCGGTCACGGCGGCCAGGCCGGCGAAGTGCCGGCGGGTCAGCGCCACCACCATGATCCGCTCGCCGTCGGCGGTCCGGAAATCCCGGGCCAGGCCGCCGTACAGATGGTTCCCGATCCGCGGCCGGTCGGCCCCGGTGACCTGGGCCTCGGCCAGGAAACCCAGGTGCCCGGCCACGGCCATGGCCACATCGGCCAGCGCCAGCGTGATCGCGCTGCCCGCCCCGGTGCGCTGCCGGCGCCGCGCCGCGGCCAGCAGCCCGATGGCGGCGTACAGCCCGCAGGCCACATCCCAGGCGGGCAGCACGTGGTTCACCGGGCCGTCCAGTCCCGCGGGACCGGTGATGAGCGGGAACCCCGTCTCGGCGTTGACCGTGTAGTCCACGCCGGCCCGGCCGTCGCGGTAACCCCGGATCTGCAGGTGGATCAGGTCCGGCCGGATCCGGGCCAGCTCGTCGTGGGCCAGCCACCGCCGGGCGGAGTTGGTCAGCACGATCCCGCCGCCGGTCCCCGAGGCGGCCAGCAACTCGCCGAGCAGGCGGCGGCCCTCGGCGTCGCGGAAGTTGAGGGTGACCGACCGCTTGCCCTTGTTCAGGCCGGTCCAGTACAGGCTGGTGCCCGACGGCGCGAGCGGCCAGCGGCCCTGGTCCGCGGCGCCGCCCACCGGGTCGATCCTGATCACGTCCGCACCCAGCTGGGCCAGGGTCAGCCCGCCCAGCGGCGCCGCGACGAAGCTGGACACCTCCAGGACCGTCAGCCCGTCCAGCGGCGCGGCCGCGTTCACCGGGACCCCGTCCCCGCCGACCGGAGAGGGGGGCGGAAGGCGGCGAACGGGTGCGTGATGACCAGGTGCCTGGCCGTGAACCGGTAGAGCGTGGCCGGCCTGCCGCCCACGGATGTCGGCCGGGCGGCTCCGGGCGTGGCCTCGATGACCCCGCGCCGGGTCAGCACCCGGTGCAGGTTGGTCGCGGCGACCGGGTGGCCGAGCGCGGCGGCGTAGATGTCCCGTAGCTGGGCGATGGTGAAGGTCCCGGGGGCCAGGGCGAAGCCGATGTTGGTGTAGGACAGCTTGGCCTGCAGCCGGTCCCGTCCGGATCCGGCGATCGACCCGTGGTCGAACGCGGTCGGCGGCAGGTCACCGATGCGGTGCCACGCGGTGTCCGCGGGAATGCGCGGCTCGACGCCGGCGCAGACCAGGGCCAGGTAGGCCGTGGCCAGGATCCGGCCCCGGGGATCCCGCGCCGGGTCGCTGCGGGTCTCCAGCTGTTCCAGGTACCCGATGTCGGTGAGGTCGACCTTGGCGGCCAGGTGCCGGCTCAGCGAGGTCCCCAGCCGCTCATCGGCGGCCAGCGGGCCGCCCGGCAGCGCCCACCGCCCTTCGAACGGCGGCGCGGCCCGCTGCCAGAGCAGGACGTGCAGGCTGTCGCGGCGGACCTGCAGCACCACCGCCAGCGCCTCGTGCCAGAACCGCTCACCCGGCAGGCCCGGCCCGGCCGCCGTCTCCGGCTGGGCGCGCGAAGGCGCCCCGGGCACGGCCTCCAGCTGGGCGCGCGAAGGCGCCCCGGGCACCGCCTCCGCCCGGCCACGGGAGTCCTCGTCTGGCACGTTCGCATCGTACTGGGGCCGCGCCCGCGCTGGACCGTTCGGCATATCAAGTTTTAGACTTCAAGGCGAAAACTGTTTTATACTCACGGTCTAAAACCGATCCACGATGGGGGCAGCCGGTGACCAGAGCCATAACCGACGCCGAACACCCAGGGCACGACTGGGCCGCGCAGGTGCGGCGGCTGGCCGCGCGGCGCGACGCGGTCATCCTGGCGCACAACTACCAGGCGCCGGAGATCCAGGACGTCGCCGATCACGTCGGTGACTCGCTGGCGCTGTCCCGGCTGGCCGCGGCGAGCACGGCCCGCGTCATCGTGTTCGCCGGCGTGTACTTCATGGCCGAGACGGCCAAGATCCTGGCCCCGGACCGGACGGTGCTGATCCCCGAGCCCAAGGCCGGCTGCTCGCTGGCCGACACCATCACCGCCCAGCAGCTACGCCAGTGGAAGGCCGAACATCCCGGCGCCGCGGTGGTCGCCTACGTGAACACCAGCGCCGAGGTCAAGGCCGAATCCGACCTGTGCTGCACCTCGGCCAACGCGGCGCAGGTCGTAGCGTCCGTCCCGGCCGGGCAGGAGGTGCTGTTCCTGCCCGACCAGTTCCTCGGTGCCCACGTCAGGCGGGTCACCGGCCGGGCCAACCTGCACGTCTGGTCCGGCGAGTGCCACGTGCACGCCGGCATCAGCCCGGACGAGCTGCGCCGTCAGGCCGCCGCCGAACCGGCCGCGGAGCTGTTCATCCACCCCGAGTGCGGCTGCTCGACCGCCGCGCTGTGGCAGGCCGGAGCGGGCGACCTGCCGCCGGGCCGGACCCGGGTGCTGTCCACCGGCGGCATGCTGGCCGCCGCCCGCACCACCACGGCGCCGAAGGTCCTGGTGGCCACCGAGACCGGCATGCTGCACCAGCTGCGCCGGGCCAACCCCGCCGTGCAGTGGGAGCCGGTCAACCCGGACGCGGTGTGCCGCTTCATGAAGATGACCACGCCGGCGGCGCTGCTGCGCAGCCTGCGCGAGGGCACCGCCGAGGTGACCGTCGACGCGGAGGTCGCCCGCCGAGCCCGCCGCGCCGTCCAGGCCATGCTCGCCATCGGCCCGGCCCCGGCGGTCCCGGCCGCCTCGGCGACGGCCCGGGTGGTCGCATGACGCTGCATGCCGAAGTCAGCGGCCAGCTGGCCGCGGCGGGCCTGGATCCGGGCGACACCGAGCGGGCGGTCCGCGGCGCGCTGGCCGAGGACCTGCGGTACGGGCCCGATCTCACCTCGGCCGCGACCGTGCCGCCGGGCGCGCGCGGCCAGGCCGGCGTGGTGGCCAGGCAGCCCGGCGTGCTGGCCGGCCTGCCGGTCGCCCTGGCCGTGCTCGATGCCGCCGGGATCCGGCCGGCCGCCGCCCGGGCCAGCAGCGCCGACGGCGACCGGATCACCGCGGGCACCGAAGTCCTCCGCATCACCGCCCCGCTGCGCGAACTGCTCGGCGCCGAGCGGACCCTGCTCAACTTCCTCACCCACCTGTCCGGGATCGCCACCGCGACCAGGTCCTGGGCCGACGCGCTGTCCGGCACCGGCTGCGCGGTCCGCGATACCCGCAAGACCACCCCCGGGCTGCGCCAGCTGGAAAAGTACGCGGTGCGCTGCGGCGGCGGCCGCAACCACCGGATGGGCCTGGGCGACGCCGCGCTGATCAAGGACAACCACATCGCGGCGGCGGGCGGGATCGCCGCGGCCATCGCGGCCGTCCGCGCGGCTGCCCCCGGGCTGCCGCTCGAGGTGGAGTGCGACACGCTGACCCAGGTGGGCGAGGTCCTGGACGCCGGCGCCGGGCTCATCCTGCTGGACAACATGGACCTGGCCAGCCTGCGCGCGGCGGTCGCCCTGGCCCGCCGCTATCCCCGGGACTCCCGGGCCCGGCTGGAAGCCAGCGGCGGGCTGCGGCTGGAGACCGCCCGGGCGGTGGCCGAGACCGGCGTCGACTTCGTGGCCGTCGGCGCCCTCACCCACTCCAGCCCCGCGCTGGACCTGGGCCTGGACATGCTGTTAGCCGCCCGTGTCCGCGCCGTCCAGGGCACCGCGCTGCTTACCTTCGCGACGCGCCATTGTCCGTACTAGGTGCGGCTAAGTCGGCTCCAGGCCCGCCTAAGACCCATCTCAGCAGGCAGAATAGGGATTTCCTCCGATGCGCTCAGGCATGCCTTACGGCGAGACTCGATGGTGACGGGCAAAGAGATGGCAACCAAGGAGGAAACCATGAACCACAGCGTGACGCAGGGCAGGCGGGGTGCACTGGCTCGCATCGGCCAGCAGGTCGCCGCTATCGTCGCTCAGTGCAACTACGCCCAGACCCGCATAAGCAGCCTGCGGCACACCCCGGAGCGCTTCTGACCCCCGGGTGAACCTGCGGGCCCGGCTCTAGCCGGCCGGGATTGCGCCCGGCCGGCTGACGGGCGTCCCGCCGGGAAAGGCCCGGCCTGGCTCGATGCGTCGCCCGCTGATCCGGGTCGGCACGATGCGCACGTACACGTCGCGGGCGCCGCCCGCCCACGGCTGGAGTTGCGTTTCGTCCTCGAGGCGCTGCACGCCACGCTCATCGGTGACCTTGTGCGCGCGGCCATTGACCAGGACGCTCCATCCGGCACGGAGCGCCTCGTCGAGATGGTCGACTTCGAAGCTGACCTGCCCATTGGCGTAGACCGCCAGCAGCGTGTCCGGAGCGGCGCGGAAAATGATGGTCTTCCCCGAGATCGCGAAGTTGACCGGCAGCATCATGATCCCATCTGCGGCCGCGAACCCGACGCGGCCGATGCCGCCCAGTTCCAGCAGGCCGAAGCACTCGGCCGGACTGAGCGTCCGCAGGGCGCGCTCGGCGGCAGCGGGATCGGGTGCCGACGACTCCCGGCTGGGCACGGCAGCTGGCGCGCCCTGGCTGTTTGCCGGTCCGGGCCTGGATGTCATCTTCATTCGCCTCCGCCGTTCGATGGCTGTTTGGCTTGTTCAGCCTGGTCCTGCGGCGTCAGCGGGCGCTGCGGACCGAAGTCCCGCCTGGGCGGGCCGTTTGGCCCCAGGAGACGTCCGTAAGGCCTGGATCCTGGCCGCCGGTAAATGCGTTGCCGCATGTCGGCATGCCGTCCTACCATGGGCGCGCCGCGGCACGAAATGTCCTCTGTATCAGGAAGGAGGTGCTCGCGATGTTCACCAGTCGTCAGACGCCTCCCTGGATTGCTCTCTAGCAATCCTGGAGACGCACTGCGGGCGCCCTCGGGAATCTGGCCTCAGCCAATCCCGAGGGCGCTTTCTATCCAGTCGGCGCCGCCACAGGGCAGGGATCCCGCCGTTGACGGGACCATGCCGGAGGCGTGGTGCGTAGTTCTACCCGCTGGGGTGATCGATGTTCACCGGCGGCAGGTTCTCCACCTGCTGCTTGGTGATGCTGAGCTGGACGGTGTCCACGACCCCGGTCACGGCGCCGATCGGGATGGCCACTTGCCTGCGGGCAAACAAATGCCCCTGTTGCAGCAGCACGTGGCTCACGTGGTGGTTGCCAGGGTCGATGACGAGCCCCTCGACTCGTCCGATCTCGCCGTCGGTGGCATAGACGCGCTTATCGCGGCGCACGCCGACCTCGCCCGGGGGCAAGGAGCCGTAGCCGCCTGCCGGCCTATCTTCCCGGGCCTGGGGGACATCCTGGCCTGCGGTCCAGCCGTAGTAGGGCAGCATGAGCAGCTGTTCCGCACTGTAGCCCGACGGCCCCGATCGTGAAGGGTGTTTCTGCCATGGCCGACCTCCTCATCCGCTTGGAGCATAGCGCGAACCGAGTCGGCGGCAGCGCTCTCTAACCGCCGGGGCATTGTGAAGCAATGCACAAGCCGCCCGCCCTCGAGCTCGGCCGTCCTCGCCGCTCCGAGCGGGGGCTGGTCGGCGAGGCGGGCTGGTGTGCCCGTCTGGGCCGGGTCTACGATCTTGAGACCGCAGGGGGTTGCCAGCCCGTTGCCTCGCCCGCGCGGCAGTGAGGGGAAGCTCGATGACGCTGTACATGTACCAAGCCTCCTATACCGCAAAGTCGATGGCGGCTCAGCTCAAGGATCCGCACGATCCCCTGGAGGCGATCAAGCCGACTCTTGAGGACCTGGGGGCCAAGATCTTGGTGGCCGGCTTTCCGTTTGGCGAGTATGACCTGCTCGTGGTGTACGAGGCACCCGACGATATGACCGCTGCCAGCGTCGCGGTGGCCGTTGGCGCCGCGGGCGAGGTGAAGTCGGCCAAGACCACGCGAGTGCTCAGCGGGCCGGAATGGCTCGAGTCTTTGCGCAAACACCGGATTGCCAGCATCCGGAAAGCGCCCTAGCCGCACCAGCACCTGAGCCCGGCCGTGCCGCGCCGGCCCCGAACGCACCCAGCGGACAGCGTCCCCGTTCAGGCCGTGATCATGAAGGATCGCGGTTGCGCCATGTGGCGCCAAATCGCTTTCTCAGTTTGAGACGAAAGGCCGCACGCAACCGCCTCCAGCATTCAGATTCGCGATGGCCTCCGCTGGCTGTGACATTCCCCGCATATGCAAATGCTGCCAGCTAATACATGATGGGTATCCCAAAACGCCGCGGGAGGCGTGGCACCACTCAGCGCGACGGGAGCGCTACTAATCGTACATCGTGAGATGAGGTTTACGTGAAAAATCGGCCGCTTATCGCCGAGGCCATCGGCACGGCACTACTAGTGTTTTTCGGGGTCGGAACGGCCACCCTGACCTTCGGGTTCAAGGTCACCGGATCGAGCGTCTCCGCAGGGGTCGTCGCGACGGCACTCGCTTTCGGTCTCGTGGTGCTCGCCTTGGTCTATTCCATCGGCCCGATCTCTGGCTGCCATGTAAATCCGGCCATTACCATCGGCTTTCTGGTTGGGCGGAGGATCACGCTCGCTGACGCCATAGGCTACTGGGTAGCCCAGTTCGTCGGCGGCATAGCCGGCGCGGCCGCCCTCTACGGCACTTTTCATCTGGCCTCGGATTACAAGAAAAGCACCGGCCTCGGGACCAACGGTTTCGGGGCCTCGTCAATGATCGGGGCGAACGCCGGAGGCGCCTTCATCGTGGAGGTCATCCTGACCTTCCTGTTCGTATTCGTGATTCTCGTCGTGACCCGCCGTGTGGGTAACGCCGCGGTCGCGGGGCTCGTGATCGGCCTGACCCTCAGCCTGGTGCATATCATCGGAATTCCCGTAGATGGCACCTCGGTCAATCCGGCGCGCAGCCTTGGCCCGGCTCTTTTCGTGGGCGGCACCGCGCTGAGCCAGCTGTGGCTCTTCATTGTCGCGCCGCTGGTGGGCGGGGTGCTATCGGCGGTCCTCTACCAATTCCTATACCCCAAGGGCGAGGAAGAAGCCACTATCGCCCCGGCACCAGAAGAGCGAACCTAGCGCGGCGGCTCGGCGGCGCCCAGTTCGTCATGCCACCATGTGGTCATGGCTTCACAGCGTTTCCGCGCCGTCATCGCCGCGACCACGCGCCGGCCGGATCTGCGCGCGGCCCGCATCGCCGAGGTCGTCGGCCTGCTCGCCGCGGGGGTCAAGGAGCGGCCACGACCGTGAGGGCAGGTTGCCACGGGCCGGAGTATGGTCATATAGACAGATCAGAACGCTGCTGGCGGTGAGGCCGTGCCTGACACCCTGAGTCAGGGCGGAGGCCGCGAGCCCGGCCCCTGGCTGCGCCGCGTGACGGCGGTCGCCGTGCTCGTGCTGGCGGCTGTGGTGATCGTCCAGCACCTGCCGCGCGCACGACATCAGCCGGCGCGGCCGGCCCCGCCGGCTGCCACCGCGACTCCGTCATCGCCGGCTCCGGTCGCGGTGGAGCCCGCCGCAGAGCCCGCTGCGGGGCTGGTGGCGGTACCCGACGGGATCACCGGGCCCACCTTGTCCTGGCCAGGCGGCCTGCGGTTGCCCATAGCCGGCCAGCGGCCAGCGTGGTTCTGGCCGGGCACCGGCCAGGTGGTGCCGATCATCGGCCTGCCCGCACAGCGGTCTGGCTACCAGTTCTTCCGTACCGCGGGCGGCTGGGCGGTCCAGGCCGGTCCTGGTATCCAGGCCGGCTGCGGAAGCTGCGCTGGACCGCCGCGTGCTGTCTACTTCCTGGCCGATCACGCGCAGTCGGTGACCCGGGTGGGGCTGGCGGACGCGGTAGCGCCGGGCGCCGCTGGTGCGCTGTGGCTGACCAGCTATCCACCGGACACCGATCCGGGCACTGCCGCGGGCACGGCGCAGCAGGTCAGCATCGCTGGCGTGCCGCTCGGGCCGCAGCTCAGGCTGCCGGCCGGGTACCTGATCGAGCAGGCGACCAACCGCGGCCTGCTGCTGGCGCCAGTGGCCCCGCGGCCGGGCGCGATGGCCGACCAGCTGTGGGATCCAGCCGCCGCCAAGGCCAGCCGCGCCTTTGCTGCCGTGATCGCGGCGAGCACCACCCAGATCGCCTGGGCGCCGTCCTGCGCCGCACGCTGCCGCGTGCAGGTGCTGAATCTGGCCACCGGGCGGCAGGTGACGGCCGAACTACCCGAGGGGAGGTCAGTGACCAATGCCGCCTTCAGCCCCGACGGCAGCTTCCTGGCCGTCGAAGTGAGCTTCAGCAACGAGGCCGAAGACGGCGGACAGGCGGTGCAGCTGGAGCTGGTGTCCATGGCCAGCGGCCGTCTGATCGCCGTACCGGGGACCTGGCTCAGCAGCGATGCCCTGATCAGCTTCGGCTGGCCCGCCAGCGCTGACAGCCTGGTGGCCGAGCTGAGCTTCACGACCAAGGTCCAGCTGGCGTCGTGGCGTCCCGGCGCCAGCCAGCTGGCCATCGCGGTGCTCAGCCCACCGCGCAGCCCCGCCTCCCTGGTCATCGGGCCGTCCGCCCCCTAAGTGTGGGTGGTTCCACCCCTGCCGCGGTCCAGGCCGGCCGTGCCACCGTGGTGGCTGAGGGTTCAAGGACGTCAATACGGGGAGCGTGAACCATGAGCAGACAAGCCAGTACGGCCGGCGCCCGCCGGAGCGCGGTGGCGGGCGCGGCGCTGGTGATCGCGACGGGCCTAATCGCCGGCGGCTGCTCGGGCAGCGGCAGCAGCAGCAGTAGCGGCTCGAGCACGCCGGCGGGCCCCGCCTGGCTGTGCCAGCCCGGCCAGGCGGCTGACCCCTGCGCCTCCGATCTCACCGCCACGACCGTCACCGCGGGCGGCGCCCTGGAGCCGGCCACCTGGCCACATTCGGCGATCGCGTCGAAGTTCGCCTGCTTCTACGTCCACCCGACGGACAGCCTGGCCACGACGGCCAACACCGGCTTGGCGCCGACCAAGCTGGACATCTACGTCGCGAACGAGCAAGCCGCTCCGCTGTCCCAGGTATGTGACGTGTGGGCGCCCTCCTACCGCTCGCAGACCTGGACCACCGTGGAGAAATTCCTCGCGGGCGACCAGGCGATCTTGCGCCCGACCTTCACCGTCGCCTACGACAGCATGCTCCCCGCCTGGCAGTGGTTCCTGGCCCACACCAACGGCAAGCCGATCATCCTGGTCGGGGACTCGCAGGGCTCGGCGATCCTCATCCACCTCATTTCCACCCAGCTCGATCACGAACCGTCGGTACTTCGCCGCCTCCTCGTCGCGATCCTGGTCGGCGGCAACCTCCAGGTCCCCGTGGGCAAGACGGCCGGCGCCACCTTCACCAATGTCCCGTTGTGCACCGCCGGTACCCAGACGGGGTGCGCGATCGCCTTTTCTTCGTACCCTGCGCAGCCGCCGCTGGACTCGCAGTTCGGCAGGCCGGGCCAGGGCGTGAGCCTCCAGTCCTTCCAGACAGCCAAGGCCGGCCAGCAGGTCGCCTGCGTCAACCCGGCGGCCCTGAACGGCGGCCCCGGCGACCTCGACCCCTACCTCATCACGGTCAGCCAGACCACCAAGTACCCGATTGACTCTGGACGGCTGACCGAGCCGGTCTCCACCCCGTGGGTCACCTACCCCGGCCTTTACTCGGCGACCTGCGAACAAGGCGGCGGGGCCACCTGGCTCCAGGTCACCAGCCTGGCCGGGACCAGCCGCACCCGGCCCGTCGTGAACGACGACGCGGAGGGCCAGCTGGGCGGTACCGGCCCGGCGTGGGGCTACCACGGCTACGAGTACTGGCTCACCCTGGGCAACCTGCTCCGCGACGTCGCCGGCCAGGAGGCCGCCTGGCCGGCGGGCCACTGATGCGCCCGGCCGGCCGTGCTCTCCGTCCCGATGCCGAACACCCGGGAACGCGGCAGGCGCGTCCCCGGGTGTTCGGCCGGTGTCCAGACGGTGTTCAGGCGTCGCGGCGGCGCAGCCGCCAGGCGGCTGCGGCGGTCAGTATGACCGCGTAGCCGCATAGCACCGCGAATCCGGCCCACGGACCCAGCGGATGGCCGCCGAACAGCTTCCCGGCCCCCCAGATGGCCCCGCCGGCGTTGGACGGCAGGTAGGGCTCAAATCCCGAGATGCTGCGCGGAAGGTAGGCCGCGACGATCGGCAGGACGAAAAACGCCGCGGCGAACACCGACAGGCCGGCCGCAGTCCGGCGCAACAGCGCGCCCAGGCTCAGGCCGATGAACGCGGTGACGGTCAGGTACAGTGCTGCGCCGGCTATTTCCCGCAGCACGCCCGGGTCGGCCAGCGAGATCGCCGAGCCGCCGCGAGCGGACTCCAGCGCCGTCGCCACGAAGAACTCGGCCACCGCGGCCAGCAGGCTCACCGGCAGCACCAGCGCGGCCAGCACGATCAGCTTCGCCCACAGCACCGGCAGCCGGGCGGGCACGACGGCCAGCGTGGCGCGGATCATCCCGGTGGCGTATTCGCCGCTGAAGGCCAGCACGCCGAGCACGCCGAGCACCAGCTGCGCGATCACGAGGCCGGCCAGGCTGACCGACACCCCACCCGCGGCCGAGTTGGCCGCCGAGACGTGGTACGGCGTCCCGGACCCCGCGATCGCGGCACCCAGCCCGGTGATCAGCACCACCGCGACCAGGGCGCACCACCAGGTCGAGCGCAGCGCCCGCAGCTTGGCCCACTCGGCGCGGACCACGCGGACCTGGGTCACCGGTCCGGCTGCGGTGGCCAGGGCCGGCGCTACCGGAGCCAGGCCGGGCCTGGTCTGGGCGACGGCGCTCATCGCGTCGCTCCGGCGTGGTACTCGATGCTGTCCTGGGTGACTTGCATGAAGGCCTCCTCGAGCGAAGCGTGGGTGGGGGTGAGCTCGTAGACAGGCAGGTGAGCCCGCCAGGCCGCGGTGCCGATCTGCTCGGCGGTGGTACCCGAAACCCGCAGCAGGTCCGTTCCGTCATTAATCACGGTGATACCGGGAGCGGCCAGCAGGTGGCCCAGCCGCACGGTCTCCGGGGTGCGGACCAGCACGCCGCCCGCGGCCGCCTGGCCGGTGAACTCCTCGACGCTGGTCTCGGTGATGAGCCGGCCGCGGCCCAGCACCACCAGCCGGGTCGCGGTCTGCGCCATTTCGCTCATCAGGTGCGAGGACACGAAGACCGTCCGCCCTTCGGCGGCCAGCGACTTGAGCAGCAGCCGGATCCAGCGCACGCCGTCCGGGTCCAGGCCGTTGACCGGCTCGTCCAGCACCACCGTCTGCGGCTGGCCCAGCAGCGCCGCCGCCACGCCCAGGCGCTGTCCCATGCCGAGAGAGAAACCGCCCGCCCGCGCACCCGCGACCTCGCCCAGCCCGGCCAGCTCGATCACCTCGTCTACCCGGCGGCGCCCACGCCCGGCTCCACCACGAAACTCAGCCCGTCCACCGCCGTCTTGTCCCCATACCGCTTGGTCAGGCCATCAATCTCGATCATGGTTCGTCCTTCCCCTGATGTGCTGGCTCTTGGACGCCAGCCTGCGCCCGGGGCCTGAGGCGGCACTGCCGTGGCGCTGAGGTGAGGGGTGATTCCCGGCATATCGGCCGGTGCGGCGAGGCTGCCCGGCCCAGCGCCGTACGGTGGAGGTTATGGAGGTCCGGCTGTTCGGCGAGCTCGAGGTGCTGGCCGGCGGCGTGCCGGTGCCGGTCCGCGGCGCCAAGCTGCGGGCCCTGCTGGCCGTGCTGGCGCTGCAGCGGGGGCAGCCGGTCAGTGCCGACCGGCTGATCGACGTGCTGTGGGGCGGCGGGCAGGCGGCGAACCCGGCCAACGCCCTGCAGGCCCAGATCGGCCAGCTGCGCCGCACCCTCGGGCCAGCGGCCATCGCCACCAGCGACGCCGGTTATGCCCTGGCCGCCGGACCCGGCAAGGTGGACGTGGTCCGGTTCGAGCAGCTGGTGACCGAGGGCCGGCGGCTGGCGGCCGGCGGTGCGCTGGCGGCGGCCGCAGCGACCCTGGGCGAGGCCCTTGACCTGCGCCGCGGTGAGCCGCTGGCCGAGTTCACCTATGCGGGTTTTTTCGATGCCGAACGGGCCAGGCTCGATGAACTGGCCTTGGTGGCGACCGAGTCCCGGGCCGGCGCCGAGCTGGGTCTGGGGCGGCACGCGGACCTGGCCGGCGAGCTGGCGGCGCTGTGCCGGGAGCACCCGCTGCGCGAGCGGCTGTGGGAGCTGCTCATCCTGGCCCTGTACCGCAGCGGACGCCAGGCCGAGGCGTTGCGCGCCTACACAGAAGTCCGTGCTCACCTGGCCGGCGAGCTGGGCCTCGACCCCGGCCCCGCGCTGCGCGAACTCCAGGCCCGCATCCTGGCCCAGGACCCCTCGCTCGGCTCAGCCGGCGCTCCAGCCAGCCCGGATCCGGCCCCGGCGCCCGCTCCGCCGGAGGCAGCGGGCCACCGGGGTCTTCCTCGATCCGGGCCCGCCGATGGCTGCCCTGCTCAAAGCGGTCGCGAAACAGGGGATCGCCCGGAACTATGCCCGTCGGCTCCTGGCCGCCGTGACCGAAACCGAGGGCGGCAGCCCGGTCAGGCAGGACCCGCTCAAGCAGACACTGATCGAGCCGCTGAGCGAACGCGAGCTGGAAGTGCTCCGGCTGCTCGGAACCGAGCTGGACGGACCGGCCATCGCCCGCGAGCTCATGGTGTCCCTGAACACCATGCGCACGCACACCAAGAACATCTACGCCAAGCTCGCCGTGACCAGCCGCCGGGCCGCGGTCCGCCGCGCTGCGGAACTCGGCTTGTCGCGGACCCGCAACCGGCAACCCTGACCCGTCGTTCGCGTCCCGCCGCCCAGATCACCACATCAATCACCAGGCGTGGTGATGTCAGCTCACCACATCTGCTTCTAGCTTCCGGTCATGAACGAAATATCGACCGGCCATTATGACCAGCCCGGACGGTACGAGATCCGCCTCAAGGGGCACCTCGACACCCGCCGAAGCCCAGTCCGCTGATGGCCATGCCGACCAGGAACCCGCTGAAGTGGCTGGCGATGGCGATCACGAATAGCGCCAGGCCGTACACGACCGACGCGGTCAGGACGAAGATCTTCCGCCGGCCCGTCCGGTCCGAGAGTTTCCCGCCGATGAGGGAAGCGGCGACGACGACGGCGGCCTGGACTAGTGTGCCCAGGAATATCTGCTGGGGCACATCGGCCTTGGCGGTGCCGATCTTGTCCAGCAGGTAGTAGGCCTGGTAGGTAACCAGGAACGCGTAAGCCATGACGAACATGAAGCGGCTGGTGAAAGCCCAGGAGAAGTCCGGGTTCTTGCGCGGGTTGACGTAGAACGTGCTGGCGAATTCCCGCAGTGACCATTTCGGCTTATCCGCCCTGGCCAGCCGGCGATCGTTCAGGGTGACCGCGAAAAGCAGGACGAAAAACCCGCCGATCGCGCACGGGGCCAAGAACATGACGAGCAGGCTGCCGGCGAACAGCTTGACCAGGAATGTGCCGCACACCGACCCGACGGGCGTGCAGACACCCAGGACACCGGAGACCAGGCCGCGCTGGACCGACGGGACCTGGTCCGGCAGCACCGCCACCATGGTGGCGAGCAGCGCGTTAAAGAACAACTGGGCGATACACCATCCGATCAGGACGACCGGGATGCTGGGTGCCAGCGCGACAATTACGATGCCGAGGGAACCGCCTGCCAGGCCGGTGACCATCCATGGCCGCCGCATGCCCAGCCGCGACGCGGTGCGGTCGCTCATCCGGCCGAAGAACGGATTACCGACCATCGCCACCAGGGCGCCGATCCCGGCGACAAGCGCCAGGCTGCCCGGCGCATGTTTGATCCCGACCAGCGAGTTCACCTTCAACGCCAGGGTGACCAGCAGGGGGGCGAGGAACAGCAGGGAAGTGCTCATGTACGCCAGCGTGTACAGCGAGATGAAACCCCAGCCGACCCGGTGTGCCGCGGGTGAGGGGGGCTTCAGCGCCGCCCCGGCGGCCGGCCGGTCCTTCAGCCCGCGCCGCGCGGTACCCGCCCAGGCCGCAGCCCCCGCATACCGCATGGCCCGTGCCGACATGACGATCCGTACGGTCATGGTCATCCTCCCCTGCGCACTGCAACCCGCACGCCACACGACGGCGGCGCTCTAGCGGTCCGGCCCAAATCGCCTCCATCGTCGTCCGCCGCAGCGCGCTAACGGGCAGTCTCCCCGGCGTTCCCGGCGGGACGCCGCAGCCCGGCCAGCCGGACAGAGAACAGAGCCCCGCTGGTAGCCGACGGAGAGCGGGGACCCGATGAGAGGCAGGGGCGGCCATGTGCCACCGACGCCGAGCCGCCGGGCCGCCGGGCCGCCGGGCCGCCGGGCCGCCGGCGACGGCGGACCTCGATGCCTGGGGCTGACGCTACGCTGGCTCCAGGAACCAAAGCAATAAATTTCCGGAAATACTCAGCGTCACTTATGTCCGGACCGGGTTGAGTTTCCGCCAGCCATGTCCAGGGTGCTGTCGGCCAGCCAGGTCAGCGGGCCTGCGGCTGGCCCGCGCAGCGGCCGGTGTCCCGGCCGCCGGCCGGGGCGAACCCGGTTACCGCATCTGTTTCCTGAAATGTATTGCTAGTTTCAGATTGCAAACGTAGCCTGTGGGCAGGCACCGGGATCAGCCGCCGACGGCGACCAGCTACCCCCGGGGTCACCCCGAGGACGGCCGGCATGAACGTCGGCCGGAGGCAGTCGGCGGCGCTCACACTGGCGACTGTTTGGGAGCCAGGCAATGAACCATGACTGACCTCCGTACTATGGCCGGCAAGTCCGTTCTCGTCACCGGTGGCACCGGGGGCATAGGCAAGGCCACCGCCATCGGGCTCGCCGCACTCGGCGCCCGGGTCGGCATCACCGGCCGTGATCAGGCGCGCGCTGAGGCGGCCGCGGCCGGTATCCGCGCCGCGACGGGCAGCCCGGCCGTGGATGTCTTTGCCGCCGACATGTCCGCCCAGGCGCAGGTGCGCCGTCTGGCCGCCCAGGTGGCTGGCACCTACCCGCGCCTGGATGTGCTGGTCAACAACGTCGGCGGGTTCTGGGCTCACCGGCACGTCACCTCCGACGGCCTGGAGTACACCTTCGCGCTCAACCACCTCGCCCCCTTCCTGCTGACCAACCTGTTGCTGGACCTCCTGACCGCCAGCGCACCCGCCCGGATCGTCACCGTCTCCTCCGGTGCCCAGGCCGGGGGCCGCATTGATTTCGGCGATCTGCAGGGCGAGCGGAATTACTCCGGGCAGCGCGCCTACAGCCAGTCCAAGCTGGCCAACGTGATGTTCACCTACGAGCTGGCCCGCCGCCTGGAGGGCACCGGGGTCACCGCCACCGTGCTGCATCCCGGCGTGGCCCGCACCAGCTTCGGCGCCGAGGACCAAGCGCACTTCGCCGTCCTGATCCGCATGGCGGGCCCCTTCATGAAGACCGCGGCGCAGGGCGCGGTCACCCCGGTCTACCTCGCCTCATCACCCCAGGTTGAGGGCGTCACCGGCCGGTACTTCGCCAACCGCAAGCCCAAGACCTCCGCCAAGGCCGCCTACGACACCGCTGCCGCGGCCCGGCTGTGGCAGGCCAGCGCCGAACTGGCCGGCATCACAGCAGCCGCATAACGCCACGATCACTTCTGCGGCCGTACCCGCGCGGTTACCGACCCGCATCGGCATATTGCAATCAGCTAGATCATTACCAGCCAAGATTTTGCCGGCTCTTAGCATAAACCGGCCGCTGCTAGCCGAAAGTGACTTTCCTGCACAAGGCCAGCTGATTATTCGCCGGAGCCCGTAGACATTTCGAAATAAGTCAGCGTCTATTGAAGTACGATATAGCATGATGTAAGGTGGGCAGCAACATGACGGATATTCCCGTAGCCGTGTTGGTCTCTGCTTAAGGCAGTTTGAGCAGCGTCCGGGAGCGTTGCTCCGGACCCTGGTAGCGCTGGTCTAGCAGATTAATCGTGAGACGCCTGGTTCAGGCAGGACGACCGCTCGCGGTCTGTCGCCCCGTACGGGCTCGACGCCTCTTCTGAGCAATTCCGTGCGCCAGGAGGTATCGGGATGAGTATTGAGCTGATTATCGTGATCGTCTTGGTGCTCCTGGCGGTCGGGAACATCGCATGGCGCAAGGCGCGCACGGGCTCGTTTGCCCCATGGTGGTGGCGCGGCAAAGGCAGCCGGGATGGGTAAGAACCCAGGGTCGCTGGCCAGGCCGACGGGCCAGGCCATGCAGAGGATCTGGATCCTGAACCTGGCCGTGTGGCTCGCGATCTTCGTGGTCACCGCCGCGACCGCGGCCCGCTATGGCCTGCGATCGGTCGCCGGCCTGGTCCGGGTGGCGCCGCGGCTGGCGTTCGGCGGCCCGCCCGAATGCCCGGAGCGCGTCTACTGCCTGCTCGGGCTGAAGCAGGTTTACGGGCTCCGGTTCCGGGTTTTCGTCCCGCTGGACGCCGGGGGCCCGCTGACGCTGCAGGCCCTGCAGGCCGGGGACATCGGGGTCGCGTTGCTGTTCAGCACCGATCCGGCCATCACGGCGGATCATCTGGTGGTGCTGGCCGATGACCGCGGCCTGCAGCCGGCTGAGAACGTGGTCCCGCTGGTGCGCCGCGATGCCGTCGCCCGCTACGGCCCGCGGCTCCTCGCGGTGCTCGACACCGTCTCGGCGCGCCTGACGACCGGCTCGCTGCGCGCCCTGAACGCGCGGGTGGAACGACGCGGGCAGGATCCGCGCCTGGTGGCCGAGAGCTGGCTGCGGGCGCAGGGGCTGGCCTCGGCAGGGGGTGCGTCGCATTGAGCGAGAAGGTGGAAAGGGTAACCGCGCCGACTGGCACGGCGAGCCTTGCGCCGGGTCCCGCCGTGCGGCGGACGACGCGCCACCGCCGCCCGACGGGTGCGCCCCCGCCGCTGCCGCACCCGGTCTCGGTCACCACCAGGGCCTGGCTGGTCCTGGTGGTTGTCGTCCTGGCCGGCGTGATCGTGATCTCGCTGCGGGCCCCGTCGCTCCGGCTCGATAATCAGGTCAACTCGGCGGTACTGAGGCTTTTCGCGCGGGCCCGGACGCCGTGGCTGACCGACGTCGCCAACGGGATCTACACGGCCGGCTCCGGCTGGGGAGCCACGGTGCTCGGGCTGTCGGCAGTCGCGCTGACGATCGTGTTCCGCCGCTGGCGGCACCTGCTGGTATTCCTGTGCAGCCTGCTCCTCCTCGAGCTCGCCATACAGTTCATCGCCGAGGGGATGACCCGGCCGCGGCCGTACGGCGTGACGATCATCGCTGGCTGGGCGGGGTATTCCGCGCCGGCGCTGTCGGTGACGGTCCTCACGTTCCTGCTGATCAGCATCGCCTACTGCCTGGTCGTGCCGGGACGGCCCCGCTCGTATGCGAAGGCGGCCATCGCGGTCGTGGTGACCGTGTTCTGCCTGGCCTGCCTGTACCTGGCGGTCGATCACGTGGATGACCTGCTCCTGGGGGTGGCGCTCGGCGTCGCGATCCCGGTCAGCGCGTTCCGTTTCTTCACCCCGAACGAGGTCTTCCCCGTCGCCTACCGGCGCGGCAACACCGCGCACGTGGACGTGACCGGCGCGCGCGGCGAGGCGATCCGGCAGGGCGTGCGCGACCAGCTCGGGCTCACCGTCACCGGCATCACGCCGGTCGGGCTGGAGTCCTCAGCCGGCTCCACGCCGCTGCGGCTGCGGACCGAGGGCGCCCCGCAGGAGTACCTGTTCGCCAAGCTCTACACCAAGGGCCACGTCCGCGCCGACCGCTGGTACAAGATATGGCGGACGATCCTGTACGGCTCCCTGGAGGACGAGCACCCCTTCCAGACCGTGCGGCGCCTGGCCGAGTACGAGGACTACGCGCTGCGCCTGCTGCAGGACGCCGGGATCGCCGTTCCCAGGCCCTACGGCATCGTGGAGATCACCCCCGAGCGGGAGTACCTGCTGGTCACCGAGTTCTTCGACGGCGCGGTGGAAATCGGGGAGGCCGACCTCGATGACCAGCTGATCGACCAGGGACTGTCGCTGATCCGCACGCTGTGGGACGCGGGGATCGCCCACCGCGACATCAAACCGGGCAACCTGATGGTCCGCGGCGGGCAGCTGCTGCTGATCGACGTGGCCTTCGCCCAGGTGCGTCCCTCGCCCTGGCGGCAGGCCGTCGACCTGGGCAACATGATGCTGGTCCTGGCGGTCCGCACCGACCCCGCGCGGGTGTACCGGCAGGCGCTGAACTATTTCACCGAGGCCGAGCTGGCCGAGGCCTTCGCCGCCACCCGCGGGGTCGCCAGCCCGACGCAGCTGCGCGCCTTCATGAAACGCGATCCCCGGGACCTGCTCGCCGAGTTCCGCAAGCTCGCCCCGCAGCGAAAGCCGATCGTGCTGCAGCGCTGGAGCATCCGCCGGGTCACCCTGGCCGCGGCGATGCTCGCCCTCTTCGCCGTGGCCGCCGTTTTCGGCGTCGGCCTGCTGCTGCCGGCCAGCAACTCAGGTGTGCACGCGCCAGGTGTGCACGCGCCCGAGTGCGGCACGGGCCATACGATGATCCTGGCAGCCCAGGCGGTTCCCTCGGCGGCCTTCCTGCCCTGCGTTGCCGCGCTCCCGTCGGGCTGGACCGCAGCCGGCGCCGAGATCGTCAGCGGGCAGGCCAGCTTCGTGCTGAACTCCGGCCAGGCCGGGCGGCAGAGCGGCCTGAACCTGTCTCTCGGGCCGTCGCTGGCCGCGCAGGTGACGGTGACGATCACCCTGACAGCGACCTGCAACACCACGGGCGCCCAGCAGATCCCCTCCGACCAGCCCGGCATCCGCCGGTTCGAGCGCCCGCTGAGCCTGGTCCCTGCGTACTCCGACGTTCGCTACTACACCTTCCCCGGTGGCTGCGCGACCTACCAGTTCGTCCTTGCGCCCGGCGCGTCCCCGGTCGTGACCACCACCGTCGACAGCGCGGTGGCGTTCATGCCCCGGTCGGTGCTGGTCGGCTACGTCCAGCGCACCGAGGGCCTGGCCCTGTGCGGGCGAGGTGCCGCATGCCCGGGGTGACCCAGGCGGCCATGGCCCGGCCGGAGGAGGAGTCGTTGCTGGGCCGCCCCCGGCAGGCCGCACTCCTCACCGCCGGAGTGTTGGCGGTCACGGCCGTGGTGTTCGTACTGGTCGCCGACCACGGCACGCTGGCCCGCGTCCAGCGGCTTGACGATGCGTGGCTGCGGCTGATGGTCTCCGGCCGGACGCCGCCGCTGACGGCGATCGCCAAGGTCTTCAACGTCCTCGGGCTGGTGTATGTCACGCTGCCGGTGCGGATCGTCCTGGCCGGGTTTCTGGCCCTGCGCCGCCGGTGGTGGCATCTGGCCGCCTTCGCCGCCGCCATCGTGCTGTCGGAAGCGCTGATCGGCTCGCTCAAAGGGATCTATGACCGGGCCAGGCCGCCCGGATCGCTGGTCGCCACCACCAATGCCTCGTTCCCGTCCGGACATGCCATCGCCGCCTCGGTCACCGTCGTCGCGGCGGTCATCGCCCTGGTCCCCCCGGGACGACGGCGTGTCCTGTGGGGCGCGGCCGCGGTGGCGTTCTCGATCGTGATGGGGCTCTCCCGCGCCTACCTCGCTGCCCACTGGCTGTCTGACGCCACCGCCGGGATCCTGCTCGGCACGTCTTGCGCCCTGGTGACCGCCCTGATAGCCGACCAGTTTCAGCGCTGGCACAACAAGGGGCCGAGACCTGTGCGGCCGCAACGCCCGGCTGGCGTTCCCCCGCCCCGCCGCGCCGGAAGCAGCAGGTGAGAGGCATGAATATGGACCGGACACAGCAGAGCGGAACCCGTCTGAGTGACTCGCCGGCCGCCGCCGGTGAGCCTTCGCCCGGTGCTCCGGAGCCGATCACGAAGCATCCAGGGCGGTTTCTGCCGTCGACTCGCTACCGTCATCCGGGCGATGTCATCCGCCTGATCGGCAGCGGACTGGTCCTGGCCGGGATGCTCGCCGCGGTCGCGCTGGCTCCCAACCGGCTGACCGGCCCCGGCGCGGCCACCGTGACCTGGCTCGGGTCTGACCCGGCCGGACGGCTGCTGACCGGCCTGGTGCAAGTGGCACTCGTCCTCGCCGCCGCCGCGGCCGTCGCCGCCACCCTGCGCCACCGCCGGTTCCGCCGCCTGGCCGGCCTGGCGGCCGGCGCCGTTACGGCCGGCGTCATGCTGGCAGGCATCCTGTATCTGGCCGGTGACAAGCACGCGCCTGCGGTAACGGCGGCGGCCGGGCATAGCTCCTGGCTGGCCAGCGCCGCGTTTCCCGACCCGGCCCTGCTCGCCGCGGCGGTGGCGGTCACCGTGGCCGCAGCGCCCTGGCTGAGCCGTCCCTGGCGCAGGACCGCATGGATCGCGCTGGCTGCCGTGGGGGCGGCCCGGCTGGTTACCGGTACTATCCTGCCGGCCGAACTGGTTCTCGCGTTCGCTTCCGGTGTGACCGTCGGTGCGGCCGTGCTCGTCGCATTCGGCGTGCCCGACCGGCGGATCGGGCCCGAACGGATCGCCGCCGCGCTGCGGTCCGCCGGGCTGCCCGTCGCCTCCGCCGAACCGGCCGGCGTCCAGACCAAGGGCTCACGGCCGTTCACTGCCGTCACCGGTGACGGCCGACGGCTGTTCATCAAGGCCCTCGGCTCGGACCAGCGGGACGCCGACCTGCTCTACCGCGCGTACCGGTTCGCCCGGCTGCGCAACGTCGGCGACACCTGGCCCGCAGCCTCGGTCATCCGGGCGGTCGAGCACCAGGCCCTCATCGCCGTGATGGCCGAGCGGGCCGGCGTCCGCGTGCCCCGCGTCGACCGGGTGATCAAGGCCGGAGGCGGGACCGCGTTGCTGGTCATGGACCGGATAGCGGGCAGCTCGCTCGACCAGGTCCCCGCGCAGCAGATCACCGACGACGTCCTGGCGCAGCTGTGGGCCGAAGTACACAAGCTGCACCGCGCCGGGATCGCCCACCGGTCCCTGCGGACGGCCAACGTGATGATCGAGGACGGCGGACGGCCCTGGCTGACCGACTTCAGCTTCTCCGAGCTGGCGGCCACGCAGCGGCAAATGGACCTCGACCTCGCCGAGCTGCTGGCGTCGCTGGCCATCGCGACCGGCGCAGACCGGGCGGCGTCCAGCGCCGCAGTGGTCATCGGGGCCCAGGAGCTAGCGGCTGCGGTGCCGTTGCTGCAGCCGCTGGCCCTGTCCGCCGCCACCCGTCACGCCATCGCCCGCCATGACGGCCTGCTCGCGGCCACCAGGTCCGCCGCTGCCGCGGCCAGCGGGCTGAGCGCTCAGCCGCTGGCCCGCCTGCAGCGGGTCCGGCCGCGCACCCTGCTGACCATTGCTGCCTTGGCCGGTGCCTTCTACTTCGTCTTGCCCCAGCTCGCCGACGTGGGCAGCAGCTGGCAGGCCCTGCGATCCGCGGATTGGATCTGGCTGCCGGTCATCATCGCGTTCTCCGCCCTGACCTACCTGGCCAGCGCGGCCGCGCTGATCGGCGCCGTGCCCGGCCGGGTGCCGTTCTGGCCCACTACCCTGACCCAGGCCGCCTCGTCATTCGTCAACCGGGTCTCTCCCGCCAACGTCGGCGGTATGGCCCTGAACGCCCGGTTCCTGCAAAAAAACGGCGTCTCCCCTGGTGCCGGCGTCGCGGCGGTCGGCGTCAACGCCCTGATGGGCGCCGTCGCCCACCTGATCCTGCTGGTCATCTTCTTCACCCTGGCCGGCCACCAGCTGGCACACGCCTTCAAGCTGCCGCCGGCCAGCAAGCTGCTGCTGATCCTCGCCGTGGTGGCCGCACTCGCCGGCATCGTGCTGGCTACCCGCCGGGGCAGGCGGCTCGCCGCGACCCGGCTGCTGCCCGCGCTGCGGTCCGCCGCCGTCAGCCTGCGGGCAGTGGCGGTCAGCCCGGTCAAGCTGACCCTGCTGGTCGGCGGTTCCGCGCTGATCACCCTGGCCTACATCGGCGGCCTCGCCGCCTCGGTACAGGCCTTCGGCGGCCACGCCGGGATCACCGAGATCGGCGCGGTCTACCTCGGTGCCGCACTCATCGCCGCGGCCTCTCCCACCCCCGGCGGCCTGGGCGCCATCGAAGCGGCTCTGGTCGCAGGCCTGACCGGCATCGGCGTTCCCCCCGGGCCCGCGGTCTCGGCGGTCCTCACCTACCGGCTCGCCACCTACTGGCTGCCCGTCATCCCCGGCTGGGCTGCCTGGCGGCTCCTGCAAAGACGAGACTACGTATGACGCTCCGGGCCACGGCAAGCAGCCGCTCCAGCAGAGGGCCTGGTTCGACGGGCTGCAGGCTACGTTAAAATCTGAAACTAGCAATATATTTCAGGAAACAAATGCGATAACTTATCTGTATGGCGGAGTGGGGCTTCCTGACCAATCACGCCCGGGTCCTGCTGCACATCGCCCACGACCCGGGCGCACGACTGCGCGACATCGCGGCCAGCCTGGGCATCACCGAGCGCCGCGCTCACGGCATCATCGCCGACCTGGCCGAGGCCGGCTACGTGATCACGCAGAAGGACGGCCGCCGCAACCGCTACCAGATCCAGGCTCACCTGCCGGTACCCGAACCGGGCACGAGGGAGCCGGCCGTCGGCGAGGTCGTCGCCCTGTTCGCGTCCCGGCACCGGGCCGGAACCGGGCCCGCCCGGGTCGGCGGCCGTGACGCAGGCGGCGGCGCGGGCCAGCTGCAGACTCCCTGACCTGGCTGGCCAGCAGCACCCCGACACAGCTGGCGGAAACTCAACCCGGCCGCCAGATCGGCCGGGCTGGCGTCACCCCGCGCCACCGCGTCCCGGAGCAGGGGCAGGCACTCCTCCTGCACATCCGGCGGCGCGTGCTGGGCCAGCAGCCAGGCCGCATGCGCGGCCGCCGCACCCACCAGCCGGTGGCCGGGCCACCCGTGCTGGCCGATTATCTCCCGTAGCCGCGCGGTGTTGTCCCGGTCGACCGGCGCCACGGCCGTGTCCCATTCCGCCATCTGGCGCCCGGGCCGCAGCG
Source organism: uncultured Actinomycetes bacterium (assembly GCA_963835775.1). GTDB lineage: Bacteria > Actinomycetota > Actinomycetes > Streptosporangiales > Streptosporangiaceae > Palsa-504. Next base: position 74,199 of record CAWIHB010000007.1, on the reverse strand, counting down.
ACATCCGGGCGGCCTGATCCCGGCCGGCACGTTCCAGGAGCTCACCGCTCAGTTCCTCGTCCATGCTCGCCATCCTCCCGTCTCGCCGGGAAAGCTCAGCCAGGCGAACGTAACGCCAGGGCCGGGGCCTCCTGCTGGCCGAAGGTGATCACGATCTCCCTGCCGTTGGCATAGCTGACCACAGGCCGCTGGAGCATGTCACTCACCCTGCGGGCGACCTCCTGGAACAGCTCCACCTGGTCCGGCGTATCGGCGCTCACCCTGAACCGCCCGCGGGCGAGAAGCATCTGGGCGACGAAGGGGGCGAAGTTCGCCTCGCCCCGGGCCTTCTCCTCCGCGCTGAGAGGGGTTCGCCGGTAACCGGACTGTGCACCGAGCGGGTGAGTCATCGCTGATCTCCTAATGAGCGCCAGCCCCCCAGCATGCCAGGCGTGACAGATGTCATCTGTAGGTGGTGGCATCCGGCAATGGTGCCGGCGACCCGCTCTCTACGACATTAGATATACGCGGAATCCGCTCACGACGGTACGAGACAGAAAGGCGGGAACCCGATGAACGCCATGACAGGCAATTATCTTCCTGCTGCGATGAAGGCTTCCGATGCCGACCGTGATGCGGTCGTATCGGACCTGAGCGAGCACTTCCAGGCGGGCAGGCTGACGGCGGGGGAGTTCGACGAGCGAACCGGGCGGGCGCTGGCCGCACGGACCTGGGGTGAGCTCGGGGAACTGCTGGCCGATCTCCCCGTCACCCGGCCCCCGGCCGTCACGCCCTCCGGCACCGGGCCGTGGCCGCGGTCCGGGCGCACGGCGCCGCCATTGATCGCCGCGCTGGCAGGCATCGGGATCGCTGCCGCCGTGCTGGTCAATGTGGCCCACGGCAGTTGGGGTTTCATCTGGCTGCTCCTCCCCGTGCTGCTCATAGCGCGGCGCTTGACCTGCCACTCCGGCGGACCCAGGCGCTGCGGGCAACCGGATTGACTTGCGCCCGGGACCGGCACGCTAGCGCCGCTCGAGCGTGAGCAGGGTCGCAGCATCTGCAGGCGCCAGTGCGCCGGGATCTGCGGCGATGACCCGCTCCAGGCGGCGGAAGCCGGTCTTCAGCTCGTCGGGAGTGAAGTGAGCGAAGGTCGAATGGGTGCGCAGGCGCAGCCGTTGGAGCATGTCAGCGCGGGTGCCGGAGGACGGCTCGATGACCCTGCCGAAGCTGGCCACGCGCCAGCCGGCCGACGTGAATGTCGCGATGACCTCATGCAGCGGCTGAAACATCGCGGCATCCACCTCGAACCCGCGGGGGAAGTGCTCCAGCCACCACCCTGACGGGGGTATGTGGTCGCTGAAATTCGACCGCAGCAGCAGCCGCCCCGCGGGCCTGAGCACCCTGGCCAGCTCCCGGGCTGCCCGCGGCTTGTCCTGGACGTGGTGCCAGGACAAGAACATCAGAACGTAGTCGGCGCTGCCGGATGGCACTGGTATGTCCTCGGCGGGGCCTGCCAGATACCGCACACCGGGATGCAGGGACTGCGCCTGCGCTATCTCGCGCATGCGGACCGACGGCTCGACGCCGGTCACCGGCCCGAACGCTCGCGCCAGCGCGGGGGTGAACCTGCCCGTCCCTGAGCCGACGTCCAGCCCTGCCAGCGGGCGCCGCTCGGGCAGCAGGGCTCCGAAGGCGCTGATCCATGCCTGCCGCTGCTGCTCGGTTAGCGCACGGCCACGCGCGTAGTCCTGGTACTGCTCCGTGTCGTAATCGATCCGTCTCATCGCAACTCCCGAGTCAGTCGGGCCACGGCCAACCGTCGTCCCGATGTATCGAGCTGATATATCGGTACGATATTTAGTGTCGCGTTATGACGCAAGTCGGAAATGACGGTCGGACCTGTCTGCACCGCGGTGACCAGCCAGGTCTAGGTCTGGCCGCCGGCCTCGGCTGGAGGTCCCTTACAGCGGGGGACGTTGGTCCCTGGTGTGCGCTCCTGCCGCGGGGTGAGATGAGGAAGGACCCGGAACGTCGCGGAGCCGCCGACCAGGTCCGCAAATCCCGTAATCGAGATCCGCGAGAGGCGAAGGTGGGTCCTCCTGTCGTGCCCGGCCCGAGTGACTCGCGCCTCGGCCTGGCGCCAGGCATGCACGCATGGCCCGTGTGCTTCACCGGGCCACAGCCCGCGGGAGCGTATCCCGCTGCGGCATCGCGGAGCACCTGGCGCAGGATGCTGGGCAGGGTAAGGAGCCGCCACCTGGTCCGGGGGCGGTTCCCAGAGACAGCTCGAGGCGAGTGGTGGTAATGCGCAAGTACCTTGTCGTGGCGAACCAGACCTTGCAGGCGGCGGAGCTGCGGGACGAGTTGCGCAAGCGGATCAGCGCGGGACCTTGTTCGTTCTTCGTGATCGTCCCGGCCACCAAGGCCACGCAGTACGATCCCGTGGCGGCCGGCGGCGTGCTTCCCCAGCCCGGCATGTGGTGGTGGGCGACGTATTACGCTCGCCCTGCCACCGACGAGGAGGCGACCGCGCAGGCCCGGGAGCGTCTCAGCCTGATGCTGGACGGGCTGGCCGCGCTTGGTGTGCCTGTCGAGGGCGATCTGGGCAGCTCCGACCCGCTGGCGGCCATCGACGAGGTGCGTCCGGGCCGCCAGTTCGACGAGATCATCGTGGCCACCTTGCCTCAGCACGTCTCGCGCTGGCTGAAGGCCGACTTGCCGCATCAGGCGCAGCGCCGGTTCGGATTGCCGATCACGACCATCATCACCAGTTACTGACCGCCCGGCCCGCCAGTTGCTGACCCAGCGGCACGTTCAATGCGGTCCGGGTGGCGGCTTAAGGCCACGGCAGGCCACCGGCAGGGCCGTGGTGATCTCGCACCGGAGGGTAATCGTCGCCGCACCCGGCCTGTTCCCCGATTCGGGATGGCATCGCCCGGCCTGGATCCGTGGTCCTGCCCGCAGGCCGCTGCGGTTGACGGTCGCTCGTGATCGCACCACGATTATGACGACCGTCATCTAGCAGGAGGAGACCCATGATCTTGATCAACATCAAGATGCGGATCCGGCCCGAGAAGATGGACGAGTGGCTGGCTCTGGCCGACTCCTACGCCAAGGACGTCAACTCCGAAGACGGCTGCTTGTTCTTCCAGTTCGCCCGGAGTCTTACCGACGGCAACGAGTTCGTCTGCATCGAAGGCTTCAAGGATGCCGAGGCGGGCGCCTCGCACGTCAAGCATGCCTATGTGAAGAGGTTCTTCGACACCGCCCCCGGCTTGGTGGCCACGCAGCCGCAGATCATCTACATCGACACCCCGCACGACGGCTTCGGCCCGATGGCCGAGATCCAGCCCCGCTGACCAGCGGACCAAGTGCACCGGCCGGAAGCAGATCCGCTAGGTCCTGCCGTCGGCAACGACATCGTGTGCGCCCTGACCTGGTGCGCCGCCCTCACCATGGGCTACGCCGCCGCCCGCCGCATCGCCGCCATCTTCCGCTGGCGTCACGGTCGTCTGCCGGGTCCTGGGCCGGCCGGACCAGCGGCGTAGCCAGAGCAGGCCGAAAACGGGAAGGACGAGCGGGACGAAGCCGTAGCCGCTGCCATAGCTAGACCACACCGTGGCGTCGGGGAAGGTGGCCGGGTCGGCGAGGCTCCAGGTGCCGACGGCCAGCACGCCGACGAGTTCGACCGAGCAGGACACGACGGCGATCCGGCGCGCTACCGGGCTGCCGACGGTGAGGGTGACCGTGGCCAGGATGTAAACCACCGCGGCGAAGGCCGACAGCAAGTAGGCGACCGGGGCGTGACTGAACTTCGTCGCGATCTGCACCCCGGCCCGTGCGGAGGCGGAGAGCGCGAAGAGCCCGTAGATGGCGACCAGCAGACGGCCTGGGCCTGTCCTGGTCGAGTCCGGCCGCGATGCCGGGGACTCAGGCGATGCCATGGGCTCAGACATGGATGACCGGCCAGATCTGATGCAGCCGGACCATCAGCACGGCCGCGACGAGCCCGGCCACGGCGATGACCGCGGGGCCCCACCGTGATCGCTCTACCAGCCCCCAGAACGCGGCGGCCACCGGGACGATCGGCGTCGCGATCAGGTATCCGATGAGCGTAGCCAGCCCGGCCGGGCGCTCACCGCCGGCGAGCTTGGCCACGATGATGCCGACCTGGACCAGCAGCAGGATCTCGAGGACGCCAACTGCGGCGAGGAGGGGGACGTTCATCCGCCGGTTTAGGGCGGTCATCAGCAGCGCGTACCCGGCCAGCGCGAGACCCGCGACGATGATCGTCGTTGGCAATGCGCCGTTCACGCACGACATGTTACTACGTTTCGTAGTAACGGGCGCTGGCCCGGCCGTGCCGGCCCCCCCCTGGACCGGAGCTTGCGTCTTGCGCTGTTCCGGGAGCGCTGCCAGCGATACCGCCTCGTGCCGGGGGTCTCCGTGACCGGCTACCGGGATGCGAGCTCGAGCGCTTCGGGATGGGCCCGGCGGTAATGCTCGGTCAGGACCTCAGTGAGGGTGCCGGGCCGGTAAGCGACGGTGCGGTCGCAGATCTGGCAGCGGGTGACCGGAAGCTGGGTAACGGTCACAGGGAAGCGGCGGGAAGGTGACTTACTCATTTGACTCTATGATGCCAGGCCCGGCGGAGTGATCCTGCACGCCGCTCCGCCCGCCCGCCAGGCGGCATGACAATGCATCGCCGCGGAGACGTCCCACGCAATTGCGTGCAGTAGTACCCGCACAGCGAGACCAGCTCCACCATCCCGGTGTCGCCGAGAAACCGGTGCGCGGCCTGATAGGCCGCCTGGTCTAGCCGGCCGGAATCAGCGAGCTGGCGGGCCACCGTGTACACGGCGCGTTCGTCGCCGGCCTCGAACGGCGGGTCCTCGCCGCGCCCGATCGCGTCCACCACCGCGTCGGCCACGCCGTGCTCGCGGGCCATCGCCGCGTGCGCCCACCACTCGAACTCCGCCTGCCACCGCGCGCCGGTGGTGATGATGGCGATCTCCGACAGCCGCCGCTCGATCGACGTGCCGAACCGCAGCGTCGCGCCGAGCGAGGACAGCCGCCGCCCGGCGCCGGGCGCCGTGACGAACGCGTTGAACGGCCCGGCCAGGCCGCCGTCAGCCGTCACGACCAGGTCCCCCTGGCCGCTGACGATGCCATCCCACAGCTGCTGGCCCTCGGGCCCCAGCTCCTCCCGCCGCATGTACGGAATCCTGGTCATAGCCCGAACAATAACCACCACGGTATGTTGTGGTCGGCCGGGCCGATGATTATCGATGCCGTGCCGGCCGGGGCGTTCTGCGCGGCCACTGGCCGATGGCGTGCATGGCGACCCGGCGTGCTGCTCACACTCAGCGTCGCTTCAGCGCAAGGTGATCTAGACGGGACGCGACGAGAGGACCCCCTTCCGCTTCTCGCGGATCTCGATTGCGCGGTGCGCGGATCTGGTCCGTTCCCCCGCGTCTGCCTGGGGTCCTCTGTCATGGTCAGTCCACCCCGTCACCGGAGCGGGCGCCAGGGACCAACGTCCCTGCGCACGGGACCTTCGGCCGGGCGGCGCAGGCAGTACGGCCGCACTGCGGCGGCAGGGGATGACGGCCGCGAACCGGCCATTATGGTGGTCCTAGCTGCTGATGCCGGTGACGGCGATGATGACGGGCCGTCGGCGGCCGACGAGATCGAGCAGGTGATGACCTCGGACGAACGCTACGTTAGGCAGATCACGGGGCTGACAGTGGATCGGCTGGTGGTGGTGCCTGGCCGGATCGATAACGTCGTGCCTCGCTGAGCGTCGGCCGCCGGGCCGGGTCAGCCGCCCAGCCGCATATGGATGTGCCCGTCGGTGAACCAGTGCGGCGGATTCGCTGGGCTGAGCTCCTACCCCCAACGCCGTCCTCGACCGTTTCCGAGCACTGGGCATCCCGGTCCTGTCCATCGCATCTGGACTGCTCGATGACCTGACGACCGTCCCTCCATCCGAGCGGTGACAGGGCGGCCCAAGCCTGGCGTGGTGCGGGCTCACGGACTTGACAAGGCCCGGTCCAGCTGAGACTATCAGCGATAGATTATCGATCGATGATAGGAAGAGATCCGCACAGATGACCGGGAGACAGCAAGCCGATCCGCGGCAGCGCCGCCGGCAGGCGAAGCTGTCCGCGATCCTCGCCGAGGCGTGGGCGCTGGCCCATCGCGACGGCCTCGCCGTGGTCTCGCTCCGGGACCTTGCCGACCGCGTCGACCTGCGCCAGCCGTCCCTGTACGCCTACTTCGACTCCAAGCTCGGCCTGTACGACCTGATGTTCGCCGACGGCAACCGCCAGCTCCTGGAGATGGTCCGGTCCCTGGCTCTCAGCGACGACCCCGGCCAGGCGCTCGTGGAGTTCACCGAGGCACTAGTGCGGTTCTCGACCCAGGACGTGGTACGCCACCAGCTGCTCTTCCAGCGGACGATCCCTGGTTTCGAGCCCTCTGCGGCGTCCTACGCCCTCGCCCTGAAGTTCTACGAGATCGCCCGCCAGCGCCTGGCCGCGGCCGGCGTGTCCGATCCGTCCGACCTCGACGTCTTCAGCGCCCTGGTGAACGGCCTGGCCCACCAGCAGGTGGCCAACGACCCGGGCGGCGATCGCTGGGTCCGCCTGGCCCAGCGGGCAGTTGAGATGTTCCTGGCCGATGTCGACCGGCACCGGCAGCAAAGCACCCGCAAAGGGGAACGACCATGAGCCAGGCCACCATCAAGGATGTAACCACCGTGCCGAGGATTGCCCACGGCGAGGCGATGCATATCGCGGCGGCGGAGAACGCCAAGTTCGCCACGCTGCTGCGCAGCTTCGAGCCCGGCGACTGGGCCAAGCCCACCGACTGCACGCTGTGGGACGCGCGGGCCGTGGCCGCCCACGTCGTCGGGTCCGCCGCCGGCCAGGCATCGCCGCGCGAGTTCGCCCGCCAGGTCCGCAAGGGACGCCCGCTGATCGCTGAGATCGGCGGCCAGTACTGGTGGGACGGGATGAACGAGCTCCAGGTCCGCGAGCGCGCCGGCCTGAGCACCGAGCAGCTCATCACCGAGTGGGACGCCGCCTCGGCCAGGGCCCTGCGGGCCCGCACCCGCCTCCCGCGCCCGATCGCCAGGCTCCCCCTGCTCAACCTCCCCGCCCCGGCCGGCCGCCAGCCGCTGTCCTACCTGTTCGACATCGGGTTCACCCGCGACGTGTGGATGCACCGGATCGACCTGGCCAGGGCCACCGGCAAGACACTCGATCTCGACCCCGGCCACGACGGCCGCATCGTCGCCGATCTCGTCGCCGAATGGGCGGGCACCCACGGCGAGCCCTTCACCCTCTCCCTCCACGGCCCGGCCGGAGGGGAGTACCGCTCCGGGACCGGCGGTGAGCACGTCGACATGGACGCCGTCGGGTTCTGCCGGATCCTGTCCGGACGCGTCCAGGGCACCGGCATCCTGCGCCACCCCCTGCCCCTCTAGCCCGGCCACCTCACCCCAGGACCCGGCCGCCTGAACCCGCAAAGGAGCGCGCCATGGACACCCAGACCAGCGAGATCGCCGAGGGAATCTACCGGTTCTCCACCTTCGTGCCGGACATCGGCCCGGCCGGCCTCACCTTCAACCAGTACCTCATCGACGACGAGCAGCCGCTGCTGTTCCATACCGGACATCGAGCCACCTTCCCGCTCCTCGCCGAGGCCATCGCCGCGATCATCCCGCTTGACCGGCTCCGCTGGATCACCTTCGGCCATGTCGAAGCCGACGAGTGCGGGGCCATGAACCAGCTGCTCGCCGCAGCGCCTCAGGCCGAAGTCGCCCACGGGGCGCTCGGCTGCATGGTGTCGCTGAACGACCTGGCCGACCGGCCGCCCGTGCCGCTCGCCGACGGCCAAGTCCTCCAGCTCGGCGCGCACCGGGTGCGGCATATCGACACGCCACATGTCCCGCACGGCTGGGAGGCCAGGGTCCTGTACGAGGAAACCACCAGCACGCTTCTGTGCGGGGACCTCTTCACCCAGCTGGGCAACGGCCCGGCGATCACGGCCGGCGACATCATCGGCGCCGCCGCCCAGGCAGAGGACGCCTTCAGGGCCAGCTGCCTGACACCCGACACCGGACCCACGATTCGGCGGCTGGCCGGCCTCAACCCCGCCACCCTCGCCGTCATGCACGGCTCCTGCTTCACCGGAGACGGGCCAGCCGCGCTACGAGCACTCGCCGCGGACTACGACCAGCGCCTAGGTTCACATCACGAACCTCTGATCACCCCGCCGCCATCGTAGATGGCGAGTTGATCCATCTGCCAGCGGCCCAGCGGCCCAGCGGCTCGCGGCGAGCCGCAGGCGCCTCCCGTCGCCGGGGGCATCCGCGCCCGGGACGGCGCTCAGCATGCCTGGTCTGCTCAGGCTGTCCGCGGGTGGCCCCGGAACATGCGGGCGAAGCGGTGCTGCTTGGGCCGTGGCACCGGCACGTCGCGGGTGAACTGGGCCAGCAGGTCATTGTGGGCGGGGACCGCGAGCTGGTCCATTACCTGGTCGGCCACCTGGATCGGCGCCCCGGTGGCTGCGGCCAGCGCCAGCGCGTATCCGATGCGGGCCGTCAAATGGTCGGTTCGGGCGCGGCGGTGTCCTGCGCTCGCGGCCGCTCGTAACAGGCGATTCTGTAGCGACACCGCATCGTGCCCAGCCGTTGCCCATCTGCAGTGCGGGACGGATCACGGCGAGATCCAGGCGAGAGGTGGTGGCGGCAGGACTGGTGACCTTGGCCCTTGCCGCCCGGGACCAACGCCGGCGGAACCGCCCCTCGGCAGCGCTATCGTGGAGCTTGCTCGAGGGAAGGGGAACCCGGAGGGACACCGAAGGGGAACCGGAACCCGGGCAACGGCCGAAGGGGACGAACCGGAGAACGCCGGACGAAGGGAAACCAGAGGAAGGCGGGCGAAGGGGGAGAACCCGGCGGGCAAACGGGAAACCGGAGGAAAGCCCGCAGGGGAAACCGGAGGACGTGAGGTGAGGCCCCAGACCACCCGGTGAGAATCCGGGGATCCGGGGCCGCCCCCATCTACGATGCCGCTGGCGGAGGCCCGGCAAGTCTGCGCGAGAGTCCGCGGCACCGGCGCGGCCCGGAAACCCCGCACCGTGCCGAGCGGTAAGCAGTGCAGCGACATCCAGATCTTGGTCGTCACGCCGACGAACCCGGTGCGCCGGTAGATCCGTTCCTCGCCGGGCTCGGCTTCCAGGAAGACCAGGGGGATCGCCTGGGAGTGCGCTGTCCTGGCCAGGTGGGCGCTCAGCGCTGAGGCGATGCCGCGACGGCGGAATGCGGCGCGGACTGCGACGGCGGCGAGCTCGCCGGTGCCAGTGCCCGGGCTGGTGACATCGACCAGGCCGGTGCCGGTTATCTGGCCGGACGCGTCGTCAACGGCGACGCTGATGACACCGCCGCGCTGGAGGACGCCGGCCAGCCGCCCGACGTCGCGTGGACCAGGAGGCTGGGATACCCCGTAGGCCTCATGCTGAACCGCGGCGGCGGTGTGCAGGTCGGCGTCCCCGGCTGCGGTGCGGACCGTGATGCCCGCGGGCTGGCGTGGCGTCAGCACGATGCCCGGCCCGGAGACCATGACGGGAGTCCGGAGCTCGACGGTAAAGCCGGCCGCGGTCAGGGCCGCCTCGACCTCGGGCGCGCTCGCCTCGACGTACTCCAGCCGGGGGAGACGCTGGTGCTGGCGGAAGCTGGTGATGAGCGCCCGCACGTCACCGGGCGTGGGGCGGGCGCCGTCGGCGGGAACGGCGTAGTTACGGAACGGGTCGTTGCTGTGCGGGTCGAAACCGATGCAGAACGGGCCGGCCTGGTCCCCCTGGCGGCGGCCGGCCGCGGCGCGCATGTGGGCGGCGATCAGCTCCGGGGCATGCGAAAGCAACGTCGTGCTCATATCGGTGCGAGATCCTTTGCGTTCAGCGGGAATGACCGGAATCGGGCTGCCGTCATGCGGCAGCAACAGGACTTGCCGAGCAGCGGGAGGCCTCAGCCCTTCCGGGAGCAGCGAACGCGATGAACTCATCGTCGCTGATGCGCCTCCGCCGGGCAAGGCATTTCCGACCCGCCCGCAGCGGCACAGGACAGCGAGATCAGTGGCCGGGGGCCTGCCCGGCAGCGCGCGGGGCGACCATGCCGGTCTGGTAGGCGAAGACGACGAGCTGCGCCCGGTCGCGGGCGCCGAGCTTGATCATCGCCCGGCTGACGTGCGTTTTGGCGGTGGCGGGGCTGAGCACCAGGACGTCGGCGATCTCGTCGTTGGACAGGCCGTGCGCGACCAGGGCCACTACCTCCCGTTCCCTGTTGGTAAGGGTTTCCATCCCTGCCGCGGCGACCGCGTCCGGCGGCCGGGCCACGAACTCGCCGATCAGACGGCGGGTGACCGCAGGGGACAGCAGCGCGTCCCCGCGCATGACGACCCGCATCGCCTGCAGCAGCTCGGCCGGCTGGGTGTCCTTCAGCAGGAACCCGTACGCGCCGGCCCGCAGCGCGCGGAAGATGTACTCGTCGAGCCCGAAGTTAGTGAGGATCACGACGCGCACGCGGTCCAGCCGCTCGTCCGCGACGATCTGCCTGGTGGCCTCCAGGCCGTCAAGCACCGGCATCTGGATGTCCATGAGCGCGATGTCCGGGCGGTGCTCGGCGGCCAGCGCGACCGCCTGCTGCCCGTCGGCGGCCTCGGCGACCACCTCGATGTCGTCCTCCGCCTCGAGCAGCGACCGGATGCCGCTGCGGATCAGCGCCTGGTCGTCAGCCAGCAGGATCCTGATCACGACGGGTCCGGCGTGGGGAGTTCGGCGCGCACCTGGAAGCCGCCGTCGCCCTGGGGTCCGGCGTGGAGCCGACCGCCGAGCGCGGATACCCGTTCCCGCATGCCGACGATGCCCAGCCCCGGACCTGACGGCCGGGTGCCGGCCGCTGTGACGGCGCCCTTGCCGTCGTCGTCGACCTGGATCGAGAGGGTTTCCGGCGTGTAGTGCAGGAGCACCGACGCACTCACCTGACCGCCGCCGCCGGCCAAGCCGCCGTGACGGCTCACATTGGTGAGCGCTTCCTGCACGATCCGGTAAGCCGCCTGGTCCACTTCGGGCGGAAGCGGCCGCTGCCCGCCGGTCACGGTTACGGTCACGGGGAGCCCGGCCGCCTGTGCGCGCGCCACCAGGCCGTGCAGCTGACCGAGGCCGCTGCCGTCACCGTCCTCCTCGCTGCGCAGCACGCCGAGCGTCGCGCGCAGTTCCCGCACGGCATCCGCGCCCGCCTCCTGGATCGCCAGCAGTGCGGGCGGGACATCCTCGCCGCGCTTGCGGGCCAGGTGCACCGCCACGCCAGCCTGGACCTGGATCACCGAGATGCTGTGGGTCAGGGAATCGTGCAGCTCACGGGCAATGCGCAGGCGCTCTTCCATCGCCCTGCGCCGGGCGGCTTCGTCGCTGGTCCGCTCCGCCTCGTCCGCGCGGTGCTCCACCTCGCGGACGTGCAGCTGCCACATGCGGAACGTCACCGCCATGACGCCCGCCGAGATAAGCCATCCGGCCGCGTAGAACCTTTGCCGGCCCCGATCCGTGCGCATCCTTCGAGCGTACGCGTCCTGCCCGCGAGCGCATCCGCCCCCGGTAGCCATTGCCGGCTACTCCCCGCGTGGTACCCCGGCGCCCGGTAGCATCCCAGCTGACCAGGCAGAAGTCACCTCCTGCGCACGACGACGGCGGGCCGTCCAGCCTGCAGCATCGCAGGTATGGCAACGACACTTTCCACAAGCGCACCCCCCGACCCCCGCCGGTGGCTGATCCTGGGCACCGTCGGCCTCGCCCAGCTGATGGTCGTGCTGGACGCGACGATCGTGAACATCGCGCTGCCGTCCGCGCAGCGGGCCCTGGGCTTCACCACCGCGGACCGGCAGTGGGTGGTCACCGCCTACGCGCTCGCGTTCGGCAGCCTGCTGCTGTTCGGCGGGCGGCTGGGCGACCTGATCGGGCGCAAGATCACCTTCCTGGCCGGCGCGCTCGGCTTCGCCGCCGCGTCGGCCGTCGGCGGGGCGGCCACCGGCTTCGGCATGCTGGTGGCGGCGCGCACCGCCCAGGGCGCGTTCGGCGCGCTGCTCGCACCCGCGGCGCTGTCGATCCTGTCCACGACGTTCAGCGACCCGAAGGAGCGCGGCAAGGCGTTCGGCGTCTACGGCGCGATCGTGGGCGCCGGCGGCGCGATCGGCCTGGTGCTCGGCGGGGTCCTGACCGAGTACCTGTCCTGGCGCTGGTGCCTGTACGTGAACCTGCTCTTCGCCGGGCTCGCGGTGATGGGAGCGGTGCTGCTGCTCGGGCACCAGCGCGCCCGGACCAGGCCGCGGCTGGACCTGCCCGGCGCCGCGCTCGTCTCGGCCTCGATGTTCAGCCTGGTCTACGGGTTCTCCAACGCCGCGAACCACAACTGGCACACGCCGTCCACCTACGGCTTCCTGGCCGCGGGGGTGGCGTTGCTCATCGTGTTCGCGTTCTGGCAGGCCCGCGCGGCCAGCCCGCTGCTGCCGCCCCGGGTGGTGCTCGACCGCAACCGGGCCGGCGCCTACCTGGCGGTGCTGACCGTCGGCGCGGGCATGTTCGGCATCTTCCTGTTCCTCACCTACTACATGCAGCAGACCCTGGGCTACTCCCCGGTGGTCACCGGCGTCGCCTTCCTGCCGGTGATCGCCATGGTGGTAGTGGCCGCCAACCTGTCCAACGTGGTGCTGCTGCACCGGGTCGGCCCCAAGCCGCTGGTCACCTCCGGCCTGCTGCTGGCTGCGGGCAGCCTGGTCTGGCTGACCAGGATCGGCCTGCACTCGGGCTACGCGACGGCGGTGCTCGGCCCGCTGATGGCCGCCGGCCTGGGCTTCGGCCTCACGATGGCGCCGTCGATGAACACCGGGACTTATCGCGTGGCACTGCAGGACGCGGGCGTGGCCTCCGCCACGCTCAACACCGGCCAGCAGATCGGCGGCTCGGTCGGCACCTCGCTGCTCAACACGATCTTCGCCAGCGCTGTGGCGCACTACCTGACCAGCCACCTGAGCCCAGCCACCCTGGTCCACGGGCACCCCGCATCAGCCCTGGCCGGGATGGCGCTGATCCACGGCTACACCACCGCGTTCTGGGTCGCGGCGGCCATCTTCGGCGCCGGCGCGGTGATCTGCGGCGCGCTGTTCCGCTTCGGCCCGCTCCGCGCCTCCGAGCCCGCGGCGGCCGTCCCGGCCAGCGCACCCGTGCCGCAGACCGCCGCCGCCCACTCCGGCTAGGGGGACCCACATGTTGGCGCCTACGCGCCGTCCGCTCGACCAGCGATCATTCCTGGTCCAGCGGGCGCAGCCAGCGATGACCGGGCTCATCGACGGCTCCCTGTCGACGCTCGCCCCGATCTTCGCCGTCGCCTTTGCCACGCACCAGCCCCACGACGCTTTTCTCGCCGGGCTGGCCACGGCAATCGGCGCCGGCGTCAGCATGGCCTTCTCCGAGGGACTATCCGACACCGGCGACCTGACCGGCCGCGGCAGCCCGTACTCGCGCGGCACGATCACGGGCTCCGGCACATTCCTCGGCGGCGTCATGCACACGCTGCCGTTCCTCATCCCTCAGTACCGAGCCGCGGTGCTGCTCGCGCTCGTGGCGATGGCGTTCGAGCTTCTGGCGCTGGCTTGGCTCCGCCGGCGGTTCTTCGGCACCGGCCTCCTCCGCTCGTTCATCACCGTAGCGCTCGGCGGCGTCATCATCGTCACCATCAGCGCCGCGCTGGGAGCAGTCAGCTGAGCCGGGCCGCCAGCCGGGCCGCCAGCCGGGCGGCTGACCGCGGCTATGGTCGATGGGTGATCGACCTTGACCGGGGCTGGTCTACTGAGCGGCTTGACCTCGAGCCACTTGCCGTGGCCCACGCCGCCGAACTGGCGCCGCTGCTCGATGACCCCTGCTTGCATGAGTTCACCGGCGGGGCGCCGCTGTCCGCGGCCGCCCTGGCCGCCCGTTATGCGCGGCTGGCGGCCCGCCACTCACCTGGAGGTGAGCAGCTGTGGGGCAACTGGGTGGTGCGCGTGCGAGGTCGCCTGGGTGGTAGTCCGGCCGGCGCAGGGCCGCGGCTATGCCACCGAAGCCGCGCGCAGCCTCGTGGCCTTGCTGCACGAGGCCGGCTGGGCCGTTGTAGCCCATATCCATCCCGGCCACCTGGCCTCGCAGCGGGTGGCCCGCGGTGCCGGGCTGTCGCCCACCGCCGACGTCCGTGACGGCGAGATACGCTGGGTCAGCCCGCCGCCTGCGGCACCATGACCCCAGGCCCCGGCCACCGTCAGCCAGCCGTCCAGGGCCGGAGTTTCTCGGGGTTGCGTACGACCCAGATGTGCTTGATCCGGCCGCCCGTGACGTCGAACGCGAACACCGTCACCGTGACTCCGTCGTGCTGAGCCACCAGGCCGGGCTGGCCGTTGACGGTGCGTTCCAGGAACGTCATGCCGACCCGGCGCCCGCCGACCGCCTGGAGCGGGCGGCCGCCGCGCTGACGGCCCACGGTTTCACCGTCGAGATCCTCGACGACGCCGTCGCCGCGCGTGTCCGCATCAAGGACCTGATACCGGCGGGCGCCAGCGTGTTCACCGCGGCCAGCGAGACCCTCCGCTTGTCCGGCATCGACGCCGACATCAACACCAGCGGGCGGTACCAGGCCATCAGGCCGCGTGTCCTGGCCATGGACCGCGCCACCGCCGCCGACGACATCCGGCGGCTGCTGGCCAGCCCCGACGTCGCCGTGGGCAGCGTCGCCGCGGTCACAGAAACCGGCGCCCTGGTGATCGCCTCGGGCAGCGGAAGCCAGCTCCCCTCCTACGCCGGCGGTGCCGCCCGCGCGGTCTGGATCGCCGGGGCGCAGAAGGTGGTGCCCGACTTGTCCGCCGCGCTGCGCCGCGTCGAAGACCACTGCCTGCCGCTGGAAAGCGCCCGCACCCAGGTCGCCTACGGGTGGCCCAGCGCCATCAACCGCCTGCTCATCCTCAACGCCGAACCGCACCCCGGCCGCGGCACCATCCTGCTGCTCCGCACCGCCATCGGCTTCTAAAGCACCGTCCCGGCCGCGCCAACCCCCGGGTCGTCACCCGGACCGCGCGCAGGTGGCACCACGGCCCGTTCGGGTCATTGATTATTGTTCTGAACGGGCCGTGGCATTACTTCCGCGTCAGCCTGGCTCCTGGGTCTCCCGCGGGCGCCGCCGGGAGGCTGCCGCCCCTACGGGCTGCCGCCCATCCGGCTGACCAACTCGTCGCGGGAAATGCCGTGCCGGTCGGCGAACTCCTCGAGTTGCTGGCGGTCAACTTCTTCGGGAAGGACCCGCAACGCCTCGTCGGCCTCCTGCGGATAGCCGTTGCGACGCAGGGTGTCAGCCACCCACTGCCTGCTAAACGCCATATGCATCACCTAGCCTGTCGTCAACTAGACGCCGGCAAACGCGTTCCCATCCATTCGTACAGTATTTCCTCGGCGCCAGGCCTGCCGATGTGGGGCCAGCGGATGGTGCTGGCGTAGCGAAGGTTGTTGCCGGTATGTCAGCATGACCAGGTGGAGACACCCGCCAGTTCCTATTACCGGCCTGATCTCGCGACGGTGCATCACCGGGGTTTCCGGGCTCATGCCGCGGCGTGCGCGCCGGGGATCGTGGACTTCCTGGCCCCGGTACGGGCCCGGCGGGGGCTGGTGCTCGAGCTGGGCTGCGGCACCGGCTTGCTGACCAGGGAGCTGATCGCGGCCGGGTATCGCGTCATCGCCACCGACGCGGCCCCGGCCATGCTCGACATCGCCCGCGAGGTGGTCGGTAAATCCGCCGAGGAAGTGCGTCAGCTCACTCTTCCCGATGACCCGCTGCCGCAGGCGGACGCGATCGTGGCCATCGGCCACCCGCTCAGCTACCTGCCGGATGCCGAGGCAGTCGACCGGGCGCTGATCGCGATGGCCGCGGCACTGCGCCCAGACGGGCTGCTTGCCTTTGATATCTGCGACCTGGAGTGGGGCCGCGCCCGCCGCGATACTCCCAATTTCGCTAATTCCGGTCCCGACTGGGCGATCATTACCGAATTTTCGGTGCCTGCGCCGGACCGGTTCGTCCGTGACATCACCACCTTCTTGCCCAATCCGGACGGCTCCTGGCGCCGGAGCAATGAACACCATGAGAATGTGCTCATCGACACGGCGCGGATTCCGGCACTGTTGCGTGCGCATGGCGTGCAGGCCAGCGTCGGCACGTCGTTCGGCTCGGAGGCGCTTCCTCCAGGCCTGCGGGTCGTAACCGGGCACAAGTCCCATAGCACCGATGGACCCCTAGCACCGGTTGACTGAGCAGGATTTCGTGGGGCCTGCAGGTCCTATTAGCCGCACAGCACGTCTAGCCGCCCGCCATTGCGCCGACGATGAGGTACGGCTCGGCGCCGCTGGCTACCGCGTCCGGCAGCGGCGCCTGCGGTGGTTCGTGGGACAGGTCTTGCTGGCATGCGAAGAACCTGACGAATGCCCGGCGCTTGCCGTTGTGGTGGTCGCGGATCGTGCCGCGGAGCATCGGGTACCGGGTCTCCAGCGCGTCGAGCACCGAGCACTGCGTGACCTGCCCGGTGATATCGAGTTCCACCTCACCGTCCACCCGGGCCAGCGCCCGCAGGTGCGCGGGCAGGATGACCCGGATCATGGCAGCGTCTGCACCTCGACCGAGAGCACGGCGGGCAGATCGCGGACGATGGGATCCCAGGTGTCTCCGGCGTCGGCCGAGGCGTAAACCTGCCCGCCGGTGGTGCCGAAGTAGACACCGCAGTCCTCCAGCGAGTCGACCGCCATTGCGTCGCGGAGCACGTTGACGTAGCAGTGCTGCTGTGGCAGGCCGTTGGTCAGCGGCTCCCACTCGTCCCCGCCGGTGCGGCTGCGGTACACCCGCAGTTTCCCATCCGGCGGAAAGTGGTGCGAGTCGCTGGTGATCGGGACGACGTAGACCGTCTCTGGCTCGTGTGCGTGCACGTCGATGGGAAACCCGAAGTCGCTGGGCAGGTTGCCGCTGATCTCGCGCCAGGATTCACCGGCGTCGTCGCTGCGCATGACGTCCCAGTGCTTTTGCATGTAGAGAACGGACGGACGGGACGGGTGCATCGCGATCCGGTGCACGCAGTGGCCGACCTCGGCGCCGGGGTCCGGGATCCCTTCGGAGCGCAGCCCGCGGTTGACCGGCCGCCACGTCTGGCCGGCGTCGTCGGACCGGAACGCGCCCGCGGCCGAGATCGCGGCGTAGATCCGCTCCGGCCCGTCCAGGATGATCGTGTGCAGGCACATCCCGCCCGCGCCCGGCTGCCACGACGGCGCGGTGTTATGGCCGCGCAGGCCGGGCAGTTCCTGCCAGTGCTGCCCGCCGTCCGTCGAGCGGAACAGCCCGGCGTCTTCCACCCCGGCGTAGACCGTGTTGGGGTCGTCGTGGGAGGGTTCCAGGTGCCAGACCCGGGCGAACTCCCACGGGTGCGGCGTGCCGTCGTACCACTGATGCGTCCCCGGCGTGCCGTCGTAGCCGAACTCGTTGCCGACCGGCGCCCAGCTGGCGCCGCCGTCCTCGGAACGCTGGATGATCTGACCGAACCAGCCGCTGGACTGGGAGGCATACAGCCGGTCCGGGTCGGCTGGTGATCCCTTGACGTGGTAGATCTCCCAGCCCGCGAAGTATGGTCCGCTGACGTCCCACTGCTTGCGGCTGCCGTCCGAGCCCAGGATGAACGCTCCCTTGCGCGTCCCAACCAGGACCTGCACCCTGCTCATCGGCTACCTCTTTCTCTTTCCTGGTAGTACTCCGTGGGCTACTGACGGGCGGCCAGCGGGAAAATCATCGTTCCTTGACGAAGGCCGCGAGCAGGGCCACAGCCTTGGTCGGTCGGTCCCGTACACCTGGCCACGGTAACCGGCCCTAACCGCCTCCCAAGCCGGATGCCAAGTAAGTTTGCGCAGGTAAAGCGCTGCTAGCGGCCAGCTGCCTCCGCAGGCTTGCAGCTCGGTCAGCTAGCTGCCCTGGTCAGTCAATGCCTGCCGGGGACCGGCCAGCGTCCGGCGCCGGTGTGCATCCGCGCTCTTCTGGTCAGCTACTCCGGTTAACTGCATACCCCGGATCCCGGTTTCATTCCGCTCGCGTAAGGACCGGCCCGGGTCCGCGGCGGCAATGAGTTCCAGGATGCGAGCCGGGGGCAGGTGCTGCTCGTAGATCCGCACGCCGAACGGTGCGAGCGCGTCCTCGATGGCGTTCACCACCGTGGGCGGTGCGACGATCATGCCGCCTTCACCCACGCCGCGGAAGTTGACGTCGGCGTCGAGCGGCACGGTCTCGAGGTGCTCGATCTCGATGCGCGGAACGTCGCAGGCGGTCGGCATCAGGTAATCCATGAACGTGGCCGACTGGAAGCTGCCGTCCTCGCCGTACGCCGACCGTTCCAGCAGCACCGCGCCGATGCCCTGCGCGACGCCGCCCCGGATCTGGCCCTCGACGACGGCGGGATTGATCAGGGCGCCGCAGTCTTCCACGGCGACATACCGCTCCACCTTCACGATGCCAGTCTCGGCGTCGACGTCCACGATCGCGCAGTGCGTGCCGCCGGACCAGCCGCCTTGGCCGCCGTCGTAGGTGGCCTCGACCTCGAGCCTGGCGTCCGCGCCGTCCCCGGACTGCTCGGCTGCCGCCCGCCGCGCGATTTCGCTGACGGCGATCGCGCTGGCCGGGTCGCCGCGCACCCAGACATTGCCGTCGGTGATCAGGAGGTCCTGCGCGTTGGCCTCCATCAGCTGCGCCGCGAAATCGAGCACCTTGGCCTTGAGCTGCCGGGCGCCATGCAGCGCCACGCCTCCGGTCATGGTGGCGGACCGGCTGCCCCCGGTCAGCCCGAAAGGGACGACCGCACTGTCGCCGACGATCACCCGAACCTGCTCGAACGGCACGCCGAACTCGTCGGCGGCGATCTGGGCCAGCGTCGTCTGGTGGCTCTGGCCGTGCGGCATCTGGCCGGTGAACAGCGCCACGATGCCGTCTTCGTCCAAGCGGAGGCGCATGGATTCATGGCCCAGGGCGCCGTCGGGCCCCGCCGAGCGCGGGCCCGGAGCGGCTTCGATGAACGTAGCCATCCCGATGCCGAGGTAGCGCCCGCGCGCTCGGGCCTCGGCCTGCCGGCGCCGGAACGCGGGGAAGTCCACCAACTGGGCCACCCGCTCCAGTGACTCGCTGGTCGTGACCCCCACCAGCGGACGGCCGGTGATCATCGAGGCCGGCGGATCGGTGCGCGCGGCGACGTTGCGCCGCCGGATCTCGACCGGATCGAGGCCGAGGTCCTTCGCGATGAGGTCCAGGACCCGTTCCCGTACGAACGTCTCGGATGCCCACGGCCCGCGATAGGCGACGTACGATGCCTTGTTCGTGATCGCCGCGGTTGACTCGAAACCCAGGGCCGCGAGCCGGTACGGACCAGGCAGCATGGCCTGCATGATGTCCGGCACCATCGTGCCCATCCCGGGGTAGGCGCCGGTGTCGATGACCATTTTCACGTCCAGCCCGAGCAGCTCGCCGTCGTCGCTGACCGCGGCCCGGACATCGAAGCTCTCCTCGCGGGCCTGCCCGGACGCGATGAGGTTCTCGCCGCGGTCCTCGACCCATTTCACCGGCTGGCCGAGCTGACGCGAGGCGGCGGCCACGGCCAGCTCTTCGCGCGACGCACCTATTTTTAGGCCGAACGAACCGCCGATATCGCCAGCCAGAACCCGTACCTGGCCCGGCTCGATACCCAGGCGCGCGGCGACACCGTTCCTGGTGATGTGCACGCTCTGCGTGGCCGCGTAGACCGTCATGGCACCCAGGTCGGCATCCCAGCTCGCCACACAGCCGCGTCCCTCCATGGGCACGTTCTGGTGCCGGTGCACGTCGATGTGGAAGTCGATGACGCGATCAGCATGGCCGAACGTGCCGGCCACGTCGCCGAACTCGTTGCGCGAGTGCGGGCGGGCGATGTTGTCACCCAGATTCGCGAACAGCGGCGGGCTGCCCGGGTCGAGCGCGAAGGCGGCCGTCACCACCGGAGGCAGGTCGTCGTAGTCGACCTCCACCAGCTCGCAGCCGTCCTCGGCCAAGTAACGGCTTTCGGCGACGACGACCGCCACCGGATCGCCCATGAAGCGCACCTTGTCCGTCGCGAGCAGGCTGAACTCCGGGGCGGGCCACGAGCCGCCGATAAGCGCCAGCAGCGGATCCGGCGCCCGGACGGTGATCGCTTCCAGATCGGCTCCGGTGAGCACCGCGACCACTCCGGGCAGCTCCCGCGCTGCCGAGGCATCGACCGAGAGCACCCGGGCATGAGCCATCGGCGAGCGCACGAACGCAGCGTGCAGCATCCCGGGCAGCTTGATGTCGTCGACGTACCGGCCCGCGCCGGTCAGGATGCGCGGGTCCTCCGAACGCTTGATGCTGGCGCCGGTGTAGCGCTCAGCCACGATTTCCGCCATGGTCTCCCTGCCTCAGCGTTCACGGTTGCGTTCGGCGGCCAGCAGGACGCCGTCGATGATGCTCTGGTAGCCGGTGCACCGGCAGATGTTGCCGGATAGCGCTTCGCGGATCTGCTGCTCGCCGGCGTCGGGGTGGTCGCTGAGGAACGCGGTAGCCTGCATGACAAACCCCGGCGTGCAGAAACCGCACTGGAAGCTGTGCGAATCCCACATCGCCTGCTGCAGTGGGCCCAGCCCGCCGTCGGTGGCCAGCCCCTCGATCGTCGTCACCTCGCTGCCCGCGGCCTGGACCGCCAGCATCAGGCACGAGCGCACCGCCCGGCCGTCGAGGATGACCGTGCACGCACCGCAGACTCCGTGCTCGCAGCCGACGTGGGTGCCGGTGAGATCGAGGTCATCCCGCAGGAAGTCCGCCAGCGTCTTGCGCGCCTCCGGCGTGCCCGTGCGCGTCGCGCCGTTGACCCTCAGGGTGATGTCCACCATCAGCGGTTGCCTCCCGCGGCATTGTTCGCAGCTGCTCGCAGGCCGCGGCGCACCGTCGCGGCCGCGACCGTCTTCCGGTAGTCCGACGATCCGTGCAGGTCGTCCGGCGGGTCCACATCGTCGGTCGCACGCCGGGCCGCCGCATCGAACAGCTCCGCCGACGGCCTCTCGCCGACCAGCAGATCCTCCGCGGCAGACGCCCGGAGCGGTACGTCGGAAAGACCGGCGAACGCCAGCCGGGCATCACTGATCACTCCGCCGGAAAGCGCCAGCGACACCGCCAGGCCGACGATGGCGAAGTCGCCGTGGCGCCGGGCGACTTCCTGGAAGCTGACCCCCGTGCCCGGTCTGGCGGCCGGGAACCGCACCTCCACCAGCAGCTCGTCAGGACCGCGTGACGTGGTGAGATAGCCCTCGAACCACTGCGCCGCCGGGATCACCCGGTCGCCGGACGGGCCGCGCACCACGAACTCGGCATCGAGCGCCCGGGCCACGGCAGGCAGCTCGGCGGCCGGATCGGCGTGCGCCAGGCTGCCTCCTATCGTGCCGCGGCTGCGGATTGCTTCGTGACCGATCAAGGGCAGGGCGGCCGCCAGCAACGGCACGGCATCGGCCACGGTCCCGGATTCCTCGGCCATGTACTCCCGCGTCATGGCGCCGACTGTCACCCAGCCGTCGGCCGCCGACACCCCGGACAGCTCGGCCACGCCGTTGATGTCGATGAGCACCTCCGGGCGGGCCAGCCGCAGCGCCAGCAGCGGAATCAGGCTCTGGCCGCCGGCCAGCACGCTCGCCTCGTCGAGGTGCTCAGCCAGCAGATCGACAGCTTCAGCAACGGTCGTCGGTGCCTCGTACTCAACGGGAGGCAGCTTCATCGGCGTGGTCCTTCGATCGGGGGCGACTGTTCCCTAGCCCGCCACGGCTCATTAGTCACCCTAACAATGACCTGCTCCCGGACGGGCACGAGCGTACGTGCGTGTGCTATCGCCCGCGCCGGGACAAGATCTTCCAGCTAGGATCCCACTGGCGCGCGCTGTAAATGGCGCCGTAAAGGAGGCCCGATGGGACGGGTGGACGTCAACGGGGTGGGGATCGAGTATGCGGTCACCGGGCACGGCCGGCCGGTGGTGCTGCTGCACGGCTTTCCCGACTCCGGCCGGCTCTGGCGGCACCAGGTGCCGGCGCTCGCCGCGGCCGGGTTCCAGGTGATAGTCCCCGATCTGCGCGGCTACGGGCAGTCCGATAAGCCTGAGGCCGTCGAGGCCTACTCGCTGCCGCTGCTGGCCGGGGATGTCCTGGCCGTCCTGGCCGATCTCAACATTGCCCGGGCCCATCTGGTGGGCCACGACTGGGGTGCCGCCCTGGCCTGGGGGCTCGCCTCGCTCGCGCCCGGCACCGTCGACCACCTGGCGGTGCTGTCGGTCGGCCACCCGGCCGCCTTCCGCCGCACGCCGCAGCAGCGCGAGAAGTCGTGGTACATGCTGCTGTTCCAGTTCCCCGGGATCGCCGAACGCTGGCTGACGGACAACGACTGGGCCAACTTCCGGACCTGGGCCCGGCACCCCGATACCGATCAGGTGATCGCCGACCTGGAGGCGGCCGGATCGCTCACCCCGGGCCTGAACTGGTACCGGGCCAACGTGCCGCCCGAATCCTGGGTGCGGCCGCCGCCGGTGCTGCCCCCTGTGCAGGCCCCCACCATGGGCGTCTGGAGCACGGAAGACATCGCCCTGACCGAAACTCAGATGACAGATTCCGCCCAGAAGGTGGCGGGCCCGTGGCGGTATGAGCGACTGGCTGGCCCGGGTCACTGGATGCAGCTTGACGCGCCGGATGAGGTAAATGCCCTGCTGCTCGACTTCCTCTCGCGCTAAGCAGGGGCGTCGTTGACGCCTCGTACTGCTAGGCATACTGTACCTTCGCATGGACCGTGAACGGCTCAAGGGAAACCTGGACCTGCTGCTGCTTTCGGTGCTCTCGTCAGGTCCCGCGCACGGGTACGCGATCATCTCGGCGCTGCGCGACCGCAGCGGAGGCACGTTCGACCTGTCCGAGGGGACCATTTACCCTGCCTTGCACCGGCTGGAGGATGCCGGCCTGCTGGTCAGCACCTGGGACCAGGCGGAGGGTCGGCGGCGCCGCGTGTACGGGCTGACCGGCCAGGGGGAGGCCGCGCTGGCTGCCCAGCAGACCGAATGGCGGAGGTTCGCTGTCGGGGTGCACGCGGTGCTCGACTGGGCGGGCCAGGTCCTGCGGATGCCGGCGGCTGGGCCGGCCCAGCCCGGGCCGGGGTGGTCGGTATGAGCGCGGCGCCCGGCATGAGCAGGAAGGGCCCGGACCTTCTCGCCGGTTACCTGGCGGAGCTGCCCGTCGTGGCCGCCTGCCTGGCGGTGGCGGCCGGCTTCGGTATCGGGGCGGTGATCAGCCGGGCCAGGACCGGGCCGAAGTCAGGCAGGCGCGCGCTCTGCCCCGTTTCACGTCGGGCTGATCGCAGCGGTGCGGGCCGTGCGCATATATGAGTCCCGGCTGCACAGCGGACACCGGACCTCACCCAGGTCTTTGCTGGCCGCCGCGCTGCTGCTGCTGAGCGTGGTCACGGTGGCGGGATGCACGGGAAGCCCGGGCACCACGACGCGCCCGGCGGCAACGACGACCGCCGCGGCGGCCGCAGCTTCCGGCTGCCTCCTTCCCCCTGTCTCCTGCTATGCCCCGTACCTGTTCCGGACCGCGTACGGCGCCCAGCCCTTGCTGGACCGGGGGATCGACGGCCGCGGCGAGACGGTGACGGTGCTGGCCCCCCTCCAGTCCCCGGGCACCCCGGCCTTTAGCGGCCCGCCTCCCGGCGCGGGGGCCCCACCCCCCGGCGCGGTCCCGACGGCCACCGACATCCGGCAGGATCTGGCGGCATTCGACAGGGAGTTCCGGCTGCCCGCCCCGAAGATCCAGGCCGTGACCAGCCTGGCCGGCGCGTCCTTGCCCTGGCAGGCGTCCGGTGAGGAAGTCCAGGACATTGAGATCGTGCACGTGGTCGCGCCCGCCGCCTCCCTCCGGGTAGTCCTGCCGCCCGCCAGCACCCTGGCCAGCGCCGCGAACGCGACCGCCGACCTGCTCGCCGGGCTGCGGCTGGCCGTCTCAGGCACCGACGTGGCCGTGATCAGCTTCAGTCTGGGGGAACACTTCTTCACCCAGGCTCAGGTGACCCAGATGCACGCCATCCTCGCGGGGGCGGCCGCTCGCCATGTCACGGTGGTGGCCGATTCCGGCGACAACGGCGGGTTCAGCGACACCTGGTTCGGGGAGCCGGCGGTCAAGGAGGTCAGCCTGCCGGCCTCCGACCCGCTCGTGCTGGCCGCGGGCGGCACCACGCTGACCGGGAACCTCGCGGTCGTCGGCTACACCGGCGAGACCGCCTGGGACGGCCAGAACAGCTTTGGCGGCGGCGCCGGAGCATCGGGAGGCGGCTTCAGCCACCTGTACGCCCGGCCCGCCTATCAAGACGGGGTCCCGGGGATCGCGGCGATGCGGGGCGTGCCCGACGTGGCCGGCGACGCTAACGCCGACGGCGGCCTGTCGGTCGTCTTGGTCGGCGGCGGCCGGACCGCGATCAGCCCGGCCTCGGGCGCCAGCGCCGCCGCGTCGCTGTGGGCGGGCCTGGTGGCGCTGGCCGACCAGTACGCCCATCACGACCTGGGCTTCGTCAACCCCGCCATCTACCGTGTCGCGCGCGGCTCCAGCTACCATGCCGCCTTCCACGACATCACGACCGGCAGCAATGTGGTAAGCGCGACGTGGCCGGCCACGGGCATGGCCGGCTACCAGGCCGGTCCCGGATGGGACCCGGCGACGGGCTGGGGAACCCCTGACGCACAGGTGCTCGTTCCCCTGCTAGCCGCTTGAGACCTTGGTGAAGGGACCGGGGATGAGCACGGGCCAGGCGCATGCGGGCCCCGGCGTGGTTGATGCCGGCGAGCCGGAGCGGGTCATGGTCGCGGCAGAGGACATCCACCGGACGTTCGGCAGCGGGCATGCGGCGGTGCATGCCCTGCGCGGGGTCTCGTTCAGGGTGGACCGCGGCCAGCTGGTGGTGGTGCGCGGGCGGTCAGGCTCGGGCAAGACCACGCTGCTGAACATCATCGGCGGCCTGGAGGACCCGACGGCCGGGCGGGTATGGGTGGACGGCCGCGAGGTGAACCGGATGCCCGAGCGGGAGCGGCTGGCGCTGCGCCGGGACACGATCGCCTTCATCTTCCAGTCCTTCGGGCTGGTGCCGATGCTGTCCGCCGCGGAGAACGTCGGAATCCCGCTGCGCATCGCGGGCCTGCGGGTCGCCGAGCGCCGGGAGCGGGTCGCGGCCATGCTGGCGCTGACCGGGCTGTCCAGCCACGCCGCGCACCGCCCTGATGAGCTTTCCGGCGGCCAGCAGCAGCGGGTGGCCATCGCCCGCGCGCTGGCCGGCCAGCCGGGCCTGCTGATCGCGGACGAGCCGACCAGCCAGCTCGACCTGGAGACCGGCAGGCAGATCATGCAACTGCTGCTGCGCGTGGTGCATTCGGAGGGGATCACCGCCCTGGTCGCCACCCACGACGAGGCGCTGATCGACCTGGCCGACCAGGTCCTCGTCCTGGAGGACGGGTCCATCACCAGCAATTCGGACAGATAGGGGCTGATCCGTGCATGGGCTGGGGGTCTCCTTCCTCGTCCGGCGGGCCAGGTCCTCGTGGCTGCTGCTGGCCTGCGTCGCGGTCACGGTTCTGCTCACCACCGCGCTCGCCGCGGTGCTGTGGGCCTTCTCGGTCGCGGTGGTCCCGGCCGGAGCGCAGAGCACCCTGGCCGCCCCGGCGAGCCGGGTGGTCGGGCTGTCCGGCGTGGCCGACGCCGGGGACGCTGCTTCCGACTCGCGGCTGATCCGGGCCATGTTCGGCCGGGCCTGGCCGGGGGTCGGTTTCGGAATGGAAAGTGCGCTGTGGGCCGACCCGATCGAGCTTCCTGGCCCGCCCACCAGCATGACCATCACGCGGATCGAGCCCGCGTCGCTGGCCGGGCTCAGCGGGCAGGTGACGCTGACCGCCGGGGAATGGCCCCCCGCGCCGCACCGCGGCGGCCCGCTGCCGGTGGCACTGCCGACCGCGGTGGCCAGCCGACTGCACCTGACCGTGGGATCGGTGCTGACCGGCATCGCCCAGGGCGGCGGGCCGCTGACCTCGCTGCAGGTGACCGGCCTGTTCCAGGCTAGGAACCCGGCGTCGGTGTACTGGACGCTTGACCTGCTGCCCAGCTCGGGGGTCAGCGTCCAGCCTTACTCCATCAACGGGAATTCAGGGGGTAGCGTCGTCAGCTACGGCCCGGCGGTGCTGAACCCGGCGGCGTTCGGCGGGACGCTCGCCGCGACCCAGGCCTCGTGGCTGGTGCTGCCGCAGGCGCCGGCGCTGGCCCGCGGGAACATCGCCGCGCTGGCCGCTTCCACCAGTGCGGCGTTCTCGCAGCTGGCCGTGGTCCTCCCTGACGGACTGCAGGTGACCTCCGGCCTGCTGCCGCTGCTGAACGGCCTGACCAGCACCATCGTGCTGACCCGGTCGCTGTTCACGATCGCCGCGCTGATGCTGCTGCTGGTGGCGGGGGCGGGACTGGTGCTGGCCGCCCGGCTGCTGGCCAGCCTGCGCGAGGAGGAGTCCGCGCTGCTGCGGGCGCGCGGCGCCACCAGGTGGCAGGTGGTGCGGCCGGTGCTGGCCGAGGCGGTGGTGATCGGCGCCGCGGCCGGCCTGGCGGGCGTGCTGGCCGGCACCGAGCTGGCCGACGTGCTGGCCCCCCTGGGCAGCCTGCACCTGGACGGCTATCGGGCCCGCGGCATCTCCCCGCTGGCGTGGCTTTCGGCCCTGGCCGTGCTGGTGCTGTGTACCGCGGTGATGGCCTGGCCGGCGCTGCGCGGCCTGACCCCCGATGCGGCCAGGCGCCGCCGGGGACGCCAGGCGCGGCTCGCGGCCATCGCCTGGGCGGGCGGTGACCTGGCCCTGGTGGCGCTGGCCGCGGTGGCGGTCTGGCAGCTGCGCGGCTATTCGGCGGTCGCGCATCCGGCCACCGGAACCCTCGGGATCGATCCCGTGGTCGCGATCGCCCCCGCGCTCGCGCTGGCCGGGGTGGCGCTCATCCCGCTGCGCGGGCTGCCGCTGCTGGCCAGGCTGGCCGACAAGGCCACCGACCACGAACGGCGGCTGGCCGCCGCCCTGGTGAGCTGGCAGATCGCCAGGCGGCCGATCCGGCAGGCGGGCCCGGTCCTGCTCGTCGTCGTCGCCACCGCGACCACCACGCTGGCGCTGGCCGGGTACTCCAGCTGGCGGCAGTCGACCGCGGACCAGGCCGCCTTCGCGGTCGGCTCGGATGTGCGGGTGGACGCCGGGGGCCCGCTGCCGCTGGGCGCGGCCAGCGCGATCACCCGGGCCCCCGGCGTGACCGCCGCCACGGCGGCCAGCACGGTCGGCATCGGCAACGGGGGCCAGCTGATCGCGCTGGACGCGAGCACGGCGGGTAAGACGATCCTGCTCCGCCCCGACCTGTCGCCGCTTCCGCTGAGCGCGCTTTGGCAGCGCATTACCCCGAAGCAGCCGCCCGGGCTGGCGCTGCCCGGCCAGCCGGCCCGGCTGGAGATCGTCGCAGACCTCGGGGTGGGCCCGGACACCAGCGCGGCCGTGATACGCAAGGCGCTCGGCTCGGTGATGGTCACGGCCTCGATCCAGGACGCCACCGGTGCCACCTACCAGATACCCGCCGGGAGCCCGCCGGCCGCCGGGAGCCCGCCGGCCGCTGGGGGCCTGCCCGCCGACGGCCGGCCGCACCGCCTGGTCTTCACGCTGGCCGGTCCGGGGCAGGCCAGCTACCCGCTGCGGCTGCTCGGGCTCGCGCTGACCTTCGCGCTGCCGCCGTACGACACGGCGAGCCCGCTGTCGGTCCCATCCGCCGACCTGACCGTCAAGTCCCTCGCGGTGGCGGGCACGGCCAGCGGCCCGTTCGGCAGGCCGTTCAGTCACGGCGCCGCCCTGGCCGCCTGGCACGGCACCGGAGGCTCGATGTGGGTGCCGACCGGTCCGCCGAACGCGTACGGGCAGCTGACGGCGGCGAACGGGGTAACGCCGGCGTTCCTGGGCTGGCGTGCCGCCGGGGGCGGAGAGCAGCTCACGTTCAGTACCGGGAACCTTCCTTCGGCGCAGGTCATGGCCGAGGTCGGCTACAGTCCCGGGCTCACCGGGCAGGTCGCGGTCGTGGTGCCGCCGCCGCAGGCCATCCCGGCCATCGCCACCAGCGGTTACCTGGCGGCCAGCCGACTCGGCATCGGATCGACCACCACGGCTTCCGTCGACGGGTTTCCGGTCACGGTCCTGATCGTCGCGGAGGTGGCCAACTTCCCGACCGTCTTCGCGCCGAACCAGGCACTGGTCGCCGACCTCGCGGAGCTCAACGTCCTGCTCGTGGCCGGGCACATGCCCCCCTTGCCAGTGACCCGCTGGTGGCTGCGCACCGCGGGCGGCGGGGTATCCCGCCTGCCGCGCGACCTGGGCCTGTCCGTCACCGGCCGCGTCAGCCACCAGGCCGTGCTGTTCGGCAACACTCTGCTGACCGGCCCCCGGCAGGCGATGCTGGCCATCGGGGTGGCAGCAGTGCTGCTCGGCGTGCTGGGCTTCTCGGTCAGCGCCGCGGCCAGCCTCCGCTCGCGGCGGACCCAGAGCGCGGTGTTCGCCGCGCTGGGGGTGGGGAAAAACGCCCAGGCCGGTCAGCTGTGCTTGGAGCAGTGCGCGCTCAGCCTGCCGGCCGCGGCCGCGGGCCTGCTGGCCGGGATCGGCCTGGCCTGGTCGCTGGTGCCCGCGATCACCCTGACCGGGGGCGCGGCGGCACCGCTTCCTTCCGCCCTGGTGATCCTGCCGCTCGGCCCGGCCGTGGCGCTGGCCCTGGTCACCGCGGCCATGCCGGTCGCCGCCGCAGCCCTGTCGGTGCTGCGCAGACCTGACCCAGCGGCGCAGTTGCGGGCGGAGGCAGGATGAGAACGCTGGGGCGGCGGCTGCGCGCGGCCTGGGTGGCGCTGACCGGTACCGGGGCCGCCGCCAGTGTCGCCTTCGGCTTGCTGGTGTTCGTCTCCGTACTGGCCAGCCTGGTGATCCCGCGGGAGAGCGTCGTGCTGCGCAACCAGGCGCTGCAGCGCGTGATCGCGACCTCGCAGCCCGTCGACCGCACCATCAGCGGGACGGTGCCCGAGACAGCCGCGACGGACCAGAGCGGCCAGGTGCTGGCCACCGACATCGCAGCGGCCGGCACCGACTTGCGGGCGCGGCTGGTCGCGGTCGGGGTGCAGCCGGCCAGTGACCCGCCCGCCTGGGCCGGCCTGACCACGGGCGACGTGCCGACCACCGGGACGGCCCGGCCGGCCGGGTACGGGCCGCCGCAGTTCGAGCTGACCTACCGCACGGCGCTGGCCCGTTACAGCCAGATCGTGGCCGGGCGGCTCCCGGTCGGCGGCTCGCTGGCCGGGCCGCGGGCGGTGCTGCAGGCGGCGGTGACCACCGTCACCGCGGCCAGGTTCGGGCTTCGGGTCGGCTCCCGGCTGAACGTGGGGCCGGTGCAGCTGGTAATCACCGGTCTCATCCGGCCGGCCAGCCCGGCCGCCGTCTTCTGGACCGACGACCCCGATGCGGCCCGGCCCGCGCTGACGCCGGGCTCGTCGTCGCAGCCGGCGTACTGGATCGGAGCCGCCTTCATCGGCCCCGGCGCGCTCCCGCTGATCGAATCCCGGCTCGGCACCGACGAAATGCTGGTGACCTGGGTGTATGCGGTCACGCTCAGCCATCTCACCGCGGGCCAGGCGGGCGGGTTCGCGGCGAGTGTGGGCAGCCTGGTCTCCTCAGGGATCACGGTCGTTCCCCCCGGATTCGAGAACCCGGTCTCGGTGCCGATCATCTCCCGGATCCCCTCGGTCGTGTCGCCGTTCATCGCCAGCGAAGGCGCCGTCGCCCCCGTGCTCGAGCTGCTATACGTCAGCCTGGCCGTCATGGGGGCGGCGGTGGTGCTGCTCGGCGCACAGCTGGTGGCGCAGCGCCGCGCCGCGGAGTTCACGCTCATGAGAGCCCGGGGCGCGGCGCTGTATCAGCTCGGCTGGCTGGTGCTGCGCGCCAGCGTGCTCATCGCCGCGGTGGCCGGGGCGGCGGCCGCGGCGCTCGGCGTCACCCTGACCCCCGGCGACAGCGACCCAGTGGGCTGGTGGCTGGCAGGCATCACGATCGTGGTAACGCTCGTGGGCCCGGTGCTGATCAGCGTGGTCCCGCAGCGCGTGGCCGCGCCTGTCACCGGCAGGGCCAGGCGCCGCTCCGGCGGCCGCAGGCCCGCGGCCCGGCGGATCGTCATCGAGACAGCGCTGGTCGCCGTGGCCATCGGCGGGCTGGTCGTGCTCAGGAACCAGGGCGTGGGCTCGGGGAACAGCGGCCTGTACACGAGCATGGCGCCGGTGCTGGTCGCGATCCCCGTGGCCGTCGTCGTGCTGCGCTGCTACCCTCCGCTGGCCCGGCAGCTGGCCCGGCTCGCGGGCCTGTCGCGCGGGGTCGTGGCGTTCGTCGGCCTGGCGCGGGCCACCCGTACCCCGCCCGGCACCGTCTTGCCGGCGTTCGCCCTGGTGCTGGTGCTGGCCATGGTGGCGTTCCCGGACATGATCAGCACCTCGGTAACCCGTAGCCAGGTGGCCGCATCCTGGCAGCAGATCGGCGCCGACGCGGTCGTCTCGGCCCCGGACGGCCAGGAGATCACCCCGGCACTGCAGCGGCAGATCTCCTCGGTGCCTGGCGTCGTGGCCACCGTGACCGGGGTGGTCGACCAGGCGACGCTGTCCACCGGGTACGAGCTGTCCGTGGTGTTCGTCGACCCGGCCAAGTACGCGGCCGTGATCGACCAGGCGCCCGGCCCGCGATTCCCGCTGGCCGCGCTGTCCGGCGCGGCGTCATCCGGGACCGTCGTCCCCGCGGTCGCCACCAACGCCGCCGCCCAGCTGACCGGCACGGCGCCGATCGACCTCAGCGTCGGGAACAGTCCCATCGAGATCCGGCTGACCGGACAGATCGGCAGCGTCCCCGGCGTGCCCGAAGGGACGATCGTGATGCTGCCACTGCAGGCACTCGGGGCCCAGCCACCCGGGCCCGATCTGGAGCTGGTCGCCGGGTCAGGTCTGGATGCGGCGCGGCTGAGCGCCGTGGTCCGCCAGGCCCTGCCTGACGGTTCCGTGACGATGCGCGCCGCGGCGCTCGCCGCGCTGACCGCGGCGCCGGTGCCCCAGGCGGCGCAGACGGCCCTGGAGCAGGGAATGGCGGCCGCGGCCGGATTCGGCGCGCTGGTCCTGCTGCTGTCGCTGCTGCTGTCCGCCCCGACCCGGGACATGACGCTGGCGCGGCTGGCCACGATGGGGCTGCGGCGCTGGCAGGCTCAGCTGCTGCTGGCGGCCGAGACCCTGCCCCCGGTGGTGGCCGCCGCCGTCGGCGGCGTCGCGTGCGCCTGGCTGCTGGTGCCGCTGATCGGGCCGTCGCTGAACCTGGCGGCGTTCAGCGGGATCGGGTCGGCCGTCGTGGCGGCTCCGGTCATCGCGCTGGTCGACTCCGGGGCCGGGCTGGTGCTGGCCGCGCTGCTCGTCCTGGCCGTTCAGGCCGTGATCACCTACCATCGCGGCAGCGCCAGGGCGCTGCGGATCGCTGATTGAAGGGGGCCCGGGCAGATGACCGAATTGCCGAAGGCTCGAGGGGGTTCGGGGCCGCCGCCGCAGGCGGCCAGGCTCGCCGGGTCGTCCCCCCCGAAGCCGGCAGAGCCTGCCGTACATGTCCCGCAGGACCAGCTCCCAACCGGCGCGGACGGGATGATCGTCTGTGACCGGCTGGTTCGGATCTACTCCGGCGTGGGGATCGAAGTACAGGCCCTGCAGGGACTGGATCTGCTGATCGCCGAGGGGGAGCTGGCCGCGCTGGTGGGCGCGGCGGGCAGCGGCAAATCCACGCTAATGAACATCCTTGCCGGGCTTGACGCGCCGACGGCGGGGGCGGTCTGGGTGGCCGGCCACAACCTGGGCGCGATGACCGCCAAACAGCGGCTGGCCTACCGGCGGAGCGAGGTCGGCTTCATCTGGCAGCAGACGTCGCGGAACCTGCTGCCCTACATGACCGCCCGGCAGAACGTGCTGCTGCCGATGCGGCTGAGCTCGCTGCGCCGCCGGGAGCGGCTGCGCCGCGCCAGTTCCCTGTTCGATACCCTCGGCATCGCGCACTGCGCCAACCGGACACCGGACCGCATGTCCGGCGGCGAGCAGCAACGCGCCGCCATCGCCACGGCACTGGCGAACCAGCCGAAGGTCCTGCTGGCTGACGAGCCCACCGGCGAGCTGGACTCCTCGACCGCTCAGGACGTGTTCTCCGCCCTGCAGACCGCCAACACCGAACTCGGCGTCACGATACTGGTGGTCACCCACGACCCGGCCGTGTCGTCGCAGGTCCGCCGGACGATCGCGATCAGGGACGGCAAGACGAGCAGCGAGACGATACGGCACTCCGTCACCGACGAGCACGGCGGGACGGCGCTGCATGCGCGCGAGTACGCCACCCTGGACCGGGCGGGAAGGGTTCAGCTCCCGCGCGATATGACCAGGCGCCTCGGCATGCGGAACCGGGTCGAACTGCAGGAGGAGCCCGACCACATCGGCGTCTGGCCGGACCAGGCCGCCGATCAGGAACGGGAGTAGCCGCCGCCCACCACGTCGGCCCGGAGCAGGATGACCCGGGAGGTGAGCTGACCGGAACCCAGCAGCCTGCCGATCCGGTCGCCCGGCCGACCGGGATCAGCGGCCAAACGCCCGCTCGATGCCCCGGCTCGCCTTCCTGAGCTCGTTCCGGTTCCGGATCCTGTTCAGAAGCCTCATGGCCCCACTCCTGCCCACCGCCTCCCGCCTCATGCCTGCCAGGCCAGGGCAGCAGCACCAGATTGCGCTAGATCATGAAACCCTTAACGCGGAGACTTCCCACGCAATTGCGCGCGGGCGTTTCCGCGGAAACGCTTTGTGAAGCAATGCAAAAGCGGCCTCCGCAGAAACGCCAGGAACGACGGCATCCATCTGGTTGTGCGCGCGTAGAGTCGTTACCGGTCGGCTGGATGCCCGAATGGCCAGGAGGACGGTGAGGGCGCGTGAGTTTCAACCACCTCCTCGTTGACCAGCCCCAGCCCGAGATCGCCCGATCCGCCGTGATCCTCGGTGAGGTCCACGTCGGTGCCGGCGCGATTCTGGCACAGGGCCTGGTGGTGCGGGCGCATGGCGGAACGGTGAGCATCGGCAATCACTCGGCCATCCTGGAGAACGGGGTGGTGATCGGCACGCCTGAGCATCCGGTCCGGGTGGGCCAGCGCACCGTCTTCGGCCACCGTGCCGCCATCGTGGGCGCGACCGTCGGCGACCTGTGTGAGATCGGCAACGGCGCGATCCTGATGCCGGGCTCCCGGCTCGGCAGCGGCTGCATCCTGGGCGAGGGCACGCTGCTCCCGCCGGGCACCGTTGTTCCCGGCGGTTCTGTCCTGGTCGGGCGCCCGCCCCACGTCATCAGGTCGGCCACGGACGCCGACCGTGAGCGGCTGGCGGTGCTGCGCCAGCATCAGACCAGCCTGACCGACTACCCGGGCACGATCGTGTCCGGACCGATGCGAGCCGGAGAACGCATGGGAACCCTGTACGCCTACCGCGACAAGACCCCGTTGATCGGCGCCGGCGCGGTGCTGTTCGACTCGGCGGAGATCACCGGCGACGTGGTCATCGGCGAAGACGCTCTCATCGGCGCCGGGGTGAAGATCATCGGCGACTCACATGGCCCGGTCCGGGTTGGCTCCCGGGTGCAGATCCTGGAGAACACGGTGCTGCATCTGCTGCCCGATAATGAACTGATCATCGACGACGACGCGGTGATCGGCCCGGGCGCGATGATCCACGGCTGCCACATCGGTCGCGGCAGCATCGTCGAACCCGGCGCGATCGTGTGCGACGGCAGCGTGGTCGGGGCCGAGTCGGTGGTCCGCGCCGGTGCCTGCGTCAAGCAGCGCGACCGGTTCGGTGACCGGTCTGTCCTGGACGGCTTCCCCGCCAGGTTGGCCGGCACCCTGACCGGCCCGCCGCCGATGCCGGGCTGGGCCTTGCCCCGGGACGCGGTCGCAACTATCCGCAGGGTGAGTGACGGCTGACGTCAACCGGATCACCACCGGACAATGTCCACGGCAGGACTTGATACCAGGGAACATAGACGACGGGCTTCATCACCGCGACGATAAAGCTGTGAGCGACGACCGTGACCACCGCATTGCTACCGCCACGGTGACAAGTGAGGAAACGCCGTACGGTGTGCGCATTGACACGGGCGGCCATGCGCTGTGCGCCGACGAACCGGTCGACCACGGCGGTGCCGACACCGGTCCGGCTCCGTTCGGCCTGCTGCTGTCCGGGCTCGGTGCCTGCACCGCGATCACGCTGCGAATGTACGCCGAACATCAGAGCTGGCCGCCGACAGGAGTGGATGTCGAGCTAACCTACGTCGTCCAAGACCGGAACACCAGGTGGATCGACCGGCTGATCACCCTGCACGGCGTCGACGAAGACCAGCGCGTGAAGCTGGCCGAGATCGCGGAGAAGACCCCCGTCACCCGGGCGGTCCGGGCGGGAACCGAGATCCGCACCACGACCGCGGCGGTCTGACCGGTGGCGACACACGCGACGGAGCGGCCCGAGCAGTGGGGTGTGCTGATCCCATGACCAAGCGGATCGTCGTCATCGGAGCGGACGCGGCCGGGATGAGCGCAGCCTCGCAGGCCAAGCGAATCGCAGGCGACGCGGTCGAGATCGTCGCGTTCGAGCGCGGAGCGTACAGCTCCTACTCCGCCTGTGGCATCCCGTACTGGGTAGCCGGCGATGTCGACGGGCCGGAGCGTCTGGTCGCCCGTTCGCCGGACGAGCACCGGCGCAACGGCATCGACCTCCGGATGCGAACCGAGGTAGAGAAGATCGACCTCGCGGCCGGACGGGTGCTCGCTCATGACCTTGCCGCCGGGCGGTCGTTCTGGGCAGGCTTCGACTCTCTCGTCATCGCGACCGGCGCGGTCCCGGTGCGACCGCCGCTGCCCGGCGTGGACGCCGACGGCGTGTTCGGCGTGCAGACCCTCGACGACGGCACCGCGCTGCTGGCGGATCTGCACCGCAGGCAGCCGCGGCGGGCCGTGGTGGTCGGCGGGGGCTACATCGGTGTGGAGATGGCCGAGGCACTTGTGCGACGCGGGGTTGCCGTCACCGTCGTCGATCAGGCCGCACAGCCGATGACCACGCTCGACCCGGACATGGCGGTGGCGGTAAACCGGGCCATGAAGGATATCGGCATCGATGTGCGCACCGACACCTCCGTCATCGGATTCGAGACCGGCGATAACCACAGGATCCGCTCGGTGCTGACCGCCGACGGCTCAATCCCGGCCGACGTCGTCGTCCTCGGCCTCGGGGTACGGCCGAACACCGCGCTCGCCCAAGATGCCGGCCTGGCGCTGGGCGATTACGGCGGTCTGCGCACGAACCTGCAGATGCAGGTGCTCGGCCACGACCATATCTGGGCGGGCGGCGACTGCGTAGAGGTCCTCAACCTGGTCTCTGGTCAGTACCAGCATGTGGCGCTCGGCACCCACGCCAACAAGCAAGGCCGGGTCATCGGGCACAATCTGGCCGGCTCCTACGCCACATTTCCCGGGGTGGTCGGCACGGCGGTGAGCAAGATATGCCATCTGGAGATCGCCCGGACCGGGCTGCGCGAGCGCGACGCCACCCGCGCCGGGTTCGAATACGTGACCGTAACCGTGCGGTCCACTACGAAGGCCGGCTACTTCCCGGGTACCCACCCGATGAACGTCAAGATGACCGCCGAACGCTGCACCGGACGTCTGCTGGGAGTGCAGATCGTCGGCCAGGAGGGATCGGCCAAGCGGATCGACACGGCTGCGACGGCGCTATGGAACCGGATGACGGTGGAAGAGATGGCCGCCCTGGACCTCGCGTACGCTCCGCCGTTCGCGCCGGTGTGGGACCCGATTCTCGTGGCGGCACGGCAGGCTGCCGGGGCAGTGCGCCGGGCCGGCGCCTTCCGGCGATAACGCGACTTTCAAACGCGCGGTGAACCAGGCGCCTGGACCGCGGCCGGGCCTGAAACCGGGATGTACGGTCGTCGCAGCGGGCCGTGTCCCCGTACGGTCAGGGACGGGTGGCGACTACGCAGTAGACCGGGAGCTGGACGGTCAGCTTTCCGGTCGTGCTCAGCCGATGGCTGATCGCCGATTCCCAGCGCCGGATGTCGGCTTCGGTTGCCAGCTGGTCTGTCCTCGATCCGCGCCCGCACGGGACGTCCGGCGCGGATACCGTGAAGACACCACCCGGGAGGGATGAGCACCCAAACCTCCCGTCGCAGAAGAAGCTCGGTTTCGATGCCGTGGCGGTCAGCGGGTACTGCCCGCCAGCCGTTTGTACGTAGACATCGATCGTGTCCCCGGGGGTGAAGCCGGTACCGTGCACGGTGACCGTGCCCGGCTCCTTGCTGTAGGGAATCTGTCCCGGGGGAGTGTCCAACGTCCAGCTCGCCGTGATGGAGGGCGGACCGCAGGTGACAATGCAGAGCTGATCCTGCGCGGTGGCCTTGGCCGCCGGGCTGGCGCTGACGGCCGCAGGGCTGGTCGCCGCTCCGGCCGCACTTGCCGACAACGGCCCGGCCGCGATCATCGCAAATGCGGCCAGCAACGTCCCGGCCCTGACGCGCCGACGGAAAGGCGTGAAGTCGTACATTATGGTCTCCCCTGTCTAGGTGAACGCTGTCGGGCAGGGGTACGCGGCACCGAACGCGCAGGGTTCAACCGTTCCCCGAGACTTATCAGGCTGGCCCATCGCCGGCGGTCACTTGCCGTCGGTCACGGCCGCAGCACCGAGTCCTGGTCCACCGCCAGCAGTTCGGTGAAGTGAATGTGGGCAGCAGCGCCTTGACCGGCTGCCCGGCCCGCTTGGGCAGCAGCCCCGAGGCCAGCAGCCGCCGCATGCCCTGATTGTTTAACTGCATCGTGGTTTTGCGCCACATCGATATGGCTGCCTGCGGCTTCACCTATCGTGCGCGGTCGGCTGCCCGCGCTCGCCACGTATCAGATGCCGCCGCCATGCCTCTGTACGGCTAAACGCGGCCAGGCGGCAGGCACCGGCCGCCCGCAGGACAGGAGCGCCGGATGAGAACAGGAACACGCAGGGGGGCCCGGTGGCTGGCCGGGGTGTGGGCGGTCGCGGTGGTGCTGGCGGCCGTAGTGATGGCCGGGCCGGCCCAGGCGGCGACGGCCCCGTTCTCCAACAGCACGGTGGCCTGGACGGGCCACACGGTGGTCGTGGCCGCCGTGAACAACGCGGGCAACCTGGACTACTGGCAGCAGGATGGCAGCACGACCTGGAACCAGGAAGTGGTGGCCAAGTGCTGCTACAGCAACTCGGTACCGTCCATCGCGCAGACCGGCAACACGGTCAGCATCGCCGAGTCCGGCGAGGGCGGCCAAGTGGACTACTACTACAAGTATGACGGCATCTGCCTAATCCGATCGCTGTGCCCGCCGGGCTGGCACGAGCAGGTGGTGGCCGTCTCGCACGAGGAGTGCAACTACTACGGGCCTGCCACGATCAGCTGGACGGGCAGCACGGTCATCATCGCCGCCGACCACGCCCTCGGGTGCGGCAGCGGCGCCCCCACCGTCCTGGACTACTGGTACGAGGTCGCCGGCACCAGAGCCTGGCACGAGGAGCAGGTCGCCACCGGCGTCGGCTATAACGGCCCCGGCCGGCCGTCAATCGGGTGGACGGGCAGCACCGTGATCATCACCGATACTGACGCCCACGGCAACCTGGACTACTGGTACCAGTACGCCGGCACCAGACCCTGGCATCAGCAGCGGGTCGCGCCGGCCGGGTCGCTCGGGAACAACGGCGGCGGCTTTTGGTCCTTCCCGGTGATCGGCTGGACGGGCAGCACGGTCATCATCGCCGCAACCAACGAAGATGGCGACCTGGACTACTGGTACCAGTACGCCGGCACCGCACCCTGGCATCAGCAGCAGGTCGCGGGGCTGGGCAGCGTGGATATCGGCGGCCCGGCGATCGCCTGGACGGGCAGCTCGGTGGCCCTGGCCGGCGTGACCGAGAACGGCCGCCTGAACTTCTGGGTGCAGGCAGCCGGCACCAGACCCTGGCACTACGAGCATGTCGCCACCCTCAGCCAGGCCGGCGGGGAATTCTACCCTCCGTCGATGGCCGCGGCCGGCGGCCACGTCGTTATCACCGACAGCGACGGCAGCATCTACCCGGGCGGCGGCAACCTGGACTACTGGTGGAAGCGGGTCGGCACCACGGACTGGCATCAGCAGCAGGTGGCCGCCGGGTAACCGGGAGCCATCACCCGGTGCTGCTGGCTGACCGCTGACGCTTCGATGGTGTCGAAGCCGTGCAGGAACCGGGCCCGCACCGCCGGCCCGCATGGACACGTACCGCAGCGACGGGCCGCCGCCTGCTGAGCAGCGGATGCGCTGAGAAGAGATCCGGTCCAGGTTCGGCGTCTGAGGCGTGCGTGTACCGATCGGAACTGGACCGCCCGGCTCAGCGGCAATTTGGTGACCTAGATCCAGCTGTGCAGGCGACGCCTGCGTTGTGGCCGGTGCCTGAGGCGGAGCGGGACCCCGGGGCACCGTGGGGGGGAGACGGTGCTGCCGGGGCCCACCCCAGACCCGGCTCACCGCTGCCTTGGGCAGTTTGTAGCCGGGCTTCTCCAACAGCATGCCCGGGTCGAACCGTGTTCAAAGGGAAATTCGCCATGTTCTCAGCCAGAAGTATCATTTTGCTGGGAGGGCTGCCGTGAGCGCCGTCTTCGGGCTCTGCCGAGACCAAGCCCCACGCAGGGAGCCAGCAGGGTAGCCCTGGGCAGGTCAAGAGGGGTAAGGGGCACACCGCTGTCCTTCCCTGCCAGCATGAAGGCCTTCGGCGCCGAGCGATGTCCTGGCCGTTACCAGGACTTCAGCAATCCCGACGGACAGGTCTGGCGCGGCGCCAGACGGACGTGGCCGCGAGAGAGCAGTTCCCCGAAAGCGCCAGGCGGTCGCACAGAAAAGCTGCTGCGGCAGGCAACTGGCGAAACGGAATTGTGGCGTACGCTGAGCCGGCAGGGCAAAATGGCCGGGTGACATCCGCTTGGCCCGCAATGCCCGAGATGCTTGCCCTGCGCGACACGGATCCGCGCGAGGTGGGCGTATACCGGCTGCTCGGCCGCCTCGGGGAAGGCGGGCAGGGCGTTGTGTTCCTGGCTGTGGATCCTGCTGGAACCGGGGCGGCGGTCAAGCTTCTGCCGCCAACCACGGACCCACAGGTCCGCAGCCGCTTTCTGAAGGAGGTCGCCGCAGCGCAGCGGGTCGCCCGGTTCTGCACTGCGCAGGTCCTGGATGCGGGAATCTTCGAACGACGGCCGTTCATCGTCAGTGAGTACGTCAGCGGGCCATCGCTGGTAGAGGTCGTCGAGCAGTTCGGGCCTCACGGCGGCGCCGCACTCGAGCGCATCGCCATCGCGACGCTGACCGCGCTGGGCGCCGTGCATGCCGCCGGGATGGTGCATCGTGACTTCAAGCCTGGCAACGTCCTGCTCGGGCCCGACGGGCCAGTGCTGATCGACTTCGGGCTGGCGGCCGTGCCCGGGATGACCACCATAGGCCCTTCCGGCCAGGTCGCCGTGGGAACTCCGGCGTTCATGGCCCCCGAGCAGCTGGCTGGAACCCGGGTGACCGCAGCGGCCGACATGTGGTCGTGGGCTGTGACGATGGTGTTCGCGGGTACCGGTGAGCTGCCCTTCAGGGGCGACTCGTTGACCGCCACGGCGTT
The DNA here is from genome assembly GCA_963835775.1 of uncultured Actinomycetes bacterium. Taxonomy (GTDB): domain Bacteria; phylum Actinomycetota; class Actinomycetes; order Streptosporangiales; family Streptosporangiaceae; genus Palsa-504. The sequence continues at coordinate 34,229 of CAWIHB010000007.1, read as the reverse complement.
CGCTATTCTTCATTCCCAGCCAAAGGTGGGAAGGCTCCCCGAACCACTGGGCTCGCTGGTCCATCGCTGCCTCAACAAGGACCCAGCCGTCAGGCCGTCGGCCCGCGGCGTGCTCGGCGAGCTGGTGGCCGCCGGCGCGCGGCTGATCGGGCCGATGCCGCCCATAGCCCCCGCTCCGGCCGCGGATGAGAAGACATTCGGCTCACATCGCGCGTCTGCCGCGCCGACGCAGGCGCGGCAGGGCAACGGCGATGGCCTGATCGGTACCCAGCCGGTGATCCGGCGACGGCCGACGCGGCGCCGGAGTCGTCGCACCTCGCGGCGTCGGCGGGCGGCTGTGCTGCTGGCCGCGATGGTGCTGGTGGCCGGGGCCGGCGGGCTCGTATTCAAACTTTCCCGGGGCGGCGCATTGTCCGACCGGCTAGCGGGCAGCAGCCAGGCTGGGATCAGCCAGGAACTCGCCGCTGAGGCTGCGGCTAGGACGGCGGCCATCAACTGGATACTGCACCAGGTCAGCCCCGGCGCGGTCGTGTCATGCGACACCCAGGTATGCGCGGATCTGGGCAACAGCGGCTTCTCGTCCTCGGACCTGTTGCCGCTCGGGCCCACGTCGAACGACGTCCTCGGCTCCGCCCTGGTGGTGGCCACTGCCACCATCCGGAACCAGTTCGGCAGCCGCCTGGGCATCTACGCTCCGGCCGTCATCGCGAGCTTCGGCACGGGAACGGCGCAGATCGACATCAGATGGGTCTACCCCAGCGGCGCCAACGCGTATAGAGCCGCCCTGCCCACGGCGCTGAGCGCCAGGAAAGCTGCCGATGCCCAGCTGCTGACCAACAGCAATATCGAGTTCTCCGCCACGGCCGAGAAACAGCTCCTCAGCGGCCAGATTGACCCTTGGCTGCCCCTGCTCATCGCCATCATGGCCCATAGCCATCCGTTGCACATCGTGGACTTCGCCAGCCAGTCGCCCGGCGGCGGACCTGCCAGCCTCCTGCGGTGGGTGGACTTGGCCACGACCGTCCCGGCGTCGCACCTCACACGTGCGGCATATCTCAGCTGGATGCAGTCGTTTATCACCACCCAGCGAGCCGAGTACCAGCCTGTCTGGGTCCAACCGGTCACGCTGCGTACTGGCCAAACCGTGCTGAGGATCGGGTACGGTGCGCCGAGTCCGCTGAGCTAGCCGAGCGGCTGCGTGGCCGGAGCGCCCTTGCGCTCCCCTCCATGCTCGCGCAAGGACGCCACCGGCCTGCAGCGCGCCGGGCTGGGCTCACCGGTTCGGTTCGCCGGTGCTTCCCATCAAGACTCCAGGGCCTGGGTCACCGGCCTGACTCCGATGGATCCAGAAACTGGCAGATCCTGGTACGTGTAGGAAGAGATAAGAAATATTCTGCTGACTTAGGCACTCTAAGGGAGTACAGGCAGGAAGTAAAGAGCATGAGTAAGATGATCTCAGAAGTGAGATGCAGACCCGGGCCGTTATCTGCCCGCAAAAGAGCTGGACTCTTCCATCTTCTTCGGGTAAGGATGGTCACGTCACCGGCGGCGGGACTGGTGACGGCTCGCGGGAAGGACGGTCATATGGCCGGTGAGGACTGGCGGCGGCTCGCCGATTACGTCATCGCACGCCGGGTCCAGCTGGGCATGCGGGACCGGCGAGCCTTTGCCGAGGCGACCGGGGTGACCGAGCGAACGCTGGGAAAGCTCGAGAACGGCCAGCACGTTTCCCCCAGCACCCTCGGTATGGTCGAGAACCGGCTCGGCTGGGCACCGGGTTCGTGCCGGCGGATACTGGCCGGCGGGGAACCTAACGTGGGGTCGCCGGACCTCGGGCCTGCCGAGTATGAGGACCAGACGCTGTGGCACATCGCGAGCACTCCGGGGCTGCCCCCCGACGTGGTTCGCGGCCTCGTCGCGCTCGCCCGGACCTGGCGACAGGGTGACGACGGCACAGACGAGCACGCCGGGCAGCGCACTTGACGGGAACCCCGGGCCGTTTCAGAGAACTCCGAGCATGAGCCGAACGGCCCGGTCGACCTCTCCTATCTCCATGGCGTCAAGGCGACCGGCGAAGTCGCCTAGCCGGCTGGCGTCGACTGCGCGCATCTGGTCGACGAGTACGCGGGTCCGGGTTCCGCCCAACTCGATCTCCGGCCGGAAGATCGCCGCCTGCGCGCTGGTGGAAGTCGGGGCGAGGATCAGCGTGTAGAGCAGGATTCCGTCACTTTGGATCGCAACTGCGTACCGGGGGCCGCGCTGCTCGTGCCCGGCGGAGTCCTTTCCGGGGCGCAGCCGGAACAGGTCACCACGCACTGATCTCGTCTAGCTCCTCGTTCACGGCCTTGATCTCAGCGAGGTCGGCCGGGTCATTGCGAAGCCGTTCGGCGTCACGGGCAGCTTGCGCGTACAGCCGGGCTGTGTACTGCGCGTGGATGAGCTCGCGAATCGCATCCGACAGGTTCCCGTCGCCAGCGAGCTGGCGGAGTTCGGCCATCGTCTGCTCATCGGCGCGGAAGCTGATGGTCGTGGCTGTCATACGACCACTATAAGACAAGCATGAAGCGTGGAGCAGGGCGATCCTGCCTCGAATGTCTGGGGCCTCGATTTCCGGCGTTCGCAGTGCCTGACCGGAACCGGTCAGGCCAGGTCCGCGAGCAGGGTGTCGAGGGAAAGTTCCTCCTCGATGCGAACATCGTGGCATGCCATGGCGGCCGCCAGACCCGGATCCCAGGGGGTCGCGACCGGCTCGCCGGCCAACCGGGGCAGCCGCGTGGCGGCATGCACAGCCAGCACTGCCGTTGCCGCGGCCTCATAAGCGTTCCTGTCGTACCGCCACGGCTGCCAGTGCGACTGTCCCTGGCCCACTCGCTGACGAACCGCGCGGGCGATCCGGATACCTCCCCAGTCGAAATCGCCGTGGTAGCGGAATTCCGCGCCGCCCGCCGCCAGCAAGTCGAGCAGCCGCCATCCGGCCGCCGATGGCTGGCCGCCAACGCAGACCAGTGGCGGGCAACGGCTGCCGAGCTCGTCCGCGGCGGCCGCGATCACCACGGGATTTTCGCAGATCCGCACCAGTCCCGCTGATAGCGCTCCATCGTGGCAGCGCAGCTGCCTGAGGGTGAGCACCGCCGGCTGTCCGCTTTCCCGGTGCAGCGCCAGCACCTGGCCCAGGGCGGTGCGGGTGTCGCCGAGCAGGCCGAGGCAGAGCACCAGCGAGGAGAGCTCGTCAAGATGAACGCCCACGAAGGCCCATACCGTACGGCGCGAGTCCGTGCTCACGTCAGCCGCGAACGGCAGGCCGGCCAGCGCCCGGACCGCGGACAAGGCGAGCGTCCCGGCTGGGCGACCGTCATCGAGGGCATGCGCGTCGCCGCAGCATTCGGCGGCGAGCCGCCCGATCGGGATTCCCCGCGACGGCAGTCGTCGCAGCACTGCCGCCACCTGGTCAAGCAGCGCCAGCGCCACATCAGCTGAAGGGGCTAGGCGGCGCACGACACCGGTCGCATCGAGCCACCCCCGCCAAGCGGCTAGTTCGGCGTGGCCCGCTACGGCGTCGTCCAGCGGCGCGAACGCGGCCGCCCAGGCGGAGGCCGCATCCATCCGGTCGCGGTTGCGATCCCGGAGCGGACCGGTCAGAAGCGCCACGGCCTCGGCCAGCCCGCCCGGCGCGGCCCCGCTCTCACGCAGCACTCGGTCCACCTCGGGCAGCGACACTGACAGCGACGAACCAGAACGGGGCGCCCTGCCGGTTAGCCGTTCGACCGCCCGTCGCTGCTCCACGGTCGCGCCGGTCAGGGTCACCGTCCCGGTCAGCGGGCGCCCGGCCTCCAGCCGGTCTCGCGCCCGCCGGACCAGCCACGCGGCGGGCTCGCCGCCAAGCAGGCGGTGCAGCCTGGTGCCATCCTCCGGGGTATCGGTCACGCTGTCGGTCACACTGGCGCCCGTTCGGCCCTACGGCGTTCCCGGCCGTCCCACCGCCACGGCGTGACCAGGACCGCGTCGACGCCGTCCTGGCGCGCGAGCTGGCAGATGCCAAGTCCGGGCACCTGCGGATAGCAGCCCCATTCACGCTCGCTAGTCATGACCACGTCCATGTCGAAGGTGGCGAGCAGGCCCAGGCATTTGGCGCGGGAGTCGTCGTCGACCCCGGCGAACGCCTCGTCGAGCGCGATCAGCCTCGGCGCGTGCGGGTTGCCGGCCGACTTGTAGTGCGACGAAGCCGCCGCGAACAGCGGAACCGACACCACCAGCGCGCGCTCGCCTCCCGAGGCGGGGCCGGTAGCGGGCCGCCACTGCCCGTCCTGATAGCGCTGGATCACAAACTCATGCCAGCCCCGGTAGTCAAGCGCAGAAGTCAGCGCCTCGGCCCAGCCGGCCGCGGGATTGTCCGCGTGCTCGGCGGCGATCCGCTGCTGCAGGAATGCCCCCACGACCGCCCGGTCAGCGGCGGACCATGCGTCGACCGTCTGCCGGAGCTTGAGCCTGACCCGGTCGAGGCCCTCGGGCGCGTTCCTGGCCTGCTGCCAGATCAGCCGCAGCTTCATGCCGGTCGACGTCGGCCGCGACTCCAGTTCGTCGTTCATCTGCCTGACCTCGGCCTCGGCCGCCGAGATCAGCTCATGCAGCGTCCCCGCCACCTCGTTGAGCAGGTGATTCTCCAGGATCTCCCGCTCCCGAGCGGATAGCAGCGTGGTTCGCTGTTCCACCTCCGCCGCCAGCGCCTCGGCCAGCCCGGGCAGATCGTGGCTACGGCCCTGGAAGACCACGTTGATCACGATGACGCCTTCGCTCAGCGTCAGCCCCGCCGAGTGCCCATGCCTGGCCATCGCGTCCGCCAGCAGCTTATGCTCCTCGGTGACCCGCTTCTGGATCCGGTCCCACGGCCCGTCCCCTTCGTCCACGGAGTCGAGTTCGGCGTTGACGGCGCGGGCGAGGATCACCGTCGGCGTCGCCGCCCATGGCTGCTCCACATCCGGGATTTCCAGCGAGGTCACCGCGACCCGCAGCAGTCCGGTGGCGGCAAATGCCCGGAACTCGCAGACCGCGTCGTCCCGCTGCCGCGCGGCGTCCTCAACCTGCGTCCGCAGTTCGCCCTGCTTTCCGTCCGCCTTGCCGCGCGCCTCGAGTGCCCCCCGTTCCCGCTGACGGGCGTCTCGCTCGGATGTCCGCAGCCGGCCGAGGGCACCGGTCACCTCAGCCAGCCGTCGCTGCAGTTCCTCGACCGCCGTGCCGGCGGTGGCGAGCAGCTCCTGGTGCGTTGTCGCCGCAGCACCGGCCGCCTCCCGCGCCTCGGCGGCCCGCTCGCTCGCCTCGGTCAGCAGCTGACGGCCGTCGGCGAGCTCCGCCTCTGCGTCGGCCGCGGCGCGGATCGCGGTGTGCGCCGCCTCGGCCGCTGGCCAGAGAGCGGCGAGCGCCACCCGGTAGGCACCCAGCCCGTCCCGTACCGCAGCGAGCTCTTCGGCGCCCATAGGCAGGCCGACATCGACCGCGAATTCTGTCGCCCGCGCCTGCACGGCCGCCAGTTCCCCCTGCCGCTGATCACGCAGCTCGACCGCCTTCGCGAGGTCCACGCGCAGCTCAGCGCGGCGCCGCCGCTCTCCGGCGGCCACCGTGTGCGCCTCGCGCACCGCGTCATCCGGCGGCACGGTCCGGTGCTCCTCAGCGAGCAGCTCCTGCCGCGCCTCGATGCCCGCCAGGTCCGCCTCGATTTCCTCGATCGCGGCGCGCTCCCGGTCAAGCTCCCGCTCTAGCGACTGGATCCGCGCTCGCCGCGCCGCCTCCCGCGCCCCCTCGCCGATGTAGCCGGCCTGATCCTTGTGCCAGGCGCCGCTCAGCACCCCGTTGGACCACCGCCCGTCCGTGGTCACCCAGGTCCCGCCGGTGCCGGCGGCCCCTGGGTTACGTCCAATAGCACTCAGAACGCCAGCCACCGACTCTTCCCGCAACGCTCCAGCCTGGACGTCGGCGGGGTCGATCGCCGGTACTAGCAGGCCGGTGCACGATGCCCCCGCTACCGGGGCAAGCCCGGAAACCACGATCACGTCCCCGTCGACGAGGTTCCCTTCCGGCGTCACCCACGCGTCGAGAATCGCCGCCGCCTCCAGGGCCGCCTCCAGCCCCGCGCGCTCGGCATCGGACAGGCCCGGCGCGAAGTCGGTCACCTTCCACAGCGGTGCCCCGGGACGGCCGTCGCGAACTCGGGCGGCCCGCGTGTACGGGACGGGCGGGGCATCGTGGCCGCCCGCGCGCAGCCGGCCGATCTCCTCGGCCAGCTCCCCAGCCTGTGTCACATGCCGGGTCCGCTGACTGCTCAGTTCCCCGGCCAGCCGGCCAAGCTCCGCGCCGGCCACGCGGGTGGCGTCGGCGATGATCGCAACCGCGGGGTTCGCGCCCTCGCCGGTCAGCCCCCAGGATTCCAGGGCGGTGATGAGCTCCTCGGGATCGGCCACCCGCAACTCGGCCAAACCGCTCAGGTACCAGCGGTAGCCGTCAAGAAGCAGCCGCATCCGTTCCTCTACTGCCAGGTCCGCGGCCGTGACTCGGTCCGCCGCGGCCTGGACCTCAGCCGACAGCCTGCCTTCCGCTTCCTGCGCGGCCCGCAGCTGCCGTCTGCATGTGGCGCACTCTTCCAGGAGCCGGCCCAGCTGCGCGACGGCCTGCGCCTGCCGTTCGGCGATGGCCTGGGCGTCGCGCCTGGCCTGGGCGAGAATGTCAGCCGCCGGCGCCTCAGCGGCAGCCAGGTAGGCACCGACCGGGTGATGCTCGCCGTCGGCCCGTTCGGCTAGCGGGGGAGCGCCTGGGCCGGGGCTTTCGAGCTCCGTGCCGTCGAGTGCCGCGACCGCTGCCTGATGCTGCTGGGCGCAGCCCGCGTCGGCGGCCGTGTTCACGGCCTCGCGCAGCGCGTGGGCGAGCTTGTCACGTCCGGTGCCGGCCCGGTGCGCGGTCTGGGCGACCTTGTTGGCGTACCGCCTGACCTGGCCGGCCTGCCGGTCCCGGTCGTCCTCCCGGTCCCGCGCCGCCTTCTGTTTGCGGTCCGCGTCCTCGCGAAGCTGCTTGAGCCGCTCGGCGTCACGCATCGCCGGGTCGGCCTCCAGCGCTTTCTGGCGCGCTTCCAGCTCAGTGCGCTGCTCCTCCAGTTGCGTGAGCTCGCGCTGCGCCCCGTCCAGCTGCTGCTGGGCGGCCGCGAAGGCCTCCTCGGCAGCGGTAAGGTCCCGGCCGAGCTGTTCGTAGCGGCTCTGCGTCAGCCTCGGCCCGGCGGCCTTGCGCTTGGCCGCCACCTTTGCGTACCGGCGGTAGTGGCCCAGGAAGTCGGTGGCCGCCTCCTGAGCCTCGGCCAGGGAGCGCAGCGCGTCGCGTTCCTCATCGAGACCGCGGAACGCCTCGGCAACGGTCGTCACCAGGCCGGGGCTGAGTGGGGGCAGCGCCTCGGTGAGCGCCCTGGACAGCAGCTTCTCGTCGGGCTTCTTCGACAGCTGCGGCTGGCGCAGTTGGATCAGCAGGTTGACCAGCGCCTCGTAGCGGTGCGGGCCGAGGCCGAACAGGTGCTCGTCCACCGCCCGGCGGTAGTCGGCCGCCCGGTCATACACGAACCCGTGCTCGCCGATTTCCTCCCGCAGCTTCTCCCTGGTGAGCGGGACACGGCTGTCGGGCAGCAGCTGCAGCTCGGCGCCGGGGCGCTGGCCGGTGACGAAGAACCAGTGCCGTGCGATTCCACGCCCGGCGACGGCCTTCAGCCCGCAGCCGATCGTGCGAAACTCCTCGGTGCCGTCGGCGCCCCTGCGGCCGAACTCCAGCCAGGTGTAGCCGAGGCGTTCGGGGCCGGGGTGCTTGCCGCCGAGCAGCAGGTTCCACTCCATCCGCTTCTGTCGGTCGCCGTCCGGCTCCACCCGGTGCGGCGCGAGGTCGCCGTCGAGCAGGAACGGCAGCGTGAGGGCGAGCACCTTGGACTTGCCGGTGCCGTTGTTGCCGCGCAGTAGCAGACGGCCATCGTGGAACCAGAACTCCTCCTGGTCGTAGTAGAACATGTCGACCAGGCCAGCCCGCAGGGGCTTCCACCGCTCAGAAGATGGTGCCGGCAGCATCGGCCGTCGCCTTTCTAGTCTGGCTCGTTCCGGTCTTGCCTCCGGGCAGACCGCCGGGCTCTCGGATGGTGGGTGCGGCGAGGGCGAAGCGGGCGATGGCCGGGCGGCTGCGGATCACGGTGCCGGTGCCGGTGCCGTCGAGCATGGCCACGAGGTCCACCTTGATGAGGCGCAGGGCGGTGAGCTTCTCCAGCGCGACCTTGAGCAGTTCAATCTCCGCGCCGGGATCAGTGACGCCCTTGCGCCAGTAGCTCGCGTGCGCCTGCGCCGCCTGCCGGACGAACGCGAGCAGCTCGGCCCGCGGCGCCCGCGCCCTGCCTGCCAGGTACTCGGCGACCAGCAGGGTGACGTGTCCGTCGGTGCGCTGTTCGGGCATCCGCACGTCGGTGAGCGCGTCGTCCGGGTCGACCATGGCGATGCCCTCGGCGCGCAGCTCCGGCAGCAGCCCGGTGGCCTCGCTGATCCGCCCGGTGATGTTGTGCCGCTGGGCGACCAGGTAGGCACGCTCGTCTTCGGCCAGCTCGTCGTAGTAAACGACCGGGTCGTCGAGCAGCCGCCTGGTGAGCATTCTGCGCAGCGCCTGGTTGCGCAGTTCGTCGGTCTCAGCAACCGGCTCGGCGGTCAGTTCCGCGAGCCTTGCCTCGAACCCGCGGGCGCTGATGGTCGACGGGCCCCTGCTGCCGGTGAGCAGCAGGCCGAGTACTGGGCGGCGTACGTCGTACAGCACGTCGGCGCGGGCCGACAGGTACGCGTCCTCGTCTCCGGCGACCCGGCTGAGCACGCCCCAGGCGAGCAGCAGCCGGACCACCGCCACCAGGTCGGCGCGGTCGCTCCTGCTGTCCAGGGTCAGCGTGAACCCGGTAGCCGCCAGGCCGGGTTCGGCGGCGGCGGTGAGCACGTCGTCGGCAAGGCTGCCGAGCGTGGTCTGCGCGTCAGCGCGGGCGAGCGCGGACAAGGCCAGGCAGAGCGCGACGTACCGGCGGCGGCTGAACGGCTCCCTGTTGTGTCCGCGAGCGGGATGGGTAGCGTCGGAAGCCAGCGGGGCGGTCTTGAATAGCCGGGCCGTCTCTGCGTCCGCGGCCAGCCGCCAGCCGGTCTCCCTGCGCAGCCAGCCGCTGAGCGCCGGCAGGTGCCGCCGGACCAGCATGAGCGACTCGGCGTCGTCGGCGGCGACCAGCAGCGGCTTGGCGAGCAGGGCGCGGAGGGCGGCCTGGCGCTGCGCCTGTTCCTCGGCGGGGATCATGGCATCAGGTCCGTGATCTCGATGACGTGCTCGGGACCGGTGAGCACTCCGTTCGCGGTCTTGATCGCGGCCGTGCCGCCGTCTGGGACCAGGCGCAGCCGCACCTCCAGGCTGCCGTCGCTAGTGACGGTCTTCACCTCGGTGTCGCCGGGCGCGCGGGCCGCGAGCGCGTCGCCGAGCAGGCTGAGGAAGAGGCGGAACGCCCTCGGGTCGAGCACGTCCAGGTCGGACAGCAGCGCCGGCCCGCTGGTGCGCAGCCGCCGTCGTGCCTCGGTGATCTGCGCGGCCTCGTGCTCCGCCTGGCGGCGCAGCAGTTCCTTGGCCGCGGAGCGGTCCTTCACCGCAGTGGGCTTGCCGCGCCGCTCGTAGCTCCCGGTCTTCCTGAGCTGCGGCGAAATCCGGATCGGCGGGGCCTCGCCCCATGGCGTCCCGGCCGGCACGTTTTCCCACTCGTCCGCGGTGTCGCCGGTCACGGACAGGTGCCGGGCGGGGGACAGGCCGAACGCCGCCCGCCACAGCCGGTGAGCCGCCGCGTCGTCCGGTGCCTCAGCGAACCACCGGGCGAGCGCAGCGAAGTCCGCCGATCTGTCCGACCGGCCGGAACGCCGCTCGTTAAGCAGGCCGACCGTGTCAACGAGCTGCTTGATCGCGGTCACCGCAGCCTGCCGCAGCAGCCTGGCCTGGGATGGATGCCCCGCGTCCCGCGAGGTGAACCAGTCGTCCAGGCCGCGCCACCGGTTTCGCCACGCGTCGAGTGCCTGCTCTTCCGCGTCGGCCAGCGCCGCTGCCGCGTCCGCCCCTTCGGGGGCCGCGTCGGCGGCCTCACGCCTGGCGGCGACCGCCAGCAGTCGCTCGTGACCCGCGGCTTCCAGGTCAGTTAGCAGAACCGCGATCTGGGCACCGGAGTTGGCGAGGTCGGCGATGAACCGGTTGATGTAGTCGATCAGCCGTTCCTTGTACGCGATGAAGCCGTCGACGTCTCCGTCGGAGAAGTCGATCGAGCGCCGCAACGCGGACATGAACGCCTGTGCGTTATCGGCCAGTGAAGAAAACCGCTCCGCCACTGATAGCAGCAGCAGGTGAATCTTGGCCGGATCAGGATCACTCTCCCGGGCCAGCGCGAGCAGCGCCTGGAGCTGGCCGGCGATGTCGGCTAGGGCGACCGACTGGAGCTGGCCCCGTCGGCCGATCGCCTCCTCGTAGAACGAGATCGCCTGCTCGGCCGCGTGCCCTTCGGCCGTGAGCTGGTACAGCGACCGCTTACGGTGAAAGTCCTCCACCGTAGTGACGCGGCTGGTGTCGACGTCAGCCCGCAGGTTGCCCCACTTAACCAGCTGCTCCAGCGCCTCGGTCAGCTGGTCATCGGCATCGACCCGCAGCTCTGCGGCGACGTCCTCCGGGCGCAGGTGCACAATGAAACGCTCCTTCGCCCGCGCGAAGGCCCGGAGCAAACGCCGGTAATGTTCGGCGTGCGGAACACCGAGATGAGTGAAAGGTTGCGCCGCCACGGGAACGTCGGCGTGCGGCTTCCCCGGCCCGCACGCCGACGAACGCACTTCGTCAGCCACGGGTACATCGTGCCGCATGCCACCGACAAAACGCGCCGGTTGCGCTACGGCGCTACAGCGTGGTGTCCTCGTATCCGGCGGGGTGGCCCTGGAGGATGACGGTCTTGGTTTCCAGGAAGGGCAGCAGCCCTTCGCGGCCGATGCCGGACTGCTTGAAGCCGCCGAACGCGATGCCGAAGTCGGTGCGGAAGGCGTTGTGCCCGACGGTGCCCGAGCGCAGCTGCCCGGCGACCTGGCGGGCCCGGTTGACGTCGTTGGTGAACACCGAGGCGTTCAGGCCGTAGATGGTGTCGTTGGCGATCGCGATGGCGTCCCGTTCGTCTCGGGCCGGGATCACGGACAGGACCGGGCCGAAGATCTCCTCCTGCGCGATCACCGAGTGGTTGTGCACGTTCCCGAACACAGTGGGCTCGACGAACCAGCCCCGGTCCAGGTGCTTCGGGCGGCCGCCGCCGGTGGCCAGGGTGAAGCCGTCGGCGATGCCCCGGGCGATGTAGCCTTCGACCCGGTCCCGCTGGCGGACCGCGGCGGTTGATGCGATGCTCAATGGCCAGATATGGTGCTCCGTTGGCCAAGCAGCGTGCTCCGTCACAACAACTACAGTGGCAAAACACACCGGACGAGCAAGATCCACTGGCAAAAAGGAAGATCAACTGTCACAGGACTCCGTTAGCCGATCCCAGCACGGCGGAGGCGCTCACGAGCCGCATTCTCGGTGAGTGAGCGGACGGGTTGCCCGACTGCGTGCTGATACCTGGCATCGTAGGCCCGCGTCCAGGCACCGGCTGCCCACGACTGTTCGAGTTCGTCCGCGCTGAGTTCCCGGCCGTGCGCCTCGCGGTACGCCATGAGGAACCGCTGCGTCTCTTCGACGGTGGCTAGCTGTTTCACGCTTACGGTCGAATAAAGTGCGGCGGCGAATCCAGCGAGGACAGCTTCGCTGTCGGCGGTGGCACTGTCCCAGTCGTGAACCACGAGCAGCTTGTCCCCGTTCCAGCGCAGGTTGGCGGCGAGCCAGTCGCAGTGGCCGATTACGGCTTCAGCCGCGTCGGCTCGCAGCCGGTCACGGGCACGGCGCCCGGTGTCGTCGATCCACGCGGGACCGGCCACTTCGTTGAGGTTGACATCAGGGTCCTCGGGATGCGGCCACAGCCCGGCCCCGGCGTGATTCCAGTCCGCCCACGGCGGTGGCGGGTCAAGAGCGGGCACCTCGGCTGGCCGCGGGGCGAGGGTGACCAGCCTCGCGAATGCCCCGGCGAAGGCCCAGGCCGAGCGGCCCGCACTTGGGAGCAAGGTGCCGCCGGGGACGTAGGCCTCAGCGGTAGCCACGCCGTCACCGAAAGGGACGGCGCCGGTGAGCGGCTCGGGACACGGATAGCCGGACTCGAACAGGCGGCGCTGGACTTCCACGCATGCCGCCATCCGTGGCGAATCGGGACGTACCTTGACCACGACGGCCCGGCTGTCAGCCAGCCGGAGCCCGATGACCGCTGAGAGATACCCGGACCTGAAGATCTCGCCGGCCTGCGGGCTGCCGAGCTGCTCCTCACACCACAGAGCAAGGCGGTCAGGATCAACGGCAAGCAGGCGAGGTGACATCTGGTCATCCTCACACGAACGATCCCGGGGTAACTCTCACTCCTGGCCGCCGCTATCAGATCCTTTGTGCACCGCCTGCGCCGGAACGGGGCAAACGTTGCCGGTCGCGGCAGATGATGCCTCCCGGTGTCTGGCGCCGTCCAGCCCGGCCACCGTGCGGGTTTCACCGCCCAGCCGCAGCGAACACCTGCTCCAGGGAGCGCCGTTTTTGGCGCTGCCCCGGCGGGTCATGTAGGGAAGGTGGCGGTGGCCAGGACGGCGCCTGTTGTGGTGACGAGGCGCGCGCCGGTCAGCGGACCATTTTTTACCGGGTCGGGACTGCCCCAGTACCCGTTGCCGCCGGTCAGCTGGAACGACCCGATGGTGGTGACGTGCCCGTCCGGGCCTTCCACCTGGCAGACCACGGTGCCGTTCCCAGCAGCGCCGCTGCCCGAGCCGATGTTCACGGACATGTACAGCCACTTGGAACCGGAGTCGTAGAAGTAGATCTTTCCGACCGTCTGGTGGCTTGCGGTCAGGAGGGCGGCGGAGCTCAGCGGGGTTGAGGTGACGGCGTGCAGGTCCCAGCCGCCTAGTCCCGCGACGATGACCGCCACCGCGACGGCCGCGGCGGCCGCGGCCCAGCAGCCGACGCGGGCGGCCTGCCCCGGCACTACCCATCCAGCCGGCGAATTTCCGGCCGACGCGGCGTGCCGGGCTGAGATGGCGGGCCGGAGCCGGGGTCGGCGTGGCGAAGCCGAGCCGTTCCATCACTCGGGTCTCGAAGCCCGCCGGGGGCTCGATGGCGGGCAGCAGCCCCATCAGTTCCTCGCCCGTCACCGTCAGCTGGCGGACGTTCTCGCGGCACGTGTCGCACCAGTCCAGGTGCGCGAGCGCTCGCGCGCGCTCGCGCCCGGTCAGGACGCCGAGCGCCAGTTCGGCGGCGACGTCGGCGAATTCGGCGCAGCCCATCTCGTTCAGCTCACTCATCACCCACATCCTCCGGGAGATAAGCGGCGCGCAATTTCTGCATGCCGTCCCTGATCCGTGTTTTCGCGGTGCCGAGCGGAACACCTTCCGCGTCGGCGACTTGCCGGGCAGTCATGCCGTAGATGCCAGCCATTGCCACGGCCCGCGCCTGCGGGGCTGGCAGCCGGCCGAGCTCGCGGCGCTGGCCGGTCGCCGACCCGACGGTAGTTGTCGCGGCGGTGGCGGCCCGTACCAGCCGGATCCGGTTCGGCGTCTTGATGAACCAGCTGGCCCGCCGGCGGGTAGGCAAGGTGGCGCGGGAATCGGTCACGCTGGACCGGCTGTCGGGTGGCCGGCTGATCCTCGGCGCCGGGCTCGGGTCAGTGCCCGAGGAGTTCACCGCGTTCGGGGAGCCGGGTGATCTGCGGGCACGCGCCGCCCGGCTGGATGAGTCGCTGGAGGTGCTGACCGGGCTGTGGCGCGGCGAGCCGGTCACCTTCCATGGTGAGCACGTCACCGTCACCGGCGTGACCATGCTTCCGCCGCCGCTGCAGCAGCCGCGCATTCCCATCTGGTGCGGTGGCCGGTGGCCGAACAAGGCGCCGTTCCGGCGGGCTGCCCGCTGGGACGGGGTGATGCCCACCCACGCCGGCTATGGCCTGGGGCAGACCATGCCGCCGGCCGAACTGGCCGCCGTCATGCGCTACCTCCGCGAGCACCGCGAAGACGGGGCCCCGCCACTGGCTGTTGCGCTGGAAGGCCGCACCGACGGCGCGGCGGCGGACCGCGGCGGGCGGCACGTAGCCGCCTACCGCGAAGCCGGTCTCACCTGGTGGGTGGAAGCGCTGGGTTGGTGGCGCTGTGACCCGGCCGGTGCGATGGCCAGGATCCGGCAAGGACCGCCGCTGCTGAACTGAATTTGAGCCGGGTCACGCGGGACTTCCACGTGCCCGGCGGCGCTTGCATCCCGGCTGCGGACTGGATGGTTCCGGCCAGGCCCACGCATGGCCAGCCAGAGCGACCCGAACCCACCATGGCAGGCATGCTGCCGCCATCCGGGCAGCGGGGCGTCTTGATCGCCGCGCCGGCGGGTGCGCGGGCAGTTGTCCCGGCGGCAGCCGCGGGCACCGATGACCCAAGGTCAACCGGACCAGCGAGCTCATGACTCACGCAGCTTGGGTAATGAGCGTGGCGACGTCTTCGGCGGCCTTCCGCGCGACCTCGGGCAGCACCGAGCTGTAGGTGTCAGACGCCTGGATATCGGCGCGAGGGCTAGTCTGCTGTACATCGACGGGTGCCCACATATGCAGTAAGGAGCAGGCGCTCCGCGCCGACCATGTATCAGACGCCTTACGGGACGAAGGCAGTTGTCTTTGATCTTGATGACACGCTTGCGCCCTCCAAGTCACCTCTGGACCCTTCGATGGCAACGGCGCTGGTGTCCCTGCTCCAGCGCCTCCCCGTCTGCATCATCTCGGGCGGCCGATTCGAGCAATTCCAAGTCCAGGTCCTCGGCCAGCTAACCGCTCCGGAACAAGTCCTCAGCCGGCTTCATCTGATGCCGACATCTGGCACGCGTTACTACTCTCGAAAGCAGGGTGCGTGGTCACAGGTGTATTCCGAAGACTTGTCCACGGAGGAGAAGGCTCGGATCATGCAGGTCCTCAAAGAAACGTCAAGGACTCTAGGGTACTGGGAAGAGTATCCACGAGGCGAACTCATTGAAGACCGCGGCAGCCAGGTCACCTACTCCGCCCTCGGACAAGCCGCCCCACTCGACGCGAAAGCCGCGTGGGACCCTGATGGAACGAAGAAGAGCATGCTCGTGGCTCATGCCACGCCATTGCTGCCTGACTTCGAGGTGAGGGGAGGTGGCTCAACGTCGATTGATGTTACGCGTAAGGGGATCGACAAGGCCTACGCAGTTCGCAAGCTCATGACGCGGATTCACGCGGCTCCAGAGGAGTTGCTGTTCGTCGGTGATCGGCTTGATGAGATGGGGAATGATTATCCAGTATTGGTCGTGGGTGTGCCATGCGTCCCTGTCACGGGCTGGCAGGACACGCTTACTGTGATAGTACAGTTCATTGAGTGGTGGGACGGAGTTACCGGTTCACCACAATTTCGAATCATTTCCAAGTGCCCCGACGCAGCAGGGCACGGACATGCGGGTGTATGAGCTTTTCCAGTCCTCGCTAGTCGCGTCCTTCACAGATATCGCGAATCCACTGGAAGGCTTATTCCTCCCTCCCGCCGTCAGTGTCCGAGGGGCCTCGGTGCGAACGCCCGCTTTGTCGCCGGTGGCGTCTGGTCATCGCTTGCCACGCCCAGCTCAGGCTCGCCCGGTAGCCTACGCCGTCCGTGGGAACAGACCGCCCAGCCGAGCCGGCTCACCCCGCGAGGGTCCGCCGCGGCGCCCGGAACATCCGCGCGTTCGCGTACGAAGCAGACGGTTAATTGCAAGCTAAGCCTTTTCACCCCCGGGGGTTGGTCGCCGCGGCGTGAATTTTTGCGGGTGCGGGTCGCGGCGAGCGGGGGTTCGCTGCCGCGTGGTGGCCGGGCATCCGGATTGGGCTGCAGGCCGGCGTTTTCCGGGGCATGGTGGGTGCGGGCTGCCCGTGACGCCGAGTCTCTTTGGGACACGAGCCCGTAGCTAAGCCTGGCGCCGGGACCTGCGACCTGAGGGTCGCTTTCTGTTGCCTCGAGCACGACGGTCAGTATTCCGGCATCTGATGCCTTGACCGCGGGTCCCCGGGCAGCCCGCCTGTCAATCCATATCCAGGATACGGAGGTGACCGCGGTGGGCAAGGTCAAACCGCAGGTAATCGAGGACGACGAGCACCAGAACGTGTACGAGAGGGTGGCTGCCGTCGATGTGGCCAAGGCGACCGGGATGGTGTGCGTCCGGCTGCCCCGCAGCAACGGCACCCGGTATAGCAAGGTCTGGGAGGTGACCGCGACGATGGGCGCGGTCACCGAGTTGGGCCGCCAGCTGATGGCGGAGCAGATCCAGATGGTGACGCTGGAGGCCACGTCCGATTACTGGCGGATCTTCTACTACGTGCTGGAGATGTGCGGGCTGGCCGTCCAGCTGGTCTCCCCATCCCAGGCCAAGAACCTCAAGGGCCGCCCCAAGACAGACAAGCTGGATGCGATGTGGCTGGCACGCCTGACGGAGCGGGGGATGCTGCGGCCGTGCTTCGTGCCGCCCGCCCCGATCCGGGCGCTGCGCGATTACACCCGTGCCCGTACGGACCTGGTCCGGGAACGGACCCGGTGCTGGCAGCGGCTGGAGAAGCTCCTCGAAGGCGCGCTGATCAAGCTGTCCAGCGTGGCCAGCAAGCTGACCACCCAGTCCGCGCAGGACATGGTCAAGGCGATGATCGCCGGGGAACGCGACCCGCGTGTCCTGGCGGACATGGCCCAGACCCGGATGAGGGCCAAGCATGACGCTCTTGTCGAGGCGCTGACCGGGATGTTCGACTCCCACCACGGCGAGCTCGCCGAGCTGGAACTCGACCAGATTGCCTTCCTGACCGAGCGGATCGGCAAGCTCGAGGCCCGCATCGGCGATACCCTCGCCGCGATCCCCGCCGCCCAGGGCGTGAACGCTGACGGGACCACCGGCCCGGACGCCGGCTGCAGCCCGGACGCCGGCCGCAGCCCGGACGCGGCTGTGCTGCCCGCCGTGGAACGGCTGGCGGAGGTCCCCGGCATCAGCGTGACCATGGCCGCGGCGATCATCGCCGAGACCGGCCTGGACATGACCAGGTTCCCGACCGCCGCGCACCTGGTGTCCTGGGCCGGGCTCTGCCCGGTCGCCCAGCAGTCCGGCCCCCGCAGCCGCGGCGGCAAGAAAGGGCACGGCAACACCTACCTGCGCAGCAGCCTCGGCCAGGCCGCCACCGGCGCCTCCCGCACCGCCACCTTCCTCGGTGAACGGTACGGGCGGATCGCCCGCCGTCGCGGCAAGGCCAAAGCCCAGGTCGCCGTCGGCCGCTCCATCCTGATCATCATCTGGCACCTGCTGTCCGACCGCGCCGCCCGCTACACCGACCTGGGCCCGGACTACGTCGCCAGCCGCACCGACCGGGACAAGAAAATCCGCAACCACGTCCGCGGCCTGCGGTCGATGGGACTGGAGGTCACCCTCACCCCGGCCGCCTGACATCATAACGTCCTGACCAGGCCCGACGCCGAACCGGCCCGGGTCCGCTGCCGCGTGCCCGCAAGAAGGACCGATGTCAGCTGAGGTTCGCTACCGCGCGCCCGGCTGGGGTGGAGTTATATTCCGGTCAGGGGACTTTCGACTCTATTGAGGATGCGGCCCGAGGAAAGGCGCATGAGCTTCTCTCCTCTCTCTGCCGCAGCCGCCAGTCGGCCCGCGTCAGCCGTACCGGTCGGCGACGGCCGGGGCTCTGAGGGCCGCCTGGGAAAGCTACAGTCCAGAGATGGAGGCGGACCCGGTGATCCACCGCTGCACCGCGCCGGACGGGGTGGAACTGGCCTACCGGCAGTTCGGCGAGGGCCGGCCGCTCGTCCTCGTCCACGGCTTCTCCAGCGACAGCCAGCAGTGGATCGACCACGGGCTCGCGGCCGCGTTCGCCGCCCCCGGCCACCGGGTGATCATGCCTGACCTGCGTGGCCACGGCGCCAGCGGCCGCCCGCATGAGGCGTCGGCCTATCCGCCGGACGTTCTAGCCGACGATGGGCTGGCCGTGGTGTCAGCGCTCGGCCTGCCGAACAACGGCTACGACCTATTCGGGTACTCCATGGGCGGCCGAGTGGTGCTGCGGATGCTCGTCCGGGGGGCGAGGCCGGCCAGGGCGGTGATAGCCGGCCAGGGCTTCGACGTGACCCGGCCAGCCAGCGACCGGACCGCTGGCCACCGACGGCTGCTCACCGCGATGGTCGAGGGCACCCCGCTCGAGCCGCAGGAGCGGGCGATGGTTGACTGGATGGCCCAGCGTGGTGTCGACCCGCAGGCACTCCTGCTCGTCTTGGACAGCTTCGTCGGAACGCCACCGGAAGCGCTGGCCCGGATCACCGTCCCCACCCTCGTCGTGATCGGCGAGCGAAACCCCCGCGCCTCGGCCGCCGAGTTGGCTGCGGCCATCCCGTCCGCCCAGTTCGCTAGCGTGCCGGGCGCCCACGACGCTCTGGGCAGGCCCGAAATGCTTGCCACGATCCTCGCCTTCCTGGACGCGCAGCGCTAGTGCCGCCCCGCGTTAGTCCTGCTGGGGGTCGGTCTGCCAGGCGGTGGGGTCGTTGAGGTAGAGGCCGAGGGCGCAGTCGAGGGTTTCTTGAGGGGTGGCGGTCCAGGCCCCGGTGGGCAGTCGGGTGCCGGCGTAGGTTTGGCTGCTGGCTTGGTAGAGCGCGAAGCCGTAGTGGTCGCCGCCGAGGTATTGGAGCCGGGCGAGGGGGATGTACTCGGTCATGGTGGTCCAGGCGCGCCGGTGCTGACCCTGATCCTGGACAACGGGCCGGCGCACACCAGCCGGCACACCCGCGCCTGGCGGGCCCGGCACCCGTTCGTCCGGTTCGTGTTCACGCCCAAGCACGCCTCCTGGCTCAACCCGATCGAGTCCGTGTTCGGGATCCTGACCCGGCAGGTGCTACGCCACGGCTGGTTCGAGGACGCCGACGACATGGACGCCCGGGTCCAGCTGTGGACCCGGCTACGCAACACCGAGTACGACCCGGTCCGGTTCACCTGGTCCCGCCGGGAGGCTGCATGAACTTCCCGGCTGGACCACTAGCTCTTTGCTGTCGACCCGCCGGCCCTCGGCGGGCGCCTGTGCGGTGGCGAGGGCGTCGCCGACCGCTGTGTACTCGGCGCTGTCGGCCAGGCCCAACCGTTTGAGGAGTTCGCTCAGGGAGATGCGTCCAGCGGCGATACCGGCTGCCGCTGCGAGGGTCATCGTGTCCAGGTCGGTGAGGGTCATGAGCGGTGAGCCGCTGGCCTCGAACTCCCGGCGCAGCATCGAGAAGTCAAATCCGAGGTTGTGCCCGACGAAGATGACGTCGGGTTGGAGCCAGCGTCCGATGCTGTCGCGGAGGCTGTCGAAGGTCGGGGCGTCCGTGAGGTCGGAGTCCACCGGGCCGTGCACCTCCTCGGCACCTCGGGAGATGAACTTGCCGCGTGGGTTCACCAGCGACGACCACGTATCCAGGGTCTTGCCGCGCAGCACCTTCACGAACCCCACCGAGATGACGCGGTCGCCCGCGTCCAGGCCCGTGGTCTCGACGTCCACCACATGCAGGGCAGGCAGGTTCGCCCAGAACTGCGCGTGCTGAGGGCTGACGACGCGCTTGGCGGGTGAAGCCATCAGCTGTCGCCGTCCAGGAACTGCTGAATCGTCTGCTCGTCGTACAGGGACCGTTCCTGTCCTGAGTCCAGCCACTGTCGGGCAGGGGCAGCGAAGCCGTTGGCGGCCTCGGCGTCCTTGCTCAGCAGTTCGGCGATGCGCTCGGGGCTCTTGAGCCAGCGGTTGATCTGCAAGGTGATGAGGTTGAGGAGCATCGCCGTGCGTCGCACGTTCCCGAAGTACGCCTGTCGCCCGGTGAACGCGCCCTTGACGGGACCGGAGAGCATCGTCTCCAACGCGCCGGTGGACAGGGGCAGCCCTCTGCGCCACCAGGCGTCCACGAGGGGCATCTGCCGGTCCACGACCGGTTTCCACTGCTGCCACCACTGGCTGGGCCACGTCGTGGAGAGCGCGCTTGCGGCGAACTCGCGCTGGAAGTCGTCGGTGAGGTTCTTCCACGCCTGCGAGGAGTGGGAGAAGCCGAGGGTGTCTACCTGGTCGAGGAGCCGTACAGGGGAGAAGGGCAGCCCGGCGGCGCGGGACTTGTTGGTGATCTCCGAGAGGTTGCGTCGCCAGTGGCCCGCGATGTGCGGCGCGGACAGCACCCACCCCGCAGGTGAGTCAGCCTATTGGGCTGTCCGGGAGTGACCGTGAGTTCCCCGTATTGACCGGCCGATCGGGCACGCAGCGGGCACGCCGCATCCGCTCGGGTCCGTAATGCGTAGGCCACGTTCTCGGCGGGACGGCGCTATCGAACGACCTTCCGCTTCGGCTGTCGTGAATACTCCTACGGCGGGTTCGGGGGAGGACACCCGCACTTCAACCCGCACGCCGTCTTCGGGAATGCCAGCCAATGGCTTTCAAGAGCGGCCGTGGCGTGCGCAGGAAGATGGCGAAGGCGGCCGAGGCCCCGGTGTCGGGGTGGTCCTCGCCCAGGACGCGGCGGCGGCGGGCCAGGGTGTCTTCGGCCAGCTCCCGGGCCGCCTGGTACTCGCCCAGCTCGAACAGCGCGGCGGCGAGGATGAAGGCGGAGGTCAAGGTGTCGGGGTGGTCCTCGCCCAGGCCGCGGCGGCGGCGGGCCAGGGTGTCTTCAGCCAGCTCCCGGGCCGCCCGGTGCTCGCCGACCCGGCCCAGGATCATGACGAGGTTGTCGGCGGAGGTCAAGGTGTCGGGGTGGTCCTCGCCGAGGACGCGGCGGCGGCGGGCCAGCGTGTCTTCGCCCAGCTCCCGGGCCGCCTGCCCGCGGACCCCCAGCAGGCTGACGGCCAGGTTGTCGGCCGAGGCCAAGGTGCCGGGGTGGTCCTCGCCGAGGACGCGGCGGCGGCGGGCCAGGGTATCTTCGCCCAGCTCCCGGGCCGCCTGGTGCTCGCCGACCCCACGCAAGCTGATGGCCAGGCCGTGGGCGGAGGCCAGGGTGTCGGGGTGGTCCTCGCCCAGGACGCGGCGGCGGCGGGCCAGCGTGTCCTCGCCCAGCTCCCGGGCCGCCTGGTACTCGCCGCGGTGACCAACGATGGTGGCGAGGTTGCTGGCGGCGGCCAGGGCGCCGGGGAGCCCGCCGACCGCACGCAGGCTGACGGCCAGGCCGTCGGCGGAGGCCAGGGTGTCGGGGTGGTCCTCGCCGAGGACGCGGCGGCGGCGGGCCAGGGTGTCTTCGTCTAGCTCCCGGGCCGCCTGGTACTCGCCGGCCGCACGCAGGCTGACGGCCAGGTTGCTGGCGGCGGTCAGGATGTCGGGGTGGTCCTCGCCGAGGTCGCGGCGGCGGCGGGCCAGGGTGTCTTCGTCGAGCTGCACCTGGGCCCTGCCGTCATCACCAGCCATCCCCGCATTGTCGCCCCGGCGGCGGGTGCGTGCCAAGCTTCCGCCATCGACGAGCTGTTCGGAGTAATTCAGCGTTTACTGGTGCCCAAGCGCTGTTGTGCGGCCTGCCGGGTAATGCCGAGCCGGCAGCCAATCTCTGCCCAGGAGTAGCCATGAGCGCGCAGGCCCTTGACCGCCTGGGCCATCGCGGCGTCGATCTTCTCGGACAGGTCGACCAGGAGGGCCAGGGCCTCAATATCACCGTCTCCGACGCGGCGGCTGTAGGCGCGCAGGACGCGGCGACGAAGGCGCTGTACTCGTCGTTCTCGACCTGCCGTCGTGGCCGTTTCGCTGTCAACCCCACTTTGACAGTTCCCGGCTTAGAAAGTGGGACCGCTGGTGATGTGCCGTCTGGCTGGCTGACGGCGGGCAGAGGGGCTGTGAGGCCTTCGTCCTGAGCGAGCATGGCGCCTGGCTCCTTCCGGCTGACCGGCTGAGGCGTAGGGGTGCCTCATCCGATAGCTGCCGAAACCGCCTGGAAGGGCGGGACTGTCAAGGGGGGCGCTTGCGCCATCCGCAGGACGCGACCCAAACCCGAAGTTAAGGGTCGGGCGGATTTGTCGAGGGTGTCTCGGCGGGCGGTTTGTTGAGTTTGTAGGTGCCGAAGCCGGTGCGGGTGAAGAAGCCCAGCCGTGCCCATTCGCCGAGCTGGGTGAGCATGTTGCGGGGTTTGACGCCGAGGAGGACGGCGAGCTCGTGGCCGCTCCAGTCGCGCCGGGGCTGGCTGGTGATGATGGCGGTTATCTTGTCCCGGCGGGTGGGCGGCCGCGGCGGGCGGGGTGAGGTGCTGCGGTCGCGGCGGGTCCGGCCGGGCTTGAGGTCGATGGGCGGGGTGCTGATGGCGATGTCGATCGCGGTGATGGCGGTGGGGTGGGCCGGGCGGCCGTCGTCGCGGTTGAGGTACCGGGAGGTGGCGCATTTGACCTTGCGGGCGCTGAAGCGGGGGCGGCGGGCGGGCAGCAGGGTGGCCAGGACGGCCCGGCCGATCACGCCGGGCAGGTCGGCCGGGCCGTCCGGGCAGATCCCGGCGGCGGCGGTGAGCTGGTCTTTGGCGGCTTCCATCGCGGTGGTGAAGCTGGCCCGGTCCGGGTCGGTGCCCGGGCGGGTCTCGATGGCGGTGACCATGGCCATGCGCAGCAGCTGGTAGAGGGTGAGCAGGGCCCAGGTCTCCTGCTCCAGGCCGGGCCGGTCACCCGAGCGCAGCACATGACCCTGGAGCAGGGTATGCCGCAGCGCGAAATACGCCGACTCGATCTCCCACCGCTCGTGGTAGAGGCGGACCACGGCGGCGGCGGGGAACCGGCGGTGGTCCATCAGCGTGGTGATCAGCCGGTAGCCGTCACCGATCCGGCTGCCGTCGGCGCCGGTCATCGTCACGCTGGCCTCGATGATCCGGACCGCCAGCCCGTCCAGGTCCGACAGGTAGGAGCCGTCGGGCAGGTGGGCCAGCACGGGCGGGTGGCGGGTGGACTTGGCCCGCGCCACCAGCAGCGCGCCGGTGGCCGCGACCTGGCCCAAGAACGCGTTGGCGTCGAAGGCCCGGTCCAGCAGCACCAGCATGCCCGGGTGCAGCAGCGGCAGCAGCCGCCGGGCCACGGTGGCCTCGTCCCGGTCCGCGGCCGACCCGAGCGCGGCGCCGAGCAGGCCGCGGGTGCCGGTCTCGGCCAGCGCCATCAGCCGCAGCGTGGGATACCCGGCAAAACCCATCCGGTACCGGATCCGGCCAAGCCACCAGCGGTTGCGGCCAGTGTCCGGCGCCTTCACCGAGTTGCAGCCGTCGAAGGCGACCGTGCGCAGCCCGCCGAACCGCACCCCGCGGGTATGCGGCTGGGCCAGCGGCCCGGCGACCACCTCGAACAGCGCCTTCAGCGGCGCCGGGCCGAGCCGGCGCCGCAGGTCCCGCAGCGCCTTCTCCGACGGGCAGGCCACCGGCAGGCCGTCCAGCCCCGCGGTCAGCTTGCCCCAGACCCGGGCATAACCCAGCCGCGGGTACATCCCCAGCGCGAGCACGAAGTACACCCCGACCCGGGACGGCAGGTCCCGCAGCCGCCGCTGCACCGTCTTGGTCTGCGCCAGGATGTCATCGACCAGCTCGAACGGCAGGTACTGCGTTAATTCGCCCAGGTGGCCCGGGGCAAATACCCCCGCGGCGACAGTAACCGCACGGGTGATCGTGGTGGTGGCAGACTGAGTACGCAACGGGACCTCCGGTGGCCGGGACGATCGTGATGGATTGACCCCGATCTACCAGAGGTCCCGTCTTCGCACCACCCCGCGCCGTCACAGCGATCACCCTTGACCTGACCACAGATCTCTTAACTTCGCGGCTTTGGGACGCGACCGGAGGGAGCGCCCTTGACTGGCCTGTCCTGGAGGGCTACATGATCGGTAGCGGGTGAGGTTCCCCGGTCCTGTGACCCGCCCCCTGCTTTCCCCCTCCACCCCTTCATCTCAGGCACTGACCGCCGTTTGGCACTCGCGGTCGGAAGCTGCCGGATGACCGCCGCCATGGAGCTGCCATCCTCGCCGTGGTGCTCAGGCCAGGGCACCGGAATGCCCGGTCAGGATGGCCAGAGCCGCCGTGTGTTCTGATGCTGCCGATAGACCGGGCAAGTAGGTGACTGCTGCCTGGTTGCCCGGCGCGCCGTGACGGGTCGGCCCCCCAGGGCCGCAGCCCGGCGCGAGCGCGGCCAGGCGCGGCGGAGCGCAGCGGAGCCGCCTTGATGCCCAGGTCAGCGCGGTCACAGCAGCCAAGGCGTACCGGCTGCTCAAGGCGATCTTCAACACTGCGGTAGACGACGGGCTGATCCGCCGCAACCGTGCCGGATCAAGGGCGCCGGTCAGGAGAAGTCACCCGAGCGCCCGGTCCTGACCGTTCCCCAGGTCTACGCCCTGGCCGATGCGGTCGGCGGCCGGTACCGCGCCCTGGTGCTGCTCGGCGTTTTCGGCAGCCTGCGCTGGGGGTGAGCTGGCCGCGCTACGCCGCTCCGACATCGACTTCCAGGCGCGCACCGTCCGGATTTCCCGGCAGCTCAGCGAGCAGCGCGGCGGCGGGTTCGCGTTCGGCCCGCCCAAGTCGGACGCCGGTCACCGGACGGTGGCCATTCCTTCGGTGATCACACCGGACCTTGCCTCGCACATCGTGACCTTTGCTGCTCCGGAGCCTGTCAACTGATTGAGACATCAGCGGCTGGATTTATCCCACGTGTCTCCTGCGTCTCGATGGTGGGCCGGGGCTTGTTGATCCACACCCTGGCCGGCAGCCTGGGGGCCTGGGGCGGGCGCCGGAACCGGTCGGGGCGTGCGGCGAAGGCGTCGTCGAGGACCTGCTGGCGGCGGGCCTGGATGGCCCAGGCGGTGCCGTCGTGGACGGTGGCGGGGGTGTGCAGGCCGATTCCGGAATGGCGGTGCTCAGTGTTGTAGTAGGTGAAGAAGGTGCCGCTGAAGACGCGTGCGTCGTCCAGGGAAGCGAATGTGCCAGGGAAGACGGGGCAGTATTTCAGCGTCTTGAATATGGCTTCAGAGTAAGGGTTGTCGTCGGATACGTGCGGGCGGGAATGGCTGCGGGTGATGTTCAGGTCGGACAGCAGCGTCGCGACGTTCTTCGACGTCATCGAGGTGCCGTTATCGGCGTGGATGTAACGGGGCATGGTGCTCCCATTGGCGGCGATCGCGTGGCGCATGAACGCGCTGGCGAGCACGCCGTCCTCGCCGTAATGCACCTCCTGGTGAATGGCTTTGCGGGAGAAGATGTCGATCATCAGGTACAAGTCGAAGTAGGTGCCGCGCCATGGTCCTTTCAGTTTGGTGATGTCCCAGGTCCAGACCTGGTCCGGGCCGTCTGCGACCAGCTCGGGCCGGACCCGGGGCGGGTGCTGCGCCTGGGCGCGGCGCTCGCGGACCTGCTCCGCGAGCGTCAGCACCCGGTACATGGTGCGGACAGAGGCCAGGTAGAGGCCCTCATCGAGCAAGATGGCCCAGACCTGGGCCGGGGACTTGTCCGCGAACCGCTCACTGTCCAGCACCGCCAGCAGCGCCGCCTGCTCGGCCGCCGTCAGCGCCGCGGGATGCGGCGCCCGCGGCCCGCCCGGCGCCTTCTCAGCCGCCGGGGCGGGATTGCGCTGGCGGTGCAGCGTCGCCCGTGACTTCCCCAGCAATTCACACGCCCTCTTCACACAGGTCAGCGGTTCGAGTTCAGCGAATGCGGCATCGGTCACTTCTGCCGCTTCGCGCCTGAGTCCGCGCTCCCGGAGAGCAGCTCCAAGAGCGCGTGCGCTTTTCCCACCACTTCAAGCGCGGCTTTCGTCCGGGTCAGCTCCGCGGTGAGTTTCTCATTCTCTCGCCGCAGCCGCTCGATTTCCACCGCCTCCGCGCTGCGTCCCGGCCGGCCTTGGCTCTATCCGCCAGGCCATTCGCCGCGCCCGCGTCGCGTGAGTTACGCCAGTCAGTGATATGCGAGCTGTACAGCCCTTCCCGGCGCAGCAGCGCACCGCGCTCGCGCCCGGTCTGCAGCTGGTCGTACTCCTGCACGATCCGGGCCTTGTACGCCGCGGTGAAGGCCCGCCGCTTCGCCTGCCCGGCCCGCGGCCCCTTGCCGGAGGCCACGGCACCATCTTGCCTTGCTGCGGCCGACGGCATGTCGGCCAAGGTCATAGTCACGTCTAGGTGATTCCTGTCTCGCCCTGCTCAGTCAGAGGTTTCGTTCACTCCTGTGTCTCAAGCGAGTTTGACAGAGAGGGCTCCCGGTGATGACGGGCTCGTGTTCACCAGCTCCGCGGGCCATCCGCTGCGGCGCAGCAACTTCTGCCGCCGCAACTGGCACCCGGCGTTGCGCGCGGCCGGGCTCCCGCCGATCCACCTTCATGACCTGCGCCACACCGGTAACCAGTTCGCAGCCGACGAGGGCGCCAACCTGCGTGATCTGATGGACCGCGTGGGGCACTCGACAACCCGCGCCGCCATGGCTTATTTGCATGGCAGCGACGAGCGGCAGCAGGCCATCGCGGACGTGCTTAGCAGCCGCGCGGCGGCCGAGCTGAATAGGCCCGAGGCGAGGCCATCGGGCACGCAACGGGCACGGT
The DNA here is from genome assembly GCA_963835775.1 of uncultured Actinomycetes bacterium. Classification (GTDB taxonomy): domain Bacteria; phylum Actinomycetota; class Actinomycetes; order Streptosporangiales; family Streptosporangiaceae; genus Palsa-504. Next base: position 7,541 of record CAWIHB010000007.1, on the reverse strand, counting down.
GGCGGGGGAGGACATCGTGAGTATGATCGGTCAGCCCGGTCATCCGGCCATTGACCTGCGGTTTCAGTCGAGCGCGCCCGGCAGGATTCGAACCCGCGACCCGCTGCTTAGAAGGTACCACTAGGGAGTCGCTGGACGTCGCCTGGTATCGCTCCACGAGCCATCTACCAGCAGTTATTGTGTCTGACTGTCGGAGGGTGTCGCGCGGGATCTGTCTCCATTGGCTCACCTATTGGCTCACCAAAATTTGGTTGCTTTCGCTAACGTTCGAATAGGCGAAAATAATGTCGACGACAGTATTTTGCGCACTCAGTCTGCGAGCCCAGCCATCCAAGTTGTAACGCTGCGTCATCGATACCTGTGGCAAGGCCGCGCACCGACCCGATCTGGCCGATCAGGCGTGACGTAATGCAGGTTCCATGTGGCGGCCGTAAGAATCGATCTGGCTAGCGTAATCATGTCATCAGTCTGCCCGGCACGAGGCAGACCGCCATCGGCGCTGGCCGGGAGCGCGATAAACTCTTGCCATGGCTGATGACGTGCGCGCCGCTGACGCGTCCCGGGATGAGGAACAGTCCGGGCTGCCGCCGCACCTAGCTGCACTGGTGGGTGCGCTGAAGGGCCCGGCCGATCTTGGTCGCAATCATGACAAGTACCTGGCCTACCCTGACCGGGACGCGGACAGCGGAGCTGCGTCCGCGTGATCTTGTGCGACACCGGACCGCTGGTCGCAGCTTTCAACGAGGCGGACAGCGATCACGCTCGGTGTGTGTCCTTCCTGGCCGCGAACTGGTCCCGCCTGGTAATCCCGTCACTGGCGGTCACCGAGATCTGCCACCTGCTCTCCGATCCGCAGCGGCGCGGGCGCCCCGGGCTGGCTGCGGAATTCTGCGCCGCCATAGCTGACGACGAGTTGCGGGTCATCGAGGTGACGCCGCATGATTACCGGCGGATGGCCGAGTTGCTCACCACCTATGCCTCGCTGCGCCTCCAGGTAGTCGATGCCTGCGTCGTCGCCCTTGCCGAACGGCTCGATCTGCGCGAAGTAGCCACGCTCGACCGCCGCGACTTCCAGGTAGTCGCACCACGCCACTTGCCCAAGGGGCAGCGGCTCACGCTACTGCCTGATTGAACCTTGGGTTCTTCCGCTGCGGTAATACTCGCTTATACGGGAGTTGTGTACGCGATGCCCTCTCCCACCAGTCGAAATCCTGTCACCCGTAGCCGATAATTCAGCTTGCCTTCCACAAAGGGGCGGATACGCACGGTGACACCCGCTCGTCGCTCCCTCGTACGAGATCCGCCGATCTGGCGCCAAGTCCCAGTCGGCCGGCATATCGTCCGAGCCGCACCCGAACGGCGGTTGATCTGTGCGGCTACGCGCATGGGCGCACGGCTGGCCGGCGTCCGATTCTGATGTCAGTGCGTCCCTCGATCCAGTCTGGGCCGCGGGTATCGTCGGACCACTTTGGCGATCTGAGAGTTGACCGGGATGTTGCTTGACTTAAGCTCGGCCTGCTGGCTGTGCAGGTCGAATTCCAGGTTGACGCCTGGCCGGGATAGCAGGCAGTGCGTCGAGCCCCCGAAGTGGAACATGCCGGGCTGGCTGCCCTTCTTCACGTGCTGGCCTTCGTAGACCGTGATCTCGCAGGTCGATGCCTCGGTCATGCCCTAGTACGGGGCACCGATCTTGCGCCATTTGCGCCCGCCGGTACCCGGCTCGCGGGGCGGGACGGGACGGCGGCTGCGGTAAACAATGTAGGGTCGCCATAGGTACCACAGCGGGTAACTCCAGGCGTGCACGAGCCGGCTGAACGGCCACAGCGCCCAGATCATCCACGCGGCGGTCGCGTGCAGCTGGTAGATGAACGGCGCGTGCGCGATCGCCTGCACGTCTGGGGAACCGGTGAACAGGCTGCGGAACCACGGCGCTACGGTGGTGCGGTAGTTGTAGCCGTGCCCGAATAGGTTGATCCCGATCGTGGGGGCGATGCCGGTGAGGATCACGATCAGCAGCAGGATCAGGGTGACATAGTTGATCGGCGCGGTCGTGGCCCGTACCCGCGGCACTAGCAGCCGCCTGGTGGCCAGCACGATCACGCCGCCGATCACGAGGACCGCGGCCAGCGTCCCGGCGCCGGCGGAAAACCACTATGAGGCGTCCCACCAGTCACCGGACTCGGGCACGTCGGTCCGGTCACCGAAGACCTGCGGGGACGCGACCGGCAGGTCGGCGTACCAGCCATAGAACGACAGCATCGGCGCGCCGATCAGCGCGTGGAACCGAGCGCCCACGGCATGGCTGACCATGCTCATCGCCGGGATCGGGCTGAACCCCGCGATCCGGTCCGGACCCCCACGTCCGGATCGTGTGCACGTGCGCGGCCACGGCGAGCTCCACCGCCTCCTCCCAGCTCGCCCGGACGAAACCGCCCTTGCCGCGGGCCGACTTGTAGCGGCCCGCGAGGCCGGGGTTGCCGGTGATCTCGGCCCACGCCTCGACCGGGTTGCCGCCGTGGCAGGCCCTGGCCTCCCGGAACAACTCCAGCAGCACGCCCCGCACATAGGGATAGCGGACCCGGGTTGGCGAGTAGTTGTACCAGGAGAACGCCGCGCCGCGCGGGCACCCGCGCGGCTCGTAGTCCGGCCGGTCCGGCCCGTGCCCGTGCAGTTCACCCCGTGCGCCGAGCGGACCACCTTGTCATAGCTCAACCGGTCCCGGTAGAAGCTGTCCGCCTCCCGCCCGCCGGACTTCTGCAGCGTCCCCACGTCAGCCGAGACCACGCCCCTGCGCAGAGAACGCCCGGCCCGCACTAGCGCCTCGTCCAGCTCACTGCCGATACCGGCCGGCCCGCGCATCGCTGCCATCTCAGCGCCTCCCGCCATATCGGACCACAATCAGCCGACCCCCGCCAGTCTGTCAAGGATCAAAATCGACCAACAGGAACCAAAGGCATTGGCAGCACCAGCCCCGCGATGGCCGCAGGGCAATCTGGTTCCCTCCGGCAAGCTGCCGGGCTCGCTGCCAGGAATGCCGCGCATCCCCTGTGCTGGTAAATGCAGCACCTGAGCATCCCCGGTCTGCCCGTCATAGATAGTAACTGGACCTCCAGCTGACTTCGCTTGCCTGGCACCGCCCCATGCAGGCTCCAGCAGATGGCAGATGGCTGACACACCTCCGGCTGCGCCTGTTCTCGAAGGCCGGCACCTTGCGCCTAGTAAACGGGAAAGGCCGCCCCGCATGCCTCGCACGCGTCCGGGTGCTCCGCCTGGTTGAGCCGACCGCATTCCGGGCAGACGCGGTGCGCCCAGCAGGCCGGGTCGCCGCCTTCCTCATGCTCGGTGGCTGGAGATGGGGGGAGGCTTGCCCGCTCCTCGTCCATCGATGCCGTCATCCGCTCCCTCCTCGTGTGTGCGCTTCAGGCCAGCCGACAGCCGGATCACGCCTTGATCACCAGCGATTCAACGGCCTTTTGTTCCTACTACCATCCGCGGTGAGCTGCAAGACCTCAGCCAGCCACACGACAGTCAGTCCCGGCCCGCGAGGGCGCAGGCCCGCTAGCCTTGCATCCGGGCCGACGGGCCGCGCACCTGTACCTTTACGTTCGCCATCAGCCGCCCTCCTCGGGCCTGAGGCTCAGCTTCGATCAAGTCCGCCGTGCCGGCGCGGATGGTGTCCGGGGACCTCCGGCAGCCAAACGGACTGCTGGACCTGTGATGCGGTCACGGCAGCTTGGCGACGGTCAGCAGCACCGCCGAGGCCTCCAGCGCCTCCAGGCTGTGGCGCGCGTCCGGCACGACAAGCAGGTCACCGGACCGCCCCTCCCAGGACAGGTCCCCGGCCGACAACCGCACGCGTCCGCGCAAGACATGTACGGTCGCCTCGCCCGGGTTCTCATGCTCAGCCAGGACGGCGCCCTTGAGCATCGCAACGACCGTCTGGCGCAGTATCCGCTCATGGCCGCCGACAACCGTATCGGCGCTGTGACCTCCGCCCGCGGCGCCGGCCCGTTCCAGCAGCTGACGCCCCAGGGCCTCCAGCGAGAACTTCTGCATGTCCCGTGACACCTCCAATCTGCTCACAGGCCGTGACCGCGTCCGAAGCGCAGCCGCCCAGGCCGACGGCGCATTCGGCTCATCGGGCTCAGCTGACCTTCTGCGCGGAAGGTGAGCCCCTTCCGCAAAGTACTTCCCGGCCGTCTGCAAGATCGTATCGAACATCCGGAGCATGGTTGCCGTCCTCGGGCGGCGGGCCGGAGTCCTGTCACGCTCACTGCCTCGCGGGGCTGAAGGCGTCAGGCATGTTCCGGCACCACAACCCGTGGCTGTTTCTGCTCATCTGACGAATACTGGCCCAGGCGCTAGCAAAGCAGCAGCGCTATCTATCGGCTTGATCATGCCCGATAGCCGTCTCGTCCGTAACGCAGCGTGGTTCCCTTGATCGCAGAGCGAGCCGTGCTTGCGATTGAACGGCGCGCCAGCTTCGCTCCCACTGCCCGTCACGCGGTGTGGCGAACGCGAACCTGCGAAGCAGCCCAGCCAGCGACTGCTCACCCTCGCGGTCGACGGCGGCCCGCGACCGCTCGGACTCATACGAGGCCGCATCCACCCAGTCGGCCGGACCCCAGATGCAAACATCGATGCACGGCTGCGGAGCATCAACGCCCCCGCAGTCCTGGCATCGCCAGACGATCACGGTCTCCGAAGGCGAAAGCAGCTCATCATCGCCGCCCCCATCAGCGGGCCTGAAACGTCGCAGCGCCGAACGTGCCGATCGCTGAAGCGCCTCGTACGCGACCCGCCACTCGCCCGGGCCTGGCTCTGTGCGCGCCAGCTCCCCGACGACGGCCCGGAGCCCCTCGATGCGAACAGTACAGGCCGCCGCGGCCGCCGTCAGCTCGTCGTAATCGCCGCCGCTGACGAGCTCAAGCCTGCGCTCGCGGCAGGCCCCCGCGCAGCTCTCATACTGCCTCATCGCCCCGCAGCCGATGCAGCCCGGGATCGACAGGCGACGGGGCGGCCTCACGGAGTCACTATAAGCCCGGCGCCGGCGGCCGGCAGCTGGCCAATGCCCGGCCCGGCGCGTGCCTGCCCGGGCCGGCCATGTCGCCGGTCCGGGCGCCTGGCGAGCCTGGGCGGCATGAGGAGGCCGTGGCCAAGACCGGGGAAGCCGCCCATCGGGCGGCCATGGTCACGGGTGCAGGCATGCCGTTTCTCAGCAATTGCTGCCTGAGCTTGATGGCGGGCACGACGCGCGGTAGATCAGCCTGCAACGTGGGAGGCCAACCTCGCCGTAACGTCCCAGTCGAGGCGGGGGCCACCAGGGGCGGGCGGATGGCTCTGGCTCACGCGTCCCCACAGCGCGATGTCCGCGGCCGAGCGGCACAGCTAGCGCATGCCGCCGCTCGCACTTCGTCGCCCGGACCGGTGTGGAGCTGACCGGTGAACCAGCGGCCGAGAAACCCGCGCAGCACGCGTCGGCCGTCCGATCCGTCCCACCGTTCGAGTGCGTTCAGGACATCGGCGACGCCCTGCGGCTGGAAATCGGCCGGTGCGCGGATGCGGTCCAGGTCGATGCCGGATTCCTCCAGGAACACCACGGCCTGCTCCCGGGAGTACTGGTGCTCGATCTCCTCGGCGACCTGCCCGAGAACCAGGTGACTGATGAGATGGCCATCATCCTCGCCGGGGTCGGGCAGCGCCACCTCCACTATCCGGCCGCGGGCACGGTCCCGTCCGCTGATGGTCAGCGCGATCCACCGGACGTTCTCCAGGTAGAAGTCCGTGTTCTGCGTGCGGTAAGCCACCGCGTGGTCGGAAACCTCAAACGTGAGCAGCCCGGCACCGCAGGCCAGGTCCAGCGCGTAGGCGAACCCGCTGATCAGGAAGTCGGTAGTCACACGGGACCCGGCGATCCCGTCTATCGCTTCCCGGCCGCTGGTCGCGACCGGCCCGCCACCGTGCTGTTCCTGGAGCGCGTCGATCGTCCGCAGGATCTCGATTTCATCCCACCGCGTGCGCATAGTTCTGAAGCTACTCCGATCTCGTTTTACGACCTGGTTCTGTCGCGCGCTGTGTCCTGTGCCATCGGATCTGAGCCATGGACGGGCTGGTGACCTGGGCTGGCTCAGTTTCAGTGGCAACGATTAGGTTAGATGCGGGCGCCCGTCTGCCAGCAAATGTGAGCCATTTCGCCGTAGGCGGGCCGGGCGCCCGGGTCTTTACCCAACTGGTCCGCGCTGATCCTCCAGCACGGTGCTGAGGGTGCAGCGGCCGACTTCCAGGAGTACCGGATTGTCTTCCGAGTGGGCCAGAAACACGATCGCGAAGTTCAGTGCCCAGCCTCTGGCCCGCATCCGAAGGGCGTCGCCGACCCGCCCGCCGGCGCCGCCGGCCGTCTGGGTTGGCCGACCAGAAGCTGTCATGGCAGCCGAGCGGGAGCAGCATCCAGGCCACCGACAGGTCGCCGGCCGGGTCGCCCGCGGTGATGTCGCCGAAGTCGATCACGCCGCTGACCTGGCCGTCGTTCACGAGAATGTTCGCCGGGTGCAGGTCGCCGTGCAGCCAGACAGGCGGGCCGTCGTAGCCGGGGGCCGCGAGCGCCGCGTCCCACGCGCGCAGCACCGCGTCCCGGTCGGCTAGACCCCGGCCGACTTCGCCGGTGACTACAGCGAGGTTGGCCGCGAAGCTGCCGGCGCGGTCGGCCAGCGGGACGCCGCGGAACGGGTTGGCCGGCGCGTCCGCCGGGGCCGGGACGTGCAGCGCGCCGAGGAACCCGCCGACGGCGGCCGCGGCTCCCGCCGGGTCGAAGGAGCTGGCCTGCGCCGCGGGCAGGCCCGGCAGGTAGGGCACCACGCTCCATGGATAGGGATAACCGTGCGCGGGGACCCCGGTCCGTTCTGGATAAGGGATGGGCAGGGGCAGCCTCGGGGCGAGCCCGGGCAGCCAGCGCTGCTCATTCTTGATGATCTCCCGCGCCCAGGGCGCGGCGCGGCAGCCGCGCGAGGAGCCTATCCCCGACCCGGTACAGCTCGTTGTCCCAGCCGTTCGCCAGGAACTCCACGGGCAGGCGCGCGAGGTCAGGGTGCTGATCGGCCAGCAGCCGCCGCACCAGATCCGCCGACACCTCGACCTCGGCGGCCGGCATCTTGTTCACCGCCACAACGATTAATCCTGCCATCGCGGGCTCCCTCGCCATCGCCGGACCACCGGCCCGGGTCGCCAGCCCCGCCGTCATCCGCGTGACCCTTCACCGGGGAAGACCGTCGATGTCCGTTCTCAGTGTTCGTGTCTGATGATCTTGGTCTGAGCTGGGTGTATGCCACGTCGACTGAGAAGATGATCTTGAGGTGTCTCAAAGAACCTGGCCTTTGACGGACAGCACGACTACGGATCGTTATTTCCTGGCCGAGGGCTGTTACTCTGTGTCGATTTTTGCCATCTCTATTGAGACGATGCCACCTTGCCTGCGGGTGGACTGAGAATCGGTCAGCTTGATTGAGACCGGACAGTCGATGGCTCAACTGTGACCGAGTTCTTTA
>CAWIHB010000006.1:0-259532 GCA_963835775.1 uncultured Actinomycetes bacterium | reverse complement strand
AAGGCCGGAAAGCACCCGCCCGTCCTTCACGGCGATACTGCCCACCGAGCTTCTTCTCGAACGCCTGGGCATATTTCTCGATCGCCTCCCCGGTGTTGGCGTTCTGGACCGCCAGGCCATGACGCTGGAGGGTCCCTAGGAGACTCGGCGCTATCGGGGCAACGCTCGGGCGCGCGAGGGCGATCAACTCGCGGGGCCATTCACGCCAGGCGACGTCCCAGTTGTCATCGAACGGGCGGTCGTGGGAATCCTTCGGAAGATCCAACGGGCCGCTGATCAGCGGCTCAGCAGTGTTGCGACCTGGCCGCCAGGACACCAGGAGATCCAGCATGGCAAGCTGCGGGGCCTCGATGTCGGTGATGGCCGCGATGATCATCTGCTCAGTGTCGATCGTGGCATCGTCCTCGGCCAGCAGTCCCGCAGCCAGGGAGCCGCCCAGGGTGCGCACCTTGTCCTCCCAGACGGTCTGCCAGGCGGCGTCCAGGGCGAGCCCGGCCAGCAGCTCCGTTTTCTCGGACGCCTTGATCCGCGCTTCCATCTCGTCAACCGGGACCCCCTCGCGGATGGCCCAGAAGAGCACGTCGGTCTGGCGCTGCCGTGCACTTTCCGATAGCTCCGCCCAGATCCCGCTGACCCAGCGCTTCAGCTTCGGGCCGAGCCATGCGCCGCGACGGACCCGCCTGGCCCCGCGATGCTCCCGATCAGGGCACCTGCTGCGGCGGCGGCTGCCTCTACGTTCCCGTCCCGGCGCTCGTTATCATCACGTTCGGCCACGCGGCAAGGCTATCCACTATCAGAATACGCAGTAGCCCGTTTATGATGCTGTGTCTCACACCGTCTGACTAGGGAAAACCTTGATTATCGCTAGTTCAGAGAAGCGCTGGTCAAGCTGTCGGCTGTGGCAAGCAAGCTGACCACCGAATCAGCCAAGGACATGATCGCCCGGGAACGCGACCCGCGCACGCTGGCCGCCCTGGCCCCGCACCCGGATGAAGGCCAAGCACGATGACCTGGTGGAGGCCCTGGTTGGCATGTTCGATGACCACCACGGCGAGCTCGCCCAGATCCTGCTGAACCATGCCGCCTTCGGCGACGCCCGGATCCACCCGGATCACCGCATCGGCCGCCGCGATGCCCGCCGCCTGAGGCGTGGACGCCGACGGGACCACCGGCCCGGCATGCTGGACGGGCCGGACGCCGCCGCCCTGCCAGAAGCATTCGGGCACCGAGCCTGCCGCCAGCAGGACTTTGCCGTGATGATCGACCCGGGCCACAAAGCCGACCAGGGACTGATGCCCCATCGGCAAGGCAGTACGCGCGCCGCCGCAGAGTCACCAAACGGCACTGCGCTGCAACGAGGCTTCACAGATTCCGGACAGCAGCGGTTTTCTACCCAATTTTCTACCCAAAGAGGCAACACCGCGGAGTCGAGGAGCTATTTCTCCTGGTCATGGTGCCCCAGTTGGAGTGACCGATCCGAGTTTGTTACCAGCTTCCCAAGCTGGAAATGCGGGTTCGATTCCGGTCGCCCGCTCTCAGATCTATCCGCAGTTCAACCGGTGTGCCGCGGCTCCATCTCCGATGATAGCCGTGGAGTACGTTCTACCGCTCATGCCACATACATGCCACACCCATACGCGGTGAGGAGCCAGTTATCCTGGCGCAAGCCAGGCGCCGCGTGTTCCCTGGATAGGGGCCAGGCTGCCAATTACCTCATCAGCCGAGTGAACGAGGGCGTATATCGCATTAATCTTGCTGATCGTAGCGATCATGTGCTTCTCCTTCCCTGGGTCTCGAAGATACAGGGACCACAGAATGAGCAGCACAGCCCCCTCCCCGAGCATCTTGGGACTTGAACCCAAACGACCCCCGACCAGGGAACACGCGGTAAGCACACAATGTAACGCAGAGACACATGGTAATGATTCCTGCTGACCGCGTACGCCGCGCTGATCCGTCGCTTCCCCACGGCCAGGACCGCACGGCCCGGCCCGGCCGGACCACCCCCGGGGACCGGTCCGCGGCGGCCGGTCCGCTGGTCCTGGCCGGGACCGCACTACGCAGGCCCCGGTCCATGGCGCCGGCGGCGTCGATGGTGACAGCAGCCATGCCGGTCACCACCCTTCGGTCGTGGCGAGCGGGTGGGGTCCGCCGGTCAGCGCGGCTAGGGCGGCGGCCACTTCAGCGAGGCTGGCGCGCACGTAGGTCGCCGTGGCGCCGGCCTCGCTGCCGCCGTCGGTGTGCCCAGCATAGGCGCGGGCCACGGCATACCCGAAATTCCGCTCGACCCAGGTCAAAATGGTGTGGCGGATCCAGTGGGTACTTATGCCCTGGGTCGCCACCCAGGGCAGGTGCCGGCCGATCCGGGACCATAGGTGGTCATACCGCCGGGAGGTGATTGGCCGCCCGTCGGCGTACCGCAGCAACTGCCCGTCCGCCGGGGCGCGCCGCTCCCGGCCGTGCTCGACCAGGCGGCCCATCAAGATGGGCGAGACCGGCTGCCAGCGGACCGTCTCGCCCTTCTCCCGCAGCAGGACCAGGCACTGGTCCGGGTCCAGGTCCCGCGGCCGCAGCGCCAGCGCACCGCCGCGCCGGCAGGCCGTCTCGGTATGCAGCCGCAACAACAGGGTGTCCAGCTCCGGGTCGTCACCCGTGGTCGCGGCGGTCTCGTTGATCTCTGCTAGCCGGATGTCCGGCAGCGCCCGGCGGGTGGTCGGCAGGCGGCGGGGCTTGGCGACCTTGCGGGCCGGGTTGCCCGCCTCGGCGATCAGCCCGTCGTCCACGGCGCGCCGGTACAGGCAGCGCAGCGCGGCCACCAGGTGCTCTTCCGCGCTGCGGCCGCCGCGGGCGTTGCGGCGGGCCACCACGTGGGTCTTGACGTAAACCATCAGCTGGCGGATCTCCGACGGGGTGGGTTCGTCCAGGCGGCGGCTGCCCCAGTGCTCGATGATCCGGTTCCAGTACGAGCCGTAGGCTCGGCGGGTCCCGGCGCTGACCGCCGCCGACACGACCGGGACGTACGCGGCGAAGGTCGGCACCGGCTTGCGGGGCTGCGGGACGGCGGTCAGGTCGGCCGGGGTCAGGCCCATCCGCTCCAGCAGCACCAGGGCCGCCTCCACCACTGCCTGCTGGGAGGAGCCCGCGCTCACGGTGGTCATGGTCGCCTCCCTTCGCTGCCGGGGGCCGGGGCGCGCGCCTGCAGCGCTTGGTCCACCACCGCGAAGGAGTACGCGGCCAGGGTGTCCTGGCCGGGCGAGGCGGCCAGCAGCACGTGATCACCAGCCCGCAGCCCGCAGCGGCGCCGCAACGGAGCGGGGATCACGACGTAGGGCCGGGACGGCACGGTGATCATGCCGCCCGGGTCGCGGCGTGCGATCATCACTCCGGCCTCGGCGGTCAGGGTCAGCCGGTCACCGCCCCGCCAGCCCAGCGCGGTGATGGTCGCCCGGTCTGCGACCCGCCCGGAGGCGTCGATCCGTCCGAACCCGTAGACCACGTCCGGTCGGCCCGGCGGGCTGGCCAGCGGCATCGGATGACCCGCGCCAGGCTTGCCCGGCCGGCGGCCAGGGCTGGCGGCGGGGATGACAGGGGGAACGAGCCGGGCAGTCATGGCTGCCTCCTGGACAGGAGGCGACCGCGCGGCCGGTGGCCGGGACGGCCGTGAGGACCGGCCGCCCGGCGCGTGTTCAAGTGCTGTCCGTTTTGGGGACTTCTCACCAGTTTTGGTGTCCGAGGGGGGACTTGAACCCCCATGCCCTTAACGGGCACTAGCACCTCAAGCTAGCGCGTCTGCCTATTCCGCCACCCGGACCCTCGGCGCGTCGTACGCGTCGGCTGGCTTACCTTAGCAAACCGAGGGGCGTCTAGCGAAGTGCGCAAGCGCCCCAATCTGGGTGCCCGGGGTGCGGCCGAACTCCCGGCGGCTCCAGTGGCACGATAAAACCATGACCGCGAACCAGGTGACCGCACATGACGAGGTCGTCGGCATCTGCCGGGACCTGATCAGGATCGACACGACCAACCCCGGCGACCACTCCGGTCCCGGCGAGCGGGCCGCCGCCGAACACGTCGCCGCCCTGCTGTCCGAGGTCGGGCTCGAGCCTGCCGTCCTGGAGTCGCATCCCAAGCGCACCAGCGTCGTGGCCCGCTTCCCCGGCCGCGACCCCGAACGCCCGGGCCTGCTCGTGCACGGTCACCTGGACGTGGTCCCGGCCAGCGCGCCGGACTGGCAGCACGACCCCTTCTCCGGTGAGATCGCCGACGGCTGCGTTTGGGGCCGCGGCGCGATCGACATGAAGGACATGGACGCGATGATGCTCGCCGTGGTGCGGCAGCGGCTGCGCGAGGGCCGCCCGCCGGCCCGCGACATCGTGCTGGCCTTCACCGCGGACGAGGAAGCCGGGGGCACCTGGGGCGCCCGCTTCCTGGTCGACCGGCACCGCGACCTGTTCGAGGGCGTCACCGAGGCGGTCGGCGAGGTCGGCGGCTTCAGCATGGTGCTGGGCAGCCAGCGGCTCTACCTGCTGCAGACCGCGGAGAAGGGCATGGCCTGGATGCGGCTGACCGCGCGCGGGCGGGCCGGCCACGGCTCGATGATCCAGACCGACAACGCGGTCACCGAGCTGGCCGAGGCGGTCGGGCGGCTGGGGCGGCACGAGTGGCCGGTCCGGCTCATCCCTTCGGTCCAGGCTTTCCTGGAAGGTGCATGTAAGGCACTCGGCATCGAATTTATGCCGAACGATCCAGCCCAGCCGCTAGCCAAGATCGGGGCAGTTTCGCGTGTCATAGGCGCAACGCTGCGAAATACAGCAAATCCGACCGTGCTCCGAGCCGGTTATAAAGTCAACGTCGTGCCGCAGACCGCGACCGCTGAAATAGACGGCAGGTTCCTGCCCGGCTATGAAGAGGAGTTCTTCGCCGAGCTGGACCGGGTGCTGGGCCCAGGCGTGACCCGCGAGATCATCCACACCGACATCGCCCTGGAGACCACCCCGGACGGCGACCTGTACGACGCCATGACCAGCGCGCTTGTCGCCGAAGACCCCGGCGCCCAGGTGATTCCGTACTGCCTGTCGGCGGGCACCGACGCCAAGCAGTTCAGCCGGCTTGGCCTGCGCTGTTTCGGTTTCACGCCGCTGCGGCTGCCGCCGGAGCTGGACTTTTCCGGAATGTTCCACGGCATCGACGAACGGGTTCCGGTCGATGCCCTGCAGTTCGGCACCCGGGTCCTGGACCGTTTTCTCGACGGCTGCTAGGGCCTAACCCGAGGTCAGGCCGGGGGCGGCCCGGGCCCGCGCCCGGACCGGGCCTGCTTGCTCCGCGATTCGCACCTCAAGCACTCTCCGTGATGCTATGGTGACTCTTCGTCAATAAACCAACCCTCACCGTACCGCGCCCGGGTACGGGGCTCAGCGGACGATGGCCGGCCGTCGCGCACGCGACCGCAGGCGGGAATAGGAGCAACGATATGAAGAAGGCACGTTGGATTTCAGCCGCGATCGGCACCGCGGTGCTCGCCGCCGGGTTCGTGCTGCCCGCCAGCGCGGCGTTCGCCCAGTCGGGTCCGAATGGCGACGCCGGTGTGCTGTCGCTCCTGTCGGGCAATGACGTGAACGCGCCGGTCAGCGCGCCGGTCGACGTCTGCGGCGTGGCCGTGGCCCTGCTCGGCGGGGCGAACGCCGGGTGCGCGGGCGGTGCCGTAAGCGACACCGTCATCGCCGACCCGTCCGGCGGCAGCAACGACGGCAACGCGGGCGTGGCTTCGGTCGGCTCGGGCAACGACGTGAACGCGCCGATCAGCGCGCCGATCAACGTCTGCGGTGTCTCCGCGGCAGTCGGCGGGTTCGCGAACTCCGGCTGCCGGGGCGGGTCGCAGAGCAACACGCTCATCGCCGGCCCGGCGGGTGGCAGCAACAACGGCAACGCCGGCATCGCGTCGGTGCTGTCGGGCAACAACGTGAACGCCCCGGTCAGCGTGCCGGTGAACGTCTGCGGCATCGCCGCGGCGGTGGTCGGCTTCGCCAACGCCGCCTGCGTCGGCGGTGCCGCCAGCAACACCGCCATCGTTCCCTGAGGCTGATCTCCTCTGGTTCTGGGTGCCGCCTGCCCGGCGGCACCCAGGACCGGGAACGCCCGGCCTGCGCGCCGGTGACTCTCTGTACTCGAGGGGTCGCCAACGGCTCCTGCGTACACCAACCTCTCATCAAGTCTCACAAGGAGTACCCATGCGCCCATGGGCACGCTGGACGGCGAAGACGGCGCTGGTAGCCGTCGGCTTCGCCACGGCTGGAGGTGCTCTGTCCAGCGTCGCCTGGGCCGGCACCGCCAGCAGCAGTCCAGGCGCCGTGGCCGTGCTCGGCGGTAACGGCCTGCTCGCCCCGGTGAGCCCGCCCGTCGCCGTCTGCGGTAACGCGGGCGCCCTGCTGGGCATCGCGGCCGCAGGGTGCCAGGGGGGCGCGCTCGCTTCCGTCGGCGCGTCCCAGGGCGCGGGCGGCAGCGGCACGAGCGGGTCCGTGTCCATAGGCAGCGGCAGCCAGGTGACCATTCCGGTCAGCGTTCCCGGCCTGACGTCCCCGTCCGGCGTGACGGGCAGCAGCGGCCATACGGTCATCGGGCCCGAAGGCCAGACGTTCAGCGACACCCTCGACGCGCCCGGCCCGGGCGCGAGCACCACCGATACATCCTCCGCGTCTCAGTTGGTCGGTCTTGGCGCCCTGCCAGGCCTGGCCGACCTGCCGTCTCTGGCCGGGCTGGGCGACCTGCCCGTCCGCAGCGGCGGGACCGGAGGCAGCATCCTCGTGCCGGGCAGCGCGCTCAGCGCCGCCAATACATCGGGCATGAGCAGTAATTCCTTCGCGGCCCTCGCCATCGGCGCCCTGCTCGCTGGCGCGGCCGCACTGAAGATAGCCAGCCGTCGCGTACGCGACCGCAAGGCCGAATTGGAGCAACGATATGAAGAACGCACGTTGGGTTTCAGCCGCGGTCGGTACCGCGGTGCTGACCGCCGGGTTCGCGTGGCCGGCGAGCGCGGCGTTCGCCGACTCGGGCCCGGACGGCGACGCCGGAGTGTTGTCCGTCCTGTCGGGTAACACTGTGAACGCGCCGGTGAGCCTGCCGGTGAACGTCTGCGGCGTCGCGGTGACCCTGATCGGCGGGGCGAACGCCAGCTGCGCCGGCGGTGCCGCCAGCAACACCGTCATCGCCGGCTCAGGCGGGTCCGGCGGCAACGGCAACGCGGGCGTGGCCTCGGTCGGCTCGGGCAACAACGTAAACGCGCCCATCAGCGCGCCGGTCAACATCTGCGGCGTCACCGGAGCGGTCGGCGGGTTCGCGAACTCCGGCTGCCGCGGCGGGGCGGCCAGCAACACCGTCATCGCCGGCTAGGGGGGTCCGGCCGGCCGGGCGGCAACGGCAACGCCGGCGTCATCTCGGCGCTGTCGGGTAACACGGTGAACGCGCCGATCAGCGCGCCGGTCAACGTCTGCGGCATCGCCGCGGCCGTAGTGGGCTTCGCCCACGCCGCCTGCCGCGGCGGGGCGGCCAGCAACACCGTCATCGCCGGCTCAGGCGGGTCCGGCGGTAACGGCAACGCCGGCGTCATCTCGGCGCTGTCGGGTAACACGGTGAACGCGCCGATCAGCGCGCCGGTCAACGTCTGCGGCGTCGCCGCTGGCGTCGTCGGCTACGCCAACGCGCAGTGCGCGGGCGGCTCCTTCTCCAACACCATCATCCCACCGAACACGCCGCCGACCGGCCCGACCATGCCGCCCACCACCCCGACGACCCCGCCGACCGGCCCGACGACTCCGCCGACCGGTCCCACGACCCCGCCGACCGGTCCCACCACTCCGCCGACCGGTCCCACCACTCCGCCGACCGGTCCCACCACTCCGCCGACCGGTCCCACGACTCCGCCGACCGGTCCCACCACTCCGCCGACCGGTCCCACCACTCCGCCGACCGGCCCCACGACCCCGCCGACCGGCCCGACCACCGGCAGCATGCCCAGTTCCGGCTCGGGCGTGACCACGTCCACCGCGCCCGGCGGGCTGCCGATCACCGGCGCTGACCTGGCCGGCCTGGCGGCCGTGGCGCTGGGCAGCCTCGGCATCGGCGCCACCACCATGGTGGTCGCCCGCCGTCGCCGCCGCAACGAGGCGGCGTAACCGTTCAGCTGGCTCAACACTGTGGGCGGCTCCCCAGCCGGGGGGGCCGCCCACAGTCGTGTCCGGCCTGGATCGGTCAGGCCGCGATTCCGCCCAGTCGCGGAATGAGTTCAGAATGTGCGGACTGGGCGTATGATTCGCCTTCGGAGGGTAGCCTTCCTGCTGCCGTCAGCGTTGAGCCGGAGCCTGGACAGTTCCCAGTCCCCGTATTCTGCGTAGCCGGCTAGGATCCGCCGCGCGGAGTCACGGGCATCTCGGGACATTCCGCGAGGCAGGTACACGACGAGGTAGGCGTACTCGGCCATCGGTCCTATTGTGCTTAAGTTCACCGGCGATTCAACCGGCGGTGGCAAAATCTCCGGTCTGTTCCAGTGAACCCTAGGGAACACGGCGAACCAGGCCGGCGGTTACAGCTGCAGGGCGGCGCGACCACGGGGACCATGCGATGGTCACGACGCGGAGGCAAGGACGGGAAAAGCGTGCCAGCAAGGACAACGACAACGACGGCGAAGACGAAGGCGGGAACCGGCCCGAAGACCAAGCCGGCCAGGAGCAGTGCGGGGAAGAGCGACGGCCACGGCACCAAGCTCGTCATAGTCGAGTCGCCCTCCAAGGCCCGGACCATAGCCGGGTACCTGGGCCAGGGCTACGTGGTCGAGTCCAGCGTGGGCCACATCCGGGACATGCCCGACCGGGCCGCCGAGATCCCGGCCAAGTTCCGCAGCGAGCCGTGGGCCAGGCTCGGCGTCAACGTGGACGAGAACTTCGAGCCGCTCTACGTCGTGCACAGCGACAAGCGGCAGCAGGTGGCCAAGCTCAAGAGCCTGCTCAAGGACGCCGACGAACTCCTGCTGGCCACTGATGAAGACCGTGAGGGCGAGGCCATCGCCTGGCACCTGCTCGAGGAGCTCAAGCCCAAGGTGCCGCACAGCCGGATGGTCTTCCACGAGATCACCCCGGAGGCGATCGCCCGCGCCATCGCCAACCCGCGCCAGGTGGACGAGGGCCTGGTCGACGCCTATCAGGCCCGCCGCGTGCTGGACCGGCTGTACGGGTACGAGGTCTCGCCCGTGCTGTGGAAGAAGGTCATGCCCAAGCTGTCGGCCGGGCGGGTGCAGTCGGTGGCCACCCGGCTGATCGTCGACCGGGAGCGCGAGCGGATCGCCTTCCGCGCGGCCAGCTACTCCGACCTCGAGGCCGAGTTCGCCACCAAGGAGCACGGCCGCAAGGACGCCGAGGAACCCACCACCTTCACCGCCAGCCTGGTCGCCGTGGATGGCCGCCGGGTGGCCCAGGGCCGCGACTTCACCTCGGCCGGCGAGCTGCGCGGTAAGGACGTCCTGCACCTGGACGCGGTGGCCGCCGCCGCCCTGGCCGAGCGCCTGGCGCACGCCACCTTCGCGGTATCCAGCGTGGAGCGCAAGCCCTATAAGCGCTCGCCGTACGCGCCGTTCCGCACCACCACCCTGCAGCAGGAAGCCTCCCGCCAGCTGGGCTTCTCGGCCAAGCACACCATGTCGGTGGCCCAGCGGCTGTACGAGAACGGCTACATCACCTATATGCGCACCGACTCGGTGACGCTGTCCCAGACCGCGGTCAGCGCGGCCCGCAAGCAGGCCAGCGAGCTCTACGGAAGCAATTACATCCCGGACGCCCCGCGCAGCTATGCCAGCAAGGTCAAGAACGCCCAGGAGGCGCACGAGGCCATCCGCCCGGCCGGCGACAGCTTCCGCACCCCGGCGCAGGTCGCCAAGGACCACCTGTCCTCCGACGAACGCCGCCTGTACGAGCTGATCTGGCGGCGCACCGTGGCCTCGCAGATGAAGGACGCCACCGGCGAGTCGGTGTCGGTCCGGGTCGCGGGCACCTCGGCCGCCAGTGAGCGGGCCGAGTTCGGCGCCAGCGGCAAGGTCATCAATTTCTACGGGTTCCTCAAGGCCTACGTGGAGGGCGCGGACGACCCCAACACCGACCGCGACGACCAGCAGCGCAGGCTGCCGGTGCTGGCCGAAAGCGACCCGCTGGACGTGCTGCGGCTGGCCCCGGCCGAGCACGCCACCCGGCCGCCGGCCCGCTACACCGAGGCGTCCCTGGTCAAGGAGCTCGAAGACCGGGAGATCGGCCGGCCGTCGACCTACGCCAGCATCATCGGCACGATCCTGGACCGCGGCTACGTGTTCAAGAAGGGCACCGCGCTGGTGCCCTCGTTCCTGGCCTTCGCCGTGGTCACGCTGCTCGAGCGGCACTTCGGCCAGCTGGTCGACTACGAGTTCACGGCCAAGATGGAAGACGTGCTGGACGCGATCGCCCGCGGTGAGGCCGAGCGGGTGCCCTGGCTGCGCCGGTTCTACTTCGGCGCCGACGGGGCCGACGGGGCCGACGGGGCCGCCCAGGATGGTGCTGGCCAGGATGGGGCCGACGCCGGCCCGGGCCTGAAGTCGCTGGTCAGCGACATCGGCGACATCGACGCGCGGGACGTGAGCTCGTTCCCGCTGGCCGGCACCGACATCGTGGTCCGGGTCGGCCGGTACGGGCCCTACCTGGAGCGCGATGGGCAGCGGGTCAACGTCCCCGAGGACCTCGCCCCGGACGAGCTGACCGTCTCCAAGGCCGAGGAGCTGTTCAGCCAGCCGAATGGCGAGGTGATCCTCGGCACCGACCCGGGCTCCGGTCACGTGCTGGTGGCCAAGGCCGGCCGGTTCGGCCCGTACGTCACCGAGCAGCTGCCCGAGAACGCTCCCGCCTCGGCCAAGCCCAGGACCTCCTCGCTGCTGAAGTCGATGGCGCTGGACACCGTCTCGCTGGACGACGCGGTCAAGCTGCTGAGCCTGCCCCGGACGCTCGGCGAGCTGGACGGCGAGACCGTCACCGTGCAGAACGGCCGGTACGGGCCCTACGTGAAGAAAGGCACCGACAGCCGGTCGCTGGAGTCCGAGGGCCAGCTGTTCACGCTGACCCTGGCCGAAGCCAAGGAGCTGTTCGCCCAGCCCAAGGCCCGTGGCCGCGGCGCCCGCACCGCCGCCCCGCCGTTGCGGGAGGTCGGCGAGGACCCGGCCACCGGCAAGCCGATCGTGATCAAGGACGGCCGGTTCGGGCCCTACGTGACCGACGGGGAGACCAACGCCTCCCTGCGCAAGGGCGACGAGGTGGCCTCGATCACCCTGCAGCGGGCCGCCGAGCTGCTCGCGGACCGGCGCGCCGCGGCGCCGGCGCCGCGCCGCCGGACCACTGCCGCCCGGGCCAGCACGACCCGGAAGAAAACAAGCACCACGGCCCGTTCGGCCTCGAAAAGATCTTTATCCGACCGAAGCGGTGACTAGCCGCGCCTAGGGGCTGAGCCTAAAATCACGATCAAGGACTAACCAGTTATGCGGCCAACAGTGCCGATACGCTTACGCCGTGAACTTCCGCGTCGGGGGCAACGGGCGTGGCGCCGACCGGGGGCAGCTCGGGCGCGGCGCCGCGCGGCGTAACCATGCCCGCGAGCCCGGCGTGCTGTCCATCAAGCCGTTCCGGCGGCTGTGGATCGCGCTGTCGCTGTCCAGCCTGGGCGACTGGCTGAGCATTTTCGCACTGCTCGCGCTCGCGGCGTACCTGACGCAGAAGCACACCGCGGGGCAGTCCACCACCTCGGCGATCGCGGCGCAGACGGCGGCCATCGGCGGCGTCTGGGTGGCCACCCTGCTGCCGGCCCTGCTGCTCGGCCCGGTGGCCGGGGCCATCGCCGACCGGCTGGACCGGCGGCGCACGATGATCGTCGGCGATGTGCTGCGCGGGCTGCTCTACCTGTCGATCCCGCTGTTCCCGAACCTGATCTGGCTGTACACCGCGAAGTTCCTGGCCGGCGTGGTGTCGCTGTTCTGGAACCCGGCGACCGCGGCGTCGATCCCCAACCTGGTGCCCCCGGACAAGCTGGAGCGGGCCAACCAGTACAGCCTGCTCGGCACGTACGGCACCGCTCCGCTCGCGGCCGGCCTGTTCAGCGTGCTGGCCTTGATCAGCGAGGCTCTCGGCCGGGTGCTGCCGTTCTTCAAGACCAATCCGGTCTACCTGGCCCTGTACATCAACGCCGCGTCGTACGCGGTCTCCGCGCTGACCGTCTGGTTCCTGACCGAGATCCCGAAGCGGCAGGCGAGCAAGATCTCCGTGCCGTCGATGGCCAAGTCGATCTGGGAGGGCTGGCGGTTCATCGGCAAGACCCCGGTGGTGCGCGGCCTGGTGGCCGGCATGGTCGGGGCCTTCGTCGCGGCCGGCGTGGTGATCGGGCTGTCCGTGCCCTACATCAAGTTCACGCTGAAGGGCGGTGACGCCGGGTTCGGGCTGGTCTTCGCGGCGATCTTCGTGGGCATGGCGCTCGGCATGTTCCTCGGCCCCCGCCTGCTGACCGGCCTCAGCCTGCGCAGGCTGTTCGGCCTGACCATCACGGCCGCCGCGGTGCCGCTCGCGCTCATCGGCCTGGTGCCGAACCTCATCATGGTCACGGTGTTCGTCATCGCGCTCGGGGCGCTGTCCGGGATCGCCTACGCGACCGGCTTCACCATCGTCGGGCTCGAGGTCGATGACGACACCCGCGGGCGGGTCTTCGCCTTCTTCCAGTCGTCCATCCAGGTCATCCTGCTCACCGTCATCGCTGCGGTGCCGTTCCTCTCGGCCGGGTTCACCAAGCTGATCGCCGACATCACCGGATCCGGCGACGTGCGGTTCGCGCACGTCGTCTATCGCTCGGTCGGGGAGAACCTGGTCATCCTGCTGGCCGCGGCGCTCGCGGCCTTCCTCGGCGTGCGGTCCTACCATCAGATGGACGACCGCAAGGGGGTGCCGCTGCGGGAGGACCTGCTGGCCGCGATCAGGGGCGAGACGGCCGCGCCGGTGCCAGGCGCAGTGCACCTGAACGGGAACGCGCCGCCCGGGCCGCCGCCGGGGCTGCTGATCGCGTTCGAGGGCGGCGAGGGCTCGGGCAAGACCACGCAGGTCCGGCTGATCTCGATCTGGCTGCGCGAGCTCGGCTACGACGTGGTGGCCACGTACGAGCCGGGCGCCACCAAGATCGGCATGCGGCTGCGCGCGCTGCTGCTCGACACCGCGCACGGCGGCATGTCGCCGCGCGCCGAGGCGCTCATGTACGCCGCCGACCGGGCCGAGCACACCGACAGCGTGATCGCGCCCGCGCTGGAGAAGGGCGCGATCGTCATCACCGACCGGTATGTCGATTCCTCGCTGGCCTACCAGGGCGCGGGGCGCAGCCTGGCGGTGGATGAGATCACCCGGTTCAACGTCTGGGCCACCGGCGGCCGCACCCCCGACCTGACCATCGTGCTCGACATGGACCCGGTGGCCGGACTGAGCAGGCGGGCGCGTTCGGCCGACCGGCTGGAGGCCGAGCCGGCCGAGTTCCACCACCGGGTCCGGGCCGGGTTCCTGGCGCTGGCCCAGGCCGAACCCGAGCGCTACCTGGTGCTCGACGCGAACCGTCCGCAGGACGAGATCACCCAGGACATCCAGGACCGGATCCGCAGCTTGCTGCCCGACCCGGTGCCCTCGGTGGCCGAGGCCTCCACCGGAGATATCCCGGCCGTCAAGGAAGAGGTCTCGTGAGCTCGGGGTTCTTCGGTGAGCTCGCCGGGCAGGACGCGGTGGTGGCGCAGCTGCAGCGGGCGGCCGCCGCGGCCGCGGCGCTGCTGGCCGGTCCGGGGGGTTCTGAGGGGGAAGGTTCTCCCCCAGAATCGGGGGTTCCCCGGGGGGTCGTCCCGCCGGGGAAGCACAGCGCGATGACGCATGCCTGGCTGTTCACTGGGCCGCCCGGGTCCGGCCGGTCGGTGGCGGCCCGGGCTTTCGCCGCCGCGCTGCTGTGCCCGTCGGGTGGCTGCGGCGAGTGCGTCTCCTGCCGCCAGGTGCAGGCCGGCACCCACGCCGATCTCATGCTGGTCCGTCCGGAGGGGCTGTCCTACGGGGTCAAGCAGACCAGGGACCTGGTGCTGCGCGCGGCCGGCGCTCCGGCCGGGGGACGCTGGCATGTGGTCCTGTTCGAGGACGCCGACCGGTGCACCGAGCAGGCCGCGAATGCCCTGCTGAAGGCCATCGAGGAGCCCGTCCCGCGGACCGTCTGGCTGCTGTGCGCGCCGTCGGCCGAGGACCTGGTGCCCACGATCAGGTCGCGCTGCCGCGTTGTCACGCTGGTCGTGCCGGCCTCGTCCGAGGTGGCTAAGGTCCTGGTGACGCGGGACGGCATCGAACCCGCCGCCGCGCTGGCCGCGGCCCGCGCGGCGCAGGGACACGTGGGCCGCGCCCGGCGCCTGGCCCTCGATTCCTCGGCCGCCGCCCGCCGGGCCGAGGTGCTGCGCGTGCCGCTGCAGGCCGTATCCCTGGGCCCGGCGTTGTCCGCGGCTGCCTCGCTGGTCCGGACGGCCGAGGACGAGGCCAAGTCGGTCACCGAGGACCTGGACGAGCCGGAGCGGGAGGCGCTGCGCCGGGCGTTCGGCGAGGGGTCCACGGGCAAGGGCGTGGCCAAGGCCATGCGCGGCGTGGCCGGCGCCATGAAGGACCTCGAGGACCGGCAGAAGTCCCGCGCCACCCGGGTCAAGCGCGACACCCTGGACGCCGCCCTGCTCGACCTGGCCGTGTTCTACCGCGACGTCCTGATGGTCCAGCTCGGCGCCGGCGTCGAACTCGCGAACGGCGATCGCGAGCCCGACCTGCGCAAGGTCGCCGCCCTCTCCACCCCCGAGTCCAGCCTGCGCCGCCTGCAAGCCATCATGCACTGCCGTGAGCGCCTGACGGTGAACGTGGCTCCGCTGCTGGCCGTAGAGGAGATGGCGCTGTCCCTCATGGAGGGCTAACCCCCCGCGCGCGCCTGACATCGAGGTCTGACAAACCGGGCGACATATGCCCAGGACGCCCGGGCACCGTAGTCTGGGCTCGTGGGCATGATGATGGCGGTGAGCTTCGAGCGGTACGGACGGCTGTACTATCTCGATCCGGGTGCGCACTCGCCAGGTATCGGCGACAAGGTGCTGGTGCCCACCGACTCCGGCCCCGAGGTGGCCGAATGCGTGTGGGCGCCGCAGTGGGTCTCCGAGGACATCAACGGGCTGCCGGTGTGCGAGGGCATCGCCGGCGATGACGACCTGGCCCGCGACGAGGAGAACCGCCGCCGCCGGGCCGGGGGGCGGCTGGCCGCCCGCAGGCTGATCCGGGAGCACGAGCTGCCGATGAAGGTCACCGCGGTGGACTACATCGGGTCGGAGAACGTGTTCATCGTCTACTTCAGCGCCCCGAACCGGGTGGATTTCCGGGCCCTGGTCCGGGACCTGGGCAGCCGGCTGCGGGCCCGCGTGGAACTGCGGCAGATCGGCCCCCGGGACGAGGCCCGGCTGCAGGGCGGGATCGGGCCATGCGGCCGGGACCTGTGCTGCGCGACCTTCCTCAAGGACTTCGAGCCGGTGTCGGTCCGGATGGCCAAGGACCAGGACCTGCCGGTGAACCCGCTGCGGATCGCCGGGGCCTGCGGCCGGCTGATGTGCTGCCTGAAGTACGAGCACCCGCTGTACCAGGACTTCCGCAAGGACGCCCCGCCGGTCGGCGCCGCGGTCACCTCGCCGGCCGCCCGGGCACCGTCATCGGGCACAACGTCCCTTCGGACACGGTGGTGGTGAAGCTGTCCGCCGACGGCCAGGCCTGCGCCTGCCCGAAGGCCAGCGTGTGCGGCTCGCGGCAGGACTACGAGGCGATGCACGGCAAGAACCGCGCCGGCGGCCGCGGAAGGGCGCCCCGGGACGACCGGTGAGGCCGGGCCGCCGGGCTCGCTGGGCCGCCGCCGCGGCCGCGCTGGCCGTCCTGGTCAGCGGATGTTCCGGCGCGACCGCGACCTCCGCCGCCTCTCCGCAGCCATCCACCCTGGCCGGGTACTACGCGCAGCGGCTCGACTGGCAGCCGTGTGACAGCGGGTTCGAGTGCGCCCAGCTGGTCGTCCCGTTCGACTACGCCCGGCCGAACGGGCGGCGCTTCACGCTGCCGGTGATCAAGCTGCCCGCCGCCAACCCGGCCCAGCGGATCGGCGCGCTGGTCATCAACCCCGGCGGGCCGGGCGCGTCGGGCGTGCAGTACGCGCTGGGCGCCCGCAGCGAGTTTCCCGCCGCCCTGCTGGCCCGGTTCGACCTCGTGGGCTTCGACCCGCGCGGCGTCGGCGGCAGCCAGCCCGCCCTGAACTGCATGACCGGCCCGCAGCTCGACCGGTTCTTCGCCACCGACGACGAACCTTCGACTCCGGCCCAGCTGGCCAGCCTGGTCGCGCAGAGCAAGCTGTTCGCCGCCGAATGCCAGCGCAACTCGGCGGACCTGCTGCCCTACGTCGGCACCCAGAACGCGGCGCGGGACATGGACGTGCTCCGAGCGGCGCTCGGCGAAGCGAAACTCACCTATCTAGGCAAGTCATACGGAACGTACCTGGGTACTTGGTATGCGCAACTGTTCCCGCGCCGGGTGCGAGCGCTGGTCCTGGACGGCGCCGTGGACCCGGATACGCCATCGCTGCAGGCCGGCACCGTCCAGGCGGCGGGATTCCAGGTGGCGTTCGGCGCGTTCGCGTCGTGGTGCCTGGCCTCGGCGACCTGTCCGCTCGGCCACGGCGGCCCGGCCGCGGCCGCCGAGGCGAAACTGCAGGGCCTGATCACCCGGGCCAACTCCGCACCGCTGTCCAATCAGCTCGGCGACGGCCAGATCGCCGACGGCGCCATGCTGCTGAACGGCGTGGCCGCCGCGCTGTACAGCCGGTCGTTCTGGCCCATCCTGGAGAATGCGCTGGCCGACGCGTTCTCGGGCAACGGCGCCGGGCTCGTCGAGCTGGCCAACGCGCTGTACGAACGCAATCCCAACGGCACCTACGGCACCCTGGCCAACGTGGTCACCGCGATCGACTGCCTGGACCGGCCGTGGCCGCGGTCGCTGGCCACCTGGCAGGCGGCCGCGTCGGCGGCGGCCCGCGCCGCGCCCCTGTTCGGCGCGGCTATCGTGTGGGGCAGCCTGTCGTGCGCGTACTGGCCGGTCCCGTCCTACCCGCTGCCGCAGATCCGGGCCGCCGGAGCGCCGCCCATCCTGGTGGTCGGGACGCTGCGCGACCCCGCCACCCCGTACCGGTGGGCTCAGGCGCTGGCCGGCGACCTGTCATCTGGGGTGCTGCTCGGCTGGAACGGCGACGGCCACACCGCCTACGGCGAGGGCAGCACCTGCGTGGACACGACCGTCAACGATTACCTGTTCAGCCTGACCGTGCCGAAGAGCGGGATGGTGTGCCAGTGACGGCCGGATACGCGGCCGTGTAACGCGGCGGCCTCGCGCGGGACTAATAGGCGCAAGCCAGACACCCATATGCTCAACGCCCTGGGTGGCGGCCGGCTGCAGGGCTACCGGGTCCTGGGCGGCTTCCTGGTCCCGATCCCCGGCTCCGGGCGTGCGCTCGGCCTTGACCCGACGGCCAGCCCTCAGTTCACCAACACGCCGGGGCAGGTGGCCTTCAGCCCGGACGGCAGCCAGCTCATCGTGACGACCAAGGCGAACGGGAACGACATCGACGTGTTCGGCGTCCGGTTCGACGGGCGGCTGTCGGCGGCCGGCTCGACGCGTCGTGCCCCGACTTGACATGCGCTGACTTGACATGCGCCCCAGCATGTGCAGGCTTGGCGCATGGCCATCCAGCACGACGACCGCATCCTCGTCGAGACACCTCCCAGGCGCCGGTGGCGGCTGCTCCCCATGGGGATCACCGTGACCTGCGTGTCGGCCTTGCTGGTCGCCGAACGGACCGGCGGGTACTTCGGGCTGACCATCGGGCTGCTGGGGCTGGTGATCTTCGCGCCGATTACGCTTGCGCTGCTGCTGCGGGCCACCCGGAACCGGCCGGCGCTGATCCTGGACGCCGACGGCTTCACCGACCACGGCTCGCTGATCAGCGCGGGCTACGTGCCCTGGCAGGAGGTTCAGCGCATCGACGAGCGGCCGTTCCGGAGGCGGGTCTTCGTGACGGTCACGGTCACCGACCCGGAGGCGTTCCGCGCCCGGCAGTCCGCCTGGCATCGGCTCCTGCTCCGGATCAACGGGCCGACGGCGAGCGACATTCTCATCCCGGACAACGTGCTGCCCATGAGACCTGCGGAGCTGGTCAAGACGATGCGGCGGCTGCACCGCGCTGCCCAGCGTCGCACTCACGGCTGAGGCGCCAGCCGACGAGCCCAGGCTCGCGGTGATGGAGGCCGACGGCGATCCGGCCCGGTTCGGCGGCTCAGGCAGCTGGGCCGATCCGCCGGAGCACTGGATCGAGGCGGCCGAGGGCCGGCTGGAGGCGGGCAAGCTGGCCGGCCGTATCAGGGAATGCATGGACGGGCTGCCCGCCCGGCAGCGGGAGGTCGTCCTGCTGCGCGACGTCGAGGAGCTGAGCAGCGAAGAGGTCTGCGCCGTGCTGTCCATTAGCGAGGCGAACCAGCGGGTCCTGCTGCACCGGGGCCGGAGCCGGCTGCGGCAGCTGTTCGAGGACGAGTTCCGGGAGGTGCCATGAGGCTCCGCCTTGCGCGCCGTGACCTCGTCTGCCAGCAGGCGGTCGAGCTGGTGACCGACTACCTGGAAGGTGCGCTGTCCCGGTCGGCCCGGCGGCGGTTCGAGGCGCACCTGGCCGCCTGCCCGCACTGCACCGAGTACCTGGCCCAGATGCGGGAGACCATCAGGCTGACCGGGCGCCTGGTGCCTGAAGACCTGACTCAGCAGATGCGGGACGAGTTCGTAGAGCTGTACCGGCGCTGGCGGTCCGAGTGAGGCGGCCGCCGCCGAGGGCGGCCGCGCCGAGGACCGCGGCGACCGGGATCAGGGTGAGCTGCGGCAGCTGGTAGCGCCAGTCGAAGGTGGCGAACGCGGCCGGCGGGATCAGCACCAGCACCGCGGCGGCGGTGAACAGCAGGCACGCGCCGCGGGCAGGCGCCTGCTCGCCTGGCCCGCGCCGGCGTCGGCGCGTGGCCACGGCCAGGGCGGTGAGCGCCAGCACCAGCCCGGCTGCGAATACCGGTCCGGGTACATAAAACCAGCGCCCGTAGCTGGTCAGGAAGGTAGCCAGGCCCGGCCGTACCGCGGGCGCCCGGTAGCCCAGGGCGCCGATCGAGGCGTCGGCCTGCGGGTCGTACTGGATGTACGGGTGGAACTGCAGGTACGCCGGTGAGTAATGCTCGGGACCGGGTCCGCGGACGGGGGAGAAGCCGTAGAAGAAGTCATCGGCCACCGCCGCGGCGTAGGCCAGCGGCTGATGCTTCAGGATCCGCAGGCTGAAGTCGCGCACCACCTCATCCCGGGACATGCCCGCCGGAGGGCGGAACGTCCACTGCGGCGACTGCGGGGCCCAGGTGTAGAAGTCCGCGGTGCGCTGGGCCGGGGGCTGGGTGGGGCAGAGCGGCTTCTCGTAGCTGGGCAGGTTCAGCCCGGCGCAGGAGGCGAAGTCGGCCACCCGGCCGTACAGGAACGCGCCGTCGAAGCTGGTGAATCCCGGTGTGCCGTGCGAAGCGTCGAACCAGCCCAGATAGGCCGCCACCGGGATCAGGAAGCAGCCGGCCAGCGCGGCCAGCCGCTTGACCAGGCGCCGCCCTGGCCGGACGGTCACGGCCAGGTAGATGACGGCCGGGACGATCATGATCAGCTCTTCGTCCCGGAACGTCACGGCCACTCCGAGCAGCAGCCCGCACACCGCCGCCGGCCGCCAGCCCGGGCCCGTGTTCCCGCGAGGCGCTGCTTGCCGCCAGACCAGGATGACCAGTGCCGCCACCAGCAGGAACACGGTCCAGGTATCGGTCAGTACGTACTGCTCGAGAATCAGCTGCAGCGGATCGAACAGGACCGGGATGGTGGCCACCGCGGCCAGCCAGGTCCGGATGCCGAAGCGGACCAGCACCGCGTAGACCAGCACCGCCGTGGCCAGTCCGACCAGATGCTGGATCAGCGGGATGATCCACAGGTCATGCAGCAGCATGACCGGGATGATCAGCAGGGAATAGCCGCTCTGCCGCAGCCCGTCGACCGTCCAGCGCCCGTCGGCGAAGTTCTGTGCGTACTGCAGGTAGCGGACGCTGTCCGGGAAGATCAGTGCCGGGTGGTACGCCGCGAACACCACGGCCCGCAGCGCCGCCGCGAGCAGCAGCAGCGCCGCGACCAGCCAGTGCCGCCTCAGCCCGCGTCTCACCCTCAGGCTCAAGCCGCCGGTCCCGCCGCCCAGCCCGACCAGCGCTCGACCGTCACCGCTAGCACCGGAC
This sequence comes from uncultured Actinomycetes bacterium, assembly GCA_963835775.1. Lineage (GTDB taxonomy): Bacteria > Actinomycetota > Actinomycetes > Streptosporangiales > Streptosporangiaceae > Palsa-504. The sequence goes on along the minus strand of CAWIHB010000006.1, from coordinate 239,089 downwards.
CCGTCGGCGGAGCCTGCCGGTACTGCCAGTAGCGGCTCGCCAGCAGCCGCAGCGGCTCCGCCATCTGCCGCTGATCGGCCAGGATCGCCGCCCTGCCGTCGGCACGGACCCACCACAGTGTTTCCCAATCGTCGGAGTACCGGTCGGCGAGCATGCTGACCGACGCATTCTCGCTGACGTTCCGCAGCCGCTTCAGGTTGGTGCCGGACTTCGGCTTCTGGTCCACGGCCGTATAAATGACATCATCTTCGACCGCGAAGGTGACCACCACGACATGCGGCCGGCCCTGAGCGTCAGCGGTCCCCAGGCGCGCCACCGGCATGGTGGCGAACCGCGCCCGTGCTTCGCCTTCGGGAAGCCTCACGCTGAGGATATTACGGTCCCGGTGCTGCTGGCCGGTCCAGGCGCGGCCCGAGGTTCCGGTAGACTCGTCGCGTCGCCCGGTCGGGCGGCGTGCCGCCTTAGCTCAGTCGGTTAGAGCGACGCACTCGTAATGCGTAGGTCATCGGTTCGATTCCGATAGGCGGCTCCAGGTAAAGACCGTAAATCGAACAGCGCTGTTCGATAGTGTGGACCGGGTTGTGGACCGAATAGACTCAACCGGGTTATCGTGGCGTTATGGCCAAGAGCGGCAAAGGTCACATACAGCAACTGGCGAGCGGCTCGTTCCGAGTCAAGGTCTATGCGGGAACCGACCCGGTCACCGGCAAGGAACGCCTCCTTAGGCAGACCTGTCCCGACGAGGCATCCGCCCACGTAGCGCTTGGCCGGCTGTTGGCCGAAGCTGACGGCGGCCGGTTCCCCGACCGTCATGCGACTGTCGGCCAGGCGCTCGACAAGTACCTGGAAGTCGCCGACCTCGAGGTGTCGACCCGAGAGGCGCACCAGGGCTACGTCCGCCGCACCATCGGGCCGGTGCTCGGCGAGGTCAAGATCCGCAAGCTCGGCGCCGACTCGCTCGATGCGCTGTATACGGCCCTGAAGAAGTGCTCCCGGCTGTGCGGAAGGCTGCCGCGGACCGAGCACTATGCCGACGGTGAGCACTCGTGCGACCAGCGATGCGGCCCGCTGCGTGACCACCGCACCACCCGGCCGCATGTCTGCGACGCCCGGTGCCGTCCGCACGTGTGCCGGCCGATGAAGCCCGCGACGATCCTGCGGATCCACTCGATCATCTCCTCGGCCCTGGACTTGGCCGTCCGTTACGACTGGGCTGACCGCAACGTCGCGAAGAACGCCAGCCCGCCGCATCCGCGGAAGCGCGAGCCGGACCCGCCGAGCCCGGACCAGGCAGCACGGCTGCTCAACCTCGTCTGGACCGAGGACGAGGAGTTCGGCCTGTACCTGTGGACCGCGTTCACGACTGGCGCGAGGCGCGGTGAGGTGAGCGCCCTGCGCGAGAACCGGTTCGACTTCACTCGCCTGCAGGTCCGCCTGGCCCGCAACTACCTGGTCAAGCAGGGCCAGCACATCGAGAAGGCGCCCAAGGACGGCGAGGGCCGTGTCCTGTCCTTGGACCTGCTGACCTGCGAACTGTTCCAAGAGCGCTTCCAGCGCCGCCGCGTCGAGGCGCGAGTTCTCGGCGTCCAAGTCCCAGAAGACGCGTTCGCGTTCTCCCCTGACCCGGCAGGCCGCGAGCCGTGGAACCCGGACACGATGACGCATCGGTACCGCCGGTACGCCCGGCGGGTCGGCATCACCAGCTCGCTGAAAGAGCTCCGGCACTATTCGGCGACCCAGCTCTTGGCCGCCGGCACCGACCTGAACACCGTGGCCGGTCGCCTCGGCCACGCGGAAGGCTCCACCACCCTGAAGTTCTACAGTTCACCAGACCCGCCGACCAGCGCGCCGCCGCCGTCATTCCCTCCCAGCTCGACGGCCTTCGCAAGAAGGAACGGCTCCGCGAGCTGTACCGCGAGCATCTGTCCGTCTCCGGTGTGGATGGGCTCGCTGCCCTCGCTACCGTCATCGGTCCGGAGGCTGGCCTTGACGAACATGCCGCTCTTGCGTGGCTAACGGAGTTCGCATCCGCGGACTAGAACTTGATCATAGGCGCTTCGAGTGAGCACCTCGGTGTGAATTCCTGGCGGCGAGGTCATACGGGTCGTTGGGCAGGTCACTGCCCGACGGCAGCTTGTCGGAAGCGTTCTCGACCGAGAGCGTTGCTGCGCTTCTGTGCGGTACGGCGGCGGGCCTGGCGTGGGGCTGGCTCGGCCAGTGAGTGCGCGTCCCCTGGCCCCGGCGGGTAACGCGAAATTTGGGCCGTCAGATTTGACAGGCGCCCCGCGCGTAGGCACACTGGACAGCGACACCGTATATGGTGTCATGCTCCTGACGAGCACCATATATGACACTGGGAATAATTTGGAGTTGCATTGGCAACGCGCAGAGTGACGGAACGGCGAGATCTCGCAGATCGCCTCGCCGACCTCCGGGCCAGCACCGAAGGTGTGGACCTTGATCAACTGCTCGCGGTCATTCGCGAGCTTGGTTACAAGATTTCCTTCTACCGAGACCGCCGGGGAACGGCCTGGCGCCGGGCGACCCGGCCCGGCAGTCCGCACTTCGCCATCCCGGCTGGCCAACCGCGCTTGCCGCGCTCCACCGTTAACCCGATCCTCCGAATCGTAGAAGAGGTAAGCCGTCGTGACGACGAGTGATCAGAGGCCAATGTCTGCCGAGGACTCGATCATGACCGAGCTTCTCCAGAAGCCCTGGTCGAGAGAGATCCTCGGCCAGCCGGGCGGCGGCTTCGTCGCCCGTATCCCAGAGCTGGAAGGTTGCTTCGTCGGCGCTGACGCCGCCGAGGAAGCCCTCGACCTACTCGAAGGCGCGCTTGAAGCATGGCTCGCGCTCGCCTTGGATCAGGGAACGCCCATTCCCGAACCCCGGCTCGACATAGAAGGCCCATTCAGCGGACGCTTCAGCGTCAGGGTTCCGCGATCCCTGCACAGACAGCTGGTTCAACGCGCCGCGCAAGAGCAGACGTCGCTCAATCAGTACGTGGTAACGCTCTTGGCTAGCGGTCTAGCATCCGTGGGCCACAACGCGCTCGCTCCGGATCACGATGCTCGGGAGCCTATTACTGCGGATGCGGTTCGGAGTGACCAGCGCTCGGTCCCGGCCCTAAAGGGCATCGCGTCATTCCTGCGCCAAAGGGGTGATGTCAGCCTTGCGTGCCTTGTGTACGCTTTCGCTGCGAGCCGTATTGCGGCGTTCGAGAGTCGCGAAGACGCTTCGCGTGAACTCGCAATGGCCGGGGCTCTGGCGCGCCGGGAGAATCGCAGCCGATTGGCCGTGGCGCTCCTGCAAGAGAGCCTCAAGCTCGACGGAACAAACCTCCGAGCTAATTCCGCCCTCGGGCAACTGCTATACCGAGAAGGTCGCTATGTCGAGGCGATTCCTCACCTAGAGGAAGCCTCTGGAGTGGACAATTACGCCAGAACATATCTCGGCTGGTCAAAGGTTCTTCTAGGGCTCGACCGCGGAGACGAGGCCCTGAGAAAAGGCGGCCTGTCCGACCTAACCGACGCACTGCGGAAATGGTCTTATCAGAACGCTAGCAAGAACGAACGTCAGTCATGGCTTCGCCATCTACAGCGTCTGTCCCAACTCGGAGACAATTACCGGCAAGAGGTCGAGCAACTCCGGGCATTCGCCAACACGAATGCGCGCTGGGGCCCTATTGGCCCACTGGACAAAGAAAATATCGACCTGTCGGATTCGGATTCGGATTCGGATCTGATTGACGAACCGAATTCGGCGCTGTGACCGGCAGTTAGATGCCGTCGTGTCGTAGTCCGTCCTTAGCCGGGATTACCATGTCAAGACGCCTTCTGGAGGTTAGTGGTGCTTGAACAAGAGGACGTGCGGGCGGAGTTCGTCAACGCTAGCAACGGCGCATGGACAGAGGTCTATCGGCAGAGCTATAAGCACCAGAATCACAACCTCGGAATCTACTGCGCTCTTGCGCCATCGGCCTACCGCGAGAGGGCCCTTGGCCGATCATCCTGGGACTTGACCATAACCGACGGAGCACCTGGATTCATTACCTACTATCACGATGGCGAGCCGACCACTGCCTACCACAGCCACGTGAGCGACGACGGAGTAGAGCCATTGGTGCTTGTCCGCGAGTTTCACGGCGTGCGTCCCTCGTTCGTCGAGATCATCGAGGGATTCCGCCTCTTCCATAACCTCTACTGGGATGAGAGGACATCTTCATTCGTTAAGTTCGGCGAGGACGGCTCAGACCAGGTGGCCATCGAAGTCGGCGTCGATCGAGTTCGAATCCGCACGAGACTGCTTCGCCAATATCAGGCCGCGAGGCAGCTTGATCTTCTACTCTTCATCGATTCAGTGCGATGGTCCGAGCCCGACGCGGATGACATCCCACCGAGCGTTGACTGGTCTACGGAAAACATCCGGTTGGAGCGGTTCGCAGGCGATGATCTGCCAGGTGAGCGTGGCTTTACTAGATTGCTTGGCACAATGGTGATTCCAGCTCCACCCGTCGAGAAGTCGGGTGTGTGGCCGTACGAGGACAGCAATGAGCGGTTCCCTGATTTCATTATAGGCGTGGACGTCGACGGCAACAACGTTGAGTACACCTGTAACGATGATCTGCTCGCAAACTACTTCGGGGCCAACCCCGACGCACCGCATTACCTTACGCCCGTGCACTTCCGCCGAGAGGTTTTGCGTAAGTACTACGATAACCCTGACCTCTACACTGTGGAGGATGGTTACCTGCGATGCGCCGGACTGTGGGGTGCGCAGATCGACAATGATCACGACGACCGTGTTGTCATGTTTCTCGGTGATATCGGCCGTGACCTTCCAGAAAGCGAACGTGACTATTGGCGCAGCTTCAACATTCCGCCGGACACAAAGATGAGCGAGACTGCCTTCCGCCGGTCATTTCTTGCCCAATTCACTGACCCGAAGGCAGCGGACCTGAAGTTCCGCTACGCATACAGCCAGTTTGGACCTGCATGGGAGGCCAAGCACCACTGGCTGCTCTTCCGTGAACCTATCGGGTCAGATGCTCATATACTCCAGCAGATCCGGCTGCCCCTTACTGACTCCGACTCTGAGTTTGACGAGATCGTTGGGCGACTCGCGAAGCTTCTTTGTGACGGGCTCAACACCCAGGCAATCCAGACGCAACTCTCCACAAGGATTGCCGATGAGAAGAGCATTGCCAAGTTCAACCGTTGGCTGGAAGCTGTCGGTTACAGTGAACGAGAAAGGGAAATCAAGTACCTGCGTGATCTTCAAGAATTGCGATCTGCGGTCTCGGCACACGCCAAAGGATCGGGATACCAGAAGGTAGTCACGAAGGTATTCGGTGATGCCCGCGGGCGGGTGGCGATCGTCCAGCTTCTCGAACGCGGCCAGCAAATGCTCGACTCCTTGCGCGAATGGACTGCACCGGTGAGCAGTATTCCATAAGAAAACAAATAATCATTGCATACTCTGATCGCGGCGTTGGCAACGCAGTAAGACAAGCGTCCGTAACGTGGGACGGCCGCGAGAGGTGCCGATTCTCTGACCCATAGCTCGTGGCTGCGGGTTCGCGGGAGGCCATTGCGGCGCTTGGGTCGACTGTGCCGGTACGTGCGATCGACAAGATTCAGCCTGATTGTCTATCGCTGCTGAATGCGGATCATCAAACCTGTCGTTGCGGTGTATGCTCTCATCCCTGCAATACATCGGCCGCGAACTACACGGGAGCGATTCCTTTCGGGAAAACATGCTCGTCGAAGGTGCCACCGGCGAAGACCTTGGCGAGCTCGGTAACCATTGACCTGAACTGCTCATCGGTCAGGTCTGTCTTCATGCGGTTGACGAGGTAGCAGGTGACGACAACGCTCTTCTCATCACTAGGTGTTAGATGCTCGAACGAGAGGTAGCGATGGTCGCGCCATCGGGCGCCATCGTCGATGAGAGCGATGTCTGTGTAGAAACAGTGGAAGGCACCATCGCGCCACGAGTCATGCATGGCGCGGAGGCGTGCCTCGCGATCGAATCGACGGTAGGCGCCTGAGCTATCCCGCCGCGTCTCAAGACGATCGAGGATGCGCTTGCACCGCTTGCACCGCTTACATGCATAGGCCAGGGGATGTTTTTCCGCACCACAGACGAGGCACCCGCCCTCGGACACTTCGAGCTGATCCCCCAGCACGACCGGGTAGCTTACCGCAAGCAGCGCGTTCCGGAGCCTGGGCAACATCACCTTGGCGACACAACCAGCCTTGGCGATCCTTCCGATAGCCGCGATCATGTACCGGGCAAGCTCATAGTCCGAAGCGCGGAGCGCCGTCCGGGAGACGCGAACGTGCGAGCGCGCTTGACGGTGATCTTGGTCGGCTCAAGACTGGAGCGTCGGCGGATAGTCTTCTTGCGTGGGCGCTCGGGAAGCGCGACAGCTGCCGGCCGGTGACGGCCGGTGACCGGGCCTGCTCCAGGCTGCCGTCCAGCCGGCCACGGCCGCGATGAGTGTCCTGCGGGCGCTTGCACCCGCTCCGCCGATTGTGCCCGCCTGTCAACTCGCCCTCCAAGGCTCTTGCGCAGGAATCACGCGCCCGTCTGGCGCGCGGCGCGCTCCGCGCTCTTGAAGGCTGTACAGAAACGTCTCATCGGCCACGAATGCATGCATTGCGCATGCACGTCAGACACACTGGTGCTCGACATCCTCGACATCGAGCCAGGCGCGGAGTCAGACACCGCGTATCCGCCAAGTGTGTAAGTGCAGCTAACGTTAGTAAGCTGAACCAGTGGCTTAAAAGTAGCCCGGCCCAGTGCTCCGAGCGCGCTACCTGCACGAATGCCACGGGTCTTTGCCGTGATAACGCTCATTGCACCTGTTTTCGTCGGCAACTCGGTCCACGAACCGGTCCACGACTTTCTCGTGGGCGTGAGCTGATGGCGACTACTTAGCGTTACCCGGGCAGACATTAGCCGCTGGCCTGCACATGCCGTTACGCGAGGTGCTCAGGGCAGTGCCGGGCGCTCGCTGTTGCCGCAGGCTTGCCGGTATGCCTCGGCTAGTTCGGCTGCTTCGGGGACGCCGCGGTCGGCCACGGCCTGGATGACTTCGCGGGCACGCCAGTAGCTGGAAGGCACGATGCGGCCTGAGGTGACCGCCTCTAGCGCTGTTCCGGCGGCTTCGTCGTGGTGGCCCGAGGCAATCAGGGCCAGGGCCAGGTCCAGCCGGGCGGTTGCGGCCCGGCGCGGGCGCGGCGGCCCGTCGGCAGAGGGTTCGAGCCGGGCCAGGACGTTCCGGGCATAGGCTTCGGCGGCCGGGTCGCCCAGCCAGGCCAGCGTGGTGGCCGTGTACGCCTCGGACTTGGTGGGGTCGTAGCGGTAGTGGTGCTCTGGCCGGTCCGGTGCGGGCAGCGGTGACACCAACGTCTCGACCCGGGCGAGCACGGTGCGGGTTTGCGGGCCGGCGCCGAGCCTGGCCCAGGCGCGGCCTTCTTGGGCGGTGGCCTGGATGAACGCGCTGCCGGACTTCGGGGCGAGGCGCTGGGCGGCCTGGGAGATGTCCACGGCCCGCTGGTAGTCCCCCTCGGTAAGCACTTGCCAGGCGTGGGTTTCCAGGCACCAGGCGGCGATCTCGGCGTGGTCGGTCTCGCGGGCCAGCTGCGCGGCGGTACGCAGGTGCGCGGCGGCGGCGTGGTCGCGGTGCAGGTCGATCAGGGTGGTGGCGGCCAGCAGCGACAGCCAGCCCGCGACGATCAGCAGGCGGCGGTGCTCGGCCAGCGTCATGCGGCCATCCAGCAGCCGCCCGACATATCCGAGGTAGCCGCCGACCCGGGCGTTCAGCCCGGCGGGCCGTGTGCCGGGGTAGGCGGTGGCCAGCTCATCGACGGCCAGCTCCAGCCGCTCGATCGTGCTGGCACCGACCTCGCTCAGCTCTGCCAGCCGGGCCAGGTCCAGCGCGGCGATCTCATCGGCGGCGTCAGCGGCGGTTGCGGCCGGGTGCGGTCTGCGCGGCGCGGGCTCGGGAGCCAGGGCGGCCAGCGTCCCGTCCGCGGCCAGCTTATCGTCCAGGATCCCGGCCAGTTCCGGGGACGGGCGGGCCTTGCCGTTGCGCAGGTTGGAGATGTGACCGGGATTGCACGGCACCATCCGGGCCAGCTCGCGCACGCCAAGGCCGCATGCCGCCATCAGGCGGGCCAGCTCGGTGCCGAAGTCGCTCATGCCGCATGTACCTGGTCGGGGGCAGGGTCCGCTGCCTGTTTGGCGCCGTGTGACCCGACAGGCAACACCTTCAGGCTACGCCCGCCACCGGTCTTGACTGCCGGTATCCAGGTGAGCACGCAACCAGGGAGACGATGATCATGGGCAGGCCGGCCCCCGCCAGCGCACATCGGGGCGTTTTCGATGTGGACGAGGAACGCGCGCTCGAAGCGCTGCGCCTGACCTGGGGTGACGCCTACGCCATCTGTTTCGATGATGCGATCACCGAGGGCGGCACACGATGGCGGGCGTGGCGGCTCGGCGGCGGGACCGCCGTCACCGGCACCACTCCCGACGAGCTGAACGTCGCCATCCGAGCCGACTGGGGCACGGCGTGAACGACCCGGCGCGGCCGGCGCTGCGCTTCGGGCCTGATGAACTGGACCAGGTGATGCGCCTGGCCCGGTTCCGCGTCGCGCATCCGGCTGTGGTCATCAGGACAGGCGAGTTCGGCACCTGGGAGGCCTGCATACCCGAGCCCGATGGACAGACCATAATCGTGCGCCACCGGCTTGCCCACGTGCTGGACAAGCTCGATGAGCTGACCGGCGGCACTACCGGCTAGCCGCCGCGTTCCGAGGCACCGGGCGTGAGGGACGCATCCTGTGTGGCACATGTACTAGCGATATCCGGGCCGAGCCGCCCAATCGCCTGCGGCGCGGAGCGTGATGCATTGCGGGATGCAGGTGCGGGTGATGTCGGTGATGCGGCGCATGGTGTTCGGTAGCCAGCGGTCGTGGAGCTCCAGGGCCCGGGCCAGGTCGGGGCGCGTGCCGCTGTAGGAGCGGCGCCATTCGGCGGCCAGGGTGGACAGTTCCCAGATGGCCTGGGTGTGGCGGGGCCAGCACTCCCGCAGCTCGTAGGCCCCGTAGTGGGTGCGGAGTACGGTATCGGCCCAGTGCCGCAAGTCGGCCAGCCGTGCGCGGTAGGTGTCGCGGTCCAGGCCGATCCAGTACGGTGCGGCGGGCCCCTGGGGAGCAGCGGCGTCGAGGGCGTCGGCGACGGTGTGAGCCAGCTGGTCGAACCGGGCGGCCAGGTTCAGGTCCGGGCGGAGGCCGGCCCGGTCGAGCCGTTCGTTGATGGCGTGCACCTGGCCGCGCAAGTCGGCGAGCTGTGCGGCCAGGGCGGCCAGGCGCTCGCCCAGAGCATGGGGTGAGGGGTCAGCGGGCGGGGCGGTGGTCATGATGTCCTGCGGTCCAGCTCGGCGTACAGGTAGCTGCGGGCGGTTCCGGCCTGCAGCCCGGCCAGCGGGGCCAACTCGGCGGCGACCCGGCTGGCGCTGCTGCGGTCCCCGTAGTCCGGGTGGGCGCGGTACAAGGCGAGCAGGACGGTCTTCTTGGTGCGGAGCGGCTGGAGTGCCTCTGCGGCGGGCGGCTCGGTAAGTACGGGCAGCGGGGCGGCGGCCAGCACCATCCGGCGCAGCCCCCGGGCGGTCTGCGGGGCAGCCAGCGCGAACCGCAGGCCGTACAGCAGTACCAGCCCGCCGATCCGGGCTGAGGCCGCTACGGCACGGCCCGCCACCGCCCAGGCGGAGGGCTGCCGGTCGGCCAGGACGCGGCGGATGACCGCCACGACCCGGTCGACGGCGACGGCCAGCGCGACCGGAGCGACCGCGTACGCCGCGATCGACCGGGGGCTGGCCACATCAGCGGCCGCCACGTTCATATACGACGATGCGGCGGCGCAGGCCAGGATCAAGACCCGCTCAGCCCGGGCAGGCTGGCCTGCCCGGGACAGTCCGAGCGCGAGCAGCGTGAGCACGATCATCAGCAGGTCCAGGAGCAGCGCCTCGATCACGCTGGCCGCGTCCTGGCGGCGGACCGTGAGAATGTAGGCGTACTGCGCGGAGGAGGAGACGAACAGCGCGCCGCCGCCGATCAGCGCCAGAAGCCACGCCGCCACCGTGATCAGCGCCGAACCGGCGGCCCGACCGGTCTCGGTCCGGTAGTCCCCGCTGATACCGGGCCGCTGGCTGGGCTCGGGTCCGATGCGGCTCATGACCGTCCCCGCCGGTCCGCGCGGGACAGGACCCGGCTGACCGACGTGGCGGCCAGGCCGACCGACCGGCCGGTCGCCGCCTTGGTGTACCCGGCGGCGACCGCGGCCGTGATCGCCGCATCACGTTCCCGCCGGATGGTATCTCTGTGGCGGGTCCGCAGGGCGCGGCGGTCCCGTTCGGTCAGGCCGCTCCAGATGCCGTGCACTTCCCCGTGGCGGAGGGCGAACTCCAGGCACTCCTGCCGGACCGGGCATCCCGCGCATATCCGGCGCGCGGGCTGGGCCGACTCGCCGCGGCCGGGGAAGAACAGGGCAAGGTCGGCGCCGCGGCACGCAGCCTCCTCACGCCAGCCAGCTACAGACGGCGCTGGCGTGACGGGAGTGCGGTGCTGCGGCTTGCGGGCCGTCACTGGCCGGGCGCGGTGACCCGCGCCCGCCACTGGGCTGCGAAGACGGCCAGGTCGGCGACATCCAGGCCGCTGGCCGCGAAGTCGTCGGCGAACCGTCTCGGGAACCGGCGGGTGGTCTTCCGGGCGCCGCGACAGACCACGGTGTGCGGCAGCGCCCCGGCGACGGCCAGCCGCCGGACGGTCTCGCGGGAGATGCCCAGCCGGGCCGCGAGCTGCGCGGCGGTCAGGAAGTCCGGGGCCTGCCCGGCGGTGGCCGGCTCGGGCTGGCGGGGCGGCGGGATCAGCGCCGCGGCCAGGGCCCGGGCCACTGTTTCCAGCAGGTCAGGGGGCAGTGAGGGGGCCGGGGATCCCCTATCGTGCTGGGTGTTTGCCGTGCTAGCTTGCATGATGGGTTCCTGTCGCAGGGGCCTTGCCCCCTGGGTGATCTTGGCGGATGGTCCAGGGGGCCTTACTGTGCCCGGATTGACCGGGCTGGTGCTGGCGGCATCGTACGTCGGTTTGCTCTGACACCTCGGGCGGCGAGCGACGCTGCCGCGGTGCCGGGCGGATCGTGGCACCGGGTATCGCGGCGGTTCCGCGGACGCGGATCCCCGGTATGCAGCAGGAACAGCCGCGCGGCTGAGGCGGCCCGCTGGCCGCCACGTCGGCGGACGCGGCGCGCGAAGTTGGTACAGTCCGGTACGGTCGGTCGTCTAAGACCGCGCCGAGTCCGCCGAGCGCAGCAGCCGGCGGCTGTCGGCCCGCTGGCCCATAGCAGCCGGTCGGCCCGGCCTGCCGTCCAGGTGCCGTCCGAGCACCGGCGTGAGCAAGCCAACGCCCCAGCCGAGGCTGCCGACCCGATGATCTTAGATGATCTGGCGAGTTCGCCGCCCGGCCCGTCGGCGGCGGGCAGCGAGCGGCCCGCGCAGGCCGCGTCCATCTTGTTCTGGCGGACCAGACCGGTCCGTGACATAGCGGCGGCCGTCAAGGCGGACAGCGCAGTCATGTCAGCACGTACCTCCCGGGCAAATGACCCGACCGCGGGGCGTGCCGCCACAGTAACCCAGGACGGTTTCATGATCAGGAAGGAAGACCGCCCAGCCTCCCAGCCGGTTCCTGAGCGCTCGGCCAAATCCGCAAAACGTGCGCCGAGCCTACTTACCGTCCGTTCATGGTCGAAAGCGATCCTAGACAGGCATCGGCGACAGATGCTAGCGGTCAGCGCCGCCGTGGTGGCCGTCGGTGACCACGATCACGACGTTGCATGCAGGCCACGACGTGGCCTACCTGACCTCCGGCCAGCACGCCGGAGGCTGCGCCGGCGCGATGTCCTACTACACCGCGGCCGGGGAGCCGCCCGGCCAGTGGGCCGGCAACGGCGCTGCGGCGCTCGGCCTGACCGGCCAGGTGGACCCGGCCGTGATCGCCCGGCTGTACCAGCACAACATCGGGCCTGGCGGGGAGCTCCTCGTCACGCGGCGCCAGTCCCGGGCGGCTGAGGAGCGGGAAGAGGCCGCGGTGGCGGCGTACCGGGCCGCGCATCCGTACGCCAGCGCGACCGAGCTGGCCACGGTCCGCGCGGCCGAACGCGGCACGGGCACACATCAGGTGCCGTACTTCGATCTGACCGTCGATGTGGTCAAGAGCGTGTCGGTGCTGCACGCCTCTTACCGGGTCGCCGCCCGCCAAGCGCGTGAACGCGGCGACCAGGTCCACGCCGCGGCGCTGGACGCGCGCGCGGAGGAGATCGAGGCCGCGCTGCTGGACTCCGCGCGGGAGGCTGTCGCCTGGCTGGAACGGCATGTCACTTACACCCGGACCGGGCACCATTCGGCCCGGACGGGGGAGTGGCGCGACGGGGACGGCCTGGTCGCCAGCGTGTTCCTGCATCACATCAGCCGCGACGGTGACCCGCACCTGCACGTGCACATAGCCGTGTGGAACCGGGTCCAGCGCGCCGACGGCGCTGATAGGAAATGGCGCACGCTGGATTCGCGCAGCCTGCACAACCAGCGTCTCGCCGTGGCCCCGGTGACCGACCGGATCGTGGAGACCAGGCTGTCCGCGCTGGGGTATGCCATGGTGCCGCGGGCGGACGGCGACGGCGCCGAGGTCGGCGGGGTCAGCCAGGATGTCATGGACCTGTTCAGCTCCCGGTCCCGGGCGATGACCCCGGAACTGCAGGCCCTGATCGGCCAGTACCAGAAGACGCACGGCAAGCCGCCGTCTAAGCGGACGGTCTGGCTGCTCGGCCAGCAGGCGGCGCAGAACACCCGGCGCACCAAGGCCGAAGCACGCCGCACCGTCGCCGGGCAGGCCGGCACCGCCGAGCCCACCGCCGCGCAGCGGCTGGTCGCTTGGGAAGCGCAGACGGCGCGGCGGGAAGTGCAGGCCCTGTCGGCCGTGCACCAGGAGGTGGCCCGGTTCGCCGGTGAGCGCGCCGGGTGTGCGCCGGCGGTGCTGGACGATGCGGCCAAGCGCCGGGCCGCGCGGATCGCCGTCGCCGAGGTGCAGCAGCACCACGCGGTCTGGTCGATGGCGCAGCTCCGGTTCGAGGTGCACCGGGCGCTGCCGGTGCTCAAGCCGAGCACGGATGCCGAGGCGCTGGTCACCGAGGTGGCCACGCTGGCCGTCTGCGGCCGGGCCGGGACCGAGGTCATCCAGGTCACCGCGCCGGACCTCACCGACGTGGCCAGCCTGGGGGTGCGGGCCTCCGACGGCGGCAGCATCTACCGGCCGCCGAACGAGGAACGGTACTGCACCTTGGCCCACCTGGACACCGAACAGCAGATCCTCACCGCCGCGACACGCACGGTGGCGCAGCTGGTCACCGCCGAGCAGGCCCGGGCGGCCACCGAGCGCACCGGGCTGACCGCCGGGCAGCGCGACGCCGTGATCACGATGCTCACCGCCTCAACGGCGACAACCGCGCTGGTCGCCCCGGCAGGCGCGGGCAAGAGCCACACCATGGCCGGGTTCGCCCGGCTGTGGACCACCTTCACCGGCCGGCGGGTAATCGGGCTGGCCACGGCCACCAACGCGGCCCGCGTCCTGCAAAGTGAGGGCCTGGCCGAGTCCTACAACATCGCGCAGTTCCTCGGCAAGATCGAAGGCTCCGACGAGCTGCGCCGGCCCGTACCGCTGCACGAGAACGACGTGCTGGTGCTGGATGAAGCCAGCCAGCTCGCCACGACCGACCTGGCGATGATCCAGGAGGCCGCCCGGGCCGCCGGGGCCCGGCTGATCCTGGTCGGCGACACCGAGCAGCTCGGCGCGGTCGAGGCCGGCGGGATGTTCCGGCTGCTCGCCCGGGAGGCCCCGTGCGCGGAGCTGCACGAGGTCCGCCGGTTCGACGCGGCCTGGGAAGCAGGCGCATCGGTGCGGCTGCGGGCCGGGGATTTCACCGCGTACGCCGCCTATGACCGGCACGGGCGGATGCGCGGCGCCGACCAGGACGCGGCCATGGACCGCGCCGCGGGCATGTGGCTCGCCGACCACCTGCGCGGCAAGACCGTCCTGCTACTCGCCGGGTCCAACAGCGAGGCCGCCGACCTGTCCCGCCGGGTCCAGGCCAAGCTGATCCAGCTCGGCGCCGTCCAGCGGCCGCACGCTGCACTGTCGGACGGCAACCAGGCCGGGACCGGCGACCTGATCCGGGCCCGGCTCAACACCACGATCAACGCGGGCGGCCGGGAGCTGACCAACCGCGACACGCTGCAGATCACCGGCTGGCACGGGCCGCACGCCCAGGTCCGGCGGCGGGAGCTCGACGGGACCTGGACCAGCCCGTTCCTGATCCCCCGGGCCTACCTGGCCGACAGCGCCGAGCTGGACTACGCGGGCAACACCCACGTCGGGCAAGGCCGGACCGTGGACACCGCCCACCTGCTGGTCACCGGCACCTTGTCCCGCCGGTCCCTGTACGTCGGGCTGAGCAGGGGACGGGAATCCAACACCGCGCACATCGTCACCGGCAACACCGCCCCACCCGGGCATCCGCCCTATGAACAGGCCTCGCCTGAATCGGTGGCCATGGCCATCCTGGAACGGGACGACGCGGACCTGTCCGCCACCGAGCAGATCCGCCACGCCCAGGACCGGACCGGCGGAACCGGCCACCTGCTCGCCCTGTGGTCCGCCGCGGTCCAGCCGTCGCTGTACCCGCAGATCGACGCGTACATCACGGCCAGGCTCACTGAATCCGAAGCGTGGCGATACGGGCGGGAATACTCCCGCCCGATCCTCCAGCAGCGGCTCCGCGCCGCCCAGCTCACCGGGCACGACATCAACTCGATCATCGGGCAGATCACCGCCGCGCCCCTGGACCGCGCCCGGTCCATCTCCAGCGTCCTGCACGGCCGCCTCCAGCAGCTTCTGCTGCCCGACCTCGGCCACGACGCGACCTGGGCACAGCGCACACCGAAGGACGCGCCCGCGGTGGCCCACGAGCTGGCCGCCGGACTAGACCAGCGGGCCCGCGCGCTCGGCGAACAGTTGGCCGCCAGCCCCGAGCCCTGGCTGGCCAGCCAGCTCGGCATATTGGCTCCCCACGCCTCACCGCAGCTGCGCGAGGACTACGCCCGGCGGGCCGGAGCCGCCGCGGCCTACCGGGAAGCCGCCGGGATCACCGACCCCGGCCAGGGCATCTCCCCCGAACCGCACCGCGGCAACCCCGAACTCGACCAGCTGCGCCGGATCGCGATCCGCGCCCTGGAACTACGCGACGAAACCGAGATCACGCGCGGCATGACCCACGGCGAGCTCGAGGCCCGGATCCTCGACGCGGACCGCGCCCAGGCCAGCGCCCCGCCCGACGTCTCCCGGGAACTACGGCTCACCACCCAGGCCGAGGCCGACGCCTGGCAGCAATCCGCCGACGCCGAAATTGGGGGTGACCAGGCCGGATGGGCAGGTGCGGCGGCGCTCGCCCGCCACATGGCCGCCCAGCGCGAGCAACTCGAAGCCGTGAACGCCCGCTACCAGACATGGACCGCTGACACCAGCAGCAGGAGGGAAGCCGGCGGGAAAGCCAAAGCCGAACTGGAGCGGCGGGAACTCGCGCAGCAGACAGCCGGACAGCGACAACCCGAACCCGAAGACGAACCGCCGACCATGGCCGAGTGGTGGCGCCAGCTCGAAGCCAACCTCGCCGCCGTGGACCGGGCCATCAAGCGCGAGCACCAGGCCGCCATCGCCGCGGGCGAGCCCTGGCCACCCGAGCGCAACCCCCAGCCCGAGGTTGAGCCCGCGTCGGAGCCGGAAAACGGTCCCGGAGCCGACCAGGAAGCCGATGATCAGTCCGGCCCGGATGACCAGGCCGCCCCGCTTGACCGGCTACTTGGCCAGGCCACCCAGGCGGCCCAGCGTTTCACCGCCGAAGAGGCGACCCGGAAGGCCAGAGCCGAGTACGCCGCTCGCCTCGAACGAGAAGCCTATGCAGAACCCGAGCACGCCGTGCAAGCCCAAGTCGCCTACGAGGCAGACATTGAACTGTAAGTCACGCCGCACCGGCGTTGTCGGCAATGACACGACGCGTTTCCCGGGCAGTGATCTTGCGGGTCCACCTGGTGCGCGCCAGCGCCGCCGAGCTGGACCGGCTCCGCACCGACACCGCACGCGAGCGGGTAGAACTCCGCGAGCTGCTTGAGGACCGGGCCCGCACCCTCGCCGAGGGACGCGACACGGAGCGGCGCCGCACCGAGCAGGCCAAGGCCGACCTCGACGTCGTACGCGCCGAACTGGCCCAGCTACTCCCCAAGACCGGAACCGCAGACACCCCCAGTGCGTCCAGGCGGCGTCGGGTCGGCCAGTCCGAAAAGTGGGTAGCTGCCAACAGCGAGAGCCCAACCGGCACTATCAGCTTGGGAATCTGTGCTGTCCGGGCCTGTCACATGGCCTCACCTGTGGGTCAGCCTGTCCGCGAGCGGCCGTGAGACCGCTCTTCACCGGGGATAATGGCCTACTAATGGCCTGGCCTTCCACAGAGGCTGCGCCTCGGACCGCCGAGTTTCGTGGTTCCGGTCTCGCGTAGCTGACCGCAGGTTCATTCTCAGACCGTAGAAGCGCGGACTGAGGGTGATCATGATGGGACGTTATGAGCCGGCTGCGGCGGACCCCGCGGTGGTGACTGCCGCGGACATGGTGGCCGGGCATGTCACGCTGGATATCTCCTGCCCGGACCGGTTGTACCTCAACGGCTATGTCGCCAAGCTGCAGACTCCCGGCGGGGTGGTCTACTTCTTCCACGATCACCGGGGCAAGCCAATCGTGTCCCCGGCGCTGTTCGAGCCGATCGGGGACAAGTTCCGCCGGGACATCAAGGACTGGGCGCAGGCTAACGGCGTCCCGGTGATCCGGTTCAAGGCCGGGGAGCGCAAGGCCGACGTGATGGCCCCGTACCTGCAGGCCGCCGCCGACTCGGGGCGCTCGCAGGTGGTGGCGGTCGGGTGCGCGCAGGAGTTCCAGCTGGTGTGGACGGCGCGCAAGCGGGATACCGATCCGGGCTTGTGCCCTCAGTTCTCCTTCACCAAGGAGCAGCGCCGGGTGCCGGTGTTCTACGTCTACATCTGGGATAACACGATGGGCAGCGGGTTCATCAAGATCTGCACCTACTTCCCCTATCCGGTCAAGGCGTGGGTCAACGGCCACGAGTGGGCCAAGCGGCAGGCGCTGGCCGCCGGGATCGGCTTCACCGCGCTGTCCAACGGGTTCGCCTCCTGCGATGATCCGGCCGGGCTGCAGGCCATCTGCGACCGGTTCGGCCCCGGCACCGTGCAGGTGTGGTTCGAGCGGTGGATGGCCAGGATCCCGCTGCCCCTCACCGGCGCCGACCGGGACGCCGGGTACTGGTGGGAGCTGTCCATGCGGCAGGCCGGGACCTCCCGCACCCTGGTCTTCGACGGCGACGTCCATGCCCGCGCGTTCTTCGAGGCGCTGCTGTGCGAGAACATGGACCTGGGCCGCCCGGAGAACGCCGGGCTGCTGTTCCGCCGCGGCCAGCGGCTCGGCCGGCCCACCATCCCGCCCGCTGGCGGCGGGTTCAAGACCAAGATCGACCGGTACTGCCACCTGGTCACCCTGAACGTGTTCTATAAGAATTCCCGTCTGAAGCAGTACCTCAAGGACGGCGTCGCGCTGCGCATAGAAACGGTCATCAACGCGCCGGGTGACCTGGGCTGCAACCGCCAGCTGGCCAACCTGCCCGAGCTGCAGGAAAAGGCGCGTGCGATCAACGCCCGGCTGCTGCACACTGAAACCGCCGGCCAGGGCACGGCACTTGTGAGTCCAGTCATCGAGCGGATCACCAGGCCCACCGTCACCGACGGCGGCAGGAAGGCGCCCGCACTGCGGTTCGGCGACCTTCGAGTCCAGGCCCTGGCCGGCGCGATCGCCGCCATGCTGTTCACGGTCACCGGCATCACCAATAAGACCCTCCGTGGCTTGATGACCGGCCTGCTGCACCGCCCCTACAGCATGAACCAGGCCAGCTACGACCTATCCCGGCTGGCCCGCAACGGGCTGATCACCCGTGTCCCCGGCCGCAACCGTTACACCCTGACACGCGACGGGCTGCTGTTCGCCCACTTCTACACCAAGGTCTATGACCACGTGCTGCGCCCGCTGATGGCACCGGACCGGCCCAACGCCCCGCCGGAACTCGCTGCGGCCCTGGACACCCTCGACCAGCTCGCCGCCGGCCACATCGCCAGGGCCCGCGTCCCCACCGCAGCCTGACATCTCCTCACGGCCCGCATCCCACAGCCAGGCCGGACTCTGGCCTGCCCGCCAAGCATCCCGCACCATTACCCGCCGTCACACTCAGGACAAACGTCAAAGACGTGGCACCGAAGGTGCCCTAGTCTCAACCTGCCCGATCCCACCGCCCGGATAACACGTTCTAGATAACCCCTCCATCCGGCCCGTGGCGCCATATCAACGCTCAAGAAGGGACCGCGCGCAGTTTCGCCAGGCTCGGGCATCGTGGAGCGCACCCTCCAGGAGACCAGCTATGCCGTGATCGCACCAGCAACACATCTAATTGCTGGTCCGTCGTCCGGCAGTGGAATCATTGGCAGGCTCCGCTCGGTAGCCGACTGGATATGATCCGTTTGTGTCAGCGTCAGCCGCCGAGCCACCTGGAGCCGCCCGCGTCCGTCTTGAGGATCTCACGCAGGGCCTCCGAGTTGACGGGTTGGTGGCGAGTGGCCCCGTCACAATCTTGACGACGGTCCAGACCGCTCCCGATGCGTTCACCGTTGTCTTTACGAGAACCGGCGGTACTCCGGATCATGTCCTCGCCCTCCGCGAGGCAGAGTCACGTCTGCGGATCGTCAAGGCCGAGGACGAGGCCAGATTCGACGGTGACGCCGCCGCGTACCGTCTAGCTGCTGAGGCCGTCAGGATCAAGATGGCGGGCCAGTTCGACCCGATGGTGGCCGTGACCACCTCGGACCTGGACCCGCTGCCGCACCAGATCGATGCCGTCTACGGCCACCTGCTCCCGAAGGTTCCACTACGTTTCCTACTTGCCGATGACCCCGGGGCCGGCAAGACGATCATGGCCGGCCTCTACATCAAGGAATTGCTGCTGCGCGGCGACCTGGAACGCTGCCTGATCGTCGTCCCGGGCGGCCTCGTCGAGCAGTGGCAGGACGAGCTGCACGACAAGTTCGGGCTCCGATTCGCGATCCTCACCAAAGACCTAATCGCCGCTACCCTCGCCAAGGACAATCCGTTCCGCGAACATCCGTATCTGATCGTGCGGATGGACCAGCTCGCACGCAGTGACGAACTGCGGGCACACCTGGAACGCGCGCAATTTGATCTATCCGTCATAGACGAGGCGCACCGCATGTCGGCGCGGTACTACAGCGGCGAGCTGAAGCGGACCAAACGCTACGAACTCGGTGAGCTCCTGGGGAACGTATCAGAACACCTACTGCTGATGACGGCGACGCCGCACGCCGGAAAGGAAGAGGACTTCCAGCTCTTGCTCAGGCTCCTGGACGCCGACAGGTTCGAGGGAGCATACCGGGAGGGGCGCGACGACAACGGCCTAGACGGGCTCATGCTTCGCCGGATCAAGGAGGAGCTGCTCACCTTCGAGGGCAAGCCGCTGTTCCCCGAACGATTCGCCGTCACCGTCCCATACCGTCTAGGCCCGGACGAGGCCGAGCTGTACGAGCGGGTCACCGGGTATGTCCGCAACGAGATGAACAGGGCCGACGAGCTGAAGAACGCGGGCGAGGGCCGCCGGGGCAATACCGTCGGTTTCGCGCTCACCGTCCTCCAGCGCCGTCTGGCGTCGAGTCCCGAGGCGATCCTGCGTTCGTTGGAACGCCGCCGCGACCGGCTGGCCGCGCGGCTGAACGACAAGCTCGCCTGGCAGCCTGATGATGCGGCGGCGGATGTGGCAAGAGACCTGGACGACATGCTCAGCTCCGAGCGGGAGGCACTCGAGGAAGAGATTGTCGATGCGGCGACCGCGGCCCATACCGCGGAAGAGCTACGGCATGAGATCAACGTCTTGGAGGACCTCGTGCGGCTCGCACAAAGGGTCAGGCACTCTGGGACAGACGTCAAGTGGCAGCAGCTCAGTCGGCTGCTCACCGACACCCCCGAAATGTTCGGCGGCCACCAGCGCCACAAGATCATCATCTTCACCGAACACCGTGACACTCTGACCTATCTGGTCAGCGAGATCACCAACCTGCTCGGAAAGCCGGGCGCTGTCGTCTCCATCCACGGCGGGCTCTCCCGTGCGGAGCGGCTCGCTGTCCAGGACGCGTTCCGCCAGGATCCCAAGGTCACGGTGCTGGTCGCCACGGACGCGGCGGGCGAGGGCCTGAACCTGCAGCGCGCGCACCTCATGATCAACTATGACCTGCCGTGGAATCCGAACCGCATCGAGCAGCGGTTCGGCCGGATCCACCGCATCGGCCAGACCGAGCCGTGCCACCTGTGGAACCTGGTCGCCGAGGATACGCGCGAAGGCGACGTGTACCTGCGCCTGCTCGACAAGATCGAGCAGATGCGCAAGACATACCAGGGAAAGGTGTTCGACGTCGTTGGGGAGGTATTCGCCGAAAGGTCGCTCGCTGACCTGCTGATGGAGGCGATCCGCTACGGCAACCTCCCTGAGACCAAGGCGAAGCTACATGCCGTCATCGACGACCGCGTCGCGCATGGCATCCCTGAACTGCTCAGCGAGCAGGCGCTGCACACGCAGCTCCTGTCGCTCGCCGATGTGGAGTGGATCCGGCGGGACATGGAGGAGGCGAGGGCGCGTCGCCTCCAGCCACATCACATCGAGGGCTTCTTCCGCGGCGCGCTCACCGCGCTGAACGGCCGGATCGCGCCCCGCCAGCGTGGCCGGTTCGAGGTCACCCATGTCCCGCAAGCTGTTCGCGAGGGCCACCCCGTTCTCCCGCGGTACGAGCGGGTCTGCTTCGACCGCCAGTTCATTGATGGCCAGCCGCGGGCTGACCTCCTGGGGCCAGGACATCCCCTACTGGACGCCGTGGTGGACGTGACCACGGAGCGCTACAGCGCTGTACTGGCGAGCGGCTCTATTCTTTGTGACCGAACGGACGGTGGTGAATCCCCCCGTCTCCTGGCCTCCCTCCGGATGGAGGTCGTCGACGGGCACGAGCCCCCGCGTTCCGTGCTGAAACGGTTTGGTTACGTAGAGCTGTACGCCGACGGTCAGCCGCGAGAAGGCGCCGCCGATGCTCCCTATCTGGATTATGACGCGCTCGATGCGGCCGAGTTGGACTTGGTGCGCCCGTTGCTCGGGCAGAGCTGGATCGCCGCCTCCCAGGATCTGGCGCTGAGCTGGGCAGCGGGAGATGAGTTTCCGCGGCTGGTGGCCGATCTGCGGGAGCGGGTATCGGCCGAGGTGGACCGGACGCGCCGAATGGTATCCCGGAGGCTGTCACAGGAAATCAACTACCAGTATGCGCTGGCCGCGGAAGCGGCGGGCCAGGTCCGCGCGGGCAAGCAGGCCCGTCGCCGCCCCCCCGAGGCCATCGAACGGCACATCGCCGACCTCGAACGCCGCCAGGCGCAACGCATTGCCGAGTTGGACCGGAACGAACAGCTGCAGCCGCTCCCGCCGGCGGTCGCGTCGCTGGCGCTCGTCGTGCCCCAGGGCCTCCTGGACCGTCTCGCGGGGTTGCGAGACAAGTCTGCCGAGCACTATGCCAAGGACACTACCGAGGCCGAGATGCGGGCGGTCCGCGCGGTCGTGGCGGCCGAACGGGCGCTGGGCCGGGAACCGGAGGTCCAGCCGCACAGCAACCCCGGTTTCGACATCAGGTCCTGGGATCCGGTGGCCAGGCACACCGTGTTCATCGAGGTCAAGGGGCGGGCCGAAGGCTCGGAAGAGTTCACCGTGACCCGGACCGAGGTGGTACACGGCAAGAACGCCGATCATTACCGCCTTGCACTGGTCGAACTCGGAGCGGCCACTGAGGATGTGCGCTACGTGATCACACCGTTCGGTGGTATCGACATCGCCGAGGACTTCGGCCTGCACTCGGTTACCCTGCGGTGGCCCGTCTTCTGGGAGCTCGGCGGGGCGCCTAGATGATCCCGGCTTTCCGAGTAACGTGAGACGTGCTTGAGTGGACGGGGAAGAGGCGCCATGGACGATGACCGGCCGCGCAAGCTGATCGAGGTAGCGCTGCCGTTCCTTGAGATCAGCAAGGCCAGCGTCGCGGACAAGAACCGCAAGGTTGGGACGATCAAGAACCTGCATAAATGGTTCGCGCCGATGCCGGCCCCGGCGCTGCGCGCGCTGATCTTCGCGTCCCTAGTTAACGACCCCGGCACCGATGCCGGGCGTGAGGTGCTCGAGGAGTTCATCAAGGAACTCGTCCCGGAGAAAGGGACTCCGCCTTCGCAGGAAGTGCTAGAGCGGGCGAAGAAGTACATCGCCAGGGACAACCCCGAGCTGCCCACGGTGCTGGAGCCGTTCTGCGGTGGCGGCTCGACGGTGGTTGAGGCGCAGCGACTCGGCCTGCCGGTGGTGGCATCCGACCTCAACCCGATTGCCGTCCTGATCACACGGGTCCTTGGCGAGTTGCTTCCGCCGATGGCGCACGTGCCATCCGTTTCGGCCCCCGAGGGTCAGCTTGAGCTAGGTGAGGAAAAGCCCTCGTTTGAGGGATTCGCCGCCGACCTGCGCCACTACGGCGACTTGGTGCAGCGGGCCGTGCAAGACAAGCTGGGCGACGTCTACCCGACGATCTCGCAGGGCGAACCGGTCGCCTGGCTATGGGCCCGCACTGTCCCGTGTCCTAACCCAATGTGCCGGACTACGGTTCCGCTGTTCAGCTCCCCGATCCTGAGCAAGCAGATCGGCCGGGAGGCTAGCCTGGAGCCTGTTGTTGAAGGCAAGGACATCCGCTTTGTGGTGCACACCGGGAAGGGTTCACTCGAGCACGGGCGCTCGGTCAAGGTCAAGGGTGCCCGTGCCCGCTTCGAGTGCCTTGCGTGCAGCCAAGCGATCGGAGAGAAGGAACTCCGCACCGCTGGCAATGATCACACGATGGGCCTGCAACTCATGGCGGTATGCATCGACAAGCCGCACGGCGGTCGCACCTTCCTGGGACCCGACGCGGTCGGCGACCCGGTGACTCAGCCCACGATTCCCGATGACCTAAGCGAGCTAAAGATCGGAGACAACAGAAAGAACTTCTCCACCCCGCTTTACGGGCTACCTCGCCAGATTGACCTATACACCTCCCGACAGCTCGCCGTGCTCGCAGCGTTCGCCGATGAAGTCTCGGGCGTTGCTGACCGAGTCCGGAAGGGCGGCGGCGACGAGCAGCAGGCCAGAGCGATCGCCTCCGTTCTGGGCCTCTGCGTCGGCAAGCTTGCCCAATCAAATTCGACTCTCGTCCGGTTCGCTACTCGCAACGGGCCATCACGCCTTATGGCAGCTTTCGGGACGCAAGCAATGCCCATGCTCTGGGACTTTGCAGAAGCATTTCCTTTTGGAAGATCTATAGGGAGCTGGGATGCTCAGATAGCAGCCGTTTCCGCCGCTCTGCCTGCCATCCCGGTCCCCTCAACCAAAGCGCATGTGGTTCAGATAGACGCTCGCGTATCCGGTCAGCTAGTTCCATCGGGGTCGACGCTCCTTGTCACCGACCCTCCATACTATGCACAGATCAACTACGCCGACCTCTCTGACTATTTCTACCTATGGATTCGCCGAGCCATGCGCGGAGTGCATCCTGATCTGTTCGCCACGATGGCAACGCCGAAGGATGGCGAACTCGTCGCCAACCCGGCTCGATATGGCGGTTCTCCGACAAAGGCTCGTAGCGCGTTCATCAAAGGCTTCACAGAAGTGTTTTCCTCGCTGAAGGAAGCCGCCCGCCCCGATCTGCCGATGGTTGTGGCTTACGCGCATAAGCAAGACGAGGAAATGGTGGACGGCGTCACGTCGACCGGATGGGAGTCCCTTCTCGAGGCGGTGCTCGCCGCAGGCCTTGGAGTCGTTCGCACCTGGCCAGTTGAAGCGGCCACTACCGCGAAGCAGATCGGCCAGGGAGCCAACGCGCTCGCGACATACGTGATCCTGATCTGCAAGCCTCGGCATCCAGAACTTCCCGTGACCGACCGGCAGGGGTTCCTGGACGCGCTCGACGCTAGGTTGCCTGACGCGATCAAGGAATTTGGGAACGTCGACATGGTTGACCTCGCTCAGGCGGCGATCGGGCCAGGTATGGAGGTGTTCTGCAGGTTCTCACAGGTGCTGGAGCGAGACGGCACCCGGATGACGGTGGCGACGGCACTGGCGTTGATCAACGACAAACTGCAGTCGATCCAGTGGGGTCCTGAGTCCGACTTCGACAAGGAGACCCGCGCGGCCGTGGCCTGGTATGACAAGTACGGCTGGGACACCGGAGACGAGGACGAGGCAGGCCAGATCGCCTGGGGCAAGAACACGACGGTCCCGCGACTGGTGCAGGCCGACATCATGTGGGCGAAGGCCGGCGACGCGCGGCTGCTAGGCGCCGCTGACATCACGATCGACGGCTACGATCCCTACAAGGACCTGCACCCAACGGCGTGGACCACGCGGTTGCGGCTGTCCGAACTCCTGGAGACAAAGGGTCTGGAAGCAGCTGCCCGGATGCTGGCCGGGGTGATGAGCGCGGTGCCTCCTGACCAGGTCGGGGACCTGACCAGGCTGCTATACACCATCGGGGAAAACCACAAGCGCAGCGACGACCAGCAGCGGTTCAATAGGCTGGTGACGGAATGGCCGGAACTGGTGAAGAAGGCGCGAGAGATCGCCGCCGAAACCCAGGTCCAGGCAACCCTCGATGGCACGTGAGCTGAGAATTAGATGGCACTGAGTAACCGAGACCGGGTGGCCGAGTCGCTGGGCCGGCTCGCCGACGGACTGACGTCGTTCGCCGCGCGGCAGGTGCCGGAGCCGGTCTCGGCGCAGGATCCCGCTACCTTGCTACAGGCAATCACGGAGTACGACGAGTTCCGCGCGGCACTGTCCGGGACGGAGATCGGCTTCGCGCACGAGCTGCTAGATGTGGCGACCAGGCTCAGCGATACCAGCCTGGCGTTCAGCGAATCCGACACCCAGCGCGCGCTCGATACGACCGAGCGGCTGCTGCGCGCCGCGGGGGCGGCGCCTGAAGCCGAGGCGGTCGAGGAGTCCCTCACCGAGTTCCTGCGCCTGGCGGCGGACCGGCGGTCCAGGAAGGTTGACCGGGCCAGCGTCATCCTGCCGGGCATGGAGGGACTCGGCCTGAAGCCCTGGCGCCAGGTGATCCGCCCGCACAAGGACATCGTCGACGGTAACTTCAACGCATCCCAGTTCGCTGCCAACCTCTACAACGTGGTCAACGGCAAGGCGACGCTGGAGTACCGGGATGCGGTCGAGTTCTTCCGCCGCACCTACCTGACCGAGGGATTGCGGGACCTGCTCACAGAGGCCGTCCGGCGTGTCGCCGGAGACATGAACGCCTCGCCAGTGATCAACCTACAGACGAACTTCGGCGGCGGCAAAACGCACTCGATGCTCGCGCTGTACCACATCTTCTCGGCGACACCGGCGACGCAGTACCCCCAGGGCGTCCAGGACATCGCCAACGGCACCGACCTGCACGAGCTGGGCACGCGGGTGCACCGGGTTGTGATCAGCGGCCAGGACCTGCCGCCCGAAGAGGGCAAGGACCACAACGGCACTCATATCAATACGCTGTGGGGCGAAATGGCCTGGCAGCTTGGCGGGCGCGCCGCCTACGAACGGCTCGCAAGGTCCGACGAAACCGGCACCAGTCCTGGCCGCGACGTGCTGGACGAACTGCTCGCAGAGTACTCGCCCTGCGTGATCCTGATCGACGAATGGGTCGCCCACGCCCGGCAGCTCTACGGAAATTCGAACTTGAATGCCGGCACCTTCGACGCGCAGTTCACCTTCGCTCAGGTGCTGATGGACGCGGTCAGCGCGACACCCGGGGCGATGCTCGCGGTCACGATCCCGTCGTCCGACATCGAGGTCGGCGGCTCCTATGGGCAGGAGGCTCTCAAGCGCCTGCAGAACATCACCCGCCGGGTCGGGAAGCCGTGGAAGGCGGCGACCGCCAGGGAGTCGTTCGAGATCGTGCGCCGCCGCCTCTTCGAGGAGGTTAATGCCTCGGGTCTTGCCGACATCGATGCGGTAGCACGCCGGTTCTCCGGGCTCTACCGCGACCAGCCCGGCGAGTTCCCCGCGGACTGCGCATCCTCGGACTACGCGGACGACATCCGTGCCGCGTACCCGATTCACCCGGAGCTGTTCCAGCGGCTCTACGACGACTGGTCAACATTGGAGCGCTTCCAGCGGACCCGCGGCGTGCTGGCGCTGATGAGCAACGTGATCCAGGTACTGTGGGACGCCAACGACGCCAGCCCGATGATCATGCCGTCCACGGTGCCGCTGGGTGAGTACCGCGTCGGCAACCAGCTCGTCCAGTACCTGGACGACTCCTGGGAAACGATCATCAACCGGGATGTCGCGGGCCGTGATTCAACCCCCGCGCAGGTGGACCGGTCACGTCCGCTCTATGGGCAGCGGTCGGTGACTGAGCGGTTGGCGCGCACCATCTTCATCGGTTCGGCCGCCACGCTGAAGACGCCGAACAAGGGAATCGACAAGCAGCGCATCTGGCTGGGCACCGCGGTGCCCGGGGATACCACCGTGCATTTCGAGTCGGCCCTGCACCTGCTCGCCGAGCGAGCCACGTACCTGTACAACGAGGGCGCCCGCTACTGGTATGACGTTGCGGAGTCGGTCACCAAGACGATGCGGGACATCGCGGACGGACTCATC
This sequence comes from uncultured Actinomycetes bacterium, assembly GCA_963835775.1. Classification (GTDB taxonomy): domain Bacteria; phylum Actinomycetota; class Actinomycetes; order Streptosporangiales; family Streptosporangiaceae; genus Palsa-504. The sequence goes on along the minus strand of CAWIHB010000006.1, from coordinate 212,107 downwards.
GGGCATCCGGAGCGGGTCTGGCAGGAGATCTGCCGCCGGCTATCGGAAGCCACCGTCACGAACCTCGGGAACTTCGCTGCCCGCCAGTCGTGCCCGGCCGATTCCGGACGGATCCCGGATGAGGAGGAGGCACGCCTGGTCCTCATCCATCCTGAACGCGTCCACAAGCGCGGTGACCAGGACTCGGCCGCGATGGAATTCGCCAGAGATGCGCTGCGCAATTGCGGGAATGTCGCCCGCAGGCACCCGAACATGCTGGTGTTCCTAGCTGCCGACGCAGACCGGCTAGCCGAGCTCATGGACGGGACCCGAGACTTCCTGGCGTGGCAGGAGGTCGAGCAGAAGAGCGACGCCATGAACCTGTCGAAGTTCGAGCAGCGCCGAGTGGCCGATCGGCGCAAGCAGGCGGGCACGATCGTGGATCAGCTCATCAGGGAGACCTACGTCTGGACCCTGAACCCCGGCCAGCCCGACCCCAAACGGCCGCCCACGGTGACGGCAATCAGGACCGACAGTTCCACGGCCGGGCTGGCGGGACGAGTCAGCGATCGCCTCTCCCGCGAGGGTAAGCTGGCCGACCGGCACGCGCCGGCGAACATCAGGTTCGTCCTGCGGGAGAAGCTTCCCGGCGTCTGGGAGCCAAAGGGGTACATCGAGGTCGGCGAGCTCTGGGACCTGTACACCAAGTACACCTACATGCCGCGCCTGAGGAACAGGTCCGTCCTAGTGAGCGGCATCCGAGAGGCGCTCGGACTCTCCGACTGGATCACCAATGGTTTCGCGCTGGCGGACTCGATCCAGGACGGAAAGTATGAGGGGTTGGCCATCCCGGGCACGGGCAACTGGTTCGGGGAGGTCACCGACGACACGCTGTTGGTCGTCCCGGAACGAGCCCTGGAGCAGCAGGCTGCCGAGGAGAATCGGCGAGTGCCATCATCCGGCGGCGCTTCCGCTCAGCCTCATCCTGGTCGTAGCACAGAGACCGGTGCTGGCGGTTCCCAGCCAGAGCCCGGCCCACGTGACGAGCCGCTCACGCATTTCCTCGGGGTCATGAAGATCAGCGGGGATCGCTACGGAAAGGCACTCAAGGACCTGCAGCTTGAGATCCTGCCGCACCTCGATGATTCGGAGACGCAGCTGACGGTCACCGTCGAGATCCAGGCCACCCGGCCAGCGGGGTTCACCGAGGAGAAACGTCGGATCGTCTCCGAGAACGCGCAAGTACTCAAGATCGATCCGGCCGTCTTCGAGCCTTAACCTTCCGCGGCGTCGCGCGGGGCGTGTACTTGTGTCCACAGTTCCGGGTAGGCAGCGTAGTGTTCCGGGTCGGAGTGCGGCGCCGTGGTGATCAGCCAGTCGGTCAGGTCATACCAGTCCCGATAGCACTCGGCGAAGCGCAACTCTGTCCTGTCGAAGAACTGGACGAAGAGAGCGGGCATCTCGACCGCCATCCGGATCTGCTGATTACCGCGGACCGCGTCCAGGACCTCACGGACCTGGTCCCCAGTCATTACTGGTGCCAGCGGGAGGACGAGTGACTCCATGTTCTGCTCTGCGTCCGTGTATTCGGGGGACTCGCGGAACTCGTTTATGGCCAAGTCCGTGAAGCGCGGGTCGGCCGCCTGCCTGATGACCTCGGCGAGTTGTTCCCGGTCGAGGTCGGCCATCCGGCCTTCGACGATACGCTTGGCCTCCTCGGTTAGATCCCGGGCAAAGATGTGGCGCTCTATGAGCTGTTGTACGGGGGCGTTCTTGAGCAGCTCGCGGACCCGCGAATGCGACGATTCTGGAAGCGCGTCCCATGCGAGCTGCATGTCCCCAAGGTTGCCGCTGAAACACAGTAGGTCCGCATCCACGAGCCCCGACCCCTGCTCCCGCTTGGTGATCACGGCAGCCAGCGCATCGCTCAGCAGACCGGGCTCGATGAGTTCCAAGGCGTGCGCCGCTAGCGCACACCGCCGGATGATCCGAGAGTCAGCGCCATCGGTCCCGAGGCAGCCCTTCACGATGAGCTCGGCAAGGCCGCGCCGTAGCACACGCTTGCCGAGTTCGAAATAACGATCTCTTAGATAGTTCGCCAGATCGTCCAGACGTTCCGGGAAGGAGCTCTGTGAGATCTCGTTCATGAACCGGTCGATCGCCCGCTTGCCAGGGACGGGCCCCTTCGAGAGCACCGCGTCGATAGCGGTGGCCAGGTGCGCTCGCACCAGCTCAGGGGTGGGTACGAATACCTCATCCGGGCGCACGAACGCCGGATGCGCGCAAACGTGCCGGTCCTCGCGCAGCCGCTCAAGTTGGAGGCGTTCGCGCTGCTCGATGAACTCGAATGACTCATGAGCTACCTTGATCAAGTTCCGTTCGATGTCCAGCAGGAGGTCTGGGTGCTGCGCCTGATTATCGATCGCACGTTCGAGCCCACGCATGAAGGCACCCGCCGTGGGATCACCCACCTCGTCGAGCTCTCGGATCTTGGCGATTAGGTCGAACGCCACCGCGACCCAGGTGGCGACGATCGCGGCCCGGAAGGCGCCCGCCTGATACGCCCCGATCACTTCGGCAAGGTAGCGCCTCGACTCTCGGTCATGAACCTCGTTCAGGAGGTCTTCCACGGCACGCATCGGGTTCCTTCCGCCCCAGGTTCATCAGATGCATGTGGGTGCCACTCACCTGTCGCCAGGGGGATATCCGGATGGCGCGGCCACATTCGGGGAGTGCATCCGTTGCGCAGCCTACCCATCTCATCGGCAACACATTGCGGGAACGACTAGTGGGGTCCAGAGCCGAGGGCCAACGCCAAATCTGCCCGGAATGCTGTGCACCAACGGCGGACGTCCGCTGAAAGCAAGGCGCTGTTAGACACGCCATGCGCGAGATGGGCCTGCACGGTCAGCAGGCCCAGCCACTGCCGACCGCCTCGCCGCTGGGTGAGGCGCTCAACGCGGTCGCCGCGGCACCCTGGGTCGGCGTGGCGCATGTCCGCCACGGCTTCAGCCAGACATCGCTCTGGGCGCTGCTGGCACGGCCCGGCCTGGCCGCTCATCTCACGCCTGCCCGCACCGGCCGATCCCCGGATGCCGCCCAGTTTCGGCATGCCCGCAGTTCTGCTCCGACACTCATTCCGGCCGCCGCAGCGTCGCCAAGGGCCCGGCCCGCGACAGCGTGAGCATCCTGTCGACCCATGAGCACGAACTCAGCGACCGCTGCCCGGACTGCCCGATTCTCCGTGCTCAGCGTGAGCGTCGTCGGCGTACTCACCTCGAGCCCCGCAACCGGCGCTTCCAGCGATAAGACAACATGCTGTCTTCTCCGGAAATGGGTTTGTCAGACGGCGCTCGGCGCGGCGAGCGCCATCAGTGCGATAACCCGTGTCATCTGTGCAGCTAGCGTGCGTGGTGCATGGGGTCGTACTTCTTGTAATCCGCCGGTCGTGGGTTCGAGCCCCCACCCGCCCCACTCATCTGGCCTGCGGAAACAAGGGAATCGGGCACCCGGTGACGCGCCGGGACGAACCGGATGGACGCACCAGGGACGCGCGGTTATGCTCTCGCCTCCCGTACCAGCGCGGCGATCTGCTTGGCGGCGGCCGGGTGCGCCTCGATTAGCGTGTGGGTGTACCGGTCGTTGATTTCGCGGTGGGCGTGGCCGACCTGCCGCATGCGGGACTTCCTGGCGATTCCGGCGTCCCGCATCAGCGGTTTCCGGTGTGTCGGCCGCCGTGGTGCTGCCTGATTACCGGCACGCCCGCAGCAGCGGCCGGCCGCTTGAACCGGCGGGACACGTAGTCCGGCGGCTAGCGGGGAACCGTCCGCCCGGGCGAAGATCAGGTCGTTGTCCTGCCACGCTTCCCTGGCGGGCGAGCGCCCCGACCTGCTTGCCGAGGTTGCCGGAGTCGCGCTCGGCTGGGCCGAAGGCCGGGGCCGCGAGTACGAGGCCCGGGCGCAGGCCGAGGCGGAGTTGTGTCGGCTGGCGGGTGCTGACGAGGCCTTGATCCCGCAGTGGGTCTAGGAAGGGCGGCGCAGGGCGGAGGCCGGGAGGATGCCAACCGAGACCCTGGCGCTCGCCACGCGATCACACGGGTAGTTTGACGAGTACACGTGTAATCAGTACAATCCAATTGTATCGACGCTTATACCAGTGGAGTGGCATGAACGTGACTATCTACCTGCCCGATGAGCTGGGGAAATGGGCCAAAGAGCAGGATCTCCCGCTCTCCCAGATGCTCCGGGAAGCCGTGAAGAGCGAGAAGCGGCGCCGTGACGCCCACGCCAGCGTCGCGGCCGAAGGCTTCGCCCGCGTCGAGGTCTACGACAACGAGCGGGAACGGGATGTCGCATTCCAGGGCCGCAGAATCGGCAGCAGCTCCGAATCCGAAGCGGACGCCTACCTCACCCCGAAGGAGGCAATCGCGGTCTATGACACCATGGACCACACGCTGTACGTGTACGACACCTACGCCCAGCTCGCCGATGACAAAGAGGTGCCCCAAGACCTCGTAGCGGAGGTTGCCGAAGCGCTCGGCGAACGGTACGTCGAGGAGTTGAACATCTGATGGCCACATGTTGCGGTCGGCAGATACGCATTGACGCAGTGACAGGTACAGAGCGTAACAGTCCTGTAAAAATGACTGCTGGGAAGACGACTGCGGGGATCGGTGTTATACCATGTTGGTATTACTCCCCGCCGTCCTCCGGGACTGGCGGGGCTTTTTGTTGTCCGCCCGATGGGTGTGATAGCCCGTGACCGAGAGCATCGCAGTCTTCATTGACTTCCAGAACGTGCATCTCGTCGGCCACGGCCTGCACGGCGGCGGCAGCGAACCCTACCGGTGCGTCCCGGACCCCATACGGCTTGCCGACCTGATCGCCAGCAAGCGTAGACGTCCAAGCACAGCGAAGACCATCCGGGTGTATCGCGGGCGGCCCGACCCCAATCACCAGCCCAAGCCGGCTGCCGGCAATGACGCCCAGACAGCACAGTGGACCCGTGACCCGCGTGTGGAGGTCTTCCGGCGGCAGCTCAACTACCGCGACTGGCCGAACCGGCCGCCGCAAGAGAAGGGCATCGACGTACAGCTTGCCGTCGACCTGATACACGTCGCGTACGCGAAGCCCCACGACGCGCTCGTCCTGTTCTCCGGTGACACAGATCTCCTGCCTGCGCTCGAGCTCATCACCAGCCTCGGCCTCCGTCATATCGAGGTAGCTTGCTGGGCGGGGGCCAAACCCTTGCGGTTCCCCGGCAAGAACCTGCCCTGGTGTCATTTCCTGGATGCTGCCGACTGGCAAGCGGTCATAGAGGACTGGAAGGGACGCGTCTGACATATCCCTATTAGGGCTGAGCCAGGTCACCCGCTGGCCCGACTTTCCTGCGCCCTTCGGGAACGCTAGCCTCCCCAGCACCCTCTGCAGGTACCGCCGCGCAGGGTCGGCCAGATTAGCCAGTTGCTGGCGGATCCTCCGTCTGTCACCTACGACGCCCTTCCCTCCGGGGAGGTACCTGTGCGCGGCGGCGAGCACCTTCATGCCGCCGGCGGCAGCATCGGGCAGATTCAAGGGCTTGTCATCGACTCCGGCAGTCACCAGGTCACCCACGTGCTCCTGCAGGAGGGACACGTGTTCGGCCGCAAGGTAGTGGCGATCCCGATCCGCGCCGTGACGGTAGTCAACGAGAACGGCATCCAGCTCAACATCACCAGGCAGCAGGTGAAGGACCCGGCCGTCCGGTTGGCATCGGCCACCCGGGTGAGTAGTGAGGCTCCGCCCCAGACCCATTTAAGAACGGGATGCCGGTGCCGCGGGCGTGGAACGGCTCGTGGAACGGGTCACGGGATAATCCCAGCGCGACGAGTGCCGTCATTGCGTTGATCGGTGCTATCTATGCAGCTAGCGCGTGCGCGGTCAGGTCGCGGGCCACTCGTAATGCGTAGGTCATCGGTTCGATTCCGATAGGCGGCTCCAGCTAAAAAGCATAATTCGAACAGCGTCTTATGGTTCCGTGGAACGGGTGTGCGTCAATTTCGTAGGTGAGCAAGGTCGTTTAGCGGTGTGGGCTGGTCAGGCGGTTCCTGTCTGGTTGCGGATTGCTTGCCAGTTCCGGTCTTCGGCGCGGCTGGCCTGCTGGCAGCGCAGCGTATGGCGAGGGCTGCATTCAGCCCGTCTCGGTCCTCGTTGCCGATCGCTGCCCAGGCCACGGAGTCATCATCCTCGTCGGCCGGCCGCCCCGTCGCGTCATTTTGCATGCAGCGCCCGGCGCGGAATGGCGTATTCCGGATGGGGTGCGTCGGGAGTCTCCTGATCGCAGACGCCACGAGACGGTCCGGAATGATCTCCTCAGTCCTGGCGGGTCAGGATGAATACCGGGATCTGCCGGGTGGTGCTGGCCTGGTATTTGCCGACGGTGGGGAACCTCGCGACCAGCGTCGGCCACAGCCCGGCGCGGGCGGCGGGATCCAGTTCCTCCGCCACCACGGTGAACGTCTCGGTGCCCACCTCGACTGCGATCACGGGGTTGGCCTTGAGGTTGTGGTACCAGGCTGGGTGGGCTGGCGACCCGCCGCTGGAGGCGACGACCGTGAAGCGGCCGTCGCCCAGCGGGAGGCAGCCCAGCGGCGTGACGCGCTCGATCCCGGACTTGGCGCCGATGTGGTGGATGAGGATCATCGGGGTGCCCGCCCATTCCCCGCCGGGATGCCCGCCGGTGGCGCGGAACTGCTGGATGATCGCGGCGTTGCAGTCGCTCGCGCTGGCCATGATCTGCTCCGCGCCTCAGGCGTACTCGTCGTGGCGGCGGATCCAGGTCTGGAAGCCCGCGCCCTCGCCGCGGCCCTTCGGCACCCGGTCGAGGATGGGGTAGTAATTCATGAGGAATTCCACCCCGCGCGCCGGGGCGGCGTAGGTCTGGCAGACGGTGCCGTCCTGGCGGGTGAAGACGCTGACCGCCGGTGCTTCCGACAGATAGCCGTTGATGTCGGTGCCGGTCGCAGTCGCGTTGACCGCCACGACCGGCGGCAGGCTGGCGGGGTCCAGGCCCCACCCGGCGACCTGCTCCGGGGGGTAGGAGGCGCCCATGTCGTAGTTGAAGTCGGTGTTCGCCGCCGAGACCCAGGGAATGCGCCAGCCCATCCGCTCCCGGTAGGTTTGAAGCCTGGCCAGCGGCGCCTGGGAAACCAGCAGCAGGGTCACGTCGCGGGCGTGCAGGTGCGGCAGCAGCCCGTCGAGCCCGTCGGCCATCGACGAGTTGACCGGGCACCCCGCCTGGTAGCTAGGTCCGAACATGAAGTGGTACACCAACAGCTGCGAGCGCCCGTCGAAGAGGCCGGCCAGTGGCCGCGGCCCGTCCTCGGTGTCGAACACGTACTCCTTGCTGATCGCGGCCCAGGGCAGCTCGCGGCGCTGGCGGGCGAGTTCGTCGCCTGCCCGGGTGTGCTCCTTCTCCCGCTGCAGCAGCTCGTCACGAGCGGCCTGCCACTCCGCATGGCTGACAACCTTGTGATCGGTCATCGCTGTTCCTCCTTCGCGGTCCCGCCTGCGTTCGGCTGGCGGCTGCCGATATAGACCAGCCGGACCGCCGAGATTCGCCGGGTGTGCGTCAATTCTGTGGGCGAGCACAAGATCGTTTGGCGGGTTTGGCCGGTCAGGCGGCTGATGTCTGGTCGCGCGGTGTGAGCATCCCGGGTTTCATGCACACCTGGTTTCGTGTGACGCAGCTTCGCCAGGTGGCTCTGCTGTGATGAGGTTACCGGACCTGGAGCCCGGACCTGGATTTGTGTAATTTTTCCTCCTCTTCTTCTGACTATCGAACACCAGTTCACCTTGTTCCCTGGCGTCCGGGTACCAGTGGACGCCCGCCACGGCGTGGCCTGCGCGCCGCGCGCCTGGCCGGGGCAGGCCCTGGGCCTGACCGCTCTTCCTGCCTCCAGGGGCCGCCGAGGTCTCCGGGGTCAAGGGTGGGGCGCTTGCGCCCATCGCCGTGGCGACGCGCCGCAGGCGCGCCCTTGAGGCCGGAGGAGCGGCCCCGTAGCCTGCGCGGCGCGCCCCGGAGATGAGCGGCGGCGAAGCCGCCTCCTTCCCCTGTCCTTACCGGCCCGCGCAGCGGGCCCGCCGCGGTCACGCGGCGTCCTTGCCCTGCTGGTAGTACTGCGCCTCGGCTTCGGCCGGGGGCCTGCGGCCCAGCCGGTGCATCAGCCGGGCGGTGTTGTACCAGTGCACCCACGCGCTGGTGATCTCCTCCAGGTCCGCCAGGGTCCGGACCGGGCCGGCGCGGAATGGGGAGCCGGCCCGGATGCACTCGGTCTTGTACAGGCCGATGGTCGTTTCCGCCAGCGCGTTGTCATAAGCGTCCCCGACGGACCCGACCGACGGCGTCAGCCCGGCCAGCAGCAGGGTCTGGGCGAACCGGACCGAGGTGTACTGCGACCCGGCATCGCTGTGGTGGATGGCCCGCCCGCCAAGCGGGTGCCCTTGCCGGGCCCGCAGCGCGGCGGCCTGCCGGATCGCCCGCTCCACGAACGCGGTCTCCTTGGACAGCGAGCATTCCCACCCGGCGATCAGCCCGGCGAACGCGTCGATCACGAACGCGGTGTAGCCGAACCCGCCGCCGTCCAGCGGCACGTACGTGAAGTCCGCCACGTGCAGCTGCCCGGGCCGCTCCGCGGCGAAGTTCCGCTTCACCAGGTCCGGAGCCCGGCTGTGCCCCGGGTCAGGAACAGTAGTGCGCACCTGGCGGCCGCGGGTGACACCCCGCCAGCCGCTGGCCCGCATCAGCCGCTCCACGGTGCACTTCGCGACCGTGATGCCCTGCCGCCTCAGGTGCTCCCACATCTTCACGCTGCCATATAGGCACTCCGGCGGCCGGCGGCCGTCCTGATCCGGCTCGTAGATCCCGGCCAGGATCTCCGTCAGGGCCGCGTCCCGCACGGCCCGCGGCGACGGCGGCCGGGACCGGCGCGCCCAGTACGTCCTCGGGGCGATCGCGATGCCCTGAGTAGCCAGGGCACGGCAGATCGGCACGACCCCGAAACGGTCGCGGTAGGCGTCGATGAACGCGCAGATCAGCGGCGCAGCGGGTCGTGCTCCCGCGCGAAAAAACTCGTAGCCGCCGTGAGGATCTCGATCGTGCGCTCCAGCTCACTGACCTTGCGCTTGAGCTCGCGGATCTCTTTTGCGGCCTCCGTGGTCACCCCCGGCGCCTGGCCCTCATCGACGACGGCCTGGCGGATCCACTTGCGCAGCGTCTCCGGGGCCATCCCCAGCCGCCGGGCCACCGCGGTGATCGCCGCGTACTCCGACGGGTAATCCCCGGCGTGCTCGCGCACGAGCCGGATCGCCCTGGCCTTGGTGTCCTGGTCGTACCTGACTGGCATTTGAAACGTGCCATCCTTCCCAAGTAAGGAAGTATGCACGAAACTCGGGACGGTTCAGTGCCTGCCGGATCTGGTCTTCGGCCCTGCTGGCTTGCTGGCAGCGCAGCGTGGTGATGGCATCGGCGTCGGCGGTGGTCCAGTGCATGCCTGACAGTTTGAGGCGCTGCCCGATGACCGGCTTGCACCCGGATTCAACGACACCGGAGCCGGCAAACAGGCCCCGGGAGCGGAACCAGTGGTAGCGCATGCGGGGCGCGTTGTTCTCGAAGTAGCCCAGGGCGGTCTCGAGCTCGTCTTTCCTGATGCCTTCGAGGGGGTAGGCGCGGGCGGCCCGGCAGAGGCCGTCGATGTCCCCGTAGTCGAGGTCCTCGAGCCGGGCGGCGAGCCATTCGTCCTAATGAGTCTCAGGGAGCCCGCCGTCTGGCAGACTCCGGATGTGGTGGCCGCCGGCAGGTGAGCACTTTTTCCTCCCGGGCTTCGAGCCCTGACGGAAGACCGTGCCCCTGCCGGTGACCGGGAGAGTTGATCGCTGCTGGGATGTCGTGCCCGCCTGCTGGCGTGAGCACAGTTTCATTAGGTCGCTGATAGTTCTTCCGCAGGCTGCTGCCGGTTTTCGACATCTTGGACGGGAGAGCGGATGCGGCTGTTCGCAGGGGATGACTGGGCTGAGGACCATCACGACGTGGAGGTGATGAACGAGGCCGGGGAGGTGCTGGCGAAGAAGCGGCTGCCGGAGGGCGTGGCGGGGATCGCGCAGTTTCACGAGCTGACCGGGCGGTACCTGGGCGAGGATGCCGGTGATGCGGAGGTGGTAGTCGGGATCGAGACGGACCGCGGTCCGTGGGTGGCCGCGCTGGTCGTGGCCGGGTACACGGTGTTCCCGGTGAACCCGCTGCAGGCGTCGCGGTACCGGGAGCGGCACGGCGTGTCCGGTGCGAAGAGCGATGCTGGCGACGCGCACATGCTGGCGGACATGGTCCGCACCGATTCGCATCAGCTGCGGGCGGCGGCCGGGGACAGCCCGGAGGCAGGGGGCATCAAGGTGCTGGCCCGTACACACAAGACGCTGATCTGGGAGCGGACCCGGCAGGTGCAGCGGCTGCGGCACCAGCTGCGGGAGTACTTTCCCGCCGCGCTGGAGGCGTTCGAGGACCTTGATGCCCCCGACGTGCTGGAGCTGCTGGCCAAGGCCCCGGACCCGGCCCGCGCCGCGAAGCTGACCCGCGCGCAGGTCAGCGCCGCACTTAAGCGCGCCCGCCGCCGGAACGTCGCGGACAAGGCCACGGCGATCCTGGCGGCCCTGCGCAGCCCGCAGCTGGGCCAGCCGCCGGCCCTGACCGCCGCCTATGCCGTCACCGTCCGGTCCCTGATCGCGGTGATCACCACTTTGAACGAGCAGGTCAAGACCCTGCAGGGGCAGGTGGAGGAGCATTTTGGGCAGCACCCGGACGCTGAGATCTACCGGTCCCAGCCCGGCATGGGAGCCATCCTTGGCGCCCGGGTGCTCGGCGAGTTCGGCGACGACCCGCACCGGTACGCCACCGCGAAGAACCGCAAGAACTCCGGGGGCACCAGCCCTCTCACCCGGGCATCGGGCAAGAAGAAGGTCGTCACCGCCCGGTTCATTCACAACGACCGGCTCGTCGACGCGCTGAACGCCCAGGCCTTCGCGTCGCTGAACGCCTCGCCCGGCGCCCGCGCCCTCTACGACGAGCTCCGCGCCCGCGGGATCGAACACAATGACGCCCTCCGCCGCCTCGCCAACCGCCTCGTCGGCATCCTGCACGGATGCCTCAAGACCCGCACCCTCTACGACGAGGCAACCGCCTGGTCCCACCGCGAAAACCTCCCTCAATCTTCCGTAGCCGCTTGACACTTAAGCTCCTGGGATGTCTTCCGGTCCAGCAGCATGAACTCCAGGCTGCCGGAACCGGAAGCCAGCCGCAGACCACGCTGCAGTGCTGGCGTCAGCTCGAAGCCGACCTCGCCGCCGTGAACCGCGCCATCGAGCGCGAGCACCAGGCCGCCGTCACGGCGGGCAGGCCCTGGCCGCCCGTGCGCACGCCCCAACCTGGGTCCGAACGCGTGCCGGAGCCGGACAGCAGCCCCAAGCCCGACCCGCGAACCGATGCCCAGCCCGGCCGGCCTGACCGGGCCGCAAGCCTCGACGAGATGCTGGCCCATGCCGCCCGAGGCAGCCAAGGGCCTGGCCGCCGAAAACGCCGGCCGCGAGGCCCAAGCCGAGTACGCCGCTCGCCTCCGACGAGAAGCCTCCGCAGAACCCGAACACACGGCGCAACCCCAAGCCTCCTACGAGGCAGAGATCGAGCTGTAAGCCAGGCCATGCTGGCGTTGCGGGCAATAACAGCACAAGTCCCCCGGGCAATGATCTTGCGCGTCCACCTGGCCGCCAGCTAGCCGCGGCTAGCGGTGGTGGGCTCGTCGAGGCTGACTGCCTGCGGGCCGCCGCAGCACTGGACGGCCTGTCCGCCGGCGCTTGTGCCGGGCGTTTCGTCGAGCGCGTCCTCGGCGGCATCCCAGCTCTGGCTGCCGTCCTGGCCCCAGAAGGTCTGGCTGTCGGCCAGGACGGTGTAGATCTCCCACCGCTCGCCGCCCGGGGCGCCCTTGACCCAGAACTTGTCCTGCCGGGCGTAGCAGCAGGTGGTGTCGCGCTCGTCGACCGCGGCCAGGCCGGACTCGGCGAGCCGGGCCTGCTCGGCGTCGACGGCGTTGGCGCTGTCGACTTCGACGCCGAGGTGGTTCAGGGTGCCGCCCTGGCCGGGGTTCTCCAGCAGGACGAGCTTGAGCGGCGGCTCGGTGATGGCGAAGTTGGCGTAGCCGGGCCTGCGCTTGGCCGGCTCGGTGCCGAACAGCTTGGCGTAGAAGGCGACGGCCTCCTCGATGTCATTGACGTTCAGCGCGAGCTGCACGCGGGACATGGCAACCTCCACGGATATCGATGTCTGTCTATGTCTTGCTTGTGAGCGAGCTTGCCACAGGCATAGACGTATGTCAATATAGATGAGTGTCTAATTTCCTGGCGCTGACGGTGGTCAACGCGGCGGAGACGGCGGCGTGCTGCGCGCCGCTGTCCGCCGAGCCGCTGACCATGGAGCAGGCCGAACAGGTCGCGCCGCTGCTGAAGGCCCTGGCCGACCCGGTGCGGCTGCGGCTGATGTCCCTGGTGGCCTCCCGGCCGGGCGGGGAGGCGTGCGTGTGCGACCTGAACGAGGCGTTCGACCTGTCGCAGCCGACGATCTCCCATCACCTGAGGGTGCTGCACGAGGCCGGGCTGGTGGACCGGGACAAGCGCGGCGTGTGGGTGTACTACCGGGTCCGCCCGCAGGCGCTGGCCAGCCTCGGCGCCCTGATCGGCTGCCCGCCCGGGTAGCCGGCCCGGTCCGGGGGTTCCGCTCCGGCTATTGATCGTCTATCGTCGATTAACGATGAATGATGCGCGCGCGCTGGACCGGCAGACCGCCGAGACGTACGCGGCATGGTTCAAGGCGCTGGCCGACGGGACCCGGGTCCAGGTGGTCTCGCTGCTGGCCCGGGCCGGCCGGCCGCTGACGGTCAAGGAGATCGTGGCGGCGGTGCCGGTGGGCCAGTCGACCGTGTTGGAGCACCTGCGCCAGCTGGCCGCGGTCGGGTTCGTGCTGGCCGAGGACCGCGGCACGTCCCGGCTGTACCGGATCAACAGCAACTGCGTGTCCTGCTTCCCGACGGCCGCCGACCTGGTGATGGGCAAGCCGTCGCCCGTCCCGTCCGCAGTCCCCGCAGCGTGAGGAGATGACCATGCCGCCCGCCGAATACCCAGCTGATCAGGACGAGGTCCGGGCGGCGGTCGCCGCCCGGTACGCCGGCCTGGCCCGGGCCGCGCAGGCCGGCCAGCAGGTCAGCGACTGCGACCCGGGCGAGTTCGCCGCGGGCGGCTTCGGCCCGGATGGGTACCCCGATACGGTCGGCGTGCCGCAGGGTGCGGTGCGGGCCAGCCTGGGGTGCGGCAACCCGGTCGCGGTGGCGGACCTGCGGCCCGGGGAAACGGTGCTGGACCTGGGCTGCGGCGCCGGCATCGATGTGCTGCTGTCGGCCCGCCGGGTCGCCCCGGCCGGGAAGGCGTACGGCCTGGACATGACCGAGGAGATGCTGGACCTGGCCCGCGCTCATGCCCGGGAGGCCGGGGCCGCCAACGCGGAGTTCCTGCCCGGCCGGATCGAGGCGATCCCGCTGCCGGACCGCTCGGTGGACGTGGTCATCTCGAACTGCGTGATCAACTTGTCCACCGACCGGGCCGCTGTATTCGCCGAGAGCTTCCGGGTGCTGCGCCCGGGCGGCCGCCTGGGCATCTCCGACATCCTGGCCGGGGACCACCTCACCCCCGCCGAGCGGATCGAGCACGGCAGCCAGGTCGGCTGCATCGCCGGCGCCCCGTCGTTCGCCGAGTACCGCGCCGGGCTGGCCGCGGCGGGCTTCACCGCCGTCACCATCACCCCGACGCACCAGGTCGCCGATGGCCTGCACTCGGCGATCATCCGCGCGGCCCGGCCCTGACACCATGCCTGCCCCGGATCCGGGCCTGCGGATAGAGGTGATGACCGATGCGCACGCGACGGACGTGCTGGCGATCTACCAGGCCGGGATGGATGAAGGCAACGCCACGTTCGAGACCCGCGCACCGCAGTGGGACGCATTCTCCGCAGCCCGGCTGCCCGGCCACCGGTTCGTCGCCACCGTGACGGGCCAGGTCACCGGCTGGGTATCCGCCTCACCGGTGTCCGGCCGCCGCGTCTACGCCGGGGTCGTCGAGCATTCGGTCTACGTCCACCCCGCCGCCCGCGGCCAGGGTACCGGCCGGGCGCTGCTGGCCGCGCTGATCGCCTCCACCGAGGCTGCCGGGATCTGGACCATCCAGAGCAGCATCTTCCCGGAGAACACAGCCACCGTGGCCCTGCACCGGTCCGCCGGGTTCCGCGTCGTGGGCACCCGGGAACGCATCGCCCGGCACCACGGCCGCTGGCGCGACACCGTGCTCCTCGAACGCCGCAGCCCGCTCGTGTGACCAGGCGGCCGGGTCCGGGAGGTCAGGAGGTGGTGGCCAGGTGCGGCGCGAGCCGCTCGACCCGGCGGCTGAGCTCGGATAGGGCCGCGTCGAAGCTGGCCGGGTCGCCGGCCGGGACCGGGTCCGGCACGGACCAGTGCACCGCCGCGGCGCCGCCGAGTTCCTCGCGGGCCATATCGCAGACGGTGACCACCAGGTCGCCCTCGTCCTGGACCTGGCCGAGGTGGCGGGGCCGCACCCGGGGCAGCGGCAGCCGGTGCCGCCGGGCGGCGGCGATCGCGCCGGGGTCGATCCGCGCGGCCGGGTGGGTGCCGGCCGATACGGCCGGGACGGCGCTGGCCCGCCGCCACAGCGCCGCGGCCAGGTGCGAGCGGGCCGAGTTGGCCGTGCACACGAACAGCACTCTTCGCGCGGCGCGGCCGGGCGGGACGGCCAGTGAGTCCAGCGCGGCATGGCTCTTCCGCACGACTACGCCGGGCAGGCCTGCTCGCTGGCCCGCTCACTGGAAATCACCGGCGAACGGTGGACCCTGCTGATCATCCGCGACGCATTCTGGGGAGTGCGCCGGTTCGCAGACTTCATCGACCATCTCCGTATACCGCGGGCGGTACTGGCCAGCAGGCTGAAGACCCTGACCGCGTCCGGCGTGATGACCCGGGTCGCCGGCGAGCACCACCTCGAATACGAGCTGACCGGCAAGGGCGCAGCCCTGTGGCCAGTCATCCTGTCCCTGATGAGCTGGGGAGACGACTACTGCGCCCCCGGCGGCCCGCGGCGGCTGTTCCAGCACGCCGCCGACGGCGGGCAGGTCGACCGGTGCGGCCGGTGCGATGCCTGCGGCAGGCCGGTGCCCGCGGCGGACACCATCGTCACCCCCGGTCCCGCGCTCGAGCCGCCGGCCGATGACGACAGCTGGGTAACCACCGCGCTGACCAGGCCGCACCGGCTGCTGCAGCCCTTGCGCGCGGCAGACGCTCCCGCGGTTCCCTGACCGGCTGGGGCTTACCGGATGCTCCCTCGCCCGCGGGCGCAGCGAGCGCCCCACGCGCAAGGCCCTCGACGAGGACGCACCGCAGCGCATTGGCTACCACTTCGGAACCCGTCCCGTGCCCAGTTCGAAGAGCTTAGCCAGGACCAGCAGGCACCCGAGTTCATCGACGAGGTTAAGCATGATCTTTCCCATTGCCCTGCCTTCCTGCTGGGTGGTAAGGCCAGCGGGCAGCAGAAGCCATTCCCGGTCCCGCTTGCCACCGGCCGGCAGATCGTGATCCGCTGCGAGCCCGTTCTCGATGGGATTCGCCTAGTTGGCGTGCTCATCCGCCCCCGCACAGCAACCGCACCGACGCCTGGCGCCCCGCCGCGGCGCAACACGGCAACCACGCCAGCCTACGGATGGTCCAGCCTCACTGACACCGAAGTCGCTGTTGCTGCGCGGGGGCGACGTCCTACTACACCGCGACGGGGGAGCCGCCCGGCCAGTGATGGTGTGCGGGTTTGCACTCACTCGAACGTCCTAAGCTCTGGCCCGTGGGGCGCCACCTAGCAGTTGCTGGCCGCGGTCTCGCGGCCATTGGACTCACGGGCTGGCTGGCCTACCTAAGCCTTGCCAGCTGACCTGCGAGCAAGGAACGGTCCTGCGCCGGAGGCCTGGACGATCTGGTCGCGAAGAGTGCGGGACGGCTCCACTCCAAGCTCGTCACGCGCGAACTGGCGGTACAACTCGTACTGGCGGCGCGCTTCGGCCTTATTGCCCTCGGCGAGGTGAGCGCTGATCAGGACCCGGTGAGAACTCTCGCGCAGCGGCTCGGCACACACGGCGGCAAGGCCAGCGTCGATCGCCTCACCGTAACGGCCGCTGACAGTCAGCCGCTCACACAGTGCCTCGAGCGCGTGAAGGCGAAGCTGACGGAATCGTTCCCGCTCCATGAGCACCCAGTCGTCGTAGGATGCGGGGAGCAACTCGCTGGACAGTTCAGCCCTGGCGCGCTCGCTGAGATCGTTCTCGTCACAGTCTTCCGAGCAGTCAATAAGCCGTCGCGCAAGTGCCACCGCAGCGAGAAAGTCCACGGTGACTCCGACGGCCAGCTTGATGTGCTGGGCTGGAAGGTCAATTATCGTCCGGCAGGTTAGTGGCAGCCGCCAGATGCTTGCCCGCAAGTTTGCGCATGCACGGCCCGGCGGAACATCCGGCCAGAGCGTACCCGCGACGTGGCTCCGCCGTAGCAGCCCATTGTGCAGGGCCAGGAAGATGACCAGCCGCTGCGAGCCGATATTGACGGGAACAGCGTCTCCGGCCACCGAAAGCTCAAAGCCATTCAAGAGGCGAATGTGAGATACGGAAGCGGGTATGGTCATCGGCACCACCCTCCATGCCGTTTTCCATCAATAACCCGCGCCCAGTCGGGACGCTTTCGCAGGGCAGCGCATGATCCGTCCCCGGCGCGGCCGTCCGCTGTCCCAGACGAGGCCCGGGTCACGACGTTGGTTCCACTTGATACTGGTTAAACGTGACACACAGATAAGTCTGGGGATGATGCGTCACGGAGCCGTCACGCTCGCCACGGCACAGCGAGGAGTCCTGCTGAGAGGCATGCTGCTACTGACTGGCTGACGGCTGAAACGGTTCCGGACGGCCCTCCAGGTCCAGCAGCCAGACGCGGATCACAGCGCATACCTCATCGATCGACGTGCACGCCCGTCCGACGGAACCGGCCGCCTCGCCCTGCACCAGCTGAATGATGCGAACTCGCAGCCGGTCCTCGTGGCCGGGCTCTACCCAGGCGCGCAGGATCATGACGGCCGCCCGCTCTTCGTCGATAGCGCCCATGGCCGAAGTGTCCAACGTCGGACGTCACTGAAACGTCATGGACCGTGGGACCAAGTTCAGATCCCGGCCGTGGCCGCTCTCGTCAGCGGCCAGCAGCTGGCGATACGGTCGGCAGCATGCCGGTGAGCTGCGGCGATGGTTTGATGCCGAGTTCGGTGCCGAGGAGTTCCCGGAAAAGCTCGTAGTGACGCATCGCCTCGGCTGCGTTGCCCTCCGCCAGATGGATCGCGACGATTGCCCGGTGGGCGCTTTCGCGCAGCGGCTCAAGCCGGGTGGCCTCGATGGCGGCTTCCAGTGCATCGGCGTAGTGACCATCGGCAGCCAGCCGTGACGCGAGAGCGTCCAGGGCGTGGAGCCGGAGCTGCCGGAGCCGTTCGCGTTCGAAGATCACCCAGTCGTCGTACCAGCCCGGCAACAGATCGCCGAGAATGCGGAGAACCGCGCACTCGGTGGCGGCCGAGAGTGAGCCCTGTAGAATGCTGCGGGCTGAGTAGCTGAAGGCATGGGTGTCCACTGCGATTTCAGGCCGCAACACAAGCGCGTCACCAGCAGGCCCGATAAGGCGTGGCTCGTTACGATTCAGCCGCCATATCGTGGTGCGCAGACAGCCGCGGGCATGCCGCTCGCCGACGCTAGGCCACAGCGTCCCCATGATGACAGGCCTTGGGGTCGGCCCGTGTAGCGCAAGGAACGCGAGAAGCCGCTGAGCACCGAGGGGCAAAGCCAGTCGCCGGCCTTCCCGCGCGAGCACGAACTCGCCCAGGAGTTGAAGCCGCAGTTGAACGTGTTCGCCTCTCGTCGGCTCTCGCTGCACATCCTCGCACACCATGCCGATCCCCTTATTTGCTGACGGCTTGTCCTCTTCAGCTCCGCAACGAGCACGTTGACGCTGGCATCGGAGCCGCGTGGGGTATCGCCGAGGCCGCCAGTACGTGTCCGGACGTCAAAGAGCAGGTCCCGCGATCCACTGGGTTGCCGTCGCCCGCCAGGCCACAGGAAATGGACAGTCCGTCCTGGTGAGGTGCCATAGCTGTCCCAAAATCTCCGCCACGCCCAGGCTAATCTGAAGTGTTGCCGAGGTTTCATGCTCGTGCGATATATCCCATTCAAGACCTTTTGTATGCGCTGTCAAGTAATACTCAGGTCTTGCCGCAGCTATTAAGCTCCAGCACGGCAAGGATGCCAGGTGGGACCAGCTCTCGGCTGCGGATTTCCTCAGCCCGGATGCCTCGTTACGAGCGTTGCAGCGCCGCGCTCGCTGCCCGCTTCATGACCCGGTACGTGCGGGGGTCCGCGGTGCGGTCAGCGACGACAAGACCTGACGGCTTCCCAGCGGAGCTGGGAAGTTTCGCGCCCACGTACGCGCCGTGGCTGATGCCGAGAAGCACCAGGAAAGCGCCGGTTATGTCAGGCAGGGTCGTGAGGGCACTAGCCGTACCCGCCATCTGGATCGCGTGCACGGCGAGGGCGATGTAAGCGACGACGACAACGATCGTGACCACGAACTGCTGGAACTTGCCGATATCGACGGCCTGGTTCGCGAATGTGCCCTCCTCGACCAGGAAGATCTGTGCTAGCTGCGGCGGGTAGTTGCGCCCCCCGCTGGCCGCGACATTCGAGGGCCGAGTGGTGTCCTTGGTCCGCTTGATGGCCGTCGACGTCACTGCGGAGCCGGCGCTGATGGCGAACAGGCCGATCACATCAGCTGGAATGTCGAAGTCCTGCGGCGAGGGTACACCGTGTACCAGACGGCCAAAGAACACCCCCGAGATCAGCGAGAGAATCACGATCGTCCACAGGCAGAGCTGCAGGTGAGTGAGGCTGTAACGGCCGCGCTCGTCGATCAGGATCCCGTCTATCCGCCTAGCTGCGGCGAGGCCCACAGCGATCGTGAGACCGAGGAGCACCGCGCCGCTAATCCCCCACGAGACGAAGATGGCGCCCATGGCACCCCCAACTGCCTGCTCCTGGACGAGGCACTAATCCGTGGCCAGTCACCAAAGTGTCGAAGAGGTTTGCGTCTTCCGTCAAGGCCTGCTTCTTGCCGTCGGGAAATGGTGACAGCTACGTGACGGTCCGGTGACAGCTTCCCGCTTATTTTGGTTGCGTAGAGAACCGCTTGGCTCGGCCGCCGGGGAGGAACCATGCCCATAACACCTACGTATCCAGGTGTCTACATCGAAGAGCTGCCGAGTTACAACCATTCGGTGACCGCAGCCCCCACGTCCGTGACCGTGTTCATCGGTTACACGCACCCGTTCAAGACAGTCCAACCCAACACAGTGCCACCCCAACTCAACTTCAACAAGGCGATAGAAATATTCAGCTTCGCTGATTATCAAGCTAACTTCGGCGGCTTCTTCTCTTTCGGCTCCTACCTGCCCGATTATGTCGGCAACGCCGTCTTCCAGTTCTTCTCCAATGGCGGGTCAGACGCCTGGGTCATCGGTCTCCAGGCGGCGCTCCCCCAAGCCAGCGCGAGTATCGATATGTCCGCCGGGGACAGCCCCACGGCGGTACAGTTCACAGCCCTGGAGCCCGGTGGAGTCTATCCTGCCCCTACCCAGGACAATCCTGGCACCTCCTATGGTGCCCCCACCACCGTGCAGCTGGTCAATGTGCGCATGGATTCGAAGGGGAACGAAAACGCCCTTGCCGACATCATCATCACTTATTCCCCTCCCTCTTCCGATCCCTCTGCCTCTTCCTTTTCCTCGCAGGTGGAAACCTACCGGGCAGTGCCTGCGAATAGCATTGCCGACCAGCTCGCTCAGTCAGTACTTGTCGAGGTGCAGAAGCCGCCGGGCAGCACGCTAACAGCGTTCCCGGAATCAAGCGCGGGCAACAATCTCAATACGTATACACTCAGCTATCCGGCAGATCCGAACCTGGGCAATACAACGACACTGATCAAACCTGGCGACTACGACAGCGTGTTCCAGGCCGGCGCGTCGCTCGACGTCGATGTGCCCATCTTCAACCTGATGGTCCTGCCCGGTATCTCACCGGTCTGTGACGCGCAGAGTGCCGTGCTTTCCGAGGCCCTGGCCTTCTGTGAGCAGAAGAGAGCGTTCTTCATCATGGACGCCCCGCCGAACGCCACGACAAGTGCCGTTAGCCCGCTACCGGAACAGGCAACTCCGGCGCCTTCCGGGACGCCCGCTCAGGTCGCGATGGACGACTTCTGGAACGGCCGGCCCACCGGGACGTGGACACCGCCTCCCATCCCGGTCAGCGCGAACGGTGCTATCTACTTCCCGTATCTGAATACCATCGACCCGCTGACGCAGCAGCAGTCTGTTTCGCCCGCGAGCGGCTTCGTAGCCGGGATCTTCGCGCAAGAGGACGCCTCGTGGAGTGTCGGCAAGGCGCCGGCCTGTGGAGACGACGATAAACGGCGCCTCCGGGGTGGTGGCATGGGGCCGGATGACCGATATGCAGCAGGGCGTCCTCAACGGCGACGGCGTCAATTGCCTGCGGGACTTTCCCGGCATGGGGACCGTGGTATTCGGCGCGCGGACCCTGGTGTCTCAGAATCCAGCATTCGAGCAATGGAAATACGTCCCGGTAAGGCGGACCGCCCTGTTCATCGAGCAGTCGCTTTACGGCAGCCTCGGCTGGGCCGTGTTCCAGCCCAACGACACGCCGCTGTGGAATGCCCTGACTCAGGAAGTCAACGCCTTCATGCTCACCTTGTTCCGGCAGGGCAGCTATTTCCAGGGCAGCACGCCGTCCGAAGCTTTCCTGGTCCAGTGCGATAGTACGACGACGACCCAGGCAGACATCGACGCGGGCGTGGTGAACCTCCTCGTGGGCTTCGCGCCGCTGAAACCCGCGGAGTTCGTCATTGTCCAGATCACTCAGCTTGCTGGCCAGACCCAAACCTGAGGAACCGTCATGGCGATATTCACCGTCAATACCAGCCGCTTCGATCCGTACAAGAACTACCGGTTCCTGGTCTACTTCGGCTCCAGCACTGCTGCCGTGGCCGCGGTCAGCAAGGTAACGGGACTGAAAAGATCGTCCGATGTCATCGACTACATCGAAGGCGGGAACGCGGTCATCCTCAAGGGGCTCGGCCGCATGAAGTACGAGCCGATCACCCTAGAGCGCGGCGTCACATTCGACACCGACTTCGAGGACTGGGCGAACGCCGCGCAGGTGCTGGACAAGGGCTCGCCTACCACGTCACTGCTGAACCTGCGCAAGGAGATCCGGATTGACCTGCTGAACGAGGAAGCCCAGCCCGTCCACCGGTACACAGTGCACCGTTGCTGGGTGTCGGAATTCCAGGCACTGCCGGATCTCGACGCGAGCCAGAACGGCGTGGCGATCGAACACATCATCCTGCAGAACGAGGGATGGGAGCGTGATACCACATTGACTGAGCAGAAGGAAACGTAGGCGTGCTCCCGGTCAGCAGGGTGACGCTCGAGATACGGGAGACAACGGGCGAGGACGAACTCATTGTCCTGGAGCCAGCGGACTGTCCCGTCACCACCATGGTGCGGCTGGCTGGCCGCGTCGCCGTCGATGCCACCGGTGAGGCGATCGCGTGGGAAGAACTACCCGCCGCTGACCTGGGCGCCATCGCACTGGTCATAAGGCAGACCTGGCTTGGCGACACGATCAGGGCCCAGGGATGTTGCGCCGATCCCGCCTGCCACGAACCCATGGATATCGCGTTCAGCATCTCCGCTTACCTCAGGCACCACCGGCCCCGGCGATGCCGGGGCGTGCTGCATGGCGACGAGGCCGGATGGTTTGAGCTGGCGGGCGGCAGCGCGGCGTTCCGGCTGCCCACGATCGGCGACTTGCAGACGGCGATCAGCGCGCCGGATCCTGAGCTGTGTCTCAGGCAGCGCTGCCTGGACCCAGCGGTCATCCACGCAGCGGTGGCGCGCCGGATCAGCCGCGCGATGTACGCTTTGGCACCCAGCCTGGACGGGCCGGTGGCGGCCCGGTGCCCGGCCTGCGACGGCGATGTGGTGCTGCAATTCGAGCCTCTGACCTACACGCTGGCCGAACTACGCTACGCAGCTGGCGACCTGTACGAGCAGGTACATCTGCTGGCGTCCACGTTCGGCTGGCCGGAACGCGACATCCTGCTCTTGCCACGGCGGCGCCGCGCCAGGTATGCCGCCCTCATCCATGATCAGCGGGTGCCCGCATGACCACCCGCCTCGGCTACCTCGCGGCCCTGGTCTCCGGTCGCCACGACGGGCCGCTGCTGCAGCCGCCCCGGCCGCTGTTCCCGCCCGTAGGCCTCGCGGATGCGGAGCTTGGCTTGCCAGAGGCAGCCACCGTTCCTGAGCCCGGCCCGCTGTCGCCGACAGCCGTACCTGGGCGGTCAGCACCGGCCACAGCAGCACCGACTCCCACACCGCCGACTTCCAGTGGGCCAGCGCCACGAAGGCCAGCCGCTGTCGCGGCGAGTCAGCGCAGCAGGGCGAACGGCGTCATGAACATCGGTGCGACCGGCCAGACGCCGGATGACACGCCTGGACAGCCGGGGCGGGACGGGGCCGCCGAATCACGGTCGGCTGCCGGCGGCCGCCCGGCCAGCCAGGCACCGGGCGGCGGCGGGACGACCGGAGGCACGGCCCATCCTGGCCTGACGGAGCGAACCCGGGCCGGCACGGCCCCGCCGCGCATCGGCATCAGCGAAGCACCTGCTGCCGGACCCGGTATGCCGCCGACGCATAACGGGGCAGACGTCACCGCTGAACTACCCGGGCCCCCGCGCGTGGCGGTCACCGGAACGGTCGGTGGTGCCCGGCCTGGCGCATCAGCCGCCAGCAGCCTCGACGGCGGCCGCGTCGACTCCGGCCCGCCTGCGCTGCCGACGTCCGCTCCGCCAGCCGGCGGCCCGGCCAGCCAGGCACCGGGCGGCAGCGGGACCACGGGAAGCACGGTGCGCCCTGGCCTGACGGAGCGGGCCAGGGCCGGGACGGCCCCGCCGCGCATCGACATCAGCGAAGCACCCGCTGCCGGACCCGGTGTGCCGCCGACGCGTAACAGGGCAGACCTAACCGGTGCACTACCCGGGTATCCCGGCCTGGCGGTCACCAGGACCGCCGACGGTGCCCGGCCTGGCCCATCCACCGCCAGCAGCACGGCAGCGGCCTCAAGTCCAGCCGCCGGACCATCCGCACTATCCGCTG
The DNA here is from genome assembly GCA_963835775.1 of uncultured Actinomycetes bacterium. Taxonomy (GTDB): domain Bacteria; phylum Actinomycetota; class Actinomycetes; order Streptosporangiales; family Streptosporangiaceae; genus Palsa-504. The sequence continues at coordinate 188,696 of CAWIHB010000006.1, read as the reverse complement.
ATCCGCCCCGTCGGCAACCTGTCATTCAAGCCGTGGCTGGCGAGCTCTCAGGCAGGTACCTGCGGCACGAGGGCGCGGCCGTTAATCAGCTTGCGGTGCCGCAGCCTGCTGGTGACATGGCAGGCCCGCCACTGCACCGGCGGGAAGCATCGGGCCCGGCGGAGACGTCTCCCGCCACGCTCAGCATAGGGACGATAGAGATCACCGTGGTGGCGGCCGCTCAGAGCACAGCGCATCCCCGCTCTCCGCGCCCGGGGCGAGTGAGCCCTCCTGATCGGCTGAGCCGCGGCCTTGGCCCCTGGTTCGGCTGGGACCAGGCATAGGAGCGCCGGTGATTTTCGACCTGTCCGTCGTCACCGACACGCTGACAAGACTCGTCACCACCGCATGGCCCAACGCGTCGCTGTGGAGTCCGGCCACACCTCAGTTCGGCGTGAACGTGACGGGGCTCAGCCCGGACGCCGCCCGGCAGGGACAGGGCACTCAGCTTTGCATGTACCTGTACCACATCGACGAGAACAAGACGCAGGAGAGCCTGTTTTGGAATTCCCAGTCGCAGACCGCCGGCGGCCCGCCGGTCAGGTACCAGCCTATGGCGCTGGATCTCTACTATCTGCTTTCGGCATTCGCCGAGGGGAACTACGTGCAGGAACAGCAGGCGATGAGCATTGCCATGCGGGTCTTCCACGAGAACCCGATCGTACGCGGCCTCGACGCGGGGGGCCAGCCGTGGGAGGCGACGCTCACCCTCGAGCGCCGCTCCTACGACGAGTTGAGCCTGCTGTGGCAGGCGACGGCGAGTGCCTTGCGGGTGAGCGCGGTTTACCGCGCGGCCGTCGTTCTCATCGAACCTGAACCAGCGCCGCCACCTGGGCCGCCGGTATCATCGGTCGGCCTCGCGGTGGAGCCGGACGCTGACCTGCGTAGCCCGGCGCTGCTGGGCACGCAGCGTGAGGTCCACTATGCCGTCCCCTCCGGCGATGCCGTCACCTTCGTCCAGGATCCGGCGACGGTGGCCGCCGGGCAGGATGTGTGGCTCGTCGGAACCGGTCTCGGCATCATTGCCACCGCGCGGCTCATCCTTACCGGGCCGTACCCGGGCAACGGCCAGAGTGACGTGACCGCCTGGCTGGTCCCTCCATCACAGCCACCATCCGCCATCCGCCGGACGGTACGGCTTCCCGGCGCGACAGGCAATCCACCCGCAGGCGCTCCCGCGCCCGGGCGGTACCGCATGCAGATGGAGGTCACCGCGGCCGGCGGTACGAGTGCCTTCAGCACGGCCGAGGTACCGCTAGCCGTCGCGGCCAGCATCGACCCGGCCGGGGGCACGGTGCTGTCTGCGGCTGCCCAGTACGTGATAGCGGGCAGCGGGTTCAGCGCGAACGCCACCCAGGTGCTGCTCGGAACCGTCCCGCTCCAGCCCGCTGACGATGCCCCCGGTCCTGGCGAGTTCTCTGTCAACCCGGCGGGCACGGCCATCACACTCATCCCGCCCGCGGCACTGCCCAGCGGGACCTATCAAGTCCGCGTCCGTGTCGCCGGCATCGAGTCCGACCCGACCCACTGGCTGGTCATCCCATGACCAGCGGCAGCGACAATGCCGAACCGACCTGGCTGACCGACGTCCGGCTACGGGTAGCCCGGCGAGTCCTGTGGTTGCGCGCATGGTGGGCGGCGAGCCCCTACCCGGAAGACGGAGCGATGGCGATCAGCCATAGCGAGGTCGACCGGACATTGCAGCCCGTGGCGAGCCTGGAGGCCGCGGAACAGCGGTTCTACCGGGAGGACACAACGGCGGCGGGGGTCACCGAAGCGCTGGACCGGCTGGCGGACTCTGCGCCGGACCCCCGCTGGGATCACCTGGTTACCACTTTCGGGCTGACGCCCCAGGACGCGAACCTGCTCTCACTTGCGCTGGCGGCACACGCCATTCCCGGGATACGGCGGGTGTTCGGCTACCTGCACGACGACACGGCGGCCGCCGACGCTTCGATCGGTCTCGCCGCCGCGCTGTGGAGCTGGGCTCCCACCTCCCTGGTCTGCGCCGCGTCGGCGCTCACCCGCTGGGAACTGGCCTGGCCCGGTGCAACCGCTTCGCAACCGTTCTCCGCCGCCAGCGGATGGGTCGCGGATCCGCTGATACTTGCGCAGCTCACCGGCGACGGCCCGCCTGCCGGCTGTGGCCTGACCGGCCGCGACGTCGAGCCTGTCAGCGAGCCGGTGCTCTACCCCGCCGAGCTCGATGAGATCGTGGGCTTCACTGGCGCACTGCTGGCCTCGGGCCGCACCTGCCCATGCATCGAGATAGAACTCGCCGCGACCGCGGGTTCCGGCAAGACGGTGCTCGCCGCGCAGGCTGCGGCGAAACTCGGCGAGCGCCTGGTCTCGGTCGATGCCGTCATGCTGGCGGCCCTGCCCGACCCAGGACCGGCGGCCGTGCGCGAGCTACGGCAGGCACGGCTCAACGGCAGCGTCCTCGTGTGGCAGCACGCCGATGTGCTCCCGGCCGCGGCGGTGGCGGCGATCGACGGCCTGGCCCCGCTCGTTTTCCTGGAAACCGGCGCCGAATCGGCCGCCGCCGTCAGTCCCGGGCGTGTGCGCTACCGTTGCCCGCTGCCGCCCCTAGACCGGCACATGCGGCTGCGCCTCTGGTCGGCCATGTCCGGCACCCCAGCGCCAGCGGCGGTGGCCGACTGGACGCTTCTTCCTAGCGAAGTGGCAACCGCGGCGCGCGTGCTGCCTGCGGGCGAGGCGGCAGTCAGTACCGCGCTGCGCAGGTCCATCATGCGCCCTGCTCCCGGTCTGCTGGAGCCGATGCCGCTGCCCTACACGTGGCCGGACCTCGTGCTCGCACCCCATGTGGAACAGCACCTGCGGGAGCTTGAGGCGCGGGCGCGGCTTCGCGGCGACGTGCTCGACGAATGGGGATTCGCCGACCTGACCGCCACGGGCCGGGGACTGACCGCCCTGTTCGCCGGGCCGAGCGGGTGCGGCAAGACGATGGCGGCCCAGGTGCTGGCGCGGTCACTCGGGCTGGATCTGTACCGTGCCGACCTGGCCGGGGTGATCAGCAAATACATCGGAGAAACCGAAAAGCACCTGCGGGTCATCTTCGATGCCTGCAAACGGGCGCCCGTACTGCTGCTCTTCGACGAGGCCGACGCGCTATTCGGCAAGAGAACGCAGGTCCGCGACGCGCACGACAGGTTCGCCAATATCGAGATCGACTACCTCCTGCAATCCATGGAGGAGTTCGACGGAATGGCGATCCTCGCGACCAACCGCAAGGCAGACCTTGACACGGCCCTTGTCCGGCGGCTCAGGTTCATCGTCGACTTCGTCCCGCCCGGTGCAGCCGAACGTACGCGGTTGTGGCGCAAGGCGCTACAGGGCAGAAGGGACGGCGCTGGCTCGCCGCTCGTCGATGACCTGGACTGGGCTGCGCTCGGCGCCGAACTCGACATGTCGGGCGCGGATATCAAGTCCGCCGCCGTGGCGGCCGCCTTCCTCGCACGATCGCAGGGTATACGCATCGGCTTGCGCCATGTGCTCGCCGCATGCCGCCGTGAGCTGGAGAAACGGCAAGTCGTGGTCCGTTCGGGCCAGCTCGATTTGAATTCAGTACCAAGGTCGACGTGACGTAGGAGGGGGTCATGGACATCCGTATCGACGCGCTCCGGCTGCGGGCGGCCGGAATCGGCGAGGACTCGGCGCAGCGGCTGGCCAGCCTCATCGCACACCGTCTCAGCACCGCCCTGCCGGCCGTCGTGGAGGCGGGCCATCTCGGCAGGCTCGATGTGACGCTTCACGCCCGCGCCGGTGACAGTCTGGACGACCTCGCGGACGGCGCGGCCGCTCTGGTACTTCGCGCAATCTCAGCCGCTGGCACGCCAGCCGGAACCGCAGTGAGGGGGACATCCACATGAGCGGCCCGCTCTCCAAGGGAGCCCTGGTGGCGTACCCGCCGACGGCGGGCGCCCCGAATCCGATCGTCACCGCCTTCCAGTTCAACCCCGAGAAGATGGTGCACACGTGGTCGCAGGAAGCGCCCGCCGGCAAGCCCGGTGTGGAAGCGGGCAACCCGATGGCGGTAGCCGGCATGCCAGGCGAGACGTTCCAGTTCAGGATCTTGCTGGACACCGATGACGACGTCGTGGGCCCTCAGGCCCAGCTCGCCCAGGCCGCGCGGGATCACGGCGTGTCCGGCCGCCTGGCGGCACTGGAGATGCTGCTGTACCCCGTCGCGAGTGCCCGGGCACTGGTCGGGACGGTATCGGCTGCGACGAGTTCCTCCTCGGGGACCGCAGCTCGCACGTGGGCAGTGCCGAACTCGATCGTCCCCATCGTCTTGTTCGTCTGGGGACCGAAACGGGTCGTACCGGTGCGCGTCACAACATTGACGATCACCGAGACCCTCTACGACGCGCAGCTCAACCCGACGCACGCGGAGGCAGACATCGCGCTGCGGGTGCTGACCCCGGCAGAACTCGTGGCGGCCCGTCCCGATGCCGGAACGCCCGCCGAGACGGCTCAAGTCGCCTACGAACAGATGCTCGACCGTCGCCGTCAGTGGGCCGCCACGGACGCGGCCAACGCACCGACGTCAATCATCGGGATGCTTCCGCAATAGGGCGAAAGGCAGATGCTCATGTTCTCATCAGGAAGCCGCTACCAGGGAGCAGGGGCTGCCTACCAGGTGTCCCTGCCTGGTGGCATGACGGTGCTCGCCACCCCGCTGCCACTGCCGCAGCCAGCTCCTGTGCTCGGATATCACCAGCGGACCCCTACCGACCGACTCGATCTTCTCGCCTTTCGCTATCTGGGCGACGCCACGGCTTTCTGGCGCATCTGCGACGCGAACAACGCGATGGTCCCCGCAGCGCTCGCCGCGCGAGCCCTGATCGCCATCCCCGACGCCGGAGCCTGACATGGCGTTCTCGTTCCAGTTGCGGGTCGGCGGAACGCCGGCGAGCGCCGCGCTGCGGGAAGCACTGCAATCCGTGGAGGTGGAGGAGAACGCTGAGGGCCCCGACGCGATGGTGCTGGAATTTCCTGTCAACCGCACCGCATCCGGTGACCTGCAGTTCATCGACGATGGCACGTTCGAGCCGTACACCCGGGTGTCGGCGATCCTGTCTGCGGGAGGGCCGAGCCAGTGCATTTTCGATGGCTACGTCCTGTCCTGGCGCCTGCACCTCGACCGCACGTCGGCCGCCTCCACGATCCGGGTCTGGGCCCAGGACGCCTCCTGGCTGATGAACATCGACAGCAAGGTACGGGAATGGCCGGGGCTCACCGATGGGCAGATCGCCGACAGCATCTTTGGTTCTTACGGCTTCATCCCGGCCGATGCCAACACCGACGACGACTCACCCGCTCACGACCCCAGCCAGCACACCTTGTTCCAGCGCGCAACGGACCTTCAGTTCCTGTACACGCTCGCCAAGCGCAACGGCAAGATATGCCGGGTCGCCTGCGCGGACCAGCCCGGCGTCCGCACTGGCTACTTCGTCCGGCCCGCCGTTGACGGCCCGCCTGCCGTGACCATCGCACTCGCCAATCGGGCGAGCTGGACCGTGGATACCCTCGACCTGGACTGGGACATCATGCGGCCGACCGAGGCCGACGCCAGCCAGGTCTCGCTCACGAATCCGGCCGCCTCGGGCGTGCCAGGGAACGCCACCTCGAGCGGGCTAAGCGCTCTCGGTGCCCGCGATCTGCCAACCTACGCGGGCCGTCCTTCCACCATGGTGCTCACCGCAACGGCCGACGTGCCAGAATTGCCGCAGCGCACGGCTGCGGTGCTGCGCGCAGCGGGGTGGTTCAGCCGCTGCCAGGGCGAAGCAGATCTCGACCGGCTTGACGCCATCATCCGGGCCGCCACCGTGATAGCCATCAGCGGTGCAGGCACGGCCCACTCGGGAAACTGGTTCGTCTGGCGGGTAAACAACCTCATCGCCATAGACTCCTGCCGCACCCGGTTCACCCTCGTCCGCAATGCCATCGGCCCGGCCGGCGGGTCTTCCGGAGGGAATCAATGAACCCCGGCAACGGCTGGCTGGCCGGGCCGCTTCCCGAGCAGGCCCGGGCCCGCTTCTACGGCAAGTACCGCGGGATCGTATCCGCGGTGGACGCCGGGACCTGCCGGATCAAGGCAAAGGTGCCCGCTGTGCTCGGCGACGCGGACAGCGGCTGGTGCATGCCGTGTGTACCGTACGCCGGTCCGAAAGTCGGCTTCGCTTTCCTCCCCGAGGAAGGCAGCTGCGTGTGGGTCGAGTTCGAAGGCGGTGACGTCTCCTTCCCCATCTGGGTCGGCTGTTTCTGGCGCGACGGCGAACCGCCGCCGAGCGTGGGAGCCCACTGCAAGGTGGTGGTCACGGCCGCACCCCACACGCTGATCCTCGATGACGACCAGCAAAGCATCACGCTCACCGACCCGAACGGTAATTCGGTGACCCTCGACGCCGCCGGCATCACGCTCAGCAAAGCCGGCCAGCAGATCGTGGTGAGCGACGCAAGCGTGTCCGTCAACGACGGTGCCCTGGAGGTGCAATGACGCCGCTGACCCGGCAGGACTATGCCTTCCCTTTCCGCATCGACCCCGGCTCGCGCCAGGTGAGCACCACAGATTACGCCAGCCACGTGGACCAGATGATCCGGCAGGTCCTGCTCACCGCACCAGGTGAGCGGGCAGACCTGCCGCAGTTCGGCTGCGGCCTCCGCCAGCTCGTGTTCGCGCCGCTTTCCAGCGCACTGGCCGCGAACACAGAGCTTCTGGTGCGCCAGGCCCTCGGCCGGTGGCTGGCCGGCGTGATCGATATAGGCGAGGTCACCGTGCAGTCCAGCGACGACACAGGCAGTCTCCTTGAACCCGGCACTCTCCTCGTGATGATCTCCTACACGCTGCTCGATAGCCTCACCGCGCAGCAGACGCTGGTCACAGTGTCATGACAAGCCCTGTTCCTGCAGTGACCACCCGGCGCCTGCTGCTGCTGAGGCCGGACGCCACGATGAACGGTGTCGACTTCGCCAGCGTCAGGCAGGGTCATCCGGCCCGGCTCGACGTGCACTTCATCAACCGCATCCGGGTCCGCGGAACGCTCACCCGGAGCCGGGTACCGGTCACGCTCACCAGCGAGGAAATGCTGCCCGAGCTCATCGTGCACCCGATCGACGACAGCACCGCCTGGTCCACCGACACTATGGGGCGGCCGGTACTGCACCTGACCGTTGACCCGCCTGCGGTCTTCGCCCGCTACACCGTTACGGTACGTAGCGACCGCCTCGATCCCCGCTTCCAGCAGGCGGTGGTCTCCTTCGGGCATCCGTCCGTGAGCTGCGCCGACTACACCGGGGCGTCAGCGGGAGCCGCACCCGGCGGCGAGCCCACGGTCACGATCAACTACCTGGCGAAGGATTTCCAGAGCTTCTGCGGAGCACTTTCTGACTTCTCCGCGGCGCGCTATCCACTTTGGATCGAACGATCCGAAGCGGATGTCGGCGTCATGCTCATGGAAGCCCTCAGCGCGCTCGCGGACGAGCTGAGCTACCAGCAGGACCGCGTGGCCGCGGAGGCGACGCTCGACACCGCGACACAACCGCTGTCACTGCTGCGGCATGTCCGGCTCGTCGATTACGAACCCGCCCAGTCGATGGCGGCCGCGGCAATCCTGCAGCTCGACGTCGCCGCGAAGTTCCGCGGCACTGTATGGTGCCAGGCCCTGGACGGCCAGGGTCAGGCCGTCGACTTCACCGTGAACCCGCGCATCCCTGGATTCGCCACCTCAGGCCTGGATCCTCGCTGGAACCGTTACCAGGATGCGGCGGGTTCCAGTCCAGGGCTCGTTCCCTACTGGTGGGATGACAGCAGGCGGCGGCTTCGCCAGGGCGCGACCAGCATGTGGATCAGCGGTCACGGCCACGGCTTCTGCCAAGGACAGGCGCTATTGCTTGACACGGCCGGGGCGGCCGGAGGTGATCCGCCCGTGCGGGAGATCGTGCGGGTCACGGATGCGACGGAAGACACCGATCCCATCGGGCCCCACGACGTGACGCTGATCCGCTGGGCCACGGGCTTGCGCCACGACCACGATCTGGCCCGCACGGAGATCGCGGGAAATCTCGTGCCAGCCGTACAGGGGCGGATAACCGAAGAAGTATTCGCCATTCCGGGCGGCGCTGATGCCATCAGTGTGACTATCGGGCAGAACGCGGCTCTCGCCGCGGCGCGTTCCAGCCCTGCTGGCTCAGGAACGGAATACCTGTACTCGCTGACGGGCCCGCTGGCGTGGCAGCCTGCCCCCGCGCGCGACGGGGGCCCGCCAGGGCAATGGCCCGCGATCAGCCTCAGCCCACTCGGCACCGGCAGCACCGGCACCGGCAGCACCGGCGACGGGGACTCCGGCGACGGCACGGAGGTGGCGTGGCAGTGGGTGCGCCGGCTGCTCGACGCCGATGGCACCGCACCGGTGTTCACCATCACACCTGAGCGGTATTCACCGGTGGAAGCCGGAGCAGATCTGTCGTTCTACGACTATGACGGCGACGGCATGACCATCCGGTTCGGCGACGGCACCTTCGGACGCGCGCCGGTACCGGGCACCACGTTTACCGCGCGGTACCTGGCCGGCGGGGGCGCCGCGGGCAATGCGGCCGCCGATACGATCGTGACCGTCGCGCCCGGCCAGCACCGCCATCCGATCTGGCGCTGCACGAACCCGTTCCCTGCCACTGGCGGCGCGGACGCGGAAACGGCGGCCCAGATCCGCGACCGCGCTCCGCAGCAGTTCCGTGCGGGGCTGCTCAGCCTGACCGGGCCGGCTGACTACGAGGCGGCTGCCCTGTCGTTTTCTCCCGGCGGGGCCGCCGCCGCGTGGGCACGGCACGCTCGGGCGGCGTTCCGCTGGACAGGAAGCTGGCTGAGCGCCCTGACCATCGTCGATCTCATGACAGACGAGTCGGCCGTAACGCAGCTGAGGGATCTGGCCAGCCTGGCGGAGCTGCTGGACATACGGCGGCTCGCCGGAGCGGAGAGCTCGGTCGGTATCGCCCAGTATCTCTGGCTTGATCTGCGCGTCACGGTCCGGGTTGTACCAGCACGCCGCCGGCCCGATATCGAGGCGGCCGTCCTCGGCGTACTGGACCCGCGGCCGGGCGGCGATGGGACCACCGGGTTCTTCGGCCGCGACAAGTGGACGTTCGGGCAGCCGCTCGAAGCCTCGGCCCTGACCACCGTGATTCAATCCTGCCCGGGGGTCGCTGGCGTCACGCTGATCGAATACCGCAGGAACGTCGCGGCAGCACGGTGGCGGCCGCTGCCGGGCACCCTCAGGGTCGACTCCGATCAGATCCTGCGTATCGACAACGACCGGAACCGCCCGGATCACGGCCTGTTGTCCGTCGCCGCAGAGGTGACTCCGTGACCCGGCCAGACTGGACGGTCGGCCGCCCGTGCCACGTCGCCCTTACCTCCACGCCAGTTACCAATCCCCCCGGGCTGTCCGAGATCGCCTACCGGGTGAACGACTTCAGCGGTTTTCGCCGCGCCCTGCTCACCGCGCTTCCCGGCGAGCAGCAACTCACCGACTGGTCGCCGAAGGCAGGCGACCTGGGGCTGCAGGTGCTCGAATGGTGGGCCTACCTCGCCGACATCCTCACCTTCTACAACGAGCGGATCGCCAACAACAGTTACCTGCTCACCGCCGCGGGACCGCAGAGCCTGCCGGAAAACAACCTCGCCGGGCTAGTGCGGCTGCTCGGCTACCTGGCCCAGCCCGGCACCACCGCGCACGGCGTGCTCGCCGCGACCCGCAGCCCCGGCACACCAGACGAGGACCTGGTGCTCCCGATGGGGCTGCAGATCGTCAGCACGCCAACCGCCTCGCTACCCGCGCAATTGTTCGAGACGGGTGACTCCGTCACCTTCTCTGGACCGTCAGATGTGGTCATCGGCCTGCCACCCGACGAAGATCTTTTCCAGCAGGTCGATACCCCACCGGGGGATTCCGGGCAGCCAAGGTCGGTCCTGCTGGCCGGGCGCGCCGCCGTCCAGCCCGGTGACTCGCTCGTACTCGTGAAGCAGGGCTGGGATGGCACCACCGGAGAATGGGCCCTGACGACAGTGGCATCGGCCACGACGGAGACCGACCCGGACGGCTCCGCCAACACGCGAGTCATCCTGGATAGCGGCGACTGGACCGGCATCACCGATGCGACGCCGCAGGCCACCGATTACCAGCTGCTGAGAGCGACCGCCACCGCACTGCTCTGGACGATGCCCGCACCGCAGGGGACGACGCCCACGCAGCCGGGGGGGCCAGAGACCGCAGCAAACGCAGCCATTACGCAGCCTGCGGTGCAAACGGCCCAGGTGGCGCTCGCCACTCTGGTCCGAGGTGTCGCACCGGGCGATAACGTCCTGTTCACGGGCCTGGCCACCTCCCCGGCCCAGATGCTCGCGTATGTCGTCAGCTACGCCGAAGAAACGGTCGGCGTGCCGCTCAGTCCGAATCAGGCTATTTCGCCCACTAACCCGCTCGCGTTCATGCCGCGAACGACGCTTGGGGTTCGCGCGATCGACGCCGGCAGGCTAGAACCCGCCGGCACCAATTCCCCGGCGGCCGGCACCAGTTCCCGGGCGGGCAGCGCCATCGTCATGCGGTACGGCCTGCGCGAGGTCGGCACCCTCATCCCGACTCCGGCGACCACGCTTAGCCAGTTCGGGCTCACGGTGACGGTGCCGGCCGGGCTGAAGCTCCCAGCGGACGGCACGGTAGCGCTGCAGGACGCCACGGGCGCTGGCGTGCTGGTGACCGCGTCAGCCCCGTCACCTGACACGGTCCAGCTCAGCGCCATGAACGGCAATTCCCCGTCGCTGAAAGCACCTATCTCGCTACTCGCCGACCTGGTGCAGGTCAGCGGGGGCACGACGGTGCCAGCGGAGGTCCTGGGCGACGGCGACACCACGGCCGCTGACCAGGCCTTCACGCTGCAGCATTCGCCGCTCGTCTACCTGCCCGCACAGCAGCCCGGAGGCCCGCCAGTCAGCACGCTGCGCGTCACGGTTGACGGGGCTACCTGGTCGGAGGTGCCCGCGTTTTACCGGCAACTGCCAGGCGCCACTGTCTACCTGGTGCGCGGGCTCGCGGATGGCGGCACTCAGGTCTGCTTCGGCGATGGGATCAACGGCGCCCGGTTGCCGACTGGGGTCGGCAACGTGGTTGCCTCCTACCGGTACCGGCCAGTGGGACAGCCGCCGCCTCCCGGCCGTCTATCCACCGTACTCCAGCCCCAGCCCAATCTCGCCACGATGCAGAACCCGGTCCCGCTCGCCGCCGGCACCGATCCGGAGGCGGCCGCACAGACCACCCAGGGCGCGCCATCTGGTGTCGTGCTGCTCGGTGCGGCGATCTCCCCAGGAGACTGCGAGCAGGCCGCCGTTACGGTCGCAGGCGTCACCCGGGTAAGGGCCTACCGGGCCTGGGATCAGGCCCGGCGGCGTCCGGACATCACGCTCTACATCGATGCCGACGAGACTGTCGCCGCGGCGGTCCTGCCTCAGTTGCCGCTGGCCACTTCGCGCCTACCCATTGCGGTCAGGACCGCCGAACCAGTCAGCCTGACCATTTCCTGCCGGCTTGTCGCCAGCCCAGGAGCAAGCCGGGAGGCGATCATTGATGACGCGAGCACAGCCCTCACCGACTCAAGCACCGGGCTGTTCAGCCCGGGGCGCATGACCATCGGGCAGCGCCTGTATCGCAGCCAGGTCGAGGCCGCCCTGACCGTCAGCGGTGTCAGCGCCGTCCTGGGCCTTCAGATCAGCCGGACGGCGTCGGCCGGCAATGACGACAGTCCGGCGGCGGCCCGCCACGATGAGCCCAGCCTCGATCCCGGGCCGGACGGCTACTTCAGCCTGCCCAGCCAGGATTTGTCCGTCTCCGTGGTGACCTATGAATGATCTCGCCGATGGCTATGACGGCTATTACCAGGCGCGCCTGTGGGAGTCGCTGCCCGCCATCTACCAGGCGCTCGACACTGCCACGTTCGCCGGCCTCGACACGGCCGGGTCCGGCGGCACCGGCCCCCTGCGCGAACTGGTCAACCGGATCGGGACGCAGATCGCCGTGGTCCGCCGCAGCATTGACGGCCTATGGGCTGACCAGTCGATAGAAACGTGCGCCGACTGGGTAATCCCCTATATCGGCGACCTGGTGGCCACCCGCCTCGTGATCGGCCTCGACGCACGCGGCCAGCGGCTCGACGTGGCGAACACCATTGGCTGGCGGCGCAGGAAAGGGACCGTGACCACCCTGGACGCGGTCGCCGGTGACATAACCGGCTGGGGTGTGCATGTCCTAGAAGCGTTCCGGCGCCTGGCCCGGACCCGCCATAATCTTGACCCCCGGGTGGGCGGCCGGACATTGGCAATCGCCGGCCTAGGTGCGGGCGAGACCCTGCTGGCCGCCGAGCGTCTCATCGAACCCGTCACTCGCACACCGGCAGGAGGATTCGCTGACCTGCGGTGCGCGCCTGGCGCGTTGCTCACAGGAGGCCCGTTCGACCAGGCTTTTCACCATGCCGACCTGCGGCGGGGAGGCGGAGCGGCAGGCTGGTATGGCGCGGAGAAGTTCCTGGTCTACTGCTGGCGGCTGCTGAGCCTGGAAGTCACTGGCGGCACGCCAGTGCAGGTGTCCGGCAGCGACCTTGAATACGTGTTCGACCCGACCGGGCGCGAGATCCCCCTGTTCCTCCCGCCTCCTCAAGGCACCGCAAACATCACAGGCACCACGGATGCATGGCAGGTACCGGGTCCACTGACCTCCTCCCTAGTGCGCGTCATGGCGGCCATGGGCGTTCCGGCCGGATACGAGGTGAGCGGGGCCACGCCAAGCAACGGCAATGTCGACCCAGAGGCCGGGCGGTTCCGCCTTGGCACTCCTGCCAGCAGCACGATCAGCGTCTCCTATTACCACGGGTTCAGTGGGCAGATCGGAGCCGGGACTGTCGACCCGGCCAGCACCGCTCCCTTGCACACCGCCAGCGAGATCCCTGTCTTGGGAGGCAGCGAACTCGATAGTGCTCTGCAGCAGGCACAAGGTGGCGACACGATCACGGTCACCGATTCGCGTACTTATTCCGCGGTCTCCCCGGCCACTGTGGCACCGGGTCCGCTCACCATTCGCGCCCGGCCGGGGCAGCGGCCGGTGATCAGGCTCGCCGAGCACGCGCCGCCGTGGATGTTCACAGGGGGCGAGGGCGCGCAGCTGATCCTGGACGGCCTGTTCGTCAGCGGCGGCGATGTCGTGCTACGCGGCCCATTCGACCATGTCAAGATCATCGGCAGCACACTGGACCCCGGCAATATCGATGCGGACCTGGACGCTGATGTCCGCAGCGAGGGACAGGTAAGACCTGACGCCGACCGCGGAAGTGCCCGGGCGCTGGCTCAGTCCGCTGACGGCCGGGCGCTCGTGCCTACCCGCCTCTGGCTGGAAGGAGCGCCGGGGCTTCAGACGGGAACGCCCGCCGTGATCCGCTGCCTGGAGGTGGAACGCTGCATCCTGGGCCCGATCCGCACCCGCAACGGCGGCCTGGCGGAAACCATCGTGATCACCGACAGCATCGTCCAAGGATTCCGCACATCCACAGACCCGGCACTCACCGCCGATGACGTGTTCGACCCCGTCCTTCTCTACGATCAACTCTCACCAGGCCGGTTCACCGCGGAACGGCCGCGAGCGCAGCCCAATCCCCTGTCGGCGTTCATCTGGAAATCGGTGGGCGGGCATGTCCCCGAGAATGCCAGGAGGCAGTTGCGCGGCGGGCAGCCCGATGACGGCGCAACCGGGGCGCTGGCGGCCGCCCTCAGCCGGCTGACCGGCTCCGGCGATATCTACCGACCTGAACTGTTCCAGGATGTCACGCTCAGCCCGCAGGCATGTCTCGGCAGCGGCGCGCGCGGCACCATGCCGGAGGGGTGGCGCAACCGCCTGCTGCTCGAGGACGCCTATCCCCTGGCCCTCGCGCCCGCTGCCGCTGCGGTCTCCGACGCCACCGTGATCTTGAACCGGGTCACGATCCTCGGGCGCCTGGTCGCCCGCCGGCTGCACGCTACCGACAGCATCCTGCACGGTTTCGCTGTTGTCGATGACATCGAAGACGGCTGTGTCCGTTACAGCGCCGCTCTGGCTGGCAGCAGGCTGCCGCCACAGCAGAACTCGGCGCAACTCAGCGATGGCGGCGCCTTGTTCACAAGCACCGCCTTCGGGCGGCCGGGCTACGGCCAGTTGCTCGAAACCGCCGACCGCGCCATCGTCGCGGCCGCTCCTGGTACAACGCTGCTGGCCGGCGGCTCGTCAGGCGGCCAGATGGGCTCGTTCTCCACGCAGATAGTACCCATCAAGGAGCACGCGCTGAGGTTGAAGTACAGCGAATACCTTCCCGTCGGGCTGACTCCGGTGATCGTCCATGTCACCTGAGGAAGGGCCAAGGAGCCGACTATGACCAGTGACCTGGCACGCGTCACCTACGATCCCAGCCGCCACTACCAGGGTGTGGTTGCCCAGCAAGGCAGGGTCTCGCTCGAAGCCGACTGGAATGAGGCGCAGGCGATCAGCCGTGAGCAAACCGAGACCCGGACCCTGGACTTGGTGGGGCCGGCCGCCTCACCGGATCACGGATACCGCATCGAGCCCGTCGTGACCGACGACGGCTCGGCCACGGGCGACCTGTGGATACGCCGGGGCACCGCCTACGTCGGCGGGCAGCGGGTAAGCCTCAGCAGCGACGTCTGCTACAGCAGCCAGCCCGACTGGCGGGACTATGCCGGGGACCCGCTCTGGCTGGACCCCGCGATCCCCGATGAACCTCATGAGCTGATCTACCTGATGCTCCGCGAGCAGGAGGTCAGCGCGGTCGAAGATCCCGCCCTCCGGGACGTCGCCCTCGGCGGCCCCGACACTTCGCAGCGGCTCCGCCTTCTCCAGCGCGTCGTCCGGTACCCGACCACGGCACCTAGCTGGGAGGACGCGTGGGAGCAGCTCATCGGGGAACGCTGGGACGCCAGCGGCTTCCGGCTGGAAAAACGCAGTAGGCGCCTGGAAGCTTGTGCCCGGCTTCAGGTCGCGGGCACTCCGGCGGAAGGCCAGGAGCAGCCCGTCGACCAGGGCACCTACCTTGGACCCAACAACCAGCTCATCCGCGTTCAGGTCTCCCGCGTCGATGATGACGGCACGCCGTTCCTTGTCTGGGGCTACGACAACGCTTCGTTCATGTACCGTCTGTCCAGCGTCAGTCCCGGCCCAGAGCGCGGCACGACGGCGCTTGAGCTGGCCACCGCCCCAGTGGACGCCTACCATCAGCCGGCGGAGAAACAGGCCGTCGAAGTACTGCGCGGCGCCGCGTCGCTGACCCGGGAGGACTTGATCGCCGCCGCGACCGGCCAGGTAGCAGTGGTCACCCGGGCCTACGACCCGGACACGTGCACCGTCGTCATCAGGACCACGCTCCCGCCTGAGTACGACCCGGCCCGTAACCGGCTGTTCCTGCGGGTCTGGGAGGAGGAGTTCAAGTGCAAGCCGGGCGAGGATCATGAGCTGGGCCACACCGGCATCCGCGTCCGCCTGACCGTGCCTGAGGACGCGCCGCCGGGTCGCTTCGCGGCCGGCGCCTGCTGGATGGTCGCGGTACGCCCGGCGGTCGGCCCCGGATCGGTCGGCGTAGTGTACCCGCACCGGATCCTGGACGCGCCGCAGCCGCCCGACGGTCCGCGCCTGTGGCTCACCCCGCTCGCGTTCGTGCGGTGGCATCCCCGTGCGCCCGCAGCCGAGGACTGCCTGCCGCGCTTTGAGCACCTGGCCAGCCGAGAGCGTTCGGGCGGATCGTGCACGGTCAGGATTGGGCCGCAGGATGTGGGCGGTGGATGGGTGTTGCAGGACGCGATCGACGCCCACGCGAGCCGTGATCACGCAACAACCATCTGCCTGGAGCCGGGCAGCTACGCGCTGCGCTGGCCGCTGCGGATCGGGCCGCAGCACGGGCGGCTTACCTTGCGGGCCGAACGGCATGGCGTGGTGCTGCGCGCCGAGGAGGAGACGGCGCCACGGTTCGCCCTCGGGCTGATCGCTGCCGAGGATTCCGACGGGCTGTGTCTGCAGGACCTGGAGTTCCTCCCGGCGCAGGTGCCCTTCGCGCTCGGCCAGGACGTCTACTTTCATCTGCCCGAACGGGCCCGGGACTTGCTGGCCGCGCACCGTCACCGTAGGATCGCCATTGGTGTGCATGCGATCCGCTGCGCCAATCTGAGCATCGAGGGCTGCCGGTTCGTCGTCCCTCCGTCGGCCTCTTCGCCCGTCGGCGGCCAGGCTGGCGGGCCGCCCGTCGGCACCCCGGCCTCCCGCGCCAGCGAGGACCTGTTCGCCGTGGCCATTTTCGGCTCGCAGACGGTATCGGGTCTACGGGTCGTGCGCTGCACCTTCACCGTCAGCGAGCCCCTCGAACATGCGCGTCGCCACGGAGGCCCCAGCCAGGGCATCGACCGCCGCGATCACGTGGCACTGGGCTTCGCACAGGTCCCGTCAGCGACGGCAGCGCCGCACGCCGAGCCGGAGCCTGCCGACCCGCCCGCCGTGTCAGAGCAGGCCGCGCCCCGCGAAGCAGATCTCGGGGAGTCCGCGCCGGGGAGTTCGCAAGGCGGCAAGCCACACGGATCCGCATCCCTCCCGCTCCTGGAGGACGCAGTGTTCGAGGACAATCTGTTCGAACGCCTCACCGCCCCCGCCGTGGCCATCGGTCAGCTCGGTGCGCTGCGCATCGAGCGCAACACAGTCCGGGAGTGCCATGCCGGTTTCTGGCTCATCACCCAGCAGGCCAGCCACGTCCTGACGTTCCTGGACCGGCTCGTGAACCCGTCCGACGACGCCTACCGCGATCTGGTGAACGCGCACCTGACGGCGCTCGCGGAACCCCTGCTGTTCCACACCACCGTAATGGCCAGAACGCTTCCCGACGAGATTGCGGACGACTCCGACGCCAGCCTGGAACCGCGCCGCCTGGAACTGCCGAGCGAGGCCGATGAGCGGCAAGCCAGCGAGCTGCACCATCAGCTCTCCACGCCGGACACCGAACCGGAGCCTGCACCGGGTCCGGCGCAGCAAGAAAGCTGGCGGCGCAGGTTCGTGGAGACGTTCGGCCGGGTCAGGGGAATCCGCAGGCAGCCCGAGGCCATAGCAGTGCCGCCTGAAGCCGCATTGCGATGTCTCCTGAACCTCTCGGGAAACACTGCCGATACAAGCACGGCCCCGGCCCTGGTTGTCCTGGACACCGCACCGGACAGCGCCGCCTCGCTGATCCTCACCGGCAATCACCTGCGCAACCACCTGCGTAACGGCGCCGGCGCCTGCCTGTACCTGCTGCGCACCTGCACCGCAGCCGCGAACATCATCATCAACGAGGAGTCGGAGCACCGGTCAGCGGCCAGCGTCATCGTCCAGCCACGACGCCATCAGGGGAGGGCCGAAACCGTCATAACCGGCAACGTCCTCACCGGCAGGGCGTACCTCCCCAGCCGCCCCGGGAACCTCCCGAGCTGGCACGGCCTCAACAGCGTCACTCCACCGTGGTCCGGGCCTGGCCCGGGAAGCTGACCGTGATGGCGCCGCCGTATGCACACATGCACTGCGACGTGTCATCCAGCGCGCTGATGCCGTTGATGGTGACGCGGGTCGAACCAGGAGTCCAGGGAGACAGCGCGGGAACACACGGCATGGGAACCAGTACGCCGGCCGCCTCGGTGGCCGCTTCCACCTCAGGATTGGCCAGCGACGTGCACAAGCCGAAGGACGGAATATTTTCGAGCGACACATCGGTGATCACGCCAGCCGGCGTCGTTGCGGCGACATCAACACTCGAAGCTGTGAACACGGTAGGGGCGACGCCGAATGTGCAAGCCAAGGCCGCGCCCGTCGAAACCTGGTTCGCCACTTTTTTACCCGATCTTTCAGACCCGGAAACAAAAGGTAATTTACTGCATCTCCCCGCCGCTAAGGTAGTAAATCTCTACGATCGCGTCGCCATTCTGGAATTGCTCGAGCAGTGCTTGGTTCGGGTTAGGCCGACCCCAGGCAACCGTGGCTGCTTGAGCTAGCGCCCTAAGACCGATGAAGCTGGGACGAATCAGCGAATCAGCCCAGCCCGCACCCCTAAGGTATTGCTCGGCCGCGTTACGCATGGCCGCGTTATTATAGCTGAATTGTAGGTAGCGGTGCGGCGGCAGCCCGGTCCGGTTACCTATATTCTGGTTTTGGAGAGCCTGGCTCAGGACTTGACGTGACTGGGCGTTCCAACCCGGTTGCGGTGAGTGTTGAATCGGGCTCCACGCAGCACCCTTGCTTACCGCGACGGCTTGATCTGAGGCCGTGATGCTCTTAAGAACAAAATGACCAGACATTTATCCTCGATTTCCTAGCGTCCTGCGCAGCGCCATGACCGGCGTGTCGTGGCGTCCGCCCGGACCGGCCGGGACGCCGATGCGTGCTTCCGCAGTTAGATCCACACGACTATTGTCATGCAATGGCGGCCAGGAGTAAAGATTGTGGCGAGTTCTAATGGTATCGCCGCACCTTGAACGTAGAGCTTGTACTTATGCCGACGGCTCCTTAGCACCTCAAAAGCACCGTCAGGCCGACTACTAACAGTCTTTGCCCCGTGCACTAACCAGGTTGAACTCGTAGAGCTCAGGTCGTGACGTCGGCTGGTTTGCGGCGTATGACCGGGATATGCGGTATGCGCAACGAGGCGGGTACACGCCCGCTGAGCAGCGGCGGCGCGAGCAAGTGCGGCTTGAGGCAGCCGATCGGTTCGCGCGCGGCGACACGATCAAGGAAGTCGCCCGCGACCTGCGGGTCACCGAGGGGTCAGTGCGGCGGTGGCACCGGGCCTGGCGGGATGGCGGGGCCGGGGCGCTGCGGTCCAAGGGCCCGGTGTCGCGGGAGCGGCTGAGCGCCGCTGGAGCCGCCGCCGCGCCGCGGGCAGGCGCCCCGGGCAGGCGCGCCTGCCCGGGGCGTAGCCCTGTTACAGGGCCGACGATGGCAGGCGGTCAAGCGCCGTGATCGACTGCGCGAACGCGAGGATCTCCGCATACATCAGCCGCGGGTCTAGCTTGTCCAGGTCGAGCAGTTCAGGATGCTGCGCGTCACCCGCCTGCAGCAGGTAAGTGGGGAGGGGACAGAGCGAGACGGTGCCGAGCCCTGCCTGGTACAGGGGAGCGCCCTCGCCCAGGTAGAAGGGTATGACGGCGCCCGGCCGGACCGTGGCGACCGGATAATCCCGCCAGCCCCGGCCATTGACCGCACCCACAGCGGCCAGGTAGGCATCCTGCTCGGCGTTGACCGGGCTGGTGATGTCCCGCTGCATCGTGTAAGTGGTTCCCCACTCGAAGCCGCCAGTTGCGGTATACTGCCCGGTCGCTTCGTTGTTTGTCCACATCGTGGCGCCGAGATGCTCGATCGTCACGCCGAGCGCAGCGGCCTGGTAGATGTCAGGATGGCTGACCATCCACACGCTGGTGGCGTCGCTGCCTACCTCCACGTTCTTCGGGTTCGGGATCGGCTTGATGAACTGCGGAAGCTGGAAGTGGCCGGTCACCAGCGCGAAGTACATATCGCGCTGACGCGGCCGGCCTGCGAGGTACCTGGCCAGGGCGATCAGGGCGAGCCCGCCGTTCTCCTCGGTGGCGTTCGGCCCGTCGGTGTGGGTGTTGATGATGATGTTTTCGCCGGTATCGCCTGCACCGTCGAGCCAGCCCCAGACCGTCTCAGTGGCAGCGCCGGCCGTGATGTCGGCGGTCAGCACCAGCGTTGCGGTGGCCTGGCCGCTGGCCGCGAGCCCGGAAAGCCTGCTGCCCGTGGCGTCCCCGACCCAGACCGCAGGGCAGCCGGCGTCACCTGGCGCCGGGACACCGGACGCCGAGGGGTACGCCGAAGTGAACGGGTTGTACTGGTTCACCACCTCGTCATCGGGGAGCCCGGTCCAGACGCACACCACGCCGAGCACTCCGGCATTCCTGGCGTCCAGCAGCGGAACCGGCTCCAGGATCCCCTGCCAGGCGGGATGAGCCAGCGCAGCCGCGTACGCGGTGTAGTCAGCGGCCGCCTGCGCCGAGGCCTTTCCAGGCTCGTAGCCGCCGGTCGCGGTCTGCCCGAGGTCCAGGTCGAACACCGGCGGCGGAGTCCGCACCAGCGCGATGGCGCCCTGGGCTGGCGCCCACCAGGCTGAGGTGTAGCCGGCCGGCGGGTAAGTGCCGAGATCGACCAGCTTGCCGGTCACTCCCGACCGCGGCGTCTGCCCGGAGTACGGGTAGTAGTACGTGACCGGGACCGGACCTGAAGCTCCGGCGGACGCGGGCACGCTGACCTGCAGCCCGAAGTCACGCGCCAGCCAGCGGCCGAACGTCAGCCGGTCGGTCCGCACCGTGAATCCCGGCACGGCGGCCAGCATCTCGGCCAGCCAGTCCACGTACGCCGCATGCCCGGGGCTACCCGTGTAGCGGGTGCCGAACCCCACGAGCTGCTCCTCCCAGGCCCAGACCTCCGGCAGGCCGGGCATCTGGGCCGTCCTGGCCCGGCCGGCTGCTCTGCCCGGGGCGGCTACCGCGGCCCTGGCCGGCCCGGCGGCCACCAGGGCCGATCCGCCGGCGGCGGCCGCGCCGGCCAGAAACCCGCGCCGGGACACCCAGGGGCGCCGCGTATCAGCCGCCATCGCCTGCGGCAAACGTGCTCCCGTTATCGACTCGATATTCAAGCCCGCCTCCTGTTGCCTAGAAGTCAGAGGGAACGGCCGACCAGGTGCTGGTGCAGATGGTGACCGGCGTGGTGTCGGTAGCGCTAAGGATCGGCCCCGGCAAGATCAGCTGATCGGCCTTCGGTGCGTGCCTGGACGCCGCAGGCGGCGTCGTGGTGGTGGCGGCGGATCCGAGCGGAGCTAGCCACGGCCCGGCGAATGGGTTGCCGCCCTCCTCAATCGCGCTGACGATGCCTTGCCTCGCCCGATTGCGCCCAGCGCCCTCGAACCCGTCGCAGGTCAGCATGGCGGTCCCGAAGCCGGACATGCGAAAGCTGCCGATCGGCTCGTTCGCGTCATAGGCGCTGTGGATGCTGATAGCCAGCGGCACCCAGGGCCTCGACGTCTCGCCAGAGGCCGCCTCGAAGGAATCCGTGATCAGCCCGTTGTCGAGCGCGGTGGCTGCCGGGATGCTGGACGAGACGATCACCTCAGCACCAGCGGCCTTCACCGCGCTGATCTGGCTGGCCACGCCGGTGGACAGGATAGCCGGGTCGTGGCTCTGCCTGGAAACGACCGGGAGTACCTGAGTGAGTCCGGCATAGCCGTAGTTGGCCAAGTCGTCATCCTGGCCTATGGAGGCCCATCTTCTCGCCTGGGATGTGCTGGTTAACATAGGCGCCCAGGGTCTTGCCCTCGAAGGTGTGGTCGGTGAAGGAGGCGAAGATCTCGGGGATACTTCACCGGATCATTGAAGCAGGTGCAGCCGGTCTCGACAAGGAGGTCCGGGACGCCGCGCGTGGTCAGAGCCAGTGCGCAGGTAATCTCACGCCGCTTGCAGTTCGGCCCGTTTGGTCTCGCCGTGCAGGAATGCGGTGATTACCGGGCCGGCTTGGTGTGCGCTGTCCAGCAGGACGAGGTGTCCGCCGCCTTGGACTGTGTGCAGCCGTGCTGACGGGATCAGCCGGGCCATCAGCTGGTGGTTCAGGTGCGGTGTTACCGGGTCATCGTCGCCGCACAGGATCAGTGTCTGGTGCCGGATCGAGGGCAGGCGGTGCAGGCTGGTCCACCCGGCGAGCGCGGACAGCCGGAAGGCGGCGGCGCGCAGGCTGCCCGGTTTGGACATCTTGAAGTCCGCGGCCAGTTCCGGCTCGGTCCTCATCCTGCCGCCGAACATGGCGCCTGCCTTCTGGGCGAGCCGGTCGGGGTGGTAGCCGCGCGGGTGCATCATGTGCAGCAGCGACGAAAGACGGCCGGGGATGGCGGGCCCGCCGAACGAGGTGGACGCCAGGATCAGCTTGTCGACCCGCCCGGGGTGGGACAGGGCCATCTGCTGGGCGACGGCGCCGCCGAACGAGACGCCATGTGGCCACCATCCAGACTCTCTGTAGAACAGTATATCAGATAATTGTGGCTACCGTTGACGGTCATCCTGCCCCGGGTCAGAAAGCCCGGGGATGGCCACCACGGCACGGCCGCGCTACGCCTCCTCGCATCGTGCTCGGTGGGGAGGCGCCAGTGGCGAGAGGGCCGGGAGATCAGATAGCAGCAGAAGACACGCAGCTCGGGGACCAGGCCTTAGGCACGGATGGTGCACGGGACCCGGCGGAAAGATGGACAGACTCTTGGCTGCCGCAGGGCCCAAGGTCGCCTTCCACCGGGGCAACAGTCCCCGCCTGACCTCGGGCCGTTCGGTTACTTCGACGGCGTCAGCCTGGCCCGCTACTCGCCGGTGGCCCCTCGTGATCGTGCCCGAGGGCCCTCGATCCGGGGGCAAGCGGCACGGAGAACTCGGCGATGCCGGTCGAGGTTACCCGGTTCGCGGGCTTGTCCGGCTCGTTGATCAGGGCTGTGACCGGGCGGTTGTCGGCGAGGTACCTCCCGGTGAACGTATGGATGCCCCGTTGGCCGGCCGCCTGGGCGAGCATCCGGAGGAGTTCGGTGGCGAGGCCGACGTCCCGCCAGAGCGGGGTGACCGCGATAGCGACTTCCGCGGTGCCGTCCTGTCCGGCTGGCTCGTAGCGGGCGATCGCGACACCGCGCTGGCTTCCGGGTTCGACGGCGACAAGCGCGAACCGGCTCGTGTAGTCGACGGTCGTGAGGAAATCGAGGAGTCGGGGCGTGACCTGCGGGTGTCCGCCGAGGAACCGGCGGCGGATGGTGTCGGCGTCGGCGGACTCGATTGCTTCGGCCAGTGCGGGCGCGTCACCGGGCTTGATGGGGCGGATGAGGACGCTGCGGCCATCACGCAGCGTGACCCGCCGCACGTACTCCTGCGGGTAGCCGGGTGGCAGATCTGCGGTCTGCCGCTGGGGATGAGCGCCCCGGCCTCCGAGGTCCGCCATAGCGCCAGGCTGCCGCCACCGATGCCGCCAGCCCAGAGCCAAAGGTCCCTGATCCGGGCAGGCGACCGAAATCTTCTACGGATCAGATGGTGCCTCTTGCGCGCCATGGTCGGTTTCCGCGACGGCTGGCCCGGATACGCCGGTTTCAAGCAGCACGCGGCACACGTCGGTGATGTCCACAATGCCGACCAGACCGACGTCTCCGATGACCGGCAAGTGCCGGAACCGCCTGCTCGTCATGACCTTGGCCGCGTCACGGATGCTTGTCGTGGTGTTGACCACGGTCGGGTTAGCCGTCATCAGCTGATAAATCCGGACGTCGTTCGGGTTCTTTCCGTCCGCGACCGCGCGAGAGACGTCAGCATCGGTGATAATGCCGACCGGCTGACCGGTCTGCGCCTGCGTGACGATGAGAGCGGTCGCATTTGCGCGCTTCATCAGGTAGGCAGCCGCGGCCACATGATCGTTCTGTTCTACTGACGTGACCGGTGGCTGCATGACGTCCGCGACCGTAGCCGGGGGCGGTGCCGAATCCTGTGCCGGGGCATCTGCCATGATCTGCTCCTTTGGAGATCCGATCACCCTGTTAGGTATTTGATCACACTGTTCGCCGGAGGCCGGCACGCGCTGGCGCGGCACTCGCCGCCAGGGTGCGCTGCCGACGCTATCGTGACATCCTCAGCGTGCAAGGATGAAAAGGGCAAGACGCACGACCGCTGGCATGAATGACCACAGGACCTCACGGGATATGCGCGGGATGATCTTGGATGACCTGGCGGGCGGACATGATAGAAGTCCAGGCGGGACCAGTGGTGGCGGACGCTGAGTCACGGATTCTCTTGAAAACCGTCTCTAGATCGAGCGACTGCACGGGCGCGAAGCCCGCACGGACGCGATCGGGCGGCTGACGATCACTCAGTTAGACGACGGCGGGACTGATTAGTTGATCTACCGTGTGGTCGGAGAGTCGAGCGAGTGGGTCTGGTCGGAGGAGTCCGGCGCCATGGAGATCTCGCTGAGCCCAGGTCGGCTGATGGGTGCGTTCAACGCCGGGGTCGCGTATGGGGCATGGGGCGACTTGCCGATGCCGATGCTGTCCAACCCCCCGGGTGCGTTTCTGGTTCACCGAGCGCGGCTGGCGTGCCTATGGCTTGCGCGTGGCGGCGAGGCTCGAGCCAGCGGCCGCGCCTTCCGTGTCATCCGGCGCAAGAATCCGTCCACGTCAATGGTGGTATACCGAGACGACTGGCAAGTCGCGTTGCTACCTGACCGCGATTAGCTGCTCATGAATGCTCTGAACCCGGAGCAACGCACGCGAACACGCTGATCCTGGCCGTTCAGGCAATGAACCACGCTATCGCGACATACTGGCAGGCCGCGGCGGCGCAGACGTAGGCATGAAAGACCTCGTGGTAGCCGAACACCGACGGGTAAGGGTTGGGCCAGCGGCGATGGTAGGAAAGCGCTCCGGCGGTGTAGAGCAGGCCGCCGGCGAGCATCAGCACCGCGGGTGCGACGCCGGCATGGATCCACACCCACGGCAGCGAGAGGCCGGCGGCCCAGCCCAGCCCCACGAACGTCCCGCCGACCAGAAGCTCTGGTGCGTTCATCCACGCCAGGTGGGTCGCAGCCGCGGTGAGGGTCAGTGCCCACATCACCATCAGGCTGGCCAGCCCGAAGGCACCAGGTGTATCCAGGAGGAAGGCGGGAGTTGCCGTGCCGGCGATGAGGAAGAAGATCATCGCGTGATCCAGGCGCTGCAGGCGCCGCCTCCCGGCGTCGGTCCAGGTGCCGCGGTGATACAGCGCGCTAATCCCGAACAACGCGCTCACGCTGGCTGAGTAGACGGCCACCGCCGTGATCTGCGCGGCTCCGTGCGCGCCGGCCAGCAGCAAGGGACCAAACACCAGCGATGCTCCGAAGCAGAGCAGGTGCAGCCAGCCGCGAAGGACGGGCTTGGTGTAGTAGACGCCGCGCCGGGCATCGTAGAGCGGCTGCGCCGCCGGGGAGCCCGTGACCGTCACCGTCGGCCTCCTCTCGTGTCGCGTCTTCGGGCCGACGGGCAGGCGGTCGGCTGAGGCCCGCAGCCGGCGCACCGACAGCGGTAGCAGCAGGACCCGGCCGTCGGAACGGATGAGGACGATAGCGAATCTCGTGTGCGCGGCAGCCGGTCTTACGAACACAGAAAGTCCGGATCCGGCGCTGCTCCCGCGATGGTCACGGGCAGCTGCCGGGGTCCGGAGCAGCGCTTTCAGCGTACGCTCAGCCGGTCCCCGTGAACAGGGCCGCACAGCGCTCCGCCCGGCCTCCATCTCGGGCGACAGGCCTGCACAAGTCCTGACCCAACGCCGGGTCCCGTCGAGCTGGCATATGCGAAAGAAGCCGGTAGCGCCTATCCGGGCGTGCGGCCCAAGGCGTAGTCTCCCCCGTAGGAGAGTTTTATCAGATCCTGCGCGGGCCGGTGCCAGAGCGCAGGTGACCCCGTCGCTCCAGACCCCCGGCGGCATGGGCCAACCAGGGCCAGTTAGGACCGCAGGTGCCTCAGCGATGCCAACCTCATCAGGCGCGGCCGGTGACGGTGCCATACCGGAACCGGATGAGCCGCGCATACTACCGGCGCATGACCCTCCGCCCGGGAGGGTGCGCGACCCGGCGGAGGTGACCCTGCGCCTGGCGCAGGATCGCGACCGCATCGCCGGGGCGCTGAACGACGTGGTGATCAGCCGGATCTTCTCGGCTGGGCTGACCCTGGAAACAGCGCTCGGGCTGCTCGACGGTCATAACGCGGCCGCAGGCAAAGTCCGGGACGCCCTCGGCGAGCTGGAGCTGGCGATCCGGGACGTCAGGAACGTCGTGTTCGATCACCGGCAGCCTGATTCGCCCTCCGTCGGGGCGCCCGGCTTATCAGGGCGTTGCTGGCGCGGTCCGGAGGGACGGGGGCCCCTCCGGCCGAACGGTCCCCGGCGGGTCAGCCAGATAACGGCGTCCAGGGCAGGATACCCAGGCCTGCGTCGACATCGGGATGGCGGCACCTGGCAGGAGCCGACGCCCGGGGCGTCGCAGGTGATCGCGGGCCAGGAGGCCGGCCAGCGTCCAGGCCGGCCGGTCCGCGCCGGCCGGCCTGGACGACATGATCAGGCCAGGTCGAACCGGTCGGCGTTCATCACCTTGTGCCACGCCGCCACGAAGTCGGGCACGAACTTCTCCCTGCCGTCATCGCTGGCGTAGACCTCGGCCAGCGCCCGCAGCTCGGAGTTCGACCCGAACACCAGGTCGACCCGGCTACCGGTCCACTTGACCTCGCCCGAGGCGTCGCGGCCCTCGAACGTGTTCGCGTCCTCGGAGGTCGGCTGCCACGTCGTGCCCATGTCGAGCAGGTTGACGAAGAAGTCGTTGGTCAGCACTCCCGGAGTGGCGGTGAGCACACCCAGCTTTGACCCGTCCCAGTTCGTGCCCAGGACGCGAAGACCGCCGACCAGGACCGTCATCTCGGGAGCGGTCAGGGTGAGCAGGTTCGCCCGGTCGATCAGCAGATATTCCGACGGCAGCCGGTTGACCTTCCCGAGATAGTTGCGGAACCCGTCCGCCTTGGGCTCGAGCGCGGCGAACGACTCCACGTCGGTCTGGTCCTGCGACGCGTCGGTACGGCCCGGCGTGAACGGAACCTCGACGCTGACGCCGGCGTCCCGGGCGGCCTGCTCGACGGCCGCGTCGCCGGCCAGCACGATCAGGTCGGCCAGCGAGACTTGCTTGCCGCCGGCCTGGGCGGCGTTGAAGGACCGCTGGATACCCTCCAGGGTCCGCAGCACGATGGCCAGCTGGTCGGGGTTGTTGACCTCCCACCCGCTCTGCGGCTCGAGCCGGATGCGCGCACCGTTGGCGCCGCCGCGCTTGTCGCTGCCGCGGAAGGACGAGGCCGACGCCCACGCGGCCGACACGAGCTGAGATACCGGCAAGCCCGAGGCAAGGACCTGGCTCTTGAGCGCGGCGACGTCCGCGGCGGCGATGAGCTCGTGCGTCACCGCCGGAACGGGGTCCTGCCAGATCAGCACCTCGGACGGGACCTCCGGGCCGAGGTAGCGCACGACCGGGCCCATGTCGCGGTGGGTCAGCTTGAACCACGCCCGGGCGAAGGCGTCCGCGAACTCATCGGGGTGCTCCATGAAGCGCCGCGAGATCGGCTCGTAGATCGGGTCGAACCGGAGCGAGAGGTCGGTAGTGAGCATCGTCGGCGGGCGGCGCAGCGACGGGTCCTGCGGATCAGGGACGGCATCCGCCCCGGCGCCGTCCTTCGGCTGCCATTGGTGCGCGCCCGCCGGGCTCTGGGTCAGCTCCCACTCGTAGCCGAAGAGAATTTCGAAGAAGGTGTTGTCCCAGGTGATAGGCGTGGGGGTCCAGGTAACCTCGAGGCCGCTGGTAATCGCGTCACGGCCCGTACCCGAGCCGAAGCTGCTCTTCCAGCCCAGACCCTGCTGCTCCATCGGGGCGGCCTCGGGATCGGCGCCGACGTGGCTCTCCGGGCCCGCGCCGTGGGTCTTGCCGAAGGTGTGACCACCCGCGATAAGGGCGACCGTCTCCTCGTCGTTCATCGCCATCCGGCGGAACGTCTCGCGGATGTCACGGGCCGCGGCCAGCGGGTCCGGGTTGCCGTTCGGGCCCTGCGGGTTGACGTAGATGAGGCCCATCTGGACCGCGCCGAACGGGTCGGCGAGCTCACGGTCACCGCTGTAGCGCTCGTCACCCAGCCAGGTGGTCTCCGGACCCCAGTAGACGTCGTCCTCGGGCTCCCAGGTGTCCACGCGGCCGCCGCCGAAGCCGAAGGTCTTGAAGCCCATCGACTCCAGGGCCACGTTGCCGGTGAGGACCATGAGGTCGGCCCAGGAGATCTTCCGGCCGTACTTCTTCTTGACCGGCCACAGCAGCCGGCGGGCCTTGTCCAGGCTGACGTTGTCCGGCCAGCTGTTGAGCGGAGCGAAGCGCTGCTGGCCGGCGCCCGCGCCGCCGCGGCCGTCGCTGATGCGGTAGGTGCCCGCGCCGTGCCAGGCCATCCGGATCATGAGCGGGCCGTAGTGGCCGTAGTCAGCCGGCCACCAGTCCTTGGAGTCCGTCAGCACCGCGGCGATGTCACGCTTCACGGCGGCCAGGTCGAGGCTGCTGAACGCCTCGGCGTAGTCGAAGTCCCCACCCATGGGGTTCGACTCGACGGGGTTCTTGGCCAGGATCTTCAGGTTGAGCCGGTTCGGCCACCACTCATTGTTGGCGTCACCCGCGGTGGGGTGCACGCGGCCGGGCAGGACCGGGCATTCCCCGGCCTCCGGGGTCGGGCCTTCGGCGACTACGGGATCATGATTCTCGGACATGCGAATCCTCTCCGGGCTTGGCGGATCACGGTACTCAGGAACTGGGGGCGGTGGAACAACTGGGACACAGGCCCCAGTACACGACCTCGGCCTCGCCGATCGAGTAGCCGTGGTCGTCGGACGGGGTCAGGCAGGGCGCCTCGCCGACGGCGCAGTCGACGTCAGCGACGGCCCCGCACGACCGGCACACGACATGGTGGTGGTTGTCTCCCACGCGGCCCTCGAACCGGGGCTGGCTGCCGGCCGGCTCGAGGCGGCGTATGAGTCCGGCCGCGGTGAGAGCGTGGAGGGCGTCATACACGGCTTGCAGGGAAATGTGGCCGATGCGCTTCCGTACCCCGGAGGTGATCTCCTCGATGCCGAGGTGGTCACCGTCCCGGACGGTCTCGAGCAGCGCGACGCGGGCGGCCGTCACCCGCAGGCCGACGCCGCGCAGGTCCTCGGCGGTGGCAGGAATCCGAGGCACGGTCACGATGCCCAACCTATCCCGCTAAACACGAACGGTACAAGAGAACAAATAGTCCAAGTTTGAGACACGTCCGTCAGGGCCAGGACTTACGCGCCCGGCCCGGCCGGCCTGGAAGGATAGTCGGCAGCAATACCCTGGCCCGTTCGGCGGCATTGAATTAGAGGTGCAGGTGAACGAGGTAGCCGACCTCCGCGCGACCAAGCAGGTGATCGTCATCCGGCGGGATCTGCGGATGCGCCGCGGCAAGGAGATCGCCCAGGGCGCCCACGCCGCCTCGGCCTGGCTGGCCGAGCGGATCCTGCAGCAGATGAGGCCGGACGGGACCGCCGACCACGTTGAGGTTTCTGCCGCCGAACAGGCCTGGCTGGAAACCAGCTTCCGCAAGGTAACGGTCAAGGTGGGCTCGGAAGACGAACTGATGGCGGTGTACCACAAGGCGCTCGCGGCCGGGCTCGCCGTGCACCTGATCACCGACCGGGGCCTGACCGAGTTCGGCGGGGTGCCCACCCGGACCTGCCTGGCCATCGGCCCGGATTATGACGATCTCATCGATCCGGTGACCGGCGACCTCGAGCTGTACTGACCGCGAGCCGGATCAGCATCCGCCGCGGCGCGTCGATCACCGGCGCGCGGCCAGGTGCCCCGCGAGGTGACCGATCACCTCGCGGGCGTCGTCTTCGATGCCGTAGATAAACGAGGACTTGCGCCGTCGCAGCACGGGCAGTCCCAGCGCGTACAGCCCCGGGCTGTCGACCACGCCGCCGTCGTGGTTCAGCCGGCCCTTCGCGTCGACCACGGGCATGTCCAGCCACCCGTATTCGGGCCGGAAACCCGTCGCCCACACGATCGAGCGGATCTCGCCGCTGCCCAGGTCGAGCTGCAGCCGATTCGACTCAGGCACGCGGGTCGGCGTGAAGCGCTCGGGCGGGCCGACCTCGGCGTCACGCCCGTCGGCCCGGGCCCATTCGTCGAACGTGTCCAGCAGGCGCCGCATCTTGAGGTCCGCGAGCGAGAACATGTTGCGCAGGCCGCCGGAGAACAGCGCCCAGCCGTCGCGGACCGCCGCCCACCGGCCCACCAGCTCGACGCCCATCGAGGTGAGCGCGTTGAGATCGAGCGTGGCCCGCTCGGGCGTCCCGACCAGCTGGGGCGAGGGCAGCCGCCGGGCCCGGGTGAGGTCGTCGATCTCGTCGTACCGCTGATCCCACACCCCTGACGCGTCCATCCACCACAGCACATCGCGGCCGCGGTACGTGCGCGGCAGCCGCACGTGCTCGCCCACCGAGAGGGTGACCGGCCGGCCCGACCGCTGCAGCTCGGCGGCCAGCTGCACGCCGGTCGCCGACGCTCCCACCACGAGCACGCCGCCGTCCGGGAGCTTGGCCGGGTCCCGGTAGTCGAACGGCGTCAGCTGCTCGACGGACGTCGGCACCGCCGCGGCGAGCGGCGGCACCACTGGCTGATTGCAGGCGCCGCTGGCGATGACCACAGCCCGGCAGCCGAAATCGCCCTGGCTGGTGGCCACGTGGTACCCGTCGTCGGTCTGCCGCACCGAAGTGACGTCCGTGCCGGTCCGGACCGGAGCACGCACGGCCGCGGCGAAACTCTCGATGAACTCGGCCACTTCCCCCATCGTCATGTAGCCGTCGGGGTCCGGGCCTTCGTAGCGAAGGCCCGGCAGCCGGCTTTGCCAGTTGGGGGTGAGCAGCCGCAGCGAGTCCCACCGTTCGTGCCGCCAGGAGTTCGCCACCGTGCCGCGCTCGAGCACGACGTGGTCGATCTCCCGGCTGGTGAGGAAGTGGCTGGCGGCCAGGCCCGCGTGCCCCGCGCCGATGACGACCGTGGTGGCGGGTTCGATGGCCTGGCTCCCTTAGGCGACTTCGACGGTGATGTTCGTCGGGTTGGTCAGCGCGTCGAACACGGCCGAGCGCTTCTGCGACTGGGCCACCAGCGCCTCGATGTCCTCCCGCGACGCGTCCGCGTCGATGGTGAACGTCACCTTGATGTCGTTGTAGCCGTTGCGGACGTCGCTGTCGGCACCGAGGATGCCGCGGATGTCGTGCCCGCCCTCGACCACGGACTCGACCGAGTTCAGCTGGATGCCGCGGTTCTCCGCGACGGATGCTATCCCCCCCGTCAGGCAGCTCGCCAGGCCGACCAGGAGGTATTCGATCGGCGTGATGCCGTTGTCCTCGGCCGCGAAGACCTCGGGGTGGTCGGCTTCGAACGACCACTCTTCCTTGTGGTTCTGCTCCTCGCCGAGGCCGAAGAAGCTCTGGACCTTGATCGTGCTGTGGACGCCGCCCTGCCATTTGGCGGAGGCCCGCCAGGTGAACTGGGCGGCATCGGGCGCGCCCTTCAGCACCTCGCGCGCGTCCAGCAGCGCCTGCACGTTGACTCCGTTGGTGACCGTGGTCATGTCGCCTGTGTCCCTCTCGCTCACTTCAGCAGTATTCCGGTGGAGATGATTGACAATACAACAGCTGCAACCAGCTAAGATAGCCCGCATGACGGAGCCAGCCCCGACGCTCGCGGCCGGCCCCGTCGGCGCGGCCGGCGCAGCCGGCAGTGTGGGCACGGTCGAAACCCAGTACCTAGACCTGCCCGAGCCGGTACGGCTCGACTGCGGGCAGGAACTGCACCCGGTCCGGGTGGCGTACGAGACCTACGGTGCCCTCTCCCCCCGGCGCGACAACGTCATCCTGGTCTGCCACGCACTCAGCGGCGACGCCCATGCGGCGGGCTTCGCCAAGACGCCGCCCGAAGAGAGCACCCGCGACGGGTTCGCGGCCACCGACCGCGACGGCGTGGCCGGCAAGGGCCTGGGCTGGTGGGACGGGATGATCGGCCCGGGCAAAGCGTTCGACACCGACCGCTTCTTCGTCGTCTCCACTAACCTGCTCGGCGGCTGCCGCGGCACGACCGGGCCGTCATCGGTCGACCCCGCCACGGGCCGGCCGTACGGGCCGGACTTTCCCGTGATCACGGTCGCGGACATGGTGCGGACGGAGCGCGCCTTCCTGGACCAGCTCGGTATCGAACGGCTCGCGGCGGTAACCGGCGGTTCACTCGGCGGGATGCAGGCCTTCGAGTGGGCGATCCTGTTTCCCGATCAGGTCGACGCCGTCGTGGCCATCGCCAGCACGCACGCCCTCCACCCGCAGGGCGTGGCCTGGAACGCGATCGCACGTGAAGCGATCATGCGCGACCCGGCCTGGCAAGGCGGCCGCTACTACGGCACCGGCCGCGCGCCCGAGGCCGGCATGGGCGTGGCCCGGATGGTCGGCCATGTCACGTACCTGTCCGGTGTGGCGCTGAACGACAAGTTCGGCCGGCGGCTCCAGTTCGCCGACGACATCCGCCACACGATCATCGAGCCGGAGTTCCAGGTCGAGAGCTACCTGAGACATCAGGCCGGCTCGTTCGTCAAGCGTTTTGACGCCAACACCTACCTGTACATGTCGCGCGCGCTGACGTACTTCGATCTCGCCCGGCAGTATGGCGGCGGGTCGCTCACCCGGGCGCTGGCAGGTGTGTCGGCCCGGACGCTGCTGATCGCGTTCAGTTCGGACTGGCTGTACCCGCCGTCCGGGTCGGCTGAGATCGCCGACGCGCTGCGCGCTCTGGGCAAGCCGGTCGAGTTCGATGTGATCGAGGCGCCGTACGGCCATGACTGCTTCCTGCTCGAGGAAGCGCGGCAGACGCCCATTATCCGTCGCTTCCTGGCCGACAGCGCGGCCGGCGGCGCGGCCGGCGGCGCGGCCGGCGGATGAGGCCAGGGGAAGAGGAATTCGTGACCGACCAACCCGAGGAAGCCCGTGCGTTCGGCTTCGAGACCCGGCAGCTGCATGCCGGGCAGCGGCCCGACCCGAACACGGGCGCGCGGGCTGTGCCGATCTTCCAGACGACCAGCTATGTGTTCGAGGATCCTGAATCGGCGGCGGCCTACTTCAACCTGCAGGAATACGGGAACACGTATTCCCGCATCATGAACCCGACCGTGGCGGTGTTCGAGGAGCGGGTGGCGAACCTGGAGGGCGGCGCCGGCGGGGTGGCGTTCGCCAGCGGCATCGCCGCGCAGGCCGCCGCGCTGTTCACGCTGCTGCAGCCGGGCGACCACCTGGTCTCATCCTCGGCGCTGTACGGCGGCACCGTGAACCAGTTCAAGCACATGCTGCGCAAGATGAACGTCGAGCTGTCCTGGGTCGACCCCGACGACCAGGAAGCATGGCGGAAAGCGGTCCGCACCAACACCAAGGCGTTCTTCGGCGAGACGATCGGCAACCCGGCCGGGAACGTGCTGGACATCGAGACGGTGGCGGCCATCGCGCACTCCCGCGAACTGCCGCTGATCGTCGACAACACGTTCGCGACGCCCTACCTGTGCCGCCCGATCGAATGGGGCGCCGACATCGTGATTCACTCGGCGACCAAGTTCATCGGCGGCCACGGCACTTCCATCGGCGGCGTCGTCGTCGAGGCCGGCACGTTCGACTGGTCCAACGGACGGTTCCCCGTGGTTGCCGAGCCATCGCCTGCCTACCATGGCCTGCAGTTCCACGAGACGTTCGGGCTGTACGGCTACCTGATGAAGCTCCGGGCCGAGACCCTGCGCGATCTCGGTGCCGCGCTCTCGCCGTTCAACGCCTTCCTGTTCCTGCAGGGGCTCGAGACGCTGTCGCTGCGGATGGAACGCCACGTCCGGAACGCGCGGGCGGTGGCGGCGTTCCTCGCATCGCACGAGCTGGCCTCGAATGTGACCTACCCCGGCCTGCCGTCGAGCAAGTACCGCCCGCTGGTGGAGAAGTACCTGCCGCGCGGGGCCGGCGCGGTGTTCTCCTTCGATTGCGCGGGCGGCCGGGCCGGCGGGCAGGGCCTCATCGGCGGCGTGACGCTCTGGTCCCACCTGGCCAATGTCGGCGACGCGAAGAGCCTGATCATCCACCCTGCGAGCACGACGCACCGGCAGCTGGGCGACGACGAGCTGCGGGCCGCGGGCGTAGGCCCGGGCACGATCCGGCTCTCGGTTGGCACCGAGTCGGTCGAGGATCTGATCTGGGATCTGGGACAGGGATTCGCACGCGTGGCCGCGGTGACTGGACAGGGGGCAGCGGCCATATGAGTGAGCCGACGGGCGAGCGGGAGACGCAGCATGCTTGATCTCGAGCGGTACCAGGACCCGCTGGCCATCCAGCGCGTGCTGCACAACGCCAGGACGATCGCGATCGTCGGCTTGTCCAGCAACGAGCTGCGGGCCAGCAACTTCGTCGGCTACTACGTCAAGCGGCACGGCTACCGGGTGATCCCGGTGAATCCCCGCGAGACCGAGATCCTCGGCGAGACGTGCTACGCCAGCCTGCTTGACGTGCCCGTGCCGGTCGACATCGTGAACGTCTTCCGGGCGCCGGATGCCCTGCCGGGGATCGCCCGGGACGCGGTGGCGATCGGTGCCGGCGCCTTGTGGTGCCAGTTCGGCGTGATCAACGAGGAGGGAGCGCGGATCGCCGAGGACGGTGGCGTGACGGTGATCATGGACCGCTGCCTCAAGGTCGAGCACGCACGCTACGTGGGCCGGATGCACTGGCTCGGCTTCAACACCCAGCGCATCACGTCAGTCCGCACCGGGCTCCAGTAGGTCACGCTCCGCTCCCTGCTGCGCTTCCACCACGGGAACCGGAGCGCCGCCCGGCCGGTCCTCGGTGATCCAGGCGTCGATCCGCTCCCACCACTGGTACAGCCACTGCAGCTGCGCCTCGTGGTCCGCGCCCCTCGGCACCTGCTCGGACAGCACCCGCCACCACCGGGCCCGGATGACCTGGTTGACCGGGAACCGCCGCCACACGTCGCCGATGGACAAGACGGTGTCCAGCCCGGCGTGCGCCACGAAGATCACATCGGCTTCCGGGCAGGCGGCGATGGCGGCCAGCGTGCCGCCCGGCCGCGGCGGGAGCAGGTTGGGCATGTCCCGGGCCCGTTCGGCCAGGTCGCGGCGGCCGGCGTGCTCCAGCCGCCGGATGCTGCGGCGCCACCGGTTCGGGGTCCAGTTGGCGCCCTCGGGGAAGATCACCAGCGCCCCGGCCGGATCGAGGCTGCGGGCCAGCCGCTCGATCTGGTCGGTGAAGATGCTCTCCCCGGTCTCCCGGTGCTT
Organism: uncultured Actinomycetes bacterium; assembly: GCA_963835775.1. Classification (GTDB taxonomy): domain Bacteria; phylum Actinomycetota; class Actinomycetes; order Streptosporangiales; family Streptosporangiaceae; genus Palsa-504. Next base: position 153,596 of record CAWIHB010000006.1, on the reverse strand, counting down.
GATGAATACGTTGGGCAGCCGGTTGCCCAGGATGTCCAGGCTGGGATCGAACTGCAGGCTGGCCTTCATCACCACCCGCGGCCGCCGCCCGTAGACGCTCAGCAGCTGATGGATAAGCAGGAACGAGTCGCCAGGTCCGGCGTGCCTGGACAGCACGATGACCGGCCGGCTGGCCCGGGCCAGCAGTTCCTCGCCGGTCAGGTCCGGCTCCTCGACCTCGACCCGCAGCCCGTAGGTCCGTTCCGCCCCGCGGAAGAGCGCGTCCAGGAACCAGCGCACCACCGCGTAATGACGGTTCTGGTACGGCTCGGTGTGCAGCCGGCCGCCGAACCCGCTCGCGATCCACAGGCCCAGCAGGATGAGCAGCGTCACGAGTTCCGTGGTCAGGCCGACCATCACGAACGACACCAGCCGCAGGTTGCGCATCCGCCCCGCCCGCAGCAGCCCGGCCAGCCCGAACAGCAGCGCGAGCACGACCAGCAGGGGTGACAGCACGATGAGGCCGAGGGCGACCACGATCACCACCGGCGCCACCACCAGCCGCCGCACGAACCTGGGTGGGAGCAATGCACCCCCTCCCCTCCGGCGGCGGCCTCGTACCGGCAAGCCAGGTAACGGGCTGGTCAGCGCGGCGAGATAGCTCGCCGACGCCGTGTACGCGCGCTCGATGCTCTGTCTCACCCTAGCTCGGTCCCGGTACCTGAACTGTGCCATCCCGGGCGGCAGCCGGTCCCCGCCGGTGGGCAGCACGTGCACCCGCACGTTGTCCGGCAGCGACGATATCTCCTCGTGGAACCGGTGCCTGCGGGCGATCTCGAACGCGACCAGGCCCACCTCCCACGGCCGGGTCGGAACCTCGAGCGCGCTCTCGATGCGGCCCACCTGCAGCACGTAGACGGTGCCGGCGCCCAGCGCCACGGCCCGCCCGACCGGGATCGAGTCGACCAGGCCGCCGTCGAAGTAGTGCGCGCCGCCGATCTCGACCGGCGGCAGCAGCCCCGGCACCGCGCACGAGGCCAGGACCGCCGGAACCACCGGCCCGCTGCTGAACCAGTGCGCGCTCGCGCTCTCGATGCCGGCCGCCACGCACTGGAACGGCAGCTTCAGGTCGGCGAAGTCGCCGCCGGGCAGCGCGTCCTCCAGCAGGCGGCGCAGCGGCTCCAGTGAGTGCAGGTGGGTGCCCGAACGCACCAGCCGGACCGCCCGCCCCCACAGCTTCTCGCTGAAGGCCAGCCGCAGTTCGTCGCCCTGCCACATCCGGCCCAGCCGGGCCGCCGCGCCCAGCGGGTCGGCGGCCACGAACGCGCCGTTGATGGCGCCGACCGAGGTGCCGACGACCAGGTCGGGCCGGATGCCCGCCTCGGACAGCGCCCGCAGCATGCCGACCTCGTGGGCGCCAAGCAGGCCGCCGCCGCCGAGCACGAACGCCGTGGTCATGCCAGCCAGCCTAACCAGGGACTCAGCCGTGGTGGATGGTCAGCCCGAGCGACCCGAACTGCTCAAACGGCCGGTGGTAGCCACGCTCGATGTGGTGGATGCCGTGCAACTGCGACGGCGAGTCCGCCACTGCGGCGGCCAGCACGGCGGAGAACCCGGCCCGCACGTCGGGCAGGGTGACGTCGGCCCCGCGCAGCTTGGAGCTGCCCCTGATCACCGCCGAGTGCACCGCGTTGGTGTCGTGGAAGCGGCACGCGGGCCCGCCCAGGCAGGCGGCGAACACCTCGATCTCGCAGCCCATCTTCTGCAGCGCCGGCACGTACACCAGCCGGTTCTCGAACACCGTCTCGTGCAGCACCGACATGCCTTCGGCCTGGGTGAACAGCACCATCAGCGGCTGCTGCCAGTCGGTCATGAAGCCGGGATGAGTGTCGGTGTGCACCGCGGCCGCGCGCAGCCCGGCCGGCGCCGATGCGGTGATCCACTCGTCGGTGATCTCGAACCTGGCGCCCATCCTGGCCAGCGTGGTGATCGCGGTGACCAGCCGGTCCTGCGGGCAGCCGTGCACCCGGACCTCGCCGCGGGTGATCAGCCCCGCCACCAGGTAAGAAAATGCCTCGAGCCGGTCGCCGGCCAGCCACCGGGACGCGCCGCGCAGCCGCGGCACGCCCTCGATGACGATCCGCCGGTCCGGGCTGAGCTCGATGTGCGCGCCCATCCGCTGCAGGAACAGGGCGAGCTCCTCCACCTCAGGCTCGGTGGCCGCGTTGCGCAGCACCGTCTTGCCCTCGGCCAGCACGGCGGAAAGCAGCACGGTCTCGGTGGCGCCCACGCTCGGGTAGGGCAGGTCGATGCGCGCGCCGTACAGCCGGGAGGCCCGGGCCGTGATCCCGGCCGGACCCGCCTCGACCTCGGCACCCAGGGCCCGCAGCGCCGCGACGTGGAAGTCGACCGGCCGCCGCCCGATGGGATCGCCCCCGACCAGCGGCACGAACGCCTCACCGGTCCGGTGCAGCAGCGGCCCCAGCATGAGGATCGGGATCCGGTTCAGGCCGGTAAAGGCTTCCGGCACCCTCGGCTGCACCGCTGACCCGGGCGCGATAGTGATTTCGGCGGCCGAACGGACCACCTGATAGCCCAGGGCTTCCAGCATCGCCGCCGTGATGTCGACGTCGCCGATATCAGGGGCGTTCCTGATCATGCTGGGCCCGTCGCCCAGCATCGCCGCGACCATGTGCTTGGTCACCGCGTTCTTCGACCCGCGCACCGAGATGTCGCCGCGCAGCGGCCCCGACGGCTCGACCACCCAGGTTCCCGTCACCCCACCACTGTAGGGCCGGGCGCCGCCTACCTGACGTGTATCTCGTCCGGGCGCATGGGGTACACAGGGTGGCGTGGACAAGCTGCAGGCGTACCGGGGCAAGCGGGACGCCGCCCGGACGCCCGAGCCGGTGCCGCCGGCCGAAGCCCCGCCGTCTGGCGCCGCGCCCGGCGGGACGTTCGTCATCCAGGAGCACCACGCCCGCCGGCTGCACTGGGATTTCCGGCTGGAGCGCGACGGGGTGCTGGTGTCCTGGGCGCTGCCCAAGGGGGTGCCGCCCGACCCGGCGGTCAACCACCTGGCCGTGCACACCGAGGACCACCCGCTGGAGTACGGCAGCTTCGAGGGGGAGATACCCCGCGGCCAGTACGGGGCGGGTGCCGTCACCATCTGGGACCACGGCACCTACGAGACGCTGAAGTGGGCGCCCGCCGAGGTGAAGGTGGTCCTGCACGGGCAGCGGGTCACCGGCGGGTACGTGCTGTTCCAGACCCGCGGCAACCAGTGGATGATCCACCGGGAACGGCTGGCCCTGCCGTCCGGCCTGCGGCCCATGCTCGCGGTCACCGGTGCCGTCCCGCGGGACCCGCAGAACTGGGCCCTGGAGATGAAGTGGGACGGCGTCCGCGCCCTGGCCTACATCGAGAAGGGCAAGGTGCGCCTGATGTCCCGGACCGAGCGCGATATCACCGTGACCTACCCCGAACTGGCCCGGCTGGGCGCGGCCACCAACCACAAGCAGCTGCTGCTGGACGGGGAGATCGTGGTGTTCGGCGCGGGCGGCTGGCCGGAATTCGAGGCGCTGCAGCCCCGGATGCACGTCGCCGCCGCCACGCAAGCCGCCCGGCTGGCCGGGCAGACCCCGGTGACCTACCTGGTGTTCGACCTGCTCCAGCTGGACGGCAGGCCAATGCTTGACCTGGCGTACACCGACCGCCGCGCCGTGCTGGACGACCTGGGCCTGAACGGGCCGTTCTGGCAGACCCCGCCGTCCTTCCCCGGTGCGGACTTCGCCGCCGTGCAGGAGGTCTCCCGCTCTCACGGCATGGAAGGCGTGGTAGCCAAGCGGCTTGACTCCAAGTACGCGCCCGGCATCCGCACCGACCACTGGCGGAAGATCAAGAACCTGCATACCCAGGAAGCCGTGGTGGCCGGGTACAAGCCCGGGAAGGGCAACCGGACCGGCCAGGTCGGGTCGCTGCTCATCGGCGTGCACGACGCCTCGGGCCTGATCTACGCCGGTCACGTGGGTACCGGGTTCAACGACGAGACGCTGCGCATGCTGGGGGACAGGCTCCGGCCGCTGCGCCGTCCCGACTCGCCGTTCGACGGCCCGGTCCCGCCCGAGCACGCCCGCCCCGCCGTGTGGGTCGAGCCTCGGCTGGTGGTCCAGGTCGCCTTCGACCGGTGGACCAAGGCGGGCCGGATGCGCGCCCCGGTCTACAAGGGCCTACGCGACGACATCGACCCTGCGCAGGTGGTCCGTGAGTGAGCCGAAGGGCGCGGCGTCGCCTGGACTGTGCTTTCTCCCCCAAGCCCACCCCGGGAGCGAGGAACGAGCGACGAGGGGAAGGAGACGCCTTCAGGCGCCCTGAGGCGAACGGAAAACAGAGTGAGCCCTGAGACCAAAGTCGCGGTCCAGGTGGACGGCCGGACGCTGACGCTGACCAACCTGGCCAAGGTCCTGTACCCGGAGACCGGGTTCACCAAGGCCGAAGTCCTCGACTACTACCAGCGGGTGGCACCGGCCCTGCTTCCCCATCTGGCCGACCGCCCGCTGACCCTGAAGCGCTATCCCGAGGGCGTCGACGGCGAGGCCTTCTTCCAGAAGCACGTCACCGAGCACCGGCCGGACTGGATCCGCACCGCCCGGATACCTTCGGAAAGCTCGCGGGGGCGGGGCAGCACGGTGACCTACCTGGTGGTGGACGACCTGCCCGCCCTCATCTGGGCCGCCAACCTGGCCGGCCTGGAACTGCACGTGCCGCAGTGGCGGGTACCGGAGATCCGCCTGCCCGACCTGCTGGTCTTCGACCTGGACCCCGGGGCGCCGGCCAACATCGTGGACTGCTGCCGGGTGGCGGAGGACCTGCGGCCGCTGCTAGCCGCCGAGGGCCTCGCGCCGCTGGCCAAGACCTCGGGCGGCAAGGGACTGCAGCTGTACGCCCCGATCTCCGGTGTGACCTCCGAGCAGGCCAGCGACCAGGCCCGGGCCTTCGCCGAACGCCTCGAGCGCGACCAGCCCCGCCGGGTGGTCTCGCGGATGACCAAGGCGCTGCGCACCGGCAAGGTCCTGATCGACTGGAGCCAGAACAACGGCGCCAAGACCACCGTCGCCCCCTACTCGCTGCGCGCCCGCCAGTTCCCTACCGTCTCCACGCCGGTCAGCTGGGACGAGGTGGCATCCTGCCGCCAGCCCCAGGACCTGTTCTTCACGGCCGAGACGGCGCTGGCGCGGGTGGCCCGGCACGGCGACCTGTTCGCGCCGCTGCTTCGCTGATCAGCAGCAGGGCGTAGGCGGCCAGGGTGGAATCGTCGGTGATGACTCCCGCGCCGATCATCTCCTCGAACCTGGCCCTGGACACCCATTCCTTCGCCACCGAGTGTTTTGTCAGTGCCGTTCCGTAGCATCGGCCCATGCCAGTCCCGGTGCTGTATCAGGTCAGGCCGCGCGCGGCCGGCCGGGACTGCGCCGTGTGCCGCGGCCCGGTCCGGCCCGGATACGCCCGCTGCTATCAGTGCGACGGTCATGACCTGCTCGGACCCGGGCTGCTGGCCGACGCGGTGGTGCCCATCTCGTATGCGGTCAAGGGCACGGCGCAGGCCGCTGACCTGTGGCGGTACAAGTCCGGGCCGGATCCGGGCGGCCCGGCGCGGGCGTCGCTGCAGGCCCTGCTGCTGGCCTTCCTGCGCGATCACGGCGTCTGCGTCTGGCGCCAGGCGGCCATGCCGCCGCCCACGTACCTGGCCGTGGTGCCGACCGGGTGCGGGCGTCCCGGATCGCACCCGCTGCTCCGGCTGGTCGGGCCTCATCTCGGGCTGCCGCTGGCCCCGCTGGCCATCCGTCCCGGCCGCCAGGGCCGTGACCTCGATCCGGACCGCTTCCTGGGCGGCCGGCTGCCGGCCGCCGCAGGCGTGCTGCTGCTCGAGGACAGCTGGGTATCGGGGGCCAGTGCCCAGTCGGCCGCTGCTGCGCTCAAGCGGGCGGGCGCCGGCCGGGTCGCGATCGTGGTGGCGGGACGGCACGTCAACCCGGCCGATCCGCGCACGGCCCCGCTGGCGGCCCGGCTGACTCCCGCGCCCTACGATCCGTCCGTCTGCGCCGTGCATCCACCCGAACCGGTGTCAGCCGCCCGCTAACTGGTGCGAACTTATCAGGAAACCGCATTGATCCGTTTCCGTGCACTAAGGAAAAAGTACTGGTTTAACCGCTCGTTATGTTGAATAGCTGGCTGGGCGCACGCGATTGCTATAACTTTTCCGGCATGAATGACCCCCAGCTCGCGGCCGCGCTGCGTACAAGCTCCCCAGGCGCGCTCGCTGACCTATTTGACGCATATGGTGACCGGCTCTTCCGCTATTGCTGGTGTATGCTCCGAAATCGCGAAAATGCGCAAATCGTGGTGCGCGATACTCTGGTTGTCGCCGCGGCGCACATCGACCGCCTGGCTTCTGGTAAATTGCTCGGCCCATGGCTTTATTCGCTGGCTCGGGCGGAATGCCGCCGACGCGAGGCGGTGCCCGCTTCGGACGCCGATGAGCCCCCTGCCCGCCCGGACCAGCTTGATGCCGATTCGCGGCTGATGGCCTGGAACGCGGCGATGAGCATCCAGCCCGGCGAACTCGAGGCGCTGGAGCTCGCCTTCGGGCACGACATGGATCTGAGCCTGGTGCTCGGCCTGCCGCCCGCTGACGCCGAGGAACTCCTGGACCGGGCCAAGCAGAACCTGGAGCGCAGCCTCGGCGCCGAGGTCCTGATCCGGCGCAATTACGACTGCCCGGCCCGCGCCGAGGTGATGAGCGGCTGGACCGGCATGATGACCGCGGCGATCAGGGATCGCGTGCTCGAACACGCCGGCGCCTGCCCAGACTGCGGGCTGAACCTGCCCCGCAACGTGTCCGCGGCTCGCGTCTTCACCCTGCTGCCCGCGCCCGCGTTCTCCACGGTGGCGCGGCTGGAGGTGCTCAAGTTCATTGCCGACCCCAGGCTGTCGGCGTACCGGGAGTTCGTGACCGGCCGGGCCTCGGAGTTCAACGCCGCCGGGTTCCCGGTGATGCCCGCCGCCATGGTGGCCGAAGTCCCGGCCGCGCCGGACTTCGACGTGTTCGCGGTCGCGCTCAAGCCGGCGCCGGTGCGGGAAACCGCGCCCAGTGAACACCCCACGGCCCAGCAGGGGCCTGGCCGCCCGGCCGGGACCGGCCGCAGGAACGCGCCATCTGCCCGCCGGCGGCGGATGCCCGGCCGCCGGGCGATCGTTGCCGGAGCATGTGCCCTCGGCGTCACCACGCTGTTCGCCGTCCTCGGCTTCAGCGGCATCCCCACCGCCATGCGGGCCAGCGGCCCGACTATCGCTCCGCCAGCGCCATCGGCCTCCGCATCGGCTCCGCTGGGCGGCGGGGCCGACATCACCGTCCCGGTCAAGGTCAGGCGGCCGGCCAGCGTCCGCTCGTCGCCGCCTCCGGTGCCGCGCAGCACCACCAGGACCGAGGCCCTGGCCGTGGCCGCCACCCTGCCGGTGACCTCGTCGCAGGCCCCCGTCCTGCCGTCCGCCATCGCGCCGCCGCCGTCCACCCCGACGCTGACCGCGGCGCCGGACAGCCTCACGCTGGGCTCGTCCTCGACCGGGACCATCACCCTCACCGCCGCGGGCGGGGCGGTCCGCTGGTCGGCGAGCGCGTCCTCGACCCAGGCGAGCCTCAGCAGCGGCCATGGGACCCTGAAGGCCGGGCAGTCCACCACGATCACGGTGAGCGTGCGGGGGAGCAGCGGCAGCGCGGTCATCTCCATTGCTGCCGCCCCCGGCGGGACGTCCCCGGCCAGCTCGGGATCCTCGGCGGTCATGACCGTCTCGGTCGCCTGGGGCTCTGCGTCCGCGTCCGGCTCCGGGCCGGGCTCGGGCACCGGGTCCGGCCTCGGGTCAGGCACCGGGTCAGGCACCGGGTCCGGCCATCGGCCGAGGCGGCCCTGGAGCCCGCCGCCGTCCAGCCCGCCGCCGTCCAGCCCGGCGCCCAGCTCCCCGGCGTCACCGAGCGGGACGCCCTCGGCCACGGCTGAGACGACGCCCTCCCAGCCAGCCTAAGCTGGGACGGTGACCGCTGAGCCCCCTTCGCATACCGCACTGGTCCGCCGGGCCCGCCGGATCGACCGCGAGCTGGCCCTGATGTACCCGGATGCGCACACCGAGCTGAACTTCAGCACGCCGCTCGAGCTGCTGGTGGCCACGATCTTGTCCGCGCAGACCACCGACAAGCGGGTCAACCTGGTCACCCCGACCCTGTTCGCCAGGTACGCGACCGCCGCGGACTACGCGGCCGCGGACCGGGACGAACTGGAGAAGATCATCCAGTCGACCGGGTTCTATCACGCCAAGGCCAACAGCCTGATGGGACTCGGGCAGGCGCTGTGCGACAGGTTCGGCGGTGAGGTGCCGCCGCGGCTGTCTGATCTGGTCACCCTGCCGGGCGTCGGCCGGAAGACCGCCAACGTGGTACTGGGTAACGCCTTCGGCATCCCCGGGATCACCGTGGACACCCATTTCGGGCGGCTGGCCCGCCGGTTCGGCTGGACCTCGAGCGACGACCCGGTCAAGATCGAGGCCGAAGTGGGTACGCTCATCCCGCGCCGGGACTGGACGATGCTCTCGCACCGGCTGATCTGGCATGGCCGCCGGGTCTGCCACGCCCGCCGGCCGGCCTGCGGAGCCTGCGGGCTGGCCCGGCTGTGCCCGTCCTACGGCGAGGGACCCGTCGATCCGGTAGTCGCCGCGAAGCTTGTCAAGCCCGGCCCGTTCTCGTGACCGCGGTCAGCCGCCCGCAGCCCGCCTGGCTCCGGGAGCTGTTCGTGGCGGCCGCGGCCATGGAGACCGAACCGCAGGCCCGGCCGCCCGTCACCGGCGGCCGGGCCTCGGCCGTGCTCATCCTGTTCGGTGCTGGCCCCGACGGTCCGGACCTGCTCTTGATCCAGCGCAGTGACGATCTGCGGCTGCATGCGGGCCAGCCCGCGTTCCCGGGCGGCGCCATCGACGCCACCGATTCCGGGCCGGTGGCCGCGGCGTTGCGGGAGGCGGCCGAGGAAGTGGGGGTCGACCCGGACGGCGTCGAGATCGTCGGCACGCTGCCCGAGCTGTTCATCCCGCGCACCGGATTCCGGGTCGTCCCGGTGCTGGCCTGGTGGCGCGAGCCCTGCGCGGTCGCGCCCGTGGACCCGGCCGAGGTGGCTGCGGTGGAGCGGATCGCCGTCAGCGAGCTGACCGATCCCGCCGCCCGGGCGGTGGTCCGGGTGCCGGACGGGCGTACCACCCCGGCCTTCCGGGTCAGGGGCATGCTGATCTGGGGATTCACCGCTGTGCTGGTCGACCGCCTGCTCGCGCTGGCCGGCTGGGAGCGGCCCTGGTCTGCCGCCGAGGTGATCGACTGGGTACCTCCGCCGGGCGGGCCAGGAAGTGCGGAAAACGCTATACGGTTAGGGTCGTGCACGGAGATGTGCTCGACCTTATCTTGATCGTGGTTGTCGCCGCGTTCGCCGTGTCGGGGTACCGGCAGGGCTTCATCGTCGGCGTGCTGAGCTTTTTCGGCTTCGTGGGCGGCGCGCTGCTGGGTGCGCAGTTCGGGCCGAGCATCTCCCGGGCCCTGGTCGGCGGCCAGACCCAGCAGGATGTCATCGCCGTGGTGCTGCTGGTCAGCTTCGCCGTGATCGGCCAGTTCATCGCCTCCTCCATCGGGGCGGCCATGCGCTCCACGGTCACCTGGCACTCCGCCACGGTGCTTGATTCGGTCGGCGGCTCGGTGGTCAGCATGCTGTCGGTACTGCTGATCGCCTGGGTGGTCGGGTCCGTGCTGATCGAGTCCCCGTTCCCCGTGGTCGACTCGCAGGTCAACAACTCGATCGTGCTGCAGGCCCTGGACAAGTTCATGCCGTCGCCCGCCCGGACCATGTTCTCCGACTTCCGCAGGCTGCTGGCCAGCAACAGCACCTACGCCGAGGTGTTCAGCGGGATCGGCGCGGAGCGCATCCTGGCCATCCCGCCGCCCGACCCGGCCGTGCTCAACAGCCCGGGATTCCTGGCCGCCCGGTCCAGCGTGGTGAAGATCCAGGGTGTGGCGCCCAGTTGCCAGCGCTCCATCGAGGGCTCGGGCTTCGTCATCTCGCCGCAGCACGTCCTCACCAACGCGCATGTGGTCGCGGGCGTGACCACGGGACAGACCGTCATCACCGACACCGGGACGCACCTCCCCGCCACCGTGGTCTTCTACGACCCGCAGATCGACGTGGCCATCTTGTATGTCCCCCAGCTCAGCCTGCCGTCGCTGCGCTTGGCCGGCCCGGCCAATCCAGGCGACAACGCGGTCGTGGCGGGCTATCCACTGGACGCCATGTACCTGCACACCGTGCCGGCCAGGATCGGCGGCGTCCAGGACGCCGAAGGACCGAATATCTACGAGACCAGCACCGTTACCCGCCAGATCTACGAGATACGGGCCGTGGTGGAGTCCGGTAACTCGGGCGGCCCGCTGCTGTCACCGGCCGGGACCGTGGACGGGGTGGTGTTCGCCGCCGCAGTCGGGGTGAGCAACACCGGCTTCGCTCTGACCGCCGCCGAGGTATCCGCCGACGCCGCCGCGGGCGAGCACCTCACCGAGCCCGTCTCCACCTCCTCCTGCGACTAACGCCGGAGCGGTCAGCAGCCCCGGCCGCAGATCGCGGGCCGGAAGCAGGCCCAGCCCGTCCCGCTCGATACGAGCCGCGAGGCCGTCGGCTGCGGCCAGGAAGCCGGCCACGTCGATCCCGTACGGATGGTCCCCATCCGCATGGTCCCCATCCGCATGGTCCCCATCCGCATGGTCACTGTCCGGGGCGAGCCCGCTCTGGCCGCGGTAGGCGCGAACCCGCTGGGCGCCGCGCCGCAGCAGGGTAACGGCGCCGCGGGCATTGCCCCGGTGGGCGTGGGTCAGCCCGACCGCGATCTGAGCCAGTCCTTGCCACAGGTCCCGCTCGGCGGGCGGACCGGACTTCCATGCGGCCTCGAGCACCTCGTGGGCATGGAAGGGCTGCCCGGCGCGCAGCATCTGATCGGCCAGCCGGGCCGCCTGCGGCCCGGAGAGGACCAGGTCATCGGGCACCCTGGCCGCACCCGTACCGCCGCGGTCCAGCGGCCGTCCCAGCGTGTCACGCGGGCGGGAGTTCCTGGGCCGCCCAGCGGGATCACGATCCCGCGTCACCGCTCCGGTTCCGGGTCGGCCAGCCAGCCGCGGAGCTCGGCGTTGAAGGCGTCCGGGCGCTCTTCGTGCGGGAAATGCCCGGCACCGTCCAGCACCTTCCAGCGGTAGGGCCCGTCCACGTACCGCCCGGCGCCGCGGGCGGTCCTGGGCAGCACGCAGGAGTCGAGAGCGCCGTGCAGATGCAAGGTCGGAACCTGAATCGGCGCGCGCATCCGCCGCGCATAGCGCATGCCGTCGGGGCGCAGGGTGCTGCGCATCAGCCAGCGGTGGTATTCAAGCGCCGAGTGGGCCACCGAGGGGATCCGCATGGCCTGGGCGTAGACCTGCTCGGTCGTCCGGTCCGGCCAGCCCGGTGCCGACCAAGCCGCCAGCAGCTGGCCTACCCGCCGGGCGCCGTTCTTGACCAGCTGCCGCTCCGGGAACACGGGCAGCTGGAAGCCGAACGTGTAGCCGCTGCGGCGGCCCTGGCCGAGCGGGTCGGCCAGCAGCGCGGACCGCAGGCGCAGCGGGTGGGCCATCGAGACCACAGCCAGCCGCCCGGCGACCTTGGGGTAATAAACGCCCAGCGTCCAGGCCACCAGCCCGCCCCAGCCGTGACCGACCACGATCGCGTTCGCCTCGCCCAGGGCCCGCACCAGCCCGGCGGCATCGGCGGCCGCCGTGACCAGGTCGTAGCCGCGAGGCGGCTTGTCGCTGCCGCCGTAGCCGCGCAGGTCGACGGCCACGGCCCGGAAACCGGCCGCGGGCAGCCACTCCAGCTGATGCCGCCACGTCCACCAGAATTCGGGGAAGCCATGCAGCAAGAGCGCCAGGGGCCCGTCGCCGGCTTCGGCGATATGAAAACGGGTCCCGTTGGCGCTGACCGAGCGATGGCTCCACGGGCCGGCGATCTGAACCGCGGAATCCGCGTTCACCGCCATCAGGAGTTCACCTCACCGGGACCTGCGCGCGGCGATCTCGGGCTGGCCGTCGCTGCCGATCTCGGGCTGCTGGCCGTTCAGGCTGGCCTTGGGCTGCTCGCCTTCCCGGCGCAGCATGCCGATGCCCTCGGTCACCGATTCCCTGGTCCGGCGCAGGCCGGACAGGTGCCGCAGCTTCAGCACGGCGATCAGCACCGCCAGTCCGGCCAGCAGCACACAGGTGCCGGCCACGATGAGGAAGGCCGCCCAGGTCCAGATGCCCAGGGCCACCAGCCCGAAGGCGAAGGCGATGCAGAGCAGGACGAGCACCAGGCAGCCGACGAAGGCCGCCACGCCGCCCAGCGCCCCGGCCAGCCCGACCCGGCGCATGTCGCCCTTCAGCTCGGTCTTGGCCAGGTCGATCTCGTAGTGGACAAGCTGGGAGATGTCTTTGGCCGCCAGGGCCACCAGATCCCCGAGTGACTGGTCACTGCCGGCCGGTCCCGGCGTTTCGCTGCGGACCATGGTGCCTCTCTCCCGTGGTGCGGACAACTTCTTGCTCTCCTGCACGGTCATCGGTGCCCTGGCCGCTGACGTCCAGGCTGGCGCAGTTCCGGCCAGGGACCAAGGCTAACGTTCCCGCTGGCCGGCGTGGTGGCACAGGGTCGGCGCGGCGTTTCTCCCTCGCCGCGCTGGCGGCCACCGGTAGCTCTCGCTCCGCGAAGGGGCAGACACCGCGATGTGTCGTGATTCGCCTGATATCGTGCCACGATTCCGGCGGGAGGTCCAAGCGGGGCCACCCCGCGGCCTCCCGGAAAAGCAAGCGGCGCCCCTGGCCGGGGCGCCGCCGCGCAGCACGTCATGCCTGGCTACCAAGCGTGCACCTTCTTTGTCAGTCAGGCTGGCCGAGCTTGTCGCCTGAGCGACTACCGTCGGCCTGACCTGGCCTGACACGCCTCCCGCGGCTGGTCGCGCGTGGGTACCTGGCTGCCGTGCCCGGACGTTCTTCAGTCCGTACCACCGTTCTACGACGAAATCGCTGACCTGAAAAGACCTGGCACGTAACCAATTCGTGATCTGAATCAGTTCTGGCGATCACATGCCGTTAACTTGTGGCTCAGCCCATCTTCGGGGCCGATGTTTGCCGACAAAGATGTACGTACCGGAGCAAAGGCGGTATCGCGGCGGAAAGGAGGCGGCCCCCGCCGGGGGGGAGAGCGGGGGCCGCGCGCACGGTCCGGCCCTGGGGGGGAGGCCGGCTCCGTCCTTATTCAAGCTTATAGCCGCAGAGCTCCCAAATCGACCACTGAGAGGCCCCAATGCAGCTTTCAGCCAAGGAAATTGAAGCATATCCGTCGTGCCCGTGAACAGTGTTATCCGAAGATCGTTACCCGTTGGTACGACTTATTACACAGTGAGAGGGCATGCCGGGACCGGTCTGTAACCGCTTACGCGGTCCGCGAACAAACGCCACCGAAGGCCCGACTCGTCATGAGTGTACCACGTCAGCCTGTTCCGGAACTTTGGGAATAGTGAGACTAGTGTTCTCCATGATACTTATGTCGGGAATCTGGGCGCGGCATCAATGAGCAGGGCATCGAGCAGCGCGACGGCGCCCCGCTTGGACAGCGGGTGATTCGCGTTCCCGCATTTGGGCGACTGGACGCAGGACGGGCAGCCGGCCTCGCATTCGCAGCCCGATATGGCCTGCCGGGTGGCACTCAGCCAGTCCCGGGCGGCCTGGAAACCGCGCTCAGCGAACCCGGCCCCTCCGTCGCAGCCGTCGTAGACGAAGACTGTGAGCCGTCCCGTGGCCGGATGCAGGTCAGCGGAGACTCCGCCGATGTCCCAGCGGTCGCAGGTGGCGAACAACGGCAGCAGGCCGATGGCGGCATGCTCGGCCGCGTGGGCCGCGCCGCCGAGATCGGTTCCCGCCGTGGCCAGCCGGTCGCGTTCGCTGGCCGGCAGCGTCCACCAGACCGCCCGGGTCAGCAGGTGCCGGGGCGGCAGGTCCAGCGGCGTATCGCCGAGCGGGGCGCCGGTGTCGGCCCGGCGCCTGGTGTAACCCACCACCTGGCGGGTCACCTGGACGTCGCCGAAGACCACCTCACCCCCGGCCCACGTCGTGCGGCGCAGCTCGCCCCCCACTTCGATCTCGGTCACGTCCCGGGCCGTGGTGGTGTAGCCGAGCTCGCACGGCTCCACCAGCGCCACCCGGTCGGCCAGGTCCAGGCAGCCGACCAGGTAGCTGTCGCCCTGGTGCACGTAGACCGCCCCCTCGTGCACCAGCAGCTGGGCGGACGGCTCATCCACCGTGCCCACCAGCCGGCCGGTGGTTTCCTCCACCACCCGGACCGGTGCGGCGCCCGCCCCGCGCAGGCCGGCCGGAGCGGGGCTGCGCCGCATGCTGTACCAGCCTGCCTCGCGCCGGCGGAGCCCGCCGGACCGGACCAGCTCGTCCACCACCGGCCTAGCCTGGGGGCCGAAGGTGTCCAGGTCCTGTTCGGTGAGGGCCAGCTCGGCCGCTGCCGCGCACAGGTGCGGCGCCAGCACGTACGGATTGCCCGGGTCGAGCACGGTAGCTTCCACCGGATGCCGCAGCAGGATCTCGGGGTGCCGGATCAGGTAGGTGTCCAGCGGGTCGTCGCGGGCGATGAGCACCGCGGCGGCGCTCTGGCCGGCCCGCCCGGCCCGGCCCGCCTGCTGCCACAGCGACGCCCAGGTGCCCGGCCAGCCCGCGATGAGCACCGCGTCCAGCCCGGTGATGTTGACGCCCAGCTCGAGCGCGGTGGTGGTGGCCAGCCCGATCAGGCGGCCGTCGCTGAGCGCGGCCTCCAGGCGGCGCCGGTCTTCCGGCAGGTAGCCCGACCGGTAGGCGGCCACCTTCGACCCGGGGGACTCGGGCGTGCCGAGCGAACGGCGCGCGGCCAGCGCGACCGCCTCGGCGCCGCGGCGCGACCTGATGAAGGCCAGGGTCGGCACGTTCTCGCCCACCAGCCGGGCCAGCAGGTCCGCGGCCTGCGCGGCGGCCGTGCGGCGCAGCCTGGCTCCAGCCTCGCCTCTTGCGTCGGTCAGCGGTGGCTCCCACAGCGCGAAGGCCAGCGGTCCCCGCGGCGAGCCGTCCTCGGTCACCTCCTCGGCCGCCAGCCCGGTGAGCAGCCGGGCGCAGGTGCCCGGGGTGCCGACCGTGGCCGAGGCGAGCATGAACACCGGCCGCGGCGGACCGCCGGGCGGGGCGTGGTGCGCCACCACCCGGCGCAGCCGCCGCAGCACCTGTCCCACGTGCGAGCCGAACACCCCCCGGTACCCGTGGCACTCGTCGATGATCACGTAGCGCAGCCTGCTGAGGAACCCCGACCAGCGCACGTGCCTGGGCAGCAGTGACTGGTGCAGCATGTCCGGAGTGGTCAGCAGGTACCTGGCGTGGCTGCGCGCCCAGTCCCGTTCGGCCCGGGTGGAATCGCCGTCGAAGACGGCCGCCTGCACCCCGGGCAGGCCCAGCGACTGGATGCCGGCCAGCTGGTCGGCGGCCAGCGCCTTAGTGGGCGTGATGTAGAGCACGGTCTCGCCGGCCAGCACCGACGTGAGGGCAGGCATCAGGTAGCCGAGCGACTTGCCCGACGCCGCGCCGGTGGAGATGATCACGTTCCGGTCCGCCCGGGCGTGCTCGGCGGCGGCGGCCTGGTGCGACCAGGGCGCATCAATGCCGCGGCCGGCCAAGGCGCTGACGATCTCGGCGGGGAGCCACCGCGGCCACGGCGCCTCGTGCCCGGCCCGGGCCGGGATGTGCTCGACGTGGACGGGACGGCCCGACCGGGTGTCGCCCAGCAGGATGCCCAGCGCGCGGTTGCCCGCCGGTTCTGCCGTAAATGTCGCAAGCTCGGGCGGCGGAACCGGCGTGATGGTCGACACAGCTTTTTAGTGTCTCACTCGTTGGGGGATGCCCGGAGGCATGATTTCGTATAGACATGACACCGGAGCGTGGTTGAATGCCGCACAGGATCACGCCCCGGGTACAGGCTACGGCGCCCGGCGGCGGGACTTTGAGATGACGCCGTGATGGCGCAGGAGGATTTGTGGATCTGAAGCTGGGTCACTACAACAAGGACGGCATCGAGGTCGTCGATGTCGAGGGCGAGATCGACGTGTACACGGCGCCGCGGCTCCGTGAGCTGCTCATCGATCTGGTCAACAAGAACAACTACCAGCTCGTGGTCAACATGGAGAAGGTCGAGTTCCTGGACTCCACCGGTCTCGGGGTACTGGTAGGCGGGCTGAAGCGGGTCCGCGCCCACGACGGCTCGCTGGACCTGGTCTGCACGCAGGAGCGGATACTGAAGATCTTCCGGATCACCGGGCTGACGAAGGTGTTCGGCATCCACGAGACCGTGGATCTGGCCATCGCGGCCAAGAAGTCCGAGAAGTAGCGCCGGCTGGGCCTAACCGAGATGGCCACCGTTGAAGTAACGTTCACGCCGCTGCCCGCGCACGTTCGTACCGCGCGGCTGGTCGCCACCGCGGTGGCGCGGCGCAGCGGGGTGGACGAGGCCCTGCTAGATGAGGTGCGCCTCGCGGTGGGCGAGGCCTGCTCGCGCGCGGTCGAAGCGCACCGGCGGCACTGCCCGGCCGAACCGGTCAGGATCGAGATGACCGACGCCGACGAGCGGTTCGTGGTGACCGTCAGCGATCATGCGCCGACGCCCCTGGCCAGCCCGCGGGCGCCGGCCGGGCCGGCCCGGCCGAGCCGGCCCGCGAGCACGACGGCGGGGCGGCCATCCCGGCCGGGTTCGGGCTGGCCGTGATCTCCGGTCTGGCCGACGACGTGCGGGTCTCCTCCACGAGCTCGGGTGTGAGCGTCCGGATGAGCTGGCCGTCAGCCGCCGCCCCGGCTTGAACCCCGGAGGCTCCCGGTCCCCGGGTTCGCACCAGGCTTCCCTCGCCTCTGCGCTTCCCTAAGAGCAGTGGCGCGTCGTGCCGTTGCCGTTCGTGTTTCGGTCCTTTATCGTCCAAATAACGATGAGGTAACGAAATCGTTAGGAGTGGCCCGGTGTTCATGGTACGGCCTGTGCGTGCGTAGACTCCCGGCCACTCGTTTGTTCCCGATCGGCACCTCTTCCGTTCGGAGTTCCAGGAGGTCCAATTGTCCAGGCTCGTCCCTGCGCTGGCGGCAAACCCCGTCAGTGTGAGCGGCTCCAACCTGACCTGGGTCGTCATTGTCGCGGTCGTCGGGCTGCTCGCGCTCGGCGTGGCCGGGGTGCTGGTGCGGGAGGTGCTCGCGGCCAGCCAGGGTACCCAGAAGATGCAGGAGATCGCGCGCGCCATCCAGGAAGGCGCGGCCGCCTACCTGCGCCGGCAGTTCACGACACTCAGCGTGTTCGTGGTCATCATCTTCTTCGTGCTGCTCGTGCTGCCCGCCGACGACAGCGGCGTGCGCTGGGGCCGCAGCATCTTCTTCCTGGTCGGCGCGCTGTTCTCGGCGCTGACCGGGTTCACCGGCATGTCGCTGTGCGTCCGCGGCAACGTCCGGGTGGCGGCCGCGGCGCGCGAGGGCGGTGAGCGGTCCGCGATGCGGATCGCGTTCCGCACCGGCGGCGTGGCGGGCATGTTCACCGTCGGCCTGGGCCTGTTCGGCGCCGCGGTGGTGGTGCTGATCTACAAGGCGAACGCGCCGGACGTGCTGGAGGGCTTCGGCTTCGGCGCGGCGCTGCTGGCCCTGTTCATGCGTGTCGGCGGCGGCATCTACACCAAGGCGGCCGACGTCGGCGCGGACCTGGTGGGCAAGGTCGAGCAGGGCATCCCCGAGGACGACCCGCGCAACGCCGCGACGATCGCCGACAACGTCGGTGACAACGTGGGCGACTGCGCCGGCATGGCGGCGGACCTGTTCGAGTCCTACGCGGTCATGCTGGTCGCCTCGCTGATCCTGGGCAAGACCGCGTTCGGCGACAAGGGCCTGGTCTTCCCGCTGATCGTCCCGATGATCGGGGTGATCACCGCGGTGATCGGCATCTTCGTGGTCGCGCCGCGCAAGGGCGACCGCAGCGGCATGACCGCGATCAACCGCGGCTTTTTCGTCTCCGCAGTGATCTCCGCCATCGGGGTCGCGATCGCCTGCTTCACCTTCCTGCCGGCCCACTTCAGTGCCCTGAACGGCATCACCGGCCCGGGCAGCGCGGCCATCGCGGCCTACCACGGCAACCCCCGCTGGATTGCGTTCGGGGCGGTGCTGATCGGCATCGTGCTGGCCAGCGCCATCCAGCTGCTGACCGGGTACTTCACCGAGACGACCCGGCGCCCCGTGAAGGACATCGGGCAGAGTTCGGAGACCGGCGCGGCCACGGTCATCTTGTCGGGCGTGGCATCCGGCATGGAATCCGCGGTGTACGCCGCGCTGCTGATCGGCGGCGCGGTCTTCGGCGCCTACCTGCTCGCGATCGGGAACGCCACCATCGCCCTGTTCGCGGTGGCGCTGGCCGGCGGCGGCCTGCTGACCACGGTCGGCGTGATCGTGTCGATGGACTCGTTCGGCCCGGTGACAGACAACGCGCAGGGCATCGCGGAGATGTCCGGCGAGTTCGAGGGCGAGGCCTCCGCGGCGCTCACCCACCTGGACGCGATCGGCAACACCACCAAGGCAATCACCAAGGGCATCGCGATCGCGACCGCGGTGCTCGCCGCGACCGCGCTGTTCGGCTCCTTCCGCACCATCGTCGAGCAGGCTCTCGGCAAGGCCTCCGTCACGTTCAGCCTGTCGGTCGACCGGCCGGCGGTCCTGGTCGGCGTGATCATCGGCGCTTCCGTGGTGTTCCTGTTCGCCAGCCTGCTGATCATGGCGGTGGGCCGCGCCGCGCAGGGCGTGGTCCTGGAGGTGCGGAACCAGTTCCGCACCCACCCGGGGATCATGGACTACACCGAGAAGCCCGAGTACAGCCGGGTGATCGACATCGTCACCAGGGACTCGCTGCGCGAGCTGGTGACCCCGGCCCTGCTCGCGGTGCTGACCCCGATCGCCGTCGGCTTCGCGTTCGGTTACGCCACGCTGGGCGCCTACCTGGCCGGCGCCATCTCGGTCGGGGTGCTGATGGCGGTGTTCCTGGCCAACTCCGGCGGCGCCTGGGACAACGCGAAGAAGCTCGTCGAGGACGGGCAGCACGGCGGCAAGGGCTCCGAGGCGCACGCCGCGACCGTCATCGGCGACACGGTCGGCGACCCGTTCAAGGACACCGCGGGCCCCGCGATCAACCCGTTGATCAAGGTGATGAACCTGGTCTCGCTGCTGGTCGCGACCAGCGTGGTGAAGTACAGCAGCAACGTCGGACTGCGCACCGGGGTCGCGGTCGGCGCGATGATCATCGTGGTCGGGGCGATCGTGATCTCCAAGCGCCGCGCCCATCGCATCGGCGGCGAGGCGCCGGCCGCCGTCGAGGTGACCGGCGCGATCTCGCCTGCGGTGGAGGGCGCCGCCGCGCCAGCGGTGGAGGGCGCCAGCGCGGCGCCCGACGTCACCAAGGCGACCGCGGCGGACGAAGCCGCGGACCGCGCGGCCGCCGTCAAGCGAACCGAGTAGCTCGCCCGGCTATGAACCCCGGGTTCCCACGCGGAGCCCGGGGTTCTTGTCGTCCCGGGCCGAGCTAGGAGCCGGCCGCCACGTCGTCGCTGGAGATGCCGAGCAGGTACAAGACGGCGTCCAGGTAGGGAACGCTCACCGAGGTGTCGGCCGCGTCGCGCACCACGGGCTTGGCGTTGAACGCCACGCCGAGCCCGGCGGCGGCGATCATGTCCAGATCATTCGCGCCGTCGCCGACCGCCACCGTCTGGGACAGCGGGATCTCGGCGTCGGCGGCGAACCTGCGTAGCGCCTCCGCCTTGCCGGCCCGGTCGATCACCTGCCCGAGCAGGCGACCGGTGAGCTTCCCGCCCGCGATCTCCAGCTCGTTGGCCGCCACGTAGTCAATGCCGAGCTCGGCGGCCAGCGGCCCGATCACCTGGATGAAACCGCCGCTGACGATGCCCGACTTGTAGCCCAGGCCGCTCAGCGTGCCGATCAGCGTGCGCGCTCCCGCGGTCAGCCGCAGCTCGTCCCGCACCGCGTCGAGCACGCCCGCGTCCAGGCCGGACAGCAGCCCAACCCGCTCCCGCAGTGACGCGGCGAAATCGAGCTCGCCGCGCATGGCGGCCGCCGTCACCATGGCCACCTCGTCGGCCGCCCCGGCCCGGGCGGCCAGCAGGTCGATGACCTCGTCCCTGATCAGGGTGGAATCCACGTCCATCACGATCAGCCGCAGCGCCCGCCGGTGCAGGCCGGCGCGCTGGACCGCGACGTCGACGCCCTGCGCCACCGCCTCCCGGGCCAGGTCGGCCCGCAGCAGGGCCGGGTCCCCACCCGATATCTCCATCTCGATGCAGGTCACCGGGCGCTGGGCCAGCCGGCCGATCCGGTCGATGTTCGCCCCGCTGGCGGCGATCCGCCCGGCCATGACCGTGATCGCGGCCGGCGTCAGCGGGCTGCCGAGCACGGTGACGTGCAGCCGCCCGGCCCGGGCCGGCGTGTCACCCGCCCCGCCCGAGCCCGTGGTGATCTCGGCCTCCAGGCCGAGATCACGGGCCAGCGCCGTGACCCCGGTGTGGATGCCGGTCAGGTCCAGCGGCCCGTCGCAGTCCAGCAGCACGCCGAGCACCAGCTTGCCCCGGATCACTACCTGCTCGATGTCCAGCACCGACAGCGGATGCTGGGCCAGGCCGGCGAACAGCCTGGAGGTCACGCCCGGCCGGTCCGGGCCGGTCAGCGTGATGAGCAGGGTGGTACGGGACGAATTCATGGCGGCGCCAGGCTACCGGAAACGGCCGCGCTCCCGGGGGGCCGGCCCGGGATCCGCATCACGGCAGCAGCAGGTGCACGTCCCCGAACTCGTGCCACAGATACCCGGACGTGATGGCCGCCTGGTAGCACCGGCTGAGCAGCTCCGGGCCGGCGAACGCGGCCAGCATCCGCAGGTGCGAGGACCGCGGCTCGTGCAGCCCGGTGAGCAGCCCGTCCACCGCCCGCACCCCGGTCTGCGGCGTCACCACGTGCGACGTCCAGCCGGCCGAGGGCGCGACGGAGCCATCCGCGGCGGACGCCGTCTCCAGCGCCCGCACCACGGTGGTGCCCGCGGCGATGACCCGCCCGCCGGCCGCCCGCACGTGGTTGACCAGCCGGGCCGTCGCGGGCGGCACGTCGTACGGCTCCGGGTACGGGTCCTCGTCGGCTTCCAGCGAGGACACGCCGGTGTGCAGGGTGAGCGGGGCGATCAGCACGCCCCGCGCCACCAGGTCGGTGACCATGGCCGTGGTGAACGGCCGGCTGGCGCTGGGCATCTCGGCGCTGCCTGGGTGGCGGGCGAACACCGTCTGGTAGGCCTGCAGCGGCCAGTCGCGCCGGACGTAGGAGTACCGGATCGGGATGCCGTGCCGCAGTAGGTACGGCACCACGGCCACCGACAGCCGGGCCCGCCAGAGCCGGCCGGTGGCGCGGCGGTTCAGGGCCAGGGCCGCCCCGCCGGGCAGCCCGATGACCTGGCCGGGATACCCTGCTCCGTTCGGTACCGAGATTTTGCCCTTGACCTGGCGCAGCTCGGTCAGCCAGGCGCCATCGGGCAGCTGGGTGGAGAAGTGCACAGCCAGCCCGCCGCCCGCCCGCACCTGGGCGGCCAGCGTCCCTGAGGTGTTGACCACCAGCAGGTCGCCGGGCAGCAGCAGGCCGGGCAGGTCGCCGAAGCCGTGGTCGCTGATCTGCCCGGATGAGCCGCGGCTGACCAGCAGCCGCACCTGGTCGCGGGCCAGCCCGCGCGCCTCAGGCGGGTCGTGCGCCTCGAGCTCGGCGGGCAGGGTGAAGTCGGCCTGGGTGAAGTCGGCCTGGGTGAAGTTGGCCTGGGTGAAGTTGGCCTGCGAGAAGCCGGCCGGAGCGATATCGGTGATCATGGCGGTTACCTGTCCGCGGGCATCAGGTGGGCGGCGCGGTACCGGCCGCTGGGCAGCCGCTGCGTGACGAGCCTGACGAAAGCGGGCACCACCGCCTGGGGCGCCTGGCCGGTCCGAGATGTCCTGGCCGGGGAAGGCCCGCTGGTGCATGTCGGTGCGCAGGTCGCCGGGGTCGGCCCACCACACGCGCAGGGCGAGCTCCTCGGCGGCCAGCACGTTCGAGACCTGCTCCAGGGCAGCCTTGGCCGCGCCGTAGCCGCCCCAGCCCGCATAGGCCTCCACGGCCGCGTCCGAGGTGATGTTCAGCACCGCGCCCCCGCTGGTGCGCAGCAGCGGCAGCAGCAGCTGGGTCAGGGCGACGGGCGCGATCACGTTCGCCTCGAAGGCGGCCCGCAGCTCGTCCACCGGATAGTCGGCCAGCGCGGGCAGCGGGCTGGCGCCGAGCGTGCCCGCGTTGTTGACCAGCAGGTCGAGCAGGCCGGCCTGCTCCGCGGCCCGCTGCAGGGCGGCCCGGTGCCCGGGATCGGTGACGTCGCCGCCCACGGCGGTCACCTGGCCGCCCGCGGCCCGCATCTCGTCCGCGGCGGCCCGCAGCGCGCCGGCGTCCCGGGCGTCGATGATGAGGTCGTAGCCCTCGCGAGCCAGGCCGGCCGCCAGCGCCCGGCCCAGCCCGCGGGAGGCCCCCGTGACCAGTGCAGTCTTATTGCTCATGCGGTTCACGCTAGGCACCGCCGGACCGGCGCACATCGGCCGCGCGCCCGCCAGGTCCTCGGCCGATGGTCCTAGGACCGCCGCCCGATGCGCGGTCCCCGGCCGCCCGGCTAACGTCGGGTATGTGAGCGACGGGCTGGACGAGCTCTACCAGGTGAGCCAGGCGGTGCTGTCGGTCACCCGGCAGATGTCCGTCCGCGACGTGCTGCAGGTGATCGTGCGGTCGGCCCGGTCGCTGGTCGGCGCGCGCTACGCGGCGCTCGGCGTGCCCGACCGGGGCGACTCGTTCGCCGAGTTCGTGGTGGACGGGATCAGCCTGGCCGAGCAGTACGCCATCGGGCCGCTGCCCCGGCGGCACGGGATGCTCGGCGTGCTGCTCAACGAGGGCAAGCCGGAACGGCTCGCGGACATCGCCGCCGACCCGCGGTTCGAGGGCTGGCCGGCCGCCCATCCCCGGATGTCGCACTTCATGGGCGTCCCGGTGCGGGACGGCGACCGCGTGCTCGGCATCATCTTCGCGGCCAACAAGGTGTCCGCGGCCGCCGCGGGCCGCGGCTTCACCGAGCGGGACGAGGAGATCCTCTCCCTGTTCGCCGCGCACGCGGCCATCGCCCTGACCAATGCCCGGCTGTACGAGCACAGCCGCGAGCTTTCCGTGCTGCAGGAGCGGTCCCGGCTGGCCAGGGAACTGCACGACGCGGTCACGCAGAAGCTGTTCAGCATTCGGGCGCACGCCCGGGCCGCCGCGGTGCTGGCGGGCCGGAAACCCGTCGACCCGGACCGGGTCCAGGCCGAGATCGAGGTGGTCGCCGCGCTCGGCGCCGAAGCCCACGCCGAGCTCCGCGCGGTGATCGACGGGCTGGCCCCGCCGGACCTGGAGGCCGCGGGGCTGGCCGATTCGCTGCGCCGGTACACGGTGCTGGCCGGCCGGGCGCACGGAATCCCGGTCGCGTTCACCGCCGCCAAGCTCCCCGCGCTCGACCGCCGCGCGGAGGCGGCTCTGTACCGGGTGGCCCAGGAGGCGCTGCACAACGCGCTGCGGCACTCCGGCGCGGGCCAGGTGGGCGTACGGCTGGCGCGGACGCTACGCCGCGTGTCGCTGGAGGTGTCCGACGACGGGCACGGTTTCGTGCCCGAGGCGCCGTCCGGCGGGGTGGGGCTGGCCTCGATGCGGGAGCGCGCGTCGGCGGCGGGCGGCACACTGACCATACGGTCCGGCCCGGACGGCACCCTGGTGCGGATGACCGTCCCGATCGCGGCGGGGAGGTGAGCCGTGAGCGAGCTGGAGCGGCGCGGCGTGGCCTGGACTGAGGAGCGAGGAACGAGCGACGAGGGAAGGCGACGCAGTGAAGGGGGAATGGGGAGGCGGGCGGGGCCCCGGAGGCGAGCGGGAGACACAGCCCAGCCCATCTCGGTGCTGATCGTCGACGACCATCCCGTGGTCCGGCAGGGCCTGCGGGTGCTGCTCGAGGTGCAGGACGGGATCGAGGTGGCCGGCGAGACGGGTGACGGGGCCGCGGCGCTCGCGCTGGCCGCCGAACACACCCCCGATGTCATCCTGCTCGACCTGAAGCTGCCCGGCCTGGACGGCATCGGCGTGCTCGGCGAGCTGCAGGCGCGCGGCAGCACGTCGCGTGTGCTCGTGCTGACCAGCGCCACCGAGCCCGCGTCGGCCAGCCTGGCGGTGCGGTCGGGCGCGGCCGGGGTGCTGTACAAGGACATCGACCCGGACGCCCTGGTCCGGGCCATCCGCGCCGTGCACGACGGGCAGCTGCTGCTGGCCCCGGACGCGGCGGGCGCGCTGCTGCGCTCGGCCCACCTGGCCTGGGGCGGGCTGGACGCGCTGACCAGCCGGGAACGCGAGGTACTGGCCGAACTGGCCAAGGGCCGGTCCAACCGGGAGATCGCCCGGGCGCTGCACGTATCGGAGAAGACGGTCAAGGCGCACGTGAGTTCGGTGCTGGCCAAGCTCGGCGTGCAGGACCGCACCCAGGCCGCCCTGCTCGCCGTCCGGCACTGGCAAGGGGGATAATCCCACCTCGGCTGGGCCGGCCGGGGCCCCGTGGCATAGGTTCGGTCTCGACGGCCAGTGTGATCAAGGAGCAGTGCGATCGAAGAGGGGGCCCCGATGTCCGACGAGGTGCTGCGGCTGCGGGGCGTCGAGGTCCGGCGCGATTCGGCGGTCCTGCTCCGCAACGTCGACTGGACGGCGCATGAGAACGAGCGCTGGATCCTGATCGGCCCGAACGGTGCGGGCAAGACCACCCTGCTCCAGGTGGCGGCCACCACGCTGTTCCCCAGCCAGGGCACGGTCGAGGTCCTCGGCCAGCGCCTGGGCGAGGTCGACATCTTCGACCTGCGGCCGCGCATCGGCCTGACCAGCGCCGCCATCGCCGAACAGGTCCCGCCCGCCGAGAAGGTCATCGACCTGGTGCTCACCGCCTCCTACGCCATCCTGGGCCGGTGGAAGGAGGAATACGATTCCGCCGACGTGACCCGGGCCGTGGAACTGCTCGACGCGCTCGGCTGCGCGCACCTGATCAGGCGCAAGTTCGCCACGCTGTCCGAGGGCGAGCGCAAGCGGGTGCAGATCGCGCGGGCCATGATGCCCGATCCCGAAATGCTGCTGCTCGACGAGCCCGCCGCCGGCCTGGACCTGGGCGGCCGCGAGGACCTGCTGCGCCGCCTCACCACCCTGGCCCGTGACCCCAAGGCGCCGATGATGGTGCTGGTCACCCACCATGTGGAGGAAGTGCCTGACGGCTTCACCCACGCCATGCTGCTGCGCCGCGGCTCGGTGCTGGCGGCCGGGCCCATCGACGAGGTGTTCACGGCCAGGAACCTGTCCCGTTGCTTCGGCGTCCAGCTGGAGATCGAGCACCGCCAGTCCCGCTGGACCGCCCGCGCCCGCTAGCAAGGGGGGTCTGGGGGGATGGGTCCCCCCAGAATCGGGGGGTTCCGGGGGGTCGTCCCCCCGGGCAGACACTGCGCGCTGGCCCAAGTCGCTTGCTGTCTGTAACGTAGCAAATAGACCCGGAAACCCCACCGGGCGCGGGAGTGGAGCCGTCATGAGCACTCTAGTCGCGACCATTCTGCTCGTCGTGTTCGCGCTTCTCATCATCCTGACGGTCGTCCGGGCGGTCCGGATCATCCCGCAGGCCCGGGCGGGCATCGTGGAGCGGTTCGGCCGCTACCACCGGACCCTGCCCGCCGGCCTGAACATGGTGACGCCGTTCGTGGACCGGCTGCTGCTGCCCCTCATGGACCTGCGCGAGCAGGTGGTCAGCTTCCCGCCCCAGCCGGTGATCACCCGGGACAACCTGGTGGTCCACATCGACACCGTCATCTACTTCCAGGTCACCGACCCGAGAGCCGCGACCTACGAGGTGGCCGACTACATCCTCGCGGTCGAGCAGCTGACCGTGACCACGCTGCGCAACGTGGTGGGCGGCATGGACCTGGAGACCACGCTCACCTCACGCGACCAGATCAACCACGAGCTGCGCCGCGAGCTGGACGAGGCCACCGGCAAGTGGGGGCTGCGGGTCGGCCGGGTCGAGCTCAAGGCCATCGAGCCGCCGGGCTCCATCCAGGACTCGATGGAGAAGCAGATGCGCGCCGACCGGGACAAGCGCGCCGCCATCCTGACCGCCGAGGGCCACAAGCAGTCGGCCATCCTGACCGCCGAGGGCGAGCGTCAGTCGGCGGTGCTCAAGGCCCGCGGCGAGTCCGAGGCGGCCGTGCTGCGCGCCGAGGCCGACGCCAAGGCCCAGGCGGCCCGGGCCCGCGGCCAGGCCGAGGCCATCACCACCGTGTTCCGGGCCATCCACGAGGGCAACCCGGACCAGCGGCTGCTGGCCTACCAGTACATGCAGATGCTGCCGCAGATCGCCCAGGGCGACGCGAACAAGCTGTGGATCGTGCCGAGCGAGATCGGCAAGGCGCTGGAGGGGATCGGCGGCCTGCTCGGCGGCGGCGGCGGCGCCCAGACCGCTGTACCGCCCGCGCTGGCCCAGAACGGCCCGGCGATCTCGAATGGCCCCGCGGTTCCCGCGGTTCCCGCGCTTCCCGTCCAGCCCTCCGCCCGGTCAGGGACGGGCCCGGAGTTCGACTCGCCCATGGGGCGTCACGCGGGTCTGGAAGGCTGGCTGACGGGCAGTGGCGGGGCCGTGCACGACGCTCCCGTCGCCGATCACGAAGGTGGACCCGTGCCAGGGACAGGCGACGCAGGCGGCCCCCCGTTCAATGACGATCCGTCCCTGGTGTAGCGGACCGCCCAGATGCGAGCACCGGTCGGACAGCACCTGCACCTCACTGCCCTGCCGGTACACCAGCAGCGACAGGTAACCGAGCTGGCGGCGCACCGGGCGGCGGTCGGGTAGCTCGCCGAGCCCGCACAGGTCGTGCCAGCCCAGCCCGGACAGGTGACCGACCGGCTCGGCGTGGCTGGTGCCCGCGCCCAGCCGCAGCGCCAGGTGCCCGCCCAGGTAGGACCCGGCCGTGGCCACCGCGAGCCCGCCGCCCGACAGCATCCGCCCGTACCCGGTCCGGCCGCCGGCCCGCGCCGTCAGCGAGCCGAGGAACAGCGCCGCCGCCGTGGCCTGGCACGCCGCGTGCACCAGGCCGACCCGCTGCTGATCCCGGTGCAGGGCCGACCAGTCGGCCAGCCCAGTGACGGCGGCCGGCAGGACGATGGCCACCCCGGCCCCGACGAGCAGGCGGGAGGCCCGTTCGGTGCCGCGGAACAGGTCGAGCAGGACCGCCGAGGTCCAGCAGCCGAGCGGCAGCCGCACCAGCGCCGGATGCACCGGCTGGCCGAACGGCACGCCGTGCAGCGCGTCGGTACCCGGCCCGGCCGGCAGCACCCGCACCACGCCGTCGGACAGCTTGCGGACCACCGGGTCGAGCACGTGGGCCTGCTCGACCCGCTCAGCCAGCACGGCCGGCCGGCGGATCCACCCGGGCTTGCGGTTCTTGGCCGCCCGGCGGGCGGTGGCGAGGGATTGCCGCACGCTTACGGCCTACCCGCCCGCCCCCGCGAGCTATCTCCCCGGCCCCTGGTAAACCGGCTCAGGCGCCCGCCCGCCGGCAGAACCGCAGGTCGAGCCGGGGTAACGGCGGCGACAGAATGGTGTCTCACGGCCCGGCGCCATGGGCTACGCCTTGAAGCGGTAGCCCATGCCGGACTCGGTGAGCAGGTATCTGGGGCGGGAGGGCTCGGGTTCCAGCTTGCGGCGCAGCTGGGCCAGGTAGACGCGCAGGTAATTGCTCTCCGTCTCGTAAGCCGGGCCCCACACCTCGCGCAGCAGCTGCTTCTGGGTGACCAGCCGGCCGCTGTTGCGGACCAGGATCTCGAGCAGCTGCCACTCGGTAGGGGTCAGGCGCACGTCGCTGCCGTTGTTCCTGGTCACCTGCTTGGCGGCCAGGTCGACGGTGAAATCGGGCGTGGCGACGACGGGCTCGTCCGGCGCCGGCGAGGCGCGGCGGACCGCGGCCCGCAGCCTGGCCAGCAGCTCATCCATGCCGAAGGGCTTGGTCACATAGTCATCCGCGCCCGCGTCCAGCGCGGCTACCTTCTGGCTCTCCTGGCCCCACGCGGACAGCACGATGATCGGGATGGACGTCCAGCCGCGCACGCCGTGGATCACCTCGGTGCCGTCCATGTCCGGCAGCCCCAGGTCCAGGATGATCACGTCGGGGTGGTCGCGGGCCACGGCGGCCAGCCCGCTGGTGCCGTCGATGGCGGTGCTGACGTCGTACTCGCGGGCGCTGAGGTTGATCCGCAGCGCCCGCAGGATGGACGGCTCGTCGTCGACGACGAGCACCCGGGTCATGACCCCGTTTCGAGCGCGGACTTGTCTGCGCTCGCCGCCTGGAGCATGATCTGCACGGTAAGGCCGCCGCCCGATGTGTCCGTGGCCATGATGTGCCCGCCCATGGCCTCGGCGAAGCCCTTGGCCACGGCCAGGCCCAGGCCCACACCGCCCGGGAAGCGGTCACCCAGCCGGGTGAACGGCTCGAAGATGCGCTCCTTCGCCTCGTCGGGCACCCCGTGGCCATGGTCCACGACCTCGAGCACCACCAGGTCCCCGGCCAGCCGCGCGCGCAACTCGGGCGGCTGCCCGGTTGCGGGCGAGTGCCGCAGGGCATTGGAGAACAGGTTGGCCAGCACGCGCTCCAGCAGGCCCGGGTCGGCCAGCACCAGCGGGAACCCGTCGGGCACGGCCATCTCGACCCGCAGCGAGTCATCCAGCCCGAGCAGGGCTACCGGCGCGACTTCGTTGATCGCGGTGGGCCGCAGGAACGGCTGCAGCGACCCGGTGTGCAGGCGGCTCATGTCGAGCAGGTTGCCGATCAGGGCGTCGAGCCGGTCGGCGTTCTGCTCGATGGTGGCCAGCAGGTCGGCCTGGTCGGCCTCGGACCACTCCACGTCGGTCTGCCGCAGGCTGCTGACGCTGGCCTTGATCGACGCCAGCGGGGTCCGCAGGTCATGGCTGACCGCGGCGAGCAGCGCGGTCCGCATCCGGTTGCCCTCGGCCAGCGCTTCGGCCTGGGCGGCCTGAGTACGCAGCCGTTCCCGGTCCAGGGCCGCGGCCGCCTGGGCGGCATAGCCGGCGACCAGCGCCGGCGTGGCCGATTCCGTCTGCCCGGTGACCAGCAGGGCCAGGTCGCTTCGGATGTCGATCCGGGACGCGGCCGGCAGGCTCCCGTCGACGCCGCTCGAGGCGGCCTTCACCCACCGGCCGCCCACCCGCTCCTGCAACTCGGCCTGGCCGCCGTGCGTCCGGGTCAGGTGGTCCAGAACCGCGGCGGGCGAGTCGGCACCGCCCAGCACGGTCTGGGCCAGCTCCAGCAGCGAGGCCGCCTCCTCCCGGGCCTGCGCCGCCTGCACGGCCCGCCGGGCCGCCAGGTGGACCACGCTGCTGACCGCCACCGCCACGGTCACGAACAGCAGCAGGGCCAGCAGCTCCTTGGGCCCCTGAATGGTGAACGTGTGCAGCGGCACGGTGAAGTACCAGTTGAGCAGCAGGCTGGCCGCCACCGCGGCCAGCACGGCAGGCCAGAAACCGCCGACCACCGTGATCGTCACCACCGCGACCAGGTAGATGAGCAGGTCGTCGGCGATGTCCAGATGCGGCCGCCAGATAGTCAGCACGTAGGTCAGCAGCGGCAGGCCGCCCGCGGCCAGCAGCACTCCGGCCAGGCGCCGGCGGGCGTCGATGCCGCTGTCCGCGGTGCCGCCCGGGGCGCCCGGCTCCGGCTCGGGCGCCGGATGGCCGGGCTGCGGGCGGCGGACGGCCCGGCCGGCCCGCCTGCCCGCATAGGTACCCATGCTCACCAGTGTGCGACGTCGGGCGTACCAGCGGAACACCAGGCCCAGGACTGCGCAGGCCAGCGACGTCACGCCGATGACGGCGGCGGCGTGCACGGCGGCCGGCCCGGTCGGGCGCAGCTGCGCGTAGGGCGGCCGCGAGAACCCCACGGCGGTCAGCCAGCCGATGCCGGCCAGCAGCACGCAGGCGACGGCCTCGGCGAGGAACGACATGACCCCGGCCACTGCCGCGCAGGCGATCAGGACCCCGGTCGCGGACAGCCGGCCACCCAGCGCGGCGGCCACCGTCCCGGTAACCAGGAACGCGGCGAAACCCACCGGCAGGGCGAACGGTGCCGGTATGCCACGCTGTCTGTAGCCGAGATTCATCCCTTGCTATTTCAGCCGCGGTACCAGGCAATATTATGATTCTTGACAGAACCTTAACGCGCCCGTCGCGAAGCTTGACGGGCTGCATACGGCGGCGCGCGGAAGGCGCGAATAGCGTCGGAGACGTGATCACCAACCGAGCAGCCAGGACGGAGCGTCAAGCGTAGTGGCAGTACGCAAGGCGGCTGGCCTGCTCTCCGGCGGCCAGGCGAACGAACTCCCGGAGACCTACTGGTACTCCGTGAAGCGCCGCCTGCTCGGCCCGCCGCTGGTCACCGAACAGCTGCGCACCGAGCGGCTGTCCAAGCCGCTCGCGCTGGGCGTCCTGTCCTGCGACGGGATCTCCTCGGCCGCATACGGCACCGAGGAAATGCTCATCGTGATGCTGCCCGCGGTCGGCCTCGCGGCCTTCCAGCTCATCTTGCCGATGACGCTGGTGATCCTGTTCGGCATCGCCATCGTGGTTCTGTCCTACCGCGAGGTGGTGTCCGTCTACACTCGCGCGGGCGGCTCCTACGTGGTGGCCAGGGAGAACTTCGGGCCGCGGGTCGCCCAGATCGCCGCCGTGGCGCTGCTCATCGACTACGTGGTCACCGTGGCCGTGCAGACCGCGGCCGCGGCCGCGATCATCGTGTCCGCGTTCCCCGCGCTGAGCAGGATCCCCGGCATCGGCCCCCTCTGGATCCTGACGATCCTGTCGGTCGCCCAAGTCCTGATCATGTGCTACGGAAACCTGCGCGGGATCAGGGAGGCCGGCCGGACGTTCGCCCTGCCGACCTACCTGTTCTCCGGCTCGGTCGGGTTGATGATCATCATCGGCCTGATCCGGGAAGCATCCGGCAATCTTCATCACGTCCAGCACTACACCGTCTCCGGAGGCGCCGTCGCGTATGGCCACAGCACCCAGGGACTGCTCACCTTCGCGATGATCTACATGCTGCTGAAGGCCTACGCCAACGGCGGCTCCTCGCTCACCGGCATCGAGGCGGTCTCGAACGCGGTCAGCGCGCTCCGGCCACCGGAAGGGCGCAACGCCCGCCAGATCCTGGTGACCCAGGGATCCATCGTCATCTTCCTGATCGCCGGCATCTCCTGGCTCTCCCACGCCACGCACGCCACCCCGTACGTGAACGGTTATCCGACCGTGCTGGCCCAGGAAGCCGACGTCGTCTTCGGCCAGGCCGGGCATTTCCTGTATTGGGTGGTCCTGTTCGGTACCGCAGCCATCTTGTTCACCGGCGGGAACACCAGCTTCAGCGGGTTCCCGTTCCTGGCCAGCTTCGTCGCCGAGGACTCGTTCCTGCCCAGATGGCTGACCAAGCGTGGGCACCGGCTGGTGTTCTCCAACGGGATCATCGTCTTGACGACCGTGTCGCTGGCCCTCATGCTCGCGGTGGGCGCGCAGGTCGACAAGCTGATCCCGTTCTACGCGATCGGCGTGTTCACCGGTTTCACCATGGCCGGCTTCGGCATGGCCAGGTATCACCTGCGGACCAAAGAGCCCGGCTGGCGGCACAAGCTGGTGATCAACACCATCGGCGGCGTGTACACCGTGCTCGTCGTGTTCATCTTCGCGATCGTCAAGTTCACCGAGGGCGCCTGGCTGATCGTGATCATCGGCCCGGTCCTGGTGTTCGCCCTGATCAGGCTCAACCGGGAGTACCGGGCCGAGGCGGGTGCCCTGCAGACCATCGGCGACCGCCGCGCCTCCGGGATCGGACCGAGCCAGCCCAATTACAGCCGGCGGGTGGTCATCGTCTTCGTGGACGACTTCGACCTGTCCACGGTGGCGGCGCTGAGGTACGCAAAGGGCCTGCGGCCCACGACGCTGCGCGCCGTGCACTTCGTCATCGATACCGCGCAGGCCGAACGGCTGCGGGCCGCCTGGCTGCCCGACCGGAGCGTGTCGCTGGAGTTCATCGACACTCCGGACCGGAGGCTGACCCGCGCCGCCGCCGAACTGGTCAGTCAGGAAACGGCCACGCCCGGTACCCAGGTGACCGTGATCCTGCCCCGGCGCAGCTTCTCCCCGCTGCTCGGCCGGCTGCTGCACGACCGGACCGCAGACAAGATCGCCGGCGTGGTGAGCCGGGTGCCCAACGCGGCCGCCACCATCATCCCGTTCGACGTGCAGAACCGGCTGCGCGTGCTTCAGGAACGGCAGGCCCTGCGGGAGGGAGCCGTGGCGGCCCCGCTGACCCCGGTACCCGGCCCGCCCGCCGATGGCCCGGCTCCCGCTTCCGGGGGCCAGACCGCTGCCGGCCCGGCCGGTGATGGCCAGGCGGCCCAGCAGCAGGACATCCCGGCTGACGCAGGCGAGGGCCAGGCCGAGCCGCTGCCCGGCGCGGGCAGCTACGACCGGCCCATACCGCCGGCGGGCGTCACCCCGATCGGCTCGATCCGCCAGCCGGGCCGGACCATGGTCGAGGGCCGGGTGCGGGTGGTGGAGGTCAGGTCGGTGGAACGGAACTCCGTGCTGGCCTGCGAGATCTCCGATTCCACCGGCGACCTGACCGCGCTGTTCTACGGCCGGTCCAATATCCCCGGGCTGATGTGCGGCTCCCGGGTGCGGTTCCGGGGCGCGGTGGGCCTCAAGCACGGTGAACCGACCATGATCAACCCGGCCTATGAGCTCCTCGTCCCGTACTTGGGCGGCAAGCCGCCCAAGGACGGCAAGCCGCCCAAGGACGGTAAGTAGGCCTCACACCGCGGGGAAGAGCAGCTCGTAAGCGGGATTGGTCATGACCGGATGGCCGTCGGCCCGGATGCCGACCGACCCGCGGAAGCGCACCCGGGCGCCGCAGACGATGCCCGGAATGTGTGAGCGGCCGTAGAACAGCGCGGTGAGCTGGCCGGTGCCGTCGGATATCTCGCAGGCCAGCACGGAGTTCCGCTCCACCGGCTTGATCTCCACCACCCGGATGCGGCCCTCCACGCTGGCCCGGCCCGGCTTGGTCAGCGAGCCGATGGAGCTGATGCCGGGAGCCGGGGGCGCCGCCTGGACGTTCTCGGCCGCGCGACGGCCGTTTTTGCGGGCCGGCTCCGCGGCCTTGGCCGCAGCCGCAGACCCAGCCGGGGACGCGGCTGCCCCGCCGTCCAGGCTGTGCTTGGCCGCCGCCTCCGCCTCGCCGGACCTGATTACCTGGGCGGCGTCCCGGACGTCCGCGGCGGCGATCTTCGCGGCCTGGCGTTCCTGCAGCACGCGGACCCGGCTCTCGACGTCGTAGGGCACGATGGTGGCGGCCGAGCGCGGGATCCGGCTCACCACCGCGGCGATCTTGTCCGCGGTCCGGTCGTGCAGCAGGCGGCCGAGCAGCGCGGAGTAGCTGCGCCGGGGCAGCACCACGGTCGCGTGCGTTTCGGGGTCGGCGGTCTCCCGCTCGACCAG
This sequence comes from uncultured Actinomycetes bacterium, assembly GCA_963835775.1. Lineage (GTDB taxonomy): Bacteria > Actinomycetota > Actinomycetes > Streptosporangiales > Streptosporangiaceae > Palsa-504. Next base: position 119,739 of record CAWIHB010000006.1, on the reverse strand, counting down.
TTCGGCAGCGGCCCGGGTCAGCCGCCGGTCGGCCACGTCGATGAAGTCCAGCGGAACGCCCCGGTCGGCCCGGGTCCACTTCTGCCGCAGCTTCTCGGCCTGGACGTTGTCGATGACGAAGTGCACGGCGCGCAGGGTGGTGGGCCGCAGGCTCCGCGCGTAGCGCAGCGCGGCCAAGGTGGCCAGATCGAAGCCGTCCACGAAGACGAACACCGTGCGGCGGCTGTAATGCGGCGCCGGCGGCGGCTGGTTCTCGGTCAGCGTGTCCAGCACCTCGGTCTCGGCCGCGTACTCCTGATTCAGCCTGATCAGCGCCGGGACCAGCACGATGAACAGGACGACGACCACCCAGGCGCCCTCGGTGAACTTCACGACCGCGAAGATGGCTACCACGATCACGGTCATAACGCCGGCCGAGAAGTTGATGATCATCCGGTGCCGCCAGCCGGGTGTCCGGTGCCTGCTGTGGTACTTGGCCATGCCGAAGCCGGCCATGGAGAACGCGCTGAACACGCCGATGGCATAGAGCGGGACCAGGTTGTTGACGTCCGCGTCCTTGATGATCAGCAGCGCCGCGGACGTTATGGTCAGCAGGATGATGGCGTTGGAGAACACCAGCCGGTGCCCGCGCTTGAGCAGCCACCGGGGCAGGAACGAGTCGCCGGCCACGTAGCTGGTCAGGAACGGGAACCCGTTGAAGCTGGTGTTACCGCCGGTGTACAGGATCAGCATGGTCGCGGCCTGGACCAGATAGAAAAGAGCCTGCCCCACGAAGGTATGCCCGAAGACGAGCTGGGCCTCCTGGGCCAGCACGGTCGGGTAGCCAAGCTTGTACGGCGTGGCGTGCGTGGCGTGTGCCAGCCAGGAGATGCCCGCCACCAGGGCGCCGAGGATCGCGCCCTCGGCTATGAGCACCTGGCGTGCGTTCCGGCCCTCGGGCGGCCGGAACGCGCCCACGGCGTCCGAGACCGCCTCGATGCCGGTCAGCGACGCGCCGCCGTTGGCGAACGCGCGGAGCAGGGTGAAGATCATCACGCCCGTGATCAGCCCGGCCGAGCCGGAGCCGAGAGCGTAGGTGCCGGTCAGCGCGTGCGGGTCGACGGGCCGCAGGTTGCCCAGCACCTCGCGGATCAGCCCGACGATGATCATCAAGATGACCGAGCCTGCGAACAGGTAGGTCGGCACCGCAAAGGACCGGCCCGCCTCCTTGAGGCCCCGCAGGTTCCCGAAGCACATGAGCAGGACCACGCCGACGCAGATCTCGAGCTTGTAGGGACCGATTCCCGGGAAGGCGGAGGCCACCGCGGCTGTCCCCGCCGCGATCTGGACCGCCACGGTTACCACGTAGTCGATGAGCAGCGCGACCGCGCACACCTGGGCGATGCGCGGTCCGAAGTTCTCGCGTGCCACCACGTACGATCCGCCCGGCCTGATGTAGACCATCACGATCTCGCGGTAGGAGAGCAGCACGAGCACCATGACCAGCAAGATGACCAGCGTCATGGGCAGGATCAGGCTGAACGCGGCAATGCCCATCGCGGGCACCAGCACGATCAGGATCTCCTCGGTGCCGTACGCCGAGGAGGAGATCCCGTCCGGGGACAGCACGCCGAGCGCGAGCGGCTTGGACAGCCGCTGCTCGCCCAGATCCTGGTTGACCAGAGGCGGCCCGAGTAGCCTGCGTTTGGTCGAGTACCAGAAGGTATCCGGCAGAGCGCCGCTCCTCTCGAGCAGGCCTGCTGCCTTACGCGTGGCCACCATCTGCGCCTTTCATCCGAGTCGTGCTGTTTGGGGCGCCAGAGACTTCATACCACCACAACCGGCGCCGGCGTAACCAGCCGCCCGGCCCGACGCGCTCGGGGTCATCGTGGCCTGCCGGGGCAGGATTACCCGGTAACCCGGCCCGCCACGCCCACCCGGCCCGCCGTCGCGGCGGCCATACCACCCGCCGCGACGGATACGCTGAGTAATCAGTGAGGGAGGCCGACTTGTTTACGCAAAGTCCCTTAACGATCACTGGACGTAGACTATTCTCACGCTTCGAAGCTAGATAATTTCGGAGCGTTAGAAGGGTTTATCCATGTCCGATCGTCACTGGCAGCGATCCGCGCTGGCCACTTCCGCGTTGGCGTTGATCGGCGCCGCAGCTGTCACTGGCTGTGGCGGCGGGTCCGCCAGCTCCACCCCCCCGGCGGGCACGTCGACGGCCGCGTCCTCGGCCGCGCCGATCCCGTACACCTCGGCCCAGCTGCGCTCGGCGCTGCTGGCGGCGGTCAACGGGGAGAAGCCGGCCTCGCCCGCCGAAGCCGGCGACTACGGCGCGCTGCCGGACGTGGCGACCAGCAAGTCGACCATGAACGGCGTAAAGGTCACCCCGTCCAAGTGCGCCCAGGCCAGCTCGACCGGGTTCAACTCGGCGTCGTTCACCCACGCCCCCGCGTCGGTGGTGACGTTCCGGGTCGGCCGCGACGGCGTGTCCGAGGTGCTGGTCTCGGCCACCTCGGGCGTCGCCTTGTCCGCTCTCGGCGACAGCCTGCCGGCCGGGTGCGAGCACTACAGCGCCACCGTGGACGGCAAGACGTTTCACTACACGGTGCAGGAATCCTCACTGTCGGGGCTAGCCAGCCAGGCGCGGGCGCTGAACGTCAAGGCGGCCGGTTATGCCGATGTGGATGTCTGGTCGATTGTCTACCGGGGCGCCGGTTTTGTCGGCGCGATCACCATGGTCGGCCCCGACTCGTCCGAGGCGGGCGCCAAGCAGCTGGCCCTGGCGGCCTACACCCACGCCAGCCAGGCTCTGGCTCAGCCTTAACCGCCCAGATGCGAAACTGGTGGCATGACTGACGCGTCACCACGTTTCCGTTCTGTGCTTGACGGCTTTCCCGCCTACCGGCCGGGCCGGACTCCGGTCACCGCCACGGGGAAGTCGCACAAGCTCTCGTCCAACGAGTGCCCGTTCGCGCCTCTGCCCTCGGTGATCGAGGTCATCGCCGAAGAGGCGCGAACGGTCAACCGGTACCCGGACAACGGCGCGGTGGCCCTGACGCAGGCGATCGCGGACCGGTTCGGCGTCCCGGCCGAGCATGTCGCGGTCGGGTGCGGCTCGGTCGGCGTCACGCAGCAGCTCCTGGAGGCGGTCGGCGAGCCCGATGCCGAGGTGATGTACGCGTGGCGCTCGTTCGAGGCGTACCCGACGCTGGCCGCCCTGGCCGCGGCGGAGTCGGTCCTGGTCCCGCTGCGGGCCGAGACGCATGACCTGGACGCGATGACGGCCGCGATCACCCCGCGCACCAGGCTCATCTTCGTCTGCAATCCCAACAACCCGACCGGCACCGTGGTCCACGCCGCCGCACTCGAGGCGTTCCTGGACCAGGTGCCCGCCGACTGCCTGGTCGTGCTGGACGAGGCCTACCGCGAGTACATCAGGGACGAGGCAGTGCCCGACGGCATCGAGGTGTACCGGGAACGGCCCAACGTCGCGGTGCTGCGCACCTTCTCCAAGGCCTATGGCCTGGCCGGGCTGCGGACCGGGTTCATGATCGCGCACGAGCCCGTGGCCGCGGCGGCCCGGGCCACCATGCTGCCCTTCACCGTCAACCGCCTCGCGCAGGCCGCCGCCATCGCATCGCTGGCCGCGGAGGACGAGCTGCTCGACCGGGTGGAATTCACCGTCAAGGAACGGACCCGGGTGCGTGAGGCGCTGGTCGCCGACGGCTGGACCGTCCCGCCCACCGAGGCCAACTTCGTCTGGCTCCGGCTGGGCGCCCACACCATGGACTTCGCCGCCGCCTGCGAGAACGCCGGGATCGCCATCCGCCCCTTCCCCGGTGAAGGCGCCCGCATCAGCATCGGCAACCCCGAAGCCAACGACGACTTCCTGGCCGAAGCCCGCGCCTTCCCCTACCGCTGCTAGCCCGGGACGGCGAAGGACGGCGGGCGGGAGCCCGCCAGCGCGCGGCCCGCGAGGGGCCTTGGCCCCTCCGGCCGCGTGCTACTACGGCGAACACCGCAGCCGGGGCGCGAAGCGCAGCGGGGGGCTCCGGGGGGTCGTCCCCCCGGGTCAGCACTTCTCTATATCGGCCCCGAGAGCGTTGAAGCGGGTGGCGATGTTGGCGTGGCCGCGGTCGATCGGGTAGCAGGGCGTGATGGTGGTTTCGCCCTCAGCGGCCAGGCCGGCCAGCACCAGCGCGATGCCGCCGCGCAGGTCGCGGGCCACCACCTCGGTGCCCTTGAACGTGGTCGGGCCGTGCACGATGGCCGCGCTGCGGTCGAACTCGACCTTGGCGCCCATCTTGTTCAGCTCGGCGACCAGCGTGTAACGCCCGTCGAAAATCGTCTCGCGAATGTAGGAGGCGCCCTCGGCCAGGCAGGCCAGGGCCATGATGGGCGACTGCAGGTCGGTGGCGAAACCGGGGTACGGGCTGGTGATCACGTTGATCGGGCGTGGCGGCCGGTCCATCCGCACCGACACCACGGCGCCGTTGCTGGCGAACTCCACGCCCATCTGCTCCAGCTTCCAGCGGACCACGCCGAAGTGCTCGAGCGACGCCCCGACCAGGTGCAGCTCGCCGCCGGTGATGGCCGCCGCCATGGCGAACACGCCGGCGTCGATCCGGTCCGCCATCACGGTGTGCTCGACCGCGGTCAGTTCGTCGACCCCGTGCACGGTGATGAAGCCGGTGCCGCCGCCTGTGATCCGCGCGCCCATCTTGGTCAGGAACGCGATGACGTCCAGGACCTCGGGCTCCTGGGCCGTGTTGTCGATGATGGTGCGGCCGGGGGCCAGCGACGCCGCCATGATGAGGTTCTCGGTCCCGGTGTGCGACGGCGTGTCCAGGTACAGGTGCGCGCCCTGCAGCTTGCCGGCCTTGATGTGGATGACCGTTTCGCCCTCATCGACGACCGCGCCGAGCCGGGCGAAGCCCCGGTAGTGGAAGTCCAGGTCCCTGCTGCCCAGGTTGCAGCCGCCGACACCCTCGATGACCGCCTCGCCGAACCGGTGCAGCAGGGCCGGCACGAACAGCACCGAGCCGCGGAACCGCCGGGCGATCTCGGCCGGCAGCACCGGGCTGGTCAGCCGGGATGCGTCGACGACCAGCGTCCGTTCCGTCTCGTGGAACTCGACCCGGGCCCCGACCGCCTGGGCCAGCTCGACGGCCCGGCGCACGTCCTCGATCGGCGGCACATTGCGCAGCACGGTGCGGCCGTTGGCGGTCAGCAGCGAGGCGGCGATCATCTTCAGGGCCGCGTTCTTGGCGCCCTGAATGAAGACCGTGCCATGCAGCGGGGCACCGCCGCGCACGTGGTAGCTCGTCTCGGGTCCGGAAGTCATGAGTGTCAGCTTAGCCGCGCGAGGCGCTCGAAGACGGGAGCTAGCCGTGCCGTGTACCGTTCCGGGCGGAAGATCGGCTCCAGGGCCTCCTCGTCGATCCGCTGCCCGCGGGTGGCCGCCTGCTTACGCAGGGTGTCGCGGAACGGCGTCCCGCTGGTCCAGGTCTCCATCGCCGCGGCCTGCACCAGGGCGTAGGCGTCTTCCCGGGCCAGGCCGCCGCTGACCAGCGCGAGCAGCACCGCCGAAGAGTAGATCAGGCCCCCGGTGGAGTCCAGGTTGGCCCGCATCCGGGCCGCGTCCACGGTCAGCCCCTCGACCAGGCCCGTGGTCAGGTGCAGCAGGTAATCGGTGGCGATGGCGGCGTCGGGCAAGGCGATCCGCTCCACCGATGAGTGTGAGATATCCCGCTCGTGCCACAGCGGGATGCCCTCGGTCACCGGCGTCACGTAGCCGCGTACCACCCGGGCCAGGCCCGCGATCCGCTCGGCGCGGATCGGGTTCTTCTTGTGCGGCATGGCCGAGGAGCCCTTCTGCCCCGAACGGAACGGCTCGGCCAGCTCCCGCACCTCGGTCCGCTGCCCGTGCCGGACCTCGAGCGCCACCGCCTCGCACACCGTGGCGGTCACGGCCAGCGCGCTGACCCATTCGGCGATGCCGTCCCGCATCACGACCTGGCTGGCCACCTCCGCGGCCCGCAGCCCCAGCGCCGGCATGACCTCGGCCTCGATGGCCGGGTCGATGTTGGAGTAGCTGCCCACTGGGCCGGACAGCTTGCCGACCGCCACCGCGTCCCGAGCCCGGACGAGCCGGTCCCGGCAGCGGGCCAGGCCGAAGGCGAAGTCGGCCACCCGGTGCCCCCAGCTGTCCGGCTCGGCGTGCACGCCGTGGGTCCGGCCCGCCCGCAGCGTGTCCCGGTGCTCCAGGGCGTGGTCCCGCAGCACCGCGACCAGCCGGGTGGCCTTGGCGATGAGCAGGTCGCTGGCCTCGGCCAGCTGCACCGCCAGCGCGGTGTCGAGCAGGTCGGAGGAGGTCATGCCGTAGTGCACCCAGGCGGCGGCCGTGCGTGGCGTGGTGTTGTCGGCCCAGGCGGTCAGGAAGGCGATCACGTCGTGGTCGGTGACGGCCTCCACCGCGGCTACCGCCTGGGGGGTGGGAGGTGGGGCCGAACGGACCGGCTCAACGCTGTCCGCAGGCACCGTGCCCGCGCGGGCGTGCGCCGCCAGGACGAGCAGCTCGACCCGGCACCACAGCTCGTACTTGTGCGCTTCGCTCCAGACCTGCCCCATCTCGGGCAGCGTGTACCGCTCGATCATGCCTTCACGCTATCCGGGCGGCGATGTCCCGCCGGTACCAGCCGCCCCGGATGGAGATCGTGGCGGCCAGGTCGTAGGCCGCGGCGCGCGCGGCGGCGATGCCGGCGCCGGTCCCGACCACGCTCAGGACCCGGCCGCCGGCCGTCACCAGGTCGCCGTCCGCGTCCCGGGCCGTGCCCGCGTGCAGCACGTACGCCCCGGCGGCGGCCGCCCCGGATGATGGTGCGGCGGGGCCGGACGCGGGCACCACGGATCGTTCGGCGGATGGGATCTTGATCTTGTCGCCGGTGACCGGGGCGGCGGGGTAGCCCTCGGCGGCGATCACCACCACCACCGCTGCGCCCGGCCGCCACGCCAGCGGGGCCGCGCCGGCCAGGTCGCCCGTGGCCGCCGCGTACAGCAGCGGGGCCAGCGGGGTCGAACCCTGATCCAGGCGGTCCAGCACCACCTGGGTCTCCGGGTCGCCGAAGCGGGCATTGAACTCCACCACGCGGACGCCCGCGCTGGTCAGGGCCAAGCCGGCGTACAGCAGGCCCCGGTAGGGCGTGCCGCGCCGGCGCAGCGTGTCGACGGCGGGCTGGACGACGCTGGCCATCGTTTCCGGCACCAGGTCCGCCGGGGCCCAGGGGAGGGGGGCGTAGGCGCCCATGCCGCCGGTGTTCGGGCCCTGGTCGCCGTCGCCGGCTCGCTTGAAGTCCTGGGCCGGCAGCAGCGGCACGGCCGTGACGCCATCGGTGACCGCGAACAGCGACACCTCGGGGCCGTCCAGGTACTCCTCGATGACCACCGTGCCGCAGGCCCGGGCGTGCGCCCGGGCGGCGTCCAGGTCGGTGCTGACCAGCACGCCCTTGCCCGCCGCCAGGGCGTCGTCCTTGACCACGAAGGGCGGCCCGAACCGGTCCAGGGCCTGATCCGCCTCGGCGGCGGTGCGGCAGGTCAGCGACGCGGCGGTGGGGATCCCGGCCTCGGCCATGACCAGCTTGGCGAAGGACTTGGAGCCCTCGATCCGGGCCGCGGCGGCGTCCGGGCCGAAGCAGGCCAGGCCGTGCTCGCGCAGCGCGTCGGCCGCCCCCGCGACCAGCGGCGCCTCCGGCCCGATGACCACCAGATCCGGGCTGAGCTTGCGGGCCAGGGCCAGGATCTGCGCCGGGACCGGGGCGACCTGCGGGTGGGTCTCTGCGACCGCCGCGATGCCCGGGTTGCCCGGGGCGGCGTGCAGGCTGCCGGTATCGCGGCTGAGGGCGCGGATCAGGGCGTGCTCACGCCCACCCGACCCGACGACGAGAATGCGCACGCCGTGAGCCTACCGGCGCGGTCAGGCCCGGAGGAGGTCGCGGAGCTGGAGGGTCTGGTCACGGCGGGGGCCGACGCCGACCGCGCACACCGGGGCGCCGATCATCTCCTCGACGGCCGCGATGTAGGTCTGCGCGTTCTTGGGCAGGTCGCTGAGGTTCCGGGCGGTGGAGATGTCGTCGGCCCAGCCGTCGAAGTGCTCGTAGACCGGCACCGCGTGGTGGAAGTCGGTCTGCGTCATCGGGATCTCATCCTGCCGCTGGCCGTCCACCTCGTAGGCCACGCACACCGGGACCCGGTCCAGGCCGGACAGCACGTCCAGCTTGGTCAGGAAGTAGCCGGTGATGCCGTTGACCCGGGTCGCGTACCTGGCGATGACCGCGTCGAACCACCCGCAGCGCCGCGGCCGGCCCGTGGTCACCCCGTACTCGGCGCCGGTGGCGCGCAGCCACTCGCCCTGCTGGTCGCGCAGTTCGGTGGGGAAGGGTCCCTCGCCGACCCGGGTGGTGTAGGCCTTGACGATGCCGATGACGTCGGAGATCCGGGTCGGCCCGATGCCCGAGCCCGCGCAGGCGCCGCCCGCGGTGGGCGAGGAGGAGGTCACGAACGGGTAGCTGCCGTGGTCCACGTCCAGCATGGTGGCCTGGGCGCCTTCCAGCAGCACGACCTCGCCCCGGTCCAGGGCCCGGCCGAGCACCAGCCCGGTGTCGGCCACATAGCGGCGGAGCCGTTCGGCATAACGCTCGTAGTCGGCCGCCACGGCGGCCGGGTCGATGCCGCGGCGGTTGTACACCTTGCTCAGCACCTGGTTCTTCTCGCGCAGCACCAGCTCGAGCTTCTTGCGCAGGATGCCGGGGTCGAACAGATCCTGGACGCGGATCCCGACCCGGGCGATCTTGTCCCCGTAGGCGGGCCCGATGCCGCGCCCCGTGGTGCCGATCCGCGCGCTGCCCAGGTAGCGCTCGGTGACCTTGTCCAGCGCCCGGTGGTAGGGCATGATCAGGTGCGCGTTGGCCGACACGAGCAGCTTGCCGCAGTCGATACCGCGCTCGGCCAGGCCGTCGATTTCGTCCAGCAGCACCTGCGGGTCGATGACCACGCCGTTGCCGATCACCGGGACCACGTCCGGGGACAGCACCCCGGACGGGAGCATGTGCAGCGCGTAGCTCTCCTCGCCGATGACCACGGTGTGCCCGGCGTTGTTCCCGCCCTGGTACCTGACCACGTAGTCGACGCGGTCGCCGAGCAGGTCGGTGGCCTTGCCCTTGCCCTCGTCGCCCCACTGGGCGCCGACCAGCACGATGGCGGGCATCGGCTCATCCCCCTCCGCGTGACCCGCAATAGTGAAGCCCCCGCACAGGCGCAAGCGCGGCAGGGGCTCTTGCGCTCTGAGGTTACCCCCTATAAGGCCAGGTAACCCACTGCGACATCGCGAAAGGTCCGGAATGTCCCGGGCTAGGGTTAGCCGAGGGCGGTGGCGGCGGCGGGGCTGCTGTCGCGCAGGAACTGGTCGCAGCGGGCGGCCTCGTCGTCCTCGCCGATGGCGCCGGCCGCCCGGCCCAGCATGTGCAGGGACCGCAGGAAGCCGCGGTTCGGCTCGTGCTCCCACGGGATGGGCCCGGTACCGCGCCAGCCCGACCGGCGCAGCTGGTCCAGGCCGCGGTGGTAGCCGGTGCGGGCGTAGGCGTAGGCGGTGACGGCGTCACCGCGGGCGAAGGCCCGTTCGGCCAGGGTCGCCCAGGCCGCCGAGTACGCCGGGAACCGTGCGGCGACCTCGGCGGGATCGGCGCCCGCGGCCAGCGATGCGGCGGCTTCCTCGTTTTCCAGCAGATACGTAGCCGGTGTCCCCTTGGGCCCGGCCAGCAGGTTCTCCCGCTCCATCAGCCGAGGTGGTGGCCTGCGGACAGCAGGTCCTCGCAGGCGTGCGTGACCCGCTGCGCCATGCCCTGCTCGCCGGCCTTGCCGTAGCTGCGCGGGTCGTAGGCCTTCTTGTTGCCCACATCGCTGTCCACCTTGAGCACGCCGTCGTAGTTGGTGAACATGTGGCCGGCGATCGGCCGGGTGAACGCGTACTGGGTGTCGGTGTCCACGTTCATCTTGACCACGCCGTAGGAGATGGCCTCCCTGATCTCCTCGAGCGCCGAGCCGGAACCGCCGTGGAAGACCAGGTTGAAGGGCTTGTCCTGGCCGTACTTGTGGCCCACCGCGTCCTGGATCTCCTTGAGCACGGCGGGGCGCAGCTTGACGTGCCCGGGCTTGTAGACGCCGTGCACGTTGCCGAACGTCGCGGCCAGGATGTACCGGCCCCGCTCGCCGAGCCCGAGCGCCTCGGCCGTGGCCAGGGCGTCTTCCGGGGTGGTGTACAGCTTCTCGTTGATCTCGCCGACGATCCCGTCTTCCTCGCCGCCGACCACCCCGATCTCCATCTCCATGATGATCCGGGCCGCCGCGCAGTCGGCGAGCAGTCCGGTGGCGATCTCGAGGTTCTCCTTGAGCGGCACCGCCGAGCCGTCCCACATGTGCGACTGGAACAGCGGCTCCTGGCCGCGCTGCACGCGCTCCCTCGAGATCGCGACCAGCGGGCGCATGTAGGTGTCCAGCTTGTCCTTGGGGCAATGGTCGGTGTGCAGGGCGATGTAGTTCGGGTACCGGTCCGCCACCACGTGCGCGAACTCGGCCAGCGCCGACGCGCCGACCACCATGTCCTTGACCGACGATCCCGACAGGTATTCCGCGCCGCCGGTCGAGATCTGGACGATCCCGTCGCTGCCGGCGTCGGCGAACCCGCGCAGTGCGGCGTTCAGCGTCTGGCTGGAGGTGCAGTTGATGGCGGGGTATGCGTAACCGCGCTGCTTTGCGGTATCGAGCATCTGCGCGTAGATCTCTGGGGTCGCGATGGGCATAGCAATTAACTCCCTTGGCTTGAGCCTGACGCCAGCGTAGATAGTCAGGCCGGATCACTCTAGGGACCTTGGACCTGACCCAAGCCTAGACATGAAGCGAGCATGAAGATGCACCGGCTGGTCCCGGCCATGCGGTACAAACAGAAGCCATGGAGAGCTTTCTCACGTCGGCGGGTTACGCTGCGCTCATCTTGTTCGGCTTCCTCGAGGCGGCGTGCATCCCGATCTCGTCCGAGATCACGTTCGGGTTCGCCGGCGTGCTCGCCTACCAGGGTCATCTTAACCTCGCCTTGGTCATCATCATCGGCTCCCTGGCCGAACTCGCCGGGTCCTACGCCTCCTACGCGGTGGGCCGGGTCGGCGGCAAGCCGCTGGTGGCGAAGCTGGGCCGCTACGTGCTGGTGACCCAGTCCGACGTCGACCGGGCCGAACGGTTCCTGGCCGGCCGGGGATCCTGGGCCGTGGTCGTCGGCCGCATGCTGCCCTTCGTCCGCGCCTTCACCTCGATCGTCGCGGGCCTGGTCCGGATCCCGGCGCTCCGGTTCGGGGTGCTCAGCCTGATCGGCACCGTCATCTACGCCACCGTGCTGTCCGTGGCCGGCTACCAGCTCGGCCACGCCTGGAACAGCGTCAGCCACGGCCTGACCATCGTCGGCTATGCCCTGTTCGCGCTGGTGGTCATCGCCATCGTCGGCTTCGTGGTGTACCGGCTGCGCCAGTTCCGGCGCGAGTCCGCGCTGTCCCGGCCCACCGAGCCGGCCTCGCGGCCGGGAAGCACCGGTCAGATGCCGAGCTCTGACAGGTCGTAGGCGGCCAGGTACGGCAGCCCACGCCGGATCACGTGCTCCCGCGCGCCCCGGTCCACCAGCACGGCCACGCCGGCCACCTCGGCGCCGGCCGCCCGCAGCGCGTCCACGGCGGTCAGCGGGGAGGCGCCGGTGGTGGAGGTGTCCTCGACCGCGAGCACCCGCCGCCCGGCCACCTCGGGCCCCTCGATGCGGCGCTGCAGGCCGTGGGCCTTCTCGGTCTTCCGCACCACGAACGCGTCGATGGGCGTGCCGCGGGCCGCGGCCGCGTGCAGCATCGCGGTGGCCACCGGATCGGCGCCCATGGTCAGCCCGCCGACCGCGTCGTAGCCCAGGTCCCAGGTCAGGTCGAGCATGACCCGGCCCGCCAGCGGGGCCAGCCGCCCGTCGAGCAGCACCCGGCGCAGGTCGACGTAGAAGTCGGCCCGCTGACCCGAGGAGAGGATGAAGTCACCATGGATGACGGCTTTGGCCTTGATCGCCGCGAGCAGTTCGGTCCGGTCGCGCACGCCGAACATCCTTCCCCAAATCGGCCGATTTGCCGTCCGCGTCCCTCCAGGCAGCGGGAATGCAGCGGAAAGGCATCCCGGAGAAGGCTACTTCACTACGCTTAGAGTGGTCAGGTCCGGATCGGACCGGAGAAGCTGGCCACTGCGCCGAGGTAGCCCCGCGGCGGATGCGGCGCGGAGGGAAGGACGGTGGGGCCGTGGATCGCTGCGCGCTGTTCGTTGACGCAAGCTACGTGCTCGCGGATGGTGCCATGGCTGTGCACGGAACCCGCCGCGGCGAATCGGTCACCTGGGACTACGAGGGGCTGCTGCAGCTCATGGGCGGGCTGGCCAGGGAGCGGACCGGCCTGCCGCTGCTGCGCTGCTACTGGTACGAAGCCACGGTCGACGGGCGCCGCACCGCCGAACAGGACGCCCTGGCCGACCTGCCCGGCATCAAGCTGCGGGTGGCGAAGATCCGCCCCGGCCGCCGGGAGGGCGTGGAAACCGAGATCCACCGGGACCTGACCACGCTGGCCCGCAACAACGCGATCACCGACGCGCTGGTCATCAGCGCGGAAGAGGACCTGGCCCAGGTCATCGCCGACGTGCAGGATCTGGGCCTGCGGGTCACCCTGGTGCACATCGCCGTGGACGGCAACTGGACCATCTCCCGGGCGCTGCGCCAGGAATCCGACGACATCATCGAGATCGGCGGCGAGCAGCTCCGGCCCTACGTGGAGCTCATCGCGGGCGCCGAGCCGGCCCGCCAGGACGAGCCCGAGGACGCGGACCGGGTCCCGGGCCGGACCCTGGCCAATGGCCACGCGCCGGTGGCCGCCGGGACCTACCAGCCGCTGCCCGTGGGCGCCAACCACGCCCCGCCCGCCAACCACGCCCCGCCCGCCATCTACACCGCGCCCGTGGTCGCGGAGTACCAGCGGCCCGCGCTGCAGCTGCCCCGGGCGCCGGGCCGGGACGACCGGTCCCGGGAGGACCGCCCGCGTGAGGACCGGTCCCGCGACGACCGGCCAGTGCAGGCCGTCAACGGCGAGGCGCAGCCTGCGGGACGGCCGGACATCTACGCCCCAGCCGCGCGGGCCCGCCAGGAACGGCAGGAACGGCAGGAACGGCAGGACCGCCAGGACGCGGGCGCGCCGAACCAGGCCAGTCGGCCTCGCGTCGTCGAGGACGCGCCCGGTTACCCCGCGGCCCAGCCGGGCGTGCCGGAACCAATCCCGGGCATCACGGGGCTGGCCGGGGTGTCCGGCCTGGCCGGCGTGTCCGGGACCGACACCACGCAGGCTCCGCCCGGCCAGCTGCGGCGGCTGCCGTCGCGGGCGCCCGGCCCGGGCCCGATGGGGCCGATGGGCGGGACGCCGCCGTCGGGCCAGCACGTCGGGCCGAGCCAGGGACCGGCTCGCAGCGCCCCCTACTCGGGCCCGCAGCCGGTCGTAACGTCCGCGCCGCCCGGATACGCCTCGGGCGGGGTCTCGCTGTCGGAGGCGGTGCAGGCCGCCCACGAGGAAGGCCAGGAGTTCGGCGCGTCGGTAGCCAGGGACGCCCCGGCGCTGTGGCTGGAGGCGGTGCTGGCCCGCAAGCCGCGGATGCCGTCCGACCTGGAGGCCCGGCTGCTGCAGGGCTCGGCGCTGCCCATCGACTTCCTGCTGCACGACGAGGTCAGGCACGCGCTGCGCCGCGGCTTCTGGGACGCGCTGGAGCGTACCCGCCGGTAGTTAACCGGCAAAACCGCGCTGACTCCCTGATTGTGCATGGCTCCGGCGGGTAGGTTCTGAACGTGGTGGTTGCGCTGTCCGGTGAGTTGTTCGATGCCATTGAGGTGAATGCTGCCCGGACCGGCAATCACAAGCGGGCCGCGGTCCGGATGAGCCGCCTGGCCGTACAGGCCTCGGCGGGCAGCATGTCCCGGGCCGAGGCGCACATGCGGGCGGGCGAGCAGTGGCTGCAGGCCGACGAGCCCGAGTCGGCCGCGGAGGAGTTCCGCAAGGCGATCGCCGACCAGGGTGCCACGTTCGACGACCCCCGGGTGTCGCTGGCCCGCGCCTGGTTCACGCTGGGCCGGGCCGCCGAGGCCGAATCCCTGCTCCGCGAGCTGAGCGAGTCCGGCGGCCGGTCCAGGGCCCGGACCTGTGACCTGGCAGCCGAGCTGCTCACCGAGCAGGGCGACCTGGCCGGCGCGCTGGACTGGGCCACCGCGGGCGTGGACGTCTGCCTGCGCGGCGAGGACGGCAAGGACCGAAATGAGCTGCAGCTGCTGCTCCGGCTGCGGTACCGGCTGCGGGTCGACCTCGGCCTGCCCGAAGACGACTACGACAAGCTGCTGGACAGCAGAAAGGCCGGGCCAGCGGCGGGAGTCTGAGTCCCGCGCGCCCGGCCCGGCCCTTCGTGCCGGAGGCTAGCGCGCGGACCGGGTCACGGCCAGCGCGTCCTGTCCCTCGTCCACGTCGACCGTCACCTCGTCGCCGTCGATGATCTCGCCGGCCAGCAGCGCTCGGGCCAGCTGGTCACCGATGGCCGACTGGACCAGCCGGCGCAGCGGCCGGGCCCCGTACACCGGGTCGAACCCGGTCAGGGCCAGCCACTCCCGGGCCGCGGGGGTCACGGTCAGGGTCAGCCGCCGCCCCGCCAGCCGCGCGGCCAGCCGCTCGACCTGCAGGTCGACGATCTGGGTCAGCTCGCTGGTGGACAGCGCGTCGAAGACGATCACGTCGTCGAGCCGGTTCAGGAACTCCGGCTTGAACGCGTTCCTGACCGCGGCCAGCACCGCCTCCCGCTTGGCCCGCTCGTCCCCGAAGGCCGGGTCGGCGATGAACTGCGAGCCGAGGTTGGAGGTGAGCACCAGGATGGTGTTCCGGAAGTCCACCGTCCGGCCCTGGCCGTCGGTCAGCCGCCCGTCGTCCAGCACCTGGAGCAGGACGTCGAACACCTCGGGGTGCGCCTTCTCCACCTCATCGAGCAGGACCACGCTGTACGGCCGCCGCCGCACGCTCTCGGTGAGCTGGCCGCCCTCGTCGTAGCCCACGTAGCCGGGCGGGGCGCCGATCAGCCGGGCCACCGAATGCTTCTCGCCGTACTCGCTCATGTCGATGCGGATCATGGCCCGCTCGTCGTCGAACAGGAACGCGGCCAGCGCCTTGGCCAGCTCCGTCTTGCCCACACCGGTCGGGCCGAGGAACAGGAACGAGCCGGTCGGCCGGTCCGGGTCGGACACCCCGGCCCGGGCCCGGCGCACCGCGTCGGACACGGCCTGGACGGCCTGCGCCTGGCCGATGACGCGCCGGCCGAGCTCGGCCTCCATCCGCAGCAGTTTGGCCGTCTCGCCCTCGAGCAGCCGCCCGGCCGGGATGCCGGTCCACGACGACACCACGTCCGCGACGTCGTCCGGCCCGACCTCCTCCTTGACCATGGGCGCCGTAGCGGGGATGCCCGCCGCCCCGGTCCCGTCCTCCGAAGAGGCCGAACGGGCCGTGCTGCTCGCCTCGGCCAGCTGCTCCTTGACCGCGGGGATTTCCCCGTACAGCAGCCGTGAGGCGGCTTCGTAGTCGCCGTCACGCTGAGCGCGCTCGGCCTGGCCCTCGAGGTCGTCGAGCCGCTTCTTCAGCTCGCCCACCTTGTTCAGGCCGGACTTCTCCTGCTCCCAGCGGGCCACCAGCGCGGTCAGCTGCTCCTGCCGGTCGGCCTTGGTGGCGCGCAGCCGCTCCAGCCGCTCCTTGCTGGCCGCGTCCTCCTGGTTGGCCAGCGCGAGCTCCTCCATCGTCATCCGGTCCACGGCCCGGCGCAGCTCGTCGATCTCGACGGGCTGGGAGTCGATCTCCATCCGGAGCCGGGAGGCGGACTCGTCGACCAGGTCGATGGCCTTGTCCGGCAGGAACCGGGCGGTGATGTAGCGGTCGGACAGCGCGGCCGCCGCGACCAGCGCCGCGTCGGCGATCTGCACCTGGTGGTGGGCCTCGTAGCGGCCCTTCAGCCCGCGCAGGATGGCGATCGTGTCCTCCACCGAAGGCTCGCCCACCAGCACCTGCTGGAACCTGCGCTCCAGGGCCGGGTCCTTCTCGATCCGCTCCCGGTACTCATCCAGCGTGGTCGCGCCCACCATGCGCAGCTCGCCGCGGGCCAGCATGGGCTTGAGCATGTTGCCCGCGTCCATCGCGCCCTCGGCGGCGCCGGCCCCCACGACCGTGTGCAGCTCGTCGATGAACGTGATGACCTGGCCCTCGCTCTGCTTGATCTCGGTCAGCACGGCCTTGAGCCGCTCCTCGAACTCGCCGCGGTACTTGGCCCCGGCCACCATGGCGCCCAGGTCCAGGGCGATCAGCCGCTTGCCGCGCAGCGATTCAGGCACGTCGCCGGCCACGATCCGCTGGGCCAGGCCCTCCACGACCGCGGTCTTGCCCACGCCCGGCTCGCCGATCAGCACCGGGTTGTTCTTGGTCCGGCGGGACAGCACCTGGATCACGCGCCTGATCTCGGCGTCGCGGCCGATGACCGGGTCCAGGGCCCCGTCCCGGGCCTGCTTGGTCAGGTCGACCCCGTACTTCTCCAGCGCCTTGTAGGTGTCCTCGGGGTCCTGGCTGGTCACCCGGGCGCTGCCGCGGATCTGGCTGAACGCCTCGAGCAGCGCGTCGGCCGTGACGCCGGCCGCGGCCAGCACGGACTTGGCCTCGCCGCCGTCGGCGGCCAGGCCGACCAGCAGGTGCTCGGTGGAAATGTACTCGTCGCCCAGCTGCTTGGCCCGGCTGGACGCGGTGGCGATCGCCGCCAGCAGCGGCCGGGACATCTCCGGGGCGCTCAGCGTGGCGCCGCGCGCCCGCGGCATCCGGTCCAGGCGCTCGTTGGCCTGCTTGGCGACCAGCGCCGGGTCGGCGCCGACCGCCCGCAGCAGCGGAGCGGTGGTCCCGTCCGCCTGCTCAACCAGGGCGACGAGCAGGTGCAAAGCCTCGACCTGCGGGCTTCCGCCGGCTGCGGCGCGCCGCACCGCGGTCGACAGCGCGTCCTGGCTGTTGTGGGTCAGTTTGTCGTCTGCCATCTACCTATCTCCTGCGACGGGCCAGTCGCGCTGACCGGCCCCGCTACTTGTCTGTTCTGGGCTGCCCGGTCCCGCCGGGCGGCCCGGTCATGGGTTCCCACACCGCTACCCGGCCGCGGCGGACCGGCACCAGACCCGGTTGCCCGGAGGGGGTGTCGGCACCGCTGCGGCGCAGTTCGGCCAGCCGGGCCGCCACGGCCCGGGTTGATTCCAGCTCGGCCCGGAGCTGCGCGACCTCGGCGTGCAGCTCCGCGACCAGCCTGCGGGCCTGCTCCAGCTCGCGGAGGTGGTTCAGGATCAGCTTGATGCCGGAGAGATTGACGCCCTCCTGCTGCGACAGCCGCTGGATCTCGCGCAGGGCCAGGATGTCCCGCATCGAGTAGCGCCGCCCGCCGCCGCCGCTGCGGCCCGGCGACACCAGGCCGCGCCGCTCGTACTCGCGCAGCGTCTGCGGGTGCATGCCGGACAGCTCGGAGGCCACGGAGATGACGTAGACGGGCAGGTCATCCGATGGCTCGTATGGGCTGGTCATGTGCATCACCTCCGCTCAGGCCTCTTTGGCCCGCTCGAGGAGTCCCTCGCGCGGATCCGCCCCTGCGGTGGCTTCCCGCAGCTCCTCGATGGCGCTGCGGGCCTTGCGGTTCAGGTCCTGCGGGACCATCACCTCGACGGTGACGATCATGGCGCCGGTGGTCCCGTCCTTGCGGCGGACCCCCTTGCCCGAGACCCTGAACTTGCTGCCGTTCGCGGTGCCCGGCGGGATCCGCACCGTGACCGGCGCGCCGCGGTGCGCGGGCACCTTGACCTCCGAGCCCAGGGCCAGCTCGGCGAACGTCACCGGCACGGTCACGGTCAGGTTGTCACCGGACCGGCCGAACACCGGGTGCGGCTTGACGTGCACCCGGACGTACAGGTCGCCCGCGGGGCCGCCGCGCTCGCCAGGCGCGCCCTTGCCCGCGATCTTGATCCGCTGCCCGTCGGCCACCCCGGCCGGGATACGCGACTGGATGGTGCGCGAGCTCATGGCCCGGCCGCTGCCCGAGCAGGCCGGGCACGGGTCGTCCACCACCAGGCCGCGGCCCCGGCACTCCTTGCACGGCTCGCTGATCCCGAACGAGCCCAGATTCCGGCTCGACTGGCCGGTCCCGTCGCAGACGGGACAGACCCGGGGCACGGTGCCGGCCTTGGCGCCGGTGCCCCGGCAGGTCGGGCACGGGCCCTCGCCGGTCAGCCGCAGCGCCACCGTGGTGCCGTCGATCGCGTCGCCGAAGGCCAGTGTGGTCTCGGTCTCCACGTCGGCGCCCCGGCGGGGCCGGTTCTGGGCCGTGGTGCGGTTACCGCGGTTGAACACGCCGCCCAGCAGGTCGCCCAGGCCGCTCCCGGCGTCCCCGGTGTTGCCGAAGATGTCGCCGAGGTCGAAGTTGAACCCGCCGCCGCCCGGCCGGGTGCCGGTCGGCACCCGGAACCCGCCGCCGCCGAACAGCGAGCGCGCCTCGTCGTACTCCTTGCGCCGCTTCTCGTCGGACAGCACCGAGTACGCCTCGGAGATCTCCTTGAACCGATCCTCGGCCGAGGAGTCCCCCTTGTTCGCGTCCGGGTGGTATTTACGGGCCAGCTTGCGGTAGGCCGCCTTGATCTCGGCCGGCTTGGCCGTCTTGGTGACGCCCAGGGCCTTGTAGTAATCCTTCTCGAGGAAGTCCTTCGTGCTCATTTTCTGTCTCCGCTCGCCTCCGGGGCGCTGTGTTCTCTGCTCGCCTCCAGGCCGCTTTTAGGCGCTGCCTTCCCTCGTCGCTCGTTCCTCGCTCCTCAGTCCAGGCAGTTCAGTCCAGGCAGTGCCGCGGCCTTTTGGCTCGCACGGGCTCTCGCGGAGCTGGCCGTTAGTTGTCTTCCTCGTCCGAAGAGCGGGCGGCTTCGTTGCTGCTGCCGTCGGGCCCGGTCGCCGGCGCAGCCACGGCCACCCTGGCCGGCCGCAGGATCCTGTCGCCCACCTTGTAGCCGGGCTGCAGGATCTCGACGCACGTGTCCTCGGTGACGTCGGATGAATAGGAATGGGTCAGCGCCTCATGGATTTTCGGGTCGAACGGGTCACCCTGCTCGCCGTAGGTGACCAGGCCCAGCCGGCCGAGCGCCGCCTGCAGTGAGTCGGCGACCGACTTGAAGCCGCCGGACAGCTCGCCGTGCTCCCGCGCCTGGTCGATGGCGTCGAGCACCGGGAGCAGCCCGGCCAGCGTGCCGGCCACGGCCTGCTCCTTGACGGCGGCCCGGTCCCGGTCGACGCGCTTGCGGTAGTTGGCGTACTCCGCCTGCAGGCGCTGCAGGTCCGCGGTGCGCTCCGCCAGCTGCGCGGCGGCGCCGGTCTGCTTCTGGCCGGCGGCCGGGGCCGGGTCCTCGAGGATCCCCTCGAGGACCTCGTTGGTGGTGCCGGCCGGGTCGGCCTCGTCCTGGCCGCCGGCGGGCGCACCGTCCCTGGACCCCGGGTTCCCCGGGTTCCCGGGGTTCCCGGGCGACCCGGAAGGCCCGGCCGGCCGGCCGGCACTCGTGGTGCCGGCCGGCTTGGATGCCGCGTGCCTGCCCCGGACCTGACCGGTCACCGGGTCGATGCGCCGGTGGTCGTGGATGACCGGGCCGGAGCCCGTCTCCTCGGATGCTGGCATCAGGACGCTCCGCCCTCGCTAGGGCCCTCGTCGACGATCTCGGCCTCGACGACCTCGTCGTCGGCCGGGGTCTCGGTGCTGCCGTCGGCCGAACCGGACGGCGCACTGGCCTGCTGGGCCTGGGCCTGCTGGTAGATGGCGGTGCCCATCTTCTGGCTGACCTGCGCGGCGTGCTCGCTGGCCGACTTGATGGCGTCGGTGTCGTTGCTCTCCAGCGCCTTCTTGACCTCGGCGATGGCCTCACGCACCTCGGACTTGATGTCCTCGGGCACCTTGTCCTCGTTCTCGCCGAGGAACTTCTCGGTGCTGTAGACCAGCGTGTCGGCCTGGTTGCGGACCTCGGCCTCTTCCCGCCGCTTGCGGTCCTCCTCGGCGTACTGCTCCGCGTCCCTGACCATCTTCTCGATGTCGTCCTTGGGCAGCGCGGACCCGCCGGTGATCTGGACCGACTGCTGCTTGCCGGTGCCCAGGTCCTTGGCCGAGACGTTGACGATGCCGTTGGCGTCGATATCGAAGGTGACCTCGATCTGCGGCACGCCGCGCGGCGCGGGCGCGATGCCGGCCAGCTCGAACATGCCGAGCTTCTTGTTGTAGGCCGCGATCTCGCGCTCACCCTGGAACACCTGGATCTGCACCGACGGCTGGTTGTCCTCGGCGGTGGTGAAGATCTCCGAGCGCTTGGTCGGGATCGTGGTGTTCCGCTCGATCAGCTTGGTGAAGATGCCGCCCTTGGTCTCGATACCCAGCGACAGCGGGGTCACATCGAGCAGCAGGACGTCCTTGACCTCACCCTTGAGCACGCCGGCCTGCAGGCAGGCGCCCACCGCGACGACCTCGTCCGGGTTGACGCCCTTGTTCGGCTCCTTGCCGCCGGTCAGCGACTTGACCAGGTCGACCACCGCGGGCATCCGGGTGGACCCGCCGACCAGCACCACGTGGTGCAGGTCGTCGAGCTTGATCCCGGCGTCCTTGATCACCTGCTGGAACGGGCCCTTGCACCGGTCGAGCAGGTCGGAGGTCATCCGCTGGAACTCCGCCCGGGTCAGCTTGGCGTCCAGGTGCAGCGGGCCGTCCGGGCCCTGGGAGATGTAGGGCAGGTTGATCTGCGACTCCATACCCTGCGACAGCTCGATCTTGGCCTTCTCCGCGGCCTCACGCAGCCGCTGCAGCGCCATCTTGTCCTTGGACAGGTCGATGCCGTAGCCGTTCTTGAAGTCCTTGACCAGCCAGTCCACGATGCGCTGGTCCCAGTCGTCGCCGCCCAGGTGGTTGTCGCCGCTGGTCGCCTTGACCTCCACGACGCCCTCGCCGACCTCGAGCAGGGACACGTCAAAGGTGCCGCCGCCCAGGTCGAAGACCAGGATGGTGGCCTCGCCCTCCTTCTCCAGGTGGTAGGCCAGCGCCGCGGCGGTGGGCTCGTTGATAATGCGGAGCACGTTCAGGCCCGCGATCTTGCCCGCCTCGGTGGTGGCCTGGCGCTGCGCGTCATTGAAGTAGGCCGGGACAGTGATGACCGCGTCGGTGATCTTCTCGCCCAGGTAGGCTTCGGCGTCCCGCTTCAGCTTCTGCAGCACGAACGCGCTGATCTGCTGGGGGCTGAACTTCTTGCCGTCGATGCTGACCGACCAGTCGGTGCCCATGTGGCGCTTGACCGAACGGATGGTCCGGTCCACGTTGGTGACGGCCTGCCGCTTGGCGACCTCACCGACGAGGACCTCAGAGTTCTTGGCGAAGGCCACGACCGAGGGAGTCGTCCGTGAGCCCTCGGCGTTGGCTATGACCGTGGGCTCGCCGCCCTCCAGGATGGCGACGACAGAGTTGGTCGTCCCCAGGTCAATCCCTACCGCACGTGCCATGAGCAGTCCTTGTGTGTGTTGAAGTTGAGTAATTCGGGCTCAAGCTTGCCAGCGGGGGCTTCCGCCGTCAAATGACTTGAGTCACTTAGGCTCAACTTACGTAAGCCGCCAGCCATTCCCGCCGCTCGCGGAAACTCGCGGAAAATTTTGCCCGCCGGGCCCGCCCGCCCGCGACATGGCTGCACAGCTAGGCTTGACCCCTAAAGTTTCAAGTATTGAGGAGGCTGGTGTGGCCCTGCGGATGACCGTCGGCCTGCTGCTGACCGTGGTCGCGCTCGCTGTCGCCGGGCGCCGCCTGGACTGGCTGCGCCGGCTGCTGGCCTCCGGGCAGCCCGCGCCGGAGCGGATCGAGGCGGTGCGCACCCATCCCGGCCGGGACGCGGCCACCGAGGCCACCGAGGTCATCGGCCAGCGGAAGCTGCTGAAGTGGTCGGTGCCGGGCGCCGCGCACGCGGCCACCTTCTGGGGTTTCATCGTGCTGCTGCTGACGATCATCGAGTCCTACGGTGACCTGTTCTCCCGGACGTTCGCGATCCCGGGCATCGGGCACTGGGAGGTGATCGGGTTCCTTGAGGACCTGTTCGCGGTCGGGGTGCTGGCCGGCATCATCACCTTCGCCGTGATCCGGCTGCGGAACAACCCGCACGCCGAAGGCCGCAAGTCGCGGTTCTTCGGCTCGCACACCCGGGCCGCCTGGGTCGTGCTGGGCATGATCTTCGGTGTCATCGCCACCCTGCTGCTGTACCGCGGCGCGCAGATCAACACCGGGGTGTTCCCGTACTCCCACGGCGCGTTCGCCTCCCAGATCGTCGGGCACTGGCTGCACCCGCTGGGCTACGGGGTCAACAGCGTGCTGGAGGCCGTGTTTATTCTCGCCCAGCTCGCCGTGGTGCTGGCCTTCGCGGTCATCGTGGTCTACTCCAAGCACCTGCACATCATTCTGGCCCCGCTGAACGTGCTGTTCTCCCGGCGGCCGAACGCGCTGGGCCCGCTGGAGCCGATGCGGTCGGCGGGGAAGGTGCTGGACTTCGAGGAGGCCGATCCGGACACCGACGTGTTCGGGCTGGGGAAGATCGAAGACTTCTCCTGGAAAGGCCTGATGGACATGGCGACCTGCACCGAGTGCGGTCGCTGCCAGTCCCAGTGCCCGGCCTGGGCCACCGGCAAGCCGCTGTCTCCCAAGCAGGTCATCCTCGACCTGCGCGACCACGCCTTCGCCAAGGCCCCCTGGCTGCTGGCCGGCAGCGACGAGGCCCGGGACAAGCTGCCGGAGGCGGTCAAGGCCGAAGCCGGACGCCCGCTGGTCGGCACCAAAGAAGACGGCGGCGTGATCGACCCGGACGTGCTGTGGTCGTGCACCAACTGCGGCGCGTGCGTGGAGGAGTGCCCGGTGGATATCGAGCACATCGACCACATCGACGGGATGCGCCGCCACCAGGTGCTGATCGAGTCCGCGTTCCCCGTCGAGGCGGCCGGGATGCTGCGGAACCTGGAGAACAAGGGCGACCCGTGGGGCATGGGCGGGTCCAAGCGGGCCGACTGGATCACCGAGCTCGACTTCGAGGTCCCGGTCGTGGACGGCAAGATCGGCGACGGCATCGAGTACCTGTTCTGGGTGGGCTGCGCCGGCGCTTTGGAGGACCGGGCCAAGAAGACCACCAAGGCCATCGCCACCCTGCTGCACCAGGCCGGCGTGACCTTCGCCGTGCTCGGCCCGGCCGAGACCTGCACCGGCGATCCGGCCCGGCGGATCGGGAACGAGTTCGTGTTCTCCATGCTGGCCCAGCAGAACATCGAGGTCCTGAACGAGGCCGCGCCGCGGACGATCGTCGCGTCCTGCCCGCATTGCTTCAACACCATCTCCCGGGAGTACCCGCAGCTGGGCGGGAACTACGAGGTCATCCACCACACCCAGCTGCTGGCCCGGCTAGTCGCCGACGGCAAACTCAAGCCGGTCACTGCGATCGAGGAGAAGCTGACCTATCACGATCCGTGTTTCCTGGGGCGGCATAACAAGGTGTTCACCCCGCCCCGGGAGATCCTGGAGGCCGTGCCCGGGGTGACCGCCGAGGAGATGCACCGGTGCAAGAACCGGGGGTTCTGCTGCGGGGCGGGCGGGGCCCGGATGTGGATGGAAGAACGGATCGGCAAGCGGATCAACACCGAGCGGATCGAGGAAGCCCTGGCGCTGAACCCGGACACCATCTCCACCGCCTGCCCCTACTGCCTGGTCATGCTCGGCGACGCGGTAGCGGCCAAGAAGGGATCCGGCGAAGCCAAGGACACCCTCGAAGTAATCGATGTGGCGCAGCTCCTGGTCCGTTCGGTCGCCCTCAAGGCCGCCAGCCCGGACGGTACGGGAGCCCAGGCCGGCGAGGTCAGCGGCTGACCCGCCGTAGCGCCTCGCCGGCCCGCTCACTGACCAGGCCGAGCTCGTAGCGCCAGTGCCAGATGAGCGCGATCACACCCGGCCTGGCCACGTTGGACAGCGCCGCCTCGACGCTCGACATGACGCTGGGGTCATTCGGCTGCCGCGGCCGTCCCGACGCCATGACTAGCTCACCTCGCTGAGGCTGATGCGTCCCGTGCCCTGGCAGGGAAGGCAGCGGGCCTCGGCCCGGACGCCTGCTCCCTGGCACCCTGAGCACTCGGCGAGCGAGTCAAAGGCCGGGTCGCGGTACCGCCTCCCCAGCCCGCCGTGGGTCCGGGTCGTCTGCCAGCCCCGCCAGCAAGCCTCCTCGTCGTTGGCCATATACCAGCGGTCGCCCCAGCGCCGCGAGTAGCCGCCCAGGCAGTCGGCCATGGCGGCGGCCAGAGCGGTCCATATCCTGCCCCAGCCGCGCCTGCGGCCGGGGCGGTCTTCAACCCGGGCGGTGCCCTCCGGCCCGGGTGGTTCGGCCTGCGGCGGCCACTGGGGGTTGTCTTTGCTGGTGAAGTTGATAATGTTGATCACATCGCTAGCCCTTCACGCTCTTTTCCTGGAGCCTGGGTGGTGTTTCGCTGGACCGGTGTTGCAGCACCGGTCCAGCGGCGTGTCTGGGGTGTCCCGCCGCTGGTAGCGGCTGGGTCTCAGATCCTTGCGGTAGGGGCCGCGGATGTTCGGCCGCGGCCCGCGCTTGCGCACCTGGGAAGCGAAGAGGGTCTTCGCGGACTCGTCAGCATGGCAGTCGCCTCCTCCCCTCGCGGCCGAGGTGTCGCGGCGGGCGAACTGGCTGCCCGTCGCGGCCCTCACGTGGCACACGATCTTTTTCGGTAACCGGCTGGGTCACCGCTCGACCCCATTGTCGGCGGGTCGTTGAGGATGCATCCTGCTATCTGATTTCATAGTGCCTCTAGCAATGGTTCCTGGCAAGTGCCAATATCAAGTGCATGTCGCATGTCTTATCGGCAAAATCCGAGTAGCCGGGAACCCGGTAGTTCTAAGATCGTGAGGACCCTGAGGAAGGAAGCGACCTTCGTTGCCAGAAGTACGCAGCCCCACGGTTCGCCGCCGCGAACTTGGTGCCCTGCTACGCGCGCTCCGCAACGAGAAGGGCATGACGGTCGAGCAGGTCGCCGAGCAGCTCCTGTGCTCCCCCAGCAAGGTGAGCCGGATGGAGACCGGCCGCGGCCTGGCCACCCCGCGCGACATCCGCGACCTCTGCGACCTCTACGAGGTCACCGACGAAGCCGAGCGCGACCGGATGATGGACCTGGCCAGGGAGAGCAGGCAACAGGCCTGGTGGCAGTCCTATGATCTGGCCTACGCCACCTATGCCGGACTGGAAGCAGAGGCCGTGGGCATCTCCGCCTTCCAGTCGTCGGTGGTGCACGGCCTCCTGCAGACGGCGGACTACGCGCGCGCCAACCACGAGAGTTCGATGCCCAGACTCGGCCCCGATCAGATCGATCTGCAGATCGAGGCGAAACTCACCCGCCAGCGCATCCTCACCCGAAGCAGCCCGCCCCATTTCGCCGTAGTTCTCGACGAGTCAGCCCTGCACCGGATGGTTGGCGGGCGCCGGGTCATGGCGGCCCAGCTGACTAAGATCCTGGAAATGTCAGCCTTGCCCAACGTAATGGTTCAAGTTCTGCCGTATGAACAGGGTGCTCACCCTGCGCTGGAGAGTAACTTCACAATCCTGAAGCTGCCCGACCAGGCTCCCGACGTCGTGTTCGTCGAGGGGCTGATAGGCTCGACCTACCTAGAGCGAGACGAGGACCTCAAAAGGTACCGTGAAATCTTCTCTAAACTACAGTCAATTGCTGCGAGTCCAAAAGATAGCGCAGAATTGATTGCCAAAAATTTGCGTTCCTATAAGGATCGCCTAGAAGCGGTATAATCTCACCTGCAGGCTTCCCGTATTGCCTCGCCCGCAGGTTTACTGCGGTCTAGAAGAGCGGCGGGACCAGCGAGCTGTTGAAATCTATGTTAACATAAATCACAATCAAAGGAATACTATGTCCCTGAATAATCTGAAGATCGGTGATCTTCAGTGGCGGAAGGCTAGACGCAGCGCAAACAATGGCGCTTGCGTCGAGGTGGCGCCCTCGAACGGCCAGATCTACGTCCGTGACTCCAAGGACCGGAGCGGCCATGTTATGCAATATCCTGGACGCTCGTGGCGCACATTCGTCACTGGCGCCAAGACCGGCCTGTTCGATCTGGATCGTCTCTAATTCTGCGATCCGGAACATAATCTTCACGTCGTTAATGTTGCACCATCGGTTCTTTGCGTCAGGCAAAGGCCGTCTGTTGTCTTGCGTGGATCCCGATACGACCTTGCTCGGCTGGACGGCCTTTCCTTAATATTGACAGCGCTGGTCCGATTCAAACCTTGGCGCGATAAAAATTTAGATAGGAACGTGATGGTGTGGGACCGCGCTGATCTTGATACCTGGAGCCATAGACGGACGAGCCGTACGGATGCTCAGCGGGCGAGCTGGTGCGGAACAGGCAAAGCTGGCCTATTTTCATCCCTGGCCATAGCTTGATAGGCAACGTGGCCACATTGGAAAGCTCAAGAGTTACGTGCCCGGAGAATCCAGGATCGATCCAGCCTGCCGTCGAATGCGTCAGCAGGCCAAGTCGTCCGAGACTGCTTTTACCCTCCAAGCGCCCTGCCACGT
Source organism: uncultured Actinomycetes bacterium (assembly GCA_963835775.1). Classification (GTDB taxonomy): domain Bacteria; phylum Actinomycetota; class Actinomycetes; order Streptosporangiales; family Streptosporangiaceae; genus Palsa-504. Next base: position 92,938 of record CAWIHB010000006.1, on the reverse strand, counting down.
CGTCGGGTAGCGTGACCACCTCGTAGGTTGAGGCCAGGACGAACTCGCCGGGGTGCAGCACGAACGGCTCTTCGTCGTCGGTCTCGACCAGGCGGGTCAGATCCGGTTGTTCCACCGCGGGGTCGATGTGCGGGTAGCGGTGGTTCTCGAAGACCCGGAAGTACCGGTCCAGCCGGACGTCGATGCTGGACGGCTGGATCAGTTCGGGTTCGTACGGATCGAGCTTGACCCGCCCGGACTCGATCTCGGACTTGATGTCACGATCGGAGAGGAGCACCCTGGCAACCTACCGGTTCCGGTACGATGTCTGGGCGAACACAGCGCAGCCCGGTTCCTTCGCGAAGTAAGACGAGCCGCTGCACGTGCGCGCGGGTGTAGTTCAATGGTAGAACGTCAGCTTCCCAAGCTGATAGTGCGGGTTCGATTCCCGTCACCCGCTCCAAGACAAAGATGCAGGTCAGGGCCGTACTCTTCGGTCAGGCCCAGCTGCCAGAGAACCGCAGCCGGTCATCCGTGCCATTAGCCGGTGGGTGTGCCGGCCGCGCCGCCGTCATCGTCGCCTCGGCCGCGCTCGGCCTGGACGCGAAAGTCGATCGCCTCCGTGATCCGCTTGTCAGCGACAAGCGGCCGCCCATCTGACCCGGGAAGACCAGCGCCAGGGACCACCACATCAAGAGCCAGCGGCCCCGCGTAACAGGATTAACCTCCCACGGAATACGACGTGACCGGTCAACTCTAGGGCGATGGCGAGGATGAAGACTGCGAGGATGAGAATCGCCACGAATAGCCTGGTCGTCCGGCTTGCTTGCCGTTCCTCTTGATGAGGGCGTAGGTGTGGCTTGTTACTCATTATGTTCCCCTAATGGAACGGCACCGATCGAATCGTAGATGATTCAGGCTGACGGACCAAGGGCCTAGCGGCGCCGCAGTTCGGGATGAAGGGACTGCCGCGCCCGTTGCGTGGCCGATTGGGAGCGCTCGGCTCCGCCCGTCTTCTCGACGGTGACGGCTAGCGCGGCCTGCGCGGCAGCTGGCAGGTGGCGTAGATGGCGCTGCTGATCACGTCCGTCAGGACCCAGAGCCCGATCTGGAGGCCGACGCCGTACTGCGGGGCCGACACGCCTGCGCTGATGACCCAGGTCAGGAAGATCACCTGGATGGCCAGGAAGACCCACAGGAAGACCCGGTGCCTCTTCCTCGGCGGCGGCTGGCCCGGCCGGTACGGTGACGGCTGCCGCGTCGGTGATGAGGTGTTAATGCTCATGCCGGTGCCTCCTTGGTCCCGTCCCCACCATTGACGGTAGTCACCTCGGCCACGATGCCGGGAGGCCATTGGTCCTGTCCCAGGACCCGGCGTTACCCGCGTTCGTTTATCCAGACCGATCCGTGGACGGGTGCCAGCGCCTGGTGAACCACACCGGCTAGGTCATCACGGACCGAATCCAGGTCCACGGTGGTGTTGATCTCTACGGATCAGTCAGAAGGTCGTGGCTGAGGGGTAGCCGATGGCTGTAATGCGGTGGGATCATCGGCACTACACCAGCAACGGCGTCGTCTGTGCAGATGGCGCAGATCAGAGGCTGTCTTGTTCCCAACACCACCACCTCAGCAAGAATTTCGGCATGCGGAGCAGGCTAGCCGTGAACGGTTCGCGCGCGCGGAGAGCGATGCCGCCCGCCGCGCTCAGCTCGGTATTCAACGGCCAAAGCTGCGCGAGAGCATACGCCACTGGTATCGCCGGCTCACCCGGCGAACGCCTGCGGAGCGCTAGCAGCCGCGGGCCACCATCCCGCTTGACTGCGTTTCGTCTGGCGGGTGCGTAGCCGTGCCGCGAGGGGGATACACCAGCCGATGCGCGCTACGGCCGTCCATACAGGCCGCATACACGCCCAGACTGCGCCCTCTTGATCCCCGAGCAGGGTCGCGCCGACAGTTCGCATCCAGATAATCGCCTACGCGCGGCGTGCCCTGCTGCGTATCCGATGCCATGATCTGAGACGGTCTGTGGCGGTCATCCACGGGCATCGTCGCCGCCGCAGCGCATCAGAAATTTTAACCTCGACCATGGCGGGCCGGTCACAGTAACGAGCATGAACGGAGACCAGTGAATGACACGGCTACCAGAATCCACTGCGCGTCGTTACGGCAAGGTTTTTGATGAGATGGCGGCTGAATACGACCGCCACCGCCCGACTTATCCTGACGAACTCGTGAATCAAGCTTGCCGGGTCGCGGGGATTGGGAGCGGTGATCACGTTCTTGAGGTCGGGTGTGGAACCGGCCAACTGACGCGCGGCCTTGTCGCCCGGGGCCTGCGCGTCACAGCACTCGAACCCGGCAAGAGCCTCATAGCACTGGCCAGGCAGAACCTGGAACGTGCTGGGGAGGTGGAATTTGTGAACGCCCAGTTTGAGGATGCATTGCTTCCTCGCGAGCAGTTTAAGGCCGTGTTCTCTGCGTCCGCGTTTCACTGGGTTGACCCTAGGGTTAGCTGGCAGAAGACCGCTGACGTCCTTGTTTCCGGTGGAACGCTCGCCCTCATGCAATACTGCGGACTTGAGGAGCCGCGTAGCAAGCGAGATCAGGAAGCGGTGCTCGCTGCCCTGAGAAGGGTCGCCCCAGACATTGCCGCTAATTGGCCGACCTACAGGGATCTCGACGCCACGCTGGCTGGGATGGAGCAACGCCGGGGAAACGTCTCCGAGGTATGGGCCTGGCTCGGCAGCTACGATGTGGGGCAAGATTATGCTGGGCGCTTGTTCGGGGACGTCCAGGTGGCAGTCATGCCAAAGCTCGTCGAGCACACTCCTGACGAGCTCAATCCTCTCGTTCGCACGATGTCTTTTTACGCTCGGCTTTCACCGGACCAACGGCAGGCCCTCGAGCGTGAACACCAGGCCATTTATGAACGACTCGGACGACCGATTCGCGCCAGCACGGCCGCGGCTCTCGTCACGGCACGGCGCAGCACCGAGGGAGGTGATCACCGCACATCGCCTCAGGGCATGCCGGGTGGGACCTCATCCGGTCGGAAGCCGGAGGCTTAGCTCGGCTTGACGCTGATCCGCGTGCCGAGCTCGGCGCCCTCGCAGATCTGCCGCATCACGCCCGCAGCGGCCACGTCGAAGACGTGCATGGTCAGGGACTGCTCGTTGGCCAGCACGAAGGCACTGGTGTCCATGATCCGAACGCCCGCGGCCAGTGCCTCGTCATAGGTGAGCCTGCTGTAGCGTACGGCGTCGGGATTGATGTTCGGGTCGCTGTCGTACACCCCGTCCACCCCGCGCTTGGCCACCAGCAGGGCATCGGCGTCCAGTTCCAGGGCCCGCTGCACCGCCGGGTAGTCAGTGGTCACATAGGGCTGGCCGATGCCGCCGGCCAGCAGCACGATCAGGCCGCGGTCCAGGTGGTGCACGGCCCGGAGCCTGATGAACGGCTCGGCCACGCTGTGGATCGGCACCGCGGTCATGACCCGGATGTCAATGTCGGTCCTGGCCGTGAGCGCACCGCGGAGCATCAGCGCGTTCATGATCGTGCCGAGCATCCCGATGTTGTCGGCCTCGGCCCGGCTGATGCCCCAGCCATCGGCCATCCGGCCGCGGAAGTAGTTCCCGCCGCCGACGACCACCGCCACCTGGACGCCCAGATCGCGCACCGACAGGACCTCGTCCGCGACCCGGTACAGGCTCGCCGGATCAACCCCGGTATTAGCCGATCCGGCCAGCGCCTCGCCGCTGAGCTTGACCACGACTCTTCCGTAGCGCGGCACCGTCAGGAACCCCCATCCTGTCCGCCGGTTCGGCGACCCCGCCCCACGGTACCGCATGCCCATACCTGGTCTTATGGTGTTCGTGGTACTGCCCTGGTAACTCAGTGCTCGCCGGAGGCCAGGGACTCGGCCAGCCGCTTGCGGCACTTCTCGACCTCGGCCTCCGCGGCCGCCCGGTCCGCCCACGCGGCACCCTCGACCGACTTGCCTGGCTCGAGTTCCTTGTACACCTCGAAGAAGTGCTGGATCTCGAGCCGGTCGAACTCCGGCACGTGATGGACATCCCGCAGGTGCTCCATCCGCGGGTCGGTGGCCGGCACGCACAGCACCTTGTCGTCCAGGCCCTTCTCGTCCCGCATGCGGAACATCCCGATGACCCGGCAGGTGATCAGGCAGCCGGGAAAGGTCGGTTCGTCCAGCAGGACCAGCGCGTCGAGCGGATCCCCGTCGTCAGCCAGCGTGTCCTCGATGAACCCGTAGTCCGACGGGTACCTGGTGGAGGTGAACAGCATGCGGTCCAGCCTGATGCGGCCGCTCTCATGGTCCATCTCGTACTTGTTGCGCGTTCCCTTGGGGATCTCGATGACAACCTCGACGTCCATGGTTTCGCTCCAGACCAGTCCGGATGATTAACTCCATTGTCTCCGCAATCAGCGGCGGATTTCACCCGAGGTGGTTAGTCATGGTGCGCCGCACTCGAGTCGCGGCCCTGCTGACGCTCGCCGTGATCAACGTGTTCACGCTGGTGGCCGGCCTGGCCGTGGTCCGCATGCTGCCGCCCCGGCTGGCGGCGCTCGAGGTGGCCTCGGTGGCCGGCGGCCCGGTCGTGGGCGGCGGCGCCGTCCTGACCGGCGGCACCAGGAGCGGCCCGCTGCCCACCGCCAGCGGGCTGCGGTCCGCGCTGGCCGGCCCGCTGTCCGCCGCCGCGCTCGGCCCGCAGGTATCGGCCATGGTCGCGGACCCGTCCACCGGGCGCGTGCTGCTGTCCGAACACGGCAGCCAGCTCTCCACCCCCGCCTCCACCGCCAAGCTGGCCACCGCCGCCGCCGCCCTCGCTGCGCTCGGCGCCGGGGCCCGGTTCACCACCCGCGTGGTCAGCGGGGCCACGGCGGACCGCATCATCCTGGTCGGCGGCGGTGACCCGACGCTGGCCGTCAACCAGTTCCCGGCCCAGGACTACCCCCGCCCGGCCACCCTGGCCAGCCTGGCCGCCGCCGCGGCGCAGGCGCTGACGGCCCGGGGCCACCGGACGGTAAGCCTCTCCTACGACACCTCGCTGTACACCGGCCCCCTGCTGGCACCCGGCTGGCCGGCCTCCTACGTCAGCACGGGCGACGTCACCTCGATCGTCCCGCTCGAGGTGGACCAGGGGCGGCTGACCCCGGCGGGCCTGCCCGAGGACTCCGACGACCCGTACAACCTGCGGCCCCGCGCCACCGATCCGGCCCTGATGGCGGCCGAGTCGTTCGCCAGCCTGCTCGCCGCCGATGGCATCCACGTCACCGGATCTCCCACGGCCCAGACCGCCCCGGCCCACGCCGCCATCCTGGCCAGCGTGACCTCACCGCCGCTGTCGGCCATCGTCGAGCAGATGCTGCAGGAGAGCAACAACGTGATCGCCGAGAACCTGGCCCGTCAGGTCGCGCTGGCGGCCGGCGGGCTGGCCTTGTTCAGCGGCGCGGCCCAGGCGGTCATCTCCGAACTGCGGCGGCTCGGGGTCAGCACCGGCATCAGCATGGTCGACGGCAGCGGCCTGTCGCCAGCAGACGCGATCGCGCCGGACACGCTGATCAAGATCCTGGAACTGGCCGTGGCCCGCCCGGGCCTGCGTTCACTGCTGGCCGGCCTGCCGGTGGCCGGCTTCTCCGGCACGCTGTCCGCTGGCGAGAGCGTGTTCAGCGGGATCACCGGCCCGGCCCTCGGGTCGGTGCGGGCCAAGACCGGCAACCTGAGCACGGTGACCGCCCTGGCCGGGCTGGCCTTCGACGCCAGCGGCCGGGTGCTGGCCTTCGCCCTCATGGCCGACCAGATCCCGTCGGCCGGGATGCTGACCCAGGCGGCGGCGGCCATCGACGCGGCCGCGGGCGCGCTGGCGGGATGCGGGTGCCGGTTACGGCGGCCACCCGGACCACGTACGGTTGGACTGTGAGTGAGTGTTATTCGGAACGGGCCAGGCAGCACTGGCCGGTCACGTCGGCGCATGCGGTTGGCGGGCGTCAGCCGGGGCAGATCGCAGCGCAGAGCGAATAACACGAGCCGTTGAATGGAGCGCCGTGAGCACCACGCAGATGATCGACTGGGACCTGGCCATCTCCACCGGGACCCGGTGGGCCCGCCCCGGGCCGCAGGTAAACCTGGCTGAGGCCCGGCGCACCGTCGCCGAGCTACGCGAACTCGCCAGTGCCGTCCAGCAGCCGGTCTACGAGGTCACCGGGTTGTCCGCCGCCGGGGACGGCTCGATCGGCCGGGTCGCGGTGGTCGACCGTCCGGGCTGGATCAGGGCGAACGTCGACGGCTTCCGTGTCGTTCTGGAGCCGCTGGTCGACCAGCTGCGGGAAAGGGCCCCCGGCCAGGGGAACGGATCACGGCCGGCCGCGGTGATCAACGCGGTGGGGTCGCGGGTGACCGGGATCCAGGCCGGGCTGATCCTCGCCTACCTGTCCGGCCGGGTGCTCGGCCAGTACGAGCTGTTCCTGCCGCCCGAGACGTCCCCGGTGGACGGCGAACAGCCGGGGCGGCTCACGCTGGTGGCGCCGAACATCGTCATGATCGAGCGCGAACTCGACGTCGACCCGCACGACTTCCGGCGCTGGGTGTGCCTGCACGAGGAGACGCACCGGCTGCAGTTCACCGCCGTGCCCTGGCTGCGGGACTACGTGCAGCGCCAGATGACCGAGTTCCTGCTGGCCTCCGAGCTGGATCCGGCCGCGATCCTGCAGCGGCTGCGGGCCGCCGCCGACGCGATGGCAGGCGCGGTGCGCGGCGGCGACGGCGGCAGCCTCATCGAGGCGGTCGCCACCCCGGCGCAGCGGGAGATCATGGACCGGCTGACCGCGGTCATGACCCTGGTCGAGGGGCACGGCGACTATGTGATGGACGCCGTCGGCCCGCAGGTCGTGCCCACCGTCGGCCAGATCAGGGAACGGTTCAACGCCCGGCGGGGCTCGACCGGCCGGATCGAGCAGACCCTGCGGCGCATCCTCGGCATCGACCTGAAGATGAAGCAGTACGCCGAGGGCTCACGGTTCGTGAAGGCCGTGGTCGACGAGGCGGGCATGAGCACCTTCAACAAGGTGTGGACCTCCCCGGAGACGCTGCCGACCAAGGATGAGTTCGCCCACCCGCTCCAGTGGCTGAACCGGGTCAGTTCCGCCTCCTAGCCACCGTGGGCCCCGGCGCCGCCGTCGCGGCCGTCCGCAACGCGGTGCGGTCCTGCCTTTCCGATCTGGCCCCTGACGACCTGGTGCTGGCCGCGTGCTCGGGCGGCGCGGACTCGCTGGCGGTGGCCGCGGCCCTGGCCTTCGTGGCGCCCCGGGCCGGCCTGCGGGCCGGCGGCGTGACCGTCGACCATGGCCTGCAGCCGGGTTCCGCCGAGCGCGCGGAAGGCGTGGTCGCGGAGCTCGGCAGGCTCGGGCTGGACCCGGTCCGGGCCATCACGGTCACCGTGGCGCCGGCCGGCGCGGGCGCCGGACCGGAGGCCGCGGCCCGGACGGCCAGGTACCAGGCGCTCGATGCGGTCGCCGCGCAGACCGGCGCGGCCGCGGTCCTGCTCGGTCATACCCTGGACGACCAGGCCGAGACGGTGCTGCTCGGGCTGGCCCGCGGATCAGGCGGCCGGGCCCTGGCCGGGATGCCCGGCCGGCGCGGGCGCTACCGCCGGCCGCTGCTGGCCGTGCGCCGGGCCACCACCGGCGCCGCCTGCGCCGAGCTGGGCCTGGTGCCCTGGCAGGATCCGCACAACAGCGACTTCCGGTTTGCCCGGGCCCGGGTCAGGCACCAGGCGCTGCCCGCCCTGGAGCAGGCCCTGGGCCCCGGCGTGGCCGAGGCCCTGGCCCGGACCGCCAGCCAGCTGCGCGCCGACGCCGAATGCCTCGATGACCTGGCGTTCGCCGAAAGCGGACAGCTCCGCGGGGCCTGCTCCGATCCGGCCGGGCTCGAGACCGCCTGGCTGCGGGCGCTGCCCGCCGCGATCAGGACCCGGGTGCTGCGAGACGCGGCCATCATGGCGGGCTGCCCGCACGGGTCCCTCACCGCCGGTCACATCGAGCGGATCGACGCGCTGGTCACCGGCTGGCGGGGACAGCGCTGGGTTGACCTGCCGGGCGGGGTGCGGGCCAGCCGCCGGGATGGCCAGGTGTGGTTCGCGAGCAGCGAATCAGCCGAGCTCACGAGTGGGGAGTGCGTTGGACGCGACTGACATGGGGCCCGCCCTGAAGCAGGTCCTGATCACCGCCGAGCAGCTGCAGGCCCGCATCGGCGAGCTCGCGGCGCAGATCGACGCCGACTACGCCGGCCGTGACGTGCTGCTGGTGGGCGTGCTGAAGGGCGCCGTCATGGTCATGGCCGACCTGGCCCGCGCCATGCACCTGCCGGTGCAGATGGACTGGATGGCCATCTCCTCCTACGGCTCGGGGACCAAATCCTCAGGCGTGGTGCGGATCCTGAAGGACCTGGACACCGACATCACCGGCCGGCACGTGCTCATCGTCGAGGACATCGTGGACTCGGGCCTGACCCTGTCCTGGCTGGCCGGCAACCTGCGCTCGCGCGGCCCCGCCTCGCTGACGGTCTGCGCCATGCTGCGCAAGCCGGGGTCGGCGCAGATGCACGTCAACGTCGCTTACACGGGGTTCGACATCGGAGATGAGTTCGTAGTGGGTTACGGTCTGGACTACGCTCAGCGGTACCGCAACCTGCCTTTCATTGGCACGCTGGCGCCGGAGGTCTACCGGGGCGGCTAGCCAGGACTGGCGGGGGAACACATTCCGCTTCGGGAAGCGTTCACCTTCCAGATGCGGTCGCAGTCGCGCGCGGAAACGGGCTGCGAGGACGGAAGCACGGCCATCCCGCCGGCGGTCGACGGGAATGTGAGGCTGGTCAGGAGGGAACGGTCCCGGGCCGACGGGGCCGCTCATCGATGGAGCTAAGGCGCTTTTTCCGGGCCCCGCTGCTGCTGATCGCGGTGGCGGTGCTGTTGTTGCTTTTCGTGCTCGACTACGCCAATTCCGGCAGCACCTACCAGCAGGCAGACACCTCCGAGATCGTCAGCCTCATCAACCAGGGCCAGGTCAAGAGCGCGGTAATCACCGACAAGAACCAGACGATCCAGATCACGACCAAGAAGACGATCAAGATCGGGACCGAGAGCGGTACGGAGTGGGAGGCTTCGTGGGTCTCCGGCCAGGGCCTGCAGCTCCAGGAGATGCTTCAGCAGCAGTACGGCAAGGGCAACCTGCCGCAGGGCTATAACGTCAACATCCCCAAGAGCAACGCGCTGCTCGACCTGCTGCCCACGGCCTTCATCTACATCGTGATCTTCTTGCTGTTCTTCTTCATGCTGTCGCAGATGCAGGGCGGCGGCTCGCGGGTGATGAACTTCGGCAAGTCCCGCGCCAAGCTGATCACCAAGGACACGCCCAAGACGACGTTCGCCGACGTGGCCGGGGCCGACGAGGCGATCGAGGAACTGCAGGAGATCAAGGAGTTCCTGCAGAATCCGGCCAAATTCCAGGCCATCGGGGCCAAGATCCCCAAGGGCGTGCTGCTCTACGGCCCGCCCGGCACCGGTAAGACGCTGCTGGCCCGGGCCGTGGCCGGCGAGGCCGGCGTGCCGTTCTACTCGATCTCCGGGTCGGACTTCGTGGAGATGTTCGTCGGTGTCGGTGCCTCCCGGGTGCGCGACCTGTTCGAGCAGGCCAAGGCGAACGCCCCGGCCATCGTGTTCGTGGACGAGATCGACGCCGTGGGCCGGCACCGCGGCGCGGGTCTCGGCGGCGGCCACGACGAGCGCGAGCAGACCCTGAACCAGATGCTGGTCGAGCTGGACGGGTTCGACACCAAGGGCGGCGTCATCGTCATCGCGGCCACCAACCGGCCCGACATCCTCGACCCGGCGCTGCTGCGCCCGGGCCGGTTCGACCGCCAGATCGTGGTGGCCCAGCCGGACCTGACCGGCCGTAAGGGCATCCTGAAGGTGCACGCCCGCGGCAAGCCCATCGCGCCCGATGCCGACCTCGACATCATCGCCCGCCGTACCCCCGGCTTCACCGGCGCCGACCTGGCCAACGTGATCAACGAGGGCGCGCTGCTGACCGCGCGGGCCAACGGCAAGCAGATCACGATGGCGGCCCTGGAGGAGGCCATCGACCGGGTCATGGCCGGCCCGGAGCGCAAGAGCGTGCTGCTGTCGGAACGGGAGCGGAAGGTCATCGCCTATCACGAGGGCGGGCACGCGCTGGTCGGCCACGCCATGCCGCACGCCGACCCGGTGCACAAGGTGACGATCATCCCGCGCGGCCGGGCGCTGGGCTACACCAGCGCGCTGCCGACCGAGGACAAGTTCCTGGTCTCACGGGCCGAGATGCTCGACCAGCTGGCCATGCTGCTGGGCGGGCGGACCGCCGAGGAGCTCATCTTCCACGAGCCGACCACGGGCGCGGCCAACGACATCGAGAAGGCCACCCAGATCGCCCGCGGCATGATCACCGAGTACGGAATGAGCGAGCGGCTCGGTGCGCGCAAGTTCGGCAACGGCGACGGCGAGCCGTTCCTGGGCCGGGATATGTCGCACAGCCGGGACTACTCCGAGGAGATCGCCTCCTCGATCGACGAGGAGATCCGCCGCCTCATCGAGTCCGCGCACGACGAGGCCTGGGAGGTCCTGGTCGAGTACCGGGACGTGCTCGACGCCCTGGTGCTGCGGCTGCTCGAGAAGGAGACCGTCGCCCGGACCGAGGTCCTGGAGATCTTCGCATCGGTGGTCAAGCGGCCATCCCGCGGTTCCTACACCGGCTACGGCAAGCGGCTGCCTTCGGACCGGCCGCCGATCCTGTCGCCCAAGGAACTGGCGCTGGCGGCCGCCGACGGCGGCACCGGCACCGGCCTGTCCCTGCCCGCCAACGGCCAGGCGCTCGGCTTCAACCCGACGGCATCGGACAGCAACGGCAACGGTGACGAGCCGGGCCGGGGCCAGCCCAGCGACACCGTATGACGCAGGGCACATCGCTGGCCGACGGCCGCGTGCCCGGCCGGGCCGAGCCGCCTGACGGCGCCCCTGACGGCACCAGCCGGGAGTTCGACCTGCCGCGCATCGAGCGCGCGGTCAGGGAGATCTTGGTCGCTATCGGCGAGGACCCGGACCGGGACGGGCTGCGCGACACCCCGGCCCGGGTGGCGCGGGCCTACGCGGAGCAGTTCGCGGGCCTGCGGCAGCGCCCCGAGGACGTGCTCACCACGGTCTTCGACATCGGTCACGACGAGATGGTCATCGTCCGCGACATCGAGGTCTACGGCACCTGCGAGCACCACCTGGTCCCGTTCATCGGCGTCGCGCACATCGGCTACATCCCGAACGTCAAGGGCCAGATCACCGGGCTGTCCAAGCTGGCCAGGCTGGTGGATGTCTACGCCCGGCGCCCGCAGGTGCAGGAACGGATGACCTGCCAGATCGCCGACGCGCTGGTGAACACCCTAGAGCCGCGCGGCGTGGTAGTGGTCATCGAGGCGGAGCACCTGTGCATGACCATGCGCGGAGTGCGCAAGCCAGGCGCCAGGACCGTGACCTCCGCGGTGCGCGGCGCCTTCCTGGACACGGTGACCCGGGCCGAGGCCATGAGCCTGATCTACGGCCACCATTGAGCCAGAAATTAACTTCGCCTCAATGCTGAACTGAAACGCTTCCTGCGTCGTCTTATATGGCGTCGTCTTATATGGCGTCGTCTTATATGGCGTCGTGTCTGTGGTGATACCGCCGGGCCGGCGGTGTCACCAACTCTTATCCCGCACGCCGGGACCTTTGCCTAGGCTTGGGGGGTACCGTGAAAGCAGCACGCGAGGCGAGGCCATGACTACGCTGACGCACCGTGATCTGGGGTCTGACAAGAGAGCTGCCGAGATGAGCGACAGCGACGAAGCTGAACACGCGACTCCGCCCGCGGTGAAGGGCGAAGGCGCGCAGGCGACAGCGGCAAACGGGGGGGATCCCGTTGACCGCAGGCGTCAGCACGCCTGGGTGCCAGGCACCGCGGCGCTGCTCACCGCGCTGATCGGCCTGTCGGACATTGTGGGCATCTTCAAGCCCGACCTGGCGACCAAGTTCCACAAGATCAACTACCTGGTGCCGGGCACCCTGGCCAGCCTGGGACACACTGCCGACGTCGTCATCGGGTTGATGCTGCTGATGCTGGCGCACGGCCTGCGCCGCAGGAAGCGGCGCGCGTTCCAGGCGGTAGCTGTGCTGCTGGCCGTCGATATCGGTGTTCATTTCGTCCACTCGCGCCGGATCGTGACCGCGGTAGCCGCGCTGGTCCTGCTGATCGCGTTGCTGTACTTCCGCGAGGAGTTCTACGCCGAGGGAGATCCGCGCACCAGATGGCGGGCCGCCCGGGTGTTCGCCGGGCTGGTGGTGGCGGACGTGGCCATCGGCCTCAGCTACATCATCCTGGCCCACGGGCTGGTCACCGACTACTCGTTCGGCCAGCGGGTGCAGGAGGTCATCTACGGCCTGGTCGGCGTGTCCGGCCCCGTGCAGTGGTACCCGGAGGCGCGCGGCGACCTGTTCGCCTTCATGACTGGCGGGCTCGGCATCTTCACCCTGATCGTCACCGTGTTCCTGTTCCTGAAACCCGCCCGGCCGCAGGCCCGGCTCGGCCACGCCGACGCCGAGCGGGTCAGGGACCTGCTGGTCAAGCACGGGGACCGGGACTCGCTCGGTTACTTCGCGCTGCGGGACGACAAGAGCGTGATCTGGTCCCCGACCGGCAAGGCCTGCGTCTGCTACCGCGTGGTGTCCGGGGTCATGCTGGCCAGCGGCGACCCGATCGGCGACCCCGAGGCCTGGCCCGGCGTCATCGGCCCGTTCCTGGAGGAGGCGGCCCGGCACGCCTGGGCGCCGGCCGTGATGGGCTGCAGCGAGCTCGGCGCCGAAGTGTGGTGCCGCGAGGGCAACCTGACCGCCCTGGAACTGGGCGACGAGGCGGTCGTGAACGTGGCCGACTTCAGCCTGTCCGGCCGCTCCATGCGGAATGTCAGGCAGATGGTCAACCGGGTGGCCAAGCACGGCTACGTGGCCGAGGTCCGCCGGGTGGCGGACATACCGCGGAAGGAACTCGACGCCATCGTCAGGGCCGCGGATTCCTGGCGCGGCAGCCAGACCGAGCGCGGCTTCTCCATGGCCCTGGGGCGGATCGGCGCGCCAGGCGACGAGAACTGCGTGCTGGCCACGGCCACGGAGGACGGCGCGGTCAAGGCCGTGCTGCAGCTGGTCCCGTGGGGCGCGGACGGCCTGTCGCTCGACCTGATGCGGCGGGACAAGAGCGCCCAGGGCGGGCTGAACGACTTCCTCATCGTGGAGACGATCAAGGCCGCCTCCGACCTGGGCGTCAAGCGGATCTCGCTGAACTTCGCGGTCTTCCGGGCCGCGCTCGAGCGCGGTGAGCGGATCGGCGCCGGCCCGGTGCTGAAGGCCTGGCGGTCCGTGCTGATCTTCATGTCCCGCTGGTTCCAGATCGAGTCGCTGTACAAGTTCAACGCCAAGTTCTCGCCGGTCTGGCAGCCGAGGTTCTTCGTGTTCCCGAGCACCAAGGACGCGCCGCGGATCGCGGTGGCCGCGCTCGAGGCGGAGGCGTTCCTGGTCTGGCCGCGGCTCGAGCTGCGGCGGATCGCGCGCAAGCTCGGCTTCCGGGGGGGAATGGGGGGGCGGGTAGCCCCCCCATGAGCGGGGGGGGCTTGGGGGGGGTCGTCCCCCCCGGGCTAGCACTGCCCGGGCCGTCGGCCGCCGGCCGCTGCCTGGTCATGGGCGTGGTGAACGTGACGCCGGACTCGTTCTCCGACGGCGGCCAGTGGTACGGCGCCGAGGCGGCCATCGGGCACGGCCTGGAGCTGCTCGAGCAGGGCGCGGACATCGTGGACGTAGGCGGCGAGTCCACCCGGCCGGGCGCGCAGCGCATCGGGGAGGAAGAGGAACTGCGGCGGGTCGGCCCGGTGGTGACCGAACTGGTCAAGGCGGGCGTGCCGGTCTCCATCGACACCATGCGGGCCCGGGTGGCCGAGTTCGCCCTGCAGGCGGGGGTTCACCTGGTCAACGACGTGAGCGGCGGCCTGGCCGATCCGGACATGCCGCGCCTGGTCGCCGTGGCGGGCGCCTGCTATGTGGTCATGCACTGGCGCGGCCACAGCGACGACATGTACGCACGCGCGGTCTACGCCGACGTGGTGGGCGAGGTCCGCGAAGAACTCACCCGCCGGGTCGAGGCAGTGGTGGCGGCCGGAGTCGACCCGGGCCGCATCGTGATCGATCCCGGCCTCGGCTTCAGCAAGCGGCCCGAGCACAACTGGCCGCTGCTGGCCCGCCTGCCCGAGGTGGCCACGCTCGGCGGGCGTGCCTTTCCCGTGCTCGTAGCGGCCTCCAGGAAGGGCTTCCTGGGCGGGCTGCTGGCCGGCCCGGACGGCACACCGCGGCCCATCGGCGGCCGCGAGGAGGCCGCGGTCGCGATCACCGCGCTGGCCGCCATGTCCGGCGCCTGGTGCGTGCGCGTGCACCAGGTCCCGGCCAACGCGGATGCGGTCCGGGTGGCGGCCGCGTGGCGCGGCGCGGCCAGCCGGCCATGACCGGGCGGCGGCGCGTGGTGCTCGCGCTCGGCAGCAACCAGGGGAACCGGCTGGGTACCCTTCAGGGATGCGTGCATGCCATCGGCCGGCTCCCGGACACTGACGTGCTGGCCATCTCGCCCGTCTACCAGACCGCCCCGGTCGGCGGCCCGGCTCAGCCGGACTACCTGAACGCGGTGCTGATCGCGGCGACGGCGCTGCCGCCCAGGGAGCTGCTGGCGGGCGTCAACCGCATCGAGGCGGACTTCGGCCGGGTCCGGGCCGAGCGCTTCGGGCCCCGCACGCTCGACGTGGACATCATCAGCTACGCCGGCCAGGTGAGCGACGACCCGGCGCTCACCCTGCCGCATCCCCGGGCCCACGAGCGCGCGTTCGTGCTCGCTCCCTGGCATGACATTGACGCCCAGGCCGAATTGCCCGGGCACGGACCAGTTACCGGCCTGCTGGCCGGCCTTGACCGCAGCGGTGTGCACCAGCTGCCGGACGCGGTCTTGGCGCCGCCCCGGTCAGCCGCCCAGATGCCATGAGACCGACACGTACCTCCACGCTGGCCGTCGTGGCCGTCGTCTGCGCGCTGGTGGCCTGGCTGCTGCTCCGGTCGATCTACGAACGGCTGCCCCCAGTGCCCTGGACGGGAGTGCCCGCGCTGCTCATAGCCGCCACGGCCGAGGCCTGGACCGGCCGTGACCTGCGGGCCCGCATCGCCGGGGGGCGCGGCCTGAAGCCTGCCGCGCCGCTGTTCGTCTCCCGGATGGTGGCCCTGGCCAAGGCCAGCTCGCTGGCCGCCGCGGTGATCGCCGGCCTGGCGGCCGGCTTCGTCATCTACCTGAGCGGCTCCCTGAACGCGGCGATCCCGCGCCAGGATGCGCTGACCGCGGCCCTGACCTTCGCGGCCGCCGTGGTCCTGGCCTGCGCCGCGCTCTACCTGGAGTACTGCTGCCGGGTGCCGAACGCGCCGGACCGCGACCAGGACGACGAGCGGGCCCCGCTGTCCTGAACGAGCCCCGGGTAGCCCGCGGCCGCCAGTCCGGTGCCGGCCCGCCGCCGCCCCGGCTCGTGACCCGCCCGCTGCTGGTCAGGTTGGTGTCCATCGTCGGCACGGCGGTGAGCTTCTACCTGATGCTCGCCGCCGTCCCCGAGTACGCGAGGTCCGCGGGGGCGGGCCCGGGTACCGCGGGCCTGACGACCAGCGCGCTGACCCTGTCCAGCGTGGCCGCCTACCTGTTCACGCCGCGGCTGATGGTCCGCTACGGCTACCGGCCGATGCTCGCGGCCGGCCTGGCCGCGCTCGGCCTTCCCGCACTGGCGCTGACCGCCTCAGCCAGCATCGCGGTCATCATGGCCACCTGCGTGATCCGGGGCGTCGGCTTCGCCCTCGTCTGCGTGGCGGGCGGCGCGCTGACCGTCTCGCTCATCCCGCCGCAGCGCCGCGGCGTGGGCCTGGCCCTGATCGGGGTGGCCAGCGGGGTGCCGTCGGTGGCGGCCCTGCCACTGGGCGTCTGGCTCGCCGGGCACCTGGGCTACCGGCCGGTGTTCCTGGCCGCCGGGCTGGCCGCGCTGGCCGCGCTGGCCTCGGTGCCCTGGCTGCCCGGATCCCGGCCGCCCGCGGACCGGTCGGCCGGGGTGGTCGCCGTGCTGCGCGCGCCCGCCCTGGTCCGGCCGGCGGTCATGTTCTCGGCCACCACCATGGCGGTCGGGATCGTCGTCACCTTCCTGCCGCTGGCCCTGTCGCATGCCCAGGCCGACGTGGCCGCGCTGGCCCTGCTGGTCGAGCCCGCCGCGGCCATCGGCGGTCGCTGGCTGGCGGGCCGGCACGGTGACCGGCGCGGCCCCGCCGCCCTGCTGCGGCCGGGCGTGCTGGTGGCCGCGGCGGGCCTGCTGGCGCTGAGCCTGACCGGTGTCCCGGCCGCGGTGATCGCGGGCGCCGCGCTGTTCGGGGCGGGGTTCGGCGTCACCCAGAACGCCAGCCAGACGGTCATGTACGACCGGGTACCGGAGTCGGGCTACAGCGCCGTCAGCGCCGTATGGAACCTGGCCTACGACGGTGGCATGGGGCTGGGCGCCGCGGGGTTCGGGCTGCTGGTGACCGGCACCGGCTATCCAGGCGCCTTCGCGCTGACCGCTGCCGTGCTGCTTGCCGTGCTGGCCGTGGCGGGGCGTACCGCCAGGTCCAGCGGCAGGCCGCCGGATGCACCGGCCACGGACCGTTCGGCCTAATAATCTTGGCCCGGTGAATACCGTCAAGGCAGCGTTGGCGGCCGGAGCGGCAGGGGCACTAGATCAGCGAATTCAGCGTGCCGGATACTCGGGTGGTATCCGGAGCCGTTTATTCTGGTCACCGCACTGCCGTCCGGTACCCGTGAGGACTGGAACGAGATGAACCCTGATTTTCCCGTCCCGGCTGAGCCGGGCCCGCCCGGGCAGCGACCCGCCCGGCTGGCGGTCGGCGTTATCGGCGTCGGCCGGGCCGGCACCGCGCTCGGGGTGGCCCTGGCCCGGGCCGGGCACGGCGTGGTCGCCGTGTCCGCGGTGTCCGACGCGTCTGTGCGCCGGGCCCAAGATGCCTTTCCCGGCGCGGTCATCGCCGAACCGGGCCAGGTGCTGCGGCAGGTCGACCTGGCCCTGCTCACCGTGCCCGACGACGTGCTGCCCGGCCTGGTCGAGGGCCTGGTGGCCACCGAGGCGCCGCTGCAGGGCCGCATGCTGGCGCACGCCAGCGGACGGCACGGCCTGGCCGTGCTCGAGCCCGCCGTGCGGCGCGGCGCCCTGCCGCTGGCCCTGCACCCGGTCATGACGTTCACCGGGCGCGCCGACGACACCGACCGGCTGGCGGGCACCTGCTTTGGGGTCACGGCGCCGGATGTGCTGCGGCCCGCGGCCGAGGCGCTGGTCATCGAGATGGGCGGCGAGCCGGTCTTCGTGCCCGAGGAGCACCGGGACCTGTACCACGCGGCGCTGGCTGGCGCGGCCAACCACCTGATCACGCTGGTGACCCAGGCCGCCGACCTGCTCCGGGCGGCGGCCGTGGCCGACCCGGCCCGGCTGCTCGGGCCGCTGCTTTACGCCTCCCTGGACAACGCGCTGCGGTTCGGTGACGCGGGCCTGACCGGCCCGGTGGCCCGCGGCGACGCCGACACCGTGGCCACCCACATCGCCGCCCTGTCCGCCACGCCGGCCGCCTCGCCGGCCGTGATCGCGGCCTACACGGCCCTGGCCCGGCTGACCGCCGATCGCGCGCTGGCCGCCGGGCTGCTCGAGCCGGGCGACGCCGAGCGCCTGCTCGGCGTGCTGGGCGGCCGCCCGTGAGCCCGGCGGCCGGGCCGGCCGTGAGCCCGACGCCCGGGCCGCCTGCGCACCCGGCGGCCGGGCCGGCCGTGCTGGCCACCAAGGCCGAACTCGCGGTGGCCCGTCCGGCGCTGGCCGCCCCGGTCGTGCTGGTCCCGACCATGGGCGCCCTGCACGCCGGGCACGCCGCCCTGCTGCGCACGGCGCGCACGCTGGCCGGGCCGGCCGGCAGCGTGATCGTGTCCATCTTCGTCAACCCGCTCCAGTTCCGGCCCGGCGAGGACCTCGACCGGTACCCGCGGACCATGGACGACGACCTGGCCCTGTGCGCGCGTGCGGGCGCGACGGCGGTCTTCGCCCCGTCCGCCGCCGAGATCTACCCCGGCGGCCAGGCCGGCCGTGACCGTCAACCCCGGCCCGGTGGGGCGGGTCTTCGAGGGCGAGTTCCGGCCCGGCTTCTTCGACGGCGTGCTGACCGTGGTGCTCAAGCTGTTCCACCTGGTCCGGCCGGACGTGGCGGTGTTCGGCGTCAAGGACGCCCAGCAGCTGGCCCTGGTCCGCCGGATGGTCCGCGACACCGACCTTGATATCGCCATCGAGTCCGTGCCCATCGTGCGTGACCCCGACGGGCTGGCCATCTCGAGCCGGAACAGGTACCTGTCCGCGGCGGACCGGGAACTGGCCCTGCTCATCTCACGTGCGCTGCGGGCCGGCCAGGCCCGGGCGGCCGAGGGCGCCGCCGCGGTGCTGCACGCCGCGCAGCAGGTCATGCGCACCGAGCCGGCGCTGGCCGTCGACTACGTGGCGGTGGTCGACCCGGACACCTTCACCGCGGTCCGGCCCGGCCAGGCCGGCGCCGCCCTGATCGTGGCCGCGGCCACCGCGGGCACCACCCGGCTGATCGATAACGCGCCTGTCGAGCTGACCGCAGGCCAGGACCCAGAAGGGCAGGCCGTCGATGCTGCTGACCATTGACGTCGGCAACACCAACACGGTGCTCGGCGTATTCGAAAAGGAGCGGGTCATCGAGCACTGGCGGATCGCCACGGTCCCGGATCGCACCGCGGACGAGCTGGCCCTGGTGCTGCACGGCCTGCTCGAGCGCAGCAGCACCGTGAGCGAAAACGAGATCCACGGCATTTCGCTGTGCTCCACCGTGCCTTCCGTGCTGCACGAGATGAGAGAGATGTGCGGGCGCTATTACGGGCACCTGGACACGGTCATCGTGGAACCGGGAGTAAAGACCGGCGTGCCGGTGCGAATGGACAACCCGAAAGAAGTGGGCAGCGACCGGATCATGAACTCGCTGGCCGCGGTGCACCTGTACGGCGGGCCCGCGGTGGTGGTGGACTTCGGCACGTCGACGAATTTCGACGCGGTCAGCGCGCGCGGCGAGTTCGTCGGCGGTGCCCTCGCCCCGGGCATCGAGATATCCGTGGACGCCCTGTCCCGGCGGGCCGCGCAATTGCTCAAGGTCGAACTGACCAGACCGGCCCGGGTCGTCGGCAAGAACACCGTGGAGGCATTGCAGTCGGGCATTATCTTCGGGTTCGCCGCGCAGGTGGAGGGCATAGCCACCCGGATGGCGCGCGAGCTTTACCCAGAAGACCCCGAAGCCGTGACCATCATCGCCACCGGCGGCCTGGCCCCCCTGGTCATCGATGAGGTCAGCGTCATCGACGCCTTCGAACCGTGGCTCACCCTGATCGGCCTCCGCCTGGTCTACGAAAGAAACGCCGGCTACACCGAATCCGCCGGCGGCTGATCGGCCCGGCCTCAGGCGATCCGGACCGCGCCTACGTAGTACGCCCAGAAAACCGGCTCGACCTGGACCGGCTCGCCGAAATCGGGCGCGTCGACCATCAGCCCGTTGCCCAGGTAAATCCCCACGTGACTGATATCGGGATAGAAGAAGACCAGATCGCCGGGCTGTAGGTCGCTGCGGGGGACATGCACGCCGGAGTTCCACAGGTCTCCGGTGTAGTGCGGGAGCGTGATGCCTTCCTGGGCGAAGGCCCAGACGACCAGGCCAGAGCAGTCAAAGGCACCGGGGCCGGCCGCGCCCCACACGTACGGGTCACCCCGCCGGGTCAGCGCTGCCTCGAGCGCCTGCGCCCCGACGGTGTTCGCGGTCGGAATGGTGACGTCGGGATACTGGCCGGTCTGCTCGAATATCGCCATCGCCTGCCGCATCGCCGCGCTGTTGACCACGTCGATCCTGGCGTCGATGGCCTGTTTCTTGGCGGCCAGCTGGGCCTGCAGGGCGCTGACCGCGGCCACCTGCTGCTCGGCGGTCCGCTGGTCCCGGAGCGCCTCGGCCTCCTCGTTGCTGAGCGTGCTGACCCGGTCCCCGGTGGCCTGGTCTATCTCGGTCATCGTGGACGCCTGGGCCAGGAACTGCTCCGGGTTGCCTGCGACCAGAGCCCGCAGCGTCGGGTCGAGCCCGGCGTTCATGTAGTTCTGCGCGGCCAGCTGAGCTATGGCCTGCTGGCCCAGGGCCAGCGCCGTCTGGCCCCGGCTGGCCGCCCGCTCAGCGATGAGCGCGTCCGCCTGGGCGCGGGTGAGCTGGATGCGCAGGCCGTCATACTGTTCGCTCAGGGCGTTGATCTGGAACTCGAGCTGCTTGGCCTGCGCGACCAGGGTGGTCAGGTTGGGCCCCGGATCGGTCGTCTGCGCCTGGCTGCCAGCCGCGGGCACCAGCAGAGCGAGCGCGGCCACGGCCGCAGCGGCCCCGCTCAGTTTGCGCACAGCGATGCACGATATTGGAATCGGGGCCGGTTGCCAACCAACTCTGCGGAAGTTTTGCCTTGGGTCACACCAGTCCGGGCCGTCCCCGGCCGCCTGGACAGCGGCTATCGTGGACGGCGCTATGTCATACACGATCCGGTCCGCGCGCACTCGTGACGTGCCTATGATCCGGAAGCTGATCGACTCCAATGTGGAGTCTGGACGTTTGCTGAGTAAGGCCCCAGTCACGCTCTATGAAGACATCCAGGAGTTCTGCATAGCAGCACTCGATGATGACGCTGCGCTGGCGGGTTGTGGCGCATTGCATGTGATGTGGGAGGATCTCGCCGAGATCAGGACGGTTGCCGTTCTGGCCGGTTGCCAAGGGCTGGGTATCGGTCACGCGATCGTCGATACGCTGCTTCAGCGGGCCCGCGCGCTTGGCGTGGACCGGGTGTTCTGCCTGACTTTCGCGGTCGACTTCTTCGGCCGGCACGGATTCCAGCCCATCAGCGGCACTCCGGTGGCCGCAGAGGTGTACTCGGAGCTTTTGCGTTCCTACGACGAGGGCGTGGCGGAGTTTCTCGACCTAGAGCACGTAAAGCCCAACACCCTGGGCAACACCCGCATGCTGTTGCGCCTCTTACCTGGCCGGGAAAATGAGCATCGGCGTTGCGCACGAGACGATACGAGCCCAGCGGGAGCATCGTTGGCCGCGGGCGGCAGGAAGGACTCTGCTATGTGGCAAGACCTCGCGGCGCTGACTCCACCGCTGGTAGTTTGCGTTGCGTTCATCATCGGCCTGGCCATCTTCCTGCACCGCGAGATGACGCCCAAGCGCCGGGCGGCCAGGAACGCCAAGCGCCGGCCGCGTGACCCGCGGCCGTGATATTTCGGGTAACGACGGCTATATCCGAACTGGGCCGAACTGAACTGGACCACTCAGCGGCCTCATCTTCTGCACCAAGCGCGCTGCTTACTATGCATTACGGAGCGTGCTGTCCGGTGCTGCGCTTCATGGTCGCGGTACACCCAAAATCGCGAATCACTAGATAGAGAATTGTCAACTCCTTCAGATCGGGTATATCTTTAACATCCGAAATAGGTTGCTCCGTCAGAAGGGCCGATTCGATGGCACAGAAGGTGCAGGTGCTTCTCGTCGACGATCTCGATGGAAGCGAGGCCACCGAGACCGTGGCGTTTGGACTCGATGGCACCACGTACGAGATCGATCTGAGTACAGGCAACGCCGGCAAGCTTCGTAAAGAGCTTGCCCACTATGTGGAGCACGCGCGCAAAGCGAGCGCTCAGGCTAGGCGTCGCCGGACACGTACTGGCCCGGGCCGTGAGCGCAGTGCTCAAATCAGGGCCTGGGCGAAGCAGCGCGGTTACAAGGTCAATGAGCGCGGTCGCATTCCCGCGAACATCGTCGCGGAGTACGAGGCGGCGCACTAGCGCGCACGTACCGGAGTTCGCGAGTTCTTCGGCGTTCTCCCGGGATCTTCGCCCTGAGGCGAGCGACCCCTTGGGTGGGTTCGAGGGAAAAACAGAGCAGTGATGTTAGGCAGGAACGCGCCGTCGGCCCCGCGGGGCCGACGGCGCGTTTGCTTGCCCGGGGGCGGCCGGCCGGTAGCGTGGGACACCAAGGGACCCGCGGCCGCGGCCCGGCCTGGCTCGGGTCTGTCGCACCATCTGGGGCACGATCGGGCCCGGGGAAGCAGGTGGCCAGGGGAAGCAGGTGGAGGCGTTCGCTTGCGGCGTACCGGGAACACGGCCCTGGTCCAGGGGGTTGGATGAGGATGAACGGCCGTGTCCCGGGGAACGTCTAGTTATGCGTAGCGCATACTCGCAATAAGAGTGAGTCCGTGGGCGCACGGCTACTATGCGAAGTAGGCAAGGCGGGTTCGACCCCATACCCCCCGTGCTGTGAGGGAGAGCGAGATGTTCGAGAGGTTTACCGACAGAGCGCGGCGGGTGGTTGTCCTGGCGCAAGAAGAAGCCAG
This sequence comes from uncultured Actinomycetes bacterium, assembly GCA_963835775.1. Lineage (GTDB taxonomy): Bacteria > Actinomycetota > Actinomycetes > Streptosporangiales > Streptosporangiaceae > Palsa-504. Next base: position 70,327 of record CAWIHB010000006.1, on the reverse strand, counting down.
GATGCTCAATCACAACTACATCGGCACCGAGCACATCCTGCTCGGCCTCATCCATGAGGGCGAGGGTGTAGCCGCCAAGGCGCTGGAGTCGCTGGGGATCAGCCTGGACGCGGTCCGCCAGCAGGTCGAGGAGATCATCGGCCAGGGCCAGCAGGCGCCGTCCGGGCACATCCCGTTCACGCCGCGGGCCAAGAAGGTGCTCGAGCTGTCGCTGCGGGAAGCGCTGCAGCTCGGCCACAACTACATCGGCACCGAGCACATCCTGCTCGGGCTGATCCGCGAGGGCGACGGCGTCGCCGCGCAGGTCCTGGTCAAGCTGGGCGCCGACCTGAACCGGGTCCGCCAGCAGGTGATCCAGCTGCTGCACGGCTACCAGGGCAAGGAGCCGGCCGGCGCGGCGGGCACCGCCGCCGAATCCGCGCCCTCGACCTCCCTGGTCCTTGACCAGTTCGGCCGGAACCTGACCCAGGGCGCCCGCGAAGGCAAGCTCGACCCGGTCATCGGCCGGGAGAAGGAAATCGAGCGTGTCATGCAGGTGCTGTCCCGCCGCACCAAGAATAACCCGGTGCTGGTGGGCGCGCCTGGCGTGGGCAAGACCGCGGTGGTCGAGGGCCTGGCCCAGAAGATCGTCAAGGGCGAGGTGCCCGAGACCATCAAGGACAAGCAGCTCTACACGCTGGACCTGGGTGCCCTGGTGGCCGGCTCCCGCTACCGCGGCGACTTCGAAGAGCGGCTGAAGAAGGTGCTCAAGGAGATCCGCACCCGCGGTGACATCATCCTGTTCATCGACGAGATCCACACGCTGGTCGGCGCGGGTGCCGCCGAGGGCGCAATCGACGCCGCGTCGATCCTGAAGCCGATGCTGGCCCGCGGCGAGCTGCAGACCATCGGCGCCACCACCCTGGATGAGTACCGCAAGTACCTGGAGAAGGACGCCGCGCTCGAGCGCCGGTTCCAGCCCATCCAGGTCGCCGAGCCGACGATCTCGCACACCATCGAGATCCTCAAGGGCCTGCGGGACCGGTACGAGGCGCACCACCGCGTGTCCATTACCGACAGCGCGCTGGTGGCCGCGGCCCAGCTGGCCGACCGTTACATCAGCGACCGGTTCCTGCCGGACAAGGCCATCGACCTGATCGACGAGGCCGGCTCCCGGATGCGGATCCGCCGCATGACCGCGCCGCCGGACCTGCGCGAGTATGACGAGAAGATCGCCCAGGTGCGCCGGGAGAAGGAGTCGGCCATCGACTCCCAGGACTTCGAGAAGGCCGCCGCGCTGCGGGACAACGAGAAGCAGCTGCTGGCCAAGAAGGCCTCCCGGGAGAAGGAGTGGAAGGCCGGCGACATGGACGTCGTGGCCGAGGTGAACGAGGAGCTCATCGCCGAGGTGCTCGCCACCGCCACCGGCATCCCGGTGTTCAAGCTCACCGAGGAGGAGTCGCAGCGCCTGCTCCGCATGGAGGACGAGCTGCACCGCCGGGTGATCGGCCAGAACGACGCGATCAAGGCCCTTTCCCAGGCGATCAGGCGCACCAGGGCCGGCCTGAAGGACCCCAAGCGGCCTGGCGGGTCGTTCATCTTCGCGGGCCCGTCCGGCGTGGGCAAGACCGAGCTGTCCAAGACGCTGGCCGAGTTCCTGTTCGGCGACGAGGACTCGCTCATCCAGCTGGACATGAGCGAGTACATGGAGAAGCACACCGTCTCGCGGCTGTTCGGCTCCCCGCCCGGTTACGTCGGGTACGAGGAGGGCGGCCAGCTGACCGAGAAGGTCCGCAGGCGTCCGTTCTCCGTGGTCCTGTTCGACGAGATCGAGAAGGCCCACCCGGACATCTTCAACTCGCTGCTGCAGATCCTGGAAGACGGCCGGCTGACCGACGCCCAGGGCCGCATGGTGGACTTCAAGAACACCGTGATCATCATGACCACCAACCTGGGCACCCGCGACATCTCCAAGGGCGTGACCGTGGGCTTCGCGAGGCAGGGTGAGTCGACGGGTTCCTACGACCGGATGAAGTCCAAGGTGGGCGAGGAGCTGAAGGGGCACTTCCGGCCCGAGTTCCTCAACCGCGTGGACGACATCATCGTCTTCCACCAGCTCCTGCGGGAGGAGATCTTCAGGATCGTCGACCTGATGATCGCCAAGGTGGACGACCGGCTCAAGGACCGCGACATGGCCATCGAGCTGCGGCCCGCGGCCAAGGACCTGCTGTCCCAGCGCGGCTACGACCCGGTGCTTGGCGCCCGGCCGCTGCGCCGCACGATCCAGCGGGAGATCGAGGACAGCCTGTCCGAGAAGATCCTGTTCGGTGAGCTGCGGCCGGGACAGATCGTCATCGTGGACGCTGAGGGCAGCGGCGAGACCGCCAAGTTCACCTTCACCGGCGTGGCCAAGCCCGACGTGGTGCCCGACACGCCCGCGCCGGAGATCGCCAGCGATCCGGTGAGCACCAAGGGCAGCACCGTCAGCAGCTCGACGGGCACCGCGGGCAGCCAGGACGGCGGCACCGCCTCCGCTCTCGGCTAAAACGGCCCCTGAACCCGGGCCGCACGGCGCCAAGGCTCGTGCGGCCCGGGTTTGTGCTGTCCGTGGCTCACACCCACACCGCGAACGACGTCGTTGTCACAATGACGCGCACCTGACGACGTGGTTGTCACAACGACGCGGTTGGCTCAGGTACGCGCGACGCTCCCGGCGTCGGCTCAGAGCCGGATGCGGAGCCAGGTCCAGCGTCGGAACCCGGCCCGGCCGCGTGCCCGGGCAGCGCGTACCGGCCGTCAGGCAGCGGATCGACCAGCCCGTCGGCGACCAGCCCGTCCAGCGCCCGGGCCAGCTGCACCCGGTCGGCCCACGCCGCGCCCAGCGCCGCAGGCGGCACCGGGGCGCCGGAATCCCGCAGCACGGCCAGCAGCCGCCCCCGGCACTGCCGGTCGGTTCCGTCGTACCGCTGTCCCCGCCGCGGCGCCGGTCCCACGTGCTGCGGACGGCCCGCGGCCAGCCAGGCGCACTCCCGCGCCACCGGGCAGGCCGCGCAGCGCGGGCTGACCGCCGAGCAGACCAGGGCGCCCAGTTCCATCACCGCCACCGACCAGCGGGCCGCGACCGCCGGCTCGGCAGGCAGCAGCGATTCGGCCAGCCTCCGCTCGGCCACCGACGTCGCGGCGGCCGGCCGCGGCTGGCCCGCCACCAGCCTGGCCAGCACGCGCCGGACGTTGGTGTCGAGTACCGCGTGCCGCTGGCCGAAGGCGAAGCTGGCCACGGCCGCGGCGGTGTAGCTGCCGATGCCGGGCAGGGCGAGCAGGGCGTCGAGGTCCGCTGGCACCTGGCCGCCGTGCCGCGCGGTCAGGATGGTGGCCGTCTGGTGCAGCCGCAGCGCCCGCCGCGGATAGCCGAGCCTGCCCCACTGCCTGATCGCCTCGCCGGCCGGCTCGGCCGCCAGCGCGTCCGGCGTGGGCCACCGGGCCAGCCAGCTCGCATACGCGGGCAGCACCCGGGCCACCGGCGTCTGCTGCAGCATGATCTCGCTGACCAGCACCGACCACGGCGTCGCGGCGGCCGAACGCCAGGGCAGATCGCGCCGGTGACCCGCATACCAGGCCAGCACCGGGTCCGTGTAGCGCGTGGTCATGATGTGCCTATGGTGGCACGCCACCCGCCACCCGCCACCCGCCACCCGCCAGCCGCCAGCCGCCAGCCGCCACCCGGCCCGGATGTAACGGAGCGTGCCCGCAGCCGGCGGGTCTTCACGCTCAGTTAAGCCCGAGCTTGCATACTCTTCGTGTGACTGATGGTGCTTACCGTGACGATGATGGCGCGGACCAGCCCGGAACCTACTGGCGCCGCAGGGCGTTCACCCTGGCCGCGGGGCTGACCGTGCTCGGCCTGCTGGCCTGGGCCTTCTCCGGCGGCAGCGGGAAGCCGCCCAACCCGGCGGCGGCAAGCTCCCCGGCCCCGTCGCCCGCCGCGCAGTATGACAGCGCGTCGCCGCCCGTGGCTGCGTCCGCGGCCGCCTCAGCCTCGGCCGGGGCCGACGCGGCCGTACCCGGCCTGCCCAGCGCGGCCGCCTCCGGCCTGCCCACCCCCACCCCCACCCCCACCGCGACCGCCCAGGCCGGGGCCGATCCGGCCGCCACATCCGCCCAGTCCGGCGGCGACTGCTCGCCAAGCTCCGTGGTGCTCAGCCTGTTCAGCGCCCGGCCGAGCTATTCAGTCAGAGAGTTCCCCGAGTTCGACATCTACGCCGTCTCCACCGCCCCCGGCACCTGCATCCTCAACCTTGGCCCCGGCCAGCTGCACCTGACCGTGATGTCGGCGGGCCGGGTCATCTGGGACTCGGCCGACTGCTCCCGCACCGACTCCAGCCAGGACGACCAGCTCAGCCAGGACGACCAGCTCAGCCGGGGCGTCCCGGTGCAGACCTCGATCACCTGGAACCGCACCATCACCCTGCCCGGCTGCGTCACGCTGGCTTCCTCGGCCCGCCCCGGCACCTACCAGGCGCAGGTCACGACGGGCGCCGTGGCCAGTCAGGTGCGTACCTTCACATTGGTCGGCTGACCGGTCACGGCTCCCGGCCTAGCGCCGCGGCCAGCGCCTGGCGGATGTCGTCCACCGGGACGACCTGAAGCCTGGGCACGTCGTTGCCGGGCGGCAGGCCGCCGCGGGCGGGCCCCGTCTCGACCACCTCCAAACCGGCCGAACCCGACGGCACGATCGCGCGCCGGAACCCCATCCGCTCCGCCTCGGCCAGCCGCCGCGGCAGGCCGGCCACCCGCCGGACCTCGCCGGCCAGGCCCACCTCGCCGATGGCCACCACCCCCGGCGGCACGCTCAGGTTGGCCGTAGAGCTGGCCAGCGCGACGGCCACGGCCAAGTCCACGGAAGGCTCCGTCAGGCGCACTCCGCCCACTGTGGCCGCGTACACGTCCTGTTTTCCGAGCTTCAGCCCGGCCCGGCGCTGCAGGACGGCCAGCACCATGCCCACCCGCGAGGGGTCAAGGCCTGAGGTGGTCCGCCGGGGCATCTCCAGCGCGGAATGCCCCACCAGCGCCTGGACCTCGGCAGGCAGCGGCCTGCGCCCCTCCAGGGTCACCGTCACGCAGGTGCCTGGCACCGGCTCGCGATGCTGGGAGATGAACAGGCCGCTCGGATCGGGCAGCCCGATCAGCCCGTACTCGCCCAGATCGAAGCAGCCGACCTCGTCGGTCGGCCCGTACCGGTTCTTGACCGCTCGCACCATGCGCAGCTGGGAGTGCCGGTCGCCGTCGAAGTGCAGCACGACGTCGACCAGGTGCTCCAGGGCCCGCGGGCCGGCCACCGAGCCGTCCTTGGTGACGTGCCCGACCAGGATGGTGGCCAGGGACCGCTCCTTGGCCACCGCGGTCAGCGCGCTGGCCACGGCCCGGATCTGGGTGACCCCGCCCGGGGCGCCCTCCACGTCGGCCGCGGCGATGGTCTGCACCGAATCGATGATCAGCAGCCGGGGCTGCACCGCGTCGAGGTGCCCGAGCACGACGTCAAGATCGGTCTCGGCGGCCAGGAAGAGCCGGTCGCTGATCGCGCCGATCCGGTCCGCACGCGACCGCACCTGGGCGGCCGACTCCTCGCCGGTGACGTAGAGCACCGGCCCGGTCTCGGCGGCCAGCGCCCCCGTCTCGAGCAGCAGGGTCGACTTGCCCACCCCGGGCTCGCCGGCCAGCAGCAGCACCGCGCCGGGCACCAGGCCGCCGCCGAGCACCCGGTCCAGCTCGTCCAGGCCGGTCGGGCGGGCCCGGGCGTCGGTCGCGTCCACCTGGCCGATGGGCACCGCCGGGGTGGTGGCCAGGATGGGAGCGCGGTAGGACGCCGCCCGCAGCCCGATGCGGGCCGGGCGGGAACCACCCGCCTCCTCGACCGTGCCCCAGGCCTGGCACTCACCGCAGCGCCCGGCCCACTTGGCGGCCTGCCAGCCGCACTCGGTGCACCGGTAGCCCGCCGTCCCGGCCGATGACTTCGCCATGCCCTGCACGATAACGGCCACCCCTGACAATCTCAGTAAGCTGGAACCGACGCCTGGCGGGCTCACGAGGCCCGGCCGGGGCCTACGGAGGGAGTGCAGCAGTGAGCGGCGCGGCGAAGGCACTGGGGCCGCCGGTCGCCCTGTCCACCTCGTCGGTCTACCCGGAGCGCACGCCCGAGGCCTTCGAGATCGCCGGGCGCCTCGGCTACGACGGCGTTGAGGTCATGGTCTACACCGACCCGGTGAGCCAGACCGCGGACGCGCTGCGGGGGCTGGCCGCCTACCACCAGGTACCCATCCTGGCCGTGCACGCGCCGAGCCTGCTGCTCACCCAGCGGGTGTGGGGCCGTGAGCCGTGGGAGAAGCTGCGCCGCGCCAAGGACCTGGCCGAGCGGGTCGGGGCCCGGGTGGTGGTCTTGCACCCGCCGTTCCGCTGGCAGCAGGAGTACGCCCGCGGCTTCGAGGAGGGCCTGGCCGCCCTGGCCGCCGAGACCGACGTCATCTTCGCGGTCGAGAACATGTACCCGCTCCGGGTCGGCGGCAGCGAGGTCGCGGGGTACGCACCGCACTGGGACCCGACGGCCCTGAACGTCCCGCACGTCACGCTGGACCTGTCGCACACCGCCGCCTCCGGGTCCGACGCGCTGGCCATGGCCGCCGAGCTCGGCGGCCGCCTGGCCCACGTGCACCTGGCCGACGGTACCGGCTCGCCTGCCGGGCCGTTCCCGGACGAGCACCTGGTCCCCGGACGCGGTGGCCAGCCCTGCGCCGAACTGCTCACCCTGCTCCCGGCCACCGGCTACTCCGGCGTGGTGGTGGTCGAGGTGAACACGAACAAGGCACCGACCCGGGATGACCGGCTGGCCGATCTGGCCGAGTCGCTGGCCTTCGCCCGGAAGCACCTGTCCCTCGCCGCGGGCCAGGCCACCCGCGGGTAATCTCCTAGCCATGGCTGGCAATACCTCCGGTTCGGACCAGACCCTGATCACGGTGGCCCCCACGGGGGCCGAAGCGGAAAAGTCGGCCGCCCCCGCCCTGCCGGTGACCCTGACCGAGCTGGTGCTCACGGCCAAGGAGTGCGAGGCCGCGGGCGCCGCGGTCATCCACGTGCACATCAGGGACGACGCGGCCCGGCCCACGCTGGACGCCGGCCGCCTCACCGACACCGTGACGGCACTGCGGGAGAGCACCGATCTCATCGTCCAGCTGTCCACCGGCGGCGCCGTGACCGACAGCTTCGCCGACCGGCTGGCCGTCCTCGACGCCGCCCCGGACGCCTGCTCGCTGACCTGCGGCACGGTCAACTTCGGCGACGAGGTGTTCGCCAACCCCTGGCCGTTCATCAAGGACCTCTACCAGCTGACTCAGGAGCGGCAGGTGGTGCCGGAGTTCGAGCTGTTCGACCTGGGCCACGTGGCGACCCTGCACCGGCTGCTCGGCTCCTATGGCCTGCCCGCCGGCGGGCACGTGCACTGCGACCTGGTCCTGGGCGTGCCCGGCGGCATGCCGGGGGATGTGGCCACGCTGGCCGCCGCGGTGGCCGCGCTGCCGCCCGGCGCCACCTGGTCGGCCACCGGCATCGGCCGGACCGCGCTGCCGGTGCTGTTCGGTGCGCTGGGCGCCGGCGGCCACCTGCGGGTGGGGATGGAAGACACGCTGACCTACGCGCGGGGCCGCCCGGTGGCCCGCAACGCCGAACTGGTCGAGCGAGCCGCCGAAGCGGCCCGGCTGGCCCAGCGCCCGCCCATGCGCCCGGCCGACGCCCGCGCCTTTCTCGGCATCCCGGGCCGCCCGGGTGCTTGCTAGCCATTTGCAATTGCAAGCACTTGGTGGCATTATGGAGCCATGCGTAACGAGACCGTGAAGTCGATCGGCGACTACATCAGGGAGCAGCGCGAGCAGGCCAGGATCTCCATGCGCCAGCTGGCGCAGGCGGCTGGCGTGTCCAACCCGTACCTGAGCCAGATCGAGCGGGGCCTGCGCAAGCCGAGCGCGGACATCCTGCAGCAGCTCGCCAAGGGGCTGCGTATTTCCGCGGAGGCGCTGTACGTGCAGGCCGGGATCCTGGAAGACCGGCCGGCCGACTCGGGGGTCCGTTCGGCCCTGCTGGCCGACGCGGAGCTTTCTGAACGGCAGAAGCAGGTCCTGATCGAGATCTACGAGTCGTTCCGCAAGGAGAACGCGGCCGCCGCCGAGGCCGCCGCCCAAGCGGTCGCCCAGGCCGAGCAGGCCGCCCAGGCCGAGCAGGCCGCCCAAGCCGAGCAGGCCGCAGACACCACGGAAGCACCTGACGTGACCGCAGGCTCACGCCAAGAGCACTCGTCGGACCCGGCCGCCGCCGGAACCGATCTATCCGCTGACCCGATGTAATATCAGGCCAGAACGTCCCTCCGATTGGGTAGCGTGAGTTCCGTGTTCGGTGCTTATACCCCGCTTAACGACTTCTTCATCGCCCTTGGCGGCGCGGCGTTCATCGTCGAGGCCTGGGCCTTCATCGACGCCATCACCCGGCCCGGCCAGGCCTTCGTGGCCACGGGCAAGCAGACCAAGCAGCTGTGGCTGATCATCCTGGGCGTGGCCGCCGTGGTCGGGCTGGCCGGAGTGGTGTACAAGATCGGTCCCACGTCCATCCTGACCGTCGCGGCCTTCGTCGCGGCCGCCATTTACCTGGCCGACGTCCGGCCCAAGGTCAAGGGCTTCCGCAACGGCGGGGGCAGCAGCTCGGGCCCGTACGGCCCCTGGTGACGGCGGCCCTGCTCAGATGACGCTGCTCAGATGACGAGCAGCGCGATCGTCGCCGCGACCAGCAGGGCCGCGGTGCAGCATACGCCCGCGCTCGCGGCCGCGGGCAACGGCACGGGCCGCATCAGGCGGGCGACCCGGGCCGCCACCTCGCCCTCGCCGGCGGCCAGCGCTCCGGCCGGCGCCGGGCAGGTCCCGGCCGTGCCGAACCGCACCAGCGCCGAGACCAGTTCGCGGGCCGGACGCCCGCGGAGCGCATGGTCGTCGGCCAGCATCTCGACCAGCAGGGCCACCGCGCGGTGCGCCTGGGCGCAGATCACCGAGCGCGGGAACGCCCGGCGCAGCGCACTGAACGGCAGCAGCACCAGGTCGTGCCGCTCGCGCAGGTGCGCGTGCTCGTGCGCCAGCACGGCGGCCAGCTCACGCCGGCCGAGCAGCTCGAGCGTGCCGACGCTGAGCACCACGATCCGGGAGCGCAGCCCGGGCAGGCAGTAGGCCGCGGCCGTGGGGTAGTCGACGACCAGCGCGCCGGGCACCTTCGGGTCGCCGTGGGCCAGCAGGGCCAGCAGGGCCCGCTGCCGCCGCCGGGCCTGCAGTGCCGCCGCCGAGGCGGCGATGAGCACCCAGCACAGCGAGGCCAGCAGGGCCAGGCCCGCGGCCAGGCAGGCCATCCGGAGCAGGAGCAGCATGGCCGGCAGGATGCTGACCGGGCCGAAGGCCACGGGGAACCTGAACGCGTCGGCGGGGAAGACGCTGCCGAGGTGCAGGATGGAACGGGCCACGCCCAGGCTGTCGCCGGGCAGGCTCAGGCTGACCAGCGTGCCGACGGCGGCCAGCCCCGCGGCCAGCCCGAGGGCCTGCCAGAGCAAGATGGCCGCGGCCGGCGAGCGGCGCGGCCAGCTGGCCTGGGCCAGCGCCGAAGCTCCGAGCACACTCCCCATGGCGACCGCGGCGAGCAGCGCCGCGTCAGCCAGACCCTTCATCTCCTCCGCTGCCACCTTCGATCATTTCCAGGGCGTCACGCAGTACGTCTGCCTCGACGCCGGAGACGGACTGGGCGAACCGCGTCAGGGCGGCCGTGCGGTCACCGGTCTGATCCAGCGCGGTCAGCATGAGCTCGGTGACGTAAGTTTCGCGGGTTGCGGCCGGACAATAGCGCCAAGCCCGCCCGTCCCGCTGCCTTTTGGCGAAACCCTTCTTGGCGAGCCTGTCGAGCACCGTCATCACGGTGGTGTGAGCTAGATTACGTTCGGTCAGCCTAGCACTGACCTCTCGCACCGTGAGAGGTTCGTCGGTTTCCCAGAGCACGTCCATGATGGCACGTTCAAGTTCACCCAACCGGTTCACGGTGGTCAATGTACCCGTTATGCGGGCTATCGAATAGGCGGCGCTCTTTAATAGGCCACGCGAATGCCGCCGCCGTATCCGTCCTGCTCAGCGGTCGGGGTCGGCGAAGCGCGCGAAGGCGCGCAGGTTGGCCAGGCTCTCGCCGCGCTTGGCCCGCCAGGCCCATTCCCGGCGGATGGCGTTGGCGAAGCCGAGCTCCAGGGCCGTGTCGAAGTTGTCGTCGGCGTAGCTGAGCACGCAGCCGAGCAGCTGGTCGATGTCGGCCGGGCTGATCCCGCTGAGCGGCAGCCGGCCGGTCAGGTACACGTCGCCCACCGGGTCCAGGCTGAAATGCACCCCGTACATGCGGCCGTTGCGCTCCAGCAGGAACCGGTAGAACGCCTCGTGGTTCTCGTCCGGCTGGCGGCAGAAGAACGCCTCCACGCTCAGGCTGTGCGACCCGACGATGAGCCAGGTCATGGTGGCCAGCTTGTGCTGGCCCTCGAGCCGCACCAGGAACGCCCCGGGCTGCGGGCTCTCATAGGTCAGCCCCAGCTCGTCCAGCACGGCCCTAACGGCGGCAGCTTGGTCCGCGCTCATGCTGTGTCTCCCGCTCGCCTCTGGGGCGCCTTAAGGCACCGCCTTGCTCGCTTGGCCGCCTGCGGCGGCGGGCCCCTGTCGCTCGTGCCTCGCTCCTGGGGTGGGCTCGGGGGAGAAAGCACGGTCCAGGCGGCGCCGCGCCCCTTCGACTCGCTCACGCGCCCACGGCGGTGGCGGCGGCCTCGTTCATGGCTCCGGTATACACGCCGACCAGCCGGTCCGCGGTGGCGGGCCAGTCGAACGCCGACGCGTGCGCCACCGCCCCCCGCGACAGCTCGTCCAGCCGGCCCGGCGCCGCGACGAGCTCGGCCAGCACCCGCGCATACGACATCGGGTCGTGCCCGTCGACCAGCACGCCCGAATACCCGTCCCGTACCACGGTGCGCAAGCCCCCCACGGCGGCCGCCACCACTGGCGTGCCGCACGCCTGAGCCTCCAGCGCCACCAGGCCGAACGACTCCGAGTGCGACGGCACCAGCACGACATCAGCGGCCCGGTACCAGTCGGCCAGCTCCCGCTGCGGGCAGGGCGGCTCCAGCCGCACGGCCGAAGCGATGCCCAGCCCCTCGGCCAGGCCGGAAAGCCGCCCCGGCGCGCCCACCTCGGACCCGCTGGGCCCGCCCACGAAGACCACGACCAGCCGGTCCGCCAGCGACGGAAGGGAGCGAAGCAGCTCGGCCGCCGCGTGCAGCACGATGTCCGGGCCCTTGAGCGGCTGGATCCGCCCGGCGAACACCAGCACCACCGCGTCGGCGGGCAGCCCGAGCCGGGCACGTGCTGCCGCCGCCGGGCCCGGCCGGAACACCGACAGGTCGACGCCCGGGTTGACCGTCTCGACCCGCCAGGGATCGGCGCCGTACAGCTCGATCAGCTGGCGCGCCTCCTCGGCCGTGTTGGCTACCAGCCGGTCGGCGGCCGCGATGACCTCGCCCTCGCCGCGGATCCTGGCCGCGGGCTCGGCGCAGTCGCCGCTGGCCAGGGCCAGGTTCTTCACCTTGCCCAGGGTGTGCATCGACTGCACCAGCGGTACCCCCCAGCGCTCGGCGGCCACCGCGGCCACCTGGCCGGACAGCCAGTAGTGCGCATGCAGCAGGTCGTAACGGCCCGGCTCGTAGGCCGCCTCGGTGCGCAGTACCCCGAACGTGAACGGGCAGATCTGCCCGGGCAGCGCGTTCTTGTCCAGCTCCTCGAACGGCCCGGCCACCACGTTGCGGACCAGCACGCCGGGCACCAGCTCGACGGTGGGCGGCGTGTCACGGCACACCGTGCGGGTGAAGATCTCGACCTCGATGCCGCGCTCGGCCAGCCGCTTGGACACCTCGACCACGTAGACGTTGAGCCCGCCCGCGTCCCCGGTGCCCGGCTGGTCGAGCGGGGAGGTGTGCAGGCTGATGGTCGCGATCCGCCGGGGAACCTCGGGCCTGCGCCGATGCGGGCTGATTCGCGGCACTTGATGCACGCTCTAACCAACCCCGCGGTGCCGCAGCCTGTTCCCAGGCCCGCCGGAGCAGCTATTAGGCTGTCGGTATGAAGACCCTGGTGCTGCTCAGGCACGGCGAGAGCGAGTGGAACTCGAAGGGCCTGTTCACCGGGTGGGTGGACGTCGGCCTGTCCGAGGTGGGCGCGCAGGAGGCGCGTACCGGCGGCCGCCTGCTGGCCGACTCGGGCGTCATCCCGGACGTGGTGCACACCTCGGTGCTGACCCGGGCCATCCAGACCGCCCACATCGCGCTGGAGGAGGCGGGCCTGCTGTGGCTGCCCGTGCAGCGCTCGTGGCGGCTGAACGAGCGGCACTACGGCGCGCTGCAGGGCAAGGACAAGGCCCAGACCAGGCAGGAGTTCGGCGACGAGCAGTTCATGCTGTGGCGCCGCTCCTACGACGTGCCGCCGCCGCCGCTCGCCGACGACGACCCGATGTCCCAGTCGGGCGAGGCCAGGTACGCCAGCCTGCCCCCGGAGATCAGGCCGCGCACCGAGTGCCTGAAGGACGTGGTGGCCCGCATGCTGCCGTACTGGTACGACGCGGTGGTGCCGGACCTGGTCCGCGGCGAGACGGTGCTCGTCGTGGCGCACGGCAATTCGCTGCGGGCGCTGGTCAAGCACCTGGACGGCATCAGCGACGAGGCCATCGCCGGGCTGAATATCCCGACCGGCATCCCGCTGGTCTACGAGCTCGACGACGCCTTCCGGCCCAGCGTCCCGGGCGGCCGCTACCTGGACCCGGACGCCGCCGCCGAGGCGGCCGAAGCGGTCAAGAACCAGGGCCGCTGAGCAGCTGACGCCGCGTAGCAGCGGCAAATCGGACGTTACCGGCGGTTAGCCGCCAAGTGAACATGCCTCGAATATCGCCCAGCGAGCCCGAGGCCCGCTGTCTTCGCCAGGGTCTTACCGCATACCATTGACCCGTGAGTCTTCACTGGTCACGTCTCTGGCCTGCGCGAACAGCGGAGATTGCATGGCCATAAGAACCCGGGGCAGCGCCTCCGCGCGGCCGCGCGGCGCCAGGCTCCGGACGGCCCAACCGCCCGCCCGGCTGCCTCCGGGCATAGCGTCCGTCCTGTCCGTGCTTTCCTCCTCGGCCGTGGTCGTGGACAGCAACGACCGGGTGCTGCGCGCCAGCGCCGCGGCTCGCGCCTTCGGGCTGGTCAAGGGGGACCGGCTGATGGTCAGCGAACTGGCCGCGCTGGCCCGCCAGGTCCGCCGGGACGGCGAGATCAGGGAAGGCGAGTTCGAGGTCCCGGTGCCGAGGTTCGGCGGCCGGACGACCAGCTTCGCGGTCCGGGTGGCGCCGCTCGGCGCGGCCGTGGGCGGCGGCGGGCTGGTGCTGGTCCTGGCCGAAGACCAGACCGAGAGCCGCCGGGTAGACGAGGTCAAGCGGGACTTCGTGGCCAACACCAGCCACGAGCTCAAGACCCCGGTGGGCGCCCTGGCCCTGCTGGCCGAGACCATCGAGGACGCCGCCGACGACGCCGAGGCGGTCCGCCGCTTCGCGGGCAAGATGCGCCAGGAGGCCCAGCGGCTGACCAATCTGGTGCAGGACCTGATCACGCTGTCCCGGATCCAGGCCGTCGAGCCGGTCCCCGACCCGCGCCCGGTCGACCTGGACCTGGTGGTGGCCGAGGCGCTGGACCGGTGCCGGATGAAGGCCAACGCCCGCGGCATCACGCTCGCCTCGGCCGGCACCCGCGGCCTGTCCGTGCTGGGGGATGAGGACCTGCTCATCACCGCGCTGCGCAACCTGCTGGAGAACGCCGTCGCCTACAGCCCGGAACGCACCAGGGTGGTCATCACCCTCAAGCGCTCCAGCGACGGCACTGCCGAGCTGAGCGTGGCCGACCAGGGCATCGGCATCCCCGAACGCGACCTGGAGCGGATTTTCGAGCGGTTCTACCGGGTCGACCCGGCGCGCTCGCGCGCCACCGGGGGCACCGGCCTGGGCCTGGCCATCGTCAAGCACGTGATGGCCGCGCACAACGGCCGGGTCACGGTGCGCAGCGTGGAAGGTGCCGGCTCGACGTTCACCCTGTTCATTCCGCTGCGAAGCGAGCATGCCAGCACGGGCGCGGCCTAGACACCAGGAGAGACTCAAGTGACACGTGTGCTGGTAGTTGAGGACGAGGACTCGTTCAGCGACGCCATCTCGTACCTGCTGCGCAAGGAGGGCTTCGAGGTCGCGGTGTGCTCGACCGGCCCCGACGCGCTGGACACCTTCGACCGGACCGGCGCCGACCTGGTTCTGCTCGACCTGATGCTGCCCGGCCTGCCCGGCAGCGAGGTGTGCCGGTCGCTGCGGGAGAAGTCCAACGTGCCGGTGATCATGCTGACCGCCAAGGACAGCGAGATCGACAAGGTGGTGGGGCTGGAACTCGGCGCCGACGACTACGTGACCAAGCCGTTCTCCTCCCGCGAGCTGGTCGCCCGGATGCGCGCGGTGCTGCGCCGCCGCGGCGAGCCCGAGGACGTGGCCGAATCGGCCCTGGAGTCGGGGCCGGTCCGGATGGACGTGGACCGGCACGTGGTAACGGTCCGCGGCGGCACCGTGCAGCTGCCGCTGAAGGAGTTCGAGCTGCTCCAGGTGCTGCTGCGCAACGCCGACCGGGTGCTGACGCGGATGCAGCTCATCGACCGGGTGTGGGGCGCCGACTACGTGGGCGACACCAAGACGCTGGACGTGCACATCAAGCGGCTGCGGGCCAAGATCGAGGTCGACCCGGCCCACCCGCAGCACATCGTGACCGTGCGCGGTCTCGGCTACAAGTTCGAATCAGTGGGCTGATTACTGACACCACGGCCCGTTCGGCATAAAAGATCTTTGGCTCCGAACGGACCTGGTGCGTGCCTGCCGCCAGCCTATGGCGAGACCGACGGGCTGGCCGAGGCGGTGGGCGACGCGCTGACCGAACCCGTGGGCGTGGCCGACGCCGACGCCTTGGCCTTGGGCTTGACCTTCTTGGTGGGGCTCGGGGTGGGGGTGGGCGGCGGCGCCGAGTAGGTGGCGAAGTCGTAGGCGTTTGGCTCCACCGGGACCTGGATCGTCACCGGTCCGGCACTGGCGAAGTTGAGCACCAGCTGGACCGTCTCGCCGCCGGACAGCGTGGTGGTCAGGCCGTCGAGCACGATCTCCGGCGCCGGGCCGTCCAGGTCGACCAGCGTGTTGGCGCCCAGGTTGACCGGCCCGTGTACCAGCCGCACCGAGCTGGCCGTGCCCGGCGCGCTGACCGAGGTCAGCTGATCGTTGCCCGGCGAGGACAGCGACAGGAACACCCCGGCCTGCCCGCCCGCCGGCAGCACCGTGTTGAGCTGCGGCCCGAGCACGAAGGCGTTGTCGATGGTGATGCCGTTGATGACGGTGCTCACCCCGGTGGAGGCCGGGTGGTAGGCCAGCGTCGGCGCGTTGAAGCCGGCCTCGCAGCCGGCCAGGGCCGGGACCAGCACGGCTACGGCGCCGAAAAGCAGGCGGCGGGTCCAGCGCGTCACCTTAAGCCTCCAAGGCTCACTCCGTCGGGACGGGAGTAAATGGTAGCGGCCGGACCGCCGTCCGGTGACGTCGGGTCGCGCAGGATGTTACGGGCCGCCGGGGATGGGGGCGTGGGCCGGGCTGGACCGGGTGGTGGGGCGCGCCGAGCTGGCCGAACCAGAGGGGCTGGCGCTGGCCGCGCGGCCCGAGTGACTGGCGGTGGCCGTGGCGGCCGGGCTGGAGGCCGGCCCGGACGGCCGGGCGGAAGAGGCCGCCACCGTCGGCGGGTGGGTGCGGTCGCCTGGCGCGGTCGCCGGGCTGAACGTGGCCACCGAGAGCATGGCCCCCGCGACCAGGCAGACGGCCAGGATGCTGGCCAGCAAGGGCAGCACGGTGCCCTGCCCGAACGGCGCGGTCAGCCGCCGCAACCGCTTCCTGCGCCGCTTGGCCCGCAGCTCACGGTGGTAGGCCAGCACGTCACGCTCGAGCTCACGCGCGTCATCCGGGACCTGGATGTCGAGCGGAGGCTCGTCCCAACCTGACCCGCCGCCAGGATTCACCGTCACCTCCGGCGCGACTTGGACCCTCTCTATCAGTATGAGCCATCAATGCGGAGCTATCGCCCCGGGCCAGCAGCACGGAGCGATCATGAAGATGCCGGGGTCTGCCCGATTGCTCGGGTAGAATGGGATGAACTCCTCAGCCCTCGAGTGGCGGTGCCGGGCCAGGCACGGCCAGCTGAACGATGTGGCCGCGGGTCGGCTATCGGCGTACTGACCTGCATATTTACCGCCAAGGGCGTTTTATCGACACCGTCCGGCGTGGTAAGATGGTCTTCAGCGGAAGGGGTACTTGCCACATGTCTTTCAAGGTCGGCGATACCGTCGTCTATCCTCACCACGGGGCTGCTCGCATCGATGCGGTCGAGACGCGCACCATCAAGGGCGAGGATAAGACCTATCTGGTCCTCAAGGTCGATAAAGGTGACCTGACCGTACGCGTCCCCGCGGACAATGCCGAGCTGGTAGGCGTCCGGGACGTCGTAGGCGCCGAGGGGCTTGAGCGGGTGTTCGAAGTGCTCCGCGCGCCGCACACTGAAGAGCCCACGAACTGGTCCAGGCGGTACAAGGCCAACCTGGAGAAGCTCGCCTCCGGTGACGTCAACAAGGTGGCCGAGGTCGTCAGGGACCTGTGGCGGCGGGACAGGGAACGCGGCCTGTCCGCGGGCGAGAAGCGGATGCTGGCCAAGGCCAGGCAGATCCTGGTGAGCGAGCTAGCGCTGGCCGAGAAGACCAACGAGGACAAGGCCGAGGCCCTGCTCGACGAGGTTCTCGCCAATTAGGACCGGGCCAATTAGGAACTGGGACTGACTGAGCCGTGACCGGTCCGGTCTGGTCCCAGACGGTTTGGCCCCGGGTCGGTCTTGGCGTTGATGTCCACCCGCTGGCCAGCGGGCGCGAATTGCACCTGGCCGGGTTGTTCTGGCCCGGTGAGACGGGCTTGGCCGGGCATTCCGATGGTGACGTGGCCGCGCATGCGGTCTGTGACGCGCTGCTGTCCGCGGCCGGGCTCGGGGATCTCGGCGGGAACTTCGGCACCTCCCGCCCGCAGTGGGCCGGGGCGTCCGGGCTGGCGCTGCTGGCCGAGACGTTCCGGCGCCTCAGCGAGGCCGGGTTCGTCATCGGCAACGTCGCCGTGCAGGTCATAGGCAACCGGCCCAAGATCGGGCCCCGCCGGGCCGAGGCCGAGAAGATCATGGCCGAGGCCCTGGCCGGGGCGCCGGTCAGCCTGTCCGCGACCACCACCGACGGCCTCGGCCTGACCGGCCGGGGCGAGGGCATCGCCGCGATCGCCACCGCCCTGGTTGCGCCCGTCTAGTTAAGCCAGCCACCCCCGGGCACTGACGGTATCCCTTAGCCTTACACCGTGACATTGCACCTTCACGACACCGCGACCCGCACGGTGCGCGAGTTCGAGCCCATCACGCCGGGGGAAGTGTCGGTCTACCTGTGCGGTGCCACGGTGCAGGCGCCGCCGCACATCGGCCACCTGCGTTCGGCCGTGTGCTTCGACGTGCTCGACCGGTGGCTGACGGCCAGCGGGTACCGGGTGACGTTCTGCCGGAACGTCACCGACATCGACGACAAGATCCTGCGCGCGGCCAGCGCCGAGGGCGTCGCCTCCTGGATCATCGCCGAGCGCAACCAGCGCGCGTTCAGCTGGGCCTACGACGCGGTCGGCTGCCGCCCGCCGGACATCGAGCCGCGGGCCACCGGGCACATCCCGGAGATGATCGTGCTGATGCGCCGGCTGATCGACGGCGGCCACGCCTACCCGGCGGGCGGGGATGTCTACTTCGACGTGCGTTCCTACCCGGCCTACGGCGCGCTGTCCGGGCAGCGGCTGGACCAGATGCGCCCGGCCGAGGACGCCGACCAAGAGGCGGCCAAGCGGGACCCGCGCGACTTCACCATGTGGAAGTCGGCCAAGCCCGGCGAGCCCTACTGGGAGACGCCGTGGGGCAACGGCCGGCCCGGCTGGCACCTGGAATGCTCGGCCATGTCCACCAAGTACCTGGGCTCCACCTTCGACATCCACTGCGGCGGGATGGACCTCATCTTCCCGCACCACGAGAACGAGATCGCGCAGTCCAAGGCGGCCGGGGACGGCTTCGCCAGGTACTGGATGCACAACGGGCTGCTCGGCCTGGCCGGCGAGAAGATGAGCAAGTCGCTGGGCAACTCGCTGCTGGTCACCGACCTGCTGACCCGGGTCAGGCCCGCCGAGCTGCGCTACTACCTGGTCCAGGCGCACTACCGGTCGCTGCTCGAGTACTCCGAGGACGCGCTGGACGAGGCGACCGCCGCCTACCAGCGGATCGAGCGGTTCGTGCTGCGGGCCAGCGAGATGACCGGCAGCCCGGGGCTGGAGGACGCGGCCGCCCAGCCGCATGACGAGGAGGCGGAGGAGCTGCCCACGTCGTTCCGTTCGGCCATGAACGAGGATCTCGGCGTGCCCGCCGCGCTGGCCGCCGTGCATGCCTGCGTCAGGGACGGCAACCAGGCGCTGAACAACTCGGACAAGGCCGGCGCCCGGGCCAGCCTGGTCAGGCTGCGGCCCATGCTGGACGTGCTCGGCCTGGATCCGCTCGACCCGCACTGGTCAGGTGCGGCCGGCGCCGGGCCCGGGGCCGGCTGGGCGAGCGGCTCCGGCAGGTGGTCGGGTCGCTGGTCAAGCTGACCCTGGCCCAGCGCGACGCGGCCCGGGCCCGGCGCGACTACGCGACCTCCGACGCGATCAGGGACGGCCTGGAGGAGATCGGCATTCAAGTCGAGGACACCGCCGAAGGCCCGCGCTGGGAGCTGAAGCGTTGAGCGGAGCAGGCGCCGCCCGGTCCGGCCGCGGTGCGTCCAAGGGGTCCAAGGGGTCCAGGGGGTCCAGGGGGTCCAAGGCGCTCAAGGGGGCCGGGAAGACCAAGACCGGCAAGCCGCGTCCGGGCACCGGCGGATACGGCCGTCGCGCGCTGGAGGGCAAGGGTCCCACCCCGCCCGCCGCCCTGCGCCCCGGCCACCCGGCCCAGCGCCGGGCTGCGACGGCGTCTTCGTCCGCGTCTTCGTCCGCGTCTTCGTCCGCGTCTTCGTCCGCGTCTTCGTCCGCGTCTTCGCCCGGCCGCGGAGCCTCATCCGGTTCCCCCCGCGACTCTTCCTCCTCGCCTGCCTCCTTCTCCACCTCAGGCAGTGACAGGACCCGGGGCCGCCGCGGCGACCACGCGCCGGGCCGCGCGCCGCGAGGCGCCGGGGACGCGGCCGAGTTCGTGGCCGGCCGCAACGCGGTGGTCGAGTCGCTGCGGGCCAGCGTCCCCGCGTCAGTGCTGTACGTGGGGGCCCGCGTCCAGCACGACGAGCGGATCGCGGAGGCTATCCAGCTGGCCGCCGACCACGGCATGCCGGTGCTCGAGGCCGGCGCCGCCGAACTTGACCGGCTCACCTCGGGCGCGCTGCACCAGGGCCTGGCGCTCCGGGTGCGCGCCTACAACTACGCGCATCCCGACGACCTGCTGGCCCGGGCCGCCGACGCCGGGCAGCTGCCGCTGGTCGCCGCCCTGGACGGCGTCACCGACCCGCGGAACCTGGGCGCGGTGGTCCGTTCGGCCGCGGCGTTCGGCGCGCACGGTGTGGTGGTTCCCTCCCGCCGCGGCGCCGGGGTGACCGCGGGCGCGTGGAAGGCATCGGCCGGCGCGCTGGCCCGGCTGCCCGTGGCCCGGGCCGCCAACCTGGCCCGCACGCTGCAGGCCTACCGGGACGCCGGGGTGTTCCTGGCCGGCCTGGACGCCGCCGGCCAGGTCGAGCTCCGGGACCTGGACCTGGCTACCGCGCCGCTGGCCCTGGTCATCGGATCGGAGGGCCGGGGCCTGTCCCGGATCGTGTCGCAGGCCTGCGACGTGCTGGTGCGCATCCCGATCGCGGCCCGCACCGAATCACTGAACGCCGGCGTGGCTGCGGGCATCGCCCTGTACGAGGTGGCCACGCTCCGGGCCCGGGCTGCCCGCTGACCCGGAGGCAGACGTGAAGGCGCTGGTGTTCCGGCACAGCCTGGCCCGCGAGGCGGCCACGGCCGTCGGCGGGCGGGTCGACCGGCACGCCTTCGTCTCCCGCGTTGCGCCGGTCCGGCTCGAGGACGTCGACGAGATGCCGCTGCCGGCCGCCGACTGGGTCCGGGTGCAGACGACCTTCTCCGGCCTGTGCGGGTCCGACGTGAAGCAGATCCTGCTGAACGGCGCCCGCGACAACCCGCTCACCGCGCTGGTGTCCTTCCCGCATGTGCTCGGCCACGAGGTGGTCGGGCGCCGCCTCGACACCGGCCAGCGCGTCGTCCTCAACCCCTGGCTGTCCTGCGGGCCCCGGGGCATCGACCCGCCCTGCGTGGCCTGCCAGCAGGGCCGCTACCCGTGGTGCCGCAACTTCCGCTCGGGTGATCTGCCCGTGGCGATCCACCTGGGCAACTGCGTGGCCGCCGGCGGAGCGCACGCCGAGCGCTTTGCCGCGCATCCCGCCCAGCTGTTCGCCATCCCGGACACGGTCTCCGATGAGGCCGCGGTGCTGGCCGACCCGGTCAGCGTCTCGCTGCGCTCGGTGCTGCTCGCCCCTCCCACCGATGAGGCGGCCGTGCTGGTCTACGGCTCGGGCACGCTCGCGTTCGCGGTGATCGCCCTGCTGCGTTACCTGTACCCGGCCGCCAGGGTGTGGGCCGCCACCCGGCCCGGCGCCCGGGCCGAGCTTGCCTCCCGGCTCGGCGCGCACGCCGTGCTGTCCTCCGCGCCGGACGAGCTGGTCGGCCAGGTCGCCCGCCGGGTCGGCACCACGCCGCTGGAGCCGTGGAGCAAGCATGACTGGCTGCAGGACGGCCCGGCCGTGGTCTACGACACGATCGGCTCAACCGAGACCGTCGAAACCTCGCTGCGGCTGCTGGCCACCGGAGGCACGCTCGTGGTTTCCGGCGTCGAGCCGCCCAAGCGCTTCGAGTGGACCCCGCTGTACTTCAAGGAACTGCACGTCATCGGCTCCAACGGCTTCGGCATCGAAGAGGTCGGCGGCGTGGCCAAGCACGCCATGGAGCACTACTTCGACTTCATCGCCGGCGGCTTCGACCTGACCCCGGTCATCACCCACCGCTTCCCGCTCGACCGCTGGGACGAGGCCGTCCTGGCGCTGAAGAACTCCCGCCGCACCGGCGCCGTCAAGGTCCTGCTCGAGCCCGCCCGGTAATCACCCGCGGCACCGGATCGGCTACCATGCACAGAGTCTCATGCCGGTGTAGCTCAGCAGGCAGAGCAGCCGTCTTGTAAACGGCAGGTCAGCGGTTCGAATCCGCTCACCGGCTCCAGGTCAGAGACGTAATTGTCCCGCTAGCGCTCCCTCCGTGGGACGACTCGTGGGACGAATGTCCCTGAGCCGAGTTACCATATGTCATGCCCAGAGTTGCCAAAGGTTACATAGAGCAACTACCGAGCGGGTCGTTCCGGGTCTCCGTGTACGCCGGGACCGATCCGCTTACCCGGCGCGCTATCCGCCTCAAGGCCACGGCCAAGACTGAGCAGCAGGCGCAGATCGAGCTCGGCAGGCTGCTGAAGGAAGCCTCGGAGGGCCGCACCCCCGAGTCCGACGCGACCGTCGCGAAGCTTCTGGACGAGTACGCGGCCGTCGCGGAGTGGGACGTATCCACGCGGCAGACCAACGAGGGATTCATCCGCCGCACCATCAAGCCGGCCTTGGGTCACCTCGAGGTGCGGAAGGTCCGCGGGCCTATCCTCGACCAGCTGTACGCGCGGCTGAAGCGGTGCGGCGACCTGGCCTGCACGGGCAGGCCGTTCACCGAGCACCGCAACATCCCGGCCCTGATGGTCAATCCGCGCGACCGCCGCCCGGCCTGGCAGCAGGTCACCGAGATGCTTACAGCGGCCATTCAGTCCGGCAGCCTGACTCCCGGCGACGAGCTGCCGTCAATCACCGAGTTGAGCGACCTGCAGGGCATCGGGACCGGTGTCATGCGGCACGCTCTTGAGGCGCTTGCCGCAGACGGCCTGATTGTCTTCCGCCGCGGCCAGACCGCGATCGTGGCGGGCACCGCCGCCAGCATGCCCTCCGGCGTCCGGAAGCGGCCCGGGCCCGGTCACGACTGCCACCGGGCTGGGTGCAGGCCGCACGTCTGTCACCCGATGAAGGCCAGCACGATCCGCGGCATCCACAGCATCCTGTCTGGCGCGTTCGCCGCCGCGCAGCGGTGGGAATGGACCGACCGCAACCCCGACCAGGTCAGCGAAGCCGCCCACCACCATCCATCGGCCCATCCCGGCCACGTCGCCAGATGACGTGGCCAAGGTGATCGCCGAGGCCCGATCGCGCAGCGCAGCTCTGGGCTTGTACCTATGGTTGGTGGTGGTCACCGGCGTGCGCCGCGGTGAGCTGTGCGGCCTGCAGATCTGCGATATCGACCTGGACGGTGGCCTGGTCCACGTCGCCTTCAACTACGTCGTGCGCGGCGGCCAGCGCATCCGCAAGGACACCAAGACTCACCAGGACCGGTGGCTGGCCATCGACCCTGATTCCTGCGCACTGATCGCGACCTACCTGGACGAGATCCGGGCCGAGCTCGCCGCGGTCGGTGTCGGGCTGCGGGATGACGCGTACCTGTTCTCCAACGACCCGGCTCACTCCCGGCCGTGGAACCCGGACTGGGCCACGCACAAGGTCGCTGAGGCCGCAGACGCGGCCGCGGTGAAGCTCGACATCAAGGGCGGACGGCACTACACCGCCAGCCAGCTCCTGGCCGGCGGCTTCGACCTCCGCAACACCGCTGCCCGCCTCGGTCACAGCGGCGGCGGCGCGACCACCTTGCGGCACTACGCCGATCCGGTCCCCGAGGTCGACCGGCGCGCGGCAGCGTATCTCGCCAAGCTGACCGCGAGGCCTGAAGGCCAGACCGGCTGACGCACGCGCCGCTGCACACGGGGCCCTACAGCACCCAGCTCACCCTGCAGACGTTTTCGTTTTTTTCGTTGATGAGCTATCCTGCAGGTAGGCGGCAGCAGGAGGAACCGAAATGAGCACGCGGGCGGCGAGCGGGGAGGCTACGACATACCTCCTTGAGGGAAGCCAGCTGGCCGAGGTCGTGGACTTCGTGGCTGAGCTGGCGCGGCGCGGGGTGGCCATTCCGGAACCCAAGCCGGGCCTGGTGGGAGCCGACGGCCGCCGCGTCGAGGTACCAGGGCCGGTGTTCGATGCCCTGGTCCAGGTGGCCACGGCGATGGCCCACGGGCAAGGTGTCACTGTCATTCCGCAGAACGCGCTGCTGACAACGCAGGAGGCCGCCGAACTGCTCGGCATCTCCCGGCCGACGCTGGTACGGCTGCTCGAGGATGGCGAGATCCCGTATGAGCGGCGGGGCAGGCACCGGCGCGTCATGCTCGCCGACCTGCTCGCCTATCAGGCCAGCATGCGCCGGGAGCGGCGCGAAGCCCTCGACCGGATGGCCCAAGAAGGACAAGCCGCAGGCCTGTATGAGGCGACCACCGGCCCGCCGCCCCGGACCCGGTGACAGTCGCCGATGGCGATGTTCCCGGCGTTCCTGGATACCTGCACCCTGTATGGCGCCTACCTGTGTGACTCGCTGCTACGGCTGGCCGAGGCGGGCACCTACCGGCCGCTATGGTCAGCCGGCGTCCTGGACGAACTCGAGCGGGCTCTGGTGGCCCGCGGACTGGAAAAGAAGGCTGTCACCCACCGCATCGGCGAGATGCGACGGGCCTTCCCCGACGCCGAGGTCCGCGGATACGAGAACCTCGTCGAGACGATGACCTGCGACCCGAAAGACAGGCACGTACTCGCCGCAGCCGTCCGAAGCGACGCGGCGGTCCTCGTCAAATTCAACACGGGTGATTTCCCGGGCACATCGACCGCGGCCTATGACATCACGGTTGTCCACCCGGACGATTTCCTCCTCGACCAACTTGACCTCTACCCGGGACATACGGTCGCAGCCCTGCGTGACCAGGCCCGCAGCTACTCCGCTCCCGCCATGAGCATTGAGGATCTGCTCGGACGCCTTGCCGCGGCGGGCGTCCCGAAGTTCGCCGCGGAGGCCCGGCGGCATCTATGGCCAGCCGACCCGCCCGGCGCCTGAGGCTCATGTTCTCGGTGCATACTCACTCTGCCGTAAGGCCTGCGCTGGTTTCAGGCCTCTTCCGGCAAGCGGCGATACATGACTATGGGTCGTGACGCACATGCGCCTTCATGTAGGCGATGACCGCTGCGGCATCCGGGCTTTCGGCGTATAGGTCAGAACTGGGGTCGTCCTCCGCTACGCGCCAGACTCCGTGCGCCTTGTCCCAGAACGCCGACCAGCACAGGTGTTCGGAGAGAAAGGCAGCAATCCGGGCGGCGGCGTGCGGGGTGGGGAGGTGCGTCATGCGATCCTGCTTAGATCAGCGTAGGAGTACTCCCGTCTTACGCTAGTCGTTCTAAGACGTTCTAGGAAGTCTTAGAACGTAGTCAAGCATCTGAGCAGGTCATAGGCTTTCTAGCGTGAGTGTCATGGCGCTAGAGGACCGAGCCGGGCGGATAAGGCATGACTCTGCCACATCTGTAACCGTCCAGGTTGCCGCCGACATTGAAGCTGACATCGATGCCGGACGACTCGCGCCTGACACCCGGCTGCCCAGCGAAGCCGAGCTCGCCGCCCAGTACGGCGTCGCCCGCGTCACGGTACGGCGCGCTATCGCGCTGCTGCGCGAGCGCGGGAAGGTCGTCACCGTGCACGGCCGCGGCAGCTACGTCACCCCAGACACCTAGCCGGGTCGGCGGTACCGGGGAAGAGCCGCCCAGTCGCCGGGGCCGCGGAGTATCGCGCATTGCGGCATGCACGCCCGGGTGATGTCGGTGATGCGGCGCATGGTGCCAGGTAGCCAGCGGTCGTAGAACTCCAGGGCCCGGGCAAGATCGGGACGGTTGCCGCTGTAGGTGTGGTGCCATTCGGCGGCCAGGGTCGACAGTTCCCAGACGGCGTGGATGTGGCGCGGCCAGCAGTCCCGGAGCTCATAACCGCCGTAGTGCTGGCGGAGCACGGTGTCGGCCCACTGACGCAGGTCGGCCAGCCGGGTAGCGTAGGTGTCGCGGTCCAGGCCGATCCAGTACGGGGCGGCGGGTCCGCGAGGTGCGGCGGCCTCAAGGGTGCCGGCGACGGTCTGGGCTAGTTCCTCGAACCGGGCGGCCAGGTTCACGCCGGCGCTGAGCCCGGCCTGGTCGAGCCGTTCGCTGATGGCGCGGATCTGGCCGCGCAGGTCGGCGATCTGCACCGCCAGGACGGCCAGGATTTCACCCAGAGCGCGGGGTGTGGGTGAGGCTGGGGTCATGCTTTCCCGCCGTCCAGTTCGGCGTACAGGTAGCTGCGGGCGGTCCCTGCTTGCAGTCCGGCCTGCGGGGCCAGTTCGGCCGCGACCCGGCTGGCCCTGCCGCGGTTCCCGTAGTCCGGATGGGCCCGGTACAGGGCGAGCAGCTTGGCCTTCTTGGTGCGGCCTGGTTCGATCGCCTCCAGCGCAGTCGGCTCTGGCCGAGCGGGCAGCGGAGCGGCCTCCAGCACTATCCGGCGCAGTCCGCGGGCGGTCTCGGGAGCGGCCAGGGCGAACCGCAGGCAGTACAGCACGGTCAGCCCGGTGATCCTGGCCGTAGCCGCTGTGGCGCGGCCGAGGGTGATCCACGCCGAGGGTTGCGCACCGGCCAGGACGTGGCGGTGGATCACCGCCACGACGCGGTCCACCACGACCGCCAGCGCGATGGGCGCGATCGCGTACGCCGCGACCGAGCGGGCGCTGGCCAGCATGGCGGCCGACACGTTCATGTAGGCGGACGCTGCCGCGCACAGCAGGATGAGGGAGCGCTCGGTGCGGGCGGGCTGGCCCGCTCGGGACAGGCCGAGCGCGAGCAGCGTGAACACGATCATGAGCAGGTCCAGCAGCAAGGCCTCGATCACGCTCGCCGCGTCCTGGCGGCGGACGGCGAGAATGTAGGCGTACTGGGCGGAGAACGAGACGAACAGCGCGCCGCCACCAATTAGCACGAGCAGCCACGCCGCCACGGCGATCAGCGCCGAGCCAGGAGCCCGTCTGGTTCCGGCCCGGCGCGCGCAGGTATGGAGACGGCTGCCGGGATTGTGTCCGTTGACGCTCACGACCGTCCCCGCTGATCCGTGTCGAGGGACAGGACCCGGCTCACCGACGTGGCGGCCAGGCCGAACGCCCGGCCGATCGCCGCCGTGGTGTACCCGGCGGCTGAGGCGGCCGCGATCGCCGCATCGCGCTCCCGCCGGACAGCATTCACATGCCGGGTCCGCAGCGGGCGGCGGTCCCGGTCGGCCAGGCCGCCCCAGATACCAGACGTGATCCCGTGGCTGATCGCGTAGTCCAGGCACGGCCGCCGGACCGGGCATGACGCGCAGATCAGCCGCGCGGGTCGGGCCGACTCCCCGCGGTCCGGGAAGAAAAGGGCAAGGTCGGCGCCGCGGCATGCAGCCTCCTCACGCCAGGCGGCCAGAAGCGGCGCTGGCGGAGCGGGGATACGGTGACGCGGCGGGCGGGCCGTCATCGGCCGGGCGCGGTGACCCGCGCCCGCCAGGCGGCGGCGAAGGCGGCCAGGTCGGCCACGTCCAGGCCGCTGGCCGCGAAATCATCGGCGAACCGCCGCGGGAACCGGCGGGTGGTCTTCCGGGCGCCGCGGCACACCACGGTGTGCGGCAGTGCCCCGGCGATCGCCAGCCGCCGGACCGTCTCCCGGGAGACGCCCAGCCGGGCCGCGAGTTGTGCGGCGGTCAGGAAATCCGGGGCCTGCCCGGTGGCGGGCGGTTCGGGCTGGCGGGGCGGCGGGATCAGCGCCGCCGCCAGCGCCCGGGCCACTGTTTCCAGCAGGTCAGGGGGCACTGAGGGGGCCGGGGATCCTCTATCGTGGCGGGTGTTTGCCGTGCTAGCTTGCATGGTGGGTCCTCAATTGCAGGGGCCTTGCCCCCTGGGTGATCTTGGCGGATGGTCCAGGGGGCCTTACTGTGCCCGGAATGACCGGGCTGGTGCTGGCGGCATCGTACGCCGGATAGCTCTGACACCTCGGGCGGCGAGCGACGCTGCAGCGGTGCCGGGCGGATCGTGGCACCGGGTATCGCGGCGGTTCCGCGGACGCGGATCCCCGGTATGCAGCAGGAACAGCCGCGCGGCTGAGGCGTCCCGCTGGCCGCCATACCGGCGGACACGGCGCGCAAAGTTGGTACAGTCCGGTGCGGTCGGTCGTCTAAGGCCGCGCCGAGTCCGCCGAGCGCAGCAGTCGGCGGTCGCTGGCCCGCTGGCGAGGTCGCCGCCCGGGCCGTCGGCGGCGGCCAGCGAGCGGCCCGCGCAGGCCGCGTCCTCTTTATCCTGGCGGACCAAGCCGATCCCGAATACAGCGGCGACCATCGAGGCGAACAGCGCAGTCATCGTGGCATGTACCTCCCGGGCAAATCACCCGACCGCGGCGTGCCGCCACAGTAACCCAACTCGGTTTCATGATCAGGAACGAAGATCGCGCCAGGCGCCCGGCCGGTTCCTGAGCCCTAGGCCAAATCCGCAAAACGTGCGCCGAGCCTACTTACCGTCCGTTCATGGTCGAAGGCGATCCTAGACAGGCATCAGTGACAGATGCTAGCGGTAAGGCCTGTTGGGGCGCCCGGCCGTGACCACGCTCACGACCATCCATGCGGGCCACGACGTGGCCTATCTCACCGCAGGCCAGCACGCTGGTGGCTGCGTCGGTGGGATGTCCTACTACACCGCGGCCGACGGGTCGCCGGGCCAGTGGGCCGGGAAGGGCGCCGCCGCGCTCGGCCTGACCGGCCAGGTGGATCCGGCCTTGATCGGCCGCCTGTACCAGGACGGCATCGGTCCGGGCGGAGAACTCCTCATCAAGCCCCGCTCGTCCCCGCCGGCCAGCGAACGTGAACAGGCCGCAGTGGCGGCGTACCGGGCCGCGCACCCGTACGCCGCCGCAACCGAACTGGCCGAGGTCTGGGCGCCGCGCGCGGTACGGATCCGCATCAGGTTCCGTACTTCGACGTGACCGTCGACACGGTCAAGAGCGTGTCGGTGCTGCATGCGTCCTACCGGCTCGCGGCCCGCCAGGCGCAGGAAAGCGGCGATGAGTCCCGAGCCGCTGCGCTGGATGCGCAGGCCGACGAGATCGAGGCTGCACTAATGGACGCGGCACGGGAGGCGGTGGCCTGGCTGGAACGGCACGCCACCTACACCCGGACCGGGCACCATTCGGCCCGGACGGGGGAGTGGCGCGACGGGGAAGGTCTGGTCGCCGGCGTGTTCCTGCACCACATCAGCCGCGACGGCGACCCGCACCTGCACGTGCACATCGCCATCTGGAACCGGGTGCAGCGCGCCGACCGGGCGGACGAGAAATGGCGCACGCTGGACTCTCGCAGCCTGCACAACCAGCGGCTCGCCGTCGCCCCGGTCACCGACCGGAGCATGGAGACCAGGCTGTCCGCGCTGGGCTACGCCATGGTGCCGCGGGCGGACGGCAACGGCGCCGAGGTCGGCGGGGTCGGCCAGGACGTGATCGACCTGTTCAGCTCCCGGGCCCGGGCGCTGACCCCGGAACTGAAGACGCTGATCGGCCAGTACCAGAGCGAGCACGGGAAGCCGCCGTCCAAGCGGACGATCTGGCTGCTCGGCCAGCAGGCCGCGCAGAACACCCGGCGCACCAAGGCAGAAGCCCGTCGCACCATCGCCGGGCAGGCCGGCACCGCCGAGCCAAGCGAGGCGCAGCGGCTGGCCGCCTGGGAAGCACAGACCGCACGGCAGGAAATGCACGCCCTGTCCGCGGTGCACCAGGAGGTCAGGCGGTTCGCCGCGGAGCGCGCCGGGCGTGCGCCGGCGGTGCTGGATGATGCGGCCAAGCGCCGGGCCGCGCGGATCGCCGTCGCCGAGGTGCAGCAGCACCACGCGGTCTGGTCGATGGCCCAGCTCCGGTTCGAGGTACACCGGTCGCTGCCCGTGCTGCCACCGGGCACCGACGCCGACGCGGTGGTCACCGAGGTTGCCACACTGGCGGTCTCAGGCCGGGCTGGAGCCGAGGTCATCCAGGTCACTGCGCCGGACCTCACCGATGTGACCAGCCTGGGCGTGCGGGCTTCGGACGGCGGCAGTATCTACCGGCCGCCGAACGAGGAACGGTATTGCACCCTGGCCCACCTCGACGCCGAGCAGCAGATCCTCACCGCCGCCAAACGGACCGTGCGGCAGCTGATCAGCCAGGAGCAAGCCTGCGCGGCCGCCGAGCACATCGGGCTGAACGCCGGGCAGCGCGACTCCGCGATCACGATGCTCACCGCCACGACGGCGACGACCGCGCTGGTCGCCCCGGCAGGGGCAGGCAAAAGCCACACCATGGGCGCCTTCGCCCGGCTGTGGACCACCTTCACCGGGCGGCGGGTGATCGGGCTGGCCACGGCCACCAACGCGGCCCGCGTTCTTCACAATGAGGGACTGGCCGAGTCCTACAACATCGCCGAGTTCCTCGGCAAGATCGAAGGCTCCGACGAGCTGCGTCGGCCCGTCCCTTTGCACGAGAACGACGTGCTGGTGCTGGATGAAGCCAGCCAGCTCGCGACCGCCGACCTTGCCATGGTCCAGGAGGCCGCCCGGACCGCCGGGGCGCGGCTGATCCTGGTCGGCGACACCGAGCAGCTCGGCGCGGTCGAGGTCGGCGGGATGTTCCGGCTGCTGGCCCGCGAAGTCCCGTGCGCGGAGCTGCACGAGGTCCGCCGGTTCGACGCGGGCTGGGAAGCAGGCGCCTCCGTGCGGCTGCGGGCCGGTGATTTCACCGCCTACGCCGACTACGACCGGCACGGGCGGATCCGTGGCGCCGACCAGGACGCGGCCATGGACCGCGCGGCGGGCATGTGGCTGGCCGACCACCTGCGCGGCAAGACCGTCCTGCTGCTGGCCGGGTCCAACAGCGAGGCCGCCGACCTGTCCCGCCGGGTCCAGGCCAAGCTGATCCAGTTCGGCGCCGTGCAGCGGCCGCACGCGGCGCTGGCCGACGGCAACCAGGCCGGGACCGGTGACTTGATCCGGGCCCGGCTCAACACCAAGATCAACGCGGGCGGCCGGGAGCTGACCAACCGTGACACGCTGCAGATCACCGGCTGGCACGGGCCGCACGCCCAGGTGCGGCGGCGGGAGCTCGACGGGACCTGGACCAGCCTGTTCCTGATCCCCGGGGCGTACCTGGCGGACAGCGCCGAGCTGGACTACGCGGGCAACACCCACGTCGGGCAAGGCCGTACCGTCGACACTGCCCACCTGCTGGTCACCGCCACCCTGTCACGCCGGTCCCTGTACGTCGGGATGACCCGGGGCCGGGAGTCCAACACCGCGCACATCGTCACCGGGAACACCGCGCCACCCGGCCATCCGCCCTACCAGCAGGCCTCCCCGGAGTCGGTGATCAAGGAAATCCTGGAGCGGGACGACGCGGACCTGTCGGCCACCGAGCAGATCCGCCACGCCCAGGAACGAGTCAGCGGAACCGGGCACCTGCTCACTTTGTGGTCCGCCGCGGTCCGGCCGTCGCTGGACCCGCAGATGGACCAGCAGATCAAAGCCCGGCTCAGCGAATCTCAAGCCTGGCGGTACGACCGGGAGCACGCCCGTCCAGTCCTGCCCCAGCGGCTGCGCGCCGCCCAGCTTGCCGGACACGACATCGGCGCCGTCATCAGCCAGATCACCGCTGCGCCGATGGACCGGGCCCGGTCCATCTCCGCCGTCCTGTACGGCCGCCTCCAGCAGCTCCAGCTACCTGACCTCGGCCACAACGTGACCTGGGCCCAGCGCACACCAAAGGACGCGCCAGCCGTGGCGCACGAGCTGGCCGCCGGACTGGACCATAGGGCCTGGGCGCTCGGTGAACGGCTGGTCGCCTGGCCCGAGCCGTGGCTGGCCGGCCAGCTCGGCGTCCTGGCCCCGCACGCCTCGCCGTTGCTGCGCGAGGACTACGCCCGGCGGGCCGCGGCCGCTGCGGCCTACCGGGAAGCCGCCGGAATCACCGACCCCCGCCAGGCCATCGCACCCGAACCGCACCGCGGCAACCCCGAGCTCGACCACCTGCGCCAGGCCGCGATCCGTGCCCTGGAAATCCGCGACGAAACCGAGGTCCTCCGTCGCATGACCCACGGCGAGCTTGAGGCCCGCATCCTTGACGCAGAACGCGCCTTCGCCAGCGCCCCGCCCGATGTCTCCCGGGAACTACGGCTCACCGCGCAAGCCGAGGCCGACGCCTGGCAGCAATCCGCCGACGCCGAAATTGCGGGTGACCAGGCCGGATGGGCAGGTGCGGCGGCGTGCGCCCGCCACATGGCCGCCCAGCGCGAGCAACTCGAAGCCGCGAACGCCCGCTACGAGGCATGGACCGCTGATACCAGCGGCAGGAGGCAAGCCGGCGGGAGAGCCAAAGCCGAGCTAGAGCGGCGGGAGTTCGCGCAGCAGACAGCCGGACAGCGGCGAGCCGAACCCGAGGACGGATCGCAGACCATGGTCGATTGGTGGCGCCAGCTCGAAGCCAACCTTGCCGCCGTGGACCTGGCCATCAAGCGCGAGCGCCAGGCCGCCATCGCCGCGGGCGAGCCCTGGCCACCCGAGCGCAACCCCCAGCCCCAGGCCGAGCCCGCGTCGGAGCCGGAAGACAGTCCCGGAGCCGGCCAGGAAGCCGATGGCCAGTCCGGCCTGGATGACCAGGCCGCCCGGCTTGATCGCCTACTTGGCCAGACCATAGAGGCAGCCCAGCGTTTCAGCGCCGAAGAGGCGACCCGGAAGGCCAGAGCCGAGTACGCCGCGCGCCTCGAACGAGAAGCCCATGCAGAACCCGAGCACATCGTGCGGGCCCAAGCCTCCTACGAGGCAGAGATCGAACTGTAAGTCAGGCCGTATCGGCCTTGCGTGGGCCGGTCAGCTCTCCTCAACCTTTGAAATTGTATTATCAGCTTGGAAAGCTGTACCGTCCGGGCCTGTCACATGGTCTGACCCGCGGAGCGGGGGTGTCCGCGATTGACCATGAAAGTCCGCTCGTAACCGAGGTTAATGGCCCGCCAATGGCCTGGTCTTCTTGCTCAACCTGCCCGATTCCGCGCATGTCCAGCGCCGCGCGATGTGTGACGTGTTCCTACTCTGTCGGGTAAAGCGCCATGACACGCTTCCTCGCTATCCTTCTTCAAGGGGTTGCAGAGAGGCTAGTCAACTTGACCACGGGGTACCCAACTGACCCGATCGCTGATCGGCAGGCACAGCGCTGGTTCGAGACCAGCGATCCAGCGGCCTACGTCGGCTCGAAGCATCATATGGTGCCTAAATTCTGCCTGCGGCGCTTCGCAGAAGGCGGCAAAAGGCTGCTGGTATGGCGGAGGGCCACCGGCGAGGTGAGGCCGGGCAACGTAGACGATCTTGCGATCACGAACTTCTATACGATCCTTAATATGGATGGCCAGCTTGACGGCCGCATGGAGCAGGCGCTTGGAACGGTGGAAGCTGACGCGGCCCAGGTCCTGAAGTTGCTGCTCCTGAGTGCGCTGCGGCGGCCCGGCCCGCTCACGATCGAACAGCGGAGCACTATCTGCCAGCTGGTCGCATTTCAGATGGTCCGCGGTCCCCGCAAGCGACGCGAGATCGAGCTTCTGGGAGATTACGGCTGGAAGCTCCTGGACAACGGGCAACTGACTGAGCGGGATCTCCGAGAGCTGACCGCAGTACCGCACCCCAACGAGCACATTCGCATGATGGGGCCGGTATCGCACTCGATCTGGCAGAGCCTTCTGCGAAGGCCGATCCAGCTGATCAGGCTGGACACGCCGCTACTGGTGATAAGCGACGAGCCGGTGGTGGTGGACACCGACGAGCACGCAGACCACCTACCAGAATGCTCCCTGACGCAAGGGCAGCAGCGTCGGCATCAGCGACGCGCTGGAAAGGACAACGCATTCAGGCAAATCGTGCACATCTGGCCAACAAAGCCGGCTGGTGTGGAAGTCGCCGAAGCAGTCGGCATGCCGCTGTCACCGTCCGCTCTCCTGGTCTTCGGCGGGATAGGCGAGCGGCTCCAGCCGGAGGTTGTCGTAGCCGGCGATGAGGCCAAACAGCTCGCAGATAGTGTCAACGCTGCGCTCACCGCCCAGGCGTACGACTGGGTTGCAGCTAGTCCGAGTCACCCGACGTTCGGCGGATGGACCTTCCCACCGCCTGGGCCGCTCCTCGGCGTCTGCGACGGCGGAAGCATCATGAGTAAGCAACTCAGATCTGCCCCTATTCACAGATGGCAGCGAATCCGCAAGGACTGGCCCGGCTCTTCATGACGCATTCAGCGCAGAACCTGGGCGACTCGCTCTTGCCTCCCAGGACTATTGGAGGGCCGTCCCTAGGGCCGTAGACCAGGTGCTTACCGTCGGGCAGGATACGTGCGACCTCTTCCGTGTCAGGTCTCCTGGGCGACCTGCCTCACGTGGGTCAAGCCAGGTCTTGATGCCTGCGGTGGTGTCCGGGAGTGACCGTGACAACCTTCGGCCGACCACCTCATCGGGCACGGGGGGCGTCCTCGCCCGAACTAGACGAACCGCTGCGCGTTCGCCTGCTGTCCCAGCCTAGTGCTGTTGTGGGTGGTCTGAGCAGGTGGGAGGGGACTGAAGCATCCCTGTCATGTCGTCCAGGTCGGTCGGGGCGGCATCGTCTCGCGCACGCCGGTGCTCGCCCTGGCTGGCGAGTCCCGCCGCTGGGAGCCCAAGCGCCTGCGGCTGCGGCTGTTCTCCGTGAACAGACCCCACGACCAGGAAGGAGAACACCAGGGCCCGTGGAACCCCGCCTACCCGGCGCGACAGCCGGGCAGCCGGGCATTGCCCGCACCAGAAAATCCAGGGCCCCGGCAAAGTCGCTCGCTAGCAATTCATGATCGTTTGCAGTGGCCTGCTGGGCAGGCGGGCGTGGTGACGCAGGGCGGCGGCGATGCTGGTCTCTCCGGTTAGCCGCAAGATAGCGATGGCCTGGTTGCGCAGGCTGGCCACGACGCGGGGGCCGCTGGCGGTGCGGACCTGGGAGCGGTCTTCGTCGTAGGTGACGTCGCGGACCCGGTGCAGCTGGTCCTCGATTAACCAGTGGCCGCGCGCGATGGCGGCGAGTTCGGCGGGGCTGGCCTGGATCGCGGTCATTGAGGTGACGGCGTAGACCGTCTCGGTCGACCACTTCTTGCTCTTCAGTGGCCGTCGGCGGCGCACGATCTGGATGGCCTGGGCCGCATGCGGGAAGGCCAGCCCGGCGGCCACGGCGGTAACTTTCAGGATGCGCCGCTCGGCGCGGCCGTGGCCCCGGCCGCGGACGTCATGGGCGACCGGGACCTGGCGCCAGGGCAGTGCGGCGAGCTGAGCGTGCAGGCCGGGCTGGTTGCGCTTGACCAAGAGGGCGACAGACTACGACGTTTCCGTGCCTTGCTGCCGTGCGAGGTTGTGGTCACGGCAGTGACGCATCCGCTGCATGGGTGCAGGCTGCGGGCCTATGCGGTGCGGCACGTGGACGGGGTGCCGCATTTGAAGGTGGAGTTGCCCGATGGGATGCCGGGCCTGGTGGCAGTGGAGGCGACCGATGCGTTCGGCGCGAAAGCGGCGGGTGCGGGCGAGGGCCTTGTCCTGGATGGCGATGGCCTGCGCCGTCTGCGTGCTGTGGTGATGCGGCTGCGGGACGGGGATGCATCCGGTCCTCGCCGGTAACTGCCCGGGGCGGGATTTCCTGCTCGCTTTGCCGGGGCGGCTCCGGCCAGTTCCCGGGCCTGCTGCCTGGGCGGGACCGGGCCGGCATGCCGGATCCCGCGCAGTGGTCGCCAGCGATGTTTTTCGGCGTGGTTGCCGCCGTTCCGTTTTCCCGGCGGGTGGCGGCTGCCTTCTGTCCCGCCAGGACGCAGGATGCTGGATGCCCGCGCGGCCTTCTGCATCACGGTCGGCGTGCTCGCGGTCCCCCCTTTCCCGCTCATTTCCGGGAGAAGAAAAGAGCTGATGGGAAAGGGAAAGGGATCTCCATGACAGATGGGACGGACGTGGTCGCGGAGTCCGTGCTGCTGCCCTCCGGCGGCACGGCCCTGGGCGGGGAGCCTGGCGAGCGTCGCTGCAAGCGGCCTGGCTGCGTGAACCTGGTTCCGGTGTCCGGGCGTGGCCGGACCCGGGTGTTCTGCGGCGATGCGTGCTCGCGTCGTTTCCATAACGCTGCGCGGTCTGCGGGCGGTGACGGGGACGCGGTGCCGTCGGGGCAGGCTGCTGACCCGCTCGGCGCGCTCGAGGCGCTGATCAGGCAGGCAGGGTCGCTGGTCGCGCTGGCGCGCGGGCAGGTCGCGGCTCTGGACCCTGAAGAGGTGGCCGCGCAGCTGGCGGAGGCTGAAGCGGCCCGGCGCCGCGCCGAGGCGCGTGCGGTGACTGCGGAGGCGCGTGCTGCCGAGGCCGAGCAGGAGATGCTCGCGGCGCTGGAAGCGGCCGAGGCCGCGCATCGCGGCCGGGAGGCTGCCGAAGCAGGGGCCTGCCGCGCTCGTGAGGAGACCGCCCAGGCCCGGCGGGAGCTGGCTGAGGAAGTTGCCCGTGCCCGCGCTGATGCGGAAGCCGCCCGGGCCCGCGCTGACCGGCGGGCCGCCGAAGCCACCGGGATCGCTGAGAAGGTACGGACAGAATGCGATCAGGCCAGTGAGCAGGCCACGGCGGCGGTCCGTGCTGCCGAGGCCGAACTGGCCCGCGCCCGGCAAGCTGAAACCGACGCCCGTGATCAGGCCCGGCAGACCCGCGATGACGCGGCCCGGGAGCGGGAGGCGCTAGCCGGGCAGTACCAGGCCTGGCTGGAGGCGGCCGGGCCCCTCTCTGTCAGACTGGGATGAGACAACAGGGACGTATGAGATCTCTATAACGAAGCAGGGCGAGACGGGACCACTGAGACTGTGACGATGACACTCGCTGACCAGGCCGCGATCACGGGGCATGATGGTCAGGTGACCAGCGGCGGCAAGCCGGGGCGGCCGAAGCGGCGGACGTTCACAGCCGCGTACAAGGCGCGGATCCTGGCGGAGTTCGACGCGCTGCCCGAGGGCAGCCCCGGGCGCGGCGCGCTGCTGCGGAAAGAACGGCTCTACCATTCCCACCTGGAGGACTGGCGGCGGCGGCAGGCCGCGGGTTCCCTGAATCCGGGCGGGAAGAACGAAAAGGAGAAGCAGGACTCCGGACCCGCTGAGCTGGCGCAGCTGCGGGCGGAGAACAAGAAGCTCAAGGCGAAGAACGAGAAACTGACCCGGGATCTGGGGAAAACGAAGACCGCGCTGGACATAGCGGGAAAAGCATTCGCGCTGTTGGAGGACATCTCGAACAGCGCGGACTCAAGCGAGAACTGACCAGGATCACCGGCGATCATTTCCCTGCCATGGAGGAGGCGATAGGAACAGCCGCCGCGTGCCGGCTCTTCGGGAAATCCCGCGCGACCTTGTACCGGCACCGTAATCCGGCACCGCGGATGGAAGGGCCGCGGGAAAAGCCTTCTCCGCACCCGGCCGAATTGTCAGAAGACGAGCGCGCGCACGTCCTGGAGGTGCTGGATTCGCCGGAGTTCGCCGACAAGTCTCCCGGCCAGGTGTACGCGATCCTGCTGGACCGCGGCGTCTACCTGTGCTCGGAGGCCACCATGTACCGGCTGCTGCGCGAGCGCGGCCAGTCCGGGGAGCGCCGCGCCCAGGCGACTCACCCGGCGAAGAAGAAACCCGAGCTGATGGCCGATGGCCCCGATCAAGTATGGTCCTGGGACATCACCAAACTGAAAGGACCCGCTCGCGGCATATGGTACCTGCTGTACGTCATCATCGACATCTACTCACGTAAAGTCATTCACTGGGAGGCCTGGCCGACCGAGAACGGGACCCTCGCGAAAGAATTCATCGAGCACGCCATCGAGGGCAACGGACAGATCGCACCGCAGGCCATCCACGCCGACCGCGGCACCTCCATGACATCGAATACAGTCGCCGGGCTGTACGCGCGGCTCGGCATCGACCAGTCCCATTCCCGCCCGCACGTATCCAACGACAACCCGTACTCGGAGGCGAACTTCAAGACCCTCAAGTACTGCCCCGCGTTCCCCGGCGAATTCGGGTCCATCGAAGACGTCAACGTATTCTGCCGCGACTTCTTCTGGTACTACAACAACGAGCACCGGCATTCCGGCATAGCGATGCACACCCCCGCATCGGTGCACGACGGATCCTGGGTCGCCATCGAAGCCCGCCGCGCCGCCACCCTCGACGCCGCCTACAGGACCCACCCCGAGCGGTTCCACCGCTGTCCCCGGCCCCGCCAGATGCCCGCCCGGGCCTGGATCAACGAACCGCCCGCAACCCCCGAGGAGGACCGTTCACCACAGACCACCCAAGCAGCCTGATGTCTCATTTGACTTGACAGATTCCGGGCAGCTCGCCGCAGCCGAGCGTGCCCGCGCCCTGCGTACCGAGCAGCGCCTGGACGCCGAGCGCGAGCGCCATGACAGCCTGCTCGCTGCCCTCACCGCCCCCGGCGGGGAGGGGACACAGCCCGCTGCGGGCGGTCCTGGCGGGCCGGCGGGCTGGCGTCCTCGTGCCCGCGGCACGGCCGGGAACACGTCATGAGCACCGGGAAGGAACCCGGGGCCACCACGTCACTGCCTGCGCTGCGCCGCTTTCGGTACCAGGACGGGGAAATCTCCCGCCCGGCGGCTGGCACGCACGTAAGTTCGCCTCGTCCCAGGTCACGCTCATGATCCGGAAAGAGGGAACCTACGTGCGCGCAATGAGAATAGCGCCTGCCTGCCAGCTGACGCTGGATATCCCCTGGCCAGGACGCGGCAGAGACCGCGATCGGGAGCAGGTATGGAACCAGATGCCCGACGCGGCCCGGGCCCGGGTGCTGCGCCTGCTCGCGGCCATGATCGCCGCCGGCGTGCTGACTCGTGACGGCGGATGCCAGGCCGCCGGGGCGGTGCGGGACGATGGCTGACCCGGCCGCTGCCCACCTCAGGCGCAATGCTTATATCTACGTCCGCCAGTCGACGCTTGTCCAGACAGTCCGCAACACCGAGAGCCTGCTCCGGCAGTACGACCTGGCCGGGCGTGCCCGGGAACTGGGCTGGGCAGAGCACCAGATCGTCGTGGTCGATGACGACCTGGGCCGTTCGGGTGCCTCCGCCCATGGCCGTAAGGGCTTTTCCGACCTGGTCGCCGATGTCGGGCTGGGCAAGGCCGGGATCGTGCTGTCGCTGGAATCCTCACGGCTGGCCCGCAACAACAGCGACTGGTATCAGCTACTGGATTTGTGCGCGCTGACCGACACGCTGATCGCCGACGCCGACGGCGTCTACCATCCCGGCAGCTATAACGACCGCCTCGTGCTGGGCCTCAAGGGGACCCTCTCCGAGGCTGAACTGCACCTGCTGCGGTCACGGATGACCGAGGGACTGCGCGCCAAGGCCGCCCGCGGCGAGCTGCGCCTGGTGCTGCCCGCCGGGCTGGACTACGACGACGATGACCACGTGGCCATCTCGCCGGATGAGGCGGTCCGCGAAGCGGTCACGTGCGTGTTCCGCCGCTTTGAGCAGCTCGGCTCGGCCCGGCAGGTGGTCGTCAGCCTCCGCGCTGACGGCTTGCGGCTGCCCCGGCGGGACATCCGCACCGGGAAGATCATGTGGGCGCAGGCCGGCTACCCGGCCGTGCACGACATCTTGATCCATCCCGGCTATGCCGGGGTGTTCGCCTACGGTCGCAGCAAGACCGAAAAGCACATGGACGCCGGCGGGACCGTGATCACCCGGCAGCGGCGGCTTCCTCGCGACCAGTGGGCCGTGATGATCCCGGGCCACCATCCCGGCTACATCTCCCTGGAAACCTACGATGCCAACATCGCCAGGCTGGCCGCCAACTCCCCGGCACCAGCCGGCGGGGCTGGCGGCGCCGCGCGGGAAGGCGCGGCCTGGCTGCAGGGCCTGCTGCGCTGCGGCCGGTGCGGACGGCTCATGCAGGTCAACTACAACTCCAGCGGCAGCCCCGCCTACCGGTGCGGACGCGCCAACCAGATGTACGGTGCGACCACCTGCCAGTGGGTCGGCGGCCGGCGGCTGCACGAGACGGTGCTGGCCGAACTGCTGGCCGCGCTCGCCCCCGCCTGCCTGGCCGCCACCGTCCAGGCCATGTCCGACACCGAAGCCCAGTTCCGCCAGAACCTGGCCGTGTTCGAACGCGCGCTGGAACGGGCACGGTTCGAAGCCGACCGGGCGCTCCGCCAGTACGACAACGTGGAGCCGGAGAACCGGCTGGTCGCCAGGACCCTGGAGGCCGTCCTGGAAGACAAGCTCACAGCCGTGCGCACCGCGGAAAACCAGCTCGCCGCCCAGCAGGCCCGCCGGCCCGTCACCCTCACCCAGGAGGAAACCACCTGGATCACCACCGCCGGAGCCGACCTGCGGGCCATCTTCCAGGCCCCGGCCACCACCAACGCCCAGCGCAAGGAACTCATCCGCGCCGTCATCACCGAGGTCACCGTCACCGTCCAGGACAACACCGACGAGGGCGACACCGCCCGGACGTGCCAGGTCCAGATCATCTGGCAAGGCGGCGCCAGCACCCGGCTGCAGATGCCGATCCCCGCCAGCGGCCACCACGGCCGCGTCACCAGCGAAGACACCCTCGACCTGATCCGCCGCCTGGCATCCCGCTACGACGACACCACCATCGCCCAGATCCTCGGCCAGCAGAACCGCCGCACCGCGACCGGACTGGCCTTCAGGAAAACCCACGTCAGGGCACTACGCGCCTACCACGGCATCCCCGAATACCAGGCACCCCCCGCAAATGTCACACCCGGCTGCCAGGATGCGACCGTGGTCAGCATCACCGAAGCCGCACGCCAGCTCGGCGTCTCCAGCGCCACCATCTACCGGTGGCTGCGCGACGGCTTCGTCACCGGCGAGCAGCTCACCCCCGGAGCACCCTGGCAGATCCGCATCGACCAGCAGCTCCGCGACCGGGTCCGCCCCCAGGCCCCCGACGGCTGGCTGCCCCTCAGCCAGGCCGCCGCCCGCCTCGGCGTCGCCCGCCAGACCGTGTTGAACAAGGTCCAACGCGGCGAACTCAACGCCATCTACCTCACCCGCGGACGCCGCAAGGGACTCCGTATCCAGGCCGAATACGGCCAGGCTGGACTCTTTGACACGCCATGACCAACAACAGGAGCAATGTGAAGCATGCTCGACGGTGATGAGGTAGTGTGCTCGCCGCTGGGTCACCAGGTACTCGGCGCTAGCGCGCTGGGCGTGCATGGTGTCCGCGGTGATCACTGCCCCGGCCAGGTCGATCCGGTCCAGCAGGGTCGCGAACATCGGGATCTCGTTCGTTTTCGCCTCGACGTCGGCCTGGGCCAGGACTACGCCCTGAGCGTGATCGAGCGCGGCCAGCAGATGCCGGCCAGGACCGCCGGCCGCGCCTGATCCGCGCAGTGTCTTGCCGTCCGCAGCGACCGCGCGGCGGGTGCCGGGAGCCGGCGCGGTGCGCTGCTGGGCCCAGGCGCCGGCCGCGACGTCGAGGGCGTCCGCGTCCAGGTTCTGCAGGGTCCGGCGGAAGGTGGACTCGCACGGCACCACGCTGGTAACCTCGAGCGCATCCCGGGTGGCCTGGTCGGCGTCGGCGGCCCATTCGGCGATTGCCGTGAATGACCGGGCGCCGGCCAAGACCGCGCACAGCGCCAGGCTCAGGATCACTGCCAGCCGGTGACGGACCCCGCGGCGGGCCCGCGGGTCGGGGACATCGGCCAGCACTGCGAGCAGCCGTACCCGCTGTCCGCTCAGGACTGGGCAGCGGTGAGCAACTGGCCAATGGCAGGGTCGGTCAGGGATGATGGCGCAGCGGGCACGGCCCCTCAGCGGTGATCTTGCAGGTGTAGGAACCGCCATGATCACTTCTGGGGTCGTTCCCGCGCTGCTACCGGCCTATACCGGCGTGTCGCAAACCACCTAGATCACCATCGGCCCGACTTTGCCGACGCCCTGGCCCAGCAGGCCACTGCAAACGATCATGAATTGCTAGCGAGCGACTTTGCCGGGGCCCTGCCAGAAAATCAACTCCAGCCGAACACCTCAGGCCAGCAGATCACGGGCGCAAAAGATCGAGGCTAAAACAGGGAGATCGTTCAGAGCGCTGCCTCGCAGGTTCCCCGGTCCGCCCAAAATGTCGTACCCCTAAAGCATAATCGAATTAGCGTGTGATGGTCATCAGCGCCGAACGAAGGAGATCGCGCATGCTCGGCCGACCCCTGCTCTTCCTGTCGTCCTATGCCCCTTTGTTTGGGTTGCTCGCCATCCGGTTCCAGCCGCGCTGGCTGTGGGTCTCCTGCACGATTCTCGCTGTGCTCGGCGTGGCCGCGCTGTGCTTGCTGCTCAAGCTGAACGCGCGGGCGGCGCCGGGGCCGTACCAGTTGGCCTCGGTCAGCGACGACGGTGCGGAGGCAGCCTCGTACTTGGCCGCGTACCTGCTCCCGTTCCTCACCGTGGCCACGCCCTCCGCCCGTGACGTGGTGGCATACGCCGGGTTCCTGTTCATATCGGCGGCGATTTACCTCAGGTCGTCCATGATCCAGGCGAATCCGCTGCTCTACTTGCTGGGGTACAAGGTGCTGTCGATAGTCGATAGCAACGGGGTGCACGCCTATGTCATTACTAGGCAAGCCATGCGGGCGGGCGGGAACCTGCGGGCCACTAAGTTCAAGGACGATGTCCTGATTGACCGGGGTTGAACTGCCCGCCGCGGGCGCTCATCCGCTAATCTCAAGCATCTGGCAAGGGATTGCGGAGAAGGGGACCCGCATTCATGAGCTCTCTGCGAGAGATCGACATGGGCGCGTCCGCCACGCTGATCGTGGCATGGCGCACCGGGCATCGCGCGAGCGGAGCGGTCGTCAACTCCGGCGGCGACGTCATCGACGCGCTGCGCGAGCACGCGGAGAGCGCCCGCGCCGCGATCCTCTCCGGCCGAAGCCAGCCGTACAACCCCGACGACGAGCAGGAGGACGACGTTCCGTTCCTGACCGCGACCCAGGACGAGCTCCTCGATACCGCCCTGCTCGATCAGCTTCGCCTGGGGTCGTCCCTGCCGCCCATCGACCCAGGCGAGCTCAAGCGCCGCACCCTGGCCCTGTACGCGCTGCTGATCGGGAACGACCCGGCCTCCCGCGTCATATTCGTGCGGAAGGCGAATCCGGTCAGCCTAGCCACCAAGAGTGTGGTCGCGCGGTTGCTCGATAGCACGCTGACCCGGGTAACCGAGCCGATCTTCGCGTTCGACTCATCCTTTGACGCCGTGCTCTGGGAAAGCGACGTCTGGATCCTCCAGCAGAAGAATTTCGAAGCCCTTTTCAAGGAAAGCGAGGCAGTGCTCGCGTCCACCTCGAAGTGGGCTAATGAACTGAGCCAGGTGCTGCCCATATCCGGCGACGGCCTGGAATGGCTGGCGGCGCGGCTGCGGCAGAACTCGGTGACGCGCAGGAAGGTGCAGAGCATTCTGCGCAGCCCGTACGTATCGAAGATAGACGCCGTCGCGCTGCGCGCGAAGATGGCCGCGCACGGGCTGGATGCTGCAGAGCTGATGCGCGACGACGCGCTCGTCTTCAACAAGGATACCGAGCGGGACCTGCTGCTCCTGCTTAACGAGGATCTCTGGGCGGGCGACTTTTCAGGCCAGCAGTACGCTGCCGCGCGAAAGGCGCGCAGGGAGGCAGGCTAACCAGGCAGTCACCGGCATCGCGGGGAAGGGAGCGCATTGGCCAAGGTCCGGGTCTACGAGCTGGCCAAGGAATTCGGTGTCGAATCCAAGGCCGTGATGGACGCCCTCAAAGAGATGGGCGAGTTCGTCAGGTCGGCCTCAAGCACGCTCGAGCCCGCGGTCGTGCGCCGGCTTAAGGAGCGTTTCTCCGACGGAGCGGCAGAAGGCGAGCGGCTGCGCGCCGCGGTGCTGAGCGCGGTCGTCGACGGGCAGCTCACCACTGCGGCCGCGCAGTTGCCACAGCTGCGCAGGCTTAGCCAGGGCGGCTGGACGCAGCTCCAGGAAGAGATCGGCGCCCTGCTCCTCGACCTGAAGGCGCCCGGCGGTGCCGCGGTGCGCCGGATCGAATGGCTGACCGGGCTGTGGGCGGCGACCTCCGTGTCCGCCCCCAATGTCTCGTTCACTGTAGCCGTCCCGGCCGACACAGCAAGTGCAGCCGACGTTCTCGGCTCAGCGCGGCAGGCGGAAGCCGAGCCGGGGGAAGGCGAGGGCCAGTCGGCCGGTCTCAAAAGGCCCGGCAGTCCGCGTCCCGAGGCGCTCGGCCGTGAACTGGAAGACGGCTTCGCCGGGCTGCTTGCCAGGCTCTTCGAGCTGTCCGAGACGGAGCGGGTGCGGATAAGGCAGCAGTCGAGCGGCACCCAGTTCGGGCACGACCTGCAATTCGACGCCCTGTCGCGCAAGGGCACGGTCCGCTGCCATGTCGAGTGCAAGAACCTGACCGGCAAGATCAGCCTCTACGACGTCGCGCCTAAGCTGCTGCAGCAGCTCGTCTACTGGGAGAACAAGCCGCTCGACTACTTCATCGTGATCGCGCCGCGGGCGGAGGCCACCAACGAGCTCTCCCGTCTCGTCGAGGACTGCAATTACGGCAGGAAGCTGCCCTTCCGGGTGCTGCTGTGGAGCGCGGACACCGGAGTGGAGGAGCTTTTCCGGCTCACACCGCAGCTGTACCGGACGCTCTACCAGCGCCCCGCACCCGCGCTCAGCGCGCAGGCCGCGGCGGAGGTCGCCCGGCGCTGGGAAGAGCAACTCCAGCCCGCCTTCCGGATACCAGAATCCTGGCTGCGGTACCTGACGACCCCGCGGCTGCACGAGGTCTATGGTGAAGAGGACTTCGCCGACGTCCGGGACGACGCGATCCCCCTGCTGGCGCTGACCGACAGCGGTGCGCAGATGCCCGGCACGCTGCACGAGAACGTGCGCGACTGGCTGACGCGGCGGCCGGAGCGGACGCTGCTGCTGCTCGCCGAGTTCGGCGACGGGAAGAGCTTCTCCGGCTACGAGCTCGGGCTGGATCTCAGCGCCGAGTTCCTTGAAGATCCCTCCGACGGCTGGGCGGTGCTGCGCATCCCGTTGCGGTCGCTGCGCGAGGACTCGCAGCCGGCCAGCCTGCTGCGCAGGCGGCTGGATCAGATAGGCGTGTCACCGGCCGAGTGGGCCGCTGTGTCGCAGGGCCGCCCGACGCTGATCATCCTCGACGGGTTCGACGAGATGTCGGCTCAGCTTGATCCCCGGACGCTGGCCGGCAACGTGGAGACCTTGGCCCGGTGCGTCGAGTACTTCGGGCCGGCGAAGGTGATGGTCAGCTCCCGCACGCACTTCTTCGAGCATCTCGCTGACTACGAGCAGTTCCTCAAGGACCTAGGGAACCCGCGGATCTTGCGGATCGCGCCGATCCCGCGGCCCGAGCGGCTCGCCCACCTGGATGCCTTCGCCGCCAAGAAGGGGCTTGAGGCCAAACTGGAGCGGTTGAAGGCGGCGTATGACCCGATCGGCCTCGCGGCCAAGCCTCTGTTCCTGCACATGATCAAGGCGACGCTGCGGAG
The DNA here is from genome assembly GCA_963835775.1 of uncultured Actinomycetes bacterium. Classification (GTDB taxonomy): domain Bacteria; phylum Actinomycetota; class Actinomycetes; order Streptosporangiales; family Streptosporangiaceae; genus Palsa-504. Next base: position 25,467 of record CAWIHB010000006.1, on the reverse strand, counting down.
CCTGCCTGAGGAGCACTTCAGCGAGGTGGCGCTCTACCGACAGTACGTCGATGACAGTCTGCGGCGCAAGGTACCCGACCTGCAGCCCCTCCGGCGGCTCGACGAGGACAGGCTCGTCGCGAACCTCACGCTCATCCTCGAGGAGCTGGCCGTTCAGCTTCACCTGTCGCGCAGGGACTTCGTCAACCTCCGCGAGTTCGACACGGGCCGCAGGGAAGACCTCGCCCAGATCCTGTGGGCGATGTCCGGCGCGTCGTCTGCGGATGACCGGAACGCAGGGATTCCGGACGCACGATCGCGCGTCGGGGTCCGCTCGCTGCTCAAGCCGGTTGCCGGGGTCGATCCCGAGTGGTGGCCGGTCGACTTCTTCCACCGCTCCATGCGTGAGTACTTCGTCGCCAGGGCGCTGGTCCGGGCGGTGGCGACGGGGAGCGAAAAGGCTAACGCCATGATGGCCCGGGTGCCGCTCCAGCCGGAGATCGTCGAGTTCGCCAGGCTGCTCATGCGGCAGCCCGGTGACCTGGGCCTGACCGGCACCCCTGAGTCCTTCGCGCACAGGCTGACGAGCATGGCTAAGTCGGCCATCTTGCCGATTTACCGCGATCAGTACCTGGGCGGCAACGCGCTCACGCTGCTGTTCGCGCTCACCGGTGAGCTGCCGAGGACCGACTGGGCCGGGCTTGCGCTCGACTACGCCGACCTGGCGGGCGCCAACCTCAACGGGCTCTCCTTCCGCGGGTCGAGCCTGCGCAACGCCTCGCTCGACAACGCGACGCTGGCCGGCACCGACTTGCGCGAGGCCGACCTGACCGGCGTGCAGCTCGAACAGACCGCACCAGTTCGCGCACTGACGTTCGACGCAGGCACCAACACCGCGTACGCGGCTTACGGTGACCGCTCTGTCCGCCGCTGGTCGTTCGGCGTGGGCGGGCGGATGAGCTGCGTCACCATTGCGCAGCTCGACTTCCAGCCGACGCGACTTGACCTGTCGCCGTTCGGTGACCTAATCGTCACCGGCGCCCGCTCGGTCGTCGTGCTCTCAGTCCCCGGCGCGGAGGAAGCCTGGCGGGTGGTATCCCGCTTCCGCGCGCGCGAGGCGGCCGGGGACTTCTGGGTCAGCGGCGATTACCTGGTCCTGTCCGGCGGGCCTGCGACCCGGCCTGGCCGGCAGGCATACCAGCGCTATGACCCGGTGACGCGCACGCTGGTCAGCGCGGCCGTCGAAGGCGAGAAAGGCACTAGGACGTTCATGCTCGGCGACTCGACGGTGCTGGACCTATGGCCCACCGGAGAGCTCCAGCTGACAAGGGCGAGGAGGAGGAAGTGGACCAAGTCGATGACCTGGGGCGGCAGCAGCTTTGACTGCCTGAGAGTGAGCGAAGACCTGGTCCTGCTGGCAGCCGGGCAAGAGGGCGGAACGGTTTCGCTCTGGCGGCTCGACGGGCTGCGGTCGCCAGCGCCCGAACTCACCGAGATCTGGCGGCACCGCGCGCACGCCGGCTCGGTGACCGACGTTCGCCTGTCCGGCATGTACGTGCTGTCCGGTGGAATGGACCGGACGATCTGCCTATTCCGGCTGACCGACAACTGGGCAACGGACGAGCCGCTGCACCTGCACCGCACGCTTGATTGCGCCGGCATGAAGATCGACGGGGTGCACGGCCCGCGGGAGCGGAACCTCCTCGCGTCGCTGATCCGGTCAACGACCCCGCGGCCGCGCTCAGCCCCGTTGTCAACGGGACCAGCGTCCCAGCCAGCGGCACCGGCTGCTTCAGCTCCCCAGCCAGGACGCATTCCCACCCCGGCGGAAGTGTTCGGCGGACGGCGCCCCGCGGACCGCCGCCCGAGTGCGTGATCGGCTCAGACGAGTGCGCTCAGCGAATTCTCCAGCCGGGTGGAACCCGAGCGCCTGGGGCTGCGCCTGTTCCCTGGTGTTCGCCTCGCGCGTGGGTACCGCACTCGACGCGGGCAACGTGCGCCGCGTGTTCGGCAAGGTCACCGCTGCGGCGGGCCTTAACCCTGCCGACTGGAGGCCGCGCGAACTGCGGCACAGCTTGTCTTGCTGCTGTCCGACGCCGGCGTCCCGGTCGAGAAGATCGCCCGCCCTGTCGGCCACACCGGAACCACTATCACACAGACGGTCTACCGTCACCAGATCCGGCCCGTCGCCACGGTGGCACCGAGATCATGGACCAGTTGTTCCCCAGCCGACACGGCGATGCTTGGTTACTCAGTTGGTTACTCAGTCGCGAAAGCCATGACTCCGGTTCGGTCGTCATGGCCACCGTTGTACTGGAGTCACGGCCGCTACGCTGGGTGACGGCCGCGGATATCGCCTGCCGCCTTCCGTGGACCGGTTCGTGGACCGGCGCTTGAGTTGATCCCCACGCGCCGAGTGCCATCAGTGCGATAACCCGTGCCATCTGTGCAGCTAGCGCATGTGTTGCACTGGACCGGACTTCTCATAATCCGCCGGTGCGGGCCGGGGGAAGAACCCTCAATGGTCGGCCACGAGGATCTCATCGATGGGCCGGAGCGGGCTCCGAGGAAATTCGCGACAATTGATGCGCGACGCCCTAACACCGCCGGGTCTTCACTTGTGGTGCCGAGTGCATGCATTAGGGCGAGGACAGTGAAGTAGCCGGGTTCTATGACGACACCCTTTTCGATTTTGCGGACCGTCGCAACAGCTACCTGTGCCCGGCCCGCGAGCTGCTCTTGGCTCATACCTGCCTGCATACGCCGGTCACGCAGCCACTCAGCGAGCCGCCCGGCTTGCTCGGCGTAGCGGCTGTCGGCGCGCCGTCTGCGTCCCGGGCGAGTCACCTTGTTATCCTAGCAATAAATATTTACCGGTAAAGATTTATCAATATGAGCATACTGTTGAGGGTCTACGAGGCGCGGAGGAGACCATGGCGGCGGGCACGAGTATTGAGTGGACCGAGGTCACCTGGAATCCTACGACTGGCTGTGACCAGATCTCGGCGGGCTGCGACAACTGCTACGCGCTGACGCTAGCCAAGCGCCTGAAGGCTATGGGGCAGCTCAAGTACCAGAACGATGGGGACCCTCGGACATCCGGGCCGGGGTTTGGCCTGACGATCCACGCCAACGCTCTACGGCAGCCCCATACATGGGGCGGGCACCGGGTCGTGTTCGTCAACTCGATGAGCGACCTGTTCCACGCCCGGGTCCCGCTGGATTTCGTCCGCCAGGTATTCGCCGTGATCGCCGACACCCCGCAGCACACTTACCAGGTTCTGACCAAACGTTCGGCCCGCCTGCCAAAGATCGTCGCGAAGCTGGACTGGCCCCCGAACCTGTGGATGGGCGTCTCCATCGAGCGCAGCGATACTTTGTTCCGTGCGGACCACCTGCGCACAGTGCCCGCGGCCATCCGGTTCCTGTCCCTTGAGCCCTTGCTCGGCCCGCTGCCAGGCCTAGATCTGACCGGAATCGACTGGGTGATCGTCGGCGGCGAAAGCGGTCCCGGCCACCGGCCTGTGCATCCTGACTGGATCAGGGACTTGCGAGATCAGTCGGTCGGCCAAGGAGTTGCGTTCTTCTTCAAACAGTGGGGCGGCCTGACGCCGAAAGCGGGCGGCCGCGAGCTAGACGGACGAACGTGGGATGAGATGCCGCAGGCTCGTATGCCCGCAGATGCGTATTCTGCAGCAGCTGGATTACGCGGGCGGACGGTAGAAGCGGATCGTTGAGTCCGCCGGCCACGGTGTCTTGGTGTAGTCCAAGGGCTCCTCGCGGACCGCAAGACCATCCTCGCCGAGTTCAGTCAATACCGTACGCAGGTGTGTCTCCTTGAACCCCATGCGGCCCGCATTCCGGGCAAGCTCATCGAACCCCACCGCCGTGCTGGCGAGGGATTCCAGCCAGGTGCGCAGCGGTGACAGGTGCGGATATTCATCGAAAAGACCCGGCTGGTCAAGGCCGCGTTTCTCGCTTGCCTGCCGTCCGCGGTAAGGGTCCATCCGCCACTTCATCTGGTTGAAGCACTCCAGGCCTGCGTCGCTGTGAGTGGCCAGGACCAGGGCGTAGCGGGCAGTCTCGTTCTTGCTGGCGATCTCGAACGCGCCCGTATGCACGTCGGGCAGGGATTGCAGGCTTTCCTGATAGATCTTCAGCAGTTCGGCCTTGCCCGCGGACTCCCCGGTGAGCCGCCTGGTCTGCTGCCAGGCATCCGTGCCGAAATGCACGTCAATGGCGTGCTCCTTGCCCGCATCTCCGCGGAACCGGTACAGCTCATCAGCGAACCACGTCACCAGGACCTCATCACGCGGTGACCTCAGGCACTCGCGGATCAGCCCAAATGGCACCGAGGAGATGTCGAACGGATCAAGGATCCACAGCACCGGTGTTCCTGAATCGCCTCCGTGAGCGGCTCTATGCAGCCGCGTGAAATGCTCCCGGACGCTGCCAGCCGGAGGAACTATCACATCAAGCCGCTGCAGCAGCGGCAGGACCGCCAGCCGCTCTGCCAGCGAATCGCGCCGATCCGGTCGTTTCTCTAGGCAGATCAATCGAAGTTGCCGGAACCCCGGAAGGCGTGAGTGCTCCAGGAAGGTTCTTGCGATCACCACCGAGGAACCGTCCGGACCGTCAAGGTAGGCACCCGGACCGGCAAACGCATCCACGATCGCAGAGTTTCTGAATTTCTGGCAGATCTTGCCCATCCAGCAGTGCAGGTACTGACGGTACACCTGATGCTTCAGCAGAGTCCGCGGCTGGCTCGGCCACAAGGTGTCCGTTGGCTGCCCCATTACGCCACCGCCCTTCCCTTCTTTTCCATCACGATGATCGCATTATGTCTAGATGAGCTCCACGGAAAGTGACTACTGATGCGATATGTAGCATGCCGGATTACGGAGTCGACTGCTTCGAGGACGACCGAACCCTGAAGGCACGTGGACCTCGCGGCGACAACCGGCTAGGTGTCAGCCTGGTGAGTAAGCGGCTGGCGAGTGACGCAGCCCATCCTGGCCTTCGATTCAACCTTCGACGTGATCTTGCTGGGAAACTCGGTCTGGATCGTGAACCAAGCCAACTTCGAAGACCTGTTCAAGGAGAGCGAGGCGGTGCTGGCGCGCACGTCGGAATGGGTAGACCAGCTCAACCGGTTCTCCCTATAGCCGACGACAGCCGGGAATGGCTGGTCAGCCACACCGCCGGGCAACATCCCCGATGACAGCGGAAAACCGTGACGGCGTTCATCCCGCCGAGCGCTACTGTCTGTGCATTGCAACGACGACGAGCGATGCCAGCACCGGACTGCGCGGCCGGTTCTGGCTGCAGGGCGACCCCGAGGATGAAGCTATCGCCGGGCGGCTCATTCTGATGCCCGGCGCTAACCCTCTGCTCGAACTCGATGAGCCGCTGACCCCGCTGATGCAGGAGACGAGCCGCACGAAGCAACCGGACGGCACGGAAGTGGTGACGTCATCCCCCGTTTCGTCCGTGGACCTCGCCAGGCAGTCCCTCTGCATCCACGGCACGCTCGAAACCGGAGAACTGGTGACGCTGCCGTCCGCGTTCACCGCGGGGTGGACCGTGCGGGGGTCAGGCTACAACAGCCACCGCCTCCAGGCCTTCTACGCGATTCTCGGTGACCACGTGGACGGCGCTGCCGCCCTGTTCACCCGTGTCCGCGTCCGGATACGCCACCTGGACGCCTGGGCTAGCCTGCCGGGCTTCTCCCGAACTGCCGATCTGGCGGCCGGGAAGAAAGGGCTGGCCTTCGAGCCGCCATCGGTTCCCCCGGCGACGCTGGCCAGCGGCGCTCAGGTAGCCCTCGAGCAGGTGACGGGCTGGGTGGGACCAGATGTCTCCGGCGGCAGGCTGGAACGCCAGGTATGGGTAAACGTCCTGGGCGTGCCGCCCGCTACCTACCGTTACATTGGGCGGACCATCATCAAGCCGCTAGCAAACCTGCTCTCGCTCTACGTCAGCACGGAATGCCCCGTCGTCGAGACGGAGGTGTCCGTCGGGCCGGACCACCCGTGGCTGACGGTGCACTCCGCGGCGATGAAGCCCGCCGCAGAGACGATCATCCCGCTGCCGCGGATACTGTTGCCGCTGGCCGAGACCGGCCTGGACGGAGTAGCGAGATGGCTGGACTCCGTCGTCCGCCTCGGCCCCCTCCCGTCCGTGGTGGCGCGAGCGGCCGGCCCGCGAGACGATCCCGTTGAAACTCAGCTACTCGAGATGACTACCGCCGCCGAAGGCCTGCATAGGCTCCTTCTCCCGCAGCGCAAGCGGATGACCGACGAGCAAGCAAACGAGGCCCGGGGCAAGGCGCTCGAAGCACTCAAGGAACTCCTTGACGACATCCGCGACGCCGTCCGGTCGGCCCTTCAGCACCTTACCGACCAGAGCTACCCCCGCCGCCTCCTCGACCTAGCCGACCACGTCGGACAGGCCGTTCCAGGCGTTACGGGCAACACCCAGCAATGGAAGAAACACGTTGCCGGCACCCGCATCAGCTTCGCGCACGCGCTCGAGCACGGCTTCCTCACCGAGGAAAATGCGGAAGAAGCCATTACCGTCCTCCAGTCATTGCGCTGGCTGCTCACGGGACTTCTCTTGCTTCAGACCGGGATCGAGCCAGCCACGCTCGGCCGTCGCCTCGACGCCTACGAGCGCTACCAGCTCTTCCTGGAACAAGCACGAATATGGCTCCCAACCGTCTACGAAACAACCGAACTGCCCGGTCAATAACTACGACGATCCGCAACCGGACATCCGTCACATTGGTTAATCCGGGAATTGCAATCTGCCATAGGCACGTACACCTTGGGGGCGGGGCCTTCGACACTGCAGCTAAGACGCCTCCTGATCGGCTTGGCGCGTACCTCGCGTCGTTCGGGCCGCCACCGCACGCACCGGCTACTTCTCCGGGCATTGGCGGCCACAGGTCAGCCGCAAGGCGCGGCGCCAGGCCGAACGCAAGAACAAAGCGTCGGCGTCAACCACAGGCTGATCCGCGAGAGCAAGAACGGTGCAGTCCCGCCAACCTCGACCAGGCCGCGGAGTCCATCCTGGAGCCCGAGGTCCTTGCCTGAAGTGACTCACAGTCTGAGCGTGAGTTCGCTAGAGTCGTGATCGACGTGTGCTTTCCGTTTTCGGCTCTCAAACGGGAAAGCAATGTGAAGCGATGCCCAGGGGACATCTTGCCAGGCCAGACCATGCACGTATCCGTCGACGCTGGAACCAGCGACATGGTGCAAGCAATCGAGAGCGCGTTCCGCAAGGCGGGTTTGGAAGTCCACGTCCAACCGAACCTTCTTGAGCTCAGCCATTCGGCCGAATGGGTTGTCATTATCAGCTCAGCGCCTACCGTCTTCCTGGCTGCCTACGCCGCTAAGGCTGGCAGTGACGCATGGGATGCCACCAAACGCGGTTACGGTCGTCTGATGCAGCTCGTCCGCGATCTAAAAACCGCAAACGGCGGCCAGGGCGATGGCAGGATCGAGCTGGAAGACGGCGGCCGGGCATGGCTTCTCCTAAGAAGCGACACGCCAGAAGAGGCCTTTCGCCAGTTGGACGATGTTGACTGGACCATAGCTCAAAGCGGGGCTCTCAAGTGGGATGAGCACCGGCAGTGCTGGATGTATTTCGAACGTGGAGCAGAACCGCGGCCGGTCCCTAAGCCTCAGTCCTAGCTGAGCAAGGTGGATGGCTGGTGTAGATGGCATCGCCTGGCCCGCCGCGCCGGGTCGGCGCCCCGGGGGCCGCACGCCCGGCGCGAGTGCACTGGCGGCGCGGAGCGCCGCCGTTTTGACCAAAGAACGACTCCATTCGGCAGTGGAATAAGCAGCTCAACTGTCCTCGTCAGGCCATGTCGTCATCACGGCACGGCGCCGGCGCCGCTGTGGCCGGTCCTGCTCGCTACTCTCGGTCATGGCCGTCCGGTGTTAGCCGCCATCCGCGTGGAACGGTTCATGGAACGTCCTGCCGGATAATTCCAGCGCAGCGAGTGCAATCCATGCGATGAGCTGCACCATCTGTGCAGCTAGGGCGCTCGGTGCATAGCGCCGTACTTCTTGTAAACGGCAGGCCAGCGGTTCGAACCCGCTCACCGGCTCCCAGTTCAGAGGCTATATGACCCTCTCCGGACTCCGCTCCGTGGACCGGATCGTGGACCGAATGACACTGATCCGGTCTATCCTGCTGTCATGCCTAGAGTTGCCAAAGGTCACGTAGAGCAACTGCCGAGCGGATCGTGGCGCGCCAGGGTGTACGCGGGACTCGATCCGATCACCCAGGAAGGTGCGCGGCCCAATCCTCGACAAGCTGTACGCGGAGCTGAAGCGCTGCGGCGACCTGTCCTGCACCGGCAGGCCGTTCACCGAGCACCGCAACGTCCATCGACCCCCGCGACTCCCGGCCCGCCTGGCAGCAGGTCACTGAGACGCTGACCGAGGCCATCCGGTCCGGGATCCTCGCTCCGGGCGACGAGCTGCCGTCCATTACCGAACTGGTCGCGCTGCGGGCATCGGTAGCGGCGTCATGCGGCACGGCCCTGGAGGCACTCGCCGCGGACGGCCTGGTCCTCGTCCGCCGCGGCCAGACCGCGATCGTGGCAGGAAACGTCGACGCCACACCGCTCGGGGTTCGGAGGCGGCCCAGGCCCGGCCACGACCGCCGCCGCGCCGGGTGTCGGCCGCACGTCTGTCACCCGATGAAGGCCAGCACGATCCGCGGCATCCACAGCATCCTGTCCGGAGCGTTCGCCGCCGCGCAGCGGTGGGAGTGGACCGACCGCAACCCCGCCGAGTCCGCCAAGGCGCCCGCCACGAGCCGCCAGCCCATCCCAGCAACCTCACCGGACGACGTTGCCACGATGATCGCCGAGGCCCGAACTCGCAGCACCGCCCTGGGCCTGTACCTGTGGCTGGTAGTGGTCACCGGCGTCCGCCGCGGCGAACTGTGCGGCCTGCAGATCCGCGATATCGACCTGGACGGTGGCCTGGTCCATGTGGCCTTCAACTACGTCGTGCGCGGCGGCCAGCGCATCCGCAAGGACACCAAGACTCACCAGGACCGGTGGCTGGCCATCGACCCTGATTCCTGCGCGCTGATCGCGACCTACCTGGACGAGATCCGGGCCGAGCTAGCGGCGGTCGGCGTCGGGCTGCGAGACGATGCGTACCTGTTTTCCAACGACCCAGCCCACTCCCGGCCGTGGAACCCCGACTGGGCCACGCACAAGGTCGCCGAGGCCGCCGAAGCGGCCGGGGTGAAGCTCGACATCAAGGGCGGCCGCCACTACACCGCCAGCCAGCTCCTGGCCGGCGGCTTTGACCTGCGCAACACCGCCGCCCGCCTCGGCCACAGCGGCGGCGGCGCGACCACCCTCCGCCACTACGCCGACCCGGTCCCCGAGGTCGACCGGCGGGCGGCAGCGTATCTCGCCAAGCTGACCGCGAGGCCTGAAGGCCAGACCGGCTGACGCACGCGCCGCTGCACACGGGGCCCTACAGCACCCAGCTCACCCTGCAGACGTTTTCGTTTTTTTCGTTGATGAGCTATCCTGCAGGTAGGCGGCAGCAGGAGGAACCGAAATGAGCACGCGGGCGGCGAGCGGGGAGGCTACGACGTACCTCCTTGAGGGCAGCCAGCTGGCCGAGGTCGTTGACTTCGTGGCTGAGCTGGCGCGGCGCGGGGTGGCCGTTCCGGAACCCAAGCCGGGCCTGGTCGGAGCCGACGGCCGCCGCGTCGAGGTACCAGGGCCGGTGTTCGATGCCCTGGTCCAGGTGGCCACGGCGATGGCCCACGGGCAAGGTGTCACCGTCATCCCCCAGAACGCGCTGCTGACCACGCAGGAGGCCGCCGAACTGCTCGGCATCTCCCGGCCGACGCTGGTACGGCTGCTCGAGGATGGCGAGATCCCGTATGAGCGGCGGGGCAGGCACCGGCGCGTCATGCTCGCCGACCTGCTCGCCTATCAGGCCAGCATGCGCCGGGAGCGGCGCGAAGCCCTCGACCGGATGGCCCAAGAAGGACAAGCCGCAGGCCTGTATGAGGCGACCACCGGCCCGCCGCCCCGGACCCGGTGACAGTCGCCGATGGCGATGTTCCCGGCGTTCCTGGATACCTGCACCCTGTATGGCGCCTACCTGTGTGACTCGCTGCTACGGCTGGCCGAGGCGGGCACCTACCGGCCGCTATGGTCAGCCGGCGTCCTGGACGAACTCGAGCGGGCTCTGGTGGCCCGCGGACTGGAAAAGAAGGCTGTCACCCACCGCATCGGCGAGATGCGACGGGCCTTCCCCGACGCCGAGGTCCGCGGATACGAGAACCTCGTCGAGACGATGACCTGCGACCCGAAAGACAGGCACGTACTCGCCGCAGCCGTCCGAAGCGACGCGGCGGTCCTCGTCAAATTCAACACGGGTGATTTCCCGGGCACATCGACCGCGGCCTATGACATCACGGTTGTCCACCCGGACGATTTCCTCCTCGACCAACTTGACCTCTACCCGGGACATACGGTCGCAGCCCTGCGTGACCAGGCCCGCAGCTACTCCGCTCCCGCCATGAGCATTGAGGATCTGCTCGGACGCCTTGCCTCGGCGGGCGTCCCGAAGTTCGCCGCGGAGGCCCGGCGGCATCTATGGCCAGCCGACCCTGCCGACTCTTGATACTGCAGCGGCATTTCGAACTATGAGGGCTCCGGCGGCGCGGATGAAGGGATGAGACGTCAGCCGAATGGCTGCCATTCCGCGGGATCGACCTGGAAGTCTGTGACGAATGAGCTGATGTCACCTTCGGCGTTGTAGCCAGTGAACGTCGGGTACTGGCCATCGCCCCAGCCCGAGGTGACGAGGATGACATTCGCTCCGGATCGGTCGTCGGTGATCGCCGCGACGAGGCCTGGCACCGGAGTATCGGGAACCACGGAAGGGATGAAGACATCGTCGAGCCGCTGGTAGTCCCAGGTGGCTATCGCCTGCGCGGCAGCCAGGTCAGCCAGAGTGCCGGTGCCGGCGTCGACTGGGTACCCGAAATATTCGTCCTCGCCGAGCGTTGCCGGGTCCTGGCCTTTCACCAGGGCCAGCTGCCACCGGGTGGTCGGCTCATCCCGGATAATCAGTTGCAGGGCCGCGACCCGGCGCTCCCATTCGCTATCGCCGCTATAGAGAACGGCCACCCAGGCTCCCAGCGGATACCGGCCCGGCGAAACCGGGACCGTGAACGGCAGCGCGTCACCGGAGTAGGCCAGCGGGTCGCAGGCGACGACCTGCCCAGTGGGGAGAGTGACCTCGCCGATTATGTGTCGCTCGATCACGTAGTGCGCCTGCTCATCGACATAGTGCGCACCGGCGCGGAGCATCTGGTCAAGGTCGGGGGCATAGGCCATGTCAGCGGCCTCCCGCCGAGAGGGCAACCACGGTTCCAGGTCAATCAGCGCGCCGGGCGGTGAGGCATTCGATCGGCGCGTACCCAGTCCTGCCCGGCCGTGACCAGGTTAACCAGCATGAGCTCAGGATCCGTCACGGATCGGCCAAGGCCCGTGCTGGTCTCATGCCTTTCTGGCAGGCAGCGATGTACCACTACATGTCGTGATGCACGTGCGTCTTCATGTAGGCGATGACCGTCGTGGCATCTGGGCTTTCGGCGTACAGGTCAGAGCGGGGGTCGTCCTCCGCTACGCGCCAGACTCCATGCTGCTTGTCCCAGAACGCCGACCAGCACAGGTGTTCCGAGAGAAAGGCAGCAATCCAGGCGGCGGCGTGGGGGGTGGGGAGGTGGGTCATGCGATCCTGCCTAGATCAGCGTAGGGGCGCTCCTGCCATACGCTAGTCATTCTAAGACGTTCTAGAAAGTCTTAGGATATAGTCAAGCATCTGAGCAGGTCATAGGCTCTCTAGCGTGAGTGTCATGGCGCTGGAGGACCGAGCCGGGCGGATAAGGCATGACTCTGCCACGTCTGTAACCGTCCAGGTTGCCGCCGACATTGAAGCTGACATCGATGCCGGACGACTCGCTCCTGACACCCGGCTGCCCAGCGAAGCCGACCTGGCCGTTCAGTACGGCGTTGCACGCGTTACGGTACGGCGTGCTATCGCGCTGCTGCGCGAGCGCGGCAAGGTCGTCACCGTGCACGGCCGGGGCAGCTACGTCACCCCAGACACCTAGCCGGGTCGGCGTACCGGGGGCGAGCAGCCCAGTCGCCGGGGCCGCCGAGCATCGCGCATTGCGGCATGCAGGTGCGGGTGATGTCGGTGATGCGGCGCATGGTGCCGGGTAGCCACCGGGTCGTAGAACTCCAGGCCCGGGCGAGATCGGGGTGGTTTCCGCTGTATGTGTGGTGCTATTCGGCGGCCAGGGTGGACAGCTCCCAGACGGCGTGGATGTGGCGGGGCCGGCAGTCCCGGAGCTCATAACCGCCGTGGTGCTGGCGGAGCACGGTGTCGTTCCAATGCCGCAGGTCGGCCAGCCGGGCGGCGTAGGTGCCGCGGTCCAGGCCGATCCAGTACGGGCGGCGGGTCCGCGGGGGGCGGCGGCCTCAAGGGGGCCGGCGACGGTCTGGGCTAGTTCCTCGAACCGGGCGGCCAGGTTCACGCCGGCGCTGAGCCCGGCCCGGTCGAGCCGTCCGCTGATGGTGCGGATCTGGCCGCGCAGGTCGGCGATCTGCGCGGCCAGGGCGGACAGGCTCTCACCCAGAGCGCGGGGTGTGGGTTCAGCGGGCGAGGCTGGGGTCATGCTTTCCCGCCGTCCAGCTCGGCGTACAGGGTAGCTGCGGGCAGTCCCGGCTTGCAGCCCGGCCTGCGGGGCCAGCTCAGCGGCGACCCGGCTGGCTCTGCCGCGATTCCCGTAGTCCGGATGGGCCCGGTACAGGGCGAGCAGAACGGCCTTCTTGGTGCGGGCCGGCTCGACCGCCTCAGGCGCAGACTGTCTTGGCAGGGCGGGCAGCGGAGCTGCGTCGAGAACTATCCGGCACAGTCCCCGGGCGGTCTCGGGGGCGGCTAGGGCGAACCGCAGGCAGTACAGCAAGATCAGCCCGGTGCCCTTGGCCGTAGCTGCCACGGCGCGACCGACGGTGATCCACGCCGAGGGCTGCAAATCGGCCAGGACGTGGCGGTGGATCACTGCCACGACGCGGTCCACCACGACGGTCAGCTACGCGCCACGTAACCAGCTATTGGCATGTTCCGCAGGAAATCACGAGATGTCCCATGCCGCAGCCGGTCACGGCCGCGTCTTTGGCATGGACGCGGGTGGCGGTCGGGCAGTTCGGTGATCTCGGCGTGGCGGTCACGTCGCGTTTGAGCCCGGTGCTGGGCAGCATCGCCAACGCCGGCCTAATCTGCCCAGGATCAAGGTTGTAATCGTGCCTATGTTTGACGACTACTTTAGTGGGACGTCATTCACCTGAGCCGGTGTACGACGTTCGTGGTATTCCGGGTTCTCCGCGATCACACTGGCGTCGATGATAGGGAACCAGGGGTCACTACGTTACCTCTAGCCACTGAGTGAAACAGCCCCAATGGTTCGGGGCGGGGCGGTGCTCCTGCGGACGATGAGCCTGGTCGGCAGGGTGACGGCCCGCTCGATGTCGTCACCTTGGAGCAGCCCGAGGACCATCTGGCCGGCGAGCAGACCCTGCTGGCGCACGGGCTGGCTTACGGTGGTCAGGTCGGTCAGCTCGGCGAGCGGGTGATTATCGATGCCGATGACCGAGATATCTTCCGGTATCCGAATCCCGGCCCGGCGCAGCGTGCGCATGGCGCCGAGGGCCACTTCGTCGGAGTGCGCATATACCGCCGTGGGCGGCTCGCGCAAGCCCAGCAGCTCACCCATGGCCTCGGCACCTCGCAGGCCGCCCCAGTCCACGGTGGCGACCAGGCTGGGATCAGCGGCGATGCCCGCCTCGCGCAGAGCCGAGTAGTAGGCTTGCTCGCGGCCGGAGATGGCGGGCCAGCCGGGCTGGTCGGGGTCGACCGCGGCGATCATGGCGATGCGCCGGTGGCCGAGGAAGATCAGGTGGTCCATGGCTTGCCGGCCGGCCGCCTCGTCGTCGATGCAGACGTAGGGATAGGCGGCGCTCTGGCCGCCGGCGGCCACGATGCCGACCCCCATCAGCTCCAGGCGCTGCTGCTCGGCCTCGGACAGGGGAAACGCGAGTATCACGACCGCATCGACCTTGCGCCGGGCCGGAAGCCGCTCGAAGAAGGCCTGCCGGTCCGCGGCGTCACCGACGTGGTACAGGAGCACATCGAGGACGGCCTCGCGCAGCACCGACTCGAGCGCCTCGAGCATGGCGGCGAAGAACCACCGGGAGATGTGCGGTACCACCACCGCGACCCGCCGGGTCGAGCCGCCGGACAGGCGGGACGCTTCCGGCGAGACTACGTAGGACAGTTCCCCGGCCACGGCTAGCACCCGCTCCCGGGTGGCGGCGGCAACGCCGGGAGCGTTGTTCAGCGCCCGCGACGCCGTTGCCAGCGACACGCCCGCCATGCGGGCGATATCAACCATGTTGACCTTCTCCGGCACTGATGTCACACGCCAAGGTACCATTGTTTGGAAGCGTTTCCTACGAGTCAGGCCGACTCAAAAGCCTGCCAGGCAAAGGCACCGGCAAGTCCTCTGGACTGGCGGATGTCGTGGACAATGCATCACGGCACCGGTCGGGTTCCCGCTCGGGCTGGGGTCATTCGGTGCTGAAGGCGGCTCGCCGCGGCCGGCGTTCGTCACGGTCATGTCAAGTCCGGGATACCCGGCAGGTGGCTGCTACGGGAGAGGCATTGATGGCTTTTACTCGGACAAACGGCTAGATAACAGTGGGTGCGGCGGTGTGTTTTTCAGCCCAGGCGGACCCGGGGGACTTCCGGAGAGTGCGCCGCATGCTGACCGCCGCGGCCGGGGCCTCCGCGGGAGCGTGCCCGGCCTGTGCCGCGTTGGCGCGTCGGCCGCGTCCGCGGCGGGGCGGCGAACCGGGCTGGCTGAGGTATTGACACGTTCAGCGGGCCGGTCTACTTTCATGGAAACGTTTCCAATATTGCGTCGGTCACACGCGAAGCGCACCGGTCCGGTGCCTCCGTCCGGGCCGTACGTCTGCTCGCTGGCTCCCCGATGGGGGCGGCCCAGGGATTGGAGAGTCCCTCGTGCGGCAAGACAATGATCTGCGGTCGGGCCGGAACCACAGGACTGCCGCTGCTAAGGCCTCCGGGGGTTCTGGTCTTCCTGAGCCCTGCGGGTCTCTCGGGGGCCTTGGGGGTCTCGGGGACGGGCCGGTACTTAACCGTCGGTCGATGATGAAGGCGGTGGGCTCGGCGCGGCCGAGCTCGCCGTTCCTGGTCTGGTCGCCGGGTGCTCCTCCTCCTCGGGCGGGCGCACCGCCATCGTGCTCGAGGAAACGAAACCCGAGGTCGTCGACTACTTCACCAGTCTGTGCGCGAAGTTCAACGCGAGCCAGAACTCGATTTCGGTGACGCACGACCCCACTTCAAGCCTGATCGCGGAATTCGTCCGCGGTGATCCGCCCGACATCGACTGCGACAACTACAACCTGACCACGTCGATCTTCGTCGCCCGGGGCGTGCTGGCCAACCTGGCCGGCTTGCCGCAGGCCAAGACCATCGACCCGAATATCCAGGCTCTCGTCACCCAGTACGCCTCATACAACGGAGAAACGAGCGTCCTGCCCTACTCGGTGGCCGCCGAAGGCGTCATCTACAACCCCGAGCTCTTCGACAAAGTCGGGGTGTCGGACGTTCCCGCCACCTGGAGCGAGTTCCTGGCGGTATGCGAGAAGTTCAAGTCCGCGGGCATCACGCCCGTGTACCAGACCTACGGGGACACCTGGACGATCCAGCAGGGCCTGTTCGATTACACCACCGGCGCCATGATCGACGTCGCGGCGTTCTACAAGCAGCTCAATGCCGAGGGCACCAACCTCGGTCCTAACTCCTCGGTGTCGTTCGAGAAGGATTTCACCCCGGCCTGCCAGAAGATGCTCAGCCTGGCGCCGTATTTCAACGACAACGCCATCTCCAAGCACTACGCCGACGGCAACACTGCCTTCGCGGCCGGCCAGGCCGGGATGTACATGCAGGGGCCGTGGGCCGTCGGCGAGATCCTCGCGATCAATCCCAAGCTCAAGATGGGCACGTTTCCCATGCCGGGCACCGACGACGCGTCCCAGACCAGATGCCGGGTCAACCTCGACCTGGCCATCTGGCTGCCGCGATCGCAAGCGCCTGCGCAGCGCGCGGCGGCCAGCCGCTCACTATCCCGGTCGGGAACTTCATCCAGGAAATGATGCTGACCGGCAACGTCAGCGGATTCACCTCGTCGATGGACGGCGCCTTCAAGCGCCTGGCCATACGGACCTCGGCATGAACCGCATGAGTAGCGGATCCAGGAGGCAGCCATGACCGCGACCTCAGCGCCCTCCGGGGGCGGACTCAGGAACCCGCTCGGCACGCTGAAGAAAATCTTCTTCCCGGTGGCGCCGGCGTACCTTTTGATGGTCATCTCGGCGATCGCCCTCTTCACCTTCTTCATCATCTACCCCGCGATCGACGGGATGTTCTACAGCTTCACGAACTACGTCGGGTACGGAGCCTGGCATTCCATCGGGTTCGCCAATTACAAGGCCGCGTTCAGCGACCCGACCATCCGGGACTCCTACGGGTTCACGCTGCTGTTCGCGGTGGTGGCGTGCATCGTCACCAACGTGGTCGCGCTGGCCCTGGCGATTGCGCTGAACTCCAGGATCAGATGGCGGTCCGGGCTGCGCACGGTTTCTTCATGCCCATGGTCCTGTCCGGCCTGGTCGTCTCCTACGTTTTCACCTTCATCATCTCCACGTCCGTTCCGGTCATCGCGGGGGTGATCCATTTCGCCCCGCTGGAGAGCAACATCCTGGCCAACCAGCACACGGCCTGGCTCGGCGTCGTCTTCGTGGCGTCCTGGGTGGCCATTCCGGGCGCGATCATCATCTTCCTGGCCGGGCTGGTCGGCATCCCGGCGGAGGTGTACGAAGCCGCCTCGATCGACGGGGCGTCCGCGTGGACGAAGTTCCGGCACATGACCTTCCCGCTGCTTTTCGGGTTCCTCGTCATCAACACCATCTTGAGTTTCAAGAACTTCCTCAACGTGTACGACATCGTGGTCGGCCTGACCGGCGGCGGCCCGGGCACCGCCACCACCAGCGTGGCGCAAACCATCTTCTCCGGCTTCTTCAACGGCGACTACGCCTACCAGATGGCCAACGCGGTCATCTTCTTCTTCGTCACGCTGCTCTTTGCGATCTTCCAGCTAAGCGTCATCCGGCGTCGAGGAGGGAGTCTGTAATGGTTACCGAGGTAAGCAGCGCCACGCCAGTCGCCGCCGCGCCGCAGATCCGGACCCGGACCCGGCGGGCACGCCCAGTACCTGAGGGCGGCCGGATCAACTGGGGGCTGACGATCATCGTCGCGATCGTCTCCCTGATCGTCATCCTGCCGCTGTACTTCGCCGTCGCCATGGCGCTGAAGTCGCCGGCCCAGACCGGCACCGGCTCTGGTTTCAACTTCCCCTGGCCGATTCAGTGGGGGAACTTCCGGGCCGCCTGGGACCTGACCGATACCCCGCTCGCAGCCTCGATGAGCCTGCTGATCACGGTGATCGCCGTGATCGGGGAGATCCTCGTCAGTGCGCTGGCGGCGTGGGCGATCGTGCGCAACTGGGGCCACTGGCAGTTCCGCGCGACGTTCGGCTACCTGATGATCGCCCTGTTCATCCCGTTCCCCGTCGTCGCGCTGCCGCAGGTCAAGCTCATGGCGGCGATCGGCCTCGCTAACCCGTTCGGGGTCGCGATCCTGCAGATCCTGTTCAATCTCGCGTTCAACGTGCTGCTCTTCTCGGCCTTCATCCGGTCAATTCCGGTCGAACTAGAGGAGAGCGCGCGGCTGGATGGCTGCACGACCTGGCAGACCTTCCGCAAGATCGTGCTGCCGTGCGCGTAGCCGGAGCCGGAGAGCAGGTCGCCGGGCGGGATCCCCTGGCCGGGCATTGAGGTCAGCACGGGGACGAAGGCGCGGACCGGGTCGTGCCGGCAGCAGGATATGGCGGCGCGGCGGGCGAACTCCGGGACGGGCGGGCCGTTCTCCTCGGGCATCATGATCGCGGCGCAGGCGTAGTAGCCGTAGAACAGCTCGTCCTGGCTGCGCAGCAGGTTGTTTTTGCGGTGTCCCCAGGATGCCTCGGGGTCGGCGCAGTCCCCGCCCCTGGCGGGCGGGGGCCGGGAGAAGGATTCCATGTCGGTCCAGTCCACGGCCAGCGGCGTGCTGGCGTCCTTGAACTGGTCCGGGATGCTGGCTTCCAGCAGGTCATCGCAGACTGCCTGCGGCGCCTGCGACGGCAGCCCGCCGGGTTCGCCCGTGCCGAGGGCGCCGGCGGCCAGCCCGAAGGTCCGCTCGGTCTGCCGGCAGGTCAGCAGGTGCGGGCCGTGCTTTCCAGTCCGCGATCACGCCCAGCCGCCGCTGGTCATCTTCGGGCAGGCTGACCAGGGCCTGGTGCACGCGGTTAGGTGCGCAGGCCGGCCGTCAGCTATCGCCGGGCACATCCCGGCCAGCAGGGTCCGCGCTTTCAGCTGGCGGGCGCGCACGCCGATGGGGAGCATGACCTCGATCCGCGGCGCGGCGCACGAGCGGTCGATGACCTCCTCCAGTGCCGGCAGCGTGATCATCGCCGGGCGGCCCCGAGCAGCCGCACCGCGTCCGCCTCGCCGGCCGGCTCCAGCCCGGCGACCAGGTCGCCGAGCCGCTGGGAGCAGCTGATCCCGGCGGCGTGCATGAACGTGGCCAGGCCCAGCAGCTCCGCGCAGTCAGCCAGCCACGTCGCCCGCAGCCGGCTGGTGTCCAGCCGCGGCAGCCCGCCCCCGCCGTCCAGCGCGGCCACGAGCGGGTTCGTCAGGTTCCGCCGGCCCGGATCGGTCCCGCCGCAGATCAGCGCGTTCCCGGCGAACCGGGCCGCCGCCAGCAGCCGGGCCTGATAGCGGGCCAGCACCGGAACCACCCGGGCACGCCGGCCACTGGCCTGCACGACGCCGCCGCCGGACCGGCACGCCACGTCGGTGCCGCGCACCTCACGCAGGTCGCCGCGGATCAGCCCGGCGCCGGCTCCGAGGCAGATCAGGCCCGCCGCCCGCATCCGCCGCTCCATGGTGGGCTGGGCGTCCGCGCGGGCGAGATAGCCGTCGATCTGCGCCGGGGTGCAGGGCTGCCTGGACCGTTCCCGGGGAAGGGCAGATCCGCGGGATACAGCTGCGGCACCACCCGGCGGCCGATGAACCGCAAGTTGGTGCGCAGCGTGCGGCGCGCCACGCCGGACAGCCCCGGCGCGCACCGGGTGAACCGCTCCGCTGCCGACGGGTGCAGCACCACCTCCGGCACCGCCTCCAGGCCCAGCCCGATCGCGTAGTCAGCCAGCTTGCCCGCAGCCCACAGCAGGTTCTCCGCCCGCTCCCGCCCCTCCGGCTGCACCGCCGTGATCGCGTCCCGGGCGAACGCCGCCGCCTGTGCAGATACCCTCGACGGCTGCCACCGCCCGGTATAGGCGGCCACCTCAGCATTTGGCATACAGTACTTATACTTAATGAGATGCGCGAGATGGGGGACCCCGGCTGCGACAATGACACCGTGTCGCCCACCCCGGCCCAGCAGGCCCAGGCCGCCCGCGAGCTCGCAGGCCTGGGCTTTGCCCTGCCCGGCACCCTCGCCGGCCGGATGACCCGCTGCGGGCACGCGAACTGCCGCTGCCACGCCGACCCGCCCCGCCTGCACGGTCCCTACCACCAGTGGACCCGCAAGAAAGACGGCAGGACCGCCACCCGCATCCTGTCCGACGACCAGCTTGCCGACTACGGCCCCTGGTTCGACAACCACCGCCGCCTCCGCGAACTGGTCACCGAACTCGAAGCCCTCAGCCTCGCCATCGCCGAAGCCGACCCCCGCTGGAACCGGTAGCCAGACCTCCCGGCACAGGCACGGGCGTCACGGGCCGGCAGCCCCTGGAACCGGAATGACGGCCTCCAGACAACGTGGGCAGCGCCCGCTTAACCTGTGGGCGGCCCTCCAGCTCGGAGCCGTCTGCGCAGGTCAGCCCTAAACGTGAAGACCTCACCCTGCAAATCCGTGATGTCGACCTGGACCGCGCCTTGGTGCACGTTGCGTTCAACTACGTCGTTCGCGGCGGCCGCCGCGTTCGTAAGGACCCCAAGACCCACCAGGACCGCTGGCTTGCCATCGACCCGATTCTTGTGCGCTGATCGTGAGCCACCTAGCTCAGATCAAGGCAGAGCTCGCGGCGGTCGGTGCCGGGCTGCGAGATGACGCGTACCTGTTTTCCGACGACCCGACGCACGCCCGGCCGTGGAACCCGGACTGGGTCACGCATAGGGTCGCTGACGCTGCGGACGCGGCCGGGGTGGAGCTCGACATCAAGGGCGGACGGCACTACACCGCCAGCGCGGCGGCGCGACCACGCCGCGGCACGACGCCGACCCGGTCCCCGAGGTTGACCGGCGCGCCGCCGCCTACCTCGCGCAGCTAACCGCCGGATCCGCAACTCAGAGCGGCTAAAGCTCGCGGTTCGCCGG
This sequence comes from uncultured Actinomycetes bacterium, assembly GCA_963835775.1. Lineage (GTDB taxonomy): Bacteria > Actinomycetota > Actinomycetes > Streptosporangiales > Streptosporangiaceae > Palsa-504. The sequence continues at coordinate 4,862 of CAWIHB010000006.1, read as the reverse complement.
GCTAGCATCGGCCGCTTCGCCCCGAAGCCAGATCGCAGTGCGGGCTGCTGAACACTCATCTCGCCCGCGTCGAGGTCCTTACCTACAAGGAGCTTGTCGACAATGCGGAACGGTCGATCGGTGGCGCCGTCAGGACGGTGTAACCGCCCGCATGGCGACGGCTCGCAGGGCCGCGCTATACGCGGTGGGCGAGCTGGACGGTCGAAGCCGTGGAACGTTCACCCTGCGCCGGAACCTGGTGCTGCCTGCCGAGTAGCCGACGTAATCCGCGGAACCTGTGCCGATGCGGCCTGGCGTACGGGTGTGGTGGGCTCCCAAGGCCAAGCCCGCCACTGACGCCGGGTCGGCGGCGCGCCTAGCGATGGCGCCTTGATCTAAGAGCCTGCTTGAATACTGGGCAGAAGCCCTGAGCTGTAACGTTTCGTGATCTTCTGGTGGCAGGCGTGGCGTGCCGGGACTATGCTACCCAGGGCTCCTGGTAATCGCTTGGGTGTCGAATCTAGCGCGATGCCAGGAGTCCAGCGTGTCGTTGTATTGTGTCCCGCCTGCCGCTGTCCACTCCGCTGCTGGCCAGTCGGCCGTGCCGGTCGCCTGCCGGTGCTGCCCGGGCGGGGGAAGCCGCAGCACCCGCGCCCGCTGCTACCCCTCGGACATGGACGAGCGGGAATGGGCGGTCTGCGAGCCGCTGCTGCCGCCTCCGGCCTGGCTGGCGGGCAAGGGCGGCCGCCCGTCCGCCTACTGCATGCGTGACATCGTTGACGGCATCCGCTACCTGACGCACAACGGGCCGGTGTGGCGGGCCCTGCCTGCGGACTTCCCGCCCGCCTGGACCGTGTACTGGTGGGCCGCGAAATGGCAGGCCGACGGGTCCACTGAGAGGATGCACGGCCAACTGCGCCAGCAGGTAAGGCTGCTGGCCGGGCGCAAGCCCGCGCCGACGGCGGCGATCATCGATTCCCAGTCGGTCCGGGCCGCGGAGGAAGCTTCCCGGGCCAGCCGCGGATACGACGCAGGGAAGAAGGTCAACGGCCGCAAGCGGCACATCGCGGTGGACACGATCGGGCTGCTGCTGACCGTGCTCATCACCGCGGCGTCGGTCCAGGACCGCGACGCGGCAAAGCCGCTGCTGTGGAACCTGCGCAAGGCCTTTCCCCAGGTCAAGCTCGCCTGGGCCGACGGCGGCTACGCCGGCAAGCTCGTCATCTGGGCCAGGACCAGGCTCAGGCCGAAGCTCACGCTGCAGATCGTCAGACGGCCCGATGACCTGCGCACCTTCCAGGTCCTGCCCCGCCGCTGGGTGGTCGAGCGGACGCTGGCCTGGATCACCCGGCACCGCAGGACCGTCCGGGACTACGAACGCCTGCCCGCCCACCACGAGACCTACGTCTACTGGTCGATGATCGGTGTTGACTGCACTATCTAGGGGCGTTCTGTCCTGGAATCCGTAAAGTCCGGCGGGTGCCTGTACCGATTCCGCAAGCGGTCCTCCGCCGCGAACTGATGCAAGGACGACGGGACGTGCCGCAGGTCGGCGCCGTCGTCATGGGAGCTACCCCGCTGGTGCCTTTCATCGTCGTTGACGGAGAAGGCGCCGGGGTCGATCCGGTGAACCGGTACCTGCATGACCGGATCCTCGGCGACGTCAGCTCGTTGACGTGCCGTAGTTACGGTTATGACCTGTTGCGCTGGTTCCGGCTGCTGTGGCTGCTGGATGTCGCCTGGGAGCAGGCGACGGAGGCTGAGACGGCCGCCATGGTCGGGTGGTTGCGTAACGCCGGTAACCCGCAGCGGCGGCGCGGGGCGGGCTCCCCGCAGCCCGGTTCGGTGAACATGCGCACTGGTAAACCCGAACCCGGTGCCGGCTATGCGCCCGCGACGATCGTCCACGCGCTGACCGTGGTGTCCGGTTTCTACGATTTCCACATGCATTTCGGGGACGGGCCGCTGATCAATCCGGTTCCCCGGAACTCCGCCCGCCGGGCGGCCCTGGCCCACCGGTCACCGCTAGAGGACCCGCGTCCTCACCGGCGGGCACGGCTGCGGCCCAAGCCGGCCCGCCGCGCGGTGCGGTCGATCCCGGACGGCCTGTTCGAGGAGTTGTTCGCGCGGATGCGCAACGACCGGGACCGCGCGCTGCTGGCCTTCTACGTCAGCTCAGGAGCACGGGCATCGGAGCTACTCGGGCTGCGGATGGACGACATCGACTGGGCTGGGAAGAAGATCTACGTGATCTCCAAGGGATCACGGCTCCGCGAGGCGATCCCGGCATCTCCGGACGCGTTCGTGTATCTGGCGTGCTACCTCGGCAAAGCCGGTCCGCCAGGTGAGGGAATGCCGGTCTGGCGGGCACTTCGGGGGATTGACCGCCCGCTGACGTACTGGGCGGTGCGTCAGGTCCTCGAGCGAGCGAATACAGCGCTGGGCACCAACTGGACCTTGCACGACTTGAGGCACACGACTGCGGCCAGGCTCGCGGCCGACCCCGAGATCACGCTCGTCGAGATCCAGACGATCATGCGGCATGCGCACCTGAGCACCACCCAGCTGTATATGACACCGAGGCTTGATGACCTGCTCGGCAAGCTCGCCGAGCACTACACCCGGCCCCGCGCCGAAACGCAGTGGCCGGTGGCCTATGACCCCGAGGACGTCAGGACGGTGTTCGGTGGCTGAGTCCGGGCAGCCCGCACTCACCTCCACCCGCGGTGTCCGGCGGCGTGACCTGGAGCCTGGCGGCCCCGGTGAGGTGATGTCCGGAACTCAGGCGATGACACCAAAGCCACCGCCGTTGCCGGCAACCCCGCCAGCCCGGTTCGGGGACCTGTCCAGGGCCTCCATCGAACAGGTCAGCAGCATGGCCACCCGGCCACCTGTTCCGGTATCGGCGTCGACCATCGACAACCGGCGGTCCGGCGTCCGGGCGATGCTCCAGCATCTGGAGGGGTTCGACGGCGCGACCTGGCAAGAGCGGTGGGAGGCGGCCGGGCTGAACTCACCTGACCGGCCCGTCGGCGGCCTTTCCGGCCAGAACCGGACACGCCTGTTGCTCCTCCAGGGCATGCGCATGCTGTTCCAGTGGCGGGTGGTGCGGCCCAGTCTCACGGCACTGCATGCCAACCACCTGGCCGGTTATGCCGAGTCGTTCCGGCAGATGCAAGATGACCCGCTGCTGGATGAGTTCTTCAACCTTGTCGAGAACAGCCAGGAGGGCCACATCGCCAAGCTGGCGGCCAAGTTCGACGCCGCCGCGGCGATGACGACGTTCGGGATATGCCTGGCCGACCTGACCCCCGAAGGGCTGCTCTACTACGGCATCGAGAGCCGGCCCCGCCTGTTCAGGGGGCGGCACGGTCTTCCGGGCCGCCAGGCCTGGCACTTCCTGCACCTGATGGGGCACTTCCCCGCCACCATCCCGGCCATCATGCGTGCCGCGGCCTACCACGGGCCCCGCTCGGTCGCGGAGATGGTCGACCGCCATCAGATTTCCAGCACCGGGGTGAGAGATCTGCTGGTCGATTACATCACCCGCCGCTCGGTGGACATCGACTACACCACCACCGACGCTCTCGCCCAGGGGCTGGCCGGCCTGTTCTGGGCCACCATCGAGAAGATCAACCCTTCTCAACGTGACCTGCGGCTGAGCCAGGCCACCTACGAGCAGTGGAGGGCCAGGGTCTCGGTCCTGCCCGACGGGAAGGCCCGCAAGAATGTCGATGCCCTGCAGCTGGCGATCCGCTCCTTCTACCTCGATCTGCAAAGCTGGGCGATCACCGAGCCCGAACGGTGGGCCCGCTGGGCCGTCCCCTGCCCGGTTCGTGACAGTGAGCTTCGCGGGCACGGTAGCCGGCGCCGCCGCGTCGTTGAGCGCATGGCCGACCGGACCCGCCAGCGCCAGCCGCTCCTGCCCCTGCTCGCCGAGCACGTCGACCAGCACCACCGCGATCTTCAGGGCCTGCTCGACGCTGCGCTAGCGGCCGCTCCCGGTGAGCACTTCCCTCATCAAGGCCGCACCTACCGGCGCACCAACAGCCGGCACGACCAGGACCGGGCGAAAGCCGAAGGCACCACGCCGGCCCGGGTCACCGGCCAGGCCGACGGCCGCACGTTCAACGTCGCTCTCGAAGAAGACCGCGCGTTCTGGGAGTGGGCGATCACGGAAACCCTCCGGCACTCCGGCATCCGCATCGAGGAGCTCTGCGAGCTGACCCATCTCAGCATCCGGCAGTACCGGCGCCCGAATGGCGAGGTCGCCGCGCTGCTGGTGATCGCCCCGTCCAAGACCGACCGCGAACGGGTCATACCCATGTCGGCCGAGCTATTCGCCGTCATCGCATCGATCATCCGCCGCCATCTGCGGCATCAGCCGACGATCCCGCTCCTGCGGCGCTATGACACCTACGAGCGGACCTGGAGCGAACCGATGCCGTTCCTGTTCCAGCGCAAGCTCGGCACCACACGGGCAGTGCTGTCGGTCCACACTATCCAGCGCATGCTCCAGCGCCCCTGCCTCGCCCTGGCCCAGACCAGGCCAGAGTTCACGGGGCTGACGTTCAGCGCCCACGACTTCCGCAGGATCTTCACCACCGAACTGGTCAACAACGGCCTGCCCATCCACATCGGCGCCGCCTTGCTCGGGCACCTGTCCTTGCAGACAACCCGCGGTTATGTCGCGGTCTTCAACGAGGATCTCATCCGCCACTACCAGGGGTTTCTCGACAGGCGGCGCCAGCTGCGCCCGGCCGTGGAATACCGGCCGCCAAGCGACACGGAGTGGACCGAGTTCGAAGAACACTTCGACAAGCGGAAGGTGGAACTCGGCACCTGCGGCCGCCCATATGGCGCCCCGTGCGCGCACGAGCATG
>CAWIHB010000005.1:0-126352 GCA_963835775.1 uncultured Actinomycetes bacterium | reverse complement strand
CCAGTATGCCACCCATGATCCGGATCCCCCGGCTTGTGACTAGCCTGCGGTCCTCAGTGCTCTACCCCCGCCGCTGCAGCCCGCCCAACGACGTGGTTGCCACAACGACGCGCACCTGACGACGTGGTTGCCACAACGACGTCGTTACCGCCGCCCCTGTGGCTCGGTGGCGGACGGGCAGCGGGCCCAGGCCGTCATCGCGGAACTGCTGGCCCGGCCGGAGGTTGAGCTGGTGCACCTGCGGAACGTCGGCTACGGCTGCTACAACTTTGCTGTACGCGCGAACGGCGGATAGCAGATCAACCAGGGCGGTGGCAGCTGAGAACCTGGCGGACCGAGGTCGTCCGGCGCCTGGCCCATCCCGGGCGGGGGTTCACGCAAGGGCTGATCACCGACGGCGCGATGGTGTGGGAATCGACCGGTCGTTACGGGATCTCCGCGCTGTGCCGGTACCAGCTGGGCGCCGGCCAGGTTGAGCAGCGCGCCGAGGTGCCCGCCGAGTTCTTCGCCGAGGGCATCTGCCGCACGGGCGACGTCATCTGGCAGCTCACCTGGCAGGAGCGGACCGCGCTTAAGTGGGACGCGGCCGCCCTGGAGCCGGTCGAGCGGGTGCGGTTCAACCGAGAGGGCTGGGGCCTGTGCGCTGCCGACGGCTACGTGGTGACCAGCGACGGCAGCAGCGAACTGGTCCGCCGCGACCCGCGGGACCTCAGCCCGCAGGCCGTGATCCACGTCCGCTGCGGGGGCGCCCGGGTCCAGGGCCTCAACGACCTGGCCTGGTCGGCCGGGACGATCTGGGCCAACGTGGCCGGCACCTGTTACCTGGCCGGGATCGACCCGGACAGCGGCGAGGTCACCGACATCATCAACGCGCGCCCGGCCCGCGAGCGGCACCTGGGCGACCCGCAGGCCATCATGAACGGCATCGCCGCGCTGCCCGCCGAGCGGGAGTTCCTGCTTACCGGGAAGGGCTGGCGCTCGATCCGGCACGTACGGCTGACGCTGGCCCGGGAGAAAGTAGCCCTGGAGCGGGTGCTCGGCGGCCTGGCCCGCTGACCCGTCCGCGCCCGGCCCGCCCGGCTCGCCGCCCGCCCGCCGCCCGCCGGGCCGCCCGCCGCAGAGCAGGCCACCGCAGAGCAGGCCGCAGTGGCCGGTCGGCATAGCCGCCGTCGGCCAGGCCCGCCATCCGCTCGAACACGTTCCGGGCGCCGAAGTCCCCGGTCAGCGCCCAGGACACGCCCGCCGCGGCCAGGTACAGCGGGATCATCACCACCCCGCCGCACCAGGCGTACTGCGTGGCGTGCCGCGCCTCGTGCCGGAACAGCCGCGACCCCGCCTCGATGGCCTCGCCCCGGGTCATGATCACGTTTCCCAGGCAGAACGCGGGCGCGGGCGGCACCGGTAGCCGGTATCCGGTGCCGGTGAACAGGCCGTCGACGGTGCGGCTGAGCTCGGCACCGCCCAGGGCGGCGACGCCGAGACCAGCCAGCGTCGAGCCGTTGGCCAGGTTGACCGCCTGCCGCACCCGCAGCCGGCGGCTCATGGCCGGCCGGGTGGCGTCAGGACTGGTCAGGGTTATGCCCGTTCAGCCCCGGCGTCTCCGGGTCGGCCGCGATCACGCCGACCGTCCAGGGCTGGACGCCGACGGCCACTGGCAGGGTCAGCTCCTCCGGGCTGTGCTCGCGGTGCGCGCGTGCCGCGGCCTTGTGGTACTCGGCCAGCTCGGCCATGAACGACTCGTCGCCGTACGGCGTGCCGTCCACCAGCGGGCCGCGGGTATGCTCCAGGACGGCCACCACGTCCTCGCCGCTGAGCGTCTTGTACTTCTCCAGGGCGTGGGCTAGGGCGAGCACGTCCCGCTGGTTCTCCCTGATGATCTCCTCGGTCCGGCCGAGCAGAACCCCGAGCTTGTCCTCGATCCGGTCCGCGAGCGCGTGCCTGACCTGGGCCTCCGGGTCCTGGCCCTTCTTCAGCGTGCCGCCGCGGCCGCCGCCCGGCGACCCCACCTCGAGCCGCTTGGCCGTGGAGTAGGAGGACACCGTGGTGCCCATGCCCCAGAAGCCCTCCATGAACGACGCGACCGTGGTCGCGGACTCCAGGTCCCCCGACACGCCGGACGAGCTGTCCTGGTTGAAGAACATCCGCTCGCCGGCCAGCGAGGCCAGGGAGACCAGGATGTCGGTCTCGTACTCGCTGCGCCACCTGGTGAACTGGTCCTCGGGCGGGATGGAGGCCACCATCCCGAGGTAGTCGCCGCCCTTCTCGATCGTGGCGATGTCGATCTCCATGTGCTGGCGCATGCGGAAGGCCACCAGAGCGTGGCAGGCCTCGTGCACCGCGACCGCGTGCCGCTCGCGCTCGATGTACTCGACGTCCTCGGGCGGGCCGAGTTCCTTGAGCTGCTTGGCCTTGATCACGTCCGGCCAGGTGATGACGTCCCGGCCGTTCCTGATCGCGGTGATGAGCGACTCGTTGACCAGGTCCTTGATCGTGGCGCCGGTAGCGTACGGCGTGATTGTGGCCAGCTTGTCCATGTTCTCGGCGGTGAGCTCGTGCCGCACCTTGGCGAAGTACCCCTCGTAGGTGCGGATGCGGCCCGCCTTGGACGGGTAGCCGACCTTGTAGATACGGTCGATGCGGCCCGGCCGCAGCAGCGCCTCGTCCAGCGCCGACGGCATGTTGGTGGCCATCATGACCAGCATCCGGTACTTGGGCGGCGGCTTCGGCCGCATCCCGAAGATCCGCCGCACGTACCGGTTGACCAGGCCGCGCGGCTTCTTCAGCCCGGACAGCTCGGTGAGCAGCGCCTGCAGCGTGCCCATGCCGCCGCCACCACCGCCCATCATCCCGCCCATAATCTGCTTGTTGCGCCGGGTGTCCGGCTCGTCGTCCACATCAGCGGCCATGGCGTGCTTGGTCAGCGTCCACTGGGTGCCCGCCGACAGGTAGGAGAATCCGTGGCAACCGCCGGCCGCGAACGGCGCCGGCGAGGCCATGCCGCGCCCCCCGCCGCCGGGCGCGCCCTGGGTCATCATGCCGCGGTTGCCCAGCGAGTCGGCCTCGTCGAAGAAGACGATCACGCCGCCGTAGCGCAGCGCGAGCCGCCGCAGCTTACGGAACAGCCCTTTCACCTTGAGGATGCCGACGCCCATGAACATGTTGATGAACGCGCCGGGGTCGACGAATACGTACGGCTTGCCGGTCTCGCCGGCGACCGCCTCGGCCATCAGCGTCTTGCCGGTCCCCGGCGGACCCCACAGCAGCAGGCCGCCGGGCACGTAGCCGCCCTTCTCCTCCACGATCTCCGGGTTCTCGAGGAAGATGATGTTCTCCTTGACCCGCTCCAGCACGTGGTCCTGACCCCAGACATCGGAGAACCTGGTCTTGATGTCATCGGGGTAGTACACGTCCACTCCGCCCCGGGACATGAACCAGAACAGGGCGACGAACTGAAGCACCACGAACAAGAGCGTGAACGCGATCTGCAGCACGAATGGCAGCACGTGCCAGATCAGCTCGGGTCCTCTGAGCAGCGCGAGCAGGGGGGTGGTGTGAATGATCTTCCCGGTGACCACCGCGACCACGGCGATCCAGAACACCCACTTCAGCGTCCGGGACAGGCGGAACCTGGTCCAGTCCGAGATCCGGCGGTGGGTGAGCCGCTCGATGCCCCCGAATACGATCCAGGTCCAGAACCGGTTGTAGCCCCCCGAGTGCTCGCTGATCAGGAAGTGGATCTGGCGGAGCAGCTCCAGGCCGAGCAGGACGAACACCCACCAGCCGGTCCGCACCTCGATCCGCACCGCGTCCGAGAACCCGACGATCGGGTCGTTCGCCATCACGGACCAGACCAGGATGATCCACACCAGGCCGAGCAGGACCAGGAACTTGATCCGGTCCCAGAACCCTAGCGGCTTGCGGGTCAGCCGGTCTTCGTCCCTCGGCCGTCCGCCCGGCGGTGGCAGACCTTCGGCGGCACGCGCCTTTCGCATCACGAGCTCCTGATGGTAAACGACGTCATCACGTCGTTGATCTGTGTCTGATCTGCGGAGTAGCAGCCGGTGGTGCAGTGCAGCACGAGGAGATAGACCTCGGTTTGGTCGGCGTTGGTGAGCGCGATCTCGTCGAAGGTGTCGGCCTGACCGCTATCGGTGTAGTTGAAGGTCTCCCTGACCCCGTGGACCCCCTGGGCCAGCGTGAGCACCTGGTCCCGGATCTGCTGGAAGTCCGTGAACGGGAAGCCCTCGGCGTCGTACTCCTGCCGGGTGGCCGAGGTGACGGGCAGGAAGAAGTCGCGCAGCGTGTCGTAGGACAGCGCGCTGCTGGCCGTGGAGCTGAGCTCGCCGACCTCGGCGAACACGAACGGCTGCGTGGTGCCGAAGTCCAGGAAGTCTTGCGCGGTGGGGCTCTTGCCCGCCTCGTAGGCGACCGACCAGCCGCCGCCCGAGCTGCCGGTTTCCTGCTTCAGCACATCGGCCAGCGAACTGTCGCTGATCTTGTGCCAGCCGTTGGGGACCTTGAAGTAGGTGCTCGCGCCGGAGTTAGCCACGTAGGTGTACTGAGGCGCCGCACATCCGGAGACGGTGACCCCGAGGAGAAGCGCGCATCCCCCGACGAGGCCCTTTGCGACGCGGTGGGCCATGCTCGCCAAGAGGTGCGACCTCCACGTAGGGACTACGTAGTACCCAATTATGACGTCTTCGTCCGCAATGGTACAGGTCTCGCGCCGGTGTGAATCCACCAAGACCGGACCGATAGCGCTGAGTTACTAGGCTTCTTTTCCTGGCGTGCTCGCCTTAAAACCCGCTGGTGATCAGCAGCGTAGCGGCCGGGAAGCTGGCCCCGCCCGTGGGGCCGCTTCCCCGGTCGGCGGCGTGGTGGCCGCAGGCGCCCGGGGCTCGCCTGCTAACCTGCGCCATCATCGCCATCGGCGGTGCCGCGCGGCCTGGTCTCAGAGCCGGCGTTGAGGAAATGGTCGAGAAATCCAAAGGGAAGGGACGACTGATGACCGTCCAGGAAATTCAGCAAGAGATCGAGCGGACCCGGGAGCATCTCGGCGAGACCGTGGACGAACTGGCGGCCAAGGCCGACATGAAGGCCAGGGCCCGGGCCAAGGCGGCCGAAGCCAGGGCCCGCGCACAGGACCTGGCCGCCCAGGTCTCCGGCCGGATGGCCAACAGCGATGCACTGCAGCGCCGCTGGCCCGCCGCGGTGGCCGCGGGTGTAGTGATCGCCGGCTCGGTGGCCCTGTGGCGGTGGAAGAAAAAGAGGTAGCAGTGCCTCGCTTCCGGCCTGGCCTGCCCGGCCAGGCCGGCTGGCGTGACACCCTCGAGCGCACCGGGCACAAGTTCATCCGCGACCGGTGCAGCCTGACCGCCGGGAGCCTGGCCTACCACTGGTTCCTGGCCCTGTTCCCGGCGCTCATCGCGCTGCTGGGCGTGGCCAGCCTGGCCCGTTTCGGGTCGGGCACGGTGCACCGGCTGGTGAGCGGCCTGGACAATACGTTGCCGCCCGGCGCCTCCTCGGTCTTCAGCGAGGCCATCATGTCGGCCACGCAGCACACCCGCGGTTCGCTGACGGCCGTGATCGTGGGCGTGGCGGTGGCGCTGTGGAGCGCGTCCAGCGGGATGGCCGCACTCGAGACCGGCCTGGATATCGCCTACGAGGTGCCGGTGGACCGCAAGTTCCTGGCCAAGCGGCTGCGCGCGTTCCCGCTCCTGGTGGCCACGGTGGTCACCGGCGGCGTCGCCTCCACCCTGATCGTGTTCGGCGCCTCGATCGGATCGGCGATACAGCACCACGCCGGGATGGGCGGGACCGCCTTCCTGGTCCTGTGGACCGGCGCGCGCTGGGCGGCCACCGTCATCCTGATCATGACGCTGTTCTCGGTGTACTACTGCTACGGGCCGAACCGCGAGCGGCAGCGCTGGCAGTGGGTCAGCCCGGGCGGCCTGGCGGGCACGGCCATCTTCCTGCTCGCCTCGCTCGGTTTCTCGTTCTACGTGGCCAAGTTCGGCTCGTACGGCAAGACCTACGGGGCGTTCGCGGGCGTGGCCGTGCTGATCTTCTGGTTCTACCTGGCCGGGCTGGCCATCCTGCTGGGCGCCGAGCTGAACGCGGCCGCCGAGGCCGGCCGCTAGGGTCGGCCCATGAACGTCATGCGCAGCATCGGCCTGTTCGCCGCCGCCGGGCTGGCCGAGATCGGCGGCGGCTACCTGATCTGGCGCTGGCTGCGCGAGGGCGCATCCTGGCCGGTCGGCCTGGCCGGCGCGGTCATCCTGGTCGGATACGGGATCATCCCGACGCTGCAGACCAGCGCCGACTTCGGCCGCATCTACGCCGCCTACGGCGGGGTGTTCGTAATCATGAGCCTGCTCTGGGGCTGGGGCGTTGACGGCCGCCGCCCGGACAGCTTCGACTGGCTGGGGGCCGTGATCGTGGCCGTGGGCGTCGCGGTGATCTTCTTCAGCCCGCGGCACGCCTGATCGGCACACTAGACGCGTGATCACGAACCCTCCCGACGTCGCAGCCGATCCGCGTGACCCGCTGGGCCTGGCGGCCGACGCCCCGCTGCTGGCCGGCTGGCTGAACTGGATGGCGCTGGCCGAGGCCGGGCGGCTGAGCCCGATGTCCACGCCGGGCCACAAGCAGCGCCAGGACCTGACCGGCGCCGTGGTGGCGGGCGATGCGCCGCTGTACGGCGGCGTGGATTCGATCAAGCACGCCGACCGGGTGCTGGCCGACGCCGAGGCGCGCGCGGCCGCGCTGTGGGGCGCCGACTGGTGCCGCTTCTCGGTGGCCGGGTCGACCCACGGCAACCAGACGTTCTGCCTGGCTCTGGGTCAGCCCGGGCAGGAGGTGATCATCACCCGCACGCTGCACAGGTCGCTGCTGCTCGGGCTGGTGCTGGCGGGCCTGCGGCCGGTCTGGGTCCGGCCGGAGATCGACCCGGGCTCGGGCCTGCCCGCCGCGGTCGCGGTGCCGACCGTCCGGGACGCGCTGGCCGCGCATCCGCGGGCCTGCGGCGTGATCCTGGGTGATCCGTCCTACGTCGGCACCACCGGCGACCTGGCCGGCCACGCCCGGGCCGCGCATGAGGCCGGGGTGCCGCTGGTCGTCGACGCGGCCTGGGCCGCCTACCTCGGCTTCCATCCCGACCTGCCGCGGCACGCCATCGCGGCGGGTGCCGACGCCATGGTGACCAGCGCGCACAAGACGCTGCCCGCCTACACCCAGGGCGCACTGCTGCTGGCCAGGACCGACCGGCTGGATGCGGCCCGGCTGAACCGGGCCTTCGAGGCCACGCACACCACCAGCCCGGCCGGCTCGATCGTGGCCAGCATCGACGCCGCGCGGGCGCTGCTGGCCCGGCACGGGCCGGAGCTGTGCGGCCGGCTGCTGCGGGGCGTGGCCGCCGCCCGGCGGCGGCTGCGCGAGGTGCCCGGCCTGGACGTGCTCGACGGTCCCGGCGTGGATCCGGCCAAGCTGGTCGTGCTGCTGGCCGGCACTGGGGCGCACGGCAGCGCGGTCGAGGCGGACCTGATCGCCGCGGGCATGCCGGTCGAGATGGGCGACCGGGACACCGTCATCCCCATCCCCGCCATCGCCGACGACGAGGACCGGCTGGCCGTGTTCACCGAAGCGCTCATCGCCTCGGTCGAACGGCACCGCGGCGCCCCCAGGCACCCGGCCGCCGCAGCCGCCTGGACGGTCGAGCCGCAGACGGTGCTATCCCCGCGGGAGGCGTTCTTCGCCGCCAACGAGACGGTCACCGCCGAGGCGGCCATCGGCCGGGTCAGCGCCGAACTGGTCGCGCCCTACCCGCCCGGCGTCCCGGTGCTGGCCCCGGGCGAGCTCGTCACGGCCGAGGCGCTCGACGCGCTGCGCGAGGTGGCGGCCGACGGCGGCCGGATCGCCTACGCGGCCGACCCCACCCTGGCCACCTTCCAGGTGGTCAGGACCTGACCACCTGGGCCGCCAGCCGTCTAGGCCGCCCGGCCGGCCTTCCGCGCCTGCCCGGCGGGGGAGAGCCGTCCGGCGTCCCGCGGCTGCCCCGAGCGGGCGGAACCGCCGGTGTGCCGCGGCTGGCCGCCTCGGCGCGGCGCGCCAGCCTCCTGGCGTCCCGAGCGCTGGGTCCCGTCCGGCTGGCCGGGACGCTTGGCCGTCCCCGGCCGCAGGCCGGCGGCTGGCTTGCCCCGGCGGCCAGGCGCGGTCGCGAGCGGAACCGGAGCAGCGGCCGGAACCGGCGTGCCCGACGCGGCGATCTGGCGGACCACGTGGTGCCCGGCCGCCACCTCGTGGCGGTCCGCGGTCACGCCCGCGGCCTCGTGCAGCCGCTGGAGCTCACGGACCTGGCCCCGCTCGACCAGCGCGACCACCAGGCCGGTCGCCCCGGCCCGGGCGGTACGGCCGGAGCGGTGCAGGTAATCCTTGTGGTCTTTGGGCGGGTCGAACTGCACGACCAGGTTGACGTCGTCCACGTGGATGCCGCGGGCCGCGACGTCGGTGGCGACCAGGACCCGGGGATGCCCGGCTGTGAACGCGTCCAGGGCCCGCTGCCGCTGGTTCTGGTTGCGGTCGCCGTGGATGGCTGCGGCCTCGACCCCGGCTCGGGACAGCTGCTTGGCCAGCCGGTCGGCGCCGTGCTTGGTGCGGACGAAGAAGAGCGTCCGGCCCGGGCGGCTGGCGATCTCCGCCGCGACCGGCACCTTGTCCTGCGCGGACAGCACCAGCACCTGGTGCTCGGCGGGTCCGGAATCGGCCGAGGAGGTGACCGCGTGCAGCGCGGGATCATGGATATAGGTCGTCACCAGCTGGCCGACGCCGCGGTCCAGGGTCGCGGAGAAGAACATCCGCTGGCCGTCCGGGGGCGTCTGGTCCAGGATCTGCGTGACCGCGGGCAGGAAGCCCAGGTCGGCCATGTGATCTGCCTCGTCGAGCACGGTGACCTGGACGCCGGACAGCGTGAGGGCCCGCCGTTCGAGCAGGTCGATGAGCCGCCCGGGCGTGGCCACCACGATGTCGGCGGCACGGACCAGGGTTATCTGCCTGCTGATCGATACGCCGCCGTAGACCGTGGTGAGGCTCACGCCGAGGCTGCGGCCCAGCGGCGCGAGCGCGTCGGCGACCTGCTGGGCGAGTTCGCGGGTCGGGACCAGGACCAGGCCGCGGGGCGTCTTCTCGCGCCGCGGGCCGGTGCGGGTCGCGAGCCTGGTCAGCAGCGGAAGGCCGAAGGCCAGCGTCTTGCCGGACCCGGTTCTGGGCTCGGCCGAGCACGTCGCGGCCGGCCAGCGCATCGGGCAGCGCCCGGGCCTGGATCGCGAACGGCTCGTGGATGTCATGCGCCGCGAGCGCACGCACCAGCCGGTCGTCCAGGCCGAGCTCGGCGAAGGTGGCCGCCGCAGGCTGCGGCGCCGCCGCGGCGGCGTCCAGGGCCAGGTCAAGCTCGGCATGCGGTTCGGCCCGGCGCGGCTGTGGTGGCTGCGGGTGCCGGGCCGGGGCCGGAGCGCGATGCCTGGTGGCGCGTTCACCGCCTCGGCCGTAGCGATCCGAAGACGCACGCGGACGCCTGGAACTGTGGGGCATGCAGAAAACTCCATCGCTGGTTCGGAGGTCGCATGCTCGACAGACGTCAATGAGAAACGGCGCACGGCTGGCTCAGCCGGACTGTTCAGACAGCGACCAGCGGGCTGCTCGCCCGCAGGAGTGGCGGCGAAGATCGCCGCCTCAAGGTGCAAGGCTACCAGCAGGGCGTTGTATTCCCGCGCGGTTCCCCTACGGCGCGGTAGTCCGGCCCGGGGGAATGGTCACGGAAGCGCCGCGCCACGCAGCCCGGCCAGCTCGCGCGCCGCGTCGGCCGCGTCGTCGGTGAGCACGACCAGCTCGTGCCATTCCACCGCCGCGTCCTCGGCCAGCGAAAGCTTGGCCCGGACACCGACCCGGCTGCCCCGGCAGACGATCAGCGCTCCGGGATCGGCGATCAGGTCTGCCCCCGGGGCCAGGTCCGCGCGGATCGACAGCGCCGTCGCGCCGCCGAGGTCCCGGCCCTGGGCCAGGCTGGCGCCGGTCGCCCGCAGCGTGGCGCGGGCACCGGCCCGCAGCCGCAGGCAGAGCGACAGGTCATCCCCGGCCAGCGGCCCCGGCGCCGAACCGACCAGCCGCAGCTCGCACCGGCCAGGATCGTCGCCGTGGACCTGCCGGCTGGTCGGCCTCGAGCTGCTCCACCGCGTCGAGGTTCGCGCTGATGTCGTCCCGGATCGCGGTGTGCGGGCAGGCCCCGGTCTGCACCGCGCGGATCCGGGCGTCCGGCAGCACCCCGGCCCGGCGCAGGAAGTCGGCGTCCTCGGTGGTGTAGATGTCGTTGGTCACCACGCCGATGACCAGCTCACCGGACAGGGCCCGGCAACCCCGGCGCCCAGGACCAGCGGGTGATGGGGTGCGGGCCCCGCGCACCGGCTGACCTGATCGGCCCCTTTACCTGATTGGCCCTTTACCTGATTGGGCTGTGCAGCGTGACCAGCTTGGTGCCGTCCGGGAAGGTCGCCTCGACCTGGACCGAGTTGATCATCTCCGGGACTCCGGCCAGGACGTTGTCGCGGCGCAGCACCTCGCGGCCCGCCGACATCAGCTCGCCCACCGTGCGCCAGTCCCGCGCGCCCTCCAGGGCCAGGCGGTACGGTCCGCGCCGTTCGGAACGCCCGCAGCCGCGCTGATCCCAGCGGATCACCCGGACCTGGCCGTCCAGCAGCCTGGCGAACGAGCCGAACATGTCCCACAGCCCCGGCCCGCCGTGACAGACGATCGGCGGCCTGCCACGCCCCTCTTCGGGCCACCGACAGACGGCACCCGTCGTCGGCGTGCACAGCATCATCGGGCCCGGTCATGTGCCTAGTGTCACTGAGCGGAGGGATCCTTCTCGGCGTTTAGGCACTAACGAGAACAAGAGGGAGGTTGGCTACCTTATCTAGCCGAATGTCAACCATTGTTTGGAAACATTCTCAATGGGGGTAATTAGCCGATCTGCACACGAGTCGGCCGCTCAGGAGTCGAGGCGGTCCAGTTCACCAGCCTTGACGCGGTTGACGAGAGATCGCCAATCCCCGGTGGCGCACTGGAGCACGGCACCGTGCGGCTTGACGGAGTCGCGAATGAGGATCGTTCTGTTCCCCTGCGCTACTTCGATGCATTCCCCGGACGCGCAGAAGCTGGCCTTGCGCCAGGCAGGCTGCACCGTCCACCCAGCCGTATGTGATGGCATGGCTCACTACTTTCTAGGGGGAAATGTTTGTGCGGTTACCGATTAGCAGGCTAGCCGGGCTGTGCACGATAGGTTGGGATCATAGCGGTGATGATTTCTCGTGTCGATTCGGGGTCGGCAGCCAGCTCAGTCAGCGTCCTGAACGTCGCGTTGTAGACCTCGACGTCGCGCGGATCGTCGAGGTACAAATCGCCTGTCAGGCCCTCGACGAAGACCACATCGGAAACAGTCGGTAGCACGAAGCTGAGGATGATGAACTTATTATTTCCTGCGGGCAATGCGCCGGCACCGTAGGGGATCACACGCAGCGTGACATTGGGCAACTCGGACAACTTCAGCAACTGCTCGAGCTGCGCTCGCATAGTCGCTGGGCTGCCCACCACCCGATGGAGCACAGACTCGTCTACCACTGCCTCAAAGTGCGGCGCGTCCTCGCG
Source organism: uncultured Actinomycetes bacterium (assembly GCA_963835775.1). Classification (GTDB taxonomy): domain Bacteria; phylum Actinomycetota; class Actinomycetes; order Streptosporangiales; family Streptosporangiaceae; genus Palsa-504. Next base: position 114,658 of record CAWIHB010000005.1, on the reverse strand, counting down.
GATCAGAAGCTGTTGCCTGGTCATCCGGCCCTCGACACGCTGCTCCACCACCTCGGGTATCCACTTTGGCACCGCTGCTTGGACTATGGCGCGCGCGTAGTCGTGCGTCTGGAGAAGGCCCGGCATGATGCCCAGGCCGTAGTCGCTGATCGAAGTCGCCGCCTCCTCCAGCCCCACGTACGTGGAATAAGGCAGACCTAGAGGCTGCCACCAAGCTCGTTGCTTGCCTTCGTGGGCGAGTTCCAGCAGGCGCTGCCGTTCGCTGTCATCGACGCCGTACAAGTTGCACAAGTCCCTGATGTCGCGGGCGCTGGCCCCACGGTGGCCGTTTTCCAGGCGGCTGATCTTTGACGGGCTGACTAGGAGCCGCCCGGCGACCTGTTCGGCGGTCCAGCCCTTCTCGGTCCGCAGCGCCTTGAGCAGCGCTCCGAGCTCACGGCGACGGACGATGGGGCTACTTGGGGTCTGCACTCCAGTCACGCCTCTTCCTCTGCACGTCAGATGCAACATACGCCGAAGACGTGTCCGGTCGGCTGCCGCTCCGGTGATCAGAATGGCACCTGCCAACTACGCTCGGCTAATTAACTATATAAGGCCAACCGGGTACCGTTCTAAGCAGGCACATCGATAGCCGCTAACGGCCGTACGGCATACGCAAGCCGTGAGACGAGCCTGGCGCGGGCACTTCAAAGGAGGCGCCTATTTAGAGCTGGCCGGAGTTTGGGCATGGCCATAACGGTAGAACCGATTGGGCCGCCGATGAAGAAGCACAAACAAACGGCACGGTCGATGTTGCAGCCATCGACCGTGCCACCGCACCGAAACCCAGCCCTAGCACGGAGGGTCAGCGCTGAGATTAATGTTACTGGCCTTGTGACGGAACGCAATAGCCCCAGGTCAACATTCGCAGTCTCGGCTCAGCCTGACCCGCCTGGATGGCAACAGCCAGTCAGGAGGGGAGACATGCTCTCTTTCCAGGCATCGGCGCAGGATGTCGACAGTAAACATTCAGACCCCCTGGCAGGGCTGGGTTGCGCCGGTGCCGGCCGGCTGACCGTGTTGATTTGCTTACTTAGGGCCGGCTGTAGTTGAGTACCGGTGTGCCCGATACGCCGGATGTGTTCGCTGCGCTGCAAGCGTCGAACGCGCAGCTGCGGGAGCAGAACGGTGAGCTGACGGCGGAGAACGCGGAGCTGCGGGCGCAGAACGCGGAGCTGGCCAAGAAGATCGCCCGGCTGGAGCGGCTGATCTCCCGGAACTCGGGGAATTCCTCGATGCCGCCGGGGATGGATGACCTGCCGGGCAAGCAGCCGCCGGCCCCGAAACCCAAGCGCGAGGGCGGGAAGCGGAACCCGGGCAAGCAGCGCGGCGCACCGGGCGCGCACCTGGCGTGGAACGACTCACCGGACGGCACGGTGCCGTGGTTCCCGTCCGGCAACTGCGCGTGCGGCGCCGACCTGGCCGATGCATCTGACCTAGGGGTACGGTACTCCCATCAGGTCACCGACCTGCCCGAGATGATAGCGACGACCGTCCAGCACGACCGGCACGAAGTGGAATGCTCCTGCGGGCGGGTGCATGTCGCGGATGCACCGCCGGAAGCGGCGGGCGCGCCGGGGACGGTGACCTACGGGCTGAACTTCCAGGCCTGGTGCGTGTTCTTGATGGTGATGCACCACGTCCCCGTCGAACGGTGCGCGGACATCCTGGAATCGATGTCGGGGACCCGGCCTTCCGGCGGGTGGGTGCATTCGCTGCTGGGCCGCGCCGCGAAGGCCGTCGCAGCGGCGAACAAGACGATCCGGGCGCTGATCATCCTGGCCCGGGTGATCTGCGGGGACGAGACCCCGATCCGGTCCGGCCCCGGGCCGAAGAGCGCGAAGAAGAAGTACCTGCAGGTCGCCTGCACGAACCTGCTGACCTTGTACTACCTGGGCGAGCGGACGCTGGACTCGTTCGAGGACTTCATCTACAGCGACCTGAGCGGCACCGTCGTCGTCCACGACCGGTACGTCAACTACGACCACTTCGACGGCATCACCCACCAGCTGTGCACAGCCCACCTCTTGCGGGACATAGAGGACGCCGGGCAGTCCTATCCCGAGGCGGCCTGGCCTGGGCAGGCCGCCCGCGAACTGCGCGCCCTCATCCACCAGGCCAACGTGGCCCGCGCCGAGGGGCTGGCCGTGGTGCCCGGGGACCGGTCGCCGAGCACCTGCGGCTGTTCCGCAGCGGCGTCAACGTCGGCCTGTCGTAAGTTCGCGTGTCCCCGGCGGCAAGAAAGTCAGGCAGTCGCCCGGCCTGCTCCTGCTGGAATGCCTGAGAATCGCGAAGGACGTGCTGCGGTTCCTCACCGACACCGCGATCCCGGCCACGTCCGATCTGGCTTTTTTTTTTTTTTTTTTTTTTTTTTTTTTTTTTTATAGGGGGGGGAAAAAAAATTTTTTTTTTTTTTTTTGGGGGGGTTTTTTTTTTTTTTTTTTTTTTTTTTTTTTTTTTTTTTTTTTTTTTATGGGGAATAAATGGGGGGATTTTTTTATGAAGCGGCGGGCGCGCCGGGGACAGTGACTACGGGCTGAACTTCCAGGCCTGGTGCGTGTTCTTGATGGTGATGTAAACGTCCCCGTCGAACGGTGCGCGGACACCTGGAATCGATGTCGGGGACCCGGCCTTCCGGCGGGTGGGTGCATTCGCTGCTGGGCCGCGCCGCGAAGGCCGTCGCAGCGGCGAACAAGACGATCCGGGCGCTGATCATCCTGGCCCGGGTGATCTGCGGGGACGAGACCCCGATCCGGTCCGGCCCCGGGCCGAAGAGCGCGAAGAAGAAGTACCTGCAGGTCGCCTGCACGAACCTGCTGACCTTGTACTACCTGGGCGAGCGGACGCTGGACTCGTTCGAGGACTTCATCTACAGCGACCTGAGCGGCACCGTCGTCGTCCACGACCGGTACGTCAACTACGACCACTTCGACGGCATCACCCACCAGCTGTGCACAGCCCACCTCTTGCGGGACATAGAGGACGCCGGGCAGTCCTATCCCGAGGCGGCCTGGCCTGGGCAGGCCGCCCGCGAACTGCGCGCCCTCATCCACCAGGCCAACGTGGCCCGCGCCGAGGGGCTGGCCGTGGTGCCCGGGGACCGGATCGCCGAGCACCTGCGGCTGTTCCGCAGCGGCGTCAACGTCGGCCTGTCGAAGGTCCGCCGTGTCCCCGGCGGCAAGAAAGTCAGGCAGCCGCCCGGCCTGCTCCTGCTGGAATGCCTGAAGAACCGCGAAGCCGACGTGCTGCGGTTCCTCACCGACACCGCGATCCCGGCCACGTCCGATCTGGCTTCATACTGCACCTCTTGTGGTGGCTGGAAGGTACGGGGTTTGGCGGGGCGTTCAGGTCGTTGTGGTGCTGGTGGTTTGAGTATCGCCGGGGGGTCTGACATTTTCCCTCGGTGTGCGGGGGCGCCCGGATTTGCGGTGGGGGTTGCGGCGGCCTGAGCGGTGATCGTCGCCGAGGCGCTTGCGGGCGGTTTCGGCGTCAGCGCTGGCGGGGCGGGCCTGGCCGGGGTGGTAGCGGAAGACGCCGCGGTCGTCGGCTTGCTCGCCGGTGATCAGGCCGAGGCGGTGCCAGCGCTTGATGCTGCTGGGATGGGCATCAAGATCGGCGGTGATCTGGCCGAGGGTGAGCAGCCCGCGGTCTTGCAGCCGCTGGTCGTGGCCGGGCATCTGGTGGTAGTTCACCAGTTTGGCGACGCGGTCGCCGTCCCAGGGGTGCCCGTCGCTGCTGGTGTGGCCTGCGGTGTTCAGCTGGCCGGCGATCTGGGCGTAGGTGCAGCTGTCGAGCAGGTGGCCGATCAGCTCGGTGAGCTGGGCGGGGGTCGCGCGGAGCTGCCAGGCGTTCTTCGGGATGGGCAGGTGAAGGACGTGGTGGCGGCCGGCGGGGAAGCGGATCGCGGCGGTGATGGTGTCCTGGCCGCGGGTGAGGGTGACGTCGGTGATCAGGAGGCGGATCAGTCGCTTGCGTTCGCGCATCGGGGTGCCGGGGTCATTCCACAGGCGGGGCAGGCCGGCGGCGAGCGCGCGGATCTTGTCGCGCTGCTGCTGGTCGAGGGCGGTGGCGGCGGCGGTGGCCTTGCGGTAGTCCTCGCGGGCGGCGGCGAGGGCGCGCAGGGCGGTGTTCCAGTCGGCTTCCAGGGCGTCGGCGACGAGCCGGTTGGCGGCGTCGACGGCGAGGTAGCGGTGCCGGGCGGCCTCGGCGGCGTGTTCGGCGCGCTGGACGTGCGCGCGGCGGAGCTGGTCGGCGCGTTCGGCCTGGGCGGTCAGCTCGTCGCTGACGGCGAGGGTGACCTCGATGGCCGCGGGGGTGAGGGCGGTCAGGATCAGGTCGCTGACGGCGGCGTCGATGATGTCGCCGGCCAGGTGCTGGCAGATCGGCCGGGCGGTGCGGATGCCGTCGTTCTGGCAAACGTAGTTGGGGATCTGGGTGCCGTGGCGGGAGTGGTAGCGGATGGTCATCCGCCGGCCGCACCGGCCGCAGACGGCCAGGCCTTGCAGCAGCGCGGTGCCTTCGCGGGGCGGGCCGGCGGCGCGGTCGTCGCCGCGGGCGGCGGCGTTGGCGGCCAGGACGGCGAGGTTGGCCTCGTGCTGGGCCCAGGTGAGGTACCCGGGGTGGTGGTCTTTGATCAGGACCGTCCATTCCCCGATGGGCTTGAGGCTGGTGTGGTGGTGCCCGTCCAGGCCGGTGGTGTGGCGGGCCCGCCCGTAGGCGTAGGCGCCGGCGTAGGCGGGGTTGTGGAGGATGCTGAGGACCCGGTCGTGGGTGAGCGGCTGGAAGAACAGCTCACCGCGGCGGGGTCCCCGGTGGTGGCGGGCGGGGAAGGTCAGCTGCTGCTCGCGGAATGCCCTGACGACACCGAACGCCGACCCGGTGGCGGCGAAGGTGCCGAACAGCAGCCGCACGGCGTCGCGCACGCCCGCGTCGGGGTCCAGCATCACCTGGCCGTGGTGGTCGTAGACCAGGCCGATCGGCAGGGCGAGCGCGAGTTCGCCCCGGCGGGCCTTGGCCAGGATCCCGCCGCGCATCCGGGCTCGCAGGAAATGGAGTTCGAATTCCGAGATCTGGCCTTTCATTCCCAGCAGGACGCGGTCGTTGAAGATGGCCGGGTCATACAGGCCGTCCTCGTCGCAGATGAGCGTGTCGGTGTGGGCGCAGATCTTGACGAGCTGCTGCCAGTCGGCGGAGTCGCGGGCCAGCCGGGAGCATTCCAGGCCCAGGACGATGCCGGCCCGGCCCAGGGAGACCTCGGCGACCAGGTGCTGGAACCCGGCCCGGTCGGCGGCGCTGGCGCCGGAGCGGCCCTGGTCGACATCGATGACGTGGATCTTGTCCTCGGGCCAGCCGAGCGCGGCCGCGCGGCTCTTCAGGTCGTACTGCCGCCCGGTCGACTCGGTGTTGTGGATGACCTGGTAGAGGGTGGACTGGCGGATGTACAGGTAGGCGTCGCGCCGCAGCCTGGCGGGGGTCACTTTGGCGGTGTCGTCGCTGCTCATGGGAGGGTCCTTCCTGCCAGGGGGCGGGGGTCGTTAACGGCGGGCATGGTGGAGCGCCATCTGCGCGAGCACCGCGACGATGTTTGCGGTGAGCGGCAGCGACGTGCAGGCCGGCGAGCGGGCATCACCTCCGTTCGTGCTCGTACCGGGCGGGACAGGGTCGGGGGCGGACAGGGACGGGCCGGCCTGCGGTGCTGCTGCTGCCTGGCAGTCGCCAGCGCCGGGATCGGCGGCGGGCCCCTGGGCCAGCCAGGATGCCATTCCCCGGGCGGCCAGCACCGGCAGCTGATACCGCCAGCCGCCGCCCGCGCCGGCCAGCGCGACCGCGCGCAGGGCCTCATAGCGCTCGATCGCCGGATCCGCGCCCGGCCCTGGCTGCACCGCGGTGCCGCTGTCAGCCGCGGCGGCTGCTTTTCGGCGCCGCCGGTCCGGCGGTCCCGGCCCCGGGATCGGCGGTCCGCCGCTCCAGCGCCCTGCGCACCGACCGGGGATGCACCTGGATACCGAACCGCTGCGCGGCCTGCGCGGCCAGCTCGCCGAAGGTCAGCCCGGGATCCTGCTCGAGCAGGGCCTCCAGGTGTTCCAGCACCGGCCCGGTGAGCTTGTGGCCTCCTTTGGGGCCCGGCTTGCCCGGGATCAGCGCGGCCAGCCCGCCGGCGGCCAGCGCCGCCCGGGCGTTGTAGGCGCTCTGGCGCGCGAACCCGAACGCCCTGGCGGCCGTGGCCACCGGCACGCCTTCCACCTCGACCTGCCGCACCATCTCGTACTTCACCTGCAGCAGATCGGCGGGATCGAAGAAACCGCCGGCGGTGAACGCCGGGTCGGTCACCTTCTGCGGATCGCCGTTCAGCGTCCGTGACGCCGCCAGCGCGGCATCCTTGGCGTCGTCCCGCCTGGCCATGCTGCCTCCCGTAACCGGATCTCGTCCATGTAATTACATCACATAGATCATGCAGGAAGAGCAGAACCGGGCACACTGATATCAAGAAGACCAGCTCGGTAACTAGAAGTCCCAGCGGGAAGCCGCCTGCCCGCTGACTTCCTGATCGCGCTCCGGGCATAATCCGCTGGGCACTCATGACGTAATCCCGTGGACAGCTGCCAGGCACGCGCCGACCAGATCAGCCAGCTGCACCAGATCCTCGGCGCGGAATGCCGCCCGGCCCGCAGCGACCACCACGAACGGATCAGGCGCCACCAGATCGGTCCATGCCGCCGGCACGCTCACCAGCTCTCCAGCGGCATCCAGGAAGTAGACCAGATCCGACTGCCACGCCTGCAGCCGCTTGACGAACTCGAACGACTGCCCGGACAGCGGATGGAACCGGTGCGTCACCCGCACCCGGCCCGCGGGCGTCTGATCACCCGGACCATGCGCAATTGACGGCCCGCTTGTCCAACCTGGCGGAACGGGATGTCCGGCCAGCGAAGACCCAGCAGAAGATCTCCGGCCGGCTCCGCTCAGTGCCGGTCACCCGTGACCGGTACGCCATCCGCGGTTACGCATCCACAGCGAAAAAGCACGGCCACCAGGTCTTCACCGTCATCTACGACGCCCTCGCCGGGAACGCCTGGATACCGCCAGTTCCAGCTGACGCCTGAACTGCACCCAAAACCCGTCACACAACGCTACCCACACGTAACACGGGTACCTGAATGTTTACTGTCGACAACGCCCGGATCATGGTCGTGTTCGCTATGGCGGGCGCGGCGATCTTCTGGCGCCAGGTACTCCGAGTTCTCCTTGCGATCGTCCTGATCGCGGCCTGCGTAGGCGTACTAGTGATCCTGCAGAGCATGCATCTTTAGTCACGCTAGCCCTGCCGACCGACAGATTATCGGCTTGTCAGATTTCGGTCGGCAGGGCCAGTGGTGTAACGTGCACTCGTACGCAGCAAGGGATCTGCAGGGGTGGAGAAGCGCGCATGCTGCAGATCAGACATTTCGACATGCTCTACTAGCCTGGTCCCTGCGTCGGCTCGGTGGCGTGCCGCTTCGTCGTAGCCGGGCTAAAGCGTCGACCTTCAGCAAGGCTGGCATGGGCGGTAACCAAAAGTGGCTGATTTAATGCGTGCGAACGCGGGACCCGCGAACGTGATGCAGATGCGGCGTTGGAACGGCGCGAGCGGCCGGTACTGGATCGTTCACCGCGAGCGGCATCTGTCCGAACATCAGCGTCTTACTCCGCACCTGTTCGAAGCGGCGGGTATCGCTCCTGGGGAGCGCGTTGTCGACATCGGATGCGGGTGTGGCGACACGACCGTCGCTGCGGCGCGCGCGGCCGATGGCGCTGGCGCGCGCAATCTAGACGCCGTGAGGCGGCCTGATCAAGAGGATTCCGGCCGAGCCGGGATGGCGGTGGGCCTGGACCTGTCCGCGCCGATGCTGGAAGTGGCGGAACAGCTTGCGGCGCAGGCTGGCGCGGTTAACGCCAGATTCGTGCGCGGGGACGCTCAGGCCGGTCCGCTGCGCCGGAACTCCTTCGACGTGCTCATCAGTAACTTTGGCGTGATGTTCTTCGATGACCCGGAAACCGCCTTCGCGAACATGGCTGCCATGCTCCGGCCGCACGGGCGGATGGCATTCTTGTGCTGGCAAGACGACAACCTCAACGAGGTACTTGCCATGCCACTACGCGCCTTTGGTGCCTCTGCGCCGCCGAGCTCGGCCACTGCTGAGCTTTTCGTCGATCCGGGAAAGATCACTGACCTGCTGGCGCGCACGGGTTGGCAAGACATTCAGATCACCCCTGTCGTCGAGCCCGCCAGGGTGGGGGCCGACGTCGACGATGTCATGGGTTACGTCCGCGGTATGCCGGTGATGCAGGGCATCGCCGACTCCCTGGGTGACGAGACAGAGTTTGAGCGGACACTGGCTCGTGTCGCTGACGACTACGCTCCGCGCCAGTATCCCGACGGAGTGTGGGTCAACGCTGCCGCGTGGCTGGTGACCGCCCGCCGGGCCTGATCAGGCCGCAGCCGCGTACTAGGGTGGGCTCGGATGTGATCGAAACCGGATGAGGAGACCCGATGCCAACTCGCACCGCACGCACCGCCTGGACCGGGACCCTGGAGCAGGGCAAGGGCCAGGTCGAGCTGACCAGCTCCAAGCTCGCGACCTACGAGGTGTCGTTCCCCCGGCGGGCCGCCGACGAGGCCGGCGGGTACACCAGCCCCGAGGAGCTCATCGCGGCGGCCCACTCGGCGTGCTATGCGATGCAGCTCTCGGCCCTGATCGGCCAGGCGGGTGGCACGCCGCAGGCCATTGACGTGCAGGCCGATGTGTCGCTCGGGCCCGACCCGGCCGGCGGTTTCCGGCTGACCGGCATCAAGCTCACCGTCCGCGGCGAGGTAGACGGCCTGGATGACGCCCAGTTCGCCCAGGCGGCCCAGGATGCGAAGGCGGGATGCCCGGTCAGCAAGGCGCTCACCGGGGTGGACATCAGCCTCGACGCGGCGCTCGAGCACTGATCCGGCGCCGCCGGTCAGGCGGCGTGCCGGGTGGCGTGGTCGAGCCGGCTGAGGGCGTCGGCCGAGGTGCGGAAGGACGTCTCGAGCACGGCCTCCCGGCGCCGGGCGTCCATGAAATTGATGCCCATCACGGCTAGGTCCCGCGGGCCCGGCGTGAGCACGGTCACGCGCTTGCCCCGCGCGGCCAGCGCCCGGGCCTGCCGGACCAGGGCGTGGGTGATGACCTGCCGGAGCCGCCGTTCCATCTGCAGGTGCGGCTGGAACGGATGGTCGGTCTCGGTGCTGGCCATCGGCGCGAGCACGTAGACATCCTGCACGTCCGTGTGGCCGAGGACATCGAGCGAGGTCGCGGAGCGTACTCCGCCGTCGACGTAGCGGCGGCCGGCGATGACCGCGGGCTGGTACCAGCCGGGAATAGAGCAGGACGCGACCGCGGCCTCGGGCAGCGTGGCCCGCGGGGCGCCCGGCTGGCCGAACAGCACCCGTTGTCCCGTGTCGTAGTCCACGGCCGCTATCCACGTGTGCTCACCGGGCCAGCCGGACGGCGTGTGACCCGGATCGGCGTGCTGGTCGCGACGGTGCTGCAGGGCGGTGATCAGGGACCGCAGCGCTGCGTGCTGGCCGCGGCCCTGCGGCAGCCAGGCGCTGGCCGCCACCCACGGCGGCACCCGGTGCGGCTTGAGCAGGGCCGCGCGGGCCAGTGTCACCGAGCCGACCCGCAAGTGCGGCAGCGGCGGCAGCGGGCCGTCCTGCGCGGCCAGTGCGACGGATTCGGTGAGGATCCCGGTGGCCTGTCCGCGTTGCCAGGCCAGCATCTCCTCGAACGGGGCGTGGCAGCGCAAGGCGGCCGCCAGCACGCTGCCCGCGCTGGTCCCGACGATCACGTCGACGTCGGCGGGGGCGCACGGCAGCCGGTCCTGCAGGCAGGCCAGCGCGCCCGTCATCCAGGCGGCACCGAGCACGCCGCCCGCCCCGAGCACCAGCCCTGTCCGGGGGCGGGAACCGTAAGCCGTCCGCTCCGGACCGAACACCACAGCAGCCACAGCCACCTCCGCAACCCATCACCGTTGCCGTCGGCACTACCCCGGCTGCTGGTGATGATGCCACTGAGGCCACTGTACGCGCTGTTAATCCCCGCCGGTCAGGCCCGATTTTGCCAGCCGGCAGGCACCGAACTCGCACCTGCGGGTCAGGCACACCACAGGAAAGCTGGTGTTCAATGGGAGCATGACTAGTCAGTCCGGCTCTCCTGGCCTGGGCACGACGGCTGGGCGGCCCGTCAAGGGCGGGCCGCGCCGCCGGGCGGCCGAAATCGACGTGGACGAGGCCAGGAAAGCGTTCTTCCTGATGGTCGGGTTCATCGCCCTGATCTGGATCCTCCAGGTGTTCAACTGGACCGATCACTACCGGCTCGACGGCAGCTACGGGATCCTGCCGCGGAGCATCGGGCACCTGGGAGACATCTTCACCGCCCCGTTCCTGCACTTCTCCTGGGATCACATCGAGGGCAACTCCGGGCCGCTGTTCGTCTTCGGCCTGCTGGCCGCCTACCGCGGCGTGGTGAAGTTCCTCGGCGTGACGCTGGTGGTCGCGGTGACCAGCGGACTGGCCGTCTGGCTGTTCCAGGGCAATAAAGAGCTCACCGTGGGGGCGAGCGGCCTCATCTTCGGCTACTTCGGCTACGTGCTGGCCCGCGGCCTGATCGACAGGAACCTGATCGACGCGCTGGCCGCGGTGGTCATGGCGTTGTCGTACGCGTACATCCTCACCGTGGCCATACCCGGTACTCCCGGGGTGAGCTGGATCGGCCACCTGGGCGGGCTGGTCGGCGGGCTGGCCTCGGGCTGGGTCTTCCGCACCAAGCGCGGCCTGCCCCGCGGCGGCCGCAGCAAGCCGCCCGCCGATTCCGTGCCCGGCTCGCCGGGCACGGCCCTGCAGGTAAGCCAGGGTCATCCGCGCGCGGACCTGTACAAGGAACTGGGCGACCTGGGCCTGTAGGCCCCGCTCCTGGTCGCCACCCCGGAAACCGCCCGGCCGGGCACACACATGTTGACCTAGTGGAGGAAGCTGTGCCCGACGATCAGTGGCGTCGCTGGGTGGTCTACCAGATCTACCCCAGGAGTTTCGCCGACTCCGACGGGGACGGCGTTGGGGACCTGCGCGGGGTGCTGAACCACCTGGATCACCTGCGGCGCCTGGGCGTGGACGTGGTCTGGCTGTCCCCGGTGTACCGGTCGCCCATGGACGACAACGGCTACGACATCAGCGATTACCAGGACATCGACCCGCTGTTCGGCACCCTCGCCGACCTTGACCAGCTGATAGAAGAACTGCACGCCCGCGGCATGCGGCTGGTCATGGACCTGGTGGTGAACCACACCTCCGACGAGCACCCCTGGTTCGCCGAGTCAAGGTCCAGCCGGGACAACCCCAAGCGGGACTGGTACTGGTGGCGGGACGCCCGCCCGGGCACCACGCCGGGCACCCCGGGCGCCGAGCCGACCAACTGGGAATCGCACTTCTCCGGGCCGACCTGGACCTGGGACGAACGCACCGGCCAGTACTACCTGCACATCTTCTCCCGCAAGCAGCCCGACCTGAACTGGGAGAACCCCGAGGTTCGCCAGGCCGTCTACGCCATGATGCGGTGGTGGCTGGACCGGGGCGTGGACGGGTTCCGGATGGACGTGATCAACATGATCAGCAAGGACACGTCCCTGCCGGACACGCAGCCCCGGCCCGGGTCGCCGTACGGGCCGGGCGATCAGTACTTCATCTGCGGTCCGCGCAACCACGAGTTCCTCCAGGAGATGTACCGCGAGGTCTTCGCCGGCCGCGACGCGCACGTGCTCACCGTGGGCGAGATGCCGGGCGTCACCATCCCGCAGGCCGTGCTGTTCACCGCCCCGGAGCGGCGCGAGCTGGACATGGTCTTCCAGTTCGAGCACGTCCGGCTGGACATCGGCGCGGACAAGTACGACCTGCGCCCGCTGCACCTGCCCGACCTGAAGGCGTCCATGGCGGCCTGGCAGGCCGGCCTGGCCGGGCGCGGCTGGAACTCGCTGTACTGGGGAAACCACGACCAGCCGCGCTCGCTGTCGCGGTTCGGCGACGACGGCGTCCATCGGGTGGCCTCGGCCAAGACCCTGGCCACCGTGCTGCACCTGCACCAGGGCACCCCGTACGTGTACCAGGGCGACGAGCTTGGCATGGCCAATTCCCCGTTCACCGTCATCGGTGATTACCGGGACATCCAGACGCTCAACTACTACGCCGCGGCCGCGGCGCGCGGCCACGCCGACCTGGCCGCGCTGCTGCTGTCCTTCGCCAAGATGAGCCGGGACCAGGGCCGCACCCCGGTGCAGTGGGACGCCTCGCCCGGCGCCGGGTTCACCACCGGCACGCCCTGGCTCGCGGTCAACCCGGACCACGTGACGGTCAACGCGGTCGCCCAGGTGGGCCAGCCGGACTCGGTGTTCGAGCACTACCGCCGGCTCATCGAGCTCCGGCACCATGATCCGGTCGTCATCGACGGCGAGTTCGAGCTGCTGCTGCCCGAGCACCCGGCGATCTGGGCCTTCGCGCGCCGCGGCCAGGACGCCGAGCTGCTGGTCGTGGCCAACTTCTCCGCGGAGGTGGTCAGCGCCGTGCTGCCGGTTGACGGCGAGTGGGCCGAGGCAGCCGTCGTCCTGACCAGCCTGGCCGGACACGAAGCAAACCCGATCCAGCCGCCGCCCGACCTGAAGCTCAGGCCCTGGGAGTCGGTCATCTGGCGCCGCACGCCCTGACCGGCCGCGCCGGGGCGGCTCAGCCGATGGCGGCCGCGATGATCTCCCGGGCCTGGTCCTGGATGGCGGCCAGCTGCTCCGGACCGCGGAACGACTCGGCGTACAGCTTGTACACGTCCTCGGTGCCGGACGGGCGGGCCGCGAACCAGCCGGTCGCGGTCACCACCTTGAGCCCGCCGATCGGGGCGCCGTTGCCCGGCGCGGTGGTCAGCGCCGCGATGATCTCCTCACCCGCGAGCTCGGTCGCCGCGACCTGATCCGGGGACAACCTGGCCAGCGCCGCCTTCTGCGCCCGGCTGGCCGCGGTGTCGATACGCGCGTAGGCCGGGTCCCCGTACCGGCCGGTCAGGTCGCGGTAGTGCTCCGATGGCGACTGCCCGGTCACGGCCGTGATCTCCGACGCGAGCAGGGCCAGGATGATCCCGTCCTTGTCGGTGGTCCAGACCGAGCCGTCGCGCTGCAGGAACGACGCGCCCGCGCTCTCCTCACCGCCGAACGCCACCGAACCGTCCAGCAGCCCGGGCACGAACCACTTGAACCCCACCGGGACCTCGAGCAGCGCCCGGCCCAGGCCCTCGGCCACCCGATCGATCATCGACGAGCTGACCAGGGTCTTCCCGACGGCCGAGCCGGCGGGCCAGCCGCCCCGGTGCCGGTACAGGTAGTCGATGGCCACCGCCAGGTAGTGGTTGGGGTTCATCAGCCCGCCGTCCGGGGTGACGATGCCGTGCCGGTCGGAGTCGGTGTCGTTCCCGGTCGCGATCGTGAACTCGTGCTGGCGGCGGATCAGGCTGGCCATCGCGTAGGGCGAGGAGCAGTCCATCCGGATCTTGCCGTCCCAGTCCAGGGTCATGAACCGGAACGTGGCGTCCACGTCCGGGTTGACCACGGCCAGGTCCAGACCGTAACGCTCGCCGATCTCGCCCCAGTAGGCGACGCTGGCCCCGCCGAGCGGGTCGGCGCCGATGCGGATCCCGGCGACCCGGATGGCGGTCATGTCCACCACCCGCTCCAGCCCGGACACGTAGCCGTCCAGAAAGTCGAACGTGCCCGTCGAGTCGGCGGCGGCCGCCTGGGCGTAGGGGATCCGGCGCACGGCCTTGAGCCCGTCGGCCAGCAGCTCGTTGGCCCGGTCCTGGATCTGCCTGGTGATGTCGGTGCCGGCGGGCCCACCGTCCGGCGGGTTGTACTTGAAACCGCCGTCCGGCGGCGGGTTGTGCGAGGGCGTGACCACGATCCCGTCCGCGCGCGGCCCGGACCCGGCGTTGTGGGCCAGGATCGCGCGGGATACCGCCGGGGTCGGCGTGTACCCGCCGCGGGCGTCCACCAAAACCCGCACCCCGTTGGCGGCCAGCACCTCCAGCGCGCTGACCTGGGCCGGCTCGGACAGCGCGTGCGTGTCGGCGCCCAGGTACAACGGGCCGTCGATCCCGGCCGCGGCCCGGAACTCGCAGATGGCCTGGCTGGTGGCCAGGATGTGGTCCTCGTTGAACGTGGCCGAGAACGCCGACCCGCGGTGTCCCGACGTGCCGAACGACACCCGCTGCACCGCATCCCCGGGATCGGGATGCACCGCGTAGTACGCGGTCACCAGCTTGGCGACGTCGACGAGATCTTTACGGTCAGCGGGCTGCCCCGCGCGCGGATCGGCCATGCCGCCATACTGACACGCGGTCCCGGCCGGCGGCACCGCCGGCCGGACCGGTCACGCCTGGCGCCGCTTGGTGGCGATGGTCAGCAGCCGCAGATCGATGCTGTGGTCCGGGTCGGCGAACGGCGTTCCCGGGGCGCTTACGTCGAACCGGCCGCTGTCCGGCACGTAGTCACGCCCGCGGGCGACGACCCGCCGCAGTCGGCGCACCGCCGCGATGTCGGCCAGCGGATCACCGTCCACCACGATCAGGTCGGCCTCGTAGCCAGGCACCAGCCGGCCGGTGACCGCATCGACGCCCAGCGCGGCCGCGGCCTCGGTGGTGGCCATGGTCAGTGCCTGCGCCGGGGTGAAGCCCAGGCTCACCAGGTACTCGAGCCCCCCGGCGTACTGATGATGCGGCGTGTCGTCGATGCCCGCGTCCGTGCCCGCGATGATCCGCACGCCCAGGTCGTGCAGGGCCTTGACGTACTGGCCGACCGCGATGCCGGTCAACTGGGCCACGTACGAGGCGTTGACGTTGATGGTCGGGCACACGAAGATGCCCCGCTCGGCGATCCGGGCCGCCAGCGGCTCGTCGAAGTACCGCTCGTTGGTCTCGGTCACGAACGAGCAGTGCTCCAGCGAGCTGACCCCCGCCTCGACCGCCCGGCGGATGCCCTCCAGGCCGTGCGCGTGCGCCGCGACCGGCTTGTCGACCCGTCTGGCCTCCGCCACGATCACGGCCAGCTGCCCGGCGGTGAACTGGGCGTACCAGGGCGCCGATCCGGTGGTCATGAACCCGCCGGTGGCCATGACCTTGATCAGGTCGGCCCCGTGCTTGTGCTGGGTGCGGACCAGGCGGCGCAGGTCGTCCTCGCTGTCGGCCTCGCCGCCCATGAACCAGCAGTGCCCGCCGGTGACGGTGACCGGCGGGCCCGCCACCACCAGCCGCGGGCCCCGCGCCAGTCCCGCCGCTACCGCCTCCTGCACCACCTGAGACAGGTAACCCCGCCCGCCCAGGTCCCGGGCCGTCGTCACGCCCACGCCGAGCAGCTCACGCGCGCTGCGCAGCATCAGGACCAGCTGCTCCTGGTCGCTCTCCCGGCGCATCCGGCTCACCGGATCGGGCCCGCCGTCGAAGCCCAGGTGAACGTGGCTGTCGATCAGCCCCGGCATGATCGTCGAGTCCGGATAGTCGCTCCGGGGCAGGGCCGCGTACTGCGCCGGCAGCCCGGCGGCGGCGCCCGTCCAGCCCACGGTGCGGTCCTCGATGACGACCGCGCCGTCGGCCAGGACCTGCTCGCCCGTGATGACCCGCGGCGCGGTGAGAACCTCCGGCATGGGCCCCAGCATGCCCCACCTGGCCCACCCTGGCCAGGTGCGAGGATATGGGTGTGTCAGGAACTCTGCGAGAGGAAATAGACGCCACCACCGCTGCGGCCCTGCGCGCGCGCGGCGGCTTCAAGTGGACGGCCCCCGGCCCGGACGGGCTCGGGGCGGCCGTGGCCGAAATGGACTTCGGCGCCGCCCCGGCCATCATCGACGCGCTGGCCGGGCTGTCCGCCGACGCGAACTTCGGCTACCTGCCGCCGGCTCTGGCCGACGAGCTGGCCGAGGCCTGCGCGGACTTCCAGCACCGCCGGTTCGGCTGGGTGGTCGACCCGGCGTCGATCCATCCCATTCCTGACGTGATCAAGGGCCTGGAAATCAGCATCACCCAGTTCTCCCGGCCCGGCTCGCCCGTCATCCTGCCCACCCCGGCCTACATGCCGTTCCTCACCGTGCCGCCGTTCCTGGGCCGGGAGATCATCCAGGTCCAGATGCGTAACCAGGATGGCTTCTTTACCTTCGACCTGGACGCCATCGAGGACGCGTTCCGGGCCGGCGGCCACCTGCTGATCTTCTGCAATCCCTACAACCCGCTCGGCCGCGTCTTCACCCGCGAGGAGATGACCCAGCTGACCGAGGTGGTCGACCGGCACGGCGGGCGGGTCTTCGCCGACGAGATCCACGCGCCGCTGGTCTACTCCGGGTGGCGGCACATCCCCTACGCGTCTACCTCACCGGCCGCTGCGGCGCACAGCCTGACCGCCACCTCGGCCTCCAAGGCGTGGAACCTGCCCGGCCTGAAGTGCGCCGAGGTCATCCTGACCAGCGAGGCCGACCGGCAGCACTGGGAACAGATGGGCTTCTTCGCCTCGCACGGGGCCAGCAATCCCGGCGTGGTGGCCAACATCGCGGCCTTCCGGCACGGCACGGCCTGGCTGGACGAGGTCCTGGCCTACCTGGACGAGAGCCGCCACGTGCTGGCCAGACTGCTCGGCCGCCACCTGCCCCAGGTGCGGTACCGCCCGCCGGACGGCACCTACCTGGCCTGGCTCGACTGCACCGCGATGGACTTGCCCGGCTCACCCGGCGAGCTGGTCACCGGCCGGGCGGGCGTTACCGTGGTGGACGGGCCCGCCTTCGGCGCCGGCGGTGCCGGGTCGTTCCGGCTCAACTTCGCCACCCCGCAGCCGATCCTGACCCAGATGGTCGAGCACATCGCCGCCGCCCTGCACGCGGCCATGGTGTGAGCCCGGCGGTCCGCACGGCGGTCCGGGTGGAGGGGATCGTCCAGGGCGTCGGCTTCCGCCCGTACGTGTACGCGCTGGCCACCGGCCTGGGCCTGACCGGGTTCGTCGGCAACGACGTGGACGGCGTGTTCGCCGAGGTCGAAGGGCCGGCCGCGGCGGTCAGCGAGTTCCTGCTCCGGCTGGAGCGGGAGCCGCCCCCGCTGGCCAGGATCGAGCGGGTCAGCATGCGAGCCGTGCCGCCCA
This sequence comes from uncultured Actinomycetes bacterium, assembly GCA_963835775.1. GTDB lineage: Bacteria > Actinomycetota > Actinomycetes > Streptosporangiales > Streptosporangiaceae > Palsa-504. The sequence goes on along the minus strand of CAWIHB010000005.1, from coordinate 97,408 downwards.
GCGGTTCGACCTCGTTCGCCATCGCCGCCAGCGGCCCGGACGGCCGGCGCCGGGCACTGGTGTCCGCCGACACGTCGACCTGCGCCGACTGCCTGCGCGAGCTGGCCGACCCGGCCGACCGGCGGTTCGGGTACCCGTTCATCAACTGCACCAACTGCGGCCCCAGGTTCACCATCGTCCGCGACGTGCCCTACGACCGGCCGCTGACCACGATGGCGCCCTTCGCCATGTGCGAGCCGTGCGCCGCCGAATACCACGACCCGGCCGACCGCCGCTTCCACGCCCAGCCGACCTGCTGCCCGGCCTGCGGGCCCCGGCTCGCCCTGCGCGACCCGGCCGGAACCGAACTGCCCGGCGATCCCATCGCCCGCACCGCCGAGCTGCTCGCCGCGGGCCAGGTCCTGGCCGTGAAGGGCCTGGGCGGCTACCACCTGGCCGTCGACGCCGCCTGCGGCCCCGCCGCCCAGGCCCTCCGGGCCCGCAAGCACCGCGAGGACAAGCCGTTCGCCGTGCTGGCCGCCGACCTGACCGCGGCGCGCGAACTGGCCCACGTCGACGCCGCCGCCGCCGGGCTCCTGGCCAGCCGCGCCCGCCCCATCGTGCTGCTCCCGCGCCGCCCCGGCGCCCCGGTCGCCGCCGCGGTCGCCCCCGGCAACCGCCAGCTCGGCGTCATGCTGCCCTACACCCCGCTGCACCACCTGCTGACCCGGGCCGCGGCCGGCCCGATCGTGCTGACCAGCGGGAACGTCTCCGACGAGCCGATCGCCTACCGGGACGCCGATGCCCTGGACCGGCTGGCCGGCATCGCCGACGCGTTCCTGACCCACGACCGGGCCATCCACATGCGGACCGACGACTCGGTGGCGCGGACCTTCCGCGGCCGGCCCATGCTGCTGCGCAGGTCCCGCGGCTACGTTCCCGAACCGGTCGCGGTGACCGGCGCCTTCCCGCGGCCCGTGCTGGCCTGCGGCGCCGAGCTGAAGAACACGTTCTGCCTGGCCAAGGGCCCGCACGCCTTCGTCTCCCATCACATCGGCGACCTGGAGAACGCCGAGACCCTGCGGTCCTTCACCGAGGGCATCGAGCACTTCAGGCGCCTGTTCGATATCGTCCCGCAGGTCGTCGCGCACGACCTGCACCCGGAGTACCTGTCCACCAAGTACGCGCTCGACCTGGACGACGTCGACCTGCAGCCGGTCCAGCACCACCACGCGCACATCGCCTCCTGCCTGGCCGACAACGGCGCGGACGGCCCGGTCATCGGGGTGGCCTTCGACGGCACCGGCTACGGGCCGGACGGCACCATCTGGGGCGGTGAGTTCCTGGTCGCGGACCTGGCCCAGTTCGAGCGCGGCGGTCACCTGGCGCCGGTGCCAATGCCCGGCGGGGCCGCCGCCATCAGGCAGCCGTGGCGGATGGCCGCCGCCTACCTGGGCCTGGACGCCCCGGCCGGCCTGGACGTAGTGCGCCGCCATCACGACCACTGGCCGGCCATGACCGCCATGGCCGCCAAGGGCGTCAACTCCCCGCTGACGTCGAGCGCCGGGCGGCTGTTCGACGCCGCCGCGGCCATCCTCGGCGCCCGGGACGCGGTCAACTACGAGGGCCAGGCCGCCATCGAACTCGAGCAGCTGGCCGACCCCGCCGAGACGGGTGCCTACCGGGCGGGCCTGGCGACCGGCCAGGGCCCGTTCCAAGCCCGCGGCGCCGATCTGCTGCACGCGATCTTGGATGACCAAACGGCCCAGGTTCCTGCCCCGGTCATCGCGGCTCGCTTCCACCATGGCATGGCCGCGCTGATCGAGGCGGGCTGCGTCCTGCTCCGCGAGCGCAGCGGCCTCGGCACCGTGGCCCTGTCCGGCGGCGTCTTCCAGAACCTGCTGCTGCTGCAGGCCACGGTCGGCCGGCTGCACGCACGCGGGTTCCGCGTGCTGACCCACTCGCGGGTGCCGTGCAACGACGGCGGGATCAGCCTCGGCCAGGCCGTGATCGCCGCCGCCCGCGACCGCCGCCAGCCGTAACCCCCGGCACCCGGAATCAGCAGATGCGGGGCAGCGGATCGCCGACCAGGAGGTCGACGATCCGGGTGCCGCCGAAGGCGGTCTTGAGCTGGACGATGCCCGGCTGCTCGGACCGTACGTGGCCGATGACCGCGGCCTGCTCGCCGAGCGGGTGGCCGCGCAGCGCGGCCAGGGCCGCCTCCGCCGCTTTGCCCGGTACCACCGCGACCAGGCGGCCTTCGCAGGCGACATACATCGGGTCGATGCCGAGCAGCTCGGAGGCGCCCCGGACCTCGGCCCGGACCGGGATCTCGTCCTCGCTGACCAGGACGCCCACGTCGGCCGCCTTGGCGATCTCGTTGAGGATCGTGGCCACCCCGCCGCGGGTCGCGTCGCGCATGGCCCGGACGCCCGGGACCGCGTCCAGCAGCCCCGCGACCAGGCCGTTCAGCGGGGCCGTGTCGGAGACGACGTCCGCCTCGATATCCAGCTCGCCGCGGGCCAGCATGATCGTGACGCCGTGATCGCCGATCGGGCCGGACACGATGATGGCGTCACCGGGCTGGGCCCGGGCCACGCCCAGGTTGACGTCCCGGTCGATGACACCCACCCCGGCGGTGTTGATGTAGCAGCCGTCGGCCTTGCCCTTCTGCACCACCTTGGTGTCACCGGTGACCACGTGCACGCCCGCGGCGGCGGCCGCGTCCCGCATCGACTGCACGATCCGCTGCAGGTCGGCGACGGGGAAGCCCTCCTCCAGGATGAACCCGGCCGACAGGTACAGCGGCGTGGCCCCGGACACCGACAGGTCGTTGACCGTGCCGTTGACGGCCAGGTCGCCGATGTCGCCACCGGGGAAGAACAGCGGCGAGACCACGTAGGAGTCGGTGGTCAGCGCGATCCTGCCGCCCGCCATGGCCAGCTGGGCGGCATCCTCGAGCGGCTCGAGCAGCGGGTTGCGGAACGCGTCCAGGAAGACCGCCTCGATCAGGGTGTGGGTGGCCTTGCCGCCCGCCCCGTGTGACATCGTGATGCGCTCTTCCCTGACCTTGGGACGGCGGCGCCGGGCCCGGTCGATCCGGTCCAGCACCTGCTGCTCCCGGCTTTGGGGATCCACCAGCGGCAGCTGGCGCCGGCCGCCCGCTTCGAGTTCGTCGTGTTCGGCCAGCGCCTGGTCGATCCAGCTCTGGCTCATGAATGGCTCACCTCGGCCACCCGGGTCCGGTTCATCCGGCCGAAGTTGTAGTAGGCGGCGCAGGCACCCTCAGGGGACACCATGCAGGTGCCGATCGGGGTCTCCGGCGTGCACGCGGTGCCGAACACCTTGCACTCCCAGGGCTTGAGCACGCCCTTGAGCACCTCGCCGCACTGGCAGGCCTTCGGGTCGGCGACCCGGACCCCGGGCACCTGGAACAGGCGCTCCGCGTCCATGGCCGCGAACTGTTCCCGGACCTGCAGCGCCGAGTGCGAGATGAAGCCGAGCCCGCGCCACTCGAAGTAGGGCCGCAGCTCCATGGTCTGGCCGATCGCCTTGAGCGCGACCAGGTTGCCGTCCCACGGCACGACCCGCGAGTACTGGTTCTCGATCTCGGCCCGGCCCTGCGACAGCTGCAGCATGAGCAGGTAAATGGACTGCAGGATGTCCAGCGGCTCGAACCCGGCCACCACCACCGGCTTGCCGTAGTCGCGGGCGATGAACTCGTACGGCCGGCAGCCGATCACCGTGGACACGTGGCCGGGGCCGATGAAGCCGTCGAGCCGCAGGTCCGGTGAGTCCAGGATGGCCTTGATGGCCGGGATGATCGTCACGTGGTTGCAGAACACCGAGAAGTTCTGTATTCCCTGGGCGGCGGCGCGCAGCATGGTCATCGCGGTGGACGGCGCCGTGGTCTCGAACCCGATGGCCATGAACACGACCTGCTTGTCCGGGTTCTGCCGGGCGATCTTCAGCGAGTCAAGCGGTGAGTACACCATGCGGATGTTGGTGCCCTCGGCGTTGGCGTCGAAGAACGAGCCGCCGCTGCCCGGCACCCGCATCATGTCGCCGAACGAGGTCATGATCACGTCCGGCTGGGAGGCCAGATGGATAGCGTCGTCCACCCGGCCCATGGGGATCACGCACACCGGGCAGCCGGGCCCGTGCACCAGGGTGATCGACTCGGGCAGGTAGTCCTCGAGGCCGTGCTTGTAGATCGTGTGGGTGTGCCCGCCGCACACCTCCATCAGCTTGTACTGGCGGCCGGGCTCGCACAGCGCCGTGATCTTGGCGGCTAGCGCGTGGGCCTTGTCTGCAGCACGGAATTCGTCAACGAACCGCATTGTCCGCACGCTCCTATTCGCTGAGTGTTTATTCGATTAGGGATTCCCGCAGGGCCGCGATCTCGTCCTCGTAGGCCTGTCCGATGCCCTCGAGGAACTCCATGGCGGCCGCCGCCTCCTGCTCGTCGATCTTCGACAAGGCGAAGCCGACGTGGATGAGCACCCATTCGCCGGGCACGGGCGGATCGTCGGACAGCAGGCCGATGTTGATCATCCGCCGGACGCCGCTGACGTCGACCTTGGCCAGGTCCGGCTGGTCCGGGTGGAGTTCGATGACCTCACCGGGTATGCCGAGGCACATGTGCCACCTCTTCCTGATGGTTTAACGGGCTCAACAGGGCCAGGGCAGCGGTGGTCAGCTCCCACAGCACCTGGTAGGTGGTGGTCTGCGCCTCCTGGATGCGGTGCACGGAGGCCGACGGGGCCACGAACAGGTAGTCGATGCTGTCGAGCTCGGCCATCTTCCCGCCGTCGTAGCCGGCCAGCCCGATGGTGAGCATTCCCCGCCGGCTCGCCTCGTCGAAGGCGCGCAGCAGGTTTCCCGAGTTACCGCTGGTCGACAGGCCGACCGCGATATCGTTCCGGCCGCCGAACGCGGCCAGCTGCCGGGCGAACACGACCTCCACGCCGATGTCGTTGCACAGCGCGGTGACCACCGAGGTGTCGTTGGCCAGCCCGAATGCGGGCCGCGGGCGAGCCCCGCGGCCCGGGTTCAGGAACAGCGTGGCCAGCTGCTGGGCGTCGGTGGCGCTGCCCCCGTTGCCGAACGCGAACAGCCGCCCGCCCGCGCCGAACCGGGCCGCGGCCGCCAGGGCGCAAGCTTCCAGCCGCGCCCCGTCCCGGGCCGCGACGGTGCGGCGCAGTTCACCGATCTCCGCCGCCTTGGCCACGGTCGAGGCGCGGACCTGGTCCAGCACGGCGGACAGATCTGTCTTGTCGGCGTACAGGAACGGATAGAGCGACTCCATCGCCGACTGCGCAGCGTCGGCCCCGGGCTGGTTCTGCTGGCCCATGGCCGGGTCATCCCCCTATCACGGCGATGGCTTCCCTGGCGTGGACCAGGATCATATCGCCCACGTCCGCGCTGACCAGGGCCACGCTGACCGTCTCCTGGCCGGAGCCGGTGTCGACCACGGCCATCTCGTCCTCGAGCAGCCGCAGCACCCGGACCTCGACCGCCGCGTCGGAGCACGTGATGCACGCTCCGCTGTTGCATTCGCTCGCCTCCGGGCCGCCTTCGAGGCCCGTTGGCTCGCTCATGTGAGCACCCCGGGGCTGAGCACGCCGGGCTGCTCGAAGAACACGTGGACCAGTTCCCACAGCACGTGGTACATGGTCACGTGCATCTCCTTGACCACCCGGGGATCGGCGGAGGCGGCCACCAGCAGGTGGTCGGCGGCCTTTCCTGCCGCGATCTGGCCGCCGTCCCCGCCGGCCAGGGCGATGGTCAGCAGGCCCAGGTCGCGGGCCGCCTCGAGCCCGGCCAGGACGCTCGGGCTGTTCCCGTCGGCCGAGACGCCCAGGGCGATGTCGGCCGGGTCGGCCAGGTAGCGGATCTGGTGGGCGAAGATCGCGGCCACGCCGTCCCGCTCGGCGATCCCGCTGACCGTGGCCACGTCCGTGGTCAGCGAGATGGCGGGCAGGGCGCGCTTGCCGACGATCACCGGGTGGACGAACTCCACCGCCACGTGCTGCGCGTCCGTGCTCGGCCCGCCGGTGCCGAAGACCACCAGCTTGCCGCCCCGGTGGAACCGCACCGCCATGGCATGACAGGCCGAAGCCACCGCGTCGGCCTGTTCGGCCAGTTCACGTGTTGGCGCACTGCGCAGCTCGAACAGGCGGCGGGCCTGCGCACCGTCCGGAACCGGCCCCTCCGGCCCGCTCATAAACCGGGGCCCGTCTGGTCCGTAACTGCCCGCTGCAATGCCATGACAGCACCGTAGGACACATGTGGGAGAGCGTCCAGTATCCGGCGGGACACTTCTGGGTAAGGACCGCTGCTCACAGCAGTGCTCATAGTAGTGCTCATAGCAGGCGCAGCTGCCGGTCGGCGGTGCGGCGGGCCCGGGCCGTGCTGGCCTGGCCGAGCAGCCCGGGCTGGATGGCGGCCAGGAACGGTGACCGGCCGGCCGCCGCCTCCGCGCCGGGCCGCCTCCGGCGGGCCGCGCAGCTCAGCAGCAGCCTGCCGCGGGCCCTGGTCATCCCGACGAACAGCAGCCGCCGCTCTTCCGCGGAATCGGCCGGGGTGAGCGGCCCGGCGCCGGGCAGTCGCAGCGGCAGCAGGCCGCTCTCGCAGCCGGCCAGGAACACCACGTCGAATTCCAGACCCTTGGCGCCGTGCAGGGTCAGCAGCGTGATCGCCTCGGCCCGCGGGTCGAGCGCATCGGTTTCCGCGCCCAGCGACACCTCGGATCTGAACCGTTCCAGGTCGGCGCCGCACCGGCGGGCCAGCGGGGTCAGCACCTCGCCCGCGGCCCTGATGTCCAGCACCGACGGATCGTCCCACCCACCTCCCCTGCCCCCTCCTCTGGTGGCGACCAGGGCCCGCACCGCCCCGGTTAGCTGCCGCAGCACATCCTCGCCCCCGGCGGCGCCGCCGTCCGGGGCGGGACTGAGCAGGCGCAGCTCGCGCATGATGTCGGCCACGCCGGTCCGCCGGGACAGCCGGTCGTGCGAGCGCTTCTGGAACGGCAGCCCGGCCCGGGTCAGCGCCTGGCCGAGCGGCCCGGCCTGCGCGTCGGTCCGGTACAGGACGGCGACGTCGGCCAGCCCCAGCTTGCCGTGGTCATGCCCGTCGGCCCGGCCGCTGTCCAGGCTGTGGAACGAGGCCCCGCCGAGCAGGCGGTCGATGGTGGCCGCGATCCAGGCCGCCTCGGCTTGCTCGTCGGCCGCCTCGTGGAACGTGATGACGCCCAGCGGGTCACCGGGATCCGGTTCGGCTACGGCCGGCCGGGCGCGGGCCGCGGCCGCTCGCGCCGGGACCAGCGTCGCCGGGGCGATGGCCTGCAGGGCGGCGGTCACGATGACCGGGTCGGAACGGTAGTTCCTGGTCAGCTCCACCGTGATCGCGCCCGGGAAGTCCGCCGCGAACCGGCCGAAGATGCCGGCGTCGGCGCCACGGAAGCCGTAGATCGACTGATCCGGGTCGCCGATCGCGGTCAGGCCCGCGCCGTCACCGCCGATCGCCCGGACCAGTTCGTACTGGACGGCGTCGATGTCCTGGTACTCGTCCACGCTGAGGTGCGGCCACCGGTCCCGCAGCGCCGCCGCTATCGCCGGTTCCCGGCCGAGCAGCGCGGCCGCCATCTCGGTCAGGCCGTCGAAGTCGACCAGGTCCCGGGCGATCAGCGCCTGGCGCAGGGCCAGGCGCCTCGCGGGGTCTTCGGCCAGCCCGGCGATCAGCTTGCGGGCGTCCCGCTCCGAGCCGGCCAGTTCGGCCGCGACCCGGAGCCGGGCGGCCTCGTCGGCCACCCCGAAGCCGGCCGGCAGTCCGGCCGCCGCATGGTGCTCGCGCAGGATCCGCAGGCCCAGGCCGTGGAACGTGGTCACGGTGAGCTGGCCGTCCTGCCCCGGGCCCAGCACGGCCAGCCGGTCCCGCAGTTCGGCCGCGGCCCGGCGGGTGAACGTGATGGCCAGGACCTGGCGGGCGGGCACGCCGCGCTCGGTGACCTGGTGCGCGATGCGGTAGGTGAGCGTCCTGGTCTTGCCGGTGCCCGGTCCGGCGATGATCAGCAGCGGTCCGGCGGCGGTAGCCGCGGCGTACTGGTCCGGGTCCAGCCCGTCGAGCGCCGAACCCGTCGCCGGGTCAGCCGCTGCGGCCGGGGCCGCAGCGGCGCCGGCCCGGCGGCCGCGGGCCTGGTTTGCGGCGGCGGGAACCCTGGACCGTTCGGCAGAATCATGGTTTTCGCGGTCCGGGACGGTCAGCCCGGCCACGGCGAACAGCGCCGTCCCGTCCAGTTCGTCCGGCCGGAACAGGCGGATGGTGCCGTACTCGCCGTCGTAGCCGGCGTCCCTGAGCACCTCGCCGCGGCGGAGCCGGGCGATGGCCTCGCCGAGCAGGGAGCCGCCCACCCGGGCGATGTCGTCCGGCGGGACCTCCCGCAGGATGCTCAGCTCGGGGCCGAGCGCGGCGGTCAGCCGGGCCAGCTGGCCGGCCACCTTCTTGCTCCGCGGGCCGGTGCGCAGGATCTCGCCCAGGATCTCGGGCAGCTGGACCAGGCAGGCGAAGCCCGGCGCGCCGTCGGGGCGGAACCCGGCCGGGCGGTCGGCCAGTTCGGCCACCCGGTGCAGCACGCCCACGGTCAGCGGCTTGCCGCAGGCGGGACACGCGGCCGCCAGGGCCCGGGTCTGCTCCGGCTCGACCCGGATCCCGCACTTGCGGTGCCCGTCGAGGTGGTACTTGCCCTCCTCGGGGAAGAACTCGACCGTGCCTTCCAGGCCCTGCCCGGTGCGCAGCGCCTCGGCCATGGCGAAGTAGTCCAGGCCGGTGCCGAACACCGTGGCCTCCCGGCCGAGCATCGGCGGCGAGTGCGCGTCGGAGTTGCTGACCAGGCGGTAGCCGTCCAGCGAGGAGCACATCCAGTTCATGGCCGGATCCGAGGACAGGCCGGTCTCCACCGCGAAGATATGCCCGGCCAGGTCGGCGTAGCAGTCCCGCACCGCGTCAAAGCCGGACTTGGAGCCGAGCACCGCGAACCAGGGCGTCCAGATGTGCGCCGGGACCAGGAAGCAGCCCGGATCGGCCGCCAGCGTGATCTCCAGCAGGTCCCGGGAGTCCAGGCCCAGGATCGGCCGGCCGTCGGAGGCCAGGTTGCCGATCTTGGCCAGCGCCGCGGTGATCCGGTCGGCGGCCTCGAAGCCCGGCGCGTAGAGCAGGTGGTGCACCTTCCTGGTGCGCTCGTCCCGCCGGTAGATGGTGGAGATTTCAACGGAGAGCATGAACCGGACGGTGCCGGCGCAGGCCGGCGGACAGTCGCGGCGCAGCCGGGTTTCCAGCTCCGGCCGGACCCGGAACAGGCCCGGCTCGGCCGGGACCAGGGTGTCCTTCAGCTCCTGCGCCCAGGCCGGGTGGGTGAAATCCCCGGTGCCGAGCACGGTCAGGCCCTTGCGCAGCGCCCCGGCGGCCAGGTGCTCGATGTCGCAATCCTTGCTGCACGCGCGCGAGAACCTGGAATGAATGTGCAGGTCAGCGTGGAACATATGGTCGCATTGACTCCCTGGCCGGAACGGGCACCGTCACCCGCCGCCTATCAGTACGCGGCGGGTGACGGATCCGATACTGCCACGACCCACCGACAATCGCTCCGATTCACGCCGACGCTGAAATCCGGGCTAGCCGACGCTGAAATCCGGGCTATTTGCCTGGCGGCCGATGAAGTAACGTCGGTCGCGTGCTGCTTAACCCGGACGGCGCCGTGCTGGTCCTGATCGACCTGCAGCAGCGGCTCATGCCCGTCATCAACGACCATGAGACCGTCGTGGCCCGCGCCGTCCGGCTGGCCGAGGCGGCCCGGCTGCTCGACGTGCCGGTCTGCGCCACCGAGCAGTACCCGGCGGGCCTGGGGCCGACGGTGCCGCCGCTGGCCGCTTACCCGCGGGCGGTGCTGACCAAGACCACCTTCTCCGCCACCGAGGATCCGGGCTTCGCCGCGCTGCTGCCCGCCGGGGCCGGCGCCATCCTGCTGGCCGGCGTCGAGGCCCACGTGTGCGTGCTGCAGACCGCGCTGGGCCTGCTCGCCTCCTCCCGTCGTGTGGTCCTGGTGGCCGACGCGATCGGCTCCCGTGACCCGGCCGATAAGGCGGTAGCCGTCGAGCGGGCCCGCCAGCACGGCGCCGAGGTCGTCACCTCGGAGATGGTGCTGTTCGAATGGCTGCGGGACGCCCAGCACCCGAAGTTCCGTGAGGTGCAGAAGCTGCTCAGGTAGGCAGCTTCCTGGGTGCGCCGTCATGCCGACCGCCGCGTTCGTCGTCAACGGGAACCGGATCCGCCGCCTCGGGCAGCTGAACCGCAGGTGCGTAGCGGCCGCGGCGGCCTGCGGCTGGCGGATCACGCTGCTCGAGACCCGGTCCGCGGACGCGGGCGGCGGGGCCACCCGGCAGGCGGTCCAGGCCGGCGCCGGGCTGGTGGTGGCGGTGGGCGGCGACGGCACGGTCCGGGCCTGCGCCCAGGCCCTGGCCGGCGGTAAGGTGCCGCTGGCCATCGTGCCGCGCGGCACGGCCAACCTGGTGGCCACGGCACTGGGCCTGCCGTCCTCACTGGGTGCCGCCCTGGGCGTGGCCTTCGGCCCGCACGAGCGGCGCATCGACCTGGCCGTGGCCGACGGCGTCATGTTCGCGGCCATGGCCGGCATCGGCCTGGACGCCGTGGTGGTCGGCGCGACCGCGTCCGGGCTGAAGGGGGCGGCGGGCTGGCTGGGTTACGCCGCGACCGGGGTCAGGCGGCTGGCCGGGCCGAGCATCAGGTTCGAGATCTGCCTGGACGGCGGCGAGCCGCTGGCCCGCCAGGCCCGGTGCGTGGTGGTCGGCAACGTCGGGCTGCTGCCCGGCGGGTTCGTGCTGCTCCCCGAGGCCAGGCCGGACGACGGGCGGCTGGACGTGGGGGTCCTCGCGCCGGCCGGGCCGTTCGGCTGGCCGCGCGTGGGCTGGCGGGTGATGACCCGCAGCCGTCGCGGCGACCGGTCGCTGGAGCGATTCCAGGCTCGCCGGGTCGAGATCACGGCCGGCGCGCCGCTGCCCCGGCAGGCCGACGGCGAGCTCATCGGGCCGGGCGACTCGCTGTGCGTCACGCTCGCTCCCGGCGGGCTGCTGGTCCGGGTGCCCGCCGAACGGCGTCCGGACCGGTAACGCGCGGGCGGCCGGGAGCGGGACCAGCAGCACGTCGGGTACTGCCGCGCCGGGGCTTGTCGCACGCGTGCGCGCGACCTTGTGCCAGCCCCACTTCCGGAACGCCTGCTGGGCCGGGCCGGCCGCGGGCAGCACGGTCAGCGTGGCCCGTTCCTCGGGCCGGCCGGACAGGATCAGGTCGTGCAGTTCCTGGCCGATGCCCTGCCGCCGCCACGACGCGCGGACCAGCAGGTCGGCCAGGGCAAAGGTGCGGCCCGGCGGTTCGGTGGTGACCTCGGAGGGCAGCCTGGTGGTCAGCTCACGCCACCAGGAGGTCGACGGGCGCAGCGGCATCCCGGCCGCGTAGCCGACCAGGTAGCCGCCGGAGCGGGCCTCGGCCAGCACGAAGCCCGGCTGGCGCCGCTGGACCCGGAAGCGGTCCGCGAATCCAGCTGTGTCGGCGGCCTGCCCGTACGGCGGGTCGGCGTAGACCTCCGCGTGCAGCGCCCGCAGTTCGTCGGCGTGCGCGGCGGCCTGGGTCCCGTCGAGCAGCTCGAAGGTCAGCTCGGGCACGACTGTGACTCCGGCATGCTGAAGACAACAACGGCACGGCCCGCAGACGTCCCGGGGTCCGCCGGCCCAGGACGCCCCGGCCGTGGCGCGATCCGGCAGCGATACGGCGCTGATCTGTTCCGCCAGTTAACCAATCGGTCTGCCCAGCAAACGCAACAGTCCCGTATCGTTAGGCTCGTGAGCGTCAACCCGGCCGCCCGGCCCGGTGGCCGCCAGCGCGACCCGCGCGCCGACGCCGCCCTCATCGAGGCCGTCCTCGACCTGATCGGCGCAGGCGCCACGTTGTCCGGCCTGTCCCTGTCGGCCATCGCCGAACGGGCCGGGGTCTCCCGCAACTCCCTCTACCGCCGGTGGAAGACCAAGGAGGCGCTCTACCTCGACGTCCTGGCCGCCGTCAGCCGGCCGCTGCCCCGGCTGGCCGGCCGCAGCGCCCGGCAGGACGTGACCGACCTGCTGGCCGTGCTCACCGAGCGCGTCCAGGACCCGCGGGCCAGCATGATGCTCCGCGTCCTGAACGCTGAACCCGGCGTCTTCCCCGACCTGCACCGGCGCTACTTCAGCCAGGTCATCGCGCCGCGCCGCGAGGCCATGCTGCAAGCCCTGCAGCGCGGCATCGCCGCCGGCGAGGTCCGCCCCGACATCGACATCGACCTGGTGTCCGAACTGCTCACCGCGCCGCTGCTGGCCCGGATGGCCCACGGCGAAACCGACGGCCTGGACCCGGTCAAGACCAGCGAGCGGATCGCCGGGCTGATCTTCACCGGCATCACGCCGCGCCCGGTCGAGCCCGCTGTCTGGCACTCCTGACCATCTCCACATTACGGAACAGAACTGTTGTGCTTCGTTTTCGCAATGGCGTAGCGTCGGAACAGATCTGTTCCGTTTCGTCTCGTAAGGGTTGAGATCCCTCATGTCGAGAGCCCCGGCCCGGTCCGCCCGCCTCAGCGGCGATAGCGTGCCAAGCAGGGGCTGACTCTAACGACAGGTGGTGATCCGTGACCGGGCTGGAGATCGAGGCCGGGGCGGCCGAGGCCGGGTTCGACCCGGAACGGCTGGAGCGTATCGACGCGCACTTCGCCCGCTACGTGTCCGACGGGCGGCTGCCCGGCTGGCTGCTCACGGTGAGCAGGCACGGGCGCCTGGTGCACGTGGCCAGGTGCGGGTCCCGTGACCTGGAGACCGGGCGGCCGGTGACCGACGACACGCTGTGGCGGATCTACTCGATGACCAAGCCGGTCACCTCGGTCGCGATCATGATGCTGTACGAGGAGGGCCGGCTGGCGCTCACCGATCCGGTCAGCGTGTTCATCCCGTCCTTCGCCGATGTCCGGGTCTACACCGGCGGCCCGGACCTGCGGCCGGTGACGGTCCCGGCCACCGAGCCGGTGCGGATCTGGCATCTGCTGACCCACACCGCCGGGCTGACCTACGGCTTCCACCGGGTCCATCCGGCCGACGCCCTGATGCGGGCGGCCGGGTTCGAGTGGGCCACCCCGCCCGGCGTCGACCTGGCTGCGGCCTGCGACTTCTGGGCCGGGCTGCCGCTGCTGTTCCAGCCCGGCGCCGAGTGGAACTACTCGGTGGCCACCGACGTGCTGGGCCGGGTCATCGAGGTGGCTTCCGGCCAGCGTCTGGACGAGTTCTTCGCGGCCCGTATCCTGGGCCCGCTGGGCATGACCGACACCGCGTTCTGGGCCGGGCCCGAGGCCGCGCCGCGGCTGGCCGCGCTCTACATACCGGGCCCGGGCGGCACCGTGACCCGCGCCGACGCCCTGGGCCAGGCGGCGCTCAGCCCGCCGCCCATGCTCAGCGGGGGCGGCGGCCTGATGTCCACCGCGGCCGACTACCACCGCTTCACCCAGCTGATCCTGGACCGGCCGGACAGCCCGGCCGGGGAACTGGACGGCATCCGGCTGCTGAGCCCGCGCACGGTGGGCTACATGGCCCGCAATCATCTGCCTGGCGGCCTGGACCTGGCCACCTTCGGCCGGCCGCTGTACGCCGAGGCGCCGTTCCTGGGCGTCGGCTTCGGCCTGGGCTTCGCGGTCGTCATCGACCCGGTGCCGGGCCGGGTGATCTGCTCGCCGGGCGAGCTGTCCTGGGGCGGGGCGGCCAGCACGGCGTTCTGGATCGACCCGGACGCGGGCCTGACCGTCTCGTTCTTCACCCAGCTGCTGCCGTCAAGCACGTACCCCATCCGGCCGCAGCTGCGTCAGCTCGTCTACCAGGCTCTGGTCCGCTGACCTGGCCGTCTTTAAGATCATTTGGGCCGAACGGCCCGTGGTTCCCCCAGCCGGCACTAAAAAGGGAGCAGTAATGACCGCAGAGCGGGTCACGGTGACGATCACAGACGGGGTCGCGGACGTCCGGCTGAACCGGCCGGAGAAACGCAACGCGCTGGACCCGGCGATGTTCTCCGGCCTGGTGGCGGCGGGCGAACGGCTCAAGAGCGAGCCGGGGGTCCGCTCGGTGGTGCTGTCAGGCGAAGGGCCTGACTTCTGCGCCGGCCTGGACTTCGGCTCGTTCCAGGCCATGCGGGACGGCGAACGGCTCAGCGCCCGGGCCGGCCTGCCGCCGGCGCCGGGCCGGCCCAGGCGGCGGGGCAGCGCGCGGCCTGGGTCTGGGCCGAGATCCCCGTCCCGGTCATCGCGGCCGTGACCGGCAACGCGCTGGGCGGCGGCCTGCAGATCGCGCTCGGTGCCGACATCCGCATCGTCGCCCCCGACGCGAAGCTGTCCGTGCTGGAGATCAAGTGGGGCCTGGTGCCCGACATGACCGGGTCCCAGCTGCTGCCCGAACTGGTCGGCCGGGACGTGGCCAAGGAGCTGACCTTCTCCGGGCGGGTGGTGACCGGCACCGAGGCCGTGGCGCTGGGCCTGGCCACCCGGGTCGACCCCGAGCCGTACCGGGCCGCCCACGAGCTGGCCGCCTCGATCGCGGGCCGCAGCCCGCACGCCATCCGGGCGGCCAAGCGGCTGCTTGACCTGGCGGGCCGGGTGGACCTGGCCGCGGGCTTCGCCGCCGAGCAGCGGGAAATCGGTGCCCTGATCGGCAGTCCCAATCAGGTCGAGGCGGTCACCGCCGGATTCGGGCGGCGGCCGCCCCGGTTCACCGACCCGGCCTGACCGGTCGCGGCCGCCTACCGGTGGTAGGCGGCCAGATGCGCGCCGAGAGCGTCGTAGCCGAAGTCGGCCACCGGATCACGCCACACCGAGTGCGCGTGGTTGGCCTGCCGCTGCGTGTTGTCGTACTCGATCAGCAGCCGCGGGCCCTGCAGCCGGTAGTAGAGCGGCTGGCCCGGCTCGGTGGGCCCGGCCCAGGCCAGGTGGACCGCGTCCAGGGCGGCGTCGTCGGCGTAGTCCGGCTGCGGCGCCAGCCCGTCGGGCACCCGCCCCAGGTAGGCGGCCAGCAGCGCGCGCAGCAGATCCCGCTGCCCGGCCTCCAGTTCGGCCGCGGGCAGCCCCTTCGGCGCTCTGGTCAGGGCGAGCCGCTGGTAGTCGCCGTCGTGGTAGCCGGAGGCCCGTTCGGCGTCGGTGTCCATCCGGGTCAGCCGCTCGACCAGTTCCGGCTCGGTGAACGGCCGTCGCCACAGGTCCCGCAGGTGCATCATCCGGTCGCCCTCGGCCAGCCGCGGCCGGTTGCCGCCGACGATATCCGGCGGGGCCCGGTTGAGCAGCACCGCGCGAGCCGCCTGCCCCGGATCCAGCGACCGGACCAGCTCCCGGGCCAGGTCCTCGGCGCCGGCCAGCGGGCGCAGCGGCGCCGGGCCGAGCAGCGGCGAGACGGCCGGGTCGGCACCCAGGAAGCACGGGGTCACCGAGCGGACCACGCCGCCGGTGATCAGGTTGTTCAGCGAGACGTGGTGCCCGCCGAACCGCCAGCCCCACGGCGCCGTGCCGCCCGGCTCGCCGAACACCCGCAGGTAATAAAGGCCGGGGTCGCGGCCCCGTTCCCGGCCCCAGCTGACGCTCCAGCCCTCGACCTGATCGAGCACGTTGTCCAGCCCGATGACGGTGGCCACGGTCACGTATCCGGCGGTGGACAGGCCCGAGGCCACCAGCTGGTGAGCCAGCCGCTGCTGCGCGGGCCGCTGGTCGCCCAGGGCCAGCCCGCCGTGGTCGGTGGGCGTGTAGAACCAGCGTCGGCGCTCGGCGTCGGCCTCGCCGTCCGCTCCGGGCGCGGCGCCGGTGGCCACCGCCCGCTGAGCCGGGCTGAGCGCGTCGAGCCAGGCCAGTGCGGCCGCTGCCATCCGGGACGCCACCTTACCGGCGGCGCCGTCCCGGCCCGCGATTGCTCCGGTCGTGTCCATCCGGCCCTCCTGTCCGCCTGCCTGCGCCGACGCCGCCCGTTTGGCTGCCCGGCCGTAGAGCATCGGCACCACCCACGGCCGGCCCTCGACCGCGGTGCTCAGGGTCCCGACGTGATGCCCGGCGTCGAGCACCGCGTCCAGTTCCGCACGCGCATGCCGGGCCCGTTCCCGGTGCCGGTTGATCTGGTCCAGTTTCAGGCTCATGACCACTACCCTGCGCCGCTGCGGCCGGCCGGAGCCAGTCCAGTATCAGCGCCACCGGCAGGCCAGATAACCCAGGGTCTTCTCGTGCGTGGTAGGCCGGGTCATGGCCGCGACGGCCACGCTGACCGTGGGGCCCGTGACCGTTGGTGCACACGCGTGAGCAGGCCGTTAGCCGCTTCTTTATACGTCAACTGACCGATGTCTCGCGCTGCAAATTGCAGCACGATTTGTCGTGCAACCCGGCACCTGGCTCTCACCGCCCCCCACGGAATTCTCTCCCGAGCACGCCCGTGCGGAGTGACCAGCGCTCTTCCGGGTCAGCACACCCGGCCACGAAGGAACCCGATGAACACCATGGCGCCCACCCGCCCCACCGAACGGCACGGATGCCGCATCAGGCTGACCGCGCGACCGGCCGCGGCGGCCGAAGCCCGCAGCCAGGTCAGAGAGGTCATCTGGGCCTGGCGGCCCCCGGTCGACCCAGATGTCGCGATCTTGCTCACCAGCGACCTGGTGACCAACGCCATCAGGCACGCGGAGGGCGGGACCGTTACGCTGGCCGTCCGGTGCGGCCACGGTCAGCTGCGCGTCGACGTGGACAGCACCGCAGGCACCGGGCCGGCCCCGGCGGACACCCCGGCCGGCGCGCAGATCGGGCCGGGCCTGATCCTGGTCGCCACCCTGTCCGATGAGTGGGGCTATTACCGGACTCCCGCGGGCCAGGCCGTGTACTTCGCGCTCGCCTTCCAGCCCGGCCCCGCCGACGACGGCCGATACGGCCTGAGGTAAGCGGTCATGACCGTAGACGCCATCTCGGGCACGACATCGTATGAAGCGTGCCTGCGGCTGTTCGAGCGCTACCCCCTGGCGGTCACCAGGCACGCCGCGGACGGCGGGTCGCTGTCGATGGTCCTGCTCAACCGGGCGGCCGGGCCAGCCGTGTTCTTCGTCCTGACCCAGGCCCGCGACGACCTGTTCGTCATCCGTTCCTGGTATCGCCGCGACGGGCTTGACCAGGGCATCCGGCCCGGAGAGGCCGGGCCGGCCCGGTCCGCGAACTGATCACAGGCAGCATGCCGGTCCCCCGTGACGGCGCTCTGCTCGGCTGGGTCACCGACAACCAGGTGACCGCGGTGCTGGCGGTGCACAGCCGGCCGCCGGAACCCTGGGCTGGCGCGGTCCCCGAACCCGGGATCCGGGTCATGCCGATGGACGGGACCAGCGAACTGCTGCACTGGCCGCCGTTCAGCGCCAGCCCGCTGGAAGACGGGCGGTTCTGGGAGTACGTCCAGCGGGGCGAGATCGTGGACATCGGCACTCTCGTCGCGCGCAGCGCCGGGCAGGTGTTCTGGGTGCCGTCCCAGGACCGGTGGAGCGCCGGGCCCGGGTACATCGTGGTGCTGGGCAACCTACCCGCCGATGAGTACTGGCTGCCGGGCGGCGTCTACCTGGATCACTGGACGCTGCGCGAGGGTCTCCAGGCTCCGCCGGTCGGCTGGCTGATGACCCTGCCCGGCGTCGCCGACCTGTCCCGCCGGCTGCTGTGAGCCGCATCTCCCCAGCTGATTGCCGCTTCACCTGACGGCGATCCCATGGCGCATCGTCCCGGCTGGCAAGCCCGTCGGCTAGGGTGCCGGTGTCGGCTCGGTGATCGCTGGGCGAGGGAGCGGCATGACGCCAGATCCGGGGCACATCGCCGCCGTGCAGCGGCGACTGCGGGCCAGCCAGGGACCGTTCGTGCCCAAGCCGCGCCTGCCGATCGTCGATGAGGTGGTCGCCACCGTGCTGTCCCAGCACACCTCCGACCACAATTCGGAACGTGCCTTCGCCCAGCTCAAGGCCAAGTTCCCGGACTGGGAGCAGGTCCTCGCCGCGCCGGGCGGGCAGGTCGCCGACGCCATCCGTTCCGGCGGCATGGCCGACCAGAAGGCAAGCCGGATCCAGCAGATCCTGGCCGCCATCCGCGTCCGTGAGGGCCGGATCGACCTCAGCCGGCTGCACGAACTCGGCGACACGGAGATCGAGGATTACCTCACCTCCCTGCCCGGCGTGGGCCCGAAGACGGCCGCCTGCGTGCTCACCTTCGCCATGGGCCGGGCCGCGTTCCCGGTCGACACCCACGTTCACCGCATCGCCGTCCGGCTGGGCTGGATCCCGCCCGCGACTACCGCGGACCAGGCGTACCGCATCCTGTCCCCGGCCGTGCCGCCGGACATCCGCTATGACCTGCACCTGGCGCTCATCGGGCACGGACGTGCGGTGTGCTCGGCGCAGCGGCCGCGCTGCGCCGGCTGCGTCCTGCTCGACCTATGTCCCGGGTCAATATCGTGGGCGGAAGCGGATCACCCTTTGCGCCCGGCACCGGGGACGGCTTGATGGAACCCACCGCAACGATGCCCGCCTCGCCGGCATCCAGGCTCGACCGCGAGTCGACCGCCGAGCGGAAGCGTGGCCTGGCCGCCGCGCGCCGCCGGGCTACCGCCCTGCTCGGCGCGGTCACTGTGCTGTTCGTGGTCGTGACGGCGGCCGGCGTGCACGGCACCCTGCTCGGCTACGTCCAAGCCGGCGCCGAAGCCTCCATGGTCGGCGGGGTAGCCGACTGGTTCGCGGTGACGGCCCTGTTCCGGCGGCCGCTGGGCCTGCCGATACCGCACACCGCGCTGATCGTCGAGCGCAAGGACCAGTTCGCCGCCACTCTCGGCCAGTTCGTCCAGGAGAACTTCCTCACCGCCGAGGTTCTGGCCGAACGCATCCGTGCCGCCCGCTTCGTGCCCCGGCTGGCCTCCTGGCTAGCTGAGGAGGAAAACGCCGCCCGCTTCGCCGGCCACGGCGCCAACCTGGTGGTCACCGCGGCCGAAGCGCTGCGCGATGAGGATGTCCAGCGTGTCCTGGTCGCCGAACTGACCCGGGCCATCGACGCCGTGGAGGTGGCGCCGCTGGCCGGGCGAGTGCTGCGGATCGTCATCGCGGGCGGTCACCATGCCGAGCTGTTCAACTCCATCGTGATCGCGGCCGACCGCTATCTCGGCGATCATCACGAGGAGCTGCGCGAGCTGTTCGAGGGCGAGGCGCCCCGCTGGGTGCCCGACGCGATCTACCGGCGGGTCTTCGACCGCCTGTACAGCCGCCTGCGCGAGCGGCTGGTGGCCATGGCCGCCGATCCCGACGACGCCACCCGGCGCCAGTTCGACACGTGGGTCGCCGGGCTCCCCGACCGCCTGGAGACATCGCCGGACCTGCGTGAGCGCGGGGAGCGCCTCAAGCGTGACGTGCTGGGCAGCGCCGGGCTGCGGGACTGGTCTTCGTCGCTGTGGCAGAAGGCCAAGCAGACGCTGCGGATCCAGGCGGCCGATCCGGAATCCGAGCTGCGCCGCCGGATGGCTGAGGTGCTGGTGGCGGTCGGCCAGCGCCTCGGATCTGATCAGGTTCTGCAGGAGGGCCTGGAGCGCATGGTCGAGTCCGGCGCGCGGGCCCTGGCCGACCAGTTCCACGACGAGCTGGCCGGCCTGGTCACCGGGACCATCGAGCGGTGGGACGCCACCGAGACCTCCAGCCAGCTGGAACTGCTCCTCGGCCGCGACCTGCAGTACATCCGCATCAACGGCACGGTGGTGGGCGCAGGCGTGGGCCTGGCCCTGCACGCCATCGTCCTGGCCCTGGCCTGACTGGGGTGCGGCGGTTCCTTAACCTACGGCGGTGTCCGAGCGGTGCGGCAGCTTCCAGCCGGGGCGGACGAAGTGGCACGTGTACCCGTCGGGGTAACGCTCCAGGTAGTCCTGATGCTCGGGCTCGGCCTCCCAGAACGGCCCGGCCGGCGTCACCTCGGTGACCACTTTGCCCGGCCACAGGCCGGAGGCGTCGACGTCGGCGATCGTGTCCTCGGCGGTCTGCTTCTGCGCGTCGCTGAGGTAGAAGATGGCCGACCGGTAGCTGGTCCCGATGTCGTTGCCCTGCCGGTTCCGCGTGGTCGGGTCGTGGATCTGGAAGAAGAACTCCAGCAGGTCCCGGTAGGAAATCTGGTCCGGGTCGAAGGTGATCTCGATCGCCTCGGCGTGGCCGCGGTGATTCCGGTAGGTCGCGTTCGGCACGTCGCCGCCGGTGTAGCCGACCCTGGTCGAGA
The DNA here is from genome assembly GCA_963835775.1 of uncultured Actinomycetes bacterium. Classification (GTDB taxonomy): domain Bacteria; phylum Actinomycetota; class Actinomycetes; order Streptosporangiales; family Streptosporangiaceae; genus Palsa-504. The sequence goes on along the minus strand of CAWIHB010000005.1, from coordinate 77,061 downwards.
GCACGCCGGGGAGCTTGCGGATGAGGTCCTGCACTCCCCAGAAACAGCCGCCGGCCAGGATGGCCTTCTCACTTGTCGTCATGATGCACTCCCGGTGTCGTGGGCGGGCTCGAACAGGCTGCGATAGGCGCCGTAGCCTTCGCGTTCCAGGTCATCGACTCCGATGAAGCGGAGGGCGGCGGAGTTGATGCAGTAGCGCAGGCCCCCGGCGTCCGCGGGCCCGTCGTGGAACACGTGACCCAGGTGGCTGTCGCCGTGGGCGGAGCGGACCTCGGTCCTGATCATGAAGTGGCCGAAGTCCCGTTTCTCGATCACGTTGCCCGGCTCGATCGGCACGGTGAAGCTCGGCCAGCCGGACTGGCTGTCGTACTTGTTGACCGATGCGAACAGCGGCTCGCCGGACACCACGTCAACGTAGATACCGGGCTCCTTGTTGTCCCAGTACTCGTTGCGGAATGCCGGCTCGGTGCCGCTTTTCTGGGTCACCTGGTACTGCTCCGGCGTCAGCCGGGAGACGGCCTCAGGGTCCTTGCGGTAGTTGTCTGACACTTCAGCTCCTTCGCTGCTGGTGCGGCCCGCTGGGTGCGAGCGCACGATGCACGTAGTGCAACCCCGCGCCGGTCACCGCTATTTCTGCCCGTGGTTAGAGACGCGGTGCTGGGCGCTGGTCAGTGCCGCGGTTCCTGATCCGGGCCAGGGCGAGGGTCGCCGCGCATGCGGCCGCGAGCAGCGAGTACGGGACCAGGTCCGAGGTGGCCTGAGCCAGGGACCCGCCGCCGACGGCAGCCATGGCCTGGCCCGCGGCCCAGGCCAGGTTGGCCAGCCCGAAGGCCAGCCCCTGGTCGAGCCGCTGCTGCTGGGCGCCCTCGCTCACCAGCGTCATGGCCGGGGTGAACAGCGTGCCGAAGCAGGGCATGCCCGCGATCAGCACCGGGATGAGCACCCACGCCGAGGCCAGCGTGGGCGCCAGCAGGCTGACCACCACCGCGCCGGCCAGCGAGCACCTGATCGGCACGATGGCTCCCCGCCGGTCGGCCGCCCGGCCCGCGACCGGTGACAGGGCCGCCTCCACCCCGGCTGAGGCCAGGAACGTCCCCGCGATGACCAGCGCCGTGACCCCGAGCTTCGCCATCCGCAGCGGCGCGAGCACGTCCAGCACGCCGAACGCCAGGCCCGCCAGCATCGTCAGCCACAGCCCGAGGCCAAGCCAGCGGTCACGGGCCGCGGTGAACGCCTCCCGCAGCTTCTGCGGGGCCGCTCCGCGCGGCGCCGGCACGGCGAACGCCACCGCCATCAGCACCCCGGCCGCCACCGCGGCACTGGCGAACGCGGGCCCAGTGCCGATCTCGTCGGCGATCGCGCCCACGACCGGCCCGAACAGCGCCCCGCCCACGGCCGCGCCCATGGCCGTCCCGATCATCTCCCCGCGCCGTTCCGGCGGCGCCTCGGTCGCCAGCCAGGCCATGCCCGCGGCCCAGGTGCACGCCCCGCCCAGTCCCTGCACGAACCGGGCCGAGTAGAGCACCGTCGCCGCCGAGGCCCACCCGAAGACCAGCGTCGAGACCCCCATGAGCGCCAGCCCGAGCAGGACGGTACGCCGGTAGCCCAGGTGCCCGGTCAGCAGCCCGCCCGGCAGGGCCCCGATCAGGGTGCCCAGCGGGTAGCCCGCGACCAGGATCCCCGCGCCTGACTTGGACAGATGAGCCACCTGCGTGTAGTGCGGCAGCAGCGGCGTCAGCGCGGTGAAGAAAATCGTGTCGACCAGCACGAGCACGCACACGAACAGCAGCAGCACCCGCAGCGACCGGGTCAGCGGCAACCCGCCTCACTGGTCCCAGTGCGGCGGCCGGTCCCGGCGCAGCCGCTCTTCATCATCCGGTTCGGGCGCCTCACCCCAGCCGAGGCCGGCTTCTTCCTCGCTCTGCTCAGGCAGCACCGGCTGGTCATCGGGGTCAGGTCGCATGACCCCATCATCGCGCGGCCCGGTCAGGCCTGGTTGTCGCCGGCCCATTCGGCCCGGTGGATGGCGCGCATGGCCCCCAGGAACAGCCACTCCTGGCTCAGTGCCAGCCGTGTGGCCCGGAGCCCCGTGGTCGCCGCCAGGTCGCTCACCGGCCCGCCCGGCCGGCCGTACAGCTGCCGCGCCCACCGGGGCAGGGTCGAGAACGCCAGCGCGCTGACCGGCGGCAGCCCCAGCTTCAGCACCCGGTTGCCGTCGGGCACCGGCGGATGGAAGGTCAGCCGCAGCGCCTGCTTCGCCTCGTCGCACGCGTACAACCGCGGCCTGATCTGGTCGTAGTAGGCGTCAAGTTCGGCCATCGACGCGGGCGCGGCCGTACGGTCCACGCCGATGAGCTCGGCGCTCGTGCGCTGCTCGGCCACGAAGGCATCCAGGTCCGCGGCGGAGAACCGCAGCCGGCTGCGCCGGGCTATGTCGGCGCAGGAGGCGACCTCGCCGCAATGCACCCACAGCAGCAACTCGGGATCGTCCACCCGGTAGTGCGTGCCGTCGGGGTCGGTGCCGGTGAGCGGTTCGTGGATCTTGCGCACGCGGCGGCCCGCGCGTTCGGCCTCGGCCACCGTCCCGAACGTGCGCGTCTCGATGAACTTCCTGGTCCGTCTCAGCCGGGCCCAGGCGTCCACCGGCTCGGTGATGGCCGGCGCGTTCTGCAGGGTGCCGCGTATCACCCGCGGGTGCAGGGCCTGCAGGTACAGCGCGCGGGCCACCGCCACCCACATGATCCGGCTGTTCATGATCCGCCAGGTCACCGACCCGGGACCGAACAGGCCATCATCTTCCCGGGCGGGATCATCCGGGCTCGTGTACGTGTAGGGCGTGTACGGCATCGTCTTCCCGGGCGTCAAACCGCGCCTGCTCTCCGTGATGAAAAGTAGACGCCTTGCGGCCCAGAAGCACCATGGCCCGTTCGGTCAAAAGATTTTGATTCTGAACGGAACGGGCGCGGGCGGGCCAGGGAGGTGGCGGCCCGCCCGCCCCGCTTGGGCCCTAGACCTGGCCGGGACCCTGCATGCCCAGGGAGAAAGATGAACAGATCCATCACCGCCCCAGCGTGGCACACGCCACCCCCACCGAACGGGGCCGATTGCGGCTCGGGCGGCCGGGCCAGGATGATCGGTAGGCCAGGATGATCGGCAGGCCAGGATGTTCGGTAGGGATGAGGCGGACGTGGCGATGGAGGTGGAGATGAGCATCGCGGGCCTTCCGCGTCCGGTGGGGTACGTGCTGGGCGGTGGCGGGAGCCTGGGCGCCGTGCAGGTCGGGATGCTGCAGGCCCTGGCCGAACGTGACGTCCCGCCCGACGTCGTGGCGGGAACCTCGGTCGGTTCGCTCAACGGGGCGGTGCTGGCCATGGATCCCAAAGGCGCGGCGAACCGCCTGTCTCACCTGTGGCCCCGGATGACCCGCGAGCGGGTCTTCCCCGGGGGGCTGCTGGCCCAGGCGCGCACCCTGCAGCACAACCGGACGCACCTGTTCACCAGCACCGGGCTGGGCGCGGTCATCGCCGACTTCATCGGCGCCGAGCGCACCTTCGCCGACTTGGCCCTGCCGTTCGCAGCGGTCACCACCGACATATCCACGGCCCGCCCGCACGTGCTGCGCGACGGCCTCCTGCTGCCGGCGCTGCTGGCCAGCTCGGCCATCCCGGGCATCTTCCCGCCGGTGGAACTCGGGCCGCTGCGGCTGTACGACGGCGGCCTGGTCGCCAACGTGCCGATGCGGCAGGCGGTGGCTTTGGGGGCTCGGTCCCTGCTCGTGCTCGACTGCAACTTCCCGGGGAACGTGCCCGAGGTGTCGGGATCCATCGCCGAGGTGCTGTTCTACACGGTGATGGTGACCATGCGCGCACAGGCCATCCTGGAGGCGCCGCTCGTCGCCAGGGACATGCCAGTCGTCTACCTGCATGGACCCGAGCCGCTCCGGATTTCACCGCTGGACTTCCGGCAGACCGGGACGCTGATCGAGACCGCGTACGAGGCGGCCCGGGCGTTCCTCGACGAGGTTGAAATAACCGGGCCGGGGCTGTATGGCTCACCGTGACCTGCCCCGGCCGGCTGAGCTGGAACTCGTGCTCAGTTACGGCTCGGCCAGCGTGGTCACGTCGGCGACGATGCAGCTGATGTTGTCGGGCGCGCCGCCGTCAATGGCCAGCGCGACCAGATCGCTGACGGCCTGCTCGGTATCGGAGACGGTGAGCAGGACCCGGGTGATGGCATCGGCATTCGCGACCTGGTGCAGCCCGTCGGAGCTGAGCAGGTAGCGGTCGCCGGGCTCGGCCGCACGCAGCTGCAGGTCGGGCTCGTGGCCGCCGTCGGTGTCCAGAGCCTTCAGCAGGAGCGAGCGCTGCGGGTGCGTCACCACCTCGTCAGCGGTGATCTTCCCGTCGTCCAGCAGCGACTGGACCACGGTGTGGTCGTGGGTGATCTGGAATACCTCGCCGTCGCGGACCAGATAGGCCCGCGAGTCACCAATGTGGACCAGCCCGAGTTGGGAGCCTGACCACAGCATCGCGGTCAGTGTCGTGCCCATGCCGTGCTTGGACGGGTCACCGGTGGCGAGGTCACGCAGCGCGCTGCTCGCCCGGCGCACCGCGTGATCGAGCGCGTTCAGGAGCTCACCCGCGGGCACCTGGGTGTCGAGCGGGCGGAGCGCGTCGATGACTGCGGCGCTGGCGACCTCGCCCGCGGCGTGGCCGCCCATCCCGTCCGCCACCGCGAGCAGCCGCGGCCCGGCGTACACGGCGTCTTCGTTGTCTTCCCGGCGCAGGCCGATGTCGGTGCGCACCGCGTACCGCACAGCTAGCTTCCCCTGGGGGTCAGGCATGGTGTCGTCCTTCCCGGACAGATAGCCGATGAGGAACCGGGCGAGCTCCCGCCGGGCACTGGTCTCCGTCTCGATCCGCTCCCAGCAGGCGGCGAGCTCCGCCGCCGCCTGGGCCGGCGGCAGCATGCTCACCGCGCGCACCGTGGCGAGCGGCAGGCCCAGCCGGCGCAGCCACGCTACCAGCCGGGCCTGCTCCAGCTGAGCCGGAGCGTAGAGGCGGTACTGCGACGCCTGGTCCACCTGGACCGGGCGCAGCAGGCCCAGCTCCTCATACAGCCGCAGCGCCTTGCGGGAAAGCCCGGACGCACGGGCGAACGCCCCGCTGGTCATCAGCTCCATGCGTTCCTCCTCCCAGCCAGGCGGGCCGCCCGGCTGCGACCAGATTCAGCCTGGCCCCAAGGGCGAAGTCAAATCCGGTGGGCATGGGCCGCGGCCTGGGCAGCGATCTCATGCTGACGTCAGCCACGACAGCACGGACCTGACCGAACGCGCTCTGGTCGTCGTCCACGCGTCCCGGTCCTCATACGGCCAGGCATAGACGGGGAAACCGTTCCTGACCAGGTTGAGCAGCCGGGGCTCATCGAGGTCGCTGGCGGCAAACTCATAGAGCTCCTGCATCTTCGGCAGGATGACGCCGTAGTCGATGAGGTGGCCAGCGTAGTTCTCGAGCGCAAGGATCCGGTCGATGCTGAACCCGGTCAGCGGATAGCGGTCGGGCAGGACGTTGTGCAGGGACAGGAACAGATCGGCGCCGCGCCAGCGCGGATCACCGATCAGGCGCCCGGCCGGCGCCAGCCGGCCCACGGCCAGCCGCGGCCGGATGACCAGGGCATGCACGCATACCAGGCGGGCCATCGCCACGTCCATGAAGAAGCGTTCCACCGGCACCTCGGCCGCGCACAGATCGCGGTGCTCGAGGTATGCGGCCACGATGCTCGCATTATGAGCCCGGTACCAGGTTCTGGCGGAAGGCACGCGAAGGAAGTCCGCCCAGCGCGTCACGGCAGGCCTGCTCGCCTGTCCTGGCCTCCCGGTGGCCAGCCTGGCCTGCACACGCGTCGCGGAGCAGGCTTTCGTTGACCGAGCGCCACCATACGCTGCCCGGCCGCGCGGACTCCGGCGGCGCGAGCACACCCCGGCTGGCCTGCCAGCGCATAAACGCAAACTCGGCCCGCCGGTACGCCCGGATCGAGGCGCGGCCAGGCCGGTCGTCGTAGAACCTGCTCGCCAGCTCCAGCCGCAGCGCCGGATCGTTCCGGACAGCTGCCACCATGGTGCGGGCTTCTTCTGCTGCATCAAGCATGCCTTGAACCGGCCCGGTGTCGTATCTCGGCAGAAAGCGTACTCCGGGATATGCAGTCAGGCGCAGTGGCTCGCTCCGGCCAACGCTGCGGCCACGGCGGTCACCGAGCTTTCCCGCTGTTCTAGCCCGCAGGCGTGCGAGGTGGGAGGTCAGCCGGCTTGCGATGCGCGGCAGGGTCGCTGCGCCGTGTGGAAGGTTGAACGGTTCCCCGCGGCCGACTGGTACGGTCCCGGGCTGGTTTGCGAACCGGGTCGGCGGCGCCGAGAGAGATGATCTCGGCGGCGCTTTCCTGGAGACAGGCCAGCAGGACGTGCGGGTCCGGCACTGCGGCGGTATCGATGTTGATACCGATATAACACGTGCCGGCGTACGACAGGAGGGTGGTATTGAGGGACGTCCCGATGGTGGGCCCGAACGCGAACATCCCGGTGACCTTGCTGCCTGCCACGTAGACCGGCATCGGAACGCCCGGTACGTTGCTGGCTACCAAGTCCGCGTGCTTGAGGATCCCGCCAACGTAGCTGACCGGCAGCAGATTGAGCACCCCAGCGATCGCGCCGGTGATCGGAAGCGACGGCTCCTCGCGGGCCGCCTCGGTGAGCCGGTGCAGCAGGCGCATCCGGGCGGCTGGGTCAGGTTCCCCGACCGGCACGGCCAGCCGCATCAGGGTGATCTTGTTGCCCCAGCCGGTGTCGTGGGCGGTCCGGAGGCTGATCGGGATGACGGCCCGCAGGTACTCGGCGGTCGTGCCATGGCGCTGGTGATACCGGCGCAATCCCCCCGTCACTACGGCCAGGTAGGCGTCGTTGACGGTCCCGTCAGCGGACTTGGCCGCCCGCTTCAGGGCGTCCAGGGAGATCTCGGCCGTGGCGAGCTGGCGCGTCATCGACCGGTCCCGCATGAGAGGTGACATGGTGCTGGAACTCGGCGCGGCCGTCCGGTAGACCGAACGGGCCATTGCGACGGTGTCGTAGGCCAGGCCGAACGGGTCGCGCACGGACCGGATCAAGGCCGGGATCGCCGCCTCGGCCCCGCGCCGGGCCAGGCCGGCGAGTTGCGCGGCCATCGAGCCCGCGGCTCCGGTGACCAGGGCGAGCTGGTTCGGCGTTTCGCCCTTCGGTGCTGGCGGCATCGGGCCCAGATCGGGGGGTTCGCGTTGCGGGTCAGCAAGGATCGCCAGCATGCGCATCCCGCCGACGCCGTTGGACAGGGAATGGTGGAACTTGGCGATGAGCGCCGCTTCGCCGTCCTCGATGCCTTCGACCAGGGTGATCTCCCATAGCGGACGGTCCCGGTCGAAGGCGTCCATCGCCGACCGGCGCGCGAACTGCAGGACCGCCTCCCGTGTCCGCGGGCTGGGAGCGGCGACCCGGCGAATATGCCAGTCCAGGTCGAAATGCGGATCGTAGCTCCACCGGGGGGCGGTGAGGCCCCCGGGGGTTTCGACGACGCGCTGACGCAGCGAGGGCATGAGCCGGGACATCCGGTCAATACGTGCGACGAGGGCATCCCAGTCGGGAGCGCGGTCCAGCCAGTCGACGGAGACAATGGTCGACCTGAGCGTGGGATCGCGTTCCATACGCCAGGTGAACGCGTCACTCGCGCCTACATACGCACTGCCAGACGCCGTCATGTTGCCGATCGTATGATCCGGTCTCCCGCCCTGGCAGGGCCTTTGGTCCCCGGTGAGTCGGGCTGTGGGCCTTTCCTGTCGGTCGTGCGCACCCGCGTCCGCAAGCGCTGGGAGGCCATCGTGCGGTGTGGCGGGTGCGGATGTCGCAGCTGCGAACTCGACGTCGCCTAGCTGTCCGGGGCGTCAAGCGGGAAGGCATCCGGCGTCGTGACCGGCGGCGGCTTCCCCCGCCAGGTGAGCGTCAGCTTGCTGAACCACTGCCCTCGCGCGGAGGTCTTCACCTGCGACAGCGTGACTGTCACCGGGTAGTAGGCGTATGTAGTGGAGGCCGCGCAGTACGGCACGCAGATGTGCTCCCAGAACGTGCCCTGGCCCGTCGCGGTCAAGGCGCCCCACGTCGTCCAGGTCAGCTTCTGGACACCCAGGCCGTTGTCGGCGCACGCGAGCACGATGGATGCCGGCCGGATGCTCAGCCGCTGCGGTGGTGCGCTGGTGCAATCTGCGATGACGCCAGGGTATGTGACCCCAGCAACGGGAGACGGACTCGTGGTCGGCGCCGGCGCCGGAGCGGTGCTCGGCGCGGAAGTCGAGCCGGCCGGCTGGATAGGTGAGCTCGCCGAGGCCGTCTTGGTCGCGGGCGGCGAGCCAGCTGCCGCGCCCGAGTGGCTTGGCCCGCACCCGGCCGCGGCGGTAACGAGCCCGAGGATGGCCGCGATGGCCAGTTTCGCGCGTGCAGGTCTCATACCGCTTACGACGTCCGGGCAGCCCAAGTGGTTGTACGACCGGGCTGCTTTGGCGCCAGGTTCGGCGAAGGCGAGTCTCTCGTCCCTCGCCGGCCGATCGCCTTCGGGCCAAGCTGCCCGCAGCCTGAGTTTCCAGGAAAGGCCTATACGAACATATAACTAATGTCATATTTCGGTACATTTTCGCGCTAAGTATTCATGATTTAATTCTCCAGTGACATCTTTTCGGGTCTAGCCGACGCGTATTATCTGGCTTATCGCGCCGCCCTCCCCTGGCGTGAATCTGTCAGCGAGCAGCAAGCGTGACCGGGCGCCGGCCCGTACGCGGCCTGGGCTGGCGGCTGGATGCTGTCGGCTGCCGGGCAGCGTGCGGTGCTGCGGCACGTCGCGCTCACCTTGCAGAAATCCCTGATGGGAATGCCGCCGCGTATCCCGGAGATCGAGACGGCGCACCGTTACCTCCCGGCCACCTCCGGCGCTGGAGTCGGCGGCGACTGGTTCGACCTCATCCCACTCGGGGCAGGGCGGGTAGGGGTGTTCGTCGGTGATGTCATGGGCCGTGGCCTGGAAGCCGCCGCGGTCATGGGACAGCTCCGGTCCGCCGCCCGGTCACTGGCCAAGACCCAGCTCCCTCCGCAACAGCTCATGCACGCGCTGGACGCATTTGCCGCCGACCTCCCGCAGCAGCTGATCACCTGCTGCTACCTGGTCGTCGATCCCGGCCCGGACGCCGACCGCGGGCTGACGGTGACGATCTGCTCGGCGGGCCACCTGCCGGTGCTGCTGGTCACCCCCGGACCCGGCAGCGTTACCGTGAGCCGGATCGCCGCTCCGGTCAGCGTGCCCCTCGGTGTCGGCCAGATCCCGCACCAGCAGGCCAGTTTCCTGGCTCCCGCAGGATCGATCCTGGCGCTTTACACTGACGGGCTGGTCGAAACGCGCGTCAGCGACCTGGACCAGCAGATCGACAAGGCCGCCGCCGAGCTGCAAACCGCCTGCGCTGACGGGCTCGACCTGGACAAGATCGCCGACCGGGTGATCACGGGCCTGCTCGGTGAGACCGGCCAGCAAGCCGGGGGGTTCGCCGACGACGTGACGCTGCTGCTCGTCCGTCTCCCGGACGCCCCTCTGGCCACCGCGGTTACCGAGTTCGCCAGCAACCCCGCCTCGGTCCCCGCCGGGCGCCGGTTCGTCGCTTCCCTGCTGCACGAGTGGGCCTGTGCGCACGTGACCGATACCGCGACCCTGCTGACGTCCGAGATCCTCACCAATGCGGTCGTGCACGGCCTGGGACCGGTCAGGCTCCGGCTGCTTCGCACCGATACCGAGATCGCCGTCATCGTCTCCGACCGGGGGCGGTACCAGCCTCAGCCTCGCCGGGCCGCACCGACCGACGAAGCCGGCCGCGGCCTGAGCCTGCTGGAGATGCTCGCTACCAGCTGGGGTGTCCGCGCCACCACAGAGGGCAAGGACGTCTGGTTCACTCTCACCTTATGACCGACCGAAGTTATGTCCGCCGGCGTAGCGAGGTGGCGGTTCCTGGCCGAGGAACCCTCAGCCCGGGCTGAACATCATCGCAGTAATCGGTAAAGCCCGTGCATATGGTCAACAGTCACCGCACCTAGCACCAGACCTTGCCGCATCCTCCGCAACGTCGCGGCCGCCGGGAGTCCGGGAGCACACGTGGTGCTGATCGAAGGCAAGGCGCCCGGAAGAAAATCACAGTCAGGGCTGCGCAAGAACAATTATCTACCAGGTCAGCGGATAAATGCTGAATCCTGAAGATTGTGCGCTAGAATTTCGGAATTCTACGTTATGGTGGCAATCATGGACGGCGACTCGGCGATCCCCCCTTACGCCTGGATAGCGTGGCAGCTCCGCGACGCTATCCGGGCGGGAGCACGCGGCCTCGGCGAATCCATGCCGAGTGAGAGCGAGCTGGCTGAGCTGTACGGTGTGTCGCGCATGACGGCCGGCAAGGTGCTGGGCCTGCTCGCGGCCGAGGGGCTCATACAGCGCCGCCGTGGGTCTGGCTCGGTCGTGGCCCGGCAAATCTCCTGGGCACGAATCCCGGTCACGCCAGGGACAATCGTCAGTGCGCGCCTGCCTACAGCCAGCGAGCGTGCGGCCGTGAGCGCCGCCGCGTTCGTTCCGCTGATCAGCATAAGGAAATCCGGCTGCGCCGAAAGGCTGTATGCGGCGGACGCCGTTATAGTGGAGGCAACTGGCCGGTCGGCCCCATCAGACGCAGCAGACTGACTGCGGCGCGCCGGCCATTTCCAGACCATCGGAACGGGTCATCCGATATCAACCGTCTTGGTGCTACTCGTCCCAAATTGCACGACTATCCGGATTGCGCACAGCTAGCTGGCCTTGCGGCCGCCGAGAAGCAGGTTTTCGAGTCTGGTCTCCCTGCAATATCACCCGGTTGTGTGGCTTGACAGTGCTTCACTAATATGAGTTACGGTCGGCAATCATCCACAGACCGTCGAGGCCGGCCAGCTGAATTACAAATTGACCGCACGGGTCCGGTAGCAGCGATCGTACCGAGCTCTCGGCTAAGGCCCGGGGATCGCGGCCGCCGCCCCGGCTGACTGGCCCGGCGATATGTCACTGCCACCCTGCTGGTCGCCGCAGCCGGGCGCAGAGCCCGCGCGGGCGCGCTTGGCCAGGGGGCGGCTTTGACGCGCCAAGGAGGCCCAGTTACGATGCGTGATCAGCCTATCACCATAGACAAGTAGGGTAAGGGGAAGCGGAAGTGGGGCCTGGGAAAGCGGTTCGCCCGGCTGGCGGGGACGGCGGGTCACTGTCACGTCTGGTGGCCATCGTGGAATCGTCGTCCGCCGCTATCGTCAGCACCACCCTGGACGGGATCATCGCCAGCTGGAACGCTGGCGCCACGTCCATTTTCGGCTATACCGCAGATGAGATCATCGGACAGTGCGCATCGGTGCTATACCCCCCGGACCGCATCGGCGAGTTTGAGCCAATCCATGATCAGATGCGGCGAGGCGGCCGGCCTGCGCCCTATGAGACCAAGCGCATGCGCCAGGACGGAACGGTCATCGACGTCCTGAGTTCCCTTTCGCCGATCCTGGACGGCAGCGGTGCCATCACGGGGATAGCAGCGGTGGTACGGGATATTACCGAACGCAACTGGATTGAAGCTGAACGTCGCGAGGCCGAGGCCAGACACCGCGAAGCCGAGCGGATGGAAAGCCTGAGCCAACTCGCGGGCGCCGTGAGTCACAACTTCATTGCCTCGCTCGATGAAATCATGAGCTACGCTGCGCGCGTGGCCGACGCGACCGTCGGCGATCCCGCGCTGCAGGCCAATGCGCAGCAGACACAGGCAGTCGCAGGGCGCGCCGCCCGGCTCGCCAGGGAACTGCTCGTGTTCAGCGGTCACACTCCCGCCCCGCCTGGGCAGGCCGACCTGAATGCCGTGCTCGCCCGCGCACGCGGCCTGCTCCAGGTGAGCACCGGCGAACAGGTCGAGGTGCGGCTCGTTACGGCGCCCGGCCTGCCTACCGTCATGGCCGACCCCGGCCAGGTCGAGCAAGTGCTGCTCAACCTGGCCGTCAACGCCCGCGACGCAATGCTTGCGGGTGGCACCGTGACGTTCACCACGAGCCTGGCGGACCTGACCGAAGATGACGCCGAATGGCCCGGAGCCCGGCCCGGGCGGTACGCGGAACTCACCGTCAGCGATACTGGATGTGGCATGGACTCGGACGCGATGCGCCATGTCTTCGACCCTTTCTTCACCACCAAGCCACCGGGCCAGGGTGCAGGTCTCGGACTGTCAATTGTTTACGGCATCGTCACCAGAGCCGGCGGCGGGATCACGGTCGACTCCGCTGAGGGCATCGGCACGACCTTCCACATCTTCCTGCCGACCAGCCGCGCATCCGAATGGGTCTCGGCCGTCAGGCCGCCGCTCACCGCGCCGGGACAGGGCGAGATCGTCCTGGTGGTCGATGATCAGCCGGCCGCGCTGGAGATTACCGTACGGATCTTGCGGCATAGCGGCTATAAAACGCTCGAGGCCAGCACCAGCGACAAAGCGCTTGCCCTAATGTCGTCGCACGACGTCCGGATGGTGATCATCGACGCCGAGATGCCCGGCTCGACGCAGCTGGACCGGATGCTCGGAATGAAACCCGAAGTACGGGTCCTGCGCGTGTCGAGCGGCCTCCCATGGAGAGCCGAACCAGATTCGGTCACGGGCGCGGACACGCCGCACATCCGCAGGCCTTTCACACCCCTGGAGTTGAGGGAGAAGATGCGTACGCTGCTGGCCGCCAGCCCAGCGGAGTAACGCATGTCGGGAACCCTCGGCCGGAGCCCCACCGTCCAGCGCTGATCGTCATCACCCGGCGAAGGCGCGGAGGCTCTCCTTGAGGGAGCTCATCGTGGCCAGCACCGCGGTGGGCTCGTAGCCGCAGTGGGCCATGCAGTTGTCACAGCGGGGGTCCTTGCCTCGGCCGAACTTGTCCCAGTCCGTGGTCTCCAGGAGCTCCTGCCAGGTCTCGGCGTAGCCGTCGTCGAGCAGATAGCAGGGCCTCTGCCAGCCTTTGAGGCAGTACAGCGGGACGCCCCACGGTGTGCACTCGAAATCCGCCTTGCCCTCGAGGAAGTCCAGGTACAGCTGCGAATGGTTGAAGCGCCACTTCTTGCGGCGGCCGTCCGCGAACGCCTTGCTGAACAGCTCACGCGTCTGCGTGACGCCCAGGAACCGGTCCTGGTCGGGCGCCTTGCCGTACGCATACCCGGGCGCGATTTCCAGCCGGTCGACCCCGAGCTCGTCGTTGATGTAGTCAAGGGTCGCGATCAGGTCCTGCGGGGTCTCAGTGTTGAACACGGTCGTGTTCGTGTAGACCTGGAAGCCCTTCTGCTTGGCCAGCTTGATCGCCGCGACGGCCTGCTCGAAGACGCCTTCCTTGGAGACGGCTTCGTCGTGTTTCTCGCCGATGCCGTCGAGGTGCACCATCCAGGCGAAGTTCTTGTTCGGCTTGAACTTGTCGATGTGCTTAGGCAGCAGGACGGCGTTCGTGCAGAGAACCACGAACTTCTTGCGCTTGAGCAATTCCTCCGCGATCACGTGGACCTGCGGGTGCATGAGGGGCTCGCCGCCGGCGATCGAGACCATCGGCGCGCCGCACTCTTCGACGGCGGCCACCGCCTGCTCGACCGGCATGCGCTGCTTCAGCACCGAAGCCGGATGCTGGATCTTGCCACAGCCCGCGCACTTGAGGTTGCAGGCGAACAGGGGCTCCAGCTCCATGATCAGCGGGTACTTCTTGACCCTCTTGATCTTCTGTTTCATCAGGTACGTTCCGAGCTTCACCGTCAGGTGGAGTGGCATCGCCATGAGTTGCTGCCTCCGTATCCCCGCACCGGCGCCACGGCGCTCCGTCATGCAAGCTGTGTCATGCAAGCTGTGTCATGCAAGCTGTGCCATGCAAGCTGTGCCATGCAATCTGTCTGGAACATACAGCTTGTATGTCTCATGATGTCTGTATGCCAGCGAATCCGCAACCTCGCCGCGCCGAGCACGCCTCCGACACCAGGGCCGCGCTGGTCGCCGCCGCACGCCGCCTTTTCGCAGCTCAGGGCTATGACGGCACGGGTACCGAGCAGATCGTCGCTGACGCACGTGTCACCCGGGGCGCGCTTTACCACCACTTCCGTGACAAGGCGGACCTGTTCCGCGCGGTGATGGCCGAAGCCGCCGGATCGATAGCCCAGCAGCTGATCGACGAGCAGCTGTCGTCGGCCGCGCCGTCTCCGCTCGCCGAGATCCAAGCAGGCATCTCCGCGTTCCTGGACGTGTGCGTGGGCGGCGACTTCCAGCGGATCGTCCTGGTCGACGGGCCGCGAGTGCTCGGCTCGGACGCGTGGGAGGAACTCGTGGAGCGTTACGGGCGGGGCATTCTGGAGGAGTGGCTCAACCGCTGCATGGAGGCCGGGGACCTGGAAGCCGTGCCGGTGCGGGCACTCGCCCGGCTGCTCATCGCGATGCTGACGGACGCCAGCCTGGCGATCGCGCGCTCGGCGAGCCCCTCGGAGACCCGCGCCGAGCTCGGCATCGTCCTGGACCGCATGCTCACCGGCCTCCGCCCGTGACCAGCTGGCGCGGTGCGACCGCGCGGGCAGCAGCTAGCCGCCCGGCGGCCGGTTCTGGCCGCCGAGCCCGGACGTGCCGCGCCGCAGGGCGATGGCGACGACCAGGGGCCAGCAGGCCTGGGCCGATGTGGTCAGCCGCTCAGCCAGGCCCAGATCCCCGCCGCCTTGAGTCTCGATGAAGAGCCAGCCGAGCAGGGCCGCGAAGACCACGGTCACGGCGGCCGGGCCGTAGCCGCTCAGGACCGGGGGTCGTGCGGTCAGGAGAGCAGGGCGCGGATATCGTCGGCGTCGAGGCCGGTGCCGAAGACGTTGCCGTCGTCCAGGACGCTGGCGAACAGCCTGGCCTTCCTGGCCTTCAGCGCCATCACCTTCTCCTCGATAGTGTCCTTGGCGACCAGGCGATAGACCATGACCCTCCGGGTCTGCCCGATCCGGTGGGTGCGGTCGACGGCCTGTGCTTCGGTCGCGGGGTTCCACCACGGGTCGAGCAAGAAGCAGTAGTCGGCCTCGGTGAGGTTCAGGCCGAACCCGCCGGCCTTGAGGCTGATCAGGAAGACCGGGTCGGTGCCGTCCTTGAAGCGCCGCACCACCGCGGCCCGGTCGCGGGTGCTGCCGTCGAGGTAGCAGTACGGGATGCCCTCAGCCTCCAGCCGGTCCCGGACCTTGCCCAGGAACCCGGTGAACTGGCTGAACACCAGGGCCCGGTGCCCGCCGCCGGTCACTTCGTGCAGCTGGCCGAGCAGGGCGTCGATCTTGGCCGAGGCCAGGCCGGCGTGGGCCTCGTCGACGAGCCCGGCGTGCAGGCTCAGCTGGCGCAGCAGGGTCAGCGAACGGAAGATCGTGAAGCGGTTGGCGTTCATGTCGCCGATCAGGCCGAGGACCTTCTGCCGCTCCCGCTGCAGCCGTGTCTGGTAGACCTTGCGGTGCTGCGGGTGCAGCTCGACCTCCAGGATCTGCTCCTGCTTGGCCGGTAGCTCGGCGGCCACCTGCTCCTTGGTGCGGCGCCGGACCAGCGGCCTGATCCGCCGCTGGAGCTGAGCCAGGCGCTGGCTGTCGCCCTGCCGTTCGACCGGCCGGGCGTAGTAGTCGCGGAACCGGTCCGGGCTGGGGAACAGGCCAGGGGCGGTGATCGACAGCAGTGACCACAGCTCCATGAGGTTGTTCTCCATCGGCGTGCCGGTGATCGCGATCTTGACCGGGGCCGCCAGCCGGCGGGCGCACTGGTAGACCTTCGACTGGCGGTTCTTGGCCTGCTGGGCCTCGTCCAGCAGGAGTCCCGACCAGCCCATCTCGGCGTAGGCGGCGAAGTCGATGCGCAGCAGGGCGTAGGACGTGACGACGGCGTTGGCGCCCGCGGCGAGCTCGCCGAGACCCTGGCCGAGGCGGGCCACGGTGCTGGACACCGGTACCACCCGCAGGTCCGGCGCGAACCGTGCGGCCTCGGCGGCCCAGTTCGCCACCACGCTGGTCGGCGTGACGATCAGGAACGGGCCCGCCGCCTGGTCGCCCGCCGGGTGACACTGCCTGGCGTGGGCGATCAGGGCGAGGCACTGCAGCGTCTTGCCCAGTCCCATGTCGTCGGCGAGGATCCCGCCCAGCCGGTGCTCCCACAGGAACGCCAGCCACCCGAACCCGTCCTGCTGGTATGGCCGCAGCTGGGCCTTCAGCCCGGGCGGGGGCGTGGTCCGGCCGGCGACGTCGGCCGACAGCAATCCCTGGACCTGCTCGCGCCACGCCGCCGCCTGGTGCCCGACCACCCCCAGCGCGGCCAGCTCATCCCAGAACCCGGCCTGGTACCGGCTGATCCGCAGCTGGCCGGCCGAGGAGTCCTGCAGCGCGCGGGCCTCCTCGATCAGCCGGGCGAGCGCCCGCAGCTCGGGCTTGTCCAGGGAAAAATAGGCCCCGTCGGGCAGCAGGAGATGCGGCTCGCCGCGGCTGAGCGCCAGGAACACCTCGAGGAACGGAACCCGGCGCCCCTCCACGGTGATCGTCACGCCCAGGTCGAACCAGTCGGTCTCACCGGCCAGCTCATCGGCGGACACCTCGATCTGCAGCGAATCGCTGGCCTCCCGGTAGTCCGCGGGCTCGCCGCTGACCTCGAGGATCAGGCCCGGCTCATCGGCCAGCAGCGGCAGCAGCTCGGTCGTGAACCGCATCGTGTCGATGCCGGTCAGGCAGGTTGGCGAGGCAAGCGCGGGCCGTCCAGGGCCGGCCATGCCCTGGCCGGGCCTGAGCAGGCCGTAGCGCTCGAACGGCAAGTCGAGGCGGGCCAGCAGCGCTCGCTCGGCGGCCAGGTCCCGGTACCCATCGTCCGGCCCGTCCGCCTCCAGTGGCGCGCGCAGCGGCGAGTCTCCGACCCGGTAGGCCCATTCCCAGCTCACCTCGAGCTCGTGATCGCCGCGGAAGCTGGCGCGCAGCACCAGGTCAGGTCCGGAGATCACGGGCGGGGTGAACGACCCGTCCGATGAGATCACGGTCGCGGCGTGCCTCAGCCGCGGGTAATACCGGTCCCGGAACCTGGGCTCCTCGGCGGCGGGGACCTGCAGCGACTCGCCTGCGAGCGCCATCTGCTGCAACGGCGGCGGCACCGGCCGGGTGAGCCGGGCCAGCCGGAACCGCCAGCTACCCGGTTCGGCGCCTGCCGCCTCGGCCTGGCTGACGCATACCACGCCGTGACCCTCGGCTCCGATGAACGCGACCGGCACGGCAGGTTCCCCGCCGTCGGCGCGGAGCACCGGGACGATCCGCAGCCCGCCGCCCGGGCCGCTGGTCACGTCCAGGCAGAACTCGGCGTCGTGGTATCCGGCCAGCTCGCCGTGCCTGCCCGGGTACACCAGCCGCAGGCCGACCGCCGCGGCGTCGTCGAGCAGCGGCCAGAGCTGCCGTGAGCCGACCGCGGAGAACTCGATCGACCGGTCGTCGCCGTAGGGGTAGCCGTAGTAGCCGCCGCGACCCGCGCGCGCCTGGTAGAGCACGTACAGGTCCCGCAGCAGCCGCACCTGCTCCTCGCGGTAATCGCCGGAGTAGCGCAGCATGTCCAGCCTGCCCCAGCTCAGGTCGCCGGCCACCCAGCCGCCGTTCTTGCCCGGCCGCACCAGCCGCGCGTTCAGCCGCCGCGGCACGGGGCCGGCCGTCTGGGCCCAGCGGGCCTGGCCCTGGCCTCCGGCCAGCGCGAGCTCGATCGCCAGCGGCGTCGTGCCGGAGCGTGCCGATCCGCCCGGGCTCAGCACCGAGTCCAGCGACTTCTCCCACGCGGCGGGCTGCGGGCCCTGCGCCCGAGTCGGCGCCGGAGCGCCGGGAGCCAGAACCGACAGGACCAGCGCGACCACGTGCTTGCAGTTGAACGCGACCGGACAGCTGCACTCGCCCAGCTCGAACTCGGCGGGCCGCCCCGGGGTCGGCGAGAAGAATGCCGCCGCGTTGTAGAAGTTGTTCTCGTGGCCGCGCACCACCCCGCGAAGCGTGTCACCGTCCGCATCCCACGCGGCGTACAGGACCTCCCGCTGGCGCGCGTATTCGGCCCCCCTGGCGTACGTGCTCGTGTCGACGGCCCGCCGCAAGGTGGCAAGGTTGAGGCCAAAGATCCTGACATCCGTCATGGCCCGACGATAACGACAAGCACCGTCATTTTCCGGCCCGACATGCCGTCCCGCGCAGCGGGCGTAACCGGCGTTACCGCGCGCGTAGCATGGTGTGCTGGCCAGGATCGCGGCTGGGGACGATCCGGGATACGAGAGCCGATGGCAGACCAGACTCCAGACGGTGCGGACCGAAGCGAGCGGAGCTCGCTGGACCTCGACGCGCTCGCCGTCAGCGACAGGTTCCGGCTGTTCAACTTCACCCGGCGCGACGACCACGTTGCCTACCTGTGGGTGCTCCGCGCCCTGGACCGGCTCCGCGGGGTGCACCAGGTCCAGGCGCACCCCGATGAGGTGGCCGCCGCCCTGGCCGAACTGGCCGCCGGGCACGACGAGGTGCCCCGGCTGGACGGCGGCCTGCGGGAGAAGCTGGACGCGCTGGCCGAGGACGGCGTGGTGCACCGGCTCGAGGACGCCTCCCGGGCCGGCAGCCTGGCCCGGTACCGGAACCGGCAGTCCGTCTACCAGTTCAGCGAGCTCGGCTACCGCGCCTTCACGGCGGTGGAAGACGTGCTCAGCGCGCGCATCCGGGACGCGAACCTGTCCCGGCTGGTGTTCTCCGACATCCTCGACGACCTGCGGGCCCTCGCCGCAGCGACCAGAGCCCCGGACCAGGAGCAGGTGTACCGGAGGCTGTCCCGCCTGGACACGGTCCTGGACGACATGTCCAGGCGCGCGGCCCAGTTCCACCTGACGCTGGGCGAGGTCATCCGGTCGACGGACACCTCCCCGGACACGTTCCTGCGGTACAAGAACGCCCTGCTGGCCCACATGACCGAGTTCATGGCCGAACTCGACCGCTACCTGCCCCGCCTGGCCGCCGCCGTCGCCGAGGTCGAAGGGGTGGAAGGGGTCGAAGGGGTGGAAGGGGTGGAAGAGGTGGAACAGGCAGCAGAAGCGGGGACCGCGGCCGGGACGCGGGACCCGGAGGCCATGCTGCGGCTCGCGGCCGAGGCCGACGAGCGCCCGTTCCTCGGCCGCGACGAACTGCTCGCTGACTGGCGCCGCCGCTGGGCCGCACTGCGCGCCTGGTTCGCTGCCGATGACGCGGCCGAGTCCAGGGCCGCGGGCCTGCGGACCGCCACCCGCGCCGCCGTCTCGGCCGTCATCGCGCTGCTCCGCCAGGTCACCGAGGCGCAGCGGGGCGGGGTGAACCGCTCCTCCCAGCTCCGCCACCTGGCCGAGTGGGTGTTCAGCACGCCGGACGAGGGCGCCGCCTACGCGCTGATGTCGGCTGCGTTCAGTATCTGTTCGGCGCGGCACCTCGGCGGCGCGCACGACGATGCCGAGCAGACCTCCAGCCGCGCGGGCTGGTGGGACGCGCCCGGCGTGGAGATCTCGGTCACGCTGTTCCGGCGCGGCAAGGCACCGACGCCCGGCGTCCCGCAGCCGGCCCGGGCCAATCCGGCGATCAAGGCCGAACTCCGCCGCCGCCAGGCGGCCGAACGCCAGGCCGAACGCGACGCCGCGCAGCGCCTGCTGCGATCGGGCGCGCACGAACGGGTGCTCGACGACGCCGAGATGAAAGTGCTGCTGCGCCTGCTCACGCTGGCCACCGAGGCCCGCACGGTCGTGGCCGGCCGCCTGGCCACCGCCGCAGGCGGCAACGACGTGCTCACGATGCGCCTTATCCCGGATGAAGCAGGCAGTTCCGTTCGGACAAAAAATGGTGTCCTGCACCTGCCTGGCTTCCAGCTCCAGCTGGAACCCGCGGGACGCCGATGACATCCAGGGCTGCGGTGCCGGTGCCGCTCAGCGACCTTGGCTCCTACCAGCACGCGGTCCGGCTGGTGCTCACCCACGACGTGATCACCGCGACCCGGCCGCGGCCGGGGGTGCTCGAGCAGGTGCTGCGCTGGGCTGACCAGATGACCGCCGACTTCCGCGAACTGCTGGGCTACACGCTGATCGCGACGACCCGCCAGGTCCGGCTCAGCCGCCGCCTCGACTCGCTCGACCCCACCCAGTCGGCGGTCTTCTCCGCCCGCTCCGGCAGGCCGTTCGACCGGCGGCGGCTGGCCTACCTGTGCCTGGTGCTCGCCTCGTTCCAGCGGTCCCGGGTGGAGATCAGCCTGGCCGACCTGGTGCGGGGCTTCACCCCGGCGGCGAACGCGATCGACGGCCTCGGCTTCGACCCGACGGTCACCGCGCACAAGGCCGCGGTCGTGGACGTCCTCGACTGGCTGGCCGACCGCGGCGCGCTGCGCCTGTCCGACGGGTCGCTGGAATCCTGGGCGGCCGATACCGAACGCGGCGACGCGCTGTACGACATCGACCACGACATCTGCGCCACGCTGTTCCGCCCGGCCCGCCCGCTCCAGCACCTGACCAGCGCCGCCGGGCTGCTGGACAGCACGTTCGTCAGTGCCAAGCGGACCGCGCAGCGCGGGGCCGCGGCGCAGCGTGCCGCCCGCGCGCTGCTGGAGCACCCGGTCGTCTACTACGCGCAGGTCGAGCCCGAGATCGCTGAGGTGCTCAGGCAGAGCGGCGTTGCGGCAGACCTCAGCAGGCTGACCGGGCTGGCCGCCGAACGGCGGGCCGAGGGGATCATGCTCGCCGACGCCGGCGGCCGGTTCACCGACCGCCCGTTCCCCGGCCGCGGCGGCGCCGTCAACCGCGCGGCCGGCCTGCTGCTGGCCAAGATCGCCGACCTGATCGAGGATCCCGGCCAGGTGCTGGCCGCGCTGCCGGTGCCCGCCGAGGCCGACGACCAGCGCGACCTGCTGGCCCGCATCGACTCGGCCCTGCCGGCGGCCGGGGTCGTGCAAGAGCTGGCCTGGTCCACTCCGGCCGACGACCAAGATGATGCCGAACGGTCCGTGGTGCGTGCCCCGGTCCCTCCGCTCGCCGCGCCGTTCGTCGAGCGGAGCAGGCTCCACGCCATGCTCGACGAGCTGTACGGCGAACTCGGCGCCGACTCGTTCACCGTCACCTGGAAGCATGACGCGCCGGGCCTGCTGGCCGCCGCGCTGTCGCTGCTGGCCGACTTGCGGCTGCTCCGCCCGGTGCCCGGCGGCGCGCTGGTCCTGCCGGCCGCCGCCCGGTACCGGAACATCAAGCTGGCCCTGCCCGTCCGGAACGCCGACGGGCAGATGGCCCTGGAGTTCTCATGAGTGACCGGTTCAGGCCCACCCGCGCGGGCGTGATCAACGTGTGGGATTACGTCGACGAGGAGTGGATGTTCGCCGGCGGCTGGCTGGCGCTGCGCGGCCACAACGGGTCGGGCAAGACCAAGGCCCTGGAGGTGCTGTTCCCGTTCGTGCTCGACGGCGTGGCCGACTCCCGGCGGCTCGACCCGTTCAGCGGCGAGAACCGGACGATGAAGTCCAACCTGCTGTACCGCGGCCAGGAGTCCGAATACGGCTACGTGTGGATGGAGTTCGCCCGCCCGTCGCCGCCTACCGAGCCCGAGACCGTCACGCTGATCATCGGGATGCGGGCGCACCGCAACACCGATGGCGTGCGGATGTCGTTCTACGTCACCGGCCGGCGGCTCGGCGTGGACTTCGGCCTGCTGTCGGCGGACTCTCGCCCGCTGACCGAACGGCAGCTGCGGGCCGTGCTGGAACCGGACGCCTGGCGCAAGACCGCGACCGAGTACCGGGACCTGGTGGACGCCCGGCTGTTCGGCCTCGGCCGGGAGCGGTACGCCCAGCTGCTTGACCTGCTGCTGGCGCTGCGCCGCCCGCTGCTGGCCAAGGACCTCGACCCGGTCAAGGTGTCGGACACGCTGACCTCAGGACTGAGCCCGGTCGACGACTACCTGGTGCAGCAGGCCGCGCGCGACTTCGAGAACCTGGCCGCGGTGCAGAAGCTGTTCGACGACCTCACCGCGGCCGACGCGGCCGTCCAGGACTTCCTTACGCACTACACCGCCTACCTGCGGGCCCACGTGCGGTTCCAGCTGGACCGGGTGCAGGCCAGGGCTGAGGCGGCGGCCGGGCACGCGGGAAAGATCACCGAAGCGGCCGCGAGCCACCGCCGCGCGGTCGAGGCCGAGCGTCAGGCCGAGGCCGAGCGCAATGCCCGGCGCGACGAAGGCGAGACGCTGCAAGGCCGCCTGGCGGGGCTGAAAAACTCCGAGGAGTACCAGGCGCAGGGCCGGATCGAGGACAAGCGCCGCGAGCTGGCGGCCGGCGCGCGCGAGGTCGCGGGTCAGCGCAGCCGGCTCGGCCGGGACCGCCGTGAGCTCGGCGAAGCCGAGATCTCGGCGAGCAAGCTCGCCCGGCGCGCGGCCGAGGCCCGGGCCGCCGAGGCGAAGTTCACCGCCGACCTGACCGACGCCGCCCAGCGGTCCGGGATCACCGACGACGGCTTCGGTCCGGTCGATGCCGGCGACGACCTGCTGCTGGTGGCCCGGGCCCGGGTCGCCGCGCGCCGCGACGACGTAGGTGAGATCCGCAGGCTGCTGCAGGCGATCAGGGACGCCCGGGGCAAACGCGGCCTGCGGGAGCAGGACCTCGGGGACAAGCAGACCGCCGAGCAAGGGCAGGAACAGGCCGCCGCGGCCGCGGCGGCCCGCCTGGCGCAGGCTCGCCAGACGGCCGCGGCCGAACTGTCCGCCTGGACCGGCCACTGGACCGGCCGCTGGGCCGGCCCGGCGTCCGGGCCCGACGACGCCCAGGCGCTGGGCGAGGCGCTGGATCACATCGGCGAGACCGGCGCCATCAGCCTCACCGAGGTGTTCGACGGCCGCATCGCCGCACGCCGGGCCGACGCCATCACCGCCCGCGTGCACCTGGAAACGGAGCTGCGGGCGATCCGCGAGCGGCTGGCCGGCCTGCGCGCCGAACGCGACGCGATCGCCGCGGAGCAGGACGACGCGCCGCCCGCCAGCGACCTGCGCCTGGCCTGCCGGGACGAGCGGCCGGGCGCGCCGCTCTGGCAACTCGTGCGGTTCGCCGACGGGACCGGCGACGCCGAGGCCGCCGCGGTCGAGGGCGCGCTCTACGGGGCGGGGCTGCTGACCGCCTGGATCCACCCCGACCCGGCACTGACCGAAGCGGCGCTGGCCGCCGCCGAGGCGGACGGCTACCTGCTCCCGTCGGTCCCCGTGACGGGCCGCACGCTCGCCGGCCTCCTCGTCCCCGAGGAGCAGGACAGTGTCCCCGCGGCCGTGGTCGCCGCGGTGCTCCGCTCGGTCGCACTCACTGGCGACATCACTGGCGACATCACCGGCGACATCACCGGCGGCAGCGCCGACGTAACGGTCCCGGCGGTCAGCACCAAGGCCCAGTTCAGCTACGGCCTCCACGTCGGTGCCCGGCCGAAGGCCGCCCCGGAGTACATCGGCGCGACCAACCGGGCCGCCCGCCGCCGCGTCCGGCTCGCCGAATACGACGAGCTGATCGGGGCCGCCAGCGCCAGCGAGGAGCGGCTAGCCGGCCAGCTGGACCGGACTAGCGCGCTGCTTGAAGATTTCCAGCGAGCCCGCCGGGAACTGCCGGATACCCGCCCGGTCGCGACCGCGGCCGAGGCCGTCGGCACCCACGCCGTGCTGCTCGCCCGGGCCCGGGAGGAGACCGCGGCGGCCCGGGCGGCCCTTGACGCTGCGATCGCCGAGGTCGACGCCAGGACCAGGCAGCTCAGGCAGGCCGCCGCCGAGCGCCGGATGCCGACCGCGGAAGAGCAGGTGGACGCGATCGCCCGGGCCGCCGCGGAGTTCGAGAATGCCGCGGCCCAGCTGCATGCCGAGCGGGCCAAGCTGGCCCAGGCCGAAGAGGACCTGGCCGTGCAGACCGAGACGATCGAACGGCGCAAGCTGGAATACGCCCAGGCCGAGGAGGCGCTCGCCGAGCGGGAGCGGCTGCAGCGGGCCCTGGAAGAGGAGTTCCGCACGCTGGAGGAGACCGTGGCGGCGGACGTCCAGCAGGTCCTGGCGCAGGTCCGGGAGACCGAGCAGCTGATCGCCGCGGCCAACCACGCGTGGCGCGAACTGGACGCGCGGGCCCGAGCCGAGCACGATCGGGCCACAACCGCCGGGGCCGAACTGCGCGGCCAGCGGCAGTCGCTGGCCGAGGCGGTCGGGCAGCTGTACGAGCAGGCCGTGCAGTTCGGCGAGTACGCCCGGCCCGACCTGCGTCTGCTGGCCGGGGTCACGGACGCCGGGCCCTGGCCGGACCCGGCCCGCTGGCCCGATCCGGACCAGGCTGGAGCGGACCTGGCCGCGTCGCTGGCCGACGGCGTGGTTCCCCCAGACCCGCCGGCTGCCGTCCGCGAGGTCCTGCCCCCGGGCGTGGCCGGGATCCTGGACGCGTTCGCCGCCGCCAGCCGCGGCGGAAGGCAGGTGACCGAGGGGACGCTGAAGAACACCGCGGACCGGATGTCGGTCGCGCTGAAGGACTTCACCGAAGCGCTGGCCGCCTGCGACGAGGACTACCGGGTGGACTGGGAGCCCGGCGCCGTCGTCACCGTGCACGTGATAGACGACGAGGGCCGCAAGCCGGCCGCCCAGTTCGCCACCCGGATCGCCGAACGCGCCGCCGACCAGGGCGTGCTGCTGGCGGAGCGGGAGCGGAAGGTGCTCGAGGACGAGCTGCTGGCCGAGCTGGCCCAGCAGATCCACGGCCGGGTGATCGCCGCCCGGGACCTGACCAGGAACATGAACTCCGACACCAGGTCCAAGCCGATGTCGTCCGGGATCGCCATCGGCATCCGCTGGACGCAGTCCGACAAGATCACCGACCGGCAGCGCGTCACGTCCCGGCTGCTGGAACGCGACTCGCCGGGCCCGGAGCGGCTGTCCGAACTGCGCGGCCTGCTCCGCGAGATGATCCGGGAGTACCGGGCCGGCCACTCGCGGGCCACCTACCGGGAGGCGCTGGGCAGCGTGCTGGACTACCGGTCCTGGCACGTGTTCGAGCTGATGGCGATCCAGCCCGGGGAGCCGGAGGCCCGGCTGACCCGGGCCAAGCACTCGGTGATGTCGGGCGGCGAGAAGTCCGCCGCGATCCACCTGCCGCTGTTCGCCGCGGCCAACGCGCTGTACTCCTCGGCCAAGGACCACTGCCCGCGGATGATCGCGCTCGACGAGGCGTTCGTCGGCATCGACGAGCGGTACAAGCCGGACCTGTTCGGGCTGGCGGTCAAGTTCGACCTGGACCTGTTCATGACCGGCCACGACCTGTGGGTCACCGCCGCCACGGTGCCGATGATCGCGCACTACGACATGTACCACGACAAGACCACGCGTACCGTTTCCTCGCTGCTCATGCTGTGGGACGGCGAGCAGCTGGTCGACGCCTCGGCCGGTTACGCCGATAACGATGCCCTGGTAGCAGAGCTGCTCGGCTTCCGGCCGACCCGGCACGCGCCGCTCGGCACCGCCTCGACGCTGTACGGAGAACCGGAAGCTCTCGGGGGTCTGCGGGACGAGCCCGACGACGAAGACGATGCCGAATCCGTATGACGGGCCGGAGTACCGCCGGCTGCTCGAACGTGCCCGCCGCTCGCTGGAGCGCACCGGCGGTGATCTGAGCGGCTCGGTCAGCCTCGCCGAGCCCGGCGACGCCGAGCGCAAGGCGATCATCGGCCTCACCGGCCAGTACCGGGACACCCGGACCAGCCGGATCGTGGTGCGCCTGGCCGACCTGGACGCTGCGGTCCGCGAGGCCACCGGGCACGGCCTGCGGGAGCTGCTGGCCGAGCGGGGCGGTCCGCTGCGCGATCGCCCCGCTGAGCGCAGCGCGCTGGCCGGAGTGCGTGCCGCCGCCCTCCGCGGGGCGGAGGCGAGCTGGCTGCACGCCTCATGCGGCTGGTACCGGGACTGGCTGGCCGAGATCGCCAGGGACGGCAGCCTGACCAAGCTGATCAAGGCGGGCGAGCAGACGCGGTTTGGGCAGGCGGTTCGCGTGCTGGAACACCTCGGCTCCGGGTCGGGCAGCCCGGTCCTGCTGCCTGCGCTGGCCGCGGACGTCACCGGGGACACCAAGACGCTCAACCACGGAACGGCGCTGTCCACGCTGGTGCTGCGGGCCCTGGCCATCAAGACCGGGGTCGGCAGGCCCGCGACCGCCGGGGAGCGCCGGGACCTCTGGGAGGCGAACGGTGTCGTGGTTGACGACCTGGCCAGCCGGGTGCTCGTGCTGAACATCCGGGCCGAGGGCCGGGGGCTGGCCGAGTGGCTGGCCGGCGCGGCCCGCCTCGGCGTTCCGTTCTACGTCACGTTGCACCAGCTCATGACGCTCCCGCTGACCATCCGCGGCGCGCTGGTGAGCGTCTGCGAGAACCCGGCCGTACTGCGCCGCGCCGCCGCGGAGCTGGGCGCGGCCTCGGCGCCCCTGCTGTGCACGGAGGGACAACCGTCAGCGGCGTTTCACCAGCTGGCGGGCGCTGTCGTCAGCGGCGGCGGCGAGCTGCGCTATCACGGCGACTTCGACTGGCCGGGGCTGGCCATCGCCAGCTCGGTCATGCGCCGTCACCGCGCACGGCCCTGGCGGATGGGAGCCGCCGACTACCTGGCCGGGCTGCGGGCCGACCTCGAGCAGGTCAAGCTGACCGGAACGCCGCAGCCAGCGCCGTGGGATCCGGAACTCAGCCAGGTCATGACCGCGGCAGGTCGCGTGCTGTTCGAGGAGAACGTCGCCGACGACCTGGTCCGGGATCTGTCCGGAGCCTGATAGCGCTGGCCTTTCCGGCGCGCAGGTTCTTGACATGCTCGTCGAAGCTGAGCTTGTCGAACAGGGACACGCCTTCGGCTATTGACGAACATAGTGCGTCCTCGGTGGACTGAATGGCCTCGGCCTTATCGATGGCGGCCGCCATTTCCGCTTCGGTGGCGACGACGATTCCGTCGTCGTCACCCAGCAGAATGTCACCGGGGTTGACCGTGACGTTACCGAGCAGCACGGGCACGTTGACCTCGGGCATGACCATGGCGCCGGCCGCACGCGGCGTCGTTCCGCGCGCGTATATCGGCATGGTCATTCGTTTCAAAGTCGCCGTGTCGCGGCAGAAGCCGTCGATGACGATGCCGGCCATGCCCCGGCGCGCTGCCTCGCTGGCAAACAGTTCTCCGGCGACGGCGTGCTGCGAGCCCCCGGCGGCCACGACCAGCACGTCACCGGGACCGCCATGCTGCAGCGCGCCGAGGACCGACAGCAGATCGTCGCGCGCGTTCGCCGTGACAGCGCGTCCGAGCAGCCGGCTGCGGGCTGAGACCGGCCTGATAGCTGCGGGCAGCACGCGCAGCGACTTGTTCGCGTCAGAGACGGTCGATGCGTCCAGCCGTTCCAGCCGGGACAGCGGGCTCAGATCGTCACGCGGCGAGCTCGATGCTGACATCGGACGGTCCTTACCAGTACACGATCGGCACCATGGCACGATTCGCCCAGTTCAAGGGTGCCGGCCAAGACAGCGAACAGGCCATCCGGCGCTCTGGCCGACGTCCACAGCGTATCCGGGCCCAGACCGGGCGGCCACTTTCGGCCCGGGCAATACTTTCCGGCAGCAGGCTGTCCGCCACGGTCAGCGCGCCGGACGGTCACGGGATGATTCTGATCGAGAGATGCGTTGAGAAAAGAACACGACATATCGTGTTACTTGATAGACCTGGGTCTTTAAAGGACTCTGGGCTTTGAGAGGTGAGCGTGATGACCGGTTGGTACGTGGAGCGGACGCCGGACAGGTCGGCCAAGGCCGTGATCGCCGTGACGCTGCTCGCGCTGCTGCTGGTGGCGGCCGTGCCGGTGGCTCTGCTGGCCGGATTGGTCATGATGATGCTGGGACACGTCGTCGGCGGGCTCGCGCTGTTCGGCGGCTCGATCCTCGCCGCCGCCATAGCTGTCGCGCTCGCGGGCATGAGCGGGATGCGGCACCTGCGCAAGCTGCTCTCCGGGCGCAGCTTCCGTGTCATGCAACTGGACGGCAGCCAGTACACCGACGTCGCCGAACCAGAGGGCGGCGATTACCCGGACGTCGTGCGGCTGGACCGCAGCGAGTACACCGAAGTTCGCTGACCTGACCCGTCCCGTTGTTGCGTGTATTTTGGGCCGGATATCTGGCGGCGGATTCCACTAGTAGTCACCACGGTGAACTGGGCCGGGATTCGACGGCCATTAGCCACTGCACAGCGTGGTAGCAGGTTATTTGACTTGAATAGGGTCCAGACGCGGTCTATGACGCCGCGGCTATTGCTGACTGGGCAAGTATGGCGCCCCCTGGCCGGGGGATGCTCTGGGCGATACGGTTGCTGAACAGGGAAGTGTCGCACTGTCACAACGGCGGGAGAAGCCCATGACCGGGCAGCCGGACTCATCCGCAGGGCCGAGCTTCGAGCGTGATGTCCGTCCTATGTTCCGCGAAAAGGACCGCGACTCGATGCTCAGAGCGTTCGACCTCTGGTCCCACGGCGACGTCCAGGCGCACCAGGATGCGATCCTCGAGCGCCTCAGCAATGGCACAATGCCCTGCGACGGGGCATGGCCGCCGGAGCGCGTCGCCGTCTTCCAGCACTGGATCGCCAGCGGGTCGGCGCCCTGAGCCGGCGCATTCGCAGCGGGCAGCCACCCTGCTGCTGGCACTGGACCGTGACGACCGGCATTCGCTGCCCTTGCTGTCCCGGTGGTGCGCAGATCAGGCACCGGTCTCGCCTGCGCGGCAGGACGGTGCACAGCTGATACTTCGCCGGCGCCAAAGCCTTCAACGGGTGCACGCGGTCCTCGTCGCTGAGGACACGGCACCCTCCTCGTAGGCCGGACGGGCGCCACCCTACTCAGTGCGGCTGGCCTGTCCTTTTCACCAGCCCGGCGATCCGTAGCCATGGCTGGTATCTGCCGTGGGTTGCGGTGGCGTCCTGGCCTGATCGAGCTGCCTAGCTTCTGGCTGGTTGGTGGTGAACCATGCGGCGATCTGGGTTCGTGAGGCGAAGGCGAGCTTGGCCAAGATGCTGGCGATGTGCCGGGCCACGGTGGCGGGGCTGATGGACAGCTCTTCCGCGATGGCCCTGTTGCTGCGCCCGCTGGCCACCAGCCCGGCGATCTGATTTTCCCGGCGGGTCAGCGGGCTGGGCGAGGCGTCCGGCCCCGGGCCGGTCTTGAGCAGGGTCAGTGCCGGGCTGTCATCCGAGGCTGCCGACGGCCGTGGCAGGTCCAGAGCCAAGGCGATGGCAGCATCGCTGCTCAGGGCCTGTCCCTGCGCCCAGAGCCGGGCTGCGGCCGGCTCGCCGAGGCGGCGGGCCGGGGCCAGGTAGGTTTCCGCGCGGGCGCCGCGCAGCGGCGGCAGCCCGGCACTGTCCCGCAGCGCGGCGGCCGCCGCGGCAAGCTGCACGGCCTGGCCGGGGTGGTCCTCGTGCACCGCCAGCGCCGCGAAGGCCTCCAGCCCCCGTGCGATGCCGATACGGGACCCCGTTTCCCGGCTGAGCTGGATGCTCCTGGTCAGCAGGCCCCGGGCCTGCCCGGGCGCGCCGAGGTCCAGGCTTACCCGCCCCAGGCCGGCCAGGCAGCGGGCGATCTCCGGCCGCGCGCCGATTTCCTGCAGGATGGGCAGCGCCTCCACGTACCGGCCGTGCGCCTCGCCCGGATGCCCGCTGAGCCTGGCCAGGTCACCCAAGCCCAGCAGCGCGCGCGCGGCCCCCCACTGCTGGTCGATCCGGCGCATGGCGGCGACGGAGGCGCTGCCCAGCTGATGGGCTTCGCGCAGCTTGCCCGCCCGCGCCGCGATCGCGGCCTTGGTGCCCAGGGCATAGCCCTCGTTCCACCCGTCCTGCTCAGCCTGCGCGACCGACAGCGCCTGGTCCACGCGAGCCGCCGCCTCATCCATCCGTCCCACCTGCAAGGCGGCCTCACTGAGCAGGTTCAGCGCAGCCGCGGTCCAGAACGGGTTGCCCGCCTCACGGCACAGCTCCAGCCCGGCTCCGGCCAGGGTCCCGGCCGCGGCGGGATCGCTGGACAAGGTGAGCTGGGCTCGCGCGACCAGGGCAGCGCCCCGCACTCGCGGGGACAACGCAGGCATCTCGAGGGCCAGGAACGAGTCCAGCCATTCGCCGCCTTCGGCGAACGTTCCCCACACGATCCAGCGCGGACTGACCGCGACGCAGATCCGCAAGCCGGCCTCCGCATCGCCGTGCTCCAGGCACCAGGCCAGCACCTGCGCCACGTTGATGGAGTCCGCGTCATACCTGAGCGAGCAGGCCACGCGTTCCGGCCACGGCATCGGGACCTGCGCCATCCCGACCGTCAGGCTCTCCTCGGCGGTGC
Source organism: uncultured Actinomycetes bacterium (assembly GCA_963835775.1). Lineage (GTDB taxonomy): Bacteria > Actinomycetota > Actinomycetes > Streptosporangiales > Streptosporangiaceae > Palsa-504. The sequence goes on along the minus strand of CAWIHB010000005.1, from coordinate 46,578 downwards.
GCAGAACATAATCGCGCAGCGCAAGCTGGAACCTCTCTGACTCCCCGCTGTCAGCGAGCCGGGCCGCGGCGTACTCCCGGATGGTGTCCAGCATCCGGTAGCGAGCCTGGCCGAGCACCTGCGGCTCGACGACCACCAGCGACTTGTCCACCAGCGCCGTGGTCAGGCCTAGCATGTCGCTGGCCGCGATGCCAGCACCGGCGCAGACCTGCCCGGCCATCTCCAGTGACCACCCCGCGAACACTGACAGCCGCCGGAACAGCACCCGCTCAGAAGTGGTCAGTGCCTCATAGCTCCACCCGATCGCCGCGCCCAGGGCGCGCTGGCGCGGCGGAGCCGACCGGTCACCCCCGGTCAGCAGCTCGAACATGTTGCCCAGGAAAGCGCTGATCTGCTCCACCGACAGCACGCGAACCCGGGCGGCCGCCAACTCGATAGCCAGCGGCAGGCCGTCCAACGCCCGGCAGATCGCCGAGACGGCCGCAGCGTTGTCAGGGCCGACCGCAAATCCGGGGCGGTACCGGGCGGCCCGGTCAGCGAACAGGCGCACAGCCTCATCGCCATCCCAGTCCCCCGGAGCCGGGCCCGTTCCCGTACTCGCCATGGCCAGCGGCGGTACCCGCCATATCGTCTCGGCCGCGACGCGCACCGGCTCACGACTCGTCATTACCAGCCTTAGCCCCGGGCAGGCGGCCAGCAGAGCCTGTACCAGACCGGCGCACGTGTCGATCAGGTGCTCGCACGTATCCAGGCACACCAGCAGTCGGCGCGGCCGCAACGCCTCGGCGAGCGTCTCCAGCAGCGGTCGCCCCGGCTCCTCGGTGACGCCCATGACCGCTGCCACGTGCGAGACCACCAGATCAGGCTGCCGCAGGTCAGCCAGCTCGACGAACCATGCTCCATCGGGAAACCCGGCTTCCGTCAAGGCCAGCAGCCGCAACGCAAGCCGAGACTTCCCGATCCCCCCGGGTCCGCACAGAGTCAGCGCACGGGTGGAATGCATCAGCCGGCCCAGCTCGCCGAGCTCACGTTCGCGACCGATGAAACTATTCGGCTCTACCGGCAGACGCCCCTGAATCCGGCCACCTCACTTAACCCTTAACGCACCACGATGGCCAAGGCAGACCCGAGCAGGCAACCCCAGACGACGTCCCCTCCGGAGCCGGTCCCGGTATACCCCGACGGGTGCCGGTCCGGCCCGCACCCGGCAGGCTTGAGTCGATCACTGCCACAACCGGCACATTATCGTCATTCCCTGGAGAATAGCGGCATTAGACGAATTGCAAACCATTGCACGGCTCCCGCAACGGCCGGCTACAGGGATTGCATCGCCGGGTCTGCGCCTCGGTAAACATCAGAGCATCGCTCCCCTGTCGCACTTTCAGGCTGTGTAAGCACGGACCTGTGCTCGCGGTGCCGACGTCACCATGGGCCGGATCGGTCGGCCCATGGTGATCTGCCGGTCGTCTTTTCGCTGTCGCCGGGTGTCAGCTGGCTGCGTAGAGAATGTCGTATGGGCCTTGCTTGAGCTGGCACTCCTTCAGCCCGGAGCTGGGGAAGCCGTTGTGCACCGACGGGGTTGCGGTCCAGTTCAGGTCCAGGCCCGGGACGTTCGTCGGAACGCTGGACGCGGAGCTGAGCGCAGCCGCCAGCTTGGTTCCGTCGAGGGAGTTGGCCTTCTGGATCGCCCACTTGATCGCGACCAGGTTGAAGTAGCCCCGATCGGGAACAGCGTCTTGATCCCGGCGTCCTTCGCCTGGGTCAGCGGCGTCGCCATGTCGATGGCCGTGGGGGAGTAGGTGATGGTCTTGATAAACGTCAGCCCGGCGGCCTTGACGTCCGCCTCGGCGTCGGTCGCCAGTTCCGCGCTGAACGAGGTGCCGTCGGACAGGATCCCGATGTCGTTATCGCCGTGCGACTTGGCCCAGTTCACCATCAGCTGGGCGTACTGGGCGTTCGACGGGAGCGTGCTGTAGGCGGTCGGGTTCTGGTGGGCATTGAACAGGGCGTAGGCGCCGTCCCCGTTGACCACCAGTGTTTTCTGCAGCATCAGGTAGGGCTGAATCTGGTTCTGGGCCGAGGAGAACGAATCGTTGACGATGATCACGTTGCCCTGGGAGACGAGCTGGCGGGCGATGCTCAGCGAGGTCGCCGGGTCGCCCTTGTCGTTGTAGTTCGACAGCGCGAACTGGTGGCCGCACGCTGTCATGAGCGTTGAAGTAGTCGACTTCGATGGTGGACTCGTACTCCGTCAATGTCCCCGACGACGCGGTCGGGCCGCTGGCTCGCATCGTCGGCGTGCGGTCCGGTGCCCGCCAGCCTGTGGTTGCCCATCGCTGATGTCCTCGCTGGTTACGCGCTCTATTTAAGCCGCCGCAACCCCCCTCCCACGCGGATCAACGGTCTCCAGCTCACCATGTGGGACGCTGCTACCTTAGTGGGGCAAGATTGAAAATATCCGGCAAATAAGGATCTAAAGATCTTCACTTGTGGAAGTTACTGTCCAGTTCATGACGCTCGGCCCGGAAGCAGGACTCCCGGGAGCGGGAGTCTGCAAGGTGGTGGTCGCGGGAAGCGCGCATATGTGGCCGACTGGTCACTGCGCGTCGCGCCTCAGTGGGGACCCGTAAAACTCGCACCCAGTCGGCATCGGCTGCGGGGTGCCATCACGAGCAAGGGTGAAGAGACGTCGGCCTTGATGACCATCTGAGCCAGGTCTGCTCGCCACCGAAGCCGGCCTGGCCAAGCTGGCCGCCCTGCTTGAGCACGACGGGGCGACCCGCGTACCCAAGGCTGTACCCGAGTCGGCCGGTGGCTATGCCTGAAGCGGATCGCATCAGGCGAAGGCACTCTGCCCGGTGATGTCGCGACCGACGATGAGCGTCTGGATCTCTGCGGTGCCCTCGTAGGTGACGAGTGCCTCCATGTCGCACAGGTGGCGCATCACGTGGAAATCCAGCAGGATCCCGTTACCGCCGAGGACGTCGCGGGCCAGGTGGCACACATGACGGGCCTTGACCGTGCAGAAGCACTTGGCCAGGGAGGCCATCGTGTCGCTCATCTTGCCGTCGTCGATCAGCCGCCCGAGACGGATGCAGTAGAGCTGCATGGCGGTAACCTGGCCGAGCATCTCGACCAGCATCGACTGGATCATCTGGTTCTTCGCGATCGGTCGGCCGAACTGAGCCCGCCGCTGAGCGTAGTTGAGGGCGATGTCGTAGGCGGCGACCGCGTGTCCGGCCGATCCCCAGGCAACCGTGTTGCGGGTGCCCTTGAGCACCCTGGCGACATCGGCGAACGAGTTGCAGTTCTGCAGCCGGGCATCTTCGGAGACGCGGCAGTTGATCAGGTTGATGTCCGCGTTCTGCACCAGCCGCAGCGAGACCTTGCCCTCGATCTTGGACGCGGTGTAGCCGGGGTTGCCCTTCTCCACGACGAACGCTTTGACCTGCCCGTCGTCCGTGTCACGGGCGAAGACGACGATCATGTCGCACCACACGGCGTTGCCGGGCCAGCGCTTACGGCCGTTGATCACCCACTCGCTGCCGTCGCGCCGGGCGGTGGCCTCAAGGATGACCGCGTTGGATCCGTGATCGGGCTCGGTGAGCGCGAACGCCCCGATCTTCGCCAGCCTGGCCATCGGCGGCAGCCATCGCTGCCTCTGCTCCTCCGAGCCAAGCAGGTAGATCGACTGCATCGCCAGCCCGACGTGCACGGCGAAGAACGTCGCGATGCTGCCGTCAACACGGCTGAGCTCATAAGCCAGCAATCCCGCGCCGACAGCCGACATCGGCGTGGTGCCGTAGCCCACCATGGTGTCGCCGACGATGTTCAGCTCGGCGAGCCTGGGCACCAGCTCGAACGGGAACTCGCCCCGCTCCCAGTACGAATTGACGACCGGCAGTATTTCGGTTTCGCCGAACTTCCGCACCTTGTACATCAACTCCAGCTCATCGTCGGTGAGCTGCTCTTTCATCAAGAAGTAATCGGTCTCACGGGCGAGCCCGATGTCCTGCGCCAGCGCGGTGACTGTTGCCGTCATGGCCAAGCCCTCCTGTCGAGCCAGTCGACGGCAACGTAACGCGGCCGGATCGTCTTGTCGAGGTGCCGGCCGACAACGACCGGGACCAGCCGGAGTCAAAACGCTGTCAGGACCTCAGTTACTCCTGGCGTGGCATCGGCACGAGCGATGTCAGCGGGACCCGGACCTCGGCCGCGAGGGCCGGGCTGTACGGGCTGCCAAAGGTCTGCGGGTGATTTCCTGGGTCCGTCGCCACCACGATGCAATCGACCAGCGCACCGGGTATCTTCACCTGACGCGGGTTGAGGCTGTTCACCTCGGCGAGCCGCTCCACCTGCGCGATCACCAGCCCTCCGGAGTTGTGCGCCGCCATCGCCACCGACAGCGTGTCGCAGGTCAGCGCCTCCCGCTCCATCGTGATGTTGCCGGCCGGGTCGGCGGTGGTGCCGCGAATGATCGCGACGTTGACCGGGAACGCCTTATAGAACAGGTATTCCTCGCCGCCGATCTCCATCAGCTCGACCAGATCCTCGGTCGTCATCTCGTTCAGCTTGCCGCCGCCGAAACGCGGATCGGCGAACGTGCCGAGCCCGATCCGGGACAAGTGCCCGGGTTTGCCCGCGGCGATATCCCGGTACAGGTGCGACATCGGGCCGAGCGGCATGTTATAGCCCTCGGCCTGGTTGCCCGCGACGAGCTGGTACAACGCAGGTACACCGGACCAGTGCCCGCCTATGATCCGCTTGACCAGGCCGGGCTGGGCCAGCCGGTTGGCGCCACCGGATGCCCAGTCGCCTGGGCTGACGCAGAACACCAGGGTCAGATCGCGCGGCCTACCGAAGGCCGCGGACTCCTCGTCGGTGGCCTCGAACAGCGCGCCCAGCTCGTGGATGACCTCGAGGGCGAGGCCAATTTCGAAGAACCCGCCGATGGCGACCGTGTTGCCGATGCGGATAAGCCGGACGGCCTCCCTGGCCGACACGACCTTGCCCGTCGAACCAGACCGGGCAGTCGGGACAATGGACCTGATGCTCATCGGACCGCGCTCCCTTGGTAATTAGTCCTGCGCTTGGTCGGCAGCGTGTCGTTGAACTCCACCGAGATCGATCGAAGCAACTGACAGTGCTCAGCCACCCAGCCAATGCGCGTAGATGCCACGTCGACCAGCAATCCGTTCATGAGTAGCAGCCGCAGATACCGCCAGGCGATGCATGTCATGCGTAGCACTACCACGCATGACCGGACAACCATGCCGCGCCGGGTGGCCCCGCGACGGCGCTTTGCGGCGCGGCCCGCGGGGTCACCAGGCCGGGATGGTCTCCTACCTGTACATGCACGGGGCATGTGAATCGGACGGCAACGTTTCGGAGTCCCCTCGCATACGTGCGTCATCACAGCTGAATCGCGCTTAATGTCGACACCGCGGGGGGCAGCACCGCCTCCGACGCCGCCCGCGGTCCGGATCGCCACGCGGACGTGGAAGGAAATCGAACGCTTAACTTGTAGTAACGTCGGCTGCGGGCCCCGTGAAGCGGGTGTGTGAGACCTAACCAGTGGAGGTGCCCGGATGGCCGAGCTCCCACCGCCCCCAGAGGGAATTGTGCTGACCCACTTCATCGTCTCGGACGACGTCGAGCGCTCTCGGCGCTTCTACACCGAAGTACTCGGCAGCAGGGTGGCCTTTCCCGGAGATCCGGTCAACGTTGCGCTAGCTAACAGCTGGATCGTCATCAATGTCGGCGGGGGCCCGACCGACGACAAGCCGACGGTCACCCTGGAGACGCCGCGCGATCCCGACCGGGTCAGCAGCTTCCTCAATATCCGGGTTAAAGACATCGAGGCCGTGTACGCCGAATGGAGCGCCCGGGGTGCTGAATTCCTGACGCCGCCGAAACAGCACCAGTACGAGAAGCGCTGCTACATCCGCGATCCCGACGGTCATCTGATCGAAGTGGGGCAGACCACGGACCCAGAGGGTGACTGGTCGCCCGCTCACTGGCCGTCGAGTACGCCCGCCGAGGAGTCCGAGTGAATGCCCAGATCACCGGCGAAATCCCTCACATCGACGGCGGCCAGTCCCCCGGACACGAGCCTCGATCCACCGCGTGACGCTGAGGAGGTTCGGTTATGGCGCAATGGTGTGGGGCTCGGTTACTGGATCTGGCCTGGCGGACTTTCCCGGCTGGGCTCATCGCTGAGCGATCATTTCGGTCGTTTACCTACTCGTACGTTGCCTGCTCAGCTGCCTGACTGTGCTGACCCGGCACCAGGTATCCAAGGATGCCGAGCTCTTGGTGCTCCGGCACGAGAACGTGGTCTTGCGCCGCCAGATCAGCCGGGTCCGCTACGAGCCGGGCGACCGGTTGTGGCTGGCGGCAATGTCGCGATTGATTCCCCGCCGCCGGTGGGGCGAGGTGTTCGCTGTGACACCGGCGACGCTGCTCGCCTGGCCCCGGCAAGCTGGTCACTTGCAAGTGGGACCACGCGAACCGCCGGCGTCCCGGGCGGCCATCCTGCGGGTGTGGCTTGAGTTCCCGTTCGGCGGTGTCATGGCTAGGAGTTGCCGGGTGCTGTCGGCGGGGTCGTGGACGCCTCGGCGAGCCGGGCGTGCAGCCGTGCCCGGATCTGCTCCGGTGTGTAGGCGCGGCGGCGCCGCTGGTCCCGTGCGATCACTACCCCGGTGGCCGCGACGCCTGCGAAGGCGGCCAGGCCGAGTATCTTCCACCAGCGCATCTGCCTAGGCTACGACTGTGCCTGGCGTGCGCATCGGCCTGGATGAGGCCCTCGAGCTGACCCGCACGGGAGACGTGTGGCTGTTCCGCGGGCATACCGCGGCCGACCGGGCCATCCAGCTGACGACCAACAGCCCGGTCAACCATGTCGGCGTGTCCGTGGTCCTGGACGACCTGCCCGCGCTGATGTGGCATGCCGAGCTGGGCAGGTCTCTGCCCGACCTGTGGTCGGGCAGCCGCCATCGCGGCGCGCAGCTGAATGACCTGCGCGCGGCCGTCACCCTCTGGGCCACCAGGTACGGCCAGCGGGCCTGGCTGCGGCAGCTGGAACCTCCGACCGGCCGCGAGGGGGAAGACGCGGTGCTGCGCACCATCGCGCGGCTGGATGGCACGCCGTTTCCGTCCGCAGCCAGGATCGCCTCCGGGTGGCTGGGCGGGCGGCTGCCACCGGTCCGGCGGGGCGGTCGGGACGCCGACCTGGAAACCGCCTACTGCGCCCAGATCGTCGCGGTCACCTACCAGGCCATGGGCCTGCTGCCGGCCCGGCAGCGGCCGGACTGGTATGACCCTGGCCGGTTCTGGAGCGGGGACGATCTCCACCTATCTGCCGGGGCCCGGCTCGGCGGTGAGATCGCCGTGCAGATCCCCGCAACGCGGCTCTCCGCAGCTAGTGACTGACGTCCGCCGGCCTTGATCACAATCCGGTCATGCCGCGACGGGCGCGGGCCGAGTTAACCCGCTCGTAGTGTCCTCAACCCGACGGCTGATGGATCCTAGTCGCCAGCCCCGTCGCGTCCTCATGAGTTCCTGAAGAACGCTCGCAGCCGGGCCGATGCCAACGACCCGGTGGAGATCTCCGTCCGCGACCTGCTCACACTGTGGACCGCGAAAAGCCGAGGCGATCGCATCAGCCAGCGGATCGAAGCCGATCTGGCTAATCAGGGGCTGATCACCTCCCCTAGCTTCCGCGCAGTGACGCCCGACGCGGCCGTTCGCCTGGTCACCGCGCCCTTCGAGTCCGGGACGTCCGGCGCCGCAGCAGCGGACGCAGACGACACGGACGAACTAGATGTCGGCCTGACCGTCGGTAATCTTCCCTCCGCGCTGCGAGGGGTGGCGTTTGTGGCACCCACCGCAACGTTTGAGGAGGCCATAACGCAGGGTGGATGTGAGGGACCGCCCATGCGAGTGAGCTGACGCGACGCAGCACGCTGGCAAGGTGATGCATGGGGTCGATGTGGGAGGCTCCACCCTAGCCGGTCATTCCGCCGGGCGGACGGCGGTTTGCGGCTGTGCCGCCGCCGGTTCCGCGGCCATGGGCGCAGCCGCGCCGCGTGCCTGCGGCGGGTACAGCGGCCCGCGCCGCAGCAGCGTCCCGCACACCACGGCGCCGGCGGCGAAGATGGCCGCCGTCCACCAGAACCCGACGATATAGCCGTGCACGAGCGACTGCTGGACGAGCGCCGGACTGGGATGGCCGACGACGGTCCGGGGGTTCAGGTGGGACGCCAGGTAGCTCGCGGTGGCGCTGGCCACCAGCGTGTTCAGCAGCGCGGTGCCGGTCGAGCCGCCGAGTTGCTGGCCGACGCTGATCGTCGCCGACGCCACGCCCGCGTCGTACGGCGCGACGCCGTACGTGCCGCTGTTCACCGCGGGGGCGATCACCAGCCCGACGCCGAGCGCGGTCACCACCAGCGGCCCGAGGATGGCCGACGCGTACCCGGAATGGACGCCGATCCCGGTCAGCCACACCATGCCCGCCGCCGCGATCAGCATGCCGAGCCCGACCAGCGGCTTGGGCCCCGTCCGCGGCATCAGCACGATCTGCCCGACGATGCCGGTGACCACCATCGTGGCGACCATGGGAAGGTAGGCGAGCCCGGTGACGATCGGCGAGTACCCGAGGGTGGTCTGCAGGTAGTAGGTGACGAACAGGAAGATCCCGAACATGCCGGCGAAGGCGAACAGCATCGCCAGATAGGCACCGCCCCGGTTACGGTTCAGCACCACCCGCGGCGGCAGCAGGGGCTGCTTCGCGCGCGTCTGCCAGGCGGCGAACGCCGCCAGCCCGGCGACACCGGCGGCGAGGAAACCCCAGGTCGACGGCGTGTGCCAGCCGTGCGTGGCGGCGTTGGCGAGCCCGTAGACCAGACAGAACATCGCCCCGCCCACCAGGGCGGCACCGGGCAGGTCCAGCCGCTGGCCGCCGCGGGCCGGCTCCCGCCGCAGCAGCACGGCCGCGCCGAGGAGCGCGACTCCGGCGAAGAACAGGTTGACGTACAGCGTCCACCGCCAGGACAAGTACGAGGTCAGCGCGCCGCCCAGCAGCAGGCCGACTGCGCCGCCCGCCCCGGCGATCGCGCCGAACACGCCGAATGCCTTGCCGCGGTCCTTCGGATCCTGGAACGTGTTGGTCAGGATCGACAGCGCGGACGGCGCCATGATCGCCGCGAAGGCGCCCTGGCAGGCGCGAGCCGTCACGAGCATGACGAAGCTCACCGACGCCCCGCCCACGGCCGACACGACGGCAAAGCCGGCCAGGCCCGCCATGAACGTGACCTTGCGGCCAAGCAGGTCGGCCAGCCGCCCGCCGAGCAGCAGCAGGCTGCCGAACGCCAGCGCGTACGCCGTCACCACCCACTGCCTGTCCACGGTGGCGAAGTGCAGCGACCGCTGCGCGGACGGCAGCGCGATGTTCACCACCGTCAGGTCGAGCACGATCATGAGCTGGGCGAGCCCGATGGTCGCCAGGATCAGCCAGCGCCGCGGATCAGGAGCCGCCCGGTCCGCCCCCGCTTCCGGTGCCGCGTCGCGCGGCATACCGATCTCGGACATCCGGGGCTCCCTGCCTGGATCCGTGATTCTCATACCCTAGGGACGACGCAACCCGCAGGAGCGTGACATCCCCTGGGCCTTTTCTCCTGCCACGGTAACACGAACCGGAGATGACACCTCCGTTCGGGGTACCCTGTTGCCGTGGCATCAACTGGTACCGGCGCGGCCCCGGCTCCCGCCGCCGGCCTGGCGGACGGCAACCGTCCGCTGCGCAGCGACGCGGAACGGAACCGGCGCCGCATTCTGCGGGCCGCCGCCGAGGTCTTCACCGAGCGCGGCCTCGACGCCACCCTGGACGACGTGGCGCGCCACGCCGGCGTCGGCGTCGGGACCGTATACCGCAGGTTCCCCGATAAGGATGCCCTCGTCGAGGAGCTGTTCACCGAGCGGATCGATGCCCTGGTTCGCGACACCGAGAAGGCATGCGCGGCGCCCGATCCGTGGACCGGGCTGACGTGGTACCTGGGACACGTCGCGGAGACATTCTCCGGGGACATCGGCTTCCGGCAGATGATGATGTTCGGCACCCACGGCGCCGCCTGCTCCGGGTATGCACGGGACCGGATGCGGCCGGTGGTGACCCGCCTGGTCGAGCGGGCCCAGGCGGCCGGACACGTGCGCCAGGACCTGTCCCCCACCGACATCCCGTTCATTTTGCTCATGGTGACCAGTACGGCCGAGCACGCGCGAGACGTTAACCGCGATGTGTGGCGCCGCTACCTCGCGCTGGTCCTCGACGGGCTGCGCCCCGCGCGCTGCGACGTGACCCCGCTCGGCGTCCCGGCGCTCGACCCGGACGAGACGGCCCGCGCCTTCGTCACTCACGGCCGTCGGCTCGCCGCCCGGCGCAAGCACGGCGCCCCGTAATCTCGCTGGCCAGTTCGTGTCCCGGCGCCGACCTGGCGCGGATGATCCTCGCCCCCCGCGGTGATCCGGACACCTACCGCGCCGCGATCTCGATCGCCACCTGATGCGGTGATGCGCCGGGGCAAGGTATTCACGGGGTTGCTGATCTGGTGCGTGGGAGTCCGCGCCGACCCGCTGGTGGATGGCCTGGACCTGGTCACCAACCGGGACGGCCGGGCCAGCTACCGGCGAAATCATTCGAACCGTGGGATGTCTGCTCACCCTCCTCGGCCCGACGCTGGCGTTCAGCCAGGTCAGGCGTGATCCGTCGGGCAGCCAGCCGCCGCCGGCCGCCATCGGGAGCGCGACCGTGGCGCTCACCCGGGCCACGACGTGCCCGCCCGCGTCCAGGATCGCGGTGATCTGCTCGTGGCCGGCGAAATTCCGGTCGAAGCAGGTCACGCGGCTGGCGAACAGCTCCGGACGGCGCCTGGCGAGGCGCTTCAGCAGGGTCTGCTCCCCGGCTCGGCTGCCGCCCAGGATCGCCCCGGGCATGGCGCGGCCGGCGCGGGCGGTGAGCGCGACCACCCGCAGCTGCGGGAACGGGGCGGAGCCGTCCGCGGTGCCGGTCGACCCGAACGCCTTCCGGTTCGCGGGGGTGTCCTTCAGGCTCACCAGCATCCCGTCCGCGGCCAGTACCATCATGCCCGCCAGCGTGACCGCCGACGGCTCGTCATCGCCGATCAGCGGCCGGGCCGCGTGCCAGAACAGGCTCTCCATCACGTCCGCCGGGATCAGCAGCCGCCAGCCCGTGTGCGGGGTCGCGGAGACGAGAAGGGCGCCTTGGCGTGGCAGGCGAGCTTGCGGGCGCTCAGGCGTACCGGGTGCCGTCCTCGGCGTAGACGTGGGCGTCGAGCTCGCGGGCGAGGGGCGCGATGAGGGCGGCGTCGGCGGCGACGTCGAGGCTGACGCGCACCACCGTGACCTGGCCCTGACGCCACTGCAGCAGCAGCCGGGTGCCGTCAGGGCGCTCCAGGCCGAAGGTCGGCAGGCCGGAGCCGCCGGAGAAGTGCCGGAACTGCTGCGGGTGCTTGGCCAGCAGGTCCGGGCGCGCCGCTGCCATCTTCTCCTGGGAGACCTTATCGGCCTGGACCTGCGCCGCCCGCCGGTCGTGCAGCTGGGTCGCCCGCTCACGGGTCACCCTCCGGTCCTGCATCATCCAGGTGATGTTGTCCTCCCGCGCCCGGTCGCTGTCGAAGTCATAGCGGGACAGGGCCGGGTGGTCGCCGGCGAAGACCTCCCACGCGCCCCTGTCGATGGGGCGGCCGGCGGCGGCCTCCCAGTCCTCGGCCCGGGAGATGTGCAGGCTGGTGGAGGGGATCCGGGCCGCCTTCCGGTTCTCGGCACCGGTCTTGCGGGTAGCGGCGTAGATCCGGACGAGCACGGCCACCATCGCGAGGCAGAGTACGCTGCCAAACGCCAAGGTCCCGTTCTGGAACGCGGTGGTGACCGCCCCCGGCGGATTCGGGACGGCCCAGACCTCCTTCTTGTTGATGATGAGCCCGGCCACCACGAGGAGGAACGGGAGAACAAGGGGAAGGAAGAGCTTGCCCGCGCGGAGCCGGAGCACGAGCGCGGCCAGGACCGCGATCCCGCACGCGGCCCCCAGCAGCGCCGACGCCAGCCACCCCCCGCCCGCCGTGGGGCGGGCCGTGGCCAGCGTCGCGAGGTTCAGGTACGCGAGGAACCCGAACGCCGCGGCAAACGGGCCAAGGATGGCCACGGGATGCTGGTCCAGGAAGCCGTACCGCTTGTACTGAGTTGGCATCAGGACCTTCTTGCTCCGTTCCGTGCACGCCACATTATTAGGTGCGATCGGCGCTCGACCTCGCGGGCGGGCGCCAGCTGCTAGAAGAGAGAGCCGAAGAGTTCTCCACGGCGCTGCTGGTGGCGAGCGCGATCCCGATGCCGGCGGCGGCACCGACCACGGCTCCCACGGGCCCGGCGAGGGAGCCGACCTCGGCGCCCATCGCCACGGTGCCGAGGAGGCCAATGCCAGCCGACTCGGCAACCGCGGACGTCAGGCCGGTCGCGACGGCGTCTCCGACGGCCGACCCGATCCAGCCGGAGACGAAGCTGTCGCCTGCGCTGGCTGTGCCCTCTGCCACGGACTCGGCCACGTTTTGGGTGCTGTGGTAGGTCTCGATGCAGGTGGCCACGCCGCTCGCCGCCGAGAACGCGCCGGCGGTCGCCCAGCGCCCACGCTGTTCGGCAACCGGAGCTTGTTCATGCCCATGGCACCGCGCACGAGCCCCACCCGTCTTCAAAGGGCGCCGGGCTGAATCGCTGCGTGATCCCGGTTACCGCGACCCCCGAGTTAACTGCTCGCAAGATGCCGTTACCGTCATCCTGGCCCAGGCAGCAGCGTCCGGACATCGGCTGTCAGTTCCGCGTCCGGCAGCTAGCGCATTGCTTGTGGCCAGCCGCGGGGCAGCGGCGGCATCACGGTGCGGATACCGGACCAGATCCTTCGCCGGCTCGGGCAGTTCCGGCTCCTCGCCGCTTACCCGAAGATTCCTCCCGTTAAGGTGCCGCGGGACCGGGCAGGTAATCAGCGCCGGCTCGCAGACAGCCGGCAGCGGAGGAAATAATGAGCCAGAACACGGCAAGGCGCGACCCGCATGCGAAGCCCGAAGATGCAGACGTCACCGGGCCCCGGACCCGCCAGGCAGAACACAAGCAAGTCGTGCGGCTGCGCCTGCCCGTCGCTCAGCCGGCCGGCGATGGCGACGTGAGTCCAGATGAGCCGGACGCGGATGAGTTCGAGCTGATCGGGGGCATCGATGACCTGGGCGCCGCTGATCTCGGCCCCATCGCCCCGAACGCCCACGACCCGGACGCCGATTCGGGGCAGCCCAGGAAATAACCCCTGGAGAGACGGCCCGGAGCCCGGCTGCCCGTGGGAGCTGGATGGTAAGGCGATCTCGGACCAGGTTGGCCCGGAGGCACATGGCCGGGCCGAGCTCCTGCGCTATGCACGGCATCAACCGGTGCTGATCTACGTCAACGCCTATGATCACCTGCTGACCCTGGGCAGGATCCGGTTCAGGCATCGCGCAGGCGCAGGCGCAGGAGCAGGCCCCGCGGCCAGCAGCGCGGCCGCGGCCCATCCCGCCAGCACGCGCCGCGCGTCCTCAGAAGATAAAGGGGATCAGCATTTTCGTGCACTGCTGGTACTCCGGATAGGCACTGGGGAAGAGCCTGGTCATATTGCGCTCCTCCACAAAGGCGCTGTAGATGAAGTACCCGCCGATCAGTGCCACGGCGATCAGCCACCAGACGCTGACGGCGATCGCCGAGCCGATCATCGCCAGCAGGATGCCGGTGTAAATCGGGTGCCGGATCGTCCGGTACGGGCCGGACGTGACCAGCTCGGGGTCTTCCTTGGTGGACGTCGGCATTCCCCAGTTCCGGCCGAGGTAGATCCGCGCCCAGACGGCCAGTCCCAGGCCGAGGACCCAGATGGCGAGGCCGACGCCCCACAGGACCGGGTCTGTGACGTATCCGACGCCATGCCCGTTCAGCACCCGCAGCCGGACCAGGAGCACGACGACCAGGATGAGCACCACCCGGACGCCCGCGAAGCGCGCCCAGTTGCCCCGTCCCCGCTGTCCCCGCTTGGCCCCGGCGGATGCGGCGAACCAGCCCACCCAGAAGATGACCCAGCCCACGCCGATCACGATGTCGACCACTCGCATCGAAGTACCCCTCCGTTCGCTACTGGGCCCGCAGCCTGATCAGGCCAGTCCCGTACACGGTCCCCGCGTCATAGATCACGCCTGTGGTCTTCATGCGGCGCCGGCCCGGTCGCGCAGCGGGAGGGCGAAGTCGCTGCCGCCGCGCTTGCTGGCGTCGGTCACTGGCGCGGTGGTAGCCAGGAGGGTAACGCGCAGGGGCAGGTCACTGGGCTGCCGCTGCTGCTCGGCCGCCCAGGCCAAGGCCGAATCCCCGGCGGCTTGCCACTGCGCCTCCGTCGCGTCCTGGGCCAGGTGACTGTAGGCCTCCTGGTGCGCAGGCTCGGTGCGCAGGGTGAGTCCGGGGAAACTGGCGGCGAGCTGGCGGGCCAGGTCCTGCGGCACCGGCCAGCAGAACTCCACCGGGCCGTCGCTGTCCTGGTTCACCTCCCCGTAGTAGATCAGGAACGCGGCCCCGGCGACTCCTTCGATCCGGGGCACCGGCACCGGCTGGGCCTTGAGCATGCCGATGACCTCCTTACCCATAGCCCAGACTTCCTGCTGAGTGCTGGCATGCCGCAGCAGGCAGAGCAGGCTGCGGGCGGGGATATCGCGGACCTTGACCTCGTACATGACGTTCCTCTTTCCAGCCAGGCGGTCAACGAGGTAGCCGGCCAGGTCCCGGCGGCCAGCATGATCGGCTTCAGCCCCAGCCCAGTAAGCGCCGACCTGCGCCGCCGCGGCCTCCGGCTCCAGGCCCAGGATCAGCTGGATCTGTGCGAGCGGCACTCCGATCTGGCGCAGGGAGGCGACCAGCCGGGCGCTGTCCAGCTGCCCGGCGCCATACCAGCGGTAACCAGAGCCCGGATCAACCTGGGCGGGCGGCAGCAGCCCCAGCTCGTCATACAGGCGCAGCGCCTTGGGCGACAGCCGGGACAGCCTGGCGAACTCACCGATGCTCATCATCAGGTCCACGGACGGCTCCCTCGTGCCGGGCCGGCGCCCGGCTCCCCAGACTGTGCGGCTTCCCCCAGGGTCAAGGTCAAATTAGCGGTCTGCCGCCCTGCCGGTCAGCCAGGCCGAGCTGCGGCACTGGCTGCACAGCACCCCGGGCAGCTCGCGGCCACGGCCTGGATCAGCGTGCGTCGCGGCCGGGGCGAGCCAGCAGCGGACGTGAGCCGGAACACCCCGGACCGAGGCACACTGCGGGCAGATCCGCGCCAGCGAGCGGCTAG
This sequence comes from uncultured Actinomycetes bacterium, assembly GCA_963835775.1. Lineage (GTDB taxonomy): Bacteria > Actinomycetota > Actinomycetes > Streptosporangiales > Streptosporangiaceae > Palsa-504. Next base: position 31,175 of record CAWIHB010000005.1, on the reverse strand, counting down.
ACACACCGCTCCCTGGCCCCGATTCGCGTCCGCTATATGTCCGTGGACACCGCAACATCACTACGCTTAATCATCAGGGAGCCGGCGATCACGTCGCCTGCGATCCGCGGCGCCCGCGGCGCTCAGCTCGCATCGCTGGCGGAGCCTGCGCGCGCGTACCCGCCGCTATAGGCGGCCGCTAGTTGAGCTCAGGCGCACTGGCGGCCATCCAGATCCGGAGGTTCTGGGTGGCGCGGGTGAGTCGGGGCGCGATGCTGGCGGTCTCCATTTCGCGGTGAGGCGTTGCCCGGCATCTGCATCCGCCCGTACCTGCCTCGTGGCTGCCAGGAGGAGAAATGACCGTGGTTGTCGGTGCGGCGGAGGACTTCACGCTGGAGGCGTTCCGGCGGGTCACCGTAGATGGTGAGGGTGTCGTCATCGGCCCGGCCGCAGTGCGGGTCATGGGTGAGACCCGCGCGGGGTTCGAGCGCCTATTGCGCGCTGACCCGGGCGGCTTCATCTACGGGGTGACCACCCGGCCAGGCGTGGAAGTCGGTACGGCGATCCCGCCGGAGGACCTGCGCGAGTATGCGCGCCGCTTCCGGGGGGTGGGCCGGGGCTTCGGCCGGGATTGCCTTGATGAGCGTGTTGTCAGAGGCATCGTCTTCGCCCGGCTGGCCGACTTCGTCGGCGGCCACGCCAAGGTGCGGCCTGAACTCGCCCAGCGGGTAGCCGCCCTGCTGGATGGCCCTCTGCCGCGCGTTCCTCTCGACGGGCAGGGCGGCGCCGGGGAGATCCTGCCTCTGATGCATGTGATGGCCGCCGTGGACGCCGGCGACCTGGTGGAGGGCGAGGGCATGGCGCTGATCAACGGCTCTCCGTGTGCCACCGCGCTGGCCGCCGATGTCACCCTGCACGCCGGGCACCGCCTGCGGCTGGCCGAGGAGATCTTCGCGCTGTCGGTCGAGGCGCTCGCCGCCCCGCTAGATGCCTACGATGAGGCCCTTGATGACCTGCGGGGCGATGAGGCAGAACGTACAGTCCTGCATCACCTGCGCGGCCATCTGCGCGGTGCGGTCACATCAGGCCGGCTGGCCCACCAGGCGCCGGTCAGCTACCGCATTCTTCCCCAAGTCCTGGGTCAGGCCCAGCGCGCCGTGCAGGCGGTCGCTCACGCCGCTACCACAGCCCTCGGCTCGGTCACCGAGAACCCGGTGTACCTGCCCGCCAGCCAGGACCATCCCTTCGGCCGCGTCCTGTCGACAGGCGGCTTCCACAACGGCGCGGCCGCCCCCGCCATCAACTGGCTGACCGCCTCCTGGGCCGACCTGGCCCTGGTGGCGCAGCGCCAGGTCACCGCCATGCACAGCGCCGCCTCAGGGCTTCCGCACCTGCTCGCCCCGGCCGGTTTCATCCCCGGGGCCTCCGGCGGCGCCACCAATCTGTTCGGCTGGGTAGCGACCGGGCTGGTCGAAGAAGCCCGGGCGCTGGCCGCGCCCACCCTGCTGCCCGCCACCATCAACGACACCCAAAACGACATCGCCACGCCCACCTTCGGCGCCTACCGCAGCCAGCACCGGGCCGCCGAATGCCTCGACAGCGTCCTCGCCATCTTGGCCCTGGTCTCCAGCCAGGCACTGTCCGTCACCGGCCGCCACCCGGCGCCACCCCTGGCCGGGCTGCTGAACGGCATCCGGTCAGTGTTCCCGCCCGTCCAGACCGAACGGGAAGGCCAGGGAACCCAGGCAGCAGAACTCGCCGCCATCCTCAGCAGGGCCGCCCTGACCGGCCAGCCCGACTTCCCCAGCCATCGGGCCCAGGCCAGCCCACAGCCATCCCCCTGACCACAGCCTCACCACCAGCCATCCCCGCACCGCGCTACCACCACCGGACCCCGGGGGCACCATCACCACAAGGACCCGCGACACGCGCTCGCACCCGCGCGCGGCCGACAGGACCGGAGCCTGCGCAGACCGGTGACAGAACCGGTAAATCTGGACCGCCCTACACCGATCCGCAGCCGTCTGCGCTCCCACACCGAGTCGGCGGTCTGGGGCGCTTCTCCGGAGGTTGACCTGTGGGATGCCAGCAGTCTGCATGCCCTGTGAGCTGCAGCGACGGCCAGGGTTAGCCGTACGGCATGATGATCATCCGCGTCCCTGCGCCTGCTCTACCTCATCTTCGTCCGGCTCTGCGGCTGGCTGGTCCTGCTCGGCCGGTCATCGGCATCCAAGGACGCCGAGCTGCTCGTGCTGCGACATGAGGTCGCCGTGCTGCGCCGGGCACATCCCCGGTCGCGGCTGGACTGGCCCGACCGGGCGGTCCTCACCGCGCTGATCCGGCTTCTGCCAGCAAAGCCGCGGATGCACCGGCTGGTCTCGCAGCCGCCATCTCCGCCTCGGCCCGACCGGCCCGTCGCCGACCTCTCCCGCAGCGGATCCAGCGCCGGCCCGTCCTCGGCGGCCTCATCAACGAGTACGAGCGAGCCGCATAGAAGCCCAGGTCAGGACCAGTGGCCGAGTTCTGGAACCCCACACGTGAGTCCGATCTCGGGAACAGTCGTGATTTATCGTTTGTTGTGCTAACTAACTAATGAGCTGGCTGCTGTGGGGATGAGAGCTTGGAGAGTAAGGCCGGAGCGTTTTGGGGAAAGACTTTTTCCTCGCTGAAAGTCCCGAATTACCGCCTGTACTTCACTGGCCAGTCGATATCTATGGTCGGCACCTGGATGCAGATGACGGCGCAGTCCTGGCTCGTGTTGACCCTTACCCACTCAAGTACCGACCTGGGCCTGACCGTCGCGCTGCAGGCTCTGCCGGTCCTGCTCCTCGGTCCATATGGCGGCGTCATCGCCGACCGGGTGGACAAGCGGCGGCTCATGATCGCGCTGCAGATCGCCATGGGGTTCCAGGCCCTGATGCTCGGGCTGCTTGTCGTGTTCGGCTCGGCCCGCTTCTGGGAGATCTGCCTGCTGGCCGTCGTCCTTGGACTGAACAACGCCTTCGAGAACTCCGCGCGGCAGGCTTTCGTCAGGGAAATGGTCGGCAAAGACGAGCTGCGCAATGCCATCACGCTGAACTCGGTGACGGTGAACGCCGCCCGTGCTGTCGGGCCCGCCATCGGGGGCGTCCTCATCGCTACGCTCGGCATCGGGGTCTGCTTTCTGCTGAACGCGGTGAGCTTCGCGGCCGTCGTCACCTCCCTGCTGATCATGGACCGGTCCGCCCTGCTGCCGAGCCCGCCGTCCGGACGAGCCAGCGGGCAGTTGCGTGAGGGCCTGCGGTACGCGGCGCGCACTCCAACAATCGCCATCCCGCTCGCGATGATGGGCCTCGTCGGGCTGTTCGCTTATGAGTTCTCTGTCTCGCTTCCTGTTCTTGCCGAGCGGTCGTTCCACGGCGGCGCGGAAGCGTACGGCTTCATGACCGCGGCCATGGGGATCGGCGCTGTCATCGGTGGCCTGTTCACCGCCGCGCGGGGGCGGACCGGACTACGCCCGATGATCATCGCTTCGGTGGGCTTCGGGGCGGCCATCCTGGTCTGTGCCTTCGCACCATTCCTCGGCCTCACCTACGCCGCGCTGCTGTTCGTGGGCTGGGCGAGCGTCTCCTTCATCGCGATCGGCAACTCCACCATCCAGCTCAGCGCCGAGCCGAGCATGCGCGGACGGGTGATCGCGCTCTGGCAGGTCGCCTTCCAGGGAACGACGCCGGTCGGCGGCCCTGCGATCGGCTGGATCATCGCCCTGACCGATCCGCGAATCGGCTTGGCGGCAGGCGGCGCGTCTTGCTTCGCAGCCGCGATCGGCGGCGTCGTTCTCGCCAGGCGTTACCGCCGGGCACGGCCACCGAAGGCGATGCAGCTTGAGAGCCCCGCTCCGGCTCGCCTGCTCCCGGCCGGGGCGTCGGTCAGCTGAGGGCGCACTGCCCGTCGTCCAAACAGGTCAGCGGTTGATGGGCGTCATATCGGCGTAGCGGTCGCCCACGGGCGGCTCGACGTCATTCAGCCGGCTGAGCTGGCCCGCGCTCAGTTCGATCGCGTCGGCACCGACGTTCTCCTCGACCCGTTCGCTCCGGCGTGTTCCGGGGATCGGCACGATGTCGCCGCCCTGCGCGAGCAGCCAGGCCAGCGCGATCTGAGCGGGGGTGAGGCCGATCTCGGCGGCAACCTGCTCGACCACCTCGACGATGCGCCAGTTCGTCCTGAAGTTGTCCCCCGCGAAGCGGGGACTGTCCAGGTGGCGGACCTTCTCGAGGTCTGCCAGGTCGATGTGCTGCGTGTCCGTCTCGCCGCGATGGCTGAGCTGGCCGAACTTCGTCGCGAGCACCACCTCGTCGCGGCGGCCGGTCAGCGCCCGCCCGACGAGCTCCTCGTTGAGGTAGGGGCCGTAGACCTCGGCGGTGTCGGTCAGGGTCACGCCGAGGTCTACGGCCCGGTGGATCGTCTGGATCGACTGCTCGTCATCCTCCCTCGCCCCCGTAGTACGCCGACATCCCCATCGCCCCGAAGCCGATGCGCGCGACATCCAAACGGCCGAGCCTCGCCTGCTTGATCGCTTTCCTTCCGGCCTATGCGGCAACGAATCGTGTGAGGCTCCGCGACGCGACGATGGTCGAGAGTGCGGACGCTCCGGCGTCCGTCGCGCGCCAGTCGCGGTACGCCTGATCATGTTCAATGGACTCCCACTTCTCGATCAGCAGCAGATGGGCCTCGTCCTCAGTGTCCACAAGGACGTCGACTCCGATGCAACCGGGGAACGCGCGGGTGGCGACCAGCACGCTCTCGACGGTCTCCTTGGCCTCGGCGACTGATTCCGGCTTGATCCTTAGATCCAGCAGTGCGGTGACGGTAGCCATGAAAACTCCTCACTGGTTAAACGATGTTCCTGGAGCGCGCTCCAGGGTTCCTAGTGCTGCGTGCCCAGCAACCTACATCCGAGAAACCCAACCCCTGTCCCTGCTGAGGGCCTGTCAATCGGCCAGGCCGCAGAGGTATGCGGGCTGACCATCGACACCCACCGCTATTGGGAGCGTGCGGGCCTGACCTTGTGGCCGACACCGCGCGCACGGCGGGGTATACGAGGCGGAAGAGCACAAGCGCCGAGGATAGAAGCCCAGCTCAGTATGTGCGGCACTACAACGGGCACCGGCCGCACCAGAGTCGGCGGCAGGAACCCCCGCTGCGCCAGCCCGACCGGGCCGTCGATATCACCGCCCGGATCGAGCATCGCCATGTCGTCACGGGTGGGCCCGCCGGGGCGGAGATCCACACGGCCGCCGTCCGTCACCTGCGCACCAGCCTGGATGTCTGAACCCGTCATTCCGACCGGGAAAGGCCGGTGTCCGACCCTTCACCCTTCGATCTGACCGGCCGCGTCGTCGTGTCCAGGTGACCGGCGGTGGGCGGCCTGCCACATGGCCGACGACACCGTGAAGGGATCTGGGCCCGCGCCCCTGACTGCAACGGCGCGGCTGCCGTCGTCAGCGGCGGCAGTGCTCTGCGCGCGCCCGGCAACTGGCCTGTGCGGACCGGCCCGGGCTAACCTCCGTGAGCGGTAAGGCCGAGGAGCGCAATGCCAAGTGCGGACCGTATAACCCTGCTCGTTCGGGTAATTAAATTCTCTTTCTGCCGAACGGGCCGTGGTACCAGTGCCCGGGCATGGAAGGCATCCTGGCGGGAGCGCAGGCGGGCCATCCGGGGGGATGTCGCCCAGTTTCGCCGCTGTGGAAGTGCCAGTCCTGCGCCACCGGCAGGAGCCTTCTTCACACGCCAGCCGAGCATGGCGACGGCGCCGCCGTACAGCCGTCCCTGGATCGGCGCGCACAGCGACTGGCTGGCCGGCATCTTCTATGTGATCCTGCCCGTCTCCGCTTCCACCGGGGTGATCCCGCAGAAATGGGCGAGCGGGGGCGTCGGTCTCATCGGGTGCCGAGGCTGACCAGGAGCAGGTCGGTCCTGGCGAAGTCGTCTCCTAGGCACAGAAGCGGCTCGCCGGCGACGGAGGCGACCGCGTATGTGCAGCAGTCGCCGAAGTTCAGCGCGGCGGGGTGCCTGCCCTTGCCGAAACGGGAGCAGGCGTCGAGCGCCGCGCTCGCGTGCGCATCGTCGAAGGCCACGGTCTGAACGGAGTTCTCCTGCAGGAACCGGGCCAGGGCCGTCTTCCCCCGGGGCCCGAACCGCGCGGTCAGCACGATTCCGCTTTCCAGCCGGGTCGGCGCGCCAATCCGGGTGCCGGGTGAGGCGGCGAGTTCGTGGACGATGCGCTCGTAGCCGGGTTCTTTGCCGATGATGGCCAGGATCGCGGCGGAATCGATGATCATGCGCCGTCCTGGCCGAACCCGAGGATCTCCTCACGTTCTGCTTTGGACACCGGCTTGCCGAGCTGGTCCGGCGGGATCAGCGGCCAGATTTCCTCCTCGAGGAACCGGATGAGGCGTTCCTCCCGCTGCGCGACGGACGGCGGGGACTTCGCCTGGAGGACCTGGCGCAGGGCGTACCGGACGGCTCCGGTCTTCGTCTGGCCCGTCAATGCAGCGACCTCGGCGCGCTGCTGATGATCAGGGGTGACCGTTCGTAGCTGACGTCGGCGAACCACAGCAGCTTGGGGTAGTCGACGGCGTGGTCGCACACGGCCTCGTCGGTGATCGCCAGCAGGTCGCGCGCGAACAGCGGCAGCACGGTGTGGGTGAACCCGTGCATCGGGGGATGGTAGTCGAGCCGGGATACCAGCCGCGGCGCGGCGACGTCGGCGATGTCCAGGATGACGACGCCGCCGTCGAGGTAGCCAACGTAGGCGCGGTCGGGCCGCTGCGGGTAGACGTTCACGTTGTGCGTCCGGAATCCCGAGTCGAACCGCGGGAGCCGAACGGGTGCCGGGCATTCGTCAGCGGCCTGAGTGCCCGGCAGCCACCAGCGGCCGGCCTCGGCCGACCGGTCCGGACGGGACAGGTCAACGACCAGCAGGTTGTCCGCCACTGCCAGCGAGTTCGACCGCACGTCGTGGTGCGGCAGGCTGGTCTGGGCGAGCAACCGCGGCCTGGTCGGATCGGTAATGTCCAGCACACTGAAGTTCTCCGGGCCGTCCTCGTGGGCGAGGTAGAGATACCGCTTGCCGCCACGGCACAGCAATGCCGTTCCTTCGCCGCAGTTGCCGTGGCCGCCGAGGTCATGCTGGCCTAGCAGTCGCATCCCGCTGCATTTCATCGCATTCTACCGACTCCCTCCGTACTGGGCGATGACGCGACGATGCCAGCAGGGGCGGAGCGCCGACCGTCCCAATACGCAACAGGTCCGGTGGTGCAGCGTGACCGTGTCCGCGATGGTGGCCAGTGCTGCCAGGCCGACGGCGCCACCGACCTGGCGGATGGTGTTCACCAGCCCGGATGCCAGGCCGGCGTCCGGGGGGCACGCCGGAGGTCGCGACCAGGGTGATGGGGACGAAGATGAGGCCCACGCCGACGCCGACCAGAATCAGCGGCCCCAGAATGTCCTGCGCGTAGGGGGCCGGGCCGCGGCGGAAAGCCAGGGCATGGCGGCGCCCCGAGCGCCGATCCCTTGATCAGCTGTGCCCGGGGGCCGATCCTGGCGACCGGCCGGGCGCCTGCCAGCGAGCCGCCCAGTGTCGCCAGCCCGGCAGGCAGGACCGCGATGCCGCCCTTGAAGGGGTCGAACCCCGTTGACCCGCTGGCGGTAGAGCGACAGGAAGAAGTAGGAACCGAATAGTGCGGCCCCGAAACCCGAAGCAGCGTCGCCGGCTGGATTTAGCTGCGCCGGCTAGATCTGGCGGAGGGGCCCGGCCCTGCTGCAACGGAGCCAGCCGGAGCCAGCCGGAGCCTGGCGGGCGGCTCCGACCGGTCAGCAGCCCTCGGCGCGTCCAAGCTCGTCTCAGGCCGGTCTTCGGCCACCTACTGCTCACGCTGGTCGACATGGCGGCTGCGGTGGTCGCGCTGCTGTGGCCAGCGCCGTCGATGTCGGGGCGGACGAGTCCCTCGTCGACTCCCTGCCGGAGAAGCTGTTGCGCGGAGCGGTTCACCTGCCGGGCCTAGGACTGGTAGTTGCGCAGCCCCTGGGATGAGAGCCGGTGCTGGTCGGCCATGAGTACCAGGGGTCCAGGAGCCTTACACGGTCTGGACCCGCGCCGAAACCCTTCGAGCTTGCAGTAGCTTGCGGATGTCGCCGGGATCGCTGGTCAAGACGAGGTTGGCGCGCGCTGTCATCAGCGCTACGTGTGCGTCGACGACATCTGCAGAGCCTGACAGCGCGAGTAGTTCGCCGATGCGCTTGCCGTCGTCCTTACCAAGCGCCTCGATGCCGACGCCGGCCAGCACCCGGGCGAGGTTGGCCTGCTTGCGCCCGTCTCGCCAGACTTGGCCCACTACTGCGGAACTGACCCGGATCGGCGTTCCCTGCTGCTGGAGCACCCGGAGTTGGGCGCCGATCAGGCGGTTTCGGCGATCAACCGCCACCAGAGCTCCTGCGTCGAGGATCGCCTTCACGCCACATCCGAACGCGGCGCAGGCCCGAGCCGAGACGCCGCTTCGTCCAGCTCCGTCGGGGTGAACTGGCCATCCTCCGCCTCCCACTGATCCAGGGCAGCGCCGAGGAGCTCATTACGCAGCTTGTCGGCTGCCGCTTCGGTAAGCCACGTCGACACACTAGTGCCCTGCCGGGCAGCGGCCTGCCGGACGCCTTCTCCAAGCTCGGGCGGCATCGTCACCGAAAACCTGTCTACCTGTGCCATGCATACGATCGTATCACATACTGACGTATGTTATGTGTCTGGCAGTGGACAAGGCGCACTTAACGGCCCAGCTCCCTGGGGAACTTCGGGCCAGCGACGTGAGTGTGCTGGAGCGAGTGACACAGCCTCCAGCGTCCTTGACCTATAAGCACACGATACCTGTAACGGTATGAATATCCCTGAACGATAATGCGTAGCCCTACAGTCATATGCGACCGCGTATGGCCTCGTTACAGAATAAATTCGAAACGTGTCCGAGGGTGGACCTGAACCCCCATTCGAGTGGTACATCACCGAAACGGTGACCTATCACCAGTCCAAGCTAACACGCCAAGGCCGTCCGGGCGGGCATTCCGCGGGCGAGCAGCGGCGGCGCGGCCGGACTGCATGACTAATCCGAGTGCCTGACCTGGGGAAATGACGATTGCGGTCAGCCAGGAATGGATGCTGCAGGCCAGGACGGGGCTGCAGCATCCGCACCGCGGCGCTCCATCATCTGGCTGGCAAGGCGACATCCTCCCGCTGGTGCCCGGAAGTTACCGCCCCGCGCCGAAGGCCCCACGAGTCAGCCCAGATGACCTTGCCACCGAGTTGAACCCCCGACCGGTGAAATTTCCCGGATCAGGGAAATTCATCCAATAAGAGCAACACGAGCGAGGCAAGCGGACCTTTATATCCGGCGGCGTGTTCGCTGTTCCGTCCTCTACCTGGCCTCTTCATGACTGGGTGGCTGGCGCGGGACGCCTGCTCCCGTGCCGCTGACCAGCACGGCGTGGCTGCCGCAGCCAACAGCGGTCCGCGCAGGACGCGGTTCTGCACCAGAGCACCTTCCAGGCCGGGCAGGCAGTCGGATAAAGAGCTCGTCTCTTGGCGCGTGACGCTCGAACGCTTCCCCTCATGCCGAAATGAGTGCGGTGCATGCCTGCATACTTATGCGTTGGCCTGAGTGCCACTAATGGTCGTGGTGATCGTCAGTTTAGCTTTGCAATCAAATCGCGGTCTCGCCGAATGCCACATATGTACGATCGAAGGTTCGCCGGTGACGTAAGTGATAGTGCGCAGTACGTAAATTCGGCACGGCGCCGATAGATCCCGGACGCGGCATGCAGTGGTGTACCGACGCGATTCGGCCGATGCAGTGGCTACCTGCAGGTTAGCTCGTTTTCCCGGTATTGTCGTTGGCAGCGAGCCTTGTTCAGGGGTATGGTTCGTGACCCAGCTTTGCGCATCCTGCGCACATCACCGTCAGGCAAGGCCGGATGGCTGGACCGGGGAGACGAAATTTCTGTTATTGTGGAACGGCCGCCCGTTAGTTGATTTGATTTCCACTAGGGTTTTTTCTGGTAAAGGCAATCTTCGCTAGCGTGGTGCCGGTGGTGTAGCTTCCGACATTCGATTGCCGCGGACCAGGGCTGATGTGTCCTAGTGGCAAAGCGGCCGGGAGTCCTAGAGAATCAAGAGGATGGCCTCGGATGGGCTGCCACGTGGCAGGGAGGGGAGACGAGCGTGTCCTCGCAGGTGGTGACCTACCGTGTGGATGACACTACGATTGTCAGCTTCGAGATCGACCCACCGGAGGGTTTCCGGCCAGCTGGGCCGGAGGAGGTCCTTGGCCGGGTGCGGGAGGCGGTTGGCCCGGCGGTGGATGCCGCCAAGGCCGTCTTGGAGAAGGTCAAAGAAGCGCGTCCGGATGAGGTGGTCCTGAAATTCGGCATTAAGGTGAGCGGCGGCGCCAGTTGGCTGGTTGCCAAGGCAGCTGGCGAAGGCAACTTCGAGATCGCTCTTACTTGGTCTCGCCCTGCTGACGAGACTGTTGCGGGCGGGCAATGAGCGCCAGCAGTGCCGTACAGCCATCGTTGGACACGTGGGTAGCCGCCGTTCATTCGTCCGCACATGATTTCAATCCCCTGGGAACGGCGGTTGTTGTCGGCGTGGACCTTGTGCTGACGTGCGCCCACGTGGTCGTGGCTGAGGCAGCGGTCGTGGAGCCGTTGTGGGTGGCGTTCCCGAAGGCTGGTGACTGCCCGCGGCGCCGGGTCGCCTCGGTTCATGTCGTGTACTCGCGGCCAGTACGAGATCTGGCGGTGCTGATGCTGGCGGAGCCGGTTCCGGCCGGGGTGGAAGCGGCGCCGCTGCGGTGCCCGCAGGGGGAGGATCTGGTCAGTCGCAAGTGGTGGGCCTTCGGGTTCCCGGATCGGGATCCGGTCGGGGATTGCGCTGACGGGCTGGTGGGGGCGTCGCTGTCATACGGATGGGTGCGGCTAGACACCGGTTCCCGGTACCTGATCCGGCCAGGTTTCAGCGGCGGAGGGCTGTGGTCGCCGGACTACGAGGCTGTGGTCGGGATTATCGGTCAGGCGCACGCCAACGGGGATGGCCGGGCGATTACGCTGCGCCAGGCCGACCTGGACTTCCCCGGCCTGCGGCTGGCGGAGCTGACCCGCTGGTCCGTGGAGACGGCCGGGGAGATCGCTTTGGCCCAGTGGGGCTGGACTTTGGCGCGCGACCCTGAAGGAGTGCGGCACTGGCGGCCGCGGGCTCGGGGAGTGAGCATTGATAGCGAGCGCGGCTGGCGGTTCCGTGGCCGGACGGCAGCGCTGAGAAAAATCGTGGCCTGGCTGGATCGAGCTGTCCTGGACCGTCGGGTGCTGGTAGTGACTGGTTCCCCCGGAGTAGGTAAGTCCGCAGTGCTCGGCCGGATCGTCACGACGGCGGATCCTGATATCCGGGCGTTGCTGCCATCTGCAGATGAGGCAGTACAGGCGAGCCTGGGATCGGTGAGTTGCGCTGTCCACGCCAAAGGCAAGACTGCATTGGAGGTCGCCGGGGAGATCGCCCGGGCGGCCTCGGCCGCGTTGCCGGGCGAGCCCCGTGATCTGGCGCCGGCCATCCGGGAAACGCTGAGCCAGCGGGGCGGCGCCAGGTTTAACGTGATCATCGACGCGCTTGATGAGGCCGCTTCCCCTGGTCAGGTGCGGGCGATCATCGATTCTGTCGTTTTGCCGCTGGCTGAGACGTGCTCCGTTACCGGGGCCCAGGTTATTGTCGGGACGCGCCGTCGTGATGATGGCGGCGATCTGCTGGGCCGGTTCGGCGCTGCCCTGGAACGAGTGGATCTGGATGATCCCGGCTACTTCGCCGGGCAGGACCTGGCCGCCTACGCGCTGGCATGCCTGCAGCTAGCTGGTGATGAACGCCCGGACAACCCCTATTCCGATCAGACGGTCGCCGGACCGCTGGCGGCCCAGATTGCGGCGATGTCCGGGCAGAATTTCCTCATCGCGGGCCTGATCGGCAGGTCACACGGCCTGCATGACGAGAAGGCCGCCACGGCCGGGCAGCTTGAGCCCCCGGCTACGGTGGACTCGGCCCTGGCCGCCTACCTGGAGCGGGTCCGCCCGGTTGCCGGGCTCCCGGCAGCTCACGCACTGACTGCCCTGGCATTCGCTGAGGCGCCGGGGTTTTCCGCTGCTCTGTGGCGGCTGGCCGTGGAGGCCATCTACGGGGTGCATCTGAGCATTGAGGATCTGATCGGATTCGCCCGGTCTTCCGCGGCCAACTTTCTCGTGGAATCCGCTGCCGATGTGCCTTCGGATGCCGACGGCGGAGATGCCTGGCCTGTCTACCGGCTGTTCCATCAGGCACTCAATGACGCCCTGCTGCATACACGCGCAGACATCACCGTGCGGACAAATGATGAGCGTTCGCTTGCGCAGGCGTTCATCAAGCATGGCCGGCTGACCAGATGGCAAAAGGCCGGCCGGTACCTGCTGCGCTCCCTGCCTGGCCACGCACAGGCTGCCGGGCTGATCGATGACCTGCTCACCGACGACGCCTACCTGCTCCATGCCGACCTTCGCCGACTGATGCCAGCCGCCGAGCGCTCTGCCTCTATGGAGGCACGCCGCCGCGCCCGGCTGCTGCAGCTGACTCCCCAGGCCATCACTGCCCTACCTGGCGAGCGCGCGGCCTTGTTCAGCGTCACCGAGGCGCTCGATGAGCTGGGTAATGCTTACCGCGCCGGCGCTTGGGAAGCGCCTTACCGGGCGCTGTGGGCGGTGGTACGGCCAAGAAGTGAACGTGCGGCCCTGGAAGGCCACCAGGGCAGGGTAAACGGGGTGTGCGAGGTCACCGTCAGCGGCCGTTCCTTGCTGGCTAGCGGCGGAGCTGACGGAACGGTACGGGTCTGGGATCCGGCCACCGGTCAGCAGCGCGCCGTCCTGCAAGGCCATCACGGCTGGGTCGAGGCAATATGCGCGGTCAGCGTGGGTGGCCAGCCGCTGCTGGCCAGCGCCGGGACCGACGGAACGGTGCGGATCTGGGATCCGGCCACCGGTCAGCAGCGCGCCGTCCTGCAAGGCCATCACGGCTGGGTCGAGGCAATATGCGCGGTCAGCGTGGGTGGCCAGCCGCTGCTGGCCAGCGCCGGGACCGACGGAACGGTGCGGATCTGGGATCCGGCCACCGGTCAGCAGCGCGCTAGCCTGCAAGGCCACCAGGGCGGAGTCAACGGGGTGTGCCCGGTCAGCGTGGGTGGCCAGCTGCTGCTGGCCAGCGCCGGGGCCGACGGAACTATCCGGATCTGGGACCCGACTACCGGCCAGCAGCGCGCTAGCCTGCAAGGCCACCAGGGCGGGGCCAGGGCGGTGTGCCCGGTCAGCGTGGGCGGTCAGCCGCTGCTGGCCAGCGCGGGGGCGGACGGAACTATCCGGATCTGGGATCCGGCTGCCGGTCAGCAGCGCGCCGTCCTGCAAGGCCACCAGGGCGGAGTCAACGGGGTGTGTGCGGTCACCGTGGGCGGCCAGCTGCTGCTGGCCAGCGCCGAGACGGACGGGCCGCTCCGGATCTGGGATCCGGCCACCGGCCAGCAGCGCGCTAGCCTGCAAGGCCACCAGGGCGGGGTCAGGGCGGTGTGCGCGGTTGGCCTCAGCGGCCAGGCCATGCTGGCCAGCGCCGGGGCGGACGGTACCGTCCGGATCTGGGACCCGGCCGCGGGCAGCCGACAGGCGGCCGCCCTGCAGGGCCACCATGGCGGAGTCAACGGGATGTGTGCGGCCAGCGTGGGTGGCCAGCCGCTGCTGGCCACTGCCGGGGCCGACGGGATGGTCCGGATCTGGGATCCGGCCACCGGCCAGCAGCGCGCCATCCTGCAAGGCCACCAAGGCGGGGTCAAGGCGGTCTGTGAGATCACCGTCGACAGCCAGCCCCTGCTAGCCAGCGCGGGGACCGACGGGACGGTCCGGATCTGGGATCTGGTCACCGGCCAGCAGCGCGTCGCCCTGCAAGACGACCAGGGCGGGGTCAGGGCCGTCTGCGTGGTCAGCGTCGCCGACCGGCCCTTGCTGGCCAGCGCGGGGGCCGGCCACACGGTCCGGATCTGGGACGTGGCAGCAGGCAGTGAGCATACTACGTCCCTAAAGGGTCGCCTAGGCGGGGTCAGGGCAATGTGTGCGGTCACCGTCGGCGGTCAGGCCCGGCTGGCCAGCGCCGGAGCTGACGGCACGGTCCGGATCTGGGACCCGGCCACAGGCAGTCAGCGCACCCTGGGCCTGGAAGGCCACCGGAGCGGAGTCAAGGCAGTGTGTACGGTCAGCGTCGGCGGCCAGCCTTTGCTGGCCAGCGCCGGTGATGACGGCACGATCCGGATCTGGGACACGGCCACCGGTCAGCAGCGCGCCACCCTGCAAGGCCGCCTGGGCGGGGTCACAGCTGTGTGCGCAGTCAGCATCGGCGGCCAGCCTTTGCTGGCTAGCGCCAGCAACGACCGTACGGTCCGGATCTGGGACCCTCGGGTCGGCGTGTGCGTGCTGACCGTGCCTACTTACCGCGCAGCCTCGGCCGTCGCCTGGGTAGCCGATTCACTGGCCATCGGCCTGAATACGGGAGTGCTGGTGATCAAGCCGAGCCCGGTTATTTGACTCGAACCCATCCTGCCCTCAACGGATCCGACCGCAGGGCGAGGCTTTATCCGCCCGCGGCGGCAATCCGCACGTCCAGTCGAGCGCGGGTGTTCCAGATGGGACCCGGGGCGGGCGGCGGACGGCGTTTACACTGCCCGTGTGGCTGGTTACCAGGACGAGCTAGCCGAGTTCAGAGCCGCACCGGAGGCCGTGGCTGACGTCCTGCGCGACTGGTTGTCGCCGGCGTCCGGAATGCCGGGCATGATGAGCTGGGCTGAGCTGGCCAAACTGCCCGCGGTCACGCCGGGACGGCCCGGCTGCCTCGTCCGCGACGGACGCAAGCATCCGGGATCAGGTCATGGATGATCCGGAGCGAGAATACCGGGCCTTTGTGCAAGTCCATTCGGTGCTTGCGCGGCGGATCAGGGACGGCGAGTACCCGGCTGGGGCCAAGCTGCCCACAGAAACGGAGCTAGCGGAAGAATTTGGCTGCCGGACTTGAATTGCCACGCAGGCGCTACGGGCACTTCAACGGGATGGTCTGGCCAGGAGAATCCTCAGGAAAGGGTATTTCTCGTCCGGGCAGGATGATGGCCCAGGCTAGCCAGCATTGGTTTCTCGTCAGCATGGCCGTGGTCGCGATAGGCAGTAACGTCGGGCTGAGTCTGCCACGATCACGACTTATCCCTGCAGACCTGATCCTGGAGCCCGCGCATTCTCATGAACCCCCGCCCGATCACCCTCATCTGCCGCGTACCGCTCACTGTGGCATCGGGTGGATCGCGCCCGTCGTGACAGTATGACTGCATGCTCGCGGAGTCGGATGGGTCGCCGGCGCCCGATCGGAATAGCTGACCTGCTCCGGCTGGCGAAATTGTGTGGCCGGCCGCGAGCACCCGAACTTAAGGCGCGCTCATGACCCGCACCGCAATGCGCTCCGGTCACCTGTTCTCATGGCCCCCCGGATGGTGCGCGGTGTCTCCGTAAGCATCTCGACCGTGATGATCTGGTCGTCAGGCTGCCCCCGTTCCATCCGCTGGTTAGTCCCGCCGTGCGGCGTTCAGGCGAACGACGACCTCCACGATCGCGCCCTCCCCGATCGCCTCCGCTCGCTGCACCGCCACCTTGACCGGCACCAGGTAGCGCCCGTCCTTGGGGAACAGCGCAGTGGTGAAGTCGGTGCCGCCGATGGTGACGTGGACTGGCACCTGGCCCCAGTAGATCAGGCCTCGGGCTGCCTCCTGCAGATCCTGGCTTTCCTCCGGCGTCATGGCCACGAACAGGTACGGCGCAGGCCCGCGCCACTCGATCACCTCGCCGGTGAACATCCACTCCATGCACCCATCATCGAAGATGTGCTCATGCGCCGGGGACGCGGTTCCCATACCGGAACTGTGTCAGTCTCACGTCAGGACGCGCAGTAATAGCCGCAGACACGGGAGAGCGCCGCGAGCGCGGCATACGACTGGCTGGATCTTGGGCCGTGCCATGTGGTCGGTCGACAGCCGTGAACTCCGCCGGCCGGGGCCCGGGGCGGGATGGGGATCTCCTAGCAGAGAGCAACCTGACCTCTCGCGCGGCCGCGCGCGTGGCCGATATGGGCGAGGATCTTCGTCGCAATACTTGAATCGCGTCCGCGCACGAATGGATGATCTGCGCAGTCTGGACTGCCGATGCCCGGCGGGCTCGCTGTACGAAGGCAGGGACTGTCAGGGTTTATGGGGCCGCCCGGTGCCGCCGGGTTCTTCGTCGCCGATGCCATGGCCTGGACGCCGGAGCTTGGACATGGTCTTGGACTCGATCTGCCGGATCCGCTCCCGGGTCACGCCGTAGACCTTGCCGATCTCGTCCAGGGTCTTGGGCTGGCCGTCGGTGAGACCGAACCGCATGGAGATGACCCCTGCTTCCTGTTCGGACAGCGTGTCCAGCACCGAGGCCAGCTGCTCCTGCAGCAGCGTGAAGCTGACCGCCTCGCCGGGCTGGATGGCCTCGGAGTCCTCGATCAGGTCGCCGAACTCGCTGTCACCGTCCTCGCCCAGCGGAGTGTGCAGCGAGATCGGCTCCCGGCCGTACTTCTGCACCTCGACGATCTTCTCCGGGGTCATGTCCAGCTCGACGGCCAGTTCCTCCGGGGTCGGCTCGCGGCCCAGGTCCTGGAGCAGCTGACGCTGCACCCGGGCCAGCTTGTTGATGGCCTCGACCATGTGCACCGGGATGCGGATGGTACGGGACTGCTCGGCCATGGCCCGGGTGATCGCCTGCCGGATCCACCAGGTCGCGTACGTGGAGAACTTAGCCGCACCTGCTCGGCGTTATATGAGTGGTTGAAGAGTTATATGAGTGGTTGAAGATCAGCGGGCCGTTAGGCGGCGGGGGGGCCTGCAGGTAAGCCTCTGGCCGCCCGCACCAGCGGCCGCGCCCGGGCCGTCAGCGGGTTGCGCCGCCTGCGGTCCGGTCGCTGAGGAAGGCACGGACGTCGGCGATTTCCTGGTTGCCGATGCCGTGCGCGAGACGGGGGTAGACGCGCTCGGTGAGGGTGCAGTGGGCGGTCAGCCACTGACGTGTCCGCTCGATCGCGTCGGCGGGAATCATGGGGTCCCTGGCTCCCCGTCCCCAGAACACGGCCGGGCGCTCGGCGGCCAGCTGCTCGTCGGCCGGCTGCGGCGCGGCCTGGACGAAACCGGAGAGCACGACCGTGGCCGCGACCCGCTCGGGACGGGTCCGCAGCAGCTGGGTCGCCATGAGGCCACCCTGGGAGAATCCGGCGGCTGCCACCGTCGCGTCGGGGGCCAGGTGAGCGTCGATCCACTGCCAGGCGGCGTCGGTGGCGCGGGCCGGATCCCGGTCGCCAAGCGCGATGGGCGGGACCCACGCATAGCCGCCGGGAGCCACCCCGAGGGGGGCGCGCAGCGCTGCCCAGGGCAGGGCCGGTGCGAGCACCGGCCCGAGCGGGGCGAGATCCTGCTCGTTCGCGCCGTAGCCGTGAAACAAGACCAGCGCCACCGGCGCGTCCGGCGTCCAGCCCGCGGACACCTCGCCGTACAGCACGCCCGGCCCGGCGCTGCCTGCCATGGCAATCTCTCCCGGCTTCTCGACGGCCAGAGCGCATCGCCCCGCCAGCGCTGTCCGCGTTTACGCAGCTCCGGGCTCCCGCGGTACAGTACCAGCATTGTCCGGCACGCGCGCTGCTGGCTGAGCGGGGTGCATGCTAGCCGCTGCTGTGCCTGACGCGCACCAGCCGGCGGCGGTACGCCGGGGTGCCTCATGGCGTGCTTATCCCTGGGCTGCGGTGAGCTCCTGCTGCGCCTGCTCATCGAGCGTGAGGCCGGCGGCGGCGAGGTTCTCCTGCAGGTGCGCCACCGAGGAGGTGCCGGGTATCAGCAGGACGTTGGGCGCCAGGCCCAGGGTCCAGGCCAGCGCGACCTGGGCCGGGGTGGCACCGAGCCGTCCGGCGATGGCCCGCACGCCCGGATTGCCCAGCACCGGGTTGTCCGGTGCGAAGGCCGAGCCCAGCGGGAAGAACGGCACGAACGCAATCCCCCGCGCGGCGCACTCCTGCAGAACGGGCAGTGAGGAACGGCCGGCCAGGTTCAGCGGATTCTGCACGCACGCGATCGGGGTGCGCTCCAGCGCGCGCCGCAGCCGCTCCAGGGTGATGTTGCTCAGCCCGACGCCCCCGGTCAGGCCATCCGCGCGGGCCTGGATCATGGCGGCGAGCTGATCGCCGGACCGCCGGTCCGGCTCGTCGCCCATCACGCGCAGGTTCACCGCGGCCAGCTGCCCGGCGCCGAGGCTGCGCAGATTGTCTTCGATGCCGGCCCGCAGCTGATCAGGGTCGCTGTACGGCAGCCGCTCCCCGGCCTGGTCACGGCGTGCGCCGACCTTGCTGACCAGCGCGAGGTTGTCCGGGTAGGGGCGCAGCGCCTCGCGGATGAGCTCGCTGGCCACGCCGGGCCCCGTAGTACTGCGCGGTGTCAATGTGGTCCACGCCCAGCTCCACGGCGCGGCGCAGCACCTGCACCGCCTCGCCGCGGTCACGCGGCGGCCCCCAGAGACCCGGGCCGGGCAGCTGCATGGCGCCGAAACCGATGCGAGAGACCGGGAAATCACCCAGAGCGCAGCTGTCCACGGCACCCACACCAGCGGGCAGCGCAGTTCCGCCAGGCCTGGCCGAGCAGGCCGACGAGCAGTGCAGGACACGCAGGCGGCAAGCTAGCGCACCGCACCCTTCCAAGCCAGAACTCCGCCCCGCGATATATCAAGGCCGAAGCCGGCGGCAGCGAGCTGGCCCGCGATCTCCTTGCCAATGCCCTAGCCGGCGCCGGTGACCAGCGCAGCTGAGTTCTCCATGGCGCCGGAGGTACCCGCCAGGCCTGCCCGGCGGCAGGCTGCGGCCGCGTTCCAGCCGGTCCGCACGCCCAACCTCGCCGAACGCACAGTCGCACGGCATAACCCAGTCACCAACACCAGACGCGCGCATCGCCGCCGATCTGCACGAATATGCTGGTCGGCTGCCTGGTCGTCAACGACGCAACGAACGATCATTCGGCGCGGGTGCCATGCGTGTCGCCGAGGGCAAGATTCGCGTGTTCTAACCATGCGGCAGCTGGTTTATTACCTCACAATCCGGCAGAGTGTTCCGGCACTGACCAGGCCAGCCTTCGGCCCGCCCGAGTGCCAGACACCGGGCGCAACGGCCGCCGGACAGACCGGCCAGCTGGTCACGGGCAAGATGGTGCCCGGCTCGGTAGCGCGCAGAATGTGGCCATGAGGTACCTGCTGGAGGTCAGGCGCAGGAACCTTGGCGCCGATCGCGTCCGGGAGGCTGGTCTGGAGGAAGGGAGGCTACCATGACGGAACCGTCTGGTGTCCGGCTGACGGGGCCGTCGGCGCCGTGCGCCCGGTGGGCATGCAAGCGGCTGGCTGCGCTGGGGCGCGCGTGATGGCGGGCCGTTCCGATGAGCAGGGGCAGGAACTGGGACGAGGACACTTTTCCTGGCGGCTCATCGAGGCCCTGTACTCGCCGGACAGCTACGCCCTGGTACTCCTTCTCATTCTGGTGACCTATGCTCTGTCGGCTACCCTTATTGCCTCATGGGCGGCCTCCTTGATCGTGGCTGTCCAAATCGCCACGGTCTGGGTGACACTGCGTGCGGCCCGCGCGCGCCGATCGGTCCAGGCGATCGCCAATCTTGCCTTGGTCGTGGCAGCCCTGGCGGCGGCCGCGAATCTCTTCTTCCGGGATCAGTTCCATGGCAGCAGCATCGTGTTGTGGGTGAGCTGCCTGCTGTACCTGGCCGCTCCAGTCTCGATCGTCCGCCACCTGTTGCGCAGGCCAGCGGTGGACGCCGAGACAGTCCTGGGAGCGATCGCCGCATACCTGATGGCGGGCATGTTCTTTGCATTCCTCTACCGCGCAGTGGGAGCCGCGCAAACGCGGCCGCCGTTCTTCGGATCCCAGGGGCCAGGCACGTTTTCCCAGGACCTGTTCTTCTCGTTCACCACGCTCACCACTACCGGGTACGGCAACCTGGTCCCGTCCGCGAACCCGGGCCAGAGCTTCGCCGTGCTCGAGATGCTGATCGGTCAGCTGTTCCTGGTCACGGCGGTAGCCAAGGTCGTCAGCGCCTGGCGACCGGGCCAGGGCAGGGGAGGATTGCGGGGGAACCCCGACGACCACTGACGGCGCGGCAAGCGCGGCGAACTCGCCGACAGCAGGTAGCGCGGGCCGCCGTCTGGGACGGTGAGAGCCCACTGTGCCGGCCTAGCCGCCCGCAGCACCTCAGGGTCCGGCTCCGGCCATGTCACGAGTTCCTCCCGCCTTGAAGGACTCGGGGCGGCACACGGGGATGCCGTCGGCGTCCTTGTCCTGAACGAGAAGGGGGAGGTCAAGTCTGAGAAGGTCGGCAAGCGCAGCGTCGGGCAAGGGGACCGGTATCGGCTTGGTCCTGGCGCTGTTCACCCGATTGGGCTCGGCGTCGGCCTGATAGGCGGTGGACTGCTTGGCGCGCTTTACCACAAGGGCCTAGGACTCGACCGGGCTGACCGCGAGCGGATCGGCAGCGAACTGCAAGGCGGCAAAGCGGCCGTCGGTGTGCTAGCCCCAGTTTCGGATGCCGACATCGTAGCTGACAAGCTCACCCAACTCGGCGGGGCCGCGAAACCCATACGGTCTCTGACGAGGCTCTCGAGGAAGCGCACACGGCCACCACGACAGATGAGGCCTAGCCTGACGGCCTGACAACGGCGCACCGCCCGGAAGAGGTACTACTACCGGCGCCTGGCAGCCACGGCACCGAGAACGCACAGAACTGGTGGGTCGGGATGCCCGCCACGATCCACGCACTCAGCCGGTGACCAGCGAATAGTCGGCGTTCTGTTATCGCTTTAAGGTCGCCTAATCAAGCGCGACGTTCCGTCACCATGAGCATGAGGTCCCATGCTGGGAACGCCTGGTCCAGCTTGGCGCAGCGACTCGGCGGCGTACACATCTGGGATACGCCCGTGCGGTCGAGCTGACTTCATCTGGAGGCTGCGGTGTGGGGATTTTCGCACAGCACGGCATGTGGAGATATTCTCACGTCAAACGATGTGGGGATTTCCTCACGTATACTTGGGGGTGGTCATGGCCCGCAGGACGATCGACGTGCGTAAGCCGCGCGACATCGGCGACGCGATCCGCTCCGTACGCGAGGCACGTGGCATCTCGCAGGAGGATCTCGCGCAGGCGAACGCATATGACCGGTTCTACCTCCACAGGCTGGAGGCCGGCCGGAGCACGGTGTACATCACCCGTCTGCTGCGCACGCTGAAATCGCTCGGCATCACTCTCAGCGTGACATTCGATACCAGTGACCCTGCCGCCGGGGATGGCCGGTCTGATGGCTGACAGGTTGGAGGTGCGTCTGCATGGCGAGCAGATCGGCTGGGTTGCGCGCGGCTCCCGGCAGGAGCGCATCGAGTTTGAGTGGGCTGACGGGTACATCCCCGGGCCTGTCACGCTGACGGAGTTGTTCGGCTCTGTCCTGCTGAAGGCGCCGTCGCCCGCAGCGAGCAGCTTCTTCGGGGGATACGCGCTCGAGGGGCGTCAGCGTGAGCGGCTCACCCAGCGCCGTGGCATCAGCAACCCGGCAGACCTGTACGCGATGCTGCGCGAGTTCGGCAGCTCGATCGCCGGCGCCGTGACGGTGGGCGACCCGGACACGGCGAGCCGGACGCAGCCGGCGTACGAGCCGATCAGCGACAGCGAGATCATCAGGCGCCTGCAGCGGGCCGCGAATGACGGTGACCTCGGCTCTGATGATCAGAGCCGCTCAATGCTCGCCGGACTTCCTGCGCAGGCTCACGTTCACCGTGCTCCTAGGCGATAACGACGCCCATACGAAGAATCTGGCCATCTTGCATCTTCTCGGCCGCAGCATGCTCGCCGACGTCTATGACGCCGACCCGAATTTCTTCCAGAACGACCGGATCGATTACAACCTCGCGCTCGCCATCGACGGCAGCTTCGACCACCGGCGCATCAGCGCCGCGCACCTCATCCTCGAAGCCGAACGGTGGAACGCGCTCGGCCCCGGCGAACCGGAGCAGATCGTCACCGCGACCCTGGCCGACTTCGCCAAGGCTCTTGACCACGTGACAGTCCCACCGGGCGTCCCCGCAGCGACCGCGACGCAGCTCGCGTGGAATGTCGAGCGACTGCAGACCGGAGGGGAGATCGGCGAGCGACCGGCTGGCTACCGTCGCCGACGCAGGCGGTCTTGACCGCAAGTGCACTGCAGGGGTCAGCGGGATCGCGAGCTGGTGAGCAAGCTCCTGCCAGACTGGCCTTCGGTGATCGTCACGCCTGTGGGGTTCTGCGGCGAGGCCAACATGACCAGCTGGGTCCGCGGCGACAGCCGGGCGGCGGACGCGTCGAGGCCGATGCGACAGCCGTCGCCGAACCGGGATTGCACGGTCACCACAGGGGCGCCAAGGCCGCGCAGCGCGTCGAACGCCGACGGGAAGCAGGGCCCGCCCGACCAGGACCTCGCCGTCGCCGCACAGCAGGCCGACGAGGAACAGCGCCCCGGCCGCGCCGGCAGTGATCAGCACCTGGTCATGGCGGATACCAAGCCGGGCGGCCAGCAGGGCACGCAGCGCCGGGTCGCCGGCGGAGGTGCCATAGCCGAGGTTCACCTCGGCCAGGCTGGCCAGGCCGTCGGGGCCGAGCAGGCCGGCAACTGCCAGATCGCAGGCCATGCTCTCACCAAGGTAGTACCGCGGTTTCCCGTCGATCAGGGCGGTGATCGGGCTGGCCGGGAGCTGTCGCATTGACCTGGTCCTCGTCTGGCTGGCGGGTGGTTACCCGGCCATGTTTGCCGGGTGGGGGTGACGATTCCAGGGCCAATGCCGCAAAATTGGTTTGCAGATGGAGCCAATCGAGCTTGGTGAGCGCCTGGGCCGCTGGCCAGCGGGCCGGGGGCCGCTGCACGTGCTGCTGGCGGCGCGCCTACGCCGACTGATCGACGAGGGCGAACTGCCGCCCGGCGAGCCGCTGCCACCCGACCGGGCCCTCGCCGCAGCGCTGGCGGTCGGCCGCAGCACCGTGGTCGCCGCCTATGACCTGCTGCGCCAAGACGAGCGGATCAGCTGCGCCGGCCCAGCAGGAGGGCCCCGGCGGCCAGCGCCTCGTCGAGAGCGAGCTTGGCGAGCTGCGGGCTGTTTCCAATCAGGCCGACCCAGCCGCCGGCCCTGAAGCCTTCGTCACCGGCCGGTCTTGGATGACTCCGTCGAGCGTGACGTTCTCGCTCACGACGAGCTTTCCCATTTCGGCTCGGCGCCTTGCTGGAGCAGCGGGAACCAGACGCTGGCGGCGCGCCCTGCGAGCCCGCCGTGCCTCGCGGAGCAGCCGGTCTCGTTCGCCGGCCCGCCGGGCGTCATCCTGGACGGCTTTCATCAGGTATTCGTAGATGGTCATGGTCTGCTCCTCCTTCTGATTGGCGTTGTCAGCTATCGCCGCCGCAGGCGGCGTGGGTGGTAAGAATCGGTGCGCTGTTCGCTCATTTCGTTCCTGACCTGATCACCACGTCTCCTGCGGCAGCGGCATCGGCCGCCGGGTCCGGCTCTGGCAGCTCGTGCGCTGGCTTCCGCGGTCGGCCGGGGAGCAGGAACGCCAGCGCCAGGCCGATCCCCGGCCAGCACGGCGCAGGCCAGGAAGGCGGACTGGTAGCCCTGGGTCAGCGCGGCGAGCGGGTTCGCGCCGTTATCTGCGGCCAGGTAGTGCTGGGAGCGAGAGACGGCAACGGTCGTGACGATGGCGACGCCGAGCGCTGTGCCGGTCTGCAAGGCGGTGTGCTCAGGCCCGAGGCGACCCCGGCGAGCGCCGCGACCGTGGCGGTCACGAAGGCCAGGCCGATCCCCAGGCCGCACAAGAGCAGCCCGGGGAAGATGTCCGGGAAGTAGCTGCCGTGTATGGAGACCCGCGTGAGCACGAGCGACCCCGCGGCCATGAGCGCCAGGCCGGTCGCGGCGGCCGGCCGGAAGCCGGCTGCCAGAGCGTCAGGACGAACGGCATGCCGACCGCGACGGTGCCGATCAGGATCGTCAGGGCGTCCGCGCCGGCCAGGGTCCGGGAGCGGAAGATGCGCAGCGGCACCAGCGGCGCCCGGTGGCGCGACTCGATCAGCGCGAAGGCGGCGACCAGCACGGCCGACCCGGCGAGCGGCAGGATTGTCCGTACGCCGCCCCAGCCGGCGCCTGGTGCCTGGATGACCGCGTAGACGAGCAGGACCAGCGCGCCGGTGATGGTGAGCGCCCCGGCGGGGTCGTAGCTTCGCCGGGTCAGCGCGGCCCGGCTCTCGCGCGGGAGCACGGGCGACAGCGCGAGCGCGGCCAGCCCGATCGGGGATGTTGATGAAGAAGATCCACCGCCAGCCGGGGCCGTCGACGAGCGGGCCGCCGATCAGCCACGCGGTGGTGGCGCCGATACCGCCCAGTGCGCCCCAGATCCCCAGCGCCTTGTTCCGCTCGGAGCCCTCAGTAAAGGTCGTGGAGATGATCGACAGGGCGGTCGGGGTCATGATCGCTGCGCCGGCGCCCTGGACCACGCGGGCCGCCAGCAGTGCTGCCCGCGACCAGGCCAGCCCGCACAGCAGCGACGCGGTCGTGAAAAACACGGCCCCGGCCATGAACACGCGCCGGCGCCCGAGCAGGTCAGCCGCCCGCCCTCCGAGTAGCAGCAGGCCGCCGAAGGTGAGCACGTAGGCGCTCAGCACCCATGGCAAACCCTGCTCGGAAAAGCGCAGCCCGGCCCCGATCGAGGGCAGCGCCACGATCGTGATCGTGCCGTCCAGGAGCACCATGAAAAACGCGCCGCATAGCAGCGCGAGCGCCCACCAGCGGCGCGGATCCAGAACGGCGGACGCCACGCGCCCGGCCGATGCGGACGATTCCATCGTCAACCTCCAGAGTCGTTCCCAGCTGCCGCGGCACGATCCGGCGCTCGGATCGTTCGGGCGGTCGGTGATGCATACACCGCGGCGCCGGGAAACTGGGCACCCGCGAGCCGCCCAGTTCGCCCCCCGGGCGGTGTATATACCGAGCGGAGGTACGACGTGTGCGGAAGGAAGGCGCGCAGGATGGTGACAGCCGATCTGCTCTCACGAGCACGGGCCGGAGATGGCGAGGCGTTCCGGGAGCTGACCGGGCCGCACCGGCGGGAGCTGCAGGTGCACTGCTACCGGATGCTCGGATCCTTCGCCGACGCCGAGGACGCCGTCCAGGAGACGATGCTGGCCGCCTGGCAGGGCATCGGCGGGTTCACTGAGGAACGCGCCTCGCTGCGCACCTGGCTGTACAAGATCGCCACCAACCGGTGCCTCAACGCGCGCCGCGCAGCGAGCCGGCGCCCGGCCAGGGAGTGGGACGTGTCTCGGTTCGAACCGCTCGTGCCGACCCCGCGCGACGAGGCCGTCTGGCTGCAGCCGTTTCCTGACGCCCTCCTCGAGGGTGCCGTCGACGTGCCACCCGGGCCGGAGGCCCGCTACGAGCAGACCGAAGCCATCTCGCTGGCCTTCGTGACCGCCCTGCAACTGCTGCCGCCACGCCAGGTCGCCGTCCTCATCTTGCGCGACGTCCTCGGCTTCCACGCCAGCGAGGTGGCCGGCATGCTGGAGGTGACCCTCGAATCGGCCAACAGTACTCTCAAACGAGCCCGCGCCAGCCTCCAGCGCCGGCAGCAGCTGGCCGCCGGCCACCAACCGCCGCCGGCCGCTGGCTCACCCGCCGAGGACGCGATCATGGCCAAGTTCGCCCGCGCGTGGGAGTCGGCCGACCTCGACGCGCTGGTGGCCCTGCTGACCGACGACGTCTTCATCGCGATGCCGCCGATACCCTTCGGATACGAGGGCCGAGACGTCGTGACCCGCTACTGCGCCAGCCTGTTCGCCGCGGGCCGCAGGTTCAACCTCGTCCCGGTGCGAGCCAACGGCCAGCCGGCGTTCGGAGCCTACCTGCGCGGCCCGGCCGGCATCCGCCATGCGACCGCGTTCTACGTGCTCACCCTGGCCGGCGGCCAGATCTGCGCCATCACCCGCTTCGAGGCCAGCGTGCTGCCGTGGTTTGGGCTGCCGCGCTCACTCCCGGGCCGGTAGCTATCGTGATTCGGCTCTGGCTCTCCGGAATGGGAAGGAGCTTAATGTGATTAGTGTGAATGCGGGCGCAGAATGTATTTCAGTGATCTGTCGTTGTTTGTGTTCTCAGATATGAGTGCAGCCAGCATACTGACAGGCAAATTGTACGTTGCAAATGTGCTCTGCCGAAGGATCGGCTGCGCGTCCCCGGCCGATGGTGTTGCAGGCGAGCTGAGATGCCGCAGAAGCCTACGTGGCGACCCTGGCCAGACTCAAGAGCGTCAGCTGGTTGCTGGTCACTGCCAGGGCGGTGACTTCGGCCCGGTGGGGAAGCTGAACAGGCTTACCGGGTGCGCGGGGTCAGGCGGCTTCGTGGCCGGGTTCGGTGAAGGCGAGCCGCTGGTCGCCGAAGTCGGCGATGATCTCGAGGCGGCCGCCGAGGGCTTCGACGTAGGCGGCCAGGGTGCGCAGTTCGGTGGTGCCTGGCTTGGCGTGCTCGAGGGCGGACACGCGGCTCTGGGTGATGCCCATCCGGGCGGCTACCTGGGCCTGGGTGATTCCCAGGCGGCGGCGCATCTCGGCTAGCCGGAAGGCGCGCTGCTCGGCCCGCAGCTGCTCCATCCCGGCAGCGATGGCGGCCTTGTCGGCAGGATCGGGATAGAACTCGGCGAGGAATTCATCCCGGTTGTAGTGCTGGAACTCGCTGCTGCTCATCGGATGTCCTCTTGTTTCAGGTAGTCCTCGTACCGCTGCTCGGCCAGCGGGATCGCCTGACGGTACCAGGCCTCCCATTTGCCGGCCTTATCTCCGGCTACCAGCAGGACCGCGTTCCGCCGGGGATCGAAGATATACAGGATGCGGATCTCGCTGCGCCCGGCAGAGCCTGGCCGCAGCTCCTTCAGGTTGCTCAGCCGGGTGTGGTGGACGCGGTCGGCGAGCGGGCGGCCTAGCTCCGGCCCGGCTTCGAGCAGCATGCCGACGGCTTGGCCGACCTGGATCGCGCTGCTCCGGTCTCGCTTGCGCAAGTCGTGCAGCCATGTCCGGACCTCTGGCGTCATGACCAGGGCATAGGGCACGCCGGCTGCCTCCCGGGGCGGTACATTACGCAGGCATAATATCACGTCAGCATGATATTGCGGCTGGCTGAGCCGGTTGCCGATCCGTGCTGGCGCTTGGAGTGAGTGTGATCTTGCGCGGGTCGGGGAAGCCGAGGCCGACGTAGCCGGGTGCGCGTTTGGCCAGCATGGCGGCGAGGACGCCAGTCCGCTCATCGAGGTAGTCGTGGACTTCAGCTGTGGTCTTGTTCTCATGTGAGCGCAGAATCCGGCCCACGTACTGTGTCAGGCTGCCCTTATTCGCGACCGGTGCAGCGAGGAACAAGGTATCCGGAGCCGGGCAGTCGAAGCCTTCGCCAACGTACGGGCCGGTGGCCACGGCCAGAAGCGGGGGCCCTGCAGGCTGCAGTTGCAAGCGGGCCAGCGCCAACGCGCGGGTCTTAACGCCCATCCCGCCGCGAAGAATGACCGGGTCGTGTCCGGCCTCGCGCAGCAGGTCGGCGATCTTTTCCAGGTGGCTGGTCCGGTTGGTGAGGACCAGGCAGTTGCGGTCCTTGCTGAGCGCGGCGAGGACGTCCGCGGTGATCTGCCGGGTGCGCGGCTCATCAGCGGCCAGGTGCTGGTAGATGGTTGTCATGCCGCCAGGGCGGGACGGGTCGGCGTCGCCGTCGTACCGGTACGCAGTCGGGTGGACGTACAAGACAGGGGCGGGCCGGCCGGTGCCCAGGAGGGTGTCCTGGCCGGCCGGGTCGCGGGACAGCGCGATGGTGTGCCGGACCGGACCGACTTGCATGCCGATCAGGTCGTCGAGCTTGTCGCGGCGGTAAGGGGTGGCAGTCAGCCCGAGCCAGCGCCGTGCCGGGATCTGCTTGACTGCGTGTTCGAACGCGGCGGCCGGGACGTGATGGCATTCGTCGGCGACGATAAGGCCGTACCCGGCGGTCATCTCCGCGATGTCGTCGCGGCGGGACAGGGTCTGCAGGGTGATGACATCGACCGAGCCGCGCAGCTTGGCCCGGCCGCCGCCGAGCTGCCCGGCTTTGACGCCGAGGAACTCCGCGATCCTGGCCCGCCACTGGTCCGCGAGCGTCTTGCGGTCTACCAGGACGAGGGTGGAGACCTGATGCGCGGCGATGACCGCGCACGCCATCACGGTCTTGCCCGTACCAGGTGGCGCGACCAGCACTCCCAGATCGTACAACCCCGCTGAATTTCGTCAGATGCATGATCTGATGCGCCGTGACCTGCTGGCCTGCGAGGACGAGGTCTTGCGGCAGGCGCTGCGGATGTGACGCTGACCGGCTGGTTTGCACTGTATCTGTCTTCTGGTGCAAGATTCTGCCGTTGTCCGGCAAGGAGGTCGGGGTGGCGGGTGGGGCTGGTGAGCCTGTGGGCTCGGCCAGGCTGGAGCTGGTCAGCGGGGTCGCGCTGCTGCGCGAGGAAGACGCAGTGCTGGAAGCGATGCTGGAGGGTTGGGCCAAGCAGCAGCTCGGCGGGCGGGGCCTGTCGCCCGGGACCGTCGGGCAGCGGCAGGCGGTGGTGCGGCAGTTCCTTGATCATGCGGGCGAGTACCCGTGGAACTGGACTGCGGCGCACCTGGATGACTGGTCTGCTGACCTGGCCGGCGTGGCGGGCAAGGCGAAGTCCACGATCCGCAACTATCACGACGCGATCCGGTCGTTCGAGAGTTACCTGATCGCGCCGCAGTACCGGTGGGCTGAGGAGTGCATGGCCCGGTTCGGCACGCACCCGGCGCGGATCTGCTTCGAGTCCAACACCACCGCGCACGTGGTGGACTACGAGGGGAACCCGGACCGGCGGCCGATGACCAGGGAGGAGCTGCAGCGGTTCTTCGATTACGCCGACGGCCGGGTGGATGAGGCGGTCCGGTCGGGCCGCAAGGGAGCACTGGCGGCCTACCGGGATGCCACTGTGTTCAAGGTGATGTACGGGTGGGGGCTGTTCTCCGGGGTTCGCTTGCTGCGCGAGGGCTTGGCTTCCCGTGTTTGTGCAGCTCAGAGGCTGTTGACAGACAAGCTATCTGCTGCGGCAGTTGTGGTGCAAGGACCTGCCCGGCGTGTCATCGGGGCCGGGTCGTGTGGTTGAGCTGAGTCATGAGCTCACGGCTGGTAGCGCGAGCGGCGGAGAGATCCTCGTCGCGTTCCTCGAGTTGCATGCGCAGGTCGATGACTTGCTGCTCCAGGTGCGTGATCTTCTGGTTGAGGGCGTCGATGTCGGCTGGGGCTCCGAGTCCGGATTCGCGCCAGGCCTGGTCGCCGAGCGTCTCGGAGAGGCGTTTTTCCAGGTGCTGAATGCGGGCGTTGAGCCGGACTGCGCGTTCGTGGGCGGCGAGCAGGTCGGCTTGCAGCGAGGCTCGGGTGACGGCAGGGCCGGCGCTGTCGCCGATGGCCGGTTCGGCTTGGAGTGCGTGGATCTTCTCCAGCAGGTCACGGTGCCGGTAGAGGAACGTCCGGTCGACTCCGGCTGCGCGGGCGATCCCGGACGTGCTGGTCTCCGAGCCGTCGGCGGCTGCCCGGTCGAGCGCGGCGATGACGCGCTGGCGGCGGCGCGCGGAGTCGGCCTGGCGGCCTTCCAGCATTGGTCCGGGCTTGGCGGCGTTCATGCGGTGGCCTCCGTGGCGATGGTGGTCGTGATGGGCGGCGCGGGCGCAGCGGGCCGGATGGCGGGCATGCCGAGGGGGACGGCGTGCGCAGCGCGATGACGGCGCACCACGGCGACCGCTTCGTCGATCTGGGCTCGCTCGGCGTCGTCGAGGCCGGCGATGTCGCCTTTGATCATGGTGATCAGGTGCCGGATCCGGCCGATCTCGTGCTCGGTGGGGGTGGCGTCGGCGCGCGCCCACTCGTCGACGCCGTCGATGGTGGCGGCCAGTCGTTCCCGGGTGCGCAGCAGGTCCTGGAGATAGGCCTGCAGGTCGGGCAGGAAGGCGACATTGGTCTGGAAGTGGTCGCAGCCGGCGCAGCGGAACCGGATAGGGCAGGCGCCGCCGCCGGCCTGGACGTTGGAGGGCTCGCTGCAGGTGCCGTACGGCACCGCGACCTGTCCTATCGCGTGCCGGGCCCGTTCGGAGTCCAGCAGTGCCCGGGCGTCACGCCAGATGCGGCTGCCGTGCCGGTCGAAGCTGAGCGCGGTGACCTTGTCGACGGCGTCACGGCGGCGGTCTTCGCCGATCCGGTAGTAGCCCCTGGTCACGGAGTAGCTTCGGTGATCGAGAAGCTCGGCCAGCACGTCGATGGGGACACCGGAGTCGGCGTGCCGCTGGGCGTAGCTGTGACGATAGGCATACGGCACGATCTTGCTGGTGTCGAAGACGACGTTGTCGCGGGTGCGCAGCTCCGGGAGGGCATTGACCCAGTCCCGGTGCCGGGCTTCCAGGGTCGATCTGCTGATCGGCTTGTTCCCGTCAGGGTTGCGGTAAGTGGTGGGCAGCAGCTTCAGCTTCGCGGCCGGAACGTGCGGGAACCGTTCGCGGACCCGCTGCTGCTGGCTGATGATGACTTCAGCGGTGGCGTCGCTGATCGGCAGGCGGCGGCGCAGCCGGTCAGCTTTGACGTTGTCGTAGACCAGCACCGCGCCGCCGTCCTTGTCGCGGGCCAGGCAGTCCAGTGGCAGGCTGAGGATGTCCTCGGGCCTGCGGCCGGTGTCGATCCCGATCCGGGTGGCGGCCCTGACCTCGGCTGGCTCAAGGGCGTGCAGGCTGGCGCACAGGACCGTCATGATCTCCGGCGGCAGGTCGCGGCCCGGTTCGCCGCGCTGCGGGTCAGCGGGGATGTCGGCGCGCCCGACGGCGACGTCACCGGCCAGCCCGGCGGCGGGCTGCCCGGACCGGGCCAGTCCCAGGGCGCGGATCCCGGCCAGGACCGCCCGC
>CAWIHB010000004.1:0-795224 GCA_963835775.1 uncultured Actinomycetes bacterium | reverse complement strand
CGGGTTGTGGTTAGCGCGCATCGGCCGGCTTCCCGGGGATGACCCGCCGGGCGATCAGGCCCGTGAGCGCGAACACGGCCAGGGCAAGGACCGCGGCCACCAATACGCCCGCCCACATCAGCCCGACATCGAACTGCACCCCAGCCTGCAAGATCAGATAGCCCAGGCCGGTGCCGGTAGTCACCCATTCGGCCACCATCGCGGCCAGGATGCAGGTCGCCGCACCGACCTGAAGCCCGGAGAAGGCATACGGCAGCGCGGTGGGCAGCCTCACCCGCCACAGCACTTCCAGGCGGGAAGCGTTGGCGACCGCCATCAGCTCCAATGCCTCAGGCGGGACCGATCGCAGCCCCAGCACCGTGTTGATCATGGTGGGGAAGAAGATGATGATCGCGGCGACCGCCATAATCGTGATCACGCCGGTGCCGAGCAGCAGGGTGAGCAGCGGCGCGATCGCGATGATTGGCAGCGTCCGCACCACGAGGGCGAACGGCACCAGAACCCGGGACGCCGCCGGGGAAGAGGCGATCAGCACGGCAGCGAGCACGGCAGCAGCGTTGCCGAGCAGAAACCCGGCTAGTGCCCCGCCGAGGGTGCTCACCGCGGCCTTGACCAGCTGGCCTCGCGCTGCCCAGCCTTCTCGCAGCACCTGCAGCGGCGCGGGCATCTGCTGATCTGGGACCCGGGCACCGTATTTGACTGCGAACCACGCGGCGACAAGCGCCGCGAGCAGGATCAGCCCGGGCAGCGTCGACCGAACGTGCCCAGACACCCTGGGACCGGCCCTTTCTTGGCGAGGCAGGATTCCGGCCATTGCCGCGTCCTCTAGTTCCGGGCCTCGGCGAGCCGCAGCGAGGCATGCCACGGACACAGCCAGCGGCCCAGCAGGGTGAACACGAGCCACGTAACGAGCGAGAGCATGCTGGCGACAGCCAGGCACGCGTACAACTGCGGGACGTCGTCGTTTTGCATGCTGTTGAGCAGCTGGATCCCAAGCCCGCTGTTGGCCCCCACCCATTCCGCGAGCATGGCGCCCAGGATCGCCGCTGGAGCGGCTACGGTGAGCGCCGCAAACAGCATAGGAAGCGAATAAGGCAGCTCAATGCGCAAAAAGACCTGCCACGATGAGGCGCCGCCCACGCGCATCAGCTCCAGCGCGTTCTCGTCGGTGGTGCGCAGCGCCTGCGTCAGGTTGATCAGCACCGGGAAGAACGACGCGAGCGCCGCGATGATCACCTTGGTGGTCAGCCCTGACCCGGTCCACAGCACAAGCACCGGCGCCAGCGCGATCAGCGGTAGCGAGTACACGCCGATGGCGAGCCCGTGCAAGCTTCCGGCCAGCGGCCGGTACCGCTCACCGGCCAGTGCGATAGCGACAGCGAGCACAACGCCCGCAGCAAGGCCAAGCGCCGCCTCCTCCAAGGTTGTCCCCGCATTCTGAACGAAGGCCGCGCGCAGCCCCCATAGCGCAGAGGCGACCTGCGCCGGGGTAGGCCACAGGGTCGCAGGACCCTTCTCCAGCGCGGCGATCAGCCACCAGAGCCCGAGCAGCGCCAGCCAGACCGCACCGCTGGCCAGCAACAGGCCGATCCGGCGCGTCATACAGTTGCCTCACCGGTGCCGAGGTCGCTGCTGTGCAGCAGGCGGGTGAGCCGCGCTGACAGCGCGAAGAACTCTTGGTCCTCGAGCAGGTCAAGATGACGGGGCCGGGGCAGGTCCACCATCACCTCGGCCACCATGCGGCCGGGGCCGGTGGCCATCACCAGAACCCGGTCGGACAGGAACACCGCCTCCCCGACATTGTGAGTGACCAGCAACGCCGTGGTAGCCCGCTGGGTCCAGATGTTCAGCAACTCCATGTTCATCCGCTGCCGGGTGATCTCGTCCAGAGCGCCGAACGGCTCATCCAGCAGCAGGATCCGCGGGTCGAGGGCCAGCGCCCGCGCGATACCCACCCGCCGCTGCATGCCACCGGACAGCTTGGCGGGCCGGGTATCGGCGAAGTCGCCTAGCCCGACAAGCTCCAGCAACTCCAGCCCCCGCTCCCGTCGTTCGGCCGCCGAGCCCCGCCGGGCGACCTCTAGCAGCAGAGTGACGTTCCCGAGCGCAGTGCGCCACGGCAGAAGCGTCGGCTCCTGGAACACGAAACCAAGCTCACGGCGGGCACGGGCCTGACCGGGCGGCTCGCCCGCGATCGCGATCGTGCCTGCAGACGGCTCGATAAGGCCGGCTACCAGCCGCAGCAACGTGGACTTCCCGCACCCCGACGGGCCGATCACCGAGACGAACTCGCCTCCGCTCACCTCAAGCGAGATGTCGTGGAGAGCGAGCAGCTCGCGGCCAGGCAGCCGGAAACGCTTAGACACGCCGCCGAGCGAGACCGCCGGGCGGCAGCCGCCGCGTTGTGCGGGTCCTGCGGAGGACTGCGGTACGGTGCTGGCCCGTTGCTCCGGTCCGGTCATTCCGGCCACCCGTCCTGGCCCGCTGCTCATGCGAGATCCCTTCGGTCTGCACTGGTCATGCGGCCAGGCTCCAGGCTGAGCAGGGCAGCCAGGTTCCCGCCTTCCACTCGCTGCCGGTGCTCAGGATCGGGGATCGCACGGGCCATCTTCATGCTTTCGAGATCGAAATCTGAGCCTGGCCAGTCGATGCCCATGATGATCTTCTCCAGGCCGAGCCGCCGGTATGCGGTGCGGACATACAGCAGTTGCGCCGAGGAGGTCTCCAGGTACAGGTTCGGCGTGCGCTCGGCGACCAGGATGGCCTCCATCACGTTCCAGACCGTTCCCACGTGCGCGATCAACACCGGGACCGCGGGGAAGAGCCGGGCGATCTCCTCGATCGCAAGTGGCGCGCAGAACGGGTCATCAAGCGCGTTCACCAGCACAACCAAACCGTGATCAGCGCAGGCAGCCAGCACCGGGTCGAGCAGGCTGTGGTCGCAGAAATGGTAGCCGTGCATCGTGGGGCGCAGCTTGATCCCGCGCAGCCCATCCCGCGCGCACTGGCCAACCTCGTCGGCAGCGCTGTCCAGCCGCGGGTTGACCTGGCCGAAGCCGATGACCCGGTTTGGCCAGCGTTGCTGGACCGAGCGGATGTCGCTGTTGTCAATCGCCTGCCCCAGCGAGCAGGCCACCGCCATGTCTACTCCCGCGACGTCCATCGCCTTGAGCATCTGCTCAGCGCCGAACTCGTCACCAGCGAGATAGCCGGAGCGGGTTTCGCGCTCCCAGGTGTTGTTGTAACCGTCAATGACCACCGCGCCTCACATCGGGATCGAGGTCTGGCTGCCGTAGGCGGCATCCAGGATACTCGTCGTCATAACATCGGCGGCTTTCAGGGGCTTGGCCAGGGACCTCGAGGCCTCCATTGCGCTGATGATCTCCTGCATGCCCGGGTAGGTGAAGCGCATGATCCCGGCACCATTCTTGATCAGCGCGACCTGCGCCACCGCCTGGCCGGTCTCTGCTGCCAGGTTGTCACCTGGAGCAGCGAACTTGGTGACGGTCAGGTGACCCATCTGCGTGGGGTGTGCGATCGCGTACTCCCAGCCCTTGATCGTCGCCCGCAGGTAGCGCACCAGCAGGGCGCGCTGCTTGGCAACGGTTTCCCGCCTGGTGATGAGCACGTTGCCGTAGCTCTTCAATCCAAGGTCCCAGGTTGGGGTGGTGATGAAGCTGATGCCCTTCTGCTTGATCGCGACACCCTCGTTGGTGGAAAAGCCGAAGTAGGCATCGACCTGGTGGCTGGTGAACTGGGAGATGTTGACCACCGGCACGAGGTACACCGAGCTAAGGCTTACACCCGCCTTCTGCAGCAGCGGCTCGAGCAGTGGCCGGGTCGCCGGGGGCAGGGCGACCGTCTTGCCCGCGAAGTCCTTGACTGTCCGGACCGGTTTGCTCGGGTAGCTGAAGACCGAGTACGGAGACCGCTGGTAGATCGTGGCGAACATCACCAGGGGCTCGCCCTTGGAGATCGCCTGCAGCGCGGTGTTGTTGTCGTCCTCGCCGACCAGCGCATGCCCGGCGCCGACGACGCTAGAGGCGATGATGTCCGGCCCACCGGAAATGAGGTCTTCGCTGATGCCCACCTGCCGGTAATAGCCGTTGTCGATGGCCGCGTAGAAGCCGGCCCACTGAGAGGTCTTGAGCCAGCCGAGCTGGTCACTGACGTTCTGCATGGAGCCACCTGTGGCGCTGGTGGTGCTGCTGCTCCCGCACGCGGCGAGCATGCCGCCGGCCAGCATCGCGGCGGCTCCGGTGCCGGTCAGCTTCAGCGCCTCCCGGCGGGTAACTGCCGTCCTAGCCTGAATGTGATCTGATGAGCTCATCATGAGCCTCCGGTCATGCGGTATCGATACTTATCGGCCGAGGGCATAGCCGATTCAGCGTGGGTCCGCGCCGGCCGCCAGCACCCGGTGCCCGTCCGGGGGGCAGCATCCATGGCGATCGCCAGGCCGCCGACGTCGAATTCGTAGTCCGGCCAGCTCACGACATCGTGGCCGCGCCGGTGCAGGCCTGCGCGCACCTCATCTCCGAAGCGGCATTCCAGCGACGTGCGGGCTGGCACCTCAAGGTGCGGGTAAAACGAGTCCGGCCAGGCGAACGCCGCAAATCGCGGCGCCTCGACGGCCTGCTGCGCTGTCATACCGAAAACGGTGACGTCCAGGAATCCCTGCAGCATCGCCTGCAAGATCACATCCCCGCCTGGGCTGCCGAACGCCATCACCTTCCTATCGGCGGCACCTTGCCGCCGCTCATGCAGGGCGATAGCGGGCGCCGGGGTTATCCGTGGCCGCTTGCCCGGTGCTAGGCAGGCTGGGTGGTGAGGATCCAGACGGCTCTGTACACCACGCGGGGAGATCATCAGCCCGAGTTCCGGGATGATCGGTGAACCGTCCAGCGTGTCTGAGGGCATCGCGGAGAACGCGGTGCCGTCGACGCCGACCGCGCAGATATAAGTTGTGTCGAGCCGTCCCGACCCAGGTCCCAGCGCCGCCCCCACGCCTGGGTGAGCGGTTGCCGGGTCGATCGCGTCACGCAGCTCCGCCGCGTGCTCTGCCGACAGCAGGAAGCCGAGCGGGACATCGACGAGCCTTGGGTCGCCGTAGTAGCGCTCCCGGTCGACGAACGCGAGCTTGACCGCCTCGGCGATCAGGTGCAAGTAAGCGGCGCTGTTATGCCCGAGGTCCTCAATGCCCTCTGGCGCAACGATCGCCAGGGCTTGCAGCAGCGCAGGGCCCTGGCACCATGTCGTCGGCGTCCCCACCTCCCAGTCCCGGAACCGGGCCGTGCCCGCAGGCTCGATCTCGGCTTCGAACAAGCCCAGGTCGGCAGTTGTGAGCCAGCCATCACGTTCCTGGGCGAAGCGGGCGATGATCTCGGCGATGTCGCCGCGATAAAAGGCGTCATGCACGGCGCCCAATCCTGCGTGTCGGGCGGCGGCTGCTGTCTCCGTGCCTGGGGTGGCGCGCTCGGCCCCACACAGCCGATCCAGCGTGCTTGCAAGCGCGCGCTGGACGAGCCGGTCGCCCGCTCGTGGTGGCCTGCCATCCGGCCAGTACACCGACAGGGACTCCGGCCAACGACGCCAGCCCCGACCCATGATCGCCAAACTTTCGGCGAGCCTTCCGTCCAGGCAGAAGCCGTCACGGGCAAGCGCGGAAGCGGATGCCGCGCAGGCAGAAAACCTCCAGGTACCGAACCGCTGCACCGCGCGCACATATGCCGACACCGCCGCCGGCACCACGCCCACCGGCGTATCGTCGCCAAAGCGGCGGCGAAACGCCTCCTGAGTCGCTGCCTCACCCCACCAGCCCAGCCCAGCCACGCTGTAGACGACATCCGACCCGGCCGTCCGTACGAGGATCGGCGCCACACCGCCGAGATTGCACATGTCCGCCTGCACAACCGCCGCTGCCAGGCCAGCCGTCACCCCCGCATCGACCGCGTTGCCGCCCGACTCGAATACCTGGGCACCAACCATCGCGACCAGCGGATGGCCCGCCGAGATGACATACCGCTCGCCATAGATAGTCGGCCGCGCTGACTCCGGCGGAGGGAATACCCCCGGCGTTGGCCCGTTCGACCGCATGCCCCCCGCCACCACCTCTGCGGTGGCCTCCATCGGGCCCGGGCTCGCAGCCGTCACGTCGCAAAGGTTACTGGATCCAAAACGAGGTGTACATGGACCCTATGCGGTGCCAGAACTGTGCCACCGGTCTTGACCTGGGGGGCATCTACGCGGCCCGCTCGTATTCGTTGAGGAGGCCGCCGAGGACGGGTCGGCGTTTGATCTGCTTCTGGGAGAAGTCGGCGACGGGGTGGTCGGGCCAGGGCGGGCGGAGTTCGCGGCTGCGGTGGGGGCGTTGTCCGTTGTAGTGCCGGGCATACCCGGCGAGGACCGACCGCAGGTGCCGTTCACCGAAGATCAGCATCCGGTCGGTTACCTCCGTCCGGGCGGTGAGCACGAACCGTTCGGCATCGGCGTTGCCCCGCATCGTCAACTACACCTGATCCGCTCGATCGGTACCGGTCCGGGTGATGCACCCGTTCCACCCTCTTTGCGGCCGGGACTTCGAGTTCGTCGCCTACCGCCAGGACTGGGGCGAGGACCGGGTCCACCTGCACGAGGAGAACGGGCAGCTGTTCTCGCTGTCGGCAGCATGGACCGATGCGGTGGCGACGAGGCGGATCAGGATCGCGAGGTCCTCGCCGTAAGGGACCGGTGAGTCCCAGTAGGCGAACGAGCGGATCGTCACCGTCTGAGGGCCGCCGAGGATGTCGAAGAAGCTGACCGTCGCCGGGGTGCGGCTGGCCTGGCCGAACCAGATCAGCGTTGCTCCGGGAGCGAGCCGGTCCAGGGCCAGCGCCAGGTTCTTGCCCCCCGTTGATTCCATGACGATGTTGAAGCGGCCTGCGGCGTCGGCGACGTCGTGGATGACTGCCACCGCGCCGAGCGCGGTCAGCCGCTGCCCGCGCCCGGCGGAGGCAGTTACGGCGGTGACCTCGGGGCCGGCACTGGCCGCTAGTTCGGTGACGTAGTGGCCGACCCCGCCAGAGGCGCCGGTGAGCAGGATGCGCCGCCCGATGACGTTGCCCGCGGCGCGCAGCAGGCGCAGCGCGGTGAGCCCGGCCAGCGGCAGCGCCGCCGCCTGGGTAACTGGCACGCTGTCCGGTAGCGGCGCGAGGGAAGCGGTCGGCACTGCGGCGTATTCCGCCCACCCGCCTTCTTCGGGATGCCCGGCGACCCTCTGCCCCGCGGCCGGGCCGGCGCCGTCGGCGGCCCGCCTGCACGACCAGCCCGGCGATATCCTTGCCCGGCCGCGCCCCCGGGCGGGGATCTTCCAGCCGGAAGATCTCACCACGGTTGACTGAGAACGCCTCAACTTTCACCAGCGCCTCACCCGGCGCAGGCTCCGGCATGCCGACATCGGCCAGTTCGACCAGCGCCTCAGGCTGGCCAGTGGGAACAAGAGCCTTCATCCGATCCTCCCTGAAAGCGATACGGTGTGGCGAGACCGGCTCGACCAGAACCACCAAACCCTGGCTCGTGCCATGCGGTCCAACAGAACTCCGGAGGGCTTGACAGCCAGCGGTTGTCGGCCAAGGTGGAATGCGTGGACCTCGACCTCGCGCAGGTCCGGGCGTTCCTGGCAGCCGCCGAGGAACTGCACTTCGGCCGGGCTGCCGATCGGCTGTTTCTCACCCAGCAGGCGCTGTCTAAGCGGATCGCCCGGCTTGAGAACGAACTCGGCGTCCAGCTGTTCACGCGGGACGCCCGCGCCGTCCAGTTCACCGAGGCCGGGCGCCGCTTCCTGGCTCCCGCCAGGCAGGCTCTCGCTGACGCCGACCGCGCCGTCGAGGCGGCCCGGGACCCCGGGACGGCCGCTGCGGATCGACGTATGGGGGCACCTGTACGCCCCGACGCGCGCAATAGGGCAGGTCATAGCGGACGGGCCCGAGATCAGGGCCGAGATCGGGCACAGCCGTGATCTGACCGACGCAGTGACCTCGCTGCTGCGCGGCGAGATCGACGGGGCTTCGGCCGCGTGCATCCGGCCGGCGATCATGGGCAGGAACGCATCACGTCGCGGCTCGCCCGCCTGGAACCGGTCGACGCCGTGCTTAGCACCGAGTATCCCCTCGCGGACAGGCCCGTACTGCGCCCGGCCGACCTGCGGCAGAGCATCCTGTGGTGCCCCGCCGCCCTCGGCAAACTGGACTTCCTGCAGCGCTTCGCCGACCACTTCGGCATCCCCGTCGAGGACGGCGCGGCCAACCTCGGACTGGACCACCTGATACGCCATGTCCGCACGGACTCCAGCCGCTTCTCGCTGCTGCCGGCTGACATCACGCTGCCTGAGGACGCCGGAGTCCGCTCCGTTCCGCTCGCCGACCCCACCCCTTTGTACGCATGGTCGCTGATTTGGCGCAGCCGGGACCAGCACCCACTGCTCAGCACGCTCCTCCAGCGCTTTGCTGAGATGGGCCAGCAGCGGCGGTGGCTCGAATACGACCCCGCCCGTGACTGGCTGCCCGCTAACCCGTCCTTACGTGATCTTCTGCTAGGGGATTGCGAGTGCTGACCTGGGGTTTTGCGGTCTGACTGGGCCTGGCGGGGACCTCCGTTCGTGGCTACGCTGGTTACGTCCCGTCAAGGCGGAGCGGGATCGGCTTGCCGAGCAGGTCGAATACGCGGCGCTGTTCCGGGGTCGGTGTCGAGAGTTTTTCCAGGCGCCGCCCGTTAAAGCTGACGGTGTTCCTGGTCAGGGTGGCCAGATGGCTGATTAGTTCGTGGTAGCCGCGGACCGGCAGCTTATCCGGGGTGATTTTCGCGGTGTCTTTCGCCGTTGCCGTGGCGGACCTGCGGGCCGGGGAAACGGGGTCGTCGCGGCCGGGCTTCCTGTTGTCGGTGAAAGTGAGCGGGGCGAGCGCCCGGCGCAGGTGCCAGGTGAGGTAGGTGCCGAGCATGCACAACAGCACGTGCGCCCGTACCCGGTTTTCCAGGTAGTGGTAAATCGGCCGCAGGTCGATGTCTTCGGCTTTCATCGACCAGAAGTCGCGTTCCAGGTTCCCGAGGTCCTTGTAGGCTTCAACGGTCTCGGCGGCCCCGAGTTTTTCCTCCGCTGCGGAAGTGCGGATGACGTAGATCCCGTCCAGCTCCGCCTCCGCGGCGATTTTCTCCCCATCCCGCCGCCAGGAAAGGCGCCCGTCCCCGATATCGGTGATGAAGTGCTTGCCGACCTTGCGCTTGTCGATGACCTTGCCGACCTTCATCCCGATCTTATCGGCGTCTTTCACCCGGCCCGCGGCCGCCTGCGCGGCGATCTTCTGCAGTTCCTTCTCGGTGGCTTGCAGCAGGGATTCGCGCTTGGCGGCGCGCTGCGCGGCCAGCGCGGGATTGCGGCAGCAGACCAGCCGCTCGCCCGGGTATCTCGCGTCGGTGATCTCGGCGAAGTTCTGGGTGTCGAACAGCGACATCTGCAGCGGCCCGTCGTCGCGGGCCAGCGCGGCGACCTGGGGGGCGCGCAGGGCGGTGATCCAGCCCGCGCCCGGCAGCGCCTTCAGCTGGCGGATCCGCACCTGGGTGACCGATCCGCGGTCGCCGACCAAGATGACCTCATCGAGCCGGAATTTGTCGCGCACGACCGGGATGATTTCCCCGAACGCCACCGAATCGCAGGTGTTCCCGGCGAATACCCCAACCGCGACCGGGATCCCGCCCGGCTGGTGACCATGCCGAACTCGATCTGCTCCCGGCTTTTCTTCCCGTCGCGGGAATGCCCGAACGCGCCCAGCGAGCAGCTATGCCCTTCCAGCCACGCCAGGCACATCAGCTTACGCGACGAGCTTGTGCTGCTCATGATGGATCGCGCCCTCGGACCCCCACCGGGCCTGCGCGCGCGAGCCGTGGCCGCCGGGCTGCAGCGCTGGGCAGCCGGGCTGTTCGGGGCCTACTTCACCCCCCTGGCTGCTGGACCTGCCCCTGCCGGCGTGCCGGTCACCCCCACCACGCGGTGTGGGTCGAGAACGCCTTGGCCATCACCGACCAGGTTGGCCTTACCATCGGCCAGCGCCTGGAAGCAGGACTTCTCATTGACGGGCACCTGCGCAACATCGCCGGCCTCGCCCGTGCCAGCCAGCCCGCCGCCCAGGCGGATCAGCAGCAGCGCCTGGCCGACGTGCGCGCGATCACTGACCAGAGGCGCTACCCCACTTCCGGGCCGTCTTGGAAACCGGCCAACTCCAAGACGACACCGGCCCCGGCATCACCTTCGGGCTGGAGGTCATCCTCAGCGGCCTGGCCAGCCACGCCGGTGTACACCCGCCCTCAACAAATGAGGGCCGTTTCCGGGCCATGCCAGCGCCACGCGGGCGAGACCTGCCACTACCACCGCACCTAGGCGGTCGCCCGGGCGCGGGACCTGGGCGTGATCCCTGACGGCGCCGACAGGATGATCCGGCGCGGCACCTTGGTGCCGCGCATCGCCGCCCAAGATTCCACCGGCCATGTCCACTTTCGGGTGACGCCTGGCGGCAGCGTCCCCTTCTACCGTCCGGGGATGAGCTGTTACCCGTGCGCCCGCCCGGGCCGCGGCGAGGGCCTGCGCGCCCGGGAACGTTAGGGAGGATAGGAATGTCCGCAACCAGATCTGCCAGCGTCGCTAGCCGCCGGCTCGGGCTGGCGCTGATCGTCATCGCCACCGCGCAGCTGATGGTGGTGCTGGATACCACGATCGTGAACGTGGCGTTGCCGCACATCCAGGGGGCACTGGGCTTTTCCGGAACCGGCCTGGAGTGGGTGGTCACCGCCTACGCGGTCACGTTCGGCGGGCTGCTGCTGCTCGGCGGGCGTGCCGGAGACCTGCTCGGCCGCCGCCGCGTGTTGATCGCCGGGCTGCTGCTGTTCTCGGCGGCGTCGCTGGCCGGGGGCTTCGCCACCTCGCAGGCCTGGCTGCTGGCCGCGCGTGCGGTCCAGGGCGCCGGCGGGGCGATGATCGCGCCCACCGTGCTGGCGCTGATCGCCACGACCTTCGCCGAGGGCCCGGCCCGTAACCGGGCGGTGAGCGTGGTCGCCGCGATGAGCGGCGGCGGCGCGGCGGTCGGCCTGGTCGCCGGCGGCCTGCTCACCACCTACCTGTCCTGGCGGTGGGTGTTGTTCGTGAACGTGCCGATCGGCATCATGCTGGCCGCCGCTGTGCCGTTCGTGCTGGCAGAGTCGCCGCGCCGCCAGGGCCGTTTCGACCTGCCCGGGGCGATGGCGTGCACCGCCGGGGTGGCAGCGCTGGTGTACGGCCTGGCGAATGCGGGCACCGGCCAATCCGGCGTTTCGCATTGGACCGATCCCAAGGTCGTCGCCTCGCTGGCGGCGGCGGCCGTGCTGCTTGCCGCCTTCGTGATCACCGAAGCGCGGAGCCGGAGCCCGCTGATGCCGCTGCGGATCCTGGCTAGCCGTAACCGCTCGGGCGCCTACCTGATCATGCTTCTAGTCGCCACCGCGATGTTCGGCCTGTTCTTCTTCTTGACCATCTTCGTGCAGGACGTGCTGGGCTTCAGCGCGCTGCGGGCCGGGGTCGCCTTCGTGCCGTTTGCCGCGACGATCGTGGCAGCCTCGGCGATCATCGGCAAGCAGATCAGCCGGACCGGCGCTCGGCCGCTGATGCTGGCAGGCGCGGCCATCACCACCGGCGGCATGTACTGGTTCTCCCACATCAGCGTGCACACCACCTACCTGGACGGCCTGGTCGGCCCGATGCTGGTCACCGGGGCCGGGCTGGGCCTGCTGTTCGTGCCGCTCCCGCTGGTCGTCCTCCACCGGGTTCGCGCCCAGGAGTCCGGCCTGGCCTCCAGCCTGCTCGGCACCGGCCAGCAGGTCGGCGGCGCGCTCGGGCTAGCGACGCTCGGCACGGTGGCCTGGACCGCCGTTGCCAACAGCGCCCGCAGCCAGGCCGCGCACGCCGCAGCGGCAGCCGCCAGGTCCGGTCACGCGCTGCAGGCAAAACCGGGTGCCCCATTGCCCGCGTCGATCTACCACAACGCTCTCGCCGCGGGCATCTCCCGCGGTTTCCTGGCAGCCTCCGCGATCGCCCTGGCCGCCCTCATCATCGCCGCAGCGACCATCCGCATCCGGCGCGACGACCTCGCCGGGGCAGCCCAGGCGCAGCCGGCCAGCGCCGAGCCCGTCATCGAGCACGCACATTCGTAACCGACCTGCACTCAGAAGGAAAATGTGATGAACACCAGCAAGACTGCCCAGACAACGACCGCCGGGATGACCACTGGCTCGGTCACCTCCACGGACGGGACCCCGATCGGCTACCTGCGGCTCGGCCGCGGCCCCGCGGTGGTCATCCTGCACGGCAGCAACGAGTCGGCCCGTAGCCACACCCATCTCGCGCTGGCGCTGGCCGACGCGTTCACCGTCTACCTGCCTGACCGGCGCGGCCGCGGCCTGTCCGGCCCGCACCGCCCGGACCACAGCATGCGCACCGAGGTGGAGGACCTGCGGGCCGTCGTGGCCGAGTCCGGCGCGCAGGAGGTGTTCGGGGTCAGCAGCAGCGCGCTGATCGTCCTGCAGGCCACCCGCGCCGTCCCGGCCATCCGCCAGGTCGCCGTCTACGAGCCCGGCCTGCTCATGGACACCACAGGCAGGTACACCAGATGGGTGCGCCGCTTCGATCAGGAGATGGCCCGCGGCCAGGTGGCGGACGCGCTGATCACCAGCATCCGCGGGCTTGACCTGGCCCCGCCGGCGTTCAGGGTCGTGCCACGGCGGCTGCTGGCAGCCGCCAC
Source organism: uncultured Actinomycetes bacterium (assembly GCA_963835775.1). Lineage (GTDB taxonomy): Bacteria > Actinomycetota > Actinomycetes > Streptosporangiales > Streptosporangiaceae > Palsa-504. The sequence continues at coordinate 782,430 of CAWIHB010000004.1, read as the reverse complement.
CAACGCGGCCATGAAGAAGGAAGACGCGCAGGCCGCCCCCGGCACCATCACCATGCGCCAGCTCGCCCCGACCTTGCGCTATGAGGGGCTGCTGCTCGCGGAGATGGCCGGGACCATCGCCGCCTTCGGCGGCGTCCCGGCCGACGTGCTGCTCATGGGCGGGGACATGAAGCATCCGGCCTTCATCCGGTCCGCCTTCGACGCCCTGGCCCAGACCTTGCCGCACAGCCGCGTCGTAAGGTTCCCCGGCCTGGACCACGGCGGCTCCGCCGACGTCGGCCCGGCCAACCGCGGCGGCAAGCCCGAGGCCGTCGCCCCAGAGATCCGGTCGTTCTTCGCCCGGTCATGATCCCAGCCGGCCGCCGGAGTCACGCAGATCTCCAGATGTTCACGGAGGAGCCAGATGACACCCGAATCGCCTGCTACGCCCGCGCCGGACCTTCCGCACCTGCCAGAGCCCCGCCACCCAGCGACACCCTGGCCATGCTCCGGTGGACCATCGCCGCGGTCAAGGCAAGCAGCAGGGCCCCCGCCCGGGCGGCGATCCGGCGGTACCACGCCGGGGCGGCCAGCAGCGAGAGCCTGGGCACCGCCGAGATCCAGCCACGGGACGCGCTCTCAGGCGTGCGACTGCGCCAGCTCCTCGCCGACCTTCGCCGGCGCGTGATCGAGGCAGTCCCCCGCGCGGCAGTCGTGCTCCTGACCCCGGCCCTCGCCCTCGGGAAACAGCCCGAGCCCACGCCCTGGGACCGCGACTACTGGCTGCAGAGACTCCCCGACCACGAACAGGCCTGACACGCTCAGTGGGACACCCTGCGTCCGCGGCTGGGCTCCCGGACCGGGCCGGGACCGTAGCACCACTGCCCGTTCGGGACATGGAGATTTTCCTGAACGGGCGGTGGTGCGCGCGCCAGGCCCACCTGCGAGCCCGGCATCGTGAACGGCTGCGGGTGCGGTCAGGCTGCCCGGTCAGGGGATCAGGCTCAGCTCGCGGGCCCGGGCGACGGCCTGGGTGCGGTTGGCCGCGCCGAGCTTGCCCAGGACGTGGCCGACGTGCTTCTTGACGGTGTCCAGGGTGACCACCAGCTCGCGGGCGATGGCCTGGTTCGACCGGCCCGCCGCCAGCATCCCCAGCACCTCAAGCTCACGGCTGGTCAGCTGGTCGACGAGGCCGGGCACCGCGGCAGTGTCCCGGCAGCGATCTGGTGCGGGAGGCCCGGCGCCGAAGGCCCGCTGCAGCCGGGCCAGGCAGCCGAGCGGGACGCCGGCGGCCGCCTGCCCGGCGCGCTGGGCCGCGATGAGCCGGCCGAGCAGCGCGGCCATCGGCGGCCCCTCGTCGGCGAAGACCCGGACATACCCCTGCCGGCAGGCGGACGTGAGCGCCTCGGCGAGGGCCGTGACCGCGCCTGCTTCATCGCCGGTGTCTGCCCGCGCCAGCGCCCGCAGCGCGCCGATCTCGATGACGCTGCCGGCACGGTCCTGCGCTCTTGCGGCGGCGTGCAGCCGGTCCAGCAGCGCGAGCGCCGGGCCGGGCCGGTCCTGGGCGAGCAGCACCCGCGCCAGCACCAGGTGCCCGGATTCGCGGGCGTAGTCTGGCTCATCGTCCCGGCCGAGGCTGTTCTCCTGCGCGAAACGGGCCGCGGCGGGCAGGTCGCCCTGGGCCAGCAGCAGCCGGGCCCGCGTGGCCGGGACCGGGTTGAGCAGGCCCGCCGGACCTGGTGAGGCCTGTCCGGCCTCGGCGATCGCCGCCAGCGCCCCGGCCGGGTCACCTCTGGCCTGCCGGATCATCGCCAGGGTGGCCAGGCAGTTGGCCAGCGGCGGAGTGTAAACGAACTGGCGGCACAGCGCGATGCCCTCGGTGGCGTGCCGCAGGGCGACGTCGAGGTCGTCCCGCTGGTAGGCGATCTCGGCCAGGACCGCATAGCCCGGGCCGGCGGCTGGCGGCGGCCGGCCGGACGTGACCAGGCTGTCCAGGGCCTGCTCGCAGGTCAACACGGCCGCATCCAGGCGGCCCTGGGCCCGCCGGATCAGGGCCAGCTCATAGTAGCCCCACGCGGTCAGCGTGAACTGGCCGGTCTCGCGCCACCCGGTGACGGCGGCCGCGAAGCCGCGTTCGGCCTCGGCGAGCCGGCCCCGCAGCCATTCGGCTACCGCCAGGAACCCGTGTGCGGCGGCGCTCAGCAGCCGTTCTCCGGGTTTGATCTCGGCCAGGGTCTGGGTGGCGAACGCGGCCGTGGCCTCGGCGTCGCCGCGGAGCTGGGCGAGATAGCCGCGAATGAGCGTGGTCAGGGCCGGGACATTGATCAGGTGGCTGGCCGCTACGCCGCCGACCGGCTCGAACGGCTCACCGGCCCAGCCGGGGGGCGCGCAGTCCACCGCGTCCAGCAGCGGTTCCACCACCTCGAGGTGGTGGCCGCTGATGGCGGCCATGAGGGCCTGCGCCAGCAGCAGCCGGGGGCGGGACCTGACCAGGTTGGCGGGCAGGACCGACAGCCACCGGTGGATGGTCGCGGCCTCGCCGAGGATGTTGTAGACCAGGTTGAAGTGCTGCTCGATGATCCGGGCCGCCCAGAGCATCTCCCCGGCAGCGACCGCGTGCCCGATGGCGTCATCGGCTAGGTCGTGCCCGGCGTACCAGGCCGCGGCGTGGCGGTGCAGCTGCGCCGCGCGTGCGGGCTGCTCTTCCTGCAGCCGGGCGCGGAGCAGGCCGGCGAACAGGTGGTGATAGCGCCACCAGCCGCGCACCTCATCCAGCGGGACCAGGAACAGGCCCGCCCGCTCTATTTCTTCGAGCAGCGCCTGGCTGTCCTGGCGGCCGGTGACCGCGTTGCACAGCGGGCCGGACAGCCGCTCCAGCACCGAGGTCTCCAGCAAGAACGCGCGCAGCTGCTCATCCTGCCGGTCGAGCACCTCTTCGGTCAGGTAGTCCAGGACGTAGCGGTGGCTGCCGGTGAACGCGGCCACGAAGGCGGCGGCGTCGTCGTGCCCGCGCAGTGACAGCGCGGCCAGCTGCAGCCCGGCCGCCCAGCCCTCGGTCCGGGCCGCCAGCGCCGCCAGCGACGTCTCCGGCAGCGCCGGCGCCGTCTGCTGGAGTAGCTCGCCGGCCTCGGCGGGCGTGAACCGCAGCTCAGCCTCGCGCACCTCGGCCAGCTGGCCGCGTGCCCGCAGCCGGGCCAGCGCCAGCGGCGGGTCACTGCGGCTGGCCAGCAGCACGGATATCCCGGCGGGCCGGTGCTCGAGCAGGAACCCGAGCGACTCGTGCACCTGCTCCGACCCGATCACGTGATAGTCATCGAGGACCAGCAGTGCCTGTTCCGCCGATAGCTGGGCGACCAGCTCGTTGATCAGCGCCGTGACCAGGCCCTGGAACGACGACGGCGCAGGCGGGCCGAGCAGCGGCGCCAGCCGTCCGCCGATCCCGGGGCGGGCCCGGTTCAGCGCGGCCACCGCGTGCCGCCAGAACCGGGCCGGGTCGTTGTCCCCCGCATCCAGCGACAGCCACCCGGCCGGGTGCCCGCTACGCTGGGCCCAGTCGGCCAGCAGCACCGTCTTGCCGTACCCGGCCGGGGCGCAGACCAGGATCAGCCCCCGGGCCGCGCCCTCATCAAGCCGGGCCGTCAGCCGCGGCCGCGGCACCTGGCCCGGCCGCGGCGCGGGCAGGTGCAGCTTGGTGGCCAGCAGGACATCCCGATCCGGGGCCGCCACCGGCGACTCAGCCATCGCTACCCTGCACGCTCCGCGCCTCCGCGAGCCTCCGTACCGCCGCCGGAAGGACCTATCGCGAGCCGGCCTCCCGCTTCCCCGGGCGGCCCTGATCCGGCCATTGCATTTCCCTGGCCGGCCTGCTTTCCTCCACTTCCCCGTGATCCTCGGCCGCAAACGACCCGCCTCCCGGTCCGGGCACCTTGGTGCCCGGTGCCGACGCGGAAGATTCCACCTGATCGGCACCTTCGATGACGCCACGCCCCTGTGCCGCTTCATAGCGTGCAGATCACGGAATCCGATTGGAAGGACGGCACGGATGGCTGAACGCACCCACGGACGCTCGCCAGCGGGCGCGGGCCGGAACCGGCCGCCGGGAAGCGCGCGGGCATGAGCGGCACCGAATGGTCAGCGCGCTACGAGATCCGCGTCGAGGGGATCCTGGACCAGCGCTGGATGGCCCGGTTCGAGGGCCTGCAGATCGGCAGTGACCACAGCCAGACGGTCATCTGCGGCCCGGTGGCCGATCAGGCCGCCCTGCGCGGGCTGCTGAACAGGGTCTGCGACCTCGGCCTGGTCCTGATATCCGTCCGCCGGCTTGACCCGGATTGGTCCTGCGAGGAGGACACCATGCATCCATACATGCTGCGGCAGCTCGCCGCCGGCCGCATCCGGGAGCTGATCACCGAGGCCGATGACGCGCGGCGGGCCCACGAGGCGCGCCGTGCCCGCCGGCTCACCTGAGGCGGTCCACCCGGCTGTCCGCGCAGCAGCCCGAGCCCTGCCCGGAACCCAGGATCCCGGTCAGGTCGGGCGCGGACGACCGGGTGCAAAGCGGCCGGCCATGAAAGTCGCCACGGCCGTCGGGGCGGTCTCGGTGATCAGCACCGGTCGGTGCGCATTCACGAATCAGTATGCGGACAAGCAGTCAGCAGTGAGCTGAGGAGATGAACGAAATGAGCAAGCTGGCGGGTAAGACGGCGCTGGTCACGGGCGCTTCTCGGGGCATCGGCCGGGCGATCGCCGGGCGCCTGGCCGCGGACGGGGCACTTGTGGCCGTGCACTACGGCCACAATGAAGCCGCGGCCAGGAGGACAGCCGCGGCGATCGAGCAGGCCGGTGGCCGTGCCTTCATCGTCGGAGCCGACCTCGGCGTGGCCAGGGACATCGACACGCTGTTCGCCGGACTGGAGGCCGGCCTGGCCGGGCATCCGCTGGACATCCTGGTCAACAACGCCGGCGGCGCTTTGGGGACCGGCTCGATCGAAAAGACGACATCCGAGGAATTCGACCGGCTGATCGCCCTCAACGTGCGCGCGCCGTTCTTCATCATCCAGCGGGCCCTGCCCCTGTTCCGCGACGGCGGCCGCATCATCAACATCTCCTCCGCCGACGCGCGCATCGCCATCACCCAAGAGCTCGCCTACTCCATGGCCAAGGGCGCCATCAATGTGCTGAGCAGGACATTGGCGCACGCGGTGGGCGAACGCGGCATCACCGTTAACGCGGTGGCGCCGGGTATCACCGACACCGAGCGCAATGCGTGGATCCACACCGGCCCAGAAATGGAGGCCCGCACGGCGTCCGCCGCCGCGCTGAACCGGATCGGCCAGCCGTCTGACATAGCCGACATCGTGGCATTTCTCGCTTCGGATGACGCCCGCTGGATCACCGGCGACCTCATCGACGCCACCGGCGGCACGTTCCTTGGCCCCCGGATGTGACGACGGATGGCCAGCCGTCCCACCGGCACCCGACGGCGGCATCAACCCTGAAAGGACTTCCCGTAGTGCGTGAACCTGCAATCGCATCCGGCGCCGGTCCCACCGGCCGGGCGTCCCGGGACGAGGATGCGGCCCCGGATGCCGCGATGTCAGAGGCCCGGATCCCGGCCGGCAGGACACCGCGGGCCGGGTCCCAGTCGCGGCGCGGGCCGCTGATGGCCTGCCTCGCCGCGCTGGCCGCGCTGGCCGGCATCCCGATCCACCTGTACTGGGTGCTGGGCGGGACCTGGGGGCTGCCCGGCAGCGCCGCGGCAGCGGACCTGCCCGGGGTGCTGGCAACCAACCTGGCCGTCTCGACGCTGCTGGCCTGCGGAGCGGCCTTCTTGTACGGGCTCACCCGGCCCTGGTCGCGCCGGCCGCCGGCCTTCCTCATGCTGGCCCCGGTGTGGGTGGGCTCGGTGGTGTGCATCTCGCACGGCCTGTACGGGATCATCACCAAGAGCCTGTACGCCGCGGGCATGCACTCTGCGTCAGCTGGCCCGAGCACGGGCTGACGGCCGCGCAGAAGAACCTCGCGACGCTGCACGATCTTGCCGTATTCGAGCCCTGGTTCCTCATCCAGGGACTGCTGCTTGCGCTGGCCGGCCACTGGTTCGCGCGCACCGCCGCCGGGCGCCGCCGGTGGACGCTTTCGCGGGCCGCCGGGATCGTGCTGGCCGGCGCGTTCGGCATCGCCCTGGCCGTCACCCATCACCGCTTCGCGGTGTCCTGACCGGCACGCTGGGAGTGCAAGAGAGGCTCGGGGTGACCACCAACACGCCGTCGCTGCCGGTCCGGCTGGGTGAGGAGGCGGTGATTCCGCGACACACACTGGATCCGGCCGGGCCGCTGGACGATCTTGGATGGCTGGACCAGGCGATCGGCGACGTACGGGTGGTGGCAGCCGGCGAGAGCGCGCATGACAACCGTGAGTTCTTCCAGCTCCGCCACCGCCTGTTGCGCTACCTGGCCGAACGGCACGGGTTCAGCGCCGACGAGGTGAAGTCGGGACCGCCTATCTCGCGCACGCCGATCCCCGGTTCCGGGCCGAACCGGGCATCCGGGAGACAGCCTCGGCTTCCGCGGCGACGTCCGCGTTCTCCGCGCCCGAGGCCAGGGACGCGCTGACGGCGGGCCTGGCCGATCTTGCGGCGCAGATGACGGCCCGGCGCCTGGACTACCTGCGGCGGATGACCGCGGGCGCCTATGGATCTTGCGCTGGGAGGACCGGATCGTCCTGGCCGCCCGCAACGGTCACGTCCAGCGCTGGCCCGTCACCCTCCCCGGCATGCCCGCGGTCACGACGATGGGCATGCACCTTGCCGATCGCCTGGGCCCCTCGACGTTCAGGAGGCGTTCTCCCGGTGGAAGCCGCAGAGATACCCGCCGGCCGGACACCTGGTCGTCGAGCGGGCGCCATGCGGTCTGGCTGCCGCCTCGGCACGCGACCACGGATCACCCAGGCCAGCGCCCGGCTGGGGGACATACTGCGCTGCCGGTGTGCCGCGGTGCGCCCGCACGTGGACTCTGGACTCCTCGGCGCGCTTCGACGCCTGCGCAGCCGGGCTGGCCGCCGATCGGCAATGCCGATCCTCTGCATCCAGCCGGCCAGCGCGAACCACAGGCCGCCCAGGATCGACATGACGAAGTACACCAGCATGGCCACGGGCTGGACCGTATCCGGGGTGAACCGGTAGCCGATCGCCACCACCAGAGCGGCGAAGGTGAGCGCGCCGAGCCAGATGACGCCCGCGATGGCCAGCCATTTCCAGGCCGCCAGGTGGACGCCGCCGTAGCAGCGGCCGAGCACCAGCACGATCGCCACCGCGGGGATGGTGGTCACCATGGACGCGATGACCTTGGCCAGCACGTAGGCGTTGGCGGGCAGCGAGGTGAGCCGCAGCTGCCGGATCCAGCCGTCCTTGCGCTCTTGCGAGATGCGCTGGGCGTTGCCGGTCAGCGCCCCGCTGAACGCGCCGATCGATGCCATCGCGATCATGTAATACGCCGGGTAGCCGACCCCGTAGGCCGGGGCGTGCCGGGCTTGCGGCGCGATCACCAGGTACAGCACCACCGGCAGGGCTACCGAGAAGATGCTGTACCGCTTGTTCCTGCCCAGCCGCCGCACCTCGGCGGCGGCCAGCGCCAGTGTGCCGTTCATCAGATTGCCTCCCCGGCGTGCGCGTACGCGGCCTGGGTCGGCGCCGCGGCCTGGTCGGCCTCCTCCAGGTAGTGCGTGGCGAACAGCAGCGTGCGGCCCCCGGCGACCTCGGCGTTCATGTTCGCCCAGAACGCCTGCCTGGTTTCCACGTCCATCGCGGTGGTCGGCTCGTCCAGCACGATCAGGTCCGAGTCCCCGACGATGGCCAGCGCGAACCGGACCCGCTGGGTCTGGCCGCCGGACAGCTTGTCCACCCTGCGGCCCGCCGGACTGGAGCATCGCGCCGACCCGTCCGGACTTGACCGCGTGGTAGGGGTCGGAGCCGAACATGCGGATCCGGCCGCTGGTCGGCTTGCGCAGCGCGAGCAGCATGTCCAGCGACGTTGACTTGCCCGCGCCGTTGGGCCCGAGCAGGGCCAGCTTGCCCAGGACGTGGCCGACATGCTTCTTGACGGTGTCCAGGGTGACCACCAGCTCGCGGGCGATGGCCTGGTTCGACCGGCCCGCCGCCAGCATCCCTAGCACCTCAAGCTCACGGCTGGTCAGCTGGTCGACGAGGCCGGGCACCGCGGCAGTGTCCCGGCAGCGATCTGGTGCGGGAGGCCCGGCGCCGAAGGCCCGCTGGAGCCGGGCCAGGCAGCCGAGCGGGACGCCGGCGGCCGCTAGCCCGGTCCTGACTGGACGCCGTTTCGTACAGCCGGTTCAGCAGCGCGAGCGCCCGGCTGGGCCGGTCCTGCGCGAGCAGGACCCGGGCCAGGATCAGGTACCCGGATTCGCGGGCGTAGTCGGGCTCGTCGTCCGGGCCGGGGCTGTTCTCCTGCGGGAAACGGGCCGCGGCGGGCAGGTCGCCCTGGGCCAGCAGCAGCCGGGCCCGCGTGGCCGGGACCGGGTTGAGCAGGCCTGCCGGACCTGGTGAGGCCTGTCCGGCCTCGGTGATCGCCGCCAGCGCCCCGGCCGGGTCACCGGTGGCCTGCCGGATCATCGCCAGGGTGGCCAGGCCGTTGGCCAGCGGGGTGGTGTGGACGAACTGGCGGCACAGCGCGATGCCCTCGGTGGCGTGCCGCAGGGCGACGTCGAGCTCGTCGCGCTGGTAGGCGATCTCGGCCAGGCCCATGTAGCCCGGTCCGGCGGCCGGCGGCGGCCGACCGGACGTGACCAGGCTGTCCAGGGCCCGCTGACAGGTCAGCACGGCCGCGTCCACGCGGCCCTGGGCGCGTCGGACCAGCACCAGCTCGTACCAGCGCCACGCGGTCGTCGTGAGATGGCCGGCCTCGCGCCACCCGGTGATGCTGGACACGAAGGCGCGTTCGGCCGCCACGAGCCGGCCGCGCAGCCACTCGGCCACGGCCAGGAATCCGTGCGCGGTGGCGCTCAGCAGCCGCTCTTCTGGTTTGATCTCGGCCAGGGCCTGCGCGGCGAACGCGGCAGACGCATCCGGCAGGGCCGGCGCCGCCTGCTGGAGCAGCTCTCCGGCTTCCGCGGGCGTGAACCGCAGCTCGGCCTCGCGCACCTCGGTCAGCTGGCCGCGCGCTCGCAGCCGCGGCAGCGCCAGCGGCGGATCGCTGCTCCCGCTCCGGCGCCGCCACCGGAGATTCAGCCATCGCTACCTTGCACGGTCAGCGCCTCGCGACCCTCCGTATCACCGCATCACCGCTGGAAGGACCTATCGCGAGTCGGCCTGCCGCTTCCCCAAGGGCGGCCCAGATCCGGCCATTCCATGGCCCTGGCCGGACCTTCCCCCTCTTCCCCGCGATCTCCGGCCGCAAACAAGCCGCCGCAGGGTCCGCGGCACCTTGGTGCCTGGTGTCGGCGCGGAAGATTCCACCCCGGTCCGCACCTTCGGGTGACGCCACGCCCCCGTGCGGCTTCGTAGCGTGCAGATCACGCAACCCGATGGAAGGACGGTACAGATGCCTGAACTCACTCCAGGACGCCCGCCAGCCGGCGCAGTCCGGAACCGGCCGTCACAGAGCGTTCGGGCGTGAGCGACCCGGCGCGGTTTGTGCGCTACGAGATCCGCGTCCAGGGGATCCTCGACGAGCGCTGGACGGCCTGGTTCGAGGGCCTGCAGATCGGCAGTGACCACAGCCAGACGGTCATCTCCGGCTCGGTAACCGACCAGGCTGCCCTGCACGGGCTGCTGAACAAGGTCCGCGACCTCGGCCTGGTCCTGATCTCCGTACGCCGGCTCGACCCCGATTAACCCAGATTGACCCCGCGAGAAGGACACCATGCATCCAGACATGATGCGGCAGCTCGCCGCCGACCACATCCGGGAGCTGACCACCCAGGCCGGTGATGCGCGCCGGACCCATGAAGGGCGCCGCACCCGGCGGCGGCGTCGGCCGCCGGCTCACCTGCGGCGGTCAACCCGGCTGTATGCGCAGCAACGCGAGTCCCTCCTGGAATCCGGGACCCTGGTCCACTCGGGCGCGAACGACCGGGTGGAACGCTGCCAGCCATGAACGCCGTCACGGCCGTCGGGTCGGTGTCGGTGATCAGCACCGGATCGGTGCGCATTCACCCCGAGCGCGACCACATCCAGCTACCGGGCATGAACTGGCACCAGATCAGCCTGGAACAGGCCCCCGGCGGCCAGTGGTGCAGGTCGTCCACACGGGGCGCCCTTGAGCTCGGCCTCCCCACGCGGCGGCACTTTGGTGCCCTCCGCCGCCTGCCTGAGATTCCACCGCCACGGCACCTTCGGGTGACGCCAGGTCCGCCTGTGCCTCCGTAGCGTACAGATCACAGACCCGTACATAGGACCCAGTTGTCACTGCCTCAGGCAGCACCGCGTACCGCGCTTCCTGATCGATCGGAGGAGCTATGGCAGACCAGAAGCCAACACGAACAGCAGGCCGGCCAGGGGAGCAGCCATGCCGGCATCGGCCGCGTTGCCCGGATGCCCTGGCGCCAGATCGCGGCGCGGCCAGGGCCGTGGCAAGCCATCCCGGACAGGGCTGGAGCCTGCTGTGCAACGGCGTGGTGCTGTTTGACGATGGCGGGGCACTGCTCCCTGGTGGCCGGGCCGTCATCCCCGCAACCGCCTGTGCGGTGCTTACGGCCGCATGAACGGGAGAAACGGCCCGATCCGGCCTTCGCTCTTGAACCCACGGTCAATAACGGCAGAACCGGCCGCCTGGGACGAAAGCGGAATCAATCGTGCGACCGCGCCGCTGACCAACGTCAGCACACCCAGCCGGCAGTGAACCAGCATCTGATGGCGGCATCAACCATGAAAGGACCTCCCGGAATGCGCCACACTGCGACGGCATCCGGCGCCGGTTCCGCCGTCCGGGCGTCCCGGGACACGGCTGCGGTGCCGGACACCGCGATGGCGGAAGCCCGGATGCCGCACGACAGGACACCGCCGGGCGGGTCCCGGCCGCGGCGCGGGCCGCTGGTGGCCTACCTGGCCGCGGTCGGCGCGCTGGCCGGCATCCCGATCCACCTGTACTGGGCGGCGGGCGGGACCTGGGGGCTTCCCGGCGGCGCCGCGGTAGCCGGCCTGCCCGGGGTGCTGGCAACCAACCTGGCCGTCTCGGTCCTGCTGGCCTGCGGGGCGGCCTTCCTGTATGGGCTCGCCCGGCCCTGGTCGCGTCGGCTGCCGTCTTTGTTGTCTTCGTCCCGAACGACCGGTGCTATCAGCCCCGCCCGCGAGGGTCCAGCTCACGAGCGGGGCGACGAGACGGCCGGTCACACCACGTAAGCCACTCAATCCGCCAGCAAGCAGAAAAGAGGCCATGATGAGCCAGCCGCGCAGTTCAGTATTGCTTGAAACAGCCCGCGATGACCACAACCAGCGCCGTCAGCGGGCAAGACCGCCCGCCGTGGAGCGGATCGCCGGGTGGAGCACCCGGCACCGGAAAACGGCGGTACTCGGCTGGCTCGTGCTGGTCGCCGTGCTGTTCGCGGCCGGGCACGCGCTCGGCACCAAGAGCGTGCCGAGCTACGATCCCGGTCAGTCCGGCCAGGCCGAACGCACGCTGCACAGCCTGACCGGGAACTCCGCCAGCCCGCCCGCGGAGAGCGTGCTGATCCAGGCGAGGTCGGCGGGCGCGACCTTCGCGTCCGACCCGCAGATGCGCCAGGCGGCGCGGCAGGTGGCCGCGGCACTGCGGGCGCTGCCCAGGTCGGCCGCGGACATCCGCTCCCCGCTGGGATCCGGCGGGGCGGCGCTGGTGTCGGCCGACGGGCGCAGCGCGCTGGTCACCTTCACGGTCCCGGGCAACCCGGACGATGCCACCTCCGCGGTCCAGCCGGCGCAGCACGCCGTCGCGGCGGTGCAGGCCGAACATCCCGGCCTGGTCGTGGCGGAAACCGGCGACGCGAGCATCTCCGGTGCCGTCAGCAACGCGGTCGGCAGCGACTTCCACAAGGCCGAGGCGACCTCGATACCCGTCACGCTGATCTTGCTGCTGGTGGTGTTCGGCGCGCTGGTCGCGGCCGGCATCCCGGTGCTGCTCGCGGTGACCGCGGTCATCGCCGCGGTCTCGCTGCTGTCGGTCATCGGCCAGTGGCTGCCGGTCGGGGCGAGCACGTCGGAGGTCGTGCTGATCATCGGGATGGCGGTCGGCATCGACTACTCCCTGTTCTACCTGCGCCGCGAGCGCGAGGAACGCGCCCGCGGCCGCTCGGCCGCGCAGGCGCTGGCGGCCGCCGCCCGCACCTCGGGCAAGGCCATCGTGGTGTCCGGCCTGACCGTCATGATCGCGCTGTCCGGCCTGTTCCTGACCGGGCTGTCCGTCTTCGACGGCATCGCGCTCGGCTCGATCGCGGTCGTCGGCATCGCGGTCGCCGGCTCGCTGACCGTGCTGCCGGCGCTGCTGTCCTGGCGCGGCGCCGACCGCGGCCGGATCCCGTTCCTGCACCGGGCCGCCGCCCGCCCGTCCAGGCTGTGGGCGGTCCTGGCCCGGCGCGTGGTGCGTCACCCGCTCGCCTGGGGTGGCGTCGCGGCCCTGGCGCTGCTCGCGCTGGCGGCGCCCGCGCTGGGCATGCGGATCGGCTACCCGGCGATCGACGCACCGCGCGGCCTGCCCGCCGTTCAGACGATGAACAGCATCCAGCGGGCGTTCCCGCAGGGGCCCTCCCCGGCCGAGGTCGTGGTGACCGGCCCGGATCTGACCGGCCCGGCGGTCGGCCGCCAGCTCGCGGCGCTGCAGGGGCGCGCCGCGGCCTCCGGCCCGGTCCGCGGGCCGGTCACCGTGGCACCGGTGGCAGGCGGCCGCGCGCTGCTCGTCTCGGTGCCGCTGGCCGGGAACGGCTCCGGGACCGTCTCCGATGACGCGCTGGTGAGGCTGCGGACCACGATCCTGCCCTCGACGCTGGGCCAGGTCCCGGGACTCAGCTACGCGGTGACCGGGGACACGGCCAGCGGCTACGACTTCACCCGGCAGATGCACGCGCGGGCGCCCGCGGTCTTCGCCATGGTCGCGGCGGTCGCCTTCGTGCTGCTGGCCGCCGCGTTCGGCTCGGTCGCGATCCCGCTGGTCTCGATCGCGCTGAACCTGCTGTCGGTCGGCGCCGCCTACGGGCTGATCACGCTGATCTTCCAGGACGGCCGGCTGCAGGGCCCGCTCGGCTACACCTCCTTCGGCGGCATCATCGCCTGGGAGCCGCTGTTCATGTTCGTGTTCCTGTTCGGGATCAGCATGGACTACCACGTGTTCCTGCTGAGCCGGATCCGCGAGCTGCGGTCCCGGGGCGCCACGACGCGGGACGCGGTTGTGGGCGGCATCGGGAGCAGCGCCGGCGTAGTGACCAGCGCGGCGCTGATCATGGTGGCGGTGTTCTCGATCTTCGCCACGTTGTCGCTGATCGACCTGAAGATCCTCGGTGTCGGCATGGCCGCCGCCGTGCTCATCGACGCCACCATCGTCCGCGGCATCCTCCTGCCGGCCGTCCTGGCCTTGCTCGGCGACCGCACCTGGTACGCCCCGCGCTGGCTGCGCCGGCGCGCCGAGAGCGGCGCACCCGCACGGTCAGCAGAGCCGATTGGCGCGGGCTAGCACCCCGGCGGTTGCGACCAGGGCATCGCCGGCCAGCGTACGGCGGTACCGCACCGGACGCCCGGACGGTGCCCTGGTCAGCAACCCGCCGTCGCCATGACCGTCCCCCTCTCCAGTGGGGCACCAGAGGATCTATCCATATTGCTGATGGCCCACCCTGGACCGGGCCGCGGGCATCGGCAGGCCCTGCTGCGCTGCCGGTCCCGTTGACCCGCGAGGTGCGACACGTATGGCGAAGTCAGGCAGGAAGCGGCCACGATGCGGATCTTCCTGCTTGTTTCCGCAGGTCGTAGCCCTTCTGCGGACAGTGTCCGTGGCTGTCCGCGCTGTCCACCGCCTGATCAACCCCCGGCACCCAAATTACCGAACGAGCAGTGGTGCGCACCAGGCCCACGTGCGAGCCCGGCGGGCGTAGCGCCCCGGCGCCACGCCCGCGCCAGGCCAGTCCTGCACACTTCGATCCCCGTGGCCAGTCGTCAGCATCCCGCGGGGCTTGCATACTGCTGGTCAGGGGATCAGGCTCAGCTCACGGGCCCGGGCGACTGCCTCGGTGCGGTTGGCCGCGCCGAGCTTACCCAGCAGATGGCCCACGTGCTTCTTGACCGTGTCCAGGCTGACCACGAGCTCGCCGGCGATAGCCTGATTCGACCTGCCCGCCGCCAGCATCGCCAGCACCTCCAGCTCGCGGCTGGTCAGCCGGTCGACGATGCCGGGCACCGCGGCGGTGTCCCGGCCTGATCCTGGCACGGGATGCCCGGCGCCGAAGGTACGCTGCAGCCGGGCCAGGTAGCCGAGCGGGACGCCGGCGGCCGCCTGGCCGGCGCGCTGGGCCGCGACGAGCCGGCCGAGCAGCGCGGCCATCGGCGGGCCCTCGTCGGCGAAGACCCGCACGTAGCCCTGCGGGCAGGCCAGCAGGAGCGTCCCGGCCAGGGATGTGACCGCGCCTGCTTCGTCACCGCCGGCCGCCAGCGCCAGCGCCCGCAGCGCGCCGATCTCGATGACGCTGCCGGTCCGGTCCTGGGCGAGCGCCGCCGCGTGCAGCCGGTCCAGCAGCGCGAGCGCCAGGCCGGGCCGGTCCTGGGCCAGCAGGACCCGGGCCAGCACCAGCTGTCCCGGCTCCCGCTGGTAGTCTGGCTCGTCGTCCGGGCCGAGGCCGTACTGCTGCACGAAACCGGCGGCGGCGGGCAGGTTACCCTGAGCCAGCAGCAGCCGGGCCCGCTGCGCCGGGACCGGGTTGAGCAGGCCCGGCGGCCCCGGTGCGGCCTGACCGGCCTCGCCGATCGCCTTCAGCGCCCCGGCAGGATCGCCGCTGGCCTGCCGGATCCACGCCAGCGTGGCCAGGCCCGCGGCCAGCGGCTGGGTATAGGCGAGGTTCCTGGCCAGCGGGATACCGTCGGCAACGTGGCGCAGCGCGTCATCGAGGTCGTCCCGCTGGTAGGCCACCTCCGCCGCGCCCACGTGCCCCACGCCGGCGGTGGGCAGCTGCCGCTGGCCGGGTGCAGCCGCAGGCTCGACCGCCTGCTGGTAGGTTTCCAGCGCCGCGTCCAGCCGGCCCTGGGCGCGCTGGACCTGGCCGAGGTGGTGGCAGGCCTGGATGACCAGGCCATACTCGCCCACCGCCCGCCACGGGGGGATAGCCGACGACAACAGGTGCTCGGCTTCCCCGGGCCGGCCGCGCATCCACTCGGCCAGGCCGAGGCACGCGCGGGCCTGGGAGGCCAGCATCCACTCGTCCTGGCCGGCCCCGGCCAGGGCCCGCGAGGCGTGCGCGATCGCCTGTTCGGCGTCCCCGCGGAGATCGGCAAGGTAGGCGCGGTAGAGCGCGATCGTGGCGGGCACGTTGGCCAGCACGCTCGCGCCCCGCGCGGCCGACGGCTGATAGGGCTCATCCGCCCCTCCGTGGGCGCCTGCCTGGGCGCGCTCGGCGGCATCGACCAGATCCCCGGCCTCATCCACCTGGCCGCCGAGCACCGCCAGCCGCGCCCGGGCCAGCAGCAGCCGGGGCCGGGAGCCGGCCAGCCCGGCGGGCAGCGCCGCCAGCCACCGCTGCACCGTCGTACCCTGGCCGCGGAACAGCTGCTCTTCGGCGTGCCGTTCTATCAGCCGCGCCGCCCAGGCCGCATCACAGGCCCCCAGGGCGTGCCGCACCGCGTCGCCTGCCAGCCCGTGCCCCTCGCACCAGGCCGCCGCGTTACGGTGCAGCGCCGTGACCTGGCCGGGCTGTTCGGCCCGCAGGCGGGCGCGGAGCAGGTCGGCGAACAGGTGGTGGTAACGCCACCAGCGGCGGACCTCATCCAGCGGCATCAGGAACAGCCCGGCCTGCTCCACCTGCTCCAGCAGCGCCTGGCTGCCGGGGCGGCCGGTCACCGCGTCGCACAGCGGGCCGGACAACCGCTCCAGCACCGATGTCTCCAGCAAGAACGCGCGCACCTGCCCGCTCTGCCGCTCGAGCACCTCCCCGGCCAGAAAGTCCAGCACGTAGCGGTGGCTGCCGGTGAACGCCGCCACGAACCCGGCGATATCGTCCTGCCCGCGCAGCGACAGGCCGGCCAGCTGCAGCCCCGCCGCCCAGCCTTCGGTCCGTTCGGCCAGCGCCGCCACGGCCGCGTCGGGCAGGGTCAGGCCGGACCCCGCTGCCACCTGCTCCAGCAGCGCCGCTGCCTCGCCCGGGGTGAACCGCAGCTCGGCGGCGCGTACCTCGGCCAGCTGGCCGCGGGCCCGCAGCCGGGCCAGTCCCAGCGGCGGGTCACTGCGGCTGGCCAGCACCACGCAGATCCCGCCCGGCCGGTGCTCGAGCAAGAAGCCGAGCGAGTCGTGCACCAGATGGGAGCCGATGACATGGTAATCGTCGAGGACCAGCAGCGCCTCGTCCGCATCCGGTTGCTCGGCCAGCTCGTTGATCAGGGCAGTCACCAGGCCCTGGAACGACGACGGCGTTGGCGGGCCGAGCAGCGGCGCAACCCGGTCGCCGATCCCGGGGTGGGCCCGGTTCAGCGCAGCGACAGCGTGTCGCCAGAACCGGGCTGGGTCATTGTCTCCCGCGTCCAGCGACAGCCACCCGGCCGGGTGCTCGCTGCGCCGGGCCCAGTCCGCCAGCACGGCCGTCTTGCCGTATCCGGCCGGCGCGCAGACCAGGATCACCCCACGCGTCAGGCCTTCATCGAGCTGTTCGGCTAGGCGCGGCCGCGGCACCAGGCCCGGCCGCGGCGCGGGCATATGCAGCTTTGTAGCCAGCAGGGCATCGCGCTCCGCCACAGCCATCCCGGCTGGGGCCGCGGCGGGCCGCTCAGCCATCGCGAACCTGCACGTTCTGCGTCTCCGGCGATCCTCCGTGTCGCTGCTGGAAAGACCCTTCGTC
Source organism: uncultured Actinomycetes bacterium (assembly GCA_963835775.1). GTDB lineage: Bacteria > Actinomycetota > Actinomycetes > Streptosporangiales > Streptosporangiaceae > Palsa-504. Next base: position 765,438 of record CAWIHB010000004.1, on the reverse strand, counting down.
AGCGGGTCGGGTCCGTCCATTCCCTCTGCTGGCCAACCGCAAACGCTGCGCCGGGGCGGCACCGGAGTGCCTGGTGCCGCCCCGGAAGATTCCACCTCATGGGCACCTTCGGATGACATGACGTCCGCCGCGGCTTCGTAGCGTGGAGAAGGGTGGCTGCCGACGCCTGGGTCCGAGGCGGCGAGGACCAGCTCGACCTGATCATGGCGAACGGCATGACGTCGCCGATGGGGCTGTGGACGCAGATGCGCGCCCACCTGGAGTGGATGCGGCAGCACAACCGCGCTGCCGCGCGCCCTGTCGGCTTCTACGGGATCGACATGCCCGGCTCGATGGTGTCCCTGCTGCCCGGCCTGGACGCCGTGACCGCCTACCTCGCGCAGGCATGGCGGGCACGTGAACGCCGCGAAGCAGCCGAACGGGAGGAAGCGCTGCGCCGCGCCGACGAGGACGACGAGCCCGCCACGTACGGCATCCCGGCGAGACCTGGGCCACCAGCGTCTCCACCGGCATGCCGAACGCGTCGGAGATCAGCCTGAGCGCCCGGACGGACGGGCGCTGTAGGCCGCGTTCGATCTTGTTCAGAGAGGAGTCGGAGAGTCTCGTCAACTCGGCAAGCTGGCGCAGTGACAGACCGGCCCGCTTTCGCTGTCCCAGGATGAAAGCGCCGAGGGCGACAATCTGGTCCCGCGAGGCGAAATTGACTGACTCACCACGGACACCCTCAGATGGTGACCAGGTCGTGTGCCGCCGGGAGCCGTACATGCGCACGGCAGTCGCGGGGTCGAGCGGGCTAGGGGAGCACAACCGGCAGAACAGCACGCGGTAGAGCATGTGCCGTGACTGCGGTAGTCCCCGGGCGCGGGAACTGGCCTTGATGGCGTCCTGTCACCCCGGCTCAGGGTGGCCAACGGCCTGTCCGCCGAGCGGCTGGAGGCCCAGCTCGAGCTGGTCGCCGCGCTGAATGAGGAGCTGGCGCCGTTCCGGATCCTGACCGGGATCGAGGTCGACATCCTGGCGGACGGCTCGCTGGACCAGCGGGACGACCTGCTGGCCCGGCTGGACGTGGTGGTGGCCAGCGTGCACCCCCAGCTGCGGATGCCCGCCGGGCCCATGACGGCCCGGACTGGCTGGGCCACGGCACGGGCCGGGCCGAGAAGGCCGGCCTCGGGCCGGACCGGGTGATCAACGCCCGCGCCGCCGATCAGGTCACGGGCGGCTAGCCTGCGTGCTGCCGCCGAGCCGCAGCCAGGTGCTGAGGATCTCGCCTGGATCGCTGTCCGGTCCCGTTTCCAGCTGCCGCAGGGCCCGGCTCACCACCCGCCGCGCGATGTCCTCCACCGGGATGACCACGGTGGTCAGCGTCGGGTGCAGCAGCTCGGCGCCGATGCTGCCGTCGAAGCCGACCACGGCCAGGTCGCGGCCGATGGACAGGTTGAGCTCGGCTGCGGCGCCGTACACGATGATCGCGATCTTGTCGCTGCCGGTGATCACGGCGTCGGGGCGGGCCGCGGTCAGGAATGCGGAGATCCTGGCCCGCGCGGCCGTGTCGTCCTGGACGTGCAGCAGGCCGGCGCCCGCGCCGGCCAGGCCGCGGCTGGCCAGGCCGGCGCAGTAGCCCGCCTCCCGCCTGGCGTCCCAGACCTCTCCGGTGTCGTAGCCGATGAAACACGGCCGGGTGAACCCGAGGTCGAGCACATGGCGCACCGCTTCGGATTCGGCTTCGGCGTTGTCGATGTCGGCCCAGTGCTGCGGGACGCTCGGGCTGGTCCGGCCGAAACCGGCGAACGGCATGCCGGCCTCGGCCAGCAGCGCCACCCGCTGGTCGTCGGGTTTGAGCTCGGACAGCACGAACGCGTCCACGCTGCGGCTGTTGATCAGGCGGCGCATCTCGTCGCGGGGATCACCGTCGCTGGTGACCACGAGCACCCGGTACTTCCGCCGGGACGCCTCGGTCACCAGCGCCTGCAGGAACTGCATCATGATCAGGTTCCTGGGCTGCAGCTGGTCAGGCGGCATGAGGTAGCCCAGCTGCATGGTGCGGCGGGACCGCAGGCTGCGGGCTCCGTGATGTGGGTGATAGCCCAGCTCGGCGACCGCCTCGAGGACCCGGGCCCGGGCGGCCGATCCCACTCGACCGCTGTCGTTCAGCACGTTGGAGACGGTCTGCCTGCCGACGCCAGCCGCGCGGGCGACGTCCTCCATCGTGACAGTCCGCTGGTCCGGTCGTGATGTCCAGCGTGTCGGCGAAGCCACAATTCACCATACTGGTGAAAACTGGCCGGCCGCGCGTTCGCCGAGCTGGCTGTCCAGGCTCTGGCTGTCCAGGCTCTGGCTGTCCAGGCTCTGGCTGTCCAGGCTCTGGCTGTCCAGGCTTTAGTTGTCCAGGCCGAGCGTGAACGTCGGCCGGGGCGAGGTCTCGGGCAGCTTGTGCTCCTCGGCCAGCCGCCGCACCGAGGTGCCGGTGGCCAGGAACTCGGTGGCGTGCTCGCCCCAGACGTGGTTCTTGACCTCCACGGTCACGCCCACGATGCCGGAGGCGCGGGCCTGCGCCGCCTCGGCCTGCATCCGGGCCAGGGCCAGTTCCCTGGCCTCGTAGACGCCCTGGGTGAACTGCATCATCTCCTGGTTCTGGCCGACCTGGCGCAGCGACTGCATGACGCCCATGTGCGCGATGTGGTACACGCAGGTGCCGAGGACGAAGGAGACCGGCACCGCGCCCGCGGCCAGCAGCCGGAAGAAGTCCTGGGCCGACAGGTCGGAGGTGAAAGCGCGGCCGTCAGGCGCGCGGTGCGCGCCGTGGCCGGCCAGGTGCTTGACCGCGGTGCCGGTGGCCACGAACTCCAGGCAGTTCTGCCCCCAGGCGTACATCTGCATCCGCAGCTGGACGCCCACGATGCCGTCTGAGTCCAAGTGGTCGGCCTCGGCCCGCATCCGGGCCATGGCCAGCTCCCTGGCGTTGTACATGGCCTGGGTCAGGACCTGCAGTTCCTGGTTCTTGTTCCAGCGGCCGATCTGCAGGCCGACATGGTAGATCGAGGAGCCGACCACGAAGCCGAGCGGCTCAAAGCCGGCCTCACCGAGCAGCACGTACTCCGATACCGACAGGTCAGAGGTGAAGACGCCGGCCGGATCGGCTCCGGCGGTCTTGGCCAGCCGGCCGTCGGCGGCGGTCGGCTCGAATACCGGGCCGCCTGGATTCTGCTGGCCTTGGAATATCGGCATGGTGGCCTCCGCCGGGATCGCTGACACGAATCACCGGCAGCCTACTCCGGGCTGCCGGTGCTTTCCTGAGACCCGTCTAGCGGAGCGCGCGGACGCGGCGCAGCACCTCGTCGGGCCCGAGCGCGGCGGCCACCGCGGCCAGGTCGGGACTGCGCGGTGTCCCGGTGAGCAGGACCCGGACGACCTGGGACGCTTCCCGGATCGAGCCCGGATAGGCGGCGGGGTCCTGCTTGTAGGCCTTCTGGTTGGGCGCGAACCCCAGATCGGCCGCGAGCTCGCGGATCTGCCCGAACCAGTCGGTGTCCGGGCCGGGCGGGGTGTACCCGGCGGCGAAGGCGGCGGCCACGGCCCGGACCAGGTCCGGGTCCAGCCCGCCGAACCTGGGATCGGCCGGGTCGGTCACCGGGGCGAACAGCTCGGGGAAGAAGTAGCCGTAGACGGTGCGGAAGTCCGCCCACTTCCGCAGGTCCTTGCGTGGGTTGGCGGATCCCTCGCGCTCGATGGCCAGGGCGCGCAGCGCCAGCGGCTGCTCGGCTTCGAGGACGGCGGCCAGGTCGGGCGTGTAGCGGTGCGCCCAGGCGGTCACCTCGGCCAGGATCTGCTCGCCGGTCAGGGTGGCGATGTAGTCGGCGCAGATGTCGTCGAGCTTGACCATGTCGACCAGCGGGCCCGCGGTGCCGCACTCGGACAGCCTGATCGGCGCGGCCAGCGCCTGGGCCAGCGGCATCTCGGCCAGTCGGCCGTTGGCCAGGCCGCGCAGGTAGTACTGCACGGCCGGGGCGGGGAAGCCCTGCTCGATGTAGAAGCTGACGGTGGCCTCGGGATCCTTCCGCTTGGACAGCTTGCGGCGGCTGCCGCCGTCCTGCTTCATCAGCAGGGCGATGTGCGCGTAGGTGACCCGCTCGAAGCCGAGGGCATCGAACAGCTGCAGGTGCAGCGGCACCGAGGAGATCCACTCCTCGCCCCGGATGACCAGGCTGATCCGCATCAGGTGGTCGTCGACGGCGTGCGCGAAATGGTAGGTCGGCAGCCGCGGTTCGGCGTGGCTGCTCTTGAGGATCACCGCGTCGTTCCTGTTGTCGTCCAGGGTCAGCTGGCCGCGGATCGCGTCGGTGAAGGTCACCCTGGTCCCGGTCAGCCCCGGGGACCGGAACCGCACCACATAGGGCTCGCCGGCCGCCAGCCGCTCGGTGACCAGTTCCAGATCGGCGTCCCGCCAGATGGCCCACTTCCCGTAGTAGCCGGGCAGGGCGCCGGCCGCCCGCTGCCGGGCGGTGATCTCCTCCAGGTCGTGCTTGGTCGCGAAGCAGGGGTAGGCCCGGCCCTGGCGCAGCAGTTCGCGGACGTAGGTGAGGTAGGTCTGCGCCCGCGCGGACTGGTGGTACGGGCCGTACCGGCCGGAGGTGCCGTCCTCGGCCGGGCCGATGGAGAAGTAGGCGAACGCCTCGGCGAACTGCTCGGCGGCGCCCTCGGTGAACCGAGCCTGGTCGGTGTCCTCCAGCCGGACCACGAACACGCCGCCGGTCTGCCGGGCCAGGGCCACGTCGATGGTCGCCGCGTACACGCCGCCGATGTGCAGGTAGCCGGTCGGGCTCGGCGCGAACCTGGTGACTTCGGCCCCGGCGGGCAGGTCCCGGGGCGGGAAGCGGTTCTCCCAGTGCCCGGGCTCGGGCAGTTCCGGCGGGAACAGGGAATCGATGACGCGCTGGCTCAGCATGAGCGGATGGCTCCGGTTAGGACGTGCGGATCAAGGCCGCTTGCAGCGTACCGCCACCTCAGGCAGCGCTGGGATCGAGCACCGTAACGCTGTCGGGATCGGACGGCTCGGGAACATGTTCACCTGACTGCCTGAGCAGGGCGATGTGCTCGGCCATCGCCTCGACCATCAGCTGCTCTGTTTCCTGCCGCGTACTGCCTGCAGCAACGACACCCGGCAGGTCCGGCGAGTAGGCCGAGTAGCCATCGTCCTGGTTGCCCTCGAGAACGACTACGTAGCCCCTCACGATTGCTCCTTCCGCAGGCCAGCTTGCCGGAGAATGCTCGCCTCGGTCTTCTCTTTCAGGGTAGCGCTGGGCTTGCCCGCGACGGTGACCAGCCCGGGCTTGTGCGGATGGGAATAGTGCCGGTGCGATCCGGTTGTGCGTTTGAGCTGCCAACCATCAGCTTCAAGCAGCCGGATGATTTCCCTGATTTTCATCGGCATGCCCTGACGGTAACCCTGAGGTCCGACATTTTACCCAAAGTAATCAGCGAGCCAAAGCCGCTCAGGTGCCCCAAGGGAATGTCATGATCCAGCGGATGACCGGGCAGCGGAGCCAGCCGGTGCTTGTGGCGGAGGTGCGCCGGTGATAGTCAGCCTATGACAGGGCCGCCCGAACCGGGCAGCCCGGGAAAGGGCTGCCGATGAAGGGGCGAGTGGCCGGGGCACCGATCTCCTGGGGAGTCTGCGAGGTACCCGGGTGGGGCCACCAGTTGCACGTCGACCGCGTGCTGGCCGAGATGCGGGCCGTCGGGCTGACCGCCACCGAGTTCGGGCCCGACGGCTACCTGCCGCGCGAGCCGGGCCAGCGGTCCCGGCTGCTGGCCGAGTACGGGCTGACGCCCGCGGGCGGTTTCGTGCCGGTCGTCCTGCACGAGCCCGCCGCGGATCCCCTGGCCCTTCTCGACCGGGCCCTGGACGCCTTCGCCTGCTCGGGCGGCCACCCGGTGCTGGTCCTGGCTGCGGCCACCGGCCGCGGCGGCTATGACGGCAGGCCCGAGCTTGACGCGGCCGGCTGGTCGCTGCTGCTCGCCAACCTGGACCGGGCCGCCGCCCGGGCCGCCGAGCGCGGGCTCAAGGCGACGCTGCACCCGTACGTCGGGACCATGGTGGAAAAGCCCGACGAGGTCCGCCGGGTCCTGGACGGCAGCGCGATCCCGCTCTGCCTGGACACCGGCCACCTGCTCATCGGCGGCACCGACCCGGCCGAGCTGGCCCGGACCGCCGCGGCCCGGATCGGGCACGTGCACCTGAAGGACGTGACCGCGCCCGTGGCGCAGCAGGTGGCCAGCGGGGAGATCTCCTACACTCAGGGTGTCGGCGGCGGGCTGTACCGGCCGCTGGGCCAGGGCGACGTCGACGTGGCGGGCGTGGTGGCGGCGCTCGAGGCGGCCGAGTACGGCGGCTGGTACGTGCTGGAGCAGGACGTCATCCTGGACGGGCCGCCCAAGAACGAGGGGCCGGCCCGGGGCGTCAGGGAGAGCCTGTACTACCTGCGCGGGCTGCTCGGCGGGCCGCGGTGAGCTACGACGTGCTCCCCATGGGCCGCGTCGGGGTGGACATCTACCCGCTGCAGGCCGGGGTCGGCCTGGAGGACGTCGAGACGTTCGGCAAATTCCTCGGGAAGGAACGCGACAGATTCAACGTTTCTCGCCTTAGGTGACCAAACCACCCCTGACCAGCCTAGACACCAGCCAAGACACCCCTGGCAGCGTCGACCGCTGCCCCGTATGGTGCCGCAGTATCGCGGCATCGGGGTCGGTGAAGACGGCATTGCGCGCCCTCTCGCGCTGCTGTTCCTCGGTCACGACCTCGTCAAGCCGACGCCGTAGCTCGGCAGCCACGGGAGCGTCCTTGAGTGTCTTGATCGCGTGCTCTAGCTCGCGGCGGTACCGGCTCAGCTCCGTTGTGGTCAGCTGCCCGATCGGGTGTGCTGGCGCGTGCATGGCAGATCCCTAGCGAGACGTGAGCGAGACGTGACCCGCTCCCCCGCCACGTCTCGGCAACGGGGGAGCAGGCATGTGCGACTGTACAGCAGGGACCATGTGTGTACTGCTGTGATACCTGGATGATCTTAGTGCCCTGCCATGACCTAGCGTGATCATGTGAGCGTCGACCATGACTCTCCGGAGCCGGTGTACTTGCAGCTCGCCGGCATCCTGCGAGCGCAGATCGCAGACGGCACGCTGACCAGCCGCGTGCCGAGTGTGCGCACCCTGGCGCAGCAGTACGGCGTCTCTCACATCACGGCGGACAAAGCGCTGTCGGTGCTCAAGCAAGAGGGACTGATCATGAGCGTCCGGGGTAAAGGCGCATACGTCAAAGGACGCTGAAACCGCATCTTTGCGCTGGCTGTAGGTTGCGCCGTAGCCGTGACGAGCTTGCCGCTAGGGCGCAACACCAGGGACTTTAGGTGTTTGAGTGGTTCCGGGGCGTTAGGCTGCTGGTGTCCTGTTCCTGTCTTTGTGTCTGTTTCCGTGTTGGCGGCGGTGATGTGCGGGCATGGTTTCTGCCCGCGTGTCGCGGCGGGTCCGGCGCGCGGTTCCACGATCCGCGGCCCCGGGTGCGCGGGGCAGGTTCCTCCTAATGAGTCTCAGGGAGCCCGCCGTCTGGCAGACTCCGGATGTGGTGGCCGCCGGCAGGTGAGCACTTTTTCCTCCCGGGCTTCGAGCCCTGACGGAAGACCGTGCCCCTGCCGGTGACCGGGAGAGTTGATCGCTGCTGGGATGTCGTGCCCGCCTGCTGGCGTGAGCACAGTTTCATTAGGTCGCTGATAGTTCTTCCGCAGGCTGCTGCCGGTTTTCGACATCTTGGACGGGAGAGCGGATGCGGCTGTTCGCAGGGGATGACTGGGCTGAGGACCATCACGACGTGGAGGTGATGAACGAGGCCGGGGAGGTGCTGGCGAAGAAGCGGCTGCCGGAGGGCGTGGCGGGGATCGCGCAGTTTCACGAGCTGACCGGGCGGTACCTGGGCGAGGATGCCGGTGATGCGGAGGTGGTAGTCGGGATCGAGACGGACCGCGGTCCGTGGGTGGCCGCGCTGGTCGTGGCCGGGTACACGGTGTTCCCGGTGAACCCGCTGCAGGCGTCGCGGTACCGGGAGCGGCACGGCGTGTCCGGTGCGAAGAGCGATGCTGGCGACGCGCACATGCTGGCGGACATGGTCCGCACCGATTCGCATCAGCTGCGGGCGGCGGCCGGGGACAGCCCGGAGGCAGGGGGCATCAAGGTGCTGGCCCGTACACACAAGACGCTGATCTGGGAGCGGACCCGGCAGGTGCAGCGGCTGCGGCACCAGCTGCGGGAGTACTTTCCCGCCGCGCTGGAGGCGTTCGAGGACCTTGATGCCCCCGACGTGCTGGAGCTGCTGGCCAAGGCCCCGGACCCGGCCCGCGCCGCGAAGCTGACCCGCGCGCAGGTCAGCGCCGCACTTAAGCGCGCCCGCCGCCGGAACGTCGCGGACAAGGCCACGGCGATCCTGGCGGCCCTGCGCAGCCCGCAGCTGGGCCAGCCGCCGGCCCTGACCGCCGCCTATGCCGTCACCGTCCGGTCCCTGATCGCGGTGATCACCACTTTGAACGAGCAGGTCAAGACCCTGCAGGGGCAGGTGGAGGAGCATTTTGGGCAGCACCCGGACGCTGAGATCTACCGGTCCCAGCCCGGCATGGGAGCCATCCTTGGCGCCCGGGTGCTCGGCGAGTTCGGCGACGACCCGCACCGGTACGCCACCGCGAAGAACCGCAAGAACTCCGGGGGCACCAGCCCTCTCACCCGGGCATCGGGCAAGAAGAAGGTCGTCACCGCCCGGTTCATTCACAACGACCGGCTCGTCGACGCGCTGAACGCCCAGGCCTTCGCGTCGCTGAACGCCTCGCCCGGCGCCCGCGCCCTCTACGACGAGCTCCGCGCCCGCGGGATCGAACACAATGACGCCCTCCGCCGCCTCGCCAACCGCCTCGTCGGCATCCTGCACGGATGCCTCAAGACCCGCACCCTCTACGACGAGGCAACCGCCTGGTCCCACCGCGAAAACCTCCCTCAATCTTCCGTAGCCGCTTGACACTTAAGCTCCTGGGATGTCTTCCTGGCGGGTTCGTGTCCTGGCACCGGGTTAGGGGAAGCCGGGGGCGAAGACGGTGACCTGGGGTTTCCCGGTGGCGGTGCGCTTGGTCGCGGAGGCGTGCGCGAATTTCGGGCGGGCTTTCTGGGTGCGCTGGGAGTGACGCTCGCGCCGGGGGATATTCAGGGTGTGCAGCGCGGCGCGTGCGGCGGCATCCGCCGCCGCGGCGAGCGCGGCCAGTGATGATGAGGCTGTGACCTGGGATGATGTCATGGTCCGGATCGCGTGGTGGCGGACGACGGTGAAGGATTCCTCGTCCGCGGTGATCAGGTCGTGGTTCCGGCGGCGCAGGGCCCGTGCCCGTGCCGCCTCGCCGCGGAGCGCCGCGGCCGCGCTGGCGCGCACTAGCTGGGTGGCGGTCAGCCAGGCCCAGGCTTCCTGGATGACCAGGCGCGGGGACCCTGACCGCAGGACCGGGCCGGATGTCCGGTTCCCCGCGCCGGTGATCGTGCCCTTGTCTTCGCCGAAGGTGGTCTCCGATGCGCTCCACCGGGCCAGGTAGGCCTCCCGCACGGCGTCCGCGGGCGCGGCCTGGTTGTCCGGCAGGGTGGTGATCAGGGTGCAGGTCTCAGAGACTTCTTCTCCGTCGCCGCCGGGCAGGACCGCGTTGTGCTCGGCGGCACGGACCGCCAGCCGGTCCTGTTTCTTCCCGGACGGGGCGTTCAGCCAGGTAAGACGGGACCCGTCGGGCAGCCAGCCGCCGCCGGGCTCCGCCGGGAGGCTGATCCCGGCCTTCACCCGCGCGACGACGTGCCCGCCCGCGTGCACGATCGCGGTGATCAGGTCATAGCCCGGTAGGGTGGGCTGCACGGCGAGGTCCCGTGTTCACTGTCCGTGAACTCTGGCCTTTTCCGTGCAGCCTCCCTCCGAACCCGGCGTGCGCCTTTCAGCGCACCGGGCTCTCCAGCGATTTATGCCGCGTGCGTGACGGGGCTTGCGTGGATGCGGTTATGGCACGGCGCGCAGACGATGAGGGTCTTGCGCCGCATTTTCGCCATGAGGGCCGCCCACGCGGGCTGGCCCGGTCCTGTCGTGCCGAGGTCCGCGAGCCTGGCGACCTGGTGGACGGCCACCGTGGTGCCGTGCTCGCATAGCTCGCACTGCCGCTTGCGGAGCCGGTGTATCAGCTCCTTGCGGGGGGTGATGAACGGGACCGGGGCAGGGTCGGTGATGACCGCCCGCCGGTCTTGCCGCAGGATGATCCCGCCGAATCGTGCTACTAGGTCCTTCTTGCCCTCGCGCTTCAGCCTGGCCTCGAAGCATGTCCTGGGACCGTCGTCGGTGGCCACCTTCGCCTGGTGGCGGGCGGCCATCTTGGTGACGGAGGACCGGTGCTTGGCGCCCAGGGTCTTCAGCATCGACGTCAGCGCGTTCCATTGCAGGGTATGCAGCCGCGAGACGTCCTGGGCGAGCAGGTAGTAGTTGACGACGCCCCTGTACTCGGCTCCGTAGATCCGCACGATGTCGTAGTCGGGCAGATTCTGGAGCCGGGGCCGGTGCCACGGTTTGCCGTGCTGCCGGTAGCGGGCGCACTGGGCCCTGACCACGTCCGGCGGTACCCGCAGCGCGATCTTCCCGTTGGCCGCACGGCAGCCTCCGGTCAGTTTCGTGTCGCAGTGCTGGACGATGATGTCATAGCCGAGGAACCGCGCTGGCTGGGTGCGAGCGTGGCTGATCAGGGTTTTAGCCTGGCTGAGTTCCAGCCCGAGGGTCTCCCGGAGGAACGCCGCCAGCTTCGCCTTGATCTCCTCAGCTTCGGCCTTCGGCCCGATAAATCCCAGTATGTGGTCGTCTGCGTACCTTGAGTACCTCAGGCGGCGGAATCCGGGGTCCATCGGGTCCCCGTAGGGGAGCGTGCGTAGCTGCCTGGCCAGGTCCCGGGCTGCCGCCCGGTTCCCGCGCCGCCGCGCATAGGCCATCCGGGATCTTCTCCTGTGGTATTCAGGATTCCTTTCCCGGCGCTCGCCCCGCGTGTACTGCGGGATCAGTTCCTGCTCGACGAACTTGTCGAGCTTATCCAGGTAAATGTTACTGAGGATCGGGGACACCACGCCTCCAACACAGTTGGCAACTTCTGTTTTGAGGTGACGCTGGGTTACCGGCGGCTGGAGCGTGGCCGGTGAGCGCCGCGGTGCCGGGCGGGCCGCTGGAGTCGGCTCCGGGCGGGTTCGTGCCCGTGGAGGAGCGCTCCGCGTTCCTGGCGGGCGTCCTGGACGGCGTGGAGCTGGGGGCCTGGGACCGGCGGGTCGCCGGGTGGCTGGCCGGGCTGGACACGTCGACGGCGCTGACGATCGCGTCGTGGATCGCGCGGTCGCGGGCGGCGGGGCCGGGGCGGTGAGCGGGGCGATGGGGCAGTCCGTCGGCTTCCGCCTGCTGCCGGACATTATCTGTAGTATTTTCGTGTCATGCCTGGGGATCGCCGCGCGGACGCCGCGGAGCACGCGGCGCACGTCAACGAGGCCGCCGGCCTGCTGGAAGCCGGGATCCCGGCTGCCGAGGCGGCCCGCGTGCTGGCCGGGCGGCTGGGCTGCTCGGAACGCCAGGCGCGCCGCTACGTCAGCCAGGCAGCGGCGTCGGGCCGGGTCCCGGTCCCGGAAGAGGGCACGGTGTTCACGGTCCGGCTTCCGGCCCGGCTGGCCGCCGCGGCCCGGGAGCACGCCCGCGCGTCCGGGCGCACGGTCTCCTCGGTCGCCGCGCAGGCCCTGGAGGAGTTCCTCGGCCGCGCTCACGGGAACCATCCGCGCAGGTGAGGGAGCTGGCGGTGGAGACAGAGCACGTCTTCAGCCGTCATGCTGCCGCCGAAATGTCAGTGGCCTACGGGATATTGGCGCCGCAGCGGCGGGCCAGGACCGCCGCCCCCGCGGCGGAAGACATCCCAGGAGCTTAAGTGTCAAGCGGCTACGGAAGATTGAGGGAGGTTTTCGCGGTGGGACCAGGCGGTTGCCTCGTCGTAGAGGGTGCGGGTCTTGAGGCATCCGTGCAGGATGCCGACGAGGCGGTTGGCGAGGCGGCGGAGGGCGTCATTGTGTTCGATCCCGCGGGCGCGGAGCTCGTCGTAGAGGGCGCGGGCGCCGGGCGAGGCGTTCAGCGACGCGAAGGCCTGGGCGTTCAGCGCGTCGACGAGCCGGTCGTTGTGAATGAACCGGGCGGTGACGACCTTCTTCTTGCCCGATGCCCGGGTGAGAGGGCTGGTGCCCCCGGAGTTCTTGCGGTTCTTCGCGGTGGCGTACCGGTGCGGGTCGTCGCCGAACTCGCCGAGCACCCGGGCGCCAAGGATGGCTCCCATGCCGGGCTGGGACCGGTAGATCTCAGCGTCCGGGTGCTGCCCAAAATGCTCCTCCACCTGCCCCTGCAGGGTCTTGACCTGCTCGTTCAAAGTGGTGATCACCGCGATCAGGGACCGGACGGTGACGGCATAGGCGGCGGTCAGGGCCGGCGGCTGGCCCAGCTGCGGGCTGCGCAGGGCCGCCAGGATCGCCGTGGCCTTGTCCGCGACGTTCCGGCGGCGGGCGCGCTTAAGTGCGGCGCTGACCTGCGCGCGGGTCAGCTTCGCGGCGCGGGCCGGGTCCGGGGCCTTGGCCAGCAGCTCCAGCACGTCGGGGGCATCAAGGTCCTCGAACGCCTCCAGCGCGGCGGGAAAGTACTCCCGCAGCTGGTGCCGCAGCCGCTGCACCTGCCGGGTCCGCTCCCAGATCAGCGTCTTGTGTGTACGGGCCAGCACCTTGATGCCCCCTGCCTCCGGGCTGTCCCCGGCCGCCGCCCGCAGCTGATGCGAATCGGTGCGGACCATGTCCGCCAGCATGTGCGCGTCGCCAGCATCGCTCTTCGCACCGGACACGCCGTGCCGCTCCCGGTACCGCGACGCCTGCAGCGGGTTCACCGGGAACACCGTGTACCCGGCCACGACCAGCGCGGCCACCCACGGACCGCGGTCCGTCTCGATCCCGACTACCACCTCCGCATCACCGGCATCCTCGCCCAGGTACCGCCCGGTCAGCTCGTGAAACTGCGCGATCCCCGCCACGCCCTCCGGCAGCCGCTTCTTCGCCAGCACCTCCCCGGCCTCGTTCATCACCTCCACGTCGTGATGGTCCTCAGCCCAGTCATCCCCTGCGAACAGCCGCATCCGCTCTCCCGTCCAAGATGTCGAAAACCGGCAGCAGCCTGCGGAAGAACTATCAGCGACCTAATGAAACTGTGCTCACGCCAGCAGGCGGGCACGACATCCCAGCAGCGATCAACTCTCCCGGTCACCGGCAGGGGCACGGTCTTCCGTCAGGGCTCGAAGCCCGGGAGGAAAAAGTGCTCACCTGCCGGCGGCCACCACATCCGGAGTCTGCCAGACGGCGGGCTCCCTGAGACTCATTAGGAGGAGACCGTGACGGCAGCGGCGATCTACGCCAGGGTGTCCAGCGCCCGGCAGGCGAAGGACGAGACGATCGGCTCCCAGCTGTCCGCGCTCCGCGAGCACGCCGCGACCAGCCGGCTTGACGTCCCGGAAGAGTGGGTCTTCGCCGATGACGGGCACTCCGGCGCGACGCTGGCGCGCCCGGCGCTGGAGGCGCTGCGCGACCTGGCCGCCCAGGGCTGCCTGGACGTCGTGCTCGTCTACTCGCCGGACCGGCTGGCCCGCAAGTTCGCCTGCCAGGCGCTGCTGATCGAGGAGCTCACCCGCTGCGGGGTCCGGGTGGAGTTCGTGAAGGGGCCGCGCGGCGACAGCCCCGAAGACCAGCTGCTGGTCCAGTTCCAGGGCATGTTCGCCGAGTACGAGAAGGCCCAGCTGATGGAGCGCTACCGGCGCGGCAAGGCCTGGCGGGCGAAGACCGGCAGCGTCAACGTGCTCGGGGGCGCCCCGTTCGGCTACCGCTATGTCCGCAAGACCCCCCAGTCCGGGGCCTTCTACGAGGTCGTCCCGCACGAGGCCGCCCTGGTCGCGGAGATGTTCCGCCGCTACGCCGACGAGGGCGCGGCCATCGCGGACCTGCGCCGCTGGCTGACGGACCAGGGAGTGCGCACCCGCACCGGGAAGGAACGCTGGGACCGGTCGGTGATCTGGGGCATGCTCCGCAACCCCGCCTTCGCCGGCGCCGCGGTCTTCGGCAAGACCCAGGTCATCCACGAGCAGCCGGGCCTGAACCGCAGCGCCCGGCTGGCCGGGCGCACCGTCCCGCGGCCGGTCAAGACGGTGGACCGGCCGCGGGAGGAATGGACGCACATCCCCGTCCCCGCCCTCGTCGATGAGGAGACCTTTGCCCGCGTCCAGCAGCGGCTGGCCGGCAACAAGCGGTTCGCCTCCCGGAACGCGAAGGTCCCGTCCCTGCTGCAGGGACTGGCCGCCTGCGCCTCCTGCGGCTACGGCTACTACCGCACCTCCACCACGACCAGCTCCGGAAAGAAGATCTACTACTACCGCTGCCTCGGCTCCGACGACTACCGCTACCAGGGCGGCCGCGTCTGCGGCAACAAGCCCGTCCGCGCCGACTACGTCGACCGGGTCGTCTGGGACCACGTCACCGGCCTGCTCGCCGACCCTGCCCTGATCCGCGCCGAGATCGGCAAAAGACTCGAGCGGGCCCGCACCTCCGACCCGGTCACCCGCAAGCGCGGCCAGCTCGAGCAGGCCCTCGCCAAGACCGCCGCGTCGATCGCCTCCATGGTCACCGCGTTCTCCGAGCAGCTCATCACCATCGACGAGCTCCGCGCCCGCATGCCGGCCCTGCGCGCCCGAGAGACCGGGCTGAAGGACCAGATCGCCGCCCTCGACGCCCAGGCCGCCGACCGCGACGCCTACCTCAGGCTCGCCGGCGACCTCGAAGGATTCCTCGCCAGGCTCCGCGACAACGCCGCCACCGCCACCACCGGGGACCGCCAGCGCGTCCTGCGCGCCGTCGTCCAGGACATCCTCATCGGACCAGACAAACTCACCATCCGCCACCGCATCCCGGTCCGGGAACACACCAGCAGCGGCGGCCACCCCGACACCACCGACACGGAGGGTGACATGGGTCTGTCAAGTCTTCGGTGTAACTGATCTTGTAGGTTTTACTTCCGTCCTGCGGACAGGCGGCCGTTGAAGGTGATGTCGAAGGCGTTGAGGGCGGCCTTCCAGCGGTTGGTCCAGCGCTTGCGGCCCCGGCCGGTGGGGTCCAGGCTCCTGATCGCCAGGTACAGGCACTTCAGGGCGGCTTGCTCAGTCGGGAAGTGGCCGCGGGCGTTCACCGCGCGCCGCAACCGGGCATTAATCGACTCGATCGCATTTGTCGTGCAGATTACCGTCCTTATTTCCCGGTCGAACCGCAGGAACGGCACGAATTCCGCCCAGGCGTTCTCCCACAGCCGTATAATAGCCGGGTAGCGCTTCTCCCATTTGCCGGAGAATTCGGCGAACCGGTCGAGTGCCTCAGACTCGGACGCGGCGGTGTAAACCGGCTTGAGGTCTTTCGCTATCTGCGCCCAGTCCCGTTTCGACGCATACTTGAATGAATTCCGCAGAAGATGGACGATACATGTTTGCACGATGGTCTTCTCCCACACGGCATTGACCGCGTCCGGCAGGCCTTTGAGCCCGTCGCAGACCACCATCAGGACGTCCCTGGTGCCTCGGTTCTTGATCTCTGAGCAGACCCGCATCCAGTACTTGGCCCCCTCCCCGTCGCCGTGCTCCCCGGCCCACAGGCCCAGGACATCGCGCTCGCCGTCCACGGTGACGCCCAGGGCGAGGTAGATGGGCCGGTTGGCGACCTGGCCCTCGCGGATCTTCACGTTGATCGCGTCGATGAAGATCACCGCGTACACGGAGTCCAGTGGCCGGCTCTGCCAGTCCGCCATTCCTTCCATCACCCGGTCGGTGATCGTGGTAATGGTCTGCTTGGACACCTCCGCGCCGTACACCTCGGCCAGGTGCGCGGCGATTTCCCCGTGGGTCAGCCCTTTCGCGGACAGGGAAATGACCATCTCATCGACGCCGGACAGCCGCCGCTGCCTTTTGGCGACGATTTTCGGCTCGAAGCTGGAATCGCGGTCCCGCGGCACGGAAATCTCCACCGGCCCGGTGTCGGTGAGCACCGTCTTGGCCCGCCGGCCATTACGGGAATTGCCGCCATCGCGGCCTTCCGGGTCATGCTTGCCATAGCCGAGGTGATCATCCAGCTCGCCTTCCAGCGCGCCCTCGATGACCATCTTGGTCAGCCGGCCCAGCAGCCCGCCCTCACCGGTCAGCTTCAACCCGCCGGTGCGGGCCCGCTCGGTCAGCTCGCGCAGCACCTGCTCATCAGCCGCCGACAGCTCCGACGCGGCCTGGCCCCGGTCCTCTGTCACATCAGTCATCTGGTGTCTCCTCCGTCTCGGGGGTTACACCGTTAAATTTACAGTCCCAATCCCGGCACAGCAGCCCCCGCCGCCCGCAGCCACCCCGGGTCCGCCGCGTTCAGCCGCCCGGCCGGCAACCCACCGTGACATCGGCCCGCCGATCCCGCCAGTCACGCTACGTAATGGTGATCAGCAAGGCCGCCCTGGGCAGGCCCGCACTCAATCAGCAGGTCACGCGACTCCAGCCCTAACCGAACGCCAGTGGGGGTGATCCCACGTTCACACAGCCGTACGTACCGAGCGCGACTTTAGGCATCCCGTCTGCCTCCTTTAATGCCCTGACTGGGCATCGCTCCTGCGCCCCGGAGGATTACCGCAGGTATTTCCCTACCCTGCGGCAGGGGCCGGCGCCGGTTTCAGGCGTCTTTCCGGCGGGTGACCGTTTACACCTTCTGGAGACTGGGATTCAAGCAGTGTGGCCTTTGCCGTATCGCGCGGGTCCCCCGGCACGCCGCCCCGTACGCCTGGGCACAATGGCCTTGCTTTAAGGTCTGGGGTGGTATCGTTGCGGTTTTGTGGCACATGATGGTTCTGAGGGGCTCTCTCCGGACGGCTGGCTGCCGGACCGGATCTCGGTAGGGGTGCTGGCCAGGGTTTTCACGCCGGAGCTGGTGGATGCGGCGGTGGCCGATGCCGGGGCGCGGGAGCAGCGGCGCCGGCTGCTGCCGGCGCGGCTGGTGATGTATTTCGTGCTGGCGTTGTGGCTGTTCCGGGGCCGGAACTGCGGGTACGGGCAGGTGATGACCAAGCTCGCCGACGGGCTGTACCACCAGCGGCGCGCCGCTGGCCTGCTGGCCGGGCAGCAGCTGGACCCGGGTGGCTGGGTGGACGCCGGGCAGGGGCGGCGATGGAAGCCGCCGAACATCTCCTCGCTGTCGCGGGGCCGCGGCAAGCTCGGCCCGGCACCGGTCCGGTTCCTGTTCGAGCAGGTCGCGGGGCTGATCGGGGACGAGGGGGCACCCGGGGTGTCCTGCTGCGGGCTGCGGGTCGTCTCGGTCGACGGGCCGGCCTCGGACGTGCCGGACAGCCCGCCCAACGCCGGGCACTTCGGCCGCCCGTCCAACCAGACCCGGGACGGGGCGTTCGCGCAGGTGCGGTGGCTGGCGGCGGCGGAGTCCGGGACCGGGAGCCTGCTGGGTGCGTCGATGGGCCCGTACCGGGACAGCGAGCAGGCGCTGGCCCGCGACCTTCTCGAGCAGGGCTGCTTCGGGCCGGGGATGCTGGTGCTGGCGGACCGCAAGTTCCTGTCCTGGGCGCTGGCGCGGGAGTTCCTCGCCACCGGGGCGCGCATCTTGTGGCGCGCCTCGGCGTCTTTCACCCTCAAGCCGGTGAAAGTCCTGGCCGACGGCACCTACCTGGCGGAACTGGCGCCGCCCCGCAAGATGGACGGCCCTCCCCTGACCGTGCGGGTCATCGAGTACACCGTGCACACGGCACCGGACGACGGCGGGGACGAGGAGACCTCCGAGCTGTTCTGCCTGGTCACCGACCTGCTGGACCCAGAGGAGTACCCGGCGCTGGATCTGGCGTGCTGCTACCCGTGCCGGTGGGGCTGCGAGACCGTCATCGGCCGCCACAAGACGGACATGGGTGAGGGGCAGCCGGTGCTGCGCAGCAAGGACCCGGCCGGCGTCGAGCAGGAAATGTGGGCGCTGTTCGCCGTCTACCAGGCGATCTGCAAGATCATCGGGATCGGGGCGGCCGCCGCGGGCGTGCCCCCGGATATGATCAGCTTCCCGCATGCCCTGGCCGCCGCGACGGACACCGTCGCGGCTTTTTCCCCCTGAGCGGGCCGATCTCGCGTTCGCCACGTTCCTGCTGAAGATCCTCGCTCCCGGCACCTTCGTCCGGGACCGCCCGGACCGGGCCAGCCCCCGTAAGACCAGGAAATCCGGTGACTTCCCGGCCCGCAAGCCCGGTGAGCCGAGCGTCACCAACGTCATCAGGAAAATCGAGTTTCACCTGCTCAGCATGCACATGATTACTTAAAGCAAGGCCATTGCGCCTGGGCACGGCTGCCGGTTAGCTGGCATGCTGCATTTCCCTTCACCTCACGGATCCAGGTGAGCCATCGGACCCACAGACACCTCCTCCTGTCCGTGCCCGCTGCGCGGGCGATACGACCGTGTGCCTCGTGGCGCACGGAAGTTCCGGTCGAAGCAGATCACGCGGCCGGCGACCAGGTCCGGGCGGCGGCGCACCAGCCGGGCCAGCAGCGTCTGCTCTCCGGCCCGTGCCCGGCCGCAGATCGCCCCGAGCACGGCCCGGCCCGCGCGGGCGGTCAAGGCAACCATCTTGACCTGCGGGAACGGCGCAGCTCCGTCGCCGTCCTGGCTGGCGGTGCCGCTGCAGCCGAACGCCTTCCGGTTCACCTCCGTATCCGCGACGTTCACCAGCATCCCGTCGGCGGCGCACACCATCATCCCGGCCAGCAGCACCGCCGACGGCTCGTCATCGGCGATGAGCGGCCCGGCCGCCTGCCAGAACAGGGCCTCCATCACGTCCGCGGGCACCAGCGCCCGCCAGTCCGTGATGACCTTCTCCGTGGGCACGTGCCAGGCCCGGGCAAACGGGACATCTGCCAGCAGAGAGGCCAGCCTGGCCAGCGCTTCGCAGTACGACGCGTCCGGCATCAAGGTCATCGCGATCATGAGCCGGATGACCAGCGGATACGACATCAGCCGCCGCCGCTGCCGCCGCTTGAGCCGGCCCTGCGCCAGCACGGTGGCCACGACGTTCTCGATCACGCCGTCGCCGAGATGCCGCTCCAGCTCGCCCAGCCGCACGAAATCCGGCAGCCAGCCGTCCGCCAGGACGCTGCCATCCCGGCGGGGTGCTGCCGGAGCCGTCACCACCGGGCGGCAGAACACCGCCAGCTCGCCAGCCGACGGCATCGCATCTCCTGCCGTGAACGTCAGCCCGCCGTGAACCCGCAGGTCACAGACCCGCGCCACGATCGTTCCCGCCGGCGGCCCCGCCTCCGGCGACTCCGGCGCCCAGCTGGCATCAGCAACTTCGCAAAGACGAGAAAGCACGGCGGCTCCTGCGATAGGGCATGGACCGGCACCCAGGCGCCTGCCGCCGGGCTGCTCAGTGGCCGGAAAGGCCGGCGGGGTAGGTGGCTTCCGGCTGGCTCTTCGTGCTGTGCATGGTCCACAGAAGGCCGGCGAGATCGTCCGGGTCAACCTCGGGCATGTCCGGCACGGGGGTTCCGGCGGCCCTTTCCGCCTCCCGCCGTTCATAGAAGGGGGTGTGCCTGATAGCCGCGCCGATGTAGAGGCCGCCGACATAGACGCCCTTGCCGGCCACCGCAGCGTGCAGCGACTGCAGGTAGTTGCGCTGCGCGGCCAGGGCGAACCCGCCGGCGATGTGCGGCATGCCCCGCACGGCGCTGGCGCCCTGCGCGCTCAAGATGGCGCCGTCTCCTCGTTCGAGCATGGCCGGCAGGAACTCCTGCACCAGGGCCAGCAGCGAGTAGACAGCCAGCGGCATGAGCGCCCGGGCACGCTCGGGAGTCAAGGCGGCGACCGGAATGAACCCGCCGGCGGAGACACCGTAGTAGAGCGCGCCGGGGTCGCCGGCCGCGCCGCGGATCTGCCCGGCCAGCTGTGGCACGGCGTCGGTGTCGGACAGGTCGGCGGTGAAGACGTGCGCGGTCGCGCCGGTGCTGGCCAGGTCCGCGGCCAGCTCCTCGAGCGGCGCCTGGCGGCGGGCCACCAGGACGACGGTGTAGCCGGCCCGCGCGTAGCGGCGGGCGACGGCCCGGCCGAGGCCGGGACCGGCTCCGAACACGACGATGGATGGGGGCATGGGCGGCCTGCTCCTGTGCTCGGCTCTGCGGTTAACTTGACCCGATGATCAAGTTAACCCTATAGTCAAGTTGACCCTGAAGTCAAGTTGTTCAGGAGGAACGGATGAGCCCGAGAACTAGCCCGCCGGGAGACCGGGAAACCGCCCAGGTGCCGGGCGCGCCGTTGCGCGCCGATGCCGCCCGCAACGTGGCCCAGATCCGCGCCGCCGCCATCGCCGCGTTCCGCGGCCGCGGGCTGGACACCCCGCTGGAGGAGATCGCCGCTGCCGCCGGGGTCAGCAAGGCCACCATCTACAACCGGTTCGGCGGCCGGGCCGGCCTCATCGACGCCGTGATCGGAAAGCTCGTCGCCGCCGAGATGCACGCGATCATGGACAAGGCCCTGCATGTGGCAGACCCCTGGCAGGCCATCGCCACCTACGTCACCGACCGGCGTGACCTGCAATACCGCGAACCCGCCTTCACCGACGCACTGCTGATGACCTACCCAGAGTCCGGGCAGCTGGCCGCGATCGCCACGGCAGCCATCGACATGACCACCAGCCTGGTCCAGCGAAGCCACGATGCCGGAGTGATACACAGGGACTTCACCGCCGCGGACCTCTACTACGCCGATGTAGCCAACGGACTCGCCCTCCGCAAGCTGCCCAGACCCGCCCGTCAAGACTACGACCGGCGCACCCGCTTCTTCCTCGACAGCCTCCGCCCACGCTGACCAAGACCGCAAGCGGAACAACGGCCGGCCGCCAAGAAGATTGGCGGCCGCTCTAAGGTCCGTGGTGTTGGGCTCAGCCACCCAGAAGCCTTCGTCCGCAGCTATGGCGCTCTGACTACCTGATTGCATGTGAGCCTAATGGCTTACATCCTTAATCCGCCTGCCCCCGAACGAGGGGGCGGCGAATATACCGGCAACCCGGTTACCGTTTATCTCGGCGGGCCTGCCGGCCACCAGCCGCAGGGTGCTAACAACCCTGCCGGCGACGTTGGCAGCGTGCCGGTTATGAGCATTACCGCCGCAACGCTGGCGTTGCTGTCAGGTCCGCAGCCGAGCTTGGGTGAGGGCAACTGACGACGTTGTCCTGAAACGGTGCGAGAGCGCGTTACAGGCGCGCTGTCGCGCGACAGAACGCGCGGCTGGTGTTTGGATCCTGTGGCCCCGGACGACGGCGTCTCAGATTGCGCTACAGCGCCATACAGCAAAAGCCCCTGCCGGGTGATCCCTGGCAGGGGTTTCTGCGTCGACGGCTAGAGAGTTGCGAGCGAGTAGGCCCAATCTGTGTAAGCGCCTAGATCGATGTCGACAGACCACTCGCCCCTCTCAGGATCACGCGCGCCGACTTGCACACGGGCCTTATCCTGTCCGGGTATCCAGTGGGAGCCTCTACGGGCGAGCAGCCATTGGCGACGGCCGGCTGTATCGAGCGATTCCCAGACTTCGCCAACAGTCTTTCCGTCCTCCTTTGGCTCGGATGGCTTAGGCTTAGACTCTGACTGAAGTTTGCGCAATCGCTTCAGCTCCGCGCGGAGCTTCGGGCGCTCGGCTTCTTGGGCATCGTCCTCGGGATCTATCTCTTTAAGGTCCCGCAAGACGCGATCTATTTCATTGCTGTAGTCATCGCCCGGCGTTACCGTCATAACGAGATGACGTTGATCCTTCATTGACATAACCTCGTCGTGGACTCTCGCGTCCAGATAGGCAAGCGGAATCAGTATCCGGCTGCCCTTCGGGCAGTTATCACGGCAGTAGTAGTATTGGCCGTCTGGCACGCTAGGAATCTTACGCCCCTGAATTCGGTGCATCGGGTTGCCTTTGTCGCATACCGCAATGCTCGTCAGGAGCGCCGTTCTTTGCGGCGGTGCTCCCCGGTGGGCGTGACTCGTCATAAGTTCTTGGACGCTCTGGAAGTCCTCTGCCGAAATCAGCGGCTCTACGCGGAGATATGTCTTACCGCTCGTGCGTATCCGGCCAATGATAGCGGGATTCTGCAAGATCAATCTTACGGTGTTATGGTGCCAGCCTTTGTTCTTTCGATTCTGCGACGGGGCCGGGACTGGTATTGCGCTGGTGTTTAGCCAATCCCTGATTTGCCGTAGTGACTGGCCGTCGAGGTATCGCTTTACCATGCCTCGCACGATTGCGCTGGTAACCGGATCGGGCGCGAGCGTCTTATGTTCGGTGCCGTCTACCGCTACGATGTGATATCCGTATGGGCACTTCCCTACGAAATAGGCTTGATCACGAAGCGCTCTCTGCATGCGGCGGTAACGCTGGCTTGTGTTTTCCCACTCGCCGGCGGCGAGATTTACCAAGTCGTCCCAGATTATCGGCGTTGCCACGTCGCCTGGTTTCGGCGGCCATTCCAGTTCAGGCGAGACGACTAGGATTCGCTTTTCGTGTTCCTCGGCCCATTGCCGTATGTCCCAATCTCGCTTACGGGTGAGGCGATCGATCTTGGCGACTAGGATTCCGTCATAGAGTGCGATCCTGCTTGGATCGTTGAGCCAGGGGCCTAGGTCACGACGATCGAACGGAGACACGCGGCCAGAGATGCGATCGGATGCAATGCCTACGATCGTATGCCCATTG
Organism: uncultured Actinomycetes bacterium; assembly: GCA_963835775.1. Taxonomy (GTDB): domain Bacteria; phylum Actinomycetota; class Actinomycetes; order Streptosporangiales; family Streptosporangiaceae; genus Palsa-504. The sequence continues at coordinate 742,566 of CAWIHB010000004.1, read as the reverse complement.
CCCGCAGCCCATATGCGGGCATCCTCGTCTTGCGTGTCCATGCCGGTCTGTCCCTTTGCTAGCTGGGACAATCTTGCTGCGAGTAGTAGCCTCATCTTGTGTCGCCTGCCCTTCACCTCCCACGATACCACGTTGAGACTGTCATGTTACTGGGCGGCAGCGCGACGAACGTGGCGGCGGCCCGGCACGGCCGCAGGTCGGCGGTCATCACGCGCACCGGCGCGGACCCGTTCGGCCGGTACGTGCACCGCGCCCTGGGCGAGTTCGGCGTGGACGACGCGTTCGTCACCGCCGTGCCTGACCTGCCTACCCCGGTGACGTTCTGCGAGATATTCCCGCCCGATCATTTCCCGATCTGGTTCTACCGGTATCCCAAGGCGCCCGACCTGGAGATCAGGCCGGAGGAGATCCCGGCAGGCGAGGTCAGCACGGCCCGGCTGTTCTGGGCCACGGTGACCGGGCTGTGCGCCGAGCCCAGCCGCGCGGCCCACTTCGCGGCCTGGCAGGCCCGCGGCAGGGCGCCGCTGACCGTGCTCGACCTGGACTACCGGCCGGTGTTCTGGGCCTCGCGGGAACAGGCCCGCGAGCAGGTCCAGGCCGCACTCCCGCACGTCACGGTGGCCGTGGGCAACCTGGATGAGGTCGAGGTCGCGGTCGGCACTGCGAATGCGCGGGCCGCGGCCGCGGCGCTGCTCGAGGCGGGCGTGGAACTGGCCGTGGTCAAGCGCGGCCCGGACGGCGTGTACGCGCGGACTCCGGACGTGGAGGTGCCCCCGATCAGGGTCGAGGTGGTCAACGGGATCGGCGCCGGGGACGGGTTCGGCGGCGCCCTGTGCCACGGACTGCTGGCCGGCTGGCCCCTGGACCGGGTCCTCCGCTTCGCTAACGCGGCCGGGGCGATCGTAACCACCCGCCTGGAATGCTCATCGGCGATGCCGACCACCGCTGAGGTGGAGAGCTTCCTGCAGATGTCGTATCCGTGAGCCCGACGCAAAGGAGCAGCGTGTGAACGCCGATAATACGCGTGTGAACTGGCATTTCCCGGCCGGGAGCACAGCCGGCGGACGGGAGGTGGTGCGCATCACGCCCGAGGTCGCGCGGCTCTCCCTCCCTTTCAGGTATCGGTCGCATCGTCAGGCGTAGGGTGAATCGGGGCAGATGCCGCCGTGGACGAAGGTGGCCATGTTCATCAGGGCGGCCGCGCTGCGGAAGCCTCGTGCCCGGGTGATCAGGGCGTTGAGCTGGGAGTTCAGTGCTTCGGCCCGGCCGTTCGACGGCCCCCCGGCCAGGGTGTTCCCGATGAGCGGTTTGTAGTGCGCCAGGGTCTTCGCGTACTTGATCATCTCGGGGATCTGCGATCGCTGCGCCCAGGCGATGACCCCGGTGAGCAGGGCCTTGCCGTCGTCTCCCTTGACCTTGAACATCTCCCGGACCTGTTCCTTGATCAGGTACCCGGTGTACAGGTGGCTGTTGTCCCGCTTGATCCCGGCCAGCGCGGTCCGCTGGCTGCCGGTGAGCTTCTCCGGTTTCTTCCGCAGCGCCCACAGGCCCTTGCCGAGGGTGGCGGCCTGGTCCTGGTGCCCGGCGGCCGTCAGCTCGGCGGCCAGGCGGCGGCGCAGCTGATCGAGCTTCTCGCCGGCCCATTTCACCACGTGGAACGCATCGACGCTGATCAGCGCCTGCGGTGCCTTCTCCCGGACGACATCGTGGATCCATTCCGCGCCGTCCGCGGACACATCGGTGAGCAGCCCGGACCGTTCCGGGCCGAGCTCATCGAAGAACTGCTCCACCGTGGCCTGGCAGCGGCCCTCGCCCATCCACGCGATCGTCCCCGCATCATGATCGGTGACCACGATCAGGTACTGGTCCGCGCGCTTGCCCCAGGACTTCTCATCGATCCCGATCCGCGTCAGCCCGCCGAGCCGGTCCCGCCCGGCGGCCGCGTCCGCGCTCACCCGCGCCGCCATGCTGGCCACCGCGTCCCAGGTGACCCGCAGCTGCCGGGCGACCTTCGTCCATGGCCCGTTCGCGGCCAGCCACGCCGTGAACTCCTCGAACGGCCTGCTGAACCGGTCATCGTGCCGGGCCCACGGCACCGCCGCGGTGATCTTCTTGTGCTCAGGGCAGATGCCCCGGGGCAGCCTGGCTTCCAGGAAGCACCGTTTCCCGTGCACGTCCAGGGTCCGCCACCTGCGGGTATCCCACTCCACGAGGTCGAGCTCCGAACCGCATTCCGGGCACAGCCAGCGGTGTTCCGCGTCCGGCTGAACAACCACGATCAGGACCTTCTCCGGCGAACGGCCCTGCCGCGGCCACTGCTCGATGTAGGTCCGCACCACCTCCACGTGCTGGGTGTCGAGGATCTCGTCCCACACCGATCCGTCCGCCATCCGGGCCACCTCCGGTCACATGCCGTCACGTCCAGAAACGGCACGCTACCGGCCGCCCAGCCACCCGCTTTGGACCGACACGCCACCGACGCCGCCTACACCCCCATACCTGAGACCACCGGAGAGCCGGTCGCGCGCTGGGGATACAGCGGCCTGCGGGTGCTCGAGCTGGCCGCGGGAGAGGTCGAGCTGGGCGACACCGGCGGGGACGAGATGATCGTGCTGCCGCTGACGGGCGCGTGCGACGTCGACACCGACGCGGGCGGCGCGGAGCTGGCCGGCCGCTCCGACGTGTTCACCGCGATCACCGACTGCGCCTACATGCCCCGGGATACCGCCTACCGGATCAGCACGCCGGATGGCGGCCGGTTCGCGCTGGCCAGCGCCCGGTCCCAGGCGGAGGGACTGCCGTTCCGGCACGTGCGGGCGGACGAGGTCAAGGTGGAGCTGCGCGGCGCCGGGTCCTGCTCGCGGCGGGTCAGCAACTTCGGCACCCCGGACGTGCTCGAGGCCGACCGCCTGATCGCCTGCGAGGTGTTCACCCCGGCCGGGAACTGGTCATCGTTCCCGCCGCATAAGCATGATACGGAACGGCCAGGAGAATCGGTCCTGGAGGAGATCTACTACTTCGAGGTGACCGGCGGCCCGGCCGGACCCGGCCTGGCTTACCAGCGCGTGTACGGCACGGCGGAACGGCCGGCCGACGTGCTGGCCGAGGTGCACAGCGGGGACGTGGTGATCGTCCCGCACGGCTGGCACGGCCCGTCGATGGCCGTGCCCGGCTACGACCTGTACTACCTGAACGTAATGGCAGGCCCCGGCCGGCGGGAATGGCTGATCTGCGACGATCCGGTGCACTCGTGGGTGCGGGAGCAGTGGAAGGACCAGCCGGTCGATCCCCGGGTGTCCACGTGGAGCATGCCTTGACGACAGTACGGCTGACGGTGGGGCAGGCCGTGGTGCGGTTCCTGGCTGCGCAGCGCAGCGAGCGGGACGGCACGCGGCACCGGCTCCTCGAGGGCTGCTTCGGCATCTTCGGGCACGGCAACGTGGCCGGCCTGGGCCAGGGCCTGCTGGAGGCCGAGCTCTCCGCCGAGCCCGGCCTGCGTTACTGGCAGGGCCGCAACGAGCAGGCCATGGTGCACGCGGCCGCCGCGTTCGCCCGGACCAGGAACCGGATGTCCACGCTGGCCTGCACGTCGTCGGTCGGGCCAGGCGCGACCAACATGGTGACCGGGGCCGCGCTGGCCACCATCAACCGGCTGCCGGTGCTGCTGCTGCCGGGCGACACCTTCGCCACCCGGGTGGCCGACCCGGTGCTGCAGCAGCTCGAGCTGCCCGCCGCGCAGGACATCAGCGTCAACGACGCGTTCCGGCCCGTGTCACGGTTCTTCGACCGCATCTGGCGCCCGGAGCAGCTGCCCTCGGCGCTGCTGGCCGCCATGCGGGTGCTGACCGACCCGGCCGAGACCGGGGCGGTGACCCTGGCGCTGCCGCAGGACGTGCAGGCGGAGGCGCGCGACTGGCCCGAGGAGCTGTTCCGGGAGCGGATCTGGCCCGTCCCCAGGACTCCCCCGGACCAGGCCGCCGTGGCCCGGGCGGCGCTGGTGGTCCGTTCCGCCCGGCGACCGCTCATCGTGGCCGGCGGAGGGGTCATCTACTCGGAGGCCACCGCGGCGCTGCGGTCGTTCGCCGGCACGTTCGGCATACCGGTCGGCCAGACGCAGGCCGGCAAGGGGTCGATGCGCTCCGATGACCCGCTGTGCGTGGGCGCGATCGGCGCGACCGGGACCCCCGCGGCCAACGAGCTGGCTGCCCGCGCCGACGTCGTCATCGGCATCGGAACCAGGTGGAGCGATTTCACCACCGCCTCCCGTACCGTCTTCGCCGAACCCGGGGTGAGGTTCGTCAGCATCAACGTGGCCGCGTTCGACGCGGCCAAGCAGTCCGGCGTCGCGGTCGTAGCCGACGCCCGGGCGGCGCTGGAAGCCCTGGCCGAGGCGCTGGCCGGATGGTCGGCGGACCCAGCCGTCCGGGAACGGGCCGCCGGGCTGGCCGGGCGCTGGCAGGCCATGGTGGAGGCCGCCTACACCACCAGGCACCAGCCGCTGCCCGCCCAGGCGGAGGTCATCGGGGTCGCGAACGAGGTGTCACAGGAGCGGGACGTGGTGCTGTGCGCCGCGGGCTCGATGCCCGGAGACCTGCACAAGTTGTGGCGCACCCGCGATCCGGGCGGCTACCACGTCGAGTACGGCTACTCGTGCATGGGCTATGAGATCGCGGGCGGTCTCGGGGCCAAGCTGGCGGCACCCGACCGCGAGGTCTTCGTGCTGGTCGGCGACGGGTCGTACCTGATGATGGCCAGCGAGCTGGTCACCGCCGTGCAGGAGGGGATCAAGCTGGTCGTGGTGTGCGTGGACAACCACGGGTTCGCCTCGATCGGGAACCTGTCGGAGTCCGTCGGCGCGCAGCGGTTCGGCACCAGTTACCGGTTCCGCGGGCCGGACGGCCGCCTGGACGGCAGGTTCCTGCCGGTCGACCTGGCGGCCAACGCGGCCAGCCTGGGCGTGGACGTGCTGCGGGCCCAGACCATCGAGGAATTCCGGGAAGCGCTGGTCAAGGCGCGGGCCGCGGACCGGACCACCATGGTGTGCATCGAGACCGACCCGCTGCTCGGCGCGCCGTCCAGCGAGGCGTGGTGGGACGTGCCGGTGGCGGAGGTGGCCGCGCTCGAGACCACCCGGGAGGCCCGGGCGGCGTACGAGAAGGCCAAGCAGCGGCAGCGGCCCTACTTGTAACACCCGGCCGGCATGATAGCCGGCCGGGCAGAGGAGGGCCGGCGAGGAGGCCACGCCGTGATCCCGGACCGCGTCCCGGCCGCGGCCGTCCTCCGCCCTGGGGACGCTCGCGGCCTTATCCCACAGCATCGACTCGAGCGGGCCGTTGAAGTAGTGACCCCGCGGGCAGCGGATCATGACGCTCTCCAGCGGCCCGTCGGTCGAGTTGACCGTGTACCGGCCCTCCACCGACGTCGGCAGCCCGCACCGGGCCGCGCCCGTACGGTCCATGTATGCCGGGCAGTCCAGGAACATCACGCTGGCATCCATCGGAAACCCCCGTCCCGTGGTTAGTTGCATCCCCTCAGACACGGAGGGCGGGATCCCGGAACTGATACAGGCCGGCACCATGCCTGCGGCACGGAAACCCGGCCGGCCGGGCTAGTGTGCTCCGCCCACGACAGCGGCCCACGCCAGCGGCCCACGCCAGCGGCCCACGCCAGCGGCCCACGCCAGCGGAATGAAACAGGGTCCGGGATATGCAGTTAACCGGAGGGCGGCCCGGAAGGGCGCAGGTAACCCGCCGGGCCGCGCGGCTGGGGAGGCACCGCGCCGAACTGCGCTCCTCCGGTCAGCCACTCGACCAACGGTTTGAACGCCGCCGATCCGGCGGACTACGATCCCTGCCATCGAGTGCGGGCCGACTGCGAGTGAGCGGGGTGGGCTCATGGTTGACGATCACCCGGGCGCGCCTGCAACTGACGGCCCTGCCGGTGCGCGCCTGGAGCGCCTGCGCACCAGCCAGGCCTGGGGATCGCTGCTGTCGGTGCAGGAGTTCACCGCCATTTCCGGGGCGGGATTCGACCCAGTCGGGCACGTCCTCGGCGCCGCCGTGGTGCATCTGGGCTATGTGGGCCGCACGGGCAAGTGCTCGGGTACGGCGTCGTATACGCCGCGGACCGACCTTGCCTCTGCCACCGGCGGGCCGTTCGCTGCGCTGCTGCGGAAGGCTTACGGGGTGCGCAGGCTGGCGCTGTCGCGGGCGGTCGAGGAGTGCCGGGCGCTGGGCGGTGACGGCATCGTCGGGGCGACGCTGGCGATCATGCCGTTCCCGGCCGGCGGAACGGAGATTGTCTTGCAGGGAACGGCGGTCCGCGCGCGTAGCGCGATCCGCCCGGCCGCCCCGTTCACCTCGCACTTGTCCGGGCAGGAGTTCGCCCTGCTGGTGCAGGCCGGCTGGGTTCCCACCGCGCTGGTCTTCGGTATCTCCCTCGGCTCGCGCCATGATGACACGCGTACCCGCCGCCAGACACGCCGCAACGCGGGCCGCCGCGAGGTGGGAAGCTACACCGAACTGGTCAAAGATACCCGCCGGGATGCGCGGGACCAGCTGAAACGGGCGGTTGCCGAGCATCGGGGGGACGGGGTCGTTGTCGACGAGATGACCTTGCACATCGGCGAGCGGGAATGCCCGGCGGTCGAGGGCCAGCACGATCACATCGCCGAAGCCGCGATAGTGGGCACCTCGATCGTCTCCTTCGGCCGGCGCCCGGCCGCCGTGAATCCCGCGCCGCTGGCCATCATGCGCCTGAATCCCCCAGCCCCGGTTACTTCCGACCTACGGCCGACCAGGCCCTCCGAACCCCCGGCGGCCGCGCAGGGCACCGAGCCGGAGGAACCGGAGCCTGGTGCCGCGCCTGAGGGCGGACGCCTCGACCGCTACATAGCGGCCCGGGGGGCCAAGCGCGCGTCTCACAGCGTCCTGTCCTCCAGCGACCCCACATCCGTGAACAAGGCAGGCCCATAAGACTGAGGACGCCGGGTCCGCACCGGCAGCGCCGCCCCGTTGCGCATGCCGCATGCCCCGGTCATACGCCAGCAACCGGCCGGCGCCACGACCCGACCTCTGCCAGTCGCCTGGTTTAGCTGCTCACTTCACGTCAGCCCGCGTCCCCGGGGCGGGCCGCGGCCGGGGGTTGCCAGCCGTAGATGGCGGCGAGGCCGCGCAGCGCGGCTCCCGGTGCGAGCCTGCCTGTCAGCCGCGCCACCGTGTTGCGGAAGGCGACGGCGGGAGGCGAGGCCCAGGTTGTCATGGTGGCGGCACGGCGGGACCAGCGGACGACGTCTGTGGTGCGCGGCAGCCTGGCGGCGGTGTAACGGGCCAGCATCCCGGTTACCGCGTCCGGTCGCGTCCCGGCAGCCAGCCAGGAGATGACCGCGGCGTCTTCGAGTGCCTGGCACGCGCCCTGGCCGAGGTTCGGCGTCATCGGATGGGCGGCGTCGCCGAGCAGCGCGGCCCGGCCGCGGTGGAAGGACGGCAGCGGTGCGGCCAGCTCGGCGACATCATGGCGGAGCACGTCCTGCGGCCTGGTGATCGCGAGCAGTCCCGGAATCGGCTCGTGCCACCCGCCGAAGAGCCTGACCAGCTCGGGCAGCTCGTCGCCGGCGCTCGCGCCGGGGTCCGCGGGCGCGGCGGCGTAGCAGTAGACCCGCCCGTCCGACAGCGGCATCACGCCGAAGACGGTACCGCGCCCCCAGCTCTCCGCCATCGGGACCTGCCCGGTCACCGGACCTGCGAGCAGCCGCCAGGTGGTGAACCCCGCGTAGCGAAGCCCCGGATGACCGGGGAACAGCGCCGAGCGCGACGCCGAACCGATCCCGTCCGCGGCCACCACGAGGTCGGCATCCAGCTCGCCCGCCGTGGTGGCCACGCGCGCTGCCGCCTTCCCCCCGGATTCGACCGACGTCACCTCGGTGGCCAGGCAGAGTACCCCGCCGGGAACACGGGCCGCCAGCGCGTCGATGACGGCCGCCCGCGGCAGCAAGATGACCGGATCCCCGAACCGGTCCGAGATCATCCGGCCGGTAGTGCTGCGCATGAGCCACCGGCCGTCGCAACGCCGGATGCCCAGTTCCTGCGGGACCGCCAGCGCCCGCAGCGCATCCCCGGCTCCGATCGCATCCAGCGCGCGCAGCCCGTTGGGAGCCAGTGCCAGGGCGACTCCGACCGGCTCAAGCGACCTGGCGCGCTCGCAGGCAGTGACATCCCAGCCGGCCGCATGCAGCCCCGCAGCCGCCGCCAGGCCGCCGATCCCTGCGCCGATCACCACCGCGTGCGCTCGTGTCACTGTCGCGCCCCGTTCAGCTCGCCACAGCTACTACAGCCCATAGTACATGGCCCGCCGACGGGCGCGGGCCGGTGGCCGTGTACGGCTGTCAGCATTTCAGTATGTCCATAGATATTGACAATCTCTTGTCCTGGCCTGACCATGAGGTCAGCCTGAGGAGCCGTCTGGGCTGGTAGAGCATCCTGCTGGCCGTTTTCGTGTTCCTTGCCCTGGTGATGCTGCGGCTGGAGGTAACCCAGTGACTAGTAGTGAAGCATCGGTTCCGGCGGGAGCGGCCAAGGTCGGCACCCAGCCCACCCGCCTGTTCGTCCGGCAGACGTCAGGCCTGGTCCGTGAGCTGGGGATCCCCGCGGCGACCGGGATCTCGCTGGCCTCGGTGGCCGTGGTCAACACGTTCATCAACTTCAACGCCGGGCTGACGGACTTCACCAAGTCCGACATGTACCTGCCGCTGGTGGCGGGCGCGATCATCTGGCTGGTGGCCATGTTCGCCTACCGGTACCTGCTGCGGGCCGTGCCGAGGGCGGGCGGTGAGTACGTCTACCTGTCCCGCATCGTATCCCCGGTGGCCGGCTCGGTGGCAGCCGGCCGACCCGGTCGAGGAGCTGCTGTCCGAGCTGCAGCCGGAAGAGGACGGAAGCAGGCCATGACCGGAGGCCGTCGTGTTCGCTGACCGGCTGGCCGAGGTCATCGAGACGCGCGCCAGGCACCCGGAGCTGGTGGCGGAGACCGCGGCCAGGCGGCCGCGGCCCCCCTGGGCTCCGGCCCTGCTCGGCCCGGGCGGCACCCTGGTGCTGATCGCCGCCGACCATCCGGCGCGCGGCTCACTGCGGGCCGGGCGGCTGCAGGTGGCCATGGCCGATCGGACCGGCCTGCTCGAGCGGCTGTGCGTGGCGCTGGCCCGGCCGGGCGTGGACGGCGTGCTCGGCTCCGCTGATGTGCTCGAGGACCTGCTGCTGCTCGGCGCGCTCGACGGCAAGATCGTGATCGGCTCGATGAACCGGGGCGGCCTGGCCGACACGGTCTTCGAGATCGACGACCGGTTCACCGGCTACGACGCGGCCGCGATCGCCCGGATGGGGTTCGACGGCGGCAAGATGCTGATACGCATCGACCCTGATGACCCGGCGTCGGCAGCCACCCTGCAGGCGTGCGCGCACGCAGTGACCGATCTGGCCTCCCGGCGGCTGGTCGCGATGATCGAGCCGTTCATCTCGCACCGGGTCGACGGCCGGGTCCGCAACGACCTGTCCCCCGAGGCGATGATGCGGGCCATCGCCGTGGCCTCGGGCCTGGGTACCACGTCGGCCTACAGCTGGCTGAAGGTCCCGGTGGTGCCGGACATGGAACGGGTCATGGCCGCATCCACGCTGCCGGCCCTGCTGCTGGGCGGCGAGGTAGCCGACGATCCCGAGTCCGCGTACGCAGGCTGGCGCAAGGCGCTGCGGCTGCCGAACGTCAAGGGCCTGGTAGCCGGCCGCTCCCTGCTGTACCCGGCCGACGACGACGTGGCTGCCGCGGTGGACATCGCCGTCAGCCTGCTGTGACCGCGGCGTATCTTCGGAAGGGTGGAGCGGATCACCGCCAACGGCGGCGTCAGCCTAGCCTGCCAGGCCAGCGGGGACCCCGGCGCCCCGCCGATGGTGCTGCTGCATGGCCTGGGCGAGCGTGCGGCCAGCTGGCAGCCGGTGATCCCGCAGTTCGCGGCGCGCTTCCGAGTGCTCGCCCTGGATATGCGCGGCCACGGTGACAGCGACTGGCCGGGGGCGTACTCGTTCCAGCTCATGTGCGACGACGTGGTGGCGGTCCTGGACGGGCTCGGCCTGGCGCCGGTCACGCTGATCGGCCACTCTATGGGCGGCGCGGTGGCCCTGCTGGCCGCCATGCAGCAGCCGGAGCGGGTGGCGCGGCTGGTGGTCGAGGACGCCACGCCGCCGTATCCGCGGGACCGGGCCGTCCCCGACCGCCCCGACGGGCCGCTGGACCTCGACTGGCCGGTCGTGCCGGCCATCATCGGCGCGGTCAACGCGGGCGACCCGTCGGCCTGGGCGGGACTGGCCGCGATCACCGCGCCGACCCTGCTGGTCGGCGGCGGCCAGAAAAGCCACGTCAGCCAGGACAAGCTGGCCGAGGCGGCCGACCGCATCCCGCGCGGCGAGCTGGTCACCATCGACGCCGGCCATAACGTGCATGCCGACCGGCCAGAGGAGTTCGCCGCGGCGGTGCTCGGCTGGCTGGCTGGTCTGGCAGGTCTTTGGGCCTGACGAACCCTGGTGCGTGCTCGCCGCACCGCCTCTCGGCTCGGGGGTTTTGTCGGACCCTAATGCTATCGTCAAATACGTGTTCGATCATAACGTGGCGGGCTCCGTCCCCGGCGACTCATGCCCGATCCCTGACGGTACGGTGCTGCTGGAGCGGCTCGAGGCTCAGATCTGCGAGCTGGCCGGCCACCTGGCCGCGACCACCTGCCGGTTCCTGGTGCTGCTGGGTGACTTCGACGCTCGCCGCGGCTGGGCGTCGTGGGAGATGAACAGCTGCGCGGCGTGGCTGTCGTGGAAGTGCCAGATGTCTTCCGGAACCGCCCGGGAGCATGTGCGGGTGGCCCGGGCCTTGCGGGACCTGCCGGTCATCCGGGGGGAGTTCGCCGCGGGGCGGCTGTCGTATGCGAAGGTGCGGGCGCTGACCCGGATCGCCACCTCCCAGACCGAGGCAGGGCTGGCCGAGATCGCCGGGCCGATGACGGGCAACCAGCTGGAGCGGTTCGCCCGAGCCCACCGGCAGGTCAGCTCGGCCGATGACGCCGCCGCGCGGGTCCGGCGCCGGTTGGCGTGGCGGTTCGAGGACGACGGGTCGCTGGCCGGGACGTTCCGGCTACCGCCGCTTCAGGGTGCTGTCCTGCTCAAGGCGCTGCGCGCGGCCGCCGGGGACCTGGAGCACCCTCATGCGGCCGACCAGGAGCACCCGGATCCAGCCGACCAGGAGCATCTGCAAACGGCCCAGCAGGCCGGCGTTTCCGCGGAAACGCCGGCTGGGGATCAGGCTCCGGGCGCTGGCCAGCCGCAGCCGCCTACTTCTGCGAGTCTGGCCGACGCGCTGCTGGTGATCGCCGAGACGTTCCTGGCCGGGAAGGTGGCCGGCGCCGATGATCCGGAGGTGTACCAGGTCGTCGTGCACGTCGGCACCGCCGCCATCACCCCCGCCAGCCCTCCGGCTGCTGGTCCGGCCGCCGACAGCGGGGACGTAGTTTCCGCGGAAACGCCCGGCGCGTCGCCGCAGCCGCCGGGCCACCCCGCCGACCCGGCCCGCTGCCATGTGGAGGACGGCCCGGCGATCAGCGTGACCACCGCGCAGATGATCGCCTGCTCCTCGGCCTGGAGCTGGATGCTGCACGACAGCGCCGGGAAACTGCTGGATCTGGGCCGCCGCCGACGCCGGCCCAGCGCGGCGCTGCGCCGGGCGGCCCGGGAGCGGGACGCGTGCCGGTGCCGGTTCCCGGGCTGCGAATCCCGCCGGGCGGACCTGCACCACATCCAGTACTGGTCCAACGGCGGCCGGACCAGCCTGGACAACCTGGTCAGCCTGTGCAAACGCCACCACCTGCTGGTCCACGAGCGCAGCTACCTGATCGCCGCCGCCCGCGACGGGACCTTCATGTTCTACTGCTCCAACGGTACGGCCATCCCGTCGTGCCCGCAGCTGGCACAGGCGGACGGAGCGATCGAGGACTGCCACGACGCGGACATCACCCCCGAGACGATCATCCCGCCCTGGTACGGCGAACGGCTGGACCTGGACTACGCCATCCACGTCTGCTTCGCCAACGCCCACACCGAGCAGGAACGGCGGAGCCTGCGTCAAGACGGTGAGTCCAAAGCCGAGGACCAGGTCACGGTCTACGAGCCGGAAGACTGGGAGAACCGGATCCGCCGGTACCTCGACGAGCACTCCCGTGGCTCGTACCGCGTCATCCAGGCCATCCCCGGCTGAAGCCCTCACGGCGAGGTCGAGGGCATCTGGTCGCTGCTCGAGCGCTCCATGGCCAACTTCGCTGCCGCCCACGTGGACGGCCTGGTTTGCCCCGCCGGCCGACCGGGTTTCATCCAGCGGCCCCGCACCGAAGCCACGGTCAAGAGCCAGGGAGCGCCGGGCTGGGACGTCAGCGCGGTAGGTCTGGAGGCGGGCAGACTGGGGGCAACCGGACGCCGAAGCCGGTGGCAGCCAGCTTGAGCAGAACCGGGCCGGGCTCCTGCAGGGCCGTGACCTTGGCCGCGCTCAGCTCCTCGAGCCGGGCCAGGACCGTCTGACAAGCCAGCGGGCCCTGGCGGCGGGCGCGGCTGACCGCGATCGCGTTGGCCCATACCTTCTCCCGGGCCTCGCGCAGGAAGCGCTGCGTGCCAAGCCGGTTGAACGGCCGCAGCAGCCGGTCCAGCAGGCTGCCCGGCCCCGAGATGCTGGTCAGCTCGTCATCCTCGGCCCCGACCCGGGCGGCCAGGACCTGGTCGATGGCCCGGTGGTCGGCTTGCCGACGAGCCATTACCGCCGGATCGTCGAACTCCTCATCGGTGATCACCGCCACCAGGGCTTGGGGCAGGTCGTAGTTGATGTGGGCGTTCATGCCGAGCAGCACGTGGCGGAGCGCGGGCAGATCGGCGGCGGCACCGAACGCGATCGCCCAGGGGCGGGTGGGCTCACCTCCGGCCAGCGCAGCCTGAAGCGCATCGAGGTAGAGGTCGGCGAAGGCGACGTCCCACCGTTCGACCCACTCGGGGTCGACGAAGCCACCCCGCTTGAGTTCCTCGGCGACCGCGATCGTGGTGCGCTGGTAGGTCGCGTGGAAGTACCGCCGCGGATCGCCGGTGGCCTGCAGCGGCTCGAGCAGGGCCGCCATCCGGCCGATCAGTTCGTCGATCATCCGGCCATTGTCGCTGATGCCGCTCTCCGCGAGGCGTCACTCCGCGATGCCGTGGCGAGCGGCTTCAGGGTATGAGCACGATCTTGCCAGTATTCTGCCGCTGCAGGATCCGGCGGTGGGCGGCGGCGGCTTCGGCGAAAGGGTAGGACCGGTCGATCCGCGGCTCGATCCGGCCAGCGGCCCAGAGCTCGAGAACGGCCTGGAATTCCTCACGCAGGATCGCGATCTCGCTCCACAGCCGGCCGATGTTGACGCCGCTGACGGACCGGTTGTGGTTCATCAGCTGGAGTGGAGTCAGCAGCGGGATGCCCGCGACCTGGGACAGGACATGCGCGGGGCGGCGTCGCGGCCCGCTGGCCAGGTTGGCGAATCCGTACGCGACCAGCCGGCCGCATGGGCGCAGCAGCTTCATTCCCTTTCGCGAGTCCTTGCCGCCCAGGGGGTCCAGCACCACGTCTACGCCCTGGCCACCGGTCAGCCGGCGGACCTCGGCGGCATAGTCAACGGCGTGGTAATCGATTGGGTGGGCGCAGCCCTCGGCCCGCAGCGTCTCGTGCTTGGCTGCCGAGGCGGTGCCGAAAACCTCCACGTCGCCTACCGTGCGGCACAGTTGCAGTACCGCCAGCCCGGTCCCCCCGGCGGCCATATGCACCAGCACCCGCTCGCCAGGCCGGACGCCAGCGGCACGGAACAGCAGGTGGTACGCGGTGAGGTAGTTGACCGGGAGCGCGGCCGCCTCCTCAAAGCTCTTCTCGCCCGGGATCGCGAAGACCTGCTCCGCGGGCACGCAGACCACGTCCGCGTGGCCGCCGAAATGGGTCAGAGCCAGCACCCGGGTGCCCACTGGGTGGTCCTCCGCACCATCGCCGAGCGCGTCTACCACGCCTGCCACCTCGTAGCCCACCACGCACGGCGTCTTGGGGGCGTCGGGATACAGTCCCTGGGCGGCCATGACTTCGCCAAAGCCGAGCCCGGCTGCTTGTACCCTGATGCGCACCTGTCCCGGGCCCGGCTGGGGATCGGCTGTTTCCCGAACCTCAAGCGCTCCCGGCCCGCCAGCCCCGGTGATCCAGACCGCTCGCATGGCATTCCTCCGAAGGCAAGTGAATCAGCTGGTCACGGTTCACCCATAGTGGCGGCGTGCGTGACCAGCACCGAATCGGGCGGGACGAGATCCACCCCGTCCGGGTCGTTCAGGTACCCGGCAGCGCTCCCGGGCTTCCCGGTGCCCACGTATCCCTGAGCCGTCCAGTCTCTGGCGGATAGACAGGCCAGCCCCAGGCCTCGTCCGGGCGGCCCAGCGGCAGGCTGACGCCGGCCAGGACCCCGGCCTGGCTGAGTACCTCGGCCTCCAGGTCCTCGGGGCGCGGGGGCCCGGGTGACGGCGCTGTCCGATGAGCACGCGCAGGTCAGCCTGACGGCCAGCCGGGGTGATCCGGGCCCTCTAGGCTGCTGTCATGGCAGCCAGAGCGCGCCGGGCCCGGGTCGCGGACGTCCATGAGCTGGCCATGGCCATGCCGCACGTCACGGTGTGGCAGGGACCGAGCGGCAATCCGGTCTACCAGGTGGGCGGCAGGTCCTTCGTCTTCTTCCGCACCTCCAGGCCGGACGCCGCCGATCCAGGCACCGGGGAGCGCTACCCGGATGTGATCATGTTCTGGGTAGGTTCCGAGGCAGACAAGCAGGCCCTGGTGCAGGACGAGCGCTCGCCGTTCTTCACCACCCCGCACTTCGACGGCCATCCGTCGGTGCTGATCCGTGGCAGCCGGATCGGCGAGCTCACCCTGCAGGAACTGACCGAGGTGGTCCAGGACGCCTGGCTGGCCCGGGCGTCGGCCCGGCGGGCGGCGACCTGGCTCAGCGAGCACTCCGCTGGATAACACGGGACTGGATAGCACGGGACCGGATAGCACGAGACCGGATAGTACGGGACTGGATAGCACGGGACCGGATAATACGGGTCAGCCGGAGCCGGCCGGCGCCGCGGGGAGGGACTCGTCGGGCGTGCCCCACGACCCCGAAGCCGCCGAGGCCGGCACGACCGACGCCGTCCCGGGGTTCAGGTCGCGGTTGACGGCCCAGGCGACGGCCTGAACGGTGTCTATCCCGTAGGTCATGGTCGGGTTGTCCTGGGTCAGCACCACGACGCTGTAACTGACGCCGCGGCCGGTGAAGCAGCCGATGCTGTTGATCCGCCAGCCGTACGGGTACAGCGGCAGCCAGCCGTTCTTGACATGCACGGTGAGGCTGCGCGGAACGCCGGCCGGGACACCCCACCGCTGGGAGGGGATGACCCGGGCCATCAGGCCGAGCGCGTAGTCGCGGGAGGCGGTATCGAGCACCCGGTTCTGGTTCAGCAGCAGCCGCAGCAGCAGCACCTCGTCGTAGGCGGTGATCTGGGTCAGCCCCCAGGCCGGGCCGGGATCCAGGTAGGTGCGGTTCAGCTGGGCCAGGTTCAGGAAGTGCTGGAGGTACCGGTGGCCAAGCTCGGCCCACAGCGCGGAAGCGGCGTCGTTGTCCGACTCGGTGATCATCTCCGTGGCCAGGGCGGCCTCGGTCCCGGTCAGATGCCGGTGCTGATCCTGAGTCAGGCGGAGCAGGGCGCCAAGGATGATCACCTTGACCACGCTGGCCGAGTCGAAGTGCGCCGAGCTGTCCAGCCAGCACTGCACGTCCTGGCCGGGATCATCGACCCCAACCGCGACGGTGGAGACCCGGCCGCGCAGCGCCCGGTCGATGTCGCGGGCCAGCCGTGCGGCCAGCGCCGGATGGGCCGGTGACCGGCAGCTGGCCGCGGCGGTCGCGGCCGAGGAGGTCGCGGTTGTGCTGGTCGCGGTTGTGCTGGTCGCGGTTGTGCTGGTCGCGGCGCTGGCCTGCGGGCCTAGCAGCGGGACCGCTGCCGATCCGAGCAGGACCGCAGTGACGATGCCGGCCAGGCCGCGGCTGAACTTCATCGTGTTCCTCCCCGTTTACAGCTTTGGGAGCTGTCAACCTCATGATGAACGCGGTCGGCTGGGTAGTCCAGGACTGTGTAGTCAAGGACACCGTGACCCGCCGGGCGCATACTCTTTTCACGACGCAGCCGCCAAGCGATCCCCGGAGAGGCGATGCCGGTCAAACCACTGGAGCCTGGCGACCCTGAGCGGCTGGGCCGCTTCGAGCTGCTCGGGCGGCTCGGCGAGGGCGGCCAGGGCATCGTCTACCTCGGCCGCGGCACCGGCCCAGGCGAAGAACGGGTCGCGGTCAAGGTGCTGCGGTCCAGCGTCGATGCCATGGTGCTCGAGCGGCTGGCCCGCGAGCTCGACGCGGTGCACCAGGTCCAGCCGTTCGTCACGGCCGGCGTCATCGAGGCCTCCGCGGAAGGCGACCGGCGCTACATCGTCAGCGAGTTCGTCGACGGCCCGTCGCTGCAGGACCGGGTGCGCGAGCGGGGCCCGCTGCCCGAGCACGACCTGCAGCGGCTGGCCGTGGGGACGGCCACCGCACTGACCGCCATCCACGGCGCGGGGGTGGTGCACCGTGACTTCAAGCCGGCCAACGTGCTGCTCGGCCCGGACGGCCCCCGGGTGGTCGACTTCGGCATCGCCCGCCTCATCGACGCCTCGACCATCACCAGCGGCCTGATCGGCACCCCGTCCTTCATCGCGCCCGAGCAGCTGGCCGGGGCCCGGCCGACCAGCGCGGTGGACATTTTCGCCTGGGCGGTGACGATGATCTTCGCCGCTACCGGCCGGCTGGCGTTCGGCGGCGACTCGGTAATGGCCGTCATGATGCGCATCATGAACGAGGTGCCCGACGTCACCGGCGTGCCTGACTCGCTGCGGCCGGTCATCATCGAGTGCCTGGACAAGGATCCGGCCCGGCGGCCGAAGGCCCGCGACATCATGCTCCGCCTGGTCGATCCGTCCGCGCCGTACCCGCAGCAGACCCTGCTCACCCCGGCAGGCCCCGGGGTGCCGGCCGGACCGGCGGGTCAGGCCTTCCCCGTCGACAGCGTGCCCTTCGCCAGCCAGCCCACGCACCTCAGCTCGCCGTCCGGCCTGGCCCCGGGGGCGGGCGCGGCGGCGCCGGCGGCCTTTGACCCCCGGACCGGCCCGGTGCCCGAGCTGCCCGGGTCCACGCTGTCCGGGCCGGGCGTCCCGGCCGTCCCGGCCACGGGGTCGCGGCGGTCCCGGCGCGGGCTGGCCCTGGCCGCCGGCAGCGCCGCCGCGGTGGTCATCCTGGCCGTGGCGGGCGTCCTGCTGCTCAACCGGCCTGCGTCGAACACTCCAAGTGGCACGTCGAGCAGCGCCCCGCCGGCCTCGGCCGGCAGCACGCCGCCCGCCAGTTCGCCGCCCGCCACGGTCCGGGCCGGCGGGGTCGCCATCCCGGCCGCCTTCGCGGGCACCTGGAAGGGCACGGCGACCCTGGCCGCCATCGCCGCTCCGGGCGCCGGGTTCCAGAACCCCATCACGTTCACGATGACGGCGGGCGGCACGACGGCAGCGGAGAACGAGGCGGGCAGCTGCGTCAACACCCTCACCCTGGCCAGTGCGACGGCGACGGTGCTCACGTTCAGCGAGCCGCAGGCCGGCGGGTGCGTGGGCGGGACCGTGACGTTCACCCGCCAGGGTGCCGCGCTGGCCTACCGCTGGACGGATAACATCGAGCAGGAGACTGCCACGCTGCGCAAGAGCTGAGGCGGGGCGAGCAGCCTGGCCCGTTCGGCATAAAAAGACCTTCAGGGCTGACCGGGCAGGGTCAGCCGGCCTGGGGTCAGCCAGGCCTGGGGTCAGCCGGCCTGGGGAAGGTCGTGGTGAAGGCGTACCGGGAGGCCCGGTACAGGTGCGTGGCGAACTCGACCGGCCGGCCGGCCTGGTCGTAGGCGATGCGCTCCATGGTCAGCAGCGCGGTGCCGCGGGTCTCATTCAGCATCCGGGCCTCGGCCGCCGAGGCGTTCTTGGCGCACATGCGCTGGGTGGCGGTGTACATCCCGACGCCGGAGGCGCGCAGCAGCTCATACAGGCCGTGCTGCTCGAGCATGTCGACGTTCAGCTGGACCAGCCCGGCCGGAAGGTAGTTGTGCATCAGGGCCATGGGCTCGCCGTCGGCCAGCCTGATCCGCTCCAGGGACATCACCAGCGCCCGCTCGGGCAGCTTCAGCGCCTCGGCGACCTGGTCGGTGGCGTGGCTGACCTCGGCCTTGAGCACCCGGGTGGCCGGGGTGCGGCCGCTGGCCGCCAGGTCGTCATACAAGCTGGTCAGCTCGACGTTGCGGTCGATCCGCTCGTTGGCCACCAGGGTGCCCGCGCCGCGCTTGCGGACCACCAGGCCCTTGTTGGCCAGGTAGAGGAAGGCCGCGCGCACGGTGGGCCGCGACAGGCCCAGCAGCTCGGCCAGCTGCACCTCGTTCTCCAGCCGGGCGCCGACCTTGAGCGCACCGGACCTGATGGCCGACTCGAAGTGCTGGGCCAGCTGGAAGTACAGCGGAACCGGGCTGGTCCGGTCGATGGTGATGGGGCCGCTGGTGGTGGCCTCAGGTTCTGGCATAGTCGCCATCCGCGCGTGTCACTAGGCTCGTTTGTTTGGACATTCTAACCACTGCAGAGTTAGTTACCATCCGCGGGCTAGGTACTCCATTTTTTGTCCTGGGTATTCCATTTTGTCTGAACATATTCACAGGCTCTTGACAGGTCATAACGGGCCAGGTCAAGATCAACCATCACCACCGTGGGAGGCTGAGCGCGCAATGACGGCCGGGAGCACCCTGCGGATCGGCGTGGTGCTCGAGGCCTTCCTGGACTGGCCGCTCGAGCAGGTCATGACCTGGCTGGGCGAGAACGCCCCCGAGGTGACCGAGCTCGAGATCGGGGCCGGCGGCTACGCGCCCCATCCGCACTGCGATGTGGCCGCCCTGCTGGCCAGCGGCCAGGCCCGGTCGGACTGGCTGGCCGGCCCGGCCAGGCACGGGCTGCGGGTCGACGCGCTGAATGTCTGGGGTAACCCGCTGCATCCCGACCGCGACCTGGCCCGCCAGCACGACCGGGCACTGCGTAATGCCATCCGGCTGGCCGCGCTGCTCGGCGTGGACCGGGTGGTGGCGCTGGCCGGCTGCCCGGGCGGTGCGCCGGGCGACCAGGTGCCGCACTTCGGCGCGGGCGGCTGGCTGCCCTACCTGGAAGGCGTCTACCAGCGGCAGTGGGAGGACCAGATCGCGCCGTATTGGTCCGGCCTGGCCCGGTTCGCCGCGGCCGAGAGCCCGCAGCTGCGGGTCTGCCTGGAGCTGCACCCGGGGACCTGCGCGTTCAACGTGGAGACGTTCGGCCGGGTGGCGGCGCTGGGGCCGTCGCTGGCCGCCAACCTCGATCCCAGCCACTTGTTCTGGATGGGCATGGACGGCCACCGGGTGGCCGCCGCGCTGGGCGACCGGGTGGCGCATGTGCACGGCAAGGACACCGTCTTCCACGCCGAGCAGATGGCCCTCAACGGCCTGCTCGACCGGCGCTGGCCTGAGCCGGCCGCCGAGATGCCGTGGACCTTCGCGGTGCCCGGCCGCGGCCATGATCTGGCCTGGTGGGCGGGCCTGATCCGCGCCCTGGACGGCTCGGCGGCGCGGGTCATCTCGATCGAGCATGAGGACCCGTTCGTGCCCGCCACCGAAGGCGTGCCCGAGGCCGCGCGGCTGCTGCGGGCCGCCATCGAGGACGCCGCGGACACCGCGGACACCGCGTTGGAGCCGGCGTGAGGGTCCGGGTCGGCCAAAGGGTCCAGGTCGGCCTGATCGGGACCGGCGTCATCGCCCAGGTCATGCACCTGCACTACCTGGCCGAACTGGCCGATAGGTTCGAGGTCGCGGCAGTGTGCGACCTGGACGGTGACAGCGCCCGGGCCTGCGCCGGGCGCTACGGCATCCCGGCCGTCTATACCGACTGGCGCGAGCTGCTCGGCCATCCGCTCGATGCCGTGCTGGTGCTGACCTCGGGCAGCCACGCGCCGATCGCCGAGGCGGCGGCCCGGGCCGGACGGCACGTGTTCACGGAGAAGCCAATGTGCTTTTCCGCCGCCGAGGGCCGGGCCATGGTCGCGGCCGCCGAGCAGGCCGGCGTGGTGCTGATGACCGGGTACCCGAAACGGTACGACCCGGCGTTCGCGCGGATGCGGGAGGAGACGGCCCGGCTGGACGGCGCCCGGCTGCTGCGGGTGACCACCTTCGAGTCGCCCCTGCGGCCCTACATCGGGCACTACCCGCTGCTCCCCCGGGCGCCGCTGCCGGCCGAGACGGCGGCCGGCCTGCGGGCCGACAGCGATGAGCGGATCAGGGCCGCGACCGGGACGGCCACCGATCTGGAACGGCAGGTCTACGAGATGGTGCTGCTCGACACGCTGGTGCACGAACTGAACACGGTCCGCGGCCTGCTGGGCGAGCCGACCCGGCTGGAGTACGCCGGCCTGGCCCTGGACCAGGTCACGGTCATGCTCAGGTTCGGTGACCTGCCGGTGGCCATCCACTGGATCGACCTGCCGGGCATCGCCAGGTACGGGATGGAGTTCGCGCTGTACGCCCCGGACCGGCGGCTGCGCCTGACGTTCCCCTCGCCGTTCCTGCGCAACGAGCCGGCCACGCTGGAGATCGAGGGCGGCGACGGGTCGAGCCGGTCCTGGCGGACCGAGGAGACCACGGGCTACGAGAGCGGGTTCAAGCGCGAGCTCGAGGCGTTCCACCAGGCCATCGTGACCGGCCTGGCGCCGGAGACGGCCGGCGCGGACGGCCTGCGGGACGTGCTGCTGTGCCAGGCCATCATCGACTGCCACCACCGGGGTATGCCGGTGGATCACCCGACAAGCTAAGGACAGCCGGATGAGCGAGGAGAACGGCGCACGGCCGATCGCGGTGGCCAACGCCCCGGTCAGCTACGGGGCCTTCGAGCTGACCGTGGGCCACGACCCGAACGTGCCGGACGGCACCACGGTCCTGGATCAGGTGGCCGCGGCGGGCTACGACGGCATCGACCTCGGCCCGGTCGGCTACCTGGGCAGCAACGAGCGGCTCGGCGAGCTGCTGGCCGAGCGCGGCCTGGGCCTGGCGGGCGCGTACGTTGAGCTGCCCTACGCCGATCCGGACGCGCTGGAGCGGGCGCTGCCCGAACTGGACGCCATCCTGGCCACCTTCGACGCGGTGCGGTCCTACCTGCCGGGGCCGTCGCCGCGGCCGACCCTGGCCGAGGCGGGCAGCGCGGCCCGGCGCAGCAGGCCGGGCCGTTCGGTGCGGGACCACGCGCTCGGGTTCGACGCCGACGCCTGGCGCCGTTTCGCGGCGGGCCTGGCCCGGGTCATCGGACGCTGCCGCGACCGCGGCTACGAGCCGACGTTCCACCCGGAAACCGGGACCAACGTCGAGGCGCCGTGGGAGATCGAGCGGGTGCTCGAGGTGTCCGACGTCGGGCTGTGCCTGGAGACCGGGCACATGCTGCTCGGCGGCGGCGACCCGGTGGCCATGCTGGCCGACCTGGGTGACCGGGTCAACCACGTGCACCTCAAGGACGCCAGGCTTGCTGTGATGGGCCGGATCGTCGCCGACGAGGCGCCGGTGACCGAGATCTGGACCCGGGAGGCGTTCTGCGCGCTGGGCGGCGGTGACCTGGACGCGGATGCGGTGCTCGACGGGCTGCGGCGGATGTCGTTCGGCGGCTGGCTGGTGGTGGAGCAGGACATCCTGCCGCGCAGCGCGGAGCGGTTCGCCCGGGCCGCGGCCGAGCAGCAGCACAACCGCGAGTTCCTCGCCGCGCGGGGGCTGTGAGGGCCATGGGGATGACCGCGTTCCGGCTGGGACTGATCGGCGCGGGCCGGATGGGCCGCACCCACCTGCGGGCCCTGGCCAGCTCGCGGAAGGTGGCGGTGACGGCCATCGCGGAGATGTCGGCGGTCGCCCGGGAGGCGGTCGCCCGGGAGGCGGTCGCCCGGGAGGCGGTCGCCCGGGATGCGGTCGCGGCGCCCGGCGTGCCGCTTTTCGAGAGCCTTGCTTCGATGCTCGAGGGTGCTGAGCTGGACGGGGTGCTGATCGCCGCCCCGACCGACCAGCATGGCGCGATCATCGCCGAGGCGGCCGCGCGCGGTGTGCCCATCTTGTGCGAGAAGCCGTGCGGGCTGACCGCGGCGGCGGCCCGGGCGTCGGCCGAGGTGGCCGCGGCGGCGGGAGTGCCGTTGCAGGTGGCGTACTGGCGCCGGTTCGTGCCGGGCCTGCGGCAGCTGCACGACCGGATCGCCGATGGCTCGCTGGGCGTGATCCACCTGGTCACCTGCTACCAGTGGGACGAGCGGCCGCCGTCGCCCCTGTTCCGCGCGCACAGCGGCGGGATCGCGATCGACATGGGCGTGCACGAGTTCGACCAGCTTCGCTGGCTGACCGGCCAGGACATCGCCAGCCTGGCCGCGGTCGGGTCCGGCGCGGCGCCGGACGGGATCGCCGACACCGACGGCGCGCAGGTCATCGTGTCGCTGTCCGGGGGCGCCACCGGGTTCGTCTCGCTGGGCCGCTACTACCCGGTGGGCGACATCGTGTGGGCCGAGGTGTTCGGCACCCGCGGCAGCGAGCGCTGCGACGTCATCGACCCGGCCGAGGGCGAGGTGGCCCAGCTCGAGGCGCTGCGGCGGCAGGCGGAGAGCTTCGCCTCGTTCGCTCGCGGCGGGCCCTGCGAGGGCGCCACGGCCGCCGACGCGGTCGCGGCGCTGACCGCGGCCGAGCAGGTCACCGCGGCGATACCGGCCTTGTCCTCGGGCCAGGCCGGCCCGGGTGGGGACGGCCCGCGCGGGGACGGCCCGCGCGGGGACGGCCCGCGCGGGGACGCGAGTGAGGGCCTGCCGCCCAGCTACCGGCACCGGCCGGGCGGCTGAGCGCGGTGACGGCGCCTCCGGGGGCCGGGCCCGTGCTGCGCGTGGGGATCGTGGGCTACGGGCTGATGGGCAAGGCGCACTGCTATGGCTACCGGGTGGCGCCGATGCTGCGGGCCCTGCCGGTGACGCCGGTGGTCGCGGTGATGTCCGGGCGGGACGCCGGGGCGGTGGCGGCCGCGGCGGCCGGGTACGGCGTGCCCGACACGGTCACCGACTGGCGGGAGCTGGTCGCGCGGGACGACGTGGACGTGGTGGACATCTGCACGCCGCCCGGCACTCACGCACAGATCGCGGCGGCGGCCGCGGCGGCGGGCAAGGCGGTGCTGTGCGAGAAGCCGCTGGCCACCTCCTACCGGGAGGCGGCCGCGGCGCTGGCCGCGGTGCGGAGGGCCGGGGTGCCCAACGCGGTCGGCTTCAACTACCGGCGGCTGCCGGCGCTGGCGCTGATGATGCGGATGATCGACGAGGGTGCGGTCGGGCAGGTGCGGCTGTGGCGGGCCACCTGGCTGTCGGATGAGTTCACCGACCCGGCCACCCCGCACGACTGGCGCTTCGACCGGGCCATGGGCGGGACCACGATCAGCGACCTCGGCTGCCACCTGATCGACCTGGCGCTGAGCATGGCCGGGCCGGTCAAGTCGGCCTGCGCGCAGGCGGAGACGTTCATCACGCAGCGGCCCGGGGCCGGCGGCGGCCAGGTCCCGGTGACCGTGGACGATGCGGCCAGCGCCCTGCTGCGGTTCGAGTCGGGCGCGCTGGGCAGCTTCGAGGTGGCCCGGGCCGCCGTCCGCCGGCCCTGCGACTTCACCGTCGAGGTCAACGGCAGCCGTGGCACGCTGATGTTCGACTACACCCGGCTGAACGAGCTGTGGTACGCCGGGGCCGACGACGACGTGCGGCTGTACGGGATGCGGCGGATCCGGGCCGAGCATCCCACGCACCCGTACGCGGCCCAGTGGTGGCCGATCGGCCAGGGTGTCGGGTACGGCTCGTCGTTTGCCAACCAGGCCGCGGACCTGCTGGCGGGCTGGCCTGGCACGCCGTGGACCCCCGGCTTCGCCGAGGGCGCGGCGGCGCAAGCGGTGTGCGAGGCGATGGAGATCTCGGCCGCTTCCGGCCGCTGGGTGAAGGTGAGCGAGGTGCTGGCCAGCGCGCCGTGACCTGGGGTTGGCGGCTTGGCGTACGATGTCTGACCTAAACGCGGCGGATGGGAGCGGGGTGGCGTCATGAACATGTCGCTGGCGGAGCGGCTGCGGGCCGGCACCATGCTGGGGGCCGAGGGCTACGTGTTCGAGCTGGAACGCCGTGGCTACATCAAGGCCGGGCCGTTCGTGCCCGAGGTGGTGCTTGATTTCCCCGACGCGGTGCGCGAGCTGCACCGGGAGTTCCTGCGCGCGGGCGCGGACGTGATGGTGGCCCTGACCTACTACGCGCACCGGGAGAAGCTCCGGGACGTCGGCCGCGAGGGTGACCTGGAGGCCATGAATCGCTCGGCGGTGCGGATCGCCCGCGACGTGGCCCGCGAAGGCGGCGCCCTGGTGGCGGGGAACGTGTGCAACACCTGGGCTTTCGACCCCGGTGACCCGGCGACCAGGGACACGGTCCGGGCCATGTACGCCGAGCAGCTGGGCTGGGCGGCCGAGGAAGGCGTCGACTTCGTCATCTCCGAGACGAACGACTACCTGGGCGAGGCGCTGATCGCGCTGGAGGTCATCAGCGAGCTGGGTCTGCCCGCGATGGTGACGCTGGCGCCGACCCAGCCAGGCCACACCCGCGACGGCTACGAGTACGCCGACGCGTGCCGCATCCTGGCCGCGGAGGGAGCGCAGGTCGTCGGGCTGAACTGCGACCGCGGGCCGGCCACGATGGTGCCGCTGATCAGCAAGATCCGGGACCTGGTCGACTGCGCGGTGGCCGTCCAGCCGGTGCCGTACCGCACCAGCGCGGCCGAGCCCACCATGCAGGCGCTGCGGTCCGCGGACGGCGGGCAGGCCTTCCCGGTCGCGCTCGACCCGTTCACCTGCACCCGCTTCGAAATGGCGCAGTTCGCGGTCCAGGCCCGCGAGCTCGGGGTGGACTACGTGGGCATCTGCTGCGGCGCCGGACCGCAGCACGTGCGGGCCATGGCCGAAGCGCTGGGCCGCGAGGTCCCGGCGAGCAAGTACTCGCCGTCGATGGAGCTGCACCCGATGTTCCGGGCCAAGATCTCGGCCAAGGATGCAGCCTTCCTGTCCAACTGGAACGCCTGACGGCAGCTGGCGGCGTGGCCGGCTCGGCTCGGGCTGGCCGGGAGCCTCACGGGGCGGCGGGGTTGGTGACCCGGGCCGCCAGCAGCGGTTCCCCGGTGGCCGGGTCGATGACCAGCATCAGGTAGGGACGGTCGAAGCTCACCGTGGGCGGCGGCAGCGTTGCCGCCGTCGGCATCATGCCGACCGCGGTCGCGGCGCTGGCCACCGTGCCCTGCTCACCGACCTGCAAGGTCGCCGCGTGCTGGACCAGGCCGATACAGCAGGCCTGCGGGGACAGTCCGGTGAAGTCCGCCGCCGGGGTAAAGGCCAGGCCCATGCCCAAGGCGGTGAGGAGGCCCTGCATGCTGACCGTGTTGGCCAGCTTGACCCGGGGCAGCGCCACGGCGCGGGTCAGGTCACCGGCGCCGCCGGATGCGGCCCGCCGGGTGGTCATCGCGCCGACACCCGCCGCGGACGGCATCGCGCAGCCGGCGGCGCCGGCCGGGGGCAGCAGCGCGAGCAGGCCCAGTCGTCCGCCGCGGTAAGGCAGCCAGACGCCGGTCCAGCCGCCCGCGCGGACCGCCCGGAACTGGCCGCCGTTCATGAACGGCACGCTGACCTGCTGGCCGGCGGCGGTGGTGAACGGCGCGGGAGCGGTCTGGCTGGCCTGGAACGGCGCGGCCCAGTCCGCGTGCAGGTAGAGCGCGTCGGTCAGCACCCAGCCGATATGCGACAGCGAGCCGGGCGGCAGCAGCTGCGGGATCTGCCCGCCGGTGGCGGCCGCGATGGCCTGGCTGATCTGGATGGCAGCCCGGTCCGGGTCGCTCAGCAGCGGAACCTTCGCTACGCCAGCGTCATAGCTGGTGGCGACCGCGTTCAGGTAACTCGGCCGGGTGATCAGCGACGGGTCGGCCCACACCTGGTCGCTGGTGCCGAAGGTCACGCCCGGGCGGTCAAGGCCGCGCAGCGCCGCCGACCGGGACTGCAGGCCGGCCTCGAGGGCCTGGCCGCCGGCCGCGGGCAGCTGCAGCACGCCGGCCATGGCCCGCGCGGTGGCACCCTGCGCCCCGAGGTAGGCCATACCCAGGCCGCTGGCCACGCTGGTCGGTGACAGGACCAGGTTGGCCTGCGGGTCGGCCCGGCACCACGTGCCCAGCAGGTCGAGCCCGAAGGCGGTGTCCGCCGTGCCGTAGGGCCGCGGGTCGGCCGGCGGTTCCCGAGCCGCCACGCCGCGGGCCAGGACCGGCTGCGGCGGGGGCGCCGGCGGGGCCGTGCTGGTCGCGCATCCGGCCAGAGCCAGACCCGCCGCGACCAGGGCGGCCGTCCCCCGAAGGTTTTTCATGTGCATCAGACGGTACGCGGCCCGACTTGGTTGCATCCGGACGACTGCACGCGCCCGCTGGTCGGCCCTAGGCTGAGGAGACGACTGCCCGTCGATAGGAGGACCGCCGTGGACAGCGCTGAGCTGCGGAGCGTGCAGCAGCCGCTCAAGGACGCCTACCGGGAGGATCCGCAGCAGGCGGTCGTCACCTTGCGCGCCTGCGGACAGCTCGACGAGCAGTCCATCGCCTGCTCGGTGGAAACGGGCCGGGCCCTGGCCGTGGCGGGCCTGCACCCGGCCACCGGCGGCGACGGCTCACTGGCGTGCTCCGGGGACATGCTCCTGCAGGCGCTGGTGGCCTGCGCGGGAGTGACCCTGCGGGCCGTGGCCACCTCACTGCAGATCGACGTGGCCGGCGGAACCGTCACCGCCGAGGGCGATCTGGACTTCCGCGGAACGCTGGCGGTCAGCAAGGAGACGCCAGTCGGGTTCAGCTCGATCCGGCTGGCCTTCGACCTCGATACCGAGGCCAGCCCCGAGCAGCTCCAAACGCTGATCAAGCTGACCGAGCGGTACTGCGTGGTCTACCAGACGCTGGCTCACCCGGCCCGGCTGTCCGTAACGGCCTAAGCCCGTTTCATAAAGCCTTCGTGCCGCCGCTTGGCCCTCGAAGCCGCCGTTGCCGTGTGACCCGCCTTAGGTCCAGTCCGGGGCGTGCGGCCAGCGCACCGCCCAGGGGTCTCCGGCCAGGTGGCGGTGCAGGCGCAGCAGGGTCGAGCCGATTCCAGGGGCGCCCTGCATGTAGGTCGTCTCGGGCGGGAGATCTGGGTCAGGCTGCCGGTACTCGTAGTTCGACCACCGCATCCCAGCCTCGTCGCTGATGGCCCGGCTCAGGATGTCGTCGACCAGACGCACGGCGAAGGCCAGGTCCTCCGGCCGGCCCTCCAGGCGGTGCAGGTCGAGGAAGAACTCGGCCACGCCGGCCGAACCGCAGCAGCGGGCCACGTTGTCCCAGAATCCGGGCTCTTTCCTGGCCGGGATGCCGCTGAGCAGGTCGGCACGGGCGGCGCGGCGCAGCCAGGTCCGCCAGCTGGCCGTGCCGGTGGTCAGCTCGAGCTGGCGGAACAGCCAGCCGAGCCCGGGCGGCCCGTGGCACCAGCCCAGGGTGAACAGCACGGAAATCAGCCACTCCCCGGTCCGCCCGGCGGCCGCGAGGTAATCCACCCCAGCAGCGTAGGGGAAGCGGGCAGAACCGGCGACGAGCACAGGCCTATGAACGCGCGGGCGATGTCCGCGCCCTGCGCGGTGCTAATGGCGCCTCGAGGTAACCAGCTCCCGTCGCCAGCCGGTCTGCGCCAGCGTCATGCGCGGTCCACCGTGAGATCGAGGAAGTGGGTCGCACAGGAGATGCATGGGTCGTAATTGCGGATCGCCTGCTCGCACTGCCAGGTCAGCTGCTGGTCGTCGAGGTCCAGCCGGCCAGCGACGAACCGGCGCAGGTCGTCTTCGATGCTGGCCTGATTCTGCGAGGTGGGCGGCACGATCCGGGCGGAGGTGATGAGGCCTTCGGCGTCGATGGCGTACCGGTGGAACAGCGTGCCGCGCGGCGCTTCGGTGGCGCCATGCCCGACGGCGGCGCGCGGCGGAACCTCCAGATAGCACGGCGCGGGCGGTTCGTACCGCTCGATCAGCCGCAGCGCCTCGTCCACCGCGTACACCACCTCGACGGCGCGGACCAGGATGCTGCGGTACGGGTTGCGGCAGTCGGCGCCGAGGCCCGCCGCGTCGGCGGCCTGCCGTGCCACCGGGGACAGCCACTGCCCGCTCAAGGTGTAGCGGGCGGTCGGGCCGGTCAGGTAGCGGCCCCGTCCCGCCAACTGGGCGTGCAGCGCCGTCGAGTGAGGCACCTGCTCTTCGATTACATGGTCCTCGAACTCCGCCGGGGCGAACCTCAGCCCGCCGGTGGAGGCAACCGTGCCCCGGTCTATGGCGTACTGCCCCGGCGTGACGAGGTCGGTGACGTCCTCGGTGGTCGTACAGAAACAGGTGGGGCAGACCATGGTGCAGTTGCCGCACGTCAGGCAGCGGGAGGCCACGTCGTCCCAGTGCGGGGACTCGCGGCTGTCGGCCAGCAGCTGCGGCAGGCCGAGGGTCGGCATGGTGCGGCCCATATGGCCGGCCGCCTCGTCCACCGCCGTGCTGGCGCGCCGGATCGTCGCCTCGTCGGCTGCCCGGCTCGGCACGTCCGCCAGCACGTCCGCGCCTGCAGGCGTGCCGGCCCGTACGACGAAGCGGTGACCCTCGGCGTCGGCCAGCTCCGTCATGGCCAGGTCGAACCCGGACTCGACACCGGGGCCGCAACCCATCGACGTGCAGAAGCACGTCGCGCCCGGCTCCGTGCACTCGACCGCGATGATGAACGCGCCATCGCGCCGACCGCGGTAGACAGGATCGGCATGCCGACCGGCGGTCAGCACCTGGTCCAGGAGGCCGACCGCGCGCACATCACACGGACGCACGCCGAGCAGGGCGTACCTGGGCGGCTCCGCGGTCTCGCCGGCTTCCACGCTGCCGGTCGCCCGATCCGCCGACCACAGCCTGGCTCGTGCCGGATGCAGCACGCTCTTCCATGACTGCGGGCCGGCGGAGTGCCCGAACGCGGCGGTATCGGCCCGTTCCCGCAGCCGGTACCTCCCCGCTTCAGTTTCGACTCCCCACCCGAACGGCAGCTCGGCGACTGAGGCCAGCTCGGCCACCACGATCGCGCCGTCCCGGACGGTGGGGCCGACCACCGTATAGCCCCGGCCGCGCAACGCGTCGAACAAAACGGACAGCCCGTCGACATCGACCACCACGGCCTGGCCGGACGGCCGGAGCGTTGAGTCCTCGCTCGGGTTCATCACACCATCCCTGTGCTCACCTGCGCCGTTCCATTCACGGCCAGGTTCAGCTTAACTGCCCCGCGCGCGGCGGGCGGTAGGCGTGCCAGGGTTCTTAGCGGCAGGTCACGGGCGTGAGTCGGGCGCTGGAAGGGAACGGGCGGATGGGCCTGGCGATCACGGCCGTTCGGCTGCCGCCGGCGAAGCTGCACCGGACCGGTGCGCTGACGGTACGCGTCTGGCACCCGCCACGCCGGTCCGCTGACGCCGCGGGACCCGGGCCAGGCCGGGTCCCGCGGCGGAATCGACGTGCGCTACTCCGCGGCGATGGCCGCCAGCACGTCCAGCTTGGCCGCCCGGCGGGCCGGCCAGCTGGCCGCGATCAGGCCGAGCACCGCGGCGAGGATCAGGAAGATCACCAGGTTGGTGAAGGGCACCACGGTGTCGGTGATGCCCTGATTCTTCAGCGAGGAGACCAGCGCGATGCCCATGCCGGTGCCGATGATGATCCCGATGATGGCGCCGAAGATGGCCAGGATCACCGCTTCGGACCGGATCATGGTCCGGACCTGGCGGCGCCGCATGCCGACCGCGCGCAGCAGGCCGATCTCACGGGTGCGCTCGAATACCGAGAGCATGAGGGTGTTCACGATCCCGATCGCCGCGATGAGCACGGCCAGGGCGAGCAGGGCGTAGACCAGGCCGAGCACCTGGTTGATGGCCGACACCTGGGCCTGGTCGTACTGGGCCCTGGTCTGGACCTGGACGTTCGGGAACGGGGCCAGGGCCCTGGTGACGGCGGTGTCCACTGCGGTGCTGCTGGTACGCAGCAGCAGCGCGCCCGGCGGCTGGGCCGGGTAGTGGGACAGGAAGAACGCGGAGCTGACCACGTAGCTGCCGATCAGGGCGTTGGCCTGGTAGATCCCGCCGATGCGCAGGGTGGCCGGCCCGGTCAGGGCGAACCTGGCCGGCACGGTGTCGCCGACGGCCAGGTGCTTGTTCTGCGCGGTGGTCGAGTCGATGAGCAGCTCACCGGAGTCCAGGGCGGCTGGGGTGCCCGACGTCATGCGCAGCATCACGGTGCTGGCCAGGTTGTTCGTGGATACCGCGGCGAGCTTGGACAGCGTGTCCTGGAACTCGAACTGCCCGCCGTAGACCGTGGTGGTCGCGGTGACACCCGGGACAGCCGAGGCGATCGAGGTCGCCGAGTTGCTGAGCTCTCCCGCGCCGGTGGGGGTCACGATCAGGTCGGCGCTGATCGCCTGGTCCACGCTGCTGGTGGCCGACCGGGAGACCGAGGCGCCGAACACCGATATCGCGGCGACCAGGGCCAGGCCGACCATGAGCGCAGCGGCGGTCTGCGCGGTGCGCCGGGGACTGCGCATGGAGTTCTCCCGCCCGAGCTTGCCCGGTTCCCCGAACAGCCGGGCCAGCGGGCGGCCGATCACACTGGACAGCGGGCGGGCGATGGCCGGGGCCAAGGTGGCGGCGCCGAGGAAGATGCAGATCGCGCCCACGCCGACGAGCGCGATGGCGGGCTTGGCCAGCCCGACGGCCAGCAGGATCACGCCGACCAGGGCCAGGGCCGTGCCGCCGATGAACCGGCGCCGGAGCGAGGCGGTGGGGCCGGACCGGCGGTCATCGAGCGCGGCCACCGGCGGGATGCGCACGGCACCGCGGGCCGGTCCGAGCGCGGCCACGACCGTCACGCCGACGCCGACCAGCAGCCCGACGATCGCGGTGCGCGGCTCGAAGACCAGCGATCCGGGCGGCAGGCTGATCCCGAACCCCCGGAGCAGCGCCTGGAGCCCGAGCGCGGCCAGCACGCCGAGGCCCAGGCCGATCACCGAGGACACCAGACCGGTGAGGGCCGCCTCGCCGAGGACGGAACGGAACACCTGGCGGCGGTTCGCCCCGACGATCCGCAGCAGGGCCAGCTCCCTGGTCCGCTGCCCGACGATGATCGAGAACGTGTTGAAGATGGTGAACGCGCCGACGAACAGCGAGATGAACGCGAAGACCAGCAGTGCCGTGTTGAAGAAGGACAGCGCCTGGTCGACCGAGTTCGTGCTCTCGTTCACCACGGTCTGCCCGGTCACCACCTGCACGCCCGGGGGCACGACCTTGGCGATGGCCTGCTGGACCGCGGACTTGTCAGCGCCGGGAGCGGTCACCACGTTGATGTCGTCGAGCTGGCCGGGCTCCTGGGCGATGGCCTGCGCGGTGGGGAGCGTGAACGCGGCCAGGGTCGCCCCGGCCAGGTTGTTCGCCGTACCGAAGTCGGCGATGCCGGTGATGGTGAACGTCTGGGTCGGCCCGGCGGTCAGGATGCGGACCTGCTGGCCCACCGTGAAGTCGTACTTCTGCGCGGTCCCGGCGTCCATTACCACGTCGCTGGAGGTGGTCGGCGGACCGCCCGCGATCAGATGCAGGCTGGAGATCTGCTGATACGGGTCGAAGTTCACACTGAGGGTGGGCGCGCCGCCGGTCTGGATCGCCTTGCCGTCATGGCTGATGAACTGGGCGTAGCCCTCGACCTCGCCCTCGGCGGCGGCGACGCCGGGCACGGCCCGGACGGTGGTCAGGAGCGATTCGGGCAGCTCGTTGCGCACCGCGTTCCCGCCGCTGCCGAGCTGGGCGACGCCGCGGACCTGGAAGTCAACCTTGGCGTAGATGTTTCCGAACAGCTCCGTGAACGTGTTGTGCAAGGTGTCGGTCAGGACGAACGTCCCGGAGATGAAGGTGACGCCGAGCACGATGGCCAGCGCGGTGAGCCCCAGCCGGAGCTTGTGGGCCAGCAGGCCCTTGATTGTGACGTTCCACATGTCAGGCTCCCAGGATCCGCATGCGCTCCAGGATGGAGTCGGCGGTCGGCTGCTGAAGCTCACCGACCACCTGGCCGTCGTCCAGGAAGACGACCCGGTCCGCGTACGCCGCCCCGCGCGGGTCGTGCGTCACCATGACGATCGACTGGCGGAGCTCGGTCACCGAGCGGCGCAGGAACGCCAGCAGGTCCGCTGAGGCGTTGGAGTCCAGGTTGCCGGTGGGCTCGTCGGCGAAGACGAGGTCCGGCTTGTTGATCAGCGCCCGGGCACACGCCACCCGCTGCTGCTGGCCGCCGGATAGCTCGCTGGGCCGGTGTGCCAGCCGGTCGGCGATACCCAGCTGCTTGACCAGGTAACCGAACCACTCCTGGTCGACCTTCCGGCCCGCCAGGGCGGCGGGCAGGGTGATGTTCTCGGACGCCGTCAGCGTCGGGACGAGGTTGAAGGACTGGAATACGAAGCCGATCCGGTCCCGCCGCAGCCGGGTCAGCCCGGTGTCATCGAGAGTCCCGATGTCCAGGCCGCCGACAAACGCCTGCCCGGACGTCGGCCGGTCCAGGCCGGCCATGCAGTGCATGAGCGTCGACTTGCCCGAGCCCGACGGGCCCATGACGGCCGTGAACCGGCCGCGCTCGAACGTCACGCTGATCCCGGCCAGGGCGTGGACCACGGCCTGCCCGGTTCCGTACGTCTTGCGCAGGTCCACCGACTGGGCGGCGGGCGCGGTCTGCGTGTCCTCTGTGGCTGCCTGAGATGTGCCTACCATGATGTTCCCCCGATCAGAGTGGACATGCTCAATCCTTCCGGCTCTAGTCCCTTTGCGCTCAGTACTGTGAGGGTCTCAGCATGACCCCTGGGCGCGCATCGACCGGCTAGCCACTCCGGCGGATGAACCCCGCGGTGGGCCGGTCGGCGGAGCGCATCCACCGATCGGCTGACCCGGGCGGTTAGCCGAGCTGCTTGGAGTAGGTGATCCAGGTCGTGTCCACCGCGGCCCGCTCCGGGGGCCGCTCCGGGGAACGGGGGCGCGGAGCATCAGGCACGGGCCGTTTGGCAGAAAAGATATGAAACACAATGTACGAACTATTATGTCAGCATAGAGAAGGTTGAAATTGTTTTTACAAATGTTTTTTTGATTTTTTTCTCTGAACGGGCCGTGGTGATGCCCGCGGCAGCATGTGACGATCGGCACATAGCCGTACGGCCCGGGGATCGTTAGCAAGCTGAGATAATGAGAGCGTGGGAGATCATGGCGCTGCGGACCGGATTCGCGGCCGAATCGGCGCGGCGATCTTCGACCGGGTAGCGGGACCGCAAGGCCGGTCGCGCGCCCGCCTGATCCACCAAGCCCCAGGTGAGCGCTGGTTCGACGAGGACCGGCCGATCCGCCGGGTGCACGGCGACACGTCGATGTACATCGGCGGGCTCCGGGCCCTGCTGCTGCAGTCGCTGCATCCGCTGGCCATGGCGGCCGTGGCCCAGCACTCGGACTACCGCGGTGACCCGTGGGGCCGGCTGCAGCGCACCAGCTACTTCCTGGCCGTCACCACCTTCGGCCGGGCCAGCGACGCGCACGAGGCGATCGCGCGGGTCCGGGCGGTGCACCGGCACGTCACCGGGGCCACCGCCGAAGGTGAGCCTTACCAGGCCTCCGACCCGCACCTGCTGACCTGGGTGCACATCACCGAGGCGGACAGCTTCCTGCGCGCGCACACCCACTTCGGTGCCCGCCCGCTCGAGGCCGCCGAACGTGACGGTTACCTGGCCGACATGGCCAGGATCGGCACCGAGCTCGGCGTACCAGACCCGCCGCGCACCGAGGCCGAGCTCACCGAGCGGATCAGCGGCTACCGGGCCGAACTGGCCGCCACCGCCGAGGCACGGGAAGCCGCCCGGTTCCTGCTGCTGCGGCCTCCAATCCCGGCCGTCGCCCGGGCCCCCTACGGCGTGCTGGCCGCGGCCGCGGTCTCGCTGCTGCCCGAATGGGCTCGCCGGCCGCTCCGGCTGCCCCGGCTGCCGGTGACGGAGACCGTGCTGATCCGCCCGGCCGGGCACGCCACGATCCAGGCCATCCGCTGGGCCACGACCGCACCACGGCCCGCTCCGGCAGGCTAGTCGCAAAATGAGACACTCAACGTGATACGAACACCATGTCCCGCAGGAGGTCCCTACCCAGGTCCTTCGGTACCGGGACCTTCGGCTCTGTCCCGGGCAAATCGGAACAGAGCCATAGTTGACTGAATGTGTATACAGCCGTAATCAACGGCCAGGACTTAGGGCCACGCCGCTCCCCCGAGTCCCAATGCAGGAAGGGATCGCCATGACCAGCGCAGACGTATTCGACCAGGAATCACGAACAAGCCTGAAGGAGCTGGCCACCTGGGTCCGCAAAACCGCCCAGCTCACCAAGCCCGACGGCATCGTCTGGTGCGACGGTTCGCAGGCGGAGTGGGAGCGGCTGACCGGAGAGCTGGTCGAGAGCGGGACCTTCGTCCGGCTGAACCCGGAGCTGCGGCCGAACAGCTTCTACTGCCGCTCGGACCCCGGCGACGTGGCCCGGGTCGAGAACCGTACCTTCATCTGCTCCGAGCGCGAGTCAGACGCAGGCCCGACCAATAACTGGATACCGCCCGAGGAGATGCGCCAGACGTTCGGCGAGATCTTCGACGGCTGCATGCGCGGCCGCACTATGTACGTGGTCCCGTTCTGCATGGGCCCGCTCGGCAGCGCCATCTCCCAGCTCGGCGTGGAGATCACCGACTCCCCCTACGTCGTGGTGTCGATGCGGATCATGACCAGGATGGGCGAGCCGGCCCTGCGGGTGATCGAGGAGCGCGGGTCGTTCGTCAAGGCCGTCCACTCGGTTGGCGCCCCCCTGCAGCCCGGCCAGCAGGACGTGCCCTGGCCCTGCAACAAGGACAAGTACATCTCGCACTTCCCCGAGACCAGGGAGATCTGGTCGTACGGCTCCGGGTACGGCGGGAACGCACTGCTGGGCAAGAAGTGCTACGCGCTGCGGATCGCCTCGGTGATGGCGCGGGACGAGGGCTGGCTGGCCGAGCACATGCTGATCCTCAAGCTCACCCCGCCGGATTCCGGGCCGAAGTACATCGCCGCGGCGTTCCCGTCGGCGTGCGGCAAGACCAACCTGGCCATGCTGCAGCCGACCATCCCGGGCTGGAAGGTCGAGACCATCGGCGACGACATCGCCTGGATGCGGTTCGGCCAGGACGGCAGGCTGTACGCGATCAACCCGGAGGCCGGGTTCTTCGGCGTCGCGCCGGGCACGGGCGCGAAGACCAACGCCAACGCGGTCGCGACCTTCACGGCCAACAGCATCTTCACCAACGTCGCGCTGACCGACGACGGCGACGTGTGGTGGGAGGGCCTGACCGACGAACCGCCCGCGCACCTGACCGACTGGAAAGGCCGGGACTGGACGCCCGATTGCGACGAGCCGGCCGCGCACCCGAACTCCCGGTTCACCACCCCCGCCGCCCAGTGCCCGATCATCGCGCCGGAGTGGGACGACCCCGCGGGCGTGCCGATCTCGGCCATCCTGTTCGGCGGCCGGCGGGCCAGCACCGTGCCGCTGGTGATCGAGTCCTTCGGCTGGGATCACGGCGTGTTCCTGGGGGCCAACATCGCGTCGGAGAAGACGGCCGCGGCCGAGGGCAAGCCGGGCGAGCTGCGGCACGACCCGTTCGCGATGCTGCCGTTCTGCGGCTACAACATGGGCGACTACTTCGGGTACTGGCTGAAGCTCGGCCAGACGGCCGACCCGGCCAAGCTGCCGCGGCTGTTCTACGTCAACTGGTTCCGCAAGGACGCCGAGGGCCGGTTCCTGTGGCCAGGCTTCGGCGAGAACATCCGGGTTCTGAAGTGGATCATCCAGCGGCTGTCCGGCGACTCCAAGGCCGTCACGACCCCGATCGGCTACCTGCCGGCGGCGGGCTCGCTGGACCTGGAGGGCCTGGACATCAGCTGGTCCGACCTGGCCCAGCTGCTCACGGTCGACGTGCAGGCCTGGAAGCTGGAAGCGGAGCACATCCCCGAGTTCTTCCGGACCTTCCACCAGCACCTGCCCGACCGGCTGTGGGACCTGCACGAGGAACTGGAAGACCGGCTCGGCTCGAACTGAGCCGTCCCCGCCGTTCGTCCGCCGCGAGCCCCCCGGGTATCCCCGGGGGGCTCGCGGTTTCTCAGGCAGCCCACCGGTAAAGAAGTTAATTCTGGTCTG
This sequence comes from uncultured Actinomycetes bacterium, assembly GCA_963835775.1. Taxonomy (GTDB): domain Bacteria; phylum Actinomycetota; class Actinomycetes; order Streptosporangiales; family Streptosporangiaceae; genus Palsa-504. The sequence goes on along the minus strand of CAWIHB010000004.1, from coordinate 705,996 downwards.
AGTAGTATGGATTGAGCTAGGGTTTGAGTGGATACGTTCCACGCGACATCCGATCATTTATCCCGGAGAGGAACCCGTGAGCAGCACCGACACCTTCGTGGCCAACTCCGAGCAGTACGCCGCCCGGTTCACCAAGGGCGACCTTCCCCTGCCGCCGGCTTCGCACGTCGCCGTGGTCGCCTGCATGGACGCCCGGCTCAACCCCTACGGCATCCTCGGCCTGTCCGAGGGCGACGCCCACATCATCCGCAACGCGGGCGGGGTGGTCACCGACGACGTGATCAGGTCCCTCACCATCTCCCAGCGGCTGCTCGGCACGACCGAGATCGTCCTGATCCACCACAGCGACTGCGGGATGCTCACCTTCCACGACGACGACCTGAAGGCCCAGATCGAGGCCGACACCGGGCTGCGGCCGCCGTTCGCCCTGGAGGCGTTTCCCGACCTCGACGGCGACGTCAGCCAGTCCATCGCGCGGATCAAGGCCAGCCCCTACATCCCGCACAAGGACTCCGTCCGGGGCTTCGTCTACGAGGTCGAGACCGGCCACCTGCGGGAGGTCAAGGACTGAGCCTCGGGAGCTTATCCGGCGGCACCGCGCTAGTTGCTACTTGATGGCCACGGCGTTGGCTGGTGAACCGATCCCGCCGGGAGCGTTCAGCGGTGCGCTGACCAGGAACATCTCGTAGACGCCGTCCGCGGCGCAGTCGCGGGCCAGGTCGCTCAGCCACCACAGCTCGCCCAGGGCCATGCCGAACTGGCCGATCAGCACGTGGTGCAGGAACCCGAACGGGTGCGCCGCGGGGGTGCGGTCGGCCGGGAAGACCTCGACGGCGAAGTTGTCCGCGGCGATGGCCGCCGCGTGGCTGTTCCACAGGTACTCGCAGACCTCCTCGGTGTGCGCGACACCTGGCGCGACGACGCTGCCGTGCAGCCGGTGCTTGACCTGGCTGGACTGCCCGGTGTACCAGGCGGCGAAGCCGGTGTGGAGCAGGATGACGTCACCCGGCGCGAACTGCACGCCGGCCTGGTGCCGGGCCAGTTCCAGGTCATCGACGCTCAGGGCGACGGGTCCGCCGGGATCGTAGGGCCGCCCGGCGGCCCGCATGGCCCGCTCGGCGTCAAGCAGGACCGCGCGGCCGGCCAGCCCGTGCCTGGCCCAGTGGTCGATGGTGTTCCTGTGGCCCGCCAGCACTTCGGCCTCGGTGGCGCCGTTGTACATCTGGCCCGGCGCGTAGCCGTAATGGGCCAGGGAATCCCACTGGCTGGAGGCCTGCGGGTAGAAGTTGTCGTAGACGTCGTCGAAGCCGGCGCTGCCGGGCTCGTGCAGCACCTGGTGCCGGGGCGGCCCGCGGAACGTGGCCAGCGCCGGGGAGATGCTGCCGAGCGGCATATCCAGGCAGAAGACCTGTCCCCGGCGGACCAGCCGGGCGGCGGCCGCGATTCGCTCCGGCGTCATCAGGTTGACCAGACCCAGGTTGTCCCCGGCGCCGAACAGGCCCCAGGCGGACCGGCCGCCGCCCGGCACGGGCGGCAGGTCGCCATAGCTGGGCAACTCGGTGCTGGGCGGCTCGGTCATGACTTCATGATCGGGGCGGGGCCAGGGGCCCGGCAAGGGCAGTTGGTATCGTGGGCCGGTGACGGCCGTGGCGGAAACGAACGAACCGGACGGGGAAGCCAGCGCCCGCTCGGCGCGGCCGCGGCACCTGATCGTCACGGTCTACGGGCTTTACGCCCGGTCCGGCGGCGGCTGGCTGTCGGTCGCAACCCTGATCCGGCTGCTCGCCGAGCTGGGGGTGGACGAGCCCGCGGTGCGTTCGGCCATCTCACGGCTCAAGCGGCGGGGCATACTCCAGGCGCGGCGGCAGGAAGGGGCGGCGGGCTATCACCTGTCCGCCGAGGCACTGGCCATCCTGCGCGAGGGCGACGCCCGGATCTTCCGGCGGCGGCGGGCGGCACTCGCTGACGGCTGGCTGCTGGCGGTGTTCTCGGTGCCGGAAGCCGAACGCCACCGGCGGCACGTGCTGCGGTCCGAGCTGACCCGGCTGGGGTTCGGGATGGTCGCCCCGGGGGTGTGGATCGTGCCCGCGCATCCGGACGACGCGACCGCGGGGACGCTGCGGCGGCTCGGCCTGGACTCCTACGCCGACCTTTTCCACGCGGATCACCTGGCCTTCGGCGACCCGGCCGGCAAGATCCGCCGCTGGTGGGATCTGGACGAGCTCGAGCGCCGGTACGAGGCGTTCATCCGGGCGTACGAGCCGACGCTGCGCCGCTGGGGGCAGGCCGGCCCGAGTGAGGGGCGCGAGGCATTCGCCGACTACGTGCGAGCCGTCAGCGACTGGCGGCGGCTGCCCTACCTGGATCCCGGCCTGCCGGCCGAGCTGCTCCCGGCGGGCTGGGCAGGCCTCCGCGCTACCGAGGAGTTCTTCGCCCTGCGAGCGCTGCTCGACGAACCGGCGCGAGCCTACGTCCAGCAGGTACTCAGCGACTGACCGCCTCAGTGGCCGACGGCCGCGATGCCCTGGACCTCGACCAGCGCGTCCGGGTCCCACAGCCGGGTTACGCCCACGCCTGCCGTGGCGGGATACTCGGCGCCGACCAGCCGTCGCCACACCGCACCGATCTCTTTGGCGTGCGCCTGGTAGTCGGCCAGGTCGACGATGTAGATGGTCAGGCTGCCCAGGTCACCGGGGCGGCCGCCCGCCGCGGCCAGCGCGGTGAGCAGGTTGGCCAGGGCCTGCTCGAACTGGGCCACGACACCACCGCCGACCAGCTTCCCGTCCCGCCCGAGGCCGACCTGGCCGGCCAGGAACACTATCCGGCCCGCGGTCACTGCCACCGCATGCGAGAAGCCAGAGGGCCGGCCGAGCTCGGCCGGATTGATCCGCTCTACCCCCACCCGACCCCCGCCTCACAGACGTACGGCTCGCTAGCCAATGTTGTGACACCCTACCGACTCTATTGGCAGCAAGGCGCGCCATCGTGCCCGCCTCGTTCTCCTGGCCCATCCGTCCCATCGCCCCCAGCACGATGGCGCCGACAGCCAGCCGTCCCAGAAACGGCGGCTTTGCAGCAGGCGAAGCAGCACAGCCACCCCGATCAATCGCAACACCGCCTGAGCCTCAAGCTCCGCGGCCTTCGACTGCCGGGTCGGCCCGTTGCCGCCCACCGAAGGCACGGCTTCCGGAGCGTGCGCGATCACCGCAGATCTCACGGGCAAGCTGTCCGCCACGGCTAGGACACCTCATTTTAGTTCATCTGCCCTGGCTGCGGCGATCATCCAGACCTGGATTTCTCCGAGGTCACGCCGCGGCTTCAATGGCTTCGCTTGCCGCGCGCGCTAGAGGGAGTAATTGGCCTCGATCACCAGGCGGGCGCCGCGCCGCTCATTCGTTCCTCGCGACCTCGGGTCCGGTGATGCGGGCCAGCAGCGGGAACGTGACCGCGATGATGCTGAGGGCCGCCAGGATCCCGCCCGCGGTGAGGAGGTAGTAGACGGCGCCGGGCGCGGCCATCGGGTGCTGCATCTCCAGGGAGGCATACATTGCGGTGGCGCCGAACCCGGTGCCGATCGGGACGGCTGGCCGCAGTATTTCGTTCTCTTGACGATCGTACAATTTCCGTCATATCGTGGCCTCCTGAGCACGGAAGGAGCAGGCACCGTGCGTATCGCAGTCGTGGGCGGCGGGCCGGGCGGGCTGTACTTCGCGGCGCTGGCCAAGCAGCTCGATCCCCGGCACGAGATCACCGTCTGGGAGCGCAACGCGGCCGATGACACGTTCGGCTTCGGCGTGGTGTTCTCCGACGAGACGCTGGGCGGCATCGAGCACGCCGACGTGGAGATCTTCCAGGCCATGCGGCGTGAGTTCGCCCGCTGGGACGATATCGACGTGCATTTCCGGGGCGCGTGCTTTACCTCGGGCGGGCACGGGTTCGCGGCCATGAGCCGCAAGCGGCTGCTGGCCATCCTGCAGGCCCGCTGCGCGGAGCTTGGCGTGCGGGTCGGCTTCCGCGCCGAGGCGCCCGACGCGGCCGTCCTGGCCGCCGACTGCGACCTGGTGGTGGCGGCCGACGGCGCGAACTCGGCTACCCGGGCGCGCTTCGCCGGGACGTTCGGGCCCGACCTGGAGCGGCGGCGCTGCCGGTACATCTGGCTGGGCACCAGCCTGGTCTTCGACGCGTTCAAGTTCTACGTCCTGGACACCCCGGCCGGGATCATGCAGGTGCACGGCTACCCGTACAGCGACCAGGCCAGCACCTTCATCCTGGAGATGCACGAGGACGTATGGGCCCGGGCCGGGTTCACCGAGCCCGCGGGGCTGGCGCCTGGCCGCAGCGACGAGGCCTCGATCGAGCGCATCCGCGGCCTGTGCGCCGACATGCTGGGCGGCCCCGCTGGCGGCGGCCCCGCTGGCGGCGGGCCCGGTGGCGGCATGCCCGGTGGTGGCCAGCACAGCCTGGTGGCCAACAACTCGCGGTGGACCACCTTCAGCACGGTCAGATGCGCCACGTGGCGGCACGAGAACGTGGTGCTGCTCGGCGACGCCGCGCACACGGCGCACTTCTCCATCGGCTCGGGTACCAAGCTGGCCATGGAGGACGCGCTGGCCCTGGCCGCCTGCCTGCACGAGCAGGACGGCGTCGCGGAGGGGCTGGCCGCCTACGAGGCCGAGCGCAGGCCGGTGGTGGCCTCGACCCAGCGGGCCGCGCAGGCCAGCCTGGAGTGGTTCGAGAACATCGGCCAGTACACGGGCCAGGATCCGCACCAGTTCGCGTTCAACATCATGACCCGCAGCCGCCGGGTCACCCATGACAACCTGCGGCTGCGCGACCCGGAGTTCGTGGCCGGGATGGACGCCTGGTTCGCGGCCAGCCAGGAGCCCCGCGCCGTCGGCAGCGCGCAGGAAGCCGGCCCGCCGATGTTCCAGCCGTTCCGCCTGGGCGGCCTGGAGCTGGCCAACCGGGTCATCGTCTCCCCCATGGACATGTACTCGGCCCGCGACGGCGTGCCCGGCGACTTCCACCTGGTGCACCTGGGCTCCAAGGCACTGGGCGGCGCCGGGCTGGTGATGACCGAGATGGTGTGCGTCTCCCCCGCCGGGCGGATCACGCCCGGCTGCACCGGCATCTACACCGCCGAGCAGGAGGAGTCGTGGCGGCGGGTGGTGGGGTTCGTGCACGGGCAGACGGCCGCGAAGATCGGGATCCAGCTCGGGCACTCCGGGCGGAAGGGCTCGACCAGGCTGATGTGGGAGGGGATGGACGACCCGTTGCCGGACGGCAACTGGGAGGTGTGCGGCCCGTCAGCCATCCCGTACGGGCCTGGCCGCCAGACGCCGCGCGAGCTGGCCGTCGCGGAGCTCGAGGAGATCAAGGACCAGTTCACCGCGGCGGCCCGGGCCGCGGCGCGGGCCGGCTTCGACCTGCTCGAACTGCACTGCGCACACGGCTACCTGCTGTCCTGTTTCCTGTCCCCGCTGACCAACCGGCGCAGCGACCGGTACGGCGGGTCGCTGGCGGACCGGCTCCGGTACCCGCTGGAGGTCTTCGACGCGGTCCGCGCGGCGTGGCCGGAGGACCGGCCGATGACGGTGCGGGTCTCGGCCACCGACTGGTTTCCCGGCGGCCTGGGCATCGACGACACGGTCGAGATCGCCCGCGCGTTCGCCGAGCACGGCGCGGCCGGGATCGATGTGTCGACCGGGCAGGTGGTCAGCGAAGAGCAGCCGGCCTTCGGCCGCAGCTACCAGACGCCGTTTGCGGACCGGGTACGCAACGAGATCGGCACCAAGTACGGTGTGGCCGTGATCGCGGTCGGAGCCATCTCCTCCTATGACGACGTGAACTCCATCATCCTGGCGGGCCGGGCCGACCTGTGCGCGCTTGGCCGCAGCCACCTGTACGACCCGCAGTGGACCCTGCACGCCGCGGCCGAGCAGGGGTACACGGGGCCGGGCGCGGTCTGGCCCGACCCGTTCGCCGCGGGCCGCCGCAGGCCGCAGGCCGGCCGGACCGAGGACGCGCGGCCGCGGCTGGAGCTGATCAGGTCCGGGACACCGCGCACCGCGCACGCCCGCTGGCGCCCGGGAGCGGGCCGGTGACCGCGGCCGCCCGCTGGCACCCGGGAGGAGCCTGGTGACCGCGTTTGCGCTGACCGACGAGCAGCAGGCCTTCTGCGCCGTGATCCGCGAGATCGCGGCCGGGCAGCTGCGGCCGATCGCCGAGGCCGGCCAGCCCGGCCACGTGAACCGAGAGCTGGTCAAGGCCATGGGCAGCCTCGGCCTGCTCGCCCGGCTGTTTCCCGGCCAGGGGGGTCCCCAGGGGGGTCTGGGGGGGCGGGCAGCCCCCCCAGGATCGGGGGGATCCCGGGGGGTCGTCCCCCCGGGGAAACAGAGCACCGTCTTGTGCCTGCTGCGGGAGTCGCTGGCCACGCGGAGCACCGAGGCGGAGACCGCGCTGGCCCTGCAGGGCCTGGGGGCCTACCCGATCCTGCAGTCCGGGCCGGAGGAGGTCGTGCGCCGCTGGCTGCCCGCCGTGGCCGCGGGCGACGCCGTGGCGGCGTTCGCGCTGAGCGAGCCCGAGGCCGGGTCCGACGCCGCGGCGCTGCGGCTGGCGGCCGAGCCGGACGGCGATGGCTGGCGGCTGACCGGCGAGAAGACCTGGATCTCCAACGCCCCGGAAGCCGACGTCTACACGGTCTTCGCCCGGACCGGGCCCGGTGCCGGCGCCCGCGGCGTGAGCGCGTTCGCGGTGCCCGGCGACCGGGCCGGCCTGCACGGCGAGCACCTGGACATGATCAGCCCGCACCCGATCGGCCGCTTGACCTTCGACGGCGTCCGGGTGGAGCGGGCCGAGCTGCTCGGCGAGCCGGAGGGCGGCTTCCGGGTGGCCATGCGCACGCTGGACCTGTTCCGGCCCAGCGTCGGCGCGTTCGCGGTGGGCATGGCCCAGGCCGCCATCGACGCGGCCGTCCGGCATGCGGGAACCCGGACCGCGTTCGGCGGGCCGCTGAAGGACCAGCAGGCCATCGCGCACCTGCTGGCCGAGATGGCGACCAGGACCGAGGCGGCCCGGCTGCTGGTCTACGCGGCGGCCGCAGCCTACGACGCCGGGCAGGAACGCATCACCGCGAAGTCGGCCATGGCCAAGCTGTTCGCGACCGAGACGGCCCAGTTCGTGGTGGACGCGGCGGTGCAGATCCACGGGGCGCGGGCCCTGCGCCAGGGACACCTGCTCGAGCATCTGTACCGCGAGGTGCGCGCACCGCGCATCTACGAGGGCGCCTCGGAGGTCCAGCGCACGATCATCGCCCGCGAGCTGTACCGCTCACAAGACGTAAATACTAGGAATCGAGCAACCTGAGGAAGTGCGGCCTGATGCGGCTCTCCCCTTCGGGGCACGCGGACACGTTCTGCCGTGACCACCTGCCACCCGCGGACCAGTGGCCCGAGTTCCGTTTCGACCTGCCCGAGCTCAGCTATCCCGAGCGGCTGAACTGCGCCGAGGAGCTGCTGGACGCCACCGCCGCGCGGTACGGCGCCGACCGGCCCTGCCTGCGCTCGCCCACCGAGACCTGGACCTACGGCGAGACCATCCGCCGGACCAACCAGCTGGCCCGGGTGCTGACCGAGGACTACGGGCTGCAGCCGGGCAACCGGGTGCTGCTGCGCGGCCCGAACAACCCGTGGCTCGCCGCCGCCTGGCTGGCCGTGATCAAGGCCGGCGGGGTCGCGGTGACCACCATGGCCTTGCTGCGCGCCCGGGAGATCGCCACCATCGTGGGGCTGACCAGGCCGAGCCTGGCCATCTGCGATCACCGCTTCGCCGCGGACCTGGCCGCTGGCGCGCCCGGCCTGACCACCCTGGTCTACGGCGGCGAGCAGGACGAGCTGGGCCCGCGCTGCGCGGCCAAGGACGGCACGTTCACCGCGGTCCAGGTGGCGGCCGACGACGTGGCCTTCCTCGCGTCAACCTCGGGCACCACCGGCCAGCCCAAGGTGGCCATGCACTTCCACCGGGACGTGCTCGCCACCTGCGACACCTTCTCCGCCCACCTCATCAAGCCGAACTCCGGCGACGTGTTCACCGGCACGCCGCCGCTCGGCTTCACCTACGGTCTCGGCGGCCTGCTGCTGTTCCCGCTGCGGGCCGGCGGGGCCACGCTGCTCATCGAGCGGGCCACGCCCGCCGAACTGGCCGACGCGATCGCGGCCCACGGCGTAACCGTGCTGTCCACCGCGCCCATCGCCTACCGGGCCATGCTGGCCGCGGGCAAAGCCTCGTCGCTGAAGAACCTGCGGCGCTGCGTCTCGGCCGGCGAGCACCTGCCCAAGTCGGTGTGGGAGGAATTCCGCGCCGCCACCGGCCTGGCCATCATCGACGGCATCGGCTCGACCGAGATGCTGCACATCTTCATCGCCGCCGCGGACGAGGACATCCGCCCGGGCTCGACGGGCCGCGCGGTGCCCGGTTACCTGACCATGATCGTCGACGAGGACGGGACGCCGGTCCCCGACGGCCAACCCGGCAGGCTGGCGGTCCAGGGCCCCACCGGCTGCCGGTACCTGGCCGACCGCCGCCAGCAGGTCTACGTGCAGCACGGCTGGAACATGACCGGCGACACCTACGTCCGCGACGCCGACGGCTACTACTGGTACCAGGCACGAAGCGACGACATGATCATCTCGGCCGGCTACAACATCGCCGGGCCCGAGGTCGAGGAGGTGCTGCTCGGCCACCCGGACGTGCTCGAGTGCGCCGTGGTCGGCGCCCCCGACGCCGACCGGGGCATGATCGTGGCGGCCTTCGTGGTCCTGCGCGACGGCGCGGCCGCGGACGCGGACAAGGCGGCCGAACTGCAGGACTTCGCCAAGCAGTCCATCGCCCCGTACAAGTACCCGCGGCGAGTGGAGTTCGTGGCCGAGCTGCCCAAGACGATCAGCGGCAAGACCCAGCGCTACCGGCTGCGGCAGATGGCCGAGGAGAAGCTGCGGGCAACTCCTCGCTGACCGGGGTACCCCGGTCAGCAGGGTGGGGGCCGGGGACGAGGGCCACGGCTCGTTCGGCATAAGGACTTTTGACCGAACGGACGTGGTGCGCGCCGCCAGCCAGGAACGGGAGCTCAGCCGGTGGGTTTAGGGGCTGAGCAGGACATCGAGGGGTTCAGGCCGACGTAGTTCAACGGGCCTGCGGCGACGGTCAGCGCGATCGTCGCGCCTTGGGTGCAGCCGAAGTTAGGGCTGCTGAAGTAGCCACGCTGACCGGCGGCGGCGGCTCCGATGATGAGCCAGATGAACAGGATCAACGTCCCCTTACCCATAAACTCCTCCGCCCGCCATGGGCACAAACCCGGCGATACGCCTGCTGTGATAGTAGCTCGTGCGCGGCGCCTGGGGCCGGCGGCGCGCCGTTCAGGACCGTTCCAGGAAGGCGCGGACGGCGGCCTTGTACGGCTCGCGGTCGTAGCTGTTGACGTACGCGCCGGCCATCCGGACCGGGTTGCCGAAGAAGTAGTACTCGTACAGCGCCTGGCGGCCGGAGAAGGCCGAGATGCAGGTGTCCCACACCAGCCGGAACAGCTTGACCCGGTCCGCCCCGCTTAGTGCGGCGGACTGCAGGTAGGTCTCGATGTCGGCCGCGGCCGGCCCGGCCACGTCGGCCTGGGTGGGCGTGGCCATCAGGCCGGACGCGCCGAACTTGCGCAGGATCTCCGGGAACCGCTGGTAGAGCCGGGGATACAGGTTGCGGGCCGTGTTCAGCGGCGGCCAGGCCGGGGTGAGCACCCCGAACTCGTTGACCTCGGCGTCGGCCTCCGCGGCGCGGCAGAAGGCGCGCATCGTCTCCAGGGTGGTGATGACCTCGGCGATGTCGGCCTGGACGTGCTGGAACTGCTCGATGCCGATGGCCTGGGCCAGCAGCGAGACCAGGCCGAGGATGTACTCGGTCTTGGCCGTGGTCCGGGTGATGACCTGATGGGTCATGTGCACCACGGCCGACGTGCGGGAGTAGAAGCCGTTGCACAGGTCCGGGTCGCCGAGCACGAAGACCCGCTCGTAAGGCACGTGCACGTCATCGAACACGACCACCGCGTCGGACTCCTCGAACCGGGACCCGAGCGGATGATCGTGCCGGGGACGGCCGTAGTCGAGCGGCTCGCGCGCGATATAGCGCAGCCCCGGGGTGTCGTTGGCGATGGCGCAGGCGAACGAGTACGGCTTGTCCTCCGGCGCGTTGCGCAGCACGGTCGAGGGGAACACCAGGAGCTCGTCGGCGAACGGGCCGATGGTGGCCAGCAGCCGGGCGCCGCGGATCACGATGCCGTTGTCGTCCTCGCGCACCACGTGCGCCATCAGCGAGCCTCCGGCCTGCTGGCTCGCGGTCACCGCCCGGTTGGCCTGCGGCGGGACCAGCGTGTGGGTGCACAGCAGGTCCTGTTCGCGCACCTGCTCGTAATAGGCGCGGATGTTCTGGCCGAGGGCCGGGTCAGCCTGGGCGAACCAGTCGTGCGCGGCGGCCAGGGCCATCAGCGCGCTGTTCAGGTAGTCCGGGGTGCGGCCCAGCATGCCGAGCGAGTGGTCGGCCCACAGCTTGAACGCCTGCCGGCGTTTGGACAGGTCACCGGGTGTCCTGGGGACCAGGAACGACGTGGCCACCGGCTCCCCGGTCAGCGGCGAGGGATAGGTGAGGATGTCGCGGCAGGCCGGGTCGCGCTGCAGGTCGAACAGCTCGGCGTAGCTGCGCACCACGTTGCGGAACGCGGGGTGGTCGGCCACGCCGCCGGTGAGGGTCTGCCCCTGGATCTCGACGTGCACCCGGGCGGAGGCGAGCCGACCGAGGAATTCGCTGCCGCTGCACGCCGCCATACCGGGGACGGTACCTTCTGCCCATGGGCGCTCGTCAAGCATCCAGATCCTGGGCCCAGCGGTGCAGCTACCTGATGGAGCCGAAGAACTGGCTGATCCTCACCGTGGCCGTGATCGGCTGGCACGCCGACGGCGGAGCGGGCCTGGGCTGGGGGCTGGTGGCCGCGCTGTTCGCCGGCGTGCTGCCGGCCGTGTTCATCGGCTACGGCGTCCGCCGCGGGCACTGGAGCGACCGGAATGTGGGCGCGCGGCGGCCCCGGCTCCTCGTGCTGGCCTTCATCATGGCCTCGGTGGCGGCCGGGCTGATCCTGCTGATCGCAGGCGGCGCGCCGCGCATCCTGACCGGCTACCTCGCCTTCATGCTGGCCAGCGTCGCGGTGCTGGCCGCCATCACGCTGGTGTGGAAGATCTCCATCCACTGTGCCGTCGCGTCCGGTTCCGTGACGATCCTGGCCCTGATCTACGGGCCGCTGCTCCTGCCCGGCTACGCGCTGGTGGCCCTGCTGGCCTGGTCCCGGGTGGCGCTGAAGGACCACACGGTGGCGCAGGTGGTGGCGGGCTCGGTGCTCGGGGCTGGGGCCGCCGCGCTGGCCTACCTCGCCCTGGCCGGGACGGCGGGTTGGGCCTCCTCGGCGCGGTAGCGGCTCCTCCGGCAGCAGGACACGACCACCGCCAGCGGCCACAGGGCCTCGGCGCCGCCCGCGATCCGCTCCGCCAGCCCGGTCTGGCCGGCCCCGGCCACCAGCTCCGCGCCGAACCAGGCCACCAGGGCCAGCAGCACCGCCACGACGGAGGCGGCCACCGCGGGCCGCAGCGCCCAGGGCACCGCGGGCCCGCGCCGCCAGGCCCCGGCCGGCCAAGTGGTCAGCCCGACGAGCCCAATCGAGGACCACAGGATGTGCTGGACCGGGTAGGCGTTCCCTGCGGTCTCGGGGTTCGCCGCCACCAGCATGCCCGCCGCCGCGCCAGTGAACAGGATCAGCCGCCCGGCCCGCCGAGCTGGCCGCAGGGCAACCGCGGTGATCAGGTAGCACACGCCGACCACCAGGAACGTCAGCGTCATGACCCAGCGGTCGGCGGCGCCCCGGGCGGCCAGCGCGCTGACCGTATCCGCGACCGGGTTGAAACCGGGCTGCAGGCTGGCCGCGACCGTGAACCCGCCGACCAGCAGGACCGGAGCCGCGACCGAGGAGACCACGCCCCACCAAGGCACGTCCCGCATGGCACTACGGTAGGCGACCGCCAGGCGGCCGGCCGATCGGGCCGGCCGATCGGGGCCGGCCGAGCAGGCGGGCCACGGCGGCTGTGCCTCCTATAGGCTGTGCCGCGCCCAAGCAGGCCGGGGCAGTGCGCGGCAACATCCGATCTGGTGTTCACTGTTCTGGCCGACGGCCTGCGGCCGCCGCGCTGGCGACAGGAGCACGGAGTTGACATCCTCCCTCGCCTGAAGGCGAGGGGTTCCAGCTACTACGCCGATTGGAGCAGCAGTTGAGGTTCGCGGACACCACCGACATTTCCGGGGGGGTGAAGCGGCGTTTCCTTCCCGGCCTGAAGGCCAGGGTCTCCACGCCGCCATCCTGATGAGCGAGCAGGCGGTCCGGGTCGAGAAGTCGGGGCCGGTCAGCACCGTCTTCCTGCACCGCCCGGCCCGGCGGAACGCGGTCGACGGCCCGACCGCCGCCCGGCTGGCCGATGCTTTCCGGGCCTTCGACGCCGATCCGGAGGCCGCAGTGGCTGTGCTGCACGGCGATCCCGAACACGCCGCCAAGCTCCCGGATGGCGTTGTTCGCGCCGGAGGCGATGCCCTCCTGGTCCCGGCGGACCGAGCCGAGCACCATGTTGGCGACGGGCGCGAAGAACAGCGACATCCGCACCCAGGTGATGAGGTACGCCATGGGGGCATCTTCTTCGGCGCCGGGCTCTGGGGCTAGGGTCATCTTGGCCCGGGACGGTGATTCCGGACAGATCCCAGAAGGGCAGGCAGCGCATGGCACGCGGCATCCAGGTGGGCGACCAGGCGCCCGACTTCACCCTCCCCTCGCAGTCCGGTGAGCAGGTCCGGCTGTACGACCGGCTCGGCGAGCGGGTGATCGTGCTGTACTTCTACCCCAAGGACAACACCAGCGGCTGCACCGCCGAGGCCTGTGCCTTCCGCGACAGCTACGAGACCTTCACCGAGGCGGGCGCCGACGTGATCGGGGTCAGCTCGGACTCGACGGACAAGCACGCCTCCTTCGCCAGCCAGCACAAGCTGCCGTTCACCCTCGTCAGCGATAACGGCGGCCAGCTCCGCAAGAGCTACGGGGTACCGACGGCACTCGGCCTGATCCCCGGCCGGGTCACGTACGTCATCGACCGGCAGGGAACGGTCCAGCACGTCTTCAACTCGATGACCAACATCGGCCAGCACGTCAGCGACGCGCTCGAGGTGGTCAAGCGGCTGCAGGCCGAGCAGGCGGGCTGACGATCGGGAATGCGCCAATTACATATAGCGACATCAGCCGGAGTATTCTCTCCGACACCGCACGTGAGGTGTGGAAGAGTTGTGAAGAACCGGTGGATAACCGCTGCCGACTGCGAATAACCGGACGCGTTCTGTGGACAGAATGTGGATAGCAAAGAAATCCGGAATGACTGCGCGGTAAACCCTTGCGCAGCTGGCGCTGAAGCAGTAGAAATACTTTCACCGTCGGAAACGGGCACCACCTCAGGGGCGACTCCGGGGGACGTGAGAGAGGCCGGGTGACTGGCTGATCGCACGGGTGCACGGCACTGGCGGGCGGTCCTGCGGTGCCGGGAAGGCCAGGTGACTGGCTGGATTGGTGCGGCGAGACCAGGCAAGGCCCCCTCCATCTCATACGTGGAGGGGGTCTTGTTCTATTCTGCCCTGACCTGAGTATTTCCGGCGCGCCGGTATCACTTGCGGATACGCGAAGATCACGAATCGGGTATTGCCGCGCGCCGCCGGCCGTGCGGGCGAGATCCGCACTCATCCCCGTGCGCCGGCCGCCGGGCACTAGCTGACCTGCGCATGAGGGGCGGGCCGCCTATTTGAGCGAGCACGATTAACAAGGCGCCGGGAATTCACCCGTGGTGGCGCCCGGCGTTGCCGGTGACCCTCACGGCGTCACCGTGCGGACCGCAAGCAACATCGCCCGCGGCGTCAAGTAGCCGGCGGTCAGTGCACGGCCGCGGGCGGCGGGCGCCAGCGCCGCCAGCCCGGGTGCACGGGGACCAGCCGTGAGGGTCCTGGCGGTACTTCAGCCATCTGGATCCGGGGGCGCAGGACGAGCCCGGGGGGAACCGGTTCCCACCACGGCTCGTGCCGGAACAGGCGGCTGAACAGCTCGGGCGGGCGCCCGTTCGGGCCCAGGATCAGCTCGGCCGGCGCGGGCTGGTCGGCTCGCTGCCAGCGGAAGTCACCGGAAACCCGCAGCACCGAGCCGGTGTTCGGCAAGGCGGCATGCGGCGTGAGGCAGTGAAAGATGATCACGTCGCCCGGCTCGTAGCTGGTCGTCGCCCAGCCGGGCTCGAACCGGCTGAGCGGGCGCGGCGGACGGGGCGGCCCGAGGTGGCCGCCGGGCTTGACGGCCAGGCCGCCGATCCGGGGCGGGATCTCCATCAGCGGGATCCAGGTGGTCAGCATGTCCTGTACGCCGCCCACCCCGTAGTCATAGTGGATGTAGCGGCCGCGCGGACGGGCCTGCGGCCGCTCGGGATAGACCGCACGCAGGACCTTCGCCGGATAGCAGAACGCCTCCGGCCCCAGGACGCCGCGGACCACGTTGCGCAGCGCCGGGAGGTAGGCGATGCGGTGGAACGCGGCGCTCATCATGGCGGCCAGGAAGGCCGGGTCACGCAGCCCGTCCACCGAGTTCACCGCGCGCGGCTCGATCGACGGAATGCCCCGGTCGTCCATCCAGCCGCCGTCCCGCAGCCGACCGGCGACGGCCAGCCCGGCCGTGCGGACCTCGGCAGCGGGCAGCAGTCCGCTGAAGAACAGGTACCCCTGATCGGCCAGGCGCCCGCGCAATCCGGCCGGGTCGTTCACCAGCGCCGCGGAGTCGGCCAGCTCGTCCACATACCCACGATAAGCACGGCCCGGCCGTGCTCAGCTTTCCTGAAAGCAAGCTCCCCGCAAGTTCGGGACGGGCGCCCAGCCACGGCCCAGATTGCCCCGGCCCGTCGCCGTTTCCGGGTCGTGGCACCACGGCCCGTTCGGCATAAAAAACAGCGATGGCCAGACGGTCAGGGCGGCGGGGTTTGGCCCGGCCGGGCCCGGGTAGCCGATTAGTTCCCGAAAGGAGGCTTCAGGCGGCATCGCCGGCTTGCGTCGCTTCTCCCCCCCGGGAATGACGGCTGGCCCGGGGCTCAGCTGCTCGGAGATGGCATATGGCACGAGACCTTCGGGTTCACGCCCACGTAATTGAGCGGACCGGCCGCTACGGTGGCGACAATCGTTCCGGCATGGGCGCAACTCGTGGACGACGAGCCGTAATAACCTCGCTGCCCGGCGGCTATGGCCCCGATGACCAGCCATATCAGCAGGACGACCCCTCCGACTCGCATATTTACCTCCCAAAGACGGGCAGCTCCGCTGATTCCGGAGAGCGGTGGACGCAAGTCGCCCTTTCGTCTACCCCGCGCACGGCAGATACACGTGCGAGCCAGGTCCGATATGGCACCTATTTGCCAGCGGGCCACACCGCCGCCATTCCCGGTGCCCTTTTCCGCCCCTGGTGTATCGTTGCTTCTGATGTCCTGGGACGCAAAGTCCGCGCAGCGCGTACCGGTGGCTCAAGACGCGGCACAAGAAGCGCTCGCCGGCCCGCCGTCCCCTCGGCCGGGCACCGGCGGCCCGCTGCCGTCCCCGGCGCCGGGTGCCATGTCTTACACCTACACCACCGACCTGGCCGCGATCCGCGCCGTGGTGTACCGCTACGCCAGGGAAGCAGGGCTGGCTGAGCCGCGCGCGGCCGACCTGGTGCTGGCGGTCAGTGAGGTCGCGGCCAACACCATCCGCCACGCCAAGTCTCCCGGGGCACTGAAGATCTGGTACGACACCGAGGAGATCGTCTGCCAGGTGGAAGATGACGGCCTGATCTCCGATCCGCTGGCGGGACACCGCAGGCCGTCACTCGACGCCATGGGTGGGCACGGGCTCTGGATCGTCTACCAGGTCTGCGATCAGGTGGAAATGCGCTCAGGCGAGACCGGCACGACCATCCGCCTGCACATGAAACTGCCTGGCCGCCTGGCCCGCTGATGCAATTGCGTCGCGCGCCGGTAACAGTCGGCTTTCAGCCTGCTCCCGGCCAGGTGAGGACTATCCCGCTGGAATCCGCCGTGTGGTACAACAAGTGCGTGGATCTGCTGACGGTCTCTGTGACGGCCCGGGAGTCCGCCGGCGAGCCTTACACGCTGGTGGAAATCACCGGCGAGGCCGACGTCACGAATACCGACGAATTGCGCCGCCTGCTGGAAGAAGAGGTCGCCCAGCAGCCGCGGACGCTGATCATCGACATGTCCGGCCTGCGCTTCATGGATTCCTCGGCGCTGCACGCGCTGCTGCGGGTGAACCGGTCGCTGGACCGGCAGGGCGGGGTGCTGGCCCTGGTGTCGCCGCAGGCGGCGGTGGCCAAGATCCTGCGGCTGACCACCGCTGACCGGCTGATCCCCGTCTTCGACAGCGTGGCCGAGGCCGCCTCGGGCTGAACGCCCCTCAACCTGCGGAAAGCCGATCGGCGGTTCGCGTGTTTGCGAACGGTCAAGATGGGATAAGCTTCTCCCCAGTGGTGCCTACGACGCAGGCACGCTCAACGCGACACGGTGTTTTCGCGGAGCGCCTGGATGAGGCACCACTTTTTCATCTCCCGCTGGCGACACCGTGACAGAGTTTCGTCAGCCAGGAGGCTCCTTTATGAAGATCGCCCTTGTCGCCCAGAACGCGACTCCCCTGCACCCGCGGGTCGGCTCCGGCCCGGACAGCGACGACATCGGACTTTCCGAGCTCACCCGGCGCCTGGCCGGCCAGGGTCACCAGGTCACCGTCTACGCCCAGAAGCACCAGCCTGACCTGCCCGACCGGGCCGAACTGCGCGACGGCGTCCGGGTCGAGCACATTAACGCCGGTCCCGTCCCCGCCGACGGCGGCGACGCCGGCCTGCTCGAGCGGGTCCCGGCGTTCAGCGGCCCGCTGCGCAGCTGCTGGGAGCAGGACCGCCCCGACGTCGTGCACGCGCTGCGCTGGACCAGCGGCCTGGCCGCCCTGGCCGCCGCTCGCGACCAGGGCATACCGGTCGTGCAGGAATTCAGCTCGCTCGGCGTCACCGAACGGCGCGACCGGGTGCGGGCCGACGACTCGGCCGCGGCGCGGATCCGGCTCGAGCCCGCCATCGGCCGCAGCGCCACCGCGGTGGTCGCCACCCATTCCGCCGAGGTGCCGGAACTGGCCAGCCTGGGCGTGCACCGCTCCTCGATCAGGGTCATCCCGTGGGGCGTCGACACCGACATGTTCACGCCCGAGGGCCCGGTGGCGGAGCGGAACGGCAGGCCGCGCCTGCTGACCGCCGCCGACCTGAGGCAGCGCGCGGCCCTGGAAACGCTGCTGCGGGCGCTGACCAAGGTGCCCGGCGCCGAGCTGCTGGTGGTCGGCGGCCCGGACCGCGCCGAACTGCCCGGCGACGCCGCCTACCGCGGCCTGGCCGGCTTCGCCGGCTCGCTGGGCGTCTCCGACCGGGTGATTTTCACCGGCAAGGTCGAGCACCACGCGATGCCCGCCCTGCTGCGGTCGGCCGACCTGGTCCTTTCCACCTGCCAGTACGAGCCGTCCGGCACTACGTCGCTGCAGGCCATGGCGTGCGGCACCCCGGTCATCGCGCCTCCGGTGGGCGGTCACGCGGACGCCGTGGTGGACGGGACGACCGGCATCCTGATCCCGCCGGGCCGGCCGGGCCGGCCCTGCTGGCCCAGCGGATCCGGCAGCTGCTCGCGCACCCGATGCTGCTCGAGGCGTACGGCGTCGCGGCGGCCGACCGGGTCAGGTCCCGGTACTCGTGGGACCGGATCGCCGGGGAAACGCTCGCGGTCTACGACAAGGCAGCGGCCCTGGCCGCGTAACGAACGGCTCAGCCACCGGGCCCGGGAAGCATCTCGCCTCCCGGGCCCGGAGTTTGGGCGGGATCTAACGTCCTGGCCGAACGGTTTGACGGTGTGTGTAGCTGCGGTCAGGCAGGGTAGTCGCTGAGATTATGGCCAGGTACGAGGGCTCCGCCGCACGATGACGCCGGCACCGCCTTCGGCGGCCTGGCCGCCCGCGCGGTCGAGGACTTCACCACCGAGCACTGGGTCAGCGTGCGGCACGCGCCGCGGGAGGATCCGCGCTGAGGTCTGCGCCGAGGTCTGCGCCGATGCGGACCACGACCAGGCAGGCGTCGTCGCCGGTGTCTGAGGTCGCGCTGGCCATGATGTGGTCGGCCTGGGTGGCCGCGGCCAGCTCGCCCGACCCGGCGGGCAGAGCGGCGACGAAATCCCCCAGCACGTCCTCGATGGACTCCCCGCGCTGCTCGATCAGCCCGTCGGTGAACAGCAGCAGGGAGTCGCCGGGCTCGAGCGACTGGGTGGCTTCCTCGTAATCGGCGTCCGGGTCCATGCCGAGCAGCACGCCGCCGGGCAGCGGAAGCGCCCAGGCCGCGCCGCCGCGCATCAGGACCGGCGGCAGGTGGCCGGCCCGGGCCCAGCGCAGCACGCGGGTCTCGGGGTTGTACAGCCCGCACACCACGGTCCCGACCACTCCCGAGGTGAGATGGCACATCACGCCGTTGAGCAGGCGGAGCAGCTCGGCCGGGCCGGCCCCGGTGATGGCCAGGCCGCGCAGCGAATTGCGGGCCGCGACCATGCCGGTCACCGCGTCGATGCCGTGCCCGGCCACGTCGCCCACCACCAAGAGCACGTCGTGGTCAGGAAGCAGCAGCGTGTCGTACCAGTCGCCGCCGACCAGGTGTCCCTCGCCGACCGGCCGGTAGCGCACGGCCACGTCGATCCCGGCCGCCTCCACCGGCACTTCGTCCGGCGGCATGATGGCCTGCTGCAGGCGCAGCGCGAGCAGGTGCTCCTCGGCGACCCGCTGCTCGGAGTCGGCCAGCTGGTCACGGGTCGCGGCCAGCGCGACCTGCGTGTGGTAGTGCGCCGAGATGTCCTGGAAGGCTCCGCGCAGCGCGACCACGGTGCCGGCCGCATCGGTGACCGGCTCGGCGAAGACCCGGATCTGGCGGATGCTGCGGTCCTCGGGGTGGACCACGCGGAAGGCCGCGGTAGCCGCCTCCCGCCCCTCGGGCAGCCGCTGGCGGAACCGCTTCACCACCGGCTTGTCGGCCGCCATCACGTAGCTGTGCAGGTCCGCCAGCGGGATCTCCGCACCCGGGCTGGGCCGCAGGCCGAATAGCTCGAAGGCCGAATCGGTCCAGCGCACCACCCCGGTGACGAGGTTTTCCTCCCAGCCGCCGAGGCGGCCGAGCCGCTGGGCGTGGTCGGGCAGCGCGGCCAACCGGACCCCAGAACCCGCCGGGTCCTCGGCGTGCCAGGTGCAGATCACGCCGTCGAAGAACCTAGCCACGCGCAGATCGGCCAGCGGGGGCTGATCGGTGTCGGCCGCGGAACCGAACTCGCCGAGCGGTTCGGGCACGTGCTGGGGTACGCCATCGGCCAGTACCTGCCGGGCCCTGGCGAACAGGCCCGGGCCGGACACGCTGGCCGGATAGGCCTCCAGCAGGGTCAGCCGGGCCAGGTCCGCGGCGGTCCGGCCGGCCGGATCGCGGAAGCCCGGGCTGGCGTGCTCGATGCTGAAGTCGGCCACCCGTCCGGCGTCATCCCTGATGGCCTGGGCGACCAGCACCGAATCGGCCAGGCTGTCGAGCAAGGTGTAGACGGCGGCCTTGGGCTGGGCGGCGGCCAGGTTGCCGTGGGCCAGGCGGGCGCTGATCACCGGCGTGCAGCCCGCGGCCAGGGCGGACAGCCGCGGGCGGACGTCGGGGCCGAACTCGGCGACGGGGCCCGGCCAGCTGGCCTCCAGCACGCCGCGCAGCTCGCCGTTGCGCTCGCGCAGCGCGAGGACGGCCCGGGCCCCGCCGGGCTGTCCGGTGACCGGCGCGCGGTCGCCCTCGGGCGGCCCCGCGGGCCACCACAGATCGGCGCTGCCGCGGGCCACGCGCTGAACCGGCCCGTCCAGCTGCGGCGGGATGTGCCGCCAGCGGCTGGCCTCGCCGCTCGATAGGCCGACCGCACCGAGCATGCTCAGCGCACCGTCGGCTTCCAGCAGCCACAACACGACCGTCACCGCGCCGAGCGGGTTCAGTACCTGCCCGGCCAGGGTGCTGGCCAGTTCCGCGCCGTCAGCGGCCAGCTCGGCCGCGGCCTCGGCCATGAGCAGGCCGCGCCCCGTGGCCCCGCGAGCCGAGCCCGGCACGCCGGCACCGGCCAGCCCGTCCGCCGCGCCGGGGGCGTCTGGCCCCCCGCCGCCGGTGACGGACTCCGGTGACAGGACCGCGGCGGCCATCTCAGCCAGCGGGATGCCGGTGGCGGCGGACAGCTCAGCCAGCTGACTGGCGGCTTCGGCTGAGGACAGGCCGAGCCGCTCCATCAGCGCGCCCCTGGCCATCGCGACGACCAACTCGCCGGGCGCCGCCGCGCGGATGCGGTCGAGCTCGCGGCGCTGGCGATCGATGACGGCGGCCAGCCGCCGCAGGTCGTCAGTGCTGTCGGCCACGATCACCCGTCTCCCCCACACTATGACGGCGGTCCGCAAGACCCCTGAACGTCATGAATCCCATCAAAAGCCGCGCCTGTCGAGGCCGGCGCCACCATCGCGGGCGGGGATTTCGAGGCTTAGCCCGGCTGCAAAACTCCGTTCGGCCCATGATAGTGAGCTCCGGTCTACCATCGGAATAGATCGCACAACGGTGCCGAACGCATCTGCTCAGCGCCGGCACGGGTGATGGGAGCACTTGGTGACTGACACGGTCCACTCGGGCCCACGGCTTGACGAGTCCGGCCTCGAGCAGCTGCTCGCCGGGCTGACCGCGGTAAGAGGCGGCGACTTCAGCACCCGCCTGGCCAAGACCGGCGACCCGCTGATGGACGAGATCGCCACGGTCTTCAACGGCATGGCGGACCAGCTTGACCTGTTCACCTCCGAGGTCACCAGGGTCGCCCGCGAGGTCGGCACCGAGGGCAAGCTCGGCGGCCAGGCCTACGTGCCTGGCGTGTCCGGTACCTGGAAAGACCTGACCGAGTCGGTCAACGCGATGGCGGGCAACCTGACCGGCCAGGTCCGCAACATCGCCCAGGTGGCGACCGCGGTAGCCAAGGGCGACCTGAGCCAGAAGATCGACGTCGACGCGCGCGGCGAGATCCTGGAGCTGAAGTCCACGCTCAACACCATGGTCGATCAGCTATCGTCGTTCGCCGACGAGGTGACCAGGGTGGCCCGCGAGGTGGGCACCGAGGGCCTGCTCGGCGGCCAGGCCGACGTCAAGGGCGTGTCAGGTACCTGGAAGGACCTGACCGAGTTGGTCAACGTCATGGCGGCCAACCTGACCGACCAGGTGCGCTCGATCGCCGAGGTGACCACCGCGGTGGCCAAGGGCGACCTGAGCCAGAAGATCCGGGTCGACGCCCGCGGCGAGATCCTGGAGCTGAAGGAGACCATCAACACGATGGTCGACCAGCTGTCCGCGTTCGCCGACGAGGTGACCAGGGTGGCCCGCGAGGTCGGCACCGAGGGCAAGCTCGGCGGCCAGGCCGTGGTCCGCGGCGTGTCGGGCACCTGGAAGGACCTGACCGACAACGTCAACGTGATGGCCTCCAACCTGACCGGCCAGGTCCGCTCGATCGCCCAGGTGGCGACCGCGGTGGAACGCGGCGACCTGAGCCAGAAGATCGACGTGGACGCGATGGGTGAGGTCGCCGCGCTGGCCGGGACGATCAACCGGATGGTCGGCACGCTGTCCGCGTTCGCCGACGAGGTCACCCGAGTGGCCCGCGAGGTCGGCACCGAGGGGCGGCTGGGCGGCCAGGCCGACGTCAAGGGCGTGTCGGGCACCTGGAAGGACCTGACCGACAACGTCAACTCGATGGCGCAGAACCTGACCGGCCAGGTCCGCAACATTGCCCAGGTCACCACCGCGGTCGCCAACGGCGACCTGTCCAAGAAGATCGACGTGGACGCCCACGGCGAGATCCTCGAGCTCAAGACCACCATCAACACCATGGTCGACCAGCTGTCCTCGTTCGCGGCCGAGGTCACCAGGGTGGCCCGCGAGGTGGGCAGCGAGGGGCGGCTGGGCGGCCAGGCCGAGGTCGAGGGCGTATCGGGTACCTGGAAGCGGCTGACCGAGAACGTGAACGAGCTGGCCGGGAACCTGACCAGGCAGGTCCGCGCGATCGCCGAGGTGACCAGTGCGGTCGCCTCGGGCGACCTGACCCGCTCCATCTCGGTGGAGGCCCAGGGCGAGGTCGCGGAGCTCAAGGACAACATCAACGCGATGGTCCAGTCCCTGCGCGAGACCATCCGGGCCAACCAGCAGCAGGACTGGCTGAAGACCAACCTGGCCCGGATCGCGGGCATGATGCAGGGCCACCGGGACCTGGCCGTGGTGGCCGAGCTGATCCTGGACGAGCTCGCCCCGCTGGTCGGCGCGCAGCACGCCACCTTCTTCCTGTCCGAGCACGTCGGCGGCGACACCCAGCTGCGGCTGATCGCCGGCTACGGGCTGCGCGCGGACAAGGCGGCGCCGACCCAGTACCGGCTCGGCCAGTCCCTGATCGGCCAGGTGGCCCGGACCAAGCGGTCTATCGTGGTGGCCAACCTGCCCGAAGGCTACGTGAAGATCTCCTCCGGGCTCGGCGAGGCGCCGCCCGCCAACCTGGCCATCGTGCCCATCCTGTTCGAGGACCAGGTGCTCGGGGTCATCGAGCTGGCCTCCTTCACCTCGTTCAGCCAGGTGCAGACCGACTTCCTCGAGCAGCTGACGGAAACCCTGGGCGTCAACTTCAACACGATCATCGCCAACGCGCGGACCGACACGCTGCTGGGCGAATCACAGCGGCTGGCCGGTGAGCTGCAGGCGCGATCGGAGGAGCTGCAGGCGCAGCAGGTGGAACTGCAGCGGTCCAACGCCGAGCTCGAGGACAAGGCGGCGCTGCTGGCGGCGCAGAACCGCGACATCGAGACCAAGAACGCCGAGATCGAGCAGGCCAGGCAGGAGATCGAGGAACGCGCGCAGCAGCTGGCGCTGGCCTCCAAGTACAAGTCGCAGTTCCTGGCCAACATGTCCCACGAGCTGCGGACCCCGCTGAACAGCCTGCTCATCCTGGCCCGCCTGCTGGCCCAGAATCCCGGCCGCAACCTCACCGCCAAGCAGGTCGAGTACGCCAACGTGATCCACTCGGCAGGCTCGGACCTGCTGCAGCTGATCAACGACATCCTGGACCTGTCCAAGGTCGAGGCGGGGCGGATGGACATCCACGCGGAGCGGTTCCCGCTCAGCGCGCTGCTTGACGACATGCAGGCCACCTTCCAGCCGCTCACCGTGGAGAAGGGGCTCGAGTTCGCCGTCGAGGCCGACCCCGAGGCCCCGGCCGAGCTGCTCACCGACCGCCAGCGGCTCCGCCAGGTGCTCGGCAACCTGCTGTCGAACGCGGTCAAGTTCACCGAGAGCGGCCACGTGCTGCTCCGGGTCGGCCCGGACCCCCGCGCCGCGGCCGATCCCGGCGCCGACCGGGCCGACGGCGGCGCGCTGGCGTTCTCCGTGGCCGACACCGGCATCGGCATCGCGCCGGAGAACCTCACCACGATCTTCGGCGCCTTCCAGCAGGGTGACGGCACGCTCAGCCGCCGCTACGGCGGCACCGGACTCGGCCTGTCCATCGCCCGCGAGGTCGGGGCCCTGCTCGGCGGCGCGATCAGCGCGGAAAGCGAGCTCGGCCAGGGCAGTACGTTCACGCTCTACCTGCCGTGCGAGCTGCCGGGCGCGGCCGACGGCGAGGCTCCCGCGTCCGGCGTCCCGGACGCGGTCACGATCACTGCGAACGGCGACGCCTCCGGGTTCCAGGCCGAGGCGACCGAGGCGCTGCAGCTGCAGCCGGCCCTGCCCGAGGATGGCGTGCCGGGCGGACGGCGCCTGCTGGTCCTGGAGGGCGCGCGCGGCGGCCTGCTGACCCTGCTGGCCCACAGCGCGGTCTCGGACCTGTCCGGCATCCACGGGTCTGTGCACGTGGGCACGGCGGTCAGCCCGGAGCAGGGCATCGAGGCGCTCAGCGCCGCGCCGCACCAGTGCGTGGTGCTCGACCTCGGCCTCGGGAACGCCTCCGCCTTCGCCTTCCTCGACCGGCTCCAGGAGGACCCGGAGCTGCGCGACGTCCCGGTCCTCGCGCACACCAGGGACAAGCTGGACAGTGCCGAGGCCCGGCTGGCGCGGCTGCGGTTCGGCTCCGGGTCGCTCGAGCTGCTGCCCTCGCTCGACGAGCTGCGCGAGCGCATCACGCTGCACCTGTCCGCCACTCAGCCCGGGCACATACCCGCCCTGATCAGCGAGCCGGCCGAGACCATGGACCGGGTGCCGTCGCCGTACGCGGCGCGGCACGACGCGCTGCGCGGACGGCGGGTCCTGGTCATCGACGACGACGCCCGCAACGTGTTCGCGATCACCAGCACGCTCGAGCTGCACGGGATGACCGTGACCGAGGCGCCCAACGGCCGCAAGGGCATCGAGGCCCTGCTGACCGCCGATGACACCGACCTGATCCTGATGGACGTGATGATGCCGGAGATGGACGGCTACACCACGATGAACAAGATCAGGCAGATGCCGGCCTTCGCCACGCTGCCCATCATCGCGGTGACCGCCCGGGCCATGCCCGGCGACCGGGAGAAGAGCATCGCGGCCGGTGCCAGCGACTACGTCACCAAGCCCGTCGACACCGACGAGCTCCTGGCCTGCATGGAGCGCTGGCTCGCGCGGCGGTAGCCGGCCGCGGCCGCCGGGATAACCGGGATAACACGGACACGGCCCGCTTGGCCGCAGCGGTTGCGGCGCGGCGCTTGCGCCTGCGGTCCCGCTGCCGGTCTTCCGGCGTGGTGCCGCCCCAGATGCCGTACACCTGGTCGTGAGACATCGCGAACTCCAGGCACTCCTGCCTGACCCCGCATCCCGCGCAGATCAGCTTGGCCCGGGCGATCTGCCGCTGCGCCGGGCCAGTGGCCGAGATGGGGAAGAAGAGGTCGGGGTCCGCCGACAGGCACGCGCCCGCCGACCGCCAGTTGGCGACATTCCTGATTGGCGTCATCGCAGGTCCTCATGGGGTCTGAGCAGGTGTCAGGTGCACACCGGCACGCGCTCGGAGCAAGTGCGACGCTGGCGGTGGGCCCATCTGCTTCCCCGCCGCTTACGGCCTACACCTCGGCCCGGACCCGGCGGCCGACTGTGATCAGCATCACAGTGACTGACGTTTATTCGCCTTGGGCCGGGCACACCCCTACACGTCCAAATTAACCCAGCTTCCGAGGAGAGCGCCTTGACGCAGGGAACCCTCAAGCTCCCGGCCCCGGCTGAGGCCGCCGATGCTGCTGACGCCGACCTCCAGCCCTGGTCGCGCGCGGAGCTGCAGGAGCTTTCCGACAACGCACTGCTGGCCAAGGTCCGCGCGCTGCCGCGGGACAGCGAACTGCGCGCCGCCGCCTGCGAGATCCTGGTGGACCGCTACGGCAAGCTGGTCCGCTCGTGCGTGCGGCAGTACCGCGGCAGCCCGGAACCCACCGAGGACCTGATGCAGGTCGGGTACGTCGGCCTGCTCAAGGCGATCAACAACTACAACCCCGAGGTCGGCGACAGCCTGTCCGCCTACGCCCAGCCGTGCGTCAGCGGCGAGATCAAGCGTCACTTCCGGGACAAGCGCTGGCAGATCCACGTCCGCCGGTCCGCCCAGGAACTGCTGCTCGAACTGCGCAAGGCCAACGAGGAGCTCACCCACAAGCTCGGCCGGGCGCCCGCGGAAGGCGAGCTGGCCGAACGGCTCGGGGTCAGCCAGGACGACATGCAGGAGGCTCTCCAGGCCGACCTGGTGTTCAGCACCTACTCCCTGGACGCGCCGCTGTCCGACCGGGACGACCCAGCCCTGCTGGCCGACATGCTCGGCGACGACGACCCGGGTGTCACGCACACGATCGACATGGAGTCCGTCAACACCCACTGGGACGAGCTGCCCGAGCGGGAGCAGCGCATCCTGGTCATGCGCTTCTACGGCAACCTGACCCAGACGGAGATCGGCGACCGGCTCGGGATCTCGCAGATGCACGTGTCCAGGCTCCTGGCCCGGGCTCTGGCCCACCTCAGAAGCAAGCTGCTCGACGCGGCCGAAGCCCCCGACACGGCGACCGCCTGACGGCCGGGCGAGAAAGACGGCCGGGCGAGAAAGCGAAGGAACCTCATGAAAACCGGGATGGGACTCGTACTGATCGGCATCGGGGCGATCCTCGCCTTCGCCGTGACGACGAATACCTCTGTCTTCAACCTGCACACCGCCGGCTACGTGATCATGATCATCGGAATCCTCGGGCTGGCCGTCCCCCGCCGCGGCTACGGCTGGGTCGGCCGCCGCCTGTTCGTGCGGCAAGCCCGCTGGCGGCCGGGGAACCGGATAGAAGAGGTCACCTACCCGACCTCCGTCCGCAATCCGTCGAACACCCGCGTGCAGGCCGGCCTGCCGGCCCCGGGCGCCTTCGGCGGCGCCGAGGGGGCACACCATCTGGGGGCGGCCAGTGACCTGGCCACCGAGCCGACCGGCGCCACGAGCCTGCACCCCGGCGAGACCGAAGTGGTGGAGGACGTCTACGAAGACTGAACTGGGACGCTCACCAGGCGAACCAGACCGTAAAGCCTGACCAAGGATTTACCAAGGAGTTGTCATGACCATCACCCTTTCCGTCATCATCGCGTGGCTCCTCATCGGCTTGGTGATCGGTGCGCTGGCCCGGCTGGTGGTACCCGGCCGCCAGCACATCGGGCTGATCCTGACCATCCTGATCGGCATCGTGGCCGCGCTGGTCGGCGGGATCATCACCACCGCCATCCTGGGTGCCGGTCACACCGTGATCACCTTCGTTGTCGCCGTGGTGGCAGCCGCCCTGCTGGTCAGCGCGTTTACCACGCGCGGCTACGGCCGCTACCGCAGCCGCAGCCGCCGCCGGCCGGCCTGGCGGCGCTGGTAGCCGCAGCCGCAGATCCGCCGGGGCCGCGGCCCCGGCGGATCTTTTCTGCTTTGACGCACTTGCCCCCCAAGTACTATTGAGACGGCGCAGGGTGGCCTTGTGCTCGCGCCCGGCCCGCTGTTCCGGCCCATGGCGGCGCGTTTCACCAGGGATGACGGTCTGGAGAGATGTCGCAAGACACCTGGACGAACGGCTCGGACGCCGATCTGGCCGACCTGGCCGGGCGCCGCGAGGCGCTCCGGCAGGCCGCAGCGCTGCCCGGCTCCGATCCGCGGGCCCTGCTCGACGCCGCGTTCGCCGAGCTCGACGCGGCCGCCGAGGTCCTGGCCAAGCTGGCCCAGGCCGCCGCGGGCGAACCGGCCGCGGCGGCCAGGCCCGATGCGCTCTCGGCCGAGCGTGCCCTGCTGCGGGCGGTGTTCCAGCACGCGCCGGTGCCCTTGTTCGTGCTCGAGCAGGATGGCACCGTCCGGCGGGCCAACGGCCAGGCCGGAGACCTGATCGGCACCCCGCCCGGGTACGCGACCGGCAAGCCGCTGACCGCATTCGTCGACCTCCCTGGCCGCGCCGCGGTCAAGAGCCAGTTCGCCGCGGCCGCCCGGACCGGGACGGCCCGGCAGGTGGAGTGCCGGCTGCTCGGCCCGGACGGACCGGTCGAGGTGACCCTGCTGGCGGGCCCCGCCACCCTGCAGGACGGCACGCGGCTGCTGACGGTCACCGCTGACCACCGGGCGGACGCCCAGGCTAAGCCCGGCGCCCGGACGGCCGCGGCCGGTCCCGGTGAGCCTGGCCCGGCGGTGGACACGATCCGGGCCATGACCCGCCGGATGGACATGATCACCGCGGTCACCCGGCTGCTGCTGGACAACAGCACGTTCAGCGAGGCGGTCACGCTGCAGCGCTGCGCCAGGCAGCTGGCGGGTGACATCGCGGGCTGGGTGATCGTGGACGTCGAGCGGGCCGGCCTGCTGCGGCGCCAGTTCGTGATCGGCCCGCACGACGAGGCGTCCCAGGCGCTGGCCAGGAAGGCGCGTGCCGTCGACCCGCAGCCATCCTCGGCGCCCGGGCAGGTGCACGCCGCCGGGACATCCGTCCTGCTGGCCCACGCCGAAGACACCGGGATTCTGGGCACCACCCCGGACGGCGCGCCGCTGCTGATGCTGCTCGGGACGACCTCGCTGCTCAGCGTGCCGATCACCGACGGCAGCACCGGCTACGGCGCGCTGACCCTGGCCCGCACCGCCGGCGAGGGACGCTTCGAGCTCGCCGACCTGGGCCTGGCCGAGGAACTTGGCCGGCACCTGGGCGTGGCCATCCGGGTGGACCGCATGTTCCGGCACCGCTCCGAGGTGGCCGAGGCGCTGCAGGGCAGCCTGCTGCCCGCCACGCTGCCTGACGTCCCCGGGCTCGACCTGTACGCGGCCTACGTGCCGGCCAGCGAAGGGCTCGAGGTCAGCGGCGACTTCTACGACGTGTTCCCGGTGGCCGGGGGCTGGGCCATCACCGTCGGCGACGTCTGCGGCAAGGGCCAGGAGGCGGCCGCTATGACCGCGGCCGCCCGGCACTCGATCCGGGTCCTGGCGCACTGGAATCCGGACCCCGCGGATGTACTGGCCAAGGTGAACGAGGTCATGCTGGCCGGCGGCTACGAGGACCGGTTCGTGACGGCCAAGCTGGCCTACCTGCGCTGGGCGGGCAGCCGGCTGCACGTGGTGCTGGCCAGCGCCGGCCACCTGGGCCCGGCCCTGGTGCGGCCGGACGGCCAGGTCGACGTGCTGACCGGCGGCGGCCTGCCCCTCGGCCTGTTTCCCGAGGCGGAACCGCACGTGGACGAGCTCGAGCTCGGCCAGGACGACCTGCTCTTCTTCTACACCGACGGGGTCACCGACGCGCGCAGCCCCGACATGCGCTACTTCGAGGACAGCCTGGCCGACGAGCTGGCCGGGCTGGCGGGCCGCACCGCGGCCGAGACGGCCCGGATGATCCAGGGCGTGGTGACCAGCTTCTCGGAAGACGAGCTGCGGGACGACCTGACCATCCTGGTGGCCAAGGTAACCACGCCGCCCGGCGCGGCCGGCTGATCCTGCTGCGCGGCTACTGCCTGGTGCCCTTCTTGGCCCGGGAGGAGGCGACGACCTCGCTGGCCACCTCGGTGACCTTGACGTGGCGGCGCTGTGATTCGGCGCGCAGCCGTCCCAGTGCCTCCTCGGCATTGCAGCCGAACGCGTGCATCAGGATGCCCTTGGCCTGGTCTACCACCGAGCGGGCCACCACGGCGTCCTTGAGCTGGCTGGCGGTCCGCTGCGCCTGGTTGTAGGCCGTCGCGTTGGTCAGCACCGCACCGCCGAAGGCGGCCAGGGTGCCGGCCATCGGGTCAGAGCCCGCGTCGAGCGTCCGGGGCCGGACCCCGAACAGGGACAGGACCAGGGCCCCGCCGGGCAGCTCACGCACCAGGTGGACCGAGCAGCGGACGCCGCAGCGCAGCGCCGCCTCCGCGTATTCGGGCCAGCGGGTCTCGTCCAGGGTGTCGGGGCAGCTGACCGCGGTCATCGCGTCGGCGGCGGCCAGGATGGGGCCGGTCCCGGCCCGCAGCTGAAGGTCGGCGAGCTCGGCCAGGTCCGGGTGGGTCGCCGCGGAGCTGATCACCTCGCCGTCGTACCACACCGCCGCGTGGGCTCCCGAGCAGGCGGGCACCTGCCAGGCGGCCAGCGCGGCCAGCTTGTTCAGCGACCTGGCCTCGCCGCCGCTGGTGAGGCTCAGCAGCTCCGCGGCCTCATGCCCCAGATGCTCGATCGGCAACCGACCCTCCGTCCCTGGGGTCATTTGTAGCACATTCCCGAGGTGTCCCCCGGCACCGGACTGGGTCCGGCCGACGGGGGAAAGACCAGGTCACCATAGGTGTTGACGGCGGCTCGCGAGACCACGGCGGCCGCCCGCGGGCAGGCCGACCCCGCCGAGCCCGAGACTGCGCCTGACGCGGGCTGGCCGACCGTCTGGCACTGCGACCGGCTGCTGGCGGACGGGCAAACTCATCAGGACCTCCGATTCCCGAGACCGTCGCCTACCCGCCCGCGCAGACGGCAAACCGCCGATCAGTCGCGTACGGCCGCGGTGATCTCGCCGGACAGCGCGGATCGCTCATCCCGCTCCAGGGGCCAGGTCGCCGATGGAGACCACGCCGACCGGGACGCCGTCCTGCACGACCGGGATGCGGCGGACCGCCCGCTCGCGGACCAGCGCGGCGGCCCGCTCCACGTCGTCGTCGGGGCCGAGCAGGACCAGCTCGGTGCTGCAGATGTCGCCGATCGGCGTGGTCAGCGGGTCGCGTCCGTCGGCCAAGGGGGCCAAGGGGACCAACGGGGCCAGATCGCCGAGCGACACCATGCCCGCGACCTGCCCGTTGTCGATTACCGGCAGCCTCCGGACGGCGTGCTCGCACATCAGCCTGGCGGCCACTTCCGCGTCGTCGTCCGCATTGACGCCGATCAGGTTTCCCGTGCTCAGCGGGCCCACCGGCTCCTCCGGCCCCTTTGACTCCGCCACCGCGCGCACCACCAGGTCGCGGTCGGTGACCAGCCCGTGCAGGGACTGGTCGCTGACCACCAGGACGGCACCAACTCCCCAGTCCCGCATGGTCCGCGCGGCCTCACCGATCGACTGGTGGTAGTCCACCCCGATGGGGCCCGGTGTCATCACGTCGCGCACTCGGGCGCCCATGATGTCCCTCCTGGTTGTCGTGGGTTCAGTTGCTCCGTACTGTCCGCGCTACCGGCCAGGACGGGTCCTAAACCCATGTGACAGGTGGGATGGTCAGATGCGGCCGAGAAGACGGTCGAGGGCCCGGCCGACCTCGTCGGCCAGGGCGACATCAGGGCGGGCCGGGGCCAGGGCGGCGTCCGGCTCGCTGACCAGGCCGCAGTCGAGGCATTCCAGCTGGCCCAGCCGCCGGATCAGGTGCGCGCTGCGGCACCGGCCGCAGTGCTCGAGCTCGGCGGTCCAGTCACCGGATTCCTGGCACGCGGGGCAGATGAGGACCAGCTGGTCGCTAACCACCCCGCGGCGCCACGGACTCTTGCCCCGTTCCGGGTCTGTCTGCCGGACGCCGCAGCGATAACACGGCAATTCCCCCAGGCCTCCCCTGCTGACCGACGCTAGCCGAGAGCGGCGAGCGCCTTGGAATACTCGGCCAGGTCACGCGCCTGCGGGATCGGGTTGACGACCTTCCACCGCACGACGCCTGCCTTGTCGATGATGAACGTGCCCCGGGTCGCGATGCCGCGCTCGGAGTCGAAGACACCGTACAGCTTCGCCACGTCGCCGTGCGGCCAGAAGTCCGACAGCAGCTCGAAGGTGAAGTGCTCGGCGTCTGACCAGGCCCGGTGGGTGAACGTGGAGTCCACCGAGACCGTGAGCAGCGCGACGTCGTCCCGCGTCACCTCGGGGAAGTCGTCGCGGATGGCGCACAGCTCGCCGGTGCACACGCCGCTGAACGCCAGCGGGTAGAAGAGCAGCACGACGTTCTTGGCCCCGCGGAAGCTGGACAGCCGCACCGGGGTGCCGTGCTGGTCCTTCAGCTCGAAATCAGGCGCCTGATCGCCTACCTCGACCGCCATGCCTGGTCCTTTCGCCGGATCCGGGGAAATGCCTGGAATGCCCGCTCCACCCCAAGTCTGCCACCTGACGGCAAGCGGGGAACCACGGCCCGTTCGGCATAAAAATTGAGGTGAACGGCCGGGTCAGCGGCGCGCCCGCAGCTCTGCCTACCGGCGCGCCCGCGACTCTGCTCATCGGCGCGCCTTCGGCGCGACCAAGCGCGTGCCCGACCAGTCGCGGGCGGCACTGACGCTGGAGGTCTGGGACAGCCCGGCGGTCGGTGCGGCCTCGCCGATGTCGCTCGGCTCGACATGCCCGGACCGGCCCGCCTTGGGCGTGAGCAGCCAGATGTACCCTCCGTCGGCCAGCGGCGTAAGGGCGTCGACCAGCGCGTCCACCAGGTCACCGTCCCCGTCCCGCC
Source organism: uncultured Actinomycetes bacterium (assembly GCA_963835775.1). Classification (GTDB taxonomy): domain Bacteria; phylum Actinomycetota; class Actinomycetes; order Streptosporangiales; family Streptosporangiaceae; genus Palsa-504. The sequence continues at coordinate 673,856 of CAWIHB010000004.1, read as the reverse complement.
ACCACAGCAGAACCACGTCGACCACGTCGTCGTAGTCCTCGTCGACCAGCTCTACGCTGTCCACCTTGGCGATCGCGCCGCGCAGCTGCTCGTCGCAATCATCGTCGTAGCCGATCTCCTGCACCACCTGGCCCGGCTTGATGCCGAGCCGTTCGGCCTGCCCGCGTTCATCCTGGGCCTGGCCCGCGGTCGCGCTCACTGACGTCCTCCCTGGATCCCTCCCCGCGTCCCCGCACGCCTCCGGCCCCGGGCTGGAGCCCGCGACCGGTCCCTGACGGCGTGACGCGTCAGCACTTCTTGTTGGGACAGTTCACACTGGCCCGGCCCGGTGCGCAAGTGGCAATCGCTCCGGTCAGGAAAACCGCCGCCATAAATTGACCTCCCTGATCGATGACCCGGTCACCCAGCGCGGTTCTCATCACGTACAGTAACGGGAGAATCTGCTCTCGGCGAAACTCCACCGGAACCCTGGCCTTCCCCGACCGGTGCGGTGCCGACTCCCCCCAGACGGCGGTTACCGTCGAGTAGAGATGCGCTCGGGGCCAGTTCGTACGACGATTGGTCTGGACAACACATCACCGAATTCTGCGACCAGCGGCCGTACAGCCGCCCGATCTATGCGGAAGGCGAGGCTACCCCGTGGCTTCCGGACGCCAGCGATTCCCCATCATCAGCGACGGGCTGCCCACCCAGCTGCCCGACATCGATCCGGATGAGACGCGCGAGTGGATCGAGTCGTTCGATAGCGTCGTCCGGACCAGGGGCCGGGCCCGGGCCAGGTACGTGATGCTGCGTCTGCTCGAGCGGGCGCGCGAGCAGCAGGTCGGCGTGCCCGGCCTGCGCAGCACCGACTTCATCAACACCATCCCGCCCGAGCATGAGCCCTGGTTCCCCGGCGACGAGCACGCGGAGCGCCGGATCAGGGCCTACATCAGGTGGAACGCCGCGGTCATGGTGTCCCGGGCCAACCGGCCCGGCATGGGCGTGGGCGGGCACATCGCCACCTACGCCAGCGCCGCTTCGCTGTATGAGGTGGGCTTCAACCACTTCTTCCACGGCAAGGACCACGGCGAGTCGGGCGACCAGGTCTTCTTCCAGGGCCACGCGGCGCCGGGCATCTACGCCCGGGCCTACCTGGAGGGCCGGCTGACCGAGGAGCAGCTCAACGGGTTCCGGCAGGAGCTGTCCCACCCCGGCGGCGGGCTGCCGTCCTACCCGCACCCGCGGCTGATGCCGGAGTTCTGGGAGTTCCCCACGGTATCGATGGGGCTCGGCGCGCTGAACTCCATCTACCAGGCCCGGTTCAACCGGTACCTGCTGGCCCGGGAGATCCATGACACCTCACGGTCGCACGTGTGGGCGTTCCTGGGCGACGGCGAGATGGACGAGCCGGAGGCGATCGGCGGGATCGGCCTGGCCGCGCGCGAGGAACTGGACAACCTCACCTTCGTCATCAACTGCAACCTGCAGCGGCTGGACGGGCCGGTCCGCGGCAACGGCAAGGTCATCCAGGAGCTCGAGGCGTTCTTCCGCGGCGCGGGCTGGAACGTGATCAAGGTCATCTGGGGCCGGGACTGGGACCCGCTGCTGGCCCAGGACACCGACGGCGTGCTGGTCAACCGGATGAACACCACGCCGGACGGCCAGTTCCAGACCTACAGCGTCGAGTCGGGCGCCTATATCAGGGAGCACTTCTTCGGCAGCGACCCGCGGCTGCGGGCCATGGTAGCGCACCTGTCCGACGACGAGCTGCGCAACCTGTCCCGCGGCGGGCATGACTACCGCAAGGTGTACGCGGCGTTCAAGGCCGCGCGGGAGCACACCGGCCAGCCCACCGTCATCCTGGCCCACACCATCAAGGGCTGGACGCTGGGCAAGGACTTCGAGGCCCGCAACGCCACGCACCAGATGAAGAAGCTCACCGTGGCCGAGCTGAAGGAGTTCAGGGACCGGCTGTACCTGCCGATTCCCGACTCGGCCCTGGAGGCCGAACTGCCGCCGTACTACCACCCGGGCGAGGACTCCGACGAGATCCTGTACATGCGCGAGCGGCGGGCCGCCCTGGGCGGCGTTCTCCCGCGCCGGGTGGTGCGGGCCAAGCCGCTGACCCTGCCCGGCGACACCATCTACGACGAGCTGCGCAAGGGCTCGGGCAAGCAGGCGGTGGCCACCACGATGGCCTTCGTCCGGCTGCTCAAGGAGCTGATGAAGGACCCGGCCATCGGTGACCGGTTCGCGCCGATCATCCCGGACGAGGCCCGGACGTTCGGCATGGACTCGCTGTTCCCGACGGCCAAGATCTACTCACCGCACGGCCAGACCTACGAGGCGGTGGACCGCAACCTGCTGCTGTCCTACAAGGAGTCCGAGCGGGGCCAGATCCTGCACGAAGGCATCAGCGAGTCCGGCGCGATGGGGTCGGTGATCGCGGCAGGCACCTCCTACGCCACCCACGGCACGCACATGATCCCGGTGTACGTGTTCTACTCGATGTTCGGCTGGCAGCGGACCGGGGACCAGATGTGGGCGCTCGGCGACCAGCTCGGCCGCGGGTTCCTGCTGGGGGCAACCGCGGGCCGGACGACCTTGGCCGGCGAGGGGCTGCAGCACAACGACGGGCACTCGCTGCTGCTGTCCTCGGTCAGCGAGGCGTGCGTGTCCTATGACTGCGCCTGGGCCTATGAGCTGGCCTACGTGATGCGGGACGCGCTGCGGCGGATGTACGAGGCCACGCCGGAGTTCCCCGAGGGCGAGAACATCTTCTACTACCTCACCGTCTACAACGAGCCGTACCCGCAGCCCGCCGAGCCCGCCGACTTCCCCGGCGGCACAGCGGGCCTGGAGGACGGCATCCTGCACGGCCTGTACCTGTACTCCCCCGCGCTGGGCTCGGCCGCCGCAGCCGGGACCGCGCCGGGCTCGGCCGTGCGGGACTGGCTGGCCGGACGGTCAGGGGGCGATTCTGCCGAACGAACCGTGGTACCCGTGCCGCGGGCCCAGATCCTGGCCTCCGGGGTCGCGCTGCGGCAGGCCCTGGCCGCGCAGGAAATGCTGGCCAACCACTGGGGCGTGTCCGCCGACGTGTGGTCGGCCACGTCCTGGACCGAGCTGCGCCGGGACGCGCTGAACTGCGAATCGTGGAACATGCTGCACCCGGACGAGCCGCCGCGCGTGCCGTATCTCACCTCGGTGCTCGGCGGCGCGCCCGGTCCCGTGGTGGCCGTGTCGGACTGGATCAAGGCCGTGCCCGACCAGATCGCCCGGTGGGTGCCGGGAAACTACACCTCGCTGGGCACCGACGGGTTCGGCTTCTCCGACACCCGCCCGGCCGCGCGGCGCTTCTTCGGAGTCGACGCCGAGTCGGTCACCCTCGCGGTGCTGTGGGAGCTGGCCCGCAGCGGCGCGGTCGACGCCAGGTTCCCGGCCCAGGCCATCGAGCGGTACCGCCTCGACATCTCGGTCAGCGAGGCGCTCACGCTTGGCTGAGGCGCATCGGCCGCAGGTGAACGCCGAGACCGTGCGCCGGGTCGAGCGGGCCACGGGGACGCTCGGCACCGCGGCGATCGCCGCCATGGACGCACGGCTGCCCTGGTACCGCGACATGTCGGCGGAGAACAGGTCCTGGCTCGGCCTGGTGGCCCAGGCCGGGATCGCCGCGTTCCTCGACTGGCTCAGGCACCCGGAACGGAACCGGCCGGCGGTGACCGAGGTGTTCGGCACCGCGCCGCGCGAGCTGGCCCGGGCGGTCAGCCTGCAGCACGCGGTGGAGATGGTGCGGGTCATCATCGACGTGGTGGAAGCGCAGGTGGACGAGCTGGCCGCGCCCGGCAACGAGGCTGAGCTGCGGGAGGCGGTGCTGACCTACGCCCGGGAGATCGCCTTCAGCGCGGCGCAGGTCTACGCGCGGACCGCGGAGGCCCGCGGCGCGTGGGACGCCCGGCTGGAAGCGCTGGTGGTGTACTCCCTGGTGCGCGGCGAGACCGAGGAGTCGCTGCATTCCTGGGCGTCGGCCCTGAACTGGTCATCCTCGCCGGTCACGGTGGTGGTCGGCACCCTGGGCGACGAGGAGGGCGACGGATCCAAGGGCCAGCCGGCCAGCGCGGCCGAGCCGCTGATCGACGAGATCCGGACCCAGGCCCGGCGGGCCCGGCTCGACCTGCTGGCCGGGGTGCAGGGCAACCGGCTGATCCTGGTCATCGGCGGCAGCGACGATCCCATCGCGGTGGCCGAGCGGTTCGCCGGGCGGTTCGGGCCCGGGCCGGTGATCGCGGGCCCGCTGGTCCGCGACCTGCGCACCGCCTCGGTCTCGGCCCGCGCGGCGCTGGCCGCGCTGCGCGCCGCCGCCGCCTGGCCGGACGCGCCCCGGCCGGCCGGCGCGGACGACCTGCTGCCGGAGCGGGCGCTGGACGGCGATCCCGACGCCCGGGCCGCGCTGATCAGCGACGTCTACGAGCCGCTGCTGGGCGGCGGCCATGCCCTGCTCGACACACTCAGCACCTACCTGGAGCAGGGCTCGTCCCTGGAGGCCACCGCCCGGCTGCTGTTCGTGCACCCCAACACCGTCCGGTACCGGCTGCGGCGGGTCGCCGAGCTCACCGACTACACCCCGTCCGCCGGGCGGGACGGCTTCACCCTGTGGGTGGCCATGACGCTCGGCCGGCTGGCCGCCCAGCGCGGCTCCTGACCGCCACCGTGACGCGGGGGGTAACGGCACGGTGACAGCCACATGAACGGTTTTTGTAGGAAGATGACAAGACTTGGCGGCTTACTTTCGTACTGCCCGGCATTCATGTGGCGGAGTCCTACAGGGCACGCTGAAGAGATGCTTATTGTCATTGCCCCCGGGCAGGGCGCGCAGACTCCCGGTTTCCTCGCGCCCTGGCTCGAGGTACCCGGCGTCGCCGAGCGTCTCGGGGCTGCCTCCGAGCTGGCTGGCCGCGACCTGATCAGGCTGGGCACCACCGGGACCGCCGACGAGATCAGGGACACCGCGGTGGCGCAGCCGCTGCTGGTCGCGGCCGCGCTGGCCGCGGCGGGCGCGCTGGCGGGCGGGGAGCCTGGTGACCTGCGGGCCGACGCGGCCGCCGGGCACAGCGTCGGGGAGCTGGGCGCCGGCGTGCTGGCCGGGGTGCTGAGCGCGGATGACGCCATCCGGCTGATCGCCGTGCGCGGCCAGGCCATGGCGTCGGCGGCGGCGGCCGAGCCGACCGGGATGACGGCCGTTCTGGGCGGCGACGAGGAAGCGGTGCTGGCGGCCATCGCCCGCCACGGCCTGACGCCCGCCAACGTCAACGGGGCGGGCCAGATCGTGGCGGCCGGGGCGCTGGCCGACCTGGAGGCCTTCGCGGCGGATCCGCCGGCCGGGGCCCGGCTGCGGCCGCTGCAGGTAGCCGGGGCGTTCCACACCAGGTACATGGCCCCGGCCGTGGCCGCGCTGCGGGCGGCCACGGCGGGCGTAACCGTGGCCGACCCGGTCAAGACCCTGCTGTCGGACGCCGACGGGGCCGCGGTCACGGCAGGCCAGGAATGGCTGCAGCGGATCGTGGCTCAGGTCGGCGCGCCGGTGCGCTGGGATCTGTGCATGCGGACCATGGCCGACCTGGGCGTGACCGCGCTCATCGAGCTGCCGCCCGCGGGCACGCTGACCGGCCTGGCCCGCCGGGGGCTGCCCGGTGTGGCCCAGCTGGCCCTCAAGACCCCCGACCAGCTCGAAGCCGCGCGCGACCTGATCGAGGAACACCTGGCCGAGCCGGAGCTGAACGGGCACGGGCACCTGCCCGACTGGCGGCTGATCGTGGCGCCGGCCGCGGGCACGTTCCGGTCCGGGGCAGGTGCCGGGCTGGGGGCGGTGGTGGCCCGCGGCGGCGAGCACCAGGTTGCCGCGCCGTGGCCGGCGGAGATCATCGAGTGGCTCGTGGAGGATGGGGATCCGGTCAGTGAGGGCCAGCCACTGGTCCGTATCCACGGTAAGGACGGCGCATGACATCTTCTGGTCCTTTCACCTCTTCTGGCCCCTTCGCGCCCGCCGCGGGCGCCCGGATCATCTCGCTGGGCGACTACCAGCCGGGCAACGTGGTCACCAATGACGACCTCGCCGCCCAGGTGGAGACCAGCGATGAGTGGATCCGCAGCCGGGTGGGCATCATCAGCCGCCGGTACGCCGGGCCGGACGAGACCGTGGCCGACATGGCGGTCGAGGCCGGCGGCAAGGCGCTGGCCGGCAGCGGCCTGTCCCCCGGCGACATCGACCTGGTCATCGTGGCCACCTGCAGTACCGAGGCGCCGATACCCAACGCCTCGGCGGTCGTCGCGCACCGGCTCGGCATCGTGGCGCCGGGCGCCTACGACCTGAACGCCGCCTGCGCCGGCTTCTGCTACGCGCTGGCCAACGCCGCGGACTCCATCCGGGCCGGCACCGCCCGGCACGTGCTGGTCATCGGGGCGGAGAAGATGACCGCCTGGATCGACCCGACCGACCGCTCCACCTGCATCATCTTCGCGGACGGGGCGGGCGCGGCGGTGGTCGGGCCGGTCGCGGACGGCGAGCCGCCCGGCATCGGCCCGGTGGTCTGGGGCAGTGCGGGCGATATGGCGGCCAAGATCGCGATCCCGAACCGCAACTCGTACATGTACCAGGAGGGCCAGGCGGTGTTCCGCTGGGCCACCACCACGCTGCACCCGATCGCGGCGCAGGCCTGCCAGCGGGCCGGCGTGGCGGTCAGCGACCTGTCGGCCTTCGTGCCGCACCAGGCCAACCTGCGGATCATCGAGGCCATCGCGCGGCGGCTCGGCGTGCCGCGGGAGCGCCTGGCCGACGACATCGTGCACGCCGGCAACACGTCCTCGGCGTCGGTCCCGCTCGCGCTGTCCCGGATGGTCGGGCGGGGCGACCTCAAGACCGGCTCGCCGGTTTTGCTGCTCGGGTTCGGTGCGGGGATGTGTTACGCGGCGCAGGTCGTCACGGTACCCTGACCGGGCTCCGCCGGGGCGCTCCGCCCGCTATGGTGCGGCACACGGCATACACCACTTCACGACAAGGAGAAATGACCATGACAGAGCAGGAGATCCTCACCGGGCTGGGCGAGATCGTCGAGGAGATCGCGGGCGTGCCCGCGGACGAGGTGACCCCGGCCAAGAGCTTCGTCGACGACCTCGACATCGACTCGCTGTCCATGGTGGAGATCGCGGTCGCGGCGCAGGACAAGTTCGGCGTCGAGATCCCCGACGACCAGCTGAAGGACCTCACCACCGTGCAGGACGTGGTGAACTTCGTGATGAAGAACGCCGGGAGCACGGCGTGAGCGAGCCGCGGGGGCGCGGCGGCGCCTGGACTCTGTTTTTCCCCGCGGACCCACCCCAGGAGCGAGGGACGAGCGACAAGGCCCGCCGCCGCAGGCGGCCAGGTCAGCAAGGGGCCGCCTCAAGGCGCCCCCGAGGCGAGCGGGAGGCACAGCGTGACAGCTGACCGCGAGACCGTCGTCGTCACCGGGCTCGGCGCGACTACCCCGCTCGGCGGGGACGTCGCGTCGACCTGGGCGGGGATGCTGGCCGGGCGCAGCGGGGTGCGGCGCCTGACCGAGCCGTGGGCGGAGACGCTGCCGGTGCGCATCGCCGCCTGGGCAGCTGTCGACCCGGTCGAGGTGGTGGGCCGCGTGCAGGCCCGCCGGATGGACCGCTGCGAGCAGTTCGCGCTGGTCGCGGCCCGGGAGGCGTGGGCCGACGCGGGTACGCCCGAGGTCGACCCGGAACGGCTCGGGGTGACGGTCACCAGCGGGATCGGCGGTATCGGATCGACGCTGGCGGCCTACGACACGCTGAACTCCAAGGGCTGGCAGCGCATCTCGCCGTACACGGTGCCGATGCTGATGCCGAACGGGTCGGCGGGCTGGATCAGCATGGAGATCGGGGCCAGGGCCGGCGCGCACTCGCTGGTCAGCGCGTGCGCGTCCGGCGCGGAAGCGATCGGGTACGGCATCGACATGATCAGGGCCGGGCGGGCCGACGTGGTGCTGGCCGGCGGCACCGAGGCGGCGATCATGCCGCTGAACATCGGCGCGTTCGCGGTCATGCGGGCCATGTCCACCCGCAACGACGAACCGGAACGGGCTTCGCGCCCGTTCGACAAGGCCCGGGACGGGTTCGTGCTCGGCGAGGGCGCCGGCATGCTGGTGCTCGAGACACTGTCGCACGCCCGGGCCCGGGGCGCCACGATCTACGCGGTCGCGGCCGGGGCCGGGTACTCCTCGGACGCCTACCACATCGCCCACCCGGCACCTGACGGGGCCGGCGTGGTGGCCGCGATCAGCCGGGCCCTGGCCGACGCGCGGGTCGAGCCGACGCAGGTGGTGCACGTGAACGCGCACGCCACGTCGACCCCGGAAGGCGACGCGCTCGAGGCGCAGGCCGTGTCCAAGGCGCTGGGCCAGGCAGCCGAGGGCGTGGTCGTCACCTCGACCAAGTCGATGACCGGGCACCTGCTCGGCGGCGCGGGCGCCATCGAGTCGGTGGCCGCCATCATGGCCCTGCGCGAGCACGTGGCGCCGCCCACCATCAACCTGGAAGACCTGGACGACGATGTGCCCCTGGACGTGGCCACCGAGCCGCGGCCGCTGAGCAAGCGGTCCGGCCAGGGTTCGGAGCCGATGGCGGTGCTGAACAACGCCTTCGGGTTCGGCGGTCACAACGTGTCCTTGGTTTTCACTGCCGCCTGACCGGCGGCTTGGCCTGATCTTCGTGGCCCGTGTTCTTCGTCGCCCGCCCCTGGCCTGGCGGCCAGAGTAGAGGAGACCTGAGATGCCTGCTGTGGATGCCGCTGTAGATGCCGCTGTAGATGCCGCCCCAACCGCATCCCGGCCGGTTTCGCTGCCGCGCGACCCGCGGGAGCGGCTGGCCGCCCTGTTCGATCCCGGCACGCTCGAGCTGCTGCCCGCCGCCGACGCGGACGAGCGCAGCGGCGTGGTGGCGGGCTCCGGGCTGGTGCACGGGGCCAGCGTGGTGGCCTTCGCTTCCGATCCGCGGGTCCAGGGCGGCGCGATGGGCAGCGCGGGCTGCGCCGCCATCGTCGCGGCCTATTCCGAGGCGGTGTCCCGGGGCGTCCCGATCGTGGGCCTGTGGCATTCCGGCGGGGCCCGGCTGGCCGAAGGCGTGGCCAGCCTGCACGCGGTGGGCACGGTGTTCGCGGCGATGACCATGGCCTCCGGGCGCGTGCCGCAGATCTCGGTGGTGCTCGGCCCCGCGGCCGGCGGCGCCGCCTACGGCCCGGCGCTGACCGACATCGTCATCCTGTCCGGCCCGGGCCGCATCTTCGTGACCGGCCCGGACGTGGTGCGCTCGGTGACCGGCGAGAACGTGGACGCCGCGCGGCTGGGCGGCCCCGAGCCGCACAGCCGGCGCTCCGGCGTGGTGCACGTGGTGACCGAGACCGACGCGGAGGCGCTGGACCGGGCCCGTGAGGTCGCGGCCATGCTCGCCGACCAGGGCAAGATCACCGAGGACGACGCGGTGGACCGGGACCTGTCCGGCCTGCTGCCCGACTCCCCGCGCCGCGCCTACGACGTGCACCTGCTGACCGGCAAGCTGCTCGACACGCCGGGCGTGGAGCTGCACCCCCGGTGGGCGCCCAACATCGTGACCATCCTGGGCCGCCTGGCCGGGCGCACGGTCGGCGTGGTGGCCAGCAACCCGATGCGGCTGGGCGGCTGCCTGGACGCCGCGTCGGCCGAGAAGGCCGCGCGCTTCGTGCGGATGTGCGACGCGTTCGGGGTGCCGCTGGTGGTGCTGGTGGACGTGCCTGGCTACCTGCCCGGCGTCGGCCAGGAGTGGGACGGCGTGGTCCGCCGCGGCGCCAAGCTGCTGCACGCCTTCGCCGAGGCCAGCGTGCCGCGGGTCACGCTGGTGACACGCAAGGCGTTCGGCGGGGCCTACATCGCCATGAACTCCCGTGCGCTCGGCGCGACGCGCGTGTTCGCCTGGCCCGGCGCGGAGGTGGCGGTCATGGGCGCGGTGGCCGCGGTGCGCATCCTGCACCGCCGCACGCTGGCCTCGGTGCCGCCCGAGCAGCTGCACGAGGCCGAGGCGGAACTGGCCGCCGAGCACGAGGCCACCGCCGGGGGCCTGCAGCGGGCCGTCGACCTGGGCGTCATCGACGCGGTCATTGACCCGGCGCAGACGCGGCGGGAGCTGGTCCGGGCCATCGCCGAGGCGCCGCAGCTGCGCGGGGCGCACGCCAACATCCCGCTGTAACTCTTCGCGGGGCGGGTGTAAACGGTCGCGGGCCGCCGCGGCGGGAGGTCCCTGGGGTCAGACCGGGCTGGGCGGAGTGCCGTCGCCGTTTCCCGCGCCGCCCGTCCCGGTGCCGCCCGTCCCGGTGCCGCCCGTCCCGGTGCCGCGGTCCATGCTGCGCGCATCGGGGCCGGTGGGCGGCTCGGGGGGGGCCGGGGTCTTGGGCTCGGCGGCTCCGTCTGCGCCGTTGCCTTCGGTTCCGTTTTCGGTTCCGTTTTCGGTTCCGTTTTCGCCGTCGCCGTCGCCGTCGGCCTCGGCGGGCTTGGCCTCGGCGGCGCGGGCCTGGCTGAGGAGCTCCTCGAGCCGGGCGGCCCTGATCCGGCGGAACGTGCGGTGGTCGCGGTCCCGGTCCAGGATGGCCACCTCGAGCTGGGTGGCCGTCACCTCGCTGCGCTCACCGTTACCTGGGGCGGACAGCGCGGACAGCGCGGCGGCGAACGCCTCGACCAGGGACATGCCCGCGGAATACCGCTCCTTCAGCGCGGCGGAGACCTGATCCGCCTGGCCGCCGAAGGCGACGTAGCCCGGCTCGTCGGTCACCGAGCCGTCGAAGGTGATCCGGTAGATCTGGTCGTCCTCGGCTCGCTGGCCCACCTCGGCCACCACGATCTCGACCTCGAACGGCTTGAGGTTCTCGGTGAAGATCGTGCCCAGGTTCTGGGCGTAGTAGTTGGCGATGCCGCGCGCCGTCACATCGTGCCGGTCGAACTGGTAGCCGGTGATGTCGGCGTAGGTGATCCCGGCCTTGCGCAGGTTCTCGTACTCGTTGTAGCGGCCCACCGCCGCGAACGCGATGCGGTCGTAGATCTCGCTGATCTTGTGCAGCGCGCTGGACGGGTTGGGCGCCATCATCAAGATCCCGCCCTCGTACTGCAGGGTGACGCAGCTGCGGCCGCGCGCGATCCCCTGCCGCGCATACTCGGCCTTGTCGCGCATGGCCTGCGCGGGTGAGACGTAACCGAACGGCATGGACACCGCGAACGCTTCCTTTACCTAGGCAGATGGGCGGTCAGTGGGCCGGGGCGCTAGCCGGCCGCGTGGAGCGGAGCCTGCGGGCCATCCGGCTCGCTCATCCGGCCCTGCACGACCTGCTCGGCGTACTGCTCGGACTCGGCTGCTGTCAGCTTGCGGAAGCCGTCGGCCGTCACCGTGGCGATGACCGGGAAGATCCGCCTGGTCAGGTCGGGCCCGCCGGTGGCCGAGTCGTCGTCGGCGGCGTCGTACAGCGCCTGGACGCAGGCCAGCACGGTATCGCCCACCGGCATGTCGTCGGCATAGAGCTTCTTCAGCGAGCCCCGGGCGAATATCGAGCCCGAGCCGATGGAGTGGAACCGCTGCTCCTCGTACGGGCCGCCGGCCACGTCATAGCTGAAGATCCGCCCCTGCCCGGCGTCCTCGTCGTAGCCGACGAACAGCGGCACGACCACCAGCCCCTGCATGGCCGCGGCCAGGTTGCCCCGGATCATCCAGGCCAGCCGGTTCGCCTTGCCTTCCAGCGACAGCGAGCGGCCTTCCATCTTCTCGTAGTGCTCGAGCTCGACCTGGAACAGCCGGACGAACTCGATCCCCACGCTGCCCGTGCCCGCGTAGCCGACGGCCGAGTACTCGTCGCTGCGGAAGACCTTCTCCACATCCCGCTTGGCGATCATGCTGCCCGCGGTGGCGCGGCGGTCGCCAGCAAGCACTACCCCGTGGTCGCAGGTCGCGGCCACGATCGTGGTCGCGTGCGGCAGGTCGCGCAGGGCGGTCCCGGCGGGATCCCCGCTGCGGTGCGGGGCCAGGGGTTCCCGGCCCGGTATCAGGCCCGGAGCGCGGGAGGCCAGGACATCGGCGAACGATGAGGTCTGCAGGTCCATGAAGTTCCCGGGCGGGCGGCCCTGGGCTGCCCGCATGCCTCCTTCTCCCACGGCGAATGGGCCGGACTGGCTGCCGTCGAAGTAAGAGCCCAACGCGAACCTCCTCCGAGGTTGTCAGCTACCTGGGCGCGGCCCGGGTTCCTCCCGGACAGCACCGCCCCCAACAGACCCTACTGCCGCGCCGGAGCCAGACAGCACCCGGAAGACGCCGGCCCGTCCGCCTAGGGCGAACCGGGGCCAGCGGCGGGCGCCGGTAACCTAACTGCGCGGTATTACTGACCGCCTTGTGATTACTGGCTGCCCTTGATTACTGGCCGCCCTTTTGCACGTACGACCGGACGAACTCCTCGGCGTTCTCCTCGAGCACCTCGTCGATCTCGTCCAGGATCGCGTCCACGTCGTCGGAGAGCTTTTCGTGCCGCTCCTTGACCTCTTCGGTGGCACCGGGCTCCGCCTGCTCGGTGTCCTCGGAGCGGCGGGTGGTCTGCCGCTGGCCGCCTGTGTCCTTGTTGGTTGCCATTTCCCTACCTCCGTCTGTCCCAACGCTATCGTCACCCGTGGCAGTCCCGCGCAATCCCGCGGAGGTAAATCGGTACGAACTCGCGATCCGCCGCTCGGGCGGCGCCCGGCTAATCCTGGCCGGTCAGTCTTGACCAGTCAGGGCGGCGACCAGCTCGGCCGCGCTGCGGCTGCGGTCCAGCAGCTCGCCGACGTGCGCCTTGGTGCCCCGCAGGGGCTCGAGAGTGGGGACACGCTGCAGCGACTCGCGGCCGGGGATGTCGAAGATCACCGAGTCCCAGGAGGCGGCGGCCACCGACTCGGGGTACTGGCGCAGGCAGCGGCCGCGGAAGTAGGCTCGGGTGTCCTCCGGCGGGTTCTCGATGGCGCGGTCGACGGTGGCGTCGTCGGTCAGCCGCACCATCCGGCCCCGGGCGGCCAGCCGGTTGTACAGGCCGCGGTCCGGCCGGACGTCGGAGTACTGCAGGTCCACCAACTGCAAGCGGGGGTTGTCCCAGCTGAGTCCGTCCCGTGACCGGTAGCCCTCGAGCAGCTCGAGCTTGGCCACCCAGTCGAGCTCCCTGGCCAGCTGCATGGGGTCCTCGGCCAGCCGGTTCAGCACGGACTCCCACCGGTCGAGGACGTCGGCGGTGATGTCGTCGACGTCGTCCCCGTACCTGTCCTCGGTGTACTTGCGGGCCAGCTCGAGGTATTCCGCCTGCAGCTGAACGGCGGTCATCTTCCGGCCGTCCTTGAGCGTGACCAGGCGGCGGCAGGCCGGATCGTGGGAGATCGCGCGCAGCTCGGCCACCGGGGCCTCGACCGACAGGTCGGTGCCGAGGAACTTGTCCTCGATCATGGCGAGCACCACCGAGGTGGTGCCGACCTTGAGGTAGGTGCTCACCTCGCTCATGTTGGCGTCGCCGATGATCACGTGCAGCCGCCGGTACTTCTCCGGGTCGGCGTGCGGCTCGTCGCGCGTGTTGATGATGGGCCGCTTCAGCGTGGTCTCCAGGCCCACCTCGACTTCGAAGAAGTCGGCGCGCTGGCTGATCTGGAAGCCGGAACCCCGGCCGTCGGCGCCGATGCCGACCCGGCCGGCCCCGCAGACGACCTGGCGGGACACGAAGAACGGGACCAGGAACTTGACGATGTCGGCGAACGGCGTGCCCCGCCGCATCAGGTAGTTCTCGTGCGAGCCGTAGGAGGCGCCCTTGTTGTCGGTGTTGTTCTTGTACAGCTGGATGGGCGCGCTGCCTGGCACCGTGGCGGCCTTGGCCGCGGCCTCGGCCATCACCCGCTCGCCCGCCTTGTCCCAGATCACCACGGACAGCGGGTTGGTGCACTCGGGCGAGGAGTACTCCGGATGGGCGTGGTCGACATACAGCCGCCCGCCGTTGGTGAGAATGACGTTGGCCAGGCCGAGATCCTCGTCGGTCAGCTGTGAGGAGTCGGCCGCCTCCCGGGTGAGGTCGAAGCCCCGGGCGTCACGCAGCGGGTTCTCCTCCTCGAAGTCCCAGCGCGCGCGCCTGGCCCGGGCGGCGGTGGCCGCCTGGTAGGCGTTGACGATCTGGGATGACGTCACCATCGCGTTAGCGCCAGGCTGGCCTGGCACCGAGATGCCGTATTCGGTCTCTGTGCCCATCACGCGAAGAACGCTCATGTCCAGCAGCCTAATGCCGTTACGGACGAAGCCGTCATGCTGACACACTCTTTTCGCCAAGGGGGGACGGCCCCCCTTAGACCCCCCGAGGCCTTAGCGCGAACGGTCATTTAGAGGTACTGCCCGGTGTTGGCTACGGTATCGATCGAACGGCCGGCCTCGGTGCCGGTCTTGCCGGACACCAGGGTCCTGATGTAGACGATGCGCTCGCCCTTCTTGCCGGAGATGCGGGCCCAGTCGTCCGGGTTGGTGGTGTTCGGCAGGTCCTCGTTCTCGCTGAACTCGTCCACGCAGGCGGCCAGCAGGTGGCTGACCCGGATGCCCTTCTGCCCGGTCTCCAGGAACTCCTTGATGGCCATCTTCTTGGCCCGGGCCACGATGTTCTCGATCATGGCGCCGGAGTTGAAGTCCTTGAAGTACAGCACTTCCTTGTCGCCGTTGGCGTAGGTGACCTCCAGGAACCTGTTCTCCTCGGACTCGGTGTACATCCGCTCGACGGTGCGCAGGATCATGGCCTCGACCGTGGACTGCGCCGAGCCACCGTGCTCAGCCATGTCGTCCGGGTGCAGCGGCAGTTCGGTCAGCACGTACTTGGAGAAGATGTCCTTGGCCGCCTCGGCGTCCGGCCGCTCGATCTTGATCTTGACGTCCAGCCGGCCCGGCCGGAGGATGGCCGGATCGATCATGTCCTCGCGGTTGGAAGCCCCGATGACGATGACGTTCTCCAGGCCCTCCACGCCGTCGATCTCGGACAGCAGCTGCGGCACGATCGTGTTCTCCACGTCGGAGGACACACCCGAGCCGCGGGTGCGGAAGATCGAGTCCATCTCATCGAAGAACACGATGACCGGCATGCCCTCGCTGGCCTTCTCCCTGGCCCGCTGGAACACCAGCCGGATGTGCCGCTCGGTCTCGCCGACGTACTTGTTCAGCAGCTCGGGGCCCTTGATGTTGAGGAAGAAGCTCTTCCCCTCCTTGGTCCCCTCGTCGGCCGCGGTCTTGGCCGCGACCTGCTTGGCCAGCGAGTTGGCCACGGCCTTGGCGATCAGCGTCTTGCCGCAGCCGGGCGGCCCGTACAGCAGGACCCCCTTGGGCGGCTTGAGCTGGTGCTCCTTGAACAGATCGGCGTGCAGGTACGGCAGCTCGATCGCGTCCCTGATCTGCTCGATCTGGCTGGCCAGGCCGCCGATATCGTGGTAGGAAATGTCCGGCACTTCCTCCAGGATGAGCTCCTCGACCTCGGCCTTGGGGATCCGCTCGTACACATACCCCGACCGGGGCTCGAGCAGCAGCGAATCGCCGGCCCGCAGCGGCTGGTTCAGCAGCGGCTCGGCCAGCCGCACCACGCGCTCCTCGTCGGCCTGGGAGATGACCAGGGCGCGCTCGCTGTCGGCGAGCACCTCCTTGAGCATCACGACCTCGCCCACCTTCTCGTAACCCTGGGCGATGACGACGTTGAGCGCCTCGTTGAGGACCACTTCCTGGCCCGGGCGCAGTTCAGACAGCTCGATGTTCGGAGACACGTTGACCCGCATCTTGCGGCCGCCGGTGAAGACATCGGCCGTGTCGTCCTCGCAGGCGCTCAGGAAGACGCCGAACCCGGACGGCGGCTGGGCCAGCCGGTCCACTTCTTCCTTCAGCGCGACGATCTGGTCACGCGCCTCGCGCAGCGTCGCCGCCATGCGCTCGTTCTGCGAGGTGACGCCGGACAGGCTGCCCTCGGTTTCGCGCAGCCGCTCTTCGAGCAGTCTGACCTGCCGCGGCGAGTCCGCTAGCCTGCGCCGGAGCACAGCGATCTCCTCGTCGAGGAAGGAGATCTGTGCGGTAAGGCTCTTCACCTCATCGTCGTGCCGCGAAGCACGCCCGCTTTCGTCTCTGGTGGCCACGCCCTCACCTCCTCCTGAACCGCTAATAAGACATTACCTATCCACGGGCATTCCCTAACCTCGCGAGGCCGTTTCGATGCCGTCTTGCCGTCCGTCTGATCATCAATCCGTCACACCTGCATCGCTAGATGTAACCAGGCACGAGGGGTATAGCACAAACCTTGGCCCGGATCAATGGTCCTCGTCGTAAGCGCCTTTGGCCGGCCGGCGCCTGCGGGGCGGCGGGATTACGCCCGGGGCGAACCGCCGCGCGGTGACCAGGAAGCCGGTGTGGCCCACCATGCGGTGCTCGGGCCGGACGGCCAGGCCTTCCACATGCCAGCCGCGCACCAGGCTCTCCCAGGCGGCCGGCTCGTCGAAGCCGCCCTGCCCGCGCAGCGCCTCCACGGTCCGCGACAGCTGGGTCGTGGTGGCCACGTAACAGCAGACCAGGCCGCCGGGTACCAGCGCTTCGGCCGCGGCCTCCAGGCAGTCCCACGGCGCCAGCATGTCGAGGATGATCCGGTCGAAATCCGCCGGGGCCAGCGGGCCCAGGTCGCCGGCTGGCGCGGGCCCGCCGAACTCGCCGTTCACCAGCTGCCAGGCGGCCGGGGCGCCGCCGAAGAACTGCTCGACGTTACGGCGGGCGATCTCGGCGAAGTCGGCCCGGCGCTCGAAGGAGATCACGGTGCCTGACTCCCCCACCGCCCGCAGCAGCCAGCAGCTGAGCGCGCCTGAGCCCGCGCCGGCTTCGAGCACCCGGGCGCCGGGGAACACGTCGGCGAAGGCCACGATCTGGGCGGCGTCCTTCGGATAGACCACGGCCGCGCCGCGCTTGGCGGCCAGCGTGTAGTCGGCCAGCAGCGGCCGGAAGACCACGTAAGGCGTGCCGCCGCCGGACCGGACCACGTTCCCGTCGGGGCCGCCGATGATGTCGTCGTGGCTCAGCACGCCGCGGTGGGTGTGGAACGACGCGCCGGCCCGCAGCGTGATGAGGTGGCTGCGGCCCTTGGGGTCGGTCAGCCGCACCGGCTCGCCGGCGGTCAGCGGCCCGTGCCGCGGTTTGGTCATGGCGTCAGAGTAGCGGTGCGCGGTCAGACGCCCGCGAAGGCGTGGTCCACGTCCCGGGTGGCCAGCACGCCGTAGACCTGGCCGGACGGCTCTACCAGCAGGTACTCGGTGGCGGGGGCCCGGCGGATGGCGTCGAGCAGCGCCATGCCTGACAGGTCGGCGGGCAGCACCAGGCTGGGCTCGAGCGTCCTGGCCAGCGAGCCAGCGTCGACCCACGGCCGCCGCTGCGGCGGCGTGGCCATCACGGCCGTCTCGTTGAGGATGGCGATCGGCTTGTCCTCGTAGTCGACGACCACCACGGCCCGGGCCTGGCTCTCGTCCGCGCGCCTGATCGCCTCGGCCAGCGGGGTGTCGGCGGCCACGGAGACCGCCTTGCGGGCCAGCCGGCGGGCCTGCAGGGCGGGCAGCCGCTCACGGAACCTGGTCGCCTTGATGGCCTGCCCCGCGCCGGTCCACATGAAGGCGGCGATGACCGCGATCCACACCACCGTGTACACCCCGCCGGTCCTGCTCTCCACCGGCGGAGCCAGCACCAGGACGAACAGGCTGACGGCCAGCACGCGGCCGGCCCAGGCGGCGGCGATGGTGGCGGTGCCGGGGCGGCCGGTGAACTTCCAGATCACGGCGCGCAGCAGCCGGCCGCCGTCCAGCGGCAGGCCGGGCAGCAGGTTGAACACCCCGACCACCAGGTTGGCCCACGTGAGCTGGGAGACCAGCACGCCGATGATGGTGCCCGCGGTGACCACGTGCTCCAGGCCGTAGCCCGCCGCGCTCAGCGCCAGGGACAGCGCGGGCCCGGCCGCCGAGACCAGGAACTCCCGGCCCGGCGTCGGCGGCTCCCGCTCGATCTCGGAGACCCCGCCCAGCGGGTACAGCACGATGCGGCGGACCGGCAGCCCGAACCCGCGGGCCACCACCGAATGGCTCAGCTCGTGGACCAGGACAGACGCGAAGAGCAGCACGACGAAGGCGGCCGCCACCACGTACCTGGTGGAGCCGTGCAGCGTGGCGCCGAGATCGTTGGCGTAGACCAGGGTGAAGACACCGGCGATCACGAACCAGTACGGGGAGATGTACACCGGTATGCCGAACGGGCGCGCGATGACGATCCCATGACCGGCCTCGCGCCGCCGCGGCGGCTTCTCCGGTGTCGTGCGTGCCACGATACCGATGCTACGTGCATGGCCGGTCGTTCGGGTCGATGCCGGGCCTGCGTCATCCGTGGCGGCGGCCCAGAGCCGAGATCCGCTCGGTCATGAAGGCGATCTCGGCGGTGTTGCCGGTGCGTTCGATCGCAGCGCGGTAGGCGGCTTCGGCCTGGTCTGCGCGGCCGAGACGCCGGAGGAGATCGGCGCGGATCGCGTGGAACAGGTAGTAGTGCTCGAGGGGCAGCTCGCCGACCAGTTCGAGGGCCACCCGCGGGCCGTCGATCTCGGCCACCGCGACGGCGCGGTTGAGGGCGACGATCGGGGTGGGGTTGACCGCCAGAAGCTGGTCGTAGAGCGCGAGGATCTGGGTCCAGTCGGTCTGCGCCGCAGTGGGCGCATCGCTGTGGACGGCGTTGATCGCGGCCTGGATCTGGTAGGGCCCCGGCTGCCCTCGCCGCAGGCATCGGCGGACAAGCTCCTGCCCCTGAAGTATCAGGCTGCGGTCCCACCGGCTGCGATCCTGCTCGGGCAGCGGAACGAGTATCCCCTCCGGAGTGCTTCGCGCCTGGCTGCGTGCCTGTTCGAGCAGCATGAGCGCCAGCAGCCCGACCGCTTCCGGCTCGTCAGGCATCAGCTCGACCAGCAGCCGGCCGAGGCGGATCGCTTCGGTGGTCAGCTCCTCGCGGATCAGCCGGTCACCCGAGCTGGCGGCGTAGCCCTCGTTGAAGATCAGGTAGATGACCGCGAGCACCGAGGCCAGGCGCGCTGGCAGGTCGGCCTCTGCTGGCACCCGGTAGGGGATGCGTGCGTCGCGGATCTTTCCCTTCGCGCGTACCAGTCGCTGGGCCATCGTCGACTCGGGGACCAGGAACGCCCGCGCGATCTCCGCGGTGCTCAGCCCGCCGAGCAGCCGCAGCGTCAGCGCCACCTGGGCCGCCCGGGCCAGCGACGGGTGGCAGCAGGTGAAGATCAGGCGCAGCCGGTCATCGGGCACCGGGCTCTCCTCCTGCCGCCCGCCGGGCGCCTGCAGCAGCATGGCCTGGGCGTGGCGGTCAGTACGGGACGACTCGCGGCGCAAGCGGTCGATCGCGCGATTGCGGGCGGTGGTGATGATCCAGCCGGCCGGCGCCGGCGGCAGGCCGCTGCCGGGCCAGCTCGCCACCGCCGTGGTGAACGCATCTTGGACCGCCTCCTCGGCCAGGTCGATGTCGCCGAACACACGGACCAGGACAGCCACGGCGCGGCCGTACTGCTCACGGAACACACGCTCGATCTCCGAGTGGGATACGGCCGGCACGCCCGCGGTCAGTCTTCCGGCTCGCCCAGGAACGGGCGGACCTCGATCGGGAGCGTCGTCGCGCGCGCGAGCTTGCGCCCCCACTCGAGCGCTTCATCGAGGTTGGCCGCCTTGATGATGGTCAAGCCGCCGATGTGCTCCTTGCCCTCCACATACGGCCCGTCCGTCATGGGCGCCTCCTGCTGGCCAGGACGAATCACCGTCGCGGTGCTCGGCGCGTGCAGGCCGCCCGAGAATACCCACGCCCCCGCCGACCGAAGCTCCTGATCCACCGCAACGACATCGCGCATGATCCCGGCCAGCACGGCGGGCGGCGGCGGGTCGCCGTCTGGCTGGTAGATGCTGAGCAGGTACTGCTTCATCTTCATCGTGGACTCCTGTAGTCCCTTTAGTCTCTCGCCTTAGTCCCTCGCCTTAGTCCCTCGCCTTAGTCGCTCGCAGGCTCGTAGGTGGCGATCACCACGCCGGTGGCCGATGTGACGCTGCCGGTAAGCCGCAGCGGCACGTGCACGCCCGCTGGGAATAGCCGTCGTCCGGTGCCGAGCACGAGCGGGTGGATCATCAGCAAGTACTCGTCGATCAGGTCGGCCGCCATCAGCGAGCCGATCAGCGCGCCGCTGCCCATGATGGCCAGAACGCCGCCGGATTGCACCTTGAGCGCGCGCAGGGCGTCCACGATATCGCCGCGCAGCAGCGTGGAGTTGGGCCACGGCAGGGGTTCGGTCAGGGTGGTCGACACGACATACTTGGGTGAGTTGTTCAGCGCGTCCTTGAACGGGCCGCCCCGGGCGTTCCAGGTGGCCAGCACCTCCTCGTAGGTACGCCGCCCGAACAGCCACCCGGCCAGGCCGCCCCCAGCCGCCATCCGCTCGCCCATCGCCTGGCCAGAGGCGTCGTCAGGTCCCGCGGACCGGTGGCCCCAGCCGCCTTGCGTGAACCCGCCTCGGGTGTCCTCGTCCGCGCGGCCCGGTCCCTGCATCACGCCGTCAAGCGTCACATGGTTCATAACCACGATTCGACCCATTTCAGCCTTCCTTGACTCCTGCGGCGGCGAAGGTTGCGCCGCCGGTCGGTTGCGAGGCCGGCCAGTTATCCGCCTCTCACCCTCCACACGAACGGCGCAGCCCGAAATCGACACCCGCCCGCGATCAAGTGACGCTAGTCGGTGTCCCGTGGGGCTCTTGCGCCGTGCGCAGTCCCGTAACCGCCCCCCGGGCCTGCCAGCGGTCCGCGTACCCGGGTCCGCGGAACTTTACGTGGAGGGTTTTCGTGCCCGGCGGCTCTTGGTGGCCCCTTTACGGGGGTGAAGTCCGGGATCACCGGACGTACGGTAAGCGGGCGCGCCACTCCCGGATCACCGGCCCCAGCGGTCACATTTGCGCGTTGATTCCGGTTTCGCGGTTGATTGCCGGTACCCGGTAAATGTTCCAAAATTAGGTGGCATCACGGCGTGGCGGGGCCTGCGTATGTGGTTTGATGCCCGCGCTCGGGCTCCCCGGCCGGGATTTCATGAAGCGGGGCGGCCGGTGCAGGACTGGGGAGCACGCCAGGCTGCGGCACGGCCAGGGATGAACCATGACAAACCACGCACATGGGGCGGCGGTGGCCGCCGATCGCGACACGCCGCAAACTTATGTAATTTTGGCCTGCTTACCGAGTACACCAAATCAACCGCAGAACGCTAATCCACCGCGATATTGGGAGATATGGGACTGGTGTGACGCCGGGGATGCGTACCGGGCTGGGGCTCGGGGCTGGGGCTGGGGTGGGGCTCGGAGCTGGGGCTTGGGGCTGGGGCTCGGGGCTGGGGCTCGGGGCTGGGGCTCGGGGCTGGGGCTCGGGGCTGGGGCTCGGGGCTGGGGCTGGGGTGGGGCTAGGGGGACGGGCAGGTATGGGGCAGAAGCCCGGTGGAATCGACGTGCGCGGCGGAGGTGCCGAGATCCACCCGAATGTCGGTGCCTTGCCCTACGGTGGCTGCTGTGGAAGAGATAGCGGCAACCATGGACGTGCTGCCCCCGGCGCAGCGTTCGCCTGACGCGGACCTGACCGGAGCCGATCCGGCGGGCGAAGCTCCGCGGGGGCCGGCGCTGTCGCCGTCGCGGGCCGCGGACTTCATGAGCTGCCCGCTGCTGTACCGGTTCCGGGTGATCGACAAGCTGCCCGAGCCGCCCACCACGGCAACGGCCCGCGGGACACTGGTGCACGCGGCGCTCGAGCGGCTGTTCGACCTGCCCGCGGCGGAGCGGACCCCCGAGGCCGCCCGGGCCCTGGTGATCCCGGAATGGGACCGGCTGGCGACCGCCGAGCCCGAGCTGGCCGCCCTGTTCCCCGATCAGGCCGAGCGGGACGCCTGGCTGCAGTCCGCGACTGCGGTCCTGGACGCGTACTTCACCCTGGAGGACCCGCGCCGGCTGGAGCCTGCCGAGCGCGAGTGCTACGTGGAGACCACACTGGAGTCCGGGCTGCGGCTGCGCGGTTACATCGACCGCCTCGACGTGGCGCCCGGCGGCGAGATCAGGATCGTGGACTACAAGACCGGCCGCGCCCCCATGCAGGCCTACGAGGGCAGCGCGCTGTTCCAGATGAAGTTCTACGCGCTGGTGATCTGGCGGCTGCGGGGCCAGGTCCCCAGGCTGCTCCAGCTCATGTACCTGGCCGAGGGCGAGGTGCTGCGGTACGCCCCTGACGAGTCGGACCTGCGTGCCACCGAACGCAAGATCGCCGCGCTGTGGCAGGCCATCGAGCGGGCCCGGACCGCGGGCGACTGGCGGCCGCGGCCGAGCAGGCTATGCGACTGGTGCAATCACAAGGCGCTGTGCCCGGAGTTCGGCGGCACCCCGCCCCCGCTGCCGGCGGAGGTGCCCGCCCAGGACGGTGCGGCCGTGGCGGCTTCCGGCGCGGAGTGAAACCCGGGTTTCATGACCTCAGAGCGTGCTGCGCGTGCTGGCGCGCACGTTCGTTAGCCGCAAGCGGACGGTGGAGGCGGTCAGGGGCGTGGACCTGACCGTGGGCGACGGGGAGATCGTAGGCTTCCTGGGCCCCAACGGAGCGGGCAAGCCCGTTACTGAGTTGAGACATTCATTGCCGCCTTTGGGGACGCTGTCTTCAAGCAGGTCTCAGATAATCGAACGTATCTGGCGGCAGAGCGGCCTGTGACGTACCCGTTTCCCGGGAAATCCGGCACTGCCGCGTGCGCGGATCGCGCTCATTGTCGTTCGGAGCTGGGGAGACGTTCTCTGGGCTCTGCGGTTCCTGGTGATCCAGCCGACTGGTCTTGGTGAACGTGTTCAGAATCCGCAGTTCCATTTGCCCCTCGTCATCAGCTCCGCTGCTCATCCATCTGATGGTCACGGAGGTGATCACGGAATCGCCGACGGAGCGCGGGCAGCGGTTCCCTCGCACCAAGTTTGCCGAGGAAATCCCGCACGTCCCAGGTGATCTTCTCGCCCTGGCGTGACAGGTACAGCCCAACCCGGCGGATGCCGTACTGGTCGTCGTAGTCCAGCAGGAGGTATCCCGCGAGCTGGTAGATCTCCGCGGTCCCCAGCTTGTACGGGGTCACAGTCGACTTGCAGTCCAGCAGCAGCCCGCCGACGACGAAGTCAGCGTCCGCCCCGCCGATGTCCATGCTCCCGGTGAACACCGGCCCGCAGCTGACCTGTTCCGGCGGCAGTGCGCGGAGCTGCCAGAAAACCGGCCGTGCGAGCTCGAACTGCCTATTCAGGTCGCCCAGCACGTACTCGGGGACCGCGGCCGCCATCTCCCGCAGCGTCGTGGACGGCGTCGCATCCGCCAGCATGCTCGGCCGTCTGACCTCCCCGGACCGGTATACGTCTTCGAAGCTCGCCGCCGCGAAGCACAGCTGGCTAACCTGGTCCTGGGTCAGGCGCACCCGTCTGGCAAGGTAGTCATCCAGCACGCTGAGCAGCTTCTCGCCGACGGCGCCCAGCGCCGTTCGCACCGCTGGTGCGGGTGCCCCGCGCAGCGGCTCCCTGCCGCCGACGGCCTCGACGCCGGCGCGGACAGGATTACCCGGCGGCCAGCCCAGGCACAACCGCAGCCGGTAGTCGATGGCGTGCCCCAGAGCAGACCACGCGGGATACTTCACGTTCCCCGGCTGGAGCGGCTGGGGGAACTGGAGTATCCGCCGCTGGAAGTCACGCACTACGCGGTGCGGTTCCGGCAGATGCTCGCCCATGAACGACGACACGGGCGATTTCCCGAACTTCAGCTGGCTGGTGAGACTCAGGTTGATGAGCGAGGCCGGTTCCCCGACTGCTTCCTCGTACTCGTCCACCCAGTCGACGCCCTCAAGGTCGAGCAGGTCGCGGGCGCGGGTAACGGAGACGTAGATCAGCCGGGCCTCGGCCGGGTTCAGCCGGCGCTGCCGTCCGTCGTCGTCGGCGGGTGGCCGCCTGAACCCCGGCCCGATGCGTACCCGGGACCATTCCCTGCCTTTAGCCTTGTGCGCGGTCGACACGATCACCTGGGCACGGCGTTCATCCGACAGGCGCTCGACCGCGTGGATGATCGCCTCCGGCCCGTGGGCGTCGACGAGCTGGACGAGCGAGCGAAGCTCCTGCCCCTCCGTGTCGTTCTCGACGTAGTCCTGTACCTCGCCCCAGTCCGTGAACAGAAACAGTTCCGGATGATTGGTGCGTCGGCCCGCCTTCAGGTCCTGTGCCGCCCAGGCGATCTTGTGCAGTGCCTCGCCACCGCCGGCCATCGCGACCGGGACGCCGGCTTCCAGGAACCGGAACACCTCGGTCATGACGTCCGAGTTGGTCCGGCACAGCACCGCGTCGGCGTATGTCGCCTCGCCGATACGCGAGGCGTCGGAACCGGCCCCGGTCAGCCGCAGGTCAGACTCGGCGTGCTCAAGCCACCGGTTCGCCGTCTCGGCGATCCGGGGCCCGAACCGGAACGACTGAGTCAAGTACAGATGCCGCGCCGGGAACCCGGTCATCACGTCCCGGGCGGACCGCCACGCGTAGATCTGCTGAGCGGGGTCACCCACGCACACCCGCTGCGCGTCCTGGGCGAGGAAGACCTTCTCCACCACCGGGTTGGTGTCCTGCGCCTCGTCCAAGAGGATGAAGTCATAGGGCAGCTCGGGCCACGTAAGCGCCCACATCTTCAGGTAATGGTCGTGCTTGAACGGGAGCTTTCCGGACGGGAAGCAGATGTCCTCCCACGCCTTCCTGGCGAACGGCAGCAGCAACGAGGCCACCTCGTCCTGCTCTTGCGGGCTAAGGCCATTGACCGTCACCATGTGGCGAGCCGTCACCTCGGTGGCGTCGCTGTAGCAGAACGCGCTGATCATCTCCATGACCAGGCGCGCCTGGTGCGCACACGAGATCTTGTCCGGCCCGGCGGACAGGACCCTGGTGATCCCGAGCAGAGACGCGATCTTCTTCGAAGGGATACGCGGCGCTTTCAGCCGGTCCTTGAACTCCTGGCCTGTTGCACGAAATGCGAGAGAGTGTGCGGTGGAGCATTTCACGTCGCGGGGGAACCGCACCCGCGCGTCATCCGCGGCCGCCCTGTTGAACGTCATAAACATCCCGCGCATGCCCGTCCTGGCCGCCTGCCCCATCAACTCCAGGGTGGTCGTCTTGCCGGTTCCTGCCCCGGCGATCAGCGCGAGCTCGTCCCCGCTGGCAAACACGTCACAGGCCGCCACCTGCTCCTCGGTCGGCTTCTTTAACACCCTCATTGCTCCTTTCGCGCACAGAGTCCATTACACAGCAATTCCGTCGTTGAAACACGCCGCGCCGCCCGTCTGCCACCCCGTCCAGGCACTGTGGAGCATCTGACACCACAGCCAACGCGAACAGCGTCATCCGCTGAATGCCACTGCCTTTCCCCGAGCTTCAGGCGGCCGACGTCAGCGATGCCGCGGACGGTCGACCGCCCAACGGTCAGGATCGCGCATATCGATGCTGCCGACTATGCGAGGTGAGCCGCCTGGCCTGATGACCTCACGGCAAGCGACCATATATGCCGATAACACGCCTCTGTGAGGTCAGTCGCAGCCGTCATCGGATGGTCCGCCGCTTGCGGGCGCCAGCCCCCACGACTAAAATTCGACCGGAACGAGCATCATGATCGTATCGAAGGTTTGGGGAGGGCAGCGGCATGGTTGCGACCGCGAGGAACGAGCCGGTACAGGACGAGACCTACCTTCCGCGCGAGGACGATGCCGAGATCGTCGACTTCCTCAGCGCCCTGCGGGACCGCGGCAGGCAACCCGCCGATCCCCGGCCGCGACTGACCGGTCCGGACGGGCAGAGCGTCGAGCTTCCCGAATCGATGTTCCAGGTGCTCCTGCAGGTCGCCAAAGCCATGAAGGCCGGCCTGGCGGTGACAGTGGCCCCGCACCACGTGACGCTATCCACCCAGGAGGCGGCAGACCTGCTGCGGATCTCGCGCACGACTCTGGTCCGGTTGCTGGAAACAGGCGTGATCCCCTTCGACAGGCCGAGTCGCCACCGCAAGGTACGGCTCGATGACCTTCTCGAATACCGCCGACGGCAGCGGAGCCAGGCCGAGCTGGCCTTCGAGGACATGGTCGCCGACACCGAACGTCTGGGCCTGTATGACGCCGACCCCGCACAGGTGAAAGCGGCACTGAAAGCCGCCCGCAAGAACCCGGAAGCCTGACCTGGCGTGTTCAGCGCGCTCCTCGACACCTGCGTCCTAGTGCCCAGCCGGGCTCGTGATGTCCTGCTCGAAGTCGCCAGCACCGGCGCTTACCGGCCGCTGTGGAGCTCTGAGATCCTCGCCGAACTCGACCGCACCCTGCGCCTGCTCCTGGGCAAGCGGGGAGTCTCGCAGGAGGAGATCGACGCCTACCTGACCCGTCTATTCCGGCAGATGGAGACGGCCTTCCCCGACGCGCTCGTGACGGACTGGGAATCGCTTGCCGAAACCGTGCAGCTGCCCGATCCCGATGACCGGCATGTAGTCGCGGCAGCGCGGGCGGGCCGTGCCGACGTGATCGTCCGTGTCGTACGCGGTCGGCCTGCTGGTCAAGAGCGAGGACGCGTTCGCGCCGCTGATCAACACGGTGGTGGTGCCGCTGCTGCTGATGTCAGGCATCTTCCTGCCGCTGACGCTGGGGCCCGGCTGGCTGCAGGGCGTGGCCCGGGTCAGCCCGTTCCGGTACATCATCGACGCCATGCGCCAGGCCTACGAGGGCCACTACTTCAACACGCTCATGGTGGAGGGGATCGCCGTGGCCGTCGGCATGGCGGTTATTTTCCTATGGCTCGGTTCACGGGTGTTTCTCAAGGAGAACGCTTAGGCACCACGCCGTCGTCCTCCGGCGGGCTCCCGGGTGTTCCTGCGCGAGAACGCCTAGTCGTTCTCGACTACGAAATCCCACTTGGCCACGATGTTGCGGCCGTCCGGGGCCCAGCGCATCAGGCCTTCGCCGGTGGCCTCGACGGCGCGCAGCTCGAAGCTGACCGTCTGCCCGGGCCGCAGCACCCGGGGCGGCTTCGGCTGGCCGGGCACGAAGGCCGGCCGGTAGACGTTTCCCTCGTCGTCGATGGTGGTGAAGTCGGCCGTGGCGACGGGAACGGCGCCGGTGGCCCCGGACATGGTGACCACCCAGGTGCAGGTGGTGGTGGGAGCCTGGTAGGGCAGGCCCTCGCCGGGCACCTGCGGGCCGGTGACGGTGACCAGCACGGTCCACTGCGGTGTCTTGACCCGGACGCCATCACCCTGGTTGGTCAGGGCGGGCCGCTGCACGGTGCCGGTGAGGACCGTGTCGGTGCCGTCGTGCAGGGTGCTCGAGGGCAGGAAGGTCGGATAGCCGCCGTAGCTATTGGAGCTGGCGGGAGAGCTTGACGTGGAACCGCAGCCGGCCAGGGCGGCCAGCGTGGCCAGCAAGAGCGCGGCCGGCCACGGCGCGGCTGGGAACGCCAGGCCGCGGGAGCCGGACCGTGCCCGGCTCCCGCGACCTGCTTGCATGCTATCCGGGCTCATGCCCGCCCGGGCTGGACGCAGCGCCGACGGCGCAGGTACCAGACATAGCTGGCGATGGCCGCCAGGGCCACCACCGGCGCCCCGACCGCGAGCGACATGCGTGCCCACGGCGAGGACGGGACGGCACCGGCGGGCACGGTATAGGAATCGAGGCTGGCCGGCCCGGAGCCGCGCGGGTTGTTGAACACGTCCCGGCCGAACGGCGTCAGGCCGGGCTGGGCGGCGAAGCCGAGGTGGCCCAGGCCGTCGAGCCCGCCGGAGACCGTCCCGGCCGGCAGCCGGGTGTAGTCGTGGCCGGCCCTGATGTTGAACAGGTCCTCCATCGTACGCAGCCAGCTGTAGTGGTTGTAGTAGACGGTCGAGACCGTGCCCGGCTTGATGAACGGGCTGATCAGGACGCTACCGGTGTCGCCGCCGCCGGGGGTGGGGGAGGTGGCGTTCCACAGCGGGTCAGGGGTCTGGCCGACGGCCAGGTCCGACGGATCGCCCTCGGCGCTGAGCGTGATGCTGGTGACCGGGCCGGTCGGGTCGACCGGCGTGCCGTTCTGGCTGACCAGCTGGAACGAGCCCGTGGTGGCCGAGCCGGTGTTGGCGGTCGGGAAGTTGGGCCCGGTGTCGGACACGGCTCCGACGAAGGAGTTGGGCGGGATGTTGGTCCCGGTCACCTGGCGGCCGGTGTCATCGGCCACGATCGCGTTGTCGGAGATGATGCTCGACCCGGATGCGCCGGTGACCGTATCGGTCCTGGCGGCCGGCGGGCTGCCCGCGCCGCCCCGGACGATGCCAGGCACGCAGTCCGCGGGGACCAGCGTCGGGCTGGTCTGCGTGCACACCGGCGGCCGGTCGATGAAGGCGTTGTTACCGGGACCCGGGTAGAGCTGGTCGCCTTGCGCGTTGACGCCGAGGGTCGAGTTCGGCCCGGTGGGCTCGTAGTTGACGTTACGGCCCCACAGGTTCTCCCCGGCGGTGTCCGACTTGAGGCTGCTAGTGAAGTTCGGCTGGTCCGCAGAGGTCGGGGGGTAATCGTTGGCGTTGTTGAAGCTGTTGCCCGTGTAGGTGAAGGGGGCGAAGGCCTCGTCGAAGGTGACGTCGATCAGGCCGCCCTGCTTGAAGGCGGGTGACTGCTCGATCAGCGGGATGTAGTACTCGAGGAACAGGTCAGAGGCGTACAGGCCGCCGGTGAAGTTCTTCGGCGTGGTCGACTCGGGGTCGTCGGGAATCGGCGAGCTGTAGTTCGGCGCGCCGTCGGCGTTGAACGCGCCGGACAGGTTGTTGCCCTTGCACACCGCGTCGTGCGCGTCGCTGCAGTTGTCCGGGGTGATCCAGCTGAACGCCGGGGTGGTGCTGGCGCGCTGGAGGTCGTGGAACAGGCCGTCGGCGGGGCTGTCGAGGTTGGCGATGTGGTTCGCGTCGCAGTTGGTGCCGCCCTTGGGTTCGTTGAGCGCCGGGGTGGACGGGGCGCTGGCGTTGACCGCGCCGGTCAGGGACTCAAACCAAGGGAACGGAAAGTGCTTGGCCACGAACTGGTCGGCTGGCTGCGTCAGGGTCGCCGCCTGCGCCGCGGTGAACGTAGTGACCCCGGGTGGGAAATCGCCGGACATATCGGTCGGGTCGGTGTCCGGGTTGTTGGCGGTCGTTCCCGGGCCGCCGCAGACCGAGGCCTCCCGGTTCGGGACGGTGTTCGGCACGAACGCGGTGGAGCCAGGCGTCTGCTCGCCGCCGAGGTCCTGGGCGTAGCCCTTCCATGGCAGCCCGGCCGCGTTGAACTGGTTGAACAGCGTCGGGACATCGGTCGGGTAGGCGCAGCCGTTCTCGCCGAGCGGGGCGTTGGCGCCGCTGGGCTGGGAGGCGTTGGCCGGTGAGTACATCTGCCCGTAGTTGACGTTGGTGAACACCGAGCCGGTGTGCAGGATGTCGGAGTTGGGACCGATCAGCTTGTCGGAGACGCTGCAGTCCTCCTGAGTGTCTTCCTCGGGGGCCTGCCCGGCAACCAGCGACAAGTAGTTGTCCATGCTGGAGTGGCCGGTCCCGTAATAGTCCTTGAGCAGGACACCCTGGGCCGGCAGCGTCTTCCACAGGTAGCTGTTCTGGTTGAGGCCGGTGAACGTGGCGTCGTAGGACTTGTTCTCCAGGATGATCAGCCAGACATGCTTGATCGCGCCGGGGCGCAGCCCGGTGCTGGTAATGGTGACCTCGCTAGCCGAGGCGGAGGAGGCGGTGGCCACCGAAACCGGCGCTGCCACGCCGGCCAGGGACAGCACCCCGATCCCGCACGCGGCGGCCGCGCGGAGAAACCGGAAACGCGAAACCAATTTAGGCATGGCATGTACATATATGCCCCTCGCCGGTCGGTGCGCGTGGCTTTAGATGACATCTGGTCGCCAGCCGGTGAAACTTTGGGTGAACTCGGCCGCCGGTCAGGTCAGGACCGCGATGAGCAGGATGAACGCGGGCACGACGATCGCGGCGAGCGGGAAGGCGGCCCAGCGAACGGTCACCCGGCCGCTGCAGATGCAAAACTGGGTGTCGGAAGCTGGATCGCCACGCACCTCAGGAGGCACGCCGTGACCACCCCGCCGGATTTCGGAGGCCGCGAAATTGAAGAAGGACTGCTGGAAGATCTAGGCGGCCCGCGACAGGAACACCGCGAGAGTCACCAGGACGAGGACTCGGCGTGGAGCGACAACGAGGCACATGCTCCGGGAAAGGCCTGCGAACTATGCGGTGCGGTCATCACGCCCGGCCAGGATGTGCGGCGCCGGGCGGACGGCAGGTGGATGCATGAGATCTGCCCCTGACATACGACCTCGCCGCACCTGCGATGACGCTCCCCTGTTACCGTCGCCCACGCATGGGAAGCGGGCCCGGCCGTCGCGGGACCGAAGGCCCTGCAGACATCATCAGCCCGATAAAGGCGAACAGCAACAAGACGAGGTAACCGCCGTAATAGGTGAAGAAAGCGGCCGCCAGCGCGGGTGCCAGGATGAACGCGCATGCCCCCCATGCGGCTACCTTCCTATTGACCCGTTCCCGGGTATCGGCCCTTGCGGGCTGGGACGGCAGCGGGGCTCCGCTCAGTACGGCGGGAATTTCGGCCATAATCGCGGTCAGCTCCGCGTAGGTCCGCGACGCGAGCGCCAGGCCCGCACGCAGCTCGAGCCCGTCTTTGCTCAGTCGACCCTGGACGAACGCGGCCTTGAGGGCGTCGATCACCTGCTCGCGGTCTGCGTCGGAGGCCCGGAGGCCACCGCGGCCCGTCGCGCCCACTGCCATCGGATCCCACGGCCCAGTCGTCACTGGCGCCTCCTACCAGGACAATACGGTTAGCCTAGCGCGGTTACCTCTCGAGGTCACCCGCGGATCGTGATCAGTAGCGCTGTCAACTTATCTGCCGGCAACTTATCTGCCGGGTCGCGGCTGCTCCGTGCCTGCTGTGTGCCGTTCTTTGACTGTCGTTACTTCAAGCACCTGGCTTCGATTCAGCCGACGGTAAGGTGTTCTCAGGAAAGTGACAAGCGACCTGATGACCGGGGACCAGCTCGGCCAGCGGCGGTTCCTGCGTCCGGCAGATATCTTGCACCTTCCAGCACCTGGTATGGAAGCGGCACGCGGGCGGTGGCCTGAGCGGGCTCGGCACATCGCCCTCCAGCCTGATGCGCTGGCGACGCTGCCGCTCGCCCGACGCGCTGGTGACCGGCTCGGGCACCGGAACCGCGGACAGCAGCGCCACCGTGTACGGATGCCGCGGCTTGGCGTAAAGCTCGTCCCGGCTGGCGACCTCGACGATCTTGCCGAGGTACATGACGGCCACGTGGTCGCTGATGTGCCTGACCACGGACAGATCGTGCGCGATCACCACATAGGTCAGACCCAGCTCGTCTTGCAGGTCCTCGAGCAGGTTGATGACCTGGGCCTGGATCGACACGTCAAGCGCGGAGACCGGCTCGTCGGCGACGATCAGCTTGGGACGCAGAGCCAGGGTGCGGGCGATCCCGATGCGCTGCCGCTGGCCGCCGGAGAACTCGTGCGGATACCGGTTGTAATGCTCGGGGTTGAGGCCCACGAGCTCGAGCAGCTCCTGCACGCTGCGCTTTACCCCGCCGGGCGGCTCGACCTTCTGCAGCCGGTACGGTGCGCCCACGATGGCGCCCACGGTGTGCCTGGGATTGAGCGACGAGTAGGGGTCCTGGAAGATCATCTGGATCTCGCGACGCAGCGGGCGCATCTTGCCCTGCCGCAGGTGGGTGACGTCGTGGCCGTCGATCACGATCCGGCCGCTGGTCGGCTCGTCCAGGCGGACCAGCAGGCGGCCGGTGGTGGTCTTCCCGCACCCCGACTCACCCACCAGGCCGAGGGTCTGCCCCCTGGCGACCGACAGGTCGATCCCGTCGACGGCCCGGACCGCGCCGATCTTCTGCCTGAACACGACGCCGCGGGTCACCGGGAAGTGCCGGACCAGCGCGGTGACTTGCAGCAGCGTGTCGCCGGTCGGTGCACTGCCGTCCGCAGCTGTTGAACCCTGCGGCGTCTGGGTCTGTTCGGTCACGTTTCCGCTCCGCCCTGCGGTACCTGGCCCCGCGATGGCGGGTCTTGCGGAACCGGTTCGTCGGCACCCTCCGGGACCCTGCCTACGGACAGCAATGCCCACTGTTCGTCCCGTTGGGCGACGGTGAGATGGCACGCCACGAGGTGCCCTGACGTCACCTCGCGCAGCGCCGGGACCTCCGTCTCGCTACGCCCGCCGGTGAGATGGGCATAACGGCAGCGCGGGTGGAACGGGCAGCCCGGCGGGACCCTGATCAGGCTGGGCGGCGTGCCGGGTATGGGGACAAGCCGGGTGGTTCGTTCCCGGTCCAGGCGCGGCATCGAGGACAGCAGTCCCCAGGTATACGGATGGCCCGGGCGGCCGAAGATGTCTGCGGCCGACCCGTACTCGGCCACCCGGCCGGCGTACATCACCAGGATGTCGTCGGACAGCTCGGCGACCACACCGAGGTCGTGGGTGATCATGATAACCGCCGAGCCGAACTCCGACTGCAGGCCGGAGATCAGGTCGAGGATCTGTGCCTGGACCGTGACGTCGAGCGCCGTAGTGGGCTCGTCGGCAATGAGCAGCTCGGGGTCGCAGGACAGCGCCATCGCGATCATCGCCCGCTGCCGCATGCCGCCGGAGAACTGATGCGGGTAGTCGTCGACCCGGACGTCCGGCTGCGGGATGCCCACCCGGCTGAGCAGGTCGATGGCGTGTTTACGGGCCACCTTCCTGCTCACGTCGTTGTGGATCCGGTACGCCTCGATGATCTGATCGCCCACCTTAAAGTAGGGATGCAGCGAGGACAGGGGATCCTGGAAGATCATCGCCATCTTGTCGCCGCGCAGCTCCCGCACCCGGCGGGGCGAGGCCCCGACCAGTTCCTCACCATCCAGCCGGATGTGCCCGCTGATCTGCGCCTTGCTGGCCTGGTTCAGGCCCATGACGCCCATGCTGGTGACGCTCTTCCCGGAACCTGATTCGCCGACGATACCCAGGGTGCGGCCCCGCTCCAGGCTGAACGAGACGCCGTCCACCGCCTTCACCAGGCCATCTTCGGTCGGGAAGTGGATCCGGAGGTCTTCGACCTCGAGCAGGGTATCCGGCATCAGTACTTCACCCTCGGGTCGAGCACAGCGTAGAGAATGTCCACGACCAGGTTCGCGATCACGATGAAGAAGGCGGCCAGCATGGTGACCCCGAGGATCTCGGGCAGGTCCTGGGTCTGGACGGCCTCGTACGTGAACAGGCCCAGCCCGTGCAGCGAGAAGGTCACCTCAGTGATGATGGCGCCGCCGAGCAGCAGGCCGAGGTCCATGCCGAAAATCGTCACGATCGGGGTGAGCGCGGCGCGCAGCCCATGCTTGAAGATCACCTTCCGCTCGGGCAGGCCCTTCGCCCGGGCGGTGCGGATGTAGTCTTCGCTCATCGTCTCCAGCATGCCCGCCCTGGTCAGCCTGGCATAGAGCGCCGCGTACAGGAAGGCCAGGCATAGCCACGGCAGCACCAGGTTGCGCGCCCACAGCAGCGGGTTGGTGGAGAAGGGGACGAACGTTACGTTCGGAAAGATCGCCCACTTGTAGCTGAACAGCTCGAGCGAGATCAGCCCGGTGAAGAAGATCGGCAGCGACACTCCGATCAGGGCGATGCTCATGGAGAACCGGTCAAACAGGGTGCCGCGCTTGAGTGCCGAGATGACGCCGATGGCCACCCCGCCGACCAGCCAGATCACCGCCGCACCGACCGCCAGTGAGAGCGTCACAGGCAGGTCGCTGACCATCTGCGGCCACACCGGCTGCTGGGTCCTGAACGAGTATCCGAAGCATGGCGGCGGGCAGTAGTTGCTGGCGGTGCCGCCATTGTAGTGCGTGCCGAAAACTATGCCCTTGAGGAAGTCGCCATATTGCACGTAGAGCGGCTTGTCCAGGCCGAGCTGAGCCTCGATCTGCAGCACGGCCTGCCGGGTCGGGTTACGGCCCACGTACTGCGTGGCGAGCTGGTAGGTGTTCTGCCCGGCCAGACGCGGGATGATGAAGAAGATAGCGAACGTGATCATGCTGACCACGATCAGCAGGAATACCGTGGCGACCAGCCGCCGGATGACGAATGTGATCACTGTGCGCAGCGCTGGTGCCCGGCCGAGGTACCCCGGACGGGCACCAGCTTCCTCGCTTTCTGACTGTCTACTTCACGCCTTCACGACTCCATGCCTTCACGACTCCATGCCTTCACGGCTTCACGGCTTCAGGCCGAGCACGGCGTAGTTGTACATGCCGTAGTAGGGCTGAACGTAGACGTTGGTCAGGGTCGGGCTCCGGTAGAGCAGGGACTTGGCGTACACCCCGGGCAAGATGGCCGCGTCCTTCATAACCTGCATGTCGATCTGGCTGGTGTAGGAGTTCCGGGCGGCATCGTTGTTGGTGGCCGCCATCTTGGCGAGCAGGCTGTTCACCACCGGGTCGTCGAGCTGGGCCAGGTTGGTGTTACCCGCCGGGCTAATCGCGGTGCCGTCCACGATGTAGAAGAAGAAGCCCCAGCCGTCCGGCCAGTCGGCCGCCCAGCCGTAGAACGAGATGCCGATGTCGTGCTGGGCCTCGTACTTCGGCACGCCCGCGAAGTCGCCGTCATAGGTGCTGGTCGGGAAGCCGTGTAGCGACGTCTTGATCCCAACCTGGGCCAGCGAGGCCTGCAGCGCCTCGGCGGCCGCGACCTCCTTGGGCCGATCGCTGCGGTAGGTGATCCCGGTGGTGAAGCCGTTCGGCTGACCGCAGAGCTGCAGTTGCTGCTTGGCCAGGGCGATATTCCCGTTGGGATCGGTAGTGGCCCCGTAGAGATCGAAGGCCTTGTACCCGACCGTGTTGGGCGGTGCCACCGTGCTGGCGATCGCGCCGCCTATCGGGCCGCCGTAGGCGTCCTGGTAGTTGGTCTTGCTGGCCGCGTACTCGATGGCCATCCGGCAGTGCACGTTGTTCAGCGGCGCCAGCGTGGTGTTGAGGGCGGCGAACCAGGTGAACCCGGCGAGCGGGTCATCGGCCTGAGCCTTCAGCGACGCCGTGGACAGGATCCTGGCCCGGGCGGCCGCCTGGACACCGGTTCCTGTCGCGTCGACCTGAAGGTCGCCGGCGAGCAGCCGGTTGTCGATGTCGTTCGCGTTCATGTTCATCGTCATGGTGATCTTGCTGACCAGCTGGCTGGCGTTCGGGTCGGTGGACGCCTTCCAGTACGGGTTCGGCACCAGGGTGAGCTGCTTGTTCAGCTGGTAGCTCTGGAACATGTACGGGCCGGTGGAGATCGGGTGCAGCTGGTAGTTCGCGCCGGTGTCCTTGTCCGGCGGCACCGGGGCGGTCTGCGGGATCGCGGCCACGTAGTTGAAGTCAGCGAACGGCTTCGCGAGATGGAACACGATCGTGGTCGGGTCCGGCGTGGTGACCGCGGTCAGGCCCATCAGGTTCTTGGCCCGGTCCTTGTACGGCCCGGGATAGGTCGCGGCGTTCCCGCCGAGCAGGAACGTGAAGTAGGCGGGCCCCAGCGGGAACAGTCCGCGGTCGAAGGTGCGCTCGACCGCGTACTTGACGTCCTCGGAGGTGACGACGGTGCCATCCTCGAACTTGACGTCAGGCTGAAGGTGGTAGGTCCAGGTCAGGCCGTTGTCGCTGACGATGCCTGGGCCGGTGGCCAGGTCGGGGACCACCTGCAGGCCGCACGCGCCCGGGCAGGACTTGTAGGTCATCAGCGGCATCACGTACAGCCGTGTGAAATTCCACATGTACGCGTAGTAGGTGTTGCCCGGATCGGTTGAGTCCGGGGCACTGCTGTTGCCGAAGTTGATGGTCCCGCCCGTGGCCGTGGACGGGTTGACCACGCTGGTAATGGCGGCGTTGAACCCAGTCGCCCCAGGGGTTGATGTTGGGCTGCTGCTACCACTACTGCCGCTGCTGCTGCACGCGGCCAGCGCGACGGCGGCGGCCGCCGCGACCGCGGCCACCCCAAAGGTCCTGCGTCTCGGCATGGGATGAAACGCCTCCTGTCGTTATTCGTTATTCGTTGTACGAACTTTGGGTTGCATCGGCCCTACCGGATGCCCTTCGGGTCAAGGGCATCCCGCAGTCCGTCTCCAAACAAGTTGAAGGCCATTACCGTGATGAAGATGGCCAGCCCCGGAAGGATCATGTACATCGGGTCGATCGAGTAGAAGCCGTTGGTGACCGCGTCCGACAGCATCCCGCCCCAGCTCGGCTGCGGAGGGATGATGCCGACGCCGAGGTAGGACAGCGCCGCCTCGAACAGGATGTTGGTCGGGATCAGCAGCGTGGCGTAGACCAGGATCGGCCCGACCAGGTTCGGTAGCAGCTCGCGGAACAAGATGTACGGCCCCCGGGCGCCCATGCTGCGGGCGGCATCAACGAACTCGCGCTCGCGCAGCGACAGCGTCTGGCCGCGGATGATCCGGCCCATATACGGCCAGGCGAAGAAGCCGATCACGAAGATCAGCAGGCCGATCCTCAGGCCGTTCCCTGACAGGCCGAACGCGGTCGACGGGATGACGCCGACCAGTGCGATCGCGAACACCAGCAGCGGGAAGGCGAGGAAGATGTCCATGGCGCGGGCGATCACCGAATCCACCCAGCCGCCGAAGTAGCCCGCGATGACGCCCATCACCACGCCGATGCCGACCGCGAGCGCGGTCGACAAGAAGGCGATGATCAGCGACACCCGTGCGCCGTTGACGATGCGGCTCAGCATGTCCCGGCCAGTCACCGGCTCGACGCCAAACGGGTGCGCGAGACTGATCCCGCCGAACGGCCCGATTGGCCGGCTGTACACCGGATCGATCAGGTTCGAGTGGTAGATGGTAGGGTTCTGCACCAGATACGGCCCGATGATCCCCACCAGGATGAGGAAGAGCACGACGGCGCCGCCCGTCATGGCCACCTTGTCCCGCCGCAGCCGCATCCAGGCGATCTGGCCGAGCGACCGCCCCTCGATGGCCTGGGCGGGAACAGACAGCGCCGACCCAGGCGGCGGGCCGTCCGATCCGGTCACCATGTCTATGGGCACAGCCATTCCCACAAGCCAATCTCTTGCCCGAACAAAGGCGCTCATTACGTCTTTAAGGACCTGCCCCGCAGCAACAGCCGCCTCGGCCCTAACTAGTGAGATTCCGTCATTTCGCGCGCAGGTACCAGTCCCGCGTGTCAGTCGTAGCGTGATCGTGACTTAAGTCGTACTAGTTTGTCATGCAACGCTACCTGTTGAGAATATTGTCCATCACAGGTACCAGTGGTGCTGAAGTTACGAGTATCCGGTATGCGGATCCGTATGGCAAAATGATGTCTGAACGCGACGGTGTACGTGAACTTTGCCTCAGCGATGCCGCGCCGACGCAAGATTTCCGCGACGTCCCCGAGATCGTCGTCGTCATCGGCCGGGGCGCCTTACCCTTGCGGGCCTTGCGGTGAGAAGGACAAGCCCGCACACGGAGACTGGAGCGGATCACGGTGGCTGAGTGGGAGCGCCTGGGTGGCCGCCCGGGATTGCCCGGCGAGGACAGGGATGATCGCGCAGGCCGGAACGCCCGGGGGCACGGCGGGGAGCGGGTGTCGATCGGGGAGCGGGTACGCCAGGTGCATCTGGAGCATTTCTGCCCCGGGGGTGCCGGGTTGCCCGTGACCGGCTCCGGCCCGATCGGGCTCAGCTGGGTCGCAACTGACCCGGCTGGATGGGAGGCTAACGCGGCCCGTGCGGCCGGGCAGCGCTGCGGCCGGTGCGGCCAGCCGGTAATGCCACGGCAAGATGCCCGCAAGCGCGCCTGCGGGACTTGGGTCCACGAGGCTTGCCCCAGCTGACGGTCTCGCTCCTCTTCGTGGCCCGCCAAGCCGCCAGGAACATCGGGCCTAGCACAGCTACGGCAGGACCAGCCTGGATGACTTGGGGCGGGTGGGTTACGATCAGGCGGCGCGGGCCTAACCCGTCAGGTGATGCCGTGGCGGCGCAGGATGTCCTCGACGTCGCCGAGATCGTCGTCATCGGCAGTGTTCTTGCCCCGGCGTGTCTTGGCCGGCGTCTGGGCGGGCACCGCGGCGCCGGCCTTGGTTCCGGCGTCAGGCCGGGTGACGAGCTGTTTCCCGGGCGCCGGAAGCGACCCGGCGGCACCGGACGCAGGCACGCTCTGCTTGTCCCCGCCCTGCTTGACCCGGCGCCGGCGCAGCGGGCCGGACGCCACGAACAGCACCACGGCCAGGCCGGTCACCGCGATACCCGACCACACCCGGGGGGAGAAGACGAAGCCGGTGGCGAAGTCCCCGATGGCGACCCCGATCTTCCAGAACATCTCGACCGCGCCGGTCAGGTAGGCGGCCAGCGGCAGCAGTGAAACGGCCGCCCAGCGCAGGCCTGAGCCGAGGCCGCGCCTGCGCATGGCGAGGTAGCTCAGCACCAGGCCGACCCCGGTCAGCCCACCGCACAGCGGCAGCCAGGCGATCTTGTCATAAGTGGACATCCGCGCCTCCCCGCGTTGCTCCTTCGAGTCTAAGCCGGCCCGGCAGTGCCGTCGCTGGGGCTAGCCCCCCAAGGGGGTTCGGGGGGACTGGTCCCCCCGAGCGGGGGGGTCACCGGGGGGGTCGTCCCCCAGGGGGAAGACACCGCTGGGGTCAGCCTGAAGATCCAGCAACGAGCGGACTACGGTGCGGCCTGGTGCCGGGGCGATCGGGACCACGGACGGCACCGCGATGACCCGGCACCCGGCGGCTTCGGCGGACGCCACGCCGTTGGGCGAGTCTTCCAGGGCGAAGCAGTCCGCCGGGGGCACGCCGATCAGCTTGGCCGCGAGCAGGTAACACTCCGGGTCGGGCTTGGTCGCGGTCACGTCGTCGGCGCATACCAGCACGTCGAACCGCAGGCCGGTGCTGGCCAGGACGGCATCCATGAACGTCCGCTCGGACGAGGTGACCAGGGCGCAGGGCAGGCCGGCGCGGGCGACCGAGGCGAGCAGCTCCGGCGCGCCCGGCCGGAGCGGCACGTCGCGGCGGACTCGCTCGGTGATATCGGCCATCAGCCACGCGGCCAGCGTCTGCGGCAGCACCGGCCGCGCGGCCTTGGCCAGCATGTAGCTCACCGAGCGCTCTAGGCTGCCACCCAGCAGCTGGTGCTGGTCGGCCTGGGTCCACTGCACCCCGAGCCTGGCCATGACCGCGGCCTCGGCCGCAAACCACAGCGGTTCGGAGTCGATCAGCAGGCCGTCCATGTCAAACAGGACCGCGACGTCGCTCATACCAAGAAGTATTTCGCCTCGGGTGGGGCACGATGATCGCGTCGGTGGACTGCTCGGGATGCAGCTGCATCTCCTCTGCCTGGAGCATGGTGCCCATGGCCCCCGTCCGCCACCACGACTCGCCCCGCTAAGGCGGCCCGCAATGTGCTCATCGGCACCCATTCTGGGCGGGGAACATGCCAGCAGGTCACCCAACGAGTAGGGGCAACCACGTAGTCTGTAGCTGGGACGGCTCGCGGGAACGGCCCCGGGCCTGAGGTTGCCGGGCGGCCAGCGCGATGTGGGAGGTAGAGAGTCATCGAGTTCAACGACATCGGCGAACTCACCTCTCCGGTTGCGATCGCTGGGTTCGAGGGCTGGAACGACGCTGGTGAGGCGGCCAGCGGGGTGGTCAACCACCTGGGCATCGCCTGGCAGGCGGCCCCGATCGCCGCCATCGACCCCGAGGACTTCTACGACTTCCAGGTCAACCGGCCGGTGATCGAGGTCGAGAGCGGCCAGACCAAACGCCTGATCTGGCCGACGACCAGGATCTCGCTGGCCCGGGCACAACCCCAGGATCCGGCCGACGGGTCCGCGCCGCCGACCGGGCTGTCCAGGGACGTGGTCCTGGTGCACGGCATCGAGCCGAACATGCGCTGGCGGGCATTCAGCGACGAGCTCGTGCAGAGCCTGGAAGCCCTCGGCGTCGACCTGGTCATCCTGCTCGGCGCGCTGCTGGCCGACGCGCCGCACACCCGCCCGGTGCCGGTTTCTGTCGGCTCGTCGAACGTGAGGCTGCCCGGCGATATCGCCGTGAGCGGCATCGGCCGGGTCGACTACAAGGGCCCGACCGGGATCATCGGCGTGCTGCAGCACACCTGCACGGGTGCGGGCATCCCCACCGTCTCACTGTGGGCGCAGGTGCCGCACTACGTGGCGCAGCCGCCCAGCCCGAAGGCCACGCTGGCTCTGCTGCGCGGCGTCGAGGACGTCCTGGACGCGCCGCTGCCGCTGGCCGATCTGCCCGAGGAGGCGCGCGCCTGGGAGCGGGGCGTCGACGAGCTCGCCCAGCAGGACTCCGAGGTCGCCGACTACGTGCGGACGCTTGAGGAGGCCAAGGACGCGATGGACCTGCCCGAGGCGAGCGGCGACGCCATCGCCCGCGAATTCGAGCGCTACTTCAGGCGCCACGGCGGCGCCGGGGAGTCCGGCTAGACGCGAGTCGGGGGGACGGCGGGGCGGGTTAGATGGGGGGCCAGGGGACGGCGGGCCAGTCGGCGGGCGGGTAGGGATGCACCCGGTGCTTGAGCAGGGTCTCGATCCTGATCCTGGTGGCGCTGATCTCGCTCGAGGCCAGCAGCGCGGACAGTTCCTCGGCCAGGGCGCCGTCGGTGAGCTGCGCGTTCAGGCGGCGCAGGGCCTCCACCGAGCGCCTGGGCAAGCTTTTGCCCCGCCACTGCCACAAGACGGTGCGCAGCTTGTAATCCTCGGCGAAGCAGACCCCGTGGTCGCAGCCGTACAGGTGCCCATCGGGAACGGGCAGCAGGTGGCCGATCTTCCGGTCGGCGTTGTTCACTACGGCGTCGAATACGGCCATGTCGCGCAGGCCCGCGTGATCGGTGCGGCGGGACAGCGAGATCAGGTCCACCTCGGTGTCGTGGTCGATCCACAGCTGGCACATGCCGGGGCCGAACGGCCCGTCGCGCATGACCGTGGGCGGGACCACGTCCCAGCCGGCCGCACGGGAGACGATGTAGGCGGCGACTTCCCGCCCGGCCAGCGTTCCTGCCGGGAAGTCCCACAACGGGCGCTCGCCCGCGATCGGCTTGTAGACGCAGGCGATCTTGGTTTCGGCGGCCGGTGCGTTCTTGGCGTTCTTGGCGGGACGGCCCGGATTTTTTCCGCTCCTCGGCTGCGGCCCGGCGACCGTGATCGTGCAGTACAAGGTGGCGTTAGACGCGTCTACCAGTCGGCCTTCGACCTCAAGTTCCCCGCTGGCCAGCAACTCCAGCGCGGCCTGCTCGGCCCCATGGGGGTCTGGGGGGGCGGGCAGCCCCCCCCAAGGGGGGTCCGGGGGGATGGGTCCCACCGGTCGCGGGGGGGTCTGGGGGGGTCGTCCCCCCGAGGGCTCACTAAGCATGGCTGACGCGGTGACCGTTCTGCCGGGGGCACACGTGGCCGTCGGTATCCAGCGGCAGGCCGCATAGCGGGCAGGGCGGGCGGCCCGCCGCGACGATCTTGGCCGCGCGCTGGGCGAAGGCGCGTGCGGCCCCCGGCGTGATGCGCACCCTGAGCACCCCAGGCCCGTCGGCCGGGATGTCCTCGGCCAGCGGTTCCACCGGCTCGTCCGATTCCTCCTGCGCCTCGATCACGACCATGCCCCCGTCGCCGTCCCAGGCCAGGGCGATCGCGCCGACCCTGAAGTCCTCGAGCAGCGGCAGGTCGAGCGGGCCGTCGTCCTCCAGCCCGGCGGGGGCGGCCGCGGGCACCTCGGGCGACCCGCCGGTACGCCTGAGCACCTCATCCAGGAGCTCGTCGATGCGTTCGGCCAGCAGGCTGACCTGGAATTTCTCCAGGACAACGCTGGTCACGCGACCAGTCGAGGTCGCCTGCAGGTAGAAGATCCGTTCTCCTGGCTGCCCGACCGCGCCGGCCACGAACCTGTCCGGCGGGTCATAGAAGTAGACCGGCATAGCCCTATCCTCGCGTGTCCACCGACTGCTGACGACCGGCAGGGTCCGCAACGGCCCCGGCCCGGATCGCAGTCGCACCGTTCATCGCCTCGGCCTGCCCGTTGGCCTGCGCCGCCCCGCCGGAGCCGCCGCCGACCGCGGCGTCGCTGGCCCGGGGGTGGTGTCCGTCAGGACGGGGCATGAGGTCGTCGACTCCACCCCCTCTGTCGTTCATCCGGATCAGGAACGGTCGCAGTGGCGTATACCTGATCACGCTCAGCGAGCAGGGATCGGCCTGGATCCGC
This sequence comes from uncultured Actinomycetes bacterium, assembly GCA_963835775.1. Classification (GTDB taxonomy): domain Bacteria; phylum Actinomycetota; class Actinomycetes; order Streptosporangiales; family Streptosporangiaceae; genus Palsa-504. The sequence continues at coordinate 631,425 of CAWIHB010000004.1, read as the reverse complement.
TGGCACTGATCGAGGTGCAATCCCAGGCTATCGGCGACGATGGCCTTGATGACATCGCCGTGCGAGCAGATCAGGTAGGTGGCATCCGGGCCGAGCCTGGCATTCCAGTCCCGGACCGCGGCCACCGCCCGGTGCTGCATATCCGGCATCGATTCCCCGTCGGGCCCGGGAAACGTCACCGCGCTCGGGTGCGCCTGCACCACGCGCCACAGCTTCTCGGCGGCCAGCTTCTTCAGCGGCTGCCCGGTCCAGTCACCGTAGCGGCACTCCCCCACCCGGTCCTCGGTGATGACCTGCTGGCTGTCCCGCCCGGCCGCGATGGCCGCCGCCGTCTGCAGGCATCGGTCCAGCGGGCTGCTCACGATGGCATCAAGGCGCAACGGCGCCAGCCTGGCGGCCAGCGCGGCGGCCTGGGCCCGGCCGCGGTCATCGAGCGGGATGCCAGGCATCCACCCGGTGAGCACGTGGCCGGTCGTCGCGGTGAGCCCATGCCGCACCAGCAGAACGGTCGTCACGCTCTACAACTTACCGGGGGGCAGGGCCCCCCGGACCCCCACTCACGGGGGGGACTGCCCGTCCCCCCGTACCCCCCCTGGGCCCCCTTCCGGGGGCTCTCATCTTCTCGGCCCGCTGGGCCGGGGCCCTGGACTACGAAGGTGGCGGAGCCGAACTGGACTAGGTCACCGGTCCGCAGCGGCACCGGCTCGCGGACCCGCCAGCCGTTTACCCGGGTGCCGTTGTGGGAGCCCAGGTCGGAAAGCAGCCAGCCGTCCTCGCCGCGCGACAGCTGAGCGTGCAGCCTGGATACAGAAAGGTCGGCGATGCGCAGGTCGCAGTCCTGGGTCCGGCCGATGGTGAAGGCGGTGCCGGCGCCCGGCGGGAAGAACAGCGGCTGCGGCGGTCCCGAGGGAGCGGGATCGGGCTGCGGCGGCCGGGGCGGCGGGAACACCTGCGGCCACCCGCCGGGGCCGGGGATCCCATCGGGTCCCGGCAGGCCGGCAGCTACCTGGGGCTGGTTGCTGCCCCGGGTCCAGTGGGCGGCCGGAGCGGCCCCCTCGTCGCGGTCCCACCAGCGGAAGGCGGCCCGCATGCGGGCCAGCAGCTCCCGGGGGCGGGCCCGGCGCGGCGGGAGGTCGTTGAACAGGCCCGTCAGCTGGCCGCGGTGCCGTGCGCTCAGGGCGTCCTGCATGCGGATCATGAAGGTCTCGTGCGACAGGCGCCCGTCGATGAACTCCTGCCGGAGCTCGCTGATGGCATGGTCGCGCTCCGCGTCCGAGGCGCGGAGATACTCGGGCGTTGCGGGCGTGTCCGCCGGCGACCCTCCCATGAATGGAGTATCGGCATCAACTGCGTTCCGGGCAAGGGAAAGCCGCGGATATCTGCCTTCACCGGTCCCGCCGGGCTCTCCGGCACCATGCGCATCAGGCACGGGCGCAGCGCCGCCTAACGCGACGGGTCGGAGGCGGAGGACATGGCGGCAGCGCCCACCGGCGCGCCGTCCGGCGTCTGCAGCGGGAAGTGGCAGGCGGCCACGTGACCCGGACCGAACGAACGCAGCGGGGGTTCCTCGGCGGAGCAGATCTCCTGCGCGAACTGGCACCTGGTCCGGAACCGGCACCCGGAGGGCGGGTTCACCGGGCTGGGCAGCTCGCCCCGGATGGCGGCACCCGACTTGGCCCGCTCCACGGACGGCTTGGGCACCGGGATGGTGGCGATCAGGCCCGCCGTGTAGGGATGCGCGGCCCGCTCGTAGATGTCATCACCGGAGCCGAGCTCGACCAGCTTGCCCAGGTACATGACGCCGATCCGCTCGGCCATGTACTTGACCACGGCCAGGTCGTGCGAGATCACCACGTAGGTCAGGCCGTGCGTGGCCTGCAGCCGCTTCATCAGGTTCAGCACCTGCGCCCTGATGGACACGTCGAGCGCGCTGACCGGCTCGTCGGCCACGATGAGCCTCGGGTTCAGGGTGAGCGCCCGGGCCAGGCCGATGCGCTGCCGCTGGCCGCCGGAGAACTCGTGCGGGTAGCGCTCCACGGCGTTCCGCGGCAGGCCGACCTCGCCGAGCAGCTCGAATACGCGGTCCCGCTGGGCCCGCTTGCTGCCCAGGTGCTGGATGGCCAGGGGCTCGCCGATGATCTCGCCGACGCGCATCCGCGGGTCGAGCGAGGAGTGCGGGTCCTGGAACATGAGCTGCAGGTCGCGGCGCTTGCGCCGCAAATCGCCGCCGGTCAGCTTGGATATGTCCACGCCACCGAGCGTGACCGAGCCGGAGTTCGGCTTCTCCAGCGCCACGATCACCTTGCCGATCGTGGTCTTGCCGCACCCCGACTCGCCGACCAGGCCGAACGTGGTCCCGGCGGGCACGGAGAAGGACACGTCCGACACGGCGTGGACGGCCCCCACCTTTCGCTGCAGCACGCCCGCGGTGATGGGAAATTCCTTCACCAGGTGGGTGAGCGCGAGCAGCGGGGAGGCGCCGTCCCCGTTCGCCGCCGCGACCTCGACCGTGCGCTCGGTCACCTCGAGGCGGCCATCGGCGGTCACTTCGAGGCCGGCCGCCACCACGATGGCTTCGACCCCTTGGGTTTCCCGGGTTTCCCCGGGCGCGGCGTCGGCCAGCGGAGCGTCGTCGGCGAGGCCGACCCGGTCGCCTGCGGATGCTTCCCGGATGCTCTTGTTGTCCGCGCCGGCCAGGCCGGTACTCGCCGCGTCCGGCCCGCTGGCGCCGACTACCTCCAGGACCAGCGGTCCGGCTACGGGGTGCCAGCAGGAGAACCTGTGCTCGTAGGTCTGGCCGGACAGGGACGGCTCCTCGGAGCGGCACTTGTCCGTAGCCCGGGTGCACCGGGCCGCGAACCGGCAGCCGTGCGGCGGGTGCGACAGGTCGGGCGGCAGGCCGGGAATGGCGTGCAACGCCTTGTTGGCATCCTGGTCGAGCTGGGGAATGGACGCGAGCAGGGCCTGGGTGTAGGGGTGGTGCATCGCATTGAAGAGCTCGCGCACCTCGGCGGTTTCCACCACCCGGCCCGCGTACATGACGTTGACCCGGTCGGCGTGCCCGGCGATCACGCCCATGTCGTGCGTGATCAGCAGCATGGCCATGCCCAGGCGATCCTTCAGGTCCCTGAGCAGAGCGAGGATCTGCGCCTGGATGGTGACGTCGAGGGCCGTGGTCGGCTCGTCGGCGATGAGCAGCTTCGGTTCGTTGGCCAGCGCCATGGCGATCATCACCCGCTGCCGCAGGCCGCCGGACAGCTGGTGCGGGTAGTCCTCGAGCCGCTCCTTGGGCTTGGGCAGCCCGACCAGGGACAGCACCTCCACCGCCCGGTCCATGGCGGCGGACCTGGACACGCCCCGGTGCAGCCGGACCGGCTCGGCCACCTGGTAGCCGATGGTCTTGGTCGGGTCGAGCGAGGTGAGCGGATCCTGGAAGATCATCGCGATCTCGTTGCCCCGGACCCGCCGCAGTTCCTCCTGCTTGAGGCCGACGAGTTCGCGGCCGTCGAGCTTGATCGAGCCGCCCACGATGGACCCGCCGGGCGGCAGCAGCCCCATGATCGACAGCCCGGTCATGGATTTGCCGCAGCCGGACTCCCCCACGATGCCGAGGGTTTCCCCGGCTTCGACGCGCATGTCGATGTTGCCGACCGCCTGCACCACGGAGCTGGTCAGCTTGATGTGCGTCGACAGGTTCTCGATGTCAAGGACGGGGGCCATGGGGGCCGTTACCTCTCGTTGCGATGGCTGTTCAAGCGTGGTACCCGACTTCAGACGCGCCTTAACGCCGCCGCAGCCGCACGTCCAGGGAGTCGCGGAGCGCGTCGCCGATGAAGTTGAGGGCCATCACGGTCAGCACGATGCAGATGCCGACCGGGTAGATCAGCCACCAGTAGCCGTCCTGCATGTACCCGACGCCGTCGGAGATCATGTCACCCCAGTCCAGGTTGGGGTAGTGCAGGCCGAAGCCGAGGAAGCCCACGTAGGAGACCGCGAGGATCGCGTCGGCGACCTGGAAGGTCACGTTGACGACCATCACGCCGATCGAGTTCGGCAGCAGGTGCTTGCGGATCAGCCGCCAGCTGCGGGTGCCCGCGGTGCGCGCGGCCAGGACGAAATCGCGTTCCCTGATCGTGAGCACCTCGCCGCGCACCAGCCGGGCCGGCACCTGCCAGGAGAACCCGCCGATGACCAGGGACAGGGACAGCACCGACGCGCCGTACCTGGCGGCCAGGATGAGCACTACGAACAGGAACGGAATTGACAGGAATATGTCGACCACGCGCATCAGCACGGTGTCGGCGATCCCGCCGGCCAGCCCGGCCACCGCGCCGACCAGCGCGCCGATGGTAATCGCGACGAACGCGGCGAAGAAACCGATCTCCAGCGCGGCCTGGCCGCCCTTCATCAGCTCGCCGAGAACGTCGAAGCCGTTGACGTCCGCGCCGAGCGGATGACCGGCGCCCGGCGGGTCATGCGCGTTGATCAGGTTCACGTCCAGCAGGTTCGCGTGGTAGAAGAACGGCCCCAGGAAACAGAAAACCACGAAGAACAGCAGGATGCCGACGCCGGCGACGGCCAGCCTGTTCCGCACGAACTCGCGCAGCGCCAGCCGCCACCCGCTCTGAACCGCGCCGAGCTCGCCGCCCTCGGGGGCACGGGTCGTGTCGAGCGGCGGGAGCGACGCCTGCCTTCCTGCTGCCACGATTGCCTCCTTGCCGCCGGCCGGTCAGGCCAGCCGGATACGCGGATCCGCGACGGTCAGCGCGATATCCGCGACGAAGTTGCCCAGGACCACGAAGACGGCACCGAGCAGCGTATAAGCCAGCAGCACCGGGTAATCCTCCTTGCCCAGGCTGTTCGAAGAACAGCAGCCCCAGGCCCTGGTAGTTGAACAGGGTCTCGATGATCAGGTTCCCGGCCAGCAGGGCGGGTAGGAACAGCCCGATCAGGGTGACCATCGGCAGGGACGCGTTCCGCACCATGTGCCGCGTCAGGACCAGGCGCTCGGGCAGGCCCTTGGCCCGCGCCACCTTGATGTAGTCCTGGGCGAGCACGTCAATCGACGATGACCGCATATACCGGGAGAAGTTGGCCACGGTGAGCAGCGTCAGGGTCAGGACGGGCAGGAGCATGTCGTGCCAGTCGCCGATCACGGCCCAGATCGAGGTCGACTGGCTGGCCTCGAAGCCCAGGATGGGGAACGAGAGCGCGAAGATCTGGATGAGGATGAGCCCGAGGAAGAACGACGGCATCGAGTACAGGATGAACGCGGCGCTGGTGGCCACGTTGTCGCCGAGCGTGTTCCGCTTTACCGCCTGGAAGATGCCCAGCGGCAAGGCGATCAGGATGGCTAGCAGCAGCGAGATGCCGGACAGGTAGATGCTGCGGGCCAGGCGCTCCGCGAACAGGGCGGACACGTTCTGGTTCTCGGCCAGGAGTAGCCCAGGTTGCCGTGGACCAGCAGGCCGTTCATGTAGCTCAGGTACTGATCGATCACCGGGCGGTCGTACCCGTGCGCCTTGTTATAGGCGGCGATCGAGGCGGGGGTGGCCTTGAGGCCCAGCGCGATCTTGGCCGGCGAGGGGAAGACCGCGTGCAGCAGCAGGTACATGAAGATGGAGATGCCGAGCAGGACGATGATGGACGTCCCGATCCGGCGCAGCAGGTAAGCGCTCACCGGTGGGATCCTTCCTTCCGGGCTGGTGGCCTGTCTCCCGGTTTATCACCGGGAGACAGGCCAGTCCAGCAGGTGACGCGTACTGCCGCTACTTGGTTATGTACCAGAATTCCGGTGTGGGGTCGTACTGGGTCAGGTTCTCGAACGCCTGCGGCGTGGTCGCCGAGACGTTCGTCTTCCAGACGTAGACGTGGTCCCGCAACGGCTGCCACAGCACCGGCAGGTTCGAGCTCAGGAACGACAGCTCGTCCGTGACCGCGGCCGGGTTAGTGCTGCTGATGGAGGCGTTGATCAGCGCGTCCGCGGTCGGGTTGCTGTAGTCGCCCAGCTGCGCGGACCCGCCGGTGTTGAACAGCCCGAACGTGGTGGGGTAGGTGGATATGCTCTCCCCGCCGAAGTCCATCATGGCCCACTTGTTGACGTTGGCCGGGGATCCGGGGTCGGTGTAGTTGTTAATGATGAAGTTGAAGTTGCTGGCCGACAGGTTGATCGTGATGCCGGCTGCCTTCGCGTTGGAGGCCAGGTCCTCGACTTCCTGAGTGATCGGCGAGGCGGCGTTGTAGATCAGGTTGAACGACAGCTTGGTGCCCGCCGGGATGCCGGCCCCGCACTCACTCGAGGCCGTGCCCGCCTTCGCGCAGGTGTCGGTGCCGTTCGGGGTGACGGTCCAGCCGTGCGAACTCAGCAGGCTGGTCGCGGTGGAGACGCTGAACGGGTAGGGGTTCGTCTTAGCGTCGGCGGGCAGGAACGGGCTCTCCGGGTAGGCCCCGATCGGACCGTAGAGCGGGTCGCCGTTCCCGTTGAGGAAGGCCTTGATCTGGCCATCCTGGTCTTCCAGGTGCTGCATGGCCTGGCGGAAGTACAGCTGGCTGGCGATGTTGTTGAAATCGCCCGTCGTATCCTTGAAGTTGTAGGCCGCGAAGTAGTCGCCGAAGGCCGGCAGGCCGTAGTAGTTGTAGCCGGTGCTCTTCAGCGTGGAGATCTCCGGGTTGTCCTCAGGCGGCAGGGCGGCGACATCGACCGACCCGCTCTTGATGGCGTTGAACGTGGCCGCGTCGGAGGTGAACGGGACCCCGACGAAGCTGGACTGGGGGCTCGCGTGCGGGCCGCTGTAGTCGGGGTTCGGCACCATGGTGAACGAGCCGGTGGTGGCGTTGAAGGCAGTCAGCTTGTACGGCCCGTCAACGACCTGCCAGAGCGGGTTGGTGGCGTAGGTGGACACCGACTTGGACTGCGCGGTGAGGAAGTCGAAGATCTTCTTCGCGTTCGCCGGCTGAGTGTAGTCCAGGATCGGCCCGCTCGCGGAAGCCTTGGCCCACGCGGCCGCCGGCATGACCGGGACGTCGAGGATGTCTTCTTCCAGCCAGGTCGGGTTGACCGGCTTGGACATGTTGATCACCAGCGTCTGAGCGTTCGGCGTCGACATGGTGGTGATCGTGTCCGGGAAGTAGCCGGGCACGTAGGCCGCCCAGTCGGCCGGGGATTCCTTGACCGCGGCCCTGATCTCATCGACCGTGAACTCGAGGTCCTTGGAGCCGAGCGTCTGGCCGTTGGACCACTTCCACGGCTTCAGCGTGATCGAACACCGTCTTGTCGCCGTTCGACCACACGGGCGGATTGGCCACGCTCAGTGGCTGGTCGACCGTCGGGGTGGAGCCTTGAGGCGTGAACCAGGTCGGCCGCCACAGCTGCCACTCGAACACGAAGACGTTGTAGACCGAGTTTTGCGCACCCGGGATGACCGGCATGATCCAGTTGGGCGCGTCAGCCGCCAGGTACCCGAACGTGATGGAACTGGCCGTCCCTGAGGGGGTGCCCGCGGCCGGGATCGCGCCGATAGAGCCCGGCTGGGTCGTCTCTCCGGGGGAGGCGCTTGAGGTCGGGCTGGCGCTGCTGCTGCCGCTGCTGCTGCAGGCGGCGAGGGCCGTGATGCCCGCAACCGCCAGGGCCAGCCCGGCGAACTGCTTCTTACCGAACACAGTCATCGCCCCTCCCTCCTTACGCTGTTCGCGCCTGTTGTCCGTCCTGGGGTCATCAGAGTGTCGCCCTTCTTTCTCGCAGGTCGCCGGTGATCCGCTCCGCCACCGTCACGGGGCACTGGGTCGCAGTTCCCCCAAAAGCGGTACGGCCCGTCTCCCCGGCACATCCGGGCCGGCCCATGGCGGGCCGACGCCGGTTCAGTTACCGGTGTTATGAGTTAGCGGAAGCGTAAGTTCCATATTGCATCGATCTCTCGGCAAAAAAGTCACAACTTGCCATCAATCCCCTGGGAGCAGCGTCGGGCCATGGTCGCCTACCATCCCGACATTTCCGGAATTGGACATATCTGTTAACTCTCGTACCAACGGGTACACAGTACACCTGAGGCGCGAAGGCTTGCCGTGAAGGGGCCGTCCCGCCGCAGAATCTTCGCCGACGGTCGCCGGCATCGCCAAGAACGTCAGCGAGCCCGGGCCCCCGTGACACTTTCCGGAACCGCCCGCGTTATGCCCCCGCCAGTGACTACTGAGCGTAACCGTTTAACGATGAGTAGAACAACGGTGACTCCGGGTATCACCAGGTCGGCACGCTGTCACTGGGCGTCAATAGTCATCTCCGGCGGGCCGCCCGGCCCTCACCTGAAGATCACGGTACGGCGGCCATGCAGCAGGACGCGGTGCTCGGCGTGCCAGCGCACGGCCCGGGCCAGCGCGACCCGCTCGGCGTCGCGGCCGATGGCCGCGAGGCCTTCCGGGCTGCTGGTGTGATCGACCCGGGCCACCTCCTGCTCGATGATCGGGCCCTCGTCCAGGTTGGCGGTGACGTAGTGCGCGGTCGCGCCAATGAGCTTCACGCCGTGCGCATGGGCTTGATGATAGGGCCGCGCGCCCTTGAAGCTGGGCAGGAAGGAATGATGAATGTTGATGATCCGGCCGGCCAGCTTGGCGCACAGCTCAGGGGACAGGATGCGCATGTACCTGGCCAGGACCACGAAGTCGATGTCCAGCTCGGCGACCAGGTCCAGCAGGCGGCCCTCGGACCGCGGCCCCGACATCGGGTCGGCCGGATCGGCCGGCACGTGTTCGAACGCGACGCCGTGCGCGGCCGCGAGCGGGGCCAGGTCGGGGTGATTGCCGATGACCAGGGGGACGTCGATGCGCAGTGATTCGGCCGCGCGCCGGTAGAGCAGGTCGTTCAGGCAGTGGCCGGCCTTGGACACCATGATCAGCACACGGGGCTGGATGGCGGTGTCGTGCAGTTCCCAGTCCATGCCGAACTCGGCCGCCACCGCGGCGAATCCCGCGTGCAGGGAGTCATAGGTAGCGGGCGCGCCGGTCACCGTCTCGACGTGCACCCGCATGAAGAACCGGCCCGCCCCCTCGGACCCCTTGGGCCCGTCGGCGGTCCGGTCCCCGAACTGCTGGCTGTCCAGCACGTTGCAGCCGGCCCGCAGCAGGTAGGCCGCGACCGCGTGCACGATTCCGGTCCGGTCCGGGCAGGACAGGGTCAGGACGTACTCGCGCATCAAGCCCCCATCGCGTGCACGCCGCCGTCGACGTGCACGATCTCGCCTGTGGTGGCGGGGAACCAGTCGGAAAGCAGCGCCACGCAGGCCCGCGCGACCGGCTCGGGCTCGGTGATGTCCCAGCCGAGCGGGGCCCGGTCGTCCCACACGCCCTCGAACCGGTCGAAGCCGGGGATCGACTTGGCGGCCATGGTGCGCAGCGGCCCGGCGGCCACCAGGTTGACCCGGACCCCCCGGGCGCCGAGGTCGCGGGCCAGGTAGCGCGCGCACGACTCGAGCCCGGCCTTGGCCACGCCCATCCAGTCGTAGCCCGGCCAGGCCACGCTGGCGTCGAAGTCCAGGCCCACCACCGATCCGCCGCCGCCCATCAGCGGCAGCGCCGCCATCGTGACCGCCTTCAGCGAGTACATGGAGACCTGCAGCGCCGTGGCCACGTCAGCCCACCCGGTGTGCAGGAAGTTCCCGCCCAGCGCCTGCTCGGGGTTGGCGAACGCGATCGCGTGCAGCACGCCGTCCAGCCCGCCGACATGCTCGGAAACCCGGCCGGCCAGGGAGGCCAGCTGATCGTCGCTGGTCACGTCCAGCTCGAGGACCGGCGGCGGCGAGGGCAGCCGCTTGGCGATCCGCTCCACCAGGCTGAGCCTGCCGAACCCGGTCAGCACCACCGTCGCGCCCTCCTGCTGGGCCACCCGGGCCACGTGGAAAGCGATCGAGGCGTCCGTGATGACCCCGGTGACCAGGATCCGCTTGCCGTCCAAGATTCCCATGCTGTGCTCCCTCGGGGGGAATATCCCCCCCAGACCCCCCCTGCTCCTGGGGGGAAGCCGTTCCCCCCAGACCCCCTCGGGCCCCCTCCGGGGGCGCCTGGGGCTGGGCGGGCTTCTCTCGGACCTTAGTGTCCCATGCCCAGGCCGCCGTCGACCGGGATCACGGCGCCGGTGATATAGGCGGCGTCGGGGCCGGCCAGGAAGGCCACCAGGCCCGCCACCTCGCCGGCCGAGGCGAACCTGGCCAGCGGGACCGCGGCCAGGATGGCCGCCTTCCTGTCCTCGGCCAGGACGGCCGTCATGTCGCTGTCCACGAAGCCCGGGGCGATCACGTTGGCGGTGATGCCGCGGGACCCGAGCTCACGGGCCAGGGACCGGGCCAGGCCGACCAGCCCGGCCTTCGAGGCGGCGTAGTTGGCCTGGCCGGCCGAGCCGTACAGGCCGACCACGGAGGAGATGAAGATGAGCCGCCCGCTGCGCATCCGCATCATGCCGCGCACCGCCCGCTTGGCCACCCGGTACGCACCGGTCAGGTTGGTATCGAGCACCGCGGCGAAGTCCTCTTCCTTCATCAGCGCCAGCAGCTGGTCCCGGGTCACGCCCGCGTTGGCCACCAGCACCTCGACCGGGCCCTGGCCCTGCTCCACCGCCCCGAACGCCGCATCGACGCTGGCCGAGTCCTGCACGTCGCAGCGGACCACCGCGAGCCCGGCCACCGGGTCGCCGGAGCGCGAGGTCACCGTGACGCTGTCCCCGCCCGCGGCCAGCCGCCGGGCGATGGCCAGCCCGATACCCCGGTTCCCGCCCGTTACCAGCACCGAACGACCCACGCTTACCTCTCTGGTTGGCCTGTAGAGGGTACCGCAGCCGTTCGGGAGCAGTGAGATAAACTCACGCCGCGTGGATGATCACGCATCGAAGATGGATCCAGAGTTCACCGCGCTGCCGCTGCGGGACCTGGCGGATGCGGCCCTCGCCCAAGCCGAGGCGCTCGGTGCCCAGCACGCCGACTTCCGTGCCGAACGGATCAAGGGCCAGCACATCGGCCTGTCCGACGGCACCCCGCAGACCCTGTTCGACACCGACGACCTGGGCCTGGCGGTGCGGGTGATCGTGGACGGCACCTGGGGCTTCGCCTCGGCCGTGGACCTGACCGCGGACGCGGCGGCGCTGGCGGCCCGGCAGGCCGTGGAGGTGGCCCAGGTGGCGGCGGCTATGAACACCGAGCCCATCGAGCTCGCCCCCGACCGGCCCACGGCGACGTGACCTGGGTTTCGGCCTATCAGACCGATCCGTTCACGATCAGCGTCGCGGACAAGGTAGCGCTGCTGACCGCCTGGAGCCAGGCCCTGCTCGACCACGAGGCGGTCAGCCACGTGGACGCCTCGCTGCAGCAGGTAAGGGAGTGCAAGTTCTACTCCGACGGCGCGACCACCGCCACCCAGCAGCGGGTCCGCCTGTACCCGGCGGTCACCGCGGTCGCGGTCACGGACGACGGGCGGTTCGACACCATGCGCACCCTCGCCCCGCCGGCCGGGCGCGGATATGAGTACCTGACCGGAACCGGCTGGCACTTCGGGGCCGAGCTGGCCGAGCTGCCCGAGCTGCTGGCCGCCAAGCTGGCCGCCCCCACGGTCCGGGCGGGACGCTACGACCTGGTGATCGATCCCTCCAACCTGTGGCTCACGATCCACGAGTCGATCGGCCACGCCACCGAACTGGACCGGGCGCTCGGCTATGAGGCCGCCTACGCCGGCACCTCGTTCGCCACCCCGGACAAGCTCGGCAGCCTGAAATACGGCTCGGAAGTCATGCACGTGACCGGTGACCGCACGGCCGAGCATGGCCTGGCCACGGTCGGCTACGACGACGAGGGCGTGGCCGGGCAGTCCTGGGACCTGATCAGCTACGGCGTGCTGTCCGGCTACCAGCTGGACCGGCGGATGGCGCGGCACAGCGGCTTCGCCCGGTCCAACGGATGCGCGTTCTCCGACGGCCCGAGCCACATCCCGCTGCAGCGGATGGCGAACGTGTCGCTGCGGGCGGCCCCGGCCGGCGGCCCGTCCACCGCCGACCTCATCGCCGGGGTCGATGACGGCATCTACGTCCTCGGCGACAAGAGCTGGTCGATCGACATGCAGCGGTACAACTTCCAGTTCACCGGCCAGCGCTTTTTCAAGATCGAGCAGGGCAGGCTGGCCGGGCAGCTGCGGGACGTCGCCTACCAGGCGACCACCACCGACTTCTGGGGCTCCATGGAAGCCGTCGGCGGCCCGCAGACCTACGTGCTGGGCGGCGCGTTCAACTGCGGCAAGGGCCAGCCCGGCCAGGTCGCCCCGGTCAGCCACGGCTGCCCGGCCGTGCTGATGCGCGGCGTGCGGATACTCAACACGGCCGAGGAGGGCCAATGAGCGAGCCGAAGGCCGCGGCGCCGACTGGACTCTGTATGTACCCACGGACCCACCCCAGGCGCGACGAAGGAGCGACGAGGGAAGGAGGCGCCTTGAAAGCGGCCCGGAGGCGAGCGGAAGGCAGAGCAGCATGAGCCCGCAGGAAACGGTCGAGCGCGCGCTGGCCGCGGCCCGCAGCGACGACTGCGTGGTCATCGCCGAGGAGACCTCGAGCGCCAACCTGCGCTGGGCGGGTAACACGCTCACCACCAACGGGATCTCCAGCTCGCGCCAGCTCACCGTCATCGCCATCGACCGGCGCGCCGAGGGCGCGGCGGCCGGCGTCATCTCCCGGGCGGGCGTACGCCCGGACCAGGTCGAGGACGTGGTCCGGGCGGCCGAGCGCGCGGCGGCCGAGGCCACGCCCGCCGAGGATGCGGCGCCGCTGGCCGGGGCGGATGACCACGGCCCGTTCGGCCCAAATAATCCTGAACGCCGGTGGGACACCCCGCCGGGCCGGACCGAGATCGGCGTGCTGCGCGAGTTCGCGGCCACGCTCGGCGACACCTTGCGCCAGGCCCGGGCCGCGGGCCGCAAGCTGTACGGGTTCGCGGAACACGATCTGGTCAGCACGTTCCTGGGGACTTCGGCCGGGCTGCGGCTGCGGTACGACCAGCCGACCGGCCGCGTCGAGCTGAACGCGAAGTCGGCGGACCTGGCCCGTTCGGCCTGGACCGGCACGGCGACCCGGGACTTCACCGACGTGGATATCGCGGGCCTGGACGCCGGGCTCGCCGAGCGCCTGGACTGGGCCAAGCGCAGCGTGTCGCTGCCTCCGGGGCGGTATGAGACCCTGCTGCCGCCCACCGCCACCGCCGACCTGCTGGTCTACCTGTACTGGTCGGCGGGCGCCAAGGACGCGGCGGACGGGCGCACGGTCTTCAGCAAGGCGGGCGGCGGCACCCGGGTCGGCGAGCGCCTGTCCACGCAGCCGGTCACCCTGTCCAGCGACCCGCTGGCAGCCGGGCTGGGCTGCCCGCCGTTCGTGATCGCGCACGCCTCGGGCGCGGACTCCTCGGTCTTCGACAACGGGCTCCCGCTGGCCCCGACCGCGTGGATCAAGGACGGCTCACTGGCGGCCCTGCATTCATCCCGGCACTCGGCCGCGCTGGCCGGGCTGCCGCCCGCGCCCGCCATCGACAACCTGACCTTCGCCACCTCCGCCGCCGGGGCGCCGTCGCTCGAGCAGATGATCGCCGCCACCGGCCGCGGGCTGCTGCTGACCTGCCTGTGGTACATCCGCGAGGTGGACCCGCAGACCCTGCTGCTGACCGGGCTTACCAGGGACGGCGTGTACCTGGTGGAGAACGGCGAGGTGACCGGGGCGGTGAACAACTTCAGGTTCAACGAGTCGCCGGTCGGCCTGCTGGGGCGGCTGCTCGAGGTCGGCGCGACCGTGCCGACCCTGCCGCGCGAATGGGGCGACTACTTCAACCGGGCCGCGATGCCGCCGGTGCGGGTGGAGGGATTCAACATGTCATCGGTGAGCCAAGCCAGCTGAGCCCGCGGGGTCGCCAGGCCTGCGGCGGGGGCATACCGTGGAGGGGTGAGGGAAAGTCACGCCGCCGGGCGCGGGCGGTCGCAGGTGCACGTGGTGACGCAGGCCCGGCGGTCGCTGTCCGAGGACATCAGCTACCGGCAGCGCAGGTACCTGCTGATGATGGGCATCCGCGCGGTCTGCTTCGTAATCGCCGTGGTTATGTTCGTCAATCACCTCGGCTGGCTCACCGTGATACCCGCCGTCGGCGCTATCGTCATTCCCTATTTCGCCGTGGTGTTCGCCAACGCCGGCCGGGAGCCGAACAACACTCGCGGCTTCATGGAGTACCTGCCGAACCTGCCCGTCGCCCGTGACGCGACCGGGGGCTCAGAAGGAAACGACCATCGGCCCGCGCCGCCCGGCTCGGGCGACAACTGATTCGCCTGCTCAGGCTCGGCCCGAGATCCGGTTGTAATTAGGTCTTGACACACTGGGGGGTGTTTCCGTGTAGCATTCATATCGGTGCTCTGGTCCCCCGTCGGGGCACCACTGCCGGCGTTCCGGGCCCCCGTCGGAACGCCGATGATCGCGACGCCGGGTGGTTTGCCCCCGTAGCCACCCGGCGTCGCTCTATGCTCGCCCCTTTCAGGGGCTTCGGCGGGGGCTCGCAGTGCCTTCCCGGGGGGACGACCCCCCGGACCCCCCGCGTGGCACTCTGCCTGGTAGAGGTTGGGGTCGGTGGCCTGGTTCCGTTGGGAGCCGGCTGGCTCTTGGCTCTGGGCTTGTTTTTGGGGGCTGTCTGTTGGCTCTGGGTTTGTTCTTGGCTGGCTGGCTTCTGCTGGGTGGCCGGGGAGGGGCTTCTCAGAGGTGGGGGTCAGGGTGGATTTTGTATTCAATCGGGGTGCGGGCTTGGAATGGGGGGATGGCTCTGGCGGCGCTCGGGGTTTCCTCTGAGAATTGGACAGGTTCTTTCGTTATTGGCTAACGCATAACTGAGAACGATGGGCGAGGGCTTACCAATGGGCGGGAGGAATGCCACATGGTGGGCTTTGAATACGGGGTGTTATTCGGTCTTGCGGAACTCGGCTATGCCTATGCCGAGCATCGCGGCGCCCATGACGGCCACCATGGCCAGTGATAGTCCCAGTGGAACCTCCCAGCCAAACCAGGTGATGCCGGGGCTCAATGCCGTGGTGGCCAGCGGGCCGACCGAGAGGTGGCTGAACACCGCGTGGCGCATCGGGGACACGATGTAGGTCAGCGGGTCGATGCGGGTCAGCACGGTGAGCCAGCCGGGCAGGCCGTTCAGCGGGTAGAGCGCACCGGACAGGAAGAACAATGGCATCACGACCATCTGGGTGAGCGCCATAAACGCCTGTATCTGCTTGATCCGCGCGGCCATCATGACCCCGAAGGCGGTCAGCGTGAACGACAGCAGCAGCAGTTCGCCGACCAGGGTCAGCAGCAGCGTCGGCGCGTAGGGGACGTGCGCCACGCCGGCCAGGGCCAGGAAGATGATCCCCTGGAATGTCGCCACGGTGGCGCCGCCCAGGCACTTACCGACCACGATGGCCCACCGCCGCACCGGGGCGACCAGCATCTCCCGCAGAAAGCCGAACTCCCGGTCCCACACGATCGAGGCGGCCGAGAAGATCGCGGTGAACAGGACCGACATGGCCAGCACGCCCGGGTAAATGAACGTCCTGAAGTCCACCCCGGCGGGCAGGCCGGCGGAGGCCAGCCGGGACAGTCCGGTGCCCAGCACGAACAGGAACAGCACCGGCTGGACCAGGGCGGTGACCGCGCGCAGCCGGTCGCTGCGGAACCTGATCAGCTCGCGGCGCCAGACGATGCTGACCGCGCGCAGGTCGTGGCTCAGGCTGCGCTCAGGCACCGCGACCCTGATCGTCTCGGTCAGGGCCGCTTCCTCGGCCTCGAGGGTGTCCTGCGGCGCGATGTCCTCCAGCATGGCTACCTCGCTACCTCCTGCCGAACCGCGTCGCGATCCTGCGGTTGCGGTCGCCGATGGACGCCTCGGCATCGCGGATGGTCTTACCCGTGTACGACATGAACACGTCATCGAGGGAGGGGCGGGACACGCTCACCGACCGGATGGCCACCGGCAGCCGGGCGAACAGCTGCGGCACGAAGTGCTCGCCCGACTCCACCGAGAACGTCACCAGGCCCTCGTGCAGGCCTGAGTCGATGCTGAACGTCTCGGCCAGCGCGCTGATCGCCGCATCGTCGTCGGCCGTGCTGATCTGCACCCGGTCCTTGCCGATGGAGGCCTTCAGCGCCTCGGGCGTGTCGATCGCGACGATCTTCCCGTGGTCGATGATGGCGATGCGGTCGCAGTTCTCCGCCTCGTCCATGTAGTGGGTGGTGAGGAAGATCGTGATGTCCTCGCGCTTCTTCAGCTCGTTGATGTAGGTCCAGATGGAGACCCGGGTCTGCGGGTCCAGGCCCACGGTCGGCTCGTCAAGGAACAGCACCCGCGGCGCGTGCAGCAGGCCGCGGGCGATTTCCAGCCGGCGCTGCATCCCGCCCGAGTAGGTGGACACCACGCTGGAGCGCCGGTCCCACAGCCCGACCATCTCGAGCACCTGACGCAGCCGCGGCGCGAACGCCGCCTTGGGCACCCCGTACAGGTCGGCGTGGAAGCGCAGGTTCTGCTCCCCGGTCAGGTAGTTGTCCAGGGTGGTGTCCTGGAACACCAGACCGATGCACCGGCGCACGGTGTCCCGCTCGGAGACCACATCGTGCCCTGCGACCCTGGCGGCGCCCGAGGTGGGATCCGCCAGGGTGCACAGGATCTTGATCGTGGTGGACTTGCCTGCCCCATTCGGCCCGAGAAAGCCGAACGTCTCGCCGACGGCGACCTCGAAATCGATGCCGCGGACGGCCTCGATCTCGCCGTAGCTCTTGGTCAGCTTGCTGACCGAGATGGCAGGTGTCACCCTTACGCGTCCTGTTCCGCTGCCTCATCGTCTGCCGCGAGGATACGGTACAGGGCCTTGCGGGTGTCGGCCAGGATCTTGCTGGCCTGCTGGACCTGGGCGGGCGTGCCCGCCTGGGCGACCTGCATGGTGGCCATGCCGACCTGGCGGGCCAGGGCGTGCATCTGGAACGCGGCGTCGTCGACGCTGCCGGTCACGGCGTCCCAGGACGCCTTGAGCTCGTCGGCGTGGGCCTCGACGTAGGCGCGGCCTTGGTCGGTCAGCGTGTAGTTCCGCCGCCGGTCCTCCTCGCCCGCCGCCTGGGCCGTGATCAGCCCCTCGTCCTCCAGTTGCTGCAGCGCCGGGTAAACCGACCCCGCGCTCGGCCGCCACACGCCCTGCGTGCGATCGCCGATCTCCTGGATGAGCTGGTAGCCGTTCCACGCCTGGCCCTCGGCCAGCAGGTCGAGGATCGCGGCCCGGACGTCGCCGCGGCGGACCCGCGGCCCGCGGCCGCCCGCCCGGCCCGGACGCGGCGGCCCGAACGGCCCGCCGCGCATCTCGAACCCGAACGGGCCTCCTGGGCCCGGGCCGCCCCACGGACCGGGACCGCCGCGCATCCGGGCGCGGCCTCGTATGTGGCCACGGTGGCCACCACGGTCTTCTTCTCGGGGATCTCCCCATCCTTCGTTATGCATTGCGATACTCCTTAACAGTCTCTAGATCGCTTCTCGATCCTTGTCGTTAGGTTAACGATATATCGATAACGATCGGCGCGCAAGAGTTTGTTCCCGCGATTTCTGCTGTGCGGGTCAGGTGGCCTGGTGGCTGGTTCTGAAGGTGGCGGCGCGCGCTGATACACCCGTACCGCATCGGCAACCTTCACCGGCCGGCCACGGAGTCGCGCCAGGGCCAATAGTGTGGGCGTGTGAGACAGGTAATCGCACGCCCGGCAACCCGGTCCGGAGCGCCTCCTCGGCCCGCGCCCGTCCTGCTGGCCGGGATCATAGCGTTCGCCGCGGCGTTGGCGGGCTACCTCGCGTACGTCGCCATCCATCCGCTGTGGTGGATGTTCAACCTGGTTGACCTGCATGTGTACCAGGCCGGCGGGCTTATCATCCGGCACGTGCAGCCGGTGTACAACCCGCACTCGGCCACGCCGCTATACAGCTGGCAGGGCCCGGATAGCCTGCTGTTCACTTACACGCCGTTCGCGGCGGTCGCGTTCGCGGTGGTGTCGTTCATCCCGTGGTCGGCGCTGCAGCCGCTGTCCGTGGCGGTGAACATCGTGCTGCTGCTGGCGGCCCTCTGGGTCACCTTCCGGGCGCTGGGCTACCGGGACACCCGGGTGCGGCTGGGCGCCACGCTGCTCGCCGGGGCGGCCGTGCTGTGGACCGAGCCGGTGCTGCGTACGTTGTATTTCGGCCAGATCAACATAGCCCTGATGGCACTGATCCTCTGGGACCTCACGCAGCCCGACACCAGGCGCAGCCGGTGGTGGAAGGGCGCAGGCACCGGGATCGCCGCGGGCATCAAGCTGGTCCCGCTGATCTTCATTCCCTACCTGCTGCTGGCCAGGAAGTTCCGGCAGGCCGCGGTGGCCGCCGGGGCCTTCGCCGGCACGATAGCCGCTGGTTTTGTGTTCCTGCCCGCCGACTCCCGGCAGTGGTGGCTGCACGGGCTGATGTTCGACAGCAACCGGACCGGATTCATTCCCTGGGGTGGCGGTCAGTCGCTGCGGGCGCTGCTCGCCCGGACGATGGGCAGTGTCGCCGCAGCCCAGCCGACCTGGCTGGTCGCCGCGGTGCTGGTCGGCGCGGTGGGCATCGCCTGCGCGGCGGTGCTGGATCTGGCCGGCCATCAGGTGGCAGGCATCCTTACCTGCGCGCTCACCGGATTGCTGGTATCCCCGGTTACCTGGGATCACCACTGGGTGTGGATCGCCCCGGGCGTGGCCGCGGCGGCCTACTACGCGATCGCTGCCATGCGCGCCGGTACGCACGGGACCTGGTGGCGAAGGGCAGCCCGCTGGCCCGCGATCGGGTTCTGGGCGCTGGCGGCAGGGATGGTCGCCGTCTACGGCGCCTGGCCCGACAGCCTCTTTGGCCTGCCCGGGGCAGCGAGCCACTTCGCGTTCGGGCTGATCTGGATAGCGCCGAACAGCCGTACCCCGGTCTTCGTGACCCACAACGAGCCCTGGTGGAAGGAGTACCACTGGACGGGCTTGCATTGGCTGGCCGGCAATTCGTCGGTTCTCGGCGGCCTGATGCTCCTGGGCATCCTGGTGCTGCTCGCCGTGGTCAGCGGCGTCACCCGGCCCTCGGGCAGCCGCGGCGGATAGACGTTATGCCGCCCGCTACGGGCGGATGGGGAGGGTGTACTCGCGGCGGAGGCTGTTGCCCAGGCGGGAGATGTCCGCGCCGTAGACGTGTATCGAGATGGCCACGCCGTCCCCGGTATTGCGCACGCGGTGGATGTCGCCGGGCGGGGCGAAGCCGCTCACCGACCCGGTCGGGTTGACGTTGCGGGCGGCCAGGGCCAGGGCGCGGCCGCCGTCGGCCAGCGCGAAGACCTCTTCGTGCTCCCGGCCCTGCAGGACGCCGGTGACGCACCAGGCCACGTGATCGTGGATGACCGTTTCCTGCCCGGGCAGCCAGACCATGGCCGCGATCGAGAACGAGCCGTCGGGCTCGGCGTAGATCAGGTGGCTCTGATAGCAGTCCGGATCCCCTGCCCGCAGGTGGGCGGGCAGGATGACCGCCGGGTCGGGAAGACGGCCGCGGAGCGCGTGCACGACGCGGTCGGCGGTCTGCGGCCAGTCCAGGCCGCGGCGGACTTCGGCGCGGACCACGCGCACGAGGCCATCCGGGCAGGTGGCCCGGCCGGCCATGATGCCGGGCACCGCTCTATCCGTGCTGGTCAGCGACATGAATCTCAGGTTAGCGACCAGCGGCCCACGGGCACCAATGCCAATCGGCTCGCTGACGCATAGGCAGGATTGATCAATGCGGTCAAGTTCATCGTCCTGGTCTGGTGACCTGCCGGGAGGGCAATCCGGCTAGTCGGCCACGGCGGAGTAGGCCACGACGCCGCGGCGCATCGCGTCGATCGCGGCCCGGGCGGCAGCGGCCAGGCTGGGCGGCGCGGGGGTCTCGGCGGGCACGGGAGTCTCGGCGGAGGCGGAGGCGGAGGCGGAGGCGGAGGCGGAGGCGGGCGTGCTGGCAGCGGCGGCGGCGATCTGGTCGAGGAGGTCGATGAGCTGCTTGACCGCGCGGACGAAATCACCGGGCGTCAGGTCGGGCGAGGATTCCAGCACGGCTTCCAGCCGCGCTCCCCCGGCCCAGCGGTAGGCGGCCCAGGCAAAGCCGAAGTCGGGCTCGCGCAGGAACGACAGCTCGTTGTCCTTCTCCAGTTGGTCAAGCTCGGCCCAGGTCCGGACCATGCCGGCCAGCGTGTCGGCCACGCGGCCCTTGGGCAGCCGGGGCGGGTGCACGTCATCGGCCTGTCGTGACTCGAACGACATGGCCGACACGCAGGCCGCGAGCTCCGCGGGCGACAGGCCGTCCCACAGGCCGCGGCGCAGGCATTCGGCGGCCAGCAGGTCAAGCTCGGTGTACAGGCGCGCCAGGCGGCGGCCGTCCGGCGTGACCGTGTTGCCGTCCAGGTACTCCAGCCGCTCCAGGACGTGGCAGACCCGGTTGAAGGTGCGGGCGATCACGTGCGAGCGGCCCGCGACCCGGCGCTCGAGCGCCTCGGTCTCGCGGGACAGCCGCAAGTACCGTTCGGCGTACCGGGCGTGATCCTCGCGGTCCGGGCAGTCATGGCAGGGATGCCGCCGCAGCCGCCGCCGCAGTTCGGCGATCTCCTCGGGCCCGTCGTCCCCCGCATCAGGAAACGCGGCGGCGGCTCGCCGGGACCCGGCAGACCGTCCCGGGCCGGCCGCGAGCCGGTTGCGCATGGTGGCCGCGAGGTCCTTGCGGTGCTCGGGTGAACGCGGGCTGAACCAGCTGGGGATCCTGATCTTGTCGACGATCTCGGGCGGCACCGGGAAGTCGGCCACGGCCAGCCGCTTGACCTGCCGGCCCTCGGTGAGCACCAGGGGTCCCGGCCCGGCGGGCCGCCCATGGTCATGATCGGCGCCGCGGCCGCCGTTGCCGCCGCGGCCGCCGTTGCCGCCGCGGCCGCCGTTGCTTCCGTTGCTGCCGCGGCCGGAGTGCAGGCCGGGCTGCAGGACGACGGCCAGGCCGGCCCGCCTGCCGCCGGGAACGCGGATAATGTCGCCGGGTCGCAGCAGCGACAGCGACCGGGCCGCTTCGGCCCGCCGGGAGCTGGCCCGGGCCCGGGACAGGTCGCCCTCGCGGGCCGACACGCCCCGCCTGAGCTGGGCGTACTCGGCGAAGTCGCCCTTGTCGCAGCTCATCTTGGCGGCCAGGTCGTCCATGACCTGATGGTTCCTGCGGATCTGGCGGCCCAGGCCGACCACGCCCCGGTCGGCCTGGAACTGGGCAAAGGACGACTCGAGCAGGGCGGCGGCCCGGGCCCGCCCGGCCCAGCCGGTCAGGTTGACGGCCATGTTGTAGGAGGGCCGGAAGCTGGAGTTCAGCGGGTAGGTGCGGGTGCTGGCCAGGCCGGCCAGCGCGCCGGGGTCCAGGCCCGGCTGCCACAGCACGACCGCGTGGCCTTCCACGTCGATGCTACGGCGCCCGGCCCGCCCGGTCAGCTGGGTGTACTCCCCCGCCGTCAGGTTCGCGTGGGTCTCGCCGTTCCACTTGTCGAGCTTCTCGATGACCACGGTCCTGGCCGGCATGTTGATGCCGAGGGCCAGCGTCTCGGTCGCGAACACCGCCCGGACCAGCCCGGCGGCGAACAGCTCCTCGACGACCTCCTTGAAGGCGGGCAGCATGCCCGCGTGATGGGCCGCGATCCCGCGCCGCAACCCGTCCAGCCATTCGCCGTAGCCCAGGATGATCAGGTCCTCGGCGGGGATGTCGGCGGTGCGGCGTTCGGCCGTCCGCTGGATCAGGTCCGCCTCTTCCGGCGTGGTCAGCCGCAGGCCCGCGGCCAGGCACTGCTGCACCGCCGCGTTGCAGCCGGCCCGGCTGAAGATGAACGTGATCGCGGGCAGCAGCCCGGAGGAGTCCAGGCGGGAGATCATGTCGGGCCGGTAGGCTCGGCAGGTACCGGCGCGGCCGCCGGCCGCCCCGCGCGGGGCGTCCCGGCGCCTTGCGCTCGATCCAGGTGTCGCGCTGGGCGACCCGGAGCAGCTCGGGGTTGACCCGGGTGTGGTCGTCGTCGGTGAACAGGTCGTAGAGCCGGTTCGCGACCAGCACGTACTGCCACAGCGGCACCGGCCGGTGCTCGTCCACGATGACCGTCGTCCCGCCGCGGACCTGATCAAGCCAGTCGCCGAACTCCTCGGCGTTGCTCACGGTCGCGGACAGGGCCACCACCCGGACCGACTCGGGCAGGTGGATGATCACTTCTTCCCAGACCGCGCCGCGCGCGGAGTCGGCCAGGTAGTGCACCTCGTCGAGGACCACGTAGCCCAGGCCGGCCAGCGCCTGCGATCCGGTGTACAGCATGTTGCGCAGCACTTCGGTGGTCATCACCACCACCGGCGCGTCGCCGTTGATGCTGTTGTCCCCGGTGAGCAGGCCCACGGTCTGGTGGTCGTACCGGCGGACCAGGTTGGTGTACTTCTGGTTGGACAGCGCCTTGATCGGCGTGGTGTAGAAGCACTTGCGGCCCTGGCTCAGCGCCAGGTGCACCGCGAACTCGCCGACCACGGTCTTGCCCGATCCGGTGGGCGCGGCCACCAGGACACCGCTGCCCGCGCTCAGCGCGCGGCAGGCCGAGGTCTGGAAATCATCGAAGTCGAAGTCGTAGAGCGCGCGGAACGACCCGAGTTCCGGGTCCGCCCCCCGTGCGCGGGACGCGGCATACCGTTCCGCCGGAGTGCTCATGGTGTCCAGATTAGGTGGTTGGCCTCAGCCGAGCCGTCAGTTGAGCCTGCTGCCGGTGTCTGTCTCGTCGAGGTCGATCGGCGAGAGGTGGTCGTCGGACAGGTCCGCGTACGGGTCGGGGTGCAGTCGCGCACGCCGGCGGTCGTTGGACCACACGATGAGCTCGGCCACCTCGACCAGGGCCGCGCAGCCCCCGCCCAGGATCAGCATGGTCAGCGGGTCCGGGCTGGGATTGGCCATCCCGGCGATCAGGAACACCCCGAAGATCATCACCCGGCGCCACTTCCTGAACCGCTGGTGAGTCAAGATCCCGGCCAGGTTCAGCATGACGATCAGCAACGGCAGCTCGAACGCGATGCCGAAGGCGAGCACCATGGCCATCACGAAGCTCATGTACTGGTCTACCGGGAGGATGTTCCCCACCCCGCTCGGGGTCAGCCCGAGCAGGTAGTGCATGGACCGGCCCAGCGACCAGTACGCCAGCGTCACCCCGGCCAGGAACAGCGGCACGGCCGTGCCCAGGAAGAGGTAGCCCCAGCGCTTCTCCCGGGCGTACAGGCCCGGCGCGACGAACGCCCAGACCTGGTACAGCCACACTGGCGAGGACAAGATCACCCCGACGATCACCGCGACCTTGACCCGCAGGTAGAACGGATCCAGCGGACCGTCCAGGGTCGGCATGTTGACCCCGAGCGTCGAGCACCCCGAGTGTCCCCGGACCGTCGTCGCGCACAGCGGGTGCTCGATGACACGCCAGACCGGACCGAAGAAGACGAACCCCACGATCATGCCCGCGCCCACGGCCAGCGCCATCTTGACCACCCGGTTGCGCAGCTCCCGGATGTGGTCCATCAGCGGCATCCGGCCTTCAGGGTTCTGCTGCCGCTGCGAGCGCACGAAGTGCTCACCCACGATGCGGGCGCCCTGGATGGCACCGGGTAGTTTCGCCATGGCCCTTTCCCGCCGTCAGTCCCGGGGGACGGGGACTAGCTGGTCTGCTGAGACCGCGGAGCCTCAGCGGCCGACGGGACCGCGTCCATCGTCGCGGCCCGCTGCAGATCGCGGATCTGCTGCTGCAGCGCGTCAATCTGCACCTGCTGGTCCGGTTGCGGCGCCGCGGCGAGCTCGGCCGACGGGAACGCGGTGGCCGTGCCGCTGGAGGCCTCAGCCTGAGCGGGGCCGCCCGGCACCGTCTCGTCCTCGTGCAGGCCCTGCACTTCCCGCTTCAAGATGCGCATGGACTGACCAAGGGACCGCGCCGCGTACGGCAGCTTCTTCGATCCGAACAGCACGATCAGCACGACAGCGACAATCAGGATCTTCCAGGGGCTGTCGAACAGGTCACCAATCATGTCCGTCCTCTTAGAGCAGGAGACGTCCTTCTGTATGTCTTTCTGCGCCCGAGTCTACACGGCAGCGTCTGACGCGGGCCCTTCTGGCTTCTGGCGGCGAGTGGCGGTATCACATCACGTAATTCGCAAGCGCAGCCGCAGCGGATTGGTGGACTTCGGAAACCAGCGCGGGCGGCGACAGGACCCGGCAGTCCTCGCCGAGCTGCAGCGCCAGCCGCCGGACCCAGCCGGTATCCGGGGTGCGCAGCATCACCCGCAGCCGCCCTTCGGGCAGGTCGGACACTGATTCGCACGGGTAGTACTCCGCCACCCAGCGGCCCTCGGCGGACAGCTCGAGCTCCACATGCACGTCGCCGGGTGAGGGCCGGAACAGGCCCTGGTCCACGTCCACCGGGGTGGCCTCGGGGGGCGGCGAGGAGGCCTGGTCGAGCACGGTCAGCTGGAGCACCCGGTCCAGCCGGAACGTCCGCACGCCCTCGGCGCGCAGGCACCAGCCCTCCAGGTACGGCCGGCCTTGGACCACCAGCAGCCGCATCGGGTCGACGTCCCGCTCGGTGGCTTCGTCCCGGCCCGGCACGTAGTACCTCAGGTGCACCCGACGCCCGGCCGACAAGGCGGCGGCGAGCTGGGCGGCCAGCCCGTCCGGCCCGTCACCAGGCGGCATGTCGACCTGCACGGCGACCTGGCTGCTGACCGAGGCGGCCTCGCCGGCCGCGTCCTCCAGCTTGGCGATCAGCCGGGACAGGGCGGACCTGTCTTCCAGCCCGGGTACCTCGGCCAGCATCCGGAGCGCGACGAGCAGCGCGCTGGCCTCGTCGACCGCGAGCCGCAGCGGGCGGGCGATGGACTCGGCCTGGCTGACCACGATCTCGCCGCCCTCGTAGGACAGGTCGATCGGGCAGTACGGATCGGGCGCCCGCAGCTCGACGCACCACAGCAGGTTCAGGTCATCGACCAGCTCGCGCTCGCTGATCCCGAACGCCGCCGCCGTCTCGGCCAGCCCGACGACCTTCCTGCTCACCACGTACGGCACCAGGGCCAGCAGCCGCTGCAGCCGCTCGGTGGAGGTGACCAGCGCGCTCACGCCAGGACTCCCTTGAGCTTGCGGATCACGGCCTCGCGCAGGTCGGGCGGGTCGAGCACCACCACGTCCGGGCCGGACCGGGCGGCGTAGTCGGCGAATGACCGCACGTCGGCGAAGCGCGTCGTGACCAGGTCCCAGCCGTCCGGCTCGGTCTCATCGGGGGTTACGGAGACGGCGTGCTGCCGCAGGCCGACACCGGTCCCCGACCGTACCCGCAGAAGGGCGGTGTGCTCGCGGGCCGGCGCGGAATCCCAGTCGCGGACCAGCTCACGCACGTCCACGCCGTCCGGCACGGTCACGCTGCCCGCGGGACCGCAGAACTTCACTGCCCCGGCGATCCGGCCGAGCCGGAAGACCCGGGTGGCGCCGCGACCGCGGTCCCAGCCTGCCACGTACCAGCGGCCGTGCCTGTTCACCACGCCCCAGGGCTCGAGCTCGCGCCGCTGCGGTTCGCTGCGGCCCGCGGCCCGGTGGCTGAACGTCACCGGCCGGCGGTCCCTGACCGCCTCCCACAGCGGGCCGAAGGCGGGCTCGGGCGTGCCGAGCCGGGGCTCGATGCCGCGCACGGCACGAGGCTCCTCGCCGGCCTCGATGCCGGCCGCCCGCAGTTTCAGCAGCGCGCCGGCGGCCGCCCCGGCCAGCTCGGCCCGCTGCCAGACCCGCGCCGCCAGGCCGAGGACCGCGGCCTCGTCCGCCTCCAGCCGCAGCTCGGGCAGCTCGTAGGCCTGCTGCCTGATCCGGTAGCCGGGGTCGTCGTCGAACGGATGGTTCAGGCCGGTCTCCAGCGGCACCCCGAGATCACGGAGGTCTTCCTTGTCCCGCTCGAACATCCGCTTGAAAAGATCGTCCTGCTCGGGATAGCCAGGCACCGCCTCGCGGACCTGCTCCGCGGTGAGGTAGCGGCTGGTAGACAGGAGACACACAACAAGGCCGAGCAGCCGCTCGGTCTTGCGCTTCGACATGGCCTCTCCAAACCCCCTGCGATGCCTCCAGGCTATTGTCTCGCACGCAGTGCCGCGCCGCCCCCTTGTAGGCTCCCGGGGGTGATCACATGGCGGAACGGGACGGTGCAAGGGGTGCGCCGGGAGTGGCCAGGCGCGGTCGAGCTCGAGGTGACCGTGGACGGGAGCCCGGCGCGGGCGCTGGCCTACCCCGCGCTGACCGGATGCCCGCAGGCCGGCGACCGGGTCCTGCTCAACACCACGGCGCTGGACCTCGGCCTGGGCACCGGCGGATACGCCCTGGTGGTCGCGATCCCCGACCGCCTGCCGCCGGACACCGAACCCGGCGGCCACCTGGTCAAGGCCCGCTACACCCCGCTGCAGGCGACCGTGCCCGGCGCCGACGAGCAGGGATCTCCCCATCACGAGGTGCTGCGCGACGCCGATGACATCGGCGGGATGCCGGTTGTGGTGGCGGACCTGCACTCGGCGCTCCCGGCCGTGCTGGCCGGGGTCTTCGATGCGGCCGAACGGCCCGGGGCGGGAGCAGCGCCGTCAGCTGATACGCCGGTCGTGGTGTACGTCATGCAGGACGGCGGCGCCCTGCCGGCCTGGTTCTCCCGGACCTGCGCGGCGCTCAAACACGCGGGGTGGCTGGCGGCCACGGTCACGACCGGGCAGTCGTTCGGCGGGGACCTGGAGACGGTGACCGTGCACACCGGGCTGCTGGCGGCCCGGCACGTGCTGGGCGCCGACCTCGCGGTCGTCGCGCAGGGCCCGGGCAACCTCGGCACCGGGACGCGCTGGGGGTTCTCCGGGGTGGCGGCGGGCGAGGCGGTGAACGCCGTGGCGGCGCTGGGCGGGCACCCGGTGGCCTCGCTGCGGGTGAGCGGCGCCGACCCGCGCGAGCGTCACCAGGCCATCTCGCACCACAGCCTTACCGCCTACGGGCGCGTCGCGCTGGCCCGGGCGGATGTCGTGATCCCCGGGCTGCCCGGCGAACTCGGCGCCCGGGTGGCGGCCGAGGCGGCGCCGCTCGGCGCCCGGCACGCACTGGTCACCGTGCCGGTGGGCGGCCTGGAAGAAGCATTGCGCTGCTGCCCGGCGCCGCTGTCCACCATGGGCCGGGGGCTGGCGGAGGATCCCGGGTACTTCCTGGCCGCCGCGGCGGCGGGCCGGCACGCCCGCCGCCTGCTGCGCCGCGAACCGGCGTCCGCCGGCTAGCCGAGGCTAGGACTTCTTGAGCGCGTCGATGATGTCGACCACGTAGACCAGGGTGTCGGTCCCGGTGATGCCCGCCTGGGTCTGGCCGCTGGTGCCGTAGCCGTCCTTCGGCGGGACCACGAGCAGCACCCGGCTGCCCACCGTCTGCCCGGCCAGCCCGGCATCCCAGCCGGGGATGACCTGCTCGGGGTTCGCGTCCATGACGAAGCCGAACGGCGAGCCGTCGGTCCAGGAGGAATCGAAGACCTTCTTGGTCCGCCAGATGTAGCCGGTGTACTGGGTGATGACGTACTGGCCCTTGGCCACCTTCGGCCCGGTCCCCCGGATCAGCGTCTTGGTCACCAGGCCGGACGGCGGCGTGGCGGCCGGGATCGTGATCGTGGGCGCGCTGCCCGCGTGAGCGCTGACCTTCGGCAAAGTGCCACCGCCGACCGAGACCGCGGTGCCGGTCGCGCTCGAGGTCAGCGGGTATGCCTTGATCATGTCGATGACGAACACCAGCGTGGTGCTGGCCGAGATGCCGAGCTGAGCGTCCCCGGCGGTGCCGTAAGCGTCGGCGGGCGGTACCACGGCCAGGACCCGGCTGCCGATCTTCTTGCCGACCAGCGCGGTCTGCAGGCCGGGCAGCATGGTGCCGCCGATCATCGTCGGGTTCTGGGTGAAGGTATTGGCCTTCAGCGCCGAGCTGGTCCCATCCCAGAAGTACAGGACGAAGTTCGCGGCCATGGCGTCCGCCTTGGTCACCGTGGTGCCGGAGCCGGTTATTTCCGTCCTGACGAAGAGTTTGCTGTCGGGGGCGAGCTTCGGGATGCTCACCTGCGGGGTGGCGCCGAACTTCCCGGCCACGGTGACGAAGCTGTTCGCCTTGGGATTCGTGCTCGCGGCCGGGCTCGAGGATGCCGCCGGCTTGGCCGAACCGCAGCCGGCCACGGCCAGGCCGGCCAGCAGGAACATGACGGTGATCGCGAGAAGGCGGCGCATGAAGAACCTCAATGGTGGTGGACGTCAGTGTGGGCCCCCGGGGAAGGCTACCCGCCCTTCGAGGGCATCCGCGTCACATGCCGGCGATGAGTTTCTCCACCCTTTCGTCCACGGAACGGAACGGGTCCTTGCACAGCACGGTCCGCTGCGCCTGATCGTTCAGCTTCAGGTGCACCCAGTCGACGGTGAAGTCGCGCCGCTTTTCCTGGGCCCGGCGGATGAACTCGCCGCGCAGCTTGGCCCGGGTGGTCTGCGGCGGGACCGACTTGGCCTCGAAGATGTCGATGTCGCGCGCGGCCCGCTCGACCGCGCCGGCCCGCTGGAGCAGGTAGTACAGGCCCCGGCCGCGGTGCACGTCGTGGTAGGCCAGGTCGAGCTGGGCCACCCGCGGCGAGGACAGCGGCAGGTCGTGCCGGGCCCGGTAGCGCTCGATGAGCTGGTACTTGGTGACCCAGTCGATCTCCCGCGCGATCATGTCGAGGTTGCCGGTCTCGATGGCGGACAGGGCCCGTTCCCACATGTCGAGGACGCGCTTGCTGATCGGGTCGAGGCCGGCCTTGAGGGTGAAGTCCTTGGCCCGGTTCAGGTACTCGTACTGGATGTCCAGGGCGCCCATCTCGCGCCCGTTGGCCAGCCGGACCCGGCTGCGCCCGGTCATGTCGTGGCTGACCTCGCGGATGGCCCGGATCGCGTTGTCCAGGGTCAGGTCGCGCATCATCGCGCCGGCTTCGATCATCCGCAGCACCAGGTCGGTCGAGCCCACCTTGAGCAGCGTCGTGGTCTCGCTCATGTTGGAGTCGCCCACGATGACGTGCAGCCGCCGGAACCGCTCGGCGTCCGCGTGCGGCTCGTCCCGCGTGTTGATGATCGGGCGCGACCTGGTGGTCGCCGACGACACGCTCTCCCAGATGTGCTCGGCCCGCTGGCTGACGCAGTAGACGGCGCCCCGCGGCGTCTGCAGCACCTTGCCCGCGCCGCAGATGACCTGCCTGGTGACCAGGAACGGGATCAGGATGTCGGCCAGCCTGCCGAACTCGCCGTGCCTGCCGACCAGGTAGTTCTCATGGCAGCCGTAGGAGTTGCCCGCCGAGTCCGTGTTGTTCTTGAACAGGTAGATGTCGCCGGCGATGCCCTCTTCACGGAGCCGCCGGTCGGCGTCGACCAGCAGCCCCTCCAGGATCCGCTCGCCCGCCTTGTCGTGCGCCACCAGATCCATGACGTTGTCGCACTCGGGAGTGGCGTATTCGGGATGGCTGCCCACGTCGAGGTAGAGCCGTGCCCCGTTCCTGAGGAAGACGTTGCTGCTGCGGCCCCAGGACACCACCCGCCGGAACAGGTAGCGTGCCACCTCATCCGGTGACAGCCGCCGCTGCCCACGGAAGGTACAGGTAACCCCGTACTCGTTTTCCAGCCCGAAGATTCGCCGATCCACACGCCAAGGCTACGTCCCGTCGTGCCGTGATGACAGCACTACGCCTGGGCGGCTGCCGCCCGGCGCATTCGCTATCCGTGGCCGCTGGCCACCTGAGGCAGCAGGTTCTGGTTCCAGACGTAGATCGTGTACGGGCCGACACGGTAAATACGCGCCGACTGGCCCAGGGTGGCCAGAGCCGCGGCCTTGGGTTGCCAGTAGTTGAAGAAGCCGGCTCCGCTGTCCGTGACCAGGAACGTCGCCCGCTGCGAAGCCGGGTCGTACCAGGAGCTCTTGGACTCCCACATGTTCGGCGCCAGGTTGGCCGGCGTCACGGCCCTGATCGTGACGGCGCCGTCGCTACCGACGGTGACCACGCTGGATAGCCAGTACCCGCCGATGCCCTGGGTCAGGTGGTGCGCGGCCAGGAACTGCGCCAGTTCCTGATTGGCCGGGGGCACCGAGGGCTGCGCCGCCGCGTAGCCGAGGCTGGCCGCGTAGACGGCCAGCAGGGCGGCGGCCAGCCACTTCTGCCAGCCGGGCCAGCCCTGCCCCTGGCCCGCGCGCACGCGCAGGCCGCCCGCCAGGGTCCGGCCCGCCAGCACCGCGCCGAACGGCAGCACTACCGCGAACTCCCGCGCGTTCAGGTCGGTCGCGTCGGCCAGCGTGCTCGGTACGTAGAGCACCACGTTGACGACGATCGCCACGAGCAGGATCTGGCTGATCATGTCGGGCCAGCTCAGGAAGTGACGCGCCACCCGCCACATGGCCCAGACCACGAGCGCCAGGCCGGACAGGTGGATCAGGGCGAAGGCCATGGCCGGGGCGGGCCCCTCCGGCTTGGCGCCGAACAGCGCGAGCAGGCCCTGCGCGGTCACCCAGGCGTGCTTGGGCCAGGTATGCACCGGGGCGAGCTGATAGCCCACCGGATGCAGGATGAACCCGCCGCTGGCCCGGAGCAGCCGGCCGACCAGCGAGGCGAGCGCCTCGGCCAGGATCGCCGCGCCCACCAGGGACAGCTCCCAGCCGCTCTTCCGCAGGCTGGCCCGCGCCCAACCCGGTTCGCGGCCCGCCCGCCGCTGCTCGGCGGCCACCGCACCGGCCACGCGTACCACGCACACCGCTACGAGCGGGATGACACCGACAATGAGCACAAGCGGGTCGGCGATCAGCGCCCAGGTCAGCAGCAGCCCGACGAGGACCGGGACCAGCCAGCGCACCCTGGCCGTGCGGGCCCCGCCGAGCCGGTCAAGCACCAGCCAGGTCAGCAGGAGCGGCACCGCGGTGCCGATGTGCCCGACGGAAAGCAGCAGGACGAACACCGCGACCCCGAGCTGGGGGGCGAACATGAGGCCGGCCGTCAGCAGCAGTCGCGGCAGGGCAGTGCCGCCGGATGCAGTGCTGCCGGATGCAGTGCCGCCGGATGCAGTGCCGCCGGATGCCGCCCGCTGGTCGGCACGGCCCAGGGCCAGCAGCACGGCCAGCACCAGGACCAGGGTGTAGGTCACCGCCACCCCGATATGGGCGGTGCCGGTGTGCAGGCCGAACAGGCGCTCGAGGACCGCGTACTCGGGCAGCTCGGTGGTGTAGAACGAGACGTCCGACAGGGACCAGCCATGCAGCAGCAGGTTGCCGTGCAGCATGTCCCAGGCCATGAGCAGCGTGTTGGACTCGTCGGAGTTCTCCGGGTAGGTGCGCGACACCTGGAGGTAGGCAACGAACAGCAGGGCCACGGCCGCCGTGGCGGCCGCCCCGGCGAGCACGCGGCGGCGGGCGGACGGGGCGGAGCCGGCCGGGGCAGCGCCGGCCGGGGCAGGTGATTTCTCCGGCGTGCCGCTCTGCGGTAGGGAGGGCGGTACGGAAGCCACCACGTCCTTCACGCTCATGTCCCCTCGTCCTGTGTTCCCTAGTCCTGGGCCATCGCCGGGTCTGGCCGGGTATTCGTTGCAGCCTGTCACAGCGTAGGGCCTCACTCTGGTAGGCTGCGCGCGCCTGGCCAAGAATTTGCCCTTCACGCCGAGACATCCCTGGTGGAGGCTTGCGCTTGCAGCTCACGTCGACCTCTGAAGAAGACAGGTCGCTCCGGCCAGCCGCACCGTCACTGTGGGCGAGGATGGACCGACCCGTGGTGGCGGGTGTGGTGGCCTTCGCCGGCTGGCTCGGCTTCGTCCTGGCCCGCCTGGAGATCTGGGCCAAGGGCCATCTCAGCCTGTTCATCCTGGCCGGGCACACCTACACCCACGACGCCAAACTGCCCCTGGTTCAAGCCCAGGGTTACGACGGCCAGTTCTACTACCGGCTCGCGTTGGACCCGTTCGACTGGAGCAAGACGGCGTTCGGCATCACCATGGACCAGTCCTACCGGTACACCCGCGTCGGGTACCCGCTGGTGGCCTGGGTGCTGTCGGCCGGCCAGCACCGGCTCGTGCCGGTGGCTCTGGTGGGGGTGAACCTGCTGGCGGTGGCGGCCATGGCCGTCCTGGGCGCGATGTTCGCCCGTGATTCCGGCCGCCACGCGCTGTGGGGGCTCGCCTTCGCCGCCTACTTCGGCCTGGTCATCAGCGTGGGCCGGGACACCGCCGAACCGCTGGCCGAGGCCTGCATGCTGGGTGGCCTGCTCGCCTACCGCCGGGCGGGCTCCCCGGCCCGTTCGGCCCGGCTGATGTACACGGTGGCCGCGGCGCTGTTCACCTTCGGCGGCATCACCAGGGAAACCATCTTGCTCGCCCCGGCCGCCATCGCCGTCACCCGGATCATCGCCCTGGTTCGCCGCCGGGCCAGCCCCGGCCTGGCCGACCTGACCTGGGTGATCCCGGCCGCGGTGTACGGCGCCGTGGAAATCGCCGTGCAGTTCGTGGTCAAAGGCGAGTTCCCGCTGCTGGCCAACGGCCAGCGGAACCTCGCCGTGCCGTTCCAGGCCATGGTCGAAGCGCTGCGATCCGAGATCGCGCACATCAACACCAGCCACCTGGGCACCGACGACATCGCCCTGCTGGAGTTCGCCGCGCTGGGGCTGGTCGTCTTCGCCGGGCTGGCCGTGCTTCTCGTCACCACCGCGCCGGTGCACGAGCGCCTGGCCTTCGTCTTCTTCACGCTCCAGCTCGGCCTGCTGTCGAGCCAGATCTGGGGCGGCACCGCCGGCGACTTCGGCGACGGGCGCTCGCTCATCGAGCCGTTCCTGCTGGCGCTGGTCCTGCTGCTCGCCACCCCGCGGCGGTACTTGTCCGGGCGGTACCTGGGCCTGCTCGTGGCCTGCGTGATCCCGGTGCTGCTGGTGGTCGCGCGGCGGCGCATCCTGGCCATGTGAGGGAACGGCACCGCCAGGCCCGCTACGGGCGCCGGGCGCCACCGCGGACCATCACGCTCAGATGGTTCCGGCCCTGATGGCGGCGTCGATCCAGGGAATGACCTCATCCAGCGTCTCGTCGAGCGTGGTGGTGGCCTCGAAGCCGAGGATCTTCTTGGCCTTCTCGGTGTCGGGCACACGGCGCTGGACGTCGTATTCGAACGGCTGGTCGTGGGCCAGCCGCAGCGGGACGCGGTCGCCTTTGATCTTGCGCCAGACGAGCCCGGCCAGCTGGCGCACGGTGGTGCTCTCGGCTGTGGACAGATTGAAGTCCTCGTTGCGGGCCTCTTTCCGCTCCATCGCGGTGACCAGGCCGACGGCCAGATCACCGCCGTAGGTATAGTGCCGCACCTGATCGCCGGAGCCGAGAATGTGCAGCGGATCCTGGCCCTTGAGCACCTTCTGGACCAGGTCGGGAACCACGTGGCTCATCGCCAGTTTGACGTTGCCGGACAGGATCTGTTCGCCGCCGATGGCCCGGCTCTCGCCGATGCCCACGCAGTTGAACGGCCGTACCAGCGTGAACGGGAGCCGGTACTGGTCCCAGGCGGCGCGAGCGAAGTACTCCACAGCCAGTTTCTGGAACCCGTAAGACGACATGGGCGGTGGTATCTGCCGCTGCTGCCCCTCGTAGGACGGCCATTCGTCGGCGCTCTCGAACACCATCGACGAGGACACGTAGGTGACCTTGTGCAGCCGGCCCTGGCGGTGTGCGGCGATGGCCGCGTCGCAGGACGCCGCGATGATCCGCTCGTTGGTGGCCAGCAGGTCGTAGGGATAGGTGTGGAAGTAGGAGATGCCGCCGATCATCGCGGCGCCTGCGATGAAGTGATCGCAGGCGTCCAGCAGCTGCGTCATCAGCTCCGTATCGCAGGCGTCGCCCTCGACGAACCGGTACCGCGGGTGGTCCCCGTAGGACTTCCTGACCTTCCCGTATTTGGAGAAGTTGTCGATGCCGATCACCTCGTAGCCGCGCTTGAGCAGCTCCGCCACGACGTACCCGCCGATGAAGCCCGCGGATCCGCTGACCAGCACCCGCGGCATCAAGGACGCTCGGTCATACTCTTACGCCGTTGCCCAAGATGTCCCAGATGTCAGCGGCCGGCTTGTCGGTCACCAGGCCGCGGTACTCGGGATGCGGCGCCCCCACGACGAGCAGGTCCGACCGGGCCAGCACCTCCTCGAGCGGCAGCAGGCCGGGGTCGACGGTCACGTACGGGTCGGTGCACAGGACGGCGCCTGCCTTGAACGCCAGGATCCGCTTGAGTTTGTAGGAGAGGCTGGACCTGATGTCGTCTGAGCCCGCCTTGAACGCCATGCCCAGGATCCCGACCGTCATCGAGGCCAGGTCGAACTGTCCCTCCAGCCGGTGCACGACGTACAGCGGCAGGCCCTCGTTGACCGCCATCGCCGCGTGCCCGAGCGGGAAGTTGTTGTGGTTGAAGGCGGCCAGCTGCATGGTGTCCTTGAACAGGCAAGGCCCGGCCGCGAAGCCCGCGGCGGGCATGTCCGCGGCCCGCGGGTAGTCCTCGGCCAGCCCGCGCCGGATCCGGTCGAAGTCCAGGCCCTGCTCGTTCGCCATCATGTAGAGCTGGTTGGCGGTGGCGAACTTGATGTAGCGCCAGACGTTGGTGAACAGCTTGGCCAGCTCGGCCTCCTCCGGCGACATCACCACCAGCTTGCCGGTCAGCCTGCCGAACAGCGAACAGGCCCGTTTCGTCCCGCTCGGCGTGCGCGACGAGACGATCTGCGGCAGCATGAAAAGCTCGGTCATCGCCTTGCCCTCGGCGATCCGCTCCGGGCAGAACGCGACCTCTATCTGCAGCCCGAGCCGGGCCATCATCTTCTCCACCAGCGCCGTCACCCCGGGGAACACGGTGCTGCGCAAGACGAGGAGCTGGCCGTCGCGCAGGTAATCCGAGCACCCGCTGAGCGCCCTGGTGATCGCGATCTGCTTGGGGTTCAGGTGCTCGTCCACCGGCGTGCCGATGACCACCACGACATGCTCGGCCGTGGCCACGATGGCCGGATCGGCCGAGGCACGCAGGCGGCCGGCCTGGAGCGTCCGGAGCAGTACCTCATCCGCGCCCGCCTCGGCGAACGGCATCCGGCCTGCGTTCACCGTATCGACCGAGGCTTCGCTGGTGTCGTAGATGGCGACGTTGGCGCCGCGGTCAGCGAACGCGAGGGCCAGCGGCAGGCCAACATGCCCGCAGCCGCCGATGACGACCACGTTGCGGTCGAATTGGTCAGGAATGTTCGCCAACGCGCTTACCTCCGGCTGATCATGGCAGGCCATCAAGCCGACGCCCCCCCCAATATTTCTCTGGCGCATTACCTTACCGCGCTCGGTGAAGCATCCCGCCGCGCCAGCGCCCGCACGCTAGGATAAGCTCTCGCAGCGATGCCAGGGCGGCGGCGCGACCGGGCCTGGGTCGCCCCTCACGAGGAATGACGATGCCTGGTCAAGAGCATGTGCCGACCCGGTCGCCGGCCGCCGAGGCCGCCAGGCCGGCCGACCCGGGCGACCACCAGGCCGGTCCCGCGCTCGTCGAGGGATCCGGTCCGCGACCGGACCGCTGGCTGCTGTCGCGGACGGACCACCCCGCCGTCGCGGCCCTGATCGCCTTGCTGGCCGCGGTGGCCTTCGCGCTGGCCCGCTGGCAGATCTGGGCGCACGGCAACATCGGCCGGTTTATCCTGGTCGGACGCCATTTCGCGACGCCGGCTCGGCTGCCGCCCGGCATCCCCCTCGCGCCCACCTACGGCTACGACGGCCAGTTCTTCTACCGGCTGGCGCTGGATCCGGCGAACCTGTCCCGCACGGCGTACGGCATCACCATGGACCGGCCCTACCGGTACATGCGGATCGGCTATCCGGCGCTGACCTGGCTGGTCTCGCTGGGCCAGCACTCCTTGGTCCCGGTGGCGCTGGTCGCCGTCAACATCGCCGCCGTCGGCGCCATGGCCTACTTCGGCGCCGTCTTCGCCCGGCAGGCCGGCCGGCACGCGCTGGCCGGGCTGCTGCTGGCCGGGTATTTCGGCCTGATCACCAGCCTGTCCCGGGACACTGCCGAGCCGCTCGCCGCGGCCTGCCTGCTCGCCGGGCTGCTCGCGATCCGGGCCCGGCGCCAGGTGCTGGCCGCCGCGCTGCTGACCTTCGGCGCGCTGACCAGGGAGACAGTCATGGTCGCCGTGGCCGCCCTGGCCATCGTCCGCGTCATCGGCATGGTCCGCGGCCGGCCCAAACCCGACCAGCACGGACCCGACCAGCACGGACCCGGCCGTGACGACCTGCCGTGGGTGGTGCCCTCGGTGGTCTTCGCGGTCTGGCAGGTGGTGGTGAAGGCGGCCACCGGGAGCATCCCGCTGCTGGCCGACGGCGGGCGCAACGCGGGCGCGCCGTTCATCGCGCCGCTGAGCGCGCTGAAGTCGGCCCTGGCGCACCTCAACGTGCATCAGTTCGACCAGTACGACCTGTGGCTCCTGGAAGTGGCGATTCTCGCCCTGCTCAGTGTGGTGGCGCTGACCGCGCTGAGGTCGACCAGTGCGCCGGTCCACGAGCGGCTCGCCTTCGTCTTGTACCTGGTCGAGATCTGCGTCGTCACGCCCAGCACCTGGAGCAGCCTGGACGCCGATCTGCGATCCTTCATCGAGGTGTACCTGCTGGCGCTGATCGTCCTGCTCGGCACGCCGCGGCGCAGCATCTGGACCACGCTGCTGCCCGGGCTCGGGGCAGTCATGCTCCCCGCCTTGATCGTGGTCACGCAGCACAGGCTGACCGGGTCCTGATGACGACGTCCCCGGCCGGCCTGGCCTGAGCCGAGCTCATCGCCGCGCGGGCTTTGCTAAGGTCACTTCGTGGTCGAGGGCTTCGCCAACGCGGCAGACGAGATTCCCGCGCAGGGCACGCAGGTCAGCCTCCGGTCCGGCAGGCATGCGACGCGGGACCCGGGGCGCGCGCCGTCGGCCCGGTGGGCGTGGCCCGCCGCCCTGGCGGGGGCAGCCGTCATCTTGTTCCTGCTCTACCTGAGGCTGTCAGGTACCGTCCCGGACAACTCCGATGCCTCGGACCAGGCGCTGCAGGCGTGGGACATGCTGCACGGCAACCTGCTGCTGCACGGCTGGACCGTCGGGGACGTGTCGTACTACACCACCGAGATTCCCGAGTACATGCTGGTCGAGCTCATCAAGGGCCTCGGCGCCGGCGTAGTGCACGTGTCGGCCGCGGTGAGCTATACCCTCCTGGTGCTGCTGGCCGGCGTGGCGGCCAAGGGGCGGGCCACCGGGCGCGAAGGCGTGCTGCGCGCGCTGATAGCGTCCGGCATCCTGCTCGCCCCGCAGCTTGGCCACGGCGTTCACCTGCTGATCCTGCAGCCGGACCATCTCGGCACCCAGGTCCCGCTGCTGGTCATCTTCATCGTGATCGATCGCGCGCCGCGGCGCTGGTACGTACCCGTTGCCGTCACGGCGATGCTGGCCTGGGTCATCGTCGCCGACCGGGTGGCGGTGCTCGACGCGGCCATCCCGCTGGTTATCGTGTGCGGGCTGCGCGTCTTCTGGGCGTGCGTGCGCGACGGCAAGCCGCTGGCCTCGCAGCGCTTCGAGCTGTCCCTGGCCGCGGCGGGGATCGTCTCGTTCGCGGCGTCCGACGTCGCGATCCGCGTGATCGGGCATCTGGGCGGGTACGCGGGGCTCCCGCTGCCCACGCAGCATGCGACCCTGGCCTCGCTCCCGTCCCACATCGGCCTGAGCCTGGCCGGGATCGTCCTCATCTACGGTGCCGACTTGCTCGGGCTGTCGTCTGGCCTATCCGTCGCGATTGCCGCGGTGCACCTGGCCGGGCTGGCCCTGGCGCTGTGGGCTTTCCTGCGGGCGTTCCGGCGCTTCTTCTCCGCCGACTTGATCGTCCCGCTGCTGGCCACCGGAATCGTGGTCAACGTAGCCGCCTACGTGGTCAGCGTCGAGCCCGCCACCTGGTTCGACACCAGGGAGATTCTGGCCGTGCTGCCGTTCGGCGCCGTCCTGGCGGGCCGCCTGCTGGCCAAGTCCCTGGACCGGGCCTGGCTGCGGCCGGCGCTAGCGGGCGTGCTGGCCTGCTATGCCCTGTCCCTCGGGTACGGAGCCGCGCAGGCCCAGGTCAACGACAGCGAGTACCCGGTCGTCGCCTGGCTCGAGGCGCACCACCTCAGCTACGGGCTCGGCACCTACACCGAGGCGAACATCATCACGCTCGACAGCGGGGGCCGGGTCGCGGTCAGGACGGTCTCCTGGAACTCCCGCGGCGCCGTCGCTCGCGCCTACGAGTCGGAGGCGTCCTGGTACGATCCGCACTCGAACTATGCCAACTTCGTCGTGATGAACAGTGCGGACAACCCCGGGCGCCCGGGCGTGTCCCTCGTCCCCCGCCGCGACTACCTCGCGCTGGCCGGTCCCCCGGCGCACACGTACCACTACGGGACGTTTACGATCCTGGTCTGGAACCACAACCTGCTGGCCGACCTGGGCTCCCGGCCGTCATCCTCGCCGGGCGACATCCCGTGACGTCAGCATTAGCCGACATCCGCTGCTGAGGTTCCGTAAACTAGCGCAATGATCAATGGCCACCGGATCGGCGTAGTACTGCCCGCATATAACGCGGCGGCCACGCTGGCGCGTACCGTAGCCGAGCTTGACGAAGCGGTCATTGACGAGATCGTCCTCGTCGATGACGCGAGCACCGACCAGACGGTCAGCGTGGCGCGCGAGCTCGGCCTGGAGCCGATCCGCCACGAGCAGAACCTGGGCTACGGCGGAAACCAGAAGACCTGCTACCGCCGGGTGCTCGAGCTCGGCGCGGACATCATCGTCATGGTGCATCCGGATTATCAGTACTCGCCGCTGCTCGTCCCGGCGATGGCGTCGATGATCGCCTACGGCGAGTACGACGTGGTGCTCGGCTCGCGCATCCTGGCGCAGAACTCGGTCGCCCGCGGCATGCCCCGTTACAAGTATGTCGCCAACCGCTTCCTGACCTTCGTGGAGAACATGTTCCTGCAGCAGAAGCTGTCGGAATACCACACCGGCCTGCGCGCCTTCAGCAGCACGCTGCTCGCCGGGCTGCCCTTCGAACGCAACTCCGACGACTTCGTCTTCGACAACCAGATCCTCGCGCAGGCCATTGCCGCCGGGGCGAGGATCGGCGAGGTGTCCTGCCCGACTCGGTACCAGACCGACTCGTCCTCGATCAACCTGCGCCGGAGCATTAAGTACGGCCTCGGCGTGCTGCGCACGTGCGGGCAGTACCGGCTGCACAGGCGCGGGCTCCGCCGCTACCCGTATCTCGACTTCGAGGCCGCCGCGGCAGGTGGCCGGCGGAGCCGGCCAATCCGGTGGCCCAGCCAGAGGTTGAGCCGACGGCTACGGTCAGCGAGTCGGCTCGCGCCGACAGGTAGCCTGGCATGGCCGCCAGGTAGTCGATCCCAGGGAACGGCGAATGTCGAAGATTTCTGATGCGGATGCCCCGCTCCGCCGGGATGCCCGGCCAGCCGGCGCGGAGCAGGCACCGCAAGACCGCCCACCGGGCCGTCCTGAGGACAAGGGAACATCAGGGAGGCGTCACTTGACCGTTGCTAGCCTCGGGCTCGTGCTGTTCGCCGTCGTCACGGCGGCCACCGGACAGGTGATGCTCAAGCACGGCATGCAGATCGCCTCGTCCCGCGCCGCCGATTCCGGCAGCTCGCTGGCCCTGCGCGCGGCCACGACCCCGTGGGTGCTGCTCGGGCTGGTGGTGTTCGGCATTTCCGCGATCGCCTGGCTGGCGGCGCTGTCCAAGGTGCCGCTGAGCGTGGCCTACCCGTTCAACGCCGTCGGCTATCTCGTCATCCTGCTGGCCAGCATCCTCGTGCTGCACGAACGGGCCAACGTGCTGACCTGGGTGGGCTCGCTCATGGTGGTATCGGGCCTGGTCCTGGTGGTACTGACCAAGCCGTAGCGGGAGCCGCGATAAGCTTCCGGATCGTGAAAGCTCTCGTTCTAGCCGGAGGATCGGGTACGCGGCTGCGGCCGATCACTCACACCTCGGCCAAGCAGCTGGTCCCCGTGGCGAACAAGCCGGTGCTGTTCTACGGGCTGGAGGCGATCCGCGAAGCCGGCATCACCGAGGTGGGGATCGTAGTCGGTGATACGGAGCCGGCGATCCGTGCGGCGGTCGGCTCGGGTGAGGCCTTCGGGCTGCGGGTGACCTACATCAGGCAGTCGGCGCCGCTGGGCCTGGCGCACGCGGTCCTGGTGGCCAGGGAGTTCCTCGGGGACGACGATTTCGTGATGTACCTGGGCGACAACTTCATCGTGGGCGGCATCACCGCACTGGTGGAGGAGTTTCGGGGGTCCCGCCCCGATGCGCACATCATGCTGACCCCGGTGGCGGACCCGAGCCAGTTCGGGGTGGCCGAGCTCGACGGCGAGGGCCAGCTCATCGGGCTGGAGGAGAAGCCGGAACGGCCCAAGAGCGACCTGGCGCTGGTCGGGGTGTACCTGTTCACGCCCGCGGTGCACGAGGCAGTCGATCACCTGGCCCCGTCCGGGCGCGGCGAGCTGGAGATCACCGAGGCGATCGCGTGGCTCGTGCGCAGCGGCCACAAGGTCACCTCCACGGTCATCTCGGGGTACTGGAAGGACACCGGCAACGTCACGGACATGCTCGAGGTCAACCGGATGGTGCTGGAAAGCACCGAACGGGCGGTGGCCGGCGAGGTGGACGAGGCGAGCGAGCTTATCGGCCGGGTGGTCATCGACGCTGGCGCCAGGGTGAGCGGGTCACGGATCGTCGGGCCGGTCATCATCGGCACCGGCACCGAGGTGACCGGCTCCTACGTCGGCCCGTTCACCTCGGTGGCGTCCGGCTGCATCATCTCCGACAGCGAGATCGAGTACTCCATCATCCTGGAGGGGACCTCGATCAAAGGCGTACGCCGGATCGAGGCTTCCCTGATCGGGCACGATGTCGAGGTAACCCCCGCTCCCCGGGTGTGCCAGGCGCACCGCCTGGTGCTCGGGGACCACAGCAAGGTCCAGATCAGCTCATGACCGCGGAGGACGCGTGAGAATCCTGGTGACAGGCGGGGCCGGATTCATCGGCTCGCACTACGTGCGCACGATGCTCTCGGAGGGTTACCCGGGCTACGAGGACGCCACGGTGACCGTCCTGGACAACCTGACCTATGCGGGCAACCTGGCCAACCTGGATCCGGTCTCCGCCAGCCCCCGGCTTCGGTTCGTCCGGGGTGACATCGCCGACGCCGACCTGGTGAGCTCGCTCGTGCCCGGCCACGACGCCGTGATCAACTTCGCCGCGGAGACGCACGTGGACCGTTCGATCTACGGAGCGGCGCCGTTCGTCGCCACCAACGTGGCCGGGGTGCAGGTGCTGCTGCAGGCGTGCCTGGAGGCGGGGGTCGGGCCAGTGGTGCAGGTTTCCACCGACGAGGTGTACGGGAGCGTGGCGTCGGGCTCCTGGACCGAGCAGGCGCCGCTGCAGCCGAGCTCGCCGTACTCGGCGGCTAAGGCCGGCGGCGACCTGCTGGCCCGGGCCTACGCGCACACCCACGGGCTTGACGTGCGGATCACGCGCTGCTGCAACAACTACGGCCCCTACCAGTACCCGGAGAAGGTCATCCCGCTGTTCGTGACCAACCTGCTCGATGGGCACCAGGTGCCGCTGTACGGCGACGGCGGCAACGTCCGGGGCTGGATCCATGTCGATGACCACTGCCGGGGAATCCAGCTGGTCCTGGAGCAGGGTCAGCCGGGCCAGGTGTATCACATCAACGGCGACGCCGAGCTGACCAACCTGGAACTGACCGCCGCGCTGCTCGAGTGCTGCGGCGCGGGGTGGGAGATGGTCAGCCGCGTCCCTGACCGCAAAGGCCACGACCGGCGCTACTCCCTGGACGACGGCGCGCTGCGGGCTCTCGGGTACGCGCCGCAGGTCCCGTTCGGTGCGGGCCTGGAGGCCACGGTCCGCTGGTATGCCGATCACCGCGCCTGGTGGGAGCCGCTCAAGCGGCGCGACGCGGAACCCGCGGCCGCCGCATCCGGGCTGGTGCCGTGACCCGGTGGCTGGTCACCGGGGCGGGCGGCATGCTCGGCCGTGACCTGGTCGCCGCCCTGGCCCACCGTGGCGAGCCGGTCTCGGGCATGGACCGGGCCAGCCTGGACGTGACCGACGCCGCCGCGGTGGCCGATGCGATGGCCTCGGTCCGGCCGGATGTGGTGGTCAACTGCGCGGCCTGGACCGCCGTCGACGACGCCGAGGCGTCCGAGGAGCAGGCGCTGGCCGTCAACGCGGGCGGCGCGGCCGTCCTCGCCGCCGCCTGCGCGGGATCAGGCGGATCAGGGATCCGCCTGGTGCAGGTCTCCACCGACTACGTGTTCGCCGGGGATGCCGGCAGGCCATACTCCGAGGACGACGTCCCGGCGCCGCGGACCGCCTACGGCCGCACCAAGCTGGCCGGCGAGCGTGCCGTGCTCAGCCGCCTGCCCGGGTCCGGTTATGTGGTCAGGACAGCGTGGCTGTATGGGGAACACGGGCCAAACTTCGTCAAGACGATGATCAGGCTCTCGGACCAGCGGCCCACGGTCGACGTGGTCGATGACCAGCACGGCCAGCCCACCTGGACCGCCGACGTGGCCCGGCAGATCATCGCGCTGGCCGGTTCGGCGGCCCGGCCCGGCGTCTACCACGCCACCAGCGGGGGGCAGACGACCTGGTTCGGGCTGGCCCGCGAGATCTTCGGCCTGCTCGGTGCCGATCCGTCCCGGGTGCGGCCCGTACCGAGCAGCGCCTTTCCCCGGCCGGCCCGGCGGCCCGGGTACAGCGTGCTGGGCCACGGCGCCTGGTCTGGCCCGGGCATCGCGCCGATCGGCGACTGGCGGGCGGCGCTGCACAGCGCCTTCCCCGGCATCGTGGCCGCGCAGCAAGCCGCCGCGGCGGCCGGATAAGGACGGCTAGATCGAGCCTTCGCCCTGCTTGCGCAGGCTGTCCAGGTAGGCCTCGCACTCCTGGTAATCGGGCAGCAGGCCGGCGGCCTGCGCCGCCGCCAGCGTGGGCGCGGCGGCGTCCTTCGGGGACAGCACGGGTTCGGTATCGGCCGGCCACCGGATGCCGATGGCCGGGTCGAGAGGATTCACGCCATGCTCACGTCCCGGCGCGTACGGCGTGGAGCACAGGTAGATGACGGTCGCCTGATCGCTGAGCGCGGTGAAGGCATGCCCCAGCCCTTCGGAGATGAACAGGGCCTGGCGGCTCTCGTCGTCGAGCCGGACCGCCTCCCAGCGTCCGTAGCTGGGCGAGCCGACCCTGATGTCCACCACCACGTCCAGGATCGCGCCCTGTACGCAGCTGACGTACTTGGCCTGGCCCGGCGGGACGTCGGAGAAGTGGATGCCGCGGATGACGCCCCGGCGGGACACCGAACAGTTGGCCTGGGCGGTCTCCGGCCAGTGCCCGAGCGACTCGGTCAGCTCCTCGGCCCGGAACCACTCCAGGAAGTAACCCCGGTCATCCCGGTGCACGGCGGGGGTGAACGTCCAGGCACCGCCGATGCTGATCGGCTTCATCTCACTCCTTCTTCGCGTTCTTCGCGTCGAGGCTGCGTTCCCTGGTCTGGGTTCTCTAATCTGGGTTCTCTAATCTGTGTTCTCTAATCTGTGTTGTCTTATCTGTGTTGTCCTATCTGGCCGGACCCTATCGCGGTGCTGCGGCTATGCTTCACCTCGACCGTGCCGAACACGAGGAGGATTGGTCAGTTGTCGAATAACACCGTGGCGTATGCGCGGACCCAGGCGCCCCCTGCCGTCGAGTGCGCCTGGTGCGAGCACCAGTTCGACAGCGGCGACGACCGTCTTACCGGCCGGGTGCGGTGCTCCCGGTGCGGGGTGGCCACCACGTCGCCC
The DNA here is from genome assembly GCA_963835775.1 of uncultured Actinomycetes bacterium. GTDB lineage: Bacteria > Actinomycetota > Actinomycetes > Streptosporangiales > Streptosporangiaceae > Palsa-504. The sequence goes on along the minus strand of CAWIHB010000004.1, from coordinate 587,370 downwards.
TGGCCGAGCGATGAGCAGCTTAGCGCGGCCTACGCCAAGTGGTACCGCCCGGAGTCGGGCCGGTTCTCCGGCCTGGGAGACAAGCTGCTGAGCCGCACGCGTTCGGCGCTGGCCGATCGGCTGCACAAGATCCTGCCGCCGGGCCCGGTGCTTGACGTCGGCGCCGGCGACGGGACCTTGGTGCGCGCCTTCGTCCGGCACGGGCGCGACGCGGTCGGTCTCGAGCCGCATGCATCCGGGCCGCACATCCGCAACGCCGAGGTCGAGGAGGTGGACGGGGACTGGTCGGCGGTCATCTTCTGGCATTCGCTCGAGCACCTCCGCCGCCCGGGCCGGGCGCTGAGCCATGCCGCGTCGTTGCTGTCTGGCGGCGGGACGCTGGTCGTGGCCGTACCCAATGCGGCCAGCCTGCAGGCCCGCTTCTTCGGCGACCGCTGGCTGGCCCTTGACCTGCCGCGCCATCTGGTCCACCTGAACCCTCCGGCCCTGCTGGCCAAGATCGAGTCGCTCGGGCTGCGGGTCGAGCGGGTCAGCTACCTGCGGGGCGGGCAGGTCGTCTTCGGGTGGGTGCACGGCTTCGTGGGCAAGCTCCCCGGGCATCCGGATCTCTACGATGCGATCCGTCGCGGCGAGGCGCGCCAGGACGCTCAGAGCCCGCTCCTGCGCCTGTACGCCCTGGCCGCCGCCGTGGCTGTCCTCCCGCTCGCCCTGGCGGCGACGGCGGTCGAGGTGGCGGCGCGGTCGGGCGGCACCGTCTACATCGAGGCGCGGCGGGAGCCGGCACCGGAACAGGACCCGGTGACGTGACCCGGGCTGCTCCGGCCGGACCGCCCGTTTGCGCCAGGGCAGGCACAGGCAGGGGATCGTGGCAGACGTCGGGTTGACCGAGGGCGGCGAGCAGACGGCTGTCGAGCCGGGCCGGACGCCGCCGTCGCCGTGGCCGGAACGGCTGCGGCGGGTGCCGGAGTGGTCCCGGCGTCACCCGAGGGTGCTGTGGGCGGCGGGCCTGGCCGCGGCCGGGCTGGTGCTGTACTGGTGCTACCTGCGGCAGGCCCAGACCCTGGAGCTGGACGCCGACCCTGCGGCGCAGGCGCTGCAGGCCTGGCAGATGTGGCATGGCAACCTGCTGCTGAGCGGCTGGTGGCTGGGCGACGTGTCGTTTTACACCGTCGAGCTTCCGCTGAACGCGTTCATCGAGATGGTCTACGGGCTGCGGCCAGGCGAGGTGCACATCCTGGCGGCGGTGCTCTACACGGCGGTGGTGCTGCTGGGCGCGCTGCTGGCCCGGGGAAACGCCCGCGGCAGCGTGGGTGTGGTGCGGGCGCTGCTGGCCGCGGGCATCATGCTGGCCCCCTCGCTGCAGTACGGCACGCGAATCCTGCTGCAAGGGCCGAACCATACCGGGACGGTGGTTCCGATCCTGGTGCTGCTGCTGGTGCTGGACCGGGCGCCGGAGCGGTGGTGGGTGCCGGTGGCGGTGGGCGTGATGCTGGCCTGGGCGCAGGTCAACGACCCGCTCGCCACCTATGCCGCCGCCTTGCCGGTGGCGCTGGCCTGCGGCGTGCGGGCCTGCTCGGAGATCGCCCGGCGGCTGCCGGTGCCCCGGGCCCGGTGGTATGACGCCGCGCTGGCCGTGACCGCGCTGGTCTCGATCGCGCTGGCGCACTTGATCGTGTCGGAGATCCACGCGGCGGGCGGGTTCTACTTGCCCCCGCCGCGGTTCGGTACCGGGTTCGCGCCGGTTTCGGCGCTGCCGGCCCAGTCCTGGGTAACCGTGTACTGCGTGCTGATCTTGTTCGGCGCCGACTTCATCGGGCAGCCGATGAGCATCAACGCGATCCTGGCGCTGGTGCACCTGGCCGGGGTGGCACTGGGCTTCTGGGGGCTGTGGATCGGGCTGCGCGGCTTCTTCAGCCGCGTCGACCGTCTCACCCAGGTCCTAGTCGCCGGGACGATCATCGTGCTGGCGGCGGGCGCGTTCGGGCCGTACATGATCCCGGTCACGGGCGCGCATGAGATCGTCACCGTGCTGCCGTTCTGCGCGGTGCTGGCCTGGCCTGCTCGGCGGCCGGCTGGTCAAGGCCCGGCTGGAGCCGGTGCTGGCCCTCGGCCTGGTCTTGTATCTGGGCGGCCTGGCCCACAACGACACCCAGCCGGTCCAGGCCCCCTGGCACCAGGACCTCGCGGACTGGCTGGTCGTCCACCACCTGACCTACGGCCTGGCCGGGTATTGGGAATCGAACATCACCACGCTCGACAGCGACGGCAAAGTCAGGCTGGCCCCGCTGACTGCGGGCGGCGCCTCCGCCTATCCGTATGAGTCCGACTACTCCTGGTACAACCCGGCCGTGTCACAGGCGAACTTCATCGTCTCGGTCACCTGGCCACCCGCGGACGTGTCCATCATCAAGCCGAACGTCATACGGGCCAAGTTCGGGCCGCCCGCCCGCACCTACCACTTCAAGGAATACACAATCACGGTCTATGACTACAACCTGCTCACCCGGCTGACCATACCGGCCTTGGGCGGGTTCAAGACTCCGCGATCGCCAGGTTCGGCGAGTGAGCTGGTAAGGGCGCCATGGCAGACGTCGGGTTGACCGAGGGCGGCGAGCAGACGGCTGTCGAGCCGGGCCGGACGCCGCCGTCGCCGTGGCCGGAACGGCTGCGGCGGGTGCCGGAGTGGTCCGCCCGCCATCCTAGGGTGCTGTGGGCGGCGGGCCTGGCCGCGGCCGGGCTGGTGCTGTACTGGTGCTACCTGCGGCAGGCCCAGACCCTGGAGCTGGACGCCGACCCTGCGGCGCAGGCGCTGCAGGCCTGGCAGATGTGGCATGGCAACCTGCTGCTGAGCGGCTGGTGGCTCGGGGACATATCGTTTTACACCGTCGAGCTTCCGCTGAACGCGTTCATCGAGATGGTCTACGGGCTGCGGCCAGGCGAGGTGCACATCCTGGCCGCGGTGCTCTACACGGCGGTGGTGCTGCTGGGCGCGCTGCTGGCCCGGGGAAACGCCCGCGGCAGCGTGGGCGTGGTGCGGGCCCTGCTGGCCGCGGGCATCATGCTGGCCCCCTCGCTGCAAGACGGGACGCAAATCCTGCTGCAGGGACCGAACCACACCGGCACCATCGTTCCGATCCTGGTCATGCTGCTGATACTCGACCGGGCCCCGGAGGAGCGGTGGTGGGTGCCGGCGGCGGTGGGCGTGATGCTGGTCTGGGCGCAGGTCAATGATCCCCTCGCCACCTATGCCGCCGCCTTGCCGGTGGCGCTGGCCTGCGGCGTGCGGGCCTGCTCGGAGATCGCCCGGCGGCTGCCCGTGCCCCGGGCCCGGTGGTATGACGCCGCGCTGGCCATAACCGCGCTGATCTCCATCGGGCTGACGCACGTCATACTGTCGGAGATCCACGCGGCCGGCGGGTTCTACATGCCCCCGCCGAGGTTTGGCACCGCGTTCGTCCCGGTCTCGGCGCTGCCGGCCCAGTCCTGGATAACCGTGTACTGCGTGCTGATCTTGTTCGGCGCCGACTTCATCGGGCAGCCGATGGGCATCAACGCGATCCTGGCGCTGGTGCACCTGGCCGGGGCGGCACTGGGTTTCTGGGGGCTGTGGATCGGTTTGCGCGGCTTCTTCAGCCGCGTCGACCGCGTCACCCAGGTCCTGGTGGCCGGGACGATCATCGTGCTGGGGGCGGGGGCGTTCGGGCCCTACATGGCCCCGGTCGCGGGCGCGCATGAGATCGTCACCGTGCTGCCGTTCTGCGCGGTGCTGGCCTGGCCTGCTCGGCGGCCGGCTGGTCAAGGCCCGGCTGGAGCCGGTGCTGGCCCTCGGCCTGGTCTTGTATCTGGGCGGCCTGGCCCACAACGACACCCAGCCGGTCCAGGCCCCCTGGCACCAGGACCTCGCGGACTGGCTGGTCGCCCACCACCTGACCTTCGGCCTGGCCGGAGGCGGCGAGGCGAACATCACCACGCTCGACAGCGGCGGCAAGGTCAGGCTGGCCCCGCTGACCGCGGGCGGCGCCTCCGCCCATGCGTATGAGTCCGACTACTCCTGGTACAACCCGGCCGTGTCACAGGCGAACTTCATCGTCTCGGTTACCTGGCCACCCGGAGACGTTGCGGACGTCAAGCCGAACGTGATCCGCGCCAAGTTCGGCCCGCCCGCCCGCACCTACCACTTCAAGGAATACACAATCACGGTCTACGACTACAACCTGCTCACCCGCCTCGACATACCAACCCTGGGCGGGTTCAAGACCCCGTAATGCACCTGCCACCGTGATGAGCGGGGTCATCAACGGTTGATTGATGGTGCTCTAGGTGACACTGCGGCTGCACACCGGCGCCGGACGCTGGCCTTTCCCGAGCCTGTCCCCGGCAGCGCTGCCACTTGCCCCTTGCGCGTGCGGCTGATCGCCGAGGGCGGCCTGTCCGCGGACGACATCGTCGCCGCCCTTGACGCGACCGAGCCGTCCTGACCCCCAGCGGCACTCTGACGGACCTAGCGACGAAGCCACCGATGAGGAGGTCACTATGGGCCTATTGAAGACCGCCGCCACCGTCGCGGTCGCCACCTCCGTGCACGAACCGCTGCCAGTCCTGCGGCTTGAAGGCGAGTAGGTTGGTGCCCGCCCAGGGCCCGGGCCTGGTTTAGGGTGGTGAAACCCGGTACCGTAGCGCCAGCAGCCAGGGACCAAACGGGCAAAATCGGCAAAACGGGCGCGCGCGGCCCGTCTGATGATCTACGGGACAACTCTTAACACCGTCACCAGTTGGTCGCGATGTACTTGGTCTCGGTGAACTCCAGCAGTCCTTCGTGCGCGCCTTCGCGGCCGATTCCGGACTGCTTCACGCCGCCGAACGGGGCCGCCGGGTCCGACACCAGGCCGCGGTTCAGGCCGACCATGCCGGCCTCCAGCGCCTCGCTGACCCGCAGGCCGCGGCTCAGGTCGCGGGTGTAGACGTAGGAGACGAGCCCGAATTCGGTGTCGTTGGCCCAGGCGACGGCGTCTGCTTCTGAGCTGAACCTGACCACGGGCGCCACCGGGCCGAAGATCTCCGTCCCGAGGATGCCCGCGCCCGCCGGCACCTGGTCGATCACGGTGGGCTGGTAGAAGTAGCCGCGCCGCTCCGGCGCGTGCCCTCCGGTGACCACCTTGCCGCCGTCAGCCGTGGCGGACTCGACCAGTTCGGCGACCTTGCTCCGGGTCGGCTCGTTGACCAGCGGGCCGACGTCGGTGGCCTCGTCCAGGCCGGGACCGACGATCATGCGGTCGAGCCGGGCCGCGAAGGCCCGGCTGAACTCGTCGGCGACGGCCTCGTGGACGTAGAAACGGTTGGCGGCGGTGCAGGCCTCGCCGCCGTTGCGCATCTTGGCGATCAGGGCGCCCTCGACGGCGGCGTCGATGTCCGCGTCCTCGAAGATGATGAACGGTGCGTTGCCGCCCAGTTCCATCGAGCAGTTCACCACGGTGTCCGCGGCCTCACGCAGCAGGATCCGGCCCACCTCGGTCGACCCGGTGAAGGACAGCTTGCGGACCCGCGGGTCGTTCAGCATGGCCGACACGACCGCACCTGACTTCCGCGAGGGCAGCACGTTGACCACCCCGTCCGGCACGCCGGCCTCAGCCAGCAGCGAGGCGATGGCCAGCGCGGTCAGCGGCGTCTCCGAGGCCGGCTTGAGCACCACCGTGCAGCCGGCCGCCAGCGCGGGGCCGATCTTGCGGGTGGCCATCGCGGCCGGGAAGTTCCAGGGCGTGACCAGCACAGACACGCCGACCGGCTGGCGCATGACCAGGATCTTGTTCGCCCCGGAAGGCGCCTGCATGAGCACGCCTTCCATCCGGACGGCCTCTTCGGCGTACCAGCGGAAGAACTCGGCCGAGTACGTGGCCTCGGCCCGGGCGTCACGCAGCGCCTTGCCGTTCTCGGCCGTCATCAGCCGGGCCAGCGACTCGGCGTTGGCGGTCATCAGCTCAAAAGTCCGGCGCAGGCACTCCGCCCGCTGGCGGGGCGGCGTGGCGGCCCAGCCGGCCAGCGCATCCTGGGCCGCGCCGACCGCGTCCAGGGCGTCCTCGACGGTGCCGTCGGCCACCTCGGCCAGCGCGTCCTCGGTGGACGGGTCGATGACGGACAGCGTGCCGCTGCCCCGTCCGCCGGTCCACTCCCCGCCGATCAGCAGGCTCGTGGGTACTTCCATGCCGACCAGTTCGGTCAGGTTGGCGCTCACCATTCCTCCAGGGACTTGCGCACGGTCTCGGTGATCCTGTCCGCCGAGGGCAGTACGTAGTCTTCGAGCTTATCTGCGGCAGGCAGCGGGATATGAGGGGTGGTGATGCGCACCGGGGGGCCGGTGAGCGCGCCGTACGCCTCCTCGGCCACGATCGAGACGATCTCGGCGCCCCAGCCGCACAGCCGAGGGTTCTCCTCGACCGTGAACAGCCGACCGGTGCTGCTCACCTGGTCCAGGATCGTGCGCGTGTCCAGCGGGACCAGCGACCGCACGTCGACCACGGTGGCCTCGATGCCGTGCTCGGCGGACAGCCGCCCGGCCGCGGCCAGCGCCCGCGGCACCATGGCGGCCAGCGCCAGGATGGTAGCCGCGCCGCCCTCCCGCAGCACCCGGGCCCGGCCCAGCTGGTCGAAGATCTCGCCCTCGGGTACCTCGCCCTTGCTCGCCATCAGGCCCTTGTGCTCGAAGAAGATCACCGGATCGGGATCACGGATGGCCGCGGCGAGCAGCCCGACCACGTCGCGCGGGCTGGACGGCGCGACGACCTTCAGGCCGGGCACGGCCATGGCCCAGTTCTCCACCGACTGGGAGTGCTGAGCCCCGAACCGCACCCCGGCGCCGTTGGCGCACCGGACGACCAGTGGCAGGGTCAGCTGGCCGTCGGACATGTACCTGATCTTGGCCATCTCGTTGGCGATCAGGTCCCAGCAGACCGCGAAGAAATCGCTGAACATGATCTCCGCGATCGGGCGCAGGCCGGTCATCGCGGCGCCCACCGTGGCGCCCAGGATGGCCTGCTCGCTGATCGGCGTGTCACGGACCCGCTCGGGGCCGAACTCCTCGAGCAGCCCGACCGTCGTCTTGAACACCCCGCCGGCCGCCGCCACGTCCTCGCCGATGAACACGACGTTGGGGTCACGGCGCATCTCCTGCGCGATACCCCGGGCCACCGCCTCGCGGTAGGTGATAGCTGCCACCACGCCTCCGTTCGGAATAAAGATCTTCGAGGTTTGCGGGCGGTCAGCTGATCACGGCGATGACCGTGGCCACCGGTACGGTCTCGCCCTGCTGCACGCGGATCTCGGTCAGGACGCCGGTGACGGGGGCGGGAATCTCGGTGTCCACCTTGTCGGTGCCGATCTCGAGCAGCGGCTCGCCTTCGGTGACCGGATCGCCGACCTGCTTGAACCACTCGTTGACAGTGCCCTCGTCGACGGTCTCGCCCATCCGGGGCATGACCACCTCTGCTGCTGGCATCAGTTCCTCCAGGCGTTCCCGCCGTCGGCCCACACGTTGGTGCCGGCCAGTTCCAGGCGCGGCTCGGGCCCGGCCTTGGCCTCCTCGGTGGCGCGGTCCACGGCGTCCTTGGCGTTCTTGTCGATCGCGTCCAGAACCGCCTCGTCGACGCCGCGGCCGATGAGGACCTTGCGGTAGGCGGGCAGCGGATCCCGGGCCAGCCAGTGGAGTACCTCGGTGGCGGGACGGTACTTGCCGGGGTCGGCGCGGGAGTGGCCGCCGTGACGGTAGGTGATCGCCTCGATCAGGGACGGGCCCTCGTTCGCCCTGGCCCGGTCGATCGCGGCCTGCGCGGTCTGGTACACCGCCTCCACGTCGTTGCCGTCCACCACGATGCCCTCCAGCCCGTAGGAGGCGGCCCGGTCGGCGGCCGGCCTGGGCACCGGGGTCACCGCGCCGATCGGCGTGTACTCCATGTACTGATTGTTCTCGCAGACGAAGACGACCGGCAGCTCCCAGATCGCGGCCAGGTTGAGCGCCTCGTGGAAGGCGCCGATGTTCGTGGCGCCGTCGCCGAGGAAGCAGACCGTGACCTGGCCGGTGCCCCGGTACTTGGCCGACCAGGCCGAGCCGTTGGCGATGACCAGCTGCGCGCCGATGATGGCGTAGGCGCCGAGGACGCCGCGGGAGACGTCGAGCAGGTGCATGGAGCCGCCCTTGCCGTGCATGAGGCCGTTCTCCCGGCCGAGCAGTTCGGCCATGACCGGGGTCATCGGGGTGCCGCGGGCCAGCACGTGGTTGTGGCCGCGGTAGGTGGTGAACACGTAGTCGTCGTCGTTCATGGCCTGCGACACGCCCGCCGCGACCGCCTCCTGGCCGGTGCCGAGGTGGGTCGTCCCCTTGACCAGGTTCTGCAGGAACAGGTCGTACACGCGCTTTTCGAACAGCCGCATCTCGATCATCTTCCGGTACATCTCGAGCGCGGTGGCCTCGGGTATCGCTGCGTCTATTTCCGGCACGTGATCGCCTTCGCCAGTAGAAGTTTTCAGTAGGGGTTGGTGACGTAGAGGTCCTGGGCGGGGAACTTGGTCAGGATGTCGACCCCGTTCGGCCCGACCACCACCTCTTCCTCGATCCTGGCCGCCGAGCGCCCGTCGGTCGCCGGGCAGTAGGTCTCCAGGGCGAACACCATGCCCTCCTTGATCTCCAGGGGCGCGTCGAGCGAGGTGAGCCGGGAGATGATGGGGCGTTCGTGCAGGGCCAGCCCGAGCCCGTGCCCGAACTCCAGGCCAAAGGCGGTCTTCTCATCGGCCAGCCCGATCTCCTGCGCCTCCGGCCACAGCCGGGCCACCTGGTCGGTGGACACGCCCGGCTTGATCATGTCGATGGCGACGTCGATCCACTCCCGGGCCCGCTTGTACGCGTCCTTCTGCGGCTCGGTGGCCCAGCCGACCGCGAAGCAGCGGTAGTAGCAGGTCCGGTAGCCGTTGTAGGAGTGCATGATGTCGAAGAAGGCCTGCTCGCCGGGGCGGATCATGCGGTCGGAGAAGTTGTGCGGGTGCGGGTTGCACCGCTCGCCGGACACCGCGTTGATCGACTCCACGTCGTCCGAGCCCATCTCATACAGCCGCTTGTTGGCCAGGGCGACGATCTCGTTCTCCCGCACGCCGGGCTTGAGCGCGGCGGCGATGTCCTGGTAGGTGCCGTCCACCAGGGCCGCGGCAGTGGCCAGCAGGGTGATCTCGTCCCGCGACTTGATCTCCCGGGCGTCCAGCATGACCTGCTGGCCGTCGCGGATCTCCAGGCCCTGTTTCTGCAGCTCGAAGAAGGTGGGGACTTCGGCCCAGTCCACCCCGATGGGTTCGTCCGTGACCCCGGCGGCGTGCAGGCGGTCCTTGATCTCGGCCACCTGCTTCTGGGTGAGCCCGGAGGCGGGCGGGGCGGCGCCGCGCATGGTGGTGAAGGAGGCGATGCAGTTCTCCGGCTTCAGCCACGGGCAGTACATCCGGTGGTGCACCGCGGCCGAGCCGAAGTCCCACAGCACCAGCTCGCCGGTGCGGGTGTACAGCGCGTAGCGGCACAGCTTGTCCCGGGTCCACTCGCCGATGGCGACGCCGGTCAGGTACCTGATGTTGTTGTTGTCGAACACCAGGAGCGCGCCGAGTCCGGCATTTTCCATGGCGGCTTTGGCGCGGTCGAGGCGGTAGGCGCGCAGCCGGCCGAAGTCGAGCCTCTCCTCGAAGTCGACGTTCATCCGGCCGGGGGCGGGGGCCAGGGGAAGGGCGGGTACGGCCATGGGAGCTCCTGTGCTCGTCCGCTGCTCGTGCACTGCTCGTGCACTGCTCGTGCACTGCTCGTGCACCAACTATCCAATGCCGTGTGCAGTGGGACTGTCAAGCTTTGCCGCGAGGCGTGTGCAGTGTAGGTTTACATCATGTCGGCTGGCTTCGATCCGGGGACGGGGCTCGGCCCCCGGCTGCGCCTGGCCCGCGAGGAACGGCAACTGTCCGCGCGCGAGCTGGCGCGCCGGATCGGATGTTCGGCCAGCCTCATCTCGCAGATCGAGCGGGGTGTCTCGGTGCCGTCGGTGGGCGTCCTGTACTCGCTGGCCGCCGAGCTGGACAGCTCACTGGACCACCTGCTGTTCGGCACGGACCGGCCGGGCCCGGCCACGGTGCCGGACAGTGAGCCCGCGGTTGCGGCGCCGGGCCCGGTTCCCGCTGCGCCCGGCATCGTGCAGCGGGGCGGCGGCCGGAGCATCATCGACCTGGCCAGCGGCGTGCGCTGGGAACGGCTCACGCCGGGCGCGGACGCCATGACCGACTTCCTCGAGGTGGTCTACTCCCCCGGCGGCCACTCCACCGACGAGCGCCGCCCGCTGCGCCACGACGGGCGCGAGTACGGCCTGATCATCAGCGGCACGCTGGTGGCCAACGTGGGCTTCGAGAGCTACGAGCTGGGCCCGGGCGACTCGATCGCGTTCGACTCCTCGACCCCGCACGAGTACCTGAACAAGACCGGCGAGCCCGCGCACGCGATCTGGGTCGTGGTCCACTCCGAGCCCGGCCGGGCCTGATTCCCTGTCCTGCGATCAGGGATCGCCCGCGCGCGGGCGGCGGCGCAGCGCAGGGAACAACGGGCCGGGACCCGGGGAGCGCGGGGCGATCCGCGCCTTGCAGTCCACGGCGATCGCCCCGGCCGGACCGACCAGGATCGGGTTGAGGTCGAGCTCGGCGAGTTCCGGGATCTCCTCGGCGACCCGGGCGACGGTCTCGATCACCGCCACCAGCGCCTGGCGATCGGCCTTCGGCGCGCCCCGGTATCCGTCCAGCAGCGGCGCGGCCCGCAGCGACGCCACCATGGCGTCGGCCGCGCCGGGCTCGAGCGGCGGGACGGCGAACTCGCGGTCCCGGAGCAGGTCGGTCAGGACCCCGCCGAGGCCGGCCATCACGACCGGCCCGAACTCCGGGTCGGTGGCCAGGCCGACGATCGCCTCGACCCCCGGCGCTGCCATCGGTTGGATCACCGCGCCGCCCATCTGCGCGCCGAGCCGCGCCTGCATCGTCTCGTACGCCGTGCGCACCGCTTCGGAGTCGGCCAGGCCCAGTGTGACGCCGCCGACGTCCGACTTGTGCACCAGGTCGCCCGCCCGGGCTTTCAGCGCCACCGGGAACCCCACGGCCTCGGCCACCGCGGCCGCCTCGGCGGCGCTCGCCGCGGGGTGAGCCGGCAGCACGGGCAGGCCGCACGCCGCCAGCAGGCGGGTGGCCTGATCGAGCGCGAGCCAGCCCCCGCCGGGGCTGCTGGCCAGCTTGGCGTCGACGATCTCCCTGATCACCGGATGGTCGGAGGGCTCTTCCGACTGGTCCGCGGGCGGCAGCGGGCGCCGCCGCCACTGTGCGTAGCCGCAGACGCGGCCGAGGGCCGTGGCGGCCCGCTCGGGAGAGGGGATCTCCGCGACGTGAACGGCCCGGCCAGGCTCACGCGGGGCGGCCGCCTCGACCGAGCAGGCGACGATTGGTTTACCCGCCCGCCGCACGACGCGGGCCGTGGTCTGCCGCACCGCCGCGGCCGAGATCGCCATGGTCTCGACCACGACGGTGATCACGGCGTCGATCGCGTCGTCGCCCAGCACGATGTCCAGCGCCCGCTCGAGCATCGCCGCGGTCCCGTCCGCGGTGAGGTCCACCGGATTGGCGCTCGCCGCTTCGGCGACCAGCACCTCGCCCAGGGCCTGCCGCGTCGCCGCCCCGAGTTCGGGGACGGCCAGCCCGGCGCCCTCGCACGCGTCGGCGGTCAGGATCAGCGGGCCGCCGGAGTTCCCGACCAGCGCTACCCGGCGTCCCGCGGGCAGCGGTGAGGCGAGCAGGATGGCCGAGACGTCCAGGAGTTCCTCCAGGCGGTCGACCTTGATCACTCCCGCGCTGCGCAGCAGGGCGGTGACGGTGACCTCCGGGGTCGCCGCGGCCGCGGTGTGCGAGCGGGCGCCCCGGGCGCCGGCCGTGGTCCGGCCCGCCTTCAGCGCCACGATCGGCTTGGCCGCACCGACCCGCCGGGCGATGCGGGCGAACTTACGCGGGTTGCCGAGCGATTCCAGGTACAGGGCCACCGCCGAGGTCCGCTCGTCGGCCTCGAAGAAGCACAACAGGTCGTTCGGGCTCACATCGAGCTTGTTCCCGACGGATACGAAGGCCGACAGGCCGAGGCCGGCCGTGCGGGTCTGCTCGGTGAGCACCATCCCGACCGCGCCGGACTGCGAGACCAGGGCCAAGTGCCCGGGCTGCGGGTCCAGCGAGCCGAATGTGGCGATCATCCGCACGTCGGGATCGGTGTTTATCACGCCCAGGCAGTTCGGCCCCACGATCCGCATCCCGTGCCTGCGGGCGACGCTCAGCAGTTCGGTCTCGACCGCGGCACCGGAGCGGCCCGTCTCGCCGAAGCCCGCGGTGATGATCGTGACCGCGCGCACGCCGGCCGAGGCGGCCTCCTCGATCACCCCGGGGACCGCGGCGGCCGGAACCGCGACGACGGCCAGGTCCACCGGTTCGGGTATCGACAGCAGCGCCGGGAACGCGGGCACGCCGCAGACCGCCCGCGCCGCGGGGTTGACCGGGTAGACGGTCCCGGAGAAGTCCCCGACCAGCAGGGACCGGACCACCTGATGCCCCACGTTGGCCGGATGGCGCCCCGCCCCGACCACCGCGATCGAGCGCGGCCGCAGGACCGACGCGATGCTGGCCACTTCCGCGACCGCCTCCCGCTGATCACACGAGGCGCGGTAGGCCGCGGTCGGCCGCAGGTCGATCTCGACCCGCACCGTCTCCGGGCCTCCCTGCCGGGCGCAGCGCAGGCCGGTGGCCGCGAAGACCTCGAGCAACGCCGTGTTCTGCGCCTTGACCTCGGCGGTGAACCGCAGGATCCCCCTGGCCCGCGCGTACTCCGACAGGCTCTCGAACAGCAGCGTCGTCACGCCCTGACCCTGGTAGGCGTCGGCATGCATGAAGCTGGCCTCGGCCGCCGTCGCCGGCGCGTCGAGACGGTCATAGCTGGCCAGCCCGACCAACTCGTCCGACACCAGCGCGACGAACGCCATCCGGGTGTCGTAGTCCACCTCGCTGAAGCCGGCCGCCGTCTCCAAGCTGAGGGTCGGTCCGGCCAGCAGGACATGCCGGTGCAGCGTGCCGGGCGACACGGCCCCGTGCAGCCCGACCAGCGCCTGCGCGTCCTCCGGCCGGATCGGCCGGACCACGACCGCCTCGCCGTTGCGCAGCAGCCCGTCGAACTCCCACTCCCGGGGATATCCGGCCGGCTCCGCGGCGGTGCTCTCGATGGTAGCCATCGTTGCCTCCTGTAGGCCCAGGGTGGCCGCGTCATCCCGGGATGGCCAGGGCCGGAGGTCCCGGGCCCGGGCTGGTTAGGCCCGCGCCGGCCAGGCGTTCACCGCGCCCTGGTCAGGGCAGCCGGCGCAGGTGGGCGTCGGCGGGTTCGGCGGCCTGGATGCGGATCCGGCCGTCAACGGCCTGGACGCCGTCCGGGCGGACCACAACGGGCCGCAGATCGAGCTCGGCGATCTGCGGCAGGTCCGCCACCATCCGGGAGACCCGCAGTAGCACGTCCCGCAGTGCGGCCAGGTCTGCTGGCCCGCCGCGACCGCGCCCCAGCAGCCGCCGGATGGCCGGTACCGAGCCGATCAGATCGTCGGCGTCGGTGTCGGTCAGCGGGGCGAGCCGGGCGGCGCGGTCAGCCAGCGCATCATAGGCGGCACCGCCGGCCCGAGCAGCACCAGCGGGCCGACTACCTGCTCGTGCAGCACGCTGATCATCACCTCGACGCCGCCGGTGACCACCGGCTGGACGATGACCCCGGCCAGTAGGCCGCCGAAGGCCTCCGTCAGCACGCCGAACCCGCGCCGGATCTCATCCGGGCCGTGCAGTCCGGTCAGCACATCGCGGGCGTCGCCGGTGTGCAGCAGGCCGGGCACGTCCGCCCGGAGCGTGACGGGACCGGCGAACCGCGCGGCCGCCGTGACGGCGGCATCCTCGGTGGTGACCCCGATGCTGTCGGCCAGCGGCACCCCGTAGCAGCCGAACAGCTCGACGGCGGCGTCCTGAGGCAGCCAGCCGCCCCGGGAGGGTTCGGCGAGAAAACCGGCGACCAGCTCCCTGGCTCGGTCCTGGCGCAGGCCGTCCAGGTCGGGCACCTGTCCAGGCGGGGACGCCCGCCAGATGCCGTACCGGGCGGCGTGGCCGAGGGCGACCGCGGCGGACCTGGGATAGGCGTAGGCCGGAACGGCGGCGGAGTCCCCGTCCGGGGCCGGCAGCAGCCGGACCACTTCGACCTGGTCCATCACCGCGGCGGCGATCGGCACCGGCAGCCGCGCGGCGGCCAGCTCGGGAACCAGGTCGCCGCCCGCGGTCGTGGCCGTCAGCGCCAGTACCACGTCGACGCCCGGGTCGGCGCCGACCAGCTCCAGGCTCCGGCGGAAGCTGCCGGGCGTGACGAGCAGGGTGGTATCGACCGGCCCGGCCACCTCGGCGTTACCCCCGAGCAGTTCCCGCAGCGCCCGCTGGGTGTCCCAGGCGAGGCCGGCGATCTGCAGGCCCGCGTCGGCGCACGCGTCGGCGGCGAGCACTACGCCGCCACGGGTATTGGACACCACGCCGACCCGGTCTCCGGCGGGGATCGGCTGGACGGCCAGCAGCGCCGCGGCATCCAGCAGCTCGCCGAGGTCGGCGACGGCGATTATGCCGGCCTGCTCGAACAGGGCCCGCCTGGTGACCAGCGGGGTGGCCGCCTTGGCGGCGCGCGCCCCGGCCAGGCGCCTGCCCGTAGCCGACCGGCCCACGTCCACGGTCAGGACCGGTACGGTGCGGCCCACGCGGCGGGCGGTACGGGCGAACTTGGGCGGGTTCCCGATCGATTCCAGGTACAGCAGGGCCAGCTTGGTCTGCTTATCGACCTCCCACCACTGCAGCAGGTCGGTGCCTGACACGTCGTCTTTGTCGCCGAAGGAGACCAGGGAGGAGAGCCCGATACCCAGCCGGGACAGGTGCTCAAGCAGGACGAAGCCGGTGCCGCCGGTGGACTGCAGCGCCAGGCCGGCCGTTCCCGCCTTCGGATGGCGGGCCGCGAACGTCGCGTCCAGGCCGATACTCGGGTTGGCCACGCCGTAGCTGGCCGGCCCGACCATCCGCATGCCATGGCGGCGGCAGATGCCGAACAGTTCCGCGCGGGCCGCGCCGCTGAGTCCGGCCGCGACCACCACCAGGGCCTTGACTCCCCGCCGCCCGCATTCCTCGGCGATGCCGAGGACGGCCGGCGCCGGCACGGCGATGACCGCCAGGTCGACGTAGTCGGGCAGGGCGGCCGTGGACGGCAGGCATGCGATACCGTCCAGTTCGGCCGCGTGCGGGTTGACCGGGTACACCTGGCCGGCGAAACCGCCGGTGACGATGTTGTGCAGGATGGTGCGCCCGACCGACCCGCGGCGACGGCTCGCGCCGATGACCGCGACCGAGGCCGGGATCAGCATGGGCCGCATGCTCGCCACGTCGGCGGACCGCTCCCGCACGGCGACCGTATCGCGGTAGGTGCCCAGGGCGGCATCCGCCTCGTCGGACGGCAGCGGGAAGGTGATGTCGTACACGCCATCCACCAGCGAGCGCTGCGCCTGGAGCCCGACATCGGCGAACACCCGCAGCATGGCCGTGTTCTCGTTCAGCGTCTCCGCGGTGAAGGCACGGAACCCGCGACCGCGGGCCAGGGAGACCAGGTGCTCGAGCAGCAGCATGCCGATTCCGTGGCGATGCAGGTCGTCGGCGACCGTGAAGGCGACCTCGGCCGAGCGGGATCCGGCACCGGCTTGCTCGTAGGTGCCGCAGCCGACCACCTCGCCGTCCAGTACGGCCAGCAGCGCCGCGTGGTCCGGCCCGGGTTCGCGGCATACCCGGCGCGCCTCCCGCTCGGCCACGATCGGGCTCACGCTGAAAAAACGCAGGTAGAGGTTGTCCGGGGAAATCTTGGCGTGCATGTCCCGGACTACGGCGAAGTCGGTGGGCCGCGCGGGCCGGATCTCGATCGTAGTGCCGTCGGTCAGCAGCGCGTACGTGCTTTTCTCCGCGCCCTCACTCATGCCGTTCTCCCCGGTCTCATGTCCCCTTCTTTCAGGTACCGCACATGCCATGACAATGCCTCACCCAGCAGGTGGGGAGTGTGTTTACCTGGCCCGGTGGCGGTGGCGCGGTCGAGGTAGTCGTGCAGCGCGGCGCGGTAGGCGGGGTGTGCGCAGTGGTCGATGATCTTCCGGGCGCGCCGCCGCGGCGGCAAGCCGCGCAGGTCGGCGACACCCTGCTCGGTGACGATGACGTGCACGTCGTGCTCGGTGTGATCGACGTGGCTGACCATCGGCACGATGCACGAGATCGTCTCGTTCTTGGCCGTCGACGGGGACAGGAACATCGCCAGGTAGGCGTGGCGGGTGAAGTCGCCGGACCCGCCGATGCCGTTGCACATGCTCGAGCCCATGACATGGGTGGAGTTGACGTTGCCGTAGATGTCCGCCTCGATCATGCCGTTCATCGCCAGGCAGCCGAGTCGGCGTACCACTTCCGGATGGTTGCTGATTTCCTGCGGGCGCAGGATGATCTTGTCGCGGTAAGCCGCGATGTTCGCGCGCAGGTCGGCCAGGCCGTCTTCGCCGAGGGAAAAGGCCGTCGCCGAGGCCACGGTCATGGAGCCTGAGCGCAGCATCCGCAGCATGCCGTCCTGGATTACTTCGGTGTAGGCGGTCAGCGGCGCGAACGAGCCGCTGTCGAGCCCGCCGAGCACGGCGTTGGTCACGTTGCCCACGCCGGACTGAAGCGGCAGCAGCCCGGCCGGTAGCCGCCCGTATTTGACTTCGTGGGTCAGGAAGTCCAGGACGTGACCGGCGACCAGCTGGGAATCGCCGTCGGGCGGCCGGGTCGGCGTGGGGTAATCGGGGTGGTCGGTCGGGACGACCGCGATGATCTTCTCCGCCGGGCAGCGCAGGTGGGGCTGGCCGATACGGTCACCGGCCCGGAGGATCGGGATCGGCGTGCGGTCCGGGGGCAGGGCGGTGCCGTAGTAGATGTCGTGCATGCCGTCCAGTTCGGCGGGCTGCCAGGCGTTCACCTCGAGGATGACCCGGTCGGCCTGGTCGAGCCACGTGTTGTTGTTGCCGATCGAGGAGGACGGGATGAGCGCGCCGTCCGCGGTCACGCCGGTTACCTCGACCAGCGCGATATCGAGGTGACCGAAGAAGCCTTCCTCGACCATCTGCGCGACGTGCGACAGGTGTACGTCCAGGTACTCCAGCGTCCCGGCGTTGATCTTGGCACGGGTCACCGGGTCGGACTGGTAGGGCATGCGCAGGTCGATCCCGTCCACGGCCGCCAGCGCACCGTCCAGCTCAGGTGCGGTGGACGACCCAGTCCAGACGCTGACCGCGAAGCGATCCCCGCGTGCGGCCGCATCAGCGGCGCGGCGGACCAGCGCGGCCGGCACCACCTTGGGGTGGCCGAAGCCGGTGAAGCCGCTCATCCCGACGCGGTCGCCTGGCCTGATGAACGCCGCAGCGTCCTGCGCCGACATCACCTTGGCCGCGACGGCCTGGCACTGGATACGTGACCGGTCCGTCATCCGCCCTCCCGCCCGCGCCAGGACGTTAGGGCGGTCCGCCGCCCGCAGCGTCCCTCATGGCCAGCCGCTCAACGGCCGGCGCCCTCGGTCAGATGACCTCGGTCAGATGACAGAGTACGGCGCCCGCGGCGGTGCCTGCCGGGAGCGGAGGGCCCGGATATGCGGGACTATCGCCTCTTCCGGGGCAAGCCCCGGCAACGCGGGATGAGCAAAAGGCCGAGCGGCCCCGGAGCCTCGCGGATCGCCACTACCCTCAGGAGGGCAGCGGCGATCCGCGATCTGCGGTTACGGGTAGCTGGTGAGGTCGACGGGGGTTCCTGTTCCGGGGTTGTTGGTCGAGGTCACCGGGCCACCTACGCCGTTGATGATCGACTTGTCGCCGCCCGAGCCGCCGAGGTACACGGCGAGCAGGTCGTGGAACTGGACACCCGGCGTCTTGGGGGCCTGGAAGGCCTCGTCGTCGAACAACGTCGCCGAGGTCTGGATGAACACGACGTAGCTGCCCATCCCGTAGCCCTGGAAGCTCTTGACGTTGTTGGTGACCAGGAAGGAGGGGTAGCCGTCCTGAGTCGGGCTGGAACCCTGATCCATCCAGGCGGACTGGCTGGGCGGGTCGTAGGGCAGTTCGTTCTGGAAGAAGATGTCCGTGCCGCCCTGGCCGCTCCAGATCACCTCGTTCTTCTGGTAGTGCTCCACGGCCAGGCCGTAGGCGGTGACGTTGTTTCCGGTGACGGCGACGCCGGTGTCGGCGGTGTTGACCGTCCAGCCCACCGCGTTGCCGTGGTCGGCACGCCAGGCCCACAGGTCGTCGATGATCGAGTTCGAGGCGTTGTCCAGGAGGCTGACCGTCGCTGAGACGGGCGTGGTTTCGGCGCCACCGATGCGGAAGAAGACGTCCTGGATCAGGTCCGGGTCGTTGGCGTTGCCCGGTCCGGGCGTCCCGACCGACAGGAGGACCGGCGAGTTGACCGGGCCTGCGTCGATGATCATGCCGGACAGCTTCACCCCGTTGTTCGGAACAACGACCATCGCGGCGTTACCGTGCTGCGGGACCAGGGTGGCCATGCCCAGGCCCAGGACCACGGTGTCGGGCCGGCTGACCAGGATGGGCTGGTCGAGGTCATAGACGCCGGGGGTGAGGATCAGGTCCTTGCCGAGGGCCAGTGCGACATCTATGGCCAGGACCGACGTGTCCGGGCTGGCTACGAAGAACTTCGACAGCGGAATGGAGGTGCCGGCTTCGTCCCGCCTGCCCAGGCCGGCCCGGACGAATTGTGCTGGACCGCGGGAACGAAGACGTCGTACTTGCCTTGCGAGTCGATGTAGAGGAACGGCTCTTCCTCGGTCGCGGGGCAGGTGGCGAGCGTGGTGTACGGGTTCGCCCCCGCCACGCCGAACGACTGCGCGGGAGCGCCGGGGTCTCCGCAGAAGACCTGATTCCAGACTCCGTTGCTCCACCCGTCCAGGTTGCTATTCCTCGTCACCCACTGCTGCTGGGAACCGTTGACGACGGTTGAGCCGGTGAACTGGGAGTCGGCGATGAACCCGCCGCTGGCGTAGTCCGGAGTGCCGTTGCAGTAATCCATCAGGGACAGCTTGCCGTTGATGTCGACTCGCCGCAGCGGCGCGGCCTGCGAGACCGCCCAGAAGTCCGTCGCCGCCTGGCAGCCGGCGCCGCCGGCCACGTTGATCGTGAGGTTCGACAACGAGCGCCAGAAGTTGTCGAGCGCGATGCAGTTATTTGCGGCGAAGCACTGGTTGTAGACATCGATCGAGCCGTTAATGACGACACCGCCGGGATCGAGGCCAAGGCCCGCGACGGTGGTGTAATAACCGACCTGGAAGATGAGTGGGTCGGCCGACGATCCATAGGTGCCAGGCTCGAAGAGGATGGCATAGCGCTGGGCGCCCCCTTCATGATCATTAGCCCAGGATTACCCGGAAAATGGAACCGGGGCTTAACCTAGCGGTGCCGCTGTTAACGCGCCATTAACATCATTGCGCCGCCGTCAAAAATCCGTTAACGGCACATGTCGACAATTGTTCACCGCTTACATTGCGCTGGTCCTAAGCGGGTGCGATGACGTAGCGGACTCGCTGCACTTAGGCGGCGGCGTTGGGGGCGTTGGGGTCGGCGTCGGCGGAGTCTGGTTCGGCTGGGACTGCGGAGGAGGGGGATGCGGAGGAGGGGGATGCGGCCGACTTACGGGTGGCCTCGTTGATCCAGCGGGCGATGCGGTCGACCAGTTCCTGGCTGGTGGCGGCCTCGGCGTGGCCCATGCCGGGCAGCAGCCAGAGTTCCTTGGGCTCCCGGGCCGCCATGTAGAGCTGCCGCGCGTGCTCGGGCGGGAAGTACAGGTCCTGGTCGCCATGCACGATAAGCAGCGGGACCGGCGAGATCTTGGCCGCAGCCTCGGCGGGCGGGACCGGGATCATCTTCCAGCCGGCCGGGCTGATCCGGGTCTTCAGCCAGCGCCTGGTCACGTACCGCCCGGTCCGGCGCTCGACGGCGCGGTGCACCCAGCGCATCCGCTCGGTGCCCCGGTAGTACCAGCGGCCGGGGCCGCTGACCGAGACCACCGCGTCAAGCCCGCCGATCAGGCCGGCGTGCCGCAGCACGATGGACGCGCCCATCGAGAAGCCGACCGCGGCGACCCGCTGGTAGCCGAGCTCACGCGCGTAGGCGACGGCCACGTCCAGGTCGTTGATCTCACGGTCGCCGAGCGTGGACAGCCCACCGGACCGGCCGTGGCCGCGGAAGTCGAAGGTCACCACACCGGCCCTCTGGTTGAACCGGTTGGCGATACGCCAGACGTTCGGCCGCTGCCAGTACAGCGTGAAGCCGTGCGCGACGACGATCGCGAGGTCCTTCTGGCCCGGCAGGTGGATGGCGTCAATCGGGACGCCGTCCCGCGTGACCAGGGTCGTTGTCCTGACAACCGGCTTGGTCATGTTTCACCCCGCACGCCAGGTTACCGCCGGGCCTGCTGGAGGTGGGAGCAGCGGGGTGGAGCAGTGGGGCGGGACTAGCGGGCGGGGCCGCCGATGGTGAAGGCTACCGGGGTAGCCCTCGAACGAAGGAGCAGCATGTCCGTGCTTAAGGCCCTGGCCGATGCCGTCCGCGACGGCTCGGTGGAGGTGATCGACCTCACCGCACCGCTGTCGGCGAGCACCCCGATCATCCAGCTGCCTGAGCCGTTCGGTAACACGGCCAGGTTCGCGCTGACCGAGATCAGCCGCTACGACGAGCGCGGACCGGCCTGGTACTGGAACGACATCGTGACCGGCGAGCACACCGGCACCCACTTCGACGCTCCGGTGCACTGGCTGACCGGCAAGGACCGCGAGGACGTGGCCCAGGTCCCGGTACGGCGGCTGATCGCCCCGGCGGCGGTGCTCGACTTCAGCGCCGAGGCGGCCGCCGACCCGGACTTCCTGCTGGAGATCGACCACGTCAAGCGGTGGGAGGCTGACCACGGCCCGCTGCCCGAGGGCGGATGGCTGCTGTACCGGACCGGCTGGGACGCCCGCTCCGACGACCAGGCCGAATTCCTCAACGCCAGCGAGACCGGTCCGCACACGCCGGGAATCAGCGTGTCCTGCGCCTCCTGGCTGGCCAAGGAGGCGCCAATCATCGGGCTCGGGACCGAGACCGTGGGCACCGACGCCGGGGCGGCGCACTCCTTCGATCCGCCCTTCCCCTGCCATTCGGCTCTGCTCGGGGCGGGCAAGTACGGCCTGACTCAGCTGCGGAACCTGGCCCGGCTGCCCGCCGCCGGCGCGGTGGTGCTGACCAGCCCGCTGCCCATCGTCGGCGGTTCCGGATCCCCGTGCCGCGCGCTGGCCCTGGTCGAGCGCGCCGGGTCCTGAGGACGGGGGCATGCGCGTCGCGGACGCCGTCGGGCAGGGGCTGGCCAAGCTCGGCGCGGAGGTCGTATTCGGCGTGGTCGGCAGCGGCAACTTCCACATCACCAACGCGCTGATCGCCGGCGGGTCGCGGTTCGTGGCGGCCCGGCATGAGGGCGGCGCGACCGTCATGGCCGACGCCTGGGCCCGGACCACCGGCCGGCCGGGCCTGGTGTCGGTGCATCAGGGCCCGGGCCTGACCAACGCGATGACCGGCATCGCCGAAGCGGCCAAGAGCCGCACGCCGCTGGTCGTGCTGGCCGCGGAGGCACCCGAGGTCAGGTCCAACTTCCACGTGGACGTGGCCGGGCTGGCGGCCGCGGTCGGGGCGGTGCCGGCCCGGCTGCACTCCCCCGGGTCGGCGCTGGCCGACGCGCACCGGGCCTACCAGACCGCGCTCGGCCGCCGCACTGTGATCCTGGCCCTGCCGCTTGACGTGCAGGCCG
Source organism: uncultured Actinomycetes bacterium (assembly GCA_963835775.1). Classification (GTDB taxonomy): domain Bacteria; phylum Actinomycetota; class Actinomycetes; order Streptosporangiales; family Streptosporangiaceae; genus Palsa-504. The sequence continues at coordinate 565,392 of CAWIHB010000004.1, read as the reverse complement.
CCGAGTGGGAACCAGGGCCGGTCCAGGCGGCACCACGGACTTATCCGCCCGCCCCGGCCGCCGACGCGGTGACCGCGGTGGCGGCCGTGCTGCGCGGCGCCAGCCGACCGGTGTTCGTCGCGGGTCGCGGCGCCCGCGGGGCGGGCCCGCGCCCTTCCGCGCGGGCCGAACTCGAGCGGCTCGCCGATGCCTGCGGAGCGCTGCTGGCCACCTCTGCCGTGGCCAAGGGGCTGTTCCGCGGGAACCCCTGGGACCTGGACGTGAGCGGCGGGTTCGCCTCACCGCTGGCGGCCGAGCTGATCTGCGGCGCCGACGTGATCGTCGGCTGGGGCTGCTCGCTCAACATGTGGACGATGCGGCACGGCAAGCTGATCGGGACGGGAACCACCCTGATCCAGGTCGACGACGACGCCAGCGCGCTCGGCGCGCACCGCGCGGTGCACCTCGGCGTGCTCGGCGACGTGACCGAGACCGCGCGGGCCGTCGCGGACGCGCTCGGCGCCGCCGGGGCGGGCGGGTACCGGTCGCCGGACCTGCGGGGGCGGATCGCTCGGGAGGTGCGCTGGCGGGACGTCCCGTTCACGGACGAGGGCGACGGGCAGCGGATCGATCCGCGCGCACTGTCCGCGGCGCTGGATGACCTATTGCCCGCGGAACGGACCGTGGCGGTCGACTCAGGCAACTTCATGGGCTACCCGAGCATGTACCTGTCCGTGCCTGATGAGGCGGGCTTCTGCTTCACCCAGGCGTTCCAGTCGATCGGGCTCGGGCTGGCCACCGCCATCGGGGCCGCGGTGGCGCGGCCGGACCGGCTGACCGTCGCCGCGCTCGGCGACGGCGGCGCGCTGATGGCGACCAGCGAGCTGGAAACCGTGGTGCGGCTGCGGATCCCGATGGTCGTGGTGGTCTACGACGACGAGGCGTACGGCGCGGAAGTGCATCACTTCGGGCCCGAGGGCGACTCGCTGCAGACGGTCAGGTTCCCGCCCGCCGACATCGCCGCCATCGGCCGCGGATACGGCTTCGAGGGCATCACCGTGCGCGCGGCCGGGGACCTCGCCGGGGTCAGGGACTGGCTGGACGGACCGCGGGCCCGCCCCCTGCTCATCGACGCCAAGGTCACCTCGGCTCGCGGGTCCTGGTGGCTGGAGGAGGCGTTCCGCGGCCACTGACCGGCGCGCGGGCCGGCCCCGCATCCGGTGGCCCGCGTGTGCCGGCCGAGCGGTTACCGTGACTGGAAGCAGCCTGACCTGGATCGAGGGGACCGCGCCCATGAGCGACTATCCGGCGATACTCACCGCGACCAACCATGTCGAGCCGGTGCCGCGCCGCATCCGGGCCTACGCCGGCGGCGAGAAGGTGCTGGACACGACCCGGGCGCTCTACGTCTGGGAATGGCCGAACTACCCGCAGTACTACATCCCGCTGGCCGACGTGCGCGCCGACCTGCTCGACCCGGAAGGCCATACCCAGCAGACTGCCCGGGGCGTGGTGGCGGTGCATGCGCTGCGGGCCGGGAAGGTGCACCGGCCGCGGGCGGCCAGGGTGCTGGCCGAATCCAGCGTGGCCGGACTGAGCGGCATGGTCCGTTTCGACTGGGCCGCGATGGACGCGTGGTTCGAGGAGGACGAGCAGGTATTCGTCCATCCGCGCAGCCCGTATACCCGGGTCGATGCGCTGCGCTCGAACCGGCCGGTGCGCGTCGAGCTCGACGGCGTGGTGCTGGCCGACGCGGGCTCGTCGGTGATGGTGTTCGAGACCGGCCTGCCAACCCGCTACTACCTGAGCCGGACCGATGTCGACTTCGAGTACCTGGTCCCGTCCGGCACGGTGACCGCGTGCCCGTACAAGGGCGTCACCAGCGGCTACTGGTCGGTCCGGGCGGGCGGCGCGGTGCACGCCGACCTGGCCTGGGCCTATGACTTCCCGACCAGGCAGCTGCTGCCCATCGCGGGGATGATCGCGTTCTACAACGAGAAGGTCGACATCAGCCTGGACGGCCAGCGGCTGGCCCGGCCGAAGACGCACTTCTCATAGTGCGGCTAAGCCCCGTTTTAGGTCTGTGGGTGGGATGGGAACGCCGAACGACTTATGACCCGGGGGCGCATCCGGGTATCCGGATGCGCCCCCGGTTACGCTACGGCCGCACGTAGCGCAGGCTCGGAGCGCGGCTAGGAATCGTCCTTCCGCGCCGTGGACGCCTTCTCGGGCAGCTTGCCGTCGGCGGCCGCCAGCTCGTCGGCGGCCGAGGAGGCGCTCACGCTGACCAGCTCGTCGGACGGGTAGGCCTCTTCGCCGTGCACCGCCACGTCGCCGATCTCCAGGACGTCATCGGGCAGCCGGAGCTTCATCCTGAGGACGTACTTGATGAACATCAGGATGACGAACGTGACGGCCGCGTCCCAGATGATGATGGTGAGCGCCGCGCCGGCCTGCACGAGCAGCTGATGCGGCTTGCCGTAGAACAGGCCCTCACCCGAGATCGAGGGGTTCTTGCCGATGCCGAGGTACACGATCATCTTCGGATCGGCGAGCAGGCCGACCAGCAGGCCGCCGCACAGCCCGGCGATGCCGTGCGTGTACACCACGCCGAGCGCGTCGTCGACCTTCTTGAACGGCCAGACGTACTTCGGCAGGGTGTACCACGCCACCCAGACGATCGAGGAGCAGACCAGGCCGATGATGATCGCGCCGAAGCCGTTCACGTAGCCGGCCGCCGGGGTGATGCCGACCAGGCCGCAGATCATGCCGTTCAGGCCGCCCAGGAACGTGGGCTTCTTCTCGTGGCTAAACGCCATGTCCATGAAGATCCAGGTCATCATGGCCACCGCGGTCGCCAGGTTGGTGTTGACCACCGCGGCGGCGGCGTCCGCGCCGGCGAAGTACGGGTCACCGCCGTTGAAGCCGTTCCAGCCGAGCCACAGGATGCCGGCGCCGACCGCGACGAACATGAGGTTGTTCGGGATGGCACGCTCGCGGTCGCGCTTGAGCCTGGGGCCGACCACCGCCGCGGCGACGAAGCCCGACACGCCAGCAGCCAGGTGGATGACGTAGCCGCCGGAGAAGTCCAGCGCGCCCTTGCCCGCCCAGTAACCGCCGCCCCACAGCAGGAACGCGTTCACCGCGTAGGCGAACGTGATCCACAGCGGCACGAAGATCATCCACACCTTGAAGCTGATCCGGCCGAGGACGCTGCCGATGAACAGGATCGGGGTGATCGCCGCAAACACGAACTGGAAGTAGATCACCGAGGCCTGCGGCAGGTGCCAGCTGGGCACCCCAGCGTTCACCAGCGGGATGCTCGTCTGGCCCTGCAAGGCATTGTGCCCGAGCACCGCCCGCGGGTCACCGAGGAAACCCCCATGTGCACCGAGGAACGTGTTGACCAGCGGTGTGCCGAAGCCCATCTTGTACGCCCACAGGACCCAGGTGATCAAGACCAGGCAGAAGGTGCTGAACACCATCATGATGGTGTTCATCACCCACTTCTTCTGGACCAGGCCGCCGTAGAGCACCGCCAGGGCCGGGATCGACATCAACCCGACGAACGTGGCAGCCGTCATCTGCCAGGAGTTATCCCCGGCATTCAGCCAGCTAGGATATGGAACCACTACGCCTCCAGGGGGCTATCGGGGCCTTCTGGGGGCCAACTTGCGCTGGCTCTACCCCGGCCGCTCCGTATTCCTGCAAGGCATGTGTCCCATGCGAGAGTTTCGGACGTATTACTCGGTTGTTACGCGGCCGGTAACGAGTGCGGCCGACGTTACTTTGTTGTGTCGTAGCTGATCGCCTGGTCGGGCGGCCGGCCGGCGCCGGAGCCCGGCGGAGCCCGCCGGCCCGGGCCTGCGGCCGTGTCACGTTCCCGTAACACTCGCCTAGGCACTTGAGATAAATCGTCCGATAGACGTACTCTGCTGGCATACAGCTCCGGTAAGCGCTTACCGGACGCAGGAGATCAGGTGCCGCCGGTGGCGGCGCCTTTCTTCGGGCGATGTCGGTAAGCGCTTACCGTGCAGATGAGGAGATGCGGTGACAGCGGACGAGGACGCGGCGGGCGACGCGGCCAGCACGGGCGACGGCGGCAGTGCAGTCTCCGGGATGGGGAGCCCGGCCGGGGATCCGACGGCGCCGCCGACGATTTACGACGTGGCGCGGGCGGCCGGGGTGTCCATCGCCTCGGTGTCGCGCGTGCTGAACGGGCAGCGGAACCCCCGGCAGGACACCAGGGACCGGGTGCTGGTCGCAGTGGCCGATCTCGGCTTCGTGCCGGACGGGGCGGCGCGGGCGCTGAGCGCCCGGCTGAAGGAAGTCGTCGGCGTGATCGTGCGCAGGCCGTGGCGGGTGGACATGGACGAGGACATGTTCGCCGACGAGGCCGAGAGCCTCCAGTACCCGGACCTGATCAACCGCGGTATCGAGACGGCGGCCCAGCGACGCGGGTTCGACCTGCTGATCCGGTCGGTCGGCATCACCGAGCACGACCCGAGCGGCCGGACGCTGGCCCTGGCCCGCAAGAGCGACGGGCTGATCCTGCACGACCGGGTGCTCGAGCCGGACCAGATGGACCGGCTTTCCCGGCAGCTTCCCATCGTCACGCTGGCCGGGTACGCGACCCCGACTACGGCGAACGTCCACGGTGACAACAAGGCGGGCATGCGCGCGCTGGCCCGGCACTTGCTGCGCGACCACGGCTACCGCTCCCTGGGCTACCTGGGCGGCTACGCCGACAGCCCGGACAGCATCGAGCGGCGGGAGGTCCTCGAGACCGAGGCCGCCGCGGCCGGGGCGACCCTGGAGTGCGGACCGGAATGGCAGGGCTACTACTTCGCCTCGGGTGGCGCCCAGGTCATCAACCAACTGCTCCAGGCGGGCCGCGCGCTGCCGCGCGCGATCGTGTGCGCGAACGACCAGACCGCCTTCGGTGCGATGTCCGCGCTGCGCAAGCGCGGTCTCAGCGTCCCCGAGCAGGTGGCGGTGACCGGCTTTGACGACATCCCGCTGGCCCGCCACCTGCGTACCAGCCTCACCACCGTTCGCCAGCCGATCAAGCAGATGGGGACGACCGCGTTCGACGTGCTGTATTCGATGCTCAACCGCGAGCACCTGCCGGCCCGCGACATCGTGCTGCCCACCGAGCTGATCCGCCGGGAGAGCTGCGGCTGCCCGCCGCCGGCCGACCAGGCCGACATCGGCTGGTACCGGGAGGTATGAGTTATGCGGATGATCAGCCGCAGGATCGCGTTCTACCTCGTCACGGCCATCGTCGCGATCACTGTGAACTTCTTCATCCCGCGGCTGATGCCGGGCAACCCAGCGCTGGCAGTGCTGGGCCGGGTCCAGGGTCAGGAGTCCAAGCAGGCCATCGCCGCCCTCGAGCTGCAGTACGGGGTGCAAACCAAGACCGGGCTGTGGGGCCAGTACGTGCAGTACTGGAGCCACCTGCTGCACGGGAACCTGGGCACCTCGCTGAACTTCTACCCGGCCTCGGTCGGCGGCCTGATCCGGGCCGCGCTGCCCTGGACCATCGGCCTGGTTGGCGTCGCCACGGTGATCAGCTTCGTGCTCGGCACGCTGCTCGGCGTGGCTGCCGCCTGGAAGCGGGGCAGCTGGCTGGACGGGCTGCTGCCGGCCATGACATTCTTCCAGGCCGCGCCGTACTTCTTCGTCGCGATCCTGGCCGTCGCGCTGTTCGCGACCAAGCTCGGCTGGTTCCCGCCGAACTCGGGCTACGACACCACCACGCTGAATCCGGGCTTCAGCTGGCCGTTCATCTCGAACGTGATCGACCACGCTGTGCTGCCCGCCGTGACCATCGTGCTCGCCTCCATCGCCGGCTGGATCATCGGGATGCGCAACATGATGATCACCACGATGGACGAGGACTACGTGCTGCTGGCCCAGGCCAAGGGGCTGCCGTCGGGGCGGGTGATCAGCTATGCGGCCCGGAACGCGCTGCTGCCGAGCGTGGCCGGCTTCTCGCTGGCCATCGGGTTCATCGTCTCGGGCGCGCTGCTCACCGAGATCGTCTTCTCCTATCCGGGGGTGGGGTACCTGCTGTTCACCGCGATCGGCAGCGACGACTACCCGCTGCTGCAGGGGATCTTCCTGATCATCACGCTGGCGGTGCTGCTGGCCAACCTGCTCGCCGACTTCGTCTACGTGTTCCTCGACCCGCGGACCCGGCAGGAGGCCTGACATGACCCGATTGCTCCGGTCCCCGAAGATCGTGGTCGGGATGTGCCTGTCGGTGGTGTTCCTGCTGCTGGCCATCGTCGGCCCGCTGGTCGCGCCGTTCAACCCGAACACCAGCGTGTCGACCACCAACGGCACGCCGATGCCGCCCTCGGCGGCGCACCTGCTCGGCACCACCCAGGTGCAGCAGGATGTCCTGTCCCAGCTGCTGGTGGGCGGGCGCAGCACCATCCTGGTCTCGCTCATCGCCGGCGTGGCGGCCACCGCGCTGGCCGTGCTGTTCGGCTTGTCGGCCGGGTACTTCGGCGGCTGGGGCGACGACCTGCTGTCCATGCTGGCCAACATCTTCCTGGTGCTGCCGGCGCTGCCGCTGCTCATCGTCATCTTCGGGTTCCTGGGCAAGGGCGCGACCCCGAACGACGCGGTGATCGGGGTCATCATCGCGATCACCGGCTGGGCGTTCGGCGCCCGGCAACTGCGGGCCCAGACCCTATCCATGCGCAGCAGGGACTTCGTCGACTCGGCCCGGATCATCGGCGAGAAGAGCTGGCGGATCATGGCGTTCGAGATCTTGCCCAACCTGATCCCGGTGGTGGCCACCTCGTTCCTGTTCACCGTCATCTACGGGGTCGGGACCTACACGGCGCTGTCCTTCCTCGGCGTCCTCAGCACATCCCACTGGAGCTGGGGGACGATGCTGTACTGGGCGCAGAGCGCGCAGGCGGCTCAGCAGGTCCACCTGGAATGGTGGTGGTTCGTACCGCCGGGGCTGGCCGTCGGGCTGTTCGGCACCGGGCTGGCGCTGCTGAACTTCGGTATCGACGAGTTCGTCAACCCGCGGCTGCGGGCCGGCGGAACCGGCGGGATCTCCGGCCGCCGCGCCCGCCGGGCCGGGCTGCCCCGGCGGCCCGAGCTGGGCCTGACGCCCGTCCTGAGGGCTACGGAGAAGACCTCATGAGCTCGAACGACGTCCTCATCGAGGTCCGCGGCCTGTGCGTGGACTACGGGCTAGGCGGCGGCGCGGTACACGCCGTGGTGGACGTCGACCTGGATCTGCGCCGCGGCGAGGTGCTCGGCCTGGCCGGGGAGAGCGGCAGCGGCAAGTCCACCCTGGCCTACGCGATCACCCGGCTGCTGCGGCCGCCTGGCGTCATCACCGCGGGCTCGGCGCGCTTCGCCACCTCGGTCAACCTGCTCACCGCCGGCCAGCGCGAGCTGCGCGGGCTGCGCTGGAACGAGATCGCCGTGGTGCTGCAGAGCTCGATGAACGCGCTGAACCCGGTGCTGTCGATCGGTACCCAGTTCTCCGACGTGCTGAAGGCGCACCGGCCGGACATGAGCCGCGCCGACCGGCGGGCCAGGTCGGGTGAGCTGCTCGAGATGGTGGGTATCCCCGCCGACCGGCTGGGCAGCTACCCGCACGAGCTCTCGGGCGGGATGCGGCAGCGGGTGATGATCGCCACCGCGCTCGCGCTCGACCCGTCGGTGGTGATCCTGGACGAGCCGACGACCGCGCTGGACGTGGTGACCCAGCGCGAGATCCTCGAGGAGCTCGCGTTGCTGCGCAACCGGCTGGACTTCGCCGTGCTGTTCATCTCCCACGACCTGTCGCTGCTGGTCGAGATCGCCGATTCCATCGCGGTCATGTACGCGGGCCGACTGGTGGAACGGGCCGGCGCCAACGCGATCTTCCGCGCGCCGCGGCACCCGTACTCACTCGGCCTGCTGAGCTCGTTCCCGGCCTTGCACGGGCCGCGCCTGGCCATGGAAGGCATCCCCGGGTCGCCCCCTGACCTGCGGAACATGCCGGCCGGCTGCCCCTTCCACCCACGCTGCGGGTATGCGTTCGACCGGTGCCGCACTGACCCGCCGCCGCCACTGCTTGACCTGGACGCGGGCATCCGGGCGGCCGCGTGCTGGCTGCAGGACGACCGCGGGGCCGTGCCCGCCGAGCTGGCCCGCCCCGTGCCGTCTGCCATGACCGCAGACGCTGTGCCAGCCAACGTTGAACCGGCCAACGTTGCGGACGACGACGGAGGGCGGTCATGACCATCGTTCCCGCGGACCGGGCCCACACTCCCAATGGGGCCAGCGGCGGCCAGCCGGTGCTGGAGGCGCGCGGCCTGACCAAGCACTTCCCGGTGCACGCCAGCCGGGGCGCGCACCGGGAAGTGGTGCACGCGGTCGAGGACGTGACCCTCGCGCTGCCGCAGGCCGACATCACGGCGGTGGTCGGGGAGAGCGGCTCGGGCAAGTCGACGCTGGCCCGGCTGCTGGCCCAGCTGATCAAGCCGACCGCCGGGTCGGTGCTGCTCGACGGCGCGGCCACGCCGGGCCGACGGCCCTACGCCCGCCAGGTGCAGCTCGTGCTGCAGGACCCTTTCTCCTCCCTCAACCCGGTGCACAACGTCAGGTACCACCTGGCCAGGCCATTGCGGGTGCACGGCCTGGCCAGCGGGTCGAGCCTGGACACCCAGATCGCCGAGCTGCTCGGGCGGGTGGCGCTGACCCCGGCGGACCAGTTCGCCGGGAAATACCCGCACGAGCTGTCCGGCGGCCAGCGGCAGCGGGTGGCGATCGCGCGGGCGCTGGCCATGCGGCCGCGGGTGCTGCTGGCCGACGAGCCCGTCTCGATGCTGGACGTCTCCATCCGGCTCGGCGTGCTCAACCTGCTGGCGGGCCTGCGTGAACACGAAGGCCTGGCCATCTTGTACGTGACGCACGACATCGCGTCCGCGCGCTACCTGGCCGACGTGATCGCGGTCATGTACGCCGGGCAGATCATCGAGTCCGGACCCGCGGCGCAGGTCACCGACGCCCCGGCCCACCCCTACACGCAGCTGCTGCTGTCCGCCGCGCCCGACCCGGACCGGATGCAGCCGCCGTCGCTGCGGGGCCGGGGAGCACCGCCGAACCTGATCCGGCCGCCGAGCGGCTGCCGCTTCCACCCGCGCTGCCCATTCGCCATGACGACCTGCGCCGAGGAGAGACCCGCGGCCATCGAGGTCGCCCCAGGACACTTCAGCGCGTGCTGGCTGCATGCGACCGGCCTGACCGCGGCCCAGTCCCGGCCCCTCAAAGAACCGGCACTAAAAGAACCGGCACTAAAAGAACCGGCCCTGAAGGAACCGGCACTGAAGGAACCGGCACTGAAGGAAACCCAAGGACCTCAGGGGAGCGGAGAGGAGAAGGAATGAACCGGCACATCACCTAGCGGCCGTGGCCCAGGAAGGCCTCGCGCCCGTACCAGCCGCACGAAGCGGCGGACCGGAGGGATTTCAGGCCCGGCCGGCCTCGCACGCACCACGTTATGACGGACCCCGACACGGTCACCATGACAGGCCGGCGACAGCCGGCCGGGCAATGGGAGTTTAGACAATGAAGCACAGAACTGTAAAAGCCCTGGCTGCGGCGACCATCCTGGCGATGGGCGTAGCAGCCTGCAGCAGCTCGGGCTCATCTTCCACTACGACATCGACGTCCACCACCAAGCAGGGTCCTCCCCTGGTCATCGTCGACAACACCGGCCAGGTGTTCGCCCAGACGTTCAACCCCTACGTCTCGACCTCGCTGGGCGTCGAGGACAACATGCAGTCGATGACCTATGAGCCGTTGCTCGAGTTCAACATCATGCAGCCGACCCAGGCACCGATCCCCTGGCTGGCCACTAGCTACGCCTGGTCCAACGGCGGCAAGACCCTGACGTTCACCATGCGGTCGGGCGTGAAGTTCAGCGACGGCACGCCGATGACCGCCAGCGACGTGGCGTTCACCTTCAACCTGCTGATGAAGAACAGCACGCTGGCCTCGCAGGCCCCTGGGCCGACGCCGCTGCCGGTCAGCGCCACCGCGCCGAACGCGACCACGGCCGTGCTGACGTTCAGCCAGCCCGAATACGCCAACCTGTTCCTGATCGGGTCGACGTATATCCTGCCCGAGCACATCTGGCAGAGCCAGTCCACTCCGGCCACCTACGGGGACGCCAACCCGGTAGGGACCGGCCCCTACGAGCTGTCCTCGTTCTCCTCGCAGAAGGTCACGTTCAAGCAGAACCCGTATTACTGGCAGAAGTCCAAGGTGACCGTGCCCGAGGTGATCTTCCCCAACTATGTGAGCAACACCACCGCCAACCCGGCGCTGGACAGCGGGCAGATCGGGTACGCCGGCAACGACGTGGCCAACGTCTCATCCGACTACCTGTCCGCGAACTCGACCAACCACACCTGGACGTCCAACCAGCCCTGGTTCGCCGACAACAACGTGGTGACGCTGTGGCCGAACGTGACCAAGGCGCCGCTGAGCGACCCGAAGGTCCGCCTGGCGGTCAGCGCCGGAATCGACCGGACGCAGCTCTCGGCCCAGGGTGAGACCAGCTACGAGCCGCCGGCCACGTCGTCGAGCGGGCTGCTGCTGCCGACCCAGAGCGCCCTGCTCGATCCCTCCTACAACAATGACATCTCCGCCACCAGCAACACCGCCAAGGTCAGCCAGATCCTGACCAGCGACGGCTACACCAAGACCGGCGGCAAGTGGATGAAGAACGGCCAGCCGATCAAGTTCTCGATCGAGGACCCGTCGTCCTACACCGACTACGCCACCGACGCGCAGTTGATCGCCAACCAGCTGGACGCCGAGGGCTTCGAGGTCTCGTTCGACGGAGTCCAGGCCACCCAGTGGTACACCGACCTCGCCGCCGGGAACTTCGACGCGATCATCCACTGGAGCAACCAGGGCCCCACTCCGTGGGACTACTTCGACTACTGGATGGACAACACGCTGACCGCACCGGTCGGCAAGCCGGCCGGCGCCGACTTCGGCCGGTATAGCAACCCGCAGGTCCAGACGCTGCTGGGGCAGTACGCCGGCACCAACAGCGCCTCGGCGCAGCAACAGGCGCTGAACGGGCTGGAGACCATCGTCTCCACGCAGGCGCCGGTGATCCCGCTGCTTTACGGAGCGGCCTGGTATGAGTACTCGACCAAGGCGTACACCGGCTGGCCGACAGAGTCGAACCAGTACATCGACCCGGTGCCGAATGCCCCCTACATGGAGTACACGCTCTTGCACCTCACTCCGGCGTCCTGAGCTGTACCGGACCATATGAACGACGCCCACGGGGCGCCCGGCCGCACCAGCGGCCGGGCGCAGCCCCGCCCTGCAGATAACCACGGGGCCCATAACCACGGGGCCCATAACCACGGGGCCCATAACACCGATGACCACCACCTGCTGGCCAGGCTCGGCCTGGAAGACAAGGTGCGCCTGCTGACCGGTGCCGACAACTGGCGCACCTGCCCGCTGCCCGCCATCGGCCTCGGCCCGATAGTCATGAGCGACGGGCCGGCCGGGGTCCGCGGCGTCACCATGGACGAGCGCAACCCGTCGGCCAGCCTGCCCTGCCCGTCGGCGCTCGGCGCCACCTGGAATCCCGAACTGGTCAGGACGCTCGCCCTCGCACTCGGCACCGAGGCCAAGAGCAAGGGCGTCGACGTGCTGCTGGCTCCGACGATCAACATCATGCGGACGCCGCTGGGCGGACGCGGCTTCGAGTTGTTCGGCGAGGACCCGGTGCTCATCGCCCGGCTGGCGGTGGCCTACGTCGACGGCCTGCGGCAGGCCGGCGTGGCCGCCGCGGCCAAGCACTACGTGGGCAACGACTCAGAGACGCAGCGCTGGACGTACGACGCGCGCATCGCCGAGGACGTGCTGCGCGAGCTGTACCTGGTCCCGTTCGAGGCCTGCGTCCGCGAGGCCGACCTGGACCTCGTGATGACCGGCTACAACAAGGTCAACGGCACCACGATGACCGAGCACGGCATGCTGCTGTCCGGCATCCTCAAGGAGGAATGGGGCTTCCAGGGCGTCGCCCTGTCCGACTGGCACGCGGCGCGCACCACGGTGCCGACCGCGCTGGCCGGGCTCGACCTGGCCATGCCGGGCCCGGACGGACCATGGGGCGGCCAGCTGGCCGATGCGGTCCGCGACGGCCTGGTCAGCGAGGACCAGGTGGACGCCAAGGTGCTGCGCATCTTGCGGCTGGCCCGGCGGGTGGGCGCGTTCGGCCGCAACGGCGCCCCGCTTGATGGCCCGGCGCTGGCCGACCCGTCGCTGCTGCGACGCTGCGCCGCGGCCGCGTTCACACTGCTGCGCAACGACGGCGGAGCGCTCCCGCTGGACCGCAGCACGATCCGGAGCCTGGCGGTGATCGGGCCCAACGCGATCCGGCCCGTCACCCAGGGCGGCGGCAGCGCAACCGTGCCCCAGGTCAGCGTGTCCACCCCGGCCAGCGCGCTGACCGGGGCGCTGGCCGACGTGGCCCAGGTGAGTGTCTGGCCGGGCTGCGTGACCTGGAGCATCGTGCCCGAGCCCGAACCCGCCCAGCTGCGGGATCCGGAGAGCGGCCAGCCGGGCGTCCGGCTGGAGTTCCGCACCGGGACGGGCGAACTGGCCGCCGCCGAGCACCGCACCGCCACCATGTTCACCTGGTGGGACGGGCTGCCGGGCGGCATCGGCCGGGGCGGCGCGGGCACCATCGTGCTGCGCGCCCGCTACCGGGCCGAGATCGGCGGGCCGCACGTGATCGGGGCGGGCGGGGTGGGGCACCTCACGGTCGCCGTCGACGGGACCGAAGTGGCCGCGGGTCACACCGACCCGCCGGCCGACCCGGTGGAGGCCATGGTCCGGCCGGGCGAGATCCGGGCGGCCGTGGACCTGACCGCGGGAGCCGAAGCGGAGATCGCGATCGCCTTGCGGCCGGATGACTGGCCGCAGGGCCCAGTGGCCATCCGGCTCGGCGTCGTGCCCGCCCCTGATGCGGACGCGATGCTGGCCGAGGCCGTCGAGGCCGCACGCACCGCCGACGCCGCCGTGGTGGTGGTCGGGTCGGGCCCGGCTACCGAGAGCGAGGGGTTCGACCGGGGCGGCCTGGCCCTGCCCGGCCGCCAGGACGAGCTGGTGCGGCGGGTCGCGGAGGTGAACGCCCGGACGGTGGTGGTGGTCAACGCCGGGATGCCGGTGCTCATGCCCTGGGCGGACCAGGTCGCCGCGGTCGGTTACTGCTGGCTGCCCGGGCAGGCCATGGGCGACGCGCTGGCCGACGTCCTGCTCGGGCGGGCCGAGCCGGGCGGCCGGCTGCCGGTCACCATCCCGGTCGCCGAGGCCGACTGCCCGGTCCTGCATTCGGTGCCGGAGCAGGGCCAGCTGGTGTACCGCGAGGGGCTGCTCATCGGCTACCGGGGCTACGACCAGGCCGGGATTCGGCCCCGCTTCCCGTTCGGCCACGGCCTGGGCTACACCACATGGGAATACGAGTCGGCTGTGGCGGACCCGCAGGCCGCCGGCCCGGCCGGCGACGTCGGCCTGACCGTGGTGATCCGCAACACCGGTCCGCGGACGGGACGTGAGGTGGTCCAGGCGTACGTGGAACCCCTCCGGCCCGAAGCCGGGCGCCCGGTGCGCGCGCTGGCCGCCTTTGCTGCCGCGACGGCCGGACCCGGCGAGCGCGCCGAGGTGCGGCTGGCCGTGCCGGGCCGGGCGTTCGCCCGGTACGACGAGGAGGCGCGGGCCTGGGTCTGGCCGCCCGGTGAGTTCTCCGTCCGCATCGGCCGCTCATCGGCTGACCTGCGGCTGTCGGTCCAGGTCAGGTCGTTATTTGATCCGAACGGACCGGCTGTCACGGGCCGGGAAAACGTGGCCCGTCCCAGCATCTTGACGCAACTGAATGGTTGCCATATCATCGCAACCATTCAGTTGCTACATGATGGAGGCAGTCGTGGCGTTCCCTGATCGCATCGAGCGGACCGTCGAGATCGCTCACCCGCCGACCAAGGTATGGGCGGCGCTCACCACGGCCGAGGGGCTGAGCGCCTGGTTTGGCCAGGAGGCGAGGATCGATCTGCGCCCGGGCGGCTCGGCCTGGATGAAGTGGGACAGCGGCCACCTGGCCGAGATGCGGGTGGAACGGGTGGAGGAGCCGATGGTGTTCGGCTTCACCTGGCACATTTTCGGGCTGCCCGAGCATGATCCGCGCCGGACCTATGTTGAGTTCACGCTGGAGCCGGCGGAGGCGGGCACGCGGCTGACCGTGGTCGAGTCCGGCTTCGCGCAGCTGCCCGAGGATGCTCACCACCAGGCGTACGACGGCAACACCGAGGGCTGGGCGAAAGAACTGGGCGAACTGGCCGACTACCTCGATGCCGCCGCCTGACATCGAGGCCATCGCCGAGCAGGTCTTCGTCGCCCTGGCCGACCCGAGCCGGCGCGCCATCCTGGCCGCGCTGGCCTCGGGCGGCCCGGCCACCGCCACCGACCTGGCCGGCCTGCTGCCGATCACCCGTCAGGCGATCGCCAAGCACCTGGCGCTGCTGGCCGTGGCCGGCCTGGTCACGGCCGAACCGGGAGAGCGGCGCCGGGTGCGGTACCGGCTGCGCTCGGCGCCGATGCAAGTGGCGCAGCAGTTCCTGGCCGCCCTGGCGCGCGACTGGGACGGCCCGCTCGACGCGCTGAAAGATCACCTCGACCGGCAGGTGCGCGGATCCGCGTGACGCAGATTACCGCCGGAGGAATCGAGGAGGGAGAACTGATGGTCAACGTGGAATCCCGGCGCGCGGCTGCGCCGCCGCCGGTGGTGGTGGTGCTGGCGGCGACGCTCGGGCTCGCCGCCGCCTGCTGGGCCACTGCGGCCTGGCTGATGGAGCCCATGAATATGGGGGTCGCGACCCGGCCCGGGGCGTTCGGGTTCTTCGCCGCGGCGTGGCTGACGATGATGGCTGCGATGATGCTGCCGGGCGCGGCCCCGGCGGTCGCCCGGCACGCCCGGATGACGGGCCAGGTGCGCGCCGCGCTGCCGTTCGTCGGGTCCTACCTGGCCATCTGGGCGCTCGCAGGCGTCGTCGCGTACGCGCTGGACCGGCCGCACGGGCCGCTGGCGGCGGGCGCGGTAGCGATCACCGCGGGTGCCTACGAGCTCACGCCGGTCAAGCGGCACTTCCGCCGGCGCTGCCGTGAGCAGGCCGGCTCCGGGCTGGGGTTCGGGCTATGCTGCGCCGGCTCGAGCATCGGGCTGATGGCGATGCTGGTCGCGCTGGACGTGATGAGCCTGTTCTGGATGTCGGTCGTCGCCGTCCTCACCTGCGCCCAGAAGCTGCTGCCGCCGAAGGCCGCGATCGACGTTCCGCTGGCGCTCGCGATCGTCGGCCTCGGGCTCGTGATCGTCATCGCGCCCGCAGTGATTCCGGGACTCATGCCGCCATCGATGTGACAGCCAGAAACACGACAAAGGAGACAGACAATGACCAGTCACAAGACGGGGACACGCGAGGAGTGGCTGGCCGCGCGGCTGGAGCTGCTCAAGGCGGAGAAGGAGCTGACCAGGCGCGGCGACGAGGTGTCCAGGCGGCGGCAGGAGCTGCCCTGGGTCCGGGTCGACAAGGACTACCGCTTCGAGACCGCCGATGGTCCGGCGTCGCTCGCCGACCTGTTCCGCGGACGCTCGCAGCTGCTCATCTACCACTTCATGTTCGGCCCCGACTACACCGCCGGATGCCCGTCCTGCTCGGCGATCGCCGACGGCTTCAACGGTTCTGCGGCGCACCTGGCCGGCCACGATGTCACGCTGTGCGCGGTGTCACGGGCCCCGTTGGCCAAGCTCCGCGCGTACCAGCAGAGGATGGGCTGGAGTTTCCCGTGGGCGTCCTCCTACGGCAGCGACTTCAACTTCGACTTCGGGGTGGCGAGCACCAGACAGGAGTGGGAAGCGGGAGTCGTCGCGTACAACTTCGGCCATGAGGACCTGCGGCCGGCGGCCGGCGAGGAGGGTTCCCTTGACGCCTTCAGCCAGTCGATCGTGGGCACGGACTGGGAGACCTACCGGCGTGAAGGGCCCGGCATGAGCGCCTTCGCCCGGGCGGACGGCACCGTTTACCACACCTATTCCACGTATGCGCGCGGGCTGGACATCCTGTGGGGTATGTACCAGTGGCTCGACCGGGCGCCGCTCGGCCGCAACGAGAACGGCATGTGGTGGCGCCGCCACGACGAGTACGGCAACCAGTGAGCGAGCGGCAACCAGTGAGCCAGGCTGACGCGGGACGGCATTCCATCAAGCGGAAGCCTGGTCGCCCGCGTGATCTGGCCGCTCTAGGCTCGCCGGTATGCTCCATGCGCACGCGGAAGTGGCCACCTCCACACCGGATCGCTTTATCAAGCAGCTCGTCAGCCACCTCGGTCACAGGGCGAACACGGCCCTTCGGCCCGGACGGTAGCGGCGTAATCGATGTTGGTGACGGCCGATGCACGCTGACCAGCCAGGGCGAGATGCTCGCGCTCGAAGCGAGTGCCGAAGACGCGGAGGGCCTGGCCCACATCGAGGACGTGGTCGGGCGCCATCTGGAGCGTTTCGGCGCTCGGGCGGCTGTGCGGGTCCACTGGGGAAATGATGGGCCAGCCGTCCCAGCGTGATCCGGTCATCGACGTGCACGCGCACGCGATGCCGATGCCGCTGCTGTGCTGGCTGGCCGACCTGGGCCTAGCCGACGTGTCGGGCGCGGCCAGGGAGATCATCCGCCTCGACTCGCGGGTCAGCGGCGTCGGCGACCGGATCCCGCTGCCGCTGGCGCGCGCGCAGCATGACGTGGGCGTACGGCTGGCTGAGATGGACGGCGTGGGGGTCAGCCATCATGCCGTCTCCATGCCGCCGTTCCTGTTCTGCTCCACCGCCGACGACGGCGAGCTGGTCGCGGAGGTGGTCACGCGCGGCAACGAGGCGCTCGCCGCCTATGTGGCCGAAGGCCAGGGCAGGCTCGTGGCCCTCGGCTCGGTCCCGCTTGGCTGGCCGGGTGCCGCCGCACAGGCCCGCCGCTGCCTGGACGAGCTGGGTATGGCCGGAATCGCGATCGGCAGCCGCGGCGCCGGGCGCGATCTCGATGATCCGGTGAACGAAGAGCTGTGGGAACTGCTGGCGGAGCGCCGCGCCTTCGTGTTCCTGCACCCCAGCGGCGTCCCGGACGCGCACCGCCAGCGAGACTTCTACCTGGCCCAGCTGGTCGGCTATCCGATGGAAACCGCGCTGGCCGTGGCCCGGCTCACCTTCGGCCGCGTCCTGGAGCGATTCGATCTGACCCTGTGCCTGGCCCACGGCGGCGGCGGCCTGCCAGCAATCCGGGGCCGCATGGATATGGGCTGGCGCAACAAGGACGTCGCACGTACCACGACCGAGCCACCGAGCTTCTATACCGGACGCCTTTACTACGACACCGCGGTGTTCTCGCCGGTCCTGCTGCGGCGGCTGATCCAGGACGCAAGCGCGGGCCACGTCCTGCTCGGCACTGATTACCCGTTCGAGCTGCGGGACGCCGAGCCGCTGGTCAGCATCGCGGCCGCGGAGCTGCTGCGGGCCGAGGCCCGGGCGATCTTGTGGGACAACGCGGCCGGGCTGCTGGGGCTGGCTTGAGCCGCGGCCCGGCCAGCGCGGTCCGCGAGGTTGAAACCGGTGTGCACCAGGGCGATACTCCCGTGGTGACGATGCAACGAGGGCGGACGGCGTTCGACGTGACCGGCGAGCCGCTCAAGGTCCAGTTCGAGACGTTCCTGGACGAGCACCGCTCCGCGCTGGGCAGGTGCCTGGACGGGCTGACCGAGGAGCAGGCCCGTCGCCGCTTGGTTCCGTCTCAGACCACGCTGCTCGGCCTGGTCAAGCACGCTACCTACGCGGAGAGGGTGTGGTTCGAGGAGGCCGTCACCGGGCGCTCGCGGCAGGAGATGGGCCTGCCGCCGAACGCCGCGGACTCGTTCGTCCTCACCGGCACCGACACCATCGAGTCCGTCCGGCGGGCCCATGACCAGGCCTGCCAGGCGTCCCGCCAGGCGACCGCGGGCCTCGGCCTGGACGAAGTGCTGCGCGGGCACTGGCTGGGGCTGCTGCCGTTGCGCTGGGTTTACCTGCATGCCCTGCGCGAGTTCGCCCAGCACTGCGGCCACGCGGACATCCTCCGCGAGCAGATCCTGGCCGGTGCGGCGCGATGAGCTTCGAGGTCAGCGCGGATGACTACCTGCGGTTCATGGGGCCGTACTCGCAGCCGCTGGCGGCCCGGTTCTGCGATCTGGCCGGGATACGCGGCGGGCAGCGCGTGCTTGACGTCGGCTGCGGGCCGGGCCCGCTGACGGCCGAGCTGGTAAGCCGGACCGGAGCGGCCGCGGTCAGCGCGGTAGAGCCGTCGGCGTCGTTTGCTGCCGCGGCCCGGGAGCGATGGCCGGAGGTAGATATCCAGCGGTGCGGGGCCGAGCAGCTGCCGTTCCCTGACGGCGCCTTCGATGCCGCGCTGGCACAGCTGGTAGTGCACTTCATGGCCGATCCGGTGGCAGGCCTGCGGGAGATGGGCCGGGTGACCCGGCCCGGCGGGACGGTCGCGGCCTGCGTCTGGGACCACGCGGGCGGCCGCGGGCCGCTGGCTGCCTTCTGGTCCGCCGCGCGCGAGCTTGACCCGGCCGCCGATGACGAGTCGGGCCGGGCCGGGGTGCGCGAAGGCCACCTGGCCCTGCTGTTCGCCCAGGCCGGTCTGGAGCAGATCCAGTCCGGCGCCCTGACCGTCCGCGTCCGGCACGCCAGCTTCGAGCAATGGTGGGAGCGGTTCACGCTCGGGGTCGGCCCGTCCGGCGACTACGTGGCGACGCTGACCCAGGATCAGCGGGACGAGCTGCGCGAGCGGTGCCGGCGCCTGCTGCCCGACGGTCCGGTCGAGATCAGCGCCACAGCGTGGGCAGCGACCGCGCGGCCGGCTCCGGCCGCGGCGCCCTAGGTAGCTGGGACTGTCGGGACCAGGCGGGCTCTCCGGCGGGGCACCGGCGCGGTCTAGCCGCCCGGGCGATAGTGTCCTGGCCCGGTTATCAAGAGGCGCCAGAAACCGGCTCGGGCGAAGTAGACGTTGGTCACGACCTGGAGTATCACGAACGTGACCGGCCACAGGGCGCCGCCGAGCGCCGGGACCACGCCCACCGGCAGCGCAACGGCCATCAGCACGCGGGCTACCGCATCGGCCAGGATCGCCGTGCCCCAGATGACCGTGCAGGTTCGCCAGATCCGCCGGAACCGCGGCGACCGGACCCATAGTTCATCCCACGACAGGTTGGCCGGCCGGACCCAGGAGCGGGTCGCGAAGTCCCAGACGCGCCGCCCCTCGAGCAACGGCCGGGAGATGGTGAACGTAGCGGGCCGGCTGGCGAGCAGGCTCAGGTACATGTACCCGGCCCAGGCTGCCGTCACCAGGCCGTCGCGGGCGAGCAGTGCCC
Source organism: uncultured Actinomycetes bacterium (assembly GCA_963835775.1). Classification (GTDB taxonomy): domain Bacteria; phylum Actinomycetota; class Actinomycetes; order Streptosporangiales; family Streptosporangiaceae; genus Palsa-504. Next base: position 545,916 of record CAWIHB010000004.1, on the reverse strand, counting down.
GCGGACTGCCGCTGATCAGCGAGAACGCGGTACTGACGGCCAGGGCGGCCAGCATCACCGCCCCGGTGGCCTCGACGCGGCGCCGGGTGACCAGGCCGGCGATCGCGCTGATGGCGGGGAAGACGCTGCCCGCGGCCAAGGCCAGCCACACACTGCCGCCCGCAGCCCGGATGCCGTAGTAGACCGCGATCGGGGCCGCGATGTCCAGGACCAATGCCCGCACCGGATGGCCGCTCCGGACCGGCGCCCCCGCCCCGGCCCTCGGCCGCTGCTCGACCTGAGCCATCTGAACCGCTCCCTCGCCCCCGAGTGCCAAACCCGTTCCATATTGCCCGGCCCGATAGCGCGAAGGCATCGGCCGATCGGTTGATCCCCAGGTCCTCGGCGGTTGATTTTCGGCCCAGCGGCCACCCCACGGCAGATCGGCGGGCAGGAATCCCCGCAGCCGCTCCCATTCCTGGTCAGGCCATGGCGGTTCAGTCCATCAGGCACTGCACCGATCTGCACCCGCCGGGCGTCAAGATCCACGGGACTACGCCCTACACGGGGTACCTGGTGGGTTCGGTGCTGTACTGCCGTCCGCTGGGCATAGTCCACCGGACAGTTCCGTCAGCCAGATGCTCGGCTGTCCATCGGGGGTGCTGCTTGAGCCGGTGGTCGTGGCGGCATTTAGGGTCGCCGTTGCATGTACAGGTGCGGCCGCCGGCTTCGTAGGGCACGCTGTGCTCGAAGTCGGCTTGGGTGGCGGGCCGGCGGCAGCCGGGTCCGGTGCAGGTGGCGTACCGGATCTGGGTCAGGTGCCGCAGCAGCACCCCCGGGTCGTGCCCGCGGGCCTGATACCGGTGATCACACGGATCGGTGGCGATCGGCCCGAGCCTGATGATCAGGTCCGGCCGCCCGGGGATCCCGGTGGCCAGCCGCCAGGTCCCCCATCCGCCCGGCGGCCCGTCCCGCCGGTCCGGCGTGAACGTGAACCGTGTTCCGCCGGTGCTGCCGGGCGGCGGGTCGTGCCCGCCGGATGCGCCGCGTTTGCCGCGTTCGTTGCGCGGTTCGGGCCGGGCGCAGCCGTGCCCGATGGCGTGCCCGTCGGCGTCGGTGACCGTCACGCACCACGTGGTCTTCGGGCTCGCCGCCGCGGCGCGAGCCAGGTCGCGGGCCAGGTCCGGGTCAACCGGCCCGATACCCGAGAGTTCCCCGGGCCGGTCCGCCAGGTCCAGCAGGGTGATGGCGGGGACGGTCAGGTTGATCTTGCCGGCGAACCCGGCCGGGATCACGCCACCCGGACCCGGACCCGGACCCGGATCGCCGCCGGCCGGGCCGCCCGGACCCGGACCCGGATCGCCGCCGGCCGGGCCGCCCGGACCCGGACCCGGATCGCCGCCGGCTGGACCGCTGCCGGCTGGATCGCCGTCTGCTGGGCCGCCGCTGTCCGTGCGGCCGGGCGTGTCTGTCCCGTCGCCTTCGTGCTGCCCGCTGCTGCCGGGCGGGGTGCCGGGGGTGGGGCGGGAGTCGCGGCCCAGAAGCAAGTCGAGGTAGGCCAGGGCGCGCAGTTCGTCCATGCAGCCGTCAACCCCGGCCCGGCGCAGTTCCCGGGCCCAGGCATTCACCCGCTGGTCGGCGGCCAGCACCTGCGCGGGCGGCAGTTCCCGCCCGGCCAGTCCCGCGTTCCCGGACGCCTCCGCCCACCGCTCCAGCCGCGCTTCCTTCGCGGCCTGCTCCCGGCGTTTGCGCGCCTTGTCCGGCGCGATCTGCATCACGGCCCGGGCGATCGCGGCGGCCAGCGCGGGCGGGGTCAGCTTCCCGGCCCGGCCCAGCACCAGCGCCTCCGCGGCCCGCGCCTCTTCGGGGTCCAGCAGGGCGGTGGCGCGGGCGATGATCCCGGCCTTGGCCTCGGTGATGATCCCGGCCCGGAACGCCGCCTTGGTGCCGGGCAGCTTGACCTCCAGGGCATCGGCCACCTCCAGCAGCCCGTCCGCCGCCCACCGCGACTCACCCAGCACCGCCGCCAATTCCACCGGCGCGAACTCATCCCACACCGCCGGCATCCGCCCCGGCCCCGCCAGCCCGCACCCCGCCGCCGCCCGGCGGCGGACGAACTCTGCCACCGCCGCATGCTTACGCGCCGCCGCATGCGCCTGCACCCGGTCCCACCCGCAGATCACACCCAGCAGCTCATCATCGCTGGCGCCAGCGCAGGAATCATCCTCCCCGGCCGCCTCCTCCGCGAACAGGCCCAGGCTCACGCACCCCGGCGCGGTATCCAGCGGCATCCCGCCCGCGAACCCCGACGCCCGGCTGGTGTACTCCCCGGGGAACATCCTGGCCGAGCCGGGCATCCCCGGACCCCGCCGGCCGTCCGCCGCCGCGACCGCACCCATCGCGCCGGTCAGCCCCAGCCGGTCGGTCTTTCCCCGCGCCCGGGCCGCATCCGCGGTCACCTGCGCCGCCTCCGCGTAGAACGCCGCCAGCCGGCCGTCATCCAGCCACATCGCCAGATCCTCTGGATCCAGGCCCGACCCCCACGGGTCCTCATCCTCCGGCGGCGGCTCGTCATCGGCCAGCGCATCCAGTTCCCACTCCGGCCGCTCCGGGCTGGACGGCCGCAGCCGCCACCCCCGGTCCCCGTCAAACCGCGGATCCCCGTCAGACCGCGGGTCCTGGTCAGACTGCGGGTCCTGGTCAGACTGCGGGTCCTGGTCAGGCCGCGGGTCCCGGTCCGACCGCGGGCCGCCGCCCAGCCCACCGGGCTCCCGGGCGGGATCCTCGTCCCGCCCGGCAGCACCGTGAGCTGGCCCGTTCCGCATTGACCACCACCCGTTCGGATGAATCTATCTATCCAGCATTATAGTAAGAAGTATGTTCGACATCAATTCGACACGCTGAATTATGCCTCATCGAGCTACGTTTGCCTGGTCGACGATGCGGCGGAGTCGTTCGTCGTAAGTGTGGTTGTTGCGCCCGATGATGGAGCGGCGGATCTGACCTGTTGCGCACACGTCTCAGCAGGTGAGGCTGACCTGCTGGTTCGCTGGGGGGAGGATCCGCTTGGGCCCGGCCAGGTAGCCGGAGGTATTCAGGTTGGCGGGCGTACCTGGCCAGGGTGAGCCGGCGGTGAAGACGTATCGCAGCCGCGAGTAAGCTCGCCTCCCGCCGCAGCGCACGATCTTGGAGATGGTCACCGTGATCGGGGTGGTCCCGTAGGAGCCGGTGTGGCAGTCGTTGTAGGCGCACAGATCGACTGTCGCCGTGCCCGTAGCGGTGGCCGCCGGCTTCCCCCAAGCCGTCCATTTCAGGTCCCGGGCGGTGATGTCGCCGGTGTCGCAGACCACCACCACCACGTCGGCTGCACCTGGGCGTCGCCGCCACAGAAGGACATCGTGACCGGCGGCGGGACGGGCGCGGCGGCCTGACTGCACGCGGTGAGGACCAGCAGCGGGAGCAGCCCGGTCACCACGGCAGCGCGTGCCGTCCGGGCTGGCCGCTTCATCCTGGCTGGCATCGCCATCCCTGGTCACCCGTCATAGGGCAGACTGAGGGGGGCGGTGAGGAGGAGGGTCGCGGAGGAAGGGCCTGCGGCCAGGACGAACGAGCCGGGTTCGGTGCACCAGCCCTGGCCGGTCCAGTGCTGGAAGGCACGTTCGGGGATTCCGATGTCAGCCGTTACCGTCTCGCCGGGATCCGCGTCGACCGCGGCGAAGCCGACCAGCCACTTGGCCGGGCGCTCGACCGCCGAGTCTGGACGTGAGGCGTAGACCTGGACGACCTCCCGGCCGCGGCGTGAGCCGGCGTTCCGCACCTGCACCCTGGCCGCCACCCCCGCACCTTCAGAGCCTACGGCCAGTGATTCGTAGGACCAGGTGGTGTAGCCGGCACCGTGACCGAACGGGAACAGCGGGATCCGGCCATCGCGGTCGTAGGCGCGGTAGCCGATGAACAGGCCCTCGTGGTAGGTCAGCACGCCGTGGTCGGGCTGGGTGGACGGCAGGCCCGTCTCGGACGCCGGCCAGGTGGTCGGCAGCCGCCCGCCCGGCTCGGCCTCCCCGAGCAGCACGTCGGCCAGCGCATGGCCGAACTCCTGGCCGCCGAACCAGGTCAGCAGGACCGCCGCCGCGTCCCGGGCCCAGGGCAGCAGGACCGGGGCCCCGGAGTTGACCACCACCACGGTCCGCGGGTTGGCCGCGATGACCCGGCGGACCAGTTCGTCCTGGCGCCCGGGCAGAGCCAGCGACGCGCGGTCGAAGCCCTCGCTCTCCACCTCGGCGGTGGTACCGACCACCACCACGGCCACATCGCTCGACCCGGCCAGGGCGACGGCCGCGGCGATCTCCTCGTCGTCGGTACCATGCGGCGGTTCCACGGTGACCTGCACGGACGTGCCGAGCCCGGCGAACGGCGAGGAGCCCACCTGGTGCTCGACCACCACGCTGACCGACTGGCCCGCCGCCAGCCGGACCGGGACGGTCTGCTGAGGCGGCGTCATCAAGGCCTCGACCACGTCCGCGTCTTCCGGCAGGGTCAGGGTGACGTCGAAGGCCTCGGCGCCGTCCACCAGCAGACGCGACCGGCCGAGCCCGGAGACGCCGAGCTGGTACTCCCCGGCCACGGTGGCCTGGATCTGGCAGCGGATCTCCAGCCGGGCCACCGGCCCGGTGATGCCCGAGGTGCCGAAGCCGCTCAGCCAGCGGAACATGGCCCCGTCACGCTGCTCGGATCCGGCCAGTTCGCCTGAGTCGGAGAAGAACCGGACCTCGGCACCGGTCCCGGAACCGTCCGGCCGCAGCAGCCAGGGAGCCCGGGCCACCGGCGCCCGCAGGTGCTCCGATACCCCCAGGGCGTGGGCCACGTCCAGGCCAGCGGCACGCAGGCCGTCCAGCGGCGAGACCGTGTACGGCGGGAAGACGGTGGCGCTGCCGCCGCCGAGGGTTCGCGCCAGCTCGGCGTTCGGCCCAATGACGGCGACCCGGCCGGTCAGCCCCTGGGGGCGGGCCCGGTCCAGTGGGAGCAGTCCGTCGTTGCGGGCCAGGACGAAACCCGCCGCGGCGGCGGCCCGCAGCTCAAGCGCGACCGCAGGCGAGTCCGGCGCGTCCGGCGGCAGTTCGGCGGACGCGGGATTCCCGGCCCCGGCCAGCGCGTCGGCCGCGTCGGCCACTGCGTCGGCTGCGTCGGCCACCGCGCCGATCGTGGCGGCCAGCGCGCCGACCCTGGCGGCCAGGCGCAGGATCCGCCGCACCTTGTCATCGATCAGGGCTTCGTCGACCTGGCCTGTCCTGACCGCCTCGACCAGCTCGTCGCCCCACGGGCCATACCGGCTCGCGGGCCCGGGCATGGCCAGGTCGAGGGCGGCCCGGGCGGCCGCTTGCACGGACCGGGTCGCGGTCCAGTCCGACATCACCAGGCCGTCGTAGCCCCACTCGCGGTGCAGGATGTCGCGCAGCAGCGGGCTCTCGGTCATGGTCGACCCGTTGACCGCGTTGTACCCGGCCATCACCGCCCACGGAGCCGCCTCGCGCACGATCTCCTCGAACGGGGCCAGGTACAGCTCCCGCAGCGTGCGCTCGTCGATGCGGACGTCGACGGTCATCCGCTGGGTCTCCGAATCGTTGCCGACGAAGTGCTTGACCGTGGCCGCGACGCCGCAGCGCTGCAGTCCTTGCACGTAGGCGGCGCCGATCCGGGCGGTCAGCACCGGGTCCTCGGAGAAGCACTCGAAGTGGCGGCCGCCGTACGGGGTCCGGTGCAAGTTGACGGTGGGGGCCAGCAGCACGTCGACGCCCTTGCGCCGGGCCTCGCGGGCCAGCAGCTCGCCGATCGCGGCCACGCGCACGGTGTCCCAGGTCGCGGCCAGGGCCGTGGCGGACGGGATGTTCGCCGAGGTGTCGCGCTCGTCCCAGGATTCGCCGCGGACCCCGGCCGGGCCGTCGGAGGTCACTACGCGGCGCAGCCCGGCCTCCGGCTCGGCGTACAGCGCCCAGAAGTCCGCGCCGGTCAGCAGGCGGACCTTCTGCTCCAAACAGAGCAGTCCGACCCGGCGGGTCAGCTCGGCATCGCCGAACAGGCCGGCGCCGGTCACGAGGCAGGCAGGTTGACCAGGGCAGCCAGGGCGGCGCGGTGCGCGTCGGGGGTACCGAAGCCGATCGAGTCGGCCTTGGCCCGCTTCAGGTACAGGTGCGCGGGATGCTCCCAGGTGAAGCCGATGCCGCCGTGCAGCTGCACGCATTCCTGGGCGGCCAGCACGGCGGCCTCCGAGCAGTAGGCCTTGGCCATCGCCACCGCGACCTTGGCCTCGGGGTTCGCCACGGGGTCCAGGGGTTCCGCGGCCAGGCAGGCCGCCGCGTACCTGGACGCCGCGCGGGCCTGGCTGATCGCGACCCAGACGTCGGCCATCCGGTGCTTGAGGGCCTGGAACGACCCGACCGGCCGGGCGAACTGGCGCCGTTCCTTGGTATAGGCGACCGTCATGTCCAGGCAGCGCTGGGCCACCCCGACCTGCTCGGCGGCCAGGATGCCTGCGCCTGCGGTCAGCGCCGCCTCCAGCGCCCGGGACGCCGCCGGGCCAGAGGCGAGCAGCGTGCCCGGGGCGTCGTCGAACGACAGGTCGCACAGCTGCCTGGTCATGTCCAGTGATACCACGGGCGCCTTGGCCACGCCCGGGGCGGACACGTCGACCAGGTACAGGCCATGCGGCACGCCGTCGGCGGGCACCAGCAGCACGCCGGCGGGCAGCGCGTCGGCCACCCCGCTGACCAGCCCGCGCAGCCGGGCCACTCCGGCCGCGCCGTCGCCGGGCCGGGACCCGGCGACCCGGACCGAGACCGGGAACGCCTGCCCGGGCGGGGTGGCGAACGACGTGACCAGGGCGGTGGTGACGCCGCCGTCGGCCATCCGGCGGAGCAGGTCCGCCGCGGCCCGGGACGGGGCGGTGGAGGCCACGCGCAGCAGCGCGGCGGTGGCCACGACCGCACTGCCGAGGAAGGGGACGGGAGCGACGGCGGCGCCCAGTACCTCCGCGGCCGAGGCCGCCTCGCGGTAGGACGCGCCCGCGCCGCCGTCCCGCTCGGGAATGAGCAGCCCGGCGCAGCCCAGTTCCGCGGCTACCGCGTGCCAGAGGGCATCGTCATACGTCTCGGCCGACTCGGTGCGGTCCACGGTCTTGTCCAGGCCACCCCGGTCGGCGAGCAGGGAAGTCAGGCTGTCAGCCAGGGCCCGTTCGGCATCTGAATACAGCAGATCGGGCAGGTCCTCGCGTGCGGCGCTCATCGCGGCAGGTCCTTCCATGGCACGTCCTTGTCGACGCGGGGCTCGGGCGGCAGGCCGAGCACGCGCTCGGCGATGATGTTGCGCAGGATCTCCGAGGTGCCGCCTTCGATGGAGTTACCGCGGGCCCGCAGGTAGCGGTAGCCGGGGCCGCGGCCGAAGAAGTTGGGGTGTTCCGGCCGGTTCATGGTCCAGTCGTCGTAGCGCAGGCCGTCCGTCCCGGCCAGTTCCACCTCGAAGCCGGAAATGTCCTGGTTCAGCCGGGCGAAGACCAGCTTGGCGGCCGAGCCTTCTGGCCCGGGCTTACCCGCGGCCAGCTGCTGGCGCATCCTTTCGGCGGCCAGCCGGGCTATCTCGGCCTCGATCCACAGCCGCATCAGCCGGTCGTGCAGGCCGGGCGTGCGCAGCTCGGGGCGGGCCCGCCAGGTGGCGGCGGCCGGGCCGATCATGCCGCTCTCCCTGGGCGCCGCGCGCGATGAGCCGATGTTGACCCGCTCGCTCATCAGCGTGGCGTTGGCCACCTTCCAGCCCTCGCCGACCGGGCCGATCCGGTCGGTGTCGGGGATCCGCACGTCGGTCAGGAACACCTCGTTGAACTCGGCCTCGCCGGTGAGCTGCCGCAGCGGGCGGACCTCGACGCCGGGGTCGGTCATGTCCACCGAGAAGTAGGTAAGCCCCTGGTGCTTCGGGACGTCCGGATCGGTGCGGGTGAGCAGCAGGGCACGCCGGGCCTGGTGGGCTTGCGAGGTCCACACCTTCTGGCCGTTGACCACCCAGCCCCCACCCACCTCCCCTTCCCCCTTCTCTCGGACGGCCCGGGTGGCCAGCGCGGCCAGGTCACTGCCCGCGCCCGGCTCGCTGAACAGCTGGCACCAGATCTCCTGGCCGGTCCACAGCTTGCGCAGCCAGCGATGCTGCTGCTCGTCGCTGCCGTAGGCCAGGATGGTGGGCGCGGCCATGCCCAGGCCGATCGCGTTGCGGTCGGCGTCGTGGCCCGGGGAGCCGGCCGCCGCGAACTCGGCGTCGACAATCTGCTGCAGCGAGCGCGACAGGCCCAGCCCGCCGAGGCCCTCCGGGTAATGCACCCAGGCCAGGCCCGCGTCGAACCGGGCGTCGAGGAACTCCTGCTTCGGCAGCTCCCGCAGGTCATGCGCCGCCAGGAACGCGTGTATCCGCTCGCGGAGGCCTTCCGGTGTCAGCACGATGTCGTCCTTCAGTCGAGGGGGCCGCCGGCCACGTAGATGACCTGGCCGGACACGAAGCCCGCGGCCTCGCCGGCCAGGAAGGAGATGGTGTTGGCCACGTCGTCGGGCCGGCCGACCCGCCGCACCGGGATCAGCTCCGCGCGGGCGTGCTGGAAGGCCTCGAACTCCACGCCCAGCCGGGCGGCCGTGGCGGCGGTCATGTCGGTGACGATGAACCCGGGCGCGACCGCGTTGGCGGTGATGCCGAACGGCCCCAGCTCGATGGCCAGCGTCTTAGTGAAACCCTGCATTCCGGCCTTGGCCGCGGAGTAGTTGACCTGGCCCCGGTTACCCAGCGCCGAGGACGAGGACAGGTTGATGATCCGCCCGTACCGCTGCTCCACCATGTACTTCTGCACGGCCCGCGTCATCAGGAACGCGCCGCGCAGGTGCACCCCGAGCACCGTGTCCCAGTCGCTGTCGGTCATCTTGAACAGCAGGTTGTCGCGCAGCACGCCGGCGTTGTTGACCAGCACGGACGGCCCGCCGAGCCCGGCCGCGACCCGCTCGACCGCGGCCTGGACCTGCTCGGTCCTGCTCACGTCGGCGCCCACCGCCAGCGCCCGCCCGCCGGCGGCCTCGATCTCCTTGACGGTGCCCGCGCAGGCGGCCTCGTCCAGGTCCAGGACCGCCACGGCCATCCCGTCCGCGGCCAGCCGCCGCGCCGTCGCGGCCCCGATGCCGCGGGCCGAGCCCGTCACGATCGCGACTTTCTGCGTCACTGCGTTCTCTCCTTTTTATTCGGAACGGGCCGTGGTGGATGGGGTCGTCTGTTCCCTCAGCTCGCTCTGTCTCATTGCTCGCTTTCGGGGCGCCTCTAGGCGCCGTCTTCCCTCGTCGCTCGTCCCTCGCTCCTCGGTCCAGACGCCGCCGCGCCCCTCAGCTCGCGGCGGGCCAGCGATCTGCGGTGTACCTCGTCCGGGCCATCGGCGAACCTGAGGGAGCGCGCGGCCGCCCACATATGGGCCAGCGGGAATTCCTGGCTGACCCCGCCGCCGCCATGGGCCTGGATGGCCTTGTCGATGACCCACTCGGCCATGGCCGGGGTCGCGATCTTGATGGCCTGGATCTCGGTGTGCGCGCCCTTGTTGCCCACGGTGTCCATCAGCCAGGCCGTCTTGAGCACCAGCAGCCGGGCCTGCTCGATCCTGACCCTGGACTCGGCGATCCACTCCTGGATCACCCCCTGCTCGGCCAGCGGCTTGCCGAACGCGATCCGGCTCAGCGCCCGGGTGCACATGAGCTGAAGCGCGCGCTCGGCCGCGCCGATCAGGCGCATGCAGTGGTGGATGCGGCCGGGGCCGAGCCGGGCCTGGGCGATGGCAAAGCCCTCCCCCTCGCCGGCGATCAGGTTCTCCCCGGGGACCCGCACGTCGGTGAACTCGACCTCGGCGTGGCCGCCGTGCGTGCCCTCGGTGTAGCCGAACACGTGCATGCCGCGCTTGAGGTGGACCCCGGGCGTGTCCCGGGGCACCAGGATCATCGAGTGCCTGCGGTGGCTCTGTACATTTCCGGCGGCCGCCGTCTCGCCAGTGACCCCCATCACGATGAGGATCTTGCAATCCGAGCTCATCGCGCCCGAGGACCACCACTTGCGGCCGTTGATCAGGTAGCCGCCGCGGTCCCGGCTGATGGTGGTGGCGATGTTCGAGGCGTCGCTGGAGGCGACGGCGGGCTCGGTCATGCAGAACGCCGACCGGATCGTCCCGTCCAGCAGCGGCCGCAGCCACAGGTCCTGCTGGGTCGGCGAGCCGAACTCGGCCAGCACTTCCATGTTGCCGGTGTCCGGCGCGGCGCAGTTCAGCGCCTCGGGCGCGAGCGCCGGGCTCCAGCCGGTGATCTCGGCCAGCGGGGCGTACTGCAGGTTGGTCAGCGGCGGATCGGGCAGGCTGGATCCGGCTCCTTGGGCGGCTTCCCACTTGCGGACCGCCTCGGCGGAACGGCCGGTCAGGAACAGGTTCCACAGTCCTTGCCTGCGGGCTTCGGCTTTCAGGTCCGCGGTGACCGGCACCCGCTCCCAGCCGCGGCCGTCCCCGGCCGCGGCTTCGGCCTGCTCAGCGAAGACCGGCTCGGCCGGGTAGACGTGCTCATCCATGAAGGCCAGCAGCTGCTCACGGAGCTCGCGCGTCCGGCCGTCATATTCGAAATCCATGGGGCCCCAGCCTCCCGTCGGGTCGCGCACCAGCCTATCTACTGGCCAGTACACCCCCCGTGGCGGGACCCTGGTCAGCCGGTGTGACGGAACACGTACACGCCGTCGGCCTGGAAGATCTCGGTGTAGGTGTGGGGCGGGTAGAGCCCGGCGATGAAGGCCGGGACGTCCTTGATCGCCGGGGAATAGCCGCTGTTGGGGCCGTCGAACACGATGTACTGGGTTTGCGGGTTGCCGCTGTTGCCGATCCAGTAGGTGTCGGTCCGGGCGGCCAGCGGCGCCAGCAGGCCCAGGGTGGTCAGCACGCTGGCACCGTCGGGGACCCGGGCCATGGCCGCCTGGTCGGCCGAGACATGGCTGCTGACCTGGTAAGTCTGGGCATGCCACAGGTCGCTGAGCGGGAACTGGAAGGCGACCGGGACGGCGATCACGACCATCAGGGCAGCCGCGTAGCGCCGGACGGCGGTCCTGGCCTTATCCGGGAGGCCGGCTGGCTGGTCTCGTTTGGCGGCGATCCTGGCCAGCCCGTCGATGGCCGCGATGAAGATGATCGGCATCACGGTCGCGTTGTAGTGCCAGTAGGTGCCCCAGAAGGCGCTGTTGGTGGAGACGAAGCGCAGCAGCAGGCTCGGCACGGCGATCAGCGCCAGCGGGGAGCGGAGCGCGAGGAACGCCGTGGGCAGCAGCAGCATGGCCACGGTCGCCAGCTTGGCGGGCCAGGCGTGGAACAGCTGGCTGACCAGGCCGGCCAGGGACAGGTGCGCGCCGGGCGAGAAGACCCCGCCGTCGCTCCAGTAGTCGTAGTGATGAGCCGGGTTGAAGTGCGGGATGATCACGGCGATGGCCAGGAACGACCAGGCGAAGCCCCAGATCAGCAGGAACTGCCCGGCCGCGGCCCGGCGGCCGTCGAGGTTGCCGCGCAGGCTGCTCAGGACCAGGTAGATGCCGATGGCGGCCACCGTGAAGCCCTGGTCCTCCTTGACGAAGACCAGCGGCAGCGCCCACCAGACGGTAGCCCTGATCCGGCCGCTGTGTTGGCTTGTGCGGCTGCCGCCGCGGGCCAGCGCGGACAGCGAGAAGGCCAGCAGCGGCACCGCGAACGCGATCTCGTGGAAGTCGAAATCGGCCAGCTGCTGCAGGCCCCAGGAGAACCCGTAGGCGACCGCGATGCCCCGGCTGGCGCCGCGGCCGAGCTTCTCCCGGGCCAGCTGGGCGACCGGGAACACCGAGACCGCGGCCAGCAGCGCCTGCGCGACCAGCAGTGTGGCCGAGGAGGGGAAGACGCGGAAGAAGGGGCCCAGGACCGCCAGCAGGGGCGTGAAGTGATCGCCGAGCAGGTTGAAGCCCGGCGCCCTGATGTCCACGATGGGCGCCCGGAAGCCGGCGTACTGCTTGACGTACTCGGTGTAGATGCCCAGATCCCATGAGGACGGGTTGAGCTGGAGCAGCCGGGACAGCGAGATGACGCAGTAGGCGCCGGCGGTGGCCAGCGCGATGGCCCAGATGACGGGATCGCGGTAGGCGCCGGGCTGAGCAGGCGCTTGCGGCGGCACCGCGGTGCGCGGCGCCGCTTCCCGTGTCGGCTGCTCTTCCAGCACCCCCCAGCTCCTCCAGCACTGGCAGCCTAACCTGTTCTGCCCGGGGCGGGAAATGACGGAAAAAGGCGCACCTCAGACGAGCAGGAGTTTGCCGATCCGGCGGCCGGAGGCGTACAGGCCGGCCAGCCCGCAGACGGCCAGGTAGGCGGCCCGCCACAGCAGCCCGGGGCCGACCACGCCGACGGTCAGGTCACGCAGCAGCACCACCCCCTGGTACAGGGGCGTGAATTCGATGACCACCTGGGCGGCCCGCGGGTAGACGCTGAGCGGATAGAACGTCGCGGAGAACAGGAACAGCGGCATGCTGGCCAGGATCACGTAGTCGAAGTCCTGCCAGCTCTTCATGTAGGTGGTCCCGGTCATGCCGATGGCGGCGAACGCGAAGCCGATCAGCACCGCCACCGGGACACTCAGCACCGCCCAGGCCGAGTGCACCAGGCCCAGCGCCAGCATGACCAGCGTGAACGCTATCGCGTAGATGGTGCCGCGGATCAGGGCCCAGCCGATCTCACCCAGCGCGACCTGGGCCGGCCGCATCGGGGTGGCCAGCACGGCGTCATACAGCTTGGCGTATTTCAGCCGGAAGAAGACGTTGAACGTCGAGTCGTACATCGCGCCGTTCATCGAGGACACCGCGAGCAGGCCGGGCGCGACGAACTCCCGGTACGGGATGAGCTGGCCGCCGGGTCCGGGCACCTTCCCGACCAGCACGCCCAGCCCGAGGCCCACGGACAGCAGGTAGAACAGCGGCTCGAAGACGCCGGAGACGAACACCAGCCAGGCGCGCCGGTAGGCGCGGGCGTGCCGTTCGACCAGGCGCAGGCTGCCCGTGTCGGTGCCCGCGCGCTTCAGCCGGGCCAGCAGCCCGGCCGGCGGGAGCATGCGCAGGGCGACGCTAGACATAGAGGCGCTTTCGGTAGGTGCGGGCCCCGGCCCAGATCCCGACGGCGGCCAGCGCGGCCAGGTAGGCGGCGTGGCCGAGCATCCCGGCCGGGTCGCTGGCCGCGGTGCCGAGGCTGAACGCCCGGCACAGCGCCACGCCGTGCCACAGCGGCGTGGCGTAGGCCAGCGCGCGCAGCCCGGCGGGCAGCTGGGACAGCGGGAAGAACGTGCCGGAGAACAGCATCAGCGGCATCAGAACGAATCTGAACACGTAGGTGAAGGAGGTCTCCACCTTCACCGTGACCGCCCAGGCCGCGATGGGGGCGGCGAAGGCGAGCCCGGTGAGGACGGCGGCCGGGTAGGCCAGCACCACCCACGCGGACCTGACCGCGCCGAACGCCCACATGACCAGCACGACGAACGCGCAGTTCATCGCCAGCCGCATGACCATGAACATCAGGTGGCCGCGGAAGATGTCGCCGGGCCGCAGCGGGGAGGCCTGCGCGCCGATGTAGATCCGGTTCCACTTGATGGAGCCGAACACCGGGAAGCTCGCTTCGCCCATGGCCGTGTTCATCGCGCCCGAGGCCAGGATGGCCGGGGCCACGAAGGCCAGGTAGCTGACCCCGCCCAGGCTGGCCGTGCCGTGCTTGTCGACCAGCGAGCCGAGCCCGAACCCCAGCGCGCCCAGGTAGCACACCGGGCCGAGCACGCTGGACCAGATGCTGGAGCGCCAGATCCGCCGGTACACGGTCAGCCAGCACTGGAACGCCCTGATCGAAAGGGGCCAGGCCCGCGTGCTGGCCGGATCGGTGAGGCTGACCGCCGCCATGCCCTAGTCCTCCAGCCGGCGGCCGGTCAGGTGCAGGAACACGTCCTCGAGCGTGCCGCGGCGGACCAGGGAGGTGAGGGGCTCCAGGCCGCCGGCCCGCACCGCGGCCAGGGCCGCGTCGCCGTCGCGGACATAGAGCAGGATCCGGTCGGCAAGCACCTCGGTCCGTTCGGCAGAAAAGTCCTTGAGCTTGTCGGCGGCCGCGTCATGCAGGTCGGGGTCGAAGCGCAGCTCGAGGACCTCGGGCGAGCAGTAGCGGGCGATCAGGTCGCGGGGTGAGCCCTCGGCGGCGAACCGGCCGTGGTCCATCACCGCCAGCCGGTCGCACAGCTGCTCGGCCTCGTCCATGTAGTGCGTGGTCAGGATCAGCGTGACGCCGCGCTGCTTGAGCCGGAACAGCCGGTCCCACACCACGTGCCTGGCCTGCGGGTCCAGGCCGGTAGTGGGCTCATCAAGAATCAGGATCTCCGGCTCGTTGATGAGCGAGCGGGCGATGGTCAGGCGGCGCTTCAGCCCGCCGGACAGCGGGTCGACCTTGTCCTTCCCGCGGTCCGCGAGCTGCACGAACTCGAGCAGGGCGGCGCTCCGCTCCCGGATCAGGCGCCGGGGCAGCCCGAAGTACCTGCCGTAGACCAGCAGGTTCTCCCGGACGGTCAGCTCGACGTCGAGGGTGTCCTCCTGCGGGACGACGCCGAGCCTGGCCCTGATTGCGGGCCCGTTCCTTACCGGGTCGCCGCCCAGGATGGCCAGCTCCCCGCTGGTCGGCGGCGACACGCACCCGATCATCCGCATGGTGGAGGATTTGCCCGCGCCATTCGGTCCGAGGAAACCGAACGCCTCTCCCCGGTACAGGTCGAAGTCGATGCCGTCCACCGCGGTGAAGCTGCCGAACCTCTTGGTCAGGCCGCGGGCCTGGACGAGTACTTCGCTTCCGGAACTTTCCAGCACCCGATCCAGGCTAGCTGGCAGGTGTGACATTCTTCGAACGCTTTTGCCCCGCCTGCGCCTGCCCCCATAGGGGACACGGTAGTGTCGGGCCTAACGGGATGGACCAAAGCAAAGGGACGACGCCACGGTGACTGCCATTCGTGACCTTTATGCGCGTTTCCGGGTACTGATCCACGAGGTCGCCAAGTTCGGCATCGTCGGCGGCCTCGCGTTCGTGCTCACCCTCATCCTGGTCAACGTCTTCCACTCCGGCGCCGGGCTGGGCCCGATAGCCGCGGCGACGCTGGCCAACGTCGTGGCCACGGTGTTCGCCTTCGTGGGCAACAAGTTCTGGGCGTTCCGGCACCGTCAGGGCAGCCAGTGGCGCCGCGAGTCGCTGTTGTTCTTCTTCTTCAACGGCATCGGGATCCTTATCACCGACGGGGTTGTGGCCGCGGTGCACTACGGGCTCGGGCTCACCGATAACTTCTCCTACAACGTGGCCAACATCATCGGCATCGGCCTGGCCACGCTGTTCCGACTGTACAGCTACCGCCGGTGGGTGTTCCTCCATGGCGACGAGCCGGCGGCGCCCGCCGCGGAGCAGCTGGAGCCGGAAACCTCCGGCCGGTAAGGCGTCCCGGGGCGTCGCGGGGCGTCCCGGCTGAGGCGTCCCAGCGGCTACGGGCAGCCGCGGACGGCGGACAGGTCGAGCGGCGCCGCGAGCGCGGCCGCCTGCTGCGCCGGGGTAAGGTAGCCCACCGCGGCCATCCGGCCGATGACGTGCACCAGCCGGGCGCGGGCGTGGGCTGGGTAGGCCAGTGGGTCGTCGTAGGTCGGCGCGTTCACCACGCCGGCCAGCATGGCCGCCTGGACCAGGGTGAGCTGGCCGGGCGGCCGCCCGAAGTAGCCGCAGCTGGCCGCGTTCAGGCCGTAGTAGCCGTGCCCGTAGTACGCGATCTCGGCATACAGGCTCAGGATCTCCGGCCGGCTGTAGGCACGGTCGAGCTTGACGGCCAGCACCACCTGCTCGATGATCTGCGGGAAGCTGCTCTGGCCCGAGGTGTAGAGGTTCTTGGCCAGCTGCTGGTCGATGGTGCTGCCGCCCCCGTCGGTGTGCCCGGTGATCCAGGACGCCGTCACCCGGAACAGCGCGAGCGGGTCCACCCCCGGGTCGCTGTAGAACCGGTGGTCCTCGGTGGCCACCAGGGCCTCGGCGAAGTTAGCCGGCACCGGCGGGCCCGGGTAGGCGATGTGGTGCTCGGTGGCCTGGGCCTGGGCCAGCGCGGCGGCCTGGCCGGCCGAGGGCGTGACCAGGTACAGCAGGGTCAGGCCGAGCGCGAGGACGACGATGACGGCCGTGACCACCTTGGCGATCAGCAGGAGCAGCCGGAACCGCCTGCTGCGCCGCGGCAGCGGGCGCGTCGGCCCGTAGCCGTCATCGCCTTGACCGGAGGCCGGACGGCGATCGCCAAGTACTCTCAACGGCCCAGCCCCTCCGTCCCTCTGCAATACGGCTCCTTCTGGCTACAACGACCGTGGTCCCGCCGCGATGCCCGGCACATCGTAACTTTCTACCCGGCCTGAATCACGTATGCATGTCGGTGCGGCGGAGCGAGCCCGGTTACGCCGCCGGGGCTTCGTTCCGGGGAGCGGCGCGGTTGCGCTAAGCTGACTGCGCCAGCCTGAAGAGGCAGGCACGTGCCACGGAGCGTGAGCGTGACACGACGGGACGTGGCCCAGCTTGGTTAAGGCGCTGGTCTGGGGGACCAGAGAGCAGGAGTTCAAATCTCCTCGTCCCGACAAAGAGTCAAAATGTCAGTACCCGGCGATACCGTACTGATATGGCCAAAGATTCACCGAACAAAATCAGTTGGTCGGATACCGACCTAATCAATGCGGTGGCAGTGTCCAGGTCTTGGCGTGGCGTGATGCGAAAACTGGGGCTGTGCGTGACCTCAACTGGAACTATCCGGGTGGTCAAACGCCGTGTCGCTTTCCTTGGACTCGATACTTCGCATTTCACCGGCCAACGCACATGGTCCGACGCAGCGCTTAGGCGGGCTGCAGATCAGGCCTACTCCTGGAATGAGCTACTCGGAGCAATGGGAATTGGTTCCCGCTCTGGAGATGAACGCACTAGGATAAAGGCCCACGCACTCCGACTTGGCCTTGACTTGAGCCACCTTGGTGACCAGCCTCAAGGCATTCCCAGTCAGCCAGTCCCGGAGCCAGCGCTCAAGAACCTGCGTGAGGCAGCGACATCGCTGGCCGCGTGCTGGTTCTCGCTTTGCGGGTTCGGTGCAGCCATCCCGGTAGAGCCGGCGGTATACGATCTATTGGTATCGGCACCTGAGGGAATTAAGCGAGTCCAGGTTAAGACGACAACGTATAAGAGTAAGGCCGGTTGGCAAGTAGTCGTGGGCAGGAGGCCCTACTCGATTGGCAACCGTGAACCGCTGGTTCCTTACGATCCGGAATTGATCGACTGGTTCTTCATCGTTGATGGCGACCTCAGTATCTATCTTATTCCCAGTCAGATCATTGGCGGCCGGGTAAGCATCTTGCTGCGTAGCTACAGCAAGTACATTGTCGGCAGCGCCGCTGGACTCATGGAGCCTTCTCATGCCGCATAACTCATCTCATGCCGCATAACTCAATAGGGCAGCGAACCCCATCGTCCCCTAAAGCTTGACACCGCCTGGTCCCACTGACGACGACCCGGGCAGCTGCGGGTTACGCCTTCCCCCGCCTGCGGCGGCACCCTGGGATGCGGGGCGGACGGGCGCTGGTGTTGACTGTCGCTATGCCTGTTGAAGGAGAGTACGAGCCGAGCGCGCAAGCCTGGGTACGCGATCAGGTC
Organism: uncultured Actinomycetes bacterium; assembly: GCA_963835775.1. GTDB lineage: Bacteria > Actinomycetota > Actinomycetes > Streptosporangiales > Streptosporangiaceae > Palsa-504. Next base: position 528,164 of record CAWIHB010000004.1, on the reverse strand, counting down.
GAGCTGTACGAGAGTTCGGGCGGCACGCAGGGGACGACGCTGCGCGACACCGGCCTGCCGGTGGTGATCGTGACCAACCGCGGCGCCAGCAGCGGCAAGGTGCGCAAGACGCCGGTGATGCGGGTGGAGCACGGCGGCCGGTACGCTATGGTGGCGTCGAAGGGCGGCGCCCCTGAGCATCCGGTGTGGTACTACAACATCCGCAAGAACCCCCTGGTGGAGCTGCAGGATGGCGCGCGCAAGCACGACATGATCGCCCGCGAGGTCAGCGGTGACGAGCGCGCCGGATGGTGGCAGCGGGCGGTCGCCGCCTATCCGCCCTACGCGGACTACCAGAAGAACACCACGCGGCAGATACCGGTGTTCGTGCTGGAGCGCGTGGACGAAAGCTGACGCCGTCCCGCGAGGGGAGGGAAGCCGCGCGGCCGTCTGCACCGAGTCGCGGCCTGGCCCGGTGGTCACCGCCGTATCGTGTCCTGTGGTGCATCGGACCCGCTGTCTGCGGGATCCTTCTGCCTCTAAGACGGTGCAGCCGGGCGTTTGGTTAGGATCCCTTTCGGCCGAACGGACCGTGAAATATCGCGAACATTGACCGATTGTGCTGTGGGTGGTCGCGTGCTCCAGACTGGTGCGATGACATCACGGGCAGAGCTCATCCGGCGGGCCGGGGCGCGGGGCGTAGCGGCCTCCTACCGGGACTGGCGGGGCCGCACCGCCGAGGTATCCGACCAGACGCTGGCCGCGGTGCTCGACGCGCTCGGTGCGGACGCTCCGGTGGCCGGCTGCGACGTAGCCGCCGGAGGCGGGGCGGTGGCCGGAGGCAGCGTGGCCGGAGGCCGGGCGGTGGCCCCGTTCCCGGCCCGCCGGTCGTGGGGGTTCGCCGTCCAGCTGTACTCGCTGCGCTCCCGCGCGTCCTGGGGGCACGGCGACCTGCGCGACCTGGCCGACCTGACCGCCTGGAGCGGCCGCGCGCACGGCGCGGACTTCGTGCTGGTCAACCCGCTGCATGCGGCCGAGCCGCTGGCCCCGATCAGCCCCTCCCCCTACCTGGCCGCCACCAGGCACTTCATCAGCCCGCTCTACCTGCGCATCGAGGACATCCCCGAGTACGCCGGGCTGAGCGCGGGCGACCGGACCCGGGTCGACGCGCTGGGCGCGCCGTTGCGCGCGGCGAGCACCACCACCGCCCTGATCGACCGGGACGCGGTGTGGGCGGCCAAGCGCGCGGCGCTGGAGATCATCAGGACCGTGCCGCTCCCGCCGGGCCGGCGCGCCGAACTCGAGGCCTTCCGGGCTCGCGACCGCCGGGCGATCGACGACTGGGCGGCCTGGTGCGCGGTTGCCGAGAGGCACGGTCCGGACTGGCGGACCTGGCCCGCGGCGCTCACCGACCCCCGTTCGGCGCGGGTGGCCGACCTGCGGCGGACGCTGGCCGACCGGGTGGACTTCCACGCCTGGGTGCAATGGCTGGCGTCCGGCCAGGCGGCGGCGGCGCAGCGCGCCGCCCGGCAAGCCGGGATGGCCATCGGCGTCATCAACGACCTCGCCGTCGGCACGCATCCGGGCGGCGCCGACGCCTGGGCCCGGCAGGACGTGATCGTCCCCGGCATCAGCGTCGGGGCCCCGCCGGACGAGTTCAACCAGCGCGGCCAGGACTGGACGCTGCCGCCATGGCATCCGGGCCGGCTGGCCGCCCTGGCGGGCCGGCCGCTGGCCGAGCTCATCGCGGCCACCACCCGGCATGCGGGCGGCATGCGCATCGATCACGTCATGGGGCTGGCCCGGCTGTGGTGGATACCGGCCGGGATGCCGCCCGGCCAGGGCACCTACGTGCGGTACGACCATGAACTGGTCGGCAGCGTGGTCTGCGCCGAGGCGGCGCGCGCGCACGCCCTGGCCATCGGGGAGGACCTGGGCACGGTGGAGCCGTGGCTGCGGGAGTTCCTGGCCGCCCGCCGGGTGCTCGGCACGTCGATGCTGTGGTTCGAGCGCCGCGCGGACGGCACGCCGCGCCGGCCGGGCGGCTGGCGGCGCGGCTGCCTGGCCACGGTCGGCACGCACGACATGCCGCCGGCCGCGGCGTTCCTGACCGGCGAGCAGGTCACCATCCGGGCCAAGCTGGGCCTGCTGACCGAGCCGGAGGCGGACGAGCGGGCCGCCGCCCGGACCGAAGCACGCCGGTGGCTGGCCATGCTGGCCCGCGAGGGCCTGCTCACCGGACACCCGGGGGGCTCCGCGAGCGCGGGGCGGGCGGGCTGGTCGGGGGTGACGCCTGAGCAGTTCACTACGGCGCTTTACGCCTTCCTGACCAGGACGCCGGCCATGCTGATCGGCGTGTCGCTGGCCGAGGCGGCAGGCGAGCGCCGCCCGCAGAACATGCCGGGCACCGTGGATGAGTACCCGAACTGGCGGGTACCGCTCACCGGCGCGGACGGCGAGCCGGTGCTGCTCGAGGACCTGCCCGCGCACCCGGGCGTGCTGGCCGTGGCCGGGGCCGTGTCCGGCGGCCTGCTGGGCGCCGGGCAGCGGTAGAGTCCACGCGTGACCACCCGCGATGAACTGGACGCTCTTTCCTCCCGCGAGCTGCACGACCGGGCCGTGCGCCGGGCGGTGCATCACGCCGACCTGGAGTTTCTCTGGGAGCTGCTGCGGGCCATCCCGGCGGCCGAGGCCTCCGAGGGCAACGACACCGAGGCCGGGAGGGACATCACCAAGGTGACGTCGCTGATCGCCGACGCCATCGATTCTGGGCAAGGCGACCTGGCCGAGGCCCTGCGCCCGCTCTACCTCGACTACCTGGTCAAGCACGGCGTCAGCTAACTGGGCACGCTGACCGGGCTGGCTGAGGGTGACCGGGGCGGATAGCACGGCCCGTTCGGCACAAAAATAAGCGGCCGCGCCCGGCTGAGCTGGGCGCGGCCGTTCAGCCTGCACGGGCGGTCGCGCCCGCCAGGCCGGGATGGCGGCCGGGGTAAGCCCCGGCGCCTGAGATAACTTCCCTACTTGTCGAGGACGGCCTCGATCTCGAGGCTGATCGTGACCTTCTCGCTGACCGCCACGCCGCCGCCGGGGATCGGGCCGTTGTAGCTGACGCCGAAGTCGTTCCTGTTGATCTCGCCGGTGGCGGAGAAGCCGGCCCGGGTGCCGCCGTAGGCGTCCGGGCCGAAGCCGTTGACCTCGAGGCGGAGGGTGACGGGCCGGGTGACGCCGCGGATGGTGAGGTCGCCGTCGAGCAGGAACTCACCGCCGTCGGGGCGCACGCCGGTGGAGACGAACGTCATCGTGGGGTGCGACTCGACCTCGAAGAAGTCGGCGCTGCGGATGTGGTCGTCGCGCTGCTGGGTCCCGGTGTTCACGGTGGACAGGTCGACGGTGGCGGTGACGCTGGACTGCAGCGGGTTGGCGCCGGTGACGATGTGGCCTTCGAACTTGTCGAACCGGCCGCGGACCTTGCTCACCATCATGTGCCGGACGACGAACGACACCTCGGAGTGCACCGGGTCGATGGTCCAGGCCCCGGTCACGTAGCCGGGGATCTCAACCGCAGTTTCGGTCATCATTCCTCCTAAGTAGTGGATACTCTCTTGTATGTAGCTTTACTCGCGTGCCTTACTTCTTTATAGTAACCACAGATGGTTGAAGCGTCAAGTAAAAGAGGGATCCGGGGGTTGACGCGGGGCCCGCGGGAGGTTCGCACCGGGACATAACGGTTTCCGGGACGTAACCTGGTGGGAGGAGGGGATTCTGGTGGAATCGGGGTCAGCCGACGCGGTGCGCGAGCCGGCCGGGGGGGCTTGCGAGCCTTCGGGGCCGGTCAGCGAGCCGTCGGCGTGCCGAGCCCGTGAGGTTCTGCAGCGGGTAGGCGACAAGTGGTCGATGTACGTCATCGACCTGCTTGGCCAGGGCACCATGCGGTTCACCGAGCTGCACCGCTCGATCGACGGCATCACCGCCCGGATGCTCACCGTGACGCTGCGCGGACTGGAGCGCGACGGCATCGTGACCCGCACCATCCATCCGGTCATCCCGCCCCGGGTCGAGTACACCCTGACCCCCATGGGTCGGACCCTGCTCGACACCATCGGCCGCCTGGTGACCTGGGCGGACAGCCACCTGCCCGAGATAGACGAGGCCCGGGCCGCCTACGACGCGAAGCACCTGCCGCAATAGGGTGGCTGGAGTGGATGACCCGGCCGGCGCGGAGAGCCAGGAAGAACGGGAAGACCGGCTGCGGCACGGATCGTCGTTCGGCGCCGCCGCGGCGGCCTACGCCGAGCACCGTCCCGGCTATGCTGAGGCCGCCGTGCGCTGGGCCCTGGAGCCGGTCAGCGCCGGCCTGCCGCCGCGGGTCCTCGACCTGGCCGCGGGGACCGGCAAGCTGACCGAGACCCTGGTCCGCCTGGGCGCCGACGTGACCGCGGTGGAACCCGATCCCGGCATGCTGGCCGAACTGCGCCGCGGTCTCGGCTCGGTGCGGTCGATGCCCGGCAGCGCCGAAGAGATCCCGCTGCCCGACAGCTCCGTCGACGCCGTCCTGGCCGGCCAGGCCATGCACTGGTTCGACCCGGACCGGGCCATGCCCGAGCTGGCCCGGGTGCTGGCGCCCGGCGGTGTGCTGGCCGGGCTGTGGAACGCGGACGACGACCGGGTGGGCTGGGTGGCCGAGCTGGCCATCCTGAGCAAGCGCCAGGCCGGCGTCACGCTGATGCGCTGGCGGGACGGCACCAGCTGGTCCCGGCAGGAGCGCCTGGTGGCGGCCGGATCGGCCTGGTTCGAGGCGGCCGAGGCCAGGGAGTTCGGGCACGGGCAGCGGCGCACGGCCGACTCGCTGCTGGCCACCATGGCCACCCACTCCCACCTGCTGGTGATGGAACCCGCCGAACGCACCCGCCTGCTGGCCGAGGTCAGGGATTACCTGCGGGCCCGGCCCGAGACCGCGTCCGGTGAGTTCGTGCTGCCCATGGTCACGGTCGTGCTGCGGGCGCGGCGGAGGTAGCCTCGGCCCGGTATGCGACAGATGACCCGCCCGCGCGTCCCGCTGATGACGCACGCCGAGCGGACCAGGCTGGCCTTCCTCACCTCGACCCACGTGGTCGACGACCTGTACCAGGGCGCCGTCCCGGCGCTGCTGCCGTTCCTGGCCATTGAGCGGCACTACAGTTACGCCGGCCTGACCGGGATCACGCTGGCCGCGACGTTCCTGGCCAGCGTGGTGCAGCCGGGGTTCGGCGCGCTGACCGACAGGTACCGCAACCTGGGCTGGCTGGTCGCGGCCGGCCTGCTGGTGGCTGGGCTCGGCATCGGCGCGTCCGGCCTGGGTGACAGCTACCTGATCACCTGGTTGGCCGTGGCCGCCTCCGGGGTCGGAGTCGCCGCCTACCATCCGGAGGCGACCAGGACGGCGCGCGGCATGGCAGGCGACTCCACCCAGGCCATGAGCTGGTTCTCGGTCGGCGGCAATCTCGGCATCGCGCTCGGCCCGGTCGTGGTGACGCCGGTGCTGCTGGCCACCAGGCTGCACGGGACGCCGCTGCTGGCGCTGCCCGCCGTGGTCATGGCCGCGGTGCTGGCCGTGCGGCGGCCGTGGCGGCAGGCCGGCGCCACGGGACCCGGGCCTGGCCGCGAGCCGGCTGGCCGCGGGTCTGGGCGCGAGCGCCCGGCGGGCGGCCGGGCCGACGACTGGCGCGGTTTCGCCCGGCTCACCGTGGTCGTGGTGCTCAGGTCGGTGGCCTACTTCGCGGTGGCGTCGCTGCTGGCCCTGTTCGCCATCAGGCATTTCCACACCTCGGCCGCGGTCGGTTCGGCCCTGCTGACCACCTTCATCGCCTCGGGGGTGATCGGCACGCTGAGCGGCGGCTGGCTCGCCGACCGATGGCAGCGGATCGGCACCTTGCGGCTCGGTTACGGCCTGGCGGCGGCCGCGGTGCTGCTGCTGGTGACCGCGCCCGACCTGGTGGTGCTGTTCATTGCGGCGTTCGCGGGCGGCATCGTGCTGTTCGCGCCGTTCGCCGTGCAGGTCACGCTGGGCCAGGACTTCCTGCCCAGCCGGATCGGCATGGCCAGCGGCGTCACCCTGGGCCTGGGCACCTCGGTGGGCGGTGTGGCCGCCCCGCTGTTCGGCCTGCTGGCGGACGCCTACGGGCTGCCGGCCGCGCTGGCCACGGCGGCCGCGTTCCCCGCGCTGGCCTGCGCGCTGACCTTCCTGCTGCGCGACCCGCGGGCCGCTGCCCGGTCAGGCCGGGACGGCTGAGCCGCTGCGGGCCCGGACTACGAGCTCGGGGGTGAAGATGATCCCGGGTCAGCGGCCGGACCAGGTCGGGGTGGTTGAGCACGTTCGACACCGTGCCGACCGCCACTCCGGCCAGGCTCGCCGCGTCCTTCATGCCCGCCGCCATCAGCCCTCCGGATCCTTCAGCCCCGCGTCCGGCTCGTTCGGCTCGGCGCTGGCTCAACACGTCCTCGGCGTCCCACCGTAGACGCCCAGGCCTGACAGGCCTGACACGCCTCGTGGCCAGGAGCTGCGACCTGAGTTGTGCCCGGCCGCTACCGCCCCTGCCGCTTAGCCCCCTGATTGTGCAGGTAACGCAGATGGCTGGGCGACAGCGATGGTCCATGGGTGCGTTTCCTAATGTAGTGACTGCCGGCCGAGCAGATCCTGGGACCTCAGTCGTTACTCGCGCCACAGCCACCACGCCCTGCCCGGGCCCGTTCTTATGGTCGTGGCCAGTTTGCCGAGGCGATCATGATCGCGGGTTCTGGGGCGTATAAATAGAAAAGCCCGCGGCGATGGCTCTCGTCTGGACGGTCACCATAGCGGCCGGGGGCCCCGCGGCTGGTGCGTCTGGCGGACGCCGGCCGGCCGCGTGGTGCGTCAGCCGTGGGCCTGGATGTAACCGATGATCGTGTCGGCGTCGCTGCTTTCGGCGTACAGGTCGGAGTCGGGGTCATCCTCGGCGACCCGCCACACGCCGTGCCTCTTGTCCCAGAACGCGGACCAGCGCGGATGATCCTGCAGGACACTGCAGACGCGGACCGCTGCCGCGGCCGGCGGCACGCTGGTCACCGCGCCGGGCCCGTCAGCCTGGGACCGGGCCGGGCCGGGGGCGGTCACGGGTGCCCGGCGGCGTGGATGCGGGCGCGGGAGTCGTGCTCGGCCAGGACCTCGGCGAGCCGGCCCTGGAACTGGCCACGGGCCCGGTCGTGCTCCGGGACGGTGGTCAGGGCGTGTTCGAGCTGGCGCCGGTAGTCCCGCAGCTCGTAGGTGGTCAGAGCGGGCAGTGGGTGGGCCGGCGGCTCGACGGTCACGGGGCCGGCAGTCATCGGGCGTCTCCTCCTCGGCATCTCGGCGGCATGGTGGTGCTGCCCATGGTGCGCCCGCAGGGCGTACCGTTAACAGCGAGCACGCGCCGCTGTACGGGCAGCGGCGATGAGTGTGGCAGGCCCGCTGTGGTCGTGGCGAGGTGTGGCAGATGGGTGCTCGGCGTGACCCGGACCGGTCCGCGCTGGCGGTGTTCGCCGCCGAGCTGCGCGCCCAGCGGGAACAGGCCGGGCTGGGCCGCGAGGAGCTGGCCGGGCGGGTGAACTACAGTGCCTCGCTGATCTCCATGATCGAATCCGGGCACCGGTCCCCGTCCCGGGACTTCGCCGGCCGCTGTGATGAGGCGTTCGGCACCCCTGGGACGTTTGCCCGGCTGGAGCAGCGGCTGCGGGACGTGCCGTTCAGTTCCGGGTTCCGCCCGTTCCAGCCGTACGAGGCCCAGGCGGCCGCGCTGCGGCTGTTCGAGCACTCGCTGGTCCCCGGGCTGCTGCAGACCGAGGCTTACGCCCGGGCCGTGCTGGAAACCCATCCCAACACCAGTCAGGACGTGGTAGACGAGCGGGTGGCAGCGCGGATGGCCCGGCAGCAGATCCTGGACCGGGACGAGCCGCCGCCGCCGCTGCTGTGGGTGCTGATCGATGAGCACGTGCTGACCCGCGAGATCGGCGGCGCCAAGGTCATGCACGACCAGCTCGCCCACCTCGCCGAGTTCGCCCGGCGGCCCAGCGTCACCGTGCAGGTGATCCCTGGCATGGGCGCGCATCCCGGGCTGCTCGGCGCGTTCGCGATCGCTGAACTGGACGGCCAGCCCGCTATCGTGTACCTGGAAACGGCGCACGACGGGCAGACCCTGGAAGACCCCGACGCCGCCGCGGCGATGTCCCTGCGATTCGACGCGCTGCGCACCGAAGCGCTGACCGGGCGCGCCTCCTTGAGCCTGATCGAGAAAGTGACCGAGGAACGATGGACCAGCTAGACGGCCGTACCTGGCGCAAGTCCAGCTACAGCGGCAGCAACGGCGGCAACTGCATCGAAATCACCACCACCCCCAGCACGGTCGCCGTCCGCGACAGCAACGACCCGCACGGCCCCGTCCTCACCTTCACCAGCCAGAACTGGCAGCGATTCGCCGGCCAGCTCAAAGCGGCCCCACACTCGTAGCTGAGCCACAGGCCCGAGCCCGAGTTGGCTCGTTGAGTGCGCACTTGAGCTGGGGCGGATGCGGTCGATGGCCTCGCGGAGGCCGGGTCGCGCGGAGGCGATCGCTATCCATGAACAGTATCCACGCGATATCGGCTGCCTTGGGGTGCACGTCAATTTTGTAGGTAGTCAAGATCATCTTCGGGAGCGGGCTGGTCAGGCGGTTCGCGTCTGAGTGTGCGGCCTGTTGCAGATGATTTCCCGCTGGCCGCTGGCCTCACGGCAGCGCAGGCTGATGATGGCGTCGGCACCGGCAGCCGCGCGGACCTCGTCTTCGAGTCGAACTCCGAGCTGCGCGCGCTCGCCGAGGTCTACGTGAGCGACGACGCGAAGCAGAAGTTCGTGAACGACTTCGTCGCCGCGTGCGGCAAGGTGATGGACCTCGACCGGTTCGACCTCGCCTGATCAAGGCATCCAGGCCGGCCCGCGCCGGCCGGCCTGGACGTCCTCGCCCCGGTCTGCCTTCGCCGCTAGTCCTGGAGTAGACCCAGGGTATTGCCGTCAGGATCCTTGAACCACGCGCCCTTGCTCGAGCCCAGGACCGCGATGCCCTTCTCATCGGTCGCGATCGGCGGCTGGTCGTAGCGCTCGAAGCTGACGCCGTTCGCGGTCAGGTCGTCGACGACGGCCTCGATATCGCTCACGTACCAGCCGGCCACGGTCGCGTGCGACTTTCCAGCGTCTGGAGGGGCGGGAAAGACATGGAGTGTTGTCTGCTCACCGCACTGGTACGTGCGGCCGCCGTCAGGATCATCGCCGTGCGCCGTGAGACCAAGCTTTTTCTCGTAGAAGTCCCTGGCGAGCTCCATGTCCGACACCGCGACGACTGCGCCGACCCTGTAGTTGTTCAACGCCATCCTGGAATCCTCCCCTTCGAGCCGCCCGTCCTGGGCGGAGTCCTGGTCCGGTCGCTCCATCGTAGGCTCATCCCTCGCTGAGAATCAGCAGCGTTTCGGGGCGGACGCCGTCGTGCTTCATCGCTTCCGCGGCCCCCTCGGTCTGCATGAGCTGCTCGAAGGCCGCGACGTCGGGGATCTCGAAGATCACCCCCCGAAGACGATCATCGGCCAGCGGCTCAAGCAATCAGGCATACGCTGGACCGTGGCCGGCGCCGACGCCGACGCCGACGCCATCATCGCGCTGCGCTGCCGCGAGGCCAGCGGCCAGTGGGAAACCATCTGCATGCGGCCCCGCACTCAGACGCGAACCGCCTGACCAGCCCGCTCCCGAAGATGATCTTGACTACCTACAAAATTGACGCGCATCCGCTGCCGCCGGGTGTGCGTCAAAAATGTAGGGGCCTAATAGTTTCCGCTGGTAGAGCGCTGGCTCGGTTGCGACCTGCGCAACCAGATGAGGATCTGGCTGGTCGGGACACCTTCAACCCGGAGCGTGGTGTCGCCAGCGGGGCAGACGTGGCCGAACCAGCCCCGATACGTGCAAGCCGACGCCGTGGCCAGACCCGTCTGGTGCGGACAGCGCAACCAGGCGGACGCGGGCGACCTGCGAACCCCTGAAGATGATCTTGGTTACCTGCAAATCTGACATACACCCTGCTCGGGCTAGTCAGCCCGGAATGTCAGACCTTGCCGCTATTGTCAAATACATGTTCGATAACCAAGACAATGCTCCTGCCGTGCAGGTCCTGGACGGCAATGTTCCTGCGGATACGGTGCCCCCAGACGCGGTACCGCTGGAGCGGCTGGAAGCGCAGATCTGCGAGCTGGCCGGGCATCTGACCGCGGCCACGTGCCGTTTCCTGGTCCTGCTGGGCGACTTCGACGCCCGCCGCGGCTGGGCGGACTGGGACATGAACAGCTGCGCGGCGTGGCTGTCGTGGAAGTGCCAGATGTCCTCGGGGACGGCGCGGGAGCATGTCCGGGTGGCCCGGGCGCTGCGGGACCTGCCGGTGATCCGCGGGGAATTCGGCGCGGGCCGCCTGTCGTATGCGAAGGTACGCGCGCTGACCCGGATCGCCACGCCGGACACCGACGCGGGGCTGGCCGAGATCGCCGGGCCGATGACCGGGAACCAGCTGGAGCGGTTCGCCCGGGCCCACCGGCAGGTCAGCTCCGCCGATGACGCCGCCGCGCGGATCCAGCGCCGACTGGCGTGGCGGTTCGAGGACGACGGGTCGCTGGCGGGCACCTTCCGGTTGCCGCCACTGGCTGGCGCGGTGCTGCTGAAGGCGCTGCGCGCCGCGGAATCGGACCTGCAGCACCCGCATCCGTCCGACGACGAGCACGGACACCCGGTACACGGACCCGGCGTCTCCGCGGAAACGCGCGCCGCGGAGCAGGCTCCGGCCGCGGACGAGTCCGCGGAGGTGACCTCGTCGAGCCTGGCCGACGCGCTGCTGGTGATCGCCGAGGCGTTCTTGGCCGGGAAGGTGGCCGCGGCTGATGACCCCGAGGTATACCAGGTCATCGTCCACGTCGGCACCGACGCCGTCGCCCCTGCCGGCCCGGCTGCGGGGGCCGGGGACGTAGGAACGGAAACGTCCGGCGCCGGCCAGCAGACGCCGGGCCTTCCGGCCGGCCCGGCGCGTTGCCACGTCGAGGACGGCCCGGCCATCTCCGTCACCACGGCGCAGATGATCGCCTGCTCCTCGGCGCTGAGCTGGATGCTGCATGACAGCGCCGGCAAGCTGCTGGACCTGGGCCGACGGCGCCGCCGCCCGAACGCGGCGCTGCGCCGCGCGGCCCGCGATCGCGACAAGTGCCGGTGCCGGTTCCCCGGCTGCGAATCCCGCCGTGTGGACCTACATCACGTCCAGTACTGGAGTAACGGCGGGCGCACGAAACTGGATAACCTGGTCAGCTTGTGTAAATACCATCACATGCTGGTACACGAGCGCGGTTTCCTGCTCGCTGCTGCCCGCGACGGCACCTTCACGTTCTACCAGCCCGATGGCACCGCCATCCCGGCCTGCCCGCCGCTGCCGCAGGCCGACGGGACCATCGAAGGCTGCCACGACGCGGACATCACCCCGGAGACGATCATCCCGCCCTGGTACGGCGAGCGGCTCGACCTGGACCACGCCATCTACATCTGCTTCGCCAACGCCCGGACCGAGGAGGATCGGAGAAGCCGGCCCCGACCAAGCAAGCGAGCCCACGGCCCGGGACCGTGTGCAGGTCTTCGAACCCGAGGGCTGGGCCGACCGGATCCGCCAGTACTACGCCGAGCACGCCGCCTGACCGCAGGCGCGAGCGTGTGTGCGACCCGCCTGCCGGGGTCGGCACGTTCCTGCCGGAGGCAGGCCCGGCCAGGCCGCGCATCCCGACAGCCCACCCCCCTGTGGGTGTGCGTCAATTTTGCAGATCGTTGATCGCCGTGAATTCCCCAATGCCGGACTACCTCAGCGCGCACCTTCTCCACTTCCACCGCCGCGAGTCGGCGCCCGATCGTCTTGCGACGGCCTCCCGACCGGGTCCACAAGAACCTCGGCCCGTGATGGCCCGGCTCCGCGTACGCGCAGCTCAGCTTCCCGCACTTGCGCCAGTTCTCGCTCACCGAACCGCGCCGGAAGTCCCCAACGGCCGCCAGCTACGGGTATAGCCGGCCCCGCCCGGCCTCCAGCTCCCGAAGCGACGGCTCGGTCATGGGCACTTCTAGCCTGGTTGTGACGTCACAACCAGGCTCCCTTCATAACCAGCCCAGATGCGGGACCCCTACAAACGTGTCGCGCACCCACGGCCTTGGCCCGTTCCGTGAATTGTCGGTGGGCGCATCTATCCTCCTGGCCATGTACCCCCGTCTGCCCAGGTCCGGACCGGTCATCATGATCGCCGATTCCGGCATGCTCATGGGTGAGGTGCTCCAAAGCTCGCGTCGCCCTGACGGATCACCAGGCGGCAGAGTCACGAGCCTGCTGTGGGCGCTGCACCGCCGTGGCGCGGTGCTGATCTTGCCCAAGCACGTCGTGGAAGAGGTCGAACGTGACCTCCCGCGCCGCGCCACCGCCCGCGATGACATCGAGCTCGCCTACCGCAGGCTCAGGGGCCTATATCTGGCGCGAGCCCGTATCGTCGGGGTTCCGCCGGACTGGGCCGCCCGGGACCCGCGTGTCGAAGCCGTGGTCCGGCGTCATCCAGTTGATGCTCCGGCCGCCCGGCTCGCCGTGACACTCGGCTACAGTTTCCTGCTGGCCGAGGACCCCGACCTGTGCGATGTTCCCGGGCTCGGCTTCTCTGCCTGGCTCCAGATCACTCACGCCGCCGCCAACGGGATCGAGGTCGACGCGCTCGTCGTGGCTGTGAATATTCCGGTCAATGCTGCTGGAGAAGCTATCCGGTTCGCGGCGCGTCGCATTGGCGCGGCCTCGCCGGTGGTGAAGGCGATCCTGGCAGGCGTGCTTCTTGTTGGCGCAGTAGGAGTCATCTGGTGGGACCGCAGTGGTAAGGCGGACGGGATCCTTGATCGTGTCAGGCCTGCCATGCAGGAGCTAGGGCGAAGTTACGGGCCGCCCCTGCTGGAGACGCTCGAACGGTATCAGCAGGGCAACCTGGTACTTGCCAGAGCTGCCGTTCCTCCTGCCGACGAGCGGACGCTGGCTGAGCGCGTCGCTCGAGTTCTCGCGTTCGCAACGGAGCCGCTCCTTGCCGGGGACATTGCCCGGGCACTGGGAGTGCCGGGCAACTTGCGGGACCGAGAACGCGCGGTGCGAGCTGAACTCCGCGCGTGTGCTGCCTTCGTGGAAGTCCGCCGCGGGCGGTGGATGCTCGGCGAGTCCAGCCAGCACGAGCCCACGGGACTGACACTATTCGAGATGGGTGCAGCTCGCCTGAAGGGACTTCTGACCTGGAGCTTTGTTTGATTTCCGGTTGATCGGTCGTCGGTCTTCTACCGTCGTATGCGGGGGAAGGAGACGGCGATGGGGTCGCTGATCGAGGAACTCAAGCGCAGGGAAGCGGCTGCCCGGGCTGAGGCGGACCGGCTGCGCGCCCGGATCGAGGAGCTCACGGAGGACCTGGCCAGGGCGGAAGAGCAGGTCTCGCGGCTGGCGATCACCCGGGAGGAAGTCATGCGGGTGCTGGAGGAGCCGCCTGCCGCGGATCCGGCCGGGCGGGATGACAGGTCCGGAGGGGAGCCGGGACATGCCCCGCGGATCGGGGCGGTGGCGGTGCCGCCGCGGCAGGAAGGCACGGAGCCGTCGGTGCTGCCGCGGGCCTATCAGGACCTGCTGGAAGTGGCGGCCGACGCGGGCCGCCCGCTGCGGGCGGCGGAGTTCGCGGCCGCGACGGGCCTGAGCACGGCCAAGGCGAAGGTGGAGGGCCTGCGGTCGAAGCTGAAGCTGCTGGCCGCGCGGGGCTGGCTGGACGGCGTGCCCGGGGGCCTGTTCACCTTGCCGGATCACGGAGGGGAAACACCGAAGCCCGGACAGTAAGGGGTTCTTCTTCCTAGGTTCGGAGGTGCTGGCCATCACGAACCGAGCAGGAAGAAGAACCTCCATGGAAGCGTATGACACGGTCTCGCCCGATGATCCGTTCGCCGTCTCGAAAGCCATGTTCGCCGCGCTGGCCGACGAGCTCGCCGGGCCCGCCGCAGCCGGGATGACGGCCTCCGAGCTGGAAGAGCTCATCGACGAGGAGAGCCGCAAGGCGGTCCTGCAGCTGCTGCAGGACCACTACGACCTGCGGGCCCTGCGGGAAGAACAGCAGGCCAGGAAGCATCCTGCCCCGGTGACGGGCACCGACGGGATCACCCGGGCCCGGCTGGAGACCGGGCACGGCCGGCTGCTGGCCACGCTGTTCGGCACGGTGAAGGTGACCCGGTGCGCCTGGCGGAAGCCGGGAGCGCCAGATTACCTTCCCGCCGATGCCGCCCTGTCGATGCCGGCCGGGCGGCACTCCCATACCCTGGCGAAACTCGCCGCCCTGGAGGCGGCCCGAAGCTCGTTCGAGTCCGCGCACGACGCGATCGCCCGCCGCTGCGGGAACGTGATCGGCAAGCGGCAGATCGAGGACTCCGTCGTGCACTCCGCTGCCGACATCACCGCGTTCTATGCCGCCCGGATCCCGGAGCCGTGCACGCCGTCGGCGCTGCTGGTCCTGTCGGCGGACTGCAAGGGCATCGTGATGCGGCCCGGGGCGCTGCGCGCGGCCACCGCGAGGGCCGCCGCGAAGCTGGGGAAGATGCGGACCCGGCTGACGGCCGGGGAGAAGCCGAACCGCAAGCGGATGGCCGCCCTGGTCACCGTCTACGACGCCGAACCCGCGAAACGCCGCCCGCACGACGTGATCGCCCCGCCCGGCGGCAGGACCGGCGCCCGCGCGCTCCGGCCCGGGCCGAGAGCCCTGGCCAGGTGGCTGGCCGGATCCGTCCGCAGGGACCCTGCGGACATGATCGCCGCCGCGTTCGACGAGGCCGGGGCCCGCGACCCGCTCCGCCTGCGGACCTGGGTCGTCCTCGTCGACGGCGCCGAGCACCAGCTCGCCCTGATCCGCGCCGAGGCCGCCCGCCGGGGCGTCACCATCCATGTCATTATCGACATAAGGGGTATTCAGTTAACCGGACCAGTCGCAAGATCTTGGTGCGTCAAGCTGCCATGACCACAGCATCTAGCGGTCTGTTCTCATCTAGTCCGCTCAAGTGAATAGCCCAGATCGACATAATTCACGTCCTGGAGTACATATGGGGCGCCGCATGGAGCCTCCACGAGGCCGGTGACCCCGCCGCCGAGGACTGGGTCGCGGCCAGGGCCCTCGCCGTCCTGGCCGGCGACAGCGACCGGGCCGCCGAAGAGATCACCGCCGAAGCCGACGCAGCCGGCCTGAAAGGCAGCCGGCGCTCCGGAGCCGACGCATGCGTCCGCTACCTGGGAAACAAGCGCGAGTTCCTGCATTACAGCCAGGCTCTCGACGCCGGCTGGCCGATCGCGACCGGAGTCATCGAGGGCGCATGCCGTCACCTCATAGCCGACCGCCTCTCGATAGGAGGGGCCAGGTGGGGCCTGGACGGCGCCGAGGCCATCCTCACCCTGAGAGCAGTCATCAGCAACGGAGACTTCGAGGAGTACTGGCGTTTCCACCTCGAACGCGAGCACCAGCGGCTCTATCCCGGCATTAACCAGGGGCAATACACGCTCGGCGCCTGACCGGTCTGCTCACTCCAGGCGAGCTGCACCCATTCGAGATAGCGGACTACCAGGAGCGCCTGCACAAGAACACGCGGCGGGAGAAATAACGAGAACGGATACCTGAGAGACAGGCCCGAAGTACGGGAACATTCCCTACCCCGGACGCGGAAAAGGGTGCGCTGACCGGAACCATGCACTTTCCACGTCGGCCATTGCAGACCGGTATGCGCCCCATGCCGCGCGAAGCACGGCGCTCTGTGCACCTTCCTCGGTCATCTGCACTGGTTTTCGCTTGCACCTTCCACGGCCATGGATACGGGCAGCACCACCACTTGTTTTCTTAAGCGCGATTCCAGATCGACCCCCTCCTCAGCTTTTCTCTACGGAGTGGAGCCGGAGTGATCCAGACCTCGGCCGCACGAAGTGGGGTGAGGTCAGGATCACGGAGGCGGAACGGCCCTGACGCTTCTGCCCTGGTAGAAAGGGGTTCCAGGCCAGAATCGGCAGTACATAGTGCCGCAGGCGAGCGCGACGATGTACCGCCGCCGCTATGCGAGGTATGCGGGAGGGTAGAGCGGAGGCCGTGTGACGGTCTGCTTCCGCGGCGCTTAGCAATGGAGTGGTCGTGGCAGGGATCATAGTTTCGATCCTTCCAATTGGACGATTTAATAAGATAGGGGTTTAAACTAATCCTTGATGAATGTCGAAGCTCTTCCACAGTTGAATCGCATCACCAATCACCTCAGGCAGCTCGCCGTGGACATTAACGATGTATTCGATAGGTATTTTATAGGTTCGTGCTATCTCTGATGCGCGCCGTCCTACACTCTCCTGATGAAAGCGTATCAGTTCGATATCTTCAGTCGCTCGATCCGATCCGCTTGCAGCGCGGCGATTGCGAATCTCTTGCGGATCAGAGGTAATAACGATTATTCCAGTCAAACCGAGATACAATAGGGCCTGCTCAGGAAGACCCTCCACGTATCCCTCAGGCCCTCGGACTACAACATGTGCCGCTACCGCAACTGGCTGATTCAGCCTCGATACGTCCCTAGCTGCCGCAATCTGGAGCTCAGCACGAAGTGCCCGAGGAAGATCTTGGAGGTCGCGGTAATCAGAGAAAAGTTTTTGTTGTCTCCCAATTTCCGCCATAAGTCGTCCGAACTCACAAGTCACAGCTTCCGGGATCGATTTAACTATTCCTGCTGCGATAGAGGTCTTCCCCGCATTCGGCACGCCAGTAATAAGGACCCTTGGAAACTTATGAAGTTCCGACTTCTTATTATCCTTAGCAGCTCCTGCCTGCTTGTTGCTCATAGTAGCGCCTGAATGTCAGACGGTAGCCTTGAACTAATTGCGGCGGCTTCATCAACCAAGCCAATTTTTCGCAGTGCGAAGTCGCAAAGTACTTGTCGTGCTACCTTCAACAAGTTACTCCCATCGTCTGTGGAAGCTAGCTCTATCAGCCCTCGCCGATTCTCGTTGGCGGCAAGCCCACGTAGGCGGGATTCCAAATCAATAAGCTGTTGTATGAATTCAGAACTCGGGCCGACACCCTGGGGAGGAGATGGCAAAGTTGCATACTTAAGTTCTGAACTAAGGGTCTGAATAATAGCGGACTCTTCAGATTCGTAAACATGGAACGTCCCAGAAAAGTGGAGATAATCTCCTACGCGTACCCCAAGTTGAGCTGCGAGCAATAGCTGTATTGACATAAAAAGAAAAGCATCGTAAGGCAGAACCGTAAAAGCCTGCTGAGCCCGCATCACAATCAGCATTGTCAGGCGATCATTTCTTAGAAAGAGCTGAATGCCTGCTGCGCATGGATATTCTCGCGATGGCGTCAAGTTATCTTCGGCCTTTATGATTGCCGCGTAAGTGCGTCGACTTGCAGGGTCATCTGCGAGTCGCTTTATCACTGCGGACAGTTGATCCATCTCGCCATTCACGCCGCGCAATCGACTCCCGAATGCGCCGCTTAGGGTCCATCCATCGTCAGAATACTCGGCTGCTCCCGGACGGTAGTAGCGAAGTGTTTCCAGACGATTATCGCCAGATAGGCTAAATGCGAGCAGGCCGAAACAATACGGTAGATGCAACTTTACTATTGGACCCGAGACAAGACAGTTCGCTGGGTTCGATACTACAAAAAGGTGAGCAAGCAACTCCCGGTTAGGCCTATCTCCTACACCGAAATTTGAGGATTTGGATAGGGGATCGAGTACGGAGTCGACCGTTTCTCCGGCTAGAACAGCATGCAATCCATCCTTGTACGCATCGACCAGTGAGTGAAAAGGCATGATCCAGTACCCAACCTCTATAAGGATGAATTAGTCATAGCCGGAATCAGGATTCTTTGAAGAATGGTATACGAAGGTTTGCGATAGCATCTGCTAGTGAGCGGAACGCAACAGTCCGGTGAGAAATTTCAAGCGATTCATCTGGACATAGCTCAGCCAAGGTACGGCCACCCGCCCCTACAGGGCTGAAGATTGGGTCGAACCCGAACCCTCCGTCGCCGAGCGGTTGATTTAGGATGTATCCGTCGAGGGTGCCCCATGCAGTCCTCCTATGTCTATCTCTAATTTATTGCTTCTTTTCGTCAGTGTGTGCGTGGTTTGCCGTTTACTGCTGATGCTTTCCTTGTGTCTCGTGGGGTCACTGCGCGGGTGCTGCTTGGTACGGGCCGTCGTCTGTGATGCGGGGTTCCCCGGTGGATAACTGGGTTCTTCCGCTAAAAATCGCCTATCCGCCAGAGGAACCCGCGTGCCCAAGTCTGCCATGCCGCCCCGTGTCCTGGTCCCGGAAGTGCTGCCCGCGGTGATACCACCGTCCCCCACGGTGCCGGAGTTCCTGCCCGCCCCGCCCCCGGCGCTGGAGCTGCCAGGGCGGCTCCCAGCGGACCTGCCAGCGGAGGCGCGCTCCGTGCTGGCCGCGGCGCTGGCCTGCCCGCTGCCCGGACAGCAGGCCTCCCGGGGCGAACTGGTGCACGAGCCCTGTCCGTGCCGCTGGGATGATGCCGGGATCTGGCGGCTGCGCTAGTTCCTGCGCGCAGTCACCTACCTGCTCGGCCGGCGGGGCCGCGTCCTATCCGCTGGAGTACCTGCTCGCGCTGCCGCTGTCCCGGGCATGACCGGCGACCAGCCCGGCGCGATAGCGCAATGGCGGCCACCGCTCCGCGGAACTGCTGCTGAGCTACGCCGCCCGTGCACGGCAACGGGGAGCCTCTTCGGCCGTTCGCGGCCACGCTCGCCCGGGCCCTCGGGAACGGCTGCGACCAGACAGTACTACCAGGCGCTGTGCTCCTGTCGTCCGCCCGCGCCCGCGCGCTGCGCCCAGGCATGCGCCTCCACCTTCAGATCTACGGCAAGGCGGTGCGCGGCGCCACCCGTGCGCTGCGCCCCGATGCTCCTGTCTAGCATCTGGCACGACGTGACCACCTCCGCCCAGCTCCCCGTCGACTTGACGTAGACCAACGGATCCCCGTCTGCCGGAAGCTGCTGGAGAAGATCCCGCCTAGGGCTAGGGCGCGGTCCTGACCCTGGACCAGATGCACACCCAGCGCAGGCTCGCCCGGCTCATCTGGAAAGCCGGCACCCAGTACGTGTTGCCTCGGCGGGAACCAGCGAAGCTGTACGCCGCCGCCGACGCCCTGCCCTGGCCGTCCGTCGCCGCGGGCCTGGACCGTGGACCGGGGCCACGTCCAGATCACGTCCGCACCTCTAGACGTTGCCGCCCTCCGGCCTGATCAGCGCCCTTTTCCCGCACGTGTAGCAGTTCTTCCTCATCTAGCGCTACATCTACTCTCCCTACTGACCCTGCTCGTCGTCTTTCTCCTTTCTCTGCATCACCAGTCTGACCGCGGACGAAGCAGTCCCCGTCTACCTGCTCTCCTACCTGCGCGGCCACTGTGCCATCTATATGCACCACATGTCCGCCGTCGTCTTCGCGAGTAGCCAGCCGCGTCAGCGGCGCTCTCACCGCGGCCTCCGCGTCCGCACACGGTCATCGCGTCCTCCCCTGCACAGTCCCGACATCGCCGCACAGCTCCGCGCCTGTCACCGCGACCCGTCCATCTCCCGCTCTGCTCCTCGGCCTCACCCCCCCCGCACCCCGCCGTCCTGCCCGCCCCCCACCCCCCCCCCCCCCCCCCCGCCCGCTGTGCACCCCATGCAGTCGCCTCTTTGCCATCTGGCAAGACTGCTGCTGCAGCTGTCCGAAAACGGGCAGTTCTCTTTGCGCTATTGAAGCCCTCAAGCTCCTGCAGTAGTTTGCTAGTCGCGGCAGCAAAAGAACCTTCCAAGCGCGCGAAACGAGCTGTATATAGTCCAGGGCGACCGCTGAGCGCGTCAATTTCTAGTGCTGTATCGTCTGCTAGTGCTGGCATTCCGGTTGCGTGCATCGCCGACCGCGCCTTGAGGAGGGCATTTCCATGCAAGGAGTCAGCACTTTCATTGACAATCGGCAGCTGACATGTCGCCCGGATAGTACGTATCCGTCCGGCTAGCGCTCTTTGGATTTCTGAAGCCTTCGCATCATTGGTAGTTGCAATAATAAATATTGGAGCCTCGTGCTTCAAATTCCTGTTCATTTAGTTCTCCGGACGGCGAGCCAGACAACACAGAGCACTCCTATTGTATACGCTCCGGTGGCTCCATATATAAGGAGATCCTGAACCCAGCTGGCATTGTGCGGGAGGTGGCCAATTGCTCCAGTAAGTGCATTTAGCACAAGCCCCAATATAGTGGTCGCGACGAGGAAAACACCAAAGACTACCACATAGTTAGATGCTTTATCAATCTTATCTACGCTTATTGACGTATCTTCAGTCCTGTGAGAGAGCATACAATCAGCCAGCGAAATGGATACGGCCACAACACCTGTAACTGTATTATCTCACGCGGGTTTTATCCAGATGGCGGAGGCTGGGCCCAAATGCGGAGGTCTTCCAGGCTCGCGATCCAGGGGAAGAACCTTTCCAGCGCCTTGCCGGTCAGCGGTTTTCCGCCGTAGGGCCGCATTCGTCCAGGTAGGCGGTGAGCCAGGTGAGGGTGTTCAGCCCGGCCATCCTCACGGTCGCTGTGATCGTGAACATCCGGGCCGGTTCCAGGCGGTGTTCCCGTTATGGGAGCCGCCGGCGTTCTTCCTGGTCACGACCGGGCCGCGGATCGCCCTCTCGGCGATATTGTTATCGATGCTGATCATCGAGTAGTCCCGGTGGGCGATAATGCCGTCCCATTCGCGGCCCAGGGTCGCGAGCGCCTTCTTCGCCGGCTCTGCAGACCGGGCGCCTGTTCCTGCTTCTTCCGCTCGGCATCGATCGCCCCGGCCGCGTCATCCCACGCCTCGTATGCCTTCTCCAGCCGTTCGGCGGCTGCTGCTGCCTGCCCGCAGGCAGGTGCCGCGCTCTCCTGCCAGGCGGCGGCCAGCTCATCGTGGGCGCGGTACAGGGCCCGGAACCGGTCCAGCCACTGCTCCGCCCAGTACCGCAGCTGCGCTGGGTTCGCGTCGCCCGCCCGACGAAATGCCTTCTGACATGCGCAAGGCAGTAGAGATTGACCAAGCCGCCGGCCTTCTGCCCGCGGACTCGTACACCGCGTAGAAATCAGTGGACAGGACCAGCCGCCGCGGACCGCCGTCCTCGTGCGGGACGAGCTGCCCGGTTTCCCTGTCCAGCCCGGCTTGCCGGGCCAGGACCTCCCCGGACCGCGTTGGGTCCATCACGAAGCACACCGTGTCCGCTCCGATGAACACCCAGAGCCAGAACTTCACCGGGCCGTCCCCGCCGTCCGAGCAGAACACCCGCCACGACGTCTCGTCCGCGTGAAGATGCCACGAATCCCGGTTCCGGGCCGCGATCGCGTCCTCCACCGGGGCCAGCAGTGCCCCCGCCTGCGCGGCCGTCCCGGCCAGCGTGGCCGCCGAGATCTCCGCTCCCTGCCGGGCCAGGCTTTTCACCAGCGAGTTCGCCGACCGGCCCGCCTCGAACCGCTCCACCAGCAGCATCGCGGTGAACCCGTTCGTGAACAGGCCCTTCCCGATCGCCTTCGGCGGCCCCGGCGCGGTCACCGTCGCCGGCCCTCGCACCCGCACTCTCTCTTGTAACGGCGCTGGCAGTTCGCGACCAGCCGGATAATCACCTGCCAGTCGACCTGCTCCCCGTACCAGTGATCCCCCAGCAGGCTGAACGGCTCCCCGCACTCCGGGCAGCAGTACCCGCCGCCGGGGAAGTCCCAGAACACCTCGAACCGCGGCAGCCCCGAGTAATCCCGCCGCCCCGAACGCGCCCCCGGACCGCGCTTCACCTGCTTCTTCTGCCCGCTGCCCAGCTTCCCGCCGCCGCCGTCACCGTCACCGTCCGGGGCCGGGCCGTACCTCTCCGACGACCGGCCGAACACCATCCGCTGCAGCACGGCGATGTGGCGTTCGCCTCGGCCAGCTGAGCCGCCTGCCCGCCAGCCAGTTCCCGCAGCTCCTCGCTGACCCGGACCAGCTGCGCGTTCTGCTCCCGCAGTTCCGCGTTCTCCCTGGCCAGCTCACCGATCCGCGCCGACTGCAGCTCGATCCGCGCCGACTGCTGCTCGATGACCTCCAGCGCCCGCGCCAGCAGTTCCTCAGCCGACGCTCCGCCCGCGGACGGCGCCCCGGCACC
The DNA here is from genome assembly GCA_963835775.1 of uncultured Actinomycetes bacterium. Classification (GTDB taxonomy): domain Bacteria; phylum Actinomycetota; class Actinomycetes; order Streptosporangiales; family Streptosporangiaceae; genus Palsa-504. The sequence continues at coordinate 505,913 of CAWIHB010000004.1, read as the reverse complement.
GCCCGCGCCCGCCAGAACACCGGCCACCGCAGCCACGAGCCACAGCAAACACCATCAGCCCGGAGGAGACGCCCAGAACACGAGAACTCGCCCCCCGCTCACGACACGTGAGCGAGAGTCCCATCACAGGATTTGCGAAGACTTACTATTGACCGCTATGTACCTTCCGTTCCAACTCATCCACTTTTAGTGCGAGATCTTTAACATTTCGGAAGTATGCTAGACCGCCCGGACGGGCCGTTTCACCCGTAGAGGAATCGAATAGCGATTCCGATAGGGCATCCCAGCCTAGACTCGGGATCAATGATGGCGCCACCGGCTCAACCTGGAATAGCTGCAAGAAAGCGATCCGCTCTCTTCCGGGAGTAAGGGCAATCGGTTTTGCTCCTACATTAGCGAGCACAAAATGTAGACGCTGATCGGGCATGGCAACCCAGGCTCCGTTTTCATCGAGCTGTCTGCCATACCCAGGATCTAAAGCCATCCCGGTTAGTACAAGTAGACCCTGAGATGCCAAGCTAAACTTGAGCCCAATATTGCCAGCGATGTCAAAGCTTAGGCAAAAGCGCTCCTCGCTCGACACAACAGCAGTTTGACCGGGTTCAAGTATAAGCGGAAGATGCCGAGGATTCTTCGAAGTAAAGTGCCGCGTAGCATCATCGTTGCGACCCTCGGGCGCGATCATATCAGTTCCGGAAAGGCGGATATCGTAACCCGCCCCACGGACATTCGCCGAGTCCCATGTTCCTGGTACGAAGACTCTATGGTCTAGGACCTCGCGGAGAGCGGAACCGGTCAGTAGGCCCCCGCAGGGGGAGACTCTTGCTCTCTTGGACCGCATGACCCTATTTTGCACCATGCAGACGACCAGTGAACGTCAGCCTCGTACTCCGCTCGATCGGCCGGGCCGCTGACGATGGCGACGCCCTTCGAGCTGGCGCGCGATCCTCTCCCACGCGTGACTAACGTGTTCTGTGAGACTGCCAGTACCGGCGATGACCAGGCAGGTGAGCCCGGCCCGGGCGGCGTCCCGCAGGGCGTGGCGCAGCTTCGGGGCCGGGCGGCCAGCAGCGCTGTGGTCTCGGTGACGTGTCTCCAGGCGGTGGCGGTGCCGATGCCGAACCCCCGACGGCCAGCTCGGCAAACGTGTCGTCCTTGCGCAGGTAGGCCGCACCAGCAGGCCTGCCGGGCCCGGTTGAGCTTGCGCCATCATTTATCTACCAGGGGTTTCGTTATGCCCGGGGCGACACACTGTACCTGGTCAGGATGTAGGCCGCCAAGTCCCATCATAAGGATGGAAAAGCTCACTGATAGATAGTGACAGGAGGATTCCCAGGCCAGTAAGGAATTCGGCGAAGACACCGATGCTGAGGCTGTCTCAAGTGTTCCGTCACCATTACGCGGCTGAACTCCCGACAGCCGAGGCCATGAAATTTTTGGCCGCGGCGACGAAGCCGCCTAGCTCTTCTCTAGCAATCTCTTTAGGAAAAGCGCAACTCCATCGTTATCGTTTGACTCAGTAATGTATTGCGCGGCTGCCTTAGCCTGCTCGTGGGCATTTGCAACAGCGACACCAATACCCGACGCCTCTAGAATAGCGATATCGTTGGGCATGTCGCCGAAGGCCGCCACGGCATCCAGCGGGATTTCAAGTTGGCCGCAAAGCCATTGCAGTGCAGACAATTTATTCGCGGCCCGGGCGCTGAACTCAATCAATCCATGCTCAGATGATGTTACAGTCACGCGCTCGAACGACGGTACCTCGTGATGCGTCTGCCAAGCGCCCAGAACCATTAGGCAGACTACACTCCGCGGAGGTGGAAGCGTTATATCCATACGCCAAAGAGCGCGACTACCAAGGTTCGAACCCCAACTTACGGGCCAGTCGGGATCCATCGTCCGCGTCGGATCAGCGATCCTCGGAGGATGAGCACAATCGACCGCCAATACCGCACTAGGATAATGGTCCCTAATACAGAATACTATTTGTCTTACGGTACGTTCGTTGATCACTTGTGTGCGGAACCGATGACCAGATACTGGATCATAGACCACAGCACCGTTAGAACAGATTAGAGGCGCATTGGGCGCTGCGGAAGCCACGAGTCGCAAGGCGGACTCGGGCGGTCTCGCGGTAGCAAAAATTATATGTATACCAGCATGACGTACGCTATCTAGCATATTTTTTGTAAATGGGGAAATCGTTTTATCGGAACGCAGGAGCGTTCCGTCAAGATCCATCACTGCGGCGCGGACAGTCCGAGAATGCGAGGTTTCATCACGAGGTAGACTGCTCACATCTGGCGCCGTCATGATGCGCGACATCGCTAACATCTACCCCCTTTGTGGCATTAGCTGCATGTGAACAATGGCTATAGGCTGGGCCAACTGTACGCTAGGCGTCCTGTGGATTGTTCTGTGACAAAGTGCCTGGCACGTAGGTTGTAGAGAGCAATAATTGTGGATAAGACTTGACGCGACCTGCAAGGATGTGCTGTGGATTGTGGATGGTCCGCTTTGCCACCTGTGGAAAGCGCTCATGTGAATTACAACCATGATATTTAGTCCATGTCAGGGGGAGCCTTGCTCGTTCGCTACCCAGTTCGAATCTTCGTTCCATTCAACACTGACATGTCGACTCTGTCAACTATGCCCTTGCTCTACCTGCTAGAAGGCGCTGGCAAACGCCCGCTGCCGGCGCGGACTGGTGGCTCAAGGGTTAAGTGAGTCGTACCAGCGGTGGTATCCACTGCCACAGCTGCCAAGCGTCCTCCTGTCGGCCACCTGCAGCGTTCGAATACGTGCCTTCTAGCTGGTGGGGAGCAGGTCGCTGAGGTCTACACGAATGAGGTGCAGCGTTCCGCAGTGCATCGCCGCGCGCGTGGTCAAGTCCAGGACCGGACGCGGCTGGAAGCGCTGCCTGACCCGCGCTGGAGACGGTGAGGTGGCATATGGGTGCTATGTGCTCACGTTTCCTCATCGGGCACGGCTAGCTATGGCTATAGCTCCGAGTCAACATCGTGGTGGACTGGTTAGGTCGCGCGATCGCAAACGTGACCTCGATCGTGAGCCGTCGCGCCGAACTAGCCGGGCCGGTGGATTTGATCAAGCCCCCGATAGTGGACCGGATCTTCCGGCGGCGCGTTTCACAGCTGGATGGTTCCCTGAATGATCAGCCTCCGGCGGGGCGCCGGGGGTTGTCCGTAGACGTGCCGCTTTTCCTATATAAGTCCCACAACCATCTGCCCAGTTCAGCACGGCGTCTCGTGATTGAAGCCTCTTTGGGAGGGAGATCCCGGCGAGGGCGCAGCATCTGCCGGCTGCCTGCATCTATCCTCCCAAGGCCGCGATCCTGTTGCGGGTGGCCTGGATGTCAGGGTGATCGGCGCCGAGCACCCGGATCTGGTCTGGCAGCAGCTTCTGGAACAGCCGCAGCGCCTCTCTGGCCTTTCCGGACTGGTCCGTAAAGAGCGCGATGTTGTTGCGGGTGGTCAGGACGCTGGGGTGATCGGCGCCGAGCACCCGGGCCTTGTCTGGCAGCAGCTCCTGGAACAGCCGCACCGCCTCTCTAGGCTTTCCGCACCGCCCCGTCCAGAACGCGATGTTGCTGCGGGTGGTCAGGACGTTAGGGTGATCGGCGCCCACCACCCGGATCTGGTCTGGCAGCAGCTCCTGGAACAGCCGCAGCGTCTCTCTGGCGGTTCCGCACCGGCCCGTCCACAACGCGATGTTGTTGCGGGTGAGCAGGACGCCGGGGTGATCGGCGCCCAGCACCCGGATCCGGTCCGGCAGCAGCTCCCAGGCCAGCCGCAGCGCCTGCGCGTAATCCCCGCACTTTCCCGTCCAGAGCGCGATGTCGCTGCGAGTAGTCAGAACGTCGGGATGGCTCGCGCCCAGCACCCGCACCTGATCCGGCAGCAGCTTCCGGGACAGCCGCAGCGCCTGCGTGGCATCCCCGCACTCGCCCGTCCAGCGCGCAACCCAGTATCGCGCCGTCAGCGTGTGGGGGTGATCGGTGCCGTGCAGTTCTACGCTCAGCTGGTTCCAGGTGATGGCGTGGCGGCGGGCGTTCTGATAGTCGCCGAGAGTGCCATAGTCCTGTGCGAGGGTGCGATGAAGGTGCAGGAGCTGGGCTGTAGCCGCCGCTGGAGTGGCGGTGAGTTCGGCTTCGAGCATGATGAGCTGGAGCCGGGTATCGGCGTGGGGGCCGCCGAAGGCGCGCAGCACGCCTGGGCGGCTTCTTGCTGTTCGGGGCTGCCGCCGGTGATCACCGGGCTGAGGACCTGGTGGCTGAGCGCGGCGTTTCCGGCGCGGCCGGCGTAGAAGGCGAGCAGGGCGCGCCACTGGTTCGCGGTGTCGTCGCGGCCAGGAAGTTCGGCCAGCTCGGCCGCTACCTGCCCGGCCAGGGTCATCGCCGCTTCGCGCGGGCCGGGTCGGTTCAACAGCTGCACGGCCGCCCAGACCCGTGCTTCCAGCCCGAGCAGCGGGCTATTGGCTTGAGCCTGGGCCACGGCGTCCTGGATCACCGGGTCGTCTTCGGCGTCGGGCTGGGCGCCAGCCAGGCGCAAGACGGCGGCCTGCAGATCGCGTCCCGGTTCGGTATCCCGTTCCGCGGCCTGCAGTTCGGCCAGCGCCGCGTGTGCGACCTGGCCGGCCGCAGGCAGGTCACCGAGTTGTTCCAGGCCCTGGATCAGCAGGCACTGAACCGCGGCCAGCCCATCACGGCCGGCCAGGTCACCGCGGACCCGGTGCGCCGCCAGCCGGGCCACGGTCCGCTCCACCAGCGTGGTCTGGCCGTCCCGGGCGATATCAGCCACCCCCGCCAGCACCGCCGCGGCCAGCTCCCGCCGGATCTGCGACCCGAGCGCCGCAACCTGGTCCGCTACTCGGGCCGAACCCGGATCCCGCAGTCGGACCAGACCCCCGGACCAGGCTACCCATGCCTTCTCACCCGGTTCTGGCGAGAATCCCGCGGCGTGCGTGGCCCGTTCCGCCTGCCGGTCCGTCAGGGCGCCTCCCGCCCAGCCGAGCACAACCGCCAGTACCGGGATTTCCTCCGGCATCCGGCAAGCCTCGATCACCACGTCGACCACGGCCGCCACTGCTGCTGGGTCGCTTTCGCCGGTCACGTCAGCCAGCCGACCTGCCGCGGCTACCGCGAACACCTCGGCAAACGTCCGGGTCCGCCGCGCGATCCGGTCGATCCCGGCCGCGGGCAGCCACGGGCACAGCTCCCGGGCCAGATCCGCCCGCTCACCATACCCCATCACCGGATCAGCCTCGGCGGCCCGGACCCGGCCCGCCAGCCCGTACCGGTCCGCTGTGCCCAGCTCAGCCGCCAGCGCACTGCCCGGCCCGGTCACCGCGACCACCAGGACCCGCCCGTCCGGTAGGCCGACCAGGTTCTCGATCATGGTCACTAGAAGATCTGGAGCCAGCTGGTCCGTCTCCTCGATGACCACCGCCACCGGCGCGGCCACCGAGACCGTCGCCAGCGCTCGCGCCGCTCGCGCCGCTCGCGCCAGCCCGCCCTGTTCCCCGGCCACGCTGGCATCCCAGGCATTCCCCGCCGCCGTTACGACCAGCGTCCCCAGCAGCAACCCCGCCGCCTCGGCCATCCCCGATGCGAACAAGCCTCCCAGGCCCAGCCCGAGCTGTACCTCCCCGGCCACCGAATTCAAGCTCAGGAGCTCCGCCACCCGGCGCGCCGCCGACGGCGCGAACGGAGCTCTTAGAGCATCCCGCAGCGCCCCGGCCTCCACCGCCCTGCTGACCACTGACCCGCGACCCGATCCCGCCCCCGCACACTTCCTCCCACCACTCAGCCAGCTCCGCCGCAACCGCCTGATGACGAGATGAACACCCGCCCATGACAACACGATAGATGGGAGACGGTTTCACGTCGGTTGGCTTCAGGGCTGGATCGCCGCCTCGATGGTCAGACCGCGAGCGCAAGGTACCGTACGATTCATTTGCCATGCCTTGTGGGATGTCAGAGCTGAATGGTTCCTTCGATAACCAGGCGGCGGCGCGGACGGCGACGGGTGTCCGTAGACGTCTCGTTTTTCCCTATACGACACCAAACCCTAATCATGAACCGCGCTGCGCTCGGCGGTGCCGCTGCGGTCCTATGCGCCGTCCGGCGACGCCGCGGCCTGGTCCGCCGCCGAGGCACGGATCGGGACCTGACCGGCGCGCGCCACGGCCCGTTCGGCCAAAATGGCTTTGTGGGGAGCACGGGCGGCACCGGGGAGCTCGATGCCCGCCCGGTCCGGGCGTTCCGGCCCGGTCCGGACGTGCGGGTCGACGAGAACGTGTGGCCCGCCAGCGTGCCGGCTATGGCGCAGCTGCTGCGGGAGGGCCTGGAACTGCCCGCGGGGCTGACCGTGCTGGTGGGCGAGAACGGGTCGGGGAAGTCGACGGTGGTGGAGACGCTGGCCGAGGCGTACGGGCTGAACCCGCAGGGCGGCTCGGCGCTGGCCCGGTCGTTCCAGGTCCGGCCCGGCCGAGCCGGGCCGCGGCCGGGAGCTGACCGTGGTGCGGGGGCTCCGGGCCCGGTGGTCGTACTTCCTGCGCGCCGACACGATGAGCCAGCTGTACACCTACCTGGAGCAGAACCCGGGCCGGCGGGATGAGCGGTTCCATGAGCTGAGCCACGGCGAGGGGTTCCTGGAGATCCTGCGCACCAGGGTCAGCGAGGCCGGCTTCTACCTGATGGACGAGCCCGACGCGCCGCTGTCCTTCACCGCGTCGCTCGGGCTGGCCGCGCTGCTGCACGACCTGGTCGCGGCCGGCGGCCAGGCGGTGGTGGCCACCCACTCGCCCGTCATCGCGGCGGTGCCCGGGGCCAACCTGCTCGAGCTGGGTCCCTGGGGCATCCGGGCCGCGGAATGGGAGAACCTGGACCTGGTGGTCTCGTGGCGGCAGTTCATGCGGGACCCGCGGTCGTTCTTCCGGCATCTGTTCTGAGCGCGGCGTGTCGGTGGCGGGCCATAGAATCGCCCCGTGGACGGGCCCGGTGGCGGAATCAGCGGCTTGGCGGCCGAAGTGCTGCATCGGCGGTTCGGCTACGAGTCGTTCCGCGGGCAGCAGCAGGAGATCATCGAGCACGTCTGCGGCGGCGGGGACGCGGTCGCGCTGATGCCGACCGGCAGCGGCAAGTCGCTGTGCTACCAGATCCCGGCGCTGGTCCGGGAGGGCACCGGGGTGGTCATCTCGCCGCTGATCGCGCTGATGCAGGACCAGGTCGACGCGCTGCGGCTGCTCGGCGTGCGGGCGGATTTCCTGAACTCCACGCAGGACCCGGATACGCGGCGGGGCGTGGAGTACGCCTTCATGGACGGCAAGCTCGACCTGCTGTACCTGGCGCCGGAGCGGCTGCGGACCGAGTCCGCGCTGCGGCTGCTCGAGCGGGGCGAGGTGGCGCTGTTCGCCATCGACGAGGCGCACTGCGTGGCCCAGTGGGGGCACGATTTCCGGCCCGACTACCTGGGCCTGTCGGTGCTGCACGAGCGGTGGCCGCAGGTGCCGCGGATCGCGCTGACGGCCACCGCGACCAGGCAGACGCTGGCCGAGATCACCTCGCGGCTCGCGCTGGCGGGCGCCAGGCACTTCGTGGCCAGCTTCGACCGGCCCAACATCAGCTACCGGATCGAGCCGAAGAACGAGCCGCGCCGCCAGCTGCTGCGGCTGCTGCGGACCGAGCATCCGGACCAGGCCGGGATCGTCTACTGCCTGTCGCGGGCCTCGGTGGAGAAGACGGCGGATTTCCTGTGCGCCGAGGGCTTCACCGCGCTGCCCTACCACGCGGGGCTCGACGCGCGGACCCGGGCCGCGAACCAGTCCAGGTTCCTGCGCGAGGACGGGCTGGTCATGGTGGCCACGATCGCCTTCGGGATGGGCATCGACAAGCCGGACGTGCGGTTCGTGGCCCACCTGGACCTGCCTCGTTCGGTGGAGGGGTACTACCAGGAAACCGGGCGGGCGGGACGCGACGGGGCGCCCGCCACCGCGTGGCTGGCCTACGGGCTGGCCGACGTGGTGCAGCAGCGGCGGATGATCGACGAGTCCGAGGGCGACTTCGCGCACCGGCGGCGGCTGGTCGCGCACCTGGACGCGATGCTGGCGCTGTGCGAGACGGCGGGCTGCCGGCGGGCGCAGATGCTGGCCTACTTCGGCGAGACGCTGGACGGCGCGTGCGGGAACTGCGATACCTGCCTGTCGCCGCCGCAGATGTGGGACGGGACGGTGGCGGCGCAGAAGCTGCTGTCCACCGTGGTGCGGCTGGGACGGCTGGGCGGTCCCTCTTTTGGGGCCGGGCAGCCGATCGACATCCTGCTCGGGAAGAAGACGCCGCGGGTGCTGTCGTACGGGCACGACCGGCTCTCGACGTTTGGCGTGGGCGGGGAGCTGCGCGAGCCGGAGTGGCGGGGCGTGGTGCGGCAGCTGCTGGCCGGCGGGCTGCTCTCGGTCGAGGGCGACCACGGCACGCTGGCCCTGACCGAGGCGAGCGGGCAGGTGCTGCGGGGCGAGCGGCAGGTCATGTTCCGCCGGGACGCGCCCCGGCCGGCCCCGGCTCCGGCGGCGCGTGGCGGGCGTGGCTCCCGGGCCGCCCGCGCGGGCTCGCCCGGGTCGGCCGGGCCTTCCGGGTCTGCCGGGTCGGCCGGGTCGGCCGGGCGGGAGACGGCAGCCGAGCTGCCGCCGGCGGCCGAGGCGGTATTCCAGCGGCTGCGGGCCTGGCGGACGGCGGTGGCCAAGGAGCTGGGCATGCCGCCGTACGTGATCTTCAAGGACGCGACCCTGCGGGAGATCGCGGCCGCCCCGCCGTCGACGCTGGCCGACCTGGCCATGGTGAACGGGGTAGGCGAGACCAAGCTGGCCCGGTACGGCCAGCAGATCCTGGACCTGCTGGCCGGGGACGGTACCGTCGGCTGACGGCCTGCCGGGGCGGACCGCACCACGCGTCGCCGTTCCTACAAGGCGCTCTGGATGGCGATCTGGGCCAGTTCCGGCAGCTTCTGCTCGGCCACGTGGGCGGCGCCCCGCACGCCGGCCCAGGCCAGCGCGAGGCCGTACACGGCGCCGCCCAGCACGAGCACCGGCATCCGGATCGCCGCCGGAACCGATTGGGTGAACACCGCGGCGAGGATCACCGGCGTGACCGCCACCCCCACGCCGAGCAGGGTGAGGAGCTGCGACCCGGCCGCCTCGCCGTTATGTCCGCTGGCCGCCCTGGGCATGGGGGTGCCGCCCCGCTTTTCCATCGGGTAGGCCATCGTGACGGTGAACAGGTTGGCCAGGGCCAGGCCCGCGCCGATCGCGGCCAGGCCCACCGCCATGGCCGCGAACCCGTCCATCGGGTGCTTGGCCACGGCCGCCAGACCGAAGCAGACCGCCGTGACCAGCGGCACCGCGATCGTGCCGAGCGCGATGTTCTGCCCGGCGAAGTAGGCGCGCAGCGCGCGGCGGCCGTTCAGCGTCGTCGCCTCCAGGCTGAACCCCGGTCCGGACCACCCGATCGCGTTGCTGTGGAAGGCGCCGACGAACGCGCCCCCGGCGGCCCCGCTGGCCAGCAGGCCACCAAACCAATCAGGGCTCAGCACGAGCCTGAACGCCACGACCACCATGATGACCGCGGTGATGCCCCAGTAGATCAGCGAGTAGGGCTCGCGTCGCTGGTAGAGCCAGAACCGGGCGGCCACCGTCCCGCGCAGGCCGTACCGGGCGAACGGGAGCGCCGCACCGCGGACCGCCGACTGCGTGGAGGTGTCGGTCGTCACCAGGGCGCGGCCCAGGGACCGGATCCACAGCAGGCCGAGCACGACGATGATGCAGGCCAGCAGAGCCAGACGCAGCAACGCGGTTCCGGGGTGCCCCGTGGAGGCATCCCAGATCGCGTGCACGGCCAGACCCGGCGGTGTCCACCGCAGCCACAGGTCCACGCCCCCGAAGCTCGAAGCGGTCAGCGCGCCCTCGGAGGTCAGCTTCGGCACGATCTGGATGAAGCCCTCGTATACCGCGAAGATCGGGATGAACAGCAGGGCGGCGAAGTCTTTGCCGCGCCGCGAGCGCAGCACCCCGGCCAGGCCGGTGGTCACGAGCCGGGCCAGCGTAATGCAGAACAGCACCTGCAGCAGCACCGCGAGCAGCGCGATGAGCACGCCGAGCGCGCCGCGGGCCAGCCCGATGGTGACCCCGAGCAGGCCGATCAGAGTGGCCGCCGGCCAGGCGCCCGTGGCCGACGCGGCCAGCATTCCCACTGCGAGCGGGCGGGTGCGGAGCGGGTAGAGGGCCAGCGTGGCGGGGTCCAGGGTGCTGTCGACGCCGAAGACGAGGATCGGCAGGATCAGCCACGCGACGCCGAATGCGCAGAAGATCACCGTGGTCAGGTCCGCCGCGGCGATGCCGTCGCCGCGCAGTATGGACAGGAGGTAGAAGATGCCGCCCGCGACCAGCGCCGCCAAGATCGTGCTGAGCACGAAGGCGACCCGTGCCCCGGTCGACGCGAGCAGCGCGTTGCGGATCAGTCGCAGCTTCAGCTGGACGAGGAGCCGAGCCATGACAACACCTCCTCGTCGTTGGCCCTGGAGCCGACCAGGTCGATGAACGCCCGCTGCAGGGTCTTGCCCCCCCGGACCTCATCGGTCGTGCCGGTGGCCACGATCCGGCCCTTGTCGATGATCGAGACGTGGTCGCAGACCTGCTCGACGAGCTCCATGACGTGGCTGGAGAACAGCACGGTCGAGCCGGAACCGACGAAGCGGGTCAGCAGCCGGCGGATGACGTCGGCGGAGACCGGATCGACGCCCTCGAGCGGCTCGTCCAGGAACAGTACCGAAGGGTTGTGGATCAGGGCGCAGCCGAGCATGGCCTTCTTGCGCATGCCGGTGGAGTAGTCGGCGACCAGCCGCTTGGCGTCCTCGGCCAGGTCGAGCACGTCCAGCAGCTGCTTCGCCCGGGAGCGGGCCTCGCCGGCCGGCATGCCGCGCAGCCGCCCGGCGTATTCCATCAGCTCCTCACCGCTCAGCCGCTCGAACAGCCTGGCCTCAGCCGGCACCACCCCGATGATCGCCTTGGCGGCGGGCGGGTCGGCCCACATGTCCAGCCCGTTGATCAGGACCCGGCCGCCGTCCGGCCGCAGCAGGCCGGTCATCATCGACAGGGACGTGGTCTTGCCCGCCCCGTTCGGCCCGACCAGCCCGGCGAGGGAACCGGCCGCGATCTCCAGGTCGATGCCCGCCACCGCCTCCTTCGGACCGAAACTCTTGTGCAGCCCCGTCACTGCGATCGCTGATTCGCCCATCTCTGCCTCCGCTGGCTATCAAGTTATCACGAGCTTATCATTCTGATATCAGATTTCAAGAGGCGAGTCCGGCCAGACGCAGCACCTTCCGCGCGCCGCGTCTCATCTGCGTGGCAATGGGGTGCGATCAGCTGCCGTCGGGGTAGCCGCCACGGTGCAGAACCATCGGGTAGTACGGGAGCAGGTTAGGCGGGCGGACCCGGGCCCGCCAGTTGTCGGGGTAGGGCTGCAGGCCGCGGAACAGCGGCGGCGGCTGGCCGTCGGCCGGGAGGGCGAGCGCCTCGAGCGGCTGGCGGAGGGCATCGATGACGGCCGGGGTGAAGCGGTCGCGCCAGCGCTGCTCAAGGGCGGCGAGCAGCTCACGGTGCGTGAGCTGCGCGTCCAGGCCGCGGGCGGTCAGGCGGGCCACCTTCCCGCGGCTGGCGGCCGGGTCGGGCTCCTCGACGGCGCGGCGGGCCCTGGTCAGGACGCCCAGGGTCCAGCTGACGGCCTCCTTGGAGATGCCGGTCAGCGCGGGCAGGTCGCGCAGCCGGATGCCTTCCTGGCCCAGGACGCGGAGCAGGCCGGCCACCGCGGCCAGCGCCTCGCGCAGCAGGCCGACCTGGCCGGCGCCGAACCGGTGCCGCCAGCGCTGCTCGATGAGCCCGGTCAGCGGCAGCCAGACCTCGCGCGCCCGCAGGCCACGGGTGGTGGCGCGCAGGACGGCGCCGGGGCCGGGATGGCCGTGGTGGATCTTCCTGGCTGTTCCGTCGATGGTGATGTAGCCCCAGCGGCGCATGCCGTCGAGGTTGGTTCCGGTGCGGGCCCGGGTCAGGAGTTCCGCGACGGTGATCGGCTCGTCGGTGACGAACCGCATGCAGTTCTCCCACATCACCATGGACACCAGCCAGGCCCCGTCGCCGTGGCTGGGGGCGCCGTAGTTCGTGGTGCGGTGCGGGGCTTGGTGCTCGCCCTCGTTGTCGAACTCGATCGTGAACGCGACCAGCACCTGTGACAGGAGAGCTGACAGTGACAGCGGGGCCTGGGCGGGTGCGGCGGGTTGGGTGGGGGTGACGGTACGGGCCGGGCGGGGAACCGTGGTCTTGGGCCGGCTCGGGCGGCGAGCAGGCCGGCGGAGCGCAGCCGCTCCTGGCGGGCGGCGGCTTCGGGGTCGTCGAGCCCGCCGGCGGTCGTGACCCGCCAGCCGGTCCGGGCCAGCAGGTGTTCGGCCTCGTCGGCTTCCAGCGTGGACCTGGCCGGCTCGCCCAGGGACGCCACCGTGTCGCGGAACCGGGACCTGGCCTGGCCCGGATCGGACAGCGAGACGCTGATGGCCAGGCGGCTGCCCGCCCGGGCGACCTGGCGGAACTGGCCGAGGACGGCTTCCAGCACGGCCGCCTCCAGGTAGACGGCCACCCCTTCGAGCAGGAACAAGCCGGGCCGGGCCGGGTCCAGTCCGGCCGCGAGCAGCAGCTCGGCCACCGGGTCGCGGGTGAAGTCGGCCTCGACGAACCGCACCTGGCCCGCGGCGATGCCGAGGCGGGCCAGCCGCTCACGCTTGTCCCGCTGGGTCGCGGGATGGTCGACCTCGAACCACCGGACACCGCGCTTGCCGTACCGGAACGCCCGGCCGTCATAGCCGGCCGCACCGACCACGATCTGGTCCAGGCCCTGGCCGATGGCCCTGGTCACCACGGTGTCGAAGAACCTGGTCCGGCCGGCCAGGTACTCCCGCATGCCGCCTGCCGAGGGCTCCTGGCCCGCCGCCACGTCGGCGGCCAGCGCCTGGTCGGCGGCGGGATCGCCGTAGGGAGCGGGGATCCGGGTGAAACCGAGCCGGTACGCCGCCACCCGCCGGGCGGTGGCCGAGGGGCCGCCGTCGTCCATGTCAGTGCAGACCCATATCAGGCCAGCCCCGCCCGTCCCGCTGCCACCAGCCCATTCTGCCACGCGGGCCTACTGGCACCCGATCAGCTGTGCCAGCGGAAGCGCCAGGCTACGAAGCAGGCACCCGCGACGGTCCACAGGCCGAGATTGACCAGGTCCCAGGCCGGGAAGGGGCGGACCGTGTAGGCACCCTGCAGCAGCTGGGCCAGCGCCTTGACCGGGAACGCGTCCACCATGCGCTCCATCCACACCGGCAGGCCGCTGAAGGTGGGATCGAAGACGCCGGAGATGATCGCGATGGGCAGGAAGGTGGCGTAGGCGACCGGCCCGGCGGATTCCGCGCTGGTGATGACCGCGCTGATGGCCAGGCCCAGCGTGGCGAAGCACACGATGCCCAGGACCAGCCCGGCGGCCAGGGCCGCCAGCCCGCCCGGGCGCGGGCTGGCACCGAAGGCGAGCCAGCCGATCAGCCCGGTGCCTGCGGTGATGAAGATGGCGGTGAGCACCGTGCTGGCCAGCAGGCCGCCCAGGTAGGCGGCGGACGGCAGCGGCGTGGTCTTGATCCGCTTGAGCACGCCGTCGTGTCGCAGCACCGCGACCTTGGAGCCCAGGTTCACGTAGGCGGCCACGATCACCCCGAAGGCCAGGATGCTGGGCACGAACACCGTGGTGTTCTTGACGTGGCTGCCCGGCAGGTAGGAGCCGACGTTGGCCGCCCCGATCAGCAGCAGGATCATCAGCGGGAAGACGAACGTGAACAGCGCGTACTCGGCGCTGCGCCAGAAGCTGCGCTGCTCGAGCACGGCCTGCCGGGCGGCCAGCCGGACCGACCGGGTCACCGGCAGCCTCCCCCGTTCGGGCCGTCGGCCGGGCCGGTGAGCTGCAGGTAGCTGTCTTCCAGGCTGGGCGCGGTGACGGCCAGGCCCGCCAGATCGCCGAGCCGGTTCTCCAGCGCCCAGTCCAGCAGCCGCCGCAGCGTCAGCGCGGCGTTGTCGGTATGGCAGACCGACTGCGGCCCGCTGACGGCCAGGGTGATCCCCTCCGGGATCGTGACCTGGCCTCGGCGCAGGGCCGCGGGGGTGATGAACGAGATCCGGGTGCCCAGCCCGGCCCGGGCGGCAACCTCCTGGGTGGTGCCGGCCAGCTCGATCCGGCCGGCCCGCAGGATGGCGATCCGGTCGGCCAGCCGTTCCGCCTCGTCCAGGTAGTGGGTGGTGAGCAGGATGGTCTTGCCCAGGCCGCGCAGGTTCTCGATCGCCGCCCAGCAGCGCAGCCGCGCCTCCGGGTCGAAGCCGGTGGTCGGCTCGTCCAGGAACACCAGGTCCGGGTCGCCCGCCAGGGCCAGGGCAAAGTCCAGGCGGCGCCGCTGGCCGCCGGACAGCTTGCGGACCTGGGTGTTCCTGACCTCGGCCAGCTCCACCACGTCGAGCAGGTCGGCCAGCGCGCGTGGGCTTGGGTAGTACGAGCGCCAGATGTCGATGAGCTCGGCCACGCGGGCCTGCCGGGGGAAGCCGCACTCCTGCAGGACCATCCCGGCCCGCTCGCGGAGCCTGGTCGGCTGGGCGGCCGGGTCCAGGCCGAGGACACGGACCGTGCCCGCGGTCGGCGGCCGGAACCCCTCCAGGATCTCCAGGGTGGTGGTCTTGCCCGCCCCGTTTGGGCCGAGCAGGCAGAACACCTCGCCGTAATGCACCTCGAAGTCGACGCCGCGCAGCACCGGGACCCGACCGTAGTTCTTCCGCAGGTCCCGGACCTGGACCGCGCAGCCGCCGGTCACCGCGGGCGGCATCACATCTATGACACACGTGTCAGTCATCACCGAAATTATATGGGTAAATAGCGATGCATTGACTGGCCGCGACGGGCCAGCCGGGAGTTCCCAACGGGCGAGGCGATCGCACCGGGGCGATCGAGGTCAGGGGCGGCAAGCACCACGGCCCGTTCGGCCTAAAGATCGACGGCAGCCGACCGCAGACGGGCGGTGGCAGCCGGCGGGGCGTGGTGCGGGACAGGGCGCCGGCTCTAGAGTTTTCCCATGGCGGATTCCGAACCCGGCGGCGAGGTGGCGCGCAGCGAGCTGCGCGCCTCGCACGACGACCGGGACCGGGTGGTCGAGCTGCTGCGGGTGTCGGCGGGAGACGGGCGGCTGACCGCGGATGAGCTC
Source organism: uncultured Actinomycetes bacterium (assembly GCA_963835775.1). Taxonomy (GTDB): domain Bacteria; phylum Actinomycetota; class Actinomycetes; order Streptosporangiales; family Streptosporangiaceae; genus Palsa-504. The sequence goes on along the minus strand of CAWIHB010000004.1, from coordinate 490,581 downwards.
GACGAGCGGCTGGAGCTGGCCATGACCGCCCGGACCTACGGCGAGCTGGCCAAGCTGGTGGCCGACCTGCCCGCCGCCGGTTCGGCGGTGCCTGCCCCGGCGGTGCCTGCCCCGGCGGTGCGGGCCAAGGACGTGGTGCGGATCGACACCCACAGCGGGCACACCAAGCGGGACGGCCCCTGGGTCGTGCCGCAGCGGATCGAGGCGCGGATCCACAGCGGCGAGCTGCGGCTGGACTTTACACAGGCGGTCATCACGCAGCCGTCGCTGCAGATCGACGCCGACGTGCACAGCGGCCGCGTCATCCTGATCACCAAGCCGGGCATCGTGGTGGACACCGATGACGTAGCGGTGTGCAGCGGCCACGTGCGGGTCCGCGCCCCGTGGGATGCTGGTGTGCCCGAGATCCTGCGGATCGAGGTCACGGGCAAGGTGGGCAGCGGCCATTTCATCGCGCGGCCGCGGTACCGGACGTTCTGGCAGTGGCTGACCAGGCAGCCCAGGCCGTACGAGATCACGGCAGGCTGAGGCTTGACCCTGGTCGTGGTCTCCGGCGCGCCGGGCACGGGCAAGTCGACGGTCGCCCGTGCGGTGGGTTCCGCCCTGCGGTTCGGCGTGCTGTCGCTGGACCCGATCAAGGAGGCGCTGGCTGACGTGCTGGGGCTGGGCGACGAGGACTGGTCGAACCGGGTGGGCGACGCGGCGGCCGAGGTGGTGTTCCGGCTGGCGGCGCAGTTTCCGGACGCGGTTGCCGAAGGCTGGTGGCGCGGCCCGCGCCGGGACCGGGCGATGGCCGAGTTCGCGGGCGCGGCCGAGGTGTTCTGCCACTGTGATCCGGCCCTGGCCGCTTCGCGGGTGGCGGCGCGGCTGGGCGCCGGGCGGCACCCGATCCACCGGGACGTGATCAACCCGGCCGGGGTTGGCTCGGCCGCCCACATCGCCGAACTGGTGGGGTTGGTGAGCCCGCTGGGGCTGGGCGGCCCGCTGGTCGAGGTGGACACCGGCCGGCCCGGGGCCAGCGCCGAGGCCGTGGCGGCGGTCCGGGCCGCGGTCGGCTGACGCCCCGATGACACCCGCCGAGTCGCGGCACCTGGCCCGGATCCAGGCTGTACTGAGCCGGCTCGTCCGCTACGACGACGAGTCGGTCGTGCATGAGCGGTGGATCAGGCAGCGGTACGACCTGGGTGCCGCGGCGAGCTATGCGCCCGCCCGGACGGCGGCGGTGCTCACGGCCTGGCACGAGGCCGGGCACGTCGTGGCCGCGCTAATGATCGGGGCGCGGTTCAGCTCGGCCAGTATCAGGCACGGCGCCACCAGCCAGGGCCGGGTGCACAGCATCTGCGGCGGCGGTGAGCAGGCGTTCGTCATCGACGCTGCGGGCCAGCTCGCCGAGCGGCTGCGGGACTGGTCGCTGCCGGCCGACGACGAGGCGCTGCGCGGCTGGCTGGCGGGCTGGCGTGACGATGGGGGTGACGCCCGGCGGTTCCGGCGCGGGATGCGCGAGCGCTTCGGCGGCGACGAGGTCGCGGCCTGGCGGTACTGCGAGCAGACGCTGACCCCGCTGCGGCCGCGGATCAGGCAGGTGGCGCGGGCCCTGCTGGTGCACCCGCAGCCGCTGCCCTACCGGGTGGCGGCGGCCATCGCCTCGGGCGCCTAGCTGCCTTGGTCTTGGCTGCCTTGGTCTTAGCTGCCTTGGTCTTAGCTGCCTTGGTCTTGGCTGCCTTGGTCTTAGCTGCCTTGGTCTTGGCTGCCTTGGTCTTAGCTGCCTTGGTCTTGGCTGCCTTGGTCTTGGCTGCCCCGGCTTTAGCTGCCCTGGCTTCAGCTGCCTTGGCCTTGGCGGGCGGCCCGGTACCAGGCCGGGAAGGCGGTGAGCGAGTCGAGCACTACGTCGGCGCCCGCGCGTTCCAGCTCGCCGGCCCCGAACGAGCCGGTCGCGACGCCGACCGCCCGCGCCCCCGCCGCCAGCGCGGCGGCCATGTCGGGCGGGCTGTCGCCGACGTAGGCGGCCGCGTTGATCCGGCTCAGGACGGCCGCCTTCTCCGGCCCGTGCACGAATGTGAACAGCTCGTCGGCGTCCAGCCCGACGGCCCGCATGCTCGGCTCGACCGAGATCGGGTGCTTGGCCGTGATGATCACGGCCCGCTCGCCTGCCGCCCGCACCGCGGCCAGCGCCTCGTGCGCGCCGGGCAGCGCGGTCGTCATCTGCTCGGCGAGCCGCACGTAGTGCCGCCGGTAGATGGTGGCCGCCGCGGCCTGCTGATCCGGCGGGTACCAGAACGCCAGCTCGTCTTCCAGCTTGATCCCGAGCCGGGCGTCCACCGCGGCCAGGTCGATGTCGGTAGCGGTGTCCCTGGCCAGCCCGGCGAAGGAGGCCAGGATGGCCGGGCGGGAGTCGATCAGCGTCATGTCCAGGTCAAAACCGACCGGCCCCATGTTCCTCCCGCGTTCGCGCCGATGATCTCGGCCATCTGAACAAGCCTGGATCACACAGCATTCTGCCCGGCCCTGGCTACGGGGCGAGCATCGGGATGGACGCCCAGGGCGGAGGCGAGCACGGGCAGCGGTCCGAGCGCGAGATAGGCCCCGGCGATCGCGAGGATCATGGCCGGCACGCCGACCGTACCGATCAGGGCGCCGCCGATCACGCTGCCCAGCGGGAAACCGAGCGAGGAGACGCTCATCCGCGCGCCGACCAGCCTGCCGCGGACGTCATCGGGAACGAGCCGCTGCATCAGCGTGCGATCGAAGGCGAAATAGGGCCCCCAGCCGAAAGTAGCCAGGCCGAGCAGGACGGCCGCCACGGGCAAGTCCGGCGCCAGGCGGAGCAGCCCGAACAGCGGGGCACCGACGGCGAGCGCGCTGCCGATCCGCCACCGGGGCGGCAGGCGGCCGAACAGTCCGGGCCCCGCCACCACGCCGAGCAGGGCGCCGGCGCCGGCGGCCGAGACCAGGACCCCGTAGCCGACCGCGGTGACATGCAGGAACGTCCGGCAGTACACCGGGTACAGCACCGTGGCCGCGCCGTCCAGGCACAGCATCCCCACGCTGCACGCGGTCAGCACCAGCACGGCGGGGAACCTGAGCAGAATGCCCAGGCCCGCATGGTCGCGGACCGCGGCCCGCACAGGGCGATCCGGGCTGACGCGGACCGGGCGGAACGTGGGCAGGCTGAGGCAGAGCGCGGACATGACCGCGAAGCTGATCGCATCCAGCAGCAGGGCAAACCCCGCGCCGACGGTGGCGACGATGATCCCGGCCACGGCCGGCCCGGCGATGCTGGCCAGTTCCCAGTTCGCCGCCAGCAGGGAGTTCGGACAAGCCAGGACAGCGCGACAGTGGTGAATGCGTCACCGGCGCGGGAGATCATCATGCCGAGCCAGAATCGGCGGAACGCCGGCTGGCGGCCGACCTGGAGATAGCGCCGGACTGTCTCGCGCAATCTGATGCTCCTTCGCTGATTGCCCGCCCGGGCCGATCCGGACGGAAACGCTGCGAATCGGCGGCCCTATTCCGGACTTTACCGCATCTGATTAATCATGGTTATTTCGTGGATCATCAACTTTTTGCCTTTGAGTCGGCTGGAGACGACTTATTAAAATGCAGGCGGCTACGGCCGGCTGGACGATTCGCGGGTAGGATGGCGGACGTGACCGATCGCGCAGGGCACCATTTCCTCCTGTTTAACGCGGCGGTCCGGAGCCACGACTGGTCAGATTTCCTGGCGACGTTCGCACCGGACGCGGTGATGCGGTTCGAAGGGGTCCCGGTCGGGCCTTACCTGGGACGGGACCAGATCGCCCGGGCCTACGCCGAGCGCCCGCCTTCGGACACGATGACCAGCCGGTCGGTGGCGCGGGACGGCGACCGGGACACGATCCGCTTCAGCTGGGATGCCGGCGGGGGCGGCACCCTGGAGCTGTCCTGGCGCGAGGGACTGATAACGGCCCTGGTCGTCACGTTCGACTCGTGACGCGGTCGGCTACTGTGTCCTTTTGACGGTGTGGAGAGCGGCCATGACATGGGAAGAACTGCTCGCCTACTGCCTGGCCAAGCCGGGCGCCTGGCAGGACGAGCCCTGGGAAGGCGACGTGGTGGCCAAGGTCGGAGCCAAGATCTTCGCGTTCCTCGGGTCGGGCCACGGTTCGTCGGTGGGCGTCAAGTGCGGCGCGTCCAGGGACCTGGCGGACGAGTGGCTGCTGCGGTACCCGGACGACGCTTCGGTGATGCCCTACATCGGCCGGTCCGGGTGGAACACGCTGCGGATCGGCAGCGCTATCCCCGATGATGAGCTGACCGAGGCCATCGACGCCTCGTACGCGGCAGTGGTCAGCAAGCTGCCCAAAAAAGACCGTCCGGCCTGATTCCTGGCTCATCCTGAAATAGCAAGTTGCCGATATAGAAGTTAAGCGCCACGCGGCATTTATTATAATGGCGGCCATGACCGCTAACCAGGAGGCGGGGCCGGACCCGGGGCTCCCGGCTCTCCCGGCCATCCCGGCTCTCCCGGCTCTCCCGGCCATCCCGGCTCTCCCGGTATCGGCGGGGGCGCTTATCTTCGACCGGGCGGGCCGGCTGCTGATCCTCAAGCCGACCTATAAGTCGGGCTGGACGATCCCGGGTGGCGTCATGGAAGCCGACGGCGAGACGCCCTGGGAGGCGTGCCGGCGTGAGGTCCGCGAGGAGTGCGGGGTGGACGTGCACCACGGGCGGCTGGCGGCGATGGATTTCCGCCGGCCGCGCCCGGGCCGGGCGGGCGGCATCCGGTTCCTTTTCGACTGCGGCCAGGTCGGTAACCAGGCCCTGGCCGGTATCGTGCTGCAGCCCGAGGAGATCTCCGAGTACCGGCTGGCGGGCCTGCCTGAGGCGTTCGGCCTGCTGCGCGGCCCGATCAGGCGCCGGGTCCGCGCGGCCGCAGGCAGCAAGCAGGTGGTCTACCTGGAGGACGGGCGTCCCGTCTCTGGACTGGGCCGGTCCTTAGTTTGTAAGCGGCCGGCCCCTGGCCTTAGTTTGTAAGCGGCCGGCCCCTGGCCTTGGCCTGGAACGGCGCTTCAGCGGACGACCAGGCAGAACGGGTGCCCGGCCGGATCGCGGTAGACCCGCCACGGGATCGCCTCGCCCGCCGGGCCCGGGCGAGGCGAGACGTGCTCTGCGACCGGAGTCGCGCCTTCCGAGGTGACCCGGTCGTGGGCCGAGGCCAGGTCGTCGACCAGGATGTCGAAGTGCACCCGGGATACGTCCTGGTCTCGCGGTGAACTGGTGGCCTGGAAGGAGAGCCGCTGGCCGTGCGGGGGCGGCTCGAGGGTGACCCAGCCCGGATACCATTCCACCGGCGTGCCGCCGAGCAGGCCGGCCCAGAATCGAGCCAGGGCCCACGGTTCGGCGCAGTCGAGCACGATTTCCCTGATCCAGCCGATGGCCGCTGTACGGCTCATCCCCGGCTGCTCACTGACTGGCAGGCTGGTAGCTCAGGTGCACTACGCCGGTGCTGAACGCCTCCGAGCGAGTGAGCGTGAGCGGCAGCTGCCCGTCCGGCTTGTCGAACAGGCGCTTGCCGCTGCCCAGCACGACCGGGAAGACGAGCAGGTCCAGCTGGTCGAGCAGGCCGTGCCGCAGCAGCCAGGTGACCAGGGCAGAGCTGCCGCTCATGCCAATGCCCCCGCCCGGCTGCTGCTTCAGGTCGCTGATCTGGCCGGCTACGTCGCCGCTGATCAGTGTGGAGTTCTGCCAGTCGGCCGAGGTGAGCGTGCTGGACACGACGAACTTGGGCGTGTTGTTCATCTGGTCGGCCATCCCGCCGGACTGGCCGCCGAAGGCCGCGGCGAACCCCTCGTAGGTCACCCGGCCGAGCAGCATGGCGTCGTTCTGCGCCATCAGCCCGCCCACGGCCTGCCCGACCTGGTCGTTAAAGTACGGCCCGGTCCACTTTTCCGGCGCCTCCACCACGCCGTCGAGCGAGATGAACAGGCCAGCGTTGATCTTCCTCATGGTGAGGTTCCCTCCTAGTGGTCGTCTCTGGTGGTCGTCTCTGGTGGTCGTCTCTGGTGGTCGTCTTTAGTGGTCGCCGGTGAAGAAGTCGGTGAGCACGGGGGCGATGGCCTGGGCCTTGACCATGTGGTTCTGGCCCGGCAGGGTGCGGTAGATCGCGTCCGGCAGGGCGTCGGCCAGGGCCCGCGTGCCGTTGGTCATCCAGGCCGGGCTCTTGCCGCCCGCGGCGACCAGCGCCGGCACCTTGACCGCGGCCCACTCCCCCGGCGTGAACGGCTTCCCCTGCTGGTAGTCGTGCAGGAGGGTGATGTCGTACGGCAGGGTGGGCGCGACCGCCTTGAGCTTGCCCCACACCGGGGTGAGCGGCATGATCGCGGTGAAGATGGCCGGCGTCCCGACGAACTGCATGAACATCTTGACCGCGTCGCCGCGGCGCCCGTCCGCGACCAGCCCCTTCAGCCGGGGCAGCCAGTCCGGCGGCATCGGCGGCCTGCTGCCGTCGACGATGAAGGGCGGCTCGTAGGCCGACAGCTTCCTGATCAAGCGGATGTGCCTGGCCGCTTCCAGGACCAGGGCGGCTCCGGACGATGTGCCGTGCACGTATACGGACTCGCCCGCCACCGCGACCAGCGCCTCGAGGTCCTCGACCTCGCGGTGGGTTTCGTAGGGCGCGGTGTCCCCGCTGTCGCCGCGGCCGCGGCGGTCGTAGGTGTACACGGTGAAGTTCGGGGTCAGCTGCTCGGCCAGCTTGGGCATCGGGCCGAACGACCGGCTGCACAGGGCGCCGTCCACCAGGATCAGCGGCGGCCCCTGGCCGGCCCGGGTGTACGCGATGGTCGTGCCGTCGGCCGAGCGGACGGTGGTCATGAGGGTCCTCCCGTTAGTGCGGTGGTTGAGCTGGGACGGTCAGGCGAGCGTCCGGTTGAGCCAGGTTTCCCAGTACTGCTGTGCTTGGCCGGGTCCGGCGTGGCCGGGTCCGGCGTGGGCGGCGAACAGTTCGTGGGCCGCGATCACCGGCTTGCCGAACCCGCGCATGAACCGGTACAGGGCATCGCCGGTGCGGATGCCGATCGTGTGCGCGTTGGCGAAGTAGACCACGCCCTCGGCGGGCCCGGCCTCGCCGGTGAAGCGCACCGGGTCACCGCGGCCCGCCGGGTCGGCCAGGCCCAGCGCCTGGCCGAGCAGCGCGCGGTCGCGGGTCCAGTCCCGGCCGGGCGGCCCGTACGCCGTGACCGGTGCCGCAAACCGGGCGGGGAAGTACGTGAGGTACTCGACCAGGGTGGCGAAGTATAGGGCGCCGCCCAGCGTCATCGCCTCGAACTCCTCAGCCCAGTCGTCGCCGGGAATGAAGCCGCTGGTGACAGCGCGCAGGACGGTGCTGCCGCCGGCACGTCCCTCGATCAGGTACTCAAAGGCGATGAACCGGCCGTCCGGGGCCTGGCCGCTGCGGTAGCCGAACCGGTGAGCGGGATCCCACTCGGTGATCGGCGACTCGGGCACGTAATCGCCGAACACGGTCCGGACCGAACCGTCGGCGCCGGGTTTGACCTCGTTGCGGCCTATGAACCAGGAGTCGATGCCCGGCCCGGTGGCTATCGCGGCCCAGACGTCCTCCGGGCTGGCCGGGACCTCGGCGGTATCGTGCTGCGTGAATTGGCGACCCATCAGGCTTCCGCTTCCCTTCCCTTGACCTCATCCTTGACCGCGGCATCCTTGACCGCGGCATCCTTGACCGCGGCGGCGTCCGGCCCGGCCGTGACGCTCGGGTGGACGGCGACCACGAGATGGTGCTCGCGACCGCCTTCGGCCTGCTCGTCGTGGTACTTCGCCACCAGCGAGGTCACCGCCTGCATCAGCTCGGCGGTGAATGCGGCCCGGTCGGCGGCCGAGGCGAACCGTACCGTGCCGTCCATGGCGAAGGTGGCCAGCTTCTTCTGGGCCCGGGTCGCCCCGGTGATCAGGTCACCGACGTCCCGGACCAGCTGAGCGGCCAGGGCGAGCAGCCACCGGGCCGACAGCCGGTCCGGTGCCCGGGCCGGGTCGGGGGCCACGGCGGCCAGCGCGGACGGCGAGATCACATAGGAGGCCGCGGCCGCCTGCAGCAACCGCTCGGTCATGTTGCCCTTGCGTCGCTCTTCCACCAGCTCCACCAGCCCGTGCCGCTCCAGTGCCCGCAGGTGATAGTTGACCTTCTGCCGGGGTAGACCCACGGCGGCGGCCAGCATGGCCGCCGACTGCGGCTCGGTCAGCTGCGCCAGCAACCGCGCCCGTGCCGGTTCCAGCGCGGCCTCCGCCGCGGCCGGGTTGTCGATCACTGCCACATCGATCATGACCACATCCTGCCATCCGACAATTTTCTTTGTCAAGAAAATCTTTCTTGTCGGTCGTCACGCCGAGCTGGGCATGGGGGCCGTGGGGACCGAGGTGCCACCGCGAACAGGGTTAGGAAGGCAGCAGGGTTAGGAAGGCAGCAGGGTTAGGAAGGCAGCAGGGTTAGGAAGGCAGCAGGGTTAGGAAGGCAGCAGGGTTAGGAAGGCAGCAGGGTTAGGAAGGCAGCAGGGTTAGGAAGGCAGAGATAGGCACAACGGCCCGTTCGGCCCAAATATGACGGCGGGAGGCGGCTACGGCCGGTCAGCCTTGGCCGAGGTTGTGCTCGAGCTCGGCCCGGTACTGCTGGAACTGGGCCTCACTCGAGGTGAACAAGGTCTCGCCGGTCTTCGGGTTCACGGTCACGAAGTACACCCAGTTGCCTGCCGCCGGGTTCAGCACGGCCTGGATGGCCGCGTTGCCCGGGCTGTCGATCGGGCCCGGGGGCAGGCCCGTGTGCCGGTAGGTGTTGTACGGCGACGGGCTGGCCAGCTGCGCATCGCTAGCGATGATGCCGTAGGTGTTCAGGCCGTACAGCACCGTGCTGTCCAGCTGCAGCGGCATGCCCTGGGCCAGCCGGTTGTAGATCACCCGGGCGATCTTCGGGTAGTCAGACAGCCGACCGCCCTCGGCCTGCACCAGGCTGGCCATGATGATCACCTGGCCCTCGGTCAGGTGCACGTGGCTGGCCGCCGCGGGCAGGTTGACCGCGGCCGCTTCCTGGTCGAACCGCTGCACCATGGCGGTCAGCACGCCGAGCGCGGTCTCGTGCGGCAGCACGTCATAGGTCGCGGGGAACAGGTAGCCCTCGGGCCTGCCGTTCGCGTACCCCGGCAGGTGCAGCGACGCCGGGTCCTTGAGCACCTTGCCGTAGGCGCTGGCCGGTATGCCCGACTTGGCGCCGAGCCAGGCCACGATCTGGCTGAGCCGCCAGCCTTCTGGGATGGTGACCGGGATCTCGACCAGGTCCTTCGGGTTGAGCAGCAGCGCGTAAGCCAGCGACGCCTTCATGTGCTCGTGCATGCCGTAGAAGCCGGGCAGCAGGCCGGCCGAGCTCGAGCTGTGCTCGGCGGCCAGGACGAACGCGCGGGCGCTGGCCACCACGCCGAGCTGCTGCAGCTTGGGCGCGAGGCTGGTCGGCGTGTCACCCGCGGTGACCTGGACCACGAGGTAGCCCGTGCCCGCCCCCGAGTAGTCGGCTGGGTGGTACTTGTTCATGTAGAAGCTGTAGCCGTAGGCACCGCCGATGGCGACCGGGATGAGGATGACCAGCAGGGCGGCCAGGGGCGCGATCCAGCGGAACCGGCGCCGCCGTGGCCGGCTGGACTCTCGCCCGCTCCTGCTCTGGGAGGCCGGCCGGGGCCTGGCCTGGCCGCGCCCGCCGCGGCGCCGGCTGGGGTAGGTGTCCTCGTCCTCGTCCTCGTAGCTGCCGAAGCCCGGGACGAACATGCCTCCGGCCTCATCCTCGTACCGGTCGCCGGCGTCATGGTGGCCGGGATCCTGGTGGCCGAGGTCCTGGCCGCTGGGGTCCTGGCCGGGCGGGTAGCCCCCGGCGGGCCCCTCGTAGCTGGCCTGCGCGGGCCCGCCGGGATGCCAACCGGCCGTTTCGGGACGGGGTCCCCGCTGGGTTCGCCGCCACGGCGAATCCTCGGTGTGCGGTTCGTCCGGGACCAGCGGATCACCATGCCGGGGCTCGTGGTGCACCGGCTCGTAACCGGGCGGTGGCAGTGAGCGCGGGGACTGCGGAGGCCACTCCTGCCCCTGGGGACGCCGGTGGCTACCGGTACGTTGCGGTCGCGAGGTGCCCTGGGGGTCCATGGGGTCCATGGGGTCTCTGGGGTCTCTGGGGTTCCTGGGGTCCCTGCGATTCGTGGGTTCCCTGGGGTCCCTGGGGTCCCTGGGGTCCCTGGGGTCAAGCCAGCCGGGAGCGGCGGGACCGCGCTGGCCGGCGCGGGGATCCGGGAACTGCGGCTGGCCGCGGCCCCGGGGCGGGGGCCAGGTGTTTCCGTTCTCGCTCACGAGCTGGCACTCCCGTTCACGGTCACTGGCTGGCCCGGGGGGCGCCCGGTCGCGCGTTCGGCATCCAGGGCGGCTTGCAGCAGCACGGCGGCCGCGGCGGCGTCGACCACCTCGCGGCGGGCCCGGGCATCCTTCCCGCCGCGGCGCAGCGCCTCATGGGCCTGGGTGGTGGTGAACCGCTCGTCGACCAGCCGCACCGGGACCGGCGTGATCCGGCCGGCCAGGTCCGCGGCGAAGCTCCGCGCGGCGGCGGCCGCGGCGCCCTCGCGGCCGGTCAGCGAGGTCGGCAAGCCGACGACGACCTCGATCGCGTCCGCGGCCAGCCGGGCCAGTTCGTCCAGCGCACCAGGGCCTGACCTGACCACGGCCAGCGGGCTGGCCAGGATGCCGCCCGGGTCGCTGCGCGCCACGCCGATCCGTACCGAGCCCGCGTCGACCGCCAGGCGCACGCCCTGCCTCATGCCCTGCCTCACTGGAAGGCGGGTGCCGGAAGCAGCGAGCGAGCGGCTCGCGGGCCGCCTCGCAGCAGGCCAGGCCCGGGCAGGGCGCGACCCGGCCCCGCTAGGGCGCAGAAGCATGGCAATACGTTACCTACCGGACCCGTGTATGTCCCGCAAAGCACCCCGAACGGCATCAAACGCCTCATCGATCACGTCCCGGCCGCCGGGCGGCGGCGCGGTGATCGGGGCCCCGCCACCCTGAGCGACATCCGGCTTCCCGCCGCCGCCTCCGCCGAGCGCCCGCGCGGCCACCCCGACCAGGGTGCCGGCTGACAGGCCGAAGCCCCGGCCCGCCTCGTTGACCGCGATCACCACGACCGGCCGGTCGGCGGGCACGCCGACGATCATGACCACCGCAGGCCGGCCGCGCGGCACCCGGCCGCGCACGTCCAGGGTCAGCTTGCGGATGTCATCGGGCTCGGTCCCGTCGGGCACACGGTGCGCGACCAGGGCCATCCCGCTGATGTCTTGGGCCCCGGCGGCGATCTCGCCGGCCGATTCGAGCAGCCGGGCGGCACGCAGCTTCTGCAGTTCACGCTCGGCGTCGCGCAGCCTGGTCAGCACGGTGGAGATCCGCTCGGGCAGCTGCTCACGCGGCGCCTTGAGCTGCTCGCTGAGCTGGTTGACCAGCACGCTCTCCCGGGCCAGGAAGCGGAACGCGTCCAGGCCGACCAGGGCCTCGATGCGGCGCACGCCCGAGCCGATGGATGCCTCGCCGAGCACCTTGACCAGGCCGAGCTGGCCGGACCTGGCCACGTGGGTGCCGCCGCACAGCTCCCTCGAGTAGTCACCGACCTCGACCACCCGGACCCGGTCGCCGTACTTCTCCCCGAACAGGGCCAGCGCTCCCATCTCGCGGGCCTCTTCCTGGCTGGTGTAGTAGGCGCGCACGTCCAGGTCGTTGACCAGCACCGCGTTGACTTCGTCCTCGCTGTCCCGCAGTACCGACAGCGGGACCGCGCCCTGGGCGGTGAAGTCGAACCGCAGGCGGCCGGGCGAGTTCTCCGAGCCCGCCTGGGCCGCGGACTCCCCCAGCGCGCTGCGCAGGGCCCGGTGCACCAGGTGGGTGGCGGTGTGCGATCGGGACAGGGCCCGGCGGCGCTCGATGTCGATCTCCGCGTGCGCGGGCACGCCGGCCACGGCCTCGCCGGAGACGACCCGGCCGCGGTGCACGATGAGCCCGGTCAGCGGGGTCTGCACGTCGAAGACGTCGATCACGCCGCTGTCCAGCGTGATCGTGCCCGCGTCGGCGAGCTGACCGCCACCCTCGGCGTAGAACGGGGTGCGGTCGAGCACCACGTCGAGTTCGGTGCCTGCGTCCGCCGCGGTGACGGGCACGCCGTCCACCAGCAGGCCGAGGACGGTGGCCTCGCCCGAGACCTGGTCGTAGCCGGTGAAGGTGACCGAGCCGGACCGCTCGAGCATGTCGGCGAAGACCGAGATGTCGACATTGCCGGTCTTCTTCCCGGCCGCGTCGCGGCGCGCGCGCTCCTTCTGCTCGCTCATCAGGCGGCGGAAGCCTTCTTCGTCCACCGACAGGCCCTGCTCGGCGGCCATCTCCAGGGTCAGGTCGATCGGGAACCCGTAGGTGTCGTGCAGCTGGAAGGCCTGAGGGCCGGAGATGGTAGCCAGGTTCCTGCGCCGGTTCTCCTCCACCGCGGCCTCGAAGATGGCCGTGCCGGTCCGCAGCGTGCTGCCGAACGCGGTCTCTTCGGCGTCGATGACGGTGTGGATGTTCGCGGCGTCGCGGCGCAGCTCGGGATACAGCGGCGCCATGGCCTCGATGGCGACTCCGGCCAGCTCGTGCAGGAAACGCTCGCCGGTAACCGCACCCCCGCCGCCGCGCTGGCCGCCGGCCAGCAAGCGGAGGTTCCTGAGGCTGCGCCGGACGATGCGTCGCAGCACATAACCGCGGCCCTCGTTGCCCGGCAGCACGCCGTCCTCGACCAGCATCACCGCGCTGCGCACGTGGTCGGCGATCACCCGCAGGGCCACGTCGGCCTTCGGCTCCCGGCCGTAGCTCTGCTCGGTCAGCTCGGCCGCCCGGTCCAGGATCTTCCAGGTGGTGTCGATCTCGTACAGGTTGTCGACACCCTGCAGGATGGAGGCCATGCGTTCCAGGCCCATCCCGGTGTCGACGTTCTTGGACGGCAGCAGGCCCTCGATGTCGAAGTCGTCCTTGGCCCGGACCTTGCTCAGCTGGTCCTGCATGAAGACCAGGTTCCAGACCTCGAGGAAGCGGTCCTCATCCGCCTCCGGGCCGCCGTCGCGGCCGTAATCGGGCCCGCGGTCGTAGTAGATCTCCGAGCACGGACCTCCGGGGCCGGGCACGCCCATGTGCCAGTAGTTGTCGGCCAGGCCGCGGGCCTGGATCCGCTCCTCGGGCAGTCCGATCCGGTCCCGCCAGATGGCGAACGCCTCGTCGTCGCCGTGCAGGACCGTGGCCCACAGCTTGCTTTCACCGAACCCGAACCCGCCGTCGGCCTCGGACTTGGTCAGCAGCTCCCAGGCGAAGGTGATCGCGCCTTCCTTGAAGTAGTCGCCGAACGACCAGTTGCCCAGCATCTGGAAGAACGTGGCGTGCCTGGTGGTCTTGCCCACTTCTTCGATGTCCAGTGTGCGCACGCACTTCTGCACGTCGGCCACCCGCCGGTGCGGCGGCGTCTGCTGGCCGAGCAGGTAAGGCTTGAACGGCTGCATGCCGGCGATGACGAACAGCACCGTGGGATCATCGGCGACCAGGGAGGCCGAAGGCACGATGGCGTGCCCTTGCTGCTTGAAATAGGCAAGGAAGCGGCGGGCGATCTCAGCCGACTCCATCAGCGGCCATCCTTGGGTCGTGGGTCGTGGTTGGTGGTGAGCCGCTCGAGCTGCGGCGGCTCGTGATCTCGTGCACCGAGGGTAGTAGAGCCCGCGGGTGCGGAATGCGCGGCCGCGTACAGCTCCATGCCGTCGCGCACGTCCCGCGCGAACCGGAAGGTCTCCGCGGCCAGGCCGACCGCTCCCCGGCCGGTCAGCCGGCCACCGCGGGCCAGCGTGCTGCTGCCTGAAGCGAGCGCGGCCTTGGCCCCGGTCGCGACGGCCGGGTTAAGGCTGGCCGACAGCCGGCGGCCGACGGCGGAGACACGCCGGTAGCCCATGATCCCGGCCACGGCCCCGGCGGTCAGCCAGAAGCCCCTGCGTATCATCGGGAGGCCTCCCCCCGGGCGAGCTCCCCGCGTTCCATCACGCTGCCGGGCAGCGTGCGCCGGGAACCGCGGCGCGCCCGGCTCAGGCCGACGGCCCGGCGCACGCCGTAGGCCACCGCGGCGGTCCGGCCCGCCGGCCCGGCGGCGATCGCGCGGCCCAGCCCGGCCAGCGCGTTCACCTGCCCGGCCAGCTCGGCCATGCCGTCGCCCAGCTCGTCCATGCTGGCGGTGACCGACTCGGCCCGGTCGAGCTGCTGGCCGGCCCGGTCGACCGCGGTCTGGGCCCCGTCCACCGCGGCCTGGGCCCGCTGCATCAGCACGTCACTGCGCTCGCGCACCTCGGCGACCAGGCGGCTCGACTCGGACAGCAGCCGGCCCAGCCGGAACAAGACGAACACCCCGACGCAGACCAGCAGCGCCCAGAAGATGGCGGCGATCAGGGCGGCCAGTTCCCCCACGTTCATCCGGATTGCGGCGTGGAAATCCTGGCCGTCAAACCGAGGAGGAAACGCCGCGTCACCTCCTCCGAAATGTCGGTACCGTACGGTACATTCTGATCGTTCGCGAGATCCAAGCGGACACATGCCCGACCCAATACCAAACCGCGGCGGGGCATGCCGTGGCTGCGCGGGGAGGCGACGGGACTGCCCGGCCTATGAACCGCGGACCTACAGCGCGACCACCCGTCGCGGCTGGAATCCTCGTCCCTAAGGGCGATGGAGGATCTCAAGGCTGCTCCTTGTTCGTCTTGCGGAGGATGGCCCGGATCCGCCCGGCGCGTTCGGCGACGCGGGCCTCCAGGCCATGCCCAGACGGCTCGTAGTAGGTGCGGTCCGCCACCGAATCTGGAGCGTAGCGCTGTGCGACGACGCCGTCATCGAAGTCGTGCGGGTAGAGGTAGCCCTCACCGTGGCCGACCTTGCCTGCCCCAGGATAGTGCGAGTCGCGCAGGTGCGCTGGCACAGCGCCCACCAGGCCCGCCCGGACGTCGGCGTCGGCCGCGCTGATGGCCTTGATGACCGCGTTGGACTTGGGCGCCATCGAGATGTGAATGACAGCCTGGGCCAGGTTGATCCGGGCCTCGGGCAGCCCGACGAACTCCACGGCCTGCGCCGCCGCGACCGCGGTCTGAAGCGCGGTGGGGTCGGCCATGCCGACGTCCTCGCTGGCGTGCACGATGAGCCGCCTGGCGATGAACCGGGGGTCCTCCCCCGCTTCGATCATCCGGGCCAGGTAATGCAGCGCCGCGTCCACGTCGCTGCCCCGCATGGACTTGATGAACGCGCTGATCACGTCGTAGTGCTGGTCGCCGTCGCGGTCGTAGCGGACCGCGGCCCGGTCCACCGCGCGCTCGAGGGCCTCGACATCGATGTTCTTGCCTTCGGGCAGCCCGAGCGCGGCCGCCTCCAGGTAGGTGAGCGTGCGCCGGGCGTCCCCGCCTGCCAGCCGGATCAGGTGGTCGGCGGCTTTACCGTCCAGCGTGACGCGACCGCCCAGCCCGCGCGGATCGGTCAGCGCCCGGCTGATGACCTCGCGCACGTCGTCGTCGGACAGCGGCTGCAGGGTCAGCAGCAGCGACCGGGACAGCAGCGGTGACACGACCGAGAAGAACGGGTTCTCCGTGGTGGCGCCGATGAACGAGACCCAGCGGTTCTCCACCGCAGGCAGCAGCGCGTCCTGCTGGGTCTTGGAGAACCGGTGCACCTCGTCGATGAACAGCACGGTCTGCTTGCCGCTCAGGCCCAGGGTGCGGCGGGCCGCGTCGACGGCCGCCCGCACGTCCTTGACCCCGGCGCTGACCGCCGACAGCTCCACGAACCGGCGCTTGGTCACCTGGCTGACCACGTAGGCCAGCGTGGTCTTGCCAGTGCCTGGCGGGCCCCACAGCAGCAGCGACATCGGCGCGTCGTTGTCGATCAGCTTGCGGAACGGCGTGCCCGCGCCGGTCAGGTGCCGCTGCCCGATCACCTCGTCCAGGCTGCGCGGCCGCATCCGGACGGCCAGCGGCGCCGCCGCCTGGGCGGCCGTGGTTTCCGCTTCATCGAACAGGCTCTCGGACTGCCCGCCCGCCTCCCCATCCCCCCTCACGGTTCCGGCCATCCTCCGACCTTATCCGGGCCGGCGTTATACCACGTCCGCGACCACGGGACGCGAGTTATCCACAGGTGGATCCCGAGGACTCACGTGGGGGTTTAGGAGGTGGGGGGCGGAACTGGGGGCGGGGGGACGGGCTGGGCGTCGATGCCGGCTTCGCGGCGCTGGGCGGAGGTGATCGGGGTGGGCGCGCCGGTGAGGGGGTCGAGGCCGGAGGCGGCCTTGGGGAACGCGATCACGTCGCGGATCGTCTCGGCGCCGGCCAGCAGCATGCACACCCGGTCCCAGCCGAACGCGATGCCGCCGTGCGGCGGCGGACCGTACTTGAACGCGTCGAGCAGGAACCCGAACTGCGACCGCGTCTCGTCAGGCGACAGGCCGATCACGTCGAACACGGCCTGCTGCATCGAGGACTTGTGGATACGGATCGACCCGCCGCCGATCTCGTACCCGTTGCACACAATGTCGTAGGCGTCGGCCAGCGCGCCGCCCGGCTCGGCGACGAACTTGTCCGTCCACTCGGGCAGCGGCGCGGTGAACGGGTGATGCACCGAGGTCCAGCCGCCGGATCCGTCCTCCTCGAACATCGGCGCGTCGACCACCCACAGGAACGACCAGGCCGAGGAGTCGATCAGGCCGCATCGGCGCCCGATCTCCAGCCGCGCCGCGCCCAGCAGCTCCCGGGACGCCGACGGCGGGCCGGCCGCGAAGAACACGCAGTCACCCGGCGCGGCGCTGGTGGCGCCGGCCAGCCCGGAGCGTTCGGCGTCGGACAGGTTCCTGGCCACCGGGCCGCCGATCTCGCCGTCCGGGGTGATCAGTGCGTAGGCCAGGCCGCGGGCGCCCCGCGACCGCGCCCACTCCTGCCAGCCATCCAGTTCCCGCCGCGACTGCGACGCGCCGCCCGGCATGACCACCGCCCCGACGTAGGGCGCCTGGAACACGCGGAACGCGGTGGCCGCGAAGTACTCGGTCAGGTCGGTCAGCTCACAGGAGAAACGCAGGTCGGGCTTGTCCGAGCCGAACCGCGCCATGGCCTCGGCGTAGGTCATCCGCGGCAGCGGCCTGGGCACCTGGTACCCGGCCAGATCGGACCACAGCCGGGCCACCACATCCTCAGCCACGCGGATGACGTCCTCGCGGGTGACGAACGACATCTCCACGTCGATCTGGGTGAACTCCGGCTGCCGGTCCTTGCGGAAGTCCTCGTCCCTGAAGCACCGGGCTAGCTGGTAGTAGCGTTCCAGGCCGCCCACCATGAGCAGCTGCTTGAACAGCTGCGGCGACTGCGGCAGCGCGTACCAGTTGCCCGGCCGCAGCCGCACCGGGACCAGGAAGTCACGGGCGCCCTCGGGGGTGGACCGGGTCAGGTACGGGGTCTCCACGTTCACGAACCGGTGCTCGCGCATCACGTCGGACAGCAGGTAGGCGGCCTGCGACCGGATCCGCAGGGCCCGCGCGGTGTCCTCGCGCCTGATGTCCAGGTAGCGGTACTTGAGCCGGATGTCCTCGCTGACCTCGGCTGACCCCTCGACGGGGAACGGCAGCGGCTCGGCCTCGCTCAGCACCTCGACCTCGTCCGCGATCACTTCGATCTGGCCGGTGGGCAGCTCCGGGTTCTCGTTCCCGGCCGGCCTGGTCCGTACCTCCCCGGTCACCAGCACGCAGAACTCCGCCCGCAGGTCGTGGGCCCCGCCAGCCTGGGACGGGGCCTCCTCGCCGCGCCACACGACCTGCACGACGCCGCTGGCGTCCCGCAGGTCGATGAAGACCACGCCGCCGTGGTCCCGGCGCCGGGCAACCCAGCCAGCCAGCACCACGTGCTCTCCCGCGTGCGACGCCCGCAGCGTCCCCGCCTCATGGGTGCGGATCATCGAGCTCTGCCCCTTTCACCGGCCGCACCGCCGCCGGTGCCGCTCATAACTATGGTCAAAGACCCTTTTTTATCCGAACGGGCCAGGCTGCCCGCCCCGGTCACCCTGGCTGCTGGCCCGGGTCACAGCCCCCGGTGCGGGCCCCCGGGAGGTTCCAGGCCGGTCAGGAACGGATTGGTGCGCCGCTCCCGGCCGATAGTCGTCTGCGGGCCGTGCCCGGACAGCACCACGGTCTGGTCGGGCAAGGTCAGGCAGACCCGGGCCAGGCTGCGCAGGATCGTGGCGTAGTCCCCGCCGGGCAGGTCCGTCCGGCCGATCGACCCGGCAAACAGCAGGTCGCCGGAGAACAATACGTCGCCGGGCTCGTCTATTTTGCTTTTGCCTTGTGCCGTAATGGGCTCAGCGCCGATCGGCAGCCGGAATGCCACTGAGCCTTCGGTATGGCCGGGCGCGTGATTGACCACGATCTCCAGACCCACCAGGGGAAGCACCGCCCCGTCGGTCAGTTCTTTCACGTCATCAGGCTCGGTGAATTTCATCCCGCCGAACAGTTCCTGCCCGGTGCCCAGCGAGAACCCCTTTGTCGGGTCGCTGAGCAATGCGCGGTCGGCCGGATGAATGTAGGCGGGGATGCCCTTTGCCCCGCAGACCGGGGCCACCGACCACACATGGTCGATATGGCCGTGGGTGAGCAGCACCGCGGCCGGGCTGAGCCGGTGGGCAGCCAGGATCTCCTCGATCCCCGGTTCGGCGTCCTGACCGGGATCGACGATCACGCACTGTTCGCCCGGTGCGGTCGCAATGACATAACAGTTGGCGGCAAACGCGCCTGCTGGGAACCCCGCGACGAGCACAACCGTCCTTTCTCACGGTACGGTGTCTCAGGCTACCGAGGGGGGCCGCATGGCGGCGAACCGATAACGAAGGTACCAGGCCCGGCATCCGGAAGGTACGATTCGCGAGCGATCGCGAATTATGCGGGGTTCTGAGGGGTGACCCACGGAACCAGCACCGCCCGATGATCCGAGACCGGGGGTACACGGGTATGTTGGCCTGCCTCCCGTGGATACCCAGCATAGCGGACAGCGCACAGGCCGAGGAGGACACGACCGGTGGCGGGTAAGAACGAACGCCAGCGCAGGCAAGCCAGGGAAAAGTACCGCCGTCAGCAGGAGCAGCGCTGGGAAAGACAGCGCCGGCTGCGCAAGCGCTGGCTGGTCGGGCTCAGCGCGGTGGTCGCGGCCGGCCTCATCGCCGGCCTGGTGGTGGTCCTGACCGGCGGCAGCGGCAAGCCGGCGGCGGCGGCCAGCAAGTCGCCCAAGGCCACGGCGTCAGCCTCGGCCTCGGCGTCCACCGTGGCCGAGCCGGCGCACCACTGCACCTACACCGCCGCGACGCCGGTGGCGAAGAAGGTGAGCTTCCCGCCCGCCACGCCGGATTACACCGCCGGCTATACGGCGACGCTCAACACCAACCAGGGACCGATCACCTTCTCCCTGCTCAACAGCAAGGCGACCTGCACGGTCAACTCCTTCGTCCACCTGGCCGAGGCGGGGTACTTCAACAACACCCAGTGCCACCGGCTGGTGACGAGCAGCATCTACGTGCTGCAGTGCGGTGACCCGTACGCGACCGCCGGCACCAAGCTCACCTGCAGCACGAGCGGCAAGATAGGCACCGGAACGCCGGGCTACGCTTTCGCCAGCGAAAATCTCACCGGCGCCAAATACGAGGCCGGCACGGTCGCGATGGCCAATGAAGGCACCGCCACCAGCAACGGCAGCCAGTTCTTCATCGTGTACAAGGACACCGCGGAGCTAACGGCCTCCTATACGCCGTTCGCCACGGTTTCTTCCGGGCTGAATATCGTTCAGAATGTGGCGAAGGCCGGATACTCGTGCCAGTACATCGTGTCGGGTCAGTCCGAGGGGGGCGCCCCGAAGGAGAAGGTCATCATTGACAGTGTGACGATCAAGAAAACCTGACACGAAGCACGACAACGCAGGAGGCTCGCCGTGACGACCGCCTACCATCCGTGGGGCCGGGTTGACGCCGACGGGACGGTATACGTCCGCACCGCCGACGGCGAACGGGTGATCGGCTCATGGCAGGCGGGCAGCCCGGAGGAGGCGCTGGCCTTCTACCAGCGCAAGTACGAGGCCCTCGAGACCGAGGTGGTGCTGCTCGAGCAGCGGATCAGCTCCACCGACCTGGCGCCTGGCCAGGCCGCGGCCACCGTGCAGCGGCTGATCACCAGCATCAGCGAGGCCAACGCGCTCGGCGACCTGGACGGGCTGCGGGCCCGGCTGGAGCGGCTGACCGAGGACGTCGGCCACCGCCGCGAGGAGGCCAAGGCGGCCCGGGAGCAGGCCCGGGTGCAGGCCAAAGAGGTCAAGGAGCGGATCGTGGCCGAGGCGGAGCAGATCGCCGCCGAGGCCACGCACTGGAAGAGCAGCGGCGAGCGGATGCGCGAGCTGCTTGATGAGTGGAAGGCGGCGCCGCACGCCGACCGGGCGGCCGAGGCCGTGCTGTGGAAGCGGCTGTCGGCGGCCAGGAACGCCTTCACCAAGCGGCGCAAGGCGTACTTCGCCACGCTGGAGGCCGAGCGGGAGGATGTCAGGACCCGCAAGGAGCAGCTGTGCGCCGAGGCCGAGGAGCTGTCGGGCTCCACCGAGTGGGGCCCGACCACCAGCGCGTTCCGCGAGCTGATGCGCAGGTGGAAGGCGGCCGGGCGGGCGGACCGGGAGGCCGAGGCCGAGCTGTGGAAGCGGTTCCGGACCGCTCAGGACAAGTTCTTCACCGCCCGGTCCGAGGTGTTCTCGGCCAAGGACGCCGCGCTGCGCGAGCATGCCGAGGCCAAGCAGCAACTACTCGAGCAGGCGGCGGCCCTGCTGCCGGTGACCGATTTCCGTACGGCCCGGTCGGCGCTGCGCGGCATCGCCGAGCGCTGGGAGCAGATCGGCGCCGTGCCGCGGGATTCCCGCGAGCACCTCGAGTCGGGCCTGCGGCGGATCGAGGAGGCGGTGCGCAAGGCCGAGGAGGCCCAGTGGCGCCGGTCCAACCCCGAGGCGCTGGCCCGGGCCGAAGACACCGTGGCCCAGCTGCGAGCCACCATCGCCCAGCTGGAAGAGCAGCTGGCCAGCGCGCGGGCCCGGGATGACGACCGGGCCGTGGGCAACGCCGAGGAGGCCCTGGCCGCCCGCCGCGCCTGGCTGGAGGAGGCCGAGCACACCCTGGCGGAATTTAGCTCTTTACCCCCCGGGGGGCGACCCCCCCGCTCCTGGGGGGATCCCTTCCCCCCAGACCCCCCTTGGGGCCCCCAACGGGGGCCCAGGCAGCTGATCCTCCGGATCAGCTGGTGATGCGGTAGACGTCGTACACGCCGTCGATGGCGCGCACCGCGCGCAGCACGTGGCCGAGGTGCTTGGGGTCGCCCATCTCGAACGTGAAGCGGCTCACCGCCACGCGGTCCCGGCTGGTGGTGACCGTGGCGGACAGGATGTTGACGTGCTGGTCGGATAGCACCCTGGTCACGTCGGACAGCAGCCGGGTCCGGTCGAGCGCTTCCACCTGGATGGCGACCAGGAACACCGCGCCGTCGGTGGGCGCCCAGTGCACCTCGACCATCCGGTCCTGCTGCGTACCGGACAGGTGGGCGAGGTTGGTGCAGTCCGTGCGGTGCACGGACACGCCGTGGCCGTGGGTCACGAACCCGCTGATCTGGTCTCCCGGCACGGGGGTGCAGCAGCGGGACAGCCGGACCCACACGTCCGGCGCGCCGGCGACCTGGACGCCGGACTCCGACGGCGCCCGGGGCTGCGGCGCCTTGGTCGGCAGCGTCGTCTCGGCCAGGTCCTCCTGCGCGCCCGCCAGGCCGCCGACCGACTTGACCAGCTTCTCGACGATCGACTGGGCGCTGACCCGGCCCTCGCCGACCGCCGCGTACAGCCCGGAGACGTCCGGGTAGCGCAGGTCGCGGGCCAGAGTGATCAGCGTGTCGGCGGCCGCGAGCCGCTGCAGCGGCAGCCCCTGCTTGCGCATGGCCCGGGCGATCTGGTCCTTGCCCGCCTCCACCGCGGCTTCCCGGCGCTCCTTGGAGAACCACTGCCTGATCTTGTTCCGTGCGCGGGGGCTCTGCACGAACTTCAACCAGTCCCGGCTGGGCCCGGCCTCGGCGGTCTTGGCCGTGAAGATCTCCACCGTGTCGCCGTTGTCCAGGGTGGACTCCAGCGCCACCAGGCGGCCGTTCACCCTGGCGCCGATCGTCCGGTGGCCGACCTCGGTGTGGATGGCGTAGGCGAAGTCCACTGGGGTGGAGCCCTGCGGCAGCGGTATCACGTCGCCGCGCGGGGTGAACACGTAGACCTCGGCGGCGGCCAGGTCGAAGCGGAGCGACTCGAGGAACTCGGCCGGGTCCTCGGTCTCGCGCTGCCAGTCGACCAGCTGGCGAAGCCAGGCCATTTCCTGGGTGTCGTCCTTGGCGGCCTTGGACCGGCCGAACACCGTTTCTTCCTTGTACTTCCAGTGCGCCGCGACCCCGTACTCGGCCCGCTGGTGCATGCGCCAGGTCCGGATCTGCAGCTCCACCGGCTTGCCGCCCGGGCCGATGACGGTGGTGTGCAGCGACTGGTACATGTTGAACTTCGGCATCGCGATGTAGTCCTTGAACCGTCCGGGGACGGGGTTCCATCGCGCGTGGATGGTGCCGAGCGCCGCGTAGCAGTCGCGGACGGAATCGACCAGGACGCGGATGCCCACCAGGTCGTAGATGTCGTCGAAGCCGACGTTCCTGGCGATCATCTTCTGGTAGATCGAGTAGTAGTGCTTCGGCCGGCCGGTCACCCGGGCGTTGATCTTCGCTTCGCGCAGGTCGCCGGTCAGGTCCTGGATCACTTCCTGGAGGAACACGTCGCGCCGCGGCGACCGGCCGGAGACCAGCCGGGCGATCTCGTCGAAGCGCTTCGGGTACAGCGTCTGGAAGGCCAGGTCCTCGAGCTCCCACTTGACCGTGTTCATGCCCAGCCGGTGCGCCAGCGGGGCGTAGATCTCCAGGACCTCCCGCGACTTGCGCTCCTGCTTCTCCCGCTTCAGGTAGCGCAGCGTACGCATGTTGTGCAGCCGGTCCGCGAGCTTGATGACCAGCACGCGGATGTCGCGCGACATCGCGACCACCATCTTGCGGACGGTCTCGGCCTCGGCGGACTCGCCGTACTTGACCTTGTCCAGCTTGGTGACGCCGTTTACCAGCGCGGCGATGTCCTCGCCGAACTCGCCGCGCAGCTCGGTCAGCGAGTACGGGGTGTCTTCCACGGTGTCGTGCAGCAGCGCCGCGCAGATGGTCTCGGTGTTCATGCCGAGCTCGGCGAGAATGGTGGCCACCGCCAGCGGGTGGGTAATATACGGGTCGCCGCTCAGCCGCTTCTGGTCCCGGTGCCAGTAGGCGGCCGTTTCGTAGGCCCGCTCGATCAGCCGGGTATCGGCCTTCGGATGGGTCGACCGCACGGTCTTGATCAGCGGGTCGAGGACCGGGTTGACGGTCCCGGAGCGCTGCGCCCCCAGCCGCGCGAGCCGGCGCCGGACCCCGACGCCCGAAGCCGCGACGTCGGCGGCCTGGCCCTGCACCGCCGCAACCGCCGCCCGGGCCCGTCCGGGCCGGGCCTGGCCGCTTCCGGTCCGGCCGGGACCGGGCCGGTCCGAAGTGGCGGTCTCCGGGCTGGCGGTCTCCGGGCTGGCAGTCTCCGGGCTGGCAGTCTCCGGGCTGGCGGTCTCCGGGCTGGCAGTCTCCGGGCTGGCGGTCTCCGGGCTGGCGGTCTCCGGGCTGGCGGGCTCCCCCGGATCGGCGGCCGGATCCGGGCCGCTGGCTGGGTCCGGCGAGGCGTCTTCGGCCGCGCGCCGATCTGGCACGCCTGCCGCTGTCGCCCCGGTCTGTTCCGCATCAGCTACGGGATCGGTCCCCCGTGACGCTTCCACCCCGGCACTATCAGCAGCTCTCGTGCCGGTCGTGATCACGTCACCGGCCACTCGCGCTCCTCGCATCGGCCAAGCCACCATTGTACTTAGATGGGTAGAACACCAGATGGCATGCGTGCGATTCCCGCTGGGATTTCACGGGGCCGGATAAAGGCGGTGAAACGTGGTGAAACCCGGCTTTCACCACCCGCTAGTGTCGTGAAACCCGGGGTTCACCACGTTGCGCTAGGCGCGCGGGCGGCCAGGGGGACGGGGGGGCGGGCTAGACGGTGAGGAGGGCGGTGATGGGGAGATCGGGGAGCTTGGCGCGGCCGTTGAGGAAGGAGAGCTCGAGCAGCACGGAGATTCCTGCCACCTGGGCGCCGGCCCGGTGCACCAGGTCCACGGTGGCACGGGCGGTGCCGCCGGTGGCCAGGACGTCGTCGATGATCAGGACGCGCTCGGCGGGAGCGAAGGCGTCGGTCAGCACCTCGATGGTGGCGGTGCCGTATTCGAGCTGGTAATCCTGGGCCAGGGTGACGCCGGGGAGCTTGCCCTTCTTCCTGATCGGCACGAACCCGGCGCCCAGGCGGCAGGCGACCGGGGCGGCCAGGATGAAGCCGCGGGCCTCGATGCCAGCCACCTTATCCACCGGGCCGTACGTCGCGGCCAGGGCCTGTACCACGGCGCCGAACGCCTGCGCATCGGCCAGCAGCGGAGTGATGTCCTTGAACATCACGCCGGGCTGCGGATAGTCGGGCACGTCCCGGACCAGGCGGGCGATCAGGGCGTTCACCGCGGCGGACAACGGCGAGGCATGCTGATCCGGGCCCGGCGCGTGCTGGCTGGCGGGCGCCTCAGCCTGGTCGGGCATCGGTCAGCGCCGCTTCTTCTTGCCTGCCGGGCCACGGGGACGGTGCCGGGCCGAGCCAGAACTCCGGCGCGGCTGCTGCCGCGGGCCCGGCCGCGCCGCGCCCGGCGTGGTCCTGGCCCCCGTGACCCGCGACGCGGTGGTGGTCAGCTCGTCCGCGGCCGGCGCGGCGTCGTCCCCGTACCCCGCATCGTCCGTCTCGTCCTCGGGCGCGGGCGGTGTGGCGGCCCCGGCGGGCGCCCCGGCCGGGGTCCTGGCGGCGGAGCGCTTGGCGGCCCGGCCGCCGGCTGCGCGGACGCTCACCCGCTTGGCCAGCGCCTGGTACTGCGGCTCGCGTTCCTTGAGATCAGCCAGGACCGGGGTGGCGATGAAGATCGAGGAGTAGGTGCCGGAGAGCATGCCGATGAACAGGACCAGGGCCAGCTGCTCCAGCTCGTTGTTCGAGCCGAGCATGGCGGTCGCCACGACCAGGATCGCGGTGACCGGCAGCAGGGCGATCAGGGACGTGTTGATGGACCGGACCAGGGTCTGGTTCAGGGCCAGGTTGGCCGCCTGGCTGTAGGTGCTCCGGGCGCCGCCGAGCAGGCCGGCCGTGTTCTCCCGGACCTTGTCGAAGACCACCACGGTGTCATACAGCGAGTAGCCGAGGATGGTCAGCAGCCCGATGACGGTCGCCGGGCTGACCTGGAACCCGGCCAGCGCGTACACCCCGGTGGTGATCACGATGTCATGTATCAGGGCGACGAACGCCGCGATCGCCATCTTCCACTCGAAGGCGATGGACAGGTAGATCACGATCACGATCAGGAACGCGATCAGCGCCTGCAGTGCCTTGGCGGAGATCTGGCTGCCCCAGCTCGCGCCCACGGTGGTGGTGGTGATGTCGTTCGGGTTGACGCCGAGCTTGCTGGTAATCGAGCCCTCGAGCGTGGTGGTCTCGCTGCCGGTCAGGGCCTTGGTCTGCACCTGCCAGCCCTTTTGCCCGCCGTTGAGTTGCTGCACCACGGCGCCGCTGACACCGCCGCTGCTGACCGCGCCCTGCACCTGGCTCAGGCTCGCGGAAGGCGCGGAGAACTGGAAGACCGCGCCGCCCTTGAACTCGACGCTGAAGTCCAGCCCGCGGACCAGCAGCGCCACGATGCTGATGACCAGGATGGCCCCGGAAATCGCGTACCACAGCCGCTGCCGGCCGACGAAGTTGATCGATACTTCGCCACGGTAGAGCCTGCCGGGGATCTGTCCCAGTCGCGACATCACGCCTCCCCGGTGGTGCTGGACCCGGTGGTGCGGGACCCGGTGGTACGGGTTACCGCATCGGGCTTGTGCCTGACCGGGGTGCGCCGGACCGAGGACCGCCACGGGGCGCGGGCCCCGAGCCGGGCCGGGTCAAGGCCGGAAAGCGGATGACCGTTGCCGTAGAACCTGGTCCGGGCGAGCAGCGTCACCATGGGCTTGGTGAACAGGAACACCACGAGCACGTCGATGAGCGTGGTCAGGCCGAGGGTGTAGGCAAAGCCCTTGACCTCGCCGATGGCGAAGTAGTACAGCAGCACGGCGGCCAGGAACGACACCGTGTCTGAGACCAGGATCGTGCGCCGGGCCCGTTTCCAGCCTGCCTCCACGGCCGGGCGCAGCTGTTTACCCTCGCGCACCTCGTCGCGCAATCGCTCGAAGAACACCACGAACGAGTCGGCGGTGATGCCGATGGCCACGATCAGGCCGGCGATGCCGGACAGCTCGAGCGCGAAGTTCTGGTACTTGGTCAGCAGGACCACGGCCAGGTAGGTGATCGTGCCGGCGATGATCAGGCTGGACACCGACACCAGGCCGAGGCCGCGGTAGTAGATGAAGGAGTACAGGACGACCAGCGCGAGCCCGATCGCGGCGGCGATCAGGCCGCCGACGAGCTGGTTATGCCCTACCGACGGTGAGACCGACGACTCGTACTCGACCGTGAAGCTGAGCGGCAGGTGCCCGTACTTCAGCACGTTCTGCAGGTCGGTGGCCTGCGCCTGGGTGAAGTTGCCGGTGATCTGGGCGTTGCCGCCCGGGATCGCGGAGGTGGTCTCCGGCGCGGTGACCACGTTCCCGTCCAGGACGATGGCGATCTGGTCCAGCGCCGCGTCGGTCGGGTTGGTGGTGTAGTCGGAGCCGTACTTGGTGAACTGGTTCGAGGTCAGCGTGCTGAACGCCGCCGCGCCCTTGCTGTCCAGGGTGAGGTTGACCTGCCACTCGTTGTTGGTCGTGGACACCGCGGCGGTCGCGTTGGTCACGTCCTCGCCGAGCACCTTGGCCACGTCCAGGGCGTATTTGTTGCCGGCGCTGTCGCACGAGACGATCTGCTGGTCTGGGTCGTCGTAGTCGGCGGACTTCGTGTAGCCGACCTGGGCCTTCCACACGGTGTCGCTCTCGCCTGGCTTGCAGGTGAGCTTGTTGAACAGCGCGAGAGTCTGCTTGTTCACCAGGCTCGCGTCGCCGGAAGCCGTGCTGCTGGAGGGCGCGGTGGGGCTGGCGCTCGGGCTGGGCGAGGCGGACGAGGACGCCTTGGGCGAGGCGGTCCCGGTGGCCGTCGGGCTGGCGGTGGCCGTCGGGCTGGCGCTGGCGCCGACGTCAGGGACGATCTTGGCCGAGGTGCTCGCCGTACTGGTCGCGCTGGCCGAGGCCTTCGGCGTGGCCGAGGTGCTGGCACTCGCGCTCGGCGTGGCCGAGGCCGACGGGGTGGGGGTGGGGGTGGCGGCGGTGCCGTACTCCTGGAGCAGCAGGACCTGGCGGAACCTGAGCAGGGCGGTGGTGCTGACCAGGTTGATGGTCTGCTGGGAGCTCTTGCCGGGCACGGAGACGACCAGCAGGTCGTTGCCCTGCGGCACCACCGTGGCGCCGGAGTTACCTGTGCCGTTGACCCGGGCCAGGATGATGTTGCTGGCCTCGGTCAGCTCACCGGGCTGCGGGACGGCCCCGGACAGCGTCTGCGCCTTCATGGTGACCTGGGTGCCGCTGGACAGGTCGAGCCCGAGGCCGACCCTGAAGTGCTTGTGCCAGTTGCCCGGGCTGAACGTGCTCCCGCCCAGAATGGCCAGCAGCATGATCAGTATGAGCACCACAAGCGCGATGAGCGCCCGTCCCGGATGCGGGACGGTCTTCGTCGGGGCTGCCACTTCTCCGCCTGTCTTGGTTCAGTCGTCCTCGGCCGGCCGACGGCTCAGAACACGTTGTCCTTGTCGTGCGATTCGGCCAGGCCGTCCTCGGCCGACGCGGTGACCTCGTGCTCGTCGGACGGCTCGGTGTCATCGTCCGGGACGTCATCCTCGGCGTACCCGTCGTCGTGAGCGTCCTCGACGGTCTCCTCGGGCTCGTCCCCGTCGCTGATGACCTCCATGACGGAGCGCCGCATGTAGCGGACGTCCACGCCGGGGGCGACCTCCAGGATGACGTCGTCGCCGTCCACCGCGGACACGGTGGCGTACATGCCGGCCGTGGTGCGGACCCGGGCGCCGGGGGAGACCGTGCGCTGCTGCTGCTGGGCCTGCTGCTGACGGCGGCGCTGCGGCCGGATCATCAGGAAATAGAAACCGACAAAGACCAGCACGATCAAGAGCAGGAACGTATACGAGCTGCTACCTGACGACTTGGCGGCCGCCGCGGCGGCTCCTACAGTAGTCCCCATGACCCGGGGCATCCTTCCAGTTGGCTCTGCATGCGCGGTCGCGGCTAAGGCCAACGACCAACTGCCGAAGTTTAGCCGCGCTTTGACCCGGCACCAACAGGCTACGAGGTTTTACCTGTGATCGTGACAGTGTAGACCCCGGGGGGGCGGCCCCTGGGGAAGGCATCTCTAATCAAACCTCTAATCAAACAGCGTAGGCAATTCGCCGATCGAGGGCGGCGGGGTCAGGCCCAGGTGGGCCCAGCCGGCCGCGGTGGCCACCCGGCCGCGCGGGGTCCGGGCCAGCAGCCCGCACCTGACCAGGAACGGCTCGGCCACCACCTCGACGGTCTCCGCCTCCTCCCCCAGCGCGACCGCGAGCGTGGACAGGCCGACCGGGCCGCCGCCGAACCGGCGCACCAGCGCGTCGAGCACCCCCCGGTCGAGCCGGTCCAGGCCGTGCTCGTCCACCTCGTAGAGCTCCAGCGCGGTCCGGGCGATGTCCCTGGTGACCACGCCGTCGGCCCGGACCTCGGCGTAGTCGCGGACCCGGCGCAGCAGCCGGTTCGCGATCCGCGGTGTGCCCCGGGACCGGGTGGACAGCTCGGCCGCGCCCTCGTCGGTGAGCCTCACGCCGAGCAGCCCGGCGGACCTGCGGATGATGTGCTCGAGCTCATCGGGCGCGTAGAAGTCCAGGTACGCGGTGAACCCGAACCTGTCCCGCAGCGGGGCGGGCAGCAGCCCGGCCCGGGTGGTCGCCCCGACCAGGGTGAACGGCGCGATCTCCAGCGGGATGGCGGTCGCGCCCGGTCCCTTGCCGATCACCACGTCGACCCGGAAGTCCTCCATGGCCATGTAGAGCATTTCCTCGGCGGGCCGGGCCAGGCGGTGGATCTCGTCGATGAAGACCACTTCGCCCTCGCTGAGCGTGGACAGCACGGCGGCCAGGTCACCGGAACGCTCGATGGCCGGGCCGCTGGTGATGCGCAGCGGCGCGCCGAGCTCGGCGGCCACGATCATCGCGATCGTGGTCTTGCCCAGGCCGGGCGGCCCGGCCAGCAGCACGTGATCCGGTGGCCGGCCGCGCCGCAGGGCGCTCTGCAGGATCAGCGACAGCTGCTCGCGGACCCGGGCCTGGCCGGTGAACTCGGTGAGCCGCTTGGGCCGCAGCGCGCTTTCTATGGCGCGCTCGTCCGCGTCCGCCAGCGCGGAGACCACGCCGTGACCGCCGTCGGCGGCCCGCTCCAGGCGCTGCTGGCGGGCGGCCAGCTCGGCCTCCTCGGCGCGGGCCAATGAGTCGTGTTCCTCCGTCATCGGCTGCTGAGCTTACGCAGCGCGGCGCGCAGAACCATGGCCACGTCGACCGGCCCCTGGCCGGCGCCGATCGTGCCGTCCTCCTCCAGGGCCGCGATGGCCTGGTCGGCATCGCGAGCCGACCAGCCCAGGTTGACCAGGCCGGACTGCACCTGGTCGCGCCACTGGGGGGCCCGCTGCGGCCGGGCACCGGCCAGACCGCCCGTGGCGCCGCTGTCGCCGGGCGGGCCGAGCCGGTCCCGCAGCTCGAGCACGATCCGCTCCGCCCCCTTCTTGCCGATGCCGGGCACCATGGTCAGCGCGCCCAGGTCCTCGGTCGAGACGGCCCGGCGCAGCGCGTCGGGTGAGTGCACGGCCAGCATGGCCAGGGCCAGCCGCGGGCCCACGCCGCTGGCCGTCTGCAGCAGTTCGAAAACGTTCCGCTCGTCGTCGGAGCCGAAGCCGTACAGGGTGAGCGAGTCCTCCCTGACCACCAGGGACGTGGCCACCTGGACGGGCTCCCCCGGCTTGAGCGTGGCCAGGGTGCCCGGGGTGCACTGCACCCGCATCCCGACGCCGCCCACCTCGATGACGGCACCGTCGGGGGCCACCCCGGCGACCGTGCCGCGCACATGAGCGATCATGCGCTGCCTCCTCCCGCGGCCGCCGCCGCGAGCCGCGATCCGGTGCCCAGCGGGGAGCCGCCGCGCCACAGATGGCAGATGGCCAGCGCGAGCGCGTCGGCCGCATCGGCGGGACGGGGCGGGTCGGTGATCCGCAGCAGCTTCATCACCATGATGGTGACCTGGTCCTTGCCGGCCCGTCCGCTGCCGGTCACCGCAGCCTTGACCTCGCTGGGGGTGTGCGTGGCGACCGGCAGGCCGCGGCGGGCGGCGCACACGATCGCGATCCCGGCCGCCTGG
This sequence comes from uncultured Actinomycetes bacterium, assembly GCA_963835775.1. Lineage (GTDB taxonomy): Bacteria > Actinomycetota > Actinomycetes > Streptosporangiales > Streptosporangiaceae > Palsa-504. Next base: position 459,875 of record CAWIHB010000004.1, on the reverse strand, counting down.
GCCGTGCCCATGACGGTCCGGACATTCTGCTGGCTGAAGACCCGCTCTACGGCCACCGCGTCCGGCTGACAGGCGTCCAGCCAGGCCTCGAGCTCGGTCTCGATGGCCAGCAGCCGGGCCGCTATGTCGTCGGCGGCCGAGGTCTTGATGACCCCGACCCGGACCAGCTTCAGGGCCCGGCCCGGCGCCCCCTCCACCACGCCGACGCCGCACCTGGTCAGGCCCGGGTCGACGCCGAGCACCCGGATCGGGTGCCGCGCATAGGTCAGGCCCGCCAACGTGCTCTCCTATGGGTCCGGCTGCCACGAACATCTGTTCGCTACGAACCTACCGGGCCGGCGGTGTCCGGGTCGCGTATCGCGGTCGGCGTGTTGCCCCCGGCGCCTTTCAGGTGTTGCGCCCGTCGCCTTTTCGAAGGAAGGTCGGCCGGCAGAGGTTGTCGCGCGGGCTAGTCGAGCTTCTCCATGATGTCGTCGGAGACCGAGTAGTTGGCGTATACGTCCTGCACGTCGTCGGAGTCCTCGAGCGCCTCGATCAGCCGGAACACCCGCTTGGCGTGCTCCTCGTCGAGGTCCACCTCGACGCTGGGCAGGAAGGCGACGTCGGCGGAGTCGTAGTCGATCCCCGCGTCCTGCAGCGCCTTGCGGGCCGTGACCAGGTTGGCGGGCTCGGATACCACCTCGAACGACTCGCCCAGGTCATTGACCTCCTCGGCGCCCGACTCCAGCACCGCGGTCAGCACGTCGTCCTCGGTCACCCCACCCACCTCCCCTCCCCCCTCTTGTCGACCACAATGACGCCCTTGCGGTGGAACAGGTAGGACACCGAGCCGGGGTCGGCCATCGAGCCGCCGTTGCGGCTGAACGCGGTGCGCACGTCGGAGGCGGCCCGGTTCCTGTTGTCGGTCAGGCACTCGACCAGGACCGCGACCCCGCCGGGAGCGTAGCCCTCGTAGGTGATGTTCTCGTACTGCGCGCCGCCGGCCTCGGCACCGCTGCCGCGGCGCAGGGCGCGGTCGATGTTGTCATTCGGCACCGAGCTCTTCTTCGCCTTCTGGATGGCGTCATACAAGGTCGGGTTGCCCGCCGGATCGGCCCCGCCGGTGCGCGCGGCGACTTCTACGTTCTTGATCAGCTTGGCGAACAGCTTGCCGCGCTTGGCGTCCACCACCGCCTTCTTGTGCTTGGTGGTGGCCCACTTGGAGTGGCCGCTCATGTGTTGTCCTTCACGATGTCTACGAATAGCTCATGGATACGCCGGTCCGGGGTCAGCTCGGGGTGGAAGGCCGTGGCCAGCAGGTGACCCTGCCGCACGGCGACGATCCTACCGGTGCGCTGCTCGGTACCCAGGATGGTGACGTTCTCGCCATTCTGCTCTACCCAGGGCGCGCGGATAAAGACCGCGTGCAGCGGGCCCGCTGATTCTCCGCGGGGCAGCCCGGCCAGCGTGATGTCGGTCTCGAACGAGTCGACCTGCCGCCCGAACGCGTTGCGGCGCACGGTCATGTCGATGCCGCCGAACGTCTGCTGGCCGGCCACGCCGTCGGCGAGCCGGTCCGCCAGCATGATCATCCCGGCGCAGGACCCGAACGTCGGCAGCCCGGAGGCGATCAGCTTGCGCAGCGGCTCGAGCATGTCGAAGGCGACCGCCAGCCGCCACAGGGTGGTCGACTCACCGCCCGGGATGATCAGCCCGTCGAGGCGGTGGAGTTCCTCCGCGCGGCGGACCGGGACGGCGGCCGCGCCGGCGTCTTCGAGCGCGCGCAGATGCTCGGGGACATCCCCCTGCAGGGCGAGCACCCCGATAACCGGCACCGCGTTCATCCTTCCTCCGGGCAGCGTGACGCTGAGGCCGCGCAGCCTCCGAGCACAATGGGTTAACAACAGTAAAACGCCCCAGCACCGGCCTATCTTCCCGGCTCCGGGCGCTGGACGTGGGGGTGAAACCCCGGTTCCAGCACGCTCTTGGGTGGTGGGTGGTGAACCCCGGGTTTCAGCACCTGGGACAGGGCGGATCGGGCCCGGATTCTGGCTTCCCGGATCCGGTTACCAGCCGCGGCCGGCGTAGTGCTGGTCGGGGGGCAGGGTGTCCAGGTTGATGCCCACCATGGCCTCGCCCAGGCCGCGGGAGACCTTGGCTACCACGTCCGGGTCGTCGTGGAAGGTGGTGGCCTTCACGATGGCGGCGGCGCGCTTGGCCGGGTCGCCGGACTTGAAGATGCCCGAACCGACGAACACGCCCTCGGCGCCGAGCTGCATCATCAGCGAGGCGTCGGCGGGGGTGGCGATGCCGCCCGCGGTGAACAGGACGACGGGCAGCCGGCCCGCCCCGGCCACCTCGGCGACCAGCTCGTAGGGGGCGCCGAGCTCCTTGGCCGCGGTGAACAGCTCCTCGGCGGGCAGCCCGCGCAGGCGCGCGATTTCCGACCTGATCGACCGCATGTGCCTGGTGGCCTCGACCACGTTGCCGGTCCCGGCTTCGCCCTTGGAGCGGATCATGGCCGCGCCCTCGGCGATGCGCCGCAGCGCCTCGCCCAGGTTGGTGGCACCGCACACGAACGGCACGGTGAACTTCCACTTGTCCACGTGGTGGGCCTCGTCGGCCGGGGTGAGCACCTCGGACTCGTCGATGTAGTCGACCCCGATGGCCTGCAGGACCTGGGCCTCGGCGAAGTGCCCGATCCGGCACTTGGCCATGACCGGGATCGATACCGCCGCGATGATGCCGTCGATCATGTCGGGGTCGCTCATCCGGGCCACGCCGCCTTGCGCGCGGATGTCGGCGGGCACCCGTTCCAGCGCCATGACCGCCACCGCGCCGGCGTCCTCGGCGATCTTGGCCTGGTCAGGCGTGACCACATCCATGATCACGCCGCCCTTGAGCATCTCCGCCATGCCGCGCTTCACCCGCGCGGTACCCGTGGCCGCCCCATGTCCCAGCGGGGGGGTCTGGGGGGGTCGTCCCCCCTGGCCAGCAGGGTCATCAGCGTTGACAGTAGACACCCGGAACCTCGCTTGCTCAATCGTGACTGCTTACCACCATCGTATGGGCAGCGGGCCCGCAGGTCGCCCGGCCGGGTTCAGGCCAGCGCGGCGCCGGCCTTGTCGGCGATCATCGAGTCGTCCATCTCGAAGAACACCGGGGCGGGCGCCTTTCCGGACAGGTGCAGCACCCGGACCAGCCGGCGGTTCCTGGCGTCCCTGGTCGCCGCGACCATGTCGTTGTAGAACTTGCGGGCCAGGAACACCTGGTGCGCGGTCTCCTCGACCTCGGCGAGCAGCTCATCGGCGCCATCCTTGCCGCTCAGCGAGGCGCGGAAGTCGGGCTGGCTGAAGGCGGCCCGCAGCGCCCGGGTCAGGTCGCTCTCGGCCAGGTCCCGTGGCCGGTCGCCGTCGCGGGTCCGCGTGCCGTGGACCGCGCTGGCCACCAGCAGGCTGGTGGCCGGGTCGAGCAGCCCGGAGGTGGCCAGCTCCAGCGCCGCCGAGCTGCGCCGCAGCAGGGTCGCGTCCAGCGCGACCCGGGCCATTTCCACCCGCGTGTGCAGCCGGTCGATCCGCCCGGCCCGCCAGGAGACGTACACGCCGACCAGCAGCGAGGCCGCGACGATGATGACGATGTAGGTGATGGTCACCACGGCCAGTCCCTGACCCCTTGGGCCACGGCCACCCCGGTCTGGCCGAGCATCACCATCTCATAGACGCGGAGCACGTCGCGGGCGACGACTGACCAGTCGTACTGGGCCACGGCGGCCAGCGCGGCGGCCGACAGGCTGGCCCGGCGGGCCGGGTCATCGAGCAGCCGCCCGGCCGCCCGGGCCAGGTCGGCAGGGTCCCCGGTGGCGAACAGCTCCCCCGCCTGGCCGCCCTGCAGCACCTGCCGGAACGCCTCGATGTCACTGGCCATGATCGGCACCCCGGCGGCCATGGCCTCGGCGGTCACGATGCCGAACGACTCGCCGCCCGTGTTCGGCGAGCAGAACACGTCCACCGAGTGCAGCACGCGGACCTTGTCTTCCTCGCTGACCTGCCCCAGCATCACGACCCGGTCCCGCAGGTCGGCGGGCACCCGGTGCAGCACCTCCTCGGCGTCCGCGGCCCGGCCGGCCACCAGCAGCCGCAGTCCGGGCCGCTGCGGGCCGAGGATCTCGAACGCCTTGAGCAGCACCTGCAGGCCCTTGCGCGGCTCGTCAAGCCGGCCCAGGAAGCCGATGGCGCCGCCGGATCCCGGCCAGCCGGGCAGCGGCTCGGCCTTACGGTAGCGGCGGGTGGCCACGCCGTTGGGGATGACCACGGCGTCGCCGCCGATGTGCTCGACCAGCGTGGTCCGGGCCGCCTCGGAGACCGCTATCCGGCCGTTTATCTTCTCCATCCCGGTCCGGACGACGGGGTAGGTGACCAGCAGGATCCGCGAGCGCGGGATCGCGGTGTGCACGGTGGCCACGATCGGCCCGATGGCCACCCAGCAGGCCAGCAGCGAGAGGCTCGGGATCTCCGGTTCGTGCACGTGCAGCACGTCGAAGCCGCCGTCCCTGATCCAGCGCCGCACCCGGCTCACCGACAGGAAGCCGAACGACAGCCGGGCCACCGACCCGTTGTACGGCACTGGGACCGCCCGGCCGGCCCCTACCACGTAGGGTGGCAGCGGCGTCTCGTCATCCGCCGGGGAGATCACCGAGACGTCGTGCCCCTCGTCGATCAGCGCCTCGGCCAGGTCCCTGATGTGCTGCTGCACGCCACCTGGGACATCCCAGGAGTAGGGGCAGACGATCCCGATCTTCATGGCTCGCTGTCCCGGGGCGCGGGCACCCGGACCGGGCGCAGGCGGGCGGGGTCGAGATCGGCGGTGAACACCCGCTGCAGCATGTGCCAGTCCTGCGGGTGCTCGGCGATGACCTGCTCGAACACGCGGGCCAGCTGCTGGCTCATCTCGGCGACCTTCTCGGCGCGGGTGCCCGAGGCCGGCACCGGGATCTCGTCGTAGATGTGCGCGCCCCAGTCGTCGCCCTCGAACCAGGTGCCGACCGGCATCAGCGCCGCGCCGGTGTGCAGCGCCAGGGCGGCGGAGGCGGCGATCCGCGCCTGCTCCCCGAACATCTCGACCTCGACGCCGGTCTCCTTCAGGTCGCGGTCGCTGACCAGGCAGACCAGGCCGCCCGCGCGCAGCCGCTGGGCCAGGGTGCCGAACGGGCTCAGTCCGCCCGTCAGCGGCAGGACCTCCATGCCCAGGCTCTCCCGGAACCTGACGAACGCCTCATAGACCGATTCCGGCCGCAGCCGCTCGGCGACGGTGGTGAAGGTGCCGGCCCCGCGGGCGACGACCCAGGCTCCGGCCTGCTCGAAATTGCCCATGTGCGGCAGCGCGATGACCACGCCGCGGCCGGCCTTCAGGTTGGCGAACAGGGCCGCCTCGCCCTCGGGATCGATATGCATCGCGGACACGATCCGCTCGACCGGGATGGCCGGCAGCCGGAACACCTCGAGCCAGTACCTGGCGTAGGAGCGCAGCGCCGCCCGGGACAAGGTGCGCAGTTCCTTGCCGTCCACCACTGTGCCATCCACCACGGGGCGGCCCTGGGAGTAGCTCAGCACCCGGCGCAGGTTGGCCTCGAGCACCTGGACCTTCGGTCCCTGCCGCCGCCAGGCGATGTCGGCCACCGTAGTGAACGCCCACCGCGCCCACGATCCGGGCAGACGGCAGATCAGCTTCCAGCCGAGCTGGTAGGCATAGCCGGTCAGCCGCTCGCTGAGCCGGCGGCCGAAGCCCGCGGACCCGGCTCTCCCCGATGAACCCGTCACGCCAACCTTCCTAACCCGCCCGGATCCGCAGGAATCTTCGCGGCCCGGTAGACCGCGCGCACGCGCTGGCCGAGGGTGAAGGCGCTTCCCGCCGCGAGCGCCCAGAGCCCCACGTTCAGAATGTACGGCACGCCGAGCCCGGAAACGCCGACGGCGATCAGCGAGATGAGCATGCGCTCGGGCCGTTCGATCAGCCCCCCGTCGCAGCGCAGCCCCAGGCCCTCGGCCCGGGCCTTGGTATACGACACCAGCATGCCTATGACGAGGCAGAACAGCGACACTCCGGCCAGCAGGGGGTTGTGCCCGCCGAGCATGAACCACAGCACCAGGCCGGAAAAGATGGCGGCGTCGGCGATCCGGTCCATGGTCGAGTCGAGGAACGCGCCCCACCGGCCCGTGGTCCCCTTCAGCCGGGCCAGCACGCCGTCCAGCATGTCAAGCAGCACGAAGACCGTGCAGGTGAAGGCGCCGGGGAACAGCTCGCCTATGGGAAACAGCCCGAGCGCCCCGCCGGCCACCCCGACGGTGCCGACGATGGTAATGGCGTTCGCCGTAACCGGCGTGCGCGCGAGGAGCGCGCCAACCGGGGTGAACAGGCGCGTCATGGCGGGCCGCAGCACGTTCAGCATGGCCGTCCGATCCTACTTGGCCAACCGGGAAGCGCCCTAATGGGCTGAGCTTGACTTTCTGAAGGCGGGCGGAGTGTTACCGTCCGCGCTGACTGAGCTTCACTTTCCCGCAACCGGGCAGATTCTTGGCATGGGGGTTGTGGTTACGGTGCTCCCGGGTTAAGGCTGGTCGTGCGCACCAGCGAACGCAAGGAGGCGAAGGCAATTGGCAACTTCACCGAGTGGGCCGGGAGGAGCCGCGGGCAGGGCACCGGCGGCCGACCAGGTAAGAAACGTGGTGCTGGTCGGCCATTCAGGTTCCGGCAAGACCAGCCTGGTTGAGGCGCTGCTCGCCGCGACGGGGACCATCCAGCGGCAGGGCAGCATCGAAGAGGGCACCACGGTCAGCGACTTCGATGAGGTCGAGATCAGGCAGCAGCGTTCGGTGAACCTGACGCTCGCGCCTCTCGTGCACAACGGCATCAAGGTCAACCTGCTCGACACGCCCGGTTACGCCGACTTCACCGGGGACCTCCGGGCCGGGCTGCGGGCGGCGGACTCGGCGCTGTTCGCCATCTCCGCCACCGACGGGATCGACGGCCTGACCAGGATGCTGTGGGAGGAGTGCGCCGCGGTGGGCATGCCGCGCGCGGTCGTCATCACCAAGATCGACCATCAGCGCGCCGAGTTCGAAGCCACCCTGGCCGCCTGCCGCGACGCCTTCGGGGACGCGGTCGCGCCCCTGTACCTGCCGGTCGGCGCACCGGTGGACGGGCTGATCGGGCTGCTGTCGCAGAAGCTGTTCAGCTACTCGGGCGGGAACCGGACCGAGGGCGCGCCCTCGGCCGCGGACGCCGACCGGACGGAGGAACTGCGCGGTGAGCTGATCGAGGGCATCATCCAGGAGAGCGAAGACGAGGGCCTGATGGACAGGTACCTGTCCGGGGAGGAAATCGACCCCAAGGTGCTCATCGAGGACCTGGAGAAGGCCGTCGCGCGAGGCAGCTTCCACCCGGTGCTCGCGGTCTCCTCGCCGCAGCGGATTGGCATGCTCGAGCTGCTCGAAGTGATGACCGAGGCCTTCCCCTCGCCCGCCGAGCACCCCCTGCCCGCGGTCACCACCCCGGACGGCAAGCCCGTCACCGGCCTGGCCTCCGACCCCAAGGGCCCGCTGCTGGCCGAGGTGGTCAAGACCACCTCCGACCCGTACGTCGGCCGGATCAGCCTGGTCCGGGTGTTCTCCGGCACGCTGCGCCCGGACGCCTCGGTGCACGTGTCCGGGCACGGGCGGTCGGCCCGCGGCCACGACGACCACGACAATGACGAGCGGATCGGCGCGCTGACCTCGCCGCTGGGCAAGCAGCAGCGGTCCGTCACCCAGTGCGCGGCCGGCGACATCTGCGCCGTGGCCAAGCTCAGCACGGCCGAGACCGGCGACACGCTGTCGGACAAGGAGCACCCGCTGCTGATGGAATCGTGGTCCATTCCCGAGCCGCTGCTGCCGGTGGCGATCGTGGCCAAGTCCAAGGCCGACGAGGACAAGCTATCCCAGGGCCTGAGCCGGCTGGTGGCCGAGGACCCGACGCTGCGCCTGGAGAACAACCCGGAGACCCACCAGCTGGTGCTGTGGTGCATGGGCGAGGCCCACACCGACCTGCTGCTCGACCGGCTAGCGAACCGGCAGGGCGTCGCGGTAGAGACCACCGACCTGCGCGTCCCGCTGCGGGAGACGATCGCGGGCAAGGGCCAGGGCCTGGGCCGCAACGTGAAGCAGAGCGGCGGCCACGGCGAGTACGGCATCTGCCACATCGAGGTGGAGCCGCTGGAGGACTCGGCCGGCTTCGAGTTCGTCGACAAGATCGTCGGCGGTGTGGTGCCGCGGCAGTTCATCCCGTCGGTGGAGAAGGGCGTCCGCTGGCAGATGGAGCAGGGCGTGCTGGCCGGCTATCCGATGACGGGCGTGCGGGTGACGCTGTACGACGGCAAGGCGCACTCGGTGGACTCCTCCGACATGGCGTTCCAGAAGGCCGGGCGGCTGGCGCTGAAGGACGCGGTGGACAAGGCCCAGCCGATGCTGCTCGAGCCGGTGGATGAGGTGTCCGTGCTGGTGCCCGACGATTACGTGGGCGCGGTCATGTCGGACATGTCCTCGCGGCGCGGCCGGGTGCTTGGCACCGAGCCGGTCGGCGTGGGCCGGACCCTGGTCCGGGCGGAAGTCCCCGAACTCGAGATCATCCGCTACTCCATCGACCTGCGGTCGCTGTCGCACGGCACGGGCTCGTTCACCCGGCAGTACGTCAGGCACGAGCCGCTGCCGACCCACCTGGCCAGCAAGGTGGCCGCCGACTCCAAGCCGGACTAACAGAGCGAGGACAACCAAGACAAGAGGAGCCGAGGAGCAAAGCTCTGACATCGCGGCCCGCGGGGGCCGACGGCCCCCGGGTCGTGCGATACCGCGGCGAGCGGCGCAGCTGGGGTGCCGGGGCCGTCCGAGCCCGGATGGGCAACACCCGGCAGCCCGGCCTGCGCGGTCACTCCGCCGGCCGGACGACGACCGCGGTGCCGTAGGCGACGATCTCGGTCAGCTGCTGATTGATTTCGGAAGAGTCGAACCGCATGGCGATGATCGCATTGGCGCCGAGCAGCCGGGCGTTGTCGATCATGCGGTCGATGGCATGGCGGCGGCTTTCCTCCAGCAGTGAGGTGTACTGGGTTACCTCGCCCTGGCGCAGTGCGGTGAGGCCTGCGCCCAGCGCCCTGGCGATGCCCATGCTGCGGACGACTAGGCCGAAGGTCAGCCCGAGGTCCCGCTCGATGGTCATGTCCTGGAGCTGAAGGGCCGTGGTGACGCTGAACGGCCCGGGCGGCGGCGGGTACTGCTGACCCGGCGGCGGGTACTGCGGCCCGGGCGGCGGGTACTGCTGCGGCCCGGGCGGCGGGTACTGCTGCGGCCCGGGCGGCGGGTACTGCTGCGGCCCGGGCGGCGAGTACTGCGGTCCCGGCGGGGGGTACTGCTGCCCGGGCGGCGGGTACTGTCCGGGCGGCGGCTGTGACATGTGGCCTCCTGGGCGAGGAAATCTCCCCGTACCGGGCTCAGCGCTGGTCTTCGGGGAGGTAATGGCGGCTCTGGTCAGCTGGGTCGATCCAGACTCGCATGATCACGCCAGTCCCGGGATCGCGGAACCGCTCCTCGGTCCGCACCCAGTTCGCACCGCGCGCTGGCGCCTGGCCGCGACGACCCCGGTAATCAGCGGCCGGGCGCGGCGCGGGCCGGGCGTCGTCGTAGAACGCGCGCAGGCCGGCCCATGCCCGCCGGGCCATCTCGGAGGTCTGGGGCGGAGCCTGTGGCTGGAACGGGCGCTGCGGCTCAGGCGGGACCGAGGTCGGCTGCGCAGCTGACCTCGGGTCAGGCACGGGAAGGGCCGCGGGCGATCCTGTTATCGTGAACAGCCTGGTGGCCGGCCCGCGCACATATAGCACCGGGGTGACCCATTCCATGCTGTGTGGGGTGCCGAGGATGGCGATCCGCCCGCTGCGCGCGGCCTCATCGACGCTCCGGCCGTGCGCGATGGCCGTGTAGAAGCCGGTCGCGAAGGCAATAGCCGCGTTGTCGCTGATGGCGAACTGCATGGCCGCGACGGCGTTGATGCCGCTTCGGACCAGGGTGGCGGCGGTGCTGGAAAAAATGTCCTTCGCGCCGGTCTGCCCGGACGCGCAGGAGTTCAACATCACCAGCCGAGGTGCGGGCTGCGCCTCGCGCAGCAGGTCTGCCAGCCGGGCTGCCGTGACCAGGTCGACCTGGCCGTCCGGCCCGGTCAGGGCGACCAAGCCCTCCCCGGCCTCACCGTCATAGTCGCCGTGGCCGACGAAGTGCAGCACGTGCCACTCGCCTGCGAGCAGCTGCGCCTGCACCGCGTGCCAGGTCGCCGAGGCCCAGGTCACCTGAACCAGCCCTTGCGCGATCGGCCCGGCTAGTGCCTCCATGAGATGCCGCTTTTCCGCTTCCACGTCGAGCGGTGGCAAGCCTCGCGGGGATGAGACCAAGCCGAGTATCCGCAGCGGGGGCCGTACTTCCAGCGGATCCGCGGTATAGGGCGCGGGCACGTGCCGCACCAGTGGCTCCTGCCGGCACAGGTAGGTCTGGGTCTCGGGATCGAACAGAGTCTCCCACGGCAGCGCGGCCAGCTCCGGGGCGGTCAGCCGCAGCACCACCCGCAGCCGCTCGCCGCGCTGCTGGGCTACGCCGAGACTAGCCCGGTACATTCCGTACACCGGCCCGGTGAACAGGGCGCGGAATAGCTGCTGCCCGGCATCCCTGACCGGCTGCTCGGTGGCGGCCACGGCCCGGCGTGGCACCGCCGAGGCCAGCACGGTCGCCTCCAGCAGGTCTCGTTGCCCGAGCATGTTGTCGATGTCGAGATACAGCTCACCCACGGGCTCGCCGCCGGCGGCGGCGTGGATCACCCGGACCGCATAACGGCCGGCCTGTGCTCCCGCGCCGATTTCTAGCTCGATGTCACCGCTCACCTGACCCCCTCGGGGGCACGAAAACCGCGCATTACCGATTTGGCGCGAGCTCGGCCCTCCCCTTAGCCGGTATGGTCGCACTATACCCGCCGGATCGGAACACCAACGCTCCAAAAGGCACCGGCGGGGCATTTCCGCGGTATTCCCCGATCAGCCGGTTTCGGCCCGGCGCCAAGTCATCGACACCTTGAAGTTCGCCTCCGCCGCCACCGACGCGATGAACGCACCGGTCTGAGCGCTGAGCTGCACGCCGAACTCAATGCCGATCTCGTCCGGCGCTTCCTCGATCGAGCGCAGCCGGGAGATCAGCGACCGCGCCGCACGCGGGATCGTGGCGGTCGCAGCCTCGAAGCTCTTGTCGGCCTGCTCCAGCAGGGCGGTACTGTCCTTCAACCCGCGCATGACCGGCCCGGGGGCCGGATCGGTCACCTCGACGAGCACGCTGCCCCCGTGATCCAGCGGGAATTCGACAAGCCGTTTCATCATGATCCTTAAATGCCGGGTGAGCGCCAGAGGAACGCTGACGCCACGGCTGCGCATTCTGAAGGTGGCGCGGTCCGGGTAACCCCGGGGACGTGATGGGAACCTCGCATGCCGCCCGAGCCGCAATTGCGTGCCATCCTCCGCGAGCCAGGAACGAGCCTCCACTCGTAAGCGAGATTAAACGGGAACGCCATCGAAACCGCAACTCACCAAGTGTTTCCCGTGACTTCGACGTTGGGCAGGCCCCGGAACCAGCGGCCGGGGTTGGCCGCCGCGCTCCTGCTAGCGTGGATTTTCCTGGTCAGAACCGCTGACCCAGGCTTCGGCGAGAAGCTTGCGCGTGTCGGCTAGGAGCTGGGGCAGGACGCGGGTGCGGCCGACGACCGGCATGAAGTTGGTGTCGCCGCCCCATCTGGGCACCACGTGCTGGTGCAGGTGGGCGGCGATGCCGGCGCTGGCCACCGAGCCGAGGTTGATGCCGATGTTGAAGCCGTGCGGGCCGGAGGTCTGGCGGATGGCGCGGATGGCGCGCTTGGTGAACTCGGCGAATTCGGCGGTCTCGGGCCCGGTCAGGTCGGTGTAGTCGGCCACGTGCCGGTACGGGACGACCATCAGGTGGCCGGGGTTGTACGGGTACAGGTTGAGCACGGCGTAGACCAGCGCGCCGCGGGCCACGATCAGGCCGTCCTCGTCGCTCAGCTTCGGCGCGCGGTCGAACGGGCAGCTGTCGGCCTGCCCCGGGCCCGACGGCCGGTTCTCCCCCTTGATGTAGACCATCCGGTGCGGCGTCCAGAGCCGCCCGAACGAGTCGGGCACGCCAACGAAAGCCTCGCTCTGCTCCAGGTTCGTATGGGGCTCCAGGTTCGTATGGGGCTCCAGGTTCGTATGGGGCTCCTGGCCCGTATCGGCCACCGGGCTACACCTGGATGCGGTCGCGCACGGCGGTGACGATCTCCGCGACGGCCTCGTCGACCGGGACGCCGTTCTTCTGCGACCCGTCGCGGTAGCGGAACGACACGCCGCCCGCGGCCACGTCGTCGTCCCCGGCGATCAGCATGTACGGCACCTTCTGCCGCTGCGCGGTCCTGATCTTCTTCTGCATCCGGTCATCGCTGCCGTCGACCTCGACCCGGACGCCCTGCTCGCGCAGCTGGGCCGCCACCTTGGCCAGGTACGGCACGTGCGCGTCGGCGATCGGGATGCCGACCACCTGGACTGGCGCCAGCCAGGGCGGGAACGCCCCGGCGTAGTGCTCGACCAGGATGCCGAAGAACCGCTCGATCGAGCCGAACAGGGCCCGGTGGATCATGTACGGGCGCTGCCGCGTGCCGTCGGCGGCCTGGTACTCGATGCCGAACCGGTGCGGCTCCTGCAGGTCCACCTGCAGGGTGGACAGCTGCCAGCGGCGGCCGATCGCGTCCTTGACGTGCACGTCGATCTTGGGCGCGTAGAAGGCGCCCTCGCCCTCGGCGACCACGTAGGGCAGCCCGGAGGCGTCCAGCGCGTGCTTCAGCGCCGCCTCGGCCAGGGCCCACTCCTCGAGCGAGCCGACGTACTTCTCCGGCCGGGTGGACAGCTCCGCCTCGAACTCGGTGAGCCCGAAGTCGCGCAGCAGCCCGACCACGAAGGCCAGCAGCGAGGCCAGCTCGTCCTGCAGCTGCTCGGGGGCACAGAAGATGTGGGAGTCATCCTGGGTGAAGCCGCGGGCCCGGGTCAGGCCGTGCACCACGCCCGACTTCTCGTAGCGGTACACGGTGCCGAACTCGAACAGCCGCAGCGGCAGCTCGCGGTAGGACCGCCCGCGTGAGGCGTAGATCAGGATGTGCATCGGGCAGTTCATCGGCTTGTTGTAGTAGGTGACCCCGTCCAGCTCCATGGGCGGGAACATGCCGTCCTTGTACCACTCCAGGTGCCCGGAGGTGATGAACAGGTCTTCCTTGGTCACATGCGGGGTGTTGACGAACTCGTACCCGGCCTCCTCGTGGCGGCGGCGCGAGTAGTCCTCCATGACCCGGCGGATGATGCCGCCCTTGGGGTGGAAGACCGGCAGGCCGCTGCCGATCTCGACCGGGAAGGAGAACAGGTCGAGCTCCGCGCCGAGCTTGCGGTGGTCGCGCTTCTCCGCCTCCTCGAGCATCTTGACGTAGCTGTCCTGCTGGTCCCGCGACTCCCAGGCGGTGCCGTAGATGCGCTGCAGCTGCGGGTTCTTCTCGCTGCCCCGCCAGTAGGCCCCGCCGCTGCGCATCAGCTTGAAGGCCGGGATGGCCCTGGTGTCCGGCAGGTGCGGGCCGCGGCACAGGTCCTTCCAGCGCAGCTCGCCGGTGGCCGCGTCCAGGTTGTCGTAGATGGTCAGCACGTTCCCGCCGACCTCGACCGACTCCTCGGACTCGAAGCTGGCCGAGCCGGAGGCCTGGCCCTTGAGGCCGATCAGCTCCAGCTTGTACGGCTCGGCGGCGAGCTCGGCCGCGGCCTGCTCGTCGGTCACCACCCGCCGGGAGAACCGCTGGCCCTGCTTGACGATCTGGCGCATCTTGCCCTCGATGGCCTTGAGGTCCTCGGGGGTGAACGGCCGGTCGACGTCGAAGTCGTAGTAGAAGCCGTTCTCGACCGGCGGGCCGATGCCCAGTTTGGCCTGCGGGAACAGTTCCTGCACGGCCTGGGCCATGACGTGCGCGGTGGAGTGCCGCAGGATGTACCGGCCGTCATCGCTGCCGATGGTGACCGGTTCCACCACGTCGCCGTCGGCCAGGCCGCAGGCCAGGTCGCGCAGCTCGCCGTTGACCCGGGCGGCGACCACCGAGCTGGGTTGGCCTTCGAGCGCCGCGCCCGCCGTCGTGCCGACCTCGACCACATGCTCGCTTCCGGCGAGGGTGATGCGAAGCTGCTGGCTGGGCACGGTGAACTCCTTCAGGTCGAACAGAACTGGCTACCCGATGCTACCGGTGCCGAGGCGCTTTGGGGTCTGGCGGGACCTTGGGGGAACTGGGGACCAGGCCGGCCCGGCGCAGCGCGTCGGCCAGCGCGCCCTCGGGAGCAGCACCGGACGCGCCGCCGCCGGCCGGGTGCGGTGCTGGCCTGGCCGCCTGCGGCGGCGGGGCCTCGTCGTCCAGGCGGAGGGTCAGCGAGATCCGGCGCCGGGGCACGTCGACGGACAGCACCTTGACCCGCACCACGTCGCCGGACTTGACCACCGTGTGGGGGTCGGAGACGAAGTTCCGTGACATCGCGGACACGTGCACCAGGCCGTCCTGATGCACGCCCACGTCGACGAACGCGCCGAACGCGGCGACGTTGGTCACCACGCCCTCGAGCACCAGGCCGGGCTGCAGGTCCGCCAGCTTCTCGATGCCCTCGGCGAACGTGGCGGTGGCGAAGGCCGGGCGCGGGTCGCGGCCCGGCTTCTCCAGCTCGCGCAGGATGTCGGTGACAGTGGGCAGGCCGAACCGGTCGTCGGTGAACTGCTGGGGCCGCAGCGTGCGCAGCGTGGCGGTGCTGCCGATCAGCTGGCCGGCGGCGGTGCCGGTGGCGGCCAGCATCCTGCGGACCACCGGGTAGGCCTCGGGGTGCACGCCGGAGGCATCGAGCGGGTCGTCGCCGCCGCGGATGCGCAGGAAGCCGGCGCACTGCTCGAAGGCCTTCGGTCCGAGCCTGGGCACCTGCATCAGCTGCTGGCGGGTCCGGAACGGGCCCTCGGAATCGCGGCGGGCCACGATCGAGGCGGCCAGGCCTGAGGTGATGCCCGAGACCCGGGCCAGCAGCGGCTGGGAGGCGGTGTTCAGGTCGACGCCGACCGCGTTCACGCAGTCCTCGACCACGGCGTCCAGCGAGCGCGACAGCTTGCCCTCGGTGACGTCATGCTGGTACTGGCCGACGCCGATGGACTTGGGGTCGATCTTGACCAGCTCGGCCAGCGGGTCCTGCAGCCGCCGGGCGATCGAGACCGCGCCGCGGAGCGAGACGTCGAGCTCGGGGAGTTCGGCGGAGGCGTACGCGGAGGCCGAATAGACGCTGGCGCCCGCCTCGGACACGACCACCTTGGTCAGCTCGAGGTCCGGGTTCCGCTTGATCAGGTCGGCGGCCAGCCGGTCGGTCTCCCGGGAGGCGGTGCCGTTGCCGATGGCGATCAGCTCGGCGCGGTGCTGCCTGGCCAGCCGGGCCAGCACGGCCAGGGACTCGTCCCAGCGCCGGTGCGGCTCGTGCGGGTAGATGGTCGCGGTCCCGGTGACCTTGCCGGTGGCGTCGGTGACCGCCACCTTGACGCCGGTGCGGAAGCCGGGGTCCAGGCCGATGGTGGCCCGCTCCCCGGCCGGCGCGGCCAGCAGCAGGTCACGCAGGTTGGCGGCGAACACCCGGACCGCCTCGTCCTCGGCCGCCTGCCACAGCCGGATCCGCAGGTCGACGCTCAGGTGGGTCAGGATGCGGGTCCGCCAGGCCCAGTGCACGGCGGCGCCCAGCCACGGGTCCGCCGGGCGGCCCTGATCGGACAGGCCGAAGCGCTCGGCGATGCGGGCCTCGTTCTCGGCGTCGTCGGCGCCCGGCTCGAAGGTCAGGTCGAGGACCTCCTCCTTCTCGCCGCGGAACAGGGCCAGGATCCGGTGCGCGGGCAGCCGTGCGAACGGCTCGCTGAACTCGAAGTAGTCCGCGAACTTGGCGCCATCTTGTTCTTTGCCCGCGCGCACCTTGGCGGCCAGCGTGCCGCGGGCGGCCATGGCCTCGCGCAGCTCCCCGATCAGGTCGGCGTCCTCGGCGAACCGCTCGACCAGGATGGCCCGGGCGCCGTCCAGGGCGGCGGCGGCGTCCGGGACGTTTTCGTTGATGAAGCCCTGCGCGGCCTGCTGCGGGTCGGGGCTGGGGTCGGCCAGCAGCAAGTCGGCCAGCGGCTCCAGGCCGGCCTCCCGGGCGATCTGCGCCTTGGTGCGCCGCTTCGGCTTGTAGGGCAGGTAGAGGTCCTCCAGCCGGGCCTTGGCGTCGGCCGCGCGGATCTGGGCCTCGAGCTCATCGGTCAGCTTGCCCTGGGCGCCGATCTCCGTCAGGATCGCGTCCCGGCGCTCGTCGAGCTCGCGCAGGTAGCGGAGCCGCTCTTCGAGCGTGCGCAGCTGCGCGTCGTCCAGCGCGCCGGTGGCTTCCTTGCGGTACCTGGCGACGAACGGCACGGTCGCGCCGCCGTCGAGCAGGTCCACGGCGGCGCTGACCTGGCGTACCGCCACGGCGAGTTCGGCGGCGATCCGCTGGTTCACTGACGGCCCGGGGTCATGCGATTGAATCTGTGTCACCCGAGCATTGTGCCAGCGGCCGGGAAGCGGGGGTGAGCGGCACTGTCTCGGGCTCGGGCTTCAGGCGGGCTCAGGCGGGCTCCGGGCGGGCTCCGGGCGGGCTCCGGGCGGGCTTCAGGCGGGCTCAGGGGGGGCTCTAAGCGACCACTGAATCACCCGGGGCGGGCGAGGCGCCGGGAGCCGCCCGCAGGTCATTATGTCGCCATGGACAAACCGTCGTCTCGGGCCGGCCATGGCGGCTGGCCCGACGGGCCGGCCCGTCCAGCATCGTGCCGTGGCGCCCGACAAGCGCCGTTCCCACTTATGGAGCCGCTATGCCGATCGCAAGTTCCTACTCCTACCCGTTGCTCGGAGCATTCTGGACGGTCTTCGAGATCTTCCTGTGGGTGCTGTGGATCTGGATCCTGATCTACGTCTTCATCGACATCTTCCGCAGCCGCGACCTGTCGGGCTGGGCGAAGGCGCTGTGGTTCTTGTTCGTGCTGTTCATCCCGCTGGTCGGCGTCCTGGTTTACCTGATCGCCCGGGGCGGCGAGATGCACGAGCGGGCCGTGCAGCAGGCACAGCAGCAGGATCAGGACGTCCGCCGCTACATCCAGGAGACCGCAGCTCAAGGGGCCCCGGCCGACCAGCTGGCTAAGCTGGCCGACCTGCGCGACCGGGGCGTTATCACGGCCGACGAGTTCGAGCAGCAGAAGGCCAAGATCCTGGCCGCCTGATTTGCGGCGGGGCGAATATGACCGAGAACCTCGCCGCGAGGGAGAGCTCCGCTTCGGAACGGCATCTCCAGGGTGGCTGGCACTCGGTCATATTCGCCCCGGTCGGCAGCGGCCAGCGGCGGCGTCGTGGCAGCGACGGCGCGCGCCTGGCCGCCGCCGCCGTCGCCCTGGCGTGCTGCCTGCTCGTCATCCGGTATGACTCCCGGATCGACCGGGCCATTACCCAGGTGGTCCATCCGCCGCCATGGAGCATCACCTGGCTGGTGACGGTGGTGTACCAGGCGGGCTCGGTTGGCGTCGTGGCCGTCCTGGTGGCGCTGGCCCTGGTCGCGCGCCGGTGGGAGATCGCGCGCGACATCGGGGTGAGCGCGGCCGGGACGGCGGCGGCGTGCGGGATCCTGATCGTCCTGCTCGGCAGCCGCGGCGGCCGCCCGGCCGGGATCGTGATCGACGACTTCTACATGCGCTTCCCCGTCGTGCAGATCGCCGTGTTCATGGCGGTGGCCACGGCCTCGCTGCCGTATCTGGCCCGGGGCATGCAGCGCCTCATCGAGATCTTCATCGCGCTGGTGGCCCTGGCCTCGGCCGTGGGAGGTCATGGGCTGCCGCTCAACGTCCTGGGGAGCCTGGTCATCGGCTGGGGAGTGACGGCGGCGGTCCGGCTCGCCTTCGGCTCACCGCTCGGCCTGCCCTCCGCCGATGACGTACGGCTGCTGCTCGAGGAGTTCGGCATCCGTGCGGGCCACGTCCGTCCGGCACCACGGCAAGTCTGGGGGGTGGCCAAGTTCGAGGCCACCGAGGCGGTTCCGCCCGGGCGCCTGCGCATCGCGGTCTACGGGCGAGACGCGGCCGACGCCAGGCTGCTCACCAAGGCGGGCCGGTTCCTGCTCTACCGTGACTCCGGGCCGAGCCTCACGCTCACCCGGCTCCAGCAGGTCGAGCACGAGGCCTACCTCACCTTGCGGGCGGGCCAGGCGGGGGTCACCGCGCCCGAGATCGCCGAAGCCGGAACGGCCGGGCCGTCCCGTGACGCGCTGCTGGTTAGCCGGCTGCCGCCGCCCGGGACGGCACTGTCGGACGCGGACGCCGCCGAGATCAGCGACGTCATGCTCGACGACCTGTACCGCCAGTTGCTGATCCTGCGGCGGGCCCGCATCGCGCACGGCGCGATCAGCGGTGACGCGGTACTGGCCGACCCGGCGGCCCAGGCCGTGGCGCTGGCGGACTTCCGCAACGCCTCGGCGGGCGCCTCGCCGGATCAGCTCGACCGGGACCTGGCCGGCGCCCTGGCGGCCACCGCCGTGGCGGTCGGCACCGAACGAGCGGCCGATTCCGCGGCCCGGTGCCTGGAACCGGAACTGCTGGGCGGGGCGCTCAGGCACTTGCAGAAGCCGGCCCTGGACCCCCTGATCGGCCGGAGCCTGCGGGGCAGGCGCGGACTGCTCCAGGAGGTCCGTCAGCGCGCCGCCCAGGCCGCCTCGATCGAGTTGCCGAAGCTGGTGGAGCCCCGCCGGGTGAGCTGGCCGACGCTGATCATGATCATCGGCACGATGATCGGCGGCTGGGCCCTGATCGGCGTGCTGATCGACGTCTCCGCGTCCTTCGACACCGTGATCGGGGCCGAGTGGCTGTGGGTCATCATGGCGCTGGTCCTGGCCCAGCTGGCCTACGTGGCCAGCGGCCTGGAAGGCGTCGGCAGCGTGGCCGGGCCGCTCCCGTTCGGCCGGGCGGTGGCCGTCGAGTTCGCCAACGCGTTCAGCGCTCTGGCCGGCGGCACGGCGGCCGTATTCGCCACCCGGGTGCGCTTCTTCCAGCGGCAGGGCTACGACGCCACGGTGGCGCTGAGCTCGGGCGCCATCATGGCCACGTCCAGCTGGATCGCCATCGCCGTGCTGTTCCTGGTCTCGCTGCCGTTCGCCTGGGGGAACATCCACTTCGAGGTAACCCCCGAGTCCGGCGGGGATTCGAAGCTGGTCTGGATCATCCTGGCCGTCGTGGTGGTCGTCGCCGTGGCGGCTGGCCTGCTCCTGGCCGTGCCCCGGCTGCGCAGGAGGGCCGCCGACAAGCTGCGCCCCAAGGCGCGCGACATCTGGGGCAACCTGCGGCGGGTGGGCAGCTCTCCGCACAAGCTCGTGGCGCTGGTGGGCGGCTCGTTCGCCCAGGAACTGCTGGTGGTCATGGCGCTGTCGGTGTCGCTGCGGGCGTTCGGCGACCATCTCAACCTGCCCACCTTGTATGTGGTCGTCTTCCTGGCCGGCATCATCGGGGGCGTCTCGCCGTCACCCGGCGGCATGGGGGTGGTGGAGGCGGGCATGATCCTCGGCCTCACCGCGGCCGGGGTCTCGGAGGCCGACGCCACCGCCGCGGTCTTCATCCAGCGGCTGTTCACGTCGTACCTGCCACCCATCTGGGGCTGGATCACCCTCATGTGGATGCGAAAGAGAGAGTACCTATGAAAGCGGAGGCGTCATGGAGGAGCACTCGCGCCGGGGCGGAGCCGCGCCGGGCGAAGCGGTAGGGCCGTTCGCCTCCTCGTGGCGGCGCCAGCACCTGTCCGTGGACGAGCGGGTCGCCCGCGGCCAGACCGCGCGCAGGGAGGCGCCGCGGTCGAGTCACGGGCGGTGGCAGCCTGCCCCTGATCGCCCCGATCCGGTCTCGCTGCTGGAAGAGCAGGCGGCGACCCGGGTACCCGAACTGGTCCCGATCCGCTACGGAAGGATGCTGGCCTCGCCGTTCACGTTCTACCGGGGTGCGGCGCTGATCATGGCATCCGACCTGGCGGCCACCCCGGTGACCGGGGTCACCGTGCAGTTGTGCGGTGACGCCCACCTGTCCAATTTCGGCCTGTTCGGCACGCCCGAGCGGCAGATGCTGTTCGACATCAACGATTTCGACGAGACCCTGCCGGGACCGTGGGAGTGGGACGTGAAGCGGCTGGCGGCGAGCTTCGAGATCATGGGACGTGACCGCGGCTTCTCCCCGGACGACCGCCGCGCCGTGGTCATGGCCGGGGTCCAGGAATACCGGAGCCGGATGCGCCGGGCCGCCGGGATGGGGGGCCTGGACGCCTGGTACGAGCACTTCGAGGCCGGGATGCTGCTCAAGCTGGTGCGCAAGGAGGTCCGGGTCAAGCGGGTCGGCGAGAGCGAGGCCGAGGCGGTCGAGAAGATGGTGGCCAAGGCGAGAACCCGCGACAGCACCCGGGTGTTCGCCAAGCGAGCAGACGAAGTTGAGGGCGAGTTGCGCATCGTCGCCGACCCGCCGGTCATCATCCCGATCGAGGACCTGATCCAGCCGGGTTCTGAATGGGAGAACCCGGTCCCGCTGATCAAGAAGCTGCTCAGCTCGTACCGGCGCACGCTCGGGCATCACCACCACCCCCTGGAGGAGTACCGCTACGTCCACTCGGCCTACAAGATGGTGGGCGTGGGCAGCGTCGGAACCCGCTGCTACATCATGCTGCTGCTCGGCCGTGACCAGAACGACCCGCTGTTCCTCCAGGTCAAGGAGGCGCAATCCGCTGTGCTCGAGCGCTTCCTGGGGGCGAGCACCTATCGGCACCACGGCGAGCGCGTGGTCGCGGGACAGCGGCTGATGCAGGCGGCGACGGACATCTTCCTGGGCTGGCAGCGCATCAGGGGCATGGACGGCGTAACCCGCGATTACTACGTGCGCCAGTTCCAGGACTGGAAGGGCAGCGCGGATGTGGACACGCTCCTGGTGCCGGGAGCCACGCTGTACGCGCGTATCTGCGCAGCGACCCTGGCCCGGGCGCACGCCCGGTGGGGGGACCGCATCGCCATCGCCTCCTACCTGGGCAAGAGGGACACATTCGATCGCGCCATAGCGGACTTCTCCGTGGCCTACGCGGACCAGAACGAGCGGGACTACGCCGTGTTCGCCGCGGCCGTCGACGCGGGGCGGCTGACCGCCCAGACCGGGGTGTAGGCGCTTTCCCCAAGGTTCCCTGAGGCGGAGGCCTGGTTCGTGACCATCAACGACAAGCCGGCGGCGGGCAAGCCAAACCTGGCCGTCAGGATCGACCAGGAGAAGTCGCACCCGCTGGCCTGGAAAACGGTGGCCAAGCGCGCCGCGGTAGTCGCCGTCGCTGGCCTGGCCATCTACCTCGTATTCCCGGCGATCACCGAGGTGTTCGCGTCCTGGCCGCGTCTGTCCACCCTGAACCCGTGGTGGCTCACCGCGGCGATCGCCGCCGAGATCGCCCACTTCGCCTGCACGTTCGCGCTGCAGCGCCTGGCGTTGCGGACCAAGCCGTGGTTCCCGGTGATCACGTCCACGCTGGCCGGCAACGCGATCAGTCTCATCATGCCGGGAGGTGCGGCGGTCGGCGCCGCGACGCAGTTCCGGATGCTGGCGGTCAGCGGCATGGACACCAGCTCGACGGTGGGCGGGCTGGCGGCGTTCTCCCTGCTCGGCGTGGGCGGCCTGCTCGCTCTCCCGCTCTTCGCGCTGCCCGTCATCCTGATCGGCGCGCCCGTCAACCGCGGGCTGGAGAACGCGGCGTTCCTCGGCGCGGCGGGATTCGTGGCCTTCGCCGCGTTCGGCGCGGTGGTGCTGGTCTACGACGCGCCGCTGCGCTGGGCTGGCCGGACGGCGCAACGGCTCAGGAACATGGCGTTGCGGAAACGCCCCCCGCTGGAAGGGCTGGACGAGACCCTGCTCGCCCAGCGCGACGACATCCGGGCGGTACTGGGCAGGCAGTGGTGGCAGGCGCTGCTGCTGTCCGCCGGCCGCCTGGCGCTGGACTACCTGTGCCTGCTGTTCGCGCTGCGGGCCACCGGGAGCCACCCGCGCCCCTCGCTGGTCCTGGTGGCCTACGCGGTGGCCGGCGTCGTCGGGATGATCCCGGCCACCCCCGGCGGCCTCGGGCTGGTGGAGGCCAGCCTGACCGGGCTCCTGGTGCTGGCTGAAGTCAACTCCAGCCAGGCCGTGCTGGCCACGCTCACCTACCGGATCGCCTCGTACTGGGTGCCGTTGCTCGCCGGGCCGGTCGCTTACGGCCTATTCAAGATCCGCTACCGGAAACACGAGGTTGCGCCGGCGGAACCGGGCAGCTAGGCCCGGGCGTAGCACTGGCCTTGCCGCCGGCCTTCGCGCTGGCCTTCGCGCCGGCCTTCGAAACAGCCTGCGCCTAGCTCGGCCTGGCCAGCGTTTAGGCAGGGCGGCCCTAGCTCAGGCCGGCCCTAGCTCAGGCCGGCCAGGTCGAGGAGGTCGTCGAGGACGCGGCCGATCCCGGTCACGCCGATGGTCAGGTGCCCCTCGCCCGGGAGCAGGTGGGCGTGCGCGCCGGGCAGGTGCGCGGCCAGCCACTGGCCGTGCGCGTACGGGACCATCCGGTCCTGGTCGCCCTGCCGACTGGATCGTCCCGTCCGGCCGCAGCGCCGACACCACGCACAGGCCGTGATCGCCGGCCACCAGCCGGGCAAACTCCTCAAGTCCGCTCACGGCTGCAGCCTAACCGTTCCTGTTGAACGTCGGCGTGGTACCCCCGTGGCGGGAGCTGTCCCTGTGGCCGCCTCTCCCGGGCTGCGCTCTGCAGATGCGGTTCCGCTGTTACACCTGGCATCTCCCGGTGAAGACGGGATCCCGGGACGGCGACCTCAGGGGTGCTGAACGAGGCAACAGGCCGAACGAGGCTGGTGGGCCGGGTATTGACAAGCAGGACGGGCCGGTCATGGGCGATTGTTGACAATTTTGTAAGTTATTTCTAGGATCGGGGCCGTGCAGGCGCAGACGGGCCCAGCTCAGACAGGCCCAGCTCAGACAGGCCCAGCGCAGACAGGCACAGCGCAGACAGGCACAGCGCAGACAGGCACAGCGCAGACAGGCACAGCGCAGACAGGCACAGCGCAGACAGGCACAGCGCAGACAGGCACAGCGCAGACAGGCACAGCGCAGACAGGCACAGCGCAGACAGGCACAGCGCAGACAGGCACAGCGCAGACAGGCACAGCGCAGACAGGCACAGGGCGGGCGATGGCAGGCGAGCCGGGGCGGCGCCTGGCCGCCGGGAAGCTGCGGCAGGCCATCCTGGCCGGCGAGATGGCGCCCAGGCACCGGCTGGTCGAAGAGGAGCTGGCCGGAATGCTCGGGGTGACCCGGGCCAGCCTCCGGGCGGCGCTGTTCGACCTGACCGCGGAGGGACTGGTCGAGCGGATACCGAACCGCGGCGCGCGGGTCCGTGCAATCCCGCTGGACGAGGCGATCGCCATCACCGAGTGCCGGATGATGCTGGAGGGCCTGTGCGCGGCCAAGGCGGCCGAGCGGGTCACCGAGGCCCAGGCCACCCAGCTGCGACGGCTCGGCGAGGACATGGAGCGCAGCGTGGCCGACGGCGAGCCGCTGAAGTACTCGGCGCTCAACCATGAGCTGCACAGGCTGATCAGGGAGATCTCCGCGCAGGCGGTCGCGGCCGACCTGCTGGAGCGGCTGAACGGGCAGCTGGTCAGGCACCAGTTCCGGCTGTCGCTGCGGCCGGGCCGCCCGCAGGCGTCGCTGCCCGAGCATCTGGCCATGATCTCCGCGATCGCCGGCCGGCGCCCGGCCGAAGCCGAGCAGGCCACCCGGCGCCACCTGCGCAGCGTCATCACCGCCCTGAACGCCACCAGGGGTGAGGGATGAGGGATGAAGGGTGAGGGATGAGGGATGAGGGATGAGGGATGAGGGATGAGGGATGAGGGATGAGGGATGAAGGGTGAGGGATGAAGGATGAGGGACCGATGACCGGATTGAGGGGCTGAGCTGATGCGTAACGTCATCGTGACTGGCGTCGCCCGGGCTGATCTGGCCGTCGTCGACCAGCTGGCTGAGCTCGGGGTGGCCACCGTGCACGAGGCGGCCGGCCGGGACGGGTACCTGGGGCCGGGCCTGCGCCCCATCCAGGACGGCATCCGGGTCGGCGGGACGGCGGTCACCGCAGCGTGCTGGCCGGGCGACAACCTCATGATCCACGCCGCGGTCGAGCAGTCCCAGGCCGGGGACCTGCTGGTGGTGACCACCACCTCGCCTTGCAGCGACGGGCTGTTCGGTGAGCTGCTGGCCACCTCGCTGGCCGCGCGCGGGGTCCGCGGCCTGGTCATCGAGACGGGCGTGCGGGATGTGGCGGACCTGCGGGCCATGGGCTTCCCGGTCTGGTCGGCGGCGGTCAGCGCGCAGGGCACGGTCAAGGAGACACCGGGCGCGGTCAACCTGCCGGTGTCCGTGGGCGGCCAGGTCATCCGGCCCGGAGACGCGATCGTCGCCGACGATGACGGCGTGGTGTGCGTGCCGCGCGCCCAGGCCAGCCAGGTGCTGGCCGCCGCGCGGGCCCGGATGGCGAAGGAGGAGCAGGCCCGCCAGGCGCTAGCCGACGGCCAGCTCGGCCTAGACCTGTACGGCCTGCGCGCCAAGCTCGCCGCGCGGGGCGTCGAGTACGTCACCGCCGACGAGCACGCGGCCCGCCTGAACGAGGAGCATGAGGCACCCTGATGGGACCTGACGACGGAGTGCGGTGCATGCTGATGCGCGGCGGCACGTCGAAGGGCGCCTACTTCCTGGCCCGGGACCTGCCCGCCGACCCGGCAGAACGCGACGGCCTGCTGCTGCGCATCATGGGCAGCCCCGATCCCCGGCAGATCGACGGCATCGGCGGGGCCCATCCGCTGACCTCCAAGGTCGCGGTGATCTCCCCCGCGTCCCGCCCCGACGCCGACGTCGACTACCTGTTCCTGCAGGTCGGCGTCGACCAGGCTACCGTTTCCGACCGGCAGAACTGCGGGAACCTGCTCGCCGGGGTAGGCCCGTTCGCGATCGAGCGGGGCCTGGCCGGCCAGCCGCCGGTCCGCATCCACATGGTCAACTCGAGCAGCGTGGCCACCGCGACCTTCCCGGCGGCGGGCGGCGCGGTCGAGTATGCGGGTGAGGCCGCGATCGCCGGGGTTCCGGGTACGGCCGCGGCCGTCGTGCTCGCCTTCTCCGGTGAACAGAGCGCTGGGACCGAGGGGTCGGCGACCGGGGCCCTGCTGCCCACCGGCCACGTCACCGACGTCATCGACGGCGTCCGGGTGACCTGCGTGGACAACGGCATGCCGGTGGTGGTGGTGGCCGCCAGCGACCTGGGCTGCACCGGGTATGAGACCGTGGCCGAGCTCGAATCAGATCCCGGCCTGAACGCCAGGGTTCGAGCGCTGCGGCTGGCGGCCGGGCAGCTCATGGGACTGGGCGACGTGTCCGCCGCCAGCGTCCCGAAGGTCTCGCTGCTGGCCGCGCCGACCGACGGCGGAACGATCTGCACCCGCACGTTCATCCCGGTCCGGGTGCACGAGTCGATCGGGGTGCTCGGCGCGGTCAGCGTCGCGACCGCGCTGCTGCTCGACGGGGCGGCCGGCCGCGACCTGGCGGTCAGCACCCCCGGGCAGGCCAGGTTCGACATCGAGCATCCCAGTGGGCACCTCCAGGTCGAGGCCGAAGTGGACACCGCCCGCACGCCGCCCGCGGTGATCCGCTCCGGAGTGGTCCGCACCGCGCGCAAGCTCTTCGACGGCACCGTCTTCCCCCGGAGGTATCCGTGACCAGGCCGCCGCTGCACGACGTCGCGCACCTGGGGCACATCGAGCTGCTGACGCCCAAGATGCACCAGAGCATGTGGTTCTTCGTGGACGTGCTCGGCCTGACCGAGAACGGCCGCGAGGGTAACTCGGTCTACCTGCGGACCTGGGATGACTACGAGCACCACACGGTCAAGCTGACCGCGCACGACACCTCGGGCATCCGCCGGACCGGGCTGCGGGTCGCCAGCCAGGCCGCGCTCGAGGCCCGGGTCAACGCCATCGAGGATGCCGGGCTGGGCATCGGCTGGAAGGACGGCGATCCGGGCATCGGGCCGACCTACGTGTTCCGCGACCCGGACGGGCACGAACTCGAGCTGTACTGGGAATCCGAGTGGTACACACCGCCGGCCGGGCTGAGGCCGTCGCTGAAGAACCAGGCCCAGGCCTACCCGGGCCGCGGCGTCTGCGTGCGGCGGCTGGACCACGTGAACTACCTGGCCCGGGACGTCCCGCCCAACGGGGAATTCGTCCGTGACGTGCTCGGCGGGCGGGTCACCGAGCAGATCAGGCTGGACGACGGCACGATCTCCGCGCAGTGGCTGCACTTCACCAACAAGGGCTACGACCTGGTGTACACCAGGGACTGGACCGGCAGCAGCGGGCGGCTGCATCATGTGGCGTTCTCGCCCGACACCCGCGAGGACATCCTGCGCGCCGCCGACATCTGCCTGGACCACGGCGTGTTCATCGAGACCGGGCCGCATAAGCACGCGATCCAGCAGACGTTCTTCTTGTACGTCTACGAGCCGGGCGGCAACAGGATCGAGCTGGCCAACCCGGCCGCGCGGCTGGTGCTGGCGCCGGACTGGCGCACCATCACCTGGACCGAGGCCGAACGCGCCAAGGGCCAGGCCTGGGGCCTGAAGACGATCGAGTCCTTCCACACGCACGGCACGCCGCCGGTGCCGTGACCGGGCCGGGATGGCAAGCACCCCGGCCCGTTCGGCATAAAAAAACAGCGCGCGGGCGGATTAGCTGGCGGGCGGCCTGATCAGGGAGAAGACCGCGCCGTCGGTGTCGGCGACGACGCCGATCCGGCCGTACGGGGTGTCGCTGACGGGCTGGATCTCGCGGCCGCCGAGCTCGGCGACCTTGGCCACCGCGGCGTCGGTGTCGGTGACCAGGAAGTAGGACGACCAGACGGCGGGGTGCCCGGCGGGGGTCCCCTCCGGGTACTCACCGATCCCGCCGACCTCGTGGCCGTCGACCATGAGCATGGCGTACTTGAAGCCGTCGCCGCTCATGTCCTGGTAGTCGTAGCCGAACACCGCCTGGTAGAAAGCCTCGCTGCCACCGAAGTCGCGGCTGAGGTGCTCGTTCCAGGTCAGCGCGCCCGGCTCGTTGGCCACGCCGATGCCGGTGGTGTTCCCGCCCTGCCAGATCCCGAACGCGGCGCCCGCGGTGTCCAGGGCGACCGCCATCCGGCCCTCGCTCATGACGTCCATCGGCTCGGCCAGCAACTGGCCGCCCGCGCCCTTGATCTTGGCCGCGGTCGCGTCGGCGTCATCGGTGGCCAGGTAGGTCAGCCAGGCCGACGGCGCCTCGGCGGGACCCATCTTCGGGCTGATGCCAGCCACGATCCGGCCGTCTTGATGGGCGATGGAATAGCCGCCCACCTCCGGGCCGCCGACCTGGATGTCCCAGCCGAACAGCGCCTCGTAGAACGCGATCGCCTTCGGTACGTCATCGACGCTGACGTCGACCCAGCAGGGCGTACCGGCAGGCCAGCGTGTATCGCGTGTTACCACTCGAGTTACCTCCCCAGGGTTGAACCTTCGCCGCCGACGCTAACACAGGACCCGCGAGCCAAAGGGCGCCGGCGCCGACTGGACTGAGGAGCGACGAAGGAGCGACGAGGGAAGGAGGCGCCTCAAAGGCGCCCGGAGGCGAGCGGGGAAGGAGGTGCACCGTCAGCGGAGCCTCTTACACTGTTCGTTCATGTACGCCAAGACCAACCCGGGCACCGGCCGGCTGACGCCGCGGCAGAAGCGGATCTTCCTGATCGTCGGCGTGGTGATCCTCGCGGTCCTGGGCGGGCTGGGCGCCTGGGGGGCGCTGGGCTCTGACACCTACTCGAGCTCGGGACACGGCTGCGTCAACGTGACCGTGTCCAGCTCCACCGGCGGAGCGACTTTGCATTACTGCGGCGCGCAGGCCCGGTCGTTCTGCCAGTCGGCGTTCCGGTCGCAGGACCAGCTCTCGCTGCGGGCCCGGCCGCAGTGCGTGCTGGCCGGCCTCGGCCCCCTTGGACCTGGGGCGAGCGCCAGCCCCTGATCCGCGGCTCAGAGGTCGACGATGATCGTGACGGGGCCGTCGTTGACCAGGGAAACCTTCATGTCGGCGCCGAACACGCCGGTTTCGACCCGGGCGCCCAGCTCACGCAGGGCCTGCACCACGGCGTCGACCAGCGGCTCGGCGACCGGGCCCGGCGCGGCGGCCGACCAGGACGGGCGGCGGCCCTTGGCCAGGTCCGCGTGGAGGGTGAACTGGCTGATCACCAGCAGCGGCGCGGCCACGTCGGAGCAGGACTTCTCGCCGTCGAGGATCCGCAGGCCCCAGAGCTTGGCGGCGAGCTTGCGGGCCAGCTCGGGCGTGTCATCGTGGGTGACGCCGACCAGCACCAGCAGGCCCGGCTCGTCGATCTCGCCCACCACCTGGCCGCCGGTGGCCACGCTGGCCCGGCTCACCCGCTGCACCACTGCCCGCATAGCAGGGCAGGGTACCCGGCGCGGCCGGGTGCGGGGACAGGTCATACTGCGTGCATGACGGTCCACAATGACGTGAATCCGGTCGTCGCCGAGGTCGTGCGGTCGGGCCTTACCGAGTCGCGGCACCGCGGCGCGGTGGCCGGGCTGGCTGCCGACGGTCGCCAGGTCATCAGCGTCGGGCACACCGACGTGCCGTTCCTGCCCCGGTCGGCGAACAAGCCGCTGCAGGCGGTGGCGATGCTCCGGTGCGGCCTGGGCCTGGACTCCGAGCTGCTGGCGCTGGCCGCGGCCAGCCATTCCGGCGAGGATTTCCATGTCGACGGGGTACGGAAGATCCTGTCCGGAGCCGGGCTGAGCGAGGACGACCTGCGCTGCCCGGCCTCGTGGCCACTGGACGTCGACACCGCGCACCGGCTGATCGCCGGGGGCGAGGACACGGCGCGAATCCGGATGAACTGCTCGGGCAAGCACGCCGCCATGCTCGCCACCTGCGCGGCGAACGGCTGGCCGACGGGCAGCTACCTGGCCCCCGATCATCCGCTGCAGCAGGCGATCCGGCGCACGATTGAAGACCTGGCCGGGCAGCCTACCGCGGCCACCGGCGTGGACGGCTGCGGCGCTCCGCTGTTCGCGCTCACCCTGGCCGGGCTGGCCCGGGCCTTCCGGGTGCTGGCGCTGGCCGCGCCGGGCATGCCGGAGCGGCGGGTGGCCGACGCCATGCGCGCGTACCCGGAATGGACCAGCGGCACCTACCGGGACGAACGCCGGCTGATGGCCGCGGTGCCGGGCCTGCTGGTCAAGAGCGGCGCCGAGGGCGTGGACGCGTTCGCGCTGGCGGACGGCCACGGAGTGCGGTCCGGCGCGGTCAAGATCGACGACGGCGGGCAGCGGGCCCGGACTCCGGTCACGGTGGCCACACTGCGCGAGCTCGGCGCGGTCGTCCCTGACGAACTGGCCACGGTCCCGGTCACCGGCGGCGACGCCGTGGTCGGGGAGGTCCGCGCCGTAGGATGGCGCGGGTGAGCAAGAAGACCCGGCCGCGCCGCCGGCCCGCACCAGCCAGCGCCGCCGGGCGCGAGGACTCCGGCATGCTCGTCGATCAGATGATTTCCAGCCTCTGGACGGTGATCGGCGCGGGTGACCTGCTGCGCGCCGAGCTCGAGGCCGCCACCTGCATGGCCCTGCCGCGGGTAGGCCGGCTGGAGCCCGACGACGCGCAGGCCTTCATCACCAAGGTGCTGGTGGAGGAGGCCGTCCGCAATGCATCGGCCGACGGCGCCGCTATGCTGCGGCTGCTGATGAGCCTGGGTTCGCCGGCCACCAAGAGGTCGGCCAGCCAGGGGCTGGCCGAGCTGACCGAGGGCGGCATCTACCCGCCGGACTGGGTGACGGGAGCCGGGAAGGCGGTCCCGGCCCGGGCCTGGCGCCGGTACGACGTGTTCGGCGACGACGAGGCGATCGCGGTGACGTTCCGCTACGGCGAAGCCGAGCACGGCATCGTGGGACAGGTCGACCTGACGGGCCTTCCGGTCGCCATCGCGGTCGGCGTGGCGTCCAACGCGGCCAGCCTGATCGAGGCCATCAGCCGCGACGACGACCCGTTCGACCGGACCGAGGAAATCAGCCTGGCCGAGGCCCGCCGCCGTCTGGAGGTGCCGCTGGCCCGGTGCGACGAGGACCCGGATCCTGGCCTGTCCGTGGACACGCTGGCCTACCTGCCCATAGCGCGGTCCCGGGTCCGGCGGCTGCCGGCCGATGAGACGGTGGCGGTCGGCCCCTTCACCGCGGCCGACCGCGCGGCGGCGGTGGACGACTTCCTGAACAGCCCGCTGGCCGCCGAGGCGCTGGCCGCCGACGAGGAGGCGACCCGGTTCTGGGCGCGGGTGCTCACCGGCTACAGCAGCAGGATCCCCGGCGAGCCGCCGGCCCAGATCGGCCCGCGCAAGCTCGCGCACCTGCTGCTTGGCCACGTACCGAACTCGTTCACCCTGTCCGGCGCGCAGCGCCGGCACCTGGAGCCGGCGGTGACCGCGTGGACCGCCTGGTCGGCCGCGCAGCGCGGCCTGGACGAGGCGGCTACCGCGCGGCTGGCCGAGAGCCTGCCCGAGGTGTTCGGCCGCTTCGAGCGGGCCTACGACGACCCGGACGCGATCATGGCCCGCAGTTACCTGGCCGACCTGGCGGTCGGGGACGCCGACGTGTCCGACCTGGCCCGGCACGTGGCCCGCCGCATGTTCGCCGTGCCGCTGCCGCAGCCTGCCGAGGACGGCCCCGGTCCGGTGGACCTCGGCGACCCGGCCACCCGCCGGGCCCTGGTCGACGCCGAGTTCGCCGACTGCACGCCGCACGCCGGGATGACCAGCGAGGATTTCATGGCCGCCGTGCACCGTGTCATCGCCGAGCTGTGGGACGACGATCCGCCCCGGACGTTCGCCGCGGCCCGGCGGATGTTCGCCGCCGGGGCCGACCGGCACGACATCATCCACACGCTGGCCGAGAAGCCCGCCACCGGGAAGCCCGCCCCCGAGAAGCCTGCGGCCGAGAAGCCTGCGGCCGAGAAGCCCGACCCCGAGAAGCCCGCCGCCCGCCAGGCAGAGACGAACTCATCGGCCGGCTGATGAGTCCGGCCGATGAGTCTGGCCGTGCTCCGCCGTTCTACGGTGACGCCGACGCAGTGCGCCCGGCGCACATCGTGGAGTTCTACGGGCTGCTCGGCGGCGGGCTGCGCGACGCGAACTGGGACGGCTCGGCCCGTCCGGTGGCCCGGCTGGTCATTCTGCCGGGCCGGACGCACTATGACATCTTCTCCTCGGCGGACCTGCCCGCCGCGGTCATCCCGTTCCTCGACGAGCCCTCGCTCGAGCCGCCCGAACCGTTCGGCCAGTAGCCGTCGTGACCGAGGCGGCAGCCAGCACGTGCCGCTGGTCGATGGCGGCGCGGAGGTCCGTCAGCTGCCGGGCGGCTCGCAACCTGGCCTGCCGCGCCTGGGCCCGGGCCAGCTCGAACGCATGCCAGTAGGCCAGCGCCCAGTGCCTGACGCTCGCGGCGGCGGCGTCGGCAGGCGCTGCGTCGGGCAGCGGCGGCGGCTGCCCGTCGGTGCCGATGGTGACGCCGTACCTGGACGCGGTGTGGGCTTCGGCGTCCAACCCGGCCCGGATGGCGGCCAGCTCGACGGCCAGGCCGTCGACGATGCCCGCAGCCTGGCCCATCATCACCGCCACCGCATCGACCGTGGCCAGGTCGCAGCCGCCAATGGCCTCGAGGACCTGGGTCAGCGCCCCGCTGAATTCCTCGCTGCCGCCATCGGCGCCCGCAGGCCCGTCTGGCATCCCGCTCATCACCCGTCCCCACCACGGCTCAGGGACGGCGCCCGCGCCCGCCCCTCACCCAGGACTACGGGGGCCAGCCCGGACCGGTTCGACGCTCGCCCGTCCTAGCCGGCCAGCACGGCGCAGAGCCGGGCCAGGGCGGTGGTGTAGGCATGCTCGGGCGGGCGGCCGTAGCCGATCACCAGGCCCGCCCGCTCGGTGCCCGGGGCGAGGCCGTCAGCCCGGTAGCTTTCCAGCCCCTGCAGGGCCAGTCCGTGTTCGGCGGCCCGGGCGACCAGCCGGCGTTCGTCGCCGGTTCCCGACACGGCGAGCACGGCGTGCAGGCCGGCCGCGATCCCGGTGACCTGCAGGCCCTGACGGCGCAGGGCGGCGGCCAGGCGGTCGCGGCGCCGCCGGTAGGCGAGTCTGGCCCGGCGAATCTGCCTGTCGTAGCCGCCAGCGGCGATGAACTCGGCCAGCGTGAGCTGATCGAGCCCCGGAGGGCCCGCGGTGAGCTGGGCGGTCACCGCGTCAAGCAGCCGCGGCGGGACGACCAGCCAGCCCAGCCGGAGGCTGGGGACCAGGCTCTTGCTCGTGGTGCCGGCGTAGATGACGTGATCGGGGGCCAGCGCCTGCAGGGCGCCGACCGGCATCGAGGAGCCGGTCGGGCGCGGTCGCGAGCGCCTTGCGGGCCGTGGCCAGCCAGGCCCGCCGCGGGAAGGCGGCGAGGTCCGGCACTCCGGCCCGCAGGTCATAGCGAGACTTCGACGCCGTGGTGCCGGGCTTCGCCCGCGCGATGGCGCACCTGGACCAGGCCGCGACCAGGGAACTCGACAAGGCGGAGATCGATCCCAGGCTCCGTGAGCTGATCAGGATCCGGGCCTCGCAGCTGAACGGCTGCGCCTACTGCATCGACATGCACACCAAGGACGCGCGCGCGATCGGCGAGACCGAGCAGCGCATCTACGGGCTGGCCGCCTGGGCCGAGACACCGTACTTCACCGGCCGGGAGCGGGCTGCGCTGGCGTTCACCGAGGCGGTGACGCTGCTGGCCGACACGCACGTACCGGATCAGGCCTACCGTGATGTGGCGGCGGAATTCAGCGCGCAGGAGGTCGGCGCGCTGCTCAGCCTCATCGCGACCATCAACGCGTGGAACGCCATCGGTGTCAGCACCCGGGCCTGGCAACCCGGCTCATACCAGCCCTGACGCTGCGTGATGTCGTTGACCATCCCGCCTGGCTCACCCTCCTGGCTCAGCTGGTGAGCGGGGCGGGATGGGGCCGCCATTGGCGCTGCTGGTGATCGGGGAGCTCGGTCCGGCCGCCGGCCCACAGCAGCGACGTCCAGGGGTCGGTGTCGGCCAGTTCGGACGGTACCTGCGGGAAGATCCGGGCCAGGACACGCCGGCACACGTTGCGCGGCGGGTCGAGGCTGAGCCCGAAGCCCTGCGCGATGTCGTTGCCGTGCAGCAGCGCCTCGTTGCAGCCCAGCGCGGCGAATCCCTCCGGATCGGCGATGCCGGCCGGATGAAAGGCGCGGACGTGCGCGGGCGAGGTGCGCACCATCGAGGCCAGCACGCGTCCGCCGGTGACCGCGAACTCCAGGACCTCGGCTGGGGAGGCATCCTTCTCGGCCGTTGCGATGGCCCGTACGTACCGCGTGGTGGGCTGGACGGCGAGCTGCCAGGCGTAGGACAGCAGGCAGTCCCCGATGTGCTCGGCGGTATGCCAGCAGTCCCATTCCAGGGTGCCTGCCCGCACGGACCAGTCCCGGTCGGCCACCGGCAGCAGGCCGCTCATCACACACGAGATCGCAGCATCGAGGTCACTGGCGGTTACTGTCATGATGACTCGAGCCTACGATCATCTACCGCGGAGCATGAACACTTCGCCACTAGTGACGCCGATTAGGGCGTTCCGGTCAGGATTGTCTGGTCCCGAAGCGGGCCAGCTTGGCCCACCTTGGGCGGTGAACCCGGGGTCTGGGATATGCAGTCAGGCGGAGTAGCTCGCTCCGGCCAGGCCAGCGGCCTACTTCAGCGGAATGAAACTGGGCTAATGAGCACCGGCGAGTTCAAGGGGCAGTGGCCACGGTGCCGGGGACAGGCCAGCGTCCGGCGCCGGCATGCATCCCTAGTGTCACACCAGTTTCATGTCTCCCAATATCGCGGTTGATTGGTGTTTTGCGGTTGATTGACGGGATTCCAGTACCGCCAATCAACCGCAGAACCGGAATCAACCGCGCAAATGTGACCGCTGGGGCCGGTGATCCAGCGTTGTGCTGGACAATTCATGATCGCGAAGCAGATGGAAACCCTTCGCCGACCCGCGGTGCTGAAAGTCCAGGTTCATCGCCCTCGGCCCGGCCCGGGCGGCGTCCCCGGATCCCTCTCCGTTTCCTGAACACAAGGGCGCAGGCTGGTTAGCTGGCTTGGCCGACGCGGAAATGGGCCTTGATCTCGGGCTTGAGCACCTTGCCGACCTTGGACCTGGGCAGGTCGGGCCAGATCTCGACCTGCTTGGGGGCCTTCACGGTGCCCAGCCGGTCCTTGACGAAGGACCGCACGTCGTCGGCGGTCACGGCGTGGCCGGGCCGGAGCTGGAGGACGGCGGTCACGCGCTCGCCCCATTTCTCGTCGGGCAGCCCGATGACCGCGCAGTCCTGCACGGCCGGATGCGCCAGCAGCACCTGCTCGACCTCGGCCGAGTAGACGTTGAAGCCGCCGCTGATGATCATGTCCTTGGCCCGGTCCACGATGAACAGGTAGTTGTCCTGGTCCAGGTAGCCGATGTCGCCGGTGTGGTGCCAGCCGTAGCGGGCGGCGTCGGCGGAGGCCTGCGGGTTCTGGTAGTAGCCGGCCATGACCAGCGAGCCGCGGATCACGATCTCGCCGCGCTGGCCCGCGCCGAGCAGGTGGCCCTCGTCGTCCATGATCGCAACCGTGGTGAGCGGGGTGAGGCCAGGCCGAGGACAGGCGCTCGGTGGCGAGCGAGCCGTCGTCGCGGAAGTGCTCGGCGGGAGCCAGGGTGGAGATCATCATGGGCGCCTCGGACTGGCCGAACAGCTGGCCCATGACCGGGCCGATCCGGTTCAGGGCCTCTTCCAGGCGGCTGGCCGACATCGGGGCCGCGCCGTACCACAGGCACTGCAGGCTGGTCAGGTCGGTCACGGCCAGGTTGGG
The DNA here is from genome assembly GCA_963835775.1 of uncultured Actinomycetes bacterium. Lineage (GTDB taxonomy): Bacteria > Actinomycetota > Actinomycetes > Streptosporangiales > Streptosporangiaceae > Palsa-504. Next base: position 424,661 of record CAWIHB010000004.1, on the reverse strand, counting down.
GTGATCGAGCAGCAGGTAGATCAGGGTGGGCGGCAGGAAGGTGTGCGTGATCTCGCGCTTCTCGACCAGGTCCAGGAAGCTGGCCAGATCCGGCTGGGGCATGATGACGATCTCGCCGCCGAGCGTCATGACCGGGAAGCACAGCACGCCGGCCGCATGGGTCAGCGGGGCGAGGGCCAGGTAGCGCGGGCGCGGCCGGAACGGATAGCTCATCAGCGTCAGCGCGGACATCGTCTCGATGTTGCGGCCGGCCAGCATGACGCCCTTGGGGCGCCCGGTGGTGCCGCCGGTGCCGACCAGCATGACGATGTCGTCAGCGGGCTCGGCCTGCCACGGTTCGGCGGGCTCGGGGCCGATCCAGTCCTCGAAGGGCGTGGCGACGGAGGGCTCGCCGTCGAGGCAGACCAGGGTGGTCAGCTTCGGCAGGTCGGGCAGGATCTTCGTGACCAGCGGGGCGAAGGCCGCGGCGAAGATCAGGCACCGGCAGTCGAAGAAGTCAAGCAGGTCACGGTTCTCCGCCGCCTCGTTGCGCGGGTTGACCGGGCACCACACCGCGCCCGCCCGGGAAATGCCGAACACGCAGCTGAAGGCGACCGGGTCGTTGGCCGACAAGATCGCCACCTTGTCGCCGGGGCCGATCCCGGACCGGTCCAGGGCGCGGGCGATCCGCCAGGACAGCCGCTGGACGTCGAAATAGCTCAGCGTGCGCCCGGCCGTGGTCAGGCAGGGCGCCGCCGGCCCGAGGGAGGCGCCCTTGTCGAGGTAGTCAGTCAGGCGCACGCCGCTGCCCTTCAGTGTTTTCCTTCAGTGTTTTCCTTCAGTGTTTTCCCTTCAGTGCTGGACGGTCAGGCTCGGCTCCATGACCAGGCCGAAGCTGCGCAGCACGCCGAGCAGCTCACGGTGGCCGAAGGCCTGGCAGCCGGACGCGAAGCCGACCCGGTTGGGCGCCTGCTGGAGCAGCGAGTACGCCCCGTAGGCCTGCATCAGGCCGGTCTGCTTGTAGTTGGAGTTGCCGTGGATCACGCAGTGCGCGCGGCCCAGCGGGCCGGACGCATGCACCGAGTCCAGCGAGGTGTTGATGCGGGTGGCCTCGCGCGGCGGCATCTGGTTCATGACGGCGGCCGCCTGCTCGTTGATGACGCGGAGCTTCTCGCTGTCCGGCAGACCCTCGATTTGCTGGAGCACCCCCTTGACGATCTGCGGGACGCCGAGCATGAGCGGGCGGTTGAACACGCCGCCCAGCGCCTTGACGTTGGCCACTCGCGGGTCGCGCCTGAACCACACCGGGTGCGACATGCCGCCCCACGGCAGGGCCAGGCCGATCTCGTGCTGCCCGGGGATCGCCACGTCGTACAGGCCGGCGTCGGCGGCCCATTCCACGTACTGGTTCTGCTCCAGGTAGTACGCCTTGGACAGGCACGCGTTGACCAGGATGGTCCGGGTCGAGGCGACGGTCGGCGTGCCCTTCCAGAAGACCAGGATGTCCAGCGTGTCCACGCCCGGCTTCTCCAGGCAGAGCTGGGCGGCGATCTCGCTGGTGGTGTACATCTGGGCGATGCCCGGCGCCAGCAGCAGGCCCGCGTCCGCCATCCGCGGGCCGTACTGCTCGTCGCAGCTGATCAGCCAGTCCTGCTCGCCGGTGGTGTCCAGGTAGTGGCAGCCGGTGGCGAGGCACGCCTCGACGACCTCGCGGCCGTACTGGGCGAACGGGCCGACGGTGTTGAGGACCACCCGCGCGCCGTCGAACAGCTCGGTCAGCGGGCCGATGTCGTGCGCGACCTCGACGATCTCGTGCTCGACGGTGTCGATGCCGGGCACCTTGTCCATGGCCTGGAGGATCCGGGCCTTGTCCCGGCCGGCCGCGACGAACGGGACGTTGTACTCGCGCAGGTACTCGCAGACCAGGCGGCCGGTGTAACCGGAGGCGCCGTAGACGATAACGGGCTTGTCGCTGCTCATGGCTTCGTCCTCTCGCTCACATGCCCATGCCACCGTCGACGGGCAGGCCCGCGCCGGTGATGAAGCGGGACGCGTCCGAGGCGAGGAACACCACGGCGTCGGCCATGTCCGCGACCTCGCCCAGGCGGCCCTGCGGGGTCAGGCCCACCACGGTGCCGACGGCTTCCTCCACGCTGGGGAACAGCCCGCACGTCACCACGTCCTGGGCCAGCTGGTTGCCCATGTCGGTCGGTACCAGCCCGGGGTAGATGCAGTTCACCCGGACGGCGTAGCCGAGCTTGCCTGATTCCATGGCGGCCACCCGGGTCAGCCGGTCGATCGCGGACTTGGTGGCCGAGTAGACGGCGATGCCGGGGAAGGCGATGGTGGCGGCCACTGAGGCGATGTTGACCACCGCGCCGCCGCGGCCCGCCGGACCGCCGGGGCGCATGGCCCGGAAGGCGTGCTTGAGGCCGAGCGAGGTGCCGAGCACGTTGACCTCGAGCATCTTGCGGATGTCGTCCGGGTCCAGGTCCACGATCAGGCTGGTGATCTCGAGTCCGGCGTTGTTGACCAGGATGTCCAGACCGCCGAGCTCCTTGATGGTGTCAGCGACGGCTAGCTCCCAGCTCGCGTCGTTGGTCACGTCGAGCTGGACGAAGCCGGCGGTGGCCCCGGACTTCTTGAGCCCGTCGGCGGTGGCCTGGCCGGCCTCGGTCAGGATGTCTCCGATGACCACGGCCGCTCCGGCCCGGGCCAGCGCCTCCGCCATCCCGGCACCGAGGCCGCGGGCCCCGCCAGTGACCAGGGCCCTGCGTCCGGTCAAGTCGTACACGCTCATGCTGGCATCTCCTCCTCGAGACGGCCGCGCTGCTGGTTGTGACCTGGTGCTGCGACGTAGGTCACAGCGTAACGAAAACTGGACAGTCGTCAAGAGTTCCTTGGACGACTGTCCAGTTTGTTCTGGGCGGAAACGGGCGGCCGAGATACAGTTGGGTTCTAGCTCGCACGGTGCGGGCCGCGAGAGCCGACAGGAAGCCACCGTGACCGACGTGGCCCATGAACCCCACGCGGGCGTTGGGGTGGACGCGCGTGACGGGGCGCGGACGGGCGAGACGAACCGGGAGCGGGTCTCGCGGCGGCAGGTCGACAAGTTCGCCGAGCGGCGGGCCCAGCTGGCCGATGCCGCGCTGCAGACACTGGCCGAGCTCGGGTACGCCCGGACCAGCCTGCGCGAGATCGCGCAGAACTCGCAGTTCTCGCACGGCGTACTGCACTACTACTTCAGCGACAAGCAGGACCTGCTCACCCACTGCGTGCGCCAGTACGAGGCCGCCTGCGTCACCCGCTACGACGAGATCGTGGCCTCGGCCCGCTCGGCCGATGAGCTCAAGCGCGAGTTCAGCGTGGCGATGGCGCAGACCCTGCGCACCGACGCGCCGATGCACCGGCTGTGGTACGACCTGCGTAACCAGAGCCTGTTCGAGGAGTCGTTCCGGGCCGATGTGCTGGAGATCGACCAGCGGCGCGAGGAGATGATCTGGCGCGTCCTGAGCCGCTACGCCGAGTTCGCCGGGGTCACGCTGGCCCTGTCCCCCGCCGCCGCCTACGCCATCCTCGACGGCTTGTTCCAGCAGGCCCTGCTGCACCAGCTGGCCGGAGACGAGGAGGCCGCCGAGCTGCTCCGGGCCAACGTGGTCCGGATCCTGGACACGCTGGAAGGCCGCGGGTAAGGGTTTTGCCGGCGCCAGACGACATAGCTGCGTGAATCTTTCCGGTCCCGCGGTGATTCCGGCCACCTTCGACTACCTTTGCGCCCAGAACCAGTGCTGCCGTGAACCGGCGCGACGGGGATGCTGGCTGGTGCTCGCGCGGAGGTGGGGCGGTGAGTGAGGACATGATCTCACCGCAGGACGCCGAGGAACTGGCCGGGTGCTTCAGCAGGTACGCGGGCCACCTGTTCGGGTACGCCTGCGTGCTGGTCCGCGGCGACCAGGCCCTGGCCGAGGATCTCGTCCAGGCGGCCTTCGAAGCGGCCGGCCGGGCCTGGCAGGTGCTGCGCGGCCTGGCCGAGGAGCAGCGGGGCAGCTGGCTGCGCCGGACCCTGGCCAACCTCGCGGCCAGCAGCTTCCGCCGCGAGGCGGCGCTGCGGGACCGGCTGCCGCGGATCGAGATCCGCTACCGCAGGACTCCGGTCGATCCGGTGGAGCAGGCATTCTCGTCGATCGTGCTGGACCGGTGCTGGCGGATCATCCAGCACCTGCCCGAGCGGCAGCACGCCGTCGCGGTGCTGCGCTGGCAGCTGGACCTGAAGGAAACCGAGATCGCCGTGGTGCTCGGGATGGCGGAAAAGACGGTCAGCACGCACCTGCTCCGGGTCCGGCGTAAGCTGATCGCGCAGCTCGGTCCTGACCACCCGTTCACCCGGGACGACCCGGAAGGAGCATCGTCGTGAGGGGCGGCGGCGAGACCAGCAACTCGCATGAGGATGCGCTGCTGTCCCAGCTTTACCGGGAAGTCTCCGACCGGCAGGAGCCGCGTTACGCGGCCGGGTACGACATGGCGGCCGGGCTGAACCAGTACCAGTCCTGGCTGGATAAGCACGACCAGGACACCGGGCCGGGCCCCACCGCACCGGACGCGGGGCCTGACACCTTCCTGACCTCGGGTACGGTCCGCACCGAGTGGAGCGCCGACCTGGCGGTCATCGAGCTGTACTCCATGCACTACCGGTCCCTGGTCCGGCTGGCTGCGATGCTGGTCAAGGACACCCAGACCGCCGAGGAGGTAGTCCAGGACGCGTTCGTGTCGATGCACGGAGGCTGGCACCGGCTGAAGGACACCGAGAAGGCGCTGGCCTACATGAGGCAGGCCGTGGTGAACAAGTCGCGGTCGGTCCTGCGGCACCGGATGGTGGTCGACAAGAACCTGCAGAACGCGCCGCCCGACATGCCGTCCGCCGAGCACGGCGCCTTCGTCCTGCTCGAGCGGTCCGCGGTGGTGGCGGCGCTGCGCGGTCTGCCCGAGCGGCAGCGCGAGGCGATAGTACTGCGGTACTACGCCGACCTGTCCGAGGCCGAGATAGCCGCCACCATGAAGATCAGCCGCGGCGCGGTGAAGAGCCACACGGCACGCGGCATGGCGGCCTTGCGCGCGGCCCTGGAGGAGGAGTTATCGTGGCCGCCGACCGGGCCCTCGAGGGCACCACCGCGCAGTGGTACGTCTTCGCCGACTTCGTGCGCCTGGCGCTGCACGCGGCAGTGGACCAGATCGAACCCCAGGACGGCCTGGAGCCGATCCGCGCCAGGATCCCGGCCGATCAGGCCTGACGCCCAGTCTTAACACCGGGGCCCGAAGCCTACTCGGGGCGCAGGACGTCCGTGCCGCCGGCCTCTTCGCCCAGGATGTCGGTGCCGCCGGACTCGGGGCCCAGCTCATCAGTGCCGCCGGCCTCTTCGCCGAGGATGTCAGTGCCGCCAGCTTCCGCGCCGAGCTCGTCGGTGCCGCCAGCTTCTTCGCCGAGGATGTCAGAGCTGCTATCAGATGTCATCGCGGTCTCCTTCCGGGCGGGGTTTCAGTCACAGTCTTTACCATCGCGGGTCCGCTTTCATAGCCCACCCCGGAGAGCGAGCCGGATAATCCCGGGCGGGGCAGCACGGACCGTTCGGCATAAATAATGACTGTCGCGGCCGTCGCGGGGCACCTTCCTCAGAGCCGCCGCGGGACCGACCTACTATGGGCGGTATGACCGCCCAGGACGAGACTATCCGTACTGCGATCATCACCGTTGACGACGACCCGGGCGTTTCCCGCGCCGTGGCCCGTGACCTGCGGCGCCGCTACGGAGACCGGCACCGGATCGTGCGCGCCGAGTCGGCCGCGGCGGCGCTGGACGCGCTGCGGCAGATGAAACTGCGCGGCGAGCTCGTGGCGCTGATCCTGGCCGACTACCGGATGCCGGAGATGAATGGCATCGAGTTCCTCGAGCAGGCCATGGACATCTATCCGGGTGCCCGCCGGGTCCTGCTCACCGCCTACGCCGACACCAACGCGGCGATCGAGGCGATCAACGTCGTCGACCTGGACCACTACCTGCTCAAGCCGTGGGACCCGCCGGAGGAGAAGCTGTACCCGGTGGTGGACGCGCTGCTCGACGCGTGGCTGGCTTCGGATCACCGGCCGGTGCCCGAGACCAAGGTGGTCGGTCACCGGTGGTCGGCGCGCTCGTCGGAGGTCCGCGAGTTCCTGGCCCGCAACCAGGTGCCGTACCGGTGGTACCAGTCCGACGAGCCGGAAGGGCAGCGGCTGCTGGCCGCGGCCGGAGCCGACGGGCGCGCGCTGCCCGTGGTGATCACGCCGGACGGCGAGCCGCTGGTCGAGCCCAGCGACGCGGAGCTGGCCAGCCGGGTCGGCCTGGCCACCACCCCGGCCCAGGGCTTCTACGACCTCATCGTGATCGGCGGCGGGCCGGCCGGTCTGGGCGCGGCGGTGTACGGTGCCTCGGAGGGCCTGCGCACCGTGCTGGTGGAGCGGACCGCGACCGGCGGGCAGGCCGGCCAGAGCTCCAGGATCGAGAACTACCTGGGCTTCCCGGACGGCGTATCGGGAGCGCAGCTGACCGACCGGGCGCGGCGGCAGGCCACGAAGTTCGGCGCCGAGGTGCTCACCACCCGGGATGTGGTCCGGCTGGAAGTCTGCGGTTCGGCCCGCCGGGTCACGTTCGCGGACGGCACCTCTATCGACGCGCACACGGTCATCCTGGCCACCGGCGTGACCTACCGGCAGCTGAACGCGCCCGGGCTGGACGGGCTGACCGGGCGCGGGGTGTACTACGGCTCGGCGCTGACCGAGGCGACCGCGTGCCTCGGCCAGGACATCTACATCGTGGGCGGGGCGAACTCGGCCGGGCAGGCCGCGGTGTACCTGTCGCGGCACGCCAAGTCGGTCACGATCCTGGTCCGCGGACCTGACCTGGAAAGGTCCATGTCCTACTACCTGATCAGGCAGATCGCCGACATCCCGAACATCAGCGTGCGGACCTGCACCGAGGTCATCGCGGCCGAGGGCGGGGATCACCTGGAGCGGCTGACGCTGCGCAACACCGCCGACGGGCGCACGGAAATGGCGGACGCGCAGATGCTGTTCTTGTTCATTGGTGCGGCACCGCTCACCGACTGGCTGGACGGCGTGGTCGCGCGGGACCCGCGGGGGTTCGTGATCGCGGGACCCGATCTGTCGGTCGGCGGGGAGCGGCCGCCGGGCTGGGACCTGGACCGGATGCCGTACCACCTGGAAACCAGCGTGCCCGGGGTGTTCGTGGCCGGGGACGCACGGGCCGAATCGGCCAAGCGGGTCGCCTCCGCCGTCGGGGAAGGCGCGCTGGCCGTCATGCTGGTGCATCGTTACCTGGAGAAGACATGACCGAGGCAGCCGAAGCGGGCGCCGGCCGGACCTGGCCGCCCGAGGCCCTGGAGTGCGGCGTTGACGAGCTGCGCACCCTGTTCCTGTTCGAGAAGCTGACCGAGGAGCAGCTGCTCTGGCTGTGCGAACGGGGGCACGTCCAGCTGGTGGAGCCTGGGCTGGTGTTCGCCGAGGGCGCGCCCGCGACCTGCTTCTACGTGCTGCTCGAGGGCACCATTGCGATGTCACGCCGGGTCGGGGTGGACGACATCGAGGTGAACCGGACGTCGCAGCGCGGCGTGTACGCGGGAGCGTTCAGCGCGTACATGGGCGACCGGGTGTCGCAGGTCTACATGAACTCGCTGAAGGCGATCGCGCCGTGCCGGTTCTACGTGCTCGACGCGGACGTGTTCGCCGAGCTGATGAACGAGTGGTTCCCGATGTCGGTGCACCTGCTGGAGGGAGTGTTCTTCGGCTCCAAGAACACGCAGCAGGCCATCGGGCAGCGGGAACGGCTGCTGGCCCTCGGCTCGCTGTCGGCCGGGCTGACGCACGAGCTGAACAACCCGGCCGCCGCCGCGGTCCGGGCTACGTCGGCGCTGCGGGAGCGGGTGGCCGGGATGCGGCACAAGCTCGGCATGATCGCGGCCGGGAAGTGGGACCGGACCAAGCTGGAGACGCTGATCCGGCTGCAGGAGGAGGCGGCCGACCGGGTGCCGAAGGCCCAGGCGCTTTCTCCCCTGGAGGCCTCGGACCGGGAGGACGCGATCGCCGACTGGCTCGCTGATCACGGCTGCCGCGACGGCTGGGACCTGGCGCCGACGTTCGTCGCAGCCGGCCTGGACGTGGCCTGGCTCGATCACGTCGAGGCGACGGTGGACGAAGGGATGCTGGAGAGCGCGCTGCGGTGGCTGAACTACACCGTCGACACCGAACTGCTGATGAACGAGATCGAGGACTCCACCACCCGGGTCTCCACCCTGGTCGGCGCGGCCAAGCAGTACTCCCAGCTGGACCGGGCGCCGTACCAGGTCGTCGACGTGCACGAACTGCTGGACAGCACGCTGCTGATGCTGTCCGGGAAGATCCCGGCCGGGATCTCGGTGGTCAAGGACTACGACCGCTCGCTGCCGCCGATCCCGGCCTACGCCGGCGAACTGAACCAGGTGTGGACGAACCTGATCGACAACGCGGTTTCGGCCATGGGCGGGACCGGGACTCTGACCGTCCGGACCGGGCTGGACCGGGATCAGGTGTTCGTGGAGTTCGGCGACACCGGACCGGGGGTGCCGCCGGAGATCAGGGAGCGGATCTTCGAGCCGTTCTTCACCACCAAGCCGGTGGGCGAAGGCACTGGGCTGGGGCTCGACATTTCCTGGCGCATCGTGGTGAATAAGCACCACGGAGACATCCGGCTGGAATCATCACCAGGGGACACGCGGTTCCGCGTACGGCTTCCGATCACGGCGCAGGAGGAGAGCTGAATGAGCGAGTTTGAGGGCATCGACCCTGCTGTGCCGCCGAGCGGTGAAGGCTGCGTTGAATGCAACGCCGTCGGCGGCTGGTGGGTCCACCTGCGCCGCTGCGCCCAGTGCGGGCACATCGGCTGCTGCGACAGCTCTCCCTCGCGGCACGCCTCGGCCCACGCCAAGGAGACCAGCCACCCGATCATCCAGAGCTTCGAGCCGGGCGAGTCGTGGTTCTGGAACTACGAGACGGAGGATTCGTTCGACGGCCCGGCGCTGGCGCCGCCGACGCATCATCCGGTCAGCCAGGGCGTCCCCGGGCCGAAGGGACGCGTGCCGAGCGACTGGCGCTTCCACGTCCACTGACGCCTCGCGCCTCACGCCGTACCTTAGCCTTGCACCTAGCCCTGGACCTTAGCCTCGCACCTTAGCCTCGCACCTTAGCCTCGCGCACTGGGGGATCGCCGTGGAGCCTGACGGGAACGCGCAGATTGCCGTGTTCGTGGACTTCGAGAACCTCGTCCTCGGCGCGGTCAAGGAACTGCCCGACCAGGCCAACCCCGCGCCGTACGAGGCGATCACCCGGCTGTGCCGCGGCTACGGCAACGCCTCGGTGCGCCGCGCCTACGCCGACTGGGCCAACCAGCTGTTCGGCAGCCACCAGGAGGACCTGGCCATGAACGGCGTGGACCTGATCCAGGTGGCGCGGGTCGGCATCCAGAACAAGAACGCCGCGGACATCAGGATGGCCGTCGACGCCATGGAGACCCTGATCGTGCATCCCGAGGTCAGCGTGTTCGTGCTGGTCAGCGGGGACGGCGACTACTCGCCCCTGGTGCAGAGGCTGCGGGAGTTCGGCAAGTGGGTGGTGGGTGTGGGGACCGAGGCCAACGCCAGCCGCAAGCTGGTCTCGGTCTGCTCGGAGTACAAGTACTGGGGCACGCTGGTGGCCGAGGTCGAGCCGGCCGCCCGGCCGACGGCGGCGTTCGACATCAGCGAGGCCGAGCGGGTCCTGGTCCGGGCGTTCGAGGAGTCCAGCTCGGAGACGCTGACCGCGGGCGGCCTGAAGAGCAAGATGCTGGCCCTGGATCCGGCGTTCGACGAGCACAATTACGGGTGCCGCAGCTTCCGGGCCTTTCTCACCCTGCTGCCGGAGCGGGTCCAGATCGTGGCAGCGGCCGGTCCCGACATCGTGGTCAGGCTGGTCGAGGAACCGCAGAAGACGACGACCAGAAGCAGAACCAGAAAGTCCTAACAGGGAACGCCAGGATCGGGAATAGCTGGCTGGCGAAGGGATTCCACATGGCGCTCGGAAATGCGTGGCACTTTCCCGGCAACCCTGAACCGTTTGGTAACGCCGGCATGCGAGATCCCTTCTTTCCGACGGATCCGGTGTCGGCCGTCACCGTCTTCAGCGGCAACCAGTACCAGGGTGGCGGGAACCCCGGCAACCAGCTGCAGGACGGCAGCGCGGTGCTGTTCAAGCGGACGACCGACGCGGCGTGGACGACGGTGCCCATGGTCTTCGGCACCGCGATCGGCAACAACAAGTACTATTCGGCGGCGATCCCGGTCGGCGCGTTCGCGGCGGGCACCGTGGTCCAGTACTACCTGGTCATCGCGTACGACGACCACGACACCACGTTCCTGCAGGCCGACGCCACCGACCTGCTCTCGGTGACGACCGGGGACGAGGCCGGGGCCCAGGCCGCGCCGTTCACCTTCACCATCGAGACACCTGACCAGCGGGGCCAGTGGGGGGATCCCTTCACGTTGCTGAACGTCGGCATCCATGCTCACGTGCTGCCGACCGGCCTGGTGCTGATGTGGGGCAGGCGGGACAATCCGCAGCAATCCCTGGATACCGATCCCGCCAGCCCGCTCGCGCCGGGATTGCCGCCCGCCCCTCCGGCAACATGCACTCCATTTCTCTGGAATCCCGCGAATGGAAACATGACGCAGACGCCGCAGCCCACACTGAACGATGGCACGACGAACGCCAACCTGTTCTGTTCCGGCCATGCGTTCCTGCCGGACGGGCGCCTGCTGGTGGCCGGGGGCCACCTCGCCGATAGCCACGGCCTGAACCAGGCGACGATCTACGATCCGGCCGCCAATACCTGGACACCCACCGCCGTGATGAACGACGGCCGGTGGTACCCGACTGCCATCGCCCTGCCGTCCGGAAGCGTCCTGGTCCTGTCGGGCAGTTACTTCGACCCCACCCAGAACCAGGTCGTTAACAATCTGGTACCCCAGATCTGGAGCGGCGGGAATTTCACCAGCATCGCGTCGATGGGCGCGGCCTTTGATCTCTTCCCCCGCATGCACGTCGCTTCTACCGGCATCGTCTACATGACCTCGCTCGTCCAGACCTGGTCCCTGGACGTCTCAGGCGGGGGTACGTGGACCCCGCTCCCTAACGTCCTGCAGCCCAACGGGCTGTGCGACTACGCCCCGTCGGTTCTGTACGACGTGGACAAGGTTCTTTTCGTCGGCGGCGGCAACCCGCCGACCGCGAACGCGGAGACCCTCGATCTGAGCCAGGCGCAACCTGCCTGGGCAGCAACCAATCCCATGAACTTCCCCCGCCGGCAGCACAACGGCACCGTCCTCCCGGACGGGACGGTGCTGGTAACCGGAGGTACACGCGGCGGCGGAGCACCCGGTACCGCGGAGGCGTTCAACGATCTCGACCCGGGCCAGCCCGTGCACATCGCGGAGCTGTGGGACCCGAAGACCGGGCAGTGGACGATGCTGGCGGCGGAAAACACAGACCGCTGCTACCACTCCAGCGCGGTGCTGCTTCCCGACGGGAGGGTGCTCAGCGCGGGCGGCGGCGAGTTCATCCTGAACGAGGGGACGCCGCAGCAGGTGGCGAACAACCCGCAGGACACGCACTACGACGCCCAGGTGTTCTCTCCCCCCTACCTGTTCAAGGGGCCGCAGCCGCAGATCACCTCGGCGCCGGATTCGGTGAACTACGGCGACACATTCGAGATCGGTACTGCTCAGCCGGAGCAGATCGCGACCGTCAGCTTGATCCGCCTGTCCTCCGTGACCCATTCGTTCAACGCCGGACAGCGCATCAACTTCCTCCCTGCTCAGGTCACGGGAGGAACCCTCACGGCGACCGCACCGCCCAACGCGAACGTCTGCCCGCCCGGGCACTACATGCTGTTCATCGTGAACCTGCAAGGCGTACCGTCAGTCGCGAAGATCATCCAGGTCTCGGCGCCCGCTGCCGCTGCGGCCCAGGTGGGTGGGGCCGCACGGGCCGAGGCTGTGGCGCTCCAGCCGGAGGCTGTAGCCCTCCAGCCGGAGGCTGTTGCCGTCGGCGGGCCGGCCCCGGCGCGAGAGGCCCCCAAGGACGCCTTCGCACTGCGGGCTACGGTACGAGCCGCGGCCAGCGGCACCCGCGTCGTGGCCGGGATCACGGGAATCTGCCCGTATGGCATCGCGGCCTGCTGGGGAGGCGCGAACGAGGCCCTGCGCAGCCTCGAGGGAGTGCAGTATGTTGACCCGATCCCCGATGGGGACAGGTCAACGGCGACCCTCTACCTGGAAGACGATGGGCTGCCCGCACTGGATCACTGGGATGATCAGTTCCGGCGGATGGTCCACCAGACCTATGAGCTGCGCGGGGTCGAGGTGACCCTCACGGGCCCGATCGAGGCGCGGAACGATGTCTTCGTGCTGGCCGGCGAAGGCCGCAGACCTCCAGTTGAGCTAGTTCCCCTTGACCCGGGAGGGAAGATCCAGTGGGATCCGGCAGCGCGCGGCCCGCAGGCGGCCGAACCGGGCGAGGCGGCCGCGTACGACACGCTCACCCGCTCGGCGGGAGCTGCCGGCGCTCGGCCGCTTACGGTTACCGGCCCGCTGCATCAGACGCCGGCCGGGTACCGGCTTCAGGTGCGCCAGGTTGAGTTCTGATCAGGGACAATGACGAGCTCAGATGTGGCGTACTCCCGAACTCGGGATTCTGGCTTGCCTGGGCGCGGCGGGGGCGCGGCCTGAGCCGATTGCATCGCATCCTGAACGTGTGACCCAGCTGTCACTTCGGTGGACTGAATTAACCCAGAAGAATAGCGGCGGGCGCGGCGGTGCGGGCCCGGCTGCTGCATGGCTTTGATGCCCAGCAGGGGTCGGTGTGCGATGGGCAGCGGACCACCCGGACCTGGCTGGTGAATTGCCTGCGGGTCACCAAAGGCCAGGCCGGCGAATACAAGGCCATCCAGGGCCTCGCCGGGCATGAGCCGCTGCTGGCCGGGCTGCGGGACCGCGCCCTGACCAAGTCCGTCGCGTTGCTGCTGGCCCGGTGGACAAACGTCATCCCGGAAGAGTTCCGCGGTGAGGCGGAGGAGATCCTGGTCACCGCGGCCCGGGACGGGGTCGGCCTGCAGTCGCTGGCGGCGATGTGCGCGGAGATCCGGGAACGCACCGCGCCTCCCGATCCGGATGATGACCCGGCGGATGATCCCCGCCTGGACCGCACCGTGGTGCTGGACACCACGATCGACGGCGTGGGGGTGCTGCGCGGCGACCTGACCGCCGAATGCGCCGCCATGGTCCGGTCCGTTCTGGATGCGCTGTCCGCCCCTACCGGCGGGGACCTGCGGACCGGGCCGCAGCGGTATCACGACGCTCTGGAGGAGGCGCATGCGGCGGCTGCTGGCCTCCGAGCTGCTGCCGAAGCGCCGGGCAGCCGGTCAAGGCGCTGCTGCCCACATCCACTTCACCGAACTGCTGGCGATGGACCAGGATTCGGTGCTGCAGGACAAATGGTTCTGCTGGACGGTAACGGTGCGGTTGCAGGGGTGAGGTTCCCTGCTGAGCAGTAACGTTCCCGGAACGGTGCGGGCATAGCGTTGCAGTCGTGGGTGGGATGCGCCCTGCGGGCGGACAGAGTGCGATGGCGGCAGAGAGCGCGGGCCGCCGGTTCTTCCGGGCCTCGCCGGCGACTTGGGCGGCAGTGTTCGGCGGGCTGCTGGCGGTGTCGACGGTGGCCATGCTCCCGCTGACCCTGCTGGCGAACCAGGTGTTCGATGGGCTGGTGGCGCTGGTGATCGGCGTTCCGTGTGCAGGGGTCGGGGTGGTCGTCGCCCGGCGTCAGCCGCGCAACCCGATCGGGTGGCTCTTCCTGGTGATCGCTGCCTGCCTCATCCTGGGCACCGATGGGTCGGACTACGCCCTCGTCGCCTACCGGCCCGGCCGCCACCTTCCGTTCGGCCCGGCAGCGGCGGTGCTGGGTGAACTGTGGGGTCAGGGCCTTGAGTTGCTGATCGTGGTGATTCTGCTGTTCCCCGATGGCAGGCTGCCTTCGCGGCCCTGGCGCTGGGCGCTGCGAGCTTACTTGGCGGTGTACACGGGGCTGCTCGCGGCGCTGGCCGTGGCGACGGCTGGAGCCGTGACCGCGCACCCGGTCCGCGTCGACGTCACGGGCGGGTTGTCCGTCGTTGACGACCCGGCCGGCTGGTACCACGCCGTCAAATCCCCGGCCGTCATTGTGCTCGTGGTGCTCTCGTTGTGCTTTATCGTGCGACAGGTGGTGAGCTGGCGGCGCTCGTCCAGTGACCGGCGCCAGCAGCTGAAGTGGATGGCCGGCGGGGCGGCCATCACCGTGGTCTGCGCGTTCCTCGCCGTATCCGTCGGTTCGTCGGGCGCGACGCTGCTGGATCTGGTCGCCGGCCTGGCCTGGTTCGGTTTCGCGGCCCTGCCGGTGAGCATCGGGGTGGGGATCTTGCGTTACCGGCTGTATGACATCGACCGGATCATCAGCCGCACCCTGGCCTATGCGATCGTCACCGGGCTGCTGGTCGGCGTGTACGCCGGACTGGTGCTGCTAGCCACGCGGGTGATGTCGTTTTCCTCGCCGGTGGCGGTGGCCGCCTCCACGCTGGCGGCGGCGGCGTTGTTCAGCCCGGTGCGGCGGCGAGTGCAGCGGATAGTGAACCGGCGGTTCAACCGGACCCGCTACAACGCTGACCAGACCATTGCCGCGTTCGCGGCCCGGCTGAAGGACGCGGTCGACCTGGGCGCAGTCCGTGATGACCTGTCCGGTGTCGTGCAGAAGGCCCTGGAGCCAGCCCACCTGTCGGTGTGGATGCGGCCGCCGGACTGAGGCAACCCCGCCCTGGGTTGCGGAGCGAGTGCGTCAGCGCAGTCGGGAGGGGGATCGGGCTGGGGCCGTGGTGTGCGCCGTCAGGTGCACACCACGACACGATCGAGTTGGTTTACCATGGCGGGCTGCTCCCCACGGTTACGGGGGAAGCGGCCGTTACTGTTGTCGGATGGTCAGACCCGAATCCATGAATAGGCCGGTGACACACCGCAGCAGGTTCCTTAGATACTGGGCTTCTTACTGGGACAATTGAGCGCAGAAGCTCTGGTTGTGCTCAGTGAGGGAGTAACCGGGATGGTGAAGGTACCAGAAGCTCGGGCCAAGACGCGGGGCAGGATCCAGATCGGCGCCGATGACCCGTCGCTGACGGGCAACGGCGGGATGCTCGCGGTGACCGAGCTGTGCGGCAGGCTTGGGCTGATCAGCGAGCTGGATGCCGGGATCGGGCCGGTCAAGCAGCGGGCGCGCGGGTTTTCCGGGGGACAGGTGCTGGCCGGGATGGCCGCCGCGCAGCTGGCCGGGGAGGACTTCCTGGTCGGCATGGACCGGGTCCGCGCTGATGCGGCCGGCCAGCAGATCACGCTGGTGCCGGGGCTGGCCGCCTCGACCGCGACCGGGATCGCGCGCCGGTTCACCTCGAAGCACTGGCGCGGCGCGGAGAAGGGCCTGGCTCAGGCGACCGCCCGTATGGCCGGTCTGCTGCCCGCCGAGCGGGCGGCGGAGCTTTCGGGCGGGCCGGTGACCATCGACATCGACGCCACTGACGTGGAGGTGTACGGGAACAAGAAACGCGGCGTGGACTGGAACTACCAGGGGCAGCGGGCGGGCCTGCCGGACGTGGCGGTGTGGGCCGAGACCGAGATCCCGCTGGCCGCCGACCTGCTGTCCGGCAAAGACGACCCGCGTTCGTCCGTGGTGGCGCTGCTCAAGCGGGCGCTGGCGGCCCTGCCCGAGGCGGTGCGCGACGGCGCGGCCGCGGCCGGGCGCAAGATCAGGCTCCGGGTGGACGCGGGGTATTTCGCCGGGGAGCTGGCCCGCGCCGCCGTCGCCGGGGGCCTGGAGTTCGCGATCGGCGCCAAGCGGATCACCAGCATGTGGAAGGCGCTGGCCGGCATACCCGAGGACGCCTGGACCGACGCGATAGACATGCACGGCGCGCAGGTCGCCGTCTCGCCGTACAAGCCGGGCGAGTGGCCCGCCGGCACGGTGCTGCTGATCCGCCGGGTCAGGCTCGACCCGGACCAGGTGTCCGCCGACCCGCGGTCCCGGCGGCGCCGCACCCTGCACCCCGATCAGCGGGACATGCTGTTCCCCGAGCTGGCGGACGAGCCCATCTACGCCTGCAGCTTCATCTGCACCAACATGGACGTGTCCACCCCGGCCAGGGCCGCCGCGGTGGAGCACTGGTACCGGCACCGCACCAGCATCGAGAGGGGAAAGCCGGACTGCTGTCATAAGCGCGTCCGGTTGTCATCGTCCGGGCTTCCTTCCGTTTCGGAGCTGGTGCTGGCTTCCTGATTCTGCTGCCAGGGGCGGCGCATGTGCTGGCCGCGGGGAGTTTCGTGCAGGATGCGGAGCCGCCCGGTCTCGGCCGGGTCGGCGCGGACGACGATGAGGCGTGCCTCGGGGTGGAGGTGGCCGTCGGCCCAGCCGCGGCGGACCCAGGCGTCGAGGGTGACCTTGGACATTCCCAGGTGCTCGGCGAGGTCGCGGAGCCACCATTCATGCTCGCCGAGCTCGGGACGGCGCGCGGAGGCGCGGGCGTGGTGCAGGCCCAGCGCGCCGAGCAGGTCACGGACCGAGTTCGGGGTGAAGGAAGCGGCGCGCTTGGGCGGCCGCAGGCCCTCGGCGTTGAGGCTGTCGGCGATCTGCGCGGCCGTGCACCCGGTGGCGAGCAGTTCCCCTGCGCGCTGCCGGAGCCGGGGGAGATAGCTCAGCTGGGCCAGGGTCGCGACCGGGCGGATGACACGGCCCGTGGTGCGGTGGCCGCCGGCCCAGGTGATCTCGACGTCGGCCTGCTCGCTGTCGCCGATCACGGTGACCGTGACGTTCTCGATCAGATGGCGCAGCAGCTGCTTGCGGTCAGCGTCCGTCGTGGTCTCCGCGTTCCAGACGGCGGGCAGGTCAGCGGCGAGCGCCCGGATCTGCTCCCGCTCCGCGGGGGTCAGGGCCCGGGGCCGGGAGGCGAGATGGCGGTCGTAGTCCTCGCCCAGGCGCTGCCGTTCGGCCAGGGCGTCGTTCCAGTCTTTCTCCAGCTGCCGCACGACCAGCCGGTTCTCCGGCTCGGCCAGCTGGTACTGGCGGCGGGCCCGGTCGGCGTCGTAGTCGGCGCGC
This sequence comes from uncultured Actinomycetes bacterium, assembly GCA_963835775.1. GTDB lineage: Bacteria > Actinomycetota > Actinomycetes > Streptosporangiales > Streptosporangiaceae > Palsa-504. Next base: position 407,402 of record CAWIHB010000004.1, on the reverse strand, counting down.
TCCAGCCGCTGCCGCCAGATCCGGTCGGTCTCGGCGCGCCGCTGCTCTTCCTGTTCCGCTGCGGCCAGGGAGACCTCCAGCGCGGCCGGGGCCATCGCCTGCAGCGCCAGCCCGGACACGTAGTCATCCACGCACGGGCCGGCCAGCTGCTGGCAGCGCTCCTCAGCCCAGGTGGCCGCGGCCATGCCGCACACGTAGGACGGCTGCACGGCGCCGCCGGGACCGCGCTGGTAGCGGACGGTCATCTTCCTCCCGCAGCGGCCGCAGCGCACCAGCCCGGCCAGCAGGGCCGGGCCGCCGCGCACCGCGCCCATGCTCTGGGCGCGGGACCGGTTCGCGTCCATCCGCCGCATGTTCCGCTCGTACTGCTCCACGCTGATGTAGGACGGCAGGATCCCGGGCAGGTAGACCAGCCACTGCCCGGGCTCGACCCGTTTCTTCCCGCTGTAGGGCCGTTCCGGCCGCCGCCTGCGCGGGTCGCCGGCGCTGCGCCCGTATGCGTAGATTCCAGCGTAAGCCGGATTGCGGAGCATGTTCTGGATCATTGCCCGCGATGGGCGCCGCCATGTCAGCTCGCCCTGGTCAGGGCCCTCCCGCAGCCGGATGCCGATCTGGATCCGGTTATCCGCGAGGTAGGCCAGGACCCCGCCGACGGTGCCGGTCCGGTCGAACAGGCTGAACACCAGCGCGATCACGGCGCGGACCTGCTCGTCGGGATCCAGGACGACCTCGCCGGACGGCAGGCGGGCGAACCCGCCGGCAGCGGGATCGCGAGCTCCCCGCGCCGGGCCTTGGCGATACGGCCGCCCAGCATCCGCTGCCGGATCAGGTAGAGCTCTGCCTCGCTGATAGTCCCCTTCAGGCCCAGGAGCAGCCGGTCGTTGTGCGCGTTCGGGTCGTAGACCGCCTCCATGTCGCCCAGCAGCGTCCCCGACAGCGCGCACAACTCCAGCAGCTGATGCCACTCCCGCCCAGACCGGGCCAGCCGCGACATCTCGATACCCAGCACGATGCCGACGTGATCGAGGCCGACCTCCGACACCAGCCGCTGGAACCCAGGCCGGACCTCGGCACCGGACGCCGAGTGGCCCAGGTCCTCATCGATCACCAGGATCCGGGACGGCTCCCAGCCCAGCTCAGCCGCGCGCCCGGACAGCCCGTACTGCAACCGCGTCGACTCGCCGTGCTCGATGACCTGCGCCATCGTGGACTGGCGCACGTAAACGACGGCGAGCCGGTCCCGGTGCCATTCCTGGACCTTGCTCCCGGCCAGTTCCCATGGCAGCCTCACCGCCACGCTCACCATGCCCGTCCTCGCCCGGGCCGGCACGCCCCGCCCGGATCATCCGCATCATCAGTACCGCCATCAGGCATCCCGCCGCCGCCCGGCTCGCCTCCGGCAGCTCCTCCCACTCCGGAACCGGGTCCAGCCGAACCCTGGCTACGGGGGCACGGCAGTCCCTGCGTGCATTCCGCACCGTCCTCGCCCAGCCCGCCGCCGTCCACCCGCAGCCTGCGCACGGCCGCAGCCAGCGCCAGCAAGCCGTCAATCCCGATAACAGGGGCATTCCCGCTGCAATGATCACCTATGCAGGCATTCTGGCTTTCCCCTTGAGAACGTGTTCCGCGACTCCAAGCACGGCGCCGCGCTGCGGCACCTGCCGTCCGGCTACCCCGAGGTCAACACCGCGTGGATGTGGGCATCGCTGATCGCCGCCGCGATCGCGGCCTGGTGTCACCAGCTCACCGGCGTCATCAGCGGCGGCCAGCTGGTGGCGGGCCACGGGGTCCGCGGCGGCAAGGCGATGATCGCCACGCTGCGCCGGGTGCTGATCGCCGTCCCGGCCCGGCTGGTGTCCCACGGCGGGCAGCTGATCATGCGGCTGGCCCCCGGCGAGTACCTGCTGCCGGCCATCCTGGCCGCGATCCGGGCCCTGCCCGCCCCGGCCGGCTAGCCCGGCAGCACGACATCACCCGCATCCGCCTGCGCCGTCACCGGCACCCCGTCCCAGCCCCGGCCCCGGACCAGCAGAAAGACCCCGCACCCGCAGACCCGGCGCGAGCACCGGGCTCTTGTCATGACCGCGCGCCCTGCAGGAATCTTCAAGATCATCTACTCGGCTGTGGATAACCGCCGGACGCTTTACTCGTGGATTCGGGTCAGAGTGGATACGTGGTTTCGATCCTGAGCCGACGCGCCGGGCTGGCCGGACAGTTGTGGGACTTAGACAACACCCCTCTACCCGTCAGGGTGCCGCTGCCATATGGTCCGGGCGGCTTCTGTAGGCGCATCATCCCAGGCGGGAGGGGTGCCGCCGGAACGCAGCGTGCAGCGCCCGCACGCGCGAGCGGGCCGCTGTACGGCCGGTGTGCCTTCAGCCCAAGAGGGACGGCGGCCTGAGCTGGCGCTGCTGTGGCCCCGTGTCCTGCGTGCGTTCTTGTGCGGTGACATGGGTAGTACGATGCATTGCAAGCGATTACACTTGGGATGTGCGGGAGATCCGGTGGACGGACAAGTCCGAAGACCACATCGCCGCCCACAACGTCACGCCAGAGGAGGTCGAGCAGGTCCTCTATGCCCGTCCTCGCCTGGTGCTGAAAGGCGCCGAGGGGACCGAGTACGCGTTCGGCACCACCGATGAGGGCCGGTACCTGCTGGTCGTGCTCGCCGAGTCGATCGACGGGCGGGCCTACGTGGTCACGGCCCGGGACATGACCAATGCCGAGCGCCAGGCCTTCCGGCGGAAGGGAAGGTAGCCAGGATGAGCAAGCTAGACGAGATCGCCGACTACGCCGAGCACCACGACTTCGCGGCCGAGATGGAGCAGGGCTCCTGGGAGGCCGACGCCGACGCCGACCCGATGATTACCACCTCGGTGCGGCTGCCCAAGTCATTGCTGGACTGGGTCCGGCGCAGCGCCGCCGCCCAGCATGTACGCCCAAGTGTGCTGATCCGCCAGTGGATCGAGCAGCACCGCGACGCCGCTGAGACAGAGGGCGCAGGGGACCTCGCCGCACGGGTGGAACGCCTCGAACATGCCGTCTTCCGCGACACGCGGGCGTCATAAGCGCGTCCTGTCCGCCAAGAACCGGCACATGACGGCGAGGAAGCCGAGGAGCACACGCAGCCGAGTCCGGTACATCGCGACGCGATGCACCCCGTAGCCGCCGGCATGTCAAAGCGGATACGTGACCTCGATCGTGAGGCGACGCGGTGACCTAGCCTGATAGTTGGGGGATTTAGCCAAGATGGCTCTTCCCGGTACCGTGCCACAATCATTGGCTGATGCTGGCCGTAGGCGGGCGCGGCGTTGCGCGTCCCTGCCTGCGGCGATCATCCCCGCAGGCCGATTCCAGATGAATACTCCCGCGTCAGGCATCAGCGCTGCCGAGATCGTCACCAAGCCTCGGTTCCGTGCCTCCTTGCCGCTGGACGCCAGCCAGACCGACGAGATCCCGGTCCACCTGCGGCGGCTGTTGCCCTGCAGGATCAGGGCTGCGGGTTCCCCGGCGGATACTTCCTCTAAACACACCATAGCTCGCGGTCGGGACCGTCCAGATCCCCGCGCACTAAGGCCATGCCTCACTCCGCCCTGGCGCTCGTGACCACGCCATTTTCCACTCACGGTAATGCGATTCGGCCGCTCGTCAGATGTGCCATTCGTTCTCTGAGCTGACCTACGACGTCGTCGAACGACGTCGTAGGTCAGGTGCGTCGCGGTCGATGTCGAGATCACACTCCGCTGCACCAGCGTGCGCGGCGCTCCGCCAGTGAACAGCGGCGTCCCGGCGCCCAGCACGACGGGCGCGAGGTGCAGCGTCAGCACGTCGACCAACCCGGCGTCGAACGCTGAGCCGATCGTGGCGCCGCCGCCCATAAGGACGACGTTGAGGTCCTTGCCGCTGTCCGATGACACCGCCTCCGCGCGCTCGCGCGCGGCGGTGAGGGCGTCGGGCAGACCGGTGGTGACGAACATCCAATCGAGGTCGGTGAGCCGCACCGACTCCGGCGGCGAGCTCGTCACGACGACGAACGCGGGCTTGCCGACCTCGCCGGCGCCGTAACCGGTGTCGTCGTTCCAGCCTTTCGGCCCGTCGACTATGTCGAAGAGCCGACGGCCGAGGACGACGGCGCCCGAGCGGGCGGTCGCCTCGCGCAGGACCCTGCGGTCGTCAGGGTCGTCGGAAAACGCCCAGGTGTGCAGGGCCTCGCCGCCGGTGCCCAGACCGTTGTCCGGGCCGGGGCCGGGGCCGGTGACGAAGCCGTCGAGGGAGACCGAGATGTCAGCGATGATTCGAGTCATGCAAGGCAGACTGATCCGCCGCCCCAAACTCATTGCTCACCCATGAAGCGCGTTCGAGACAAAACCTCGGCAACCGGGAGCAGACCACCATCGTGCTGCTAGTCAGCGCCGGTCGTCGTGCTGGGGTTGCTACGTCTCCCCCGTCTCGACCTGTCCCGCTTCGTCTCGTGCACAAATCCGTGCACGAAACCGGCTCCTGACCTGCGGATCTGCGGACTTCCAATGCGCGGGGACCGCGCATGCTTCGCGCGGCTAGTAGTCCTATCACCGTCGGCCCGCTCGGCTTGTCCTGGGCCGATGGTGACGGAACGACCAGGCTTCCACCTCAGCTACCCGACAACCTCTACCAGGTGGAGGCGTCCATCCTGGAGCCCGAGGTCTCTGCGCCGACCTCGCAGAATACCGACCGATGCGGGCACATCTCTGGTATCGACGTACAGTTGGACTATGCCCAAGTCCAAGGTGCGTAGGTCACAGTCGCGTTCAGGCCGTAGCCGGACGCGATGGCACCCTGCTTCGACAATCCTGCAGCTAGAACCGACAGGCTTGCCGCGGATTCTTTTCCCCGCTGATGTGGCACAGAGTACTGCACCCGACTTCACGACTTTGGACCTGGACTTCGTCATCGCCTCGCCCAAAAAGAGGGAACTCATGAGACTCCCTCTTCGGTTCGAGCGACGCTGGCGCTCAGGACTTACAATTGACTTGTGGGGATCGGATCTGACAGGAGCTATTAGTGTTCATCTCCAGGCGTTCGAAGGTAAGACCTGGACTGTAGGAATGGGGGCAGCGCTTGATTCATTTACGGCGTCTCAGGCTTGGGCTCTAATGAGGCTTGCGGAGTTCTTGAAAGAGCCGAATCAATTGGCTTTTACTCAGCGCGCGTCCAAGCCCGAAGGATTCAGCCCTATTACAGTTCAGGCGGCGCCATCCCCTCCGCCGGAGGGCTTGTACGAGGTCATCCAGGCGCTTGTAAAGATAGAGAAGCAGGTCGGCGTCCCTGTTCGACTTCCAGAGACGATCCCACCGGAAGTCAACCAGTCGATACAAGTTGCCGCATCGCTGCTCGATGGCAATGTTGTCACCGACCAGTGGGATCGCCTAGATCTTCCTATGACAGTCTCGCAGGTGAGGCGTCTCGCGGATAGCGTCGTTGACCAGCCTCCTGGGACGCTACAAATGATGACCGCTTGGCATCTGGACCTCGATGACGAGCAAAGATTTGAGATAGGCCCGATCTCTGCGCTGTATCATGCAGTTCGAATTGCTGCTATTCCTAAGACGGAGGGCTTGGCCGACGACGAGACGGTCAATGTAGCCTTCGAGCCAGCCGATGATGAGCGGATTGTAGATCTGCGTTATGCGCCAGAATCGAACGGCGTCGATGCTGATGCCGTACGTGAAGGTGTAGATGATCCGGTCACATATGTGCCCTCAGCTCTCTTCGACGAGTTGATAGCGTCACTGGATACTCCAGAGGAGCCGACCCTTGCGCTCGCTGACGCTTTTGCTCAGCTTCGCGATCGCCGAGGATGACCGTAGAGCCGGCCTTCGTGCCGCCGCCTCTGACTTTGCTTACCGAGCACCACGATTTGTCGGGCTTCGACTGCGGCGAACCATCGCTTAATTCGTGGCTGATCAATAATGCTACTACGGCGGCTCGGCGCAGATTGAGCGCTACACACGTATGGCCAGACCCGGACGGACGCGTTCTTGGATACACTACTCTTGCTGCGGGCGCTATCTCACGAGTCGATCTTCCGAAAGCGATAGGACACGGCTATCCAGAGAGAATTCCTGCGATATTGCTCGCACGATTGGCTCTTCATCGTGATCTGCGCGGAATGAAACTTGGAGGTGTTCTGCTTGCGGAGACTCTCCAGCTAGCAGCGAGATCTGCGTTGACTGTAGCTGCGGCGTTTGTGGTGGTGGATGCTCTCAATGAGAGAGCTGCGGATTTCTATAAACACTATGGTTTCCGCCAGATTCCAGACACTAGCCGCCTGGTACTAAAAGTAAGTACTATTTCTGCCAGCCTTCCAGAAGTAGCGCCCTCTGAGTGAATCGTCTTCAGCTCTTCCGCTTTAGACTCCAGGCCGCGAGCGTACTACCCGCTTCACACCTGCGGCACGCTCGACTCATCACTACTGGACATGAGTTAGTGTTGCCTGTTGACACTCCTGCCTCGCGCGACACGCCGCGCCGGGTCGGCCCCCAGGGCCGCACGCCCGGCGCTACGCGTTGCGGCGCGCAGCGCAGTCGCCTTGATGTAAGAACGGCTCAATCCGGCAGCGGTGACCGCTGAGATCAAGCCGATCAAGCCGACATCACACAGGCGCACTGGAGTCCGCGAGTGTGATTACTAGCCCAATGTATGATTACTAACTGGGCGGATGCTCCCCCTATGCACACAGTAGCGGCCGGGGTAGGAGCTGTGTCGAGTGTCCCGCTCCCCGGTCTTGCCACCGCTGCAGGGGTCAGCCGCGGGCGGCTTGCCATTGCTGGCGGGTGATCCGGTACATGAGCCAGTCACGGCCGATCTCGGTGACCGTCCCGTCCTCCCGCCAGCCAACGCGGCGGAAGACGGCGCGCATGGCATGGTTCGCCGGATCGGTGCCCGCTTCGACGAGCAGCGCATCCGCGTGCTCGAACAGCCAGTCCGTCAGCAGGGCGACCGCCTCGCGACCGTAGCCCTTGCCGCGCATGTCGCCCCGCAGGCCGATCCCCAGGTCGAAGGTTCCCGGCGCGAGTGGCCGATGCGGGGGAACGAACGTCTGGATCCGGCCGACCGACTCACCGTCCACGTCTACCGCCAGGTCCAGCCAGCCGTCGTGCAGCTGGCCCGACCTGGCGAGCCTGGCGCGGAACTCGGCCTCATCGGGAAGCTCGGCTATGGCGATGGGGTCGGCCGTCACCATCGCCTGCCATTCCGCCTCGATCTCGGCCGATCGCAAGCTGCGCAGTACCAGCCGTTGCCCTCGTATCACCACGTTGCCGACCATGGCGTCAGTCGTATCACGGTGCGGGGAGGGATGCCGGGTGCCAACAGGGAATAGTTGTCTACGGCGCATCCCCTGCTTATCTCGCGCGAGTGTTCCGTTCACTACGGTGATGCCTTGCAAGAGAAGAAGAGAATTGATCTCGGACGTCAACGGCACCAGTTGCCTGGATGTGTGATTACTAGCTAAAACTATTATTACCTGCTGGGCGGATACTTCCTCTAAACACACATTAACCGTGCAGGCTAGATGTGGTCTAGTCCGTCGGGTCTGTCACTACATCATCTACGGCTGACCGCGACGAGTTGTCTAATCGGCGCTGGAGGTCTACGTGGACTTAAACCATTGACCTCTTCCGTGTCAGGGTGTCGGCTATGGCTCATGGGTAGTTGTTGCGGCTCTAAGCTGCGGTGATTGGCTCGGGAGGCTGCAGGTTCACCTTCGGTGACCCGCTGTTACCTCGGTGCCCTAGGGCTGTTGTAGGGCTGGCCCTAGTCAAAGCTCGCCGAACTCAGAGGCTGGCGTAGCGGGCGAGCAGGGGGATGAGCGCCTGCGCGTCGGGGCTTCCCCAGCCGGTGACCGGGCAATGCCATGGACTTGAGCGCGCTTAGCGTTCATCACGGCTTTCCGGGCGGGGCGTGATCGTCCGGTTAGCGGTTGCGGAGAGTGACGGGCGCGGATGCGGCCCGGGTGTCGCTCCCGGACGGGCGGCCGGTTCCACGTCCGGCGGTTCCGGGCAGGGATCGGGGAGGGTGACGGCGGGCGGCGGCGGTCAGGCCGCGGCCGGCCGGCAGACGCTGACCTGGGCGGCCGCGGCGCGGGTGGTGATGCGGCGCCCAGCGGCGGGGAAGGCCTGCCGGGTTTTGGTTTTCCGGTCGCGGTGCCGATGCCGGCCGGTGACGATGCGGCGTTTGCCGAGGTCGTGCAGGGTGCCGCGATGCATTGCGGCGGTGATGGCGGCGGGCAGGCTGGCGGTGGCGGCGCCGGACGGGGTGCTGTCCAGGCCGGCGCGGCGGGCGGCGGTGAACGATATCTGCCGGGGCTGGACTTCCTGCCCGGCCAGGCGGCCCTTGCGGGCAGGGGCGGCCTGGCGGGCGGCGGCGCGGGCCAGCGCGCGGACCAGTTCGATGCCGCAGATCCAGGCGGCGTGCTCCTGATCGATCAGCTCCGGCGCCCTGGAGCGGAGGATCGGCCCGGCGGAGGGTCCGGCGCCGGCGATGGCGGACTTGGCTTCCTTCAGCGCGGTCCCGGACCCGGTCCACCGCCAGGCGTAAGCGCCCGCGAGCTGGGCGGCGGGGTAGGCGGCATAGTCATGCAGGTCGGTGATCAGGCAGAACATCTCCGGGACGTCCTGGCCGGCGACGGTCACGTGGTATTCGATGACGCGGACTTTCAGGCACCAGCGGCCGCCTGCGCCGGTCAGGTAGCTGTAGTAGCTGCCGTCGGGCAGGAAGGCGCCGATCCGGGGCAGGGTGAGGTCGCTCTTGACGCGGATCAGCACGTGGGTGCCGGTGGCCAGCATCCGGGCGACCCGGTCAGCTCCGGGGAAATTGCGATCCAGGACCCAGATCCGGTCGCTGGTGAACACCCCGGGGTACTGGGTGAGCATCGCATCCAGCAGCGCCTGCTCGCCCTCGGCCTTGGGCCCGCCGGAGGGGCCGGAGACCACCGCCAGCGTGCCGCGGGTGGAGGCATCGCCGGCCAGCAGGTCACGGACCTGCGGGTAGGGCGCCGAGTCATCAGCAGTCCCGGTCGAGCCGAACGCCTGGCGGTTGGCGGGGGTGTCGGGGACCCGGGTGACCGACCCGTCGATGGAGCCCAGGTGAAGCTCGCCGACGTGGACGGCCCGGTAATCGTGGCCGCGGTGCTCGCCGCCGACGGCGGCCAGCACCAGTGCCTGCAGCCGGGCCAGCGGCGCGGGACCCAGGGCTGCCCGCCAGGTGCCCAGCACCTTCGGGGTGGGCACCTTGAACGGCCGCTGCCAGGGCACCAGCACCAGGTCACCGAAGACCGCGGCCAGCACCCCGGCGTAGTCCGCCGCCGGCATCAGCGCCATCAAGATCGTCGCCCGGATCGCCACCGCGGCCGTCATCGACCGCCTGGCCTTGCCTTTCACCTTCCCCGACAGTGCCGCCTGCGCGGCGATCTCATCGATCACCCCGGGACCGGCCAGGTCATCGAGCTGCTGTTCCAGGGCGCCCAGCCGGGCATGATCAGCCGGGTGCCCGCCGGCCTGAACCTTGCCGTCGCGTCGTACCACCGCGGGCGCGGCCGCGATCAACTTCAGGAATACCAGCTGCTCGCCGGCGCGGATCTGCGGGGTGCCGGCCACCACCAGCGCCGTGCGGCCGGCCTTCGCGGCTGCCGGGCCGGCCGGAGAGACCAGGTCCGCCAGCCGCACCGCGGCCACCAGCCCGCCTGCCGCCGGCCCGGCCCCGCGCTCAGCGTTGTGACCTGTGAGAATGGTGTTCTGCGGCGTGGCACGGTAGAACTTCACCCGGGACTCCTGTGCGAAGACTGGCGTCAGATACCACGCCTTCTACAGGAGTCCCGCCATATCACCCGTAACGCCACGCCGCGCAACGCCAATTCACCCCAGCGAGCACACGGCGGGCCTGGCTCCCGGCGGTCGCGGCCCGGGCGGACCGGGCAGTCACCGGGTACCGGCGTCACGCACCGTCACCAAAGACGGCCGCCTGCCCGCTACCCGCACCGCTGACTCCGGCCACGCGAAAACGCTCAAGTACATGGCATTGGGTGACCGTCCCAGCCGGGCGAGGCCCGGTAGCCGGTGATCGTCCCTTGGGGAAATGTCACCGTGCTGTTTCCTGTGGCGATGTCGTGGAAGGCCTGGTGATAGCTGGCAGTGCGGGCGACGCGGTAAATGGCGGGGTTGACGAAGCCCAGGTGGCGGCCGGAGTACTGGTCGGCCAGGGCGATCAGCGCGGCCCACAGCGGTGTGGCCGCGCTGGTCCCGGCGGCAGGGTAGAAGTAGTCCTTGCCGGCCCCGGCGCTGACGGCCAGCGTCATGCCGGTGCTGCCCGCGGCGTCGGCTGCCACGTCGGGCTCACCGCGGGTTGCGCCGATCCCGGCGACGCGATCTTGGTAGGCGGGTCGCGCAAACAGGTGACTGAACCCGCCGCCAGAGGTCTGCGGGCTGGCGGTACCGGGTGGCGTGTGCCACACAGTCTCGCTGCGATAGGTGCCTGTAGCGCTGTCCGCGTCCAGGGCGGTGCCGCCGGCCGCGAGTACGAGCGGGTCGGATGCCGGCAGCCCCACCTCCTTGATCGTGGTCGGGACGCCGGGGCCTGCGCATGCGGTGGTGGCCGCACCGTAATCACCCGAGCTCGCGACGACTGTCACGTGGTGTTCCTGGTCTGCCTGCAGCGCCGCGTTCAGGCCGGCCACCTGGGCGGGAGTGAAGCAGTCCTCGCCGAGCCCGGCGCTGAGCGAGACGACCGACCCCTGCGACAGGGCCAGTCGCAGCACGCCGTCCAGTGCGGTGATCCAGCTTCCGGCACTGGCGTCAGGCGGCGGCGGGGAGTAGCCGGGGGGGCGGTGCCCGCGCGGCAGCGGCCACAACCAGGGCGGGATCAGGATCACACGGATGGCGGCGTCCGGGGCGATCGCGTGCACGATCTCGGCGTCCTCCACCTCTTCGAGGCCCGCCAGCCACGGCGAAGACGAGCCGGCCAGACTGGTGTCCACCTGCAGCCGCGCGACGGGCAGGCCGAACACGGCGTCAAACAGCGCCAGGTCCTGACGAATATCAGTGACCTGCGGCGCGGGCAGCCCCGGAGCGTTGGCGAACTCCATCAGCACTACGGTCTGGCCGCGTCCGTCGGTCCCCCGATCCAGCAGCGGCTGGATGCCGTAGGCGACCCGCAACTGCTGCGGGGTATAGCAGGCCGACGCGTACTGGTGCCGGCACTCAGTGACAGCCGCGCTGGCAGTCGGGCCGGCAGAATGCCGGGTCGGCGAGCTTCCCGCCCCCGAGCTGCACCCGCAAGCTAGGACAAGCGTCCCCGCCGCAGCCATGACCGCTGCCGCCCGCAGCCGCCGCATGCGGCAAGCCATCCGTCTCAGGTGCGGCAGCGCGTGACACACCGGGCGTGACACACCGTCGGCAAACCGCTCCGGTGCGACCCAGCCCGGCAGGCCATGCTCCCCGGAGGCGGCCAGCCGAGCCTCGTCCCCAGCGAGAAACCTGCGAACGGGCATGAGGCATCGTGCCTCCGGCCCGAGGTACCTCAGACTCAGCCGGCCAAGAAGCGAGCGTCGCGCACCGGACATGGCGACTCCCTTTAGCCGGAATGACCCCCCTCAACGTATACCGGCCCGGTCGCTAGAGCATTACCCGGCGATCGGCGCACCTGGCGCGAGGGTGACGGCTCGGCCGTGCTGCTGGCGGGCCTGGTTGGCATGCGTCCGCACGAAAATCGCTGGAGTGTTTAAGTGTAGCTACTAGCTGGGCGGCTGCTTCCTCTAAGCACACTAACGGCGCGAGTTAGGTGTCGTCTAGTCCGTCGCTACATCATCTATGGCTGACCCGGGGCGGGGTTTGTCTAATCGGCAGGGCGGATGTATCGGCAGGGAGGATGTAGGAGTGCTCCCGGCCCTGCTTGCGGGGTTTCGTGGTGGTGTAGGCATAAGGTCGGGGGCCTCGGCCCCGACCTGGGTACAGCACACCTTGGATGTTCACCGGTCGGACACTCCGACGGCTCCGGCGGGTTGTGTGCATCGGCCTCGTCATGTGCAGTATGCTGCGAGTTGGTTCGGGGGCGAGTCGCCTGTCACCCTGAAAGCGGAAGGTCGACAGTTCAATCCTGTCCCTGACCACGCGATTCGCAGCGCGTCAACCTGGGTAAACGTCGCTTGGCGTCTTCCCTGGCTAGCTCCGACGAGTGACCTCCATGGTCCGTTTGTGACCATCGTTTGCCGTTGGGTGTCGCACGCGGATCGCACGGGGCCCGAGGTCGGAGGAAAGTGCTGATGTTGCATTTTCAGCGTAGGAAATATGCGGAGCGGGCAGCTCGCGAAGCTGCGGGTGAATCATTTTGGACCAAAAAGTTTGATGACTCCGCCCGTACTAGAATCCTGCACTCCTTCAAAGATGCTGTCGGCGCACCTGGTAGCATCACCTCGAATGAATATTATATAATTGCTCATGGGCTAATATTGCGTAGCGCTGGCTTGCTGTATTTGGTTCGGCAAGATTTTGATCCCGCCACAGACCTGCTAAATTACCTTCTAAGGTGCCCAGATGACATGGTTCCATCTGTAGTCGAGGCCCTGTCTATTGTCTGCAACGACGACAGGATACGATCTCACACTCATAACTGGGACTCCTCTGTATTCGACCAAATGGTGAACAGAATTCTGCGTGAGCATCGTATCAGCTACGAGCTGAACGACTGCAAGATGATTGAGTTCTCTTCAAGGGAACTCCATGAGGATTATCGAAAACTCAATTCGAAGAAATATAGGCCGATAGCTGCGCGGAAGGAATCAAGGAACGTGTTGAGCGGCCGTCGGTAATCGGTGAAAAGGATCTTCCATGCCTTGAGATGCGCAACCGCGCGCTCGATGGGAGCGCGGATAGAACTGACCTGGCTATTGTATTCGTGCTCGCGCGTGTAGAGTTCACGGTGCTGTGGCTTCTTAGCCGGCGTGACGTAGCCAGACCCTTGAAATCCCTTGTCTGCGATAACCGCTCCGGCAAGGTCGAGGATCTCCTCTACCTCGCCTTCCCGCTTCTTCATGTCATGGTCACATCCGGGAGCCGGGTCCGACACGAGGATAATGTTCCCGAATTCGTCGCCGATAATTAGGCTGCCATGGCCGGTAGTCTTATATTTCCCGGCCCACATCTCGGGGGCGTGGTCAATGCCATTTAGTTGAGCGTGATCGCGGGTGGGCGCGCCGGTCTTTGCCGGCGGGTGGACGGTGACGCTGGGTGAGCGCATGGCGCTGCCCCGGATGGCGCTCCGGGGCAGCGGCCGGTTCCACGGCCGGCACTGCTGGTGACTGCGCGGGATCGCGGGCGTCTTGAGGTCAGGCCGCTGTGGTGCCGCAGACGCTGATCTGGGCTGGTGCGGTGAGCGTGGGCATGCCCGGGCCGCCGTTCGGGAAGCCGGGCCGGGCCTTGGTCTTGCGGTCGCGGTGCCGGTGCCGGTCCACGGTGATCCGGCACCGGGCCAGGGCATCAAGGATGCGGGTCCGGTTCGCGGCAATCAGGCCGGGCGGCAGGCTGGCGGTGGCCGCCCCGGAGTTGGCCGAGCTGATAATGGTGCGGCGGGCGGCGGTGAACGAGATCTCCCGCGGGTGCACGGGCAGCCCGGCCCGGCGGCCCTTGCGGGCCGGGGCAGCGATCGCGGCGGCGTCCCGCGCTATGGCGCGGGCGAGCTCGGCGGAGATGACCCAGGCGGCGTGCTCCTGGGCGATCAGCGGTGGGGTTCCGGAGCGGAGCATCGGCCCGGTGGACGGCCCGGCATCACGGATCGCGGATTTGGCTTCTTTCAGGGCGGTCTCGGACCCGATCCACCGCCAGTGGTATGCCTCCGCGAGCACGCCGGCCGGGTAGGCCTGCCAGTCGTCCAGGTCGGTGATGAGGCAGAACAGCTCCGGGGTGTCGTGCCCGGCGACACTGACCTGGTATTCGATCACGCGGACGGCCAGCTTCTCGCCCCCGCCGCAGATGAGAGCGGGATAGGACCCGTCGGGCAGGAAGTCCCCGGTGCGGGTCAGCGTGATGCCGTCCTTGACCCGGATCAGCACGTGCGTCCCGGTGGCGAGCATGGCCTTGATCCGCGGCACGCCGGGAAAGTTGCGATCCATGACCCACAGCCGGCCCGGGGTGAATATGCGCGGGTACTTCTCCAGCGCGCCGTCGAGGAGCCTCTGCTCGGCCTCGCCCTTGTCCCGGCCGCCGCCGGCGCCGGACGGCCCGGTCACCACGCCCACGGTGGCGCGGGTCGAGGCGATCGAGCAGCGCAGCTCCCGGACCTGCGGATACGGCGCGGACCCGTCGGCGGTGCCCGCGGACCCGAACGCGTCCCGGTTCTCCGGCGTGTCCGGCACCCGGGTCAGCGAGCCGTCGATCGAGCCCACGTCCAGTTCCCCCACGGTCACTGCACGGTAGCCGTGCTCGCGGTGCTCGGCGTCGATGCCGGCCAGCGCCCGGTCCCGCAGCTGCTCCAGCGGCGCGGGCCCGGCCGCGTCCCGCCAGGTGCACGCCACCGCCGGGGTGGGCACCCGGTACCGGCGGTGCCACGGCACCAGCGGCAGGTCGCCCAGCAAGGCGGCGATCGCCTCCGCGTAGCACGAGCCGGGCATCAAGGTCATCAGCAGCACCAGCCGGATCGTCAGCGCGACCGTCATCGCCCGCCGGGCCGTGCCCTTGACCCGGCCTTTCAGGGTGACGTCGGCCGCGATCTTGTCGATGACGCCGGGCTCGCCGCACAGCGCGTCCAGCCGTTCCTCCGCCACCCCCAGCCGCACGTGATCAGCGGGATGGCCGGCGGCCTGGACCCGGCCGTCGCGGCGGACCACCGCCGCGGCGACCGCGACCGGCTTGCAGAACACCACCAGATCCCCGGTCCGGACCGGCCCCGCGCCGGCGGCTGTCAGCGCCGTCCGCCCGTCCTTGCCCAGGCCCTCACGGGCCGGTGAGCCCAGGTCCGCGACCCGGACGGCGACCATGCCCGCCCGCCCGAGCAGCTCCAGCCCGGCCAGCGCGCCCGGCACGGCGGCACTGGAAGGCAGGCACCCGGGTATGCCAGACTGGCCAGGCAGCGAAGCTCCCTGGCCTACCAGGACATTTGACACAAACCCTGACAGCTAGCGGAGCTTCGCCGCATACTTACGCACGACACGCCGCCGCTGCACGATCGTTACCAGCAGCCTCTGGACAAGCCAGCCCGACGATCACGCACAGTAACGAGATCAGGCGAGGACCTGCGGTAGCCAGACCGCGGCCGAACAGCCCCAGCAAGCTGTTCTAAATGGCATTGGGGGCGTGGTCCCATGACCAGCATGGCCACAGCGTGCCGTCTACCAGCGCTAGCCTGCCCCGGATCACCTGCTTCGCTTCCTCCGCGTCCGGCCGGAACTCTTCGGTAGCCTGCGCGATCAGCGTGGTGAATTCTGTGATGATCTCCGAGACGGTTGCCTGGGAGACGCCGAAGAGGTCGGCAATAACTTCTTCGATGATATGCTGCCGCTTGTAGAGCAGCGTTACCATGATCGCTTCCCGCAACGAGAGGCTCTTCGGCCGCCCGATTCCCTTGTGCCAGGGATCGGGCAGGATATCTTCGATACGCGCCTCAAGTTCATCGAGTTGTCCGGCATCCAGTCCGAAGGTACGATGGTAACGCAACGGCTTCTCCGTCCGTGAAAGGTTTTGGTTCGCACCTCCTTTCTACCGATGCGAGGAGCCGTTGCCTTTTAGGCGCGCCGTACCGAAATTAGAACTTTACTAACAATTTAAATGGGGATCCGCGAAAGCTTGCGCTGGAGAGTTTCCGATAACCCTCCATGTAGAAGTAGTCGTTCCAACACTTCAGTTGCTTGCAGGACGTCCGGATCTGGCTAGAGTAGAGTCTGCTTACCAGGCCGCACTTGGTGAGATCTCAAAGGGTGAGTCAGCGAATGCGATCACGGACGCCGGAACCGCGCTTCAAGAGATGCTTACTGCGCTGGGTTGTTCAGGGAACGCTCTTGGCCCACTCATAAAGTCGGCGCGGGAAAAGGGGTTGCTGGCATCGCATGACTCTCCTCTTGTCAACGCTGTTGACAAGGTACTGAACTGGGTATCGGCTGATCGCAGTGAGCTCGGTGACGCCCATGAGGTCAGCTCTGCGACAGTCGACGATGCTTGGTTCACGGTTCATATCGTAGGCGCAATACTTCTGCGACTTAGCAAGCCAGCGCTACGTTCCCAATGACTTGCTGCCACTCAGTTCTTTCTGTCTTCCCCCTTAGCGCGGATTTCCGCACCGCTACTTCGGCCCTTGGGTCAGGCGAATTCGAAGTGGAGCTGGCGTCCGTTCCACCAGGGGACAGTGGTGTCGGCGGGGAGGCTGGCCTCGCGGAGGACGGGTGAGTAGGCGCGGCGGTTGATCTTGACGGTGATGCCGGTGCTGGCGGTGATGATCTCGCCGGGGGTGTCCAGGAAGCGGCGCTGGAGGGTGTCGGGGGTGGCGTGGGCGTAGTTGCCGGGCAGGCGGAGCCGGAAGGCGGCGGTGAGGGCCTGGGCCAGGACGCACAGGACGACGTTGAGGTCGGCGTTGAGGTTGACGGCGGAGGAGAGGGCGTCGGCGCAGAAGGCCTGGATGATCTCGGCGAGGCGCTGCTCGATGGTCATGCGGCGGGCGTACTGCGTGATCAGGGCCTTGGTGGTGATCTGGGTGTCGTTGGTGATGATGACGGTGGGGGCGTCGCGGCCCAGGCCGGTGATGACCAGCTGCCGGACGGTGCCCGGGTAGCTGGTGAGCTTGACGGCGGCGGTTTCGTGCACGCGGGGCTTGGTGTGGCGGCCGGCCCGGTCCAGGGTGATCTGCTTGAAGTCTTTGCTGGTCAGGGTGTTGATTTGCTTCATCAGGGCGGGTGAGCGCATGCGCAGGGTAGCGAACTTGACGCCGCGGTCGTCCAGTTCGCCGAGGATGGCCTGGGTGGTGACCTTCTGGTCCATGATCAGCATCTTCGGGTCGGCTCCGGAGACGGCTTTCCAGTGGTCGCAGAACGCTATGACCTCCCGGTTCTGGGTCGCCTTGGTCAGGTCGGCGTTGGCGTAGACCAGGTTGTGGGTGCCGGTGTCCTGGGCGAAGAAGGTCAGCACGGACCGGGCGCGCTGGGACCTGGTGGGCACGTAGTGCTTTTCCAGGGCTGGATCATGACCCCAGTGCATGACGGCGTGGAAATCCAGGTCGAAGATCGCTTCCCCGGCGGCGGCCAGGCCTTTCGCGATCATCTGCTTGTCGAGGGCGGCCAGGAATCTCTGCTGGTGGTCATGCGACAGGCGGTAAGAGTAGTCGGTGAGCGCGGTTTTCTTGGGCAGGATCGACAGCCCGGCCAGCAGCGCGGGGGCCGGGTCGGCGAGCAGGTCATCGACGTGGGACACGCGCCGGGTGGCGGTGAGCTTCAGCGCGAGCAGGGACAGCAGCCAGGATGTGGCCGGGATGACGCTGGTGCCGGGATAGCTGGCCGCGGTGGCCAGGGCGGGCAGGTCGAGGGCGACCAGGTCCGGGATGGCCAGCAGCAGCCCGGCCATGGTGGTGTGGGCGCGTGCGGGCAGGGCGGCGAAGTCGGTGACGGCGGCGGCCGGCATCTGGGTGTCGCGCCCGGAGGTGGCCGGGCTGGTGCTGGCCTCGGGCGCGGGGTCGCGCAGCAGCCGGCCGAAGCCCTCCTCGCGCAGGATGTCGCTGACGGCGGTGCGGCCCAGCGGGGTCCCCTCCCGGGTCAGCCGGGTGCTGATCTCATAGACCGACAGGCCGTCACGGCGCAGCTCGATGACCTGGCCGCGGGCGGCGTCTTTCTTCGGGGCGCTCTTGCGGCCGGGCGTGCCCGGCGGCGCGAACACCGTGAGCCTGCCCGCCCGCAGGTCCCGGACCAGGGACGCCAGCGCGTCGCGGGTGTACCCGGTGGCGTCGGCGGCCTGCTGCAGCGAGGCACCCTCGAACAGGTAGGCGCGCAGCGCCTCATACCGCCGCTGGTTCACCTGCCCGGCCAGCAGCTCCCAGCCGGGCCGTGGGGCCGATATGGCGGTCATAGCCGCTGATCTATCACAGGACCGTACTTCCCGGCGGCCCCCGGCCAGCGCCCGGTAACGTCCTTCCCGTGCCAGCTTGCAGTCATATGGGGTGATTCAAACCCGGCATTTCACCCTGCTACCTCATGTATCGCTTATATAACGATCTTCACTCGGGCTGATTCGTTCGCTACTCCAACCCCGGAAAGAGCACGACCAAAGCGGCAGCCCCCGGAAATACCGCAGGTCCGTAACCGGCGCTGCTCGACACGGTGGGGCCGATTTACCGGTGCGGAAGTCCGCGTTAGGGAATCGCTCGCCTTCGGTCTGGCCGGTCCAGGAAGGGCGCTGGGCTGAATCGCTGCGTGATCCCGGTTACCGCGACCCCCGGGTTAGCTGCTCGCAAGATGCCGTTACCGTCATCCTGGCCCAGGCAGCAGCGTCCGGACATCGGCTGTCAGTTCCGCGTCCGGCAGCTAGCGCATTGCTTGTGGCCAGCCGCAGGGCAGCCACGGCGTCACCGTGCGGATACCGGACCAGATCCTTCACCGGCTCCGGCAGTTCCGGCTCCTCGCCGCTTACCCGAAGATTCCTCCCGTTAAGGTGCCGTAGGACCGGGCAGGTAATCAACGTCGGCTCGCAGACAGCCGGCAGCGGAGGAAATAGTGAGCCAGAACACGGCAAGGCGCGACCCGCATGCGAAGCCCGAAGATGCAGACGTCACCGGGCCCCGGACCCGCCGGGCAGAACACAAGCAAGTCGTGCGGCTACGCCGGCCCGTCGCTCAGTCGGCCGGCGATGGCGACGTGAGTCCAGATGAGCCGGACGCGGGTGAGTTCGAGCTGATCGGGGGCATCGATGACCTGGGCGCCGCTGATCTCGGCCCCATCGCCCCGGACGCCCACGACCCGGACGCCGATTCGGGGCAGCCCAGGAAATAACCCCTGGAGAGAGGGCGCGATACCGGAATAGGGCACGAATAGCGCACACGCCGGGAGAACTCACGTGAAGGGTCCCCGATGCTCATCAGGGCTCCGGCGCGTTCCGGGATTACCCGGTGTTGCAGATATATGACTGGCAGAGGGAAATCGCACTGTTGATAGACGGGGGCACGGTTATCGTTATGCCGTGGACTTGGGGGGAGATCCGGCTGTCCTGCTGGAACAGGGACGCTACGGCGAATTGCTGACCGTGCTGGACCGGTCTCCCGGGTCGGCGGAGGCGCTGGTGTGGGCCGTGCGATGCCGCGTGGAGCAGGGATACATTCGGGCGGCGGCGGACCTGGCGCGGAAGGCACCGCCTCCGGCGCGGGCCGCATGTGTCGCCAGCATAACGCTGCGGCTGTGGCGGGGTTTTCTGGCGCTGTATGAAAGCGGCGACCGTCCCTTTGCCGAGATCATCGCGGAGTTCCGCGGTCAGTGCGAGGATCTCGCGGTCGGCGCCAGCGCGCCGGTGATCGCGCTCGCGGCCGACCTGCGGTGCCGCGCGGAAATGATGCGCTTCGTGCTGAGTGGCATGGGGCCGGGGCGCCGGGGCGCGCTGGTGACCAGCCTGGCCGCGACCGCGGACGGGTACCGGGCCGCAGGGCTGCTGCGCGAGGCCGCGGGGGCGCTGTGCCGCGCCGCCTCCTTCGCCAGCGACGGCCTGGCCGCGCAGCGGGCCCAGGGCCGTGAGCTGCTGGCGCAGGCCAGCGCCGAAGCGGCCGCGAGCGGGTTCGTCATTGCCCGGGCGAACGCTGACCTGGCGCTGGCCGAACTCGATTTCCGCGCGCTGCTTGACGGGGCCGGAGAGCTGGACCAGCGGGAGGTGCTCGGCAAGTTCGACGCCGCAGCCGAGGCGTTCCGCACGGGCGGCCATGCCTTCGGCGACGCCCTGGTGATGTGGTCTGCGGCCCGGTGGCTGCTGGCTTACGGCCAGTCCAGCGGGCTGGACCTTGCCCGCGCTGCGGCCGGCGAGTTCGCCGCAGCCGACGTCCCGTCCTCCGAGCTCCAGGTGTGGCAGGCGCTGCAGGCCTGGTACACGGCGCACGGCGACCCGGGGCAGAGCAGGCAAGCGCGGTCGCACGCGGCACGGCTGGTGCCGGGAATGGGTTTCGCGCTCGCCGCTGAGGTACGCGTCCTCGACGACGCGAACCAGGCCTTCCGGTCCGGGAACGTGGCGCGGGCGCGGTCGCTGCTGTCGCGGCGGTCCCAGGCCGCGCCTGGGCTGCAGGCCGCCTCCCGGTTGATGCTCGCCACCTCGGTGAACGCCATCGGCCTGCGGGCCGATGCGCTTGAGCTGCTCGAGGGAGTGGCCAAGGACCTGACCGCGGCCGACGCGAGCCTGCTCCTCGGCGAGGCGCTGGCCCTGCTGGCGACGATGCTGAGCGGAGCCGACAATGACCGCGCGACCGCGCTGCTGCGCCAGGCGGCCGACGTGGCGCACGCGGCCGAATCCCCGGCCGAGGAGGCGAAGTACCGGGCTCAGCTGGGATGGCTCATCGTCACGCGGCGGATGGCCGCGCGGCTGGCTCCCTTCCTGGACCAGGGAGCGGCAGCCGAGTTCGGCCGGGCGGAGAGTCTGCTGGTGGGCCAGCGGACCCTGGAAGCCGGCGGTGAGCTGGTAAAGCTCTACCAGTACCGCGGCCAGGCGGCGTTCCTCGGCGCGGACTGGGATCAGTGCGGCACGTGGCTGACGAAGGCGGAAAAAGCCGCGCGGGCGTTCGGTTTCCTGCCCGAGCTGGCGTTCATCCTGTCGTACCAGGGCATGGCGCTGATCCAGGTGGGGCGGTCGGCCGGCCCGACGACCTACGATCACGCGGCCCGCATACTCGGGGAGTCACAGCGGCTGTTCCGGCAGATCGAGCTACCCGCTTTCGTCTGGCAGTCGGGCTTCTACCGTGCGCTGTGCGACATCGAGGCCGCGCGCTGGCCGCAGGAGGCGGCGGTGCGCGATGTCCGCCTGCATCGGGCCGGCCGTCTCATGGAGGAGGCGTCGCGCGCCATCGACCGGCTCCGGGAATCGTCCGAGCGCGGGGAAGCCGAGCGGCAGCAGCAGGTGTGGATGGCGTTCTCCGTCGACAAGCAGGTCTTCTACGGTCAGGGCTTTCAGCTCTCCTGGGACGCCCGCGCGGATCCGGGCGCCGCGTGGCAGTGGCTGGAGCGGATGAAAGGCCGGGCACTGCTGGACGGGCTGAGCACCGTAGTTTCTCCAGATGCGGGTTCTGCCGATGCTGGCGGACGAGCGCGGATTCCCGCCCGGCGCAAAAAGGCCGCGGCCCGGCAATCCGAACCGCCCGGCTACACCGAGATCCAGGCCCTGCTCGCCGCGGAGGAGACAGCCAGCGGCCGCCGGGTCGTGATCGCCGAATACCTTTGCGCGCCGGAACGGACGGTGCTATTCGGGGCACGGGCTGACTGGCCCGAGCCGCGCGCCGAACCCGTGCCACTGGATTACGCCGCGCTCCGCCGGTTCACCGCCGCGACGTTCCGAATGCCCGGCGGGGTCCGCATGATGATGCAGGATCGCGGCGACGGCGGCATCGGGGAATGGCACGGGTTCGCGCCCATGCTCGCGCCGCTCGCTGGCTGGACCGCCCCCGACGACGTGATCTACCTCGTGCCGTTCGGCCTCCTGCACGATCTGCCGCTGCACACCCTGCCGCTTGGCGGCGTGCCGCTGCTGGAACGGAACCCGGTCTGCTACGCGCCAGCCGCCGCCGTGTTGCGGCACACCCTCCGGGGCGGCGGCCCCGCTGCCCCCCTACGCGGGTCTACGGCCGTCTTCGGCGACGCACGCGGTGACCTCCCGCACGCTCGCGAGGAGGCGGGCGCCGTGGCCAGGATGCTCGGCACCACGGCGGCCCTCGGCGGCGACGTGACCAGGGAGCGGATGCTGCGCGCATTGCGCACTGCCGACGCCGTGCATGTCGCCGGGCACGGGCACCTGTCCACGGCCGACGGCTTCGCCTCGGGTATCGACCTCGCGGGCCGTGACACCCTGCTCGCGGGCGATCTACTGGGACGGCGGTGCTCCGCCCAGCTCGCCGTGCTGAGCGGCTGCGATACCGGGGTCAGCGAGCAGCGGCCCGGTGACGAGGCTGTCGGCTTCATCCGCGCCCTGCTGCTCAGCGGCGTCCGCAGCATCCTGGCCAGCCAGTGGCAGGTCAGCGACGCGTCCACCCGTGACCTGCTCCGCAGCTTTCACGAGGCCGCCCGTGACCCGGCCGTCCCGCTCGCCGAGGCGCTGCGCCAGGCTGCCCGAGGCGTCCGTGCCGATCCCAGGTACGCCCACCCCTACCATTGGGGAAGTTTCACCCTCGTCGGATCGTGGAGGTGAGCCGGATGACCACCGTTCTTCCGGGCCAGCCGTGGGCCGAGCCCGCACTGGAGATCGACGAGGACACCGAGCGCGAGGGCTCCGTCGTCGCCGACCGGGAGATCCGCGTCCTGGCGCGGGCCAGCCGGCTCGCCATCCGCTGCGACCCCGCGACCAGGCACCGGGGTGATGCCCCCGGCACGGATGTGGTCGACTTCCCGCTGCACTGCGTCGCCCACGCCCACCCGGACTGCCGCTTCCGGTGGGTCCGGGTGACCCTCGATGTTTCCGGCACGGCCGGGGCATCCATAGCAGACCTCAGCCCACGCGACGAGATCAGCGAGCACCCCGTCAAGATCACCACGACTTACAGCAGCGGCCTGAAATTCCACATCGCGGCCATCCCGCTGCAACCGGACCTGTCCGCCGAGCGGACCACCGAGCAGGACATCTACTTCCCCGCCGTTTCCGTCTCGGGCGTCGGATTCGGCTACGCGATATGGGACTTCAAGGCCATCGGAGAGGCTCCCCTCAAGGTAGACCGTACCCTGCGCCTGCTCGCCGCCATTCCAGCCGCCACCAGCGAGATCCCCGCGCGCCTGACCGTCCGCGCGTCCGTCACGACTCGCGGCCTGCCCGGCAAGATCCCGCTTATCGGGCGCCAGACCAGGACCATCCCGCTGACCCACCCGGTCTGACGTCACTCCCGGGACCGGACCCGTCACGGGGGGACCGTCCCGGGTTTCTTGGAGGCCGTGACCGGCCCGGCAGATTCCCGGCCACCACCTCAGCGCCCCAGCCAGCTCGGCAAGCTTCGCTACGAAGCGTCACCACCGAGCTGAGAACGGAGCGCGATATCCGTTCTGGCGCCGTTCCCTGCCGCCTGGCATGGCTGCCCGCGGCGCGCGGATCAGGTTGTTCTGTCGTGCGGCCTCCAGGATGCCCGGGACCCGCGGTTTGCAGCAACTGGCCGGGCCGGGCGGCAGATCGCCTGGCTGGGGGGCGGTTTGAGGGGCTGAGTGGCTTTACGTGATCGTCACATGTTCGGCAGCTGACCTTCACATGGGCTTGGTGGCCTGTGATGGCCGAGCGGCCTGGATTGTCGTTGCGGGATTGCGGAACCGGGGGCCAGATGGCGGGGCGGATACGAGCATGCCGCCGCCTGTCCGGTGGCTGGGGACGCTGATGGGAGGTAGCTATGAGCAAGATCGGAGCGCCCAGGCGCATCATCGAGATCGAGCCGATCGAGGAACCAGCCGCCGAGCCCGTCAAGGTGCCCGAGCCCGTCAAGGTGCCCGAACGTGCCTAGGCTCGAGTTCGGTATCACGCCTATGCGCGGCTACCGCAAGTGGGACGTCCGCGGCGGCCGCCTGGTGAGCCACTATAACCAGGTCTGGCCGTTTCGCGCCCCGGCCCAGGCTGCCTGCACGCACTGCTCCCGCGCGGGCCTGCCCATTCCGTCTGGGACCAGGCACGGCCACTTTGCGGGCGAGGGCTGTGGCCTGTACGCCTGGAGTGCCCCCGAATTCGTCGAGCGCCAGTACACGCTGCTGAGCAAGCGCATCCAGTACTGGGGAGTCGTGGAGGGCTGGGGCCGCGTCCTCGAGCACGAGAAGGGCTTCCGCGCACTCTACATGCGCCCGCTGGCCCTGTCGCCCATGTTCCCGATCGACCTGAAGCTCCTGAAGGACATGGCCGCCGCCTACGAGATCCCGCTCCTGATGAGCGTGGGCGAGGTCCGCCGCGCGTTCCCGCCGCTCACCACCGGTGCCCTGTCATGACCCAGCACCCGCCCGCGCTGCCGCCACAGCGGCGTGCCGGTGCCGACGATCAAGTACTGCCTCCGCGAGGGACTGCCACGGCCCGGCGAGCTGACCAGCCCCGACCAGGCGCAGTACGACGAGTCACACCTGCGGCAGCTGCGGCTGATCCGCGCCCTGGCCGAGGCGGGCGGGCTGTCCATCGCCCATCGGCGACCTGCTCGCCGCCAGCGGATCGCCGGGAACCAGCCTGCACGACGCGCTCGGCAAGGCGCAGTATGCCACGACCCGCCGGTACGGGCACCCCGCCGGCGACGCGTCCCGGCAGGCCGGCGTCCCCCAGGCCGGCGAGCTCATCCGCGGCCGCGGCTGGCGGGTCAAGCCGGACACCCCGGCCCGGGAACTGCTCACCGGCGTCCTGGCCGCCCCTGTGCGACCTGGGCCAGGACCGACCTGCTCGCCTTGGCCGACGCCTGCGCCGGGCCCGCCGGGCAGATCGCCGCTGCCGACCTGGCCGCGATCGACGGACGGCGGAGCCTGGACAGCCAGTTCGAAGGGGTCATCTTCGGCGCCGCCCTCGGTGACATCCTGCCCGCGGCGCTGCGGCGCCTGGCCGGGGAGGACGCGTCCGCGCCATTCCGGAAGCGGCCGCCACCACGCCACCGGCGACCGCCGGCCTGCCGAGGCTAGCCAGAAGGCCGGCGCGG
This sequence comes from uncultured Actinomycetes bacterium, assembly GCA_963835775.1. Classification (GTDB taxonomy): domain Bacteria; phylum Actinomycetota; class Actinomycetes; order Streptosporangiales; family Streptosporangiaceae; genus Palsa-504. The sequence continues at coordinate 382,589 of CAWIHB010000004.1, read as the reverse complement.
GGCAGCCCCTCGCGGGTTCGAATCTCGCATCCCATCCCCGACCGCCAGAACCGGTGATCGCTGATCGTGAGTGACCCTTGGTGCGCGACATGAGAAAGATCCCGCCGTATCGGCGCGGACGCACTACGACATAACCAGGTGCTCGGTTCTATCACTTCCTCAGGGTCCCGCCGATCGAGTGGCGTCCAGATTCGGCGTTATACGGGTGATCGAAGATCAGATCACTACCCTTCGGCCGTATAACGCTAGATACACGGGTGATCATCGCTCAATTTTTCGGAAGAGATATGCGGAGCTGATCACCCGTGTATCACTCGTTCCGCGCGAGCTCGGCGCTCACCGGGCCGATCAAGTGAATTACGCTCCGTGATAGCAGCAACAGAACGGACGTGATATCGGGCGTCGGCTTCAGCGCGATCATGCCGGGATGTCGTACATGTCGAGCTGGTGCCAGCTGGTTCCGGTGAGGAGATGCAGGCGGCTGCCGCGGCCGGTGACCAGGGTGTCGGCCGGGAGCGGCTGCCCGTAGGGGAGCACCGCCCGGTATTGGCTGGCGGGCTGCGCACGGTCAGCGCCAAGCTCGGTAAGGACGACGTGCGAAGGCAGCGCTTTTTCGGTCGTGCGCCGTTATGTAACGGATGACCACTTCGGCGTCTCGGCTCTCGGCGTGCAGGTCGGAGTCGGGATCGTCTTCGGCCACGCGCCATAGCCCGCAGCGCTTGTCCCAGTATGCGGACCAGGCCGGGTGATTCTCCAGGAACGCGGCGATCCGCGCGGCGGCGTAGGGAGTCGGGAGGCGGGTCATCCGGGCCTGCCGGGTTCGCTGGGTCGGATGCTGGTATGAAATGCGCCGGCCGCTGTCCGGGTGCGGTGGCCGGGCGGCGTCGCGCTGGTGCCGTAGCCTGCAGAACGGCCAGCCAGTTCGGTGTCGATGGCGCTCAGGTGGGCCAAGATGGGCACGCTCGCGGTAGAGCCGGGCCGGGCCAGTGCCAGAGATGCCTGGAGTTCGCGCCTGGCCCGTTCTAGCTCGGCATCTGTCAGCCCGCTGACATCATGGCTGCGGCCGGGGTCAGGTCCGGGTGATTCCTGCATGGTCTCCTCCTCGGCTAGGTGACATCGGTGGTTTAACGGGCCCCGGTCTGGCCGGCCAGTAGTTGCCGGCTGGCTGGCCCGGATAGGCAGGTGCCATTCCGCCCAGGTGAATTTCTTCAGCCTGCCGCTGCTGGCCGGGTGCCATCCCCACCGGCTGGTGAAGGCTTCCACCAGCGTCAGTCCGCGGCCGCGTTCGGCGTCTGGCGCCGGGCTCAGCCGCAGGGGAGGCCGGGGGCTTGCGTCTGCGACGCCGGCGAGTACGCGGCGCCTGTCTGATCCGAGCCACATCAGCACCGGCACTACTGGCGGCAGTTCCGCGGACGCGAAGACGGCATTGGTCACGAGCTCGCTGATGACGATGCTCGCATCCTCAACTAGCTCTGCATGGCCCCACTGCCGGAGGAGCCGCCGCAGGTGAGCGCGAGCCGAAGGCACTGCATCCGGGAGGGCTCCGAGGATGAGCGTGTCGTGCAGCGGCCAGTGCCCGAGGTCGTGGCCGTGATGGGAAGACACGATACGTGCCCTGCTGTTCCCGGTCCCGGGAAGCCCGGCTGCGGTGTCGTACCGCGCGCCGGTCCGGTCACCGGCAGCGGCTCGGGGGGCTTGTCTCATCGTCACCGCGGCACTCCCATCCAGCGACAGGTGTATGTTCGTCTATCATCCATCCGCTTACCTAAAGAATGCAAGGTAGTCGTTCATATAGTAGGCGAACGTCTTGGGCTGCATTGGCCGGTCGCGCTCGCGACTACCGGGCGGATAAGATCCAGGCGAATGATGAGGTCACCAATGGCGAGCCGAGCCAAGCCGCCCACCGTGAGGCTGCGGCGCCTGGCGGCTGAACTGCGCCGCCTGCGGGCGCAGGCCGGATACAGCCGCGAGCAGGTGGAGGAACATACCGGCGTCAACGAGGGCACGCTGTACCGGCTGGAGACCGCACGGGCCAGGCCGCAGCGCCGCACGCTCATCGCCCTGCTCGACCTCTACCACGTCGAAGCGCCCTTGCGCGACGACCTCATCGAGCTCGCGCGCAGCGCCGACGGCCAAGGGTGGGCACGGCCCCACCGCTGGCAGCTGCCCGGCGAGTACTCCGCTTACATCAGCTTCGAGGCCGAGGCCCGGGCCGTCCACAACTATGAGTCGCTGTTCGTGCCCGGACTCCTCCAGACCGAGGGGTACGGCCGGGCGATGGTTGCTGGCGTGCTTCCGGCCGCCACAACCGCCGAGATCAACGAGCGCGTCGAGGCGCGCGCGGAACGGCAGAAGCTGCTCGACGGCGACGACCCGCTGGAACTGTGGGCCGTCGTGGACGAAGCGGCGATCCGGCGCGTCACCGGCGGCCCGGCGGTGATGCGCGACCAGCTGTCCCATGTGCTCGACATGATGGACCGGCCGAACGTCACGGTCCAGATCATCACCTTTGACAGCGGCGCGCATCCAGGCATGCCCGGAGCGTTCGTCCACATGGAATTCCGCGACAAACTTGACCCCGAGCTGGTCTATGTTGACACGCTCGCCGGGGATATCTTCCTCGAAGCCGACGAGGATATACGCCGGTACCGTGACATGTTCGACCACCTGCGGGCCGGCGCGCTCAGCCCGGCAGATAGCGCCAGACTGATCGCCGCCGTCAGGGACGGCTGGAAGTGAAGGACCGATGGAAGACCTGAGCTGGTTCACGAGCAGCTTCTCATCAGCGAACGGACAGTGCGTGGAGTGCGCGCGGATGCCCGAGGGCGGCATGGCGGTGCGCGACACCAGGGATCATGACGGCCCGGTGCTGCGGTTCGGCGCGGCACAATGGCGGGCATTTACCGCAAGTCTCAGGACATCTGCTCTCCGCTGACTCTTGCGGAACTGAGCTACCACGCCCTGAACAGGCAAGACGCTACGCGGTTGGCAGCCGAGGAATGCTTGAAACCTGTGGATGTGCCGGGAAGGGGGTGTACCTTCCCGGATCATCCTTAGAGGTCCTCAAGCAAGGCCGGCGGGCCAACGCCGGCCGGGAAGGTACACCCGGTGCCCACGATAATCCCTGACCTGTCCGCCGTGCTGCCCGCCAGCGTGCAGGAGTCCTCGCTGATCGACCAGATCGTGCGGGAGGGCGCCCGGCAGATGCTCGCCGCCGCGCTGCAGGCCGAGGTCGACGCATATGTCGGGCAGTTCGCCGGCGAGCGCGACGAGGACGGCCGCCGGCTGGTGGTCCGCAACGGCGCCGCGGTGCCGCGGACGCTGCTGACCAGCGCGGGGGCGGTCGAGGTGACCGCGCCGCGGGTCAACGACAAGCGCACCGACCCGGCGACCGGTGAGCGGATGCGGTTCTCCTCGGCGATCCTGCCGCCGTGGGCCCGCAAGACCCCGCAGGTCAGCGACGTGCTTCCGCTGCTGTACCTGCACGGCCTGTCCTCGGGCGACTTCGTCCCGGCGCTGGGCCAGTTCCTCGGCTCGTCCGCGGGCCTGTCCGGCCCGGTGATCACCAGGCTGACCAGCCAGTGGGCGGATGAGGCGAAGGCGTTCATGACCAGGGACCTGTCCGGCGCCGATTACGTGTACGTGTGGGCGGACGGGATCCATGTGAACATCCGGCTCGGCGAGGAGAAGCTGTGCCTGCTGGTGATGATCGGGGTCCGCATCGACGGCCGCAAGGAGCTCATCGCCCTGGCCGACGGCTACCGCGAGTCCGCCGAGTCGTGGGCTGACCTGCTGCGGGACTGCGCCCGCCGCGGCATGCGCGCCCCGGTCCTGGCCATGGGCGACGGGGCGCTGGGTTTCTGGTCCGCGCTGCGCGAGGTGCTCCCGCAGACCCGGGAGCAGCGCTGCTGGTTTCATAAGATCGCGAACGTGCTCGGCGCGCTGCCGAAGTCCGCGCATCCCGGCGCGAAGAAGGCGCTCGCCGAGATCTGGAACGCCGAGGACAAGGACCACGCCCGCACGGCCGTCAAGGCCTTCGGCAAGGCCTACGGCGTCAAGTACCCCAAGGCCGCCGCGAAGATCACCGGCGATGAGGCCGAGCTGCTCGCGTTCTTCGACTATCCGGCAGAGCACTGGGTGCACCTGCGCACCACGAACCCCATCGAATCTACTTTCGCCACCGTCCGGCATCGCACCAAGGTCACCAAGGGACCCGGCTCGAAGGCCTCCGGGATCGCCATGGCCTTCAAGCTCATCGAATCCGCGCAGCGCCGCTGGCGCGTCGTGAACGCGCCTCACCTCGTCGCCCTCGTCCGCGCAGGCCGCACCTTCGAGAAAGGCAAGCTCATCGAACGACCCGACGACCAGCCGCCATCAGACAGCAGCCCGTCACCTACCGCAACCGGCACCGAGCTCCCGGAAGCCGCCTAAAAGATCTTCATCCACAGGTCTTGACAATAACTCTGGCAGCCACAGCGGACGGTCCTGGACGACTTGCCGACTCCTGCGGATCTGAACGTGACGACGATGACTGGCCAAAGGGCATCACGCTACGCTTTTAGTACATCACGCTCGTGGGGAGGTGCCGGGATGTTAGGGCCGGGAGACGAGATAGCAGCAAGCGCGGAAGGCCGAAGCCACCTTGGGGCGTCGCACGCGGGCCAGGGCAGCTCGAACGGTGACGGCGGTAAGGACGGAAGCGACCGCCGACTTCAGATCAAGATTGCGCTGATCAGCGCCGCCGCGACCGTCTTTGCCGCAGTCGTCGGCGCGGTCATCGGCCTCCACCCGTGGTCGTCCGGCTCGCCCACGCCGTCGCCGGGCGCCTCAAGTATCCCGGGCGTCCCCACTCCAAGCGTCCAGACCAGCGTTTCCTCCGCCCATGCGCCGCTGGACGGTAATGTCTTCGTGACGTACCAGGACGGCACGGACGCCAACGCTACTGTCAGCGGCCAGGTGACCAACGCGGTCAGCGGCGAGGTGGCCGAGCTGTACGCCCAGCAGTTCCCCTTCACCAGCCCGCCAGCTCCAGCCGGTTCGGTCGCTCTCGACCCATCGGGCGCGACCGCCCAGTACACATTCCAGGTGACGCCGACGCTAGTGCTCCTGCCCGTAAGTCCGTAGGTGTATCGGCATCTGGCGTGCCGAGCCAGGCGGTGGGGTCGGCGAGGTAGAGTCCGCAGGCACAGTCGAGGGCTTCTTCGGGGGTGCCGGCGAATTGCCCGCTGGGCAGGACGGAGTCCTGGTAGTCGTCGTGGCTGGCGCGGTAGATCGCAAACCCCCACATGCTGGCATACCCGGCGTAGCGAAGCCGGCACAGCGGCAGGTCGGTGCCGTCGGCCAGATGCCCGGTAACGTAGGCGAACTTGCCGCGGAACCGGACGTCGATGCCGGCGAGCTGGGGCCAGCGTTCGCGGGCGCGGGCGCGGAGCTTTTGCCCGAGGCTGGTCTTGGTAGATGCGGGCGGGCTGGCCATCAGCCCAGTATGGCCTGCTCAGGCCGCTGCCGGCGCGGAGGCGGCCCGCCGCGCATCGATGCGCCGGCACAGGTCGTGCAGGCCGGCGCGGGTGAACCTCCAGTCAAACGGCCTGGCGGTGGTGTTGTAGCGGTGCTCGAATGCGGTCAGCCGGGCGGCGAGCGCGTCCGGGTCGCCGATGTCAGATGGCTTGATCACCTTGCGCTGGATGACGGAGAAGACGATCTCCACCTGGTTGAGCCACGAGGCGTGCACCGGCAGGTGCACCAGGACGGCGTTCGGCCAGGCCGCGGCCATCCGGTCGATGGAGGCCTGGCCGCGGTGGGAGGAGCCGTTATCGGCCACCCAGAACACCCGGCGCGCCGAGGCATACGGCTCGGTGGTCATGACCTGGCTCGCCAGGGCGGTGAACGGGGCGATCCCGGTCGTCGGCTCGACCCGGCCCATCAGCCGCGCCCGGTGTACGTCGTAGGCCGCCATGTAGGCGACGGTGCCGTGCCGCTCGTACTCGAACTCCACCCGGCCGGGCCGGCCCCGGGCGCGGGCGGCAGCCCGGGGTGGCATCGGGACAGGATCTGCAGCTGGGACTTCTCATCGGTGCTGAGCACGTACTCGTCATCGCCCAGCTCGCGGCCCTCCCAGATCCGCTGGTACAGGTCCAGCACCCGGCCAGCCTTGACCTCGAAATCCGGGTCCCGGGGAAAAATCCACGACCGGTACCGCCACGGCCGGATCGCATCAGCGTCCAGCCAGCGCCGCACCGTCGACCGGGCCACCGAGCCGACCAGGCCCTCTTCCGCGGCGCGGGCGGCCAGGTCCGCACAGGACCAGCGGGACTGCGGCACGCCCCGGTCCTCGGGCGGCTCGCACGCCATCGCCTTGACCTCGGCCACCACCGCGGCCGCGTACACCCGGGGCCGGCCGGGGCGCTTGCGGTCCGCCAGGCCCGCCATGCCCTCCCCGGCAAACCTCTTCCGCCAGCGGGACACCACGCCCACGTGCACATCCAGCCGCGCCGCGATCTGCGTGTTCTCCAGCCGGTCCGCGGCCAGCAGCACGATCTTCGCCCGGACCACCTCAGCATGGGGAAGCGTGTAGCAGCGGGACCGGCGCTGCAGCTCGGCACGGTCAGCGTCCGACAGCGTGATCACGAACGGGGACGAGCGGCTCATCGGGGGAAGCCTCCGGAAACGCACGACGGCACCACGAAAGCTCAGCGCTCCCCTCGCTGAGACTCACCAGCAGCTTAAATCGCCGTAATTACGGGCAGAAGCACTAGCCACCCGCTACACGGTCGAGGTGTTGAGGTGCCCCGAGGCTTCCGGACAGTCCATCGATTAGGATGGATGTCTGGAAAGGTGAAGGAATTGCCTCGACCGAAGAAGAGCTTCTCGCCGGAATTCAAGGATGAAGCCGTAAAGATGGTGATCGAGACGTCGCGACCGATCGCCCGCGTGGCAAAGGAGCTCGGTATCAACGAAGGCACCCTTGGTAACTGGGTGAGCGCCTACCGCCGTGAACATGCCGGCGAGGAACCGCCGCTAACCGTGAATGAGCGCGCGCGGCTGCGCGAGCTCGAACGGGAAACCCGGGAACTGAAGATGGAAAATGACTTCCTGAAAAAAGCCGCAGCGTACTTTGCCAAAGATCATCGGTGAGCGATAAGTTCGAGTTCATCGACGTGGAGTACGCGGCTTACCAGGAGTCGGACGAGCAGTACGTGCCGTCGATCGTGAAAATGTGCATCTGGATGGAGGTGTCACGTTCCGGCTTTTACGGCTGGCGGGATAAGCCGGAATCGGCGACGGCGAAAAGGCGCGGGCTGCTCGCGTTGTATATCAGGAAGTCTTTCGAGGATTCGGATGACACGTACGGGTACCGCCGGGTCCACGCGGACCTGGTGGCCTGGGGCGTGCCGGCCGGGCCGGAGCTGGTCCGGTCGCTGATGCGTGAGCTGGGCCTGGAGCCCTGCCAGCCGCGGCCCTGGCGGGTCAGCCTCACCGAGGGCGACGGCCAGGAGCACGACATCCCCGACCTGGTGGACCGGGACTTCAGCGCTGACGCGCCCGGCGAGAAAATGGTCGGCGACATTACCTATATCTCGACATGGGAGGGCTGGCTTTTCCTGGCGACGGTTATCGACTGCCACACGAAGGCTGTGATCGGCTGGGCCGTAGACGACAATTACAAGACTCCGCTCATCCAGCAGGCTATCGAGATGGCTGCCCGCAATTGCTCTCTCGCTGAGGGTGCTGTTTTCCATTCTGACCGCGGCAGCAACTATACGTCCGGCGAGTTCGCCAAGACGCTGAAGATACACAACCTCCGGCAGTCCGTCGGCCGCACAGGGATATGTTACGATAATGCCATGGCGGAGTCGTTCTTCGCCGCGCTTAAGAACGAGTGTGTCTACCGCACGCAGTATCCGACCCGTGAGCATGCGCGCCGCGACGTTGTGAGGTACATCGAATTCTGGTACAATTCGAGGCGTCGGCACTCCGGGCTTCAGTACCGGACCCCGCAGCAAGTCCACAACGAGTATCTTGAACAGCAGTCCGCAGCGTGAATTAGCACAAATCCGCTGTCCGGAAAGCTCGGGGCAGATCATGTTCCGCAACAGCAGCGCGACGACACCGCTCGCAAGCTCGGCCACCAGCACCATCTACGTGGTCATGTACGAGCCCGGGAACAATACATCGGACTGCACAGGCTCGGAGTGCCAATCCATGGAAACGGTGACCGTTGAAGTCCCAGCCTCGGCGCTGAGCACTCAGATGTCTGAGCCCGTTAATACGTACTTCGCCATCAACCTAGGTACCCGCGCGACGCCAGAGACGTTGCAGCTGGGAGCCGGCGATCCCGTCGTCAGCACTCCACAACAGATCTCCGCTGACAAATACCAGTTCAACCTGACCTTCTCATATTCGGACTACAACGAAGCCTACGAAGCTGCCTGGCGGCACTGCACCACGAGCATGGAGGCGGAGGACGGGATCGGGCTTCCCGGCAGCGGCAATTACGGCTGCGGCAGCCAGACCATTCAGGACTCAGCGACCTACATCGGCTAAGGCCCTGAACCATACTTCGGCACTGTAACGAGTGCCGGACGGCTTCCTGCTGTGCGGGCTTCTCAGCCGGCCAGCTCGAACCCGTCCGGGCTGATCTCCATGCCGGTAATCGCCACGCGCGGGTCATGCCCCGTGGGATGCAGTACCACGCGGACCTCGAACTCTGCGAGCATTTCCCGCCGTCGCGCGTTATCGGCCGCGTCCCACTCCTGGGCTATCGTGCGGCTCGTGGGCACCATGCGCATGCCCGGCTTGCGTTCGGGCAGTGCCCTCAGCGTCGTGATTTCTTCCCCGAGCCGACGGTATTCGGTGCGGAACCATTCCGCGTCCTCCGGTGAGTCGTACAGTCCGGCCTGCCGGTCCTCCCGCAGCCGGGTGCGCGTGGCGTCCAGGTCGGCGATCTGGGCTGCGTGCCCGGTACCGGGATCGTAGATCTTCCGCATCACCTCCCCCGCCCCGTACCGGGCCAGGAACCACCTGCCCACCAGCGCATCCATGGCCGTGATGACCATGGTGGGGGCGGGCTTGCACGCCGCTGATGCGGGGATGCCGCGTATCCGCGCACTGCACCCGTACGCGTGCCTGCCGTTCTCGCCGCCCTTGACGTGCAGCCGGGCTCCGCAGGTGCCGCAGAACGCCGCCCCGGTCAGCAACTGCATGCCCTTCGGCGCACGGTGCCCATCCCGTTTCGGCGCGGTCGCGGCTATCAGCGCGTCCCGCGTCGGCCGATCCCACAACGGCTCAGCGATCCGGGCTGGCCGGCCATCCTCACCGGTAACCGGCCGCCCGCCGTGCATGAGGTACCCCAGTGCGGCCTCACTGCACAAGATGTGCTTGAGGGTGTGACCGGTCCATTCCCCGCCCGTGACCGGACGGCCGTACAACTGGGCCCGCCGGTCCGACGGGCACGGAACCCCTTCCCGGGTGAGCCTGACCGCTTCGGTCGCTACCGTAATCTTTCCCGTTTCGTCGGCCAGGATCCGCCGCGCCACCTCCCGGATGATCTCCGACGCGACCGGGTCCAGCTCCACATGGTCGACCTTCCCGGTGGGCACGAGCCGGATGTACATGTACCCGTAGGAGGGACGCTGCTTCGGCTCGCCCGCCTTCCGCGCCCGGATCGTCTCGTCCCGGTTGCGCTTCTGGATCGCGCGCAGCTCCATCTGCGACCCCCACGCCTTGGCCAGCCACTCATTTTCCTGATTGGGGTCGCTGAAATCCCACACCCCGGCGTGATCGGCCGTGACCACGACCCGGTCCCGGCTCGTCAGCAGCTCCTGCGTGTTCAGCGTGTCCCGCACGTTGCGGCCTACCCGGTCGACGGTCGGGGCCACGATCCCGTCATACGGCCCCATCTCGCCCCGCAGCCACGGGCCCAGGCCCTTGCGGGTCATCGGGTCCGTGGCGCCCGAGACCTCCCAGTCATCGGCCCACGCGATGATGTGGCCTCCGGCGTCGGCTGCTGCCTGCAGGTCCTGGTCTCCCTGCCGCTGCGGGCTGCTGGTCTTGTCGGTCGTCCTGCTCAGGCGGCGTACTGCCACCAGGCAGCGTCCGCACCCGTCATGCTCGGTGGTGAGCATGTCTTCCATGATGCCTGCTCCCGGTCCTGTGCGGATTGCGGAAGCATCCGGGCGGCTGTGACCAGCCCGCCGCCGGCTGCGAACCCCACCACGTGACCCACCGGGCCGACGGCGGCGCCACCAGCCTGACCAATCTGAAGGACTGGTGCTGGTGGGCACCACCACGTGGTCCTGCACCGGCTCGGCCGGGCGCTCACCCCCGTCAGCTAGCCTTGCACCGGCGCGGTCAGGGAACTGCCTGACCAGGCGAACCCTGCGCCATACGAGGCGATCACCCGGCTGTGCCGCGGCTACGGCAACGCCTCGGTGCGCCGCGCCTACGCCGACTGGGCCAATCAGCTGTTCGGCAGCCACCAGGAGGACCTGGCCATGAACGGCGTGGACCTGATCCAGGTGGCGCGGGTCGGCATCCAGAACAAGAACGCCGCGGACATCAGGATGGCCGTCGACGCCGTGGAGACCCTGCTCGATGTCCGGCTGCCCGACGGGGACGTCCTGAACGCGAGGATGGCCTGCTGTAGGAGCGAATCCTTGATGCGGTGCTGTGCGGGAGATGAAGGGTTTCGTGGCCCTTCGGAGTCGCCCTGCGGGGGGGGGAGGCTTCAAGCCGCCTCATGCTGCGTTGGCTGAAGACCGTCGTGGTGAGCGATAAGGAAAAGGCGCCGGTTGAGGCGTCAGGCGGGGACCGAGAAAGCGAGCGCGAGCGAATCGTTGTTGACGTGCCGAAACCCTTAGATAACATCGGGACCGGGGTGTTTCGGCGACTCCGGGATGAGCCTGGCGGATATCCGCTTGCTCGCCAGGTGGCCGGAACAGCTCCGTGTCCTTACCGACTACCAGCCCATCGCGGCGCAGGTATACGAACGCCTCCAGGGCCTGCGACGGGAATCCTACGACAGCAGCGACTATGTCGAGCGCCTCAATGCCTCGTCGAACAACGCCAGCCATCCTTCCGAGGCATCTGATCCCGCAAAACCCACGGCACGATCGGCGCGCCGTGCCAACCACCCTGAGGAGCGACCGTGACTGAACGTACCTTGATCCTGGTCAAACCCGACGGCGTACAGCGAGGGCTCATCGGCGATGTCTTGTCCAGGATCGAGGGCAAGGGACTGCGGATCGTGGCGATGGACCTGCGCACGCTCGACAGGGACACCGCTGAGCTTCACTACGCGGAACATTCTGTCCGGCCGTTCTTCGGCCAGCTCGTCGACTTCATCACCTCAGGGCCGCTGGTGGCTCTCGTCGTGGAGGGGCCACGGGCGATCGAGGCGTTCCGCGTCCTGGCCGGCTCCACCGACCCGATCCGCGCTTCGGTGGGCACCATCCGCGGAGATCATGCGCTGGAAGTGCAGCAGAACATCGTGCACGGATCCGACTCGCCGGAGGCCGCTGACCGGGAAATCAAGATCTTCTTTCCCGACCTCGTTTAGGCAGCCCGGCGCTGGTCAACGTAGGACGCAGCGCCGGTGGCGTGCGCTCCTAGCCATGACATCGCGCGATACCAACAGGCGGCGCCGATCACGGTTTGCGCCGTCATCCAGCTGGCACTTTGGAGCGATGGTCAGCATGCGGTCCTGGCCGGACCAGACGTCCGGAGCCGTCATGGGATCCATCCTGCCCTCCTCGTGCCATGTTTACCTCCGCGCATACTGAAGTTCGGGACCTGGGCGGCGGGAACACCGGTATCGTACGGTTCCGTGCTAGACGGCGAGCTGGTCTTCGTACCGAGCGAAATTCCCCGGCAGGGAGTGTTCGCGCTCTGGGGCAGGGGCGCCGGATCGGCCAAGCTCGAGCTGGTCTTCCCTGGCGGCAGGTACGGCATACGCAAGCGCCTGGTGTCGGCGGATCTGATCCCGCTCGCCGAGGCGCTGCCCGGTCTGCTCGCCGCCGGTTCCGATGAGCGGCCGGGACGGCCGATGCGGCGCAGCGCCCGGGTCTGGGCGGCGGCCGCGGCGGCGGGCGTGGGCCTGGTGGCGCGGGGCAGGCTGCTGCCTACCGTCGGAGCCGACGACACCGACGTCTGGCGGGCGGGCCCGCTCGATCCGTCCGATCTCAGCTGGCTGCGCGAGCTCGCCGCCGTCTTCCCGCCTGCCGCGCATGCGCTGGCCATCCCGGGCTCGCGCCCGATGCGGCTCCGCTCCCCCGAAGCGCTGATCCGTGACCTGTGGGACGCGATCGCTGACCTGGTCGCGCGCTCGCCCGCCGCGCCGCGGACCACCGCTTCGACCGCCTTCGCCGCGGCTGGGCCGACGCGGGTCGATGATCTCGCGGAGTGGCTCGCTGACACTACCGACGGCCTCGCGGCCGGGGCCCGTCTCGGCTTGCGGATCGAGGCCGTGCCGGCCACCGGGGATGGCGACAACCTGACCGGCGTCGAAGACTTTTTCGCCGGCCTGGAACACGACTCCGGCGCGGTTGAGCCGTACCAGGAGGACCAGCAGGCCGGCCCGGAGTGGGCTGACGGGGCCGGACCGGAATTCCAGCTGGTTCTGCAGCTGCGGAGCAACGCCGATCCGAGCCTGATCGTCGATGCCGCCGCGCTGTGGAACCAGCCCGAGACGGTGCTGTCCCGGTTCGGCCCGCAGGCGGAGACGGACCTGCTGCTGGCGCTGCGCCGCGGCGCGCCGGTCTGGCCGCCGCTGGCCGAGGCATTGCGGCAGGCCAGCCCGTCGGTGATCGCCCTGGACGACGACGCGCTGGCCAGCCTGCTCGGCCCGGCGGCCGAGGAGCTGGCCGGGGCCGGCATCGAGGTGCTGTGGCCGTCCAGCCTGCTGGACGGCGGCCTCCAGCTGAGAGCCGTCCCTACCCCGGCACCGGGAAAGGTGACGGACGCGGGCTTCGGGCTGGAGGCACTGCTGGACTTCCGCTGGCAGCTCACGCTCGACGGGGCACTGCTCGACGCCGACGAGATCGCCGCGCTGGCCGAGGCGAAGCGGCCGCTGATCAGGCTGCGGGGCCGCTGGGTGATGCTCGACCCGGCCCTGCTCGAACGGCTGCGGCGCCCGCCGCGTACCCGGATGCGCGTGTCCGAGGCGCTCGGTGCCGTGCTCGCGGGCTCGGCGGAGATCGACGGCGAGACGGTGACGGTGGCCGCGGAAGGCCCGCTCGCCGACCTGGCCGCCAAGGTCGCGGGCATCGCGTCCGCCCCGGCCCAGGTGGAGCCTCCGCCAGGGCTCACGGCCACGCTCCGGCCCTACCAGCAGCGCGGCCTGACCTGGCTGGCCGGGATGTGCGAGGCGGGGCTGGGCGGCTGCCTCGCCGACGACATGGGACTGGGCAAGACGATCCAGGTCATCGCGCTGCACCTGCACCGGCGGGAGGCAAAGGCAGGACCCACGCTGGTGGTCTGCCCGGCGTCGCTGCTCGGCACCTGGGAGCACGAGGTGCGCCGGTTCGCCCCCGACGTACCGGTCCGCCGTTACCACGGCGGCGGGCGGCACCTGGATGACCTGGCTGCGGACGAGATCGTGCTGGTCACCTACGGGGTGGTACTGCGGGACTCCGCCCGGCTGGCCGAGGTGGGCTGGGGGCTGGTGGTAGCCGATGAGGCGCAGCACGCGAAGAACCCGCTCTCGCGGACCGCGCGGGAACTGCGCGCGGTCCCGGCGCCGGCCAGAATCGCGCTGACCGGGACGCCGGTAGAGAACCGGCTGTCGGAACTGTGGGCGATCCTGGACTGGACCACGCCCGGCCTGCTTGGTCACCTCGAGGCGTTCACCCGCCGGGTCTCGGTGCCGGTCGAGCGGTACCGCGACGCCGAGGCGACCACCCGGTTCGCCGCCCTCATCCGGCCGTTCCTGCTGCGGCGGCGGAAGACCGATCCCGGTATCGCACCGGAACTTCCGCGCAAGACCGAGACCGACTTGTTCGTGCCGCTGACCGGGGAGCAGGTCACACTGTACGAAGCGATGGTCCGCGAGACGATGGAAGCCATCGAGAAGTCCGAGGGCATCGAGCGGGCCGGGCTGGTATTCAAGCTGCTGACCGCGCTGAAGCAGATCTGCAACCATCCCGCCCAGTACCTGAAGCAACCGGGGCCGCTGGACGGCCGGTCGGGGAAGCTGGCCGCGTTCGACGAGCTGACCGACCTCATCCTGGCCAGCGGCGAGTCGATGCTCGTCTTCACCCAGTACACGCAGATGGCCACGCTGCTGCAGCAGCATCTTGACGCTCGCGGGGTCAGCTCGCTGTTCCTGCACGGCGGAGTTCCCGTGCCGCGCCGGGAACAGCTGGTGGCCCGGTTCCAGGCCGGTGACGCGCCGGTGTTCCTGCTGTCTCTCAAGGCGGGAGGGACCGGCCTGACCCTGACCCGCGCGACCCACGTGCTGCACTACGACCGGTGGTGGAACCCGGCGGTGGAGGATCAGGCCACCGACCGCGCGTACCGGATAGGCCAGGACCGTCCCGTCCAGGTGCACCGGCTCATCGCCGAGGGCACGCTCGAAGACCGGATCGCCGCCTTGCTGGAAAAGAAACGCGAGCTCGCCGACGCCGTGATCGGTTCGGGCGAGGGCTGGATCACCGAAATGTCCGACGCCGAGCTCGCGGAACTGGTCAGCCTGCGGGCCGCGCCATGAGCGAGGGTGGCGGCGGGACGGAGTTCGGCCGGACCTGGTGGGGCCAGGCCTGGCTGGAGGCGCTGGAGCAGCGTGCCCGGCTCGATCCCGACCGGCTGCCGCGCGGCCGGGACTACGCGCGATCAGGCGCGGTCGGCGAGCTGACCCTGGCGCCGGGCGAGGCACGCGCCAGGGTCCAGGGCCGCAAGACCGACCCTTACGAGGTCAGGATCCGGGTCCGTCGGTTCACTGATGATGAGTGGGACCGGGTCCTGGCCGCCATATCCGCCCGGCTCGGTCACGCGGCCGCGCTGCTGGACGGCGAGCTGCCGCCGGAGATCGCCGACGACGCAGCCGCCGCCGGACTCGACCTGCTTCCCGGAGGTGGTGAGCTCGGACCCCGATGCAGCTGCCCCGACGACGCCGACCCGTGCAAGCACTCGGCGGCGGCCTGCTACCTGCTCAGCGATGTGCTCGATGCTGACCCGTTCGCCCTGTTCCTGCTGCGCGGCCGGACCCGGGATCAGGTGCTGGCCGGGATCCGGGCTCGCCGCCGGGGTGCCGCGCCAGGCCGGGCAGCCTGGCCTCCGGCCGCCCCGGGCGTGGACGAAGGGGCCGGGACGCAGACGGCGGCTGGAGGGCGAGCCGCCGATGAGGGCGTGGACGCGAGGATGGCGTTCGGAGCGCCGGAATCCCTGGCGTCGATCCCGGCCGTTCCGCTGCCCCCTGGCCGGCCGGGGGCACCGGCTCCGCTTCCCGTGGATCCGCCGCCTTGGCGATCCGGCCTCCGCGAGGACCTGGTGGAACTGGCCGCCGACGCGGCCAGCCGGGCCTGGGAGATGGCAGTGGGGCTGTCCGCCGACGCCGGACTGAGCCTCGACCTGGACGCCGACCTGGCCCGCCGGGCAGCGCGGGCGCTGGGTACGCCGGCGTTCGCCTCGCTCGCGGCGCGATCCGGGCTCGCCGAACGGGATCTCGCCCGTCAGGGACTGGCCTGGCGGCAGGGCGGCCCGGCCGGGCTGGACTCGCTGCGCGCCGGGTGGGACCCGGCCGCGGACGATCCGGATGCCGGCCGGCTGCTTGCGACGGCACAGGCCGCGTTGTGCGCCAAGACCGATGCGGCGCAGGCCGCGATCGAGGGCAACCGAGTCACCGCGGGCCGCCTCCAGCTGCGGCTCGGCCGAGACCTGCGCTGGTATCCGTATGCGCGGTCCGACGACGACTGGGAGCCGAGCGGCGCCCCGGAAGCCGATCCGGCCCGGGCCCTGGACGGCCTGTGACACGGCGGCCGCGGCCGGGACTGGCTGGCCGGGACGGGGAACCACGGCCCGTTCGGCCGCGGGAACATTACGGTCTCAGCCGGTAGTGACGGCCAGGGCTAGCGGGAGGACGGCCGGGGCGCCGGCCTCCCGGAGCTGCTTGGCCGCGACGGTCATGGTCCAGCCGGTCTCGATGCGGTCGTCGATGAGCAGGAGCGGGCCGGTGAGCCGGCTGAGTGCCTCGCGCAGGTCGTCCGGGACGGTGAGAGCGTGCCACAGCGAGCGCAGCCGCTGGGCGCTGTTGTGGCGGCGCGGGCCGGGGCCGTCGGGGCTGGCGTAACCGAGCGAGCCGAGGTAGGGCAGCCTGCCGACCTGCGCGATCCGCTGGCCGAGGCTCGTTATCAGGACGGGCCTGGTGCGCGACGGCACGGTAACGATGCCGGCCGGGCGCTGGCTCCAGTCCCAGGCGGCCAGGACTTTGACCGCGGCGTCGGTGAGCTGGTCCGTGACCGGCCCGTCGGGTGCCTCGTCGGCGAGCAGCGCCCGCAGTGTGGTTCCCCAGCCGATGTCGGTGAGGCGGCCGAGCGCACGGCCCGGCTCGGCCGTACGGTCCGCGGGGATCTTGCCCGAGGCGCCGGCGACGCCCAGGTCCTTCATGCCCGGCGGCCACATCCGCCGCGGCTCGACCTCGACGCCGGGGCGGAGCAGCCGCTGCCGCGCTGCGTCCGCGCCGGCCTGCGGGACGTGCTGGTCCGGCTCCCGGCCAGTGCAGTTGTCGCAGCGGCCGCAGCGGGCCGCCTCCGGGTCGTCCAGCTCGCGGCGCAGGTACTCCAGCCGGCAGTCATCGGTCGCCTGGTAGGTCAGCATCGACTGCTGTTCGCGGATCCGCTCCTGAGCAACCCGCTGGTACCGCTCGTGCTCATAGGCCCACGGCCGGCCGGTGGCCTCCCAGCCGCCGGCCGTGCGACGCACCGCGCCGTCGACGTCGAGCACCTTGAGCATGGACTCCAGCCGGCCCCGGGACAGGTCGACCCGGGTCTCCAGCGCGGTGACGGACAGCGGCCGGCCCGCGTCGGCGAGCGCGGTGAGCGCCGCCCGGACCTGGTGCTCGGGCGGGAACGCGAGCGAGGCGAAGTACGCCCAGATGTCCCGGTCCTCGCGGCCCGGCAGCAGGATGGCCTCCGCCTTGGCCACGGCCCGGCCGGCCCGGCCGATCTGCTGGTAGTAAGCGACCGGGGACTGCGGGGCACCGAGGTGCACCACGAACCCCAGGTCGGGCTTGTCGAAACCCATGCCGAGCGCGCTGGTCGCCACCAGCGCCTTGACCCGGTTGGCCAGCAGGTCGTCTTCGGCCTGCAGCCGCTGCGCGGCCTCGTCGCGGCCGCTGTACGCAGCGACGACGATGCCCTGATCGCGGAGGAACGCCGCCGTCTCGTAGGCCGCGGCGACGGTCAGCGTGTAGATGATCCCCGATCCCGGCAGGCCGCCGTCGGCGAGCCGGGCCGCCAGCCAGGCGAGCCGCTGGTGGGCGGTCGGCAGGCTCACCACCGCGAGGTGCAGCGACTCCCGGTCCAGCGGGCCGCGCAGCACGAGCACGTCGCCCGGGTCGTGGCCCGCGCCGAGCTGCTCGGCGACGTCGCGGGTGACCCGGGCGTTGGCGGTGGCAGTGGTCGCCAGCACCGGGATCCCCGGCGGAAGAGCCTGCAGCAGCGTGCGGATCCGCCGGTAGTCCGGGCGGAAGTCGTGGCCCCAGTCGGAAATGCAGTGTGCCTCGTCGATCACGATCAGGCCCGCGGCCGCGGTGAGCTTCGGCAGTACCTGGTCGCGGAAGCCGGGGTTGTTCAGGCGTTCGGGGCTGACCAGCAGGACGTCGGCCTGGCCGCCCGCGACCTCCGCGTAGACATGGTCCCACTCCTCGATGTTGGCCGAGTTGATCGTGCGCGCATGGATCCCGGCCCGTTCCGCCGCCTCGACCTGGTTGCGCATCAGCGCGAGCAGCGGTGACACGATCACCGTCGGCCCGGCACCGCGCGCCCGCAGCAGCGCGGTCGCGACGAAATACACCGCCGACTTCCCCCACCCGGTGCGCTGCACCACCAGCGCCCGGCGCCGGTTGGCGACCAGCGCGCTGATCGCCGTCCACTGGTCGTCGCGCAGCCGTGCGTGGTCGCCGGCCAGCGCGCGCAAGTGCCGTTCAGCCTCCTCGCGCAGGCCCTGGTCGTTCTGCTCGGGTACCGGTCGGTCTGTGTCGGCCACGCCTTCATTGCTACCAGGCGGTTACGACATCTGCTGACGTCCTTGGGCGCACGGGCGGCGCGCCTGCGTTCTCTGGCGGTGAGCCACGGCCCGTTCGGCCGAAAAAATATGGCGGGGGGCGGGGCGGACGGTCAAGCAGCGGTGGACGGGACCGGCATCCGGGCCGGGTGCCGCTCGGGGCGCAGACGTCATCGGATCGTTCGATCCGCGCCGCCTGTGACGAGTCGTTCTCACCTAGGATGATTAGCCGATTACGTTTAGTCCCGTCATGGGAGTGTTGTGGAGGCACTGGATTTGCCGCCCGAGCCGGATGAACCCGGCCGGGTGGAGTGCTCCGGTGCGGCCGGTACATCTCGGCCGAAGCCGCGCGAGATGCACGACCCGGACGAACGCGAGCGGGCGTACGAAGCGACGCAGGCCTACGTTTCCGTGGAGACGCGGGAGGCTTCGCCTGGTCAGCGGCCCGACGAGAGCGGCCGGCGAAGCTACTGGGACCAAGTGCCCAGGCTTCTCGACACGTGGGGGGACCACCAGGAGCGATGGCCGGCCGACCAGCAGCCCGCGGTGGATCGTTCGGCCGACCCGCCTGGGTCCTATCGCAGCGACGGGGGGTTCTACCTGAGGCCCGAACGGCACGCGGAGGCAGTCGCGGCCATCGGCCTGGTCCGCGAGGCCGAGCCGGGGATCTCGGCAGACGTGCAGCGGGTCGAGCAGGAAAATACGCAGGGCGGATATCTGGAAGGTTTCAAGTTCCGCCTAAAGGAAGACGACCGCCTGAAAGAGAAGGTCGCGGAGAGACTGGAGGGCGAGCCGGACAAAACTCCGACCGAAATCCTGAGGCACGTACCGGACGCGATCCGTTTCACGTACTGCATGCGTTCGGAGACCTACACAGCGGGCTACTACGACATCAAGGAGGGGCTGCAGAGCCTCGGATACGAGATGTACGAGAGCAGGAATTCATGGAATGCGAGCCGAATACAAAGGGATCAACACCCGGTGGGTCACCACAGACAAACAGCGCTTTGAAGTGCAGGTCCATACACCAGAGAGCTTCCACGTAAAGCACTATGTCACCCATGACGCCTATGAACGGATCCGCAACCCCCGGACCACAGATACGAACGTTTGGAACTCAAGGAATTCCAGCGCGAGGTGTGCTCGCACATCAAGGTCCCGGACGGCGCTGCCGACATTCCAGACTTCAGGAGGAAGGGTTCTAGATGCCTGACAAGATCACTTTCTACGCGGTCATCGGCGGTCCTCGTACCATAGATGACCCGTACGGGTTGCTGCGACGGCTACAGTTTGACGGCGACGGGTTCACCGATGAGGGGCTGCGTAAGGACTTCAGTTGGAAGTTCACCCCGGTAATCGCCGAGTGGGAGCACGGCGATTTCGAGGACGAACTCGTCGAGGTCAGCCATGCGCAGGCTGAGAAGATCATCAAGTACTTCCGCGAGCGGTGGGGTCCGCATGGGCAGCCAGTGGATTCGTGAGGTGGCGGCTGGGAGCCGAGGCGGCGGTGGCTTGTCTGGGCTGGGGGGCAGGTTATGCCGCTGCGCAGGGGGCAACCGGTGGCGGCCGCTCGGACGCTGGGCATGGGGAGCGTGCCAGCGGGCACACCGGGCCGGGTGGTCAAGGTCGGATTCTTCGGCAGCTATGACGTGAGCTTCGGCCGCGGCCGGGTCTTGCACGGCCTGAGCCGAGACGCGCTGAGGCTGAGCGGCGGGTCGTGGTGGGCGCTTCGCCGAAGTCGGTTTCTGCGAGGACGCTGACCGGCCGAGCTGCCCGGCCGGGCACCGGCACATGGTCGACGACTGACCTCTACTCGAAGCTGCCCTCCACCGGGCGCTGGGCGCGCGGATGGCCTTCGGCCAGGTCACGCAGGGGGATCGCGACCGGCTGATCGCCGCGGTTGACGAGCACCGCCTCGCCCGCGGTGAGGTCGGCGACGAAGGTACACAGGGTGGTGGCCGGGTGGCCGGGGGAAGGATCACAGCGGACGCCATCCGGCAGGGCCCTGCTGGCCAGGACGTCCAGGAACCAGGCTGGGCCGGGGTCTTCCTGGGGCACCGGGCGGGCGCCCAGGATCTCGCCGCGGGCCACGCTGTTCCCGCCGGGTGACGCCTCGGCACCCGGGAGGTAACGCCCGTGGTTGGTATGCCACAGCAGCGGGCCGGAATCGCGGCCAGCTTCCACGATGGCGTGTCGTCCGGCCATGGCTTCCACGTTGACGACCCGGCCGGTGGGGTCGCCCAGCATGTAGCCGAAGCCGCCGGCCGAAGGGTGCGTGCGCAGGTAATCGACGGCCTCATCGACGAGCCGGGCCGATCGCTGCAGCCCGCGGCCCACGAAATGCCGGCCCGCGCCGTCGCCTGGCGCGGCCACCGGGACGTGATCGATCGTGCACACCAGCCCGTCTCCGGTAACGGAGAACGCGTTGCTCGGCACGAAGCCCGGATACCAGAAGGCCGTGACGGCCGGCAGCCCGTCGAGGGCCAACGTGAGCAGAGCGCAGTGACCGATGTTCTCGGCCACGCCGTCCTCGTTGTGGCCGATCACCGACCGCTCCCGGCGCCAGGCCAGGTCGCTGCAGCCGATGCCGCCTTCCACCTGGCCCAGGTCGCCTCGGAAGTTCAGCAGGGCCAGGTCGTCGAACGGGACGGCGGCGCCATCGGCGAACGCGGCCAATTCGGCCCAGACCTGGGGGAAATGCTGCGCGCTGGCCTGCCGGACGGCGGCGAGGCGGTCCCGGCCCGACGGGTGTGCGACGTGCGCACGCAGCCTGGCCAGCAGCGGCCAATCCCTGGTGAGCGCCGCTATCTCCGTGCGCATGTGCTCACCGAGGGCGCGGAACGCTCCGTGGTCAGGTCCGCGGAGCACGATCCAGCGCAGTCCGCCCAGCCTGTCCTCATCCAGCGAGACGCTCATGCCCGGAGGATAAGTCAGGCCGGGGCGGGCGTCTGCCTGAGGCTGAAGCCCCAGTTCAGCATCCGCGCAGCGTCCTGCGCGCCGGCGGCGGCACCGGTCGAGGGGCTGTCCAGCACGACTCCGATCAGCGCCCGGCCGTTCCTGATCGCCTCGAACAGCAGGCAGTGCCCGGCGTCGTCGGTGTAGCCGGTCTTGATCCCGACGGCGCCCTGATAGGAGCCGATCAGGTCGTTGGTGTTGTCCCACCAGTACTGGTGATGGCCGGGTCCCTTCGGCAAGTTATAGAACCGCTGGTCGACGATCGACCGGATCACCGCGGACCGCATGTCGGCCAGGCCGAGCTTGAGCAGGTCCGAGGGGGTGGAGTAGGTCGAGGTCTCGGTCGGATAGGGCAGCCCGTCGGGCGAGGTGAAGTGGGTGTGGGTCATGCCCATCCGCGCCGCGGTCGCGTTCATGCGCGCGATGAAGGCATTCAGTCCCGGGCCGTACGCGTTCGCCAGGGTGTACGCTGCGTCGGCCCCCGAGGGCAGCAGCAGGGCCTCGAGCAGCTCCTGCACGGTCAGCTCATCGCCCGGGTGCAATGATGCGGTCTCCCCGCCGTACTTCCAGGCATAGTTGAACGCCGCCTGCGGCACCCGGATCTCCCGGTTCAGATTGCCGCTGTCGACCACCATCAGCGCGGTCATCACCTTGGTGACACTGGCCATCGGCCGCACGGTATCCAGGCCACGACCCCACAGCACCTGGCCGGTAGCAGCGTCGGCCAGCACCGCTCCCTTGGCCTTCACCCCTTGCGGCGTGCCGGTCACGTCGATTACCGGGCCGGCCGGCGGGCGGGGCCGGACCACGGGCTTCGGTGCCGTGCGCGCGACCGCCGCCGCATGCTGGGATGCCGACCGGGCGCCAGATCCGGTGTCCGCGGCCGCCCACGCGGCGATGCCGCCGCCGATAACGGCGGTCACGGCAGTCACCGCGACGATCCGTGTCATCAGCCGCATGGTGTGGTCGAACCCTCGCTACCGTCGATCGGCGGGCCTTTACGAGCGACATCCGCCGGACGGCGGCGTTGCCGCCACACTCTACCGGCCGCGGGGCGCCGGTGGTGGGGTCCGCTAGTCCGCGATGCCGACGATCTGCCGTCGGATGTGGTGGTCGCCCATGGTTTTGAAAACTATGATTTTGCAACTCGGCAGGCGGGTCAGCCTGCGAACTGGCAGGGCAGGCGCTTGATGCCGTTGACGAAGCTGGACAGCAGCCGGTCGGGCTGGCCGGCGGTGATGTCGGGGACGCGGGTGAGCAGTTCGCGGAGCATGACGGTGAGCTCGCGGCGGGCCAGGTGGGCGCCCAGGCAGAAGTGCGGCCCGGCCGCGCCGAAGCCGACGTGGGGATTCGGATCGCGGCTGATATCGAACCGTTCGGGGTCGGGGAACATCGCTTCGTCACGGTTGGCCGAGTAGTAGAACAGCACCGCCTTGTCACCCGCGCGGTAGTCCTGGCCGTTCATGCTGTAGTCGCGGGTGAGGGTCCGCCGCATGAAGATGACCGGCGAGGCGTACCTGACGATCTCCTCGACCGCCCCGGGAAGCCGACCCTCCAAGTCGGCCAGCAGGAGCGCGCGCTGGTCGGGGAACTCGGTGAGCAGCATCAGCGCGTGGGACAGGGCGGTGCGGGTGGTCTCGTTGCCCGCCACCACCAGCAGGATGAAGAACGAGGCGAGCTCGGCGCTGGTCAGCTGCTCGCCGTCGATATTCGCCGTGACCAGGGCGGAGACCAGACCGTCCGCGGGCGCCTGGGCGCGTTCGGCGGCCAGGCTGGTGACCAGGTTGGCGAGGGCCTGGCCGGCGCCGAGGATCTGGGTCACGGCCTGGTTGAGGTCCTCACTGAGGAATTCGGGATCCGAACCGGACAGGATGATGTTGCTGTTGGCCAGGACCATCTCGTACCGGTCGTCAGGGATGCCCATCATGTCGCAGATGATCTTCAGCGGCAGCCGGGCGGCCACCTGCGGCACGAAGTCGCACGGCCCGGTGGCCAGCAGGTCATCGACGATCGTGACGGCCGCCCGCCGCACGTCGTCTTCGAACTTCGTGACCATCCGGGGGCTGAACGCGCGGGAGACGATCCGCCGCAGCCGGGCGTGCCTGGGCGAGTCCATGTTGATCATCGATCCGAAATACTCGTTGAACTCGGCGGGCAGATCCGCGATGTTCGTGGCGCCCTTACCCGAGCAGAAGATGTCGGGGTGGCGGCTCGCCTCCACTACGTCCGGGTACCGGACCAGGGCGTAGTACCCCGGCCCCACCTCGGCGAACGGGACCTCGGGCTCGGCGTAGAACTGCGGCCGTTCCCGCGCCCGCAGCTGCGCGAAGGCGGCCGCGCGGTCGGCCAGCGGACGACCCCAGAACGCCGTGTCCGACAGGTCTATCCCGGCAACAGTCATGGCCTGGCGCCTTCCGTGGGAAACCTGATTCCACTTCGTCACGGCCTGGCCTGGCGCGGCTAGGCCGCCTCGCCGGCTACGACCGGCGGCGCTCATACCTCCTCAGCCAGACCAGCATGGCCACGATGAAAATCAGCAGTACGGCCGCTATCAACCAGTCCATACCCTCACCTTTCGTCCCTTGCAGCTTAATCCGGGTCAGCCGTCGGAGGCACCTGAGGGCGCGCGCCTAGGCTTGAGCGCATGGATACCGGCGTAGCGATCTTTCCCACCCACGACTCCATCGCACCGGCCGATATGGCGCGGCTGGCCGAGGAGCGCGGGCACGAGTCACTGTTCTTCCCCGAGCACACGCACATCCGGCCGCACGGCAGTCCGCCTGGCCGGGCGGCAGTGAGTTGCCGCGCAGGTACGCGCACACCTACGACCTGTTCGTGGCGATCACGGCGGCGCTGACCGCCACCTCACGGCTGCGGGTCGGCTCGGGCATCTGCCTGCTGGTGGAACGGGATCCGATCATCACCGCCAAGGAGGTGGCCAGCGTCGACTTCCTGTCCGGCGGCCGGTTCGAGTTCGGCGTCGGCGCGGGCTGGAACCGGGAGGAGATGGCCAACCACGGCACCGATCCGCGTCGGCGGATGGCGATCCTCCGGGAACGGGTGGAGGCCATGAAAGCCATCTGGACCAGCGACGAGGCGAGCTA
The DNA here is from genome assembly GCA_963835775.1 of uncultured Actinomycetes bacterium. Taxonomy (GTDB): domain Bacteria; phylum Actinomycetota; class Actinomycetes; order Streptosporangiales; family Streptosporangiaceae; genus Palsa-504. Next base: position 358,314 of record CAWIHB010000004.1, on the reverse strand, counting down.
CGCGGGCGAGCACGTCTGTTTCGAGCGGATCTGGTCCTGGCCCAAGCCCGCTCAGCGGCCGCATCCGCCGGTGCTGGTCGGCGGGAACGGGCCGGGCGTGCTTGACCGGGTGCTGGCCTTCGGCGACGCCTGGTTCCCCAACCATGATCGCGGAGACGTCCTGGAGCGTGCCGCGGAACTGCGGGCGCGGGCCGACCGGCCGATCGGGCTCATGGTCATGGGCGTCCCAGCCGAGGCCAAGGTGCTCGAGGCGTATGCGGCCGCCGGGTTCCGGCGGGCCGTGCACTGGCTGCCCTCGGCTCCGCGGGGCCCGGTCGAGCGGGCCCTGGACCGGTACGAGGACGCCGTGGCGGAATTCAACGGAGAGTGATGGCAGACGCCGGGGAGTTGAGGTTGCGGCTGGCCGGGCGGGTGATCGTGCTCGATCCGGACGACCGGGTGCTGCTGTTCCGGTACGACGACGGCCCGCCCAACGGGCGGCACTGGGCCACGCCCGGCGGCGGGCTGGACGACGGGGAGACCTATGAGGCTGGGGCCCGGCGGGAACTGGCCGAGGAGACCGGCTGGAGCGACGTGCCACTGAGCGGCGAGATCTACCGGTGGACGCGGGCGTTCGACGACGGGGGCGAGATGATCCGGCAGCATGAGCGGTTTTTCATGGGCCGGGTCGGAACGGCCCGCCGGGCGCTCGGTGAGGTGACGGCCATGCACGCCTCGGACCGGATCGCGGCGTGGCGCTGGTGGACGCTGGCGGAAATGGACTCCACCGCGGAACTGATCTGGCCGCGGGGACTGGCCGACCTGATCCGGCGCACGCTCGGGTAACTCAGGGCCGGTCGGCAGGCGGCGGAGCCGGAAGGGTCGGTCCCGAATAGGGCGGTTGCGCCGGGTAGGGCCGGGCGGGCGGGGGGTAGGGCTGGGCCTGCGGGGCGTAGGGCTGGGCCTGCGGGGGGTAGGGCTGGGCCTGCGGGGGGTAGGGCTGGGCCTGCGGGGGGTAGGGCTGGGCGTACGGGGACGGTGGGGGCGCCCAGGGGGCGGCGGGGACGGGCTGCGCCACGGCGCGGGAGTTGTAGATTACGAACACGCCGAAGATGACGGCCAGGACGCCGAAGACGAGCAGCCAGCCGACGGCGGCTTCCAGCGCATTGACCAGGCCGCAGTCATGGGCGACCGTGGTGTCGATGGCCTGGCCGATCTGGCCGATGCCGGACTGGCACAACGCTGACTTGGGTGCTACGACCCAGTGGTCGACCAGGCCGGCCACGAACAGGACGGCGCCGAGCGCCGCAGCCGCAACTCCAGTAGCTCTCCGCCGCCACATAGGTCGCTCCCGCCGACGTCGCTCGTCCCGTCAGGATCAGTGTGCGCGATCCCGGGGACTCGATGGTACGGCGGAATTATCTCACGTTGAGGTCGGCGGATTGTTTTCCCATAGGCTGATCGTGTGGCCCAGCCCGCTGCCTGTCTCGTCGATGTCTACGACACCCTGCTGAGCTACAATTTCGTGCCGCACCGGGCCGAGCTGCCGGTGCTGGCGGGCGTCACGCCCGAGGTGTGGGGGCACGTCTACAGCCGGTTCGGCCAGGCGCTCGGCCTGGGCCAGATGACCAAAGCCGAGGCGTTCGAGCGGCTGCTGACCGCATCGGGAGCTGACCCCCGGCCCGAGCTCATCCGGGCGCTGGTGGACACAGACCGGGACCTGCTGCTGGCCGGAGCCCAGCTGTACGACGATTCCCTCCCGTTCCTGCAGGATCTGCGGTCCCGCGGCGTCAGGATCGTGATCGTCAGCAACTGCTCGGAGAACACCCGGGCCCTGCTGCAGAAACGGGGCGTGGCTGACCTGGCCGACGACCTGGTCCTGTCGTGCGAGGTCGGGGTGGAGAAACCGGCGCCGGAGATCTACCGGCTGGCGCTGGATCTGGCCGGGGTGACCGAGCCGCAGGCCGTATTCGTGGACGATCAGCCGGCCTTCTGCGCGGGTGCGGCGGCGCTGGGCATCACCGCCGTGCAGATCGTGCGGGGCGAGCATAACGGGAAGGTGCCGGCCCCGGGTACCGCGGTGGTCCGGTCGCTGGCGGAAGTCCAGGCCATGTTCTGGGCCTGACCGTGACATGTTCCAGCACGCGGGCCAGGCCACCGTTCCGTGCTCACAGCGTGGGCGGCAGCCCGAAGGCCGGGAAGAGGTCCGCGTTGAACGTGGTGATCTCCGCGATCAGGCCCCCGGCCATGCGCATGACGTCGAACTTGAACGCGCGGAACTCGCTGTCGCCCGGCCTGCGCAGGTAGCTGGCGGCGGCCGGCATCCGGTTGGCGCCCACCGGGACCAGGCGCCATTCGCCCATGGTGACCGCCTCGGCCATGAGCGGCCTGATCGACTCCGGTCCGTCGAAAGACCAGGGGAAGGGCGGCATCGTGATCCGGACGTCCTGGGCCGCGATCGCCATGGCCGCCTCGGCGTCCAGGCGCTCATGCGCCGTGATGAACTGGTCGAGCAGCTCACGTTCGGCCGCCGTCGGCTCGCGCGCGGACCATTCGGCGCGCCGGGGCGGAAGGTGCGACTGCATGGTCGCCCGGGCCCGCTGCAGGGCGCTGTTGGCCGCGGCGACGCTGGTGCCGAGGGCGGCAGCGGTCTCGCTGGCCGGCCAGCCGAGGACGTCCCGGGCGATCAGCGCGGCGCGCTGCCTGGGCGGCAGGACCTGCAGCGCGGCCAGGAAGGCCAGCGAGATCGTCTCCCGCTGGATGGCGACCGCCTCCGGCTGCTCGTCGGGCGGCGCGGCCTGATCGAGCAGCAGGTCCGGATAGGGCTGGATCCAGGGCACCTCGGCCAGCGAGCGCATCCCGGTCGCCCGCCGCGCGTTGCGCCGCAGCATGTCCAGGCAGACGTTGGTGGCGATCCGGTACAGCCAGCCACGGAACTGGGCGCCGCCCTCGAATCCTGACCGGCCGCGCCAGGCGTTCAGGAACGTCTCCTGCACCGCGTCCTCGGCTTCGTCGAACGAGGCCAGCATCCGGTAGCAGTGCACATGCAGCTCGCGCCGGTGGCGTTCGGTGAGGGCGGCGAACGCGGGCTCGTCGCCCGCGACCGCCGCGGTCACCAGTTCCACGGTGCCAGTTTCCTCGGTGCCAGTTTCCTCGGTGCCAGTTTCCTCGGTGCCAGTGCCGCTCATCGGCAGCCTCCTGTTCGCCGGTGCTCAACCGTGAAACGGCGCCGGGCGGCGAAACTCATCGGTCCGGCGATGACCTGAGGTCAGAGGCTGAACTCGGCTCGCCGCCCGGACGGGACCAGGTTGGCGTAGCCGGGATGCTCGGCGATCCAGCGCCTGACGTACGGGCAGTAGGGCAGCACCTGCAGCTGCCGTTCCCGGGCGGCGTCGAGGGTGGACTGGACGAGGCGGCCGGCCAGGCCGTGGCCGCGGAACCGGTCGTCGGTCTGCGTGTGCAGCAGGGTGAGAACGCCGTCCTGCAGCTGGTACTGGACGACCCCGGCCAGCTCACCGTCCGCCCTGATCTCGTACTGCGCCTGGTCCGGGTTATCGGCGACCTGCAGCTCCATGACACCTCCGGGACGGTTGAGCTGGCCGCGTCGACCGCGTAGCAGGTCTTCAGGCCCCAGGCGGGAGCCCGAAGCGTTAAACCACGGCCCGTTCGGTCAAAAAGAGAATTCTACCGGCGGGGACGGGAAGCGACCGCAGGACGGCGGGCGAAGTACGGCCTCAGCTCACCTGGGCGGCGTAGACGACGATGTTGCTCAGGTAGTGGCCGGTGGCCGAGTCGAAGGCGCCGCCGCAGGTGATGAGGCGCAGTTCGGCGTCGGGGACGGGGCCGTAGACGTCCTCGGTGGGGAAATGGTCCTTCAGGTACGTCTGCACCGAGGTGACCCTGAACTCGACCAGGGTGCCGTCGGCGCGCTTGACGTAGACCTTGTCCCCCTTGGTCAGCTCGGATAGCCGGAAGAACACCCCCGGACTGCTGACCGAGTCGATGTGACCCACGATGATGGCCGAGCCGATGGCGCCCGGCCGGGGGCTGCCGGTGTACCAGCCCGCGACCGAGGTGGTGGACGGCACCTGGAGCGCGCCGCCCGAGGTCAGACCCAGGTTGATCAGATTGGTCTGCACGCCGATCAGCGGGATGGTCAGCGCGACGGGGGCCGCGACGGGCCGCGGGCCCGGCGACTGCGGCACGGCCACGATCGGGCCGGTGGGCGCGGGCATGACCCGGCCGGTGGGCGCGGGCAGGGCGTCTATCCCGGCCGCGACCGGACGCATGGCCGGGGTGGGATGCCGGATCAGCAGCAGCCCGGCGATGCCCCCGATGATCACCACGAGGCCGGCCGCGAGCGTGAGCAGCGCGGCCGGCCTACGGCTCGACATGAGTTAGATCCCGGTGTGCAGGCGCAGCCTGCTCCGGCGCATCCCCAGCCCTCCCGCCAGGGCCAGCAGGACTCCGGCTCCAATGGCCGCCAGCCACGGCACCGGCGAGCCGGGACCGTGCGCCGCGGTGCCGCCGAATCCGGTCGAGACCGCACCCACCGGCATGTTCCCGGCCCCGGCCGCGTCCTGCAGGACGTCGATCTCCAGGTGGCCGTTCGGGCCGTCGAGGACGACCAGCGTGTCGACGCTACCGGCGGCCAGATGGACGCTCTGCTGCGCGCTCCCGGTGGACGTGACCGCGGCCATGGTCCAGGTGCCCGCCGGAATGTCCTGGTAGGCCACGACGGAGGCGAACTTCACGTTATTCGCGATCGTCTTACCGCCGCAGGTCACCTTGGTGATGACCTGGTTCTTCAGCGAGGCCTGGATGATCCGCACCGCCGCCTTGCCGGGCTGCGTGGTCAGCTGATCGTCCATGACCTGCAGCCGCAGGCCCGATTCCGGTCCCATGCCCGCCACCGTGTAGGCGTGACCGGCCTGGATGGTGACGCTGGTGGACAGGACGGGCTGGCTCGACGAGGAAGCCCCGGCCGCGCGCATGGCCACGCTGTAGTCGCCCGCCTGGACCGTCTCATACGGCGAGACCGTTCCGTAGGCCACGTGGTGGAGGACGATTTCCGCGTTGGAATTGCCGAACGAGTACAGGTATACGTCGACGGCAGGAGTATTCGGCGACAGGTGGGCCAGCCTGATCCAGCCGGTCCCAGTGGTGGCCGAAGACGCGAACGCCGTCGCGGCGGGGATGCCAAGCAGCAGAACCATGGTGGCCAGCAGCATGAGCAGTCGCCTGGTTAGTCTCGGGAACATATGACCCCTCCCTATGCTCCCAGCAACCGGTCGCTAGGAGCTGCCCAGCCCCAGCGGGCCTGGGGCGTCGAACTGAATTTTCACGACAGGCTGCCCACCGAACTCGGCTTCGCGGTAGAAAGAGGGTTGATATTGAGCTTGCTGGGCGGCCAGGAACGCGAGCATCGCCGACAGGCCAGCGGATGCGGAAGCGCCGATGTCGACGCCACGCAGCGGGACCGCCGAGCTCGCACCTGGCGACGCGTCATCGAACGCTACCAGCCTGATTGTCATTTCGTGCGCAAGTAGCGAAAGCGTTACGAGCAGGCGTGGATCGACGTTACCAGCCAAAAGGGCCTGCTGAGCCGCCGACGTAGCCCGCACGTTCTTGTTGGCCAGGAGCTGCTCGCCGGCCGCCACGCGGGCACTGCGGGCCGAGGCGAGCGAGGCCTCGAAGGCGGCGGTACCGCCCGGCACCACGTAACGGATGTCGACTTCCTCGGGACCGGAGCCGAAACGGGCCAGCACCAGCGGCGCGTAGACGGCGGCCAGCCGGGAACCGAACTGGTTGCGCACCGCGGGCGTCGCCACGATCACGTTAGAACCCAGCGGATCGCTGCTGGTCAGCTGCAGCTGCTCGAGCCGGGCCGCCGATACCTTGGCCGCCTCGAGCGCGGTGCACATTTCCGGGTCACAGGCGATTACCGCACTGGGCAGCACCTGCTTGGCGATCCACGCCGCGGCCGCGTTGCGGTTGGCCGCGGCCAGCTGCAGCGCGCTCGAAGTGCTCTGGGCTGCGTCGCTCGGCTGGGCGGCAGGTGCCCGACTGCCCGTGCCGGTGAAGGCCAGCGTCACCACCGCGCCGAGCGCCATGGCGGCGATGGCGCAGAGCACCAGGACGCCGCGCTGCCTGCGGACGTTCGGCCGTCTGCCGCCCACGTGATGGTGCCTTTGCAGCCACAGGCGCACCGTGTTAGCGGTCACTTCAGACCACGAAGGATCTAGCCGGCGCTCACGACGTGTGCCCGACGTCAGGCTGTGCTGCTGTTGGCCCATCTACGCACCCCCACCACCCCGGGCGTCAACAGGGCTGACTACCAAGGCTGTTCGATCATACGCTCTCCTCCGATTTCATCCAATACAATCATTTATTACTCGGTATGTCGTGAAGTTCACGATGATCAACCCGCACTGCCGCAGTGCGCATTTCCTCCCACGCTGCGGGCCGAAGTGCCGCGGCGCACGTACTGAACCCTGTCCGCCTGGACCGGCGAGGCGGCCCTGCAGGAGTTCGCCGCACCGAGCCGCACCGCACGATCATGAGGCGGATCCGGCCCTGGGCCAGGACCGCGACGTTCCGGTTCTGGACCGTGCCCAGTGACCGGCTCACGCCCGGCGACCTGTGGCCCGAGGCTCAACGCCGGATAAACGCCCCCGAATAGTGAAAGGGATCATAAATGCGGCTCGTCGTTGAGTGCGGTTGATGTGGCGCGGAGCTGGCTGACGATCTGGTTCGCCTCATCTTCGCTGATCAGGGCGAACTCGTCGGCTGAATCGCCGTGCTCGGCGTCGATCAGGATGGTGCTGCCCACCCAGGCCAGTTCGGGGGTCCAGGCGTCATCGCTCATGCGGCCGGAGCTGGAACAGGTGCGCCTGACCACCGTGGTCGGCCGTTCGCGGCTGCCGTGCTCGTCGAAAACGGCGAAGTAGTAGATGCCGTCCTGCATGTCGCGCTTCTCTCCAGTTCACCGGCGGGGACGCGGTTAGGCCGGGCGCCCGCTTACCCCCGAGCCTGGTTTTACCTGGCATTTTAACCACAGTCCAGCAGGCCAGGATGGCCTGTAACTTTTCTGCCCGAGTTGACATACTGCACGCATCTCGACAGCGGATAATGGGTGTAGATAAGGGCAGTCCCGGCTGAAATCGCCGTGACTGGGGAGGGTAAGAATTATGCAACTCCGGCTGATTGACATCCCGGTGGACGGGGGAGATCTCCGCGTGCTCCTGTGGGGCAGCGGAAGGCGAGTAGCGGTTGCCGTGCACGGAATCACGGCGTCAGCTATGTCGTGGCAGGCGGTGGCCCGCCAGATGCCCCCCGGTTGGACACTCGCCGCTCCTGACCTGCGCGGGCGCGGCCATAGCGGTCACCTGCCCGGCCCGTATGGCCTGGAACGGCATGCGGCCGACGTGACCGCCGTACTGCGCCATTTCGGCGGGCGTCCGGTTCTGGCCGGGCATTCCATGGGGGCATATGTCGCGCTGCTCGCTCACGACGCGCATCCGAACCTGAGCAGGCGCCTGATCCTGATCGACGGCGGCCTGCCGCTGCCGGTCCCGGCGGACCTTGACCTGGACGCCCTGCTCGACGCGACCCTCGGCCCGGCGGTGGCCCGGCTGCGGGAGACCTACCCGGACACCGAGGCCTACCTGGACTTCTGGCGGGCGCACCCGGCGCTGGCTGAGCACTGGACGGCCGACGTCGAGGCGTACTGCCGTTACGATCTGGCCGGCCAGGAGGGCAGCCTGCGGTCACGCGCCGTCGAGGAGGCCGTCCGCGCCGACTCGCGCGATGTGCTGACCGGCCAGCTGTTCGAGGATGCCCTGTCCCGGCTGAAAGAGCCGACGCCGTTGCTGACCGCGCCGATGGGGATGTTCGGTGCCCCGCCGGGGCTGCTGCCGGCCGGCGTGGTGGCGGACTGGCAGGAGCGCGTCCCGCAACTGCGGCCGCGGCTGATACCCGACGTGAACCACTACACGATCTTGTTCGACCGGAAGGCGGCTACGGCCGTCGCCCGGGTGATCACCACCGCCGCGACCTAGGCCGGCCTGGCTCGGCCTGGCCGGGGCGGGGATCGACCGGTTCGCCGCATGAGGCACCATGGAATCGTGACCCAGGTGGCGGAGGCGAGGACGGCCGGATCGTTCGGGACGCTTGTCGACGTAGTGACCGCTGGCGGCGCGCTGGTGCTGAGCGGAGCCGGGCTGTCGACCGAGTCCGGCATCCCGGACTACCGCGGGCCGACTGGCCTGGCCCGGCGGGCTTCGGGGTCTATGCCGATGACCTACCAGGCGTTTACCGGGAGTGCCGAGGCCAGGCGCAGGTACTGGGCCCGCAGCTATCTCGGCTGGCGGCACATCGCCCGGGCCGCGCCGAACCACGGCCACCGCGCCGTCGCCGAACTCGGCCGGCTCGGGCTGCTGGCCGGGATCATCACCCAGAACGTCGACGGCCTGCACCAGGCCGCCGGAGCGTCCGGGGTCACCGAACTGCACGGCAGCCTGCACCGGGTCATCTGCCTGTCGTGCGGCCAGCGGACGCCGCGCACGGACCTGGACCGGCGGCTGGCTGAGGCCAACCTGGGCTGGGACGAACAGCCGGCGGCGCTGATCAACCCGGATGGCGATGCCGTCCTGGATGACGCGGCGGCCAAGGGGTCCGAGTCGTTTCGGGTCGTCGGCTGCCGTACGTGTCTGGGCGTGCTCAAGCCGGACGTGGTGTTCTTCGGCGAGAACGTGCCGCCGGAACGGGCCGGGGCTTGCTACGCCCTGGTCGAACGGGCCAGTTCGCTGGTGGTCCTGGGTTCCTCGCTGACCGTGATGTCAGGCCTGCGTTACGTGCGGCACGCGGCCAAGCTGCAGCTGCCCGTGGTGATCGTCAACCAGGGATCCAGCCGCGGCGACGGGTATGCCACGGCCACCCTCGATGCTCCGCTCGGCCAGGTGCTGACCGCGCTGGTGGCCCAGATCGGGGCACAGATCGGGGCACCGCGATGACCGAGGCCGGGGACGGGTTCGACGTGGTGACCGGGGCGTTCGGCTACTCCGGGGCGGCGATCGCGCGCGAGCTGCAGGCGGCCGGCCGCCGGGTACGGACGCTGACCGGCCATCCGGACCGGGCTCCGGCAGGCACCGCCATCGAGGTCAGGCCGCTGCAGTTCACCGACCAGGCCCGGCTGGCCGAATCACTGCGCGGCGCCCGCACGCTGTTCAACACCTACTGGGTGCGGTTCGCGCACGGGCAGGTGAGCCACGAGCAGGCGGTGGCGCAGTCGCGGGTGCTGCTGGCGGCCGCGGCCGAGGCCGGCGTGCGCCGGGTGGTGCATGTGTCGATCACGCACCCGGATGCCGACTCGCCGTACCCGTATTTCCGCGGTAAGGCAGCGGTTGAGCAGGCCCTGGCCGATCTGGGCCTGTCCCACGCCGTGCTGAGGCCCTCGATCCTGTTCGGCGGCGACGGCGTCCTGATCAACAACATCGCGTGGCTGCTGCGCCGGATGCCGGTCTTCGCCGTGGGCGGCACGGGTGAGTACCAGGTCCGCCCCATCCACGTCGATGACCTGGCCCGGCTGGCCGTGCGGGCGGCGGATTCCGGCCAGACGGAGGTCATCGACGCCGTCGGGCCTGACCGGCCGGCCTTCATCGAGCTCGTCCGCTTCCTCAGGGATGCGGTGGGCAGCCGCAGCCGGGTGGTCCGCGTGCCCGGGACGGTCATCCCGCCCGCGGCCAGGCTGCTCGGCCTGGCGCTGAGGGACACCCTGCTGACCGCCGAGGAATACCAGGCCATGGCGGACGGCCTGGCCGACACCGAAGGTCCCGCGACCGGTGAGACCTCGCTGCTGCAGTGGATCGCCGACCACAAGGGCACCCTGGGCCGCAGCTACGCCAACGAGCTGACCCGCCACTTCCGCTAGGACAGTGCAGCTAGGACAGGGCAGCTAGGACAGGGCAGCTAGGACAGGGCAGCTAGGACAGGGCAGCTAGGACAGGGCAGCTAGGACAGGGCAGCTAGGACAGGGCAGCTAGGACAGGGCGCGGGGGTGGGATGACGCGTAGACCTCGCGCAGCCGGTCCACGGTGATCAGGGTGTAGATCTGGGTGGTGGCGACCGACGCGTGACCGAGCAGTTCCTGGACCACGCGGATGTCGGCCCCGCCGTCCAGCATGTGGGTGGCGAACGAGTGCCGCAGCGTGTGCGGGGACACGTCGGGCAGGCCGGCCCGGTCGGCGACGGCGTGCAGGACACCCCAGGCACCCTGGCGGGTCAGCCGGCCGCCCCGGGCGTTCAGGAAGACCGCCGGGCCCACGGAGGCGCGCTTGGCTGCCGCGGCGAGGGCGGGCCTGGCCCGGACCAGGTACGCCTCCAGGGCCCGCACCGCGTAGCTGCCCACCGGGACCAGCCGGTGCTTGCCGCCCTTGCCGACCAGCCGGACCACCGGGTCGCAGTCCAGCCGTAGCTCGTCGATGTCGAGCCCGGTGGCTTCCGATATCCGCGCGCCGGTCCCGTAGAGGAACTCGAGCAGGGCCCGGTCCCGCAGCAGCCGCGGCTCGGCCTCGCCGGGCGAGCCCGCCGCGTCGAGCAGGCGTTCCACCTCGGCCAGGGTGATGGCCTTGGGCAGCCGTCTGGACGGCGTCGGCGGCGTGACCTCCCGGGCCGGGTCGGTGGCGGCCAGGTGATGCGCGGCCGCATACGAATGCAGGCCGCGCACCGCGATGACCGCCCGGGCAGCCGAACTGACCGCCAGGGGTTGGTGGTCGGCGTCGCCCTCGCGCAGCGAGGCCAGGAACTCGGCCACGTCGGCGGGCGTGATCTGGCCGAGCCCGGTCGTGCCCCGCGCGGCGAGCGCGGACTGATACCTGTCCAGGTCCCGGCGGTAGGACTCGACGGTGTTGGCGGCCAGGCCGCGCTCCACGACCAGGTACTCCAGGTATTCGCGGACCGTGCCGCCCACCGTCTGGCCAGAGGACATGGCGAGGCTGCTAGCTGAGGACTTCCGCGACCGGGGTGTAAGCCAGTCCGTGGGCCTCGGCGACCGGCTCGCAGGTCACGGCGCCGGCGTAGGTGTTCAGGCCCAGGGCCAGGGCGTGATCGGCGCGGAGCGCGTCACGCCAGCCCCGGTGGGCGATCTCGACCGTGTAGGGCAGCGTGACGTTGGTCAGCGCGTGGGTGGAGGTGTGCGGCACCGCGCCCGGCATGTTCGCCACGCAGTAGAACAGCGCGTCGTGCACCCGGTAGGTGGGGTCGGCGTGGGTGGTGGGCCGGGAGCCCTCGAAGCAGCCGCCCTGGTCGATCGCGATGTCGACCAGTACCGCGCCGGGCTTCATCCGGGACACGAGCTCGTCGCTGACCAGCTTGGGTGCCTTGGCGCCCGGCACCAGGACGGCCCCGATGACCAGGTCGGCGTCGATCACCGCGCGCTCGATCTCGTAGGCGTTGGACGCGACCGTCTGGCAGTGGCCCTGGTAGATGGCGTCCGCCTGGCGGAGCCGGGCGACGTTCTTGTCCACCAGCAGCACCTCGGCCTGCATGCCCAGGGCGATCGCGGCCGCGTTCATCCCGGAGACGCCCGCCCCGAGCACGACCACCTTGGCCGCATACACCCCGGATACGCCGCCCATCAGCACGCCGCGGCCACCGCCGTCCCGCTGCAGGTGGTGGGCGCCGACCTGCGGGGCCATCCGGCCCGCGACCTCGGACATGGGGGCCAGCAGCGGCAGCGAGCCGTCGGGCAGCTGGACGGTCTCATAGGCGATCGAGGTGACGCCAGCGTTCAGCAGGGCGTCGGTGCAAGCCCTGGACGCGGCCAGATGCAGGTAGGTGAACAGGACCTGCCCGGAGCGCATGCGGTGATATTCCTGCTCGATCGGCTCCTTGACCTTGAGGATCAGCTCGCCTTCTGACCACACGTCGTCGGCGGTGGGCAGGATCTTGGCCCCGGCCGTGGTGAAGTCCTCGTCGGGAATCGATGAACCCTCCCCCGCCCCGGCTTCGATGACCACCTGATGGCCGCCGCGGACCAGTTCGTGGACGCCGGCGGGTGTGATCGCCACCCGGTACTCGTGGTTCTTGATTTCCCGGGGAATTCCAACCTTCATGATGGTCCTTTCGGCGAAGCCTCATTGCTTCTCGGGCGAATCGGCCGGACGAAGCCGGTCAAACCCCTCTGACCTGGCAGCATACCCCGCCATGATCGCCAGGACGGTGGGCCCGTTGTGCAGCTCGCCGGCGAAAACCTTGCCCACCGCCGCATCGAGCGGCAGCCAGCCGAGCAGCAGGGTGGCCTCCTCGTCCCGGGGGACGTAGTGGCGTTCGGCCTCGGGGACGGCGGCCAGGTCGCGGGCCAGGAACACGCGCAGGCGCTCGGTGGTGAAACCGGGCGAAGAGTAGTAGTCGGCCAGCAGGTGCCAGTCGCGGGCCCGGTAGCCTGTTTCCTCCATCAGCTCACGCTGCGCGGTGACCCACGGGTCTTCCCCGGCGACATCGCGCAGGCCCGCCGGGATCTCCCAGAGCAGGCGGCCCACCGGGTGGCGGTACTGCCTGATCATCAGGATCCGGTCCGCCGCGTCCAGCGCGAGCACGGCGACGGCTCCGGGATGCAGCACCACGTCCCGTTCGGCCACATGATTATCGGGCATGCGGACCTGATCGGCCCGCACGGTGACCAGCCTGCTACGGGCCAGCTCGGTAGAGGAGACGACGGGCCACTGCTCGGGTTCGTCGGCTATGTTCACGCGGTGGCCACGGCGCGGGTGCTGGCGGCGGCGGTGAGCGCCTTGGACCGGGCCAGGGCGGCGGCGATCAGGCCGTCGAACAGCGGGTGGGGCCGGGTCGGGCGGGACAGGAACTCCGGGTGCGCCTGGGTGCCGACGAAGAACGGGTGGTCGGGCAGCTCGGCGAACTCGACCAGGTGCCCGTCCGGCGAGAGCCCGGAGAAGACCAGCCCGGCCTGCTCCAGGGCATCGCGGTAGGCGTTGTTGACCTCGTACCTGTGCCGGTGCCGTTCCTCGACCAGCGTGCTGCCGTACAGTTCCTGCACCCGCGTGCCCGGCTGCAGCACGGCCGGGTACAGGCCCAGGCGCATGGTGCCGCCCATGTCCCGCTCCCCCGCGACCACGTCCTCCTGGTCGGCCATGGTAGCGATCACCGGGTACGGGGTCTCCGGGTTGAACTCGGCGCTGTCGGCTTCGGCCAGCCCGGCCAGATCCCGGGCCACCTCGATGACCATGCACTGCAGGCCCAGGCACAGGCCCAGGATGGGCAGGCCGTGCTCGCGCGCATAGCGGATCGCGCCGATCTTGCCTTCGATGCCGCGTACCCCGAACCCGCCCGGGATCAGCACCCCGTCCACCCCGTCGAGTTCGGCGGCGGCGCCTTCGGGGTCCTCGCAGGCGTCGCTGATCACCCAGCGGATGTTCACCTGGGCGTCGTTGGCGAAGCCGCCGGCCTTGAGGGCCTCGGCCGGGGACAGGTAGGCGTCGGGCAGGTCCACGTACTTGCCGACCAGGGCGATGGTGATGCTGTGGGCCGGCCGGTGCACCCGGCGCAGCAGGTCGTCCCACTCGTTCCAGTCCACGTCACGGAACGGCAGGCCGAGCCTGCGCACCACGTAGGCGTCCAGGCCCTCGGCGTGCAGGACCTTCGGGATGTCGTAGATGGACGGGGCGTCGGGCGCGGAGACCACGGCCTCCTCATCCACGTCGCACATCAGGCTTATCTTGCGTTTCAGGTTCGCGTTGATCGGCCGGTCGGAGCGGGCCACGATCGCGTCCGGCTGGATGCCGATGCTGCGCAGCGCCGCCACGCTGTGCTGAGTGGGCTTGGTCTTCAGCTCGCCGGACGGGCCGATGTAGGGCAGCAGGCTGACGTGCAGGAAGAAGCAGCGGTCCCGGCCGATCTCGTGCCTGATCTGGCGGATGGCCTCCAGGAACGGCAGCGACTCGATGTCGCCGACCGTGCCGCCGACTTCGGTGATCACCACATCGACGTCGTCCCCGCCCATCTGCAGGATGCGGGACTTGATCTCGTTGGTGATATGCGGGATGACCTGCACGGTGTCGCCCAGGTAGGCGCCGCGCCGTTCGTTCGCGATCACCGTGGAGTAGATCTGGCCGGTGGTGACGTTCGCGTCGCCTTTGAGGTTCGTGTCCAGGAAACGCTCGTAGTGGCCGACGTCGAGATCAGTCTCGGTCCCGTCATCGGTGACGAACACCTCGCCGTGCTGAAAGGGGTTCATCGTGCCCGGGTCGACGTTGAGATAGGGGTCGAGCTTCTGCATGGTGACCCGCAGCCCTCTGAGCTTGAGCAGGCGGCCCAGACTGGACGCGGTCAGTCCTTTGCCCAGGCTGGACGCGACGCCGCCGGTGACGAAGAGGTGTCTGGTTTGCACAGGCCGTGGATGAAGTGATGATGCGGCCACTATGAGGCTCCCGTGGTGTCCGGAATGGCGGAGAAAAGCTGCAGGTCCACGGGCCACCAGGATAACAGTTCGCAGGCGGCCGGCCCGGCATTTGCCTGCCGATGCGCCACCGCGTCGGCCCGTGCGACGTCTTCTGTGTTGTGTGCCTCGCCGAATCTGGCCAGCATGACGGCCGAGGCGATGGCGAGGAAGAACCCTCCCCAGGCGACGGCCGACAGCCCCGGGCGCGTCTGGTCGCCGAGGAAGATGACCCCGATCACGGCGGGCGGGATCGTCTCGCTCAGCACTACCGCCGCGGTGGCCACCGTCACGCTGCCACCCTCCAGGGCGGTGGCGTAGAACATGAACGAGATGATGCCGGCCGCGGCGATCGCGTAGGCGGCCGGGTCGCGGGCCAGCTGCAGCGGCTCGAAGCTGTTCAGCACCCGGGCCGCGATGCTGAGCACCCCGTAGCCGAAGCCGGCTATGATGCCGAGCGCGGTGGTGCGGTACGGCTCGTTGAGCTTGGCCGCGGCCATGCCGACCAGGGCCAGGCCCGCCACCGCCACGATCAGCGCGAGCTTGAACACCGCGCCCACCTGAGCGGCGCCCTCGGCGCCCGCCGTGGAGCCGAGCAGCCCGACGCCCGCGACCACGCCGATGACCGCTGCCCACTCCCGCCAGCTCAGGGTCACGCCGATCACCCAGGAGGCGATGACCGCGGTGACCGCCAGGTTCGAGGCGACGAAGGCCTGGACCGCGAACAGCGGCAGCCGCTGCAGGGCGACGAGCTGGGCCACGAAGCCGAGCGCGTCAAGGCAGATGCTGATGACGAAGCGCCACTGGTGCAGCATCCGGACCATCAGGCCCGGATCGACGCCAGCGAACTCATCCTCCGGCTCGCGGTGGCTGGCCGCCCGTACGGCGATGGCCTGCATCACAGATGCGACGCCATAGAACACCGCCGCGACAACCGCCGCGATAAGGCTGACTAGCACTTCACACCTCCCCCGGCATCTCGGCTAGTCGGCTGCCTCCGCCACGTGCCCGCATAACGGACCTTCCCGCGCGGGCCGCCCGTAATACCCGCGGGCTACTCTTTTTGAGGCAACAGTCAGGTGGCGCTCAGCATTCCGCAGTCCCTCATGCACTATCATCCCCGCGCCCGTGCGGCTCCGCGCGATCGCCCCGGCCTGGCCGGCCGCTGGTGGGTTCGGTCTGGCTGAGGTCAGCGCAGGGCGGTGGCCGGGCGGGCTTCCCAGATGGTCCACAGCGGACGGTAGCCCATCCGGGGCCAGAACGGTGCCGCCAGCGGGTTGACCTGCGCGTAGTGCAGCAGCGTCACGTCGATCCCGCGGGCAGGGCATTTGTCCCGCCTTCGTGGTATCGCGCCGTTCTTCGTTCCGGCGCACTATATCGCCCAGGTTCAGCGCGGGCGTGATACCGCCTCGGGCCCGGTGAACAGCAGCGGCCGGAGCAGCCGTCCGCCCGCGTCCATCAGCCGCGGCCCGAAGGGGACCGTCCTCAGCCGCGGGTCGAACAGCACGAACGCATAGCCGAGCCGCCGCGCCAAGATCCCGTCGGTGGCGACCTGGTCCCCGATCACCACCCCGGGCCGGGGGAAACCGAGATAGGGCGCGGTCCGCAATGGCTTGCCCGCCGAGGCCAGGTAGACCACCCGCACCCCCGGTTCGCCGGGTAGCGCCGAGGGCCGGCGCAGCGAGTTGGTGGCAAAGCAGACCACTTCTACGGCCGGCAGCACCGCGACCTCGCTGAGCACCCGTGCGACACCCTCGTCGAGGGCATCCTGGCCGCCATTCCAGTAGGCCACCAGCGGCTCCACGTCGAAGATCATCGTCCGCGCTGATAGCTCCCCGGCCCGGCGCACCACGTCGTCCAGCGCGGCCGCCCGGGTGAACGCGGCTCTCACGTCGTCAACCCAGCCCGCTCACGGCGGACGCCTGCCAGGTACCGCAGCCTGGTCCAGTTCACCGGGGGTTTCGGCGCGGCGACTCCCGGGCGATCCCGCGGTACCCAGACACGGAGCGCGTGCGCCCAGATCGCGCAGGTGACCGGCACGGACATCGACACCGTCTCCCCGTCCACGCCGACCGGGATCCGGGCCGCGTCGGCGGTGATCTCGATCTTCTTCGTGGTCATCACCTTCAGTTCGCCAGCATGCCGGCCGCGGAGCAGGTCGATGGCCTGCCGGGCGCTGCTCACCCTGACACCGGCCACGCCGAGCAGGCCCCGATCCAGCCGTACCCGGCGGCCCAGCCCGGCGATGTCCCCGGTTCCGTACGGGTTGTTGGCTACCAGCAGCGCCTGCGGCGCGCTGATCTCGACGCCGTTCGCCCGGGCCAGGAGCCGTGCTCCACGGTGGCCCTGCAGCAGGTCCGGGAGCGTATTCAGCGTGGTGTTCAGCTTGTCGTCACGGTAGGCGGGGGTTTCCACGATTTCGGCATAGGCGCCGAAGGAGGCGTTGTTGACGAACACCTGGCTGTTGATCGTCCCGACGTCGACCAGCAGTTCGACGCCATCGGTCAGGGCACGCAGGCCGGCCGCCGGATCCTCGCGGTCCAGACCCAGGTCAAGGGCAAAGTGATTGCGCGTGCCGGCGCTGATCACCACGAACGGCAGGCCATGCTCCGCGGCCACCGCGGCCACCCGGGCCTGTGTGCCGTCGCCTCCGGCGACGCCCAGCAGATCTGCACCCTTGGCCACCGCCGCACGAGCCACGTCGGCCACGTCGACGGACTGGGAGCCGCCGATGAGGAACACCTCGGCGCCGAGGTCCTCGGCCTTCCGTTTCAGGTCGAACTTCGCGACCTTCCCGCCGCCGGACCTGGGATTCATGATCAGGTACGGGTGCCGGGCGGGCAGCTGCGCCGGGCGCTCGGGCATGCGCCAGTCCGTCCGGTGCCCGGCCAGGGCGAGGCGCGCGGCCAGGCTCGCGAGCAGCCAGGCCGCGGCCACGACCACCGCTATCCACAGCAGTGCCTGGAGCGCGTACACGACGATGACCCCGATCGGTGCGAGCACGAAGACCGCAAGTGACACCCAGCGCAACACGCCTCGGCGGGCCAGGAAGAAATACGCGGCAGCCAGGCTGACGGCCGCGCCGGCCAGGCCCACGGCCAGCATCGTGAGGCTCTTCAGCCCGGCGAAGACCACCACTATCACGACCGCCGCGGCGAGGAGCAAGAAGCTCAGGCGCGCGAGCCAGCGCTGGGCGGACGTGGGTTCATCAATCGCCTGGTCCATAGGTCTGATCATCAGGCATCGGTGGTCCCGGCGCTTCACCCGCACAGGGCGAGCTCCAGGTCACCCGGAGCTGGCGGTCAGACGCCGGCGGCGTGCATGCCGCGCAGCTCGTGCTTGAGGTCGCGGATCTCGTCACGAAGGCGGGCGGCCACCTCGAACTGCAGCTCGGCGGCGACCGCGTGCATCTGCTCGGTGAGCTCGGTGATCAGGCCCACCAGCTCGCCGCGGGCGGCGCTGCTGGACGCGCCAGGCTCAGCCTGTCCCGCAGCCTGGGCGACCGCGCGGGCCCGGCTGGACAGGCCGGGCACCGGCGCCTTGCCACGGGACTGCTGCCGTCCGGCGCCGCCGATCAGCTGCTCAGTGTCGGCGTCCTCGCGGACGATCTGGTCGAGGATGTCGGCGATCTTCTTGCGCAGCGGCTGCGGGTCGATGCCGTGCGTCTCGTTGTATTGCTTCTGCTTGTCGCGCCGGCGGTTGGTCTCGTCGATGGCCCGCCGCATCGACGGGGTCACCGAGTCGGCGTACATGTGCACCTGGCCAGACACGTTC
Organism: uncultured Actinomycetes bacterium; assembly: GCA_963835775.1. GTDB lineage: Bacteria > Actinomycetota > Actinomycetes > Streptosporangiales > Streptosporangiaceae > Palsa-504. The sequence continues at coordinate 340,109 of CAWIHB010000004.1, read as the reverse complement.
CGCGCGGCGCGGCCGATGGTCTGGATCAGCGACGTGCCCGAGCGCAGGAAGCCTTCCTTGTCCGCGTCCAGGATGGCCACCAGCGACACCTCGGGCAGGTCGAGGCCCTCGCGGAGCAGGTTGATGCCGACCAGGACGTCGTATTCGCCGGTCCTCAGCTCGCGCAGCAGCTCGATCCGGCGCAGCGTGTCCACCTCGCTGTGCAGGTAGCGGGCCCGGACGCCGTTCTCGAGCAGGTAGTCGGTCAGGTCCTCGGCCATCCGCTTGGTCAGCGTGGTGACCAGCACCCGCTCGTCGCGCTCGGCCCGCTGCCTGATCTCGTGCAGCAGGTCGTCGATCTGGCCCTTGGTCGGCTTGATGATGACCTCGGGGTCGACCAGCCCGGTCGGCCTGATCACCTGCTCCACCACGTCGCCACCCACGCGCTGCAGCTCATACGGCCCGGGGGTGGCGGACAGGTAGATGGTCTGGCCGATCCGGTCCAGGAACTCATCCCAGGTCAGCGGCCGGTTGTCGATCGCGCTGGGCAGCCGGAAACCGTGCTCGACCAGCACTCGCTTGCGGGACACGTCGCCCTCGTACATGGCCCCGATCTGCGGGACGGTGACGTGCGACTCGTCGATGACCAGGAGGAAGTCCTCCGGGAAGTAGTCGAGCAGCGTGTTCGGCGGGCTGCCCGCCTCACGGCCGTCGATGTGCCTGGAGTAGTTCTCGATGCCCGAGCAGCTGCCGACCTGCCGCATCATCTCGATGTCGTAGGTGGTGCGCATGCGCAGCCGCTGCGCCTCGAGCAGCTTGCCTTGCTTTTCGAGCTCGGCGAGCCGCTGCGCCAGCTCGGCCTCGATGCCGTTGAGGGCGCGCTGCATCCGCTCCGGGCCGGCCACGTAGTGGGTGGCCGGGAAAACGTACATCTCGGTGTCCTCGCTGATCACCTCCCCGGTCAGCGGGTGCAGCGTCATCAGCCGCTCGATCTCGTCGCCGAACATCTCGATCCGGACGGCGAGCTCCTCGTACATCGGGATGACTTCGATGGTGTCGCCGCGGACCCGGAAGGTGCCCCGGGTGAAGGCTAGATCGTTCCGGTTGTACTGCATGCCGACCAGCTTGCGCAGCAGCGCGTCCCGCTCGATGGTGTCGCCCAGCTTGAGGGTGAGCATCCGGTCCACGTACTCCTGCGGCGTGCCCAGGCCGTAGATACACGAGACCGAGGAAACCACGATGGTGTCCCGGCGGGTCAGCAGCGAGTTGGTGGCCGAGTGCCGCAGCCGCTCTACCTCGGAGTTGATCGAGGAGTCCTTCTCGATGTAGGTGTCAGTCTGCGGGACGTAGGCCTCGGGCTGGTAGTAGTCGTAGTAGGAGACGAAGTACTCGACCGCGTTACGGGGCAGCATCTCGCGCAGCTCGTTGGCGAACTGGGCGGCCAGCGTCTTGTTGGGCAGCATGACCAGCACCGGCCGCTGCAGCTGCTCCGCGATCCAGGCCACGGAGGCCGTCTTGCCGGTGCCGGTCGCGCCGAGCAGCACGGTGTCGGTCTCGCCGCCCTGCACGCGTTTGGTTATCTCGGCGATCGCGGCGGGCTGGTCGCCCGCGGGCACCATGTCCGTGACGACCTGGAACGGGGCGACCTTGCGCTGCAGGTCGGTGACCGGACGCACGAGTTCACTCTCCTAAACCTCGGAGGGTTCAACTCTAAGCCGGGGGTCTGACATTCCGGCCGGCCTCAGCCGGCTGGCTTGCGGCCCCAGGTAACGACCAGCAGGTGCGCCAGGGCCACCGTGCGCGGGTCGGCGAATGCTCGCGCACGGCCCGGTCCAGCTCGGTGAGCTCCGGCTCATCGGACAGGCCCAGCTCGAGGATCATGGGGCGCAGGCTGCGTACCAGGGCGCCGGCCGGGTCAGGGCGCCGAGACCCGGCTCTCGAGCTCGGCCCAGACCTCGGCCACATGCCGGTCCAGGTCGTCGAGGGACCCCGAATTGTCGATGACGATGTCGGCCGCGGCCAGCCGCTGCTCCCTGGTGGCCTGGGCCGCCATCCGGGCCCGGGCCTGGTCGGGGGCCATGCCGCGCTGGCTGACCAGCCGCTCGACCTGAAGCTCGGCCGGGACGTCCACCACGACGACCAGGTCGAAGTCACTCCGGCGCCCGCCCTCGGCCAGCAGCGGGACGTCGTGCACGACGACCAGGCCGTCCCGGCCGGAGTCGGCGGCGGCCCGCTCCCCCGCCTGCATCCACTCCCGGACCAGGGGGTGGACGATCTCGTTCAGCCGGGCGCGCTGGACGGGGTCAGCGAACACGATCGCGCCAAGCCGCTCCCGGTTCAGGGCGCCGTCCGGGCCGATGACCGCAGCGCCGAAGGCCTCGGCGATCCGGGCCAGGCCGGGCGTGCCAGGCTCGACCACCGCCCGGGAGGCCACGTCCGCGTCGAGGATCACCGCCCCGCGGGCGGCCAGCCGCCGGGAGACCTCGCTCTTGCCCGACCCGATGCCCCCGGTCAGCCCGACCCGCAGCACCCGCACCCTCACCCTCCTTCGTTCGGAATCGCAGGCCAAGCAGCATGATAGGGCGCGTCCCCGGCGGCACCGGCCCCGCGGGTGGCGCTGGATCGCCTGGCCCGGCTGGTCAGGCCGAGCTTGGCCCCGATGATCCGCTCGGTCAGACGCGATGGCAAGGGCCGGTTCCACTACACGAAACGGCACGGCACGAAACGGCACGGCACGGCACGAAACGGCACAGCACGGCACGGCCCGAGACCGTGCGGTTCAGGAGGAGGCCAGGCTCGGCGTTTGGGCGCCCAGCCTGCGGCTCAGGGCCAGCGCGGCCAGGCGGACCGTGGGCGCGTACCGTTCCGGCTGGAGCCTGCTCACCGGCCCGGTGACGGAAAGCGCCGCCACCACCCGGCGGCCGAACCCCTCGACCGGGGACGCCACGCAGGTTACGCCGAGATCGGATTCCTCCCGTTCGAAGGCGACGCCTTCCCGGGCCGCCCGGGCCAGCTGCCTGCGCAGGACACTGCCCGCGGTGATAGAAAAAGCGGTCCGGGGGACCAGCCCGGCGGCCAGGACGGTGTCGAGGGCGCTGGGGGGCGACAGGGCGAGGATGGCCTTGCCGACGGCGGTGCAGTGCGCGGGCAGCCTGCCGCCGACCCGGGAACCCGCCGCCACCCGGCGGTGGCCGGAGATCTTGTCGATGTACAGCACCTCGGTGCCGTCGAGCACGGCTAGGTGCACCGTCTCGTGGGCGGCCTCGAACAGATCCTGCATGAACGGGAGCGCCGCCTCGCGCAGGTCCCGCTGCCTGGGCACGAGCTGGCCGAGCTCGAAGGTCCGCATGCCGAGCCGGTAGACGCCATGCTGGCCCTCCAGCAGGCCCAGCTCGAGCAGCTCGCGGGTCAGCCGGTGCACCGTGGCCTTCGGGATCCCGGTGCGGCGGGTCATCTCGGCCAGGGTCAGGGTCCGGTCGGCCGGGCCGTAGGCGCTGAGAATCCGGAAGGCCCGCTCGAGCACCGAACGAGCCGGGCCGTCTCGTTGCGCGGAACGCATGGCCGTATGCTGACACGCCGCGGCCCGATAGGTCCATTGCATGTTCGCTCAGCAGGAAGGGACTTCCGGCCTTTGTCCCCGGCCAGGTTCAGTGCGATGATCGCGTAATCGTGAACTACCCACACGACGAGGCGGGATGATGGCACAACTGACCCTGAAACTTGATGACCTAGGCAACCACATCGGCGAGCAGCTGGGGGCCAGCTCGTGGCGTGAGGTGACGCAGGAGCAGGTCGGCTTGTTCGCCGACGCGACCGGCGACCACCAGTGGATCCACATCGACCCGGAGCGAGCCGCCGCGGGCCCGTTCGGCGGCACCATCGCGCACGGTTTCCTCACCCTCTCGCTCGCGCCGGTGCTGGTACAGGAAGTAGTCGAGGTGGCCGATGCGTCGATCACGATCAACTACGGCCTGAACAAGGTACGCTTCCCGGCACCGCTGCCGGTGGGCAGCAAGGTCCGGGCCTCGGTCACCTGTGTCGCGGTCGATGAGGTGGCGGGTGGCAAGCAGGCCACGTACGCCGTCACGTTCGAACGCGAGGGCGGCACCAAGCCGGTATGCGTGGCCGAACTGCTCCTGCGGTATGCCGCGTTACAGCTAGAGCTCGCCGCGGGCCGGGTCCAGGCTGCCGCAGGATACTTCCTGGTATCTGGCCAGCTGCGGGCTCTGCGCGGTCCCGTGGATGGTCGTCTGCCAGCCGCGGCGGGCGGCCCGTCGGCGAGGAGTCCACGCAAAAGCGGCACCCACGCCGTCGTGGGTGCCGCTTCTCGTGCGTTCAGCCGGTTAGGACTGGCCGCCTGACAGCTTCTCGCGCAGGGCCGCCAGGGCCTCGTCAGAGGCCAGGGTGCCGGTGGCCGCGCTGCCCGGGGTCGAGCTCGAGGTCACCGCACCCGGCGTGGCCGGGCCGGACCGGGAACCGCCGCGGGGGCCGCGGCCGCGGGCACCGGCACCGCCGTTGCCGGCCGAGGGCGCCGCGGCCGGGTCGGCGTCGCCGAGCGTCGCCGTCTCTTCCTCGTCGGCCTTGCGGGATTCCTCCACCTGCCGCCGGTGCGCCTCGAACCTGGCGCGCGCCTCGGCGTACTGGTGCTCCCACTCCTCACGCTGCTTCTCGTAGCCGGGCAGCCATTCGCCGGTCTCCGGGTCGAAGCCGTCCGGGTACTCGTAGTTGCCCTGCTCGTCGTAGGAGGCGGGCATGCCGTACAGGGTCGGGTCGAAGTCGTCGCCGACGGCCTCGCCGATCGTGCCCTCGTTGGCCTGCTTGAGCGACAGGCTGATCCGGCGCCGGTCCAGGTCGATGTCGATGATCTTGACGAAGATCTCGTCGCCGACCTGGACGACCTGCTCGGGAATCTCCACGTGCCGGTCGGCCAGCTCCGAGATGTGCACCAGGCCCTCGATGCCCTCCTCGACCCGGACGAACGCGCCGAACGGCACCAGCTTGGTGACCCGGCCCGGGACGACCTGGCCGATCTGGTGGGTCCGGGCGAACTGCTGCCACGGGTCTTCCTGGGTGGACTTCAGCGACAGCGAGACCCGCTCCCGGTCCATGTCCACGTCGAGGACCTCGACGGTGACCTCCTGGCCCACCTCGACGACCTCACCCGGGTGGTCGATGTGCTTCCAGGACAGCTCGGACACGTGCACCAGGCCGTCCACGCCGCCGAGGTCGACGAACGCGCCGAAGTTGACGATCGAGGACACGACGCCCTTGCGGATCTGCCCCTTGGACAGGGTGTTGAGGAACGTGTGCCGGACCTCGGACTGAGTCTGCTCCAGCCATGCCCGGCGGGACAGGACCACGTTGTTGCGGTTCTTGTCCAGCTCGATGATCTTGGCCTCGATCTCGCGGCCCACGTAGGGCTGCAGGTCGCGGACGCGGCGCATCTCCACCAGCGAGGCGGGCAGGAAGCCGCGCAAACCGATGTCCAGGATCAGGCCGCCCTTGACGACCTCGATCACCGTGCCGGTGACCACGCCGTCCTCTTCCTTGATCTTTTCGATCGTGCCCCAGGCCCGCTCGTACTGGGCCCGCTTCTTGGACAGGATCAGGCGCCCTTCCTTGTCCTCCTTCTGCAGGACAAGGGCCTCGATGTGCTCGCCGGTCTTGACGACCTCGTGCGGGTCGACGTCATGCTTGATCGACAGTTCGCGGGAGGGAATCACGCCTTCTGTCTTGTAGCCGATATCGAGCAAGACCTCGTCTCGGTCGACCTTTACGACTGTTCCTTCAACGATGTCACCATCGTTGAAATACTTGATGGTCTCGTCGATCGCGGCGAGGAATGCCTCCTCGGACCCGATGTCGTTGACCGCCACCTTGGGGGTCGAGTTGGCTTGCGTGCTGCTCGTCATGTGTGGGTTGGCTCCGGATGCGGACAGGGAAGTTTTGGACACGCCGCAGGCTGTGCACCTCACGATGACCAGAAGGACCTACCGGAACCAGCACGGGCCGACCACGGCACGCCCGGCGGCCGCCCGCATGATCAATGACATGGGATCAGTGACCACGACGGAACGCACGAGGACACGGCGCAGCGTTCAGCATATGAGAGCTGAGTCCAAGGGTCAATTGAGCCCGGCCACAATACGGCCACGGTATCGCCTCGGAGGCCGGTGTTGGGAGGTCAGGGGTCGGGAGGGCTGTGGTTAGGAAGTCAGGGGTTGGCAGGTCAGGAGTTGACAGGACGGTGGTCGGGAGGTCAGGGGTGGGCAGGACGGTGGTTAGCAGGTCAGGGGTGGGCAGGACGGTGGTTAGCAGGTCAGGGGCCAGTACGGCGTATCCCCGCGGCGCAGCCGCGACCGTGCGGCCCGCGAGGGGCCAACGGCCCCTTCGGCCGCGCGGTACTACGGCGAGGCACCGCAGCGGGCGCGCGAAGCGCAGCGGGGGGTTCCGGGGGGTCGTCCCCCCGGGCCAGCACTAGTGTGCCGCTTCGTCCCAGGTTCGGCCGGTGCCGACGGAGACGTCGAGCGGGACCCGCAGTGAGGCGGCGCCCCCCATGGCCGCGCAGACCAGGTCACGGGCGGTGTCGTACTCGCCGGGCGCCACCTCGATGAGCAGCTCGTCGTGCACCTGCAGCAGCATTCGGGAGCGCAGCCCCGCGCCGGCCAGCGAGCTGCTGGTGGCCAGCATGGCCACCTTGATCACGTCGGCGGCGGAGCCCTGGATGGGCGCGTTCAGGGCCATCCGCTCGGCCATCTCCCGGCGCTGCCGGTTGTCCGAGGTCAGGTCGGGCAGGTAGCGGCGCCGCCCCATCATGGTGGCGGTGTAGCCGTCCATCCGGGCCCGGGCGACCACCTCGTGCAGGTAGTCGCGGACCCCGCCGAACTCCTTGAAGTACTCCTCCATCAGCGCCCGCGCCTCCTCGGTGGAGATGCGCAGCTGCGCCGACAGCCCGAAGGCGGACAGCCCGTAGGCCAGGCCGTAGTTCATCGCCTTGATCTTGGCCCGGAGCTCGGGGCCGACCTCTTCGGGCGGCAGCCCGAACACCCGGGAGGCGGTGGCGGCGTGGAAGTCGTGCCCGGACTCGAACGCCGCGATCAGCGCCTCGTCACCGGACAGGTGGGCCATAATGCGCAGCTCGATCTGGCTGTAGTCCGCGGTGAGCAGGCACTCGTAGCCCTCGCCCACGATGAAGCCCTTGCGGATCTGGCGGCCGAGCTCGCTGCGGATGGGGATGTTCTGCAGGTTGGGGTCGGTGGAGGATAGCCGCCCGGTGGCCGCGATGGTCTGGTTGAACGTGGTGTGGATCCGGCCGTCCTCGCCGGCCATGGGGATCAGCGAGTCCACGATCGTCATCAGCTTGGACACGTCACGGTGGCGCAGCAGGTGCTCGAGCAGCGGATGGCCGGTCTGGGCCAGCAGGCTGGTCAGCGCCTCGGAGTCGGTGGTGTACCCGGTCTTGATCCGCTTGGTCTTGGGCAGGCTGAGCTCGGTGAACAGGATCTCCTGCAGCTGCTTGGGCGAGCCGAGGTTGAACTCGTGCCCGACCACGGCGAACGCGGCCTGTTCGGCCGCCTTGACCTCGCCGTGCAGGGTCGCGGACATGTCCGCGAAGTGGTCGATGTCGGCGGCGATCCCGGTGCGCTCCATCTGGGCCAGCACCGAGACCAGCGGCAGCTCAAGCTCGCGCAGCAGCGCGACGGCCTCGCGGCGCTCCAGGTCGGCGTCGAGCGCGGCGGCCAGCTCCAGCGTGGCCTGCGCGCGCAGCACCAGGCCGGCCGCGGCGTCCCGCTCGGCCGAGCCGTCCAGGGTCAGCTGGCCGCCTTCGGCCTCCTCGGTCAGCTCCTTGGCCAGGTAGCGCAGGGCCAGGTCGGCCAGGTCGAACGTGCGCTGGCCGGGCAGCGCCAGGTAGGCGGCCAGGGCCGTGTCGCAGGCCAGGCCGTCCAGGGCAAAGCCGCGGGCGGCGAAGGCGTGCATCGGGCCCTTGGCGTCGTGCAGCACCTTCGGGTGGCCGGGGTCGGCCAGCCAGGCCGCCAGGGCCTGGTCGTCGTCCTCGGTCAGCGCCGTCGGGTCCAGGTGGGCGCCGTGGCCGTCGGAGGCGGCGATCGCCACGCCGGTCAGGTTGCCCGTGCCGCGTCCCCAGGTTCCGGTCACGGCGAGCCCGGACCGTTCGGCAGAAGAATGGGCGGCCAGCCAGGCCGCCACCTGGCCGGGTCCGAGCAGGTCGGCCACCACGTCGAAGGCCTGCTTGGCCGGCCCGCCCGCGGCCTGGGGGCCCAGGTCGGCCGAGCCGACGGTGCTGATCAGGCCGTGCGGCAGGGTCTGGTAGAGGCGGTCGCGGAGCACCCGGAACTGCAGCGTGTCGAACAGCTGGTGGATTTTCTCCCGGTCCCAGGCGGTCGGCAGCAGGTCATGCGGCACCGCGCCGACCGTCTCGGCGGGCAGGTCGGTCAGCAGCGAGGTGAGCTGGCGGTTGCGCAGCACGCTGGCCAGGTGCTCGCGCAGCGCCTCGCCGGCTTTGCCCTTGACCTCGTCCACCCGGTCCACCAGCGCGGCCAGCGAGCCGAACTCGGCGATCCACTTGGTGGCGGTCTTCTCCCCCACCCCGGGGATGCCGGGCAGGTTGTCGCTCGGGTCGCCACGGACGGCGGCGAAGTCGGGGTACTGGGACGGGGACAGGCCGTACTTCTCCTGCACCGCCGCCGGGGTGAAGCGGGTCATCTCGGTAATGCCGCGCCTGGTCATCAGCACCGTCACCCGGTCGCTCACCAGCTGCAGCACGTCCCGGTCGCCGGTCACGATCAGGACGTCCATGTCCTCGGCCGCGCCCTCGGTGGCCAGGGTGGCGATGATGTCGTCGGCCTCGTAGCCGGGCGCGGACAGCCGCCTGACGCCCAGCGCGTCGAGCACCTCGAAGATCAGGCTGAGCTGGCTGCGGAAATCCTCGGGTGTCTCGCGCCGGTTGGCCTTGTACTCGACCCACTGCTCGTGCCTGAAGGTCGGCTCACCGCGGTCGAAGGCCACCGCGACGTGCGTCGGCTTCTCGTCCCGCAGCACGTTGATGAGCATCGCGGTGAACCCGTACACCGCGTTGGTCGGCTGCCCGGTGGTGGTGGAGAAGTTCTCGACCGGCAGGGCAAAGAACGCCCGGTAAGCCAGCGAGTGCCCGTCGAGCAGCAGCAACCGGTCTTGACCTGGATCCTGAGGTGCTTGCGTCGCCACGTTCCGATCCTATGGTCCGAACGGGCCGTGGTGGCCCCGTCCGCCACCTGCTGACGCGAAGTGGCGGACGGGGCCGCGGGGTAAGGGAGGTTATGACCCGTGGTACCCGTGGTTAAGCAGAGAAAGCGAAGATGGTCGTGGAGTTGATGGTCTGGCCGGCCGGCAGCTCGGTGGACGGGAAGTTGGGCTGGTTGGGCGAGTTGGGGTAGTGCTGGGTCTCGAACGTGTAGCCAGCGCCCTGCCGGTAGGTGTGGCCGCTGATGCCCACCAGCGTGCCGTTGAGGAAGTTGCCGCTGTAGAACTGCACGCCCGGCTGGTCGGTCCATACAGTCAGCTCACGGCCGCTGCTGGGGTCCCAGGCGTGGGCGGCCAGGTTGAGGCCATCGGGGCCGGTGGTAGCCGGCGTCCGCTTGTTCAGCACCCAGTTGTGGTCGTAGCCCTGGGCGATGAGCAGCTGGTTGAAGCCGGGGCTGTGGTCAGGCGCGCTGACGTCGTTGATCCGCGAGCCGATCGTTTGCGGGGTGGTGAAGTCGAATGGCGTGCCGAACACGGAGGCCTGGTAGCCGAGCGGGATCTGGGTGGTGTCGGTCGGCGTGTACTTGTTGGCGTTGATCTGCACGAGCTGGCTGTAGGCCGAGCCCGCGGGCGAGGCCTCGCCGGCCAGGTTGAAGTAGCTGTGGTTGGTCAGGTTGATGACCGTGTTGAGGTTGGAGGAGTCGTTGTGCGTCTTGTAGTGGATGCCGATCTGGTTGGCGTTGTTCAGCGTGAAGGTCACGTCTACGGTGATCTCGGCGGGGTAGCCGGTGCACCCGTTCGCGCAGCCGGGGCTGCCGGCGGCTCCGCTGCTGTCGCCGTTCGGGCTGGTCAGCTGGAGAGTCACGCCGACTTCGCTGGAGTTCTTGATGACGCTGACGGTCTGCCAGATGTGGTTACCGAAGCCGACCAGCCCGCCGTGCAGGCTGTTCACGCCGTTGTTGATGGGCAGCGTGTAGGTGACCGGCCCGACACCCGGCTGGTTCAGGGTGAAGGTGCCCTTGGCGATCCGGTTGCCGTACCGGCCGATCGTCTCGCCGAAGTACGGGCCGCCGTTGGCTGTCACCGGCGGGCTGTCATAGGTCACGTAGTCCTGCAGGGTCTTGAAGCCCAGCGCGACGTCCGCAACATGGCCGTTGGCGCCGGGAACGTCGATCTCCTGGATGATGCCGCCGAAGGTCAGGACCTTGACCGTCATGCCGCGGGCATTAGTCAGCGTGTAGCGGTAGGTCGGGGTGTTCTGCCCCGTGTACGGCTCGATCGTGCTGCCGAAGTACTGCTTGGTGATGTTCAGGCCACCGCCGCCGCCCTGTGGCTTGATGCTGGCCGCGCTGGCCTGGGTGGCGGCCAGCGACCCCCCGACGGCTATCGCCACCATCGCCGCCAGGCCGAACACGACCGGGCCGCGGAGACGACGTTGTCTTCCGATCTCGCGCATGCTGCGCTCCCTTCGTGGGCAGGTTCCACACCTTCTTCGTGGACGGGTGCCACACCTTCGTGGACGGGTTCATCCCTTCTTCGCGGACGGGTGTCACCCCTTTAACCCCAGATTGTGAGCGCTAACAACACCAAAGTCACGCAATACGCACAAATTGTTGTGATGAGTTCTGTGCGGAGATCTGCGGTGCAGGTTACGGCGGCGGGTGCCGTGGGATCCTTGAGCAGGAGCGGGCGACGCGGAGGTGCGGATGGACCAGGAGATGGTGGCGGCGAGCATGGCCATCACGGTGGCGGAGGGCACGCTGCCCGGCCGGATGGGCATCACGATCATCTCCGCGTCGGCCGGCCAGGTCGTGGCCAGGATGCCGGTCGCCGGCAACACCCAGCCCTTTGGCCTGCTGCACGGCGGGGCGTCCTGCGTCCTGGCCGAGACCATCGGGTCGCTGGGCGCCTTCCTGCACGCGGGCCCGGACCGGGCGGTGGTCGGCATCGAGATCAGCGCGACGCATCACCGGGGCGCCAGGGACGGGGAGGTCACTGCCGTGGCCACACTGGTGTCCGGCGGCCGGACGCTGGTCACCTATGACATTATCGTCACGGACGCGGCGGGCCACCGCGTGTGCACAGCGCGGCTGACCTGCCTGATCAGGGACCAGGTACCGGGCGAGACGGGACCGGCCCGGATCAGCCGGGCGAACGGCGAGTTATCAGCAGGTGACCGCGGGCGCGGGGCGGGGCGGGGGCCATCCGCTCCTGCGCCGCACTTGCGCAGCTTTTGCGCAGCTTTTGCGCCGCGCGCGGGCTGGTCGCTAACGTGGTGACCGCGAGCCCGGGGGGTCCAAGTAGATAACGTGTCAGCCGGGGAAGGCGGGCACGGCACCAACGGCCCCCCGGGTTCAGCTTTCCCCGTGTTGCGGCCTTACGGCTGGGGGGTCTCTTCGGGGACGCGCATGCTGCCCTCGATCACCGCTTCGGCGACCTTGCGCATGGTGAGACGGCGGTCCATCGAGGTCTTCTGGATCCAGCGGAACGCGTCGGGCTCGGACAGTCCGTGCTGGGTCTGGAGTATGCCCTTGGCCCGGTCGAGCAGCTTGCGCACCTCCAGCCGCTCGCGCAGCGTGTCGATCTCGGTGTCGAGTGCGCGGATCTCGGCGAACCGGCTGACCGCCATCTCCACGGCGGGCACCAGGTCGGCCTTGGTGAACGGCTTGACCAGGTAGGCCATCGCGCCCGCGTCGCGGGCACGCTCGACCAGCTCGCGCTGCGAGAAGGCGGTCAGGATGACCACTGCGGCGAGCCGCTCGGCCGCGATCCGCTCGGCGGCGGAGATACCGTCCAGGACGGGCATCTTGATGTCCAGGATGGCCAGATCCGGGTGCAGCGCGGTCACTTGCTCGACGGCGGATTCCCCGTCGCCGACCTCGGCCACGACCGAGTAGCCCTCTTCTTCCAGCATCTCCTTGAGGTCGAGGCGGATCAGGGCTTCATCTTCGGCGATCACGACACGCAGTTGGTTCTGGCTCACCCCCCGAGACTACCGTGATCAGGTAGATTGGTCTCACCTGGCACACCTTGCCGCCAGCCGGGCCCCGGTAGGCCAACCGGCAGAGCCGACGTTCTCAAAAGACGTTAAGTGTGGGTTCGAATCCCACCCGGGGCACCACTTCGATGCACCAGCGAAAATGTCGGTGGCATGAGAGAAAATACACTCATGTATCCTCGATCGACGGTGGATATGGCTCGTCGCCTGTCTGCTATTGGCATTCTCGACAAGGAAAATGCCCGCATCTGCGGCGTATCGATCGCCACAATCCGGAACTGGCGCAGCGATCGCCGACGTGCGCACGGCCCGCGCGCTTTGATAGAATGCAAAAGGCAGTGCCCACGGTGCCATGGAAGAGATTTGGACGAGTCAGCGTACGCCTATCTCCTGGGCCTCTATCTCGGTGATGGATACATCTCCCAAGGACGACGCGAGGTGTTCGCTCTGTGGATTGCCTGCTGCGACGCCTGGCCAGGACTTCTGACGGCGGCGCGGAGAGCGATGTCTGCTGTAATGCCTGCATCGAGCGTCTTCTGCGTCCACCAACAAGGCTGCACCATGGTCAAGAGCACGTCCAAGCACTGGACATGTCTATTCCCGCAGCACGGGCCTGGACGTAAGCACACTCGAAAGATCGAGCTGGAGCAATGGCAATCGGCCATCGTGCACAAGTATCCTGCTGAGTTCGTGAGAGGACTTTTCCATTCCGATGGCTGCCGAAGCATCAACCGAGTCCACAGGAAGCTGGCAAATGGTGACCGATGCTACGCGTACCCGCGTTACCTATTTAGCAACAAGTCCGCCGACATTCTACGGTTGTGTGGTGAAACCTTGGACGAGCTCGAGGTAGCGTGGCGCTTCTCCAGGCCGGACACAATATCCGTGGCACGGCGGGAGGCGGTGGCGCGGCTTGATGAGTTCGTCGGGCCTAAGTACTGACCGTTGTCAGTGCGCTTCCTGTCAGTGCGCTTCCTGTCAGTGCGTTGCTGGCGGGGGGTAGGGAATCAGGACGACGGTGATGTTGTCGGCGCCGCCTGCGTCGATCGCGAACTGGACCATGTCGGCCGCGGCACCCAGCGGGTCGGTGAGGGCCTTGGGCAGCGCCAGCCCGGCCAGATCCGCGGCATCGGGCAGGTAGTTCCACAGGCCATCCGAGCACACCATCAGGATCCCGGTCCCGGGCGGCGAATATGCCTCCACGTGCGGCGCGCGGGCCGGGTCGCCATTCAGGTCCGCGGCTTCGGCACCGAGCCAGCGGGTCAGCACGTGTGCGTGCGGCGAGGCCATGGCGACCTCTTCGGTGGCCAGGCCGGCCTCGACCAGGCCGCCGGCCACGGAGTCGTCGTGGGTGAGCAGCGCCGAGTCGGCCGCCGGCTCAGTCAGCCAGTAGGCGCGGCTGTCGCCGAGCCAGCACAGGGTCACCCGGTCACGGCCGGCCACCGCCGAGACGAAGGTGGTGGCCGATCTCTCGTTGGCGGGCTCTTGCAGCCCGGCCACCGACTGACGCCCGGCCATGACCGCGGCGCGCGAGGCCTCGGCCAGGTCGCTGTCGGACTGCACCGCGGCCACCAGGACCGGCAGCGCCGCGTTAGCGGCCACCAGCGAGGCCTCGTCGGGCCGGGCCGAGGAGGAAACGCCGTCGCAGACCACGGCCACCACCACCAGCCCGTCCGGAGTCTGCTGCGACGCCAGGGCCATCGCGTCCTCGTTGCGGGAATGACGAAGGCCCCGGTCAGTGACTCCGGCAGCGGTGCCCAGGTCGACCTCGGCATGGTCAGACGCGGGCGGCACGTTGATCATGTCGCATACGTTAGTGCCTCGGCTGGCCTGGTAATGCTTCACCGGGCGCCGAATCTCCGTGGTGGCGCAGCTGGATCCGCAGGTTGCGACCTAGCTGCGATGTACGGTGATCGCGGTCCAGGCGCCGAGGTTGATCCGGTCGCCGTCATGCAGCGGTACCTGGCTCCCCGTTGGGATCTCCCGGCCATTGAGGAGCGTGCCGTTGGCCGAGCCGGGATCAAGCACCGTCCAGCTGCCGTCCGGCGCCGCGATCAGCACCGCGTGCAGCCGGCTGATGCCCGGGTCGGCCGGCGGGCCGGTCAGGTCGATCTCGGGTTGCACGCCGCGGGACACGCTGCGCCGGCCGATCTGCATCTGGCCGCCGGTGAGCCGGAACCGGCGTTCGGCGCAGTAGGCCGGGAAGGGCAGGTCGCTACTGTCCGGACTGCCGGCGGCCCGGACGATGTCGTAGTAGTCACGGTCGGCGGATACCACCGCGGTCCATGTGTCCAGCGGGGAAGGACGCGGTCCGGTTGGACGCGTGAGCGGGCCGGATGGGTCGCGCGGCGCGGGCTGAACGGAACCAGGCGGCCAGGATGAAGACGCAGGCGACGGCATTGAGTAGGGGGCCGCTGAAGGAGGGGTGGAATACGGCGGAGCAGAAGCGGACGACGGCGGCGGCATGGGCTGGGACAGGGGCGGCGGCATGGGCTGAGACGGAGGCGGCGGCAAGGGCTGAGATAGGGGCGGCGGCATGGGCTGAGATGGAGGCGGCGACATGGGCTGAGATGGAGGCGGCGGCAAGGGCTGGGATGGGTACGGTGGCTGATCCGCGGACGGCGGCGGAGGTGTCGAGGGCCAGGCAGGCTGGGGGGTACCGAAGTTGAAGCCGCACGACTCGCAGAACTGGCCCGACCTCGCGGTACCGCACCGCGGGCAGGACCCGCCGGCCTGATCGGGTCCCGGGCCGCCAGGCCCTCCGGGTCCTCCGGGTCGGCCCGGTCCGCCCGGTCCGCCGGGTCCGCGCGGGAGCGAGCCGTAGGAGGACATTCCCGTGGTGCCGGAGGGGCCGGTGTTCTGGCGGGTGGCGTCAATGCGCATGCCGCAGATGTCGCAGAAGTCCTCACTCGCCGAGTCATGCCCGTTGGGACATACCGCCATCGTTGCCTCCCGGATGCGCCGCTGGCGCCGGTTATCGCCTGGCTCGGACCGTCTTGGTGGACCTGGTGTCCAGGGCCATCTCGTCGGCGTCCTCGACCTGCTTCTTCAGCCGGACCGTGCCGGTCTCCAGGTTCACCACGTCAACCACCTTGGCCAGCAGCTTGGCCGTGTCCTCGTTGCCTGACTGGTGGGCCAGGGCGACGGCCCGGCCCAGCTTGTCCGTCGCGGTTTCCTCATCCCCCTGCTTGCGAGCTTCCAGCCCGTCGTGGATGGCGGCGGCGAGTTCGGCCTGGCCAGTGTAGTGAGCCACCCGCGAGTTGATCTTGGTCGACAGCGCCTCGTCATCGGTCCAGATGGCCCGGACCAAGCCCTGGCCGAGCACCTCGGGGCCAGACGGCGAGCCGGTGACCAGGCTGATCCGCGCAGCGAGCATCTCCTGCCCCAGGCCGGCGGGCGTGACCTCGACGCCCACGTGGTAGTCGCGGCTCTCACCCGGTCCCCACGCTCCGGTGGGGTAATCGCCCGCCTGCGGGCCCGACGGCGTGCGGCGGCCGGTCAGGTCCTCCACCGTCGGCGCCACCTGCTTGACGAATTTTACGGTGGCGTGCTGCGGCGTCCAGACCCGCAGCGCCACGTCGGCGACCTGCTTGTCCATGGCGTTTTCCATCATGGCCGCGAAGTCGGCGGCCAGCCCGGACGGGTCGGGAACGATGTCCACCGTGCCGAGCAGCGCGGTGGAGATGGTGCGCAGTTCCTTGACCTCCCAGTCGGTGCCGACGCCGCGGCAGTCGCAGCTGAAGACGCCCTCGCAGCCGCGGATGGCCGCCGCGAGCTGCTCAGGGGTCTCATGCTGGTTCTTGCCGTCGGTGAGCAGGATCGCGTGTCTCAGCTTGGCCGGGTACCGCTCGAAGGTCTGCCGGGCCAGCTCCAGCCACTGGCCGATGGCGGTGCCGCCGCCGGCCCGCAGGCCCGCTATCGCCTGCTTGGCCAGGGCCCTGGAGGAGGCGTCCGCCCGGGCCATGCCTCCGTCGGCGGGGAACACCGGCCAGGCCAGGTTAGTGCCGGCGATGACCGCGAACAGGACGCCGTCCCGGACCACGTCCACCGCGGCGACCGTGGCCGCCCGCGCCTCGGCGATCTTGGTGTGCGGGTACTCCATCGACCCGGAGCAGTCGATGATGATGATCTCCGCGCTGCCCGCGTCTGCCCCGGCCGGCCCGCCGCCGGGCAGGGCGGCGACGCCGGGGCCGGAGGCCACGGTGACGATGGCGCTGACCTCGCGTCCGCCTTCGGCCAGGTACTGGTTCTGGTCGACGTCGACCGTGAAGCCGGAGTCAGTCATGGCGGAATTCTCCTCGCTTACGTCGCCAGTCGGCGGGCGGGAACGGTCCTGGGCGGAATGGCCTGAGGCGGGAAGGGGACCAATAGCACCGTGATGTTGTCCATACCGCCGGCATCGAGCGCGAACTTGACCAGCGTCTCGGCCGCGCCGAGCGGGTCGGTGAGCGCGGCCGGCAGTGCCTGCCGGGCCAAGCCCGCCGCCTCGGGCTGGTAGTTCCACAGCCCGTCGGAGCAGACGAGCACCACGCCGGGACCAACCGGTTCGACCTGCAGTACGTGCGGATGCACCTCGGTCAGGTCGGCGCCGAGCCAGCGGGTGATGACGTGGGCCTGCGGGGAGGCCAGGGCCTCGGCCTCGTTCATCGTGCCCTGCGCGACCATTTCCTCGGCCATCGAGTCGTCGGTGGACAGCCGCATCGCATGGCCGTCGGCGCCGAGCCAGTAGGCCCGGCTGTCACCCAGCCAGCTCACCGTCACCGCATCGCCGCCGACGATGGCCGATAGGTACGTGGCGGACGGCGCCTCGCCCGGCGTGCCCAGGGCGGACAGGGCCTGGTGAGCCGCGCGCACTGCGACGGGCGAGGCCTGCACGGGGTCTTCGCCGCGCCGGGCCGAGGCCAGCAGCGTGCGCACTGCGGCCTGAGCGGCGGCCAGCGACGCCTCGTCGGAGCGGGGAGACGTCGATACCCCGTCGCAGACCACGGCGATGGCGACCGGCCCGGCGGGGGTGTCGGCCGTCGCCATAGCCATCGCGTCTTCGTTGCGGGTGTGCCGCAGGCCGCGGTCGGTCACCCCGGCCACCAGCACGAGGTCCAGCTCGATGTGGTCGCGGCCGGACGGTGCCTTGCGGCCGCACGACTCGCAGTAGCCTTCCGCGCTGACGGCACCGGGCGTTACCGCCGGGTCAACCGAGCAGACCGGGCAGACCGGCGTGTACCCGACCGGCTCGGTGCTGGCCATCGGCGGGGCCAGCTCGGTTCCGCAGGCCTCGCAGAAGCTGTCGGCGGTGCCGATGGGCTGGCCGCAGGACGGACATGTGCCGTCGAGCACCGACGGGTCGGCGGTCACGTCAGCGTCCTGGGCCGGATGGCGTTGGCCATGTCGACAAGCTCGATCCGGCGGGATGCGTCCGGAGTCAGCCGGGCCAGCGCCCGGTAGCTGCGTTCCAGCCCGAACCGGACGGCGCGCGGGTTCGGCTCGCACCCGAGGATCGGGGTGCCGTCCGCGGCGCCGGTGGTGCACCAGTCGAGGGCGGCCCGCAGGATCGCGATGGTGAGCTGCTGGCGCCGTACATCGTCGACGACCAGCCGGCCAAGCTGGCCATCGGCTTGCCGCAGGTCATCTCCGCTCACCCCGTTCTGGCCATCCCCGGCGACGAGTATGTGCACCGCGGCGATCTGCGCCGCCGCGTGATAGCTGGAGGTATCGGGCACGCCCGCGAGCGCGGCGATGGCCCCCGGCCGGTCACCCACGGCCAGGCAGGTCCGCGTCAAGCCAAACGCGGCACTGATGTAGGACCGGTCGACCGTCCACACCAGGCGGAAGTAGTGACCGGCGGCGGTCAGGTCGCCCGCGGCCTCGGCGGCGAAAGCCAGGGCGAGCTTGGGGGAAAGCTCGCCGGGCAGTTCGTCGTACACGGCGCTGAACGCGTCCCGGGCGCCGTCCGCCTCGGTGGCCAGGCAGCGCAGGCCGTTATACCAGGCAATCCGCCAGTCGGACGGGTCATCCGCGGCCAGGCCGTCCAGGACGACCGCCGCGGCGTCGTAGTCACCGCTGTCGATCCGGGCGCGGGCCAGGGCCAGGTGGGTTTCCGCCGATCCGGTGACCTCCTGCGGGATGGTCGCGTCCCCGGCCACGGCCAGGGTCAGCGCGACGACGCGCTGGGCCGGGCTGAGCCCGGCAAACGTGGCCAGATAGCCGGCTGCGGGGTCGGTTCTGACCACCTGCGGCAGCGGCAGCCCACCGACAACCTCCGCCCCCCGAGGCGGTGCGGGGGGGCGCGCAGCCCCTCCCGCAGGGGGTACGGGGGGGCGCGCAGCCCCTCCCGCGGAGGGTACGGGGGGGCGCGCAGCCCCCCCGTGATCAGGGGGGGTCTGGGGGGGATCGTCCCCCCGAGACAACACAGTTCCGACGGCCAGGACTTCGGGACTGAACAGGGTGGAGAAGGCGGGCCTTGGTACCCCGTCGGCGGCCGCGAGCACCTCGCGGAGCACGCCGATGAGCTGCTCGGTCATCTCGCCCGCGGAGCCGAACCGGCGGTCGGGATCCTGGTGCGTGGCCCGTCTCAGCAGCCGGCCAAAGGACTCCTGTTCGGCGAGCAGCGGCACACCGTCGGGCAGGCTGTGCTTATACGTGCTCTGGAAGCCCTTGAACTCGAAGGTGAGCACGGCCAGGGCCCGGCCGACCGTGTACAGGTCGGAACTGGGGGTGGGACCGTCGGCCTCGATCTCCGGAGCCTGGTAGCCGACCGTGCCGTAGATGGCCTCGTCGCTGTCGATCCGGCGCACGCCGCCCATATCGATGAGCTTGAGCTGCTCTTCGGTCTGGATGACGTTATCCGGCTTGAAGTCGCAGTAGACCAGGCCGTGGTCGTGCAGGTAGCCGAGCGCGGGCAGCACCTCTATGGCATAGGCGAGCGCATGGGTGACCGGAACGGAGCCGCCCGCCTGCCGCGCGTCGAGCAGGATCTGCTTCAGCGACTTGCCGCCCACGTACTCCATCACGATGTAGCCGGCTGCCTCGCCGATGCGGCGGTCGGCATGCTGGACGAAATTATAGATCCGGACGATGTTGGGGTGCTCAACCTCGGCCAGGAACTGCCGCTCGGCCACGGCCGCCGCCATGGCGTCGGCGTCGGCCGTGTTGAGCAGGCCTTTCAGCACAACCCAGCGGTCACTGACGTTGTGGTCTTTGGCCAGGTAGATCCAGCCGAGCCCGCCGTGGGCGAGGCAGCCGAGTACCTCGTACTGCCCGGCGACTACCTCACCGGGTTCCAGTTTCGGGGTGAAAGAGAACCGGGTCCCGCAGTTCCGGCAGAACCCATCGGTCAGGCCCGGGTGCCCGTCCCGGCTGCGTCCGACGGGCTGGTCGCAGCCGCTGCAGAACCGCTTGTTCTCAGCCACGCTAGGATTCGCGAGCACGGCACTGGCCGGATCCCGGAAGGGCACGGGCGGTATGTCGACCAGGCCTGCGCCGAGCCGACCCCGGGCCGACCGGCTGCTCCCCCGGCCACGGGCCCTCGAGCGGGTACTGGGCGAGGAGCCGGAGGACTGCGCCGAGCTCGCGGAACCGGATGGACCCGACGGGCCGGAGGCACCCGACGGGCCGGAGGCACCCGACCCGGCGGCGCCTGATGCCGCGGCGGCCGGGGCCAGGCCGCACGTATCGCAGTATCCGTCCTGGATCGTCCCGGCGCAGCCAGGCTGATTGCACCTGACCAGGGCTGAAGTCATGCGGCTATCCTCCTAGGGCCAGGATGGCCTGCTGGTAGCTGGTCACGGCATCCGCGGCGGCCGCCAGGTCGCAGGGCGCGGTCCACAGCAGCCCGCGGGCGCGGTCGTGGCGTTCGGTCAGGCCGGGGTCTTCCGCCGCGCCCAACCGTGCCGCCTTGGCCCGGTAGGCACCGAGCAGGCCGCGCAGCTCGTCACGCCGGCTCATCAGGTCCGCCACGGCCTGTTCGGTCATCCGGAAGCTGGTGGTGGCGTCGGCCAGGTCCCGTTCGAGCTGGTCAAGCTCTGACGACAGGCGGGTCAAGCGCCCGGCGGCCTGCAGCGCGTCGAGATCGGCTATCCGGGCGGACAGATCGGTAAAGCCGGCCGGCTGAGCGGGCAGCGCTCCGGTGGTGATCTTGGCGGCGGCCCGTTGCCAGGCGGCGGTCGCGTCCTCGTAGGCAGCCCGCGCCGCAGCCGCCGCCTTGGCCACCTCGGCGATGCGCTGCTGAGCGTCATCCCGCAGCCGGATGAGCTCGTCGATCCTGGTCGCCGCGGCGGCGATGCGCTCCGTCAGCCGGTCCGCGCCCGAGGTGTCCACCGGGCCGGTCTTGGGGTCCGAGCCGCCCAGCCACAGCGACAGCGGGTCGGTGTTCAGGGTCTCGCGCAGCCGGGCCAGCTTGCCCTGCACCGCGGCCAGGTTGCCGTTCAGGGCCTCATCGGCCACCGAGGCGGCCAGCGGTGTCACCCGGCCCAGCTCGCTGCCGACCGTGTCCAGCCGGTTCGTCATCTCGTTCCAGACCTGCTCTGCGGCGGAGACCACCTCGGTGATCTGGCTGAACGAGCGCCGCATCCGGGTCACCGCCTCGACCACGGTCAGGTTCTCGCGGCCGCTGTCGGCCAGATCCCGGCCCGCCAGCGGCGCCGGGCCGGCGGCCAGCTGAATGGACGATCCGGTGAGCAGCGTGGTGATCCAGGCCAGTTCCCTGGGCCCCAGGTGCCCCTGGACCGCCTCGGCGGCCTGGTCGATGACGGCCGAGTAGGCCTCGTAGACCTGCCACAGGGTGGCCAGCGTCGCCGAGGTGAGATCCCAGCGGCGCTTGGTCTGGCCGGTGAGCGCGGCTCCCTCCAGCAGCCGCTTGCCGAAGCTGCCGTCCAGCTCGAGCAGGTTGGCCTGGATGGCGTCGCGCTCGGCCGTCGCGGCCTGCACCACGGCCGGAGCCCGCTCCTTGGTCAGCACAGGGACGGTCATCGGTACTCCGCCAGACGCCGGGTCAGCCCCCAGGCGGAGCCGATGGCCATGACTAGGGCGAGCACCGCGATGCCGATCTCCAGGCCGGCCAGCTCGTCGACTCCATCCGCCGCGTTGGCGGCGAAAACCGACTGATCCGCGCTGATGGCCGTGTTGATGTTGGTCTCGAGCTGCCCGAACAGCGTGCCGGCGGTGCCGGGACCCGACCCGATCTCCAGCTGGGTCTCAGCGCCGTAGTCATAGATGGCATCCAGCTTCTGCGCCCGCTGGTTGACTGCGAACCAGGCGGTCGCGGCGTGTCCGGCAGCCGCGATCGGCACGGCGCCGTCGGCCGCGCTGTTCGCGGACGCGCTGTCCAGCAAGCTGCTCAGCTTGCTCTGCGCGGTGTGGAAGTCCTGCTGGAAGTTAGCGTCGCCGGAGCGCGAGATCAGGTTGAGGGTCTCGTCACCGCGAGCCTGCAGCGCGGTGATGTCGGCCTCGGCCAGCGTCTGCGCCGGGCCGGAGCCGTGCCCGGTGGCCTTCAGCAGGTCCGCCCGGGCTCCGGCCAGGGCCACCACGAGCCAGATCAGCGCCGCGACGGAAGCCAGGGTAGCGAGGAACAGGCCGGGGTTGACCGTCCGGTGAGTGCGGCGCGACAGCCAGCGCTGCGCCCGGAACAGCAGGAAACATACGGCCAGGCCGACCACGACGGTGATGACGGCCAGCGGCAGCCCGGTCGCCTGCGCGCTGGAGGCCTGCAGCTGGGCGTTCTCCTGCTCGTAGACGCTGCGGGCGGCCGGCAGCAGGGTCAGGTGCATCTCCTCTGAGGCCACCTCGATGAATGAGCCGCCGGCCGGGAAGCCGAGCGAGTTGTAGATCTCGCCGTCTTCCACGTAGCCGGTGTAGACCGGCAGGCCCTGGGAGATAGCGCTGAGGCTAGCGCCGATGCCTGAGTTGCCGTTGGCCGCGGTGACCGCCTTAAGGTCGGCGGCGACGGCGGCGATATCGCGCTGGTAGCGCTGCCGGTTGGCGTACGGTTCGGTGCGCCCGTACAGGTATCCGGTGGAGACCGTGACATCGGCATCGGCCAGCGACTGGTATATCTGCTGCGCATCCAGGCTGAGCGCTTCGTCGGTGGCGTTCACCTGATGCGCCGCCGAGGTGTGCTGGCTCGTCATCAGCGTGGCCAGTACCCCCCAGGCCAGGCACAGGACCACCAGGCCGGCCCGCACCAGCCACAGCCGGCCGGGCGTGGTGGAGGCGCGCGGGAGCCTGAGCCTTCGGCGGGGCGCGCGGGCCTGGTGTTGCCCGGGTGCAGGCTGTCTGCGCGGCGGGGCCTGCCCCCGCGGCGGACTGCCGGTAACCGTGGTGCTCATCGCCGTCCCGCCATGCACGCTCCCGTCGTCGGAACCGACGCACCGTACCGCATCTTATTTTGCCCGCAATTAGGGACTACTTGGGGTTAACGCAAGCTGGCGAACCGGGGTTCAGGCTAGCGGACGAGCGGATGGCCGGAAACCGCCCGGCCGCCGCCGGCCGCCCTTATCCGCGCTGCATAGTGATGGCGGTCCACGCACCGAGGTTGATGCGGTCACCTTCGTGCAGGGTGACCATCTCCCCGACGGCCAGCTCGCGGCCGTTGAGCATCGTGCCGTTGGCCGAGCCAGGATCGAGGACCGCCCAGGTGCCGTTGGGGGCGGCGATCAGGATCGCGTGCAGGCGGCTGACGCCCGGATCCGCGGGCGGGTCGGCCAGGTCGATCTCCGGCTCCAGGCCGCGCGCCGCGCTGCGCCGCCCGATACGCATCTGGCTCCCGGACAGCGGGAATCGCCGTTCGATGGTGTAGACGGGGAACGCGATGGGAGAGCCGAAGGCCACCCTCTTCTGCTGCATGAGGTCGTAGTAATCGCGGTCCGTTGAGATTACTGCAGTCCAGGTGGTGGGGGTGAACACCGGTATGGGCATGGTGGGCGACGCGGCCTGGCTCGGTCGTACGTGCACCGCCGGCGGGGAGGAGGGCGCGGGCGGCGGCACCCGCTGGACCGGGGCCGGCGGTGTTGGCAGCACGGGCGAGGCCAACGAGGCATTCGAGAACGGCGGCGCCGGCGGCGCTGACGCGGCCGGGCGGGCCGGCGCGGACCAGGAGAACACCTCTGGCTCGGCCTCGGCCTCGCGGGCCGACGGGGGCTCGCGGGCCGGCACGGGCTCACGGGCCGACGCGAACTGGTCCGCCACGGCGGGCTCAGCCAGTGCGGGCTCGGCCAGTGCGGGCTCGGCCAGTGCGGGCTCGGCCAGTGCGGGCTCGGCCATAGCGGGCTCGGCCATAGCGGGCTCGGCCATAGCGGGCTCGGCCATAGCGGGCTCGGCCAGTGCGGGCTCGGCCAGTGCGGGCTCGGCCAGTGCGGACTCGGCCATAGCGGACTCGGGCACCACGCGGTCGCGCCAGGCCGGCTCCGGCGGCGCGGACCAGCGCCATGCTGATACGTCCGGGTCGGGCTCGGGCACCGCGGGCTCCGGTGAGGCCGAGGCATCGGCCGGAGCGGCCGGCTCGGACAGGACGGGTACGTCCGGCGGGATCGGGCCCGGAGGCTCGGGCGGCGTGGTCAGGGCCGGCTCGTATGCGGTCCAGGCCGGTTCGGGCGGCGCAGTCCAGGTCGGCTCGGGCACCGGCCGAGTGATCTCCGATGCGCCCCATGGTGTGTCGGGGGCCGTCCACGGCGCTTCGGGGGCCGTCCACGGCACTTCGGACGCGGCAACGGCCGGGGCCATGGCGGCCGGGACTGCAGCGGGCGGGACTGCAGCGGGCGGGACTGCAGCGGGCGGAGCCGGGGTGGGCGGGGCGGACGGCGACGGAGCCAGGAGCCAAGGCGAGGACGGCGCCTCGGGCTTCGCCAGGGGCGGGAACAGCGATTCGGGCGGCCCGGATCGCGCCGGAGGCGGCGAGGCGGGCGGAGACGTTGCGCTGGACCACGACACCGGCCACGCGGACGACCCGGCCGACCCGGGCCGCAGCGGCTCAGGCTGGGACAGCTCATCCTGGGTCAGCTCACCCTGGACAGCTCGCCCTGGAACAGCTCGTCCTGAGACAGCTCGTCCTGAGACAGCTCGTCCTGAGACAACGGAGCAAACGGGCGCCGGACGCGGAACTTCAGGCCACACCGTTCGCAGAACTGACCGGCGCTCACGGCCCCGCAGCGCGGGCAGGACTGACTAGGGCCCGCCACCGGTCCCGGCCGGCCTGCATGATGCTTGCCGCCCACGCGGGCAGGATCAGAACCAGAACTCAGAGCGGTACTTTGGCCGCACACGTCACAGTAGTCATCGGTCGCTGAATAGTGACCATACGGACATATCGCCATCGTCGTGCCGCTCCTAGACCAACAGAATCACCAGGCCCTTAGCCCATCAGACTATGCTCATGTGGGCAATATGCCTCGAAGTTCAGGAAAGCGGGCGAGCGGTAGGCGGGATCGGCGCGGGCAGCTGGGCGGATCCGCCCAGGTATCGATCGACGGCGGCGGCCGCGCTGCGGCCTTCGGCGATGGCCCAGACGATCAGCGACTGGCCGCGGCCCATATCGCCCGCGGCGAACACGCCGGGGACCGAGGTCGCGTAGTCCGGCCCGCGGCCCACGTTGCCCCGCGGGTCGAAATCGACGCCCAGGCCAGCGAGCAGCCCGGGCCGTTCGGCTCCGGTGAAGCCCATCGCGAGCAGCACCAGGTCACACGGGAGTTCGCGCTCGGTGCCCGGCACGGGGTCGAAGCCGTCCGCGTCGGCCAGCCGCAGGGCCCGCACCCGCCCGTCGGTATCGCCGCGGAACTCCAGGGTGGAGACGGCATAGACCCGCTCGCCGCCCTCTTCATGCGCGCTGGAGACGCGGTAGATCATCGGGTAGGTCGGCCAGGGCTGGTGGCCGGGCCGGGACGCGGGCGGGCGGGGCAGGATCTCGAGCTGGGTCACCGATGCCGCGCCCTGCCGGTGGGCGGTGCCCAGGCAGTCCGCGCCGGTGTCGCCGCCGCCGATGATGACCACGTGCCGGCCGTGGGCGCTGATGGCCGGCTCGGCCGGGGCGCCCGGGTTGGCCGCCACCGCCCGGTTGGACAGCGGCAGGTACTCCATGGCCTGGTGGATCCCGGCCAGGGATCGCCCGGGCAGCGGCAGGTCACGAGGCACCCGCGCGCCGCCGCACAGGACCAGGGCGTCGAAGGACGCCCGCAGCTCAGCCGCGGTGACATCGGTGCCGGCCTCGATCCCGCAGCGGAACCTGGTCCCCTCGGCCCGCATCTGGGCCAGCCGCCGGTCCAGGTGCCGCTTCTCCAGCTTGAACTCGGGGATGCCGTACCGCAGCAGCCCGCCGGGCGCGTCGTCGCGCTCGAAGACGGTGACCGTATGCCCGGCCCTGGTCAGCTGCTGGGCTGCCGCCAGGCCGGCCGGACCCGAACCGATCACGGCCACGGTGTCGCCGGTCAGCTGGGCCGGGGGCATCGGGGTCACCCAGCCGGACGCGAACGCCCGGTCGATGATCTCCACCTCGACCTGCTTGATCGTGACCGGGTCGGCATTGATCCCGAGCACGCAGGCGGCTTCGCACGGCGCTGGGCAAAGCCGCCCGGTGAACTCGGGGAAGTTGTTCGTCGCGTGCAGGCGGTCGGCGGCGTCCTGCCAGTCATGCCGCCAGACCAGGTCGTTCCACTCGGGGATGAGGTTCCCGAGCGGGCAGCCGTGGTGGCAGAACGGGATGCCGCAGTCCATGCACCGGCCCGCCTGGCGTTCCAGGCGGCTGGGCGGGAACGGCTCGTACACCTCTCGCCAGTCCGTCAGCCGCAGGTCGACCGGGCGGCGGGTGGGGGTCTCGCGGGGCGTGGTCAGGAAGCCCTTCGGGTCAGCCATGTCGGTCCCCCGTCACCCGTGCGCAGCGGCCATGACGGCCTGGTCGACGTCGCGGCCCTCGCGTTCGGCCTGCGACGCGGCGGACAGCACCCGCTTGTAGTCCGTGGGCATGACCTTGGTGAACCGGCCGGGATCCCAGTCGGCCAGCAGCCGGGCCGCGACCGCGGACCCCGTCTCCGCGTAGTGGCGCTCCACCACCTGCCGCAGGAACTTGCCGTCGCTCTCCTCCACCGGATCCAGGTCGACCATCTCGAGGTTCACCCGGCGGACCGGGCAGTCCAGGACGTAGGCGATGCCGCCCGTCATGCCAGCCGCGAAGTTGCGCCCGACCGGCCCGAGGATCACCACCCGGCCGCCGGTCATGTACTCGCAGCCGTGGTCGCCGGTGCCTTCGGCCACCGCGAGCGCGCCGGAGTTCCGCACGCAGAACCGCTCGCCGACGATGCCACGCAGGAAGATCTCGCCCGCGGTGGCACCGTAGCCGATCACGTTGCCCGCGATGACCTGCTCCTCGGCCGCGAACGGCACGGCGGCCGGGGGCCGGACCACCAGCCGCCCGCCAGATAGGCCCTTGCCCAGGTAATCGTTGGCGTCGCCGGCCAGGCGCAGCGTGATGCCGCGCGGCAGGAACGCCCCGAACGACTGCCCGGCCGAGCCGGAGAACGAGATGTCGATCGTGTCGTCAGGCAGGCCTTCACCGCCCCAGCGGCGGGTCACCTCGTAGCCGAGCATGGTGCCGACGGTCCGGTTCACGTTCCTGATCGGCAATTCGAGCCGGACCGCGCGGCCCTCCTCGAGCGCGCCCTCGGCCAGCTGGATGAGCGTGTTGTCCAGCGCCTTGTCCAGCCCGTGGTCCTGGCGCTGCTTACAGCTGAGAGCGGCGCCCTCGGGCAGCGGCGGCGCGTAGAGCACCGGGGACAGGTCGAGCCCGGAGGCCTTCCAGTGCTCCACGGCCAGCGCCGCATCCAGCAGGTCGACCCGGCCGATGATCTCTTCCAGCGACCGGGCGCCCAGCCGGGCCAGGTACTCCCTGACCTGTTCGGCGATGAACTCGAAGAAGTTGACCACGAACTCCGGCCGGCCGCTGAACCTGGCCCGCAGCTCGGGGTTCTGGGTCGCCACGCCGACCGGGCAGGTATCCAGATGGCACACGCGCATCATGATGCAGCCGGACACCACGAGCGGCGCGCTGGCGAAGCCGAACTCCTCCGCGCCGAGCAGCGCGGCGATGATCACGTCCCGGCCGGTCTTGAGCTGGCCGTCGGCCTGCACCACGATCCGGTCGCGCAGCTTGTTGCGCAGCAGCGTCTGCTGGGTCTCGGCCAGGCCAAGCTCCCAGGGCGTGCCCGCGTGCTTGAGCGAGGTCAGCGGGGCCGCGCCGGTCCCGCCGTCGTGCCCGCTGATCAGCACCACGTCGGCGTGGGCCTTGGATACCCCGGCGGCGACCGTGCCCACGCCCACCTCGGACACCAGCTTGACGTGCACCCGGGCCGCGGGGTTGGCGTTCTTCAGGTCGTGGATCAGCTGGGCCAGGTCCTCGATCGAGTAGATGTCGTGATGCGGCGGCGGCGAGATCAGCCCCACTCCCGGCGTGGAGTACCTGGTCCTGGCGATCCACGGGTACACCTTGTTGCCTGGCAGCTGGCCGCCCTCCCCCGGCTTGGCCCCCTGGGCCATCTTGATCTGCAGGTCGTCCGCATTGACCAGGTACTCGCTGGTCACGCCGAACCGCCCGCTGGCCACCTGCTTGACCGCCGAGCGCCGCGAGTCGCCGCCCAGGTCGGGGCTGAACCGCTCCGGGTCCTCGCCGCCCTCGCCGGTGTTCGACCGGCCGCCCAGCCGGTTCATGGCGATGGCCAGGGTCTGGTGCGCCTCGGCCGAGATCGACCCGTACGACATGGCCCCGGTCGCGAACCGGCGCACGATGCTGGCCACCGGCTCTATCTCTTCGATCGGAACGGGCCGTGGAGCCTGCTGGCCGCCATCCTGACCGGGTGCGGCGTCGACGCCGCGGATGCGCAGCAGGCCGCGCAGCGTCATCAGCCGCCGCGACTGGTCGTCGATCAGCGAGGTGTACTCGCGGAAGACCTCGTACCGGCCGCTGCGGGTGGCGTGCTGAAGCTTGAACACCGCCTCCGGGCTGAACAGGTGCGGCTCGCCGTCCCGGCGCCACTGGTACTCCCCGCCGGTGTCCAGGCGGCGGTGAGCCATGCCTGCCCCGGGCGAGGTGGCGTAGCCGGCGCGCCGGTGGGTCTCCTCGGCCAGCTCGTCGAAGCCCACGCCGGACAGACGCGAGGTCGTGCCCGCGAAGCAGGCCTCGACCACCTCGGGGCCTAGGCCGATGGCCTCGAAGATCTGCGCTCCGGTGTAGGAGGCGACGGTAGACACGCCCATCTTGGACATGATCTTCAGCAGCCCCTTGCCGAAGGCCTTGAGCAGGTTCGCCTCCGCCTTCCGCTCGGTCATCTCGCCCAGGAGCCCGCGCCGGGCCAGGTCCCGTGCCGACTCGATGGCCAGGTAGGGGGTGACGGCCGCGGCACCGTAGCCGACCAGCAGCGCCAGGTGGTGGCACTCGCGCACGTCCCCCGCCTCGACGATCAGCCCGGCCATGGTCCGCGTCTTCTCCCGGATCAGGTGATGGTGCACCGCCCCGGTCAGCAGCAGCGACGGGATGGGCACCAGGGAGTTGGAGGTGCTCACGCGATCGGACAGGATGATGATGCGGGCGCCGTCGGCGATCGCGGCGGAAACCTCGGCGCAGATCTCGGCCAGCCGCGCCCGCAGGCCCTCACCGCCGCCACGCGGGTCGTAGCGGCCGTCCACCAGGTAGGAGGCAAACCCGGGCAGGTTGCCGTCGTCGTTGATGTGCACGATCTTGGCCAGGTCCGTGTCGCTGAGCACAGCGCGCGGTAGCACGACCTGGCGGCAGGAGGCTGGCACCGGTTGCAGCAGGTTCTGCTCCGGGCCGGCGATCGTGGCCAGCGAGGTGACCAGCTCTTCCCGGATCGCGTCCAGCGGCGGGTTGGTCACCTGGGCGAACAGCTGGGTGAAGTAGTCGAACAGCAGCCGCGGCCGGTCCGAGAGCACCGCCACCGGGGTGTCCGAGCCCATCGACCCGATCGGCTCCGCGCCGGCGCGCGCCATCGGCGCCACGATGACCCGCAGTTCCTCCTCGGTGTACCCGTGCATCCGCTGCAGCGTCACCAGGTCGGCCTGGGTCCGGTCGGCCGGGGTCCGCGGGCGGTCGGGGAGGTCGTCGAGGTGGATCAGGCCGGCGTGCAGCCAGGCTTCGTAGGGGTGTTCGGCGGCCAGGGCGGCCTTGACCTGTTCGTCCTCCACGATGCGGCCGGCGGCGGTGTCGGCCAGGAAGATGCGGCCGGGCTGCAGGCGGCCCTTCCTGATCACGGTGGCGGGGTCGATGTCCAGCACGCCGACCTCGCTGGCCAGCACGACCAGGCCGTCGCTGGTCACCCAGTACCGGCCCGGCCGCAGGCCGTTGCGGTCCAGGACCGCGCCGATGACCGAGCCGTCGGTGAACGCGATCAGCGCGGGACCGTCCCACGGCTCCATCAGCCCGGCGTGGAACTGGTAGAACGCACGCCTCTCCGGCGTCATCTCCTCGTGGTTCTCCCACGGCTCGGGGATCATCATGAGCACCGCGTGCGGCAGCGACCGGCCGCCCATGTGCAGCAGTTCCAGGCACTCGTCGAAGCTGGCCGAGTCGCTGCCGTCGGCGTCCAGGATCGGGAACAGGCGCTCGATGCCCTTCCCGTCAGCCGAGGGCGGGATCAGGTCGGTGGCCAGCATCGCCTCCCGGGCCCGCATCCAGTTGCGGTTGCCGCGGATGGTGTTGATCTCGCCGTTGTGAGCCACGTACCGGTACGGGTGGGCCAGCGGCCAGGACGGGAAGGTGTTGGTCGAGAACCTGCTGTGCACCAGGGCCAGCGCCGAGCCGTACCGGGGATCGGACAGGTCGGGGAAGAACGGCTCGAGCTGCGGCGCGGACAGCATGCCCTTGTACACGATGGTCCGGGACGACAGGCTGGCGAAGTACACGCCGCCCTCGTGCTCGGCCCGCTTGCGCAGGCAGAAGGCCATCCGCTCGAGTTCCAGGCCGGACTCACCGCGGGCGCCGGCGACGAACATCTGCAGCACGTCGGGCAGCACCGCCCGCGCGCCGTCCCCGCACGCCGCGATGTCGAACGGGACCTCGCGCCAGCCGAGTATCTTCAGCCCCTCGGCGGCAGCCAGCCTTTCCATGGCCGGCATTACCACCCATCGTTCGGCAGCAAGAAAGCCCATGCCCGCCGCGTACGAGCCAGGCTCCGGCAGGGGGAAACCGCATACGGCGCGGAAGAACCCGTCGGGGACCTGGGTAAGAATGCCTGCGCCGTCTCCCGTATCGGGCTCGCCGCCCTTCGCGCCCCGGTGCTCCAGGTTACGGAGGACCTGCAGGGCCCTGGCCACCACGTCGTGGCCGCCGCGGCCGGACAGGTCCGCGACGAAGCCGACGCCGCACGCGTCGTGCTCAAAACGGGGGTCGTAAAGGCCAGCCGCCGCCATGCGCTCTCCTGTCGTCTCGATAACGCCGCAACCGTGCGCCCGGGACGACACTGGCCCTGTTACGTAGACATTACATCACCGGAAGAATCGTCTACCAGAGTAGCTCCAGCATATGTCCTCGCTGGTGGCATGCGTCGAGGCCGGCTCAGGTATAGACCAAAAACGCCCAGCAGGAAGACCACCGCGTCGCCCGCCGCGCCGTAACGCATGCCGAGCACCTGCGGCAGCGGGCCGATGCGCGTGGCCTCCACCCAGAAGCTGCCCGCCGCGTAAGCGGCGGCGCCCAGCATGAAGGTGCGCTCGCCGGATAGGGCGAACCGGCGGGCGGCCCAGATCAGGCCGAACCCGACCGCGGCATCCCACAGCGACTGGTAGAAAAAGGCGGGCTGGAACGTGCTGTAGTTCTCGTAGCCGGGCACCCGGCGGGTGGGCGAGATCTGCACCGCCCACCACCAGCTCGACGGAGGGCCGTAGAACTGCTGCGCCCACCAGTTGCCCAGGGTCCCGATGGCCAGGCCGAACATCAGGGCCGGGGCCACCGCGCCCGCGACCGGGCCCAGCGGCAGGGGCTGGGGCGCGGCCCGGCGGCAGGCGATCCAGGCCCCGGCGGCGCCGAGCGCGACCGCGCCGGGAATGCCGATGGCCGCGACCGCCGTGGTGACGGCATGCCAGAAGTGGCGCTCACCGGTGAAGTCATGCCTGGCGTCGATGAGGATGGCGTGCACTGCCGCGCCGGCCAGCCCGAACGGGACGGCCCAGGCGGCTACGTCGAGGATGACTCCGGGCCGCCCGCCGGACCGGCGGTACCTGCGGCTGGCCACCGCCACGGCGACCAGGATCCCGGCGGTGACGCACAGCGGGTAGGGCCGGACCGGCAGCGGCCCTAGCCACCAGGCGTCATGAGCTGGGCTCGGGATCGAGGCGAGCGCCATCTTGCGAGATTACCCGCCTGGCCGCGACCCGGCCTGAGACTGTAGCTTTCCGCGGACCCCGGCGGACAGCTCGGCGGCGAGGTCGCGGACCGCGGCCACGCCCGCGGCCGGGTCGGCGTCCAGGAGGCGGCGGACGAACGCCGAGCCCACGATCACGCCGTCCGCGAAGGCGGCCACCTGCGCGGCCTGTGCCCCGCTGCGCACGCCCAGGCCCACGGCGACGGGCAGGTCGGTGTGCTGCCTGATCCGGGCCACCAGGGCGCCCGCGTCGCTGCTGACCGCGTCGCGGGTGCCCGTGATGCCCATCAGCGAGGCGGCGTAGACGAACCCGCGGCAGGCCCCGGCGATGGTGGCGAGGCGCTCGTCGGTGGAACTCGGCGCGGCCAGGAATACCCGGTCGAGCTCGTATTCGCCGGACGCCTCGAGCCAGGGGCCGGCCTCTTCTGGGGGGAGGTCGGGCGTGATCAGCCCCGAGCCGCCCGCCTGGGCCAGGTCGCGGGCGAACGCGCGCACGCCGTACCGGTCGACCGGGTTCCAGTAGGTCATGACCAGGGCCGGTATGCCGGCCGCGGCCACCGCCTCGACGGTGGCCAGCACGTCGGCGACCCGGGTGCCGGCGGTCAGCGCCCGGTGCACCGCCTCGGCGATCACCGGGCCGTCCATGGTCGGGTCAGAGTAGGGCAGGCCGATCTCGATGATGTCGGCCCCGGCCTCCGCCATGGCCCGGGCGGCGGCGATGGCCCCGGCCACGGTGGGGAACCCGGCGGGCAGGTAACCGATCAGGGCGGCGCGGTGGTCGGCGCCGGCCTTGCCGAAGGCAACGCTGACCGCGCTGGGGGCGCCGGCGGCGCTGGCGGCGGTCAAACGCCGAACCATTTCGAGGCGGTGTCCACGTCCTTGTCGCCGCGGCCGGACAGGTTGACCAGGATCAGGCCCTCCGGGCCGAGCTCACGGCCGACCTGCAGGGCGCCGGCCAGGGCGTGAGCCGACTCGATGGCCGGAATGATGCCCTCGGTGCGGCACAGGACGGAGAAGGCGTTCATGGCCTCGGCGTCGGTCACGGCCCGGTAGCTGGCCCGGCCGGTTTCCATCAGCCAGACGTGCTCGGGGCCGACGCCCGGGTAGTCCAGGCCGGCCGAGATCGAGTGGGTGCTGCGGGTCTGGCCCTCCTCGTCCTGCAGCACGTACGTGCGCATGCCGTGCAGGACGCCGGCCGAGCCGCCGGTGAGCGTGGCGGCGTGGCGGCCGGTGTCCAGGCCGTCGCCAGCCGCCTCGCAGCCGATCAGGCGCACCCCGGAATCGGGGATGAAGGCGTGGAACAGGCCGATGGCGTTGGAGCCGCCGCCTACGCAGGCGATCACCGCGTCGGGCAGCCGCCCTTCCTGCCGCAGCACCTGCTCCCTGGCCTCCACGCCGATGATCCGCTGGAAGTCCCTGACCATCATCGGGAACGGATGGGGCCCGCCGACCGAGCCGATGCAGTAGTGGGTGTAGCCGACCGTCGCCACCCAGTCGCGGAAGGCCTCGTTCATGGCGTCCTTGAGCGTGCGGGTGCCCGCGGTGACCGGGAACACCTCCGCGCCCAGCATGCGCATGCGGGAGACGTTCAGGGCCTGCCGGAGGGTGTCCTCCTCGCCCATGTAGACGGCGCAGTCCAGGCCGAGCAGGGCGGCCGCGGTGGCGGTGGCCACGCCGTGCTGGCCGGCGCCGGTCTCGGCGATGACCCGCGTCTTGCCCATGCGCTTGGCCAGCAGCACCTGGCCGAGCACGTTGTTTATCTTGTGCGAGCCGGTATGGGTGAGATCCTCGCGCTTGAGCAGCACGGTGGCGCCGCCGGCCTGCTCGCCGAACCTGGCCGCCCGGGTCAGCAGGGTCGGGCGGGCGGCGTAGCCGGCCAGCAGGGCGTCGAGTTCGGCGCGGAAGGCGGGATCGTGGCGGGCCTGCTGGTAGGCCACGGTGAGCTCGTCCAGCGCGGCCATCAGGGATTCGGGGGCGAACCGCCCGCCGTAGCTGACGCCGTGGACCGGGAAGTGCCCGGAGGCATCGGGAACCGGGGCGATGTCGGGTTCGGCCGGGGCGGTCATCCGCGCTCACCGCGCAGTGCGGTCATCCGCGCTCACCGCGCAGTGCGGGATGCGAGCCCGCGGTCACCAGGTCGGCGACGGCGCTGCGCGGGTCCTTCTCGGTGACCAGGCTCTCGCCCACCAGCACCGCGTCGGCACCGGAGGCGGCGTAGGCCAGCAGGTCGCGCGGGCCGCGGACGCCGGACTCGGCGATCTTGACGATGCCCTCGGGGATCCGCCCGGCCATCCGGCCGAAGATCCCGCGGTCCACCTTGAGGGTGGCCAGGTTGCGCGCGTTGACGCCGATCACGGTGGCGCCGGCGTCCAGGGCCCGGTCGAGTTCGGGCTCGGCGTGCACCTCGACCAGCGGCAGCAGGCCGATGGAGACGGCCCGCTCGACCAGCGAGACCAGCGCGCTCTGCTCCAGGGCGGCCACGATCAGCAGCACCAGGTCCGCGCCGTGGGCCCGGGCCTCCCAGAGCTGGTAGGAGCTGACCACGAAGTCCTTGCGCAGCAACGGCACCTGCACCGCACGGCGAACCGCGGCCAGGTCGGCCAGTGAACCGCCGAACCGCCGCTCCTCGGTCAGTACGCTGATGATCTTCGCGCCGCCGGCTTCGTAGTCCGAGGCCAGCGCGGCCGGATCGGCGATGGCGGCCATCTGCCCGCGCGACGGACTGGCCCGCTTCACCTCGGCGATGACGCTGACCCCCTCGGCCTTCAGCGCGGCCAGGGCGTCCCGCGGTGACGGCGCCTGCCGCGCCATCTCCTTCAGGTGATCCAGAGAGATGTGCCGCTGCCGTTCGGCGAGATCGGCACGCACGCCATCAAGGATCTCGTCGAGCACACTCACGCGGTTCGCTCGTTCCCCTCGAGTCGGTACTGTTGCGCCACTGATGGTAGTCCCGTCACTCCGGTGCCCGCGTGACTGCCCCCCTCGATCGGCCGCCGCGGACGGCCAGGACTGAGTGCTCACGGCTCGAGCAGGTAGCCGGAACCGCGCACCGTCCGGATCGCCGCGGTCGCGGGGATCTTGGCCCTGAGCTGGGCGATGTACACGTCCGCGGCCCGGTCGCCAGCGGCCTGCCGGCCCGCCGCGGCCAGCAGCTGGCGCCGGGAAAGCACCCGGCCTGGATGGTCCATCAAGGCGGCCAGCAGCGCGTACTCGGTAGCGGTCAGGGACACTCGGTGACCGCCGGCTACCAGGGTCCGGCTGTGGCCGTCCAGCCGCAGCCCGGCGGCCGACCGGACGGCCGGAGCCGCCCCGGACGGGGCGGCCGGAGCCAGGACGTCGCGGACCAGGGCGACCAGCTGCCGGGGACTGAACGGCCGGGCCAGCCACCGCCGCGCCCCGGCCACGTCGCCGCGCGGGGCCAGGCCGCGGGGCCGGGGGCGCTTGAGGTCGGCCACCAGGAAGATGACCGGGGTGCGCAAGGCCCGCCTGATGCGCCGCGGGTCGAGGCCGGGCATGGTCAGGTCGATCACGGCCGCGACGTCCGGGCCCGCGGTCAGCTCGGCCAGCGTCTGATCGGGATGGCTGACCAGCCGGACCCGCAGCCCGTCCCGGCGCAGGTAGCGAGCCGCCATCTCGGCCACCTCAGGTTCGTGCTCGGCGAGCAGGACCGACGGGGGGTCAGCCGGCGCTTGATGCCCCGCCATGCTGGTCTTCCAGGGTCGGGTCCACGTCCCGGTTCAGCGAATCCCAGATGGTCGCGGAGTCGGGGACCCGGACGCGGGGGCGGGAGTGGCCAGGGCGCTCGAAGCGGGCCGACATGACCGGCCAGCGCGGGCCGCGCCAGGCGGTGGCCAGGCCGGCCAGCACGATGGCCGCGGCGCCGCAGACCGCCGCGGCCTGCCAGGCCGCACCGGTGATGACCGCGTGGCCGACCGCGCCCGCGATCACGATGCCATGTGCGGCGCCGCCCGGCGAGGTGCCGCTGGTCGTCGACCCGCCCAGGGTGCCGGTCGCGGCGTCCGCCCGGGCCGCGGACAGCACGGTGGCCGCCGTCACCCCGGCCGCCGCGGCCACGGCGGCGCCCGCGCCCAGGGCCGCCAGCAGGACCCCGGCCGCCCGGCGGGCCGCCGACTTGGTGGCGATCACCGCGGCCAGGCAGGCCAGGGCGGCCAGGCCCAGCGCGCTGGCCAGCGGGACAAGCTGCTGGCCGGTGACGGTGAGGTCCTCGGCGGGCAGCGGGTGCGGCGCGGTGAAGACGGCCTGCGCCCAGGCCTGCCGTACGGCGAACACCACCAGGCCGGCGCCGGCCGCGCCGAGCAGCAGCACCAGGGTGAATTCCCTGCGCTGTGTTTTCTCGGGGGGACGACCCCCCCAGACCCCCCCGCTCACGGGGGGCTGCCCGCCCCCCGTACCCCCCGGCCCCCCGCTCACGGGGGGACTACCCGTCCTCCCGTACCCCCCTGGCCGACGACAGCAGGCAGAACGTCAGCGTCGAAGCAGGTCCGGTCGCCGGTGTGGCAGGCCGCGCCGATCTGGTCGACCTTGACCACCAGGGCGTCGCCGTCGCAGTCCAGGGCCACCGACTTGACCCACTGCTGATGCCCGGAGGTCTCGCCCTTGACCCAGTATTCCTGGCGACTGCGCGACCAGTAGGTGCAGCGGCCGGTGGTCAGCGTGCGATGCAGGGCCTCGGCGTCCATCCAGCCGAGCATCAGCACCTCGCCGGTGTCGTACTGCTGGGCGATCGCCGCGACCAGGCCGGCGGGATCCCGCTTGAGCCGGGCGGCGATGGCTGGGTCGAGCACTGCTTCCCTCCCTCCGCCGGGGTCCGGGGGTCGCCCCTGGACCTAGCACAGCCGGGTGACTTCAGTCAGGGTAGCAATCCCGCCTACCATCAGCAGGTGAGCTACTCCCGAGAAGAGCGCCTGGCGCTGTGCGCGCTGCTCGACAAGACCGGTCCGGACGCACCGACCCTGTGCGAGGGCTGGACCACCGCGGACCTGGCCGCTCACCTGGTGCTGCGGGAACACCGGCCGGACGCCGCGGCCGGCGTCATGGGCGGGCCGCTGGCCGGCTACACGGCGCGGGTCCAGGAGCGGATCAAGGCGCGGACGCCGTTCCCCGACCTGGTGCGGATGATCAGATCAGGGCCGCCGGCCCTGTCCGTCATGGCCCTGCCCGGCATGGACGAGCGGGTCAACGCCGTGGAGTACTTCGTGCACCACGAGGACGTGCGGCGCGCCGTGCCGGACTGGGACCCGCGGGAACTGAGCAGCGGGGAATCCGGCCTGCTGTGGCAGCGGCTGCGGGCGGCCCGGCTCATGCTGCGCCGGGCGCCGGTAGGGGTCGAACTGGCCCGGGACGACATGGAGGCGGACGGGCACGCCTACCGGATCACGGCCAAGAACGCGACCCCCGCGGTGACCGTCATCGGCAGCCCGGCCGAGCTGACCATGTGGGTGATGGGCCGGACGACGGCGGCGCGGGTCCGCTTCGACGGGACCGAAGCCGCGGTGAGCAAGCTCACCGCGCCAAACTGGCGATAAGGCCTGGCGTTAGGGCCTGGCGCCAGGGCTAGCTCTAGGGGCTAGCTGCCCATCTCGCGCTTGAGCCGGGCCAGTTCGTCGTCGATGTCCTGCGTATTCGGCATGGTCTGCCGGGGCGGCGGGGCCGGCCGCGGGGCGGAGTAGGCCTCGACGTCGGCGCGGGGCAGCGCTTGGCGGTCTTCGTCATGGTCGCGGACCTCACGCTCCTCGCGCTTGCGCGAGATCTGCTTGCCCGAGCGCGCCATCTTGATGGCCACCACGATCGCGCCCACGACCAGCGCGGCGATCACCAGTTCCATCACGGCGTGGATGATGAACCCGACCACTGAGCCGACGACCAGGAACGCGATGATGATGCCACCAGCGATGGCAGCGACCTTGAACCAGCGCATCGGCCGCATCCTCTCTCGACTAAGGTCCCCCGAGCCAGTACCTGAGAAATGCTCTCACTCAAGATATTACCCGACTTCGCTGCTGCCGCGGAGAGCGCGGAACGAACGGCGCGAATACTCTATGGCCATGCACGCACTCGGCATCGATATAGGCGGCACCGGCATCAAGGGCGCACCGGTGGACGTGACCACGGGCAAGCTCCTGGCCGACCGGCTGAAGCTCGAAACGCCGCGGCCGGCCCTACCGGACACGGTCGCGGATGTGGTCAGGCAGCTGGTGACCTCGTTCAGCTGGTCCGGCCCGATCGGGATCACCTTCCCCGGCGTGGTCATCGACGGCGTGACCAGGACCGCGGCCAACCTGGAACCATCCTGGATCGGGACGGACGCGGGCGCGCTGTTCGGCCGGGCCGCGGGCAACCCGGTGCGGGTGCTGAACGACGCGGACGCGGCGGGAGTGGCCGAGATGACGTTCGGCGCCGGGGTCGGTGAACTGGGCACGGTGGTCATGCTGACCTTCGGCACCGGGATCGGCAGCGCGCTGTTCATCCAGGGCATTCTGGTGCCGAACACCGAGTTCGGGCACATCGAGATCCGCGGCCAGGACGCCGAGAAACGCGCCTCCGAGCGTGCCAAGGGACTGCACGATTTGAGCTGGGGCAAGTGGGCGGGCCGGGTGGATGAGTACCTGCAGCACATCGAGGCGGTGCTGTCGCCGAGCCTGTTCATCGTGGGCGGCGGCATCAGCAGGCAGTCGGAAAAGTGGGTGCCGCGGCTAACCGGCATCCGGGCCCGCATCGTGCCCGCGGCCCTGCTCAACGACGCCGGCATCGTCGGCGCCGCGATGGCCACGGCCAGCACCGCGGCCCCGCATACCTCGGGCGCCACCGCAGTAGCCAGCTAACCTCAGCGGACCGGGTGGCCGGCGGCGTGCAGGGCGGTTTTGACCTGGCCGATGCGCAGCGTGCCGAAGTGGAACACGCTGGCCGCCAGGACGGCGTCCGCGCCCGCGTCGACCGCGGGGGCGAAGTGGGCCAGCGCTCCGGCGCCGCCGCTCGCGATGACCGGCACCGTGACCACGGCCCGGACGGCCCGGATCAGCTCCAGGTCGAAGCCGGCCGTCGTGCCGTCCGCGTCCATCGAGTTGAGCAGGATCTCCCCCGCGCCGAGCTGGACGGCCTGCCGGGCCCAGTCCACCGCGTCGATGCCGGTGCCGACCCGGCCCCCGTGCGTGGTTACCTCGAACCCATTGGGCGGCAGTGTTGGCCCGGGGGGACGACCCCCCCAAACCCCCCCGATCGGTTCGAGAGCGCGACGCGCGTCCACGGACAGCACGATGCACTGCGACCCGAACCGCCGGGCGGCCTCGTCGAGCAGTTCCGGCCGGGCGATGGCGGCGGTGTTCAGCGACACCTTGTCCGCCCCGGCGCGCAGCAGCCGGTCCACGTCCTCGACGCTGCGGACGCCGCCGCCCACGGTCAGCGGGATGAACACCTGCTCGGCGGTGCGCCGCACCACGTCGTACATGGTGTCGCGGCCGCCGCTCGAGGCCGTGATGTCGAGGAAGGTGAGCTCGTCGGCGCCCTCGGCGTCGTAGAAGGCGGCCAGCTCCACCGGGTCCCCCGCGTCGCGCAGCTGGCGGAAGTTCACCCCCTTGACCACCCGGCCGTCGTCCACGTCCAGGCAGGGGATGACGCGGACGGCGACCGTCATACTCTGCCTCCCGCTTGCCTCCGGGGCGCCTTAAGGCGTCTCCTTCCCTCGTCGCTTCGCTCCTCGGTCCAGGCAACGCCGCGCCCCTCCAGCTGGCTCACCACTCGACCTCGGCCAGCGCCTGTTCCAGGGTGAACGCGCCTTCGTACAGGGCGGTGCCGACGATCGCGCCCTCCACGCCCAGCGGGACCAGGGAGGCGACGGCGCGCAGGTCGGCCAGGCTGGACACTCCCCCGCTGGCCACCACCGGCGCCTCGGTCCGGCCGCACACGGTCTTGAGCAGCTCGAGATTGGGGCCGCGCAGCGTGCCGTCCTTGAGCACGTCGGTCACCACGTACCTGGCGCAGCCTTCGGCGTCGAGCCGGTCCAGCGTTTCGTACAGGTCGCCGCCCTCAGCGGTCCAGCCGCGCGCGGCCAGCCGGGTGCCGCGGACGTCGAGCCCGACCGCGACCCGGTCGCCGTGCCGGGCGATGACCGACCGCACCCAATCGGGGTTCTCCAGCGCCGCGGTGCCGATGTTGACCCGGGCGCAGCCGGTGGCCAGGGCCCGGGACAGCGAGGCGTCGTCCCTGATGCCGCCGGACATCTCCACGTTGGCGTCCAGCTTCCGCACGACCTGCCCGAGCAGTTCCGCGTTCGACCCGCGGCCGAACGCCGCGTCCAGGTCCACCAGGTGAATCCAGGAGGCACCGGCTTCCTGCCAGCGCAGCGCCGCCTGCACCGGGTCACCGTACTGGCCGCCGCTGCCCGCTACGCCCTGCACGAGCTGGACCGCGTGGCCTTCGGTGACGTCGACGGCCGGAAGCAGGGTGAGCTTACTCACAGTGTCTCCAGGTCACAGTGTCTCCAGGTCACAGTGTCTCCAGGTCACAGTGTCTCCAGGTCACAGTTTCCTCCGTTCGCTTCCGGGCCGCCTTGAGGTGCCTCCTTCCCTCGTCGCTCGTTCCTCGCTCCTCAGTCCAGGCGGCACCGCGGCCCTCCAGCTCACTCAAAGTGTCTCCAGCCAGTTGGACAGCAGCGCGGCGCCGGCGTCGCCGGACTTCTCCGGGTGGAACTGGGTCGCGGACAGCACCCCACCCGCCTCCCCTGCCCCCTGCTCTACGGCGGCGGCGAACCGCTCGCCGTGCTCGGTCCAGGAAATGCGGGCGCCCGCCGCGGCGAGTTCGTTCGCGCCGGCTTCCCGGAGCGCGTACGAGTGCACGAAGTAGAACCTCGTCCCCGCGGGGATCCCGGCGAACAGCACCGAGCCCGGCGCCACCGCCACCGTGTTCCAGCCCATGTGCGGCAGCACGCCGGCGTCCAGCCGCTCGATCGTGCCCGGCCAGGCGCCGCAGCCCTCGGTCCAGATTGCGTGCTCGACCCCGGCGGCGAACAGCACCTGCATGCCGACGCAGATGCCGAGCACGGGGCGGTTCCGCTCCAGCCGCTGGGCGATCAGCTTGTCGCCGCCGACCGCGCGCAGGCCGGCCATGCAGGCCGCGAACGCGCCCACGCCCGGCACGGCCAGGCCGTCGCATTCCAGGGCGGCGTCGGCGTCCGCGGTCACCTCGACGTCGGCTCCCACCCGGGCCAGCGCGCGCTGGGCGGAGCGCAGGTTCCCCGAGCCGTAGTCCAGCACAACCACCTTCGGCCGTGCTTTGCCCGCCATGTCAGAGCACGCCCTTGGTGCTGGGGATGCCGCCCGCCCGCGGGTCCGGCGCGGCGGCCGTACGCAGCGCCCGGGCCACCGCCTTGAACTGGGCCTCCACGATGTGGTGCGGGTTGCGGCCCTCGATCACCCGCACGTGCAGGCAGATCCCGGCCGCAAACGCCAGCGACTCGAAGATGTGCCTGGTCAGCGTGGTGTCGTAGGTGCCGATGAGCGGCGCCATGCGGTCCGGCTCGTGGTGCACCACGTAGGGCCGCCCGGACAGGTCCACGGCCGCCTGCACCAGCGTCTCGTCCAGGGGCACCAGCGCGTCACCGAACCGGGTGATGCCGCTCTTGTCGCCGAGCGCCTCCCGCAGCGCCTGGCCGAGCGTGATGGCGGTGTCCTCGACGGTGTGGTGGGCGTCGATCTCGGTGTCGCCCTGGGCCCGCACGGTCAGGTCGAGGCAGCCGTGCTTGCCCAGCTGGGCCAGCATGTGGTCGAAGAACGGGATCCCGGTGCCGACCTCGGTGAGCCCGGTGCCGTCCAGGTCCAGCTCGACCAGGATCTGGGTTTCCTTGGTGACCCGTTCCACCCGCGCGGCGCGGTTCATGCGGCCAGCACCTCGCTCAGCACCTCGCTCAGGGCGGCGCGGAATGCCGCCATCTCTTCCGGCCGCCCGACCGTGACCCGCAGCCAGCGCGGCGGGCCGACCTCGCGGATCAGCACACCGCGGTCGAGCAGTGCCTGCCAGACCGCCCGGCGCGAGTCGAACTCGCCGAACAGCACGAAGTTGGCGTCCGAGTCCGCCACCCGCAGCCCCTGGTCTTTGAGCCAGGCGACGAGCCTGTCCCGTTCGGCCCTAAGGGTATTTACGGTGGCCAGAGGCTCGGCGGCCAGCGCGAGTGCGGCCCGGGCCACCGCCTGGGTGACGGCGGAGAGGTGATAGGGCAGCCGGACCAGCAGCAGCTGCTCGACCAGCTCCGGGGCGGCCGCGAGGTACCCGATCCTGGCTCCGGCCATGGCGAAGGCCTTGGACATGGTGCGGGTGACGACCAGGCCCGGGTACCTGGGCAGCAAGCTCAGCGCGCTGGGCGTGCCCGCGCGGGCGAACTCGGCGTAGGCCTCGTCGACGATGACCAGGCCGGGGGCCGCGTCACAGACGGCCTCGATGAGCTCCATCGGCGCTGCGGTGCCGGTCGGGTTGTTCGGCGAGGTCAGGAAGACCAGGGCTGGGCGGTGCTCGGCGATGACCCGGGCGGCCCGCTCCGGGTCCAGGCCGAAGTCCTCGTCCCGGTCGGCCGTGATCCACCTGGTGCAGGTCACCCGGGCGATCAGCGGGTGCATGGAGTAGCCGGGATCGAACCCGAGCGCGGGCCGGCCCGGGCCGCCGAAGGCCTGGAAGACCTGCTGGATGACCTCGTTGGACCCGTTGGCCGCCCACAGGTGACGGCCGGTCAGCCCGTGGCCCAGGTAGCCGGCCAGGTCCTGACGCAGCTCGGTCAGGTCCCGGTCCGGGTAGCGGTTCAGGTTCGCGGCCGCCGCCGCCACCGCGCCGGCGATGGCCCGGACCATCCGAGGGCTGGGCGGGTAGGGATTCTCGTTGGTGTTCAGCCGGACCGGTACGTCGATCTGCGGCGCGCCGTACGGATGCAGGTCTTTCAGGTCATCCCGAACGGGCAGAGCGGGCCCGGTCACCGGCCGGCTCCCGCCTCGCGAGGGACGCGGACGCGGACCGCGGCCACGTGCGCGGCCAGGTCCTCGGCGCCGCCGAGCGCGTCGATCAGCGGGGCGGTGGCGGCCAGCGCCGCCTGGTCGCATTCGATGACGTTGACCAGCCGCAGGAAGGGGAACACGGACAGCCCGCTGGTGTGCCGGGCGGTGCCGCCGGTGGGCAGCACGTGGTTCGAGCCGGCCAGGTAGTCCCCGAGCGACACCGGCGAGTACGGGCCGGCGAAGACCGCGCCGGCGTTGGTGACCCGGGCGGCCAGCTTGGCCGCGTCGCGGGTCTGGATCTCCAGGTGCTCGGGCGCCCAGGCGTCGCTGACCGCGAGCGCCGCGTCCAGGTCGTCCACCAGCACGCAGGCCGCCTGGCCGGCCAGCGCGGTTTCCACCCGGGCGCGGTGCCTGGTGGCCGGGATCTGGCGGGCCAGCTCGGCCTCGACGTCATCGGCCAGGGCATCGTCGGTGGTGACGAGCAGGCAGGCGGCGAGCTCGTCGTGCTCGGCCTGGGCGATCAGGTCGGCGGCCACGTGGACGGGATCGGCGGTGTCGTCGGCGATGACGGCCACCTCGGTGGGGCCGTTCTCGCCGTCGGTGCCGACCACGCCGCGCAGCACCCGCTTGGCGGCGGCCACGTAGACGTTGCCCGGGCCGGTGATGACGTCGACCGGGGCGCAGTCCTCGGTGCCGTAGGCGAACATGGCCAGGGCCTGGGCGCCGCCTACGGCGTGCACCTCGGTGAGGCCGAGCAGCGCGCAGGCGGCCAGCACGGACGGATGCGGCAGCCCGCCGTGGCCGGCCTGGGGCGGCGACGCCACCGCGACCGAGCCGACCCCTGCGGCCTGGGCCGGGACGATGTTCATGACCACCGACGACGGGTAGGCCACCAGGCCGCCCGGCACGTACACCCCGGCCCGGCTCACCGGCACGAAACGGCCGGTGACGGTGAGCCCGTCAGTCACCTGGGTGACGATCTCGGCCGGGATCTGCGCCCCGTGCACCCGCCTGGTGCGGCGGATGGCCTCCTCCAGGGCCCGCCGGACCTCGGGGTCGAGCCCGGCCAGCGCCGCATCGAGCGCCGCCTGCGGGACCCGGGTGGCGGCCAGGTCCACGCCGTCGAACCGGGCGGTGTACTCGCGCACGGCCGCGGCCCCGCGGCGCCTGACGTCATCGCAGACGGGCCGGATCTGGGTCGCGGCGGCCTCGACATCGGTGGCCGCCCGGGGCAGGACGCCGGCCAGCACGGCCCGGCTGAGCTGGCCCGCGGCGCGGCCGCG
This sequence comes from uncultured Actinomycetes bacterium, assembly GCA_963835775.1. Taxonomy (GTDB): domain Bacteria; phylum Actinomycetota; class Actinomycetes; order Streptosporangiales; family Streptosporangiaceae; genus Palsa-504. The sequence continues at coordinate 296,272 of CAWIHB010000004.1, read as the reverse complement.
CAGGTCGATTCGGGAAATCACGCGCCTAGTCTACGGAGAGTGGCCGCATCACGGCCCGCTTGTCCACATGCCGGACGCGCCGGGATCGTCGGGGCCCAGTTCCGGCTGGGGCTGGGCTCGGGCCGCCAGCCGGTCCTGCTTGCGGGCCCCGGATTCGGCCAGCAGGATGACGATCGAGGCGAGCAGCGGCCAGAACGCGAGCGCGGTCTTGGCGCCCAGCGCGAGGGAGGCGTTGAAGAACGCGCCGTTCGGGCTGGCGGCGAGCAGGTGGTTGTAGGTGCCCAGGCCGATCTGCTCGCCCGTCCACATGGCGACCAGGGCGGCGGCCAGCCCACCCAGGACCAGCCCGGCGGCGGCGGCCGCGCCGGACCTGCGCACCAGCAGGCGGTAGCCGAACAGGCCGGTGATGAGGCCGCCGGCCGCGGTGATCAGGCAGAACCAGGCGTCGGCACCGATGAAGGCGCTGGTTTCCGCGTTCACGAGCTGGGCTTCGCCCCGGGCGATCTGATGCAGCAGCGCCCGCGGCGCGACCTCGCCCCAGATAAGCCCGGCCGGGACGCCGAGGACCGCGCTGCCCGCCAGCGCTGCCGTGAAAGCTGCCAGTCGTCCCTTCGTCAGACCTCCCCGGTCGCCGGAACGCCTCCGCACGATCGTACCCGTCAGATGGCGTGCACCTCGGGATCCGGGGTCGTGAGCCGAAGGTGGCTGAGTGACGCGGCCCGTTTCGGCCGCGATGCCCGATCCGGTGGGGTGTTTCCGTTTAGCGGGACCTAGCGGGGGGAGTCGCATGGTCGCTTCGACCCCTCACGGAGGTAATCATGTCGACCGGAGCGATCATAGGAATCGTCATCGCCGTCATCGTGGTGGTGGCCGTCATCGTGCTCGGCTCGGCGCAGATGCGGCGGGCGCGGATGCGGCGCCAGTTCGGACCCGAGTACGACCGACTGGCCCAGGAAGTAGGCCCGCGCAAGGCCGACGCTGAGCTGACCGCGAGGCAGCGGCGTGTGGAAGCACTCGGCATCCACCCGCTGTCGGCGCAGCAGCAGACCCGTTACAGCGGCGACTGGGCCGCGGTCCAGGAGCAGTTCGTCGATACCCCGGCGGAAGCGGTGTCCGCCGCGGACGTCCTGATCTGGAATGTCATGCGAGACCGCGGCTACCCGGCGGACGACAGGAACGCCAGCCTGGAGGCCCTGTCCGTCTATCACGCTCGTCCGCTGGACGGTTACCGGCAGACGCGGGCAATCTCGCCCGAGTCGGCGACCACCGAACAACTCAGGGAAGCCCTGATCCGTTACCGCGCGCTCTTCGACGACCTGGTGGGCACGTCGAACGGCACCGGGCGGCTCCAGCGCGGGGCCACGGCAGACAACGGCCGCACCGGCCTGGCCACCGGTGAGCCAGTCGAGGTCAGCGGGCGGCGTGCCGCCACTAACAGCGAACTCGCAGCGGACCACAGCGACCGCATTGCGGACACCCCTCGGTAGCAGTCCGCAGGAAGGATGATTCCTATGACACAGGACCAGTACGGCCGGGGTCAGGGCCCCGGCTATGTCGTCGGCGGCGAAGTCGTCCCGGACGACGAGACCGAGGTGCCTTCGGGCGAGGAGACAACCCCGATGACCCGGTTCCAGAAGGTAGCTTCCGCCCTCCGCGGCGACAGGTCGACCCAGCCGACCGCAGAGCAAGACATCACTGCGGGCCCGAGCGCGACCGACCCGAACGGGACATGGCCCGCCAGGTCTGGCGAGGCGGCCACGGTCGGCGGCTCAGGTGCGGAAGACACCGTGGATGACGCGCTGGCTGACCCGGCCGGGACGGGCGAGGTCGGCGCGGTGCAAAGCCCCGACGCGGGAAACCGTGACTACTGGGACGATGAGCAGCGCGGCCCGGAGACGGCTCCCGACGGAGGAAGGACCGCAACGGACCCTTCGATGACCGACCGGAGCACCTACGGTACGACCGCACCCACCGGCGCCGGAGGCGTCGTCCCGGCGGCGGGCTATGGCGCCGAGGCCGACACTGCGAGCGGATACGGCACTCAGGCCGGCACCGCGGCCGGATACGGCACCCAGGCCAGCACCGCGGCCGGCACCACTGACGGCGTCCCCGCGGCCGGCACCACTGGCGGCGTCCCCGCGGCCGGCACCACTGGCGGCGTCCCCGCGGCCGGCACCACTGGCGGCGTCCCCGCGGCCGGCACCACTGAGGGTTCCCCCGCAGGAAGGCATGCCGCTGGCGCCGAGGATGCAGGGCTCCGTCCGGGTGAGGCGACCGACAGGATCGGTGATTTCGGTGACATCGCCTTCGGGAACCTGCTCCCGGATGCCGAGCAGTACACCACGCAATGGCAGCAGATCCAGTTCCGGTTCGTGGACGATCCGCAAGGCTCGGTGACCGAGGCCGCCGACGTGGTCTCACAGGTGACCGCGAAGCTGGAGGCGGCCATCCAGGAACGGCAGCGCGCCATCGAGGAACGGCAGCGGGCCATCCAGGAGCGGGCGAGCGCGTTGCGCGGCAGGTGGGGCGAGGGCGCCAATGCCGACACCGAGACGCTGCGTGAAACGCTGCGTATGTACCGCGCGTTCATGGACCAGCTCATCGGGTCGACGCGGTAACGCGCGGCAGAATCCGCTAGCCGACGCAGGCGGGACCGAGTAGCTGCTTCAGGTCGCCGATCAGGGCGGGTGAGGCAGCTACTCGCAGCTTGTCGTCCAGGCGCATCACCGTGGTGCGCTGGTGGTCCCGCAGCCGCAGGTGCACCTCGGTGGGTCCCGGATGCGTGACCAGGACCTCCCGCAGCCGCTCGACCACTGGCGGCACGCACTTGGCTACCGGCATGGACACCACGAAGGGGCCCGACTCGTCGACCGACAGGTCGGGGATGGTCAGGTCCATGGCGATCAGCTTGGGCACGTCGTCCCGGCGGTCCACCTTGCCCTTCACCACGACCACCGCGTCCTCGGCGATGGAGGTGGCGTAGAGCTGGTAGGTCTGCGGGAAGAACAGCACCTCGATCGCCCCGGCCAGGTCTTCCAGGGTGGCGGCCGCCCACTGGTTCCCCTGCTTGGTCACCTTGCGCTGGACGCCGGAAAGGATCCCGCCCACCTTGACGATCTGGGCGTCGGACCGGTCGGTCCTGGGCCGTTCGGCATCATCGGTCATCAGGTCGGCCAGCGAGCAGTCGCTTTCCCTGGCGATGATGTGCTCGACGCCGAACAGCGGGTGGTCCGAGACGTAAAGGCCGAGCATCTCACGCTCGAAGTTCAGCAGGGTGGGCTTGTCCCATTCGCCGGGCGGCACGGGAACGTCGAAGACCGCCTCGGCTTCGGCGTCGCCGCCGAACAGCGAATCCTGGCCGATGGCCTCGTTGCGCTTGATGTCGATCACGGCGTCGACGGCCTGCTCATGCACGAACACCAGGCCCTTGCGCGGCTCGCCGAACGAGTCAAAGGCGCCCGCCTTGATCAGCGACTCGATGACCCGCTTGTTGCACACCACCAGCGGGACCTTGCGCAGGAAATCGGCGAAGCTGCTGAACTGGCCCTTGGACTTGCGCGCCGCGGCGATGGCTTCCACCACGTTGGTGCCCACATTGCGGATGGCCGCCAGGCCGAACCTGACGTCGCTGCCGACCGCCGCGAACGTGGCCACCGACTCGTTGACGTCGGGCGGGAGCACCTTGATGCCCATCCGGCGGCACTCGTTCAGGTACAGCGCCGACTTGTCCTTGTCATCGGCGACCGACGACAGCAGCGCGGCCATGTACTCGGCCGGGTAGTTGGCTTTCAGGTAGGCGGTCCAGTAGGCGATCAGGCCGTAGGCCGCGGTGTGCGCCTTGTTGAAGGCATAGTCGGCGAACGGCACCAGGACGTCCCAGACGGCCTGAATGGCCTGGTCGGAGTAGCCGCGTTCCCGGCAGCCCTGCTGGAACGGGACGAACTCCTTGTCCAGGATCTCCTTCTTCTTCTTGCCCATGGCCCGGCGCAGCAGGTCGGCCTGGCCGAGGGTGTAGCCGGCCAGGATCTGGGCGGCCTTCTGCACCTGCTCCTGATAGACGATCAGCCCGTAGGTCGGCTCGAGCACCTCGCGCAGCGGCTCCTCGAGCTCCCGGTGGATGGGCGTGATGTCCTGCTGCCCGGTCTTGCGCAAGGCGTAGTTGGTGTGCGAGTTGACGCCCATCGGACCGGGCCGGTACAGGGCCAGGACGGCGGAGATGTCCTCGAAATTGTCCGCCTTCATCAGCCGCAGCAGCGAGCGCATCGGCCCGCCGTCCAGCTGGAACACGCCGAGCGTGTCGCCGCGGGCCAGCAGTTCGTAGGTCGGCTTGTCGTCCAGGGGCAGGGTCAGCAGGTCGGTGGAGATGGCCCGGTTCTTCTCGATCGCCGCCACCGCGTCGGCCATGATGGTCAGGTTGCGCAGGCCGAGGAAGTCCATCTTCAGCAGGCCGAGGCCCTCGCAGGTCGGGTAGTCGAACTGCGTGATCACCGCGCCGTCGGTGTGCCTGGTCCAGACCGGGATGTGGTCGGTCAGCGGCTCCGCGGACATGATGACCCCGGCCGCGTGCACGCCGGGCTGGCGGATCAGCCCCTCGATCCCGCGGGCGGTGTCGATGACCTGCTTGACCTCGGCCTCGTCCTCGTACAGCGACCGGAGCTCGCCCGCCTCCTTGTACCGCGCGTGGTTCTCGTCGAAGATCGCCGACAGCGGGACGTCCTTGCCCATGACGGCGGGCGGGAAGGCCTTGGTGATCCGGTCCCCGAGCGCGTAGGGATGGCCGAGCACCCGGCAGGAGTCCTTGATGGCCGCCTTGGCCTTGATCGTGCCGTAGGTGACGATCTGCGCGACCCGGTCCGAGCCCCACTTCTGGGTCACGTACCTGATCACGTCGGCGCGCCCGCGCTCGTCGAAGTCGATGTCGATGTCGGGCATGGACACGCGCTCGGGGTTGAGGAAGCGCTCGAAGATCAGGCCGTGGACCAGCGGGTCGAGGTCGGTGATGCCCATGGCGTAGGCGACGATGGACCCGGCCGCCGAGCCGCGGCCGGGACCCACGGCGACGCCATTGTTCTTCGCCCACATGATGAAGTCGGCGACGACCAGGAAGTAGGCCGGGAAGCCCATCTGGCTGATGATCCCGATCTCGTACTCGGCCTGCTGGCGCCGCTGCTCGTCGTAGCCGTCCGGGTAGCGGCGGTCCATGCCCTTCCACACCTCGGCGCGGAACAGCTCGTCCTCGGACTCGAAGTCATCCGGGATGGGGAACCTGGGCATCAGGTTGACGAAGTTGAACATGCCGGTGGTGTCGACCCGGTTGGCGATCAGCAGCTGGCTGTTGCGGCAGCCCTCCTGCCACAGGTCGCTGGAGTCCAGGCTGTACATCTCGGCGGCGGGCTTGATGTAGTACCCGGAGCCGTCGAACCGGAGCCGGTCCGTGTCCAGCAGGGTCTTGCCGGTCTGGATGCACAGCAGCATGTCCTGCGCCTGGGAATCGGCCTCGCGGGTGTAGTGCGAGTCGTTGGTGACCACGGGCGGGATGCGGAGTTTCCTGGCGATCTCGGTCAGGCCGTCCCGGACCCGCCGCTCGATGTCCAGGCCGTGGTCCATCAGCTCGAGGAAGTAATTCTCCTTGCCGAAGATGTCCTGCCATTTGGCCGCGGCCTCGAGGGCCTCGTCGAACTGGTCCAGCCGCAGCCTGGTCTGCAGCTCCCCCGACGGGCAGCCGGTGGAGGCCATCAGCCCGGCCGCGTGCTCGGCGATGATTTCCCTGTCCATCCGGGGCCACTTGATCATCCAGCCCTCGGCGTAGGAGCGCGAGGAGAGCCGGAACAGGTTGTGCAGGCCCTCGTTGTTCCTGGCCCAGATGGTCTTGTGCAGGTAGGCGCCGGAGGCGGCGACATCGTCCTTCTTCTGGTGCGGCTGCCCCCACAGGATGCGGTTGGAGTTGGTCCGGACCTCGGGCGCGAGGTAGGCCTCGATCCCGATCACCGGCGTGACGCCGGCGTCCTTGGCCTGGCGGTGGAACTCGGCGGCGCCGTACATGTTGCCGTGGTCGGTCATCGCCACGTGGGTCATGCCCTGCTGCTTGACCTCGGCGAGCAGTTCCTTGATCCGGGCCGCGCCATCCAGCATGGAGTACTCGGTGTGCACATGCAGGTGGGCGAACGGCTCACCAGATCCCGCCATCGACGAACCGCCTCCTCAGGGCACGCTGCACAGCGCACGCCACCCCGCAGAGTGCGGCCTCAGGGCGCCGCGCGTGATCATCAACCCGGTGCTGACCACCCTAATGGAGCACCGCCGGTCGCGTCCGGCTGGCGCGCCGACCGGGTGCGACATGTCCTTGATGTTGCGAATGTCCTGCTCTATATGTATCGAACATACATTTGACGTTAACATGGGGCTACGACATTCCGGGCACTCCGTACCGGCGGGCGCCCCGGTGCCCGGGACCTCGCACCACCAGTCACAGCATCAACTTTTCCGTGGTTGATTCGGGTTTCGCGGTTGATTACCGGTATTCCGTAAGCAGGCCAAAATTACATAAGTTTCCGGCGTGTCGCGATCGGCGGCCACCGGCGCACTATGTGCGCGGTTTGTCGTGGTTCATCCCAGGGCGCGCCGCAGCCGGCCTCCTCCCGGTCCCGCAGCGGCCGCCCCGCTCCATGAAAATCCCGCCCGGGGAGCCCGAGCGCGGCCGGACGAGGGGTTAGAACTCTGCGCGGACCACTGTGCGACGACGTTGAAGGTTGGCTGTGAGGATGTGCGATCACGCCTCGCCGGTGTCGTGCCGGTAGGCAAAGACGGCAAGTGGGACGAGCGCGGCGGTCCAGCAGGCGAGGACGATCCATCCCTCCGCCGGCCAATCACCGTGGACGAGCGCGGCCTCGCCGGCATGCACGAGCCAGTAGGAGGGCAGCAGCTTGACGACGGTCAGCATCGCCCCGCTGTTGAACAAACTCCCGAAGGCGCCACCAAAGAGGGCGAAGAAGACGACGAGCCAGCCCATAACTGGCACGAGGGCATCCGTCGCGATGAGGTGACCCAAGATGAGGCCCATCAAGACGAACGGCACCAAGCCAATAAGGAGCAGGCCGGTCATCTCGAACCACTGCGCCGCGTCGAGGCGCACTCCGAGCGTTACGCCGGCCAGAAACACCAAGACGAGCGCGGGCAGCGCCACGAGGTAAGCGGCGAGCATCTTCGCGAGGTAGTCGGTACGAACCCGCAGGGGCGTGATCCGCAGCTGGCGGGTCCAGCCTCGAGCGCGGTCGCGCGCGAGACGGGCACCGGGTCCGATCGCGGCGAACATCGCGCCATAGGCGGCCATCCCGGTCATGAAGTAGAGAGGGAAGGAGACGCCCGCGGCGTAGACGAATGCATGGCGGTTGCCCGACGTGACTGCGTAGTAGACGATGAGCGGCAGCACTATGGCGAGCGCCCACGTCAGGCGGTTGCGGAAGGAGCGAAGGAGCTCATAGTGCACGTGGGTGACGGCGCTCATGCGGCAGCACCCCCTGAGCGAGGGTTGTCGTTCGTAGCCGTCAGCTCGAGGAACGCTTCCTCGAGGCTTCCGCCAGCCGCTTCGACGTCTCGGACCTCGGGGAACCTCGCGAACAGCGCCGGGAGCGCAGCGTCGGCGTCCGAGCACGACAGGATCACTGTGTCGCCATGGCGCTCGACGTTCGTCACGCCTGGCAGAGCGCGAAGCGACGGGAGATCGGCTCCAGGGAGGGTCGCCCGGACCGATCGGGACCCTACCTTCGCCTTGATCTCGGTTGCCGGTCCGTCGGCGACGATGCGGCCGTGGGCGATGAGCACGATCCGATCTGCAAAGGCGTCTGCCTCTTCGAGGTAATGGGTCGCGAACACGACGGTCTTGCCCTTCGAAGCGAGTCCGCGCATGACCCGCCAGAACTCGCGGCGACCCTCGACGTCGATGCCCGCGGTCGGCTCGTCGAGCACCAGGAGATCGGAGTTGGCGACGAGTGCCGTGGCGAAGCGCACTAGCTGGGCTTGCCCGCCGGACAGCTTCGTCGTCCGACGCTCCGCGAGGTCGCCCAGCCCCGTAAGTGCCAGCACCTCATCGACCGGAAGTGGGTGTGGGTAGTAGGAGGCGACCAGCGAGACCAGCTCGCGCACGCGCAGAAAGTCGGGCAGCGATCCCGTCTGGAGCATCCCACCGACCAAGCCCAACCTGACGGCGGAAGCTGGAGGGAGGCCACAGACGGTGACAGCTCCTGCGTCGGGGCGACGAAGGCCGAGGATCATATCAATCGTCGTCGTCTTGCCCGCTCCGTTCGGACCGAGCAGGGCAACCGTTTCGCCCGGCGCGATCTCGAGGTTGACTTCGCGAACCGCCTGGACCGAGTCGTAGGACTTGGTCAAGCCACTCGCTCTGATCCCGGCGGACTCGACGCCGACAATGGACATGGATCCGCCGCGCTCGACGGCCGGACCGATCGTCATGCTGGCATCATCACTGACCAGTCGCCTGCTAAGTAGAGGCTTTGGTCACTAGTCATCGAGGCAACCTGCCCGAACAGGTTGGCCGGCAGCCAAACCTCGCCGCCGATACTGAGCCTCGCCCGCAGGAGTTTCGAGTGGTGGGCAAGCACGTTCGGACCTACTTTCGGACACCTGATCGCTCGCCGCGCAGCTCAGTGCTTGACTCGTTTAAGACGCGAGGCGGACGGCGGCAACTACACCGATGCTGTCCGGACACTCGGTGACGTGCCGGGCGGCCCACCGGTGGATGTATCCGGTGTGCCGCAGCAGGTCCTTGACCAGCCACGGCTGGCATGGCGGTACGGCTGCGTCCAGGCCGGCCAGTTCGGCCGCGTCCGCGAGCTGGCCGCCCTCGCGGCGCAGCGCGGCAATGTGCTCGGCGATCTCCACGCCGCTATTCTGCCTGGCTAACTCTCGGCGCGCAGGATGTCGAGGGCGTGGGCCAGGTCGGGCGGGTAGGCGCTGGTGAACGAGACCGGGCGGCCGTCGGCGGGGTGGGCGAAGGCCAGGCTGACCGCGTGCAGCCACTGCCGGGTCAGGCCCAGCCGGGCGGCCAGCACGGGATCGGCGCCGTAGAGCAGGTCGCCGACCACCGGATGCCTGATGGCGGCCATGTGCACCCGGATCTGGTGGGTGCGGCCGGTTTCCAGGTCGACGTCCACCAGGCTGGCGGCGCGGAACGCCTCCATCGTGTCGTAGTGGGTCACGCTGGGCCGCCCGTCGCTGATCACCGCGAACCGGCCATCGCCGGACGGGTGGCGGCCGATCGGCGCATCCACCGTGCCGCGCAGCGGGTCGGGGTGGCCCTGCACGAGCGCGTGGTAGCGCTTGTCCACGGTGCGCTCGCGGAAGGCCCGCTTGAGCGCGCTGTAGGCCGGCTCGCTCTTGGCCACCACCATCGTTCCTGTGGTGTTGGCGTCCAGGCGGTGCACGATGCCCTGGCGTTCGGCGGCGCCGCTGGTCGCCACGGTGTGCCCGGCCGCGAGCAGCCCGCCGATGACGGTCGGGCCGGTCCAGCCGGGGGTGGGGTGGGCGGCCACGCCGCGCGGCTTGTCCACCACAATGATGTCGTCGTCCTCGTACAGCAAGGCCAGGCCCTCGACCAGCCGGGGCGGCTCGGGCGGCCGCGGCGGCGGGAGGGTGACCTGCAGCGGATCGCCGGCCAGCACGCGGTCCGACTTAGCCGCGGGCCGCCCGTCGAGCAGCACCAGGCCGTCGCCGATCAGCTCCGCGGCGCGGGACCTGGACAGGCCGAACATGCGGGCCAGGGCGGCGTCGAGCCGCTCGCCGTCCAGGCCTTCTGGCACTGCGAGCTGCCGCTCGCCCGGCACCGTCATCGCCCGTCGTCCGCGGGCCGGAGCTCCGGCTCTGGATAATTCGGTTCCGGATAGTTCGATTCCGGATAGTTCGGTATCGGATTATTCGATTCCGGATATTCCTGTTCTGGGGGCTTTGGGGGCTTTGGGGGGTCCGGGGGGTCGGGGGGGTCGGGACCGGGTTCATGGGGTCCATGGGGTCCATGGGCTTCATGGGGTCCATGGGCTTTATGGGCTTTATGGGGTTCATGGGCTTTATGGGCTTCATGGGATTCATGGGCCCGCAGGGTCCTGGTGCCGTCCAGGCGGATGCCGCGCAGGGCGAGCAGGACGACCAGGATGCCGGCGCAGACGATGCAGGAGTCGGCGACGTTGAACACCGGCCAGTAGCGGGTCACCTCGATCCAGTCGACTACGTTGCCGCGGAACGGGCCGGGCGCGCGGAAGATCCGGTCGATCAGGTTGCCGGTGGCCCCGCCGAGCAGCAGCCCGAGGGTGATGGCCCAGCCGGTGCTGCGCAGGTTGCTCGCGGCGCGCAGGATGTAGGTGACCACGCCCGCCGCGATCAGGGTGAAGACGACCGTGATGGAGGTGCCGCCCAGGTTGAAGGCCGCGCCGCCGTTGCGGACCTGCGTGAGCATGAACACGTTGCCGATCACGTGCACATAGGTCTGCTCGGGGATGTTGGCGGCCACCAGCACCTTGGAGACCAGATCGGCCGTGATCACGACGACGGCCACGCCGAGCAGCAGGCCGACCCTGCGCAGCCGCCCGGGTTGCTGGCCGGGCTGCTGACTGGTCAGCTGCTGGCCGGGCTGCTGACTGGTCAGTGGCGTTCCTCCCGCTGCTTGCAGGTCACGCACAGGTGGGCCCGCGGGAACGCCATCAGGCGCGCCTTCCCGATCGGCTGGCCGCAGGATTCGCATACTCCATATGTTCCCGCATCGATCCGGCCCAGGGCGCGCTCACCCTGATCGAGCAGGACCTGTGCGTTCTGGGCGAGAGCCAGATCGTGCTCGCGCTCGAAGGCCTTGGTCCCGGCGTCGGCCGTGTCGTCGCCGGCGTCGCGCACGGCGTCGGTGAGGCGTTCGGCGATGTCAGCGGAGACCCGGGCGATATCGGCGCGCAAGCTGGCGATCTCGGACTCGAGCTCGGCCCGCACCTGCTCGAGCTCGGCGTCGGTCCAGGGCTCTTCGCCGGGGCGCACCGGAAGATCAGCGGCGGCGGACCGCGGTAGGGCGGACATGCGGCCTCCGTTCGGCACAGTAGAGCGGTCAACGGAGGATAAGCCGCGGTGCTACCCGTGGCAAACCGGAGGTCAGCTACTCTTGGGCGGTGCAGGGATTCGAGCCGCTCCCCGCGCAGGTGGACCTGCCCGCGCTCGAGCGCGAGGTACTGGCCCGCTGGCAGGACGCGGGCATCTTCGAGCGGTCACTGAAGCAGACCGAAGGCGGGCCTCCCTGGATCTTCTATGAGGGCCCGCCGACCGCCAACGGGCTGCCCGGCGTGCACCATGTCGAGGCGCGGACCTTCAAGGACCTGTTCCCCCGGTTCAAGACCATGCAGGGCTTCCACGTGCCACGCCGGGCGGGCTGGGACTGCCACGGGCTGCCGGTCGAGGTGGCGGTGGAGAAGGAACTCGGGTTCACCGGTAAGCGTGACATCGAGGCCTACGGGATCGCCGAGTTCAACGCGCGGTGCCGCGAGTCGGTGCTCAGGTACGTGGACGCGTGGCTGGCCATGTCCCGGCGGATGGGTTACTGGGCCGACACCGAGCATGCCTACCGGACCATGGACGCCAGCTACGTTGAGTCGGTCTGGTGGTCGCTGAAGGCTGTCTTCGACGCCGGCCTGCTGGCCCGCGACTTCCGGATCAGCCCGTACTGCCCGCGCTGCGGGACGCCGCTGTCCGACGCCGAGCTGGGCCAGCCCGATGTCTACCAGCCGGTCTCCGACCCGGCTATCACGGTCAGGTTCCGGTTGCTCGCCCTGCCGGACGGGACTCCGCCGCAGCTCGAGGGCGCCGACCTGCTGGTGTGGACCACGACGCCCTGGACGCTGGTCTCCAACACCGCGGTGGCGGTCCACCCGGAGGCGGCCTACGTGGTGGCCCGGCACCCCACCGACGGCGACCGGGTGGTGGTGGCCGAAGACCTGGTCCGGCCGGTGCTCGGCGAGGGCTGGCAGGTCTCCGCCCGGTTCCCCGGTGCGGCTTTGGTGGGGGCGAGATACCAGGCTCCGTTCGGCATCATCAATATCCCTGACGCTCATGTGGTGATTCCAGGGTCATTCGTGACGACAGAAGATGGCACCGGGCTGGTCCACCTGGCGCCCGCGTTCGGCGCGGACGACATGGACGCCTCGCGCGCGCACGGGCTGCCGGTGGTCAACCCGGTCAAGCCCGACGGGCACTTCGAGGACGGCGTGCCGCTGGTCGGCGGGCTGTTCTTCAAGGACGCCGACCAGCGGCTGATCAGCGACCTGGACGACCGGGGCCTGCTGTTCGCCTCGCACCGGCACGAGCACAGCTACCCGCACTGCTGGCGGTGCGGCACGGCGCTGCTGTACTACGCGCTGCCCTCGTGGTACATCAGGACCACCGCGATCAAGGACCGGCTGCTGGCCCAGAACGAGCAGACGAACTGGTATCCGGAGACGGTCAAGTACGGCCGGTACGGCGAGTGGCTGCGGAACAACGTGGACTGGGCGCTGTCCCGGACCAGGTACTGGGGCACGCCGCTGCCGCTGTGGGTGTGCGACGAGGATCACGTGACCTGCGTCGGCTCGCTGGACGAGCTGTCGGACCTGGCTGGTGCGGACCTGACCGGTCTTGATCCGCACCGGCCGTTCGTCGACGAGATCACGTTCACCTGCCCGGACTGCGGACAGCGGGCGCGGCGGGTGCCCGAGGTGATCGATGTCTGGTACGACTCGGGGGCGATGCCGTTCGCCCAGCACGGCGCGCCGCTGCGGAACCAGGCCGAGTTCGAGGCCGCCTACCCGGCGCAGTTCATCTGCGAGGCGCTCGACCAGACCAGAGGCTGGTTCTACTCGCTGATGGCTGTGGGGACGCTGGTGTTCGGGCGCTCGTCGTACGAGAACGTGGTGTGCGTGGGCCTGCTGGTCGACGAGACCGGCCGCAAGATGAGCAAGCACCTGGGCAACGTGCTCGAGCCGATCCCGCTGATGGACGCGCATGGCGCGGACGCGCTGCGCTGGTTCTTCGCGGCTTCCGGGTCGCCGTGGGGGGCCCGCCGGGTGGGGCACGACCAGCTCAGCGAGATCGTCAGGAAGGTGCTGCTCACCTACTGGAACACGGCCTCGTTCCTGGTCCTGTACGCCAACGCGGGCGGCTGGACGGCGGCCGACGGCCTGGCGTCCGCCCCGGCCGCGGCGCAGCGCCCGGTGCTTGACCGGTGGGTGCTCGGCGAGCTGCACGCGGTGGTGCGGGACGTCACGGCCTGGCTCGAGGGGTTCGACACCGCGGCGGCGGGCCGGCGGCTCGCGACGTTCATCGATGACCTGTCCAACTGGTACGTGCGGCGGTCCCGGCGGCGGTTCTGGGACGGGCCCGGGTCGCCGGACGGCGCGGCGGCGTTCGCCACCCTGTATGAGTGCCTGACCACGCTGACGCTGCTGATGGCGCCGTTCACCCCGTTCATCACCGACTATGTTCTGGGGCGTGCTGCGGCAGGCCGGGGCGGCGGACTCGGTGCACCTAGCCGCGTGGCCCGGGGCCGACGCGGCCCAAATCGATTCGGCACTGGTCGATTCGGCGCTTTCGTCGCAGATGGCGCTGGTACGGCGGCTGGTCGAGCTGGGACGTTCGGCCCGGGCGGGCGCCTCGGTCCGCATGCGGCAGCCGTTGCGCCGGGCCCTGATCGGAGCGCCCGGCTTCTCGGAGTTGCCTGGCGAGCTGCGGGAGCAGGTCGCGACGGAGCTGAACGTGGCCGTGCTCGAAGTGCTGGGCGGTTCTGGTGGGGAGCTGGTGGACTATACGGTCAAGCCGAACTTCCGCTCGCTCGGCCGCCGGTTCGGGGCCCGGACGCCGGCCGTGGCGGCGGCCGTCGCCGCGGCTCCGGCGGCGGACATCGCCACCGCCGTGCTGGCCGGGCGTCCGGTGACGGTAGTGGTGCCCGGCGGCGAACCCGTGCTGATCGGCGCGGACGACGTGATCGTGACCCAGACGCCGCGGACGGGCTGGGCGGTGGCCACCGAAGGCGGCGAGACCGTGGCGATCGACATCACCGTCAGCCGGGAACTGCTGCGGGAGGGGCTCGCGCGCGAGGTCATCCGGCTGGTCCAGGAGGCCAGGAAGAACGACGGCCTGGACGTCACCGACCGGATCTGGCTGCGCTGGTCGTCAGCCAACCCGGAACTGACTGCGGCCCTGACCGAGCACGCGGGGCTTATCGCCGCCGAGGTGCTCGCGGTGGACTTCGGGTCCGGCACCGGTGCGCCGGATGGGGCGGATGCGGCAGAGCACGCGGATGCGGATCTCGGCCTGACGTTCTGGCTCGGACGCCGGTAACGCCGGGTTCTGCTCCGGCTGGTCAGGCTGGCAGGCTCGGCACGGCGTGCAGCCCGATTCCCGGGCCGCAGCGAGCGTCATCTTCTCCAGGTCGCCCGCGCCCATGAACCGGATGAGGATGCAGTGGGCGTTGTGGTATCGCGGGACGCCGGGGACGACGGTGACCTCGCGCTGCAGTTCGGCGGTGGCCGGCGTGGGGGCGCCGACTCCGGGTTCGGGTGCGGTGGGCTCAGGCGCGGCAGGTTCGGCTGTGGGTGCCTCGGGTGCCGCGGGTCCTGGCGTGGCGGTGTCGGTGGGGGCCGGTTCTGGCGCCGCAGTGTTGGTGGGGGCCGGTACCGGCGTGGGCGCTGCTGGTGTCGGCTCGTCCGTGGCAGCGAGTGGATCGACGCCGTCCTGGAGCGGCTCGGGGCGCTCAGCCTCGGCGGACGGCAGGTCTGCGGAGGGCTTGTCTTCACGGTCGGGCTGGTCAGCCGGGACGGCTGACTCGGGGGCGGCCGCGGGCGTCTCGGCGACGGGCGGCGCCTCGGCGGCCGGGGGCTCCGCGGGGGGGCGCCGGGCGAAGGGCTGGAAGCGCTGCGTGGGGAACTTGTCCTCGTCGCCCGCGTCGCGGACCGGCGTGGCGGGGCCCGACACGTCGCGGGCCGGCGCGGCGGGGGCCGGCGCGGCGGATACGGGCGGGGCGGGGGGCTGCTGCGGACCGGCCGGACGCGCTGGTGGCTGAGGTCGCGGCAGGGGGCGGGTCTCCTCGTGTCGCTCCCACGGGGCCAGGGAGGCCGGCTGGGCGGTGGCGGCCGGCGGGTGGGGGGTGAACGACGGGCCCTGCGGGCGCCGGGGATCAGCCGGGCGGCTATCGGGCGGGGCGGCTGGAGGACGCTGGACACCGGCCAGGCCGGCGGCGGGCGCGGCGGGCCGGGGGGCGTCGGGGAAGCCGGCGGCGGGCATGGCGGGCCGTGCGGCGGGCAAGCCAGCGGGCGGGACGCCGCTCCCCCAGGCGGGGGCGGGCTGGCCGGGCGAGGGCTGGGTCCTGGCCGGCCACGGCTGGTCGGCTGGCAGGTAGCCGGCCACGGATGGCCTGGGCGGCGCGGCCGGGGGCCAGGCGGGGCCGGGAGGGCTAACAGGGCCGGGCCCCGATGATCCGGATCCGGTCGCCACGGTAGCCGCCCAGGGTGAGATCTGCGGCTGGGCCTGGGCTGGTGAAGGCTGCGCTAGTGGAGGCTGGGCGGGCGGGAAACCCGCGGCCGGGACGGGGACCGCTAGCGGTTCGGCCCTGGCGGCCTCAGGTGAGCCGAACAGCTCGCGCCGCTTGACGACCGCACCTATGGCAAGCGCCAGGAGGGCCACGCCGCTGACGCCGATCGCGACGTAGACCAGCGTCAGCTTGCTGGTGACGACGCCCGCCACCAAGAGCCCGACCGCCACTGCTACGAGAAACGCACTGAACCGGATCACAGGCGCTTTCTCACCGATCCCTGGAGCTCTCTAACGCCTACCGGCGATCGCGGGAGGGCGCTCCCTCAGTCGTGCGGAAACCACCTGAATGCGGCACGACCTCGGGCGCCCCGTACTGGGACGAGCCGGGGCCGCCGTTGCGGCTGCCCACCGGGGCGCCCAGCGCGGCCGGCATCGGCGGCTGCGCCCCCGAGCCCACGGTCGGGAAGGCACCGCTCTCGGTGACACCAGCCTCCAGGTCGCGGAGCTGCCCTTCCAGGTAGGCCTTGAGCCTGCTGCGGTACTCGCGCTCGAACGCGCGCAGGTCGTCCACCCGCCGCTCGAGCTCTTCGCGCGTCTGCACCAGCGAGCCCATAGCCTGGCGGTGCCGCTCCTGCGCGTCACGCTCCAGGCTCTCCGCCCGGGCCCGCGCGTCGCCGGTGATCTGCTCGGCCTGGCGCCGGGCCTTGGTCAGCACCTCGTCGGCCTCGCGGCGAGCGCGGCCGAGGGTCTCGTCGGCTTCCCGGCGGGCATCGGCGATGGCCTGGTCCGCAGTCTGCTGCGCGAGCGAGAGCACGCGCGCGGCGGTGTCCATGTTGTCCTCGATGTGCGGCATCGAGCCCATCATGACCGGCTCGGGCTGCCTGCGCTCGGGCTCGACACGCGGCTCGGGCGCCATCATGTCCTGCTTCGGGTCGGACAGCGGCGAGCTCAGCGCGGGAACCGCCGACTTGCCACCGCGCAGCACTTCCGCCAGCTTCGCCCGGAGCTCTTCGTTCTCCTGGATCAGCCGGTCAAGCTCGGCCTCGACCTCATCGAGGAAGGCGTCAACCTCTTCTTCGTCGTAGCCGGGCCGGAGCCTGGTCGTACTGAACTGCTTATTCCGAACATCCGCGGGCGTCAGCGGCATCTCGTCTCCTCGGCGCACTTGGACCGTGTTCCTCACGACGGTACCTGAATCAAAGGTGAGGCACAGCCACTTCAAGCAGGATCAAGACCACGATGAACAGAACCATGAAGCTGAGGTCCATGGCCACCATACCGATCCGGAGCGGCGGTATGAAGCGACGCAGGAACTTCAGCGGCGGATCTGTCACGGTAAAGATCGCTTCGGCGAGCACCAGCAGGATACCGGAGGGGCGCCATTCGCGGGCGAACACCTGCACCCAGCCGAAGATCATCCTGCCGATCAGCAGGACCAGATAGATCGTCAGAACGTAGGTGAGGACTTCCCTCAAGTACTGCACGAGTCCACCTGGAGTCTGGTGCCGCCTGACGCGGCACAACTACTGATCAGCGTCACGTTACCACTGCTTGCTGGTTAGCTCTGATTGAAGAAGCCGCGCTCTGCGATGCGAGCCTTGTCCTCCGCGGTTACCTCGACGTTCGCCGGGGACAGCAGGAAGACCTTGTTTGTCACGCGTTCGATGCTCCCGCGCAGGCCGAAGATCAGGCCGGCCGCGAAGTCGACGAGCCGCTTGGCGTCACTGTCCACCATCTCGGTCAGGTTCATGATCACCGGAGTGCCATCGCGGAAGTGCTCACCAATAGTACGCGCTTCATTGTAAGTACGAGGATGGAGTGTCGTAATCCGGGCGAGATCGGTCATCTGAGACACGTGCTCGGCCCGCCACTCCGTAGGCTGGTAACTGCCGTAATCGTCCCGGCTGCCGGACCGGGCGTCCGGCTCGTCGGGTCCCTCGGGCAGGTCAGGCTCCTCGTATTCGTCGTACTCCCCGTACGAGTCGTACTTGTCCTGATAGCGGTGATCGTCCTCGACCAGGCCGAGGTAGACCGCCATCTTACGCATGGCACTGGCCATTTTTCAGTCCTCCCAGCCTGTACCGTGGTTGCCAGCCGTTCCAGGCTTCTCGCGTGGGACATTACCTGACACGAGCCCCCCGATCGCCGAGCAACGCCGTACCGATTCTCACGTGTGTCGCGCCGGCCTCGATTGCGGCCTCCAGGTCACCGCTCATGCCGGCTGATATCACCGTTGCGGCGGGCCTTACCTCCCGGACCAGAGCGGCGCTGTGCCGCAGCCTGGCGAAAGCGGCGGCGGGCTCCATGCCGAGCGGGGCAATGGCCATCACGCCCGACAGGACCAGCCCCGGCTCGGCATCCAGTTCCCCGGCCAGGCCGGGAACCTGGCCTGGCCGCGCCCCGCCCCGCTCGGGGTCGCCGTCCAGGCTCACCTCGATCAGGCACTCGATGACACGTCCGGCCCGGCGGGCCGCCGCGCCGAGGGCCCCGATGAGGCGCGGCCGGTCAACGGAGTGGACGAAGGAGGCGTAGCGGGCCACGCTGCCGGCCTTGTTGGTCTGCAGCTGGCCGATGAAGTGCCAGGTCAGATTCAGGTCGGCGCATTCGGCCGCCTTCGGCGCGGCCTCCGCGTCACGGTTCTCGCCGACGTCGGTGAGGCCAAGGCCGGCCAGCAGCCGGACGTCGGAGGCGGGCCAGGTCTTGGTCACCGCGATCAGCGTGACCTCCTCGGCAGCGCGTCCCGCGGCGTCGCACGCCGCGGCGATGCGTTTGCGTACCGCGGCCAGCCGCACGGCGAGTTCTTCCTGCCGAGGAGAACCGGTCACTTGAGGAAGTCAGGGACATCCAGGTCGTCGTCTTCTTCGAAGACGACGGGACGGCGGCGGCTGGCGGCGACCTCAAAAGTCTTGGCGGGCGCCTCGGTCGGTGCGTGCCGCGGGGCCGCCGAGTACGGGGAAGACAAGGAGGTGTCCGAGCCGATGGTAACGCCGGGATGCCCGGCCGCTTCCGGCGCGGCCGCGCCGTGCTGCACGGTCTCGGCCTGCATGGTCTCGGCCTGCGCGGTCTCGGCGCGGGGGGCTTCAGGCTCGGCCGACTCGAAGGACGGCACTCCGTGGCGGCCTATGCGGGGCACGACGCTGCCGGGCTCAGCGGCGTCCGGCTCGGGCACCGCGATAGGGCGGGCCGTGGTGTCGGCCACTGGAGCACCGAGAAAGCTGCCCTGGCCCGCCAGGGCCGGAGCGGGCGCGGGCACCCGGATGGCGGGTACCCCCTGGCCGACGGCCGAAGTGTCGCTGCCCGGGCTGGCGGCACCGTACGAGGCGCCGTTCGACCCGTTGCCGCCGAACGACGCGCTGCTGTACGAGGTGCTGCCCGAATCGCTGGCCGCCTCGCCGGACCGCCCGGTCCGGTTCTCGTTGAGGCCAGCCGCGATGACCGTGACCCGGACCTCGTCGCCGAGGGCGTCGTCAATGACCGCGCCGAAGATGATGTTCGCGTCGACTGCGGCGGAATTGGACACGAGCTGGGCGGCCTCGTTGATCTCGAACAGCCCCAGGTCGGAGCCGCCCTGGATGGACAGCAGCACGCCGTGGGCGCCGTCGATGCTCGCCTCGAGCAGCGGGCTGGAGATCGCCATCTCGGCCGCCGCCACGGCCCGGTCGTCGCCGCGTGAGGAACCGGTGCCCATCAGCGCCGAGCCCGCGCCCGACATCACCGACTTGACGTCGGCGAAGTCCAGGTTGATCAGCCCGGGCGTGGTGATCAGGTCGGTAATGCCCTGGACACCGGAGAGCAGGAC
Source organism: uncultured Actinomycetes bacterium (assembly GCA_963835775.1). Classification (GTDB taxonomy): domain Bacteria; phylum Actinomycetota; class Actinomycetes; order Streptosporangiales; family Streptosporangiaceae; genus Palsa-504. The sequence goes on along the minus strand of CAWIHB010000004.1, from coordinate 276,927 downwards.
CTGGTCCGCGGCCTTGAACGCGTCCAGCACGCTCACATGCCGGTCGGAGATCGACAGCAGCCGGTCGTTGGGAATAACGATCAGCGTGTCGACCTCGCTGCGCAGCCTCTCGATGCCGGACTCGGCCTGCACCACCCGCCGCTTGCCCTCGAAGCCGAACGGCCTGGTCACCACGCCGATGGTGAGCGCGCCGAGGGATCGGGCCACGTTGGCGACCACGGGCGCGCCGCCGGTGCCGGTGCCGCCGCCCTCGCCAGCTGTCACGAAGACCATGTCGGCGCCCTTGAGGACCTCCTCGATCTCCTCCCGGTGATCTTCGGCGGCCTTGGCCCCGACATCGGGATTGGCGCCGGCCCCCAGGCCCCTGGTGAGCTCACGTCCGACGTCGAGCTTGACGTCGGCGTCGCTCATGAGCAGCGCTTGAGCGTCAGTATTGATCGCGATGAACTCGACGCCCTTGAGTCCCTCTTCGATCATGCGATTGACGGCGTTGACACCGCCGCCGCCGATTCCGACGACCTTGATAACCGCCAGATAGTTCTGCGGTGCTGCCACGAGGAGGGTACCTTTCCGCTCGTAAATCCTTTGCCGCCTCGGCGATCACGCGTGCTTTTCAATTGCGCTCGTGCGGTCCGCCGATTGTGGCCCTGGGCTCGGGAAACGTCCACCCGGGTGGCTATGCGGAATTTACCGCCAGGGCCTCGTCCTTCACCATCAGGTTTAACCTTCAGGTTAAGATTTAAAGTTTTAACCGTCCGTCCGATTGATACGGACAGTAGGGTCGGACGGGACCCTGGTCAACTAACCACGCTGGAACTATCCAGCGTGTCGTGGATCGGTATGGATTATCGGGTCCCGGGTAAGCGGCCCCCATCACTTAGTGACCGCCGTGACCGGTGAGCTCAGGTCGTAGTAGCTTGCGTGGGTCTTCAGCAGCACGGCCAGTTCCCTGGCCTTCACCGCGGCATCACCCGGGCCGCCCCAGACGACCGTCGTCCCGCCGGCCAGCCCGAGCGTGACCTGGTCCGGGTCGGGCGCGGTTACCGAGGTCACCGAGGACCGCAGCGGGGCGGGCAGTCCGGCCAGCACCGCGGCGGCCGCGGCTACGCCCGGGTCGCCCGGCAGCGATGTGGCGGGCGTCGGCGTGAGGTACAGCGGCAGGCTCGCGGGACGGCTGGCCGCCCAGAGCACGAGCACGCCATCGGGGTCTATCAGGTCGAATCCGCCGCCAGCGGCCGGCACCGCGAGCGCCGGCGTCCGCTCCTGCACCGTGATGACCACCCGGTCCGGCCAGGATGTGCTCACCCGGACGCTGCGCACCTGCCTGATGGCCGCCACCCGGGACGCGGCCTTGCCGGTGTTCACGCGGAGAAGCGGTGTGCCTGGCGGGATGTCAGCCGCGGCCAGAACCTCGGACGTCGGCACCAGGTGAGTGCCGGTGACCACGACCGAGCGGACCACGAACAGCCGGGAGCCGAGCAGCGCCCAGGCTACGAGCCCGGCGACGCCGGCCAGGGCCAGGGCGAAGCACGCCGCGCGCCACCGCCGGCGGGAACGGGAAAGCGGCCGCCGCGGCCGCCGGTTCCGGGAAAGCGGGCGCCGGCTGCGGGAAAGCGGGCGCCGGTTACTGGAACCGCGGCTGCCGTCCGGATCTGAGCCGCTTTCTGGCCGGACGGGGTCACTCATGACCGCGTGGCCACCAGGGATCACGCCGCCACCGGCGGCCTCGGACCGGGAGGTGTCACCGTCCCGGTACGTGCCGTCGGATTCGCTCACCCGAGCCGCCTCCGGAGGGCCTCCACCAGCTGCGGGCCGAGGACGGTGACATCGCCGGCCCCCATGGTCAGCACCACGTCACCCGGCTGCGCGATCCGGGCGATGACCGGGGCGATCTGCGTCCGGTCGGGCAGGAACCTGGCCCGCCCGCCGGGCACGGCGTCGGCGACCAGCTGGCCGGTCACGCCGGGTTCCGGGTCCTCGCGGGCCGCGTAGACATCGAGCACCACCACCTCGTCGGCGAGCCCGAGCGCGGCGCCGAAGTCGGCCGCGAAAATCCGCGTCCGGCTGTACAGGTGCGGCTGGAAGATGGCGATGACCCGGCCGCTCGCTGTATTGCCCTCGGGGGGAACGATCCCCCCCAGGGCCCCCCTGCTCTTCTGCTTCTCCCTGGGGGGACCCATCCCCCCAGACCCCCCTTGGGAGAGACCCATCCCCCCAGACCCCCCTTGGGGAGGCAACCTTTCCGCCCGAACCCCCTCGGCCGAGCCTGCGGCGACGATGTCACGAGCGGCGCGCAGGTCGGCGGCCAGCTCGGTCGGGTGATGCGCGTAGCTGTCGAGGACCCGCACTCCGTCCGCCTTGCCCTTGAGCTCCATCCGGCGCCGCGCGCCTCGGTAGCCCGCCAGGGCCGCGGTGACCCGCGGCGGCGCGAAGCCGAGCTCGACCGCCGCGGCGAAGGCCGCAGTCGCGTTGAGGGCGTTGTGCCGGCCGGGGACCTGCACGGTCATCTGGGCCAGCAGCTCGCCGAACGGGCTGCGGTCGGCGGTGACCGCGAAGCTGACCGTCATGCCCTGCGTCTTTATGTCGCTGAGCCGGTAGTCGGCCTGCATGGACTCGCCGTAGCGGCGGACGCGGGCCGGATCCAGGCGGGCCGCCACGGCCTCCGCGCCCGGGTCGTCCGCGCAGGTCAGCACCATACCGCCGACCCGGTCGGCGAAGGCCGCGAAGGCGGCCTCGATCTCCGCCAGGCTGGCGTAGTTGTCCAGATGGTCGGCTTCCACGTTGGTGATGACCGCGACATCGGGCGACAGCAGGAGGAACGATCCGTCGCTCTCGTCCGCCTCGGCCACGAAGTCCATGCCCGCGCCGTCCTCGGCCCCGAGCCCGGTCTCGGTCAGGATGCCCCCGATGACGTAGCCGGGATCCGCGCCGCATTCCCGCAGCACCGTGGTCAGCATGGACGTGGTGGTGGTCTTTCCGTGCGTGCCCGCGACCGCGATCACGCGCCGCCCGGCCATGACTGAGGCCAGGGCCGCGGCCCGGTGCAGGATCCGCATCCCGCGCCTGGTTGCCTCGGCCAGTTCCGGGTTGTCGGCGCGGATGGCGCTGGACAGCACCAGCGTGTCGCCCGGGCCGAGGTCGCCCAGGTGGCCGGCCTCGTGTCCGACGTAGACGCGGGCGCCGTGGGCGTGCAGGTCGTCGAGCAGCGCGGAGGGCATCGAGTCGCTGCCCGACACACCGATGCCGCGGGCCAGCATGATCCGGGCGATGCCGGACATGCCCGCGCCGCCGATCCCGGTGAAGTGCACCCGCCCGAGGCGGACGGCGGGCACCGGCTCAGTCGCCATCCCCGGCCTACTGAGCATCAGGCTCTTGATCCCCACCCGGGCCCTCCACGATCTTGATGACCGCCTGGGCGAGCCATCGGTCGGCGTCACCGCGGCCCAGCGACGCAGCCGCCTCCGACATGTCGGCCACCTGGTCGATGTTGACCAGCACGGGCAGCAGGGTGTCCCGGATCCACTCGGGGGTCAGGTCGGCGTCGTTGACCAGCATGCCGCCGCCGTGCTGCACGATCGGCACCGCGTTCAGCCGTTGCTCGCCGTTCCCGATGGGGAGCGGCACGTAGGCGGCGGGCAGGCCGACCGCGGTGAGCTCGGCACAGGTCATCGCGCCGGCCCGGCACAGCGCGAAGTCCGCAGCCGCGTAGGCGAGGTCCATCCGGTCGATGTAGGGCAGGGCCACGTAGGGCACCCCGCCTGCCTCCCCGGTGCCCTTCTCGGTGGCGGGGGCCTCGGCGCCGTTGCGCGGGCCGATGATGTGCAGGACCTGGACGCCTGCCGCCCTGAGCCATTCGGCGGCGCCGAACACCGCGGTATTCAGCGACCGCGCTCCCTGCGAGCCGCCGGTGACCAGCAGCACGGGCAGGTCGGGCCGCAGGCCGAAGTGCGCGCGGGCCTTGTCGCCGATGCCCAGCCGGTCAAGCTCGGCGATCTCGCGCCTGATCGGGATGCCGAGGTACTTGCCGTTCCTGATCTGGGTGTCCGGATGACCGGTGTAGACGTGCGTGGTGAACCTGGCCCCGAGCCGGTTGGCCAGCCCCGGCCTGGGGTTGGCCTCGTGGACCACGATCGGCACCCGGCGGCGCCGGGCCGCCAGGTAGGCGGGGGTGGCGACGTAGCCGCCGAAGCCGACCAGCACGTCGGCCCCGGTCCGGTCCAGGACCCCGGCGGCCGCGTTGATGGCGCCCGCCAGCCGGCCGGGGACGGTGAGCAACCTGGGCGTTACCGAGCGCGGCATCGGCACCGCGGGGATGAGCTCGAGCGGATAGCCCCGCAGCGGGATCAGCCGGGTCTCCAGGCCGCGTTCGGTGCCCAGGCAGGTCACCTGGACGTCCGGATCCTCCCGCCGCAGGGCGTCGGCCAGCGCCAGAGCTGGTTCGATGTGTCCGGCGGAGCCGCCGCCGGCAAGCAGTACCCTCATGTCTCGTCCCTGAACGGCCGCCGTTTTATCGTCGGCGCTTTGCTAGACCGAGCCAGCTTAGAACGCGCACCGGCCAGCCGGGGCCGCCTGCGGCCAAAGCCTCCTGGGCACCCGGCTCGAGCCTAGCGAAGGACATGAGCATGCCGAGGGCGATCAGGGTCACCAGTAGCGACGACAGGCCCGCCGACACGAGCGGCAGCGGGACGCCGGTGATGGGCAGGACGCCGATCACCACGCCGATGTTGACCAGCGCCTGCATCACGATCCACGCGGTAATGCCGGTGGCCGCCAGCCGGCCGAACAGGTCGGTCACGCGGCGGGCGATCCGCAGCCCGGCGAAGGCCAGCAGGCCGTACAGGAACGTCACGCACAGCGTGCCGATGAGCCCCAGTTCCTCGCCGAGGATGGCGAAGATGTAGTCGCTGGTGGATTCCGGCACCCAGCCCCACTTCTCCCCGCTGGCGCCGAGGCCGACCCCGGTGACGCCGCCCGAGCCGAGCGCGTACTTGCCCTGAATGCTCTGCATGTAAGGGCCGGTGGGGCCGCCCTGCGGGTCGACGAAGCCGAGAACGCGATCCAGCCGGTATTTCGACGAGACCATCATGAACGCGATGGCCAGGGCGGCCAGGATCAGCATGCCGCCGAACACCCGCCCGGGGACGCCGATAACCCACAGCAGCGACAGGAAGATGACCAGCAGGATGAACGTGGTGCCCAGGTCGTCGCCGGTCATCACCAGCAGGCACAGCACGGCCGTGCCGGGCATGAGCGGCACCAGCATGTGGCGCCAGTCGGCCAGCTGGCCCAGTTTCTCCTTGCGGGCGAGCAGATCGGCGCCCCAGATGACCAGGGCCAGCTTGGCGATCTCGGATGGCTGGATCTGCTGCCCGCCGATGTCGATCCAGCGGGACGCGCCGTTCTGGGTGACACCGACGCCGCGGATCAGGGTGAGGCCGAGCCCGACCACGGCCACGGCCAGCAGCGGGTAGGCGAAGGCCCGGAACAGCCGCGGCTTCGACCGGGCCGCGAGCCACATCAGCGGCAGGCCGACGGCCGCGCCGAGCAGCTGCTTCTTGAAGTCGGAATACGGCGACAGCCCGGCGCTCAGGTCGATGACGGACGCCGTGGACAGCACCATGACCAGGCCCAGCCCGAGCAGCAGCGCGGTCAGCCCGAGAACCAGGTAGTAAGAGGTCAAAGGGCGGTCGAGCAGCGCCCGCCAGGCGCCTATCCGGTCCCGGACCCCGCCGAGGCCCAGCCCGCCCTGGTCCAGCCCGCCCTGGTTGGGCAGGTCCAGGGGCGCAGGACTGTCCTGGTAGTACATGATCCAAGTCTGTTCGCCGTCCGCCGGCAAGACCCGGACATCCGGTGCGTGTCGCCCGCCGATTTCGGAAAAGGGCGCCAGCGGGCCGGCCCGGCGCTAGGGCGGCGACGGCGGTTCTGGCATCATGTGATTCGATGACCAGGTCAGATTCCTCGAGCTTTCCGGTGACGGTGACGCGGCTTCCCGTCACCCGTTGCGAGATCTGCGGGCGCACCCTGGCTTACAAGCCTGGCCAGGCCAGCGCCGTGCTGACCCAGCACTACCACCGGATGCACCCGGACGCGCTTTCCGACGCGGCCGAAGCCGCGCGCTAACCGGGCCGTAACGGGCTATCCCGGGCCAAGCCCGCCGGGTACGCTGCGGTTTTACTCGTGTTCCCGGATGTGACCATGACGACGGGCCCGTTTGCCATCGCCGCGCTCATCGCGTGGCTGATCACCGTCAGCATCGGCGGCTACATGCTGCGCACCTGGATCGCGCGCGGCGGCCTGCGCCGCCAGCGCGCGACCGGCGTGGGCGTGCCACCGCCGGTGGTGTTCGGTCATGCGGGCGCCGCGCTGACCGGGCTGGCGGTCTGGTTCGGGTACCTGGCCAGCGGCTGGGACCCGCTGGCCTGGCTGGGCGTGGGCCTGGTCGCGACCGCCATCACCCTGGGCATCTGCACCGTGACCCTGTGGACGCCGTACCCGGTCCTGCCGGGACCCGAACCGGTCCTGGCCGTCAGCCCGGGCGAGGCTCGGCAGGCCGCGGCGGGCGAGCGCCCGGACGCGTTCACGGTCACCGATGAGATGATCGCCAGCCTGCTGGCCGAGCCGTTCGCCGTCCGGCGGCGGCGCAGGCTCCAGCTGCTGCCCCTGGTCCCGGTCGGCCACGGCTTCGCCGCGCTGGCCACGTTCCTGCTGACCATGCTGGCCGCCCTCAGCGGCAGGTAGCACTGAGCGGCAGGTAGCGCCGCGCCGGCCGCGACCCCGATTGGGCGATTCGCCGCAGCGTCGGGCAGGCTGGAGGCATGGCAGAAACGCTGACAATGATGGCGGTCCACGCGCATCCCGACGACGAGGCGTCGAGCACCGGCGGCGTGCTGGCCACCTACGCCGCCCAGGGGATCCGGACGGTGATCGTGACCTGCACGAACGGCGAGTTCGGCGATGCCCCGGGCGGCGTCAAGCCGGGCCAGGACGGCCACGACACCCAGGACGTGGCGCGGCAGCGCCTGGCCGAGCTGCGTGAAGCATGCGCCATCCTCGGGGTCACCGACCTGGAACTGCTCGGCTATCACGACTCGGGCATGCCGGACTGGGACTACAAGGACCGGCCGGACGCGTTCTGCAACATCCCGCAGGCCAAGGTGGCCGGGCGGATCACCGGCCTGATCGAGCGGTACCGACCGCAGGTGCTGATCACCTACGACGACCAGGGCCCGTACCAGCATCCCGATCACCTGCACGCGAGCCGCTGCGCGCAGGCGGCGTTCGCCGACTCGGGCATCCCGGCCAAGCTCTACCTCAGCGCGATGCGCGGCAGTGACTTCCGTAAGGTCTGGGAAGCGCTGCGTGAGCTGGGCGAAGAGGTCCCGGACTTCGAGAACATGGACCCCGAGGCCATCCGGCGGGGCCAGGAGTCCGAGCAGCGCATCACCACCACCGTGGACATCCGCCCGGTGCTCGGCCGCAAGCGCGACGCGCTGTTCGCGCACGGCAGCCAGATCTCCGAGTCGTGGTTCAGCAAGCTCCCGCCGGAGGTGGCGGAGGCCACCTTCGGCCGGGAGAGCTTCATCCGGGTCAGCGACACCACCGGCGCGGCCCTGCCCGAGGACGACCTGTTCGCCGGGCTGCGGCCATGACCGAACCGGAAATTAGCACGGCGACCGGGCTGGTGGAGCGGTACGCGGCCGCCTTCGTCTCGGCCGTGCCCGGCCAGCCGCAGGACGACGGGTACTTCGGGCCGACCAGCGTGACCTGGCGGCTGGCCGGCGACCTGTCCGCGCCGGTGGCCGGGCTGCGCTCGGTGCTGATGCAGGCCCTGCACCCGCTGGCCATGGCCGGGGTCGACCAGCACAGTGACTGGCGGCGGGACCCGGTCGGCCGGTTGGCCGCCACCGCCAGCTACACCGCCACCGTGACCTACGGCGACCGGGCCGGAGCGGACCGGGCGGCCCGGCGGGTGCGGGCGATCCACCAGCATGTGCGCGGCGTCGACACCGTGACCGGCCGCCCGTACGCCGCCGGGGACCCCGCGCTGCTGCTGTGGGTGCACGCGGCCCTGGTGGATTCGGTGCTGGCGGCCTGCGAGCTGGTGGGCACGCCGCCGGCGGCGGCGGACGCCGACCGGTTCGTAGCCGAGATGGCGGTGGCCGCCGAGCTGCTCGGGGTGCCTCGGGAGATCATCCCGGCCAGCGCGGCCGCCGTGGCGGCCTATTTCGCCGGGGTCCGGCCCGAGCTGCGCCGCACGCCCGCGGCGGCGGAGTCGATGAGCTACATGCTGGATCCGGCGGGCATGGGCGAGGAGATCGCGGAGCTGTGGCAGGACATCAGGGACGCCGCGATCGCCGCCCTGCCCGGATGGGCCCGTGACCTGTACGGCTATCCCGCACCGCCGGCCATCACGCCCGCCCGCCGGAACGAGATCCGGCAGACCCTGGGCGTGTTCGACGCCGTGTTCCTCGGTGAGCCGGGGGTGCTGGAGGCGCGGCAGGCGCTCACGGTACGGGTGCGTTCCGCGCGGCCCGGAGAAAAAGCCAGCGTGGAAGCCGAGTGAAAGCTTGAGGGCACGGGCCAGATGGCTGGCCGCGGTGGCGGCGCTGGCCGGGGTATCGGTGGCGGGCCTGGTCGCCGTGCGCCGGGCCCGGAGGCATAGGAGCCTGCGGGTGGAGCGCGGGGTGGCGGCGCTGCGGCTGGTCGCGCGGGGCGGCGCGCGCTACGCGAGAGGTGCCCCGCAGCTGTTCGCCACCGCGGGCGAGCACCGTGAGCAGCTGCGGAACGACCTGGCCCTGCAGACCGCCGAGGATGTCGCAGCCACGCTGGGCACGATGAAGGGCGTGCTGATGAAGCTGGGCCAGATGGCCAGCTACGTCAACGACGGCCTTTCGCCGGCTGCGCGCCGGACCCTGAGCCGGCTGCAGGACAGCGTGCCGCCGATGAGCGCCGGGCTGGCCGCGCAGGTGGTCACCGAGGAACTGGGCCTGCCGCCGGAGCGGGTCTTCGCGACCTGGGACCCCGAGCCCATCGCCGCCGCGTCCATCGGCCAGGTGCACCGGGCCATCACCCACGACGGCCGTGCGGTCGCGGTGAAGGTGCAGTATCCCGGCATCGCCGAGACGATCGAGGCCGACCTGGGCAACGCCGCCCTGCTGCGCCGCATGCTGCGGGTCAGCGCGCCCAGCCAGGACGTCGACGGACTGCTGGCCGAGCTGCGGGAACGGGTCACCGAGGAGCTCGACTACCGGCGGGAGGCCCGCAACCAGCAGATGTTCGCCCGCTACTACGCTGGCCACCCCACCATTCACATTCCCGGGATCATCGGCGAGCTGTCCACCCGTCGCGTGGTGACCAGCGAGCTCGCGGACGGCGCCCGGTTCGCCGAGCTGGCCGACTGGCCGCAGGCCGAGCGGGACCTGGCCGCGGAGACGATCTACCGGTTCGTGTTCCGCAGCCTGTACGAGGCGCACGCGTTCAACGGCGACCCGCACCCGGGCAACTACCTGTTCGGCGGCGGGGGCAAGGTCACGTTCCTGGACTTCGGCCTGGTCAAGCACTTCACCGCCGAGGAGATGCAGCCGCTGGCGGCGATGGTCAAGCACCTGTGCGTCGACCACGACCCGGAGGGGTTCCGCCGGGCCATGGTGCAGGCCGGCTTCCTGGTCCCGGACGCGCCGGTCGCCACGCCGGTGGTGGTGGACCACATGGCCGTGTTCTACGACACGGTCCGCGAGCGCGGGCCGCGCACCATGACCGGCGAGTACGCCTCGGCAGTTACCCGCCGGTTCTTCGACTTCGGCAGCCCGCTGGCCGCCTACGCGCGCATCCCCCGCTCCTACGTGATCCTGCAGCGGATCAACCTCGGCCTGTTCGCGCTGCTCGGCGAGCTGTCCGCGACCGCGGACTGGCGCGGCATCGCCGAGGAGATCTGGCCGTTCGTGCAAGGTCCGCCGTGCACCCCGATGGGAGCCGCCGAGGCCACGTGGCGCTCACACCGGACCGCGGGCATGCACCACGGACCGTTCGGCTGAAAAGATCTCTTGAACTTTAGGGCTGCACCGGGCCGCCACGGACGAACGGCGGGAGGTCGAACGGCCGCAGGTACGGCGCCGGGGTGTAGCTGATGAAGGCGGGGTCGGTCTGGACGGGCTGGCCCGAGGTCGGGTCGGTGAACACGTTGAGCGGGCCGAGGGCCGTCGCCTCGGCGTTCAGGCCGGCCGGGCTCGGGACGTGCCAGTGCCCGGTGGACAGGCGGTTCAGCAGCGTCTGGAGCGCGGTGATGGTCTCGGCCGGGGTGAACGCGCAGTGCCCGGCGCGGTTCACGAAGATCTGCTGCAGCAGGTTGCCGTTCCCGTCACGGTCGACGACGCTGCGGTAGGCCTGCTCGTTCTCCGGCACCACCAGGCCGTCACCCGTGGTGTGCATGGACAGGACGGGCACCGAGATGTTGCCGTTGAAGGAGATGTACCTGGCCAGGTAGGCGACGGCCGAGGGCTTGGCGCTGATCCTGGGGGCGCTGTTCAGCGTCTGCAGGTCCTTGGTCAGGCTGAGCCCGGCGGTCTTGTACAGCGCCTCCACCTCCTTCAGGTCGGCCGACTTGGCCAGGTCGGTGAAGTAGTTCACGCCGGTGTTCCAGGACACGTTGCCGCCCGCGCGGGCCTCGAGCTCGGCGCGGAGGGCCAGGACGAACGGGAAGGTGACCTGGGTGTCCCACAGGAACTGGTTCTGCTCCTGGAGCGCGTAGTCGTTCGCCGCGGGTTCGGGCGACAGCGGGGTGAACCAGCCGGGGGTGTCGCTGAGCGCGGCGACCAGGGCTAGGCGGGCCTGGCCCTGCGGGGTGCCCTGGGCCGTTTCCGCTGCCGCGTCGCCGGCGGCCAGGTTAGCCCCGGCGTTGGCGAGGCCGATGTTGACGACCTGGATGTTCGGGGCGAGCAGCTGCTGGAACGCGAACGCTCCGTCCAGCGCGGTGTTCCAGGTGGCCACGCCGCCGGACAGCACGCCGCACATGGGCAGCGCGGCGTTGAACAGGTTCGGGTAGACCTGGATCAGCCCGGCGGTGATGATGCCGCCCAGCGAGTGCCCCCAGGCGATCGTGGTGCGCGGCTTGCCGAAGGTGCGGTCGAAGATCTTCAGGGTGTTGACCTGGTCGGGCAGGGCCTGCTGGATGGCCCAGCCTTCGGTGGCGTAGGACGAGCCGGCCAGGGCAAAGCCGCTGCTGAGCAGGTAGGCGCCGGTAACCGGGTCGCCGACGTCCGTGGCCGGGTTGCCGGATGGGGAACCGGGAGCGACGTAGCCGTGGCTGTACAGGAGCAGCGTCCCGTTCCAGGCGCCGGTCGGGCACTGGATCTCGTACTTCGCGCCGTCGGCGAGGGCGCCGGACACCGTCTTGGAGCCGGCGCAGGCGACCGGGGCGGCCGACGCGGTCGCTGAGCTCGCGGTGAGTCCGGCGACCGCCAGCGCGGCCGCCAGCGTTATCCCGGCTAGTTTCGTGATCCGTCGCATGAATCCGCGCTCCATCTCGCCAGCTGACCTAGGCCCCAGACGCGTCGTAACTTACCGGTAACCTGGATGCACCGGGGGATGACGCCACAATTTAGCCAAATGTAGATGTAACCGTCGCTAAATCGCGCCCATCTGGAGGCGTCGGAGGAATCGGAGCAAGGAGCCTGGGCCATGCCGCGGCAGAACCGGGTCGGGCCCGTTCAGGCCCGTTCAGGCCCCGAACCAGCCCGGCACGTCGAGGCGGAACGTGTCGCTGGGCACCATGGTCCGCAGGTCGGCTTCCAGCGCGGCCAGCCGGCCGGGGTCAAGCGCGCCGGCCCACCGGGCCCGGATGTCGTCGAAGATCACCGCCGACAGGCCCAGGGCCTCCTGGCCGCGCGGGGTGATCCGGACCAGCTTGCGGCGGCGGTCGGTATCGTCGCCGGCCCGGCGCACGTACCCCAGTTCCTCCAGCCGCTCGATCGTCTTGCCCGCGGCCTGCTTGGAGATGCCCAGCCGCCGGCCGGCCTGCGTGGCGGTGGCGCCGTCCGGGCCGATGGCCTGCAGCGCGAAGCCGTGAGCGGGGCGCATGTCGGGATGCCCGCGGCGTGCCAGTTCGGCGTGCAGTTCGTCGATGATCGACCGGAACCCGCCGAACAGCAGCAGCGGCAGCTCGAACCCGTAGCCGCGGGTGTCCTGGTGTGGCGCGGCGTTTCCTGGCCCATCTTTCGCTGCGTCTGCTGGCACATCTCTTGCCGCGTCCCTCGGCACATTCTTTGACACGCTCGACAACCCCGTTTACTATTTTAGACAACCTGATTGTCTAGTTTACTCGAGGAATGATCATCATGTCCCACCACACCTCCCCCGTGTCCAGCACCTGGTTCACCGACCACACCATCGAGTCCGCTCCGCCGGCGTCCCGCCGGTCCATGACCGCGACCAGGAATCACCTCGGCTACCTGCCCGCCGCCACGGCCCGGTGGGCGGCATCGCCCCAGCTGCTGGACGGTTTCGGCAGGCTCAGCGGGCTGTTCGAGAGCTGCACGCTTGACCCGGTGGCCCGCGAGGTGGTGGTCATGACGATCGCGACCAGGAACGGCTGCCATCTCTGCGTGGCCATGCACACCGCCCGGCTGACCGCGGATGACCCGGGCCAGCGCCGGCCTGCACCACCCGTGGTACTCGGCGGCCACCACGCCTGAGGAGTTCCGGGTCTACCTCACCCGGCTGAGCCAGCCCACCACCGAGGGACGGGTAGTGTGCGGGCGGGACGACGGCGCGATGGCGGGCCTGGTCACCCTGGACACCATCGTGCGCGGGCGGTTCCAGTCCGCCAGCGTCAGCTACGCGGCCTTCGCCCCGGCCGCGGGCCGGGGTTACATGGCCGAGGGCGTGCGCCTCATGCTGTGGTACGCGTTCCAGGAACTGCGGCTGCACCGGGTGGAGGCCAGCATCCAGCCGGGCAACGAGGCCTCGCTGCGGCTGGTCCAGCGGCTCGGCTTCCGCCAGGAGGGCTACTCCCCCGACATGCTGTTCATCGACGGGGCCTGGCGGGATCACGTGCGGTGGGCCCTGACCAGGGAGATGACCGGCTTCCCCGCGGTGGACCCGCACCCCACCCAGCCCGCGCGCTGAGCGCGGGCAGGCGTCAGCCGACGTAGAAGATGCCCAGGCCCAAGGCGACGCAGATACCGGCGATGATCCAGAAGCGCACCACGATCGTGGTCTCGGCCCAGCCGGCCAGCTCGAAATGGTGCTGCAGCGGCGCCATGCGGAACACCCGCTTGCCAGTCAGCTTGAACGAGCCGACCTGGATCACCACCGACAGCGTGATGATCACGAACAGGCCGCCCAGCAGGAACAGCATCAGCTCAGTATGGGTGGTGATGGCCAGGCCGGCCAGCACGCCGCCCAAGGCCAGGGACCCGGTATCGCCCATGAAGATCTTGGCCGGCGGCGCGTTCCACCACAGGAACCCGATGCAGGCGCCCATGACGGTGGCGGCCACGATGGCCAGGTCCTGCGGGTCGCGCACGTCGTAGCAGCCCTGGGCCAGGTAGACCGTGCAGTCGTTGCGCAGCTGCCAGATCCCGATGATCATGTAGGCGGCGAGCGCCAGGATGGCGGCGCCGGTGGCCAAGCCGTCCAGGCCGTCGGTGAGGTTCACCGCGTTGGACGTGCCGGACACCATCAGGATGACCCAGATCACGAAGAGCACCGGCCCGACGGAGATCCCGAAGTCCGCGTAGAAGGACAGGTGGGTCGAGGCCGGGGTCAGGTCCCAGCCGTCCGGGAACCTGATCGCGAGCACGGCGAAGATCCCGCCCACGATGGCCTGGCCCGCCAGCTTGGCGCCGCTGCGCAGGCCCAGGCTGCGCTGCATGTACAGCTTGATGAAGTCGTCGGCGAACCCGACCAGGCCGAGCCCGGTCATCAGGAACAGCACCAGCAGCCCGGACGCGGACGTGGCATCGCCGGTGGCCAGGTGGCCGACGAAGTACCCGGCCAGCGACGCGGTGATGATCACGGTGCCGCCCATGGTCGGCGTGCCGCGCTTGGACAGGTGCCCGGCCGCCCCGAGTTCCGACCTGATCTCCTGGCCGTAGCCGCGCCTGGTGAACGTCTTGATGGCCAGCGGGGTGCCGAACAGCGCGCAGAACAGCGAGACGGCCGCGGACAGCAGGATGGTTCTCACCGGGCCGCCTCCTCGAGCAGGCTGGCCGCCACACCTTCCAGGTGGGCCGCGCGGGATGCCTTCACCAGGACAACGTCGCCGGGCTCGAGCTGGTTCGAGACCGCGTCGAGCGCGGCCGCGGCGTCGGGCACGGCGAGCGCCTCGCCGGTCCAGGCCGGCACCCGCCGCGCGCCGGCCAGCAGCGGCTCCGCTTCCGGGCCGACCGCGATCAGCCCGGCCAGTTCGGCCTGGGCGGCGAACTCGCCGATGGCTTCGTGGCTGGCCTGCGAGGTGTCGCCCAGTTCGGCCATGTGGCCCAGGACCGCGAACCCGCGGCCGCCGGCGGCCAGGTGGCGCAGGGCCTGCAGGGCGGCCCGCACCGACTCGGGGTTGGCGTTGTAGGCGTCGTTGATGACCGTCACCCCATCGGCCCGGCGGCGGACCTCCATCCGCCACCGGCTGCGCGCCACCGCGGCGCACAGGGCATCGGCGGTATCGGCCAGGCCCAGGCCAAGCTCGCGGGCCAGGGCCGCGGCGGCCAGGGCATTCGGCACGTTATGCGCGCCGTGCAACTGCAGGGTGACCGGCGCCCGGCCGTCGGGGGTAAGCAGGGTGAAGCTCGGCCGCCCGAGGCCGTCCAGCCGCACGTCCACGGCGCGCACGCCGGCCTGGGGCGCCTCGACGCCGAAGGTGACGACCCGGGCCGCGGTCCGGGCGGCCATGGCCAGGACGCGGGGATCGTCGGCGTTCAGGATGGCCACACCGTCGGCCGGCAGCGCCTCGACCAGCTCGCCCTTGGCCCGGGCCACCTGGTCCAGGCCGCCGAACTCCCCGGCGTGCGCGTGGCCCACGTTCAGCACCGCGCCGTAGCGCGGCGGCGCGATGCCGCACAGGTAGGCGATGTGGCCAGGTCCGCGGGCCGACAGCTCGAGCACCAGGTACCTGGTCGAGGAGTCAGCGCGGAGCACGGTCAGCGGGAGGCCGAGCTCGTTGTTGAACGACCCGGCGGGCGCGATCGTGGGGCCCAGGCGCTCGGCCAGCTGGGCGGCGAGGTCCTTGGTCGACGTCTTGCCCGAGGACCCGGTGAGGCCCGCGATCCGGGCCGCGGGCAGCGCGCCGGCCACGTACCTGGCCAGCGCGGCCAGCGCGGCCGGAACGTCGGCGACCAGGACCGCGGGCGCCGGGACGGGCCGGGTGGCCAGCACCGCCACCGCGCCCGCGGCCACGGCGGCGGCGGCGAAGTCGTGCCCGTCGGAGCGCTCCCCCGCGACCGCGGCGAACAGGCCGCCGGGGCCGGCCCGCCGGGAGTCGATCACGACCTCGCCGGTCACCACCGTGCTGGCTTCGCCGTGCAGCTGCCCGCCGGTGATCGTGGCGATCTGGGCCAGCGACAGCGGGATCACGGGCCCACCGCCCACGGGTCGCCGAACGGCTGGCCCTTGGCCAGCCGCTCCAGGGCGGCCGCGGTGACCTGCCGGTCGTCGAACGGCAGGACGGACCCCGCCACGTACTGCCCGGTTTCGTGGCCCTTGCCCGCCACCACGATCACGTCGCCCGCCGTGGCCAGGCTGACGGCCTGCCAGATCGCCGCGGAGCGGTCCGGCTCGATGATCACCCGGGCCCGTTCCTCCTGGGGCACGCTGAGCGCACCATCCAGCATCGCCGCCAGGATGGCCAGCGGGTCCTCCGATCGCGGGTTGTCGCTGGTGAGAATGGCCACGTCGGCCAGGGACGCGGCGGCGGCGCCCATCATCGGCCGCTTGGCCCGGTCCCGGTCGCCGCCGCAGCCCAGCACGATGATCAGCTTGGACTGGGTGACCGGCCGCAGCGAGCGCAGCACGGCTTCGACCGCGCCCGGCTTGTGCGAGTAGTCCACGAAGGCCGTCACGTCCAGCCCGGGAGCGGGCACCCGCTCCAGCCGGCCGGGCACGCCCGGGCAGGCCGCGATCCCGGCCACCGCGTCCTCCAGCCGGACCCCGGCCTCGACCAGCGCGACCACCGCGCCCAGCGCGTTGGCCACGTTGAACACCCCGGCCAGTCCGCACGATGCATCCGCCTCGACCCCGCCCGGGCCGATCACGCGGAACGTGCTGCCGTCCGCTCCGGAACGGACGTCGACGGCACGCCAGTCCGCCTCCGGCTTGCCCGCCGCGGAGAACGTGGTGATGGGCACGAGCGCGGCGGCGGCCAGCTTGCGCCCGTACTTGTCGTCGATGTTCACCACCCCGAGTACCGGAGGCATGAACAGGGACGACTTGGCCCGGAAGTAGTCCTCGAGGTCGGCGTGGAAGTCCAGGTGGTCCTGCGACAGATTGGTGAAGACCGCCACGTCGAAGCTGGTGCCCGCCACCCGGCCCAGGCTGAGCGAGTGACTCGACACCTCCATCGCGGCGGCGGTGACCCCGCGTTCGGCCATGACCGCGAACAGGGCCTGCAGGTCGGGCGCCTCGGGCGTGGTCAGCGTGCTGGGCAGCCGGTCCCCGCCTATCCTGGTCTCCACCCCGCCGATCAGGCCGGTCAGGTGGCCCGCGGCGCGCAGCCCGGCCTCCAGCAGGTAGGTCGAGGTGGTCTTGCCGCTGGTCCCGGTCACGCCGATGAGCCGCAGCCGGCTCGACGGGTTGCCGTATACCCAGCAGGCCACCTCGCCGAGCCGGGCCCGCGGGTCGGCGAGCACGAAGACGGGCACCCCGGTAGCCGCGGCGCGGGCCCGCCCGTCCGGGTCGGTCAGCACCGCGGCGGCGCCCGCGGCCACCGCGTCGGCGCAGAACGCCGCGCCGTGCACGCGGGCGCCGGGCAGGGCCACGTACAGGTCGCCGGGCCTTACGCAGCGGGAGTCGAGCGTGACGCCGGTGATGAACCCTAGCTCGTCCGGCGAGACCGAACGTCCCGCCGAGGCCAGCCGGACACCCAGCAGCGGGCCGAGAGCCGATAGCGGCCGCGGCTGCGGGTGCGCGGGACGGTTCGCCACGGGGTGAGGTTACCTCCTATCACGGCGCGTTCAGGCGGATGTTGGCGGGACTGGCCCCGTCCGGCGGGATCTGCAGCGTGGCCAGTGCCTCCTGTGCCACCTGGTAGAAGACCGGGCCGGCCACCTCATCGCCGTAATAGCCGCCCTTGCGCGGGTTCTGCACGTTCACCGCGATGACGATCTGCGGGCTGTTGCCCGGCGCCATGCCAATGTAGCTCGATCCGTAGACGCACAGGGCGCAGGTTCCGTTGGTTTCCTGCGACGTGCCGGTCTTGGCGGCGATGGCGTAGCCGGGGATGATCCCCCAGGGCTGGCCGCCTTCGGAGTCGATCTCGGGCACCTGCTGCAGGATCTGCAGCAGCTCAGCGGCCGTCTTGGGCTGGATGACCCGCTTCCCCGGCGAAACCGGGGCCGGGGTGTAGTGCCCCGAGGAATTGGTCGTGCCATCGACCAGCGTCGGGGCGACCCGGACGCCGCCGTTGGCGATGGTCGCGTAGACCTCGGCCATCTGGACGGCGGTCACCGCCACGCCCTGGCCGAACGACAGCGTGTACCGCGTGTCCGCCGCCCACTGCGACACCGGCGGCAGCAGGCCCGCGCTCTCGCCGGGCAGCCCGAGGCCGGTCGTCTGGCCGAGGCCGAAGGCCCGCAGGTAGTCGTACTGGACCTGCTCCGGGACGTGCGCCACGACCTGGGACATGCCGACGTTGGAGGAGTGCGCGATGATGCCCGCGATCGTGTACCGCTCGCCCGGCGACCATTCCGCGTCCTGGATGACCTGCCCGCCCCTGACGATCTCGTACGGGATGTTATAGGCGCTCATCGGCGTCTGGCCACCCTGCTCGAAGGCGGCCGAGGCGGTCATGACCTTGGCCGTGGAGCCGGGCTGGAACACGTTCTGGACCGGGATGTCGGTGGCCTGGGCCGCGTCGGTGATGTCCGACGGGTTGAACGTCGGCCACTGGGCCATGGCCAGGATGTGCCCGGTCTTCGGCTGGATGATCACCACCGTGCAGTTGGCCGCCTTGGTCTTGGCCACCTGGGCCGCGCAGGCCTGCTCGGCGTCGTACTGCAGCTGGGGGACGATCGTCAGCCGCAGGTCGCTGCCGTTCACCACCGGCTGGGCGTCGCTGCCGGCCAGCGGGATCGGCTGGCCGTTCGTGCCGATCTGGACCTGCTCGCGGCCGGACCGGCCGGCCAGCAGCGAGTCGTACTCCTGCTCGATGCCGGCCCCGCCGACCAGGATGCCCTGGCTGCTGGTGCCGGTGAAGCCGATGATGTTGGCCGCCGCGTCGCCGTCGGGGTAGGACCTGGCGTAACTCGGGGTCTCGTAGATGCCGGGCAGGCCCAGGGCCGAGATCTGGTCACCCACCTGCGCGGACACGCCCTTGGCCAGCACCACGTACTGCGGTGAGGTTGGGTGCGCCACGAGGGCGAGGATCGCGTCCGAGGTCATGCCGAGCCAGGCGGCGAGCTTGGTGGCCACCTCGTCGGTATCGGCGGCCGGTATCTCCGGCGGGTCGGCGTACACCAGGTAGGTGGCCACGGTAATGGCCAGCACCTGCCCGTTGGCGCCGGTGATCTCCCCGCGCAGCGCGGGCAGCACGATGGTCCGGTCCCGCTGCTGGGCGGCCAGCACCTTGTACTTGCCCGACTCCAGGCCCTGCAGCTGCACCAGGCGCGCGGCGAACAGGGTCAGCACGAACACGATCGCCAGCAGGGTGACGCCGAGCCTGCGGACCGGGTTGCCGCGCGGGATGATGCGGCGGGGCCGCGGCGGGCGGGGCGGCCGGGGGGGCCGGGGCTGGGGCCGGGCAGGCGGCGGGCGCGCCGGTCCCCTTCTTTCTTCCCTTTCTCTTCTTTTTTCTCTTTCTCCTCTTTTTTCTGCCGAACGAGCCGTGGTGGCTGCCCTCGGACGCCCGCGCGGCGGCCCGAGCGGATCGCCCAGCGGGGCCCGGGGCCGCGGGTCTGTCTGGTTGGTCCGGGGGGCTGGTTCCCCTCGGTCACGGGGGGGACCGGGGGCCCGCCCCCCCGGGCCGGCACTGCCGCGCGGACGGCGGTCGTCGCGACGGCGGGTCTGCGGCCTGCGGGTCGGGTCCTGCGGCGTCACGGGGTGAATCCGGGGACGTTGATCGCCGCCTGCGCCGCCGTCGGCTTGCCGGCCACGATCTTTCCCGACGTCAGGTTGATGAACTGCAGCTTCGGGTTCTGCCGCATGCCGAGCGCCTCAGCTTCCTGCGCGATCTGGGCGGGCGAGGAGGCCTGTGCCACCTGTTCGGTGAGCACCTGCTCCTGCCGGGCCAGGACCGTGTTCTCCTGCTGCAGGTTGGTGATCCGGTACGACCCTTCGGCCAGCGTGGTGCTGATGACCAGCAGGCAGACCAGGGCCCCGCCGAGCAGGCCGACCACGAGCAGGACGAACGGGGCCCGCGGGTGGCGGGGCCGCCGCCGCACGGCCGCCGCGGGCCGGCTGACCGGGCGCGGGGCAGGCTCCGGGACGGGCCTGCGAGTGGGACGCGGACCGGGTGCGGTGACCGGGCGGGTGTGGCGCGGGGCGCGGATCCTGGCGGGCTTGGGGTCCCTGGCGGGCTTGGGGTCCCTGGCGGGCTTGGGGTCCCTGGCGGGCTTGGGGTCCCTGGCGGGCTTGGGGTCCCTGGCGGGCTTGGGGTCCCTGGCGGGCTTGGGGTCCCTGGCGGGCTTGGGGTCCCTGGCGGGCTTGGGGTCCCTGGCGGGCTTGCGGGTCTTCGGGTTGCGGTGCGGCCGGGGAGGGAGCAAGTCGGTGCCGCCGCGGGCGCGCGGGTCGGCGCGGGCGGCGGGGTCCGGGCCGCCGGCGGGTGGCGTGCCCCGGCCGGGCGGGGCCGTTCTGCGGCCGGCCGGGATGTCCCTGGCGGGCGGTGCGCTGCGGCCCGGCGGCATGCCCCGGGCCGCCGACGTGCCACGGACCGCCGGGCTGCCGCGGCCAGGCGCCGGGCGGGGGGTGCCGGGGGTACGCGGCATCATGTCTGTGGCCATGTCAGTGCCCCTCGGGTCATGCGGCTTCCCTGATCCGTTCGGCGGCCCGCAGCCGGGCGGAGGCCGCACGCGGGTTGCCGGCGACTTCTTCACTGTCCGGGCGCTCGGCGCCCCTAGTGAGCAGGCGGAACTGCGGCGTCGCAGCCTGGGCGGGCACCGGCAGGCCGGGCGGCGCCGGATCGGCCGCCAGCCGCACCAGTTCCCGTTTGACGATGCGGTCCTCGAGCGAGTGGTAGGCCAGCACGGCGACGCGGCCGCCGACGGCCAGCATGCCGAGCGCCGCGGGCAGGGCCCGGCGCAGCGTGCCGAGCTCGTCATTGACCTCGATCCGCAGGGCCTGGAAGGTCCGCTTGGCCGGGTTGCCGCCGGTACGCCGGGTCGCCGCCGGGATCGCGTCCTTGACGATCGCGCTCAGCCGCAGCGTGGAGGTGATGGGCTCGCGGGCCCGTTCGCGGACCACAGCGTCGGCGATCCGGCGGGCGAAGCGTTCCTCGCCGTAGTCGCGCAGTACCCGGGCCAGTTCGGCGGCCGGGTAGCCGTTGACGATATCGGCCGCCGTGCGGTCGGCGGTCTGGTCCATCCGCATGTCGAGCGGGGCGTCGTGGGCGTAGGAGAAGCCGCGTTCGGCGTGGTCGAGCTGAGGTGAGGACACGCCGAGGTCGAACAGCAGGCCCATGACCTTCTCCGGCCCGCCGCCGGCCGTCACGATCGCGGGGATCTCGTCGTACCTGGCGTGCACCAGCCTGACCCGGCCGGCGTAGGGGGCGAGCAGGTCGCGGGCCGCCCCGATCGCGGCCTCGTCGGCGTCGATACCGACCAGTAGCAGGCCGGGGCAGGCCTCGAGCAGGGCCCGGGCGTGCCCGGCCCGGCCCAGGGTGGCATCGACCAGCACGGCACCGGGGGCGGCCAGGGCGGGAGCGAGCAGGGCCGTGACGCGGCCGGCGAGCACCGGCACGTGCTGTGGCCCTGCCATGCATCCCCCTCTCCAGATTGGAGTTCCTGCGGTTGTGCGTTTTCCCACCGGGTTGCCGCCGGCCTCCATCCGCTGTCGCCGCCGGCTGGCACCGGGGAAGTGATGCCAGCAGGGAGTGGCGGATGGAGGCCGACCCTGGTAATCAGAGAATTCCGGGGAACACCTCCTCGGCCGCCTCGGCGAACGAGTCCTCCTGCTCGGCCAGGTACGTCTCCCAGGCCTGGCTGTCCCAGATCTCCAGGCGGGTGTTCGCGCCGATCACCACGCAATCCCGCTGCAGACCCGCGTAGGTGCGCAGAGCGGCCGGGACGGTGATCCGCCCCTGCCGGTCGGGAAGCTCGTCGGAGGCGCTGGCGAACAGGACCCGGCTGTAATCCCGGGCCGCCTTCGCGGTCACCGGCGAATCGCGCAGCGCCTCGGTGATGCGGGCGAATTCGTCCCGCGGGAAGACGAACAGGCAGCGTTCCTGCCCCTTTGTGATCACGACTCCCCCAGCGAGGTCTTCCCGGTACTTGGCGGGCAGGAATAGCCGGCCCTTCTCGTCCAGCCGTGGCGCGTGAGTGCCGAGAAACATAGGGCCCTCACCTCCCGCCGCCAAGCTCCACTGCGCTCCACTGTACCCCACATTCCCCCACCGTCAACGTCGACAGCGGCCCGATTTAGGCTCGGCGGCTACGGAAGCAGCAGGTAGAAGAGGTGGAGCGGAGTGGGGCAAAAACGGGAGCCCAGGCTCGCCTGAGGTCGCGGGCTGACCGCCGGCCGAGGCAGACATGCTCGTGATGCGCGAATAGCCGCAGGTCCAGAAGGGAAACCGCTGACGGGTTCGGCTGCCGCGCGACGGCCGGCGGCGCAGGTGGGGGAATGTGGAGCGCCGGGGTGACGGGATGCCGCCTGAGCATGTGCCGCCCGGCCCGGCGGCAGCGGCAAAATGGCGTTCAGCCCGCCGTCGGCTGCTGTTGGGTCACCGTCCGGTTTCCGGCCAGTCCCAAAATGCCGCAATCGCCTCAGAAGCAGGGCCAACGTCGCGCATTTGCCAAAGAAGGACGTACTGTGGCGGTACAGCCGCTCGGCCGGGAGCGCTACGTGACAGGTAGCCTGGCTGGTCTGTGAGCCAGCGCCTTCAAGGAGGCCATGTGGTACTGGACACCGGACGGCATACGGGGAGCCCCATCGATGACCTAGTTCCGGCTGCCCGCAGGATCGGCAAGGCCATCGAGGCGGTAATCGAGGGAAAGCCAGAAGCCATCCGGCTGACCCTCGCGGTCCTGCTCGCCGAAGGGCACCTGCTCATCGAGGACGTGCCCGGCGTGGGCAAGACGATGCTGGCCAAGGCCCTGGCCCGGGCGATCGACGGCACGGTCCAGCGGGTCCAGTTCACGCCGGACCTGCTGCCCAGCGACATCACCGGGGTAAGCGCCTTCAACCAGGAACGGCGCGACTTCGAATTCAAGCCGGGCCCCATATTCGCCAACATCGTCCTCGGCGACGAGATCAACCGGGCCTCGCCCAAGACCCAGTCGGCGCTGCTGGAATGCATGGAGGAACGCCAGGTCACCGTGGACGGGACGACGTACCCGCTGCAGGCGCCTTTCATGGTCATCGCCACCCAGAACCCGGTGGAGATGGAGGGCACCTACCCGCTGCCCGAGGCGCAGCGGGACCGGTTCACCGCCCGCATCTCGCTAGGCTACCCGTCGGCCGCGGCCGAGCGGGAGATGCTGAACAGCCACGGCGCGACCTCGCCGCTCGACCAGCTCGAGCCGGTGGCTCGCGCCTCCGACGTGCAGGACCTGGTGGTCACGGTGCGCAAGGTGCTGGTGTCCGATCAGGTCAAGGACTACATCATCGCCCTGGCCAACGCGACCAGGACCTCGCCCGAGCTGCGTCTGGGCGCGTCGCCGCGGGCCACGCTGCACCTGCTGCGGGCCAGCCGGGCCTGGGCCGCGCTTGACGGGCGGGACTACGTGATCCCGGACGACGTGCAGGCGCTGGCGAGCCCGGTCCTGGCGCACCGGCTGCTGCCCACGGCGGAGGCCATCGTGGAACGGCACCTGCCTGAGCACGTGGTGAAGAGGATCGTCGCGCAGCTGCCACTCTCGCGACGGTAAGGAGAGAGCCATGCGGGCGCTATTCGGCTCGCTGACCACACGGGGCAGATCGTTCGTGGCCGCGGGCGGGGCGGCTATCGTATGCGGCCTGGCGATACCGGAGCCGGATCTGGTCCGGGTCGGTGCCCTGCTGGTCATCCTGCCCCTGGTATCGGCGCTGGTCGCGCGGCGTTCCCGCTACCGGCTGTCGTGCAGCCGCAGGCTGGACCCGCCACGGGTGCCGGCCGGGCAGCCGACCACCGTCCTGGCCCGGCTGGAGAACATCTCGCGGCTGCGCACCGCGGTGCTGCTGGCCGAGGATGTGACGCCCTACTCGCTGGGCAGCAGGCCGCGGTTCGTGCTCGACGAGATCGAGCCGGGCGGTAACCGGGAGCTGTCTTACCAGATCCGCTCCGACGCCCGTGGCAAGTTCGTCCTGGGTCCGCTCCGGGTCCGGGTGGCTGACGCGTTCGGCCTGGTGGAGATCAACCGCTCGTTCAGTTCCACCAGCACGCTGGTGGTTACCCCGCGCATCGTCCCGCTGCCCAAGGCGGCGGCGCCGAGCAGCTGGCTGGGCGAGGGCGACGGCGGGATGCGGACCATCTCGGCGATCGGCGAGGACGACGCGGCACCGCGCGTCTACCAGAACGGCGACGGGCTGCGCCGGGTGCACTGGCGGTCCACCGCGCGCTACGGCCAGCTGATGGTCCGGCGTGAAGAGCATCAGTGGCGCAACAGCGCGTCGGTCTTCCTGGACACCCGCCGCCGCGCGCATTCCGGCAGCGGGCCCTCCGCCACCTTCGAGTTCGCGGTCAGCGCGGCCGCCTCCATCGGCGCGCACCTGGCCGGCGAGGGCTTCCGGGCCAGGCTCATCACCGAGGCAGGCGAGATCGCCCCGGCCGGCACCTTCCAGGATTCCCTGCTGGACGTGCTGGCCGTCATCACCCAGTCCCGCGACGTCGGCTTCGGGCCCGGTGCGGCCGCGCTGGCCCAGGCCGGCGGGCAGCTGATCGCCGTGCTCGGGCGGCTGTCCGCCGAGGACGCCAGCCAGCTGGCCGCCAGCAGGCGCGGCAACGCGCCGGCCATGGCCCTGCTGCTGGCGGTCTCCGCGTGGGCCTCCGACGAGATCCCCGAGGACACGGCGAGGGCGGCCGAGATCCTGTCGGCCGCGGGCTGGCGCGTCTCGGTCGCCACCTCCAGCACCCCGCTGGCCGTGGCCTGGCAGCAGCTGCACCGGCCCGCCGACCGTCCGGTACCGGTCGGCGGCCTGGGAGGTGAGCCGAAATGACGCTGAACCGCAGGATGACGGTGACCGTGGCGGTGGCCTGCATACTGACGTCCACTGTCCTGTACCCGCTGTTCAAGGGCTCGGAGTGGTTCTACGCCGGAGCCGGCGCGGTGATCGCGGTCGCCGCGAGCGGCGCGCTCAGCCGGCTGCGTGTACTGCCCGTCCCGGTCTGCCTGGCCATCAGCGTGCTCGGCCTGCTGCTCTACCTGAACCTGGTGTTCGAGGCACACCACTCGCTACTGTGGGTCATTCCCACGCTCGGATCGGTCACCCGGCTGTGGCACCTGCTGGTCACCGGCTTTAACGACTCGCGCGGGTACGCGCCGCCCGCGGCTGACCTGCCCGGCCTGGTGCTCATCGCCGCGGGCGGGATAGGCCTCATGGCCGTGCTGACCGACCTGATCGCGGTCCGGCTGCGGTCCACCGCGCTGGCCGGGCTGCCGCTGCTGGTCCTGTACACCGTGCCGATCACCATGAGGGCGCCCAGCGGCGCGGGCGCGGTCATCGTCTTCTGCCTGGGTATGGCGGGGTACCTGGCCATGCTGAGCGCCGACGGCCGGGAGCGGATCCGGCTCTGGGGCAGGCTGGTGTCGCTGTGGCGTTCCGGCTCGCTGTATGACGGCCCGGGCCGCCGCCGGACGGCCGACGCCGATGGGTACGCGGGGTCGGCCGCGAACGGCGCCGGGACCGGGCGCCGGGTGGCCGAACCGGATCCGGGACCGGACACCCGGGCGCTGGCCGCGTCGGGCCGGAGGATCGGGCTGGCGTCGATCGTCCTGGCCCTGTGCGTGCCGCTGATCCTGCCCGGCCTGCATGCCAGCAAGCTGCTTTCCTCGGGTCCGGGCATCGGCGGCGACGGCGACGGCAGCGGGGGCGGCACGCAGGCCAGTCCCGGCGCGCTGACGCTGACCCTCGACCAGCTGAATGAGAGTCACCCGACCACGGTGCTGACCTACACCACCACGGCCTCGCAGGCGCTCCAGGAGAACGACCCGCCTTACCTGGAGCAGTACGTGTACGACAGCCTGGGCCCGAAGGGCTGGCAGGTAACCGAAGCCAGCGCGGGCGCGGCGCCGGCGACGGTGACCTCGATGCCGTCGCCCCCGGGGTTGTCAGGTCCAGGGTCTATTCAGCCGTTCACGACCGACGTGAACGTGGCCAGCGGCGCCCTGCTCTCCCGCTCGGCCCAGACGTTCCTGCCCATGCCCTACCCGGCGGCCCAGGTCACGACGCCGCCGGGATCCTGGCTGACCGATAACGAGCTGATGGTGTACTCCCGGGACGACGACGTCCCGGTGAAGACCTACCAGGTCAGCACCTACGACGTGGACCCCACCGGGCCGGACCTGAACAACGCTGCGGCGCTGCCCGGCAACCTCAGCGCTGACCTGGCGCTGCCGCCGTCCTACCAGACCGCCGCGCTGAAGCAGATCGCGGATACGGAAACCCAGGGCGCGACCACGGAGTACCAGAAGGTGGACGACCTGGCCGTCTGGCTCTCCGGGAAGGCGTTTCACTACAGCTCATCCGGGGCGGATTTTTCCACCCCCGACGGCTTGCTGAAGTTCCTGACCAAGACCAGGACCGGCGTGTGCGTGCAGTCCGCGTACGCGATGACCGTGCTGACCCGGCTGCTCGGCATCCCGGCCCGGCTCGTCCAGGGCTACACCGAGGGCACGCCGACCTCCCGCGACAAGTACGTGGTCAAGAGCAGCGATGCGCACGCGTGGACCGAGGTCTACTTCAGCGGCTGGGGCTGGGTCCGCTTCGAGCCCACGCCCGGCGGCCCGGGCACGGCGATAAGGCCCAACTACATGACCGGCGGAGGGTCCAGCGGCACGGGCGGGCCCAACCCAGCGCCCACCGCGACCGGTCCGGCCGGCGTGACCCCGACCGGCTCGGCGAGCAGCCGGGGGAACACGAAACCGCTTGGCGACCAAGGCAGTCAGGAGAGCCCCGCGGCGGCCCAGTCCGGGGGGACGCCATGGGCCGCGATCGTGCTCGCCGTGGTGGCGGCCATCGCGCTGGCCTGCGGCGTCATCGCGATGGTGGCCCCGCCCGCGCAGCGTCTGCTGTCGGCCCATCCGGCCGAGGCGGTCAGGCGCCGCAGCCCGGTGAGCCCGGCGACGGCGGTAGTGGTCCTGATCGTGGCCGCGATCGTCGCGCTGTCCCTGTACCGGCTGCTGTCGCACACCTCCGGGCTTGACCTGCGGGCCGGCTGGGCCACGATCGGCATCGCGTTCGGCGCGGCCGGCGCGGTGGTGCTGGTGGGGCCGGCCATCCTGCGGGTCGTGCTGCGGCGCTGGCGCTGGATGCGGGCCAGGGACGACGTGAGCCGGGCCCATACCGCCTGGCGCGAGTTCGGTTACGACCTGGAGGACCTCGGCATCGGCCATCGCCCGAGCGAGCCGCCGCGGACACTGGCCAGCCGGGTCAGCTCGGAACTGCGGGAGCCCGCCGCGGACGCGGTCCGCCGGCTCGCGCTGGCCGAGGAGCGGGCCAGCTACGCGGCACGCCCGGCCGACTCGGCGACCCTGCGCCGGGACGGTGCCCTGGCCCGGCGGGGCGTCGCGGCGGCGGCCCGGCGCGGCAGCCGCTGGCGGGCGCGGATCTTCCCGGTCTCGGTGCTGACCAACGTGGCGGACGGCGCGGCCCGGATCCCCGACCGGCTGGCCGCGCTGGTACCGCACCGCTCGGCTGAGCGGGGATCCGCGAGCTAGCCCTGGGTGGGTTGGAGCGGCGTGGGCTGGAGCGGCCGGATCCCGGCCGCTCCGTTACATCCTGCGGTCGCCCTCCTGGCGACGGCGCCAACGTTCTTCCATCCGCTCCATCAGCCGGGCCCGCCGGGTCTGCCCGGCGGCATGGCCTGGCTTGGCACCTGCTGCGGGCCGGCTCTGGACGGCCCGCGCCGCGCGCACGGGACGTACGCGGGCCGCGTGCCTGCGCCAGCTGACCACTGCCCACACCAGTGAGAGCGCCAGGACGGCCGCTCCGGCCTCCACCAGGTACGGCCGATGGGTTACCAGCCCGGCCGTGAGGCTGCCCGCGCCGGCCAGCACCCCGATGAGACCCTGGACAAGCTTGCGCTTGTAGTGAACACGTGGATCGCTGGAGCGCACGAGACGCCCGAATTTCGGATCCTCCCTATAAAGCGCTTGCTCGATCTGCTCCAGCTGGCGCTGCTCGTGTTCAGAGAGCGGCACGACGCCTCCCATAAAACCCATTGCGCCCGGCACGTGTGTGCGGTGGCCTCCACCTCACATACCCGGTTCATTTTCCAGAATACGAGCGTAGACACATCGCTTGGAAGAGTGCAGCCCGTAGCGGGTCAGAAACCCGCCTCCGGCGGGCCGCCTTGACCCTCGAGCAGGGCACTTCTGGGCTCATCAGCACCATCTGCGTCCGCCACCAGGGCAGCGGGCCTGACCGCGCCGGCCCCGAACCTGCGGGCGATCCGGTCCACCGCCCGTTCCGCCTCCCGCCAGCCGACGGGCCGGTCATCGAAGGTCAGCTGGGTATTCGCACCCGCCGCCGGGACCAGGCCGGATACCCGGACGCCGACCAGCCGCAGCCGTGTGCCATGATCCAGGCCCGACGCTTCAAACAGCATGCAGGCTGTGGTGTATATCTCACGGGCGACGTCGGTCGGATAGGGCAGCGTCCGGGACCTGGTCAGGGTCTTGAAGCTGGCCAGCCGCAGCTTGACCGAGACGGTCCTGGCCACGTAGCCGCCCGCGCGCAGCCCGCTGGCCGTGCGGCCGGACAGTTTGAGCAGCTCGCGCCGGATCCGGTCGGGATCGCCGATGTCCGTGCCGAAGGTCTCCTCGGCGCCGATGCTCTTCTCCGGCGTACGCGGCGTGACCAGGCGCTCGTCCCGTCCCCAGGCCAGGGCGGCCAGGTGCGCGCCGTGCGCGGCGCCGAGCTCGGCCTGCAAGGTAGCCAGCGGAGTGTGCGCGATGTCGCCCACCGTGCGCAGCCCGAGCCGGGCCAGCGCCTCCCCGGCCCGCTCCCCCACCCCCCACAGGGCAGCGACGGGCAGCGGGTGCAGGAAGCCGAGCACCCCGGCCTGCGGCACGACCAGGAGGCCATCCGGCTTGCAGCGTGCCGAGGCGATCTTGGCCACGAACTTGCTGGGCGCGACCCCCACCGAGCAGGTGATGCCCTGCTGCTGCCGGACCTGGGCCCGGATGTGCGCGGCAATCGCGGCGGGCGGGTACTGGGGTCCGAGCCGGCGGAGCGCACCGGAGACGTCGAGGAACGCCTCGTCCAGGGCCAGCGGTTCCACCTGCGGCGTGATCGTGCCGAAGATGGCCATGACCTCCTTGGAGGTCGCCGCGTAGACCCGGTGCCTGGGCGGGACGAACACCGCCCGGGGGCACAGCCGGCTGGCCCGCCCGACCGGCATCGCCGACCGCACCCCGAACGCGCGGGCCTGGTACGACGCGGAAAGCACCACGCCGCGGCCGCCGGTTCCGCCCACGATGACCGGCTGGCCGGCGAGCTCCGGCCGGTCCCTGATCTCCACGCTGGCGTAGAAGGCATCCATGTCGACGTGCAGGATGTGGCATCCCGTGTCATCGGCGACGGCAGGCCCCCGGGCCTGGCCTTCGGGGGCTTCGGGGTTCGCGCCGGCGCTCATGATCGTCAGCGGTGACCGAGCACGTGCAGCTGAGCGGCGATGTCGCGCAGCGGCGGGGTGCTGGCGGCGGCCTCCTCGAGCGCGCGGAGCGCCTCCGTGGCGGCGGCGTCGCCTTCCAGCAGCGCGCCGGGCACCAGCCCGCCGAAGATCCGCACGCCGTGCGCCTCCCCCGACTGCAACCCGGCCCCTGTGATCACGGCGATCAGCTCGGACAGCGTGAACCGGCGTTGTGTTTCCCCGGGAGGGCGACGGTTCTCTCCCGGCGGGACCCATCCCCCGGGCAGCAAGCTGCGGGCCTCGGCGAAGCGGCCGGCCAGCGCGCGGTGCAGGACCGCGGCGATCGTGTTGGCTGCAAGCACGCTGACCGTGGCGGCCGGGCGCAGGACCCGGGCGATGGCGCTCATCGCATCGGCCGGCGAGTCGACGTACTCCAGCACGTTGTGGCAGATGACGAGGTCCGCGGCGGTCTGGCCCACCACTCCGTCCAGGCTGGCCGCGTCACCCTGCACCGAGGCCAGCTGGGCCCCGGCCTCGGCGGCCCGCCGCTGCGCCGCCGCGAGCGCATCTGGACTCGGGTCGACCACGGTGACGTTGTGCCCGAGGGCCGCGAACGGAACGGCGAGCCCGCCCGTCCCGCCGCCCACGTCCACGATGTCCAGGGCCGGCCTGCCGACCTGCGCCACCCGCGCCGCGACGACCTCCTGCAACACGTCCCAGACCAGCGAGAAGCGGGCACCGTCACGCCGGTAATCCGCGCCCACGCCAGCCTCCTAATCCTGCGGTCCACTGTAGTGCTGGCCACTGACAATACCGTCGGCTTCGCCCGGGCCAGGGGGCCATGACACGAAGCCGGAGTTCCCGGAAGCTACCGGCGCAGCGGCAGGGGCCGGCCGGCGCGCCGGCGGGCAGCAGGCCCGGCCTGCGATCCGGCCAGCGGATTCGGCTACTTTCCGTGCCGATCTGGGTGAACTTCCGTCACCATTCGGCCGTTTATATAACCGTGCGGAACTCACAGATTCTTCTTTACTCGACCTCACGCCAACTCCAGCGCGCCTGCGGCCGGCCACCGTATGCTCTTCGCCATGGCTGAGCACCTCGAGTTGCCTCGCCCCTGGCGGCTGATCCTGACCGCAGGCTGGAACCTGGCCGAGTCCCTGGGTATCCCGGTGGCCGGTTATTTCATCGGCGAGAAGCTGGGCGGCCGGGATGCCGGCATGACGGCCGCGACCGCGGCGGTCTGGCTGACCGTGGTGGGCCGCAAGGTGCTGACCCGGAGCGTCCCCGGGCTGCTGATGATCTCGGCCTTGGTGCTCACGCTGCAGACGGCCATGGTGATCGTTACCGGCAGCGTGCTGTTCTTCCTGCTGCAGTTCCCGCTGGCCAACCTGGGCCTGTGCGTGCTGTTCGCGCGGACCGCGCCCACCCGCAAGCCGCTGGTGGCCCAGCTCGCCGCCGAGGTGGTAGCGCTGCGCCACCCTTCCCACCACGCCGGGCTGCACCGCTTCTTCCAGGGCGCGACCTGGCTGTGGGCCGGCATCTTCGCGGTCTCCACCATCGGCCTGGCCGCGGCGATGGCTGTCGAGCCGGTCAAGGTATTCCTGCTGCTCACCACCGCGGTGACCATCGGCGGCGTGGTCGCGGGCACCGGCCTGTCGGCGGTCTGGTTCTTCCGTGTGCTGCGCCGCTTCGGCCTGCGCATCCGCTTCGCCCAGCCCTAGGGCCCCACCAGGGGCATGAAACCGAGCTCTGGGATATGCAGTTAACCGGAGTGGCGCGCTCCGGCTCGCGCCAGCGGCCAGCTCCAGCGGAATGAAACTGGACTAATGAGCACCGGCGGGTGCAAGGGGCAGCGGCCACGGTGCCGGGGAGAGGCCGGCGTCCGGCGCCGGTGTGCCTCCCTGGTGTCACACCAGTCTCACGTCTCCCAAAATCGCAAATGTGACCGCTGGGGCCGGTGATCCGGAAACCCCGGTTCATTCCGGTTCGGGAGGCGGCTCGGAGCCGCCGGAGGGGCTGCTGGGGCTGGAGAGGGTGCTGGGGCTGGAGAGGGTGCTGGGGCTGGAGAGGGTGGGCTTCAGGTCGGCGATACGGGCGAGCAGGCCGTTGACGAACGCGGGCGACGCGTCCGTGGACAGGTCGCGGGCGAGCAGAACGGCCTCGCTGATGGCGACAGCGTCGGGGACGTCCGGGGCCCACAGCAGCTCGTAGACCCCGATGCGCAGCACGTTCCGGTCCACGGCGGGCATCCGGGCCAGGGTCCAGCCCTCGGCGTACTCCGAGATCAGCTCGTCGATCCTGGCCGAGTTCACGGTTACGCCGCGGACCAGGTCCGCAGCGTAGGCGGGTACCGGCGGGCTGCCCAGCGTGATGCGCTCAGCGAGCAGGTCAAGTACGGGCAAGCCGCGCAGCTCAGCCTCGAACAGGACGTCCAGAGCCCGCTTGCGCGCCTTGCTACGAGCCGGCATTACCGAGCCAAAGGGCCGCGGCGCCGCCTGGACCGAGGAGCGAGGGACGAGCGACGAGGGAAGGAGGCGCCGCAAAGGCGGCCCGGAAGCGAGAGGCCGACAGAGCCCAGAGGCGAGAGGCCGACGGAGCCCGGAAGCGAGAGGCCAACGGAGCCCGGAGGCGAGAGGCCGACAGAGCCCAGAGGCGAGAAAACATTAGGCGCGGCCGAGGTACTGGCCGGTGCGGGTGTCGACCTTGATCTTCTCGCCGGTGGAGATGAACAGCGGCACCTGGATGGTCGCGCCGGTCTCCAGCGTGGCCGGCTTGGTCCCGCCGGTGGAGCGGTCGCCCTGGACGCCTGGGTCGGTCTGGCTGATGGTGAGCTCCACGGCCGCGGGCATGTCCAGGTACAGCGGCGTGCCGTCGTTGAACGCCACCGTGACCGTCTGCTCCTCCAGCAGGTAGTTGGCGGCGTCACCGACCACGTTGGCGGGGATGCGCGGCTGGTCGTAGTCCTGGGTGTCCATGAAGACGAAGTCGCCGGCCTCGCGGTACAGGTACTGCATCTCCCGCCGGTCGACGGTGGCCACGTCCACCTTGACCCCGGCGTTGAAGGTCCGGTCGACCACCTTGCCCGAGGCGATGTTCTTCAGCTTGGTGCGCACGAAGGCGCCACCCTTGCCCGGCTTGACGTGCTGGAATTCCACGACGGTCCAGAGCTGGCCGTCGAGATTCAGCGTTATGCCGTTCTTCAGGTCGTTCGTGGTGGCCACGTTCGCATCTCCAGGTCAGTGCATCTCAAGGTCAGTGCATCTCAAGGGTCAGTGCATCTCAAGGGTCAGTGCATCTCAAGGGTCAGAGGACGAGAAGTTCTCTCGTAGTAGTCGTGAGCAGGCTCGTCCCGTCGGCCCCCACGACAAGGACGTCCTCGATCCGTACACCGCCCCGGCCGGGCAGGTAAACACCAGGCTCGACGGTGACCGGGACCCGGTCGGCTAGCTTACCCGTTCTGCCGTACCCGATCGTCGGTGCCTCGTGCACCTCCAGGCCGACGCCGTGGCCGAGGCCGTGCTGGAAATGCTCCCCGTGGCCGCCTTCGCGGATCAGTTCCCGGGCGGCGGCGTCCACGTCGGCCACGTCCGCGCCGGGCCGCGCGGCCTCGATCCCGGACCGCTGGGCCGCCGCCACCAGCTCGTAGATCTCACGCTGCCAGCCAGGCTCGCTCAGCGCCACGGTGCGGGTCATGTCCGCGTGGTAACCCCCGTACAGCGCGCCGAAGTCCATGGTGATCAGATCGCCGCGGCGGATCGGCCGGTCGGTCGGGGCGTGATGCGGGATGGCGCCGTTCGGCCCGCTGGCCACGATGGTGTCGAACGCGGGATGCGCGGCGCCCAGCTCGACCATCCGCCGGTCCAGCGCGGCGGCCAGCTGGCGTTCGGTCAGGCCCGGCCTGATCAGGGCGAACACGTCGGCGATGGCCTGGCAGCTGATCCGGCAGGCGGTGGCGAGCAGCTCCAGCTCGGACGGATCCTTGACCGCCCGCAATTCCTCGATTTTTCTGCCGAACGGCACGGTGGTGACGCTTTCGGCCTTCGCGGCCAGCTCCGCGTGGCGTTCGACCGACATCTCATGGGCCTCGAAGGCCACGGTCCGCATCCCGCGGCTGGACATCTCGGCGGCCAGCCGCAGCTCGATGAACCGCTCGCTGATCAGCTCGATGTCGGGGCAGTCCCGCCGGGCGGCCAGCTCGTACCGCGAGTCGGTGGCCAGCACCCCCCGGCCCGAGACGGGCAGCAGCAGCGCGGCGTTGGAGCTGGCCAGGCCGGTGAGGTAGCGGACGTTCGGGCCCGAGGTGATCAGGGCGGCGTCCGCGCCGGCCTCGGCGATCTTCTGCTGCGCGGCCGCCCGGCGCGCCCGGTGAATCTCTGGCATGGCTGAACTCCATTCCGCAGCGGTACTAATCCGCGAGGGCCCGGAACTGCTCGATGAGACGGACCCGGGCCTCGTGAGTGGGGGCCAGCGGGGTGACGTTCAGGGTGGTGACGCCAGCCTCGCGGTAGGCGGCGATCCGCTCCCTGACGTAACCCCCGGGCCCGATCAGCGAGGTCAGCTCGACCAGCTCGGCCGGGACCAGGGCCTCGGCTTCGGCCTTGCGGCCCTCCAGGTAGGCGTCCTGGATGGCCTTGGCCTCGGCCTCGTAGCCGAACCGGCGGGCCAGGTCGTTGTAGAAGTTGCGGCCCCGCGCGCCCATCCCGCCGATGTACAGGGCCAGCTCGGGACGGCCATAGTCGCGCAGCCCGGTCACGTCGTCGCCGATGGCCAGCCGAGCCTGGGCGATCACGTCCAGCGGGCCGAGCTCGGGATCGCGCTTGGCCCGGCCCTCGGCCACCGCCCCGCCCCACACCTCGGCCGCCCTCTCCGGCAGGTAGAAGATCGGCATCCAGGCCTCGGCCAGCTCGACGGCGGCGGCCACGTTCTTCGGGCCGATGGCGGCCAGGGCCACCGGGATCCGCTCGCGGACCGGGTGGTTGATCAGCTTCAGCGGCTTGCCCAGACCGGTCCCGCCCTCCAGCGGCAAGTGGTAATAGCGTCCCTGGTAGGCCAGCCGGTCGCGGCGCCAGACCATCCGGCAGATCTCGATGATCTCGCGGGACCGGCCGATCGGCGCGTCGTAGGGCACGCCGTGCCAGCCCTCGATCACCTGCGGGCCCGAGGCGCCCAGGCCCAGCATGAACCGGCCGCCCGAGACGTAGTCCAGGCCGGCCGCGGTCATGGCCAGCAGCGCGGGCGTGCGCGAGTACAGCGGGAAGATGCCCGAGGCGATCTGCATCCGCTCGGTCCTGGCCGCGATGAAGCCGAGCTGGCTGACCGCGTCGAAGCTGTAGGCCTCGGGCACGAACACGATGTCGACCCCGGCCCGCTCGTAGTCGGCCAGCTCCACCACGGTCTCGGCGAAGCCGCCCGCGTAGTTCAGAAACATGCCCACCCGCATGCGATCAGCCCTCCTGCTCGGGGTCACCGGGCCGCGCGGCCCTAAGGGGAGCGTAACGGCTGGGCGGCGAGCGGCGTTTCCGGGACCCGGAGCAGCACGGCCCGTTCGGCCCAAAAGGAAGGACCGGCAGGGCTACGGCGCGGGCCGCAGGGACGGCGCCCGGCCACCGCGGACGGGCTCGGCGGCCAGCCGGGCCAGGATGTCCTCGCTGATGATCTCCGGCGGCCGGCCGTCGGTGACGACGGTCACGGTGGCGACGCCAGCGTAGACGGGCATCCGGTGCCGGTAGAGCTCGGGCAGGTCGGAGCGGGCCAGCATCGGCCGTCCGCGGTCGCCGCCCACCCGCAGCAGCGCCTGCTCGTAACTCACCTCGAGGTACACCACCTCAAGGGGGGCCCAGGGCCAGGGGGGTACGGGGGGACGGGCAGTCCCCCCGTGAGCAGGGGGGGTCTGGGGGGGATCGTCCCCCCGAGTCAATAGAGCCTGGGTCTGCGGGTACTGGGCGGCGCCGCCGCCCAAGGCCAGGACGAGGGCGGGACCGTCCAGCAGCTCGGCGATGACCTGGTGCTCGAGGGCACGGAAGGCGGGTTCGCCGTCCGCGGCGAAGATCTGCCTGATCGGGCGGCCGACGCGCCGCTCGATCACGTCGTCGCTGTCGGCGAACGGCAGCCCGAGCCGGGCGGCGAGCAGGTTCCCGACCGTGGTCTTGCCCGCGCCCATGAAGCCGACCAGGACGATCATGGCGCGGATACCTCCCGGTAGGCCTGCTGCAGCAGCTCCTCGGGCGGGTCGTCGAGGATGCCCGGGCGGGCCAGCCCGTCGAGCACCACCAGCCGCAGCCGTGCGCCCCTGGCCTTCTTGTCCACGCTCATCGCCTCCCGCAGCGACGGCCAGAGGCCGGGCTGGTAGGCGGTGGGCAGGCCGACGCTGGCCAGTATGTCGCGGTGCAGCCCGCAGGTGCCCTCGTCAAGCCGCCCGGCCAGCCAGGCCAGCCGGGCCGCGTACACCATGCCGATCGCGACCGCGTTGCCGTGCCGGAACCGGTAGCCTTCGACCCGCTCGATGGCGTGGCCGAGGGTGTGCCCGTAATTCAGGATCTCCCGCAGGCCCCGTTCGGTCAGGTCGGCCGACACCACGTCGGCCTTGACCCGGATGGCGCGCTCGAGCAGCTCGCGGGCGTGGCGGCCGTGCGGCACGGTGGCGCCTTCCGGGTCCGACCGGACCAGGTCCAAGATGACCGGGTCGGCGATGAAGCCGGCCTTGATCACCTCGGCCAGGCCGGCCACGTAGTCCGCCCGGGCCAGCGTCTCGAGCGTGGCCAGGTCGGCGAGCACGCCGGCCGGCGAGTGGAACGCGCCGACCAGGTTCTTGCCCGCGGGAATGTCGATGGCGGTCTTGCCGCCCACCGCGGCGTCGGCCATGCCGAGCAGCGTGGTCGGGACCAGGACCACCGGGACGCCGCGCAGCCAGCTGGCGGCCACGAACCCGGCCAGGTCGGTGGTGGCTCCCCCGCCGAGCCCGACCACGCAGTCGGACCTGGTCACGCCGTGGTGCGCGAGTTTCGACCACAGGTCGGCCGCGACCTGGACGTTCTTGGCGGCCTCGCCGTCCGGGACGGGTATGGCGGCGACCCGGAAACCCGCCGCCTGCAGGGCGCCGCAGACGGGGCGGGCGATCTCGCCCAGGCCTTCGGCGTGGATCACGACGACGGTTCTGGCCTGCTTGGGGATCAGGCCGGGCAGCTCGCCGAGGACCCCCACCCCGACGACCACCGGGTACGGCGGGCCGCCGTCCGACGGCTCGACGTCGATCCTGGTCGCGGTCACTGCTTCAGCCTGGCGCTGATCTCGGCCGCGAGCTCATCGGGGTCCAGGTCGTCGGTTTCGACCGTGACCGTGGCCAGCTGCTCGTACAGCGGGCGGCGCTCCTCCAGCATGGCGCGCAGCCGGCCGCGCGGGTTACCCGGGATGACGACGCGCGGCCGGTCCAGGCCCATCCGGCGGGCGACGGTGCCGAAGCTGACGGCCAGGTAGACCACGGGCAAGCCCTCGAGCCGGTGCTGGATGCTCGGGTCAAGGACCGCGCCGCTGCCCAGGGCGAGCACGCCCTCGTGCTCACGCAGGGCGCGGGCCGCGGCTTCGCGCTCGAGCTGGCGGAAGGCCGGCTCACCCTGCTCGATGAAGATATCGCTGACCGGCCGGCCGGCGGCGGCCGCGATGTCGGCGTCGGTCTCGCGGAAGGTGGTGCCGAGGCGTTCGGCCAGCAGCGGGCCGACCGAGGTCTTGCCCGCGCCGGGCGGCCCGATCAGCACCGCCACGGGCCCCGCTCCGGTCGGCTGGGTCATCGGCTGGGTCACGAGACCACCAGGGTCTTGAGGTAGCTTTCCGCGTTGCGGCGCATCTCCTCGGCCGAGTCGCCGCCGAACTTCTCCACCGCGGCTTCGGCCAGGACCAGCGCGACCATGGCCTCGGCCACCACGCCCGCGGCCGGGACCGCGGTCGCGTCGCTGCGCTGGTTGATGGCCTTGGCCGGCTCGCCGGTGCTGGTGTCGATGGTGTCCAGGGCGCGCGGCACGGTGGAGATGGGCTTCATGGCGGCCCGCACGCGGAGCGGCTCGCCGGTCGTCATGCCGCCCTCGATGCCTCCGGCCCGGTTGGTGCGCCGCGCTATCCCGTTCTCGGTCGCTTCGATCTCGTCGTGAGCTCGAGAGCCTCGGCGCGTCGCGGTGGTGAAGCCGTCGCCGACCTCGACGCCCTTGATGGCCTGGATGGACATCAGCGCCCCGGCCAGCCGGGCGTCCAGCCGCCGGTCCCAGTGGGTGAAGCTGCCCAGCCCGGGCGGCAGGCCGAAGGCCAGCACCTCGACGATCCCGCCCAGCGTGTCGCCTTCCTTCTTGGCCGTGTCGATCTCGGCCACCATGGCCCGGCTGGTGGCCGGGTCGGCACAGCGCACCGGGTCGGCGTCGATGGCGTCCCGGTCGGCAGGTCCTGGCAGCACGCCGTCGGGGATCCTGGTGGCGCCGATGGCGACCACGTGGCTGAGGATCTCGATGCCGAGCACCTGGCTGAGCAGGCGGCGGGCCACCTCGCCCAGCGCGACGCGGGCGGCCGTCTCCCGGGCACTGGCCCGCTCGAGCACGGGGCGGGTGTCGGTGTGGCCGAACTTCTGCATGCCGGCCAGGTCGGCATGCCCGGGCCGGGGCCGGGTCAGCGGCGCGTTCCTGGCCAGGCCGTCCAGGACGGCCGGGTCCACGGGATCGGCGGACATGACCGTTTCCCACTTGGGCCACTCGGTGTTGGCCACCCGGATCGCGACCGGGCCGCCCAGCGTGCGGCCGTGCCGCACGCCCGCGGTCAGCTCCACCTCGTCCTGCTCGAACGTCATCCGGGCGCCGCGGCCGTAGCCGGCTCGCCTGCGGGCCAGCGCGGCGGCGATGTCCCCGGTGCTGACCTGCACCCCGGCGGGCACGCCCTCGCAGACCGCCACGAGCGCGCGGCCGTGCGATTCACCTGCGGTCAGCCAGCGAAACATGATCCTGATCCTAAGGGGTCCGGTGTGGTCACCGCCTCCTCTAGGGGAGGCCCGGTCCTCCAGGGCGGGGAGGAATCGGGTGCGTCAGTGCGTCGCGGAGCGGGGCAGAATGTCATACCTGGCCTCAGCTTTCCCAGGCCCGGGCGGCGGAGCCGTGGCTGGCCGGGGGCAGCGTGATCGTGCAGCAGCAGGCGATCCGCGACCACGACCAGGCCATGCGGAACTTCATCGCCGGGACGCACTGCAGGCCGTCGTGGCGGAAGGCCGGGCGGGATGAGGGCCGAACTGCGTGAAGACGCTTCGGCAAGGCTCCGCGAGCATCCCGCTCTCCCCGGCTGCTCGATCTTGCGCCGTCCTCGCCGCCCGGCGTCCGGCGTGAGCGCAATGCCATCTAGAAGAGCATGTCCGCTGCTGAGAGTGCTGCAGCGGCTACGGCCCCGGGCTGCCGCCCCCGGTTACGGGTGGATCCTGCGCGCGGATCGTCCTTATGGGCGGTCGCGAGCACTGGAGATTGCCGGTCCCTGCCGCCCCAGCTGCCAGGTGTCGGGGCTTGGTTTCGGTCAGCGGGGCCGGGCCGGGCCGGCGGGGGGTTCGGTGGCCAGGAGCGCGAGGAGCTTGAGCGCGTCCTGGTCGGTGCTGCCGGGTGCGGCTTGGTAGACCGCGGACTGGCGATTGCACGCCGGGCTCCCCGGGATCTTCGGCAGGCTCATCTTCAGCGGGGAGCACCGCTTCGCGCTGACTGCTGCCGGCGGGGGCACCCGGCTGGTTCAGACCGAGGTTTTCCGAGGCATCCTCGTGCCCTTCATCGGCAAGACCCTCGCCGGTGCCCGGGCTAGCTTCCAGGAGCAGAATGAGGCTCTCAAGAAGCGCGTCGAGACGCATCGTCAGCAGGACGGGACGACCTGAGTACCCTGGCCAGGTCAATGCCCGGCACAGCCACCCAGCCGGGTCACGCAGCACCCGGGCAAGCCGGTACCCGTCGGACATGACGGATGCGGAATGGGCGGTCATCGAGCCGCTGCTGCCCGCGCCGGGCTGGACGGCCGGGCAGGGCGGCTCGCCCGGCATCTACTGCATGAGACCGATGGGTTGGAATCCCCGCCTTCAGGCGGGGGAGGATGTCAATCCGCGATGATGACCTCGATGCCGCGGCGTAGCCGGTCGGCCAGGCGGGCGGCGATGGCGGCCGCGGCGCGGTTGGCGGCCGCCATCCAGCCGGGGCCGGCGACGTGCAGCCGGACGGTCAGGTCTGTGCGGACGGTCAGGTTGGTGCCGTCGGCTCGGCCGGTGCTGCCGGTTCGGCCGGGGGCCAGGCTGAACCCGGCGATGGCCGATCTGCCGACTGGCTCGGCCTCGGTGAGCGCGGCCTCGACCTGGGCCTGAACGTCGGGGTCTTGGTGCGGCGGCGGCGGCGGCTGCCCGGCGGCCAGCGCAGCCAGCCGGGCGCCCTCGACCGCCAGCGGCACCGGGCCGGCCACGTCGATGACCACCGCGCAGCCGTCGGCGACGGCGGCGCGCCACACCCGGTCCGCCTCGGCCGGCACCGGGCGGGCGTCCGGCCGCCACCGGGCCAGTGCGTCCAGGCCGGTGAAGGCGAGCACCGCGGGCCTTCCGTCCTGGCCGATCAGGGTGGGCATGACCATCTCGCTCTTCTTGTCCCGGTCCTTGTCCCGGTCCGCGGTCGCGGCGGCCGGGCTGTCCGCGGCCAGGACGGCGAGGACCGGGACGAGCAACCGGGTGGCGGCCAGCGCGATCAGCGCGGCCCGCTCGCTGCCCTGCCCTGACTGCCAGGCGGCGAGGGCGGCGGCCACCCGCGGGTCGGCGGCGCCGTGGTCGCCGCGGAACTGCTGCCCGCCAGGATTCAGGTGCCCGGACACGTGCCTGACCCTACGCCAGGCGCCGCACCGTCCGGTCGCGGCCCGCCTGGCTGCGCGCCCCGCCCGGCCGACCCGGCGGGTGCGCCCATGGCCTTGACTGGCTACCGAGGTGTGAACTCGGCCAGGTCGGTCCCGACGTCTGCGCCCACGTCCCGGATGATCTGCTGGATGGGTTCCAGGTGCCGGGCGGTGACCACCGGATACCACCACCCGCAACGAAAACCTAGACGAAAAAATAGTGTCTGCCAGTATGCATGTCCCTGCAACCAGCTATCAAGCCAGCTATACTGGCGGGGTGCAGCTCCGGTATAACTACCGCCTCTACCCCACGCCGGGCCAGTGTCAGGCCCTCGCCCGGGCGTTCGGCTGCGCCCGGGTCGTGTTCAACGACGCGCTGGCCGCCCGGCAGGACGCGCACGCGGCCGGACTGCCCTACCCCACCGACGCGGACCTATCCGCCCGCCTCACGGCGGCCAAGGCCACCCCGGAACGAGCAACCGGGCCAAGGCCCGGATCAAGGTCGCCAGGGTGCACGCCCGGGTGGCCGATACCCGCCGGGACTGGCTGCACAAGGAATCCACCCGCATCATCCGCGACAACCAAGCGGTATACGTGGAGAACCTGTGCGTGTCCGGTCTGGGCCGGACACGCCTGGCCAAGTCCGTGCACGATGCGGGCTGGGCGGCGTTCACCAGCATGCTGGAGTACAAGGCCCGCAAGCACGGCCGCACCTTCACCCGGATCGGCCGGTACGAGCCGACCTCGCAGACCTGCTCGGCGTGCGGGATCAAGGACGGCCCCAAACCGCTCAGCGTCCGCACCTGGACCTGCGCGGCGTGCGGCACGGTGCATGACCGGGACGTGAACGCGGCCCGGAACATAGCCGCCCTGGGACGCAGGGAGGCTCTAAACGCCTGCGGAGGGACTGTGAGACCGGGCCCCGCCCCGGCCGGACCCGGTGAAACAGGAACCCTCCCAGGTGCCGCATGAACGGCACGGCAGGAATCCCCGCCGCCTTCAGGCCGCCGGGCAGGACGTCAATGAAGGTAGTTAATCCTCTGAATGAGCCGCTTTCCCTTCAATTACCGTCATTGACTCGGCACAATCAGTTGAGCGGGGGATCCTGCGCCAGCCGGAAGGAGCGTGTTGACTCAGCCCGAGCGGCTGCCCGCGATCGCGCCGGGCACGCCGATGTGGAAGGCCGTGCCGCCGCGCCTGGTCGGGCCCTATCTGGACGGGCAGCGGTCCGTGCTGGCCGGTTACGTCTACCGCGCG
Source organism: uncultured Actinomycetes bacterium (assembly GCA_963835775.1). Lineage (GTDB taxonomy): Bacteria > Actinomycetota > Actinomycetes > Streptosporangiales > Streptosporangiaceae > Palsa-504. The sequence continues at coordinate 235,679 of CAWIHB010000004.1, read as the reverse complement.
GCCGACGTCCGCTTCCACAATCCGGCCGAGGCCTACCTCGCGCTCAGCCTGGGCTGGGAGGATTCCGAATTCACGCCGGTGATGAGCGAGCTGTACCTGATCTGCTGGCTGGCCCGGGCGGTCGACGGCTACCAGCCGACCGCGGGTCCCGGGGCGCCCGAGTTCTACCTCGAGCCCATCCCGATACCGGTCGGGGCGGGCATGTGCAGGCTGGGGGCCGACGGAGACGAGCTCGTGGCCAGGTATGACGGCCAGGCCTGGCAGCAGACGGAGCCGTGAGCATGCGACTGCAGCTGATGGCGGCCTATCTGGGCGTCCCCTACCAAGCGGGGCTGGGCCCGGACGGCACGGAGGTGACGCTGTTCTCCCCCGCGCCGCCGCCCGAGGAGCTCGGCTTCACGGCCGCGGCCGGGCACTGGCGCAAGCAGGTCGACGTGGCCGACCTCGGTGCGCTGTGGCAGTCGCGGCCGGTAGGCGACTACCGCGGCGAGCCGTGCCTGGTTCTCGATGACCTCGGCGACCGGCTGCACATCGCCTACCTGGGCCGGGATTCGGCCCGGGCCGCGCAGCTCGGCTACTGGGAGATCGACCGGGAGGTCTTCGAGGTCGTGGTGGCGCGGCAAGACGTGACCGGCCTGACCGAGGAGCGGGTGGAGTTCCCGCTGATCGCGGTGATGTTCCCGGCGTCCGGGGCCGGGCAGCCGCTGGCCGGGGCCGAGGGAACGGGGCCGCCGCCGGTGGCCAGGGGAACAGGACCGCAGCCGGTGGCCGGGGGAACAGGACCGCAGCCGGTGGCCAGGGGGACGGAACCGCAGCCGGTGGCCAGGGGGACGGGACCGCAGCCGGTGGCCGGGGCGCCGGACGGCGTCCCTGGGCAGGGCAGCGCGGCGGTCAATGGCCACGGGCCGCCGCCGGGTTACAGCCCTCCGGCGCCCTACGGCTCCCGGATGCCGGACCGGGCGGCGGCCTGGCACGGGTCCCCGGCCGCCGAGCCCTGGCCCGGCCGGGCGCCGGCGTCCGGGTCCGTGTCTGGGGCCGGGTCCGTGTCTGGGGCCGTGTCTGGGGCCGGGTCCGGGTCCGGGTCCGGGTCCGTGTCTGGGTCCGTGTCTGGGGCCGGGTCCGTGTCTGGGGCCGGGTCCGTGTCTGGGGCCGGGTCCGATCCGGGGCAGCCTGACCTGCGGTCCGGACCGCAGGCGGCGCGGGAGCGGCGGCGGCCCGGGCCCTGGAGTGAGCCGTGGCCCGAGCGGGAGACGGGCCCCGAACCCTGGACCGAGGATGAGCCCTGGTCGGACCCGTGGACCGAGGAAGAGCCAGGGTCCGAGCCTGATACGGGGCCGCTGCCGGGACGGCGCACCGGGCGCAAGGGCCGGATATCGCCCGAATCGGTCTTTGCCGAGCTGCTCGCGCTGGCCGATATCCCGCGGGCCGCCTACGCGGTCGACGAGGAAGTGCCGGGCGCGATGTGCCTGGTCCAGGCGGACGGCGGCTTCGAGGTATTCAGCCGGACCGAGGACGCGCGGCTCGAGGTGCGCTTCTTCGAGGACGAGGAGGCCGCCTACTTCTACCTGTTCGGGATGCTGGCCGCCGAGGCGATCCGCAGCGGCCGCCTCGGCCCGATAGAGTCCACGGGGTCCGGGCGGGTCAACGGGCACAGCAACGGGTCGAGCCCGGCCGGGACATCATCGGCCTCACCAGAAAACGTTTCGAACTACTTACGGGGCTGAAAGTTACCCAAATCAGCACCTCGTCCCGCTAGTGTTTATTTAGCCGGCGGGGCTGACGGTCCCCCGCTCCCCAAGCAGCCCCGTCGGCCTCCCGATACGCAAGTCCGTGAAATGCGTCATGCGTATCACGAATCGGTTTCTCTGCCATTAGTGGGCAGGCGTCCTTAACTCCACGGACGGGCTGTTAGTTTCTTCCGTGCCATCCATCGCACACCGCCTCAGCGCCTAAACCAGGCTGCGGGCGCCCCAGTACTCTGACTTACGTGACTCGTTCACCCGGCCGGCGGGCGGCGGATGCTCGCGCCGACGCCGCCCCGGCCGACACGGGGGCCGGCCTGGCACCGGTGCTGGCCGGAGTGGCCAGCCTGGCGGCGCGCGATCTGCTGCGCGGGCCGCGTCGCCCCGGCAAGGTCCTGGCCGCCCTGCCGCACGCGATCTACCTGGAATTCACCGATATAGGGTCTGAGCCGCGGGTCATCGCACTGTCGCCGCCGCGCGCCATCCGGCTGCCGAACGCGATCATCACCGGTCCCTTCCAGGCGCGTGAGGCAGTGGAATGCTGGGCGGGCGAGGGCCGCGTGGCGGCCTGCGGGCTGGACGTCAGAATCGTGCGCTGGTGGGATCCCTCCCCCGTGTTCGGGCCGGTGTCACGAGTCAGGCTCGACCACGGCTGCGGCGTCCTGGCCCGGCTGCGCAAGGCCGCCGAGCAGCCGCCGGGGCTGGCGGGCTACGAGGGCCCGGCCCGGCTGGCGGGCCACGACGGCCCGGCCCGGCTGGCGGCCTGCTGTGCGAGCGGTGACCTGGCCGGCGCGGTCGAGGCGGTCGAGCAGCTGGTGGGTCTCGGCCCGGGCCTGATCCCCAGCGGCGACAGCGTGGTCAGCGGCGTCCTGCTGGCGCTGAGGCTGCTGGGCGGCGCCATCTCGGGCGGGACGCGGGCGGTGTGGCTGGCGAACTGGCTCAGTGCCTCCGCGACCAGCTATGCGGCGCAGCGGACCACCACGCTGGCGGCCTCGCTGCTGCACTGCGCGGCCGGCGGCCAGGCGGCGGCGGAGGTATCCGCCGTGCTGCTCGGGATGGCGGGCCAGGAGCCGCTCGAGCCCGCGGCGGCCCGGCTGCTCTCGGCGGTCCAGGGACCCGACCTGGCCTGGGGCCTGGTGGCCGGCTGCCGGGCCGCGCTGGTGCTGTCCGTATCCTGACCCTGTGACCGTTCCGCTTACCGGACAGCAGTACCAGATCCAGGCCGGCGACTACCGCGCCACCGTGACCGAGCTGGGCGCGGGCCTTCGCGAGCTGCTGTTCCGCGACCAGCCAGTGATCGCCGGCTACGAAGCCGACGAGCTGCCGCCAGCCGGCGCGGGCCAGCTGCTCGCGCCCTGGCCGAACCGGGTCGACGGCGGCCGGTATTCGTTCGGCGGGGCCGAGTTCCAGCTGGCCCTGACCGAACCCGCCCGCGGCAACGCCATCCACGGCCTGACCCGCTGGACGGCCTGGACGCTGGTACGGCAGGAGGCCGGCGCCGTGCTGCTGCGCAGCGTGCCGCACGGCGCGCAGGGATACCCGTTCTGCCTGGAGATCGACGCCGAGTACGGACTCGGGGACGACGGCCTGCGGGTCACCATCACCGCTCGCAACCGGGGCCGCCACGCCGCCCCCTACGGCACCGGCTCGCACCCGTACCTGACCGCTGGCGCCCCGTCGGTGGACGGCTGCCTGCTCAGCCTGCCCGCATCGAAGTGGCTGCCGATGGACGAGCGCGGCATTCCCTCGTCACCGCCGACCGCCGTCGAGGACAGCCCGTACGACTTCCGCCAGCGGCGGGCGATCGGCGGCACGCGGCTCGATCACGCCCTGACCGGGCTGGACCGCGCTCCCGACGGGCGGGTCTGGGTGCACCTGACCGCGGACGCCGGCGCGGGCAGCAGGGTCAGCTTGTGGGCCGGTGAAGGCTACCGCTGGCTGCAGGTGTTCACCGGCGACCCGCTCGGACCTGACCGCCGCCGTAAGGCGCTGGCCGTCGAGCCCATGACCTGCCCGCCGAACGCCTTCGCGACCGGCGACGACCTGCTGGTGCTCGAGCCCGGCCAGGAGATCACGCACAGCTGGGGCATCCAGGCGTCGTAACCGGTGATGAGCGGTAACGTCCCGGAACGGTGCGGGCCTAGCGCTGCGTCCCGTGGGGACGGTCACTGCTCCGGATCTGAGCCGGCGATCCTGGCCAGGTCGGCCGGGGTGTCGATGTCGTCGGGACGGCCGGTGTCCCCGCATTCGACCAGCGTGACCAACTCGGCATGGGAGCGCAGGAAGGACCTGGCCCCGGCGTCGCCGGTGGCCGTGGCGAACACCTTGGGCCAGTGCGCGCGGGCCAGCAGGACCGGGTTGCGCGGCTGGCCGTCATAGGCGGCGACCGCCACGCTGGCACCGTGGCGGTACGCGGCGATCAGCCGGGCCACCGCCTCGGCCCCGACCAGCGGCTGGTCAGCCAGCGCCACTACTACCGCGCCCGCGTCGTCGGCTGGGTCCAGGGCGCGGAGGGCGGCGCGGAGGGAGGAGCCCATTCCGGTCCGCCATTCAGAATTGTATACAGTATGCGTTCCTGGGAGCTCGACCGGGACGGCGCCGGTGACGACCAGGATCGGGTCCGCGCCGCCGGCCCGCAGCATCTGGACACCTCGCTCGGCCAGGGTCTGCCCGTTCAGCTCGACGAGCGCCTTGGGCCGGCCGAACCTGGACCCTTCTCCCGCGGCGAGCAGCACCCCCGCGACCGTCGTGCGCACGGCCCCCAAGCGTACGCGCGTTTCCGCGGAGACGCGGGCCAGCGGTGGCTCAGCCGATGAGCTGGTGGTGGATGCGGCCGTCGGTGGCGGTCAGCGGCTGGCCGGAGCCGCCCCAGCGGAGCTGGATCAGCTCGGCTGCGATCGACACGGCCGTCTCCTCCGGCGTCCTGGCACCCAGGTCAAGGCCGATGGGCGAGCGGAGCCTGGCCAGCTCGTCCTCGGTCAGGCCGACCTCGCGCAGCCGGGCCAGCCGGTCGTCGTGGGTACGCCTGCTGCCCATGGCGCCGATGTATCCCGCCGGGGTGCGCAGCGCCACCTCCAGCAGCGGCACGTCGAACTTCGGGTCGTGGGTGAGCACGCAGATGACCGTCCGGCTGTCGATGGCTGTCCCGGCCAGGAACCGGTGCGGCCACTCGACGATCACCTCATCGGCGTCGGGGAACCGCGACGCGGTGGCGAACACCTTCCTCGCGTCGCACACGGTGACGTGGTAGCCGAGGAACTTGCCGACCCGGGCCACCGCGGCGGCGAAGTCGATCGCGCCGAAGACCAGCATCCGGGGCGGCGGGGCGAAGGAGTTCACGAACACGCTCAGCTCGTCGCCGCGGCGCTCGCCGTGCGCGCCGTACCGGCGGATCCCGGTCAGGCCCTGGGCCAGCATGCCCCGTACGTCGTCGTCCACCGCCGCGTCCAGCCTGCTGCCTGAGCCCAGGGGGCCGGACGCGCCGGTATGCCAGGCGCCCTCGTCGGCATCCGCGCCGCTCCGGCCTTCAGCGTCTCCGGCCCAGATCACCCGGCGGGCGCCGACCTGGCCCGGTCCGGCGATCACCGTCGCCACCGCGACCGGCTCGCCGCGCTCCACGGCCGCGGCAATCTCGCCTAGCTCGGGGAAGCTGTCCTGACTGATCCGCTCGACGAAGATGTCGAGGATCCCTCCGCAGGTCAGGCCCACCGCGAACGCGTCATCATCGCTCACGCCGTAGGTCTGGAGGGCGGGGCTGCCGGTCTGGCAGACGTCGATCGACAACTCGTAGACGGCGCCTTCCACACACCCGCCGGACACGCTGCCGATCACCTCGTTATCCCCCGAGGAAAGCACGGCCAGTGCGGCGCCGGGGTCACGGGGCGCGCTGCGGAAGGTACGCACCACGGTGGCCAGGCCGAAGGTCTCGCCGGCTTCCCACCATTTGGTGACCTTGCTCAGGATGTCGCGCACTGTCTCACCTCGGCCCTACCGTCCCGCCTGTTCACGAAACCTGTCGTAACACTGAGCCTATTCCCGCTTCGTGGTGCAGGTCACGACGGCGGCGGTGTGTTGGGATCCCGGCGGTTACCTGGGGCGGGCACGTACGCTGGCCACCGCGGCCCTGATCAGGGCGGGGATCTGGGCGTCGGCCGGGCCCTCGCCGGCCTCTAGGTCGTCAGCCTCCAGGTCTTCGGCGGACAGCCAGCCGTACTTGTCGATCGAGGCCTGCTCCCAGTGATCCAGGCCGTCGAGACTCACCTCGGCGGATTCGATCAGGACGGCGAAGAACGTCTGGCCCTGGGTGATCCGGTACCCGGCCCAGGAGAACTCGATGGTGCTCTCGGCGATCGGCTCGCCCAGGAGGTTGGGGTCGACCGTGATGCCGGCCTCCTCCCGCAGCTCGCGGACGGCGGCGTCGCGCAGGGATTCGCCCGGGTCCGCACCGCCGCCAATGGTGAACCAGTAACGGTGCTCGGGATGGTGGGGGTCCCAGCCGTGCAGCAGCAGCACGCGGCCTTCGGCATCGACCGGCAGGACCCGGCCCGTCTGCCGGCGCCATGGGACCCCGGTCCGTGAGTCAGCGCGGCCCGTCACGGCTACTCCACAATTTTGGAGATGGGGATCTCCAGGATGTCCTGCGCGCCGGCCGCCTTGAGGGCGGGGATGAGCGTGTTGACGCCGCGTTTGGGCACCACCGTCTCGACCGCGTTCATGTTCCCGCGGGCCAGCGTGGTGATCGTCGGCGAGGACAGGGCGGGCAGCATCTCGGTGACCGCGGCCAGCCGGTCGGCGGCCACGTTGAGCTTGAGCAGCACGTTGCCGCGGGCCTGGATGGCGCCGCGCAGCAGCAGCGCAATGTCTTCCATGGCCGCCCGCTTCTGCGGGTCGGCGTAGGCGGGGCTGGACGCGATCAGCTCGGTGTAGCTGGTCAGCAGCGTCTCGAGAATGCGCAGGCCGTTCTTGCGCAGCGAGGATCCGGTCTCGGTGAGGTCCACGATCGCGTCCACGATGTCGGGCACCTTGGCCTCGGTCGCGCCGTAGGACGGGATGACGATCGCCTTAACCCCGTGCGCATCAAGGAACCGACGGGTCAGGGACGGGAACTCGGTTGAGATCCGGACCCCCTCGGGCAGGTCAGCGGCCGACTGCCAGGGCGCGGAGGCCGGCACCGCCAGCACGACCCGGACCGGCTGGGAGGTGGCCTTCGAGTACTGCAGCTCGCCGAGCGAGGTGACCTCGGCCTCGGTCTCGGTGATCCAGTCCCGGCCGGTGATCCCCAGGTCGAACAGCCCGCGCTCGAGGTAGGACGGGATCTCCTGCGGCCGCAGGAACCGCACCTTGTCGATCCGCGGGTCATCGATCGACGCGTGGTAGTCCCGGTCCGAGGACCGCCGCACGGTCAGGTCGGCCGCGTCGAACAGATCCAGGGTGGCTCGCTCAAGCGAGCCCTTGGGCAGTACCAGTGACAGCATTCCAGTCCCTAAACCTTGGCGGGGAGGGGTTCCTGGCGGGCCCTGAGGGAGCGGAGCAGGACGGCGACATCGAGCGCCGCCACCACGGCCTCCCACCCCTTGTCCTCATGGCTGCCGGGCAGCCCGCACCGATCGAGGGCCGACTCTACCGTGTCACAGGTGAGGACGCCATTCCCGACCGGGGTCCGGGCGTCGAGCGCAACCCGGGTCAGGCCCGCGGTCACCGAGTCGCACACGTACTCGAAGTGCGGGGTGCCGCCGCGGATCACCACGCCCAGGCAGGCCACCGCGTCGTGGCATCCGGCCAGCTCGGCGGCCACGACGGACAGCTCGATGGCGCCAGGCACCCGGACCACGAGCGGGTCAGGGATGCCGCACGCGACGGCGGCAGCGACCCCCCGGGCCACCAGCGAATCGGTGATCTCGCGGTGCCAGCGGGTGGCCACGATGGCCAGGCTGAGACCGGACGCGTCGACGGCGGCGGCGTCCGGCCGGCCGGCGCCGCTCACCCCGCACACCTCCCCAAGCCCGCTTCCATTGCTTCGCGCACCGGATCTGGCTGGCCGAGATCGGCGATCTGGTGTCCGAGCTTGTCGCGCTTGGTGGCCAGGTACCGAAGGTTGTAAGGGTTGACGGCGGTCGCCAGCGGGACGCGGGCGGTTACGTCGACGCCGCCGGTGACCAGGCCGCTGACCTTAGCCGGGTTGTTGGTGAGCAGGCGGGCGGACCGTACGCCCAGGTCGGCGAGCATCTGGGCGCCGGCCGAGTACTCCCGGGCGTCGGCGGGCAGGCCGAGCTCGGTGTTGGCGTCCACGGTGTCCGCGCCGGCGTCCTGCAGTTCGTAGGCCTGCAGCTTGCTCAGCAGCCCGATGCCGCGGCCTTCGTGCCCGCGCAGGTAGAGCACGACGCCGCGGCCTTCGGCGGCGATCGCCTGCATGGCCGCCTCGAGCTGGGCGCCGCAGTCGCAGCGCAGCGAGCCGAACACGTCCCCGGTCAGGCACTCCGAGTGCAGCCTGGTCAGCACGTCCGTGCCATCGGCCACGTCGCCGAGCACCAGGGCCAGGTACTCGGTGCCGTCGATGTCGTGCCGGTAGCCGAAGGCCTGCCACAGGCCGTAGGCGTTCGGCAGCTTGGTGTGGGCCTGCCGGGTGAGCTGGCGTTCAGTGCGGCGCCGGTACTCGATGAGCTGCTCGATCGAGATCAGGGCCAGCCCATGGGTGTCCGCGAAATCACGCAGCTCGGGCAGCCGGGCCATGGTGCCGTCGTCGTTGACCACCTCGGCCAGCACCCCGGCGGGCGGCAGGCCGGCCAGCCGGGCCAGGTCGACGGCGGCCTCGGTGTGTCCCGGCCTGCGCAGCACGCCGCCCTCAGCGTACCGGAGCGGGAAGATGTGACCCGGGCGGACCAGGTCCTGCGCGGTGGTGGCGGGATCAACGAGCCGGGCGATGGTGGCGGCCCGGTCGGCAGCCGAGATGCCCGTGGTGACGCCGTCCCTGGCGTCCACGCTGAGCGTGAAGGCGGTGCGCATGCGCTCGGTGTTCTGCGAGGTCATCAGCGGCAGCTGCAGCCGGTCGAGTTCCGCGCCCGGCAGCGGGACACAGATCACGCCGCTGGTGTAGCGGATCATGAACGCGAGCAGTTCCGGGGTGGCCAGGCTGGCGGCGAGGATGATGTCGCCTTCGTTCTCCCGGTTGGCGTCGTCGACCACGACCACCGGTCGGCCTTCCGCGATGTCCTTGATCGCGCGGTCGATGTCGTCGAGTACCTGAGTCACTGGCCGGCCTCCCTGTTCAGCAGCCTCTCCACGTACTTGGCGATGACGTCGACCTCGAGGTTCACGACCTCGCCCGGCTTTCTGAAGCCCAAGGTGGTGCGCTTGAGCGTCTCCGGGATGAGGCTGACTTCGAACCACGCACCGCCGACGGCTCGGGGGGGATCGGGGGGGTCGTCCCCCCCGGAGCCAGCACTGTCGCCGAGCGCGGAGACGGTGAGGCTGATCCCGTCCACCGCGATCGATCCCTTGTGCACCACGTAACGGGAGATGCCGGCCGGCAGGCTGATCCTGACCTGATCCCAGTGGGCCGCGGGCGACCGGGAGACGATCGTCCCGGTGGCGTCCACGTGGCCTTGCATGAGATGGCCGCCCAGGCGGTCGGCGAGGCGGAGCGAGCGCTCCAGGTTGACCGGCGCTCCGGAGGTCAGCGCGCCCAGGCTGGACCGGTCCAGGGTCTCCCCCATCACGTCCGCAGTGAACGTGCCGTCCATGATGCCGGTCACGGTCAGGCACACGCCGTTAACCGCGATCGACTCCCCAGGGGATACGCCTTCTGTGGAACCCCGGATGGTCAGCCGGGCCGCGTCACCGCGGTCCTCGATGGCTGCCACCTCGCCGAGTTCGGCTACGATCCCGGTGAACATCCGCGCCTGCCTCCTCGAAGCCAACCTGCCATTCGGCTCCGGGGGTGCGCGGGTACCTGCGTACGCGCTTCGCGCGGTCGGCCGAGGCCGACCGCGTGCGTGCTGCCTCCCATCCGGACTTTAACCGTCGGTCCCGGGATTTCACCGGGTCAGCCGGCCGCTGGCAGCGGACGGGTCGCGGACTATCACCGCCGGTTCGGAGTTTCACCGACCCCGGAGCACGCTTTGCTCGTATAGCCAGTGTGCCACATGAGATATTCCGCCCACCGAGGGGGGAATGGGGCGCGGGCGCTGCGGGTCACGAGTCCAGGGGACGGAACTGGTACCCGGCGCGGTACTCAGTGACCAGGCACTGCCCGTACACCGGGCCGAGTTTACGGCGGAGCCGGGAGATGTGGACGTCCACGGTGCGGCTGTCCCGGCTGATATTTCTGCGCTCCGGAGCTGGATCGTCGCAGGCCGGGCCGCTCGACCAAACCCGCTCGACGAGCTCCGCCCGGCTGAACACGGTGGCCGGATGGGCGCTGAGGAAGGTCAGCAGCTCGTACTCCTGGAAGGTCAGCTCGATCTCGACGCCGCCCGCCCAGACCCGGCGCTGCAGATGATCGACGAGCAGCCCGGAATCGGTCTGCTCGGCGCGGGCGGGCTCGGCCGCCGTGGCCGTTACGGGCAAGCGCAGCGGCTGCGGCTCGCCGGATGTGCCGTCCGCGCTCTGCTGCGCGCTGGATGCGCTGATCGCGTAGGCGACGATGGCGAGGGAGGTCGTCGTGCCGGGGACCGGCACCACCGCAAGCAAGGTCGCGTCGGCGCCCGGCGGCGGGACCCGCTCGTCCCAGGAGCCGACGGGCGCTTCGGCGCTGAGGGCATAGGCGCCTGCCGGGCCGACGGTCACCGCGCCCGGCGGTCCTGGCCTGCTGAGCAGTTGCGTTCCGATCGCGACGTATCCCGGAGCCACTGTCCTATAGTCGAGTTAAAAGGTCGATTTTGTCAAGAAGTGGAGCGCAAGGCCGCGGAGGCTGCGGAGGCTGCGGGGGCCCCGCAGCCTCCGCGCGGCCCCCGCAGGTACAGCCCCATTCCAGCCGCACCCGCTGTCCATCGTCCCGGTTGGCAAGCTCGGGTCGGGCCGGGGCCCGGGCTGCATGGTCGGCCGCCGGCGTTACCGGTCACGGCACTGGGGTCGCGGGTCTGCGTAGGATCGGGGTCATGGCGGTGGAGGCGGTGATCTTTGACTGGGGCGGGACGCTGACCCCGTGGCATGCCATCGACCACGAGGAGCTGTGGCTCACCGTCTGCGGACGGCACTACCCGGCCAGCGAAGCAGCCGCCCTGGCCGAGGCGGTCCGGATCGCGGAGACCGAACTGTGGCGGCTGGGCGAGACCACGCAGCACAGCTCGACGCTGGATTCAGTCTTCGCGCGGGCCGGGCTCACCGCCTCGGCTGACTTCCTGGCCAGCTACTTCGCGGCGTGGGATCCGCACACGATCACCGATCCTGACGTGCGGCCGCTGCTGAGCGAACTGCGCCGCCGCGGCATCAAGATCGGCGTGCTGTCCAACACCATGTGGCCGCGGGCGGCGCACGAGCAGATCTTCATCAGGGACGGGGTCCACGACCTGATCGACGGGGCCGTTTACACCAGTGAGATTCCCTGGGTCAAGCCGCATCCGGAGGCGTTCCGGGCGGCCATGCGAGCCATCGGCGTCACCGATCCGTCCGGCTGCGTCTTCGTCGGGGACCGGCCGTTCGACGACATGCACGGCGCGAAGAGCGCGGGCATGCGCGCTGTCCTCGTCCCGAACTCCGACGTGCCCGCGTTCGCGGCCGCCGAGCCGGACGCGGTCATCTCCCGGCTGGCCGAACTCCTCAGCCATCTCGACCGCTGGTGAGCGGGCCTGCCGGCGGCCGGGAAAGTCACGGGAAAATTCCGCGGAAAAATCGTTGGCCGATCCCTGGGCACCGACTCTTAGCTACGGGGAGCAGTAAGGGGCTGGCTGGGCGCCGGGAGCTTGCCAATGAGGGGGGACGTTTCCGGTGTCCGGCCAGCTGCAGCGGGAAGCCCGATACAAAGGCCACCTGAAGTGGTTTATAAGCGTGGTTGCGGTGTTACATAGCAATATGCGCGACAGCGAGGTGGTCGCGGCCATCGTCGTGGGCGACCCAGAGGGGCTGGCCGAGGCGTACGACAGGTACGCATCACCGCTGTACACCTACTGCCGCTCCCTGCTGCGCGAGCCGGCCGATGCGGCCGACGCCGTGCAGGACACGTTCGTCATAGCGGCGTCCAGGTTGGCGGGACTGCGTGATCGGAACCGGCTCCGGCCATGGCTCTACGCCGTGGCCCGCAACGAATGCCACCGCCGTCTGCGCGCCCGCGCGAACCAGGTCACCACGCCGCTCGAATCGATGCCGGATGTGACCGACATCTCAGCCGACGTCAGCGGCGAGGCCGAGCGCGAGGAGCTGCGGGCGCTGCTGCGCGCGGCGGTGCGCGGCCTGAATACCGGCGAGCAGGACCTGATCGAGCTGCAGCTGCGGCAGGGCCTCGACGCCGCCGAGATCGCGGCCGTGCTCGGCGTCTCCCGCAATCATGCGCACGCACTGCTGAGCCGCGCCCGCGACCAGCTGGAGATATCCCTGGGCGCGCTGCTGGTGGCACGGTCCGGGCGGCAGGATTGCGCGGCGCTGAACACGATGCTGGCGGACTGGGACGGGCAGCTGACCGTCCTGATGCGCAAGCGGATCAACCGCCACATCGAGAACTGCCCGGTATGCGCCGAGCGCAAGCAGCGCGAGCTGGCCCCGGCGCTGCTCGGGCTGGCTCCTCTGGTGGCGCTGCCGATCGCCGCTATGCCGCCGGGGCTGCGGGCCCACGTGCTCCGGCTGGCCAGCAGCAACACCCCCGAGGCGCTGGCGCACCGGGCCAGCGTGGCGCAGCGCACCGGGCCGTTCGGCCAGCATGGCTTCCCCAAGCCGCTCGACCCGCCGAAGTCGCCGTGGTGGCGGGCCAGGCACGGGCAGGCGGCCGCCGGCGCCGCGGCCGCAGCGGTCGTGGCCGGGACGATTGTCGCCGTGGCGCTGGCCGGCGGAGGCCAGGGGCAGCACGGAGGTGCGGCGGCCCTCGGGACAAGTGCGGCGCCTGGGGCCAGCACCGGGGCGACCTCAGGCAGCGGACCGGGCGGGACCGGCCCCGGCCCGGTCCCGCCCACCGCGGCGAACGGAGTGCGGCCCGCGTCACCTGCACCTGCCGCCGCAGGCGGGCCCGCGCCGACGGCGGGCGGCTCGCCCAGCGGCGCACCGGCCGGGGCAGGCTCGCCCTCCGGCGGCCCGTCCCCGTCGGGCGGCTCGACGCCTTCGGCCCCCCGACCCGGGCCCACGGCCACGGCATCGTCGTCGAGCGCGAGCGCACCGGGCACGCCCGCCCCTTCGACCAGCGCCGCCAGCACCCCTCCCCCGCCCGCGCCGGGGACGCTGAGCGTGTCAGCCAGGACGATCCTGGTCAGCGTGGGTCGCTCGGCGACTATCACCATGACCGCCTCGGGCGGGCCCGTGACCTGGTCCATCACCGAATCCTCGAGCCTGATCGGGGGCCTGGCGGCCGCGCCGTCTTCGGGCACGCTGGCCTCGGGCCAGTCGGTGACGATTACCGTGAGCGCCAGCGACCTGCTCACCGTGGGCGGCCAGCTCACCGTGAACCCGGGCGGGATCACGGTCTCCGTGGTGGTCGGGACCGGTATCGGCTAGTGGACTGAGCCGGTGCGCTTGAGCGTCCGGATGACCGGTGCGGTCTGCACCGAGCGCACCCCGGGCAACCGGGCCAGCGGCCCGGTCAGGTACTCGTACAGGTGCTGGGTGTCGCGGAACAGGGCGCTGACGAACAGGTTGGTCGGGCCCGTGGTGGCGGCGGCGAACGGCACCTCCAGGTGCCCGGCCAGGGCGCGTCCCGCCTCGTCGAGCCGGGACGGCTCGACCGAGAGCCAGAGAATGGCCTGGACGTTCATGCCGTAGACGCCGCTTTCGATGTCGACCTCGAAGTGCAGCAGGCCGGCCCGGCGCAGCTCGTCCATCCGGCGGCGCACGGTCGACTCGTGCCAGTGGATGGCGGCGGCCAGGGCGGCGTGGCTCGCCCGCCCGTCGCGGGCCAGCTCAGCCAGCAGCGGCTCATCCTCGGCGATCAGCCCGACGCCCTCGGCCACGGCCAGCTCGCCGTCGGCCGGGTGCGGGTGGTGCGGAGCGTAGCCGGTGAGCGCGGCGTGCCTGCCGAGTTGCTCGGCGGACAGGGCGCGGCGGATGCCGAGCCAGGCATGCGGGGTGAAGTTGTGCAGCATCGAGTGCGCGGAGATCTGCACCACGCGGCGGCTGCCGGGCAGGCCGCGCAGGAACAGGGCATCCCGCTGCTCGGGGGTGCGGGCCTCGACCACACAGACGATCTCCGTACCGCCCGAGGCGAGGTTGACCCACCTGGTATCGGACCGCCGGGCCAGGGCCTCGGCCACCGAGTCCGCGCTGCCCGGCGTGATCTGCAGCCGGAGGAACCAGTCGACCCAGCCCACCTTGGACCCGCCGACCACGCCGAGCACCCGCAGGCCCGCGGCTTCGCTCAGCCTGCGGTAGCGGCGGGCCGCGGTCTGGTCGGAGATTCCCGTCACCTCGGCCAGGGTGCGGAAGGACGCCCTCGGCTCGATCGTGAGAAAATGGACAATCTGACGGTCTATGTCATCCAGTGTCACGACTTCCACGCTAATAACGGTAACCGATGTCGAGATCCGGCACAATCGGGCCTGGCCATGGATAATCGGTGCCGAGGTGCCGCAGCATGAAGTGCGGCGCCCGGGGCAGGACGCATGCTGACGGAGGAAATGATGGACAAGAAGTGGTGGACCCTGCTGGCCGTGTGCACCGGGACGTTCATGCTGCTGCTGGACGTCACGATCGTCATCGTGGCCCAGCCCGCGATCCAGGCCGGGCTGCACGCGAGCTTCAGCGATGTGCAGTGGGTCCTCGACGCCTATGCGCTGACCCTGGCCTCGCTGCTGCTGACCTCGGGCGTGCTGGCCGACCGGTACGGGCGCAAGCGGCTGTTCGGCATCGGGCTGGTGATCTTCACCCTCGGGTCGCTGCTGTGCGGCGTGGCCCAGGACCCGCTGATGCTGATCGTGTCGCGGAGCGGCCAGGGCGTCGGCGGGGCGATCATGTTCGCCACCTCGCTGGCCCTGCTCGGGAACAGCTTCCGGGGCCGGGACCGGGGCGTGGCGTTCGGCGTCTGGGGGGCGATCACCGGAGTGTCCACGGCGCTGGGCCCGGTGCTCGGCGGGGTGATCACCACGAACTGGAGCTGGCGCGGGATCTTCCTGGTCAACGTGCCGATCGGCATCCTGGCCGTGGCGCTGACGGCTTGGCGGGTCACCGAATCCAAGTCGCCTCATCCCACGCCCCCGGACTGGGCCGGGTTCGTGCTGCTCACGACCGGTCTGGTGAGCCTGGTCTACGGGCTGATCCGGGCGGGCGAGAACAGCTGGTCGGACACGGGCGTCATCATCTGCCTGGCCGTCGGCGTCGTGGCGCTGGCCGCCTTCATCGCGGCCGAGCGGCGCGTCGCGCACCCGATGTTCGACCTGTCCCTGCTGCGCACGCCGACCTTCGCCGGCGCCTCCATCGCCGCGTTCGCCATGAACGGCTCGCTGTACGCCGTCCTGCTCTGGCTGGTCCTGTTCCTGCAGGACATTCTGGGTTACTCGGCTCAGGACGCCGGGCTGCGGCTGGCCATCATCAGCGGCGCCCAGTTCGTCACCGCGACGATCGCCGGGCGGTTCAGCGAGCGCGTGCCGGCCCGCTGGCTCATCGGCCCGGGGCTGGTGCTGGTCGGCGTGGGCCTGATCATCATGGGCGGGCTGACCGGCGGCAGCGACTGGACGCACCTGATCCCCGGGTTCATCGTGTCCGGCCTGGGCGCCGGCCTGGTCAACCCGCCACTGGCCTCCACCGCGATCGGGGTGGTTCCGCCGCAGAAGGCCGGGATGGCCTCAGGCGTCAACGCCACGTTCCGCCAGATCGGCATCGCGGCGGGCATCGCGGGCCTGGGCTCGATCTTCAGCGCCGCGCTGCAGCACAACCTGACCAGCACTGCGGCGGTGGCGTCGTCGGCCCCGCGCATCGCGACCATGGTCCGGCAGGGGCAGGTCGGCCAGCTGCTGGCCAGCCTCCCGCCGGCCCGCCGGGGTGAGGTGGCGGGTGCGATCAAGGCCGCGTTCGCGGCCGGCCTGAACGACCTGCTCTACGTGACCGCCGGCATCGCGCTGGTCGGCGCGGTCTGCGCGCTGCTGCTCATCCGCAGCAAGGATTTCGTGAGCCGCGCCGAGCCGCCGGCCGCGTCAGCCGCGGACGCGCCGGCTGATAAGGGCGGCATCAGCGAGGTCCGTTCGGCCTAATAATGGGCCTAAGCCGGAGCGGTCCAGGCGGCATGAGCGGTGGCTCGCTCGGCCTGGGCGCGCAGGGCCTGGACGGTGCGGGCGGGGTCGTCGGAGTCGTAGACCGCCGAGCCGGCCACGAACACGTCCGCGCCAGCCTCCGCGCAGCGCTCGATGGTCTCGGCGTGGACACCGCCGTCGACCTGCAGCCAGATCTCGGCGCCGCGCCCGGCCACCAGGGCGCGGGCCCGGCGCAGTTTCGGCAGCACCATGTCGAGGAAGTGCTGGCCGCCGAAGCCGGGCTCGACCGTCATCAGCAGCAGCATGTCGATCTCCGGCAGCAGATCCTCATACGGCTCCACCGCGGTGCCCGGGTTGACGGCCAGCCCGGCGCGGGCGCCGGCCGCCCGGATGGTCCGCAGCGTGCGAACCGGGGCGTGCACCGCTTCGGCGTGGATGGTCACGTTGCCCGCGCCCGCCTCGGCGTACTCCGGGGCCCAGCGGTCCGGGTCGTCGATCATCAGGTGACAGTCGATCGGCAGCGTGGCGTGCTTGAGCAGCGACTTGACCACGGGCAGGCCCAGGGTCAGGTTGGGCACGAAATGGTAGTCCATAACATCCACGTGCAGCCAGTCGGCGGCGCCGGCCACTGCGGCGGCCTCATCGGCGAGCCGGGCAAAGTCCGCGGACAGGATGCTCGGCGAGATCTGAACGCCCACAGCCCGAGTGTAGAGACCGCCGCCGCGGGCCCGACAGGCAGCACGGGCTTTCGCCCCCGGCGGCCGATCGGTGCAGGTAAGGTCGGCTCCTGGCGGGCGGGCCGGGGAAGCCGCCATTCAGGGGCACATACATTCTAGAAATGTCGTACCCTAAGGATACAGTTCGACGCTAGGTTCTATATAGAGTGACCCTGGAGGTTGAACATGGCGTCAGAACCGCCGAGCGCGCTACTGGACCGGGTGCGCAAGCTGCTGGCGAAGGCCGAGGCCGACGGGGTCACCCCGCCGGAGGCCGAGGCGCTTACCGCCAAGGCGGCCGAGCTGATGGCCCGTTACGGCATCGACCGGGCCCGGCTGGCCGCGTCCCGCCCGGACACCGACCGGCCGGGCAGCCGCATCATCGACATCGACAACCCGTGGGCGCAGGTCCGGGCGCACCTGCTGGCCGGGCTGGCCGGGGCCATGCGGTGCCAGTGCGTCCTGCTGCACACCAGCGGCCCAGGCACCCGCATCCATGTATTCGGCTACGCCTCGGACCTCGAGCGGGCGGACATCCTGTACACCTCGCTGCTGCTCCAGATGGCCCGCGGCCTAGCCGCGGCGGCCGTCCCCGCCGGGGTCCGCAGCCCGCGGGCGTGGCGGCGCAGCTGGCTGCTCGGCTTCGTCACCGCCGTGATCGCGCGGGTCAGGACCGCCGAGGATCACGCCGCCACCGCCGCCGAGGCCGAGCCGGGATCCGGGCCGAGCACCGCGCTGGTGCTGGCCGACCGGGCCCTGGTCGTCCGCCGTCAGCTGGAACAGGCCTATCCGGTGACCAGGAAGACCCGTGTCACCTACAGCGGGCAGGGCTACGGCGCGGGGTACGCCCAGGGTCAGCGGGCCGACATCGGGAACGCCCGGCTGGGCCGGACCAGGGCGCTCAATCGCGCTTAAGCAGAGCGAGCCAAAGGGGCGCGGCGCTGCCTGGACTGAGGAGCGACGAAGGAGCGACGAGGGAAGGAAGCGCCTTAAGAGCGCCCCGGAGGCGAGCGACGGGCAAGCAGAGCGAGCCAAAGGGGCGCGGCGCTGCCTGGACTGAGGAGCGACGAAGGAGCGACGAGGGAAGGAAGCGCCTTAAGAGCGCCCCGGAGGCGAGCGACGGGCAAGCAGCGCGATGAAGATGGCGTCGGTGCCGTGGCGGTGCGGCCAGAACTGGGCGAACCTGGGATCGGGGCTGCTCAGGCCGGGGACCTCGGCGAGTACGGCCGGGGCGTCGAGGATCGTGACGTCACCGCGCCGGTCGGCTACGGCGGTGACCACGTCCCTGGTCTCGGCCACGTGCGGGGAGCAGGTGACGTAGGCCACCACGCCGCCCGGCCGGACCGATTCGATGGCCGCGTCGAGGAGGCCGCGCTGCATGCTGGCCAGCTCCCGCACGCCGGCCGGGGTCTTGCGCCAGCGGGCTTCGGGACGGCGGCGCAGCGATCCGAGATTCGAGCACGGGACGTCGGCCAGGACCCGGTCGAAGGTGCCGGGCCGCCACGGGATCTGCAGGCCGTCGGCCGCCACCACGGCCGGGACGAGCCGCGCGCGCTGCAGGGCGGACCGGACCCGGCGGGCGCGCCGAGGACGGACATCGGAGGCGACCAGGCGGGCGCCCCGCCCGGCGGCGAGCGCGGCCAGCAGCCTGGCCTTGCCGCCCGGGCCTGCGCACAGGTCTAGCCAGGTGCTGTCTCGGGTCGCGGCGCCGGCGGCGGGGTCGAGCTCGGCGCGGGCCAGGGCCAGCGCGGCCAGCTGGCTGGCCTCGTCCTGGACGGCGGCCCGGCCGTCCGCCACCAGTGGCGCCGGGTCACCGCCGGCCAGCCGCAGCCCGTAAGGCGACCAGCGGGCCGGTTCCGCATCGGGTGGCGCCGGCCGGGTGGCCGGGTGCTCTGGGTGCTCGGGGTCTGGCGGCAGGACCGCGAGGACGACGTCCGGGCGCAGGTTGCCGGCGGCGAGGGCCGCCTCGAGCTCGGCCGGGGCGGCGTCGCCGAGCGCGTCCCGGTAGGCGTCGATGATCCAGGCCGGGTAGCTGTAGCGGACGGCCAGGTGCCCGTGCAGGTCCTGGTCCCGGCCGGGGGCAACGATGTCGAGCCAGGCGTCCAGGTCGCGGGTGGCGACCCGGCGCAGCACGGCGTTGACGAAACCGGAGGGGCGGGGGCCGACCGTGTCCTTGGCCAGGTCAACCGAGGTCGCGACGGCGGCGTGGCTGCCCACCCTGGTGGCCAGGAGTTGGTGGGCGCCGAGCCGCAGGATGTCGCGTACCGGCGGGTCCAGCTGATCCCGGTCGCTACACGCGGCCAGGATCGCGTCGTAGGTGCCGCGTCCGCGCAGTGTGCCGTAGGTCAGTTCGGTGGCGAAGGCGGCGTCCCGGCCGGTCAGGCCGCGTTCGGTCAGCAGCGCGGGCAGCAGCAGGTTGGCGTAGGCGTCCCGGTCGGCCACGGCCCGCAGCACGTCGTAGGCCGCGCGGCGGGCCGGGTCGACGCGGGCCCGGGGCTGGCGCTGGCGCGGCTGGTCGCGGCGGGTTCCGGTCTGGTGGCGGGTGCGGGCGGGATCGGCCATCTCAGCCGAGCCGCACGGGGCCGTCGGAGCGCAGGCCGCGGGCCCAGTCGGAGCCCGGCATGCGGCGCTTGCCCTCGGCCTGGACCTCACCCAGGCGCACCGGGCGCGAGCCGGTGCCGACGAGGACGGCATGACGCCCGGCCAGGACCTCGCCCGGGGCCAGATCCCGGGCCTCGGCTGGGCCGGTCAGGGTCACGGGCCCGAGCTTGAGCCGGGCGCCGTCGTGCTCGGTCCAGGCCCCTGGGTCGGGGGTGCAGGCGCGGATCTGCCGGTCGATGACGTGCGCGGGCAGTTTCCAGTCCACCCGCGCGTCGACCGGGGTGATCTTCGGGGCGAAGCTCACGCCCTCGGCGGGCTGCGGAACCGCCTCGAGCGTCCCGGCGTCGATCCCGTCCAGCGTCGCGACCAGCAGCTCGGCTCCCGACTTGGCCAGCCGGTCGAGCAGGTCACCGGTGGTGTCAGCAGGCCGGACCGGCTCGGTCAGCACGCCGTACACCGGACCCGCGTCCAGCTCGGCCACGACGCGGAACGTGCTGGCCCCGGTCACGTCGTCGCCATGCAGGATGGCGTGCTGCACCGGGGCGGCGCCGCGCCAGGCGGGCAGCACCGAGAAGTGCAGGTTGACCCAGCCCTGCGCAGGCACATCCAGGACGGACTGCGGGATCAGCGCGCCGTAGGCGACCATCGGGCAGCAGTCAGGCGCGATCTGGCGCAGCCGGTCGAGGAACAGCGGATCCCGGGCCCGGGCCGGGGTGAGCACCTCCAGGCCCGCGGCCGCGGCCCGCCGGGCGACCGGGCTGGACTCGACCTTGCGGCCGCGTCCGGCCGGCGCGTCGGGACGGGTCAGCACCGCGACGACCTCATGCCGTGAGGCCAGCAGCGCGTCAAGCGACGGGACCGCGGTCTGCGGCGTCCCTGCGAACACCAGGCGCATCAGCTGTCACTGCGCCTGGACGGGCGGCGCCTGGACGGGCGGCCGCGGTGGAGCCCGAGCATGTCAGAAGGCCCGGCCCATCGTGTCGTGCGGCGACACCTTCACCTGCGGGATGGGATCCCCGAACCACTCGGCCTCGCGGATCGCCTTCATGGCCAGCTTGCGCTGGGCCGGGTCCATCCGGTCGACGAACAGGATGCCGTCGAGGTGGTCGGTCTCATGCTGGATGCAGCGGGCCAGGAGTTCGGTGCCCTCGATCGTGACCGGCTCGCCGTACATATTGAAGCCCTTGGCCACGACCCCGAAGGCACGCTTGACCGGGTAGACCAGGCCCGGGAACGACAGGCAGCCCTCGTCGTCCTCGTCTTCCTCCTGTCCCAGGTCGAGCGAGGGGTTGATCAGGTGGCCCGGCTCGTTGTCGTCCACGTGGTAGGTGAAGACCCGCAGCCCGACCCCGATCTGCGGCGCGGCCAGGCCGACGCCCGGCGCGTCCAGCATGGTGTCGGTGAGGTCCTTGACCAGCCTGCGCAGCTCGGCATCGAAGTCGCGCACTGGCTCGGCCGGCGTACGCAGCACTGGGTCACCGAAAAGACGTATCGGCTTGACGCTCACGAAACCTCCTGGACACATGACAGCGAGCACCCGGTCACGTGGCGCCGCCGGATTCAGTTTATCCATCAGGCAACCTCGGACGGGTCGAGCTGCACACGCAAGGCAGCGGCTTCCTTTCGGGCGCTGCGGGTGGCCTGCGCCGCATGCAAGGCCCGGGCCAGCGCTATCCCGTCCGGCCGCGGTGTCCTGATCAAGGCCCGCTCGGGTGGCTCGGCTGCTGGGTCCTGATCGGCGCCGCGGCCGGGTACCGGCTCGGCGGGCACCGGCCCGAGCACCTCGGCCCGGTCCGGCAGCCCGGCCGAGCCGACGAAGTCGGCCACGGCCGCGGGCGAGCCGGTCACAGCGGCCATCCGCACGGCCGGCGGGAAGCCGAGCTCGGCCCGTTCGGCCAGCTCCCGTTCGGAGAAACCGACCGGGTCCCAGCGAATCAGCGCCTGCACGGCGGGCAGTGCGGCGTCGGCCAGGACCACCACCGGCCCGGCCGCCCGGACCAGGGCAGCGGCGTTCAGCCACCGGCGCAGCGCCTCTTCGGCGGCACGCAGGCTGGGCCGGCCCAGCAGAGCCCAGCCGTCCAGGAACAACGCGGCGGCGTAGCCCCCCTCGGCCACCGGCTCGGCGCCGGGAGTCGCGATGACCAGCGCCGCCTCGGCGGGGACCTCGGCCAGCACGTGCGGGCCGCCCGAGGTGCGCACCGGTACCCCGGGGAAGGCACGGCCCAGCTCTTCGGCGGTGCGGGCCGCGCCGGTGACGACCGCGCGGAGCTGCGCTGAGCCGCACCGAGGGCAGGCCCAGTCGGCCGCCAGGGCTCCGCACCACCGGCAGCCCGGCACCTCACCTGATCCGCCCACCTGCATCGGGCCGCCGCAGGTGGCGCAGCGCGCCGGCGTCCGGCATCGGGCGCAGGCGATCGCGGCCAGGTAACCGCGCCGGGGCACCTGGACCAGGACCGGGCCGTCGGCCAGCGCGTGGCGGGCCGTCCGCAGCGCGAGGCTGGGCAGCCGGGCGGTCATCGCCGCGGCGTCCCGGGCCAGTTCGGCCTCATCGGGGGCGGCCCTGACCCGCGGCGCGGCCTGGCGCAGGGCGTCCGGGCGGCCGGCCAGCGGCTTGGCCCAGCCGGCCGCGACCAGCTGCGTCAGCTCGGTGGTCCGGGCGAAGCCGCCGATCAGGGCGGCCGCGCCGGACCGGTGAGCGCGCAGGGCCAGGACCTCCCGGGCGTTCGGGTACGGAGCCCGCGGCTCGGCGTGCAGGTCGTCACCGTCGTCCCACAGGACCACCAGGCCCAGGTCGCAGACCGGGGCGAACATAGCCGCCCGCGTGCCGGCTACCACCCGGACGCTCCCGTGCAGCACGGCCAGCCAGCGGCGGTAGCGCTCGGCCGGGCCGAGGTCGGCGGTCAGGCAGACGTGGCCCGCCTGCGTCTCCGGGCCTGGCTGGGTCGCCGGGCCTGGCTGGGTTACGGCGGTCAGGGCCGCGTCGACCCGGGCCAGGTCACGGGCATCGGGCACGACGATGACCACGCCTCGGCCGGCGGCGGCCGTGGTGGCGGCGGCGGCGGCGATCTCAGCCGGCCAGTCCGGACCGGGCAGCGCCGACCAGGCGGCCCGCACCGGACGGCCCTGGGCCAGGGCGGTCAGGAACGCCTGGCCGGCCGGGTACCTGACCCACGAGCCCGCCCCGGGCGCCTGGCACTTCGCGGTCGCGTACCCGGCCTGTGCTGCTTCCCGCTCGGCGGTGGCGTGCCGGGGCGGGATGGCCAGCCTGAGCACGTCGGCCAGCGTCCCCGCGTACCTGTCCGCGACCGCCCGGGCCAGGCCGAAGATCTCCGGCGTGAGCACAGGGTCCGGCGAGATCACCCGTTCCAGCCGGGCCAGCCGACCCTGGTGCTCGCTGGTCTGGATCCGGTCCAGCAGGTAGCCGTCGACCAGCTGGCCGGCGAACCTGACCCGGACCCGGCAGCCGGGCACGGCCGCCTCGTCCAGGCTGGCCGGGACCAGATAGTCGAAGGGCCGGTCGAGGTGAGCCAGCGAGATGTCGACGGCCACCCGGGCAACGGGCAACCGCTCGCTGACCGCCTGATCCCTGGGCCCCTTAGCCACGGGTTCCGTCCTACCAGACCGCGACGACGAACCGAGCGGCCAGCGGGCCCGGCACGCGGTTCGGCGAACCGCATTGTCCCGGTACGGACATGCGTAGGTTTCCGCGGAAACGTATTGTGCACTTTTTCACAAGGCATTTTCCGCAGAGAACACTCGGGCGCAGACGGGATCCAGGGCTGCGGCTTGGGTCGTGAAACCCGCGTGTCACGACGCTCTGACGTCCTGTAAGCCCGGTTTCACCGCCTTGCGCGGGCCGAAACCGGGAGCTGTCAGGCGCTGGCGGCGGCGCGGAGCTGGTCCGCGCGGTCGACCCGCTCCCAGGTGAAGTCGGGCTCGGTCCGGCCGAAGTGCCCGTAGGCGGCGGTCTGCACGTAGATGGGCCGCAGCAGGTCAAGCGCGTAGATGATGGCCCGCGGCCGCAGGTCGAAGACCTTGAGCACGGCATCCTGGATCCGCTCCACCGGCACCTTCTCGGTGCCGAAGCACTCGATGAACAGGCCGACCGGCATGGCCTTGCCGATCGCGTAGGCCACCTGCGCCTCGCACCGGTCGGCCAGGCCGGCCGCCACCACGTTCTTGGCCACCCACCGCATCGCGTACGCGGCGCTGCGGTCGACCTTGGACGGGTCCTTGCCCGAGAAGGCTCCTCCCCCGTGCCTGGCCATGCCGCCGTAGGTGTCGATGATGATCTTCCGCCCGGTCAGGCCGGCGTCACCCATGGGGCCGCCGATCTCGAACCGGCCGGTCGGGTTGACCAGCAGCCGGAACCCGTCGGTGTCGATCTGCGCATCCGCCAGGACGGGCTCGACGACGTAGTCCCTGATGTCGGGGCTGAGCAGTTCCTTGAGGTTGATGTCAGGCGCGTGCTGCGTCGAGACCACCACGGTGTCCAGCCGGACCGGCTTGTCGCCCGCGTACTCGATGGTGACCTGCGTCTTGCCGTCCGGGCGCAGGTAAGGCACGGTGCCGGCGCGGCGGACCTCGGACAGCTGGCGGGCCAGCTTGTGCGCCAGCATGATCGGCAGCGGCATCAACTCGGGCGTTTCGCGGCAGGCATAGCCGAACATGAGGCCCTGGTCGCCCGCGCCCTGCCGGTCGAACTCGTCGGTGCCCTCGCCCTCGCGGTACTCGAACGCGTCGTTGACGCCCTGGGCGATGTCTGGGGACTGGGAGCCGATGGACACCGACACGCCGCAGGAGGCCCCGTCGTATCCCTTGGCCGAGGAGTCGTAGCCGATCTCCAGGATCTTCTCCCGGATGATGCCGGGAATGTCGACATAAGTCTGGGTGGTGACCTCCCCGGCCACGTGCACCTGGCCGGTCGTGATCAGGGTTTCCACCGCAACCCGGCTGCCCGGATCATCCTTGATCATGGCATCCAGGATGACGTCACTGATCTGGTCGGCCATCTTGTCCGGGTGACCCTCGGTCACCGACTCAGAAGTAAACAGGCGGCGTGCCACGTCGTTTTCCCCTCTTAGGACCCAGGCAACTGCGGTGATTCTATCCGGAGTCCCAGGGCTGGCTGTTTTGCATCAGATGAACCGCCTGCGCCGGATTTGATACTCCCGGCCTACTTCAGGTTGGCGGCGACCAGGTCCCAGACCATATCCGCGAGCGTTTCCTTGGGGCCGCGCGGTATGCGAGTGACCGTTCCGTCGGCTCCGAAGACTACCGCCTCGTTGTCGGGTGTGCCGAATCCGAGCCCGTTCCCCACCGGGTTGACGACCAGCAGGTCACACCCCTTGCGGGCCAGCTTGGCCCGGGCCGCTGCCGCTGAGGTGTCCGTCTCGGCCGCGAACCCGACCAGGATCTGGCGCCTCGGGCCGGACCCGGCCGACGCGGGGCCGCCGTCCGGATGGCCCGCAGCCTGCCCGGCGCGGCGCGCCGCCAGTCCGGCCAGGATGTCGGGGTTCTCGGTCAGCCGCAGCGGCTCGGGAGGCTGGCCGTCCTTCTTGATCTTGGCCGTGCTGCGGGCCTCCGGGCGGTAGTCGGCCACTGCCGCGGCCATCACCACCGCGTCCGCCTCGGCGGCGGCGGCCATGACCGCGTCGCGCATCTGGCGGGCTGAGACCACCCGGACCACTGTGGCTCCGGCTGGGTCGGGCAGCGCGACGTTAGCCGCGACCACCGTCACCCCGGCACCGCGTGCGACGGCCGTGCGGACCAGCGCGTATCCCTGCGTGCCGGTAGACCAGTTCCCGAGGAACCGCACCGGGTCCAGTTCCTCGCGGGTGCCGCCGGCGGACACCACCATCCGGCGTCCAGCCAGGTCCTGGCCGAGCTGGCCCCGGGCCATCAGGCGCATCGCGACCGCGAAGATCCCCGCCGGGTCCGGCAGCCGGCCTGGCCCGCTGTCGGCGCCGGTCAGGCGCCCCACCGCGGGGTCGAGCACTACCGCCCCGCGGCTGCGCAGCAGCGACACGTTCGCCTGGGTGGCGGGATGCTCCCACATCTCGGTGTGCATGGCGGGCGCGTACAGCACCGGGCACCGGGCGGTGAGCAGCGTGGCGGTCAGCAGGTCCCCGGCCAGGCCGGACGCGGCACGCGCCATCAGGTCGGCGGTCGCGGGGGCGACGAGGACGAGATCGGCCGACTGGCCGAGCCGCACATGCGGGACCTCGGAGACTGCGCTCCACGCATCGGTGGTGACAGGCTCGCCCGACAGGGCGGCCCAGGTGGCCTCACCGACGAACCTCAGCGCATCAGGGGTGGGCACGACCCGGACCCGGTGACCGGACTCGGTCAGCAGCCTGAGCAGTTCACACGACTTGTAGGCGGCAATGCCCGCGCCGACCCCGAGGATGACACGGGCCGGCATGCCTGGCTCCAGCTTTGCGGTTTCCCGGGTCAGCCTTCGGTGGCCTCGACGTTGAGCAGCCGCTCCTTGATCTCCCGGAGCGAGATCGACAGCGGCTTCTCCTGGCTGCGCGTCTCCACCAGCGGACCGACGTACTCCAGCAGGCCCTCACCGAGCTGCGAGTAGTAGGCGTTGATCTGGCGTGCGCGCTTCGCGGCCATGATCACGAGCTGGTACTTGCTGTCCACGACATCGAGAAGCTCGTCGATCGGCGGGTTGATGATGCCGTCGGCAACCCCGAGGGGCTGAGTCCCTGCCACGTTCTGCCTTCCGTTGATCACTGCTCCATCAAGGCTATCAGCTCGCGGCACACGTCCTGGACGGATGTATTAACCAGCGTGGTCTCGAACTCATCGGCCGCCGCGAGCTCTTCCCGGGCCACCGCCAGCCTGCGCTCCTGGACCTCGGGCGGCTCGGTGCCGCGACCGGTGAGCCTGCGGACCAGTTCATCCCAGGACGGCGGGGCCAGGAACACCAGGCGGGCATCGGGTGCAGCCCGCCTGACCTGCCGTGCTCCGGCCAGGTCGATCTCGAGCAGGCAGGCCACGCCGGTATCGAGCTTCTCCTTGAGCGGCACGCGGGGCGTGCCGTAACGGTGGCCGGCGAACCGAGCCCACTCCAGCAGCGCTCCGCTGGCCACCAGCCGGTCGAACTCGTCGTCATCGACAAAGTGATACTCGCGCCCGTCCACTTCCCCGGGACGCGGCCGACGTGTCGTGACCGACACGGAAATCCAGATCTGGGGACAAGTCCTGCGGAGTTCGGCGACGACCGTGCTCTTCCCGACCCCTGAGGGCCCGGAGAGCACGGTCAGTCGCGAATGCACCGGGGTTGCGACCGCGGCACCACCGTGGCTTGGCTCTCGCCTGCCGCGCGGATCAGATATCGGCACCGAACTCTTGCTCAAGGGCGGACCGCTGGTTGGTGCCCAGCCCGCGCACGCGACGCGATTCCGCTATGCCGAGCCTTTCCATGATCTGCTTTGCCCGGACCTTACCCACACCGGGCAAGGACTCAAGCAGAGCCGAGACCTTCATCTTGCCAATCACGTCATCAGTGGTGCCTTCCTTGATGACATCCGACAAGGTCGTGGCCCCGCGCTTGAGGCGGTTCTTCACCTCGGCGCGTTCTTTGCGTGCGCGTGCCGCCTTCTCCAGTGCTGCCGCGCGTTCTTCAGGAGTGAGGGGAGGAAGAGCCACTCGGGGTCACCTCGGGTTTCGTTGGAAAAAGGATTGTCGGGAGGGGAAACTAGCCAATCACGTACCCTTTCGGCAACGCAAACCTCGGTTTACGTCATCACAAATTGAAATATATTACCGATGGTAAGCGTTTCATTACCCAGAGCTACCAAGACGCCGCCCATACCGTCGCCTAGCGGTCTCACCGGGCGATATTCGGTCGTCAAGGTGCAAGACACCAGCGTATGCCATATCCGTCGGGTGAGTTGTCCCACTGCCCGGCGCGTCGCGGATTCGGCCGGCATGTCCGCACTCATCCCGCACCTGACCCATCCGGCACCTGACCCATCCGGCACCCGACCCATCCGGCACCCGACCCATCCCGCACCCACTGGGGGGCATGTCGCCAAATTTCGGGCAACTCATGCTCCGCCTGTCCGGATGGTGATTCCGATGCGGCACGGCGACTTCCGGCCGCCCCCAGCCGGAACTTCGGGCTGTGCTGTGACTAGTGACATATAGGATGCTCTGGGATCTATGGTGGCTTTTATAGTAATTTAGGTTGATTTCAGGTGATTTAGGGAGGATTGGGCGGACTTGGGGTCTGTGGAGCTTTCTGACATCCTACTCGCTGCGTAAGCTGAGAGTCACCCCTGGTCACAGAAGTGATGTCGCCAGTTTTCGCAGCTACCGGGGGGACGGGTTTCCGCGCCGACGGTCTGGTACCGGTGGTGTTCCTGGTGTTCAGGAAGCGGCAGCGGCAGCGGAAGCGGCAGCGGAAGCGGCAGAAGCGGTGGAAGCGGAATGAAACCCGGGTTTCAGCACCCTACCGAGCGCTGGGACCCGCCGGGCGGGACATGGCGGCGGGGTGAGGCGGGCGCGGGCGGACGTCAGATGGGATTCCGGGCGGCGATGAGGCGACGCAGGGAGCCGGCAATGGCGGCCGCCGCGGCGCCGGGATCCGGAGCGCCGGTGATCGGCCTGCCGATCACCAGCAGGTCGGCGCCGGCTAGCAGGGCCTCTTCCGGCGTAGCCACCCTGGCCTGGTCGTTAGCCGCGCTGCCGGCCGGCCGCACGCCGGGCGTGATGAGCATGACATCGGGCCCGACTTCCGCCCGGACCGCGGAGACCTCACGCGGCGAGCAGACCAGACCCTGCGCGCCGGCCGCCACCGACAACGTGGCCAGCCGGAGCACCACGTCGGACACCGAGCCGGTCATCCCGACCCGGCCCAGGTCGGCGTCGCTCAGGGAGGTCAGCACCGTGACCGCCGCGACCTTCGTCCCTGGCGCGGCCTCCACGGCAGCCCGGATGACATCGGCGCCACCGGCGGCGTGCACGGTGAGCACATCGGGCCGCAGCCGGGCGACGGCCCGCGCGGCTCCGGCCACCGTGGCCGGAATGTCATGCAGCTTGAGGTCGAGAAACACCGCGACGCGACTGGCGCCCCGCACCGTGGCCACCACCTCCGGTCCGTACCGAAGGTAAAGCTGAAGCCCGACCTTGACCGTGCTCACGTGCGGCGTGACCAGCGCTGCCCACCTGGCCGCTGTCTCCAGATCGGGCGCGTCCAGCGCGACAGCCACCGGTGCCAGCTCGCTCACGGCCGCTCCTTCCTCTCATCCCACATGGTGGATCGTTCAATCCGTTACATTATGCGACTGACTGCGTGCGGTACGCCAGCTGCACCCGGCGGACGGGGTCGCGGGAGACCTGCACCCGGCGGACGAGGTCACGGGAGACCTGCACCCGGCGGACGGGGTCGCGGGAGACCTGCACCCGGCGGACGAGGCCACGGGAGACCTGCACCCGGCGGACGAGGCCACGGGAGACCTACACCCGGCGGACGAGGCCACGGGAGACCCGGCCATGAGCCTGGCTGACGACATCGGCGACGCGGTCGACGCCGATGGCCGCTAGCTCCTCTTCAAGTTCCCGCAGCACACGGGAGCATGCCGAAGGATCGTTGATTATCGCGGAGCCCACCCCGATCATGGAGGCGCCGGCCAGCAGCATTTCCAGTGCATCCCGGCCGGTGCGGATGCCGCCGGTCCCGATGATCGGCACATCGGGGAACGCCTCCCGCACCTGCCACACGCAGCGTACGGCCACCGGCCGGATGGCCGGCCCGGACAGCCCGCCATAGGCCGCGGCCAGGGCCGGGCGCCGAGTGGCGGGATCGATGGCCATGCCGAGCACGGCATTGATCAGCGACAGCCCGTCCGCGCCGGCCGCGACGCAGGCGCCGGCCACGGCCACGATGTCCGTCACGTCCGGCGACAGCTTGGCGAACACCGGGATGTCGTACCTGAGGCTGCCGCGCACCCTGGCCACCACGGTCCCGGCGGTCTGCGGATCGAGGGCGAACAGGCGCCCGGCGTCTTCGGCGTTGGAGCACGACAGGTTGATCTCCACCGCTGACACGCCCGCCGCGTCGGACAGCCTGGCCGCCAGCGCGCCGTACTCGCGGAAGGTCTGGCCGGCGATCGAGACCACCACCCGCGCCCCGCGCGACAGCAGCCACGGCAGGTCACGCTGCAGGAACGCATCGATGCCCGGACCCTGCAGGCCCACCGAGTTCAGCAGCCCGCTGGGGGTCTCGGCCAGGCGCGGCGACGGGTTGCCGGTTCGCGGCTCGGTCATGATCGACTTGCTGATGATCGCTCCGACGCGGTCGACCTCGACGAACTGGGCCAGCTCGCGTCCCGCGCCCGCGCAGCCCGCGGCGGCCAGCACCGGGTTGGGCAGCTCAGCGGCGCCGAGCCTGACCCGCATATCAGCCGGCATGGCTGTGCTGTCCGGTAGGGGCTGGGGGCTGTCCGGTAGGGGCTGGCGGGTCCGCACGCAGGCCACCGGAGGCGCCGGGCCAGCCGGGGGCGCCCAGGGCGTCGAACGGGATGGTGCCGACGTCGTCCCAGCGGATCAGGTCGCCGCGGAAGACGGGGCCGTCCACGCACGAGCGCACGATGCGGGTGATCCCGTCGGTGCCGGTGACCGGCAGCACACAGCCCATGCACACCCCGGTCCCGCAGGCCATGGCCACGTCCACCAGCGCCTGCACCGGGATCTGGTACCGGTTGGCCATGTCCGTGACCTCCTGCAGCACCGGCACCGGCGCGCAGGCGTAGATCACCTCGGTCCTGGCCTCGCGGATGAGGTGCTCCAGCATGCCGGTGACCGCGCCGCGGGCGCCGAGCGAGCCGTCCGCGGTGGCCACGGTCGCGCTCCGGCCGGTGCGGCGGGCGGTCAGCGCACCGAACACCCGGTCCACGCTCTGGCCGCCGAGCAGGAAATCTACGCTGCTGCCCCGTTCCCGCAGCCGTGTGGCCAGCGCGAACAGCGGCGCGCTGCCATAACCTACGCCGAGCAGCAGGCACCGGGACGAGTCCCTGGGCACCGGGAACGGCCGACCGAGCGGCCCGGTGACGTCGAGGGCGTCCCTGGCCCGCAGCCCGGCCAGCCACCGGGTGCCCGGACCTCGCACCTCGAACACGAACTCCACCGTGCCGCCGTGATCGGGGCGCACGTCGTGCACGGCGAACGCCCGCCGGCCCAGCATGGAGCTCTCCGGTCCGCCCACAGCAACCGTGATGAACTGGCCGGGCCTGAACCTGGCGGCGATGGCCGGGGCGACCAGGGTCAGCGCGTGATAGGCGTCCACCCGCCGCACAGTCAGCACGGTGGCCTTGACCTGGACGGGTTGCTGTGTTTCCCCGGGGGGGCGACCCCCCGGGATCCCCCCGCTCATGGGGGGCCTACCCGGCCCCCCATACCCCCCGGGCCCCCCGCTCATGGGGGGCCTACCCGGCCCCCATACCCCCCGGGCCCCCCGCTCATGGGGGGCCTACCCGGCCCCCCATACCCCCCGGGCCCCCCCCGGCCTGAGCCTGGCGGAGCAGGGCGGCGTGCTCCTGCAGCGACCTGACCCCCACCTCGCCGCGGATGATGGCCTCGATGCCCTGCACCGCGGCGGCGAGGCCGGCCACCGTCGTGACGCACGGGATGCCGCGGCGGACCGCGGCGGTGCGGATCTCATAGCCGTCGAGCCGGGGACCGGACTGCCCGGGGCTGCCGAACGGCGTGTTCACGATCAGGTCCACCTCGCCTGCGAGAATCCGCGTCACCACGGTCGGCTCGCCGTCAGGCCCCGAACCGTCGCCGTGCTTTCGCACGATCCTGGCACGAACCCCGTTGCGGCGCAGCACCTCCGTGGTTCCCTCGGTGGCCCAGATCTCGAAGCCCAGGTCGGCGAGGCGCTTAACCGGGAATACCATCGACCGCTTGTCCCGGTTGGCCACCGACACGAACACCCGTCCCTTGACCGGCAGCGAGCCGTAGACCGCGGCCTGGGCTTTGGCGTAGGCGGTGCCGAACACCGCGTCGATCCCCATCACCTCGCCGGTGGAACGCATCTCCGGGCCGAGCACGGTGTCCACGCCCTGGCCGGTCAGGTCGCGGAACCGGCCGAACGGCAGCACCGCTTCCTTCACCGCCACCGGCGCGTCCAGCGGCAGCCAGCCGCCGTCACCCTCGGCATTGAGCATCCCCTCGGCGCGCAGCTCGGCGATGCTGGCGCCGAGCATGACGCGCGCGGCCGCCTTGGCCAGCGGCACGGCAGTGGCCTTGGACACGAACGGCACCGTCCGGGAGGCCCGCGGGTTGGCCTCGAGCACGTACAGCACCCCGCTGGCCATCGCGTACTGCACGTTCAGCAGGCCGAGCACCCCTACTCCCCGGGCGATGGCCTCGGTGGCGGCGCGGATCTGCGCGACATCGCCGCGGCCGATAGTGATCGGCGGCAGTGCGCAGGCCGAGTCGCCGGAATGGATGCCGGCCTCCTCGATGTGCTCCATGACGCCGCCGAGGTAGAGCTCGGACCCGTCGTAGAGCGCGTCCACGTCGATCTCGATGGCGTCGTCGAGGAACTTGTCGATCAGCACCGGATGACCGGGGCTCACCTGGGTCGCCCTGGTCATGTACGAACCCAGCGTGACCTCGTCGTAGACGATCTCCATGCCGCGGCCGCCGAGCACGTACGAGGGCCGCACCAGGACCGGGAAGCCGATCTCCCGGGCGATGTCGACCGCCTGGTCCTGCGAGATCGCGGTCCCGTTCCGCGGGGCGCTCAGCCCGGCGTCGTCCAGGACGCGCGCGAAGGCGCCGCGGTCCTCGGCCAGGTGGATCGCCTCCGGGCTGGTGCCCACGACGGGGACCCCGGCGGCCGCCAGCGCGCGTGACAGGCCGAGCGGCGTCTGCCCGCCGAGCTGCACGATCACGCCCGCGACCGGCCCGCTCTGCCGCTCGGCGCGGACGACCTCGAGCACGTCCTCCAGGGTGAGCGGTTCGAAGTAGAGCCGCCCGGAGGTGTCGTAGTCGGTCGAGACGGTCTCGGGGTTGCAGTTGATCATCACGGTCTCGTAGCCCGCGTCGGCCAGGGCGAACGAGGCGTGCACGCAGGCGTAGTCGAACTCGATGCCCTGCCCGATCCGGTTCGGCCCGCTGCCGAGGATGATCACCTTCGGGGTGTCGCCCCCGGGCACCTCGGTCTGCTCGTCGTAGGTGGAGTAGAGGTACGGGGTGCGGGCCGCGAACTCGGCCGCGCAGGTGTCCACGGCGTGGTAGACGGGGCTTACGCCGAGGGCCCAGCGCACCTCGCGCACCACGGTCTCGGTGGTCCCGCGCAGGTCGGCGAGCTGCGCATCGGAGAACCCGGACTCCTTGGCGGTCCGCAGCGTGCCCGCGTCGAGGGCGGGCGCGGCCGCCACCTGCTGCGCGACCTCCTCGATGTGCTGGACCTGCTCGATGAACCAGGGATCGATGCCGGTCACCGCGGCCAGGTCCGCCGGGCTGGCCCCGGCCCGCAGCGCCTGGTGGATGGCGGCGAGCCTGCCGTCGTGCGGGGTCCCGCAGTCACGCAGCAGAGCCGCCGCGTCCCCGGGGGGATTCTTCCAGCCGAACGGCCCGTGGTTGCTCTCCAGCGAACGCTGTGCCTTCTGCAGGGCCTCGGCGAAGTTCCGGCCGATGGCCATGGCCTCGCCGACGCTCTTCATGTGGGTGGTGAGAGCGGGGTCGGCCCCCGGGAACTTCTCGAACGCGAACCTCGGCACCTTGACCACCACGTAGTCCAGGGCGGGCTCGAAGCAGGCCGGGGTCTGGCCGGTGATGTCGTTGGGGATCTCGTCGAGGGTGTAGCCGATGGCCAGCCGCGCGGCGATCTTGGCGATGGGGAACCCGGTGGCCTTGGAGGCCAGCGCGGACGAGCGCGACACCCGCGGGTTCATCTCGATGACGACCATCCGGCCGGTGTCCGGCTCGACCGCGAACTGGATGTTGCAGCCGCCGGTGTCCACGCCCACCGCGCGCATGATCGCGATCGCGGTGTCGCGCATCCGCTGGTACTCGCGGTCGGTGAGGGTCATGGCCGGCGCGACCGTGACCGAGTTGCCGGTGTGCACGCCCATCGGGTCGATGTTCTCGATCGAGCAGACCACGACCACGTTGTCGCGGGCGTCGCGCATCAGCTCGAGCTCGAACTCCTTCCAGCCCAGGATGCTCTGCTCGAGCAGGACCTCGTGGGTGGGGCTGGCGTCCAGCCCGGCCCCGGCGATGCGGCGCAGGTCAGCTTCGTTCTTGGCCACGCCGGAGCCCAGGCCGCCCAGGGTGAACGAAGGCCTGATGACCACCGGATAGCCGAGGTCCTGGGTGACCTCGATGCATTCGTCCAGGTCACGGCAGATACGGCTGGCCGGGACCTCGGCGCCCAGGCCAGTGACGATCTGCTTGAACCGCTCCCGGTCCTCGCCGGCCCGGATCGCGTCGATGTTGGCGCCGATCAGCTCGACGCCGTACCGCTGCAAGACGCCGGAGTCGTGCAGGGCCACGGCGGCGTTCAGCGCGGTCTGGCCGCCCAGGGTGGGCAGGACCGCGTCGGGCCGCTGGATGGCGATGACCTTTTCCAGCGTGTCGGCGGTGATCGGCTCCACGTAGGTGGCGTCGGCGAACTCGGGGTCGGTCATGATCGTGGCCGGGTTGGAGTTGACCAGGCTGACCCTGATCCCCTCCTGTTTCAGCACCCGGCAGGCCTGGGTGCCCGAGTAGTCGAACTCGCAGCCCTGTCCGATGACGATCGGCCCCGACCCGATCACCAGGACCGACTTCAGGTCCTCACGCCGCGGCACGGCTCACCCCTTGGCCTTCTGGAGCAGGGTACAGAACTGGTCGAAATGGTCGGCGGCGTCGTGCGGGCCCGGCGCGGCCTCCGGGTGGTACTGCACGCTGAACACCGGGCGGTCCTGCAGCCGCAGGCCCTCCACCACGCCGTCGTTGAGGTTGACGTGGCTGACCGCGGCCGGCCCGTACGGGGTATCGAACGGCTCCAGTGACTCCGGAGGCACATGTGACCAGGTGGCTCCGGTGTCCGGGCCGGACTCAACGACGTCGTTGTCACAACGATGCGCACCAGACGACGTGGTTGTCACAACGACGTCGTGGCCGCTCCCGGGGAGGGCGGCGGCGAAGCCGTGGTTGTGGCTGGTGATGTAGACCCGGCCGGTGGCCAGGTCCATGACCGGCTGGTTCAGGCCGCGGTGGCCGTACCGCAGCTTGTAGGTGCGCAGGCCGAGGGCCAGGGCCAGGATCTGGCTGCCCAGGCAGATGCCGAAGGTGGGCAGCCCGGAGTCCAGGACACCGCGCATGGCGTCCACCGCGTAGGTGGCCGCCGCCGGGTCTCCCGGGCCGTTGCTGAAGAACACCCCGTCCGGCGAGGCGGCCAGGATGCCGGCGGCGCTGGTGGTCGCGGGCAGCACGAGCACCTCGCAGCCCCGGGCCGCGAGGTGGCGCGGCGTGGACGCCTTGATGCCCAGGTCGACCGCCACCACCCGGTACCTGGCGGGCCCGTCCGGGCGGACCGTGTAGGGCTCCGACGTGCTCACCACGCGGGCCAGGTCGGCTCCGGTCATCTCAGGGCTGGCCAGCACCCGGTCGAGCAGCCGGGCCGGATCGGTCTCCACCGTGCTGATCGCCGCCCGCATGGCGCCCCGATCGCGGACCTGCCTGGTCAGCAGCCGGGTGCCGCGCACGGCGATGCCCGGGATGCCCTCGGCACGCAGGTAGGCGTCCAGGGCGCCGGTGGCCCGCCAGCTGGACGCGATCCTGGCCGGCTCGCGGACCACGTAGCCGCTCACCCAGACCCGGCGGGACTCGGGGTCGTCGGTGTTGACGCCGGTGTTGCCGATGTGCGGCGCGGTCATGGCCACGATCTGGCGGCAGTACGACGGATCGGTCAGCGTCTCCTGGTACCCGGTCATGCCGGTGTTGAAGACCATCTCGCCGAACGTCTCGCCGTCGGCGCCGAAGCCGGTCCCGCGCAGCGTGGTGCCGTCCTCGAGGACCAGCAGGGCGGTAGGGGCGGGCATGTCAGGCCAGCTTTCCGTCGAGCACGGTGGGCGTGCCGCGCAGGAAGGTCGCCACCACGCGGCCGGGCAGTTCCATCCCGGCGAACGGCGTGTTGCGGCTCTTGGACGCGCCGGCCCGGCTCACCACCTCGGCCGGGGCAGCCGTGTCGTACAGGGTGAGGTGGGCGGGGCGGCCGGCCTCGACCACGGCGCCGTGCCCGGCCAGCCTGCCGATCCGGGCCGGGCGGACCGACATCCGGTCGGCCACGCCGGGCCAGTCCAGCAGCCCGGTGTCGACCATGGCCCGCTGCACCACGCGGAGCGCGGTCTCCAGGCCGGTCATGCCGAAGGCCGCCTCCTGCCATTCGGCCTCCTTGGCCTCCACCGGGTGCGGGGCGTGGTCGGTGGCCACGCAGTCGATGGTGCCGTCGGCAAGCGCGCGCCTGAGCTCGGCCACGTCGGCCGCGGTGCGCAGCGGCGGGTTGACCTTGTACACCGGGTCGTAGCCGACCGCGAGCTCGTCGGTCAGCATCAGGTGGTGCGGGGTGACCTCGGCGGTGACCGGCCAGCCCTTGGACTTGGCCCAGCGGATGATCTCGGCGGAGCCCGCGGTCGAGACGTGGCAGACATGCAGCCGGGAGCCCACGTGTGCGGCGAGCAGGCAGTCGCGCGCGATGATGGCTTCCTCGGCCACGGCCGGCCAGCCCGCCAGGCCGAGGCGCCCGGAGACCTCCCCCTCGTTGAGCTGCGCGCCCTCGGTGAGCCTGGGGTCCTGCGCGTGCTGGGCGATCACGCCGTCGAAGGCCTTGACGTACTCCAGAGCCCGGCGCATGAGCAGCGAGTCGGCCACGCACCGGCCGTCGTCGGAGAACACGCGCACGCCGGCCGCCGAATCGGCCATGGCGCCCAGCTCGGCCAGCCGGGACCCGGCCAGCCCGACGGTGACCGCGCCCACCGGCTGGACATCGCAGTAGCCCGCGGCGCGGCCCAGCCGCCAGACCTGTTCGACCACGCCTGCGGTGTCGGCGACGGGCTCGGTGTTGGCCATGGCGTGCACAGCGGTGAAGCCGCCCAGGGCGGCGGCCCTGGTGCCGGTCTCGACCGTCTCGGCGTCCTCGCGGCCGGGCTCGCGCAGGTGTGTGTGCAGGTCCACCAGGCCGGGCAGCGCGATCAGGCCGTCCGCGTCGAGCACGCGGGCGCCCGCGTCGCTCAGCCCGGTTCCGACCGCCTCGATGGTCCCGCCGCTGATCAGGATGTCGGCGCTGGCCTGACCGCCTGGCCCGGTCACCCTCGCGCCCCTGATCAGCCACGAGGCCCGGTCGCCTGCTGCCTCCCGGCTCGGGCCGGCGCTCACTGGGCCACCTCGGGGAACTCCGTGCCGCTCAGTAGCAGGTACAAGACGGCCATCCGGGTGGTGACCCCGTTGGCCACCTGCTCCACGATCGTCGAGCGGGCCGAGTCGGCTACGTCGGCGGCGATCTCCACGCCCCGGTTCATGGGGCCGGGATGCATCACGATGGCGTGCTCAGGCAGCCGGCCCATCCGCGCGGCGTCCAGCCCGTACCGGCGGCTGTATTCGCGCACGCTGGGGAAGTATGCCGCGTTCATCCGCTCCTGCTGCACCCGCAGCATCATCACGACGTCGCTCTTGGGCAGCTCGCTGTCCAGGTCATAGCTCACCGCGCACGGCCAGGTGTCGACGGCCAGCGGCAGCAGCGTGGGCGGGGCGGCCAGCGTCACCTCCGCGCCCAGGGTGCTCAGCAGCAGCACGTTGGACCGGGCGACCCGGCTGTGCAGGATGTCCCCGACGATGGTGACCCGGGTGCCGTCGAGGCCGCCGCCACGGGCGGCGCCCTTAAGCCTGCGCCTGATGGTGAACGCGTCGAGCAGCGCCTGGGTGGGATGCTCATGCGTGCCGTCCCCGGCGTTCACCACGCTGCCCCGGACCCACCCGGCGAGCCGGTGGGCGGCGCCCGATGCGCTGTGCCTGATGACGACCGCGTTGGCGCCCATGGCCTCGAGGGTCAGCGCGGTGTCCTTGAGGCTCTCGCCCTTGGCCACGCTCGAGCCCTTGGCCGAGAAGTTGATCACGTCCGCGGACAGCCGCTTCGCCGCGGCCTCGAACGAGATCCTGGTCCTGGTCGAGTCCTCGAAGAACAGGTTGACCACCGTCCGGCCGCGCAGCGTGGGCAGCTTCTTGATCGGGCGGTCGGCCAGGCTGGCCAGTTCCTCGGCGGTGTCCAGGATGAGCAGCGCATCGCCGCGGCTGAGGTCGGCGGCGGAGATCAGGTGGCGCTTCACGGCTGGCTCCCCTCGTCGCTGATCATCACGGCGTCCTGGGCGTCGGTCTCGGCCAGCAGGACGTGCACCACCTCGCGCTGCGAGGTGGGCAGGTTCTTGCCCACGTAGTCGGCGCGGATGGGAAGCTCGCGGTGGCCGCGGTCGACCAGCACGGCCAGCTGCACGGTCCTGGGCCGGCCCAGGTCGGTAAGCGCGTCGAGTGCGGCGCGCACCGTGCGGCCCGAGTACAGCACGTCATCGACCAGGACGACCGTCTTGCCGTCCACGCCGCCGACCGGCAGCTCGGTCCGGCCCAGCGCGCGCGCCGGGCGCAGGCGCAGGTCATCCCGATGCATGGTCACGTCGAGCGATCCGCACGGAACTTCGAGCCCCTCGAACTCCCCGATGCGGTCGGCCAGGCGGCGGGCCAGCGGCACGCCGCGGGTGGGGATGCCAAGCAGGATGACCTCGTTGCCGCCGTGTGTCCGTTCCAGGATCTCGTGCGCGATCCTGGTCAGCGCGCGCCTGATTTCCTCGGCGTCAAGCACCGCGAGTCCATCACGCCGCGCGACCAAGCGGTCGGCTGCACCCATGAAACGACCTCCTTCCCCGCCTCTCCGGACGGTCCTTAAAGGATGTCTACCGCCTCGATCATACGGGGAGTTACCAAGCGGCTCGACGGCCGGCGGCGCCGGGCGCGAGGTGTGATTTACCTCACATATGATGGACAGCACCGGAACGCGACGATCGTCCGGGCTGCTCCCGCAATCGGCCCGGGACAGAAGGAAACCTGATCACAGGCGGGTTCTAGGCGGCCGGCGGAGGGTAGGTAATGATCGGGAGGGCAAGCCGGTTACCGTATGAGTTAAGCCAGTTTTTTGCCATTCGGCTTGACCTTGTCGCCCACGCCGCCTACCGTCACTGAGCGTAACCGTTACTGTAAGCGACGACTGGCCGGGAACCGAGGAACAATGCCATCTGAGTACGCCAAGACGCTCGGCGCGCGGCTGCGCGCCATCCGCACCCAGCAGGGACTCTCGCTGCACGGAGTGGAGGAGAAGTCCCGCGGCCGCTGGAAGGCCGTCGTCGTCGGCTCCTACGAGCGCGGGGACCGGTCGGTAACCGTCCAGAAGCTCGCCGAGCTGGCCGAGTTCTACGGGGTGCCGGTGTCCGAGCTGCTGCCCGGCGACGCCGCGCCGACGCCGCTGGTGCCGTCGCCCAAGCTCGTCATCGACCTGGAGCGCATGGGCCAGCTGCCCAAGGACAAGGTCGGCCCGCTCTCCCGCTATGTCGCCACCATCCAGAGCCAGCGCGGCGACTACAACGGGCGCGTCCTGTCCGTCCGGCACGAAGACCTCCGCTCGCTCGCGGTCATCTATGACAAGTCTCCCGCCGACCTCACTGAGGAACTCATCAGCTGGGGTGTGCTCGACGCTGATGCGCGGGGCGCCATGGAGGGATTCTGAGCCGCTAGCCGGCCGGCCTGAGCGGGAGCGGGGACTGCATCTCGACACCGAGCGCGGTCTCCGCGAGTGACAGGAAAGTCTCCGCATCCCGCAGCAGGTCGTCTGCCTCGCGCGCCGACGCCGCGCGCGGCAGCCCGGCTTCCGCCGCCGCGCGCTTGCCGGCCCCCGCCGCGAAGAAGGCGGCCCACTCGGTGAGGGCAGGCTCGACCTGGGGCAGCAGCTCCCACACGCTGTACGGCTTCCTGCGCCTCGTCTTGGGTTCGCCCCGGGCGGCCACGACCGCCGCCGCGGCCCGCAGGGCCGCCAGATGCGCCGTGACGTACCGCGCGCCGGGCGCCGTCTCGTCGGCGGCCTGGTCCAGCCCGCGCCGTGCGGACTGCAGCATGCTGAGCACCGTCGGCGCCACGCCGGGAGCTCCAGGCCGACGCAGGCTGGCGTCGCTCCGGCCGGCCCGCACCCCCGCTGTGTTCACCATGGCTGTGTTCACCATCGCTTCTCATCTCCTCCTATGACCCGGCCAGGTGAGACGCTTCCCTCACCTCACCCGGCCGGCGCTGGTACCTCTATTCGAACCTAAATTCGGTCGGATGTCCAGTCGGTTTTCGATGTCTGTTCGAAGGTATCGCCCGGGTCTGACATTTTGAGGCTCCGAGCCGGGCCAGGCATATGCGGCAGAGGCGGACTTTTTGGCGGCAGCGCGCCCGTTTGGGCGCAGGACAGATCAGGACCTGTATTTTTGTCGCGTGCCATCGCCACCCGCCGCCGGTGCCCCGGGACCGGGCGGTGTCCAGCGCCGGCCGACGGCGAGGCTGACCGCTCCGGCGCCGGAGCGCGAGGCTCAGGGGCGGAACGCCGGGGAACGGCTGGCCAGGGAACCGAAAGCGCGGCATCGGAAGGCTGCGGGGCGCGGAGCTTCCAGCCAGCGGCGGGTCTCGCGGCGGGCGCTGATCCAGGTGGGGCTGATCGGCGGCGCCGGGGTGGCCGCGGTGCCGTTGATTGGCCTGCTGGGCCGCAAGTCGCGGACGAGCAAACCGGGGCCGGGCTACCTGACGCTGTCGCTGAACTCGAACTGGCTGTTCGGCGGCCAGTACACGCCGGGCATGGAGAGCGCGTCCTACGACGACGGCAGCTTCACCTCCGTCACGCTCCCGCACAACGTCACCCTGCTTTCCTGGCGCAACTGGGACGCCGACGCGTGGCAGCAGATCTGGATCTACCGGCGTCATTTCAGCGGCGGGCGGCTGCTGGGCTCGCACCGACCCGGGCCCAGGATCTTCGTCGACTTCGACGGGGTCATGGTCAACGCCACGGTGGCCATCAACGGCCACGTGGTGGCCACCCACCAGGGCGGCTACCTGCCCTTCTCGGCCGAGCTCACCGGCCACGTCAAGGCCGGGGCGAACCTGCTCGCGGTGGTGGTGGACGCGCGCGGCCTGCCGGTCCCGCCGTTCAGCCCCGGGCACCTCGCGGCCAGCGTCGACTATTTCCAGCCGGGCGGGATCTACCGGGACGTGCGGCTGCGGGTGGTCCCGCAGGCGTTCCTCTCCGACCTGTTCGCGCAGCCGGCCGACGTGCTCAGCGCGCCGCGAGTGGACGTCCAGTGCACCATCGACTCGGCACTGAAGGCCCGCACCTCAGCCACCCTGCTGGTCAGGCTGCTCGACGGGCCGCGGCAGATCGCCACCAGGCAGGCCACGGTCAGCCTCACCGCGCCCGGCCTGACCACCGCCAAGCTCAGCCTGACCGGGCTCGGGCCGGTCAGGCTGTGGTCCCCGGGCCGCCCGAAGCTGTACACCGTGCAGGCCACGCTCACCGTGCCCGGCGTGGGCAGCCGCGTGCTGAGCCGGCAGATCGGGTTCCGGGAGGCATTCTTCCGGCCGGACGGCTTCTACCTGAACGGCGAGCGGTTCCAGCTGTTCGGCCTGAACCGGCATCAGCTGTACCCGTACGCGGGCATGGCTATGCCGGCCCGGGTCCAGCGCCGGGACGCGGAGATCCTCAAGAACGACTTCAACTGCAACATGGTCCGCTGCTCGCACTATCCCCAGTCCCCGGCCTTCCTCGACGCCTGCGACGAACTCGGCCTGCTGGTCTGGGAGGAAGCACCGGGCTGGCACAACGTGAGCACCAGCCCGGCCTGGCAGGACCTGGTGCTGCAGAACGTGCGCGACATGGTGGTCAGGGACCGGAGCCGGCCTTCGGTCATCATCTGGGGCACCCGGCTCAACGAGACCGCCAACCTGCCCGGCCTGTGGGCCGCGACCAGGCAGGCGGCGGCGGAACTCGACGGCTCGCGGCCCAGCTCGGGCGCGATGACCTCGCACGACGTCAGCCAGTGGAACGAGGACGTGTTCGCCTTCAACGACTACGCCCACGACCCGCAGACCGGGGTCGCCGAACTCGTGCCGCCGATCCCCGGCCTGCCCTACCTGGTAACCGAGACCGTCGGCGTGCTCGAGGCGCTGCCGAAGCATTTCGCCTGGACCGATCCGCCTGACGTGCTAGCCAGGCAGGCGATGCTGCACGCCCAGGCGCAGAGCCTGGCCAGGTCGAACCCGGGCTACTCCGGGATGCTGGCCTGGGCCGGCTTCGACTACTGCTCGCCGGACGGCACCGCGGGCGCGGTCAAGTGGCCCGGCGTGGCCGACGGCTTCCGGATCCCGAAGCCGGGATCGGCCATCTACCGCTCCCAGGTCGACCCGGCCGTCCGGCCGGTCATCGTGCCCGTGTTCTTCTGGGAGCTCAGCGGCGTGCTCCCGGCGCCGGACCCGGCCGCCATGGTGGCCAGCAACTGCCAGCGGCTCGAGGTGTTCATCGACGGCCAGCACGTGACCACCGCGCGGCCCGCGGCCGGTTCCGCCCGGTACGGCCACCTGCCCTATCCCCCGTTCCTGGTCGAGCTGCCCGCGCACTCGGCCGGCAAGATTCCCGAGCTGCTGATCGCGGGCTACGTGGGCGGCAGGCAGGTGGCCGAGCTGCGCATGTCGTCGGATCCGTCCGGTGACAGCCTGGCCATGGCGGCCGACGACGCCACGATCTCGGCCGACGGGACGGACGCCACCAGGGTGGTGTTCCGCGCGGTCGACGCCTACGGCAACCTGCGCAGGTACCCGGCCGGGGAGGTCACGCTGACGCTGACCGGTCCCGGGGCGCTGGTCGGCGACAACCCGTTCGAGTTCGGCGACTACGGCGGGCTGGGCGCGGTCTGGATCCGGTCGCTGAACGGCCAGCCCGGGACCATCACTCTGGCCGCCAGCCAGCCCGAACTCGGCCAGGCCCAGGTCGGGGTCCGGTCGCTGCCGGTGAACCCGGCCGGTCAGCTGGCCTGACGTCAGCTGGCCTGGCGTCAGCTAACACCGGCGGCGGCGGGCGGCCCGGGCCCGGGACCAGGTTTGCGGTGCTGTCACCACGGCCCGTTCGGGAGAATGGTCTTGATCTTCTAAGCTTGCGAAAATGCAGCGCGAGCCTACGGTCTTCGAGCTGAGCCCCGGCGAGTTCACCGCACGGCTCGATCAGCTGCTCGCGGTCTACACAGCGGCGATGCAGCCGCCCGCCGAGACGCTGGCGGGCCGGCGGTCGATCATGGCCGGGCACGCGGCCTATCCGGGGTTCCGCGCGCTCACCGTGGACGGGCCAGGCGGTCCGGTGGCGTTCGGCTACGGCTTCCACGGGGCGGCCGGGCAGTGGTGGCATGACACGGTGGCCCGGGGCCTGGCCGAGGCCGGCGGCGCCGCCGCGGCCGCGACGTGGCTGGACGACTGCCTCGAGGTGGCCGAGCTGCACGTGCGGCCCGGCCACCAGGGCCGGGGCCTGGGCGGCACCGTGCTGCAGGGGCTGACCTCGGGACGGCCGGAACGGACCGCCGTGCTGTCGACCAGGGACGCCCTGACCCGGGCGCGGCGGCTGTACCGCGGGATGGGCTTCACCGATCTGCTGACCGGGTTCGCGTTCTTCCCCGGCGGCGAGCCGCCCTACGCCGTGATGGGCGCCGAGCTGCCGCTGTGCTCTT
This sequence comes from uncultured Actinomycetes bacterium, assembly GCA_963835775.1. Taxonomy (GTDB): domain Bacteria; phylum Actinomycetota; class Actinomycetes; order Streptosporangiales; family Streptosporangiaceae; genus Palsa-504. Next base: position 192,513 of record CAWIHB010000004.1, on the reverse strand, counting down.
TGATCCGGGGGGACGACCCCCCTGGACCCCCCGCATGGGGGGGCTCCCCGCCCCCCCATATCCCCCCTGGCAGCCCGAGCCGCTGGTAGATCTCCCTGGTCGCCCGGGAGAAGTTCAGCGTGTAGAAGTGCAGGCCGGGCACGCCCTCGGCGAGCAGCCGGTCGCACATCCAGGCCGCGTACTCCACGCCGATCTCCCGCACCGCCGCCCGGTCGCCGGCCACCGCCTGCAGCCGTTCCCACAGCTCAGTGGGCACCCGGCAGCCGCCCAGCTCGATCGCCTTCTCGATGACCCGCAGGCTGGTCACGGGCATGATGCCGGGGATAATCGGCACGTCGCAGCCCTGGGCCGCCACCCGGTCCCGCAGCCGCAGGTAGTCCTCCGGGTAGAAGAACATGTTGGTGATGGCGAAATCGGCGCCCGCCCGGCACTTGGCCACGAAGTAGCGCACGTCCGTGTCCGGATCGGGCGACTGCGGGTGCTTCTCCGGGAAGGCGGCCACCCCGACGCAGAAGTCGCCGGACGACCTGATCAGGCCGACCAGTTCGGCGGCGTGGCTGAGGCCTTCCGGGTGCGGGACCCAGGGGGCGTTCGGGTCGCCGGGCGGGTCGCCGCGCAGCGCCAGCACGTTGCGCACCCCGACCGCCGCGTAGGACCCGATGACCTGCCGCAGCTCGGCCACCGAGTGGTTGACCGCGGTGAAGTGGCCGACCGGGGTCAGCGTGGTCTCGGCGGCGATCCGGCCCGTCACTCGCACCGTCCGGTCCCTGGTCGACCCGCCGGCTCCGTAGGTGACCGACACGAACGTGGGCCGCAGCGGCTCGAGCTGCCGGACCGCCCGCCAGAGCTGCTGTTCCTCCGCCTCGGTCTTGGGCGGCATGAACTCGAACGAGAACGCCTGGCGGCCGGCCGCGAGCAGGTCACGGATCAGCGGTGAGTGCGGCAGGCGCGGCTGGCCAGGGGCGCGCTTCGAGGTCGCACCCGCTGCCCTCCGCCCGCGCGGTGGGCTCGGCGGCATGCGGCCAGCCTAGCCCCTTCCGGCGAGCCGCGGTTAGAAGGCCATCGCCTGGGCCCGCCGGTTCACTTCGCTGGCGCGGCGTCGCACGATCGCGTCGATCGGCGTGCCGGGCAGCGACTCGTCCTCGGTGAACAGCCAGCGCAGGGCCTCGAGCTCGTCGAATCCGCAGTCGAAGAGCAGGGTGAACGTCCCGCACAGGCCCTTGAGGACCTGGGAGCCGTCCAGGAAGGCGGCCGGTACCGAGAGCGTCCCTTCGGGACGGGTCACGGCGAGGAGTTTCCGGTCGCGGAGCAGCTGCTTCACTCGCCCGACGGGGATGCCGAGCTGGCCGGCTACCTCGGGGAGTGACAGCCACTTGCCGACGAGAGCGTCGGTCGGGGGGTCGATCTGTGCCACGCCTGAAAATGTCCCACATCCGGGCGTCCTCCAAACACCTCGGTTAAGCCGGCGTTACCGCAATCGTTACCCGGCCCGGGCGGCGGGCGGCCCGGGCACGTTGGGCCGCGGCCGGCTCCGCTAGGCAGCGGCGTCCTTGACCGGGATGGCCGGGTCGGCCAGCCGGGCGGCGTCCACCGGGTCGGCCGAGGCGATAAGCCGGCGCGCTTGCAGCAGGTCGCGCGGCCGGTCCACGGTCAGGATGGCCACCAGCCGGCCGACCGCCAGCCAGCACGCCGCCCACTTCGGCTCGGCCGGGTCGCCGCGCCAGACCAGCCGCTCGGCGTCGCCGTGATAGCCGGTGTACTGCACCATGCGGCCGAACTGCTCGGACCAGAAATACGGCACCGGATCGTAGGCCTCGTCGCCGCCCAGCACGTTGGCCGCGACCACCTCGGGCGCGTGCAGCGCCACGTCCCAGTGCTCGAAGCGCAGTCGCCGCCCGAACCGGCGCGAGGAGAAGGCGGCGCAGTCCCCCACCGCGTAGACCCCGGGCAGGGAGGCCCGCAGCCCGGCGTCGACGGCCACGCCGTTTTCCAGCCAGACGCCCGAGCCGTCCAGCCAGCCGGTCGCCGGGCGTACCCCGACCGCGGTGACGATCTCGTCCGCGGCCACCCAGCCGCCGCCGGCCAGGGCCAGGCCGCCCGGCTGCACGGACTCGACCGCGGCGCCGGCCCGCAGCTCGACGCCTGCCTCGGCGTACCAGCGGGCGGTCTGCGCTCCCACCGGGGCACCCACGGCCGCGGCCAGCGGCGCGGGGCCGGCCTCCACCACCGTGACCTGGGCGCCGTGCCCGGCCGCCGCGGTGGCCAGCTCGGCCCCGATCCAGCCGGCGCCCACGATGGCCAGCCGCAGCCCCGGCCGGAGCAGCTCACGCAGCGCCAGCGCGTCGTCGTAGCTGCGCAGGAAGCGCTGCCGCCCGGGCCCGGGCAGCGCGACGGGGAACGCGCCGGCGGCCAGGACCAGGTGGTCAAAGGGGTACTTGTCGCGGCTGGTGCTGACGGCGGCGGCGTCCATCCCGGTGGCAGCCTCGGCGGGCCGGAAGTCCACGTCCAGCGACCCGAAGTCGGCCTGCAGCGACGGGTCGATGGCCTGGTCCTCGATGAGCAGCTTCTTGGACAGCGGCGGCCGGTCATACGGCGGCCACGTTTCCGCCCCGATCAGGGTGATCTGGCCGGTGCAGCCGCGCTCGCGCAGTTCGGTGATGGTGCGCAGCCCGGCCAGGCCCGCGCCGACCACCACAACTCGCCCGCCAGCTGCCACATCCAGACAGGCTACGCGCGCAGGCGCGGTGCGGCCGCTGCGCACCTGCTGATTCAGCACGCCGCAGGAGGCAAACGACCGTAAAATCAGTCCCGATGGACGATACCCTGGCCGACCCCCTCGTCGGGCGCATGCTCGACGGGCGTTACGCGGTGACGGCCCGCATCGCGCACGGCGGGATGGCCACCGTCTATCTGGCCCTGGACACCAGGCTGGAGCGCGAGGTCGCGCTCAAGGTCATGCACGCCGAGCTGGCCAGGGATGACGACTTCGTGCGCCGGTTCATCGGCGAGGCCAAGTCCGTGGCCCGGCTGTCGCATCAGAACGTGGTGGCGGTCTTCGACCAGGGCGCGGACGGGCGGTTCCTGTACCTGGCCATGGAGTACGTGCCGGGGCGGACGCTCAAGGAGATGCTGCGCGAGCGCGGCCGGTTCGCTCCCGCCGCGGCGCTGGAGATCATGACCGGCGTGCTCGACGGGCTGGCCGCGGCGCACGCGTCCGGCATCGTGCACCGCGACGTCAAGCCGGAGAACGTCCTGCTGACCGCGGACGGCCGGGTCAAGGTGGCCGACTTCGGCCTGGCCCGGGCCCAGGCCGCGGCCGCGCACACCAGGGCCGGCCTGCTCATCGGCACCGTGGCCTACCTGCCGCCCGAGCAGGTGACGGGCGGGGCCATCGGCCCGCGCTCTGACGTGTACTCGGCGGGCGTGATGCTGTTCGAGCTGCTCACCGGGCGCCAGCCGTTTACCGGCGACAACCCGCTGGGCATCGCCTACCAGCACGTCAATCAGGACGTGCCCGCCCCGTCCGCGGTGGTGCCCGGGATACCGGCGCCGGTCGACCAGCTGGTCCTCGCGGCGACCAGCCGGGATCCGGTACTGCGCCCGGCCGACGCGGGCGAGTTCGTCCGCGCCGTCCGCCGGGTCCGGTCAGGGGGGGACGGGGGGGCGGAAAGCCACCCCGTGAGCAGGGGGGGTCTGGGGGGGATCCTCCCCCCGGGGGTCGACAGCGTGATGGGGGCCGGGGTTCAGGGCCTGGCCGAGGCGCCGTGGCTGAACCTGGACACACCGGCCGCCACCAACGGGTGGTGGGCGCGGGGCACGGCGGCCGCGCCCGTGGGCGCCGCGAGCGGGTGGGGACACAGCGATGTGACCATGCCGCCGGCCAACGGCTCGGGCCGGTTCATGGGCTCGCACACGCTGGTCGTCCATCGTGAGCAGGCCGCCCCGTACCGGGGTGGCCGTGAGCCGTTCCTGCAGCGCTGGCTGTTCAGCCCGCGGCTCGCCATCATCGCGCTGGTCGTGGTCCTCGGCGCCGGGCTCGGGCTCGGCGGCTGGTGGTTCACCAGCGGCCGGTACACGCAGGTCCCCTCGGTGACCGGCGATTCCGTGGCGGCAGCCACCACGGCGCTGACCACCCATGGCTTCAAGGTCACCCAGGGTGCGCGGGTGCACAGCAATACCGTGCCGGAAGGCACCGTAATGGGCACGAACCCGTCGGGCCGGGTGGCGAAGGACTCGACGATCGCGATCCTCATCTCGGCCGGGCCGTTCACTTCGGTAGTGCCGAAGGTGCAGGGCGGCACGCTCAGCGCCGCCGAGGCCGCGCTGCAGCGGGTGCACCTGAGCTACAGCGTGCAGAAGTCCGGCTCGGACGCCCCGGCCGGGACCGTACTGGGCACCAACCCGGGAGCGGGCACGACCTGGCCGCAGACCAAGCCGGTGGCCATCTTGGTCTCCGGGGGCGTGTCGGTGCCGAACTTCGTCGGGACGACCTTGCAGGCCGTCCAGCAGTGGGCGGGCCAGTACGGCGCCAACCTGCAACAGCAGCCAGACCAGACCAGCCAGCAGCAGCCGGGCACGATCACGGGTCAGCAGCCGGCGCCAGGATCGCCGTACACCCAGGGCGAGACCATCACGGTCCAGGTGGTCCCGCAGCCCACCACGGTCGCCGTCCCCGACCCGGACGGCCTGACGCTGCAGCAGGCGACAACGCTGCTGCAGTCCGCCGGCTTCCAGGTCTCGGTGGCCCGCACCGGCCCGGGGAACCGGGTGTGGTACTACACCCCCTCCGGGCAGCAGCCGGCCGGCACCAATATCGAAATCGTCGTCGGCTTCTGACATCGCCCTGTGATGGGCTACGCTGTCCGTCATGCGTCAGCAGTTTTGGTTTGAGTTTGGCTACCGGCCCGGGTCCCGGACGGTCGCCTGCCAGACCATGTGCTGACAGCAGCGACTTAGCGAGAGCCCCGGGCCGAGCGGCCCGGGGCTTTCTTTATGTGCAATATCTATTGGGATACAGATCCGGAGGCGGACCAGATGGTCGTGGTGATGGCGGCGGAGGCCGGGGAAACGGAAATCAACGGGATCGTCGAGCTGGTGCGGGGGGCGGGCGGCGACGCGTTCGTCAGCCGGGGCGTCTCCCGGACGATCGTCGGCCTGGTCGGCGACATCGACCAGCTGGACACGCTCAACCTGCGCGGCATGCCCGGGGTCAATGACGTGGTGCGCATCACCGCGCCGTACAAGCTGGTGAGCCGGGAGCATCACCGGGAGCGTTCGGTGATCAGGGTGGGGGGCGTGCCGATCGGCCCGGACACGCTGACCGTCATCGCCGGGCCGTGTGCGGTCGAGACGGCGGAGCAGACCCTGGCCGCGGCGCTGATGGCCAGGGCCGCCGGGGCCTCGCTGCTGCGTGGCGGCGCGTACAAGCCGCGCAGCTCGCCGTACGCGTTCCAGGGGCTGGGCGAGACCGGGCTGAAGATCCTGGCCGACGTGCGGGCGCAGACCGGCCTGCCGGTCGTGACCGAGGTGGTCGACCCGGGCGACGTGGAACTGGTGGCCAGCTACGCGGACATGCTGCAGGTCGGCACGCGCAACATGCAGAACTTCCCGCTGCTGCAGGCGGTCGGCGGGATTGGCAAGCCGGTCATGCTCAAGCGCGGCATGAACGCCACCATCGAGGAATGGCTGATGGCCGCCGAGTACATCGCCCAGCGCGGCAACCTCGACATCGTGCTGTGCGAGCGGGGCATCCGGACCTTCGAGAAGGCCACCAGGAACACGCTGGACATCAGCGCGGTCCCGGTCGCGCAGCGGCTGTCCCACCTGCCGGTGATCGTGGACCCGTCGCACTCCGGCGGCCGCCGTGACCTGGTGGTGCCCCTGTCCAGGGCCGCGATCGCAGTCGGCGCCGACGGCATCATCGTGGACGTCCACCCGCAGCCGGAGACGGCCCTGTGCGACGGGCCGCAGGCGCTGGTGGAATCCGACCTGCGCGAGCTGGCCAGCGTGGCCGCCCACCTGTCGCCGCTGGTCGGCCGCACCCTGACCCCCGCTCCCGCTCTCACTTCACTGAACACGTAATATCTTGACACCGGCAGCGGGCCGGGACACACTGGTGCTCGATGGGCCCACGCCGCAGGAAGGGTGAGGACGATGTTCGAGCGGTTCACTGACCGGGCACGGCGGGTGGTGGTCCTGGCCCAGGAAGAGGCCAGGATGCTCGACCACAATTACATCGGCACCGGATGGCGCCGAGGACGAGCCGGGCGACGGAGCGCCTCCAGTCGCGTCCGGCCAGTAGCCGGTGAGCGGGCGCGGGGCCGACCGCCACGGGGGTTCGGCGGCCCGGGCAGCGGGCTGGCTGGCCGCCTGCGGGAACCACGGCCCGTTCGGCATGAAAGGGTCTTTACTGGCGATACTCCTGCGCGCTGAGGGCCAGTTCCTCGGCCAGGTCGTCGGCGGCCAGCCGGCCTTCGATGCGGCGCAGGTCGTCGATGCGGGCCCTGGTCTCCACCCGGCGCGGGGTCAGCAGCGTGCAGCAGTCCTGATCGGGCAGTTCGGAGATGGCCAGGGTGCGGATGCGCCGCGCCTCGGCCATGATCTCGGTCTTGTCCCAGCCGATCAGCGGGCGCAGGATTGGCAGCCGCACCGCGTCGTCGAGGGCGGTGAGGTTGGCCAGCGTCTGGCTGCTGACCTGGCCGAGCGAGTCGCCGGTGATCAGCGCGGTCCCGCCCAGCCGCCTGGCCAGGACCTCGCCGGTCTTGAGCATCAGCCGCCGCTGGGCCACGATCTGCAGCCGGTCCGCGCCGGAGGAGGCCAGCGCCTGCTGGGCCTTGCCGAACGGCACCACGAACAGCCGCGACCCGCCCTGGAACCGGTCCAGCCCGCGGGCCAGCGCGTAGGCCTTGTAGATCGACTCGGGGCCGGTCAAGGGCATGCCGGAGAAGTGCAGGAAGAAGCAGCGCAGGCCGCGGCGCATCATCCGGTAGGCCGCCACCGGCGAGTCGATGCCGCCGGACATGAGGGCGATACCCCGGCCGCTCATCCCCACCGGCAGCCCGCCCTGCCCGGGCAGGCCTTCGGTGAAGACGAAGACCTCGTCGCTGTCGACCTCGATGAAGACTGTGGTGTCCGGCTTGCTGAGGTTGACGGCCAGGCCGTGCGCCTGCTGGACCTCCCGCCCGACCAGCACGGCCAGCTCCGCTGAGGTCAGCGGGAAGCGCTTGTCCCGGCGCCGGGCCCGGACGGCGAACGGCCCCGGTTTGCCCGCGGTCAGCGTCACCGCGGCGGCGGCGACCGCCGCCGGTGTCTTGGCCACCCGCAGCGGCTGGCACACCGTGACAATGCCGGGCACATCCCGGACCCGCTCGGCGATCCGGGCCGCCGCCTGGGCCCAGCCGTCCGCGCCGCGCTGCTCGCCGTCGGCGACGCGCAGCATGATGACCCCCTCGCGCTGCCGCATGTCGACCGGCAGGTCCAGGCCGGCCAAGGCCGCGCGGATGTTGCCGTGCAGGATGCGCTCGAAGTGCTGCCTGTTCCGTCCCTTGAGCACGATCTCGCCCAGCTTCAGCAGCACGCACGGCTCGTCACGGCCAGCAGGTTGGGAGGCTTCCGCGGGGCGCGGGGCTGGCGGGGGGCTGTCCAGGCGCCCGGTGCGTTCCGAGGTCTCCGGGTCGAGGATCTCTGACACTCCCCCAGTGTGCCAGCAGACGATCGATATCCCGAAAGGATCATGATTCCGCGTTCCTGGGTTCCTGGGTTCCTGGGTTCCTGGGTTCCTGGGGCCAGCCGGAGGCGGGAAGCGGGTGCTAGCCCTAATGTGCCCGGCGCGCCGCGCCGGTACGGTGGCGGCGTGAGCATGAAGGAAGAAATCCACGCCGCGGCGGCCGCGCACCGTGATCTCGGCCCGGGCTACGACACGGCCGTGGCCGAAGGGCTGGTCGAGCGGATCGGTGAGGAAATCGACCGGCGGGTGGACGCACGGATGTTCGGGCACCCTCAGCCGCCGCCGGGGCCGGCGCCGGCGCCGCGCCGCGCCGCCACGCCTGGCCGACTCGGCGCGGCGCCGGTGTTCCTGGCGCTCGGCTCCATGGGCTTGGCCATCGGGGGCACCCTGGCGGTGCTGCAACCGGGCAGCGACCCTGGCGACCGCCCGCTCACTTCTGGGGCCCAGGCCGGGCTCGTGGCGCTGATCTGGCTGGTGATCGCGGCGGTCAACATTGCCTACGCCCGCCGCAACTGACGGCATTTGTGGCATCCGCGGCAGGCTGTTAGCGTGCGAGCATGAGCAGCGACCATGAGGCGGAGATCCGCGCCTCGGTGGGCGCACACCAGGATCTGGGATCCGGCTACAGCGAGGCGGTGGCCGAGGGACTGGTCGAGCGGATCGGCGCGGAGATCGACAAGCGGATAGACGCGCGGATCGGGCAGTTCGAAGCATCCTTGAGCCCTCAGTTCGGGCCGCAGCCGATGCCACCGCCGTTCGGCCCGCCGCCGCTTGGCCCGCCGCCGCTCGGTCCCCCGCTGCTTGGCCCGCCGCTGCTCGGCCCCCCGCTCGGCGCACCGCCGCTTGGCGGGCCGTTCGCTCAGGGGGTTCCTGAGCCTTCGGGGCCGCCGCAGCCCACCGAGCCCGGGGCCGGGCCCGGCGCCGGGCCCGGGGCCGGGCTCGGGCCGGCGGGGCACCCGGCTATCAGGGTTTCCAGGGTTTCCAGGGCCCGGCCGGGTATCCGCCGGGTGGCTATCCCGGGTATCAGGGCTACCCGGGCTATCAGGGGTATTACGGGCCTATGCTGCCGCCCGGATACCAGGTGCCGGTGCCAGGATCACGACCGCCCGCGCCGTCTGTGGGGCAGCGCAACGTGGCGATGACATTCGTCGCGCTCGGATCCATGGCGCTCGGCGTGGCGGGCACGGCGATCGTGTCGCACGCCGCCAACTCCGGTGCGCAGGCCGTGATGGTCCTGCTGATCTGGACCGCCATCGTGGTCATCAATATCGCGTACGCGCGACGCCGTTAACCCCACGATTACCGCAATCCCGGAGCGCAACAATGTTTGAGCGCTTTACCGACAGGGCCCGCCGGGTGGTCGTCCTGGCCCAGGACGAAGCCAGGATGCTCGGCCACAACTACATCGGCACCGAACACATCCTGCTCGGCCTCATCCACGAGGGCGACGGCGTGGCCGCTAAGGCGCTCACCACCATGGGCATCGGCCTGGAGGCCACGCGGCAGCAGGTCGAGAGCATCATCGGCCGCGGCCAGGGGGCCCAGAAAGGGCACATCCCGTTCACGCCGCGGGCCAAGAAGGTGCTCGAGCTTTCGCTGCGTGAGGCGCTGCAGCTCGGGCACGACTACATCGGCACCGAGCACATCCTGCTCGGCCTGATCCGCGAGGGCGACGGCGTCGCCGCGCAGGTGCTGGCCGGCTTCGGCGCCGACCTGAACCGGGTCCGCCAGCAGGTGGTCCAGCTGCTGCACGGCGTCCCGGGAGCGGGGTTCGCGCCGGGCGGACCCGACGACCTGCGCGAGCGGCTGACCACCATCGCCGCCCGGCTGGCGGTGATCGAGCGACGGCTCAAGGAGACGGCGGCCGAGGGTTAAGCCCTGTTTCATGAAGCCTCTGCGCCGCCGCTTGGCCATCGAAGCCGCCGTTGCCGCCGTTGCCGTGTGACCGGCTCGCCCGGCCGGAGCCCCAGCCGTCACACCAGCCACCACCCCCACACCAGCCGCAGGGACGTATCCGGTTATTGCGGTTGATTCATGTTCTGCGGTTGATTGCCGGTATTCCGTAAATGTTCCAAAATTAGGTGGCATCACGGCGTGGCGGGGCCTGCGTATGTGGTTTGATGCCCGCGCTCGGGCTCCCCGGCCGGGATTTTCATGATCACGAAGACTTTTATACGGCGGAGCACATAAAAGTCTTCGTGATCATGAAGCGGGGCGGCCGGTGCAGGACTGGGGAGCACGCCAGGCTGCGGCACGGCCAGGGATGAACCATGACAAACCACGCACATGGGGCGGCAGTGGCCGCCGATCGCAACACGCCGCAAACCTATGTAATTTTGGCCTGCTTACCCAGCACCATGAATCAACCGCGAAGCATGAATCAACCGCGAAAACGGGGCGGGTGGGGGTTATGGGGGATGGGACCGCCGAAACGAGCTAGAAGACAACTCCTTGGAGCGCATCCCCGGGGATCATGAACCGGTCCGCGCCCGGGCGCGGCGGCGCGGCTGGTCCGCGGCGGCGCGGCTGGTCCGCGGCGGCGCGGCTGGTCCGCGAAGGCGCGGCTGGTCCGCGGCGGCGCGGCTGGTCCGCGAAGGCGCGGCTGGTCCGCGGCGGCGCGGCGGTGCTCAGTGCGCGGGCTGGGCCGGGAGGACCCCGCACAGCAGGCGATTGTCACCGCGCTGCCACAGGGCGCCGATCTCGGTGAAGCCTGCCGCTCTGAGTGCCTCGACATGGGTGGCGAGCTGCGTTGAGGAGGTGCCGTGGTGACCAGCGTCCACGTGGCGGCGCTTGCGTTCCGCCAGGTGGACCGCGAGCAGCGGGTCGGCGGCGACAGCGTCCCACCAGGCGTGCCAGCTCTCGGGATGCCCGTCGGGGAACCGCCGCCGGTCCTCGCGTTCCCGCAGGGCCCGGTCGAGACGGGCCAGGGTCGGCGAATCCTTCGCGTCGACAGCAAAGTGATCGCCGTCGAGCAGCAGTCCGCCGGGGCGGAGCACGGTCGTGAGCTCGGCGTACATGGCCCGCAGGTCGGGCTCGGGCAGCCAGTGCAGGGCGGTGGTGCTCACCGCGGCGTCCGCGGCCCGGCCCAGGCCCAGCCGCCGGGACCAGCCGGGTACGCGCAGGTCGAGGTCGATGAAGCGGAGCCCGGGCCGGTCGCCGTAGGCGGCCTGGCCCAGCGTCAGCGACACCGGGTCAGCGTCGATGGCGATGACGGTCGCACGGGGCAGCCGGTCGAGCAGCCTGACGGCCAGCGAGCCGGGACCGCACCCGAGGTCGAGCACCAGCGGGTCCGGGCGCCCGGCGGCCTCCTCGACCGCGTCGATCAGCACGGTGAACCTGTCCTCGCGGTCCGGCAGGGATTCCTCCTGCTGGTGGTCCCAGCGCTCGATCCAGTCTCGTGCGGTGTCGCGGTCAAGTTCCGGCACGCCGTGCCTCCCTGCGGTCAGCGCCAGCAGTTACTGGCTAAACTCCGTTTGGTAGTGACAACATAGAATGGCAGGATGTAACTGGTCAAGTGAATTTTAACAGTCACACAGATGTCGTGGTCCGGGTGGCGGTGGACCTGGTGAACCTGCTGACGCCCGGCGAGGAACGCGGTCGCCGCTATGATCCGCCCGAGGCAGACGAGCGCACGGCCGCGGTCGGAACCGTGCTGCGAGCCGGCGGCGGGCGCGAGGCGACCTGGGAAGAAGCCGCCGAGCTCTGCTTCGTGGCGGCGGAGCTGCGCGGCGTGTTCGAGGCGGTCAGCGCGGGCACCGTCGACGACGCGGCCGAGCAGGTCAACGCCGTGCTGACCCGCACCGGCGCCCGCCCGGAGCTGGAACGGCACGACGGGCAGTCGTGGCACCTGCACTTCCATGCCGCCGACAACTCGCTGCCGAACGGCTGGGCGGCAGGCTGCGCCACCGGCCTGGCCGTGGTGCTGGGCGGCGACCTGCACGACCGGCTGGGCGTCTGCACGGCACCGCGGTGCGACCGGGTCTACGTGGATACCTCCCGCAACGGCACCCGGCGGTACTGCTCGACCTCATGCCAGAACCGGGTCAAGACCGCGGCCTTCCGGGCCCGCTCGTCCTCGGATATGGGTGCACACTAGAGGGGCCAGGGTCCTGCGGCGGGTGTCGGCCTGATCGGAGAAGTCATGTTCGAACGGTTCACCAACCAGTCGCGGCGCGTAGTGGTCCTGGCCCAGGAAGAGGCACGCAAGCTCGATCACAACTACATCGGCACCGAGCACATCCTGCTTGGCCTGCTGCATGAGGGCAAGGGTTCGGCCTCGCAGGCGCTGACGGCCATGGGCGTGACGCTCGAGGCCGGCCGGAGCCAGGTCGAATTGATCATCGGACGCGGCCAGGCTGAGCCATCCGGGCACATCCCGTTCACGCCGCGGGCCAAGAAGTCGCTCGAGCTGTCGCTGCGAGAGGCGCTGCATCTCAGTCACAGCTACATCGGGACCGGGCACCTGCTGCTCGGGCTGACGCATTATGACGACAACATGGCCGTCCGGATGCTGGACAACCTCCACGTGGACCTGAAGGACCTCCGCGCCCGGGTCATCAGCGAAATGGCCGAGCATCCCGAGCAGAACGACGAGGCCGAGGTCGTGACCCGGGAGCCGACCTCGGTCAGGCTACGCCAGCGCGATCTGCTCCGCGGCCTGCTGGACGTGATCGACGCCCGGCTGAGCACGATCGAGGAGCACCTCGGCATCATCCACCCGGCCCCTGACGAGGTGCGTCAGCTGGACGAGAAGATCGCCAGGGTCCGCCGGGACAAGGAATCGGCCGTCGACGTGCAGGACTTCGCTCGGGCAGCGACGTTGCGGAACGCGGAAAAGCAATTGCTCACGGAGCGGCAGCGGGTCATCACGGAGATGGAGGCCGGCGCGGTGGAGACCGCGGCGCCGGCCGCGGCCGCCGGCGACGAAGCGGCCGCCGGAGCAGCCGAGGCTGACCAGACCGCCGAGACCGACCAGATCGCCGAGACCGACCAGATCGCCGGGGACGACGGGGATCCGCCCGCCGCCGCAGGATAGTCGGCCGCCGGGACCGTCATTCCGGCCGCTTCGAGGGCCCGCTCCGCGACCCGCCCGGCCCTCGCGCGACCCTCGCGCGGGCCGTCAAAATGTCGTACCCCCCTCGTAATGTGAGCGGCATGAACCCATCACGGAGACGCCGCGCTAACCCCCCGGCGCAGCGCTGCCGGTGCGCGGAATGTGACGCGCTGGCCGAGGGGATCAGCCTGGACCCGGAGGCCTGCATGCAGGCAGTCGCCGATGACATCGCAGCCGTCGGCTGGTCGGTATCCGCCGTGCTCGGCGATGAGATCGCGCCGCCCTGGGCGTACACCATCGGCTTGTGGCCCAGCCACGAGGGCCCCGAGCTGACGATGTTCGGCCTCCCCGTCGAGTATCTGACCACCATCCTGAACGCGGTCGGGGATCGCATCGCGGCGGGTTCGGTGATCGAGGCCGGAGACGAGATCGGCGAGATCTGCCCGTGCGCCCTGGCCATCCGCCCGGTGCACGCGAGCTGGCGGCGGACCAGCCTGTTCGCCGTCTCGGACCGGTACTACGGGTACGTCAGGCCGGCCTGCCTGCAGGTGGTCTGGCCCGACCGGAGGGGCCGTTATCCCGGGGATCCGGGGTTCCAGGCCCGCTATGAGGGGCGGCAGCCGATGCTGTGGCTGCCCAGGGAGGATCACCCGCCGGGCGTATGGACCCGGATCGACCAGCTGCCCTGAGCTGGTCCGTCCCGCTACTCCGCTAGCTGGGAAAACGAATTGCCAGCCAGTCATGGCGCTGGTTACCGTCAACAGCGGTGAGTGCCCGGCCAGACCGGCTGGCCACTGAGCTGAGAGCACTGAGCTGAGAGCACTGAGCTGAGAGCACTGAGCTGAGAAAGGACCAAGCCGATGTCACGGGGTGGCCTCGTCCGCCGGTTCCCCGTGCTGGCGATCCGGGACTTCCGCCTGCTGCTCGCCGACCGGCTGATCGCGCCGGCCTCGGTCGGGTTCTCCATGGTCGGCGTCTCGTTCGCGGTGCTGCGGGCCACCAACTCCCCCGCCGACCTGTCCTACGTGCTGGCCGCCCAGATCGCGCCATCGCTGGTGTTCGCGCTGCTCGGCGGCGTGGCGGCCGACCGGTTCCCGCCGCAGCGCGTGATCGTGGCGGCCAACTTGATGATGGCGCTTGGCGAGGGGACCTTCGGCGTGCTGGTGCTGACCGGCCGGCCGCCGCTGTGGGCCATGATCGGCCTGGAGATGGTGACCGGGGTCGGGGTGGCGATCTTCTACCCCGCATCCCAGGCGCTGCTCCCCCGGATCGTCCCGCGCGGCATGCTGCAGGACGCGAGCGCGATCAGCCGCCTGGCCATGAACTCCGGTCAGATGTCTGGCGCCGCCGCGGCCGGCCTGCTGGTCGCGGCCGCGGGGCCAGGCTGGGCCCTGGCGCTGTGCGGTATCGGCATGGTGGCCACGGTGCCGCTGCTGCTGTCCATCCGTGGCGGCCAGGACCTGCGGCTGCACCCAGGAGCCGCCCCGCGGGCCGGGGCGGCGGGCGCCGCGGAGAGCGCGGCACCGAGCATGCTCACCGAGCTGCGCGAGGGCTGGTCGGAGTTCCGGTCGCACACCTGGCTGTGGGTGATCGTGGCCCAGTTCGCCGTGGTGATGATGGCCTGGTACGGGGCCTTCTCGGTGCTCGGCCCGGTAGTGGCCAGGGAGCATCTAGGCGGGCCTGCCGCCTGGGGCGCGATCACCGCGGCCGATGCGCTCGGCCTGATCGCGGGCGGGATCGTGTCGCTGCGGGTCACGCCCCGCCGACCCATGCTGTTCGTGGTGCTCACCGGCGGAGCGGTGGCCATCTCCCCGCTCTCGCTGGCGATGGTGCTGCCGCTGCCCGCGATATGCGCCGCGTCGTTCGGCCTCGGCGTGTTCGTCGAGATGATGATGGTGCAGTGGACGGTGGCGATGGCCAGGAACATCCCGCCCGACCGGCTGGCCCGCGTGTCGTCCTACGACGTCCTCGGCTCGGTCATGGCCATGCCCGCCGGCGCCCTTATCGCCGGCCCGCTCGGCGCGGCGATCGGGATCTCGTCCGCCCAGTACGCGGCGGCGGTCGTGATCATCGTGGCGTCGGCGCTGGCCCTCATCCCGCGTGACGTCCGCACCATGCGCGGCGGCGATCCGGCGGTTCCCCCAGCGGCCGCGGCGGCCGCCGGGGAACTGCTCGACGTCGTGTCCCGGTAGACCTGCACAAGCCGGCCCGGCGGGAGCCCCCGTGGTCCCCGCCGGGCCGGCCGGTACTGGTGCCTCAGACGTTCTTCTGGTAGGAGCGGAACGTCACCACCGACAGGGCCACGCAGATCACCGCGAGGACCAGCAGCCCGCCGCAGCGGACGCCGATCGCGCCCCAGGCCGGGTGGGCGGACACCGCGGACCGCCCGATCTGGACCACCCAATTGAGCGGGTTTGCGGGACGCGATGGCCTGCATCCAGCCCGGCATCAGCTGCGTCTGCATGAACGCCGAGGACAGGAACATCAGCGGCAGCATGAAGAACGTGTACACGCCGATGATCGCCTCACGCGACCTCAGCAGCATGCCGGTCATGTTGGACAGGGCGCCGAACACCACGCCGACCAGTATTGACGGCAGTTCCACCTGCACCGCATCGCCGCGCAGCTGGCCCTTGAGCCCGCCCGGCGTGCCCGAGACCACCACCCGGCCGCGGTCCACGATGGCCAGCTGGCTGACCAGCCGGTCGGCCTCCTCCAGGTAGTGCGTGGTCAGCAGCACGGTCATCCCCTCGCTGCCCGCCAGCCGGGCGATCTCCTGCCACATAGCGGCCCGGGACTCCGGGTCCAGCCCGGTCGTGGGCTCGTCGAGGAACAGCACCTCGGGCCGGTGCATCAGGCCGAGCGCGACGTCCAGCCGACGCTGCATGCCACCGGAGTAGGTCTTGACCAGCCGCCCCGCGGCCTCGGTGAGCCCGAAGTGATCGAGCAGCTGGTCCGCGCGGGTCCGCACCGAGCCGCCGCGCAGCCCGTACAGCCGGCCCTGCAGCAGCAGGTTCTCCCGGCCGGTGGCGGTCGGGTCGGCACCCGAGCGCTGCGCGACCACGCCGATCACGTGCCGCACCCGGCCCGGCTGGGCCAGCACGTCGATGCCCGCGACACGCGCCGAGCCCTCATCCGGCCTCGCCAGCGAGGTGAGGATCTTAACCGCGGTGCTCTTGCCTGCTCCGTTCGGCCCGAGCAGGCCATAAATGATGCCCCGCGGGACACCGATGTCCAGGCCGTCAAGCGCCCGGATGCCCTGCTTCCTGCCGTGAGCGGTGTAGATCTTGACCAGTTGACGCGCCTCGATGGCGCAGTCGGCAGAACTCACTGTTATCTCCTACGGTTACGGATCGCGACGATCCAGCCCCGCGAGGAGAAACCCGGCTATTCTTGCTGGTGGGACCTCGGGTTCCGCGCGCTCGCGGGATCGGTTTGAGGTTGACGGCCCCGGCTCCTGGTGTTGCCGCACCGGGCCGGGGTCGTTTAGTCAGCTGTCGGCCGTCTTACCCCCCTCCTGATCGATGAGCGTCTGGATGTAGTCCGGGATCTCCCCGGTCGCGTGGAAGCGGCGCCAGTCCTCGAGGCCGGGGAACGTACCGCCGGTGAACTCCTTCAGCAGCCCGCGCACCCACTCCTCCTCGGCCCGGCGCTGCGACAGGTAGTACTCCGACTCGATGAGGAACAGCCGGGGCAGCTGAACAACCAGTGTGGCCAGCTCGGCCGCCATACGGTCGTTGGCCTCCTCCAGCGCGGCCAGCCGCTGCTGCAGCAGGCCGATCAGCTCGTCGGGCGGCAGGGCGCCGGCTTCGCTGAGGGCCGCCTCGAAACTGGTGTGCTCCCGCTCCGGCACGCTGACCAGCTCGCGCAGCCAGTCACTGACCTCGGCCCGGCCCGCGTCGGTGATCTGGTACGTGGTCCGCTCCGGCTGCCTGCCCTCGCGGGCGACCTCGATGGCCTCGATGAAGCCGTGCTTCTCCAGGTTCTGGACCACCGTGTAGAACGATCCCCAGTTGATCTTGATGGCATTGTCCTTGCCGCGTTCCCGCAGCACCGAGGCCATCTCATAGGGGTACATCGGCCGTTGCGTCAGCATGTTGAGCAGCGACAGCGCCAGCAGGTTACCGACCTTCCGCCGCTTGGCCATCCGTACCACCTCGTCTCCGAGTCATCGTTTCCGAGGACTCGTTCTTAAGTACTCGTAGACGAGTATACGCAGACGATCGATCGTGGCGCAATCCCGAGGCATGAAGATCTTTATTCTGAACGGGCCGTGGCTCACGCCGGCCCCACCCGCTGCGCGCCGCCACGACAGCGGCCGCGGCGGGAACCCGGGCCCGTCAGCCGAAGAAGACCTCGGCTTCGGCGTAGCGCTGGGGCGGAACCAGCTTGAGCTGGCTGGTGGCCTCGGCGAGCGGGACCCGGACGATGTCCGTGCCGCGCAGCGCCACCATCACGCCGAACGCCTCCTCGTGCACGGCCTGGACGGCGTGCACGCCGAACCTGGTGGCGAGCACCCGGTCGAACGCCGTGGGCGTGCCGCCGCGCTGGATGTGGCCGAGCACCGTGCAGCGGGCTTCCTTGCCGGTCCGCTTCTCGATCTCGTCGGCCAGCAGCTGCCCCACACCGCCCAGCCGGACATGGCCGAACGAGTCGAGCTGCTCGGTGGCGGTGGCCATATCCTCGCTCACCGGGTGGGCGCCCTCGGCGACCACCACGATCGGGGCGAACCTGGTCTGGAACCGGTGCTGCACGTAGGCGCAGACCCGCTCGATGTCGAACGGCCGCTCCGGGATGAGGATCACGTTCGCGCCGCCCGCGAGGCCCGCGTGCAGCGCGATCCAGCCAGCGTGCCGGCCCATGACCTCCACGATCAGCGCCCGGTGATGGCTTTCCGCCGTGGTGTGCAGCCGGTCGATCGCCTCCATGGCGATGTTCACGGCCGTGTCGAAGCCGAAGGTGTAGTCGGTGGCACCGAGGTCGTTGTCGATCGTCTTGGGCACGCCGACCACGGGCACGCCCTGCTCGCCGAGCTTGGTCGCCACGCCCAGGGTGTCCTCGCCGCCGATCGCGATCAGCGCGTCGACGCCCAGGCCGGCCAGGTTGTCCTTGATGCGCTCGATGCCGTTGCGGCCGCCGCTGCCGCTGCTCTTCAGCGGGTTGGTCCGGGATGACCCGAGGATCGTGCCGCCGCGCGGCAGGATGCCGCGTACGGCCTGCACGTCCAGCGGCACCGTGTCGCCCTCGAGCGGCCCGCGCCAGCCGTCGCGGAACCCGACGAATTCAAGGCCGTACTCCTGCACGCCCTTGCGGACCACGGCGCGGATAACTGCATTCAAGCCGGGGCAGTCGCCGCCGCCGGTAAGGACTCCCACTCGCATGGCATCAACCTTAGTGGGCGAGAGGGCCCGCGCGGATGGATGCGGCACGAGCCGCAGGTAAAACTCGGGTGGCCGGCCGCACCGGGCGCGCAGTCAGTCCGTATTGTCCCGCTCCTGCTGGTCTGGCTCCTGCTGGCCGGCCCCGTCGTCGCCGGCCTGACCATGACCGGCTTCGGCCCCCCGGCCCAGGTCGGCCTTGGCCCGGCGGGCGTCGATATCGGCATATTCCTGGCCGGAGAGCTTCGCGATGGCCTGCATGATCTCGTCGGTTACGGTGCGCAGCAGCAGGCCGTCGGCATGCTGGCCGCGGTAGCGGGAGAAATCGAGCGGCTCGCCGAACCGGACGCCCGGGCGGTACCGCGGGTTCGGCCAGATCGTGGCGGGCGGCTGGAACTGGAAGGTGTCGATCATGGCGCACGGCACGACGGGCGCGCCGGACTCGATCGCCAGCCGGGCGACGCCGGTCTTGCCCCGGTACAGCCGACCGTCCGGGCTCCTGGTGCCCTCGGGGTAGATCCCGAGCACGTGCCCGGCCGCCAGGACCTGCAGCCCGGTCCTGATGGCCTGCTCGCCTGCCGCTCCTCCGGCCCGGTCGATCGGGATCTGGCCCACGCCGGCGAAAAAGGCCCTGCTGATCAGCCCCTTCAGGCCCCGGCCGGTGAAGTACTCCGACTTGGCGAGGAAGATCACCTTGCGCGGGATAGGCAGCGGCCCGAAGAAGTGGTCGGAGAACGACAGGTGATTGCTGGCCAGGATTACCGGGCCGCGCCTGGGCACATTCCTGACCCCCCACGCGCGGGGCCTGAAGATGATCTTCAGCGTCATCCCGAGCGTGTACTTCGTCACCCAGTAGAACACGCTCCTATCGTCCCATGTCCCGGGGGAGATAATGCCAGCATGCCACCATCGCATCCAGGCGCTCCGCTGCCCGGCACAGAGCCGTTCGAGCACGCAGGCGGCCAGGTCGGCGTCCTGCTCTGCCACGGTTTCACCGGCAGTCCCCAGACGCTGCGCCCGTGGGCCGAGTACCTGGCCGCCCACGGCCTGTCGGTCAGCCTGCCGCGGCTGCCCGGGCACGGCACAAGCTGGCCGGATCTGGCGCGCACCGGCTGGCAGGACTGGTACGGCGAGGTCGACACCGCGTTCGGCGCACTGTCGCGCCGGTGCGAGCAGACCTTCGTGTTCGGCCTTTCCATGGGCGGGTGCCTGGCGCTGCGGCTGGCCGAAGTCCACGGCAGCGCGGTACGCGGAGTCGTGGTCGTCAACCCGTCGCTGGCCCCGGACACCAAGCTGTTCGTGCTGGCTCCGGTGCTCAAGCATGTGCTGCGCTCGCTGCCCGGCATCGTGAGTGACATCAAGAAGCCAGGCGCGCAGGAGATCGGCTACGACCGGGTCCCCATCCGCGCGGCGGCCACGCTGCCGGGACTGTGGGGCATCACGAGCAGGCACCTCCGTCAGGTGACGCAGCCGGTGCTGGTCTACCGCAGCGCGGTCGACCACGTGGTCGGGCCCGCTAGCATGCGAGCGCTGCTCTCGGGTTTGCCCGCAGACCAGGTAACGGTCCGCGAGCTTGCCGACAGCTACCACGTCGCGACGCTCGACAACGACGCGGAGGTCATCTTCGAGGGCAGCGCGAAATTCATCAAGGACCACAGCGGATAGCGAGGCCGACCCCGGTCCCGGCCACGGCCATCGGTTATCCTCCGGCGGGGTCCGGGGGGCACGATATCGTTGGACCTAGGACGAATTGAGATAGCGGTGGGACGTGCCGGACTGGGATAACACCGAGAGCAGAGAAGGTGACGAGGACGCGGCATGGCGCGACCTGGTGGCCCGGTACGACGCGCCCCTGACGACACAGCAGCCTGTTCCCTGGCCCGAGCGCGAAGACGTACCTGGCACGTCTGTCGGGACGCGCGAGGTAAGTGAGGCAGCCGGAACTGACGAACCGCACGGGGATGGCGGGTCATCCGGGGGCAATGAGGCGGACGCAGACGGTGCGGGCCAGCACCGGCGGCCCGGCGAGACCGAGCTGGCCGGGACGCGCGAGGCCGGCGAGACCGAGCTGGCCGGGACGCGCGAGGCTGACGGGACGCGCGGAACCGGCGGAGCGTACGGAGGACCTTCGGGATTCGGGGCCGACGGGACATTCGACAGCGGGTTCGCCGAGACGCTTGACCCCGACGTGATACAGACGCCCCGGGTGATCCGGGGCCCAGGGGCGCGGCGGGCCGCGGGCCGCCACGCGGCCGAGGACGACGAAGAGCACTACGTCCCGCCGGTCCCGCCTCCGCTGCCGAAACTGGATCCGCTGGCCAAGGGCGCCTGGGCGGCGCTGTTCGGCGGGCCGGGCTACCTGGTGGTGGCCACCGCGGCAGGCTGGTCAGTATCAGGATTCGCGGCGTTCTGCGCTGTCGCCGCGTTCGTGGCCGGGTTCGCCATACTCGTGCTGCGCATGAACGACCCCGGTCCCGGCGGCCCTGACGACGGGGACGACGGCGCGGTCGTCTGAGCACCGGCGGTCCTGCTGGCTTCCCTGGCCAGGTCGGCCGCGCCGACGATGCCTGCGTCCTGGCCGAGTTGCGCCTTCCTGATCTCTGCGAACGGCCGGTGGCCGCGGCCGGTCAGGGCCCGCTCGAAGGCGGCGCGAACCGGGTCGAGCAGCAGGTCACCCGCCTCGGACACGCCGCCGCCGATCACGAAGCAGGCCGGGTCGAGAATCGCGGCCAGGTCGGCCAGGCCCTGTCCCAGCCAGCCGCCCACGATCTGGAAGCAGCGCAGCGCGGCCGGGTCTCCTTCGGTCGCGGCCCGGGTGATCTCCGGGCCGGAAATGCCCTCAGGCACTCCCCCGCCCAGCTGCAGCAGCCGCATCGCGCCTTCCGGGGTGCGCCTGGCAAACTCCCGGGCCTCGGCGACCAGCGCGTTGCCGCTGCAGTACTGCTCCCAGCAGCCCCGGTTCCCGCAGCCGCACAGTCGCCCGTCGGGAACGACCCGGACATGCCCGGGCTCGCCCGCGATGCCCCAGCGGCCGCGGTAGAGCTCGCCGCCGATGATGATGGCCGCGCCGATGCCGGTCCCCACCGCGACCAGCATCAGGTCGCGGTACCCGCGCGCGGCGCCGAACCGTGCCTCGGCCCAGGCCGAGGCGTTCGCGTCGTTCTCGACCACCACCTCGCGGCCGACGCACTCCTGCACGCGCTGCTTGAGCGGCTCGTCGCGCCAGGCCAGGTTGGGCGCGAACAGCATAGTGGCGCGATCGGCGTCGACAAACCCGGCGGCACCAAGCCCGATGGCGCTGACCTGATGGCCGGTGAGGAGTTCGGCGACCACGTTGGCGATGGCCTGTTCGGTCCGCGCCGGGCTGGCCGCCGGAGTGGATCGTTTCAGCTTGGTGATGATCCGGCCGTCTTCGTCGACGACTCCCGCCGCGACCTTAGTGCCACCGACATCAACGCCGATGGCCAGGGTCTGTGTTCTCTCGGGGGGAGCGATCCCCCGCTGTTCCCTGGCACGGGGGGCTCCCGCCCCCCGTTCCCCCCGGCCCCCCCTGCTCACGGGGGGGCTACCCGCCCCCCCGTACCCCCTGGGCCCCCGCTCACGGGGGGGCTGTCCGCCCCCCCGTACCCCCCTGACCCTGGGAGCGGTTCTGCTCCTGAGTCTTCATGATCTGCTCGAAGGTGGAGAACGCGTCCTGCGCCATCGAGGCCAGGGCTCCGCCCGCGTCGGCCAGGCTGGCCATCAGGCCGGGACCGCCGGTCCGGGCCGCGCGGGCCGCCTGGCAGACCGGGCACCACTGGCACTCGGGCGGCTCATCAGGCGGCAGCTCGTTGGTGGCCCGGTCCCACACGTCGCCGTAGTCCCGCCGTTCCTGGCCCAGCGTCCGCTTGACTTGGTCGGCAACCTGGTTAGCCATGCTGCGCGCGCCCGCGCGCATCAGCCAGCGCTGGAAATCGGCCACGGGATCGCTGGCCCGACGTGACTGGCTGCTGCCGCCCGACTGGCCGTTGGTCCTGGGCGAGCCACCGCTTCCTGACTGGCTCCAGTTTCCTGACTGGCCGCCGCTTCCTGGCTGGCCGCTGCTGCTGCTTTTCGGCTGGCCGCTGTTTTCCGGCTCGCCGTCACTTCGGGATTCCGACACCTGACGCCTCCTACCTTTGATCGTACCGCTACCACTGCAGGACAAATGGCGCGCCAGTGGCACGGAAATGGCCCACGTTCAGGCATTCCGTGACGCCAATCCTGGTCCTGCGGGCCAGCGGCTGGTGCACGTGTCCGAAGATCGAGTACCTCGGCCTGGTGACCCTAATCGTCTCGAGCAGGGCCACGCTGCCCTTCTCCAGCCGCCGGGCCACGGTGTCGTACAGGAGTTCAGGAACGGCAGGAGGAATGTGGGTGCACAGCACGTCGACCTCGCCGACCGCTTCGATCTTGGCCAGGAACTCCTCCTCGCTCATCTCGTTGGGTGTCCGGTAGGCCGACTTCAGGCCGCCGCCGACGAACCCGAACCGCCAGCCGTCTAGGTCTACCGTGCCGCCGTCCAGGACGTGATGCCCGGGCTTGACGTACCGCTCCCACATCTGGGGGACGTCGACGTTCCCGTAGGTCAGGTACGCGGGCTGCGGCATGGCCCCGAACAGCTCGGCGTACTGCCTGGCCATGGCACCCTCGAACAGGCTGGCCGGGCTCTCGGCCTTCTCGGCCAGCAGCCGGGCCGACAGGGCCCGCGCCTCGTCGAATCTTCTCGCCGTCCGCAGCTCGACGTAGACCCGGGCCGCCTCGGCACCGAACAGGTCGGCGAAGATGCCCTGCCCGTAGTCGGCGTAGTCGAGGAACAACAGCAAGTCGCCCAGGCAGATCAGCGCGTCGGCGCCGCGGGCGGCCCCGGCCAGTGCATCCGCCCGCCCGTGCACGTCGCTGACCACGTGAACTCGCATGTCACCACGGTAAGGCCCGCCCGGGGCGCGGGCATCAGCGCGTGATTATCTATGCCGCGCCTTAAGCTTGTGCTGCCATGTAGCTGCCCGAATGGAGGTGCCCGTGCACGAGTACAGCATCCCGGCCCTGGCCGAGATCGCCGTCGGCGCGAATCTGGCCAAGGTCATCTTCCGCCGGGCCGCTGAGCAGCCGCAGGCGGTCATGCTGCGCCGGCCGGGCCCCCATAGCCCCCATGGCCCCCAGGGTCCTTCCGGATCGGGCGGCCGGTACGGGACGTGGGAAGCCGTGACCGCCAGCCAGTTCCGGGACGAGGTTGTCGCGGTGGCCAAGGGACTGATCGCCGCCGGGATCGAAGCCGGGGACCGGGTCGCGGTGATGTCGCAAACCCGGTATGAGTGGACGCTGATCGACTACGCGATCTGGACCGCGGGCGCGGTCAGCGTGCCGGTCTACGAGACGTCCTCGGCCGAGCAGGCCGAGTGGATACTGAGCGATTCGGGCGCCCGGGCCTGTTTCGTCGAGTCGGCGTCCTTCGAGCAGCTCTTCGACAGGTTCCGCGACCAGGTGCCGGCCCTGGAGCAGATCTGGCGGATCGAGCCGAGCACGGCCCAGGGGGTGGCATCACTGGCTTCGCTGACCGAGGCCGGCGCGGGCGTGGATGACGAGATCGTCAAGGAGCGGGCCGGGGCGGCCCAGGCGCGCGACCTGGCGACCGTCATCTACACGTCAGGGACCACCGGACGGCCCAAGGGCTGCGAGCTCAGCCATGAGAACCTGCTCTCGGCGGTGCGTAACGCCTTCCTGGGCCCGCTCGCGCCGCTGACCGCGACCGAGGGCACGAGCACGCTGCTGTTCCTGCCGCTGGCGCACGTGTTCGCCCGGGTCATCGAGGTGGGCTGTCTCGAGGCCGGAGTGGTGCTCGGGCACTGCGGGGACCTGAACGCGCTGCTGCCCGCCCTGGCCGCCTTCCGGCCCACGTTCATCCTCGCGGTACCGAGGGTGTTCGAGAAGGTGTATAACAGCGCTGAGCAGAAGGCCGTCAGCGAGCGGAAGGGCGCCATCTTCGCCCGGGCGGCCGCGGCCGCGATCGCCTACAGCCAGGCACTGGATGCGCCTGGACGCCCGGCGTTCGGGCTGCGGGCGCGGCACGCGCTGTTCGACCGGCTGGTCTACGGCAAGCTGCGGGCCGCGCTCGGCGGTCAGGCCGCCTACGCCATCTCCGGCGGCGCGGCGCTCACCGACCGGCTCTGCCACTTCTTCCGCGGCGTCGGTGTCACGGTGCTGCAGGGGTACGGCCTGACCGAGACGACCGCCGCCAGCACGGTCAACCAGCCGGACCGGAACAAGATCGGCAGCGTCGGCCAGCCGCTGCCCGGAGTCGGGATCAAGATCGCGGAAGACGGGGAGATCCTGATCAGCGGGCGGACCGTCTTCCCTGGCTACTGGCAGAACGAGGCGGCGACCAAGGAGGTCTTCGCCGAGGACGGCTGGTTCCGCACCGGCGACATCGGCGAGCTCGACGACCAGGGCTTCCTGACCATCACCGGCCGGAAGAAGGAACTTATCGTCACCGCAGGCGGCAAGAACGTGTCCCCGGCGGTGCTGGAGGACCGGCTCCGCAGCCACGCTCTGATCAGCCAGACCATGGTGGTCGGGGACGGCAAGCCGTACATCGCCGCGCTGGTCACGCTCGACGCCGAGGTGCTGCAGTCGTGGAAGGAACGGCACGGCAAGCCGGCCGACGCGACGGTCGCGTCGGTGCGGGACGACCCGGACCTGGTCAAGGAGATCCAGGCCGCGGTCGACGAGGCCAACCAGGCGGTGTCGCGGGCCGAGTCCATCAGGCGGTTCTGGATCCTTGACGACGACTTCACTCAGGAAAACGGCCAGCTCAGCGCCAAGATGGGCATCCGCAGGAGCGTGCTGGCCAAGGAGTTCGCGGCCGACATCGACGCGCTGTATTCCTGAGGTCGCCTGGCCGACCGCGGGTGTGGTGAAACCCCGGATTCACCACGCTAGGGTGTGATGAAAACCGGGTTTCACCACCCTGTGCATGCCTGAGCCGGGGACCCGGCGCCGCCTCAGCCGTCCAGGATGCCGGCCAGGCGGGCGGCGGCCAGGTCCCAGCGCCACTCGCGTTCCACCCAGGCCAGGCCCTTCTCCCCCATGGCCCGGGCTTGGCCGGGATCGGTGAGCAGCTCAATGATGCGGGCGGCCGTCCCGGCCACGTCGTGTACCACGTAGCCGGTTTCGCCGTCGAGTATCGCGTCCGGGGCGCCGCCCGAGTCGCCGCCAATCACCGGCAGCCCGGTGGCCGACGCCTCCAGGTAGACCAGGCCGAGGCCCTCGACGTCCAGCCCGGCCCGCCGGGTGCGGCACGGCATCGCGAAGACATCGCCCGCGTCGTAGTAGCTGGGCAGTTCGGATCCGGGCACCGCGCCGGTGAACCGGACCGCGTCGCCGACTCCGAGGCTTCCGGCCAGCTGCCGCAGGTCGTGGGCGTAGGGCCCGTCGCCCACGAGCAGCAGCACCGCGTCGCTCACCGCGGCCCGGACCTGCGGCCAGGCCCGGATGAGGGTGTCCTGGCCCTTGCGCCGGACCATCCGGGACACGCAGACCACCACCGGCCGGCCGGCCAGCCCGAGCCGGCCCCGGACCGCTTCGCCGCCCGAGCCCGGGCGGAAGGCGGTCATGTCGACCCCGGGCGACAGCCGGACCATGCGGCTGGCCGCCGCCGGCGACAGCGCCCGGGCCAGCCTGACCCTGAAGTACTCGCCCAGGTAGGTCACCACGTCGACCTCGTCGCCGATCCGGCGGAGCAGGGCCCGGGCCCCCGGCAGCGCCGCCCAGCCCGCCTCGTGGCCGTGCGTCACCGCGACGGCCCGGCGCACGCCGGCCCGGCGCAGCGCCGGGGTGATGAGGCCCAGCGGAGCCGCCGCACCGAACAGGACCGCTTCGCAGCCCTGCTCGCGGGTGATGGCCGCGGCCCGGCGCGAGACGGCCGGCACCGGCAGCATGAGCGAGGTCGGATGGCGGATCACCGGGAAAGGCTGCTGCGCGTCGAACTCCGCCGCGCCCGTCCAGGCGGGGGCGTACACGGTCACCGAGCCCGGCGGCAGCCGGGTGGCCAGCGCGTGCACGAACGACTGGATGCCGCCCTGACGGGGCGGGAAGTCGTTGGTGACGATCAGGGTGCGGCGCACCGCACGAGTGTATCGGGCCGGGAACGCGGGCTAGCCGGTCAGGCGGCTGAAGCGGCAGGCGGCCGCGGTCGATCGCCTGAGGTCACGGCGGGCGGGCTTCCCGGCTCAGGCCCCTCGTCCACTCATCCAGGCTAGGCGAAGCTGTCGCCGGCCGGCCAGGCAGGCGGCCCTGGCGGGCCAGGATCACGGCGGTGGCAGCCAGGACGGCCAGGCCGCACAGCACGTACTGGTCACTGGCCAGCATCCGGGCCGGGTTCACCGGGCGTCCGGGCCAGGTCAGCGGGATCAGCCCGGAAAAGACGACCGCCACTGCCGCGGTGGCCGCCCCGCCCGCGGCCGAGCGGTGCCGCCAGGCGGCGGTGGCCGTCCAGATCAGCAGTGGCACAGCCCATACCCAGTGATGCGCCCACGAGAACGGAGACACGAGCAGGCCGGTGATCGCGCAGCAGCACACCCCGCCCAGCTGCCAGCCTCGCTGGTGGGCCCAGGCCGCCACGGCCAGCCCGGCGAGCCCGCACACCACCGCGGCGGCCAGCCACCAGCCGTGCGCCCCGGTCAGGTGTCCCCCGGTCAGGCGTCCCCCGGCCAGCCGGGCCACCGCCCCGGCCAGCGACTGGTTCGACGGGTTGGCCGCGTTCCCCACCCGGCTCTGCGCCGCGAACACCCCATCCAGCCAGAACACCCGCGACGCGGCGGGCAGCAGCAGCCACCCGGCCGTGATCGTGGCCGCGAACGCCACGGCCGCGGTGACCGCCGCCTGCAGGCGGCGGGTGATCAGCAGGTAAACCACGAAGATCAGCGGGGTCAGCTTGATCCCGGCCGCCAGGCCGGTGCCGATCCCCTGCCACCAGCCGCCATCCCGCCGCCGGAGCAGGTCCGCAGCCACGGCCGCGGCCACGAGCAGGTTGATCTCACCCAGGTGCAGCGTGTACGCCACCGGCCACAGCAACGCCGACAGCGCCGCGACCGCGAACACCGCCTCCGGGCGCGGACGGATCCCGGCCGCCGTCAGCGACAGCCAGACCAGGACCACCAGCGCGCCGATGCTCAGCACCGTGATGCCGGCCGCCAGCCACCCCTCCGTTCCCGTGGTCCCGAGCCGGAACAGGGCGGCAGCGAACGGCGGGTAGGTGAAGCTGAACTGGGCGTGCGCAGAGTACAGTCCCCGGCCGGCCTGCCGCGCTCCCCACCAGTACACCCGTACGTCCCGCAGCGGCCAGTGAGCACCAGGCGCCGACAGCCCGGGCGCAACGTACAGCACCAGCGCTGCCACCCCGACCAGCAGCACTGCCATCCGCCTGCGGGGGCCGGGCAGCACGGCCAGGTGCGGCATCCGGCGCGCGAACGTGCTCAGGGTCATGCGCGCCGAGGCTCGTTACAGGTCCGCCGCTGGTTCACGTAGTCCAGACTGCCGCAGGAAGGATGCCAGCGCATCGGCCGACGGGCGGTTCTTGCCACGCGGCCATCAGCCCGCGGGCGTAACGGCGCGAGATACCCGCGTCAGGGGCGCACCACGCCGTCGAGGTTGTCGGCGTACCAGGGCGTGCTCTCGGGGATTTTCTCCACGTCCATTCCGGTCTGTGGCGCATCGATGATGTAGCCGCCGCCGACATAGATGGCCACATGCCCCTCGCCGTTGTATATCAGGAGGTCACCGGGCTCGATCGCGGACAGGGCGACGTGCGGCAGGCCCGCCCACTGCTCATAGCTGTCACGCGGTATGTCCACCCCGGCGGCGGCCCAGGCGGCCTGGGCCAGGCCGGAGCAGTCGAAGCCCATGTGGCACGGGCCGGTGCCGCCGTACACGTAGGGGCAGCCGAGCTGGGCGTAGGCGAACGCGACCGCCTTGTCGGCCTGGGAGCTGGTCGGCCCGGTGTAGGTGACCGGCGCGCTGCTGCCGTTCCCGCCGATCGAGTTGGTCTTCACCGTCTGCTGCTCGGGCACGGTCAGGCTGTCCAGCGTGGCCTGCTCGGCGGCGATGAGCTTGCCGAGGGAGCTCTTGTGGTCGGCCAGCGATGTCCTGAGCGCGGCGATCCCGTCCTCGGTGCGCTGCTGTTCCTGCTCCACCGCGGCCAGCTGGCTGGCGTCTTCCAGTAGCTGCTGGGTCTGGGCGTTCCTGTTGCCTGACAGCTCCTCGAGCAGCGAGCCCTGCTGGAGGACGACCGAGGGATCACCCGAGGTAAGCACGCCCGCCATCGAGGTCGCGGCGGTGTCCTCGAAGGTAGCCGCGGCGATCTGGGCCACCGTGGTCTCGGCCGCCCGGAACTGGGCGTCGGCGTGCTTCACGTCCGCGCGGAGCTGGGTCAGTCTGGTCTGGGCCGCGGTCAGCTGCTGGCTCACCTGGTCGAGCTGCTCGGTGACCTTGTCGAACTGTGAGGTGAGCTGGTTGACCCGGGCCTGAACCTGAGCCACGGTGGGCGGCGGGCTGGCCCCAGCACCGGAAGCGAAGACCGCAAGTCCGGCGACCGACGCCATCCCGGCGATGATCGCGACACCGCGGCGAAATCGGGACTCGCTGCCCGCTAGCCGCGTACCCACGTGCCTACCACGCTCCTCGTCAACTGTTATCTATCTGTGCACTGCAGCGCATTCGTCCAGGTCCTGGACCCTGGCCGCCGACCAGGCGACATTTGTGGCAAGCGTAGTGAAGGCAATTAGGCGATTCAACCGATTCACCTAATTCCAACTCCTCCATTACGATGCCCAGATTCACCTGCGGAAACGGCATCGATACGCTATCATCCAGCCGCCTTTTCCGGGCCGCATATGCATTCTGTGAATGCGGGGATACAAAATTGTGACGGCGTTATGGGGCGGCGTGCCG
Organism: uncultured Actinomycetes bacterium; assembly: GCA_963835775.1. Taxonomy (GTDB): domain Bacteria; phylum Actinomycetota; class Actinomycetes; order Streptosporangiales; family Streptosporangiaceae; genus Palsa-504. The sequence goes on along the minus strand of CAWIHB010000004.1, from coordinate 163,391 downwards.
GTTATTGGCTGCGCAATGCCGCATTGCGCCGATCGGGAGGTTCGGCGTCGGGAGCACCGGGCGCGGCGGCGCGGCGTGCCTGCGGCCGGAATGTCAGTGGCGGGATCTAACGTGGTGTCCGTGATGAGGCCGGCCGCGATCGCCAGGACGCTGGGCGGACGCACCGACGTACCCCAGGTCCGGCCGGAGCCGGCCGGGCTGCACCTGGTCGGCCGCGAACTAACCGGACCCGAGCGGCCGGCCGGGCGGGCACTGGCCGAGCTGGAGTTCGCGGTGGTCGACCTGGAGACCACGGGCTGGTCGCCGGGGGCGGCGGCGATCACCGAGATCGCGGCGGTCCGGGTGCGCGGCGGGCGGCGGCTGGGCGAGTTCGCCTCGCTGGTCAACACCGGCATCCCGGTGCCGCCGGGGATCGAGGACCTGACCGGGATCACCGACTGGATGCTGGCCGCGGCGCCCCGGCTGGCCGCGGTCCTGCCTGGCCTGCTCGACTTCGCCGACGGCTGTGTCCTGGTCGCGCACAACGCGCCGTTCGACATCGGCTTCCTGCGGGCCGCCTGCGGCCAGTGCGGCCTGGCCTGGCCCGGCTTCACCGTGCTGGACACCGTGATGCTGGCCAGGCGGGTGATGGACCCGGACGAGGTGCCCGATTGCAAGCTGGGCACGCTGGCCGGGTTCTTCCGCGCCCGTACCGCGCCGAGCCATCGCGCTCTGGCCGACGCACGGGCCACCGCGGACGTCCTCGGCTGGCTGATCAGGCGGCTGGCCCATCGCGGCGTGCGTACCCTCAGCCAGCTCAGCGCCTGGCCGGACGTAGTAGCGTAAGCGCCAGCCAGACAAGCAGGCCGCCGCAGGCTGGCCGGTCACGACAACCTGGGAGGCATCCAGTGGTCACCGCGATCGTTCTGGTGCGGGCCGAGATCCAGCGCATTCCCGAGGTAGCCGAGATCATCGCCCAGATCCCGGAGGTCAGCGAGGTGTACTCGGTCACCGGGGAGTTCGACATGGTGGCCATGGTCCGGGTCCGGACGCACGAGGAGCTCGCGGACGTCATCCCGGGGCGGCTGAACAAGGTCCCCGGGGTCAAGCACACCGAGACCCATATCGCCTTCCGCACCTACTCCAGGCACGACCTGGAGGCCGCCTTCTCCCTGGGCCTGGCCGACGGCTCCTGATCCCGGCCCGGCGAGCAGGGCTAACCGCCCTTCGGGTCCAGCTGGTGGCTGACCTCGATCCAGCGGTCAAGCAAGGTGCGGGCGGCGCCGGAATCCAGGGCTTCCGCGGCCCGGGCGTAGCCATCGGCCAGGGCTGGCGTGACCGCGTCCGGGCCGGGCACTCCGGCCGTCGCGGCCAGCGCGGCCGCCGCGTTCAGCAGCACGATGTCGCGCACCGGACCCTGCTCGCCGGCCAGCACCGCGCGGGCCACGGCCGCGTTGCGGGCGGCGTCACCGCCGCGCAGGTCGGCGACCGAGGCCGGGGGGAGCCCGAGGGCCTCGGGCGAGAACTCGGTCTGGGCCACCTGGCCGTCGTGCACCACCCACATCGTGGACGGGCCGGTGGTGGTCAGCTCGTCCAGCCCGTCGGAGCCGTGGAAGACCAGGGCCGAACAGCCGCGCCCGGCCAGCACCCCGGCGATGATCCCGCCCATGACCGGATCGAACACCCCGACCGCCTGGGCCGTGGGCCGGGCCGGGTTGGCCACCGGGCCCAGGAAGTTGAACACGGTCGGCACGCCGAGTTCACTGCGGGTCGGGCCCGCGTACCGCAGCGCCGGGTGATACAGCGGCGCGAACAGGAATGCGACCCCGATCGTGTCGGCTAGTTCGGCGGTGGCGGCGGGCGGCAGGTCGATGACCACACCGAGCTCCGCGAGCACGTCGGCGGCACCGCAGGCCGACGACGCGGCCCGGTTGCCGTGCTTGATCATCCGCGCCCCGGCCGCCGCGGCCACGATCGTGCCCATGGTGGAGACGTTGACCGTGCGCGCGCCGTCGCCGCCGGTGCCCACCAGGTCGGTGAGCTGGCCGGTCAGGTGGATCGGCGTGGCGTGGGCGAGCATGGCCCGGGACAGGCCGGTCATCTCGGCCACCGAGGTGCCCTTGATCCGCAGCGCGACCCCGAAGCCCGCGATCTGGGAGGGCGTCGCCGCGCCCTCCATGATCTCGTTCATGGCCCACTCGCTCTCGTCCGCGGTGAGCGACTCGCCGCGGATCAGCGCGGCGAGCAGCGCGGGCCATGTGGTGCGGGCATCCATGACGGGCCCCCAAGGGTGGGTGTGCGGGAGAAATAGAGCTGGGTGTGCGGGAGAAATAGAGCTGGGTGTGCGGGAGAAACAGAGCTGGGTGTGCGGGAGAAACAGTGATCGGAACGAGGAACCACGGATCGTTCGGCGGATAAATAGAATAAGTGCGGCGGGTCCGGGGGCCCGGGGATCAGCCCGCTACGGCGGCGCGGCCGCGCATCAGGCCGGCCAGTTCATGGGCCAGCGCGACCGGGTCGATGGGGTGGCTGATCACGGCGTCGGCCCGGGACCAGGTGGCCAGCCAGCCGTCGTCGGCGCGGCCCACCACCAGCAGCACCGGCGGGCAGTTGTAGATCTCGTCCTTGGCCTGACGGCACACGCCCATCCCGCCGGCCGGCTGGGCCTCGCCGTCGAGCACCATCACGTCGGCGCCACCCGCGTCGAGCAGCCGGAACAGGGCTGGCTCGGTGGCCACCTCGATTATCTCCGCGTCCGGCACGTCCATCGCGGGACGACTACCGATGGCGAGCTTGATCTGAGCCCGGACATCCGCGTCGTGGCTGTACACAACGACCTTCATGACAGGCCATGCTAGTGGAGTGTTAGTCCCCGGGGGGACTACCCGAACCTCCGGGCGCACCAGATCGGGGGGGCGGCTCGCCATCGCCTACAGGTTGTCGTAATAATTGCTTCGTGACGACAGCCACCGTTCAGACGAGCCCCCGCACGCCGGCCAGCAGACCCAACCTGGTCAGCGTCGGCACCATCGTCTGGCTCTCCTCCGAGCTGATGTTCTTCGCGGCCCTGTTCGCGATGTACTTCACCATCAGGTCGGTAGATAAGGGCCAGGGGCTGGCCTGGCCGGGGGCCCACCTGGACATCGCGCTCGGCTCGGTCAACACCACCGTGCTGCTGCTGTCCAGCGTGACCTGCCAGATGGGCGTGTTCGCGGTCGAGCGCGGCCAGATCAAGCGCACCCGAGGGCTGTTCCACCCGATGAGCTGGGGCCTGCGCGAGTGGTACGTGCTGTCTCTCCTGATGGGCACGTACTTCGTCCTCGGCCAGGGGTATGAGTACCTGGACCTGATCAGGAAGCAGGGCCTGACGCTGTCGTCGAGCAACTACGGCTCGGTGTTCTACCTGACCACCGGGTTCCACGGGCTGCACGTCACCGGCGGCCTGGTGGCCTTCATCTTCCTCCTGGGGCGCACCTACGCGGCCAAGAGATTCACCCACGAACAGCAGGTCAGCGCGATCGTCGTGTCCTACTACTGGCACTTCGTCGATGTCGTGTGGATCGGCTTGTTCACCACCATCTACCTCATCCACTAGTCAGGGGACAGCGAGTGAGCTGGATCATCGCCAGGCGCAGGCGCCCGGTTGCCGGCTACGCCGCACTGCTGCTGGGGCTCGTCGTGGTCGCGCTGGTCTACGGAGTCTTGACCCGAACCGGCAGCAGCGCACAGGCCTCCCCGGCGTCGGCGCAGCAGGACATCGCCCAGGGCAAGGCCCTGTTCGACGCGACCTGCTCGAGCTGCCACGGCCTGGACGCCCAGGGCACCACGCAGGCGCCGAGCCTGATCGGCGCGGGCGCGGCCGCCGTCTATTTCCAGATGTCCACCGGCCGCATGCCGGCCAAGGAAGTCGGCGCGGAGAACGGCCGCGCTCCGGTGAAGTTCACTGAGCAGCAGATCTACGAGATCGCCGACTACGTGGCCTCCCTCGGCGGCGGCCCGCCGATTCCCGACGCCCAGCAGGTCTCCACGGTCGGTGCTGACACCGCGCTGGGATCCCAGCTGTTCACGGCCAACTGCGCGCAGTGTCACGGCTTCGCCGGGGACGGCGGGGCCCTTACCTACGGCAAGTTCGCGCCGGCGCTGACTCAGTCCACCCCGACGCAGATCTACACGGCGATGCTGACCGGGCCCGAGGCGATGCCGGTGTTCTCCGATGGGACGCTCACCCCGCAGGCCAAGCGCGACATCATCGCCTACATCACAGAAACGCGGGTTGAGCCCAATCCTGGCGGCCTCTCGCTCGGCCGGATCGGGCCCGTGACCGAGGGCCTGGTCGTATTCCTGGGCGGGATGGGCTTCCTGGTGCTGATCGCGATGTGGATCACCGCCAAACGCCGTGAGCCCTGGGACGTGGCGCAGGAAAGGAACTCGGCAAGGTCCGGGACGGAGCACTGATGAGCGACATGGAAGAGACCGAAGGGACTCCCGAGCTTCCCCAGGGATCTGGGGTTCCCGCCGCGCCGCACCGGGTGATCGGTACGCCCCCGCCCTCGCCGCGGCTGCTTGGCCGCGGTGACGGTGATGCCGAAGCCGCAGGCGAGGCCCAAGGGGTCCACGGGGACGGCGGGGTGGCCGTCGCGGAGCATGCGGTGGAGAAGCTGCCGACCGAGGCGGACTTCCCGCAGCACGCCGAGAACGCCGAGAAGATCGTCGTCGCGTGCTTCCTGCTCGCGTTCGTCGCGGGCTGCGGCTTCATCGCCGCTTACGTCGGCTTGGGCGTGCACACGGTCGACAAGGTCTTCCGGTCCAACCTAGCCCTCGGCCTGTCGCTGTCCGTCGCCCTGCTCGCCCTGGGGACCGGCGCGCTCATCTGGGTCCGGCACCTGATGCCGGACGTGGAGATTACCGAGGAACGGCACGAGATGCGGTCCACTGACGCCGAGCGGGCCGAGTTCCAGGAGTACTTCGAGGAGGGCGCGAGCGCCAGTCAGTTCGTCAAGCGGCCCATGGTCCGGCGCTCACTCATGCTGGCCACGCTGCCGCTGGTCGCCGCGCCGCTGGTGCTGCTGCGCGATCTGGGCCCGCTGCCCGGGACCAGCCTGCGGCACACGGTGTGGAGCCCCGGCCGGCGGCTGCTCGTCTACGGCACGAACCAGCCGATCAGCCCGGCCGAGTTCAGCGAGGCCGGGCAAAGTATCACGATCGTGCCCGAGGGCTACACCGAGGACCTGGACGCCCTGGCCAAGGCCACCGTCACCTTGATCAAGTTCCGGCCCGGCGAGCTGAACATTCCCACCAGGACAGACGGCGACACGGTGATCGGCACGATGAACTGGACGATCGACAACATCGTGGCCTACTCCAGGATCTGCACGCACGTGGGTTGCCCGGTGGGGCTATACGAGCAGACCACGCACCATCTCCTGTGCCCGTGCCACCAGTCGACGTTCGACGCGTCGACCGGCGCGACGGTGATCTTCGGACCGGCGCCGCGGCCGCTGCCGCAGCTGCCGCTGGCCGTCGACGGCGACGGTTACCTGGTGGCCCAGAGCGACTTCACCCAGCCCGTCGGCCCGAGTTTCTGGGAGCGCGGATGAGCGACACCCTTAACGTCCCGAAGGCGCTGACCGGCACCGGCGGGTGGCTAGACGACCGGTTCCACGGGGCCCGCGGGCTGCGGGTGTTCATGCGGAAAGTCTTTCCCGACCACTGGTCGTTCATGCTGGGCGAGATTGCGCTGTGGTCGTTCGTCATCCTGCTGCTGACCGGGACCTACCTGGCGCTGTTCTTCGTCCCGTCCTCGGCCCAGGTCATCTACCACGGCTCCTACGTAAAGCTCGACGGCCTCCAGATGAGCCAGGCCTACCAGTCCACCCTGAACATCAGCTTCGACGTCCGCGGCGGCCTGCTGATGCGGCAGATCCACCACTGGGCCGCCGACCTGTTCATGGCCGCGCTCATCATCCACATGCTGCGGGTATTCTTCACCGGCGCCTACCGCAAGCCGCGCGAGGTCAACTGGCTGATCGGCATCGGGCTGTTCACGCTGGGGCTGCTCGAGGGGCTGTTCGGTTACTCCCTGCCCGACGACCAGCTGTCCGGCGCCGGCCTGCGGATCTTCGAGGGCGTGCTGCAAGGCGTCCCGATCGTCGGCACCTACCTGGCGTTCTTCTTGTTCGGCGGGCCTTACCCGGGCGACATCATCATCCCGAGGCTGTACATCCTCCACGTGCTGCTGATCCCGGGCGTGATCCTGGCGCTGATCACCGCCCACCTGTTCATCATGGTCCACCAGAAGCACACCCAGATGCCGGCCAAGGGGAACACCGAGAAGAACGTCGTCGGCCAGCCGTTCTTCCCGTACTTCATGGCCAAGGGCGGCGCCTGGTTCTTCTTCATCTTCGCCGCGCTGGCGCTGCTGGCCACCTTCGCGCAGATCAACCCGATCTGGCTGTACGGCCCGTACAGCCCGGTGCAGATCTCGTCCGCCTCGCAGCCCGACTTCTACATGGGCATCCTGGAGGGCTCGCTGCGCATGATGCCTGCCTGGGAGATCAACTTCCTGGGGCACACGCTGTCGATGAGCGTGCTCATCCCGTTCGCGCTGCCACTGACCGTGGTCCTGGGCGGCGCGGCGTTCTGGCCATTCTTCGAGCAGTGGGCGACCGGGGACCGGTCCTGGCACAACGTCCTCGACCGGCCGCGGAACGCGCCTATCCGTACCGCCACCGGCATTGCGGCCGTGGTGTTCTACGGGATCCTGTGGGCCGAGGGCGCCAACGACGTCATCGCCGACTTCCTGCAGATCCCGCTGTACACCGTCACCTGGATCGCGCGGGTGCTGATCTTCGTGGGACCCGCGGTCGGATTTATCGTCACTAGACGTATCTGCCTGGGTCTGCAGCGTCAGGACAAGGAGCTGCTCGAGCACGGGCTCGAGACCGGCATCATCAGGCAGTTGCCCAACGGCGAGTTCATCGAGGTCCACCGGCCGGTCAACGAGGAGGAGCGGGCCGTGATCGAGGCCAAGAAGGTACCCGCCCTCTTGCCCGCTCCCGGCTCGGAGGACGAGAACGGCGTACCCGCGCCCGCCTCGGGCGGCGTGCTGGGCCGGGCCCGGGGCATCGCCAACCAGGCCTTCGCCGAGACCGTCGTGGTCGAAACGAACGGGCACGGCAACGGCCACGGCAATGGTCACGGTCCCGCTGAGCACGCCGCGGTCGGCGCGGACAGCGGTCATGCCGAGCTGCCCGGCGGCGACGACGGCGATGGGGCGGAGTCAGGCGACTCCTAGGGGCGGTCCCCATGATCGGCCCACGCGGCTCCTGAGTTGTTGATCAGGATGTCAATGTTGCCGAGCCGCTCCGTGGCTTCTCCGGCCAGGCGACGGATATCGTCTTCGCCGGCGCAGTCAGCGGCTATCCAGCTGGCGGCGATGCCGGCCGCGTGCAACTGAGCAGTCGCATACTCAAGGTCCGCCCCCTTGCGGGAGGCCTGCGCAGTGTCGTCGGAGGTCACGACTTTCCGCCTGTCTGGATGCCGAAGGCCATGGGGCTCCGGCCTGTCGAGTAGGTTCATTTCAAGATGACGGTCGTCATCCTTACCGTATGAGGATGGTAGGTACCATCTTCTTGGCCAAGCAAGTCGACAGCACCTGGAGGATCCACCGTGGGCACGTCTCAAGCGGCCAAGGCGGCCAGCCATGACCGCATCCTCGACATCGCCGCGGCGCGGATCCGCCGCGACGGCATCGGCAGCCTGGCCGTCGCCGAGCTCATGAAGGAAGCCGGTCTGACCCACGGTGGTTTCTACCGGCACTTCGACTCCCGGGAGCAGCTCGTCGCCGAGGCCGCGCAGCGGGCCCTGAGCCAGGGCAGCGAGTGGACGATCGCATCCGGCAAGCTCGGCGGGCAGCGCGGATACACCGCGCTCGTCGACGGCTACCTCAGCACCTGGCACCGGGATCATCCCGAGTCCGGCTGCGGCGTGGCCGGCGTCGCCGCCGATGCCGCCCGCGACGGCGGCCCGGCCCGGGGCAGCTACACCCGCCAGGTGCAGGAATGCCTCGCCGTGATCGCCGGCCTCACCGGCAGCCCCGACCGCCAGGCCGCAGAACGCGACGCGGTCCTCACCCTCAGCGCCCTCGTCGGCGCGATCTCCATGGCCCGCGCAGTCGACGACCCCGACCTGTCCGAACAGATACTGACCCACGCCGCCGCCGCATTGAAACAGTGCATCCTGAACTAAGCGCTGCCCGTAATTGATCTTCGGGTGTGCCGACGTGTGCGCCCGGCGTCCGGGCGACAGCCCGTCTACGCGACCTGGAGGAGGTTGTGCAGGCGAGCGATGCGGAGCATGGCTTGGTGGACGCCGTCACCCGTGGGCCGGCAGTCGCTGAGGAGACGTGGAAGCCATGTTCCCTGCTCGGCTCCCAGACCCTGCACCGCTTCTCCCCGGCCCCGGTTCAGGCAGGTGGAATGCCGGGTTTGACTAACAGGATTGCATCCGTCATCCTCATCAGATGTGGATGACAGCCATCTGCTAGATATGCATCTGCGACCGGCCGACAGCCGCTGGCCGTTCGCCCCTCGAGAGAGGCGGAACGATGACATCCGAAGACGCGACGCCCGCCGTTGTCGTCGCCGGTCACAAGAAGGTCGAGAACGGCAACGACCCGAAGATCATCGCGGAATCACAGCAGTACCTTCGGGACTTCTCCCGCATCGTGGCCGAGGAGACCACCGCCGCCGCGATCGTCGCCCGCATGGTCGGGATTTACCCCGGCTGGGGCAATCTCCGCACCATTTGGTACTCCTCGAGATCGGCCATCGCGCGCAAAGACAGCTAGCGGCCGGAGTTCGAACACGTTTGGGACGGGCTCCTTGCCTGTGCCAGGTGCGTGGGTAGAGGAGGCGCCACACCCGTAGCCATCGATTTTCGCTGGCCCGACACTCTATGACCCCGAAGGGCAGAACGCATGAAAGCGGCGGTGATCTACGAGAACGGTGATCCGGCCGTCCTCCGGTACGAGGACGCCCGCGATCCCGAATTCCGCGACGGTTGGCTGCTGATCGACGTGGAGGCGATCAGCATCGAGGGCGGCGACCTTCTCGCCCGGGCCGGCTCCGCGCCACGGTCGGTCCCGCACATCGTTGGGTACCTCGCCGCGGGCACGGTTATCGAGGTCGGCGATGGCGTCGAGGATCGCGCCGTCGGCGATCGCGTCGTGACACTCAACCCGACGGGTTCGCACGCCTCAAAACGGGCGGTTCCAGCGACAGCCACCTGGCCCATCCCCGATGGGCTGGACGCAGCGACTGCGGCATGTGTTCCGGTCGCGTTCGGGACGGCCCAGGAGTGCCTCTTCACCGCCGGCAACCTGAAGGCAGGGCAGACGGCATTGATTCACGCCGGCGCAGGAGGCGTCGGCATGGCCGCGATCCAGCTCGCGAAACACGCCGGCGCAACCGTGATCTCGACCGCGTCCAGCCAGAATAAACTCGAACGCCTTACCGAACTCGGGCTTGACCATGGGATCAACTACGCGCGCGAGGACTTCGTCTCGCGCGTGCGCGAGCTGACCGACGGGCGCGGCGTGGACGTGATCCTCGATTCCGTCGGCGGCGAGAACCTGGTCGAAAGCATCCGGGCTCCTGCCTACAGAGGGACCCTCGTAAGCGTCGGAGTGGCCGGCCGGGCCGGCTCCGACGTCGCAGCGATGGATCTGTGGCAGAACAACAACGCACTACGCGGGGTCTACCTCGGTGGGGCGCTGCTGGCCGAGTACCCCCGGGTCCACCAGATGGTCGCCGACCTGATCGTGCGCGTCGCGGCCGGCGAGTTGCGGGTCGAGATCGACCGGAGCTTCCCGCTCGCCGAAGCCGCGGCCGCGCACGCATACGCCGAAAGCCGCAAAGCTTTCGGCCGCGTCGTCATCACACCGTAGGTCATGAGCTGTGCATGATCGCGTTCTGCGCCGGCACAGCATTCCGGGCAGCGCAGGCAGGATCGACTTTCCGATCGCGGCGAGCATCTTTCCCCGGGAGATCTTCAAAGCTCCCAGATCATGGGCGGATCGGCTGTGGCCCAACATCGTGTACGACATCCCCGACGGGCTGCCCTCCGCCCGGCTGCAGCGCCTCTGCGACGACCTGCTCGAGGCATCCATCCCGGAGGAGTTCAAGGACGCCAGCACGTCGCTGGCCGCCGACTGGACCGACCGTGGAAACCTTCTCCCGGCCCCCGTCCCGCGGCACCCGCGACTGCGCCGACCCCGAGGCCTCCTGGGGGCACCGCTCCGGCGGCGGCCCCGGCCAGGACAGCGAGCTGTTCTTCGGCTACTACGCCTCGGCCGCCACCATGATGCGGGAGGAGCACGGCCCGGCCGTGCCGGAAATGGCCCGGCGGATGACCGTCTGCTCCTGCCATCACGACCCCGCCCGCGCCCTGGTCCCGGTGCTGACCGCGATGCCCGGCGACGGCATCGGCCTCGGCGACCCCAGAACAAGCCGATGCCCACGACCAGCAGACCGCCGAGACCCCCCGCGGCCATGGGCAAGATCCGCTGCCCGCTGCGGCCCGCCTCCATGAGGCTAGACCGCAACCGGCCCGAGATCCTCACACCGCCCGAGCACCCGCCCGCCTGCTGCCAGCAGCAGACCATCACCGTCCCGCCAGGCGTGGCCGCCAAAACCCGGCAGAAACACGACTACCCCTCCAAGTCACACCGGCGGTCTTACGCCCGGCGCACCGGCGCCGAGCGGACCTTCTCCACCGCCAAAGACCCCGCCAGCAACAACATCGCCCACGGCTGGACCCGGCTCATGGGCCTCACCCCGATCATGCTCTGGCTCACCTGCCTGCTCGCCGTCCGCAACCAGCGCATCCTGACCGCCTGGGACACCCGCCAGGCCGACGACGCCCGCCGCGCCGCGGCCGGCCTGCCCCGAAAACCCGGCGCCGCCGCCGCAAGACCCTCGCCAGCCTCACCGCCGCAGCATCGCCATAACCTCTGGCGCCACCCATGCCGCGGCCGTCACCGGCACGCCCCATGACCACCCAGACCACAGCACGGAGAACACAACCTGCTGCCCGCAACAGCTGCGCCGGCCAGGCAACCAGCCCTGAACCCGGCTCCAGCCAGGAACACGCCCGGCGCGCACGAAATGTCAGACCCAAACGTGAAGATAAGCGCAGGTCAAACGTGAAGACCTTGACCCCGGTGGGCGGTGCGGCCGCGTCGGCGCGCGAGCTCCTGGCGATACTGCCAGCCCGATCTGCCTGGTCCGTCATGGCCCTCGCTTCCGCGTCGGCGTTCGGTACATCATGCCAGGCCCAGATGCGCCATCGCGCGGTCACCGCCGCTCCTCGATACCGCGGCGCGGCTCACCTGCTGCTCCTTCGCAGCCCGGATGGCCTGATGCATGGCGCGGCGGCCGTAGAAATTCTGCCCGGGCATGACCGGCGTGAGGATGTCACGAGCGAGCCGGGCATGGCCATCAAGATCGTCATAGCGCAATGGTTCTTCAATCCAGGCCAGGCCCTCGGTGTCCGGCGCCCGGCAGCGCTGCAGTGCCTCACCCAGGTCCAGTCCCTGGTTGAAGTCAGCGACCAGCACCACCCCGTCGCCGACCGCTTCCCTGCCCACCGATGGCGGTATGAGCGAGACTGCGATCATCAGCAAGCTGCCGATGTCTCTCTCGTGAGACAGCCAGATGATTCCTATGAAACGCCCATTCATAACGCAAGGTAATAAGCAAAGGCGCCACCAAGTGCAGTTAGCCGCACCTGCCGGCTATGCGTTGCCTATTGATCGTGAGGCACGGGCGGCCGGGCGGCGCAGAACAGCCAGTTCTGGCGCCATCTCTCCTGCGCTGTAACTCCTTCGCATTTCGGGCTCGATCCGGTCGTGCTCATTTTTATAACCCGAACCACGATCGACGTCGGCCCACTGCTCGCCGTTAGACGGCGGCCGTCGTCGAGACTCACCAGGGCGTGCTCGAACGGCATGGGTACGTCTGCCTCGAGCTCGTGAGCACGTGCGAAGGCACTCTCGGCCTGGGACGCATCACCACCGGCAACGGCCAGATTGCCCCGGCGGTACCGAGGGCGGCGTGCGTGAGGCTGAACCATCCTCCAAGCCGATTGCCATCACGGGCTTCCGACCGTGACCGGGTTGCCTCCCTTCAAGCCGACAAGCGCGAGAGCGGCAGACACGACGGCGAGGAAGACCCAGCCCGCGCCGTAGCTCGTGTGGGGCACGAGGTGCCCGAAGATGATGGGAATGAAGAAGCCGCCGATCGCCGCAAGCGTGAGCATCAGACCGATCGCCGAGCCAATGTGCTCGGCGCGGATGTTGCTGACCCTGGAAGGCACCGCCAACCAGGCGGCGAAGCCGAAGATGAGGAAGAAGCCGATTCCGATCCCGAGGGGCCAAAGCAAGATGTTGGGCGCCACTGGGATGAGAGCCAACAAAGCGGCGACGGTGACCAGCGGTCCGACCACGAACATCCGCAGGTTGGTGCTGCGGTCGGCCCAGTGCCCTCCGAGCACGCTGCCCGGGATGCCGGCCGGCGGCCGCCCCATGACCGAGGACCTGCCGCTGGCCGCCGCCGGCGTCAAGGGCCGGGCCCGGGTGGCCATGACCGCCGAGCTGCTGGCCGCCGCAAACGCCGGCCGGGTCCGGATCGCCATCGGGCGGGCCGCGGACTTCTTCGGCCCCGGCGTCACGGGAGGGTCCACGCTCGGCGAGCGGGTCTTCGGCAACGCCCTGGCCGGGCGGCGCGCCGACTTCATCGGCAACCCCAGCCTGCCGCACACCTACAGCTACGTCCCCGACATCGCCGCCGGCCTGGCCACCCTCGGCACCGACCCCCGCGCCGCCGGGCAGGTGTGGCACCTGCCCGGCCCGGCGACCGTCACCACCCGGGCGCTGCTGGGTCTGGTCGCCGGCCAGGTCGGGCATCCCGTCGGAATCCGGTCGCTGCCCAAGCTGGCCGTGCGCGCCCTAGGACTGGTCAACCCGACGCTGCGGGAGCTGACCGAGACCTACTACCAGTTCGACCAGCCGTTCGTCCTGGACACCAGCAAGTACCAGGCCACGTTCGGGGCGGCCGGCACCCCGCTGGCCGACGCCATCGCCGCGACCCTGGCCTGGTACCGGACCCGGCCCGGCACGCCATGACCACCAACCCGGAGGCGGCGAGCGCCATGCCAGCCCAGCCCATCCAGAGCGCAACCCAACCAGATGCCATCAAGGCCCCTGACCTGACAGACACCCCCAAGGCCGGGTTCCGGCCCTTCTTCAACCCCGCAACCGGCGAGTGGATCACCTACACCGCCCTCGCCGAAGACACCCACGGGCAGCTGGTCCGCTTCACCTGGCGCAGCGTCCCGGGCGGGGTGATCACCGAACACATCCATCCCCGCCAGGAGGAGCGCTTCACCATCGTGGCGGGCCAAGCCCACTTCACCCTCAACGGCCAGGAACACGTGGCCGGAGCGGGCGAGACGGTCATCGTCCCGGCCGGCGTGCCGCACTCCGAGGGAAACCCCGGACCGGACGAGATCGAGGGCATCGTCGAGTTGCGCCCGGCGCTGCGCGCCAAGGAACTGCACGAGGCCTTCGCCGGCCTGGTCGCCGACGGCAAGACCACACCCCGGGGCGCGCCGCGCAACCCGCTCCAGCTCGGCGCCACCTTCTGGCACTTCCGCCACGAAAGCCGGGTCACCTCACCGCCCATCTGGGCCCAGAACCTCATGCTCCCCCCGCTATGGGCGCTGGCCAGGGCATTCGGCGTCCGCCCCTACTACGACCGCTGGGACAGCCGCATCCCAGACGCCGGCTCAGGCCACCCACAACTACCCCGGGGTTCGTGGTACGAGTGGCCGGCGGACGAACAGTGACCGCCCGGCGGATCCTGATGGCAACCGGAGTCGGCGACGAACTACCCGACGTTCCCGGGGTCCGCCAACGGTGGGGTAAGGACCTGCTGCACTGCCCTTACTGCCACGGCTGGGAAGTGCGCGACCCGGCGGCGGTCCAGACGTCGACGGCTACGTTGAGGCAGCCGAGCGCGGCGGCGACCAGCGCGCGCGGCCGCGGGTCGTGGTCGTCGCCGGGGACGCCGAGCCGGCGGGCGACCTCGGGGGCAGCATCCGCGGCGATAAGGACCACCCCCGCACCGCCGGCTACCCTGGCCAGCCCGAGCGGAATCGCCTTCAGCGTCCACGAGTACCACGAGGTGTGGAACCTGATGCGCTCCGACCGCATCCAGCTGGCCGTGCCCGAACTGCTGGCGTGGCTAGGCCGGCTCGACCCCGCCCTCGACCGCCCCGACCCCGAGTTCCCGCTGTCGCTGGTCAACGGGCAGCGCCGCAGCCACAACGCCAACCAGATCCTCCGCCCGCCGGCCTGGCGCAAGACCGATCCCGACGGTGCGCTGTGGGCCAGGGCAGAAGACCTCGCCGCGATCGGAGCCGCACCGGGCGACTGGGTCGCCGTAATATCCAGGACCGGCCGCATCGTGGTGCGCGCCGAGACCGACGACGGCCTGCGGCGCGGACAGGTGGCGCTGCCGCACGGTTTCGGCATGTCGGTCCCGGACGGGCATGGCGGCCGGGTGGTGAACGGACCGAGGATCAACCTGCTCACCGACGCCGCCGACCGTGACCCCATCGCGGGAACACCCCACCACAAGGACGTCCGGGTGCGCCTCGAACCCGCCACCGACCAGGAGCGGGCATCCTGCGAACACGACAGCGGGCGCGTCCGGCTCCTGGTCAGCGGCGCGATCGCTGATCCAGGGCGGCGTCAGCCCCGGCCGGCCGGCCGGGGCTGACGGCGCGGGTTAGGGCTGGGGCTGCTGCAGGATCGTGGTCTGGTTGTCGGTGTTGCCGACGGCGAACAGCGGGCCGCCGGCCAGGCCGGCCGGCGCTGGGCGTGCTGGGCCGCATTGCTGATCGGCGCCGCGTCGGCCCCGCAGGCGGCGATGTCCGGCTTCCACGGCCCGTACACCATCCCCGACACCGCCACCGCTGCCCTGGGGGTACTGCTGGCCGTGACCGTCCTGGCCACCGCCGGTGCGGCCGGACGGCCGGGTGCGGTTGAGGTTTTGCATATCTACTAACACGTATAGTAGTTGGCTTCGGTTCATAGATCCGGCGAGCAGCCGGTCCACCTGGGCGGCGGCCGGCGGGATCCGCAGCCTGGCCCGCCGGTTCGGAGTTCGGGGGCGGTCGCTCGTCCTCAGCCGGATGAGGACTGGACCGGGATGGTGAGCAGGGTGCCGCCCTTGACCACGGTGACCTCGAGGCGGGCCAGGTCGCTGGCCTTGATCGAGGTGCCGCCCGCCAGGACCAGGTGAGCGGGATGGTCGGGAACGCCGTACCCGGCCGCGGGCACCAGCCAGCCCATGACCACGCGCTGCTCGCCGCTCTTGGACACCGCGATCAGCTGGCATTCCAGCGGGCCGCGGACGTTCGAGAGGTCCATGGTGACCTGGGTGCCCCAGGGTTTGGACACCAGGCCGACGGTTCCGGCCGCGCCGGTCGCGGCGTCGGTGGCGGAATGCGGCTGGCCGACCACGGCGACCGCGGCCGGGGCGGGACTGCTGTGTGACGGGGCCGTGGCCAGGCCGATGCCCACTCCCCCGGAGATCAGCACGATGCCGGCCGCCGCGGCCAGCGAGACCTGCCATCGGATCCGCTCGCGCTGCCAGGCGGCCCGCTTCCTGAGCAGGTCGGATACTGCCGCGGGGGGCGGCTCGGCGGCCGGGAACGGGGCGCCCGCGGCGGCTGGCGACCGCGCCGGGAGCGAGGTGGCCGCGGCGGCTGGCGACCGCGCTCGGGCCCACGGCAGGCGGCGCACGGCGGATCCGTGCTGCTGTGACGCTTGAACAGCCATCCGCTGGCCTCCGCCCGGTCCGCTCCGTGTCGATCGACCGTCTCGCTAGGGATACGCGACGGCACCGGGGCTGGGTTCAATGGCCGGGCCGGTTTTCTGGCCCGGGTCTTTCAGCCGGCGTTTGCGGCGCACCGCCAGAAGTCCCGCATCCGTGGCCGCTGGCGTGAAACCACGGTCCGTTCGGCATAAGGATCTTGAAGATGCCGAACGGACCGTGGCGTTACGGTCCGCACCCGCGCTAAGCGGGCTCGCCCTTGAGAGTGAAGCCGGACAGCAGGTTGACGGCCAGCACGAGCGCGCCGACGGTGACGATGACGCCCAGGACCACGGAGGTCGCCAGGCTCAGGCCCGCCTGCAGGAGCGAGTCGTTGATGAAGGCGTTGGCGATGCCGAGGCCGTAGTGGCTCACCGACAGCAGCCGCACCCCGCTGACGAAGTTGGCCATCAGGATCTCCCAGACCAGCACGTACAGCAGGCCGACGGCGATGGCCCGGGTGGTGGCCGCGGAGATCATGACGAAGACCGCGTTGTAGATCACCGAGCAGGCCAGCGCCCCGACGAACAAGCCGAGGGCGAACTTATCCGTGCTGATGGTGACCGGGCCCAGGATCGGCGCGCCGTCGGGCCCGGTGCCGAACTGGCCGGGCACGGTGCCGCCGCCGCCGATCAGCGCGGCGATAAGCTCGGGGATGGCGGCGAACACCACGGTCAGCCCGGCCGCGACCACGAACTTGGTCAGCACCACGGACGACCGGCGCACCGGCGTGGCCAGCAGGTGGATGATGCTGCCGTCGTCGACCTCGGCGCCGAGCACGCTGGTCCCGATGATCAGCGCGGTCAGCGGGATCAGCACCGAGAACCCGAACGTGCCGAGCACGTGCGAGGGCCAGGGCCGCAGCGGCGGGCGCGAGGCCTTGAGCGCCGCCGTGAGCAGGATCAGGATCGCCGCGGGGATGGCGAACAGGAGCGCCCGCTTGCGGCTCAGGGTGCCCCGCAGCGTGATCGAGGCCACCGTCGGGTTGAACAAGCCAGACATGCTGCTCCTCCTTTAGTCGGCCACCAAGTAGGCGAAGACGCTCTCCAGGGACTCGTCGGTGGGCTGGACCTCGCGCAGGCGGATGCCCTGGTCGCGGGCCAGGACGGCGATGTCCCGGCAGAACGCGCCGTAGTCCGAGGTGCGCACCTGCAGGCCGTTCCTGGTCAGCTCGACGGCGGTCACCGCGGGCCGGCCGATGAGCGTGCCGCCGAGCAGCCGGTCGTCGGAGGACCGCACGGTGAACACGTGCGGCCGGCTGGTCATCAGCCGGCGGATGGCGCGGAAGTCACCGGAGGCGGCCAGCCGGCCTGCCACCACCACCTGGATGGTCCCGGACAGCCGCTCGACCTCCTCCAGGATGTGCGAGCTGAACAGGATGGTCCGGCCCTCGCTGCCCAGCTTGTCGAGCAGGTCCATCATGTGCAGCCGCTGCCGCGGGTCCATGCCGTTGAACGGCTCGTCGAGCAGCAGGATCTCCGGGTCATGGACCAGGGCCGCAGCCACCTTGATCCGCTGGCGCATGCCCTTGGAGTAGGTGGCGATCCTGCGGTCCGCGGCGCCGGCCATGTCGAGCAGGGCGATGGCTCTCGTTGCGGCGGCGTCTGGGTCGGGCAGCTCGTGCAGCTTCGCGGTCGAGACCACGAACTGCTCGCCGGTCAGGAACGCGTAGACCGAGTCCCGTTCCGGCACCAGGCCGATCAGCCGGTACACCTCAGGGCGGCGCCAGCTGGGCTGGCCGGCCACGGTCAGCTCGCCCCGCGAGGGCGGCAGGAACCCCGAGATCATGTGCATGATCGTCGACTTGCCGGCGCCGTTCGGGCCGAGCAGGCCGGTCACGCCGGGCTCGATCGACATCGTGATGTCGTTGACGGCCACCACGTTGCCGTACCAGCGGGATACGTTGCGCAGTTCGATGGTCATCAGGATCGGCTCACTTTCCGGTACCTCGCGGCCAGGCCCCCGAGGCTGGCCGCGAGGAGGATGACGGCGGCCAGCCCGTAGAGCGGGCCGTAGTGGCCGGGATCGGCGACCAGGCCGGTGGTCGGGTTGCCGCCGAGCCAGACGCGCACCCCGTCCAGGATGGTGAACGGGCTGAACAGCCCGGCCACCCGGGCGCCGGTGGCGGTGGCGGCCTGGCCGCCCTCGGCCTGGATCAGCAGCAGGGCCAGGAAGAACGTGAGCACGCAGCTGATCGCGACGATGCCGGTGGAGTAGGCGCGGCGGCCGGTGAGCGAGGCCAGGACCAGGCCGATGGCCGCCATCAGCACGGCCCACATCAGGCCGACGCCCAGGCCGGGGATCAGCGCCCGGGTCTGGCCCCAGACGGCGCTGCCGCCCTTGACCGAGGCGATCGTGCCCACGTACAGGATGAGCAGCGGGATCTCGATCAGCAGCAGCAGCGCCGCGGTGAGCGCGAGGTACTTGGCCAGCGGGTAGTCGCCGCGCCGCAGCGGCCTCGAGAAGTACAGCGGCAGCACGTGGTTGCGCAGGTCCCGGGAGACCAGTTCGGGTGCCTGGGCGGCCAGGAAGATGATGACCACGGCCACCCGCAGGCTGGGCACGTACACGTCGTAGCCGAAGAGCCTGGCGTTTCCCCTGGCCACGGCGAACGCGTTCACGAAGGCGGGCAGGCACATGGCCACGATGGCCAGGATCGGGATGATCTTGGCCTTCACGCCCCGGCCGATGCCGAACGTGGATCGGAAGCTGTGCCAGGTCAGGGCCCTGACGATCTGGGCCCGGCCCAGCCGGGGACCGTCGTAGCGGCGGTAGCCAAGGTCGTGGATGACGCCGGCGGCGCTGGCGGTCTCAGACATGTTCCTTGCTTTCCTTGCTTGCGTCGCTTGCTTCACTTGCTTCGCTGGCTTCGTCGCGGAACAGCTCTTCGACCTGGTGCCGGCGCTGCTCCAGGCGGCACAGCGGCAGGGCCAGGTCGGCCACGGCGTCCCGCACCACGTCGTAGGTGTCGTCGCCGCCCAGCGGCACCAGCAGGACCCGGTGGTCGCGCTGGGCGGTGGCGGTCAGGCCGCGCGCTTGCAGTTCCTGCTGCAGCTGCAGCAGGCCTTCTTCGACCTCGACGGCCAGGACCTGGCTGACCTGGGTGAAGCTGGTGATGGTGTCGGCCCGGAGCAGCCGGCCGCCCTCGATGGCGACCAGGTGGTCGCAGATCCGCTCGATCTCGCCGAGCAGGTGACTCGCGACGACGATGGATATGCCGAACTCCGCGCCGATCCTGGCGATCAGCTCGAGCATGGCGTTGCGGCCGGCCGGGTCGAGCCCGTTGGTGGGCTCGTCGAGCAGCAGCAGCCGGGGGTCCCCGACCAGCGCCTGGGCCAGCTTGACCCGCTGTTTCATGCCGGTGGAGTAGGTGCCGATCAGGCGGTAGCGCTCCTCGTGCAGGCCGACGTGGCGCAGCGACTCGGCGGCGCGCTCCTTGGCCACCGTGGGCGGCAGCCCGGACATCCGGCCCAGGTGCGTGACGAACTCGGTGGCGGTCACGTCGGGCGGCAGGCAGTCGTGTTCCGGCATGTAGCCGAGCAGGATCCGGATCTTCTCACCGCTGGTCTGGCAGTCGTGGCCGAGCACCTTGGCCTGGCCGCTGGTCGGCGGGATGAGGCCGAGCAGGATCTTGATCAGCGTCGACTTGCCCGCGCCGTTCGCGCCGACCAGCCCGGTCACGCCGGGCGCGACGCGGACCGTGAGCCCGTCGAGCGCGGTCACGTTCGGCGGGTACCGCTTGGTCAGCGCCGCGGTCTCGATGACCGGTGCGGTCGCGATGACCGGTGCGGTCGCGATGACCGGCTGGGCGGGCCCCGGCGGCCCGGGGGCTTCGGTAGGTGGCATGGTGCTACCGTGCCAGTGCGCGGCCGGGCCCGTCATCACCCCCCAGAGTGAAGTTGCGGCATGCCGGTGACATGGGATGACGGCCCATCATCGCCGGGGTCTACGCCTGCAGGATGACGCACCCGGCGGCCCGGGCGGTTACGGTAGAAAGGTGCGCACCACCTCGGATGATCGGGCTGGACGGCAGCGGCCGCCGCTGACCCAGCGGCTGAGCCCGTGGCACTGGGTCGCGTTCGACTACGGGGTCGGCCTGATCACCACGATCGTGCTGTACGAGGCAATCAGCCGGACCCTGAGGCAGCAGCCGTTCCCGTTCCCGTTCGGCCCGAAGCACTATGTCCCGCTGGCACTGGCCGGGCCGATGGCGCTGCTGCTGGTGATCGTGGCGGGGACCGCGGTGGCGCTGCGCCGCCGCAACCCGGCGTTCATGCTCACCGTGCTCCTGATCAGCTCGCTGTTCGTGACCGCGCTGACCGGACCGGATTCCGGGTCGCTGACTTACTTCCTGCCCGTGGCCTACGTGCTGTACCTGGTGGCGGCCACCTACAGCAGCCGACGGGACGCGGTCCGCGTGCTGGTAGCGGTGTTCGTCACGCTGATCGCCGACAACGTGCTGCTGGCGGTGGGCTGGGGCGGCTTCTCCCAGCTGGGTGGCGTGATCTCGGTCACGTTGTGCGTGACTATCTTCTGGACGGTCGGCTACACGGTGCGCCAGCGCCGCAGCTACGCGGTCAGGCTGCAGGACGAGGCGGCCAGCAAGGCGGTCGCGCAGGAGCGGCTGCGCATCGCCAGGGAACTGCACGACGTGGTGGCGCACAGCATGAGCGTCATCGCGGTCCAGGCGGGCTACGGCCAGTACGTCATCGACAGCCAGCCGGGCGACGCCCGCGCCGCGCTGGGCGCCATCCAGGCCACCAGCCGCGAGGCGCTGGATGAGATGCGCCGGATGCTCGGCGCCCTGCGGCAGGCCGACGAGAGCGAGGCGGCCGGTTCTCAGGCGACCGACGTCTCGTCCGGCATCTCGTCCGCCGTCTCGCCGGCGGGTGATCCGGCGGTACGTCCGGTGGCCGCGGCCGGAGGGCCGGGGGCGCCGCTGTTCCCCGCGCCCGGGCTGGCCGAGCTGGACCGGCTGCTGGACAGGACCGCGGGCGCGGGTGTGCGGGTCGACCTGACCCGCGTGGGAGAGCCGCGCGACCTGCCCGCGAGCATCGACCTGTCGGCCTACCGGATCGTGCAGGAGGCACTGACCAACGTGGTCAAGCACGCCCGGACGAGCTCGTGCCGGGTGCTGATCGGCTACGGGGACGACGAGCTGACCATCGAGATCACCGACAACGGTGCCGGCCTGCCGGTGCCCGAGCTGGCCGGCACGGGGGTGCCCGCGCATGGGGCTGTGCGTCACGCGGCCTTGGGTCACGCGGCCTCGGGTCACGCGGCCTCGGGTCACGCGGCCGGCGGGCGTGCGGTGGCCTGGCACGACGGTGCGGCGGCCTGGCACGACGGCGCGGCGGCGTGGCACGACGGCGCGGCGGGCGGGCCGGCTGGCGGCGGGCACGGGATCATCGGCATGCGCGAGCGGGTGTCGCTGCTCGGCGGGGAGTTCAGTGCCGGGCCGCTGCCCGGCTACGGGTTCCAGGTGAGCGCGCGGATCCCGTTGCCCGCGCCTGCGGGCCGGACGTGACCAATCCGGCCGCCCAGGATCCGCTGCGGGTGGTGGTAGCCGACGACCAGGCCCTGGTCCGGGTGGGGTTCTGCGGGATCATATCGGCCACGCCTGGTTTCGTCGTGGTCGGCGAGGCCGCCAACGGGGCCGAGGCCGTGGAGACGGCCCGGCGGGCCAGGCCGGACGTGATCTTGATGGACGTGCGCATGCCGGTCATGAACGGCATCGAGGCCACCAGGCAGATCACGCAGAGCACCGACGTGCGTGCTCTCATCCTGACCACCTTCGACCTGGACGAGTATGTGTTCGCCGCGCTGCGGGCAGGGGCCAGCGGGTTCCTGCTCAAGGACACTCTCCCGGCCGACCTGCTGACCGCCATCCGGGTGGTGGCCGCGGGCGACGCCCTGCTGGCGCCCAGCGTGACCCGCCGCCTCATCGGCGAGTTCGCCCGCACCATGCCGGCTGAGGACCGTCCGGGCGGCCTGGACGGTGCTTCAGGGACAGGAGCCGGGGCCCGGCGCGGCGGGGCCGGCGCCTGGCCAGGCGGGGCGGGCGCCTGGCGGGACGGGGCTGGCCGGGAGGCGGCGGGGACGGATGCGGGCACGCGGCCCGGCGCGGCCCGCAGCGCCGATCGCCTCGCCCGGGTGCTGACCGAACGCGAGCTGGAGGTCCTGGCCATGGTGGCCCGCGGGCTGTCCAACGGGGAGATCGCCGAGCAGCTGACGATCAGCCCGGCCACGGCCAAGACCCACGTGGCGCACTTGCTGACCAAGCTCGGCGCCCGCGACCGCATCCAGCTCGTCATCATGGCCTACCAGTCCGGGCTCTGTAATTCGGGGGGGTGACCCCCCGAACCCCCCATCTGCCCGCTGCGGTTCTCGACGTAGTATCACGTGGCTGGGGGGCCCTTCGGGCCCCCGCAGGCCACGTGATCAGGCCACGTGATCAGGCCACGTGATCAGTGGGAGTAGTGGCCGCGGTAGTACTCGAAGACGAAGCCGATCGTAGCGAACACGGTGAACAGCATCCCGATCAGGAACAGCCACCAGCCGACCGCCACGCCCAGGGCCGCGGTGGCGGCGGCGAGGCCGAGGAACAGCGGCCACCAGCTGTGCGGGCTGAAGAACCCGATCTCCCCGGTGCCCTGCTCGATCTCGCCTTGGTCGTCGTCTTCGGGCCGTAGAGGCAGGCGGCGGCCGGTGAACAGGACGTAGAAGCCGATCAGGATGGCCAGCGCGACCGCCAGCGCCAGGGCGGTGGTCCCCGTCGGTTCCTTGGAAACGTACCAGTACACGACGTCCGCGCCGCCGAAGAAGATCCCGCAGCCCAGAAACAGCCAGCCTTCGACCTTCATCTCCGAACCCCTACTTCTGCGTGCTCTCGATGGCCGGCATCGTCTGCTCCAGCCCGTGTGATTCCCGGCCCCACTTGATGTGCGGGTAGTGCGCCTCGAACGCGGGCCGCTCGGACCTGATCCGCGGGATCCGGTAGAAGTTGTGCCGCGGCGGCGGGCAGGACGTGGCCCACTCCAGCGAGTTGGCGAAACCCCACGGGTCCTCTTCCGTCACCCGCTCGCCGTACCGCCAGGTCACGTACATGTTCCAGAAGAACATGAGGATAGACAGGGCGAGAATCCACGACCCGACGGAGGAGATGATGTTCAGCGTGGTCACGTTCCCGGGCAGGTAGGGGTAGTTGGCGATACGCCGTGGCATGCCCTCAACGCCCATCCAGTGCTGGACCAGGAAGGTCATGTTGAACCCGATGAACATGAACCAGAACTGGACCTTGCCGATCCGGCTGTTGAGCATCTTGCCGGTCATCTTCGGCCACCAGAAGTAGAACCCGGCGAACATCTCGAACAGCACCGTGCCGGCCAGCACGTAGTGGAAGTGCGCCACCACGAAGTACGAGTCGGACACGGCGAAGTCGAGCGGCGGCGAGGACAGGATGATGCCGGTGATGCCGCCGAACAGGAACACGATGAGGAATCCGATGGTGAACAGCATCGGCGGCTCGAAGGTGAGCTGCCCCTTCCACATGGTGCCCACCCAGTTGAAGAACTTCACCCCGGTGGGCACCGCGATCAGGAACGTCATGAAGGAGAAGAACGGCAGCAGCACCGCGCCGGTGGTGAACATATGGTGCGCCCACACGGTCATCGACAGGCCGGCGATGGCGATCGTGGCGGCGATCAGCGTCTTGTAGCCGAACAGCGGCTTGCGGCTGAACACCGGGATGATCTCGGTCGCGATGCCGAAGAACGGCAGCGCGAGGATATAGACCTCGGGATGGCCGAAGAACCAGAACAGGTTCTGCCACAAGACCGCCCCGCCGCTCGCGGCATCGAAGACGTGCGCACCGAGCCGCCGGTCGATCTCGAGCACGAGCAGCGCGGCGGCCAGCGGCGGGAAGGCCATGATGACCAGCATCGAGGTGAGCAGCGCGTTCCAGGTGAACATGGGCATCCGGAACATCGTCATGCCGGGCGCCCGCATGCAGAAGATCGTGGTGATGAAGTTGACCCCGGACAAGATGGTGCCAAGTCCGGCCACGGTCAGGCCCATGATCCACATGTCGGCGCCGACCCCGGGCGAGTAGATCGCGTTGGTCAGCGGGGAGTAGGCGTACCAGCCGAACGACGCCGAACCACCCGGGCTCAGGAAGCTGGCCAGCAGGATCAGCCCGCCGAAGGTGAACATGTAGTAGCTCAGCAGGTTGAGCCGCGGGAAGGCCACGTCGGGTGCGCCGATCTGCAGCGGCAGCAGCTCGTTCGCGAACCCGACGAACAGCGGGGTGGCGAACAGCAGCAGCATCAGCGTGCCGTGCATGGTGAACAGCTCGTTGTACTGCTGGTCGGACACGAAGTGCTGGTCGGGCCCGAGCAGCTGGATCCGCATCAGCAGGGCCATGACCCCGGCGCACAGGAAGAAGAAGAACGAGGTGATCAGGTACAGGTGCCCGATGATCTTGTGATCGGTCGAGGACAGCCAGTACGCGAGGATCGACCCCTTGCGTTCGGTCCTGCTCTGGGGCGCGGCAATGACCGGCTGCTCGATCGTGCTCACTGGGTGCTCCCCGATCCCTTTTGCGCCGCCTGCTCGGCGGCCATGTACGCCTGGAATTGCTGCGGGGTCACGACCTTCACGGTAAACAGCATCCTGCTGTGGTAAAGGCCGCACAACTCACTGCAGTGCCCGATGAAGGTGCCGGTTTGCGTCACGGTGACCTGGAAGTGGTTCGGGTGACCGGGGATGACGTCGCGCTTGAACAGGAACTCTGGCACCCAGAACGAGTGGACGACGTCGGAGGAGGTCAGGTTGAACCGGACCGTCTCGCCGGCCGGGATCTCCAGCAGCGGCAGCAGCGGCTCGTTCTGGTTCGCCGAAAGGCTCGGGTCCCAAGGGTTGCCCAAGTTGGTCACGCCGTACTGCGGGTAGTTGAACTGCCAGCTCCACTGGAAGCCGAGCACGTTCACCACCACGTCAGGCTTGTTGGACAGCTTGTCGATATAGTTCTCGTCCTTGGCGGTGTAGTAGAACAGCACCGCGATCAGCACGAACGGCACCGCCGTGTACATGATCTCGATCGGCATGTTGTACCGCGCCTGCGGCGGCAGCTTGTCGCTGCGCTTGCGGTGGAAGACCACCGCCCACAGGATCAGGCCCCACACCAGCACGCCGACGGCCAGGCCCGCGATCCAGGAACCCTGCCAGAGGGTGAGGGTCGTCTTGCCCTGCTCGGTGATCGGGTTGGGGAAGCCGAGCCTGGTGAACGTGTCGTTCGTGCAGCCGCTCAGGCCGAGGACCAGGAGCACGAGCGTGACCGTCAGGCCCGTCGCGCGGGCGGCGCGCACCCGGCGGGGACCGGGGGACGCGGGTCTGGGCGAACCCTGTCCGTCGTGATCGGTAGTCAAGGCGAGGGCCTTCCTCGGTTCTGCTACAGCGTGTCGTGCAAACAGTATCGCGCGCCGCGGCTGCGCCTTCCAGGACCCCCGCATCTTTCCTGGCATGTTCGCGTCTGCGCGCGTACCGGGGCCGTGTGCGGGCATGATGGTGGCGTGAAATTGCGCCGGGCCGGGAAGATGGTCCGTTCATGACCGGGCGCCGGATCCGCCTGTTCGGCCGCGGCGCGGCCGGCCGCACGGACCAGCCGGACGCCGCCGCCAGTGGAGTCCCTTTTCTCGAGCCCGAACGGGCCGTGGTTCCACCGCCGGGTCTCGTTCCCGTGCTGACCATCGACGCGCTCGGCCGTAAGTGCCCGATCCCCATCATCATGCTCGCCGAGCAGATCAGAGACGTCCCGCTGGGCGCGATCGTCTCGGTTCTGGCCGACGATCCGGCGGCCTATACCGACGTGCCGTCCTGGTGCATGATGAAGTCCCAGGAGTTCGTGCAGGCCCAGGAGCTCCCCCGCGGCTGGGCCCTCTTCATCCGCCGCACCCTCTGACCGTTCCCTCGCCCGCAGGCGCGGGGCGCAGGTCAGGTGGGCTTGAAGCGGCTGGTGAAGCGGGGGTCGTCTTCCCACCAGGGCTTGGATCCGGTTGGCTCGTCGGGCTCGGCTGGCTGGTCTGGCGGGGTGGCCAGGTTCGGGGCGGTCAGGTTCGGGGCGGTCAGGTTCGGGGCGGTCAGGTTCGGGGCGGTCAGGTTCGGGGCGACTGGGCGGCTGGGTTGGAGTCCTGCGGCTTCGAGGGCGTCGAGTTCGGCGTCAATGCGGGCGGCATCGGACTCGTCCTCGCGGATGAAGTGGATGAGCTGAGCGGCGAGGAACGGCAGGCCGACCAGGTTGCCGAGAATCCACAGCACTCCCCCGCCCAGGACCTGGTCTGCCTGCAGGGTAGGGCCGAACGGCCGGGCCAGCGCGTGGTAATAGGTGTAACCGAGCAGGTTCTGGTCGGCGATGACGGCGATGCCGAAGAACGCGTCGCCGATCACCTCGGCACCGGTGATCCACATCGAGACCGCGTAGGAGTAGGCCTTCGGCACCGGGTCGACCCGGAGCAGGGTCCAGAAGAAGGCCAGGCCCGGCATCATCAGGATCAGGTAGGTGATCTCCCGCAGGGTGGAGCTGTGGAAGACGGCCGAGTACCAGGACGTGAAGTACATAACGAACGGCACGGCGACCAGGGCGAACGTGGTGATCGCGGGGAAGGTGAGGATCCGGGCCACGCGGGAGCGGATGGCCGTCTCCAGGCGGGCGCCGGCTCGTGGGCAGGTCATGATGGCCAGGGTGAGCGGGCGGCCCAGGGCCAGGAACAGCGGGACGACCAGGACGAGCAGCACCGTCTGGATAGCGCGGGCGTAGAACAGGACGGACTGGTAGACGCCGACCCACGACATGGTGGCGATGACCAGGAACCCGAGACCGAGACCGCAGAACCAGATCGGCCTGGCCACGGACCAGTCGCCGGTGCGCCGCACCCGGCGGACCCCGGCCAGGTAGCTGGCGCCGAGGATCAGGACCAGGGCCAGCATCCACGGGTCGAGCGTCCACTCGGTGAAGGCGCGGGACAGGGTTGGCGCGGGCGGCCCGTGGTAACCGGACACCAGGGCACGGGCCGCGGGCAGCTCGGGCAGACCGTGGGATACGGACACCGGGGCACGGGCCGCGGGCAGCTCGGGCAGGCCGTGCGATACGGACGCGAGCGCTGTTCCCATGCCAGTCACGCTACCGCCGCGGCCGGACGAGGCAGCCAGCGGCATGCGGGACGGCTGGCGGTTAGGTCAGCGGGCCCGGAACACAGGCATCAGGGGTCAGGTGGAGCCGCCGGAGCCGGCGGCGACGGCACTGATGAACAAGGTCTGCACTGGCTGGGCGCAGCCTTCTGAGGTGGTGGGGAGGAAGACGGAGGCCTTCTGGTTGGGCGGGTAGACGCGGATGGCCGTCGCCTTGGTTGGGCCGCAGGTGGCAGTCGGGAAGTTCAGCGCGTCAACGATCTGCAGCAGGGCGTTGGCCGCCGCACCAGGCGCCAGCGTGATCAGCTTGACCGGCGTGGTGGCGTTGCGCTTGGCGGCCAGGCCGATCTGCGTGTAAGGCGGGCCGGACACCAGCGAGACGCCCGGGTAGCCGTACAGCGTGCAGGAGGCGGAGGAGATGTTGGTGAACACGATGTTCTGGTAGACGCCACCCGCGTAGCCTTGCCCGAGCCCCAGGCTGACCTTGAGGGAACTGGTCGCGCAGGCCGGAGGGGCGGTCACGGCCGGGGACTGTGACGAGCCCGACGGGGCCGGGGCCGGCGCGGAGCTGCTGGCCGGCGGAGCCGGGCTGGAGGAGCTCGGCTGAGTGGACGGCGGGGCGGACGAGGTCGAGCTGCCCGACGACCCGCATCCGGCTAGCGCCACGACTCCGATCACGGCCACGGCCAGGCATCCGGCGCGCGCCGCAGCCCGCCGGCCAGCTCGTGTCGCCGGCACCCGAACGACCCGTGCCGCAGCACGCCGGCCGACTGGTATCGCGGCCATCTGGTCAGGACCTGAGTTCCCAGCTTCTGCCACCACTGGCTTGCCTTTCGCACCTGCGGCGCCGTGTGCGCCGTGCAGCAATTATGACGACACTGCCGGGCGGCTGGTTGGCGCCACGCGAGCGCGGATTACAGGGCACCGAACCTGGGCCAGGTTGCGACGGCTGAGGTAACTGATGACGATGGTTCATCCGTGATAGCAGAGACGTGCGCAGTGTTACGGGGCGGACGCTACCCGCCCTGCCCTGTGGCGCGTGAACTGGCCTGTACCGCGGCGATGAACAAGGTCTGCACGTGCTGGCCGCAGCCATAGGACGTGATGGCCAGGTAGACCGGGGCCGTCTGGTTCGGTGGGT
Organism: uncultured Actinomycetes bacterium; assembly: GCA_963835775.1. GTDB lineage: Bacteria > Actinomycetota > Actinomycetes > Streptosporangiales > Streptosporangiaceae > Palsa-504. The sequence goes on along the minus strand of CAWIHB010000004.1, from coordinate 135,149 downwards.
AGACCCTCAGGTGGGTCGCCGTCACAGGACGGCACGTGCTGGGCGAGTAGTTGTGCGCGTCGACGATCTGCAGCTGGGCGGTGGCCATCGCGCCGGGAATCAGCGTGACCAGCTTGACCGGCGCGGTGCTGTCGCGCTGCGCGGCCAGGCCGATCTGTGCGTAGGGCGGCCCGGTGACCAGAGAGACACCGGGATAGCCGTACATGGTGCAGGCCGCGCCCGATTGGTTGGTGAAGTCGATCACATAGTCAAGCCCTCCGGCGTAGCCCTGCGCCACGCCCAGCCGGACCAGCAGGGCACTGGTCGCGCAGGCCGGGGCGGCGGTGGCCGGCGGGGTCAGGGTCGGCGAGGGCGCCACGGCCGGGGTGCTGACGGGGGCTGAGGGGCTCGAGCTGGCCGGGGCGGAGGCGGAGCTCGGCGTCGTCGACGAGGTCGAGCTGCTGGCGGCGGACGCGCAGCCCGCCGTCAGCGCGACGCACAGCAGCGCCGCGGCCTGGACGCCGCGCCTCGCGGCGCCGGGGCGGCCGGTCCGGGGACGGGCGGTCGGGGGACGGGCGGTCGGGGGACGGCGCGTTCCGGTTCCCGGCGATTCTGCCGCTGACCACATGACCGTGCCTTTCGTGCCGGGCCCTTGTGCCGCGCCTTCGGGCGGGCGGCACCTTGTCCGCATTGCAGCCAGTATGGCGTCAGCACGGCCGCGCAGGGGTGCACCGGGTGACGGCATGTCGGAAAAACCGGGCCGCGCAGACCGGGCCGCGCAGACCGGGCCGCGCAGACCAGGCGGGCGGTGATCAGGCGGGCGGTGATCAGGGACGGGGTGCGGGTAGCACGGACCGTTCGGCAGAAAAGATCTTGATCGTGGCTCAGGCGGGCAGATGGGCCGCGACCTCGGCCGCCGCGGTGTCGCCGTAGGCGGCGGCGAAGCGGTCCGTCAGAGGGCCGGGCTTCAGGTTGTACTCCTGCGGCCCGGTGGCCTCCAGGGCGTGCACGGCCATCAGGTGGCCGAGCTGGGCGCAGCGCTCGAGGGACAGGCCCCAGGCCACGGCGGCCAGGAAGCCAGAGCGGAAGGCGTCACCCGAGCCGGTCGGGTCCACTGGCTTGGCGTCAGGCACGGCGGGGATCGTGAGCGGTGGCTGCCCGGCCTGATCGATCCGCGCGCCGCCCGGGCCCAGGGTGGTGATCCTGGTGCCGACCCGGGACAGGATCTCGGCGCCGGTCCAGCCGGACTTGCGCTCGATCAGCGCTTCCTCGTACTCGTTGCCGAACAGGTATGTGGCCCCGTCCACCAGCGCGCGGACCTGCTCGTCGTGGAGGATCCTGGCTAGCTGCTGGGACGGGTCGGCGGCGAACGGCAGCCCGGCGGCGCGGCACTCGGCGGTGTGCGTCACCATGGCTCCCGGGTCACCGGCCCCGATCAGGACCAGGTTGATGTGATGCTCCTGGGCCAGCGGCACCACCTTGATCTCGCCGTCCTCGCTCATCGCGCCCGCGTAGAACGAGCCGATCTGGTTCCCGTCCACGTCGGTGGTGCACACGAAACGAGCCGTGTGCTTGAGCAGCGATTCCCGCACCCCGGCGGTGCTGACCCCGTGGTCTTCCAGCCAGCGCCGGTAATCCTCGAAGTCGGCCCCGACCGCGCCGATCAGCAGCGGCTGCAGCCCGAGCACGCCCAGGCCGAAGGCGATGTTGGCCGCCACCCCGCCGCGCCGGATAGCCAGCTCATCGACGAGGAACGACAACGAGACCTTATCCAGCTTGTCGGCGATGAGCTGCTCGGTGAACCTGCCGGGAAACGTCATCAAATGGTCGGTCGCGATCGATCCCGTGATCGCAATGCGCACGGCGTCTTCCCCCCGGCCGACGTCAGTGGAACGAGTCGCCGCAGGCGCAGGACCCCGTGGCGTTCGGGTTGTCGATCGTGAAGCCTTGCTTCTCGATCGTGTCCACGAAGTCGATGGTGGCGCCCATCAGGTACGGGGCGCTCATCTTGTCCGTCACCACCTGCACGCCGCCGAAGTCGCTGACGATGTTGCCGTCGATCTCACGCTCGTCGAAGTAGAGCTGGTAGCGGAGCCCTGAGCAGCCACCAGGCTGGACCGCGATGCGCAGCTTAAGGTCGTCGCGGCCCTCTTGCGCGAGCAAGTTGCTCACCTTGGCGGCCGCGCCGTTGGTCAGGACGATCCCCTGTGTGGCCTCTTGCTGAACAGTCACCTTAGCTCCTGCGTTGCTCGGTTAGCCGCGTCCACGGCGTTCGGCTTGGGTGCCGCGTGCCTGCGGCGCGGGAATGCTCCCACATGCATTGCCAACGATAAGCGGTGCGCCCGCATTCCAGCCACTGTATCGCCCCGGGGTCAAAGACCGGGCGCGCCCCAGACCGGGAACCAGCGGGCGAGGTCGGGCTCGAACTTCAGGTCGCTGCCGATGATCCCCTTGACCTGCAGCTCCAGCGCGTTGTCCCGGCGCTCGCCGGACAGCGGGGCGAACGGGTAGAACGTGCCCCGCTTGAACAGGTAGACCAGGGCCAGCCTGCGCTCCTGGTCGTCCCGGAAGGCGACCAGGGTGCACAGCAGCTGCGGGCCGAAGCCGTTGTCCACCAGCGAGGAGTTGACCGCATGCAGGTCGGTGACCAGCGCTTCGATCTCGTCGGACATGTGCGAGCTGACCAGCCAGGTGAAGCCGTAGGAGTCCTTGCTCACCTCGACCGGCAGGCCGCCCTCCTTGCCCGCGCTCACGTCGAGCAGGTCGGTCACGTCCTTCTGCACATCGGAGAAGGACCGGCCCTCCACCGGGCGGAAGCAGACCGAGCCGGAGCCGGTGGGCTTGAACCCGGCTCCGGCGTCGAGCGTGATCGCGGCCGACGGCAGTGCGAACAGGTCATCCAGCTTGGGCTGGACCGGCTTGGTCCGGCCCAGCAGGGTGTCGAGGAAGCCCACGAGCGTGCTACCCGGCGGTCCGGCCGAGTTGCTGCTGCACCTTGTCGAGCTCGGCCAGCCTGCGCTCCAGGCTCGGGTGGGTGGAGAAGACCGTGGACAGGCTCTTCCCGGCGGTGGCGCTCAGGCGCATGGCCGGCGCGAAGTAGAACGCGTTCAGCGGCTCGGCCTTGCGCAGGTCCTGGGTCGGGATCCTGGCCATGTCCCCGCTGACCTTGATCAGCGCGCTCTTCAGCGCGCTCGGCTGGCCGGTGAGCAGCGCGCCGCTGCGGTCCGCGGCCAGCTCACGGTACCTGGACAGCATGCGGATGAGCAGGAAGCTGACCGCGTAGACGACGATGCTGACCGCCATCAGGATGAGGAACAGGTAGGCCGCGCCGCCGTTGTTGTTGCTGCGGCCGCGGCCGCCACCACCGAACAGCTCGCCGTAGAAGGAGAACCTGATCAGCAGCGCGGCCACGATGGCCAGGAACGACGCGATGGTCATGACCTGGACGTCCTTGTGCGCCACGTGGGACATCTCGTGCGCGATGACGCCTTCGAGCTCGTTGGTGTCGAGCTTGTTCATCAGGCTGTCGGTCACGCAGAGCACCGACTTGTCGGCGTTGCGGCCGGTCGCGAAGGCGTTCGGAATCGGGCTCCTGGCGATGGCCACCCGCGGCTTGGGCATATCGGCCAGCGCGCACACCCGGTCCACGATGCCGTGCAGTTCCCGCGCCGCCGGCCCGTCGTTCGGGCTGACTAGGACCGCGCCGGCCGTGCTAAGGGCGATCTTGTCCGAGTAGAACAGCGATCCGATCGCGAACCCGCCGCCGAGGACGATCGCGAACAGCACGATCACCGCGTCGGATGCGTGGGTGGCCGCGCCGATCCCGATGATCGCGGCGATGAACGCGACGAAAACCAGCCCGAGGAGGAACATCGTCGCGGTCATCCGCGCCGTAAGCCCCCGGTCGGGCGCATACCTGGTACGCGCCGCCATGGCGCCACCTCCGTTCGGCCCCGTTGGGTGTTGCCCACCGGGAGCCACCAGCATTACCTAGCTGAAATGTATCCGACGGATGCTGAACCTGAGCTGAACGTTGTCCGCAAGTCTGCTCGGGCCTGTCGCCTGGCTCGTCGTGATTTTGTCCTGGCCGGTTGTCCTGGCCAGTTGCGCGTGCGTCCGCTGAGCCCCCGGCGGCCGCTCGCGCACTGGACGTCAGCCCGGAATGAGGCCTTCGTCCGTAAGCAGTTTGCGCACCTCGTCCATGCTCGAGTCCTCGTGTGGAAGGATCAGCTCCGACGGTTCAAGGATATCCGGAGGTAGCGGTGTCCCTTGCGCGCGGACCTTGGCCAGCAGGCCAGTCAGCGCGACGCTGAAGGCGGGCCCGTCGCCATGCTCGACGGCGGCCTCGAGGTCGGCGTCGAGCTGGTTCAGTTCGGCTGTGGCGGCATCCTCGACCTTGAACTGGCCCTCGCCGAGGATCCTGACGATCACGACCCGTCACCGTCCTGGGGCTCGTCGGCCAGGCCGGGCAGGTCAGACACCGGGATGGCCGCGGGCTGGGCCTGCTGGGCCGGGGGCTGCTGCGGGGCCGGCGGGGCCGGCGGGGCGTATGGGCCCTGAGCCTGGCTCTGGGCCTGGCGCTCAGCCTGGGCCTGAGCCTGGGCGTCGCCGTTGGCCGATGCGCCTTCGAGCTGCTTGGGCGCGCTCGTGGTGAGCTCGCCCTTGAGCATGGCCAGCTCCCGCTCCACGTCGCTGCTGGCGCTCATCATGTCCAGCTCGCTCTGGATGTCGTCGCGCTTGCCGCCCACGGCGTCGTCGAGCGCGCCGGAGGCCATCAGCTCGTCGATCGCGCCCGCCCGGGCCTGCATCTGGGCAGTCTTGTCCTCGGCACGCTGGATCGCCATGCCGACGTCGCCCATCTCTTCCGAGATACCGGAGAACGCCTCGTTGATCCTGGTCTGCGCCTCGGCTGCGGTGTAGGTGGCCTTGATGGTTTCCTTCCTGGTCCGGAAGGCGTCCACCTTGGCCTGCAGCCGCTGCGACGCGACAGTCAGCTTCTCTTCTTCGCCCTGCAGCTGGGCGTACTGCGTCTGCAGCTCGTCCAGCTGGCTCTGCGCCGAAGCTTTGCGGGTCAGGGCTTCCCTGGCCAGGTCCTCGCGGCCCATGCCGAGGGCCTTGCGCGCCTGGACCTGGAGCTTGTCGGCCTGCTGCTGTAGCTGGTTCATCTGCAGCTCGACGCGCTTGCGCGACGTGGCGACGTCCGCTACCCCGCGGCGGACCTTCGTCAGCAGCTCGAGCTGCCGCTGATAGGAGTAGTCCAGGGTCTCACGAGGGTCTTCCATCTTGTCCAGGGCCTTGTTGGCCTTGGCCTTGAAGACAAGTGAGACTCGCTTCATCACGCCCATACGCGTGGCCGTCCCCTTCATGTACATCTACGCCGCCGACGTGGCCGGGCGGCCGGGCCGATATGGCCGGGCACCCGGCTAGACGGCGGACGAGCCCGTGCGACTAGTCGCATTCCACCCTACGCGGTCACCCGCATGCGAGCTACATAAGTTGCCCGCCGGCAGCCCGGTGTTGACCTCTTGGGGGGCCGTCCCCCGGCTGCGCGGGGATGTTTTCCCCCTCGGCCGCCCCTGGCCGCCTTCGGCCGCCCTCGGGGCCGCGGGGCCCGCCGGGCCGGCCGGGCCCGCGGGGGGACAAACCTCGCGGCGTGCTGGGGCTAAGCTAAGCGCGTGTTCCGACGCCATAGCGCCGGGGCGACGGACGGCACGGCCCAGGATTCCCCGGGCAGTCAGAGCCCGGACGGCCCGGCAGATGTCAAGCAGCCCCGTTCCCCGGCCGAGGCGGCCAAGGGACGCCCTACGCCCAAGCGCAGCGAAGCCGAGCGCAAACGGCGGCAGCCGATCACGGGTACCCGGCCCGCGGCCGCGCCGCGCACCCCGGAGGATAAAGCCAAGGCCCGCACCGACCGTACCCGCAGGTACGAGGCCATGCGCCAGGGCGAGTCCTGGGCCCTCAACCCGCGCGACCGCGGTCCCGCGCGGGCGCTGGCCCGCGACTACATCGACTCCAAGCGCCGGATCAGCGAGTACTACATGTACATCCTGGTGCTGCTGCTGGCCGCGGTGTTCCTCAAGAGCAAGGCCGAGCAGAAGTTCATCTCGCCGCTGGTCCTGGTGCTGGTCCTGGTCATCGTGATCGACGCGCAGCTGATCAGGCGCAGCCTGAACAAGCTGGTCGCCGAGCGGCTGCCGGGCGAATCCACCCGGGGCCTGACCATGTACGCGGTGATGCGGGCGCTGCAGATCCGGAGGTTCAGGGTTCCTACGCCCCGGGTTAAGCCGGGAGAGAAAATCTGAGCCTAATCCTCGGGGTGCAGGCTCATCGGGCCGTAGTTGACCCGGGAGTCCTCGAGCAGCGTGACCTGGTCGACGCCGACCGCGAGTAGCGCGCGCCAGTTCTCGCCGAGCCAGCTCTCCGCGTCGCCCTGGCTGGTGAAGATGGCTTCCTGCAGGTCATCGGCACCCACTACGGTGCCGTCGGCCTTCTCGTACCGCCATGTCCAGGGCATCGGGCCACGCCTCTCTTGTCCGTTGCGCGGTTCGCGGACGCGCTCGGACCAAGGGTAGCGGGGCGGCCCGGGCCGCTAGGACAGGTGCCTTCTGAACCGGGGGTCACGGCGAGAGGGTTTGCCGGGCGATTCGGGGGCAGCCGACGTGGGTTGCGTGGCCGGCGCGGTTGGCGTGGCCGGCGCGGTTGGCGTGGCCGGCGCGGTTGGAGCTAAGGCGCAGAACAGGATGGCCCAGACGGCCTTGCCCCGGCCGGTTACCGGGCTCCAGCCCCACACGTCGCTGAGCGCGTCGACCATCTGCAGGCCGCGGCCGGCCTCTTCGGTGCGGTCAGGGATCCGCAGCACCGGGGCCCTTTCGCACGGATCGAGCACAGCGCACATGACCTCACCGGTCCGGCGGAGCAGCCGCAGGCCGATCGGCTGACCCGAGCCCGCCGAACGCGCGCCGTGCGACACCGCGTTGGCCACGAATTCGCCCACGATCGCCTCGGCGTCATCGGCGAGCACGGTCAGGCCCCACCCCCTCAGGGTGTTCCTGGTGAACCTGCGGGCGGTCCGGCCGGACTGGGCATTGAGGCCGAGTGAGCAGGCCGCCCCGGCCGGGGAATCCCACCAGTCAGAGGGCATCCGCACCACGCGGGGGCGTCCCGGCCCGCACTGGAGCCTGGCGGTCAGATCCACTGGCCGGCGCACGGCAGGATCGACCTTGGTTCGTGTCGGCAACCCTACTTGACTCAAGCCCATCGCGACCCCGCGAACCGTCGTGCATCGACCCCGGCTGATCGACGCAGTTGACATCCTGCCCGAGATTACGCACTTCATGCAAGACCATTTGCACGTTCATTTGTATCGTGCACCTTACGGCGCAGCAGGTCATAGGCGTTCAAGTAACAAAACGGGACAGCTAACGGCTCCCTGACCTCGGTCGGTCACGCTCTGCGCTCTGGTCGCAGCCGGTCTGTAGCAGGGCGGCTCGGCGGTCCGTGCGAGTGCCCGGCGCGGGTGCTCGGTGCGGGTGCCCGGCGCGGGCGCTGGGGCGCGCGTTATGGTGGGGCATCACCCCGCCGCGGGCCTCGCGGCCGGGGCCGGGATGGCCTTCGGCGTGGCAGGGAGCCGCTGATGCTTGTCGCTGGCGTCGACTCATCCACTCAGTCCACCAAGGTGCTGCTCTGCCAGGCGGACGACGGCACCGTCATCGGGCAGGCCAGCGCTCCGCACCCGGACGGCACCGAGTGTGATCCGGAGCTGTGGTGGGCCGCGCTGGCCAAGGCGGGCGACGGGCTGCTCGACCGTGCGGACGCGATCGGGGTGGGGGCCCAGCAGCACGGCATGGTCGTCGTCGACCAGGCTGGCGAGGTGGTCAGGCCTGCCCTGCTGTGGAACGACGTGCGTTCGGCACCGCAGGCCGCGGCCCTGATCAGTGAGCTCGGCGGGCCGGGCTGGTGGGCCAGGCAGACCGGCAGTGTGCCGACGGCGTTGTTCACGGTGACCAAGCTGCGCTGGCTGGCCGAGCACGAGCCTGCTGCGGCCGCGCGCACCGCGCAGGTCATGCTCCCGCACGACTGGCTGACCTGGCGGCTGGGCGAACGGGCCCACCCCGCGGCCACCGACCGCGGTGACGCCTCGGGCACGGGCTACTTCTCGCCCGCCAAGGGCCAGTGGCTGCCCGAACTGGCCGAGGTCGCGCTGGGCCGCCCGGTCGGGCTGCCACGGCTGGCTGGGCCCGCCGAGATCGTGGCCCGGACCCCGGACGGCGCGGCGCTGTCCGCGGGCACAGGCGACAACATGGGCGCCGCGCTCGGCCTGGGCCTGGGCCTGGGCGAGGTGGTGGTGTCGATCGGCACCTCGGGCACCGCGTATGCGGTCGCGGCCGAGCCCGCGGCCGACGAGTCCGGCGCGGTGGCCGGCTTCGCCGACGCCACCGGGCGCTTCCTGCCCCTGGTGGCCACGATCAACGCGGCCCGCGTGCTCACGGTCACCGCCCGTATGCTGAGCACCGACGCCGACGGGCTGTCCCGCCTGGCGCTGGCTGCCGCCCCCGGGGCGGGCGGCCTGACCCTATTGCCCTACCTGGATGGCGAACGCAGCCCGAACCGGCCCGACGCCAACGGCGTGCTGCGCGGCCTGACCAGCAGCAATACCACGCCGGAGAACCTCGCCCGGGCCGCGGTGGAGGCGGTGCTCTGCTCGCTGGCGGACGCCATCGACAACCTGGCCGACTGCGGGATCACCGCGCGGCGGGTGATCCTCATCGGCGGTGCCGCCCGGTCCGAGGCCGTGCGCCGGGTCGCGCCGCGGATATTCGGCGTGCCGGTGACGGTGCCCGAGCCTGCCGAGTACGTAGCCCTGGGCGCCGCCCGGCAGGCAGCCTGGGCGGCTTCGGGGTCGGCCGGGCCGCCGGAATGGCCGCTGGCCGGCCCGAGCGGTGAGTACACCGCCGAGCCGGACCCAGCGGTCCGCGAGCGGTACGCGGCGCTGCGCGACGCCACCGCCGCCTGGGGCCGTACCTGAGCGGCCCGGGGCGTGAAAGCATGGGCAGACGAGCGGCATGACGGAAAGGAACGCCTGGTGAGCACGGATTACGTTCCCTCGCACGAGGACCACTTCTCGTTCGGAATCTGGACGGTCGGTTGGCAAGGCGTCGACGTGTTCGGGTCGGCGGTGCGGCCGCCCATGCCCGCCGAGCGGGCGGTGTACAAGCTGGCCGAGCTCGGGGCTTACGGGGTCAACTTCCACGACAACGACGTGTTCCCGTTCGAGGCCACGCCAACTGAGCGGGACGAGCGGACCGGCGCGTTCCGCAAGGCGCTGGAGGAGACCGGGCTGGTCGTGACGACCGCCACCACGAACCTGTTCGGCCACCCGATGTTCAAGGACGGGGCGTTCACCGCGAACGAGCGGGAGGTCAGGCGCTTCGCGCTGGCCAAGGTGATGCGGAACCTGGATCTGGCCGCGGAGCTCGGCGCCCGCACCTACGTATTCTGGGGCGGCCGCGAGGGCGCCGAGTCCGGCGCGGCCAAGGACATCCGCGCGGCCCTGGACCGGTACGCGGAGGGGCTGAACCTGCTCTGCGCGTACGTCCGGGACCAGGGTTATGACCTCAGGTTCGCGATCGAGCCGAAGCCGAACGAGCCGCGCGGCGACATCCTGCTGCCCACGGTGGGCCACGCGCTGGCCTTCATCAGCCGGCTCGAGTACGGCGACATGGTCGGCATCAACCCCGAGGTCGGGCACGAGGAGATGTCCGGCCTTAACTACGCGCACGGCATCGCCCAGGCGCTGTGGCACGGCAAGCTGTTCCACATCGACCTGAACGGGCAGCACGGCCCGCGGTACGACCAGGACCTGCGGTTCGGCGCCGGGAACGTGCGCGGCGCGTTCTGGGTGGTGGACACCCTGATGGCCGGCGGGTACTCCGGCCCGGTCCACTTCGACTACAAGCCGCCGCGCACCGAAGACGACGAGGGCGTGTGGGTGTCGGCGGCCGCGTGCATGCGGAACTACCTGATCCTGCGGGCCAAGGTCCGGGCGTTCCGGGCCGACCCCGAGGTAGCCGAGGCGCTGCGCGCCTCGGGCGTGGACCAGCTGGGCCAGCCCACCCTGGACAGCGGGGAGACCTGGCGGGACGTGCGCGAGTCCACCGCGGACGCCGACCGGCTGGGCCGGCGGGGCCTGGCCTACGAGCACCTCGACCAGCTCGCGCTCGAGCATCTGTACGGCGTGCGCTAGCCGCCGGCCTCATCGCCGCCGGCGGGCGCGGCCGGGCCGGCCCGCGCGGCCATCCGGGCCAGGCCTACCTCGCGCACCATCCGGCGCTGCGACCGCACCTGGAAGACCACGATGATCACGATCAGCGCGATCGAGATCCACAGCCCGTAGTGCGAGATGGACTGGGCGACCACGACCGCGTGATGGCCGAGGGCGTACCCCAGGCCGGCCAGCAGGCCCGCCCAGCCCAGCGAGCCGATGACGTCCAGGATGAGGAAGGTGACCAGGCGCATCCCGGCCCAGCCGACGACGACGTAGATGATCGCGGTGGGGATGGGCAGGAACGGGGCGACCAGCACCGCGGGCCAGGTGAACTTGCGGCCCCAGCGCTGCACGCGGTCCATGTACTTGGCGCCCCGGTTGCGCTTGCCCGACAGCAGCAGGATGAGGCGCTCGCCCCACAGCCGGCCCGCCCACCAGTACAGCACGTCGAACTTCATCAGCCCGGGAATGGCGGCCAGCAGCACCACGACCAGCGTCCCGTGCCCCACCCGGACGAACGCCGCCGCGGAGATGATGGCCGCGGTGTTCCCGTTCAGCACCTCGAGCGCGACCGGATGGGTGCCCACCAGCGGGGCCACGAACGGCAGCAGGGCCCAGTAGTAGATGCCGCTAGCCACGATGCCCGCCCAGCACAGCACGTCCACCGTGCGCGGCCGGCCCGTCCACGGCAGCCGCGGGTCATCCCACGGCGAGCCGACCCCGGCCGGATCAGGCGGCGGGGCCTGGGCCGGCGCAGCGGCCTCCTGGGCTCCCCCGGCTTCCGGGGTCACGGCGTCGGCGTCCATCCCGTCACGCTATACCGAATCCCGGCTCATTTAATCTTCGGCCGAACGGGCCGTGGTGCTCGCGCGGTGCACCGATCCCGACCCGGATGGGGCTTGCGCCGCCCCGCGGGCTCGCCATAGGCCATGATGGCCTTCGTGAGTGAAGATCCCTTCGCCGTCGCGGCGGCCAGCGCCGCCCGCCTGATCGACCTGGCCGGCCAGCCCGACGTGGCGGTGGTCCTCGGCTCGGGCTGGGCCCCGGCCGCCGACGCGATCGGCGTCGCCGAGGCGGAGATCCCGCTGACCGAACTGGGCGGTTTCCCCGAGCCCACCGTGGCCGGGCATACGCCCACGGTGCGCGCGTTGACCGCCGGGCCGCTGCGGGTCCTGGTGTTCCTGGGCCGGGTCCACCTGTACGAGGGGCTGCCGCCCGCCACCGTGGTGCACGGCGTGCGCACCGCCATCTCGGCGGGCTGCCGGGTGGTGGTGCTGACCAACGCGGCGGGCGGCATCCGTCCCGGGCTCGGCGTCGGGCAGCCGGTGCTGATCAGCGATCACCTGAACCTGACCGGGAAGTCCCCGCTGACCGGGCCCGCGCCGTCGGCCGGCCCGCGGTTCGTCGACCTGACCGACCTGTACTCGCCGCGGCTGCGGGCGCTGGCCCGCCAGGCCGATCCCAGCCTGGCCGAGGGCGTGTACGCGATGATGCCCGGCCCGCATTACGAGACCCCGGCGGAGATCACCATGATCGGCCGGCTCGGCGCCGACCTGGTCGGGATGTCAACCGGCCTGGAGGCGATCGCGGCCCGCCAGATGAGTGCCGAGGTGCTGGGCATATCCCTGGTCACCAACATGGCGGCGGGCCTGGCCGGGCAGAGCCTGAGCCACGCCGAGGTGGTCGAGGCGGGCCGGGCCTCGGCGGGCCGGATGGGCTCCCTGCTGGCCGCGATCCTGCCCCGGGTGTAGCGGCGCTGCCGCTAATGGCCGTGCCCGGCCAGCGCGTGCCCGGCCAGCGCGTGCCCGGCCAGCGCGTGCCCGGCCAGCGCGTGATCGGCCAGCAGGGCGTGGTGATCGGTGCCGTCCAGCGGGTCGGCGTGCACGCTGACGGCGGCGAGCCTGGGGATGGCGTGGATGAGCGCGTGTTCCGCGGCGACGGCGACATCGTGCGCCTCGATGACCGAGCTGCGCGGGTCGACCAGGATCTCGCACTCGGCCCGCAGCGTCCGGCCGACCCAGCGCAGCCGCACCGGCCCGGCGTCAAGCACGCCCGGCGTGGCCCGCAGGGTGGCCTCGGCCGTATCGGTCAGGGCCGGGTCCACGCTGTCCATCAGCCGCCGCCCGACCTCGCGGGCCGCCTGCCAGCCCACCACGGCGATGGCCGCCGTGATGAGCAGGCCAAGCACCGGGTCGGCCCACCGCCAGCCGATCGCCACCCCGCCCGCCCCGGCCAGGACGGCCAGCGAGGTGAACCCGTCGGTGCGGGCGTGCAGGCCGTCGGCGACCAGCGCGGCCGAGCCGATCCGGCGCCCGGTGGTGATCCGGTACCTGGCCACCAGCTCGTTGCCCGCGCAGCCGGTCGCGGCCGCGGCCGCGACCGCGGCCAGGTGGGTGACCGGATGCGGGTGCAGCAGCCGCTGCACGGCGATGTACGCGGCCGTGGCCGAGGACAGCACGATCACGGCCACGATGACCACGCCGGCCAGGTCCTCGGCCCGGCCGTAGCCGTAGGTGTAGCGGCGGGTGGGACGGCGCCGGCCGAGCAGGAACGCGATGCCGAGCGGCACGGCGGTCAGCGCGTCGGCCGAATTGTGCAGCGCGTCGCCCAGCAGCGCGACCGAGCCGGACAGGGCGACCACCACCGCCTGCGCGCATGCGGTCGCGGCCAGCCCGGCCAGCGAGATCCACAGCGCCCGCAGGCCTTCGGCCGAGGACTCGAGTACCGGGTCAGCCGCGCGGTCGTGGGAGTGCGAGTGCGGACCGGCGGCGTGCCTGACCCGGGCCCACCAGCCATGATCCGCATGCTGATGATCATGCACGTGGTGCTGGTCGTCCTTCATGCCACCAGCATGTCCGGAAAATCCTGTTGCAGCACCTCGACATCAGCCAGCCGGATGCGGCTGCAAGGCTTGCGCACCTGGCCGGGCCCGGCTGGCCCCGCGGGGCGGTGAGCGGACGCGGCGGCGTGCGGCACGGGCCGTTCGGGATAAAAATGAAACCGGGCGCGGGCGGCGGGCGGCCCGCGGCGAGCAAGGTGACCGGAGGGACGGCGGATGAATGACGGGGACCGGCGGGCGGCGCCGGAGACGGCCGCGCGGATGGCCAAGGCCGCGGCGGCGTTCGTGGCGGCGCTGACCGAGGCGCAGCGCGGCCTGGCCTGCTCCGCCTTCGGCGAGCAGCGGCGGGAGTGGACGTTCCTGCCCGCGCACGAGCGCGCCGGGCTGCCGATCGGCGCGCTCGACGAGGGCCAGCGCAGGCTGGCGCACGAGCTGATCATGAGCGGGACCAGCCTGCCGGGGTACGCGAAGGTCGTCTCGGTGATGGCGCTCGAGCACGTGCTGCGGGCGCTGCAGCCGGATCTGGCCGGGCTGTTCAACCCGGAGCGGTACAGCTTCCGGGTGTTCGGTGCGCCGGGAGATCAGGTGTGGGGCTGGCAGGTGGCCGGGCATCACGTGTCGTTCAACTTCACCGTGGCCGGCAGCCGGCACATCTCCCCCACGCCCTGCATGCTGGGCGCCGAGCCGGCCTCGTACGGGCCGCTGGCCCCGGTGGCCGACGAGGAGGAACGCGGCTTCCGATTCGTGAACTCACTGGATGCCGCCCAGCGGCAGGCCGCGATCATCCACCACCGGCCGCCGCCGGATGTCGTCACCCGGCTGGTGCCCAGGATCGGCGAGGTCGAGCGGCCCGACGCGATGTTCGTCGAGCCCGACTACGTGATCAGCGAGGACGAGCGCGACATGCTCAGCTACGTCCGCGCCCAGCCGAAGGGGCTTTCCGCGGCTGGGCTGACCGAACGCCAGCTTGACGAGCTATCGGAGCTGGTCGGGACGTTCGCCCGGCGGCTGCCCGACGAGGTGGCCGGCGTGCAGCTGAACGACCTGGAGCGGGCCGGGTTCGACCAGCTCACCTTCGCCTGGGCGGGCGGCACCCAACCCGGGCAGCGGCACTACTTCCGCATCCAGGGACCGACGCTGCTCATCGAGCACGACAACACCCAGGGCAACGGCAACCACATCCACTCGGTGTGGCGCAACCCGGCCGACGACTTCGGCGACGACGTGCTGGCCGAGCACTACCGGCAGCACCACCAGGGCTGAGGGCTGAGGGCTGAGGGCTGAGGGCTGGGCGGCGGCTTAGCGTGGGTCGGGCGGTCAGGCGGCGGCGGGGCGGCGAGAGGCGGAGATGGCGGGCTCGGGGCGCTGGGGCTCGGGGCGCTGGGGTTCGGGCTGGGCGGTTTCGGCGGCGCGGCGCTCGCCTTCGCGGCGGGCGCGGCGGCCATACAGGACCATCCAGCCGACCAGCAGGCCCGCGACGGCGTAGGGCATCACCTTGGAGACGGCCAGGGCGGTGCCGGTCGAGGTGGTCTCGACGATGACGACGCGGGCGGCGGCCTCGAGCAGGTACACCACGCCCCAGACCAGGGTGAAGTTCCGGAAGAGGCGGCGGAATCCCTCGTACTGCCACAGGCTGGCGAACTCACGGCCGCGCGGGGAGTCCTGGCCCATGAACTCCAGCGCGAACCGGTAGATCAGCGGCCGCTGCGACCACAGCGAGCCCAGGCAGAGCACCCCGAACACGGCGGTGGGCACCGAGCCCTCCATCAGGAACAGGTGCGGGTTGCCGCTGAGCATGCCGAGGACGGTGCCGACCGCGATCCCGGCCAGGACCAGGATGCCGACGGCATCGATGCGGCGGTGCCGGATCAGGCCGCCCAGCACGGCGATGCCGGGCAGGACGCCGCTGAGGACCAGGGCGGACACGGTGCTCAGCCCGGCCCGGCGCAGCAGCGAGTAGGCCACCAGGGGGCCTGCGATGTCGAAGACCGCGATCTTCGCTACCGACTGCAGCCGGCTGTAGTCGCGGGTCTGGGTCGTGTGCTCTGCGGTGTTCGTCATGCCTATAACGCTAGGCAGGAGGCCTTTCCCGGCCCAGTGTGACAGATCCTGACCTGGGCATGACGGATGTCACCGCCGCGGCCGTGATAGGCGGCGCGGGTCTGGGCATTCGCGGCGGTCAGGTGCCGACGGGGTGCCAGACGGTCTTGGTCTCCAGGTAGGCCAGCATCCGCGCCAGGCCCGGCATCGCCGTCCAGTCCGCCTCGGCGGACCTGACGACGCGCTTGAGGTTCTCGGCGGCGGCTATGGCCAGGTCGTCGGCCAGGTCGTCGGGCGCGGCGGCCAGGTCGATGGCGTTGACGTCCATGTGCGAGGCCAGCCAGGGCGCGACCTCAGCGGTGCGGCCGGTGAGCACGTTGACCACGCCGCCCGGCACGTCGGAGGTGGCCAGCACCTCCGACAGCGTCACCGCGGGCAGCGGGCCGCGCTCGCTGGCCAGGGCCACCACGGTGTTGCCGGTCGCGATCGCGGGCGCGACCACCGAGACGAAGCCGAGCAGGCTGGCGGCCTCGGGGGCGATGACCGCGACCACGCCGGTCGGTTCGGGCAGGGAGAAGTTGAAGTACGGCCCGGCCACCGGGTTGGCGGCCCCGCGGACCTGGGCGATCTTGTCCGACCAGCCCGCGTACCAGACCCAGCGGTCGATGGCGGCGTCCACGGCCGTTTCGGCCTGCCGTACGCCCAGGCCGTCGGCCGAGCGGACGTCGGCAACGAACTGGGCCCGGCGGCCCTCCATCAGCTCGGCGACCCGGTACAGCACCTGGCCCCGGTTGTAGGCGGTCGCTCCCGACCAGCCCGGGAACGCCTTGCGGGCGGCCGCGACCGCGTCCCTGGCGTCCTTGCGCGAGGCCAGCGCCGCGTTGGCCAGGAATCCGCCCTGGTGGTCGGTCACCACGTAGGACCTTCCGCTTTCCGAGCGGGGGAAGGCCCCGCCGATGTAGAGCTTGTAGGTCTTCCGGACGGCCAGCCTGCCAGGGCCGGGGGGGCCAGGGGGGTCAAAGGGGGGACGGGTAGTCCCCCCTTTCCGGGGGGTCACCGGGGGGTCGTCCCCCGGGGGAAGCACAGTTTCAGACATCGAGGTACGCCTCCAGCCCATGCCGGCCGCCCTCGCGGCCGTAGCCGGATTCCTTGTAGCCGCCGAACGGCGAAGCCGGGTCGAACTTGTTGAACGTGTTGGCCCAGACCACGCCGGCCCGCAGCCGGGACGCCATCCACAAGATCAGCGATCCCTTGTCGGTCCAGACCCCGGCGGACAGCCCGTACGGGGTGTTGTTAGCCTTTTCCACCGCCTCGGCCGGGGTCCGGAAGGTGAGCACCGACAGGACCGGGCCGAAGATCTCCTCGCGGGCGATGCGGTGCGCCTGCGACACCCCGGTGAAGACCGTGGGCGGGAACCAGAACCCCTTCACCGGCAGCTCGCACGGCGGGGACCACCGCTGCGCGCCCTCCGCCTCGCCGACCTCGGACAGCTCGCGGATCTTGGCCAGCTGGGCGGCGGAGTTGATCGCGCCCACGTCGGTGTTCTTGTCCAGCGGGTCGCCCAGGCGCAGCGTGGCCAGCCGCCGCTGCAGCGACGCCAGGACCTCGGGGTAGACCGATTCCTGGACCAGCAGCCGGGACCCGGCGCAGCAGACGTGGCCCTGGTTGAAGAAGATGCCGTTCACGATGCCCTCGACCGCCTGGTCGACGGGCGCGTCGTCGAACACGACGTTGGCCGCCTTGCCGCCCAGTTCCAGGGTCAGCTTCTTGCGGGGTCCGGAGGCGCAGGCGCGGGCGATCTCCTTGCCCACCTCGGTGGATCCGGTGAACGCGACCTTGTCGATGCCGGGATGGGTGACCAGGGCCCGGCCGGTCTCCCCCGCCCCGGTCACGATGTTGACCACGCCCGGCGGCAGGTCGGCCTGCTGGCAGATCTCGGCGAACAGCAGCGCGGTCAGCGGCGTGGTCTCGGCGGGCTTCAGCACCACCGTGTTGCCGCAGGCCAGCGCGGGGGCGATCTTCCAGGCCAGCATCAGCAGCGGGAAATTCCACGGGATGACCTGGCCGGCCACGCCCAGGGGCCTGGGCGCCGGGCCGTAGCCCGCGTACTCCAGCTTGTCGGCCCAGCCGGCGTGATAGAAGAAGTGCGCCGCGACCAGCGGGATGTCCACGTCGCGCGATTCCCTGATCGGCTTGCCGTTGTCGAGCGACTCGAGCACGGCCAGTTCGCGGGCTCGCTCGGCGATGATGCGGGCGATCCGGAACAGGTACTTGGCCCGTTCCCGGCCCGGCAGCTGGGACCAGGTCTGCTCGTAGGCCTGGCGGGCGGCGGTCACCGCGCGGTCCACATCGGCGGGGCCGGCCTCGGTCACCTCGGCCAGGACCTCCTCGGTGGCGGGCGAGATGGTCTTGAACGCGCGGCCGTCCACGCCGGACGTGAACTCGCCGTTGATGAACAGCCCGTATGACTCCTTGACGGAGACGATAGCGCGCGACTCCGGTGCCGGCGCGTACTCGAACTTAGGCATGTCAGTCCAGGGTGAAGTAGTCGGGGCCCGAGTAGCGGCCGGTGGCCAGCTTGGTCCGCTGCATGAGCAGGTCGTTCAGCAGGCTGGAGGCGCCCAGGCGGAACCAGCGGGGATCCAGCCAGTCGTCCCCCGCCGTCTCGTTGACCAGGACCAGGTACCTGATGGCGTCCTTGGCGGTGCGGATGCCGCCGGCCGGCTTGACGCCGACCTGACGGCCGTGGGACTCGCGGAAATCGCGCACGGCTTCCAGCATGACCAGGGTCACCGGGAGCGTGGCGGCGGGAGCCACCTTGCCGGTCGAGGTCTTGATGAAGTCGGCGCCGGCCAGCATGGCCAGCCACGAGGCGCGCCGCACGTTGTCCAGCGTGACCAGCTCACCGGTCTCCAGGATGACCTTGAGATGAGCCACTCCGCAGGACTGCTTGACCGCGGCGATCTCGTCGAAGACCTGCTGGTAGTCACCGGCCAGGAAGGCGCCGCGGTCGATGACCATGTCCACCTCGTCGGCCCCCGCGGACACCGCGTACCGCACGTCGGCCAGCTTGACCTCCAGGCTGGTCCGGCCGCTCGGGAAGGCGGTGGCGACGCTGGCCACGTGGATGCCGGTGCCCTTGACCTCTTCCGCCGCGACGTGGGCCAGGTCCGGGTAGACGCAGACCGCGGCGACCTGGGGGGCGGTCGGATCGGCGGGATCCGGGCGTTTGGCCTTGGCGCACAGGGCCCGTACCTTGCCCGGCGTGTCCTGGCCCTCCAGCGTGGTCAGGTCGATCATGGAGATGGCCATGTCCAGGGCCCACCGCTTGGCCGTGGTCTTGATCGACCGGCTGGACAGCATGGCCGTCCGGGCCTCGGCGCCGACCTGGTCGACCCCCGGCAGCCCGTGCAGGAATTCCCGCAGCGAGGTGCCCGCAGCCGGCCGCGTGTCAGCTGGCCACCCGTCAGGCGGACGCGTGTCAGGCGTGGCGCTCATCGGCGAACTCCCTCCGTCGGGTTGGTCAGGGCCGCAGATCACATTCTCACCTACGGTCCCGATTACCCGGGCAGCGCGGTTCGCCGGTGCTGGCCCGGCCGGCCCCCGTGCGGCCGGACCATTGCTTCCTCCGCGTCTTTTGCGAGTCGCAGCTATGACGTCTGAGCACCCCGAGATTCATCGCGGCCCTGAACACGGCCGGGTGGGGGAAACCCCAGGACGCGACGGAGGCTAACCGCATTCCGCTCCGCTGCCTCAGATCCGTACCGTACCTGCAGGGGTTGACGGAACGTTCGGAGGACATGATGGCCACAGAAAGCCAGGCCGAGATCGCCGCCTCGGTCGGCGCCCTGCAGGACCTCGGCCCCGGCTATGACCAGGCACTGGCCGAGGGTCTGGTGGAACGCATCGGCGCGGAGATCGACAAGCGGATCGCGGCCCAGATCGACAACCGGGTCACGGCGGAGGTGGACAGCCGCATCCTGACCCAGCTGGACCGGTACGCGGGGTGCAGGCACCAACGCCGCCGGGCCAAGCGCATGATCCGTGCTGAACGGCGCACGATCCGGGCCGAGCGGGCCGATCACTCCGGCCGGCAGTCCTTGCTGCTGGCTCTGGGGTCCATGCTGGTCGCCCTGTCGGTGACCGCGATCGTGCTCAAGGGGTCCCCGGGCGTCGCCGCCATCATGCTCATGGCCCTGATCTGGATCATCGTCGGCATCATCAATGTGACCTACACCATGCGCAAGCTGACCGGGAACCGGGAGTCACCCCGCTAGCGGGTGCAGAGCGCCGTCTCGATGTGGCGGCCCAGCGCGATGAGCTGTGCCTCGCTGCCCGGCGGGCCGACGAGCTGCAACGAGGCGGGCAGCCCGGCCGGGCCGCCGGGCACGGGCAGGGCCAGGGCGGGCAGGCCGGCCAGGTTGACCGGCAGGGTCAGCAGGGTGAGCGGTATGCCCCGCTGACCGAGCAGCGGCGGCGCGCCGATCAGGGTGGGCAGGGCGAGGAACGGGTGGCGGTCCAGCATCCCGGCGAACCACTCCCTTGTCGCCTGCCTAATCTGGTCGGCCGCGGCCACCTGGGCGGCGGTGACCTGGGCGGCCTCGGGCAGGTTCCGCTGGTTGAACGAGTCGAGCCGGGCCAGTTCGGGCATCAGGTAGGCGTTCACCGGATAGGCCTCGGCGTCGATGAGCAGGCCGCCCGCCTCCGCTGCCGCGGCGCAGTCGAGGCCGCCGACATCGGTGGCGGCCACGCCCGCCGCGGCCAGCGCGGCGTCGATCGCCGCATCCACGGCCCGATCGACCCGGACATCCGCGCGGACCCGGCCCACCGCGAGCTCACAGGCACCGGCCGTGAAGCCCGGCTCGATCAGCCGCATGCCCAGTTCGACCGCGGCCACGTCCAGGCCCAGGGGCCCCACCGTGTCCAGGGATGACGCCAGCGGGTACACGCCGTCGACCGGCACCCGGCCCCAGGTGGTCTTGAGCCCGACGATGCCGCAGCAGGCAGCGGGAATCCGCACCGAACCGCCGGTGTCGGTGCCCAGCGCCACATCAGCCTGCCCGGTGGCCACGGCCACGGCCGAGCCGCTCGACGAGCCGCCCGGCACGCGCCCCGGGTCGAGCGGGTTGGGCGGCGTCCCCGACCAGCGGTTGGTCCCGACCGCCGACCAGCACAGCTCGCTCAGGTTGGTCTTGCCGACGATCCGGGCTCCGGACCGCCGGGCCGCGGCGACCACGGCCGCGTCCCGGACCGCCGGCCGGGCCCGTTCGGCGATCACCGGGCAGCCCACCGTGGTGGGCACGCCGGCCACGTCGATGCAGTCCTTGACCGCGAGTCGGGGGCCGGGCCCTGCGGCGTCATCCAGCCGGACGATCCAGGTGGAAATGTCCTGCGTGTCGCCGACGTGATCCATATCAGTCATTCTGCCAAAGCCAAGAAGTCACGGAGTTTTCTTTTGGAAGTCATGGCGGCTGTGACCTGGCGATCCTCGCGTATCGCACCTTGTGAACATGAGGGTAGCGATCATTACCGAATCCTTCCCGCCCGATGTCAACGGTGTCGCCCACTGCGTGCTGCGAGTGGCGGAAACGCTCGCCGCCCGGGGCCACCAGCCGCTCGTTATCGCCCCGCAGCCGGCGCGCGGCGCACCGCCTGCGGACACCGGCCCGCTCCCCTACCCCGCTGACCCGCACGGTAGAGGGCCTGCGGGCGGCGGGCGCCCAGGTGCTCACCATGCGGCTGCCCGACCCGGGCCAGATGTTCGGCCTGCCCAAGGCGCTGGGCCGGCCGCTGGCCCGCCGCATGCGGGCGGTCAACCAGGCGCTGGACGAGGTGGCGCTGCGTCACGGCACCCTGCACATGGACGTGGCCAGCGAGCCGAAGAGCGGGAACTGGTCCCGCTGTCCGGGAACGGGTGAAACCTGAACGCCTTCAGGCAATCTTCAGGAACTTTGAGGGATTGCGGGGGGTTGCCCTTGGCTGGCCTCCAGGTCTGCGGCCGATTATCAAAACGTAACGAAAGAACGAGGCCGCCAGGCCGCGGCACTGAGTTGAGGGCAACCCATGAGCGAGAACTACCACCAGAACCCGGAACACGCTGACGACCCGCAGGACGTGCAGGACGTGCAGGACAAGACGCTGCGGTACCAGGGCAATCCCTGGGAGCAGAGTGACCAGAATGGTCCGGTTGCGCCCGGCCAGGCAGGCCGGGCCGGCTACCCCGTTGCCTCCGACCGCGTGGGCGGAGCCGGCTACCCGGGAGGTTCCGGCTACACCGGCGGCCCGGGCTACGCGGGCGGCGCTGGTTACCCCGGCGGGCCCGGTTACGCGGGCGGTGCTGGTTACGGAGGCGGTGCTGGCTACGCCGGCGGGCCGGGTTTCGGCACCGAGCCGCCGCCGCCACCGCGGCAGCCGCACCACAAGCGCTGGCTGGCCGCGACCGGCGTGGTCGCGCTGGCCGCCGGGGCCGCCGTGGGCGGGCTGATCGGCAGCACCAACCACACCGCGACGGGCCACACCACCGCCGCCTCCTCGACCGCGCTGTCAGCCAGCCAGATCGCGGCCCGGGTCGACCCGGGCCTGGTCGACGTGGTGTCCACGGACGGCTACCAGCAGGCCACCGCGGCAGGCACCGGCATCGTGCTCACCTCCAACGGCGAGGTGCTGACCAACAACCATGTCATCGACGGCGCCACCTCGACCAAGGTCACCGACGTGGGCAACGGCAAGACCTACACCGCGACCGTGGTGGGCTACGACGCCAGCCACGACGTGGCCGTGCTGCAACTGCAGGGCGCGTCCGGCCTGACCACGGCCAACCTGGGCGACTCCTCCACCGTGCAGGCCGGTGACAGCGTGGTGGCCCTGGGCAACGCCGGCGGCAAGGGCGGCACCCCGTCCGTCGCAACCGGCACGGTCACCGCGCTCAACCAGTCCATCACCGCGTCAGACGACGGTTCCGGGGTCAGCGAGCAGCTGACCGGCCTGCTCGAGACCAATGCCGACATCCAGCCGGGCGACTCGGGCGGCTCGCTGGTCAACGCCTACGGCCAGGTGATCGGCATGGACACCGCCGCCTCCTCGGGCTCCCAGTTCCAGGGCCAGCCGGGCCAGTCGGGCCAGTCGGGCCAGCCCGCTGAGCAGGCGTACGCGATCCCCATCAACGAGGCGCTCTCGATCGCCAAGCAGATCGAGGCGAGCACCACCTCGGCCGACGTCCACATCGGCGCCACCGCCTTCCTCGGGGTGTCCCTGGGCAGCTCCGGCAGCAGCGGCACGGGCAGCGGCACGGGCAGCGGCTTCGGCAGCTTCCCCGGCTTCGGCGGCCAGGGCGGCAGCCAGGGCAACACCAGCGGCGTGGCCATCGCCGGCACTCTCTCCGGCTCCCCGGCCGCCAACGCCGGCCTGGGCGAGGGCGACACGATCACCGCAGTGGGCGGCCAGACGGTCTCCACCGCCGAGGACATCGCCCACGCCCTGGTCAAGTACCACCCCGGCGACTCGATCTCAGTGACCTGGACGGACCAGTACGGCCAGTCGCACACCTCGAACCTGACCCTCACTACCGGCCCGGCGGCCTGACCCTGCAGCCGCTGTACCAGGCGGGCCCTGCGCCAGTGATCCCCCGACTCCCTGCGGGGGATCACTGGCCCCGCCGTTTCGTGGCTGCCCGCCAATCCGGGAGCAGCCACCACGGCCCGTTCGGGATAAAAAGAGTAAGAAGCACAGAGGGGAGACCGGGTGCGCGCGGCGAGGCTGCACGGGGTGGGCGACCTGCGGGTCGGCGCGGAGCCGGTCCCTGACCCGGCCGCCGGGCTGAGCCTGGTGCAGGTCACCGCGGTCGGAATCTGCGGCTCTGACCTGCACTGGTGGGACGAGGGGGCGATCGGGGACGCGAAGCTGACCCATCCGCTGGTGCTCGGTCACGAGGGGGCCGGGATGATCGCCGACGGGCCGCGGCGCGGCGAACGGGTGGCGATCGACCCGGCCATCTGCTGCCAGACCTGCCGGGCCTGCCGGGACGGGTACCGCAACCTGTGCTATCGGATCTTGTTCGCCGGGCACGGCGAGACCGACGGCATGATGCGCGAGTTCATGACCTGGCCTTCCGATCTGCTGTACCCGCTGCCGGACGCGGTGTCCGACACGGACGGCGCCCTGCTCGAGCCGCTCGGCGTGGCGCTGCACTCGGCGGACCTGGGCCACCTGCCGTTCGGCGGCACGGCCTCGGTGACCGGCTGCGGTCCGATCGGGCTGCTGCTGATCGGCGTGCTGAAGGCGGCGGGAGCCCGTTCGGTGCTGGCCATCGAACCGCTTGCGCACCGGCGCGAGGCGGCCGCGCGGTACGGCGCGGACCAGGTGGCTGATCCCGGCGCGTTCGCCCCGGGCGGCGGCCTGATGCGGGACCTGGCCGGTCACGGGGTGGACGTGGCGTTCGAGGCGGCGGGCACCGACCAGGGAGTCCGGCTGGCCGTCGAATCGGCCCGGCCCGGCGGGCGGGTGGTGCTGGCCGGCATCCCGGGCGACGACGCGATCAGCTTCCGGGCCTCGACCGCGCGGCGCAAGGGACTGACGATCGCGCTGGTGCGGCGGATGAACGAGGTGTACCCGCGGGCGATCAGTATGGCCGAACGAGCCGTGGTCGATCTCGGCGCGTTGGTAAGCAGCCGAGCGGGGCTGGGCGAGGCGGCCGGGGCGTTCGGGGCCGCGGCAGGTCGCACCGGGCTGAAGGTGATCATCGAGCCGCAGCGCTAACCTGAAGCACGTGCGTGCAGTAAGGCTGGCGGCGGCGGCTGATTTCTGCTGCGTGCTCGCGTTCGTGATCATCGGCCGGGCCAGTCACGCCCAGGGCGAGAGCCTGGCCGGGATCACCTCGACGGCGTGGCCGTTCCTGGCCGGGCTGGCGGGCGGCTGGCTGGCCACCCGGGCCTGGCGGCGGCCGGGGGCACTGGTCCCATCCGGCGTCGGCGCGTGGCTCGGGGCGGCGGGCCTGGGCATGGTGCTGCGGGTGGTGGCCGGGCAGGGCACCGCGGCGGCGTTCATGGCCGTGGCGCTCGCCTTCCTCGGTCTGTTCCTGCTCGGCTGGCGGCTGGCGGCCGGCCTGGTCAGCCGGTCAGGCTTCCCGGCCTGGGCCAGGCGCCGATAGCGACGGCGGACACTCCGACGTCGAAGCCGTCGTGGAGGATTAGGGGCATCGATGTCATTTTGAGGGTGAGGATTATGGATCATGCCCGGCCGGTTCATGGCCTGTTCCAGCGGCGGGTGGCGGGGGATGATGCGCTGCTCGAGCTGGCCGGGCTCCGGTTCGCCCAGATGGGCCTGGCCGCCGAGGTGTATGCCGACACGCCAGGCGAGCTTGACCACGTTCTGCGGTTCGTGCCCCCCCATCCGTACCTGCCTGTGGTCCACCTGAACCGCGGCGTCAATGTGCTGGAGGAGTCTGGCCGTGCTGTGGTCGGGGAGTTCGCGGGCCGTTTCGCGGGCCGCATCGCTGGGCTCGTCGTCCACGACAAACATGAGATGGGGCAGCAAACAGACCGCCTGCTCGAGGTGATGCGCCAGCTCGATGCGCGCCTGCGCGAGCAGCCGGACGGCCCGCTCGTCTTTCTCGAGTATGCCGCCGGCCTTGATCCGGGATGGTTTGCTGAGGTGGCGGAGCGGCTCCGCGACGCGGAACGAGTCAGTTGCTGCATCGATGTCGGCCACGTCGGTATCAGGCAGGCTTCGGCCAGGTTCGGGCGCAGCCATCCTGGCCTGAGCCTGGGCGATCTTAACCCGCAGGACGGCCGGTTGCCTGATCTGGTCGCAGACGTCCAGGACGCGATCGAAAGCGCCGCGCGTGACGTGCTCGACCTCATCCGCGTGATCGGCTCGGTCGGCAAGCATGTGCATTTCCATCTGCACGATGGGCATCCCCTGATCCGGGGACTCCCGGATCACTTCACCTTCTTGACCCGGCTGCCGATTCCGTTCAGCTACCAGGGGCGGCGGTCACTGAGCATGCTGTACGGGCCAGGCGGCCTGGCGTCCATCGTCTCCACCGCCGCTGAGGCGTGCCGCCCGCAGGCGGTGTCCTTCACGCTGGAGATCCACCAGGTGGAAGGCCGACTGCCGCTTGCGGACGCCTCGTGGCTGTTTTCCCGCTGGCGGGACACCACCAACGCCGAGCGGATGAACTACTGGCTCTCGGTGCTCGGTGAAAACGCGCTGCTGATCTCCGAGCGCCTCACCGAGAGCCCGTAGCGGGGATGGGGTGAGCGGGGTCGGGGATGCGGAAGACATGGATCGACTGGTCTTTGGCCCGGCACCGGTGATCCTGGTCTGGCTTGGCCTTATCCGAGCACATGACCACCTGGTCAGGTCCTATCCATGACAGTCCCTCGGCCGTCCCGTACACGATGTTGCCGTCAGCGTCCCTCGGCAGCGTGTGGGTGGTGCCTGCGCCCGTGACCTGCCACCCGTCCGGCGCCAGGTGGCCGAGCCACAATGCCGAGGAGACCTGGGATATCACCGCGATCCGGTCACCGGTCACCGCGATGCCGCTGTAGTCCTCGAACCGCACTGTTTCCGGCAGCCGGATCTTGCCCACACGGTCCCAGTTGCGGCGGCCCCGCAGGAACACCTGGATCCGCCCGCCTCCGGGGACGCGGCCCTCCGCGCCCCCTTTGCACCTGTTGCCCTCACACAACCCGAGCAGGTAGGTCCGCCCCTCACGATGCACGCACGTCAGGCCTTCCAGGCCCTTGTTCGGCCGGTCAAGCGGGAAATCGAGCCAGGCGCTGCCTAGATAGCGGAAGCGGGCGTCGTATTCCTGCACCGCGGCCATGTACGTGGCGCGGCCGCGGCGCAGCGATTCGATCAGCACATAGAAGCGCCCAGCCCACGGGTCGTACGTGATGTCCTCGAAACCACCACGATGGCCCCTCTCCTGCATGATCAGGTGATTGTCCCTGGCCGCCCGGGCCAGTTCGGGCCCGATGCAGGCGATGTGCGGCAGGTTGTCGAAGATGACGTAGAACAACCCGTCCTTGGCGAGCACGCCGCTGGCTTCCAGCCTCGGATCGAGCGAGCCCTCGAGGAGGTC
Organism: uncultured Actinomycetes bacterium; assembly: GCA_963835775.1. Classification (GTDB taxonomy): domain Bacteria; phylum Actinomycetota; class Actinomycetes; order Streptosporangiales; family Streptosporangiaceae; genus Palsa-504. The sequence continues at coordinate 108,944 of CAWIHB010000004.1, read as the reverse complement.
GAGAATTTTCGCTTCTCTCACCAGCTCGAGCTGCTGAATCGCTGTATGCGCGGCAATCACGGCCGTGCCTCCTGGCTTGATCAAGTCACATCTTCGGCGGCAGCGATTCCATCGTGGCCGGGAAGCTCGCCCCGTCGGTGACGCGCGGCGTCTGTTTGCGCAGCTGTTCCAGCTGCCGGCGCGCGCTGTCGCGTCGCATGCGGACGTAATTGATGATGCCGTCGGCCTTTTCCTGCCCGTGCCTGAGCTCATTCTGCTGGCAGCCGCTCAGGTAGACCTCGTCGTTGGTGAACTGGCGGCCGGTGAACGGCTGGCCATAGGGCGTGGCAGACTCCAGGTAGGCTGCCTGGCAGACGCGCCCCCACAGGCCATCGCCGGAGCCGGCCGCGATCTGCCGGCTGAATGCGCCGGGGTTGAACTCGGTATCGAGCAGATGCTCGAGGTAATCCAGGTAATACTGGCGGTAGCCGCGGTTGCGCAGCAGATTCTGCACCAGCGGTATGCGCGAGGTCCTGTGCTCCCGCCAGTAGTGCCTGGTGTTACCCGGCCAGTCGAGAATGTCGGTGTACTGCCATTTCGTGCCGAAGTAGTCGATACCCAGGCAGTTGTCGTAGTCCCACGGGATGAACGTGAAATAAGGCGAGCCCATGAAGTCGTCGCCGGCGCCCAGGCGCCCGGAGTTGTACAGGTAGTAGTTGGACGGGGTGGCGTAATAGTTGTCCCAGCTGCCGAGCAGCAAGTTGACGGCGGCCCACCTGAGGAAGGCACGGGCGTTCATGATGCCATCGACCGACTCGCGGAACGCGTCGGTGTCGAAGCGCTCCTCGCCGCCTCCGCACCCCGTGCCGTTGATCGTCCTTATGAACTGCGCCAGGTCGTCGTAGCTGCTGGCGTCGTGGTCGTCCTCGTTGGTCTTGAGCCGGTAGGTGCGACGGTCGCCGTCGGCCCTGTAGTACTGCCGGCCGCTGTCATCGCCGTCGGGGCCAGCGCGGCGTTCCAGGGTGGCGCATCCGACATCCCCGCAGTAAGCCTTGTACAGGTTGCCGCGGTGGTTGTCTCCGAAGTGATCCTTAAGGAACCTCTTGTCAACTTGCTCGATAACGGAGAACAGGCCGTAGTAGGTCGCGTCGAACGCGAGCTTGGCGTAGGTGTGCCGCGCCGCGGGAACGCCGGCGCGCCGGAAAAGACGCCAGGCAAGCGCCTCCCGCATCTGCGAAGGATCGTTGTACATCGACTTGAGATTGATGCATGTCATTCCGGCAAAGTGACTGGCGCCGTGATCGAGGGTGATCTTCCATGATCTCTTCGGAGCATGCAGGGTCCGGTTGCCGCTGTTGACGACAGAGAAGTTCTGAGCGCTGATGGCGATGCCCTCGGCGCCCGGTCCGGGAATGTGCCGGCTGCTGGCCGGGTCAGTGCGCCACACATCCAGCTGAGCGCCTGGCGGCGCTTCCGCCTTGCTGGTCAGCACCGCAGGCTGCTGCGGGAAGCCCGTGACGTGGAACATGTACATGTCGGCGGAAAAGAACTCGTCCTTTACGCGCGCCGTCTGCGTGGTCTCCTTCGTCGCACTCATGCGTTCTCCTGGATGCCCGCTGCCATCAGGAACAGCGGTGCTGTCGTCGCCGATCTATACCTGGTCGGAGGCAGCCGCTGTCGTTCTGATACATCGCGCGTCAGGCCGGGCGATGCGAGCGGTCCGTGGCACGGGACACTGACCCGGCGTGCCAACGCCAGCCCGTTGACACGTGACAACGCAGGTAAGGCGGATCTCGCATGCCGTGCGAGCTTCGCGCTCTCAACGCCTGTAACGAACTGGCCGGGCTTGGGTGCGTTAGGGTCGTGCCGTGGCAGACAGCGATGACTGGCGCGTCACCATCTCCGTGAGCGGCCAGGCGCCAGCCGGACAGGCGCCGCAGTCCTCTTCCCTGCGCCAGGTGGAAGAAGACGTCCGCGGCCAGGTCGGCCGCAGCGTCGCCGTCGGCGCGGGGGACGCGCAGATCTTCCTCTACGCGGGCACTGAGACCGCCGCCCGGGACGCTGAGCGGATCGCCCTGGACGTGCTGGACCGGCACGGCATCGCGGCGGAGTCCGCGCTGCACCGCTGGCACCCTATCGAGGAGCAGTGGGAGAACCCGGACGTCCCGGTGCCGCAGACCGAAGCCGAGCGCCAGGCGGAGCACCAGCGGCTTGAGGACAGCGAGACCGCCGAGTCCCTGGCCACGGGGAAAGCCCAGTGGCAGGTCCGGGTTGAGCTCGGCTCGCACCACCATGCGGTCATGCTGGCGCGCACGCTGGAGAACGAAGGCCGGGCGGTCGTGCGGCGCTGGAAGTTCCTCATCATCGGCGCCAGCAACCAGGACCAAGCCCAGGAACTCGCCGGGCAGATCAGGCAGGAGGCACCGCCCGGCGCCACGGTCATCGCCGAGCAAGCCGGCGTGGGCTGGCCGTTCATGCCCTTCTGACCGCACGGCCTGGAGAACTTGTCAGTACCGCGGTACCAGGGTCCCGGAGTTGCTGAATCTCGCCGCATCCGTCTGGCCGTGATCGTGGGGGTTGGTGGCCGGACGGCCTGCGGCGGCCGTGGTGGCCAGCCGTTCCGCGAGTTCGCGCTGGCTGCTTCAGGAGACGCCAGGTGGCGGCTGGACTGGCGGGGGGAAGTCGCGGCTCTGGTTGGCGGCTGAGGCGTGGGTGAGTTCTGCCGTCTTGCCGTCGGCGGTGAGGTGCCTCCAGCTGGTCTGCCAGTCCGGCAGGTCGGGGCTGGCCTGCTCCCAGTCGACGAACGTCGCCTCGTCGCAGAAATGATCCAGGCGGGTGCTGATGCCCAGGTGCGGCTGGCTGTCCACGTGGGCCTGCATCAGGTGGCGTTCTTGCCAGGCGCTGACGCTCCACCAGGCGTTGTTGGCGTCGGCGAGCGCGTCCGCGCCGAGGTTGCCTTCCGACTTCATCGCCTGGTCAATCGCGGCGACGGCATCGGTGAAGAACTCGTCCAGGAGCGCGGGGTCCCTCAGCCGCAGCCGGGTAACAACGATGACGGGCATTACGATCTCCTTCCTAGCGTGTCCAATCGAGGCCGCCGCCGAGTGCTTGACTTTCAGTGCCTGCTGGGTGCCGCTTCCGTGCGTGGTTACCTCATAGCGGCTGCCGAGGTCGCATTGGTTGATACGCGCAGATCGTCTGGCTTCTGAGTGCCTGGCTCTGCTGGTTGGTCACGAAAGCCCGTCAGATCCCCGGCAACCCCAGCGACGGACGATCGCGTGTCAGTTCAGCCGTCTGGCATGGTTAAGGCTAACGACAGGCGACCGCGGCCGGCTCCCTCGGAGCCCTCAACGTGAAACGACAACGGGCGACCGCCCAGTCGTCACGACCACGCGGATAGCGGCCGCAGCGTTGCATATGTCTCCCTTTACCGGGCCTATCGCCGGATGCCCGGTAGGAGTATCGTCAGGGTATTGCTCCGGACCCAGAGGTGCGGGCAAAGGGGGGCATTCTGGCACTGGGTCGCTGTGCATACCGGCAACCGCGTGTCGATTCCTCGGCCAGGCGTATCGAGCGAGGTCCGATAATCCGCCTGGGCTTCGTAGCCCAGGACCGACGAACCGACAGTTCAGTCTTTTGCGAATTAGCCGTGGGGTGCCTGGACAGCCCCCTGGTTGCGTGCCCCGTTCACATCCCACGTTGTGACTCCGGCACCAGGGGAGGCGATGCCCTGGTCGTTACCCGTGCGGGATGACACAGCCCACGACCGGAAGGAACCCTCATGAGCGACATGCCTAACCAAATGCGGCAGCCGCCGCAACCGACGCCAGCGGCTCCGCAGCCGAACCAGTATGCGCACCCTCCGGTGATGCCTGGGCCGCCGCAGATGCCCGGCCCGCCGCAGATGCCCGGCCCGCCGGCGCCGTCAGCTGCTGACCGGGTCCGCCTGGCCGCGCAGCGCCGGGGTGAATCTGACTACTTCTTCAGCTACTGGTCGGCGTTGGGATGGACCATACTCACCTTCGGAATCTACGGGTTCTATGTCTTCTACCAGCTTGTCCGCCGGATGCGTGACCACAACGCGCGCCGACTCGAACTGCTCGACGCGGCGGTCGCTGTCGGGTGGGAGCAGGCCGGGCGGCAGGGCTTGCAGCAGGAGTTGCAGCCGTCCTTCCAGCGGGCCGCGGGTCACCTAGCGGTGCTGCGCCGAATGACCCAAGATTTTCGTGACCCGGTCATCTGGCTGGTGATTGGCATCGTGGCCCGCGGCATCGCCGAAATCGTCGCGTTCGTGCTGCTCGACCAGGACCTCATCAAGCATGACCAAGCCGAAGTCGGCGTCGAGTACGAGCTGTCGGTGATCTACGGCCGGCTCGGCCAGCAACTGGCCTATCCCGATCAGGGCCGGGTGAAGCGGCCGGACAATTATGTCGGCCGGATCGTGGCCACGATCTTCTCGTTCGGCATCTATATGTACTGGTGGTACTACAACCAGATGGAGGTGCCGAACAAGCACTTCGCCGTCAACTGGGCTCAAGAAGACGAGCTGTTGAAGGTCGTGGATGCGTTCCGCTGGCAGAGTCAGCAGCGATGACAGAGCGGGCCTCCGGGCGAGGCCAGCCAAGACCCGGTCGCCAGGGCGTCGCTGTAGGGCTGCAGTAGGCGGTGCTCGGAGTGGAACGTCACGGTGCGGCTATCCTGCTCGCACGTGTCAGCGAGGGCCCCGCGCTCGCACCACGACCCTTCGATGAAGAACGGCCGCGTCGCCTCGTCCGGCGCGAACTTTCCGGCTGTATAGGCCGGGGTCTCGGCCTCCGGGCGGCAAGGTTTCCGGCTTCCGCGCTATGGCGTGACGGGTTTGGGAGCAGCGGGCGGACTCTGGGCCGCACGTCCGCCGAGCAGGGTCCGGGTGAGCTGATTCCGGGAATCGAGTAGCTCATCGAGGGCGGCGTTCATGTGCGCGTCCCTTACCGTCAGTGGCCTTCCAGCGGCATCGCCGCCGTCTGCCTCAGCGCGGGGGATCTGGCCTGCGAGATCTTCGGCGGCGTACAGGGCGGCGCGGCGCAGCAGCTCCTTGAGGAAGGATGCGGTAACGCCTTCGGTGCGGGCGATCATGTCTGCGGGGCTGGACAGGTCCAGCACCAGGTCATGCTGGTAGAGCCGGATCAGCCTGCGCCGCGCGTCCGCATCGGGGAGGGGCAGCTCGGCCGCGTGATCGACCCGGCCGGGACGCTGGGCCAGGGCCGGCTCGAGCAGGTCGGCGCGGTTGGTGGTGAGCAAGAACGTGACATCGGCGTCCTCGCCGAGCCCGTCCATCTCGTTCAGCAGCTGGAACAGCAGCGGGTGCTGGCCGGCGCGGCTGTCCCGCTGCTCGGCGATCAGGTCCACGTCCTCGACCACCACCACCGAGGGCTGCAACGCCCGTGCGACCGAGCAGGCCGCGGCGATGCGATTAAGCGCCGCGCCGGTCAGTACCACCACGGTGACGCCCGGCATCTGGCCCAGCAGGTAACGGACGGTGTGCGTCTTGCCGGTCCCCGGCGGGCCGTGCAGCAAGACGCCGCGCTTGAGATGCTGCCCGCTCGCCCGCAGCCACGACATCTGCCGGGCCACCCCGACGACCTGCCGCTCGATCCGCTCGAGCAGATCCGGCGGCAAGATCACCTGCTCGCGGCCGACCTCGGGACGCCCAAGGAAACTCAGCAGCTCCTGGTGGCGCGGGCCGAACACCTCACCGCCGAAGCTGATCACATGCCCGCGGAACACATTGCGCTCGATGCCGAGCCGCCGTATCTCGTCAATGACCTGCCGCGCCCGCCCGCGGTCCGCGCACGCCACCTCTACGCTGACCTCCGGGCCGGCAGCCTGGATCAGCAGGGCCAGCCGGTACTGCCCGTCCGCGACCAGGCACAGGGCACACTGCAGGCACGCCAGGGTGACCCCGCCCGGCCCGGCAGGCAGCAGCTCCGCAGCCGGGCTGCCCATGCGCACCCGACGCCACTGCTCGTTCTGAACCAGATCGGCAAGCCCGGGCCCCGGGTGGAACCCGGTGATTCCCGCAAGCTCGTGACGGCGGCCCGGTCCCGCTAGCCAGGCGTCCAGGCCAACCTGGACGTTCACCCAGTCATAGCCAGGCCACGCGGCCCGCACCACCGGCACGTCGGCCGCCTGCGGACCAAGATGCTCCCACAGCGCCCGCTGAACCGGCGCATCCTCAGTCCGCGCCGCCGCCGCCACACGACGCGCCAGCCGCCTGGCGAGCCTGCCGACATCAGCCAGCTCCAGGCGGGACTCCAGGTGAGCAGGACGCACCGTCCCCACCCAAAGAAGGATAAGCGCGATCCCAGCCCGCAGCAGGCCGCGGGCGACCGCCTCGCTTTCTGACGTGGTGGACTGCCTGTCTGGGTTCACCCGGTGCGGGTGGGGTGCGGCGTCCCATGTCCGGCCTACGGTGGCCATCAGCACGAGACTGGCTGGCATACGACAGAAGGACTGGGGCCCGGAAATGTTTCGCAGACGGCAGGAGCGACGTGAAGGCCGCGCCGCCACGCGCTACCAGATGCGCCAGCGCGTGATCTCGATTGGCGATGACTACGTTGTCGAGAACGATCGCGGTGAGCGCGTGTTCAAGGTGGATGGCAAAGCTCTGCGGGTCCGCAAGACGCTGTTGTTCGAAGACATGCAGGGGCGCGAGCTGTGCAAGATCCAGGAACGCATGCTCCGGGTCAAGGACAGCATGGAGATCGAGGATCCTGCCGGCAGGCGCATGGCCATGGTCAAGAAGGCCATGATCGCACCGTTGCGCGAGCGCTGGGTCGTCAAGGTCGAAGACGGCCCGGACCTGCACGTCCAGGGCAACATCGTCGACCACGAGTACACGATCGAGCGCGACGGGGACAAGGTTGCCGAGGTCTCCAAGCGGTGGTTCAGGGTCTCGGATACTTACGGGGTCGAGGTGGCGCCGGGCGAGAATGACATCCTGATCCTGGCCACGACTGGCGTGATCGACGAGATGGCGCACCCGGACCGGTAAATCCGCGGCGCACTCCCTCACCGGCCCCCGCATGGCAGCTCGAAGATATGGGCTGCAGCCCCGGCCCGCCGGGTATCAAGCGCGTGACCGGCGCCGGTGGGACAGAACGATTGTTCGGGCGTTCGGCCAGGCAGTTTGGCAAGTATTCGACAGACCATGCAGGCGGCAGTGTGCGCGCCACCGACTTCGAGGCGTGGTTGCGGAGGGTGACGTCGAAGTCGTGCCTTGGCGGCGGCGCCGGGGCCACGCGCTGCCCGGCGCAGTGGGCCGGCACGGGCCCGTAATGAGGTGCAGGGGTGCGCCGTAGCCAACCCGGGGCGCGCAGCTGAGGTCAGGTGATGCCAGGGCCGGTGCGCGGCGGGATCATCGACTTCAGCAGGTTCAGCACCCCCGGGTTCGCGACGCCGCGCCGATCCGCGGTCAGCAGGCCCCACGGCTCGGGGTCGCCCCAGTTGGACCGGTGCCGGCCGGCAACCGGGATGGTGCCTTTGGGCTGTGTCGGGTTGAGCGCCCACCAGCACCAGTCCACGTCGTTGCCGGTGAGCCAGGCCTGGAAGTTATTCCACCATACGGCGGAGCCGACGTGGCCGGCCTGTGATGGGGTCAGGCCGAAGCTGGCCAGCGACCTGGTGTCGTTACCGAACTCACCGACCCATACCGGAGCGAGCTGCTCGCTGAGGATGTACCCGCCGTTACCGCGCATCTGGTCGAAGTACGCCTGCCGGGACTGGCCCGGCGGGTGGAACCACGCATAGTCGTGCAGGCTGTAGACGACTTGGCCCGGGCGTTCGAGCCGTACCGGGTGCCTGGCCACGCCGGACAGGTCGGCTGCGTAATTGAGGCCCTCGCAGATGATCAGCACGTGCGGGCTGATCTGGTGGATGAGGTTCCCAGCCGTGGCGTACATGGCCGCGACGTCGGTCCTGGGCCTGGTCCCCCAGGTCGGCGTGAGAACGCGCCGGCCCGCCGCCGTCCGCCGGGGCTCGTTCATGATGTCCATGGCGGCGACGAGCGGGTTCGCCTGGTACCGCGCGGCGATGTGCTGCCAGGCTGCGAAGAACTTCGTGGCCGGCCAGCGGCGGTTGTACCACAGGCCGTTGCCGTCGTCCTCCGAGCAGCACCACCCGGGGTCGAGGATGTGGCAGTTCGGTATCACGATCAGGCCCTCGCCGGTGAGCACCTGCACGCACGCGTCGTAGACCTGCATCGGCGTCGCCCCAGCCAGATCGGGGTTGGCGGCCAGGTACTGATCGGGGACCGCGGAGACCTGCTCGGTCATCCACAGGCTGAACGGAAGCCGCACGCTGTTGAACCCCTGCATCGCGATCGCCCGGGCCAGCGCGCGGCGGTCCGTGCGGTCCAGCCCTGGCGCCACGCCGAGATCCTCGTGAGCGCCGTACCAGTTCACCCCGGCCAGGCGGACACGCCTTCCGTCCGCGTCGACGATAAAACGGCCGCTGGTCGACAGCGGCGTCGCGATATCCAGGTCAATCATCCCCAGATCCGGCGAGGCTCCTTGGCACAGCTGGAGCGTACGACAGCGGCTCCAGAACGTGCGCATCAGCGTGCCGCGGACACGCGGCACAGCACCGGCCATGAAGCTGAACGAGCCCGTCCAGAAGCTGTCCTACGGCGCACCGCCGCCAGCAGCCGCCTGGAGGCCACGCAGCGACGCCGGGGCCGCCAGGTGACCTACACTAACCCGTACCGCTGGCTGCCCGGCTTCCGCCCCGTGGACGGCGACGCGGCGCTGCGCACGCTCGTCACCCCCTACCTGTATGCGTACGGCCCGGCCATGCCGCCGCACTTCGCCAGGCAGCTGGGCGCCCCCCCCCCGCGCTATTATGCCGGGCTGTTCGGCACGCTGGCCGGCGGGCTGGAGCGCGTCGAGCTGGACGGCGAGGTCGGCCTGGTGGGCACGGTCATGGAGGCGACGGCGACGCTGACCGTAGGGCTCAGCTGTGCTGCAGGTGATCGAGGCGTGCGTGCACGAGCGCGACTTCGGCGCCGAGAGCTGCCATGACCGCCGGACCGGGCAGGCCCATCGGGAGGGCGATGCGGCCGGCACCCGGTGCGGGGCATGATGTTCCTTGTGACCGAGAGCGAGGAGCTTCCCGGCAGCGTTCTGGCCGCCTACGAACGAGCCGCCAGCGCCGGGTTCCAGCTCGCCTGCGAGGTCGAGGTGGGCAAGCTGCTGGCGGCACTGGCCGCAGCGGTCCCGCGCGGTGGCCGGGTTCTGGAGATCGGCACCGGCGTCGGCGTCGGGCTCGCCTGGCTGGTCCACGGGCTCGGAGCGCGCCGGGACGTCGAGGTCGTCACGGTCGAGCTCGATGATCAGGTACAGCGGACGGCGCTGGCCGCGCCCTGGCCGCCGTGGGTTCGCTTCGAGTCAGGTGATGGGGCCGAGGTCGTCGGCCGCCTCGGTCAGTTTGACCTGATATTCCCGGACGCGCCCGGTGGGAAGATCTTCAAGCTGCGCCGGACTGTGGCCGGGCTCCGCGAGGGCGGCGTCCTCGTCGTGGACGACATGGACCTCACCCGCCACGACGATGAGCAGCTCCGGTCTGCCCTGGCCGTTGTGCGTCACCGTCTGCTCGGTAATGCTGAACTCGTCTGTGCCGAACTGGGCTTCAGCAGCGGCGTCATCGTGGCCGTCAAGCGCCGCTCGTGACCTTCGAGGCAGCGCACCGAAAGCTCGGCCACCAGCGCCTGGTTGCCGGCCGGGTCCTGGCGTGACCACGCGCCCCAGTCGACCCCGATCATGCTGCGGTCGTCGAGCAGGATGCGGTGCAGCGGCAGCCGCGGGATGGATCCGCCGGCGAAGCCGATCGCCAGGTAGCGGCCGTAGGCGCGCAAGCTGCGCAGCGCCGGCTCGGCGAACGGGTCACCGACCGGGTCGACCACCAGGTCGGCGCCGGTGCCGGTGATCTGGTGTACCCTGGCCTTCAGGTCCTCAGCCTGGTAATCGATCGTGGCCTGCGCCCCGGCGGTGACCGCCGCCGCCCGCTTGGCCGGGCTGGATGCCGCGGCGATCACTCGCGCCCCAAGCGCGGTGGCCACATCGACGGCGGCAAGCCCGATCCCGCCCCCGGCGCCAAGCACCAGCACCCATTCCCCGGGCCGCAGGCTGGCCCGCCGGGTCAGCCCGAGCAGCATCGTGACGTAACTTTCCACCGCCGTCGCGGCGACCTACCCCCGCGATCTTCGTCGTGATGGGGAAGTTCAACGGGCCTTCCGGCCTCCACGAGCCGTCGGCGGCAGATGCCCGCCAGCGCATCGTGTCCTTCTTCAACCGTCACCTGAAGGCATCGGGCTGACTTCAGGATCGCGAGGGCACTCTTGCCCGGAAGCCGGGGTCTGGATCGGCCCCTGGCTCGGCTGCCATCGCGCATCACCGTGGGCCCGCGGGGTGCTGTGTGCGGCGGCCCGGCGAAGCTGCCAGCAGCGGCCTGGGTTACGTCTTGATCGGTGCGGTGAGTGCGTCGAGTTCGCCTTGAAGTGCAGCGACGAGGGCTCCGCAGTCGGGGCAGGCGTCGCCGTCGGCGATGACGGTTACGGTGAGGGTGCCGGCATAGGACAGGACCGCGAACGCGACGGCTACGTTTCCGGCGACGCCAGCGAGCGGAATCATCTGGGAGACAGCCGCGCCGAGAAAGGAAACCGGGACATCCGGGCCCCGGAGGTTGGTCACGAAACATGTGACCAAGTTCTGACGCTCGACGAGCCAGCGCAGTACGCCGAGCGCGGCAAGGAGCCGGAATGTGGGGGCGATCACTGCGGCGGATGCTCCTCTGGTCCGGCTTTTGTGTCGCCGGGTGATCTCAGCGATCGCCGCCAGCCGGTCGAGCGGAGCACCGGATGCCGGAATCATCACCGGCGTGACCCCGACCTGGTTGCCAAGTCGAGCAGGGCTGGCCTCGGCCCTGCCCGAGACCGGCACGGACACGACGATGTGATCGATGCGTTCACCTCGGTGGGCCAGCTGGGCCCGAAGTGCGCCGCTCACCGCGGTGAGGACCACATCGTTGACCGTCCCCCCGAAGGCGCGGCCGGCCGAGTGGACCTACGCCAGATCAGCCCGCACGACCCCGAACCGGCGGCGGGTGCCGACGGGGCGATTCAGCGAACAGCGGGGCGCCCGGGGAATGGCCCCTGGCCGGAGTTCGGCCAGAGCATCTCGCAGACCAGCCGGGACGCGCCCAAGGTGAGCCAGTACGCGGACCCTGCTCACGGCTGCGTCCACCGCCAGTCGCCGCGCCGGTGTCCTCGCCCGGGGGAAGTTCTGCCGAGGAGCATTGACGGCTCCGTCGACCAGGCTGGCCAGGACCGCCAGGCCGCCCATACCGTCAGCCAGCACATGGTGGAAGACGACGATCACAGCGCAGGCGTCCCCGGCGAGCCCGGTGACGATCGTGGCTGACCACAGCGGCTGGCCCGGCGGCAGCGGGACGGCCACCACTCCAGCCGCTGCCCGCAGGAGCGCGTCCTCATCGCCAGGCGGTGAACAGGCGACTTCGTGAACGTGCCGGGCGACGTCGAACTCTGGATCATCGACCCAGACTGGCCGACCACACCCCGGCGGTGTCGAGACCAGCTGCTGCCGCAGGCGCGGAAGGGCACAGATGCGATCGGCCAGCGCATCGCGGACCTCGCCCACTGCCAGATTCTCGCCAGATCCGAAACCCAAGATGGCTCCCACCTGCAGCGGCAACGGACCGAAATCCGAGGCAAGCTCCATCAGGTCGATTGCACTTGCGCGCTCGATCAGGTCGTACTCGGTACCCGGCTCGAGCCCCACGAGACACATTATGGCTGCTGCCGCTACTAGGCGCAGCGCCCATACACGGGGTGCGAACAGCGAGGCGGGCGAAGAGGCTCGTGGGCGGCGACCCTCGCAGGAGTGTGACCGTCAAGGGGTTCCCCGGCGACGTGCGCGCCCAGGCGTCACCGGGCTGTGCAAATGCCTGCTGCCGAAGACTCGTATCCGCCTCACGTGAGGTTCCCCTCGCCTTCGGCTCAGAACCCCCCCGGCCGCGCCCGGGCAGCGGCCCCGAACGGCCAGGCCAATGATCCCGGACATTCTCGATGAGCAACAGAACGCCCCAATCTGCGTGCCTCAGCCGAGGAGTGTCGAGGGACAATCAGGCGGATCTCGCGCGAAGGCCGTGACCAGCGATCGTCACACTGCGCAGTAATCCTCTCGCGGACCGGGCGCGCCAAGAATGTCCAGGTATGAACGAAGTCGGCCACTAGCCGATCATGAACCCGAACAATACAGATCGGCAGGTTCGCGTTCGTCCCTATCCGCCGTGGGTACGCGTCCACATGCACGGGATGCCGATGCAAAATGCTCCCCGTTCGCGGCTGGGCTAGACGGCGGCGTGCTGGAGCCCGACCGTATCCTCCAGGCTGACCCTGGCGTCGCCGACGGCCGCGGTCCATGTCTGGTCGCCGACCTGCCCGTCGATGTTGATAGCGTTCCAGCCCTGGAATTCCAGGACGGCTGCGGATGTGCTCTGGTCGAACTCGCCTGTCACCGCTTCCGGGGTAGTTTCCCAGCGGCCGGGTGCATTTCGGGTGAGGATCTCCTGGAGCGCGGTGACCACGGGTCCGCTGGAACCCACGCGCAGCACAGGCATCGGTCCGCCAGCGGGCAGAGCTGCCCGGGTCTGCGGACCCGCGATGCCGTCGACGTTCAGGCCGTGCGCTCGCTGCGCGGACCGGACAGCGAGCCAGGTCTGGCGGCCGAACTGCCCGTCGACAGCGACTTGCTGGCCGTCCCGCCGAAGGGCACGCTGCAAGTGACGGACGGCGTCTCCCAAGTCGCCTAGTGCGAGTACCCGGCTTCCGGTTATGCCGTCCGGTGCTGGCACCGGACGGGCCGCCCTGCCAGCCCGCTGATCGCTCAGCAGGTTCAGCATGTGCACGTCGAGCTCATAGACGCGATGGCTGAGCGCGTCCAGCCGGTACCCGAATCGTGGCATGTCGATCTGCTTGCCGTCGGCGGCAGAGACCATCCGCACAATCACCTCCAGCCCGCGGCCAAGCGACGCGAACCTTTCGTACACCTGCGTCTCTAGCATCGCCCTGACCCCGCCACCGAAGGATGTCCCGGCTAGCGCGAGGATCCGGTTGAGGGTGAACATTCAGGTTTCCGGCCTGAGGTAGTAATACAGCCGATCCTGTGATCTTGGCTGGTGTGGCGGCGGTTCACCCGCCGCGGCCGGCTGGTCCGGTAATAGTGGGCCTATGACATCGGGTATCCGGGGCGGCAGTTTCCCCGCTCGCGTTTCCCTGAGCGGTCTTGGGCTGTACCTGCGCGAGTGGACCGAGGCCGACCTGCCGGTGATGACCGCGTTGTTCGACGATCCGGAGGTTGCCCGCTGGACGCCGCTGGCGTCCCCGTTCGATCTGCGGGCAGCCCGGGCCTATCTCGCCCGGGCCCGCCAGGCCCGCGCCGAAGGGCGCGGCCTTCACCTGGCGATCACCGCCGGCGGGGAGCAGGCACGTGGCGAGGTCCTGCTGTACCGCGCCGGGGAAGCAGGTCAGGACGCGGAACTCGCCTACGCCGTCGGGGCCTGCTACCGGCGCCAGCGGCTGGCCGTCCGCGCGGTGACCATGATGACCGGATACGCCTGCGGCACGCTGGCCATGAACCGTGTCATCTTGCGCGTCGATCCGGCCAACCAGGCCGGCGTCGCGCTGGCTGAGGCAGCCGGCTTCTCGCTTACTGCCGCCGAGCCGGTCATCCGGGAACAGCGCGGACGCCGGGAAACACTGCTGACCTGGTCCCACGGCACGACCGGCTAGCCCTGTCGCCGGTGAGCGCCGTAACGGCCGGCTGGCGTGCCGGCGCGGTTTCCGGCAGGCCGGCCAGCGCGCCGGCTTGATTACTGACGGGATGACCGGATGATGATGGTCTGTGACCCGCCAAGCCGCTGGATGCTGCCCGGGATGCGCTGATCGCGCCGCAGGGGCAGCTCATCGCGGTGCTGGCGGCGCAGAACGCGGTGCTGGCGGCGCGGGTGGCTGAGGTGGAGGCGGCGAACGCCGGGCTGGCCGGGCGGGTGGAACGGCTGGAGCGTGCGGCGTCGCGGAACTCCCTGTTGACTGAACAACGGTCAGTGTTTTCCCAGTTAAACGGGCTGATGGCGGTTTCTGGCTATACGGTCACTGGCCATGATCGGAGAGCCGGAACGGGACCTCGCGGCACTGGTGGTGCCCCGGGTGGGCAGGCTGGTGAGCACCGGGGATCGGTATGAGCCGTTCCGGCTGATCGATGCGGACGGCGCGGTAGCGGAGACAGTAACGGCCTATTTCCGTGATCTGCTGGCGGCGGGCCGGGCGGAGGCGACGGTCCGCTCGTATGCCCACGATCTCTTGCGCTGGTACCGCTTCCTTCACGCGGCCGGTGTCGCGTGGGATCAGGCGAGCCGGATCGAGGCCCGGGATTTCTGCCGGTGGCTGCAGGTTTCCGGGAAGCCGACGCGTCCGCGCTCGGCAGGGCCGGCCCGGGCAGCAGCGACGGCTGTTGCGGGCGGCGCTGGCCCTGTGCCTTATGTGCCGTCGGTGCGGGCGCATTCGGAGACGGTGCTGCGTGCTTTCTACGCCTTTCATCTTGATGCGGGGACCGGGCCGGCGGTCAATCCTTTCCCGCTGGACCGGTCCCGCCGCGGCGGTCGTGCGCACGCGCATCACAATCCGATGGAACCGCGCCGCAACGAGCGGGCCGGACTGTACCGGCCGCGGGTGCCGTCGCGGGTCCCGTGCAGTATCCCGGACGAGGAGTTCAACGAGATCTTCGCCCGGCTGCCGTCGCACCGGGATCGTGCTCTGGTGGCGTTCTACGTCTCTTCCGGGGCACGGGCCTCGGAGTTGCTGTCGGTCGGGCGCGACGGGGTGGACGCGGGCCGGCAGGTGATCACGGTGGTGCGCAAGGGCACGTGCGAGCTTCAGCAGCTGCCCGCATCGGCGGACGCGTTCGTGTGGCTGCGGCTGTATCAGGTGGAGACCGACGGCCTGCTCCCTGCAGGTTCCCGGCAGCCGTTGTGGTGGACGCTGCGCCGCCCGTTCCGCCCGCGGTCGCCCGCCGCGTCCTGCTTGACGGCCTTGCCCGCGACGCTGACATTTTCGAGCTGGTGAGCGAGCTCGCGCCCCTGCACCAGCCAGACAACACCTTTCCCGGCGAGGTGTTCCTCCACGTCGCCGCGGACGCGCTGAACTGGTGCGAAGCCAGCCAAGCCGACCCGCTGCCGCTGGAGGAACTACGCGAGCGGTTCCTGCGCGAGTGCACCTTCCGTGGGCGGGAGAACAAGAAGTTCCAGTACGCAGTGCTGGCCGCGGCAGCCCTCCATGGCGGGACCGAGCCGGACCTGCTCGATGAGGTCGCCTGGTGGCAGACCGACGACTTCTGGCAGTACGCCCTGTTCGCGGCGGTCGCCTTCATCCGCGCCGCCGCCAGCCGGGCGGGCGTGCCGGTACGCCAGGACCTAGCCCGGCTCCCCGGCCACCCGGCGCCATAACGACCATTCGGTACGCAGCGGAAACCATCATTCGACGGTCGGGCCGCCGATCATAACGGTTCGCGCTCAGGTTGAGGCTGCGGTCCGTGACCAATTACGGCCGAGACCTTCCGCTTGACTGCCATAGCCGCCAGGCGGAAGAGTCCCAGCCCTCGCGGATTACCGGGCGCCACCCGCAACGTAGGCTGCCACGATGTAGGTCGCATGCCGGTCCAGGCTGCCGCGGGCCCCGGTCATACCGGATCGTGGTCCGCGGATCCGCGTGCGACGCCGCCTCTTGCACGTCCCGCAGCGGTACCCCGGCATCCAAACTGGTAGAGAGCAATGTTCCGACCACGCTGAATACCTCAGCCTGAGCGGGCGCCTGGAGGCTGCTCCCCGGGTTGGTGGTTACCGGTACGGACCTGCCCGCCCGTAGAGCAGGTCCAGGCCAGGAGCGTGCGCCATGCGGCGGCTGCGATGCGTGACGACCACGCCCACGGCACGTCGGCGCGTCGGCGTGCCGCGTGGCCAACAGGCGAACTGGCGGCTGCGGGAACGTCCGTCTCCGGGGCGCGGGGATGCGTCAGGTGCAACGGGAGCGGCTGGTTGCCAGGTCAGGCGCGTGACGTCGCCGAAGATGCAGGGCCCGGGAGCGTCCCTCGCAGATGCGGTGCCGGCCGGGCGCCGCTCACCGGGACCGCCGGTGATGCACCAGATGTAACCGGCTGCTGGGTCAGGAAGGCGACGATGTCGCTGGTGCCCCAGGCGGGCCAGTGGTGCGAGGCGAATGCCACATCGGACTGCCCGGCGAACGGCTCGATCGCCTCGGCCAGGTACCGCGACCAGATCCGCGGGTCACGGACTTGCGCGCCCCGCAGAGTCAGCAGGTTGTGCATGTTGTGGGTGGCGTTCTCGGCCATGCACAGGGCCCGCTTGTCAGGGAAGTAGAAGTTCATCTCCGCCGGGCACTCAGTGGCCGGGGTCAGCTGGAAGACGACGCGCACCCCGTCGAGGACCTCGTGCTGGCCGGTGCGGGTGATGTCGACGGTCGGCGCGATCAGGCCCACTGCGCCAGTCGACCCGCCCGCCCCCAGGCCGATCTCCAGGGTGCCGGTCGGGCTTTTGGGCAGGCCGATGGCGGCGTAGTAGTAGCTGCGGCGCAGCATCGCCGTCCCGGCGTAGACGTTCTCCGACACCGCGTGCTCGAGGAAATGCTCGGACGCGAGGATCGGGACCTTGGTATCGGCGTCGACCACGCCCAGGACTCCGCCGAAGTGGTCCAGGTGGGCGTGGGTGTAGATGACGGCCGTGACGGCGCGGTCGCCCCGGTGCCGCCGGTACAGGGCGATTGCCGCGGCTGCGACCTCCTGGGAGATCAGCGGGTCGATGACGATGACGCCGTGGTCGCTTTCCACCAGTGTCATGTTGGACATCTCGAAGCCGCGGACCTGGTAGATCCCGTCGGTCACCTCATACAGGCCGTGCTTGGCCGTCAGCTGTGCCTCCCGCCACAGGCTGGGATTAACGGTGTCCGGGCGCAGGCGCCGTCGAGGAATCCCCAGGAATCCATGTCCCAGATCACGCGCCCGTCCGCAGCCTTGATCACCATCGGCTCCAGCGTGCCGATAAAGCCGCGATCGGAACTGGCGAAGTCAGCGCGGTCGCTCAAATCAGCAGCGATGGGTGAAGACATCTGTTTCTCCCTGGTCAGCCTCATACCGGGCGAACCGCCCACGCGAGGTCGTAAGTGATGAGCTGTTCCCAGCGGTCGTGATCCCTTCAGCGTGCGCGCCGTTAACGCGCAGCCCGCGCCGTTCTGGTCGGTGCCGGGGCCTCAGCTCCTTCCTGGAGGCTGCCCCGGGGGCTTGAGCCGGCGACGGTGGTGACGGGACGGGCGGTAGGCCAGACACCGGCAGTGAGACGACCACGGCTCCATGCTGGCAGCGGGCGCGCGCCATCACCTCATCCGCTTCGGGTGACCTGGCGGGCGGCAGCGTTTCGGGAACCACCAGCCCTGAGGGTGTGCGCATACGGCCGTAACCGACTCTGACCTGCCGATTCTTGTACACCGAGGTACCCGATGCTGACCCGTTGGCCCCACCAGAGGCGTCCAGATCACCAGCGCCAACATTGTCCCCGACGGCGGCCGGGCTCCCCAGCGCCCGGCAGATCGAGCAGCGCAGATCCCTCCGGCCATGCGCCGACGCGCAGAATTACCATTTCTGCCACCGCTTGCTGGCGCCGAGCGGCGGCTGGTGTGCATCAGGCGGTTCTCGAACGTTCTCTGTGTCACATCCGGTGACGACGGCATGGCCGGGGATCGGCATTGGCTTGGCCGGTTGGAGGCCAGGCGGATGCGGGCCGTGGTGAGAGATAGCAGGCGGCCCGGTGATGATGCACCAGGCTTGGTCATCAGCCTGAGCCGGGCGCCGCGCTGACGCTCAGGCCGGCACACCGGCCCGGGCCGCGGCTGCCTTCCGGTCGTCGAAGCCGCGGATGTCGGCGATCCGGTCGTCCCGCACGGTCAGGACCTGCCAGCGCCCGGCCGCTCCGCCCGCCTCGCGAGCGGCCGGCGTGCCGGTGAGTTCCAGCCCCACCAGAAGTGTCCCGGCGCCGGCGGTCACCTCTGTGACCACCGCTCGTGCACCGGCGGCTCGCGCGCTGGCCCACCACGCGATGACCTGGTCGCGGTTGTGGCAGTCGGCGTCGCTGGGGCCCTCCGGCGGGCCCCAGCGGGCGCGGGGGCCGAGCAGATCCCTGATGGCATCCAGATCGCCGGACTCCAAGGCGAACCTGACTCGTTCGGTCAGGGCGGCCGGCTGTTGGCTGGCGCTGGCATCGTCTGGCATGAGGATCTCCCTTGCGTGCACCGCTGGCCGTTCCAGGGTAGATGCTCTGTACACCCGAGCGGGGAGCCCGTCGCGCGGCCAGCCAGGGCGCCACATCGCTATTTGCCATGCATCGCGCCAGCCGAACCACCGGCGAGATCGCCGGATCCGCGCTCACGGGAGAGATCAATGGGATTGCGGTCGCCGCACCGATTGCCGCATTCTGCCACTGCTTGCACGAGGCGCTCGGGCTCGATGTGTCGCCGGCTGGCACCTGCGCATCCTGGCAGTGGCGCTGGAACTGATCCTGCTGTACGGGGTCTTCCTAGCCCGCCGCGTGGTCAGGCGCGGGTGCGGCGCAGTCGCTCAGTTCGTGCCCGGCATGCCGCGACGATGGCCGGTGACACTTCGGGTGTCAGCCGTGCTGCCTGGTCGTAGGCGCCGGCGAGGCTGCCGAGCGTGGAGTCGATGACGTCGGCTGCATCATCGGATGCCATGCCCCAGCTGGCCAGCTCGCGCAGCAGGTGGCGGCGCGTGATCACGGCGAGCAGTGACTGGCCGCCGATCCACAGCGCCAGGTGGCGGGTGCCCGCGAACTCGGCGGCCGGTGCGGCGTCGTAGACGGGCGATAGTGCGAGCGTACCCGCCTGGTGCAGGAAGGCGTGGTTGCGCAGGTGCGCGTCGGTGTTGCCGATGGCAACCGTGAAGGTGATCGTCGCGCCGAGCCTGCGCAGCTGGTCCGCCCGGTCACCGGCGTGCGTGACCAGCAGCTCCGCAAGGCGCCGGCAGTACGCAGCGTCCTCGGCCGCCTGGTACTTGGCAGGGCCAGACGGGGCGATGCCCAGAGCCTGGCAGCCGTCTTCCTGATGCAGCCGGGCCAGCTTGCCGTCCTTGAGGGAACGGTCGAACCGGGTGACGACGAGAACGGTCCTGCCGCCAAAGATGTCCAGCCGTGCCTCGGCGGCGTCCAGGCCAGCCAGCGCCGCCGCTCGCAGCGCGAACGCCTCGCTCGCCACGAGGCCCGGGAATTCCGGTGGGTCGGGCTTGAGGATGTGCGTGCTCGGCATCCCGCCGACCGGACGTGCCCACCCGCCGTCAGCTTGTACCAGGAGCAGTTTCGACTGCAGCCCGCCGAGCGAGACCCGAACGTCCTCATCTGCCCCCAGCGGGTGCTGGCGCAGCGCCGCGACCGCCTGGCCCACTTCATCGGGCGTGAGTGGCCTGAGCTCGCCGGCGGCTGCGGCCACCGGCTCTCCCGCTGGCGCGACCGCGACCGCGCCAGCGCAGTCGCGCCCGATGGCCGTCAGCAGCGCGAACCCGTCACCACGCCGGACCCGGAAGTACTGCTCGAGAACCGTCCTGGTTTCGCCTTCCGGGAGCAGGCTCTCTATCCAGTAATCGACAAGCTCGCCCCAGTACTGGCGGCCGCTGACCGGCAATGGCACCGTCAGCCCGAGCGCACCCTCGCCTCGCTCTGCCACGTAGTCCTGGCGGTAACGGAGCTGAGGGAGCTGCCGACGGCTCATTGTCAGCTCTGCCACGACGCGGTCGCCCAGCCAGACGTCGAGGGCTCCGGAAACGGGATTGCCGGTGCTCATCGGACCGCGTCCGCGTCTGCGCGGGTGTCCACGATCACCCGCGCCCCCCGCGGCACCGCTATCAGGTCGTATCCCATCCAGTTGAATAGGCCAATGAAGCGGTTGACCGCCGGGTTCCTGCCTGCCTCCATGTTCAGGACGGTAGTCCGGTCCATCTTCAGCTGCCTGGCGATCTGCGCCTGGGTCAGCCCCGCCTGATGGCGCACAGCGGCCAGCGCCCTGGCCGCGCCGTCCACGCCGCGCAGCCAGAACCACGACTTCGGATCCTCATGTCGGCTCACGCCAACATCGTAGTCCAAGAATAGAAAAGTTGCCTCAACCCAACATTGCACGGCAGCGTGTCGAAGTTGGCCATAGCCAACATAACTACCCACCGGCGCTGGGATGCCGTGGCGCCAGGCCGCTCGCCACATCCAGGAACACCGGCTTATCCCTACGGCTTGCGAGCATGCAGCAGAACAAACCCAGCCCGCTGACTCCCACGCCGGAGCGCCTGCGGTGACAGTCAGTGACGAGCACCAATAATATGCCGAAACCACACGAGCAATTACCTCCCTGCCGACTCTGGGCGGGGGTCTGGCGGGGCTGGCCGCTGGCTTGGCACGGCCCAGATCATCCAGTTCGGGACGTGCCCGCGGTCATGTTTTTGCGTTATCTGGTGCGGCAGTCGAGACCAGCCCAGACTCGTATGCGAAGACGACAATCTGCACCCGGTCCCGCAAGCTGAGCTTCATCAGCAGGCGGGCGATGTGTGTCTTGACGGTCGTCTCGGCGATGAACAGGTGGGCGGCTATTTCCGCGTTGGACATTCCGCGCGCCACGTCCCGCAAGACATCCATCTCACGACGGGTCAACGTGCTCAACTGGGATGCGGACGAGGGCATCACCGGGCGGCTGCCGGCGAACCGCTGGATGAGGCGGCGGGTAACAGCAGGGGCCAGCAGTGAGTCGGATCCCCTGGCGGCCTGGCGGACGGCGGTCACGATGTCTTCCCCGGGCATGTCTTTGAGCAGGAATCCGCTCGCGCCCGCGCGCAGTGAATCGTAGACGTATTCGTCGAGATCGAAGGTGGTGAGCATGAGCACCCGGGGCGGCGCCGGCTGGGCCAGGATCCGCCGGGTGGCCGAGATGCCGTCCTCGCCGGGCATCCGGACATCCATCAGGAGCACGTCCACCGGTACCTGCTGGACCAGCTCGAACGCCTGCTGGCCGTCAGCGGCCCCACCGGCCACCTCCATGTCGGGTTCGCCTTCCAGGATCATCCGGATGCCGCTGCGGACCAGCTCCTGGTCATCGGCGATCGTGATCTTGATCATGGGCTCTCCGGCACCGGGAACCAGGCCCGGACCTCAAAGCCGCCGTCGGGCCGGTGTCCGTATTCCAGGCGGCCTCCGTGCTCTTCGACCCGCTGGCGCATGCCGCGCTGGCCCTGAGAGTCACCCGCGGCCCAGGTCGACGGCTGGTCCCCGGCGCTGTTGGTGACCACCAGCTCGACCCA
Source organism: uncultured Actinomycetes bacterium (assembly GCA_963835775.1). Classification (GTDB taxonomy): domain Bacteria; phylum Actinomycetota; class Actinomycetes; order Streptosporangiales; family Streptosporangiaceae; genus Palsa-504. The sequence goes on along the minus strand of CAWIHB010000004.1, from coordinate 87,504 downwards.
CGCCCCGGCCGTGCGGACACTGACATCGGCGGCGGCTCCGGGAGCGTGCCGCAGGACGTTCGTCAGCGCCTCCTGCAGCACGCGGAACACCGCCAGCTTGCGCGGTAACGAACGGCAAGGTGACCGGGGGAACCGGCGCGTTCACCGGAGCCACCGGGACGATCACGGCCCGCACCATCTCCAGCACCAAGCAGGCCGTCACCATCACCTACAGCACCTAGCCGGGCACGGCAGCCTCACGCAGGCGGGACGGTCCCCGCGAGGACCGTCCCGCCTTACCGGATCAAGATCAACAACCAGACTGCCAGACCACGTCTCTTCAGATCACAACGCGCCCGATCGGCCAGTTATGCGCCGCGCTTGCTGAGCACAACCCGAGCTGACGTTCAGACATAGGAGCATCGGTTCCCGTTCAGCTTAGGGTCACGATGTGTCACTGCATGAAGTGGTCGGGTCAGTGACCGGCAGCGCCGCCGGGTGGCTGACCGCCAGGGGAGTTGGTTTCAGTTGGCGCGTTACCGGGCGGCGATCGTGCCGTGAACGACGACGCGGCCCAGCGCGGCTGCGGACAAAGGCAAGGCGATGATCGCGCCGGGCTCGCCGTCGGCATAGATCCGGCGGCGTACTGGGGACATGGGGCCGGATCATCGGGACAATCTTCGGCGCGATCCTGGCCGGCGGCTCGACCGGCACCCGTCCGCCGGGAACACGCCGAACGCGGGCCAGCTCGATTGTCATCTCCCCGATCACTACAACGCCTGCCGGCCACACCGGACGCTGAACCGGCACCCACCTGCGGGGGTGTCCGCCCATCGCCGGCCGGCGCCGCAGGGCGGAGGGGGTGTCCCGGGGGATCACGGTCCCTGTTCTTCCGCGCGGCCCGGCAGGCCCGGCGGTTCGGGGGCCTCGCACGCAGCATCGCAGAACGGCTGGCGGGCACTGCGAGTGCACCGGCACAACGCCGCCCGGGTCTCGGTCACCGAGCCGCCGGCTGCATATATCCGCAGATCGCCGCGGACAAGGAAAGGGCCGCGGTCGACAGCGCGGATGGTGGCCGGGACCTCCGGCTGCTCACGGGGAATACCTGGCGCCTGGTAGTGCAGGGCCCCGGACGGGCAGCGGCGGATGACCTCGGCCACCAGCGGCGCGCTCGCGGCGTCCGGGGCGATCCACGGCCGGTGCCTGGCGTTGAATACCTCCGGGAGCCCGCGCAGGCATTCGGCGAAATGCCGGCATCGCTGCGGGTCGAAATACACGGTGATCTCGCTGCCCTGGTGCGCCTTCCCCGGCCATGGCCCGGCTGACGGCGATCCCGGCTCGGCATCGGATGCTGGCATGGGACCAGGCTAAGCCACGACCCCGGTCCCGAACCGCCGAGGCAACCCTGCGATGTGCCTGGTCCCGGAAGGCGCTCGCGTCGCGTCACCTGGCGGGAGCCACCGCCAACGACCAAGCCGGGCAGAAGACCGGCTCGGTGGCAACCGTCTGCCAGCACAAACCTGCCGGCGGCCAGGCGTACCGCTCAGCGGGTCCAGCCGCTTTCCCGGCACGGGCTACGTCTTCGGCCGCGTCATCAGGTGGTACGCCGGGAGCGTGGCCTCGGTCAGCGCCGGCGGGCGGGCGGCTATGGGCGTTCCGCTGCTCCGGCGAGGGCAGATCGCGGTCACTGTTGTCCACCGCGACGCCGGCTTGCTCGGGCAGATGCGTCCCGGGCGGCAGATTCTGCGGCCGGGTGCCCGGTGACACCGGCTGGTGGTTTCCGAGCCGATCGGTGACCTGCCCGGTGCTGGAATGAGGTGCCTCAGCACGCTACGGGTGATCGGGAAGGGAAATGGCCAGCTGCTGTCCTTCACCCCGGGCTCCCGCCGGAGGCCCGGTGACAGGGTATGGGCCGGACGTCCGCGCGCGGTGGCCGATGGTCCCCCGGACGTCGGGACATCTGGCCCTGACCCGGGACCCGCCGCCGGCTGATTGTTAAACCAAGCGGACTGCGAACTATACTTTGCAGCATGGCGGTTCCGGGTAGGTCGCTGCCGCAGGGCAGGCAAGGACGGCCTGGCGGGACCCCGGCGGGAGACTCCGCCGGACCCGGCATCAGGAGGCCAAAATGAGGTCGGCAGCAGCTAATCCGGCGGGGTGGCCGGCGATGCCCGAGCCGGACGGGACGGGACCAGAGGTCATGGTGCCCGGCGAGCCATCGGGGACGGCGCGCGCGGCGGGCGGGATCACGCTGGGCGTGGAGGAGGAGTTCATGCTCCTGGACCCGTCCGCCGGCGCCGCTGTGCCGGCCGGCCCGGATCTGGTGCGGATACTCGGCGGGGAGCCGGGGATCCAGCAGGAGCTGATGCGGTTCCAGGTGGAGACCGCCACCCCGGTGTGCACCAGCCTGGACGACCTCGGCCGCGAGCTGGCCCGGCTCCGCCGGCTGGCCGCAGACGCCGCGGCATCTGCGGGCTGCCGCCTGGTGGCGTCAGGGATCGCGCCGTACCGCACGCCCGGGCTGGCCGCCGTGACGGACCAGCCCCGGTACCGGGAACTGGCACGGCGCTACGGTCCGCTGGCGGCCCAGGCCGGCAGCACCTGCGGCTGCCACGTGCACGTCGGGGTCCCCTCCCGCGACCTCGGCGTCCAGGTGCTGGCCCGGCTGCGGCCCTGGCTTGCCCCGCTGCTGGCCATCACCGTCAACTCACCGATCGCCGGCGGCCGCGACACGGCCTGGGCCAGCTCGCGGTACCTGGCCTTGTCACGCTGGCCGACCGCGGCGCCGCCCGCGGTGTGGCCGGACGCCGCCGCCTACGATGCGGCGGTCCGCCGCCTCATCGGGCGCGGCGCGGCACTCGACGAGCAGGGCGTCTACCTCCTGGCCCGGCTGTCCCCGCGCTACCCCACCGTCGAGGTCCGGGTCGCCGACGCCTGCCTCGACGCCGGCACCGCCGTGCTGCTGGCCGGGCTGACCCGCGCCCTGGTCGCGACCGCCCTGGCCGAGACCCGCCAGGGGATCCCAGTGCCAGCAGCGCCGGCCCGGTGGGTCAACGCGGCCCTGGCCGCCGCGGCCCGCCGGGGGCTCGCCGGGCCAGGAGTCGACCCGTTCACCGGGCAGGCCGCCGACGCGCGCAGCCTGCGGTCCCGCCTCCTCGATCATGCCTACCCCGCACTCAGCGACCACGGCGACGCCCAGACCATCACCGGACTGCTGCGCCAGCTCGACGACCAGGGCACCGGGGCCGACCGCCAGCGAACCCTCTTCGCCAGCGCCGGGTCCGCGCCCAGGTTCACCGAGGCACTCGCCCGCGCCACGCTATCCGGCCACGAGCCGGCCCGCGGCGGCCAGCCGAACGCGAGATCCGAACGGCCGCCGCGAGCCCGGACACCAGGGCCCGCTCCCGCCGTCCCCCACCCCCGGACGCCATAATCCGCCGGTGCTGCGCTCCCACCACACCGTGCACCGGCGCCGGGCAGTGCCCGCACACGCTCAACGCCACGACCTGTCAAACTGATTGAGACATCAGGCGCTGGATTTATCCCACGTGTCTCCTGCGTCTCGATGGTGGGCCGGGGCTTGTTGATCCACACCCTGGCCGGCAGCCTGGGGGCCTGGGGCGGGCGCCGGAACCGGTCGGGGCGTGCGGCGAAGGCGTCGTCGAGGACCTGCTGGCGGCGGGCCTGGATGGCCCAGGCGGTGCCGTCGTGGACGGTGGCGGGGGTGTGCAGGCCGATTCCGGAATGGCGGTGCTCAGTGTTGTAGTAGGTGAAGAAGGTGCCGCTGAAGACGCGTGCGTCGTCCAGGGAAGCGAATGTGCCAGGGAAGACGGGGCAGTATTTCAGCGTCTTGAATATGGCTTCAGAGTAAGGGTTGTCGTCGGATACGTGCGGGCGGGAATGGCTGCGGGTGATGTTCAGGTCGGACAGCAGCGTCGCGACGTTCTTCGACGTCATCGAGGTGCCGTTATCGGCGTGGATGTAACGGGGCATGGTGCTCCCATTGGCGGCGATCGCGTGGCGCATGAACGCGCTGGCGAGCACGCCGTCCTCGCCGTAATGCACCTCCTGGTGAATGGCTTTGCGGGAGAAGATGTCGATCATCAGGTACAAGTCGAAGTAGGTGCCGCGCCATGGTCCTTTCAGTTTGGTGATGTCCCAGGTCCAGACCTGGTCCGGGCCGTCTGCGACCAGCTCGGGCCGGACCCGGGGCGGGTGCTGCGCCTGGGCGCGGCGCTCGCGGACCTGCTCCGCGAGCGTCAGCACCCGGTACATGGTGCGGACAGAGGCCAGGTAGAGGCCCTCATCGAGCAAGATGGCCCAGACCTGGGCCGGGGACTTGTCCGCGAACCGCTCACTGTCCAGCACCGCCAGCAGCGCCGCCTGCTCGGCCGCCGTCAGCGCCGCGGGATGCGGCGCCCGCGGCCCGCCCGGCGCCTTCTCAGCCGCCGGGGCGGGATTGCGCTGGCGGTGCAGCGTCGCCCGTGACTTCCCCAGCAATTCACACGCCCTCTTCACACAGGTCAGCGGTTCGAGTTCAGCGAATGCGGCATCGGTCACTTCTGCCGCTTCGCGCCTGAGTCCGCGCTCCCGGAGAGCAGCTCCAAGAGCGCGTGCGCTTTTCCCACCACTTCAAGCGCGGCTTTCGTCCGGGTCAGCTCCGCGGTGAGTTTCTCATTCTCTCGCCGCAGCCGCTCGATTTCCACCGCCTCCGCGCTGCGTCCCGGCCGGCCTGCTGGCTTATCCGCCAGGCCATTCGCCGCGCCCGCGTCGCGTGAGTTACGCCAGTCAGTGATATGCGAGCTGTACAGCCCTTCCCGGCGCAGCAGCGCACCGCGCTCGCGCCCGGTCTGCAGCTGGTCGTACTCCTGCACGATCCGGGCCTTGTACGCCGCGGTGAAGGCCCGCCGCTTCGCCTGCCCGGCCCGCGGCCCCTTGCCGGAGGCCACGGCACCATCTTGCCTTGCTGCGGCCGACGGCATGTCGGCCAAGGTCATAGTCACGTCTAGGTGATTCCTGTCTCGCCCTGCTCAGTCAGAGGTTTCGTTCACTCCTGTGTCTCAAGCGAGTTTGACAGAGAGGGCCACGACCCGGCACAACCAGCAGACAACGCGGGTCCGACGACGGCATCGTAGAAGGCGCCAACCTGTCGGCTGTCAATAAACACGGGTGAGTCTGCGAGCCATGAGATATCTGGCACGCTGTCACTTACCGGCACGTCGATGATCCCTCGCTCCGTAGACCGGGTATCAAGCTACTCCACGGTGCCGGGCAGCATCCTAGACCGCTTCATAACAACTATTCGTGCGTGGCCTTTGTCGTAAGCGACCTCTACGGCCTAGCCGCGCATAGCGGCGGCAGTGTGCGCCTTGCCCTAGGCGCGGGCTGACTGCGTAGCGTGGTGTGAAGCAACCCAGTGTCGGAGATACTCGCTGGCCCTGCGTGAGCCCGTCGATGCCCGTTCGCGGCAGCCGGACGCGGCCGGAGGGCCGACGTGGCCGGCGAACCGCCGGGCCGGCGTCTATGCCTGCATATAGCCGGAGATCTTGGTGGCAAGGATCCGCGGGGACAGGCGCACGCCGAACGCCAGCGCGCGGTTACGCAGGCCGGGAATGACCAGGGTCTTACCCCGCCGCAAGCCATCATGCCCGGCCCGGGCCACGCGGCCGGCGTCCATCACGCCCCGCCGGAACAGCCGGCTGCCCGCCGCGCCGGCCTGCGCCGCGAACCCCGTGTCCGTCGCCCCGGGGGCCAGGCAGGAAACCCGCACTCCCGAGCCGCGGACCTCCTCGGCCAGGGCCTCGGTAAACGACAGCACATACGCCTTCGTCGCGTAGTACACCGCCGAGTTCGGACCCGGCTGGAACGCGGCCGTGGAGGCCACATTCAAGATCCCTCCGCGGCGCCGTTCCAGCATCCCGGGCAGCAGCAGGGCGGTCAGCCGCGTCAGCGCCGCCACGTTGACCTGGACCATCTCCAGCTGCCGCGCGACGCCGATCCCGGCAACCGGACCGCGGGCCCCGAAGCCGGCGTTGTTCACCAGCACGTCCACGTCGATATGCCGCTGCGCCAGCGTCGCCACGATCTGGTCAGGACTGCCGGGCCGGCTCAGGTCAGCGGGCACGACCTCCACCGTGACCCCGCATTCCGCGGCGAGCTCCCCGGCCAGCTCCCGCAACCTGTCCTCGCTGCGGGCGACGAGCACCAGGTCCGCGCCATCGCCGGCGAACAGCCGGGCCAGTTCCCGCCCGATCCCCGACGAGGCGCCGGTAATCAGCACCGTCTCGCCCCGGCGCCGCCGCAGCAGATCCTCTCCGGCTCCCGCCGGCGCCGTGCTCCCGGTACTGGTCATGCCGCACCTCCCTGGCCTTTCCCCGGACCACGCTACCCACCGACGCGGGCACAGGTCCACAGGCGAAATACCCGCCCGGGGCAGTTCCATCACCAGACCAGAAAGGCAGCCAAGCCGCCGGCCATAAACGCAGGATGAGCCTCGCCCTGACAAAGGGCTGATTACCCAGCGTGGAGACGAGCGTCCCGTCTCCGGGATGCCTGCCGAATATTTGCTGCGGCTGGGTCTTTAGTTCTCTGCTCTTGATGAGTACAGATCATTCATTCGGGGCGCCGGCTTCGCGCACCTGACCCCATGATCCGGCGGCGAGTCCGGCCCCCGCCAGACACCGGCAACCACCAGTGTCATCCAACCCCACGAGCAGCTGCCGCTACCTCACCCCGAACGGGTGATGGGCCCGACCCGCGCCCCGGGCAAGCCCGGGATCTCCGGCCGTCCATGAGTGGCCGATGCGGGCCACGTCCATGATCGTGGTCTATGAGAGGTTCACCTCGTGATCCGTTTAGGTGGAATCACCTCAATTGTCATATCGGAAAGAGGCTGCGCTTCAGCGCGGGGTGAGGACGTCGAACTCGTTGCCCTCCGGGTCGGCCAGGACGGTCCATGAGACGTCGCCCTGGCCCACGTCGGCGGGCGTCGCGCCGAGATCCTGCAGGCGCGCGACCAGGTCCGCCTGATGGGCCGCGGAGGTGGTGGCGAGGTCGAGGTGCACGCGGTTCTTCACCGTCTTGGGTTCCGGGACGGCAAGGACGTCGATGCAGACGGCGACGGGGTCGGGATAGGCGAAGCCCACGGGTTCGACGTTGGTCACGCCGGGTTCCTCGCTGGAAACACCCCAGCCGAGCGCCTCCGCCCAGAACCGGCCCACCGCGGAGTCATCCCGAGCATCCACCGCAATCTGGACAAGCCGCAGCGTCACGCTGCCAACCCTATGCTCAGCTGGCTGAATATGATGAACCGGTCGGAGGGGGGCCATACACCACTCCCGTGGACGCCAACCCGATGGCGCAGCCTGACTAGCCCGACCCGTGACCGCCGAACGCAGGCCTGCGCAGACTGCTGCGGGCCGACATCGCCAGCACGCCCTGACATGCAAAGCAGGCCCAGAATGATCCATCGGTGCGCCCGGCCAATCAGGAAGCCTCATCGGCTCTTCCATCCAGAACGGCGGTTATACGTTCGACGGGGTGGCCTGGGAGTGACCGACAGAGTGACGGAGCGCGACGGTTTCCCCCGGTGCGCATAACACCCCAAGGCGTGAGTGATCTACCCGGCTGATTGTGGCCGCCGTGAACTGCACCAGAACCGAACGAATGGACGAGAACGCAAGCCGGCACTGGCCTTAGCCGGGCTTGTCAGGCGGTTCGGTGCTCTCTTCCGGGACGCCGGGGACGACGAGTTCGCTGGGCTCGAAGCTGCCTTCCCCGGCCACGGCGGCCAGTTCGTAACCCAGTGACTCGCGCGCGGCAGGTACCGGCGTGCGCCGGCCCGTCAGCGCTGAGGCGATGCCCGCGATCACGTTGTTATTGTCACCTGTGGATGAAGATCTTTTAGGCGGCTTCCGGGAGCTCGGTGCCGGTTGCGGTAGGTGACGGGCTGCTGTCTGATGGCGGCTGGTCGTCGGGTCGTTCGATGAGCTTGCCTTTCTCGAAGGTGCGGCCTGCGCGGACGAGGGCGACGAGGTGAGGCGCGTTCACGACGCGCCAGCGGCGCTGCGCGGATTCGATGAGCTTGAAGGCCATGGCGATCCCGGAGGCCTTCGAGCCGGGTCCCTTGGTGACCTTGGTGCGATGCCGGACGGTGGCGAAAGTAGATTCGATGGGGTTCGTGGTGCGCAGGTGCACCCAGTGCTCTGCCGGATAGTCGAAGAACGCGAGCAGCTCGGCCTCATCGCCGGTGATCTTCGCGGCGGCCTTGGGGTACTTGACGCCGTAGGCCTTGCCGAAGGCCTTGACGGCCGTGCGGGCGTGGTCCTTGTCCTCGGCGTTCCAGATCTCGGCGAGCGCCTTCTTCGCGCCGGGATGCGCGGACTTCGGCAGCGCGCCGAGCACGTTCGCGATCTTATGAAACCAGCAGCGCTGCTCCCGGGTCTGCGGGAGCACCTCGCGCAGCGCGGACCAGAAACCCAGCGCCCCGTCGCCCATGGCCAGGACCGGGGCGCGCATGCCGCGGCGGGCGCAGTCCCGCAGCAGGTCAGCCCACGACTCGGCGGACTCGCGGTAGCCGTCGGCCAGGGCGATGAGCTCCTTGCGGCCGTCGATGCGGACCCCGATCATCACCAGCAGGCACAGCTTCTCCTCGCCGAGCCGGATGTTCACATGGATCCCGTCCGCCCACACGTACACGTAATCGGCGCCGGACAGGTCCCTGGTCATGAACGCCTTCGCCTCATCCGCCCACTGGCTGGTCAGCCTGGTGATCACCGGGCCGGACAGGCCCGCGGACGAGCCGAGGAACTGGCCCAGCGCCGGGACGAAGTGCCCGAGGACAGGCCGTGCAGGTACAGCAGCGGAAGCACGTCGCTGACCTGCGGGGTCTTGCGGGCCCACGGCGGCAGGATCGCCGAGGAGAACCGCATCCGCTCACCGGTCGCCGGGTCGGTGCGCTTGTCGTTGACCCGCGGCGCGGTCACCTCGACCGCCCCCGCGCTGGTCAGCAGCGTCCGCGGCACCGCGGCGCCGTTGCGGACCACCAGCCGGCGGCCGTCCTCGTCGCGCTCGCCGGCGAACTGCCCGACATATGCGTCGACCTCGGCCTGCAGCGCGGCGGCGAGCATCTGCCGGGCGCCCTCCCGCACGATCTGGTCGATCAGCGAGGACTCCTGCACGCTGGCGGGCAGCACGGCGGACAGGTCAGGGATTATCGTGGGCACCGGGTGTACCTTCCCGGCCGGCGTTGGCCCGCCGGCCTTGCTTGAGGACCTCTAAGGATGATCCGGGAAGGTACACCCCCTTCCCGGCACATCCACAGGTTTCAAGCATTCCTCATCACGTTGGCCGCGATGGCGAACCCGAAGGCTATGCCGAGACCGCTGTGGAACGGTGCAGTGATCAGGTGCGGGAAAAACTCCCGCCCGGCCACGTAGGCCGCGTGTGCCGGGGGCAGATGATGCAGCAGCGGGCCGAGCAGTTGCTGCATCGGGTTGTAGCCGAGGAAGGAGGCGAACAGCACGCCGATCGGGGGCAGGTGCGAGATCGGCCCGGCCGTGGCGGCCGGGATGCCCTGCGCGATCAGCCCGCTGGACATGGCGGCCGGGAGCTTGCTTGACAGGCCGGCCACCATCAGGGTGAAGAAGATGCCGATCGACAGCACGAACGCGGAGTTCTGGAAGGTGGCGATCATGCCGCCAGCCGCCCCGCGCCTGTCGGCCGGGACCGAGTTCATCATCTCCGCCCAGTTCGGCGAGAAGAACAGGCCGGAGCCGAAGCCGTTGAGGGCGATGACAATCGCGAACTCCCAGTAGGCGAAGTCCACCGGGACGAATATCAGCAGCAGGAAGCTCACTCCCGTCAGCAGCGCGCCGCCCACGGTGAACGCCTTGGGGCCGAACTTGTCGGACAGTATTCCGGACAGCGGCGCGGCCACCAGGAAGCCGGTCGTCAACGGCACCAGGTAGATGCCGGCCCACAGCGGAGTCTGGCTGTAGCTGTAGCCGTGCAGCGGCAGCCAGATGCCCTGCAGCCAGATGATCAGCATGAACTGCATGCCGCCGCGGCCCATCGCCAGCATCAGGCTCGCGATGTTCCCGGCGGCGAACGCCCGGATCCTGAACAGCGAGATGCGGAACAGCGGCTCGGCAACCTTGGTCTCGACGTACACGAAGATGACCAGCAGCGCGGCACCGCCGAAAAGCGCGGTGAGCACCCACGGGTTGGTCCAGCCCATCGGATGCCCGCCGTAGGGCAGCAGGCCATACGTGATGCCGACCAGGATGGCGATCAGCCCGGCGGCGAACAGCAGATTGCCCCACCAGTCCATCTGCGCGTGCTTGCGCACCCCAATGTCATGCAGCATGAAGTACGCCCACACGGTGCCGAACACGCCGATCGGCGCGGAGACCAGGAAGATCAGGTGCCAGTTCACCGGGGCGAGGACGCCGCCGAGAATGAGGCCGATGAACGACCCGGCGATGGCCGCGATCGAGTTCACGCTGAGGGCGCGGCCGCGCTGGTTGGCCGGGAACGCATCGGTGGTGATGGCGGCGGCGTTCGCGAACAGGAACGCGCCGCCGATACCCTGCACGACCCGCCAGACAATAAGCCACATCGCCCCGTCCGCGCCGTGCATCCAGGTCACGGTCAGGAAGATCGAGGCCACGCTGAAGATCGCGAAGCCCAGCGTGTACATCCGCACCCGGCCGAACATGTCGCCAAGCCGGCCGAATGACACCACTAGCACCGCAGACACCACCAGGAACCCCATGAACATCCACAGCAGGTAGCTGGTATTCCCGGGACTCAGCGGGTTCAGCCCGATGCCGTGGAAGACGTCAGGCAGCGCGATCAGCACGATCGACTGGTTGATCGTCGCCATCAGCATGCCAAGCGTCGTGTTAGACAGCGCGACCCACTTGTAATGCGGTCCGAGTGCACGGCCAGCATGCACTGGCGCGCCTGCCACGCCAGAATCAACCGTCATGGGCGGACACGCTCCCCACCTGAGACCCGGTACTTGCTAATCCTCAACTAACAATGACAGACCAGACCACATCCGCGCCTCCCGAGCCCAAGCGGTGATTTTCGCCTGACCGCTGCTACCGGACGAAGTTGCCGCCAATGGGTGTGTGCCCTGGCCGGGCGGCGCTTGTCAGGTGAGTGTTTCCAGGCGTGCGGAGACTTCCCGGTAGCGGTTGACGGGAATGAGGTGGACGCCGTTCGAAGGCACCGCTGTCGCGGAGCCGGACGATCTGCTGGCAGGCAGCCTCAACGCCGGCCATCTTGTCGCTTGCGACCTTGTTGGTGAGCCAGCCGGGGATCTCGATATCGGGGATGGCGGCGGCCAGGCGGCGGGCCATCGCAGCACTGGCCAGGACCATGACGCCGGCGTAGACGGGAACGTCGGCAGGGTTGGCATCACGCCAGCGCAGCTGGACGTCGGCCGAGTAGCTGACCTGGCTGAAGATGAAGTCGGCGGCGTGCTTCCACCGGGGCAGGAGCCGCAGGGCCGCGGCGACGCCGATCCGCCAGGCCGGGACCCCGGCGAAGGCCGGGTCGGCGGCCGTGCAGGAGCGTGCCTCCTCGATCATGGAGCGGACCGTCAGGTCGCTGGTCCGGCCGCCCGAGCTGGGCTTATCGCCGTAGACGAAGAGGAACTCGCCCACGCCGTAGGCCGCAGCGGTGAGCAGGTCACGGCGGAAGCCGAGCAGGTTGCGGTCGCGTGAGTTGATGCAGGCGATGCTCCGGCCGCCCATGGCCTGCACCTCATGCGCGACCGCGATGCTGGAGACGGTGGCCCGCCCGATGTGATTATCCGGGATCAGGAAGGTGCTGGACACCGCGGTCAGCACGCCGATCTGGTGACGGGCGTGCGTGAGGTCAGGCAGGACGGGAGGCTCGATCTCGCAGACGATCTCGAACGGGCGCGCGCTCATGACGGCAACGCTAGGACACGAACCGGCCTGCAGGTGCCAGCTCCCCGCCACCGATCACGCGGCGCCATTTACCGGCTCTGGCTGGGAGCTGGCTGAGGTCCTCGCTGCGGTCAGCTCCGGGCAGTGAGCAGGACACGCTTGCGGAGCAGCGGCAGGCCTGCGCGTCCGAGCACCTGGCGCTTGATCATCTTGATGTGGTTGACCCGGCCTTCGACGGGTCCGGAACTCCAGGGCATGGTCGGGCCGTTGGTGACGGCGTCCAGGTCCTGCTTCAGCCCTTGGCGAACGACGAGATGCCGGGCAGCCCGGCGTCGCTGGCACCGGCGATCCACTGGGGCAGGTCCTGGCCTTGGACAGGTTCTGCCACAGATGGAACCGGTCGGCGACCTGAACCGCCTGCGGTGCCCCGGTCCGGGCGCCGTCCGCGAACGAGCCCGACCTGTCACGGCAGATCACCTCGACGCCGGGGTGCGCGGCGGGCCAGTCCGCGAGCGGCTGGGCGTCGCGGCCTTGGAGGAGGTCACGTGACTCGGTCAAGACCGGATTCGCAGCCGCATCACCCACCGCCACTTCGCTATCTTCCGGTCCCGCTCGAAGCCGAACTCCTCGAACAGGTCGGCCGGGCCGGTATGGAAATAGGCACCGCGCTGCGGGGCGCGCCCCTCGACTTGCTCGGGGTAGGCCTCGACGAGCCCACCTCCAGCATCGTGGATGGCGGCCAGCGCGGCGCCGAGAGCCGCCCGCGCAACCCCACTGCGCCGGTGCCTGCTTCCAGTGAAGATGCAACCGATCCGCCAGTCGGGCATCTCGCCCAGGCCCTTGGCATAGGCTTTCGGGTTGTTGATGTTCGGTAGCTCGACCGGCGGCCCGTACTGGCACCAGCCGACGCATTCATCACCGTCGTAAACGAGAATCTGGTGCACAGTTCCGTTGCGAACGTGGGCTTGCTTTGCCAGACGGTTCCCAGAAACGGTATGGCCCTTGCCGACGCCCTCTGGGTGGAAACCCATGCACCAGCAGCCGCCCCAGACCCCGTTGTTAGCCTCCACCAGACGGGCAAAGTCGTCCCAGGTGTCAGGACTGAGCCGCCGCGTCACATAGGAGCTGACCGGTACCATCCATCCATTATGTCCAGCAGCAGCCTCGCAATGGCGACCGGCTCCGTTGTGCGGGCGCACATGCGACCGTGGCTGGCGTCGGAGTAAAGCCGCTATATCACCTGATCTGCATCGCTGTCCCCCCGGCGAGAAGGTGACGCCCAGCGCACGCCGACTCGGCGATCGGCGCTTCTGCGGGGCTCAGACGGTGGTTTGCGCTATTCGCGGCCCGGGCGAGCGATATCCGATATGGACGGCCTCGAGTCGCCGGCGAGCGGCGGCGCCTCGGGAGGCTCCGCTTCAGGGGCGGGCGATGGCTGGGTGATCGGGGAAACCACGGGAGCGCCGGTGGCTGGATCTGGTGCGGGATGGGCAATGCCGAGATCGTCCCTCACCCACCTCATCGCTCGTCGGTAACCGCGTGGGACCGCTACGTGGGGGGGATCGTGCCCCGCCTCCAGGTCACAGTGCAGCAAGGCGTAGACCCAGACGTCGGCACACCTCGGCCGGCCTGCCGCCTCTGTCCGCGGCATGGGACCAGGCGGCGATCCGGGCGCGGCAGCCTGCGCGGCGGCCACTTGCAGCGCCTCCTCAGGCGACCCGGCCTGCACAACGTCGCTACGGAACCGCCCGGCGTCGGCCTGCTCTCTGACCACAACGCTGAATCCCTGCTGCGGCGCAGGACCAGGCGGCGATCCGGGCGCGGCGGCCGCCCGCGCCGACTCCCCGCGGCGCGAGGCCCGCACGACGTCCGTATCCAGCCGCCCGGTACGGCTCGGCCCCATCACCGCGACACCGGACCCGTGCTGCGGCCTGGGGCTGGCCGGCGGCCCGGGCACGACGGCATGCTGGGCCGCCACCTGCAGCGCCTCCTCCGGCGACCCGGCCTGCACAACGTCGCTATAGAACCGCCCGGTGTACGTATGCTCTCTCACTGCGACGTTGAACAGAGACATAGACCGTCAACTCTATTGGACGGGGACACGCCGCATCCAGGTCCGCCTGGCCCTGGATCGGCCGCCAACCGCCTGGCCCTAGCCGCTGCCGGATGACACACCGTGACCCGATGGAGAACGTGAACCCGCCGTTAGGCTCACGTGCGTCACTGAGCCTTTCCATCCTGGTTATGCTTCGCGGAACTGCAGTACGTGGGTGGCCTTGGCGAGCTGACCGGCGCGCCGAGGGGTGGAAGGTCCCGGCCCACCCCAAGCCCGGCCTCGCCACCGCTGGCGTGAGTTGAGCGTCCCGGAACGTCGCTGGGCGCGTAGCGTTCCCGCCGTTGCAGAGCCCCCTTCCGCTACTGGGAGATGGCTGGCGGCCGACAGCCTTGACTCTCACCTTGGGGGAGCCCGCACACTCATCTTGCCGGGTCGGAGGGGCCCGGCGACGAGGGAGTCAGCGTGAAAGAAATCAGCATCGGGGAGTTCGCACGACGGTCCCGCCTTTCGCTGAAGGCACTGCGCCTCTACGACGAACGCGGGGTACTGGTGCCCGCGCGCGTCGACCAGGCAAGCGGTTATCGCCGCTACGACACAGCCCAGCTCGACGAGGCACGCCTTGTCGTGATGCTGCGCCAGTTGCAGGTGCCGCTCGCGGCGGTCAAGGAGCTGCTCGCGTGCGATCCGGCCGATGCGGCGGCGCGCATCGCGGAGCATTGACGCGACGCTGAAGCGGCACACGACGCGCGGCGCGAGCTAGCCGACTACCTCGTCAGCCGATTGAGCGGAAAGAGGCCTGTCATGTACGAAGTCGCCACGCGGGAAATGCCCGAGCGGAGCCTGCTCTGTCTCAAGCGCAACGTCGACGAGCAGGGGCAATGGGCGTTCGGCAAGGAGTTCATCGCGATCCTGCGCGAGCGCCCGCTGCCGAAGATCGAAGGACGAGAAGGCGCGGCCTTCTGCATCCAGTGGGGCTGGGTGAGCGCTGACAGCGACGGCCCAGTCGAATGGTGCAGGCCGGTTCCGCAGGCGGAGGCACATGCCCTCGCCGGGCACTATCCCGAGCTGACGTTGCGAACCGAGCCGGCGCACCGGGAGGCGTTCGTCGCGCTGCCAGTTGGCCCGGGCGGGGTCTCAGCGGTGCACTTTCAGCTCGCTATGGAGTCACTGCAGGCCTGGGGGCAGGAGCAGGAGCAGGAGCATGAGGGTGAGCGTCTTGCCCTCACGCCCGAAGACCTCGGCCTGCGCATGACCTATCTCGCGACCGGGCCCGTCACCGCCCCCGACTGCGACGTCGCCGTCCCGTTCGCCGTAGAGCGATGATCGAAGCCCACGACCTGGTCAAGCGCTACGGCTCCACCATGGCCGTCAACAACCTGTCTTTCTCCATCCGGCCCGGCCTGGTCACCGGCTTCCTCGGCCCGAACGGCGCGAGGAATGCTTGAAACCTGTGGATGTGCCGGGAAGGGGGTGTACCTTCCCGGATCATCCTTAGAGGTCCTCAAGCAAGGCCGGCGGGCCAACGCCGGCCGGGAAGGTACACCCGGTGCCCACGATAATCCCTGACCTGTCCGCCGTGCTGCCCGCCAGCGTGCAGGAGTCCTCGCTGATCGACCAGATCGTGCGGGAGGGCGCCCGGCAGATGCTCGCCGCCGCGCTGCAGGCCGAGGTCGACGCATATGTCGGGCAGTTCGCCGGCGAGCGCGACGAGGACGGCCGCCGGCTGGTGGTCCGCAACGGCGCCGCGGTGCCGCGGACGCTGCTGACCAGCGCGGGGGCGGTCGAGGTGACCGCGCCGCGGGTCAACGACAAGCGCACCGACCCGGCGACCGGTGAGCGGATGCGGTTCTCCTCGGCGATCCTGCCGCCGTGGGCCCGCAAGACCCCGCAGGTCAGCGACGTGCTTCCGCTGCTGTACCTGCACGGCCTGTCCTCGGGCGACTTCGTCCCGGCGCTGGGCCAGTTCCTCGGCTCGTCCGCGGGCCTGTCCGGCCCGGTGATCACCAGGCTGACCAGCCAGTGGGCGGATGAGGCGAAGGCGTTCATGACCAGGGACCTGTCCGGCGCCGATTACGTGTACGTGTGGGCGGACGGGATCCATGTGAACATCCGGCTCGGCGAGGAGAAGCTGTGCCTGCTGGTGATGATCGGGGTCCGCATCGACGGCCGCAAGGAGCTCATCGCCCTGGCCGACGGCTACCGCGAGTCCGCCGAGTCGTGGGCTGACCTGCTGCGGGACTGCGCCCGCCGCGGCATGCGCGCCCCGGTCCTGGCCATGGGCGACGGGGCGCTGGGTTTCTGGTCCGCGCTGCGCGAGGTGCTCCCGCAGACCCGGGAGCAGCGCTGCTGGTTTCATAAGATCGCGAACGTGCTCGGCGCGCTGCCGAAGTCCGCGCATCCCGGCGCGAAGAAGGCGCTCGCCGAGATCTGGAACGCCGAGGACAAGGACCACGCCCGCACGGCCGTCAAGGCCTTCGGCAAGGCCTACGGCGTCAAGTACCCCAAGGCCGCCGCGAAGATCACCGGCGATGAGGCCGAGCTGCTCGCGTTCTTCGACTATCCGGCAGAGCACTGGGTGCACCTGCGCACCACGAACCCCATCGAATCTACTTTCGCCACCGTCCGGCATCGCACCAAGGTCACCAAGGGACCCGGCTCGAAGGCCTCCGGGATCGCCATGGCCTTCAAGCTCATCGAATCCGCGCAGCGCCGCTGGCGCGTCGTGAACGCGCCTCACCTCGTCGCCCTCGTCCGCGCAGGCCGCACCTTCGAGAAAGGCAAGCTCATCGAACGACCCGACGACCAGCCGCCATCAGACAGCAGCCCGTCACCTACCGCAACCGGCACCGAGCTCCCGGAAGCCGCCTAAAAGATCTTCATCCACAGGTCTTGACAATAACTCAACGGCGCCGGGAAGACGAACATCGGGAATTGACATTTCTTTTGGAATAGGCGGAGAACTCTGGTGACGTCCGGGCACAGCATGCCCGCCGGTCAACCGGTCTCGCTGGTGACTGCCTTGGTCAGGTTTCAGCCGTCAGGGCGGAGCCGAGGCGAGGCTGAACAGGTTAGGCCGGTGACGAGCATGCGGCGCCGTCCGAACAGGTCGCCGCTGCGCCCGCCGGGCAGCGGCAGCCCGCCGAAGGCGAGGCTGTAGGCGGTGATGACCCACTCCAGCCCGGCCGGGGAGAAGCCGAGCCCGGCCCGGACAGTAGGCAGGGCGACATTGACGATCGTCGAGTCAAGCACCACCAGCAGCGTCGCGGTGGCGATGACCAGCGGCGCGCCCCGTCCTGGCGCGCTCACGCCGGCTGGCGGCGCCACAGCCGGCGGGCTGGAAATGGCGGAGGCCGGCGGCTCGGTCACTGGCCGGTCTCCTGCCACAGGGCGATCGTCGCGCCGCCTGGATCGGTGATCACTATGAGCGAGCCCGACGGCAGGTCCATGCGGTCGCGGATCACGGTGGCGCCGAGCTCGACCGCGCGGCGGGCGGCCTGATCAAGATCGCCGACCGGCAGGTAGGGCACCCACTGCGGCGGTCGCGGATCACCCTCCGGGAGCAGAGTGAACCCGCCCCACGGAGCGCCGTCGTCGCCGGTGAACATCGCGATGGCACCCGTCCCGGCCGGCACGTCGGTAACGGTAAGGCCGGCGAACTCGGTATAGAAGGCACGGGATGCTGATACGTCAGGGGTACGGAGGTCGAAGAACACGAACGGCCCGGTCATGAGACATCTCCTCTAGCTCGGATCACCAGCAGCCCTGTCGTCAGGACACTCGACCCATAGTTTAGGTCATTCGTCCTGAGATACCAGCCACTTGTCCTGAAAGCGTCAGGGCGGAACTAGACTCGCGACATGAGCGAGCGCCCGCCGGCGGTCCGCGAGCAACTGACCCCCAACCAGCTGGACAAGCAGCACCAGATCATCGAGGCGGCCATGCGCGTGCTCGCCGGCCAGGGCCTTGCCGCCTGCACCGTGCGCGAAGTCGCCGCCGCCGGACCGCTGACCAAGAGCGCCATCCACTACTACTTCGCCGACATGGACGTCCTTATCGACCGGGCCATGGCCGCCCACGTCGCCAACTTCGAGGCCGCCCTGCGTAAGGCTGCCGCGGCATCCCCGGATCCGCCCGCCAGCTTCTGGAACATCATCGACGCCTACATCACCACGTTCCGCGACCGGCCGCACGTCACCCGCCTGTGGCTGGAGTACTGGGCCGACGCCTCCCGCAAAGGCCGCGCCAACGTGATCGCCGAGCTCAACAGCCGCATCACCACGCTCCTGGCCGGCCACCTCAGGGCGGCCGACGTGCCCAGGCCTGTCGACACCGCGCACGGTGTGTTCCTCATCCTCGCCGGCACCATCCTCGACCAGCCCAGCCCCGCCGTCGACGGGCAGGCCCGCAGGCACATAGCCGCGCTCACTGGACTACGGCCCCCTCGCCACACCCGCAAGCCCGCCGCCGCACCGGAACCCCCCACCGAACCTGTCGCGCAGCGCGGGGAACAGCCGGCCGACAGCATGGCCACGGCACCCGAAAGAAAGAACGCCGGACTCGGCACGAGGCACCGACTGCGGTAATACCGCTCAGCGGAGAAGACCTACGGCGCCGGCAAGTCGAACATCGGAAATTGACATTTATTGCGTAGGTGGTCCATCGCCTCCGTGCCAGCGGCCATCCCTGCGGCCGCCCGGACGGCTACCGTGCTGTCGTGATCAGGGCTGGGGGCGTGCGTCACGGGCCGTCATCGCTGGGTCGGCTTACTCTCGTAGGGAGTCGTTCGCTGCCGTAACGGAGGGCGGCGCAGGCGTGAACGGGCTGATCGGTATGGGCGCGCTACCGTACGCGGTGCACCGGAGCATTGTCGTGGTCGATGTGGAGAAGTTCGGGGATCAGTCCCGCACCAATGCCCATCAGGTCGCGGTCCGCGATGGGCTGTTCCGCTCGCTGCGCTGGTCGTTCACCCGCTCAGGGGCCTTAGCGATCGCCGGCCCTGACGGGACACAGGCGGTTAGCCTGTCCCGGTGGGAACGGAGGGATGGTCGTGGCCAGGAGCAACCGCCGCAAGAGGCAGGACCGCGTCAAGGCAGGTGCCAAGCGCGCCGAACAGGCGCGGCGCCGCGCGAAGGCCGAGCGCGAGCAGCAGACAGCCGAACGCTACCGGTGCCTGCTCGATCCGCGGACCAGCCCTGCTGATGTGGCTGGAATCCTTGCGGCGGAGCTGCCGGACTCGCTTGCCGCTGGCGCGATGATGCAGATCCGGCTGAGTTCCGGAGTCCCGGGCGAGGAGATAGCCCAGACGGCGCGGCTGATGCTGGCGTCCGCGACGGGGCCGCCCCAGATCGGTACGCTCGCGGTGGCCGCGTGGGCGGCGCATGTCACCGGAGACGAGGATGCCGAGCGCAGGTATGCCAGCGAGCTGCTCTCCCGGGCCGATGCCGTCGGCGATCCGGAACTGCGACTTGAGGTGATCCGCGCGGTGTCGGTCAGGGGGCATCCTGGTGAGGCGTGCGAACTGATCGAGCCCTACCTGCGCGAGCGCCCCGACGACCAGCTGGCTGCCGGAATCTACGCCGAGGCGCTGGCAGAGGCACACGCGGAAGCCGCGCCCGGTGAGCGGGAGCGAGCCGCTCTGACCAGGTACGGCGACCGGTCCGGCGGCGAGGCGCTGCGCAAGGCGATCGATGCCTTCCTGGGCCGGACGGAGTGGGGCGCGACCGTGAGGAAATGGGTGGACGCGGAACGGTCCGGATTGGAGGCTGAGTACTGGCAAGCCGCCGAACGTGACCAATTCGACGCGCTAGCCGTCGAGGTCGCGGTCACATATCCCGTTGCCGGTGTTTCCGGATCCCCAGAAGCCGGCGGAGCTGCTTCTGGCGACGGTCCGGTGAACACCCCGTTGCGGGAGTTCGCGGCGGACCCGGCGACGCCGGGGGAACTGGCGGCGCGGGCGTCGGAGTGGGACCAGCGCGTGCGGTTCGGGATCTGGCAGGTGGGAGAGCCGGAGACGGCGCCGGGCGTGTGGTGCACCGAGCTGGTTTCTGGCCTGCGCCGGTACGCGCAGTTCCCGGCGGCGGCGCTAGATGGCGCGGCACCATGGTCGGTCTGGCTGGGCGCGCTGATGCCGGCGGACGGGATCTGGCGCAGCACAGGGAACGGGATCTGGCTCAGTCCCCTCGAAGGCGACGCGGTGGCGGAGTACGCGGAGCAGGCAGTGTGGCACGTGCTTGAGGAGCTGTCGGGCGTGCCGCGCGACCGGCTCCCCGAGCCCGGTGAGATCAGGTTCGGGCAGGCCGAGCCGTACTGCGTACGGTGGGAAACCGGCGAAGAGCCAGAGCCGGAGTTCGGGGAGAACATCAGTCCCGTCATCGCGCGGCTCACGACCGTGCTGGCTTCCCGGGTCTGGTGGAAGCGGTCGGTGCCGGTGGCGCTGACGAATACCGACGGTGAGGCCATGATGCTCATCGACGCGACGGCCACAGTCAGCGGCGACGTGACCGGGCGGTTGTCCGCGCGTTCGGACTTCGGGCAGGAAGAAGGCGGTCAGGACGGCCAGCTCGTCTGGTGGGGCGACCAGGTCACGGGCCCGTCCGGCGCGCCCGTCGTGATGCACTTCCGCCAGGACGGATCCGCCCACCTGCTGGACCCGGCCGAGGAGGCGGAGCGCCTGGTGCTCGGCCGGGTAACGCCGGACAGGGACCGGGTCCGGGTCCAGGTGAACTCACATCGCCGGCTGGCGAGGCTACTGCAGATCCTCGCCGATATCGGCGCGGAGCCGGAGGTTGCCGGGCAGGCGCAGTCCGAGCCGTCGCTGGACTTCGCCTGGGGGCCAGTGCCCGATGGCGCCTCGCCGGCCCGGGAGTGGGAGAAAGCCTGGCTGGAACAGTCCGTGGCCGTGCTGGACTTCCGTTCCCCGCGGCACTCCGCGGCGAGCGCCGCCGAGGGCAGCACCGCAGAGGCACTCCGGCTGGAGAGCCTGCTGCGCCAGCTCGAATACCAGGCGGGGCTCGCCGCCGCGCGCGGCGAACGACCGATCGACACCGAATGGCTGCGCACCGAACTCGGCCTCACCGCCCCGCTCAGCGAACGCCTGCCATAGTCGCGGACAGGGTATCCCAGCCGGCCTCGTTACAGCTGAGCCAGCTCGTCCCGCTCGCTTCGCGCCAGGCCCGTGCCCGGCGCGTGGACGCTCACTCGCTGACCATCACGGCTTCGCCAGCCCGGTCCCGTATGACGTACTCGGTAACTTCGATCTGCGCCACCCCGGCATGCTGCCACGATCTTGTGCGGGGCCAAGATCCGGGACTGCACAGGCGGCTGGGTGTGGCATCCTCGTCCGGTGAGCCCAAGAAGCAAAGGCCGGAAGAAGGGCCGCGCGCGGCAGGCGCGGCAAGCCGGAGCACAGCAGATCCGGGCGCGGCAGGTTCTCCCGCTCCGGGTACTCACGGCCCAGGACGCCGGCGGGGTAGCCGCGAAGCTCCTGAGCACGCTCACCGAGCGGGACCGGGTGGCCTGCGCATACGACGCTGAGGCCATGGCGAGCGCGGTGACCGGTGTCCTGCTCCAGGTCGGGCTGACCGGCGCGCGGTACCGTGACGCGTGCCTTGACATCTGCGACGCAGTGGCCGCGTGCCGGCGGGCAGGCGGCGCCGGCGCCCTGCACGCACTCGCTGTCGTCGGGGCACCCGATGTGCGGGATCACGCCCGGCGGCTCGCGGACGCGGCCGGGGGTGCCGTGCCCGCGTGGGCCGGTGAACTGGGCCAGGTGGTACCGGGCAGGTGCTGGATGGTCACCGACCCGTTCGGGGAATCCACGTCGCTCATGTGCGAGTTCAGCTATCCCGGCGGGGCGGACCGCCATGCTCTGATGGTCCTGCGCGACCTGGCCTGGCATGGCGCAGCGTCCTCCCTGAGCGTGGTGTACCTGGACGACAGCGACGCGGGGGAGACTGCCGCCATCGCCCGGTTGGCTCGCCGGCTGGGCGCCGACCTCCGGGAGATTCCCCCGGCAGAGGCGGCTGGAGCGCTGCGGGCCGGAGTCGATGCTTTCCTGCGGCACGGCCCGATGCCGTGGTCGGATCGGCAGTCCGGGGACTTCCAGAGTTCGTGCGGGCTGGTCGGCCTGGCGGGGCAGCGCGCCGAGGCGCTTGCCGCCGCGGACCCCCGGTCGCGGGCTGAGCCGTCCGGGAGCGCCCAGACCGCTGCGGACCGCTGGCCAGCACAGGCGCGGGAGCGCCTCGTCGCGGACTTCCTCGCCTCGCCGGAAGGCCAGGAACTGGCCAGCCCGGTGGCCCGCTCCCTGCCACGGGACCTTGTCATGATCTGCGTGAACCATCTGGGCCGTGACCCGTTGCCGCCCGGCCCCCTCCTTTTCCGGCGGCTCGTCCGGGACGTGCTGCCGGCAAGTGTGGTCCTGCCGACCAGGGTGGCCGATGACGTGTCGCAGGCGATGCGGGCGTGGGCACGCTGGGCCGCCGGCCGATGCGACCTCCCGAAGCGCCTGCGCCGCCGCCTCCTCGCCGAGCTCGAGGACGACCTCCGCGACTTCCGCGCACGCCTGGCCGAAGCGAACCGGGCACCCGAGCGCCGGTACGCAGAAGACCTGCCAGACGACGTTATCTGCGACGACACCTTGTCAGAGGAGGTGCTGCGGCGGCGGTACCTCGCTGTGCCCCTTCCCCGCGAGCGAGCGGAGGGCGCCGAAACGCTCGACCCAGCCAACCCTGATGGCCGTTCCCGCATCACCGATCTCTGGCTGGGCGAACGACGGATCCCGCGCGACCGGTGGGCGTCCTACCGGACGCTCGTCGACCAGTTGTGGGCAGGTGACCCCCCAGAGATAGCGGAGCAGGCGATGCGAATGGCGGCCGGCGGACTGGACCGCGACGTGATCTTCGACAAGCTCATAAACGACACCTCCATCCGGGCCTGACCGCATCGGCGCTCCGGGTAAACATCTGTGCGGAAGCGACGTTGCAGCGCCTTGGGAGCGCCCTGGAAAACGCCTGGAACTCGCCTGACCGCGAGTCAATTGCCGGGACCGTCACGTAAGACCCTGATGACGGTCACATTCCGGCCGCACAGGGTGACGATGTCTTCGGGGTCCGATGTGAGGACGGTCACCGGGCCAGGCGCGGCCAAGGCTGTCGCGCTGAGCATCGCATCGATCGCATGCCGGTGACCGTGCAAGCCGGCTTCGGCGAGAACGGCCGTTGCGCGGCGAGCGATCGGCTCGGTCACTGGTTCCACGACGACGCGGGACAGCGTCCACTCCAGCGCCGGCCGGCTGAGCCGCGGATGCGCCACTTCCACGACGGTGGCGGCACTAGTGATCACCCGCAGATCGTCGGCCCGGGCCAGTGCCAGCCACTGGGTGACCTCCCGCGCCCGCAGGACTGCCTTCGCCAGCCCTTCGCTGTCCAGCACAAGCGTGCCCGCCGGAGTGGCGGAAGCCCGGGTCACGCGGCCCCGGACCGGGGGTGGCCTTGCCCGGTGCGAGCCCGCCGCAGTTCTTCACGCCGGGCTCGCACCTCTTCCTCAGTGACCGGACCGTGCTCGGCCTCCGCCACGGCGATCAGCTCGTTCAGGTTGTCCCGCTCAATCTGCCGGGCGACAGCCGCGGCGACGTAGCCTGACAGGCCCGACGGACCGCTACGGGCGCGGGCCGCTTCCGCGACATCGCGTGGCATGGTGATCGAGTACTTTCCAGTAGGCTCACTCATGCTCTTTATCCTACCGCAAGTATTCTTAGGGTGCGGCCGTCCCGGACCGGGCAGTGACAGGCGACCCTCACGGCCAGCGATTAGGCCGTCATGCACGAGGCTGAGCAGCAGCTCTGAATATCCTATACGTTACCTGAACGAGTAGACCCAACGGCACGGGCAAGCCGAATATCGGGAAATGACATTTCTTTGCTGGTATTGGTGCGGTACCGGGCAGCTCCTGGTTGCTTAGGAGAGGGCTGTCCTCGTCCCGGACGTCGGACTCATCCGTGACCCTCCAGCGCGCGGAGAGGTGGCGGCCCCGGCAGCCGGCGCAGGACCCAGCTCCTCGAGGATGGCGAAGAGCTCATCGATTCGCTGACTGACAACGTGCCGCATATGCCGGGCAAGACGCTCCCAGTCTTCCGGGGTTGGTACCTGCCGCGGAGGCAGGGCCGAGAGCGCTTCGCGGATCTCCTCGATCGACAGCCCCACGCGCTGCGAAGCCCTGATCATCGCCACCCGGCACAGCACGTCGGCGAAGAAACGGCGCTGATTCCCGGCAGTACGCTCGCTGGGCAGCAGCCCGTGATCGTCATACCAGCGCACTGCCGACGGCGCGATGTTCATCCGCTCGGCTACCTGACCGACGGTCAGCCCGCTCACGTGCCAGTCGTCGCCCTCCATACAGCGACCGTAGCGGTCAGCGCCCTTGACTTCAACTTAAGTTGAGCTCTTATGGTCCTTGCCATGGCTACTGAACAGAGCGGCGAAGATAAGGCAGCAAGGCTGCGGGTCGGCATCATCGCGGGCAGCACCCGTCCGGGCCGTCAGTCCAGGACCGTCGCCGAGTGGGTGTGCGCTGACCCGATCCCATCCCTGGACCTCCGGCTGATCGATCTCGCCGATGCCGGCCTGCCGTTGCTCTCCGAGCCAGCACCAGCCGCGTTCGGCCAGTACCAGCAGCCTTCCACGCGATCGTGGTCGCAGCTGGTCGAGACGTTCGACGCGTTCGTCCTGGTCACGCCGGAGTACAACCATTCGACGAGCGCAGCCCTGAAGAACGCACTCGATCACCTCTACCGGGAATGGCGTGACAAGCCCGTCGCGTTCGTCGGCTACGGTCTCGATGGCGGAACCCGCGCCGTCGAGCACCTTCGTGCCATCGCCGCCGAGCTGGGAATGGCCGCGGTCGGCCCGCAGGTGGCGATCAGCCTGCGTGCCGACTACGCCGACGGCCGCCTCGAACCGCGGTCCTTTCAGCCCGGGGCACGCCAGCGGATGCTCGACCAGCTCGCTCGCTGGGCAACGGCGCTGCGAGCTCTTCGCTTGCGCACCACTTCGTACCAGGGACAGAGTTGTCCCGCGCTCGACGACCCCTCGGCGGGCGAAGAGGCAGCCGGCGCGGTTGAACGGCTCGTCGCCGGGCTCCAGGACGGCGTCGACCGCAGCTGTGCCGATGTCTATGACCGGCAGTTCGCGTCCGATGTCCTGTGGGGCAGTCCGTACGGAGCCACCTTGTCTGGATATGAGGCGCTCAACGCCGCTCACCGCTCGCTGATGGCCGCAGGTGCCGCGCCTCCATCCCGGTACCAGGTCGTGCAGCTCATGAGCCCCCTGCCAGGTGTCGCGATCGCTCATGTCCGCCGAAACGATCTCAGCGACGACAAGGACAACCGGTTCTCGGAAATGGCCATGTACGTGCTGGTCGAGCGCGGCGGCCAGTGGTGGCTGACCGCCGGCCAGAACACACCCATCGCCGAGCGTCCGGCATGACCGGCGATCCCGGGCAGAGGGGGGATGGCCTGGCCATGGCTGTCACCGCCGCTGAAGAGGCATGCCTGGCTGCCGGTCAGTAATGGCGGACAGCGCGGTCGTCCTGGGCCCTGGCGGCCCAGTCGGGACGGCGTGGCTGGCGGGGCTGGCAGAGGGCCTGCGCCATGAGGGGGTGGACCTGGGCGCGGCCGATCTGGTCGTCGGCACGTCGGCGGGCGCGATCGTCGGGGCGATCCTGGCCAGCGGCGGAGATCCCGGCCGGCTCGCAGCGCTGCCCGCGCCAGCCGACCCGGGCGGCGGCGTGCGGACAGATCCGGACGCACTCGCGGAAGTGCTCGCGACGCTCAGCGATCCTGCGCTCGAGCGAGGCGAGGCCCTGCGCCGGGTCGGGCGGCTGGCCCTCACCGCCTCGACCGGCGGCCAGCAACTGGCCATCGCCCGGATGCGGTTCCTGGTCGGCGCAGCGGAATGGCCAGACCGGCCATTGCTGATCCCGTCGGCAGACGCCGAAACCGGCGAGCCAGTAATCTGGGACCGACACGGCGCCGCATCGCTGCCGCAGGCCGTGGCCGCCAGCACCGCATTCCCCGCGACCGCCCCGCCGATCACCATCGACGGGCGCCGCTACATCGACGGTGCTCTCAGAGCGGGGACCAACGCCGATCTGGCAGGCGACGCCCGTGTGGTGATCGTCGCTGAGCCAATGGCACACGTCTACGGCACCAGCGGTACCGCGGGAGGCGCAGAGGAGGTCGTCCGGCTGGTCCCGGACGCCGACGCGATCGAGGCGTTCGGTTCGGACATCACCGACCTCACTGCCTGGGTTCCCGCATATCAGGCCGGCGTCCGGCAGGCACCCAGCGCGGCCGAGCGCATCAGGGCATGCTCCGCGGCCATCTGACACGCTCGCGCAGCCAGATGCGGATCAAGGCGATGCCGATCGTGCCCAGGCACCCGACTTGCCGGACTCTTCGCTCAGGATGCCGAGGGGCAAGCCTTGCGGCCAGACCATCGGCCAGAATGCCTATGTTGTCGGTAAGACCACCACCATGCGGATGATCCTGGGCCTGGACGCGCCGACGCAGGGCTCGGTCACCGTGGCCGGGCGCAGCTACCGCGACCTGCCGGCGCCCATGCGCGAGGTGGGCGCCCTCCTCGACGCCAAGGCGCTGCACGGCGGCCGCCGGGCCTGCGACCACCTGCTATGCCTGGCCCGGAGTAACGGCATCCCCCGCCGCCGGGTGGACGAGGTGCTCCGCATCGCCGGTCTGGAGGGCGTGGCCAGGCGCCGGGCGAAGGGCTTGTCGCTGGGCATGGGCCAGCGGCTCGGCATCGCCTCGGCGCTTCTGGGGGACCCGGCCGTGCTCATCTTCGACGAACCGATCAACGGCCTGGACCCCGACGGCATCCACTGGGTCCGGACCCTGATGCGGGGGCTGGCCGCCGAGGGCCGCACCGTGCTGGTCTCCAGCCACCTGATGAGCGAGATGGCCCTGACCGCCGGCCACCTGCTGGTGATCGGCAAGGGCCGGCTGATCGCCGATTCCAGCGCGGACGAGTTCGTGCGGTCCAGTTCCCAGCAGTCGGTGCACGTCCGCAGCTGCCAGGCGGCCGAGCTGGCCGCCCGCTGCCGGGAGGCCGGCGCCACCGTCCAGGCCGGGAGCACCTCCCCCGGTGGCGGCCGCACCCGTGGCCGGCCCGGACGCCGGGACCGACCCCGACGTCATCGAGATCACCGGGATGGACAGCGCCGAGGTGGGCAAGCTGGCGGCCGCCCATGGCATCACCCTGTCCGAGCTCATCCCCGTCCGGGCTTCGCTGGAGGAGGCGTTCATGGAACTGACCCGAGACAGCGTGGAGTACCAGGCGGCCGGGGCGCCCCGATGACCGATGCCACGATCGCCCGCACCGGCCCGGACCACCGGGCGGCCTTGCGTGCGTCCACCTTCGGTGACGTGCTGCGCTCGGAGTGGACCAAGCTCCGTTCTGTCCGGTCGGCTTTCTGGGTGCTGACCGTGACCATCGTGCTCGGCGTCGGCCTGGGGGCCGTCATCAGCGTGGCCACCGCCCGCGGCTACGCCAGGCTCAGCGTCTCCGGCAAGCTGAGCTGGGACCCGACCGGGGTCAGCCTGGCGGGGGTGGCCATCGCCTCGCTGGCCATCGCCGTGCTCGGGGTGCTGTGCATCAGCTCCGAGTACTCCTCCGGGATGATCCGCACCAGCCTGATCGCCGTCCCGAAGCGAGGCCGGGTACTGGCCGCCAAGTCGCTGGTCTTCGCCGTGGTGACCTTCGTCGTGGGCGAGGTCACCAGCTTCGTGGCGTTCTTCGTGGGCCAGGCCCTCATCGCCGGCCATGCCCCCCACGCGGCGCTCGGCGACCCCGTCGACGTGTCGGTGGGAGGCGAGTGGTCCTTTGCGTAGACACGATCGAGGCGGAGCCCGCTGGATGAGCTGGTGGTCGTCGCCGTCGCCTGAACCGGACCGCGATGATGCTAGGCCTCTGAGGCGCGCGGACTTTGACGTTTGTCCTGAGTTTTGACCTCGGGTTTCTCCCGTGTGGTGAGCGGGCGGGCAGGGGTTCAGGCCGCGCGCCCGAGCCGGGCGGCGGCGACGGTGCTGTCGATATGTCGGGTGATGGTACTCCAGGCGGCGCGGACGTCTGCGGGCGCGGCAATGGGCTGGTCGTGCGCGGTGAGCGGGTAGAGCACCTTGTCGTGCACGCGGCTGTAGATCAGGGCGAAGGTCAGGCCCTCGGAAGTCAGCCGGTAGGTGTTCGTCCGCGGTACCCGCTGGATCAGGCCGTGGCGTCGCAGCCGGGCCAGATCGTACGATGCCTGGTTCATGCTGTAGGGAGTGCCGAGCATGCCGGTCATCCAGGCGCGCAGGCTCTTGTTCGTGATGCCGGTGACGGCCATGTCCCATACGGCGAGGCAACCGGCCAGGGCCTGCACCCGGGGGTCCCCGAACCGCATGGCCGGGACCCTTCGTCCCGCCGCATCCGCAGATGGGCGCGCCGTCCGCTCGAAGACTGGACTGGCGAGGATGCCGCTGCCCTGGCCGGCTATTACAGCATCCATCAGCCGGGCGTTGCATGCACGCGCCTTGGCCGACAGCTCGTCCAGGTGCTCCAGGCTCCGTTTGCAGCCCAGGTCACCGGGGTCGTTGATGACGGTCTCTACCCGTAGCGCGCGGTCCTCTTTCAGGTAGATCTTGATCCGGGAATGCTTGAAGGACAGGTTTATGGTGACCTGATCGGGGCGGTTCAGCAGCCGGGTGGCGGACTCCCAGCGTTCCAGGCGCGGCAGCTTGGAGGCGAAGATGATCTGCGTGTTCTCCGGGCGGCCCAGGTCCATGTTCCCGGCCAGCAGCTGCTCGAACACGGTGCGGACCCGGCGGGGGTCATCGAAGACCAGGGTGCGGGACACCTCAATCTGCCGCATCGCCAGCTGCCACCAGCAATCGTGGTCCCGGTCCGCCTGCGTCAGCGGCACCGGGATCCGGGCCATCCACTGGTCGAAGAAGAGCTGCAGCGTCCCGGCCTGCACCATGTCGCACAGTTCCTGCAGCCGCGCGGGATCCGAGGCGGACGCGAACCCGTTGGCCAGCGGCGTCACGGCGATCCCGGCGGCGATCGCCTTGCGGCGGGCGATCTCGTGGCCGTTCAGCCAGACCTTCACCGGGTACGGGGCGTAGGTGCAGATCTTGATGAACCCGCTGCCGCACCGCTCGTCCCAGATGTAGAAGTAGTAGCAGGTGACCAGCCGTTCGGTGCGGTAGAACCGGAACCACACCATCCCGTCCTAAGATGCGACCGTCCGGGCCCAGGAACACCTATAACAGGCAGTGCGCGCACACGGGACCCAGACATGCCTACCGTTTTTAGCGGGAATTAATATTCGGCATCGATAGGGTCGCTCGCTTTCCGGAGGAGCGATTACGTATGGTGACAGCCGTTGGTCGCGACCGTCACGCGATATCCGCAGATCTGGACGGCCGCGCGCGAACGCTAGGGGTATCGGCGCCGTACCGAACGATGGTTCTGTATTTACTAAGAGGGGTGCCATGGGCGCCGGGCATTCTGCCGAGGTCAGTTCTGCCGGGGTGAGTTCTGTCGCTGCCGGGGCCGCGGGCCGGGCTGGGTTTCAGGTCTGTCCGATGCGGTGCCGGTAACCTGGCCAGGGCGGTGACCAGTTCCGTTGTGCGGTCGATCTCGTCTTCCGTGTTGTAGTAGTGCGGGGAGAACCGGATCAGCGGGTGGACGCCGCGGTCTTGGGTGTCCAGCGGGTTGTCCTCGGGCACCGTGGTCGAGACGTTGACTCCGGCGCGGGCTAGGGCCTGGGCTGCCTGTTCCACTGCCAGCCCGTCGACCTTGGCGGTGACGATAGCGCAGCGGGTGCGGCCGAGGTCGTGGACGGTGACGCCGGGCAGCCCGGCTAGCTGCCGGCGGAGCCTGGCGCCCAGCGCGGCGGCCCGCTGCCCGATCGTCTCCAGGCCCAGGTCGAGGGCCTGCCGGACGGCGGCGCCCAGGCCCAGGATGTTCACGTAGCTGTGCTCCCAGGTGGCGAACCGGCCGGCGCCGGGCGCCCAGGTAAAGCCCTGCTGCCCGTCCCAGGTCGCCGAGCCGATCTCGGCCACGAACGGGTCGAGCCGGTCCAGCGCGGCGGTGCGCACCCACAAGAAGCCGGTACCCCGCGGGCCGCGCAAGAACTTGCGACCGGTGCCGGTCAGCAGGTCGCAGCCGATCGCGTCCACGCTCACCGGGAACTGGCCGGCCGACTGGGTGGCATCCAGCAAGAACAGCGCTCCGCAGGCGCGGGCGATCCGCCCGATCTCGGCGGCGGGCTGGACCAGGCCGCCACTGGTGGGCACGTGGCTGACCCCGATCAGCCGGGTCCGCGGACCGGCCAGCCGTTCCAGCGCGGCCACGTCCAGCTGGCCGTGCTCGTCGTTGGGCACCGCCACGACCTCGGCGCCGGCCCGGCTGGCGGCCTGCCAGTAGGCCAGCACGTTGCTGCCGTACTCGGCGCGGCCGGTCAGGATCTGGTCACCCGGGCGCAGCGGCACCGAGTAGAACGCCGCGTTCCAGGCGT
The DNA here is from genome assembly GCA_963835775.1 of uncultured Actinomycetes bacterium. Classification (GTDB taxonomy): domain Bacteria; phylum Actinomycetota; class Actinomycetes; order Streptosporangiales; family Streptosporangiaceae; genus Palsa-504. Next base: position 56,979 of record CAWIHB010000004.1, on the reverse strand, counting down.
GGGTGGCGTTGTCGAACAGCGCGACCTCCTCGGCCCGGCCGCCGACCAGCTCGGCGATCGCCTCATAGGTGAAGGCGACCGCGGGCCGCGCCTCGGCGGCGGCCTCGTACCCGCCGATCTCCGCCTCCCGGCGCAGGTGCGCGGTCATCGCGTCCAGTGTCGGCTGCGACATCAGCGCCGCGCCGGCGTTGTTGAGGTGAATCCGCCCGGCACAACCTGGTGTCTGCGCCCGCAGCGCGTCGATGTCCATCTGCATGCTGACCCTTCCTGGAGGCGAAGGACTGCGCGGGGCGGCCCAGCCGACTCGCCGACGTCCGGCGGACCGCACCCGGCCCAAACGATCTCACCGAAAGTAGCCGATCCGCCGTGACTTGCGCGCAAAGAAGCATGATCTGCGTGGTCGTAGGCTAGGAGGGTTATGCGGGTAGATCCACGATTGGTACTGCCAGGGCTTGATGGGGTGCTCAGCCAGGATCCGCAGCACCGAAGGCCCCGCGACCCTGGCTCACCCCAGAGGAACTTACGGTGTCGCCCACTTAGCGACGGGCAACTACTGGTTCAGCTCGTGTGCAGGAACGCACCGATGGCGGCGATGGAATCGTCGTGCGTGGTGATCGTGTAGTGGTTGGCGTCGATGTCCACCACGCGTGCCGATGGCACCGCGGCCGCGAACCGCTCTGCCTCCGCGGCGGGCAGGATGAACCCGAACCCCGGCATGATCTCCTGCCGGGCGCGCAGCACCAGCGCCGGCATGCTGATCGCGTTCCACAGCACATGGATCGGCGCATCCGGGCCCGGCCAGTACATCGCGTTCCCGTACCCGAGATCCTCGAGCACCGCGCCTCGGTCGCTGGCCGACGTCACGCCGCCGTCGACGTCGCGCAGCTCATACTGGAAGTAGCGATCCCAGTACTCGTCCCACTCGGGGATGATGCCGATTTGCTTGATCAGCGCGATGGCCGCCTGCGCCGAGGGGTAGACCGTGCCGAGCCGGCTCACCGAGGCGAGCACGGGCACCGCCGCCCGCTGGTCAGGACTCCCCGCCAGGTCGACCAGGACGAGCCGCTCGACCCGCGAGGGCTCGAGCTGCGCGCAGGTCATGGCGATGGCCGCACCGCTGGACTGGCCGATGATCGCACACGACGGTGCGCCGACGGCGTCCACGATGCCGAGCACGTCACGCGCGTGGTTGCGCCAGCCGTACGTGCCCGCGCCGGTCACCTCGCTGCGGCCACGGCCGCGCAGGTCGATCGCCACGACTTGCAGTGTGTCGCCGGCGAGCTGTTCGGCGAGGCGGTCGAAGCCGCACAGGTTCGCCGACAAGCCGGGCACGCATACCACCGCTGGCGCATCCGGGGGACCCCACCGCCGCACCCGAAGCGTTCCGGACGCGAGCGGGATGTCGCAGTCCTCATATTCCGCGTCCTGCTGCGTCATGTCGGCACTCTCCTCTGCGCGTCGGCCCATCCGAGGATAGCCCGGCGATGAGTGCTGACTGCGGAGGAGTACTTCACGCCCAGGTCAGCGGCACTGGCCAAGTCCTGGCCGCACGCGCAGATGCCTTCCGGGAACACGTCCTGGGTCGTGTCCGGGTGATCGTTCCACGCCAGGTACGCGCCCGGCGCGCCGGGCTGCGTCGGGCAGGCTGACGTGCGCCTATATGTGCCTGAGCCTTTTCGGCTCGCCCGTCCAGGCAGCCAGATCCTCTCGCGCCGTTCTCGTGTCCGGGTGGTCAGCGCCCAGTACCCGCTCGCAATCCGCGAGCGTCCGCTCAAGCAGCGGGATCGTTCAGGTTGATGACGACCTGCAGCGGGAAGACGAGGTCTCCGTAGAGGTCGCGGTGTAGCGCATTCCAGTCCCCTTGGCCGTAGCGCAGCAGGATTGCTGTCGGCTTGTCCTGCCCGGCGTCGTGGCACATGCCCAGCCATTCATCCAGCGTGTCCGGCCACGGGGCGGGGCGGCCGAGTTTCGCGTGCCAGTCGCGGGCGATCGGCATCAGCCGGGGGTACAGTGCCTGCTTGAGCCGTTCCACCGGCTCCGGGTACGGGAGCTTGAAGTAGCGGTACTCGCCCTGCCCGAAACGGTGCCGGCCCATGTTGACCGTTGCGCGGAAGTGCTGGTCGTCCTCGTACAGGGAACGGATGCGTGCCGTCTCGGCGTCCGTGAGCAGTTGCGGCAACAGGGCGCCGCCGTACTCGTTCACTTCGGCCGTGATGGCGTTCCAGTCGCCGGAGTCAACCCGCCGCTGCCACGGGTCTGTGCTCTGCCTGCTCTCCGGGTTGCGTACGTGGGTCCTCATGCTGCCTCCAGGTTCAGGAGCGTGACCTTGGCGGCCGGGCCGCCGACGTAGCGCCCGGGTGCTCCGTCGCTGCGGAGTACCCGGTGGCAGGGCACGACGACGGGCAGCGGGTTGGTGGCGCAGGCGGTGCCGACCGCCCTGACCGCTTTCGGATGGCCGACGAGCTCCGCGACCTGCCGGTAGCTGCAGGTCTGTCCGTACCCGATCGACGGCAGGTTCTGCTGCACCAGCAGCCGGAAGCCCCTGGACAGCGACAGGTCAAGCGGGAGGTCGAAGGCGCGGCGCCGCCCGGCGAAGTACTCTCCCAGTTCCCGCGCCGCCGCGTCCAGCCGCCCCGGTGCACGCAGCACGCGGGGGCTGAGCCGGCCCGCCAGGGTCTCCAGCACGCGGTCGTGGTCCTCGATGTCGTAGGCGACCCGGACGAGCCCGCGCGGTGTGGCCGCCAGCAGCAGGGGGCCGACCGGGGAATCCACTGTCCGGTATGCGACGTCGAGCAGTCCCTCGCGCTCGGCGGCCTGCTCGAGCCGGCGGTGCAGCCGGGCCAGCGTGCCGGGGTCAGGGAGTGTCGTGAAAAGGTCATTGTGCTCGTTCATGATGGGGCTCCGCCCGGGTAGTTCTTCCGCAGGTTCCTGATGCCGTCGGCGGCGGCCCTGCGTGCCGCGTCGATGGTGCCGCCGAGGATCTCCGCGATCTCGGCGTAGGGCAGGCCGGCGACGTAGTGGTAGGCGACAGCCTGCCGCTGCTTGTCCGGGAGCTCCCGGACCGCCTGCCACAGGCCTGTGTCGTCCGTGCCGGGGACGCCGAGCGTGGTCGGCTCCTCGGGGGGTTCCCCGACCGGGACGGGGTGCCGCCTGCGGGCGCGCAGCACGTCGATGGCCTTGCGGTGCGCGATCGTGACCAGCCATGCCTCGATGTTCGCGGTCTCCGGCAGGCCCGGGTAGGCGCGCAGCGCCGCCAGGAACGTCTCCGACCAGGCATCGTCGGCGTCAGGTCCGGCGAGCAGGACGCGGCAGACGCGCAGCACGGTGGCGCCATGGTCTGCCACGATCTTCTCGAATGGCTGCTTGATGCCCATACCCTGTAGACGCTCCCCCGCCGCAGAACGTGAGACGGCCCGCCGGGGCCGCCGGCCGGCCGCGGCCATGCCAGGCGGCTTCAGCGCGAGCCCGGCGTGATCACGTCGCAGTCCCCCGTCCAGCGGCATGGTCCCGCAACTGCCGCGGCACCTGGTCCGGCTGCCGGTCCTTCCCGGGCGGCACCCTGACTTCCGGCGAGCTTCCGCCGGCCGGTCACGGTCACCAGCACACCGCCGAAGCCGGATGGAGCCGACTCCCACGGCCGCCAAGACGGGCTCACGGTCACCGCGACGATGGCGGGGGGCGTGAGCTGCCACTGACCGGGCCTCTTCAGGGGCGCTTCGTCCGCGGCATGTGCGGGGCTACCGCTCCGGTGTTGTCGCCGCAGGCGCTGCTGCGCTCGGTATGTCCCGGTGACCATCTGCCGGAAGATGCGTGAGTACGGACATCGTCGCCCCGGCGGGCGTCTGACCAGGCTCAGGTTCGGGCAGATGCGGAGCTGGCGATAGTGATGTACCAGAAGCCGCCGGCGAGATTCCCCGCCGCGGGCACCAGGAACCACGCCGACAACCGGTACATTTTGCGCCGCTCCTGGTCGGTTCCCGCGCTACGGCCGAGCGAGAGCAGAACGAGGCCGATGCCGAGCTGGAAGCCGCCAGCGGCAGCACGCGTGACCCCAGAGACGGGGAGGTGGCGGTACTCCCATGGGCTGATCAGGCGGTGCATGCCGGGCCGCGGGGGAGATAGCCACCACCCGCGCAGCCCCTTGGCAGCGGTGTTGTCGTCGGATGCGTTCATCGGGATGCCTCCTGCGGGCTATGGTGTCGGCCGCCCGGTCAATGGTGGCAGTCCGAACGGGCCGGCTGGGGGGCGTATCTAGGCCACAGGCGGCAGGTCTGCTACCTGTTCCATGGTGAGGCTGAGCCGGATTCCGACGTAGTCGACCCCGGTGACGGCGCTGATGGGGATGGCAACTTTCTTGCGGCCCCACAGGTGCCCCTCCTGGAGCAGTACGTGGGTCACGCGGTTATCGTCCGGGTTGACGAAGAAGCCCTGCACCCTCCCGATCTCACCATCGACGGCGTGGACCCGGTCCCCGGGCCCCACCTCTTGCTCGCCCACCGGTATAACGTCTTCGAAGATCGCCTTCTGCCGCCACGCTCCGAGCCCGGAGCCGGCGCTCATGTCAAAGTGCCCGGATACCTGGCCGGGTCCCCCACCCGTGACCAGGCCGCGCTCCGCGGCGTGGTCGAGCTTGCCGAACTCCGCAAGGGTGCAGCGCAGCGTGATTCCCCCGTCGGTGGTATCGACCAGGTGGCCGGGGACAAGCCGCCCAGCCACCTCATTGTGCCCCCGGCTGGATGACGAGGTGGGTGACCGTCTCAGTGGCCGGGTCGATGATCAGGCGGCGCACCTCACCGCACTGACCGTCCGTGCAGCTTGCCTTGGCCCCGATCGTGAACTGCGGCTGCGCGGCCATAGCCGCCTCCCTTCCTCTTGTTGGACAGTAACGCACCTGCCCAGCATCAGCACGATGCAGTGTTCGGGCCGCTTGGGCCGTAGCCACTGCCTACGGCGCCGTGGGCTTTATTGGCGGGTGAAGACGGCGTGGACAATTAATGCGCACACCCTCTTTTAATGGCGCGCTGACCTGCACATTACGCGGAAGAGCCGACCGATTCATGGTAGTACGGGAGCCAGGAAGCCCAGTTGTCGGACCATTACCGCGTCGCGGCGGCCTTCGCTACCCGGGCCGCCCGTCCCATGGATCAGATGACGGGGTAGCGGAGTCGGCGGGTGGGATCGATGGTGGATACGGCCAGGTAAATCGGTGCGTCGTGCGACGGCGTATGCCGGTACGTTGCCACGGCGATAGTCTGCTGGCGTGGACGACGACGGGCTCCCGGCCGAGACCGAGCCCCCTATGTCTGAGGACCTCCAGCAACGCGGGATCGACTTCCTGCAGGGACTCTTGGCCAGCGGCAAGGTGGATCTCGACCGCTTTCAAAAAGCCCTCGATGCTCTGCTCGGGGCCCATACCCAGGCTGTCTTCGCCTCGGTGGTCCGCAGCCTGCCGCCCCCCGTCGAATTCACTCCGCCCGCGCGGCGGCGTCAAGAGCCGCTGGAGATCTCTACCTCGATGGGCGAGGTTCGCCTCGAGGGCCGCTGGCAGGTGAGCCGTCTCACCAAGATCGACACAGGTATGGGCTCCGTGACGATTGATCTGAGCCAAGCCGAGTTCGATGACTGGGACGTCGAGATTGTCGCCCATACCCATATGGGGGCGATCACCGTCATCGTTCCCCGTGGCCTCGAGGTCCGGCCGGTGGGCAGGAGCGGCCCAGTCAATGCCGCCCTCGAGCCGCCAATTCCGGGCTTTCCCGTCGTGCGGCTCAGCGCCACCTGCGACATGGGCACAATCCGCGTGATGCATCCGACCGAGAAAAAGCAGCGCCGCCGGAGATGGCGTTGGCGACGCGGCAAAACGACACCCCGGCCATGAGGTAGCGGGTCAGTTCCAGGTGCCGGGTGCTCGACGCCGGCGGTTCCACCTCGAGGTCGGGCCCAGCCCGGGCGGCGGTGTTATCGTGGTCTCATGAAGCGCGCAGCCATGACGACGACGCCGGAGTCCGTCCCGGCGCGCTGATTGCTGTTCTTCCCAAGCCCCGGGGCGAGTGCCCCGGGGCTTTCGCGTTCCCTGGTCACTGGCCCCGCCTACCGCGAGGAGATGACCGTGTACGACCACCGCAAGCTGGGCCGCGCGCCGAACGGGAAGCCAGCCTGTCCACCATCCAGGTCGACTTCTACCTGCCCGAGCGGTTCGGGCTCGAGTACACCGGCCCGGACGGCGGCAAACACCGGCCGGTGATGGTGCACCGGAGCATCATCGGCAGCGCCGAACGAGCGGTGGCCCACCTCATCGACACCCACGGCGGCGCCTTCCCGGCCTGGCTGGCTCCCGTGCAGCTACTCGTGCTGCCGGTCGCCGACGCGCAGCTGCCCGCCGCCGAGGCGATGGCCCGGCAGGCCATCGACCGGGGGCTGCGGGCCAGCGTGGCCCGGCCGGAATCCGGCAGCCTGGCGGCCAGGATCCAGGCCGGCCGGCTGGTGCCGTATCAGGCCGTGATCGGCGCGCGAGAGGCACCCGCGGGCGAGGCGTCGGTGCGGCTGCGGGACGGCCGGCGGGTGCCCGCTCTGCCCGCCGGCGAGGTGCTGGCCCGGATCGGCGACCGCGTGGCGGCGCACGGCATCGAACTGTGGGAAGCGGACGAGGTCAGCGTCTAGCCGGCCCTGGGTAACACGGGGCGGCGCGCTGGACACTAAGGCCGCCCTCGATGACCTGCTTGATGACGACAAGAGCGAGGCCGGGGACCCGATGACCCCGCGCCTGCGGTGGACGTCGAAATCCCTGGTGAAACTGTCGGACGAGCTCACGGAACAGGGGCACGAGGCATCGCCGACGATGGTGCGGCGGCTGATGTACCAGGCCGGATGGCGGCTGCAGTCCAATAACAAGTCCATGGCGAAAAGCCTCCCGCACCCGGACCGGAACGCCCAGTTCGGCTACATCAGCGAGCAGGCCGCGGAGTTCGCGGAGGCCGGGCAGCCGGTGGTCAGCGTGGACACCAAGAAGAAGGAGCTCGTCGGGAACTTCGCCAACGGCGGCCGGGAATGGGCACGCGCCGGGGAGGCGCCCCGCGTCCTGGACCACGACTTCCCGGGCTGGGCCGAGGGGAAGGCCATTCCCTACGGCGTATACGACCTGGAAGGAAACGAGGGATTCCTCAGCGTCGGCGACGACCACGACACCCCCGCCTTCGCCGCCGGAGTGTGGAGAAGACTCTCACGACCGACGTACGGATCGCCCATGCCGAGCCCCGGCCGGGCAATCTCGGCAACGGCGTCTTCATTACCAGCGGCTACCTGGTCGTGCTGGCCGACGACGCGGGTCACCGGGCACTGCCGGTCTGGTTCCGGGGCCACCCGGGTGGCGGCTCGCTGGCCCAGCTCATGGGCCGGGACACCGCGCAACCTGGATTTCACGGCCGGCCCGGCGGGGTGGCTGTTCGGCGGCAGCTTCGACATGCACGCCAGCCGGTCGCACTGGCAGGACTATTCGTGCACCGTGGAGCACGGGATCGTGGCGATCGCCGCGGCGGTGGCGGAGCCCGCGGGCTTCGCCCTGCTGCGGCAGGCCATGTTCGGCGATGACTACCGCGGGGCCGCGGTCACCTTCCGCGGCGAGCTCCGCAGCACGGACGCCCCGCGCCGCACGGGTCTGTTCTTGCGGGTCAATACCGACCCGCGCCGGGACATCAGGGGCCCGCTGACCGAGGCCGCCGCGCTGGCCGACCCGGACAACACCATCGTTACCGTCAGCGCCGGACGCGACTGGACCCGCCACGAGGTCACGACAAGGGTTCCCGGCGACTGTGACATCGTTGCGTTCGGCATATTCATGGCTGGTCACGGCCGGATCGAGCTTCGGCGCGCGGAACTGATCCGCGGCAGCTGATCGCGGCCGGCCGCCTCGGCTACGGCCGGCGGCGGTCCGCGGCTCCGGCCACGTTGGCGATGATCACGGCGAACGGCGGGATGACCAGCGCGACGGCCGAGGTGGCGATGGCGGCGGTCCTCGAGTACCGGTCCAGGACCGCCCAGGAGATGACGAACAGGCCGATGCAGATCGTCATCAGGATCAGGTACAGGCGCCGGTCACGGCGGGATGGTCCCGGCTGGTACTGATCCGGCTGGTCCTGCTCCGGTCCGCCGTCCGTCATGAGCACCATGCTACGGCGACGGTCACTGGCCGGTGCGAAGTTGACATCACCGTTTCAGGCTTCTAATGTCTTAGGGAACTAATACTTTGGAGCTTGGATGATGATCAGCTTCCGGGTGGACAGCCGCTCGGTGGCGCCGCCCTACCTGCAGATCGTCCAGCAGGTCAGGCAGGCGCTGCGGATGGGCGTGCTCGAGGTGGGCGACCAGCTGCCCACGGTGCGGGAGGTCGTCTCGGCCACGGCGATCAACCCCAACACCGTGCTGAAGGCCTACCGGGACCTGGAACGCGAGGGCCTGATCGAGGCCCGGGCCGGCCACGGCACGTTCGTGCGCCGCCTGCCACCCGGGCCGCCGCCCGGCACCCATACCCGGCTGTGCCGCAGCCTGGCCCGCTGGGTCCGCGACGCCCGCGACGCCGGGCTCGACGACGAGTCGATGGAAGCACTGCTGCGTGTCACGCTGCAGGCCGCCGAGGAGGAGATCGCATGACTCCCGCCATTACCACCACCGGGCTGACCAAGCATTACGGCAAGGTGGCCGCGCTGAGCGGCTGCACGATCACCGTGCCCGAAGGGCGGATCTCCGCGCTGATCGGCCCGAACGGCGCGGGCAAGACCACGCTGCTCCGGCTGGAGGCCGGGCTGGCCCGGCCGACCGCCGGGCAGGTCACCGTGAACGGCGGCACCCCGCGCCAGGACCCGGCCTTCCTGGCCGACATCGGCTACCTGGCCCAGGAGATCCCGCTGTACCGGCGGCTGTCCGCCGCGGATCACATCCGGGCCGGGGCGCACCTGAACCCGCGCTGGGACGGCGAGTCGGTGCGGGAGCGGCTGACGGGCCTGAAGATCCCGCTGGACCGGCCCGTGGGCAAGCTGTCCGGAGGCCAGCGGGCCCAGGTCGCGCTGGCCCTCATCCTGGCCAAGCGGCCGCGGCTGCTGCTGCTCGACGAGCCGGTGGCCGCGCTGGACCCGCTGGCCCGGCGGAACTTCCTGGCCCTGCTGGCCGACGGGGTGGCCGAGGGCGGCCTGACCGTGGTGATGTCCTCGCACCTGGTCGCCGACCTGGAGCGGGTCTGCGACCACATCGTCATGCTGTCCGCCTCCCGGGTCCAGGTGTGCGGCGACATCGACGACGTGCTGGCCGAGCACCGGGTCCTGGTCGGCCCGAACAAGGACACTTCGGCGATCGAGCGGGACCATCACGTCGTGCAGATCACCCGCACGCCGCGGCAGGCCAGCCTGCTGGTCCGGCTGAACGGCCCGGTCGTCGATCCCGCCTTCCAGGCCAGCGACGTCGGCCTGGAAGAGCTCGTGCTCGCCTACCTGGGCGAGGAGGCCGCGGCGGCTCCGGGGGTCCCGGGGGTCCCGGCCCCGCTGACTTCGGTTGGAGAGGAAGGCAAATGACCTGGCTCGTCTGGCGGCAGCACCGCATCCAGTTCTACATCGGGGCGGCCCTGCTGGCCGCATTCGCCATCGTGATCGTGATCACCGGTGCCCAGGTGGCGAATCAGTTCCACGCGGCCCAGGCCACCTGCGCCGCGGGCCACGGCTGCCGGCAGCTCGGCGGGCTGTTCATGGGCAGCCATGTGGTCGGCTTCCTGGTCATCGCGACGCTGGGCGCGCCGCTGGTGGTCGGGCTGTTCTGGGGCGCTCCGCTGGTGGCCGCCGAGGCCGAAGCGGGCACGACGCAGTTCGCCTGGATGCAGAGCGTCACGCGCAGGCGCTGGCTCGGGTTCAAGATCGGCTGGATGATGCTGGCCGCGGCGGTCTGGGGCGGCGTCATCTCGGCCCTGGTGACCTGGTGGTCCAGCCCGACCAACGCCGAGCAGCTCAACCAGTTCAATCCCGGCCGGTTCGACCTCACGGACCTGGTCCCGGTCGGCTACTCGCTGTTCGCGATGGCACTGGGTATCGCGTCCGGCGCGCTGCTGCGCCGGACGCTGCCCGCCGTGGCCGTCACGCTGGCCGGGTTCGTCGCGGTTCGGGTGGCGATCACGCTGTGGGTACGGCCGCACTACATGGCCGCGGTCACCACGTTCTCCAGCGTGGTGAGCGGCGCTGGGCCATCCGGCGCCTACTGGAAGCTCGCCCAGGGTGTGCTCGGCCCGAACGGCCAGCCGGTCCCCCAGCCGGACAACGTTCCCTATCTCGACGGCATACCGCAGAACGTCCTGCCGGCCTCCTGCCTGCCGGCGGTTAACGGCCCGTCGGGCCCGACACCGGCCTGCGTGCAGGCCCTGGCGCACTACCGCTCGTTCATCACCTACCAGCCCGCCAGCCGGTTCTGGGCGTTCCAGGGCATCGAGACCGGCATCTTCGTGGTCCTGGCCGCCGGCCTGGTCGCGTTCACCGTGCTGCTGCTGCTGCGCCGCGACGTCTGACCTGGCGGCCCGCTTACGGGACGGTCACCGGCTGGATGACCACCGGGCCAGGAATGGGGTTGAGCTCGGTGGCCTGGGAGACGCCCGCGGGCGTGATGACGTCCATGGCCTTCGGCACGGCGCTGGGGTTGAACGAGCAGATGGGCGCGGTGTTGCCCGCCGCGCACACGCCGAACGTGTAAGCCCCGGCCGTGGCGGTGAAGGCGCGCGCCTAGGTCGGAGCTGAACCCGTCCTGGCCGGTCAGCACCACGCTGAAGCCCCAGCCGGAGCCGGGCGTACTGAACTGCGCCTCGGGCAGGGCGACGGTGATGGTGCGGTCGGACTGGACCGGCAGCACGAACGCGGTACCCACCGCGGCACCGCTGGCATTCGCCCAGACGGGCGGGGCGAACCCCTGCACCTCGACCCGCTGGCTCCAGGCCCCGGACGGGGCGATCGTGTAGTTGCGCGAGGCGTAGGCGGCCTGGGTGGAGGTGGTCGTGGCGCCCGGCACGTGCACGTACACGTCCAGCAGCTGCGCCCCGTCAAGCGCCCCGAACGTGGGGACCAGGGTGCGCAGCGTGACCCGCAGGTAGGCGAAGGTGCCGTCACTCAGCACCTGGAACCTCGTTATGTCGAAAGACCCGGGCACGAACACCGGGGAACCGTCGGGGTTGGTCGCCGTCGGGTACTGGTAGGTGCCGGGCCCAGTGTCGTTCCCGACTCCGTCGCCGGCCGCGTCGGGGACGTCGAGGACACTGGTCCCGCCGCCCTCGTTGGTTACCGTGACCTGGGCGTACCCGGTGCTTCGGCCTCCTGCCGCGGTGGCCGAAACGGTGATCACGTCGCTGCCGAAGCTGACCGGCACCGTGGCCGAGTAGGAGCCGTCAGCGGCCGCCGTCGCGCTGGTCACGGTGGCTGGCGCCCCGGTGGTGGTGTCGTCGGACGCGACCGTCACCGACGCGCCGGGCGTGGTGGTGCCGGTCACGGTGGTGGACGCGACGGCCAGGATGCTGTTGGCCGCGGGTGAGGTGATCATCACCGGCAGCGTGCCGGGCGGGCCGTTCGTCACGTACCGGGCCGTGGTGACGGCCGGCGTGTCCACGTTGCGGCCGGTGCCGAGGGAGGTGATCAGCCTCAGCTCCTGCGCCTGGGCCCAGCTCAGCGGCGACGCCGACCCGGCGGCCTTGCCGTCGGTGAACCCGATCGACGCGGTGGCCGGGTCGCTGCCGTAGGGCGAGGCGGCCAGGTCCGGGTCCTCCCAGGCCTGCTCGGGCACCAGCCCGACCCCGGAGGAGAAGTTGATCATGGCCTCGAGCAGGTCTGCCGCACTGCTGGCCTGGCCCTCGGCCAGGTCGGACTCGGCCCGCTCGCCGGACAGGACCGGCCACAGGTGCCCGGTGCCGATGTCGGTCGGCGGCCACGGGGCCCCCGGAGTGGTGCAGGCGGTCTGGCTGGGCTGATAGCAGTCGCCGTAACCGTCGGCGCTCCCGTCGGCCGCGGAGTTCCCGTAGCGGTAGTAGCCGGTGCCGCTCGGGGTGACAACCGAGATCTGCTTGTCCAGCACGGACAGCGAGGCCTGGACGTCGGGATCGCTGACGGGCAGCTCGCCCAGGCGGACCAGCTCCTGGAAGCCACCGTCGATGACGGAGCGCTGATCGACGGTAGGCCCGCCGTTGCCGAGGCTGTAGGTGATGGCCGCGTTCGGGTCACCGGTCTTGGACACCCTGATGAAGTAGGACGGGCCGTCCGGGCCGGTGGTCGTCACCGTCCAGGTCTTGATCATGCGCTGGAAGTCGTCGGCGGTGGCCTGGTACAGCTGAGCCCGGGCGGTGTCGCCGTGCTCTTTGGCGATCGCGGCGGCTGCGGTCAGGCCGGCGATCTCGGCGGCGATCGTGGACGGGGAGTAGCCCGTCTGCTCTTCCCAGCGCTCCACCCCGAACGACGGTCCGTTGGCGACCAGGAAGTCCGCGGCCGGGCGGATGTGGTTCTCGTACAGCGAGGTGTCGCCGCCCAGGCCCGACAGCAGGGCCATCAGGATCGGGTAGGAGGTCTCGTCCAGCTGGGTGCCGCCGGTGTCCGGGGCCGCCTGGCCGTTGACCAGCGAGTTGCGCGGCATCGAGCCGTTGGCCAGCTGCTGGCGGTCGAACAGGAACAGCGTCGCCGCCCGGGCGGTGGCGATGTCCCCATCGGCCAGCAGCCCGGTGAACGCCTCATACAGGTCACGGGCGAACACCTCGCGGTAGGAGCCGAAGTACGAGGGCGTGGTGCCGGATGCGTAGGTTCCGGCCGGCACCGACTGTCCCCACGGGCTGGCCAGGGACGCGACGATCGCGCCGGGGAACGTCTTGTCCTCGCTGGCCTTCAGGACGTTGGCGGACAGGTAGTAGTGATCGCGGATCTGGCCGCTGCTCAGCCCCGGGACGTGCGCGGGGGGCGGTTTGAGCCCGGCATCGTAGGCGGCCCAGCCAGCCAGGTAATCCAGCGTGGTCAGGCCGAACGGGCGGCTCAGGGAGCCGTCGGCGGTGGACACCGCCTGGGCCTGGGTCCGGCCGAAGCCCAGGGCCAGGGTCACCTGGTCGCCGCGGCCCAGGGCGATCGCTTCGGTGGCCACGATGTGACCGTCGGGGGCTGAGGTGTACGGGGTCAGGGTGTGGGTGGCGTCGAGCTGGGTCAGGCCGTCGCTGGCCGTGCCCGCATAGCCGACGCTGGCCACCGGGGACGGGCTGCTCGGAGCCAGGGCCATGTAAGTCGGCACCGCATAGGTCCGGTTGACGGCGTTGGTGACGGTGTTGGTGCTGAAGACCACGGGGATCTGCTCGTGCGTGCTGCTGTCAACCACGCCGGTGTTCGCGCCGGCGTTCTGGGTTCCGCCGCCGCCGTTGCCGTTGACGTGGGCGTCAAGCCGGGCGTACAGGTGCAGGCCGGCCAGGTTGGTGCCCGACCCGGGCAGGCCCTGCAGCGTGGTGTGCATGAGCACGGTGTCGCTGGCCGGGTCGGTGATGTAGGTGGTGACCAGGCGGAATCCGTGCTTGGCGTCGGTCGAGGTCACCGTGCACGCCATGCCGGAGAGATCGGCCGCCACCGTGTAGGTCATGTCGCGGGTCTGCAGGTCGGTGAAGGTGGCGCCGTCGGTCACGACGTACTGCAGGGTGCTCACGTCGGTGTTGTCGATGGTCGGCTCGTAGACGTCGGAGAGCACTCCGCCGGCCACGGTGTACCACACCTTGGACCGGGTGCCGGCCGCGGTGCCGACGCAGTCCTTCCTGGCCAGGTCGAAGTACGACGGGGCGCCCGGGCCGTCGGGCGCCACGCTGGCCTGCGCGGCTGCTTTCGCGGTCCCGGTCTCCGCCGGGGCCGTGACCAGCAGGCCGGCCGCCAGGACGGCGGCGCCTGCCGCCAACGCCGTGAGACGATATCTGCGCACGCCGAGGCCTCCGATCGTTCCCCCCAGCCAGAAAGGGACACGTTGAGCAGGCCTGAACCGCCCCCGGCGGTCTGGGGTCACGCCTCACGCGCCACGAGCATGGCCAAGCCTAGGGCCCTCGGGCGTGTCAATGAGTTGAAACGGGTTAGTGCGCGGGGAAATGTGCGTGATTTCCTGCTTCAGGCGAGTTCCTTCCGGTGCGAGCCTGTGAACACGTCGTTTACATCAGTGAAGGGACGGCCAGGGCACAGCGGATCTGCGTGACGGGAGCGGCCGGCCAGGCGGGCCGGGCGGTGGTGCGGAACCTGCGTGAGCCGTCGTGCACCTGGCCAACATCCCGGCGCCGGTGGACGAGGACCACTACCCGGTGCCGACGAGCGAGATCCGCGGCGTTCCGCTCCGCTACGGCCGAAGATCATGCAATGCCAGTTCCACTATCTGCCGGTGCGGTGGAATCCGGGTTTCATTCTGTTCGCCAGGGCCGGAGACCGCTACCTCGCTTAACGCGGGGATAGGGACAAATTTTCTAGGCGGGCTCGGCCGGCCGTGGGAACCCATGATCGGCTCTGAGCACCTGAGCTACCTGCTCAGCCAGGAGCGGACCGGCGGCCGGGTGATCGGCCCTGAGGTGGGCGAGGCGCTGCGCATCGCGCACGACGAGCTCGGCGTGCAGGCCGTCCGGGCGCACGGCATCCTGTGCGACGACCTCGGGGTGTACACCGAGGTGGACGGTTCTGGGGTTTTGGGGACCCGGGCGGTGCACGACTTCAGCGGCATCGACCGGGTGTACGACCAGCTGATGGAGATCGGCCTGCGGCCGGTCGTCGAGCTGTCGTTCATGCCCCGTGACCTGGCCCGGGACCCGGGCCAGACGGTGTTCAGCTACGGCGCGATCATCTCACCGCCCAGGGACTGGGACCGCTGGGCGGATCTGGTCCGCGACCTGGCCGCGCATCTGGTGCAGCGGTACGGCCGGGACGAGGTCGTATCGCGCTGGTCGTTCGAGGTGTGGAACGAGCCCAACCTGGACGTGTTCTGGTCCGGCACGCCGGAGGAGTACTTCCGGCTCTATGACGTCTCGGCCCGCGCGGTCAAGGCGGTGGATGCCGGCCTGCGGGTGGGCGGGCCTTCCTCGGCCGCGGCGGGCTGGATCGGCGAGCTGCTCGGCCACCTGAAGGACTCGGACCTGCCGCTGGACTTCCTGTCCACGCACGTGTACGGCAACGTGCCGCTGGACCTGCGGCCGGTGCTGGCGTCGTTCGGCCGGGCCGGGGCGCCGATCTGGTGGACCGAGTGGGGCACCACGCCCACGCACTTCCACCATGTCGGGGACACCGTCTTCGCGGCGGCGTTCCTGCTGCGCGGCATGGCCTCGGCGCTGGGCCGGATCGAGGCGCTTTCGCACTGGGTGGCCTCCGACCACTTCGAGGAGCTGGGCCGGGCGCCTGAGCTGTTCCACGGGGGGTTCGGCCTGCTGTCGGTGGGGAATTTGCGCAAGCCGAGGTACTGGGCGATGGCCATGCTGGCCCGGCTGGGCCGGTCCCGGCTGGTCGCCAACGTACGCGGCGACGGGGCGGGCGGGCTGGTCGAGGCGCTGGCCGCGCGGCACGACGACGGGCGGACCGGCATCGCGGTCTGGAACGTGACGCTGGACCAGAGCAAGATCGCCGGGGACCCGCTGCTCGACCGGGTGATCCGGGTACGGGTGGCGGCGCCGCCCGGAGTTTCGTTCACGGTGCGGCACTACCGGATCGACGAGGGGCACTCCAACATCGTCCCGGTCTGGGAGCGGATGCACGGTGGCGCGCCGTGGCCGGACGCCGGCCAGTGGGCGGCGCTGCGGGAGCGGAACACGCTAGACGAACTCGGGCCGCCTTGGTCGGCCGCCGCGGGCGCCGACGGCGTGCTCGAGCTGGCCTTCGAGCTGCCCATGCCGGGCGTCTCCTACCTGGAGCTGGACCCTTTGGTCCCCGTGGACCCGGTAAGGGGCTAGCTGGGCGCGGCGGCAGCCGCTCGGGGCTGAAGATGCGGTAACACATGGGGTAAGGGTTGCTCGCGGGTTACCCTAGGATTATCGATTATTCCGATGTGAATAGCCGAGAAGGGATCGCTCGATGCTGCTGCCCCGGCCTGACCGCGGCGTGGTCGCCGCCGCACCGCCCGGCACCGGGCCCGGGTACTGGGCCGGAGCGCCGTGCGCGGTGGCGGGTGACGGGGAGATCTTCCTGGCCTACCGGCTGCGGCGGCCCATCGGGCAGGGCCGCGGCTACGCGGTGGCGGTAGCCAGGTCGGTGGACGGGGAGCGGTTCGAGACGCTGCTGAGTATCGGCAAGCAGGAGATGGCCACCGAGTCGCTGGAGCGGCCGGCCCTGGTCCGCACGCCGGCCGGGAGCTGGCGGCTCTACCTGAGCTGCGCGACGTTCGGGACCAAGCACTGGCGGGTGGAGATGACCGAGGCCGCGCATCCCGGCGAGTTCGACGTCAGGCGGCGGGAGCTGGTCCTGCCCGGGGACGCCAAGACCGGCGTGAAGGACCCGGTGATCCGGTACCACGACGGCCGGTGGCACCTGTGGGCATCCTGTCACCCGCTGGCGGATCCTGACCAGACCGACCAGATGACCACCGAGTACGCGACCAGCCCGGACGGACTGGCCTGGACCTGGCACGGGACCGCGCTGAGCGGGACGCCCGGCCGGTGGGACGCACGGGGCACGCGGGTCACGGCGGTGGACTTCGGCCAGGGCGTGGTGACGGCCTACTACGACGGGCGGGCCAGCGCGGCGGAGAACTATGAGGAACGGACCGGGGTGGCAGCCGGCGCCGACCCGGCGGCGCTGACCGCGGCGGACGACGGCCCGGCCGCCGCCTCCCCCTATCACGGCGGCGGCCTGCGGTACCTGGACGTGGTGGCGCTGCCGGGCGGCAGGCACCGGCTGTACTACGAGATGACCCGCCCGGACGGGTCGCACGCGCTGGTCACCGAGCTGCGCTGAGGATCGCCGCCAGACGGGGTGGGCGCGGATGGCCGGGATGGGGCCGCCGCGCTACGCTTGGCCTGCATCGCGGGGCCTCCCTCAGACCGCCCTGGCCCTGCTGGCCATCCCCCTGCTGTTCATCGAGCTGCCCGTGGTGATCATCTTCGTGGCCGTCACGCTGGCCAAGCAGCGTTCGCGCGCGTCCCGGAGCCGCCAGGCGGCGGCCGGCTCCCGCTGCCACTGCGCCTGACGGCATACCCCGGAGCAGCACATCCCGGAACGGGCCTGACCGACGTGCCCGGGGCCCGGCTGCGCCGGTCATGAGCGGAGATCACCTGGTGCTCCTTGACAAGCTATCTAGGTAAATAGCTATAGTGCTACGAAGCTAGGTAAATAAGGGGAGAGCAGTGATCGAGTTCCACCTGGACGCGCGGTCCGGCGTCGCCCCGTACATGCAGCTGATCCACCAGGTACGGCAGGCCCTGCGGCTCGGCCTGCTGAGCCAGGGCGACCAGCTGCCGAAGGTCAAGGACGTGGCGGCGGGGCTGGCCATCAACCCGAACACCGTGCTCAAGGCCTACCGGGAGCTCGAGTACGAGGGGCTGGTGGCGGCCCGGCCCGGGGTCGGGACGTTCGTGACCGGGACGCTGGGCATCGTGTCGCTGGCCGCGCACGGGCCGCTGCGCCGCGAGCTGCAGCGGTGGCTGGCCAAGGCGCGCGGGGCCGGGCTGGACGACGAGTCCATCGAGGCCCTGTTCACCAGCACGTTTCGTTCCGCCGCCGAGGACATAGCATGACCGCCGGGCTGGCCGCTCCCGTGCTGGCCGCCGCGGGGCTCGGCAAGCGGTACCGGCGGCTGTGGGCGCTGACCGACTGCACGCTGAGCATCCCGGCCGGGCACGTGGTGGGCCTGGTCGGCCCGAACGGAGCCGGGAAGACCACCCTGCTGAACCTGGCCGTCGGCCTGCTGGCGCCGACCATGGGCCGCATCGAGGTACTCGGCGGCCAGCCCGCGGGGCGGCTGGCCAGGATCGGGTTCCTGGCTCAGGACGCGCCGGTCTACACCGGGCTCTCGGTCGCCGACCACCTGGCCCTGGGCGCGCACCTGAATCCCGGCTGGGACGCCGCGCTGGCCAGCGGCCGGATCGGCCAGCTGGACCTGGATCCGGCCCAGAAGGCGGGCACGCTGTCCGGCGGCCAGCGCGCCCAGCTCGCGCTGACCCTGGCCATCGCCAAGCGGCCCGATCTGCTGATCCTGGACGAGCCGGTGGCCAGCCTGGACCCGCTGGCCCGGCGGGAGTTCCTGCAGGACCTGATGGAAGCGGTGGCCGAGCAGGAGCTGTCGGTGGTGATGTCCTCGCACCTGGTCGCGGACCTGGAACGGGTCTGCGACTACCTGATCGTGCTGGTGGGCTCGCGGGTCCAGGTGGCCGGCCCGGTCGAGGAACTGCTGGCCAGCCATCACCTGCTGTCCGGCCCGCGCCGGGACCCGGCCACGCTGCCGGACGGCCAGCAGGTCATCTCGGCCAGCCACACCGACCGGCAGACCACGCTGCTGGTCCGCACCGGCGGCCCGGTCCTGGACCCGGCCTGGTCGGTCTCCCAGGTCGGCCTGGAAGACCTGGTGCTGGCCTACATGAGCCAGGCCACCGGGCGCGGCCGCCGCCACCTGGAGGTGCAGAAATGATCTGGCTGACCTGGCGGCAGTTCCGGGCCCAGGCCATCACCGCGGCCGCGGCGCTGGCGGCGTTCGCGGTCCTGCTCGGGATCACTGGGCCGCGCCTGGCCCACCTGTACGCCATCAGCGGGATCGCCAGCTGCCACGGCAGCTGCAGGTTCGCCGCCGACCAGTTCCTGGGGCAGCTCGACGGCGGCACCTACTGGATCGTGTACCTGCTTGGCGTGGTCGTCATCCTGGTCACCCCGGTCGTCATCGGCATCTTCTGGGGCGCCCCGCTGATCGCCCGCGAGTACGAGACCGGGACGTTTCACCTGGTCTGGACCCAGAGCATTAGCCACTCCCGGTGGCTGGCGGCCAAGCTGGCGCTGACCGGGCTGGCCGCCATGGCGGTCACCGAAGGGCTGAGCCTCATGCAGGCCTGGTGGGCCGCGCCCATCGGCCGGGCGGCTGGCCTCGGCAGTGGCGGGGACCGGATCGGCATGGGCCGGTACAGCGCGCTGGTCTTCGCCACCCAGGGCATCACCCCGCTCGGCTACGCGGCGTTCACCTTTGCCCTGGGCGTCACCGCCGGCCTCCTGATCCGCCGGGCCGTCCCGGCCATGGCCGTCACGCTGGCCATCTTCGCCGTGCTCCAGCTGGCCATGCCGCTGTGGATCCGCCCGCACCTGTTCTCGCCGGATCACACCACGGTCACGCTCGGGTCCACCCGCGACATAACGTTCCAGACCGGTTCGCAGGGCACCTTCGCGATCACCACCGGAGGCCTGGCCAGCCAGCCCGGCGCCTGGGTCATCTCCAGCGGAGCCGTCAGCGCGGCCGGCCACCCGGTCGGCATCGCCCCGGCGGCGTGCCTGCAGACCGTGGTGAACGGCGGAAGCACCTCGGGCCTGAACTGCCTGGCCAGCCACGGCGTCCGGATCGCCGTCACCTACCAGCCCGCCAGCCGCTACTGGGCGTTCCAGTGGGCCGAGACCGGGATCTTCCTGGTCCTGGCGCTGGCCCTGGCCGGGTGCTGCTTCTGGCGGCTCCAACGCCGCCGGTCCTGATCCGCCGGCCGACCGGGCCCGCCCGGACCCGGCGGTGCTCAGATCGGGCGGCCGTTTTTGGCCTGGCTCTGGCCGGCCCTGCTGCCGACCATGCCGCCGGACCGCTCGCGGGGCTGGACCCAGTCGCGGAAGCTCTCGCCGAGGACCTGCTCCAGCAGCTCGATGTCCGGCTCGAAGCGCGCGATGAGCTCCTGGCGCTGTTCCCAGCTCAGCGGCTGCCGCTCCCGGCTGTGCCGCTGCAGGTAGCGCTCGAGCGGGCCGGTGAGGGTGGCCGCGGTCAGGCCGGGCACGCGGCTGCCCACCGCACTGCCCGCCCGCTGGGCCAGCGACACGGCGCGGTGGGACAGCGTTGGTTCCGGGTGGGACGTGACATTCTGCCTGGGAATCTCGGTCAGCAGGCCCGGCTCGACGCCGAGGAACGCGCAGATCTGGTGCAGGGTCCCGGCCGGGTCGTCGACGAGCCGCCGGTAGCGCAGCACGAGGACCTGCTCGCGGGGGAACAGCGAGCACAGGTACTCGAGCTGCTCGCCGTAACGGCCCAGCCTGGTGTAGTGCCAGAAGCTGGCCCAGCCGGCGGCGATCCGCCGCGGCTCCTGGTCGCAGGCCCGGACGAAGTCGCCGACCGGCTCCAGGCCCGCCGACCACAGGTGAGTCCAGTTGGAATGGGCCCGTTCCACCGGGTCACGCACGATCACGATCAGCCGGGCGCCCGGAATCTCGGCCCGGATCCGCCGCAGGGCCGCGCGGTCGTAGAGGTACAGCGGCGTCGATTCACCCCTGAGCGTCCCGGGCGGGGCCGAGTCGAACAGCGCCTGGTAGTCCGCCCGGCGCCACACGTGCTCCCGGTAGGTCAGGGCGTCCCCCGGCCCGCCCTTGGTCGGCGGCGGCCCGTCGGTGAGGAAGAACTTCGGCTCCTTGATCGCCGACATGTACAGCCCCGGGTGACCCGACAGCGCGACATGCAGCGCCGTGGTGCCCGCCTTCGGGGCCCCGATCACCAGGAAGTCGGGCATAGTCACAGGGCCTCCCGGCTTGTCACAGGGCCGCCCGGCTGGTCACAGGGCCGCCCGGATTCATGAACCCATATTAGCTACTAGGATAATAGGATATTAGCCAGCAAGCCTGGGGCAGACTACCCGGGCGGACGCCAGTCATCCGCCTGGTGGCGCGCTTCGGCCTCAGGTCCCCGTGTTTCGCGGCCGGCGGCCAGCAAGAACGGGAGGGCGATCAGCAGGCTGAGGCCGCACAGCAGGCCGGCCGCGACGTAGGGGGCGCGCAGTCCGGCCGCGTGGGCGAGGAATCCGCCGGCCAGCGCGCCGACCGGCATGAGGCCCCAGCCGAGCATGCGGTAGACGCTGTTGACCCGGCCCAGCAGGGCCGAGGGGACGATCTGCTGGCGCAGGCTGACCGTGACCACGTTCCACATGGTGACGGCGAAGCCCTGGCCGGCCAGCATCACCGCCGCCACGGCCGGGTCAGGCGCCAGCCCGATGCCGACGAAGACGGCGGCGTTGATCGCTCCCCCGGTGACCAGCGAGGCCAGCATGCCCAGCCTGCGCGTCAGCACCGGGTTGACCAGCCCGCCGACCACGCTGCCGACAGCGCTTGTCGCCAGCAGCAGCCCGTAGCCGCGGGTGCCCACGTGCAGCGTCTGCGTGGCCAGCAGGACCAGAATGGCCTGGCCCATCTGGTTGGCGAAGTTGTACACGCCGAGCAGCACGGCGACCACGCGCAGCAGCCGGTGCCGAACCAGCCAGCGCAGGCCTTCGGCGATCTGGGCGCGGATCTTGGCCGGTTTCGCGTCCCCGGGCGCCGGGCGGGTCCTGGGCAGGCGGGCCAGCAGCGCGGCCGAGCCGGCGAACGAGCCGGCGTCCAGGCCGAACGGCAGCGCCGCGGCGGCGGCGAACAGCAGGCTGCCGACCGGCGGGCCGAGGAACGACTCCCCCACGGTCAGGCTGACCTGCTGGCTGCCGTTGGCCTTGGGCAGCAGTTCGGGCGGCACCAGCGCGGGGAGCACCGCCTGCGCGGCGTTGCTGAAGATGACCTCGGCGCTGCCGAGCAGCAGCCCGGCCACGCCCAGCACGGCGATGTCCGCCTGCCGGAAGAGCACGGCGATCATGACCGCCACGACCACGGCGGCCTGAACGGCCTGGGCCCGCCACATGAGCGTGACCCGGTCGCAGCGGTCGACCACGGCGCCGGCCGGCAGCGAGAGCAGCAGCCATGGCAGGTAGGTGGCGGCGGTCACGACCGACACCAGCCGCGGGTCGCGGGTGATGGTCACAGCCAGCAGCGGCAGTGCGGCGATGAAGGCGCCGTCACCGGTGCTGCTGACGGTGTTCGCCCACCACAACCGCCAGTAGTCCCGGCCCAGGCGGGCTGGCGCGCTGGTCGCTGTCTGCGTCATGCCGCCAGGGTGGCGCCGGCCCTCGCGCGCGTTCTACGGTTAAGCAGACGGCTAAATCCTGGCCGGATCAGCGCGAGCGCAGCAGAGTTGGCCTCGGGAGGTTGCATGCTGCTGGTACTTGAACTCGATGTGGCGGATCTCGCGGCGACCAGGTTCGCGATCTCGCCGCTGCATGAGACGCTCAGGGCCCTCCCGCTGCTGTCCGATCCGGGCCGGTCGGCGGTGAACCGGCCCTGGGTGCGCTGGGCGCTGGCCGAGCTGGAGCGGCGGCCGCTGCGGCTGCCCCGGGTGTGGCCGCTGATCGTGACCGACCTGCCCTACTGGCCGGAGTTCTTGTTCCCGGCGCCGGAGGGCAAGGCCCCGGGGTTCGACGAGGAGCTGGCCGCGGTCTGCGCGGCACCGGCCGAGGCGGTCCGGGCCAGCCTGCACCGGGTATTCGGCGACGGCCGGTGGCCGGACAGCGCGACCGAGCTGTCCGAGCGGCCCCGGGAGACGCTGGCGGCGATCGCGGCCGAAGTGGCCGGTTACCACGACCGCCTGATCGCCCCGCACTGGGAGCGGATGAGGTCGGTGCTGGAGGCCGACGTCAGCTACCACGCCGGCCTGCTGGCGGGCGGCGGGGCCCGATCCTTGTTCAGCGACCTGCATCCCGGCCTGCGCTGGTCAGGGGGCAAGCTCTACCTGACCGACACGGAGAACGACCCGCCGGATCCGGTCACGCTCGGGCCGGACGGCCTGGTGCTGGTGCCGAGCGTGTTCACCTGGCCGGACTGGTCGATCAAGAAGGCGACAAGTACCCAGACCACGCTGCTGTACCCGGCGCGGGGCGCCGCGGCGGTCTGGGAGTCGCTGGCAGCGGCCCCGGCGGGTGCGGCGGCGGTCGAGCTGCTGCTCGGCGCGCCGCGGGCCCGGCTGCTCGGCGCGCTGCGCTCGCCGGCCACCACCAGCGCGCTGGCCCACCGGTTCGGCGTCACGCCCAGTGCGGTCTCCCAGCACCTGGCCGTGCTGTACCGCGGCGGCCTCCTCGACCGGGAGCGCAGCGGCCGACGGGTGCTGTACCAGGCCTCTGAGCTTGGGCTGGCCCTGCTCGACCAGGCCGTGGCGAGGTCGGGCTCGTGAGGGCGTCCGTCTACTCCGGCCACGGGATCATGCCGGAGCTGACGCAGGTCGCGGACCCGGCCTGCCCCGCTGACGGAGCGGTCATCGCGGTGGGCGCGAGCGGCGTGTGCCGGTCGGACTGGCACGCCTGGAAGGGACACGATCCGGTCGTGCTGCCGCACATCGGCGGGCACGAACTGGCCGGGGTGGTCGCGCAGGCCGGGCCGGAGGTGACCCGGTGGCGGGCCGGGGACCGCGTGACCGTGCCGTTCGTGTGCGGCTGCGGCCGGTGCGAGTACTGCCTGGCCGGTGAGGCCCAGGTGTGCCCGCGGCAGACGCAGCCGGGCTTCACCGGGCCCGGTTCCTTCGCCGAGCTGGTGGCGGTCCATGCGGCGGACGCGAACCTGGTCGCGGTGCCCGACGCGGTCGATTTCGTCGCGGCCGCGAGCCTGGGCTGCCGGTTCGCGACCGCCTTCCGCGCGGTGACCGCGCACGGCCGGGTCCGGGCCGGCGACTGGCTGGCCGTGCACGGCTGCGGCGGGGTCGGGCTGTCGGCGGTGATGATCGGCGCGGCCCTCGGGGCCCGCGTGCTGGCTATCGACGTGGCGGCCCCCGCGCTGGACCTGGCCCGTGAGCTCGGCGCGGAGTTCACCGTGGACGCGGGCGCCGCCCATCCGGACACGCTGATCGGCGAGATCACCGGGGGCGGCGCGCACGTGTCGGTCGACGCGCTCGGATCAGCGGGCACCGCGGCCCGTTCGGTGCGCTGCCTGCGCCGCCGGGGCAGGCATGTCCAGGTGGGCCTGCTGCTCGGCGGGCCGACGCCGATCCCGATGGACCTGGCCGTGGCGCGGGAACTGGAGATCTACGGCTCGCACGGCATGGCCGCCCGCGACTACCCGCCGATGATGACCATGATCGCGGACGGCACGCTGCGGCCCGGGCTGCTGGTCGGCCAGGTGATCGGCCTGGCGGACGTCGGCCGGGCCCTAGCCGCCATGGACAGGCCTGCCCAGAGGGCCGGGATGACGGTGATCAGATTTGCCCTGTAGATGGACCTCGAGCCAGTCGGTCATCTTGGACCGGGACTCGGAGGCGTGGCCGGTCAGGCTGTGGCTGCCGTCGGCAGTGAAGCATCAGCTCAATGCTGGGCACCACGCGGGCCAGGCATTTGGCGTGATAGATCGGGACCAGGCGGCCCGGCGTCATTGCGGCCGGACGAGGATCAGCGCTGGGTCGATCACGGCGATATCGTCCGGGTCGCTGGTGATGACGGGATGTCCTCGGTCGCTCGCGCAGATGGCCACGCTCACATCTACTATGTCCGCGGTCCGCGTGACCGCGCACCGGGCGCCCACCCGAAGCGCCATCTTGGCGTCCAGCGGGACGACCGACGTGCTCGACGCACGCAGCAGTCGAGCGATCCGAGCCTGACGTCCGCCTCCGCGCCACGCCTGGGCTAGCACCCCGGCCGGGACGGCTAGCTTCGCGCGGCCGGCGAGAGCTTCCTCCACCAGTACCGCCATCCGTGTGCTGCCCGACTCAAGCGCGATCAGCGCCCCGGTATCGAGGGTCGCGCCGGTCATGGCTCAAGGCCGAGCGCGCGGCGAGCCCATAGCCGGTCTTCTTCGGTCGGCTGGCCGCTCTCCGCGTAGATATCGGCGATCGTCTCGGCCATCTCTTCATCCGCGTCGCGGCGCGCGAGTGCCTGCGAGATGAAGGCAGAGACTGAAGCGGCACGGCCCTCCGCGACAGCCCGCCGCGCCGCGGCCACCTGCTCCTCTGGCAGGGTAATCGCGATCTTCTTCCTTGTCATACTACTTATCATACCGTCGGCGTCCTTCCCGCCAAGCTGAATTGTCACCCGCATCGAGAGGCTACGGCCAGCCGCCGACATTCCACTTGGACTTGCGATGCGACGGCGTGGATCGGGATGGTCAAATCGCTTCCGGGATGGCTACCCGGGCCGGGGTGGCGGGCTGTGGCTACGGATGATGGTGCCGTCGGGGCTTTGGACCTGGCTGGTGCCGTCGGGGTGGACGGTGAGGGTCAGCCGAGCTGGTGCAGCAGCACGTGGTGGTGCCACCAGCAATAATCTTTGAGGTTGGTCCGGCTGGTGGGGCCGCCGTCGGCGCGGTGCACGACGTGGTGGGGTTCGCAGCCGGCGACGGGCTGGCCGCAGCCGCCAGGATGCTGGCAGCCCTGGTCCCGCAGTGCTACCAGCCGTCTTAGGTGTACCGGGATGTCGTCGGTCTGGCCCTAGTTCGCGTTTTATACCTCGACTTGCGGACATTGACGGCACGCACCGGGGAAGCACGAAACCGCAGCTCAGGGCAGCATCCTACGCGCGGCTGAGCGAGACCCACGACGAGGCGGAGTCGGTGCCCACCCAACTCGCCAACGCCGACAAGCACGCGGAACGGCGCGGGTGGCGGGTGGTGGCGCGGTTCAATGACGACGGGTATTCCGCGTTCAAGGAGATCAGGCGGGATGACTTCGTCCGGCTGATCGAGGCGATCGAACGTGACGAGATCGACGTGGTGATCATCCGCGATGTGGACCGGCTGACGCGGAACCTGCCGGACTGGAGCCGGTTCGAGAAAGCGGCGGTAAAGCACCGCGTGCTGCTCAGCGCGTATTCAGGCGGGGACCTGGACCTGTCCACCCCGGAAGGCGCGTATTACCGGGTATGGAGACGCTGCGCGCGAAGCGGGAAAGCGTCAAGAGCGTGCGCGTCCGTGAGGGGCCTGACCGGATCGCCCGGGAGAGGAAATCGTCCGGGGGCGGCCGCGCTGGTTCGGGTACACGCGCATCTACGCCAACCCGGAGGAGACCAGCAAGCGCAAGCGCGTCATCTTGCGGGAAGAGATCAACCCCCGTAGAAGCGGAGGCATTGTGGGATGCCGCCGAACGCGTCCTGAACGGCGAGACTGTCGGGTCGATTATCCGGGAATGGACGGAACGCGGTATCAGGCCGGCTCGCGCGCAGAAGTGGGAAGAATCCTCGCTGGTGAAGACGCTCAAGTCTGCATGTGGCCGGGTCCTTTTCATGGCGGGCACTTTCGCTCGGTGGCCGGCGCGGGTTCGCCGCGAGCGTCGCGACCGCTTCTGAATCTTCGATCCGCTCCGGAAGCCCATTAGCGATTCGCGACCGCCGCGCGTCTTCTGCGCCAGCCTGCCGGATCGCGGCGCGCTCCTGGTCGCTCATGGGCTCCCCGGCGAGGATGCCGCGGTGCGTGCTCGTCCCGTCCGTCCGTCCCGCCGTCCGTGTACGCGCGTTACGTGCAGACGCGCGCGCGAGGTTCGGGACGGGACGGTCCTCGGGACGATCACTCACGCCCTAGCGGCCAGCTACATACTCACGTCTGTAGGTCGCTGGGGCGTCGCCGCGATGTGCCGGCCGGGACGCTGGCACAGCCGGGCGCTGGCGTGCGACGATTGCCACGGAGGTGCAGCGGTGGCCACAGCTGGCTTCAGCGCGAACCGGGAGTCTGGCATCCCGCGGCGGGGCGGGCTGACGGCTGATAGGGAAAGATCGGGCGCGGTGCAGGTATTCGATCCTGGGCTTGCGGCGGCCTCGTCCAGCAGATCAGCGCCTATGCTGGCGGCGGGTGCCTGTTGGCTGGCTAGCGTTATCTGTATCACCGTCATGGCCGTCCGCGGCGGTTCCGTGGCCTGGACCATTGCCTGGTTCACCGCGACGGCAGCAGCGGTGGCGGTGACCCGGCTGGCCGACCTCCACTTGTCGCGCCGCGGACAAGGCCGCGTGATTGAGCCGTCTAGCCTCGACGACTCCGGTCGGCAGTTGCTCCGCCGGGCGCAAGTGGCTATCGGAGCCATTCTCGGCTTGGAAATCTACACCGCAGATCTGCTCGGCCGTTCCGCGGCAGAGACGGGCCTCAAACGCCACGAGTGGGAGATCGCATCCGCACTGCGGGAAATCACCGCGCTGCGAGCCGAGTCGGGCATAGACCTGCCTGGGGCGTCACCCGGTCCGATGACCGGCGCCGTGCTAGAGTCGCACCACCGTGCCTTGGGCTTGGCCCAGCAGGCCACCACCGCTCGGGTGTGCGCTCTGGAACGCTACGCGGCGCAGATACAGGCGACTGATGCCGCCCGGCTGGACTGGCAGAGCGCGCTGAAGATCGCTGGGCTGAATGACCGGTATCTTGACCTGCTGGCCCGGACTGCAGCTGATGAGCAGGCCATTGTGGAGATCGCGGCCTTGACCGAGCAAGCGTCCGCCGCCGATGAGGCATTCCGCGAGAGCCTCTACCGGGCGGCCCTCGCCGCGGAAGCCCTTGTCCTTCCGGTGGACGACAAAACCTTGTAATAACACTGGACCGGCCGTAGTCACTCCTCGTGGTGGCCGCCGATACCAGGACCCGGCCTGGCTAGCGCGCAACTTCGGCCATCGCGGCGAGCGAACCAGCAGATCAGCGACCGCAGAGCTTGATCAAGCCTACGATCCGACCGAAGTCAGGTCGCCGGGTCGCAGTTGCACGACGCGTGGGCACCGACGACTCCTACAGTGGCCTCTTGTAATGCTCATCTGCTGCGGGAACTGGCAGCGGCCTGGACAAGACGTGAGTCGAGCAGGCCATAGACGCGCTGATCAAGCTCAAGGACGCCGCGGCCGGGGCCCGTGAGGCCATCAACTTATGACCCAGATTAGAGGTACAAAATGCATACTAGGGCTGGCCGACGTCCAACGGCAGCGACGGGCCGCCTAGTGGCTTGCCCAGCAGATTGCGCCGCAAGAAGGAGGCCAGGCCGCCGGGGCCGGAGATGATCTGGATGACCCGGGCCAGGATCTGCTGCTCCAGCCGCCCCAGCGTCTCTGCGGAGGCGGTGCCATCGGCGGTGCCGGTGCTATAGGCGGTTGGGTGGCCGGGCGGCGGGCTGGCGGGCGGCTGGCCGTCCGGTGGGGTGTCCGGGGTGGGCGGCCGTGACGGCGGGCCTGGTCATACCGCACACAAGGCGATCAGGTCCTCGACCGCGTCCGGGTCCAGGTCGGCGGTGACGACCGGGACGATCATCGCGTCGCACGCGACGGCCCGGGCGGCGTCGCCGGTCAGCCAGGTCCCGCTATCGGCCGGGCCGACGGACGCGGCGGCGCGGTGGGCGGCCCACCGGGCCCTAATAGGTAATCTGCGATCCAGGTCTCCTGCAGGACCGAGTCCTGGTCCATCGCGAGCAGTTCGGTGAAGTGGATGTGGGCCAGGGCCTTGACCGGCTGCCCCTCCCGCTGCGGCAACAGCCCCGAGGCCAGCAGGCGACGCATCGCCTCCTCCACCGCGTCGTGGTAACGCTGCGGCTGCGTCCGCAAGTCCCCGCCACCGGCCGGGGCCGACAGGGCATCCAGCACGGAGGCCACCATGGCGGCGCACTGGGCGGTCAGGTCGCCGCGCAGTACCCCACCCCGTCGATCGTGGTGTCCAGGGATTCGTGGTGTCCAGGGATACGGACCGGTCCTGGCGGGGGTCATCGTCGGGGTTGCCGTCGGGGTCGGAGGGCGGTGTGCGTTCCCGGATCTCGGCGCAGATCGCCGCCAGTCCCCACAGGTCCACCCCAGCCTGGGCGGCGGTGACCAGGATCTCCTCCGCCCCGCCGCGGAATTCTTCCGGGATGGCGCGGGTCCACCGGGCCAGCAGCAGCGCGACGGACTTGGTCAGGACCCGGTCCGCAGCCCGGCCAGCAGCGGCTCATGCCCGGAGGCCAGGGCCTGGATGGCCTTGTATTCGCCGGCCTGGCCTTTGGTGACCCGCAGGCAGTTCACCAGCCAGGTCCGGGTGGTCCGCTGCCCGTCGGCGACCGGCCCCTGCTGGGCATCAAAACCGTGCAGCGGCCGGGCCCGCACCGCCGCCCCGGCCGCGTCGATCCGCTCCAGCGCCCGCAGGCCGTCGGCCTGCACGCCGGCCGGCTGCCCGGCCGCATCCTCACCCGCCAGCTCGGCCAGCAGCGACTCCGCTAGCGCGAACTTGTCGCGGGCGGTCAACGGATGCGCGGCGGTGCACATGGCGGCTAGTTTTCACCTCCCTGTTCAAGACAGGCGGCTTGTTAATGGGTTGAAACGGTGCTGATCTCTAATGCATTGCCCTAGCAGTCACCTCTGACATTCCCGGCGGCCGGAATCGGGATTGGTGCGCGTCAGATCCGCGGGTAATCAAGATCATCTTCGGGACGAGGCAGCTCAGATGATGCCGATCTGGTGGTGGCGGTGTGCCCAGACGTGCCGCTCTGGAGCGACATGAACCGCCCGCACCCCGCTGACCAGCATGCTTCTGCACGGTGGCCACATGTACAACCAGAACAGAGTTGCGACTAGCAAAAACGCGTTGACCCCTACATTTTTGACGCACACTCGATGCGACGATGCGACCTGCCCTCGACCTCTAGGTGGTCAGAAGCCTCCTGCCTTCAATCCTTACAGGTGGGCCGCCAGCCAGTCGGCCATCTTGGACCGGGACTCGAAGGCGTGGTTGGTCAGGCCGTGGCTGCCGTCGGGGTCCAGCATGAGCTCGGCGCCCGGCGCCTCCCGGGCCAGCCGCTCGGCGTGGTAGACCGGCACCAGGCGGTCCCGGCCGCCGGCCGCCACCAGCAGCGGGCCGGTGATGCGGGCGGCCGCGTCGGCCAGGGTCAGGGCGGCCAGTTTCTGGCGGGCCTGAAGCGGGGTGGCCGCGCCGGAGCGGCGCTGGAACGTGGCCCGGGTCTGCGGCGGCAGGATGTCCCAGTCCAGGGACCACTGATACGGCCCGGCCAGTGACACCGCGGCCTTTATTCTCGGCTCGTAGGCCGCCGCCCGCGCCGCGTAGTAGCCGCCCAGGCTGACCCCGAACCCGCCGATCCGGCCCGGGTCGATGTCGTCGCGTCCCTCCAGGTAGTCGGCCACGGCCGAGGCCACCCGCTCATAAGCGGGCTCGATCGGCAGCTCGTACTCGGCTTCACCCTGGCCGGGGCCGTCGACGGCGATCACGGCCAGGCCGCGGTTCAGCATGTACTCCGCGGTGGCCTGCAGTTCCTCCTTGACCGAGTCCAGGCCGGGCATCATGACCACCACCGGCGGCCTGCCGTGGTTCGTTTCGGGAATCCGCAGGTACGCAGCCAGCGCGGTGCCCTGATACGGGACGCGCACCGCTTCGGCGGGCGGGCTGAGCGTGGCGGCGCCGCGGCGGAAGCAGGCCACCGTGCGGTCGTGGGCCGCTCGCTGCTGGTCCGGGTCGTCGACGAAGACGAACTTGCCCCAGTGCCAGCACAGCGCGGCGCGCCGCCAGGCCTCCCCCGCGGTGACGGTACGGCCGGCCGCCTCGGCGGCTTCGGCCAGCTGCTCGTAGTGCCGGGCGGTCCGGCCCCATTCGCGGCACCACTCGTCCCAGGTGTGGATGCGGGCCATGGTGGCCTGGAAGTCGCCGTAGCTGGTGCCGTTGGCGATGAAGCGCGCCGCCCAGTGGGTGTTGGCCGCCGCAACCCGCTCGTCCGCGGGCTCGGCCGCGACCCGGCCGTACAGCCGGGGGCGGCGGTCGGCCAGCCGGTCAGTGTCGCCGCCGAGGCTCTTGTCCCGCGCCCGGAACAGGTCACAGGCTGCGGTCAGCACCACCGGACGGTCGTCCAGGATGGGGCCGGCCGCTGGTTTGCCGTTCGGGGTAGCGATGACCGAACCGCCGATCCAGCTCACGCCGCGCTCAATGCGGCACCGGTCGGCCACGGCGACGAAGACGCCGTTGGCCGCGGCGTCGGCCAGGGCCTCGAGCACGTCGGGCGGGAACCCGTCCTTCGGCGCGCCCGGGTTCGCCGGCCAGTTAACCGGGGCGGCGATGAGGTCGGCACCGTCGAGGGTGGCCAGCCGCACCCACTCGGGGAATTCCAGGTCGTAGCAGATCATCACGCCCACCCGGCCGAAACCCAAGTCCACCACGGGCGGCGGCGCGTCGCCGGGCGTGAAGACGAGCTTCTCCTGGTCCCACAGGTGCGCCTTGCGGTAGATCGCCCTGGTCCCGGAGGCGTCGACCACCGCGGCGCTGTTGTGCAGGCGGCCGTCGGCGCCGCGCTCGCAGAAGCCGCCCACGATGGCCAGGCCGTGCTCGGCGGCCAGGTCACGCCACTGGCGCAGCGTGTCGCTGTCGTCGGCGGGCGAGGCCAGGGACCTGGCCTCGGCGGTGGCCTGCTCGGCGTCGGCGCCGAACACGTAACCGGAATCGCACAGCTCCGGCAGCACGACCAGCCGGGCGCCCGCGGCGGCGGCTTCGGCCACCGCGGCAGCGGCGGCCTTCCGGTTAGTGTCGGGCTCGCCGATGGTGATGGCCAGCTGGGCAACCGCGATGACGGCCGGGCCCTCGTCCTGCGTCCTGTCCACTGTGCGCTCCGTTGGTCCGGGATGGGAACTATGTAGACAGCATCCATGATCCCGTACGGTCAGCAGGAGACGGTCTGCGGGAAGAAAGGGCGTGCGGTGACGGGACACGCGGATGTCGTGGTGGTCGGCGGCGGGCACAACGGGCTGGTGGCGGCGGCGTACCTGGCCCGCGCGGGGCTGGAGACGGTGGTGTGCGAACGGCGGGAGGTGCTGGGCGGCGCGGCGGTCAGCGAGCACCCGTTCGGGCCGGAATACACGGTCACGTCGCTGTCCTACGTGGTCTCGCTGCTGCCGCCGGACCTGGTGCGGGACCTGCGGCTGGAACAGCACGGCTACCACGTGTACCCGCAGGGCCCCTACTTCGCGCCGCGGCGGGACGGGCGGTACCTGCGGCTGCCCGACGACCCGGCGCAGCGGCACGCCGAGATCGCCAGGTTCTCGGCCCGGGACGCCGACGCGTATCCCAGGTACGCGGCGCACCTGGACGGCCTGGGGCGGGTGCTCGGGCCGCTGCTGCACCAGATCCCGCCGCGGCTGGGGTCCCGGCGGCCGCCGGACCTGCTGCGCCAGGCCCGGCTGCTGACCCAGCTGCGGGCGGTGGACGAGCGCGTGGCGGTCGACGTGACCCGGCTGCTCACCGGCAGCATCGCCGACCTGCTCGAGCCGTACTTCGAGACCGACGCGATGCTGGGCCTGCTGTCGGTCTCCGGGGTGATCGGCACGTGGGCCGGGCCGCGGTCGGCCGGGACCGCGTACGTAATGCTGCACCACCACATCGGCGAGACGGCCTGGGGGTTCCCGCGCGGCGGCATGGGAGCGGTGACGGGGGCGCTGGCGCGGGCGGCCCGGATGTTCGGCGCCCAGCTGCGCACCGGGGCCGAGGTGGCGCGCATCAGGACCCGCGACGGCCGGGTGGCCGGGGTCACTCTGGCCGGGAAGGGGGGAGGGGAGTCGGGCGGGGAGTCGATCGACGCGCCGGTGGTGGTGACCACCGCGCACCCGCAGATCTCGTTCCTGCGCCTGCTCGACCCGGCGGAGCTGCCGGACGGGTTCGTGGCCGACATCCGCGGCTGGCGCAGCCGCAGCGGCACCGTGAAGATCAACCTGGCGCTGGACCGGCTGCCGGCGTTCTCCGCTTACCCGGATCCGGACCCGTCGGTCTACGGCGGCACGATCGTGCTGGCCGAATCACTCGACGACATCGAGAACGCGTTCCAGCAGGCCGTCTCCGGCCGCCCCGCTGACCTGCCGTTCGCCGATATCTGCATCCCGAGCGTGTTCGACGACTCGCTGGCCCCGGCCGGGAAGCACGTCATGTCGCTGTTCACGCAGTGGGTGCCGCACGAGTACGCGGACGCCCCGGATGCGGCCGGGCTGGCCGCCTACGCCGACCGGGTGCTGGCCCGGCTGGAGGCGGTGGCGCCCGGGTTCACCGATTCGGTGCTGCACCGGCAGGTGATCGGGCCGCACCAGATGCAGGAGGAGTACGGGCTGGTCGGCGGGAACATCTTCCACGGGGAGCTGTCGCTGGGGCAGATGTTCCACGCCCGGCCCGCGGCCGGCTACGCCGACTTGCGCACCCCGGTCGGCGGCCTGTACCAGGCCGGGTCGGCCACGCACGGCGGCGGCGGGGTCACCGGGATCCCGGGCCGCAACGTGGTCCGCCAGGTCCTGGCCGACCGGCGGGCGGAGCGCTGGCGCCGCCGGGTGCCGGAAGCCAGCCGCGCGGAACGGGCGGTGAAGCCAGCTCACGGTTAGCCGAGGCGGGCCCGATGATACCGCTGCTACGAGGGGATGCCGAGGCCCTCGGTGCTCGCGTTGCGGGCCAGGTCGGCGACCAGCTGGAAGGAGCGCAGCCGGTCGGCGGGGTCGAAGACCATGGTGGTGAGCATCAGCTCGTTGGCTGAGGTCGCGGTGAGCAGGTCGGTCAGGCCGCGGCGGACGGTCTCGGGGGCGCCGATGATCTGGGTGGCCTGCCTGTCCTCGACGAACGCGCGCTCGATCTCGGTATACGGGTAGGCGGCCGCCGCTTCGGGCGAGGGCATCGGGCCGGGCCGTCCGGACCGCAGCTTGAGGAACGACAGCGCCCCGGAGCCGGCCAGCCAGCGGGCCCGTTCGTCGGTATCGGCGCAGACCACCGCGGCCGCGACCATGGCGTACGGCTGGTCGAGCAGCTCGGACGGGCGGAACTGCGAGCGGTACAGGGCCAGCGCGGGAAGCGTGTTGGCCGGGCTGAAGTGGTGCGCGAAGGCGAACGGCAGGCCGAGCAGCCCGGCCACCTGCGCGCTGTAGCCGCTGGAGCCGAGCAGCCACATGGCCGGCTGGTAGCCCCGGCCGGGCACGGCCGTGATCTGCGCGAACGGGTGGCCTTCCGGCCAGCGGCCGGTGAAGTAACCCAGCAGGTCCATGAGCTGGTCGGGGAAATCGTCCGCCGACAGCCCTTCCGGCGAGCGGCGCAGCGCCGCGGCGGTGACCTGGTCGGTGCCCGGGGCCCGGCCGATGCCCAGGTCGATGCGCCCCGGATGCAGCGCCTCGAGCATGCCGAACTGCTCGGCGACCACCAGCGAGACATGGTTCGGCAGCATGACGCCGCCGGAGCCCACCCGGATCGACCCGGTCGCGTCGGCGATGTGACCGATCAGCACGGCCGGCGCCGAGCTGGCGATGCCGGGCATGTTGTGGTGCTCGGCCACCCAGAACCGCCGGTAGCCCAGGCGTTCGGTGTGCCGGGCCAGGTCGATGGTGGCCCGCAGCGCGTCGCCCGCGGTCCCGCCGTCGGGCACCGGCGCCAGATCGAGGACCGAGAGCGGAACGGCCCCGGGGTCCAGCGTCAGGCCGGCCTGATCTTGATCCACGTTGTCCACGACTTGTCCGAACATCGCCCGGCCCGGCGTTCTTCCGGCCCCGCCGTCAGCCGCTTGCAAAGCTGGCCAAGTACGGGCTGGTCGAGGAGGCGGGCGGCGGTACCGGCCGGGAGAAGCCCTGGCGGGCGACCACGACCACCACCAGCTGGGATGCGATCGGGGCCACGCCCGAGGTGGCCGCGGCGGCCAGCATGCTGAACACCGCCATGGCGGAGGAGTACTTCGAGCAGGTGCTGCGGTGGCTGGAGGCCAGGCCGGGCGAGCCGACCGAGTGGCAGGAGTCGTTCCTGTTCGGCGACCAGATCCTCTACGTCACCGCGGCGGAGCTGGCCGAACTCGGCCGGCAGGTGCGCGGCCTGGTCGGGGCGTACTTCGAGCGCCAGGTCAAGCCGGAGCTGCGGCCGCCGGGATCGCGTCAGGTCAGCTACCTGCACCTGGCCTTCCCGAACGACTTCAGGGGCAGGAGATCCTGACATGAAGTCCCGGCTGATGCCCGAACGTGGCCGGCTGCCTGCTGTTCACCGCGCCGCTGGTGGCCTGGCCACTGGCCCGGGGCGGCCTGGCGGTAGTCCTGCCCGTGCTGTTCGCCTCGGAGTTCCTGGCCGGCTTCGGGCTGATGGTGCTCGACATCAGCATCGGGGCGATCTTCGCCGCGGTCATCCCCGACACGCTGCGGTCCCGGGTGACCGGCGCGTTCCAGGCGGTCAACTACGGCACCCGGCCGGCCGGGGCGGGCTGGGCGGGTTGCTCGGCAGTGCCTTCGGCCTGCGGCCCGCGCTGCTGGTGGCGAGCTGGACGGCGTCGCCGCATGTTTCCTGCTGCTGCCCTCGTCGCTGCCGGGCTACCGGCTGCCCGCCAGCCCACCAGACCCCGCGGAACCCGGCGAAAGTCCGGCCCGGGCCCCGGTCCGGGGCCCGGTCCCAGCCGCGGTGCTCTAGCCGCGGTGCACGGTCCGGCGCGGCCCGCCGGCCGGGCGGTCGTGCCCGAACGGCTGGCCCTCCAGGTTAAAGCTCCACGAGATCTCCGGCGTGATCCGCATGTACTTGCCGGGACCGAACTGGCCGGGTCGCTCGATCAGCTCGGCCGTCCCGTACACCCGCAGGAAGCGCGGCGTCCACGGGTCCGTCGAGACCAGGTCGTCGACGACCAGCGCCACCTTGGCGTTACCCGCCTTGACGTTGAGGAACTTCCTGGTCCGCTCGGGCGCCATGCCCCCGACGTACAGGTAGGTCCCGTCGAACTCGAATCCCACCGGGGCCACATCGGGCTGCCCGTCGGGCCCGACGGTGGCGATCCTGGCCAGCGGCTGCGACTTCAGGTAGGCCACCTCTTCCTCGGTGAACGCCATATCGTGCTGCTCCCGTCTGTTAGTTCGTATCATTTACTATCAACACTACAAACATTTTGGCCGAACGGGCCGTGGTGTTCGCTGACAGGAAACGCTCGGCCGGCCCGTGGTGTCCGGGCCGGGTGTATGGCGCAGGAGAGGGGTAATGGCGGTGGCGGCGGGCGAACGGCCCAGATGGTGAACGGCAGGCGCTGATGGCTGGTCAGGACTACTCCGTTGCGGACGGGCTGATCCGCCTGTCGGTCATGTCGCAGTCGGCCTTCGGCCGGGTCGCCGAGCGTCACGGGCTGCCCGGCGCGCAGGCCAGGCTGCTGTGCGTGCTGGCCGGCGGGCCCCGGGGCATGTCCGAGCTGGCCGCCATGCTGGGCGTGGAGAAGGCCGCGCTCACTGGTCTGGCCGACCGGGCCGAGCGGCGCGGCCTGATCCAGCGGGCCGCCGTGCCGGGCGACCGGCGGGCGCTGTCCGTCGCGCTCACGCCGGCCGGGGCCAGCGCGGCGACCGCCTTTCACCAGGACCTGTCGGCCGAACTGGCCCGCCTCACCGATGTGCTCCGGCCGGCCGAGCGCGCGCGGTTCTGCCGCAGCCTGGCCCGCATTACCGTGGCCGCACCCTGGCCGGCCGACGGGTGACCCCGGTCAGTGCTTGCTGTAGTCAGTGCTTGCTGTAGTCAGGGCTTGCCGTAGTCAGGGCTTGCGGTACTACCCGACATCTGCGATGGCATGGACGCACCCTCCGCGGGTCCATGCTCATCGCCTCCGGCGCCGCTGCCTGATCTTGATGTAGCCGAACAGGGGGTGACCGGTGACGGTGACCGTGGGGGCGCCCGGATCCGCCGTTTCCGCGGCCCGGTTGCTGATGTGCCCGGTGTAGGTGCTCAGCGGGCTGACCCGGGCGGCCCAGCCGTCGGGCAGGATCAGCTGGATCCACCCGGTCTTGGTGATGACCTCCACGGTGACCTCGCGGTAGGCGCAGTGCGCCGCGGTGAAGTCGATGGTGATCCAGCCGGTAGTGGACTCGGCCGTGATCCGGCGCGGCACCACCCAGCGGCCGGCCTGCCTGATGTTGGGCGTCGTGGTGCGCAGGACCAGGGTCTCTGGCTCGGCAGCCAGGCCGGGCAGGGACGTGAAGGGCACCTGCGCGGGCAGGTCCTCGATCAGGGTCGCCAGTTCGCCGTAGGTCTTGGCGCGGTAAGCCTGACCGAGCCGTTCGTCAAGCTCCCAGAGCTCGATGCGGCCCTCGCCCGCGGCGATCCGCAGCCGTTCGGCGATGGCCTCCCGGTCCGCGTCCGCCGCCCGCTGGCCCGCCAGGTCGTCCGGCCGCGGCACCGGCGGATCCCCATCGGTCATAGGCCGACTTTAGTCACGCCGCGCGGCGAGCATCCAGGCCGCCGCGCCTCCGCCAACTGCGCCTAAAGGGTGTCCCGCGCGTCATCAGACCAACCGCACGTGTCCATTTCTGCCTGTTTGCCCGTTTCGTCCGGCCGATCCTCAGCGTGGCGGAGCAACAGTATCGGCACCCTGGGCGGGCCCGAGACCTGGGCGTACTACCCGAGACCTGGGCGTACTAGTGGTGGACGGCGGCGAGGAGGGCGGCGTAGGAGCGGACCAGGGCGGCGTGCTCCAGCGGGAGCAGCGGGCTGTTCGGCTGGCAGCCCTCCCTGATCCACTGGTCGGACAGGTCCATGGCCCGGGCCCGGTGCTCGGCGGCGGGCCGGACCGCCGCCTCGGGCTCGCCGTACAGATAGCAGTACAGCCGGGTCACCGATTCGACCAGCCCGGCGGCGGGCTCGGCGGATTCCGGCCATGA
This sequence comes from uncultured Actinomycetes bacterium, assembly GCA_963835775.1. Lineage (GTDB taxonomy): Bacteria > Actinomycetota > Actinomycetes > Streptosporangiales > Streptosporangiaceae > Palsa-504. The sequence continues at coordinate 19,457 of CAWIHB010000004.1, read as the reverse complement.
CGCCGTGCCGTGCTGGCCCTCGCGGTGCGCGCGCCACCAGTCGACCTCTAGCTCGGCGGCTCGCGCCGGGTTGGCGGGCTCGCCGTAGCTGAGCTTGACCAGCGCGTAGAAGCGCCGTATGCAGGCCCGGGCGCCATCGGGGTCGTTCTCGGGATAGGGCGCCCAAAGCTGGTTGGCCCGCAGCACCAGCCAGGCGCCGTGCAGGGTCCGGATCCAGTCCAGGCCGAAGCCCGCCCGGACCAGCCCGACCGACGCGGCCAGCACCTGCGGCCAGCGGCGCAGGTAGTAACCGACCCAGGCCCGGTACTCCAGGTCGGCGATGCGGACCGGATCGAACGACCGCAGCCGATTCGGCACCCCGGTGCTGGCTGTGGTGCGGTCGTGCTTCATCCCAGGAACCGGGTCAGCAGGTCGTTGACGATCTCCGGCCGTTCCATGTTGACCACGTGACCGGCGCCGGGGACCACGTGATGCTCGGCGCCGGGGATGCGGGCGGCCAGCACAGCGGACATCTCCTGGAAGCCCGGCACGTCACGCTGGCCGGAGACGACCATGGTGGGCACGGTCACGTCCTCCAGCACGTCGAAGGCCCGCGGGCCCGGCCGGCGGTGCGGATCCTGGCCGAGCCAGTGCTGGCCGGGGTAGCCGGCCACCATGGCCGCCAGCCGGCCGGCCAGCGCGGGCTGCTCGCGCGCGGCGGCGAACAGCGGATGGCCTAGCCAGGCCTCGCGGCCTGCCAGCACGCCGTGCGCGTCGACCTGCCCGGTGACCGCCTTGAGGGCCGCCCATGACTCCGCATCCCAGGGCACGCCGTCCAGCACCGAGCTGAGCAGGGCCAGGCTGCGGATCCGGGCCGGGACGGCCAGCGCGGCCTCCACCGCCAGCTGCCCGCCGAACGACAGGCCGACCAGTGCCGCGGCCTGGATGCCCAGGTGATCAAGCAGCGCGACCAGGTCATCGACGTGGGAATAGGTCACGGCCGGGTCGAGCGGGCCGGAGGCCCCGAACCCGCGGCAGTCGTAGCGCAGCACCCGGAACCGGGCGGCCAGCGGCCCGGCTTGCGCGTCCCACATGCGCATGTCCAGGCTGAAGCCGTGGATCAGCACCACGGCCGGGCCGTCCCCGGTCACCTGATAGGCCAGCCGGGCGCCCGGCCGGGCCAGCACCGCGGTAACCGCGGCGGAGCGGCCGGCGGTCAGGGACGTGGCGTCCGGCATGATCATGCCTCCAGGGTCTGTCGGGACGTGCCGTGTTCCGGATACCAGCATCGCGGCGCGGGCGTCAACTCCGGGACCGGCGGCGGGTGCGGGCGGCGGGCAGCCTGGACCGTTCTGCATAAAGATCTTGATCTGTTACGTGAGTGGGCTACTCGTCCAGGGCGGCGGCGTCGGCGGGGACGTCGACGGAGTACCGCCGCAGCACGTCAAGCGGGACGACCTCCAGCGCGCGCTCGTGTGTGGAGGCCAGCACCACCGGGGCGGCGGCGCCGTCACGGTGGGCGCGCAGCCAGTTCGCCGCAGTTACGCACCACCGGTCCCCCGGCACTAGGCCGGGGAAGCTGAACTGAGGCATGGGCGTGGACAGGTCGTTGCCGATGCCCCGCTGGTGCGCGAGGAATTCCGCGGTCACCACCGCGCAGATCGTGTGACGGCCCAGATCTTCGGGTCCCGTGGTGCAGCACCCGTCCCGGTAGAAGCCGGTCAGAGGATCGGTTCCACATGGCTCGAGCTCGCCGCCCAGCACATTTCGGTCGCCCATGTCTGCAGTATCGGCACCGCGGCAGCAGGTAGGCAAGCTCGGCCGCGGCGGCCCTTTTCGGTCTACTTGATAAGGCCCTGCTCGCTAGCTGATAAGAACTGGCGTTATCGACCGACAGGGACGATGATGGCTGCGCAATAACAGCGAAATAAGCGAGAAACCCGGCCGTGCAGCCGGTCTGGGCGGCAGGCAACGAGGGGGACATCTGACGCCGCCGGCCGGGGTCAAGGTGCCGTCGTTCCCGGCCTCGGCGGCCCTGAGCAGCGGGCAGGGCGCGATCACGGTGGCCTTCCCCAGCACGGGCTACTACCGGATCGCGGCGAGCGGGCCGGACGGCAGCCAGGGCTGGCTCACGGTCGACGTGGGCGTGACCCCGGACACCGCGCCGTGAGGGGTCAGGCCGGGAGGCGGTCAGGCCGGGAGGCGGTCAGGCCGGGAGGCGGTCAGGCCGGGAGGCGGTCAGGCCGGGAGGCGGTCAGGCCGGGAGGCGGTCAGGCCGGGAGGCGGTCAGGCCGGCTGACCCGGCTGGACAGAGCTGCCCGGGCGGCTTAGGCTTGACTGTATGGTCAGTCAAGAATTCGGCGGCCGGCCGGAGTTGGCTCCGGTCGACCGGGCCGGGCTGGAACAGGTACTGCGGCCGTTCGGGCAGAGCCGGATGCTGCCGCGGGCCGCGTACGTGGACCCGGCGGTTTTCCGGTGGGAACAGCGGCATTTCTTCGGCGGCGGCTGGATGTGCTTGGCGCGCAGCGAGCAGCTGCCCGAGCCCGGCGACCAGCGGGCCGAGGCGACCGGAACGGGCAGCGTGCTGCTGGTCCGGGGCGACGACGGCACGCTGCGGGCGTTCGCCAACACCTGCCGCCACCGCGGGCACGAGCTGCTGCCCTGCGGCGAAGGCGCGCGGGGCCGGGCGATTATCTGTCCCTACCACGCCTGGACCTACACGCTGGCCGGCGACCTGCGCGCCGCGGCGAGCTTCAGGAAGGTGCCGGGCTTCGACTTCACCGAGTGGGGCCTGGCGCCGCTGCCGGCGACCGAATGGCACGGGCTGGTGTTCGTGGATTGTTCGGGCGGCGCGGCGGGCTCGCTGGAGGAGATGCTGGCCAAGCTGGACGAGATCGTCGCGCCGTACGAGCCGGAGCGGCTGGTGACGGCCGGGCGGCACAGCTACGGCGCCGCGGCCAACTGGAAGATCCTCACCGAGAACTACCACGAGTGCTATCACTGCCCCTCCATCCACCCCGAGCTGTGCCGGGTCAGCCCGCCGAAGAGCGGCGAGAACTACGCGGCCGACGGCGCCTGGATGGGCGGCTGGATGGACCTGCGAGACGGCATGGAGACGATGTCGCTGTCCGGGGACAGCGGCGGGGTGCCGCTGCGCGGGCTGGACCAGCAGGGCCTGCGGACCGTCATCTACGTCAACATTTTGCCGAACGTCCTGCTCAGCCTGCATCCGGACTACGTGATGACGCACCGTCTGGTGCCGGTGGCCGCGGACCAGACGCAGATCGAGTGCACCTGGGCGTTCGCGCCCGAGGCGGTGGCGCGGCCGGACTTCGACCCGGGCTACGCGGTGGAGTTCTGGGACATCACCAACCGGCAGGACTGGTCCGCGTGCGAGTCGGTGCAGCGCGGGCTGGCCTCGCCGCACGCCTCACCAGGCCCCCTGTCACCGGCCGAGGACGCGGTGTACTCCTTCGTCACCACCATCGCCCGCGGCTACCTGGGGCAGGCGGCCTGGACCCCGGCTGGGCAGCGCCGGTAGGTTTCGCGGCTGCGTTCGGCCGGACGGGGCGGCCGGACGGGCGGCAGGGGCGGCCGGGCGGGGCTTCTGGTTCGGTAGGGGCGGTAGCGTGGCGGCGTGAGCATCTACGACATCCCCGTGAAGACCCTGGCCGGGGAGGACTCCTCGCTCGGCGCCTTGTCCGGCAAGACCCTGCTCGTGGTCAACGTGGCCTCCAAGTGCGGTCTCACGCCGCAGTACACGGCGCTGGAGTGGCTGCACGAGCAGTTCGCCGACCGCGGTTTCGCCGTGGTCGGCTTCCCGTGCAACCAGTTCGGCAGGCAGGAGCCGGGCAGCGCCGAGGAGATCGCCGAGTTCTGCTCGGCGACCTACGGGGTGACCTTCCCGATGTTCGAGAAGGTCGAGGTCAACGGGCCGGGCCGGCACGCCATCTACGCCGAGCTGACGGCGGTGCCCGATCCGGACGGCCTGGCCGGCGACATCCAGTGGAACTTCGAGAAGTTCCTCCTCCGCCCGGACGGGACGGTGGCGGCGCGGTTCCGTCCCCGCACCACCCCCGACTCCCCCGAGGTCGTCGCCGTCATCGAGGAAAACCTGCCCTCCGACTACTTCCTCGACTAGCCCGAGTTTCCTGGCTATCTCGATCTTGATGGGCTGACGCGCGGCCCTGGTTGGCTCTCGCCTGCGGTAATCCCAGGCTGCCGTTCTCGGAGCCGCCTGCACGCAGTGCTGGGCCTACATCGGCCGTGAATGCTGCATTCACAGCAAGGGCAACGACCCGCTCCACTTTGCTCGCTATGAGCGAGCTCTCGTGATGAAGCTGATCACACCCGAAGAGCTTGAGTCAGCTCGGCTCTACATCGGCTCACGCCAGTTTGTGAACTGGCCGCAGAAGGGACAGCCTGATGCCCCCGCTCACAGCTGCTGACCTCAGCGCTGCACTGTGCAGCGTTTCAGGTTGTGAGTGCGGTGGCAACCAAATCTGGCTGCACTCTCAGTGCCACCCGATATCCCAATGTGGGCCAAAGTATGACAAAATTCTCAGATCCTGTCACTTTTGTGCCCTATTTGTGATAAGGAAACCACTCAGCTCCGGGTCGCAGACGCGGCTTAGCGAAAAGGAAAGTGAACAGGAAAACTCTGCATTGGCAGCTGTCATTGCGGCCGCCGTCCCCTCAACAGCTCTCCGGCTGCGGAGTATGGTATGATGGTTTTTAAAAGATCCGGCTAACTGGGGGCCTTAGCGAACCAGAACAGGGAAAAGAAGCGTGATAACATGCATTTCAGCCAAAAGCGGATGGCGTTTGCTGTTACGGCGCTCGCGATGAGCGGTTTCATTGCCTTGGCGAGTCCTGCAAGTGCAGCAACCGTCATCAACGGCAGCGTCTCGAATAACGGCAACAGCGCCGGGTATGTCCTAGGGAACGACCAGCATACGCACTACAAGGAAGCCCAGGAAACATTCACACTGCCGGCTCTCACCCCGGCCAGCACGACGCTTTTCGGCACGGTGAATCTCTATGACCAGGCCAACAGTGACCTAGCGGAACTCACCTTGTCCTGGAACTCGTCTGATGGATTCGGTGCCTGGTACAACTACATCCCAGGTAAGGCTCAGTACGACAACAATCTGGCCGGCGTAGTCCAGCTCGCTGGAGCCACGAAGCTCCCTGCCACGCTTGCTGATGGAGACGCTGTGACCCTGGTGATCTCCTACAATCTGAACCGGTCCGTCAGCTTCTCGGTCCAGATCGGGAATACAACGCCGGTCACCGCTCATGTCACCACGACCCATCCGGAGCAATTCACCGAAGCCGGGTATGGTGGCGGAGTCGCCATGAGGCTGACTAACGTGGAAGAGAACTTCTACATCTCCACGGGACCGGCTGAGCCGATTACCATGGTGCACGGTTACTACGGCGTCGGTGGCGTCGTCCGAGATGATCTGGTGACGGGCGGTATCGGCAGCGCGCCTGACTTGTCACCTGGCGCATCTCTCAGCTCAAGCAACAACGGCAGTTTCACGCTAGCGGCGTAAGGCAAAACAGCCCCGGCTCCAACCGGGGCTTTTTTGCACCGATTCCTAATTTTCACAGCACGCTCTAGCGTGGTGAAACCCGGGTTTCAGGCCGCGGGCGCGGCGCCTGCGCCGGGGATCAACTGGGGCAAACACGGCATAACGGATGCCGGGCGACGGCTCGCACGGGTGGCGATCCTAGATCCGTGCAGGGATTCGAATTATCGTGGACACTTACCTCCCCTATAGGGCCGTGTGATACGTCTACGGACGTGTTTCCGCTGGTGGCAGGCCCTGCGGGTTCGGCAGGCGAGGGCGGGGTCCTGGCGGTGTCGTGGTCGATGCGGGGGTCGGTGAGGATGGCGTTGATGATGCCGGGGGTGGTGTCGGTGATGGTGAGGATGAGGGTGGCTTGCCGGGTGTCTTGCCGGTAGACGGCTTGCAGGCCGAAGGCGGCGGCGAGGCGTTCGCGGAGGTCGTCCGGAGCGTGGGCGAGCAGTCCGGGGGCGTAGGGCAGTTCCTCGATGAGGGTCAGGTCGCTGGCGGGCAGCGGCGCGGCTTCCTCGATGGCGTGCAGCTCGGTTTCGAGGCTGGTCTTCTCGTCGTAACGCTGGCTGAACTGGCCGGTGAGCCGGTCCCGGATGGCGCAGCTGACCGGGTTGGCCTTGCCGGCCATGGCGCCGATCTCGGCAGCGATCCCGTTCATCGCGGTCTCGGCCTGCTTGAGTTTCCGGGTCAGGGCCTCGGTACGGGCGTCGTCCATGTCGTCTTGCTGGGCCTGGCTGGCGGGGATGAGCTCGGCCAGGCGGGCGGCCCGGTCGTAGCCGAAGGCGTACTGATCCAGGAATTCGCTGAGCTTGGCGGTGAGCACGTCTTCGCGGACCGAGGCGTGGACGTGACCAGGCCACTTGGCCTTGTCTTCGGGGTTGTGCATGTGGGTGGGGCACACGTAGTAGGTGATTTTCTCTCCTGACCGGCGGGTGGAGCTTTGGGCGCCGTGCATCCGGCGTTTGCACTGGTTGCAGTGGATCTTGGACCGGTAGGGGTAGAGCCGTCCGCTGTTGCGGCCCAGGTGGCGGGTGCCGGGGTCCATGCTGTTGCCGCGCTCACGCCCGGTGGTCTGGGCTTTCTCCCAGGTGTCCATGTCAACCAGGGCTTGGTGGGCGTTCTCGGGAGCGGCCCAGGTCCAGTACTCCCGCGGCAGCCGGACGACCTTCAGCTCGCCCTTACGCCGCGTCGGGCCGGTGTTGGTGGTCTGGCCGAGCACGATCCGGCCGGTGTATTTCGGGTTCCGCAGGATGCCGTTGACGGCGCCGCTGCTCCAGGGCCGGCCCGGCCGGGGGGTGGGTGCGCCGGCGGCGGTGAGGCGGCGGGCGATCCCGGCCACTGACAGCTTCTCCCAGGCCCGCCAGTCGAAGATGCGGGTCACCCACGGGGCCCGTTCGGGGTCGGGGATGAGCCGGGCGCGGGTGGCGCCCATGCTGGCTTTCATGGGGTTGGGGTGCGGGGCGCGGTCCTCGGTGTAGCCGTAGGGGCAGGGGCCGGTGTTGTGGCCGGAGATGGCGTACTGCTTGAGCCCTTCCCACATCATGGTTTTGAGGTTGTACCGGAAGTACTCTGATTCGGCCATCCGCATCCGCCGCACCAGCATGGTGGACGCCTGGGGGGCCTGGGCGTCGATCGGCTCGCTGGTCGCGAAGATCAGCACCCCGGCCGCGCGGAGCTCTTTTTCCAGCCGCAGGCTGTCCAGCATGTCCCGGCCGGCCCGGTTGATGTCCTCGCAGATCACCGCGCTGAACGGCCGCTCGCCGGAGGTGATGGCGGCGCGCAGGTCGGCCATCCCCCCGTCCCGGGGGATCCCCGCGTCGGCGAACTGGCGCCACAGCCCGGCCTGGCTGCGGGCGTCCAGCTCGATCCCGCCCGACTCGATATCCCAGTAGCACTGGACCAGGCAGAACCCGTCCGGGAGCCGTTCTCCGGCGGCCCGGTACTGGCGCAGCAGCGACACCACCGGGTCCTGCATGGTGGAGGTGGAGGTCCGGCCGAGGAACGCTACCCCGACCGGCGCTGCTCCCGCGGCCCACTGGGCGTGTCCTCGTGCCCGGAATTCCGGGATTGCCGGTAGGTTCTGACCCCAGGGCTCCTGACATAGCGGCTCGCTTACGGAGCGTCATAGGCCAGATTTCCTGGACTTTTCCTTGTTTTCCGGCGTGTCGTTCCGCGTCATCGCGCGGCTGGTCCGCAAAAATAGATGAAAGGTTTACTGCCGCTTACTGAGGTGGGATCATGGCCAGGATGCTGACCCAGCTGCCGTTGCCGCTGCTGCCCGGGAACGCCAGGGAGTTCGCGCCGGGGGTCGGCGTGGTGGACGGCCCGGACGGCGGCGGCGTGGTCTGGGTGCACGGGCTGGCCACGTTCGCGTGGGACGCGGGGGACGAGGCGGCGCGGCGGCTGGGGGCGGTGCAGCTGTGGCAGCTGAAGGCCGCGAAGCAGACGCAGGTCGCGGCCGCGTTCGGGGTGATCCCGCTGACCTTGTGGCGGTGGCAGAAGGACCTGGCTGCCGGCGGGGTCGCGGCCCTGATCCCGGACCGCAAGGGCCCGCAGCGGCCCTCCCGGCTGACCCCGCAGAAGGTGGCGCAGATCCGGGAGCTGGACGGGCAGGGGATGCGCAAGGCCGCCACCGCCGCCGCGGCCGGGGTGTCGGAGACATCGGTGCGCAACGTGCTGCGCGCCGCCAGCGCCGTGGAGCCGGCCCCGCAAGATGAGGCGCCAGCTGCCGGGGAGCCCGCTGACGGGCCGCCGGCTGCGGAGCCTGCGCAGGAAGGACCAGGCCAGGCGGCATCCGCCGGGGAGCCGGGCGGCGCGCTGCCGGTGCTGCCGGACCCGGTGCCGCGGGACGGCGAGCGGGCGCTGGCCAGGTTCGGGCTGCTCGGCGAGGGCGCCGCCCCGGCGTTCATCCCCGGCGCCCGCTACCCGCTGGCCGGGCTGCTGCTCGCCCTTCCCGCCCTTCAGCAGACCGGGCTGCTGGCCTGCGCCCGGCAGGTCTACGGCCGGCTCCGCGACGGGTACTACAGCCTGGACGCAGTCCTGGTCCACCTGGTGCTGCAGGCGCTGCTGCGCGAGCCCCGCGCCGAGGGCGCCACCCGCGTCCCCCCGCCGGCGATGGGCCGGGTCCTGGGCCTGGACCGCGCCCCGGAAGTCAAGACGATCCGCCGCAAGATCAGCGAGCTCGCCGCCGCCGGGAAGGCCGCGGACCTGCAGATGGCGATCGCGCAGCGCCGCGCCCAGGCCCGCCCGGACGAGCTCGCCATCATGTACATCGACGGGCACACCAGGGCGTACTTCGGCAAGCGCGACGTGCAGAAGATGCACGTCGCGCGGCTGAAGTTCCCCGGCCCCGCTACCGAGGAGACCTGGGTCACCGACGGCGCCGGGGACCCGCTGCTGGTCGTCATGGCCGAGCCGTCATCCTCGCTGGCCGCGCAGATCAAGGAGCTGCTGCCCGGGCTCCGGCAGATCGCCGGGCAGGACGCCAGGCCCACGCTGTGCTTCGACCGCGGCGGCTGGTCCCCGGACCTGTTCGCCGACATCATCCACGCCGGGTTCCACCTGCTCACCTACCGCAAGGCCAGCCCGGGCAAGGACATCCCGGACCTGCCCGCCGGCCAGTTCAGCACCGTCACCCGCACCGGCGGCGACGGCCGGGCCCGCGAGTACGAGCTGGCCGAGTCCGCCGCCGAGCTGGCCATCGCCAAAGGCAGCCGCAAAGGGGAGACGGTCAGGCTGCGGCAGGTCACCCGCCTGGACAAGGGCAAGCAGGTCCACGTCCTGACCGACCGCCAGGCCGGTGACCTGCCCGCCGCTGACGTGATCTACCGAATGGGATCGCGGTGGCGGGAGGAGAACTACTTCCGCTACGGCCGCGCTCACTTCGCCCTGGACGCACTGGACACCTACGCCGTCACCGCCGAGGACCCCGACCGCAAGGTCCCCAGCCCGGCGAAGAAGGCAGCGGCAGCCGCCGTCAAGACCGCGAAGAAGAACCTGGCCGCCGCCCAGGCCGCCCGCGATGCGAAGCTCACCGCCCTGCGCAGCCCCGCGCCCGGCCAGCCCGCCGTCGTCATCGCCAACCAGATGCTCGCAAAGCTAGACGTCCCGGTCGCCACCGCACGTCGCAAGCTCGAAGATGCCCAGGCCGCCGCCAGGGCCATCCCCGCCAAGATCCCGCTGTCCGAGCACAACCCGGACATGGTCCGCCTGGACACCGAGACCAAGCTCATCACCCACGCCATCCGGATGGCCGCCTATAACGCCGAGACCATCCTCGCCCGCGCGCTGGACAGCGGCTACGCCCGCGCCGGCGACGAGGCGTACGCCCTGATCCGCGAAGCCCTCACCACCAGCGGCGACATCATCCCCGGCCCCGCGGACCTCACCATCCGCCTGGACCCGCTATCGGCACCCCGCCGCACCCGCGCCCTCGCCGCCCTCTGTAACCAGCTCAACACCACCAGCACGCGCTACCCCGGCACCAAGCTCACCCTGAGATACGAGGTCAAAGAACACCAGGGCACTACATGATCTTTTGCGCTATGTCAGGAGCCCTGGACCCATCGCAGGTACTCCTTGATCGCGTCGGCCTGCTGCCTGTCCACGGCGGCGGCTTCTTTCCCGGAAACGACCCTGATCTTGAACCTGATCTTCACCCCGGACGGCCGCCCGTCCGCATTAACATTATAGCTGATAATGCGGGCGCCTTCATCATACGGCGGCCATTTCCTTGACTGTTTCCGCTGGCCATCTGGCCTTTCGCTGTCTTCTCCGCTCATTTCATCTGGCCCATTCTCATCTCCGCTAACGGGAAGCTCTGACGCCCGTTCCGCGGCTTCTCCGGCACCATTTCCAGCTCTCATGAGCATTCCGTGTTTCCTTTTGCGGTGATCGTGGCGTGCGCGCATATGCGCAATGGGGTGGCTTGCCTGTCCATCCCGTCACCGTCGGCCGGGCCCTATAGGGGGCATGCCGTACGGCGGCAGTCAAGGTGGAGCCCCCCACTGGAGGAACGACCTTGACGGCCGACGGCCGGCATGCCAAAATCCCGGGGGCCGGCGGGGAAGGGGTGGGCAGGCACCCCGGGACCCCGCCCGGTACGGGCTGGCAGCCGTGTGCGGGCCGTGCCCATCCTGGAGCCCGAGGCCCCGCCGGAGGCATCCATCTTTCAGTTCTTCCCGGGCGGGCTGGTCCTGCGGACAGGCCGGGTGGCCGGTGCCATGTCGTCCGGGGCGGATAGCACAAACAGCCCGATCAGGGCGGCGATACCCAACTGGGGGGAGGCCCAGCGCGGAGCGAAGGCCAGCACGGCCAGGCACAGCCCGGCGATAACCACGGCGCGGACGGCCAGCCGCACCGGGTGACCGCGGCGGAACCGGGCCGGGATCGCGGCCAGCAGGTGCAGCACCTCGGCCAGCGGAACCGGACCGAGCACGACCTCCACCGGGACGGGGAGCAGCGGGTTGCTGCCGAGGCCGTAGCCGGGTGGGTACCGGTCGGGGCAGGCGTCCCAGCGGCCCTCCCGCTGGGCCTGCTCGACCAGGTCGGCGTGGGCTTCCGACCTGCCCCATGGGCAGGACAGCTCGTAATAGGCGGCGGTGGCCTGGGTGAATCTGGCCAGGTTCCCGCCGTCGGGCCGGCCGGGGTGGGTCTCGTCGGCGATGGCCTGCCAGGCGGCGTGGACCGTCTCGTCCTCCAGGTCGGGCCATTCCGGCAGGCCCAGCACGGCGAACGGGTTCCAGATCAGCGGGTCCGGGTTCATCAGGCGGCTCCGGGGCGGAAGAAATCCCCCAGGTCGGGAGTGTCCGGGGACGGCCACGGATCCGGGCCGCCAGCGGATTCGTAGCGCGGCGCGGGCAGCTGCACCGGCGGCGGCTCTTCGGCGGGCGGCGGGAGCAGGGTCAGCGGGGACGGTTTGGGGCGGGCGACCTGGACGAAGGTGGCGGCGCCGCGGTGGATGTAACAGGCCTGCCCGATGTCCAGGCGGCGGATCAGGTCCGGGTCGGCGGTCCAGGCCCGCTGCTCCCGGGTGGTGCCCTCATCCCCCCAGGAGTTCCCGACCAGCTTGTGCGCGGTCTCCAGCACCCGCCGGGTGCCGGCCAGCTGCGTCAGCGGCTCCGGATACGGCGTATGCAGCACGAAGATGCCGCCGTCGGCGGTCGCCGCGATCCGGTACCGCTCATCATCGTTGACGCCGAGGCCCTGCCACGACTGGGCGGAGACCTGGACGCCGATGCCCAGGGACCGGCCCCGCTCGTACAGGTTGGACAGCGGCACCCGGCCTGACACGGCGCTGTAATCGTCGGCGGCGAGCAGGATGGCGCGTGGCTGCCCGTACGGGCTGATGGCGGCGTGGGCGGTCAGCTCGGTGATCGCCATGGCCTGCGCTTCGGCGACTGATTGCTGGCTGGTGCCTTCCAGGATGAAATACCAGGCGTCCGCCTCGGCCAGGGTGCCCGGGCCGTCCAGGGCCGGGCCGAGCCGGTCCAGCAGGGTGGCGAACCGCAGCTGGATGTCGGGCAAGTGCTTGGCCGCCGCGGCCACCCGGGCCACCTCGGCGGGGTGGCGGCCGTCGGACCAGGCGTTCTTCAGCCACCGGGCCTCCAGCCGGTCCAGGAACCCCGCCCCGTTCACCGGCGGCCCGCACGGTGCGGTCACGGCCAGGATCAGGATGGCCTGCATGATGTCCGCGTAGTAGGCGGCCGCGCCGGTGCCGGATTCGATCATCTGGTACAGCAGGACGGCCAGGTCTCGGGGCGGCAGGTCCCACAGGGACAGCCGGGCCTCGTCGGGCCAGACGGCGACGCGGCGGGCGCCGGCGCCGTAGAGCAGGCGGCGGGTGCGGTTGGCTTTGCGGCGGGCGTCGCTGCCGCCCTTGCAGTCCAGCACGATCAGCTGCGGCGGGTTCCCTGTCCCGGCGAGGTGGGCGTCGAGGGTGGCGGTGAACCAGCCTGCCCACAGCCGGATCATCAAGTTGGTCTTCCCCGATCCTGTCGCGCCGACGATGACCATGTGCCGGGCACATGCGGTGTGCGGGAGGGCAAAGACCGGGTCCCAGTGGTGGCCGATGGTGCGGATGGTGCCGCCGACCGGGATCTTCCCGGCCCGGGCCAGCAGCGGGACGGCGCCGGGCGCGTCGGTCAGCCTTCGGGCGGTGCGGACCTGCCGTTTCCACTGCCGGGCGTCGAAGGTGATCGGGGCGGAGGCGGTGATGCCGCCCAGCCCGGTGGTGATGGCGTAGTTCCGCCACGCCCACAGCCCGGCGGCCAGGGCGAGCCCGGCCGGGACCGTGACCGGGCTGAACATCAGGAACTCGCGGGCCGCGAACAGGGTCGCCGGGTAGGGCCAGCCGTGCTCCCAGACCCGGACCGGGGCCAGGGCATCCGCCCGCAGCCGATGGGTGTGTATAGCCGCGGCGGCCAGCCACACCGGGAGCATGAGCAGCGACCAGGCCGCGGCCCGGCGCAGCTTGGCGGGCGGCCAGCCGCGCCGCCACGCCGCGATATACCCGGCCGCGGTGACCAGGGTCAGCGGCCAGGCCGCGAGCACCACCGCGAAGACCAGCAGCCACCCGGCGCCCTTGAAGATCTTGCGGAGCAGCCACAGGCAGACGGTCAGCTTCAGCCACGACCACACGCTCACCGCGCCAGCTCCGGACCCAGCGCGGTATCGGGCAGGTCCCGGACCACCACCCGGGCCTGGTCGCCCTCGCGGAGTGAGGCGGCGGCCCGGGTGACCACCGGCCCAGCGGCCGGGGCGGTCAGGTAGATCACCTGGGCGTACCGCATCGGCGACAGCAGCCCGCCCATAATCCGGGTCGTGCGGGCCAGCGGCTTCGGCGTGAGCTCCACCTCGACCGCCCAGACCTGCCCGGCGTACGGGCTGCCCTCAATGCTCGGCCAGTGGATCTCCGCGTCCGGCACATGCCCGCCCCGCCCGGCGGCGGGCAGGTCGGCGCGCAGCCTGCGTTCGGAATGCCACCACGCCTGCCCGTCGGTCCAGACCGGGCCGGCGGCCAGCCACAGCCGGGCGGCCAGCACCGCGCGGATGTGCGCCAGCCGGCCCAGCGACGGCCTCAGGGCCGGGTACCGCAGGCCGGTGGCGGTCATCCCGTCGCGGGTCAGCCAGCACCACCCCGGCCCCGGGCCCAGCCGCCCGGTCGAGGCGTACCCGGCCCGCCGCCACCGGGCCGTGATCGCGGGCAGCCGGGTTTCTTCGACGCGCAGCGCGGCGGCGAGCAGGTCGACGGGTGCGCCGTAGTGCTCGCCGGCCAGCAGCAGCCCGTCGATGTCCCGCTGGGACAGGCGGACCGTCCCGGCGTCCGCGCGGCGCGTCGGCCGGGCGCCAGCAGGAGCAGGAGTAAGAGTGGTGTCGTGGGCTTGTACGGTCATGGCGATTCCCAGCCTTCCCCGCAGTAACAGCAGCCTCGAATGCCCCGTGTCATCACACATGCACGGGATGTGACGATTGTTCCGCGCGCAGGCGTGCGGGGAAGGCAAGCACGGCCTCCGTAAGCGCATCGTCATGATTACTAACCGTGGCAGAAGAGAGGGGCCAGGCGGGCGGCAGCTGACCAGGAGGATCGTGCCGGCCCGCGGGCGGGCCGCAGCAGCCGCGGTCCGGGGCTGGGCCGGCGGGTACCACGGGCCGTTCGGCATATTGACCGGCAGACGGCGGGTCGGTCTGGTCCGGGACGGCCGCCAGCACCGGGCCCCGGGTGGAGGCGGGCAAAGCCGGTCAGCTGACCGTGGGTCTGCCGGTGAGGATGTCGAGCTTGTCGAGCAGGTCCTGGAGCCGGTACCGGGTGATGATCTGCTCGCCGTCGGGCTGGGGAATCTGGGCTTGCCAGTAGCCCGGGCCCGCGTGGATGACGATGCCGGGATGGTCACGGCGGAACTGGTTCAGCCGCGGCACCTGGTCCGCCGTATCGGGAACCAGCGACAGCGGCCGGCGGGACGGACCGGTCACCGGGCGCTCCCGGCCGGTGGGTGCATCATGATCGTGGCGGCGCTGGCCGCTGCCGCGGCGGCCCTGAGCGGGTTCACCGGGCCTGGCCTGCGGGGGTGCTCGGCGGCGGCACGGGTTTCCTGCTCGCCGCGGACGGCGGCCAGATGCTCAGCGAGCAGGGCCCGGACCGGAGCCAGCGCGGGCAGGGTCTTCAGCGCATGCTCCAGCTCCCGCCGGTAGCTGCGCAGCTGCGAGCCGGTCAGCCTGCGGACCGCAGGCCCGGACGGCGGGACCGCCGCGGATCGGCCAGCCCTGACAGATGCGTCCTCACCGGGCCGGATTGCGGCTGGGACGCTCTGCGGGGCCGGCAGCGGCTCGTTCATCTCGGCTGTGGTCATCACGGCTGGCAGTCAACCTGGCAGGAGCGGGCCGGGGGAAGGTGTGCGCGGGCGGCGGGTGTGTGCAGCGGGGGTGTGCACCGCCCGGCTGCGGGGTCCGGGCAGGCGGGGCGTGTCATCCTGGCATCAGGAAGCTCCCCCGGGGAGGTCGGATGGGCCGGCGGGCGAAGGTGCCGAACGAGCAGCTCGCGGAGCTGCTCGCCGAGGCGGGCTGTTCCCGCCGGCGGCTGGCCTGTTACGTGGTGGAGCTGGGCCGGGCCCGCGGGGTGGCCGGGCTGCGGTATGACCACACCTCGGTGCTGCGCTGGCTGGCCGGGGAACAGCCCCGCGCCCCGGTGCCGGACCTGATCGCCGAAGTGATCTCCGGGCTGGCCGGCCGGGTCGTCACCCCGGCTGACCTGGGCATGCGGGCCGGGGAGATCCGTCCCGGGCTGGGCACGGAACTTCCGGTGACCTGGGAGGGCGGGGTCCGAGAGATCACCGGGCTGTGGCGGGCGGATGTTGAGCGGCGCGAGTTCGTCACCGGGGCGGCGTTCGGCGTGGCGGCCTACGCCAGCGCCGGGATGCGGTGGCTCACCCTCCCCGCACCTGTGCTCGGCCCGGCGGAGGCGGGGGCGGGGCGGCGGATCGGGGCGGAGGAGATCGGCGGGCTGCGCGAGATCACCCGGACCTACCGGCAGCTGGACAACCGGCTGGGCGGCGGACAGCTGCGCGCCACCGTGGTGGCGCTGCTGGACCGGCAGGTTACCCCGCTGCTGACCGAGGCCGCCTACAGCCAGGACACCGGCCGCCAGCTGGCCGAGGTGGCGGCCGAGCTGGCCCAGCTGGCCGGGTGGATGGCCTACGACAGCGAGCAGCACGGCCTGGCCCAGCGGTACCTGATCCAGGCCCTCGGCCTGGCCCGCCTCGCCGCCGACGACGCCATGGCCGCGGAGATCCTGGCCGCGATGAGCCAGCAGGCCGTCTACGTCGCCCGCCCCGGCCAGGCCATCGACCTGGCCCGGGTCGCCCAGGCCGCCGCGCGCAAGTCCGGGTCGGCAGTGCTGCTGGCCGAATGCCACGTCGCTGAGGCCCACGGCCACGCCGCCCGCGACGACGCCCAGGCGTGCGCGGCCGCGCTCGGCCAGGCCGACCGGGCGTTCGGGCAGGCCCGGCCCGGCAGCGAGCCGGCCTGGCTGGCCTACTTCGACGAGGCCTACCTGGCCGCCCGGATGGCGCACTGCTTCCGCGACCTGGGCCAGGCGCCGCAGGCGGCCCGGTTCGCCCGCCGGTCGCTGGACATGAACCAGGCCTACGTCCGCGGCCGGGCGTTCAACCTGGCCCTGCTCGGCACCGCCCTGGCCCAGCAAGGCCAGGCCGAGGAAGCCGCCGCCGTCGGCCTGACCGCCCTCGACGTCGCGGCCGGGCTGCGGTCCCGCCGCAGCACCCGCTACCTGCAGGACCTGCGGCGCCGGCTGGCCCCTACGCCACCTCACCGGCGGTGCGGGACTTCAGTGACCGGGTTTCCCGGCTGTCAGCAGCACGTGCTGCACCCCGATGATCGTGGCTGCGCCGGGAATCTCGCCCGTGGCGATCAGGCCGCCGATCTCGGCCAGCGGGACCCAGCGGACCGCCTCGGTCTCGTTCGGATCCGGCGCCCCTACCTGGTCCGCGCCGCGGGCCAGGTACAGCTCGTGCGGGCTGTCGGCGGTCCCGGCCAGCGGCTGGAACGTCAGCACGTGCTCGATGCTGCGGGGCCGGTACCCGGTCTCCTCCTCCACCTCCCGCGCGGCCGCGACCGGGCCGTCCTCGCCGGGATCGACGTAGCCGCCGGGCAGCTCCCACACCCACCGGTCCAGGATGAACCGGTGCCGCCAGATCAGCAGCACCCGCTCGGCGGCCTCATCCAGCACCACCGTCATCGCGACCCGCGGCATCCGCGCCACATACTGCTCGAACCGGGTCCCGTCCGGCAGCTCCACCGACGCCACGCTCAGCCGGATATGCCGGTTCTCATCCACAACGCGGTCGGCGTGGATGATCCAGCGGGTGCGTTCCTCGTCCTGGGCCACGGTTGGAGGCTACTGGCACGCGCAGCCGCCGCGCGCTGCCCAGGGGCGGCTGACCGGATCTTCCTTCTGGGCCGGCCCGAGCCGCCAAAAGCGGGCGTCGGTCAGCAGCGGCGCGGGTGCCTGCTATCTAACGGCTCGGTGACGTCGCGCCGCGGAGCCGCCAGAAATGTCAGTGCGCATCGTTACCGTAGCGGAGAGCCGGCCTAGTCAGGCGGCGGCACGGGAGAAAGGAAACGTGCCATGTCGGCGGTCATCATCGCGCTCGTTACCGGAGTTTTCAGCGGCGCCCTGGTCGTGTGGCTGGTCACCCGCGGGCAGGGACAGGGAAATCCTGCCGTCATGCAGTCGCAGGGCGAGATCAAGGCCCGCCTTGATGAAGCCCTGGCGCAGGTGCACCACCTCGGGGCGATCTTCGCCAATGCCGGACAGCGCGGCAGAGCCGGCGAACTGGTGCTGGAGAACGTCCTGGAGGCGACCGGGATGGATCAGCACCGCGACTTCGAGCTCCAGGTCAGCGTGGACGGCAGCCGCCCGGACGTCGTGGTGACGCTGGCGGGGCGGGGCAAGCTGATCATCGACGCCAAGTTCCCGCTCGATGAGTTCCAGCGAGCCGTTGCGGCGCAGGCAGAAGAGGAGCGGCGGCGGGCGCTGGCCGCCCACGCCAGGGCCGTCGCCGGGCACGTCAGCGTGCTGGCCAAACGGGACTACCCGTCCAAGATCAAGGACGCCATCAACTTCACGGTGTGCTTCGTGCCGGCCGATGATCTGCTGTCGGCAGCCTGCCAGGAGCGTCCCGAATTGTTCTACGACGCGATCCGGCAGCGGGTCCTGATCGCGACCCCGGCCACGCTCGTCGCGCTCTTGTGGGGCGTCGCTTACGGCTGGCAGCAAGACGCCCGCGTCCGCCAGGCCCAGCAGATAGGGGACCTCGCCGCCGAACTCCACCAGCGGTTCGGGACCATGCTGCAGCATCTGCACAAGACGGGCCGCTCGCTCAACACCGCGGCCAAGGCGTACAACGACCTGGTTGGTTCCCTCGAAAGCAGGGTGCTGCCGCAGATGCGGAAGCTGGAAGACCTCGGCATCCTGGTGCCCGGGGCGCAACTGCCGGACGCGCCGGCGATACAGACGCAAACCCGGCCGGTCCCGTTCATCCCAGGCATGACCAGCCATGATCCCCTGCACGAAACGTATGGGGCGATGGCAAGCGAGGAACAGCTCAGCCAGGAACCGGGCGTGAGCTGATCTCCTGCAGCGATCCTTCTGTCAGGGCTGACCGGGCCCGCACCAGCAGAGGGGTTTGCCCGGGGACGCGATCAGGCCTGTGGCGGGCGCTCTGACCGTCCGCTCAGGCGTGCGGGTCTGCACGGCAGCAATGTCCTTGCTGCTTGCGCCAGGCGATAATGTCCAGGGTCCGGTGAAGGGTGATATGGCTTGCGGCAGGAACCCCGCTTCGTACCTGGCCGAGGCCTTCACGGACCAGCGGATCCCGGACAACACGATGAACAGCCTTCCAGATATCCCGGCGGCGGGTCCTCAGCGAACGCCGGACGTAGCTGTCTTCAAGCGGAATGAGCAGTGGTCTCTTGGCCGCCAGCAGCTTGCTCGCGCCGACCAGCGGCGCCCGGGCCTTCGCGTCCTTCAGCAGACCGGATAGCTCTTCCCATGCTTTCCAGGCGGGGCTGCTAGGCCCGAGCAACTCGTCGAACTCCCCGTCGGACAGGTTTTCCAAGACGGCATCGGACCGGATCGCTGCCAGCAGCTCCCGGATATGCCGGCGGACATCGTCTTGTTCAAGCTTCTGAGTGAAGACCCGGGGGAACCTGATGCTGAGAGTACGTACCGCGTTCAGATCATCCTCGGTAATCGTATCGGCCGGGACGCCCCTCGCGAGCTCATCGAACCGCTTCCCGCGGAAACAGCTCATGTAATCAGCGACCAGCCACGTGGCGCACTCCCGGTGCTCGCCGCTCAGCCACGAGCGCGCGATCTCCACTTGAACTTCGAAGTCGTTTTCAGACATCAAGGTCCTTTCAGGCACGATACCGTCCCGGCCGCGCTGGGCCGTAGCGATTGGCGAGCCAGCCTACTCATTCCGGCAGGCCTGGGCGCGATATCCCGGCGAGTCCCGGGCGGATCCCCAGGACGCGCCAAAGTTCGGCTTGGGAGCGGGCGGATTTCAAAACCTTGCGGGCGCGCACCTCCGGGTCTTCGACGTCATCCGGAGAAAGCCGCGTGAGCAGCAGCGGGACTGTGGGACGGGCGCTACCCACACCTGAATACGATCATAGAACTGCTTCAATTGATCTCTCATGTCGCGTCAATTGGGTTCTGCTTGCACCTTCCTCGGTCATGGGCTCGGACAGTACCACCACTTGTTTTTCGTACTGCGATTCCGGATCGACCCCCTCCTCAGCTTTTCTCTACGGAGTGGAGCCGGAGTGATCCTGACCTCGGCCGCACGGAGTGGGGGTGAGGTCAGGATCACGGAGGCG
>CAWIHB010000003.1:0-88255 GCA_963835775.1 uncultured Actinomycetes bacterium | reverse complement strand
TAGACCGAAGCGAACCCACAGCTACCGATTTGCCACGTTCCGTCATTACATGTCGACACTTGCGAGGGGAAAAGGTGTTGCCCGGAGTGCACGGATGAATGAATATCGCGGCCACATGTCCAGGCGGGGCTGAGCCGGGACCTCGTCGCGCGGCGCTACGCACCATGCAGAATCGGCCTCACCCAAGGCTGGATGGCAACCGCCATCGTGGCGGACTGCTCCCCGCACGGCGACAGTGCGCCACGTCCCCGTCCCCGCCGAAGGCGATCACAGGTTTACCGTGGCTTCGATGGCCAGTCGGCGGGCAGGCCGGATGGTGGCAGAGTTGGCGCGTTCCCCTCTACGGGATCAGCGGATCCGGCGGCGCACACGCTGCCGGAGCAGAAGCGTGGGCGGGCATCGCCAATGCGTAGACGGTGGCGCCCAGCTCAGCGTCGCGCGGATGCAGGTATCTGGTGGACCCGGGGCCGCCAGGAGTTCCAGGCCCGGGCGATCAGCGCGGACACCGACTCGGCGTGGCCCTCCCCGTTCTTACCTGCGCCAGAAGTCGAACCGGTCCCGTCCGGCGCGGAAGCCGGCCGCCTCGACCACATCGACCGTCAGCTTGAACTTGTCGCCGACCCGCCACGGCTGATGCGCGTCGCTGCCGAACGACACCGCCCGGCCCCCGGCCTCCCGCCACCAGCCCAGCAGTTCGGCCGAGACCAGCGGGCTCTTCGTGTTCACCTCGAGGATCCGGCCGCTGGCGGCCAGGGCGCGCAGCACTTCCCGGTACTCGGCTTCGAAGGCCTGCTCCTGATAGGGTTCCGCCGCCCACGGCCACATCCGCCGCGGGAAATCCAGGTGGGCCAGCACGCCGAAGATGCCGCTGCCTTCGATCAGCCGGACCACCTCGGCGAAGTACAACTGCATCACCTGGTGGGCTGGCATCTCGCGGAACAGCACGTCGGCAGCGGTCAGGCGCCCGCCGTAGGGCACCGCGTGCACCGAGCCGAGAATCCGGTCGAAGCCGCCCCGGGCCACCACGTCGGCCGCGCTGGCCGCCCACATGTGCGCCTCGCCGATCTCGGCCCCGGACAGGATCCGCAGGTCCGGGTAGCGCTCGCGGCACTCCTGGACCGAGGCGAGGTAGCCGCTGACGTTCAGCGGGCGCATCCGCGCGTACGGGCGCGGGTCGATGTTGTCCGCGGCGATCTGGTCGCCGTCCATCCAGACGGTGAAGTCGACGTGATCGGTGAAGGCCACCGCGGGCACCCCGGCGGCCAGCGCCTGCTCGCAGCTGAGCATCATCGAGGCCTCGGGCGGTGCGTCCCACGACCACTGGGTGTGGACGTGGTTATCCATCGGGGGACACCAATTTCCGCTGGTCACATCGGGGTTAGTGGCCTCGGGGGATGTCATCGTCTACAACGCTACCTCACGAGAAACACGCCGAAGGGGATGCCCCCCGGACCTGGAACATCCCCCTCGACGCCTGGCGGCTCTCCGGTAGGGTCTCACGTCGCGTGACGTACCGAACTCTCGCAGGCCGATCAGCTGAAGCCATGCCCATGAGAAGCGGCTACCCAGTTGTCCACAACGCGGAGACGGGTAGACAGCCCAGTCCATCGCCAAAGCTCAGCGAGTCAGCGCCGCAATAGAGGACGTAGCCAGCGTGCATCCGGGAGCCAAGTTTCTGCTTAAGGTAGCGAAGGCCGAGCAAGTCCTCTGATCTCACGGATTGCGCGGACTTCACCTCGATGCCGATCATACGCCCGCCGTTGTCCTCAAGGATCGCATCGACTTCATGACCATCACGGTCGTGATAGTGGTACAGAGCCGCCGCCGTTTCCGACCAGGTGAGCTGCCGTGCGAGTTCGCCCATCACTCCGAGACCAGCTCTGCGGCTCGTCTTGGAACGTAGTCAACGGCCATCTTCACCGGATCACTGTAGCCGCTCATTTTAGATCTGCGGCCTTCATGTTTCAGATCTGCCGACCACAGAACTTAGATCTGCGGCACTCATGCTGTAGATCTGCCCCTGGGCTCACCAGCCCGGCTGGCGCGGCTTGGCCGAGGTGATGACGTAGACCTCGCCCGGGTCGGGATCCGGGTCCGAAGCCGCGGGCAGCGCCGGCGGTTCCGGGATGACCGGGGTGTCGGCGGGCTCCGGCAGGGCCTCGTCGTCGTCGCTGCGACGCTTCTTGGCCGCCTCGGCGGTGATCCTCTCGGCCAGCTTCTGCCAGCGGTCTTCCCATTCGGCGACCTCCCCGCCGCAGGCGCGCACATAGGCCACGGCCACCGGCAATGCGGGCAGCCGCAGCCCGCCCGCCGCCGACGCCAGCGTCTTCATGGTGTAGTGCGACGTCTCGGCCATCTCGGGGTAGTCGAGCTCGGCCTTGGCTCGCAGCGCGCGCAGGTCACGCGCGAACGACTCCAGGCCGTCCGGCGCGATGCTGACCAGCGCCCGTGAGGCGCCCATGGGCCGCTCGTCCGGCTTGGCCGTGTCCCGCTGCTTGATCACCGGCCCCGCCGGGCCGGGTGGTTCCGCGGTCGCAGCGGCGCCTGGCACGACCCGCGGCGCGTTCAGGTGATCCCAGCCATCCGGCCCCCCGGCGCGCGGCTCGCCCGGGCCCTCACGCAGCGGCATCCCGGACGCACCGGAGACCCCGGACGCGCCCGGCATGCCTGAGCCGCCCGGCATCCCGGAGGCACCAGGACCCCTTCCCGGGCCGACGTCGGCCCCGGGGACGCCGCCGTAGGCGTGCGCGCCTCCCGCCGGAGGAACGCCCGGAGCGCGGTACGGCCGTCCTGCCCGGGTCCAGCCACTCAGCGGGTCCTGGCCAGGAACCGGCCCCGGCCGGGCTGCTCCCGGCCCTCCCGCTGGCCCTCCCGCTGGCACGCCGGCCTGGCCTGGCGCCTGCCCGGGGCCCTGCGGGCGGTATGGCCGGTCGGCCCGGGGCGGAACCCGGCGGCCATTGGGCAGCCGGTACTGGTGACCAGGCAGTGGTCCGCCGTACTCCCCGCCGCCGTACTCCCCGCCGCCGTACTCCCCGCCGCCGTACTCCCCGCCGCCGTACTCCCCGCCGCCGTACTCCCCGCCGCCGTACTCCCCGCCGCCGTTGACCCCGCCGCCGTATGGCGGGCCTGCGTTGATGTGGCTCCCGTTCGGCGGGCTGCCTGCCGGATTGCCGTGTCCCGGGGCGCCGTTCGGGGGGAAGCCGCCGGGCTGGCTGCCGGGCGGCGGACCGAACCGCCCCGGCGGCCGCGGGTACGGTCGGCCCGGCTGGCCGGGCCGCGGCCGCTGCGGCATGGCCTGCTGCGGTGGCGCCTGCTGGGCCATGGGCGCCTGTGGTCCCGCCTGCTGTGGTCCCGCCTGCTGTAGTCCCGCCTGCTGTGGTCCCGCCTGCTGTGGTCCTGCCTGCTGGGAGGGGGGTGGCTGCTCGCCCGGACGGCGCAGCAGCTGCCCGTAGTACTCGTCGTCCGCCTCGCTCCCGGCTGGGTCGTCCTTGAACCGGTATCCCCGGCGGTCGCCCAGGCGGCGTCTTCTGGGTACCCCATACGCATCGCGGCCCAGGCCGGTGTCGCCACGTTCCACCAGGTACCTCCTGGACCCTGATTGTCCAGCCGCGCTGCGGGGCAACTGCCCTCACTGATGAGTGTAGGTCGGCAGAAATCCCCTGTAGGACCGAGACGGCCAATTGTCACTAATTGCACATAATCGCGTGGTATTGACCTGATAACACCGTGTATCAGGGGTCGCGTCAGACCGGAACCGTGGCGTGATACGACAGGCGTGCGACGGGGGATACTCTCGGAACAGAAGCATTCAGCGGAGCGGCCATGATGTCTTGGATCGTATGGCTCATCATTGCAGCCGTACTCGGCGTTGCCGAAATCCTCACCACGACACTGGCCTTCGGCCTCATCGCGGTGGCGGCCCTGGTCGCGGCCGCGGTCGGCGCCTTCCACCTGGACCTGGGCGTTCAGCTGGCCGCCTTCGCCGCCGCCGCCGGCGCCGGGCTGGGGTTTATCCGCCCGATCGCGCTGCGGCACATCAAGCAGCCGCCGGAACTGCGCACCGGAACCGCCGCGCTGGTCGGCCGTTCGGCGACCGTCCTGGAAGAGGTAACCGAGCACAACGGGCGGGTCCGCATCGACGGCGAGGTATGGACCTCGCGTCCCTACCTGGACGAATCGCTCGTGATCCCGGTCGGCACCAAGGTCGACGTGATGCAGATCAAAGGGGCCACCGCACTTGTCTATCCCCGGGAGTAGCCATGATCCTGGCTGAAGTCATCATCGCGGCCGTCGTCGCGATCCTCGTCGTCGTCACCGTTGTCCGCTCAGTCCGGATCGTGCCGCAGGCCCGCGCACGCAACGTCGAGCGGCTCGGCCGCTACCGCAAGACGCTGGAACCCGGGCTGAATTTCGTCATCCCCATGATCGACCGGGTGAAGACGATTATCGACCTGCGCGAGCAGGTCGTCTCGTTCAATGGCGCGCCGGTGATCACCGAGGACAACCTGGTCGTGCTCATCGACACGGTGCTGTTCTTCCAGGTCACCGATCCGCGGGCGGCGGATTACGAGATCGTCAACTACATCCAGGCGATCGAGCAGATCACCGCGACCATGCTGCGCAGTGTGATCGGCTCCATGGACCTGGAGCAGACGCTGACCTCACGCGACAAGATCAACGCCTTGCTGCGCGGCGTCCTGGACGACGCGTCGGGGAAGTGGGGCATCCGGGTCACCCGGGTCGAGATCAAGGCCATCGACCCGCCCAAGTCGGTCAAGGACGCGATGGAGAAGCAGATGCGCGCCGAGCGGGAGAAGCGCGCCGCGATCCTCACCGCCGAAGGGGTCAGGCAGTCCAAGATCCTCACCGCGGAGGGCGAGAAGCAGAGCGCCATCCTGAGCGCGGAGGGCGCCAAGCAGGCCGCGATCCTGCGCGCCGAGGGCCAGGCGCAGGCCATTGGCGTCGTCTTCCAGGCCGTGCACGACAACGACCCGGATCCCAAGCTGCTGGCCTACCAGTACCTGCAGACGCTGCCGCAGATCGCGCAGGGCTCCGGCAGTACGTTCTGGGTCATCCCGAGCGAGGTCACCAGCGCGCTCCGGTCGGTCGCCAACGCATTCGGTGGCGGCGCGGACACCGGTCCGGCCGAGCCCGGCCGCGGCTCCCGGGGCCAGGCCCGGCGCGAGCCGCCTGCCGTGCCCACCGCGGAGGGTCTGGCTGCGATCGGCGCAGGGGCGACGGATGCCCCCGCGGAGAACGGCACCGCACCCGAGGCCACCGACGCCCCGGGGACCAGCGTCTCGCCCCTGTCGGCTGCCGCGGCCGATGCCGTGACCGCCATGCTCGCCAACACCGGCTCAGACGTCAGCTTCTTCGACCCGCTGGGTGCCGCAGATCCCGTCGGCGGCGCAGGTTCCGCGGTCCCGGTCGACGAATATCCGGCCGAGACGGTCACCGCCATCGCGCCGGACCGCGACCTGCCCTCGGCCAACGGCATCCAGGGCGCTACCTGAGCAACAGCACCAGGACGCTGCCGATGAGCGCGGCCACCACGATGATCAGCACCAGCCGCAGCGGATAGTACCGGTCAGCCAGGCGCTTGGCCGGCGCCTTGGCCGCCGTGCGTGGAGCCTGCGGAGCCGGTACGGCACCGGCCGGTACGGCAGCGGCCGCGACGGCCTCGGTCGGCGGCTCGGTGATCACGCCCTCCAGGATCGATTCCTGTCCCTGAGCCGGGACGGCCCGGTTCCGGTCGGCGGGTGCCCAGGCATCCGTCCGGGCCGGCGGCGGCTGAGCGTCGGCGCCGGCCGGCCTCTGGGTGTCCGGTCCCGTCGGGGCGGCCAGCTCACTGTCCTGCAGCCAGGAGGCGGAGAACGGATCGTGCCAGATCGATTCCGGGGCCGAGCTGAGGTCAGGCGTCACCGTAGCCGCGAGACCGAACGACACGTCCTCCTGCCCCTCGTGATGGTTCCCGTTCGTCCCCGCGTCCGCCCCGGCCTTCCGGTTGTGGTCGGCGTCCCAGCTCTGGGCGCCATCCCCGTTCTGGCCGTTACCCCAGTGCGATCCCCCGTACTGGTCCCCGCCGCTGCCTCGCGAACTGGACTCAAACCAGCCGCCCTGGCTCGTCGCGCCATCCCAGCCTTGGCTCGTGTCCTGCTCCGGCCGTGCGTCCCAGCCCTGGCTTACGTCCTGCCCCGGCCGCGCGTCCCAGCCCTGGCTCGCGTCCTGCCCCTGGTGTGCGTCCCAGTCTCTTATCGCCCCCTGGCCCGTCGTGTCGGGCAAGGTCCTGGCATCGTCCCAGCCGGGCCGGGCGCTCCAGCTCGAGGGGCTGTCCGACGCAGGCGAGCCTTGCGGGGCCGCGCCCGCCGTACTGGCCGCGGCCGCGCCCCGGCTCGCGATGGCGGTGTCCGAACGCCCGTGGCCGCCCCGGAGCGCCGCCCTGATCCGCTCCGGGTCGTAGACGTCCGGCGGGGCCATGCTGACGGCCGCACGGGCCCCAGCGGCCGCCGCCGGGCTCGCACCCGCCGCCCTGACCGGGAGGCTGGGGTCAGCCCAGGCCGCCGAGCCCAGCCGCCGCCACCGCTCCTCCCATTCGGGCACGTCTCCGTCGCAGGCGCGCACGTACGCGGCCAGGATGGGCAGGGTCGGCAGGGCCGGGCCGTTCTCGGCTTCCTTCAGGATGCCGCTCGGGAAATGGGTCCGGGCCGACAGCTCGTCATACCCCACCGCAGCTGCATCGCGCAGGGCGCGCAGGTCGGCCAGAAACCGCGCCCTATCGTCGGCATGGCCGGCCGACCACATTCCCCGCGCTTGCAACTGTGCACCTTCCCGCTGGACACGCAATAACTCAGGCGCCGCCCAGCGCCCGTAGCTCACCATCTGGGATTACGGGGCAGATTACCGCGCCAACAGCCGTGATGCCGCTGATACCGTGCATTTCGTCTCAAGTGTCTCTCGTCAGCCCCCAGAAGATACGCAGAATCGGCTATCCGGTTCCCTCTGTTCTCTGACGTGTCCTGGCGATCTCCGGCGACGCCCTACGGCCGGATGGCCAGGCCGATCGTGAACGCGATCCCGAAGGCCAGCTGCAGCCGCCCGGTCTGCCCCAGTGCCTTGATCAGCGCCGGCCCCGACGCCCCCGCCCGGACCGAACGCACCGGCAACCGCGCCAGCGGCAACGCCAGCGCCACCAGCAGCGTGAACGGCCGGAAGACGGCGAGCAGCCCGGCGACGCCGAACGGCACCAGCAGCGTCGCCACGTACGCCCCCCGGCTGCGGCCGTCGCCGAGCATGACGGCCAGGGTCCGCTTGCCCGCCTGCGTGTCGGTCCTGATGTCGCGCAGGTTGTTCACCATCAGCAGGCCGCAGGCCAGCAGCCCGGCCGGCACCGAGGCGGCCAGCCCGAGCCAGCTGAACCGGTCCATCTGCACGTAGGCCGTGCCCGCCACCGCGACCACGCCGAAGAACGCGAACACGAACACTTCGCCAAGTCCGCTGTACCCGTACGGCCGCGGGCCGCCGGTGTAGAACCAGGCCGCGGCCACGCACGCGGCGCCCACCGCCACCAGCCACCAGGACGTCACGGCGGCCAGCGCCAGCCCGGCCAGGCCCGCCACGAAAAAGCACCCCAGCGCCGCGAGCAGCACCTGCCGCGGCGGCGCGAGCCCCGCGGCGACCAGCCGCACCGGCCCGACCCGCTTGGCGTCCGAGCCGCGCACGCCGTCGCTGTAGTCGTTGGCGAAGTTGACGCCGACCTGCAGCGCGAGCGCCACTACCAGGGCCAGCAGCGCCCGCCACCAGGAGAACCGGCTGTAGCCCAAGGCGACGCCCGTGCCGATCAGCACCGGCACGACCGCCGCGGGCAACGTCCTGGGCCGCGTCCCCGCCAGCCACTCCCGAGCTTCAGCCACGGACCGATCTTAGGCGCACCGGGTCAATCGCTGATCATGGTGTGCAGGCGGATCACCGGGACGGCCGTGCCCACGTCGAGTTCGCCCCGCGCCCCGTCGGCGGCCCACCCGGCCGCCTCCAGGAAATCCCGCAGCGCGGCATCGGCCTCGAGCACCCAGGCGGACATGAGGTGGAACCCGTCGGCCACGAGGATGTCCGCCACCGCGTGCAGCAGCCTGCCGCCGTGCCCCTGCCTGGTCCGTTCCGGCGACACCCGGAACTCGTAAATCTCGGCGTCGGTTCCTGGCCAGCGATCAGCGTCGGTGGCGGGCCCGGCCGAGGCGAACCCCACCACCTCGCGAGGCAGCGCCCCGTGCACGGCGGCCAGCACGTGGTGCCGGCTGGTCGGCGGGCTGGCGATCGCCTCCCGCCACCGGTCGCGCCACACCGCCGACGCCTCCTCGCTGGTCAGCTCGGCCAGCAGGGCCGGCGGCACGACCCCGGCCAGGCCGCACCGCCACGAAGCGACCTGCACCCGGGCCAGGTCGCCGGCGTCGGCCTCCCGGGCTGGGCGCACGAACCCGGCGGTCAGCTCCGAGGGCGAGGCCGGGCTCAATTGTCCGGGTGGGCGATGAGCGAGGTGTCGCGGGCCGCGCCGGTCGCGGCCGAGGTGGCCATGGCCGCGTAGACCTGCAGCGCCGCGCTGACGGGCCGCTGCCGGTTCGCGGCCCGGTAGGACCCGAGCGAGGCCAGCACCCGATCCCGCCGCGCCGCCACCTCGGCCTCGGGCACGTCCACCCGCAGCTCCCGGCGCGGGATGTCGATCACCACCGTGTCGCCGGTCTCGACGACCGCGATCAGGCCGCCCGCCGCCGCCTCCGGCGCGACGTGGCAGATCGACAGGCCCGAAGTCCCGCCGGAGAACCGCCCGTCGGTGATCAGCGCGCAGTCCCGGCCGAGGCCCTTGCCCTTGAGGAAGCTGGTCGGGTACAGCATCTCCTGCATGCCGGGGCCGCCGCGTGGGCCCTCGTACCTGATCACCACGACGTCCCCGGCGCGCACCGCGCCGGCCAGGATGCCCGCCACCGCGTCCTCCTGGCTCTCGAACACCACGGCCGGGCCGGAGAACGTCCACAGCTCCTCGGGCACCCCGGCGGTCTTGACGATGGCGCCGTCCGGGGCCAGGTTCCCGTACAGCACGGCCAGCCCGCCGTCCGCGGTATAGGCGTGCGCCGCGTCCCGGATGCACCCGCCAGCCCGGTCAAGATCCAGCGCATCCCAGCGCGAAGACTGCGAGTAAGGCCTGATGGTCCGCACCCCGCCCGGCGCGGCG
The DNA here is from genome assembly GCA_963835775.1 of uncultured Actinomycetes bacterium. Taxonomy (GTDB): domain Bacteria; phylum Actinomycetota; class Actinomycetes; order Streptosporangiales; family Streptosporangiaceae; genus Palsa-504. Next base: position 79,032 of record CAWIHB010000003.1, on the reverse strand, counting down.
TGGTACAGCTCCACAGCCGAAGCACTAACCGAGTCAGACCCCACGTCCCAGGCCTCCAGGAACTCCTGCAGCGACCTGCTGTGCACGGTGCGCACCCCGCGGTTCAGCAGCCCGGCCCGGTTCAGCTCGCCCAGGATGGCCGGGATGCCGCCCGCCCGGTGCACGTCCTCCAGGTGATACGCACTGCTCGGCGCCACCTTGCACAGGCACGGCACCCGGCGGGACAGCTCGTCGATCTCCTTCAGCCCGAAGTCCACGCCCGCCTCGTGCGCGGCGGCCAGCAGGTGCAGGATCGTGTTGGTCGACCCGCCCATGGCCACGTCCAGGGCCATCGCGTTCTCGAACGCGTCCCGGCTGGCGATTGCGCGCGGCAGCACCGACGCGTCGCCGTCGCCGTAGTACTGCCGGGTGATCTCCGCGATCAGGGTGCCCGCCCGCTCGAACAGCTCGCGCCGCGCCGCGTGCGTGGCCAGCGTGCTGCCGTTGCCCGGCAGGGCCAGGCCGATCGCCTCGGTCAGGCAGTTCATCGAGTTGGCGGTGAACATGCCCGAGCAGGACCCGCACGTCGGGCAGGCGGATTCCTCCATGGCCAGCAGCTGATCGTCGGACACGGACGGATCCGCCGAGGCCACCATCGAGTCGATCAGGTCCAGCTTCCGGCCCGAAGAACCGGAACCACCAGACAGCCCGGCCGGCGCGCTGGCCTCCATCGGGCCGCCGGACACGAACACGGTCGGGATGTTCAGCCGCATGGTGGCGATGAGCATGCCCGGCGTGATCTTGTCGCAGTTCGAGATGCAGATCATGGCGTCGGCGCAGTGCGCGTTGACCATGTACTCGACCGAGTTGGCGATCAGCTCCCGGCTCGGCAGCGAGTACAGCATGCCGCCGTGCCCCATCGCGATGCCGTCGTCCACCGCGATCGTGTTGAACTCGCGCGGGATCGCCCCGGCCGCGCGCACGGCGGCCGCCACGACCTGGGCCACCTCGCGCAGGTGCACGTGCCCGGGGACGAACTCGGTGAAGCTGTTGGCCACCGCGATGATCGGCTTGCCGATGTCTTCCCTGGCTACGCCCGTGGCCCGCAGCAGGGCGCGAGCGCCCGCCATATTCCTGCCGTGCGTGACCGTCCGGGACCGAAGCGGAGGCATAACCGATCTCCCCTGAGCTGGAGGCTGGAAGCTGAAGCGCTACAGGGAAACCAGCCTACCGGGGCCGCAGGTCAGGCCGGCGGGTCCTCGGGGAACGCCTTCCTGGCCGCCGCCTCGATGCGCTCGATGTCAGTTGCGGTCAGCCGCTGCCCCCGCATCTTGCGGGCCCGGCGGTGCAAGTACTTGCGCAGCCGCGGGCCGCTGAACACGTCGACGTCCCTGATGGTGGCCACGTCCCAGGGGATCTTCGGGCCGTAGACGGCCATCGCCGGGCGGACGCTGACCGTACTGCCGAGCTGACGGGACAGCAGTTCGGCGGCCTGCCCGGCTTCCCAGTGGGCGTGCTCGAGCCGGTCCTTCATGCTGCGCGGCCCGTGCCACAGCTGCCGGCCGTTCCTGGTCCGCACCGGCATCCGCTTGTCCCAGGCCTCGGAGTCGATGGCGAACACCCCGGCCGGGCCGATCACCAGGTGGTCGATCTGGTCCTCGCTGTCGGGGATGGGGCTGCAGTGCATGGCGCGGTAGCCCTTGCGCCGCATCCGGTGCAGCTGATTCAGGGTCCGCCGCTGGGCGGCGGTCAGCCGGACCCCGGGCCGGGCGTAGAAGGTGGTCCTGGACCGGAACACGGTGTCGGCGATGGCGGCCAGCACGGCCAGGGTGAGCCCGTACCGCCAGTTCAGCACGATGGTGGCGACCACCCCGACGATGACCGCGATGATGGCCCGCCGCTGCCAGGCCCGCATCCGCGGGTCCTCCGACAGGTGGGCCAGGTTGCCCAGGTGCTGGCCGATGCCCTCACCCTGCGGTTCCTCTGGCACGGCCACCGGCGTGACCACCGGACTGCGCGAGCGGTCATGCCCCGGCGGCGCGCCATCAGCCGGGCCGGCGGCATCGTTCAGGTCGAACGATTCATCCGACTTCGACCACGCCCAGAACCGCACGTCCCCGGAATCGGAGTCGGAATCGGAATCGGAATCGGAATCCGCCTCGTCCTGGCCGAGCCAGGCCGCGCCAGCCGAGTGCCCGCCCGCGCCAGCCGAGTGCCCGCCCGCGCCAGCCGAGTGCCCGGCCGCACCGGCATTACCGCTGCCGTTTACCGCCCCGCCATGAACAGGACTGCCATTTGATGCGCGGCGACCGGCAAAAAATGCCGTGCGTTCCGTCGTGGCACCATCCGATGCCACGGGTTGCCACCGCGCCCCCTCCGGTGTCGTACCGCCTTCGTTACCGAGCGTCACTTCCTCGTCATGTGACCTGCGGTTTCTCAGTTTCGGCCACGCCATCGGCCTTCACCCACCACCTCAGCGTAACTGCCTTGGGACACAGCGCAAAGCACCGTACAATGGTTGTGCCCTACTCAGGCCGTTTTTATAGCAGGCCATTCGTCCCGATAACGGGCCGAACGTCCCGCCCTCCTCGTGGTCTAGCATCTGCACCATGACCCAGATTCACGAGCTCACCGTGCTCGATCTCGCCGCGGCGATCCGCGCGCGAGAACTTTCGCCGGTCGCCGTCACCGATCATTATCTGCGCCGCACCGCCGAACTCAACGACCAGGTTGGCGCGTTCTACACGATAACCGCTGAGCTGGCCGGCGAGCAGGCGCTGGCGGCCGAGAAGGCCGTCGCCCAGGCCGCCGACCCGGCCGAACTGCCCCCGCTGACCGGCGTGCCCATCCCGATCAAGGACCTCAACATGGTCGCGGGCGTGCGGCAGACGTTCGGCTCGGTCACCTACGCCAGCAACGTGCCGGACACCGATGACTACGTGGTGACCAAGCTCAAGGACGCCGGCGTGGTCATCACCGGCAAGACGTCGACCCCCGAGTTCGGCCTGCCGTGTTACACCGAGACCAAGGTCGGGCCGCCCGCCCGGACCCCGTGGGACCTGTCGCGTTCCGCGGGTGGCTCGAGCGGCGGCGCGGCCGCGGCCGTGGCCGCGGGCCTGGCCCCCGCCGCCCAGGGCAGCGACGGCGCCGGGTCGATCCGCATCCCGTCCAGCGTGTGCGGGCTGTTCGGGATCAAGCCGTCCCGCGGCCGCATCTCCAACGGCCCGCTCGTGCCCGACCTGCTCGGCTTCGGGGTGGACGGCCCGATCACCCGGACCGTGGCCGACGCCGCGCTGCTGCTCGACGTGATGACGGGCAACTTCCCCGGCGACATGTACACCCTGCCGCCGCTGCCGCCCGGCGAGTCCTTCCTCGGCCACGCCCGCCGCCCGCCTGGCCGGCTCCGGATCGGCCGCACCCTGCAGCACCCGATCCCCGGCGCCGAAGTCCACCCGGACTGCGTGACGGCCTACGAGGACGCCAGCGCGCTGCTGGCCAGCCTGGGCCACCAGGTCGAGGACATCACCCTGCCGTTCGGCTCCGACGTGGTCCCGTTCTTCGAGACCATCTACCACGCCTACGCCACGCTGACCCCGGTCGAGGAGGCCCAGGAACACCTGCTGCTGCCGCTGACCCGCTACCTGCGCGAGCTCGGCCGGGCTACCCTCGCGCCCGACTTCCTGTTCGCCCAGGCCTACATGCAGTTCGTGACGCGTCCGGCCATCACCGCCCTGAGCGCCTACGACGCGGTCCTCACCCCGACCCTGGCCCAGCCGCCGCGGCCGGTCGGCTGGTTCGACGAGGTGGACCCGGCGGAGAACTTCGAGCGGCAGAAGCGGTTCACCCCGTGGACCGCGGTCTACAACGTCTCCGGCCTGCCCGCGGTCAGCGTCCCGCTGCACTGGAGCGCCGAGGGCCTGCCGATCGGCGTGATGCTGGCCGGCCGGATGGGCGATGAGGGCACGCTGATCTCACTGTCGGCCCAGCTGGAGCAGGCCCGGCCGTGGCAGGACCGGCATCCGCCGATCTGGGCTCAGCCCCGCCCGTAGACGTCGGTCTTCACGGCGCGGGCCCGGTGGTAGAACTTGTGCCATGCGGGCGCACGGGTTGCGGATCGGGCGCAGGCGCCCGCGGCACCGCATCGCCCGCATCGCCCGGATTGCCAACATTGCCGCCGCGCTCTGCGCCTGCGTGCTCCTGCTCGGCATCCTCGGCTTCGGCTACCGCACCATCCCCGCCCTCGGACCCGCGCTCGATCCCGGCCGGGGCGTGTGGACCTCGGCCGCGGGCGGCAAGCCGGTCGGCTCCGAGACGCTCAGCCTGCCCGGCCTGCAGCAGCCGGCCACGGTCTCGTTCAGCAGCCAGGGCGTGTCCGCCATCAGCGCGGCCAGCGACCACGACCTGTTCCTGGCCCTGGGTTACGTGCACGCCAGGTTCCGGCTGGCCGAGATGGACGAGGAACGCCGGCTGGGGGAGGGGCGCCTGGCCCAGCTGGCCGGGCCAACCGACCTGGCCTCGGACAAGTTCGAGCTGGAGCTCGGCCTGCTCCGCACCGCCCAGGCCGAATGGACCCAGCTGCCGCGGGCCGGCCTGGCCGCCCGGGTCCTGCTGGCCTACGCCCAGGGCGTCAACGACGACATCGCCCAGGTCCGGGCCAGCGGCCAGTGGCCCGCCGCGTTCACCCTGGCCGGCGTGTACCCGTCCGCCTGGACCCCGGTCGACAGCCTGGTCATCCAGGGCGAGCTCACCCAGCACCTGGACTTCACCTCAACCCCGCTTGACTATGCCCTGCTGGAGCGCTCGCTCGGCGCGGCCCGCACCATGGACTGGTTCCCGGTCATCGCCCCGAACGCCCAGACCCCCTACGATCCCGGCCCCTACCCCAAGCCCGCCCTGACCCCGCTGCCCCCCAACGCCGCCAGCACCGTCCCGCCCGCCACGCTTTCGGATATTACGATTCCGGATAATCCGGTTCCGGCTGCGGCAAGCACCACGGCCCGTTCGGCCGTATCAGCGGGCGAAGCGGAGGCGGCGGGCACCCTGCTCGCCCAGCTCAGCCAGCTGCCCGCGGGCCAGCTGCACGAGTACCCGGACAGCAACGCGTGGGCGGCCAACGGGCCCGCGATCGCCGGTGCCGATAAAGCCCTGCTGGCCGGGGATCCGCACCTGCCGCAGACGATCCCGTCGGTCTGGTACGAGGTCGCCCTGTCCGCGCCCGGCCTGGCCGCGGCCGGGGCCAGCGTGCCCGGCCTGCCCGGCATCCTGATCGGGCACAACGCCCACATCGCCTGGTCGCTGACCGACACGCAGAACCAGGCCACCATGTTCTACGACGAGCGGACCCGCGGCACCCAGTACTACTGGCACGGCGCGTGGCGCCCGATGCAGGTCGTGCACTACGACATCCCGGTGCGCGGCGGCGCGACCGTGCCGCTGACCGTGGACATCACCGTGCACGGGCCGATCATGACCCAGGCCGGGCAGACCACCTCGGTCGACTGGATGGGCAACGTGCCGTCCCCGGACCTGGCCGTCATCCTCGCCGTCGACCAGGCCGCCGATTTCGCGCAGTTCAAGACCGCCCTGGCCAGCTGGTACGCCCCGACGCAGAATTTCGTCTACGCCGACACGGCCGGCAACATCGGCGCCATCTCGGCGGGCTACTACCCGCAGGTCGCCGCGGCCTGCCAGCCGTGGCTGCCGATGAGCGGCACCGGCGGCTGTGACCTCACCGGCGTCATCCCCTACGCCGCTGAGCCGCAGGCCTACGACCCGCCCGGGCACGTGCTGGTCACCGCCAACCAGCGGCCGGTCACCGCCGCCTACCCCTATTACATCGGCACCAGCGCCGACTTCTTCGACGCCGGCTACCGCGCGGCCACCATCTACGCCGCGCTGCGCGGCCGGACCGCGACCGCCCCCCTCACGCCGGCCAGCTTCGCCGCCATCCAGACCAGCCTGACCGACCAGCTCGCCGTCCGCATGGTCCCGGAAATCCTGGCCGCCCTGACCGGCGCCGCTGAATCTTCGGCCGAACGATCCGCCGTACAGCTCCTCGCCACCTGGAACGACAGCATGGCGGCCGGTTCGGCGGCGGCCACCATCTGGTGGACCTTCTGGAGCGACTACCTGTCGGACGTGTTCCAGCCCTGGTGGGACCACGCGCACGTGCCCACCGCTAAGGACCCGGGCGGCCTGGACGTGTCCGCCGAGCGCCAGTCCAGCCTGGACGAGGACCTGGAGGCCTGGACGCTGGCCGAGCCGGCCAACCCGGCGTTCACCCTGCCGTCCGGCCCGCTGCGCACTGCCCCCCAGGTCATCCGGTCCGCCTTCGCCACCGCGGTCGCGCACCTGGCCGCCACCCTGGGCCGGACGCCGGACGGCTGGACCTGGGGCCGGATCCACTCCCGCGCCTTCCCCGCCCTGTCCGGTTCGGACGGCCTGGGCTACGGCCCGCGGGCCGACGGCGGCGACCCGTTCACCCCGGACGCCGCCTACGGCGGGCTGACCGCCAGGTCCGGGCCGAGCTGGCGGATGATCGTCACCCTGTCCGCCGCCGGGGTGAGCGCTCGAGGCGTCTACCCGGGCGGGCAGAGCGAGAACCCCGCCTCGCCCTGGTATGACAACCTGGTCCCGCTGTGGTGGGGCGGCCGGTACCTGCCGCTGCCGGTCCCCGGCCAGCCCGCCGGCTCGCTGACCTGGCGCCTCAACCAAGGCAGCGGGCCATGGCTGACCCGAGGCGGCTCGGCACCGGAGCCGGCCATGGCTGAGCTGAAGCGGCTCGGCAAGCGCGGCGCCTACCGGCTCGGCGAGCTGCGGGTCTCGGGCCGGCCGCAGGCCCGCGGTCCCGCCCCGCACACGCCTTCGTTCGGCGCCCGGCGTTCCCGCGGCGCGGCCTGGGCCTGGCTGGCCGCCTGCGCCGTGACCGCCGCGCTGCTCGGCCTGGGCGCGGCCTTCGGCTTGTGGTGGCTGCCGTTCGCGGCCGGGATCGCGGCCGGGGCCGCGCCGTGGCGGGCTCGCTGGGTGCTGGGCCTGATGCTGGCGGCCGTGCTGGCGGGCTGGGGCGCGGCGCTGTGGTGGCCCGCCCTGACCGGCGCCCCGGCCGGGGCGACCGCCCGGGCCGTCGCCGCCCTGGCCGGGCTGCCGCCCTACGCGGGAGTCGGCGTGGCCGCCACCCTGCTGGTCGGCGTCCTGCAGGTCCTGGCCGCCGTCTGGCTGGCCCGTGCCGTGACCTACCGGCTGCGCTAGAACCTCGGGCTAGGGGCTACGATCCGCGCCGTGGACATCCTCGACGTTCTCGCCGGCCGTCTCCCGGACGGCGCGGTCAGCACCGACGCCGGCCTGCTGCGGGACCGGGCCATCGACTCCTGGGCGCTGGCCCTGCTGCGGCGTGCCCGCGGCGACGATCTGGCCGTCCCAGCTGCGGTGGTCTTCCCGGCCCGCACCGAAGAGGTGGCCACGGTGCTGGCCTGGGCGGGCGAAGCGCACGTGACCGTCATTCCCCGCGGCGGCGGATCCGGCGTGTGCGGCGGAGCCGGAATGCCCGCCGGCGCCGCCGCCAAGGCCGCGGGCGGGGCGGGCTCGGTCGTGCTCGACCTGTCCCGGATGAACGCCGTCACCGCCGTCGACCCGGTCTCGCAGGTGGTGACGGCCGAGGCGGGCGTGCGCGGCGACCAGCTCGAGGACGCCCTGGCCGCGCACGGGCTGACCGTCGGCCACTACCCGCAGTCGATCGCCGCCTCCACCGTCGGCGGCTGGATCGCGGCGTCCTCCGCGGGCCAGGCCTCCGCCGGATTCGGGGCCATCGAGGACGTGCTGCTCGGCCTGGTCGCGGTCCTGCCGCAGGGCGGCATCCTCCGGTGCCGGCCGGTGCCGCGTTCGGCCGCCGGACCCGACCTGCGGCGGCTCCTGGTGGGTTCGGAGGGGACGCTTGCGGTGGTGACCGAGGCGACCCTGGCCTGCCGGGCCCGCCCGGCCGGCTGGGACTGGCTGGCGTACGGCTTCGGATCCTTCCCGGCGCTGGCCAAGGGGCTGCGCGACGCCGGGCGCGCGGAGACGGGCGCGGCCGTCATCCGCGGCTACGACGAGGCCGACGCCCAGCTCAGCTTTGCGGCGCTGGGTCACACCAGCGGCTGCGTGGCGCTGCTCGGCTTCCCGGCCGGGCCCGGCCGGGAAGCCGAGCAGACGCTGGCGGCCAGGAAACAGGCGGCGGCCAGCGCCCTGCTGCGGGCCGGGTCGTCCGGCCCGCTGGACGCCTCCTACGGGGAGCACTGGTGGCAGCACCGCAACGACGCGGTGGCCACCTACGCCAGCATCATGGGCCCCGAACGTGCCTTCGGCCCGGGGGTGATCGTGGACACCTTCGAGGTCGCCGGGCTCTGGTCCGACGTGCCGCGGCTCTATACCGGCATCAGGGATGCCCTGGCCGCGCACGCCCAGGCGGTGCTGTGCCACCTGTCCCACGTGTACCCGTCCGGCTCGTCCCTGTACTTCACGTTCCTGGTCAGCGGGGCGGACGACCGGGACGCGGAGCCGCGCTACCTGGCCGCCTGGGCCGACGCGGCCCGCAGCTGTGCCGCCGCGGGCGGCACCCTCACCCACCATCACGGCGTGGGACGGCTGAAGGCCCCCTTCCTGGCCGCCGAACTCGGCCAGGAAGGACTGGACGTGCTGAAGAAGATCAAGATGGCCCTGGATCCCGCCCAGATCATGAACCCGGGAGTCCTGCTGCCATGACCAGACAAGCAGGGACCAGAAAGGCAGGGACCAGACAGGCAGGGACCACACAGGCAGGGACCGGCCAGGCAGGAGCCAGCCCGTTCGGCCCCATGGTGGTCATCGCCAACCCGCGGGCCGGGCGGGGCCAGGTAGGCCAGCACCTGCCGCAGGTCGAAGCCGTGCTGACCGAGGCCCAGATCAGCTACCGGATCGTGCGGACCACCCATCCCGGCCACGCCACCGAGGCCGCCCGGGAGGCGCTGGCCCGCGGCGAGCGGTACCTGGTGGCGGCCGGCGGCGACGGGACGGTGCACGAGGTGGTCAACGGGATGATCACCGACGGCCAGCCGGCCGCCGCCGATGCCGTGCTCGGGGTGATCGCGGCGGGCTCCGGGTGCGATTTCGTCCGGTCGTTCGGCCTGCCGGGCGATGCCGTCGCGGCCGCCCGCCGCCTGGCCGGGGACCAGGTCCGCCCCGTCGACGTGGGCCGGGTGACCTTTACCGCCGGCCCGGCCGAGGTCACCAGGTACTTTCCCAACATTGCCGAGGCCGGCCTGGGCGCGGCCGTGGTGGCCCGGGCGGCCCGGCTGCCCGCCGTGCTCGGGCCGGCCAGATACCTGGCCGGGTTCTGGCTGACGCTGCCGGGCTTTTCCCCGGCCACCGTGCGCCTGGACGCCGACGGGCAGGCCTACCAGTGGCGGGCGCACAACGTGGTCGTGGCCAACTGCCGGTTCTACGGCGGCGGCATGCAGATCTCGCCCAAGTCCGAGCCGCACGACGGCGCGCTGGACGTGCTGGTCATGGCGGGCCCGAAATCCGACGCCTTCACCACGCTGCCGAAGGTCTACCGGGGCACCCACCTGCCGCACCGCAACATCGCCGAACTGCGGGCCAGCCGGGTGCGGCTCGACGCCGACCCGCCGTTCGGCATCGAGGCGGACGGCGAGCTGCTGGGCACCACGCCGGCCACGTTCGACATCATTCCGGCGCCGCTCCGGCTGAAGGTGTGACCGCTCCGGCTGAAGGTGTGACCGCTCCGGCTGAAGGTGTGACCGCTCCGGCTGACAGTGTGACCACATCGGCGAGATCCGGCCGCCGCACCGACGCGTCGCGGGTGGTGAGCCTGGTCCTGCGGACCAGCACGTCCTCGGCCGTGATGGCCATCTCGCGGCGGCGGGCCAGGTCGAGCTCGACCTTCAGCACCGGCAGGCCGCCCGCGGCCGGCTCGCCTAGCGACGGGTCCGCTTCGATCAGGCGGACGGCCTCCCGCCAGTCGTCGCCGTAACGCTGCACCAGCCGGGCTGCGGTGCCCGGCGGCAGGCCCAGCCGGGCCGTCTCCGCCCTGGCCAGGCGCAGCGCCGCCGCGGCCGGGCCGTGCAGCCCGAGCGGGATGCGCCGGGTCAGGCACCGGCCGCGCGGCCCCAGCCCGGCCGCCACCCGGTCCACCAGGTCCTCGGCCATGGCCCGGTAGGTGGTCAGCTTCCCGCCGGTGATGGTGAACAAGCCAGGCGGGTCCTCGAACACCACATGCCGGCGCGACAGGTCGGCGGTCCTGGCCTCGCCGTCGCCCAGCAGCGGACGCAGCCCGGCCCAGGAGGCCACCACGTCGCCCGCGCCCACCCCGGGGAAGCAGGTGGCCACCGCGGCCAGCAGGTAGTCGCGGTCGGAGTCGGTCACGGCCGGGTGCTCCAGGTCGCCCGCGTACGGGGTGTCGGTCGTCCCGGCGTACACCCGGTCCTCCCAGGGCACCAGGAAGACGAAACGGCCGTCGCCCGCCGCCGACGGAATGGCCAGCGCCGCCTGCATCCGGACCGCCCCCGGCGCGAACACCAGGTGCACGCCCTTACTCGGCCGGAGCCGCCCCGCCCCGCCCAAAGCCCCGGGCCAGGAGGCCAGGCCCCGGATCCGGTCGGCCCACACGCCGCCCGCGTTCACCGTGACCCTGGCCCGGATCTCGAACCGCTGCCCGGTCACCGCGTCCGCGGCGACCGCGCCGGTCACCCGGGCGCCGCCCAGCAGCCCCTCGGCCCGGACGTGATTAGCCAGCACCGCGCCGAACGCCTGCGCCATCCTGGCCACCTCAACGACCAGCCTGGCGTCGTCGGTCTGGCCCTCGAAATACCGCCAGCCGCCAGACCCAGACCCGGACCCAGACCCGGACCCGGACCAGCCCGGGAAGGCCTGCCGGACCTCCTCCGCGCTCACCCAGCGATGGAAGCCCATGTTCCGGCCCGCGGCCAGCACGTCGTAGGCGGTCAGCCCGAGCCCGTACCTGGCCCGGCTGCGCAGGTCGTCGGCCAGCATGTACATGGGCACCGGCCGGACCAGGTGCGGCGCCAGCCGGCACAAGATCCCGCGCTCCCGCAGCGACTCGCGGACCAGGCCGAACTCCCGGTGCTCCAGGTACCGCAGACCCCCGTGCACCAGCCGGGACGAGCGCCCGGACGTTCCCGACGCGAAGTCGTCCTGCTCGATCAGCGCCACCGAGAAACCGCGGGCGGCCGCGTCCAGGGCGATGCCCACCCCGGTGATCCCGCCCCCGATGACCAGCACGTCGAACCGGTCCTGCGCCATCCGGGCCAGGTTGGCCGTGCGGGTGGCGGCAGAGAACGGCAGCACCAGCCGATGGTAACTCCTCAGGAGGCGCGCCCTTAACCGGGCAGGCCGCGCAGGAACTGCATTATGCCAGGCCGGTGTCCCGCTGCGTATAGTTCGGATGTGAGCAACGGAGTCAGCGCGATATTGCTTGACGCGGGCGGGGTGCTGGTCTTCCCGGCCCGCGACCTGGTCCTGCCGCCGCTGCAGGCGGCGGGTCTGGCGCCCGACATCACCGAGCTGGAGCAGGCTCACTACCGGGCCATGGCCGCGCAGGACATCGCCGCCGTGCCGCCCGCGTCGAGCACCTGGTGGCACCAGTACCTGATCAGCTACGTCGCCGCGTGTGGCGTGGCCGAAGCCGGCCGCGACGGCCTGGCCGCGCGGATCGTGCAGGCCACCAACGGCCAGAACTGGACCCACGTCAGCGCCGGGGTCGCCGGCGGCCTGCGCGACCTGGCCGCGCTGGGCGTCCCGATGGGCGTGGTCTCCAACTCCGACGGCACCGTCCAGGCCGAACTCCGCCGCCTCGGCGTCTGCTATACCCCCACCAGCCAGGACGCCAGCCAGGATGCCAGCCAGGACGAGGCCGCCCAAGGGGTCCCGGTCGGCGTGGTCGTCGACTCCGCCGTGGTCGGCGTGGCCAAGCCCGACCCGGCCATCTTCGGCATCGCGCTCGAGGCCCTCGGCGTGCCCGCCAGCAAGACGGTGCTGCACGTGGGGGACAGCGTCCGCTACGACGTGGCCGGCGCGCTGGCCGCCGGGCTGCAGCCGGTCCACCTCGACCCGTTCGGCGTGTGCCCGGCCCCGGCGGGTCACCCGCACGTTCCCACCCTGCAGGACCTGGCCCGGATCCTGGCCCGCCACGGCCCCGCGGGCCTGGGGATAGACTACGGGCTTGCCTGATCACGGCCAGAAAGCGAGAATTCCGCACCATGCGCTGGTCCCAGATGCACATCCCGACGCTGCGCGATGACCCGGCCGACGCCGGCGCACCCAGCCACCGGCTGCTGCTGCGCGGCGGTTACATGCGCCAGCTCATGGCCGGGCACTACTCGCTGCTGCCGCTGGGCCAGCGGGTCCGGCTCAAGGTCATCGGGATCATCCGCGAGGAGATGGACCGGATCGGCGCCCAGGAGATCCTGATGCCGGTCATGCACCCGGCCGAGCTGTGGCAGCTGTCCGGCCGCTGGGCGCTGATGGGCGATGAGCTGTTCCGGCTCCAGGACCGCAAGGGCGCCGACCTGGCCCTGGGCATGACCCACGAGGAGGTCGTCTCCACCCTGGCCACCGAGCTGGAGTCCTACCGCCAGCTGCCGCAGATGTGGTACCAGATCCAGACCAAGCTGCGCGACGAGCCGCGGCCCAAGGCCGGCCTGATGCGCACCCGCGAGTTCACCATGAAGGACTCCTACAGCTTCGACCTGGGCCCGGCCGAGCTTGACGTGTCCTTCCGGGCGCACCGTGACGCGTACACCCGGATCTTCCAGCGCCTGTCCGTCCCGGCCATCCCGGTCGCAGCCTCCAGCGGCAGCATGGGCGGCTCGGACTCCACCGAGTTCGTCTGCCCGTCCCCGTCCGGCGAGGACCTCATCATCATCTGCCCGGAGTGCGGTTACGCGGCGAACATCGAGAAAGCTACGTCCCGGCTGGCCGCCGTAGCTGATTCTGCCGAACGGGCCGTGGCTCTCGCCGCCCCCGAGCCCTTCGCCACCCCCGGCGTGCGCACCATCGAAGATCTCGCCGCGGGGTACCAGGCCCCGGCCGACCGCCAGATCAAGACCCTGGTCTACTTCCTGGACGGCGTGCTCACCCTGGTCCTGCTGCGCGGCGACCACGCGCTGAACGAGCAGAAGCTGGCCGACGCCACCGGCGCGAACGAGCTCCGCCCGGCTCAGCCGGACGAGATCAGGGACGCGCTCGGCGCGCTGCCCGGCAGCCTGGGCGCGGTCGGCGTGAGCGACCACCCGGTCATCGCGGATGAGGCCCTACGTGACGAGACAGGGCGCGGCCGGCGCGGCATGTTCACCGGCGCCAACGCCGACGACACCCACCTGCGCGGCGTGGACGTCGAGCGCGACATCAGCGTGGGCCGCTGGGCCGACCTGCGCGAGACCGCCGCCGGTGACAGCTGCGTCAACTGCGGGCACGGCCTGGAGGTGGAGCGCGGCATCGAGGTCGGGCACATCTTCAAGCTCGGCTACAAGTACTCCGACGCCATCGGGATCCGCGTGTCCGGCCCGGACGGCAAGCCGATCCGGCCGACCATGGGCTGCTACGGCATCGGGGTCGAGCGGGCCATGGCCACCATCGTCGAGGTCCACCACGACGACAAGGGCATCATCTGGCCGGTGGCGGTGGCCCCGTTCCAGGTCGTGGTGGTGATCGCCCAGCAGGACGACGCCGCCGTGGCGCAGGCGGGGGAGCAGGTCTACCAGGGGCTGGCCGCCGCCGGCGTCGACGTCATCGTCGATGACCGGCCGGTCCGGGCGGGCGTCAAGTTCAGCGACGCCGAACTGGTCGGCATCCCGTTCCGGGTCACCGTGGGCAAGCGCGGCCTGGCCACCGGCAGCGCCGAGCTCACCGACCGCGAGTCCGGCGCCACGGTCAGCATCCCGCTGGCCGAACTGGCCAAGCACGTCCGCGAGGCCATCGCCAACGCCGCCCCCAGCTGAGCAGGCCGGCCTCGCGACCTAGATCCAGGCCGAGGTGGACGCGCAGCGGGCCGACAGCGAGCACCTGGCCGCCGAACGCCACCGCCGGCTGCAGGCCATCCCCGGCTTCCAGCACCCGGTCGCGCCGTCCGCGCTGACCGCCGCCGACCTCGACGAGTTCGACGCGGTGTTCACCCCGGGTGGCCACGGGCCCATGGTCGACCTGGCCGGAAACCCGGACGCCGGGCGCCTGCTGGCCGCCCTGCAGCGCAGGTACGCCCCGATCGCCGCGCTGTGCCACGGCCCGGCCGTGCTGCTGTCCGCGCCCGAGCGGGCCGACGGGCTGTGGCTGTTCGACGGCTACCGGATGACCTCGTTCACCGACGAGGAGGAAGACCAGACCGAGGTCGGCCTGCTCGGCCTGGCCTGGCTGCTCGACGTGGCGCTGAAGAACGCCGGCGCCGTGTTCGACGACGGTCCCTCGGCCTGGGTCTCGCACGTGGTGGTCGACCGCAACCTGATCACCGGCCAGAACCCGGGGTCGACCGAGGCGACCGCCGACGCGGTCATCAAGAAGCTGCAAGCCCCGGCCCGAGGAGTAGCCGCATGACCAGCTCGATGCTCACCGGGACCGGCACGCAGGCCGCGCGGGGATTCCTGGCCGCGTTCGCCCGTCACGACGTCGACGCCGCGATCGGGCAACCGGACGGCGACCTTCGAGCAGAACCCGTCGTCCGCCGCGAACCTGTGGTTCCTGACCTACCGGGACAACTCGCCGCTGCGCGCCGAGAACTGGGACGCCTTCCGCGACCCCGACGCGCTGACCTACAAGGCCTACGTCAACCTGCAGGCCGACGCGGAAACCAAGGTCGCCGGCGTGCTCGAGGCGCACGCCGCGGCCGGCGCCGACGCGGCTCTGGACGCCGGCTCGGTGGCGCTGCTCGGCCACGCCTTCACCCCGTCGCGCTACCTGTGCCACAGGTTCCAGCAGCGGACGGCGGTCATCACCATGACTCTCACCTCGGCGGCCTGCCCGCTGACTGGCGTTCTGGAGAACCAGATCCGCACCGAGCTCGCTCCGCTCGAACACATTAACGCATTCCGGGTCGACTGGCAGTGGATTCCGGCCTGGCGCCCGGCCGACATGACCGACAGCGGCCGCGAGCAGCTGCGCGTCATCGGCTTCACCATCTAGGCCGCGTCCTGCAGGTCTCGCCGGGCCTATCCTAAGCCCGCCTGCGCCGCGAGCCAGTCCGCCACCGCCAGACCCCAGGTTTCCGGAGTCTCCCAGAACGTCATGTGACCCGCATCGAGCAGCTCCAGCCGCGCATTGGGCATGGCCCCGGCGATTGCCTCCGACAGCTCCGGGCGGGTCAGGATGTCATGGCGGCCGGCCAGGATCAGGGCTGGCTGCGCCAGGTTTCCCAGCCTGCCCAGCGCGTCGTGGCCCAGGCAGGCGGCCGCGGCGGCCCGGAAACCGTCCAGGTCAGGAGGCGGCAAGGCGCGGAATTCCGCCACCGTGTCCGGGTTGGCGGCCAGGTACCCGGCCGACATGGCGAACAGCAGCATGCTGTCCGTCAGATCCTGCCCGGCCAGCGAGCCCCAGTGCTCGAACAGCACCCGCAGGAACGGGTCGCTGCGGCCCCAGGTGTTGGACAGCACCAGCCCCGTCACGTCGGCCGGGTAGCGCAGGGCCCATTCCTGGCAGATGGCCCCGCCCATGGACGACCCGATGGCCAGGCACGGCGCCAGCCCCAGAGCCTGGTGCAGGGCATGGGCGTCCTCCGCCAGGTCCCCGATGGTGTACGGCCCGGGCGTGATCGGGCTGAGGCCGATCCCGCGGTTGTCGAACGTGATGCACCGGTACCGCGGCGTCAGGTAGCCCATGATCGAATCCCAGGACGCATGGTCATCCCCGAGCCCGGCCACCAGGACGACCGGCCGCCCCGCGGGCGTCCCGGACGCCTGCACCGCGAACCGGCCGCGGGCCGTGCTGACGAATTCCATCATGGTCGCCCTTCCTCCTCAGCGCAGATCCCCCCGCCAGACCTGTGGATTCCTGACCGTGACTTACCCGGAACGACGTGGGCGCCACCAGCCTCGAGGTGGCCAGGTCCCTGCCCCACGACCTGCGCGCCACGATCGCCACACCCTCCCTGCTGGTCGCGGCGGAGCCGGCCGGTCCGCCCCGTACCGGGTCTGCGACCTGTCCGACCTGGACGGCATCGTCACCGACGCGCCCCTCCCGGCCGGAGGCGAATGGGCCGCCCTGCGCCTGAACGTCGTGGCCCCCGCCCCGGATCCCAGCCGGTCAGCGAGCCGCCGCCGGTGAGCGGGGTACCGGTGGGCGGGCCGCCGCCGGTGAGCGGGCTGCCGGCCGAGTTCGCGGATGTGGTCATCGTCGGCGCCGGGCCCGCCGGGCTCACCGCGGCGCAGCACCTGCGCTTGGCGGGGGTGGCCTCCGTGCTCGTCCTGGAGCGGGAGGCGGCGGCGGGCGGCATCCCCCGGCACAGTGACCATCTCGGGTACGGGCTGCGTGACCTGCGGACCGGTGCCCTGGGACCTGTTCCGCCACGTTGACCCGGAAGCGAGTGACGTCGTGGTGGGGCTGTTCCCCTAGCCCTGGCGGTTCCCCTGGCCCTGGCGGTTCCCCTGGCCCTGGCGGTTCCCCTGGCCCTGGCGGTTCCCCTGGCCCTGGCGGTTCCCCTGGCCCTGGCGGTCGCGCTCCTGGCAGCGCAGCGCGCGCAGCACGTCGTCCCGGCCCTCGATCAGCAGGCGTTCCAGCGCGGCGGGCGGCTGTGCCCCGGCGATGTAGGCGTCGGTCGCCTCGACCGTCTCCGGCGAGATCGCCCACGTCGCGTAGGCCCCGCTGACGAAGTCCTGCGCCATCGCCGAGGACCAGTCACGCCAAACGTCGCTCACCACGCCGAAATACTCCTCGCGGTACGGCTCGACCAGCTCCGGCTGGTCCGGGTCGGCGAAGCCGCCCAGGGTGGCCCGGAACATGGCGATGGTCAGCTCGCCCGCGACCAGGGCCCGCCAGGTCTCCCGCTTGGCCTCGGCCGTGGGGATCGAGGCCCGGCAGGACGCGGCGTGCCGCTCGCCCGCGTCGGTGGCGTCTCTGGCCAGCTCGGTCTCGATCCCGGCGGTCCCGGCCCGGCCGCGGCTCACCAGCCGCATCAGCAGCGCCCAGCGCAGGTCGGTATCCACGGTGAGGCCGTCGAGCCGCACCGAGCCGTCCAGCAGCCCGGCCAGGAAGGCCAGGTCGTCATCGGATGCGGCCACACCCGCGAAGGCCCGGACGTAGGCCAGCTGCTCGTCCGAACCTGCCGCCGCCCCGGGGATCAGCTCACGCAGCGAGCCGGCCATCAGGGCCAGGCCGGTCTCCCGCCACCCGGGGTCGGCGAACCGGCGGACGGCCTGGCCGGCCTGGCGCAGCAGCGTCTGCACCACGCTGATGTCGGCCACTGAGGAGACGCCCGTCATGACTAGCTGGACGTAATCCCGCGCCGCCATCTCGCCGTCCCGGCACATGTCCCAGGCCGCGGACCAGCACAGCGCCGCGGGCAGCGAGTCGGTGAACAGGCCGATGGCTCTGCTAGCCCGGGGGGACGACCCCCCGGAACCCCCCGTGCCGACCAGCGTGTGCAGCGAGTGCTCGTCCAGCCGGACCTTGGCGTAGGTGAGGTCGTCGTCGTTGACCAGCACCAGGTCGGGGCGGCGCTGCCCGGCTAGCTCCGGGATCACCGTGCGCGGGCCGGCCACGTCGGTCTCGATCCGCAGCCGGCGGGACAGGCCGGCCTCGGTCTGGTCGTATAGGCCGACCGCGATCCGGTGCGAGCGCAGCACCGGGTGCGTCGCGGCGGCCTCCTGCTCCACCGCGAACTCGGTGAACCGGCCCTCGGCATCCAGTTCGTAAGACGGCCGCAGCGTGTTCACCCCGGCGGTCTGCAGCCATTCCGCCGACCACGAGGTCAATTCCCGGCCCGAGGTTTCCTCCAGCGCGGACAGCAGGTCGGCCAGCGTCGCATTGCCCCACGCGTGCGCACCGAAATACTTCCGCACGCCAGACAGGAAATTCTCCCGCCCGACGTAGGCCACCAGCTGCTTGAGCACCGCAGCGCCCTTGGCGTAGGTGATCCCGTCGAAATTGACCTCGACCGCCTCAATATCGGGGATGTCGGCCGCAATCGGATGGGTGGAAGGCAGCTGATCCTGCCGGTAGGCCCAGGCCTTGTACAGCTGCGCGAACGTGGTCCAGGCCGATGTCCACCTGGTCGCCTCGGCCTGCGCGAGCGTGCCCGCCCAGGTGGCGAAGGACTCGTTCAGCCACAGGTCATCCCACCACCGCATGGTGACCAGGTTGCCGAACCACATGTGCGCCATTTCGTGCAGGATCGTCTCGCCCCGCGCCTCCCGGGCGAAATCGGTGACCCGCGACCGGAAAATGTAGGCCTCCAGGAAAGTGACGCAGCCCGCGTTTTCCATCGCGCCCTCTTTGAATTCTGGCACGAAAAGCTGATCGTATTTCCCGAAGGGATATTTTATGCCGAACGAACCGTGGTAGAAGTCGAAGCCTTGCCGGGTGGTTTCCAGGATTTCGTCCGGGTCGAGATAGGAGGCCAGCGACTGACGGCAGTAGATGCCGAGCGGAATGCCGTCGTGCTCGTCACGGACCACGTGATAGGGCCCGGCCGCGCAGGCCGTGATGTAGGTCGGCATGACCGGAGTCGGCGGGAAGTGCCAGTGCCGCGCCGCGCCGTCCTCGATGCTCGACTCGGGCGCCATGTTCGAGACCACCACCCAGTCCGCCGGGGCGGTCACCGCCAGCTCGTAGCTGGCCTTCATGTCCGGCTGGTCGAAGCACGCGTACATCCGGTGCGCGTCGAACGTCTCCAGGTCCGAGTACAGGTAGACCCGCTCGTCGGCCGGGTCGGTGAACCGGTGCAGCCCTTCGCCGCTGCGCGAGTAGGCGCAGTCGGCCGCCACCCGCAGCACGTTGCTCGCCGCCAGGCCGTCCAGCGCGATCCGGTCGCCATCGAACGCGTCCAGGCCGACCGGCGTCCCGTTCAGGGTGATCTCCCGCACCGCGGGGGTGGTCAGGTCGAGGAACGTGGCCGAGCCCGGTGCCGCGCAGTCGAACCTGATCACGGTGACCGAGCCGAACACCTCGCCGCCCGCCCGCGTCAGGTCCAGGTCCACCTCGTACGAGACGACCTTGATGAGGGCCGAACGAGCCGCCGCTTCGTCGCGAGTCAAGTTCGATGTCACCGGGTGTTTCCCTTCCTCGTATCGGCTGGCCCGGTCGGAATTCACGGCCGGGCCGCGGGGTTGACGCTGCCGGGGGCCAGCGGAAGTCCGTGTTACTCGTGGTAATTAGGAGTACGCATGACCCAGCAGGAGCCTACGCGTGTCGACTTCTGGTTCGACCCTATCTGCCCGTGGGCGTGGATCGCCTCACGCTGGATCCTCGAGGTGAAGCGGTCCCGCACCCGCGACCCCATCTTCGACTGACCCGCCTGCCAGCAGGGTCAGCCGCGCCCGGCTCCGCCGCCCCTGCGGCGCCTGCGCATCCCGTCTGGTCGTCCTCTCCGGCGCGCTGACCGCTCCGGCGCGGCCGCGTCCCCCGCCTCCGCCCGGCTTCCCGCCGCACTGGCCGCCGCACTGGCCGCCGCCGCCACACTGGCCGGCCCCGCCGCGCCAGGCAGACCAGCCCCGCCGGCCGCCCAGGCCCGGCCGGCCTGACCCGCCGCACCGGCCTCCGTCTCCTCGGCCCAGGCCACGTGCTCGTCGTGCGGCCGGGACACGTCCCTGGCCCGCATCGCCGCGCTGGACGTCACCTTCATGGCAGGCATACGGCCATCCTGCCCCGGGATGCTCATTAGACAACCACGGATTCTCATTGGACAACCACGGTTTCTCATTGGACAACCACGGGGGGGCCGGGCAGAGTGGGCCGGTGCCCACCCGAAGCCTGTGGCGGCATCGTGACTTCCTGCTGCTGTGGGCCGGGCAGTCGGTCAGCGAGATGGGCTCGGCCATCACCCAGCTCGCGCTGCCGCTGACCGCGGTCGTTGTGCTCCGGGCCTCGACGCTGCAGGTCGGCCTGCTCACCTCGGCGGCGACGCTCGCGTTCGCGCTGATCGCCCTGCCGGCCGGCGCCATCGTGGACCGGCGGGCCAAGCGGTGGCTGATGATCTGGTGTGACGTCGCCCGGATGCTGATCATCGGCTCGGTGCCGGTGGCCGCCGCGCTCGGGGTGCTGACCCTGGGGCAGCTGTATGCGGTCGCGGTCAGCGCGGGCGTGTGCACGGTCTTCTTCGACGTCTCCTACCAGAGCTACCTACCCGTCCTGATCGGCAAGGATGACCTGGTCGACGGGAACGGCAAGCTCGGCGCGACGCAGGCGTTCGCTCAGGTGGCGGGGCCGGGCCTGGGCGGCGGCCTGGTCGGCGCGTTCGGCGCGGCCCAGGCCATGGCCGCCGACGCGATCTCCTACGCCGTCTCGGTGGCATCCCTGCTCGCCATCCGCGTCCCCGAGGAATCTCCCCTCCGGGACCACCGCCAGAAGCTGCGGGCAGAAATCGCCGAGGGGCTGTCGTTCGTCCTCCGGCACCCGATCCTGCGCAAGATCGTGGCTTGCACCGGCACCGCGAACCTGTTCTTCAGCATGGCCCTCGCGGTGCAGATCGTGTTCCTGGTCCGGGTCCTGCATGTCCGGCCCGCCGAGGTGGGCCTGCTCATCGCCGTGGCCAGTCTCGGCGGCGTAGCCGGCGGGGTGCTGTCGGGCCGGCTTGGCCGGCGCATCGGCTCGGCCCGCACCATCTGGTTCTCGCTGCTGGTCCTCGGCGCCCCGTCCCTGATCGCCCCGCTGGCCGAGCCCGGCTGGCGGCTGTCGTTGTTCGTCATCGGCTTGGCGGTGTCCTGGTTCAGCGCCGTGCTCTACAACGTGGCGCAGGTCAGCTACCGGCAGGCCATCTGCCCGCCGCGGCTGCTGGGCCGGATGAACGCCGCGGTCCGCTGGGTGGTCTGGGGCACGCTGCCGCTGGGCGGCGCGCTGGGCGGCGTGTTCGGCACCCTGCTGGGCGTGCGCCCCACGCTGTGGATCGGGTTCACCGGCGGCTGGGCCGCGGGGTTCTGGGTGTTCTTCTCCCCGCTGCGCCGGCTGCGCGACGTCCCCGCGGAAGGACCCGCGGAAGGACCCGCGGAAGGACCCGCGGAAGGACTAGAAGTCGACGGGACACCAGGGAGCGGGCTCCCAGGCCAGGGCGGCGGCGAGCTGCCGGACGGCACCGGGGCGGCCCCCCACTAGCCCGGCCGTGGCCAGCCCGCCGAGCCCGGTCCCGCCCAGGTAGGCCGCCCCGAGCGCGGTCACGTCAAGCTCCACGTCAGCCTCCGCCGAACCCGCCGGCTCGCACCAAGCCGCCAAACCGTCCGCGAACCCGCCCCCGGAACCGCCTGCCCGGCCCGAGGTGGCCAGCCGCCACCGCCCGGCGTTGGCCGGCAGCAGCTCGTCCCGGACCTCGATCACCACGTCCACCGGGCTGGAGTACCGGCGCCCGGCCAGCGCGCCAGGCACGTCGGTGATCCGCACCCACAGCGCGTCCTTCAGCCGCGGCCGGGCCCGGCGCGGATCAGCCAGCTGGAGCAGCAGCGGGTCGTCCACCGGGCGGGACCGGACGCGGAACTCCGCGGTCAGGTCCCGGCTGAGCAGGTCGGTCCACAGCGCGGCGGCGGCCGCCGGATCGGCGGCGGCCAGTTCCTGCACGGTAAGCGAAGCGGCGGGCAGCGACGTCTCGCGATCCCAGCTGGGCTGCCCCCGGTACAGGGCGTAGCCGCGCGGCCCGCTGTCGTCCTCGGCCAGCAGGCAGTGCAGCGGGGTCGCGCCCTGCCGCGCCTGGTCGGGATCGTGAACGGTCCGCTGCCACCACGCTTCGTTCCGTGCGATCACACCAGAACGGGTCGGCAGCACGGCGTCATAGACCTTGGCCAGCTCGGGCCGGGCCGCCTCGGGCTCGACCAGCCGCAGCCGCAGGCCGGGATCGTGCGGGGCCCACGGCGCCAGCGTCCCCTCGCCCCGCTGGAGCAGCAGGTCGGCGTGCCACATGGCCCGGCCGTAGCCGTACCGCGGGTAGATGACGGACTCCGAGGCCCACAAGATGGCCAGCGGCTCGCCGCGCTCGCGCACGTCGGCCAGCTGGTGCCGCATCATGCTGCGCAGCACGCCGCGCCGCCGGTGCGACGGCAGCACCGATACCCAGGTCACCCCGGCCGCGGGCAGCGTCCCGGGCCCGGGCACGGACAGGGCGAAGGTGTAGGCGCCCGCGGTGCCGACCGGCGCCTGGCCGTCGAAGGCGGCCAGGCTGCGGTCGAACTCCATCACCGAGAAGATCTTCTGCTTGTTTTCCTCGGTCAGCGGCGACCCGTGGAAGGCGTGCATGTCCACATGCCGGTAGGCGTCGAACTCATCCTGGCTGACCGGCCTGATCGGGTAGGGGTCATCCGGGCCATCCGATTTCGTCATGATGCCTTCGTACCAAGACCCGCACGCCCGGCGCGAGTGGTTTAGCCTGCCGGTAGCTTTATCGACTACAGTGCCCGCATCATGGGTAACCCGCGACCGCCGACCGGTCCCCGTCCGGGATCGGCCCGGAGGCTGCCGCAGACCCTGCTAAACCAGCTCACCAGGCAGTTCATCACCAGGAACCGGCGGCTGGCCTTCGCCATGTCGGTCATGGCCATCGCCATCGCGGTGGCCGCCGTGCACGTCTCCGAGTGGTGGTTCTCGCCCGGGGTGATGATCTTGCCCATCCTGGTCGGCGGCCTGCTGCTGTGGCCCCGCGCGCTGCGGATCTTCTTCGGCTTCGCCGCCGCCGGGGTGATCTACGACGTGGTGGAGGGCAAGGCCGGCGCCGGGATCGTAGCCACCATCGTGCTGACCGCCGTCTTCGCCGACATCCTGGCCCGGACCAGGGAGAAGCTGGGCTTCACCGGCCTGCGCGGCGACCGGATGCTGCTCGAGCTGCGGGACCGCATCCGGGCCCAGGCCAAGCTGCCCCCGCTGGGCGAGGGCTGGAACTCCTCGGTGGTGCTGCGGCCGGCCGGCGGCTCTTCCTTCGGCGGCGACTTCGTGGTGTCCACCTGCGACGGCAAGCTGCTCGAGGTGGCGCTGGTCGACGTGCCGGGCAAGGGCATCGACGCCGGGACGCGGGCCCTGCTGCTTTCCGGGGCCTTCGGCGGGCTGCTCGGCTCGGTGCCGCGGGAGGGCTTCCTGCCCGCCTGCAACGCCTACCTGCGCCGCGGGTCGGTCACCGAAGGCTTCGTCACCGCCGTGCACCTGTGGCTCGACCTGACCTCGGGCGAGTACATGATCTTCTCCGCCGGGCACCCGCCGGCGGTGCACTACGACGCCGCGGCCGGCCGCTGGCGCCTGACCCGGGCCCGTGGCATCGTGCTCGGCGTGGTGCCCGACCTGCGCGGCGCCGCATCCGAGACCGAGCGGGGCGTGCTGCAGCGCGGGGACGCGCTGATGCTCTACACCGACGGGCTGGTGGAAGCGCCCGGCCGGGACATCGACGCGGGCACCGACCGGCTGCTCGGCGAGGCCGAACGCATGCTGGCTCCCGGCTTCCACGCCGGGGCCGGGCCCATGGTGACCAGCCTGCAGCAAAGCGGCGGCGGTTCCGACGACTGCGCCCTGATCCTCATCTGGCGCACCTGAACCGCCCCGCCCCCGCCCGTAGGCCGGCGGCCGCGGGCCGGGGGTGCTAGCACGAGGCAGGTCCGGCGGGCTAGCTGCCTTGGGTTCGCGGCGTGGCTGGGCCAGACTTGACCGACAGAGACTTGACCGACAGCGACCCGTGCGTCGAAGGACGCAGCGGGCCGGGCGAGTGGGGGGCCAGAGGGTGCGCGCAGGGTTGACCGCAAGCGTGGTGCGGGAGGCGAGCTACCGGTTCCGGGCCTGTTTTCGCGGCCGGTGGGGCGGGTATCTGGTGCTGCTCCTGCTCATCGGCCTGGTGGGTGGCGTGGCGATGGCGGCGGTGGCGGGGGCCCGCCGCACCCAGTCCTCGTTTCCGGCTTATCTGGCGAGTACCAACCCCGGGGACTTGCAGGTCTTCACCGAGTTCGATCCGATTACGGGCACCGGCTACTCGGCGCGGGTGGACCAGGCCATCGCCAGGGTGCCGTATGTCAGGCGCGCCGCGGACGTCGTCGGCTTTGACGGCACGCTGCAGCTCCTGGGACCGGCCTCCCGCGGCGGTGTCCCTGGTGAGGCGCCGCCCTCGGTGGAGGGCAGCCCGGATGGGGAGTACTCGACGCAGGACCGGCTCAGCGTGGTGCAGGGCCGCATGTTCGATCCTTCGCGCGGCAACGAGATAGTCATGTCCGCGGGCGCCGCCGCCGAGGAGGGCGTGCGCATCGGGTCGGCTTTGCGCGTGGCGTTCTTCACCACCGCCCAGGTGAACTCGTCGTTCGCCGGCAATCCGGCGGGCAAGCCTTTCCTGGTGATCACGTTGAGGCTGGTCGGCATCGTTGAGTTCGACGCGCAGGTCGTGCAGGACGATGACGCGGCTCTGGGTGACCAGCTCGCGGTGATCAGCCCGGCGCTGACCCGGCGGCTGGAGTCGTGCTGCGGCTATTACTCGTATGTTTCCTTGCAGCTCGATGGCGGGACGCGGCACGAGGCGGCGGTGCTGTCGGCCATCAGGAAGATCACGCCGCCCCTGGGGCAGGTCGGCGGGGCGATGACGGCTGCCCCGGAGGTGGCGAAGGCGGAGCGGACCATCCGGCCCGAGGCCGTCGCCTTCGGCGTGTTCGGGCTGATCACCGCGCTCGCCGCGCTGGTCATCAGCGGTCAGGTGATCAGCCGTCTGGTGCGCCGCAACGCTGCGGACGGCGCGATCTTGCGAGCGCTGGGGGCCGGGCCGGCCATGACCGTCTGCGACGGGCTCATCGGTGTCGTCGGCGCGGTGGTGACCGGGTCGCTGCTGGCGGTGGCGGTGGCGGTCTTGCTGTCGCCGCTGGCCCCGATCGGGCCGGTCCGGCCGGTGTACCCAGACCGGGGCGTCGCGTTTGACTGGATGGTGCTGAGTCTCGGGTTCGCCCTCCTGGTCGCCGTGCTGAGCGGATCGGCGGTGGCCGTGGCCTACCGGGTCTCGCCGCACCGCGCCAGCCGGGCCCGCGCTAAGACCGGCCGCGGCTCCAGCCTGGCCCAGGCGGCCGCCGCCAGCGGCCTGCCGCCCACCGCGGTGACCGGCATCCGCTCGGCTCTCGGCCCGGCCTCAGGGCGCGAGGCCGCCCCGGTGCGCTCCGCCCTGCTGGGGTCGGTGATCGCCGTCGTGGTGGTGGTCGCCTCGATCACGTTCGGGTCGAGCCTCAGCTTCCTGGTGTCTCATCCCCCGCTCTACGGGTGGGGCTGGAACTACGCGCTGCTGGCGGGGTTCTCGGCCGCCGAGAACCTGCCGGCGGCCGAGACCGCCTCCCTGCTCGATCACGACCCGGTGGTGGCTCACTGGGCCGGGGTGTACTTCGAGACCATGGAGCTGGACGGGCAGGCTGTCCCCGTTCTGGCCAGCAGCCCGAACGCGCCGGTCAGCCCGCCGCTGTTGTCCGGGCACGGCCTGCAGGCGGCGTCACAAGTAGTGCTCGGGCCGGCCACCCTGGCCCTGTTGCACAAGCACGTCGGCGATACGGTCCTCGCCAGCACCGGGCCGGGGACGCCGTTCCGCCTGCGCATCGTGGGCACGGCCACGTTGCCCACCATCGGAAGCTCGGGAGACCCATCGCTGCAGATGGGCACCGGCGCGATCGTCGCCGCAGCCCGTTTCCCGGCCCAGGCCCTCAACCCGCAAGGAACTCCCGTGCCGGGCCCGATGGCGGTGTTCATCACGATACGGCCCGGTGTCACCCCGGCTGCGGCGCAGCGCTCACTCGCCCAGGTCACCGCGGCTCTCAACCGGCCATCGGACCCCGACAGCCCGGTTAGCGGCGTGGTCTCCGCCCTCCGCCCGGCCGAGATCGCCAGCTACCGCACCGTGGACTCCACCGCCGTGCTGCTCGCCTGCCTGCTCGCCGCCGGGGCGATCAGCGCGCTGGGGCTCACCCTGATCGCCTCGGTCCGGCGGCGGAGACGCGAGTTCGCGCTGCTCAAGACCCTGGGCTTCACCCAGCGGCAACTGGCCGTCACGGTCGCCTGGCAATCGTCGGTGCCTGCCATCGCCGGAGTCATCTTCGGCCTGCCCCTCGGCATCGCTCTCGGGCGATGGCTCTGGACGCTGTTCGCCCGCGGGATCTCCGTGGTCCCCGACCCGAACGTGCCCGTGCTCTACATCGCCGCGGTCGCGTTCGGCGCGGTCCTGTTCGCCAACCTCGCAGCCGTATTCCCCGGAATTATCGCTGCTCGCACGCCCACCGCGCTGCTCTTGCGGACCGAGTAGCCAGGCGGCCGGATTCCTCGACGATCCGCAGACAACGCGGGAGCCGGTCGCATCGGGCGGGCGCGGCGCGCTACGATTCCATCCGGGATGGGGAAAATCCGCGTTGCGCTGGCCGAGGACTCTGTGCTCCTGCGGGAGGGCATCTCTCGCCTGGTTGCGGCCAATCGACGACTTCGAGCTGGTCGGAGTGGCGTCCGACCTGCCGCAGCTGCTTGCCGTCGTCGCCGAGCAGGTGCCCGACGTGGTCGTCACCGACATCCGGATGCCGCCTACCGGCACCGATGAGGGCATCAAAGCTGCCGCCTGGATCTGGGAGAATCACCCGCGGGTCGGAGTGCTGGTGCTGAGCCAGTACACCGGTCCCGGGTATGCGCTGGCCCTGCTCGAGCACGGCTCGGCCGGACGGGGCTACCTGCTCAAGGAGCGGATCGGCAGCGTGGACGAGCTGGCCAGGGCCATCCGCATCGTCGCTCAGGGAGGGTCGATGATCGACCCTCTCGTCGTCGATGAGCTGGTGCGGGCGCGCTCGCAGGAGCGCCAGCCGGGCCTGTCATCGCTGACGCCCAGGGAGGCGGAGATCCTGGCCGAGATGGCTCAGGGCAAGAGCAACGCCGCGATTGCCGCCGCCTTGCTCGTCACCGAGCGCGCCGTGGAGAAGCACACTAACTCGATCTTCGCCAAGCTGGGGCTGTCGGAGGAGAAGGACGTTAACCGCAGGGTCAAGGCGGTGCTTGTCTTCCTCAGCCAGCAGGAGAAGTGGTGACGTTCCGCGGCTGCCCGGGAGGCTGGCCACACCCCCGCTGCGGATGGCAGCACCCTCGGCAGCGGCCGCGGCTCGTGCGAGGCTTATTCCGTGACCAGCCCGCGTTCCGTGCTCGTGGTAGATGACCAGACGCCGTTCCGCTCGGCCGCCAGGGCCGTGCTGCGCCGTCTTGACGGCTTCGAGTTCGCTGGCGAGGCGTCGAGCGGCCCGGAGGCGATCGAGCTGGTCGACCGGCTGCGCCCGGCCCTCGTGCTGATGGACATCAACATGCCGGAGATGAGCGGGATCGAGGCGACCCGCCAGATCATGGCCGCCCATCCCGATGTGGTCGTGATCCTCTGCTCGAGCTACGACGCTGCCGACCTTCCTGCCGCGGCCTTGGCCAGTGGCGCGACCGCCTACGTCAACAAGGAACGGCTTGCCTCCGATACGATCCGCCGGCTGTGGGAGCAGCGGGACTCGGGTTCGTTCGCGATCTGCTGATCGGGAGTCCGCGCTGACCGGCGGTCCGGGCAGCGGCCGGTCAGAGCAAGCGACACCGGTCAGAGCAGCGCCGGTCAGAGCAGCGCCGGTCAGAGCAGCGCCGGTCAGAGCAGCGCCGGTCAGAGCAGTGGCACAGTGCCAAGAACCTGGGCGCCTTCGCCCGGCTGCGACTCCCAGCGAATCGTGCCGCCGATGGCGCCGAGCCTGTCGGCCATATTGACGAAGCCGTGGCCGCGGCGGGCGACGGCGGCGTCGAAGCCGGGGCCGTCGTCGCTGACCGAGAACAGCAGGCCCCCTGCGTCCTCCCAGACCCGTACCTGCACCCGTGCCTGCGGCGCGTGCTTGCCGGCATTCTGCAGCGCTTCCAGGCAGCAAAAGTAGATCGCCGCCTCGATGTCCGGGGTGTAGCGGCCGATCCCGTCGGCGGTAACGGTGACCGCCAGCGGACTGCGGTTTCCCGCCGCCCGGAGCGCCTCGCCGAGCCCGCTGTCGGCCAGCAGCGGCGGGTAGATGCCATGGGCCAGCTCACGCAGCTCCTGGATGGTGTCCCTGACGTCGCCGGCCAGCTGGTCCAGCATTTCGGCCGCTGCGGCGGGATCGTCGGCCATGATGTCACGCGTCAGGCGCAGGCTCACCGCCATCGCCACCAGGTGCTGCTGCGCACCGTCGTGCAGGTTGCGTTCCACCCGGCGGCGCTCGGCATCGCCGCTGGCGACGATGCGGGCCCGGGACTGACGCAGTTCGTCGGCCTGCTTGCGCAGCTCGTCCAGGGTCGTCTGCAGTGCCGTGTCGAGCCGCGCGTTGTGCACCGCGAGGCCGACCTGCCTGGCCAGCTCGGTGAGCACGCGGTCGTCCTCTTCGGAGAAGGGATCCCCGGCGGCGGGCCGTGCGGCGATGATCAGGCCCAGCAGTTCACCGGCATGGCTGACCGGTGCGACCCTGATCTGGACCTGCGCGCGTCCGTCCAGCAGCGCGGGCAGCCAGACCGATGCCCAGGCGTTGCCTGACACGCCAGCTCTGGTCACGACCGCGCGTTCCCTGGCCGTGACCACGACCGACCGGGGTCCGGTGTCGGGCACCGCGGCGACGCGTTCCAGCACGTCGCCTGCGCCTGTGTAGACCTCGGCGCTGGTCAGCGCCATGGTCTTGCGCATCGACTCGGCCAGCTGCAGCAGCAGCTCGTCCATCGGGATGGCGCGGGTCAGCCTGCTGCCGAACGTGCGGAGCGTCTCGTCGGGCGCTTCCCTGGCCCCGTAGACGAAGCGGGTGGCCGATGCGACCAGCCGGTCCCTGGCCGGCAGGTACCCGACCGCGGCGACCGCCGCCGCCAGCATCGACAGCCCGAGAATCTCTCGGTCCGCCGCGTTGCTCGCCCCGCTTCCGATGCCGAGCACGATCACCAGGTAGATGGCCGCGACCACCATGGTGAATCCCGCTATCGACAGCACCTGGACCAGCACCCGGCCGCCGTAGGGCCCAAGCGAGCGCAACTCGCCGGCCATCATGCCGAACGCGAGGAAGGCCCCGCATCCGGCCGCCACGGCGGCGACCGGCCCGGGCCAGCCGACGAGCAGGTGCAGGACGGCAACTACCAGCGCCGAGTCGGCCGCCAGCATGCCGCCGGCCGCCATCCACTGCATCCGCTGCTGGTCACGCGCGGACGCCGCCAGATAGCGGAGCCGCACCGCCGGGAGGGCGCACGCCGCGGCCAGCGGCCAGGCCAGCGCGACCGCCCAGACCGGGAACGGCCGCCCGGCGACCGCCAGCGCGAGGCCGGCGCCCAGCGCTGCGGCATAGGCCAGCCCGGCGCCGACCCTTCTGCCCTGCCCGGCAAGCCGGCCATCGGGCAGGGCGAGCAGCATGTGCACCGAGACCGCGATGACGATCGGCACGGCGACAGTGGCCACGGCCCGGGCGGCCTGGTGGTGTCCGCTCGCCGCCTGGTCGCCCATCCGCGCGGCGGTCAGCGCTACCGAGGCCGCCAGCACGCCGAACGCCACCTGCCAGAGCGCTACCCGCTGCCCGGAGCGGGCCAGGATCGCGCCGGACACCGCGCCGACGCCGACCAGGCCGAAGGCGACGGCCTGCACGGCCGGGAGCGGACCCGGCGTACGCAGCCCGAGCACGGCGATCACGACGGTGGCCAGGGGTATAAGGACTCCGGCCAAGAGCCGGCGCGCCGTACTGCCGCGCCGCGGTGGCGCCACGGCGGCCTGATCGTCGACGGCTGCGTTCGTGATCACGTCCATCGTCACTCCGTTCTCAGCAGCAGGCCCGGCGGAGTACGGGCAGCCGCGTGGCCGGGCAGCGCCGCGACGAGGTTGGCCAGGATCAGCGCGGCGAGAGCGGCCAGCCCGATCGACGCGGCCGGGACGACGGGGTCCGGGACGGCCGACAGCTGGTTGGCAAAGGCCAGCCACAGCCAGCGGCCGGCCGCGACGCCCAGTGGCACGCCGATCACCAGGCCGGTCAGCGCGATCGCCGACGACTGCCAGGCCACCGCGCCCGCCAGCTGCCTGCGGGTGAACCCCAGCGTTTTGAGCAGCGCGAAGTCACGCCGCCGTCGCCGCACCGACGCCACCAGCGTCAGGCCCAGGGCCGCCACGGCCCCGGCGGCCAGGCCGCCGGCCAGCACCGCCGGCATGGCGCCCATGGTGCGGTAGTTCACGATCTCGGCCGGCCGCTGGGCCCCCAGCAGGTCCACCGTGTCCGCGACCGAGAGGTCGCCGGTGGCGGCCTGCACCCGCGGCGAGTTCAGCGTCCCGGTGAGCTGCCGGCTGATTGCCTGCATCGATCGCAGGCCAGCCGCCTGGCTGACCCCGGGCCGCAGCCGGATGAGGATGGCGTTGGGCCCGGCAAGGAGCGGGCCGAACGGGCCGGAGTCGGCCCCGCCAGGGAGAACCGCCGTGGAGAACAGCGCCCCGGTGCTCATCGAGTTATGGACGGACAGCACGCCGCCGATCGCCGGCATGGTGGCCGTGCCCGCGATCGTGAGCCGGACATGGAAGCTGCCGCTGGCCAGCGTCACCGTGCCGCCGACCCGTTGCCGCAGCTGAGCCAGGGTGGCCGGGCCGAGGACGAGTTCGTGGCTGCCGTCGAGCCCGTGCCCGGACAGGATGTGCGGGCCCACCGGGCGGGGACGGTCTGCCCGTCGAACGTTACGAAGTCACCGGTAGTGGCGGCCACCGCCAGGCGCGGGCCAGAGCGGTCCACTGACCGGACGCTCCCCAGCCCTGGACCGGTAGAGGGCTAGCGAAGTCCACCCGTACAGCGCCGGATGCGAGACCAGCGTGGTCAGGCTGGCGCCGAAGGTGAGGGTGGCGCTGACCACGTCATGGCCAGCACCGAGCCCGCCAGGACCGAGCGACCGGTGCGTCCCCGCCCCGGGTCCAGGGCCAGCCGCAGGCCCTCCACGGCCGGGACCGGGAGCCTGGCCGCAGCCACCGTCCTGACCGCGGCTGGCCTGCGGTCAGCGGCATGCTCGCGGGCGGCCAGCCGGTGCGGCACCTGCCGGTAGGCGATCACGGCCGCCACCCCGCCGAGCAGCAGAACCAGCCCGAGGGCCCCCAGCCCGAGTACCGTCCAGTCGAGATAGATCCCGCGCCCCGGGTCTACCTCACGCACCGGCCCGAACAGGGAGAACGGTGACAAGGCGACGGCCACGCCGACGGCGAGCAGCGCTCCGGCCGCCACCGCGGCCACGATGCCGGGGAGCCCGTCGGCCATGATCATCGCAGGCCCGGCGCCGACCGCCCGCAGCGCAGCGGCGTCGTCCGCCCCGGCGCGGAGCTGCCGGGCCATGGACTGGGTCCCGATGATCAGCGCGGCCAGCCCGGCGATCAGCCCGAAGACGGCGAGCGCGATGGCCTCCGGGCGGATCGCCCGCTGCGCCTGCGCCTCGATGGCGGCGGTCACGTAGATGTAGAGCTCGGATCCGCTGCGCGAAATGTAGGGGCTGGTGGCCACCAGCTGCTCGTACTCCTGGCCCACGGCGGTGTCGTACCTGCCGCCGCCGTCCAGGCGCAGGCCGACGGTCATGCCGCTGGCACAGCAGGAGGCGAACTCCCGGGTGAGCGCGGGCGTGCCGACCAGGAAACCGGTCCGGCCGGAGTCGATGCTGTCCTGCAGGATCTGGGTGTTGAGCACCCCGATCCCCACCACCGTGAGATTCGCCCGGCGGTTGACCGCCGAAGTGCCGAGCAGCCCGACCCGTACCTGCGACCCCACGTGCAGGTGCAGCAGCGCGACCGCGACCGGGGTGGCCACCACCTCGTCCGGGTGCGCCGGGTCGGCCCGCCGGCCGGCCACGATCGTCATCCGGTCCTGGGCCGAGTACAGGCCGCCGGCCCCGGCGAGCGTGCCGGCCAGCTGCACGTGCGCGAGCAGGACGGTGCCGAGGTTCCCGGTTGGGGTGAGGGTGGCCGCGGTGAGCGGCACGGCGGCCGCGACCCCGCTCACGTGCGGCAGCCGGGCCAGCTGGCGGAGGAAGCCGGGCGAGTAACTCGTCCTCGTGAACGGCTGGACCACCAGATCCGAGGGGTTGGTGCTGGCCAGGAACTTGGGGTACGACGCGTCGGTGCGCCTGGCCGCGGTGACCGACCCCAGCGCCACGCCGCCGACCAGGCCGATCAGCACGGCCAGGGCCAGGTAGCCCGGCCACCGGCGCCGGAACGCGACCCGGAACCGGTACCAGGCCAGCCGCGCGGCCGGCCCGGCCGATCCGGCGGTCC
Source organism: uncultured Actinomycetes bacterium (assembly GCA_963835775.1). Classification (GTDB taxonomy): domain Bacteria; phylum Actinomycetota; class Actinomycetes; order Streptosporangiales; family Streptosporangiaceae; genus Palsa-504. The sequence continues at coordinate 46,673 of CAWIHB010000003.1, read as the reverse complement.
TGATGGGCGTCTGCGTCGCTCCGCTCGCCATGCTTACCCCCTCACTCGGCCCGGAGCACGATCGCGGCGGGGGTACGGGCGGCCGCGCGGCCGGGCAGCGCGGCGACGAGGTTGGCCAGCACCAGCGCCAGGACGGCGGCCAGGGCGATGGAGCCAGCGGGGACGACCGGGTCGGGCACGGCGGACAGCTGGTGGGCGAACGCCAGCCACAGCCAGCGGCCGCCGGCGATGCCCACCGGCACGCCGATCACCAGGCCGACCACCGCGACTACGGTGGACTGCCAGGCGACAGCGGCGGCGAGCTGGCCCCGGGTGAAGCCGAGGGTCTTCAGCAGCGCGAAGTCGCGGCGGCGGCGCCGGACCGACGCGATCAGCGTCAGGCCGAGCCCCAGGACCGCGCCGGCGGCCAGGCCACCCGCCAGGATGGCGGGCATCGCGCCCATCGTCTTGTAGTTCACGATCTCGGCCGGCCGCTGCACCGGCAGCACCGAGACGGCCTGCACGTACTGGCCGAAGTCGCCGATGACGCTGGTGGCCAGCGGCGAGGTCTCGTCCTTGTTGAGCTGCCCGGCGATCTGCTCGAGCGAGCGCAGCCCGGCCGCCGGGCTGACGCCTGGCCGCAGCCGGATGAAGATGGCGTTGGGTCCGGAGATCGGGCCGTACTCGGTCAGGTCCCTGGGCGGCAGGACCTGGGTGGAGAAGATCGCTCCGGTGCTCAGCGATGCGTGCACGCCGATGACGTCGCCGATCGTGGGCAGCGCCGCCGTGCCCGCGATCCGCAGCCGCACCGGCGGAATGAGCTGCCCCTCGGACACCGTCACGACCTCGCCCACCCGCTTGCGCAGCTGGTCCAGCGTCGCCGGTCCGAGCACGATCTGGCCGGGCCCGTCCAGCGCGGTGCCGGTCAGCGGTTGCGGCGTGATCGCCGCGGGGACGGGAGCGGCCATGGCCGGTACCGCCTGCCCGTCGATCTCGACCGTCCCGAAGTACACCCCGGTGCTGGCGGCCACGTCCGGGTCGTGGGCCAGCAGCGGGTCCGCCCACCGGACCGGCACGGACCCGTAGCCGTCCACCGAGTACAGGGCGTAGTCGAAGTTCCAGCCGTACAGGGCCGGGTGTGAGATCAGCGTGTTCAGGCTGGTCCCGAAGGTCAGCGTGGCGATGCCCACGGCCACGGCCAGCACCGTCCCGGCCATGACCGACCGGACCGGGACGGCGGTCCGGCCGCGGCCTTGCTCCAGGGCGAATCGCAGGCCCGCGCCCCCCGAGACCGGCAGCCCGGCGGTCAGCGCCGCGGCGACCACGCCAGAACCCCGCCCGGCCGCCCGGACGCGGCGCGCCGCGCGGTGCGGCGTCAGCCGGTAGGCGACGGCGGCCGCCACCAGGCCGAGCACCAGGGTCAGCACGAGCATGCCGGGCCCGAGAACGGTCCAGTCGACGTCGATGCCTGGCGCCGGTTCTACCTGCCGCACCGGCCCGAACAAGGACAGCGGCGACAGGCTGACGGCTACCGCCGCCGCGAGCAGCGACCCGGCCACGGCGGCGCCCACGGCGCCGAGCAGCCCGTCCGCCATCGTGGCCGCCGGGGCGGCGCCCAGCGCGCGCAGCACCTCGGCCTGGCCGGCGCCGGAGTAGAGCTGGCGGGAGATGGACTGGGTCCCGATGACCAGCGCGGCGGCCAGCGCGATCACCCCGAACACGGCCAGGGCGATGGCCTCGGGCCGGATGGCCTGCTGTGCCTCGGCCTCGATGGCCGAGGTGTCGTAGATGACGAGCTGGCCGTAGCCGGTGGCCCGGTTGTCGATGAGCTGCTCGTACTCCTGCGCGACTGGAACGTCGCTGCGGCTGCCGCCGTCCAGCTGCAGGCCGTCGTAGCTGTTGGTGGCGCAGCAGGACTCGTATTCCCGCAGCAGGGCGGGGGTGCCGACCAGGAACCCGGCCCGGTTTGTATCGATGTCGTCGTGCACGAGCTGGATGCCGAGCACGCCGATCCCCACCACCGTCAGGTCGGTCTTGCGGTAGAACTGCGAGCTCGTAGCGCTATCCAGCTGGATCCCGACCGGGATGCGTGATCCCACGTGCAGGCCGAGGACGGCGGCGGCCTCGTTCGTGGCCACGACCTCATCGGCCCGCGCCGGGTTGGCCGCCCGGCCCTGGGTGATCCTCAGCCGGTCCTGGTCGGAGAACAGCCCGTCCGGGCTGGCGATCAGCTCCACCTGGGTTATCAGGACGGTGCTGATCTGGCCGCCCGGGGTCAGTGTCGCGGCGGTGATCTGCTCGCCCGCCTCTGCGCTGCGCACGTGCGGCAGCCGGGCGAGTTCGTGCACCAGGCCAGGTTCGGGACCGTTGGTCGACGGCACCACCAGGAGGTCGGAGGGGTTCGTGGTGGCCAGGAAGCTCGGGTAGGACGCGTAGGTGCGGCGGGCCGCGGTCAGCGATCCCAGCGCCACGCCGCCGACCAGGCCGATCAGCACGGCCAGGGCCAGGTAGCCGCTGCACCGATGGCGGAAGGTGGTCCGGAACCGGTACCACGCCACCCGCAGTACTGGCCCGTTCATGCTGGCTGCCTCCTGTGCATCGCCGTCACTCCGCCCGCAGCAGCAGGGCCGCCGGGGTGCGGGCGGCGGCGCGGCCGGGCAGCGCGGCGACCAGGTTGGCCAGGATCAGCGCGGCCAGGGCGGCCAGGGCGACCGAGGCGGCGGGAATGACCGGGTCCGGGACGGCGGACAGCGATCGGGCGAACACGATCCACAGCCAGCGGCCGGCCGCGACCCCCACCGGGACGCCGATGACCACGCCGCCGGCCGCGATCACGGTGGACTGCCAGGCGATGGTGGCCGCGAGCTGCCGCCTGGTGAAGCCCAGCGTTTTCAGCAGCGCCAGGTCACGTCGCCGCCGCCGGACCGACGCGACCAGGGCCAGGCCGAGGGCGGCGACCGCCCCGGCCGCCACGCCGCCGGCCAGGATCACCGGCATCGTGCCCATGGACTTGTAGTTCACGATCTCGGCCGGCCGCTGCACCGGCAGCACGTTGGCCACGAGCTCCAGCGCTCCGGGCCCGATCTTGGCCACGATCTGCGGAGAGTGCGCGAGCTTGTCGTACGCGCCGGTGATCTGCTGCAGCGACGCCAGGCCGGCGGCCTGGCTCACGCCGGGCCGCAGCCGCACCAAGATGGCGTTGGGACCGGAGTCCGGGCCTGCCTCGTTCAGCGCGGCGGGTGTCACGACCCCGGTCGGCAGGATCGCGCCCGTGGACAGCGAGGGATGGATCCCCAGCGTGTCGCCCAGGGCTGGCAGCGCGGCGGTGCCGACGATCCGCAGCTTCGCGTCCCGGATCACCGGGCCGAGCTGCACCGTGACCTGGTCGCCGACCTGCTTGTGCAGCTGGGCGAGCGTGGCCGGGCCGAGCACGATCTGCCCGGGGCCGTCGAGCCCGTGCCCGGACAGCAGCCGGGGCGCCACCGCCGGGCGGATCGGGGACAGGATGGCCGGCACGGTCTGCCCGTCGACCTGGACGGTGAGGAAGTACACGCCGGTACTGGCGGCCACCAGCCGGTCCTGGCGCAGCAGCGGCGTGGTGAGGGACGGCGGGAACGGTCCCCACCCGTCGGTCGAGTACAGCGCGTAGCTGAAGTCCCATCCGTACAGGGCCGGGCGGGCGACGAGGTAGCTGAGGCTGGCGCCGAACGTGAGCGTCGCGGCGACCACGGTGACGGCCAGCACCGCTCCGGTCAGCACCGACCGGACCGGCACCGCGGTCCGGCCCCGCCCCGGCTCCAGCGCGAACCGCAGGCCCGCCACGCCCGCGGCGCCCAGGCCGGCGCCGAGGCCGGCCCGCACCACGGCCGAGCCGCGGCCGGCCGGCCGCTGCCGGGCGGCGGCGCGGTGCGGCGCCTGCCGGTAGCCGATGACCGCGGCCACGCCGCCCAGGACGAGGATCAGCCCCAGCGCGCCCAGCGCGAGCACGGTCGCGTCCAGGTAGACCCCGCGGCCTGGCTCTACCTGGCGGACCGGCCCGAACAGGGAGAACGGCGACAGGCCGATGGCGATGGCCACGGCGAGCAGCGCCCCGGCCACGACGGCGGCGAGGATCCCGAGCACGCCGTCCGCGGTGGCCGCCCCGGGCCCGGCGCCCAGCGCCCGCAGGATCTCCGCGTCGTCGCCGGCGGCGCGGAGCTGCCGGGAGATGGACTGGGCGCCGATGATCAGCGCGGCCAGCGCGGCGATGATCCCGAACACCCCGAGCGCGATGGCCTCCGGCCGGATCGCGCTCTGCGCCTCCGCCTCGATCGCCGGTGTCTCGTAGACCTCCAGGAGCTGCAGCAGCTGAGCGGCGCCGTCTGCGAAGTAGGGGCTGGTCTTCGTCAGGTTCACGTATTCCTGGCCGACGGCCGCCTCGTACCCGCCGCTGGCCAGCCGCAGCCCGACGTAGAACGTGGCGGAGCAGCAGGACGCGAACTCCCGGTCCAGGGCCGGCGTGCCGATCAGGAACCCGGTGCGCTGCGAGTCGATATCGTCCTGCACGACCTGGGTGCTCAGCACACCGATGCCGGTCACGGTCAGGTCGAGCTTCCGGTAGAACGGGGGCAGGCCTCCGCCGGGGCCCGGGGCCCAGATGCCGACGGGCAGTCGCGAGCCGACATGCAGGTGCAGGGTGGCTGCGGCCCGGCTCGTCGCCACCACCTCGTCCGGGCGGACGGCCTGGCGCCCCTGGACGACCGTCAGCCGGTCCTGGCTGGCGAACATGCCGTCGCTGCTGGCGACCAGCTGCACCTGGGTGAACAGGACAGGCCCGACTCCGCCGCGCGGCGTGAGCAGGTCGGCGTTGTAGGCGGCGGCCGTGGCCAGCCCCCGCACGTGCGGCAGGTGACGCAGCTCGGTGAGCAGTTGCTGGTAGACCCGGTTGGCCTGAGCGGCGGTCACCCCCGGGCTGCCGTTCGAGTTCGGCTGGATGATCAGGCCGGATGGGTTGGTGCTGGCCAGGTAGTCGGGATAGGAGGAGTCGGTGCGCCGGGCGGCGGTCATCGAGGCCAGGGCGATGCCGCCGATCAGGCCGACCAGGACGGCCAGGGTTACGTAGCCGCCCAGCCGCTGCCGGAGCGTGGCCCGGAACCGGTACCAGGCCAGGCGCGCGGTCGGCTGGCTCATGGTTAGCGGGCCTCGACCGGCAGGCTCCTGCCACGCTCGGAGCCCTGAGCGTCCGGGGCGAGGATGCGCCCGTCGAGCATCCGCACGATGCGCTGCGCGGCCCCGGCCACCTGGGCGTCGTGAGTGACCAGGACGATGGTCTGCCCGCCGCTATGCAGCCGGCTCAGCAGCTCGATGACCTCCTGGCCGCCGTCGGAGTCGAGCGCGCCGGTCGGCTCGTCGGCCAGCAGCAGGGTCGGCTCGTTCGCCAGCGCCCGGGCGATCGCCAGCCGCTGCCGCTGGCCGCCGGACAGCACGCCGGGCACCGCCGCTGCCTTGTCGCCGATGCCGAGCAGGTCAAGCAGGTCACGGGCCCGGGTCTCGGCCATCTTGCGCTTACGGCCAGCGATCACCGCGGGCAGGGCCACGTTCTCCAGCACGGTCATCCCTTCCAGCAGGTTGAAGAACTGGAAGATGATGCCGATGTGCTTGCGGCGCAGCCGGGCCAGGTCGTCCTCGCCGCGCCCGGTCACCTGCTCACCGGCGACCGTGATGCTGCCCTCGTCGGCCAGCTCCAGCCCGGCCACCAGGTTCAGCAGCGTGGATTTGCCGCAACCCGACGGCCCCATCAGGGCGACGAACTCACCTGCCGCCACGGTCAGGTCGACGCCCCGAAGCGCACGTACCGGTGCGTTCTCGGCCTCGAATGTCTTGCGTACGCCGCGCATGGTCAGCGCGGCCAGGTTCTCGTTCATCGGGCCCCCCAGGGGTTTTCATCGGGTCAAATCGGGTCAAGGTGTGGGTCCAGCCGCCGCGACAGGGGTGCCGGGCGGCGCCAGCTTGTAGGCGACTACCGGTGTATCGCGGCCCTTCACCAGCTGCGAAGGCAGCGCGATGGCGTTCGCGGGCACGGTCAGCGCACGGCTGGTGGCCTCGGAGAGCACGGTCTCGCCGGCCGCGGCGAACTGCTGCAGCCGCTGGGACAGGTTGACCGTGTCACCGACCAGCGTGTACTCCAGCCGTTCCTCCGAGCCGAGCAGGGCCGCCGCCGCCGCGCCGGTCGACAGCCCGATGCCCAGGCCGAACGCCTGCAGCCCGTCGGCCGCCCAGCCAGCGTTGATCTCGGCTTGCAGCGAGTGCATGGCCGCCGCGGCGGCCAGCGCGTGGTCAGCGTGATCCGACTGCGGGAACGGCGCACCAAACACCGCCATCACCGCATCGCCGACAAATTGCATGACCGTACCCCCCTCACCGAGGATCGCACGGTTCATGGCCGCACGGTGCGTGTTGAGCTGCCCGGCCAGCTGGCTCGGGTCGGCATGCTCGGCGATGGTCGAGTAAGACCTGATGTCGCTCATCAGCACGGTCACGACCACGGTTTCGGTCTCGCCGATGCGCTGCTTGCCGTCCCTGAGCTTCTCGGCGAGCCCGCCCGGCAGCAGCCTGGACAGCGTCTCGCCCTGCTCCTCACGGTCGACGATGGCCCGATGCAGCAGCCTGAGGCGGTTCAGGGCCGCCGGACTCCCGGAGGCGACGCCCCCGGCCAGCTTGACGAAGACCGCCTCCACCTCGGCGTCGACCGCCTCCGGCGGAACTCGCCTGGCCGCCGCGATAGCCTTGATCGGCTTGCCCTCGGCGATCATGCCGAGCAGTTCCTCCTCGGCGGAATCGAGCTCGCCGGGTGAGACAACCGGCCGGACCAGTGCCTCGACGATGGCCGGATCGAGCGCGGTGCCGCCGCTGGCCACGCTGCGGATGGCGTCGGCCAGCTGATTGCCCTCGGCGACCCGGTCCTTCAGCATGTATCCGTAGCCCGCGGAGCCCTCGGCCAGCAGCGAGACCGCGTACTCCGGATCGTCGTACTGCGACAGCACCACGACCCCGGTCCCCGGCAGGAGCTTGCGCACCTCCTTGGCGGCGTCGATGCCCTCACGTTGAAACGACGGCGGCATGCGGACATCGGTGACCAGGACCTGCGGCTCGGTGGCGGCGGCACCGCTGACGACCCCGTCGTAGTCGGCGGCCATCCCCACCACCCGCAGATCGGCGTGCCGCTCGATGAGCGCGCGCACGCCCTCGCGCACGATCAGGTTGTCGTCCGCGAGAAATACGTCGATGGCGCGTTCTGGATGCGCGGTTTTTTCCCCCACGGCATTATTTGTCGCATACGTCGGCCCTGGCCGCCAGTGAGCAGCCACCCGGACACCGGTGGTGCTAGGCACACCTCGCACCGGGAGGCAGCCTGCGTGCCGGAGACGCCAGCCACCATCCTGGTCCGCGGGCGCGTGCGGGACGACGATGAGCACATGAAATATGAAAGCTGCGTCACCTCGGTTTCCTGGATTCCATCGGAAGCGGTCACTGGCGGCACGCGGGTGGCCTTCGACGCCGGGTTCACCCACTACGACGACCCGCCCCCCGGCCAGCTCGACGATATCGAGGCGCTGCGGGCCGCGGACAAGTTCCGGTTTGCCAACGTCCTGCGCGGCTGGATCGAGGTGGACGGCTCGGGCCGGATCACCGGCTCCGGCTATGGCGGCAGCGGCCTGATGGGCGCCACGACCGTTCGGCTGGGCACGCTGAGCCACCGCTTCCAGGCGGTCAAGCTCCCCGATCTCCAGCGTGACCCAGAGCTCGGCGACGGCTGGGTGCGGTTCGTGCAGACCGTCGGCGGCCGGACCGGGCTGCCCGCGCCCAGGCGGGTGCGGCGCCGGCCGTTCGTGCAGTGGCAGGCCCCTCTGGTGTGGACCACCCTGTCGCTCACGCTGCACGCCGACGGGACGGCTGAGTCCGCGATGACCGGCGCCAGCCCGTTTCCCCGGCACTGGGTCTATGACGGCGAGGGCGCGCTCTCGCACAAGTCCGGCCTGACCGACTTCCGCGACTGGTACCGCAAGTCGTTCGGACGGCACAGCCCCTGGGGGGACGAGGACTCGGCGGCCCTGGTGACGGCGGTGGAGACGGCGCTGGAACGGGAGCTGTCCGTGCAGCTCATGCACCATGACGCCAAGCCAAAGATCCGGCATATCAAGGCCGGCGAGGTGCTGGTGCACCAGGGCGAGCCCGGAGCCGACATCTTCCTGCTGCTCGACGGGGTGCTCCGGGTCGAGCGGGACGGGGAGCGACTGGCGGAGTACGGGCCCGGCGCCATGCTGGGGGAGCGCGCCCATCTCGAGGGTGGTACCCGGACATCGACGCTGGTGGCCGTCACCGCCTGCCGAGTGGCGGCGGTCGACGCCGGCCATCTGGACCGGTCCGCCCTGCAGGAGCTGTCCGGCGGGCACCGGCGAGAAGACGTGGGCCGGGGCCTAGAGTAGGCGCGGTGCGCCTTTATCTCTGCGGGGTTCGAGGGTCGACCCCGGCGCCGGGCGCGGAGTTCCTGCGCTACGGCGGCCACACCTCCTGCGTGGCGCTCGCCCACGGCGACGCCGCCAGGCCAGCGCTGGTCCTGGACGCCGGCACCGGCCTGCGGCGGGTCACGCCGCTGCTCGGCGGCCTGCCCTTCGACGGCACGATACTGCTCACTCACCTGCACTGGGACCATGTGCACGGGCTGCCGTTCTTCACCGGGGGTGACTGCGACGGCTCGCGGGTCAGCCTGCTGTTGCCCGCCCAGGAGGATGGCGCGGGTGCGGAGGAAGCGCTGGCCAAGGGCATGTCGCCACCGCATTTTCCGATACCGCCGAGCGGGCTGCGCGGCGCCTGGACCTTCGGTACCGTCGCGCCAGGGCCGTTGCAGGCAGAGGGCTTCACGATCGAGGCGCGGAAGATCCCGCACAAGGGCGGCGCGACACTCGGCTACCGGGTCAGCGACGGGTCCCGCGTGATCGCCTACCTGCCTGATCACTGCCCCACGGCCTTCGGGCCGGGACCGGAGGGATGGGGGGAGTATCACCGAGACGCGCTTGATCTCGCCAGCGGCGTTGACCTGCTGCTGCACGATGCGTTCCTGCTGCCCGAGGAGGTCGCGGCTGAGGCCTCGTTCGGCCACGCTGCAGCCGACTATGCGATCGGCCTGGGCCAGCGGGCCGGGGCGCGACGGGTCGTGCTGACGCACCACAAGCCGGGCCGCACCGACGCCGACCTCGATCGGCTGGCCGGCCGCGTCGCCGCGGGACCGGCCGATGTGACCGTGGCTGCCGAGGGCGAGATCATTGAGCTCTAGCGATAATGCCGCGTAACATTGCGGAAACTGACGGACCTGTCAGGTGTATTACTTAGCATAACGTTGTTCGGTGATGCAAATTATTTTTCCGCAGTGTAACCAGTGCGAACGGTAGTGAACAGCTCACCGGCCCGGCCGCCCGACGTTGGTTAGCCGACACCGCCGTCATGTGACGCTCGCGTCATTGTTTGCAATTAATTGGTTATTCCCTCGAAAATGACGGGGTGGCTGGGGGAACCCGTGGCAGACCTCGGACGGGCGTGCGCGAGCACGTGCGCCCGGGGGTGACGCGTGCCGAGGAGGTGGCGGCCAACGCCTCGGGCGAGAACTTCCCGGTCGCGCTGCGCCTGCTGCCGCGGCGGCACCGGCGGCACCTGACCGCCCTGTACTGCTTCGCCCGGCTCACCGACGACCTAGGCGACGAGGCCCGCGACGCCTCAGTCGACGCCTCAGTCGACGCCGAAGGCCAGGCCGCCTACCGGCTCAAGCTGCTTGACGAGTTCGACGCCGACGTCGACGCCATCTATGCCGGCCGCACCCCCGCCGCACCGGTCATGCGGGCCATGGCCGAGACCGTGCGCGAGTGCGGCGTGCCGGCCGGCCCGCTGCACGCCCTGATCCAGGCCAACCGGCAGGACCAGCACGTCACCCGCTACGCCAGCTACGCCGAACTAGCCGCCTACTGCGAGCTGTCGGCCAACCCCGTGGGCCAGATCGTGCTGTATATCTTCGGTGTCGCCACCCCGGAACGGATCGCGGCCTCCGATAGCATCTGCACCGCCCTGCAGCTGGCCGAGCACTGGCAGGACGTGGCCGAGGACCTGGGTAACGGCCGGATCTACCTGCCGGCCGAGGACCTGGACCGGTTCGGCTGCACCGAGGCCGACCTGGCCCAGCCAACCGCCGGACCAGCGGTCAGGACGCTGCTGCGGTTTGAGGTCGACCGGGCCGCCGCGCTGCTCGATCAGGGCGCGCCGCTGGTCGGCACGCTGCGCGGCGCGGCCCGGCTGTCGGTGGCGGGCTACCTGGGCGGCGGCCGGGCCGCCCTGGCCGCCATCAGGCAGCACCGGTACGACGTGCTGAGCGGCACGCACAAGCCGCGCAAGCCCCGGCTGGTGGCCGAGCTGCTCAAGACCTACGTGACGGGACGATAGTGGAACTGACTGAGGCGTACCGCGAGTGCGAACGGATCACCTGGTCACAGGCCAGGAACTTCGCGTACGGGATCAGGCTGCTGCCCGCGGGCAAGCGGGCCGGCCTGGCCGTGATCTACGCCTTCGCCCGCCGCATCGATGACATCGGCGACGGCACGCTGCCCCCGCAGGAGAAGATCGCCGCCCTGGAGCAGGCCCGCGAGCAGGTGCTGAACCTGACCCGCCCGGCCCCGGACGACCCGGTGCTCATCGCCCTGGCCGACGTGCAGCTCACCTTCCCGGTGCCCATGGCGGCCTTCGGCGAGCTGATCGACGGCTGTGTGGCCGACGTGCGCGGCACCAGCTACCAGACCTTCGAGGACCTGCTCTACTACTGCCGCTGCGTGGCCGGCTCCATCGGCCGCCTGTCGCTGGGCATCTTCGGCACCCGCGGCGACATGGCCCAGGCCGCCCAGCTGGCCGATTCCCTGGGCGTGGCCCTCCAGCTGACCAACATCCTGCGCGACATCCGCGAGGACCACGCCAACGGCCGCGTCTACCTCCCCGCCGAAGACCTCGCGAAATTCAGTGTTGACCTGATTGACCTCGGGGGGACGACCCCCCCAGACCCCCCCGCTGCTTTTCCCGGGGGGACCCATCCCCCCGGACCCCCCTTGGGAAGGGCTGCCCCCCATACCCCCGGGCCCCCCATACCCCCCGGGCCGGGCTTCGCCCGGCTGGTCGAGTTCGAGGCCGACCGGGCCCGCGAGTGGTACGACGATGGCCTGCGCCTGCTGGCCATGCTCGACCGGCGCAGCGCGGCCTGCACCGGTGCCATGGCCGGCATCTACCGCCGACTGCTGGAGATCATCGCCGCCGACCCCGCCGCCGTGCTGCGCGGCCGCGCGTCGCTGTCCGGCCGCGAGAAGGCCCTGGTCGCGGTCAAGGCCCTGGCCGGGAGGATCTCGTGAGCCCGCGGGCCGTGGTGATCGGCGGCGGCCTGGCCGGCATCACCGCCGCGATCGCCCTGGCCGAGGCGGGCGCGCAGGTCACCCTGCTCGAGGGCCGCCCCCGGCTGGGCGGCGCCACCTGCTCCTTCAGCCGCGACGGCCTGACCGTCGACACCGGCCAGCACGTGTTCCTCGGCTGCTGCAGCGCCTACCGCGGCCTGCTCGGCCAGCTCGGCATGACCGCCCACGCCCCGCTGCAGGACCGCTTCGACGTGACCGTCCTGGCCCCTTCCCGCTCTGCTAGCTCCGGGGGGGCGACCCCCGTGACCCCCCTGGCCCCCCGCAGGGGACGGCTCCGCCGGACCGCGCTCCCCGGCCCCCTGCATATGCTGCCCGCCCTGGCCAGGTATCCGTTCTTGTCTTGGGCCGAACGGGCCGTGGTATCCCGCCCCGCCCTGGCCATGCGCTTCGTCGACCCGGCCAAGCCGGCCGTGGACGAGCAGCGCTTCGGCGACTGGCTCGCCGCCCGCGGCCAGAACAACCGGGCCCGCCGCGCCCTGTGGGACCTGTTCACCGTCTCGGCCCTGAACATCGCGGGCGACGACGCCTCCCTCTCCCTGGCCGCCACCGTGGTCAAGACCGGCCTGCTGGGCAGGAACAACGCCGCCGACATCGGCGTCCCCGCCCTGCCCCTGGGCGAGCTGCACGGCGACGCCGCCGCCACCCTCCTAGCCAAACTCGGCGCCCGCGTTCTCCTAGGCGCCAAAGTCTCCGCCATCGAACCCGTCCCCTCCGACCCCGCGCCCGTCCCCGCCGTCTCGCCCGTCCCCGCCGTCTCGCCCGTCCCCGCCGTCTCGCCCGTCCCCGCCGTCTCGCCCGTCCCCGCCGTCTCGCCCGTCCCCGCCGTCCCCGCCGCCCCCGGCGACCCCTCCCGTCCCCGGTTCGTCGTCCGGCTTGCCCGTCCCGCCGACGACGAGACGCTGCCCGCGGAGATTCCCGCCGACGCGGTGGTGCTGGCCGTGCCGCACGAGATGGCCGCCCGCCTGCTCCCGACCGGTGCCCTGCCCGAGGCCACCGTGGCCGGCTGGTCCGGCCTGGACGCCTCGCCCATCGTCAACGTGCACGTCATCTACGACCGGAAGGTCACCGATCTCCCGTTCGCCGCCGCGGTCGACTCCCCGGTCCAGTGGGTCTTCGACCGCACCCGCATCTCCGGCCTCGACCGCCTCCCCGCCCCCACCAGCACCGCCCCCCAGCCCGCCGCCGCCACCCAAGGTGCTGCGGCCGACGCAGACGGGGCTGGCGGTGCGGATGGGGCGGGGCAGCTCCAATACTTGGCTATCTCGCTGTCGGCGGCGGACGAGTACGTGGACGTGCCCGCCGCCCAGCTGCGCGAGCAGTTCGTGCCGGCGCTGGCCGAGCTGTTCCCGGCGGCCCGCGAGGCTCAGGTGATCGAGTTCTTCGTGACCCGGGAGCGGCGGGCCACCTTTCGCCAAGCGCCCGGCACGGCCAAACTGCGGCCGCAGGCCGGGACCGGCTTGCCCGGTCTGGTGCTGGCCGGGGCGTGGACCGCCACCGGGTGGCCGGACACGATGGAGGGCGCTGTCCGCAGCGGCCTGTCCGCGGCCATCGAGCTGCGGAAAACGGTGCTTTCGCTTACTACATCCACCACGATTGGGAGACGTCAGTGACTGCTGTGATGCCTGAGGGTGTAGCCCTGGCGCGGGACCTGGTTAGCCCGGCGATCGAGGCGACCATTGGCCGGCTGACGCCGGACGTCCGCGTGGTCGCGGCGTATCACTTCGGCTTCGCCGACGCCGAGGGCAACCCCACCGGAGCCAGCGGCGGCAAGGCGCTGCGGCCCGCCCTGGCGCTGCTGTCGGCCCGGGCCACGGGCGCCCCGCCGGAGCGCGGCGTGACGGCCGCCGTCGCGGTGGAGCTGGTGCACAACTGGTCACTGCTGCACGACGACATCATGGACGGCGATACCGAGCGCAGGCACCGGCCCACCGCCTGGACCGTGTTCGGGGTGGGCGCGGCGATCCTGGCCGGCGACGCGCTGCTCGCCCTGGCCCAGGAACTGCTGCTCGAGGATGGTACCCCGCAGGGTCCGTGGGCCGCCCGGTGCCTGTCCGCGGCCGTGCAGCGGCTGATCGCCGGGCAGGGCGCGGATCTGGCCTTCGAGAAGCGTGACGACGTGACCCTGCCCGAGTGCCTGGAGATGGCGGGCGACAAGACCGCCGCGCTGATGGCCTGTGCCTGCAGCATCGGTGCGGTGCACCTGGGCGCACCGCCCACCGTAGCCATGGGCCTGGCCGGGTTCGGCGCGCACGTGGGACTGGCCTTCCAGCTCACCGACGACCTGCTCGGCATCTGGGGCGCGCCCGAGGTCACCGGCAAGCCGGTGCGGGCCGACCTGCGGGCCCGCAAGAAGTCGCTGCCCGTGGTGGCCGCGCTGACCAGCGGCACGCCCCAGGCCGGCCAGCTGCGGGCCCTGCTCACCGACCCGCAGCCGTTGAGCGAGGACGACCTGGTCCGCGCCGCCGATCTGATCGTGGCGGCGGGCGGCAAGCAGTGGGCCGAGGCCGAGGCCGACGCCCAGCTGGCCGCGGCCAACGCCAGCCTGGCCGACATCGACCTGCCCACCGGCGTCCGGGCCGAGCTGACCGCGATCGCCGAGTTCATCACGGCCCGGCAGTGGTAGCTCCCGGGGGGTCTGGGGGGGTGGAACCCCCCCAGGTCCGGGGGGTCCAGGGGGGTCGCCCCCCCGGACTAGCAGCAGCCCGAGCCACCCTGGCCCGGGCGCGGGACCACGTCCTCGGGCTGCAGCGCGCCGAGGGCTGGTGGCAGGGCGAGCTCGAGACCAACGTGACCATGGACGCCGAGGACCTGCTGCTGCGCCAGTTCCTCGGCGTGCGCGACGACGCGGCCACCGCCGCCACCGCGCGCTGGATCCGGTCCAAGCAGCGCCAGGACGGCACCTGGGCCAACTTCTTCGGCGGCCCCGCCGACCTGTCCACCACCGTCGAGGCCTACGTGGCGCTGCGGCTGGCCGGCGACCCGGTGGACGCGCCGCACATGGCCGCCGCCCGGTCCTGGATCCTGGCCCACGGCGGCGTGGAGGCCACCCGGGTGTTCACCCGGCTCTGGCTGGCCCTGTCCGGCCGGTGGTCGTGGGACGAACTGCCCGTCATCCCGCCCGAGCTGATCTACCTGCCGTCCTGGTTCCCGCTCAACATCTACGACTGGGGCTGCTGGGCCCGGCAGACCATCGTCGCGCTGGCCATCGTCCAGTCGTTCCGGCCGTCCCGGCCGCTGCCGTTTACCATCGACGAGCTGAAGACCGGCGGCCCGCACGGCCGCGCCCCCGGCCCGCGCCGCTCCTTCGACGCCCGGCCTATCTCCTCGGGGGGACGACCCCCCCAGACCCCCCCGCTCCTGGGGGGAAACCGTTCCCCCCAGACCCCCTCGGCCCCCCAGACCCCCTCGGCCCCCCCGGCACGGGGGGGCTCCCCGCCCCTCCGTACCTCCCGGGACGCTTGGTCCTACGTGTTCACCGCCCTGGATAAGGCTCTTCACCTTTACCGGCCAGTAAAGTCGGTACGGCGGGCGGCGCTGCGCCGTTGCGCGGAGTGGATCATCACCCGGCAGGAGCAGGACGGCTGCTGGGGCGGCATCCAGCCGCCCTGGGTGTACTCGCTGATGGCCCTGAACCTGCTCGGCTACGACATCGAGCACCCCATCATGCAGCGCGGACTGCACGGCCTCGACCGGTTCACCATCACCGAGGACGGGCCCGACGGCCCGGTGCGCCGTCTGGAGGCGTGCCAGTCGCCGGTCTGGGACACCGTGCTGACCATGATCGGCCTGGCCGACGCCGGCCTGCCCGCCGATGACCCGGCCCTGGTCCGGGCGGGGGAGTGGGTACTCGGCGAGGAGATCCGCGGTCCGGGCGACTGGCAGGTCAAGCGGTCCGCCCTGGCCCCCGGCGGCTGGGCCTTCGAGTTCGACAACGACAACTACGCCGACACCGACGACACCGCCGAAGTGGTGCTGGCCCTGCGCCGGGTCGACCCCAGCACCCTGCCCGACGGCAAGCCCGCCATCGAGCGCGGGCTCCGCTGGCTGGCCGGGATGCAGTCCAAGGACGGCGGCTGGGGCGCGTTCGACGCCGACAACACTCGCGCGGTGGTCAACAAGCTGCCGTTCTGCGACTTCGGCGCGGTCATCGACCCGCCCTCGGCCGACGTGACCGCGCACATCGTCGAGGCGTTCGCCGCCGAAGGCCAGGCTGATCACCCGGCCGCCCGCCGCGGGGTGGTCTGGCTGCTGCGGGCCCAGGAACCCGACGGATCCTGGTTCGGCCGGTGGGGGGCCAACTACATCTACGGCACCGGCGCCGTGGTGCCCGCGCTGATTGCGGCCGGGGTCAGGCCGTCCAAGCCCGCCATCCGCCGGGCCGTGGCCTGGCTCGGGGCACACCAGAACCCCGACGGCGGCTGGGGCGAGGACCTGCGCTCCTACGACGACCCGTCGCTGGCGGGCCGGGGCGCCTCCACCGCGTCGCAGACCGCCTGGGCCCTGCTGGCCCTGCTGGCCGCGGGCGAGCACGGCGGCGCAACGGCCGAGCGGGGTGTGCGCTGGCTGGCCGGGACCCAGCAGCCGGACGGCTCCTGGGACGAGCCGCAGTACACCGGAACCGGCTTCCCCGGCGACTTCTACATCAATTACCACCTCTACCGTTTGGCCTTCCCCCTGAGTGCGCTCGGCCGGTACGTGACAGCCCATACATCCGGAGGCAGCGAATGACCGAGACCATCCCGAGGGCTCGCGGCGGCGAAGCCGGGGACGTGAGTGGGCCTGACCCGCTGCTCGTCTGCGCGCCACTTGGCATCGAGGCCCGCGCGATCCGGCGCGGCCTGGCCCGGGGGGTACGGGGGGGCGGGCAGCCCCTCCCAAGGGGGGTCCGGGGGGATGGGTCCCCCCGGGAAGAACAGTGCTCGTCTGGGGGGGATCGTCCCCCCGTGGAGATACTCCGCACCGGGTATGGCACCACCCGGGCGGCGCAGCAAGCCGAGGCGCTGAACCAGCGGCCGTTCGGCCAATTGATGATCATGGGCGTGGGGGCCGGCCTGAGCGCCGACCTCAGCCCGGGCGACCTGGTCGTCGGCACCGAGGTGGGCGCGGTGACCTGCGGGTCCGCGCCGCTGCTGGCCGGCGAGCTGCGGCGCGCCGGGCTGGCCGCCCGCACCGGCCGGATCATCACCGTCGACCACCTGGTCCGGCGGTCCGAGCGGGCCGGCCTGGCCGCCGACGGCGCTCTGGCCGCCGACATGGAGTCCGCGCCGCTGGCCGCGGCCGCGGGCACCCGGCCGGTCGCGGTGATCCGGGCGGTATCCGACACCCCGCACCGCCCGCTGGCCGGCATCGTCTCCGGCGGGCTGGCCGCGCTGCGCTCGCTGCGGGCCGCCGCGCCGGTGGCCGAGCGGTGGGCGGCGGCCTGCGGGACCCGTCAGCTGCTGCTGGCCGGGCCGCGGTCGTTCTGCGCCGGGGTGGAGCGGGCCATCGAGATCGTCGAGCGCGCCCTGGAGCGCCAGGGCGCCCCGGTCTACGTGCGCAAGCAGATCGTGCACAACACCCGCGTGGTCGGCGACCTGGAGAGCCGGGGCGCGGTGTTCGTCGACGAGCTCGACCAGGTGCCCGACGGCGCCACCGTGGTGTTCTCCGCACATGGCGTTTCGCCCATGGTGCGTGCCGAAGCCGCCCGGCGGGGGCTGGCCGTGATCGACGCGACCTGCCCGCTGGTGTCCAAGGTGCACGCCGAGGCCCGCCGGTTCGCCGCCGACGGGTACACCGTGGCGCTGATCGGCCACGCGGGCCATGAGGAGGTCGAGGGCACGCTGGGCGAGGCGCCCGACTCGACGATCCTGGTCCAGACCGCGCAGGACGTGGCCGCGCTGCGGCCGCGTGACGGCGAGCGGGTCGCCTACCTGATGCAGACCACGCTGTCGGTCGACGAGGCGGCCGAGGTGTCCGGCGCGCTGCGGGAGCGCTTCGGATCGGTGCGCACGCCCGGCAGCGACGACATCTGCTACGCGACGACCAACCGGCAGGCCGCCGTGCGGGCCGTCGCGGCCGAATCCGACCTGGTGCTGGTGGCCGGGTCGGCGAACTCGTCCAACTCGGTCCGGCTGGTGGAGACCTGCCAGCGGGCCGGCACCCCGGCGTACCTGATCGACGGCGCCGAGGACATCCAGCTCGGCTGGCTGGCCGGAGTATCGACCATCGGCCTGACCGCCGGTGCCTCCGCGCCGCCCGCCGTGGTCCAGGAGATCATCTCGGCGCTATCCGGTCTCGGTCCGCTGTCGGTCTCCGAGCGAGTCACCACCACGGAATCAATCCGGTTCGGCCTGCCCAAGGAGGTCCGGCAATAATGCCCATGCCACTGCGCCAGTCGCTGCGCGTCGGGTCGTACCTGATGCGCCAGAAGCTGGCTGGCCATAAGAAGTTCCCGCTGCTGGTCGAGCTGGAGCCGCTGTTCGCCTGCAACCTGAAGTGCGCGGGCTGCGGCAAGATCCAGCAGCCGCACGACATCCTCAAGCAGCGGATGCCGGTCGAGCAGGCCCTGGGCGCGATCGAGGAATCCGGCGCGCCCATGGTGTCCATCGCGGGCGGCGAGCCGCTCATGCACCCGCAGATCGACGTCATCGTGGCCGAGCTGATCAAGCGCAAGAAGTTCGTGTTCCTGTGCACGAACGCGCTGCTGCTGCCCAAGAAGCTGGACAAGTTCAAGCCGTCGCCCTACTTCGCCTGGGTGGTGCACGTCGACGGCCTGCGTGAGCGGCACGACGAGTCGGTCTGCAAGGAGGGCGTGTTCGACGAGGCGGTGGCCGCGATCAAGCTGGCCAAGTCCCGCGGGTTCAAGGTGAACACCAACACCACGTTCTTCAACACCGACACCCCGCAGACCATCATCGACGTGCTGACCTACCTCAACGACGACCTGGGCGTCGACGAGATGCAGATCTCGCCTGCCTACGCGTATGAGAAGGCGCCGGACCAGGAGCACTTCCTGGGCGTGACCGAAACCCGCGAGCTGTTCCGCAAGGCGTTCGCTGATGGCCGGCGCAAGAAGTGGCGGCTGAACCACACGCCGCTGTTCCTGGACTTCCTGGAGGGCAAGACCGATTTCGGCTGCACCGCCTGGGGTATTCCCTCCTACTCGCTGCTGGGCTGGCAGAAGCCCTGCTACCTGATGTCGGACGGGTATGTGAAGACGTACCGGGAGCTCCTCGAGACCACGGACTGGGACTCCTACGGACGGGGCAAGGACCCCCGGTGCGCCAACTGCATGGCGCATTGCGGCTACGAGCCCTCGGCCGTGCTGGCCACCATGAGCTCGCTCCGCGAGACGATCAGGGCCGCCCGCGGCGGCTAGCCCTGCCGATAGCCCCGCCGGCCCCAGGTTGGGGTAATCCCGCAGGTTCCACTCAGCACTCGTTCAGGTAGCGCGGCCATGCTCTCAGGTGGCGCGGCGTCCGCCCCGGCAAGGACTCCCGGGGTGGACACCCGCGCCGCCAATTATGCGGACATAGTGATCCCAGACACGGAGCGCCGTCAGGCCAGTACAGGCAATACTGCACGACGGCTGAGGAGTGCGGAGATGTTCTTCACCTACTTGCGGCGTGAACTGCGTGGTCGCACGCGCCAGGCCGTGTTCATCGCGCTCGGCCTCGCGCTTGGCATCGGCCTGGTGATCACGGTGACGGCCGCCGCCGCCGGAGTCAAGAACGCCCAGGGCACGGTGCTGAAGGCGCTGTACGGTGTGGGCACGGACGTCACCGTGACCAAGGCGCCGACCGCCGGCTCGTTCACGCCGGGCTCGTTCGGCTTCGGGTTCCGTACCGGGACCACCAAGCGGCCCGCGGCCGGCACCAAGATCAACAACAGCACGCTCAGCGCCGGCGGCACACTCGCCTCGATCCCCGCGTCCTCGGTGACCACGGTCTCCGGCCTGAACGACGTGGCGGCGGCGGCCGGCGGCCTGACCCTGACCAACCGGACGATCAGCGGCACCGTGCCCGCCATCAACACGAGCGGCGGTGGCGGCGGCTTCGGCGGCGGTGGCGGCGGCGGCGGCGGTGGCGGCGGAAGTTTCCGGGCTAACTTCACTACCAGCAGCTTCGGCGTCGACGGCGTGGACCTGACCGCAGGCGAACTCGGCCCGCTCAGCTCTGGCAAGCTCAGCACGGGACGGACCTTCACCACCGCGGACGCCAGCTCCGATGTCGCGCTGGTTGACTCCTCCTACGCGACGGCGAACAAGCTGACCGTAGGCTCCACGGTCGCCATCGGCAACAGCAGCGGCGCCACGACGAGCTTCAAGATCATCGGCATCGTCAGCGAGCCGGCCGGCGACAACCCGTCGGACGCCTACATCCCGCTCGCGGTGGCCCAGAAGCTGGCCAACCTGAAGAACGACGTGAACACCATCTACGTCGCGGCCAGCAGCTCCTCGGCCATCCCCGCCGTCCAGAGCGAGATCGCCAAGGCGCTGCCCTCCTATACCGTGACGACCTCCAGCGACCTGGCCAGTGAGGTCACCGGCTCGCTGTCCAGTGCCTCGAGCCTGGCCAACAACCTGGGCAAGTGGCTGGCGATCGCGGTGCTCGTCGCGGCGTTCCTGCTGGCCAGCCTGCTGACCCTGGCGTCGGTCTCGCGCCGGGTCCGTGAGTTCGGCACGCTGAAGGCGCTCGGCTGGAAGAGCCGCCGCATCGTCGGCCAGGTGATGGGCGAGGCCGTCACCCTGGGCATCATCGGCGGCGTGATCGGCGTCGGCGTCGGCCTGGCCGGGGCGGAGCTGGTGTCCAAGCTGTCGCACAAGCTGACCGCCACGGTGGGGCCGACCACGGGCTCGGCCACGCCGGGCGGCGCCAGGCAGTTCGGATTCCCCGGTTCCGGTTCCGGTTCCGGTTCCGGTTCCGGCGGTGGCGGCGGGTTCTTCAACCACGCCGCGACGGCGGCCAACCACACCGTGGCCGTTCCCCTCACTGCCTCGGTGAGCGGCAACATCATCCTGCTCGCGGTCGTGCTGGCCGTGGCCGGCGGCCTCATCGCCGGGATGTTCGGCGGATGGCGGGCCGCGCGGCTGCGCCCGGCGGCTGCGCTGGGCAAGGTGGCCTGACGGTGCCCGCGCGACCAGCTTCAACGGGTGAATTCGACGGGAGAGAAAGCTAGATGTACAAGCTCACCGGCGTGACCAAGAATTACCAGAAGGGCCGGGGCACCATCGCCGCCCTGCGCGGCGTGGACCTCGTGATCGAGGACGGCGAATGGCTGGCCATCCAGGGCCCGACCGGGCACGGCAAGACCACGCTGCTGCAGATCCTCGGCGGCCTGGACCGGCCGTCGGCCGGCGTCGTCGACTTCGACGGGCGTGATCTCGCGCAGCTGCGCGAGGCCGAGGTGACCAGGGTGCGGGCCGAGTCCATCGGCTTCATATTCCAGACCTTCAACCTCATCCCCACGCTATCCGCGCTGGAGAACGTGGAAACCGCGCTGGTCCCGCTGCACGTGTCCGCCGCGGCGCGGCGGCAGCGGGCCGCCATGGCCCTGGAAGCCGTGGGCCTGGGCGACCGGCTGCGGCACGCGCCGGGCGAGCTGTCCGGCGGCCAGCAGCAGCGGGTCGCCATCGCGCGGGCCCTGGTCAAGGAGCCTAAGGTCCTGCTGGCCGACGAGCCCACGGGCAACCTCGACGAGGGCACCAGGGACGACATCATCGGCGTGCTCGAGACCATGTGGCGCGAGCGCGGCCTGACCATGGTGCTGGTGACCCACGACACCAGCATCGCCCGTCGCGCTCAGCGGATCGGCATCATGAAGAATGGCCGGCTCACCTTCAAGCAGCCTCGCCCCTCCCGTGCTCAGCCCGCCCGCTCCCAGCCCGCCGGCTCCCAGACCACCGGCTCCCGGACCGCCGGCTCCCGGACCGCCGGCCGCGCCGCGACCGCCCAGGCCGCGCCCGCCGCGCCCGTCACCGACCTCCAGCCGCCCGACCTGCCCGACTACCCCGACGCTGACCTCAACGAACTCCACCAGCCCGGCCCGGCCGACCTGGCCGAGCCCGACCTGACCGATCTGGACGACTCCGACCTGGACGACTCCGACCTGGACGACTCCGGATCGCTCGACGAACCCGACTCGTTCGCGGACTCCGACTCAGAGCCCGCCGACACCGTCAGGTTCGACTAACCCGTTCCCTGCCGATCACTGCTCCCTCCTGGTATTCCGGCCCGGCCTGCGGCCGCACCGTCCCGGGCGCAGGCCGGCCCGGTTTTACCGGTCGAGGAGGGCCTCCCGGCGCAGCAGGGCGGCCAGGTCCGCCGGTTCCGGGCGCACGTCCGACAGGCCGTGCCTGGCGAACCAGCGGCCGATGTGGTCGGCGTCGCGGGTCAGGAAGAAGTCCCCGCGCGGGTTCGCGATCACATCCACCACCTGGGGCAGGTCGATCATGATCAGCCGCCCCTCGTGGACCAGCAGGTTGTACGCGGACAGGTCGCCGTGGGCCAGGCCGTCCCTGGCCAGCGCCACCAGCGCCGCCACCAGCTGATCCCACAGCGCGGCCAGCTCCGGCGGATCTGGCCTGGTCTCGGCCAGCCGCGGCGCCGCCGTCCCGTCGGCCGAGCCGATGAACTCCAGCAGCAGCTCGGTGCCGACGATCTGCGCCGGGTAGGGCACCGGGACCCCGGCCGCGGACAGCCGGGCCAGCGCGCCGAACTCGGCGCTGGCCCACTGGCCCGCGATGGTCTGCCGCCCGAAGGTGCTGCGGTTAGCGGCGGCCCGGTTGACCCGGGATTCGCGGGTCCGGCGTCCCTCCAGGTAGCCGCTGTCGCGGTGGAACATCCGGTGCTCGCCCGACCGGTACCGCTTGGCCGCCAGCAGGCAGGACCGGTCCGTGCCCGGCACCCCGCGGCGCAGCAGGAAGACGTCGGCTTCCTTGCCCGTCTTCAGGATGCCGAGCTCGGTGTCGACCGCGGCCAGCTCGGTGACCAGCCAGTCCGGGTAGGGCCTCGGTCCCCGGTCGGTCGGCGTGGACTGGTCCCAGGTGGTCCAGCGATCGCCTTCCGGCAGGCCGTCGGTGGCGTCGAACTTCTCGATGGACGGCAGCATCCGGCGGTGCCGGACGCGCTTGGCCGTCAGCGGCTCGTCGTCGTCGAAACGCCGCTTACCGCGGCCGGTAAAGAACTCTCCGCCGTCGGCGGAGGAAAAGTCGTGCACGGGTGGTGCTCCTCAGCTGAGCGATGAACAGGGCAGGCGAAATCGCGCCCACGACGGGCTGATACATCTCGCGCCTCCCTTCGCTCAGCCGGCCACTGCCGGCCCGGACCGCTGCAGGCTGTCACACGTCCCCCAGCCCGCGCAACCGAATTATTTCCGCCCCCGGCATGCCAGCGACCAGAGCACCATCACCACAGCGACCAGCGTGCCACGCTGATAGCGACCAATGTGCCACGTGAATAGCGACCAAAAGACCACGACATCAACGACCAACGTGCCACGAATACAGCCTTTGAACTGGCCTGCGGCTCGTCTTTGTGGCACTCTGATCAGGTGGTACGCGTCCATCCCAGCCCACTGGGCAAGCTACTAGCCCGGCACTCTGAAGCGGCCATAACCGAGGCGCTGGCCGACACCAGGGTGGTGCTCGTCACCGGAGCCCGCCAGTCCGGCAAGAGCACGCTGGTCGGCCTGGTCGCCAAGGGCCGGGATGCCGAGTGGCGGAACCTGGATACCGCCGTGACCCGCCAGGCGGCCATCGCCGACCCAGCCGGATTCGTGGACACCGCCGAGCTCATGGTCATCGACGAAATCCAGCGGGTCCCTGAGCTCCTGCTGGCCATCAAGGAGCAAGTCGACGCCGACCCGAGGCCCGGCCGTTACCTGCTCACCGGCTCGGCACGCGTGCTGGGCCTACGCGGCCTGCCGGACACGCTGCCCGGCCGGACCGAGACGATCGAGCTGTGGCCGCTGGCCCAGGGCGAGATCGACGGAACCCCCGACGGTTTCGTGGACGCCGTCTTCGACCAGGGCGACGCGCTGGCCCACGAATCAGCGGTGACCAGGCAGGACTACGCCGAGCGCATCGTCCGGGGCGGCTTTCCCGAGGCGCTGGCCCGGACGAACCCGCGCCGCCGCGAGCGCTTCTTCGACTCCTACCTCGGCGACCTGGTCGCCAGAGATGTCAGCCAGCTGTCCGAAATCGAGCGGACAGTCGAGATGCGAGCCCTGATCCGCCTGCTGGCGGCCCGTTCCGGCCAGCTCCTGGTAGCCAACGCGGTAGGAAGCGAGGCCAGGCTCCCGGCCAGTACCGTCCACCGCTACCTGGCCCTGCTGGAAGAGGTCTTCCTCATCAAGCGGATTCCGGCCTGGTCGCGGAACGTGAGTACCCGCGCCACCGGCACACCCAAGCTGGCCTTTGTCGATTCCGGGATCGCGGCCAACCTGGTCGGCGCGGACGTGCGGAGCCTGCTGCGGCCCGGCGGGCCGTTCGGCCCGCTGCTGGAGGGGTTCGTGCTGATGGAGCTGGCCCGGCAGCTGACCTGGTCGCGGCAGCGCGCCGAGCTGTTCCACTACCGGACCAAGGACAAGGTAGAGGTCGACGCGGTCCTGGAGAACCGCCAGGGCCAGGTGGTCGGGATCGAGATCAAGGCTTCCTCGACGGTCGCGGCGGGAGACTTCCGCGGCCTGCGGCACCTAGCCGGACGGATCGGCGGTGACTTCATCGCGGGGATCGTCTTCTACACCGGGACCCAGACCCTTCCCTTCGGATCCCGCCTGCGCGCGGTCCCGGTCAGCGCCCTGTGGCAGACCTGAATCTGCCCGCACCCACAGGGAATCCGTTGACCGAGCCGCTCCCGGTTCCATGAGTTGTGCTGCGCAAGCCGGATCACCAGCCCCAGCGGCTCGCACCGGCCGCACCGCCGCCCCGGGCGCGCTACCCCGGGCTCAGCGCCCCTAGACCTGGACGAACTCGATGCCGGTGAGCTGGCAGAACACCTTCCAGTCGGCGGCGTGGTGGCCCAGGTTCATCACCTCGTGGTGCGGCCCGCCTGCCGTCAGCCACCCGTTCAGGCACTTCCGCAGGCCGGAGGCGGGCCGGAACTGCCCGTAGGGCATCTCCAGCGCCGGGAGCTGCTGGCTGTCCAGGTTCTGGCCCTCGGCGACCACCAGCCGGAACCGCTCGCCCTCCAGCGAGACCAGGGTGGCCAGGGTGGCCGGACCCGGCTGGTACTGGAACAGGAACGTGGGCGGGTCGGCCAGCCGCCCGATGCCCAGCGGCCGCTTGATCAGCCGCACCGGCCGGTCGGTGCGGGCCACCTTCCAGTTGCCCTCGCCCATGTGGCTCATCAGCACCGAATCAGACGGGAAGTCCATCGCGTACATCTCGGTAAAGTGCGCGTCGCCGATCAGGACGTGCCCGGCGTAGACCAGGCAGGCGGTGAGCACGTCGCCCTCGGCGGCGTAGCCGTAGCCCTTGGCCAGCAGGGACGAGGCCGCGGCCAGCGGCAGCCGGCTGAACCGCCCGTCCTCGCCGATCGCGTCGAAGTGGGCCGTGTAGGCGCCAAAACCACGTTCGTTCAGGATCTGCTCGATCGCCACCTGCATCCGGGCGTGGTCCGTGCGCTCGGTCACCGACAGCCGCGGGTCGATCTCGAAGTGCTCGTCCTCGAACGCCATCACCGCGGCCACCGCCTCGTCGGTGGCCTCCTGCATGCCCCGGTACAGATCGCCCTGCGCGACCGCGATAATGGCCGGCCCCAGGGTGCGGACCAGCGCCGACTCGTCCACCCGGATGTCGCCCATCTCGTTCATGGCGTAGCCGAAGATGGCGACCTTGAGCCGCTTCCACGCGGTGGCCGCGGCGGCGGCGCGGGCCCAGCGGCCTACGTCCTCCCGGAACGAGGCGCTCTTCCAGTCATCGGTCAGCACGGCGAACCGCTTGCCCGCCCTGACCATGGCGTTGGCCGTGTCCTGGGCCCCGTGCACGCCCTGGTTGTAGGTCATGTCGGCCATGTCCCAGGCGGGCGTGACAGTGGGCTCCGGCTGGATGTTGGCCAGGCAGACCGGCAGCCGCGACTCCGAGAGCAGCCGGGCCACCCGCATGGCAGGCCCGTAGGTCAGCATCACCACGAGCACGCCGTCCAGGTCGGCATTCTCGAACTCGCGCATGGCGCGCTCGGCGTCCTCCCGGTACTTGACCGCCTTGCTCGGGATGAACTCCGCGACGCCGGACAGCTGCGCGGCCAGTTCGGCCGCGTATCCCTCCTGCCGCTGCGCGATCCCGGGGATCATGTCGTCATACAGGTCCTGCATGATGCCGAGAATCCCGATCCGCGGCTTGCGTCTTCCTGCCGTCTCCACAGCTGCCGTTTCCACAGCGCTCGTCTCCACAGCGGTCGCTCCTTACCTGAGGGCCCTCAACGTTGGCCGTAGTGGTTCTTGTAGCGGGCGTGCAGCGCGTCCACCGTTGCCGCGGGCAGCGGCGCCGGCTCGCCGTAGGCCCGGGCCAGGTGCACGGTGCGGGCGGCGTCCTCGCACATGACGGCGGCCTTCACCGCCTCCCGCGCGCTGCCGCCGATCGTGAACACGCCGTGGCTGCGCATCAGCACGGCGGGGGAGCGGTGCCCGGTCAGCGTGGCCACCACCCCCCGGCCGATCTCGTCGCTGCCGATCAGCGCGAACGGCCCGACCGGGATCTCGCCGCCGAACTCGTCGGCCATGGCGGTGATCACGCACGGGATGGCCTCGCCGCGGGCCGCCCACGCGGTGGCGTAGGTGGAGTGCGTGTGCACCACGCCGCCGACCGAAGGCATATGCCGGTAGATGTACGCGTGAGTGGCGGTGTCGCTGGACGGGCTGAGCCCGCCCGCGGAAACCGGCGTGCCGGAAAGGTCGCATACCACCATGGACGACGGGGTCAGGTCGTCGTAGGAGACCCCGCTCGGCTTGATCACCATCAGCCCGTCCGGCGTCCGGGCGGACACGTTGCCTGACGTCCAGGCGACCAGGCCGTTGCGCACCAGCTCGGCGTGCAGCGCGCACACCGTCTCCCGCAGCGCCGCGACCGCTGGGCTCTCGGCGGCTGGGCTGCCGGCCGCGCTCACGAAGCACTCACCTCGCTCACGAAGCACCCGCCTCGCTCACCAAGCACCCGCCTCGCCCCGCCCGGATAGCACCCGGTCGCGGATGGCCCGCAGCCGGTGCATGACCGGGTTCTCCCCGCGCCCGAAGTAGTCGTGCAGCCGCACGTACTCGGCGTACAGCTCGTCGTAGACGTCCGCCCGGGCCGGAGCAGGCCGGTAGACGTCCCGCTCGATCCGGCCCATGGCCTGGGCGGCGGCCGGCACGTCCGGGTAGGCGCCCGCGGCCACGGCCGCGTGGATGGCCGAGCCCAGGGCCGGGCCCTGCTCCGAGCCGATGACGCTCAGCGGCCGCCGGGTGACGTCGGCGTAGATCTGCATCAGCGGCGCGCTCTTGACCAGCCCGCCCGCCACCACCAGCTCGGTCACCGGCACCCCCGACATGCCGAATGTATCGATGATCATCCTGGTGCCGAAGGCGGTGGACTCCAGCAGTGCCCGGTAGATCTCCGGTGCCGTGGTGGCCAGGGTCAGGCCCACGATCGCCCCGGACAGGCGCCCGTCCACCAGCACCGAACGGTTGCCGCCCGCCCAGTCCAGCGCGACCAGCCCGTGCGCCCCCGGCGGCGCCGCGGCGGCCTGCTCGTCGAGCAGCTGCTGCAGCGGCATCCCGCGCCGCCTGGCCTCCTCGGCGAACTCGCCCGGCACGCCGTTGCGGGCGAACCAGGCGAAGATGTCGCCCACCCCGCTCTGGCCGGCCTCGTAGCCCCACAGCCCGGCCACGATCCCGCCGTCCACCACGCCGCACATGCCGGGCACTTCGGCCAGCTCGGCGCCGTTCATTACGTGGCAGGTCGACGTGCCCATGATGGCCACCATCTTGCCCGCCGCGACCGGGCCCGCGGCAGGCACGGTGACGTGCGCGTCCACGTTGCCCACCGCCACCGCGATGCCATCAGGCAGGCCGCACATCGCGGCCGCGGCCGGGGTCAGCCGCAGGCCAGGCCACCCAGCGCCGAGATCGGGTGGGCCAGCTTGTCCGCGGCGAAGCCGGCGAAGCGCGGGTCGAGCGCGGCCAGGAACTCGCGCGACGGGTACTGGCCGTCCTGGTAGATGCCCTTGTACCCGGCGGTGCAGGCGTTCCTGGTCTCGGTCCCGCACAGCTGCCAGATGATCCAGTCGGCCGCCTCGATCCACCGGTCGGCCCGCCGGTAGAGCTCGTAGTCCTCATCGAGCAGCTGCAGCGCCTTGGCGAACTGCCATTCCGACGAGATCTTCCCGCCGTAGCGGTTGATCCACTTCTCGTGGCGCTCGTGGGCGGTGGCGTTGATCCGGTCGGCCTGCGGCTGGGCCGCATGGTGTTTCCATAGCTTGGGGTAGGCGTGCGGGCGGGCCGCCAGGCCCGGCAGCTGGCACAGCGGGGTCCCGTCGGCCAGCACCGGCAGGCAGGTCGATGCGGTGAAGTCGGTGGCCACGCCGACGACCTGGCCCGCGTCGATGCCGGCGTCCCCGATCGCGGCCGGGATGGCGGCGGCCAGCGCCGCGGTGTAGTCGCCCGGATCCTGCAGCGCCCAGTCCGGCGGCAGCTCGCCATAACCGGCCAGCTGCCGGTCGATCACGCCATGGGCGTACTCGCTGACCGCCGTGCCCGCCTCGGCGCCGTCGCTGACCCGGACCACCAGGGCGCGCGCCGACAGCGTGCCGAAGTCCACGCCGACCACGTAGGCATCGCCGCGGCTGCTGTTGTTAGCGCTAACATCCATCTGTCCGCCTCATCGTACGCTCTTCGCCGCGAATCCCTGCCGCCGCGAATCCCTGCCGCCGTGCATTCTTGCCGCCCGCCGACGATGACGTTAGGTTAGCGGAACTGCCAGGTCAGTGACCATGGGGTCCATGGGGTCCATCGGGTCCGGCCGCGCTGGACCGCACGATCAGCTCGGGCGCCACCCGGACCCGCCAGCCGGGCGCGATCGCGCCGGACATCCGGTCGATCAGCGTGCTCAGGGCCTGCCGCCCGACCTCGCCGAAGTCCTGCCGGACCGTGGTCAGCGGCGGCATGTAGTAGCCCGCCTCGGGCACGTCGTCGAAGCCGACCAGGCTGACGTCGCCGGGCACCCGCCGCCCGCGCTCGGCCAGGGCCCGCATGACACCAAGCGCCATCGTGTCGTTGCCGCAGAACACCGCGGTCACCTCGGGGTCGTCCGCCAGCTCGTGCCCGAGCTGGTAGCCGGAGGCGGCGGACCAGTCGCCGGACAGCACGGGGGGCTCGGGCGCGCCCGCGTCGCGCAGCGCCTGCCGCCAGCCGTCCACGCGTTCCTGCGCGTCGAGGTGTGCCGAGGTCCCGGCCACGTGATAGACGGTCTCGTGCCCCAGGCTGAGCAGGTACCGCGTCGCGGCGGCGGCACCTGCCATGTTGTCGATGGCCACCGACGTCACCGCGGCCCGCGTGCCGCAGCCCACGGCGACCAGCGGCACCTCCGGCGGCACGTGCGCCAGCGCGGCCACCGCGGTGTCCTGGGTGGCGATCACGATGATGCCCTCGATGCCCTGCCCGAGGAACCGCTCCACCGCGTCCAGCATGGATCCCCGGTCCAGGGCGGGCAGGCTGGCCACGGATACGAAGTAGGCGTTGTGCGCGGCGCGCTCGAAGCCGTACAGCATCGAGGCGGGCCCGTACAGCATGGTGTCGAAGCTGATCACGCCGAGGGTGTGGGTGCGCCGGGTGACCAGGGTCCGGGCCGCGGCGTTCGGCCGGTAGGCCAGCTCGCGGATGGCCGCGAGCACCTTGTCCCTGGTCGGCGGGCGAACGTTCGGGTGGTCGTTGAGCACGCGCGAGACCGTCTGGTGCGAGACGCCGGCCAGCCGGGCGACGTCGGCCATCACGGGCGGCCGGGACAGGCTGCCCGGGCTCGGCCCGGCGACGGCCGGAGTGCGCAGCCCGCTCTTGGCCCGATCACCCGGTGACGGCGTCACGTCGCCCTCCTCTGCCGCGCCCTGCAAGCCTTACGGTCAGCCGGCGGCCGACGTGAACGTTAACATCAGTGCAGGTCAAGGCCTTCCCGAGCGTCTATACCCCGACCGCGGCAGACGCCTCGCCTCGCCCGGCAAAGATTTTCCCGCGCCTCAGCCTAGCCGCCGCCAGGTCAGGGCGTCAGGGCGTCAGGCCGTCAGGGCGTCAGGACTTGTCGCGGGTCGTCGTGCTGTCGCGCAGGTCCCGCAGCGCGGCCTTGGCTTTGCGCCCCGCGTCGCTGTGGGCTAGGTCGCGCAGCGCATCCTTGGCCTTGCGCCCGGCGTCGCTGTCGCGCAGGTCCTGCAGGGCGGCCTTCGCCTTGCGTCCCGCCTCGCCCTCGCGCAGGTCGCGGATGGCCGCCTCGGTCTTGCGGCCGACCTCGCCCTGCCGCAGGTCGCGCAGCGCCGACTCGGCCTTGCGCCCGGCGTCGCTGTCCCGGATGTCCTGCACGGCCGCCTTCGCCTTGCGTCCCGCCTCGGCCGGCTGGTCGCCGCGCAACCAGGCCATCAGCCGTGCCCACCAGCCCCGCACCTGCCGCTCAACATCGGTCATTGCCGGCTCTCCTTCGCTTCGAGCGCCTCGAGCGATGCGCGCCCGTAGCCCACACCACTAACATCGTTACGATCTCAAGATATAACGTGAACGCATCTGAGCCAACCCCGCCCCGTCAGGCTCGCGACGCTATATCTCTTGCTACCCGCCCGCCCCACCGCAAACCCGCTCGATCCCGTTCAGGATCACGTCCACCACGTCGCGGATGAAGTCCTCGGTCAGCGGCAGGTGCCCGAGCAGCAGCCGGTGCTGGGCCGCGCCGAAGAACAGGTCCAGGACCACCTCCCGGTCCACCGACGACGGGATCTCGCCCCGGGCCTCGGCCCGGTCCAGCATGATCCGGTGCTGGGCCCGCAGCGGCTCGAGCACCCGGTCCCGCCAGGCCGCCCGCAGCTCCGGGTCGTGCTGTGCCTCGGCGATCAGCCCGGTCAGCATCCGTCCCATCGAGGTGCCGGTGACCGCCCGGACCCACGCGGTCAGCGCGGCCATCAGGTCGCCGCGCAGCGTCCCGGTGTCGGGCAGCGGCTGCTCCGCCTGGAAGGAGAAGACGAAGGCGTCCAGCGCCAGCAGGCCCTTGGACGGCCAGCGCCGGTAGATAGTGGCCTTGCCGACCCCGGCCCGGGCCGCGACCTCCTCGATCGACATGCCGGCCAGGCCCCGCTCGGCCAGCAGGTCCGCGGTCGCGGCCAGGATGGCCCGGTCGGCCTCCTGGCTCCGCGGCCGGCCCCGCGGAGCCGGACCGCCCGCCGCTGGAATATCCCCGTTCATCACCCGGTTCTACCCTCTAGAAATCCGAAACGGTCCGTTACGTATCTGATTGGTACCATGCCCAGCGCACCGCCCTCCAAAACCGCAGGGCCCACCCAAACCGCAGGGCCCACCCAAACCGCAGCGCCTACCCAAACCGCAGCGCCCACCCAAACCGCAGCAGCCTCGACCACTCCCACCACCCCGGCAGGCCGGACCAGACGGCCCGTGCAGCTCGCCCTGATCCTCGTCGCCGCGTTCATGGTCGTCCTCGATTTCAGCATCGTGAACGTCGCCCTGCCCTCCATCGAGCGCGAGCTGGCCATGCCGCCGGACG
Organism: uncultured Actinomycetes bacterium; assembly: GCA_963835775.1. GTDB lineage: Bacteria > Actinomycetota > Actinomycetes > Streptosporangiales > Streptosporangiaceae > Palsa-504. The sequence continues at coordinate 15,512 of CAWIHB010000003.1, read as the reverse complement.
CGGTGCAGTGGATCGTCACCGGATACGCCATCTCATTCGGCGGGCTGCTCATCCTGGGCGGCCGGGCCGCCGACCTGCTCGGCCGGCGCCGCATGTTCATCGCCGGCCTGATCGCGTTCTCCCTGGCCAGCCTGGCAGGGGGGCTGGCCCAGGACCCGGTGCTGCTGATCGCCGCCCGGGTCATCCAGGGCGCGGGCGCCGCCATCGTCGCTCCCGCCGCGCTCTCGCTCATCACCACCAGCTTCCCCGAAGGCCCCGAACGTACCCGGGCCATTGGCCTGTACGGCGCGGTTTCTTCCATCGGCTTCGTCTCCGGCCAGGTCCTCGGCGGCGTCCTGGTCCAGTTCACCAGCTGGCGCGCGGTGTTCCTGGTCAACGTCCCGGTCGGGCTGGCCGCCGCCGCTCTGGCCCCGGCCGTCCTGGGCACTGCCGGCCGCGCCGCGAAGACCGCCCGCGCCGCGAAGGCTGGCCGTGCCGCGAAGGCTGGCCGCGCCGGAAAGGCTGGCCGCACCGCCGAGTGCCGGCTGGACGTCCGCGGCGCGCTGCTGATCACTACCGCGGTCGCGCTGGTCGTGTTCGCCGTATCCCAGGGCGCCGTGCTCGGCTGGAGCTCGCCGCTGGTCATCGCGGCCGCCGTCGCCGCGGCCGTGGCCACCGCCGCCTTCGGCCGGGCCGAGACGCGCCACCCCCAGCCGCTGATCCGCCCCGCTCTGCTGCACCGCCCGGGCCTGCGCAACGGCACCACGCTGTCGTTCCTGCTCGGCCTGTGGAACGGCGGCGAGATGCTGGTCATGTCGCTCTACCTGCAGCAGGTCCTGCACGAGTCTCCGCTGTTCACCGGCCTGGCCATCGCGCCGCAGGGCGTGATCGGCTTCACCATGGGCATGCTCGGGCCCCGGCTGGCCGGCCGGATCGGCGTCACCCGGATGCTGGTCCTGACCGCCGCCGCCACCGCGGTCGGCTTCGGTGTCCTGACCCACCTGCCCGCCACCGGCTACAGCCCGGTCCTGCTGGTCGTCATGCTGATCGGCTTCGGCACCGCGGGCACCGCGTTCGGGTCGGTCGTGCTGGCCAGCCGCGGCATGGCCGATGCCGACCAGGGCCTGGTCGGCGGCATGATCAACACCAGCCGCCAGATCGGCGCGGCGGTCGGCGCCGCCCTGCTGCCCGCCATAGCCGAGACGGTCAGCGGCGGCGTGTCCGGCGACCGGGCGGCCATGCTCACCGCCGCCCTGGCCGCGCTGGCCGCCACCGGCATCGCCGCCCATGCCGCCCACCCGGCCCGGCCCCGCCCGGCCGCCTGATTTTTATTAGGCCGAACGGGCCGTGGTTCCCGCCCGCCGCCCCCTGATTCGCATCCCGCGCGGAACACCCGGTCGGTAGGGTTCAGCTCATGGAGTATCGCGCGCTGGGCCGGTCGGGCCTGCGGATTTCCGTGCTGACCATGGGCACGATGACGTTCGGCGGCACCGGCGACTTCGCCGACGTGGGCGCCACCGACGTCGAGGAGGCCGAACGGCAGGTTGACATGTGCCTGGAGGCCGGCGTCAACCTGATCGACACCGCCGACGTGTACTCGTCGGGCCTGGCCGAGGAAATACTGGGCCAGGTCCTGCGCGGCCGGCGCGACCGGGTGCTGGTGGCCACCAAGGTCCGGATGGGCATGGGCCGCGGGCCGAACGACTCCGGCCTGTCCCGGCATCACATCATCTCCGGCTGCGAGGCCAGCCTGCGCCGCCTGGGCACCGATCACATCGACCTGTACCAGGTGCACGAGTGGGACGGCCAGACGCCGCTCGAGGAGACCTTGCACGCCCTCGACCACCTGGTCGCCTCGGGCAAGGTGCGCTACGTCGGTGCCTCCAACTACGCCGCCTGGCAGCTGATGAAGGCGGTGGGCATCGCCGGGCGGCTGGACCTGGCCCCGCTGGTCAGCCAGCAGATCTACTACTCGCTGCAGGCCCGCGAGGCGGAGTACGAGCTGATCCCGCTGGCCGTCGACCAGGGCCTGGGCATCCTGGTCTGGAGCCCGCTGGCCGGCGGGCTGCTGTCCGGCAAGTACCGCAGGAACCATCAGGCCCCGGTCGGCTCGCGCCAGCTTTCCGACTGGGGCGAGCCGCCGGTCTATGACCCCGAGGGCCTGTATGACATCGTGGAGATCCTGATCGAGATCGGCCTGCGGCACGGCGTGTCGGGGGCGCAGGTGGCGCTGGCCTGGACCCTGGGCCGGCCCGCCGTGACCTCCGCGGTCATCGGCGCCCGCACCGCCGAGCAGCTAGCCGACAACCTCGCAGCAGCGTCTTTGGTCCTCCTCCCCGACGAGCGCGCCCGGCTCGACGCCGCCAGCGCCCCCGCGCTCATCTACCCCTTCTGGCACCAGGCCAAGACCGCCCGCGACCGGCTGTCGGCCGCCGACCTGACCCTGCTCGGCCCGTACCTGGCCTGACCGCAGGCTGCTCAGGCCGATCCCGGCCACGATGCCCAGCCCTCCGGCCAGCTGCCTCGGGCCCACCGGGTTGGCGAAGAACACCACGCCCGCGATGGCGCCGACCAGCGGCTCCAGGTTCAGGAAGGCCCCGGCGACCTCGGCCGCGGTGACCAGGCCCACGCCGGCCAGCGAGAGCGCGAAGCCGGCCCAGGCCACGGGCCGGGCCACGGTGTGGAGCCACAGTGCGGCGATGACCGCGACCAGCACCGGCACGGCCCCGATGAGCAGGGCGGCGTGGGTGACGCTGGTCCGGCTGAGGCCGGCGTTCTGCACGACGACCGACCCGCCGTACCCGATCGCCCCGGAGACCAGCAGCCTGGCGTCCAGGATGCCTCTCCACCGGGGGGACCCATCCCCCCGGGCCCCCTTTGGCCTCCGGTGCCTGGCCACGGGCAGCAGGATCGCGGCGGCCAGCCCGAACCGCGCGACGGTGAGCCAGCCCGGGGCCAGCCACTGCAGGGCCAGCTTGGACAGGGGCACTGTGGTGCCCCACAGCAGCCCGGCCGCGACCAGGGCTGCGACGGCGTTACGGCGGCTGATGTTCATATAGCCATATTCGCCGCGCAGCACACGAAGTTCGTCGCCAGAGCCTGATCACGAGATATTATTTAGCCAAATGGCCATCTCACTTGACGATGTTGACATCTAGCTGCTGACTGCGCTGCAGGAAGATGCGGACCGGACGAACGTGGAGCTGGCCCGGCTGGTCGGCCTGTCGCCGGCCGCCACCCTGCACCGGGTCCGCCGGCTCAAGGAGTCGGGCGTGATCCGCATCATCAGCGCCCGGCTCGACCCGGACGCCTGCGGCTTCCCGCTGCAGGTCTACGTGACGGCCACCCTGGCCCGTCATGACGTGCGCTCGAGCAACGTGTTCGACGACCTGATCAGGTCGGTGCCGCAGATCACCTCCGCGTACACCGTGGCCGGCGAGATGGACTACCTGCTCACCGTGGTGGCCCGCGACGTCGCCGAACTCCAGCACGTGCTCGTCACGCTGGCCACCCGCGGCGGCCAGCGGCTGGTCACCTACCTGCGGCTGGCCGAGGTCAGGCCCCGGCTCCAGTTGACCCTGGGCTGGCCGTAGCGCCGGACGAACGCGCGCAAGATCGCGGGCGGATGGCTGATGTCGCTGCTCCAGGCCATCGCCTTGATCTCGTCGGCCAGGTGCGGCTCGAAGTACCCAGCGTGCTTGTACACTTCGACCCTGGTGCACAGGCCCGGTGCGTCCAGTTCGGGATGGAACTGGGTGGCATAGACGTTCGAGCCGATCCGGAAGGCCTGGACCGGGCAGGAGGCCGAGGTGGCCAGCAGCACGGCGTGGCCAGGCAGCCGGGTGATCGCCTCCTTGTGCCCGGTGAAGGCGTCGAAGCTGGCCGGCAGCTCGCGCAGCAGCGGGTCACGCCGGCCAGGCGGCGTGACCGTGACCCGGACCTGGCCGACCGGCTCGGCGTACCGCCGGCCCAGCACGCCGCCCTGGTGGCTGCCGAGGGCCCCGACGCCGTAGCATGCCCCCAGGAACGGGAAGTCGGCCCGGACCACGACGTCGAGCAGGCGGTCCAGGTCGGCCTCGACCCGCCGCTGGACGTCGGACTTCTTCTCGTCCGGGTCGGAGTAGTTGAACGGCCCGCCGCCGACCCAGATCCCGGACCATTCGCCCAGGTCGACCTGGCCCAGCGGGCGCTGCTCCAGCCGTACCCGCCGCAGGTCGCTCTCGGTCAGCCCGGCCAGGCTCACGAAGGACGCGTACTCGTTGTCCGCCGCGGGATCGTCCGCGCGGATAGACAGCAGCAGAAACGGTTTCATCAGACAACTGTAGTGACTCCGGAGTCTCGCGGCGATCACGAATCAGCGTTCCCCGCCCTAGACCACCGGGCCCTAGACCACCGGGCCCTAGACCACGGGGCCGCCCTAGACCACCGGGCCCTAGACCACGGGGCCGCCCTAGACCACCGGGCCCTAGACCACGGGGCCGCCCTAGACCACCGGGCCCTAGACCACGGGGCCGCCCTGAACCGCGGGCAGCTTCCCCGCGGCGGCGCGGCGGAGGGCGTGCCGGCGGAACAGTTCCGTGGCCGGCAGCAGGCGCCGTTCTGCCGACCAGCTCAGGCAGATGTCCCGGAACGCCCCTCGGTCGGGGATGTCCCGGTAGACCACGGGTCCGGGGGCCGATTCAGGCGAGCCCGCCCGCGGCGCCGGGACCACGGCGATGCCCAGCCCGGCAGCCACGAACCCGCGGACGTTCGACAGGTCGTCTGCCTCGAAGCTGACCGCCGGGCGGAACCCCGCCTGCTCGCACAGTTCGTCGGTCAGCTTGCGCAGCGCCGAGGCCGGACGCAGCCCGGTGAACGGCTCGCCGGCCACCTCGGCCAGCCCGACGCTGGGCCGCCCGGCCAGCCGGTGATCACGTGGCAGGGCCAGCCGCAGCGGCTCCCGGGTCAGCGGTGCCGTGAGCACGGCCGCGTCCGTCCTGGGCCGGCGGCTGCCGATCTCCAGGTCAGCGTGGTCCAATGCCACCGCATCCAGTTCGTCCCTGACCTGGGTGAGCCGGTAGCCGACGCCCGGGTGCGCGGCCCGGAAGCTCCGCACCAGATCCGGCACCAGCCAGGTGCCCAGCGACTGCTGGAAGGCCAGCGCCACCGTGCCGGTATCAGGGTCGATCTGCTGGCTGACCGCGGCCAGCCCGTCGTCCAGGTGATGCAGCATCGCGTCCAGGTGCGGCTTGAATACCGCGCCCGCATGCGTCATCCGCAGGGTCCGCCCGGACCGGCGCAGCAGCGGCGCGCCGATCTCCGCCTCCAGCCTGCTCAGTGCCCGTGACACCCCGGACTGCGTGATGGCCTCCAGGTCGCTGATCTCGGTCACCGTCGTGCCGTCAGCCACCTGCTGCAGCCAGCGCAGCGCATTGGTATCCATATTCATGACTGTAGGTCATGGATTACTTGATACCTAGTCATTGAAGGCATAAACCCAGCATGAGTAGCGTTAGAGAGGAGTAGAAAGCAAATCCGCCCGGAGGAGAGACCCATGACGACCTGGACCGCGATCCGCGGTCAGCTCCACCACGCCCGCGCCACGCACACCGCCCGCAGGCAGCTACAGCGCGAGCTGGCCAGCTACAACTCCATATCCGACCTGAACGACCTGCACGCGATCCTGGACCGCTACCCCGACCGCGACACCGCCAGCATGCGCCGCATGCTGACCTCCTACCGCGCCGTCTGACGCCCCGCGCCCTCTGACGCCGCGGATCACACCCTGAACCCGCCCCGCTCGTCACTCCAGCCACATTTCTGCGATTCCGGTTCTGCGGTGGATTGACCGTATTCCAGCACCCCGAATCAACCGCGAAACACCAATCAACCGCGGAAACGGGGCGGGTGGGACCAGAGTGAAACCGCCGGGGCGCTCAGACTCCACGGCGCGTACAAAGCGTACAAATTAGCCTTCGTGCCCCCGTACAAATTAGCCTTCGTGCCCCCGTACAAATTAGCCTTCGTGCCCCCGTACAAATTAGCCTTCGTGCCCCCGCACAAAGTGGCCCTGGCCGGGGACGCTGACGATCATTCCCTCGCCCTTCAGGATGGACAGGGCCCGGGCGGCGGTCCGGTGTGACACGTGGTGCGCCTCGCTGATCGTGTGCACCGAGGGGATCCGGTCCGTCAGCCGTCCCTGCGCGATCTCGTCGCGCAGCATGTAGGCGAGTTGCTCATACGGCGGCACCGCCGAGTCAGGGTCAATCACAGCGCCTCATTCATGTTCGTGTTATCCAGATTCATGCGGTGGTCCTCGCCGTACCTTACGCTCACCGGCCGCTCGCCCGGGGCTGGCCGGCCCGGGCTCACTGGACCGGTTCTGGATAACGCTCAAGCGGCCAGCATTCCCCCTGACCGGCCCCACCCGCAAGCGCTAACGTGCCAGGCATGGCCAAACGACCGCGGGTCACCGTGCTGGGCAGCCTGAACATGGACATCTCGGTGACCGTGCCCCGGCTGCCCGGTCCGGGCGCCACCGTGCTCGGCTCTGCGGCCCGGTTCACGCCGGGCGGCAAGGGCGCCAACCAGGCGGTCGCCGCGGCCCGGCTCGGCGCCGACGTCCGCATGGTCGGCTGCGTCGGCGACGACGACTTCGGCCGCCGGCTCCTCGCCGCGCTCCGCAGCGAAACGGTCAACGCGGAAACCGTACGGACCGTCCCCGGGGTAGCGACCGGCCTGGCCATGATCGCCGTCGACGAGGCCGGCGAGAACCTCATCGTCGTGGCGCCCGGCGCCAACCACCAGGCCGGCCCGCCCGAGGTCGCCGCGGCCGCCGAGCAAGCCAGACAAGCCAGGCAAACCCGCCAAGCCGGCGACATCCTGGTCATCAGCGCCGAGATCCCCGTCCCCACGATCAGGGCCGCGCTGACCCGGCCGGGCACCTGCGTGCTCAATCTGGCCCCCGCCCCTCCCGAGGCCGCCGCCCTGATCACCGGAAACCACCTGGACTGGCTGGTGGTGAACGAGTCCGAGGCCGCCGCCGTCCTGGGCCGCCCGGTCAGCGGTATAGCTGCCGCAAAAGACGCCGCCGCCCACCTGATCGCCATGGGCCCACGCCACGCGGTGGTCACCGCGGGCGCCCACGGCGCCGCCCTGGCCGGCCCCGACGGTACCCAGATTATCGAAGGCTTCGCCGTCCAGGCGGTCGACACGGTGGGTGCGGGCGACACCTTCGTCGGTGCGCTGGCCACCGCCATCGCGGCCGGTGTGCCCGCCGCGGCGGCCACCAGAGCGGCGGCGGCCGCGGGCGCCGCCGCCGTCACCAGGCCCGGGGCGCAGACGGCCATGCCCAGGCCCGCTGATATCCTCGCCGCCACGACGCAGGCATGGCCCGTCGGCTGATGCCGGTGTATACCAGGCATAGGGAGACCGGCGGTAGGATTCTCCGGAAGGAGAAACTGAACTTATGACGCCTGACCTGCCGGGACCCGAGCTGGCCGGACGGAAGAACGGACCGGAAAACGGACCGGCAAACGAACAGCGAAACGGACCGGAAAACGGACTGGAAAACGGCCCGGAAAACGGACGGGAAAACGGGCAGGAAAACGGGCAGGAAAGAAGCAACGGGGATCCGGTCTCCGCCGCTCTGGCCGTCCTCGCGCAGACCTTCGCCATCGCCGCCGAGCCCAACGGCCGCGCCACCCGCCAGCGCACCTGGCTGGACACCTTCGACTGGCGGCTGAACCGGGCCGGCCTGGTCCTGGAATATGAGCACGCCCGCCGCGGCGGCCGCCTGCTGCTGACCAAGGACGACGTGACCCAGGCCGAACAGCCCGCACCCGGCTGGAGTCCCGCCCGTCCCCGCCTGGCCAGCGACCTGCCCGCCGGGCCGGTCCGCGACCAGATCGTCAAGCTGGCCAGCCCGCGGGCGCTGCTGCCGGTGGCCAAGGCGGCCGGCAGCACCAGCGTGACCCGGCTGCTCAACCAGGACGGCAAGACCGTCGCCCGGCTGATCATCGACCGGTCGAGCGTCACCAAAGCCGAAGGAACCGCCGCCGGCCTGCCCCCGCGCCTGACCATCGCCGAAGTCCGCGGCTACTCCGGTCAGGCCCGCAAGGCCGCCCAGCTGCTGGCCGACATCCCCGGCGTCGCCCCGGCCCCGGACGCCTACGCCGAGGCCCTGACCGCGGCCGGCCGCCGCCCCGCCGACTACAGCAACGGCGTGAACGCCCCGATCACGGCGGCCATGCCCGCGGCCGTCGCGGTGGCCACCCTGCTGCTGCGCCTGCTGGACACCCTGGAGCAGAACGTCCCCGGTGTGCTGCGCGACATCGACACCGAGTTCCTGCACGACCTGCGGGTCTCGGTCCGCCGCACCCGGTCGGCGGTCAAGCTGCTCGGCCATGTGCTGCCCGCCGCGCTGGCCGGGCAGTACGCGGCCGAGTTCAAGTGGCTGGGCGACCTGACCACGCCGACCCGGGACCTGGACGTCTACCTGCTCGGCTTCGAGGGCATGGCCGAGCACCTGGTGGCCGCGTCGGCGGCCAACCTGGAGCCGTTCCGCGCCTTCCTGGTCAAGCGCCGGGCCCGGGAGTTCCGCAAGCTGACCGCGGGCCTGCGCTCGGCGCGGTTCAAGGCCATCGTCACCGACTGGCGCCAGGAGCTGACCGAGATCGCCGACGGCGGCGGGCCCCGCAAGTTCCGCAAGCTCACCGCGGGCCACCTGGCCGCATCCACCACCGGCCGGGTCTTCCGCCGGGTCGCGGCCCAGGGCGGCGCGATCACCGCGCTTTCCGCCCCGGAGTCCCTGCACGACTTGCGCAAGCGCTGCAAGGAACTGCGCTACCTGCTGGAGTTCTTCGCGCCGCTGCACGACCCGGTGGCCAACCGCAAGGTGGTCGGCGACCTCAAGGCGCTGCAGGACTGCCTGGGCGAGTTCCAGGACAGCCAGGTGCAGCGCGAGGAACTGCACGAGCTGGCCGACGCCATGGTGGCCGAGCGGGCCGCCCCGGCCGCCACCCTGCTGGCCATGGGCGAGATCGCGGCCTGGCTGGTGCTCAGCCAGGGCGAGGCCCGCGCCGCCTTCGCCCGCCGGTTCTCCGGGTTCGCCGGATCCGCGGGCCAGGAACGGATCCGCCTGCTGCTCGAGGCCGGCCAGTGACGATCTACGCCACCTACAACATCAAGGGCGGCGTGGGCAAGACCACCGCCGCGGTCAACCTGGCCTACCTGTCCGCCGCCGACGGCCACTCCACGCTGCTGTGGGACCTGGACCCGCAGGGCGCGGCCAGCTTCCTGTTCCGGATCAAGCCCCGGGTCAAGGGCGGCGGCAAGGCGCTCATCCGCGGCACCAAGGCCCTGGACGACGCGATCAAAGGCACCGACTTCGACCACCTGGACCTGCTCCCGGCCGACTTCACCTACCGCCACATGGACCTGCTGCTCAAGTCGACCCGCAAGTTCGCCGCCCTGCTCCGGCCGCTGGCCGCCGAGTACGAGAACGTCTTCCTGGACTGCCCGCCGAGCATCTCGCTGGTCTCCGAGAACGTCATGCACGCCGCCGACGTACTGCTCGTCCCGCTCATCCCGACCACTTTGTCGGTGCGCACGCTGGATCAGCTGAGCAAGTTCGTGGCCGACTTCAGCGGCCGCCGGCCCGCCGTGCACGCCTTCTTCAGCATGGTTGACCGCCGTAAGCGGCTGCACCTGCAGATCATCCAAGATCTTTCTGCCGAACGAACCGTGGTCTCAGCGGCCGCCATCCCGTCCCTGTCCCTGATCGAGCGCATGTCGGTGGAGCGCGCCCCGGTCAGCGCGTTCGCCCCGCGCAGCCAGGCCGCCCGCGCCTTCCGCGCCCTGTGGTCCGAGATCAGCGCGGCGGACGCTGGCCCGCCCGATGAGGACCCGTCAGCCCCGTAACCGGTCATCCTGCCCCGCCGCGCGCACCACGGCCCGTTCGGCCCGAAGAATTTCCCGCCGACCGGGCCGACCGGACCGGTTACCGGTCCCGGCCCTGCCACGTCGTGATGCAGGCCTCGTTGCCCTCGGCGTCGGCCAGCACCCAGAACGCCGGAGCCTCCGCGTCGTAGCTGACGATTCCCCCGGCCGCCAGCGTGGCCGCGATCCGCCCCGGCGCCTCGTCGTGCGGCACCGACACGTCCAGGTGGATGCGGTTCCGCTGCGGCCGCGGCGCGTCCATCTGCTGAAACCAGACCGCCGGCCCCTGCCCCAGCGGGTCGACCAGCGGGTCCGCCGGCCCGTGGTGCCCCGGCTCGTCTGCGTAGCCAAGCACCGCCCGCCAGAACGGCCTGATCCCCGCCGCGTCCAGCGCGTCGATCCCGATCTCGATCACCTGCACCGCCCGCGTCCCGTCCCCGCCGTCCGCGCCCACCCCGCCATCCCCGCCGTCCGCGCCGACCCAGCCGTCCGCGCCTACCCTGCCGCCGCCGTCCCCGCCGTCCGCCCCCACCTGCGCGCCCGTGTCCAGCCGGAGCTGGTCGACCACACCCGAGAGCTTGCGGGCGAGCTCGACGTCGCGCGGGGTGACCCACGCGACATCCGAGCTCTGCAGGGCCAGCATCACCCGGTCCGCGCGGATATCCAGCCGCAGGTGCCCGTCCGCGCCGGGCACGGCCGCCGCCCGCGCGGCCACGTCGGCGGCCAGCGGCAGCGACCCGGTCAGCACCTGCGTCCGCAGCTCGCCCAGGACCAGCCGCCAGCCCAGGCCGGTGACCGCGTCCGAGGCTTCCTGCCTGGTCAGCTTCTGGTAGGGGTTGTCGGCCATGCCGGACCGGACCTCAGGAGCTGACGTGCCGCTGCAGGAAGGCCAGCGTCTGGGCGTTGAACCCCTCGACGTTCTCGTAGATCGGGGCGTGCGCGCAGTCCTCGAAGATGATCAGCTCGGTGTTCGGGATCCGCTCGGTCAGCGGCGCCGCGAACCGGGTCGAGCACGCCTGGTCGTGCCGCCCGAACGTGATCAGGGTCGGGGCCTGGATCGAGCCGAGCACGGCCGTGGCGTCGTGGCCCAGCACCGCCCGGGACTGGCGGATAAAGGCGTCCACCGGCGGCATCGGGCGGCCGCGGACGAACTTGGCCAGCGCGTCGATGTAGTCCGGCCGGGCGGCGTACAGCTCCGGGGTGAAGCACCAGGGGAAGATCCCCTGGATGACCATCTCGGTCACGCTTTCCAGGGCCTGGGCCATGAGCTGCCAGCCCTGCACGACCACGCGCAGGAACGGGTCGGTGGCGTCCCAGGCGCTGTGCAGGGACAGCGACTTCACCCGCTCCGGGTACCTGGCCGCCAGCCACATGCCGGTGGCCGCGCCGAGCGAGAGCCCGAAGATGTGCGCCTGGCCGATCCCGGCGGCCTGCATGAATGCGGCCACGTCGTCGGCCAGCAGTTCGGTGGTGTAGTCGCCCTCCGGCTTGCCGGACAGGCCCGCGCCGCGCAGGTCCACGCTGAAGCAGGTGAAGTGCTTTTCGTACTCCGCCACCTGGAATGCGTAACAGGCCTGGTCAGCAGCCAGGTACGGGATCAGGACCATAGGCTCGCCTTCGCCCTGGACCTCGTAGTAGATGTCGATTCCGTTCGCCTGCACCGTAGGCATCTGTGCCCTCCCGAATCCGCGGTTGAGTCGATCCTAGGGGTGCCGGCAGGCCGGGCCCGGCATGATCCCGGCTTTTCCGGACCGGGCCCGCTCCAGCATGCAGGCCAAGACATAGGCCAAGACATAGGCCGGCGGTCCCGACGGCTGAGCCCGGCGCCTCCCCTGCGGCACCGGGCTCAGCTGTGGTTGCGACCCTTTACGCGTCGCGCTTGCGGAACAGGTACCCGCCCGCGGCGACCAGGGCCGCGGCCCAGAGCGCGGTCACGCCGAGCTGTGGCCAGGCCGACCACAGGTGCTGGTTGGCGTTGCCGCTGATGGTGACCGAGACCACCTGGTTCGCGGCGTCCGGCAGGAACCGCATGATGTCCCAGCGCCACGTGTCCGGCAGCGCCTGCTCGAGGACCGGGATGATGAACAGCGCGGCGATCGCGATCGCGATCGCGCCGGCCGTGTGCCGCACGAGCGCGCCGATGCCGAACGCGATGAGCGCGACCAGCGTGACGAACAGCGCGCAGCCGATAATCGCCATGAGCACGGTGGACGGGTGGATCACGTAGGTGCCGGAGAACGTCACCGTGCATCCGGGTGGCAACCCGCCGCCGCCGCCACCCGGGCCCCCAGGCGGGCAGTTCACATTCGCGTTCGCCGGGATCGTGACCGAGTGGAACAGCGAGGCGCTCACCCCGCTGGAGGACAGCAGCGCCTGGCCGACGAAGAACGCGATGAACGCCGTGACGAGCGAGACGATGAGCGTCAGCGCCGTGAGCACGATCGCCTTCGCGGCGTAGACCGTGCCGCGCCGGGGCAGCGCGGTCAGCGAGGTGCGGATCATCCCGGTGGAGTACTCGGAGGTGATCGCCAGCGCGGCGATCACCGCGATGATCAGCTGGCCGATCTCGAAGAACGCGATCAGCGAGGTCTGGGTGGCGTCGAACCCGGCCTTGTTGCCCGGGTTATGGCTGAAGTTGGCCGCGGTGCCGCCTGCGATCGCCGCGCCGATGCCGACGGAGACGATCAGCAGCGCCGCCAGGGTCCAGTACGTGGACCGGACCGAGCGGATCTTGGTGAACTCGGAGGCGATCGCGCCCCGCAGCCCGGCCCGCCCGGTGGCCGGCGGCAGCGGGGTGAGCTGCGTGTTCAGCATTGTCGTCGTGGCCATGGCTCAGGCTCCGCTTCCGGTCGTGATGGCCGCCGCGGGAACCCCGGCGTGGTACTCCACGCTGCTCGCGGTCAGTTCCATGAACGCCTCCTCGAGCGAGGCGTGCACCACGGCCAGCTCGTGCAGCCTGATGCCCTGCTCAAACGCGATGTCGCCGACCGCTTCCGCGGTCATCCCGCGGACCTCGATGGCGCCGTCGTCGGTGGTCGTGGCCGCGCCCTCGGCGGTCACGGCCTTGACCAGCTCGTCCATCATCGGGGTGCGCACCCGCACCGCCGCGCCGGAGGAGCGCGCGATGAACTCCGACATCGAGCAGTCGGCGATCAGCTTGCCTCGGCCGATCACGATCAGGTGGTCGGCGGTGTTCTCCATCTCCGCCATCAGGTGGCTGGAGACGAAGACCGTGCGCCCCTCCGCGGCCAGGCCCTTCATCAGGTTCCGAATCCACAAGATGCCCTCGGGGTCGAGCCCGTTGACCGGCTCGTCGAACATGAGCACCTTGGGGTCGCCGAGCATGGTCGCGGCGATGCCCAGGCGCTGGCTCATGCCGAGCGAGAACCCCTTGGACCGCTTCTTCGCCACCTCGGACAGGCCGACCAGCTCGAGGACCTCACCGACGCGGCTCTTCGGCAGGTTGTTGGTCTGCGCCAGGCAGAGCAGGTGGTTGTAGGCCGACCGGCCGCCGTGCACCGCCTTCGCGTCGAGCAGCGCGCCCACCTCGCGCATCGGGTATCCCAGGTCGTGGTAGTTGCGGCCGTCCACCGTGACGGTGCCCGCGTTCGGGTAGTCAAGCCCGAGGATGCACCGCATCGTGGTGGTCTTGCCTGCCCCGTTCGGACCCAGGAAGCCGGTGACCATGCCCGCCTCGATGCCGAACGTCAGCCCGTCGACGGCGGTTTTTTCCCCGTACCGCTTCGTGAGGCCCTGCACCTCAATCATTAAGCTGTCCTCTCCCTCGTATCATGCCCTAATTCTGGCCTCCCGCCGCCCTCGCCCGCGTCGGCCCCGGTGATGATTTGCCGTCCCCCTGCAGGGTGACAGCCGCCCTTTCTGCGGAGCGCTGGCGTGCAGGCGCCGCACGGCCACAGCCCGCCCGCACCGGAATGGTTAATGCCCGGGGCGATGAAACTGCCGTGGTGGACGCGTCCTAACTCGCACAAGCGCGAGGAGGCGAAGATGACCGATCCTGACCTCAGGCAGGGCCTGCTTGACTGCCTGGAATACCAGCGGTCCTCTGTGCGGTCGATAGTCGTGGGACTGGCCGAGGAGGCCTGGCATAAGCCGGCCGTTCCTTCCGGCTGGACGGTGGCGGGCATGGTGGCGCACCTGGGGAACGCGGAGCGGCACTGGTTCGGATGGGTGGTCGCGGGTCTGGCGGACGACTGGCCGTGGGATGAGGGCATCCCGCCGTATGACCCGCAGCTGGCTTTCACCTGCGAGCGCCCATCGTCCGAGGTGCTCGGCTACTACCGCGAGGCGTGTGACCGGTCCGACCAGATCGTGGCCGGGGTCAGCCTCTCGGACGTCCCGCGTGGCCGCCATCGCGGCCTGGAGGTACCCAGTGTCCAGGTGGTGATCTTGCATGTTATCGAGGAGACTGCGGCGCATTCGGGTCATCTGGAGATCGCCCGCGAGCTGCTGGACGGCGCGACCCGCCTCGGGATGCGCTGACCAGGTAGCCAAGATCATCTTCGGGGTTTCCTGCGAATGTGCCGCGCACACCCGCTGGGCTCCTGGGCTCAGCGCTCTCCGAAAATGTCGGAGGGTCCCCCTAGAGTAGAACACATAACCATAAAGCACGACCTAGCTGGGGAGGTGAGCCAGATGGTCGCCATCGCGCCGCCGGCCAGCCTGAGCCAGGCGCTCGGGATGCTGCGGTCGGCGATGAGATTCGTCACCGCGGCTGACGCGACGGAGATGGTGGCCGAGGAGCAGGCCGAGTGCCTGCAGGAGCTGGAGCAATTCGCCTCGATGGGTACCGCGGCGCGGGCCTCGATCCTCAGCGCGTTCACCGCCAACCGGGGCTATTGCGCCGACGCCGATTACAGCCCGCGGTCCTGGCTGATCCACCGGACCCGGATCACCAAGGGCGCCGCCAGCGTGCTGACCGGCTGGGTCCGCCGGGCCGCCGCCCACCCCCGGGTGGCCGAGGCACTGGCCGCCGGCGAGATTTCCGAGTCCTACGCCCGCACGATCTGCCAATGGACCGACAAGCTCCCCGAGGACTGCCGCGACGCTGCGGATGCGATCCTGGTCGCCGCCGCCCGGGCCGGTGTCGACTTGCGGGATCTGGCTGAGCTGGCCGCGGAGATCTACGCCCGGTCGCTGCCGGTGACCGGCGAGGATGATGACGGCGCGTTCGAGGACGGGTCGCTGCGGCTGGAGACGACGTTCGAAGGGGCCGGGGTCCTGGACGGCGACCTGTCGCCGGAGTGCGCGGCGGTGGTCACCGTGGTGCTGGATGCGCTGTCCGCCCCGGCGGGCGCGGAGGATACCCGGACGCATGAGCAGCGGTATCACGATGCGCTGCAGGAGGCGATACCCTAATTGCGGAAATGCATCGTGGTCCTCATCACATCTTCACGGTCTGAAGGTTACAAGTCGGTGAGCACTCTAAGCGCTGATGGTTCCAGCGACAACACCAGTTCCAGCACCGTGGTCCACTGTCCGACGGCACACGCCGCAGAGGCCACGTGGTGCGCCTGTCTCGTGTCTCCCCTCGCCACCAGCGCCTTGGCCACTGCCGCCAGTGCCCGCGCCTGCCCGTCCGGGTGAGTGATAGAGCG
>CAWIHB010000002.1:0-254712 GCA_963835775.1 uncultured Actinomycetes bacterium | reverse complement strand
AGCGGGCCGGCAAGGTCACGGTGCGGACCTCCTGGCTCTGCTGGATGGCGAGCGGGCCGATCCCGGTGAGAGAAGATCCGGACGGGGCCACCGCGGTGATCTGGTAGCTGCCGCCGGTCTGCGCCCCGGTAACCCCGCTGACCTGGGCCGGTGCCCACGTCGTCCCGTCGGCCGAAGTCCAGACCGCGATCTGAAGCTGTCCGGTCTGGCCGAACTGGCCGACGGCGGTGAAGCCGCCGGTCCGGGCGGTCAGCGCGGTGAAGGTCGTGTCGGGGCCCGGTGAGCTGAACGGCACCTGGCTCCAGCTGATGCCCCCGTCAAGGGACAGCTCGGCGAACGGCACCACGCCGGCCTTGGTGGCCTCCTGGCCCAGGGCCACCACGCGGTTACCGCTGATCGCGATCTTCTTCAGCGCGGCCGAGGAGGACCCGGCCGGGAGCGGCAGCAGGACCGTGGTCCAGCTTCGGCCGTCGGCGGTGACCCACGCGGCCGGCGAGCCGTCGTGCGAACCGACCGACACGAAGCCGTGCGCGTCGGCGGCAACGGCCATTACCGTGCTGGAGCCGGTCACGTCGTTCACGTCGTGACCGCGGGTCCAGGAGGTCAGGTTCGGCGACCACCATACGTCGGCCAGGCAGCCGCCGCCGGGCTTGACGATCGTGCCGACGATGATGTACCCGGCCGGGCCGGCGGCGGTGGCCACGACGACCGGGGCACCCAGGTCAGCGCTGATCGATCCGGGACCGCTGGCCGCCTGCCAGTTCGTGCCGTTCGCGGAGGTGAACACGACCGGACCCGGCGCGCCGACGGCGAGCCAGCCGGCCGAGGAGTGCGTGACGCCGGTCAGGGCCTGCGGGACCGGCTCGGCGGAGACCTGGTCCAGGGCCGAGACCAGGGCCCAGGAGCCGCCCGAGGCCTTGCGCCAGATGGCCGGGTAGCCGTCGGCACTGCCCACGGCGACCTGCTGGCCACCGGCGATGGCCAGGCCGTTGACGGCCAGTTCCGGGACGGTGGCGCCGGGGATGCTGGCCAGCGGGACCGGCCGGACGCTGCCCGCGGTGTTCGCCTCGAGGAAGACGGGCTGCTGGCTGACCTTGCTGGCGGCCGTGGCGCCGACGGCGATCACGGTGCCCTGCGCCCCCACCGTCACGCCGTCCACCGTCTGGCCGGCGGCGGCGCCGAGCGGCGCGGTGGCCTGCCAGGTGCTGCCGGTACCGGTGCTGGTGTAGGCCACGATCTGCCCGGCGGCGGTGATCCCGGAGACCACGAAGCCGTAGTCACTGCCCTTGACCAGGTCCGGCGTCCAGCCGCCGGACTGCGTCGATGGTGGCCGCGTACTGCCAGCTCTGTCCGTTCGGCGAAAAATAGACCACCCCGTCACCGGCACCGCTGGCCGAGCGGCCCGGGCGCACCGCGACCAGACCTGAACCGTCGAAGCCCAGGCCCGTGATCGCGGGACCCGCGCCGTGATCGGCCGGGACGGTGACCCGGGTCCAGGCCGAGCCGCCGTCGGTGGTCAGCCAGGCGGCGGAGTAGGCGGTGCCGCCATTGGCCACCGCACCGGCCATGACCGTGTCCTGGCCGCGCGTGGTGATGTAGGAGATGCTGGTGACGGTCTCGCCGGGGCCGGCCAGGCCCAGCTGGGCGGCCGTCTGGCGCTGCCAGGTCAGGCCGTCCCGGGAGGTCCACAGGACGGCCTGGGTCGCGCCGTGGCCGGCCGGGGCCAGGCCCGCGGCCAGGTAGCCCTGCGCCGTGCTGTTCAGTACCCACATCTGGTCGCCGGGCAGTTGCGGGGTGATGCCGTGGGTGGCGGCCAGGGTCCAGGCCGTCCCGTCCGGGCTGGTCCAGATGGCCTGCGGGCCCACCGCCAGCCAGCCGCCGGGACCGCCCGCCAGCCGCGCCGCCGGATACCCCAGCGGCGGCTGCCCGCCACCCGGAGCCCGCACCGGCGCCAGCCGCCAGCTCGCCCCGCCATTGGCCGAGACGAAGAACTGCTGCCGCACCACCCCGTCACTGAACTGCGAGCCCATCGCCACGACGGTCGTCCCGGAGGCCACGATCCGGCCGATGGACTGGAACACCCCACGCTGCTGCTGACCGGGATACATGCCGATGGTCAGCGCGGACTGCGCGGTGGTGCCCTGGGCGCCGCGCTGGCCGACGGGCTGATTGGCCGTGAGCTGGCCGAACTTCGGGCCGTGGCCGGTGAGCAGGGCAAGGGCCAGGACGGCCACCGCGACCAGCACGAGGACCGGCACGGCGATGGTCGCGGTGCGTCGGCTGACCGGGCCAAGCCGGGGGCCTGGGCGCCAGTCGTCCGGGAGTTCGGGCTCGAGCAGCAGGGTGTCGGTGGGGACGGCCCGGTAGCCGGGCGACAGCGCCGGTTCCGGTGATCGGTCCCATAGCGGGGGCGGACGGTCGGCGGCCCGCCAGGAATCCGGCCCGGGACGAGGCTGCGGTGGGCTGGCCGGCCCGGTCGCCGGGCCGGTCCCGCGCACCTGCTGCGCACTGGGCTGAGCGTTGGCTGGGGCGTTGGATGGCACGTCGGCCTCGGCGACGGCCTGGGCATCGGCGAAGACGGGCGCGCCGAGCGGGATCCGCATCGGCCCGGGCCAGGCGCCGTTCACCGGCTCGGACGGGACCGGTCCTGACCTGGTGGGCCGCGCGGGTGCGTTCCGCGGCGGCGATCCCACGGAGGTTCGCGGCGGCGATGCCATCGGGGTTCGCGGTGGCGGTACGGCGTGCGGCGGCAGCGCGTTCGGGAAGCGCTCCGGAGCCTGCGGCTGGTATAGGCCGCCCGCCGGGCGGAGCTCCCACGGGATTTCCGACTCTGCCCACAGGCGGTGGGAGATCTGCCACGGGGACTGGCCGGCCGTGAGCCTCCTGGTCCGGGCGTCCGGGCGCCTGGGGTGGAAACCAGGGCCGCCCGGGCGGCCCCGCAGCGCACGCGTCGCGCCGACCACCGGCTCGGCGGGCAGGCCGGTCCTTGGATTCCCGGCGGGCGGGCTCGCGCTTGGGCTCCCAGCGGCTAGGGCCTGGTGACCGTTAACCGCGCCGTGGCTGCCGGGCGGCGGCGTGGCCGCGGGGGTCGCCATCTTCCCGGCCAGGGATGCGCCGGGCTGGCGGTGCGGCAGGGACACCGCGGGTTCCCCGGCCGCGAGGTCCTGAGCTGGGAGGGCGGTCCGGGGCTGCTCGGCGGGCATGTCCATCACCGACGGCGGCCCGGATGGCGGTCCAGATGGCGGCCCAGATGGCGGTCCAGATGGCGGTCCGGCGTGCGGCTCATTCAGGCCGGCCTTGTCCAGCGACCAGGAAACTGGCGACTCGCCCGGCTCCAGTGCGGGCGGCAAGAACCATTCGCCGGTCAGGCTCTCGTCACCGTTAGCTGCCTCCTGGCCGGGGAGAACGGCACTGGGCGGTGCGCTGGGCGCGGCCGGACCGCCGGGCTCCGCTGGCCCATCGGCCGGGCGGCCGGCGGGCGTGCTATGAGCGGGCGGGCGATCGGCGGGCGTGCGCAGGAACCAGCCCGCGGGCGGAGCCGCACCGGGCCAGGGGTCCTCGTAGTCCGCCGTGGCACCAGGGAACGGATCTGTGACCGCTGCCTCGGCTGCTCCTTGATCCGCGTGATCCGCGGAGGCCGGATCGCCTGGTGCCGGAGCCGCAGGCGCCGGATCGACGGGTGGCTGGCCGTCGGATTCGGGCCGGCCGTCGGATCCGGGCCGACCGGCGGATTCGGGCCGACCGGCGGATTCGGGCCGGCCGGCGGTGGGACCGAGCAGACCGGGCGGCACCAACCAGGCTGGTGCCGGGCGGCTTGGCCAGGCGTGGTCAGAACCGTTAGCAGGCCGCGCTTCCCCGGCTGCTATGGGCTTTTGATGACGATTCTCACTCGATCCATCACTGTTCGTGTTCATCATAGGCCCCAGTTCACCCATGTTTACGGCGAGATATCACGATCCTTGCCGATCCCTGCTAATTCGTACGGGTCGTCCCGGGTTCGATGTTACCCATTGAGAGCGAGAGTGTACAGAGGGCTATTTTCCGGGATTTGCCGACGCCTGACCCGTTCTGCGCCGGCTTGCCGGGCAGCATGGGCCTGGCCAGCGGCGATGCGGACCGGAGCGCTAGCCTGGACCGGGGCCGCCGACCTAGGATCCTGTCACAGGATGTAACTGGGCCCCTGAAGACTCGCAGATTCAGCTTTGCGGGCGGTCCGGTTGGGGCCGGGGGCTGGTCTCCTGGGCCTGCAGAAGGCCGTAGCCGATCGCCTGGGCGGTGGTCAGCGAGCGGCCGCGGCGCGCGTCGTCGCGGATCTCGTCCACCTCACGGCCCGTCACCTCGGCCAGCCGGTAGTACAGCGTGTCCAGCATCCGGGTCAGCTGCTGCTGCCGCGCGGTGAGCGCGGTTACCGTGCCGCCAAACTGCAGCCTCGGCTCGGTGAGCAGGAACGAGGCGTTCGGGTACCCGGTCCGGCGGGGGCAGGACGCGAGCACGCCCAAGGCGGGACCGCTGATCTCGCCGCTCACGCAGGCGTGCACCGCGACATGCAGGACATCGAGGATGCCCATGATGGTGAGCGCAGCGGGCAGTTCGGCGCGGAGATTCTGCAGCTCGAGCCGGATGGGCTGCCGACCTTCGGCGTCTAGGGTGAGCAGCTGAGCCGAGAGCCGGGCCGCCGCGTCGTCGTCCAGGACGCCCGACGCCAGCACGATTCGCTTCTCGAGCAGTCCCTGGTACAGCCTGCTCCGCCACTCGGCCTCCGGGTCCAGCCAGACCCGGACCGGCTCGTTGACGCGAGCCGGCTCGTGCGGCGGGGTGGACGGCCAGCCCGGGACCGGCGGCTGGCCCGGGACCGGCGGCTGGCCCGGGACCGGCGGCTGGCCTGGCCAGCCCGGCTCGCCCGGCCGTGGCGGTCCTCCCGGCATGTGCGCGCGTAGCACTCCATGCATCATCCGCTGGCTCCTTCCCCTGTGCCTTCCCCTTCGCCGGGACGGTCGAGTTTCCAGGTGATCTGGCCGCCGACGGCGGCCGCGTAGCGTTCGAGCGTCGAGGCGCGGACGTCCGCGATTCCGGATTCCAGCCGGGCCACCGCAGACTGGGAGGTGCCCATGCGCGCCGCCACCTCGGTCTGCGACAGGCCGACCGCCTGGCGCTGTCCGGCCAGTTCACGGAGCAGGCGGCTGCGGTCCTCGGCCATGCGGGCCGCCTGCTCATCGGCCTGGCGGCGCAGTGCCATCTCACGGAAGCCCGGCATCACCGGCAGCACGGTACCCGGCTCGGTTGCGCCACCCGGCTCGGTTGCGCCACCCGGCCCGGGCGCGACCTCCGGCCCGGCCGGGCCCCCCGGCTCGGGTCCGGGTCCTGGGCGCGGGCCTGGGCCGACCATGCCACCGCTGGCCCCGGGCACCCCTGGGATCTCAGGTGCACCTGGCGTCCGGCCGCGTTTACTGTCCATACCGCAAAGGGTATCTCATATTCGAGATAACGAACGTGCTGGACTGGAGATGCATCACTCCGCGGCTAGTGAGTGTCCCGGTAGAGACTTTGGGCAGGCAAAGTTCAAGGGTAGTGGCAACGCTGCCGGGGACAGGCCAGTGTCCGGCGCCGGTGTGCATCCCTGGTGTCACACCAGTCCCATATCTCCCAATATCGCGGTGGATTGGCGTTCTGCGGTTGATTTCCTGTACTGGAGTACCCCAAATCAACCGCAGAACCGGAATCAACGCGCAAATGTGATCGCTGGGGCCACTGATGCGGAAGTGGCGCGTCCCTAGTACCGTCCATCTGGTGATCGCGAACGCTTTCACCCCGGAAAGGGGCACCAAGCCATAGGCCCCCGATACTCCGCGTAAAGTCCGGCGGACCTGGGCGCGCGGACCGCTTGGAGGCCCAGGCCTGTGACCGGTGATGTTAACGGGGGTCACGGGACCGCTAAGCCTGACCAGGCGGCGGGGTCGGGGGGCAGGGTCAGGCGGCGGAGTCGGGGGGCAGGTCGGGCGGGGGCAACGAGAGACGGGGACGGCGGGAGGCGGGCTGACGGGGTGAGGGGACGGGGACCGGCCAGCAGGCTTCGGCCCACACGGTGCGGCCGGGGTGGGCGTCGGCGCAGCCCCTGCGGCCAGGGTGGGCTTCGGCGTAGCCCCAGCGGCTGGTGCAGGCGGCCACCATGGCCAGCCCGCGGCCGCCCTCGGCCATCAGGTTGAGCGAGCCGGGCGCCGGCACCAACGAACTGCCCTCGTCGGTGACCGCGACCCGGGCCACGCCGTCGCGCGGGCAGTCGACCTCGACGATGAACACCCCGCCGCGACCCGAGTCGGTGTGCTCGATCGCGTTCGCGGCCAGCTCGGACACGCAGGTCATGAGGACTTCCCGGCCGGGGCAGCCGGCCAGCAGACCGGCCACGAACCGGCGCGCCTCCGGCACGGACGCGGGCACGCCGCGGAAGGCACGGGACCAGCGGCCCTGCGGACTCCTGACGCTGCGGGGCCCTGGGGTCCCGGCCGGTCCGGCCGGACGCGAGGCATCCGCAGAGCCGGAGGAACCCACGTTAAGCACCGGATAGGCACCACTCACAGTGGGTCACCTCCTTACCTAATTGCTCCTACTGTCAGTGACGCGCGAGGACGCAAATTGGTTCAATCAGGATTTACGAGCCGGAACGGGAACATGACGGTACCGTCAGGCCAGCCGCCAGCACAGCCTGGGTAATAGCTGGTCCAACCGATGTTTCGCACCTTTTGCCCCTTCCGTGGCGTGCGGGCCGGAGGGACACTATGGGGAACGGAGACAGCTAAGGAGGAGCACATGGCAGCTACTCCGTCCGGAGGCCCGGGACTCAAGCGATCACTGTCCATCTGGGCGGCGGTCGGCCTGTCCGTGGCGCTGATGGCGCCGAGCATGGCCGCGAACATCAACCCGCAGGGAGGCGCGACCTATGCGGGCCGCGCGGTGCCGCTGACCTTCCTCATCGCGGCCGTGGGCGTGCTGCTCGTGGCCTACTCCTTTGTCCGGCTGTGCCAGTACTTCCATCACTCCGGCTCGGTCTACGCGTTCGTCGGCGCGACGCTCGGGCCGCGGGCGGGGGTGGTCGCGGGCTGGGGCATGCTCGGCACCTACACGTTCTACGCGGTGGTTACCGCGAGCGCGGCCGGCATCTTCGGCACCGCGTTCCTGCAGGAGATCGGCGCCTGGCCGAACCCGCCGACCTGGGCGCCGTGGATCCTGGTCGCGGTGGCCCTGGCGCTGACGCTGCTGCTGGCCGTCATGCCGGCCAGGCGCGGCGCGAGCATCCTGCTGTCGGTCGAGGGCACCACGGTCGCGCTGATCCTGATCGTCACCGTCGTGGTGCTGGTCAGGCTGCTGGCCGGGAACGCGCCCGGGCACGAGCACTTCACCTTGAGCGTGTTCTCGGTGGCGCCGGGGACGGGTACCAACGACCTGTTCCTCGGCGTGGTGTTCGGCTTCCTGTCGTTCGCCGGGTTCGAGGCGGCGGCCACCCTGGGCGAGGAAGCCAGGCGGCCGACCCGCGACATCCCGCGCGCGATCTTCGGCGTCGCGGTGTTCGGCGGCGTCTACTTCACCGTGGTGACCGCGGTCGAGATGATGGGGTTCGGCACCAGCGCGGCGGGCGTCAAGAACTTCGTCGCTTCGCCGTCGCTGCTGGGCGACCTGGGCTCCTCCTATGTCGGCCACTGGGTCGGGGACCTGATCACGCTCGGCACCACGGTCAGTGCCTTCGGCTGCTGCCTGGCCTCCACGGTCGGGGCGGCTCGGCTGATGTACGCGCTGTCCCGGGACGCCCGCGGGGCACGCGGGGTCGGCGCGGGCTCGCGCTGGGGCACCCCGGCCAACGCTACCGTGGTGATCACGGCCATGTCGGCGCTGATCATCATCATCTACGCGACGGCCTTCCACGCCACCGCGTTCGAAAGCTTCCTGTGGTCGGGCACCATCGGCACGCTGATTCTGCTGGTCGCCTACGTGCTGGCCTCGATCGGCTGCATCATGCTGGTGTTCGTCCGGCGGAAGCTCCCGGTGCCGACGTGGCAGATCGTGATCCCGGTCGCGGGCCTGATCGTGCTGGGCTACACGCTGTACCGCAACATGATCCCGTACCCGACCGGCGACGCCGCGTGGTTCCCCGTCGTGTCGGGCGCCTGGCTGCTGGCCGCGGTCATCGCGGTCATCTTCGCAGCCGGCACGGCACGCCGGCTCGGAGTCGCGCTGGCCGCCCGCGAGGGCATCAAGGCGCCGGGAGAGGAGCAGGCAGCGGCGTCCAGCCCAGGGCTCGCGGCCGCGCGTGACGAGGCGTCTTAGGAGTGCCCGGGCTGCTCGCCTGCGTCGCCGACCAGCTTCTGGTCGACCACCACTGTCACGGGGTGCTGGGCCGGGACGCGGACGAGGCGACGCTGGAGTCGATGCTGACCGAGGGACCGGGCGTGCCCGGCGGGTCGGTGTTCGACTCGCAGGCCGGGTTCACGTTCCGCCGGCTGTGCCCGCCCGTCCTGGGCCTGCCCGCGCACGCCGACATCGCCGATTACGCGGCGCGCCGGGCCGAGATCGGCGTGACCGAGGTGAGCAAGCGGTTCCTGCAGGCGGCCGGGCTGTCCGTGCTGTGCGTGGACACCGGCTTCACCCCGGAGCCGCTGACCTCACCGGCCGAGCTGGCCGGGCTGGCGGGCGCGACCGCGCACGAGATCGTCCGGCTGGAGCGGGTCGCCGAGGACGTCGCGGCGGCCGGGATCGGCGCCGCGGGTTTCGCCGACGCGGTGCGGTCCGCGCTGGCCACCAGGACCGCCGCGGCGGTCGGCGTGAAGTCGATCGCCGCCTACCGGACCGGGCTCGACCTCGCCCCGGAACGGCCGTCCGACGCCGAGGTGGCGGCCGCCGCGGGCCGCTGGCTGGGCTCGGGCCCGCTCCGGCTGGCCGACGAGACCTTGCAGCGGTTCCTCATCTGGTGCGGCGTGGACCTGCGGCTGCCGGTGCAGTTCCACGTCGGCTACGGGGACAGCGACGTCGACCTGCACCGCTGCAACCCGCTGCTGCTCACCCCGCTGCTGCGGGCCATCCAGCCGACCGGGGTTCCGGTCATGCTGCTGCACAACTACCCCTTCCACCGGGAGGCCGGCTACCTGGCCCAGGTGTTCCCGCAGGTCTACGTCGACGTGGGGCTGGCCACCCATAACCTGGGCGCCCGCGCCGCGGTGCTGCTGGCCGAGGCGCTCGAGCTCGCACCGTACGGCAAGTTCCTCTTCTCTTCTGATGCCTTCGGGCTGCCGGAACTGTTCTACTTGGGCGCGGCGGGCTTCCGGACCGCGCTGTCCGGCTTCTTGTCGGCCGGCCTGGCGGAAGGTCTTTATTCGGAACGGGCCGTGGTGCGGCTGGCCCGGATGCTCTGCGCCGACAATGCCAAACGCGCCTACCAGCTCGCCAATCAGATGTAAGAGTCAGATGTAATAGAAGTATGAGGCTACTTTCGGTCAATGTCGGCCAGCCGCGGCTCAACCCGTGGAAGGAAATAAAGCTGACCGGCATCGACAAACGGCCCGTCGACGGCCCGGTCATGGTCACGCCCGCCCGGGCCAAGGGCCTCGGCATGGTCGGCCTGGCCGGCGACCGGGTCTATGACGTACGCAATCATGGCGGACCCGACCAGGCGGTCTACGCCTACGCGCGGGAGGACCTCGACTTCTGGGCCACCGAGCTGGCCCGGCCGCTGCCGAACGGGGTGTTCGGCGAGAACCTGACCACCGAGGGCATCGACGTCAACGCCGCGCTGATCGGCGAGCGCTGGCGGATCGGGCCCGACGTGATCCTCGAGGTGTCCTGTCCCCGGGTACCCTGCGGCACCTTCCAGGGCTGGCTGGCGCAGGCGGGCTGGATCAAGCGGTTCACGCTGGCCGCCATCCCCGGGGCCTACTTCCGGGTGATCGAGTCCGGTGAGATCCGCGCCGGTGACCTGATCGAGATCACCCACCGCCCGGAACACGACGTGACCATCGCCGTCTGCTTCCGGGCGGTGACCACCGAGGCGGACCTGCTGCCGCGGCTGCTGGCCGCCGAGGCGCTGCCCCGGGAGGTGCGGGAGCTGGCCCAGCGCCGGACGGCCTGATCGCCCAGCGCAGCCCGCGCCAGGTGCCGGGTGCCGGTGGCGGAGGCGTTCGACGTCGCCGACCGGGGCAGCTTCTACGACAAGACCGGCGCGATCAAGGACGTGATCCAGAACCACATGCTCCAGGTGCTGGCCACCGTCCTGGCCGAACCGCCGGACGGAACCGGCCTGGATTCCTGGCGCGCGGCCAAGTCGCAGCTCATCGGCGCGCTGATGCCCCTGACCCCGCAGCGCACGGTCAAGGGGCAGTACGAGGGCTACCTCCAGGTCGCGGGCGTGGACCCGAAGTCGGTGACCGAGACCTACGCGGCGATCAGGCTCGAGGCAGACTCCTGGCGCTGGGCGGGCGTGCCGATCCTGATCCGGGCGGGCAAGTGCCTGCCAGTGACCAGGACACGGTTGAGGCCGCCTGGCGGGTCGTCGACCCGGTCCTCGGCGACGTGGTACCCGTGCACCCCTACGCCCGCGGCAGCTGGGGTCCCGCCGAGGCCGCTAACCTGCTTCCCGACGGGGAAAGCTGGAAGGATCCGTCATGAGAGGTAGCGCAGCGCGTCGGTGAGCAGGGAGTCTGCGGAGCTGGCGTCGAGCCAGTGGACGCGGGGGTCGCGGCGGAACCAGGACTCCTGACGGCGGGCGAAGCGCCTGGTGGCCTTGACCGTCTCCTCGCGTGCTTGGTCCAGGGTGAGCTCGCCGTCCAGGTGGCGGAGCATCTGCTGGTAGCCGAGGGCACGGCTGGCCGTCTGGCCCTCGCGCAGGCCGGCGGCGGCCAGGGCGCGGACTTCGGCTTCGAACCCGGCCTCCCACATGCGGTCGACGCGGGCGGTGATCCGCTGGTCCAGGTCCGGGCGGGGCAGGGTGAGGCCGATCTGGACCGCCGGGCGGGCCTGGCCGTAGTCGGGCATGGTGGCGGTGAAGGGGCGCCCGGAGATCTCGATCACCTCCAGGGCGCGCACGATGCGGCGGCCGTTGCTGGGCAGGATCGCGCCAGCCGCGGCCGGGTCGAGGGTGGCCAGCCGGGCGTGCAGCTCGGCCGCGCCGGCCCGGCCGAGCTCATCGGTGAGCCGGGAGCGGATGGCCTGGTCCGTTCCGGGGAAATTCAGGTCATCCAAAGCGGCCCTGAGGTACAGGCCGGACCCGCCGACCAGCACCGGTACCCGGCCGCGGGCGATGATGTCGTCGATAGCGGCACGGGCCAGCCGCTGGTAGTCGGCCACGTTGGCGGTCCGGGTCACCGGCCAGATGTCGAGCAGGTGATGCGGGACGCCGTGGCGGGCGGCCTCGGGTTCCTTGGCGGTGCCGATGTCCATGCCCCGGTAGAGCTGCATCGAGTCGGCGTTCACGACCTCGCCGCCGAGGGCGCGGGCCAGGCCCACGCCCAGCCCGGACTTGCCGGTGGCGGTCGCGCCGACCACGGCGATGACGTGCGTGCCCATGCCCACCAGTGTGCCGTCAGCGGCGGTGCCAGCGGGCCACCAGGTAGGTCACCTCGAACGGGAAGGCCCGGTAGCGCAGGTCCCCGGTGAACGCGTCCCGGCCGGCCGCGCCGGCCAGGACCTGCCAGGCGGCCCGGCCCGGCACGAACAGCCTGCGGTCCGCGGCGGGGTCGAGCGCGGCCAGTGCGCTGGCGTCGGCGGCGGCGAGCGCCGCTGCCACCTGGTCGTCGTAGCGGTCGGCGTCCGCGTCCGGGGCGCCCGGGGCACCTCGGGCCCGGCGGCCGGGTCCGTCGCCCAGGGCCAGCAGCGCGACCCGGGGCGCGAGCGCGGCCAGCTTCTCCCCCAGTTCCAGGCATTCGGCGGCGGGTGCGTCCGACGCGATCCCCCACCAGACGGCAGGCACCGGCCCGGCGGCCTGGGAGAGCAGCCACTTCCCGATGGTCAGGGCCAGCGGCAGGCTGGGGGGGCCTTGGGGGTCAGGGTGTTGGGGGCCGCCCACGGTGGACGGGATGCCGAACTCGCGCAGGCTGCCCGGTGCGCCGGCCGGGAACTGGGCGGTGTGCGCGGCTCCGCCCACGACCGCGACCAGGTCCGGCCGCTCGCCGATCAGGTCGGCGACGGCCTGGCGGCATGCGGCCCGCAGCCGCTCGAGCTCGAGGTCAGCCGGACCCGGCGCGCCGGTCGCCGCAGGGACCAGCAGCGGCGGATGCGGGCAGACGGCCGCGCCGGTCAGCATCGGGGTGCCCTTTCGCTGATTCGCGCGCGGCTTCAGCGGCTCCGGTTCAGCTTCCTGCGGTAGAGGATGCTCCCGGCGCCGGCCAGGATCGCCGCCGCGCCGATGGCGAACAGCAGGCCGTCCTGCAGGCCGGCCGTCCCGCCGCCCCCGGTGACCGGGGCCTCGGTCGGGTACGACGTGCTCGGCGACGGCGACGGGCTGGGACTCGGGCTGGGACTGGCGCTTGGCGAAGCCGAGGGGGACGTCGAGGTGCTGGCCGAGGTGCTGGCCGAGGTGCTGGTGCTGGTGCTGGCGCTGGTGGCGGAGGTGGACGTGGACGAGACGGTGGCGGTGGCGGTGGCGGTGGCCGAGCCGCCCGACGGGGTGAACACCGACGACGGCGTCGATCCGGACGAGCAGGCCGAAACGCCGACCGCGCCGAGCAGGATCAAAGCGCCCCAGCCGACGGCGGTCAGTCTTACCCCGAGGCTCACCCTGAGGCTCACCCTGAGGGCCGGACCCGCGGTCGCTGCGCGCACCTTCATTGAACCTCCTTCATGCGGGGCTTTTCCCTCTTCCCGGCCGCAGAAACCGGCCCGAGAAGGAAAGCGTGGCCGGCCAGTGGCTGCGCAGGCGACCATAATGCTAAGCCCGGTGGGCGGCACAAACGGGGAATGGCGCGCTCAACAGCGCAATATTAGGCTTGGCCGGTAGAGCACCTGAAGAACACGGAGGGAGGGCGCCGGCATTGGGGGATGCGAGGTGGCCGCGGGTAGCCGGGTTTCGCGTAGTCGCCTCGTGGCCGGAAGGCGGTTACGCCCGTCCGCCGGCCAGGACGGTAAGCGTCCCGGCGCGGCTGGCCGGGGTGGCCGGCGTCCTGCTCATCCTGGCGGGAGCCGCCATCGTGGGCGTCGCCATCATGTCCCAGCGGCACGCGCCGCAGCCTGCCGCAGCCGCGGCGGGCGTGCTTGACCCGGCGGGCCACGGGCCCCGGCTGCAGCGTTCGCTGCCGGTGTCGGTCCAAATCCCGGCCATCGGGGTGGACTCGGAACTCCTGCACCTGGGCGTCAACCCCGATGGCACCATCCAGGTCCCGTCGCTGATAACCAGTTCCGGCGAGGCGGCATGGTACAAGTACTCGGCCACGCCCGGCCAGATCGGGTCGTCGGTCATCGAAGGTCACGTCGACAGTTATCAGGGCCCGGCCGTCTTCTTCCGGCTCGGCGCGCTCCGCCCGG
This sequence comes from uncultured Actinomycetes bacterium, assembly GCA_963835775.1. GTDB lineage: Bacteria > Actinomycetota > Actinomycetes > Streptosporangiales > Streptosporangiaceae > Palsa-504. The sequence continues at coordinate 241,215 of CAWIHB010000002.1, read as the reverse complement.
GAGACACCATCGACGTAACTCTGGCCAACGGGGTCACGGCCATTTTCCGGGTCACCGGTGTCCGCGAGTACCTCAAATCCGAATTCCCGGCGAAAGCGATTTACGGCGCGACCGACTACGCGGCTCTGCGGCTGATTACATGCGGCGGCGCTTTCGACTACGGCACCGGGCATTACCTCAGTTCCACTGTTGTATTCGCCTCGCTGACCTCAGCACGGCCGGCCACGGCGTAGGTTCAGGCGGGCGGCGGCTGGTCACCGTGAATGATCAGCACCGGGCAGGAGGCGTGCTCGGCGACGTTCGCGCTGACCGAGCCGAGCAGCAGCCCGGCAAAGCCGCCGTGGCCGCGGCTGCCGACTACCAGCATGGTCGCACCCTGGCTGGCCTCGATCAGGACCTTGGCCGCGCCGCCTTCGCGGACCTCCCGCCGCAGGGCGGCCGGCGGCTGATCGCCGAAGACGGCCCGCACGGTCTCGTCGAGCGACTTCCGCATGTCCCCGGCCGGGTCCCAGTCGGACGGCACGGGAGCCCAGCCGTAGCTGGCCGGGAAGTCCCAGGCGGTCACGGCGTCCAGCCGGGCGCCGAAGATGGCGGCCAGGTGAGCGGCCCAGCGCAGGGCCTGCTGTGCGGGCTGCGATCCGTCCACACCGACGACGATCCTGTGCTCGCTGGCCACCGGGCCTTCAGTCATCTTCTGCTCCTTGCGTGGCGGTGATGGTGGAGCTGGTCCAGCTGGTGCCGGACTCGGAGGCGGGCGCTTCGGGCCACAGGGTGACGGCCCGCTGGGCCGCCGCGCGGATGGCCGCGCCGTCCAGATCGGCGCGGGCTTCGGCAATGCCCTGCTCGAGCCAGGACACCACCAGGGTGACCGGGCCGTCCGGCGGCAGCGGGTGAACCCAGAAATCCGCGTGCCAGGTCACGCTGTCGCCGCCGCCGCCCTCGGGGTGCAGGATCAGACGCCCGGGATCGCCGGCGGCCGGATCAGGCCCGTCGCTGCTCGCGACCCGGCGGCCGTCGGCGTACGTCAGCCCGAGCCGCAGGGCGTCCTGCGGCTCGCTCCGGCCCCGGCCGTGCCGGGCGAAGGGGTCAAGGGCCCATCTCTCGCCGGTCTCATCCTGGCGGCGCAGCCGGACGTGGACGGTGAACTCGAAGCCGTTCGGATAGGCGCGCACGCTGCCGGCGGCCACGGCGGCCTCATCGGTGCGGGCCACGATGACCTCGCCGGGGACCGAGCCCGGGATCACCGCGCTGGAGCGCGCCCAGGCCGGGCGCCGGGGCCGCAGCGGCGGCGGCGCGGGGGCGCGCACCGGGAGGGAGTCGAAGAAGCTCATACCCTCACCTTGGCATACCGCCGCCCGCGGTCAGGCAGCGGCGCGGCCTGCGTCCAGGCAGCGGCGCGGCCCGCGCCACTCGGCAGCGGCCCGGTCAGGCGCGGCCCGGTCAGGCGCGGCGCAGGCCCCGTGCGGCCAGGGCCGCTTCGATGTCGGCCCGGTGATTGTCCGCGTGCCTGATGGCGATCTGCGCGAACCGCCCGACCAGGCCGTCCGCGGCGTCCAGGTCGGCGGCGGACAGGCCCGCGATCAGCGCGCTGATGTCCGCTCCGCTGCCGCGCAGGTGCTCGGCGGCTTCGGCCTGGCTGACCGCCGCAGATCCGGCGGCGTGTTCCGCGTTGAGGCCGTCCACCAGATCCTCGGTGACCTGGACCGCCTGGCCGGCGATGGCCTGCCTGATCCAGCCCGACATGTACTCATAGGAGTGCGCGACGTGATCCACCACCACGGCCACCGGCCGGGGATCCCCGTCCAGCGGGGCGGCGCGCCACTGTTCGTCGGGGCAGCCGGCCGCGAAGGCGATCAGCCGGTTCCTGGCCGCCTCGATGCCGACCGCGTACGCGGCCGGGTCAGGCGGATGTTCGGTCACGGGGAAAACCCTACAGATGGAGACGAACCGCAGGTCAAGCCGGGCAGGCCGAATGACCTGTTTGGTGGGACAGTTGGCAGCGAGCTCCGCGGAGGCACGGGCATGAGCCATGAGGCGTGGATCGCGCGGCACCGGCGGTCCAGCCGGGCCGGCGGGAACCGCCGGACGGCTGGGGCCGGGTAGCGGTCAGGACGGGCGGCCCAGGAACTCCTCAGCCAGCCGCGGCGGCGCGCAGGCCAGCCAGCCGTCGGTGACCGCTTCCCGCAGCGCCTGCGCCGGGACCTCCCGCAGCCGGATGAGGACGGCGCAGTAGCCGTCGAAGTGCGGGATCGTGAAGAAGGCGCCCAGGTTCGCAGCGAGCACGGCCTCCTTCTCGCCGAGGTCCCCGACGCGGACGGCCAGGATCGGACCGTCCGGCGGGACCTGGTTGCCGAAGCGCTTCAGGTCCGCCTTAGTGAACGGCCGCTCCCAGGCGAAGGCCTTGCTGGCCACGAACCAGGTCCGGTTGCCGTGCCGCTCGCCTTCCGCGACTTCGGGCAGCCGCAGGGCCAGCCGGGACACGTCGTCTATAGTCGCCACACCCGTACCGTACTTCCTCCTGGACTTCGGGCTCACGGTCCTGGCCGACGGCTGCCTGGATGGCGATCCCGAGGTGCACCGGGTCCTGACCGGGAAGGTGTTTCCCCGCCAGGCCGACGTAGTAGACGTCGCGGAGTGGATCGCAAGCCTCGGCGAGCGATGAGTTGAACCGCGCCGGGCAGTCAGTACGTACAGACGGGCAGCACGGAAATGTCAGACCCCCGTGCTGTACTCGCAAGAGCCACCAGTTAGGAGGCCCCACGATGCGGTCAGGGACGAACCACCTCAGCATCAACACCGCCCGGGCCGACGCGCTGTTCGCCTCGACGCTGCAGCGTTCCGACGACCCGAGCACGGCGCAGATCCGCCAGGCGATCATCACGGCCATCCGCGCCGCCGGCGCGCGGGGCTGCGCGGCCCAGGTCGCGCAGGCCTACGGCGAGCACCCGGAGACCGCGATGCCGCGGATGCGCTGGGCGCGGGCGGAGGTCACCCGCGCGTTCGGCGGGACCCGGGACGGCGCCCAGCCAGGAGCCGGCCCGCACGGCGCCGCCCAGCACTGCGCCGCCCAGCACTGCGCCGCCCAGCACTGCGCCGCCCAGCACTGCGCCGCCCAGCACTGCGGCGGCCCGGGCTGGTGCCGCCTTCCGCGCGGCGTAGCCGCCTTCCGCGGGGCGTAGCCGGCGGCAGACCCTTCGGCCACCGGCTAGTCCGCGCGGCGGGTGGCCAATCAGTGACCTTCGGCCCTGGACCGCGGCGTCGCGCTTACCCACGCTTCGTAAGAAGATAGCTGGGAGAAGGAGTGTGGTCATGGGCCGCTACGCGGAAGAGTTCCACCGGAGCCTGGCCGATCCCGAGGGGTTCTGGGGTGCGGCGGCGAAGGACATCGACTGGTACCGGGCGCCGACATCGGCGCTCGACGCCTCGAATCCGCCGTTCTACCGGTGGTTCCCCGACGGGGTGCTGAACACCTGCTTCAACGCGGTGGACCGGCATGTACGGGACGGCCGGGGCGAGCAGGCCGCGCTGATCTACGACAGCCCGGTGACCGGCACCAAGCGGACGTTCACCTACCGGGAGCTGCGGGACGAGGTGGCGCGGTTCGCCGGGCTGCTGCGCGGCCTGGGCGTGGAGAAGGGCGACCGGGTGGTCATCTACATGCCGATGATCCCCGAGGCCGCGATCGCGATGCTGGCCTGCGCGCGGATCGGCGCGGTGCACTCGGTGGTGTTCGGCGGCTTCGCGGCGGCCGAGCTGGCCAAGCGGATCGACGACGCCAGGCCGAAGGTGGTCGTCTCGGCGTCCTGCGGCATCGAGGTCAGCCGGGTGGTGGCGTACAAGCCGATGCTGGACGGCGCGATCGACCTGGCCACCCACAAGCCCGAGCACTGCGTGATCCTGCAGCGCCCGGCCGCGACCGCGGCCCTGGCGCCCGGGCGCGACCTGGACTGGGCGGAGGCGGTGGCCGGTGCCGAGCCGGCCGACTGCGTCCCGGTCGCGGCCACCGACCCGCTGTACATCCTGTACACCTCGGGCACCACGGCCGGGCCCAAGGGCGTGGTCCGCGACAACGGCGGTCACGCGGTCGCGCTGCGCTGGAGCATGCCGAACATCTACGACACCCACCCGGGCGAGGTGTTCTGGGCCGCCTCCGACGTGGGCTGGGTGGTCGGGCATTCCTACATCGTGTACGCCCCGCTGCTGACCGGGTGCACCACCGTCCTGTACGAGGGGAAGCCGGTGGGCACCCCGGACGCGGGCGCGTTCTGGCGGGTCATAGCCGAGCACCGGGTCAAGGCGCTCTTCACCGCGCCGACCGCGTTCCGCGCGATCAAGAAGGAAGACCCGGACGGCGAGCTAGCCCGGAAGTATGACCTGTCCCATTTCAGGTACCTGTTCCTGGCCGGCGAGCGGCTTGACCCCGAGACCTACCGGTGGGCGGGGGAGTTGCTCGGCATCCCGGTCATCGACCACTGGTGGCAGACCGAGACGGGCTGGGCGATCGCCGCCGACCTGATGGGCCTGGAGGCCCTGCCGACCAAGCCCGGCTCGCCCACGGTGCCGGTGCCCGGCTACGACGTGCGCGTCGTCGACGCCGACGGTGCCGAGGTGAAGCCGGGTGAGACCGGGGAGATCGTGGTGCGGCTGCCGCTGCCGCCAGGCTGCCTGCCCACCTTGTGGGGCGACGACGAGCGGTTCGTCAGCTCCTACCTGTCGCAGCACCCTGGTTCCTACATCACCGGCGACGGCGGGTACGTCGACGACGACGGCTACTTGTACGTCATGGGCCGCATCGACGACGTGATCAACGTGGCCGGGCACCGGCTGTCCACCGGGCAGATGGAGGAGGTGCTGGCCGGCCATCCCGCGGTGGCCGAGTGCGCGGTCATCGGGGTCAACGACCAGCTCAAGGGCCAGATACCGCGCGGGTTGGTGGTGCTCAAGGCGGGCGTCACCGCCGAGCCTAGCGTGGTGTCGGCCGAGCTGGTGCAGCTGATCAGGGACCGGATCGGCGCGGTCGCGGCGCTCCGCCGGGTCGACGTGATCTCAGCCTTGCCCAAGACCAGGTCCGGCAAGATCCTGCGCAAGACCATGCGGGGCATCGCCGACGGCCAGGACGAGGTGGTGCCGTCCACGATCGAGGATCTGGCGGTGCTCGACGCGCTGCGCCCCATCCTGAGCGAGAACGGCTGATGCGCCCGCGCCCCGTAGCCCCGTAGCCCCGTAACCCCGTAGCGGAGTGAAACCCGGGTTTCAGCACCTTAGGAGGTGGTGAAACCCGGGTTTCACCACGTCTGGCGGGCCCGTTGACGTGACGGGTGGTGCGAGCGGGGCCCATGTGGTTGGCTCCGGAGGCGGCGGGGCACGGTTGACTTCTGGACCGGTTACACTAGAGTTCTCGACTGAACATTCGGTCAGTTTCTCGCGCGCGGCTGGTTCCGGCCGCCGCGGTCGTCGCAGGTGAGGTGCCAGGCATGGAAGCGGGGACGCGGCGCGGACGGCCCGGGCACGACCTGGAGTCTGTGCTGCGGGGCGCGGTCAAGGTGTTCAACGAGCGCGGCTACGACGGCACCAGCATGGAGGACCTGTCCCGCGAGCTCGGCATCACCAAGTCGGCCATCTATCACCACGTGACGGGCAAGGAGGAGCTGCTGCTGCTGGCCGTGGGCCGGGCCCTGAACGGGCTGTTCGCCCTGCTGGACGACGTCTCGGAGCTCGACGCGCCCGCCATGACCCGGCTGGAGGAGCTGGTCAGGCGCAGCGTGCTGCTGCTGGCCGCCGAGCTGCCGTTCGTCACGCTGCTGCTGCGGATACGCGGGAACACCAGGGCTGAACGCCAGGCGCTGGCGCGGCGGCGCGAGTTCGACGCCGCGGTCGCGAGCCTGGTCACGCAGGCCAGGGACGAGGGCGACCTGCGGCCTGACGTCGATCCGGCGGTCATCGCCCGGCTGCTGTACGGGATGATCAACTCGGTGGTGGAGTGGTACCGGCCGCGGGGCGGGGGCCGTCCCGCAGACCTGGCCGACATCATCGTCACGGTGGCGTTCGACGGCCTCCGGCGCAAGGACTGAGGCCGGCCGGTAACGGCTGCTCGAGGACGATGTACTGCTTGCCGCCGAGGGCGACGGCGCCGGAGGGCGTGAAGCCGGACTGCTCGGCGACGTGCAGGCCGACGGTGTTCCAGTCCGGGACGGTGGTGCGCAGCTTGCGGTCCAAGGCCACCGATCGGGCGTAGGCCACGGCGGCGCGGCCGAGCTCGGCGCCCCAGCCGCGGCCGGACAGGTCGGAGCGGATGCCGATCGCGATGTCGAGCACGGCCGGATGGCCGCCCTCCCCCGCGGCCCGGGCGGGCTCGCCCAGGCAGCAGAAGCCGAGCAGGACGTCCTGGCTGTCGGCCACCGCCCAGTAGCCCTCGTCCGGGGGGAACGGCTGCAGCGCGTCGTGGACCTGCCAGGCGGCGGGCTGCGGTGAGGCGGCCAGGGTCAGGCCGTCCTCGATGGTCAGCTGCCTGACGTGGAAGGGCGGGACGGGCCGGTGGCGGGAATCGCGGCGGGAATCGCGGTCAGCAGGCATGGCGTACCGTTACTGGTCGAAGTCGAGGACGACGCGTTCGGCGGCCGGGTGCGACTGGCAGGCCAGGGCGTATCCGGCGGCGATATCGGCGGGCTCCAGGGCGTAGTTGGCATCCATCCGCACCTGGCCCTCGACGACCTTGGCCCGGCAGGTGCCGCACACCCCGTTCTTGCAGGCGAAGGGGGCGTCGGCCCGGTACCGGAGGGTGGCCTCGAGGATCGAGTCGCCGTCTTCGGGAAGCACGAAGCTCTGCGAGCGGCCGTCGAGCATGACGGTGACCGAAGCGCCGGATTCCGGTTCCCGCTCGCGGGCCGGGGCCCGGTCGCCGGCCGCGGGCGGCGGGCCGACGAAGAACAGCTCGCGGTGGACGCGCTCCTCGCCGGCGCCGTGGGCGAGCAGGACCTCCCGGGCCACATCGGTCATGGGCAGCGGGCCGCACAGGAACCACTCGTCCACGTCGTCCGGCAGGACCAGCACGTCCAGGATGCGGTTCAGGCGCCCGGCGTCCAGCCGGCCGGAGAGGATCTCGACGTCCAGCGGCTCCTCGTCGAGGACGTGCACGAGCTGGAACCGGTCCGGGTAGCGGTTCTTCAGGTCCTCGAGTTCCTCCAGGAACATAATGCTGTTAATAGTGCGGTTGACGTAGACCAGGACGGCGCTGCTGGCGGGCTCGACCTCCAGGGCGGTGGCCAGGATGGAAAGCACCGGGGTGATGCCGGACCCGGCGGCGATGGCAGCGTACCGCTTGCGCTGGCCGGGATCCAGCGCGGTGGAGAAGCTGCCGGTCGGGGTCATGATGTCGAGACAGTCGCCGGGGCGGAGGTGTTCGGCGACGTAGCTGGAGAAGACGCCGTCCGGGATGCGCTTGACGCCGATCCGCAGGCCGCCGGAGGTCGCCGCGGAGCAGATGGAGTAGTTGCGCCGCACGTCGTCGCCCACCACCGGGGACCGGATGGACACGTGCTGGCCGGGCTGGAAGGCGAAGGCCGCGCGTAGTTCGGGCGGGACGTCGAAGGTGACGGCGACCGCGTCCTCGGTGAGCCGGTCGATCGAGGCCACCCGGAGGGGGTGGAACACGGAGTGCCGGCGCGCGCCGGGCGGCGTTCGTGCGGGGGCGGCTTGGCCGGCGGGGGCGGCTTGGCCGGCGGGGGCGGCTTGGCCGGCGGGGGCGGCCATCAGATGGCCTTGAACGAGTCGAAGGGCTCGGCGCAGGACCGGCAGGTCCACAGCGACTTGCAGGGCGTCGAGCCGAAACGGCTGATCTCGCGGGTGTCGGCCGAACCGCACCGGGGGCAGCGGGCCGCGAGGGTGAGCGCGACCGGGCCGCCCGCGTGCGCGGCGGGCCCGGGTGGCGCGATGCCGAACTCGCGCAGCTTGACCCGCCCGGCCTCGGTCATCCAGTCGGTGGTCCAGGGCGGGGCCAGCACGGTGCGGACCCGGACCTCGGCCGCGCCGGACCGCCGCAGGACGGCCTGCACGTCGGCGGCGATGACCGCGGTGGCGGGGCAGCCGGTGTAGGTGGGGGTGATGTCGACTTCCACCACCGCGCCCGCGGTGACCCGCAGGTCACGGATCACGCCCAGGTCGCCGAGGGTCAGCACGGGGATCTCCGGGTCCGGCACGGCCCGGGCCGTGGCCAGCAGGGCGGCGGGGTCCAGCGCGGTCTGCTGCCGTGCGGGGCTCACCAGGTCGCTCCGGGGTGGGAGCGGTGCAGCCACTGCATCTCGGCCAGCAGGTGGCCGAGATGCTCGGTGTGCAGGCCGGCCCGGCCGCCGCGGGAATGCCAGCCCGGTTCCGGCTGATGCAGGGTCGCTTGGCTCAGCACCGCGGTCACGTACCGGTCCCAGGCCGGGCGGAGCGTCGCGGGATCGGCGGCGACGCCGGGCAGGCGGGCCGCCGTATCGTCAGGGTCGAAGAGCTCGTCGACGAACGGCCAGACCTGATCGAGTCCGGCTTGCATGCGCGCCTGCGAGAGATCGGTGCCGTCGCCCAGACGGAGCACCCACTGGGTGGCGTGGTCCCGGTGGTAGGCCACTTCCTTGATCGCCTTGCCGGCCAGCCCGGCGATGGTCGCGTCGGCGCTGTCCAGCAGTGCGGTGTAGAGCTCGTACTGATAGGCGGAGAAGACCAGCTGGCGGGCCATGGTGACGGCGAAGTCGCCGTTCGGGATCTCGGCCAGCTGCACGTTGCTGAAGTCGCGCTCGTCGCGCAGGTAGGCCAGGTCGTCCTCGTCGCGGCCGGCGCCCTCGACCGCGCCGGCGTAGCTGAGCAGGGTCCGCGCCTGCCCGAGCAGGTCGAGGGCGATGTTGGCCATGGCCACGTCCTCCTCGATCTGCGGCGCGTCGGCCACCCACTCGGCCAGCCGCTGGGCGAGGATGAGCGCGTCGTCGCCCAGGGCCAGCGTGTACGCGGCCAGCGGCGGCAGGGTCCTGAGGCCGGCGCCGCTCATAGATGCTTGGCCCCTTCGGGCACGTCGTAGAAGGTCGGGTGCCGGTAGGCCTTGTCCAGGGCCGGGTCGAAGAACGGGTCCTTCTCGTCCGGGCTGTTGGCCACGATCGCGGCCGACGGCACCACCCAGATCGACACGCCCTCGCCGCGCCTGGTGTAGACGTCACGCGCGTTGCGCAGGGCCATGGCGGCGTCGGGCGCGTGCAGGCTGCCCACGTGCTGGTGGGCCAGGCCGCGGCGGGCCCGGACGAACACCTCCCACAGCGGCCAGCCCCGCTTGCTGCTTTCGGTCATGACGCTCGCGCCTCTTGCCTGGCTTGCATGTCTCGCCTGTCCTGCTTGTCCGCATAGGCCTGGGCCGCCTCGCGGACCCAGGCGCCGTCGTCGTGGGCCTGGCGGCGGCGCCGCAGCCGCTCGGCGTTGCACGGGCCGTCGCCCCGGATGACGCGGGCGAACTCGTCCCAGTCGACGGCGCCGAAGTCGTAGTGGCCGCGCTCGTCGTTCCAGCGCAGGTCCTCGTCGGGGACGGTCAGGCCGAGGACCTCGGCCTGGGGGACGGTCATGTCGACAAAACGCTGGCGCAGCTCGTCGTTGCCGAACCGCTTGATGCCCCAGGCGGCCGACTGGGCCGAGTGCGACGACTCCCCGTCCGGCGGGCCGAACATCATCAGCGACGGCCACCAGTACCGGTTCACCGCGTCCTGGGCCATCGCCTTCTGGTCCGGCGTCCCGTGCGACAGAGTGTGCAGGATCTCGAACCCCTGACGCTGGTGGAATGACTCTTCCTTGCAGATGCGGACCATGGCCCGGGCGTACGGGCCGTAGGAGCAGCGGCACAGCGGCACCTGGTTCATGATGGCCGCGCCGTCCACCAGCCAGCCGATCGCGCCCACGTCGGCCCAGCTGAGGGTGGGGTAGTTGAAGATGCTCGAGTACTTCTGCCGGCCGTCGTGGAGCCGGTCGAGCAGCTCCTCGCGGTCGATGCCGAGCGTCTCGGCGGCCGAGTAGAGATACAGGCCATGGCCGCCCTCGTCCTGGACCTTGGCGATCAGGATGGCCTTGCGCCGCAGGCTGGGGGCGCGGGTGATCCAGTTGCCCTCGGGCTGCATGCCGATGATCTCCGAGTGGGCGTGCTGGGCGATCTGCCTGATCAGCGTCTTGCGGTACGCCTCTGGCATCCAGTCGCGGGGCTCGATGCGCTGGTCGGCGGCGATGAGCTGGTCGAAGTGGGCCTCGGCCGGGTCCCCGGATGCGCCCGAGCCGCTCGGGCCGGTGTTGTACGGGCCGGTGTCGTAGTTGCCGTACACGCCGCCTCCGATCTCTTACTTCACAGGCTACTACATTACCGAACGTTCGGTCAATAAATAAGCTCCTCTGGTTCGGGGGTGAGGGCGATGGCGGGCGATCACGCGAGCTGCGGCGCTGGCGTCAGGCATCGACCAGGGCTACCGCCTTGTGGTGATGGATTTCCAGGTACCGCCGGGTCATGAGCAGGGCGGCGATGCCGTCGCCGACCGCCGAGCCGAGCTGTTTGGTCGACCCGGAGCGAACGTCGCCGGCGGCGAAGACGCCCGCCATGGACGTCTCCATGGTCGGGCTGGTCACCAGGAAGCCTGCGGCGTCGCGCTTCACGGAGTCATCGAGGAAGGAGTTGTTGGGCGTCAGGCCGACGAACACGAAGGCCGCCGCGGCCGGGAACCTGTGGCTCTCGCCGCTGCCGCGGTCCTTGGCCACGACGGCGGCGAACCGGCCGTCCTGGCCGCCCTCGAGCGCCACGATGTCCATGCCGGTGTGGATGCCGAACTGCGGGTCGGACTTGACCCGCTCCTGCAAGACGGGCGAGGCGGTCAGGCCGTTACGGGTCAGCACCCGGACCTTCTTGGCGAACTCGGACAGGTGCAGCCCCTCCTCCAGCGCGGAGTTGCCGCCGCCGATGACCACGATCTCGTCTGCCCCCTTGTAGAAGGGGCCGTCGCAGGTGGCGCAGAAGTGGACGCCGGCGCCGATGAGGTCATCCTCGCCGGGGACGCCGAGGCGCCGGTAGGTCGACCCGGTGGCGACGATCACGGCGTGCGAGACGAGCTTCTGGCCGGAGGCGAGCTTGGTCACCAGGTCCTCGCCGTCGCGCTTGATGGCGCTGACCGATACCGCCGACAGGAGTTCCACCCCGTAGCGGCGGGCCTGGGCCACGAACCTGTCGGTCAGTTCCCCGCCGGAGATGCCCTCGGGAAATCCGGGGTAGTTGTCGATCCGGTCGCTGATCCCGGCCTGGCCGCCGAGCGCGCTGGCCTCCACGACCACGGCGTCGATGCCCTCGCGGGCGGCGTAGATGGCGGCGGCCAGCCCAGCCGGACCGCCGCCCACGATGACCAGGTCGTAGGCGGACCGGACCGCCTCGACGGTGAGGCCGATCCGGCGGGCCAGCGCCTCGTCGCTCGGGTTCACCTCGTGAGTGCCGTCGGCGTAGACCACGGTGGGGATGATCTGGCCGCCGTTCTGCAGTTGCTTGAGCCGCTCGATGGCGTCAGGGTCGGTGTCGATGTCGATGTTGACGTACCGGACCCGGTGGGCGGCCAGGAACTTCTTGACCCGCTTGCAGTGCGGGCACCAGGGAGCCCCGTACACGGTCAGGGCCGGCTCGCCTGCGTCGGTCGGCACCTGGCTCTTAGCGGCGGTCATCTGGCGCCCTCCCTCCAGCCGCCCTCAGTATCGCGCACTCGCGGTGACCGCCACACTAGGCCTATGCGGATCACGATCCGGGTCCGGCCTGGCGCGGCACGTCCCGGGGTGGGCGGCGAGCAGGCCGGCGCGCTCGTCGTACGGGTCAGCGCCCGCGCGGTGGACGGCCAGGCCACGCGGGCCGCGCTGGCGGCGGTCGCGGCGGCGTTCGGCGTCCGCCGCGATGCGGTCACGCTGGTGACGGGCGCATCGAGCCGGACCAAGATAGTCGACGTGGCCGGCGGCGATCCGCACGTGCTGGCCGGCCTGCTGGCCGGCCCGGGCCCGGCTGAAGGCGGCAGTCAGGGAGGCGCGGACCGTGGGTTACCCGCCGGCGATGTGGGTCCGGGACGTGGGAGCAGGCCGCGGTCAGCCGGCCCGATCCAGCCAGCCGGCGATGCTGCGGTCCAGGGTCGGCATCGGGAGCGAGCCGTGGTCCAGGACGGCGGCATGGAAGTCAGGCAGCGAGAAGGCCGGGCCGAGGCGGTCACGGGCCGCCTCGCGGAGCCGGAGGATCTCGAGCTTGCCGGTGAGGTAGGCCAGCGCCTGCCCCGGCATCACGATGTACCTGTCGATCTCGTTGGCCAGGAACTCCCGCGGCATCGGGACGTGTTCCACGATGAACTCCAGGGCCTGCTCCCGGCTCCACCCGAAGTGGTGGATGCCGGTGTCCACCACCAGCCGGGCGGCCCGCATCAGCGAGGTGCTGATCGAGCCGAGCAGGCCGCGTTCGTCGGCGTACAGGCCGGTTTCCTCGGCCAGCTGCTCGGCGTACAGGCCCCATCCCTCCGAGAACACCGGGAGGCTGCGCTGGCGCTGCAGCGCGGGCAGGTCGGTGAGCAGCTGAAGGCGGGAAAGCTGCAGGTGATGTCCTGGTACGGCTTCGTGGAAGGCGACCACCTCGATGTCCCATCCGGTGCCTGCGGTGGGCCGTTCGGTGTTGAACCAGAATGTTCCTGGCCGGCCGCCGTCCAGGCGCGGCGGGGTGTAGTGCGGCGCGGCACCGCTGATGGCCACGACCTCCGGCATGGGCGTCACGTTGCACGGCGGCGGCAGGGGCTTCGGGAAGACGTCCCCGGCCCGGGCCTCGGCCCGGTTGACCGCCACCGCGGCCTCGCGGATGGCCTCCTCGGGCGGCAGCTTCCCGGCCGAGTCCCGCAGCGCGTCGAGTACCGCGTCCAGACCGGACAGCCCCAGCCCGGCGCCGAGCTCGACGGCGCGCGCCTCCAGCGCGGCGATGTGGTCCAGGCCGGTCTGGTGCAGTTCTTCGGGCTGCAGCGGCAGGGTGGTATAGATCCGCACCGCGCGGGCGTAATCCTCGGCACCGCCGGGCAGGTAGACCAGCCCGGCGCGGCCGGATGGCCGGGACCGGGGAAGCAGGTCCCTGACGATGGCCAGCCACCGGGCCAGGGCCGGCTTGACCACCTCGGCGGCGGCCGCCCGGCATTCCTGCTCCCAGTCCGCGGTCCGGTCCCAGCCCGGGGGCGGGACGGGGGCCAGCACCGGCTCGGGTACGGGTGCGGCCAGCACTTCCTCGGCCCAGGCGATGGCCTGCTCGACGAGCGGGGCGACCGGGAGCCGTCCCTTGGCGGCTCCGGCCCGCAGCCGCTCGCCGATCTGATCGAGCCACGCGCCGCTGCGGCGCAGCCGGGTCAGGTAGGCCTCGGCGGCCACCGTGTCGACCAGGACCGTCCGGGCCGCCAGCGCCATGAAGGTGGCCGGGCCCGAGTACTGCATCGCGGTGACCGTGTGCTCCGCCTGGGCGAGCTGGAGCTGCTCGAGCTCCTGGACGGCGGCTTCCCTGGTGCAGTCGAGCGTGACGGCATCGGCGGGTGTGAGCGGCTCGCCGGCGATGGTGCCGACGTCGCGGAGGAACTGCTCGACCTCGGCCCGCCAGGCCTGCCCGCCCTCCTCGCTCTCGTCCGGGACCAGATCGTCGTAGCCCGGAATGCCGTACATGCTGGCCGCGAAGGGGTTCTGCTCGAGCCAGCGCTGATGGAAACGGTCGGCTAGGTCACGTGCTGTGGTCATGGGAACTTCCGCGGGTCGGCGATGATCGTCCTATTCAACCCGACGGGCGACGGCCGGACCGCGCGGCGGGGTCAGACGGCGGTCAGGGCGGCGTCGGCGGCGTCGAGGTCCTTGTAGAACCGGCGGTGCATCCTCCATGGGCAAGGAGCGAGGCGGCCGGTGCCGCCATCGGTTCACATGCCAGGGGCGGTCCATCGCGTGCCATCCCGTTCCATGCGGGGACCTCGGGCGTCAGGAGGGGCGGTCGCGGGCCGGATCGAAACAGAACCGCTCGGCCAGCCCGGACTTGGCCAGTTCCTCGACCGCGTACTGGTAGCCGGTCTCGAACAGGGCGGTCCCGCCCTTGAAGTCCAGCACGCCGAACCCGGCCACCGGCGGCCGGAGCAGCAGGTCGACGCGATCTTCGAGCGCGCGCCGGTGGCGAACCTGGGACAGCCCGGTCGACCGGCTCAGGATGTCGGCGATGCCCGGGACCGGCTGCGGCGCGGCAAAGGGGTTGAGGCGGCGGCCGAGCACGCGCCAGCCGGACAGGCCGGGCGCGAACGGCGCGGTGGTGAGCGGTTCCACCTCGGGGGATACGTCGACGGCGATGATGGTGCCGCTGCCGACCCGGGCCCGCATGACGTCCACCGGCACGTTGTTGATCGCGGCGCCGTCGATGAGCAGGTCCCCGCCCGAGTAGACCGGCGGGAAGATGCCGGGCAGGGCCAGGCTGGCGCGCACCGCGGACCACAGCGGCCCGCGTTCGTGCACGACCTCCTCGGCCCGGGTCAGGTTGGCCGAGACGCAGTAGAAACGCCGCGGCAGGTCTTCGATGGGCACGTCGGTGAGGTGCTCGCTGGGGATCAGCACCAGCGGCACCTCGATGCCGTCCACGGTCGGCACCATCCGGCCCGCGTAGGTGCGGAAGCCGAGCAGCCGGTAGTGCCGGACCAGGCCGGTGGCGCAGTTGATGAAGCCAATGTCGGCGGCCAGCTCCCCGGCGTACAGCTGGTACACCGCGCACGCCATTGAGACCAGGCCGAGCTGCCCGCGGTGCCCGGGCTCGATCATCAGCCGCCCGATCTCGGCCGTGCACATGCCGCGCAGGCCCGCGAAGCGTTCCATGGAGAACGTCTCCCAGTCCTTCGCCGGGACCTGCCCCGGCTCCCACCGCCGGATGCGGATCGTGCCGGTCAGCTGGCCGGCGCCGTCGTCGGTGTAGAGCAGCGTGGTGTACGGCTGGTCGTCTTCTTCGTCGTGGACCCGCTCGCGCCCGTGGTCGGCGTGGCCGAGCTTGCGGCCCAGCTCGGCACCGTACACCGAGTACCGGAACGAGAACACCGCCTCGCGTTCGGCCTCGGTCTCGGCGATGTAGACCGGCTCGAGCGCGCCGATCAGGTCCGGCGCGGCGGCGCGCATCTCCGGCAGCGGCGTGACGACCCGGCTCATGAGCTGTCTCCCGTTGAGCCGTGTGTCTTGCGGCGGCGGGTCGTTTCCAGCAGGATCTTGACCCGGGCCAGTTCGGCCAGGCGCGCGGTCTCGTTGGCGAGGCGGCGGCGGCGCGGCATGACCAGGTCGGGAATGGCCACCTTGATCCGTTTGCGCACCGGCCGTCCGGCCGCGAAATCGAGGATCATCCAGGTGGCCAGCACGCCGAACTGATCCGCCGTGGGCGCCAGCTGCGGCGGCGAGCCGGCCTGGCCGCGGATCATGGCCTCGGTGTAGGCGAGCAGTTCGCGCGGCACGTCCAGCGGGACGACCAGGCGGGACAGGAACTCCAGCGCCTCGATGCCGTCGGGCACCTGGTCCAGGCGCCCGTTCAGCGGGCGGGTGCGGCCGTCGCGGTAGTCGAAGCCGTACACGACCTGGGTGCCGCCCAGGTCGAGCCCGGAGATGACCAGGCCAGGTCGCTTTCCCGGCCCTCGGGATCGAAGTCCCGCAGCACCTGACGGGCCGGGTCGCGCGAGACGCGGAAGACGTGGCCGTCGGCTTCGATGCGCCAGCCCTGGGCGTTGTGCGGCGACGGCGCGCGCCAGGCGTAATACAGCAACCGGTCGCGCAGCTCGGGACTCAGCCCGCCGGCAGCCGTATCCCTAGCAATGGCTTGGCTTGTCATTGACCCCTCCCGCCCCGAATCTTATTCGCGCAGGAGTGCTTCCACGATCTGGGCAGTGTACGGATCTGAGGGGTGCTCAGCCGGGCCAGTAGGAGCAGCGGACGCCGGTGTGCACCGTCTGGCGCAGATGACCGCCCAGCGTCTCGTCGGCCTCGGTGATCCGGGCCAGGGCCCGGCGGATCGCCTTGCCCACCGCGACCCGGGCGCGTTCGCCCTGATCGGGGAAGGACCGGATGCGCCCGCCGAAGCCTGCGGCCCCGGCGAGCTGGGCGATGAGCCAGTCTCGTTCGGCCCGGGCGGCGACGTCCCGGTCCTGGTCGGCGTCTGGCTCCAGGCGGTCAAGCTCGGCGTCCAGGCGCTTCAGGCGGTTGCGGTACTCACTGATCGCCGCGTCGTCCAGGACCGGCTGGGCCGAGACGCCGTCGCCCCCGGACCTGAGCGCGGCGAGCCCGGCGGCCAGGTCGGCGGCTGGGATCTCCTGGCGCGGGTTGGCGATCAGCACGGACAGGTGGGCCATGCCGATGCTGTCCTCCACCAGGAGGTCCCGGTCCTGCCAGGTGAGCCGCCATTTCCGGCCTATCCGGCGGCACTCCGCGGTCGAACCGTCCGCCGGGCTGCGGGCCATGGTGACCGTGGCGGTGCGCCCTGGACCGTTCGGTGCCTCTAGCTCTTGACCTTTTGCTGTGCTGTCCGCTGGGCCGTGCGGGACGGGGATGCCCAGCGCTGCCGCCTCGCTCGCCGCCATCTCCAGCTGACCGCGCGCCATCTCGGCGTCGCCCGGCTGCCCGCGCAGCTGGTAGGCCTGCGCGAGCCGCTGCCTGGAGGCCACCACCGCCGGCCAGTGGGCCAGCGCGAGGTTGTGCCGGACGGCCGCGGTCAGATGATCGATGGCCCGGTCCAGGCGCCGCGAGGTCAGCGAGGCGACCCCGAGAGCATGATGGGCCGACCCGAAGCAGGTCACGCCGAGGCTGCCGACCATCGGCAGTCCGGCATAGGGCCGGAGCAGTTCATAGGCTTGCTCGGCCACGCCCGCCTGACCCAGCAGGTAGGCGGCCTCCACGACGCCGTCCATGGTCACCAGCCAGCTGCTCGACCGCGGCAGCCGGGCCAGGTCAGCACCGCACAGGGCACCGAGCGAACTCGAGGCCGTCTGCAGGTCGCCGCTGAGCGCCGCGGCGACGGCCAGCGCCGCGACGGCGGAGTTGTCCACGGCGCTGAGGTCCGGGGAGTTCGCTTGGTCCTGCAGCGCGGGCAGCAGTTCCCCGAGACGGCCCTGATACCAGCGGATGGTCACCAGCTGGGCGCCGGACCACCACGCGTGGTCGATGTCGCCCGCGGCCGCGCCATGCGCGGCGCAGCTGCGGGCCAGGGCTTCCGCCGCACCGAACTGGCCTGCGCGGATGGCCAGCATCACGTCAATGGCGCTGACCACGAACGCGACCGCCAGGTGGTCCTGCTGGTCGAGATGGTCGCGCAGCTCGCCCAGGTGCCGTCCGGCGTGCGGGTCACCCTGGGCATAGGAGTCGACCGTCCGCCAGAGCAGGCCCATCAGCAGGTCGCTGCGGCGGCTGGTGCGGAAGCTCGCCTTGATCAGCTCGACAGCCAGGTCCCGGCGCTGTTCGACGTGCTCAGGGCCGAGCAGGCAGTGGTGGGCCAGGCTCAGCGCCTCGGCCAGCAGCTCCGGATCCCCGGCGGCCCGGGCCATCTCCAGCGCGGCCATGATGGCCTCGCTCGTGCCGTGCAGGTAGTCGGCCTCTCCCGCCAGCCTGGTCCGGACGCGAAGCGCGAGGCTGGAGTGCGGGTCGAGCAGCGAAAGGACGTGCTCGAGCCGCGCCTCGAGCAGCACCGCGCCGGTCGTGGTGCGGCGCTCGGATACCCACAGCCCGGCCAGGCCCAGGGCGGCCAGGGCCATGGCCCGGACGTCGCCGGCCCGCTCGGCCAGCTGAAAGGCCTGCTCGAAGTGCCGGCGGCTGGCGCCCAGATCGCCGTCCACGTACTGCGCACGGGCCCCGTCCGCGAGCGTGACCGTAAGCTCGTCGGCCGGATCGGTAACGAGTTCGAGCCGGGGGGACGAGACGTGACCGGCCTCACTCGTCATGGACCAAATCTATTCGCGCCGGTTACCACCGTCGAGGCCGGAAACCGGCCGATCTGCCTGGTCACCACCCAAGGATGACACCTACGCACCGCTCACCGACGCTCGGCTCACCGAACCGACGGCCCGGTCCTATGATCGGGGCACATCCGCAGACGGCGGCGAGGAGGGATTCGTGGCTGACGCCGAGGACGTCCGCCGTCTTGCGCTGGCCCTGCCGCATGTGGAGGAGATCGACAGCGAAGGCTTCGACTTCCGGGTCGGCGGCAAGGGGTTCGTCTGGTCCTACCCCGAGCGCAAGCCGGGCCAGCGACGGGTGATCAGGACCGACATCGCCGTGCTGTACGTGGGTGACGAGGCCGAGAAGCAGGCTCTGCTCCTGGGTGAGCCAGAGGTCTTCTTCACCACGCCCGGGTACGACGGCTGGCCCCTGGTCATGCTGCGCCTGGCGCAGGTGGACGTCGAGCGGCTGACCGAGCTGGTCACGGACGCGTGGCGGATGCGCGCGCCGCGGGAACTGGCTGCCGGCCTGGACGATCCAGGCTGACCCTGGGCGGCGGTGGAGTCTATGTAAGCAGATCACGCCGATCGGATGACGCCCGCTCACCCCGCCGTAGCCGAGGCTCATAGGTGAGACGAAGGCCCCGACATCGCGCTGGCCATGATCCGGGTCAGGCGCCAGGACCTGTCCGGCGCGGACCGGTTAGCCAGCAAAAGGGTTCAGCACCGGGACTCCGGCAAGCTCGAAGTCCTTGACGTTGCGGGTGACCACGGTCATGCCGTGTACCCGCGCCGTTGCCGCGATGAGCGCGTCGATCACCGGGAGAGGCTGTGAGCACTGCTGGCGGCCCCAGGCAGCAGCGACCGGGAGGGTGACCGAGAGCACCCGGTCCTCGAACCCGCTCTCCACATCCCGGAGCCAGTGCTCGAGGGCGGCGGCCTGGTACAGATCACCTCGGCCGCGGACTCTGGCGATCCCCTGTTCGATCTCGCCCAGGGTCAGGACGGAGACATGCATGCGCTCCGGCGGCGTGGCCGCGATCCAGTCGGCTACGCCCCCAGCCGGCTGGCGCTTGCGCGTTTCCGACAGCACATTGGTGTCGAGCAGGTAGGTCACGTACCCGCCTCAAGATCGACCGTACGCCCGAAGTCGGCCTGGCGCTCGGCCTCGATCTCCGCGAACACGTGGGCGGTTCCATCATCGAGCTTAGGACCGCCAAGCAGGACGGCGGCTAGCTCCACCGAAGGCCGGGTCAGCCTGCGATACTCACCGATGTCCACCACTACCGCCACATCCTCTCCGTGCCGGGTGATGACCTGCGGCCCCTCGCTCATTACCGCACGGATCATCTCGCTGAAGCGCTGCTTGGCGTCTTGGATCTGCCAGTGATCCGAAGTCGGTGACGTCATAAGGCCCTCTCAAATCTGTCTAGTCGCGTCTAGACAGTTTTATCACGGGTGGCGCGAACGGCTGGTGTTGCAACTACGGCCTAGTGCCGGAGAACTTGTGGCCGCCGTAATGACAGACTATAATCTTGGTCTATGACCATATTGCCGTTGTCGGACGTCAAGGCCAGGCTGTCCGAGATCGCCGAGGAAGTCGACCGTACGCACGAGCGTGTCCACATCACGCGTAACGGCCGCGAATACGTTGTGCTGATAGCCGCCGAGGACCTTGAGTCCATTGAGGCAACACTTGAACTGCTCGCCGACCCCGCCGCCCAGCAGCGGATCGCCCAGTCCCAGCAGGAGATCGCACGCGGGGAAGGCATGACGCTTGACCAGGTGGAGCAGTCTCTGACGGAGCGCTTCGGCAAGCGCTGACGCGTGGCTTACCATGTCGTGATCTCGCCTGCGGCTGCCAGGCAACTGCAGGAGCGGCTGCCAGAGGCTGTCGCGTGGGCTTGTTACGAGTTCATCCGCGGCCCGCTTGCCGAGGAACCACACCGAGTTGGCGCACCGCTGCGAGCCCCTTTCGAAGGGCACTGGCGTGCACGGCGCGGGGAATACCGGGTCCGCTACACGATCAGCGAAGACGGCAAAGAGATCCACGTCCTGGACGTCGATCACCGACGCGATATCTATCACCGCTGAATCACGCCACGGCCTGGAACGGACATGAAGTGGCAGTGGCAGTGGCGGCTGCGGCTTCGCGCTGGCCCCGTTGAGTTAGATCATGCTGACGGCCAGCACCAGGCCGAGCCGCCTCGGCGCCGGCGCGGCGGGCGCCGGTTCTTGACCGAGTCGCTGTGTTCTCGATATGAGCCGCGCAACGCATTGGTCATTGGCGGCATCACCGTTATCCCGCCCGCTCGGCCCCTCCACGCACAACGGCCACGGTGGCGGGCGGGCCGTCGAGCCGCTGGCCCGGCGGCCGGACTCGACCGCAAGCCTGAGCGGCAATGTGCTGTGGATCGATACTCCGGCCGAGGACAACCCGCGGCCGGCGCGCTGGCCTTCAGCCGGTCGCGGCAGTCGGGGCCGGCCTCACGGCTCCGGTCCGGCCGGGCCCTTGCCGCGACCGGGACGGGGACTCAGGTCGCTGGCTCCGCGGGTCACGGTGATCACGCCGAGCAATGCGGTCAGCGGGACGACCAGCGCGATGAAGTCGGCGGAGGTGAGGTTGCCCAGGGCGTCGAGCGCCCCGGCGAAGCCGATGGCCATCACCGCGACCACGACCAGTCCCCAGCCGTGCAGGAACAGCCGCAGGGTGAAGGGGGGCGCGGTGGTAACCTCCGGCAGCGCGGTCACGGTTTTCGTTTCGCGGCGCTCGGTGAGGCCTTCGCGCACCCGCACGCTGACCATGAGGTTGCCCGGCTGGTCGGCGATCAGGAGCAGCTCGTCCGGATGATCCGGATCGGGCGACTGCGACACTGAGCCTCCGCCCGCTGCCCAGCTCACCATCTTCCCGTCGGCTGCGGGCCGGACGCGGTAGCGGACCTGTTCCCCTGCTACCACCGTCTCCGGGCCGTCGATAAAGAGCTTGGCTGACCGGGCAGCGGCGGCCCCGCGGCTGGCCGGCGCCTTCGCTCCGGCCTGAGCCGCCACCGTCTCCTTGGCTTCGCGGAGCTCGACCAGGGCAGCCTCGGCACTGGCGTGACCGTTGAGCGCGGGTTCGGCTGCGGCCGTCTCCCCGGTCACCACGAACTGGCGGCGGGTCAGCAGCTCGGCGAGCCGGATCTGCCTCGCGTGCACGCTCCAGGCCATGGCCACCACCGCCCCGGCGAGCCCGGACGCCCCGAGCCCGAGCAAAGCGGCGACTACGGGCTGGCTGGTGCCAGCGGCAACGGCTGAGACCATTTCGTCTCCCTGATCGGGCCGGTCGCGGTCGGGCGAGGTTCCCGGTGGTCAGCGGCCAGGCCAGCCGTGGCCCGGAGCGCTCGCCAGCGAATCACGCTCGCACCGCTATTAAAACATATAATCGAATAGACTGGAAACCTGACCTTCGCTATCGAAACGAGCTAGGGAGCCGAAACGGCTCCGCCTGCGCGTTTTCGCCGTCGCCGCCCGCCTCGCCAGCAGCGGCCGCCGCCCGCGCCCTGCGGCACGCCGAACGCTCGCCGTAGGCCCGCCAGACCACCGCCGCGATCACTGGCCTGCAGGCCATCCTGTCCGGCTACCGGCCGGAACCAACCTGACGGCAAGGAAGCAGAAACCGCCAGGCCCTGGAACTCCCGCCCACCCGGGTGTGGTAGTGGTGCCATCGGGCGCGGGCCTGGTGGCGGCGCCGCCATCGTGACCAGGCGTAGCCGAGGTCGCGGGCAGCATGGGTCATGGGCGCGGTGGCCAGGCGGAGGAGCCGGCGGGCCTCGGGGACGCTGACCTTGACCAGGCCGGGGTCGTCTCCGGGTGGCTGGTCGTTCGCGCGGGCGGGCAGCTTCCCGGTGTCGCGCCAGGCAGCGGGCTGGGCGGCGAGGCTGGCGGCAGCAGGAGCTTCGCCAGGTGGGGCCGGGCGGGCGGCGGCGACGGCCAGCAGTGCCTGGGCGCACATGGACAGCACGGTGTGCCGGTGGAAGGAGTGCCAGGTCCGGACCTGGTGCTGGTCCAGGCCGGCCTGCCCCTTTCCCTGCTGCAGGCATTCTTCTACGGGCCATCGCTTCCCGGCGACCTTGATCAGCGCGGGCAGCGACGCCGGCCTGCCTGCCGGCGCGTGGCAGTAATAGAACGCCAGGTCAGCGGGGTCGCTCATGCTGCGGCGGATCAGCACCCAGTGCCGGGGTGAGGCGGTGGCGGCCCAGGCCCAGGCGTAGTCGCGGTGGCCCTTGCAGCCGGGTCCGCACGAGCGGGTCTCCCACGCGGCCGCGGGGACCAGCCGGGCCACCGCGGCCACCGTCGTCTTCCGCCCGGACGGGAGCGTGACGGTGAAGTTGACCGGGACCGCGAGCACGTACCCCTTCCCGGCCTTCTCGCATGCTTCGCGCAGCTTGGAGCTGCGGCCATACACTTCGTCGGCGGCCGCCCAGGCGAACGGGACGCCCGCATCCGCGGCGGCGGTGATCATCGCGGTGCCCTGCGCGGGCTTGGTGGTGAACTCGGTCTCGTCCGGGATGTGCGCCCGCTCTCGCCGCTTACCGTCGTGGCACCAGGCCTTCGGCAGATAGAGCCGGAAATCGAACAGGGCGTGGGCACGAGCGGTCACGTAGGCGGCGAACACGACGGTCTGGCAGTTTTCCACCTGCCCGGTGATCCCGGAGCGACAGCCGGGCAGCCAGGAACGGCGGGCAATGAAAATGAGCCAACGGCCGTGCCTCAGGCCACCACGTCAGGGCGCACGAAAGATCGAGGCTAGTCTGGTGGATGATAGCGAACCCCCTACGCCTGCCTACGTCTTACGTAATATCGGAACCTTCCTGACGGCGGCAGCCCACCGGATTTCGAATTTCTTTGCTTCACTTTTAAGGCACGGTGCTGGAATGAGGCTGACTCCAAACACTGATCTGGTTCCGGACAAGGTCAACAAGTATCTTCTGCCGCA
The DNA here is from genome assembly GCA_963835775.1 of uncultured Actinomycetes bacterium. Lineage (GTDB taxonomy): Bacteria > Actinomycetota > Actinomycetes > Streptosporangiales > Streptosporangiaceae > Palsa-504. The sequence continues at coordinate 218,277 of CAWIHB010000002.1, read as the reverse complement.
CGAGCGCCAGGTGGTCAGCGTTCATCAGCATCCCGCCGTGCTGATCAGGCCGATTTTCGAGGTCCTGGCCGGGCTTGCCGTCGCCGGCTGGCTGAGCAACTCGGTCGCGCACGGCAACAACACGGTCATCCTCGTGATCTGGATCTTGTGGGCGCTCCTGCTGCTGCGCCTGTTGTGGAAGGTCTTCGATTGGCATGAGAATTACTTCGTCATCACGTCTCAGCGGCTGCTGCTGACTCAGGGTTTTGCCACCCGCAAGGTAAACATGATGCCGCTCGCGAAGGTGACGGACATGAGCTTCCAGCGGTCCCCGATGGGCCAGTTGCTCGGCTATGGCCAATTCATCGTCGAATCAGCGGGACAGGATCAGGCGCTGCGCGACATCGATCTCCTCCCCTACCCCGAGCAGCTGTACCTCGAGGTGTGCGGGCTGATCTTCAAGGAGCAGGAAGAAAGCCTCGACTAGAGTCAGCCGGGGCACGAAGGGACGCCGGAGCCAGGTCCGGGCCCTGCCCTGCCCGCGGGATGGACGATCTCGCAGGCCACCGAGTCCAGGAAGCTGCCGATTACCGCCGTGGCGGAGCAGCGCACGGTCGCCTGGCTCAGCCCGGCGCCAGCTCGCCCAGGCGGCGGCCAGTATGCCCCCGTCAAAGACAGCGCCGTGATCTGGTCCCCGGCCGGAACCAGCCTCAGGTCGGCCAGCAGGGCCGTGAAAAGCTTGCCGTCAACGGCGATGGCCTCCCATTGGACCGCGATATGCACGCAGTCATCTGTTTCCGTCAGGTCCTCCAGGCAGACGTCCGCCAGCCGGCTCGGGCCAGCAGCCGGGCCAGCTAGCTCCGCCAGGGCGGTGATGCCCTCGCCGTAGGCCACCTCGGAGGCCCGCGGCAACATCCCGCCCTTAGCCAGGGTCCTCAGCCGGGTCCGGGCGGCATGGAAGCCGATATTGAGCTCAACGCGGTCGCCGACGACAGTGTGGTCCGTCACGGCACCACTCCACCTGTCGGGCACCGGGCTTCGCAGCGGGCACAGGTCCCTACCCGTGCGGGCCGAAGGTCAGCAGCCCTACGGCCGAAATACTCAGCAGCAGACGGACGATCGAAGCGGCCGTCCACGGTGCCGGTCGAAGCTCTAGCTGTTTCTCCGCAGGCCGTCCAGGACACGACGGAGCAGTTCCGCGGGCGGGGCGTGAAATCGGCCCGGAGGGCGGCCTCGACCCGCACGGCCCCGAATTCGAGGCTGGAATAGGCGGACGGCTTGAAGAAACGGCTTGAAGAAATAGTATTTCAGTTCATCCGGTCGAGAATCTGGGCCACCAGGTCCATTGACGTGTCCGGGTGCAGGAAAGCGAATCTGGCCACCGTCTCGCCTTCCCAGGCGGACGGCGGGATGAAGGCAATCTGGTCGGTCAGCAGCTGGGCCGCCCACCGGTTGTACCGGGCGGAGTCCCAGCCGCGGCGGCGGAACAGCACCACGCCGAGCTCGGGCTCCCGGATCAGCTCCAGGTGGTCCCGGCGGCGGATCTCGTCGGCGGTCCGGCGGGCCAGCCCGATCGCGGCCTCGATGGCCTCGCTGTAGGCGTCGGTCCCGTAGACCGACAGCGAGAACCACAGCGGCAGGCCGCGGGCCCGCCTGGTCAGGTGGTAGGCGTAGTCGGTGGGGTTCCACTCCCCCGGCGTGTCGTGGATGACGTCGAGGTACGAGGCGTCCTGCGTGTGCACCGACCGGGCTATCGACGGCTCGCGGTACAGCAGCGCCGCGCAGTCGAACGGGGCGAACAGCCACTTGTGCGGGTCCACGATGAACGAGTCGGCGTGCTCGATGCCGTCGTATTTGGGCCGCACGCTCGGCGCGAACAGGCCCGCTCCGCCGTAGGCGCCGTCCACGTGGAACCACAGGTGGTGCTCGCCGGCCACGGCGGCCGCGCCGGCCAGGTCGTCGATGATGCCCGCGTTGGTGGTGCCCGACGTGGCCACCACCGCGGCCAGCGAGGCCGGATCGCCGTCGGCCTCGATCGCGGCCCGCAGCCCCGCGCCGGTCAGCCGGTGGTCGTCGGCCCGCACCACCAGCGGGTCCATCTCGCAGATCCGCAGCGTGTTGGTGATCGAGGAATGCGCGTCCTCGCTGACCGCCACCCGCCACCGCCGGCAGGCCGAAGCCGCGGGGCCGGCCTTGCGCTTGGCCACCTCCCTGGCCACGACCACGGCGGACAGGTTCCCGGCCGAACCGCCGGAGACGAAGCAGCCGCCCGCGCTGGGCGGCATCCCGGCCCGGTCCGCGATCAGCCGCAGCACCTGGTTCTCCGCGTGGATCGCCCCGGCTGCCTCAAGCCAGGAGATGCCCTGGATCGACGCGCACGAGACGAGCATGTCGAACAGCAGCGAGGCCTTGGTCGGCGCGGCCGGGATGAAGCCGAGGAAGCGCGGGCTGTCCGCGGAGATCACCGCGGGCGCCACCACCGACGCGTACACGCCGAGCACCTGATCGGGATTGTGCGGCTGCGCGCCGAGCAGGCCCTTCAGCGCCGCGTCCAGCTCGGCCGGGTCCCGGGAGCCCTGGTCCAGGGGCACCGGGCTCAGCCGCAGCCGGTTCTCCGCGTAGGCGAGCACCGACCTGATCATCGACTCCGTCGTCGCGTCCACACTGTGCATGGGCGCACCGTAGAGGCTCAGCAGGCCGGATCGCAAGAGCCGTCCACCGGACCAGGTGAGCTGGGCGCGGGCTGCTACCGAGGTCCGTTCGGCAGAAACAAATATCTGAGCCGGAGCGGGCGGATGTGGCGCCGCCTGCGGTCATCCGTCAGGATGGGGCTTGCCCGTGGTAATGGAGGGACCATCGTGACAAGCTCACCGGCACATCCGCTCGACCCGCTGAGCGCCGGGGAAATCCGGCAGGCGGCCGCGATCCTGCGCCGGGACCGGGGGGTCGGCGCCGGCTGGCGGTTCGCGTCGATCGACCTGGTGGAGCCGGCCAAGGACGTGCTGGCGGCGGGTGCGGCGGTGGCCCGGGAGGCGGTCGTGGTGTGCTGGGACCGCGCGGACGGGCGGGCCTGGCGGGCGGTGGTGTCGCTGGCCGGCGACGCGGTGACGGCCTGGGCGGACCTGCCCGGCCAGCAGCCGAACATGACCGTGGACGAGTGGCACGAGTGCGACCAGCTGCTGCGGGCTCATCCGGCGATGGCCGAGGCGCTGGCCAGGCGCGGGATCACCGACATGTCGCTGGTGCTGACCGACATGTGGGCCTACGGCGCCGCGCTGGTGCCGGAACGCTACCGGGGGCTGCGGATCGGCTGGTCGGACGTGTGGTACCGGGACAGCCCGGACGGCAACCCGTACGCGCACCACGTGACCGGGCTGCACCCGGTGGTGGACCTGAACCGGATGACGCTGCTGGAAATGGAAGATGCCGAGCTCTATAACGGTCCGGGCGAGCAGCCCGAGGTGACCGCCGAGTACCGGCCCGCGCTGCTCGGGCGGCCGCTGCGGGAGGTCAAGCCGCTGGAGGTCAGCCAGCCGGAGGGGGCAGGCTTCACCCTGGACGGCCGGCTGCTGTCCTGGCAGAACTGGCAGCTGCGGCTGGGGTTCAACTACCGCGAGGGCCTGGTGCTGCACCAGGTGCGGTTCAGCGACGGCGGACGGCTGCGGCCTGTGGCGCACCGGATGTCGTTCGCGGAGATGTTCGTGCCGTACCGGGACGCCACCCCCGACCACTACCGGCGGACCGCGTTCGACATCGGCGAGTGGGGCCTGGGTTTCATGACCACCTCGCTGGAGCTGGGCTGCGACTGCCTGGGCGTGATCAGCTACCTGGACGCGGTGGTGCACGACTCGGCGGGCGAGCCGCGGGAAATCCGCAACGCGATCTGCATCCACGAGGAGGACAGCGGCGTGCTGTGGAAGCACGTCGACGAGCGGACCGGCGCGGAGGTGCGGCGCCAGCGGCGGCTGGTGATTTCCTTCCACGTGACCGTGGCCAACTACGAGTACCTGGTGTACTGGCGGTTCTACCAGGACGGGAACATCGAGTGCGAGGTCCGGGCGACCGGGATCGTGGTCACCTCGCACGTTCCGCGGGACGGCGGCGAGCCGAGGACCGGGACGCTGGTCGACCAGGGGACTTACGCGCCGTTCCACCAGCACTTCATCGTGGCGCGGCTCGACCTGGACGTGGACGGGCCGGACAACACGGTGCACGCGGTGGAGTCACGGGTCACCGGTGACGACCCCTACGGCCTGGGCCTGGAGATCGTGGAGACGCCGCTGCGCACCGAGGCGGAGGGCAAGCAGGACTACGACTGGGCCACCCAGCGCGGCTGGAAGGTGGTCAACCCCGGCGTGCGGAACGGCCTGGGCACCCCGGTCGGGTACAAGCTGGTGCCGTCCGGGGCGTTCCCGGCGCTGCTTGATGCGGCCACGCCCGCCTTCAGGCGGGCCGAGGTGATCGGGCACACGCTGTGGGTCACGCCGTACCGGGCCGACGAGCGCTGGCCGTGCGGCGACTTCCCGAACCTGAGCCTGACCGACGAGGGGCTGCCGGCCTGGACGGCGGCCAACCGGTCCATCGAGAACACCGACGTGGTGCTGTGGTACGTGTTCGGCATCCATCACATCACCCGGCCGGAAGACTGGCCGGTGATGCCGGTCGATGCCGTGTCGTTCTGGCTGAAGCCGTTCGGCTTTTTCGACCGTAATCCAGCTCTGGACGTTCCGCCCAGTCAGCACCCGGAGGGCCAGGCTTAGCGTTTAGAGTGCATCCGGGTTGTTGCCCGGGGAGTCCTTGCCGAAGTACTTGTCGTCCTGCTGGACCCGGGCCACGTCCTCGGCGGCGGCCCGCTGGATCTCCTCGAGTTTGGGCGTCTCGAAGCTTCTGTGGACCAGGCTGGGCCGATCCTGCTCCTCCGCGATCTCGTCCTCGTATCTGGACCCGCAGGAGCTCAGCCAGGAAAAGAATCCCATTACCGACTCCGAATCCATGCGTTGGGTGTACTTAGGTCTACCCCGAAGACGGTGGTCATCACCATGTTGGCGCGGGACGGCCGGTGCCTACGATAACGCCGTGACGATGCGAGAACCGGGCGGCCTGTCGCCAAGCCCCCGAATCGAAGGCAGCCCGGCGCCTGGTCACCGGGACCCCGGCGGCCCTATTCTCGGCCGCCGGGGCGGCGGCCCGCGGGGGAACGAACGGCTGACCGCTATGACCGGGACGGTGCTGCTGGTGCTGTTCCTGGTCGAGTGCCTGACCCTGCTGGACCTGGGCAACCTGCTGACCCTGCATGTCTTCCTCGGGTTCCTGCTGCTCGGCCCGGTCAGCCTCAAGATTGGCTCCACGCTGTGGCGCTTCACCAGGTACTACACCGGTTCCCAGCCGTACGTGCGGAGGGGGCCGCCGGCTCCGCTGCAGCGGATACTCGGGCCGTTCGTCATCCTGACCACCGTGGCCGTGCTCGGCACCGGTGTGGTCCTGGCCTTCCAGAGTCCGGGGCAGGGGTACCAGTGGCACCAGCTGCACCGCGAGGCGTTCCTGGTCTGGCTGGCGGTCATCCTCATCCACCTGGCCTCCTATGTCCCGCGGCTGCCCCGGCTGCTGGCCCGCCGTCCGGCGGAGCGGGCCCGGGCCATGCTGGCGGCCAGCCTCATGACCCGCTGGCTGCTGCTGGCCGGCTCGCTGGCCGCTGGGCTGGTGCTGGCCTTGGTGAGCTACCACCTGGCGGGTAACTGGGGCGGATCGGGGCGCTTGCTGCCCTGAGGAACGCTGTGACCGCGGCGGCGAAGCGGTCCGGATCCTCCCACCACAGCAGGTGGCCGAGGCCGGGGAAGGTCACCAGCCGGGCGCCCGGGATCCGGTCGGCCAGCAGCCGCCCGTTGCGCGGGTGGACGACGGTATCGGCGTCGCCCTGCAGGACCAGCGTGCGGGCCCGGATACGGGTCTGCCGCTGCCGCGGGGCATAGCGGGCGCCCGCGACCGCCTGGGCCTCGAGCGCGCTGCGGTCCGGCGGGTCCCCCGGGGCCGGCTGGCCGCCTTGCTGGAGTTGCAGCAGACGGCCGACGAGTTCGGGCTGGTCCTGGACGGTCCGCGGGGACAGGGCGTTCTCGGTGAGGCGGCGCCGTTTCTCCTCGGCGCTCAGGCCGGCGGCCGCGATGAGCTTCCGCACCGTGGCCATGGGCATGGGATAGGCGAACGGCCAGCCCGGCGTGGTGCAGGCCAGGACCAGGGCGTCGACCCGCTCCGGATGGGTGACGGCCAGTTCCTGGGCCACCAGGCCGCCCAGGCTCGCCCCCAGCACGTGGGCCCGGTTAATACCGGCATCGTCGAGCACGGCCAGGACGTCACCGGCCATGTCGGCCACGCCGAACCGGCCGGCCCCGCGGTCGCTGTGCCCGAACCCGCGGTTGTCGATGAGGACGAGGCGGAAGTGACGCTGGAGGTTCGGCAGCACGGGCTGCCAGCCTCGGCGGTCGAAGCCCATGCCCTGGATCAGGACCAGCCAGGGCCGCCACCGGCGCAGGGCGCCGCGCAGCTCGTAGGCGATGCGCGGTCCGGTGTTCGGCTCGGTGCTCAGCTCAGCGTCTGGCTCGGTGTTCGGCTTGGTGTTCAGTTCGGCGCTGCGGGCGTACCTGGTCCGGCTCACCTGGCTTCTCCTGTGATTTATATAGCAAGCACATGCTAACTATATCAACCATCACATGGCCTGGATAAATCGCGCATGGCCGAGGTGGCGCGGGTTGTCAGCCGAGGAAGGACTCGATCAGGGGAACGAAGGCTGTCTGGTCCTGGAACAAGAAGGCGTGGCCGGCGTCGGGGTAGAGCGTGAGTCTGGCGCCGGGGATCAGGCTGGCGAGGATGTGGCTGTTGGCGAGCGGGACGAGCTGGTCCTCCGTGCCGTCGGCGATGAGCGTGGGGACGGCGATCTTGGCGGCCTGCGTGCCGGCCGGGTCGCGCCCGGCCCACCACTGGTCGATTGCGTCTAGCTGGCCGGTCAGGGTGGCCGCCGGGGCGGCAGGGACGGTGGGATACGCCGCGATCGCCACGTGGTAGGTGTTCTCCGCGGCGGCCTGGTTGGCGGGGAAGAGTTCGCCGCTGTTGAGCGCCTGGGTGGAGGGCCGTATCCCCTGTCCGTTGCCGGGCCAGCTGGCGCACAGCACCAGGGCGCGCACCTGGTCTGGGTGGAGCACCGCGAGGGCCTGGGCGATCAGGCTGCCCATCGACCAGCCCAGGACGTCCGGCCTGCCCAGGCCGAGGGTGCTGATGAGCGCGCTGGTCTGGTTCGCCATCGCGTCGATGCTGAGTGGCGCGGGCAGAGCAGCCGTCGGGCCGATGCCGGCGTTGTCGAAGATCACGACCCGGTAGTGCTGGGCCAGGGCGTCGACGAAGCGCGGGTCCCAGTTTTGCATGGTTCCGCTGTACCCGGTGATCAAGACCAGGGGCGGGCCGTTCCCGGTGGTGCGGTAGGCGACGGCGCCCAGCTGTGTGGCCGCGGTCCGCACCGGCGCGGACACGATCGAGACCGAGGTGACGCGGGCGGTCGATCCGGTCTCCGCCTTCGCCACCGCAGCGGCGGCGAACGCCTGCACCGTCGCCACCGCGGGCGGTCCCAGGTCGGCGTAGGTGAGATAACCCGCGTAACCCCCGGCCTGGAACAGGACAAAATCGACGCCGATCCGGACCCCCTCGGTCGTGAAGGCCCACACGTAAGCAGAGGACGTGCCGGCGACCCGCGGGAACGGCAGCGGCCGGATGGTGGCCGTGATCCTCTCACCCGCAGTGGTGAAGGTGGTCGTCCGGCAGCGTGCCATCGCCCGGCCGAGGCTTTGCCACATCTGCTGAGCCTGCGGGCCCGTGGCCAGGACCTCGCTCACACCCGGGAGCGAGGTGCCCTCCAGAAAGGCCGCCCGTGCGTACGTATAGCCCTTCGGGTTGGCCGGCAAGCCCAACAGGCACGGCACACTCGCCTGGGCGCCCTCCAGGCTCGCGGGCACCGCCGACCAGCCGGCTGGCAGATCAGCAACCGACAGCAGACGGCCCCGGGGCGTGCCGGCCGTGCTGGCCGTGCTGGGCCCCCCGCATCCCGACGTCAGCACAGCCATCGCCACGAGCACGACCAGCGCGGCAACCCAGGCAAACACTCGGGGCCGATTCTGTACTTGTTCAGCCCGGCCGCAGGTAGCAGTCATCGTCGCGGTCGTGCCCGGCCGGTTCCTTGACTGCCGTGGCATCCTCACCGTTGCTCTCATCGCTTCCTCCTGGCTTTCCCGGAACACCGTGCAGGCATGCTTCCCATGGCCAGGACAGCGGCCCCGGCCACCGAGATCGCTGGTTCCATCACCTGGTACCTCTCTGTGCGCCTGCACCCGTCCGGTGCATCGCTTCCCGCCGCGCCGACGAGCCGTTGCTGGAAAAACTGATATCAGTATGATAGGCAGGTAATATCATTGAAGTCAAGCCGAGGTTCGGGCGGCCCTCCTGGTCCTGACCGCCGGCGCCCCATCCACCGTTAACTGCTCAGGTTCCCGAGAACGCCGCTCCCTCGCCCGCTCCAGTGCGCGGGCGACGGTGCACGACAAAACCGGCGATCACGCCAGCAGCGGCCAGGATCGCCAGGGCGATGAACGGGCATGGGGCTGTGGGGCGCCAGGCTGCCCGGGCTTGCGCAGCTCGACGAACGGGACGATAAGGGTGAGGCACCCCAGGACCGGGACCGCTACGTGGCGGACAGACGAGAACGTGTCCCGGTGGCGGCGCCACATGAAGACGCCAGGTCCAGATACGGCTCGTCCGCGGGCCCGGGCGGCCAAATGGCCGCCGAACTCGGCGCGGGCTTCGGCCTGCGCGGCTCCCGGGCACCTGCCCCGCCGCCGCGACCGCGGTAGATGAGCAGGCCGTTGACCGGATCCGGGACGGCATCCAGGGCGGCGCGCACGACCGGCAGGCTGCGGAACGCTTCCCACTGCTCTTCGGTACTGAAGAGCACCTCGAACACCACGCCCCACCGGTCCGCGTGCCACGATCCGTCGCGGACCCCGTTGGTCAGCGCCGCCTCAATGAGGGCCGAGTCATGCTGTTCCTGCCACCGGAAGGCAGAAACCTCACCGTGCAGGACCTCGATTGACCACCACTCGGCCATAATTGCGATCGTACGTCTGCGACCGCAGACCGCAACACCCGCGCGGGAGGTGCCGCCATCCAGTATGCCCGCGATCCCGTCCGTCTCGGTCACGGGCGGGCGAGGAAGAGCCGCTTCTCGGTTGCGAGGTGGGGTGCCCACTCGAGGTGGCCCGCGCCCGCAAAGCGCAGGTAAGCACGGAGCGCGTCCCGCATCGCGTCGACGAACCCATCAGCACGGCGCGGCTCGAAGCCGTCCTCCCACCAGACGCCGAGCACCTCCACGCGAGCCCGGTCCCGGTCAATCCGCGGTTCGATCCGGCCGACGAAGCGGTCGCCGAAGCAGATCGGGAGCACGTACCAGCCCCAACGGCGCTTCGCGGGCGGGAAAAAGCCCTCCCACACGTAGTCGAAGCCGAACAGGCTCCCGACCAGGGCGTTGTCCCACAGCAGCGAGTCAAACGGGGCGATGAACGCGACGCAGGGCGCCGACTCTGGCGGCGCCCTGCAGCAGCTCGACCTCCTCACCCAGGACCAAGCGCTTGCCGCGCAGGCCCTCGACGTCGACGGGCACGAGCGCGCCGAGCTCGATCAGCTCCTTGCGCAACTCATTGCGCCCCGGCCAGCCCGGCATCGGATTCGGCGGGGCGATGCGGTCGAACGTGCCGCCGGCACCGCCGGCGCCGAGCAGGCCGTGGGCACGGTACCGGGACAGGAGCCTGTGGCGGAGCTGGTCCCGCACCGGCACCTCGTGCGTGAGCAGCTCGGCCGGGAGCAGCCGTTCCAGGAGGTCGTAGTACCGGAGGTTGCCCTCGCGCCGGGCGAGGCCGAGCACCCCCGCCACGGTGTACGCCTCGAGCACGGCGCGCACGACGTTTTCCGGCATCCCGAACCAGTCCTTCGGAGCTCCGTGCTCGGGCTCGAAATCGAGCGCCGACAGCGCGCCCTCCGTGCGGATCCGCCCGAGCACGCGCTCGGCCACCGCGGTGTTCTCGGCGAGGATCCTGGCGTGGAACCTGGGCCCCTTGCGGCCCCAGCCGAAACGGAACCTGGGGAACTCGCTCGCCGGGACGAACGACAGCGCCTTGTTGGTCGTCTCGAAGATCTCACGGCGTTCGTAGAGCAGGTCACACCAGGCAGGCTCGTAGCCGGCCACGCGCGCGTGCAGCACGAGGTCGTGGCTCCGGCCGGCGACCGCGATCGGGTCGAACTGGATCGACCCGAACTTGCGCAAGACCTCGAGCACCCCGTCGAGGCCTCCCGCGACAGACCGCGCAGGCGTGAGGAAGTGCCGCGCGACGAGAAAGCGACGCGCCGCCTCAGCAGCGACCTTCACTCGAGGACACTAGCAGCACCGTCCCGCAGCACATGTTCTGCTGGGTCGCGGTCAGGGACTCGAGACGGCTTGCGGCCGATTGGGGCTGAGATCCTGAGGCTGCTCAGGTGCCATGGCCGTGGCTGTGGCTGTGGCTGCGGACGGCCGGGGGGTGTCAAAGAAGGCGCTTACCGGCACGAACAGGGTCGCGATGAACTTCCCCGAGAGATCCAGCCACTCCCGCATCTTGGTGGGCAGGCCGATGCACTGCCCGCATGCCGCGGCGCGCAGCAGGTCGTAGCCGTCGTAGCCGTCGGTGCCCGCCTCCTGCTCGGTCGCCTCGGTGAGGTCGATCCGGGCCGACACCGTGGTTCCGTTGCTGGTGGTCTCGGCCTGCCCGAGCCGATGGGCCAGGGTGAGCATGGGCCGGTTCTCGGCCAGGATGTCCGCGGTGAACTCCCGGATGTCCTCCTGCGCGGCTCGCTGGGCCAGATTGTGCAGCAGGGCAGTGCCCAGGCCGCGCCGCTGCCAGGAGTCGATGACGGTGACGGCCACCTCGGCCCGGTCCGGTTCTCGCTGGTCGCGGACGAACCGCGCCACCCCGACCAGCTTTCCGGAGTCGGGCGCCACCGCAACCAGAGCTTCGTGGTCGCGGTGGTCCACATCGGTGAAGTAAGCCAGGCTCTGCTCGGATAGGTGAGGCTTGACGCTGAAGAACCGGCGGTAGCGTGAGGTCTCGCTGAGCTGCTCGAACGCTTCGGCGAGGCCGGGGCCGTCAGCGGAACGCACTGCCCGGATCCGCACCTGATGTCCTGATCGAAGAGTGATCCGGTGCGGAACGAGGATGGTATCCATGACCCGAGTATCGCTTGCTAAGTTTAGCGCTCCGGCCTCCCAGGGTTAATTTGTGATAAATATATCAAGCACGCGATGCGGACACAGGCAGCGCCAGGAGGGTCCGCGCGTTGCGTACGGCGTTGGCGCTGCCATCGTTGTTGAAGTAGACGAACACGTCCTGGCCGGCCAGGTCCCATTCCCGGATCCGGTCAGCCCACCACGTCAGGTCGGCGTCGGCATAGGAGCCGGCGTACAGGTGATGATGATCCGGGCCGTGCATCCGCAGGTAGACGAAATCGGTGGTGGCGCGCAGCATGCACGGCAGGTTCGCCCCGCTCATCACGCAATACGCGGCCCGGTGCGCTTCCAGCAGCGCGAAGGTCTCCTCGCAATGCCAGCTGCGGTGCCGGAACTCCACCGCCACCCGCATCCAGCCCGGGACCAGGCCGAGGAAATACGCCAGCCGGGCATCATCACGCGGCAGCGAGGGCGGCAGCTGGACCAGCAGCACCGCCCGTTTATCAGCCAGCTCGTGCCAGCCTGTCGCGATGCGCTGCAGCCATCCTTCCGGCGCATACAGCTTGCGGGCATGGGTCAGGCCGCGAGGTGCCTTGACCGACAGCCGGAAGCCGTCCGGCAATCTATCCCGCCAGCTGCTGAACGCCGCGGGCCGGGGCCAGCGGTAGAAGCTGCTGTTGAGCTCGGCGCTGGGAAAGGCGGCCGCGTAGCGGGCGAGCCGGTCCCTGACGGGAAGCCCCGGCGGGTACAGCTCGGGGTGCCAGTGATCGTAACTCCATCCCGACGTGCCGATCCTGATGACCACCGGAGCCTGTCACCTAGTGGCGATCACGAAGCGGAGGACTGGCCGCCAGGCTCCTGGCCAGGGTTCGCCGGGCTCCCGGGCGGTATGTCCGCATCCACCAGAGCAGTCGACCCGGCCGGGCGGGTGACCGCATCTTCGGTCCGCTCCCGCAGCCGCTGCAGCGAGTCGGCGTCGCCGAGCGGAACGGTTGCCTCCAGCCGCGAGCTGGCTTGCACCTCGGGCAGATCCATCACCGCGTCGACCAGGCCAGCCCGGCTGCCCGGCGGCGCGGGCCCGGATGAGGGCAGCAGCGACGCCCGGATGGTCCCCTCGGCATCACCCAAAGCCGTCACCTCGGCCGCGGCGACTATCTGGTCACCTTCCTTGACCTCAACGTGACGAGACTGGTCAGGACTGGTCATGGCATTCTCCTGGAATCTAGGTCTGATCCGCTCCGCACCGCCCCATCCCCGGGACCGCAGAGACCAAACAGCTATCGCCGGTTTCTTAACCCGCGATTTCCGGGCCGCGGCCTGACCATCGTGCCGCTCCGGTCAGCCGGCCGGCTGCCAGAGGCGGAACGTCGCGCCCTGGTCGTCGGCGCACTCGGCGAGCAGCCCGTACGGCATGCGCCTGGGCTCGGCCGCGCGGCCGCCCGCCGTCCGGACCCGCTCGACCGCAGCCGTGATGTCATCGACACGGTAAGACAGCTGCACCCCGGGCTCCGCGCCCTGCGACGGCAAGATGGCCAGCGGCGGCCTGGTCTCCTCGGTGCGCCACGCGCCGGGGTGACCGGAGGAGAACGGCACCCGCAGCACGGCCTCGTAGAACTCCTTGGCCCGGTGCGTATCCCGCGCCACCATCGTCACGTTCGCGACGTCGCCCTGGCGCAGCCGGCCGTGAGGTCGGTCGGGGTCGGTTGGTCGGGCAAGTCCAGCCCACGCCGGCCGCCTGAGCAGGATCCAGCGGTGTCCGAACGGGTCGACGATCACCGCGGCGCGACCGTAGGGCTGGTCGGCAGGTTCCCGTTCCACCGTGGCGCCGCTGCGCCGGGCCCGTTCGGTACTCGCATCGACGTCGTCGACCTCCAGGTGGAGGGAGTGGCTGAACGTCGCGGGCGAGTCGGGCGCGCGCACGGGCACGTCAGGCCACAGATCTGAGGCTTCGGAGAACATCAGCACCGCGTCGCCGATGCCGACCTCGGCGTGGCCGATCGTGCCGTCCGCGTTGACGTAGAGCTCGCCGCGGCGCTGGGCGCCGAACACCTCGACGTACCAGTCCATGGCGCGCCGGGCGTCGGACACGACGATGTAGGGGGCCAGTGCCGGAGGCCAGGCGGGCTCACGTTCGACTTGGGTCGCGGCGGTCTGCTGGGACATGGTTCCTCCTGGGGGGGCAAAGATTTCCTGGGTCAGCCGCATGCGCAGCCGCCCGGCGAATTCAGGGTCCGGATCGACCGGCGTGCCGGGCTCACGCAGAACCTCGAACGGATCGGTCATCGCGAGCCCTCCTCTCCCTCGTACATCCGGCGGAACGCGGCGCGCGCCCGCACCAGCAGCGCCTCGGTGGCGTGCACGGTGCGGTCCAGGTGCCGGGCCACCTCGGGCACCGGCAGCCCGTCGAGGTAGCGCAGCGTGAGGGCGGCCCGGTGGTGCGCGCCGAGCCGATCGAGCACCTCTCGGGCCCGGATCCGGTCGAGGGCCGCCTCCCAAGGGTCGTCGGCGCGGGCCGGATCGCTGCCCAGCAGGCGCAACCCGCGCTGCTCCCGCTCGACCCGCCGCCAGTGGTCGGCGAGCTTGTGCCTGGCCACCCCGATCAGCCACGGGATCGACGGATCTGCCGCGCCCGGCTTGCGGACCGCGTGCACGGCGGCCAGGAACGATTCGGCCGTGAGGTCCTCAGCCAGGCCGATGTCGCCGCAGCGGGCCAGCAGGTAGCCATAGACGTGCGGCAGCGCATCGTCGTACAGCTTCAGCAGCCCGAACGCCGGGTCGGGCCGCACCTGAGGGTGCGTCACACCCTTATCGTCGTCCGGGCGGCCGGCCCTCCGACGGGCAGTGCCTGACTTCTTCCGTGACGGTCAGCAGGGCGACCACGGCGTCCGTACTGGTTGCCGCGCTTTACCACCGGCGCTGGACCTGGGCGCGGATTCGCTGGTCGTAGATGGCTTTGATGGCGCCGAGCTGAGCGTCGGTGAAGGGCGGCAGCTCCGCGGCGGCCGCGTTCTGGCGGGCTTGCTCCGGGCTGCGCGCCCCGGGGATGACGGTGCTCACGCCCGGCTGCTGTATCACCCAGGCGAGTGCGGCCGCAGCCGCGGTGGATCCCGGCGGCGCCAGTGCGGCGAACTCGCGCGCCGCCTCGACTCCAGCGTCGAAGTCGACGCCGGAGAACGTCTCGCCCGCGTCGAAGGCCTCGCCATGCCGGCCGTATCCAGGAACGTGACCCCGGCCTGCGCGGCGGCCTCGAGCGTGGCCAGCGCGTCAGCGTCGGTCACCTCGCCCCAGTCGGCGCCGAGCTGCCAGGTCCCTAGCCCGATCACGGACACCGTACGGCCGGTCTGGCCCAGAACGCGTTCTTCCACCCGCCAAGAGTACGGCCAGCGGTCACGGCAGAGAGGCTGGTCAGCGTGTACCCGGGGCCGTAAGGTCTTGACTATGCAAGAGCCTGGTGAGGAACCTCGGGTGAGACCAAGCCCCAGGGCCTTCTTTTCCAACTGGACTACGTACGACGCTCCGTTCGCGGTCAAGTTGCGGATGGCGGTGTCCAACAGCCTCATCAAGGTGCGAAAGCAGCAGGCTTGCTGTGGAAATAACGGCCAACCCGGCTGTTGAAAGCCGGCCGACTCGCCCCGTGAGGGCGGACACGGCGCGGATGGCCACCACCACGGGCATCACCACGATCAACCCGGCTGAAAGGCTCGCACGCTGGCGGGGACGGTTAGCGAGATCGTTGGAGCTATCGTCGCACTTCACCGCCTGGCCGGATGGTCTGGAGCAACAGATGAGGCCGGTCAGCTGCGCGGCTGGCCGAGCAGGTCGCGGACGGCCTGGACGACGGCGTCGGGGCGGTCGGTGGTGAGCTGGCTGTGCCTGGCCGCTTCGAGAGGACGGTGCTCGCCGCGGGTGACCGAGCCGGCCAGCGCCGCGTACATGCTCAGCTTGGCGCCGGTCAGCTCGCGCAGGGTCTTCTTGGACATCAGCAGGGCCTGGCCTGGGTCGGTGGCCAGGGCCGTGACCGCGATCAGCGGCACGTCGGGTACGTCCCCGCCGTGGCGGAGTTCGTCAGCCAGTTCCGGCATGTTGCTCCGCTCGCGCACGCCGGTCAGCCACCATTCTTCGGACAGGTGACGCTCGATGAGCACCTGGCGGACCGGCTCGGGCCACGAGGCGAACATCCGCCGGTACAGACGGCGGGCCAGCGGCCTGATGAGCCACAGCTGGAGCCGGCCAGGCTCCGGCTGGCGGCTGCGGGCCAGTTGCAGCCGCTCGGGCAGGTAGCTGTCCCAGTCCTCGTAGAAGGACTCGAGCAGCAGCAGGCCCGCTACCTGGTCAGGGAAAAGCTGCGCGAAGCGGCGGGCGTAGGCGCCGCCCAGGGAGTGCGCGACCAGCAGGTAGGGGCCGGGCACTGCGGCGGCACGCAGCAGGTCCCGCAGTTCGGTGGCGACCTCAGCGGCGGTACGCGGCAGCGGCGCCGGGTCGCTCCAGCCGGTGCCGCCACGGTCGTACAGGACGGAGGTGGTGAACTCGCAGATGCGGTCGTGGATGTTGAGGTAATCCAGGCCGACGGCACTGGCTCCGGCGAGGAAAACCACGGCGGGACCGCCAGCGCCGGAGCGGTGCAGCCACAGCCGCCGCCCGCCGACGTCGTACAGCTGCCCGACCGGGGGCGCGCCCGCGGCCGTGGCGTGGTGCTGGGTTCCGTGCGCCTGCTCGGTCATCATGACTGCTTCTCCTTAACGCGGATTTCCGCACCGCTACTTCGGCCCTTGGGTCAGGCGAATTCGAAGTGGAGCTGGCGTCCGTTCCACCAGGGGACAGTGGTGTCGGCGGGGAGGCTGGCCTCGCGGAGGACGGGTGAGTAGGCGCGGCGGTTGATCTTGACGGTGATGCCGGTGCTGGCGGTGATGATCTCGCCGGGGGTGTCCAGGAAGCGGCGCTGGAGGGTGTCGGGGGTGGCGTGGGCGTAGTTGCCGGGCAGGCGGAGCCGGAAGGCGGCGGTGAGGGCCTGGGCCAGGACGCACAGGACGACGTCGAGGTCGGCGTTGAGGTTGACGGCGGAGGAGAGGGCGTCGGCGCAGAAGGCCTGGATGATCTCGGCGAGGCGCTGCTCGATGGTCATGCGGCGGGCGTACTGCGTGATCAGGGCCTTGGTGGTGATCTGGGTGTCGTTGGTGATGATGACGGTGGGGGCGTCGCGGCCCAGGCCGGTGATGACCAGCTGCCGGACGGTGCCCGGGTAGCTGGTGAGCTTGACGGCGGCGGTTTCGTGCACGCGGGGCTTGGTGTGGCGGCCGGCCCGGTCCAGGGTGATCTGCTTGAAGTCTTTGCTGGTCAGGGTGTTGATTTGCTTCATCAGGGCGGGTGAGCGCATGCGCAGGGTAGCGAACTTGACGCCGCGGTCGTCCAGTTCGCCGAGGATGGCCTGGGTGGTGACCTTCTGGTCCATGATCAGCATCTTCGGGTCGGCTCCGGAGACGGCTTTCCAGTGGTCGCAGAACGCTATGACCTCCCGGTTCTGGGTCGCCTTGGTCAGGTCGGCGTTGGCGTAGACCAGGTTGTGGGTGCCGGTGTCCTGGGCGAAGAAGGTCAGCACGGACCGGGCGCGCTGGGACCTGGTGGGCACGTAGTGCTTTTCCAGGGCTGGATCATGACCCCAGTGCATGACGGCGTGGAAATCCAGGTCGAAGATCGCTTCCCCGGCGGCGGCCAGGCCTTTCGCGATCATCTGCTTGTCGAGGGCGGCCAGGAATCTCTGCTGGTGGTCATGCGACAGGCGGTAAGAGTAGTCGGTGAGCGCGGTTTTCTTGGGCAGGATCGACAGCCCGGCCAGCAGCGCGGGGGCCGGGTCGGCGAGCAGGTCATCGACGTGGGACACGCGCCGGGTGGCGGTGAGCTTCAGCGCGAGCAGGGACAGCAGCCAGGATGTGGCCGGGATGACGCTGGTGCCGGGATAGCTGGCCGCGGTGGCCAGGGCGGGCAGGTCGAGGGCGACCAGGTCCGGGATGGCCAGCAGCAGCCCGGCCATGGTGGTGTGGGCGCGTGCGGGCAGGGCGGCGAAGTCGGTGACGGCGGCGGCCGGCATCTGGGTGTCGCGCCCGGAGGTGGCCGGGCTGGTGCTGGCCTCGGGCGCGGGGTCGCGCAGCAGCCGGCCGAAGCCCTCCTCGCGCAGGATGTCGCTGACGGCGGTGCGGCCCAGCGGGGTCCCCTCCCGGGTCAGCCGGGTGCTGATCTCATAGACCGACAGGCCGTCACGGCGCAGCTCGATGACCTGGCCGCGGGCGGCGTCTTTCTTCGGGGCGCTCTTGCGGCCGGGCGTGCCCGGCGGCGCGAACACCGTGAGCCTGCCCGCCCGCAGGTCCCGGACCAGGGACGCCAGCGCGTCGCGGGTGTACCCGGTGGCGTCGGCGGCCTGCTGCAGCGAGGCACCCTCGAACAGGTAGGCGCGCAGCGCCTCATACCGCCGCTGGTTCACCTGCCCGGCCAGCAGCTCCCAGCCGGGCCGTGGGGCCGATATGGCGGTCATAGCCGCTGATCTATCACAGGACCGTACTTCCCGGCGGCCCCCGGCCAGCGCCCGGTAACGTCCTTCCCGTGCCAGCTTGCAGTCATATGGGGTGATTCAAACCCGGCATTTCACCCTGCTACCTCATGTATCGCTTATATAACGATCTTCACTCGGGCTGATTCGTTCGCTACTCCAACCCCGGAAAGAGCACAACCAAAGCGGCAGCCCCCGGAAATACCGCAGGTCCGTAACCGGCGCTGCTCGACACGGTGGGGCCGATTTACCGGTGCGGAAGTCCGCGTTAACGAGGTGGCGGGGCGGGGTCGCCGCTCGGCGACGTAACCCAGGAGTACGCCTTTGACGGGCGGGAAGCCGTACTCGCAGCTGTGGCAGCGGCCGGCCCGGTCGGCGTAGCTCAGCTTCTCCCTGGTTATCATGTGCCTGACAATACAGTAATAACTAAGTTAACACAAATTTGTGTTATCTGAGTCGCGACGCCGGTCGGCGGAGGTGGGGTCAGGTGGGCGGAGGTGGGGTCAGGTGGGCGGAGGTGGGGTCAGGTGGGCGGAGGTGGCTTAGGCCCTGTTCTCAGAGCCGTTGCGCCGCCGTTTCGCCATCGAAGCCGCCGTTGCCGGGTGACCGCCCGCCGGCCCGGAGCCCCAGCCGTCACACCAGCCACCACCCCCACACCAACCGGAGGGATGTGTCCGGTTATTGCGGTTATTCCTGTTCTGCGGTTGATTACCGGTATCCCAGGCCAACATGCCAAGTATGAAAACGTCCGGCCTGCACGACGGCTGACTATCGAAGCCACCATCCAACTCTGACCCCGGTCGTGTGGGGAAGTGCCGGTGCAGCATAGGGCAAGGTCCCAAATGTACCCCCGTGCGCCTCGCCCGCCGTCTGACCATCGAAGCAACGATCCGGCTCTGACCCCAGGCCCGCAGTAACACCGGGCCCCGCCACAGTGCGGGGTACGGTGCGGGACTCTCCCAAGGTACGCCGGGTGGCAGCCTGTCCGCCGAGGCTTCCCGCCGCTGGCGGGCGAAGGCCCGCCATGATTGGGCCCCAGCCATCACGGCCCGACCGCACTCAGCACAGCGCACAGCACTCCACCCCGCCAGGGCCACCGACCACGGAATCAGCAAACCGCAAGGAGGCGGCCCGCCCGCCCACCCCCCCTGACGGCCCGGCTCCGCCGCACGGAACGCGCCCCGGCGCCAGCGGCCGACCGACCAGGGCACAACCCAAAACCCTGAAGGCGCCCTTGCGGGCACTCCTTTCTCCACGCCCACTGGCTCGCCGCACGCCGCCGACCCTCAAATGTCAGATACCGGACGTACCGTGCTGGCATGAGTGACCCGCCCCGGCACCGTAATATCCGACGCGCTAGGCCATCGGACTGGCTAGGCGGCGGCACCGGTGGCACACGCACCCCTGTCTTCTTCCGGGGATGCGCGCGGAAAGACCGCGCGCCTCAGGCCAGCCCGGCGCGGCAAGCCCCGCCGGGCTGGCACACGTGCGCGATCCGCCCGTTGTGCCTGCGCTGGAATCTGGGTGGCAGGGCCTAAGGTAGCGCTGTGACACTCGTAGCCCCAGGCGTCCAGAACCACGGCGAGGTGTTCACACGCCGATGGGTAGTCGAGGTGCTGCTCGATCTCACCGGGTACACCACCGACCGCGAGCTGAGCCGGATGCACCTGCTTGAACCGTCCTGCGGTTCCGGGGCGTTCCTGGGTCCCGCCGTTGAGCGTCTTATCGCCAGCGCGCACGGTCACGGGCGAGACCTGGCATCGCTCGGTGATGCGATCCGGTCCTACGATCTGCAAGCTGAGCATGTGCAGATCTGCCGCACACTGTGCCGCGACATGCTGGTCGCAGCGGGTGAGCCTGCGTCCGTCGCATCCGCATTGGCGGAGCGCTGGGTGCGGCACGCCGACTTCTTGCTTTCCGGGATCGAGGACCGTCCCGCCGACGTCGTGATCGGGAACCCGCCATACATCCGCTATGACGACCTCGCCGATGACGTTGTGGCGCTGTACCGCAGCACGTGGCCGACGATGCGGGGGCGCGGGGACATCTATGTCGGCTTCATCGAACGGTCGCTCGGGATGCTCAAGCCGGGAGGCAAGGTCGGCTTCATCTGCGCCGACCGCTGGATGCGAAACCAGTACGGCGCCTTGCTCCGGGAGATGGTCGCGAGCCGGTACGCCGTCGAGCACGTCTGGACGATGCACAACGTGGATGCGTTCGAAGCCCCGGTCCTCGCATATCCGGCGATAACGGTCCTCAGCAACCAGCCCCAGGGCTCGGCAGTAGTGGCCGATACGACTGCCGCGTTCAAAGCTTCCAGCGCTGCCGCGCTGGTCCAGGCTGTACGGGATGAGGCGTTCACCGAGTTCTCCAGTACTGGCGTGACGGCTCACCGGCTGCCGCATTGGTTCGATGGAGGCGAGTTTTGGCCCACTGGGTCACCGGCACGTCTGGCGCTGATCGAGAACCTCAACGACCGGTTCGGCCCCCTGCACGATCCAGCGACCGGAACCAAGGTCTCCATCGGCGTGGCGACCGGCGCTGACCACGTTTACATCACCAAAGACCCCACCGTGGCCGAGCCCGACCGGATGCTGCCCTTGGCGATGCGCCGGGACCTGATGTCCGGCACATTCAAATGGCAGGGCAACTACCTGGTCAACCCGTGGGCGGATGACGGCTCGCTGGTGTCGCTAGGTGACTACCCGCAGATGGCCGCCTATCTCGCGGAGCATCCAGCGCTCAAGGAACGTTTCGTTGCTAAGCGGGACGCAGGTTCCTGGCACCGCACGATCGACAAGGTGCAGGCCAAACTCACCGATATGCCCAAGCTTCTGCTCCAGGACATGAAGGCCCACATTCACCCCGTCCTGGAACCAGGCGGTCACTACCCGCACCACAACCTGTATTACGTAGTCTCAGATGCCTGGGACATGGAGGTACTCGGAGGCATCCTGCTCTCCAGGATCGCCCAGGCTTTCATCGAGGCGTACTGCGTACGCATGGCTGGGGGAACGCTCAGGTTCCAGGCCCAGTACCTTAAGCGCATAAGGGTGCCCAAGCCAGACCAGATCGACGCGCCCACTCAGGACGCCCTGCGGACCGCGTTCCGGGACCGCGACACCGACGCGGCAACACAAGCGGCAGGGATCGCATACGGAGTCGAACCGAAGGACTACGATCTTGCCTGACCAGATACCGGACGATCCGACCCAGATTGCCGTGTTGATGTTCTGGACTACGCGAGCCGACCAGATGGCCGCCCTCACAGATGGTGGCGCGGCCGGCGGCGGCGCCCGGGCTGCGGCGCACATGAACGGCATCCGTAACCTGGTAGCGAGCATCTTCATCGACGCTGGGATGCCGGAAAACTCGGTCGAATACGAGCCCTACCTGCCCGGTTTCTATCGTCCCCGCAAGCGGTGGGACATGGCGGTGAAGTACAAAGGTGCGCTCGTGGCCGCCCTGGAGTTCAAGAGCCAGGTCGGCAGCGTCGGCAAGAACATCAACAACCGCTTCGAGGAGGCCCTCGGGACCGGTACGGACACGTGGGCCGCGCAGTCCAAGCTCGCGGCCTACGGCGAGGTGCCACCGTGGCTAGGGTACGTGTTCGTACTCCGCGAGGATGACGAGACGGAGTCGCCTAACCGTCCTATTGACGCGCTGTTCCCGGCGGACCCCGCGTTCAAGGGAATGTCGTACAACCAGCGTTACCAGGAGATGCTGAAGCGGTTTATGGGAGACAACATCTACCAAGGCGGATGGTTCATCACCACAAAGACGGACGAGGCGGGCCGGGTGTCGTATGCGGAGCCGCTGGCGACGGCCTCGGGCAAAGCGTTCCGGGTTGCTGTGCAGGGCCGCGTGAATTACGTACGGAGCGTGCTCGACTAATCCGCACCGCCGGCCCGATATATCTGTCACCGGACACCCTTCCCCCACCCGCGTGGCCCGCCGGGCAGGCCCGGCGGGCCACGCACACCCCCCGCACAGTGGCTGTACAGCACAGCGCCCGCAGATGCGGGCGCTGTGCGCTGCGTTTCCGTCTCGGTCCCCCCTCCTGCCTGCAAAAACTTGCTCGCTCCGCGCCGCCTCCGCGTTCCCGACCTCACCCTCTCAAAGAGCAAAAGGGCGAGGTCGGGAACACTACAGCTCTGCTACGCGAGCAAAAACAGGCAGGAGGGGGGACCAATCCGGAAACGCACTGGGGGAAAACCCGGAACCCCCCCGGCCCCGAAAAACCACGGCCCGGTTCCAGGTTTCCCCCAGACCCCCATTCCTGCCTCCCCAGACAAAAGCAACGCACCGCGCCAATGACCGGGGAAAATGCAAGCACAAGCCGCCACTGCCGCGCCGCACCTGCCGCACGAGGAAACTGCAAGGCGCCGGGGGAACCCGGGAAACCCCCCAAAGCCCGGGTTTCCCCGGTTCCCCCGGACCCCCTCCCGCCCTTCCCCCGCCCAAGGGCGCGCTCCGCGCGCCACAGCCGACTCCCATACCGCACCGACCCGGGCCACCACGGAACCCCAGCTGGGGTCTGTCAAGTCTTCGGTGTAACTGATCTTGTAGGTTTTACTTCCGTCCTGCGGACAGGCGGCCGTTGAAGGTGATGTCGAAGGCGTTGAGGGCGGCCTTCCAGCGGTTGGTCCAGCGCTTGCGGCCCCGGCCGGTGGGGTCCAGGCTCCTGATCGCCAGGTACAGGCACTTCAGGGCGGCTTGCTCAGTCGGGAAGTGGCCGCGGGCGTTCACCGCGCGCCGCAACCGGGCATTAATCGACTCGATCGCATTTGTCGTGCAGATTACCGTCCTTATTTCCCGGTCGAACCGCAGGAACGGCACGAATTCCGCCCAGGCGTTCTCCCACAGCCGTATAATAGCCGGGTAGCGCTTCTCCCATTTGCCGGAGAATTCGGCGAACCGGTCGAGTGCCTCAGACTCGGACGCGGCGGTGTAAACCGGCTTGAGGTCTTTCGCTATCTGCGCCCAGTCCCGTTTCGACGCATACTTGAATGAATTCCGCAGAAGATGGACGATACATGTTTGCACGATGGTCTTCTCCCACACGGCATTGACCGCGTCCGGCAGGCCTTTGAGCCCGTCGCAGACCACCATCAGGACGTCCCTGGTGCCTCGGTTCTTGATCTCTGAGCAGACCCGCATCCAGTACTTGGCCCCCTCCCCGTCGCCGTGCTCCCCGGCCCACAGGCCCAGGACATCGCGCTCGCCGTCCACGGTGACGCCCAGGGCGAGGTAGATGGGCCGGTTGGCGACCTGGCCCTCGCGGATCTTCACGTTGATCGCGTCGATGAAGATCACCGCGTACACGGAGTCCAGTGGCCGGCTCTGCCAGTCCGCCATTCCTTCCATCACCCGGTCGGTGATCGTGGTAATGGTCTGCTTGGACACCTCCGCGCCGTACACCTCGGCCAGGTGCGCGGCGATTTCCCCGTGGGTCAGCCCTTTCGCGGACAGGGAAATGACCATCTCATCGACGCCGGACAGCCGCCGCTGCCTTTTGGCGACGATTTTCGGCTCGAAGCTGGAATCGCGGTCCCGCGGCACGGAAATCTCCACCGGCCCGGTGTCGGTGAGCACCGTCTTGGCCCGCCGGCCATTACGGGAATTGCCGCCATCGCGGCCTTCCGGGTCATGCTTGCCATAGCCGAGGTGATCATCCAGCTCGCCTTCCAGCGCGCCCTCGATGACCATCTTGGTCAGCCGGCCCAGCAGCCCGCCCTCACCGGTCAGCTTCAACCCGCCGGTGCGGGCCCGCTCGGTCAGCTCGCGCAGCACCTGCTCATCAGCCGCCGACAGCTCCGACGCGGCCTGGCCCCGGTCCTCTGTCACATCAGTCATCTGGTATCTCCTCCGTCTCGGGGGTTACACCGTTAAATTTACAGTCCCGCCGGCTCTGCCCCAATGCCACGGGCTTTCCGGGTTTGGGCCTTGATGGGTGGTTCTCTTTTCGGTGACGTTCTGTAGTTCCGGGTTCGAGGGCATGGCTGTGGCCGGCGTGCCGCGCCGGTGGCGGGCCGGCTCCACGGGCCGGCCGAGGTGCCCTGTGGCTGCCTGGCGGGTATCCGCAGGGCGGGCGTCTGATGTTCCCGCTGTTCAGGCTGGGTTGTTGGCCATGGTGATGACGGCCGGGGCGATGCGGGTGACCGTGTCCTTCGGGCTGGCGTGGCCGAACGTGCTGGGGGACTTGGACTTGCGTGCCCGGTGCCGGTTCCGGTCGGTGACGGTCCGGTATCCGGCGATGCGGCTGGTCAGCGCCTGGTAGCTGGTGTTCCCGGTGCGGACCGCGGCGAGGATGAGGCGGCGGGCGCGGGCCAGCGACAGGTCGCGGTAGCGGACGGGGAGCCCGGCGCGGCGTCCTTTCTTAGCGGGGGCGGCGGCGAGGGCGGCGTCGCGGGTGACGCCCCTGGTCATCTCGGTGGAGACGGCCCAGGCCGCGATTTCCTGCGCGATCAGCTCCGGGCTGCCGGAGCGGAGCATCGCCCCGGTGCCGGGCCCGGCGCCGTGCAGCGGAGCCTTGGCCTCCCGCAGCGCCGTCTCGGACCCGTCCCACCGCCACTTATACAGGCCGGCGAGCTCCGGGCCGGGGTACTCCCGCCAGTCGAGGAGGTCGGTGACCAGGCAGAACATCTCCTCGACCTGCTGGCCCTCGATGTCGGCGAAGTACTCGGTGACGCGGACGGTCATGGTGACGCCGTCGCCGGAGATCTCCGCCAGGTACGTATGGTCGGGGTAGATCTCCGAGATCCTCTTCAGGGGGATGTCGCTCTTGAGCCGGACGGCGAAGTGCGTGAGCTGCGCGAGTGCCCTAAGCCGCGGGGTGCCGTGCCAGAGCCGGTCCAGGAGCCAGACCTGGCCTTTCGTGAAGACGTGCGGGAAGTCCCGCATCGCCGTGTCGAGAAGCGCCTGCTCGGAGGCGGTCTTGTCCGTCCCTGCCGGTCCCCACGGCATCGCGAGCAGCGACCTGGTGAGGCAGTTATTCAGCGGGAAGAGCCGCACGCACGGCCAGGCCGCCGAGTCGTCCGCGGTGCCGACGGACCCGAACGCGGCCCGGTTATCCGGCGTGTCCGGGACCCGCAGCAGCGACCCGTCGCCCGAGTGCACCGTCAGCGGCCGGGCCGTCCCGATGGTGAGGGACTGGCCGTCCCGGCCCGCGTGCTCGCCGGCGGCAGCGGCCAGCACCGTGCCCTGCAGTTCTTCCAGCGGGGCCGGGCCCAGCGCCTTGCGCCAGTCCAGGCAGGCGCGCTCCGACGCCGGGTGCCACCGCCTGGACCAGGGCAGCAGGGCCAGGTCCCCGGCCAGCGCGAGAATCACGTCGCTGAGCTGCGCCTCCGGCATCAGGGTCCACAGCACGACCACCCGGATCATGAACGCCGCCGACAGCAGCCGCCGGTATCGTCCCTTGACGTACCTGCTGTCCAGCACCGCGCGCTCCGCGATGCCGTCGATCACTCCCGGCCCGGCCTGCGCGTCCAGCCAGTCCTCCACCGGGCCGAGCGTCGCGTGGTCATACGGGCGGCCCTCCGCCCGGACCTGCCCGCCCCTCGTCACCACGGCCCCCGTGACCGCCACCACCTTCAGGAACACCGTGCGGCCGCCCGTGCGGATCTTCTCCGTCCCCCCGATGACCAGCGCCGACCGGTCTGAGTCCCCCGGGTCACGGCCGTTCCTCAGCGGCGATGCCAGCAGGTCCTCCGGCACCGCGACGATCATCCCGGCCGAAACGGGCACGGCAGCATCAGGGGCAGGGTAAGAAGAAGACACGTGAGGCTCCGGTTCGGAGAAGTGGGATCTAGACCGTCACACTTCTTACCCGGAGCCTCACCCATCCGGCAGGAAACCTGAACAACAAGCCCACAGCCAGGAACGATCACACAGAGCAACCGCAACCAGGACCAGCCCTCAACTGTTTCGTCTAAAAGCCGCTGGCATTGGGCTCTGCCCCACGGGTTCACCGATTACTTACCGCGTGGCAAAGGAGCTCGGTATCAACGAAGGCACCCTTGGTAACTGGGTGAGCGCCTACCGCCGTGAACATGCCGGCGAGGAACCGCCGCTAACCGTGAATGAGCGCGCGCGGCTGCGCGAGCTCGAACGGGAAACCCGGGAACTGAAGATGGAAAATGACTTCCTGAAAAAAGCCGCAGCGTACTTTGCCAAAGATCATCGGTGAGCGATAAGTTCGAGTTCATCGACGTGGAGTACGCGGCTTACCAGGAGTCGGACGAGCAGTACGTGCCGTCGATCGTGAAAATGTGCATCTGGATGGAGGTGTCACGTTCCGGCTTTTACGGCTGGCGGGATGTAACTAGTTAGGTCTCTCCGGCGGGGGCTTCGGCTGGTCGCTGGTCGTGAGTATTGGGTTTGCCGGCCGGCTCAGCGTGTCGTGTTGCTTACGCAGGGCCGGCTCTGGCAGCGTGCCGGATGTGCCCGATACGCCCCCTGTGCCCGGTGATGCCGCCGCTTCCGGTGAGCTGACCGCAGCCGGGCTGCGCGCGGCGAACGCCCGGCTGCGGGACCTGCTGGCCGGCCGGGACGCGCGGATCGGTGAGCTGCAGGCACAGGTCGCGGCGCAGGACGTGCGGATCGGCGAGCTGCAGGCGCAGGTGGCTGACCTGGCCGCCCAGGTGAAGCTGAACTCCAGGAACTCCAGCAAGCCGCCGTCCTCGGACGGGCTGGGCAAGCCGGAGCCGAAGTCGCTGCGGAAGAAGACCGGCCGCAAGCCGGGCCGGCCCAAGGGGCAGCCGGGGGCGACGATGGAGCTGACCGATCATCCCGGCCGGGTGATCCGGCACGAGCCGGGCGCGTGCTCCGGGTGCGGCGCGGGCCTGGCAGATGCTGAGCAGACCGGGATGGAACGCCGGCAGGTTACCGAGATCCCCCAGGTGAAAGCCACGGTAACCGAGCACCAGATGATCGAGAAGACGTGCGCGTGCTGCGGGCAGGCTACCAGGGCGCAGGCCCCGGAGGGGGTGAACGCGCCGGTGCAGTACGGGCCGCGGGCCTCAGCGCTGGCCGCATACCTGTGGCACGGGCAGTTCCTGTCGCGGGACCGGGCCTGCCAGGCCCTGGGCGACATGTTCGGCTGCGAGCCGTCGCCCGGCGCGGTCGCCGCGATGGCCAGGAAGATCGCCGCGTTCTGCAGCCCCGCGATCAAGGAGATCGTGCAGGCGCTGATCGCCTCCGAGGTGGCGCACTTCGATGAGACCGGGTTCCGGGTCGCCGGCAAGCTCGCCTGGGTGCACTCCGCCTCAGCCGGCCAGCACGTGCTGGTCACCGTGCACGCCAAGCGCGGCACCGAAGGCATGAACGCCGCCGGGGTGCTGCCGTCCTTTACCGGGATCGCTGTCCACGACGCCTGGGCGCCCTATGACACCTACGACGGCGTGGCCGGCCACGGCCTGTGCGGTGCGCACGTCCTCCGGGAACTGGCCGCGGTCACCGAGAACGGAACGGACCTGGACGTCATCTGGGCACAGCAGGCCATCGACGCCCTCCTGGCCCTCAAGAACGCTGCCGGCGCCGCCCGCGAGGCAGGCCAGGCCGCGGTCAGCCGTAAGGACCGCGTCACCCACGGCACGTACTTCACCGACGCCGCCAAGGCCGGCATCGCGCTCAACGCGGCCCGCCGCACCAAGCTGCAGAAGAAACGCCACGCCCTGGCCACCCGGATGCTGAAACGGGCCGGCGACTACCTGCGGTTCGCCCGTGACCTGCGGGTTCCCTTCGACAACAATGAAGCGGAAAGGGTGATCCGGATGAGTAAGCTCCGGATCAAGGTCTCCGGGTGCATGCGGTCCATGGCCGGAGCCGAGACCTTCTGCACCATCCGGTCCTACCTCGCCACCGCCGCCCGGCACGGCATCAGCGCACTCGACGCCCTCATCCTCGCCGCCCAGGGCACCCCATTCATCCCCGGCGACGCGTAACGCACACCCCTATCCACAGCCAGCTACCCAGCGCACACCAGGCACTACAACAGCTGCCGAACCTATCCAGTTACGGCGGGATAAGCCGGAATCGGCGACGGCGAAAAGGCGCGGGCTGCTCGCGTTGTATATCAGGAAGTCTTTCGAGGATTCGGATGACACGTACGGGTACCGCCGGGTCCACGCGGACCTGGTGGCCTGGGGCGTGCCGGCCGGGCCGGAGCTGGTCCGGTCGCTGATGCGTGAGCTGGGCCTGGAGCCCTGCCAGCCGCGGCCCTGGCGGGTCAGCCTCACCGAGGGCGACGGCCAGGAGCACGACATCCCCGACCTGGTGGACCGGGACTTCAGCGCTGACGCGCCCGGCGAGAAAATGGTCGGCGACATTACCTATATCTCGACATGGGAGGGCTGGCTTTTCCTGGCGACGGTTATCGACTGCCACACGAAGGCTGTGATCGGCTGGGCCGTAGACGACAATTACAAGACTCCGCTCATCCAGCAGGCTATCGAGATGGCTGCCCGCAATTGCTCTCTCGCTGAGGGTGCTGTTTTCCATTCTGACCGCGGCAGCAACTATACGTCCGGCGAGTTCGCCAAGACGCTGAAGATACACAACCTCCGGCAGTCCGTCGGCCGCACAGGGATATGTTACGATAATGCCATGGCGGAGTCGTTCTTCGCCGCGCTTAAGAACGAGTGTGTCTACCGCACGCAGTATCCGACCCGTGAGCATGCGCGCCGCGACGTTGTGAGGTACATCGAATTCTGGTACAATTCGAGGCGTCGGCACTCCGGGCTTCAGTACCCAACGCCAGGTCTTTTAGGTATTTCGGCCCTGCCGGGTGGTTGATGCTCCTGTGTTCCAGGTGGTTCGTGGAGTCCTTTTCCTTACGGGATGCGGGCATGGTTTCTGCCCGCGTGTCGCGACGGCTCGGGCGCGCGGTTCCACGGGCCGCGAGGCGGTGCGGCCTGCCTCCTTTCTTCACGCGGGGCCGGGGTGCTGGTTCAGTGACGGCCGGGCGCGTACACGATGACCTCGTATTTCCCGGTCACGGTGGGCTTGGCCGCTGACGTGTGCGGGAATTTCGGGCGTGCTTTCTGCTCGCGCGGGGAGTGCCGGTTCCGGCCAGGGATGTTGAGGGCGTGCAGGTGAGCGCGGGCGGCGGCGTCTCCAGCGGCGGCGAGCGCCGCGAGGGAGGAGGCAGCGGTGACCTGGGTGGTTTCCATGGAGCGGACGGCGTGGTGCCAGGCGGCGGTGAAGGATTCCTCGTCGGCGGTGACCGGCCGCGCGTCCTTGCGGCGCAGGGCGCGGGCGGCGGCTTCCTCGCTGCGAAGGGTGGCGGCCTCGCCGGCGCGGACCAGCTGGGTGGCCGTCAGCCAGGCCCAGGCTTCCTGCAGGACGAGCTGCGGGCAGCCAGAGCGGAGCACGGGCCCGGAGGTCCGGTTCCCGGCGCCGGTGATCGTCGCCTTGTCCTCGCCGAACGTCGTCTCCGACGCGGTCCACCTGGCGGGATAGGCCTCCCGGATGCTGGCAGCGGGCACCGCCAGCTCGTCGGGGAAGGTGGTGACCAGGGTGCAGGTCTCCGATACCTCTTCCCCGTCCGGGCCGGTTACGAGGACGGAGTGCTCGGCGACCCGGACCGGGATCCGGTCCTCCTTCTTCCCGGACGGGGCGTTCAGCCAGCTGGTGCGGGACCCGTCGGGCAGCCAGCCCTTGCCCGGGGTGTCCTGGAAGGGCAGGGCGATACCGCCCTTGACGCGGGCGATGACGTGCCCTTCGGCCAGGAGGATCGCGGTGATCAGGTCATGGCCGGGGAAGTTCCGGTCGAAGAGGGTGACCCGGTGCGCGAACAGTTCCGGCCGCTCCCGCGCGAGGTCCTTCAGCAGGGTCTGCTCCCCGCCGGAGGCCTTCCCGATGGCGGCGGCGAGGATCGCGCGGCCGGCGCGGGCGGTCAGCGCGACGATCCTGGCCTGCGGGAACGGGGAGGACCCGTCCCCGGTCCCGGTCGTGCCGAAATAGTTCCGGTTCTCCGTCGTATCCGCCAGGTTCACCAGCATGCCGTCGGCGGCGTTCACGGGCATCCCGGCCAGCATGACCGCGGACGGCTCATCGTCGCCTATGAGGGGGCCTGCGGCGTGCCAGAAGATCTCCTCCATGATCTCCGCCGGGATCAGCAGCCGCCATCCGGTGACCGTCTTCCCGGTGGGGATGTGCCAGGCCAGGGTGAAAGGGATGTCCGCGAGCAGCCCGGCCAGGGTCCGCATCGCCTCTGAGTACGAGGAGCCCGGCAGCAGGGTCATCGCGATTACCAGGCGGATGACCAGCGGATACGACATCAGCCGGCGGCGTTCCCGCGGCCGGAGGCGCCCGTTCATCACCGCATTCCCGGCGATCTTGTCGATCACGCCGTCGCCGAGATGCGCCTCCAGGCCGCCGAGGCGGACCAGGTCCGGCAGCCACGCATCCGCCAGCACTGTGCCGTCCCGCTTCACGAACGCCGGCGCGGTCAGGACCGGCCGGAAGAACCCCGTCTCCTCGCCTTTCGCCGGCGCCATCCCGGCCACGGTGACCGACCGGGAACAGTGAACCCGCAGGTCAGCGGCACGAACCGTCAGCGTCCCCGGCGGCGTCCCGGCGGCAGTGAACTGCGCGGAACGAATTGCGGCATCAGTACAGACAAGGCTAGATTGCACCCGGGACTCCCTGGTGAGCGCGGAATTCGACACTCAACGCCTACCAGGAGTCCCGCTCAGCTTCCAAAGCGGCACAAAACGCCAGGTCACGCAGCCAAGCCACGCTGAAACCGCCTAAATCCATGGTGTTGGCTTCAGTACCGGACCCCGCAGCAAGTCCACAACGAGTATCTTGAACAGCAGTCCGCAGCGTGAATTAGCACAAATCCGCTGTCCGGAAAGCTCGGGGCAGATCACAAGACCCGCCAGCACCCTCAATCAACCGCGGAACACCAATCAACCGCGAAAACGGGGCAGGTGGGGCCTGTGGGTGGGATGGGACCATCCGAACGACCGTCCGAACGACTTGTAAAGCAATCTTAGGCTGTGGCGGTGCATCTGAGCCTTGTCACGATCGTGGTCAGGGACTATGACCAGGCGATCGGCTTCTATGTGGGGACTCTGGGGTTCGAGCTGGTCGAGGACTCCCCCTCGCTGACCAACGACGGACGCCCCAAGCGGTGGGTGGTGGTGCGGCCGCCAGGCGCGGCGACCGGGCTGCTGCTGGCCCAGGCGGACGGCGAGGACCAGGCGGCGGCCGTCGGTAAGCAGGTCGCCGGGCGGGTGGGGTTCTTCCTGCACGTGGACGACTTCGACGAGGCCTGCCGGCGGATGACGGCCGCTGGCGTCGAGTTCGTGCGGCCGCCGCGCACCGAGCCCTACGGGCGCGTGACCGTGTTCCGCGACATCGCGGGCAACAGCTGGGACCTGATCGGGCCGGCCTGACTGCCGGGCCAGTACCTGGGCCATCGTGTCGGGCGCCGACCGGCCCGGACCGGTCACGGTGACCAGGCGGTACTGATCCAGCAGGCCGGCCACCTCGCGCACCGCAGCGGCCCGGCCGATGAAGCTGGTCAGGACGGCCGGGAAACCGTGCATGCCGCCTACCGCGGACTCCCCCACGGCCGTACCATAACCGCCGGCCGCAGTCGGCGTACAGGGCAGTTATCCGGCGCTGGCGGCGGAACGGCTGGGCGCGGGCATGCCCAGCAGGACGGGGGCGGCGGGCAGGGGGGCGCCAGCAGCCGGTGCCGCGGCGGGCCCGGGGGCGGCGGTCGCCGCGGCCCAGGCGTCGCCGGCGCGGGTGCGGCGGACCGACCGGGGGGCGGCGTCGGACAGCAGGTAGTGCGGGGCGCCCCGGGTGACGGTCACGGTCACGATGTCGCCGGGGCGGGGCATGACGCCGGGGCGGGGCATGACGCCGGGGCGGGGCATGTCGCCGGGGCGGGGCATGTCGCCGGGGCGGGGCATGTCGACGTCGCGCGGGGCGGGTTGGTGCGGCTCGGGGTGCGGGCCGGGATCGTGCGGGGTGAAGTGGACCAGGCGGTTGTCGCGGGCGCGGCCGGACATGCGGTGGGTGGCGGCGTCCTTGCGGCCCTCGCCCTCGGCCACCAGGACCTCGACGGTGGCCCCGGTCAGCTTCTGGTTCTCCGCGTAGGTGGTCTCCTCGACCAGGGCGGCCAGCCGGTCGTAACGTTCCTGGACCACCTCGGCCGGCACCTGGCCGTCCATGGTGGCGGCCGGGGTGCCGGGGCGGATCGAGTACCGGAAGGTGAACGCGCCGGCGAAACGGGCCTGGCGCACCAGGTCCAGGGTGTCGGTGAAGTCCCGGTCGGTCTCGCCGGGGAAGCCGACGATGATGTCGGTGGTGATGGCGGCGTCGGGGATGGTGGCCCGGACCCGGTCCAGGATGGCCAGGTAGCGGTCACGGCGGTAGGCCCGGCGCATGGCCTTCAGCACGGTGTCCGAGCCGGACTGCAGCGGCATGTGCAGGCTGGGCATCACGTTCGGGGTCTGCGCCATCGCCTCGATCACGTCGTCGGTGAAATCCCGCGGGTGCGGGGAGGTGAAGCGGACGCGCTCCAGGCCCTCGATCTCCCCGCAGCTGCGCAGCAGCTTGCCGAACGCCCGCCGGTCCCCGAACTCCGCCCCGTAGGAGTTGACGTTCTGGCCGAGCAGCGTGACTTCGAGCACCCCGTCGGCGACCAGCGCGCCGACCTCGCTCAGGATGTCGCCGGGGCGGCGGTCCTTCTCCTTGCCGCGCAGGCTGGGCACGATGCAGAAGGTGCAGGTGTTGTTGCAGCCCACCGAGATCGAGACCCAGGCCGAATAGGCGGACTGGCGCCGGGCGGGCAGCAGCGAGGGGAACGTCTCCAGCGTCTCGGCGAACTCGACCTGGGCCTCGTTCCTGACCCGGGCCCGCTCGAGCAGTTCGGGCAGCGAGCCCATGTTGTGGGTGCCGTAGACCACGTCGACCCAGGGGGCGCGCTCGATGATGCGGGTGCGCTCCATCTGGGCCAGGCAGCCGCCCACGGCGATCTGCATGCCCTGCTTCTTCTGCGGCAGCAGGTGGCCCAGGTTCCCGTACAGCCGGTCGGCCGCGTTCTCCCGGACGGCGCAGGTGTTGAACACCACCACGTCCGGGGTCTGGCCCTCGCCGGCGGGCTGGTAGCCCGCCTGGTCGAGCAGGCCCGCCAGGCGTTCGGAGTCGTGCGTATTCATCTGGCACCCATAGGTGCGGATCTGGTACGTCCGGCCGCCTGCTGACACACGACCAGGATAGAGGCCGACGCGCGCGCCAGCGTCAAACACGTGCGTCAGATGAGCATATCGGGAAGGCCGTCCGGCATGATATATCTGTAGGCAAATGATTACAGAAACGTACATCTACGGTGAATGGCCCTCCCCCATCAGCGGCGGCGACGTGGCCCGCAAGCACGTCGGGCTGGCCTTCCCGGTCGCGGCCGGGGACAGCATCTGGTGGCAGGAAACGCGTCCGGAAGAAGGCGGGCGGCAGGCGGTGATCCGGCAGGGCCCGGACGGCCGCAGAGCGGACCTGCTCCCCCAGCCGTGGAACGCCAGGACGCGGGTGCACGAGTACGGCGGCAGCGCCTACCTGCCGCTGCCGGACGGCGGCTTCGTCTTCGCGAACTTCGCTGACCAGCGGCTGTACCGGATGCGGGAGAACGGGAGCGGGCCGGCCGAGCCGGATCCGCTGACCCCGGCCCCAGACGATCGATCAGCCGACCGGTTCGCCGACTTCGTGCTGGCCCCGGCCGGGGACGAGGTGTGGTGCGTGCGGGAGCGGCACGGTGCTAGCGGGGATGGCGCCAGGCGGGACGGTGCCAGCCGGGTTAGGCGATCGATCGTGGCCGTCCCGCTGGACGGCTCGGCCGCGGGCGACGCCGGCGCGGTGCGGGTGCTGGTCAGCGGATCGGACTTCTATGCCTACCCGGCCCCGTCGCCGGACGGCACCAGGCTGGCCTTCATCTGCTGGGACCACCCGCGGATGCCGTGGGACGGCACCGAGCTGCGGGTGGCCGTCGTCGGCCAGCCGGAGCAGCAGGTGATCATGGGCGGCGAGCGGGAGTCGGTGCTGGCCCCGGCCTGGCGGGACGACCGCAGCCTGTACGCGGTCTCGGACCGGTCCGGCTGGTGGAACCTGCACCTGGCCGACCTGGACGGGTCGGTCCGGGCGCTGTGCCCGCGGGAGGAAGAGTTCGCCGGGCCGATCTGGCAGCTGGGCATGCACCCATTCGTGCTGCTCGGCGACGGCCGGATCGCGGCCAGCCACGGGGCCGGGGCGTGCCGGCTGGGCGTGCTCGACCCCGGGACCGGCCAGCTGACCGACCTCGACCTGCCGTATGAGGCGTTCTCGATGTGGCTGTCCGCCTCGGGGCAGACCGTGGCCGCGATCGCGGGCGGCCCGGCGGTTCCGCCCTGCGTGGTCCAGGTGAGCATTCCGGCGGCCGGCCAGGGGGCCCTGGGGGCCCTGGGGGCCCAAGCCGCTTCGGTGCGCGAGCTGCGGCGGGAAACCGACGACCTGCCTGACCGGGGCTACCTGCCGGTGCCGCACGCGGCCCGGCTGGCCGGGCCGGACGGCTCGGTCGTGCACGCCGTGGTCTACCCGCCCGCCCATCCCTCGGCCACGGCACCCGACGGGGAGCTGCCGCCCTACATCGTCTGGGTGCACGGCGGCCCCACCTCGCACGTGATCCCCCGGCTGGACCTGGAGAAGGCGTTCTTCACCAGCCGCGGAATCGGGATCATCGACGTGAATTACGGCGGTTCCAGCGGCTACGGCCGGGCCTACCGGGAGCGGCTGCGCGGCCAGTGGGGCATCGTGGACGTGGCCGACGTGATGACCGCCGTACTCGGGCTGGCCGAAGCGGGCCAGGCCGACGGGAAGCGGCTCGGCATCCGCGGCGGGTCGGCGGGCGGCTGGACCGCCCTGGCCGCCGTGACCTCCGGCATCGGGGCCGGGGGGACACCGCAGGACGGGGTGTTCGCGGCGGCGACCTCCTACTTCGGCGTCAGTGACCTGAGGGGGTTCGCCGAGCAGACGCACGACTTCGAGTCGCGCTACCTGGACGGCCTGATCGGGCCGCTGCCTGAGTGCGCCGACCGGTATGCCGAACGGGCCCCGATCGGCCACGTCAGCAAGCTGACCTGCCCGGTGCTGCTGCTGCAGGGCCTGGATGACCCGATCGTGCCGCCGGCCCAGGCCTCCTCGATCGCGGCGGACCTGGCCGCGCACGATATCCCCTACGCCTACCTGCCCTTCGCCGGGGAGTCGCACGGGTTCCGCCGGGCCGAGAACATCATCGCCAGCCTGGAGGCTGAACTGTCCTTCTACGGGCAGATCATGGGCTTTACCCCGCCGGGGGTGCCGCGGGTGCCGCTGGCCAACGGGCGATGAGGGTTACCGGACGCGGGCGGCACGGCCCGTTCGGCATAAAAATGAAGGTCAGCGGGCGAATTCGGTGGCGCGGGATTCGCGTACCACGGTGATGCGGATCTGGCCGGGATAGGTGAGCTCCTCCTCGACCTGCTTGGCGATGTCGCGCGCGATGACCTGGGCCTGGATGTCGTCGATGCGCTCGGGCTTGACCATGACCCTGATCTCGCGGCCCGCCTGCATGGCGAAGACCTTCTCCACGCCCTCGTGACCGGCCGCGATCTGCTCCAGGCGCTCGAGGCGCTTGACGTACATCTCGAGCGACTCACGCCGTGCGCCGGGCCGGCCGCCGCTGATCGCGTCCGCGGCCTGGGTCAGAACGGCCTCCACGGTGCGGACCTCGACCTCGTTGTGGTGCGCCTCGATGGCGTGCACCACGTCCTCCTCTTCGCCGTAGCGGCGGGCGATCTCGGCGCCGATCAGCGCGTGGCTGCCTTCGACCTCGTGGGTCAGCGCCTTGCCGATGTCGTGCAGCACCGTGCACCGCTTGAGCAGCAGCGGGTCGATGCGCAGCTCACTGGCCATCATGCCCGCGATGTGCGCGGATTCGATCAGGTGCTTCAGGACGTTCTGCCCGTAGGAGGTGCGGTAGCGCAGGCGGCCGAGCAGGCCGACCAGCTCCTGGTGCATGTCGGTGATGCCCAGCTCGACCAGGGCGTCCTCGCCGGCGCGCTTGCACAGCTGCTCGATCTCGGCCTTGCCACGCTCGTAGGCGTCCTCGATGCGCTGCGGGTGGATGCGGCCGTCGGCGACCAGGCGGTCCAGGGTGAGCCGGGCGATCTCGCGCCGGACCGGGTTGAAACAGGACAGCAGGACGGCCTCGGGCGTATCGTCGATAATCAGGTTGACGCCGGTCACGGACTCGAAGGCGCGGATGTTGCGGCCTTCGCGGCCGATGATGCGCCCCTTCATCTCGTCGCCCGGCAGGTGCAGGACCGAGACGACCGACTCGCTGGTCTGCTCGGTGGCGACCCGCTGGATGGCCAGGGTTACGATCTTGCGGGCGCGCTTCTCGCCCTCGGATTTGGCCTCGTGCTCGATGTCCCTGACGATCAGCGCCGCTTCCCGCTTGGCCTGGTTCTCGATGGCGGCGACCAGCTCGGTCTTGGCCGCGTCGGCGGTGAGCCCGGCGATGCGCTCGAGTTCCTTGGCGTGGTCGGCCTCGCGCTGGTCGAGTTCGGCGGAGCGGCGGTCGAGATCCTGCCTGCGGGCGGATAGGGACTGGGCACGGTCCTCGATCCGCTTGATTTCCTCATCCAGCCGCTGCTCGCGGTCGGCCAGCCGCAGTTCGCGGCGCTCGAGGTCGCTGCGCAGCTCGCGCACCTCGTCCTTGACTTCGCGGATCTCTTCTTCGACTTCGCGGCGGCCCTGGGCGGCCTGTTCGGCCTCCTCGCGGGCTCGGGCCAGGATGCCGGTTGCCTCGGACTCGGCGCGGGCGCGGATGTGCTCGGCTTCCTGGTCGAGCTGGGCGCGGTCGGTGTCCTGGGCCTTCGCGGGGGCCAGGGCCGGGATATTCGCGGTCCGGCGCCACACCACGACCAGCGCGAACACCACCGCGAGCAACCCGATCACCATGAACGCGAGCGACAATCCGCTGCTCACGGTCACCCCTTTCCGTCCATAGCCCCCGGGGCAGCCTTGTGTTGTGCTAAGCCGCGACTTCCGGTACTGCAGTTATGCCCGCGTGCGCGCGGGCGCACGCCCGGGAAGCCTGCCGGCGATCTTCCTGTCAGCTTGGCTACGGTCCGTGTCTTCCTGCTCCTTCCTCGCTACCTCTGCTTGCTCTGCGTGCCGGGCGGGACAACATCTCGCTGCCGTGAGGTTAAGGCTTGATAACCTTTTTATCAAGCAAAGGCCTCCGGATCGCCGCTTTCGGTGCCGTACCCGGACGAAAGGCACGGTGGCGTTTCCTGGCCTGGTCATGGACGTGCACCCGGTATCTGATTAGACCGTCATGAGGGCATGACCACTCTGCTGCTCAGTCACGGCGGGTGGTGGAAAGTAGATGCCACTGGGGGCACCACACACTGGCCACCGCGCCCCAGATCACCTGGGCGCTGCGCCGGGCCCGGGGGGACTGGGTAAGCCTCAGCTGACAGCTTGTGCCGCTTGTGCCGCTTGTGCCGCCGGGTTACCCGCCGGCTTCGTCCGGGTCGGCGTCGGGGTCCAGGTACTGGTCGGCGTCCAGCTCGAAGCCAGCCGCGCCTTCCTGCTCCAGGTATTCCTTGACCAGCCGGAAGACCAGGCTGGGCGGGTAGCCCTTCCTGGCCAGCGCGCCCGCGGCCCGCCTGACCCGGGCCTCGGGCGGCTGCCCGCGGGTGCCCGCCATCTTCCGTTCGATCAGGCGGCGGGCGGTGGCGACCTCCTGCTCGGGGTCGAGGGTGCTGACCGCCTCGCGGATCTCCTCGTGGTCGACGCCCTGCCGGCGGAGCTCGGCCGACAGCGAGCGCCGGGACAGCCCGCGGCTGTAGTGCCGGGATTCGACCCAGGCCCGGGCGAACGCCGCGTCGTCGATCAGGCCGACGTCGGCGAAGCGGCCGAGCACGGCTTCGGCGGCCTCGCCGGGCACGCCCTTGCGCTGCAGCGCCCGGGCCAGCTGGGCCCGGGTCCTGGGCGCAGCGGTCAGCAGCCGCAGGCAGATCTGCCTGGCCTGCGCCTCGGGGGCACCGGCCTCGGTCTCGACCGGTGACCCCGAGGCCTGCTTGCCAGGGGCCATTATGGGCTAGACCGTGACCCCGGGCGGCGTTGTGAGGTTCCGCGGTGCCCCCGCCCCGTTGCCGGCCTTGGCGGTCGGGACAGGCTCGCTGGAGGCGGCGTCCGCATCGAGGCGCGCCCCCACGCCGAGCTTCTCCTTGATCCGCTTCTCGATCTCGTTGGCTGTGTCCTCGTTTTCGCGGAGGAAATTACGGGCGTTCTCCTTGCCCTGGCCGAGCTGGTCGCCTTCGTAGGTGTACCAGGCGCCAGACTTGCGCACGATCCCTTGCTCCACGCCGAGGTCGATGAGGCTGCCCTCGCGGCTGATTCCGATACCGTATAGAATATCAAATTCCGCGTTTCGGAATGGCGGGGCGCACTTGTTCTTTACCACTTTTACCTTTGTTCTATTACCCACCGCGTCGCTACCGTCTTTTAGGGTTTCGATTCGCCGCACGTCCAGGCGAATAGAGGCGTAGAATTTCAGCGCCTTTCCGCCCGAGGTCGTTTCCGGGCTGTTGTGCACCATGACTCCGTCTACGAAGTAGTTGTGGGATCCTTCCACCTCGATGTCGAAGCGGTGCATGGACCGGAGTGGCGGCTTGACGTGAATGTCCAGGATCCGCGCCGGAATCATCCGTGGCGTTGCGGGCTTAAATTCCTGTTCCACGCTGAACTTGCCACGGAACCGTGGCAGCAGCTTGTACTCCATCGACGGGTGAACATACGGCGCGATGAGCTTCTGGAACTTTTCCGACGCTCCGGTGCTGAATATAAGCGTGCTCTGCTTCCGCACTCCGCGGTACCGGAGCTTGACGTCTAGCCCATGCGTGTCCCGCAGGTAGCTCGCGAGGCGCTCCCGGGAACCAGGACTCATCGCCTCCACGCAGATCTCGATCCGGCCTGTGCCTCCCGCAGTCCGCTCCTGGACGCCCTTCGAGCGGTGGGTGAAGCAACCGTCGTCCATGTACCAGACCGCCAGCGCCAGCGGCGTGAGGCTCTTGAGGTAGTCCCAGGTGAGGTGCTTCTTACCGTCACCGAAATACACGGCCTCGCGCAGTTCACTCAGCTCTGGAAGTGGAGTGAAGTCGGCGAAGATGGCACCCCGGGCGTTTATCGTTCTCGCGTGCGGGATATTCCCCAGGAGCGATGCCTTCCAGTCCAGATAGGCCGCCTGCTTGGCGCCGTGCCCCATGCGGAAACGGGTTCCGGATCTGCCTCTGCGGTTCGGGGACAGATTCCCATCCCCCATGAGCGAACCGAGGATTAGCTGGAGTTGCTGCTCACCCAGGCGCTGCTGTTCCGCGACCATGACACGGTCACCGGGGATTAGCTCCCCCGCCTGGCGCCATCCGCCAGGCGTGCGGACGAGGTGGTTCTCCGTCGCGGCGAACTGGGCCAGCCCGTTCTTTCCTGACTTCGCGACACTGAACTGGAGGAACTTCTCAGCTCTGCCGTTGTTGAACCAATTCACGATCCGGCGCGGAACCATTCTGTCAGTCTCCGGGTCGTACGAAAGGACCTCGACGTCCATCCGCTGGTTGACGATCTTCCCGATCTTTTCCTGTGTGCCGTCGGCCAGGGTGACCCGGGTGGTGTAAGCCATGCACCCGAACATCACGCCGACCTTCTCCCGGAGCTGGTTGATGAAGATCGCGGTGGTCTTGGTCTGGCTCAGCGCGCCGGTGATCTTGCGCAGGGCCTGCGACATGAGCCGGGCCTGGAGGCCGACGTGGCTGTCGCCCATCTCGCCCTCGATCTCCGCCTTCGGGACCAGGGCGGCGACCGAGTTGATGACCACGATGTCGATGGCCCCGGAGCGGATGAGCATGTCGGCGATCTCCAGCGCCTGCTCACCGGTGTCCGGCTGGGACACCAGCAGCTGGTCGGTGTCCACGCCGAGCTTCTTGGCGTAGTCCGGGTCGAGCGCGTGCTCGGCGTCGATGAACGCGGCGATGCCGCCCGCCTTCTGCGCGTTGGCTACAGCGTGTAGCGCGACCGTAGTTTTCCCGCTACTCTCCGGTCCGTATATCTCGACGATGCGGCCGCGCGGGAGGCCGCCGAGGCCGAGCGCCACGTCGAGGGCGATCGAACCGGTCGGGATGACCTCGACCGGGACCCGCGTCTCGTCGCCGAGGCGCATGACCGAGCCCTTGCCGAACTGCCGCTCGATCTGCAGGAGCGCGGTCTCCAGGGCCTTGTCCCTGTCGCCCGCCCGCTCGAGGGGCCTGCTGTTTGCTGCCATTGAGGACTCCCTGCCGGGGTTAAGGGCCTGCGGGCACCTTCCCGCACCGCCCAGGTCGTCTGGGTTGTGGTCCCGCCGGTCATCCCCCGGCGGGCATCGCTGGACAAGCTACGCGGGCCTACTGACATTTTCGCCAGGCGCCCGTCCGCGGGGTTTTCCGTGACCGTGATCCGAGGCATCGGCGACTGGGACCACTGCCATTCGTTCACTATAGAGCGAACGTGTATTCGACCGGGAGAGACACGCCGAAGACGCCGGGAAATTCTGCGAAAACCCCAGCCCAGCCCGGCACGGGCTACGGGTGGCGCTGCCCGGCACGGGGCTACGGGTGACGCGGGGGCTAGCATCGGCACGAGCCGGCGGTACAACGGCCACGAGTACACCAACCCCATCGGCCCGCAGGGCCGCGTGATCCTGAAGGTGGCCGCGGACAAGGTCAAGACCTCGCATCAGCGCTAGATGGAGCCTCGCCGTCGGAGGTTAAGAACTCACCACTTGTGATCTCCAAAGCCCCGCCGTCGACTATTCCTGCCCAGCAAGGCCGTGCATGGGGCTCGATGGCGGCCGTTTGCGGGCGTAGCGTGATGTAACGGACGGCTTGCCGGCGCGTGACGGTTCGTGGCGTGCGGGCACGAGCGCCGCATGCAGAGGTGGCGGCGACTAGGACAATGGTCCGCGGGGAAACCGGTACCGTCTGGGGGGAGGGAGCACGGTGGACGGAGAGGAACCCGGGCAAGCCGATGTCACCCTAGCCCGGCTGGACGCAGGCTCGCGGCTGGCCGGATACCGGCTGGAGAAGCGGATCGGGGCCGGCGGGATGGCCGTGGTGTTCCGCGCGCGTGACAGCCGGCTGAACCGGACGGTCGCGCTCAAGGTGCTGATACCTGCGCTGGCCACGGACGAGGACTTCCGCGAGCGCTTCCTCCGGGAGTCGCACGCGGCCGCGGCCGTAGACGATCCGTACATTATCCCGGTGTACGAGGCGGGCGAGGCCGACGGCGCGCTGTTCATCGCGATGCGGTTCGTCGCAGGCGGGGACCTGCGCGCGGTTATCCGCCGCGAAGGGCCGCTGCCGGCGCACAGGGCGGCCTCGTTCATCTCCCCCGTGGCGTCGGCGCTGGACGCCGCGCACGCCGCCGGCCTCGTGCATCGCGACGTCAAGCCCGCGAACATTCTCGTGGACACCAGGCCCGGCCGTCCCGATCACGTGTACCTATCGGATTTCGGGCTGAGCAAAGGCGCGCTGTCGTCGGTTGGCCTGACCGGGACCGGGCAGTTCCTCGGCACGCCGGACTACTCCGCACCTGAGCAGATTTCCGGCCGGGCGGTGGACGGGCGAGCGGACCAGTACGCGCTGGCGTGCGTGGCGTTCACGCTACTCACCGGACAGCGGGTGTTCCCGCGGGACGAGCCCTTGGCGGTGCTCTTGGCGCACACGTCCGAGGCCCCGGCACCGGTCTGCGCCCAGCGTCCGGACCTGCCGGCCGCCACGGATCAGGTCCTCGCCCGGGCGCTGGCTAAGGCTCCGGAGAACCGGTTCGGCACCTGCGGGGAATTCGCCGAGGCGCTGCGGGAAGCCCTCGGCGTGGCGTCTTACACCGCCCAGGCTGCCAGCCCGGCCGCGATCACCGGTGCGGTGACGGCTCCGGAACGGCCGGCGACCGCAGCGTCGACGCAGACGGTGGTTCCCGTGCCTGCCGCTCCGGTACGGGATGAGGTGAGCGGTAACCCGGTGCCTCCACGGCGTCAGCGCCGGCGCTGGTACCCGCGGGTTGCGGTGGCGGCCGGCGTCGTGCTGATTCTGGCCGGGACCGTCGCGGCCATACTCGTGATCCCCGCATCGCACGGTTCCCCGCCCGCCGGCACGCACTCCACAAGCAGCGGAACGGCAAGCCGGCCGACTTCGCCTAGCACACTTGCCAGGCTCACACTCGCCGCCCGGCTCCCGGATCCCGGCGGCAAGGGCGTCGTCTCGGCCGGGTTTGGCCCGGACGGCGAGATAGGCGCCGCCGACGCCAACGGGAACACCTACCTCTGGGACATGGCAACCAGGCACGTCGCCGCCACCCTGCCGGATCCGGGTCATCAGGGCATCGCCACCGCTTCCTTCGACCACGGCGGCCGGTTCGCGGTGGTGGCTGGCCATGCTGGCGCCACCTATGTCTGGGACATCGTGACACGTCACCGGATAGGCACCCTACCCGGGCTGAACACCCTGTTCCTGCTGATCAGTCCCGGGGGTGACACGGTGATCGGCGTGGACGCGAACCGCTACGGAATCGCTCTGACTGACTCGACCCAGGGAGACCAGCTCACCTTCAACGACCCCGATCGCATAGACCTGACCGCCGGGGCCGCGCTGAGCCCGGCCCAGGACGCCAGCACCCTGGCCGTGAACGATGCCAGCGGGCGGACCTATCTGTGGGATACGGTGACGCGGACCATGATCGCTACCTGGAAGAGTCCCGGCGGTGTCGCGAAGCTCGCGGTGTTCAGCCCGGATGGCAAGACGCTCGCCGACACCGCCGGGGCGGGCAAGGTCTACCTCTGGGACATCCCGTCGCACCGTCTGGCCGGTACCGTCCCCATCCCGGGCGGCATCAGCCTAGACGGGATGGCCATCAGCCCGGACGGCAAACTCCTGGCTGAGGTAAGCGGCAACAGCGACAAGGTCTATCTCTGGGACCTGTCCACGGGGCAGCAGGTTGCCG
Organism: uncultured Actinomycetes bacterium; assembly: GCA_963835775.1. Classification (GTDB taxonomy): domain Bacteria; phylum Actinomycetota; class Actinomycetes; order Streptosporangiales; family Streptosporangiaceae; genus Palsa-504. The sequence goes on along the minus strand of CAWIHB010000002.1, from coordinate 175,402 downwards.
TCATCACCGACCCTGGCGGCAAGGGCACGGCCTCCGCCACGTTCAGCCTGGACGGCAAGACGCTGGCTATCGGTGACAGCGATGGCAGCACCTACCTGTGGAGCATCCAGCGGGAATAGTCGCGCGCCCGCTATCGCACGAAACTGCGGAGCCTGCTGACCGGGCGGAGGCGCCGAAGGCCAGGACCGGCCCGCCGCCGCCAGGCCAGGCACCATACCCGGCAGACCTAAGCGGATCTTGCCCGGAGGCCGCTGGTGCGGCGGCGTTAGCGCAGGGTTTCGGGGACGTTGAAGGTGTCGCAGACGGCCCGCCAGACCATCTTGGCGTCTTCGCCTTCGGCCAGGGCACGGTCGATGGTGCGGCCGCCGAGCTTGTCGAACACGAAGTCTTTGGCCACGCTCTGCGCGTACGTCTCGCCGAACTGCGCCCTCATCCGGTCCCAGAATGCCGTCAATCGCACGGGCCAAGGGTACTTCCCCCGGGGTTCAGGCGAGCCGCGCGCCAGGCCGCAGGAAGAGGGCTGGACGCTTGGCCGTAAAGTCCCTTTGGTCCCATGTGTCGTTATTGATTTCGCGGGAATTACTGGTGGCGAAGGCGCACGTAGCGATCTTGATGTGCGCCGTCCGACAGAGCGCCGGGCCTGGGGACCGGCCGTGGCGGGCATTGCGCGTGATGGAGGCGGATGGCATGGCCGCGCCTGCGGGGCTGAGCGGGGCTGCTCCGGAACCGGCGACCGGGGAACGCCGTAGGACGGGCCCGCTGGCGGTGGCCGCGGTCATCTTCGGCATCCTGGCGCTGGCCGGGGCGGCGGCCGCCGGGCTGGCCATCGCGACCCACGGCTTCAAGCCGAAGACCGTGGTCACGTACCGGCCGGCCGCCGTATTCCGGCTGCGGGCAGGCGATTGCGTCAATTCATCGCCGAACGGCCTGACGGTCACGGTCCTGTCCTGTGCCACACCGCACCAGGCCGAAGTGTTCGCGACGTTCAGCCTGCCGGGAACGGCCTGGCCGGGCAGCGCGGCAGCGCAGCAGGAGGCGGGTAACGGCTGCGCCAGCCGGATCGGCGGCTACCTGAACCCGCAGCTGCTCGCCGCGGGCCTGAGCCAGCAGTACGTCTTCCCTGACCAGCAGGACTGGCAGGCCGGCGTCCGTACCGTGGTCTGCGAGGTCAGCTCGTCAAGCGGGCCGCTGACCGGCTCGGTCCGGACGCCGGGCGGCTCATCCTGACGGGTGCTCCGCGCGCTGCTTGATGGCCTGGTTGAGCGCGGTGTAGTCGGCTTCGGCGGCGGCGATGGTCTTGGAGAAGGGGAACAACGGGTTCCACTGCGGGTAGGCGGCCAGGTCGGCCAGCACCGCCCACACCGCGTCGGTCGGAGCGTCGATGTCGATGCTGACCGTCACGGTCTTCACGGCTGCCAGTGCCCTCCCGTGCTCGGCCTGCCGGTGGTCAGGGCGGCCCGGTTAGCCACTGACCCTGCCGCATCACGGCGCGCAGGCTGAACTCATCGTCGCAGACGACCAGGTCGGCGGTCAGACCAGGGCGCAGGGCGCCGGTCCGGTGGCCGATACCCAGCACGCGCGCCGGGGTGGTGCTGGCCGCGGCGGCCACCTCGGGCACGGGCACGCCCGCGGCGACCGTGTGAGCGACCACGCTGGCCATGGTGGCGGTCGAGCCGGCGATCGCGCCGGGGTCCCCGTCCCGCCCGGTGTCACGGTCCGGGCCGGTGCCAGAGGCCAGCCGGGCCACTCCCCCGGTCACGGTCACGCTCATGGAGCCCAGCTGGTAGCGGCCGTCTGGCATGCCGGCGGCGGCCATGGCGTCGGTGATCAGGACCAGGCGGCCCGGGCCCGCGGCCCGGGCGGTCAGGCGGATCGTGATGTCGTGCAGGTGCGCGCCGTCGGCGATCACCTCGCAGCTGACCTGGTCCCGGTCGAGCAGCGCGCCGGCCGCGCCCGGTTCGCGGTGATGCGGCGGGCGCATGCCGTTGAACAGGTGGGTCGCGTGGCTGGCGCCGGCGTCGATGGCCGCCGCCGTGACGTCGGCGGTGGCGTCGGTGTGCCCGATGGCGACCGTCACGCCCGACCCCGCTGCCGCCTTGATGACCGCGGCCGCCCCGGGCAGTTCGGGAGCGAGCGTGATCATCCGAAGGTGGCCGCGGGCCGCGTCGTGCAGGCGCTCGAAGACGGCCAGGTCAGGGGCGAGCATGTGCCGCGGGTCCTGCGCGCCACGCCGGGCCGGGGCCAGGAACGGCCCTTCCAGGTGAATCCCGGCGATGACGTCCTCGTCGGCCAGGCTGGCCAGCATGGCGGACCTGGCTTCCAGGGTGGCCAGCGGCGCCGTGACCAGGCTGGCCACCAGGCTGGTGCTGCCGTGCCGCCGGTGGAAATCCGCGGCCTGCCTGGCCTGCTCGGCGGTGCCCTCGGTGAACGACGTGCCGCCGCCGCCGTGGACGTGCATATCGACGAACCCGGGCAGCACCCACGCCCCGCGCAGGTCGACGGCGGCCAGCCCGGCCAGTTGGCCGCGGGGATCACCGGCGCCGACCGCGTCGATCACGTCGCCGGCCAGCCGGATCCAGCCGGGACTGAGCACGCCCTCGGGCGTCACGATCCGGCCGCCGGCCAGCAGGCGGTCAGCGGGCGCGGTCTGGCCCGGGCCCGACACCGACTCCGACACCGACTCCGACCCCGGCCTCGGCCCCATCAGGCCAGGATGACAGAACGTGACAGGGCGCGCGGCTGGTCCGGGTCGATGCCCTTGCGCTCGGCCAGCTCGGCGGCGAGCCGCTGGGCGCCGATCAGCCCGGTCAGCGGGTCGCCGGCCGGGGCGATGACCGTGGCCCCGGTACGGCGGGCGTCGGCCAGCAGGCTGGGCGGCACCTCGCCGAGGGCCCATACCACGGTGCTGGGGTCGCTGACGCTGATCGGGCCGTGCCGGTACTCCAGCGCCGGGTACGGCTCGGCCCAGGTGCGTGATGCTTCGCGCAGCTTCAGGGCCGCCTCGTCGGCCACCGCGGCGGCCCAGCCGCGGCCGAGGAAGGTGAACTCGGTCCGGTCGGCCAGTCCGGGTGGCAGCGGGCGGGCCAGTTCCGTGGCGGCCGCATCGGGCAGTGCCCGAAGGTCCGCGCCCAGGTGGGCGCGGAGCAGGACGATCGCGCTGGTAATGAAGCGGCTGGACACCACGGACCGTTCGGCAGAAAAATCCAGTAGCACCGCGGCGCTGGCCTGGCGCACCAGCGGCGAGCCGGGGTCGGCGCTCACCGCCGTGGTCCTGAGGCCGGGCCGGGCCTGGCCGAGCGCGTCGAGAACTTCGGTGGTGGTGCCGGTGCGCGAGATGAGCACCATGTGGTCGTAGCGGCGGGTGGCCGGGATCTCGGAGGCCGGGAAGGCGTCGGTCGCGCCGTGGCCGGCGGCCTCGCGCAGGATCGCGTAGCAGCGGGCGACGTTGAGCGAGGATCCGCAGCCGATCACCGCGACCCGCTCGCCGGCGGCGGGCAGCGCCGAGCCCGCCGAGGCGGCCGTGTCGATCGCCTCGGCCCAGCATTCCGGCTGGCTGGCGATCTCGTCCGTCAGATAGCTCATGACCGGCTCCCGTAATCATGAAAGCTGCATGCTTTTGCTCAGAAACTGCTCTATAAGATCAGTATAGATCAGTATCTCTGAGCGACGAGCTGCTCGGCAGGCCAGGGACCGGGCCGGGAGTGCGGGGCCAGGCGGCGAACCGTTCCCGCAGCCGGGTGACGTCTTCCGGGGTCAGGCCGTAGCGGGCGAACCGGTCATCGCCTAGACGGTCGAGCCGCTGTCCTGCGTCCGCGAAGTCCCCGGCGGTCAGGCCGGGATCCAGGGTGAGCGCGAGGCCGGTGAGCTGAGCGACGCTGTAGCCGCGGGCGAGGGCGGCGGCGACATCGATGTAGTCGCGTTCGGCGGCCCGGCCGGCCAACGCGGCGACCTTGCCGCCGAGCACGTCGTCCAGGTCGAGCACCGGGCCGAACTCCATGAGGACCGGCTGGCGGCCGCGGTCGAAGTAAGCCATCTGGAGCATCATCTCCCGGCCGTCCCGAGCGGTGACGATCCACTCGGCCAGCCCTTCGCCCATTCCCTCGAACGCTCCGGCGAGCCCGGCCGTCTCGTCCTGTCGTTCGGCGGTGAAGCCTGCCTCGCGCATTGCTGCTTCGACGGCGCCGGCGGCGGCCGCCACGCCGTGCTCCCGGTCGGTGAACAGGTCCACGTCCTCGGTGGGCCGGTCGATGACGCCGTGCGCGATGAGGGCGTTGCCGCCGCCGAGGGCGAACCCGTGCCGGGCCGCCGCATGCAGGGCGACCGCCGCTACCTCGCGGTGCAGGCCGCTGACCGGCATCAGGCCGCAGTCAGCCGGGCGGCGCGCAGCTCAGGGTGCCGGTCCTCCCACGCGCGCCGGACGCCCTTGGGCAGGAACAGGTCCGGCCAGACGGCGACCAGGAGCTCGCCGTTGAGGTAGCTGGTGAGATCGTCCGGGCGGCTCGCCTCCCGCAGCACGGCTTCGTACAGCGCCCGGAGCATCGGCGGCTGGTCCAGGTCGAACGTCCGGTCCGGGGCGCTCCAGAACAGCCGGAGCGGCAGCTCCACCACGCCGTGGGCCGGGCCGGCCAGGTCCGCCAGGCTGGCCGCGACGAGGGCGGCCCGTCCGGGCCGGGCCTGGTACCCCGCGGGCCGTGCGCCGCGCTCGGCCGGCGCGCTGGCCGGGCCGGCCAGCGTCTCCAGCGCCTGCAGTGCGCTGCGCAGGCTGGCCACCGCGGCTTCGAGCGCGCGGCCGTCATCCGGGCGCAGCGGCATCTCGCCGGGTTCCCCGAGCTGGCCGAGGAGCGTTACCGGGACGACCGCCGCGGCGGCATGGCCGTGGCGGGTGATGAGCGTGATGTTGCCCCGCTCGGCCCCGTCGAGCAGCTCGGCGAAGCGCGCCCGGGCCTCGCGCATGCTGGCCTCGTGAATGCTGGCCTCGCGCGTGCTGGCCTCGCGCGTGCTGGCCTCGCGCGTGCTGGCCCCGCGCGTGCTGGCCCCGCGCGTGCTGGTACTGCCATGCTCCATATCGCATAGTGTACACAAAGAAGCCAGGTGTACACATCACCTCGGGACGGACGTGCAGGTCAGGCGGTGACGACGCGGATGCCGCGTTCGGTGAAGGCGGTCAGCGCGGCAGGGGCGGCGTCCCGGTCGGTGACGATGACGTCGATCTCGTCGGTGTCGCAGACCCGGGCGAACGCGCGCTGGCCCAGCTTGGAGCCGTCGGCCACGATCATCACCTGCTCGGCGCGGGTGGCCATCAGGTGATTGATGCTGGCCTCGCCCTCGTGATGCGCGGTCGCCCCGGCCCGCGCATCGAGCGCGTCGACGCCGAGAATGGCCCAGTCCAGGGTGAGCTGGTCCAGCACCAGGGAGGCGAACGGCCCGATGAGCTCGTAGGACTGGCCGCGGGTGACGCCGCCGGTGACCACGATCTTGATGTGCTGGCGGACGGCGAGCTCGTTGGCGATGTTCATGGCGTTGGTGACCACCGTGACGGCGGGTGCGCCGGTGCCGTCCTGCAGGTCGGGGCGGGTGGCCAGGGCCCGGGCCACCTCGCTGGTGGTGGTGCCGCCGTTCAGCGCCACCGCGGCGCCCGGCGCGATCAGGGCGGCGGCGGCCCGGCCGATGCGCTGCTTCTCCGGGGCGTGCCTGCCGGTCTTGTACCGCAGCGGCAGATCGTAGGACACATGGCCGGCGACGGCGCCGCCGCGGGTCCTGGTCACCAGCTGCTGCCGGGCCAGCTGATCCAGGTCGCGGCGGATGGTGGCCTGCGACACGCCGAGCGCGTCCGCGGCCTGCGCCACGCTGAGCTGCCCGTCGCCGGGCATCAGCTCGAGCAGCGCGTTCCACCGCTCGTACCTGGACACGTCGCCGGCCTCCCGGGCGCTGTTGCGCTGTTGCGCTGTTGCACTTGCGCTGTTGCGCGCACGGCCCTGCGCAATTGTGCGCAGTTTACCGTCTAGCTTGCATGGTGCCTGCGCGGTGGCCGTCCGCTATTCCAGGTCGAAGGCGGCGTGAATGGCCGCGGTGAGCAAGGTTTCTTGCGCGGCCAGCAGGTAGCCGATCCGCTCGCCGAGCGCAGCCTTCTCGATGGTGACGATGTTGTCGCAGCTCACCACGGACTCGTGGCCGATGCCGTTGGCCGCGCCAACCGGAACCTCAGTCGACAGACCGCGCACGGTGGTGGTGATCGGGGCCACTGTCACCTGCTGCCGGTGCGGGAGGACCAGCTCGCGCGTCAGCACCAGGACCGGCCGCGCCTTGTCCAGGTGAGCGGTGTGGATCGGCCTCACCGATCCGGGTCCACCGGGTGCCCGCTCATGTACCGGATAAGCCCGGCCAGATCTGGGTCCTCGCCGGACTCGGCCAGGATGGCGGCATCCCGGGCCGCCAGCTCGCGGCGGCGTTCCCGTTCCAGCGCACGAGCGATGACCTCGGCCCGGCTAGCTGCCTTTTTCTCGGCGACCTGCCGGTCGAGGAACGCCACGGTGTCATCTGGCAGCCTGACCGCGATCTGAATGCTCATAAGATAACGGTACCAAATCGGGATTCAAGTTGCATCCCGATTTTGCGACTGGCCAGGGGCATCCTGTGGATCGCGCCGTCCCTGTCCGGCGTCTGGCGGGCTACGGGACGCGCTAGCAGCCGCCGGGCGGGCCGGGGACGCCGGGGCCGGTGGCGGGCTGGTCGACGATTCCGGTCACGGTGTTCCGCAGCACGGCCCCGAAGTGGACTACGTACCACACGCCACGCCAGGAGATCAGCGACGCGATGCCGAACGAGCGTTCCTGGCCATGCTGGCTGTAGACGACCCGCACGCCAGGGACGTGCCAGTAGCCGATCGAGTTGTCGCAGACCCCGGGGTCGATCCAGGCCGCTTCGGTGGTGGGCACGATGATCCGGACCAGCCGGTCGCCCGGGTCCACGACCCCGTGGGCGGCGCCGACGTCGAGGGTGAAGTCGTACCACAGCCTGTCGTGCCAGTCCTCGGCGGGCTCGTAGATCGCCTTCAGCCGCTGGTAGGCGGCGAGCGGGAAGAAGGCGGGCAGGGCCAGGCCGGGGTTCCCGGTGGTCACGGCCAGCCACAGATCCTGCATGGCGTTACGGAAGGCGAGCGACGTGATGCTGGGCAGCGCGCGGGTCTGCGGCAGGGCACCCGCTCCTGGCGCCACCGGCAGGGCGGCCGGCGGGCCGGCGTGCTGGGGGGCCGCAGCCGCGGTCGGCTTCGGGCTGGCGGCCGGGCTGGCGCTGGCGGCCGGGCTGGATGAGCTGGCGGGAGTGGGCGGGTGGGCGCCGCTGCCGCAGCCGGCCAGCAGGGCCGCGGCGATGGCCGCCGCCGTCAGCGGAATTCTCCGGGTCAACCGCCCAGCCGGAGCATCCGGCCGCCGAATCCCGTCACCGAATGCTGGAACGAGGACGAGTAGCCGTTGCCGCAGCGGCGGCAGTAGAACTCGAACTGGTATCCGTCGTTGGTGCTGCGGTCCTGATAGTTGTCAGTAAAGAAGACCATCCCGGCCACGGAGCCTCCTGCGTTCGTCTGGCAGCAGCACGGTAGCAGGCGAGGGCCGAGAATGTCGGTGGGGCAGGGCAGTATGTGAGCATGGCAGAAGAGTCTGCACCGGCCGGCGCCGAGGCCCTGGAGCCGTTCTCGGCGGCCACGCGGGCGTGGTTCGAGGGCTCCTTCGCCGAGCCGACCCGGGCCCAGGCGGGTGCCTGGCGGGCCATCGGCCGGGGCCAGGACACGCTGGTCGTGGCGCCGACCGGATCCGGCAAGACGCTGGCCGCGTTCCTGTGGGCCATCGACCGGCTGGCCGCGGCGCCGCCGCCGGAGGACCCGAAGCGGCGCACCCGGGTGCTGTACGTCTCCCCGCTCAAGGCCCTGGCCGTCGACATCGAACGGAACCTGCGGGCCCCGCTGACCGGCATCGGGCACGCCGCGCGCCGGCTGGGGCTGGCCGAGCCGGACATCGGTGTCGCGGTGCGCACCGGCGACACCGCCGCGGAGGACCGCAGGCGGCTGGTCAGCAAGCCGCCTGACATCCTGATCACCACCCCCGAGTCACTGTTCCTGCTGCTCACCTCGCAGGCCAGGGAGACACTGCGCGGGGTGGAGACGGTCATCGTGGACGAGGTGCACGCGGTCGCGGGCAACAAGCGCGGCGCGCACCTGGCGCTGTCGCTGGAACGCCTGGACGCGCTGCGCGAACAGGGCCGCCCCGCGCAACGGGTGGGGCTGTCGGCGACGGTGCGGCCGGTGGCCGAGGTGGCCACGTTCCTGGGCGGCACCCGGCCGGTGACCGTGGTGCAGCCGCCCAGCCCCAAGCGCATCGAGCTGTCCGTGGTCGTCCCGGTCGAGGACATGACCGAGCTGGAGGTCGCGCCTGGCCGCGGCACGGACGGCGACGAGGACGGGCCGGCGCCCAGCCGGTCGATCTGGCCGCACGTCGAGGCGCGGGTGCTCGACCTGATCGAGCAGCACAAGTCGACGATCGTGTTCGCCAACTCGCGGCGGCTGGCCGAGCGGCTGTGCGGGCGGCTGAACGAGCTGGCCGCCGAGCGGGCGGATGCCCAGGGGGTATGGGGGGGCGGGGAGCCCCCCCATGAGCGGGGGGGTTCGGGGGGTCGGCCCCCCGGGCCAGCACTGCCGGCCGAGATCATGGCGCAGGCCGGGGCCTCGGTGGGCGCGCCCGCGGAGGTGGCCCGGGCGCACCACGGCTCGGTGTCGCGGCAGGAGCGGGCCGACATCGAGGAGGCGCTCAAGGCCGGGCGGCTGCCCGCGGTGGTGGCCACCTCCAGCCTGGAACTGGGCATCGACATGGGCGCGGTCGACCTGGTGGTGCAGGTGGAGGCGCCGCCCTCGGTGGCCAGCGGCCTGCAGCGGGTGGGCCGGGCCGGGCACAACGTCGGCGACGTGTCCCGCGGCATCATCTTCCCCAAGTACCAGGGCGACCTGGTCCAGGCGGCGGTGGTGGCCGAGCGGATGCGGGACGGCCAGATCGAGGAGCTGAAGATCCCGCACAACCCGCTGGACGTGCTGGCCCAGCAGGTGGTGGCGATGACCGCGGTCGACGACTGGCCAGTGGACGAGCTGGAACGGCTGGTGCGCAAGTCTGCTCCGTTCGGCGGCCTGACCAGACCGGTACTGGAGGCGGTGCTCGACATGCTGGCCGGGCGGTACCCGAGCGAGGACTTCGCCGGGCTCCGGCCGCGCATCATCTGGGACCGGGTGACCGGGATCATCCGGGGCCGGCCAGGCGCGCAGCGGCTGGCCGTGACCAGCGGCGGGACCATCCCGGACCGGGGGCTGTTCGGCGTGTTCCTGGCCGCCGACGCCAGTGTCTCCAACCACGGGCGCCAGCCGCGGCGGGTCGGGGAGCTTGACGAGGAGATGGTGTACGAGTCGCGGGTCGGCGACGTGTTCGTGCTCGGCGCCAGCTCGTGGCGGATTGAGGACATCACCCCGGACCGGGTACTGGTCACCCCGGCCCCCGGGCAGCCGGGGCGGCTGCCGTTCTGGCACGGCGACACCCCGGGCCGGCCCGCCGAGCTCGGCCGGGCCATCGGGGCGGCCTGCCGGTCGCTGGCCGCTGCCCCGGAAGCGGACGCGATGGCCACGCTGGAGCGGGCGGGCCTGGACGAGCTGGCCGCGCGGAACCTGCTGCGGTATCTGGCCGACCAACGCGCGGCCACCGGGTACGTGCCGGACGACCGGACGCTGGTGGTGGAGCGGTTCCGGGACGAGCTGGGCGACTGGCGGGTGGTGCTGCACAGCCCGTACGGCGACCGGGTGCACGCGCCGTGGGCGCTGGCCATCGCGGCCCGGCTGCGGGAGCGGTACGGCGGCATGGACGTGCAGGCCCTGCACACCGACGACGGGATCCTGATCCGGGTGCCCGACTCCGACGAGCCGCCGCCGGCCGGGCTGGCGCTGCTCGATCCGGACGAGATCGGCGACCTGGTCACCGCCGAGGTCGGGGCGAGCGCGCTGTTCGCGTCGCGGTTCCGTGAGTGCGCCGGCCGGGCGCTGCTGCTGCCGCGCCGCCAGCCGGGCCGCCGCACCCCGCTGTGGCAGCAGCGGCAGCGGTCCGCGCAGCTGCTGGAGATCGCCAGCCGGTACCCGGCGTTCCCGATCGTGCTCGAGACGGTCCGCGAGGTGCTGCGGGACGTGTTCGACGTGCCCGCGCTGACCGCGCTGCTGCGGGACATCGCCGCCCGACGGATCCGGATCGTGGAGGTGGAGACGGCGACGCCGAGCCCGTTCGGCAAGTCGCTGCTGTTCCGGTACGTCGGGGCGTTCATGTACGAGGGCGACGCGCCGCTGGCCGAGCGCCGCGCGCAGGCCCTGTCGCTGGACCCGGCCCTGCTGGCCGAGCTGCTCGGCCAGGACGGGCTGCGCGATCTGCTCGATCCCGCGGTGGTCGCCGAGACCGAGCAAGACCTCCAGCACCTGTCGGAAGGGCGGCGCTGCCGGGACCCGGAGGGCGTCTTCGACCTGCTGCGGACGGCTGGGCCGCTGACCGCGGCCGAGGTCGGTTTGCGCTGCGCGTCTGGTGATTTCGGCGCATGGCTGGCCGAGCTCGCGGCGGCGCGGCGGGTCATCGAAGTCCGGGTCGCGGGGCAGCCGATGTGGGCCGCGATCGAGGACGCGGGCCGGCTCCGGGACGCGCTTGGGGTGCCGCTGCCGCTCGGTGTGCCCGAGGCGTTCACCGAGCCGGTGGCCGACCCGCTGGGCGACCTGGTGGCCAGGTACGCGCGGACGCACGGGCCGTTCCCGACGGCCGCGGTGGCCGGGCGGTACGGGCTCGGCGTCGCGGTGGTGACGATGGCGCTGCGGCGGCTGGCCGCCGACGGGCGGGTGGTGGAGGGCGAGTTCCTGCCCGCCGGGAGCTTGGCGGCGTCCGGGCTGGCAGCAGGGGCGGGCGGCGTGGAATGGTGCGACGCCGAGGTGCTGCGCCTGCTGCGGCGCCGCTGCCTGGCCCGGCTGCGCAAGGAGGTCGAGCCGGTGCCGCCTGAGGTGCTGGCCAGATTCCTGCCCGCCTGGCACGGAATCGGCGGGTCCTCGGCCGCGGCCGTCGGCTCCGCGGGCACGGGCACGGGCCCCGGCTCCGGGGACCGTCGGCGCCGGGCCGACGCGGGGGCGGTGCTCGAGGTGGTGGAGCGGCTGGCCGGGGCGCCGGTGCCCGCCTCCGCGCTGGAGACGCTGGTGCTGCCCGCGCGGGTGCCCGGCTACTCCCCCGCCCTGCTCGACGAGCTGACCTCGGCCGGCGAGGTGGTCTGGTCGGGGGCGGGCGCGCTGCCCGGCGGCGACGGCTGGCTGGTGCTCGCGCCCGCCGACGGCGCGCCGCTGATGCTGCCCGAGCCGGGCGAGGTGAGCATGACCCCGCTGCACACGGCGGTGCTCGAGGCGATGAGCGGGGGCGGGGCGCTGTTCTTCCGCATGCTCAGCGACCGGGCCGGCGCGCTGCTCGGCGCCGCCGGGTCGCCGCTGCCGGACGACGGCGAGGTGGCCGCGGCGATCTGGGACCTGGTCTGGGCCGGGCTGCTGACCAACGACACCTTGGCCCCGCTGCGGATCACGCTCGGCGGCCAGCAGCGCCGGGCGGCCGCGCCCGCCCGCGCGGCGCCCCGGCCGAGGCCGGGCGGGCCCGGACGGCGGTACGGCTTCGGCCGGCCTGCCAGGGGGTCGATGCCGACCCGGACCGGCCCGCCGACGGTCAGCGGCCGGTGGTCGCTGCTGCCGGGCCGTCTGGAGGGTGACGAGCCTGACGGCCGCGACGGCGGCCAGACGGTGCGGGCGCATACGCTGGCGCTGACCCTGCTGGAACGGCACGGCGTGCTGACCAGGGGCGCGGTCGCCTCCGAGCGGATCCCGGGCGGCTTCGCCGCGGTGTACCCGGTGCTGCGGGCCATGGAGGAGGCCGGCCAGTGCCGGCGCGGCTATTTCGTCGAGGGGCTGGGCGCGGCGCAGTTCGCGCTGCCCGGCGCGGTGGACCGGATGCGGGCCGGGGGCCGGGGGGGTCTGGGGGGGAAGGTTCTCCCCCAGGATCGGGGGGATTCCCAAGGGGGGTCCGGGGGGATGGGTCCCCCCGGGAAGAAACCGTCGTCCCCCCGGGGAAACACAGCACTCGTACTGGCGGCCGCCGACCCGGCTCAGCCGTACGGGGCGGCGCTGGCCTGGCCGGGGCGTCCCGGCGAGACGCCGACCTCGCACCGGCCGGGCCGGAAGGCCGGCGCGCTGGTGGTGCTGGTCAACGGGTCGCTGGTGCTGTACGTGGAACGCGGTGGCCGGACCCTGCTGTCCTGGACCGATGATCCGGATCTGCTGGCGCCGAGCGCGGCGGCGCTGGCCGCCTCGGTGCGGGACGGGGCGCTGGGACGGCTGACCGTGGAACGCGCCGACGGCCTGATCGTCGCCCCCGCAGCCGGCGGCCAGCCGGCCCCGCTCGCGGCCGCGCTGGAGGCCGCCGGTTTCCGGCCCACCCCCCGTGGCCTGCGGCTCCGGGCCGGCTGACCGAGGCCCGGCCCGCCCGCTAAATAGCCGCCCATAAGCCGCGAAGCGGCTATGAATAAAGGGATTACCATTATCTGTCATCTTCTGGAAAGCGCGTATTTCGCGGCATCGGCGTAAGTAACCTGACCGCTAGGCCGCCGCCAGGCGCGTTCGTTTCCCGGGGAGACACGATGCCAGATCGTTCATCAGGTCAGGACCTGCCAGAGGAGTGGGGCCGCGGCAGCCACGCCCGCGGGCCGCAGTACAGCGCGGGGCCGGCCGACACGCACCGTGCCCAGCCGGTCAGCTCGCACCGGGGCCGGAACGCCGACGGGTACGGGACCGCGTTGCCCGAGGCCTACCGGACGGTGAACGGCAGCCCGTTCGGGGCCACCATCCGCGGCGACTACGGCGCGGGCCAGGCCGATCCGCTCGGGGGCAGGACGGCGGGGACGTACGGGGCAGGCCAGGCCGACCCGTACGGAGCGGCGGGGACGCTCCGGGAGGCCGGGACGTTCGGCGAGAGCGGGTCGTTCGGCGAGAGCGGGTCGTTCGGCGAGAGCGGGTCGTTCGGCGCGGGGAACGGCGACCGCTTCGGCGACACTACGGCCGCCTACGGCGCGAGGACGGCCGAAGCCAGCATGGGGGCAGGCGCGGAAGCCGTCCAGAGCCGGCCGGAGCCCGGGCCTAGGACGGCGTTCATCCGGCACGCGGCACCGGATGAGGTGGCCGACTCCAAGGGCTTCCTGGGCGCCTTGTTCGACTTTGGATTCTCCTCATTTGTCACGCCAAAGGTCATAAAGGTGCTCTACGTGCTGATAATGATCGGCACGGTGGTGAGCGCCTTGGTGTTTACCATCATCGCATTCAAGGCCAGCCTGGCCTTCGGCGCCGTGACGCTGCTCTTCGGCGATCCGCTGTTCGTCCTGATCGTGCTGGCGATATACCGCATAATCCTGGAATTCTTCGTCGTCATCTTCCGGATCTCGGAAGACATCCGCGCGCTGCGCGAGCGCGACGGCATCGGCTGACGCCGGAGGCGGCGACTACTAGCTCATCTGGCGGGCCCGGCCTCGATCGCGTCGAGGTCGCGTACGGCGTAGCGGAGGTGCTCCCACTCCTCCGCGAGGATCACGTGCAGGCACGACAGGGTGGTCTGCGGGTACGGCTCGTCCCACGGACTCTTGCGCGGCGCGGCCAGCACATCCGATGTGACTGCGGCGAGGAAGTCGCGCACCATCGCGACGCGGCCCGCCCGGGCCTCGAGCACCTCGGCGTAGGAGGGCAGGGCCGTCGTGAAGATCGGCATGTCCAAGCCGTCGGCGCTGGCGTCCGGCTGGCCGAGGGGGTGGAATGGCTGTCCGGCCTCCAGGATCGCCCGGCCCAGCCACACGTCCGTGGCGAAGACCAGGTGCCGCAGCGTCTGCGCGAACGACCACTCACCGCCCATCGACACGTCGACCGTGCCAGCGGGCATCGCCGCGGCGCGCTCGAGCACGGCCGACCATGCGCGCTCGAGCGCAGCCCAGGCCGCACGCAGACCATCCGGATCTCCGGCGCGCCGGCCGGCACGGCCGGGAAAGCGGCGGTTGAGTTCGGCATCGACGAACGGGATCACGTCGACGCCGTTCACGCGCAAGAAACTCTCGCCGTCGAAAAGCCACGGTGAGTCGATCTCCGCCCCTTGCACGTCGACGCCGCGCATCACGACACCGGACAGGTCAGCCCGGACGAACCGAGCGCCGCTCAGGTCCGTGCCGACGAATTCCGCTCCCTGCAGCTCGTCGGACCGGGTGAAGGTATTCATGACCTCTCCTCCTCCAGGGATTCAGCTGCCGACCCGGTGGATGATCCAGATGTTGGGTTCCCAGTACTCGCCGGTGTCGATCTCCCGGTCGATGTGCACGGGAGCCAGCCCGGCCGGGAAGACGTAGTCGCCGGTTTCTGGGAACGGCATGCCGGTCCAGGTTTCCCACTCCCCCACAGTTCCGGTGATGTGCAGGGAGTGCGGGATGATCGGCCCGATGCGGGCTCCCAGGCGGGTGTGCACCCGCACCCACGGGTCGAACGGTGACCCGTCGGGGCGGGTCCAGCGGACGTAGCGCTCGATAGGGATCGTCGGGTACCTGTCCTTGCGGCTCGGCCGCACCGGCGCGATCAGGTGCCGCAGCCCGGCCTGACGCGCCAGGCCGGCCATGGCCGTCAGCAGCACGGGCGACAGGCCCCGGCTCTGGTGGCGCGGCGGGACCTCGGCGGCCAGCGCGCTGACCGCGGTGGCCGCCCCGCCCGCCGCACGCAGGTCGAAGGCGGCGGCCAGCGAAGCGTCGATACCGGGGCCGAGATCGGCGTCGGTACCGTCCCAGGCCAAGGGGATGGTGTGCCCCTCGGCCAGGATCTCCTGCTCGCCGGGGTCATAGAGGACGAACTGCCAGTCGGGGAAGACGTCGTACAGCTGCCGCCAGTAGTGGTTCAGCGTCTCGCCGTGCAGGTTGTACTCGGGCCAGACTTCGCCGCTGAGCTCACCGATGTCGTCCCAGAGTTCTGGGCGCTCGCTGTACCGGACAACCTGCGGGTCCATGTCACTACTATCCCGAATCCCGTGGCCCGGCCGCCATCCCGGCCGGGCCGCGGGTTGGGAACTGGGGACGCGGTCCCTTCAGGCCGCGTACTTCTGGACCAGGGCGCCGACTTGCGGGAGCGCGGCTTCGACGTGCTTGCCGGCCCGGCTGCGGACGCTGCGGTAGGCCCTGACGATGGTGGGCTTGCCCGAGGCAGCCGCTCGTTCGTCGGTCACCGAGAGCAGCGCTTCGGAGACCTCCGGGCCCCGCTTGGCCAGGTAGTCGCCGAACTCCGAACCGCCGACGGCATTGAAGTCGGCCCAGTAGGGCTCCAGCTTCCCGGCCAGATCGGGAAGCAGGGCCTCCACGATGTGACGGATGTAGCCCGACGCGAAGGCGTTCGCAGTCTTGTAGGCGAGCTTGATCGCGGTCCCCGATACACCGGACATCTCGGAAACCTGCTGTTCGATCAGGGCCTGGCAGTCGGCGACCAGCTTGGGCTGGGTTTCCGGCGCAAGCAGGCGCTCCTGAAGCATGGCTGCCATGGATATGTTCTTCTCCTTCTGGCCGGGGCATGGCCCGCCGGTCCCGCCTACCGCAGTGGGTCGCCACCGAGGCCGTCAGGCCCGGCTCTGCTCAGGTCAAGATCCGCTCAGGCTGGCCCACGCGGGCGTGGTCCGCTACTAGAACTTCGTAGCGGTGACAGTGATACCACGAACCTCTGCCGCCGTTGGGCGGTATGCGCGGCCGGGCAGTTCCTCGCCCACCGGCCTGGTGCCGGTGGTGCTTGTGGTGTTCAGGAAGCGGCGGTCCTGGCCCGGACGGCCGACAGGAACGAGGCGTAGCTCCAGGACAGGTTGCTGACGCTCTTCTCGTAGCCGGACATGGCGTCGAACTGCTCGCTGAGCTCGAGACTGTCGCTGTGGAAGACGAGCGCCTGCAGAATCTGGTCGGCCGCGCTCTGCAGCGCGGCCGAGGCCGCGGCCGGGGCGGTCGACGAGCCGACTCCGACCTGGCTGAAGAAGCCGGCCGACAGGTCGTCAAGCGGAACCGTTCCGGTCGCGGTGATCTGCGCGGCCAGCCGGTAGTAGAGCTCGGCGACGTTGGCCGTGGAGACCGCCCAGGGGTGATCGCCCACCAGCGCGTCGGTGTCGCCGTCGTACACATCGCCCGGGTAGCGGCCGAACATCGGGCCGAGGCCGCGCTGCTGGTCGGCCCCGTTGATCGGGTAGAAGTACTTCGAGGCCGGGTCGGCCCACTGGCTGCGCAGCAGTGCCGCGGTGGCCAGGAGCTTGGTGTCGGTCACTGCGACTGCGCCGTAGATGGCGGCCATGACGATGTTGATGTTGGGGTCGTAGGGGGCCCGGTAGTCGGCCGGGACGGGCAGCATCGACTGGTAGTACTGGCCGTTCCAGTGATCTTCGAGGGCGTTCTGGAGCCACGGTATGGCGGTGCTCAGCCAGCCGGGGACCGGGATCTGCAGGGTGTTGGCCGTGATAGCCCGGAAGCACCCCAGCTGGACCGAGCGGGCGAAGAACGACGCGCCGTACTCCTCTTCCCACAGGTTGTACGTCTGGCCCTGGTAGGCGCCCTGCAGGAAGTTCAGGTTGGCCGCGATGACGGCGCTGGCCACGGTCTGGGTCGGCGGGTCGAGCTGGGCGAACATCTGCAGGATGGCGAGCGTCTGCAGGGCCGGGCCGTCGGTCTGGTCGGTCCACTGCCGCGGGGTGCCGTTGATCAGGAACGCCGCGCGGTCGAAATCGCCGCCGGAATCCTGGCAGGTCTGGGCGAACTGGACGTAGTCGATCAGCGGCTGGCCGGTGGGCAGGGAGCCGGCGGCCAGTTCCATCGCGACGATGGCCGCATCCCTGGTCCAGTTGTAGACGTAGTCCTGGGACACCTGGTCCGCGCTGTTCTCCCAGGACGGCGAGGCAAGCACGCAGCCCGGCCTGGACAGTACGCCGGCGTTCACCGGGTCCTCGAACACGAACCCGTCCGAGGCCACGTTACGGAACATCTGCCAGAACATGAACTGGGCCACCGTGGTCAGGTCCGGCTGCGCCACGGCCGGCCGGACCAGGCTGTACCGCAGTGTGCTCATCTCGTTACCGCCCCTCCGCTTGCCGCAGAGCCTAACGCGGGCCCGCGCCCGCCGTGCAGTCGCCCGGAGGTGGCATGGTGGTAGCGTGCCCGGCTTCCTCACCCGGGCGGTCGGCGACCGCGTCGTCCTGCTCGTTTCCTCACGTTCACCGTGGGCTGGAGCGTGTGGTTCGGCAACCGCTGGGTGAGCCTGCGGGACCGCTGGTTCCGGCTGCGGACCAGCCGGTGCTACCGCGGGGTCCCGCAGCCGTAGCGCGGCGTTTGACAGCGGGCTCGGCCTCTGTATCTTTGTCTTATGACAATAGATAAACCGATCAGCGGCGCGGGCGCTCCGCGGCCCGGCGTCCGGGCGGACGCCCGGGCGGACGCGTCGCCGATTGAGTTCCGGCTGGATGCGGCCTCGGGCGTGCCGACGTACCTGCAGCTGGTCCAGCAGGTCGAGCACGCGCTGCGGCTCGGTTATCTCAAGCCCGGTGACCAGCTGCCCAAGGTCAGGGACGTGGTCGCCGCGCTGGCCATCAACCCGAACACGGTGCTGAAGGCCTACCGGGAGCTGGAGACCAAGGGCCTGGCGTCCGGCCGTCCCGGGCAGGGCACGTTCATCCAGGCCACGCTGAGCCAGATCGCGCTCCCCGAGCTGACCGGGCTGCGCAAGGCCCTGCTGGGCTGGCTGGCTGCCGCCGACACGGCAGGCCTGGACGAGGACGGCATGGTCGCGCTGTTCACCAGCGCGCTGCGGGATTTCCATGAACGCCGCCGATCTGAGCCGCAGAGGCGCGGCGGCGCCTGGACTGAGGAGCGCAGCGACGAGGGAAGGGGGCGCCTTAGGGCGCCCCGGAGGCGATTGGAAGATACAGCATGAACGTGATTGAGGCCGGCCGGCTGGGCAAGCGGTACGGCAGCACCTGGGCGCTGCATGAGTGCACGCTGGCGATCCCGGCCGGGCACGTGGCCGCGCTGGTCGGCCCGAACGGCGCGGGCAAGACCACGCTGCTGAACCTGGCGGTCGGCCTGGCGGCGCCGTCCGCGGGCACTGTCACCGTGCTCGGCGGGCATCCCGCGGGTTCCCCGGCCGCGCTGGACGGCATCGCGTTCGTGGCCCAGGACGCGCCGGTGTACAGGAACCTGTCGGTCGCGGACATGCTGCACCTGACCCGGAACCTGAACCGGGGGTTCGACCGGACCTACGCGGAAACGCGCCTGGAGGAGCTGGGTATCCCGCTGAAGCGGAAGGCCGGCAGGCTGTCCGGCGGCCAGCAGGCGCAGCTCGCGCTGACCTTGGCCCTGGCCCGCCGACCGCGGCTGCTGGTGCTCGATGAGCCGGTGGCGATGCTGGACCCGGTGGCCCGGCACGACTTCATGGCCATCGTGCTGACCGCGATGGCCGACGACGGCGTCTCGATCGTGCTGTCCTCGCACGTGCTGGCCGAGCTGGAGCGGGTGGCCGACTACCTCATCCTGCTGTCCCGGGGCCGGGTGCAGGTAGCCGGGGAGGTCGACGACCTGCTGGCCTCCCACCGCCTGCTGACCGGCCCGGCCGCCGAGGCCGACAGATATGCCGAACGGCCCGTGGTGCACGCCCGCCGCGCCGAGGCTCTTTCCCACCTGCTGGTCCGCGCCGGTCCTGATGACCCGGTCCCGCCCGGCTGGGAGGCGCATCCGGTCGGCCTGGAGGAGCTCGCCCTGGCCTACCTGCGCGAGCCCGGTGCCGCCGCGCTGCCCGGCCCGGCCCGGCCCGCTGAAACCAGCGAACCGTCGGGGGTAAGGAAATGACCGCGCTGACCATGCCCGCCCGCCCGGAACAGGACGCCGGCCTGCGGCCGCTGCCGTGGCGGCGGATGGCCTGGGTCACCTGGCGGCAGCACCGGATCGCGCTGGCCGGGGCGGCCACGCTGCTGGGCGGGCTGGCGCTCTACGTGTGGATCACTGGCCTTCAGATCCACCGCGACTGGACCGCCGCGGTCGCCTGCCACCCGGCCAGCTCGGGTGCCTGCGGGGCGCTGGCCGGCTACTTCATCTCCGACTGGCAGGGGGCGCAGATCATCTCGGTGGTGCTGCAAGCGGTGCCCGCGCTGATCGGGGCGTTCATCGGGGCGCCCGTGCTGGCCCGGGAGATGGAGACCGGCACCTTCCGGTACGCCTGGACCCAGGGCTTCGGCCGGTCTCGGTGGACGCTGGCCAAGCTGGTGCCGCTGGCGGTGGTGGTGGCGGCCGCCGCCGGGGCGTTCAGCGTGCTGTTGTCCTGGTACTACCAGCCGTTCTTCAGCGGCCGCCCAGGCTTCGGCGGCAGCCCGGTCCCGCTGGATGCCGGGATGTTCGACCTGCGCGGGGTCGCGTTCGCCGCCTGGACGCTGGCCGCCTTCGCGATCGGCGCCGTGGCCGGCATGCTCATCCGCCGCGTCGTCCCCGCCATCGTCGCCACCCTGGCCGCCTACACGGGGCTGGCCCTCGCGGCGGGGCTGTACCTGCGCGAGCACTATATGACGCCGCTGCTGATCAAGAACGCGGACGCGCCCGGCTCCGCATGGGTCATCAGCCAGCAGTGGTACGCCAAGGGCGGCCGGCCGGTCAGCCAGGACACGATCGCCCAGGTGCTCCAGGGGGCACCACAGCTGGGCGGCGGGAAGGGCGGGATCCCGCAGCAGGACCCGGCCGTGAACCAGTACCTGGTCCAGCACGGGTACACGCTGTGGACGAGCTACCAGCCGGGCAGCCGGTTCTGGCCGTTCCAGTGGATTGAGGGCGGCTGGCTGCTCGCGCTATCGGTGCTGCTCATCGCCGCGGCCGTCTGGCTGGTCCGCAGGCGCGCCGCCTGAATCAGCGGTCAGCCGCGGGGTTTCTCCCAGACCGAGACGTGCTGGGCACTGTCGTTGGTGAACGGCTCCCCGGCCCAGCCCGCCCAGCGGTCCCGCAGCGTCAGCCCGGCCAGCTCCGCCATCAGGTCGAGCTCCGACGGCCACACGTAGCGGAACGGCATCGAGCTGTACTGGCCCCGGCCGTCGGTGAACTCGATGTAGTGGCCCTGCATGGCCTGGGTGACGATGTCATAGGAGTAGAACACCGAACGGTCCGGGCTGACGTGCCAGGGCAGCACGGTCTGCCCGGGCGGCAGCCGCCGCAGCTCGGGCACCCTAACCTCGATGACGAAGCAGCCGCCGGGCTCCAGATGGGCGGCCGCGGTGCGGAAGCAGGCCACCTGGGCGGCCTGGCTGGTCAGGTTCATGATGGTGTTGAACACCAGGTAGACCAGGCGGAACGTGCCGTCCACCCGGGTGGTGGCGAAGTCCCCGATGCTCACCCCGATCGCGTCGCCGGCGGGCTTGGCCCGCAGCCGGGCCACCATGGCCCGGGACAGGCTGCCGCTCCGCTGGCAGTAGACCGGTCCGCCAGGACCTGCGGAGCACGCCTCAGTCGCGTGGCCGGTGCGGGACGGGGTAGAGGCCGCGGGCCTGCTGCCAGTCCCGGTAGGCGGCGTCGGCCTCGCGGACCCGGGCGGCGTAGTGCTCCAGCGCGGCGATCCGGGCGGCGATGCTGGAGTCCGCCAGCTGCGCGGCCCGGGACTGGCGGTTGCGCAGCGCGGCGGTCATGGCGCCCGCGTTACGGAGGCCCGGCTCGGCTCGCTGGGCCCGGAGCCTGGCTTGTTCGCGCAGCGCGACGGCGATGTCCCATTCCTGGTCGGCCAGGGCCGCGCGGGCGGCGGGCGCGTCCAGGAAGTCGGCCCGGTACACCTCGGAGGTGGTGACGGCATCGACCGCATCCTGCGCGCGCCGCAGCAGGAACCGGGCCCGGGCGTCGAAATCGGCGCCGGTCAGGTAGCGGCCGTGATAGGCACGGGCGGCCACGTTGGCGGGTGCCTGGCCGTTGAGCTGCCCGAAACGGACGATCCGGGCCCCGAAGATCACGGCCGTCACGATCGCGATGAGCTGCGCCAGGATCAGGGCGACATGGCCCGAGGCGGACTGCCAGGCCACCGGTCCGGAGAAGACCAGGACCCCGATGGCCAGCGGAGTCGTCCCGCCCACCGCGACGCACCCGGCGGCGACCAGGCCGATGACCGCGCCCTCGACCGTGGCCTCCCGCTTGGCCGGGTCCGCAGGCAGGTAGTCGCGGGTGCGGGCGGGCCGGGTCCAGCTCGCTGGGGTGAGGAGCGTCCCCGGGGCGGTCAGCAGGACCCGGTGGGCCCGAGGGATGTCAGGATCGACGGCGGGCCGTCGCAGGACGGCATCGGCCCAGGTCACGTGGCACCGGTCATCCATCAGCCGGGCTCCTGTTCCGCCGCGCATGATCGCGAAGCCAAGAGTTGACATCCTCCCATGCCTGAAGGCAGGGATTCCAACCCATCGGTCTCATGCAGAAAGCAGGACGGGTTGAGGTTCGCGGTTCCCGGGCCCGGCCAGCGCCGGGCCTCCCCGCGCAGTCACGGCGTGCCCCGCCGCGATGTTCCTGGCCGCGTTCACGTCCGCGTTGCAGGCGAAACCGCAGGCCGTGCACACGAAGCGCGCTTGGCTCTCACGCGACTTCGTGTCCACATGCCCGCACGCCGAGCAGCGCTGGCTCGTATACGCGGGACTGACCTTCTCGACCCGGCCGGGAGCCTTCTCCACCAGCCGGCGGACCAGCAGGCCCCAGCCGGACGCGGCGATCTCCCGGTTCAGCCCGGCCTTGGCCCGCACATTCCGGCCGGGCCGCGCGATGGTCCCCCTCGCCGAGCGGGTCATGTTCGCAATCTGCAGATCCTCGACCCGGATCACGTCGAAACGCCGGGCCAGGCTGGTGGAGACCTTCTCGCACCAGTCCTTGCGAGCATCAGCCTCCCGGGCCTTCAGCCGGGCTATGGCCAGCTTCACCCGGACGCGGCGGCTGCTGCCCCGCCTGGCCCGGGCCAGCCTGCGCTGCAGCCGCATCAGCCGCCGCCGGCGCTGCGGGCTGGCGCGCGGGACGCTCAGCATCTCCCCGGTCGACAGGGCCGCACTGACCGCCACGCCACGGTCAACGCCGAGGACCGCGCCGTTGCCGGGCGCCGCGACCGGCCCGGGGATCACCGCGAACGCGACATGCCACCGCCCGGCCCGGTCCCTCACCACCCGGAAGGACTTCACCCCACCGGGGACGGGGCGGGACAGCCGGAACCGCACCCAGCCGGCCTTCGGGATCCAGACCTGCCCGGCGTTCCGGTTCAGCAACCGCACATGCCCGGGCTTGAGGTGGACGATGCGGAACCCCTCATCCCGCCCGGCCTTGCGCCACGACGGCCTGCGGTGCGTCCCGGCGAAGAAGTTCCGCATGGCCTGGTCGTGGTCGCGGATCGCCTGCTGCTGCACGATCACGCTCCCTTCGGCCAGCCACGGCTCCGCCGCCCGGGCCTGGGAAAGCTGACGGCAGCGGCCCGCGAACCCGGGCATCTTCCCCCGGCCCGGCCGCCAGTGCGATTCCTGCTCCACGCACAGATTCCACACATACCGGGCATGCGCGCAGTGCCCGAGGAGCACTGCCTCCTGGGCAGGGGTAGGCCGCAGCCGGTACCGGGACATGCGAACACAGTAGCGGCCAGGTATGACATTCTGCCCCGCTCCGCGACGCACCCGATTCCCCCCGCCCGGAAGGACGAGGCCTCCCCCGGAGGAGGTGGTGACCGCTTGTCCTGGCGGGTCCCCGCTGTCCATTTCGCGGCCGCTGTTCGTCGTGCTGTTGGATTAGGTTCGAGGCCATGAGATCGGAGAAGACATGAAGTTCCTGATGCTGGTGTGCGTCGACTCAGCTGCCGTGCAAGACGACGACGAGGATGCCGAGGACGGCGGCAGCTTTCCCTGGCTCGACGATGTGATGGCCCAGGGTATCCGGCTGGACGGCGACCGGCTCGAGTCGCCCAGCACGGCCAGAACCGTGCTGGTGCGTGACGGTGAGGTCCTGGTCAGTGACGGTCCGTTCGCCGAGACCAAGGAAGTCATCTGCGGATACGACGTGCTGGAGTGCGCGGATATCGACGAGGCGGTCGAGGTCGCGTCGCGGCATCCGGTCGCCGCGTTCGGCAAGATCGAGGTCAGGCCGTTCTGGCGGGGCTGACCGGGCCCGGCGTTCACCCGCTCGGCGAGTCCGGTTCGCGGTGCAGTGAGCACGATGCGTTCGGCGCTCCCGGTGTACAGCTGGCCGCCAGCAGCGCGGCGCATACGGCGGCCGGGGCGAGCGGCCGGGTGGCGCCGGTCAGGTCGGTGAAGCGGGCCCAGATGGCCGGGGCGCCGAGCGCCCCTCCGGGGTGACATCGGCCCTGGCGAAGCCGGCCATGTCGAGCAGAACCATCGCGTCGTAGTCGGCGGTGCCCGGGGCGGCCATGTAGGTGACCAGGCGCTGGCCGTCGGTCCTGGTCAGCTCGAGCGACTCGTGCGCCAGCGTCATGGTCCCCACCACCGGGTGCCGGAACTGCTTCTGCCCGTCGCCCATCCGCCGCACCTCGAACCGGTCCCACAGGCGGCCGAAATCGGGGCTCTTGACCATCAGCTCGCCGATGATCGGGGCCAGGTCGGGGGCATCGGGGTCAGCGCCGGCCACGGCGCGCAGGTGCGCCACGCAGCCCCGGGCCTTCAGCTCCCAGTCGGGCCACAGGCTCCGCGCGGCCGGATGCAGGAACGTGTACCGGATCGTATTGCGCTGCCGGGCAGGCCATTCGGCCAGGCCGGGCAGCAGGTTCAGGCCGCCCGGGTTGGCGGCCAGCAGGTCGTTGGTCCGGCTCAGCACGTAAGCGGGATTGGGCCGCAGCGTCTCGAGCAGCAGCCTGACGGTCGGGCGGACCAGCCGGGACGGCACCGGCGGCGGGACCGGCGCCCGCCGGGCGGCCTGGGCCGCGAGGGCCTGCAGGAACTCGTGCTCCTCCTCGTCCAGGCGCAGCGCGCGGGCTAGCGCGTCGACCACGGCCGGGCTGGGCCTGGTCTCCTTGCCCCGTTCCAGCCGGGTGTAGTAGTCGATCGACACCCCGGCCAGGGTGGCCAGTTCCTCCCGCCGCAGCCCGGACGTGCGCCGCACCCCGGTGCCGGCGGGCAGGCCCAGGCGGGATGGCCGGGGGCTTGCTCAACTCCAGCCGCCAGGTCGGCGGCACGCTGGCCGTCGCGGTGTTCGGTGCGCTGATCTCGCACCGCGCCTCGTTCCTGTACGGCATGCGGGCCAGCCTGCTGATCGCCGCCCTGGCCCTGTTCGCGGCGGCGGCCGCGGCGCGAACCCTGCCGCGGTCGAAAATAGATTGACCGGTTTGGGGGCTTAAGCGATGGTTGGAGCAGGAAGAGGCTGGCCGGCCCGAAGGCGGGCGCGCGGTGCGGCGTTAGCCCCGCAGACGCCTGCCGCCGAGAGCGGGGTGCCGTACCCTGTCAGCGGCACCCCGCTCGCATATCTGCCGGGCCGGAGCTGGCGCACTGGGCTGCGCGCCGGCGGTTCACAGCTCACGCAGCAGCGCCAAGGCGCGGGGACCCGCCGCCCAGTCGACGAACAGGTGATCGTGGGCCAGGCCGGCGATCACGTTGCAGCGGTGGCCGATCTGATCACCTGACCTCCTAGAGCCCGAACCGCACGAATGGCCACCAGGCTAGGGTGCGGTCATGGGGACCTCACCAGCGGCACGCACGGACCAGGCCTTCTCGGCCCGGCTGCGCAGCCAGTGCGATCGCATCTGGGCCGGCCTGCACGCGCACCCGTTCCTGAGCGAGCTGGCCCGGGGAACGTTGCCGCTGGACCGGTTCCGCTTCTTCATCGAGCAGGACCTGCTGTACCTGCCGGCCTTCGCCCGGTGCATGGCCCTGGGCGCGGCCAAGTCGGCCACCGGCACGGACCTGGAGTTCTTCACCAGGCAGCTGGACGGGATCATCCGGCTGGAGATCCCGAGCAACCGGCGGCTGCTGGCCCGGCTGATCGGCTTGGGCGCCGAGGACCGCGGCGGCGCGCAGGCGATGGCTCCGGCCAACGTGGCCTACACCAGCTTCCTGCTGGCCACCGCGGCGGCTGGCGGTCCGCTCGAGATCACCGCGGCCATCCTGCCGTGCTCCTGGAGCTACATCGAGATCGCCGAGGGCCTGAAGGACGAGATCGCCGACCATCCCGTGTACTCGGACTGGGTAGCGTTCTACCTCCAGCAGGAGGAGGCGGACCTGGTCGCGAACATGCGTGCGACGTTCGACGAGATGACCAGGGACGGGGCAGTCAGCGACGAGAAGCGCGAGCAGCTCGCTGAGATCTTCACGATGAGCTCACGGCTGGAGCGCATGTTCTGGGACATGGCCTACACCCTCGACCAGTGGCCCGACGTGGGCGCATCGACCGTGTCATGAAATCCGGTGCGGGATACCCGGAGTGGCGCGCTCGGCCTCGCTCCAGCGGCCTGCCTCAGCGGAATGAAACTGGACTCCGGGATATGCAGTTAACCCGAGTGGCTGCCCGCACGGCCGCGGGAAACCTGCCCGGCCGCGCGACCGGGCAGGTCCCGCGCCCGTCGGCCTGGTGCCGGTGGTGCTTGTGGTGTTCAGGAAGCGGAGAGGATCCGGGGGACGCCGCCCGGTCAGGGGATGAGCCCGAACACCGTCGCCGGGGAGCCGGAGCCGGCCCGGATCCGGAGTCCCCCGATGATGATCCAGCCTCCGGCCGGCGGCATCTGGCTCAGCCCGCACAGGTTTTCCAGATGCAGCCGGTGCTCCTTGAGAAGCAACTGGTTGGCGGCAAAGGAGGTGTCGGTGCCCGGGTCGATCCCCATCGTGTCGATGCCGAGGACGCCGATGGAGCGCTGCCCGATCAGCCAGCGCGCGGCCTCGGCACCGAAGCCCGGGTAATGCAGCCCGCCGGCGGAGTCCGCGTTCAGGTAGGCTGCCGGGTCATCCCAGCGGTCCTCGAAGCCGGTCCACATGATGACGGCGCTGTCCGGCGGGATCGGGCCGAAGTCCGCCTCCCAGTGCCTGATCTGCGGGACGCCGAGGGTGAAATCGGGGTCCCGGGCGGCCGCGGCCCGCACATCGAGCACGGCCGCGGGGCGGAAGAAGTCGCCGGGGTCCAGCTCATCGGCGAACGGCTGGCCGGCGTGGAAATGGGCGGGCGCGGCCCAGTGCGTCCCGGCCTGCTCGCCCAGCGTGAGCGACTGCAGGTAATAGCCGTCCGGCTCGATGCGGGCGGCCGGGCGGAGCTCGACCGGCGGATCGCCGGGGAACACCGGCGTACCGGCGTCGATGACATGGCTGAGGAATACGACCCGGCTGAAGCCAAACGGGGCAGGGCGGGTCACGGCACCCGGCCGGGCGGCCGGGTCATCCGGCATCAGGACTCGTCTGGCCCGCCCGGGCTCGCCTCATCGGCGGGCGCGGCCCGCCTCTGGCCGGTGCCGGGCTGGAATCCGGTCCGCCCGTCCTGGTCCGCGGCGGCGGGACGGCCCGGCACACCCGGGGCGGCAGCGGGACGGCCCGGCACACCCGGGGCGGCAGCGGGACGGCCCGGCACACCCGGGGCGGCAGCGGGACGGCCAGGCCCACCCGGGGCGGCGGCCGGAACGGTGCGAGCAGGCTGCGTCCCGGCCGCCAACCGCCTGGGCAGCCCGCCGGCCGACGGGCTGGCGGCGGTGGCCAGGCCAGCGGGACCGGGCGCCTCATGGCTGCTTCTTGACCAGCGCGACTCGACCTCGTCGAAGATGGGCAACCGGCGCATGGTGGCCTGGCTCTCGGCCGCAGGCACGATCACCCCGAGCTCCCCGCCCGGCGCTTCGGGGCGCCCCGCGCCGGACAGACGGGCCGCGGCGGCCGACTCGGCCTGTACCGTAGCTGGCGCGGCGCGAGCCGACCAGGCCGGGGCGGGGGCGGCCACCGGCACGTCCGCCGACGGGGGTGCATAGGCCGGGGCGAGAGCCACCGGCACGTTCGGCGCGGGGGCGGGGTAACCGGGTTCCGCGGGGACGGCGTAATGGGTGAGGATTTCGTCCGGGAGCCAGACGAGCGCCACCAGGCCGCCCAGTTCGGCCTGGTTCAGCCGGACCCTGATCCCGTGCCGGGCGGCCAGCCGGGAGACCACAAGCAAGCCGATCCACCTGGGGACATCGATGTCCGGCGGCGGCGGATTGTCCAGCTGCTGGTTCGCGTACGCCATCTCCGGGCCGGCCATGCCGATACCCCGGTCGGTGATCTCGACCAACGCGCCACCGGTGGCCAGAACCTGGCCCTTGACGTGGACCGGCATATCGCCCGCCGAGAACGATGTCGCGTTGTCGATCAGCTCGACGAGCAGGTGCACCGCGTCGTGGACGGCAGGCCCGCGCACCGCGATGTCAGGCTGCACCTCGAAGGAGACGCGCTGGTAGTCCTCGACCTCGGCCAGCGCGGCCTCGATCAGATGGGCAAGCGTTATTGGCTGGTTCCAGCCCATGGGCTGGTCCTGGCCGGCCAAGACGAGCAGGTTCTCCGAGTTGCGGTGCACGCGCAGGGCGATCCGGTTCAGCCGGGACAGGCTGGCCAGGCGCTGCGGGTCCTGCTCGCCGTGCTCCAGGTTCTCGATCAGGCGGAGCTGGCGTTCGACCAGTGCCTGGCTGCGCCGGGACAGGTTCACCCACGTGGCGTGGGACCGGCCGTGCGCAGCGGCGTCGCCGGGCGGCGCCAGCGGCAGGTCACGGTGCGGTAGGTCACGGTGCGGCGGGTCAAAGGCGCGCGCTGCCTGGTCGGGCCGCTGGAAAGCGGCCGACCCGGCTCCGACCCCCGCCTCCGCGGTAGCGGCGGGAACGGATTGCTCCCGCACCACGGGTTCCGGGGAGAAAGCGTTGATCCTGTCACCGCTGCGCGGTCCGGCGAGGATTCGGTCGCCGTCGTGCGCATGCCGCTCGCCCGGCCCGATCGGCGCCTCGTGCGGCGTCCGCATTACGTCCACCGTAATCAGCACGGCAACCGCGAGGACCAAGACCAGGAAGAGGACTCCGACTAGCATGCCGCTCACATCCCGCCGCTTGTCGATGGGTCTAGGCGGCCAACTCCGGCGGTCCGCGAGGACCCGCCCAGCGGAACCAGCATGACCTCCCCTTTCCCTGGCCTCCTATTCTGCGCGCAGACCCAGAATGGAATCGACGTAACTCTCATCGCTAAACGACTAGCACACGTCCGATACGCGAGGAAAGACCAGTAATGTCCGGATACCGAGGTCATGGTGCCGGGTCGGCGTCCTTGACCGGGGCCTCGGCGGCCGTGACCGCGCCGCCAGTGTTGCCGACTCCTGTGCCGCCGACTCCAGTGTCACCGACTCCAATGTCGCCGACGCCAGCCAGGGCCGCTTCCACCGGCTCGGTGACCTCTTGCTTGCGCGTCCCGCTGCCCAGGAAGTAGAAAACGACGCCGATCACCACGATGACGAGCAGCGGGAGGATCTGGCTCAGCTCATACTCCAGCCGCTCGCCCGAGAAGCTGAGCGCGGCGAGAGCGTCGTTGGGGTTCCCGCCCGCGCCGAACCAGTTGACGCCGAACCCGGGCCAGATCAGCGCCACCGTGGCCAACAGCGCCCAGAAGGTCGGAACCACCGAGCAGATCCACGCTCCGGCCATGCCGCCCGGCACCCGGTAGGGACGCGGCACATCGGGCCGCGAGTACCTGAGTTTTATCAGCGCCGGGAAGATGAACAGGTACGAGATCGTGGTGGTGGAGATCGTCAGCCCCAGCACGGCGGCAAAGTACCTGCTCGAATTGGCCCCGTTGATCTGGAACGCGGCGATCATGAGGACAGTCGCGACCAGCCCGGAAAGCACGTTCATCCCGGCCGGGGTGCCGAAGCGCGCCGAGAACCGGCCCAGTATCCGCGGACCGCCGCCGTCGAAGGAGGCCACGGCCTCGGCCCGGTCCGCTCCCATGATCCAGGTCGTCCCGGCGCTGGCCAGGGCAAAGATGAACACAACGGCCGCGATCCGGCCCAGGAGCAGGCCGCCCCCGGTGAGCGTCGCGGTCCCGTCGGAGGCGACATGACCGCCGTAGACGGTGAACACGGCCTTGATCGCGTCCAGGAACCCGGTCAGCCCGGATACCGCGCTGGACGGCAGCACGATCAGGATCAGCAGGATCGGGAGCCCGTAGGCGACCATCACCCCGGCACCCGACCAGAGCACCGCGAAGGGCACGTCCCGCCGGGGATTGACCATCTCCTCACCCGCGGCCGAGGGCACCTCCAAGCCGGCGTAGTTGAAGAACAGGACCGGGACTACGGCGATGAAGATCGCGTACGTGGGCACGAACGCGTGACCGCCGAAGCCGTGCACCCCGTGCTTGGCCGCGTACACGATCACGGTGATCGCGAAGAACACGATGATCAGCCCGCGGGCCCAGGCGCCGAGGGTCGGCACCCACTTGCCATACCGCAGCGACACGATGGCCGCCGTGATGGTGAACCAGATGAACGCCACCGCGTACACGTACTTCCAGCCCCCGGGCACGTTCCCGAAGAACTCCTCGATCGCGGCGAACGACACGATCGTGAGCGACCCGCCGACCCAGATCGGGTTGGAGATCCAGTAGATGACCGAGTTGATGGCCGCAACCCGGCGTCCGAACGCCAGCCGACTCCAGACGTAGGGGCCTCCTTCCTGCGGGAACGCCGACCCGAGTTCGGCGATGGACAACCCGTAAGGCAGGAAGAAGAAGATCCCGAGGAAGATCAGCCAGGTGAAACCCTGCGCTCCGTTGGCCGCGACCGCGCCAATGGTGTCGAGCGTCACCACCGTGCAGATCAGGTAGAAGAACATGTCGAAGCGCCGGAAGTTCCGCCGTAGCTTCTTCTTCTCCTGCACAGCACTGGCGGTCGTCTCGAAGACGAACTCGGCACCGGTGACCTGAGACACGTTGCACCTCCGGAGAGTCGGTGACATCCAATCAAACGGTGAACACAGGCCGCAACCCTAGTAATAGGGGCATCCAGTTACTTGACCGCCCGCGTTCGCCGCTTGTTTACCTGACCGCGCTCTCCCGGCTGATGCGGAAGAACGGTGAACGCAGGATGAAACGGGCGGCCAGCATCAGGATCAGGCCGGCCGCGACGACGCCGATCAGGGACCACCGCTGCGACTGGGGCGCGTTCTGGATCGACTTCACGACGATCCAGACCAGGAACCCGGTGGCGGCCACGGGCAGGATGCCGACCAGAATCGCGTCCCAGACGTTGCTGAAGATACGGCGCCGGTAGTACACGATGGCGGACAGCGCGGTCAGCAGGTAGAAGCTGGCGTACAGCACGCCGCTGACGTCGATCAGCGCGGTGAAGGCGTTCGCGACCGAACTGGCCAGCAGGTACACCCAGGTGACCGCGACGAGGATCACGCCGATGACGATGCTGGAGACCGCGGGCGTGGAGAAGCGCCTGCTCACGTTGCCCAGGATGGCCGGCAGTACCCGGTGACTGGCCATCCCGTACAGCATCCGGGCCAGGATGACGATGCTCACCCCGGTGGACGCGATCACCGACAGGGCCAGGGCGAGCGCCATCACCTTGGCCGCGCTGCCGCCGCCGAGCGCCTGCGCGATGTAGACCAGCGGCGCGGTCGCGTTGGCCTGCAGCTTGGAGGACGACACCACGCCCTGCAGGCCCATCTGGCAGAAGGTGTAGATGACGACGAGCAGGGCGACCGCGATGACGGCGGCCCGGCCCGGGTTCTGCCGCCGGTGCTTGACTTCCTCGTTGACGTAGACCGTAGCGTCCCAGCCGGCAATCATGAACACCGCGAACAGCAGGGACGCGGCCACGTCGCCGTGCCCGCCGATGCCGCTGAGGCTGAACCACCCCTTGGTGATCGGGACCGTTCCGTGGTGGTGACCGAGCACCTCCGCGAACCCCCACACCGAGAAGCCGATCAGGATCGCGTACTCGATCAGGCCCATCGCGACCTGGCTGCGCGCGGTCAGGCGGATGCCGAGGACCGCGATCACCAGCAGGACCACGATGACGGCCGTGCTGATGAAGATGTTCGGCCAGGTGCTGGCCGTGTTGACGCCGGCGATGGCCAGGACGGAGGGACCGAGAACCACCACGCCGGAGACGGCCGCGATGAGGCTGGCCGCGATCATCAGCCATCCGGTCAGGAACCCGAGGTACGGGTTGATCGCCCGGCCGACCCACTCGAACGACGCGCCGCAGTTCGCGCTCCACAGGTTCAGCCTGCGGTAGGCGTTGGCGATGATCAGCATCGGGATCCCGCACAGCACGATGATTGGCCCGCTGCCATAGGCCGACGACGCCGCGAGGTAGGCCAGCACCAGCCCGATGGCCACGGTCGGCGCCGAGTTGCCCATCCCGATGATCGTGTCCTGGGCGGCCCCGATCGCATCGGGCTCCAGCCGGGCCGCGGGGGCCTGGCCGGTTATCGGGATGGCGGTCACGGTACGATCCGTCATCTGTTCTCCTGACTGGTATCCCCTGGCAGCCTGACCTGTGCCCACGGCGCATGGCCGTGGCTAACTCTAATACCCGGCTCTCGGGAGCGCGCCGAATCTCACAAAGCGGCAAAAACGGGACGTATTCCGGCTAACCGGTTAGGCGTCTCCGATGTTCACCAGGCTCTGGCGGACCGCCTGCGTCAGCGGGTCGTCGGACGGCAGGACCCGGTTGCAGCTGACGGAAGCCTCGTGCAGCAGGGCTACGGCGTCTCCCACCCGGCCTATGGCGTAGTACAGGTGAGCCAGGTTGAGCATGCGCGTGAGCGTATCCGCGTGGTCGCGGCCGAGAACCTGCTCCGAATCCGAACGGCACCGCTCGGCGTACCGCGTGGCCGCCGCTATGCGCCCAGCCGCCTGATACGCGGCGGACAGGCCGGCGGCGGCCGTGAGCGTATCCGGGTGGCCGCGGCCCAGCACCTTCTCGCGGTCGGCCAGCACCCGTTTGTAATGCGCGACGGCGTCCTTGCCCCGGCCGTCGGCCAGGCAGGCCGCCGCCAGCCGCGCCCGGGTGGCCATGGTCAGCGCATCGCGCGGCCCGTTGAGCCGCTCGCGATCCGCCAGGCTGCGGGCCAGCAGGCGGCCGGCCGAGGTGATGTCGCCCGCGGCCTGGTAGGCGGCGGCCAGCTCATCGCGGGCGCGGAGGGTCTCCGGGTGCCCCTCGCCGCGGAACTGCTCGTACTCGCTGACGGCGCGCAGCATGACGGTCACCGCGTCGCCCGGTTCGCCGGCCATGATGAGGGCCCGGGCCAGGCTGACCCGAGCGGCCACAGTGGCCGGGTGCCCCGGCGCGAGCTCACGGGTCCGGTCGGCCAGTACCCGCTGGTACCACTGGACCGCCTCGTCGGCGCTCCCGGCGGTCAGGTACGCGGCGGCCAGTTGGTCGGCCACCGCCAGGGTGTCCGGGTGGCCGACGGGCAGCTTGGCGTCGCAGCGCGCGGCGAGATCCTGCCAGAACTCGACGGCCGGCCCGGCCAGGCCGGATTGGTCGAGGCTGCGGCCCACCCGCCGCAACAGCGGATGACAGCCGTCAGCCCACAGCGCGTCGATGGCCGAGTCCTGCAGGCTGGCCGCGTTCGCCCGCAGGCTGGCCGCCGACCAGGGCGACTCCTCGGCGGGCCACGCTTCGAGCAGGGCACTCGCGGCCGCCCGCGCCGCGGGCTCGGTGAAATCGGCGGGCGCCGCCAGCTTGATGGCCTCCCGCAGCGCCGAGCTCATCAGGATGGTCGGCGGGGTGACCTGCCGGTTGATCGTGATCAGGCCCGCTCGCTCCAGCACCAGCAGCACGTCCCAGGCGTGCCTCGGGTCCGCGGGCGCGGCCGCCGGGGCGGCCGACCCGCCCAGGTACTCGAGCAGGGCGCGCGTGCCGAACACTGATCCAGGCACGCCGTGACCATCCAGCAGGGCCAGGAAGACCAGCATGAGCCGGACCGCGGGGCTGGGCAGCAGCGATTCCGCCCGCTCCAGGCACAGGGTCCAGGTCACCATGGCCGCCGACGGGATGCCGCCGGATCCGGTCCATA
This sequence comes from uncultured Actinomycetes bacterium, assembly GCA_963835775.1. GTDB lineage: Bacteria > Actinomycetota > Actinomycetes > Streptosporangiales > Streptosporangiaceae > Palsa-504. The sequence continues at coordinate 142,284 of CAWIHB010000002.1, read as the reverse complement.
TCTCATCGCGCCGCTGGACGAACAGGTCCCGGTAGTCCCGGCAGGTCAGATTCGAGCTCTCCACCACCGCTGAGGCCTGGCCGAGCGCCAGCGGCTCGCAGCCGAGCGTCTCGGCCAGGTCGATCGCTCCCTGCCGCTGATCCGGATTCCCGCTGAGCCGTTCGGACAGGGCGTGCAGCGCCTCCCTGGTGCTGAAGAAACCGACCGGAATGACCCGGGTCCCGAGGCGGCCCAGGACGGGAGCAGGCCGCGGGCTGGTGATCAGCAGCCGCCCGGCCGGCCCGGCCGGCCACAGCCCGGTCAGGTCGAGGCTCTCCGGCACGTCGTCCAGAACCACGAGCCACGGCAGCCGGGTCTCGCCCAGCCAGCTGACGAAGCGGACCGCGACCGAGCTGGCCGTGCCGGCGGGTTCCAGCCCGGTGGCGGCCACCGACGCCTGCACGAACCCGGACATGACCGCCGCCCGGCTGGTGGCCGGGATCCAGACCAGCCCGTCGATGGCCCGCGATCGCCACAGGGACTCGGCGACCATCACCGCAATCTGGGTCTTACCGCACGCGCCGGGCCAGTTCGGCAGGGTTGGGGCGATGGCCGGGTCCGGAACGAGCGCCACCGCCGAACCCGGGACGAGAACGTCGGCCAGGCCGATGACAGTTTCGGGACGCTCGGTGAAGCCCTCGGTGAGCGGGGGTACCCCGCCGACGCGGAATCGCCGCGCCGGCTGCAGCCGGCATTCCCACTGGGCCTCACCGCCCGCCACCCCCATTGATGCTGATCCCGGCCACCTCGCTGAACATCTAGATAAACACGCGAAGGATCCGGCCCTCAGAGCTTTACCTATATCGGCATCTTTACTGACATTTTGCTCCCGCACGTGCATGGCAGGATCGGCTCCGCTCTCCGCTGGATAAACATGCGGGCGGCTCCGAATTCAGGCGTCGCCCGCAATGTTCGCCAGGCTCTGGCGGACGGCTTGCCGCAGCGGGTCACCGTAAGGCAGGACCCGCTCGCAGCGCGCGAGAGCGTCCCGGAGCAGCGCCTGCGCGTCGCCGACCCGGCCCACGGCGTAGTACAGATGGGCCAGGCTGGCCTGGCGGGCCAGCGTGTCCGCGTGGTCGGCCCCCAGAACCCGCTCCGAGTCGGCGCACGCCTGCTCGGAGAACTGCACCGCTGAGGGCATCTTTCCGGCGGCGTAGTAGGCGCTGGCCAGGCTGGCCTTGGTCGCGATGGTGTCCAGGTGGTCGGGTCCGAGCGCCGCCGCGCGGTCCGCCAGCACCCGCTTGTAGCCGGCCACGGCCTGCTTGGTCTTTCCCCCGGCCAGCAGGGCCGCGGCGAGACGGTCGCGGGTGTTCATGGTGAGCACGTCGTCGGTGCCCTGGAGCCGCTCGCGCTCGGACAGCGCCTGGGTCAGCAGCCGGATCGCGCCCGGGACATCGCCGGACGCCTCGTACGCGCGCGCCAGGTCGTCCCTGACCGCGAGGGTGTCCGGGTGGCCCGGGCCGCGGAACTGCTCGGATTCGGCCACCGCCCGGTGCAGCACGGTCACCGCGTCCGCGGGCTCGCCCGCGGCGATCAGCGCCTCGGCCAGGCTGACCCGCGCCCCGATGACGGCCGGGTGCCCGGGCGCCAGATCCACGCTGCGTTCGGCCAGGACCCGCCGGTACCAGGTAACCGCCTCGGCTCCGTACCCGGCCGCCAGGTACGCGCCCGCCACCCGGGCGGCGACGACCAGCGCGTCGGGATGTTCAGGCGGGAGCTTGTTGTCGCAGTGGACGGACAGCTCACGCCAGTACTCGACGGCCGAGCCGGCCAGGCGGGCGCGGTCCAGGCTTCGCCCGGCGCGCAACAGCAGCGGGTGGCACCCCTCGGCCCACAGGACATCGGTGGCCACGGCCTGCAGGCTGGCCGCGTTGGCGCGCAGGACGGCAGCCGTCCACGGCTCGGGCTCGTCCTGCGGCCAGGCTTCCAGCAGCGCGCCTGCCGCCGTCCGGGCGGCCCGGTCACGCAGGGCCAAGGGGGCGGCCAGCCTGATTGCGGCCGCGACCACCGGGTTCATCAGGATCATCGGCGTCTGCCCGGCCGGGCTGATGCTGATCAGACCGGCCCGCTCGATAGCGAGCAGCGCGTCCCAGGCGGGCTTGGTGTCCACGGGCGTGCCGAACCCGACCGGGATGCCGCCCAGGTAGACGCAGGCAGACTGCGTGCTGAAGACCGTGCCGGGGATGCCCCGGCCGTCGAGCATGGCGATGAGGACCAGCATGGGCCGGACCGACTGGCCGGGCAGCAGCATCTCAGCCTGGCCCAGGGACAGCGTCCAGGTGACCGAGGCGGCCGACGGGACCTCGCCCGCCGCCACCCCGATCTGCTGCCGCCGGCGGACGAAGTAGTCCCGGTAGTCCCGGCAGGCGAGCGTCGAGTTGGCGATCACCGCAGCCGCCTGGGCCAGCGCCAGCGGCTCCCGGCCGAGCGCCTCGATCAGGTCGATGGCGCCCTGGCGCTGCGCCGGGTTGACGCTGAGCCGTTCGGTCAGGCAGCCGAGGGCCTCACGGACGCTGAAGAAGCCGACCGGGAAGACCCGCGTCCGGTGCCGGCTGGCCGCCACCGTCGACTGGGTGCTGGTGATCAGCAGCCGGCCCGCCGGGCCCTCGGGCCAGATCCCGTCAAGCTCGTCCACGTTCGGCAGGTCATCGAGCACGACCAGCCACGGTTGATCGGTTTCAGCGAGCCAGCTGACGAAACGGGCCGCGACCGACTCGGCCGTGCCCGTCGGCTCGATGCCGGTGACCGCCGTCCACGCCTCGACGTAGCCCGACAGCACCGCCGACCGGCTGGTGGCGGAGATCCAGACCGCTACGTCGACGGCGCCCGATCGCCACAGCGTCTCCGCGAGCATCACCGCGATCTGGGTCTTGCCCGACGCGCCCAGCCAGTTCTGCCTGCCCTCGGCGAACTCCGAGCCCGGCACCAGCGCGATGGTCGAACCAGGGACCAGAGCATCCAGGATGCCCCGGGCGGTATCGGGCCGGTTGCTGAAACCCTCGGCCAGCGGAGGCATGTCGCCCACCCGGAAGCGCACCGATTGCTCAGTCGGTGTTACTCCTGAGGGCACTGCCCGCCACTCCCCTCTATTCCGCTGAGCCTAAGCCTCCTCGGAGCGACGAATCGGTAACACAAGGAGGTTCAGGCAACAGGAAGCCATCTCCGCATCTGGATCTCGCTGGTACCACCATTATGCACGTGCAGACGCATCACGGGCATAGCTGCTCGCGGGTCGGGGCCCCGGCGGGCGGTTATTACATAACGGCGTACATCATATGGCCGATGCGGCAGGTCACGCCGACCGCGGACTGCGCCACGGGCCGGGCCCAGGGACGGCTCGTGCTCGAGCCAGGAGCCTCGTTACCCGCAGGCACGAGGTGGGTGCGGGCCGGCGGGCACCACGGCCCGTTCGGCATAAAAATGGGCCGTGGTGTTACTAGGGCCGGCTGGGGTCGGCGACCGAGGCCAGCAGGGCGGCCCGGGCCTGGTCCACGGCGGCCAGCATGGCGCCGCGCAGCACCGGCTCGCCGGGGACGCCGGTCGGTACGACCGGCGGGTGGGACGGCCAGATGGCGGCCACGGCGGCTGCCACCCGGGAGGCCAGGGCGGTGCCGCCCGCCCGGCCCACCTCGCCGCCGAGCACGACCAGGCCCGGGTCGAGCACGACGCAGACCGAGGCGACCCCGACCGCAACCCGCTGCGCGAGGTCATCGAGGAACGCGGCGGATGCGGCGGACGGCGAGGACACGGCGGCTCGGACCGCCCCGGCAGCCGTGGGGGCCTCGAACCCATGGCGGGCCGCGAGCGCGCGCACGGCGGCGCCGCCGGCCAGTGACTGGAAACCGCCGCTGGCCGGATGCCTGATGTCGGTGTGCAGCGGGGCGCCGTGCACCGGCAGGTAGCCGATCTCGCCCGCCGCTCCGGCCGTGCCCCGGTGCAGCCGGCCGTCGAGCATGGTGGCCAGGCCCAGCCCGACGCCCAGCCACACCAGGACGAAGTTGTCGGCGCCGGCGGCGGCGCCCGCGGCCCGTTCGGCCATCGCGGCCAGGTTCACGTCGTTCTCGATCACGACCGGCTTGTGCAGGACGCCGCGCAGCGCGTCCAGCGCGCCCCCGCAGCCCGACGGCGGCCATCTGGCCGGACCGGGTTTGGCTGCGCGCGCAGGCAGCCGCGGCGCGGGTACCGGCGTGGGCTGCGGCGTGGGCCCCGATGTGGGCCGCGGCGTGGGCCGCGGCGTGGGCTTGGAGGCGGCCCGGCGGGCGGCCCGGATGTCCTGCCCGCGGCCGGTGCTCAGCCAGCCGCTGATCATCGAGATGGAGCCGGGTGAGAACTTCGCCGCGGGACGGTTCGGGTGGGGGCTGGCCCCGTGGGCTCCGGCCGGCAGCGTGCGGCGGATCGGCCCCGCAGGCGCCAGCGCGGCGAGCCTGCTGGCGGCTGCGGCCGGGCGTTCGCTGGTGGCCGTGGTCCGCGACGCGCACCGGGACCAGGCCACCCGGTCACTGATCACCGCCTTGCTCGCCGCCCGGCCCGACACCGTGCTGGTAGAGATGGGCCTGCCGCTGTGGCGTCCGCCGGAGGGCATCTCTTACCTGGCCACCTACGGGGCGTCCCGGGCCAGCGCGCAGGCCGCCGCCGAGCTGCTCGGGCTGGCTTAGGGCTCGTTGAGCAGCCCAGGATTTCCGGCCCGGCCGGAGCGTTTCCAGGGCCAAGCCGGCCGCGGTAGCGGCCAGGCCGGCCAGTACGTACAGGTCGTCCTGCCACTGCTGGGGCAGCACAGGGTGCCGCCCGGGCCACGGCAGCGAGATTGTCCCGGAGAAGATGACGCCGGCCGCGACCACGGCCAGGGCGTACCCGGCGGAACGGAGCCGGAAGGCCGCTACGGCCAGCATGATCATCAGGCCTGTCCAACAGCGAGATCGCCGCGCAGTTGTTCGTCAGCCCGGCCACCGCGAAGGCCCACGTGGCCCGGCTGATGGCCAAGCTCGGCGCCCGCGACCGGGTTCACCTGGTCATCGCCGCCTACGAAACGGGCCTGGTATCACCGTCCGCCAACGAGTGATGAGGACAGGCCGGCCAGGCGCCAACGATGCGATCTGACCGCTTGTGCCCGCTACCGGCGGCCCGGCCCACCCGAACGCGGAATCCATTACCCCAGCTAACCGTGAGCCCGGTGCCGACACGGGGCCTGATGGTGCGCGGGAGCGCGGACGGTGACATCCTGGGCGCGGGGGCAGGAAGGCGGCCGGGGCGAGGCCCCCGACTGCCGCGGCGAGGGCGAGGCGTTATGAGCGGACCAGCCATCGCGGTGCGCGGGCTGCGCAAGAGCTTCGGGGCCAAGGAGGCGGTCGCGGGGATCGACCTGGAGATAGCGGCGGGATCCTTCGCCGGGCTGGTCGGGCCGAACGGGGCAGGCAAGACCACCTCGCTGTCGATGATGACCGGCCTGCTGCGGCCGGACGGCGGCCAGGTGCTGGTCAACGAGCTTGACGTGTGGGCCGACCCGCCCGCCGCCAAGGCGATCATGGGGGTGGTCCCGGCCGAGGCCCGGCTGTTCGAGCGGCTCAGCGGCCAGGAGCTGCTTGAGTACGCCGGGCGGCTGCGCGGCCTGCCGGTGGCCGAGGTGCGCTCGCGGACCGCGCAGCTGCTTGACGTGCTTGACCTGACCGCGGACGCCAAGCGGCTGGTGGCCGACTACTCCACCGGCATGCGCAAGAAAGCCACGCTCGGCTGCGCGCTGATCCACAACCCCTCGGTGCTGTTCCTGGATGAGCCGCTGGAAGGCGTGGACCCGGTTTCGGCCGACGTGATCCGCCGGCTGCTGAGCCGCTTCGTGGGCACCGGCTCGACGGTGCTGTTCTCCAGCCACGTCATGGAGCTGGTCGAGCAGGTCTGCGATCACGTCTCGATCATCGACAAGGGCCGGATCGTGGCCACCGGCACCACGGATGAGGTCCGGGGCGGCAAGACCCTGCAGCAGGCATTCATCGCCCTGGTCGGCCGGCGGGCGACCGACGAGGAGGGACTGTCGTGGCTCGGCTCCTCGTCCAGCTGAAGCTGCGCCTGCTACGCAACGCGCTGCGCGCGTCAACCGGGGCCAAGGCGGCCTTCATCACCAGCTCCATCGCGGCGGTGCTGGTCGCGGCGGGCGTCTTCGTCACCCTGGCCAGCCTGCACGGCAACAGCGCGTCGGTGGACCTGACCACGGTGATCTTCACCGTGTTCGCGTTCGGCTGGCTGATCGTGCCACTGATCGCCTTCGGCCTGGACGGCACCCTGGACCCGGCCACACTGGCCCTGTTCCCGCTGCGCCTGCGCCCGCTCGCGGTGGGACTGCTGGCCGCCTCGGCCACCGGCATCTGGCCGCTGGCCAACGTGATCGGCCTGCTCGGGGTGACCATCGGGCTGGCCCGCGGCGCGCTCGGCGTGCTGATCGCGGTGCTGGCGGTGCTGCTGCAGGTGCTGTTCTGCATCGTGCTGGCCCGGTTCGTGACCACCGGCCTGGCCGGGCTGCTGCGCTCGCGCCGCGGCCGGGACCTGGCCGCCCTGCTCGTCCTGCCGGTCTTCGCCCTGTACGAGGCCTTCGTGCAGATCGTGCCGCGGCTGACCGCCGAGGGGAAGGTGACCGCGGCCAGCTTCGCCGGCGTCGACAGCTGGCTGCGCTGGATACCGCCCGGCCTGGCCGCGCACGCGATCCTGGACGCCTCGGACGGGCATCCAGCCACCGCCGTGGCGCGCCTGGCCTTGCTGGCCGGGATTATCGTCGTGCTCGGCTGGCTGTGGGTGGTGTCGCTCAGCCGGGCCCTGGTCACCGTGGACACCACCACGCAGGCGGCGGCGGTGCGCGGCGCCGCGCTGCCGTTCGCCCGGTACGGCCTGCGCGGCACGGTTCTGGCCCGGTTCCTGATCTACCAGCGCCGCGAACCCGGCTCGCTCATCTTGTGGGGCATCATCGCGATCATCATGGCGGCATCCTCGGTGAGCACCATCACGAAGCCGACCTATCTGTTCGCCCTGCTGTTCAGCGCGGCCCTCGGCGCTGCGTTCGTCGGCAGCTTCCACGCCAACTCGATCGGGATGACCGGACCCGGCTTCGGCCTGGAGGTGATGGCGCTGGCCGGGCGCCGTGCGCTGCGGGCCTACTTCTCCGGCCAGGACATCGCGTTCGGCGTGATCGCTGTGCCGCTGCTGGTGGTGGTGTCGTTCGCCCTGGCCGCGGTGGCCGGGCATCCGGTGGATGGGTTCCTGGCCGCCGCCGTGGACCTGGCTGGGATCGGGGCCAGCCTGGGCCTGGCCAGCATCTTCACCGTGGTCTTGGCCTACCCGACGGAAAAACGGGCCGGCAGCCCGACGCCCAGGGCGACCAGCGGATATACCGGCCGGTCCGTGGGCGCCACGTTCGCCACGCTGTTTGGCGTGGGGGTGCTGGTCCTGCCGGTGCTGCTCGGCGCCGCGCTGACCGGCTCGGATCCGGCCACGGTGCGGATGCCGGTGCTGACGGTGTGCGGTGCCGTCTACGGCCTCGGGCTGGCCTGGATCGGCGTCCTGGTCGCCGCGCGTGCGGCCGAGCAGAGGCTGCCCGAGCTCTACCAGATCGCCGTCCGCAGCAAGCTCTAGTCATCGCCAGGCTGGGCGGCGCCGGTAGGCCAATGCCAGAAAATCAGTGGGGAACGTGCATAATGGCGGTCATGCGACTGTCAGCCCGGGCCGACTACGCGCTGCGCGCTGCCATCGAACTCGCCGCGGCCGATACCGGACACGTCACCGCCGATCAGCTGGCCCGCGCTCAGCAGATACCGGGGAAGTTCCTGGAGACGATCCTCACCCAGCTGCGGCGGGCCGGGCTGATCCGCAGCCAGCGCGGACCTGACGGCGGCTTCTGGCTGGCCCGGCCGGCCGGCGCCATCTCCCTCGCGGACATCATCCGGGTCATCGACGGCCAGCTGCTCGGCGTACGGGGCGAGCGGCCGGAGAACATCAGCTATCCCGGCGTGGCCGAGCCGCTGCAGCAAGTCTGGATCGCGCTGCGCGCCAACGAACGGGCCGTCCTCGAACAGGTCACGCTGGCCGACATCGTGTCGGGGAACCTCCCCGAACATGGTCCGCCACCTGACGGAAAATCCCCGCGCCTGGGTCTGATCCCGGGCAGCCCCGGTTACTTCCGGCCCCGTTTACTTGCGGCCCGAGATCAGACCGCCACCATGTCCGTGACGTCGGAAGCGCCGAAGCTCGGCTGGGTGTCGGCAAATTCCAGCGCGGTGTCGCCGTCCGGATCGATGGCGGCGATAGAGACGAAGGTCTGCTCGGGCGGCAGCCCGGCGCCCGACTTGGCCGGGACGCGCAGGCCCGGCTCCCTGGGCATGCCCAGGACGGGCTCGTGCTGCAGCTCGGCCAGGGCGAAGTTGTCGGAAACCTCACGGAACACCTGCGATAGCGGGGTGTTCAGGGCGCCGCAGATGGCGGCGAGCAGCTCGGACGAGGCTTCCTTCTGGCCGCGCTCGACCTCGGAGAGATAGCCCAGGGAGACGCGCGCCGAGGCGGATACCTCGCGCAGCGTGCGGCCCTGCCGCAGGCGAAGCCGCCGCAGCACGTCACCTAGCAGCTGACGGAGCAGAACCATCGTCACACTCCCTTCCCGAGGCCGGACCGCCGACAACTTCCACCGTACCTGGCATTACGGTTAGTCCGCGAGATCATGTCCTCCCGTGTTCGCTGCCAACGTAACGCTGTAATCAGCCAATCTCTTCCCTGAGCCGGCCGAGCAGCAATCCGAGGGCATGCTCCACGCTCAGTCTACGTATCTGGTGCCTGTCTCCGGTGAGGGCGATGGTCCGCACCACCGTGTCGTCCGCGGCGCTCACGGCGATGTGCGCCGTGCCCACCGGCTGCCCGTCGGCCGGATCAGGGCCGGCCACCCCGGTCGTGGCCACCCCGTAGGTCGCGCCGAGCCTGGTCCGCACGCCCGCCGCCATGGCCGCGGCGACCGGCGCGTAGACCGCGCCATGCCGGGCCAGCATGTCCCGGTCCACCCCGAGCAGCAGCGCCTTGAGCTCGGTGGCATAGGCCACCACGCCGCCGCGGAACGCCTCCGAGGCGCCCGGGATGTCGGTCAGCGCGGCGGCGACCAGGCCGCCGGTCAGCGATTCGGCCACGGCGACGGTGTAGCCGCCCGACCGCAGCCCGGCCAGGACCTGCCCGGCCAGGTCGTAAGCGTCCTGGCCCGCGGAACCCGGCCCCGCGCCGTCTCCCGCGACCTCCGGTGCCCGTGGTGAGAGTGCCCGTGGTGAGAGTGGCTGTGGTGAGAGTGGCTGTGGTGAGAGTGGCTGTGGTGACTCCGACCTCAGGACCACGATCCTGCCTCCCAACCTTGGATGCCGGCTGGCTCACCCCTTGGCCGGCTCGGAGCGGTGCAGCAGCATTGCCTGCTGAACATAGTCGACACCGGTCACCACGGTGACGACAACGGCCGCGCCCATGAACAGCCCGCGCACGATCCCCGGCGGGCTCAGCGAGGCGGGCAGCACGTACAGGCAGATGGCGATGACCTGGAGCAGGGTCTTGAGCTTGCCGCCGCGGCTGGCGGCGATCACGCCCCGGCGGATCACCCAGAACCGCAGCGCGGTCACGCCGAGCTCACGGAACATGATCACTCCGGTAACCCACCAGGGCAGTTCGCCGAGTGCGGACAGGCAGATCAGCGCCGCCCCGGTCAGGGCCTTGTCCGCGACCGGGTTGGCGATCTTGCCGAAGTCGGTCACCAGCCCGCGGCTGCGGGCCAGCTGACCGTCGAGCAGGTCGGTCAGCGACGCGATGCAGAACGCGGTGAGGGCGGCCAGCCGCCAGGCGGTGCCGCCGGCCAGCAGGCAGGCGATGAACACCGGGACCAGGACGATCCGGGCTCCGGTGAGCACGTTGGCAATGTTCCAGAGCCCGACCTGGGAGGTCACCGCCGGCCTGGCGCGAGCACGTCGGCCGTGAGGTCTACGCCGTCCGAGCCGGTCACCACGGCGCGGATCATGTCTCCGGGGGCCAGCGGCCGGGTCGCCCGGACCGTGGTCACCCCGTCTACTTCGGGTGCCTGGTGGGCAGCCCGGCCGGTGAAGAACCCGGAATATCCATTTTCGTAATATTCGTTTCCGGACAGAGGGGCGTCCCGGGGCGGGGTGTAGTGGAGCGAGGTGTACTGGGGCGGGGTGTACTGGGGCGGGGTGTACTGGAGCGGGGCCTCTTCCGGCGGGACGGGTTCTTCGATCAGGACGTCGATGGTCTCCCCCAGCCGGTCGGCGGCCCGCTGGGCCATCAGCTCCTCGGCCAGGTCGGCGAACTCTTCCACGCGGCGGGCGATCTCCGCGTCGTCCAGCTTGCCCGGCCGCGAGGCGGCCTCGGTCCCGTCCTCGTCGGAGTAGCCGAAGATCCCGATGGCGTCCAGTCCCGCGAGGCTCAGGAACAGCTCGAGTTCCTTCAGGTCGGCCGCGGTCTCGCCGGGGAAGCCGACGATGAAGTTGGACCGAACCCCGGCGCCGGGGCTTATCTCCCGGATCTGCTCCAGCAGGGCACCGAACCGCTCGCGGTCACCGAACCGCCGCATGGCCCGAAGCACCGGCCCGCTGGCGTGCTGGAACGACAGATCGAAGTAGTCGGCCACGCCCGGCGTGGACGTCATGACGTCGATCAGCCCGGGGCGCAGCTCGGCGGGCTGCAGGTAGCTGATTCTGACCCGCTCGATGCCGTCGATCCCGGCCAGGTCGGGCAGCACCTCCTCGAGCAGCCGCAGGTTGCCCAGGTCCTTGCCGTAGGAGGTGGAGTTCTCGCTGACCAGGACCAGCTCGCGGACCCCCTGGCCAGCCAGCCAGCGCGCCTCGGCCAGCAGCTCGGGCGGGCGCCGGGAGACGAACGCGCCGCGGAAGGACGGGATGGCGCAGAACGAGCAGCGCCGGTCGCAGCCGGACGCGATCTTCAGCGGCGCGACCACGCCACCGGACAGCCGCCGCCGGAACACACCGCCGCTGGACAAGTCCGGGCCGATCCACGGGGCGGCCGCCTCGGCCGGAACCGGGGCAGGCCGAACGGCGGGCGAGGCGGGAGCCTGGGCGGCGGCGTCCCTGGCGTCCTGGCGAGCGGCGTCCCTGGCGTCCTGGCGAGCGGCGTCCCGGGCGTCCTGGCGAGCGGCCGGGGTGATGGGCAGCAGCTTGCGGCGGTCGCGGGCGGTGTGCGCCGGGCGGCGGCGGCCCGCCAGCACGTCGTCCAGGCGGGCGCCGATGTCGCCGTAGTCATCGAAGCTGAGGATCTGGGCCTCGGGCAGCTCGTCGGCCAGGTCGGCGCCGTACCGTTCGGCCAGGCAGCCCACGGCGGCTACCTTCGCGCCCGACTCGGCCGCCGACAGCAGTTCCTCGATGGACTCCTGCTTGGCGGCCTGGATGAAGCCGCAGGTGTTCACGAGCACCACGCTGGCCGTATCGGCGGAGGTCAGGTTCCAGCCGGACGCGGCCAGCCGGGCGGCCAGCTCTTCGGAGTCGACTTCGTTGCGGGCGCAGCCCAGGGTGACCAGGCTGACCGTCCGCGGCGCGGCTCCAGGGGCCGACTGCGACCCTGAACGTGAAGACACACGCAGAGCCTACGCGACACCGCTGGAGGGCTGGCCTAGCCCGCGGGACTCGAGAGCGGGCCGGACGCGGGGCTGGACGCGGACGTCGAGCCCGGGGCGAAGCTCAGCGTGACCGGCAGCTGGGTCTGGGTGGTCTGGCGTTTGCCGTTCACGGTCAGCACGACACCGCCCGGGTTGCCCAGGCGGATGCTCACTGCCTGGCTCTCGGTCCAGGTCATCGAGCCGCCAGCCGGGACGACACCCATATAGATCTGCGACCCGCTGTTGCTATCGGTCAGCAGCACCCAGCATTCCTCCACCGCGGCGAGATTGATCACCACGTTATTGGCGGCGGTGTGCGTCGGCGACGGCGTGGGTGACGGCTTCGGCGACGGCGTGGGGTGGACCGAGGGGTGGCTGGTGGGCGTGCCCGAGGCCAGGTGCTTGCCGCTGCTCCGCGTGGCCAGGTGATAGGCACTGAACCCGATGATGGCCAGCAGCACCACGACCACGATCATGGCCAGGCTGGGCGAGCGCCGTTCCCTGATCTTGATCGGCCGGGAGGGCTCGAACACGTCGGCCGCCCGCAACGCGTGCGGCGGACCGTGATCGGCGTCGTACTCGCTGATCAGCGGGACCGGGTCGGTGCCGACAGCATCGGCGATGCTGCGGATGTGCCCGCGGGCGTAGAAATCACCGCCGCAGGCGGCGAAGTCACCTTGCTCGATGTCCCGGATGATCGATTCCCTGATCCGGGTCTGCTGGCTGACCTGGAAGACGGTGAGACCGGCCTGACGGCGCGCGTCCGCCAGGGATGCACCGATGCTCACGCTGCGCCTCCCCGTGCTTGCGGTGGGATGAGACGCTCCCGAGTGCGGGAGCCATCACCAAGTGTAGACAGCAAACAGTACGGGATCGGTGAAGCCGCGACGACAGTTCGGCGTCTCACCCGCCGCGCAGCAGCTCGATGGTCCCCTCCAGGTCCTCCGGCCTGACCAGCACGTCCCTGGCCTTGGAGCCCTCGCTGGGGCCGACGATGCCACGGCTTTCCAGCAGGTCCATCAGCCGCCCGGCCTTGGCGAAACCGACCCGCAGCTTGCGCTGCAGCATCGACGTCGAGCCGAACTGGGTGGTGATGATCAGCTCCGCGGCCTCGATCAGGTACCCGAGGTCGTCGCCGATATCCGAGTCGATCTCGCGGGTGCGTTCCGGGGCGGCGGCGACGTCCTCGCGGTATTCCGGCTCAGCCTGCTTCTTGGTGTGCGCGACGATCTCGCGGATTTCCTTCTCCGACACGAACGCGTTCTGCAGCCGGATCGGCTTGGACGCGCCCATGGGCAGGAACAGCGCGTCGCCCTGGCCGACCAGCTTCTCCGCGCCGGGCTGGTCCAGGATGACCCGGGAGTCGGCCAGCGAGGAGGTCGAGAAGGCCAGCCGGGACGGGACATTGGCCTTGATCAGGCCGGTCACGACGTCCACGCTGGGCCGCTGGGTGGCCAGCACCAGGTGGATGCCGGCCGCGCGGGCCAGCTGGGTGATCCGGACCACGGCGTCTTCCACGTCGCGGGGCGCCACCATCATCAGGTCGGACAGCTCGTCCACGATGACCAGCAGGTACGGGTACGGCTGATACACCCGTTCGCTGCCGGGCGGCGGGACCATCTTCCCGGTCCGCACCGCCTTGTTGAAGTCGTCCACGTGCCGGAACCCGCTGGCGGCCAGGTCATCGTAGCGGCGCTCCATCTCGCCGACCACCCAATCCAGCGCCTCGGCCGCCTTCTTCGGGCTGGTGATGATCGGCGTGATCAGGTGCGGGATGCCGTCGTAGATGGTCAGCTCGACCCGCTTGGGGTCGATCAGGATCATCCGCACCTGGTCCGGCGTGGCCCGGACCAGGATCGAAGTGATCAGGCCGTTCAGGCAGACCGACTTGCCGGCTCCGGTGGCGCCCGCGATCAGCACGTGCGGCATCTTGGCCAGGTTGGCCACCAGCACCCGGCCCTCGACGTCCTTGCCCAGGCCGACCACCATCGGGTGATGCTCCGAGATCGCCACCTGCGACTTGAGCACGTCGCCCAGGCTGACGATCTCCTTGTCCGCGTTGGGGATCTCGATCCCGATGGCCGACCTGCCCGGGATCGGGGAGACGATCCGGACGTCCGCGCTCTTGACCGCGTAGGCGATGTTCTTGGACAGGTTGGTGACCCGTTCCACCTTGACCGCCGGGCCGAGCTCGATCTCGTACCTGGTCACCGTGGGCCCCCGGCTGAACCCGGTGACCGCCGCGTCCACCTGGAACTGCTCGAGCACCTCGGTCAGCGCCTCGACCACGATGTCGTTGGCCCGGGTCCGCGCCTTGGGCGCCGTGCCCGGCCGCAGCAGCGCCGTCGGCGGCAGCGTGTAGCCGCCGAGCGCGGCCGCGGTCAGCGTGAGCTGCTCGGGCTTGCTCGCGGGGGCGGGCGCCTTCCCGGCCGCGCCCGCCGAGATGGACTCGGGCAGGCCGAGGTCGGCCGCCCCGGCCGTCTCGGCCGGGGCCCCCGGGTGCCCCGGGACCGCGTCGCTGCCGCCGAACCCGAGCGCCTCGATCAGGCCGTCTTCGCCGTCGTGGGCCGAGCCGGGCCGGACCCCTTGGGCCCCCTGGGCCCCATGCCCCGGAACCGCGCCCGGGATCGCCTTGGCCCCGCGCTTGCCCGGCTCGATCAGCGGCGTGTCGTAGGGCTTGACCCGGTCGCCGGACTCGATCGCGGGCCGGAGCCTGAGCCGACCGGTGAGCTGGCCACGGCCCCGGATCCCGGTGCCCGCCTCGTAGTCCTGGTCGACCTTCAGGCCGTCGTCCTGATCCGGCTCCGGCCGCGGCTCGGCCAGGCCGAGCAGGATCCGCAGGTCGTACAGGCGGTCCGGGATCTGGTGCAGCGTGGTGCCGGTGATGAGCAGCACGCCGAACAGCGCCAGAAGGGCCAGCAGCGGCGCCGCCACCCAGGGCGACAGCGCGCTGACCAGCGGGCCGGCCACGGCGTAGCCGACCAGGCCGCCGCCCGCGTGCATGGCCGCCGGGCCGTCGGCCGGGCGCGGGGTGCCCTTGGCGATGTGGATCAGGCCGAGCAGGCCGAGCAGCAGCGCGGTCCAGCCGATCATGGCGCGCCTGGTCTGGGAGTTCCGGTCCGGGTGGCGGAGGAACCGCCAGGCCAGCAGCGCGACGAGCAACGGGGCGAGGAAGGCCAGCGATCCGAAGCCGCCGATGATCACCTTCTGGATGCCGCGGCCGGCCGCGTTGTCCAGGTGCGCCCACAGGCCGCCCGCGAGCACCACGGCCACCGCGAGGATGAACAGGCCCAGGCCATCCCGGCGGTGATGCGGCTCCAGGTCGCGCGCGCCGCGGCCAACCGACCTGACCACGAACCCGAGGCCGCCGGCCAGCAGCAGCCAGGCCTTCGCGACCGCCCGGCCAATCCAGATGGCCAGGATCGCGACCGGGTTGCGCGGCCGGACGGGCCGCGCAGGCGGGCGTCCCCTTGGCCGGCTGGGCGCGCGCTTCTTACCGGCCGGTCTTTTTTTGCCCGAACGGGCCGGGCTATTCCGCCCCGCTCCGCTGTTTGCTTTGCGGCGGGGCGGCTGGCCAGACCAGTTCTCTGACGTGCCACGACGGCCCGCGCGGGCCTGGCCGGCGCGGGTGCCGGGCTGACGGGCTGGTTCCGTCCGGACACGGGTCGCCATGGTTACAAACGTAGCGAGGATCCGGCCCCGGACGAAGCACCGTGAGCGCGTGTCGCCGGGACGCGGGCGGGGCCGCGGGGGCAGCCAGCACGGATCGTTCGGCATAAAGATAAAAAAAGAGGTGCGTAGCCGGACCCGGGAGCGGAGACCGGACGGAACGGGCGGCGGCGGGCGCGGTAGGGTCAGCCCATGCGGGTCGCGATCCTCGATGATTACCAGCAGGTCGCGCTGGCCAGCGCCGACTGGTCGGCGGTGCGCGCGATCGCCGAGATCCACGTCTTCGCCCAGCACATCGCGCGGACCGAGGCGCTGGTCAGCGCCCTGGAGCCGTACGACGTGGTGGTGGCCATGCGGGAGCGGACGCCGTTCGACGCCGAGCGGCTGAGCCAGCTGCCGCGGCTGCGGCTGCTGGTCACCACGGGCATGGGCAACGCCTCGATCGACCTGGCCGCGGCGGCCGAGCGCGGGATCACCGTGTGCGGCACCGGCGGCGTCGGGTCCACCACGGCCGAGCTGACCTGGGGTCTCATCCTGGCCCTGGTCCGGCACATCCCGGCGGAGGACCTGCGGCTCAAGATGGCCGGCCGGGCGGGCGGCGCGGCGCTTTCCGGCAGCGGCGCCTGGCAGCAGACCATCGGCACCGGGCTGGACGGCAAGCGGCTGGGCGTGGTCGGCCTCGGGCATCAGGGTCAGCGGGTGGCGGATATCGGCCGGGCGTTCGGCATGAAGGTATCGGCGTGGAGCCAGAACCTCGACCCCGAGCACGCCAAGAAGGAGCACGCCAAGGCGGTGAGCAAGGAGACGCTGTTCGCCACCTCAGACGTGGTGACCGTGCATTACAAGCTGAGCCCGCGCAGCGTGGGCCTGGTCGGCGAGGCCGAACTGGCCCTGATGAAGCCGACCGCCTACCTGGTCAACACCTCGCGCGGGCCCATCGTGGACAGCGCGGCGCTGCTCGCCGCGCTGCGTTCGGGGTCGATCGCGGGCGCCGCGCTCGACGTGTACGACGTCGAGCCGCTGCCGCTGTCCTCGCCGCTGCGCTCGGCCCCGAACGTGGTGCTCACCCCGCACCTGGGCTACGTCACCGAGGACTCCTACCGGGTGTTCTACGGCGAGGCCGCGGAGGACATCGTGGCCTTCGCCCAGGGCGCGCCGGTGCGGGTGCTTTCTGCCTAGCTGCCTTTAGCCGCCTTTAGCTGCGTTTAGCTGCCTTTAGCTGGCCGGCTTCCAGGCGGGGTCGCGGCCGGACAGGCCCAGCGCGCGGTCGAAGGGGTCCGCATCGTCCGGGATGGGGACGATCTCGGCGAAGCCCTGGTACTTGCGGAACATCTCGCCATTTGCCTCGACGGTGTCTCGCAGGGCCTCGGCCAGCTCGGCGTCGCCGCAGTAGTCCTGGCCGCTGGCCCTGGCGATATCCCAGCCGTGCAGCGCGGTCTCGGCGAGGAGCATCGCGGCGATGTCGGCGGCCGGGGTGTTATTGCCCATGACGCCGAGTTCGCGGTGCCAGGCGGCCGGATCGGCCCAGGCCGCCACGGCCCTGGCCGCCTGGGCCTGGTAGTCCTCGGCGAAGCCGGGCTCGGCGGTGAAGTCCTTGCTCATCAGGTCCTCGGCCACGCTCTGGCCGTAGGCCCGCTGCTCGGCGGAATAGGCGGTCCACAAGATCGTGTGGTTGAGCAGGGTGCGCAGATCCCAGTCGGTGCAGGGCGTTTTGCTGTCCAGCTCACCCGCGTTGACGTTTCCGACCACGCGGACGGTCTCGGCGGTCGCGGCGGCCAGCAGGGCCGGGCCGTTCTGTTCGTCTATCTTCATCTGTTCACCGTATCTACGGCGGCCGGCCTGCTCTTGAACAAACGCGACAGCTACGCTGGTCATGTGCCATCAAGCGGCAACGGAGCCGGTGGGTACGGGCGCGGGGTGCTGCGGCCCGGGCTGGCGGCTTCGGTGTTCCAGCTGGCTCGGCACGCGCCTTCGGCGTCGCTCGCGCCGTTCGTCGACTGCTACTGGATCGTCCGCTGGGACCTGCGCGGCCAGCCGCCGCACGAGCAGACGATCCTGCCGCACCCGAACGTCAACCTGGTCTTCGAGGCGCCCGGGGCGGGCATCTACGGCGTGGACCGGTCGCTGTTCGTGCGCTGGCTTTCCGGGCGGGGCCAGGCGTTGGGCGTGCGGTTCAGGCCGGGATGCTTCCGGCCGTTCTGGCAGGCGCCGATCTCGCAGCTCAGCGACCGGGTGGTGCCGGCCACCCGGCTGTTCGGGCCGCTGGCGGAGAAGACGCGGCAGCAGATCATGAGCGCCGGGAGCGACGCTGACATGAGCGACACTGACATGACGGCGCAGGCCGAGTCACTGCTGTACTCGGCGCTGCCGGACCGCGATCCGGTGGCGGAGCAGGCCGCGGACCTGGTGGCGCTGATCACGTCCTCGCCTGCGCTGCGCCGGGTCGATGAGCTGTCTGCTGCTGCGGGCTGGTCGGTGCGCAGCCTGCAGCGGCTGTTCGCCGACTACGTGGGGGTCAGCCCGAAGTGGGTGATGCGCCGGGCCCGGCTGCACGAGGCCGCGGAGCGGGCCGACAGCGGCGAGGTGGTCGACTGGGCCGCGCTGGCCTTTGACCTCGGCTACGCCGACCAGGCCCACCTGACCCGCGAGTTCACCGCCACCATCGGGGAGCCGCCGACGCGTTACGCCGCCCCTCCCCCGGATTAGGCGGCTTCGGTGGGTTTAGCGGGCTTGGGCGGCTTCGGTGGGTTTAGCGGCCGTGGGCGGCTTCGGCGGGTTTAGCGGCCGTGGGCGGCTTCGGCGGCCGGGACGGTGCGCAGGTTCAGCGGCCGTGGGCGGCTTCGGCGGCCGGGACGGTGCGCAGGTTCAGCGGCCGTGGGCGGCTTCGGCGGCCGGGACGGTGCGCAGGTTCAGCGGCGGGCGGCCGCGGGCGCCTTCCAGGGTGCGCCGGATGTCCGCGATGACCTCGGCGGGTGCGGTGCGGATCTGCTTGGGCGTGAACCGGAGCATGATCATCTGGTGGGCGGCCATCCGGCGGCCGCGGGCGAGTGTGCTGGCGTGATCCTCAGGAGAGGTGTGCCATTCGCGTGAGTCCACCTCGACACCCACGCCGAATTCGGGCCACCAGGCGTCGGGCATGGCCACGAACACCTCGCCCGCGTAGACCGTAGGGTTGAACAGCGGCAGGAGCAGATCGGACTTGACCAGGAGATCCTTCAGATCCCCTTCCGCGGCCGACCTGATCCCGTCCGCGACGTCGGACAGGGCCTCGCGGAGCATCGCGGAGCCAGCACTCGGCCCGGCCTTGAGCTCCTCGTAAAGCTGTATGACGTCGCAGCTCCGGCGCTGCACGGCGTCGGCGACAACCGCCCGCACATCCCGCAGGCTGCCCAGGTCGCGCGCGGCATCGGCGACAGCCCGCGCGGGCAGGGCATAGCGCAGCGGCCCGAACCGCCAGACCCGCTCAGGCATCCGGCCGGTGCGGTGGAGCCGGACGAACGTCGCGTCGCGGCGCCTGCGCGAGGCGGGCATCAAGACGTCGATGTGCTCGGCGGCTGGCCCGCGGATGCGGTGGTGGCTCAGGGCCGCCGGACCCGTGATCACGCTGGCCGAGCCGGCGTAAAGCAACGCGGCCATTTCGTGCTGGACTCTGGTGGGCGTCCCGGTCGCGGCGATGTAGACACCCGGCAGCAAGCTCTGCCACGGCCCCCCGATGCGCAGCCGGTGCCTCAGCGCGCCTGCGGTAATACCTGCCGTCAGCGCCTGACGGCGGGAGATCACATCTAGCTGGCTACCGAGGATCCGGTCGAGTGCATTCCGGTCAGGCGATGCGATTCGGCTCATGGACGCATCATGCGGGCGAGGACTGACAAAGTAGCCTTTCCGGAATGCCATCAGACTGGGCGAAAACGTATTTTCTTCGCAAAATTTCGCCGGCTCTACGCTCGGCGGGCGCTCGGCGAGCGACAGCGACGGACCATCGGTGCTGCTATTACGACAGCAATGGACCATCGGCGTTGCTGCTCTTGGGAGCGGGAACCCGAGGAGCTGCGGTTATGAGGGGTTATTGGGGCGTACGGCGGGTCATGGGGCAGGTGGGAACAAGGACCGGCGGCGCGGGACCGGGGCGGGGTGACGGCGCGGCGCGGGACCGGGGCGGGTGACGGCGCGGCGCGGGCGGGGCGCCGCGCGGGCGACGAGGACCGGCAGGGGCGCCGGGGCCGGAGCTAGGCCTCGATGACGACGGGGATGATCATGGGACGGCGGCGGTAGTTGTCGCTGACCCACTTGCCGATGATGCGGCGGGCGAGCTGGCTGATCTGGTGGGCGTCACCGACGCCGTCGGCGGCGGCGACGGCGAGCGCTTCCTCGATCCTGGGGAGTACCGCGCCGAACGCGGCGTCGTCGATGCCCGAGCCGCGAGCATGGATCTCGGGGCCGGCCACCAGCTTGCCTGAGCTGGAGTCGACCACGATGATGACCGACACGAAGCCTTCATCGCCCAGGATCCGGCGGTCCTTCAGCTGGGACTCGGTGACCTCGCCTACGGTGAGCCCGTCGACGTAGACATACCCGCAGGGCACCGCGCCGGTCACGCTGGCCTGCCCGTCGACCAGGTCGACGACCACGCCGTCCTCGGCGATCACGATGTTGCCATCAGGCACGCCGGACAGCGAGGCCAGCCGGGCGTGGGCGCGCAGATGCCGCCATTCGCCGTGCACCGGCATGAAGTTGCGCGGCCGGACTAGGTTGAGCACGTAGAGCAGCTCACCCGCCGGGGCGTGGCCGGACACGTGCACGAGGGCCGAGCCCTTGTGCACGACCCTGGCCCCGAGCCGGGTCAGGCCGTTGATGACCCGGTAGACGGCGGTCTCGTTGCCCGGGATCAGCGATGAGGCCAGGATCACGGTATCGCCGGCGGCGATCCGGATCGGGTGGTCACGGCCGGCCATCCGGGACAGCGCGGACATCGGCTCACCCTGCGAGCCGGTGGAGATCAGCACCACGTCGCCGGGCGGCATCTCCTCGGCCTCGCGCAGGTCGACCAGGACGCCGCCGGGAACATGGAGGTAGCCGAGGTCACGGGCGACGCCCATGTTCCGCACCATGGAGCGGCCGACGAAGGCGACCTTCCGCCGGTGCTTGACCGCCGTGTCCAGCACCTGCTGGACCCGGTGCACGTGTGAGGCGAAGCAGGCCACGATGATGCGCTGCTTGGTGTTGGCGAAGATCTCATCAAGCACCGGAGAGATCTCGCGCTCCGAGGTCACCACGCCGGGAACTTCGGCGTTGGTGGAATCGGCCATCAGCAGGTCGACGCCCTCGGTGCCGAGCCTGGCGAACCCGGCCAGGTCGGTGAGCCTGCCGTCCAGCGGCAGCTGGTCCATCTTGAAGTCGCCCGTGTGCAGGACGACACCGGCCTGGGTGCGGATGGCGACGGCGAGCGCGTCGGGGATCGAGTGGTTGACGGCCAGGAACTCGCACTCGAACGGCCCGAACGCCGCGCGGTCGTCCTCGCTGACCTCCACCGTGACGGGGTCCACCCGGTGCTCGGCCAGCTTGCTGCGCACCAGGGCCAGGGTCAGCTTGGAGCCCACCAGCGGCAGGTCCTCCCGCTCCCGCAGCAGGTAGGGAATCGCGCCGATGTGATCCTCGTGCGCATGCGTGAGGACGACCGCCTCGACCTGGTCGAGCCGGCCGCGCAGGAAGCCGAAGTCGGGCAGGATCAGGTCCACGCCGGGCTGGTCGGGATCGGGGAACAGCACGCCGCAGTCGACGACGAGCAGCCGGCCGCGGTACTCGAAGACGGTCATGTTCCGGCCGATCTCGCCGAGCCCGCCCAATGCGACTATGCGCAGGCCGTCCGGCGCGAGGGCGGCAGGCGGGCTGAGCTCCGGGTGCGGGTGGCTCACGCGGCAGTCCCCGGCAGCTTCACGCCGCCAGCGGTGAGATCCAGGGCCAGCTGGTGCCGTTCGGCTTCGGTGGCGGCCAGCAGCGGGCCGCGTACCGCACCGCCCGGCAGGCCGAGCAGGTCGAGCGCGGCCTTGGTCATGACCGCGCCCTGGTTGCGGAACAGCCCGTCGTAGACCGGGATCAGGTCGTAGTGGATCTGCCGGGCCCGGCTGACGTCACCCGCGCCGAAGGCGTCGATCATCTCGTGCAGCCGGTCCCCCACCACATGGCCGACCACGCTGATGAAGCCGACCGCGCCGAGCGCGAGCCAGGGGAGGTTCAGCATGTCCGTGCCGCAGTAGTAGACGAAGTTGGTCTGGGCCAGCACATGCGAGGTGGCGCCCGGGGCGTCCTTGGCGTCCTTGACGCCAACGATCCTGGGGTGGGCGGCCAGCTTTATTAGCGTCTCCGTCGCCACGGCCGCGCCGGTCCGGCCGGGGATGTCGTAGATCAGCATGGGCAGCCCGGTGGCGTCGGCCACCTCGGTGAAATGGGCCTCCAAGGCCGGCTGCGGCGGCTTGTTGTAGTACGGGGTGACGACCAGCACGCCATGGGCGCCTGCCCGCTCGGCGGCGCGGGCCAGCTCGATGGTGTGCGACGTGATATTGGTGCCGACGCCCGCCACGACCTTGGCGCGGGAGCCGACCGCCTCCAGCACCACCCGGAGCAGCCGGTCCTTTTCCTCGTCCGTGGTGGTGGGCGCCTCGCCGGTGGTGCCGTTGATCACCAGGCCGTCGTTGCGCATGGCGGTGACCAGGTAGTCGGCGAGGCGGGCGGCCCCGTCGTAGTCGACGGCCCCGTCAGGCGTCATGGGAGTAATCATCGCCGTGATCATCTGGCCGAACGGCGCGCCACTTGTCGTCATACCCGAACGCTACCCGCAACCGGGTGCGCAGAGTAGGCGGCTTACCGTCCCGTCGGCGAGAAATCCCGCCACCGCCGGCGGCTCGCCGGGCGCCGTGCGGCTGGGTCAGCGCAGGGCTTGCAGGGTCTGGATGGCAATGTCGGGGCGGGGCGCGTTGCAGGTCGGGCAGCGCGGGCCCTGGCCGGGGATGTTGAGCCAGTAACCGGCTACCACGGACCTGGTGGCCTGGATGGCAGCGGTCAGGTGCTGGCTGCTGACCGGCGCGCCTGGCGGGTTGGTGGACAGTCCGGCCAGCACGGTGACCGCTGGGTTGGCGGCGCTGGCCTGGGCCACCGCGGCCGTGACGAAGCCGGCGTAGGTACCGGGATCCCGTTCCAGGCTCTGGGCCTGAAGCTCGATGACGTCGGCGACCCGGGCCAGGTTGCCGACCAGATTCAGGTCCAGGAACTGCCGCCACCGCGGCTGGGTGCTGCCGGGCCGCAGGACGGTGGTGAGGTTGAGAGCCGGGGTGACGATCAGCCGCAGCCCATGGCCGTGCGCCACTGCCGCGGCCTGGGTGGCGGCCAGCACCGGATCACGCTGCTCGGCGGCCGGGGTGAAGCTCCAGGCTTCCGGGTCGTAAAGGACGCCGTAGGTTCCGGCCGGGATCTGGCCGCCGTTTACCGCGTCTTCGAGCGCGGCGGCGGAGGCGAAGGTCACCACCGGCCCGGCGGCGAATCCGGCCAGGGCCTGCTGGCCCGGCTGCAGGATCTCGTACACCTGCGCGGCCTGCAGCTCGGCACGGACGCTCGGGTAGGCCAGCAGCTGGGCGAGCGCCGAGCGGGTCAGCAGCCAGGTCAGCTTGCCATGCGCTGGCACGGTGAGGTGGCCCGTCCCGCCGGCCCGGCTGGTCGCCGGCGCGGGCGCGGGCTGGCTGCCGGAGGAGGCCGTCGTCGAGCAGGCAGTGAGCAGCCACGCCGCCGTGACCACCACCGCCACCGTCACGGCGAACGCGGCCGCCGCCCCGCGTTCGCGCGGCGGGACCGCGGCCAGGTCGGGGGTCTGGGCTGGACGCTGCGGGTGGATGCCTGTCCTCATCGTTTGCTGTTACGAGGTTTTCCGTTTCGAGGTTTCCTGTTACGAGCCGACGCGGATGTCGGCGGTCATGCCGTTCAGCGGCAGGATCGCCGGATGCTCGGTAATGGTGATGACAGCCTGGTAGAAGGTGCCGTCCGAGGTGGACGTCGGAGTGGGCAGGATCTCGGTGATCAGACCGGGCACTGCGGTGATGTGGCCGGCCGGAACGCTGATCGTGACGCTGGCCCCCTCGCTGATCCTGGAGATCGAGCCTTCCGGGATGAGCGCGACGACCTGCCAGCTGGTCGAGATGCGCAGCGCGACCACGGGCAGCGCGGACTGGCTGGCCGTGGTCCGGTGGACGGTCTGCGGCCCCTCGGGGAACAGGGAGAACGCCGGGCCCTGGCTGGCCGGCGCCTGGGCCGAGTCGGTGAAGTAATTCCTGATCCCCGCCGAGGTGACGGTCTCGCCGGGCTGGCCGTTGGCGGCGATGACGATCCCGGCCGACGGCGCGACGATCTCCGAGGCGGTCACCTTCGCCTCGTCGGTTTCGAGCTGGGCCTCGTCCAGCGCCAGCTGCGCCTTCTCGGCCTCCAGCTGCGCGTTATCACCGGGCGCCGCGGCCGGGTCCGCGGCTTCGGCGGCCCGCAGCTGGGCCATCTTGGCCTGCTCCGCGGCAATGGCGGCCTTGTCGGCGGCCACCACCGAGTCGATGCTGGGCGCGTACTCGGCCGCCAGCACCTGGCCTTTCCGCACCCGCTGGTCCAGGTGCACGTTCACCTTGCCGATCTCCCCCGAGACGGCGAAGTTGAGGGTGACGATGCCGCTGCTGGTTACAGTGCCGGTGAACAGCTGCCGGTCATCCCCTATGACCCGCGGCACGTACCACGCTACGGCGGCGACGCAGGCGCCCGCGATGAGCAGCCCGCCGACCCGCTGCGGCCAGGTCCGCTGACGGCGCGTCCAGACCTGCGCCCGCCGCTGCCCGCGGAGCTGACGCGCGGGCTGAAGCGAGACGGACGAGGCCGCCGGAGACCGGCGCGAGACCTGGCGGGAGGCCAGGAGGGACCGCGTTACCAGGCCGTTGGACTCGTAAGGGCGCTGCGGGACCGTGTAGTGGGAGGGTTGGGCGTAGGGCTGCTGGACCGGGTTGGCGTAGGGCTGCTGGACCGGGTTGGCGTAGGGCCTCGGCCGGGTCGGGTAGTCAGCCGGGGCTTGGACGGCCCGGCGGTCCCGGATCGGGCGGCCGGCTCCCAGGCGCTGCCGGAACGCCATCATGTCTGAGCGCGCTGCTGAGCGTCGGCGTGCCGGGGTACGGGCTCAGGGCTGGCGGGCCAGCGCCTGCCGCAGCTCAGCTGGGGTGTCGGCGTCCAGGGTCAGGGCGAACTCCGGTTCCCCAGCCGCAGCGTCGGCGGGCGGGCGGGTGTGCCCGAGCCGGGTCGCCCACCAGCGGCCCGCCTGTGACCGCCAGATGTGCCACGCGGGGTAGTCACGCTCGATGCTAGACAGCTCGTCATCCATATGGGTCCTCACCACGGCCGCAACCTGTCTGGTCATTGGTCACGCTCCTTGTTCGTGATCATCTCGGTCGGCTGGGCCTGGACGGCCAAATGAATCGATCCAGCACCGGGGCTGGCCCGCCCCCGTGCGGCCAGCCCTGGTGCGGCCAGCCGTCTGGCCTGGCCGCGGATGAGTCGTGAAGCCCATACGTGGTGAGCGCGTAGCGTGCGCTCAGCCGTCGCGGATAATCTGCGTCAGCTGGGCGGCCATCTCGGCCAGCGCCTGCTGCGGTTGCTTCTGCCTGGTCAGGGCCTGGTACACCGCGCTGGAGATGGCCAGGCTCGCTTGGTCGTAGTTGGCGATCGCCGGCCGCGGCTGCGCAGAATTGATGGCCTGCTCCAGCACCGGGAGGTAGGGATAGCTGCGGATCAGGCTCTTATCGGTGTACAAGGAGGTCCAGACCGGCGGGAACGACCCCTGCTCGAGCATCTCTTTCTCGTTGGTCAGGTCGGTCATGTACTTGATGAAGTTCAGCGCCGTCCGCTGGTGCTGGGAGTAGGCGCTGATGGCGAGGTTCGCGCCGCCGAGCGAGCTGGAGCCGGTCCCGTGCGGGCCGGGCAGCGCTTCGAACCCGAACTTGCCGTACACCTTGTTGGCCGGGCCAGGCACCGACAGGGCTGCGTAGACATCCGGCCAGTTGTCCAGGAACAGGAACTTGCCGGCCTCGAACGCGGCTTGGGACGATTCCTCCTCGTAGGTCAGCGCGACCTTGGGGATCCAGCCCTGCTGGAACCCGTTCACCAGGAACTGCAGCCCCTGCAGGGCCTGGGGTGAGTCCACGGTGATCTTGGTCCCTTCGCCGGAGAGGATCGACCCTCCGGCCGACTGGACGGCCGCGGCGAAGTTGACGGTGAGGCCTTCGTACGGGGCGAACGTGCCGGCGTACCCGTCCAAGCCGTACTTCGGGGCTACGGTCCGGGCGAGCTCGGCCAGCTGAGCCCAGGTCTTGGGCGGCTGCTTACCCGCCTTGGCCAGGATGTCCTTGCGGTAATAGAGCAGGTCCGCGTTGCTGTAGTCGGGCACCGCGTAGAGCCGGCCCTGGTACATGGCGGTGGCCACGGCCGGTGAGAGGAAATCCTTCAGCTCGGGGAACTGGTTCTCGGGCAGGGGGATAATCCAGCCGTTCGAGGCAAACTCCGCCGTCCAGATGACGTCCATGTCGATGACGTCGTACTCGTCGCTCTTGGCCTGGAGATTGGCCACCAGCTGGGCCAGCTGGTCGTTGGAGGCCTGCGGGAGCAGCAGCAGGGTGACCTTCTGGCTGGGATACTGCCTGTTCCAGTTAGTGATCACGCCCTGCAGCCAGCCGGGGTTGTCCTTGCCGATGGCGAAGGTGATCGGGCCGATCCCGTTGGTCGAAGGGGCCGACCCGTCCCGGCCTGGACTGCCCGATGTGCAGCCGGCGATCAGGAAGAGGCCCGCAGCGACGGCCGCGATTCCGGGCATCGCACGCCGCATGCGGGTCACCGCCAAATCAACGTCCGGTAACTTCGTAGATGCATGTTATGCACCGCTGTTAGGTATATGTCAACATGATCGCATAACGAGTCAGATATGTTTCCATGTTTCGCGCCGCCCGACGGCGGGGGCGCACGCGGGGCATACCCGGGCACAGCGGGGGCGCCGTACCTGAGGCACCTGCGCGGGACTTGGCCGGGTGCACATCCGGGGCGCACGCGGGACGTTGGCCGGGCGCATCTCGGGGGAGCGCACGCGGGACGTTGGCCGGGCGTATCTCGGGGAGCTCGGCGGCGCGATCCAGAAGAGTTATCCCACGTTAGGTCTTACATAATTGTTATGTACAGCGGTAATCTGAGCGCGGGCCGACCCAGGCCCATGGAGGTGACGGGACCGTGCGGCAGCCCCTGCTGGCGCTCCTGGCTAAAGAGCCGGCTCACGGCTATGAGCTGAAGCTGGCGCTGGAACAGACTTTCGGGCTGGCGTACCCGTCCCCGAACATCGGCCAGGTCTACGTCACGCTGAAGCGCCTCGAGCAGGACGGCCTGGTCCGCAGCCAGGACGTGGAGCAGACCACGCGCCCCAACAAGCGCGTCTACGAGCTCACGCCCGCCGGGCGCGAAGCCCTGCTCGCCTGGATCGGGGAACCGAGCGACGGACCTCGTATCCGCGACGAGTTCTTCATCAAGCTCATCCTCGCGCCCATGGCGGGCCTGGCCGACCGGATGGCGCTCATGAACACCCAGCGGCGGCACTATCTCAGCCTCATGCGCAAGCTCACCGAGCTGCACGCCGACACCGACCCGGCGGACACCCCCGCCCGGCTGCTGATCGAGGGCGCCGTCCTGCACCTGCAAGCCGACCTTGACTGGCTGGAACGATGCCAGGAGGAATTCGTGTGAGCCGCCCAGCGCAGAAAGGCTTGGCCTGGCCGCCAGCACGGTCAGCCGACTCCCCCGTCCTGCTGAGGACTTCCGGCCTGGTCAAGGTCCATCGGGCCGACGGGGTCGAGGTCGAGGCCGTGCGGGGCGTTGATTTCGAGCTCGCGGCGGGCGAGTTCGTGGCCATCATGGGCCCGTCCGGCTCGGGCAAATCCACCCTGCTGCATGTCCTGGGCGGGCTCGAGCCCGCTACCAGCGGGGAGCTCTGGCTGCGCGGGCAGCGCGTCGACGGCCTGTCCACCTCCGCCTGGGCGCTGCTGCGGCGCCGCCACATCGGGTTCGTGTTCCAGTTCTTCAACCTGCTGTCCAGCATGACGGTCGCCGACAACGTCGAACTGCCCGCGCTGCTCGCGGGGGCCACCCCGCGGCAGGCCAGGAAGCGCCGGGAAGAGCTGCTGGCCGAGCTGGGCCTGACGGACAAGGCGGGCGCGGCCCCGGCTCGCCTGTCCGGTGGGGAGCAGCAGCGTGTCGCACTGGCGCGGGCACTGGCCAACGAGCCGAGCCTGCTGCTGGCCGACGAGCCGACCGGCAATCTGGACAGCTCCAACACGCGCGACGTGCTCCGGCTGCTGCGCCGCACGCACGACCGCGGCCAGACCATCCTGCTGGTCACCCACGACGCCCGGGTGGCCAGCCTCGCCGACCGGGTGATCAACCTGTTCGACGGGATGGTGGCCGACGACGCCAAGATCGTTCCCATTCCGCGCGGCCGCAACGGTGTGCGCGACGTCCTGGAGCTGAGGGGCTGAAGCCCGATGCGAGGAACGCTGCGGTGGGCACGTGCGGATCTGCGCGCCCGCCGTGGCCAGGCCCTGCTCACGGTGGCCGTGGTCGCCGGGGTGGCGGCAGCTCTGTTCCTGGCCACCATGCTGCTTCAGGGCGCGCTCAACCCATGGCAGCAGCTGTTCGCCCAGACCCATGGGGCGGACATGCTGGTCTATTTCCAGGACCGGACCGACCTCAGTGAGCTGCGCTCGCTGCCCGGAGTTCAGGCGGTCAGCCAGCCCTATCAGGCTGCGTCGGCGACGCTGGCGCAAGGCGCCCAGAAATCACCTGTCGAGCTCCGCAGCATGACGCCGGCTCCGCCCGCCATGTCGACGCCGCTGGTGGTCGCGGGCACCTGGCTGCGGGCCTCGGAGCCGGCCGGCGCCGTGGTCGAGGCGTCGTTCGCCCAGGCAGTTCACGTCGGGGTCGGGGACCAGATCGTCGTGGACGGCATCGACGGCACCATGACCTCGATGCGGGTCATCGGCATCGCCGACACGGCCGACCAGGGCTTCTACCCGCAATGGACCCCGGGCCTGATCTGGGTGCAGCCCCGGCTGCTGACCAAGGTCGAGCCCAACCCGAGCGAGACGCAGGAGGTCGTCGGCCTCCGGCTGACCGATAACTCCGCCGTGGCCACGGGCCAGGTCGTGCAGACCATCTGGAACCTCTACAACGGCCCGGACCAGAACTCTAGCTCGGCGGTCGAGCGCTACTCCACCTGGCAGCAGGTGCAGAACTCGATGGCCAGCAACGACCGGCTGCTCGGGCTGCTGCTGGCCTTGTTCGGGATCATCGCTCTGGTGGCTGCGCCGTGTGCCATCGCGAACGTCACCGCGGGCCGGGTGCTCGTGCAGCGGCAGGACATCGCGATGCTGAAGGCACTCGGGTTCACGCCGGGCCAGGTGGTGCGGATGCTGGTCGCCGAGCAGACCGCGCTGGGCGCAGCCGGGACGGTGCTCGGCCTGGCCGCGGCGCGGATCGTGACCTCGCCGGAGTTCGTGCGGCCGCCCGACGGCACCCCGGTCGGCCTGGCCCCGCTGTCCGGCTCCTGGGTGGCGGTGATCGGCGTGGGCACGGTGCTGACCGTCGCGCTCGCCACCATCGTCCCGGCCTGGTACGCGGGCCGGGTGTCGCCGGTCGCCGCCGTCCAGCCGAGCCCGCCGCGCGGCCACCTCTCCCGGATGGCGCGGCTCGGCCTGCTCGTCCGGCTGCCGGCGCCGCTGGTCCTGGGGGCCAGGGACTGCCTGACCCGGCGGCTGCCCGCGGCCCTGACCGTGTTCGGCCTGGCCGTCCCCATGGTCATGATCACGATCGCGCTGACCTGCTGGTCGACCGTGGACGGCTTCACCAGGCAGCCGGGCCGGATCGGCCTGGCCGCGGCCGTCACGGTGAGCCAGGGCGGCCTGGACAACAAGCAGGCCGTGACCCTGATCGGTCGGGACGACCAGGTGCAGGCGTACTACCCGGGCACGTCGCTCGACACGCTGCTGCCGGGCGACAACGGCACCTTCACCGCTCGCGCCATGGGTTACTCCTGGCGCCCGTACCCGTTTCAGGTGGTCCAGGGACGGATGTTCCACGCGCCGAACGAGGCCGTGGCGGGGCAGGGCTTCCTTGACCTGATGCACATCGGGGTCGGCGCGTGGATCTCGCCGACGATCGAGGGCGTACCGGTGATCTTGCACATCGTCGGCCGGACCATCGAGCCGGACAACAACGGCGACGTCCTCGATTTCGGCCTCGACGCCCTCAGCGATGCGGGCGCAGCGCCTGGCCAGCTGGTCTACAGCCTGGTCCTGAAGCCGGGAGTGCAGCCGGCCGCGGCCCGGGCGAGGCTGCTGGCCGCCTCGCAGGATCAGCTGGACGTGCAGGTACTGAGCAACCCGGCCGACGGGCTGGGGGTAGTACGGGCGGTGATCGCCGTCGCGGTCGTCGTCCTGGCCGTCATCGCGCTCGCGAACCTGCTGACCGCGACCGCGATCGGGCTGCGTGACCACGTGCATGAGGTCGGCGTGCTCAAGGCGCTCGGGCTCACACCGCGCCAGGTGATGGCCACCCTGGTGGTCAACACGGCGATCCTGACCACCATCGGGGTGGCCAGCGGGACAGCCGCGGGCCTGGTCATCGCACCGCGACTGATCAACATGCAGGGCCAGACAAGCGGCCTCGGGGCGGGTATCTCGGACGGCCTGCCTGCCACGACGATCGCCGAGATCCTGGCCGTCGCGCTGGCTACCGCCGCGGCCGCGGCGCTTGTCCTGGCCCGCCGTACCACCCGGATCGCGGACTCGGCCCACCTGCGCAGCCCGGGCCGCTCGTCACGATCGCTGCCGCAGGCCTCACCACTGCGGATCCCGTAGACGTCACCAGGAGGTGTCAGGCATGGCGATTTCCCCCTAGCCCCAGTGGGCACACCGGTAAGTGAACGGCGGCTTACCACGCAACGTCCCCACTCAATGTCCGGGGACCGCTCGCAGGTAAGACAACGTTGATTCACGACCGTCTGCAGCTTCGTACGGAAGGGCGTGGCGGTACTTCTCACCAGCGTCTTAATGATCTAGGCTGACGCCCAGCGGAAGCAGGGAAAATGCCTTCCGTGGCTGGTCTTCGCCCATGTAACGGACCCCAGACGTCACATTTTGGAAACGAGATGGAAACTGGGCTTGACCGTAGCAGAACGTTCCATCACGCTGTGAGATAACTGCGGGATAACGTTATCTGGGAGCCGGCTGCTCCGGTTCAGGCTCTAAGGAAGTCCGTTATGAGTCATCCACGGCTGACGAGAGATATGGCCGCGGCCGGGCCTCCGGCTGAGCCCCGGCCGCCTGCCGGGAGAGACGTCCGTGGCACCAGGCCCCGGCGCGTGCCCCTTCCTGGCCGGGCCGTCCGTTCGCGCCGAGGGATGGCCATCCCGCGTCGCGCGCCGGTTCAGCCCCGGTCAGCTGACACAGCGGGGCGGCCCGCCGGGGAGACGGTTAAAGGCAGGACTAGTGCGCCAGGCTCGTCGTGGCAGGTCCAATTCGGCCACAGACGTCGCATGAATGCCCGGCGTTCCCTTGAGTAGCCCAGAAGAAGAACAAAGTGCAGAGGAGCACACATGTCACGAAGAAGTTCGCTGAGAACGTCTCACTGGCCCAAGGGGGGCTTCGGACTGGTCGCCCTGGCGGGCGTCACCGTGCTGACGCTGGGTGCCTGCAGCAGCAGCAGCACGACCAGTAGTGGTACCACCAGCCCGAGCAGCGCCTCCACCGCCGGTGTCGGCTCGACCACGTCCGGCAGCATCCAGTGGTCGGCGAGCCCGCTGACCGGCACCGGCGCCAACGACGCCCGGACCGTGCTGATCAACGCCTTCGAGAAGCAGTACCCGAACATCCACGTAACCCTGGTCTCGGCGCCTACCGACACCGACACCAACCGGGCCACGCTGGCCACCGAGATCTCCGGCGGCTCGTCCACCCCCGACGTGTTCATGGGCGACGTGATCTGGCCGGCCCAGTTCGGCGCGCACCAGCTGGCCGTCCCGCTGTCGCAGTACCTGCCGGCCAGCTACTGGGCCAAGTTCGCCCCCGGGCTGGTCGCGGGCGCGACCTACAAGGGCGCGATCTACGGCTCCCCGCTGTTCGAGGACCAGGGCTTCCTGTACTACCGCAAGGATCTGCTGAGCAAGGACGGGCTGCCGGTCCCGACGACCTGGGAGCAGCTGGAAACCGACGCCAAGGCGGTGCTGGCCAAGGGCCAGGCCAAGTACGGGTTCGTCTGGGAAGGCGACTCCTATGAGGGCCTGACCTGCAACTTCATGGAATACCTGACGGACGCGGGCGGAACCGCGACCAACAGCGGTTACACCGCGGCCACACTGAACTCGGCCGCGGCGCTCAAGGCCGTCACGTTCATGCGCGGCCTCATCACCAGCGGCGTGACCCCGGCCGCGGTGACCACGTTCCAGGAGCCGCAGGCGATGAACACCTTCGGCGGTGGCAACGCGGTGTTCCTGCGCAACTGGGACTACGCCTACTCCGCCGCCACCACTCCGTCCAGCGGCGGCAAGCTCACCGCGAGCCAGGTCGGCGTGGCTCCGCTGCCCACCTTTGCGGGCGAGACCGCTCCCGGCTACTCCAACATCGGTGGCTGGAACATGTACATGAACCCGCACAGCAAGAACATCGGCGTGGACCTGACCTTCATCCAGTGGCTCTCCAGCCCCGCGGCCCAGGACATCCTGTCGCAGAGGTACGGCTTCATCTCCACCGTCACGGCGGTCCGCAGCTCGCCCGCGGTCATCGCGTCGAACCCGGTGTTCGCCGTCGTGCCGACGACCAAGCTGGTCCCCCGGCCCGCGGGCACTCCTGAGTACCCGGCGCTGTCCACCGCCATCTACCAGAACGTGAACGCCGCCCTAGCCGGGTCGGCCTCACCGTCGGCGGCGGTGTCGGCTATGCAAGCCGCGGCCACCACGGCGCTCAGCAGTACATCCAACGGCGGCCTGTGATCTGTCCGCCGTGCCGTCCGGGGCCGGGAGGCAGCTCGCTTCCCGGCCCTGGCCGGTCGTCCCCCCGGTCTCCCGCAGTACCCCTCTTCTTATCCCGGCCCCGGCCGCGAGGAGTGACCATGACCGCCCTCTCAAGTAGTCCTGACCAAGTGGCCGCCGGTCCCGAGCTGGTCGGCCGCCCCGACATCAACAGAAAACGCCTGGCCCGGCTGGGCTGGGGCTTCTCGGCTCCGGCGCTGGTCGTCATCGGCGCGGTCACGATCTTCCCGATCGTGTACTCGGTCGTGATGAGCCTGTTCCACGTGAACGTGACCGGCAGCGGCTTCAGCCTGAACGGGTTCACCTTCAGCAACTACAACCTGCTCATCCATGCCGCGGTGTGGCGGGACGCGCTGTTCTTCACGGTCTACTACACGGCTGTGACCGTCGCCGTGGAGCTAGTCCTCGGGACCTGCATCGCGCTCGTCCTGGAACGGCTGACCGCGGGGCGCGGCTGGATGATGGCGCTGCTGCTCATCCCCTGGTCGATGATCACCGTCATCAACGCCGAGCTGTGGGCCTACATCTACAACGGGACCTACGGCGTGGCCGACGCTATCCTCAACGCGGTGGGCCTGGGCCACCCGGTGATCCTCGGTACCCCGCTCCCGGCCATCATCGGGCTGATGATCGCCGACATCTGGAAGACGACGCCGTTCGTGGCCATCATCGTGCTGGCCGGCCTGGTGATGCTGCCCGGCGACGTGTACGAGGCGGCGGAAATGGACGGTGCCTCGGGCTGGTACACGTTCTGGCGGATCACCTTGCCGTTGCTGCGGCCCACGATCGCGCTGGCCGTCATGTTCCGCGTGCTGCAGGCGTTCGGCCTGTTCGATCTGCCCTACGTGATGACCGGCGGCGGGCCGGGGACCAGCACCCAGTCGCTGGCCATCCTCGCTTACAACGCCTTGTTCAAGAACCTCGCGTTCGGGCCCGGTGCCGCCGTCGCCACCAGCACCGCGCTGCTGGTGCTCCTCGGCTGCCTGGCCACGCTGAGGGTGTTCCGGACCCAGGTCGGGCAGGAGGGCATGTAATGCGCAACCGCAAGCGCACCGGCTGGCACCGGTACATCAACGGCGTCACCATCGCCACGTTCGTCACCGTGATCTTCATCGTCCTGCCGCTGTACTGGCTGGTCGCGACGAGCTTCAAGAACCCGAACGCGATCGGGACCTGGACTGGGCCGGGCTCCTACGGCCCGAACCCGATCAGCGGGGCGAACTACAGCAACGCCTTCGTCGCCTACGACTTCGGCATCTACTTCCGGAACTCGCTGATCGTCACCCTGTGCGCCACCGCGCTGGTGCTCGCCCTGGGCACGCTGGCCGGCTACGCGCTCGGCCGGCTGCCGATGCGGGGCAAGTTCACCACGCTGGTGATCCTGCTGATCATCTCGGTGTTCCCGGCGGTCGCGGTGCTCGCGCCGCTGTACCTGCTGATGCGCAACCTCGGCTGGCTGAACAGCTATCAGGGACTGATCCTGCCGTACACGGCCTTCAACCTGCCGTTCGCCATCTGGATCCTGCGGAACTACTTCCTCGGCATCCCGAGGGAGATGGAGGAGACCGGCCGCATCGACGGCGCCGGCCCGCTGCGGACGCTCTGGACCATCATCCTGCCGCAGGCGCTGCCGGGCCTGTTCACCGCGGGCATCTTCTGCTTCACCGCCTGCTGGACCGAGTTCCTGATGGCGCTGACGTTCGACTCCGAGAACACTTTCCGGACCATCCCGGTGGGCATCGCCGAGTTCGGCGGGAACTTCCAGGTCCCGTACGGCACCATCTTCGCGGCCAGTGTGGTGGCGGTGGTGCCCATCGGCGTCCTGGTCTTCATCTTCCGCAAGTTCGTGATCTCCGGCCTGACCTCGGGCGCGGTAAAGGGATGAGCAAGTCCTGCGAGCACGGGCACGGGCCCGGTAAGGAGTCACCATGGCGACGGTAAGCCTGGAGAAGCTCAACAAGGTTTACGAGAACGGCTTCCATGCGGTCAAGGACCTGTCCCTGGACATCGCCGAGGGCGAGTTCATGGTGCTGGTCGGCCCGTCCGGGTGCGGCAAGACCACGGCCCTGCGGATGGTGGCCGGGCTGGAGGACATCACCAGCGGCATCCTGCGCATCGGCGGCAAGGAAGCCAACGATGAGACCCCCAAGGAACGGGACATCGCGATGGTTTTCCAGAACTACGCGCTGTACCCGCACATGACGGTGGCGGAGAACATCGGGTTCGCGCTCAAGCTGCGCAAGACGCCCAAGGACCAGCTCACCGCGAAGGTCAAGGAGGCCGCGGACATCCTCGGCCTGACCGACTGGCTGGACCGCAAGCCGGGACAGCTGTCCGGCGGCCAGCGCCAGCGGGTCGCCATGGGCCGCGCCATCGTGCGCGAGCCCTCGGTGTTCCTGATGGACGAGCCGCTGTCCAACCTGGACGCCAAGCTGCGCGTGCAGATGCGGGCCGAGGTGCAGCGGATCCAGCGGCGGATCGGGGTCGCCACCATCTATGTCACGCACGATCAGATCGAGGCCATGACCATGGGCGACCGGGTGACCGTGCTGCGAGCCGGCGTGCTGCAGCAGGTCGATACCCCGCAGAAACTTTACGACAACCCGGACAATATCTTCGTGGCCGCCTTCATCGGCTCGCCGGCCCAGAACCTGTACGACGCCGCACTGACCGAGGGCGCACGTTCGATCAAGCTGGGCTCGCAGGACGTACCGCTGCCGGAAGCCGTCCGGGTAAAGCGTCCGGCGCTGGCTTCTTATGCGGGCAAGAATGTCGTCGTGGGCATGCGTCCCGAGCACCTGCCTGCGGCGAAGCCTGGCGAGACTGGCCCGACTCTCGTCGCTGAGGTGAACCTGATCGAGGCGCTCGGCTCCGAGCTGGTGGTCCACTTCACCATCGACGCTCACCGGGTCATAGCCGAGGGAGCTCTCGACAAAGACGAGGCCGAGACCATGGGCGCTGGCGAGGGGGTGGCCCGCGTCGAAGCCAAGACCCCGGTCAAGGTCGGGGACCGGATGACCTTCGCCATCGACATCGAAGACATGCAGTTCTTCGATACGCAAACAGGCCTGGCCATCCGCGGCTAGGAGAGCACGAGCCGGCCGAGGCTGTCTCGCCCAGGCGGCACGGGCCGGTCGAGGATCGGGCCCTGGTCGTAGCCGACGGCGAACGCACGGGTTCCGGCGGGCTGGATACCCAGCCCGCCGGGGTCCACGGCTGTTGCCATGCGAGCGCCGGGCCCAGCTGCGGCGGGTGAGGCGACGTCCGGTGCCGCTGCGCGGCGGCACTGGACGCTCGATCGGCTCGAGCTTGGGTGAGTCATGGTGGAGTAGCTCCTCCGGCAGAACTCAGCATCAGAGGCGCCGCGAAGGCACTCTGGAGACAACGTTTTCTTAGTCCCACATCATCGCCCGCCCGGCCAGGCCGGTACCTTTGCCGCACTTGTTGCGAACCTGTCATATCGACGTCATGGGCGGGTTAAGGAGGATGGTCCGCAAATGCCAGAATCGCCTGGATGTCTGCACAGACTAGGCATATTTGGCCTGAACCAGGCCGGTCAGCGGCCTGGTCAGCCAGCGCGCCTGGCGGGGAGATTAACGTAATTCAAACTGGCAGTTCAGGCGTTCCCTGGCCCGTGCGCAGACCCCTATGATCGACTCAGAGTCACAAACTCGCGCGTTCCTGGAAGGACATCGATGTCTGCGGCCCATGCCGGCAGTCAGAGCCGTCCGGCCCGACCCACTATGAAGGACGTGGCGGCCCTGGCGGGAGTGGCGATCAAGACAGTGTCCCGGGTAATGAACGATGACCCGACGGTGACGCCGGACCTGGCGGCGCGAATCCGTGACGCGGCCGGCAAGCTCGGCTACCGGCCCAATCTGACCGCTAGCAGCCTGCGCCGCGGCGACCGGCGCACCGCCACGATCGGCCTGCTCCTGGAAGACGTGGCCAACCCCTTCTCGGCGGGCTTGCTGCGCGCGGTGGAAGACGTCGCCCGGCAGCGCCGGGTCCAGATCCTGATCGGCAGCCTGGATGAGGACCAGGACCGGGAACGTGAGCTGGCCACAACACTCATCGACCGTGGCGTCGACGGCCTGATCATCGTGCCCGCGGCACCAGATCAGAGCTACCTGCTGGTCGAGCGGAACCTCGGGATCAGGGTGGTGTTCCTGGACCGCGAACCAAGGTTCCTCAACGCCGACGTCGTCATGTCGGGGAACCGCCAAGGCGCGATCACAGCCGTCGAGCACCTGCGTGCGCATGGTCACCTGCGGATCGGGTACCTGGGGGACAGCGCCGCGATCACCAGCGCGGCCGATCGGTTCGCCGGCTACTGCCATGCGCTCGAGCGCGCTGGGCTGGTGCTCGACCCGCTCCTGATCAGGCACGGGTTGCGCAGCACCGAGGCGGCGACGGCGGCCGCCGCCGAGATGATCTGCCTGGCCGATGCGCCGACCGCGTTGTTCGCGAGCCAGAACCTGGTGACGATCGGCGCCGTGCGGGCCCTCTGGCAGGCCGGCCGGCAGCACACGGTCGCCCTGGTCGGGTTTGACGACTTCCTGCTGGCCGATGTCCTCGATCCGGGTGTCACGGTGGTCACCCAGGATGTGCGCCGGCTAGGCAGGCTGGCGGCGGAGTTGCTGTTCGCGCGCCTCGACGGGGATGTCTCGCCACCGCAAACACACGTGGTACCGACGGGGATGGTGGTACGCGGGTCCGGTGAGATCAGGCCCGCTCCGGTCAGTGCAGCCAGCGGATGAGCAGCCAGCGGATGAGCAGCCAGCGGATGAGCAGCCAGCGGATGACCGGCCCCTCCGGCGCCGCGGCGGGCGTCACCGTCATCGGCGAGGCGATCATCGACCTGGTCCCCGGCGACCAGCCCCGGACCTTCGAGGCTGTTCCCGGCGGGAGCCCGTACAACGTCGCGGTCGGCCTGGCCCGCCTCGGGCACCGCACGACCCTGATGGCCCGGCTGGCCGACACCGCATTCGGCCGCATCCTGCGCGACCATGCCGCGGCCGAGGGCATCGACCTCGGCGCAGCACCGCACGCGGCGGAGCCGTCCACACTCGCCGTGGTGTCCCTGGATGCCTCGGCTCAGGCCAGCTACGACTTCTACCTCAACGGCACCGCCGACTGGCAGTGGACGGCCGAGGAAACCGGCCATGCTCCCGAACGCGCCGCCGTGCTCCACTTCGGATCGCTCGCCTCCTGGACCCCTCCGGGGGATGCGAAGATCATCGAGCTCGCCGAGCGCATGCGCCGCCGCGGCGACGTGCTGGTGACCTATGATCCGAACGTCCGGCCCGGGCTGCTCGGGGATCACCGCCACGCCCAGGGGCTGGTCGAGCGCGCCGTGCGCCTCGCCCACCTGACCAAGGCCAGCTCCGACGACATCGCCTGGCTGTACCCCGGCCGGCCTGCCGCCGACGTCGCGCAGCACTGGCTGGGGCTGGGCGCGAGATTGGTGGTCATCACCGGCTCGGCCGATGGCGTGGCTGCTTTCACCGCACAAGGCCAGTCCATTCACCGGCCCGCACTCGACGTCACCGTGGTCGACACCGTCGGCGCAGGCGACTCCTTCACCGCCGGGCTTATCGGATCGCTCATCCAGCAAGGCCCGCATACACCCGCGGACCTGGCCCGCTGCCCGGCGGACCAGCTGGCCGGAGCACTGGACGACGCAACCCTGGTGGCATCGCTCAACTGCCAGCGGCGGGGCAACGACCCGCCGACGGCGGCCGAGGTGACCGCGTCCCGGGACCTGCTCGAGCCGCTGCCGTCCCCTTCTGGGTCGCAGCCGGCCTGAGCGTCGCCGTACGGCCGCAACAGCTTCCTGACGTATCAGGCCCATTCCCGGCATTCATATAGTCGTCTATAGTCGTGGCAGGTAGAGTATCAGCGTGAAATGGGGACGACCCAGGGCAGTGGTTGGCCGTTGGCCAGCGGGCCGGATGGTCAGCATGGGGCGACGGCCAGCATGAGGAGGGACCATTCGTGAATCCTGGCGACGCCAGACCCGGCGAGCGGGTCCGCGACCCGCTGGGCCAGGCCCCCGGACCGGAGACGTGCGCCGCACTCCCCCAGGCCAGCTCCGCACTCCCCCAGGCCAGCACGGCGGGCGGCCGGACGGAGCAGCGGCGGCGGCTGTCGTTCAGGACCAGCGGCCTGGCCGTCGAACTGGAGATAACCGGCCTCGGCGAAACCCGGCGGATCGCCGGCCGTCTGATCCCGCGGCAGTCGGCCGTGGTCGACATCCGGCACCCGGGGGGAACGATCACCATCGAGACCGACGGGCTCGGGCGGTTCAGCACCGAGGCGGTTCCGCCAGGCCCGGCCCGCCTGCGCTGCCGCCTCGGCGCCGGCCAGGGCCGAGCCTGCGTCATCACCGGCTGGGTCGCCTTGTGAGTCGATGGCAGGGGCGTACGTTACGTGCGGCTTCGATGGTCAGGCGGCCGACAGGGCTGGTGGAGGCGATCCGCGGCCGGGACCTCAGGAGCGCGGCTCCCAGCTGAAGAAGCGGACCGCCAACAGCAGGCCGGCCAGGCCCCAGGCCGCTACGATCAGCACGTCGGTCCAGCTGAACGCGGTGCCGAGGAACCCGGCCTGCATGCCCTTGGCGAAATGCCAGACCGG
This sequence comes from uncultured Actinomycetes bacterium, assembly GCA_963835775.1. Classification (GTDB taxonomy): domain Bacteria; phylum Actinomycetota; class Actinomycetes; order Streptosporangiales; family Streptosporangiaceae; genus Palsa-504. The sequence continues at coordinate 103,189 of CAWIHB010000002.1, read as the reverse complement.
GAAGACCCGGGCGATCCAGACGATCCAGGCGGGCGCGTCGCTGCCCAGCGGGATGAACACCCCGGACAGGAACAGCAGCGGCAGGATCGACGCGTTGACGATGGCCGGCGCGGCGTCGGCGTTGGGGATGACCGCGGTGATCGCGAAGCCGAGCGCGCAGAAGGTGGCCGCCCCGACCAGCAGCATGACCAGGAACCTCAGCAAGGTGAGGCCGGTGGGGATGCTAGCGCTGTAGAGCAGCCGACCGAAGGCCGCGGTGATCACCACCAGCAGGACCGCGACGAGCAGTGAGTGCAGCATCCGCGCGCCGAGGTAGACCGCGCTCGGCAGCGGCGTGCCGTTCGTCCGCTTCAGGACGCCCGCGTCGCGCTGGGTGGTCACGCTGATCGCGATGTTGGTGTAGCAGGCCGAGATCACCCCGAAGGAGGCCATCGCCGCCACGTAGTACGTGGAGGTGTTCACCACCCTGGTCGGCGAGACGCGAACGGTGCCGTGCCCGAGCAGCGCGGTGAAGATGACCAGGAACATGAGCGGGAAAGCGAAGATGAAGAACGCCGAGGCCGGGTTCCGCCAGAACGCTTTGTTCGTGTATCTGACCTGTGTCAGCGTCAGCGCCGCGCCGCTCATGAGCTGTGTCCTTCCTGGCTGCCGGTCAGCTCCAGGTAGACGTCCTCCAGCGTGGGCCGGATGACCTCCAGGCCGGTGAGCTCGACGTGCTGCTCCAGGGCCCAGCCGGTGAGCCGGTGCAGCGCGGCGGTCAGGTCATCGGGCGCCAGTTCCATCAGCCCGTCCGGTCCGGGCGGCGCCTGCAGATCGGAGGGCGGCATGGCTCCGTCGGCCAGCCGGTAGCGGATCCGGGCCCTGGCCTGTTCGCGGTTCCCGATGGTGGCGGGTGGCCCTTCCGCGACGATCCGGCCGCCGCTGATCACCGCGACCTGGTTGGCCAGGTACTGCGCCTCGTCCATGTAGTGCGTGGTCAGCAACACCGTCTTGCCGAGCGCGGCCAGGTTCTTGATGACCTGCCACGCCTCGTGCCGGGCCGAGGGATCGAATCCGGTGGTGGGCTCGTCCAGGAACAGCAGGTCCGGGTTGCCGACCAGGGCGATTGCGACGTCCAGCCGCCGCTGCTGTCCGCCGGACAGCTGCAGCACCCGGGCGTCCCGCTTGGCCTGCAGGCCCACGAGGTTGATCACCTCGTCCACCGGCCGCGGCCGCGGGTAGTACCCGGCGTACATCGTGACGGTCTCCGACACGGTGAGGTACCGGTCCATGCCGCTGGACTGCAGGACGATCCCGATCTGGCTCTTCAGCTGCCGCCGTTGCCGGGCGGGGTCGCAGCCGAGGATCTGCACCGTGCCGCCGTCGCGTGACCGGTAGCCCTCGAGGATCTCGACCGTGGTGGTCTTCCCGGCCCCGTTCGGGCCGAGCAGCGCGAAGATCTGCCCGCGCTCGACCCGCAGGTCGATCCCCTGGACCGCGTGCACGTCGCCGTAGGACTTGGTCAGGCCGCGCACCTCGATCGCGGCGCCGTCATGCCGAGCCGTTTCAGCCACGGCATCCATGCTCGGGCCGGAAGCCGGCCGCTGACCAGAGCCGAAGGTCACCCTTCGGGGGCGCGCCGCGGGGCGCGGCTGGCCTTCAGGAGGCCCGCCAAGGCGTCGTCGATGCCGCGGGCCAGCACGTCAAGGTCCGGGTTGGCCGCGAAGTCACCGGTGATTCCGAACGTCACGCGATCGCAGTAGGTGAAGATCGAAACCCCGGTGCGGAGCGTCGTGGCGATCGGTACGTAAGGGATGATCTCCACGATCCGGCGGCCCATCCCGTACAGCGGCTGCCGGGGACCGGGCACGTTCGTGGTCACCGTGACGATATCCCGCTGGGGCAGCTCGAACCCGAGCCTGATCAGCCAGGACGCGAACGGGAACGGGGTATACCGGCCCAGCGAGGCCAGGGCCTCGCCCAGCATTGCCTCGTTGCTCTGCTTCAGGGCGGCCAGCTCGGCCCGGACCGCCGTGAGCCGCTCCACCGGGTCGGCGATGTGGACGGGAAGATCGGCCAGGAGCGCAGAGACCCGGTTGTCGTAGAGGCTCTCTTCGCCCGGGGCCCTGACCGAGACCGGGACCAGCGACCGGACCATGTGCGGTCCTGGCTGCTCGCCCCGGACCAGCAGCAGCGCGCGGAAGCCGCCGCTGATGGCGGCCAGGACCACATCGTTCACGGTGCCGCCCAGCGCACCCTTGATCGTCTTGACGTCGTCCAGCGACGCCCGGGTCCAGATGTAGCGCCGCTGCCGGCCGATGCTCCCGCTCAGCGAGGACCCGGTGGCGGGCCACAAGGCCGGAGCCATCTTCGCGACGGCCCGCGTCATGTCGGCCGCCTGCCGGATGGCACCGGCCGGATCGGCCACGGCACCGCGCAGCGCGCGGGCTTCCCGGACCGGGAGCGCCACCGTGTCGAGCATGGCCCGAGCGGCCAGCTCAACCGGGGAGGGCTCGGAGTCCGCCACCCGGTCGTCGACGACGGGCGGCGCGGGCTCGGGAGAGAAGTCGAAGATCACGCGGTACAGGTCGGTCCCCGAGACTCCGTCGACCATGCAGTGATGCACCTTCGAGATCAGCGCCCAGCAGCCTTCGGCGAGCCCCTCGACGAACCAGTACTCCCACAGCGGGTGATCGCGGTCGAGCCGCTGGGACATCACCCGGGCCATCAGGTCGGCCAGCTGGCGGTCTCCCCCGGGAGCGGGCAGGGCGGTGCGCCGGACGTGGTAACGGAGATCGAAGTCCGGGTCCTCCACCCAGACCGGCCGTCCCAGCCGGAACGGCACCGGCCGGAGCTTCTGCCGGTAACGGGGCACGAGCGGCAGGCGCCCGGCCAGGTAGGCGAGCACCTCCTCATGCGACGGCGCCGGACCCTCGAACACGGCGATCGACGCGATCGCCATCGAGATGTGCGGGTCCGCGTCCTCCGCGTCGATGAACGCGGCGTCCAGCGGGTTCAGCCTGTCCATGACGGCCCCCTTGCCCAGCAGGGCCGGTCTTGCCGCTCCCGCGGCCGGGCTCGGCCACACATGATCCTTTGGTCAGCAGGATGGTAGGCCGTCCGGTGCCGGTCTGGCCCGGGTCGCTCGGTCCTGACCGCAGGGACCTTAGGCTCTGTTATGAGTGCCGGCCGCGTCTGCCAGGGTGAAGCCATGACCGAACGGGATCTCACCGTCGCGGTGACCGGCCCGACCGGCACGTTCGGCTCCGGCCTGATCCCTCTGCTCCAGGCCGACGACCGGGTGGGACGGATCGTGGGCGTGGCCCGCCGCCCATTGGACCCGGCGGTGTACGGCTGGACGAAGATGACCTACCGGCGCGGGGACGTCCGCGACCCCGATGCGCTGCGGGAGGCGTTCGGCCACGCCGACGTGGTGGTGCACCTGGCGTTCCAGGTCACCGGGAACGCGCCGGGCGAGGTGATCCGGGCGGTCAACGTCGACGGCACGCTGAACGCCTTCCGGGCCGCGGCCGCAGCGGGCGCGCGCCGCTTCGTCTACGCCTCGTCGGTAGCGGCCTACGGCTTCCACCCGGACAATCCAATCGGCATAACCGAGGAATGGCCCGTGCGCCCCGCCACCCGGCTGTTCTATGCACGGCAGAAGGCCGAGCTCGAGTCGCTGCTGCGGGCCGAGGCAGGCCGGTCCGGAGGCCCGGCCCTGTACCTGCTGCGGCCGCCGGTCGTGCTGGGTCCGCACGCCGTCGGCGCCAAGGAACTGCTGCCGGGACCGTTCGCGCCGGTCGGCCGCTGGCTGGCCGGGCAGGTCGGCCGGCTCCTCCGCTGCCGGTGCCGGTCCCGGTGCTGCCGCTTCAGTTCGTGCACGAGGAGGACCTGGGCCAGGCGTTCGGTCTGTGCATCGTGGCTGCCGGGCCACCCGGGGCGTACAACGTCGCCGCCGACGGGATCCTCACCGCCGCCGACGTGGCCCGGGAATTCGGCCTCATCCCGCTGCCAATTCCCGCGGGCCCGGCGCAGTTCGCGGCGCGGGCCATGGCGGCGCTGCCGTTCCTGCCGCCCGCCGCGCAATGGGTCGAGGCGGCCGGCCATCCGGTGATCGTCGACTCGACCCTGGCCAAGACCGAGCTGGGCTGGGTGCCCCGCTACACCGCGCTCGAGGCTGTGCGGGACACCGTGCGGCGGGGACTTCACCCGCCACTGGACTGAGGAGCGAGGAACGAGGGAAGGAGGCGCCTTAAGGCGGCCCGGAGGCGAGAAGAAAACAGGGCCATTAACGCGGCACTGGGCTCACGCAAATAAGCGGCCCACTGGGGGTCGCCGTCGTGCTGAGCGCCCACCAGCCGCCAGTGGGCGCCGCGTGGTACTGCGGGCGGGACCGCCAGTGTCCAGCCGAGTTCCTCGAGCAGCCGGTCGGCCTTACGGTGATTGCAGATCGTGCAGGACGCGACGCAGTTCTCCCAGGCGTGCGGGCCGCCGCGGCTCCTGGGGAGCACGTGGTCGATGGTCTCGGCCCGGCGGCCGCAGTAGGCGCAGCGGTAGTTGTCCCGGCGCATCAGCGCGGCCCTGGTCAGCGGCACCCGGTTGCGGTAGGGCACCCGGACGTAGCGGCTGAGCCTGATCACCGACGGGGTGACCAGCGCGACCGACGCCGCATGCAGCATCGCACCTGCCGCATCATCGTGCACGACCTCGGCCTTGCCGCCCAGCACCAGGCACACCGCCCGGCGCAGGCCAACAGTGGTCAGCGGTTCATACGTCACGTTGAGCAGCAGCACTCGCCGCACTGCACCTCCCGCTGGTGCCGGCCGTCTAACAGAAGCACATGCTCCTAGTGTGTCGTCTGGTGCTTGCTTCTGCCACCACATAAGCGTACTAGGTCAGCGGGAACGTAAGGTGCCAACATGAGCGAGCTGCGCAAGCTATGCCGGGACCGCGGCGCCGCCTGGACTTCCCGCGAGCCAAAGGGCCGCGGCGCTGCCTGGACCGAGGAGCGACGAAGGAGCGACGAGGGAAGGAAGCGCCTTAAGAGCGGCCCGGAGGCGAGCGGGAAAACAGAGCGAGCGGGAGGCACTGCATGAGCGAGTTTCGCTATCCGGAGGCGCGCAGGCTGGACCTGACCGAGGACGTCCTCGGGTACCAGGTCAGTGACCCTTACCGCTGGCTGGAGGACGCGGCCAGCGCGGAGCGGGCCGGGTGGCTGGCCGGGCAGTCCGCCCTGTACACCGCCGAGCGGGACGGCTGGCCCGGGCGGGCCGCCCTGGCCGAGCAGGTCCGCGCGCTGCTCAGCGTGGGCTACGTGGGGACGCCGGCCTGGCGCGGGGAGCGGTCCTTCTTCAGCCGGCGCGACCCCGGCCAGGAGCACGGCGTGCTCTGCACGCAGGTCGCGGACGGATCAGGGTCTCCGGCTGAGGTGCTCATCGACCCGATGGCCATCGACCCGTCCGGGCTGACCACGCTGGACGCCTGGCAGCCGGACAAGGAGGGGCGGCTGCTGGCCTACCAGCTGTCCCAGGGCGGCGACGAGGAATCGCTGCTGCGGGTCCTCGACGTCGAGACCGGGGCGCTGGTCGACGGGCCGATCGACCGGTGCCGGTACTCGAACGTGGCCTGGCTGCCGGGCGGCAAGGCGTTCTACTACACGCGCCTGCTGCCGGCCGATGCGGTGCCCGAGGGCGAAAGCCAGTACCACCGGCGGGTGTACCTGCACCAGCTCGGCACGCCCGCCGACGAGGACGTGCTGATCTTCGGCACCGGCCGGGGCAAGACCGACTACTACGCGGTGTCGGTCAGCCGGGACGGCCGGTGGCTGGCCATCTCCGCGTCCCGGGGCACCGCGCCGCGGAACGACCTGTGGCTGGCCGACCTGTCCGAATCCGATCCCGCCGCGCCCGATCTGCGCGTGCTGCAGGAGGGGGTGGACGCGCAGACCTGGGTGCGGGTCGGGCGGGACGGGCTGCTGTACCTGTTCACCGACGCGGATGCGCCGCGCGGCCGGGTGGCGGTGGCCGATCCGGCCGCGGCCGGGCTGGCCGACCGGGCCAGCTGGCGGGACCTGGTCCGGGAGGACCCCGAGGCCGTGCTGCGCGGGTTCGCGCTGCTGGACGGGCCGGAACTGGCCCGGCCGGTGCTGCTGGCCACCTGGACCAGGCACGCGCTGAGCGAGATCACCGTGCACGACCTGGCCACGGGCGAGCGGCTGAGCGAGGTGCCGCTGCCCGGCCTGGGCACCGCGGGCGGGCTGAGCGAGCGGCCCGAGGGCGGGCACGAGGCATGGTTCGGCTACACGGACTACACCACGCCGCCGGTGATCCTGCGGTTCGACGCCCGGACCTTCGAGGTGACCACCTGGGCCAGCCCGCCGGGCAGCGTGGCGGTGCCGGCCGTGGCCACCCGCCAGGTGACCTACGCCTCGGCGGACGGCACGCCGGTGCGGATGCTGGTCATCAGCCCGGCATCGGCCTTGACGAGGCAGGATGGGCCGAACGGGCCAGACCGCCCGCGGCCGGCCATCCTGACCGGGTACGGCGGGTTCGACATCAGCCTGACGCCCGCGTTCTCGCCGAACACCCTGGCCTGGGTGTCGGCGGGCGGCGTGTACGCGGTGGCCAACCTGCGTGGCGGCAGCGAAGAAGGCGAACAGTGGCACCGGGCCGGGATGCTGGACAACAAGCAGAACGTGTTCGACGACTTCTACGCCGCCGCGGAGACGCTGATCAGGGACGGCTGGACCACCCCTGGGCAGCTGGCCATCTCCGGCGGATCCAACGGCGGGCTGCTGGTCGGCGCGGCCCTGACCCAGCGGCCCGAGCTGTTCGCCGCCGTGGTCTGCTCGGCGCCGTTGCTTGACATGGTGCGGTACGAGCGGTTCGGCCTGGGGCAGACGTGGAACGTCGAGTACGGCAGCGCGGCGGACCCGGAGCAGCTCGGCTGGCTGCTGTCCTACTCCCCCTACCATCACGTGGTCTCCGGGACGGCGTATCCAGCGGTGCTGTTCACCGTGTTCACCAGCGACACGCGGGTCGACCCGGTGCACGCCTACAAGATGTGCGCCGCGCTGCAGCACGCCACCTCGTCTGCTCCGGAGGACCGGCCGGTGCTGCTGCGCGCGGAGGGTCAGGTGGGGCACGGGGCCCGGGCAGTGAGCCGGTCAGCCGAGCTGGCCGGGGACACGCTCGCGTTCGCCGCCAGGTACACCGGGCTGGTCCTGGAGTAAGCCTTCCTCAGCCGGGCGGGCCGCGGAAGTAGGCGGCCGGGGCTTTCCGCTGAGGGCCGACCGCCGGGTGCTGCCGCGCAGTAGCCTCGCGTGCAGCGGCACCCAGCGGAAGGAGTTCTGTGTTTCACGCCACCAGCCTGGGCCTGATCGACGCGGGCGGTTCGCTGACCGGGAGCTGCGGCGACAATCCGGGGATCGCCTGCCGCCTGGCCTGGGACCTCACCCACAGCGCGAACGCGGCGCAGGTGGTCCGGGTGTACCTGGCCGGGCCGGTCTACCAGGGACTGCGGATCGCGTTCGTCATCGTGCTGGCCTTGTTCTTCCGGTACGTCCTGCACCGGGTGATCAACAGGCTCACCGAGCGGGCGGCGACCGCGTCGCTCCCGGCGGCCTCGGCCGGCCGCGCGCACAAGGCGGTCGCGGCGGTCCACATGGGCGGCACCGAGCGGCGCGAGCAGCGGTCCCGGGCCTTCGGGTCGATCCTGCGCAGCGGGGTCTCCATCGTGGTGTTCGGCATCGCGACCCTGACCGTCCTGGGTGACCTGGGCGTCAACCTGACGCCGCTGCTGCTGAGCACGACCGTGCTGGGGGTGGCTCTGGGGTTCGGCGCGCAGAACCTGGTGCGGGACTACCTGGCGGGCATCCTGATGCTGGTCGAGGACCACTACGGGGTCGGGGACACGATCAACCTCAAGGACGCGACCGGGACGGTCGAGGCGATGACGCTGCTCACCACCCGGCTGCGCGACGTCAACGGCGTGGTCTGGCACGTCAGGAACGGCACCATCGAGAGCGTCGGCAACGAGTCGCAGGGCTGGTCGCGGGCGGTCATCGACTACCCGGTGCCCTACGAGGAGGACCTGGGCCGCATCCGGGCGCTGATGGAGCAGGCCGCGGCCGGCCTGTACCGGGAGCGCGGCTGGCGCAAGCTGATGCTGGAAAAGCCCGAGGTGTGGGGAGCCCAGGAGCTGTCCAGCCGCGAGGTGACGATGCGCATCGTGGCCAAGACCGCGCCCATGCGCCAATGGGAGGTGGCGCGCGAGCTGCGGGCGCGGGTCAAGGCGGCGCTGGACGCGGCGGGCGTGGCCGCGGCCGGCCCGGACACCATCGTGATCACCGCGCCTGCGGAGCAGGGGTCGGCGGGCCAGGCGGCCGCCGCTGCCGCTGCCGCGGCGGATCCGGCCATGGCCGGGCTCCCGGCCGACCTGGAGGACGGCGAAGATACGGTCCTCGCGGAGGACGCCGGAGCAACGGTCCTCGCGGAGGACGGCGAAGATACGGTCCTCGCGGAGGACGCCGGAGCAACGGTCCTCGCGGAGGACGCCGAGGACGCGGTGCTTGCGGAGGACGCCGAAGACGCGGTGCTTGCGGAGGACGCCGAGGACGCGGTGCTTGCGGAGGACGCCGAAGACGCGGTGCTTGCGGAGGACGGCGAGGAAGGCGAGGAAGGCGAGGAGCCCGGCACGCCGTAAGCTGGCAGCCATGAGCCAGCCGACCAACCTCTACGAGGCCGTGGGCGGAGAAGAGACCTTCCGCCGCCTGGTCCACCGGTTCTACCAGGGCGTGGCGGACGATCCCGTGCTGCGGCCGGTCTACCCGGCCCGTGACCTCGGCCCGGCCGAGGAGCACCTGCGGCTGTTCCTGATGCAGTACTGGGGTGGGCCGCGCACCTACGACGAGCTGCGCGGGCATCCCCGGCTGCGGATGCGGCACGTCAGGTTCACGATCGGCGAGGCCGAGCGGGACGCCTGGCTGCACCACATGCGGGCGGCGCTGGACGAGCTCGAGCTTGACCAGGCACTGGACGCGCAGCTCTGGGATTACCTGGTCATGGCGGCGCACAGCCTGGTCAACGTGGACCCGGCCCGCGGTCGGCCGGACCTGGGCCTGACGTCAGCCTGAGGGGCCCAGTTCCAGCCTGGACCGTTCGGCCTAAAAGATAAGACCTTGGGTGTCACCGGGGGTCAGCTTGGCGCGGGCCCTGGGGTCGCGGCGAAGGGCCGGGGAACGGGCCGCGAGGGCCGGTCGGGGGCCATGGGTGATACCGAAGCCAATAGCTGTGAATGTCCATTTCTGCTGGTATTTGGGCAGCACAGAACAGGGTCCGGTTGCTGCCGGGGACGTTGACCGCACATTGGTCCAAGTGCGAAACTCAGGTGTTTAGTGCGCCGAGGCGCTCCATGTAGTCGAGCACGGTTGAGCGGCCGCTAGAGCGGCCTGGGGGGACGGTACTTGTGCGACAGGGAAGTGCCGTCTGCCCTGACACCGAAGCTGCACATCGCTTAACCGAAAGATGGTTCAGATGGGTGAAGGGTCATCCGGGTATGGTCCCGTGCCGCCGGCCGACGACGATGATGATGCCGAGGTGACGCATCCCTACTGGGGACGCGATCAAGCCATGGGATCCCAGCGCACGGAACCCACCGTGCCTGCGCGCCAGCCGCCGGAGGCGGCGCCGCCGTGGGAGTCCACCTACGTGGCACCGCGCCAGCAGCCGCCGGCCGGCGGTCCGCAGCCGCCGCCCCCCACGTACGTGCCGCCGCGCCCGCCCCGGTCCGAGCCCGCCCCGCCCTGGGAGTCCACCTACGTGGCACCGCGCCAGCAGCCGCCGGCCGGCGGTCCGCAGCCGCCGCCCCCTCCGACGTATGTCCCGCCGCGCCAGCCGCCGCCGGGCGCCGTGTCGCACCAGCCGCCGACCTACATCGCCCCGCGCCAGCCCGCGGCGGGCAGCGGGCAGTACGGCCAGTACCAGCCGCCCCCCACCTATGTCCAGCCTGCGCCGTCTCAGCAGTCCGCGTACGACATGCAGACTCAGATGTCAGCGGGCGGCCAGCCGCCGGTCGCTCCGCCGCCGGTCGCCCCGCCCCCTGGTCCGCCGCCGAGTGCCCCGCCGCCCGGGTCCGACATGGTCCGGTACGGTCCGGGGGTGCCCGAGAGCCAGGCCGGGGTGACGGCCGAGCAGGTCTGGCGCACGGGGCGCCTGCCCGAGCCGGCCAAGCGCCCGCACCGGCTGCGCCGGATAGCCGGGACCGTGTTGACCGTGCTCCTGCTCGCGGCGGCCGCCGTGGTGCTGTTCCTGCGCTTCCACCACGCGCCGTTCCACACGAGCGGCGCGGCCATCACCGCGGAGACCAAGTCCGGATGCGCGGTGAACGTGACCGGCCGGATCGACACCAACGGCGCGGCCGGCACCGTCTCCTACCAGTGGGTGTTCCAGCCCCAGTCCGAGGCGCCCCAGCCGCAGAGCCAGTCGGTCATTTCCGGGCAGCATTCGGTGTTCGTGACCGTTGCGGTCGAGGGCCAGGGCCACGGCACCGCGTCCCAGAAGGTCACCTTGCAGGTCCTCAGCCCCAACCCGGCGACCGCCTCGACCAACGTCACCATCAGCTGCTGACCGAGTACCGCACCACCTGGAGAATGTGACGCCCGGCCGGCGAGCCGGGCCCCTGCCGCGAAGGGCGCAGATTTGCTATGGCCGAATGGGATGTTCCCGGTTACACCGAGCTGAAGAAGCTGGGCGCGGGCGGGTTCGGCGACGTGGTGCTGGCCAGGCACGACGTGACAGGCACCCGGGTGGCGATCAAGTACCTGAAGGCGGAGCTGCTGTCGGACCCGGAGTTCGCTGAGCTGTTCCGCAGCGAGGCGGCGGTGCTCGGTTCCCTGAACGACCCGAACGTGGTCCGGCTGTATGAGTACATCGAGTCGCCCGAGGGCGCGGCCATCGTCATGGAGCTCGTGGACGGGGTCTCGCTGCGCCAGATCCTGGCCAGCCAGGGCAAGACGACCGCCGAGGCAGCGCTGGTCGTGCTCCAGGGGTCGCTGCTCGGCCTGGCCGCCGCACACCGGCGCCGTGTGGTGCACCGGGACTACAAGCCGGAGAACGTGCTGGTCGACGGGGCCGGCGCCAGCAAGCTGACCGACTTCGGCATCGCGGCCCGGGCCGGGGACCGGCCGATCCCGGCCGGCACGCTGGTGTACGCGCCGCCGGAGCAGTTCGCCGGCGCGCCGGCCAGCCCGGCGACCGACGTGTACGCCGCTACCGCCACCTTCTATGAGTGCCTGACCGGGCGGCCGCCGTTCGTAGGCAATACCGCCGAGATGCTGATGCACCAGCATCAGGTCGAGCCGGTGCCGCTGGAGCCGGTGCCCGTGCCGCTGCGGCCGCTGGTCGAGGCGGGCATGGCCAAGGAACCCCAGCGGCGGCCCACCGACGGCACCTCGTTCGTGGCCGCCCTGCATGCCGCCGCCGTCGGCGAGTACGGCCCGGACTGGGAGGAGCGCGGCCGGTCGCATCTGGGCGAGGCGGCACTGCTGCTGGCGGCGTTGTGGCCATCCGGCGACCCGCCCGCGGTCGGCGGTTTCACGGTGGAGGAGATCCCGCTGTGGCAGCGGCGCAGCAGGATGATCAAGGTCGCCTTCGTGGCCGCCGTGGTGATCGTGGTGGCGGCGGCCGGGACGGCGCTGGCCGCCACCCGCCTGTCGCATGCCACCGTCCCCAGCCAGCCGGCCGCGCCGACGCAGCACGTCTCGCTCCAGGCGACCTCGATGTCGCCGTCGCCTTCGCTGTCGCTGTCGCCGTCGCCGACGCCTTCGCCAACCACGGCGCCCGCGGTCGGGCCGACGTTCGTGGCGCCTCCGACGCCGGCTCCGACCACGGCGAAGCCGACGCCCAAGCCGTCGCCGAAACCATCACCGAAGCCGTCACCGTCACCGTCACCCTCACCGTCGTTTTCGCCTAGCTATCCGCCAACTTCGTCGCCGCCGCCCGGCCGCTAGCAGCCCACCCGGGACGGCCGCCCGGTCCGACCTTTCGTTCGGCCTGTTCCGTTCGATGCCTGCGGATTAGGTATCTAAGAATTAGATGTCAAATACTTAGAAGCCTACGTTCCGTGCTAAGCTAGCTGACATGTCCCGACCGTTCCGCCTGCCGATTGGCCTGCGGCTCAGCCAGGCGGCCCGCACCGTGAGCCGCGCGTTCGACGAGGCCCTCGAGGAGGCGGACGGCACGCTGCCGATCTGGCTGATCCTGCTCAACCTGAAGATCCACAAGCCGGCCAACCAACGGGAGCTGGCCGAGGCGGTGGGGGTCCGCGAGGCCACGCTGACGCACCACCTCAACGCCATGGACGCCCGCGGCCTGATTACCCGGACCCGGGACAGCGCCAACCGCCGGATCCACGTGGTGGAGCTGACCGAGGCGGGCGAGGCCTTGTTCGGCCGGATGCAGCAGGCGGCCGTCGCCTTCGACACCAGGCTCCGGGGCGGCCTGACCGAGGCGGACCTGGACACCCTGGGCGGCCTGCTCGGCCAGCTAGCCGCCAACGTCGGCGGACCCGGCGAGGCGGGCACGCCCTGGGCGGGCCTGGCCGAACCGCGCCAGAGCCTCGGCTAACCAGGCCGCCGCAGCGGGCCCGCGGAACCGCTCGTCGAGGTCGTTCTTCCGGCTGGCCCGCTAGCCGCGGGTGAGCTTGCGGTAGGTGACGCGGTGCGGGCGGGCGGCTTCGGCGCCGAGGCGCTCGATCTTGTTCTTCTCGTAGGCTTCGAAGTTGCCCTCGAACCAGAACCAGTTCGCGCCGCCCTCCCAGGCCAGGATGTGCGTGGCCACCCGGTCCAGGAACCAGCGGTCGTGGCTGGTGATGACCGCGCAGCCGGGGAACTCGAGCAGCGCGTTCTCCAGCGAGGCCAGTGTCTCCACGTCGAGGTCGTTGGTCGGCTCGTCGAGCAGGAGCAGATTGCCGCCCTGCTTGAGGGTCAGCGCCAGGTTCATCCGGTTCCGCTCGCCGCCGGACATGACCGCGGCCGGCTTCTGCTGGTCCGCGCCCTTGAACCCGAACGCGGCCACGTACGCGCGGCTGGGGATCTCGACGTTGCCGACGCGGATGTGCGCCTCGCCGTCGGAGATGGCCTCCCACACGTTCTTCTGCGGGTCGATGCGCTCCCGGGACTGGTCCACGTAGGAGATGGTCACGGTCTCGCCGACCCTGATCGTGCCCTCGTCCGGCTGCTCCTCGCCGACGATCATCTTGAACAGCGTGGTCTTGCCCACGCCGTTCGGGCCGAGGACGCCGACGATGCCGTTGCGCGGCAGGCTGAAGGAGAGGTTCTCGAACAGGCACCGGTCGCCGAAGCCCTTGACCAGGTTGCTGACCTCGACGACCACGCTGCCCAGGCGCGGGCCCGGCGGGATCTGGATCTCCTCGAAGTCCAGCTTGCGGTTCCTGTCGGCCTCGGCGGCCATCTCCTCGTAGCGCTGCAGCCGGGCCCGGCTCTTGGCCTGCCGGGCCCGCGGGCTCGAGCGGACCCATTCGAGCTCGTCCTCGAGGCGCTTGCGCTTTTTCGCGTCCTTGGCGCCCTCGACCTTCAGCCGGGCCGCCTTGGTCTCCAGGTAGGTGGAGTAGTTGCCCTCGTAGGGGAAGGCGTGGCCGCGGTCGAGCTCGAGGATCCACTGGGCCACGTCGTCCAGGAAGTACCGGTCGTGGGTGACGGCCACGACGGTGCCCGGGTACTTCTCCAGGTGCTGCTCAAGCCACTGCACGCTCTCCGCGTCCAGGTGGTTGGTGGGCTCGTCGAGCAGCAGCAGGTCGGGCTGGGACAGCAGCAGGCGGCACAGGGCCACCCTTCTGCGTTCGCCGCCGGAGAGGCTCGTTACGTCGGCGTCCGGGGGCGGGCAGCGGAGCGCGTCCATGGCCTGCTCGATCTGGCTGTCGAGATCCCAGGCGTCCTTGTGGTCGAGCTGCTCCTGCAGGCGGCCCATCTCCTCGAGCAGCCCGTCGGAGTAGTCGGTCGCCATTTTCTCGGCGATCTCGTTGTACTGCTCAAGCAGCCGCTTGGTCTCGGCCACACCGTCTTCGACGTTGCCGAGGACCGTCTTGGTCTCGTCCAGCTTCGGCTCCTGGGCGAGCAGGCCCACGGTGTAGCCCGGCATCAGGCGCGCCTCGCCGTTGGACGGCTGCTCATCGCCTGCCATCATCCGCAGCAGGGTCGACTTGCCGGTGCCATTCGGTCCGACGACGCCGATCTTCGCGCCGGGCAGGAACGCCAGCGTGACGTTGTTGAGGATGACCTTGTCGCCGTGCGCCTTGCGCACGGATCGCATCTGATAAATGAACTCCGGCATGTATCTCAACCTATCTGTTGCCGCAGGCAGTCTGCCTGCAACGCTCCTATACATCAGGTAAAAGTCAGGGAGCCTCGCATGGCGCTAGCGGTCAACCGCACGGGCGTGATCTTCAAGAAATGCGACGTGTCCAACCATCGTCCCGAGACGGTCAAGCTGTGCGCTGCGGGCACCTGTCAGCATACGTGCCCGCCCGACACCATCGAGAAGTGCAAGCACGCCTGGACGCTGCGCTACAGCTGATCCCTGTAGTCGGGAAGACGGTGTTTTGCGCGCCGGCCCCAACGTCCCGGCTGACTCGTTCGTTTTACAAGAAGACGGCAGTTTCGGGATCGCTGGAGCGGTGAGATGGAGAGCTGGGAGCAGACGCTGGCCGACCTAGCCAGCGCACGCGGCGGCACCCTCAAGCGCCATGCGTTTCTGTTGTGCGGGGACAACTCCCAGGCCGACGACCTAGTCCAAGAAGCGCTGGTCCGGGCGTTCACCCGGCCGCTGCGAGTCCCGCGACCCGGCGCGGCCGAGGCATACGTCCGGGCGATCATGGTGAACCTGTTCATTGATGGCGCCCGCCGGCGCTCCCGCTGGAGCCAATTGGCACCGCTGCTGCGGCCCGTCCGCGCGGCGCCGGATCCCGCCGATCAGGTGTCCGACCGCCACGCCATACTGACCGCGCTGCGGAGCCTTTCGCCCCAGCAGCGCGCCTGCGTGGTGCTGCGCTACTACGAGGACCTGCCCGTAGCCGAAGTCGCGGCCGTGCTCGGCGTGCGCGAAGGCACAGTCAAGCGGTACCTCAGCGAGGCGATGCCCCGGGTGGCCATGCGGTTGTCCGACCCGGAAAGTGCCTAGCGGAAGGAGCTAACGCGATGCCGATCGACGAGCGGGAACTGCGCCTGCGCCTAGCGGAGACGGCGGCGCAAGCCGAACCGCCGCACTTCACCGCTGAGGACCTAGCCGCGCGAGTAAGAGGAATCAGGCGGAGACGGCGCACCCGCGGCAGGATCATTGCGGCGGTCTCGGTGGCGGCGGTGGCATCGGCGGTCGCGATCCCGCTTACGCGCGGCGGGACAAGCCAGCGCGGCACCAGCGCGGCCCCGCCCCCCGCCCCTGGGCTGTCGCACACGGTGACGGCGAGCGGGACAAGCCGGGGCCCCGAGAGCGTGCCCGCGCCCCCCGGGCCTGCATTGTCGTACACGGTGACGGTGAACGGCCAGACGCGAGCGGCTCCGCCAGGAATGCCGCCGCTGTTCACCATCATCCCGGGCGAGGAACTCACGATGACGGTCGAGGTGACTGTGCCCGGTCCGCAGGCGATTACCGGCCTGTGGCTGGGCATCACCAACAACATCCTCGCACCCCGCGCCGACGGGCCCGCCGGCATGACGGTCCTGGCGGCCAGCACCCGCGTGCCGCTGCGGCCCGGCGTGCACCGGTTCGTGCTGCACTGGACCGTGCCGACCGGGTTCAGGCCCGGGGCCAGCCGCCAGCTTTCTGCGGAGTCGGCCTGGTCAGGACCGGAACCAGGGGAAGATGAGGGAGAAGTCGCTGACTTCGCGGTGCCGCTGCCGTCAGGTGCCACGTCCCCCGCCGCCGTGGCACGCCGGCTCCGCACTACGGCCCTGCACGAAGTGAAGGTCTGTGACGGCGCTGGGCCTGCCTGGATCCTCGCGGTGCGAACGACCTTCAGCAAGGCGATAGCCACGGTGGGGGGCGGCCTCGGTGGCATAACGGACAATGCCACCGATGCCGTGTACCTGGTGCTGATGAAGGGTGACTTCACCCTCTATAACGGCGGCCCTGTGGTGCCGTGTGCCCACGCGCCGACCGGACGCTACTTTTCGGCCATCATCGACGCCGCCACGTTCGTGACCCTCGAAGCCGGGGTGGGCAACCGCCCGCCCCCGGCTCCGCTGCAGACCCTCGGACCGGTACTGAACCTGACGACGGCGCCTTGATCCGTGTTGCCGCTGATAGCGGTTGAAGGCTAGACAAACTCCGGCAGGCCAGCACGCCTACGGGCGTGTGTCCGTTGCCGCGTCCCCCTGTTTGTCCGGCTGGGCGGGCGGCAGCTCCTGGGCCGCCGCGTACAGGCGCACCAGGTTCCGGCCGTCGTCCTTGGCCCGGTACAGCGCCAGGTCGGCCGCGGCGAGCAGCTCGAACAGGTCGCTCCCGTGCTCGCCGAGCACGGCCACGCCGATCGAGACCGTGACGCTGATGCTCGCCTCGGCGGCGGCCACGCTCAGCAGGCCGGCGCTGCTGCGCAGCCGTTCGGCGATCCGGCAGGCCCCGTCGGCGTCGGTACGGGGCAGCAGGACGGTGAACTCCTCCCCGCCGAACCGGCCTACCACGTCCGACTCGCGCACCTGCTGCCGCAGCTCGGTGGCCAGGGCGCGCAGGACGTCGTCCCCGATCAGGTGGCCGTGGCTGTCGTTGACCCGCTTGAAGTGATCGACGTCTACCAGCAGCAGGGCCAGCGGCGCGCCCGAGGACCTGGCCCGGGCCACCGCCGCGTCGGCCTCGCGCTGCCAGGCCGTTGCGTTCAGCAGCCCGGTCTTCGGGTCGGTGCGCGCCGCCGCGGCCAGCTGCTGGTGCATCAGGCTGCGCTGCAGCAGGATGACCGGCGGCAGGGCCACCAGGAGCAGCAGGAAGCTCAGTGCGCAGGTGACCGCGACCAGGATGCCGACGCAGATCTCGGTCAGGTCGAGCAGCAGGCTCTCCCGGTCCCAGAACAGCTTCTTCAGCGGCGTCTCCGGTTCGGCCACGTGCGCGGCAACCGCGATGATGCCGGTATTGAGCACGGCGAACAGGACCGCGCAGCCGATCGCGGCCGGCACTACCGTCGCCCGGGTCAGCCAGGTGTGCGAGCCGTCCAGGGTGACGCGTACCGCGTCGGGAACAGCCAGGTGGAACGTGGCCGAGGCGGCCGCGCCGGCCAGCCCGAGCGCGGCCGAGCTGAACACCCGGCGGTAGACCGGTATCCGCCGGGCCCGCAGGTACAGCATCAGTCCGATGACGCACGGCGCGAGCAGCGCGTATACCGGCGGCAGCAGCAGCGCGATCGGCAGCCACCACGCCGACAGCAGGTCCCGGGACACGCCTGACGGCTGGCCGAGCCGCCGGATGGCCTCGATGCAGATCACCGCGGCGGCCAGCAGCGCCGCGAACAGGACCAGGTTGTCCGCCCGGAGGGGGGTGCCTGCGAGTTCCCAGCCGATCAGAGCCAGGTCGCAGGCGACGACGGCCAGCACGTATACGATCAGTGACATCGGCATGCTGAGCAGAGGCCAGCACGGTGCCAGCTCCGGGGGACGACCCCCCCGCACCCCCCCGCGCCGGGACCACCTGATCAGACGCCTCAGCCCCCGCTGGCGCCGCCCGATCGCCTCTTGAACTGCTGACATGCCTCCGCCCATCGTGCGCCAGGCCGCCGCGAACCCGAGATCTGAAGGTCCGGTCATCACGTTAGGTAACATTATAGATGCGAAGAGTGCCGGGCCGTTGGCAAACGGGTACGTTGGGGTCTCACGGACCGCGGAGCAGACACGCTCGTGGCATTACGGTGGGTACTGCTGGTGCCGCGGGAGCGGCTACGCTACGATTCCAGGCGTAACCGCTCCGTTCGGCACCCCGACCTGAGGAGAGTGGACCCGGTGCGAGGCGTTATCTGGACTTAGTGCTCAGTAGGGCACTGCCGACGCCGTGACGTCGGCCGCTTGACCCTCCTCGAGCGCTTGCCCGGCGAGCTCGGTCTCGTTGAGGCCATCGCCCAGTTCCTGTTCGAGCCGCTCCATCGTCTCCTCGTCGAGGTCGTCGATCATCTCGTTCTCGTCAGCCGGGCCCTGGCCTCCGTTGGCGGCCGGGTCGCCGTCGGTGCTGGCCGGCTGGTAACGCTGCCGGATGTAGTTGGCCACGCCGCGGTTGAGGTCATGCCCGACCGTATCGGCCACGATGTCGATCACCGTCCTGGGCTGGCCGTTCTTGTCGTCGAAGGTGTGGGACCTGAGCCGCCCCTTGACCACGACCGGGTCGCCCTTGCGCAGGCTGGCCCGCACGTGATCACCCAGCCTGCGCCAGCAGCTGACGCTGAAATACGAGGTATCGGCATCGCGCCACTGGTTCGTGGCCCGGTCCTGCACGCGCCGGGTCGTGCCGACCCGCAGGTCGGTGACCCTGGTGCCGTCCTTGGTCAAGCGCTGAATCGGGTCCTGGGCCACGAAGCCGACCACGGTGGCGTATCCACCTTGAGTCATCACGTTCCTCCTTGGGCTCCCCGGCGGCCCCACGCCACCGGTCCCTCCCACGGTGGCGCGGCCACGGCGCTCCAGGGCGGATCAGCCGACCGCCTGTGGATAACTCGGGCGCAGTGCTCACACCTGTGGACAACCACTTGCCATTCGCAAGGATTTGCGGGATGATGTGCGCCCTTTTGGCTGCGGGGCGGGCCCCCAGGCTGGGGACATTGGGGACGCTGGGGTGTTAGAGGTGGTTGATGCGGGTTACTTCGTCGGGGGTGAGGGTGAAGCGGAACAGGTCGAAGTTCTCGTCGATGCGGGCGGGGTGGGTGGACTTGGGGATGACGATGATGCCGAGTTCGAGGTGCCAGCGCAGAACAACCTGGGCGGGCGTTACGCCGTGGGCGGCGGCGATCTCGGTCAGGACGCGATCGCGCAGCCTGGTGCCATTGAGCGGGCTGTAGCCCTCGACAGCCACGTCGCGGTCGACGTGGCCGGCCAGCAGGGCCAGGTCGTAGCGGGACGGGCTCCACGGGATCTGGTTGACGGCGGGCCGCTGACTGGTGGCCGCGGTCAGCTCGTCGATCTGGCGCAGGCTGTAGTTACTCACCCCGATGGCCCGGCACAGCCCCTCGTCCCGGGCGGCGAGGAACTCCTGCCACAGCGGCACCGAGGCCCCGGCGCGCGGCGGCCAGTGGATCAGCCACAGGTCCACGTAGTCCGTACCGAGCGCACGCAGGCTCTCAGCGAGGGTGGCGCGGGCCCGGCCGGCATGGCCGGGCGGCAGCTTGGTGGTGATGAACACCTCGCCGCGGTCCAGGCCGCTGCCGGCCAGGGCCCGGCCGACCTCGGCTTCGTTCCGGTACATGGTGGCGGTGTCGATGTGGCGGTAGCCGGTGGCCAGCGCATGCCGGACGGCGTCGTGGGCCCGCTGGCCTTGCATCTGCCAGGTGCCGAAGCCGAGCATCGGCATGGCCACGTCGGGGCTCAGCTGGACCAGGGGAATTTCGCTCATGGGGCCATTGTGGCAAGGGGCGCTAGCCGAGGAGCGCGCGGATGGAACGGGAGAGCTCGACCGGGACGTCGGGGACCAGCAGGTGCACGCCATCGCGGACCACGTCCCGGCCGCTGATCACCACGTCGCGCACGTCAGCGGCCGAGGCGCCGAACACCGCCGCTTCCAGCGCCAGGCCCTCGGCCGCACCGGCGGTGCGCACGCTGTCCATACCGATCGTCACCAGATCGGCCCAGGCGCCCACGGCGATCTCCCCCGCGTCGGGCCAGCCCAGGCTGGTATGCCCGGCCGCGGTGGCGGCGCGCAGCAGGGCCTCGGCGGTGAAGTGGCCGCGGGCGCGCTGGGCCAGGCGTTCGGCGTACTCGACCCCGCGGGCCTCCTCGAGCAGGTCGATCACCGCGTGGCTGTCGCTGCCCAGGGTGAGCGGGCAGCCCGCCGCGGCCAGCGCCCGGGCCGGGGCCAGGCCGTCGCCGAGATCGCGTTCCGTGGTCGGGCACAGGCAGGCGTACGCCTGGCAGCCGCCCAGCAGGTCCAGGTCACCGGGCTCGAGATGGGTGGCGTGCACGACCGTGGTCCGCGGGCCGAGCACGTTTTCCTCGTACAGCAGCCGGGCGGGCGACATGCCGTACACGTCCTGGCAGGCCTCGTTCTCGCCGGTCTGCTCGGACATGTGGGCGTGCAGCGGGGCGCCGGTCCGGTGGGCCCAGGCCACGACCGGGTGCATCTGGCCCTTCGGCACCGCGCGGACGGAGTGGATGGCCGCGCCGACCCGGGCGTGCGGGGTGATCATGCCATGGGCGTCGTAGCCCAGGCCGGTGACCCGCCCGGCCCAGCGCACCGCGTCGCCGTCGCCGAACCGCAGCTGGGGCCCGGCCAGCGGCAGCAGGCCCTCGGGGACCAAGGGGTCCAGCCCGCCGGCCAGGTAGCAGGTGTCGAGCAGCGTCATGCGCAGGCCGGCCTCGGCCGCGGCCTGGATCAGGGCCCGGCCCATGGCGTTCTGGTCGTCGTAGGGGTGCCCGCCGGCCTGGTGGTGCAGGTAGTGGAACTCCCCCACGCAGCTGACCCCGGCCAGGGCCATCTCGGCGTAGGTGGCGCGGGCCAACCGCAGGTAGCGGTCCGGATCCAGGCGGGCCGCGACGTCGTACATCCGCTCGCGCCAGGTCCAGAACGTCCCCCGGTCCGCCTGCGTGGTCCCGCGCAGCGCCCGGTGGAAGGCGTGCGAGTGGGCGTTGGCGAACCCGGGCAGCGTGAGGCCATGGAGACGCTCAACGGCTGCCGGGACGTATGGGGCGGATGGGGTGACGGAGATGAAGTGCTCGCCGTCGGCTTCGATGAGGACGTCTCGCTGGACGCCCTGGCCGGGCAGCCAGGCCAGGTTGGCGAGCCAACGGCGGGGGCCACGGGGGGACGGGGGGCCAGGGGGGTCTGGGGGGGCGGGCAGCCCTTCCCAAGGGGGGTCCGGGGGGATGGGTCCCCCCGGGAAAGGGAACGGGGGGGGTTTGGGGGGGGTCGTCCCCCCCGGGCCAGCACTCATCCCGCAAGATCCTCGAGGACGGCGGCCAGGGCGCGGACTCCGGCCTCGCAGTCGGCCAGGTCGGCGTGTTCGGCGGGCGAATGCGAGACGCCGGTCGGGTTGCGCACGAACAGCATGGCGGCCGGCACCCGCGCGGCCAGGACCCCGGCGTCGTGCCCGGCCCCGGTGGGCAGCACCGGCGCGGTCATCCCGGCCGCGGCCAGCACGCCGCAGATCCGGTCCCTTAGCTTCTCGTCGAACCGGACCAGCGGGGTGGACGACTCCTGCCTGACGCCGAGCGTGACCCCCTGCACCCGGGCGGATTTTTCTGCGGCCGAACGGACCGTGGCGACCGTGGCCGCCAGCACGGCTTCGTCCGGAGCCCGGGCGTCCAGCCAGGCCCGGACGGCCGAGGGCACCGCGTTCGTGCCGTTCGGCTCGGCCATGACCTTGCCGAACGTGGCCACGGCGCCGTTTTCCGCCGCGGCCTGGCGGGCGGCCAGCACGGTGCTCGCGTACGGCAGCATCGGGTCGCTGCGGTCGGCCAGCCGGGCCGTGCCGGCGTGATCGGCGCGGCCGGTGAAGTCGAGCCGCCACCGGCCGTGCGGCCAGATGCCTTCGGCCACACCGACCGCGGCGTCCAGCGGCGCCAGCGCCCGGCCCTGCTCGACGTGCAGTTCGACCAGCGCGCTGATGCCCTCGAGCCGGCGTTCGTCCGGACCGATCCGGCCCGGGTCGTGGCCTGCCGCCCGCATCGCCTCGGCCAGCGTCACGCCTTGGTCGTCGGTCAGCGCCCGGGCCGCGTCCGGCTGGACGGCGCCGGTCAGCAGGCGGCTGCCCAGGCAGGGAACGCCGAACCGGGCGCCCTCTTCCTCGGTGAAGACGGCCAGCACCACGGATCGTTCGGGATAAAAGGCCTTGTCGTTCAGCAGGTCCACGGCGGCCAGCGCGGCCGCGACGCCCAGGGCGCCGTCGAAGCCGCCGCCGTCGGGCACGGAGTCCAGGTGGCTGCCGGTCACCACGGCGTTGGGACCCCGCGGGCCCCACCAGGCCCACAGGTTGCCGTTGTGGTCCGTCTCCACGGCCAGGTCGCGCTTAGCGGCCTGGCGAGTGAACCAGGTGCGGCAGGCGACGTCGGCCGGGGTCCAGGAGTACCGGCGGTAGCCGCCGGTCTGCCGGTCGCGGCCGATCGACTCCAGCTCCCGCCAGAGGTCGGCGAACGTCACAGTTCGGCCATGGGGACGCGGACGCCGCGCTCGGCGGCCACGGCCGAGGCCTGCTCGTAGCCGGCGTCGGCGTGCCTGATCACGCCCATCGCGGGGTCGTTGGTCAGGACACGCTCCAGCTTGGCCCCGGCCAAGTCGGTGCCGTCGGCCACGCAGACCTGGCCGGCGTGGATGGAACGGCCGATGCCCACGCCGCCGCCATGGTGGATGGACACCCAGGTGGCTCCGGAGGCCGTGTTGACCAGGGCGTTGAGCAGCGGCCAGTCGGCGATCGCGTCGGATCCGTCGGCCATGGCCTCGGTCTCCCGGTAGGGCGAGGCGACCGAGCCGCAGTCCAGGTGGTCGCGGCCGAGCACGATGGGGGCGCTCACGGTGCCGTTCTTGACCATCTCGTTGAAGCGCAGGCCGGCCAGGTGACGCTCGCCGTAGCCGAGCCAGCAGATCCGCGCGGGCAGGCCCTGGAAGTGCACCTTCTCCTCGGCTAGCCTGATCCACCTGGCCAGGGCCTGGTTCTGCGGGAACAGGTCCAGGATGGCCCGGTCGGTGGCGGCGATGTCGGCCGGGTCGCCGGACAGCGCGGCCCAGCGGAACGGGCCCTTGCCCTCGCAGAACAGCGGCCTGATGTAGGCGGGGACGAAGCCGGGGAAGTCGAACGCCCGGGCGTAGCCGGCCAGCTGGGCCTCGCCGCGGATGGAGTTGCCGTAGTCGAAGACCTCCGCGCCCGCGTCCAGGAAGCCGACCATGGCGGCGACCTGGACGGCCATGGACTCGCGGGCTCTGATGGTGAAGCCCTCGGGGTCTTCGGCGCGCAGGGCGGCCATGTCCTCGAAGGCGACGCCGCGGGGCAGGTAGGTGAGCGGATCGTGGGCCGAGGTCTGGTCGGTGACGATGTTGATGGGGGCGTTGCTGGCCAGCAGCTGCGGGAAGATGTCGGCGGCGTTGCCGAGCAGGCCGATGGACAGGGCCCGGTTCTCGTCTCGCGCGCGGACGGCCCTGCGGATGGCGTCGTCTACGTCGTCGGCCGGTTCGTCCAGGTAGCCGAACTCGATCCTTCTGCTGATGCGGGATTGGTCGCATTCGACGCAGATGACCACGCCGCCGTTCATGGTCACGGCCAGCGGCTGCGCGCCGCCCATGCCGCCCAGGCCGGCGGTCAGGGTGATCGTGCCGGCCAGCGTCCCGCCGAAGCGCTTGGCCGCGATGGCGGCGAAGGTCTCGTAGGTGCCCTGCAGGATGCCCTGGGTGCCGATGTAGATCCAGGAACCGGCCGTCATCTGGCCGTACATGGTCAGGCCGAGCTGCTCCAGGCGGCGGAACTCCTCCCAGGTGGCCCACTGCGGGACCAGGTTGGAGTTGGCGATGAGCACGCGGGGGGCCCATTCGTGGGTGCGCATCACGCCGACCGGCTGGCCGGACTGGACGAGCATGGTCTCGTCGTCGTTCAGGTCCTGCAGGGTCTTGATGATCGCCGCGTAGGCGTCCCAGCTGCGGGCGGCGCGGCCGGAACCGCCGTAGACGATGAGCTGGTCGGGATGTTCGGCCACCTCGGGGTCGAGGTTGTTCATGAGCATGCGCATGGCGGCTTCCTGCGGCCATCCCTGGCAGGTGAGCTGGGTGCCGCGCGGCGCGCGTACCGGTTCGTGGCTGGCGATCATGTGCCCATCATGGCAGCACGCTTATCGAGGTGACAGGCAGGCTTCGGCGCGGCTCATCCCAGAGGGGTGATGGGCCGGCGCAGGCAGAGCGTCAAGGAACTCAAGGCCGGCTCAGGCCGGGGATGGGGCAGCTGATCGTCTTTGCCTGATCACCGGTACCCGCCGTTTTACGGACAGCTCGGTTGGCCGCACTCTGGGTGCCTCGCGGCCGTCGCTCCGACGGGCTCGCGGGCCGGTCTTTGCCCAGCCGTTTCCCCTAGGTGAACCGGTCCGGTAGGTGATGACGGATCCCTTGCCTGAGTGCGAGCCTGCGTGGGATGGGCAGCGAACCGGCGCGAGGGAGAGGCACCGGCTGGCCCGCTCGCTCTGGCCAGAGGAGGACGCATGTTCGTCGCTCTCATTACCATCGCCGTGATCCTCATCCTGTACGGCGCGGTCTCCAAACCGCTCGATGCGCGAGGCATCACGTCGGCCATGATCTTCACGACGGCCGGCCTCTGCGTCGGGACGTCCGCTCTCAAGCTCGTGAACATCCACCTCGAGAGCCACACCGCGGAGCGGTTCTGCGAGCTCGCCCTCGTCTTCCTGCTGTTCAGCGACTCGACGCGGATCGACCTGGCAGGCCTGCGCCGACATCTGGGCTGGCCCAGCCGGCTTCTGCTCATCGGCCTGCCGCTGACGATGCTCGCCGGCCTGGGTGTCGGCCTCCTCGTCTTTCCCGGCATAGCGCTGGCCAGCGCCTTCGTTCTGTCGACGATGGTCTGCTCGACCGACGCGGCGCTCGGGCAGCGTGTCGTCTCGGACAAGTCAGTGCCGGCCCGCGTGCGCCAGGCGCTGGACGTTGAAAGCGGACTCAACGACGGCCTCGCCGTGCCGTTCTTCCTGGTAGCTGTCGACCTCTCGCTGACCCAGCTGTCGACCGGCGTCACGGCTGCCGTCGTGCGCAACATGGCGGAGCAGATCGGCTGGGGCCTCGTCGCCGGTATCGGGGCCGGCACGCTAGCGGGCCTGTTGCTCCGCGTGGCGGACGATCGCGGGTGGCTGGAGGGACAATGGCGGCAGATCCTGCCCCTTGTGGCGGCGCTGCTTGCCTACCTGGGTGCTCTGCGGCTGGGCGGCAGCGGCTTCATCGCGGCCTTCACCGGAGGGATGACGTTCGGCTATTTCTCCAGGCGCCACGATCTGCCCGTGACCAGCCTTAACGAGAATGTCGGAGGGATACTCGCGGGCGCCACGTGGGTCGGCTTCGGGGCGCTCGCCGTCGGCATGATGCTGCCGCACGTCACCTGGCAGATCGTCGCCTATGCGGCGATCAGCCTGACCCTCATCCGCATGGTTCCGGTGGCGATCGCCATGCTGGGGACCGGGGCGCAGCTCCCGACCGTCGCCTTCATGGGATGGTTCGGTCCTCGCGGCCTGGCCTCCATCGTGTTCGCACTGATCGCGCTCGAGCAAGGCATCCCCGACAGGCAAATGCTGCTCACCACGGTGATGTTGATCATCCTGCTGAGCGTCTTCCTGCACGGCTTGTCCTCGGTGCCGCTGGTGGCGGCCTACAGCCGCTGGTACGGGGCGCACGTGGCGAAACATCCGAGTGCTCCCGAGGCGAAGCCGACGATCATGTCCCGGCTGCGGCATCACCCGACGCCGGAGGAGACTGAACCGGAGAAGCCTGAACCGGTGACCGCCCAGCAAGGCCCATCGCAGTGATCGGTCCCGGGAGCTAGGGCTCCTGGAGGGATCACCCGGTCGTTCACCCCGTCTGGACGTTGGAACTCGCTCCGGCGCGAGGTGGACTGGTGCCCTAAGCCTCGATCCACGTGCGCCGTGAGGCGCTGACGATTCGAGGCTAATTAGGGACCTTCGGCCTATGGATCCAAGAGTCCGCATCAGGCAGCCTAGGCGCCATGTGCCCTGCGCGGGAGGCTTCCGGCGGCGAGCAGGCACCGAGTCTGCCGCGCCGTCCGGTAGTGCCGCAGGCTCGTCAAGGCGCCGCTGGACGGCCAGGCTTCGCCGCTGAATTGCCGGGCTCCGCTGCGGGCGGCGGGGTGCGGCAGGGTGCGGAGCAGCCGGTCCTGGTGGGCACGAAGCTGCATCCGCCGCCGGTGCGGGAGGAGACGATTGCGCGGGAGCGCCTGGTGGCATGTCTTCGGAGCGGGTCGGATCGCAGGCTTACGCTGGTGGCTTGTCCTGCTGGTTTCGGGAAGACGACCTTGCTGGCGGCGTGGCGTGAGGCCGAGGCCGCGCGGAAGCCCGTGGCGTGGCTGACGCTGGACGAGGGCGACAACGACCCTGTGGTCCTGTGGTCTTATGTGATCGAGGCGCTGCGCCGCGCCGGCCCGGCCGTGGCCAGCGCGGTGCCGGCCCGTCCGGTGGTGGCGCCGGTGGTGGAGGCGGTCTTGCCGGGCCTGGTCAACGAGCTGGACGGGCTGGGTGAGGTCACGCTGATCCTGGATGACTTTCACCGGCTGTCGAGCGTCCCGGCCCGCGCCAGTGTCCAGTGGTTCATCGACCATGCGCCGCCCGGGTTCCAGCTCGTGCTCGCGAGCAGGACGGAGCCGGTCCTGCCGGTGGCGGCGCTGCGCGCTCACGGCGAGCTGCTCGAGCTGCGAGCCGATGACCTGCGATTCACAACCGAGGAGGCGGACGCCTTCCTGAACGGCCGCCTCAGGCTCGACCTCACGCCCGGGGATGTCGAAGGCCTGGCCGGGAAGACGGAGGGATGGCCGGCCGGGCTCTATCTCGCGGCGCTGTCGCTGCAGCACGCTGCTGACCGGCACGCTTTGGTGAGCAGATTCGGCGGCTCGCACCGTCACGTGATCGATTTCCTGGTCACCGAAGTGCTCGACGCGCATGACCCGCCGATGCAAGCGCTGATGCTCCACACGTCGGTTCTGGACCGGCTGTCGGGTCCCCTGTGCGATGCCGTGCTGGAGCAGCAGGGCTCGGCCGCGATGCTTGACACGCTGTCGCGGACCAACCTGTTCCTGGTCCGGCTCGATGATGAGGGCGGCTGGTACCGCTTCCACCACCTGTTCGCGCAACTGCTGCGGGTGGAGCTCCAGCGGCGCGAGCCGGGCCTGGCCCCGGTGCTGCACCGCCGCACGTACGCCTGGCATCGTGACCACGGCACGGCCGGCGAGGCGATCCAGCACGCCATAGCAGCCGGGGCCTACGCCGAGGCCGCCGAGCTGATCCAAGGCTGCTGGATCAGCTACGCCAACACGTGCCGGTATGACACCGTGCTGGCCTGGCTGCAGCGGCTCCCCGGCGAGATACTGGACGGTAACGCGCAGCTGCTCCTGATCCAGGCGTGGGTGCTGTCGCTGTCCGCCAGGCGGGAGGAGGCGGCACTGGCCATCGCGGCGGCCGAACGGCTGGGCGATCTGGGCGATCTGGGCGCGGGGCCGCTGCCGGACGGTTTCAGCTCGGGCGAGGCGAGCCTGACGATGCTGCGGGCCTGCTTCCCGTGGGGAGATGTCGGCGCCCAGCTGGACAATGCCCGCCGGACGGCCAAGCTTGAGGGCCCCGGGTCACCTTGGCGGCCATTGGCGTGCTGGGCGGTCGGCACGGGCCTGTACTTCCGGGGTGAGCCCGGCGAGGCCGACCGGTGGTTCGCCGAATCGGCGGCGCTGGCGGCCGCGAGCGGGCAGTGGCTGGCTGGCGAGGCGTCGCTGGCCTACCGGTCGTGGATCGCCGGCGAGCGGGGCCGTCTTGAGGAACAGCGGGTGCTGGCCGAGGCGGCCGCC
The DNA here is from genome assembly GCA_963835775.1 of uncultured Actinomycetes bacterium. Lineage (GTDB taxonomy): Bacteria > Actinomycetota > Actinomycetes > Streptosporangiales > Streptosporangiaceae > Palsa-504. The sequence goes on along the minus strand of CAWIHB010000002.1, from coordinate 75,475 downwards.
GGGTTCGTGCCGGAGCACGGCACCGGGAAAGTCATCGGCCCGGCTCCGCTGGCGCTGGGAGTCTCGCTCGCGGCGCGCGGCAGGCCCGGGGAGGCATTGCCGCTGATCGACAGCGGCATCGCCTTCTCGCGGACCTTTGGCCAGCCCATCCAGCTGGCGAATGCGCTGCTCGGCCGGGCGCCGGTGCTCCGGGCCCTGGGCGAGCACCAGCGTGCCGCGGAGGCGATAGCCGAGGCCAGATCCATCCTCGGATCCTGCCCGGATCCGGGGATCCTGGCCGGGAGGCTGGCTGCTCTCGACCGGCCACCGCAGATCTGCCCCGTCCGGTCCGGCGATCAGGAGCTGACGCAGCAGGAGCTCCGGGTGCTCAAGCTCCTGCACGGCGACCTGTCCCAGCGGGATATCGGCCGGGAACTGTACGTGTCGCACAGCACCGTCCACAGTCATGTCCGGGCGATCTACCGCAAGCTCGCGGTGTCCTCGCGGGCCGGCGCGCTTCACCGCGGCCGCCAGCTCGGCCTCCTGTAGCGGGCATCGAAGGGATCACGCACCGGGCACCGCCAGTCGGCGCCGCCGCCCAGACCGGCCTGCCTCGTTTGCCTGTGACCGGCCGGCGCCTGGACGTGCGGGCCGGGTCCGGTCCGGCCGCAATCTCCCCTAGGGGAATCCTTCCGGCAGGTGATGACGGGTCGCCTACCGGAGTGTGAGGCTCGCAGACATGGACAGCTACGGGGCGCAAGGCCGCGGGTACCGGCTTGTCCTTCGCGGGGAGCTGGGCGATGCGTTCGGATTCCTGTTTGACCGCATGCACCTGCAGCGGCTTGCGGGCACGACGGTGCTGACCGGCCCGGTGACCGATCAGGCGCACCTGCTCGGGCTCATCAACCGGATCCAGGAGCTCGGCGTTGAACTCATATCCGTCAACCCGGACCAGGAAACGGGCGGTGCAGCGGATCCTGGGCGGAACCCGATTCGTCGTGATGGCTGACCGGGCGGCCGGGCCAAGGAGGCCGTTACCCGGCGGCCGGCCCGGTGTCATCGCCCGTATCCGAGCCTTGTTCCCGGCCGCGTTGCACCGCCCCCACGAGCACTCGTATGCCGGCACCCAGAAATGCGAGGTCGGCGAGCATCTGGACGATGAGCACCACCCGGGCGGCCTCGGATTTGGCGGTGATGTCCCCGAAACCCACCGTGGAGAACACCGTCACCGTGAAGTACAACGCGTCCGTGCGGGTCAGCGGCTCGGTGAAGCTCGCCGCGGAGCCCCGCTCCATCACAAAGTAAGTGGAGGCGAACAGCACCAGGAACAAGGGAAGGATCAACCCCAGCGTCTCGGCCGCCCGCAGACCCGGATAGCGCGAGCCGGCGATGGCCCTGACCTCCCACACCATGACACCCACGAAGACCACGATGCCAATCAGCAGGCGGATCGCCGTGTCGGCATCCCATCGCCGGTCCAGCGGAAGCACGTAGTACAGAACGACCAGCACCACCGCGACCAGGACACTGCGCAGGACCGCCCGGAAGATGAGCCGCCGTCGCTTCGCCGCCGACAGGGCCTGGAGGTGCTGGTTCGTCATACTCACCCCCGTGCAATGTTCCCCCTGGAGCCGGCTCGCCTAGTAGGCGAGCCGCCGTGAAGGCATCAGCGCGCCGATGAGCCAGAAGAATGGCAAGAAGAACCCGATGATGAACATCACCCAATGGCCCTTCCTGATCGACATAACGCCAAGAGTGACGACAAGTACAAAGTAGATGATACCGGCGGTGATGGCCCACACCATTTCGATCCTCCTTGCAGAACGTTCTCGCTGTCTTCTGGCCAAGGTTCTCTGACATATACGCACCGCCAAGGGCCGAAAGTCCCGCCGGGCGCCCCATCGCACGTGGCTGTCTGTCGCCAGAGCGACACCCTCACGGTCGAAGTCGCACGTGCTCGCCGCGACGGACAAGAGTTCGCACCTGACGCTGCCGTACCCTCAGACGGGCTCGCGGGCCGGTTTCTGGCCGCCGTTTCCCCTAGGTAAATCGGTCCGGTAGGTGATGACGGATCCCCCGCCGGAATGCGAGCTAGCATTTGCCTGATGCTGATACGGCGCTTTGCAGAGCGTTTGCCGAGCTTTTCACCTGCGTGACCGAGGACGCGACCGCGGTGGCCGCGGTCAGGGGAGGCTGGCTCTTCGCGGACGTGATCGCGGACTGCAGGCCGGACAGCGAGTTCTGCAGTGCCGTGGTCTGCGGCGCGAATGCCGACCCCGCATCCGTGGCGAACGTCTGCGCGTCGGTGGTGACGCTGCTCAGCGCGGTCTGCAGGGCGCCGAGGCCGTTCTTGGCCACGTCGACATTGCCCAGGTTGCTCACCGAGGTCTTAAGGCTGGCGGCGGCGGTGCAGTAGGCCGGGCTGCTGCTGCTACTGCTGCACCCGGCGGCCAGCCCGGACAAGACCGGGGCCAAGACCGCGGCCGCCACCAGCAGCCCTATGCGTGTGCCCGGCCGGTACGTGGGTCTCATGCTTCCTCCAGGGTGCCGGCGTTGCGGCCTGCGGGCGGAACAGCCATGCCCGGCCGGGGATTACATCTCGTTGACCGCAGACTGCAGAGCCTTGTCGATGTCCTTGGGGTCCACGTCCAGCTCCTGGGCTGTCTGCTTCTCCGCCCTGGTCACCGCGTTCTTGATCGCATCCTCGACCTTGCTCTCGCCGACAATGACGAGCCCGGCCTGGCCCGGGTCGATGAAGTCGCCCAGCTGCTTGGCCTGCGAGCGCGACATCCCCTTGGACAGATGCCCGGTGACCCCGCCGGCCACGCCCCCGACCGCGGCCGCGGCCAGCACCGCCGGCGGGAAGATGACCCCGATCGCCGCCCCGGCCGCAACGCCCCACCAGGCACCATGGCGGGTGGCGGTCTCGTCCTTATTCTCATGGACCTTGCCGTTCGCGTCCTTGGTGACCACAGCCGCATCGTAGGAACCCACCAGGCCCGCCACATGAGCGTCCTTGACGACCTGGTAGTCCTCCCGTGCTGTGGCCTCATCCGGATACGTTGCCACCAGGATGAACGTGCTACCGGACCCGGACATGCGACCTCCTCCAGTCCCGCCGGCATCTTTTGCCAGGCGGTCAGCCAATCCGCCGCAGCCGTAACCCGGCCGCGGCATCACAGTCCCCAGGCTCACACCCCAGCAGGCGACCCCGCATCACCTGCCAGCCGAATTCCCCTAGGGGAGAAACCGCGGCCAGCACAGACCGGGCGGGCGGCGGGGACCGTCCCGGCCGCGGTCCTGGTGGTCTGGCTGGTGGTCATGGCTGCGCCTTTGCGGCTAGGTCGCGCAGGACGTCTCCGACGGACCGGACCGCGCCGTGGCGGCGCAGGATCACGTCGGCGATCAGGCCGGTCCAGCCGGTCTGGTGGAAGGCGCCGATCGCGGCGCCGTTGTCGCCGTGGAAGTACTCGCTGAAGATCAGGTTGTCCTTCCAGGCCGGATCGGCCTGGAGCTTCTCGGTCCCGCCGAAGCAGGGCCGCCGCCCGTCCCCGTCCCGGATGAACAGCGAGATCAGCCGGTCCTGCAGGTCCGCGACGACCAGGTCCAGGGTGAGCCGCTTGCCGGACCCGGTCGGGTACTCCACCTCGAAGTCAGCGCCGTAGAACCGGTGGTAGCGCTCGAGTGATTCGACCACCAGGTAGTTGACCGGCATCCAGATCGGACCCCGCCAGTTGGAGTTGCCGCCGAACATCGAGGTGGTCGACTCGGCCGGCTCGTAGTCGATGGAGGACTGGTAGCCCTCGGCGTCGAACCGGTAGGGATGATCGCGGTGGTAGGCCGACAGGGCGCGCAGCCCGTGCGGGGACAGGAACTCGCTCTCGTCGAACAGCTTGGTGAACAGCCGCTCCAGCTGGGCGGGCCGGGCCACCGACAGCAGCAGCCGCTGGGCGGCCCCCTCACCGCGCAGCTGCGGGTGCTGGGCCAGCTTCTCGAAGTCCCCGACGCCCTCTTTGGCCAGGAACCGCATGAACGTCTTGTTCATGGTCATCGCGTCCTGCAACGTGCCGCCGTCCAGGACCCCGCAGGCCAGCGCCGGGATGATCCCGACCATGGACCGGGACTTGACCGGGACGCTGTAGCCGGACGGGGTGATCAGCCGGTCATAGAACATCCCGTCCGCCTCGTCCCACAGGCCCTGCTCGTCCAGGGCGTTGCGGATGCCCGCGAAATGCTCCAGGAACTTCAGCACCAGATCCTGGGCTTTGCGGTTGCCGGACCAGGTCAAGGCGGCCGCGATGGTGCCCAGCGACATGGCGTAGGAGCCCATCCAGCCGGTGGCATCAGACTGCTCCAGGGTGTAGCCGGCGGGCAGGTGGGACCGGTCGATCGGGCCGATGTTATCCAGCCCCAGGAAGCCGCCCTCGAACACGTTCTTGTCGCTGGCGTCCTCCCGGTTGACCCACCAGGTGAAGTTGACGAGCAGCTTGTCGAAGACCCGGGACAAGAAGTCGAGGTCGCGGGCGCCGTCGATGGCGAAGACCTGCAGCGCCGCCCAGGCGTGCACCGGCGGGTTGACGTCGCCGAAGTCCCACTCATACGCCGGCAGCGCCCCCTGCGGGTGCTGGAACCATTCCCGGCAGATCATGATCAGCTGGTACTTGGCGAACGCCGGGTCCAGGTGCGCCAGAACGACCGTGTGGAAGGCCAGGTCCCAGGCCGCGAACCACGGGTACTCCCACTTGTCCGGCATCGAGATGATGTCGAACCCGTCGAAGTTCCGCCACTTGGAGTTACGCCCGGTTTTGCGCACCCCGGGCGGCTGCGGCTGGGTCGGGTCCCCGTCCAGCCACCGCGCCACGTCATAGTAGAACAGCTGCTTGCTCCACAGCATCCCCGCCGACGCCTGCCGCAGCACCAGCGCCTCATCCGCGCTCGCGCTGGCCGGGGTCAGCTCGGCGTAGAACTCATCGGCCTCGGTCTTGCGCTGGGCCATCACCTGATCGAAGTCCTTGCCCAGCGCGGCCGCCGCGCTGGCCGCGGGCTTGCCCGCCCCGTTAGCGGCCGACCGCAGCCGCAGCCGCAGCCGCAGCTCGGCGGTCTGCCCGGGCTGCACCGTGACTTGGTACCAGAACGCGCACTTGGTGCCCTCGCGGGCCGGGTTGACCGTGGCCGCGCCACCGATCACGTGGTCGTTGATGCCGTCCTTGGGATACGGCGTGACCGGGTCAGCGCCGTACAACCGGGCCAGGTTGGTCTCGTTCTCGCAGAACAGCAGCTGCGGGTCAGCGCCGCCGGGGGCGGCCGCGCCGATCAGCTCCAGGGTGCCCGCGAACGGATGGTCGATGGTGACCGACCGGTCCCCCGAAGCCCGCAGGCCCGGCCGGGCCTCACCAGTGTCACCCCAGGACCAGGTGTTCCGGAACCACGCCGTCGGCAGCACATGCAGGGTCTCGGCCTCCGGGCCGGCGTTGGTCACCTGGATGGCCATCAGCAGGTCATCCGGGCCGGCCTTAGCGTAGTGCACCTCGGTGATCCAGTACCGGTCATCGTTGAACGCGCCGCTGTCGAGCAGCTCGTACTCCGGCTGGTACCGGTTCCGCCCGGCGTTGACATCGATCAGGTCCTGGTAAGGGTACGGGGACTGCGGATAGTGGTAGCGCCACCGGTTCCAGGCGTGGCTCGGGATCGCGTCCAGGTACCACCAGTACTCCTTGACGTCCTCGCCGTGGTTGCCCTGCGGGCCGGTCAGCCCGAACGCCCGCTCTTTGAGGATCGGGTCGCGCCCGTTCCACAACGCCAGCCCCAGGCACAGCCGCTGCTCAATATCACAGAACCCCGCCAGGCTGTCCTCACCCCATCGGTAGGCCTGGGACCTGGCATGATCGTGCGGCAGGTAATCCCACGCATTGCCGTCGGCGCTGTAATCCTCCCGCACCGTCCCCCACTGCCGCTCGCTCACATACGGTCCCCACCGGTACCATTCGGTGCCCTGCTGGCGCAGCCCGTCCTCCAGCCGGCCGAACCCAGCCACCCGATCCCGTTCAGCACCCACCGCAATTCCCTCCGTCCCTTTGCCTGGTTGTGCGGGCCTGCCTTCCTCGGGCTCGCACTAACCCCACCGTTCCGTGGCCGCCGGTGACTTGTCATCGCCTGCCCCTCGTTTTCACCTAGGGGAAAACGACGGCAGAGCGGCAGGGGAGGCCAGGCAACAGGGCTCTCCGAGCGGGTCCTGATCAGCGGTCCGTGTTCAGTCCGCCACTGACCGCCCCGGAATCACACGGCCGGGGAGCGGGCGAGATGAGCGACCGGACTGCCGCGGGCGCGGACCTTGGACTAAGTTCCGCCAGGACCTTGTGCCCAGGTGATCCGGCTGCGATTGCCCGGAACCTCTACGAGTGACCACGTTGATCCCGGCTGCAAGCGACACCCGATGCGTCCTCGTCACCCGCCGCGGGTGAGGCGGATTCACCCAGGCACCTGTTCAATGGGTACTGTCAGGCTTTCCCAACTCTGGATGACTTGATCTTGGAGGTCCCGCAGGATCCGGCGGTCGATGCAGCAGCCAAGACCAGCGCGACCACCGTGACTCTCCCCTCGTGCGCGAGTCGGCTCCGGCAACGCTCTTACCGCCACGACTCCTAGCGAAATGGAGCATGTCCTATGAGCGGTTTCCCGCCGATAGCCGATTACGGGTTCTTGTCAGATTGCGAGAACAACTGCCTCGTTGCACCTGACGGGTCCATCGAGTGGCTCAGCCTGCCCCGACCAGACTCACCGAGCGTGTTCGGCGCGCTGTTGGACCGGAACGCCGGGAGCTTTCGGTTCGGCCCGGTGAACACCCTCGTACCCGATCAGCGCCGGTACGTGCCTGGGACGATGGTGCTGGAGACGACGTGGCACACTCCGACGGGGTGGCTGGTAGTAAAGGATATGTTCATCGTCCGGCCCGTCAGCGACGAGGGGCGGCGTGCTGGCTACGAGCGGGTCCCCAGGGTCGGCGCCGGGGTGGGGACGATCCTTCGTACGGCTACCTGCATCTCGGGGAAGGTCGACGTGGTGGCCATGTGCCTCCCGATGTTCGACTACGGGTCCACACCGAGCGCCTGGAGCTACGACACTGACAGCTACCACTCCCTGGCCGTCCGCCAGCCCGATGGAGACGTAGCCCTCACGTTGCACTCCAGCTTCAAGCTGGGCCAAGTCGGTGCCCGCGCCTACGTCCGGGACGCTCTCCACGAGGGTGAGTCGGGATTTGTCGCCCTCACCTGGTCGGGACCGGCGCCGACGAGCCAGGAAGAGGCCGATGCCGACACCGACGCCACCGTCAGCTTCTGGCGGGACTGGCTCAGCACAGGGACCTTTCCGGACCACCCGTGGCGACCGTTCATCGAGCGCAGCGCGCTGACGCTGAAGGGCCTGAGCTACGCACCGACCGGAGCGATCATGGCCGCCTCGACCACCAGTTTGCCCGAGACCCCGGGTGGGGCACGCAACTGGGACTACCGCTACACCTGGATCAGGGACACCGGGTTCACCTTGCGTGCCCTCTACCGCCTCGGCTACGACTGGGAGGCACTCGAGTACTTCGCCTTCATCCTCGAGGCGGTCCGGGGGAAGGACTTGAACAAGCCCTTCTCCGAGCTCCAGATCATGTACGGGATCAGCGGTGAGCGAGACCTCACCGAGCGAACGATCGACCACCTCTCTGGCTGGCGGGACTCCAAGCCGGTACGGGTCGGCAACGGCGCCTGGAACCAGCACCAGAATGACGTCTGGGGCATGCTCGTCGACGCCGTGGACTCCCACCTGCACCGGGGTGCCGAGCAGATCATCGATCCGGTCTGGGAAGGCCTCGCCGGCTTCGTCGAGGACGCCATCAAGCACGCAGGCGATGCTGACCAGGGCATCTGGGAGATCCGGGGTGAGCCCCAGCACTTCACCCAGTCAGCGGTGATGTGCTGGCTCGCCGCTGACCGCGGCGCCGACCTGGCCCAAGAGCGCGGTGACACCGAGCGCGCCACGCGATGGCAACAAGCCGCCGACGCGCTGAAAGCCGCCATCCTCGACAAGGGCGTCGACGAAAAGGGCCGGTTCCGCCAGGCCTACGAGAACGACGAGCTCGACGCCTCCCTGCTCCTCCTCCCCATCATGGGGTTCTTGCCGCCCGACGACGAGCGCATCAAGGCCACGGTGCTGGCCATCGCCAACGAGCTGACCGAGGACGGCCTTGTCCTGCGCTACAAGGTGGACACCACTGATACCGGATTCAGCGGGAAGGAGGGCACCTTCACGATCTGCTCGTGGTGGCTGGTGAGCGCCTTGGCCATGATCGGTGAGACCGACCGGGCCCGCGCCCTGTGCAAGAAGCTCTTGTCCTACGCCGGGCCGCTGAACCTGTACGCCGAGGAGATCGACACGTCGACCGGTGAGCATCTCGGGAACTTTCCCCAGGCGTTCACTCATCTCGCCCTGATCGAGGCGGTGTCCCAGCTGATCGAAGCCGAGGGGTGAAGAGCGGCCACAAGGCCCTGGGTCCGAAGCCGTCCTCAAGAGAATCAGCATCGACATTGACGCCCCGGAGGACCGCACGGCAGCACTCGTGACGAGGCGGCTCAGCCGCTCACGGTGGCCAGGCACGGATGTCCCGCCGGCGGCGTGTTGGGAGCGCGGCTCGTGGACGACGGCCACCTGTAGCCGGTGAGCTAGAGCCCGTCGGTGTCGAGCAGCAGCACCTCGACGCGCCCGCCGGCCCGGACGCCGTCGCCGTCCGGCAGCAGTGCGAGGGCATTGGCCCGGGCCATGGCCATCAGCATGTGCGATTCCTGGCCGCCCGATGGCCGTACCCGCAGCACTCCGTCAGTCCCGGTCCGTGCCGTCACCCGCACCAGATAGAGCTTGGGCCCGGGCCGGCGAGGCAGGTCAGTTTCCGCTATCGCGGCCACCCGCGGCCGGTCGAGCACCGGGCAGCCGGCCATGGCCCGTAGCGCGGGCCGGACGAACAGCTCGTAGGTGACAAGAGCGGCCACCGGGTTCCCCGGCAGCCCGAAGGCCGGCATGCGCTGCCCGCCGAGCGACGCGACGGCGACGTGCTGGCCGGGCTTCACGGCCACCGTCAGGGAGTGCATCGCAGCGCCGCCCAGCTTCTCCAGGGCAACTTTCAGCACGTCATGGTCCCCGACACTCACCCCTCCCGTGGCGATGATCGCATCGCAGCGCGACCCGCCTGTCCGCAGGCGATCCGCCAGGATGTCCTGGTCGTCTCCGCCAATGCCGAGATCGACCGGGCGGAATCCGTCCGATCTGAGCTGGGCCAGCAATGCCGGGCGGTTGGCGTCGCGGATCTTGCCCGGCATCAGGGCAGCATCGGGAGCTGCGAGCTCGTCGCCGGTGGACAGGACACCGACCGCCGGGCGCGGATAGACGAGCAGTTCCTGTATGCCGAGGCTCGCGAGTACCCCGATGTGGGCGGCCCTGAGCTGCGTTCCCGGCGCAAAGACCTCGGCACCGGCCGCGATGTCCCCGCCAGGCTCTCGCACATTCGTGCCGGGGCTCACCGATTCCTCAATGAGCACGGCCAGCCCGCCATCCTGCGCCCTCGTGTGCTCCACCATGCACACTGCGTCGGCACCTGGCGGCATCAGCGCACCGGTCATTATCCGCATGGCCTCGCCGCGCGACACGGCCGCCTTCGGCCCGTCGCCGGCCGCCACGGTCCCGGTCACCCGCAGGCGAACCGGGGCGGCAGCCACATCAGCGGCCCTTACCGCATAACCGTCCATTGCGGCATTGGCGAAGCGCGGCACGGGCTCGGCGGCATGCACCGCCTCGGCCAGGACATGCCCCAGCGCATGGCCGACGGCGACCCGGCGTGGCGCCAGCGGCGCGATCGCGGCCAGGACAAGACGACGCGCCTCAGCGACCGGGATCAACGTGGTCACTCGTAGAGGTTTCATGCAACCGCAGCCGGATCACCAGGGCACAAGGTCCTGCCGGGCTTAGTCCAAGGTCCGCGCCCGCCGACGCTCGCCGCGATGATCACGTCAAGGGGTGCTAGCGCATGGCCGCAGCGACACAGCCCGGCGGCTGACGTCAGCTGCCGGCCAGGCGGCGGGAGCAGCCGTCCGGCTGGCGACCTGGCCGTCGCGGATCTTGACGTTGATGCAGTCGATAACCTTCGCCCCTCGTCCGGCGTACCGGCTCTGATGAGTGGCACAGCGCGGCGGGGGACGGCGCGGCTCAGTCTTTTCACCTAGGGGAAAAGAACTGGCAGGGGATGACAGGTCACCTGCGGCCGTTGGACCATCGATTGGGCGCTTAGGCACGCAGGTCCCTGGTACGTGTCGCCGGGTGGTGGGACGTTGACCGTGGCCGCGGGCGACGTGCGTCGGCTGGCTGAGATGGGTGGAATGAGGTTGTCATGAGTTCTGTGATGGCGCCGAACGTGGGTGGTGTGGGCGCTCCGGGCCGGCGCACTGTTTACAGCATGTGCGGCATGTGCGCGGTGCGTTGCCCGATGGAGGTGACGGTCGAGGACGGCCGGGTGACCTGGCTGCAGGGCAATACGCACGACCAGGCCCTCGGCGCCAGCTTGTGCGCGAAGGGCGCGGCCGGCCTGTTTCTGGAGTCTGACGACGAGCGACCGCAGACGCCGCTGATCCGGGCGGGCGAGCGTGGCGGCGGCCAGTGGCGGCGGGTGTCCTGGGACGAGGCCCTGGACTACATCGCCGAGAAGCTGACAGAGACGATCGATGCCTTCGGCGGGCGCGGTGTCGCGCTTTCCGATCGTGGCGGCCCCTTTGCTGACCTGACCCAGGCTTTCGTCCGGGCGCTGGGCTCGCCGAACTACTTCGATCACGATGCCGCCTGCGCCGGCAATGTCCATAACGCTACGCGTTCGCTGTACGGCTTCGGCGCCGCGGGGCTCTTGTTCGACTACCAGCACTGCAAGCATCTGGTGCTCTACGGCCGCAACATCGTCGAATCGCTGGCGGTCAAGGAGGCTAAGGCGTTCATGGCCGCGGTGTCGAGGGGGATGCGCTGCACCTACATCGATCCGCGCGCCACGATCACGGCGTCCAAGGCCACCCGCTACTGGCAGGTGCGGCCGAAGAGCGATTACGCGCTGAACCTCGCCATCATCCATGAGGTCCTGGAGCAGGGGGCCTACGACAAGGACTTCGTCGCCCGCTTCGTCTCCGGCCTGGACTACCTGCGGGAGGCGGTCAAGGACACGACGGCGGAGTGGCAGGAGCCGCACACCGGCGTTCCCGCCGCAGAGCTTCGCGCGTTCGTGACCGAGATCGCCGCGGACGCACCGCATGTGATCTTCCATCCGGGGTGGATGTCAGCTCGTCACAGGCAGTCGTTTTACGTGAGCCGCTCGGCGCTGATCCTGAACGCGCTGATGGGCAACATCGAGGTTCCGGGCGGGTGCGTGCTGGCGAAGCCGCCCGAGCACTACGGCCGCAAGGGCCTGAACCATCTGACAGATCGCGTGCCGGAGGTCACGGAGCCGCGCGTGGACGGTGCTGGCGGCCAGCGGCCGCAGTGGGATCCGGCGATCGGCATGCTGCATCAGGCCTTCGCCGCGATGGAGACGGGGCAGCCGTACGGGATCGGCGCCTACTTCGCCTACCGCCACGACCCGTTCACCGGCATGCCCGACCCGGAGGCGACGCAACGTGCGATCGAGAAGCTGAAGCTGCTCGTCTCGATCGACGTGCGCTACTCCGAACTGGGCTGGTTCGCCGACGTCATCCTCCCCGAGTCGACCTACCTGGAGCGCGCGAACATCCTGGGCCAGATGAACGGCCCGGTGCCGGTCTTCACCATGCGCGACCAGGCGATCGCGCCGCGCTTCGACAGCCGCCCGGCGTGGTGGATCTTCCGCGAGATCCTGCACCGGATGGGCATCAAGCAGGCGCTTGACTTCGAGACCATCGAGGAGCTGTGGAACTACCAGCTCGACGGCACCCAGGTCACCGTCGGCGAGATGCGCGAGGCTGGGATCGTTCCTCTCGCCGGCGCGCCCCGGCTGATCCCGCGCGAGGAGCTCATGTTCCCGACCCCGTCGGGGAAGATCGAGATCGAGAGCGAGGTCCTCAAGCAGGCCGGGCTTGAGAGCCTGCCGACGTACGTCCCCAAGGACGCGCCGGCGGGCGAGAAGTTCACGCTGCTGTTCGCGAAGACGGCGACGCTCGCGCAGGGCCAGTCGCTCAACAATCCCCTGCTCAACGAGAGAGCGCCCAGACAGGTGCTGTGGATCCACCCCGACCGTGCCGCGGCGCTCGGGATCGCCGACGGCGACGAGGTGGAGGTCAACGGCGGCGGCCGCTACACCGGTTGCCTGCCGGCGAAGGTCACGCGCTGGATCCATCCCGACGCGGTGTTCATGTTGCACGGCTACGGCGCCACGGTGCCGCTGGCCACGCGCGCCCGCGGCCTCGGCGTCGCCGACCAGCGCCTGCAGCACGGCAAGCTCTACGACTTCGATCCCGCCGGCGGTGGCAATGCGCTGACCGAGACGGTCGTGCAGGTAAGGCGCCGGGCACCGGAAGGAGCAGCAGGATGAGCAAATACGAGCTTCGCCACGACGAGGCCAACTGCATCGGCTGCCTGGCCTGCGAAGTCCATTGCAAGACCAACAAGCAGCTTGGTCCCGGTCCCGATCCGTGCCGGGTTATCGCGCTGGAACCGGTCGAGGTCGACGGACTGCCCCGGACCCACTTCGTATTCATGCCGTGCTTCCACTGCGAGGACCCGTGGTGTGTCCGGGCGTGCCCGACCGGCGCGATGCAAAAGCGTGAGCAGGACGGCATCGTGTTTGTCGAGGACAGCCTGTGCATCGGCTGCAAGAGCTGTATCGCGGCCTGTCCGTGGGGCACTCCGCAGTGGGACCCCGCCACGAACAAGGTGGTCAAGTGCGATTACTGCATGGACCGGATCGACGCTGGGCTGCAGCCCGCCTGCGTCACCAAGTGCGTGACCGGCTGCCTGTCCTTCGGCGAGGCCAACGAGGTGCCGGACCCGCGCCGCGAGCGCTACGCCCGTCACATCCTCGCCGAACCGCCGGGAGGCCAGGACACCTCGCCATGAGCGCGGTCCAGACGCTGCCGGGCTGGCTTGACCAGGACGCCGCCGCCCTGGCCGGTCCTGTGCCGCCGGCGGCCACGCTGGCCGGCGCGTTGCCGGGCCTGGCCCAGGCGCGGGAACTGACGCCGTTGCAGCGGTTGCAGCGCGTGCAGGAGTCGGGCCTCGCGGAGAGCAGCGGTGCGGGCCAACCGATCTCTCTGGCCTGGCGCCGGTTTCTGCGCGGCGCCGGCCCTACGGTGCTGGTGATAGATGCCACCGGCCTTGATGTGCGCGCCCGCGGCACGGCTGCGGTCCTCGATGGCGCTCCGCGGCTGCTGGCCGAGGGGGTGCTGATCGCCGCCGGCCTGCGCGACAGCCGCGAGGTCCAGCTGCGCCTCCCGGCCGAGCTGAACGGTCACGAAGCCGCCCTCCTGAACGCCGTCGACGCGATCCGTACGCTCGCCCACGTCACCACGCCCCGCATGCGGCTGCAGGTGCAGCGCGACAGCCACCCCGGCCCGTGGGCGGAGGGGCCGCCCGGCGACGCCTCACGGCTCATCCACACGCCTGAGACCTGGTGCCGGATCGCCCTGCTGTTCGCCGGCGCGCCTGGCCTGGAGGCGTCGCTGCTGACGCTGCGGCGCGGCGTCAAGCAGCGCGGCCTGGTCGAGCTCGCCCAGTCACAGAGCCTGCGGCAGCAGATCGACGCCTGGGGCGGTGGCGTTGAGGTGGCGGGCCAGGACCCGGTGCTCGTCTTCGACGACGGCCTGGGCGGCTTCCTGCCGCTGTCCGCGGCCGGCGTATCGTGCCGGCCGCTGTCGCTCGACTCCGCCGGCGTCGTGCCCGTGCCGTCCACGCTGATGGTGATGGCCGAGGGCGCATGCCTGCTGCGCCAGACGCGCCGCGCGCTCTACCGGCATTGGCAGCTCGCCGACACCGCCGAAGGCGATCCGGTGCGCCCCCTGCTCGCCCGGGCCGGCCGGCTGGTGGCCGAGCTGACGCTCGGCCGCGGTGACGCCGCCCACCTCCGGGCCCTCGACGAAGTCGCGCTCGAGCTGGGCGTGCAGGGGCTGGCGGCCGCCTGGCCGCTGGGCAGCTCGCTGCGCTACTACCGCGAGCAGTGGGAGGCTCACGCCCGGCGCGAGTCCTGCCCGGAGGGGCTGTGCTTCGAGCACCAGGCCGCGCCGTGTCACGGCACGTGCCCGGCCAACATCGACATCCCGAGCTTCATCGCTCACATCGGCCATGGCGACTACCGGGCGGCGATCGAGGTCATCAGGCGTGACAACCCGCTGCCGCTGACCTGTGGCCTGGTCTGCCCCGCGCCATGCGAATCGGCCTGTGTTCGTGGCGGCAGCAACGGCGCCGTGTTCATCCGGCCGATGAAGGCCAAGGCGGCCGAGCACTGCCTCGCCGAAGGCGGCTACCCGGAACCCCAGATCGCGCCGGACAGCGGCAAGCGGATCGGCATCGCCGGCTCCGGTCCAGCCGGTCTCACCGCCGCCTACTACCTGCGCACCTTCGGTCACGAGGTCGAGATCCTGGAGGAGCAGGAGAAGGCCGGCGGAATGCTGCGCTACGGCATTCCGGCCTACCGCCTGCCGCCCGACCTCCTCGACCAGGAACTCGGCCAGATCCGGGCGCTCGGGATCACGATCCGCACCAGCGCCGAGGTCGGCAGCCTGGATACCTTCCGCAAGAACTACGACGCCGTGTTCCTCGGCCTCGGCACCCAGCGCTCGCGCCCGATCCCGATCGACGGTGTCCATCAGTCCTTCGTGCTCGGGGGCATCGATTTCCTGCGGGACGTGCGCGGCGGCGAGCCGGTCCGGGTGGGGCCGCGGGTGATCGTCGTCGGCGGCGGCAACGTCGCGATCGACGTCGCCCTGACGGCTCTGCGCCAAGGTGCCACCCACGTCGACATGGTCTCCCTTGAGACACGCCGCGAGATGCCGGCCAGCGCCCACGAGATCGAGAACGCCGTCGGGGAAGGCGTGCAGCTGCACCCCGGCTGGGGCCCGGTCCGGATCGGGGCGGACGGCGAGACCACCTTCCAGTTCTGCGAGCAGGTCCACGACGAGACCGGGAAGTTCGATCCGAAGTTCGACGCCGCCCGCCTGCTCACGCTCGAGGGCGACCACGTGATCCTCGCCACCGGTCAGGGCACCGACCTGACAATCCTCGACGGCAGCGCGGTCGAGACCACCCACGGCTTCATCCTCACCGACCCGAAGACCCTGATGACCAAGGTGCCAGGCGTCTACGCCGGCGGCGACGTCGAGCACGGCCCGCGGACGGTGGTGGAGGCCATCCGCTCCGGGAAGATCGCCGCGAACGCGATCGATGCCTGGCTGCGCGGGCAGCCCATGGACAACGCCACCGGCACGGCGGTGCGCCGAGCCGACGTGCTCCCCCTGACCGTCGCGGCGGGTGAGCGCACGCATCTCCCTCGTGCCGTGATGCCCGAACGGACCGTCGAGGAAGTTGTCGGCCTCGGCAACTACGTCCAGATCGAGGAGGGCCTGACCGACGCGATGGCCCACGACGAGGCGCGCCGCTGCCTGCGCTGCGACGTCTGCATCGGCTGCGGCCTGTGCATGGCAGCCTGCAGCGAGATGGGCGTCGACGCGCTGCGCATGGCAGACACCGACGCCGGCCGGCTCGCCTACTTCGACTTCACCCGCCCCGCCGAGCTCTGCATCGGCTGCGGCGCCTGCAGCCAGGTATGCCCGACCGGCGCGATCCGGATCGCGGATGAGGTCGGCCTGTCCGCCGGCGGCGGCACGACGGGCCTCGTGCGCCGCACGATCATCACGGGAACCACCGTGTGCGAGCAGCCGCTGCTGACCTGCAGCGAATGCGCCGCGCCGACGCAGACGCCTGCGCACCGGGAATTCATCCGCGGCCGCCTGCCGGATCACATGGCGGCCCTGCTGGACCGCGAGCTCTGCCCGTCATGTGCGCGGCTGCGGGCCGATCGTCCCGCCGGGCGAGGGGCAGCGCCGGCTTTCCCGCGACCGAGAACTCAACTCCCGGTCATTGCGGTCACGTCTGCGGGCCAGCGGAAAAGGCTATCTGGGGAGCAGTCATGAAGGCCGTCACCGTGCAGCCGGGGGTTGCGGGGTCAGTCCGCTTCGAGGAGGTCCCCGAACCGGACCAGAGCACCGGCTCGATCCTGGTCCAGGCGGTGGCCGTCGGCATCTGCGGAACCGACGTCGAGATCGCGTCGGGCGCCTACGGCTGGGCGCCCCCCGGGCGGGACCGGCTCATCCTCGGCCACGAGTCACTCGGCCGGGTCGTGGATCCCGGGCCGGGCAGCGGCCTGCAGGTCGGCGACCTCATCGTCGGGATCGTCCGGCGCCCCGACCCGGTGCCCTGCCCCAACTGCGCCGTCGGTGAGTGGGACATGTGCCGCAACGGGCAGTACACGGAGCGGGGCATCAAGCAGATCGACGGGTTCATGTCCGAACGCTGGCGGATCGAACCCGGGTACTTCACCAAGCTCGACTCCTCCCTCGGCATCCTCGGAGTGCTGCTCGAGCCGACCACCGTGGTGGCCAAGGCCTGGGAACTGGTCGCGGCCATGCGAGCGCGGGCCTTCTGGGAACCACGGCACGCGCTGGTCACCGGCGCCGGCCCGATCGGCATGCTCGCCGCCCTGATCGGCGTCCAGCACGGGCTGGACGTCCACGTCCTGGACCAGGTCACCGAGGGCGTCAAACCTCAGCTCGTCGACGACCTCGGCGCCACCTACCATGCCGGGGCTATCGACGCTCTGGGCCTGGAACCCGATGTCGTGATCGAGTGCACCGGGGTCGGCTCGGTGATCATCGACTCGATCCGTCACGTCGGCGCTGGCGGGGTGGTCTGCCTCACCGGAGTGGGCAGCGGAGGAGCGCCGAGCGGGCTATCCCCGGCCGACGTAGCCAAAGATGTCGTCCTGCAGAACAACGTGGTCCTCGGCTCAGTCAACGCTAACCGGCGGCACTTCTACCGGGCCGCCGAGGAGCTGGCCCGGGCCGACCGGGCCTGGCTGGCCCGGCTGATCTCCCGCCGGGTCCCGCCCCAGAACATCTCCGACGCCCTGCAGCGCGGGCCAGACGACATCAAGGTCGTCGTCGACTTCGGAGGCTGACATGGCAAAGGTGCCCCAGAGAGACGGCCAGGCAGTCGCCTGCAATACCGAGCAGACCCAGCTCGGTGAGGGCATTCGGTGGGACGGCCGCCGCAGCGAGCTGCTGGCAGTCGACATTCTGGCCGGACGGGTCGCCCGAGGCCTGCTCCGCGAGGACGGCTTGATCGAGCGCGTCGGGGTCTACCAACTGCCTGGAACGGTCGGGATGATCGCTCCCATCCAGGGGGACGACGGCTGGGTACTCGGGGCCGGGCGTGGCTTCGTCCACCTCGCGCTCGACGGCACCCGGCGCACCATCGCCCAGGTGGCACCGGCCGGGACCCGCATGAACGACGGCGCCTGCGATCCCCAGGGCAGGTTCTGGGGCGGGACCCTGGCCGACGACCACCACACCGGCGGGGGCACGCTCTACCGGTTGGACCGGACAGGGCGGACCGAGGTGGTGCTCGAGGGCCTGACGATCTCCAACGGAATTGGCTGGAGCCCCGACGGCCGGACAATGTACCTAGTGGACAGCGGCCCACGGGTGGTCCACGCGTTCACGTTCGACGGTGATCGCGGCACTATCTCCGCTGGGCGAGTCCTGCTCACCGTGCCCGAAGACATCGGCGCACCAGACGGGATGACGATAGACGCTGCGGGTGACCTCTGGGTGGCGATCTACGGCGGCGGGCGGGTCAACCGCTACGCACCCGACGGCTCGTTGCGCGACGTTTACCCCATCCCGGCCCGGGAGTGCACGTGCTGTGCCTTCGGCGGTCCCGGCCTGCACCGGCTCTTCGTCACGACAGCGACAGAGGGCTGGACCGACGAGCAGCGCCGCTCCGATCTGGCCGCCGGCCTGGTCTACCGGGTGGACACGGATGCCACCGGCCGGCCGGCAGCGCCGTTCCGTCCGGATCCGGCGTGGTGGGAAGGCTTCACCCGCTGAGGGAGAACCACCAACTTCCAGGGTCTGGCGCTGAGGGACAGCCTTCAGGTGTCGGCGCCAATGTCGGCGCCCGGCTGCAGGCACAGCCATTCGGTGTAGGACCTGGATTCATCCGGGCCCGGTTCCACGCCACCGGGCAGGGCCTGGGCGAACACGAGCGCCGCGGTGGCCTCGAGTGCGCTGCGCAGCAGGCTGGCGGAGCCGGTCGCCTCGAATCCCAGGGTCCACCAGTCCTGGCCGCCCGCGCGGACCTCGGTGAGCTCCACCTCGCACCGCGGCTCGCCGCCCGGGCCCGGGGCAGGCGCCGCCATCAGCCCGCTGGCCAGTGAGAACTGGGTGATGCGCCGCCTCTTGCGTACCGGACGCCAGCCGACCGGGTCACCGCTGTGCGGGCGGAGCGGGCTGACCGGAAAGGACCACTTCTGCCAGGCCTCCAGGCTGCCGCGGGCGCGTCCGACCACCTCGAGGATGCCCGGGCTCCCGCGGTACACCTTCACCTCCAGTGCCCCGCCCCCGCGGACCTTCACCGACAGCCCGCGCAACTGCGGATCCAGCAGGTAGGTGTCCTCGCGTGACTCCACTCGGGCCGGGAACCGCCCGAACCATCCGGCCACCGCGGTTTCCATCTGGCCCGGGAAAATCCAGCGCGCCTCCAGGCTGCGGACTCCTTCGGTGACCGGTCTCTGAGGCGGTTCAGCCATCATCGTCATGTGCTCCTGCCCCGCCCGGCCGACCCTAGGCACTGCCGCCGCACGCCTGCCTGTGCGGCCTTATCTGACGCCACTGACGCATAGGCTGTTCCCGGGCCTGTCCTAGGCGGCGGGAGGGGCTTCCCCGGCCTGCGGGCCGGTTCGGCCGGCGGCGATGACGGCATCGACGTTGCGGAGGAAGTCAATCAGCGTGATCGCGAGGAACACTGTACCGATAAGCGCCAGGATGTCCGCCTCGGGCCGTCCGGTCCTGCGGGCGATCAGCCGGGCGACCGGCTGAGCGGCGATCCCGGCCCGGCCGGTCAGTCCTGCCTGGCCCATCGCCACGAAGTTCCATTTCGCCACCTGAAGCCCTCCTTCCTGCTATCGCCTGGCCACGGGGCTGCCGCGGGCAGCATGGCGGCAGCCCGGGGGCCAGCGCGATGGCCAGCGCGACGCGGCGGCCATGATCTCACAGGCCCTGCTCGGCGGTGATCCGTCCTGATGTGACAGCGTCGACAAGAGCCTGGTGGTCGCGTTCGTTCTGGTCGGCGTAGGCGGCGGCGAACCGGGTGATCGCCTGGTCGAACACATCGGCGCTGCCGAGGTAGGCGGCGATCGAGATCCGGTCCCCGGACCGGGCGTGCGCCCGCGCCAGCGACCACCCGCAGATCTGCCCGTAGACCCGCATGCCGCGCGGCAGCAGGGCCTCGACGACGATGGAGTATTTCCAGTCCCGCAGCTGGCGGACGTAAAAGTCGCGCTGCTGGCCGTCCAGGCCGGCCTCGATCCGCTGCCAGCCCAGGAAGATGTCGCTGGAGGCCTGCATCAGCCGCTGGCCCGCGACGACGCGCTGGCCCATGTTGGTGTACTTGCTGGCCCCGACGAATTCGGCCAGCACCGACTTGTCTGCCTCCTTGATCTGCAGGAACAGCGGATCGGACTCGTCGCGGCCGAGCATCAGCACGATCCAGCAGCGGGTGCCGACGCTGCCGACCCCGACGACCTTGCGGGCCATATCGGCGAACTTGTACTGCTCGAGCAGGTACCGGCGGTCGGTTTCCAGCGTCCGCCGGTATTTGGCGAGCAGGTCCTTGATCTGCGCTTCGAAGGTCTCCTGGTCCATCTGGCTGGGCAGCAGGTCCGCGATCGGGACGATCAGCGGCGGGTCGGCGATGATCCGCGGCCGGCCGCTGACTACCTGGCACAGCTTGGCCACTTCCTGCATGCTGTCCCGGGTCCGCGCCTTGGCCATGCCCTGGTCCACCATCTTGCGCTGCCGCTTCTCCAGCTGCGAGTTGAACTCCGCCCGCAGCTGGTCCAGGTCCGCGTGCGCGTACCAGACCTCCAGGTTGGTCATCGCGGCGAAGCCGCGCATGGCCTGCCGGTAGCTGGCCACCGTGGCCGTGACGATCTCGCGGCGGTCCTTGCCGCCGAATCCGTTGCCGCGCGCGGCTACCTCCATGCTGGCCGCCAGCCGCTTGACATCCCATTCCCACGGGCCGGGCAGCGTCTCATCGAAGTCGTTGACGTCGAAGACCAGCCGCCGCTCGGCGGAGCCGAAGATGCCGAAGTTCGACAGGTGCGCATCCCCGCAGGCCTGCACGGCCAGCCCGGACACCGGAGTATGGGAAAGGTCGCTGGCCATCGGCAGCGCTGCCCCGCGGTAGTAGGTGAACGGGGAGACCATCATCCGGCCCCGCCGCACCGGCACCAGCTCCGGCACGCGGGTTGCCGCCTGCTTCTCCAGCAGGGCAACCGGGTCGGGCCGGTCCGGCGGCGGGTCGAACACCGCATGGCTTTCCCGCGGCACCGCCGCCCGCGCTTCCTTACCACGGGCTGCGCGCTCGGCCGGGGACAGTAGCCCCACTCCGGAATCGAGCTGGTACCGCAGCGCCTGCCGGGGCGGAGCCCCGGCCGTCAGCACACTCATCATCGGCTCCTCTCTCTGCTGCCCGGCGCACCGGCCGGGCACTCGTTCGTTAGCATTTGCCTGATGCTGATACGGCGCTTTGCAGAGCGTTGGCCGAGCTTTTCACCTGCGTGACCGAGGACGCGACCGCGGTGGCCGCGGTCAGGGGAGGCTGGCTCTTCGCGGACGTGATCGCGGACTGCAGGCCGGACAGCGAGTTGGGCAATCATGCTTCCTCCAGGGTGCCGGCGTTGCGGCCTGCGGGCGGAACAGCCATGCCCGGCCGGGGATTACATCTCGTTGACCGCAGACTGCAGAGCCTTGTCGATGTCCTTGGGGTCCACGTCCAGCTCCTGGGCTGTCTGCTTCTCCGCCCTGGTCACCGCGTTCTTGATCGCATCCTCGACCTTGCTCTCGCCGACAATGACGAGCCCGGCCTGGCCCGGGTCGATGAAGTCGCCCAGCTGCTTGGCCTGCGAGCGCGACATCCCCTTGGACAGATGCCCGGTGACCCCGCCGGCCACGCCCCCGACCGCAGCCGCGGCCAGCACCGCCGGCGGGAAGATGACCCCGATCGCCGCCCCGGCCGCAACGCCCCACCAGGCACCATGGCGGGTGGCGGTCTCGTCCTTATTCTCATGGACCTTGCCGTTCGCGTCCTTGGTGACCACAGCCGCATCGTAGGAACCCACCAGGCCCGCCACATGAGCGTCCTTGACGACCTGGTAGTCCTCCCGTGCTGTGGCCTCATCCGGATACGTTGCCACCAGGATGAACGTGCTACCGGACCCGGACATGCGACCTCCTCCAGTCCCGCCGGCATCTTTTGCCAGGCGGTCAGCCAATCCGCCGCAGCCGTAACCCGGCCGCGGCATCACAGTCCCCAGGCTCACACCCCAGCAGGCGACCCCGCATCACCTGCCAGCCGAATTCCCCTAGGGGAGAAACCGCGGCCAGCACAGACCGGCATGGAGGTGTGCTGCCGAGCCGACCTGCGATTCACGGTGAAACCACAACTCAGTCCCGTCCGCCGGCAGCCCAGCGCGGACGGGGTGCGGCCGCCGGTCCCGCAGGATGAAGGCTGGGACGGTCATCAGCAAGCACAGGGCGGGCACAAGAGCGTAGGGGACGACCGCGAGGATCAGCCAGCGGACGATCATCCGGCGCAGCGGGACGCGGTGGTCCCAGCGGTAACGCAGCTGCAGCGGGTGGTACGGCCAGCGGATGCCGACCAGCGCCGCGACGGGCAGGCAGGCGACGGGGACGACGCAGATCGCAATGATCTCGGCGCCGATGAGCAGCGCGTCGTGGTGCACCAGCCCGACAACGACGGCCAGCACCGCGCACAGCGGGGCCACGAAAACCCAGAGCGGTTGGCGGCTTCTGCCCTGGTCGGCAGTAGTTTTGCCACGCGTCCGCGGCGGCAGGCAGGCCCCCCGGACGGGCGTTCAGGCCCGGTCTGTCCGGGCCGCGGCTTCTCCCCTAGGGGAATTCGGCCGGCAGGGGATGCAGGGTCACCTTCCCGGGTGGGAGCCTGCTGAGTGACGGACCTTCGGCCCTAGCGGGAACGGCTGGCCCGCTCGTGGCGTGGAGGAATGCCGGGTTTGCTCCGCCCCAGGTGAAGGCCGGGTTTGCTCCGCCCCAGGTGAAGCTGGTGGGCCTGCCCTGCCGCGGGTGGCTGAGTGATTCCCGGTCCGTGCGGTCGTCCGGTGCGGCCGCGGGAGGGCTGCTTGGCCGGTCCGGGCCAGGGTGCTGAGAGGTGAGTCGTGAGCCAGGTGTCGAAGGTATTCCAGCTCAACCGGCCGGGATTCAACCTGCACAGAGGCGTCGTCTTTGCAGTCGTGCTGGGGCTGCTGATCATCGTGGGCGTGCTCCCAGCGGAGCGGAGGTACTTCCTCACGGCGATCTTCGGGGCGCTGATCGTGGCCGTGAGCGACCCCGGCGGGAACTACGGCTACCGGGTACCCCGGCTGGCCGTGGTCGCCGCGGCCGGTGCCCTGCTGACGGCCCTGGGATTCGGCATCGGCAGCGGAGCCTGGGGGTTCGTGGTGCTGGCCGCCTTCGTGGCCACGTTGCTGGGCGGGCTGGCGGTGACATACGGCCTGCACCGATTCGTCGCCGCCTACCTGCTCAACGTCTGGTTCATCATCGCCCTCGGCCTGCCGACTCTCATCTCTTTCGAAGTGCCGGGTCTCTTCCAGTCCGGCCTGATCCACACCGAACCGTGGAAGCAGGCGCTGGCCTGGCTGGTCGGGTCGGCGCTGTGGATCGCTTACACCTTCATCATGTGGCTGGCCCGCGGGCGGGTCACCGAACCGCAGCCTGTTGCCGAGATCCCCGGGGATATCTCGCCGCGGCCGCTGACCCGGCCAATTATTCTTTTCGCGGTGATCCGGGCCGCCGCCCTGGCGATCGCCGTCGCGATCTCCTTCGGGCTGCACCTGCCCAACGCCTACTGGATGCCTATGGCCACCATCATTGCCATGAAGCCCAGCCTGCAGCAATCCGCCCTCGTCGCCGAGCGGCGCATCGCCGGGACGGCAGTGGGCGCCGCGGTGGCCGCCCTGGTCCTGCTGGCGGTCGACAACAGGACCGCACTCGAGGTCATCGTCGTCGTCCTGGTCGCGCTGGCCGCGTCGATCCATAGCGTGAACTACGCCTGGTACACCGCGGCCATGGCCGGGGCCATCCTGATCGCCGCCGACGCCCCCCACCCGTCCAACCTTACTGACGAGGGACGCAGGATCCTGTTCACGTTCGCCGGCGTCGGGATCGCCGTCATCGTCATGTTCCTGGCGGACCGGCTGCAAAAGCACGCCACCAAAGCGGCACCACAGGCACCTGCTCACCCGGCTCCGGCGACCTGAGCGGCCAGGACGCCGTCGCCCGGCGCCAGGCACGCGACTCCGGCCACAACAAATACGACGATCACGAACACCGCCGTCGGGATGGGGTCAGGCGGGGACTAGTTCGGTGGGTTCGGCGATGACGTCGACTAGGGCACCGTTGCGCATGACGGTGATGGGGAGCGGGCGGCCGATCGCCTCGGCGAACATCTGCCGCTGCAGGTCCTGGGAGACGGCGACCGGCTGGCCAGCTACGGTGAGCAGCAGGTCACCGGAGCGCAGGCCCGCCCGGTCGGCGGGGCCGCCGGCCACCACCTGGGCCACGAGCAGGCCGGTCTTGCGGCCCAGGCGGTCGCGCCAGGCGGCGGGCACCGGGCCGGGTATCATGGCCAGGCCCAGGTAGGCCCGGCGGACCCGGCCGTCCTGCATGAGCGCGGAGATGATCCGCCGGGTGGTGCGGTTGACCGGGACGGCCATGCCGAGACCCACGCCCGCCACCGCGGTGTTGATGCCCACCACCCGGGCCTCGGCGTCGGCCAGCGCTCCCCCGGAGTTGCCCGGGTTGAGCGCGGCGTCGGTCTGGATGACGTCCTCGATCACCCGGCCACGGGCCGGCAGGGACCGGCCGAGCGCGCTGACCACGCCGGCCGTCACCGACCCGGCCAGGCCGAGCGGGTTGCCGACCGCCACCACCAGCTGGCCGACGACCAACTGGTCGGCCTCGCCGAGCTCGGCGGGCTCCGGGGTCTGCCCGGTGGCGCGCAGCACGGCCAGGTCGGAAAGCGGGTCCGCGCCCACGACCCGGAACGGCGCCGATGTGCCGTCGGAGAACGCCGCGGTGCCGCCGCTGCTCCGGCCCACCACGTGCGCGTTGGTGAGCAGGAACCCGTCGCCGGTGAACACCACGGCCGAGCCGAGGCTCTCCCCCGTCCCGCCGCCGCGCGGGACGCGCAGGCTCGCGACCTTGGGCGTGAGCCGCTCGGCCACGCCCGTCACGATCTGCGAGTAGGCGTCAAGCGGATGATCAGCCGCCATCACATCTCCCAGAGCATGTTGCACGCTTGATTACAGGATTACAGTGCAACGGATATTTGGGAAGGTTGCTTACCGGGAGGCGGTTCCGCCTGGAGCGGAATCCTGGGTGGTAAATGCGCGGCGGCGTGGGGCCAGGCCGACGGGGTTGCTGGCGTTGGGCATCAGCCACGGCCCGTTCGGCCAAAAATGAGAAATGAGCGGGCGGGGCGGGGCCCGTGCGGCGGGGCCCGTGCGGCGGGGCCCGTGCGGCGGGGCGGGGTTACCTGTCGCGGGCGGCGGCCAGTTCGGTGCGGAAGTGCTCGTAGTCGGCGAGCTCGCGGCCGACCGGGGCCAGCACCAGGTGGCTGGTGACGGCGCCGACCCTGGCCATGATCGCCTGGTTGGCCTGCTCGCGTTCGCGGTCGACGGCCAGCACCACCATGTTCTGGCACCACGACTCGATCAGCCAGCCGAGCAGCAGCAGCGCGATCACCATGACACCGAGCCAGGGCGCCAGGGACACGTCGCTGATCAGGGAGGACGACTTGTGCGATCCGTGCAGGGCCAGGATCAGCGCGATCCAGACCACCCCGGCCGCCGCCAGCAGCATGAGCAGGCCCTGGGCCAGCGCGATCAGCCGCCACCAGCCGATCACCTTGTCCCGCGGCGGCAGGCCCTGGGCCACCGCCGCACCCAGGGCTCCCTGGGCCTCGCTGGCCCGCGACCTGGCGGCCGCGCGCACGGTGCGCGACCAGGGCTCGGGCAGCGCGCCGCCGACCTCATCGGCGAACACCGTGATCGCGTTGTCGATATCGGACCGCTGCGCCTGCGGCGCGTCGCCGGGCGCGCTGGCCAGCAGCTTGCGGGTCGACGTAGCGCCGGTGCCGCGCAGCCGGTCGGCCAGCTCGGCCGGCGGCCAGCCGATGAAGGAAGCGGCGCGCCGCTCGCGGATGCCGTTCAGGGTCTCGGTGGCGGCGGCCACCCCGGCGGCCTTGGCGAAGGCGGCGGTCAGCGTGCCCGCGGGACCGGCCGGGACGTACATCGCGGGATCGGGGGCGGGCCCGCCGCTCTTGCCGTCCGGCGTGGCGTCTTCCCAGGGCGGCCGCGCGCTGGAGGCCGGCTTGGCGGGCGGGGAACTGGCCTGCCAGGGCTGCCAGTCGTCCGGCGCGGCCGCATGCCCGTTGCCGGGCCCGTCGAGCGTGTTCTGGCTGGGATCGGACCAGGGCGGGGCCGGGGCGTCCTGCTCCCAGGGGGGACGTTCGGCCAGGGCCGGCGCGGCCCGCTGCGGCCCGTTCCCGTTGGTGGTGGCCGCGTCCGCCGCGTCCGCCGCGGGGGCGGCGGACCGCGGTCCCGGCGGTATCCAGCCGGGCACCGGGTCGCCCGCGTAGGCGGCGAACCGCTCCAGCAGGGCGTCGATGTCCGCGGCGATCCGGTCCGACGCCGCGCGCCGGGCGGCCACCGCGTTGGCCAGCACGCGGCGCAGCTCACCCAGGCCGTCGCCGGTGATCGCGGAGGTCACCAGCACGGGCGTCTCGGTCAGCCCTTCTGCGTCCAGGAGCCTGCGCAGGTCGTTCCGGCAGTCGTCGACTTGGTTGGCGCTCAGCGTGTCGGCCTGGTTGAGCACCACCGTGGTCACCGAGGCGTGCCCGGCCAGCGGCACCAGGTACCGCCGGTGCACCGAGGCGTCCGCGTACTTCAGCGGGTCGAGCACCCAGACCAGCATGTCGGCCAGCTTGACCAGGCGGTCGACCAGGGCCGCCGAGCCGGTGACCACCGAGTCGTGGTCGGGCAGGTCGAGCAGCAGCAGCCCGGTCAGCGACGCCTCACCTTCGTCGAGCGCGCTGGCCCGGGCGTACCGGTGCCGCCGCTGCACGCTGAGCCAGTCGAGCAGGGGGGCGGCCCCCTCCATGCCCCACACGCAGGCGTGCGAGTGCTTGGTCGTCGGCCGCATCACCCCGGCGGGCGAGAAGGACGCGCCGGCCAGAGCGTTGAACAGCGAGGACTTGCCGCTGCCGGTCCCGCCGGCCAGGGCCACCACGGTGTGGGTGGCGGACATCCGCAGCCGCTCGCCGGACCGCCGCAGCAGCGTCTCCGCGTCGGACAGGAGCTCAGGATCGAACCCTTCGGAGCCGGACCTGGCGGATCCGACCCGGATGAGTTCGGTGAGCGCGGCGAGCCGGGCGGGCAGGCGCGTGACCGGCAGGCCGGTCACCCCGATTGTGTTCGCTGTCACCTGACCGCCTCGAGCGAGAATTCCGCCTGGTACAACCGGATCGCCGCGACGTCCTCGCAGGGTCCGGCCCCTTCGATCACCTCGACGAACCTGACCGTTTCCTCATCGAGCAGCAGCCGCACCCGGTGCAGCAGGTCCGCGCGGGCCCTGGCCAGGATCTCGGCCAGCATCCCCGGACCGAACACCGCGGTCAGCAGCCGCCGGGGCTCAGTGTAGATGCTGGTGCCTTCGGCGTCGGCGCCGGGCGCGTCGGCGCCGGGCGCGTCCTCGCCGAGCATAGCCACCAGGACGACCAGGCTGAGGGCCTCGTCGTCGAAGGCGGCCCGCCGGGCCGCGGGCCGCAGGTCCTCCAGCTCCACCAGCCGGGTCAGGTGATCCTGCCAGGCGCCTATCGCGCGTGCGGCGCGCAGCGCGAGATCGGGCGACGAGCGGCTGAAGGCGGCCTGGTTCGCCTCCGCGGTCCCGTTCTGGGCGGAGCCGCCGGTGCGGCTGCCGCTGCCGCCAGTGCCGCTGTCGCCGCTGTCGCCGAAGGCGGATTCGAAGATCTGCTTGGCGTACTCGCCGCGGGCCCGCTCGGCGGCCGCGTCGGCCAGCAGCGCGGCCCCGGCCGGATGCCCGCGCCAGCTGCCGTTCACGTTCTCGGCGGCGCGGTCCGCGATCGAGACGACGAACGACTCCAGGGCCGAGCGCAGCGCCGAGTCGAGCGCCGCGGTCCTGGACGGCCCGCGCCGCGCCCGCTTGCCCTTCCTGCTGGCGGGTTTCGCGGCCTTGCCGCCGCGGCGCGGCCGCAGGTCGCCGCCGACCACGCAGTCCTGCCAGCGGGCGACCACCTCGCCGGTGAGCAGCGTGCCGTTCTTCAGGCCGGTGCTCGCCTCGGTGTAGGCGCGCTCGAAGGAGGTCTCGGCGGTCTGCCGCAGCTGGCCGCGGAAGGTGACCTGCGCCTCGACGTGCGCGGCCATGGCCGGAACCCGGGTCTTGAACGTGTCGAGTACGCCGGACATGGTCTGGGAGAGTACCGCGACCCGGCGGTCGCTGCGCGCGGCGGTGTCGGACAGCCAGTCACGGACCGGCTGGTACGCGTCGGGCGGGAGCATGCCTTCGATGAGCGGGGTCTCCATGATGACGAAGCGGTTCTCGGCCGCGATCCCGTTGGCGTCGAGCATGGCGTTGAAATGGTCGGATAGTTCGGTGCGGTAGGCCTGCGGGATCCGGGACAGGACCACGCCGAGCGCGGCCTTGCGTTCCCTGGCGTGCTGCAGGATCTCCCACACCGGCCCGTCGGCGTACCGGCTGGCGCTGGTCATGAACAGCCACAGGTCCGAGGCGTCGAGGAACTGGTAGGCGAACTCGTGGTGGGCCTGGACCACCGAGTCGATGTCCGGCGTGTCCAGCAGCGCAATGCCGCGCGGCATGCCCTCGCTGGCGGCCAGCACGAGCAGCCCGTCGCGGCCGGGCCGGGCCAGTCCTTCCTGCCGGACGCGGGGCAGGGTGGGCAGGAAGTTGTTCTCGGCGAACCATTCGATGTCGTCGGGATGGCAGGCCAGGACCGGGCTGTTGGTAGTCGGGCGGCGCACGCCGGTAGCGCTCACGGGCGACCCGACGATGCTGTTCACCAGAGTCGACTTGCCGGCTCCGGTCGAGCCGACCAAGGCCACCAGGACCGGCGCGGCGGACCGGCGGACCCGGGGCAGCAGGTAGTCGTCGATCTGGCTGAGCAGCTTGGTGCGTTCGGTCTTGACCTCGGCGGCACCGGCGATCTGGAACACCAGGGGCACCGCGGCGATCCGCTTGCGCAGGTTGAGCAGGGCGGCTTCGAGCAGGCGCGCGTCGACCCGGACATGCGACTGGACGGGCGGGCGGGGCGCGGCGGGGGCCTGCGGCGGTGCGGGCGGGGTCGCTGCCTCGGACGGGGTCGGTGGCTCGGACGGGGTCGGTGGGTCTGACCAGGTCAGTGGCTCGGGCGGGGTCGGTGGCTCGGGCGGGGTCGGTGGCTCGGCGGAGGCCTCGGGGGTCGGCGGGGTTACCGAAGTCCCGGGAGCGCCGGTGTCCTCGAAAGGCCCGGCCGGCTCGCCGGGCCCGGCCGGCTCGCCGGGCGGCACCTGGACGGCCTCGTCCGCGACCTCGGCCGTCGTCTGGTTACGAACCGTATCCTCATCCCTTGCCGCAGTACTGACTGTATGCTCCGGATCACTGATGTTATCCGGTTTGTCCGATTCAGTCTGCTGATTCGGGTCAGACGGCTGGTACTGCTGAGGCCTGACCGGTGGGGAAACCGGCGGGGGAACTGGGGAAACCGGCGGGGGAACTGGGGAAACCGGCGGGGGAACTGGGGAAACCGGCGGGGGAACTGGGGAAACCGGTGGGGAAACAGCCTGCTGCCGGGATTCCTCCAGACGTTGTGATTGCTGGGACCCTTGGGGTTCACGGGGCTGCTGCTGGCTGAAGGCGGGAATCACGAGAGTCTCATCCCCGTTACTCCGCGCATTCTCACCATCGCCCGCAACATCACTGGTCACATGGGTCACGTTAGGGCCATCAAACTCAGCAGCCACAACGGCATCCACACCGGACTCGTCATGCCTGCCGGCCGCGGACGCTGCTGACGCCGCCACGCCCTGACCTTCCATTGTTCCCACGACCTCCTCGAAACCCGGCAAACCCCCGCGACCAGCGGGGAAAGAGGTCCACCGGGTCTGCCGCCCAGTCGTCAAGCAAGGCGGAGTTTATCCTTTTCAGCGGGCGGTTACATGTCCCATGAGTGCTGTCATCTCCGCCGCGATCCCCACCACGTCGCCGACCACGATTATCGCAGGCGGACGGATCCCCTCCCGTCGTACCGCGCCTTCCACTTGTTCCAGTGTTGAGTTAATTGTGCGCTGCGTGGGCATTGTCCCGTCTGCGATTACCGAAACGGGTGTATCCGGACTGCGTCCGTGCCCGAGCAATTCGGCCGCCACGGCCCCGATCCGCTCCACGGCCATCATCAGCACCAGGGTCCCGGAGCTGGCGCCGAGCCTGGCCCAGTCCACGGTGGACCGGTCGTCGCCCGGCGGGACGTGAACCGACACGACGTGGAATTCCTGCGCCACGCCCCGGTGCGTCACCGGCAGCCACGCGCTGGTGGGCACGCCGACCGCGCTGGTGATCCCCGGCACCACGGTGACCGGTACCCCGGCCTGCAGGCAGGCCAGCACCTCCTCGGCTCCGCGGCCGAACACGAACGGGTCACCGCCCTTAAGCCTGGCCACGAAGCGGCCCGCCCGGGCCCGGTCGATCAGCGTCGCGTTGATGTGCGCCTGCGCCATGGCCCGGCCGTAGGGGATCTTGCTGGCGTCGATGATCTCCACGTCCGCGGGCAGCTCATCCAGGATCGAGCGGGGCGCCAGCCGGTCGGTCAGCACCACGTCGGCCTCGGCCAGCAGCTGCCGGCCGCGGACCGTGATCAGCCCGGGATCCCCTGGCCCGCCGCCGATGATGGCCACCCCGGTGCGGCGCCCGCGCCCGTGCCTGGCGCTGAGCTGGCCGGATCGCAGCCCGCTGATGATCGCGTCCCGGATCGCGGCGCTGTGCCGCGGGTCGCCGCTGAGCACGCCGACCCGGACGTCGTCGGCCCGGCCCGAGGCCGGGGTCCAGGCCGCCGAGGCCTGCGCGTCGTCGGCCCGGACGCACCAGGTCTGCTGACGTTCGGCGGCGGCGGCGACCGCCGCGTTCACCGCCGAATCGTCGGTGCAGGCGCAGACCAGCCAGGCGCCGACGCAGTCGCCATCGGCGTAGCCACGGGCCGCCCAGCTGATCCGGCCGGCCGCGGCCAGGTCCTCAAGCGACGCCGTGACATGGGGCGACACCAGGACGATGTTGGCGCCCACGTCGAGCAGCGCGGGGATCCGGCGGGTCGCCACCGCGCCCCCGCCGACCACCACGACGCGGCGGCCGTTCAGGCGGAGCCCCAGCAGGTACGGGTCCATGGCTCTATGTCTTGTCGGATACGCCGGCGGAATCGAAGGTGGCGACGTCGCGCAGGGCGCGGGCCGCGCTCTGCACCAGGGGCAGGGCCAGCAGGGCGCCGGTGCCCTCGCCCAGCCGCAGGCCCAGGTCCACCAGCGGGCGCAGCCCCAGGTGAGCCAGGGCAATGGCGTGTCCTGGCTCGGCACTGCGGTGCCCGGCGAAGCAGGCGGCGGTGGCGTCGGGCGCCAGGGCCGCCGCGGCCAGGGCGGCGGCGCCCGCGATGACGCCGTCCAGGATCACCGGCACCCGCAGCGCGGCGGCGCCCAGGATGAACCCGGCCAGGCCGGCGTGCTCGAAGCCGCCCAGAGCAGCCAGGACGCCCACTGGGTCGGCCGGGTCCGGCTGGTGCCGGCTAAGGCCGCGGCAGATGACCTCGATCTTGCGGGCGTAGGTCGCGGCGTCGATCCCGGTGCCGCGGCCGGTCGCCTCGGCCGGGTCAGCCCCGGTGAAGGCGCAGATCAGCGCGGCCGACGCGGTGGTGTTGGCGATGCCCATGTCGCCGGTGATCAGGCACCGGTTGCCCGCCGCGACCAGGTCGCGGGCGATCTCGATGCCCGCGGTCAGCGCGGCTGTGGCCTGGTCGCGGGTCATCGCGGGTCCCTGGGTGAAGTCCGCGGTGCCCGGCGCGATCTTGCGGGGCAGCAGGCCGGGAACCGGCTCGAGCTCGGCGGCCACCCCGATGTCGACCACCGTGACCTCCGCGCCGGCCTGGGCCGCGAACGCGTTGACCACGGCCCCGCCGGCCAGGAAGTTGGCCACCATCTGGGCCGTCACCTCCTGCGGCCACGGGCTGACGCCCTGGGCGTGCACGCCGTGGTCGGCGGCGAAGACCGCCACGCAGGCCGGCTCGGGCAGCGGCGGCGGGCAGGTGCCCGCCAGGCCGACCAGCCGCACCGACACCTCCTCGAGCGCGCCGAGCGAGCCGCGTGGCTTGGTCATCCGGTCCTGCCGTTCGGCGGCCGCGGTCATCGCGGCCGCATCCGGCGGGGCGATCGCGGCGATCACGTCGGCGAGCGGGTCCACTGGTTCCTCCCCTGGCAGTCCGCGGCGGCCGAACTCCTCGGCGTGCACCGCCCAGGACACCGGCCGACGGCGCGCCCAGCCGGCCGTGGCCAGTTCCGGCTCCAGCGCGAAGTCGGTCACGTAGCCCAGGCAAAGATAGGCGATAACCTCCAGATGCGCGGGCAGCCCGAGTTCGGCGGCGAGTTCGCGCTCGTCGAAGAAGCTGACCCAGCCCGCGCCGAGGCCTTCGGCCCGGGCGGCCAGCCAGAGGTTAGCCACCGCGAGCACGCTGGAGAACTCCGCGGTCTGCGGCTGGGTGTGGCGGCCCAGCGTGTGCCGGCCGCCGCGGGTGCAGTCGCAGGTGACCACGATGTTGACCGGAGTGTCCAGGATGGACTCGATCTTCAGCCGGTCGAACGCCCGGGCGCGCGCACCGGGCAGGCGGTCCGCGAACTGGCCCGCGTGCCGCCTGGCCAGGGTCGCGATCCGCTCGCGGCGGGCCCGGTCGGTGATCACGATGAAGTCCCACGGCTGCGAGAAGCCGACCGAAGGAGCCTGGTGGGCCGCCGCGAGGACCCGCCCGAGCACGTCCGCGGGCACCGGATCGGGCCGGAACCCGCGCCGGACGTCACGGCGTTCCGCGATCACCCGGTAGATCGCGTCCCGCTGCTCGGCCGGATATGCGTTCTGCTCATTCATCAGCGTCCTCCAGCCGGCGGGACGTGGGGTCCCGGTGGGTAGTGCGGTTCTGGCGGGGAGTGGGGTCCTGGTGGGACGTGGGGTCCGGTTGAGAAGCGGGGCCGTCCGGAAGGGCGGCGATACGGAGCAGCGCCTCGAAGGCGGCCGCCGCGACCGCTGGGCCGCCCTTCTCCGAGACGTTGCTCAGGGCCGGCAGGCCGCTGCGGCGCAGCGCGTCCTTGGCCTCGGCCGCACCCACGAATCCGACCGGCACGCCAATGACCAGCGCAGGCTCGACGTCCCGGGCCAGGATCTCGGACAGCGCGTCCGGCGCACAGCCGACCAGCCAGACCGCGCCGGGCCCGGCCGCGCTGAAGGCCAGCCGGACCGCCGCCGCGTTGACCGTGAGGTTCGCGGTGCGGGCCAGCCGGGCGGCCAGCGTATCGTCCGCCTTGCAGATCACCTGGTACCCGCCGAGCTGAGCCGCGACCGCGGTCGCGTCGGCCACGGCCGGAGCGCCGCGGCGCAGCGCGGCCAGGCCGGAGCCCAGTGCCGCCTCGTCGCAGACCAGGTTGGTGACGTAGTCGAAGTCGGCCGTGGCGTGGATGACGCGTTCGGTCACGGCCCGGCTGAGCGTGGGCAGGGCACTCAGGTCGAGCCGCGACCGCAGGATGCGGTACGACTCGGCTTCGGCGGAATCCGCGGGATGCACGTCACCATCTCTACCGTGCCGGACGGTCCCGCGGCCAGAGGCGGTCTCGCAGTCAGGCGCGGACCGGCATCCAGGAGGCGGGCCGGGGGGAAGGGCGGTTCGGGCGTTAGGGCCGGGACGGCGATCGGGGCCGGGTACACTGGCCCCGATCCGGACCGGGTTGTCTCCGGGTCGCGCGCTACCAGCCATTCTCCAGCAAATTCTCAGCGGGTGCGGGTAGCGTGGGCCAGCGGAATCCCGGTAGAACCGGATGGCAGATTGAGCCGCCGGCTGGCAGCAAGACATAACACGCCGGGCAGATACATATGGTCAGGCGCATATGGTCCGGGCAGGCCTGGCGCGGACGGCAACATGACAGATACGAACATGTCGACACGCTGAACGGAGCACGCATGGCTGATCGTTCCCGCGTTCCGGTGACCATCGGGCATGGCCACGGTCTGGCCCGAGTTCCGGTCGGCGCGGTGACGCGATGATCTACAGCAGCCCGCAGGACCAGGTCATCGACGACTCCGCCCTGGCCGCGTTCGTCGACACCTACGGGGAGCGCGCCACCAGCCTGCCCCCGGTGGCGATCGTGATCGCCGCCTTCAACGAGGAAGGCGCCATCGGGCCGGTCATCGAGGCCCTGCCCGGCCAGGTCTGCGGGCTGGCCACCGCGGCCATCATCATCGCCGACGGCTGCGCCGACGGCACGGCGAAGGAGGCCACCACGGCCGGCGCCATGGTCTGCGACGTGCCCGTCAACCGCGGCCAGGGCGCCGCGCTGCGGCTCGGCTACCGGCTGGCCCGGCAAGGCGGCGCGGCCTACATCGTGACCACCGACGCCGACGGCCAGTACAACCCGGCGGAGATGGACCGGGTGCTCGGCCCGATAGTGGCCGGCGAGGCGGATTTCGTCACCGGATCCCGCCAGCTAGGCAGCCAGGAGACCAAGGACTTCATCCGCCGCGCCGGGAGCCGGTTCTTCGCCCTGAGCCTCAGCCTGCTCACCGGGCAGCGGATCAGCGACACCACGTTCGGGCTGCGGGCCATGCGGGCCGAAGTGACCGGCGCCGTCCGGCTGGAGCAGCCCCAGTACCAGGCGTCCGAGCTGCTGATCGGGGTCATCACCCACGGCTTCAAGGTGGCCGAGGTGCCCGCCACCATTCACCGGCGGCGGGTCGGGGAGAGCAAGAAGGGGCAGAACCCGTTCTACGGGCTGCACCTGCCCGGGGTGAACAACCTCTTCTACGGGCTGCGCTTCGCCCGGGTCATCTACGGCACCTGGTGGCGCGAGCGTCAGCGCTCGGGGTCCTCCGGCCGGGCGTCCTCGTCCGTCTCGCCGGAGCCGACGGCCCGGGCGAACGGCTCGGGTCCGGGGTCGGCCGAGGCCAGCGCCTCTTCGGCCGCGGCGGGCGCGGGTCGCCCTGCCGAGGAGGCGAAGAGGACGTAGTGGAAGAACACGAACCGCACCAGGAACGTGAACAGGTTGGCCACGCCGTACACCGCGGCGAGGTAAAGCGCGCGCTCCGTCCCGTGCAGGTGCCACCAGGCCGCCGGGTGGTAGCCGAGGTACTTGTCCGCCAGCTCGAGCACGACGATGACGATCGCCGAGACCACGCAGAACGGCACGGTCTCCCGGAGCAGGTTCGGGCGGCCCTTCCGCTCCCACGCCCACCTGCTGAGCACGTAGCTGACCACGACGCCGGAAAACCAGCCCACCAAGGTGGCCTTGGTGGCGGACTGCGCGAGCGGACCGGCGCAGATCGTGTAGACGACCTCGCTGGTCGCGAACGCCGCGATGGCCGCGATCGCGAAGCGGCCGAAGCGGATGCCGAGCGCGGTTCTGGCCTTGCGGGTGATCGTTTCGCCGAGCCGGTGGGTTGTCAAAGCCATGGATTTCCTAGGTTAGCTAGCCGACCAACGAACAAGGAGCAGGTATACAGTACGGAAACCGCAGGCCGGTAAAGCTACCCTGGCGAAGCCGCCGCATGCGACCTTCGAGGAGGATGTTCAGCTTCCGCACTCAGAGCACGTTACCGCCCCCGTGCGGGCCGCCGCTGCGCGGCAGAGCAAACTCACAGCAATCTGACAGAAGGATACGGTAGGAGCCGGAGCATGAAAATCTTGGTGTTGGGCGGGGACGGATATCTCGGCTGGCCCACAGCGCTGCACCTGTCGGAGGCGGGTCACGAGGTGGCCGTCGCCGACAACTTCGTCCGCAGGCACTACGACGACGAGCTCGGGGTGGAGTCCCTGGTGCCGATCGAGCCGCTGCGGAACCGGATCGCGGTGTGGGAAGAGCTGACCGGCAAGCGGATCGGGATGTACGTCGGCGATCTGACCGACCCGATCTTCACGTACCACATCATCAGGGACTTCGAGCCCGAGGCGGTGGTTCACTTCGCCGAGCAGCGGGCCGCTCCGTACTCGATGATCGACCGGGCGCACGCGGTCTACACCCAGCAGAACAATGTGGTCGGCAACCTCAACCTGCTGTACGCCATCGCCGAGACCAACCCGGACATCCACCTGGTCAAGCTGGGCACGATGGGCGAGTACGGCACGCCTAACATCGACATCGAAGAGGGCTGGCTGGACCTGGAGCACAACGGCCGGACCGACCGGGTGCTGTTCCCCAAGCGGCCGGGAAGCTTTTACCACCTGTCCAAGGTGCACGACAGCCACAACATCGAGTTCGCCTGCCGGATCTGGGACCTGCGGGCCACCGACCTGAACCAGGGCGTGGTCTACGGTCAGCGGACCGCGGAAACTGCGCTAGATGAGCGCCTGGCCACCCGGTTCGACTACGACGCGGTGTTCGGCACGGTGCTGAACCGGTTCGCCATCCAGGCCGTCATCGGGCACC
This sequence comes from uncultured Actinomycetes bacterium, assembly GCA_963835775.1. Classification (GTDB taxonomy): domain Bacteria; phylum Actinomycetota; class Actinomycetes; order Streptosporangiales; family Streptosporangiaceae; genus Palsa-504. Next base: position 39,414 of record CAWIHB010000002.1, on the reverse strand, counting down.
CGCTGACCGTCTACGGCTCGGGCGGCCAGACCCGCGGCATGATCGACATCCGGGACACCGTGCGGTGCATCCAGCTGGCTTGCGAGAACCCGGCCAACCGCGGTGAGTTCCGGGTGTTCAACCAGATCACGGAGTGGATGTCGGTCAAGGACATCGCCGAGACCGTGGCCCGGGCCTACCCCGGCGACGTCAGCATCGAGAACGTGGACAACCCGCGGGTCGAGGCGCCGGAGCACTACTACAACGTCAAGCACACGGCGCTGATCGAGCTCGGCCTGGAGCCGCACCTGCTGTCCGACACGCTGATCGAGTCGCTGTTCGACGTGACCAAGCAGTACGCCCACCGGGTGCGCCTGGAGGCTCTCCGCCCGACGGTGAAGTGGCGCGAGCCCACCGCCGGCTAGGGACCGCACGCAGCTAAGCGGAAGGTGCAACCACGGCCCGTTCGGTAAAATGATCTTTCATTGCCGAACGGGCCGTGGTGTTTGTTATGACGAACTGGGTGTGTGCGACCTGCGGTAACCACTTCCCTGCCCCGCGTCCGGAGACCTGCTCGGTGTGCACGGACGAACGGCAGTGGCTGCCGCCGGACGGGCAGCGGTGGACCACGCTGGCCGACCTGGCCGCGGCCGGGCACCGGTCCGACGTGCGGGCGGTCGAGCCGGGCCTGACCGGGATCGGCGCCGCGCCGCCGGTGGCCATCGGGCAGCGGTCGCTGCTGGTGGCCACGCCCGCGGGCAACGTGCTGTGGGACCCGTCCGGGTTCATCGACGACGCCGCGGTGGCGGCGGTGCGCGCGGCGGGCGGGCTCGGCTTCGTCACCGCCAGCCATCCGCACTTCTACGGCGCGATCGCTTCCTGGGCGCGCGAGTTCGGCGCGGAGATCCTGGTGCCGGCGGACGACGTGGCCTGGCTGCGGGCGGGGCCGGACCTGCGGGTGCGGCTGTGGAGCGGCGTGTTGGAGGTGCTGCCGTCGGTGACGCTGGTCCAGTGCGGCGGGCACTTCCCCGGCAGCGCCGTGCTGCACTGGGCGGACGGGGCGGCCGGCCAGGGCGTGCTGCTGAGCGGGGACACGATCTTCGTGACGCCGGGCGAGGACCGGGTTACGTTCGTCTGGTCGGCGCCGAACCGGCTGCCGCTGTCGGCGGCCGCCGTCCGGGGCGTGGTCTCGGCGGTGCAGCCGTTCGCGTTCGACCGGATCTACGGCGGCTGGTGGGCCCCGGTGCTGCGGTCCGGGGCCTGGGAGATCGTGCGGAGTTCGGCGCTGCGGTACATCGAGCATCTGGAGGGGCTGGTTTAGGGCTGGCTCGGGTGGGGGGTGAAACCGGGGATTCACCACGTTAGCGGGCTGGTTTTAGGCTGGCTCGGGTTGGCGAGGAGGGTGGTGAAACCTGGGATTCACCACGTTAGCGGGTGGTGAAAGTGGGGATTCACCACCTTCGGGTTCGGGCTCAGCCGCGGCGGAGGGTCCAGGTGCCGGCGGCGGTTTCGCGGCGCAGCTCGTAGACGGCGGCGGTCAGGCCCGGGCCCGGCGCGGCCTCGACCCGCCAGAACTCGAGTTCGGGCTGGCCGGGCTCGGACCCCGGAACTTCGGGCTCCTGCCACCACTCCCGGTTGATGACCCAGTGCTCTTCGATCGCGCGGACGGTGTACAGGCGGCCGCGCCACACGAACCTGGACGGCCTGCCGTCGTCCCGGGCCTGAACGTTGACCGGCTCGCCGTACGCCCTGCTCATGCGTGATCGCCCTCCCCTGCCCGCCATGCGGTGCTGGCCGGGTCACCAAGTTCATCGCTGCCGCGAGGGGAAGACAGGCAGTTGCGATCCGTGACCGGGACCGAACCGGTCCCGGAACCATGATCGAATATAAGTTCATTCGAACTGAGATGCAAATAATCTTTGCCATCTGAGCTGCCGAAACTCGGAAATGTCAGTACCCGGCGGCATAGTAGGAGCAGTCCGGCCCATCCGAGGGAGGCAAACGTGTGCTGGATCTGCGACCATCCGGGTGCTACCGAGAACGATTACGCCGAGCACATGCGGCGGCTGATCGCCACGTACGGCTGGGCCGTGCAGGGCGTGGAGCGCGACGGCATCCACCCGCCCTGGGCCTACACCGTCGGGCTCACCTCGCACCGGCGGCCCGAGCTGGTCATCACCGGCATGGGCCTGACCCGGGCGACCGGGGTGCTGAACGGCGTGGCCTCGCACCTGCTGCACGCCGTGGTACCCGAGCCGGGCACGCAGGCGGAGCTGCTCGACGGCCTGCTGGTCGAGGTGGTCAGGGTGGCCAGGCCCTGGGCGCACCTGAACATGGCTGTTGAGTTCTACGGCCAGCGGATTCGCGGCCTGCAGCTGGTGCACGCCGACCGGCGCGGCAACTGGCCCTGGGACAAGCGGTACCAGGGCGGCCAGGGCGGGCAGCCGGTCCTCGGCACCCGAGAGCCGCCCGAGCGCCGCACGCGGGCCGGCTAGCCGCTACGGGGTCCAGCCAGGAGCCGGGAAGGAGGCCAGCAGGTCACGTACCTCGCCGGCGATGCGCTCGAGCGTGGCCTCGTCGTCCTTGGTCGCGGCGGTGACCGCCTCGTCCATCCAGGCGGCGAGCGGGGCCATGTGCTCCTCGCGCAGGCCGCGCGTGGTGATGGCGGGCGTGCCGATGCGCAGGCCGGACGGGTCGAACGGCTTGCGCTGGTCGAACGGCACGGTGTTGTAGTTCGTCTCGATGCCGGCCCGGTCCAGCGCCTTGGCGGCGGGCTTGCCGCCGATGCCCTTGGAGGTGAGGTCGATCAGGATGAGATGGTTGTCCGTGCCGCCCGACACCAGGTCATAGCCGCGGGCCAGGAGGGCGTCGGCCAGGGCCCGGGCGTTGGCCACCACCTGGTGGGCGTAGCCGCGGAACTCGGGCTGGGCGGCTTCGTGCAGCGCCACCGCGATCGCCGCCGTGGTGTGGTTGTGCGGTCCGCCCTGCAGGCCGGGGAACACCGCGCGGTCCACCGCGGACGCGTGCTCGGCGGTGGACATGATCATGGCGCCGCGGGGCCCGCGGAGCGTCTTGTGCGTGGTGGTGGTGATCACCCCGGCGTACCCGACGGGCGACGGGTGCGCGCCGCCCGCGATCAGGCCGGCGATGTGCGCGATATCGGCGACCAGCACCGCGCCCGCCTCGGCGGCGATGGCGGCGAAGGCCGGGAAGTCGATGGTCCGCGGGATGGCGGTGCCGCCGCAGAAGATGATCTTGGGCTGTTCCTTGAGGGCCAGGTCGCGGACCTCGTCCAGGTCGACCCGGCCGGTGTCATGACGCACCCCGTACTGGACGGGCCGGAACCACTTGCCGGTGGCGGAGACCGGCCAGCCGTGGGTGAGGTGGCCGCCCATGGGCAGGGCCATGCCCATGATCGTGTCGCCTGGCTGGGCGAAGGCCAGGTAGATCGCGAGGTTGGCGGGCGAGCCCGAGTACGGCTGGACGTTGGCGTGATCCACGCCGAACAGCGCCTTGGCCCGGTCTCTGGCGATCGTCTCGATCGGGTCGATGAACTGCTGGCCCTCGTAGTAGCGGCGGCCGGGGTAACCCTCGGAGTACTTGTTCGTCAGCACGCTGCCCGACGCCTCGAGCACAGCCAGCGACACGTAGTTCTCCGACGGGATCAGCCGGGCCTTCTCGTACTGCCTGCGGGCCTCATCGTTAATGAGCCCGGCGATCTCGGGATCAGAGCTCTCGACGGCCGGGATGGGCGGATTGTGCATGACAGACCTCCTCGGATGCAGGCTACACACCCCAGCGCACGCGGGTCACGGGGGCGCGCGGCACGGTGCGTTCGGTACCTTCATCAGGGTCACCACAACCGCGGCGAGCATTGGGGGCCGGGACATGCCGACGAAGATCATCCTGGACTGCGATCCCGGGATCGACGACGCGCTCGCGATCGCCTTCGCGCACGGGCATCCCGGCATCGACCTGCTCGGCATCACCACGGTGGCCGGCAATGTGGGCCTGGCCAAGACCACGGCGAACGCGCTCGCGGTGTGCGAGTTCATCGGTGCGGCAGGGACGCCGGTGACGGCGGGCAGCGCCGGGCCGCTGCTGCGCCCCGCGCTCAACGCGCGGCAGGTGCACGGCGACTCGGGACTGGGCGGCGCCACGCTGCCGCCGCCTGCGGCCAGCCCGGCGGCCGGGCACGCCGTCGACTACCTGATCGACACCATCCGGGCCGCTCCGGGTGAGATCACGCTGGTCGCCACCGGCCCGCTGACCAACATCGCGCTGGCGGCGCGAAAGGAGCCGCGGCTGGCGGATTGGGTGCGCGGCTTCGTGATCATGGGCGGGTCGGCGGGCCGCGGTAACACCACGCCCGCTGCCGAGTACAACATGTGGGCCGACCCCGAGGCCGCGGCGATCGTGTTCCGGGCGGGCTGGACGGTGCACATGCTGGGCCTGGACGTGACCCTGCGGACCGGGGCCGGCCCGGCGGTGCTGGAGCGGATGCGGGAGCTCGGACCGCTCGGCACCGGGCTGCTGCTGCCCGCGCTCGAGCAGTACCGGTCGATCAGCGAGCCCGGCGGGCCGCCGGTGCATGACGTGTGCGCTGTGGCCTGGGTCGCGCAGCCTGAGGTGTTCGGGCTGGTGGCGGCGCGGGTTCAGGTGGAGATCACCGGGCAGCTGACCGCCGGGATGACGGTGATCGACTTCGCGGCGCCCGGCGCGGGCGCCGGCGGCAACGCCCAGGTCGCGATGCACATCGACGTGGACGCCTTCTGGGAGCTGGCGCTCGGCGCCTACCGCCGGGTGGCGGCGGCCATGCCCAGCTGAGCCGCGGCTCACTGGGCCAGCTCACTGGGCCAGCTCACTGGGCCAGCTCACTGGGCCAGCTCACTGGGCCGGCTCACTGGGCCAGCTCACTGGGCCCGGGCGAGGTCCCGCTCGAAATCCAGCTCCTCGAAGTGCTGCACCGTCTGCTCGGCCGCTTCCACCAGGTCGGCGTACTGCCACCGGTAGCTGGAGCCGGCCGGGGTGGTCAGCGACACGAGACCGGACCGGCACCACACGGTCAGCCCGCGGCAGATGGACAGGATCGACATGTCGTGGGCAGGCCGGTCGTCCCGGACCAGGGTGCCGCCGAACCCGCGCCCGTCCAGCATCGCCTCGAGCTCCCGCGCGGCCTGGCGTGCGCTGAGCCGCTCGCTGGACCGAGCCGCGGTGATGTCGGCCGAGTCGGTGTAGGCCCGCAGGCCTGTCACGTCCGCCAGCCGGGTATGGGCGAGCGGAGCGGGCACCGCGAACCACACGGCCTTGCCGCGCAGCCCCCAGCCACCCAGCTGGGACCGAGTGAGATGGTAACCCCACCGGCCGCTGGACAGCTCCTCCACCAGCTGCAGCCCGCGCCCGTTCGCGGCCGTCCAGGGCGCCCGGGAGGTCGAGGGCGGAGCACCGTGCCGCCAGCCGCGGGAGGAGTCGAACACCTTGCAGACGAGCTCCCGCCGGGCACCCAGGCCACGCAGGTACAGCCACAGCTCAGGTGGCGAGTCCGGGGCAGGCCGCACGGCCCAAGGGGCCGGCGGGGTCGGAGCGGCCAGCAGGACGGGACCGGGCGCAGCGGCGCGGGAAGGCGGGCGGGCCCGGTGGGCGTGCTGGACCCGGGGCCCGTGCTGGCCCCCGGGCGCGTGCTGGCCTGGGGGAACATGCGGCGCGGGGCCGGCGGACATGGTCGGCTCGCCCTCCACGTCCGGGCTTACGGACGCGAGCCGATTCCCCCCTCCGCCGGCCCCGGCCACCACTTGCGCGTGCAGTGTGTTGGCCGCTAGCTCGCTGGCCATCAGGACGCAGTCCTCGAGCAGTTCGGGCTCGAGCCCGAGCTCGGCTACCGCGTCCTTGAACACGCGCCGCGCGACTGACGCGCACGTGGCATCGGCTGGAAGCGGCCACGCGTGACATGAGCCCGCGTGCACGCCTCGCCGACTGTTGATGCTCTGCACCCTCATAGCTGGCGCCTCCGGCGATCCCTGACCAAGCCCGTCGGCAGGAGGGGTGCCGTCGGCAGCAAATTGCGTCTAAACCATGATACTTGGATTCTGAGTCTTAATCTGTGAAACACAGGTTACGACTCACCTGACCCGCTTCGCAATATTGCTGGCATTGTTATCTTTATCGCAGTTCTGCACAGGAGTACCGTATTGGACATTTTAGGTCGTCTCGGGCATATGGCATTTAACGCCCCCAATGCCTCGCGAGTCGGGCCGCCGAGTCGCGCCGCCAGCCGGGCCGGAACGAGCGCCGGCTCGTGCTGCGCATGATCATCTATGTGCATCTCTGATTAGATTGGTGCAGCTTGTCGTGTTTGCAGGGATCGGCGCCTTCCGCGGCCTAGCCAGCAATTGCAGCGGGCGTGTAAAGTCTCGCCTTGTGAGGTGACCTGACCGGTGCTCACCAGGCCACGAGACAGGCCGAGCAGGCAGAATGCCTCCGGGCGGATGCCGCCACCCGGGGGCGTTCTGCTCTCCCCGCGATTACCGCAGGTCGTAACGTCCGTCCTTGATATCGGCCAGGAACTCGGCGAACGAGTCCCGGCCGACGACATGGGCTCCGCCTTCGGGACGCTTGCTGTCCCTGATGGCGGTGACGCCGGGGAGGTTGGCCGCGATTTCTACGCAGCCTCCGTTGTGGGCGCTCCGGCGGGCTTTCCGCCAGATGGCCCGAGACAGGTCGGTCATGGCCCCCTACTCCATTCGCTTGGCGAGATGTTCGAGGTAGCCCGTGGTATCCGCAGGCTCAAGCGCAGCATCACAGGCACGTTCGAATGATTCGATATATCCCTGCACGGACTCCGGCTTACTCACCTCCTCGATTGAGTAATCGGTCTCTACGAAGACCAGGCTGGGTTCGTCGTCACGGAACCCGAAAATATTCACCATGGACACGATTCCGGTCGGCGGGCCGTCTTCGAATCGCTGGATGTGCAGTTGGATGTTGCGGCGGCCGCTGAGCGTGACCAGGTGCTCGATCTGCTCCCGGCGGTCTTCGCGCAGCCCCCACCGGTACAGCAGGGAGGCCTCGGTGATCACGGCACTGACCATCGGGACCGTGCCGTCCTTGCGGTCCAGGATCTCCTGCCGCCGCAGCCGGGAATCGACCGCCTTGCGCCGGTAGGCCGGCGGGCGGGGCCCGGAGCGCATCAGCGCCTCGGTGTAGGCCGGCGTCTGCAGCAGCCCCGGCAGCACCAGGGGCATGAAGACGCGGATGGTGGTGGCGTCGTTCTCGTAGCCGGGGAACTCGCTGTCGAAGATCTCCGGATACTCCCGCCACCAAGGCCGGGCTCTGGCCCGGATGGCCAGGTCCTCGAGTTCTTCCTTCTCCCGGCCCTCGATCTCGTAGATCCTGATCAGGTCCCTGATGTCGCTCATCTCGGGGCGCTTCCACTGATTCGCCTCGAAACGGCCGACCTTGCCGCGGCCCCAGTTGAGAATGTCGCAGGCGTGGTTGGCGGTGTAGCCGGCCCTGACCCGCGCCGCGGTCAGCTGGCGGGCAAGCCGGCGCTTGGCGATGGTGGCACCGTAGGTGTCATCGCTCATGGTCCGCTCCTTAGTGGCAGGAACCCCTGCCATGACCCCCAAGGTACACAAATTGTGATTCGCAAACCAGCAATTAGATGGATACCGCGTCCGATGAGGACGCGTCGTCGAACTCGCCGTGGCGAGCGCCGTCGAGGAAGCACTCCCACTCGTGCCGGTCGAACACCAGCACTCGCTGCTCCGGATCGCCCGCTACCCGCATCAGGACCCACTCAGCGGGGGCCAGCGCCGCGGGCCCTGGGAAACTCGCGGCGGCCGGGCCGGGCGGTGCGGGCGGGGCAACCGGGGCGGGCGGGGCAACCGGGGCGGGCGGTGCGGGCGGGGTGCGGGCGAATGCCACTTCGATGGCACCCGGGCCGGTTCCGGAGCGCCGCCAGGCCTGGGCAGCCAGGTCGATGCCGAGTTCGGTGACGGTGGGCTTGGCGGTCACGGTTTCCTGGCGACGCCGCAGTACAGCCAGCGCGCGCCGTCACTGTCGGCCAGCACCGGATCCTCGGCGCCCCAGACTCCGGTGTAGCAGATGGCGGGCTCGGCGTCTTGGTAGGGCGGGACCAGCTCCAGGCCGTCGAAGAAACGGAGGATGCCTGCCTTCGAACGGAAATAGAGGTGCTCGGTGGCGTTGTCGAAGACGGCGCGGAACCGCTCCGCGGTGACCGGCGGTTTGTAGTCGTCGGTCAGATGTGAGAGCGCCAGGTAGCTGCCCGAGGAGAGGGCCGCCACGTAGCGGGCGACGGCTGCCCATGGATCTGAGCTGTCGGATACGAACATCAGGACCGCGGTCAGCAGCAGCCCGGCCGGCTCACGGAAGTCGATGAGCTCGAGCAGGTCGGGATTGTCCAGGATCGTCGCAGGCTCACGTAGGTCGGCGCAGATCACCCGGGTCGACCGGTCTTCGGCGAGCAGCTGGCTGCCCTGCTCGGCCACCATCGGGTCATTGTCGATGTAGACCACGCGGGCGCCTGGGATCACCTTCTGGACGACCTCGTGCGTGTTGCCGACCGTGGGCAGGCCCGAGCCGATGTCGATGAACTGCCGCACTCCCTGCTCGGCGATCCACTTCGCCGCACGCTGGTGGAAGCCGCGGTTGGACCAGGCGCAGTCCTTGATCTCGGGCACCGCGGACAGGATCCGCTCGGCGGCCAGGACGTCGGTCTCGAAGTGGTTGCTGCCGCGCAGCATGTAATCATAGATGCGGGCCGGAGCGGGCCTGGTGACATCCACTCCGGCTGGCGCCCGGGGGACGTGAGCCATTACGTCGCCAAACCCCCTCTGCTGGTCAACAGCATCAGTGTCGCACAAGATCCGCGATTCACGAATGGCCGAAGCCATTTTCTGAGTAGATGTCCGAGTCAGCAGGACCTGCCCGAGCCCGAGAGGATCATGAGCGTTCCCCGGCAGCGCCGGGCCGACAGTAAGCAAACTCGCGGATCACTCACAGCTCGCCATCAGCATCACCGGGGCGATGTCCAAGACCTGCGGCTAATCCTTACTGGCATGAACAACATGTATAACGCGCCGTCCGGCAACGGTCCGGAAGACCGTACCCAGCCGATCGGCGCAGGAGATCCTTCTGCACGGTTTTCTCCCGCCCGCGGCCGCAAGAAGCGGCTGCTCACCTGGGCGGCCGGCATCACCCTGGCCGGCTTCCTGGCGGGCGGCGGGATCGCCCTGGCCCTGACCGGCGGCACCACCGCGGCGGCCAGTTCAGTCTCGACGGCCACGGGGTCCAGCCAGACCCAGGGCACGACGCTGAACTCCGAGCTCGAGACGGCCAGCAGCACCTCGGCCGCGGTACCGTTGCCCCGTGTCCGGTGGGCGCTGGCCCGGCTGCGGGCGCTGGGCGGCGTTGACGGCCAATTCACCTTCCACAACAAGACGGGTTTCCATACGCTCGCGTTCGAGCGCGGCGTGATCCAGTCGGTGAGCGGCAGTGACGTCGTAGTCAAGGCGCCCGACGGCACCACCTGGACCTGGCTGATCGTGAGCGACACGGTGGTCAGGCAGAACGGCAGCAAGACCACGACGAGCGCGCTGGCTGCCGGCCAGACCGTGTTCGCCGGCGGCCCGGTGGTCAACGGCGCCAAGGACATCCGGCTGATCGTCATCAGGCCGGACGGATCTGGCTCCGGTTCCAGCTCATCGAGTTCGGTTTCGGGGCCCGGGGGCACGTCAGTGAGCTGACCGGCCACGCATGATGCGGCGCGCCCCTCGGCCTCGGGCGCGCCGCATCATGCTGCACACTCCTATGCTGCTTCTATGCTGGACAGAGAAACGTGAGACGCCATGGCAGACGGTGACCGTATCCCCAAGGTGCTCGTCGTGGACGACGAGCCGAACATCCGCGAGCTCGTCGAGGTCGCCCTGAAGTTTCACGGCTGCGCGGTCGCCGTCAGTGCCAACGGCAAGGACGCGCTGCACCAGGCGGAGTCCTACGACCCCGATCTGATGATCCTGGACGTCATGCTGCCCGACATGGACGGCTTCGAGGTCTGCCGGTCGCTGCGCGCGGACGGCAACGACGTCCCGGTCATCTTCCTGACCGCGCGGGACACCACGTCGGACACCATCCGCGGGCTCACCCTGGGCGGCGACGACTACGTCACCAAGCCGTTCTCGGTCGAGGCGCTGGTGGCCCGGGTCCGGGCTGTGCTGCGCCGCACCACCCGTACGCCGGAAGGCGCCGCCCAGTCCGGCGGCGTGGCCCTGTTGCAGGTAGGCGACCTGGAGTTGGACGAAGAGCACTGGATCGTGCGCCGCGCCGGGACTCCGGTGGAGCTGTCGCCGACGGAGTTCCGGCTGCTGGCCTACCTGATGCGGAACCAGGGGCGGATGCTGACCAGGCAGCAGCTGCTCGAGAACGTGTGGGGCTGGGAGTTCGCCGGCCAGTCGCAGGTCGTGGAGACGTACGTGAGCTACCTGCGCCGCAAGCTCGACCCGCTCGGCCCGCCGCTCATCCACACCCAGCGCGGCGTGGGGTACAGCCTGCGCCTGCCGCCCGAAGCCGAGCGCGCGGGCCGATGACGATCTCCCGGCGGCCGACCGGGCGCAGCAGGCTATCGCTGCGGTCGCGGCTGCTGGCCGGCCTCATGGCCATCACCGCCTTGTTCCTGATCGTCATGGGCGTGGTCACCGCGGTCGTGCTCGGCACCAGCGAGCACGACCAGTTCAGATCCGAGCTGGTCCTGGCCGCCCGGGCCAGGCTGAGCGAACTCAGCGGACTGCAGGAAAGCTACGCCGTCGCCTACTACGACCTCGCGAACCGGTCGGTGACCGTCGTGTCAGCACCGTCGGCTGCCTCGTCTGAGCTGCAGGGACTGCTCCACGGCCTGGACGGTTTCGGGCCGGTGCAGGCGCTGAGGACGTTCAATGCGCAGTACACCGCGGGGTCGCTGTTCCCTGTCTCGCAGCCGGGCGGGCCGACCCTGACCGCGATCTGGCGACGGGTCACCGCCGGGGAGGCGACGCACAGCAATGGAGTCCTACCGTCCTCGGCGGTCGGCGGCATCCTGCTCATCGGGCGCCCGGATAGCGCGGTGGGCAACGAGGTCCGCGGCCTGGTCCTGGCCGAGCTGATCACCGGGGCGGTGCTGCTCGCGCTGCTCGGGCTGGGCGGCCGGTGGCTCATCGGCCGCGGCCTGGCGCCGCTGGACCGGATGGCCAGCGCGGCCGACCTGATCACCAGCCGGGGCGACCTGACCGCCCGGATGCCCGATCCGGGCGACCACGCCGAGGCGGGACGGCTGGCCGGGGCCATCAACACCATGCTGGACCGGATCCAGCAGGCGTTCAGCGCCCGGTGGGCGTCGGAGCAGAAGGTCCGCCAGTTCGCCGCGGACGCCTCACACGAGCTCCGTACGCCGCTGACTACCATCCGCGGGTACGCGGAACTCTACCGGCAGGGCGCGCTGGGCCCGGACCGGCTGCCGAACGCGATGCGCCGGATCGAGCAGGAAGCGGACCGGATGTCCAGCCTGGTCGCCGAGCTGCTCGAGCTGGCCAGACTGGACCGCAACTCCTCCCTCGACCTGACCGACACCGACCTGGCCGAGCTGGTCAGGGACGCGGTGGCCGACGCCAAGGCGGTCGAGCCTGGCCGGCCAGTCAGCGCGACCACGCCGCCCCGCCTGATCGTGGTGGCCGACGAGCCGCGGATCAGGCAGGTGCTGGCCAACCTGCTCGGCAACGTGCGGGAACACACCGAGCCGGGCACGCCGGTCGCGGTCCGGCTGGCCCAGGCGGGCCAGGGCGCGCTGATCGAGGTGACCGACGCGGGCCAGGGCATGAGCGACGAGGCCGCGGCCCGCGCGTTCGACCGGTTCTACCGGAGCGGGCACAGCGGCAACGGCCATGGCAGCGGCCTGGGCCTGTCGATCGTGCAGGCGATCGCGGCGGCCCACGGCGGGCACGCGATGCTCAGGTCGGCGCTGGGGGCCGGCACCAGCGTCCAGGTCTGGATCCCGGCCCATCCCCCGGCCCATCCCGGCGACAAGGTCCGCGATCACGAGCAGGCGCCCCGTCCGGATCCCGCTTACAACTGATCTGTTACCTGTTCCGGTACATGTTCCGGCTGCCCGCTATGCGCCAGCCAACTACGGTAGGCGCATGCAGGACCGCGAGCTGGTCGCCGCGATCGCCGCAGGTGACGCGGACGGGCTCGCCGAGGCATACGACCGCTACGCGGCGCCACTGGCGGCCTGTGCCGACAGCACGCCGACCGGGCGCGCGTACCGGGCCAGCGTGATGTATCGCGCGGGCTCGTTCGGCCGGACCGGATTCCCGAGACCGGCCGTCCCGTCCGGGCCCCGGTGGTGGCACGATCTCCGGCGGCGCCCCCGGGCGGCGGTGGCCGCGGTCGCCGGGGCGGTCGTGCTGGGCGGTGTCGTCGCCGGGGCGATGCTCGGCGGCTCGCACCGGACGCCGACCTCGCCGGTGGCCCTGGGCGGCGGGGTTCCCGCCCCCGGCCTCTCCTCAGGTCCGGCGGGCGGCCCGTCACCGCCAGTCCACCAGCCAGGGGCGAAGACGACCGCAGCCGTGTCGCCGACGCCCGCGGCGGGCCTCACGCCGGGTCAGGCGACCCCGTCCGGGACGGCTGCGGCCTCCCGGACGGCATCGGCGTCACCGTCACCTGCACTGTCTTCACCGTCCAGTTCGCCCTCGCCCTCGTCCTCGCCCCCGCCGGCGCCGGGCCGGCGACGGTGTCGCCGGCCCGCCTGGCGCTGACCGCCGCCGCGGGCAAGGTGGCCCGCGGGACGATCATCCTGACCGCCGTGGACGGCCCGGTCACCGACTGGTCGATCCAGGTCCCGACGGCCGTGGCCGGCAAGGTGACGCTATCGCGGTATTCCGGATCGCTGGCTTCTGGCGCCCGGGTGGTGATCACCGTTTCGGTGCAGAGCAAGGTGGCAGTGGACACCACTCTCACCGTGAACCCAGGTTTGCTGCATGTGATAGTGGTGCTCAAGATCAGCGCCTAGGCGCCGGGCGCGCGCCCCTGGGCCAGGAACCGGTCGAGCTCGGCCCGGGACGGCGAGGTAGCCGGACCCGCCCGGGTGACGGTCAGCGCGGCGGCGGCATTGGCCCGCCGGGCGGCGGCGGCCGGGGGCAGCCCGGCGGCCAGGCCGGCCAGGAACACCCCGGCATGGGCGTCACCGGCCCCGGTGGTGTCCACCGCGGCCACCGCCGGGGCGGGGATGTCGCCGAGCGACAGGCCCGGATGCGCGGCTCCCGCTGAGGCAGGCCCGCGGAGCGCCAGCACACAGCCGGCCGGCCCGGCCCGGACGATGACCCCGGCCCGGCCGGTGCGCCGGGCCAGCCGACGGGCGGCCTCGACCGGTTCGCTGGCCTCGGTGAGCAACGCGGCTTCGCGCTGGTTGCAGCTCCACCAGTCGGACCGGCTCAGGACCGGGCCGAGCACGGTGCCTGGGATGTCCGCGACCAGCGGGCCGGGATCCACGAACAGCAGCGCCTCGGGCGGCAGGGCGGCGGCCCAGGCCCCCAGGATCGCGCCCGATTCCGGGGCGACCAGGCCGTAACCGGACACGTAGACCAGGTTGCCCGCGCGGACCCGGACCGGATCCCAGGCGCCGGGCTCGCGGAGGGTCTCCGCGCCCAGGCTGGTGACGAAGGTGCGCTCGCCGTCGGCCTCGACCAGGGCCACGTCGAACCCGGTGTCCGTCTCCGGGTCGGGCGCGCGGAGGACGGCGATGCCCTCGGCGGCCAGGGCGGTCCGGACCCGGTCACCCCACGGCCCGGTGCCGTGGCCGCCGGCGTAGACCACGGGCAGGCCCTGCCTGGCGGCGGCGGCCATGATGTTGAAGCCGCCGCCCACCTGGATGGACGAGGATGCGGCGAGCATGTCGACCCCGCGCTCGGGCAGCGCGGGCACCCGCATCACCAGGTCGACGATGGCCTCGCCCGCGAAGACCAGCCGGGTGTTCACGGTCTGCTCGCGGCCGTCTGGCGCAGCGCCAGCAGGCCGTCGGCCAGCCCGGCCAGGTCCAGGCCGTGGGCGTCGACGACGGCGATCGCCTCGGCCGGGAAGGCGTCCAGGCCGTGACAGGCGCCCGCCACCGCGCCGGCCATGGCCGCGATCGTGTCGCAGTCGCCGCCCAGCGAGGCCGCCAGCAGGCAGGCCTGCCAGGGATCATCGGGCACCGTGGCCAGCACCGCGAAGGCGGCGGGCACCGACTCCTGGGTGGCCAGGCTGGTGCCGACCAGGGTGTAGATCAGCTCGGCGGCCTCCTCCGGGTCGCGGCCCGCGACCAGGCCGGCCGCCCATTCGATGCGGGCCGCGACGTCGGCGCCCGCCACCCAGTGGCCGCGGTCCGCCCCGATCCGGGCGGCCGCCACGGCCAGCGCGGTGGCCTCATCGATCCCGGCGCCGGACAGGCCGGCGCTCACCGCCGCCGCCACCGCGGCCGCCCCGGCCAGCGCCAGGCCGGTATCGTGCGTCACCCGGCTGACCGCTTCCACCTGGTCGACGAGGGCCGACAAGCTGACGTCAAGGTCTAGCCCGTTCAGGGCTACGGCGATGCCGACCGGGGCGATGCGCATGGCGGCGCCGTTGGTATCGCCGCAGGCGCCCGCCTGCCCGGGGGGCACGCCGGCCAGGACGGCGGCCACCGCGCGCTTGGTGGAGGGGCCGAGCAGGTCCAGCGAGCCGCGGGCGGCCATCTTGCGCTCCCAGCTGACCAGGGCCCCGGCCAGCTCACGGGGGTCGACCACGCCGTGCCCCTTGACCAGCAGCCTGCCCAGCAGCGCGGCCTGCTCGGTGTCGTCGGTGACCGCGCCGGAGGGCAGGCCCGCGGCGATCGGGTGATCAGGCGGCGCGGGCTGGAAGCCGCGCAGCATGCCGCCCCAGCGGGTGACGATTTCCCGGCGCGACAGCAGCTGCGTGGGCATGCCCAGCGCATCCCCGATCGCCAGCCCGTACAGCGCCCCGCGGGCGCGTTTCATGATCACGAAGGCTTTTGGGTCGCCGGCGACACCAAACCCTTCGCAATCATGGAAGGGGGGGTCACAGGACCTGGTTGCCGTACATCTCGCCCAGGGGGTCGGCGAGCAGTTCCAGGCGGGCGCCGTCCGGGTCGCGGAAGTACAGCGACACGCCGCTTTCCTCCTGGTAGGGCACGCCGGCCGCGTCCAGCTTGCCGCGCAGGTGAGCCCACTTCTCCGCGGTGACCGAGATGGCCAGGTGGTGCAGGCCGCCCAGGACTTCGGCGTACGGGCCGACGTCCAGGCTGGGGAAGTCGAAGAAGGCCAGCAGGTTGCCATTACCCACGTCGAAGAAGAAGTGGTTGGACCCCTCGTAGTCGCGGTTCTCGATGATCTCGGTCAGCGGGAACTCCAGGACATCCGAGTAGAACCGGATCGTGCGTTCCACGTCCGAGCTGAGCAGCGCGGTGTGGTGAATCCCCCGCGCGCTGCTCGGCGGCCGGTCGGCCTTGATGTAGGTGCCGTGCAGCCGCGCACGTTCCGCCTCGATAGCCGCGAGGTCCATAGGCCGGTGCTCCTTAGATCCGGAAAAGCAGTCCCGACACGTCCTGCTGAGCGTAACTCAGGCTCTCGAGCTACAGCACGCGCAGCTCGACGCTGATATTGCCGCGGGTGGCGCGGGAGTACGGGCAGACCTGATGAGCGGCGTCGGCGAGTTCGCGGGTCTGCTCCCGGTCCAGGCCGGGAATGTTGATCACCAGCGTGACCACCAGCCCGTAGGCGTCGCCCTCGGGCCCGATGCCCACGTGGGCGGTCACCATCGACGGACCAGGATCCACGCCCGCCCGGCGCGCCACGGCCCGCAGCGCGCTGTGGAAACAGGCCGAATACCCGGCCGCGAACAGCTGCTCGGGATTGGTGCCGTGCCCGGTCCCGCCCATCTCGGCCGGCACGGCCAGGTCAAGGTCGAGCTGATGATCCGAGGAAATGACGTGCCCGCTGCGGCCGTCCCCGGTCGACGTGGCCTCCGCGGTGTACAGAACCCTCTCAGGCATGGGGAAACCTTACCGATCACGGTGCAGGGAGGCCACGAGTCCGGGGGTCGGCCCCCGGGATTAACGCTGCATGTTTGGGGCCGTGCACACGGGTACTTGAAGGGCGGCTAGCTCAGAAGGAGGCCGGGAAATGCTGATGCTGCTGGCACTGCTCATCATCCTGATCGTGGCCGGCGCGGGTTTCGCTCTCCACCTGCTGTGGTGGATTGCCATCGCGGCACTCGTCGTCTGGCTGATGGGGTTCTTCGTCCGCCGGACCTAATCCCTTAGGCGCCGGGTCGGACGCACCAGCGCGAGCAGGACGGCCAGGGCGGTCGCGGACACCGTGACGGCCTCGGACAGCCGGATCGCGCGCAGGATGTCGCCAGGCTCCGGGGCCCGCCCTACTCCCAGCCCCGGGCGGGCCTCGGTAATGCCGCCGTAGACGTTGGTTCCGCCCAGCCGGAGGCCGAGCGCCCCGGCGAACGCGGCCTCGCAGCGGCCGGCGTTCGGGCTGGGGTGGCAGTTCCCGTAACGAAGCACGGACCGCAGCGCCGCCGCGGCCAGCCCGTGCGCAGGACGTCCCTTCGCCGGCGGTCTCTGGGCGGAAGCCGTCGGCGGAGGGGCCTGCGGGACCAGCGGAGCGCATCCGATCGTGAGCGCGGCGGTGACCCGGGCCGGGACCCAGTTGGCGATGTCGTCCAGGCGGGCCGAGGCCCAGCCGAACCGCAGGTAACGGGGCGAGCGGTAACCCACCATGGCGTCGAGGGTGTTGACCGCGCGGTAGGCCAGCAGTCCGGGCCACCCGGCCACCGCCCCCCACAGCAGCGGCGCCACCACCGCATCCGAGGTGTTCTCGGCGACCGACTCGACCACGGCCCGGGCCATCTCCCCCGCATCCAGGTGGGCCGGATCGCGGCCGCACAGGCTGGGCAGCGCCGCCCGCGCGGCTTGGAGATCTTGGGTGGCCAGAGCAACCCTGATCCGTTCGGCCTCATGATGAAGTGAACGGGCACCGGTGACGGCCCAGACGGCGAGCGCGGCCGCGGCCGCCTCGTACGGCGGCCGGCGTCGCGTGCGGCGGGCCAGCAGCGCGGCGGGGGCGGCCACGGCCAGGACGCAGGCGGCGGCGTGCGCGGCGCCGCGGAGCCGGGAATCGGCGTAGTCGCGGGCCTCGAGCGCGGCGGCGGCGCGGCCGAACGCGGCCACCGGATGACTGCGGCGGGGGTCGCCGAGCAGCGCGTCGAGCGCCACCCCGGCGGCCAGTCCGGCGGCGAGTGGCCAGCGCGAGCGGTTGGGCATCAGGCCATTGTGCCGTGGGCCTAGGACCATCGGCCGAGGCAGGCCCGGGCGCCCGGCCGATGCGCGGCGCGTGCTCCGGCGGGCAGGCTGTTGTGTTATGAGCGAGCTGCAGGGGCGCGGAGGCGCCTGGACTGAGGAGCGAGGTACGAGCGACAAGGGCCCGCCGCCGCAGGCGGCCAGGTCAGCAAGGCGGCGCAATGTAGAGGCATGGGGGAGGCGGGCGGGGCCCCGGAAGCGAGCGGGAGACACTGGCAGAACGTATGCCGAACTGCCCGGGCTGATGACGCTGATGACCGGGGACGAGAAGCACGGGCCGAGCGCCACGTCGACGCTGGACGTGCTGTGGGTGCTGTACGACCAGGTGCTGCGGGTGTCGCCGGACCGGCTGGATGATCCGGGCCGGGACCGGTTCCTGCTGTCCAAGGGGCACGGGCCGGCCGCCTACTACGCGGTGCTGGCGGCCAAGGGGTTCATCCCCGAGTCGTGGCTGGCCGGCTTCGGCGCGGCCGACTCGCGGCTGGGCTACCACCCGGACCGCAACCTGGTGCCGGGCGTGGAGATCTCCAGCGGTTCGCTGGGTCACGGGCTGCCGCTCGGGGTGGGCCTGGCACATGGGCTTCTTGCTCGCGGGCTGGTCGAGCCGCGGGTGTTCGTGCTGGTCGGCGACGCAGAGCTGGACGAGGGCAGCAACAGCGAGGCCATCGTGTACGCGGGCGCAGCGGGGCTGGGCGGCCTGACCGTGGTGGCGGTGGACAACCAGTCGTCCTCCTGGGGCTGGGGACTGGGCGGGATCGAGGCGCACTTCGGGGTGGCCGGCTGGTCGGTGAGGCGGGTGAACGGCCGCGACCATTCCGAGCTGGCTTTGGCGTTGGGCGCGGCGGGTGACGGGCGGCCGCGGCTGGTCGTGGCCACGGTGGAGGGAGAGTCATGACGGATATGCGGACTGCTTTTTGCCAGAGTGCCTCGGCACTGCTCGATGAGGACCCGCTGGCGGCGGTGGTGCTGGCGGAGATCTCGGCCGACCTGTTCGCCAAGGCGGCCGCGCGGCATCCGGAGCGGGTGCTCAACGTGGGGATCAGGGAGCAGCTGATGGTCAGCGTGGCCGGCGGGCTGGCGCTGGCCGGGCTGCGGCCGATCGTGCACACCTACGCGCCGTTCCTGGTCGAGCGGGCGTTCGAGCAGGTCAAGCTCGATCTGGCCCATCAGGGCGGGCGGGCCGTGCTGGTCAGCGTGGGGGCGTCCTACGACGCGGCCCGGGCCGGGCGCACGCACCAGGCGCCGGAGGATGTGGCGCTGCTCGACGCCCTGCCGGGGTTCGCGGTGCAGGTGCCCGGGCATCCGGACGAGGTGCGCGGGCTGCTGCGCGGGGCGGTCGGGGTACTCGACTCGCGGTCGACGTATCTGCGGCTGTCGTCTGAAAGCAACCGGTCGGCGCTGCCGGTTTGGCCGGGGCTGCAGGTGGTGCGTTCGGGGCGCGAGGCGGTGGTGGTCGCGGTGGGGCCGATGCTGTCACCGGTGCTGGACGCGGTGGGCGACCTGGACGTGACCGTGGCCTATGCCACCACGGTGCGGCCGTTCGACGGGGAGGGGCTGCGGGCGCTGGCTTCGGCCGCGGCTGCGGGGACGGGGACGGGGACGGCTTCGGGGACGGGGACGGTGGTGCTGGTCGAGCCGTACCTGGCCGGGACGTCGGCGCACGCGGTGTCGGAGGCGCTGGCCGGGCGGCCGCACCGGCTGCTCAGCCTGGGCGTACCGCGGGCGGAGCTGCGGCGGTACGGGACGCCCGCCGACCACGCGGCGCGGTATGGCCTGGATGCGGCGGGGATCCGGCGTTCGGTGACCGGGTTCGTTGCCGCGGATTTGACTTAGGGCGCACTCCATGGTGCTGCTCGCTGAGGCTGTTGTGTCTCGGTAGCTCGGTAAACGAACCGCGGACGCCCCGGCCGCGGACGCCCCGGCCGCGGACGCCCTGGGCGCGGACGCCCTGGGCGCGGACGCCCCGGGCGCGGACGCCCGGGCGCGGCCGGGAGGTACCGTGCCCACCGGCCTGGTGCCGGTGGTGCTTGTGGTGTTTAAGAAATGGGGTGGGATCCGAGGGGCGCCGCTCGGGCGGGGCTGAGGGTACTGAAACTGGACGCCAGCACCCGCGGGTCGGCGAAGGGTTTCCATCTGCTTCGCGATCACGAGTTGTGCCGCACGACGCCGGATCACCGGCCCCAGCGGTCACATTTTGGGAGACATGAAACTGGTGTGACACCAGGGGTGCACCGGCGCCGGGCGCTGGCCGGTACCCGGTTGCGTTGCCACTGCCCCTTTAACTCACCGGTGCTGAAAGTACAGGTTTCATTCCGCTGAAGCAGGCCGTTGGCGTGGGGATCTGGAAGCCGCCGGGCACCGGCTCCGCCGGGCGCGGGACCTGCTCGCGGTCAAGGGGTACGACACGAGCGCGACCAGGCTCACCTTGCTATAGCGGCGCAGGGTTCGATTCCGATTTGCGCGAGGCGGCGGCCGCCGAGCGGCTCGTGCTGCTGATCGGGCTCGGTGAGCTCTATGGCTGACGGCGGGTTCGGGTAGGCTCTTTTGACCTGGAAGCCGCTGCGGATCGGCGGCTGGTATCGGCCCGGGGCGGACGGCTTCGGGGGCGCGACACACTGCGACCTTTGTGTATCCGTCGTGTGATCTTCGCCGGGCACAATCTATCTTCGGGCGCCCGTAGCTCAGCCGGACAGAGCAGCTGCCTTCTAAGCAGCGGGTCGCGGGTTCGAATCCTGCCGGGCGCGCTGTTCAGGGCTTTTTAACACTTCTTCCGAACTCTTAGGTGAGCCAATAGGTGAGCCAATCGGAGTAGAGTGCCTTCCATGACGGCTGTTTCAGGCAAACGTCGCGGGCGCGGTGAGGACTCGATCTACTGGGACGCGGCCAAGTCTTGTTATGTCGGTGCCGTGAGCCTTGGTTACAGTCCGTCAGGAACACGCATCCGCAAGCGGGTTATGGCCCAGACCAAGACCGAGGTCCGGCAGAAGCTCAAAGAGCTCCATCAGCAGGCTGCGAACGGGGTGCGGCCGCGCCGACACTATACGGTGAACGACGCGCTGGATGACTGGCTGGAGACCGGGCTGGACGGGCTGGCGCCTGCGACCGCGACCGTGTACCGCAACACGATCGCCAAGGCGCTCCGCGAGGACCTGGGCACGGTCGAGCTGACGAAGCTGACTGCGGCCGCGGTCCAGAAGGCGCTCGCTAACCTGGCGGCGCGGGTCTCGACGCGGACGGTGCAGATGGCGCACAACGTGCTGGTGCGGGCGATCCGGCACGCCGAGCGCGACGATCTGGTGGGCCGGAATGTCGCCGCGCTGGTCAAGCCGCCGAAGGGACAGCGGGGCGGGCGGCCGTCGAAGTCGCTCACCCTGGAGCAGGCGGTGGCGTTGATGGCGGCGGCCCGGGGGACGCGGCTGGAGGCATACGTCATCTTGTCGCTGCTCTCGGGCGTTCGGACCGAGGAGGCGCGGGCACTCCGGTGGGATCACGTGGTGGCCTGGGCCGGCGGCCAATGGCGGCCGGTCGCTGAGGCCGGGTTCGATCACGAGCAGGTGGCGGTGTTCGTGTGGCGGGCCCAGCGGGCCGGAGGCGACACCAAGACGCCGGAGTCACGGCGCACACTGGCCCTGCCGCGCAGGTGCGTGGAGGCGCTGCGGGAGCACCGGGTCCGGCAGGCCGAGGACCGGCTCATGGCCGGGCCGCTGTGGCAGGATCACGGGCTGGTGTTCGCGTCGGCGGTGGGGACGCCGATGGATGATCACAATGTGCGGCGGATGTTCCGGGCGATCACGGAGGACGCCGGGCTGGGCACGGAGTGGGTGCCGCGGGAGATGCGGCATACGTTCGTGTCGCTGCTGTCGGCTCGCGGGGTGCCGGTGGAGGCGATCGCGCTGCTGGCCGGGCACAACCAGACGTCAACGACGGAGCTGGTCTACCGGCATCAGATCGTGCCCGCGCTGACCCGCGGCGCCGAGGTCATGGACGAGATCTTCGGCTAAAGGATGGTCAGGACACGGACGCTGCGGGACGAGCCACTGCCGGGACCGGTCGAGCTGGTTTTCCGTGGCATTCTCGGTGACACCGGGCTTGATGCCGCCGACCTGCGGCGGGCCGCCGTGCTCAACCATGAGCTTTACGGCTTCTACGGCGTCTCGGTGTGGGTCGCCGACCTCGCATTCCCGCGCGAGGTGCTGGAATCCACCAAGCTGGTCAAGTTCGAGCGCTACGCCGAGTTCACCGTGGCCGGCCTGGCCGGACGCGGGCTTCGGCTGTGGGCCACCGGACAGCGCCCGCATTACGATGTGGTGGGCGAAGGCAACGACCTGGAGAGCCTGATCGCACGGCTGGCTGCCGCGCCGCACCGGATGGTGGACAACCCCAGCGTCGACCGGGAGGAGCACTGAGATGATCTACATCGATCTTCCGGCCGACCTGAACCTGGAAGATGACGAGGGCCGCAACGTCGCCCGCCTGGCCGATGCAGTCACCCCCGACACCGTCACCCGGGGTGCGGTGCTAGTGGCCGGCGCCCCGCACGCCTGGTCCTGGGCTGTCATCGAGCATGTTGAGAGCGGGTTCGTCTATTTCCGCCAGATCAGCGCCCGGGACGCCGCGCGGCGCGGATCCTTGATAAAGCCGTTTCCGCGGTCGGCATGACCACCAGGGAGGCGAGCCGTGGGCCAGTATGTGATCGTGATCGAGGGCGACGGCTTGAGCAACTACAGCGCCTATGCGCCGGACCTGCCGGGCGTGGCCGCGACCGGCGACACGCTGGACGAGGCCGAAGCCGCGATGCGCGAGGCCGTCGAGTTCCATATCGAGGGTCTGCGGCTAGCCGGCGAATCGGTACCGCCGGCCACGAGCCACGTCGCGGTCGTCACCGTCGCTGCGTAAACCTTCGGTAGGTCCGCTATCGCGACCCTGCCGGAATTTCGGATGCGTCTATCGGGGAGCCTGGCACAAAGATGACCTCTTGCCTCAAGGCAGGCCCAGGAACTGCTCCAGGTGCTGGCGAGTGATGAGCCGCCGTCTCCCTACCTTCACGTAGGGCAGATTCCCGCGCCTCATCTGCTCATATAGCAGGTCTCGGGATAGCCCGGTCAGATGAGCGGCCTCGTCGACCGAGTAAGCCAGGCGTTCGGCAGCCCAGTCTGGCCCGTCCGGGCTGGTCTCGATTGAATTCGTTGCCATCAGACGTCAGCGCACCTCGCAGGTTGCATGCCACCAGCCCGGAGCTGCGTGACATCG
This sequence comes from uncultured Actinomycetes bacterium, assembly GCA_963835775.1. Classification (GTDB taxonomy): domain Bacteria; phylum Actinomycetota; class Actinomycetes; order Streptosporangiales; family Streptosporangiaceae; genus Palsa-504. The sequence goes on along the minus strand of CAWIHB010000002.1, from coordinate 16,796 downwards.
TGTGGAGCCCGGATCGATCACGAATCCCAGGATGACAAATCAGCCGATCAAGATCAGAAAGCCGAAACGGACTAAACGGATATACCGGGACAGGTGTTGTCCTGTTCAGGGAGGCTTCGATGTCCGGATAAACCTTCCGGCCATGCCTTCGTCGTTCAGCTGGAACTTCGCTTCGCTGCTGGCTCTGAGCACGCTCCGGGCCGTGGAGCTATCAGCCGTGTCTCGTTGACGCTGGCCGGACTCGCAGTCATCCCGGCCGCCGTCAGTCGGCGGCTTCCCAGTCGACGTCGCGGCCGACGGCGCGCTGGAGGACCTCCGCGGACGGCGGGATCTCGGGCTTGGGCGGTTGCAAGATCGCGTCCTTGCTCTGTCCCGGCCAGGACGGGAACGCCCGGCCGAGGTCGCCGTAGTCGGGGTCATGGGAGGGGATCCCCAAGCTCTGCCGGTCCGCGAGCCGCTCGGCAAAGGTTCGGTGGGCAGCGGCCACCTCCTTGATCCACGAGGGCATCTCGCCGGGCGACTGGCCCACAGCCGGGGTGAGCTGGTCGCGCTGGGCATCGGTGGCGGGCTGGGGTTCGGCCGAGCGCAGCGGCGGGTAGTGCTGGCCGGGGTGGCGGCGGCGCAGTTCGGCATCGGCGGCCACGGCCAGGTGGCGCTGGGCGCGGGTAGCGGCATCCCACTCGGCCCGGTCGGCCATGGTGGCGGCGAACACCTCCTCGCGCTGCCGGTAGGCCTGGTGCAGGGCCTGGTAGCTGCCCGCGAGTTCCTGCTGGCGGGCGGCATTGTCGCGGTCGCCTCGCTGGCGGGCTGCCGCGGCTTCGGCGGCGGCGCGCAGGCCGGCCAGGTGGGCGTCGGAAGCGGCGGCGCGGACCTGGCTGAGCTGGTCGCCGACGTATTGAGGTGCCCAGGCGGTTTCGATGGGATAGGTGTCGCGCAGGTGCAGCAGCGTCCCGTCGGGCATGCCGCGCACGTCTGGACTGCCGGCGGGGCGGAGGGCGGCGAAGGCCTCGTGCCAGACGGCCCGCAGGTCGGGAGCGGCCGCGACCGGCTCGGGGCCGATCGGGTCGGCGGGGTGCTGGTGGCCGGATAGTTCCCGCCAGGCGCCGATAGCGGCGGCCCGCAGCTGCCAGTCGGCCCGGTCCGGCAGGTCCTCAGGCACGGGGCCGAGGGCAGTGACCGCCCACGGCAGGGCATGCTGGGCGGCGTGCTCGCCGATGCGGTCCTTGCGGGCGTCCATCAGCGCGGTGAGCTTGGTCAGGTAGGCGCGGCGTTCGGGGTCGGTGATGGCGGGGATCTGAGCCGACCACGGGGCCGGCGAGGCCGGGACGAGAATGCCGAGCCGGTTCCGGATGCGGGCGTCGATGACGGCGGCCAGGTCGCGGACTCCGGCCAGGTCCCGCTCGCCGATCGCGGCGGCCAGGACGTCGCCGGGGTCCAGGCCGGTCAGTTCGGCGGCGTGCAGCGTCCGCCACAGCCAACTGGCCTGATGCCCGGACTCGCGGCGGTATTCCGGCGGCAGGCGGGTCAGGAGCAGGTCGCGGTAACGCTGTTCGCGGGCGGGTGTGGTCTGGTCGATCCAGATCGCGTGCAGGATCGCGAGGTGGTCGGTATCGGCGAGGGCCTGCTGGCGGGTCTGGGATGCGGATAGCTGCTGCCCGTCCCGGTTCAGCACGCCAGCCAGCACGGCGAGCGCGTCGTTCGTCTGGGCCGCTGGCGAGGCGGCGGACTGGGCTGCGCGGCTGGCGGTGATCCGGTCGTAGCGTGCCAGCTCTGGTGCTGGCCGCGGGCCCGGCATGGGGTCGGCGAGTTTCGGGGAGACGGTGAACACGTAGGCCACGTTGGTGCCGGTGCCACGGCTGAGGGCGACATAGGCGTGCGGGCGGTCCTCGGTGCCGGTGAGCACGGCCAGGCCCGCGGTCACGGTGCGGCCCTGGGCGACGTGGTCGGTGACTGCGTAGCCTAGCTCCGCATCGCCGAAATGTTGGTACAAAAAAGTGCGGTCGGTCCACCGGCGCTGCCCGGTGGCCGGGTCGGCATCCAGCGCGCGGCGCACGATCAGCCCGGCCGCGGTGACGGCCTCGATGCGGAGCAGGTCGCCGTTCGCCAATGTGCGGCCGGGCTCCCCCGCCTCGACAGAGCGATTGTTCTTGGTGCAGATGATCAGGTCCCCGGCGCTCGCCGTAGCGCCGCTGGCGATCGTGACCGCAGGTCCGGCTGCGACGATGCCGAGGCGGATCAGGTCATCGCGGATGCGGCGGGACAGCTCCCGGCGCAGCGCGTGATCGGCCGCCATGAGCAGCACGTCGGTGCCGTCAAGGGACAGCGCCAGGTAGTGGGCAGCGGCGGCGTCGATCATCTGCTCCGGGTCACCGCCGCGGATTCGGGCGTGCTGGTCATACTCGGCCAGGACCGAGGTATCATCGTCGCGCAGCCGCAGGCTGGCCGTCTGTTCCCAGGCCTCGCGGAACCGGACCGGCTCAGCGAGCTGCACGAAGCCCAAATCATCAGCGAGCATGCGCAGGCCGCCGCCGTTTTCCACTGCCTGTAGCTGTTGGGTGTCACCGGCCAGGATCACCTTGGCGCCACTGGCGGCCGCCTGGCTGATCACGTCGGCCAGGTCGGGGTTAGCGACCATGGACGCCTCGTCCACCGCGACCAGGTTGCCGGGATGGAGCTGGATGGGGCCGCGGGCGCCGCGCCGGCCGGGCAGGTGGCCGAGGAACTGGGCGGTGTTGTAGCACTCGGGGACGCCGGCGGCCAGGGTGTTGCGGGCCGACTGGGACGGCGTGATCCCGACCACCTGGCCCAGCCCGGTCGCGGCCCAGGCCCGGCCGGCCGCGGCCAGCACCCAGGTCTTGCCGGACCCGGCCAGCGCGTTGATCACCGACACCTGCCGCCCATCGGTCAGCACCGACAGCGCGGCGGCGGCCTGATCTGTACGCAGCCCGGTCCGCGTGCGCTGACCCTGCACGTCCGGGGCGGCATCGGTCAGCGCGCGCTCGAGCTGCGCCAGGTCCGCGCCGAGCGCTCGCGCAGCCGCGGCGCGATCCATGCGCGGCGCGCCGCTGGCGCGCGCCAGCGCGACCATGCGCTGTTCCAGGGTCAGCTGCGCATGCGTGGCGAACCGCACGCCGCCGTGCCGCTGGTAGACACTGCGGCCGTCCGCACGCAGCATGCTACGCGGAACGTTAACCGGCTCCGGCGCGTCCAGGCACACGACCGGTTCGAACTCCGAGGCCAGCGCCCGGTCCGCGACCTGTTCCAGCAGCGCGGCGGCCGCGGACGGGTCCAGGCCGGTGCGGGGCAGCACCCGGCCCAGGTACTTGATCACATCCGCGCGGGTCCAGGTGCTCTTATCCTGCTGGGCCAGCGCGACTGCCTTCTGCGCCGCCCGGCTCACCTCCAGCTGGCTGAAGACCGGGCTGGGACTACCCGGGCCGCCCGGATGCGCGGATGCGCGGCCGCGCGTCCTGTGCCGGGGTCATGCCACACCGACGGCGCGACCGACGCCAGGCTCACCCCAAGGGACCGCGCGAGCGTGTCCGCCCAGCCCGCGTGCGCCTGCGCCAGGTCCAGCGCGCCGCCCTTGGCCGCGCGGGTGGCGAAGTTCGACGCCTGCGCGAGCCGCGCCAGCTCACGCTGGGACGGCGCGCGGCCATACTGCGCCTTGAACCGCGCCGCGCGCTCGCGCAGGTCCGCGCTGATGGATTCACGCCGGGAGGAGAACAGCCGCATCATCTCCCCGCTGATGCCCTTGATTTCGAAGCCGTGCCCGTCATCGCGGGGCTCCCACGCCAGGCCGAACCGGGCGGTGAGGGCTTCTTCCAGCTGCTGGGAGACGATCGCGGCGACCGCGCCGATGTGCTCGTTGTAGCCCAGGGAATCCGGCGCCCGCCACTTCCCATCCGTCACGGTCCTGGCCACGTGGGCGATCTGGGAGTGGACGTGCAACTGCATGTCACCGTCCCGGGAGGTGTGCTGCAGCCAATGCGCCACCACCAGGTCCGCCTCATGCCACTGACAGGTCTCCCGGCCGTGCACGCGGGTGCCGTGCGAGCCGGTCCGGGTGTACCCGGCCTCGCGCTGGAAGTAGGCGAACCCTCCCCGGACGGCCTGCCAGATCATCGAATCGACCTCGGCGACCAGCCCGGACCAGTACTCCTCCCCCGCCGCGTCCCCGGCCTGGCGGGCCAGCCGGACGTTCTCCCCGAACGAGGCATGGAAGATCGAGATCGACTTAGATAGCGAGATCGTAAGGTCAAAGAACAACGGGCCCTGGCGGCCCTGCCGGCTGGCTTCCACGCGGAGTTCGCGGCGGCGCTCGGCGGTGGCGTGCGGCTCGGCGGCCAGCAGCCGGACGTAGATGTCCGCGGCTTTCCTGCCGCTGCCCGGTGGCCGGCCCAGCAGGGTGCCGTCCGGGGCCTTACGCTGCCCGAACAGCAGCTCATACGGCTCCCGCTCGACCACCTGGCCCGGCTCCAAGCCCAGCGCCTCCGCGCCCGGACCCCACCAGCGGCCAGGAGGCTCCCCGCCGCCCTCGCTGGCCTGCAGGTAGTACCCGGCGGCGTCCTTGACTGGGCCGCGGTCCACCTGCGCCCAGATGTACTGCAGGTCATAGCCCTTGCTCAGGGTCGCGACAACCGCCACTACGCGCTGCGCTTCCCCAGCCTGCGGCGGACGGAACTCACCACGATCGTCATGTGGTGCATGGGTGTGACGCTTGGTTGGATCATTCTTCAAGGGTGACAAAACGGTCGATCAAGATCAGAAACGAAGCTATGTTGTAGGTTCTCATCAGAGATGACGCTTTCTCAGATGAGTTGGCGCCTACTTGGCGCTTGCGCCATATCGATGTGTGACTTCTGTCCGGTCTCAGTGAATCTGTCAGATTCTCAGTTCTCTTTCTACACTCTGTAGCTGAGGAACGCTGGACGTGCGGCTCCTGTTGCTTCTTGGCATCTGTACCAGGCGACTGACCTTAGGCCGCACCTTTGACTATAGTTATCGGAGATAGGCATTCTGCGCTCTCGCTCGGATAAGGCAGGACCCAGCCACTAGTCTCGTAGTTCTTTCATTTCTCGTTGTCGCATATCTCTTTCCTAGTGCGGGCAGGCCGAACGTGCAGACGTGGAAGCAGAGCAAAAGCTGCCGGAATAAAACATATACGGAATGAGAAAGCTCGCCGCTATCTAGTTCTCTCGCAGCTCGACCGAGGCTGCTATCTCAGAGGTCAACTACCCGGTTGACATGACTATCGGGAAACGACGCTAGACCAGCTGGCCCGCCGGGCCGCCTCACAATGGATTCCTTCTACTTATTGCGCTTGATCAACCTTGTCCCTTATAACTGGCCGCTATTACTTACCTTAGATACTAAGAGCATCATATTCTCCCGGGCGCGCTGCGCCGCGCGACCGCGAAGGCCGCCGCCGCGTCGTAGGGCAAGCTCGCCACGAAGCTCTCGACCGGGGAGAAGAACGGCCGCAAGCGCATAGTCGATCTGGTATGCGTCTACGACGCCGCCCCGGTCCCGCGCACCCCCGAAGACATCATCAGGACTCCGACGAAGAAGAGAAAGAAGAAGAAGGCGCAGTTGACGAATCCAAGAAGAAGGGGAAGTGCAATCGCGCTAGGCGCACACGTAGGGCAAGTGGCTGACCGTCTCTGTCACCGAAGACATCCCCTAGTCATCGGCACCGCCTTCGACGATTGCGAACGCCACGACCCACAGCATAAGGCGAACGAGCTCTCCTTATCGAAGGCAACAACAGTCAGATCGAGGCGTAACGCAGGTCTACTTTGGACGTATCGTCACGATCTTCATCTATTTCGTCCATGTGCTGTAATATTTAATCCGCTGGTCACCTGGCGTCGTCTCAATAGAGATGGCAAAAATCGACGCAGAGTAACAGCTGTTGATCCGCAACTAACGATTCGTAGTCGCGCCGTCCAGAAGAAGCCAGGTTCTTTGAGACACTTCAAGATCATCTTCTCAATGGATCTGGCATATGCCCAGCTCAGACGAAGATCATCAGACAAGAGCACCGAGAACGGACAACTTCCAGCGATAAGTGGCGTTTCCCAGATTTATCTGGCGTGGACTCCGTGCCATCGAGCGGGGCGTTCTGGCCCGGATTCGGCTCGCTGGGCCGTGATGGCGGCGCGGACCTCGTTTTCTTCCGCGCCGAGGCTGGCCAGCGCCTGGACGACGGGTGCGTCGCGGTGGCAGAGGAGGCCGAGCAGGAAGTGCTCGGTGCCGATGTAGTTGTCGCCGTGCGCGACCGCTTCGTCGAGGACGGCGTGCCATACTCTCCTGGCCTGCGGGGTGTCGGGTGCCTGTCCGGGCTGGGCCTGCGGCTGGCTCTGGCCGGTGATGTTCTCGGCCTGCCGGCGGATCGCTTCCTGGCTGATCCCGAGCCGTTCCAGGGCCTTGACGGCGACGCTGTCGTCCTGGCCGGCCAGGCCTAGCAGGATGTGCTCCAGGCCGCGGGGCTGGCCGTGCCGCCGGGCTTCTTGCCCGGACAGGATCACCGAGCTGAGGGCGGGGCCGGTGAAGGGCATCAGCCCGGTGGCCGGGGTGCGGATGCCGGCGGGCTTGTCGGCTGAGCCGAGGCTGATGACGAACGGGCCGGGGCGGGAGCCGTGGCGGTGCCGGACGGCGGCGAACGGGGCGAGCATGATGCGCCGTGCCCGGGATCCTGGTGGCAGCAGGGTTTGCGTGGTCGTCGCCCTGTCCGGTGATGCGGGGTCCGGGGACAGCCTGGCTTCCAGCCAGGATGCGGCGTCGGCCGGGGTCAGCTGTCCCGAGGCCAGGCCCTGGATGGTGATGGCGGCGGCCCTGGGCACGTCCAGGTCGGCCTGCCAGCCGTTGACGGCCAGGAACTGCAGCCCGGCTGCGGCCGCCACCTGCTCGCCGTGGCCGGGCAGCGGCGGGTGGCGCAGCAGCGCGTGCATCAGCGTGACCGCGGCCGCCCCGGCGGCAGCGCGGTGCGGCGGCGCCGGCGCGCTCCCCGGCCGACGTGATCTGGCGGCGGCGCTGGCGGCCTCCTGCCCGGCCAGCCGCGCTTCGGCCAGGGCGGCCTCCGCGGCGGGGATGTCGAGCTGGCTGAGTGCGGCATCGGTGCCGATGCCGAGGACCTGTCCGGCGATCACGACCAGGCCGGCGGTGTCGAGCTCGGTCATCATGGCTGGTCCTCCCTCAGCAGGTCGAGCAGGCGCTGGTGGCGGGCCAGGTTGTCCTCCAGCTGGCGGCGGAACCGCTTATCTTTGCGGCGCGCCTCGACCAGCGCGGCGATCGCCTCGCGCGCGATGTCGGACACGGTGCGTCCCTCCACCTCGGCGACTGCTGCCAGCCGTTCGGCCAGGGCGGGATCGAGCCGCAGCACCATGTTCTTGGTCCGGCCGCTGTCCGTTCCCGCTGCTTCTGCCATAGTGATATCAAGGTATCAAGATGTCTGATGCCCGGCAAGCGCCGCCCCGCCGAAGGACGCCATAAAGAACTGGCAGCACGGCCAGCACGCCAGCTAACGCTGGCAGACCACGCCAGGTAGGGCTGGGCAGGTCAGCAAAACACCACGGACCACACGCCACTTATCGCCGGGAGTCACAATCGACGAGAACGGCAGTGTCCGGTCTCGGTTACGGGGACGGTGCGCCGCGGTCAGCGTCTATGGCTGCGCTGGTCAGCCCGCGGGAGAGCCGCGCGGCGACGTCGGCGGTGAGCGGTGCGTGGCCGATCAGGATCCGGTACCACAGCAGGCCGTAGATCTGGTCGATCAGCAGGTCCAGGTCGGTGTGGCCGGGGAGTTCGCCGCGGCTTTGCCCGGTGGCGAGGAGATGGCGGAGTTCCTCGCGGCGTGCGGCGGTGAACTGGCGCATTCCCTCGGCGGCCCGGGGGTCACGCTGTGCCTCGGCCATGGCGCTGCGCAGCAGCGGGGCGGCGCGCTCGGCGGCGCTGAAGGTGGCGGTCAGGAACGTCTCCAGGTCTGCCGCGAGGGCTTGGGCAGGTGGCGTGCCTGCCTCCTGCCGGGCTTGCTCGACCATGGCTTCCAGCAGGACCGCGCCCTTGGACGGCCACCATCGGTAGATCGTGTGCTTGCTGACCCCGGAGGCCTGCGCGATCTCCTCGATTGAGGTCGCCGCGCCATCCGGGCGGCTGAGCAGCCCGGCAGCGGCGTCGAGGACCGCCTGGCGGGCGGCTTGGTTGCGGCGCCGTCCTGTATGCGGCCGGCGGGGCGGCGGGGCCGGGGAGCGGTGATCGGGCATGGCTCGACCGTACCATTTGACGGAACCGGCGGTTCCGGTAAAACTTTGACGGAACCACTAGTTCCGGCAACACGGAGCCGCTCGGCGGAAGCGAGGCGATGATGGCACCCCAGAGGCGGGCAGCTCTCCCGGCACCGGGCCGGCGGCAGCGCATCACGAGCTGGTTTCACCGGCACGTGGCCAACCCGGTGATGCGGCCCCTGTCTCGCTACATCCCGGGCCAGGCAGTTATCGAGACCACCGGGCGGCGAACCGGCCTGCCGCGGCGCACCCCGGTCGGCGGCAGGATCATCGGCGGGAACTTCTGGCTGGTCGCCGATCACGGGCTCCGCTCGCATTACGTCCGCAACATCCAGGCCAGCCCCCAGGTACGGGTGCGCATCGGCGGCCGCTGGCACGCCGGCACCGCGCACCTGCTGCCCGACGACGACCCGCGCGCCAGGCTCCGGCAACTGCCCTGGCTCAACAGCCTCATGGTCCGGCTCCTGGGTACCGGCCTGCTCACCGTGCGCATTGACCTCCGGCAGGATGCCGATGACCCGGCTTCACGGGCTGCGCCTTCAACCGGAGCTGACAAGAGGCAGTGATCAACCCGCGAATTCCCGGCTTGCCGCCGGCACGATCCCTGAGCACGGATGCCCGGCAATCCCCAGATACGCTGGCATCTTCCCGGCTGCGGACCGGGACACGGCACCGCTCGCCGGCACGATTGATGGCCAGCGGCCAGATGACATCGGCCCTCGCATCCCCGGCCGACGAGGAAAATGACAGATTTTTGAGAAAAACCCGGCGACATATCGGTGAGAAGACCTGCGTAAGACCAGCTCAGCGGAGCGCTGAGCGACAAGAAGGATGAGAACCTACATATGTTGTAGGTTCTCGTGAAGGGCGTCCTATTCACGGAAAAGATGTCCTTGACTTGTCCTTTCGGACATTCCGGCGAGAGCAGGCCGGCGTGGTGTCCGGTTGATGGTGTTCTGTGGTGACATGATCACCGGGTGGCGCTTAACGCCGGTCAGCGTGCCAGTGGTATCCGGGTGACCTACCGGGCCAGCGGTGGCGCCGTGGTGGACACGACGTTGGATCGCCTGTGCGCGGATGAGGTGGTCGCGGGGCTGCCGGTGCGTGAGTTCCGCTGGTATAAGGGCCGTCGCCATTATTCGGGCTGGTACTGGTGCGCGACCGGGCAGCGGCTGGTTGTTTACGAGAGCCGTCTGGAGCTGGCCCGGATCATGCTGGCTGACTTCGACCCGGCGGTCACCGCGGTCGCTGCGCAGCCGTTCCGGCTCATCGGCCGGGATGGTTCGCGGGTGCGCCGTCATGTGCCGGACGTCTTGCTGGCCGGCGCGGATGGCGGCGTGACGGTCGTTGACGTCAAGGCGCCGGGCAAGCGCGCCGACCCGGAGGTGCGGGCGGTCATGGAGTGGACCAGGCAGATGGCGGCGCTGCGGGGCTGGGCGTTCGAGGAGTGGTACGGGGCGCCGCCGCGGCTGCTGGAGAACGTCTGTTTCCTGGCTGGCTACCGGCGGCGCGCCCTGATTGACGAACAGCTCATTCCCGCGGTCCTGGAAGCGGCCGGAGGCTCCTCGCCCGTCACCGACGTCGAGCGGCGTGTCCGCGGTGCGCATCCGGCGCTGGTCCGGCCGGTGGTCATGCACCTGCTGTGGTCCGGCGACCTGGTCACCGACATGGGACGGCCGCTGAGCGGAGACAGCGTGATCTGGTCTCGGGCGGGAGCGGCAGCGTGAGCGGGGCGGTTGTCATCTGCCCGGGCTCGCGGTTTTCCTTCGACGGCGAGGTCGTCGAGGTGACCGGGTTCGAGGGCACCCGTGTCACGCTGCGGGACGGCCGTGACCGCTGGCGGACGCTGGGCCTGGCCGGTTTCCTGGCCCGCGCCGTTCCGGTGGAGGCGCCGGAGGGCCGCCGGCCCCGGTGGGGCCGCTGCTGGCGGGCCTGTCCGGCGGCGAGCAGTCAGTGGTGACCGAACGCGCTGGTCATGTCCGGGAGGTGCTGACCGGGTACCGGTCTGGCACCGCGGAGGCGGCCCGGCCGGGCGAGCCGCGCCCGGACTACGACCCGGCCCGGCCGCTGGGCGGCCGGCAGGAGGCCAAGGCCCGCGAGCTTGGCGTGACAGGCCGGACGATCCGCCGCTGGGCACGCGCCTACCGCGACAGCGGGGAGGCCGGGCTGGCCGACGCCCGCCGGGTCAGCGGCCGCCGCCTGGCGCTGGACCCGCGGTGGGAGCAAGCGTGCCGGACGGTGGTGGCCGGGCAGGTGGGCGCGTCAACACCGACGGCCGGTGCCTTGCTGCGGCTGATCGACGCTCAGCCGCCGGGGCTGGCCGGGAGGGGCCAGCCCAGCGCCGCTGTCAGCGTGCCGACGGTGACCTGGTTGCGGCGGGCCAGGGCCTCCAGCCAGCTGTCGATGGCCTCGCCCGGGACGGGCGGGACCCGCAGCGGCAGCGTCCGGGCCGGCCCGCTCATGAGACGGCGGCCCGCGGTCTGCCGGGCGCGGCCGGGGCGGCGGACAGCCGCCCGGCGGTGAACGCGGCGGCGAGCTGGCGGCGGGCCTGCTCGGAGGCCTCGTCAATCCGGACCCGGTCCAGCAGCGCGGCGGTCAGGTCTTCCTGCCCGGACCGGATCGCGGTGACGCAGCCGCGGGTGATCAGCGTGATGAACGAGCCGATGTGCCCGCTGGTCCGCTCGAACAGGGCTCAGCGACCGAGGAGGCGTCTCAATCGGGGATCGTGATCGTCTGGCGGTTCTCCGCTACGAACTGGCTGGCGGTGAAGGACGCGCCAGCCGGATCGGCAAGGACGGCAAATCGCACCCACGGCGCATTCTGCGGCTCGGCGAGGACCGAGCCTCCGAGCTCACGCGCTCGCGCAGCGATCGCGTCCACGTTGTCGACGGCGAAGGTCACGCTCCAGCGCGCTGGGCCACCCTCGCGGGGCAAGATCGTCGCCACGACGTCCTCGAAGCCCTCGGGCGCGCCCATCTGCTTCATCCCCGCGCGCAAGCCAGGGTTGAGCTCCTCCAGATGGTCGCCGTAGCCCGGCAGAGCCCACATCGGCGAGCCGGCGTCGATTGTCGTCCAGCCGAACACGGCGCCGTAGAAGGCCCGTGCGGCCTCAACATCGTCGGTGTGCAGGTTGTTGAAGTTCACCGCGCCATGCTCGTTGACCGCCGCCGAGCCGCGGTGCGATCCGGGCTGCCACACGCAAAAGACCGCGCCCTCGGGATCGGCGAACACGCTGAAGCGACATCCGTGGTGAGTGTCCCGTGACAACGCAGATTGCTCGATCCGGGTCGCTGACCTGCAGTGAGGAATCTTTATTGACAAGCTGCGGCGGCCAGGGTGACCGTTTTGTCCGGTCCGGGTAGTGGCCGGGAGCTGCTCGTGCCAATAAAGATTGCCCGGGCGGAAGCTTGGCCTGCTTCCCTGGCTGGCCCGTGGCCTGCATCCGGGCGCACGCGCTGCTGGGCTGGCCTCGATTCGAGGAAAGTTGAGTGGCACAGGAGGCCAGACGAGCAAGATTCAATGGCAAAAAGGAAAGTTCGTTGTCACGGGACAGTGAGAACCTACATATGCAGCGTGTCCTGTGCCAACGAATCTGAGCCATTGCCAGCGTGTATGAGCCATTGCGTGTTTCTGCCATCGAAGTTGATGTGACCGAGTTCTTTAGTTGGCCACTGAGCATCGATAGTTGGCCACGCCGGGCCATCGCGAGGCTGTGACGGCCGTTGTTCCCTGCGGTATGACATGCCGGCAGGCAGGTGGCCTGGACCCTGGTTAGGGATTTTCGGGATATACCGGGCCGCTGACTGGAAGAGGCCAAAAGGATCTTTGCTACATGTTGTGCTTATTAGGTGACTATGAGCAAGGCGATGCCGGTGCGGTCGGATCGCTGCGGGCTGGACGAGTTGTTCCTGTCCTATGAGACCGGAGACGCGGATCGTGCCCGGCTGGCGCTGGGCCCGGGATGGACGCGGCAGTGGACGGCCACGTGGCAGGTTCCGGGCGGGGACGAGGTTTCGCCGGTCAGGGACCTGGGGCCGGCTCCGGTTGCCGGGTGCGAGCCGGTCCGCCGGTTCTCCTGGGGGCGGCGGCAGCGTCACCGGCCGGGGCTGCAGTTCATGGTGTCGACGGGGCGGGTGCACGGGTTCGAGTCGCTGGAGGAGCAGGCGCTGCTGCTGGCGCTGGATTTCACCGGGGCGCTGGAAGATGTCCTCCCGCAGCCGTTCATGCTCCGGTTCGGGACCGCCGATAACGGTTTCCTCAAGCATGTCCCGGACTTCCTGGCGGTGTTCCGCGATGGGTCCCGGTGGCTGCTCGACGTGCGGCCCGCGAGGCTGGTCAAGGAAGACGACGCGACGCGCTTCGCCGCGGCGGCGGAGGCGGCGCTGGAGGCGGGGTGGCGTTACTCGGTGGTCGCCGGCTGGCGGCCGCACGTGCGGACGGGGATTGACGCGCTGTCCGCGCAGCGGCGGCACCTGCAGGATCGCCTGGGCCTGCAGGAACGCCTGCTGGAGGCCGTGTCGGCGGGACCTGTCGCGTTCGGTGACCTGGTCACGGCGACGCCGCTGCCGGTGGTCGCCCGTGCGCATGCGCTGCACCTGCTGTGGCGCCGGCGGCTGGGGACCGACCTGTCCCGGCCGGTCTGCGACGAGTCGCCGGTCTGGCTGGCCGGGGGGAATGGCTGATGGCGGGCCAGGCCGGGCTCCTGGAGCTGTCGGCGGGGTCGGCGCTGCTGCTGGGCGGCAGGGAGTGGACGGTGTCGTCCGTCGAGGCCCAGTACGGCCGGGTGCTGCTTCGCTCCGGCGGGGAAGAACGGCAGCAGAGCATCCGGTGGCTGGCGCACCATCCCGACTGCCGGCCCGTCCCGGACGATGATGCTGCGGCGCCGGCCCGTCCGCCCGGGCAGCCGCCGGTCATGGAGGACCTGACCAGTTACCAGCGCGAGGTCGTACGGCTGCGCGTCGCGCACCTGCTGGAGGCCGAGACCGGGTTCCGCAGCGGGGATCCGCTGCACCCGGAGCCCGGGGAGCCCCGCCCGGCCTATGACCCGCGGACCACGATGCTGGGGCAGCGCGGCGGGCCAAGGCCGCCGAGCTGAACGCGCTCGGCGGCGAGGAGGCGGCGCTGCTCGGCCTGGGAGACGTGAGCGAGCGGTGTCCGGTGACAGATATCTCGGCCCGATCCGCCCCTCTGACCTGCACGGGCCTTTTTGATTGTCAAAGATGCGGGTTCGGTCGTGACATATGAGTTGGCCGGCCAGGTGGTTCGGGCAAGGTTTTGACAGTTATTCCGGCCCGCCGGGCAGTGCGGCTGGTGTGCGGAGGAGCGCTGCCGCCGCTTTGATTGTCTCGGGGTAGGCCGCCGCTTCGGTCGTGTCCGGGTGCCCGGGGTCCAGAGCGAGGTTGGCGAGAGCAAGCGCTGCAGCGCGCCGCCGGGTGTCTGGCCTGCCGGCCGTCTCCTGGCGGGCTGTGGTCTCGGCGAGCACCAGCCTGGTGATGCCGTGTTCACGGGCGAGCCGGGACGCTTTCTTGCTGGCGGCGGTGATGTCCGGTGCCGTGGTGACGTCGATCTGGGCGGTGCGGCCGAGCCAGGTGCGGTGCCGTTCGCAGGACCGCTGGTGCGCCGGCAGGTGGACGGGGACCGGATCGTGCTGTCCGTGCTGGGTGGCGCAGCGCCGGCAGGCGGCAGTGGCGCGGAGCGGCAGGCGCCCGTCGTCACGGTGCCCGGCGAGCGCGGGCAGCGCTTGGCGTAGTGCAGCCTCGGTGGTGCCGGCGAGCATGGCAAGGCAGCGTGCGTCACCGGGCTGCAGCAGCCCTGGTTTCGCGATGTCGTCGCAGGCGGAGGCCTGGGCCGCGAACCAGGGGGGCAGCACGTCGGTGACCGCGCGGAGCGGCAGGTAGCTGCCGGCGGCCACGCGTGCGAGGTAGGAGGCGATCGTCTCCCCGGCGAGCGGGGCGACACGGACGGGGAGACGCCCGGGCCAGTGATGCCGCTGCTGGGCGAGTGCGAGCGGTTTCCATGGCCTGCAGGTCCCGCAGGCGACGCTGATCCCGTGGCTGCGCAGCTCCCGGGTGAACGCGGAGTAGCTGCCGGCGTATCCGAGTGCGGTGACCTCGCGGTGCAGGCCTGTCGCGCGGAGATGGCGGTCGTCTCCGGCTCGCTGCCGGACGTACTGGGAGTACGGTGCGTAGGAATCCGCATGCGGGCGCGGCTGCCCGGGCGCCCGGCTGCCGTTGACGTAGATGCGGATGGTTCTGCGGTCATGGCCCAGGTGCCGTGCGATCCCCGATACTGTCCAGCCTTGCGCGGCGAGTGCGATGGACTGCCTGGCGGCCTGCTCGGGGATCATCCGGGGAGGTGCTCGCCTGCGGACGCGATGTCGACCGGGATTGATTCCAGCGTGGCTTTGGTGATGGTCTCGGTGCCGTCGAGGACGGCCTGGACCGCGGCGGCGCGGATGAGGCGGAGCAGGCTGCCGATCATCCCGCCGCTGCGGGAGTGCAGGTAAGGAGCGAGTCCGGTGAGAGTGCCGTCGCGGTGATAGTGGAGCCGCAGGCTGTCCTCGAGGGCGGCGATGAGTGACTGCCACTGCTGGCCGCGGCCGAACGGGCCGGTGCGGATCATGGAGAACCGGCCGGCGATCTGCTCGCCGCGGGTCCCGGACAGGAGCCCGGCGCGTTCCACGCTGATTCCCGCGTAAGCGAACGTCACTGGCAGCCTTTCAGCGAAGTACTTCAGGGTGTCGGACGCCTCGGCGCCGTGCCGGGTGCCGAGGTTGACATTGTGGATCTCATCCACGCAAACCAGGGTGGTCCGGGCATCCAGGCAGACGCCGCAAACCGATTCCAGCACGTCGGTGACGTTGGAGCGGCGGGTCAGCGGCAGGCCGAGGAACCTCGCGAACTCGACCGCGATCATCCGCGGGGTCGCGGCCGGCGGGGCGGTGATGTAGATGACGGGGATGTGCCCGGCCGCGTGCGGGTGGCGGCGGTGGTGCATCGTCTCGATGGTCTTGCCGAGCTGGGCCAGGCAGGTCGTCTTCCCGGTGCGGGCCGGCCCGGACAGGATCAGGCCGCACCGGCCGGCGTCGGCGTGCCGGTTCAGGTACTGCAGCCGGCGGCCCTCGGTGATCACCTGCTGGATTGTCGAGGTGGCCACTGTCAGCAGCCTGGCGTGATGGGCGAGGCGGGCTTCGCCGTAATCAAGGCGGGCACCATCGTCCAGTGCCTCCCAGGCGGCCTCGGGCAGCAGGTCCGGGACCGAGGGCCGCTCGGTGACGAACTCCCGCCAGCCGCGCAGCGTGGTCAGCTGCCGTGCGCCGCCGCCGCCGCCGCCTCGCCGGCCGTGCCGGGCCCGGCCCGGCTGTCCGTCGCGGTCACCAGCGCTTGTCCGCTTCGGCGAACGGGTCGAAGATCTTCATCGGGATGACCTTCGCCAGCGGCTTGTCCTCGCCGCTGCTGTCAGCCCGCGGTTCCGGTTCTTCCGGGACGGGAAGCTCAGGCCGGTCCTGGTCCCGGGCGGGGGCGGCTGCCTTCGTCCGGGCGGCGACACGGCGGTCCCGTTTGCTCATCTTCGGTTTCTCCTGGTCCTGCGGGCCGGCGTTCGCGCGGCGCAGCAGTGCCGCCACCGCGTCGGCGATCTGCTCCTCGGTGGCCTCGCGGCCGAGGCTGCGGCGGGCGTGGTCCCAGGCGAGCTCGCCGAACGGGAGCGGTGCCCGGTCCAGGTGCGTCCAGAACACGGTGATCCACCCGTCCGGGCCGCGGACGTGGATCTTCGAGACGTCGTAGGGATCGTGCCTGATCTCCCAGCGGTCCCCGTGCTCGCGGATCCCGGACGGCTGCAGCCGCAGCGGGTTCAGCTCCTCGCTGTCGTAGCTGCGCCGGGCCACCTTGATGCCGTAGGCGTTGACCTTCCGCCACTGGGCCGGCAGCAGCTCGATGTAGTCATCGCCGGACAGCGGGACCGGCACGTATCCGGCCGCTTCTATCAGGGCGGCGTACTTCTCGTTCGGGGTGAACGCCCGCCCGGGATGCTCCGGGTCGCGCAGACCGTCATGCGGGCGATTCAGCCAGAAAGCGACAAGCCACTCATCGAGGAGTTCCTGGAGCTCGGCCATGGACCACAGCGGCTGGTCCTCGACGTGCCGGCCGCGGCGGTCCGCGCTGCGCCCGGCATAGCCGGACGCGAACTGGCAGAACAGCGAGCCGACCGACCCGAAATAGCGCTCGATGCAGCCTTTCTCGGCGCCGCTGCCCAGGTGGGCGGGCTGGACGGAGATGCCCAGGTGCCGGCAGGCCGACCGGAACGCGGCCGAGATGAACACGGACCCGTGGTCGATCACGATGGTGTCCGGGACGATCACAGGCCGGGCCGCGGCATGCTCCAGACGGGCGTCGATCTCCAGCAGCCGCTCATACGGCAGCACGGAATGCGCCATCTTCAGCGCCCCGGGCCAGCCCGGCCGGGCTGGCTCGGGGGTCAGTGCCCGGGCCAGCAGCACGCTCGCGTCGGCCG
>CAWIHB010000001.1:0-201475 GCA_963835775.1 uncultured Actinomycetes bacterium | reverse complement strand
TGTATCCGGCAATGCCTCGGCTGACTGCCTGGGCATAATCGTTGACGCTGCCGAGTTCGCGCTCTGGTTGTCTCCTCACATCATCACCAACATCGACCGGATCCTGGGCCAATTGTTCAAATGGGCCCAGCCGCAGATTGATGCTTATTTGCGCGCCGTAGGGATGGCGGCCGAGCACAGCGGCGGGGGAATCGTGGCTGATGTGCCCCCGACAGTTCATGACTGCCCCGACCACGAGGACAACCTGATCCTCGACCTTGCCGCTGAGGTGGGGGCGCTGCTCATCGTCTCCAACGACACCGATCTGCTGTCAATGTCGCCGTGGCGCGGAACACCAATCATCGAGCCGACCGCGTTCGGCGCAAAGGTGGATGCAATGCGCAGGCACGCACGCCGACGACGCAGATAGACCGTGACTTGCCGAGTTCCCCAGTTCCCCTTATTGGTAATTATCAAGGCGTCGGCGCTACGCGCCGTCGCGCCCGGACGCGCCAGCGCCGGGCGTACGGCCTGACGGCCGGTCCCGTCGCAACGCGCCGGGCAGGTGACGTGCGTCTACCTACGCCTGCGTCCTTTCGACTTACCCGCCAACGTGGCCAGATTCTCACGCACCACTGCCGTGACTGGGTGGTCAACGCCCAAGACCTGCTCGCTGTCGTTGAGTGTCTGCTCAAGCAGGGGGATCGCTTCGGTCGTCCGCCCCGTAGAGCGATAGATCATTGCCACGGTGTTCCGCAGTATCAGGGTACGCGGGTGGTCAGCGCCCAGGACCCGCTTGCTGTCGTCGAGTGTCTGCTCAAGCAACGGGATCGCCTTGGCTGTCAGCCCCGCAGCCTGGTAGGCCAGCGCGAGGTTGCTGCGTGCGCGGTTCACTCGGCGATGGCCCTTTTCGTGGCGTGGAAGGCCTCGAGTGCCTCGCCGGGGGTCTCGTAGTAAGCGCCGGGGCCGAGGGCGGCGCTGATGCCGTAACGGTCAAGCTGTTCGCGTACCGGCCCGAGGACGCTGCTGACGGCGAGGCGGATGTGTCGTTTGCGGAGGTGTTCGATAACGCGGGTGAGGAGCGCCGCCGCGGTGAAGTCGACGTCGCCTATGGCCGCACAGTCAAGAACCATCCACCGCAGCGGGCCTCCCTGCGCGGCCAGGGCCATGACGTCGTCGGTGAGGCGGGAGGCGTTGGCGTAGTACAGGCTG
The DNA here is from genome assembly GCA_963835775.1 of uncultured Actinomycetes bacterium. Taxonomy (GTDB): domain Bacteria; phylum Actinomycetota; class Actinomycetes; order Streptosporangiales; family Streptosporangiaceae; genus Palsa-504. The sequence goes on along the minus strand of CAWIHB010000001.1, from coordinate 200,284 downwards.
GTGCCGAACCGGTAGATGACCAGTCCTGCCTCGGTCCGCGCACCGGGTAGCACCGGGGCAGGCTGCCAGTGCCCGGCCGGTGACTTCACCAGCACGCTGTTGCGTGGGTTGTAGCTGTGGCGCAGATGGTCGATGACCGAGGCGACGACGGCAAGCACGATGCCTTCCTCGACCCCGAGGATCACGACCGCGGCGGTGGTGAGCAGGGCAATGGCGAACTCCAGGCGACGGCAGGCCAGGATGCGCCGCATCCCGGCGACGTCGATGAGCCCGGCGGCGATGAGGAAGACGATCGCCGCCAGGGCGGCGATGGGCAGGCTGGCCAGCGGCCCGGTGAGCAGCAGCAGGACGATGAGCACCACCGCGCTGGTGGTGAGCTGGGCCAGCTGGCTGCGCCCGCCCGCGCTGTCGGTCACCTGTGTCTGGGTCGGGCTGCCGTTGACGACGAAGCTGCCAGAGAGCGCGGCGGCCACGTTGGCGGCGCCCAGGCCGACCAGGTCGGTGTCCTCGCTGAAAGCCTCCTCGTACTTCCCGGCGTACGCGCGTGAGGTCGCCGCGCTCTGGGCCAGGATGACCACGAACAGCGACACCGCTGTTCCGAGGAGCGCGGCGGCGTCATGCCGGCCGAGCGCGGGCAGCGCCAGGTGCGGCAGCCCGCGCGGGACGGGTCCGAGTACGGCCACGCCGCGCCTGGCCAGGCCGGCCGCCTGGCTCACGATGATCGCGGCGATCACGGCGATCAGCAGGCCCGGGATCCGGCGGTCGACCCAGCGGGCAGCCAGCGCGATCACGATGACCCCGGCCGATACCGCCACATCTGCCCCGTGTACCTGCGGCAGGGCGCGCACCACCTCCAGGAGCCTGGCCGGGGTGCTCTTGCCCGAGGCAGTCACCCCGAGCATGTCGGGGAGTTGCCCGGCAGCCACCTGGATGCCGACGCCGGTGAGGAACCCGATCAGGACGGTCCGGGACAGGAAATTCGCCAGGAACCCGAGCCGGGCCAGCCGGGCCAGCAGCAGCAGCCCGCCCGTGAGCAGGGCCGCCAATCCGGCCAGCCGGACGTATTGCGGCGAGCCGGCGGCCGCGAGCCCGGCCAGGGCCGCGCCGAGTATGGCCGCGGTGGCCGAATCCGCGCCGACGACGAGATGGCGCGATGAACCGAAGATGGCGAAGACAGCCATCGGGAGCAGCAGCGTGTACAGGCCGGTTACCACCGGCATCCCGGCGATCTTCGCGTACCCCAGAGACACCGGGATGCTCACGGCGGCCAGGGTGATACCAGCCAGCAGGTCCGCCGCTATCTCAGACCGGCGCACGGGCAGCAGCCCGCCCATCACCGGCAGCGCCCGCAGCCGTGCTCGCAGGGGGCGCCCGCCCGAACCTGGCACTGTCACCTCCGCTACTGCCCTGGCCATGCCGGGCCGGCGACGTGTCCTGCTGCCCACCAGGGCGCTCCGTAGGCGTGACTGACAGCCGGCGGCGCAGCCAGCGCCGGCCGCGTGTCATACGCGCTAGCCGGGGCAGCCAGCCAGTAGTTCGCCTGCCATCCATCATGTATTCACTTTGTGTTCAGTTCTAGCTGGCACAGGGCTGGTGCACTGAAAATCGAGGCCGAGAAGCTTTTCGGCAGCGCAGGGCGACGATCGCCGACGCGGCGTCGCCAACCATGGGGATGGCATCGGCCGACAACGGTACGGTCGGCCGATGTAGGTCTCGAGCAGGGCCTCACCCATAGTCCCCGCCGACCGTCACGTCCTGGTCCTCGTGCGCCTGGTCCGAGATCACGGTGGAGGCCAGGGTCCCGCCGATGATCAGTGCAGCGAGCGTGTTCGCCACCTGGCGGTCAGCGTGAACGGGTCGAGGGCCAGCACGTGCTGAGCGTTCTCCGTCTTGCCGTCTGACTCGATCACCTTGCCGTCCACGCCCAGATGTGGCTAGGCCCTGTTGGGGCGGAACACGAGTGCGAGCACGCGCAGCGCGAGGATAGCCGAGATCACCAGCAGGCAGTAGCCGAGGAACTGGAAGAGGGATACCCGGCTGGTGATGGTTGGCCCGCCGCGCAGGCCGAGCATAAGGACCGCCATGATGCCGCTGGTCGCGGCGAGAAACGTGGTCAGCACCAGGTAGAGCAGGCCCGTGACTATCCGGCGGTCGCCTTCATCGGCGAGGAGGCGGACGTTGACGCTGAGCCGTCCGGCTTCGAGCGCTCCGCCGATCCGGTCGATGCGCCGGGGGAGGCGGCGCAGCAGGGGCAGCAGCGCGACCAGCTCGTCGGCCGCGGTCGTGCGCAGCGTGTCCGGCCTGAACTGCCCGGCAAGCTGCTGGCCTGCGAACCGGCGGGCTTCGGCCACGATGTCGAAGCCCGGGGCGAGCTGGGTAAGCGTGCCCTCCATCGTGGCCAGCGCCCGGAATACCGCGGCTATCTCCGGTGGTACCGCCAGCCCGTGGTCGGAGACGATGCGGAACAGGTCGGTGAACATCGTCACGTCGGGGGTGATCCCGGCTGCGATGTGCCGGGCCAGGAACCGGCCCAGCATCCGTTCCAGACGTAGCTCGTCCAGCTCCTCGGGTCGCTCGACCACCTCCAGGAGCGCGTCGGCCAGCCCGGCCGGGTCGCCCCGGTCCAGGGCCAGCAGCAGCCGCTGCAGCGCGGAACGCAGCCCTTGGTCGATGCGCCCGACGGACCCGAAGTCCAGCAGCCCGAGCCTGCCGTCGGCCAGCAGCAGGACGTTTCCCGGGTGCGGGTCGGCGTGGAAAGTCCCCTCCAGCATGACCTCGCGGAGCAGGCAGTCGAGCAGGCTGCGGGCCAGCGCGGCGCGCACGTCAGCGGGCATGCCGGCGTCGATCGCGGCCAGCGGCCGCCCGTCGAAGCGCTCCATCACCAGCACCAGCCCGGTGCACAGCGGCTGGTAGGGCACCGGAATGGCGATGCCGCCGCTGCCGTGGCTGCCCGGCGCGGCGGCCACCGAGGTCATGTTGCGCGCTTCTACCCGCAGGTCGAGTTCCTCGCGCAGGGCGGCGGCGAATCCGGCGGCCAGCCCGGCCGTGCCCACCGCCCGGCCCCAGCTCGTGCTGCGCTCCAGCCGGGCCGCCAGCCGACCGGCGATGTCCAGATCCCTGTCCACGATCTGGCTGACATCCGGCCGGCGTACCTTGACCACGACCCGAGCCCCCGACGGGAGCGTCGCCGCGTGCACCTGGGCGATGGACGCCGCGGCAATCGGCTCACGGTCGAAGCTGGCGAACAGTTCGCCCACCTCAGCGCCCAGCTCGGACCGCAGCACCTGCTCGATCCTGGGCGGGACTTCGGCCGCGTCGTCTTGCAGGCGGCTCAGCTCGCTGATGAACTCCGCGGGGAGGAGATCCCGGCGGGTGGACAGCACCTGCCCGAGCTTGACGAAGGTGACCCCGCCGTCCTCCATGGCCAGGCGCGCCGAGCGGGCCGGCCTGGCCCGGCCCTCCGACGTCGACAGCTCGGACCGGCGTCCGCCCCGCACGTACGGCATCAGGCCGCGCCGCACCAAGATCCCGCTGATCTGCCAGTAGCGCCGCGGGACCTGCTGCCCGAGTAGGCGCTGACGCGGCCGTCCTTGCTGACCACCAGGTCGACCTCGATCGCGGCGCCCCGCTGGGCTGTTGACTTTGCCCTTAGGGCCACCGCGATTGTTGGGGTCATGGACACAGAATCGGATCGAGATCCCCACGCAGGCCGCCGTGCGGCGAGCAGCGAAACGGAGCGGCGAAGTGGTGGCGGAGGTCCAGCTGACGGTGAAGAACTCGGCCGTCTCCTTGGTGAGCAGGTCGCCTACTACCGGGCCCTGGCCGCGGACTATATGGACCAGGGCCTGGATCTTTCCGGTGGGACGAACTGACCGAAGCGCTGGATGCCTTCCAGCCAAAGCGCCCAGCATAAGGATGCCGCTCAGCTTCTGCGGTTCATGGCCCGCTGCGGACTTTCAGCCAAGCGAGCCCGGGTTCCCGCCACGCTTATCCGGTGAGGACTATCCATTGCCGGCCGTCGATGAGTTCACGTGCCGCGTCGAGGTGACCGGCGTGGCATGCTGTCTCAGCAACCACATGCAGGAGGATCTCGCGCAGGCCGTCGAGCCGCCAGCTGCCAAATAGGTCTTCAGGCCACCAGCCCGGTGGGCTGTCGAGGGAAGTGGCGGCAATGATGGCGTCGGCAAGCTCTATCTCCCGCCGGTAGGTGTCCAGCACCGCGGTGGCCGTCAAGTCCGCAGGGACCTGCCATGCGTTATCCGGCTCGTCGTCTGGCATCGGCTCGCCAGCGACGACGGCACGGAACCAGAATCGCTCGACGTCGATCGCCAGATGATGCACTAGCCCGGCGCAGGTCCAGCGCGAGGGCAGTATCGGACGCCGCAAGTCCTCCTCGGAAAGGCCCTCCAGTATGCCGAGCACGTGATTGCGCTGACCAGAAAGGGATGAAAGCAGCGCCTGGCTCTCTTTGGTCATGGGGGGCCGCGTCATGGCTCATCCGCTCCTTCGCAAGACCGGCACCCCTCAGCGCGCTGGGCCAGGCCGCCAGCTGGGTCAGCCATCACTTCGTCGCGGAGCAGCGAACCGACCCACTCGTCCACCCGCACGCCGTGGCGGACACGCCGCTTACGCAGCGTCGCCTCAATGAGGAATCCGGCCTTCTCCGCGACCCGACGGGAAGCGATGTTCCCCGCTTCGCAACGCCACTCAATGAGTTCGATGCCCGCCGTCGTGACAGCCCACCGGCAGGCGGCCCGGACCGCGGTGGTGGCCACGCCACGCCTGCGGACGCGTGGATCGACCCAGTACCCGACTTCGGCCGCGCCAGGCTCTCCCAGGCGCAGGCCGACCCGGCCCAGTGGAGTGGCAGTGGCAGCATCCTCAGCTACGAACTCAGCCCGGTGGCCGTCATCCCAGCCAGCGATATACGCCTGCTCGACGTGGTCCGCCGCATCTTGGAGCCGGTAGGGCGAGGGCACCTGCATGAAGCGCTGCAGTACCGGGTCCAGTGACACCTCGTAGACCCAGGGGATGTCGGCGAGTCTGAACGGGCGCAGCGTCAGCCACCCGGCTTCGATAGTTTGCCGGTCCATGAGATCAGTCTGGCCCACCGCGCCCGATGGCATGCCAGCGGATCGGCAGCCCGGGACACCTACCGGGTGGTTTACCGGATCGACGACAAGGCCCGTGTGGTGACGGTGGTCGCTGCCCGGTCACGCGCCATCACCTGCTCCGAAGGACCTGCGCTCAGGCTCCGGCGGCGCCGCGCTGACGGAGCCAGTCGGCGAGAGCCTGACGCTGGGTATCTGGCTGGGTGGCCACCTGGAGCGGGGTGCTGTCGGAGTACCCGGGTGTGGCGTTGACGTTGGCGCCGAGGGCCAGCAGGTACTCGGCGATCCTGCGTTGCCCGCCGTGGCAGGCCTGCCAGAACGCCTCGTCGATGGCCGCGGCGGTGGGCGGCGGATCGGCGCCGAGCAGTTCGTCCACCCTCGGCCGGTCCCCGAGAGCGGCCGCCTCCCACAGACTGCCAATGCGGGCGCCGCGCGCCACCAGGAGCCGGGCGACCTGCCAGCAGCCATATCCGACCGCGTTAGCCAGCGGGGTGCCCGCGATGGAACCGCCCAGAGCCTCGATGTCGGCGCCGTTGGCGAGCAGGGCGGCGGCAACGTCAGCGTCGTCGCTGCTGGCGGCCCAGTGCAGCGGCGTCTCTGAAAATGGCGGGGGGATGGAGGCGTTGGGGTCAGTGTCCCGGTCGGCGGTATGGGCGTTGGGATCGGCGCCAGCGTCGATCAGCACCTTGACCACCTCAGGGCCGTTGGCGAAGTAACCGGGCCAGTCGGTGACCATGTGCAGCGCGGCCCGCGATCCCCCGTCCGGCGACACGAACCTGGCCCGGGCCAGGCCGGGATGCCCGGCCAGCAGCCTTCCGATCGTGTCCAGGTCACCGCCGTGCACAGCCTGCACCAGCGCGACCGCCATCGGGTCATCGGGCGGAACCCTCATCGGCGTCGGCTCACCGTCCATGGCAGTGATCCTTCCACGCGCCATCGGGCGGCCGGCCTAGGCACGGCGGGGGTTAGCGCACGGGTTAAATCGGGGGCTTGCCCCATGGCCGGAGGCTGGTTTGCGCCGCCAGACTGGACTCAGCTCAGAGAACGGAACTGATCTCGCAGAGAAAGCCGGCCCAGCCATGTACGAAGCCGACGAGGACCGCATTGACGCGGCCGAGCAGCTCACCGAACACAACCCCCACGCCGCCGCGGCAGCCTTCTCCGCCATCGCCTGTGACCGGGCGGTCGGCGACGAGGTGCGCTTGTCCGCCGCCGAACTGCTCGCCGGCGCCGACCCGGAAAGTGCCGCTCCGGCCTGCCTGGCCATCGCCTGCGATGAAGGGGTCGGTGATGAAGTGCGCTTGTCCGCCGCCGAACTGCTCGCCGGCGTCGACCCGAGCGCGGCTGCCCCCGCGTGCCTGGCCATCGCCCGCGACGGGTCGGTCGGCGACGAGGTGCGCCGGTCCGCCGCCGAGCAGCTCATGGTCCTTGACCGCAGCGCCTGAACCTATCGGTATCAGGTCGCGCAGCTACGGCCGCAGCGGAAGATGGGTTAGGCGGTATGCGGATCGTTGCCATGAAAGCGCAGTACGCCGTGGCTTCAACCAGCGGGCCCGGCGTGTGGTCGAGGCCCTGGGTTTCCAGAAGGCAGGATGCTTCCAGGGTTCCGCCGATGGCCGGAGCTACGCAGTCCTGGTCCGGCAGGAGACCAACTGACAGTGGGCAAACGTTGCTATCCCGGTGAGCGCCGAACGGGACAGCCCGGCCCGCTTCCCGATCACGAAGCTGTCCGCGCTGGCGGCCGCACGCCGCGGCCGGCGTTGGCCCGGCCGCGGATCGCCGGCACGATGAACGCCGCCAGGGCGGCCGCGATCGACAGCCCGGCGGCCACCACGAAGGCGCGCGAGTACCCCGCGTTGAGGGCCGCCGTCGCGGACTCACCGCCGTGGCTCGCGGCCAGCACAGCGTGCGCCCGGTCGGTCGCGATGGTGGCCAGCACCGCCAGGCCGAGGGAACCGCCGATCTGCCTCGAGGTGTTCAGCACGCCCGAAGCCAGTCCGGCGTCAGTAACGGCGACGCCCGCGGTCGCCGCCGCAGCCAGCGGGGTGAACAGCAGGCCGAGGGCGAGCGCGATCAGGCAGCCAGGCCCGAACACGTGCGCCCAGTACGAGCTGTCCGGGCTGATCGCCGACAGCCAGGCGAACCCGCAGGCCGCCAGCACCGTGCCGGCCAGCAGCAGCGGGCGCACTCCGGTACGTGGCATGATCCGCGAACTGGCCTGGGCGCCGACGATGATCGTGACGCCCATCGGCAGGAACGCCAGGCCGGTCTTCAGCGCGCTGTAGCCGAGGACGTTCTGCAGGTAGAGCGACAGGAAGTACCACATCGAGAAGAATGCGGCGCCGACCAGGAACATGACCAGGTTCGCGCCCGAGACCGACCGGGAGCGGAACAGCCCGAAGCGCATCAGGGGAGCGCTCGCCAGCCGCAGTTCGATGACCGCGAATCCGGCCAGCAGGACCGCGGCGACGCCGAGCAGCGCCAGCGTGGTGGCGCTACCCCAGGGATGAGTCTGGGTTCCGACGATCGCGTAGACGAGCGTGCCGAGCCCGGCCGTGACGGCGACAGCGCCGGCCACGTCCAGCCGTGATCTGGGCTGGCCGGCGTCCTGCTGTCGGCGCGACTCGGGCAGCCAGACCAGCGCGGCGGCGAGCGCGGCCACGCCGATCGGGATGTTCACGAACAGCACCCAGCGCCAGGACAGAGCCGAGGTGAGGATGCCGCCGAGAATCGAGCCCGCCGCTCCGCCGGCTCCGGCCACGGCGCTCCAGATGCCCAGCGCCCGGGTCCGGCGGTCGCCCGAGAACGTCGTGACGATGATCGTCAGCGTCGCCGGGGACAGGCACGCGCCGGCCATGCCCTGCACGGCCCGGGCCCTGGTCAGCCAGGCCGCATCGGTAGCCAGCCCGCCCGCCAGGCTGGCCAGCGTGAACAGGCCCATCCCGAACAGGTAGACCCGGCGGCGCCCGAACAGGTCGGCGGCCCGGCCGCCCAGCAGCAGGAAGCCGGCGAAGGTGAGCACGTAGGCATTGACCACCCACTGCAGGCCGGACGCCGTGTAGTGCAGGTCGCGGCCGATCGACGGGAGGGCCACGGTGACGATCGAGACGTCGAGCACGACCATGAACTGGGCGACGCAGGCTATGGCCAGGACCAGGCCGTCGTGCCGCCGGCCGTCAGCGGATTGCTGTCCCGGTCCTGCCCGTCCCGATGCGGTCTGGCCGATAGACATGACTCATGTCTATCATGATTGATGTCTGATTCCCAGAGGGTTAGGCTCGTGGCGTGACCGCTGAGCGTGAGGAGAGCGTCGCTCAGCTGCCCGTGCCCGGCGGGCTGTCGTTCCAGTCCGGCACCGGCTACCTCCTGGGCAAGGTGGGCGCCGTAGCCCGGCAGCGCTGGATCGCGGCACTGGCCCGGACGGGGGTGAGCCCGAACCAGTTCCTGGTGCTGATGGCTCTGGCCGAGACCGGACAGGTATGCCAGCAGTTCCTGGCGGGTGTCATCGGCATCGACCCGCGCAACATCGTCCCCATTCTTGACTCGCTCGAGGCGCGCGGGCTGGTCGGCCGGGAAACTGATCCGGCCGACCGGCGACGACGCCTGATCGAGCTGACCAGCGCGGGCCGGCGCATCGTGGCGGAGCTGTCCGCGCTGGGCGAGCAGACCGAGCGCGAGCTGCTGGCGCCGGTGCCACCGCCCGACCGGGAGTCCTTGCGCCGCATCCTGCGTACCGTGCTTGATACGGCCAGGCCGCCCGGCTGAGAGCAGCAGCCCATGCCGAACCGCGCCTGCCGGGGCCGGTGGGCGGGCAGGCGCGGCTAGGTAAGTCGTGGCCTGGGTTACCAGACCAGCGGCACGAGCCGCTTGTGCTGCGCGGCATAGCCGCGGTACCTGTCGCCCAGCGTGGCCAGCAGCGCCTTCTCCTCGACGTGGATGCGCCACAGCAGCGGCATGAGGATCAGCACCATCACGGCGGCCAGGCCGGCCCAGTTCGCGGCGGCCAGGCCGATCCCGAGAGCGGCCATGATGACTCCGGTGTAGCTGGGGTGCCGCAGCACGCGGTACGGGCCGGTGCTGATCACGGGCTGGTCGGCGCTGACCATGACGGTGTGGGTGAAGTACCGGCCGAGCACCTTGAACGACCAGCCACGCAGCACGAGCCCGGCCAGCAGGATGACCAGGCCGGCCGCACAGACGGCGGCGCCGGGCCGGATCGCGGCCGCCGGCACCACGTGCGGGGCCAGGTTGACCACCGCGGCGGTGGCGATCAGGCAGGCCAGGAAGCCGATCCGGAACCTGGTGCCGCCGATCCTGGTCGCCCCTTCCCGCGGGGGCTGGTTGGTGCGCTGGCTGAGTTCCATCATGCCCCAGGCCAACACGGTGGTCAGGAGCAGCACGGCGGCCAGACGGTTGGACTCGAAGTAGGGTTGCATGTCTCCTCCACGGACTACTTCGCTGGTGACAGGCCCGCAGGGGTTGCCTCGGGCCGGGTGGCGGCCTGGAACAGGTCCGCTAGTTCGCGGCCGTAGTGGCCGAGATCGAGGCCGGGGTCCCGGGCCAGCCGGGGCGGCACGGCGTCCAGGGCGGCCCGGATGGTCATGGCCATGACCGCCGGGTCGAAGTCGGATCGGAACTCCCCGGTGCCCTGGAAATGGACGAGCAGCTGCCGGAGCGCTTCGGCGCCTGACTCGCGGATGGAGTGGTCATACAGCGCGGCGCCGTCGGCGCTACGGGCGTTGAGCGCGATCTGGACGACCGCCATTACGTGGTGGCGGTTGTCCCGCACGAAGGCCAGGTTGGCCTCGATGTAGGACTGCAGCATGCCCGCGCCGGTCGACTCGGCCTCCAGCCGCGGGCCTAGGTAGGCCCGGCCCTTGGCGGTCAGCTCGGCCACCAGCTCCCGGACCAGGTTGTCCTTGCTGCCGAAGTGGTAGATGATCACGCCCTTGCTGGTGCCTGCGGTCTCCGCGATCCGGGCCAGCGAGGCCTGCCCGTAGCCCAGCTCCGCGATGGTGTCGATGGCGGCCGCCACGATCTGCGCCCGGCGTGCGGTCTCGGTGAAAGTCCGGCCCGTTCGTTGACCGACTGATCTGTCTTCTGACCGCATGGTCAAAAATTAACACGACCGGTCAAGATGGTCAAGACTTGCCCGTGACCACCGCCGCGGACCGCAAGCGCCCCAAGCCGCAGCCGGCGGGCCTAAAGGCGGTGGCCGACGCACCTGAAGCAGCCCGCGCCCTCTGGCATTATCGAATTGTGAGTTCCCCCGACCTCGACCGCCTCGCCCGGACCGCCTACGAAGCCCACCGTGCCGCCCAGCCCGGATCCGCTCCGCCGTGGGACGAGATCACCGCCCAGGACAAGAAGGCCTGGCGGGCCGCCGTGTCCGCCGTGACCAGCCAGGGTGACAGCACCGTCGCCGACGGGGTGCCCACCCAGGCGCTCGTCGTCCAGGCCGGCGACCAGACCCATATCTTCCATAAGGACTTCACCGCGGGCCGTCAGGGCTCGCTGCCCATCAGCGACGAGCACGCCTCGAGCCATCACGCGCTGTTCCAGGCCGCTCACCAGCTGTGGTATGTCGAGGATCTCAACTCGACCAACGGCACGTTCCTCAACAACCGCCGCATCTTCTCCGCCCAGCGCCTGAAGCGCGGCGACAAGGTCAAGATCGGCCGCACCGTCATCACCGTGCTGTCGGTCTAGCCGGTCAAGAGCGGCAATTCTGGCTACTGGACAGGCCAGGGCAGCGGTCGACTTCAGTTCCCGCTCCGTCTGACGGCATGCCCCGGCCGCACGCAGGCACCCGGCGATCAACCGATCGGTGGAGTGGCTCCGCCATGAGGCCGGCCTGGTGATTCAGCCGCCCGCCCGGGCGATCGGGCGATGTGCGCCCCGCTCCAAGTTGCGACGCTGTTGGTATCCAGCCGGACAGCCAGGAAGACGAGGGGCCATGGCAGCAGTGATCGAGGTGCAGAACCTGCACAAGACCTACGCGGACACCGTGGCGGTGGACGGCATTTCCTTCGCCGTGCAGGAGGGCGAGATCTTCGGGATACTCGGCCCCAACGGCGCGGGCAAGACCACGACCGTGGAGTGCATCGAGGGGCTGCGGGCGCCGGACCGGGGCACGGTCAGCGTCCTCGGGCTCGACCCCGGGCGGGACCGGGCCGAGCTGACTCAGCGGCTCGGCGTGCAGCTCCAGGACAGCCAGCTGCCGGACAAGCTGCGGGTCGACGAGGCCCTCGACCTCTACAGCTCGTTCTACCGGAACCCGGCCGACTGGCGCGCGCTGATCGAGATGCTCGGGCTGACGGACAAGACCAAGACCCGGTTTGCCAAGCTGTCCGGCGGCCAGAAGCAACGGCTGTCGATCGCGCTGGCCCTGGTCGGCAGCCCGCAGATCGCGGTGCTCGACGAGCTCACCACCGGCCTGGATCCGGGGGCCCGCCACGACACCTGGGAACTGATCGAGGGGGTGCGCGACCGCGGGGTCACGATCGTGCTGGTCACCCACTTCATGGAAGAGGCCGAACGCCTCTGCGATCGCGTGGCCCTGATCGACTCGGGCCGGGTGGTGGCCATCGATACCCCGGCCACCCTGGCCGAAGAGGTCGAGACCGAGCAGCGGATCCAGTTCCGCCCGTCGGTCCCGCTGCCCGAAGGCCTGCTGGAGAGCCTGCCCGATGTCACCCACGTCATCCACAGGGGCGATGTCGTGGTGGTCACGGGCAACAGCAACGCGCTGAACGCGGTCACCTCCGTGCTGGCGCGCAACCAGATCGTGGCCCGGCAGCTGCGCGTGGACCAGGCCAACCTAGAGGACGCGTTCCTGGCCCTGACCGGCCGGCACGCGCACGAGAACCAGGGAGCATAGGGATGTCAGTCACCACCGTGACGGCGGCCGCGCCACCAGCCACCCGCGGCTCCGCACTGCTCAGGCTCACCGTCACCGAGCTGAAGCTGCTCACCCGCGAGCGGGTCAGGGCGGCCCTCCCCGTCGCGATCCCGCTGATCCTGCTGGTCATCCTGGGCAGCATCCCCTCGCTCCGCCAGCCACGCGCGATCTACGGCGGCGAGAGCTTCATCGACCTGTACACGACCGTCCTGGTCGTGTTCGGCCTGGCCCTGCTGGCACTGACCAACATGCCGATGATGCTGGCCGACTACCGGGAGCGCGGAGTGCTGCGCCGGCTGCGGACCACGCCGATCGGCCCGGTCCGGGTCCTGGCCGCGCAGCTGGCGGCCGACCTCGCGGTCGCGGTGATCATGGTGGTCCTGCTCCTGGTGGTGGCCAGGCTCGGGTTCGGCGTCCCGCTGCCGCGTCAGCTCGGCGGGTTCGTCCTCGCCGCGCTGCTGGCCGCCGCCGCGCTGATGGCGGCCGGCCTGCTGGTCGCCGCGATCGCTCCCACCGGGCGGGTGGCCCGCGGGATCGGCGCGCTGCTGTTCTACCCGCTGATGTTCTTCGCCGGGCTGTGGCTGCCGATCCCGAACATGCCCGCCGCCCTGCAGCACGTCAGCCACGCCACCCCGCTCGGGGCCGCGGTGCCGGCCCTGACCGCAGCCGCCGAGGGCTCCTGGCCGACCGCGCTGCAGCTGCTGACCATGGCCGGCTGGGCGGTGGCGTTCGGGCTGGCCGCAGCCAGATTCTTCCGCTGGGAGTAGATTTTTATGTGGAGGCCGCAGATGACCAGCCCCATGCCGCAGAATCCCATCAACCCGGACCCGCTGGTGCAGCGCGATCATCTGGTACTGGATCTCCTGCCCTACGGCATGCTGGTCTTCTGCGTCCTGCTGTCCCTGTCGGTCGGGAAACCCGGGCGACACGCGGAGGTGGCCGGGCTCATCCTGAGCGGCCTGGCCGCCGCCTGGATGCTGGGGGCGTACCAGCTGCACCCGGCCTGGCGCTACCGCCCCCGGGTGATGGCAATGTTCATCACCGTGCTGATCGTGATCGGCGCGCTCCTGGTCCTCGACAACACCATTTTCGGGCTGTACACGTTCACCATCTACTTCTACGTGATCAGGTTCCTGGTCTGGCCGTGGCGGCTGCTCGGCGCGGCCGGGGTGGGACTGCTGGCCGCCACTTCGCAGGCCTACGGCGTGAACAAGGCCACCGCCAGCGGCGTGATCATCTACCTGATCATCATCGCCGCGAACGTGGCCATCGCGATGGCCTACGCCTGGTCCCGGTGGCAAAGCACCGTGCTGGACAACCGGCGCAAGCACGCGCTGGACGAGCTGAGCACGGCCAACCGCATGCTCGAGGCGAGCCTGGCCGAGAACGCGGGGCTGCAGCACCAGCTGCTGACCCAGGCCCGGGAGGCCGGTGTCCTGGACGAGCGGCAGCGGATGGCCCGGGAGATCCACGACACCCTGGCCCAGGGCCTCACCGGGATCATCACCCAGCTCCAGGCGGCCGAGCAGGCCGCCGACGACCCGTCCGGCTGGCGCCGCCACTTCGAGGCCGCGACCAGCCTGGCCCGGGACAGCCTGTCGGAGGCCCGCCGGTCGGTGGAGGCGCTGCGCCCCGAGTCGCTGGAGACCGGCCGGCTGAGCGAGGCGCTCGGCGACGCGGCCGGGCGCTGGTCGGCCCTGCACGGCATACCGGTCCAGGTCACGACGACCGGCACGGCCCGGCCGATGCAGCCCGAGGCCGAGTTCACGCTGCTGCGCGCCGCGCAGGAGGCGCTGGCTAACGTGGCCAGGCACGCGCAGGCCACCCGGGTCGGGGTCACCCTCTCGTACATGGAGCACGAGGTAGCCCTGGATGTGCGCGACGACGGCCGGGGCTTCGACCGCGCGAGACTCTGTGCCCAGGCCGCCGGGACCAAAGGCACCGGCAACACCAACGGCACCAGCGCCAGTACCGGCAACAGCAGCACCAGCCACGGCCGCGGTCCGGTCAGCCACGCCAACGGCCTGGCCGGCCTCAGCGTCAGCGACGGCCTGCGCCATCCGGTCGGCGGCCAGCCGGACGACGGCCAGCCGGACGACGGCCAGCCGGACGACGGCCAGCCGGACGACGGCCAGCCGGACGACGGCGGCTTCGGCCTGGTCGCCATGCGCCAGCGCATCGAGAGCCTGGCCGGCACGCTGCAGGTCGAATCGGAGCCGGGCGTCGGCACCGGGATCTCGGCCTGCATCCCGGTCGCCTCCGTCGCGGCCCGCTCATGAGCACCCCCGGGCCGGCCGACGGCGCCCCCATCCGCCTGCTCATCGCCGACGACCACCCGGTGGTAAGGGACGGGCTGAGTGCTATGTTCGCCCGCGATCCTGGCTTCGAGGTGCTCGGCGAGGCCCGCGACGGCGCCGAGGCGGTCAAGCTGGCCCAGGCGCTTAAGCCCGACGTGATCCTGATGGACCTGCGCATGCCCGGCATGGACGGCCTGACCGCCATCACGGAGCTGGCCCGCCGCGGCGTCCCGGCCCGCGTACTGGTCCTGACCACCTACGACACCGACAGCTACGTGCTGCCCGCGATCGAGGCGGGCGCCACCGGCTACATGCTCAAGGACGCCCCCCGGGCCGAGCTGATACACGCGGTCCGGGCCGCGGCCCAGGGCCAGGCGGTGCTGTCGCCCGCCGTGACCGCCCGGCTGATGAGCCGGGTCCGCACCCCCGGCACGGGACCGCTCAGCCAGCGCGAGCTCGAGGTCCTCGAGCTGGTGGCCGCAGGTAACAACAACCGCGAGGCCGCCGCCTGCCTGTTCATCACCGAAGCCACCGTCAAGACCCACTTGCTCAACATCTACGCCAAACTAGGCGTCGGTGACCGCGCCGCCGCTGTCGCCGAGGCCTTCAACCGCGGCCTGCTCACCCCCGGCACTAGCGAACGCCCGTAGCCTCGACCCGAAGCGACAGATCGGTAACTTGCGTGTTACGGTAGCCTGAGTGTTACCAACCAGGGGCAGGACAGCATGACCAGGGCAGGCCCTTCCGGCGATCCGTTCGAGGCCCTGGGCGACCCGCACCGGCGGGACATCCTGCGCCTGCTCAGCGAGGGGGACAAGCCGGTGCTCCAGATCGCCGCGGCCCTGCCCATCAGCCGTCCCGCGGTCTCCCGTCACCTGCGCCTGCTCAAGGAGGCCGGGATGGTGTCCGAGCAGGCCCAGGGCACCCGGCGGATCTACCACCTGCGGGACGAGGGCATGCAGGCCATCCAGGCCTACCTGGACGGCGTCTGGGGCGACGCCGCCCGCCGGTTCCGGCTGATGGCCGAGAACACCGATACCACTTCAGAATCATGACCAACGATCCGCTGCGGATTTCCTTCGACGTGGCCTGCGCCGCCGAACACGCCTTCACCACCTGGACCGCCCGCATCAGCGCCTGGTGGCCCCGCGACCACACGGTCAGCGGCAACGCCAAGCAGATCGTCCTGCAGCCCAGCGTGGGCGGCCGGATCTTCGAGCGCGCCGCCGACGGCACCGAGCACGAGTGGGGCGAGGTGACCGCGTGGCAGCCGCCGGCCAGGCTCGGCTACCTGTGGTACCTGGGCCGGGAGCCGGCCGAGGCCACCGAGGTGGAGATCCGTTTCACCGCCCAGGGCGCCGCGCAAACCAGGATCGAGATCACCCACCGCGGCTGGGAGCGGCTGGGCCAGGCCGCCGGCCCGTGGCGGGACCGCAACCAGGCCGCCTGGCAGACGCTGCTGCCGCACTACCTGACCGTGATCACCGAAGGAGGCACCTGATGGCCGCTGGCACCAAGGACGACCCGTGGCAGCTCAAGACCCCGCCCGGCACGTCCAGCTACACCATGTACCAAGACAAGCAGGCCGACCCGCCGACCCTGGTCTGCCAGGTCGGCTCCACCACGCTGAAGTACCAGCTCCGGGCCATCGACGACCTGCACGCCTGGCTGACCGAGCAAGGCGACTGGGTCCCGCTCGGCGCGGCCGACGAGAAGAAGCCCGCCGCCGACGGCACGGTCGAGGCCTGGGGCCGGTCGCCCGGCAACCCGGTCGGCGGCTGGTACGGCCTGCGTAACGGCTACCGCGGCCGGTTCGGCATGTACCTGCCCCCGCTGCTCGAGGAACTCGGAATGGCCGAGGTCACCCACGACCCCCGCAACAACCGGATGCGGGCGGTCTAAGGACTTTAGGCCGAACGGTCCAGGCCGCCGTGGGACCGTCACCTGCTGGCCGCCGGCGGCGAACGCTGCTCACCCCTGAATTCACCGTAACCAGTATTCCGATCCCGCCGACAGGTGTGGAGTGCCGATCCCCGGGTAATCGAAGGCAGTTCTGGGCGACCGCTAGAAAGAAGGAAGACAACTCATGGCGCTCATCCTGCTTGTACTCCTGCTCGCACTGCTGCTCGGCGGGCTGGGCTTCGCGGTCCACATCCTGTGGTGGATTGCCCTGATCGTCCTGGTCATCTGGCTGGTCGGCTTTGTCGTCCGGGTCGGCGAAGGGGGCTCGAGAAGCCGCTGGTACCGCTGGTAACCGGGTAACCAGCGGCTAGGCGGTCACGTCGCCGCTGCCTGATTCCCTGGCGCCGTCCGCATGGGCGGCGCCAGGGCCAGTCCGGGCGGCCGCCAGCGCGTCGTCCACGTTGTCATACATCGGCAGCCGGTCGGCCAAGCCGGTGATCCATAGTGCCTTGGTGTAGCGGTAACGCGCGCCGGCCAGCAGGAACATGCCTCCCACGTCCGCCTGCTGCCGCCAGTGCCCGACGACGACGGCCAAGGCGGACGTGTCCATGAAATCCACCGCCGACAGGTCAAGCACCATCCGGTCGTGGCCGGAGCCCGCCTCCGCCAGGTAATCATCGAACTGCTGGCTGTTCGTGACGTCGAGTTCGCCGCGGACGGCCACGACCACGGCGATGTCATGAAGCTCCATCGAGAGCTGAAGCTCTGTCACCATGCACTCCGAAATTCAAGCCTGGATGGGTGCGCGAGGTCACCCGAATGGTATGCCAGCCGAGTGGATTATGCCCCCTTACGGCGCGTACGGTCAGGAAACATGGCTGCGGCGGCTTAGCGAACTCCCCGGCCCGCCGCCTCCCACCTGCGCGGACAGGCCGTAATGTGAGCGTCTTGGCAGGCTGCCGCGCACATGTAGTCTTTTGGGGCGAAGCATCTGCTGTCGCCGACTGATTCTCGAGGACGCTTAATAACTATGGACGTAGAACGCAACCAGGGCCTGATGGCCACATTCATGCATGACCATCAGGAGAAAATCATCGGCCGCTGGTGCGATCTGGTGGTGGCCGGGGTCCGGGGCCGGATTTCGGCCACCGAGGTACGGCACGAGCTCGACGACCTGTATTCGCTCGTGCTCAGGGTCATGTCGGATGCGGACGAGCAGGCCGCCGGCGAGCTCCGGGCGGCCCTGGACGAACTGTCCCGGTCGCGAGCCAGGAACGGGTTCTCGCCCACCGAGACAGCCGTCGGCGTGTTCGCGCTCAAGGATGCCGTTTACGAGCCGCTCGCGGGCACTGCCGAACTGATCCCCGAGTTCCTCAGCTTCTCCCGCAGGGTGGACGATCTCGGCTTGCGCACGTTCGAGACCTACGCCGCAGCCCGGGAGCAGATCATCGGCGACCAGGCGCTGACCATGCTGGAGCTGTCCACACCGGTGGTCCGGCTGTGGGACGGCATTATCGCGGTCCCGCTGGTCGGCACCCTGGATTCGGCCCGGACCCAGCTGGTCATGGAGAAGCTCCTGGAGACCCTGGTGGCCACCGGCGCGGACCACGCCGTGCTCGACATCACCGGCGTGCCCACGGTGGACACCGAAGTGGCGCAGCACCTGCTCAAGACGGTCAACGCGGTACGGCTGCTGGGGGCCGAATGCATCGTCTGCGGCATCAGGCCGCAGGTGGCGCAGACGGTGGTGTCGCTCGGCATTGAGTTCGGCGACATCGCGACCAAGGCGACCATGGCGGACGCGCTGCGGCACGCCCTGCGCCGTTCGGGGCTGACGGTCACGAAGGCGGGCCCGGCCTGATGGAGCGGGTGCCGATCCTCAAGATCGGGTCGACGCTGTTCGTCTCCATCCAGATCGACCTGCAGGACGAAACCGTCATGCGGCTCCAGGAGGATCTGGCCGACGAGCTGGTGGCCACCGGCGCGCGCGGCGTGATCATCGACATCACCGCGGTGGAGATCGTCGATTCGTTCATCGGCCGGATGCTGACCATGATCGGATCCATTTCGCGGCTGTTCGACGCGGAGACGGTACTGGTCGGCATGCGGCCGGCGGTGGCCATCACGCTCACCGAGCTGGGGCTGTCGCTGCGCGGCGTGCGTACTGCGCTGAACGCGGAGAAGGGCCTGGAGCTGCTGAACGGGCGCTCGTGATGGATGAGCTGCCCATCCAGTCAGGCGACGATGTGGTGCGGGTCCGGCAGCAGGTGCGGGTCGTGGCCGCCGGCAGCGGTCTCTCGCTGGTCGACCAGACCAAGCTGGTCACGGCGGCCAGCGAGCTGGCCCGCAACGCCCTGGTGCACGGCGGCGGCGGAACCGCCCGGGTAGAGGTGGTTACCTCTCCCACGGGCCGTACCGGCGTCAGGATCGGCTTCAATGACGACGGCCCGGGCATTCCCGATGTCGACCAGGCGATGACCGACGGCTGGACCTCCGGCGGGGGACTGGGCCTCGGCCTGTCCGGCGCCCGCCGGCTCGTCGACGAATTCGAGCTGACCTCCAAGCCCGGCCGCGGCACCAGCGTCACGGTGGTCAAGTGGTCGCGCTGAACTGGCCGCTCAGGGCCCCGGCCCCGCAGGACATGCGATGGCTGCTGGTGGAGGACGCCAGCGCGGTGGCGGCCTGCCGGAACGCCGTCCTCACCCTGGCCGGCCGGCTGGACTTCCCGCGGCCCCGAGCCGACCAGCTGGCCCTGGCGGTGACCGAGGCGGCCTCGAACCTGCATAAGCACGCCCAGCAGGGGGCGCTGCTGGCGCGGATCAGCCGTGAGGAGGAGCAGCCGGGCATCGAGATCGTCACCATCGATGCCGGGCCCGGCCTGGCCGACGTGACCTCGGCCCTGCGAGACGGTCATTCCACCGCGGGCACGCTGGGCATCGGCCTCGGTGCGATCCGGCGGCTGGCCGACTTCAGCGACCTTTACTCCAGGCCGGGTCACGGCACCGCGCTGGTGACCCGGTTCTGGCCCGAGCCACGTCAGCCCGCCATCCGCTGCGCGGGCCTGATCAGGCCGATCACCGGCGAGACCGAGTGCGGCGACGACTTCGGCGCACTGCAGGCCGGCCGTACCGTCACCGCCGTGCTGTGCGACGGCCTCGGCCATGGCCCGCTGGCCGCCGCCGCGGCGCGCCAGGCGGTGGCCGTGGTCCTGGCCGAACCTGATGCCGAGCCGGCCGCGCTGCTGGAGCGCGTGCACCGGCGGCTGGCCGGCACTCGCGGCGCGGCGGTGGGCATCGTCCAGATCACCGGGCGGGTGGCCCGGTTCGCGGGACTGGGTAACGTCGCGGCGTGCGTCCTGTCCGGCGGCACCCGCAAGAGCATGCTGTCGGTGCCCGGAATCGCCGGCCATCAGGCCCGCACCATCCGCCAGTTCGAGTACCAGATACCGCCGGGTGCGGCGGTGGTCATGCACTCCGACGGCATCAGCAGCCGCTGGCAGCCCGGCGCCGTCCCCGGCCTGGACGCCCGGGACCCGCTGCTCGTCGCGGCGGTGCTGCTGGCCGAGGCCGGGATCCACCGCGACGACGCCGGCGTGCTGGTGGTCAAGCCGTGATCAGCGAGCTCGCCACCCTCGACGTCCGGGATGTGGCCGGTGTCTTCGCGGCCCGTCAGGCGGGCCGCGAGCTGGCCGCCAGCCTGGCGCTGGAACACCAGGATCAGGTCCGGGTGGCGACCGCCCTGAGCGAGATAACCCGCAGCGCGGTTACCGCCGGGCTGACCGCCGTGATCGTCTTCGGCGTTGACGACGCCGATCTGTACCTGACCGTCACCCTGGACGGCGAGCCGCCGGCCGAGGGCATTGCCGCGGCCGCCCGGCTGATGGACAAGGTCGATACCAGCGGCCCGGCCGTCCGGATGACCAAACGCCGGCCCCCGGAGCTGCCGCCCGACCTGGATCAGGTCCGGGCCCAACTGGCCGCGGCGCTGCCCCAGTCGGCCATGGAGGAGCTGAGACGGCAGAACCAGGACCTGATCGCCGCGCTCGACGACCTGAAGCAGCAGAAGGACCAGCTGGCGCTGCTCAATGCCGAGCTGCAGCAGACCAATACCGGAGTAATGGCCCTGTACGGCGAGCTTTCCGAGGAACTCGAGCAGACCAACCGCGGCGTCGTGGCCCTGTATGCGGAGCTGGACGAGAAGTCGGAGCGGCTGCGCGCCGCCTCGGAGTCCAAGGACCGGTTCTGGGCCAACATCAGCCACGAACTGCGCACGCCGCTGAATTCGATCATGGGGCTGACCCGGCTGCTGACCGAACCGGCCGCCGACGGCCGTCTCGATCCCGAGCGGCTGTATCAGGTGGATCTCATCAGGACTTCGGCCGGTACCCTGCTGTCCCTGGTCAACGACCTGCTTGATGTGGCCAAGGCCGAGTCGGGACGGCTGCACACCGACCCGGCCCTGGTCAGCTTGCGCGCGCTGTTCGGGCGGCTGCGCGGCCTGGCCCGCCCGATGGCCGAAGGCAAGCCGGTCGACGTGATCGTCAGCGACGAGGGCGCGCCCGAGACCATCCTGACCGATGAGGTGGCCCTGACCAGCATCCTGCGGAACCTGCTGTCCAACGGGATCAAATACACCGACGAAGGTGAAGTCCGGCTGAGCGCGCGGGTGGCCGGCCCGAGGATCGAGCTCAGCGTGACCGATACCGGGATCGGCATCCCGGCCAGCCTGTCTGAGCACGTCTTCGAGGAGTTCTACCAGGTGCCCGGGGTTCGCCGGGGCGGCACCGGGCTCGGCCTGCCGTATGCCCGCCGGCTGGCCCGGATCCTCGGCGGCGACCTGCAGCTGACCAGCGAGCCCGGCACCGGCACCACGGCGGTGGTCAACCTGCCGCACACGACACCGTTCCTCGGTACCGTCGTACTTGCTGACGATGACGCCAGCTTCCGGCAGCGGCTCAGGGGATTGCTCACGGGAATGGCAGACCGGCTCATCGAGGCCAGCGACGGCCAGCAGGCACTCGCCGCCATGGCCGAGCACCCCGCCGATCTGGTGCTGGCTGACCTGCGGATGCCCGGCATGGACGGCGGCGCGCTGCTGGCCCGCCTGCCCGCCTCGGTCCCCGCCATCCTGGTTACCGGCGGGGACGTGCCGAACCTGCCGCGGGCGTCCGCGGTGCTGAGAAAGGACGAGCTCACCAGGGAGCGGCTGGAATTCACCATCCGCTGCGTCATGGCGAGCGGCCGATGCTGACCGACGACCCGGCCGTGCTGCTCCTGGTGGACGACGATGAGGCCAAGCGCTACATCATGGCTACCTGGCTGCGGCGCGCGGGGCACACGGTGATCGAGGCGGCCACCGGGCGGGAGGCCCTGGCCCAGGCCGGCACCGCCGAGCTGATCCTGCTGGACGTGCACCTGCCCGACGTCAGCGGCTTCGAGGTCTGCCGGCAGATCAAGGGGGATCCGCGGACCGCGGCGATCCCGGTAATCCAGGTCTCCGCCACCGCCGTGGCCGTCGCCGACCGGGCCCAGGGCCTGACCCAGGGCGCGGACGCCTACCTGGTGGATCCGTCCGAACCCGAGGAACTGCTGGCCGTGGTCGTCGCCGCGCTGCGGTACTCCCGGGCCCGGCAGCGCGCGGAGCGATCGGCTGCCCTGCTCACCGCGCTGACCAGCGTGACACTGGACATCAACGCGGCGGACACCTTCGACGGGCTGGCCCGCGCGGCGGCCGCCGGCGCCGCGCGGATCTTCAATGCCGAGGCCGTCCTGATCCTGGCCATGCCCGATGGCCAGACCCGCCGGACGTCGGCCTCCCCGCAGCGCCCGGTGCCGAGGCAGCGCGGCGGTTCCGCCTCGCTCGCGGATCAGATCCTGGCTCAGGTACTCCCGTCCGGTCAGACCAGCGCGGCGACGGTGATCCCCCGGGACGAATGGCTCCGCCTGGTCCCGGACAGCACGCTGCGGTGCGACGTCTGCCTGGCCGCCATCAGGCTCAAGCCGGGCCGGCCGCCGGTGGCCATGGCGGTCGATCGGGCCGGCGTCCCGGGCGCGGAGGAACTGCAGATCCTCCGCCAGCTCGTGCAGCTGGTCGCACTGGCCTTCGAGGCGCTGCGCTCGGTGGCCGAAGAACACCTCATCGCCCTGACGCTGCAACGCAGCCTGCTGCCTGCCGCGCTGCCGGAGACACCCGGCCTGGCCATCATGTCCCGCTATATCCCCGCCAGTGACCAGGCCGAGGTCGGCGGTGACTTCTATGAGGCACTCAGCTGGCAGGACCAGGTCCTGATCGCCATCGGCGACGTCCAGGGGCATTCCCTGCATGCGGCGACGGTGATGGGCGAGCTCCGGCACGCGCTGCGGGCCTTCGCCGCCGAAGGGCACTCACCGGTGGCCATCACCGGCCTGGTCAACGAGGTCCTGCTCCGGTATCACCCGGGCATCATCGCCTCGCTGTGCCTGGTGCTGCTCGACCCCGGCTCCGGCCGGATGCAGATCGTGAACTGCGGCCACATGCCCATGCTGCTGGTCGACGGGACGGATGCGGGCTACGTCGGCGAAGGCGGACTGGTACTCGGCCTGCCCATGCACGAGCCGCATGTGGAACCGGCGGTACTGCCGCCGGGCGGGACCGCGCTGCTGTTCACCGACGGCCTGGTCGAGGAGCGCGGGGTGTTCCTGGACATCAACCTGGAAAAGCTGCGGGTGGCCGCCGAGGAGGTCAGCGGCGCGGAGCTCGAGGGCTTCGGTAACCACCTGATGTCGATCTTCGGTCCCCGGGAGGATGACGTGGCGATGCTGGCGTTCCGGCGGATCCCGACCGCCCAGACGCCCGGATGAGGACCCGTTCGTTGACGGAAACCCCAGAACCAGCCCGGGCGCCCGGCGACGGTGAGGTCACCGGCCTGGAAACGCGGTCCGCGGCGCTGCGGCAGGCCGCCCGGTCACCAGGGGCCGAGCCAGGTGAGCTGCTCGAGGCCGCGCTCATCGAGCTGGAAGCCGCCGTCGAGCTGCTCAAGGCGGCGGAACTCGCGGCCGCCGGCCACGCCGACCGGCCGGGCCGGGGCACGGACACCGCCGAGCGCCAGCTGCTCCGCGCCGTCTTCCACGACGCCCCGGTGCCGTTGTTCCTGGTGGCCAGGGACGGGACGGTTCAGCGGGTGAACCGGTCCGCGGGCGACCTGATCGGGGCCAAGCCCGGTTACGCCACCGGCCGGCCGTTCACCGCGTTGGTCAACCTGCCCTCCCGAGCGGCGGTCCAGTCACAGCTGAGCGCGGTCAGCCGCACCGGCCGGCCCCGCCTGGTCCGCTGCAGCCTGCTGGCCGACGACGGCCTGGTGCCCAGCGAGCTGATTATCGGGCGGGCCGGGGTTCGCGGCGAGGCCGACCCGCTGATTGTCGCGGTCCGCGAGGCGGGCGCCCGCCGGACCGAGCCGTCCCGGCCGCCCGCGGCAGCGCCAGCAGACCCCCCCGGGGCCGCCGCGTCCGGCCGCGAACCGCAGTCAAGCGCGGTGGGGGCCATCACCCGCCGCCTGGATCTGGTCACCGCCGTGGCGCGGTTGCTGCTGAAAAACGAGGGTGCCAGCGAGCTGAGAACCCTGCAGCGATGTGCCAGGCTGATCGCCAGCGAGCTCACCGCCCTGGTCATCGTCGACCTCGAGCGCAGGCACCGGCTGCGGCGGCAGTTCGTCACCGGACCCGACGACCTCGGCCCCGCCGGGCTGGCCAGCCCGGCGGCAGCCGTCGATCCGCCACCTGGATCGGTGCCCGCTGAGGTGTACCAATCCGGGCACTCGGCGCTCATCACTCACGCCGAGGATGCCGGTATCCTCGGCGCCGGCGCGGACGGCGAGCCGTTGCTGGTCACGCTGAATGCCACCTCGCTGATATCTGCTCCGCTATCGGATGGCGAGACCAGGTATGGCGTACTGACCCTGGTCCGGCCATCCGCCGCGGGGCATTTCCTGATGGCCGAGCTCGGCCTGGTGGAAGGGCTCGCGGAGCAGATGGCCCTGGCCATCCGGGCCGACCGGATCTTCCGGCGGCGCTCCGACACCGCCGACGCGCTGCAACTCAGCTTGCTGCCGCAGCGGATGCCGGACATTCCCGGCGTGAAAATCGCGGCCATGCACCTCGCCTCGCCCGAGGACCCGGCGGTCGGCGGCGATTTCTACGACGCTTATCAGACCCCTGATGGCTGGGGCCTGGCCGTGGGTGACGTCTGCGGCAAGGGCGAGGAGGCGGCCGCGGTGACCGCCACCGCGCGCCATGCCATCCGCGTCCTGGCCCGCCGCTGCGCCGATCCCGCGCAGGTCCTGGCCGAGACCAACGAGATCCTGCTGGCCGATGAGCTGTCCCTCGACGGCGGTTTCGTCACCGCCAGCGTGGCCCACTTGAGCTGGCTGGGCGGCAAGCTGCGAGCGGTCATCGCGAGCGCCGGACATCCCGCGGCCGTCCTGCTGCGATCCGACGGCGGGGTCCGGATGCTGAGCGGCGGCGGCCTGCCTCTCGGGCTCTTCGCTGACCCGGAGCCGGCCACTCAGGAACTGACTCTGGACGCCGGCGACGTGCTGTTTCTCTACACCGATGGCCTGGTCCAGGCGCGCGGCCCCGGCCGTGCCTATTTCCACGACCGGCTCGTCGATGAGCTGGCGGACCAGGTCGGCGTGGCACCCGACCTGCTGGTAGCGGGACTGCGCCAGGCCGTGCTCGACTTCACCGGCGGCGACCTCATCGATGACCTGACCATGCTGGCCATTCAGGCCGGGCGGATGCCGAAGGCCAGCTCGCCCGGACGCAACCGCGCCGTCAGTCCGGCCTAGCCTGACGCCATGCTATTGTCATCGCCCGCCCCGGCCAGGCACCATGTGCGAGTGATCGTTTCGGCCGTCTCAGCTGCCTGCCGGCGGTCCGGCCCAGCTATGCCGCCCCGGCGGGGGCCCGGATGAACCGGGAGACGGCCGAGCTGTGGTCGGCCGCGCTCGGCGCCGCGGGCACGGTCATCCGCTACGGTCACTGGGGCCGGCCGGCGCTGGTGTTCCCCGCCGAGCGCGGCCAGGCCTGGGACTTCGAGAACAACGGCATGGTCGGCGCGGTCGCCGGCCTGATCGGCGCGGGCCGCCTGAAGCTCTACTGCGTCGACAGCCACGACGCCTCCTCCTGGTCCGATCACGACATCCCGCTCGAGGAGCGGGCCCGGCGGCACGGCCGGTACGAGTCGTGGATCGTAGGCGATGTGGTGCCCTGGATCTACCGCGACTGCGGCGGACCGGCCGATGTGATCACCCTGGGCTGCAGCATGGGCGCCTTCCACGCGGCCAACTTCGCGCTCAAGCGGGCCGACCTGTTCCCGCTGGCCATGTGCTTCTCCGGCCACTACGATCCGGCCAGCTGGAACGGCTGGGGTGAGCGAGCCAACTCCAACAACCCCCTGGACTACGTCGGCCACCTGGAAGGCGACCACCTGGAATGGCTGCGCGGCCAGCTCAGCCTGCTGCTGGTCTGCGGCCAGGGTCAGTGGGAGGACACCACGGGCGCCCTGCACAGCACCAAGCAGTTTGCCGCGCTGCTGGCCGAGAAGGGGATCAAGCACGAACTTGACCTGTGGGGGCCCGACACCGCTCACGACTGGTCATCCTGGCGCGCTCAGTTCGCCCATCACATGCCGCGATTCTGCTGAGGAGGGAGCCTGCATTGACCGGAACCAGGCATCTGATCGGGTTGCTGCTCGGCACCGAAGACGACTGGCCGACCGCGTTCGAGGAAATCCTGCGCCGGCTGGGCCCGGTGACCGGACCGGACGGCAGCCAGCACGCCTTCGACACCGAGCGGATCACCATCGAGCCGTTCAGCCTGCGCTACCGGCCGCGCTACCAACTGGTCATCGACCGGCTCGCGTACTGGTACTACGTCCCGCGGGAGTGGCTGAAGAAGGTCGCCATGATGGACGGCGTTTACCTGCTGAACAGCCCGTTCACCTTCCAGTCGATGGAGAAGCACGCGGCCTACTGCGCGATGATGCGGCTCGGGCTCAAGGTACCCGAGACGGTGCTGGTGCCGTACAAGAACCCGGTCGACAACGCTCGCTACGCCTATACCTCCGCCCGGTACAACAAGCCCTTCGACCTGGACGAGATCGCCGAGCGGATCGGCTATCCGCTGTTCATGAAGCCCTATGACGGCGGCGCCTGGCGCGGCGTCTCGCGCATCCGCAACCGCGCCGAACTGCACGCGGCCTATGACGCCAGCGGCGAGATGCTCATGCACCTGCAGAAGGCCATCGACTTCGACGTCTTCGCCCGTTCGCTGTCCATCGGCGCGGAGACCATGGTCATGCGGTTCCAGCCGGACCAGCCCATGCACCAGCGCTACGCGGTCGAGCACAGTTTCCTGTCCCCCGAGGCCGGGTCCGAGGTGGTCACCATCGGGCGGCTGGTCAACGCGTTCTTCAAGTGGGAGTTCAACTCGTGCGAGACGCTGGTCGCCGGCGGCGAGGTCTATCCCATCGACTACGCCAACGCCTGCCCGGACGTCGCCCTGACCAGCCTGCACTACTACTTCCCCTGGGCCATGAAGGCGCTGATCAAGTGGTGCGTCTTCGCGCTGGTCACGGGCCGGAAGGCCAACCTCGACCTGGACACCGACCGGTACTTCACGGTAGCGGACGAACCGGGTCTCTCCTACCGGGAGAAACTGGCCATCTACCGCGGCCTGGCCGGCGCCTACTTCGATTCCGAGCGCTACTACGACTTCTGCGCCACCAGGTTGCTGCGGCTGGACGAGGTCGTGCTCGACTGGGTGGCCGGCCCCGACTTCGACCAGCTGCTGATCCGCACGGTCAAGGCGGTCTATCCCGAGCACGAGCACGACCAGTTCATCGCCCACCTGCGCGGGCTGACCGACCTGTGGGTACTCGACGAGACAGCCCGGCTGGCCACCGCCTGAGCGGCGTGCGATCGTGAAATACGGGGACTAAGAGGGTGAATGGGCTGGCCATCTCGTTGAGCGGAGACCTCCATGGGCCGTGACATCCAGGCGATCAAGATCAGCGGCGAGGACCGGCGCAAGTACCGGGATAAGGTCCGCCGCTCGCTGGACGTGTTCGCCAGAATGCTGCGCGAGCGCCGGTTCGACGACAACCCGTCGATGGTGGGCCAGGAGATCGAGCTGAACCTGGTCGATGACCGGGGCATGCCGCACATGCGCAACGCGGACGCGCTGGACGCCATCGCCGACCCGGCCTGGGCCACCGAGGTCGGGCAGTTCAACCTGGAGATCAACGTGCCGCCCCGCCAGCTTGACGTCGACGCGTTCGATGGCCTGGAGCACGAGATCCGGGCCGACCTCAACGCCGCCGACGGCAAGGCCCGCACGGTCGGCAGTCACCTGGTCATGATCGGCATCCTGCCCACGCTGGCCGAGCACGACGTGGACGAGAGCGCCATGTCGGCCAACGAGCGCTACAAGGTGCTGAACGAGCAGATCTTCGCCGCCCGCGGCGAGGACATGCGGATCGAGATCGACGGGGCCGAGCAGCTGCTGACCCACGCCGACAGCATCACCCCCGAGGCCGCCTGCACCAGCGTGCAGCTGCACATCCAAGTCAGCCCGGACACCTTCGCGAACTACTGGAACGCGGCTCAGTCCATCGCCGGCGCGCAGGTCGCGCTGGCGGCGAATTCACCGTTCCTGTTCGGCAAGCAGCTGTGGCACGAGACCCGCATCACGCTGTTCGAGCAGGCCACCGACACCCGGCCCGACGAGCTGAAGGAGCAGGGCGTGCGGCCCCGGGTCTGGTTCGGCGAGCGCTGGATCACCTCGGTGTTCGACCTGTTCGAGGAGAACATCCGCTATTTCCCTGCGCTGCTGCCGATCTGCGAGGACGAGGACCCGCTCGAGGTCCTGGACCGGGGCGTCAGCCCGCAGCTGGCCGAGATGAGCCTGCACAACGGGACCATCTACCGCTGGAACCGCCCCGTCTACGGGGTCGTGGACGGCACGCCGCACCTGCGGGTGGAGAACCGGGTGCTGCCCGCCGGCCCGACCATCGCGGACACCATGGCCAACGCGGCCTTCTACTACGGCCTGGTGCGGACCCTGGCCGAGGCCCAGCGGCCGATCTGGACCCAGATGTCGTTCGCGACCGCGGCCGAGAACCTGCACGAGGCCGCCCGCCACGGCCTGGACGCCCAGCTCTACTGGCCCGGCGTCGGCGATACGCCTGCCGCCGAGCTGATCCTGCGCCGGCTGCTGCCGCTGGCCCGCGAGGGCCTGGCCCGCTGGGGTGTCGGCCAGGCCGACGCCGACCGCCTGCTCGGCATCGTCGAGCAGCGCTGCCTGACCGGCCAGACCGGCGCCGCCTGGCAGATCGCCACCGTCGCCGGCCTGTCCCGCCGCGACGGCCTGGACCGCGCCGAAGCCCTGCGCCAGATGACCCAGCTCTACATCGAGCACATGCACACCAACGCCCCCGTCCACACCTGGCCCGCCGCCCCTTGACCCGACGCCAGCACGATGGCTAGCACGCCGGCCCGAACACGGCGCAGATGATGACCACGGCGCGGCCTCAGCTCGCCTGTTTGGCCGCCGGGCTGCCGGCCGGGTGGAACACCCCGAGCACCCGCAGCAGGTCCGGGCCGCGGTTCTCCAGGCCGTGCGGCGTGTGCGGCGGCAGGTAGACCGAGGTGCCCGGCCCGATACCGGTCGCCCCGGCGGGCAGGTGTGCTACCCCGTTCCCGGCCAGCACGTGCACCACCTCGTCGTAGGCGTGCTGGTGCTGCGGCGCCCGGCCGGGCGGGATCAGCCCGGCGAATTGCGTGACGGTCAGCCCCTCGCTCAGCAGCACCCGGAACTCCCGGTCCCCGGTGCGCTCCGGCGGGCACGCGTCCAGTGTCGTGACCAGCAGCTCCGGGCCGTCCGCGGGAGCACCCGCCCGCACCGTGCTGGCCACCACCTCCAGCTCCGACCCGGCCCGGACCTGGTAGGACAGCGCGGGTCCCAGCCACACCGCCGTGCCCGGTCCGAGCACGGCGGCTCCCAGCGCTCCCGCCTCCAGCGTGCCGGACCCGCGGATCACGAACCAGGCCTCGCCGCGGCCCCCCGCGACGCCGGCCAGCACGGCTCCGCCGTCCAGCCGCAGCCGGCGCTGGTGCAGGCCCCGGCAGCCATGCCGGTCGTCAAGCAGGTCGGCCACCGTGACCCCGGCGGCTACCGGCTGGCCCGGGACCTGCTCCGGTGACCGCACGACGGGGTCGGCAGGCCCGGACGTCACCGGGCCACCGCGGCCGGCCTCGGGGCAGTGACCACGTAGGCGGCCCGGCGGGCCCGGCGGGTCCTGGCCCAGTACTCGAACGTGAACCCCGGCCATAGCGCCCGGTTGATGCCATCCGGGTCGAGGTACCAGCTCGTGCAGCCGCCCTCGCTCCACACCGCCCGCCGCAGCCGCCGCTGCAGCCCGGAGTTATAGCGGCGCAGCGCGACCGAACTGACCTCGATCGTGTCAGCCCGTTCCCGGGCCAGCATCCGCAGGCAGCTCATGACGTGCTGGATCTGGCTCTCGATCATGAAGACCACCGACGTGTGGCCCAGGCCGGTGTTGGGCCCGAGCAGCATGAAGAAATTCGGGAAGCCCGCCACCGTGATGCCGTGGTAGGCCTCGACGCCCTCCTGCCCGAGTTCGCGGCCGTCGCGGCCGGTCACGTTCAGCGCGGTGACCGATTCGATGACCTTGAAGCCGGTGGCGTAGATGATCACGTCGGCTTCGTGCGCCGAGCCGTCGGCGGTCACCAGGCCCGTCTGCGTGATCTCGGTGATGGGATCGGTGATCAGGTCGACGTTCGGCCGCTGCAGGGCGGGATAGTAGTCCGAGGACAGCAGGATCCGCTTGCAGCCGATGGTGTAGTCAGGGGTCAGCCTGGCCCGCAGTTCCGGGTCGGCGACCTGGTGCTCCAGGTGCCGGAGGCCCATCTTCTCCAGCGGGACCATCAGCCGGGGATCGACCGCGAAGCCGGCCGCCCTGGCCTCCATCATCCAGTAGATGGCGTCCCGCAGCGCCCGGGCGGCCAACGGCACTGACTCCAGCGTGCGGCGCACCCGGGGCGGGATCTCGATGTCCGGCCGCGGGTGCACCCACGGCGGCGTGCGCTGGAAAATCTGCACCCGGCCCGCCTGCCGAGCCACGTCGGGCACGAACTGGATCGCCGACGCGCCGGTCCCGATCACCGCGACCCGGCGGCCGGCCAGGTCGCAGGAACGGTCCCAATGCGAGGAATGGAAGGCCCGGCCGCCAAAGCGGGCCGCACCCGGGATGTCCGGGTAAGACGGGACGTGCAGCGCGCCGCTGGCCGACACCACGGCCCGGGCCCGGTAGCCGCCGTCCGGCCCGGCCGCGAGGTGCCAGCGCCTGGTGCCGTCGTCCCAGTCCGCGCGCTGCACCGGGCAGCCGTACCTGATGTGCTTGTCCACGCCGTACTTGCGCGCGCACATCCGCAGGTAGTCCCAGATCTCCTGCTGCGGCGCGAACAGCCGGGTCCAGGACGGGTTCAGCTCCCAGGAGTAGGAGTACAGCGGGGACGGAACGTCGCAGGCGCAGCCCGGGTACTGGTTTTCGCGCCAGGTCCCGCCGAGGTCGTCGTCCTTCTCCAGGACCACGAAGTCGTCGAAGCCGGCCTCCTTCAGCGCGATCGCCATCCCCAGGCCGGCGAATCCGGCGCCGGCGATGACGATACTGGTGGCAACGGGCATGAAGTGACGATAACTCAGCCCCGGCCGGTCAGGCAGCGGCCACCGCGACGGCCACCTCCCGAGCCAGCGTCCGGACGAGATCGCCGTCAGGATCGTGGTCCGGGTTCACCTCGGTGACGACCAGGCCGCCGAACGCCGGGCTGGCTGACCCGCCGGGCGGCGCTCACAGGGAGGGGAACGACAGGTCCGGGTTGTGCTCGGACAGCACCGCCGCCGACCCGATGAGGGCCCGGTCCGGTTTCCCGATCACCTCATCGTTGCGGCCCTCGTAGTCGAACAGGGAGAGCACGTGTTTGATGGCCTCGATCCTGGCCCGCTTCTTGTCGTTGCTGCGCACCACCGTCCACGGCGCCTCGGGCGTGTCGGTGAAGTGGAACATGGCCTCCTTGGCCACGGTGTAGTCCTCCCACTTGTCCAGCGACTCGATGTCCATGGGGCTCAGCTTCCACTGCCGGACCGGGTCGATCCGCCTGATGATGAAGCGCGTCCGCTGCTCGGAGCGGGTCACCGAGAACCAGAACTTGACCAGGTGCAGCCCGGAGTGGACCAGCATGTGCTCGAACTGCGGCGCCTCCCGCATGAACTCCCGGTACTCGTCGTCGGTGCAGAACCCCATGACCCGCTCGACGCCGGCCCGGTTGTACCAGGACCGGTCGAACATGACGATCTCACCCGCTGCGGGCAGGTGCGGCACGTACCGCTGGAAGTACCACTGGGTCTGTTCCCGCTCGCTCGGCTTGGTCAGCGCCACCACGGTGGCGCCGCGGGGATTCAGGTGCTCGGTGAACCGCTTGATCGTGCCGCCCTTGCCGGCCGCGTCCCGGCCCTCGAACACGAGCACGATGTGCTCGCCGACTTCCTTGACCCAGTTCTGCAGCTTGACCAGCTCGACCTGCAGCGGCCGCTTCAGGTACTCGTACTCGTGCCGCGGCATCTTCTCGGCGTAGGGATAGTCCTCCCGCCAGGTATCCACCTCGCGGCCGTGCCAGCGCAGGACCGGGTTGTCGTGCTCGTCGTCGTCGTCAACGGTCAGGCCCGCGATGAGAGTGGGATCGGACGCCCAGTCCTCGGGCAGCGCGTTGAACGCAAGGGCGGGTTCGCTGGTCACACCACAAGCACAGCACATTCCCGGCGTCCGGTCACTAGCGGGCCGGCCCCGGAGCTAGCGCGGCCGCGCTTTTTTTTCAGCCCGTCGGCTCCGATTCGGGTCACGGTCACAGCTCGCCGAACACCACCTGCCCGCCGGCCACCGTCATGACCACCGACGTGCTGCCGATGTCGCCGGCCGGGATGACGAATAGGTCCTGGTCGAGCACGGTGATGTCGGCCCGCAGCCCGGGCCGCAGCGATCCGGCGGCCTGCTCGTCGTGGTTCACCCAGCCGACCCCGGCGGTGAAGGCGCCGATGGCGTCGGCCACGGTAATCGCCTGCCCGGGCAGGAACGGGTTCTCGCATTCCGGCTGGCCCGCGCGGCCCAGCCGCGACGACAGCACCCGGTTGACCGCCACGTGCATCTCCTGCAGCGGGTCGGCGCTGGAGATCGGCCAGTCGCTGCCGAACGCGATCCGTGTGCCCGACCGGGCCAGCGCTCCGATCGAGTACTGCCAGCCCGCCCGCTCGGGCCCGACGAAGGGCAGGGTCATCTCCTCCATCTGCGGTTCGGCGCAGGCCCACAGCGGCTGGAAGTTGGCCACCGCGTCCAGCGCCCGGAACCGGGGCAGGTCCTGAGGGGTGATGAACTGCAGGTGCGCGATGTGGTGCCGGCCGGCGGCGCGCTGCGCGGCCGGCAGGACCGCCAGCCCGTCGAGCGCGGCGCGGACCGCGCGGTCGCCGATGGCGTGGAAGTGCAGCTGGAACCGCTCCGCGGCCAGCCGCCGGGCCGCTTCGGCCAGCGTCTCCGGCTCGATGAACAGCCGGCCCGCGTGACCGGTGGAGTGGCCGTGGGCGTCGAGGTAGGGGTCCGACATGGCGGCGGTGAACGTCTCGCACACCCCGTCCAGCATCAGCTTGACCGTGGTGGCCCGGAACCGGCCGCCGCCGGCCTGTTCGCGGCGGGCCAGCAGGTCGTCGACCTGGCCCAGACCGCGGTGCCGGTCCCACCACAGCGCGCCGACCACGTGACAGGTCAGCACGCTGTCCGCGGCGGCCTGCTGGTAGGTGCCGAACACGTCGGGAATGCCGAGCTCGGCGGCCGCGCCGACGCAGGCGTCCTGGAACCTGGTGATCCCCAGCGAGTGCAGGTGCGCCTGGGCCGCGAGCAGGCCGGCCCGAAGTTCTGCCGGGCTGGCCGCCGGAACGTGCCCGGCGACCAGCCGCATGGCACCGTCGTGCAGCGCGCCGGTGGGCCGGCCCGCCTGGTCGCGTTCGATCCGGCCGTCGGGCGGGTCGGGCGTGCCCGCGTCAACCCCGGCGATCTCCAGGGCGGCGGTGTTGACCCAGGCGCTGTGGTGGTCGCGGTTGGGCAGGAAGGCGGCCCGTCCGCCGGTGACGCTGTCCAGGTCGGCCGCGGTCGGCAGCCCGCCGGGAAAGGCCGTCATGGTCCAGCCGCCGCCCAGCACCCAGGCGCCCGGGGCCAGCCGGGAACAGTAGGCCGCCACCGCGTCCAGGCTCTGCTGCCTGGTCTTCAGGCCCAGCAGGTTGCAGCGCAGGCTCTCCAGCCCGCCGGCCACGGCGTGCACATGCGCGTCGCCGAACGCGGGCAGCGTCAGCCGCCCGCCCAGGTCCACCACGCGGGTGCCGGGCCCGGCCAGCGCCCTGATGTCCTCCTCCGCGCCGACCGCCTGGATCAGCCCGTCGCGGACCGCCAGCGCCCGCACGAATCCAGCCGGGTGCGCAGGCGTGCGCAGGTTGCCGTTGATCAAGACCAGCTCCGCCGGACCGCCGCCTGCCGTCATAGCCCGCACCCTAACAGCGCCGGAAATACGTTGCCGCCAGCCACCACGGGAGCTACGGCCTCGGATGAGCTGCTACATGGCGACGTCTAACTGGCCTGTGATGGTGGGTAGGCACCGAACGGCCCGGCCGCACTGTGATCGGATTACCTCATGAAGGTGCGGATCGGAATTTCCCTGGGCCCGGCCGGAACCCCCGGCCAGTTCGCCGCGGCCGTCGATCTCCTCGAGCAGTACGGGGTCGACTCGCTGTGGCTGCCGGAGAATGTCTACTCGCCGCTGGTCGAGCCGTTCACCGGGCTGGCCTTCGCGCTGTCGCGGACCAGGAAGCTCAAGGCCGGCACCGGCATCTCGGTGCTGCCCGGAAGGCATCCGGTGCTGGTGGCCAAGCAACTGGCCTCGCTGGCCGGGCTGGCGCCGCGCCGGGTGCTGCCGGTGTTCGGGCTGGCGCCGGCCCGGGACGACGAGCGGGCCCTGTTCCCGGTGCCCGCCGGGCAGCGGGCCGCGGTGTTCGACGAGTCGCTGGTCCTGCTGCGGCTGCTGCTCACCTCGCCGGCGGTGACGTTCGAAGGGTCGTACTTCAGCGTGTCCGGCGCGAGCGTCGCGCCGCTACCGGAAAAGCCGCTGGACATCTGGCTGGGCGGCTCGGCGCCGGCCGGGCTGCGCCGGGTGGGACGGCTGGCCGACGGCTGGCTCGGCTCGCTGCTCACCCCGGCCGAGGCCGGCGCGGCGGTAGGGACGATCAACCAGGCCGCGGCGGCCGCCGGGCGGGCCGTGGAGCAGGATCACTTCGGGCTCAGCCTGCCGGTGGCGTTCGGCGCCATCCCGGACCCGCTGCTGGCCTCGGTCCGCCGTCGCCGGCCAGAAGCCGACCCGGGGACGCTGGTCGCGGCCGGCTGGGACGGGGCCCGGTCCATGATCGAGCGGTACGTCGAGCACGGGCTGAGCAAGTTCGTCGTCCGCCCGGCGGCCGAGCCCGAATCGTTCGCCGCCTTCGCCGGCGGCTTCGTACGTGAGCTGGTCCCGCTGCAGAACTGAGCATCGGAATTTCCAGCTCGGCCTCAGGTCCCGGCCGGCCTGCCGGGTAAACAGCTGCCGGGTGACGGCTTACGGTGCATGCGGTAGTGCAGCACCAGGAACGGGAAGCCGAACACCCAGAAGGCATGCTCGGCCCGCAGATCGCCGTCCTGCACGTACACCTCGAGCCGCTCGGCGAAGCCCCGCACCGCCATGGTGGTCAGCTCTGCGGTCTGCGGATCGATGTAGGTCAGGTAGTGGCCGGGCTGGTCCAGGTCGCTGCGGCTGTCCAGCACCAGGCCCTGCCCATTCCCGGGCCCATTCCCGGGCCCATTCCCGGGCCCATTCCCGGCGCCCGGCCGGGCGGCGGGCGCCAGCGTGGCGGTGAAGCTGGCCTGCGGCAGCGGGAAGCCGACGCTGACGTAGCCCCGGCCCTCGTGCCGGTAGGTGGTGTAGATGCCCACGTAGATGGGCTCGCCGGTGCCGGCGTAGGACCGGATCCAGCCGCGTACGGTCGGCGCACCGCCCGGCAGGCCGGTGATGGTGTCGATCCGGCTGCGCACCCCGTGCTGGGCCTCCCGCTGGCTCATCGGCACGTTGGCCTGGCCCAGCGGCCGGGCCAGCGCCGTCCGGTACAGCAGGTAGCCGGGCCGCACCCACATCCGCCACTCCGGCACGATGTCCAGCGCGAACCTGGTCGTGTGCTCGTAGAACTCGCGGACCAGCGGGTCGATCCCGGCCGGGTCGAAGGACGGGCCGGCCAGCTCGTCAAGCGAGGCCACGATGCCGATGTCGGCCACGTCCGGCGTGTACCGGCCGCCCAGGATCTGGGCCAGCGTCTGGACGTAGCCGGTGCCGACGTACCGGGTCTGGCTGGCCAGCGGCACCACGAACGGGACCTCCTGCGGGCTGACCCGCTCGGCCAGCAGGCTCAGCTGCGGGTCGCGGAACACCAGCGCCGCGGCCAGCCGGTAGCCGGTCACCGCGGCCGCCGCGGCCACCGCCCCCGGCACCGGCGCCTGGCGGGCCGCGGCGCGCAGCCCCAGCCCGATCGCGGCCCCCGCCACCGGCCCGAACAGCACCTTCTGCGGCCGCAGCCCGAGCGCCCCGGCGGCCGCGCCCGCCGCCGTGGCCACCGGCACCGGGCCCGCGCCGGTCAGCCGGTCCGCCACCCAGCCCAGGGGCGCGGCCAGGGCCCCGCTGGCCAGGATCCGCGACCAGAGCGCGGGAATCTCCCCGGGCCGCTGCCGGGTCCGGGCCACCGCGTCGGCCGCGGCCAGCCCGGCCGCGCCCGCCAGGGCCGCCGCCAGCACCGCGCGCGGGCCGCGGTGCGCGGCCAGCGCCGCGCCGGCCACCCCGCCGATCGCCCCCGCCACCGCCATCTGCTGGGCCCGGCTGGCCCCCTGCTGGGCCCGGCCGGCCGCGTTGTCCCTTGCCACCCTAGGAACCTACCCCCCGGGCCGGAACAAGACCCGGCCGCGCTCGCCGCCGCGGATCAGCCGCCGCTCGGTGACCACGGCGGAGACCAGCGCGGCCGGGGTGATGTCGAACGCGAAGTTGAGCGCCCGGGTGCCGGCCGGGGCGGCCGGGACCGTGACCTCCTCATCCGCGCGCTGCTCGAGCGGGATCGCGGTGCCGGCTTTCGTCGCCTCGTCGATGGTCGATTCCGGCGCCGCCACCAGGAACGGGATGCCCGCCTCGCGGGCGGCCAGGGCCAGGCTGTAGGTGCCGATCTTGTTGGCCACGTCGCCGTTGGCGGCGATCCGGTCCGCGCCCACTACCACCGCGTCGGCCAGGCCCTGGCTGATCAGGAACGGGGCCGCGCCGTCGCAGGCCAGCCGGTGCTCGATGCCGAGCTGGTCGAGCTCCCAGCAGGTCAGCCTGGCCCCCTGCAGCAGCGGCCTGGTCTCGTCCACGATGACGTAGCTGAGCGCGCCACCGGCGTGCAGCGCGCGGATCACCCCGAGCGCCGTGCCCCAGCCCAGGCAGGCCAGCCGGCCGGTGTTGCAGTGCGTGTGCACGCGCAGCGGCCGGTCGCCGCACGCCTCCACCAGGTAGGCGGCGCCCCGCTCGCTGATCTGCAGGCTGACCGCCGCGGTGACCTCCAGGGTGGCCAGCGCCGCGGCCTCCACCGCCGCGGGCCCGTCGCCGATCCTGGCCGCGACCGCGGTCACCTCGCGGCTGAGGTTGACGGCGGTGGGCCGGGCCGCCGCGATCCGGCTGATCTCCGCGTCCTGCCGGCGGGCGTCCCAGCCTTCGGCCTGCCCCTGGCGCACCGCCAGGGCCACGCCCAGGGCGCCGGCCGCGCCGAGCACCGGCGCGCCGCGGACGGTCAGGCTGGTGATGGCTTGCACCAGCTCATCGACGGTGCCGATGCGCAGCGTGCGGACCTGATGCGGCAACGCGGTCTGGTCGAGCGCCTCGATAACCCCGTCCCGCCAGGCGAGCACCTCGGGCTGGTCCATACCTTGAACCTATGCTGCTCGAACAAGCGCGAGACGACGTAGTCCGGACCTGCCGGGAACTGGCCGCGGCCGGGCTGGTGGTGGGGACGGCGGGGAACGTGAGCGTCCGGGCCGGCGACCTGATGGCGGTCTCGCCCAGCGGGCTGGACTACGCGGAGCTGACCGCCGCGCTGGTCGGCGTGCACCGGCTGGACGGCGCACCGGTCGACGCGCCGCTGCGGCCCAGCACCGAACTGCCGCTGCATCTGGCGGTCTACGCCGCGACCGGGGCCGGGGCGGTGGTGCACACCCATTCGGTGGCCGCCACGGCCCTGTCCACGCTGGCCGACGAGCTGCCGGCCATTCACTACTACGTGGCCATGTTCGGCGGCCCGGTGGCGGTGGCGCCGTACGCCACCTACGGGACCGACGAACTGGCCGGTCACGTGGTGGCCGCGCTGCACGGCCGGACGGCCTGCCTGATGGCTAATCACGGGGCCGTGACGACCGGAGCCGACCTGAAGTCGGCCCTGACGGCCAGCCGCTACCTGGAATGGCTGTGCGAGGTTTACCTGCGGGCCCTGACCGCCGGGGGTGCCGGACGGTCCCCGCGCCTGCTGCCGGCCGATGAGATCGAGCGGGTCGCCGGCCGGCTGCCAGGCTACGGACAGCGGGTGCCGGAGGCAGAGGGGTCAGCGGGCGGCGGGGACTAGCAACGGCCTTCGTAGGCACCCGTGACGTAGGTCGTCCACGGTTCCCAGTCCGTGCCGTCGTCGGAGATGGCAATCGCGGCCCGGGCGTTCCCGTACGCGTTGAAGGTCGCCATCGACGGGCCGTGCGAGCCGTTGATCTGCCAGTAGCCGTAGTCATTGGTGGGGCTGAGGGCGTACTGGTTGCCGCCGGACTCGGCCATGGCGATCTCGGCCGCCATGAAGGCCTCGCCCTTCGCGCCGCCGGCCGACTCCCACAGGGCCTCCAGCCCGGAGCAGCTGAGCGTGCCGCTCAGCCTGGTGGCCGACGAGGTGAGCACGGCCGCCTTGGCGTGCTTCGGCGAGTAGGACGCGGCGTTGGCGGGCGGGTCGGACGGGATCTGGAGCTTCTCGCCGATGTACAGGACGTTGGGGTTGTGCACCACGGAGGAGTTCACCCGGGCCAGCCCGGGCCAGTCGGCGGTGGTGCCGTAGAAGCGCTTGGAGATCGCGGAAAGCGTGTCGCCCGGCTGGACGGTGTAGGCACGGCTGGTGGCGGCCGGCTTGTCGTGACTGACCAGGGCGGCGGTGTGCACGACCTCGGCCACGGCGGCGGGCCCGGCTGGCGTGGTCACCGCGGCGCTTGCTGCCTGCGGTGCGGCCGCGACCAGGGCGCCTGCGATGGCCACCGCGGGAGCGGCCTTGCCTGCCGCTCCAGCCACCTTCTCTACCTGCGACGGTGTGGTGTGCCTGCCCGAGCGCCGGATCTTCCGCGGGCGGCGGTGCGTGTGGGCTGAATCCACAGAACTCCCCAAGTAGGTTCCGTGCCCGCCTACCCGTCCCCCGCTCGGGGGTTACGTCGGCGAGCCTGTCACTGCCTGTGTTCGGTGCGGTTTATACTCGCTATCCGGTGGTCTGTGCTGTCTGCGGAAGCATGGCAGCAACAAACTCGGGCTCGCAGGCGAACCGAGTTATTTCTGTAACTCGTTTGTGATCTGTAAGAAGTTCGCCGGCTTTCCCTGGGATAATTCAGAGCGTGACCGATCGCCGCCCGAGGTACTTCGACGACTACCAGCCAGGGCTCACGTACGACTGCGAACCGTCAGCGTCAGTCAAGATGAGATCGTCTCTTTCGCCAAGGATTTCGATCCGAAGCCGTTCCACGTCGACCCGGTGGCCGCGGCCCGCGGCCCGTTCCGCGGATTGATCGCCAGCGGGTGGCATACGGCGGGTCTGGTGATGCGGCAGATCGTGGCTCACTTCCCGCCCGCCGAGGCCAGTCTGGGCAGCACAGCCTCGGCAGCCCCGGTCTGGACCAGATCCGGTGGCCCGAACCGGTCCGGCCGGGGGACACGCTCCGTGCCCAGTCCACGGTGACCGAGGCGCGGCGGTCGCAGAGGCAGGCCCGATCGCGGCATCGTGAAGACCCTGATCGAGGCGGTCAATCAGGATGATCGCCCGGCCATGCGCGCAACCTCGATCAATTTCCTCCGCGTCCGCCCGGAATCCGACGCCTGAACAGTCCGATCATGATCAGCACCAGCCCGGCCAGGGCGGTCACCGGGCCGATGATGGCCCAGGTGGTCGCGCCGGTCATGAAGCTGCCCCCGACGTAGCCCAGGCCCTGCAGCGTCCAGACGATCCCGGCGATCACGATCAGGACGCCCGCCGCCACCAGCAGGACCCTGGTCAGCATCGGCACAGCCTGAGCCTAGCCCTCGCAGTGCTAGCCGGGCAGTGCTAGCCGGGGCAGTGCTAGCCGGGGCAGTGCTAGCCGGGGCAGTGCTAGCCGGGCAGTGCTAGCCGGGCAGTGCTAGCCGGGCAGTGCTAGCCGGGCAGTGCTAGCCGGGCAGTGCTAGCCGGGCAGTGCTAGCCGGGGCAGTGCTAGCCCGGAAGCGGCCAGCGGAGCATAGTGGGACGAAGCCGGAAAATTGTCAGGGAAGGGACGGTCATGCTTTACGCGTTCGGATTCGAGCGGGTCGGCGTGGTGGTCGCCGACCTGTACTTCCTGGATCCGCGTCCGGGAAAGGGGCAGGAAGGCGCCGAGCACGGGGTCCGGCTCGAGCTGCGGGTGCTCGGCCGGGGCGAGCTGAAGGGATCGATCTACTCGGCCCAGCCCATCGAGGTGGGCCAGCCGATCTGGCGGGCCGACCTGCTCGAGTCGGTCGACGGCCGGCCGGGCAGCTTCGACCGCACGCATCACCACCCGGCCTTCACCGGATGGAATCCCGGCCGCCGGGTCTTCGTCAAGAACCTGTCGGCTGATCCGCTGGGCTGGGTGGGCGAGCAGCTGGCCGACCTGGACGGGCTGCTGGCCTCGGCCGGGTGCCCGGCCGATACGGCCGGCCCGGACGACGCCGGACAGCTGCGCGCCGTCGTCCCGGAGATCGTGGCGGTCACCGGCCGGCTGCTGGAGCAGGTCCGGGCCGGGCAGCTGGGCCACCCGCCGCGCGACGCGGTGCAGGCCGGATCCGGCGGCAACGGCCAGCCGCTGGGCATTCGCGCGGGCTGGCTCTGACCGCCCGCCCGGACCATGGCAGGCTGGTCGGATGGCCAGTGACACCACCCGGCGGCTGATGCTGCTCAGGCACGCCAAGTCAGACTGGCCGGACGACGTGCCAGATCATGACCGCCCGCTGGCCAGGCGCGGCAAGCACGACGCGCCCCTGATCGGCCGCTGGCTACGCGATCACGGCTACCTGCCCGAGATCGTGGTGTGCTCGGACGCCCGCCGGACCCGGCAGACCTGGAAGCTGGTGGCCCGCGAGCTCGGCAGGTCGCCGGAGGTCCGGTTCGACCCGCGCGCCTACGCGGCCAGCGAGCTGACCCTGCTCTACCTGGCCAGGGAACTGCCCGCCGGCTGCCGCAGCGCGCTGCTGATCGGCCACAACCCGGACCTCTCCGACCTGGCCCGCAGCCTGGCCGGCCCGGGTGTCCAGGAGATCAGCTTCCCCACGGCCGCCGTCGCCGTCCTGGAGTTCGACGGCGACTGGCCCGGCCTCGCGCCCGGCCAGGCCCGCCTGCTCGACTTCACCACCCCCGCCAGCCTCTAGCCCGTAGTTCCCCGGCATCGGCTGCTGACCTGTCGGCCATCCTGTTCGGAATCCTGGGGCTCCGGGACCGGTTGCACCAGGCGTCACCTATCTGCCAGGAGAGCGCACATGTCGCTGACTTTTTCCGCCGGGCCGCTGGCCGGCCGGGCGCCGGGCACCGTCAACTACCGGATCGACGGTCCCGCGCACAAGCTGCTGATGCAGGAGTTCCCGCGCCGGGTGCGGGCCACCTACGGCGGCCAGACGGTGTTCGACACCACCCGGGCCATGCTGCTGCACGAGACCGGGCTGCTGCCCCAGGTGTACGTGCCGATCGAGGACATCAGGTCCGGCCTGCTCACCCCCACCGAGCACCACACCTACTGCCCGTTCAAGGGCACCGCTTCGTACTGGACCGTGACCGTCGGGGACCAGGTTGCGGAGAACGCCGTCTGGTCCTACCCGGAGCCGAACGCCGAGTCGGCCTGGCTGCGCGGTTACGCCGGCTTCTACTGGAACGCCATGGACGAGTGGTATGACGAGGACGAACGCGTCGAGGGCCACATCAGGGACCCCTACCACCGGGTCGACGTGCGCCGTTCCTCGCGTCCGGTCCAGGTCAGGCACGGCGATACCGTGCTGGCCGAGACCACCAGGCCGCTGCTGCTGTCCGAGACCGGGCTGCCGAACCGGTTCTACATCCCCGCCGAGGACGTCCGGCAGGACCTGCTGGAACCCAGCGACACGCACACCCACTGCCCCTACAAGGGCACCGCCTCCTACTGGTCGGTCCGCGCCGGTGACGGCAAGCTGTCCGACGCGGTTCTGGTCCTACCCGCAGGCCGAGGGCGACTCGGCCGCGGTCAGCGGCTACCTGTCGTTCCGGCACGACGACCTGACCGTGGAGGTCGGCCAGCCCGGCTGAGCGCCGGCGGGAGACCGGGAGCACGAGCCACGAACCGTTCGGCCAAAAGAAAAGCGTGCGGCGGGCCACCGGGGTAACGGCGGCCCGCCACCGCCAAACAGAACTAGCCCTCGGCGCCGAACGCCTTGATCTCAGCCTCTTCGGTCGCGGTGAGCTCGCGCGGCACCTCGCCCCGCGCGTGCTTGGCGTTCTGCACCTGGTGCCGGATGCCCTCCACGATCTCGGGGTTGGCCAGCGTGGTGACGTCGCCGACATCAGCGAAGTTGGAGACGGACGCGATGACCCGGCGCATGATCTTGCCGGACCGGGTCTTGGGCATGTCCGAGACGATCCAGACGTTCTTCGGCCGCGCGATCTTGCCGATCACGGTCTCGATCGTCTTGGTGACCTTGTCCTCCATCTCCTTACCCGGCTCGAAACCGGGCTTGAGCGAGACGTAGACCTCCACCATGCGGCCCCGGATGTCGTCGATCACCGGCACCGCGGCCGCCTCGGCGACCTCCGGGACGGTCAGCGCGGCCGACTCGATCTCCTTGGTGCCGAGCCGGTGCCCGGCCACGTTGATCACGTCGTCAACCCGGCCCAGGATCCGGAAGTACCCGTCGGCCGACTCCATCGCGCCGTCGTTGCAGAAGTACGGCCAGTCGTGCCAGTCCTGGCTGTCCGGGTTCTTGTTGTACTTCCGGTAGTACGTGGACAGGTACCGCTCCGGGTCGCCCCAGACCGTCTGGAAGCTGCCCGGCCAGGGGTTGCGGATGCAGATGTTGCCCGCCTTGCCGCTGCCCTTCGGCACCTCGTTGCCGTCCTCGTCGTAGATGATGGGGTACATGCCGAGCACGCCGGGGCCGCAGCTGCCCGGCTTCATCGGCTCCAGGGCGGGCAGGGTGCTGCCCAGGAAGCCGCCGTTCTCGGTCTGCCACCAGGTGTCGGTGATCGCCGCCTCGCCCCTGCCGACCTCGGTGTAGTACCACCGCCAGACCTCGGGCTCGATCGGCTCGCCGACCGTGGTCATGTTCTTGAAGTGATAGTTGTACTTGCGCGGCTCTTCCGGGCCGACCTTGCGCAGCATCCGGATCGCGGTGGGAGAGGTGTGGAAGATGTTCACGCCGAGCTTCTCGGCGATCCGCCACGGCCGGCCGCCGTCCGGGTAGTTGGGCACGCCCTCATAGATGACCGTGGTGGTGCCGAGCGCCAGCGGCCCGTAGACGATGTAGGAGTGGCCGGTGATCCAGCCGATGTCGGCCATGCACCAGTACACGTCGTCCGGGTGGATGTCCTGGTAGTACTTCGAGGTGCCTGCCACGTACGACAGGTAGCCGCCGGTGCTGTGCTCGCAGCCCTTGGGGCGGCCGGTGGTGCCGCTGGTGTACATGATGAACAGCGGCGCCTGGGCGGGCATGGAGACTGGCTCGACGGTCTTGCCGACGTGCTCGGCGAGCACCTCGTCGACGAAAAAGTCCCGGCCGTCGACCATCGGGATCTGCGAGGCGTACTGGCCCGGGTGCCGCCGCCAGACCAGCACCTTGTCGACCTCCTGGCCCTCCTTGGCCGCCTCGGCGATGGCCTCGTCCGCCTTGA
Source organism: uncultured Actinomycetes bacterium (assembly GCA_963835775.1). Lineage (GTDB taxonomy): Bacteria > Actinomycetota > Actinomycetes > Streptosporangiales > Streptosporangiaceae > Palsa-504. The sequence continues at coordinate 156,756 of CAWIHB010000001.1, read as the reverse complement.
CCTTGTGATCGGTCAGCTGCCCGGCCCGGTAGTAGCCGTCCATGGTGATCAGGACGCGGCTGCCCGAGTCGGCGATGCGGGTTCCGCAGGCATGGCCGCTGAAGCCGCCGAACACCTCCGAATGGATCACCCCGAGCCGGGCGCAGGCGAGCATGGTCACCGGCAGTTCGGCGACCATCGGCAGGTGCAGCGTCACCCGGTCGCCGGCTTTGAGGCCGGCGAAGTCGCGCAGCAGGGCGGCGAACTCGTTCACCTGCCGGTGCAGCTCCGCGTAGCTGATGTGCACGGGCTCGTCGGACTCGAGCTCGGGCACGAAGATGATCCCGGCCTTGTCCGGATTGGCCGCCGCGTGCCGGTCGACGCAGTTGTACGAGGCGTTCAGCCTGCCGCCGACGAACCACTTGTAGAACGGCGCGGTGCTCGTGTCCAGCGTCGTGTGCCAGGTCTGGTCCCAGGTCAGCAGGTCGGCGTACTCCTTGAAGCAGTCGGGGAACTTGTCCTCGGCGAACCGCTCCCGGATGGCCGGGTCTGCGGCGTTGGCCTGCTTGACGAAACTGGCGGGCGGCGGGTAGTACTCCTCCTCGCGCCAGTGAACTGCTATCTGAGCGGCGGAAACGTCGGAAGATTCCGATGTCGCTGCGGCTTGCCCATGAACTTCTTCGGCCATTTGGGAGTCCCTCCGCTTGAGGTTTTGTTCAGGTTTATCGCCGGAAGCACTCCAAACTTAACCTGGGCAAGCAGCATCCTCTATGGTCACCGACCACTTATCTGGCCAGCGAAGGCGTACTGACTACCGTCAGTACGCAGGCGCCGGGGGCCGAAGCTCGGGGAACGTCCGGTCCAGGCCGGTGATCCGCATGATCTTCAGCAGCGACGGCCGGGCCGACATCAGCCTGACCTGGCGGCCCGCCTGCCGCGCGTGCCTCGCGAGCCGGGCCAGGACGCCCAGCCCGGAGGCGTCGCAGAAGGTCAGCCCGGACAGGTCGACGTTGACCGGCAGCGGCCAGCCGTCGATGACGTCGCTGATATAGGCATAGGCCTGCTCGGCGGTGGCGATGTCGAGCTCGCCGGTCAGGCTGACGATCTGGTCCCCGTTCACGTCTGTCCGGCAGGAAAGCCCTAGCTGGACAGCTTCCGCCCGTTCCGCGGTCATCACAGTCAAATCACTTCCCCCGTCTTCCACTGCCGCGCCGACGCTGGCGCGGTCCAGCCGACGAATGATTCACGTGCCACTCCAACCCGTTGTCCCGTTAACGTCAGCGGCCCGACATACCTTCCTCGCACCGCCGAACCGGGATGGAACCCCAGTGCCCCGTACCCTGAGGGTATGGTCCCGATTCTGGCAGTAACCCCACTACCAGCGCAAATAATGAGAACCCCGAAGTCTGAACCGATACCGGGATCCTGCTGAGTAAAACGTATGTACGGCGGGGATGGTTCACACGGGCCGGAGTAACGTGCCGCATATGCGCGCATGGCACGTCGAGACACCGGGGCCGGTGACCGGCCACCCGCTGCGGCTGAGCACGGACGACGACATCCCGCAGCCAGGACCAGGCGAGCTGCTGCTCAAGGTCCTGGCCTGCGGCGTCTGCCGCACCGACCTGCACGTGACCGAGGGCGACCTGCCGCCGCACCGCCCGGCCGTCACTCCCGGCCACGAGGTGGTCGGCCAGGTCGCCGCCGTAGGCGACGGCACAGATGAGTTCAGCGTCGGCGACCGGGCCGGCGCCGCGTGGCTGCGCTGGACCGACCAGCAGTGCAAGTTCTGCGCCCGCGGCGCTGAGAACCTGTGCCCGAATTCGCTATATACCGGCTGGGATGCCGACGGCGGCTATGCCGAGTACCTGACTGTCCCCGCCGCCTACGTGCACCGGCTCCCCGCGGGCTATACGGATACCGAACTCGCGCCCCTGCTCTGCGCCGGCATCATCGGCTACCACGCCCTGCAGCGGGCCGAGCTGCCGCCGGGCGGCCGTCTCGGCCTGTACGGCTTCGGCGGCAGCGCCCACCTGGCCGCCCAGGTGGCGCTGGCCCGCGGCGCCACCGTCCACGTGCTGACCCGCGGCGAGCAGGCCAAGCAGCTGGCCCTCGAGCTCGGCGCCGCCTCGGTCGGCGACGCGGACGCCATGCCGCCGGAGCCGCTCGACGCCGCGATCCTGTTCGCCCCCGTGGGCGACCTGGTCCTGCCCGCCCTGGCGGCCCTGGACCGGGGCGGCACCCTGGCTATCGCCGGCATCCACCTGACCGACATCCCGCCGCTCAATTACGAGAAGCACCTGTTCCAGGAACGCCAGCTGCGCAGCGTCACCTCCAACACCAGGGCCGACGCCCGCGAGTTCCTGGCCCACGCGGCCGGGCACAAGCTGGCCGTCACCGTCCACCCGTACCCGCTCGAAGCCGCCGACCAGGCGCTGCGCGACCTGGAGGCGGGCCGGTTCGACGGCGCCGCGGTGCTCGTCCCTTAACCGCGGCCGGCCAGACCAGGGACGGGACCCCGGGTAACACCCTGGGGGCTTCCTGACCGCCCGCCGCTAGTGTGCTTACCATCCGCCGGACGGGCCTGTCCGCTGACGGCCGTCACACGAACAACGGGCATACTGGGCAACACAAGGAGCTGCCATGAGTAAGCAAGCTACGCCACCGCCGCCCGGTGACAAGCCCGGCCCGACCAACCCGCCGCCCCGGCCGCCGGGCTGGCGGCACTCGCTGTGGCCGATCGCGATCCTCGCCTTCATCCTGCTGTTCTTTTACCTGCCGGGGACCCGCTCCAGCTCGACCACGCTGACCTACACCCAGCTGCAGTCCGACGTGTCGGCGGGCAAGGTCAAGACGTTCGAGTTCGCCGCGTCCGACGGCTCCGCCAGCAGTGGCACGCTGACCAACGGGACCAGCTTCACCGTGGTCGTGCCGCCGCCCGCGCAAGCGCCGCTGTACAGCGAGCTGACGTCCAAGGGCGTGCAGATCACCGGGGCCAGCTCGTCCGGCGGCTTCGGCAGCGAGGTGCTGAGCTGGCTGATCCTGCTGCTGGTATTCGGGCTGCCGATCTGGCTGTGGTTCCGGCTGTCCCGCGGTGCGGCCGGCGGCGGTCTCGGCGGCGGCCTGCAGGGCGTGCTGGGCGCGGGCCGGTCCCGGGCCAAGGTGTTCGACGAGGAGCGGCCCTCCACCACGTTCGCCGACGTGGCCGGGTACGAGGGGGCCAAGGCCGAGATCGCCGAGGTGGTCGACTTCCTGCGCAGCCCGGACCGGTACGCCCGGGCCGGCGCGCTGGTCCCGCGCGGCGTGCTGATGGTCGGCCCGCCGGGAACCGGCAAGACGCTGCTGGCCCGCGCGGTGGCGGGCGAGGCCAAGGTGCCGTTCTTCTCGGTGACCGGCTCCAGCTTCGTGGAGCTGTTCGTCGGGGTCGGCGCGTCCCGGGTCCGGGACCTGTTCGACATGGCCCGCAAGCGGGCACCCGCCATCATCTTCATCGACGAGATCGACGCCATCGGCCAGCGCCGGGCGGGCTCGGGCGCGATAGTGTCCAACGACGAGCGGGAGCAGACGCTGAACCAGTTGCTGGCCGAGATGGACGGCTTCGAGCCCACCGCGGGCGTGGTGGTCCTGGGGGCCACCAACCGGCCCGAGGTCCTCGACCCGGCCCTGCTGCGGCCGGGCCGCTTCGACCGGCAGGTCACGATCCCGCTGCCGAACGTCACCGAACGCGCCGCCATCCTCGCCGTCCACTGCCGGGGCAAGAAGCTGGCCCCGGACGTCGACCTGAACGCGGTGGCCCGCGGCACGCCCGGGTTCTCCGGCGCGGACCTGGCCAACCTGGCCAACGAGGCGGCCATCAACGCGGTCCGCGGCAACCGCGACGTGCTCACCGCCGCCGACTTCGACACGGCCCGGGACCGGATCATCCTGGGCCGCCGGGAAGGCTCCAACGTGCTGCTGCCCGAGGAGAAGCACGCGGTGGCGGTGCACGAGTCCGGCCACGCCATGGTGGCGGCGCTGTCCGAGCACGCCGACCCGGTGGCCAAGGTGACCATCCTGCCCGCCGGGGCGACCCTGGGCGTGACCGAGCAGCTGCCGCTGGTCGAGCGGCACATGTACAGCGAGGATTACCTGCGCGACTCGCTGGCCGTGCGGCTCGGCGGCCGGGCCGCCGAGCTGGTGGTCATCGGCCAGGGCTCGACCGGCGCGGCCAACGACCTGGCCGGCGCGACCGACCTGGCCACCAAGATGGTCAGGGAGTTCGGCCTGTCGGAGAAGCTCGGCCCGATCGGGTACCCGGAGGGCGGGTCGGTGTTCCTGGGCGGCGGCGGATCCGCCATGTCCAGCCGCCCGTTCGCCGAGGCCACCCAGGCCGCCATCGACGAGGAGGTCTCCCGCCTGCTGCGCCAGGCCGAGGCCCGGGCCATCGAGGTGCTGTCCGGGCACCGGCCCGAGCTCGACTCGCTGGTCAGTCTGCTGCTCGAGGTGGAAACGGTGGACGGATCCGACGTCTACCGGCTGGCGGGCCAGCCCGACCGGTCCGAGACGGTGCCGCCGGTGCCCCCCACCACGGCGGTGTCGGCCCCGCAGCGGGCGGCCGCCTCGGACACCAAGCCGCTGACCGCCGACGCGGCGACCGGCCCGATGCCCGCTGACCGTCCCGACGCCCGGTGATTTGAGGCCGAACGGGCCGTGGTTCTCGCGGCCCGTTCGGTAGCTGTAATCTCGGCCGTATGGCCATGCCGGCGTACCTGCCCAGCCCGTCGATCAACTCGTTCAGCATCGGCCCGCTGGTCATCCACTTCTACGCCCTCATGTACCTGGTCGGGATCGCCTTCGCGGTCATCATCACCAGGCGCCGGTGGCGGGCCGTCGGGGGCCACCCCGACCTGGTGGGCGACGTGGCCATCTGGGGCGTCCCGGCCGGGATCGTCGGCGGCCGGATCTACTTCGACATCACCACGCCGATGGACATCCCGCACGTCTGGTACGGGCCGTTCGCGGTCTGGGACGGCGGGCTCGGCATCTGGGGCGGGGTAGCCCTGGCCGCCGTGGTCGGCATCTGGCGGGTGCGCCGGGCCGGCGCGAGCGTGGCCCTGTTCATGGACGCCGTGGCCCCGGCCCTGCTGGTCGCCCAGGGCATCGGCCGGATCGGCAACTACTTCAACAAGGAGCTGTTCGGCCGGCCGAGCGGGCTGCCGTGGGCCCTGGAGATTCCCTACTCCTACCGCGTCTCCGGCGGCATCCCCACCGCGGATCTGCACTTCAGCACGTTCCAGCCGACGTTCCTCTACGAGCTGATCTTCGACTTCGCCTGGGCCGGCGTGCTGGTCTGGCTCGGGCACCACCGCCGGATCAGGCCGCCGGGGCTGTTCGCGCTGTACGTGTTCGGCTACTCCGGCTACCGCATCTTCGAGGAGTCGCTGCGCATCGACTCCTCGGTGTACATCTTCGGCCTGCGCCTGAACATGTACATCGCCTCGGTGCTGTGCGTAGTAGGCGCGATCTGGTTCTACCGCAGCCAGCGCCGCCCGCTCCCGGCCGCAGGCCCGATCTCGGCCCCGGCCTCGTCCGATGCGGCCGATCCCGGGCCGCCCGATGCCGCCGATCCGGACCATCTGGAGGCCGTCTCCGCCCGGGAAGAAGGGGCGCAGGAGGCACGCGACCCGGAGCAGGCCAGCCCGGAAACCTCCTAGCCGTAGCCGCCGAGCCGGCCCGGCGCGGGTGGCGCGAGCGCCGCTCCGCGATCCCACCCTCCTCGCGAACCCTCGGCCCGGTGGCCTGTTCTGGCCCGCTGCCAGTACGAGTGGCACCGGGCAGAAAATAGGTAAAGGACCACCCAGGCCAGCCCGCTCAGAGTTTTCTTCACTAATATCAGCTGCACTGCGAACTGGTCGCATCGGTGAAGCTCTTAACCGAGCTCACGACGCTGGCCGCGTCTTTGGTGACCGTGGCGATCTGCGCAGCGGAAGGACTCGATGACAGGCCCGCGACGGAGCTCTTCAGCGCGTCAACCGACGAGGTAATCGCACTGGTCTGGGTCGGGAAATCGCTCTTGGCCGAGCTGACCAGCGCAGTGGCGTCGCTTTGGATCGTCGCGACCTGCGATTTGAGACCGCTAATCCCGCTGCTGACGTTCAAGCTGGTCAGCCCCTTGACGGAGTTCTCAAGGCTGGTCCGGTCCGCGCAGTAAGCAGGCTTGCTGCTACCGCAGCCCGCGAGCGCGACTACCCCGGCCGCGACGGCAAGGGCCAGAAAACCCCGAGCCCAGGCGCCACCATGAGAAATTCGCGACCTCCCTGACCCGGCACTCATTCTCATCGTGCTCCCAACCGAGGCTCCCGGCGACACTAGGAGGCGTCAATCGTCTTGAACAGGTGATCGAATGGGTTTCGACGCGGACGTCTATGTCGCCCTTAGCCGCTGCATACACACCCGGTGTTTCGGCTCATCAGAGTTAATGTAGGCAAATTGCGCCGCCGGATGAGTCACCCGCACAGGGTGATTCTCGCTGGGTGACCGGACATGCGGGCGGCCTCAGGCGTCGAGGTAGGTCAGCACGGCAAGCACGCGGCCGCTGGCGGCGGCACCGATGAGTTCCGACGGCGGGTGACGTTATCAGGTTGGAAGCCAACGGCACCCGCGTTACTCACCTGCGCCGTGCCGTACGACGGACCGGGGCCCACCCGGACTCTCACTCAGCCTGAGCACAAATGCCAGGATCGACGGGCCGCTTAGCGCGCGTTTTCCGCGGAAACGGCCGGAACGATGGTCCATCGCACCGGTTGTGACCGGGTTTACGGTCCATCGTCCCGGTCAGGGCCGTCGGCCGTGATGTTACTGGTGTGCATGTCGTGAAGTTCTGTCGCCTCTCCCGTCAGCCCGGACCCGATCAGCACCTCGACGCCGTCCAGGATGCGGTCCAGGCCGAAGATGAACTCGTCGTCCGGGCCGTCCTCGGCCTCGAACACCCCGGCGGCGATGAACGCGGTAAGCGCCGGATACCGCCGCGGATCGGCCAGCCCGGCCAGCATCCGGGGATACCTGGACATCCACTCGGCCGGCGTCAGCCCGGACGCCGAAATGGCGGCCATGATGTCGGCCTCGGTGGTGGCCAGGTTCCTGACGTAGCCGGCCAGCAGCATGATCACCGAGGCCTTGCGCGCCTCGGTCAGCCCGGTGTCCCGCATCGAGGCCAGCGCGAGCTCGAACCAGCCGACCTCGTTGGGCATGATGGGCAGGCTGTTCAGCGGGATGCGGACCACCCACGGGTGGCGCCTGGCCGCGGCCCGCAGGGCCCAGGCCCAGCTGGCCAGCCCGGCCCGCCAGCCCGCACCCGGCTGCGGCCGGTCCGGCGGAGCGCCCCAGGCCGCGTCCACCATCAGCGTGCGCAGTTCGTCCTTGCCGGCCACGTGCCGGTACAGCGACATGGGCGCCGCGCCGAGTTCGGCCGCCACCCGCCCCATCGAGACCGCGTCCAGCCCCTCGGCGTCGGCCACCTGGACGGCGGCAGCGACGATCCGGGCCAGGCTGAGCGCGGGCTTCGGCCCCTTGTGCGGCCGCTCCCGCACCCCCCAGGCCGCGGCCACGGTCCCCGGCAGCCCGCCAGTGCCGGCCCCGACCGACCGCACCGGCCCCGTCGGCAGCACCCACCCCGTCGGCAGGCTCCCCAACCGCGCGGCTGTCACGCGCCCGCTCCGCCGTTGGCTCGGCCCCGGTCATGTCCTGTCTCCCTCCTTGACAGCATCCTATTACTGCGTATAGCTTACACAATATAGCGTATGACATACGCAGTAAGTCTGCCGGACCAACGGGGCCGGCCAACCGACGAGGGGATCAGCAAAAGCCATGAGTGACGAGCTTGCGATCCAGGCCACCGGCCTGGTCAAGTCCTACCGCGACGTGCGGGTGCTGACCGGGGTCGACCTGGCCGTGCCCCGCGGCAGCGTGTTCGCGCTGCTGGGGCCGAACGGCGCAGGTAAGACCACCACCGTCCGCATCCTGGCCACACTGTCCCGGGCGGACGCGGGCCAGGCCCGGGTGGCCGGTTTCGATGTGGTCCGGGACCGGCGCCAGGTCCGGTGCCGGATCAGCCTCACCGGCCAGTTCGCCGCGCTGGACGAGGTGCAGACCGGCGCGGAGAACCTGCGCATGATGGGCCGGCTGTCCGGGCTGTCCGGAACGGCAGCTCGCCAGCGCGCCGCCGAACTCCTCGGCCAGTTCGACCTGGCCGACGCGGCCGCCCGCCGGGTGAGCACCTACTCAGGGGGCATGCGCCGCCGCCTCGACCTGGCCGCCAGCCTGGTCGCCCGCCCGGCGGTGATCTTCCTCGACGAGCCCTCGGCCGGCCTGGACCCGGCCAGCAGGCAGACCATGTGGCAGGTCATCGAGGGCCTGGCCGCGGACGGCGTGACCGTCTTCCTGACCACGCAGTACCTGGAGGAGGCCGACCGGCTGGCCGGCCGCATCGCGGTGCTGAACGCCGGGCGCCTGATCGCCGAGGGCACCGCCGCCGAGCTCAAGCGGCGGGTGGCGGCCCAGCGGCTCGACCTGACCTGTCCCACCCGGGCAGCGTTCCAGCAGGTCAGCAACCGGCTGGCCGATCATGTGGTGCGCCTGGACGAAACGAGCCTGACCGTGGGCGTGGCCACCGACGGCAGCGCCGGGCAGGTCCGTGCCCTGCTGGACGCGGCCGACCCGGATCGCGGCCTGATCGCCAGCTTCGCCGTGCATGGCGCCACCCTGGACGACGTTTTCCTCACCCTGATCGCCCCGAGTAAGGAGACCGCTCATGTCTGACGCCCTGACCATGGCCGCCCGCAGCCTGCGGCTGTCGGCCCGCAGCCCGGACGCGCTGCTGACCGCGCTGCTGCTGCCGGTGATGCTGATGGTGGTGTTCGTGTACCTGTTCGGCGGGGCGGTGCGCATCGGCACCAGCTACGTCGACTACGTGGTCCCGGGCGTGCTGCTGCTGTGCGCGGTGACCGGCGGGTCCACCACCGCGGTCACCGTCTGCCAGGACATGACCGGCGGCATCATCGACCGGTTCCGCTCGCTCGACATCCCGGGCACGACGGTACTGGCCGGGCACGTGACCGCGAGCCTGCTCCGCAACCTGGTCTCGACCCTGCTGGTGACCGCGGTCGCGGTCGGCATCGGCTTCCGGCCGCACGCCGGCCTGGCCCGTTTCGCCGCCGCGCTGGGCGTGCTGCTGCTGTTCGTGGCCGCGGTGTCCTGGCTGGCCGCCGCGTTCGGCCTGGCCGTCCGGGCGCCGGAGGCGGCCAACGGCGCGATGTTCTTCCTGATGTTCTTCTGCTACGCCAGCAGCGCCTTCGTCCCGGTCTGGACCATGCCGTGGTGGCTGCGCGGCTTCGCTACAAACCAGCCGGCCACATCGGTCACCGAGACCATCCGCGGCCTGCTTCTCGGCCAGCCGGCCGGCAGCCAGCTGTGGCTCGCGCTGGCCTGGATCGGCGGCATCATGGCGGTCAGCGTCGCCGCCGCCATGGTCCTGTTCCGCCGCCGCACCGCGTAACCCTCACCCGGCCGGCGCGGCGCCCAGGTAGCGCAGCACGGCCAGCACCCGGCGGTGCCGCCCGCGGTCACCCGGCGCAGCGCGTCCAGGAACTCGGCCACGTCGGCCACCCGGTCCTTGAGCAGGTAGCCGACGCCGCGGGTGTTGGCCGACAGCAGGTCGGCCGCGTACCGCTCCTCCACGTACTGCGACAGCACCAGGATCGCGATGTCCGGCCACTGGCTGCGACCCGGGGACGGCCTGGGCCGGCCGTCCCCGGGTCTCCTGTCACGGGTTCCACGTTATGGCCCTCGTCACTCCGTTCGCAGCGCCACGACCGGGCGGGCGCGGGCCGCCCAGCTCGCGGGGACCAGCGCCCCGGCGGCCGCGATCACCAGCGCGGCCAGCGCCAGCAGGGCCAGCCGGGAGGGCGGGAACACCTGGGTAAAGCTGGCGGGCACCCCGGTGTGCGCGGTGGCCGCCATGGCACGCACCGTAGCACTGTTCAGCGCCATCGCGGCGGGTGCCGCGATCGCCCCGGCGATCACCGCGGGGACGGCGATCCAGCACAGCACCATGGTGAGCACCTGGCCGGGGCGCATGCCGAGCGCCTTGAAGATCCCGAGGTCGTGTACCCGGTCCCGGGTGGTCATCAGCACCGTATTGAGCACCCCGAGCCCGGCGGCGATCCCGACCATCAGCGATAGCATGCCGATCAGGCTGATGGCGATCGAGTAGAACTTGCCGCCGTTGTTCTGCGTGGTGGCCCCCCACGGGCTGCGGCTGCCCAGGGCGTTGTCCACGGCCTGGACGTACCCGGCGACGCTGGTGCCGGGCCGCAGCCCCACGTCCCACTGTGACAGGTTCTCGGCCGTGGCCAGGCCGGGCAGCGACTGCGTGCTGCCGAACACCGTGGGGGTGGAGTCGGGGTAGAACACCTCCCCGGCGATGTGCGCGGTGACCTGGGCGGTTCCGGTATCAATGGTGACGGTGTCGCCGACGGACAGGCCGCTGGCGGTCAGGAACGCGGTGTTGACGTCTACCTGGCCGGGTGCGTCGGACCAGTGCCCGGCGATGACGCCGTACCCCAGCCACGAGGAGTCGCTGCCGAACGCCCAGGCGTTGACGTTCCCGGGCAGGCCCGGCACCTTGACCCCGTTCTGGTACACCGTCGTCTGGTGCGCGGTGCCCGGCTGGGCGCGCAGCGCGGCGGACACCGCCGCGTCCTGCGCCGCGTCGGGCCACTGCTGGGGCCCCGCCCCGGTACCGGGACCGTTCGCCCAGATTTCCACCGGGACCGTGGTGGAAAGGGTCTGGGCGGCCGCGGCCCGGCCCAGCGAGGAGTGCAGCCCGAAGGCGAAGATCACCGCGGTGGCCCCGAACGTGATCGCGGCCAGGCTCACCGCAGTCCGCGCGGGCCGGGCGAACGGCGCGGCCAGGCCCAGGCCGACCGGCCGCGGTAGGCGCAGCCGGGCGGCGAGTCGGTGCACGGCGTAGCCGCGGCCCGTGGCCGGGGCGCGGCCCGCAGCGATCGCCTGGGTGGCGGACAGCCGTCCCGCGCGCAGCGCGGGCCCGAACGCGGCCAGCACGGTCAGCGCCAGCAGCCCGGCCGGCGCGACGACCGACGCCCACCAGGGCACCAGCTGGTGACCGACGCCGTAGGCTTCAGCCGACTGTTGCAGGACCGGGATCGCCAGCACGTTGCCCGCCACCACCCCGGCTATGCATCCGGCCAGGGCCGGCAGGCCGACCCGGCTCAGGTACGCCACCACGACCTGCGCCGGGGTCAGCCCGATGCTCTTCAGCACGCCGATCCGCTGGTACCCGGCGACGACCGCGCCGCTGACCACGTTGGCGACGATGAGCACCGCCATGGCCAGGCCGATCAGCGCGAACGCGACCACGAACGGCTCCATGATCGCGCCTCTGCTGGTGTTCTGGCTCTCCGCGGCCAGCCACGGGTAGGAACCGGTCACCGTGCCCGGCGGGAGTGCCCCTGTGACCTCCGCCAGGTCGGCGCGGATCTGGGCCGCGGTGCCCGCGCTGGCGAACCGGTACAGCAGCTGCGCGCTCGCCGCGCTACCAGGCGCTTGCAGGAGCGGAACCTCGGCCGGGGCGACCCAGCCGTCGGCGGTGTCCGTGACGGAGTTGGCCAAGCCGACCACGGTCAGCGAGCGGGCGCCGGGCAGCCCGGTAGTGGTCAGCCGGTTGCCTACCTGCAGCCCGCCGTTCACCGACGCGTCGTCCAGCACCACCTGGCCGGGCGCGTCCGGCCAGTGCCCGGCGGTCAGCACCGCGTCGTCCACCGGGCCGCCGGGTGCGGCCCGGCCGGCCAGGGTGAACTGTCCCCAGGGCTGGCCTTGGTACTGGACCTGGACCGTCGCCTCGGCGAACGGGCCGGCCGCCGCGGTGACCCCGCGCAGGGCACGGGTGGCGTCGAGCTGTGCGGTTGTCGCGCGCGCCGGGTTCACGGCGACGGCCAGGTCCGCGCCATTCTGGGCGGCGAAGGCGTGCTGGAACGGCGCGTTGCCCGCCGACAGCAGCGCGAGGCCGAGCGTGGCCGAGGCGGTGGAGACCAGCAGCACCATGCCGATCACGACCGCTTGCACCTTGTGCCGAAGCAGCCCGCCGGCGGCGGTTCTGACCGGCCCCAACCAGCTCATCGGGACACCCCGGCGGGCACGCCGGCGATCCGTCCGTCCACAATCTGCACCGTGCGGGCCGCGTACCGCTCGGCCAGGCCCGGGTCATGGGTGACCAGCACCAGCGTCTGCCCGTCCTGGTTCAGGTCACGCAGCAGCCGCCCGATCTCCTGCCCGGTGGCGGTGTCCAGCGCCCCGGTCGGCTCGTCGGCCAGCAGCACCGCGGGGGAGTTCACCAGGGCCCGGGCGATCGCCACCCGCTGCCGCTGGCCGCCGGACATCCGGGCCGGGTAGGCGTTGCGGTGCTCCGCGATGCCCATCTGCTCCAGCAGCTCGCCGGCCCGGGCCTTGGCCTGGCGCCGCGACATCCCGGCCAGCTGGGCGGGCAGCTGCACGTTGTCTTCCACGGTCAGGTCGTCGAGCAGGTTGAAGAACTGGAAGATGATCCCGACGTGCCGGGCCCGGAACCGGGCCAGCGCGCTCTCGCCGAGGGTGTCGATCCGCCGTCCCGCCACGGTGACCGTGCCCGCGGTGGGCTTGTCCAGCCCGGCGATCAAGTTGAGCAGCGTGGACTTCCCACTGCCGGACGGGCCCATCACGGCCACCACCTCCCCGGCCGCCACGCTCATGCTCACATCGGCCACGGCCGGCGAAACGCCGGACTGGTAGATCTTGGTCACGCCGTCCAGCTGGATCACGTCGCCGGGCGTACTCTGGTACATCATCAGGTCCTCCTGGATGCGGAAACTGACTGCTACGGTGCCACCACCGACCGGGGGAGCACACTGCCCCAAGCCCCCCGATCAGGGGTGGGGCCAGCACCACCCCCGATAGTGCGCGCGGTAGCCGGCCGCGCCCCTTCATCTGGACGTGCGGATGCTGGCCACGGTGGCGCCCGCCGCCGCCGCGCTACCCCGAAAACCATTAGGTGCCCGTCCGGTCGCTCCGCATAGTGGGGATATGCACGTGACGTTCCCCCGCCTGCCCGACCACGAACGCGCCTACGCGCTGGTCGAGCGGGACGACGGCGCCACCTACCGGCTCTACGGCGGCCTGGCCGGGCCCCGGCTCCCGCACGACGTCAGGCACTTCGTGGTCGAGCGCGAGCTGGCCATCCCCGATGGCATCTGGGGCGGCATCGCGTCGGGCCTGGTCTTCGAGAGCATGCGGCACGTCAGCGGCCGCCGTCCGCCCCATTCTGCCGAACGGTCCTCCGAACTGCTGGCCGACTTCCGTGACCGGGGCCTGCGGGCCGAGGCGCTGGCCAGCCTGGTGGAGTGCGTCGCGCGGCTCGACCGCCCGTCGGAGCCCGAGATCCTGCAGCTGGCGGCCACCAAGCTGTCCGTGCTGCCCGGGGCGGACGTGGACACCGGCGCGATCGCCGCGGCGGCGATGGCGCTGCAGGTCGAGGCGGCCCGCTGGGCCCGGCTGCGGGTCGGCGAGGAAATCAGCTACGACTGGCCGCGGGCGGCCCGCGCGGCACGCAGGTCCCGGCCACGCCAGCCACGGCCCGTTCGGCTCACTGAGAACAGGAACCGGCGCCGGCCGGCCAGCAGGTTACGGCGGCCAGGTGACCGGTCAGGTAGCGTAGGCCGGCATGGGATACGGGCAGGCCAGTCAGGCCGACCACGAGATGATGGCGGCGGCCCTGGCGCAGGCGCGGGAGAGCCTGGCCGCCGGCGGCGTGCCGGTCGGGGCGGTGCTGGCCGCGGCCACTGCTGGCCAAAGGTGGCAGGTCATCGCGGCCGGGCACAACGAGCGGGTCCAGCGCGGCGACCCGGTGGCGCACGGCGAGATCGCCTGCCTGCGCAACGCCGGCCGCCGCCCGTCCTACGCCGACACCACCTTGTACACCACGCTGTCGCCGTGCCAGATGTGCACCGGCGCGATCCTGCTGTTCCAGATTCCCCGGGTGGTGGTGGGCGAGGCCGACACGTTCGCCGGCGACCTGGGCTTCCTGACCGACCGGGGCGTGGAGATCGTGCTGCTGGACGACCAGGGCTGCATGGCGGCCATGCGCGAGTTCACCGAGCGCTATCCCGAGGTCTGGAGCGAGGACATCGGCGGCCGCTGAGCTGCGTGTATTAGTCACGGCTTAACCGCCGGGTTGCGCATCGCCTGTCCCAGTGAGAATGATGCAGTACATGCAGGTGCCTTCGCACGTCGAATACGAGCGGGCGACCAGCGTCGAGCATGCCCTGATGCTGCTGAGCAGGCCGGAGACCCGCGTGCTGGCCGGCGGCCACAGCCTGATCCCGATGATGAAGCTGCGGCTGGCCCAGCCCGAGGTGCTGGTCGACATCAACGGGCTGGCCGAGCTGGCCTACATCCGCCTGGATGGCGGCCAGCTGCGCATCGGCGCCCTGGCCCGGCACGCCGACCTGCTCGATTCGGCCGTGGCAGGCGAGTATTTCCCGATCTTCCACGACGCCGAGCGGGTGGTCGCGGACCCGATCGTCCGGCTGTGGGGCACCGTCGGCGGGTCGCTGTGCCAGGCCGACCCGTCCGAGGACCTGTCCGCGGCGTTCGCGGCGGCCCGGGCCACGGCGGTCATCCGGGGGTCAGGCGGGGAGCGGACCCTGCCGGTCAGGGAGTTCCACCTCGGCCCGTACGAGACGGCCGTGGGCCCGGGCGAGCTGCTGGCCGAGATCCGGGTCCCGGTCCGGCCCGGCACCGGCAGCGCGTACGAGAAGGTGGCCCGGCGGGTGGGCGACTGGTCGGTGGCCGCGGCCGGCGCCGTCCTGCAGCTGTCCGGGGACCCGGGCCGGCCGGTCATCGCCGCGGCGGGCATCGGCCTGACCGCGGTGGGCGCCGAGCACTTCGTGGCCGCCGAGGCCGAGGAGTACCTGCACGGCCGGCCCGCGGACGAGGAGAGTTTCGTGGCCGCCGCGGCCATCGCCGCGCGGCACTGCCATCCCCCCGCCGACCAGCGCGGGCCCGAGGACTACAAACGGCATCTGGTCGCCGAGCTCACCACCCGCGCCCTGCGCCGCGCCGCCGAGCGGGTCACCCCATGACGATCCGGGTGGCGATGAAGGTCAACGGCACCGAGTACGCCCGGGACGTGGAGCCGCGGCTGCTGCTCATCCACTTCATCCGCGACGAGCTCGGCCTGACCGGCAGCCACTGGGGCTGCGACACGTCGAACTGCGGCAGCTGCATCGTGTGGCTGGACGCCAAGCCGGTCAAGTCGTGCACGCTGCTGGCCGCCATGGCTGACGGACATTCGGTGCGGACCGTCGAGGGCCTGGAGCAGGACGGCCAGCTCGACCCGGTGCAGCAGGGCTTCGTCGAGTGCCACGGCCTGCAGTGCGGGTTCTGCACGCCGGGCATGCTGATGACCGCCCGCTGGCTGCTCGACCACCATCCCGACCCGGACTCCGAGCAGATCCGCGAGGCGATCTCCGGCCAGATCTGCCGCTGCACCGGGTACGAGAACATCGTCCGCTCCATCCGCTGGGCCGCCGAGCATCCCAGGCCCGCGCCATGACCGGGGGCTTCGGGCGGCGGCTGCGCAAGGAGGACCAGCGGTTCATCCGCGGCCGCGGCACGTTCGTCGACGACGTGCGGCTGCCCGGCATGCTGTACGGGGCGGTGCTGCGCAGCCCGCACCCGCACGCCCGCATCCGGTCCATCGACACGCTGGCCGCCGAGGCCCACCCGAAGGTCCGGGCGGTTCTGACCGGCGAGCTGCTGGCCGAGCGAAACCTGGCCTGGATGCCCACCCTGTCCGGCGACCGGCAGGCCGTGCTGGCCACCGACAAGGTGCGGTTCCAGGGCCAGGAGGTGGCGTTCGTGGTGGCCGAGGATCACTACTCAGCGCGGGACGCGCTGGAGCTGATCGACGTCGAGTACGAGCCGCTGCCGGTGGTGGTCGACGCCCGCCGGGCGCTGGACGCCGATGCGCCGGTCATCCGCGACGACCAGCCGGGCCGTACCGGCAACCACATCTTCGACTGGGAGACCGGCGACGCCGCCCGGACCGACGAGGTGTTCCGCCAGGCCGAGGTGACGGTCAGCCAGGACATGCTCTACCCCCGGGTGCACCCGGCGCCGCTGGAGACCTGCGGCACGGTCGCGGACTTCGACCCGGTCTCCGGCAAGCTGACCATGTGGGCCACCACCCAGGCGCCGCACGCCCACCGGACCCTGCTCGCCATGGTGGCGGGGCTGCCCGAGCACAAGATCCGGGTCATCTCGCCCGACATCGGCGGCGGGTTCGGCAACAAGGTGCCGATCTACCCGGGCTACATCTGCGCCGTGGTCGCCTCGATGATCACCGGCCGGCCGGTGAAGTGGATGGAGGACCGGTCGGAGAACCTGATGTCCACCTCGTTCGCCCGGGACTTCCACATGCACGGCGAGCTGGCCGCGTCCCGGGACGGCAAGATCCGGGCGGTGCGGGTCACGGTGCTGGCCGACCACGGCGCGTTCAACGGCGCCGCCCAGCCGACCAAGTACCCGGCCGGGTTCTTCGGCGTGTTCACCGGCTCCTACGACCTGGAGGCGGCGCACTGCCAGGTGACCGGCGTGTACACCAACAAGGCGCCGGGTGGCGTTGCTTACTCGTGCTCGTTCCGCATCACCGAGGCGGTCTACCTGGTCGAGCGGATGGTCGACGTGCTGGCCTACGAGCTCGGCCTGGACCCGGCCGAGCTGCGGATGCGCAACCTGCTGCGGCCCGAGCAGTTCCCCTACCGGTGCCAGACCGGCTGGGTGTACGACTCCGGCGACTACCCGCGCACGCTGCGCCTGGCCATGGACCTGGCCGGCTACTCCGAGCTGCGCCGCGAGCAGGCGGCGCTGCGGGCCAGCGGCCGCCTGATGGGCATCGGGGTCAGCTTCTTCACCGAGGCGGTCGGCGCCGGGCCGCGTAAGCACATGGACATCCTCGGCTTCGGCATGGCCGACGGCGCCGAGCTGCGGATCCACCCGACCGGCACGGCGGTGCTGCGGATCTCGGTGCAGACCCAGGGCCAGGGACACGAGACCACCTTCGCGCAGATCGTGGCCGAGGAGCTCGGCCTGTCCCCGGACGACGTGGAAGTGGTGCACGGCGACACCGACGCCACGCCGTTCGGCCTGGGCACTTACGGGTCCCGGTCCACCCCGGTGTCGGGCGCGGCCACCGCCATCGTGGCCCGCAAGGTGCGCGACCGGGCCCGCATCGTGGCCTCGGTCATGCTTGAGGTGAATCCCGCCGACCTGGAGTGGGAGCCGGGCCGGTGGTTCGTCCGCGGCGACCCGGACTCGGGCCGCACCATCGCCCAGATCGCGCTGGCCGCGCACTCGGGCCTGGAGCTGCCCGAGGGCATCGAGGGCCAGCTGGACGCCAGCTGCGTCTATAACCCGCCCAACCTGACCTTCCCCTTCGGCGCCTACATCTGCGTGGTCGACGTGGACCCGGGCACCGGCAAGGTCTCGGTGCGCCGGTTCATCGCGGTGGACGACTGCGGGGTCCGGATCAACCCGATGATCGTCGAGGGCCAGGTGCACGGCGGGCTGGCCGACGGCATCGGGATGGCGCTGATGGAGGTCATCGCGTTCGACGCCGACGGCAACTGCCTGGGCGGCTCGTTCATGGACTACCTGCTGCCCACCTCGCTGGAGTGCCCGGCCTGGGAGCTGGGCCAGACCGTCACCCCGTCGCCGCACCACCCCATCGGGGCCAAGGGCGTGGGGGAGTCGGCCACGGTCGGCTCGCCGCCCGCCGTGGTCAACGCGGTCATCGACGCGCTGCGCCCGTACGGGGTCAGGCACGCCGACATGCCGCTCACCCCGGCCCAGGTGTGGCGGGCCATCCAGGGCCGTCCGCTGCGCACCGACCTGGCCATCAGCTGACCGGCTCTTTCCCCCGGATAAACTCGCATCTGGAGCATTCAGCCGAGACCCACACTGTGAGCAGCGCGTTGACACACGATCTTGATCAGCGGTTCCCCGACGTCGGCGCGCTGTCCGCCGCCCTGGACACGGTCGGCTACCTGGCCGGCGAGCAGCTCGCCGCCGCGTTGTTCCTGGCCGTGCGGATGGGCCAGCCCATCCTGCTGGAGGGCGAGCCCGGCGTGGGCAAGACCGAGGCGGCCAAGGCCCTGTCCGAGGCGCTGGACACGCCGCTGGTCCGGCTGCAGTGCTACGAGGGCATCGCCGCGGCCGAGGCGCTGTACGAGTGGAACTACCCGCGTCAGCTGCTGGCCATCCGGCTGGCCGAGGCGGCCGGGGAGCACATCCAGGACAAGGACCTGTTCACCGACGAGTACCTGCTGTCCAGGCCGCTGCTGGCCGCGCTGCTGCACCCCGGGCCGCGGCCCGCGGTGCTGCTCATCGACGAGGTGGACCGGGCCGACGACGAGTTCGAGGCGTTCCTGTTCGAGCTGCTGGCCGAGGCGGCCGTCACCATCCCCGAGCTCGGCACCCGGCGGGCCGCGCTGCCGCCGGTCACCGTGCTGACCTCCAACCGGACCAGGGACCTGCACGACGCGCTCAAGCGGCGCTGCCTGTACCACTGGATCGCCTACCCGGACGCGGTGCGTGTGGCGGAGATCATCAGGCGGCGGGTGCCCACCGCCGGGGACCACCTGGCCGGGCAGATCGCGTCGGCGGTGAACCGGCTCCGCGGCCTGGACCTGACCAAGCCGCCCGGCATCTCCGAGGCGATCAGCTGGGCCTCCGCGCTGACCGTGTTCGGCGCCGGCGACCTGTCCGGGCCGGTGGTGGACCAGACGCTGAGCACGGTGCTGAAGTACCCGGAGGACACCGAGACGGTGCGCCAGGCCGGGCTCGCCGCGGTCACCGGCCCGGCCGGGAGCTGACCCGCCCGCCGTGACCACCCACGCCGACCCTGGCGCTGCCCCAGATCTGCCTGATGTTGCGTCGCTGGCGGCCGGGCTGGGCACCGCGCTGCACACCGCCGGGCTGCCGGTCGGGCCGGACCGGTGCGAGCGGCTGGCCCGGGCCCTGACCGTCATGAACGCGCGCTCGGTCGCCGAACTGCATGCTTGCGCCCTGGCCACCCTGGTCTCCGACCCGAGCCAGGTGGGCACGTTCGAGCGGGTGTTCGCCAGGCTGTTCGGCACGCCCCCGCCGTTCACCAACCCGACCGAAGCCGCCGAGTCCGCCTTCCAGCGGGCCGAGGAGAGCGGTGGGCCGCCCGCGGCCCAGAACCGGTCCGATCCGGGCGGCTGGTCGGCCGGAGCCCAGATCACCGACACCGGCGCGTCCGCCGGCGCCGGGGACGACGAGCAGTCGGACGCGCTGGCCGTCCGGCGGGTGGCCTCGGCCGCCGAACGGCTGCGCTCCCGCGACTTCACCCAGCTGTCAGCCGCCGAACTGCGCGAACTCGTCTTGCTGATGCGCGAGCTGACCCTGTCCGTGCCGCCCCGGCGCACCCGCAGGTACCGCCGGGCCCGGGACGGGAAGCGCCCCGACCTGCGTGGCACCCTCCGCGCCGCGCGGCGCAGCGGCGGCGAGGCGATCCGGGTCGCGCGCCAGGCCCCCCGGTCGCGGCCGCGCCGGCTGGTGGTGCTGTGCGACATCTCCGGCTCCATGGAGTCCTACGCCCGCGCGCTGCTCCTGCTGATGTACTGCCTGCACGGCGGGCCGCTGCGGGGCGGGCAGACCCGGCCCGAGGTGTTCAGCTTCGCCACCCGGCTGACCCGGCTGACACCCGCCCTGGCCGCGGCCACCCCGGACACCATGCTGGCCAAGGCGGGCGAAGCGGCGCCCGACTGGTCCGGCGGGACCAGGATCGGCGCCGCGCTCAAGGAGTTCAACGACCGTTACGGCGCCCGCGGCCTGGCCAGGAACGCGGTCGTGCTCATCATCTCCGACGGCTGGGAGACCGGCGAGCCCGGCCTGCTCGGCGCCCAGATGGCCCGGCTGTCCCGCATCGCCCACCGGATCGTCTGGGCCAACCCCCGCACCCAGTCCCCCCGCTACAGCCCCGAAGTCGGCGGCATGGCCGCCGCCTGGCCCTACTGCGACGCCGTGGTCAGCGCGCACAGCCTGGACGCCCTCGACGACCTCCTCGCCGCCCTCGGCGCCGGCAAGTAAAAAGCCGCTGGTGCGCAAAGCGGGTGCGCGCCAGCGGCTGGCTCATGTGACGTTCACCTGGATGGTGTGGTAGCCGGTGGCCCCGTTCGGCTCGGTCTGATGCACCACCGCGGTCTGGGTGTAGCCAGTCATGTCGGTGGCGCGGACCTTGAGCGTGTGCGGCCCGGCGGTCGCGTCCCAGACGTAGTACCACTGGCGCCAGGTGTCAATAGTGTCCTGGGCGGCGAGCTTGGCCGGATACCAGGTGCCGTCGACGGAAACCTCGACGGCATCGATGCCCTTGTGCTGCGCCCAGGCCACGCCCGCGATCGTCACCCGGCCCGGGCTCAGGCTGCCGCCGGCCTTCGGCACGTCGATCCGCGACTCGGTCTTGATCGGGCCCTGCGGGGACCAGCCGCGCTGGACCCAGTAGGCGTCGAACGCGCCGAACGTGGTGAGCTGCATGTCCACCACCCACTTGGTCGCGGACACGTAGCCGTACAGGCCCGGCACCACCACCCGGACCGGGAAGCCATGCGCCTGCGGCAGCGGCTGGCCGTTCATGCCGATGGCGAGCATGGACGCGCGGCCGTCCATGACCGGGTCGGTGGCCACGCCGATGGTCATGCCGCTCGCGTCCCGCATGACGATCTGCTGCGCGCCAGGCTGGATGCCGGCCTGGCGCAGCACGCTGGCCAGCAGCGTGCCCTGCCAGCGGGCGTTGCCGATGTAGCCGCCGCCGACGCTCTCCGAGACGCAGGTCAGGGTGATGTCGTGCTCGATCATGGGCAGCTTCATCAGGTCGTCGAACGTGAGCGTCACCGGGCGGTCGACCATGCCGTGGATGCGCAGCTGCCAGGACTCGGCCGGGATCTGGGGTATCACCAGCGACGTGTCGACCCGGTAGAACTGGGCGTCGGGCGTGTAGAACGGCGACAGGCCCGGGATGTTCAGCGAGACGTCCTTCGGTACCGGGGCCGGCTTGACGGCGGGCGGGGCGAGCGGCACCGTCGAGGTGTTCACGTCGAACCGCTTGCTGATCAGCAACTCGCCGCCGACCCCGGCGGCCGCCGCGGCGGCCGCGGTTCCGCCGGCCGCGGCCAGGAACTTACGCCGGTCGAGGTTGACGGTCACCATGCCTCCCGGCGGCGCCTGGAGCGGGCGGGCCTGGAGCGGGAGGCACTGAGCGGCGTGATGGGGGCGGCCGCGCTGGCCAGCCACAGGAAGGCCGCGATCCCGGCCAGGCCGCCGATCACCGAGGGCACGACGTCGGTCAGGTGGCCTTCCGGCCTGGTAATGGCCACGAACGCGCCGAACAGCCCGAACACCGCGATGCCGGCCACGCCGATCGTGGCGTTGCGCCGGGCCAGGCAGCCGATGACCATGGCGATGACGGCGATGATGGCGTACATGCCGAGCAGCAGCACGGTCCTGTCGTTCCCGCCGAAGTGCTCGACCGCGAAGTTCTTCAGCGCCGAAGGAGTCCGGTCGATGAAGGCGCCGCCCACCGCGATGACCGGTGCCGCCTGCGGCCGGACGAAGGCCGCCACGAAGGTGGAGACGCCGATGGCGACCGCCGCCGCCAGGAAGCCGGTCAGCGCGCCGATGGTCAGGCCGCCGCGGCTCAGTCCGGGCCGGTCCTGGTGCTCCCGGGGCAGCCAGCCCAGCTCACCCATGGTGTCCGGCGCAATCAGCATCGGACCGGACACCGCCTGCCGCGGGGCCGGAACGGCCTCGGCATAGTCATCAAGGCCGGCGTAGCCATCCCCGCCGGTCCAGCCGTCCGGATCCGCGTAGCCGTCCTGGTCTGCGTAGCCGTCCTGGTCTGCGTAGCCGTCCTGGTCTGCGTAGCCGTCCTGGTCTGCGTAGCCGTCCTGGTCTGCGTAGCCGTCCTGGTCTGCGTAGCCGGCCGGTCCCTGGCCGTTGTTCCAGGCCTGGGCGTACTCGTCCCGGGTCCCGTAGGCGATCCCGCTGCCGCCGTACGCGTACTCCTCGGCTAGCGTCCCGTACCCGCCTCCACGGTAGCTGCCGACCCGCCCGTCGAAGCCGTCGCCGCCGTCGAAGGCATCCGGCGGTCCGCCGAAACCGTCCGCTACGCCCGGGTATCCGCCGGTGCCCCGGTAGTCGTCGTAGGCGGCAGGGTAGCTGTCCGCCGGGGCGCCGTACCCGTTCCGCGTCCCGGCTCGGCCATCCCAGCCGCCGCCGTGATCACCGCGGGCGCCGTGATCACCGCGGGCGCCGTGATCACCGCGGGCGTCGTAGCCGTTCCCGGTCAGCGTCCCCGTCGCTCCCCAGGCCTGAGCATCGCGGTAGCCGTCTGCGCCGACGTAGGCCGGCCAGGCCTGATCCGGGGTCGCGTCCGGCCAGCGTTCCTGGCGCGGCGGCTTGCGATGCGACGGGTGGTAGCTCATATCTCTATTCACGGTCCTGGCCGTAGGTGTCGTTTGATGTTTGCCGGTCGGGTAACCAACCGGTAAGAAAGCGCGGTCCCGCGCGGCCTCAAACTGGCACTCCATCCACCCTGGTCCCAGCCGTGGTGAGCTGGCCGGTCCCGGAGCTGCCCGCGACCGTGACAGGATCTGCCGCAACCACGGGGTCTGCCGCAACCACGGGGTCTGCCGCAACCACGGCGGCGGTGACCGCTATCGGCTCGGCGCTGGCCGCGCCGCGCCGGGCGAGTTCCCGGCGCACCAGCCAGCCCGCCGCCACGATCAGCACCGGCACGCCGTAGGCCACCGCGTCGTGGTAGTGGGTCGGCACGGTCAGCCGGCCCATGTTCGGCTCGGCGGCGTAGTAACCGCCCGCGGCGAACGCCAGCCACTCCGGCCGCCCGTCCAGTGCCACCAGCATCACCAGCAGCAGCGAGTACCACTGAAAGGGTGGCGTGACGACGGCCAGGGCGGCCGCGGTCATGACCACGGCGCCGCGCCAGGGCTGGTCCGGGTCGGCGAACCGCAGCACGAGCAGTGCGACCACGGTCAGCACCAGGACCGCCACGGCGATGGCCGCCCGGCCGCCCAGGAACAGGCCGATGATGCCGAACCTCGTCCCGCTCGTGTAGCCGCCCTCCTTCAGGTAACCCGGCATGAACCCGATGACCTTGCTGCCCACCGCGAGCACGTGCGGGATGTAGACCGTCACGAACGCGCCGCCCGCGGCCAGGCTGACCGTGACCCAGCGGCGCCGCAGCACGGCCGGCACGGTCAAGGCCGGGATCAGCTTGGTCGCGATGGCCAGGCCCAGCAGGATCCCGCCCAGCACGGTCCGGCGGGTCGTCCGTGCCGTAGCCAGGATCAGCAGCGCGGCCGCGGCGATGGCCACCGCGACCACGTCCACGTGGGCGCTGTTGCCCGCCTCAAGCGCCACCGTCGGGCACCACGACCACAGCGCGGCCATCCGCGGGTCACGGCCCAGCCTGCCCAGGCCGAACATCAGCATGACCGTGGTCAGCACCGCGACCAGCGCCGTGGTGGCCTGGATGGGCGTGCTCGAGTCGCTGCCCCCCGGCAGGTAGTGCACACCGAGGAAGTACGCCTCGGCCACCGGCGGGTAGATGGTGGGGACCAGCGGCCGGTTGATCATCGTGCAGCCCGGTGCCGCGTCGTCGGCCGGGATAGTGGCCGCCCCGGCCTGCGTGATGCAGTAGGTGGCGTGCGGATGCCAGAGGAACTCGTTTCGCAGCCCGGTCAGCTGGCGGGCGGCGGGCACGTACTCGTACGGGTCGATGCCCGCCGCCTGCACCCGGCCGTCCCAGATGTAGCGGTACAGATCGTCGCTGTTCCTGGGCGGCGCGGACACCGCGGTCAGCTGGATCGCGATCCCGCCGAGCAGGATGAGCCCGATCGCCGCGCGCAGCGGCACCTTGCGCAGCAGCCAGGCGGCGGCCAGGAAGGCCAGCCACGCCGCGGCGATCAGCGGCAGCGGCTTGACCTGGGCCGGGTTCAGGCTCGGCCGCACCACCAGCAGCACCAATCCGGCCATGACCAAGATGGCCAGGCAGATCGCGGCCACGCGGACTTTGGTGTTCATGTCGCGTAGGGTGCCATCTCGCCCGGCGTCTGAGTCATCCACGTGCCTGACCGTAAGCATTCCTTAACGCCCTCCGATGGCCGCGAACCAGCGGCCGTCGACCGTCCAGGTCTCGACCTCGCCCAGCCCGGCGTCCCTGGCCACCTCGCCGATGTGGTCGGCGCCCACGTAGGCCCACGGGAACCAGGGGCCGGTCCGCCCCTCATGGCACAGCCGTACCTGCTCGCGGCGCATCGGCGCGCCGGGCGGCCCGGTTTCCACCAGGGCCCGGCCCTGCGGGGCGAGCAGTTCCCCGGCCCGGCGCAGCAGGGCCGAGGGATCGCCGCCGATCCCGATGTTCCCGTCCGCCAGCAGCACCGTCATCCAGCGACCGGTGCCCGGCACCCGGCCGAACACATCCCGCAGCATGACCAGCCCGCCCGAGGAGCGGGCCAGGTCGACGGCGTACGGGGTGATGTCGATGCCCAGCGCCGGGATGCCCCGCTCGGCCAGGGCCACGGTCAGCCGGCCGGGACCCGAGCCGATGTCCAGGGTCGGGCCCGCACAGCGGTCCAGCAGCGACTTGTCGCCGGGACTTTCGTGCAGCCAGCCCTCCACGGGCAGCGGCATGCGGCTGCCGTCGACATGCTCCACTTGCGGCCGGACCCAGCCGGCCAGCGCGTGCTCGTAGAGTTCCCCGATCACGCCGGCTCCTTAATGACGGTCTGTCCCTGGCTGCCCCGCCCTTCGCGGCGGGACGAAAACATGCCTCAGTGTCGGCCCGGCGGAGTCCGGTTCGGTCCCGATCGGCGCGGACCTCACAGAATCGTCACTGTGCTTACGTACTGATGACGGGGCACGGTGCTTTCCGCCCGTTTGCTGGCTTCACCGAGCGGTTACGACTTACCGTGTACGCGTGACAATTGCCGCGGAAAGAGCGGGCGGGCCGCCTTGGTAAGTAACCCTGATCCACCGGGACGCATCGTCGTCGTGGATGACGATCCCACCGTCGCCGACGTGGTCGGCCGGTACCTGACGCGCGACGGCCACACGGTCGAGTGCGTGCATGACGGGTACGAGGCCCTGCGCCGGGTGGCCGAACAGCCTCCCGACCTGGTAGTCCTGGACCTGATGCTGCCCGGCATGGACGGCCTGGAGGTGTGCCGCAGGCTGCGCGCCCGCTGGCCGATCCCGGTCGTGATGCTGACCGCCCTCGGGGACGAGACCGACCGCCTGGTCGGCTTCGAGACCGGCGCGGACGACTACGTGACCAAGCCGTTCAGCCCGCGCGAGCTGGCCCTGCGGGTGCGTTCCGTGCTGCGCAGGTCCCGCGGCATTGGCCTGCCCGACAAGCCCGACCTTGGGGCCATCACCGACGGCAACCTGGTCGTGGACCTGGCCGCGCATGAGGTCCGGGCCGACGGCACGCTGATCCAGCTGACTTCGCGGGAGTATGACCTGCTGGTCTTCCTGATGCGGAACCCGCGTAAGGCCTTCACCAGGGAACAGCTGCTGACCGAGGTGTGGAGCTGGACGTTCGGCGACACGTCCACCGTCACCGTGCACGTGCGCCGGCTGCGCGAGAAGCTCGAACCCGACCCCACCCTGCCCCGGCGCATCGTCACGGTCTGGGGCGTCGGCTACCGGTACGAGCCGGAGGCAGCGTGAGCGAGACGGAGGGGCGCGGCGCTGCCTGGACTCTGCCTTTTCCCCCAAGCCCACCCCGGGAGCGAGGAACGAGCGACGAGGGAAGGCAGTGCCTTAAGGCGCCCCGGAGGCGAGCGGGGGACACAGCGTGAGCCTGCTGGCCGGAGGCGAACTGAGCTTGCCCGCCGGCATCCAGTGGTCGGACATCCTCTACATCTCCGAGCGCCTGCTGGTCATCGCGCTGCTCATCGCGCTCATCGGGATCTTCTTGCTGAAACGGCTCGCGGCCCGGTCCATCGCCCTGATGGTCATCGTGGTCGTGGCCGTCTCGGTGCTCACCTCGATGTCCGGCGTGGGCGTCATCGCCTACCGCATGCTGGGCACCCCGGCTGACCGCGACGTCATCCTGGACCTGATGTCGATCGCCGGCCTGGCGGCGCTGATCGTCGCGCTCTTCGTCGCCCGGCGCCTGGTCAAGGCCAGCCGGGCCATTTCCTCGGCCGTGCAGGACGTCGGCGACAGCGGCGTCTACATCGCCCCGCCGATGACGCTCCCGGCCGAGCTGGCCGAGCTTTCCGACGGGCTGACCGCCGCGCACGAGCGGCTGGCCCAGGCCCGGTCCCGCGAGCGGGCCCTGGAGGCCAGCCGGCGCGAGCTCGTCGCCTGGGTCAGCCATGACCTGCGCACCCCGCTGGCCGGGCTGCGGGCCATGGCCGAGGCCCTCGAGGACCAGGTGGTCATCGACCCGCGTGAGGTGTCCCAGTACCACACGCAGATCCGCCGCGAGGTGGACCGGCTGACCCTGATGATCGACGACCTCTTCGAACTGTCCCGCATCCACGCCGGCGCGCTGCGGCTGTCCCGGCGCATGGTCGGCCTGGAGGACGTGGTCGCCGAGGTCGTGGCCAGCGCCGAGCCCGTGGCCCGGGCCAAGGGCGTCAGGCTGACCGGGGCTGCGGTCCGCGGCATGCCGGTGTTCGTCGACAGCGCCGAGATGGGCCGGGCGCTGCGCAACCTGGTGACCAACGCGATCAGGCACACCCCGTCGGACGGGGTTGTCGACGTGCTGGCCGAGACGCAGAGCGGGATGGCCTGCGTAGCCGTGTCGGACGCCTGCGGCGGCATCCCGCCCGAGGATCTACCCCGGGTTTTCGACGTTGCCTTCCGCGGCGAGTCGGCCCGCACCCCCGGGCCCGCCGAAGGCGCCGGCCTCGGCCTGTCCATCGCCCGCGGCATCGTCGAGGCGCACTCCGGCCAGATCGCGGTGCGCAACGCCGGCCCCGGCTGCCAGTTCCTGATCCGGCTGCCGCTTGGTCACCCCGGCACGCCCGCACCGGCCCCGGCCGGCCCGCCCGGACGCCGGGCCCCCGGTCACGCCGGTACCGGCCCCAGCCGGGTCATTCCCAGCCGCTGAACGATCCAGGCTCAAGGCTCAGCAGCGCCACAGCCAGCAATCGGAGGCTTGGCCCGTGCTCCTGGCGTTGATCTTGATCCCTTTCAGCAGGGTAACGATGAGGACGCCCAGCCCGGCAAAGAACACCGCCGCCACGGACAGCACGATGCCGTTCACGGTGAGGGCCAGGCCTGCAGCCAGGCCCACCGACTCCCAGTGGGTCCGCATGGCCCGGGTGAGCCGCAGGACGCTCAGGACCATGAGCACCGCGCCGATATACAGGCCCCGGCGGATCCGCCCGCGGCGGACCGGCCGCGTGGCCCGCAGGATGCTCGGCCTGGGGTGGGACGAACTCCACACGACCAGGTTCCGGCGACGCGGCCGCAGTCTCATGGCGAACTCCCCAGGGCCCCGATCTTTTCGAGCGTATTTCCACCATAAACGCTGACCGGATTACGTCAATCGGCACGTCGGGCCGCTGGTCCAGCCGCGGTCGTGGCCTGCAGCTCCTACGATCAGCGGGTGTCACGTGTGCGGCGGCTGACCGTCGTCCTGCTCCTCAACCTGGGCCTGATCGCGGCTCTGGTGGTCGTGGGTTTGGCCGCGCGGTCGCTGGCCGTCCTGGCCGCGGGCGTGGACTATCTCGCCGATGCCGCCGCTGTTGCGGTGTCGCTGCTGGCCATCTGGCTCGCGAGCCGGCCGCCCAGCCCGGCCCGCCCGCACGGCTATCCCCACGCGACCAACATCGCCGCCCTGGTCAACGCCGGCTGGCTGCTGATCCTGAACGTCGCGATCGCGGTGGCAGCGATCCAGCGCCTGGTCACCGGAACCCACCGCGTCGATGCCCTGCCAGTACTGATCGTCAGCAGCATCGCCGCCGCCGTCATGCTGGCCGCCACCCGGGTCCTCGGCGGCCACGACGATGACGCGGACCTCAACATCAAGGCCGTCCTGCTCGACACGATCGCCGACGCGGCGGCCGCGGCCGGCGTGGCCGCCAGTGGCGCCGTCATCCTCGCCGTCGGCGGCTGGTACTGGCTGGACCCGGCCGTCGCCCTGGTCATCGCCGTGCTGATCAGCTACCACGCGCAGAAACTGGCCCGGGAGGTCATCTCCGCCATCAGGTCTCCGCGACCGGCTCCACCGCCCGATACACAGGCGAAGCCGATGCACGGTCAGACCAGATAGGCGGTCGGTGTGGTGGTGTAGCTGCGCCCCGTCGGGGTGTGCCAGACCAGGACGCCCGGCTCGGGC
Organism: uncultured Actinomycetes bacterium; assembly: GCA_963835775.1. GTDB lineage: Bacteria > Actinomycetota > Actinomycetes > Streptosporangiales > Streptosporangiaceae > Palsa-504. The sequence goes on along the minus strand of CAWIHB010000001.1, from coordinate 128,294 downwards.
ATCGAGAGCCGCCACCCCTCCGCCTGCTTGCACCGATGGTGGTGTCGGTAGAGCGGCTCCTACCCGTTATAATAACACATATGACGATAGGTGACGCAATACGACTGGCGGAAGAAGGCAGGCCGCCCGACGGCGTGACACGCACCCTGGTCCGCTGCCTGATCTACGTCCGGATCAGCCTGGACGACAAACACGACGAGCACGGGGTGGCCAACCAGATGGCCAAGCTGGAGCACAAGGCCGCCGAGCGGGGCTGGACGGTGGTGTACCGGCTCTCGGATAACGACATCGGCGTCACGCGGAAGGACCCGACCAAGCCGGGGAAGTACCGGCCCGGGTATGAAGAAGCGATGCGGCTGGTCGATGCGCGGATGGTCGATGCGGTGCTGTGCTTCAAGTGGGACCGGTTCATCCGCGAGCCGCTGGACCTGGAGTACCTGATCCCCCGGTTCGACAAGGCCGGGGTGCGGTTCGCCGAGGTGGACGGGAGCATCGACCTGGGCACCGATTCGGGTCGGCTGCATGCCCGGATCATGATCGCGGTGGCCAAGGCCGAGCAGGAACGCAAGGCCGAGCGGCAGAAGCTGGCCTTCGAGCAGGCGGCGATCAACGGCAAGCGGTTCACCGGCTGCCCGCGCCCGTTCGGCTACCAGGACGACCACGTGACCGCCCACCCGGTCGAAGGCCCCGCGGTCGCGGAGGCGTGCGTCGCGCTGCTGGGCGGCGGGACGATCAGCGGGATCCGGCGAGAGTGGACGACGCTGGGGCTGACGCCGCCGCAGCGGGCCCAGCGCGGGACCAGCGTGTGGAACCGGACCAGCATCCGGGGGATCTTGCTGAACCCGCGGATCGCGGGGCTGTCGGCCTACCGTGGGGAGATCGTCGGGCAAGGTCAGTGGGAGCCGCTGGTGCCGGAGGAGACGTGGCGGGCGGTGCGGGGCATCCTGGAGGACTCGACCCGCAAGCCGCCGCGCGGGGTCAAGACGCTGCTGGGCGGGCTGGCGTGCTGCCCGTGCGGGAACGTGGTCACCGGTATGCCCAGCCACACGGGGCATCACATCTACCGGTGCACCCCGGCTACCCGTAACCGCAGTTATCCCGGCGGGCACGTGGCACGGCAGGCAGAGCCGGTGGAGATGTTCATCGAGAAGCTCGTCGCGGCGCGGCTGTCGCGGCCGGATGCCGCCGACCTGATGACCGCCGAGGACAGCGGGGTGGACGTGGCGGCGTTGCGGGAGGAGGCCGCGGCGATCCGGGTGAATCTGGAGGAGATGGCCAGCGACCGGGCGCTGGGGAAGATCACCCGGGCGCAGATGCTCAAGGCCACCGAGGCGGGGACCGCCCGGCTCGATCAGATCGGCGCCGAGCTGGACACCGCGGCGCGGGAGAACGTGCTGGCCCCGCTGGTGGCGGCTGAGAACGCTGCCGCCGTGTGGGCTGGGCTGGATATCAGCCGCAAGCGCGCGGTGATCAAGACCTTGATGTCGGTCACGCTGTACTCCCCAGGCCGCGGTGCGCCCCGCGCGTTTGACCCGGCCACGGTCCAGGTCATCTGGAACCAGCCGGACCCCGCCTGACCCCGGCCAGCCAACCCCGTCCCTGGTCGCCGTGCCGCAGACGCGGCGTGCTGTGCCGGTCACCTGCGGCGCGGGCGGCGCAGGAGCAGCGCGAGCGTGTCCCGCTGGTGGCCGGACAGCGGCGGAGCGGCCTCGGCCAGCCGGGCGATGTAGGCATCCAGGCCGGCCTCGCCGTCATCATCGTCGGGGTGCCCGTCGTGGCCGGGGCGGTCGTCGGACTGGTTGTGCGCAGCCGGGGGCAGGCCTGACCCGGCTGGACCCGGAGGGGCTGTCTGGATGCCCGTCCGGTTCCTCATTCCCGGTCCCCGCCTTCACCGCGATGCTGGTCCCCTGGCATGATTTAAAGCTACGTATTTGCAGCCGGGCAGCAAATCAACGTGCGCCAACGTAGACCGCGTTAAACCGCACCAGGCATCACTCCGCCTCACTGGACATCACCCGGCCGCACTAAATAGCACTGGTTAGTACGGCAGAATTTTCTTGCTTGAACCCGTAAACCGGGGATACGTCGCGTCCTGCGTGTTCAAGCATTCGCATAAACACGCCCGAATGATGATCACCAACCTGGGCGCCAGTGCGTTACGGCAGTCCCACGAGCACCGTCTGTCGGGCCGCTGGCCTGCGGATCAGCGTGGTCGGTATCCGGCGGGGAACCTCGAGAGCCTGGGGTCACCCAGGCTCGATCTCGCCTTCCCGCGTGCGCCAGCGACCGCCACGTCAGCGGCGAGGAGGACAGATGCGCGGTCGCTCACCAGCGGCCCTTGCGCTGAATGAAAGCAGCCCAGAACCACCGTCAGCAAGATGTGTAATAAACCCCCACTTACGTCTAGACCGAGCGCGGTCCATACATACACTGGCACGGGGACATGGCCACCGGTAAAGCCTCCCTCCCAGGGAAATTGGCGGGAGGTAACAAAGATGGTCAGGATTTGGACGCCGCGAGCGGGGAGCAAGAGCAAATGACAGGCACCATCAACGGCCACAGCCAGGCCGACGGCAGCGGGCAGGGTCGACGGCGGACGAGGCAGCCGGTCCCGCGCGCACGCCGGGTGGAGTTCACGCTGACCGGCGAGGAATACGCGGTCATCGTCGCAGCGGCAGGGCGGGCGGGACTGGCCCGCAGAGCGTATGCCGCCCAGGCCGCGCTGGCCGCCGCAGCGAACGGCAGGCTCATCGGCGATGAGGAGTCGCTCGGGCAGGTGCTGATCGAGCTGATGCGCGCGGCCGGGCTAGTCCGCCGCATCGCCGCCAACTTGAACCAGGCGGTCGCGAAGCTGAACGCCACCGGGCAGCCTGCCGGGGACCTGCCCCGTTATGCGGCCGAGAGCATCCGCCGCGCCGACCACATCGACCAGGTAGCCGACGTAGTGCGCAAGGCCCTGCCGAGACGTCCACGGTGACAGCAGAGCAGGCCGCGTGATCGGGAAGATCAGCACCCCTCGCGGGGAGCACGTCGAACCGCTCCTTTATTACCTGTTCGGTCCTGGCCGCCACGAGGTACATACCGATCCCCATATCGTCGCGGGCTGGCGTCACCCGGCTGACCTGGAGCCCCCGCTACGGCCCGATGGCAAGCGGGACTTCACCAAGCTGACCGGGCTGCTGTTGCAGCCGCAGGCCGCCCTCGGCAAGCGAGCGTACGCGCGGCCAGTGTGGCACTGCTCGATGCGAGCCGCACCGGAAGACCGGATGCTCAGCGACGACGAATGGGCGCAAATCGCCTGCGAAGTCATGCACCGGACCGGGCTGTCACCGTACGGTCAGGAAGACGAGGCCGTCCGCTGGGTCGCCGTCCGGCACGGTGATGACCATATACATCTGGTCGCAATGCTGGCCCGCCAGGACGGCGGTAAGCCCGGCTTGTCCTGGGAGCGGTGCAAGGTCCGCGCCGCCTGCCTGGCTGCCGAGCAGCGGTACGGGCTGCGCTCCACCGCGCCCGCCGACCGCACCGCGGCCCGTCGCCCGACCCGCGCGGAGAACGAGAAAGCGGCACGCCGCGGTCTGGACGAGGCGCCCAGGCTCACGCTGCGGCGGCAGGTCGCCACCGCCGCCGCGTCGGCGAACAGCGAGCAGGAGTTCTTCACCCGCATGGATCAGGTTGGCCTCCTGGTACGGAAGAGGTTCAGCGTCAAGAACCCTGGCCAGGTCACCGGGTACTCGGTCGCGCTGCCCGGCGACACCGCCAAGGACGGCGGCCCGGTCTGGTACGGTGGCGGGAAACTCGCCCCTGATCTGAGCTGGCCCAAGCTGCGGCAGCGGTGGACCACGCCCTTGGCCACGCCCGGCCGCCCGCCTCTGAATCTGACCGCCGGGGAGCGGAACGCGGTCTGGGAGCACGCCACACGCGTCGCCGCCGACGCCACGGCGCAGATCCGCAACCTGGCGTGGACCGACCCGGCTGCCGCCGCCGATGCCGCCTGGGCCACCTCCGATACCCTGCACGTGGCCGCCGCCATGCTCGGCAGCCGCATCCTCCGGCAGGCCGCCGACGCCTACGACCGCGCCGCCCGCTCACCCTACGGCCGCATCCCGCCGCCCACCCCGGCCGGGAACCGGCTACGGCAAGCATCCCGGCTGCTGTCGGCGTTCGCCTACCTGACCGACGACCGGTCGATGGCCCCGATCTTGCTCATCACAAAGCTGGCCGCGCTCGCCGAAGCCGTCGCCGAGTTGCGCGACGCCCAGCACCACGCCGCCCAGGCCGCCGCCGCCCGCGCCGCCGCCGAACGCCTGTACGCCGCCGCCCGACCGGCCCTGCCTGCGCAGCCACGCCCGGTTCCGCACGCCAGCACCGCCGCCCAGCTCGCCGGGCTGTCCTTCCCCCAGCCAGCACGGCCCGCCCCGCAGCCGGCCGCACCCGAAGGGCCCGGCCCCGGTCAAGGCGGCCCGCCGCCAGCACGCCGGCCGTCACCACCACGGCCACGCGGCCCCAGCCGCTAACCCGCTCCGTCGCAACACCGAAAGGGCAACGAAGGAAGATCATGGAGGAGTCTGCTTTACTGGCCGGATGGCGATGATCTGTCCCGACTGCCAGCAGAACCTAGACGACGTGCCAGTGGGTGATCCGTGCCCGCAGTGTGGGGGTAATCAGCGCAGCGCTGTGGTGTATGCCCAAGCCGCTATTGTAGGGGTGTCAGCCATGGCGCCGACGGTTTCAATCGGCTATAGCCTGGAACCGGGATGGGCCTACCAGTGGCGCGGAATCCAGCGACACCTTGCGCGGCTCCGCGAGCAGTACCAGGGCATGAACACGCTCGGCAACGTCGATGTGGAACAGACTGTCCATTCCCTGTTCCTTGGTCTCTACCATCTTTATGACTGGCTACACCAGGATAGTGCCCTATCGCTCTCCAGTACTGTGGTAAATGACTGGATCGTCCAGCATCCAGACTCGCTCGGCATATGCCGCGCCTACGCCAACACATGGAAGCATAAGACGCGTGATCGCCCCGGCGCGCTGATAGCCCAGATCACCCTCATTGAGTCTGGCCCGAATGGACAGAAAGTAACAATTGGCTACCGTCCCTGGGATCAGCCCAGCCAACCGATGACAGAGGTAGACGGCTTGGCGCTGGCTGAGCAATCCGAGCAGGATTGGCGCGACTTCCTGAAGATGCACGGTATCTCCATACCGCCTTGAGCGGCCAGAAGAACAAGTCGGCCCAAGGAAACGTGTGCCCGGGCGGAGCTATATAAGTGCTCAGCTTCAAGGGTTACGTGTCGAGCGATTCGTTCCACTCCGAGCCCAGCACCCACGACAGAGCTGACATCCTGCCGCTTAGGAGTCCCCACTCGAAGTCGTCCCAGCCTAGATTCTCGCGCCCGTACTTCTCCTCAATCCGTGCACAGGCCTCACAGGCTCGCTCCAGAATCTCGCGCTGCTCTTCCTTGAGCGGCTCCTGACCAGACTCGATCTTCTCGTGCCAGACCTGGTGGCGGTTCCACCAGACCTTGTCCCAGAGCTCGTTGTACTCCGCGAGAATCTGCCTGTCGTTGCGGCGCAGAAGCATCGGCCAGAACTCGCCCGGATTCTCGTCGTCAGGAATCCACTCAACCTTGTCGCCCCCGGGCGTGTATCCGACGCGGTGGCCGTTCGGCCCGGTTTCCTGGTTGGCCGGATCGGAGGTCTGGGCTGCGGTCCGCTCCAGATGCTGCGTGCCGACCTGCTCTCGCGTGAAGTCACGGTTGAGTTCCTCGATCTGCGCCATAAGGTCGGGATCGAATCGAGCAACCTCGATACCAGCTTCACGGAGGCGCAGTTCTCCACGGCCGCGGATTGCGTCGTTCGGATCGAGCACGCCGATGACGACGCGGGCGATCCGGCGCTCGATGATTCTCTCGGCGCAGGGGATCTTGGGGTTGTTCCGCGATGTGCATGGTTCAAGCGTGGTAAAGATGGTCGCGCCCGCCAGCGTCTCGTTCCCGAGCTTGGTCTCCAGAAGTGTGTACTCGGCGTGGTTGCCGGGAGCGAGCTCACCTCGGAACGCCTCACCCAGCACCACGCCATCCCGCGCGACGACAGCTCCGACCTTGGGCGAGATGCGGCCTGGTTCGCTCACGCACTGCCGCGCAAGCGCGACGGCCCGCTCCATATGCGCTCTCTCCACAAGCGCTTGCTGCCGCTGCGATGCGGAGTGGTGAACGGTCATTGCCCGATGATACTGGCGCTGGGTGAGCGATAGGTGGCGCAGAGCACGGAGAATAAGAGTAGAAGTGTGCGCGGTCATGGTGTCTTCCTGGTGCATGCAAAGGAAGGCACCGCGCTGCCCGACCGGTGAGGACGCATGTCCTCGCGGGGTGCCGATACCGCGCCATGGCGTGAGCCGAGCTGTGAGAAAGTCTACCGCTTGGCGGGGCATGGGAGCCTCCACGACTAAGGCCCTAGTCACCTGCGTCATGACCAGGATTCCTTTTCTGCCGTGGTACAGGGCTCCAAGCCTCGGCGTACCAGCAGGACGCCCGACATCGGTGCGCAGGCTAGCGATGGCTGCGCCCTACACAAGGAATGGTAGCAAGTTCCCCGAGATGCCCAAGCCTGGCCGCGAGGCCTCGTTACGCTGCTGCATCGTTCTGATCCTCGGCACCAGACGGCTCGGAGTTGCCGTGCTCAGCTTCAAGTTCCCTGGGCTTGTCCCGCCCGGCTTCTAGCTCCCTCGCGCGGCGCAGGGTCGGCTTGTCGGCCGATCTCGATGCTGAATGTGACGAAACGCCAGATTCCCACCTGGATGCGGAGCCAGCCAGTCTTGCTCTTGAGTCCGTAGAAGCCAAGGCCGATAACGGCGAGAATGATGATGCACGCGAGTACAGCCAGCACAACGGCACGCCCCAACCGCCACACCGCGCCGCCGCCGAACGCCTCCACGCCGCAGCCCGCCCGGCACCTGCGCAGCCGCGTCCGGCTCCGCGCGCAAGGACCGCCGCCCAGCTCGCAGGGCTGTCCTTCCCCCAGCCAGTGCGGCCTGTCCCGCGGCCACCCTCACTCGGAGAGCCCAGGCCCAGTCCAGGTGGCCTGCTACCGGCAGCACGCCGACCGCCGTGGCCACGTCCACGCGGGCCCGGCCGCTAACTTAGCTGAATACGAAAATGCCATTACCTGATCGCGTAATCACCGGATAGTGTGCCGCGCGTCTCTTGCCGCCCGGTCTCGCGGGCTCTACAGGCCGAGCGCATGCACTGCTTTTCCGACCAGATCGAGCAGACCCGCCCCGGCGGGAACGCTGGCCGCGCCAATGCCGATCTGGCGGACGGTATCAAGGACCTTCCGGACCATGCCGGGGTCCGGGGCTGGCTCGGCGGCTGCGCCGCGCAGGTCGACCACGATCTGCGCGGTCCGGCGGGGATCGTCAGCAGAGACCGCGAGCTGCGCAGCGTGCTGCTGGAGGTAGTCCGCTAGGTCCGTGAGGAGCTGCCGCGTCTCCTCGATCACGATGCCAGTGATCGCCTGCGAGGCACTGGGGCTGTGGGCGGCCACATTGACGTTGCCCGAGCCAGTGATGGTGATGCTCGTCGCAGCGGGCTGCAGCGGGGGATCGTCGCGCGTCGACCGGCTGGTCTCCACCGTGTGCTCTCCCTTCTCGGTGATCGCCACGGTCGTGTCACCTCCGGTGGTAGCGGCATGCAGGTAGTCGTGCCTGGCGAGCCAGTCGACGGCGCTCGTGATCTCGGCATAGGAGAACAGGTCGCCGCGGGTGCTGAGGAACCGGGCGTAGCGGCTCAGCGCGAAACCGGAGGCAGCGACGGGCTGCTCGCCGTCGGCGGCGCGCTCGTAAGCCCAGCGCAGCAGCGCGTCCCTGGCCGTCACGCGGCGGGCGGCCGGATCACCGCGCCGCTGGCGGATCTGCCGCATTACCTGAACGCCGGTCTCGGTCAGCATGGCTCGTTCCGGCATGCCCGGAGGCCCGTCGTGCCGCAGCACGTACCAGACCAGCCGGTCCCGGTAAAGCTGACCGAAAGTGTCCTGGAGCGGCGCCGGCCGACCGCAGCCGACGGGTGCGGCGATTTCCGCCGGGTCGACGGCCACGGTCTCGTCCGCCTGGCCGCCGGCGCGGTCGTAGAGCCAGTCGAGCACGTGCAGCTGGCACTGCTGCTCGGGTGCCAGGTCCCATCCGTCGCCGAGATCCACAGCGTCACGGTACCGTCTTCCGCCGACCGCGGAGCCGTCCTGCCTGCGCGTCCCGCCAGGGGAATCAGTGGTGCCTGGCCCGGGTGCGGCGGCCCCGCGCGTATCCAATGAGGATGACGGCGCCGGCCAGCGCGAGCCACCTGCCCGGCACCCGCGCGCGGACGGCTTCTGAATGTGCCGACTTGCGGCCAGGAAGCGCGCTGTGCAGAGGTGGCGGGCTACTGCCTGCGGCAGTTCCGTCCCGGGAAGGGCGGCGTAGCCATTCGAACAGCAGGCTTGCCAGCACCGACCCGGTGATCCCGAATGCCACGGCGAAGATAACCACCCAGTTCTGGAGCAGCGCCATGGAGGAGCTGTCGGTCAGCCGTACGAGCGGGCTGACCGGGTTCTGGTCCTGCCAGGTCAGCGGGTACGGGCCGGAAGCCGACGGGACAGCGGAGTCGACCGACCAGGTCACCGGTACGTCGTCGGCGGTGACCTGGACGTACTCCTGCAACGGGCGGCTCCAGTCGCCGCTCAGGCCGCTGACTGCCGGGTACTCCCCGAGCACGTTCGCCGGGATGCCGGGCAGAGCCCCGGTCAGCGGCCATGCCTGGGCGGCGTGCGGCCCGTGCCACAGGCCCCACGGCCCGGACCAGCTCTGCTGAACCGGCCCCGATGTGACTCCTGTGACTCCCTCGGCACTGCCCCCGGGCAGAATCCCGGCCGACTGGACAGCAGCCGCCGGCGGACAGGGCGAGACGTCGGGCAGGCTGATGCGGACCAGCTCGGCCGCGCCCAGGTCGATGACACCGTTGTAGTAGAAAGCCAGGTCCGGGATGCGCTGGATCTGCGGTGCCGGGGATGAGGGCAGCGGGGAATCAGGCAGTGTCGCGCTGAGCTGGGCGCTGCCACCTATCAGCAGGTCACCGGAGTACGGCCGCGGGCCGCAGGCCACGACGTCATAGGCTGCCCGGGTCTGGCCGCCCTGAGTTCGTGCCTGCACCAGGATCTGCACAGTGTCCGCGTTGGACGCGGTAGCGGGCTGGAGCACAGCAACCCAGCCGGCCAGAGGGTAAGCTGGTAGGCCGTTCACGGTGAACGACAACGCCACGTAGCCCGCGATGGTCATGATCGTGAGTACCCCGGTAACCAGCGCGGCTGTCCGCCGCAGGCGGTGCCCTGCCATTCTGCGGCTACTGCTGCGGCTGGGCTTCACGTCGTGTCCTCATCGCGTGGTTACTCGCTCCAGTCGGTGACGATGTTGCCCGGTGGCTGCAACCTCCAGCCTGTCCCTCGGGGCAGGTCGGAGGCAGCATAAAGGGTCGTTCTCCTAGTACCAGGCCCACGCATCGTCTGCGTTGCTGCGGATCGGGTGGGCATGCGGGAACATGCCGGCAAGCACGGAGAAGCGATTGAAAGCCGCGTACTGCTGCTCATCTCCCACTCGCTGCGCTCGGCGGGCGGCGACAGCCGGTCGAGGTCGGCGTTGATCGCGGCGAACGCTTCCCGGAACTGCTCTTCGGTGAGCGGCACGCCGTTGGCGTAGAAGGTAAGTACCGCTCACCGGCACGTACTTGACCCGCTGCGCCCGTGCCCTGGCAAGCGCGAGGCCCGCTCTTGCCATGCTCGGAGACAGCACGGCGCCGAGAACGGCCGCCAGTATGACCGGGACGATGGCAATTAGCCAAGGGTTCGGGTTCATGAACTGGAAGGTATCTTCTGGACCGCCTCGGAGAGGTTCCTCTCCTGGACAATGTCTGCTGCATCTGACGATGAGTTACGTAGTGGGATGACGACGACCGAGCCTCCTCGCTCTGGTCGGCCATGCGCGGTCGAGATCATATCTCCGAGGGGATCTACATCGCCTTCGAGCGGTGTCCTGTCCACTCTGGCTGCTGAACGGGATCCCGGCGGCCATCGGGGCGCGCTCTGGCTCAGATGGCGATCCACGGGTCAGATGATCTTGGTGCCAACTATCGCCGGTATGTGCCAACTATTGCTGGGGTCGCAGATAGCCAGGTATTGACCGAACGCGATCTGTATCTCACTGTGTGATTTAGAGAGTTTCTTGGCTACGTGCGCAGGAGGCAGATGAGCAAGCCGCGATCGGCCGCGAGCCCTGGCCCTGAGATCCTGCTCGAAGTGCGCCCGGCGCAGACTTCTGGTGATCTTGCGCCCCGCGCGGTGGTCCCGGAGGAGTTCAAGTCTAGGGCCGGCGAGATTGCCGACAGCATCGCGGAGGTCGCTGACCAGTTCCGCTCGCGGCTGGCGAAAGTACTACATCAGCAAGACGATTCTGGCTTGCGGATTGGGACGGTCGAGGTCCAGTTCGGCATTGCGGTGCAGGCCGAAGCGGGCGTCGTTATCGCGAAGGCGACGGCCGGCGCGACCTTCTCGGCCAAGATAGTCCTCCAAGCAGCAGGAGACCACCCAGGATGACCTTAGCGGTGGGACGGCTGAGTGCAGCCGGGTCTAGGAGGCAGCTGGGGAGCGTCTTCGCGGTAACCCGGCACTTGGCCCTGACCGCGTTTCACTGCGTACGTGACGACGACTTCGAGCCGAACGTGATAACGCGCGTGCGATGCGCATGGCAACACGGAACAAGCGACGCCGTTGTCGAGGCTTGGGATGAGAACGACGACGTTGCCTTGCTGCGATTGAGCCGGATGTTGCCGGACTCACTCGATCCAGTGCCGTTGACGAGTGATGTTGCCAGTCACGACCCCTTCGTGGCGCCGGGCGCTCCTGCCGCGATGCCCGAACTGCACCTTGCCGCGGTCTCAGGCATGGTGATGTGGCCCGATGCTCCCATGCCAAATGGGGCCAGCGGCATTTCGCTTGTCTGCTGGCAGGTAATGGCCGGGCTGTCGCTCCATGGCCTCAGCGGCGCGCCCGTACTGAAGGGCAATATGGAGAAGGCCGTCGGCGTGATCAGGTGGAATCCACCGCAGGCCGAGAACCAGGAACTCGCCCGAGGCGCGGAAGTCTACGCGGCTCCTGCGGGACGGATACTTGAGCGCTGGCCTGAACTTAGCCCAGCTGCGAACTTGTCGGAGCTGGTGCGCCAGCTTGCGGATCGCCGTCGAGCGCAGGACACGGCTGGCGTTTACGCCAATGTCAGAGCGCTCCTGCTCTCTGGCGACCTGAACCTCGGTCAGGCCGATCTCAGGATCATCCCCACGCCGGAGGACGGACGCAGCGGGATGATCGCCATTGACACAGGACAGGTCGTTATCAGCGTCGAGAGCAGCCTGACTCATGCCGCCGTACGAGCGGTGGCAGAGCGAGAACTCGCCGACGCAGTATTCAAACGCGCGGCTTATGCCGGCCAACGCTACGCCGCATTGCTCACCGATGGGATCAGGTGGTTCCTCTACCATACACTCGGCCGCCAGCTCGAACTGGTGGATATGCAGACGGCCGATCCCGCGGCGCCCGGGAAGCTGCTTGGCTGGCTTGAAGCGATTGTTGCTACCGGCCGCAACATCGCGCCAGGCCGCGACGTCATCGAAAGTAAGCTCGGCTCCCAGAGTCCAGCGTACAAGCTTGACGCCGCGGAGTTGACAAGTATCTATCAGGCGAATCGCGAGTTGCCCACGGTAAAAGTCAAGCGGCGCATGTGGGCCAAACTTCTTACCACCGCGTCAGGCACCAGCTTCGCGGACAACGACTTGCTTTTCATCAACCACACGCTGCTGGTCGCCACCGCAAAGGTGATCGGCCATGCGGTTCTAGACATCCGGCTGGATGATCCTGAAATCACAGCGCGTGCGCTCATGTCTGGCACTTTGTTCACTGAGGCGCGGATCACAGGCGTAGTTGAGGATGACTTCTTCGGCTGGATAACCGAGGTGCCAGGGGGTGAACAATTCGTTAAGACGCTAGCCCGGCGTCTCTGCCGCTTCGACTGGCGACAGGTCAAGCATGATGTCCTTAAACACCTATACGAATCGATCATCCCGCAAGCCACACGACATCAACTTGGCGAATACTACACCCCGGACTGGCTCGCGGAAGCAATTATCGCTGAATCTGTGCAAGATCCGCTCAATCAGCGCGTCCTGGACGCTAGCTGCGGCAGCGGAACCTTCCTGTTCCACGCTATCAGGTCATACCTAGCAGGGGCGGAAAGCGAACGCAAGACGACAGGTGAGGCCATCAGCGGGCTAGTGACGCACGTTCTCGGCATCGACGTGCATCCGGTAGCGGTTGCCTTGGCGCGGGTTACCTACCTTCTAGCAATCGGCAATCAGCGCCTTCAAGGCCGGCCGGCCTTCACAGTGCCAGTCTTCCTCGGCGACTCTCTGCGCTGGGGACAGGAAATCGACCTGCTCACCTACGATTATAGGGGCCTGAGCGTTTCCACCAGGCTCGACCCGGACTCATTCGTCACCGGGGCAGCCGCACCAAGCCAGCCAGAATTCGCAGAACAGCTCAATTTTCCTGACCATATCGTCGCCGATACTGCCCGTTTCGACCTCCTCGTCGCGAGACTCGCGCACCTTGCTACCTCACGAGAGCCGAAGTCCCCGGTCCCTCTGTTGGACGACACCTTCGAGATGTTCAGCATCCACGAAGATGACCGCGAAGTACTGATGCAGACGTTCACGAACATGTGCCATCTGCACGATGACGAGGAAGACCACATCTGGGGATATTACGTCCGGAACCTCGCACGGCCGGCCTGGCTGGCGCGGCCTGCCAACCGTGTGGACATACTTGTCGGCAACCCGCCATGGCTGGTCTACCGCTATATGACCAAGCGGCAGCAGCTCTCATTCAGCAAGATGAGCAGCGAGCGCGGCCTGTGGGCTGGCGGCGCTGCCGCCACCAGCCAGGAACTGGCCGCTCTCTTCGTTGCCCGATGTATCGAAATGTACCTGAAACCCGGGGGCCGGTTCGGATACGTCATGCCGTGGTCAGTCCTGCCCAGACCCGGCCAGCAGTCGCGTGGACGGCACGCAGGCTTCCGCTCGGGAAACTACGTCACTGGAGCCGAACTGGTAAACGTTGCCTTCACACAGACCTGGGACCTGCACAGCGTGAAGCCGTCGTTCTTCCCGCTAGCCGTCGGCGTGATCTTCGGCCGACGCCAAGGACCTGACGCTGGCCCCGTGCCTATGCCTGAAAGATCCAAAGTGATGGCCGGACGGTTCGACACCCAAGGCGCCACCTGGGCCGAAGCTGAGCAGAGCATCTCGGTATTGGATACAGAGCCGTGGTCGACCGGACGGCATTCACCCTATGCCGACAGGTTCAGCGCTGGCGCAACTGTATTCCCGCGGGTTCTCTTCCTCGTAGAACTCGACCAGGCTCCCTTCGGGGGGGTGGCAGGGCAGCGCCCAGTTCGGAGTCGGCGTAGCCCAAGAGAGAGGGAACCCTGGAAACACCTGCGTGAACTCCACGGGGCTGTCGAAGAAGAATTCATCCTTCCCATACTCCTCGGCGAGTCCATCCTCCCATTCCGATGCCTCAAGCCACTAGAAGCAGTCATCCCCTGGGACGGCCAGCGCCTCTTGGGTCTCGGCGATGCGCTGCTTGGCAGGCATCCCGGCCTTGCGGACTGGTGGCACAAAGCCGAGGCAACCTGGATCGAGCATCGCCGCAGCCGCAGCCAGCGCCTTAGTCTCAAACAACGACTTGACTACCACCGTGACTTGAGCCACCAGTTCCCCGTAGCCCAGTACAGGGTTGTTTACAGTGCCAGCGGCACCTACCTGGCCGCAGCTACCGTGACAAACTCACCGGCGATTATCGAACACAAGCTTTACTGGGCACCCGTTGCCAGCCGTGATGAAGCGCGATACCTCACTGCCATTCTGAACTCAACAGTCGTAACGGCTGCTGTCAGCCCGATGCAGGCACGCGGCGAGCACAACGCACGCGACTTCGACAAGTACGTCTTCCAGCTTCCCATCCCGCAGTACGACCCTGAGGATGCCGAACATACGCGACTCGTCGTTCTCGCCGAGCAAGCGGAGCGCGTAGCCGATACGACTACGCTGCCGGACGTCCGGTTCGAACGACAACGCAAGTACATCCGCGACGCACTCGAACTCGATGGTGTCGGTACCGACATCAACACCATCGTCAAATCGCTTCTTGACCTGAGCGCCTAAACACTCCAACTTCCGGCCAGTGTTGAAGGCCCACGAATCCTTAATCATGAGTGCAGGTGTCGTTAATCCGTTGCCGACCGCCATGCGCATCGCCGATGATTGCGGCCATGGCCACGACCCGAAGTGCAAGCGACAGCGACACACGTTGTCACGCTTAGCGTGACGAACCGGTTAGCTGATTCTCGTATTGGTAACGGACCAGCAGGGGAGACACCTCGAAATGCCGCGCGACAGCCTCCAGCGCATTGTCGTCGCTTGAGCCGAGCTCATCGAGAATGCGGCGGATACCGTCAGCAGGAGCTAGGAGTTCGGCAGCAAAGGCGCGGGCGACTTTTTCTTCCTGGGACCGCGCTGCCGACAGCACGAACTGATGCTGCTCAGGGCGGGCCAGCGCACGGCCAAGTGCCCGTGCTTGCCCGAATCGGAGTGACGTGCCTATAGGTTGACCTCCCAGGACGACGCCGCAGCGGTTCCCGCTGACTGACGCACACCCGTAAATGCCATGCGACGGGGCATCGACGGCCCCGATGCCCACCCATGGGGAGACATCAAAGGGATCGGTGTCCCGGATTCTCAATTCGTTACGCAGGCGGTAAGCAATAGAATATCCGAGCCGCCAAGGTCGTTCATTGTCCGCAGCGGCCAGGAGATCGTTTGGGAGTGCGGCGTACACAATCTCCAGCGACTTCTCCGCATCGGCCGCTGCCTGATCAGCAGTTGCCATCGCACGCAATGTCCAGTCAGCTGCACGAACCAGTGCGTTTGCATCCGCTGTATCGAAGAAGTCAGCCGTAACCGCGGCGGGCAATGACGCGGCAACGCGCACAATGGTCTGCGCCATCTCATCATCGATAGCATATGGATCAAGTCCCAGCCTGCCCGCCGTCTGGCAGAAAATAATCTCGTCGGCGTCCGCTTCCGCGATCGCCGCCCACTCCTCCGACAGCGGAGTCTTCGGAATGCCAACGTCAGCCAGGCGCTCCAAGACCCGGTCGATGACTGCTGCGAGCCCCGTAGCGAGTTCCTCAGCCCGCAGAAAGCGCGACCCGTCCGACGCGAACCGAACTGGCGTGAGCTGATGACCGTAATCCTGTGACCAGACCACGCGGCTGACTGCGCCCTCAGGGACGATTGTCAGGTTCGGCCATGCCATACCGTCTCCAGCACCCCTAAAGTTGTGCTGCCGCAGCCAGGGGTACGTACGGACGTTCTTCCAGTCCCAATAGCGCGTGTCGATCGCGGATGGCCGTATATGCGACATGAGCGCCCACCAGTTGGCAGCAATCCAGTGCGCAAGCGGATAGAGAGACCCGTAGACTCCACGCCTGAATGTCCCATCAGCGCCTTCGACCTGCGTCACGCACCGGTCGCCGATCCAAATCTCGTACCTGGCCCAGGTCCCAGCCAGTTCTGGGGTAGTAACCCCCGGCGCCTCAAGCCATTCGAGCCGGAAGTCGAAGGCGTTCACATCAGCCAGCCAGGGGCCTCGTGATCCTCGATCGGATACCCCTTGTACTGCCCGAGTCCTGCGTTGCTCAGCCGGGCCTCGTACACCCGGTCGTCCACCCGCTTCCACGCGTAGCGCGGGAAATCGCCGTCGAGGACGGCGCTGACTGAGCAGTCGCGTACTGCCTCTCGCAGCCATCCTTCGACCTGATCGAAGTCCAAGCCACGCGGGCAGGCGGATGCGTCGCTCCTTAGGTTTCCCGGGCCTGCGACCGTCAGGTAGTCCTTGTGCTCAGTGCTGATCACGTAGCTTACCTTCTCGGCCATCGCGGGAAGATCCGTATCCGGCCCCGGCACGAGCCGGTCGTCCCTTCGGGGCCGCTTACGGCGCGGCGTGCGCATCGAGCCTCCCACCTAATCGTGGCTTCCTTCATGTGAACGGTATGGCTCCAGAGTAGCTACTCAGCGCCGCTGACCATTTCAGCAGCCGACGGTTGCGAGAGCGGTCTTCTCCTTTCTCCACCTCGGAAGCCACTCCAGCCGCAGGTCACGATACCTAGCTATTTGCCCCCCAACGCACCTCTTCGGCTGGTCTGGACATGACTGAACACTACGCAGTGCAAGCGATAACCACACCGCTGCCCGGCAACCCGGACGCCCAGATGGCCGCCAGCGCCGAGCCCGCACCTGGCCCTGGCCCTGGCCCTGGCCCTGGCCCTGGCGCTCACCGCGGGCCAGGGGCGGCTCGCCGCCGTCCGTAGCTTGTTCGACGTGGTGGTGTTCTACCTGCCGTCCCGGTGGGAAGCCTATTTCACCGTCGGCGAGTTCGACCTGCACGACCACGTCAAGGCGGCCGCGGCTCGGCTCGGGCTGCCGACCCAGATCATCACCGACCAGGCGCTGGGCTATCACTGCCGGGTCTCGGTCGGCTGGCGGCTCGCGATGGCGCTGTACGCCAAGGCCGGCGGCCCGTCCCGTACGACTATCGGCTGTTCATGTAATCCGGCCGCCCTGTGCCATCGGCGCGGCCGGCCACGACGAGGCAGATGCCTGCGATCAAGCCACGACATGCCCGCGGCCCGCGGGAATCCGGTCAGGCCGCAGTATCGCGAGCCGCAATTCGGGGACGCCAGGAAGGCCGACGGAACTGTACAGCGCGCTGGCCAGCGGCAAAGCCCCGCGGTACGTCTTGCGCTGGATGTGCCGCACGTACGCCGACGACATCGCCCGGCCCCGAGGAAAACCACCGGGCACGGCAAGAGGAAACACCCCAGACCGAGAGTGCCCCTGCCGACCGCCGGCAGCCCCGATGCGGGACCGAACGCTACGACGAGCGCCTCACCTGGTCGGCGAACCTCCGCCACTCCCGAGAGGAGAACCGCAGCACCGGGCCAGCCCCGGCATGCTTGGTGTCGCGGACAAGCACGCGGCCACCGTGGCCAGCGACCTCGACACAGTTGCCCTGGGACGAGTAGCTGGACTTGACCCACCTGTGCTCTGAGCTATTCATCGTATTCACCCCGTACAGCGGTGATCATTTCCTGGGAATCGGCTGGCGATAGCGCCAACGCGCGCAAGTGATCGAACGTCAGGACCAGACTAGCGACTTCGGACGATACTTCGATCGTCCGGCCAGCCCGGTAGCCTTCGGCGTATCCCACGGATGGCTCATCCCGGAAGTCGAAGATGGTCACAGCGCCATCCACGCCAGGGCAGCCTGGGACATTCGACGGGAACACCTGCACCGCCGTACGCGGCGACCGCGCGACCTCCACCAACCGGTCCATCGCGCCGAGCATGACGGCCTTGCCGCCGAAAACAGTTCTCAGCGCCGCCTCATGCACGACAAACCAGCAGTACGGCGGGACCTCACGGTGCATGACCTGCTGGCGCTCCATGCGCCCGGCAACGTCGCGCTCGACCTCGGCATCGGTCATGGTAGGGTTTCCTGCCCGGATGAGGGCGCGCGCGTAGTCCTCGGTTTGCAGCAGGCCAGTAAGACAGCGGTTATCCCAGCAATGGATACGCAGCGCCTTCGCCTCGAAGTGAACAAATGGACTGAACCACGGAGGGTAAGCCTCCTTATTGATGTCTTCTTGAAGCCGTTCGAAAGTGCCGGGTGTGCCAAACACGTTGTCGCAGGCCTTCGCGAAGTCACCGGTCGCCGGCCGGGTCATGGTCTCGATATTCGACACATGACTGCCCGAATAGCCCAGTTTGTCGCCCAGTTCGGCCTGTGACCAGCCATGCCGCTGCCGCCACGCCCGCAACTCATCGACGAACCTCGCCACGGCTGTGCCGACCGATTCCCCATTCCTCACGGCCATCTCCACGGTCCAGCGCGGAATTATTCATTGCGTGCGCCAGATCGCCCGATCCTGGCGGGCACGCTGATCTACTTCCCAACCGTAGACCCGGACTGGCACGTTGGATAGCCAGATCAGGCCAGCCTTCCCGCGTTTAGGAATACCGCCCATGCCCACCAGCCAAGCAACGAACCCACTGCCGGATACCGCGACGGCTGCCAGCTACCAGGGCACCTTCGCCGGCCGAGCCGAGGAAGCCACCCGGGTCCGCCGCGAGATCGCCGGCTACCTCGGCGACTGCCCGGCCACCGCCGACATCGTCCTCATCGCCCACGAGCTGGCCGCCAACGCCATCGTGCACTCCCTGTCCCGGGGCGGGTCCTTCGCCGTCCGTTGCGAGCTGTCTCCTGGGTCGGCGCGGGTTGAGGTCGAGGACATGGGCGGCCCATGGCGGACCCGCACATCCGATGACCGGCCCCATGGGTTGGACATCGTGGAAATGCTGACCGGGCCTGACGGCTGGGGCGCCAAGCAGACCCCCGGCGGTACCCGCATTGTGTGGGCAACGCTCCAATGGCCTTGACGCACGGAGATGTAACGATATGAGCGACACATGGGAAACGACAGTGCGGACCGCCGCGAACACGATGCTCAGCTACCCGGACAAGATCTCCGACGGGCTGGAGGCGGAACTGTACGCGCTGCTGGAACAACTTGACACTGCGACAGCAGAGCAACCCCAGGGCACCAGCAAACCTGAGGATGCCGCATGACCCCGGGGACGAAGGACCCAGCGCCACCGGCCGTAACCTGCCGCCGGGCAGGCGGTGAGGACGTGGACACGCGGGTCAACGGTGCCGCCCCGCCCGTCACCTTGATCACGGCCAAGGCCACTCTGGCGGCCTTGGACCGCGTGCCTGTGCCTGACTGTCACGCAGGAAAGCGGGAACCTGTGGCGCGACAACCTGTCCGAGCAGAAGAACAGCCGCCTGGCCTACGTCAAGATCATCGTGCCCGGCCACATGGCCGCCCTGCGCCGGGCCGCTGAGATCTGACAGTGACCAGGGTGAGGACGCTACGGCACGGGTGCGAACTCTTCGCCGAAGACTCTCCGCCACTGAGTGATGCTTTCCTGCCGGTCCTTCGCACTAAATGCGGCGTGGATCCTCTGGGCGTAGCCCTGGAACCGGTCCCGGAAGTTGCCGTACTGCCGCTGGGTCAAGCGGTGGTCAAACCGTGCCTCGGCGCAGCTCGGGTCGGAGATCTCCGGCAAGTCCGGATGATCTTGGAGCCAGCGGTCGGTGTCGGCCACCAGCCTGGTGAACGCCGCGGGCAGATCCGCGTACCCGGCCAGGAGCTGGGACCGCCACCAGCTGACCCGGCCACCGACTATCACCGTCAGGATCACGGAAGGAACAGTGAAGGTCTCCTTGTAGTCGCGCAGGTATTTGAGCAGCCGGATCGTCTTGCGCAAGTTGCCCGCTGCGAGCCGGTCCTGGCGGCGCATCCACCTGGTGAACCCGTCCGGATTGACTTCCTCGAACTGGTTTTCCGTCCGGTTCACGATCTCGTGCCGCTCAAACCACCCGGAGGTGTGTATATAAGGCACGAGGTCAACATGGAAGTCATTGGCGTACACCACCCGGACACACCGGGTCTTCAGCTCCACGCGGCTGCGGTAGCGGGCCGAGGCTCTCAGCGAATCGTGCACGGCCTGCAGGTACCGTTTCGGATCCTCGGCCCATGCTTTCTGCTGCTTCATGTCAACCAGCAGGTCAGCGTCGAACTCCTGTCCTGGCAGGGGCCTGATGATGGTGCGCTGCGCCCATGATCCCTGCGGCACGAATCCTCGGAGCATCGGCGAGAGATCCTCATCCTTGCGCAGGCAGCTCTTGATAGCACCAACGTGATCATCGAGCTGGCGGAGCCGGTCGGCGTTGATGTTCACCGCGCCGTCCAGCAGGCCGGTGAAGTAGTCATGCAGCTTCACGACTGCCAAGCCTTCCGGGGTAAGGAACAGATTTCCGATTCCTTCCGTTCGGGCTGTCCGGTGCGCGGTCGCGCGAGACCGATTTGGTCGGTGCCTGAACGTAGGCTGGTTACATCAGTGTAATTCCAAGCGCCGGTGCCAAGGCCCTGGCTTGGGCGCCGCTTGAGCCGTCCTGCGGGGGGTGCCTGTGACCGACTCGGTCAGTGCGCCGGCCCCAGCTGAGCGGTTCCAGATCCTTGCGCTCGATGGCGGAGGTGCAAAAGCGCTGTTCTCCGCACATGTCCTGGCCCGGCTTGAGGCCGACCTGCAAGTCAGGATCGTCGATGCGTTCGATCTGATCACGGGCACCTCCGCAGGCGGGATCATCGCCTTGGCGCTCGGCGCCGGACTACGGCCAGCCGAGATCGCTGCCCAGTACGAGCACCTGGTGGCGACCGTATTCCCCCGCGCCCGGCGCAGATGGTGGCGGCTCCCGGGCAGGCTTGTGCGCCCGGGCTACGATGCGTCTGTCCTGCGCATGGCTCTCACGGATGTTTTCGGGACGCGCCTGCTAGGAGATAGCTCCAAACGGCTGGTCGTCCCGTCCTGGGATGTTCATAAGGGCAGTGTGCACATCTTCAAGACGCCGCATCACGAACGGTTCCGCCGCGACTGGAAGATCCCGATGGTCGACGTCGCCATGGCGACGTCAGCAGCACCCGCGTACTTCGCCGCCGCGCATGTCGACTGCCATCGCCTGGTCGACGGCGGGGTCTGGGCGAACAACCCGTCGGTCGTCGGGATCACCGAGGCCGTGAGCACGCTCTACATCCCGCTGCCGGCCATCGGTGTCCTGAACATCGGCACGACCGACCAGGTCAGCCACCATCCAAGAAAGCTCGATACCGGCGGCCTGGCCACCTGGGCCCGTTACGCGGTGCCGCTCGTGCTGGCGGCGGGCAGCCGCGGCGCCCAAGGCATCGCCGAGCATCTTGTCGGCAAGCACAACTACAGCCGATTCGACGCCGTGGTGCCCGGCGGCCTCTACTCGCTGGACGACGCCGACCCAGACGACCTCGCAGGGTACGCCGCCTCCGCAAGCCGAGACCTCAGCCCGGTCTACACGGCCCGGTTCGCCGGGCATCGCGCCCGCCCCTACAAGCCCCCGGCATGGGCCCAGCACCCATCCGGCAGCCAGCCCGGCACCCATCGGCCAGATCAGTAGCCTGACCAGGAGACCACCGACGATGCAACTCGCTGACCACTTCGATGTCCTGCTCAAGGGCACCGTCAACCTGAGCCAGTTCAAGCTCGACACGCTCGACAGCCGCGTGACCGCTATCTATAACGCACTGAAAGCTGACCCTGAGCTGGGCGGTTATGTCCGCGACAAGATCCCCCAAGGGTCCTGGGCGCACCGCACCATCATCAACCCGGTCGGTGACAACGAGTTCGACGCGGACTTCATGCTCTTGCTTGATGAGAACCCCGACTGGTCCGGCAGCCCGAAGATCTACATCGAGAAGGTCTACGCCGCGCTGCACCGGCACATTGTCTACGGCGGCATGCCGCACTCGCGTAAGTGCCGCTGCGTCCGCCTTACCTACGCCAACTCCTGCCACGTCGACATCGTCCCGTACCTCAACCTGAGTAATGGACGCCAGGTGATCGTGAACCGCGACAACGACGAGTGGGAGGACACCGATCCCGAGGGCTTCACCGCATGGATGCGCGACAAGGACCAGATCGCCGGCGGCAACCTGCGCAGGGTAATCCGGCTCATGAAATACCTGCGCGACCACAAGAACTCTTTCACCGGCACCCGCTCGGTCATCTTGACGACGCTACTCGGCCAGCAGGTCGCCGCGACGATGAAGCTGTTCGACACCGGCTACTACAACAGCACCCCCACGGCGCTGCTGCACATCGTCAGTGACCTGGATACCTGGCTGCAGGACAGGCCATACAAGCCGTCAGTCCCGGATCCGTCCGGGTCCGGCGTCACATTCGACCACCGCTGGGACCAGGCCACCTACGCCTATTTCCGCGACCGGATCCACGTCCACGCCGCCGAGATGAAAGATGCCTACGACGAGCCGGACAAAAACGCCGGCGTCCGCAAGTGGCAAGCCATCTTCGGCGACGGGTTCACCGCGCCCGAACCCAAGAGCAGCACCGGCCGCTTCGGCACCGTTGCAGCTCCAGCGGCGACCACGACCGGGCGCTCAGGCCGGGCCGGGTGACCAAGAAGACAGCCACACCGACCCGGCTCAGTATCTGGCAGCAGCAGGCGATCGCTGACCTGCGCGCCATCGCCGGCGAGCACCCTGACACCGTCAAGGTCATCACGGCCATGCCGACCGTGACTGACACTCACGCCTTCGTGCTCATCCGGCTGCCGACCAAGGATCTGCCACCCGGACCCGGCGGCCTCCGGCTCCGCGACCACGAAGACTTCATCATCGGCATCCGCCAGTCACGGCTGATCCCCCCGCAAATCGAGGTAGATCACCAGCGATTCGCAGGACACCCGCACGTCCTTCAAGGCCACCGGCTGTGCATCTACCTCGATCCCGCCCGCGAATGGGATCCCCTTGGCGGCATGCCCGGCCTCCTCGAACGGCTATGGGCGTGGCTCAGCGATGCCGCCGCCGGCCGGTTCAACGCTGCCACGGCGATGTACCACGCCGTCGGCGGCGTCCTGCACCTTACCGCCGGCACCCCAACCATCGTCATCCGCGAGCCGGTACCCGCCAAGCCCTTCCAGCACGCCCGCTTGCTCTCCCGCTCCGCGCACAGGCTGGACATGACGTTCGCGACCGCCCCACCCGCGGCGCTGGTCGTGCCCGTGCTGACGCTGTCCTCGGCGCTGCCGCTCGGCGCCGGCCTGACGCTCACCCAGCTGCTGCAGCTCATGGATCATGCTGGCTGCGGCGGAGCGTCCGGCCAGACCGGGCTGGGCCCCGCACCGGCGCGAGCCGTGCTGACGTCGCTGACCACCAGCGCCAGCCGCAACGCCGACGGCACCCACCAGTACTTCACCCTCGCCGTTCCGCATCCAGCCGGCGACCCCGCGCACCTGCTCGGCGGCCGGCTTCCGGTCGCTGCCTCCGATCAGATGCGCCAACTGGCCCGAACCCGGACGCCTACACTTGACCCCGACCCCGCAAGACTCAGCGTGAACATCCCCATCGAATGGTGCAGAGTGTCCGACGAGCGCCCTGAGGTCACCACCCGCCGCGACGCCCAGAGGCCCGTCAATGCATTCCAGGGGAAGACCGTGCTCGTCTGGGGCTGCGGCGGCATCGGTTCATGGGCCGCCGAGTTCATCACCAGAGCCGGCGCCGCCAACATCGGCGTGTGCGACGAGGCGATCGTGACCGGCGGGCTGCTGGTCCGCCAGGACTACGTCGAGGCCGATATCGGCAACAAGAAGGCCGATGCCCTCGCCGCCCGCATCCGGGCCATAAGCGACCGCGCCGACGTGAGCACGGTCACTAGCACCTCACCCAGTGATCTTGAGGATGCCATCACCTGCGCCGACGTCATCATCGACGCAACCGTCAGCATCGCCGTCGGGCAAGCGCTCTCCGCTGTGGCCGCCACAGAGCGTCCGCACGCCGTGCTCGCTCAACTCGCCACCGATACAAGCACCGGGACTCTTGGCATTCTCACCGTCTCAGCACCCCGTGATCCTGATGGCCCCGCAGTGATAGACACCCGCGCAGGCAGAACCGTCCTAGCCGATCCGGCGCTTGAGCCCTACCACACCCTGTGGCGGGAACCGCTCGATGGGCACGAACTCATCCCGACCCGAGGCTGCTCAGTTCCCACCTTCCACGGCTCGGCAGCAGACCTGGCCGCCGTCGCCGCATGCCTGGTGAACCTCCTCGCCATGCACCTGACCACCCCCGTATCAGGAACCCACCTCATCGCCCTACCGCACGCGCCAGGATCAGGCCCTCACCACCGCTTCATCGCGGCATAACGTTAGGCGAATATTCGAGCCGATTCCCAGGTCAGCGCGTAACCGCACTCGTTAACGAATGTCACAATTAAGTACGGATGCGCCCTCCCGCTACGGGGTATCGAGCAGCTGCGGAGGTAGCAAGCGCTCGCTGTTGCTGGGTCGAGAAAATGGAGCAGCACGACAACCACCGCGTGTGTATGAGTGCTCGCCTAACCCCTAGCCCACGGTGGCACCGCAAAAGCTTGCCCCAGAACTTCCGCCGGAAATGTAGTATCCCAGCGTATTCTGATGACCCACCACTGTGAGTGAGGCACGGGTGGACGAGCGGATCAGGGAGCTGGCGAGCAGATCGCCGAATTTCGGCTTCCTGCTGGATCATGAACCGTTGCTCGTTCTGGACGGGACCGAGGCCGAAGCCTACGTCTATTCGGATCCGAATACGGCGCTGTTCAAGGCGCGCAGGTTCGGTGAGACGCTGGCCGCGAAGTTGGTCGCTGCGGGCCGGATCCAGGTCAGCGGCACCAGCCAGCATGCGCGGCTGCTGGCCCTGGCCCGGGATGGCGTGATCGGGCCCAGTCAGCGCCAGCAGTTCGACGAGCTGCGGACCGTGGGCAACCAGGCCGTGCATACGCACTACGGCGAGGTCCGGGCCGCGCTTGATGCGGTCCGCGGTTGTTTTTCCCTGGGCTCCTGGTTCTACCGGACGGTTACCGGCGATCGCGCCCCTGCGGCGTTCGTTCCGCCGCCGGACCCGGCGACCCCGCCTGCCGACGCCGCCGACCGGGTTGACCTGGACTTGCTGCGTGCGCAGCTGGCGTCCGAGCGGGACCGGCTCGCTGAGGTCATGCTGCGGCTGGATGGGAAGAACTCCCGGCTTGAGGCCGAACAGCAGGCGCGCGCCGAAGCCGAGCACAAGCTTGCCCAGGTGGCTGAGGACCGGGACTCGATGCAGGCCCTGGCCGATGAGCTGAGCGCCCGCATATCCGAGTTTGAGGCGTCCTTTGCCGCGTCGGTGGCCCGACCGGCACGACTGTCTGCCGCCGAGCGCGAGGCATTCGTCAAGAGCGCGCAGCAGTCGGCGCACGAGCCGAGGACCGAGCGGGAGGTCCGCGAGGAAGTCGACCGGATGCTGACGGCAGCCGGGTGGCTGGTGCAAGATGCGGGGAAGGAGAACTTGTTCGCCGGGACGGGTGTTGCCGTCCGGGAGGCGATGACCGCGACCGGGCCGGCGGATTACCTGCTGTATGTGAACAGGCAGCTCGCCGGGGTCATCGAGGCCAAACGTGAGGGCACAGTACTGAGCCCCGTCGAACGACAGTCGGCGCGGTATGCCGAAGGGCTTACCGCGTCCCAGCAGCTGCAGGCGTGGCGGCTGCCGCTGCCGTTCCGGTACGAGACCACGGCCGCGGAGACCCATTTCACCAATGCTCTGGATCCGCACCCGCGGGCACGGGAGGTGTTCAGTTTTCACCAGCCGACGACGCTGGCCCGGTGGATGCGCGAGGCGGACGCCGATCCGGAGGCGCCGACTCTGCGGTCCCGGCTTCGCCGCGGGCTGCCGCCGCTAGATGATAGCCGTCTGCGTCCGGCGCAGGCCGATGCCGTCCGAGGGCTGGAGGAGTCGTTCAGGCATGATCGCCCGCGGGCGCTGATCCAGATGGCAACCGGCGCGGGTAAGACATTCGCGGCGGTGAGCAGTTCATATCGCCTGCTCAAGCATGCCCGTGTCGAGCGGATCTTGTTCCTGGTGGACCGCAACAACCTCGGCAAGCAGGCGAACACCGAGTTCACCGCGTTCGTGACGCCCGATGACGGGCGCAAGCTGGCCGAGCTGTACGGGGTGGAACGGCTGACCGGGGCGGACATGCTCGCCTCCTCCAAGGTCGTGATCTCAACGGTGCAGCGCGTGTATGCGATGCTGTGCGGCAAGCCGTTGCCCGACGTGGACGCCGACGACCAGGCCTACGATGATTACGACGTTGATGAAGTGATCGAGGTCGGCTACAACCCGTCGGTGCCGCCCGAGGCGTTCGACCTGATCATCGTGGATGAATGCCATCGGTCGATCTACGGGCGGTGGCGGGCGGTACTGGAGTACTTCGACGCCTACCTGGTCGGCTTGACCGCGACCCCGGTTAAGCAGACATTCGGGTTCTTCCACCAGAACCTGGTCAGCGAATACACCTACCAGCAGGCAGTCGCCGACGGTGTCAACGTCGACTTCGACGTGTACAAGATCCGGACCCGGCAGACCGAGCAGGGCGACACGATCGAAGCCGGGACGGTAGTACCCATGCGAGAGCGCCGCACCCGGCGGCAGCGGTACGAAGAACTCGATGACGACTTCAGCTACGCGGGAACCCAGCTGGGCAAGAACGTGATCAGCAAGCCGCAGCTCAAGCTGATCCTGGAAACCTTCAGGGACCGGCTGTTCACCGAAATCTTCCCCCCAGAAGCTGGCCAGCCGCCCCGCCGGTACGTGCCCAAGACGCTCATCTACGCCCGCGATGACAACCATGCCGAGGACATCGTGCAGATGGTCCGCGAGGTTTTCGGCATGGGCAACGAGTTCGCCCAGAAGATCACCTACTCCGTCCAGCATCCGGACAAACTGCTGGCAGCCTTCCGGAACAGCCCAGAGTTGCGGATCGCGGTCACCGTGGACCTCATCGCCACCGGAACCGACGTCAGGCCGCTGGAGTGCGTGTTCTTTCTCCGCGATGTCAAGAGCTGGGCCTACTTCGAGCAGATGAAGGGACGAGGTGCCCGCACCCTGGACCCGGCAGAGCTGAACAGAGTCACCCCCGACGTGCTCGCCAAGGAGCGGTTCGTGATCGTCGACGCGGTGGGCGTCACGGAATCGCCGTGGGTCGACGCCACTCCCCTCCAGTTGCACTCCGAACGGCAGATCAGCCTGGAGAAGCTGCTCCGCAAGGCCGGGAATCTAACCATCTCCCTCGCCGAGACATCCACCCTCTGCTCGCGGCTCGCCCGGCTGAACCGCGACCTTACCCCGGCCGAACGAGCTGAACTAGAACAAATAGCGGGCGCGCCGCTCACCGACGTCATCGGTAGTCTCGGCCGGGTAGCAGATGATGATGTACTCGCCGCTCTTCCCGCAGGTGACCGCACTGCCGAGCGCGCCCTCGTCGAAGCAGCGGTCGAGCCGCTCGCCGCGAACCACGAGCTGCGCGCTCGGCTGCTGGAGATCCGCCGCGCTCACGACATCATCTACGACGAGGTCAACCCCGACGATCTGCTGGAGGCGCGCGGCGTCGACGTCACCGAACGCGCCCGCGAGGTAGTCACCTCCTTCCAGGCCTACATACGCGAGCACCAGGACGAGATCACCGCGATCGACGCCGCCTACCGGCACGGTAACGGCAGTCGCACCGTCTACATCAAGCTCAAGGAACTCGCCACCCGGATCGCCCGCCCGCCGCATCAGTGGACCCCCGACCTGCTGTGGCACGCCTACGAACGGCTGGAAATCGCTGCCAAGCACCCCGGCCTGCACTATGGACCTGTCGACCTGATCGGCCTGATCCGCTTCGAGCTCGGCCTCGACCAAGAACCCCGCCCGCAGAGATCCGTAGTAGAAGAACGCTACGGTGCCTGGCTCGCCCGGCAGGAGCAGGCTGGGGCCAGTTTCAGCTCCGACCAGATGTGGTGGCTGGACCGCATCAAGGACATCGTCATCACCAGCGCGTCGTTCACCACCGACGACCTCGACGGCGTACCCTTCACAGAACGCGGCGGCACCGACGGCTTCCTGCTCACCTTCGGCGACGACCGTTCCCAGCAGCTCCTCACTGATCTGAATCGGACCCTGACCGCATGACGGCGCTCTTCCCCATTCCGGCTTCGTGGGCGTGGACCACGTTGGGTGAGATCGCGGAAGTCGTTGGCGGCGTAACGAAGGACACTAAGAAGCAGTCTGACCCAAATCTTCCGGAGATACCGTATCTGCGTGTCGCAAACGTTCAACGCGGCTACCTGGATCTCCGTCAAATCACAAAAATCAGGGTGCCGGAATCAACGCTAGCAAAGCTACGGCTACTGGCTGGTGACGTGCTTCTCAACGAGGGTGGCGACAGGGACAAACTAGGCCGCGGATGGGTCTGGGACGGCCAGATATCGAACTGCATTCACCAGAATCACGTGTTCCGAGCGCGCCTGCTCGAGGAGACAGTCCTTCCCAGATTCCTTGCCTGGTATATAAACGATCCCGCCCGCCAATGGTTCGATCAGCATGCTTCGCAAAGCGTGAACCTTGCTTCAATTAGTCTTTCCACGATTAAGCAACTCCCAGTACCGCTGCCTCCATTGGACGAGCAGCGCCGCATCGTCGCCACCCTCGAAGAGCACCTATCGCGTGCCAGTCTTGGTGATCAAAACCTTAGGCAGGCACGTCTTCGCTCATCGGCACTTCGTCGAAGCCTCCTAGATGCAGCGGTCTCGGGTCGCCTCGTCCCGCGCGGATCTTCCAACGCGGCGGAATGGCTGTCCGGGGTGGTTGGCATGAGGTTGAAATTCTCAAAAAAATACAAGCCACCCGTATTGCCAGCAAGTATTCCGGAATACGAGCTTCCAAACGGCTGGGCAATAACCAGTCTGGATGAAGTTTCCTCTACTTCTGGATACGGGACTTCGACTAGATGTGATTTCGGCGCCGCAGGTAATCCAGTGCTTCGCATCCCCAACATTCAGCGCGGTGAAATCATCCTCGATAATCTGAAGAACGCAGTAGACCCATCGATCGACCTTAGCTCGCTCCACGTAGACCACGGAGATATACTCTTTATTCGCACTAACGGTAGTCGGGATCTGATCGGTCGGGCCGGGGTAGTCAGAAAGAGCCTTCAGATCGCCTATGCTTCCTATTTGATCCGTTTTCGCCTGATACCCGATGGGATCCCGGCCGATTGGGTTCTCCTGGTAGTTTCAAGTCCTCTGTGGCGTGCTCATCTCGAGCATAATGCTGCATCCTCAGCAGGTCAGTATAATCTGAACATCCGCACACTGGCACAGCTTCCGATTCCCGTTCCCCCTCCCGACGAAATTTCATCGATTCTCTCGCAGGCCGACAGATATGAGGATGTTCAACGCGCGTTTGACACTGACTGCGCACATGGAGAACAGCGGGGTAAACTATTGCGCCAATCGCTGTTGACCGAGGCATTTGCCGGGAGGCTGGTGTCGCAGAATCCGGGTGATGAGCCTGGTTCGATGCTGCTGGAGCGTATACGCGCGGAGCAGGCGGCACAGCCGGGGGGACGACGTGGACGCGGGAGGGCGAGGCACGCACGGCAGGAGGAGACGCTGCTATGACTACGGCCGACACGCGCCAACTGGTCGCGAAGCTGTGGAATTACTGTGACGTGCTCCGCGATGACGGCGTCTCCACCATCGACTACGTGGAGCAGCTCACCTACCTGCTGTTCCTGAAGATGGCGAACGAACGGACGAACAGGCCGCTCAACCCCGACATAGCCCTAAAAGCTGTGGCCGACCGCTGGCAGCAACTGCTCGATTTCGACGGCGACGACCTGGAAAAGGCCTACCGTCACATGCTGGAGGATCTCGGCCAGCAGGCGGGCACCCTGGGCGTGATCTTCCGTAAGGCGCAGAACAAGATCCAGGATCCGGCCAAACTCAAGAAGCTGATCGTCGACCTAATCGACAAGGAAACGTGGTCCGCCCAGGGCGTAGACGTCAAGGGCGACGCCTACGAGGAACTGCTCGCTAAGAGCGCCGAGGACGTCAAGACCGGCGCGGGCCAGTACTTCACGCCGAGGGCTCTTATCTCCGCCATGGTGGACTGCGCCCAACTGGGGCCTGAAGACACGGTCGCCGATCCCGCCTGCGGCACCGGCGGATTCTTGCTCGCCGCCTACGAATACATCCAGCACCGCTACGGCACTGAGCTGACCCCGGAGCAGCGAGACGGTCTGGCCACAGGCACCATCACCGGCACCGAACTTGTCGACGGCACCGCGCGGCTGGCCGCGATGAACATGCTGGTCCACGGGATCGGCAAGCCGAACGGGCCGCCGCTGATCGAGGTCCGGGACTCCCTTGCCGAGCCGCCACGCAGCCATCCGAGCGTCGTGCTGGCCAATCCTCCGTTCGGTAAGAAATCCTCTATCACCGTCATCGGGGAGAACGGCAGCAAGGGACGAGAGGACATCTCCTACGCCCGCCAGGATTTCTGGGTCACCACCACCAACAAGCAGCTCAACTTCGTCCAGCACATCGCCGCAATGCTCGACATTCCCGGCCGGGCATCCGTGGTCGTGCCAGATAACGTTCTTTTCGAGGGCGGCGCTGGTGAGACGGTGAGGCGACGGCTGCTGCGCCAGTTTGACGTGCATACGCTGCTGCGGCTGCCGACCGGGATCTTCTACGCCGGCGGAGTCAAGGCGAACGTGCTGTTCTTCGACAAGAAGCCTGCCCGGCCAGATCAGCCGTGGACCACGACGTTGTGGGTGTACGACTTCCGAGGCGACCAGCACTTCACCCTCAAGCAGAACCGGATGCAGCGCGAACATCTGGACGATTTCGTAGCCTGCTACCGTCCTGGCGAGCCCAGGGAGAACCGCGCGCCAACCGAGCGTTTCCGCCCGTTCACTTACGAGGAGCTGATAGCGCGCGACAAGGTAAACCTGAACATCACCCTGGTCCGAGATCCAAGCCTCGATGATGCAGGCAGTCTGCTGCCGCCCGAGGTAATTGCCCGCGAGATCGTGGAAGACTTGGAAGCCGCGCTGAGCGAATTCGCGGCCGTCGCCGAAGCACTCCAGCAGAAGAAGCCAATCGCAGACGGTACGAACGGCTGAGCCAAGGGTCGGTTGTCACTGCTCCCGAAAGCGGGTCGGACAGGGTCAAGACCCACCACCGAATCCCGCGTCGGCAGGCGGTCATCGCCCGAGGAGTGAGCTCACGTCGATACGCGTGCCGAAAGGGACGCCCCCACCTACCAGTTATGGTCGGCGGGGGCGTCTGTACGCAGGGGCGGTCCGGCTAGCCAGACCCAGGGTCGGTTGCGCGCTCTTGCTGTTCGGCGTTCACCTCCGCCCATGACGGGTGGTTGCGGTCCACGACCATTGGCCGTTCCCCACGCTTCGGCTTCACGTCCTCCTGATCGTCCTGATCGTCATCTGCTGCCAGTTCGGCGTCTGGCAAGACCCGCTGAGGCAAGATAAGTTCCTCGGCGATGGCACGGGCAGCGAACAGTCGGCCCACATGGGCGAGGTATGAGTCGCTCTGGTTGATCTCGCCGACCAGTTCGTCGGTCAGGTCATCGATCTGCCGGGCTACTTCCTCTCCGAGTGTGGTGAAGAAGCTTTCCGGGTCGCTGATCGTGGCGTACTGCTTCGGCAGCCATCGCGCCCAGTGCCGTTGGGCTATCACGCCGTACCGGTTCATGCTCATGCTGCCTTCCCGGCCAGCGCATGGCCGTTGCTCTCGACGGTGACGCTGGTGATGAGCTGGCTCACCTTGCGGCGGGATAGGCCGAACCGTTCGGCCATGGCCCGCTGGCTCAGCGGCGCACCGGCCACGACCGACGCCGTATACGCCGCGCGGACCGCCTGCTCCACATCGCCCGGTACCTCTGGCACGGCCGACACGCTGGTGGCCGCTCGTGGCGCGCGCGAGCGGCGGACGAGCTGCGTGGCGATCTCCACCGTGCCGATGAACGCCACTGCGGGCCAGGCTGAGATCAGCGCCCCGAGCAGCCCGTATCCCGCGCCGTAGGCGATGTTCGCGCCGATCGTCGCGCCGATGCCGAGCCACAGCATGAACCGGGCCAGCGCTGGCGCGTCGCGGTCGTTGCGGGCTTCGTGCAGCAGCACGAGCGAGGCGGCCAGGATCAGCCCGTCCACGCTGAGCGGGAGCAGGCGGGCCGCTGTGCCGTCCTGGCCGTGGGCCCGGCCCAGGCCGTAGATGTGGGAGTAGCTGACCACCGCCGCGAAGGCGGCCACCGCGCAGACCGCAGCCGCCGTCGCCAAGCGGATCACCCGGTCCCCGGTCACCGGGCCGCTCCGCGCCTCGTTGCCGAGGCGGCGCCGCTGGATGCGGTGCGCGGCCGGATCTCCGCGCCGTCCCTGAAGCAGCAGGGGTAGTAGAGGTTACGACTGGCCGTACGGCGCGGTGCCCGCCGGCCGTCGCGAAGGACCGCCAGCTCGCGGACCTCGACGCAGACGTACCATTCGTCCAGGCCGCACTGTTCTACGATAGAACCTGGCAGCCACGGCCAGGTGTCCCGGTCGGCCTGTTCTTCCTGCTTCGAGCGGGGGTAGCGGACCTCGACCGGGCTCTCATCAGGGAATTTGCCGTCGTTGTTCTCGTCCTCGTACATGCTGGCTCCTTCCAGGAGCCAGGCGGACAATGTGTGTCATTATCGTTGGCACCGTGGATTGTGGCTGCATTGGGATATATGCCTGCTGGCCTGGGGAGATAGTAACGATTTCCGTTATGTTTCCCGGGTGTTCGCATCGGACTTTCGTCACTAAACGATGTCGTAAGGCGTGGCCGCTTCGTTCAAGGAACCCGGTACATAGCCGCCGGAAGCGGCCGGGGCAAGTCGGTGCACTTGCCGTCGGTTGCCGGCCATCAGGACACGAGCGTCGGCAGCAAACAGGCAATCCGATGATCTGCCAGACTGGGAGTGTGGACGAAGCCAGGGCAGCAGAGGTGATGGCGGAGTCTGCTGCCGTACTCAGGAAGGCCGGGGCACGGTTCGCCTACCTGCATGGCAGTCGCGCCCTTGGGCAGTACCGTCCGGAATCGGACGTTGACATCGCGGCGTACTTCGGCGGCCAGCCGCCGAACGCGTTCGACATCTTGATGCCGCCTGGCGTGGACCTCCTGGTACTCGACCATGCTCCTCTGGAACTGGCCGGGCGGGTAGCGGCACGCGGCAGGCTGCTCTTCGATGATGATCCCGTCAGCCGGGTCCGGTGGGAGGCTACCACCAGGAAGATTTACTTCGACGAGCTCCCGCGCATCACCCGCGCGCACCGGGAGTTCGCGGCCAGTGTCACTGGCAGACGCGGGTAGCCCGTGGTAGACGAAGATCGCGTCCTGCGGCTGCTCCGGAGTATTGCCGATGATACTGCCGTCCTGCGGCAGGAAGCTGGGGCCAGCGAGGAGCGCCGCCTGGATCCCATCTGGCTGCGCGGCGTGAAGTACACCTTTGTTACCGCCATCGAGGCCTGCGTCGATGTCGCGCAGCACATCTGCGCGACGGAGGGCTGGGGACCGCCGGCCGACAACGGCGACGCCGTCCGGCTGCTCGGAGTGCACGGAGTCCTTACAACTGAGCTGGCTATCTCGATCCGCAAGGCTGTCGGGTTCCGCAACGTACTCGTGCATGACTACATCGAGGTCGATGACTCGATAGTCGTCGACAGGCTGAAAAGCCTAGGCGACCTTGAGGAATTCGTACGCCAGGTGGCGGCTTACGTCACTGGTGCGCAGCCCGAGCCTCAGTCGTCGCGCCAGCCACGCGGCTAGCAAAAGGACAACTCTGGTCCCCTCCGTCCGGGCTGAAGTGCCGGGAAAGGCCATCGTCAGGGTAGGGCTAGATCTGTGCCGTAATGCGTGTCGGTATCGATTGCGCGATGCGATGCTGCCGGGGTGGTGGCATCAGCCATTTTGTCGGTGTGCGGTGCGACACTGCCGGTCATGGACACTCTCAGCAACATCCCGGATACCAGCTACGAGATTCCGCTAAGCGATGCTGACCAGACCGCGCTGCGGCCAGCCTTGCTGCGCGATCTCGGGGCCATGCCGTTCGAGCCCGGCGCGCTGATCAGCCGCAGCCTCTGGGTAATCTTCATCGGCGAGTGGGGAGTCTGGACCCATGCGGTCTTGCCCGTCGATGACAGGCTCGACATGCCGGACCAGGAGAACATCACCGGCCTGTGCGACCTCGTCGGCAGCCTCATCAGGCCGCCCCTATGTCACGATGATGAGAAGGCGATGATCGCCCTGCGCAGGCCAGGGCCGGCTGAGATCAGCGAGGCCGATGCGTACATCTTCCGCCTAGTGCGCCAGGCAGTCATCGGCCGGGAGACCGCACCTTGGACATTCCATGTGGTCGGGCCGGACGGAATACCGGAGGTGACTGAGCGCGAGGCCTCACAGGATACTGCTACTTGAATCGCATTCAAGCAGCAGTAGCTAGCCAGAGCCACGGGGACCGGCCGACCTGTTCCTTGCCGCGGAGCCGGGAGCAACCTGTGTCATTATCGCTTGCACGGCGGAATGCGAATGCACTCGCAGATGTAGCTGTTGAGCTGGGTGGACATCGTGAAGTTAGTGCGAGTGCAGGTACCTTCCGGCGTGGACCCGGGAGCCGGGTGACGGGCGCGGGCTATTGTCGAGGGCATGCCGCGGGTCAGCGCGTTCTACGGTGTGGTGGTCTACATGTACTGGAACGAGCGCGACCACCCGGTTGCCCACTTCCATGCCTACCACGCGGGCCGACGCGCCTCTATTTCAGCCGACGGAGATGTGCTGGCTGGCAGCCTCGATCCCAGGGCCCTGCAGTTCGTCCGGGAATGGGCCGTCCTGCGTCGCGGCGAGATCCTGGCGAACTGGGAGCGCGCCCGGCGGAACGAGCCCCTGCTCGGCATCGACCCGCTGGCGTAGCATGAAGATCGTGGACGAGAACTACCTGCCCGTCGTTGTGGGTGTCGCTGTGGTCGGTGACCGCGTGCTGCGCCTGCTGTTCAGCGACGGCACAGCCGGAGATGTCGACTTCTCCGCTGAACGGTGGACAGGGGTCCTCTCGCCGCTGAACGATCCTGCCTACTTCGCCGAGGTCACTGTCGACCAGGAGGCCGGGACCCTCGTATGGCCTGACGGCATCGACCTAGCCCCCGAGCCGCTCTACGAACAGGCCAAAGCACACCCGCTCCTAGCGGCCTGACGCTCTAGCCGCCACAACGGCCAGCCAGCAGATTCGCCGCAAGCATGCCTCGCTCCCTGGCACGCCGAGGACGCTGTCCGGTTGGCTGTACCACCTGAAGAAGTTAGGCAACCTGTGTAGTTATCGTTTGCACGGCGGCGAGTCAATGCATTCGCATATGCAGCCATGACCTGGAAGAACAGCGCCTGCCAATTCCGTGCGGCCCGTATGACGGGTTGCTGCGCAGGCTGCCGGGCGGGGGCCATCCGGTTCTGAGCGCATCGGTGTGCCGGGCAGGCGGTCGCGATCGAAGAGATTTGTGCTGAGAGCCTCCGTATGGGGCACGAGTTCCAGAGGGAGCGGTGTTGTATCGATGGTCCTGCTCGCCGGCTGACCCGTCACGAAATTGAGCCAGAGCCACCCTAAGCTGGCCATTGACATGGACAGCCATCGAAAGTTCTCTTAGCAAGGGGGGCATGGGTCATCGCAGGGGTGCGTGCTTAGCGTTTCGATCTGGCACCCGTTACGCCAAGGCCGGTGCTGTACCTGATTGGGGTCTCAGTGGTGCTGTGACGTCCGCCGGCCGAGGACATCCCCGTCAGGGTGCCGGGCTGCGATCAGCCTCCCTGGCCGCTTCGCCGGGGCCGGTGCCGGGCAGCGGACGTGCGCTGCTGCTGCTCGCCTTGGCGATGCTGCTCGCGATGACCACCTGGTTCTCTGCGACAGCGGTCCTGCCGCAGCTGCGCGCTGCCTGGACGCTGACGACGGTCCAGGCGAGCTTCCTCACGATTGCCGTCCAGGTGGGGTTCGTCGTCGGCGCCCTGGTGTCCGCGTTCTTCAATCTGGTCGACCTCATTGCGGCCCGCACGCTCATGCTGCTGGGCGCGCTGGGCGCCGCGGCCGTCAACTTGCTGCTGGCCGGGGTGCACTCGGTCGGCCCGGCTATCGGCTTGCGGTTTCTCACCGGGGCGTTCCTGGCTGGCGTGTATCCGCCGGGGCTCAAGGCGATGTCGACATGGTTCCGGGTCGGCCGCGGCACCGCCCTGGGCATCATGGTCGGGGCGCTGACCCTGGGCTCGGCGGCACCGCAGTTCCTCAACGGGATCGGAGGTGCGGACTGGCATACTGTCATCGTCGCGACTTCGGTGCTGACGGTCCTGGGCGGCCTGACAGCCCGGTACCTGGCGTCCGATGGGCCATTCCCGTTCCCGAAGGCGATCTTTGATCCCCGGCAGACAGCCTCTGTGATGCGCAACCGTGCCGTCCGCCTCGCGGTGTTCGGCTACTTCGGGCACCAGTGGGAGCTGTATGCCATGTGGGCTTGGATCTTTGCCTTCAGCCGTGCGGCCTTCACTGTTAATGGTGATGCGGATTCCGCACGGGACGCCGCTTTCGCTGCGGCCGCCATCATCAGCAGTGGCGCGGCTGGCTGCTGGGTCGGTGGCATCCTCGGGGACCGGTGGGGCCGTACCCGGCTGACCCGGCTGGCGATGGCGCTGTCGGGCACGTGCTGCGTGCTGATAGGCCCGGTCGCGCGTCTCGGCATCGCGCCGATGATCGCTTTGGCGGTGTTCTGGGGTTTCTGGGTGGTTGCCGACTCGGCTCAGTTCTCCAGCATCGTGACCGAGACGAGCGAGCAGCGCTACGTGGGCACCGCGGTCACCTTGCAGCTGGCGGCGGGCTTCACGCTGACCGCAGTGACCATCTGGCTGATACCGGTCGTGCAGCACGCCGTCGGATGGACCTGGGCATTTACTGTCCTTGCTCCCGGGCCGCTGCTCGGCGTCGTGGCCATGACGAGGCTGCTGCATGCCCCCGAGGCCAGGCGCATCGCAGGCGGGCGAGGCTAGCGGGAGGACGTGACGCGTGCCTGCAGATGTCACCGGCGAGGCTCGCCCTGCTGCGGGCTGTGCTGCCAGAACGTGGCGATCATGATGAAGCCGGAAGCGGTCCAGTAGCTGAAACTCGTCGCTGCGTCATCGCCGGTCCGCTCCCACAGCCGCACCTTGCCTGCGAGTCGGGCGCTGGGGAGCAGGTCGCCCCCGCCGAACCGCCGCCGCGATCGCCTCAGCCGGCCGCGGACCTCCGTGGTTCACGGGTTGAACCCGCACACGACCTGCCCGCACTAGGCTGCCCGTTGAATCGAAGCAGCTCATGCCACCCACCAACGTCGACACCGAATATCCGTTCGGGTGCGGATTGGACGGCCAAGTCCGACGATCAGGCCACCGCCAGATAACCGGCGGATCTCGTGTGGTCAGGTGCCGTCCCTGACGAGCTCGGCGAGCATCTTCCGCATCGGTTCTGGGTCGCCGCGCATGATCGCGGCGGAGGCCGCGACGTTGCGGGCGGCATCAAGGTGCTGCCAGGCGAGCGTGAACCCGGCGCTGCGGGCGAGCTGCGCGAAGAAGGCCCGCTGTGCCCGCCCGTTGCCCTCGCGGAACGGGTGCAGGGCGTTGACCTCGCCCAGGTAATAGGCCAGTCTCCCGACGAACACGTCGCGGCTCAGGCCGCGCAGGCAGTCTTCGTCGTGCAGCTCGCGGAAGATGATGGCCGCGGAGGAATCTATGTACTGCGGGAGGCAGAACATGGCGCCCTTGGCGATGGCACCGTCCGGATCTGGCCGGCCCACTCATATATGTCGCCGAAGATCCGCTATATGTCGCCGAAGATCCGCTTATGGATCTCCCGGAGGTGAGGCAGGTCGTAGCTGGGCGAGACGGGCGATTCGTATAGCAGGATCAGGGCTGCATGAGTGATCTCCCGCTCCGCGGCCTCAAGCCCGGCGGCGGTGCTCAGCCCGAGCTTGTTGTACAGGACGCCGGTGACCGGATCACGGTACGGGTCCCCGGCATTTACGGCTGCCGGCAGCGGGCGACCGTCCTGCGGTACAGTTCCGCCGCGCTGATCTTTCCGGCCACGTATGCCCCGACTTCCCGGTCATGATCTGGGCTGAACGGGCCGGGCAGCTCCACCTGCACAGACTGCGCCGCGTCGAGAGCAGAGTCCAGCCGCGCGTGCTGCCGCGAGAGCTCCTTGTAGCGTTCGTAGACCTCGGACGGGAGGAGAATGGCCTCGGGCTTGCGGTGCGAGCCGAACGCGACCGGCTCCGCTGCCGCGCCCTCACGCCGGAACCGGGCGAGGATGCCAGAAAGCCGCTGTCGCACTTCGGACAGCGGATGCACCTGGATCACCGCCGGACCAGTCATAGCAATAGTGTACTAAAACTTGTACAACATTGGCTGGGTAGCCGGCGCTCAGCACCCCCGTGACTGCTCCGGCGCCCGGCGCCGCAAGCAGGACAACCTGTGTCATTATCGTTTGCACGGCAGGCTGTCTTCACACGCACATTAGGGTCGGCGGCGGCGGTGCCCGCCGGGTCATGTCAGTGGACTCGCGCCACAGGAGGCAGGTCACTGGCAATGGCTTGCCGCTATTCACGGAAAACTTCGCCGCCGCGTATGCTAGGCGCATATTTCTTCGGGAAGAGCGAAGGGGAACGTGGATACGACCGTCGTCTTCGCCTCGAACGTGCCGCCTGCGACAATCGCAGGCCGGGTACGCCGCGGCGAGCTCGCGCGCTTGGCGGCAGGCGTCTACACCAGCGATGTTACGTCGGATCCAGGTGCGGTAACGGCGCGAGAGTGGCCAGCTATTGCCGGAGGGCTGTTCCCAGGTGCGGTCATCACCGACCGCTCGGCCGTGACCGGAGGGCCGATCGACGGCGTGCTCTACCTCGCTCGCGATGGCCGGGCTAGAGATATCGAGTTTCCGGGCCTGCGGGTGACGGCACGGCCAGGCGCGGGACCGCTGGACGGGGACATCCCGCTGCCGGGCGGCCTGTACCAGGCCAGCAGGGGACGTGCCTTGGCAGAGAACACCCGGCCGTCTCGCTCCCGGGCTGGCCGGGCGCGCCGCACGTTGGACGCTGCCGAACTGGGAGACTGGGTCGACCGGCTGTACCAGTCAGACGGGCCGCAGCGTCTCGCCCGGTACCGGACGCAGGCCGAGCAGGTCGCGAGTCTGGTCGATGCCCCGGAGGACGCGGTGAAGGCGCTGTCCCAGATGATCGGGGCAGCACTGGGCACCAAGCAGATTACGACGCCATCCCGCGCGCTGACGGCACGCCAAGCGTCGCTGCCATACGACCAGGATCGGATCCGCCTGTTCAGGCAACTGGCTGACAGCCTGCGCCTCTCAGCGCCGCAGAACAGGCCGGTGGCCGATCCCCGGGACCCGCGCTATGAGTACCTGCCGTTCTTCGAGGCGTACTTCTCCAACTTCATCGAGGGAACCGAGTTCGAACTGGACGAGGCGGTCGCCGTGGTCTACGGAGGGAAACAGGTACCCGGGCGCGCGGATGACACCCATGACCTGGTTGGCACCTACATGGTCGTCGCCGACCTGGCCGGGATGACTACCCTGGCAGCCGCGCCGCAGGAGTTCCTGGACCTGCTGCGGTCCAGGCATGCCACCATCATGGGCGGACGGCCCGACAAGCGGCCCGGGGTCTTCAAAGAGGCCGCTAACCGGGCCGGGGATTCCCTATTCGTCTTGCCTGGGCTGGTAGCCGGCACGCTGCGCGCCGGATGGGAGGGGCTGGCCGCGCTGGACACCGCTTTCGAGCGTGCCGTCTACATGATGTTCCTCGTCTCCGAGGTTCACCCGTTCGGTGACGGCAACGGCCGCGTCGCGCGCGTCATGATGAACACCGAACTGGTGAGCGGCGGACAGTCAAGGATCATCATCCCGACGGTTTTCCGCGACGACTACCTCGGCGGACTCAGGCAGCTGACCCGCCAGGGGGACTCAAGCGTGCTGATCAAGGCACTGCGCTACGGGCACGATTACACCGCCCGGATCGATTTCTCAAGCCTCGCTCGCGCCACCGAGGATCTCCACGCGACCAACGCCTTCAACGAGCCAGGCAGCAGCGAGCGACTCCGACTGCCGGACGCATCACACTAGGGCCGGGCCGACGAAGTGTGTTGTTATGTCAC
The DNA here is from genome assembly GCA_963835775.1 of uncultured Actinomycetes bacterium. GTDB lineage: Bacteria > Actinomycetota > Actinomycetes > Streptosporangiales > Streptosporangiaceae > Palsa-504. The sequence continues at coordinate 88,385 of CAWIHB010000001.1, read as the reverse complement.
GCACGGTGGACTATGTTGACACTGTCACCATAAGGAACACGAGTGCGGCTGCTGGCATCGGCCACCGCACCGCGGTTGGTTCGGTTACGCTTTCGGTGCGGTTCATCAGCCACCAGATGGTCGTCGCATCCGTGAATGGATCTGAATCTGGCTGGCAGCCGGGCCGACGAATTGGGTTGTCCTGTCATTCACCCTGGGCGAAGGGGCTTATCTCAGATCTTGCGGCCAACTCCACCGAGCCACCACTGGCCGGCCGCACTCATTTTCTCGTCCAAGTCGTCCCCCCGCCATCGCGTCACGTGGGTCAACCTGGGTTCGGCCAGCTCGAACCCGTCGAAGAAGCGCAGGATATCCGCCCGGCTGCGGTACACGAACGGGGTGTCTGACTCCGCGAAGACCTTCTCCTTCTGCCTGACAACATCGGCTGGATGGCCATCGCGGGTGAGGTGGGACACGATGAGATAGCTGCCAGGCGCCATCCGGCTGGCGAAAGCCTGGACGACGCCCCACGGATCATCCTTGTCCGGTACGCCATGCAGGACGGAGACGAACAGGATAGCGACCGGCTGGGAGAAGTCGATCAGCCGGCCCACGTCGGGATCGGCGAAGATCTTCCCCGCGTCCCGGAGGTCACTCTGGATCACCGCGGCGATGGAGCGGTCGATCGCCAGCAGCGCCCTGGCGTGGTTGACCACAACAGGATCGTCATCGATATAGACAACATGCGCGTCCGGGCTGACCTGTCCGGCGACCTCATGCACATTGCCCTGACTGGGAAAGCCGGCCCCGAGGTCGAGGAACTGCCTAATGCCCTGGCCAGCGACGAAACGCACGGCTCGGCCAAGGAACCGCCGGTTAGCCCTGGGTACATAACGGTTCTCCGGCGACATCTGGAACAGCTTTTCTATCGCGGCACGGTCAACGGCGTAGTTGTCCTTCCCGCCCAACGCGTAGTCGTACATGCGCGCCATGTTCGGAGTACGAGCGTCGGGTGCGGTCGGCACCTGCTCGTCGTCGGCCACCGTTCCTCCAAGTTCGCCCTAACTCAGTTGGCCGTGACTGTAGCCCAATTCCCATTACGACGCGATTTTTCAGGCGAGGATGACAGCCCGGTCCCCGCCTGGGAGGCAGGCCGGCAAAGCGTGTCGTTACGCCACGCATGCTGGGCATGCTGGCATTCCCACATAACTCGTTGAGCTGGGAGAACAGCTTCGGGTTCCGATTGTAGGCGACGGATTGAAAACTGACCCCGTACTGGCCCTTCCTGACGGCGGCCAGAACCCGACCTAATCTCGTCCAGCGCGCAAATCAAGCGAGCGCCAGCCTGGGTCCCGCAGCCGCACAGACCCCGCGCGCCGTGGGCCCTTGTCTAGGAACCGCATGGACAACGTGACTCGTTATCGCAGTGTCCTAGCCATTGGCTGTCGGCCGTCAGTGCGGCCGCGGCAAGCAAACAGGCGTCCGGTGATCTGCCAGACTGGGGAGATGGATGAAGTCAGGGCATCAGTGGTGATGGCCGAGTCCGTTGGCGTGCTCAGGAACGCCGGGGCACGGTTCGCCTACCTACATGGCAGTCGCGCATCTGGGCAATATCGCCCGGATTCCGACATCGACATCGCGGCCTACTTCGGCGGCCAGCCGCCGAACGCGTTCGACATCCTGATGCCGCCCGGCGTGGATCTCCTGGTACTCGACCATGCGCCATTGGAGCTAGCCGGGCGGGTAGCGGCACGCGGCAGGCTGCTCTTCGATGATGATCCCGTCACCCGGGTCCGGTGGGAGGCCACTACCAGGAAGATCTACTTCGACGAGCTCCCGCGCATCACCCGCGCGCATCGAGAGTTCGCGGCCAGTGTCACCGGCAGGCACAGGTAAGCCGTGGTAGACGAAGCTCGCGTCTTGCGGCTGCTGCGGAGCGTCGCCGACGGCAGGAAGCGGCGGCCAGCCAGGAGCACCGTCAGGATCCCATCTGGATGCGGGGTGTGAAGTACACCTTCGTCACTGCGATTGAAGCTTGCGTCGATGTCGCGCATCTGTGCAACAGAAGGCTGGGGGCCTCCGGCCGACAATGGCGACGCCGTCCGGCTGCTCGGAGAGCACGGGGTCCTGACAACTGAGCTGGCTGTCTCGATGCGCAAGGCCGTCGGATTCCGCAATGTACTGGTGCATGATTACATCGAGGTCGATGACTCGATAGTCGATGACAGGTTGAAGAGCCTGGATGACCTTGAGGAATTTGTGCGCCAGGTCGCGGTCTACGTCACCGGCGGGCAGTTCGAGCCCGAGTCGCCGCGCGGATAGCGGCGGGGTCGGTATACAGCTGGTGGGTGCGATCGGGGCTACCTTATGGATCCGCGCTGTCAAGCACGAACTCCGTCTCCCGCCCGGGTTCGAGAGATTGTGACGGAACCCGCCCGGTCGCGCAGTACCGCGCTGGATCTAAAGGTCAGCTCTCGTAATCCTTGCCCGTATACCCGCAGCTGCCCTAGCTCGAATACACTTAATATAAATGTAGTCGAGCTAATGGGGACTCCGCTGGACAGCAGGGCTCCCGTCCATCGTGCAGTCCCTATACGACAGCCTGGGCCCAGGTGCCGGAGCGGTCACCGTGTCGTTTCGCCTGCTCCTGTGCGGCTCGGCGATCTCCGTCATGGCGGATCTGCTGTCCGGGATCAAGGCTTTGCGGGGCCGAGCCGCGCTCGAACTACGCGTCCGGTCGTTCGGCTACCGGGATGCGCGAGAGTACTGGGGGATCTCCGATCCCGCTGCGGCCTTCGCGCATAACGCCCTCGTCGGCGGCACGCCCGGCTAACGGGAGCTTGTCCCGGATCCGCAGGTTCCAGAGGACCCCGCACAGCTTGGCAGCTGGCTCACGCGGAACGTGCTGCGGCCGTCCATGCCGCTGTTCGATGAGGCCCGCCGGGCCGTGCACGAGGACCCGCGCATCCGCGACACGGCCACGTACAGTTCGGTGCTCGCCGCCGTGGCCGCAGGAGAGTCATCGCCGACGAAAATCGGTGGCTTGCTCGGCCGTCCGGCTACCTCACTGGCGCACCAGTTGAGCACGCTGGCATCGGCCGGCTTCATCGACCGCCGGCACGACCTGCTCCTGGACCGGCGGCCCGTGGTCACGGTCGCCGACCCGATGGCCCGCTTCCATCAGCTGGTCATCGAGCCGTACCTGGCCGACCTGGAGGCCGGGCGGGCTCGCCAGGTCTGGGCCGAGGCAGAGCACACTGTTGAGTCCAAGATCTTCGGGCCGCACTTCGAGGCGCTCGCTGCCGAGTGGGTCGCCCGGTACGCCCCCCGGGAGGCAGGCCTGGCCGTCGGCCCGGTCGGGCAGACCGTCATCGCCTGCCGCGAGCACAAAGCCAGCCACGAGATCGACGTCCTGGCGCTCGCGCGCGGCAGCCGCCCGCGGACCCCCGGCGCACCGATCGCGTTCATCGGCGAGGCCAAGCACCGCGACCGCCGTCCAGGCCTGGCCGAGCTAGGCAGGCTCCAGCACCTCCGCGACCTGCTGACCGCCGCCGGGCACGACGCCACCGACGCCGCAGTCGGCCTGTTCAGTACGACGGGCTTCACCGATGAACTCGCAGCCCAAGCCGCTGCCAGCATAGACAAGATCCTTCTTACTACCCTGGACGAGCTCTACGGCCAGCAGTCATGAACCGGGCTGCCTATTTGTGTGGTTATCGCTTGCATGGTGGCGTGTCAATGCAGTCGCAGATGCACCCATGACCTGGAATAACAGCGCAGATCGCCGAATCGGTGCTGTCTGTCGATGACGCAGTTGCCGAGGCCGGTCAGCACAGATCGTTCTTTATGCGCGGCGCCAGCCCGCCTGGGACTTCGGCTCTAATGCCGCTCACGTCGGCGCGAATGTGCGCCTCGCTCAATTCCGGTGCGATCACATGGCGTCAGTCCGGGAAGCCGGGCTCGCCGCCTATCTGGGTGACTTACTGTCATCCTTCTTGGCCGCCTTGGCCGCGCCTTTCGTGCCGCCAAGCAGCGGCTTGATCGCCTCAGTCATGGCTTCGGCGTACTCCGCCTGGGAGGTGAGCAGTTGTTCGGCGAAGTCGTAGGCGCTGGCGATGAACTCCCCGGGCTTGGCCAGCATGCCGACAAGTTCCTCGGGCTTGGTCAGCATGCCGAGGAATTCGTCGGGCTTGAGTGGCACCTCGCGGTGCCGCGGGGTGGATGAGGTTACCGGTTGGGTGATGCCAAGATTGTTCACCACGTCAACTACGCCATCTATGTCCCAGGTCAGCCGGCCCGCCACCTGGATCAGGTCATGCTCCTCGGCGGACCCGAGCAGGCCTGCCAAGGTCACGATGCCGTTCCGGACTGCTACGGTTACGCCGCCCGGGTCCGCCTGCGGTAGCCGGGCGAGCATCTCGCGGACCGCCCCGGCGATGTCCTCGTCTGGGCGGAGGAAGACGCTGAGCAGGTCACAGCGGCTCACGATCCCGATCAGCTTGCCGCCGACGCCGCCGCCGAACGTCGTTCCGGTCTCGACCACCGGCAGCCGCTTGATGTGCCGGCTGCTCATCAGCCTCGCGGCGGCCGGCAGGGGCGCGTCCGGGTGCGTGGTGATGGCCGGCGAGGTCATCAGCTCTCCCGCCGTCAGGCCCCGGTGCTTCTTGACGTCGGCGTGCCGGCGGAAGTGGCCGCCTGACTCGAGCTGGACCTCCCGCAACCGCCTTTCCTGGGCGCTGAGCAGGTCGGCCTCAGAGACCACCCCGGCGACATGGCGGCCCAGCACCAGCACCGGCACGGCGCTGATCTGGTGCTGCGCCAGCAGGGCGGCGATCCGCTTGTACGGGGTGCGCAGGTCAACAGTCACCACTGGCGTCGTCATGACGTCCCCGACCCGCTGCTGCCATCGGCCGTGGTACTGCCTGGGCTCGCCGCGGGCATGCCCGTGCCCCCCGCGCTCGGGCCGGTGGCTCCCGGCGAGATCGGCTGCGGCGGCTTTGTCGTGGGTGGACTGGTATTGGGTGGCGCCGAGCTCACGAGCTAGGCCCTCCCGGTGAACATCGCTGCGTGGCATTTTCGCTCCCCCTCTCGCAACCTCTGACGGGGGTACTGCACGCCTTTTTGTAAGCGTCAGCTTTCCCATCCCGCGTCGGGTTCATTAGGGCCCTCTGTCACTTGTGCAAGAGACCTCGGTCCCTAGCCACGACCCCCCTGGTGATCGAAGCTTGCGCCGCACCATCGCATAGCGTCCGGGCCATCCGCGACCGCGGAGCCACCGGGCATCGGGGCTTAGCACGTCACCGGCCATGGCGGGAGCAGCGCATCGGCCGCACCCTCGACGCCGATGCCGGCCCGGCCGGCCGCTGCAGTGCGCGGACACAAGGCGGGGCGCATGAAGCACAGGACGCCGTGCCGCGGACAAAAGGAGCACCAGATGAGCGTGTTCACCGTGGACCTGAAGAACCAGCCCGGCGAGCTTGCCCGGCTGTGCGAGGCGATGGCCGACCGCGGCATTAACCTGGTCCTGTCTGCGACGGCCCGGGGAGAACAGGGCACTGTGGTGTTCATCGCCGACGACGAGGCCAGCGCCGAGACGGTGCTCCAGGATGCAGACATCCAGTACACGATGCGCCCAGCGCTGACCATCCGGATGGAGAACCAGCCCGGCGCCGGCGCGGCCATGTTCCGCGAGCTCGCCGGCGTCGGCGTCAACGTCGACCTGCTGTTGCCGGTCCGCGTCTCCGATGACCTGTTCTTCGCCGTGATCTGCGTCGACGACGCGGGCAAGGCCCGCCGCGCGCTCGCCGCGCAGGTAATCCGCGGGGGTGACTTCGCGCCGTAGGCCCCGCCGTCCGTTCAGTCGGCGGCCCGGCAACCCAGCGGCCGGCGCCGACAGCGGCTCGTAGCGGCGACGCTCGTGACGCCGGTCCGTGCTAGTACCCACCACCAGGCTGTATCGCTGAGCGGGCCCGGGGACCACGGCTATCCCCGGCGCGTCGCCCAGCATGATCACCATTCGGCTTGCGGTAGGTGCCGCAGCGCCCTCCAGAAACAATTAGGCGGCTACTTGTGCAGCGTCCCAGGCAAGGGCTAATTACACAGCGTTAGAAGAAGCCTCACTCGCCGTGATAACCTGGTGCGCGGGAGCGTCGATTGCCTATGGCGCTAGGGGCGCCTAGGGTACGAAACCTCCAACTGCCCGCAACTCCGTGACCGGCACGCTAACAGCAACACGGTAGACGGTAGCTGTCACAGTGGGTGAACAGTCGCCGAGCGCCGCCGCCTTGCGAGATCGCGCCGAACGAGTAATACAGGTGATCATCTCCGCATATCGGACCGAAAAGATCGGCGAGGATCACCCGTGTATCTAGCGTTATACGGCCCGAAGGGCTCGGTGATCTTCGATCACCCCTGCCGAATCGGAGAGTGAGAGCTCCGTCGGCCATGGACCCCCGGTCCGTACCCGGATCAACCGTTTCTGCGCGTCCTGGGACTTGTCGCGCAATCGCCGCCGGCTGTGGCGGATTGTGCGGCGGGGCAAGCATGGGTGGATCCGGGTGCGCCGGGACGATGATGATCACGGCGTCGGCCTTGGGGACTCGGGTGCCGGCGATATCCCGGCCGTGCTCGTCGGCCCGCGGCACCCGGGCAGGGCCATCACGTGTCCGATTGGGGGGCCAGGAGCAGGACGAGCGAGCGCTGCATGACGGTCAGGTGATCGCCTGCGCCGATTTGTGCCGGGGCGGCCCGAGTGCCCGTGCCGGTGGCGCCGGCTGCCTCGGGCGTTGTGATGTCAGCGGCGAGCTCGAAGCTGTCCAGTTCGGTGTGCCAGGAGCGCGCAGCACCGGGTGCGCCCGGCGCACGGCGATGACCCGGCGGGTGTAGGCGGTCAGGCTGGCGTTGGCGGCGTCCCAGTCGACCCAGGACACCGGGTTGTCCTGGCAGTAGGCGTTGTTGTTGCCGCCCTGGGTGCGGCCGAGCTCGTCGCCGCCCAGGATCATCGGCACCCCGCGGGACAGCAGCAGCGTGGCCAGCAGTGCACGTGTCTGGCGGGCGCGCAGCGCGAGGATCCGCGGGTTGCCGGCCGGGCCTTCCGCGCCGCAGTTCCAGGACCTGTTGTCGCTGGTTCCGTCCCGGTTGCCCTCGCCGTTGGCCTGGTTGTGCTTGTGGTTGTAGGAGACCAGGTCGTGCAGGGTGAACCCGTCGTGCGCGGTGATGAAGTTGACCGACGCGGTTGGCCGGCGGCGGGCCGGGCCGTACAGGTCCGAAGACCCGGCGATCCGGGTGGCGAAGTCGGGCAGCACATGCCTGCCGCCGCGCCAGAAGTCGCGGATAGTGTCGCGGTACCGGCCGTTCCACTCGCTCCATCCGGCCGGGAACCGGCCCACGCTGTAGCTGTCGGGCTGGCCGACGTCCCACGGCTCGGCGATCAGCTTGACCTGGCAGAGGACCGGATCCTGCGCGACGATGCCGAAGAACGCGGCGTGCGGGTCGAACTCGCCCCGCTGGCGGGCCAGCGCGGTGGCCAGGTCGAAGCGGAAACCGTCCACGTGCATCACGCTGACCCAGTAGCGCAGCGAGTCGATGATCATGCGCAGGCACGCCGGGTTGCCGGCGTTGACCGAGTTGCCGGTGCCCGTGGTGTCCACATAGCGGCGCGGGTCGCCGGGCACGAGCCGGTAGTAACCGGGGTTGTCCAGCCCGCGGAAGCACAGCGTCGGGCCCAGGTGCCCGCCTTCGGCCGTGTGGTTGAACACCACATCAAGCAGCACCTCCAGTCCGGCCGCATGCAGCGCCCGGATCATCGCCTGGAACTCGCCGACCTGACCGCCCGCATGGCCGGCCCGCACCGCGGCGGAGTAGCCGTCATGCGGGGCGAAAAACCCGATGGTGTTGTAGCCCCAGTAGTCGGCCAGGCCGCGCCCGGCCAGATCCCCGGTAGTGACGAACTGGTGGACGGGCAGCAACTCCACCGCCGTCACCCCGAGCCCGGCCAAGTACTCCACCACCGGCGGGCACGCCAGCCCCGCGTACGTGCCCCGCAGCTCCGGCGGCACGTCACGGCGGGTCGCAGTGAACCCCTTGACGTGCAGCTCATAGATGATCGTGTCCCGGTAGGGCGTGCCGGGCGGCCGGTCGGCGCCCTGAGGTGCCGGCCACCAGCGACCGCGGCACCGACGGCGCCGAATCCAGGTCGCTGCGCCCCTCGGGGTCACCCGGCGGATAGCCCAGCACGCTGTCCCCCCCACACCAGCCGGCCCGCCGTCGCCTTGGCGTACGGGTCAAGCAGCAGCTTGGCCGGGTTGCACCGCAGCCCCCGCGCAGGGTCATACGGCCCGGTCACCCGGTAGCCATACCGCTGGCCGCCGCTGACCCCGGGCACGAACCCGTGCCAGACGCCGCCATCGAATCCCGGCAGAGGCAGCCGGGTCTCCGCGCCGCCCTCATCGAACAGGCACAGCACCACCCGCTCAGCTATCCCCGAGACCACCGCGAAATTCGTCCCGGCCTCATCGGGCGTAGCACCCAGCGGCCACTGCCGCCCCGGCCAGACCTCCATGCCAGCTCCCGCACCGACCGCCGCCAGCGCCGATCGCGTCCCTAGGCTCCCGCCGCCAGCGGATCCGCTACCTCCGCGCCAATCAGCGCCCGCAACAACCGCCGTCCTTGATGCAGGCCCCCGATTTCCCGTTGTGCCTGCTCACTGCGCTCAATCCAGCCCTCCCATCATCGGCACTTAAGCTTTTATACGCGGCCGAGGTCGGAATCGGCTACCCCTAGTGACCACGCCTTGGCAGGGCAGCCCTGTTGACAGGACTGGGACCTAGGTCCCATCGATTGCTGGCCATCGCTGCCGGCCTGCCCACTTGTTCCCGGGCCGAACTGGGTGTGAGGTGAAAGCGATGGGTCGCTATGACACCTCGGTCATCCGACGGGAAGAGGCAGGAGGTGCTGCGAGGTGAAGCACCGGGGAAAGACCGCACCTGATACATTGCCGGATGCCCGGGAAAACCGAGAACAGATCGTCGATAGCTATGTAACCCAGAGTTATCAATGCGGGCACTTGCATCAGTCACGAGAGGAGGCCGAGCGGTGCGCCGAGGCGGTGGCTGCCCGGCTCAGCTCAAAGCCCACGCCGTCTGATTATTACCTGGGTTGATCCCGGGGAAGGGCCTATGTCTGGGTGACCGTTTTGTACCGGCATCGGATCCGGCGCCCGTTGAAGCCGGTTGCCGTCCACTGGCTGGGGCGACGCCACCGTCACCGGTCGCGGCACACCTGCCAGGCGGTCAACGCCATGACCGACATGGTCCTCGCCATCACCCCCGTGCCGCAGGCCGAACCGGCACAGTGGGGTGCCGTGGCAGCCCTTTCGGGCGGAGCGGTCCACAGCCACAGCCCCCGCCCCGGGCCGGCCACCCCGAACGTGCCGGGCATGCACCCACGATCTCGACGCACGGCCTTTCATCTCCGCCGACATAATGGGCGCGCATCACGCCCAGGTCTGGCCCGCCCGCATCTTGATTTGAATCCAACAGACGTCCGCGCCTAACGGCGGATATCGCGGTGGGCGCCAGTCGCGCATCGTGGCCGGCTGGCGGGCCGGCCGCCGGATACCGGCGGGTGCTCGTGAACGGGACGTTCAGCGTTAAGGCATTGTTCTCCGGCCAGCTGTTCAGGCTCCATCGCCAATCGGCGGAGCTCTGCGGCTGTCCGTACCGGGCAGGTTAGCGCGGCGGCCGCTGCGAGGGCTGCGGCACGCCGGTCCGCTCGAGCAGCGCGCACCGCCCAGCCCGGAATCGAAGCATGCTGCTGCCTCGGCGATCACTGCGGCGTGCGCACCGGCCGGGTCGGGCCGCAAGCTGACCGGCGCATTCGCCACGCCTGCTGCCGCCTGCCGGCGGTGCCCGTGGCTGAGCGCTTTCCCGGCCCCGATGGCGTCTGGCACCAGGGAATCGACAAGCCAGTCCTCCCGGAGCGTGTTCGCTCGCGGGTAGCCGGGGACCCTGCTGGACTCCGGCCAGGAAGTGACGTTGGTCCCCTTGACCCCGATCACGGCAGTGACAAGATACTGGCCCGTTATGGACATCGTGCCGCCGCCCAGCGAGGACCAGGTGCCCCGGCTCCAGGCGTTCCGCGCTGAGCACCCGGACATCGAGATCGCCAGCCCCGCCGACTCGCACACGGGCATGTGGTCTGCTGACCAGGGCGGCAAGATCCTCGTAGTCAAATTCGGCCTGCGCCAGCTGCTCGACCGCCTTGACGAGCTGCTCGCGTCCGGTAAGGCGGCCACAACCAGCGAGGCCCCGGTCCCGAAGTGATATAGCCGGGGCCTCACGCATGCCGTAGAAGTGCATTGACGACGCCACGCCACGGAGGTGGTCACGGTGCCGCGACATGGCGGTAATACGCTGCATGGCTCGAGGCGGCATCACCGGGCAGCGCACAGTGCCCGCAAGGGCAAGGGCCACGATGCCAAGCTGAAAGCGGCCAAGCGGAGCCGATCGACACTGCATGGCCAACGACCACAGACGATCTAGCCCAGGTGTCCGATAACAACGCGGAGGAGCTGCTGCCCGCGGCGGATGGCGGAGATCACCGCGCCGAGCAGGGCTTTCCAGGGTCAGCGTACCGGTCAGGCTGACCAGGACCCGGCCGCGCCGGGCGGACGGCTAGGCCGGGCTCGACGTATTGAACCGGCACCTGATGCTCGGTTGCGGCGCACATCGGATCGACCGCGTCCGGCCTGAGGACTTCGAGAAGCTGTACGCCCAGATGTTCCCGCGCGAAAGCCGGCCATGACAGTCTCGGATCTGGGGCGTGGACTGTCCGCGGAGGCGTGCAATCGTCTCCGTGGCGGTTCGACGCCGGTTGAGGTTGGGGACGGCTGAACTGGTGGGCGGGATCGCTTGCTGCGGTCCAGGATTGGGTCATGACCGATCTGCGTGCGTTGCTGGCCCGGACCGCAGACCGCGTGGCGGCCTACCGCGAGGCCGCCGCGGAGGCCGCGGTGTTCCCTGAAGTCGACCTGGACGCCGTGCGGGCGGCGATCGGGGGCCGGCTGCCTGATGGCCCCGCCCCTGCGGGCGAGGTCGTCGACCAGCTCATCACCGCGGTAGAGCCGGCCATGGTCGCGACGACCGGTCCTCGCTATTTCGGCTTCGTCATCGGGGGCGCCCTGGACGCCGCGACCGCGGCCGACGTGCTCGCCGTGGGCTGGGACCAGCCGGCGTACAACCATCTGTCGTCGCCGGCGTCCGCCGTGGTCGAGGAGGTCGCGGGGGCCTGGCTCGTGGAGCTTCTGGGGCTCCCTGGTGATGTGTCGTTCGGGTTCGTGACCGGCGCCCAGGGGGCCAACACGGTGTGCCTGGCCGCGGCCCGCCACCAGGTCCTCGCGGACGTGGGATGGGACGTGGAGCGCGACGGGCTTGCCGGGGGCCCGGCTGTCAGGGTCGTGGCGAGCGAGGAGCGCCATGCCACGATCGACCGCTCGTTGCGCCTGCTCGGCCTGGGCGCCGGCTCGCTTCAGCTCGTGCCCGCGGACGGGAACGGCGCCATCGACGTGGCCGCGCTGGGGAACGTGCTGGCGGGGAAGCCTGCTGGCCCGACGATCGTGTGCCTGCAGGCGGGCAACGTCAACACCGGGGCATGCGATGACCTGGCGGGTGCGGTGGCGGCGGCGCACGAGCACGGTGCCTGGGCTCACGTCGACGGGGCGTTCGGGCTGTGGGCGGCCGCGAGCCCGGCGACGCGGCCGCTGGTGGCCGGCATCGAGACCGCCGACTCGTGGGGCACCGACGGCCACAAGTGGCTCAATGTGCCCTATGACTCGGGGTATGCGTTCTGCGCTCACCCGGATGTGCACGCGGCGGCGATGGCCTACACGGCGGCATACCTCGTCGGCACCGCCGCGGCTGCCGTGCGGCCGCCCGGCGACTATGTGCTCGAGTCGTCCCGCCGGGCGCGCGGGTTCGCGACGTGGGCCGCGCTGCGCGAGCTGGGGCGAAGCGGCGTTGCCGAGCTCGTCGACCGCTGCTGTGCCCTGGCCCGGCGCTTTGCTGCCCAGCTCGCCGCCATCGACGGCATCTCGGTCGTCAACGACGTCGTCTTGAACCAGGTGCTGGTGCGATTCGGCGATGACGCGACGACGGAGCGGGTCATCGAGGCTGTGCAGCGCTCGGGCCAGTGCTGGATGGGCTCGACGACCTGGCATGGCCAGCGGCTCATGCGCATCTCGGTGTCGAGCTGGCGTACCACCGAGGCTGACGTCGACCGGTCGGTACGCGCGATCATCGCCGCGGCGGACCCCTGATCCAGGCCCCAGAGATCAGCCCGGCGCTGCCCGTGCACCATCTTGACCCGTACTCGGCCGTAAAGCGCATGGAGGCGACCCTGCCGGGCATCGGGACAAGGAGGCGGCCCTGGCACGACGGCGCGAGCTGCGTGCCTGACGCGTCGAGTTCTTGGAGTGGTCCGAACACTTCGCGAGGCGCGGCATGACGTCGCAGCCGTCCGCTTCTGGCAGACCCGGACCAGCAAACGGATCAGCGGGCCGACGGCCAGATGAGCCTGAGCCACGCCAGGGGCCTGCCCCCGACCAACACCGGGTCCTTGCTGACGGCACCACCGGATGAACCCCCGCACGACTGGCCGCCCCGGCCCATCAATGCACCGAATGTTCTTTATGTGCCGCGCTTGCTGCCGAGGGCTTGGACTAACGATCAGTACAGATCGGTTCGCGTCCATACTGAGGTCGCTGGGCGTGATCACTTCCCGGCCGTTGATGATGAGTTTGCTCCTCCTGGCGGTACTGGCCGCCAGGAGGATACTCGCCCACCTGTTTACCGGGCGGCGCCCGCGATGTAGGCGGCGACGATGTAAGTGGCGTGCCGGTCCAGGCTGCCGCGGGCACGGTCATACCGCATCGTGGTCCGCGGGTCGGCGTGCGAGGCGGCCTCTTGCACGTCGCGCAGAGGCACGCCGACGTCGAGCGCGGCGGTAATAAATGCGTGTCTGAGCGTGTGGGGCGTGATGGTCTTGCCGATTCCGGCGCGGCGGGCGACCTTGCGGACGATCCGCCCGGCGCCGTGCCGGTCCAGCCGCCGGCCGTCGGCGGCCAGGAAGACCGGTCCTTCGGTGCGCTCGCCGATGGCCAGGTCGATCGCCCGGGCGGTGCGCGGCGCCAGCGGGATGGTCACCACCTTGCCGCCCTTGCGCGTGATCGTCACGGTCCGGTGCCCGCGCTCGAGGCCCAGGTGCTCGATGTCGGTCCCGGTGGCCTCGGAGACCCGCAGCCCGTTCAAGGCGAGCAGGGAGATCAGCGCGTGCTCGGCTGGCGGGGCCGAGTCCAGCAGCTACCAGGAGGGCGCCGAGTTCGTTGCGGTCCAGCGCGACGGCATGGGACTCGTAATCCACTCGCGGCCGCCGGACGTGCGCAGCCGGGGAATGGTCGAGGAGTTCTTCTTCGACGGCGTATTTGTAGAAGCCGGCGATGGTGCACAGCCGCCGGGTGACGGTAGCGCGGGACCGGCCTTTTGCTTCCAGGTCGCGGGCGAAGGATTCGATGTCGGCCCGGCGGACGGCGAACAAGCTCACGGAGCGGGCGCGGCACCAGGCGGTGAACTGCCGCAGGTCCAGCGTGTAAGCCTCGCGGGTAAGGCCGCGGTAGCCGGCCAGGTATCCGGCGAGGGCGAGCCGTTCGGTGTCGGTGAAGGCAGGCTGGATCGTGGCGAGCGCGGTGGATGGGACGGCAGTGGTCATCGGGCACCTCCCGGCCGGGCTGGGACCGAGACGGCTGGGCCAGTTCCCGCTCCCAGCAGTGAAACGGAAACCCACGGTAAGCCGTCCAGTTCGGTCACGCTATGCCGTCAAGGAGCGAGCGCTATAGCAGGTCAGACCATCCAAGAAATGCTCCAGACCGCCGACTCGGAGCGGCTGAGAGCGCTTTTGGCTGTGTCTGCGGCGGCGCGCAGATCTTCCAGTTCTGATTTCCTGTCAGCTGCCGCGCTACCGTCCGCACTTTCGGGAGCGTCTATCCCGGCGACCCCTCAGGCCGGGCGATCGGTGAGCGTAGCTGCCCGGGCGATGCCGTTACTCAGCATGCCTGACGGGGAAGCAAGCGTGGGCCGCGACGTGGCGGCTATTGGGTGGCCGGGGAGGAATCAGGGTATTTCTCTCAGCGTCTGAGTAACTCCGGGAGGCCGATATGGACCGGGCCGTGCTGTGGATAGCGCCGGACGCGAGGTGGACGGCGAGGTGAAGGAGCGGTTCCCGGGCGGGGGGGTGCAGTGGTTCGTGCTGCTGCAGTGCGGCGACGACCCGGAAACCGGGCCGGGCGGCCTGCGGGCCTGCCGGCACTGCGATCAGCCCGGGTGAGTTGTCCTGTGGACCGCCGCAGGTTCCTCGCCGGGGCCGGTGTGTTCACCGTCGGTGGCGCGGCGGGAGCCGGTGCCGGGATCGTGGCCTGGCAGGCTGCTGCGGCCGAGGGGCCGACGGCGCGGACCGCGGCGCCGGCTGGGCCGGGGGCGTACGCGGCGTCGGTGACGTTCCGCGCCGCGCCGTCGGCCAGGATCGTCGCGCTCACCATCGATGACGGCCCGACACCGGAGTGGACGCCGCAGGTGCTGGCGATCTTGCGGCGGTACGGCGCGAGGGCGACGTTCTTCAGGGTCGGCGAGCGGGCGCTGGCAGCTGCTGACCTGGTGGTGCAGACCGCGGAGGAGGGTCACGAACAAGGCAATCACACGTGGGCGCATGACGATCTGACCCAGCATGACGAGGCTTTTGACCTCGGCACCCTGGCACGGACCCACGAGTTCCTGGCGAACCTGACCGGCCGGCTGCTGGTGCTGTGCCGGCCGCCCTACGGCCGCATCGACAGCGTCGGGTTGGCGGTCTGCGCCGGCCTGCATTACGGCGTGACGCTGTGGTCACACCATGTCACGGGCAGCAACCCGCAAGGTGGCGTCGACACGATCTTGCGGCGGGCCTCGCCCGGCAGCATCGTGCTCGCTCATGACGGCGGATCGGAGCCGAACGCCAGCCTGATCAAACAACTTGACAGGCTGGTGGCGTCCATGACGGACACCGGATACAGGTTCGTGACGGTCAGTGAGCTGCTGGCGACTTCAGCCTGAGCAGGCGCCGGCCACCCTCTCTGACGGAGGCTGGTCCGGCTCCCGGCGGGCCGCCGTGGCCGGCGCCGTCCTCATGCTGGCAGTCAGCGCGACCGCGGTGACCGCCGCGGTAGCCATGGGTCCTGGGCAGCCCCGGCTCACGGTCGCCGGTGTTGCTCAGGACCCATGTCAGCAGCAGCGGGCGCTGCCAGTTCCGGCTCGGCTGAGCGGCCAGTTCGAGCCGGGCTCCAGCATCCTGCTCACCGCCGCAGGGACCTACCTGGCGCCACAACGGCCGGGCCCGCTGACCCGCGCCCAGTCGGCCTGCGTGGCGGCCGCGGAACGGGCCGACCGCGACTGGCTGCGGGCCGGGCGGGTCCCCGGTGCCACCACGGCCCAGCGGTCCATGGCCACCCGGGCACTGCTTGACCTGAGGCTGGCCGTCCGGCCGGATGGCGCCGTGCTGGCCGGCTGGCGCTCCGGCTGGGAGTATGCGTGGCCGCGTGACTCGAGCTGGGTCGCGGTGGCGCTCGCCGAGACAGGTCATCCGGCGATGGCCTACCGGATCCTCCGCTTTCTGCAGCGCATGCAGCCGGATAACGGGATCTGGGCCGCCAGGTACCTGCCCGACGGCTCGGGTCCGGTGCGCGACGGCCGGCCTGCCGAGCTCGACGCGGACGGCTGGGTTCCGTGGGCGGTCTGGTCCTGGGCGAGCACGCAGCAGCTAGGATCCGGCAGCCGATCGCGCGGCGAGCTTGCGCTGCTGTGGCCGATGGTCACCCGAGCTGCCGACGCCGCTGCCCGCTCGCTGACCGGTGACGGCCTGCCAGGGCCGGCCATGGATTACTGGGAGGTGCCGGTCCAGGTCACGCTCGGTACCGCCGCCCCGCTGCTGGCCGGCCTGCGCGCCGCCGCTGACCTGGCCGCAGACATCGGTGGCGCGACAGCCACCAGCGACGGCCGCCGCTGGGCGGCCGCCGCGGCCCGGCTGGCCATAGCGATCACCGCCACGTTCGGCCGGACCGGTTACCAGCGCAACCCGGACGCCGGGTCGGGCGCCGACGCGGCCATCACGTTCCTGGGGCCGCCATTCGCGGTGCCCGGCCCTGAGGTCCTGCCGGCGGCCAGGTCAGCACAGCGGGCTCTGGCTGTCCCCAACGGTGGCCTGCAGCCCGGCGCAACCTGGCCCGGCACGCCCGACGTCGCCTGGACCGCGGAGACCGCATTGTTCGCGTTGTTCGACGCCGCGACCGGGCAGCACGGCCAGGCAGCGGCGCTGCTGGACTGGCTCGCCGCCCACCGGACGCAGCTAGGTTCGCTGCCCGAACAGGTCAATTCCGCCGGCAAGCCAGCCTCCATAGCTCCGCTTTCCTGGACCGACGCGGTGACCCTGCTCGCCCTGCTCGCGCAGGCCAGGCACCTCCCGACCGTCCCGATGCCGCCTGCCGGGCAGCAATCCCCGTCGAACTGACCGGAATTTACCGCGCCTGAGATGACCCGGCGCACTACCCAGGCCTGCGCCCGGACAGGCAGATTAAACGGCGTCACCCACACCAGGCACGGCAGACCGTCATCCGCCAGCCCGTCGATGCCCCGCCGCGGATATAGGAACGGCGCGATCCTGAGCACAGAACACCCCGATATGCGCGCTGTTAACCATTAGATCGATCTTGACCCCTGACGATACAGAACAGCGGGATTGTGCGCGGGCGCGCGAAGACTGAAGTTGCTCTGCGTGATGGGCTGCCCGTCAGCCTCCTCCACGGCTGCCGACTCCCCGCGTGGCATGGCCAAGATCCTGCCGTGCCGACGGGCTCGACCCTGTCCGCGGTAGCCATAAGGGCCGCCACTGTCAAGAGGGCGTACGGACCTGGCCCGGTGATTATGTCTCGCCGACCGGGCTGGGCTGACTGTTCTTCTGGATCTTCCTCGCAGGTGCCCAGCTGGCCCGGGACGTGTGCCGCGGCAAGCGCGGCAGCATCCACCAGGCGTACCGGGACGGGATGGAGGATCAGCTCGGCGCGCTCGGGCTGGTCCTCAACGCCGTCGTGTTCTGGACGACGCGCTACATCGACGCCGCCGTGACCCAGCTCCGCCGAGGGCCTCGAGATCCGTAACGAGGATGTCGCCCGGCTCTCCCCGCTCAAGCACCGCAACCTCAACGTGCTCGGCCGCTACAGCTTCACCGCGTCCGTACCGCGCGAAGGACTGCGGCCCTTGCGCGACCCGGACGCGGCCGAGCTGGGCGATGATGACGGTGGTGGCGTGGACGTGTCGTTGTCGTCGGTCCGCTGGTCGTGTCTTCAGTGCCGCCCGCGGTCGAGGGCGGCGACCTCGCGTACGGCCTCGGCGATGGCCGGGGCGTCTCTTTTCAGGATCGCACCGTGGTTGCTGGTGACCTTCGCGCTGATCTGGATGTCCGGGTTGCGGGCGGTCACCGTGTCGAGGCTGGTGCGTATCCGTTCTTGCTCATCACCGCGGCTTCCGAAGGACGTCCCCGAAGCAACCACGTACCGCACCGGGACGGTGATGTTGTCCAGCACGGGGCCCAGCTCGCGTGCGCGGGAGAGCTTGCCGAGTTCGATGTTGCTGTCGGCCTGCTGTCCGGCGGTCATCCGCGGGGTCAGGCCCGTCGGGCGCAGCAGCGGCGTGAACCAGCCTATCCGCCGGAACAGCTTCCGGATCCGCTGCTCCATGGCCTCGTCGAGCCAGTCGTACGGGTACGCGCCGTCGACCAGGACCGCGCCCACGGTACGGTCCGGATTCTGGCTGGCCCAGTGCGCCGCGACGACCGCTCCGTAGGACCAGCCCACCAGCAGCGGCCGGTCCACACCCCTGGCCGCGAGAACGGCATCGACATCCCGGACGGCGGCCTTGAAGGAATAGTCCGCCGACCGCTTCGATTTCCTGCCGCGAGCCCGCTCGTCGTAGGTGATGTG
The DNA here is from genome assembly GCA_963835775.1 of uncultured Actinomycetes bacterium. Lineage (GTDB taxonomy): Bacteria > Actinomycetota > Actinomycetes > Streptosporangiales > Streptosporangiaceae > Palsa-504. Next base: position 70,351 of record CAWIHB010000001.1, on the reverse strand, counting down.
CCGCCACCCCGTCCCCAGTTCAGCGATGACCCGCCGCCAGTACCCCTGAGTGGCGAACTGGCCATTGAGGTAGACCACAGGGATGCCGGGACCGCCGGTGTCGGTGACGGCCAGGGCCGTATCGTCAACCGGCACCATGCCGGTCCACTTCGAATTGGCCGGGGAAGTGCTGTTCTTCGTCATGTGTTCCACCTGGTCGCGTTAGGCGTCTTGTACGACTTCTCCAGGCCCTGCACGTGGATCGCAGGCCCTTGGGGGCGGACGGCCGGGTCGTCGGCGACGACCGGCAGGATCTCGATAGCGGTGGGCCCGGCCGGATAGTCCTGATTCTGCTCCTTTAGAGGCTGCCGGCGGTGATGTCGCCGTGGGAAGTGGTGGCGCGGATGTCGAGATCGGCGGTGCCATCGTTCTTGAGGGCGTTGCTGATGCGGCCGTAGCCGGTGCCGGCGTCCAGGACGGCCGAGACGCCGGCGGCGGCGGCGACCGAAATGTCGCCGGACTGGGTGCGGAGCACGACCGTGCCGCGCACGGCCTCGATGATCCGGATGTCGCCCCTTGCGGTGCTGATCTCCGCGGGGCCGTTGAGCCGGCCGACCTCGACGTCGCCGTCCATCGCAGTGAGGCGGACGCTCGCGGCCTCGTCGATCTTGATCTGGCGGTACGCGCCTTCGAAGGCGACGTCGCCAAGGCGGCCGACGCCGCGGAGCTCGGAGCTGGCCGCCTTGGCCTCGATGCGGGAGCCGGCGGGCAGCTGGACGGTGACCTCCAGGGATCCGGAGGGGCCGAAGAGCCGGTTCTTGGGCTCGGGGGTGTGGATCCGCAGGACGCCGTCGGCGTAGGCGACGGCGGTCTGCTCGGCGGCCTGGACGTCGCGGCTCTTGGAGGGGTTGGCGGGCAGGACCTCGACGGTGGTATCGGCGCGGTCGGCGGCGATGAACTGGATGCGTCCGGCGGGGATGTCCAGGACAGCGGAGATCGGGGCGGGGGTGTCGAACTTCTGCATGATGCTCTCCCGTGCTCGTTCGTTGTTTCTGACATCGGAAACGCTACGTTGCTTTTTAAAATTCCGCAACACATACCGTTGCATAGTAACGACATCTATGCAGATAGAACCCTGGAAAACTGTTGCAATGGTTCACTATTAACGCAACGACGATTGCCTCGATCATTGCAATGGATGAGAAGTGAACGCTACAGTGGGGGATCAGGGGCCACCACGAAGGATCACCAAGGAGATCGCGATGCCGGGAGGCAGGCTCACCCAGCACGAACGCCAGCAGATCGCGCTGGGGCTGGCCGACAGCCTCCCCTACGCCGAGATCGCCCGGCGCCTGGACCGTCCGACCTCGACGATCACGCGTGAGGTGATGCGCAACGGCGGCCCCACCGCCTACCGCGCCGACCTGGCCCACCGCGCCACCGAACGCCGCGCTCACCGGCGCAGGCCCGCCTCCTCCCGAGGGCCGGAGTCAGTCCCCCAGCCACACGGACGCGACGCCGAGGCCGTGGCCGAATACCAGGAGACGCTCACCACCGTCCTCATGGCTTCGGGCCTGCCCAAGATGACGGCCCGGGTGCTGACCTGCCTATTCACCACCGACGCGGGCAGCCTCACCGCGTCCCAACTCGCCCAGCGCCTCCAGGTCAGCCCGGCGTCCATCTCCAAAGCGATCGCCTTCCTGGAGAGCCAGAGCCTCGTCCGCCGAGAACGCGACGAACGCCGCCGCGACCGCTACGTCGTCGACGACGAACTCTTCTACCAGGCGACGATCGCCAGCGCCCGATCCAACGACCAGCTCGTCGAAACCGCACGCCAAGGCGTCGCCATCCTCGGCCCCCACACCCCCGCCGCCGCCCGCCTGGAGAACATCGCCCGCTTCCTCGACTTCATCAGCGAAAGCATCACCCGCGCCGCCGAACAGGCCCGCGAAGTCCTCCACACCAAACCTGAAACAACCTCAAACGACACCGCCCAACCAAGTCCAGACCACGGATAGACAGCCGTCTCGATCGTCACAGCCATGAGACGAAGCCCGCTGCGTTCTCGGGGAAGCATAGGGAGTTCAGCCTGATGAAAGGAATGCTGTGGTACCCGGTCCCAGGCCCGACCGGGTACACCGTTCCCTGGTAGATCGGGCACACCACCGAGCCCTCGGGTCCCCGGCCGCCGTTCCCCGCCGTGGACCACCACGGTCTCCATCGACTCGCTCTGAGCGTGCATCGGTATGGATCTGCTGGGCGAACTCGGAGGCACCAAGCCGCTGGAGGTCTTCGCTCAGGCGACCGGTCGCGGTTTTGCCGCCTCCGAAAGGGCCATTGATCCACAGCAGCATGCCGCCGGACAGTACTGGCGGACACGGCTTCGGGCAAGCGCAGCCCAGCGCACTGGGCGCGCGGACGGCGGCCCCTAGCCGCGGGCCGCGGCCAGGGCGGCAGGCTCGCGCAGCGGAGCGTGAGCGAACTCCGTCATGCCCGCGGCGAACCCGATCCGGGCCCGGAACCCGAGCCCGGCCGCCGCGGCCGTCGGCGAGGCCACGATGTGCCGCACGTCGCCCAGCCGGAACTCGCCGGTGACTACCGGATCAAGCCCGCCGCCGAACGCCGCCGCCAGCGCGCCCGCCATCTCACCCACCGTATGCGGCTCACCGCTGGCCACGTTGTAACACCGCAGCGTGCCAGGCTGAGCGCCGCGCGAAGGCTCGGCGCCACGCGAAGGCTCGGCGCCACGCGAAGGCTCGGCGCCGCAGGAAGGCTGGGCGCCGTAGGAAGGCTCGGTGCCACGCGCAGGCCCGGCGCCGACGGAAGGCCCGGCCAGGCCGGCCCCGCGACCGCCTGATCGGCCGCTTCCAGGGCCAGTACGTTGGCCTGGGCCACGTCGCGGACGTGCACGAAGTCACGCCGCTGGCCGCCGTCCTCGAACACCCGCGGCGCGGCCCCGCGCTCCAGGCAGGACCGGAAGATCGCGGCCACCCCCGAGTAGGGCGTGTCGCGGGGCATCCGCGGGCCGTACACGTTGTGGTAACGCAGCCCGACCGCCGCGCCGCCGGTCATCCGGGCCCAGCTGGCCGACAGGTGTTCCTGGCCCACCTTGCTCGCGGCGTAGGCGTTGCGCGGGTCCAGCGGCGCATCCTCGGTGACCGTGGTGGTGGCCAGCGGCAGCGCGCACTTCGGGCAGCGCGGTTCGAAACTCCCCGCGGACAGGTCCGACGGTTCCCGGGGCGCCGGCCGGACCAGGCCGTGCGCCGCGCACTCGTAGGCCCCCTCGCCGTAGACGACCATCGACGAGGCGAACACCAGGCGCGGGATGCCGTGCCGCCCCATCGCCGCCAGCAGCACCGCCGTGCCCGTGACGTTGACGTCTGAGTAAACCGGCAGGTCGGACAGGTCCACGCCCAGCCCGACCATGGCGGCCTGGTGGCACACCGCGTCCATCCCGGCCAGGGCCTCGTCCACCGCGGCCGGATCGCGGACGTCGGCCACGACCAGATCCTGCCGAACGCGGTCGGCCCGGTGGACGGCGGGGGACAGGGAATCCAGCCCCCGCACGTCGTGACCCGCGGCCGTCAGGGCCGCCGCGATGTGGGATCCGATGAAGCCGGCCGCGCCGGTGACGAGTACGCGCATGACTGCAGGAAAGCACGGGAAACGCCGCAGGCGGCCGCCGCGCGCAGACCGTCATACCTTCGTAAGGCCCGATCAGGCCCTTTTCCGGCTAATTCCGCGCGCCGCGCCAGTACTGTCGGGCGCCATGGAAATCGACGTGATCCTGCCCTGCCTCAACGAGGCGGGTGCTCTGCCCTGGGTGCTGTCCCGGATGCCGGACGGCTACCGGCCCATCGTCGCGGACAACGGCTCCACCGACGACTCCGCGGCCATCGCCGCCCGCTACGGGGCGCACGTCGTGCCCGTCCCGCAGCGCGGCTTCGGGGCCGCCTGCCACGCCGGGCTGCTGGCGGCGCGCAGCGAGATCGTCTGCGTGATGGACGCGGACGCATCCTTCGACCCCGGTGACCTGCCCGCCGTGGCCGACCCGGTAAGAGCGGGCGACGTCGACCTGATGCTCGGCCGGCGCTCGGTCCGGGGCCAGGGAGCTTGGCCGCTGCACGCCCGGGTCGGCAACCGTGTCCTAGCCGCCGAACTACGCCGCCGCATCGCGGTCCCGGTCCGGGATCTCGGCCCGATGCGCGCCGCCCGCCGGGAGGAACTGCTGGCCCTGCCCATGTCGGACCGCAGGTTCGGCTACCCGCTCGAGATGGTGGTGCGCGCGGCCGAGGCCGGCTGGCGGATCGCCGAGACGGACGTGCCCTACTACCCGCGGACCGGGAAGTCGAAGGTCACCGGGACCCTCGGCGGCACGGTCCGGACCGTCCGCGACATGCGCCGGGTGCTCGCCTCGGTCGCCGCCCCGGCGGTCACGTCATGAACGGCTACGAGTACACCGGCAAGCACCGGCGGGTCACCGGCCCGACGGCCAGCCCGCCCGCCTGGACCAGCACCGCTCGGGCCAGCACCGCGCGGGCCAGCACCGTACGCGGCAGCCGGTCCGAGCCGGCCGTGGCCGGCGTCCGGGCCCGGGCCGGTGCCCGGGCTGCGGTCAGACATTTCGGCACGGAACGATCCAGGAGGGCGCAATGCCGAACGGTAACCCGGTCCGCGACTACCCGCCGGTGCCGGGCAATGCGCTGGCCGTACAGGTCATGGTGATCGCGAAGGAACCCGTCCCGGGCCGGGTCAAGACCCGCCTCACGCCCGCCTACAGCCCGGCGGAGGCGGCCGCCCTGGCGGCGGCGGCCCTGGCCGACACGCTGGCCGCGGTGCAGGCCGCCCACGTGGCCCGGCGGGTGCTCGCCCTGCAGGGCAGCCCGGGTCCGTGGCTGCCGCCCGGCTTCGACGTCATCGCCCAGCGCGGTGGCGGCCTGGACGAGCGCATCGCCTGGGCCCTGGCCGACGCGCGGGCGACCTGGCCCGCCCCGGTGGTGCTGATCGGGATGGACACCCCCCAGGTGACGCCGGGCCTGCTGGCCGCGGCCGCGGCCCCGCTGGTGTCGGGCGCCGCGGATGCCACCTTCGGGCTGGCCGCCGACGGCGGCTTCTGGCTGCTCGGCCTGCGTGAGATCGACCCGGCCCTGGTCCTGGGCGTCCCGATGTCGCAGTGCTACACCGGCTCGGTGCAGCTGGCCCGGCTGCACCAGGCCGGGTTGCGGGTCCTGCCGCTGCCCGAACTGACCGACGTCGACACCGCCGCCGAGGCCGCGCGCATCGCCGCCGAGACGCCCGGTTCCCGCTTCGCCGCCTGCGTGCGCAGCCTGGGGGAACGGTCGGCGCGGCCGCTCGCGGTGGCCTAGCGGCGAGTTTTTCGTATGGTTGGTACTGCAGCGGTTGCGGACGGTGGTTAAATACCACTGGTTGTGTGTGAAGTTCGTGCACGTGTCACAGCGCCTGCGAAGTTCCGACTGCGCGCGCCCAGATGCGCGGGCAACCCGGGGACACACGTCCGTGCGTCGCCGAAATCGTCTCAGTAGGAGAAGTACATGCCTCAGGGCACCGTGAAGTGGTTCAACTCGGACAAGGGCTACGGTTTCATCGCCCCGGACGACGGCTCGGCCGACGTCTTCGTCCACCACTCCACCATCAAGATCGACGGATTCCGCACTCTTCAGGAGAACCAGCGTGTCGAGTACACCGCTGGCCGTGGCCCCAAGGGGCCGCAGGCGGAGGAAGTCCACCCGCTGTAACACGGCACGGCGCAAAACAGTGCGGAGCGGCCCGTCAGGGCCGCTCCGCACTGTTTTAAGAACAGCCCTCAGGCCACCGGGCCGGTGACCGTGACCAGGGCGCCGTAGTAGAGGTAGCCGTAAGCGGTCTTGGCCGCGTCCCAGGGCAGCTCGACGCAGCCCAGGCTCTGGTAGAACCCGTAGCTGTACCGGGGGAACTGGTGCACCGCGTCGCCGCCGTTGAAGTAGTTCGCGTAGTACACCGGGTCGTCGTACTTCGAGCCGTCCGGGTTGGTGCCCTTCATGTAGGAGAAGTAGAACTTCAGGTAGACGGGGAAGGTGCCGTCCACGGTCGGCGAGGCCGGTATGCCGGTGTTGGCCGGGGTGGTGAGCACCACATGGCCGTTGTGCCAGATGGTCAGCGTCTCCGGGTAGTGCTGGTTGGCCAGCGCGTAGGTGTAACCGTTGGGGTTGGCCTTGCCCTTGGCCACCGCGGCGAACAGGTCGGACCACACGGTGTGGCCGGCGTACCCGTCCATGGTCAGCCCCTGCACCGATTCGAAGGCCCGGATCGCGCCGGTGTCGAGGATGTTGCCCGAGCCGGCCTGCCACTGGTCGGTCAGGTTGGACGGGTAATCGGCGTTCCAGCTGAACGTGCCCGCGGGCGCGGCGTACGCGGCGGCCAGCTCGGCGTTGGCGTTCGCGGGGTTGATGACCGGGTGGGACTTCGGCTTCCAGGTGAAGGGCAGGTAACCCAGCTGCGAGAGCAGCTGCTGCAGGCGCAGGGTGCTGAACGAGCCGGTGGTGAAGCTCTCGGTCGCGGCCGAGCCGAGCAGCCCGCCGCCGCTCGCGCTGGCTCCGGCCACCGAGACCATCCCGGACTGGCCGCCCGGGATCTTGATCGTGACCTTGGTGTTCTGGAACCAGCCGACCGCCGGGGTGAACACCGCGGAGTCTCCTTCGACCTGCCAGTGGCCGGCGACCGAGGGCGACAGCTGCGGCATCGGGGTATTGGCGGCCAGCGGAGCGGAGAACTGCACCCGGATCGGCGCCGCGCCGTTGACCCCCTTGGCGCCCGAGCCCGGGGTAACGGACAGCACCTGCAGCGGAACGGCCGGCACGTCCTTGGCGGCCGCGGCCGCGCGCTCGGCGGGCGAGACCGCGGCGGCGTGGCTGCCCGGTGTCCCGAACGCGACGATCGAGATCCCGGCGACCAGGACCATGGCCGCGCCGCTGGCCACCAGCGCCACGGCCCGGCCCTTGCGGCGCGGTGGTTCAGGTTTGGCTTCGGCGGTCCCGTCAGCGACTAGTTCTGGGGCTTGCGCTGGGGCTGGCTCAGGGGCTAGTTCTGGGGCCAGCTTTGCCTGCTGTTTGCGGAACCATCCGGATCGCGACAAGGCGGTGTCCCCTCCAACGATTTATTTCAACGGGCGATAACAATAAAGACACGACTTTGTGGGCAAGCAAGGTCGGTAACAACTCTTCCTACAGACAGACGCTCATGGCCCTGGATTGGTTGCCGGTATACAGCCTATCTCCGCGCGGGTTGCGTCCGGCGGACCGGACCGGCGTGTCCGTTACTGAAAGTAGTCAGAGGAACACGCCTTCGGCCAGGGCTAACGCCGGATTAACGGCCGCTGACGGGGGTGGGCTGCGGACCGGATACGAGGATAGCCGCCCGGGCCGGCCCGGGCCAGTCCGGCTCGCCAGCGCCGGCCCGCCGCCGCGGTCGCCGCGGCGGCCCGCCCGATGCGGCAGCCATCCATCCTCGGATCGCATAAAGCGCGCCATTCTGACCGCTGGTGATAACGGCGCGCATAATGAACCAGGATTTACCTGCGGCCGGTCCGGCGGGACATCCAGAAAATATCCGGTCCGGGCGATTAATTGCGCCCTGGCGAAAGGTCCGCGGCCAGGCCAAATTGCCGCACCTGGCGGCCATCGCAGGAAGCCGAGCCCAGCCGGCCGACCGCCGGCCGTCCGCCATGACATAGGCCCGGCCCGGCCGCCGTGGCCCGCCCGCATGGCCGCCATCCGGCGCGGTATTGGCGCGGCCCGCCATTCGCCGGTCGCAGTGCGTGACCTGCCCGGCTACTGGTCTAGGCAGGTGCCGGGGGCGGCCGGGGACCGGCGCCGGCGTAACTCCCCCGAAATATCTAGTCCTCACGGACAGAGTCGTAATAATTACTTTCCGTTCGCATTCGCGGCCGGCAGCCGCGTCACCGGCCGGTTGCCGTCCTATCACGGGGAAATCTCGGCCAGCGGAACCCCTGTCACCTGCGGTGTAATAACTTGGCAAGGAATTACCAGGGTTTCGGCGGCCCGCCGCTGTTAAAACCAGACAAACCGCGAATCTTCTCGATTTCCAGTTTTCGCCATCGCCGCGGGTCTAGGTTGATGCACCGGGAGCGTCACAGCGGACATCATCCATGGAGGTGGATTGAATGCTCAGCGGGCATCGGTCCGCATGGCGCCGTCGAACTAGGAACAGTCGCGCGGCGCGCATTGCGGTCCCCCTCGCCATTCCGATGGCGTTGGGCCTGACTCTCGGGATCGTTCTCGCGGTCTCCGGCGGGCCCGTCAAGACGATCGATCAATCGGTGCTGGGCTCGTGCGCCTCGGCGTCCGCCAGCGCTGCCGCGGCCGTTAGCGCCGACCCGGCAGCCAGCGCCTCGGCGGCACCATGCGCGACTACATCGGCGTCCGGTGACCCGACGACCAGCACCAGCCCGACCGCCAATGCGGTGGTGGCGCCGGCAGCGACCTTCGCCAACGGGCCTATCGCCGTCAGCCAGCTCGGCGACCTGGCCACGGATCCGGTCGATGGCACCGGGGCCGCGATCAACCTGAACCAGACGCCGACTGCGGCGGCCGCGTCTATGAACTGCACGCTGAGCGTGCCCGCCAACCCGCTGACGGCCAAGGGCCTGGCCACGCCGTGGCAGCTGGGTGATGGCTGCTCGCAGGCGAACTTCGGCACCGAGGGCGCGTTCGTCGAGGCGACGATCCTGGCCCCGAACGGGAAGCTGCAGGTCTACAACCCGCTGGTCATCACCGCGGGCACCACTCCGGCCGCGGCGCCGGTGCAGCCGAAGATCGCCCGGGGTTCCGCGGTGATCATCGACGTCGGGTTCAACGGCACCAACCTGGTGCTCGTAGGCCCCGGCGCACAGCAGGGCAACTGCGTTGACGCGCTGGGCCAGTCGGTCATCGGCCAGGTCTCGGCCTGCAACGCGGTCAACTTCTACCGGATGGCCAACTTCGAGATCGCCGACCGGCTGCTGAAGGTTCCGGCCCTGGGCACCTCCGACGACGGCCAGGCCTGCCTGACCGTGCGTGACTTCGCGGTGGTCGACCAGGACCAGAGCGACAACGTGATCACGTCGTACCTGATGAACACCAACGGCCAGACCGCGCAGGACACGGCCGTGAACACCGCCGCGCTGGGCGGTGCGCAGACCATCGTGAACGGCAGCGACGACAAACTGCTGGCCGCGTTCCTCGACCCGGCCAACAACTGCACCCCGTTCACCGCGCCGGATATCACCGATCCGGCCGGAGCGTCCGGCTCACAGGCCCTGAACGAGCTGAGCGCCCGGGTCAACCAGCGCGGTGTCATCGCGGTGGTGCCGCCGAACGATGAGATGACCCTGGTCAACAGCGCGTTCAGCATCGCCAAGACCAACGTCTACCGGTCGCTGGTGGACCAGCCGCTGCTGCCCGGCAGCACCAACGCCACGGCGGTCGCGGAGGCCTACTGCCAGAACATGACCAACATCGCCCCGGCCCGCAACCAGCTGGACATGACCCGCGAGCTGGCCTTCGGCACACCCGTCGCGGCGATCGGGGACAACCTGGCCACGTTCATGGGCAACCGGCTGGCCATGTCCTTCGCCAACCTGGGCTGCACCAACTTCGGCCTGAAGGACCCGGCCAACGTCACGGTGGACGGCAACCAGGTGGCCATCACCGTGTCCTACAGCCTCGGCCAGCAGAAGGCCACGCTGCAGGGCGGCACCAGCCCGACCGCGAGCCCCGGCGGCGGCGGGGGGAACGGGCCTTCCGGTCCGCCCACCAAAAACCACCGGCGGGGACGCAAGTACCAGGACCCGTCCGGCGCATAGCACCGGAATCGTCCGTTAGCTAACGCTCCGCGGCGGGGCGGCCCCTCCAGGGCCGCCCCGCCGCTTGCGTTAACCCAGGTTCGCGGTGTTGGCGAAGAAGTTGCCCGCCGCCGAGGTGCCCAGCGGGGCGGTGGCGGTGTCCGGCGGGAGCGCGGAGGGGCTGACGAACTGGCTGCCCTGCGGGCCGGCCTCGACCGCCTGGCCCAGCGCGCTGCCCTTCAGGTACTGCGAGAAGGTCAGGAACCACTCGGTCCAGCCGTCGTCCCACTTGCCCGCCGCGGTGGAGGCGGTGACGGTGATCGGGTCCCCGGGCACGGCCAGGTTGTAGTAGGTCACCGCGTCCTCGGGCGGCAGGTTCACGCACCCGTGGCTGACGTTCGTGGTGCCCTGGTCCACTACCGACCAGGGGGCCGAGTGGTAGTAGTCGCCGCTGAAGGTGAACCGGACCGCATAGTTGACCAGCTCGTTGTAGTAGCCCGAGCTGCCGGGCGGGCCGCCCCCGACCATCCGGACCGGGTTGCCCTTCTCCACGCTCAGGTAGGAGCCGTCCGGGGTGGGCAGGGTGGACCGGCCGGTGCTGATCGGCCACTTGTAGGTCATCGTGCCGTTGATGTAGATCTCGGTGAAGTGGCTGGTGGTGCTGGCCACCGCGATCACCGAACTGCCGATGTTGAAGCTCTGGGTCAGGTCGGCCGAGCCGTACAGGCCCGGGGCGCCCTGCACCCCGTTCAGGTGGCCGTCGAAGCTGACCGTGGTGTCCGCGGGCCAGTAATCCCGCGGCCGGAAGTCGAGCTGCTGGCTGCCGTCCCAGTACCAGGCCCCGATGACCGGCTTGGACGTGGTGAGCTGCAGTGACCGCTCGACCGCCGCCTTGTCCGTGATCGGCTGGCTGAAGTTCAGGATGATCGGCATGCCGACGCCGTAGGTCTGGCCCGATCCCTCGAAGATCTCGGTCTGGAACGTCGAAGCGGGCGTAAGGGTACGGAACGTGCTGGTCGTGCTGATCTTCTGGCCGCTGCCGTTGACGCCGGTGGCGACCACGGTGTACGACTGCGCGGCGCCCAGCGTCCACGTGCTGCGCCAGGTCTTCCCGCCGGAGAACAGAGCGCCGGTCACCGGGTCGCCCGAGGTCCTGACGGTGACGTTGGTCACCTTGCCCTGGGTGGCGGTGACGGTGATGCCCTGGGCCGGATTGACGTCGCGGCTGCCGTCCGACGGCGTGATCTTCAGCTCCGAGGCGAGCAGCGAGGCCTGCGCCTTGGCTGACGCCGAAGCCGAGGCCGCCGACTGGGCGGGCGTGGCGGCGGGTCCGCCGCTGCTGCAGGCCGTGGCCAGCAGGCCCAGGACCGCCGCGGTCGCTACCGTGCCGTACCACCGCGTCCGTCCTGCCGACCTGCGGTCATAGCCGCGCACGGTGAAACCTCCTTGACCGAGCTAAGGGATCCGCGATGCCCCTCTTGGGTATCTCACACGCATATTACGTGGTGCTTACGTGACCCCGTGACCGCGCGCGGACACCCGCCCAGATCAGCCCGGCCACGGTCAGCAGCACCAGCAGGTACTCCGGCCAGGCCCCCACCCGGTCGGCCAGCGTGCGGTAGCTGACCAGCGGCACCCGGGCGTCGAGCTCGGCCTGCCGCCACACGCCGCTGTACGCGAGCAGCGTCCCGTCCGGCGCGATGATGCTGCTTTCCCCGGTGGTCGAGGCGTACACCAGCGCGCGGTCGGATTCGATGGCCCGGATCCGGGCCATCGCCGTCTGCTGCGCGGTCTCGCCGAGCTGCCCGTCGATCTCGAAGTCCGCGTCGTTGGACTGCACCGAGAGCAGGTTGGCTCCGGCGTTGACCTCGGACCGCACCAGGTCGTCGAAGCCAACCTCGTAGCAGATCACGTCGCCCAGCCTGATCTTCCCCACGTCGAAGACCACGGGCAGCTTCCCGGCCGTGTAGTTCACCGGCTGCAGCGCAGGCAACGAGCTGAAGCTGGAAATCAGGCCGCGGAACGGGATGTACTCGCCGAACGGCACCAGCTGGCGCTTGACGTACACCTTGGTCGGGCCGACGCCGGGCACCCACAGCTGCCCGGCGTTGCGCAGCGGATTCTGCAGCACCGTGCCGACCAGGATCGGCACGCCCAGGGCGGACGCCGTCCCGTTCAGCGCGGCGAACAGGGACGGATCCAGGGACGGGTCGAGGCCTGAGGCGTCCTCCGGCCAGACCGCCAGCGCGGGCGCGGGCACCCGCCCGGCCTTGACCGCCGCGGCCAGCTCGAACGTGGCCGCAATATGGTTCTGCGTGACCTCGGTGTCGTTGAGCTGCGCGGGCAGGTTCCTGGCCCGCGGCACGTTGCCCTGGATCGCGGCCACCACGGTCGTCGGCGCGCCCCCGACGGGATCCACCGGCAGCAGCCCGCCCGCCAGCACCAGCCCGCCCGTCAGCACCGCGGCCACCGCGCCGGGCAGCCACCGCCACCCCACCCGGGCACCGGAACCCAGTCCCACCAACACGGCCCGGGCCATCATGGCCCCCACCAACGCCACCAGGAAGCTCAGCAGCGGCACACCGCCCACCGCGACCCAGCGGACATCGGGCGCCACCGACTGGCTCATGGCCAGCCGGCCCCAGGGAAAGGCGAACGGCCACCGGTCCCGCAGCGCCTCGGCCGCCACCCACCAGGCCGCCACGAACACCGGCCAGAACGGCAGCCGCAGCAGCAGTCGCTGCCCCACGCACAGCACAGCGAAGATGACCGCCGCGGCCACCGCCAGCGCGGCCCAGGCGTACCAGGCCACGTTGATCAGCCAGGACAGCAGCGGCACGAACAGCGCCAGGCCGAACACCAGGCCGCAGCAGCACGAGGCCCGCAGGCTCCGCCCGGCCAGCGCCAGCACCAGCAGCGCCGGACCCACGGCGGCCAGCGGCCAGAGGTCGATGGGCGGGAAGGAGGCGTAGACGGCCAGCCCGCCCGCGACCGAGATGAGCAGCGCCCACCGCGTCGCCAAGCCGCCGAACGCCCCGGGCCGGCCGGGCGGCGCGCCGGGAACCGGCTCGGGCCGGACCGCCTGCACGGCCCCCTCGGGCTCCCCGCCCACCTCCTCGGCCCGCCTCACCCTGGCAGCCTAACCGGCGGATGCGCACCCGTCACCTCGGCGCAGAGTTGGGGGCGCAGAGCTGGGGGCGCAGAGCTGGGGGCGCAGAGCTGGGGGCGCAGAGTTGGGGCGCAGAGTTTGGGGGCGCAGAGCCGGGCAAGCGGCGTTGTTTCGCATGAAGGTCGCAATCCGCTGGGCTATAGTACGGATGGCGAACGCTCCAAGTAAGGGAGCGTGCACTGTCCGTATCCTTCGTTTCTGAGGTAGTGCGCATGACATGCGTTGATTGGGCCGCGCCGTGATCCGGATCCGGTACCGCTCCGCGAACGAGCTTTCCCCGGGATTACACGCTGCGGCCGAACGGCATGGCCGCAGCACCACGGTGTATCTCCTGTCCGGCCTGACCACGGCCGAACGCCGGGCGGCTGTGCGCAGGCTGCGGATATCGGCCCGGATGGGCCGCAATCCGCGGCTGCCCGCGGCCCAGCTCGGTATCGCGCTGCTGGCCGACCGGATCAGGACCTCGCTGGGCCAGGCCGGCGCGATCTTCCGCTCGCATCCGGCGGGCAGCACGGTGCCGGTCATGGTGATCTCCGCGGGCGCGATCGCCTTCCTGGCCCTGTCGGCCGTCTCGATCCGGGTCATCCACACGCCGCGAACCCCCGGCCAGCCGCTGGCCGCGGGCCTGCCCGCCGCCTCGGCGGGGGCGATACCGATCACCGGCGGCGCGACCGGCCGGCCCGGCGGCGTGATCCCCGGCGGGGCGGGGGCGGCCAGCGATCTGGTGACCCCGGGCCGGACCGGCTCCGGCGGGGCCGGGCCCGGCCAGCCCGGTGCCACCGGCAGGGCCGGGGCGGCCGGCGGCAGCGGAGCTAACGGCGGCTCGGGCGTCGGCACCACCCTGACCGGGAACGCCGACCCGACTCCGTCGCCCGCGGCGGACGGGGGCAGCACGGCGCCCGCCGCCCCGGCCGCCGCGGCGGCGGCGGCCACGTCGGCGCCCGCGGCCCAGCCCTCGCCCACGGGCAGCGCCAGCAGCAGCGGGGCCTGCTTGCACCTCGGCCCGCTCGGGGTCTGCCTATAGGCTGAACCGGTGAGCAGGCGCGGGTGGTTGCTGTTTGCCGCCATGGGGGTGATCTGGGGCATCCCCTACCTGCTGATCAAGGTGGCCGACGGCGGCGTCTCGGTGCCGGTGCTGGTCTGCACCCGGGTCGCGCTCGGCTCGCTGCTGCTGCTGCCGGTGGCCATCCGCGGCGGCTACCTCGGCGCGCTGAAGGGTCATGTCCGCTGGCTGGCCGCGTTCACCCTGGCGGAGATCGTCGGGCCGTTCGCGCTGCTCTCCAACGCCGAACGGCGTCTGCCCAGCTCCACCAGCGGCCTGCTCATCGCGGCGGTGCCCATCTTCAGCGCGCTGCTGGCCTGGCTGACCCGCAGCGGCGACCGGCTGACGCTGATCCGCTGGGCCGGGCTGGCGATCGGGCTGGGCGGCGTCGCCCTGCTGGCCGGCCCGAGCGCGGGCCATGGTGACACGCTGCCGGTCATCGAGGTGCTGCTCACCGCGCTCGGCTATTCCATCGGGCCGCTGATCGCGAACCGCAAGCTGGCCGACCTGCCGCCGGTCGCGGTCAACGCGGCCTGCCTGGGCGCGGCCGCGCTCATCTACGCGCCGTTCGCCGCGCTGACCTGGCCGCGTTCGGTGCCGTCGGTCCAGGTGCTCGCGGCGCTGGCCGCGCTCGGGGTGATCTGCACCGCGGCCGCGTTCTTGATCTTCTTCCGGCTGATCGCCGAGGTCGGCCCGGCCCGCGCTACGGTCATCACCTACGTCAACCCGGCCGTCGCGGTGGCGCTCGGCGTCGTCGTCCTGGGCGAGCACCTGACCCCCGCCATGGGCGCCGCCTTCGTCCTGATCCTCGGCGGCTCCGTGCTGGCCACCCGCGCGGGCTCAGCCCGTAGCGCGCCGCCGTCAGGGGGGCACGAAGTGGCGGAGGATGGTGACACCCGGTCCGTTCGGGATAATTCTGTTCTTTAATGATCCCCGAACGGACCGGGGTGCACGCCACGGTCATGATCTGCGGGTTTCCCCGGGAGAAGAGCACATGAGCCAGACTGCCGTACCGGATGCGGGGAGCCCCGGCCTGCGGCTGTCCAGCGCGCGGGGCCGGTGGGTGGTGACCGCCACCGTGCTCGGCTCCGGCATGGCCGCCATCGACGCGACCGTGGTCGGCATCGCCCTGCCGGCCATCGGGCGGGATTTCCACGCCAGCGTGTCCAGCCTGCAATGGGTGGTGGACGCGTACACGCTGACCCTGGCCGGGCTGCTGCTGCTCGGCGGGACGCTCGGGGACAGCTACGGGCGGCGGAAGATGTTCAGGATCGGCACCGTGTGGTTCGCGGTCGCGTCGCTGCTGTGCGGGCTGGCCCCGAACGTCGCGGTGCTCATCGCGGCCCGGGCCCTGCAGGGCGTCGGCGGGGCGCTGCTGACCCCGGGCAGCCTGGCCATCCTGCAGGCGTCCTTCGCCGAGGACGACCGCGGGGCGGCGATCGGCGCCTGGTCCGGGCTCGGCGGCGTGGCCACCGCGGCGGGCCCGCTCCTCGGCGGGTTGCTGATCAACGCGGTGCCACACGGCTGGCGGCTGGTGTTCGCCATCAACCTGCCGGTGGCGGCGGTGGTGGTGGCCATTACCGCCCGGCACGTGCCCGAGACGAAATCACCGGGTCCGGTTCCGCCGCTGGACATCAAGGGTGCGGCCTGCATCAGCGGCGCGCTGGCCGGGATCACCTACGGGCTGATCGCGGCGTCCTCGTACGGGTGGGGGTCGGTGTCGGTGCTGGTGCCGCTGGTCGCGGGGGCGGTGCTGCTCGGCCTGTTCATCCTGGTCGAGGCGAAGGAGCCGCAGCCCATGCTGCCGCTCGGGTTGTTCGCGTCCCGGCAGTTCTCCGCGGCCAACGCGGTGACGTTCGTCGTCTACGCGGCGCTGGGCGGGCTGCTGTTCCTGGTCCCCACCGTGCTGCAGGTGGTGCACGGTTACAGCCCGGTGGAGTCGGGCACGGCCCTGCTGCCGGTGACCGTCATCATGCTCGTGCTCTCCGCCCGGTCCGGCAAGCTGGCCGCCAGGATCGGGCCGCGGCTGCAGATGTCCGTGGGGCCGCTGGTGATCGCCGCGTCGCTGCTCCTGTTCTCCAGGCTCGGGGGATCGGGCGGCTACCTGACCGTGGTGCTGCCCGCGGCGGTGGTGTTCGGGTTCGGGGTGGCGATCATGGTGGCGCCGCTGACCGCCACCGCCCTGGCCGCCGCGCCGGCGGATCACGCGGGCATCGCCTCGGCGGTCAACAACGACGTAGCCCGGGCGGCCGGGCTGATCGCGGTGGCGGTGCTGCCCGCGCTGGCGGGCATCACCGGGGACAGCTACCTGCACCCGGCCGCGCTCGCCCATGGCTTCCAGAGGGCGGCGCTGATGGCGGCCGCGTTCTGCGCCGCCGGGGGAGTGCTGGCCGCGCTCACCATCCGCAACCCGACCCGGGCCAGGTGTGCCGAGACGACGTTGCAGGACTTCAGCTGCAGCCTGGAAGCTACGCCACTGCGTAGCCTGGAACCGGCAGAGGTCATCAACGTTGGGGATAAGAAATGACTGCTGATACGGCCGAGACGCATGTCACGGCGGATGCTGACGCGCTCAGGGCGGTGGAGGCGGCCGCGCGGGCGGCCCGCGGCGCGGCCGCCGGCTTGGCCGACGTCCCCGGCGAGCGTCTCGACGACGCGCTGGGGGCGATCGCGGACGAACTGGGCCGCCAGGCCAAACCGGTGCTCGCGGCCAACGAGGCGGACATGGCGGCGGCGCGGGCCGACGGCATCGGCGGCGCGCTGCTCGACCGGCTGCGCCTGGACGAGGCGCGCCTCGAGGCCATCGCCGGCCAACTCCGCGCGCTGGCCGCTGTCCGGGCCGAACCGTCGCTGCGGACGGTGCGGGAACTGCCCGGCGCCCTGCTGCTGGAAGAACGCCGCAGGCCGGTGGGGGTGATCGGGGCCAACTTCGAGGCCCGGCCGAACGTAGTGGTCGACATCGCCTCGCAGTTCGTCAAGTCTCGCAACGCGGGCGTGCTGCGGACCGGCTCGGCCGCCATCCGTTCGGCCATCGCGCTGGCGGACGAGGTCATAGCGCCCGCCCTCGACGCGGCCGGGCTCGACCCGGCCATGATCCAGCTGGTCCGGGTGCCTGGCCAGTCCTCCGCCCGGGCACTGGTCAGCCAGCCCGGCCTGATCCCGCTGGTGATTCTGCGCGGCAGCGGGGACAGCACCCGGGCGCTGGCCGCCCAGGCGGCCCGGCACGGGGTGCGGACCATGGCGCACGCCGACGGGGGCGCGGTCTTGTTCGTCGACGCCGCCGCCGACCCGGCCATGGCGGAACGGCTGATCGAGACCAGCCTGGACCGGCTCGGCGTGTGCAACCGGCTCAACCTGCTGCTGGTGCACCCCGCCCGGTGGGAGGAGCTGATGCCCCGGATCGGCGCGCTGCTGGACCGGCTCGGCATCGCCGCCTCGCTGCCGCCGCACGCGCACCCGCTCGGCCACGAGTGGGCGCTGGACGCCGGGCACGAGGCCACCGTGACCATCGCGCCCGCCGACGGGCCGCGCGCGGCCGCCGCCATCGCCAACGCCGAGACCTCCGGCCTGGCCGCGGCCATCTGCACCCAGGACCAGGCCGCCGCCGCCGAGTTCCTCGGCGGCTACGCCGGGACCGGGGCGTTCTGGAACGCCTCCACCCGGCTGCTGGACGGCTTCAAGCTGCTGTCGGTGCCGGAGACCGGCATCAACATCGACGCCGTGCCCGGCCCGCGCGGCCCGGTCACCTTCCGCGACCTGTACCTGCGCCAGTTCGTGGTTACCCCCGCCGGGCCCGGCCGGTGAACGGCTCCGTCACGGTGCGCATCGCCGCCCCGGTCGAGACGGTCTGGGCGCTGGTCAGCGACGTCACCCGGGTCGGTGAGTTCAGCCCGGAGACCTTCGAGGCGGAGTGGCTGGATGGCGCCACCGGCCCGCAGGCCGGCGCCCGGTTCCGCGGTCACGTCCGCCGCAACGGCATCGGCCCGGTCTACTGGACGACCTGCACGGTGACCGCCGCCGACCCCGGCCGCGATTTCGCCTTCCAGGTCAACGGCCCTGGCGGCGCCATCGTCAACACCTGGCGCTACCAGCTCGAGCCCGACGCCGGCGGCACCCGCGTGACCGAATCCTTCGCCCTGCCCGGCACCCCCGCCAACCGCGTGTACTGGCTGCTGGCCGGCTGGGCCCGCCTCCCCGCCAACCTGCGCGGCATGCGCACCACCCTGGAAAAGATCAAAGCCATCGCCGAGCGCGACAGCTCTCCGCCCGACAGCACCCCGGGCTAGAGCTCCCCAGGCCGCTGACCGCCGGGAAACTCCAGGCCGCCGACGTGAATAAGGCGTCGCGCCGGCCGCGTCGCGGCCAATGTCTGGTTGCTGACGATATACACTCTGGCGCGGGACCCGGATTGGGCCGGGCCCGTCCCGGAACCCCGCAGGGCCCCGCCCCACCCCCCCAGCGGGGTCCTGCGGCCGGGGACGGTCAGCCCAGGAGGGCCTGCGGGCCCGGGTGCTCGACGCGGTGGTTGACCAGGTCCAGATGCCGCAGGGTGAAGCCACGCAGGGCGCGGAGCTGGCGCTGGCTGAGCCGGTCACAGATCCAGTCCCAGTGCAGGGACACCCAGTCGCCCGGAGCGATCTCGCGGGCGATGCTCGCGCCGTCCAGGGTCAGCCGGGCCATCTCGGCCGCGGGCTCGCCCAGGCTCAGCAGCCGCCCATCCCACCGCAGCGGCCGGCATTCCACGGCAGCCTGGTCGCCGTGGATGGCGGTCACCCGGCCCCACCGGATCCGGCACCGGTCCAGCACCATCAGCGCATGCTTGGCCTTGCGGTCATCGCCGAGCAGGCCGGTCCACGGATACACGCAGAACACCGCGAAGCTGTGATGCGGGACCCCGCCGGCCAGCACGCCCTCGGCCAGGAACAGGAACTTGCCGCCGACCCGGGCCCGGAAGCGCTCCTGCATCGAGTCGCCGATGTCGGTGACCGGGATCTTGTCCAGCAGGTTGTTTCCCACCCAGTAGGCCTCCACCACCCGCCGGTCCAGCGGGTCGGCGATGCCGCAGCCGTGCGCGATCAGCTCCAGGTACGGCCAGGCGCCGGCGAACGTCTGGGCCAGCCGGATCAGGCCGCGGTCCACCACCCCGGCCACCGCGTACTCGCGGAAGGCGGCGAAGTCGGGCGGCCCGCAGTAGCCCAGGGCGTTCGGCGGGTAGGCGTACCTGACGAACATCAGCGGGCCGTCGGTCACCCGCACCGGCGAAGGCGGCGCGGTCATCAGGTCCCCCGGGCGGCTTCGGCGGCCTCGGCCGCATTCTCCGTGCCCAGCGCGGCCAGGGCGTCCTGCGCCTGCGCCGGGGTCGGGACCGGCTCGTACCTGATCGACTCCAGGACCATCTCGTCGCCGCCGGTGATGCCGACGTCAGTTCCGCCGCAGCGCGGGCAGGTGGCCAGCAGGTCGGTGGTATCGCCGCTGAACTTGCAATCAGGGCAGGTGAGGGTGGCCGGCACCGTGACGAGCTGAACGGCGGCGCCGGCCGCCTCGGTGCCTTCGGCCACGAAGCTGAAGGCCTGCGAAAGGGATTCCTGGTCCACGGCATGCCGGACCCCGAACCGCACCTTGACCTCGGCCACCTTGCGGCCCTCGGCGCGCTGGCGCACCGCATCGAGCACGCCTTCGCACAAGCCGTATTCGTGCATGCCGCTCCCTTGTGTGTCACGCCGCTGTGTGTCACGCCGCGCTGCGGGACCGCCGCTCGATGAGGCCGTCCACCACGCTGCCGAACAGTGCCGTCCGGCCACCGGACTTGCCGCCGCCCATCCGCTCCAGGGCCGGGCCGGCCACGGTCTCGAACGAGGATATGGCCTCGCTCAGCAGCCGGCGGGTCTCCGGCGAGGCCATGATGGCCTGCGCCGAATCGATCGCCTCCTGCAATCCCTTGCGACCCTGGCGCGTGCCGATCCAGTAGCCGACCGCGAAACCGAGTACTACTTCCACGCCCCTCTCACATCCTTCCTGGCCCGCGCGGGTCACATCTCACGTAGTTCGAGGTACCGCTTGATGTCAGGCAGTGAATCGATGACCATCGCCAGCACCGCCGCGATGAATACCGCCTTGATCAGCCTGCTCAGCATGCCGAGCACCTCCTTCCCTGGTCACTTGATCACGATTTCGGGCTAAATCCGCCATACACTCCTGTTCGTCCGCTTCGTGCTCACTTACCTGATTCTGGTCCGGGGCGGTTCCAGCGGCCACCTCGGCGAGGATGTCTTCCACGGCCCGCACCGCGTGCGGCAGCGCGGACTGCACCGCCTCGGTCAGGCCCATGCCCGGGTCGACGTCGGCTGGCTCGCAGGCCACCACGATGTTCCGTCCGGGGTGGCCGCCCAGGGAGGCCAGCAGCCCGAAGATGGCGTCAGGGGTCAGGCTGTGTGCGTCGATGACCGGCTGGGGCAGTTCCTCGGGGCTGGGGAGCTCTACCTCGAGCACCGTGACCGTGCCCGGTGCCTCGCCCCGCGGCGCCGCGTCGATCAGCACGAACAGGTCGTACCCGTTGAGCAGCTCGTAGACCAGGTGGACACCGCGGATGCCGAAGTCCTTGATCTGCACGCCTGGCTGCCGCGGCCGGCCGGCCAGCAGCCGGACCACCTCGACGCCGAACGCGTCGTCGCGCAGGAACACGTTGCCCACGCCTGCCACCAGTGTCCGCCCGCTCATTCCGAACCCCCCGCCTGGCACGGCTCCACCTCGTCCGGCATGAAGTACAGGAACCGCCCGTGCGCGATCCGCAGGTCCTGATCCGGGTCGTCGACCAGCGATACAGCCAGGTAGGGCTGGTCGTCGACGTCGAGCAGGACGGCCTGGACCTCGGCGGTCCGCCCGATCAGGAACATGTCCTGGGCGTCGGAGCGCCGGGCACCGGGCCGCAGCCGCACCAGGCTGCCCCGGGCCACCTGCTGGCCGGCGATGAGCACCGAGTCGGTATCCGGCGCCACTGACGCGTCGGCTTCCGGGTCCCACCAGGGCACGGACGGGTCATAATCGGCCGGCCGGGGCGCGAACGGCTCGGATCCGGGACTGAAGGCGTCCAGGCCGAAGGCGTCCGGTTCCGCCGCGGCCGGGCGCCCCTCGCCGGAGGCGGCCGGGCGCCCCTCGCCGGAGGCGGCCGGGCGCCCCTCGCCGGAGGCGGCCGGGCGCAGGGCGCGTATCGTGCCGTGCAGCCGCTGCAGGGTCTGCGCGTCCAGGGACTCGACCCGGTCGATGAGCGCGGCCGCCCGCGGGTCGGTGGCCCGGGCCTCGGTCTTCTCCCGGTCGGACAGCGCCAGCGTGCGCAGGGTGAGGATCTCGTCGATCTCGGTGCCGTCATAAAGCTCACCCGGGCTCTCCGGGGCCAGCTCCGGGTGGTCGTACAGGATGATCGGGGCGGCCAGCATGACCTGCCGCCCGCCGCCCGGCTCGGCCAGCACCGGCCAGCTGCCGGTGTTCTGGCACTCGGCCACGGCCGGCTTGGCCCACTCCGGCGGGTCGGTCATCGAGATGAACTGCCCGCCGGACACGCTCATGATCACGTGCGCCGCGACCAGCGCGGTGGGCAGCGCATCCGCCCGCACCGCGGGCACCGGGTCGGCCTTGGTCCGGTTCTGCACCCGGACCTGGAGGCGGACCGCTCGCCACGGCCCGGGCACCGGGCTGGCCTGCACCGACACCGCGCCGTCCAGGGGCTGGCGGCGGCGCACGGCCACCCCGGCGGCTTCCTGGCCGGCCAGCGGCTCGCGGTCCTCGCCGCCGGGGACGGAGAACTCCCTGACGCAGCCGGCGCCGAGCAGTTCGGCCGCGCCGACGGTGAGCTCGATCTCGCGCTCCACCGCCTCGTCCCACGTCCCGGCGGCCGCGCCCGGGGCCAGCCCCGCAGGGCCCTCGGTGCTGCGCCGCTGGACGTGCAGGAACCGCAGGATGATCTGCAGCTCGGGCTGACCAGTGTGCTCGAGCACGCACTCGGCCTGGCTGAAGCTGCTCTCCGACGGATCGGCGGCCGCGTACCCGGGCGCCATGACCACACCGAACTGCCACCGGCTGCGGTTCTTGGCGGCCGAGGCCCGGTACGGGTACAAGATGTAGCCCTCGTAGAGGACGGCGTCCGCGATGCGGCGCGCGGCATCGAGGCTCACGCCAGTGTCAGTCACGGCTGCCTCGCCTCCGCCGGGTCGTCCGGGTCGGCCGCGTCCGGGGCCGCGCCCGAGGCCGCCTCCGAGACCGCCGGAGCGGCGTCGTCGGCCGGGGCGGCCTGGGCCAGCAGGGCGGCCAGCGTCGCGTCCCAGGTCGGCAGGGCATGCTTGGCCTTGAACGCGGACAGCGCGTCCAGCGTCATGTTGCTGCAGGGCAGCCAGGAACGGCCGGGGAAGTGCGCGTCCACCAGGTCGTGCCAGACGCTGACCGGCAGCCGGTAGGAGGCCTCGGCGCTCCACGGCACCAGCTCCACCGAGAAGCCCTCCTCGGTGGCCACGAAGACGGTGCCGCTGAACAGCAGGAGCAGCGGGACCGTGCCGTCGTCCAGGCCCTGCAGGTACCGGGCCGAGGCCACTTCCAGGTCGTAGGTGACCGGCACCGGCAGGTCCACCTCGGTCACCGCGGTGAACGTCGGGACCATGGCGGTGACCGTGGCCAGCTGGATCGGCTTGACCGTCTCGGCCCACCGGGACGGGTCGCCGAACAGGTCGTGCAGCCGCTGCGCCTCGGCCGCGGAGTAGCGGCGGCGGTGCGGCTCGACCCGGATCTGGCAGCGCAGCGCGATGGCGTGAATCCGCACCCCGGACCGCTCGGTGACCGTCAGCGAGAACGTCAGCGTCGGGGTGGCGGCGTAGCGCTCGGCGGTCGCGCCGGTGCAGCCGAAGATGAGGTCCGCCATCTCACTTGCCTTCCAGCACCCGGGCACGCCGCCGCAGGCTGCCCAGGAACGTGGCCAGCGATTCGCGGACTTCCGCGCCGCCGTCGAAACCCTGCCAGCGCAGCCGCAGCTCGCCGACCAGCGAGTAGCACTCGTCGATCGGGATCAGGTAGACCTCGAAATGGTTCGGGGGGGTTTGGGGGGGTCGTCCCCCCGGGCTAGCACTGCCTTGTTCTGTGCGGTTCACGAAGACGGCCTCGACGTCCGGGGCCAGCGCGGCCAGCAGCGGGTAGGCCGCGGCCAGCCGGTCCCAGGCGGCCAGGTCCAGCTCGCACTCGGTGGCGCCGCCGGGGCTCGGGTAGCCGGCTACCACGCGCTCCAGGGCGGAGTTGTAGAAGAAGAACGCCATCGCCACCGGGATCTGCAGCTCGCTCCAGTCCGCGTCGGTGAGCAGGTGGCCAGGGTCGTGATACACGTCCTCGGGCACGGCACGGTACCGGCCGCCGGCCGCTCCCTCGTGGGTGAACAGCAGGTAGCAGGCGCGGCAGGTGCACGCCAGCGAGCGCTTCTCCAGGTCCACCACGTGCCCGTGCCGCTCGCCGAGCACCTCACGGCACATCTCGCACCGCTCGGCGCCCTCGGGCACGCTGGTGTCCCGGCCGCGGCTGGCGGTCCGGGCCGCCAGCACGTCCTGGATGGCCGGCGGCAGCCCCGGCGGGGGCCCTGGTCGGGCTCCCGCGGGGCGCTTGACGAATCGCCGCAGGCCGGTCGGTCCGGTCCCCGAAGCCCCGGCGGACCCGGTTTCCGAGACCCCGGCGGTCACCGGGCGCCCCGGACCGCCGCCGGGCCCCGGGTGATCTGCAGCAGTGGCAGTTCCGGGGCTGCGGTGACCACTTCGATGGCGACGCCGGCTGCCTCCGGCGCCGCGTCGGCCACCGCCTTCTCGATGGCCGCCTGGATGGAAGCAGGCGAGGACTGACAGCCGTGACCGCCGCGCTCCAGGCGCACGCGGATGACGCCCTGGTCGTCCAGGCCGGCGAACTCCGCGTGGCCCGCGTGCGCGCCGAGCTGGGGCATGACCTCATCGATGGCCCGCCGGACCCGGTCGCCAGCCGGCAGCGGGTGCAGGTCATGCAGCAGCAGCAGGCTCTCGACCAGCGGGTCGGCGGCCAGCTCGCTCATCAGCCGCGGCCCGGCCTCGGCGTCCTGGCCGACGATCTCGGCGATCGCGGCCAGGCCCGCGCCGTACAGCTCGACCAGGCAGCTCACGAGCTCTTCCGCGGTCGCCGCGACCTCCGGTCCCGCCTGCGAACCCAGCTCGGCGAGCAGCGCCTCAACCCGCTCACCCGCCTGTCGCGCATCGTGGCCTGCGGCCATCAGTCCTCCCTCAGTACCGCTGCTGCCAGATAACCGGGTTCTCACATCGCCAGCGTGACTCCCGTGGGCGAGTGCGCCGTCTTGAGCACCTTGCCGCCGCCCAGGTACATGTGCACGCCGCACGGCAGGCACGGGTCGAAGCTGCGCACGGCCCGCATGATGTCGATGCCCTTGAAGCTGTCCGGCGAGTTCTCCTCGAAGATCGGGGTGTTCTGCACCGCGTCCTCGTACGGGCCCGGGGTCCCGTAGGTGTCCCGGACGCTGCCGTTCCACGGGGTGGGCGGGTACGGGTGGTAGTTCGCGATCTTCCCGTCCCTGATCACCATGTGGTGCGACAGCACGCCGCGCACCGCCTCGGTGAAGCCGCAGCTGAACGCGTCGTCAGGCACGTTGAACGACTCCCAGGTCTTGGTCCGGCCGGCCCGGATCTCGGCCAGCGCCTGCTCGACGAAGTACAGCGCGACGCCGGCCGAGTAGGCCTGGAAGTAGGTCCGGGCCCGGTCCCGCTCGATCGCGTTGGACAGCGGCTGGCCCTGCTTGTCCACCGGGATCTTCCACTCGAAGGTCTTCTCTGGCCGGGACATGGTCCTCGGCAGGTTGATCTTCACGCTGTGCCCGGTGGACTGCACGTAGCCGCAGTCGACCAGGCCGGCCAGCGCGGTCGCCCACAGCCGGGCGATCGGGCCGCCGCCGGTGTCCAGCGGCAGGAAGTCCTTGCCGTCGAACCAGCGCGGGGACATGGTCCAGCTGTACTTGTTGTCGAAGTCGCGCTTGGCGGGCCGCGGGATCGTGTGCTGGTTCCACGGGTGCCGCCGGTCGACCGGGTTTCCCAGCTCGTCGTGGGTGACGAACATCTCCTTGTCTTCCCAGTCCTCGTAGAACGAGTGACCGAGCAGGATCCTGATGCCCAGGTTGATGTCGACCAGGCTGTTGGTGACGAGCTTCCCGTCCACCACCACGCCGGGCGTGACGAACATCTTGCGGCCCCAGTCGGCCATGTTCCGGTAGGTGAAGTCGCAGTACTCCGGGTTGTTCAGGCTGCCCCAGCAGCCCAGCAGGACCCGGCGCCGGCCTACTTCCTCATACCCGGGCAGGG
The DNA here is from genome assembly GCA_963835775.1 of uncultured Actinomycetes bacterium. Taxonomy (GTDB): domain Bacteria; phylum Actinomycetota; class Actinomycetes; order Streptosporangiales; family Streptosporangiaceae; genus Palsa-504. The sequence goes on along the minus strand of CAWIHB010000001.1, from coordinate 44,966 downwards.
CCTCGTAGAAGAAGTCGAACAGGTCGTCGTGCATGGGCACGACCCGCTTCATGAACTCCACGTAGCGCATCAGCCGGGTCAGGTAGTCGGTGAACAGCTGCACCGTGGCCACCGTGCCGACGCCGCCCGGGTACAGCGTGGACGGGTGCACGTGGCGCCCTTCCATCAGGCAGAACATCTCCCTGGTGGACCGGCTGACCTGCAGCGCCTCGCGGTAGAACTCGCCTTCCAGCGGGTTGAGCGAGCGCATGATGTCGCCGATGGTGCGGTAGCCGTGCTCGGCTGCGTGCGGCGCCTCGGTGTGGTTGGCCTGCTCGAGCACGCCGGGGTTGGTCTCGGCCACCATCCTCTCGCAGAAGTCCACCCCGACCAGGTTCTCCTGGAAGATGTTGTGGTCGAACATGTACTCCGCGGCCTCGCCCAGGTTGATGATCCACTCGCCCAGGTGCGGCGGCCGGACCCCGTAGGCCATGTTCTGGTTGTAGACCGAGCAGGTGGCGTGGTTGTCGCCGCAGATCCCGCAGATGCGGCTGGTGATGAAGTGCGCGTCCCTGGGATCCTTGCCCTTCATGAAGATGCTGTAGCCGCGGAAGATCGAGGAAGTGCTATGGCACTCCGCGACCCGCTTGGCCTTGAAGTCGATCTTGGTATAGATACCCAGGCTGCCGACGATCCGGGTGATCGGATCCCAGGTCATCTCGGTGAGTTCGGCCTCCCCGGCGCCTGCGGACTGCCCGTACTCAGTTGCGGTCATCGTCTTGTCACCACGTCTTCTGGTAGCCGGTGCGGAGTTCAGAGCCCTTGACGCGCCACTTCGGTTCCTTATCCGCCGTCTTCGCGGTGAAGCTGCGCAGACTGCGGATAACCGTGCCGTACATGCCGCTGGCGGTCGTCGATACCGACGCGCCCGGCGGCTTGTCCATGAACGGCATGAACTTGTCCGGGAAGCCCGGCATCGTGCAGGCGATGCAGATGCCGCCCACGTTCGGGCAGCCGCCCACGCCGTTGATCCAGCCCCGCTTGGGCACGTTGCACTTGACCACGGGCCCCCAGCAGCCCAGCTTGACCAGGCACGCGGGCGAGCCGTACTCGGTGGCGAACTCGCCCTCCTCGTAGTACCCGGCCCGGTCGCAGCCCTGGTGCACGGTGGCGTCGAACAGCCACTTGGGCCGCAGCGCCTCGTCCAGCGGGATCATCGGCGCCTGGCCGGCCACCTGGTAGAGCAGGTACAGGATCGTCTCGGACAGGTTGTCCGGCTGGATCGGGCAGCCCGGTACGCACACGATCGGCAGGCCGGCCTTGGACTTCCAGCTCCAGCCCAGGTAGTCGGGGACCCCCATGGCCCCGGTCGGGTTGCCCGCCATGGCGTGGATGCCGCCGTAGGTGGCGCAGGTGCCGACGGCCAGGATGGCGGTGGCCTTGGGCGCGAGCCGGTCGAGCCATTCGTTAGTGGTCATCGGCTGGCCGGTGGCCGGGTTGTTGCCGAACCCGCACCAGTAACCCTCGGACTTGATCGCCTCGTTGGGGATGGATCCCTCGACCACCAGGACGAACGGGTCGAGCTCGCCGCGGTCGGCCTTGTGCCACCACTCGATGAAGTTGTCAGCCCCCTGCTCGGGGCCGCATTCGAAGTCGATCAGCGGCCAGTGCACGGCCACCTTCGGAAGTCCAGGCAGGGCGCCGAGGACGATCTCCTCGATGCTCGGCTGGGTCGCGGCGGTCAGCGCCACCGAGTCCCCGTCGCACCCGAGGCCCCCGTTCATCCAGAGAATATGCAAGACCGGCTCTTCCGCGGCCTGGGTCATAGCGCCACCCCTTCGGTAGACGGCCCGCGGTCGCGGGCGGCCTGGGTTAAGGTCACGCGCGATCGGGCCGGACATGGGGGAGGAGGCGGCCGCAGCCGTCTGATCTCACGCACCCGCCCGCGTCGCACCGGTGTGTGATGAAGCCCGGCGCCGGGACTGCGGCGCGGGAAGACCCGGGCTGTGCGGCATCGCTGGGTTACGCGAGCCCATCCTCGGCGTGTCCCAGTCGTTCGGGGCCGACGAGATGCGCCGGCTAGGTCACCGCTCATCACATGCTCACAAATGGCCGGCGCTGGGCAACTGTGCCGTCACCGGTCCCCAACAGCCTATTCCTGCCACCTCCGGATCTGCAAGACAGAACAGTCAGGCGGCCGGACACATATGTCTATCTGTTCTGGCTCGTCTACGGAGGTGTATAACACGTACTCTCATTGTCATGCCCCGGTGACTTCGGCACCGGGTGATCCCCGAGATGTGCTAGAGCCGGAGGGCGGCGATGGAAAAGCCAGCCGACTTGATCAGCGACAAGGTTGAGGTTGTGCCGGTCGTGGTCCTGTCGCAGACCTTCCCCGCACGGCCCTCTTCTATCCCTGACATCCGCAACTTCGTCCGCCGCTGCCTGTCCCAGTCGCCGCTGTCCGAGGAAGACAACCGCGAGGTGGGCGAGACCGTCGCGCACGCGCTGCTCGAGGCCGCCGGCGAGACCGGCGCGATCAACGTCTCGTTCCGCATCTTCCCGGACCACGTCGAGGTCGACGTGCTGCGTTCCGGCGCCCAGGTCGGCACGCCCGCGGGCCTGGACGCGCTGGCCTCGCTGCTGAAGTCCCAGCAGCGCCACCCCGAGCCGGGCGGGGTGACCCAGCCCGACTACGACGAAGCCGAGACCGGATTCGCCGACTGGATGGCCAACGCCCTGCGCCGCGAGGGCATGACCATGGAGGTGGCCGCCCGCCAGCTGGGCGTCTCGGTGAAGACCGTCAGCCGCTGGGTCGGCGGCACGACCGAGCCGCGGCTGCGGGACCTGCGCCGTATCCGCGAGCTGTTCGGCGATTTCCCGCTGCCCTGATCTCCCGATACCGGGACATATGTGTCCTCACGGCCCGGGCCGTGAGTAGACCGCGGCCGTCCGAGCCCGTACGGTTGGGCCCGTGGCGGCAATTACGGGTACGTTCCGGCTCGGGCCGGACGATGGGCGGGTCGTGCTGAAGACCGGCCGGGCCGGTTTCGCGGCCAAGGCCGGTCATGACCTGACCATCGAGGTGACCCGCTGGTCGGCGCAGGTCGAGGTGCCGGACGAGGACGCAGGCGGCGTAACCGTGGCCAAGGTCACCGCCGAACTCGACCTCGGCTCGCTGGAGGTCCGCGAGGGAACTGGCGGCGCCAAGCCGCTGACCGACGGGGACCGCCGGGACATCAAGAAGACCCTGAGCGGGATCCTGGGCGACGGCACGGCCAGCTTCACCTCGTCCAAGATCACCCGGTTCGGCGCCAGCGGCGGTGCGATCGAGGGCACGGTCACGTTCAACGGGCAGAGCCAGCCCGCCCGGCTGCAGGTCAGCGAGCCCGGCCCCGGCCGGTACCGGGGTTCGGCCACCGTGCTGCAGACCGGCTTCGGGATCAAGCCCTATACCGGGTTCTTCGGCGCGCTGAAGCTGAAGGACGAGGTCACGGTGGAGTTCGAGGTGAACCTCTCCGGGGCCGAAGCCGCCGGGTAGGCGTCAACGTGAAGTTCCTGGTCATCTTGCACGGCCTGACCGAACATCCGCACCGCCGGGAGCCCGACCAGGCCGGGAGGCCGCGGTGAGGCTCCCCGCCATCGCCGCCGCGCTCGTCCTGGCCGTCAGCGCCGTCAGCGCCGGCAGCGCCGCCTGCAGCTCACCGGCCCCGGCCACCGCCGCCGCCGGCTCCGCGCAGCAGCTCACCCTGTACACCTCGGTCACCCAGAACACCGTGACCGCGATCGTCGACGGCTTCGCCAAGGCCGATCCGGGCGTCAAAGTCACCGTGTTCCGCGCCACCACCGGCCAGCTGAACGCCAGGATCGCCGCCGACCAGCATTCCGGCGGCCTGCGGGCCGACGTGATCTGGGGCACCGACCCGCTGTCCATGGAGTCCTACGCCCAGCAGCACCTGTTCCTGCCCTGGCCGCTGCCCGACCTGGCCGGCGTGCCCGCGGCGGACCAGACGGCCTACTTCTGGGGCACCCGCGAGCTGTACCTGGTCCTGGTGGCGCGTAAGGGCCTGACCCCAATGCCCACCACCTGGAGCGACCTGACCAGCGCGGCCTATAAAAACCAGGTGGCGCTGCCCGATCCGGCCGCGGCCGGGTCGGCGTTCGCCGCGCTCGGCTATTTCGCCACCGCGCCGGGGTTCGGCATGAGCTTCTACCGGGCGCTCAAGGCCAACGGCGCGGTCCAGGTCAGCACGATCCCCGAGGTGGTCACCGACGTGGCCGAGGGCCGCTACCAGCTCGGCATCACGCTGGACTCCGAGGTCCGCTCGGCCATCGCGGCCGGCTCCCCGGTGGTCCTGGACTGGCCCGCCGACGGCGCCATCTCGCTGTACAGCCCGATCGCGGAAACGGTCGCCGCCACCGGCGCGGCAGGCACCGCCGCCCGCGCCCTGCTGCGCTACGTGCTGTCCCCGGCCGGCCAGGCCGCGATCGGCCAGACCGGCTGGCAGCCGGTGCTGCCCGGCATCGCCGGCCCGCCCCGCCCGGCCGGCGCCACCGAGGTCTATCCCGGCTGGCCCGCGCTGTTCGGCCGCCAGCAGCAGATCCTGCGGCAGTACCAGGCCATCTTCGGGGCCTGAGCCGGTGCGTGCCGCTGCCGTCGCGGCCGCGGCCTTGGTCGCCGTCCTGATCGCCGCGCTGGTCGCGGTGCCGCTGGAGTCCCTGGCCCGGATCGCCGCCCAGGCCGGCCTGACCGGCATCTGGCGGGCCCTGGACACCCCGGCCAGCCGGGTGGCCGTGCTGCACACCCTGGCCGTCGCGGCCACCGTCACGATCCTGGCCGTGGCGGCCGGCGCCGCACTGGCCCTGGCCGTCCAGCGGCGGCAGGCCCGGTCCCGCCTGAGCCTGCTGGTGGCCGGCCCGCTGGTCATCCCCGAGTTCGTGCTCGGCTTCGCCTGGAGCCAGGCTTACGGGTCGGCCGGCCTGACCGATCACCTGGCCGGCCTGACCCTGCCCGGCCTGTTCGGCCCGGCCGGCATCATCGCCGTGCTCAGCGTCTACGGCCTGCCGCTGGCCTACCTGGCCGTCACCGCCGGGCTGGCCGCGCGGGCCGACCCGGCCCTGGAACGCGCCGCCCGGGCCGCCGGCGCGAACGCCTGGACCACGCTGCGTACGGTCACGCTGCCGCTGCTGCGCCTCCCGCTGCTTGGCGCGGCCGCGCTGGTCTTCGTCACCGCGGCGGGCAGCTTCGCCGTGCCCCAGGTGCTCGGCACCCCGGCCGGCTTCGCAACCATGTCCACGCTGGTCTACACCGACCTGGCCCTGTCGGCCAGCCCGGCCGCGTTCACCGAGCTGACCGTGGTGGCCCTGGCCATGGTGGTCCTGGTCCTGCTGGCCCTCGGCCCGCTCGACCTGTGGCTGGCCCGGCTGCGCCCCGCCGCCCGGGCGCAGGTTCCCGCCGCCGTCAGGGCCAGCAAGACGGCCGGCGACCGTGCGGTGACCGTGATCGTCTGGGCGTATGCCGTCTTCGCCGCCGGGATCCCGATGCTGACCCTGGTGCTGACCGCGCTGACCCGCGGCCCGGGCGAGGCCCCGGTCCCGGCCAACTGGACGCTGGCCAACTTCGCCTCCGGCTTCTCCGGCGGTGCCTGGGCCGCCCTGGCCCGCAGCGCCGGGCTGGCCGCCGCCGCGGCCGTGCTGGCCCTGGCCCTGGGCGCTCTGGTCGCGGGCCTGGCCCGCGGCCGCTGGCGCGGCCCGCTGGCCACCGCGGTCACGCTGGCCTACGCCATCCCCGGCTCGGCGCTGGCCGTCGGCATCATCATCGGCTACGGCCGGTGGCTGGACGGCTCGGCGCTGATCATCCTGCTGGCCTACGTGGCCAAGTTCTGGGTGTTCGGCCACCGGCCGGTGCAGGCCGCCCTGGACCGGCTGCCCCCCGGCCTGACCCGCGCCGCCCGGCTCAGCGGCGCCGGCCCCGCCACCGCGGTCCGCACCGTCGTGCTGCCGCCGCTGTCCGCCGCCGCGGTCGCCGCGGCCGGGCTGGTCTTCGTGCTGGCCTTCCACGAGCTGACCATGTCCACGATCCTGTACGGGCCCGGCACCGAGACGTTCGCGGTGATCATCATGAACCAGCAGGATCTGGGCGGCGCCGGCGCCACCGCGGCCCTGGCCCTGGTGCTGACCGCGCCGGTGGTCACGGTGGCGGGCCTGGCGGCCTGGCTGACCCGCCGCACCGCGGTAAGCCCTGATCTGCCGAACGGTCCGTGGTCCCCGTGACCGGCCCCCGCACGCTGCGCACCCCGGACGCCGTCGCCTGCACCAGCCTGTCCGTCGGGTACGGAACGCCGGTGCTGGCCGGCCTGGATCTGGCCGTCGCCCCCGGCGAGACCCTGGCGCTGCTCGGTGAATCCGGGTCGGGCAAGACCACCGTGCTGACCGCCATCGCCGGTTTCGTGACCCCGCTGGCCGGGGAGATCTGGCTGTCCGGCCAGCTGGCCTCGGCACCCGGGCGGCACCTGCCGCCGGAACGCCGCCGGATCGGCATGGTGTTCCAGGACCACGCCCTGTGGCCGCATATGTCCGTGCTGGACACCGTGGCCTACCCGCTGCGCCGGGCCGGGGCGGCCCGGGCCGCCGCCCGGCGCGCCGCGGCCGCCATCCTGGACCAGATGAACCTGGGCCCGCTGGCCGGCCGCCACCCGGGTCAGCTGTCCGGCGGCGAGCAGCAGCGGGTCGGGCTGGCCCGGGCCCTGGCCTGCGCCCCGGCCCTGTACCTGTTCGACGAGCCCACCGCCCACCTGGACGCCGGCCTGCGGGCGCAGATCCTGGAGGAGGTGGCCCGCCGCCGCGCCGCCGACGGAGCCGCCGCCATCTACGCCACCCACGACGCGGCCGAGGCGCTGGCCATCGCCGGCCGGGTGGCGGTGCTGCACTCGGGCCGGCTGGCCCAGGCCCGGCCCGCCGACGTCTACGCCGAACCCGTTGACCTGACCGTGGCCCGGCTGGCCGGCCCGGTCTCGGTGCTGTCCGCGCACCTCACCCCCGCCGCCCCGGGCCACTGCACCCTGCACCTCCCCGGCGCCCGCGTCACCGTCCCCGCTACCGCCGCCCCGCGCGCCGATCCCGCCGACCCCGCGATCCTGGTCCGCCCCGACTGGGCTCGCCTCGATCCCATGGGTGCTGGCCAGCTGCCTGGCGTCATCGCCGAGGTCAGGTTCCGCGGCCCGCACACCGACTACCACCTGACCACCCCCGCCGGAGACCTGATGGTCAGGGAGGCGGGCCCGCCCCGGGCCGGACCCGGCCCGGTCCGCTGGTCCCTGCTGCGGGCCCGCCTGATGCCCCGCGAGGCCGCGGGGCATCAGGCGACGTGAACCGGGCTGCCTTCGGTCTGCGGCCAGCCGCAGGAGGTGACCTCTCCGCCGGTGATCGTCACCCGGGCCGCCGGGTGGTCCTGCTCGTCCCAGATCGTGTACGCCCCGGCAGGCAGCCCCGGGTAGACCGCCGCGTACCTGATCCCGGCGGGCAGCTGCCGGGCCCGGACCTGGGCGTGGGTGCGCCGGGCGCCGGGCTGCCCGTCGCGGCTGATCTCGATCTCCCGGCCGTCCATCGCGGCCGGCGTGTACAGGATCAGGGCGCCGATGTCACCGCCGACGTCCATGACCACGGTGCCCGGACCCGACGGCCCGGCGGCTGGCTCGGCCACTCAGGTGGCGGGCGTGTAGCTGTAGCCGCAGTAGGGCGTGCCCAGGTAGGGGAACGTGCCGGTGGGCGGGGAGCCGAGCGCGGGCGCGCTGTTGAAGTCGGAGATCGCGCTCGCCGCCTGGTCGGGCTGGTAGGTCGTGTCGACATACTTGTAGGTAAACCCGGCCAGGGCCCGGAGCTCGATCGTCACCACGTCGTCGCCCGGCCGCCGCCCGTTCGGGAACCCGGCCGGGTCGCCGCCGAGCAGCCCGAGCATGCTGGGGCTGTCGGTGGGCGGGATCGAGGTGTTCAGCCGCAGCATGTCGGCCAGCACCGGTCCGGTGTAGTTCGTGAAAGTCGGGTTGATGATGCCGGCCGGGACCCCGGTGAGCAGGATGGCTTCCAGGTCGGTGCGCTCGGTCCCGGCCGTGGCCAGCGCGTCCAGGTGCGGGAACGAGCCGGGGTACAGGGTGTTGAGCAGTCCGGCCAGGGCGGGATTGGTGATGTAACTGGCGAACTGCTTGTCGTCGGCGGGCGGCAGCGAGTTCCACAGGTCCTTCTGGCCCATCGGGATCAGGACCTCGTTGACCAGCGGGTTGCCCAGCCGGGAGACCTGCACGAACGGCCCGACGCTGACGTAAGCGCCCTGCTCCGCGTCGTAGATGCGGGCCTTCTGGCGGCTGGCCGTGGTCCAGACGCCGATGGTCGGGTGCCCGGTGATGGTCAGCGCGGAGATCGGCACCTGGATCGCGATCGAGTGCACGTTCAGGTTGTCGGTGGCGTTGACGCCGTTCGTTGCGGTCAGGGAGCCGAGCGGCGCGTGCAGGTTCTCGAACGGCCGCAGGTCACCCAGGTCGAAGATCGCACCCAGGTCGACATAGAAGGCATCGGCCCGCTGGCCCGCGAACACGGTCGTCCCGCCGCTCAGGTGGTTGACCGCGGAGCTGACCAGGCTGGCGTAGCTCGGCGTCGACAGCGGCCCGATGTTGCACGGCGGGCAGGGCAGGTTGCGGCCCAGCGTCATAGTGTGCCCGCCGGCGGTCACGGTCACGTCGTAGGTCTGGACCCGGTTCCAGTTAGGGTCGGTCAGCGAGCTGATCGTGCCCGTGTTGTACAGGAAGATGCCGGGGTTGCGGACCGTGGTGCGGAACCGGAACCCGTAGGTGATGTCGGCCCGGCCGTCCCCGTCGTTGTCGATGTGGATCTGGTACTCCACGTCGTCGCCGAACTCGAAGAAGTTCGGGCCCGCCGCGGGAAGCTGCAGCGGGATGTAGTTGGCGATCAGCGTGACGGTGTTACCCGGGCTGACGAATGCGTACAGGTCAGTGCTGTCGGCCACCGGGTCCTTGGAGATCTCCGGCGCCTCGCGGTGCGATGACATGATTTACCTCACGGGTCGAACGGGCAGCGGGCCGGGTCAGCCGATCGCCCGGACGATCCGGGCGGTCAGCTCCTTGTCCTGCAGCTGGACCTGGCTGGTTCCGTAGAACACCTCGATGTCCCCGGACTTGGCGTCGCGCACGTTCAGCACGATGGCGCCGGAGGGCAGCTTGTCCTGGTGGCTGGCCTTGCGGTCGGCGGGTGCCGGGTGGCCGGCGGCCGCCCGGGCCGGGCTGGTGGCCGCCCGGGCCGGGCTGGTGGCCGCCCGGGCCGGGCTCGCGGTCATGGCGGTGGCGGCCAGGCCCGCGGCACTGGCGGTAGCGGCCCCCTGAAGCAGGGAACGCCGGGACAGGCGGCGCGAGCCGGACGATCCGGGGTCGGCCGCGTGCGTTTCGTCCTGACTGGGCATGACGGGTCCTTTCAGGGGCTCGGTGCCAGCATCGATTACAGAGAGTGCTGAAAGATGAGCATAACGTCGCCAAGCCCGCCGACCCGGCTTTGGGCAGCCGGCGTGGCGCACGTGTCGCCCGCGCCAGGATGGGAGCCATGATCGAGACCGACGTGCTGCGGTTTATCAGGTACGGCTATCCGCTCTGATCGGCGAGGGCCTTGACGCCGGCGATGAACAGCTGGACGCCGAGCCGGTAGTGGAAGTCCGGGTCGCAGTTGGCCATGTAGGCCGCGGATTCGACCAGGCGCGGGTAGCTGGCCGCGGGCAGCATGGCCAGGAAGATCTCGTTACGGCGCTGCTCCTCGGCGCGCGCCGGTCCGGATAGCTCGGGGGCCCAGCCCGGCTCGCTCATGACCAGCATGATCCCGGTCCACAGCGTGCTGCGGGCGATCTCGCACCCGCGGGCCCGGCCCGGATCATCCGGGCCGGGCCCGCGGCACGGAATGATCGGCCGCGGTCGACGGTTGGCGCGGTCATGACCACCATAGGCATCATCGGCAGCGGGATGATCGGCGGCACGGTGGCCCGGCTCAGCGTGGCCGCCGGGCACCAGGTCGTGCTGAGCAACTCCCGCGGCCCGGAGACACTTACCGAACTCGTCGCCGAACTCGGCCCGCTGGCCACCGCCGCCACCGCCGAGCAGGCCGCCAAGGCCGGCGATCTGGTGGTAGTGAGCGTCCCGGTCAAGGCGTTCGGCGACATCCCGGCCAAGCCGCTGGCCGGCCCGTCCTGGACACCGGCAACTACTACCCGCCGCGCGACGGGAACATCGCCGAGCTCCAGACCGGCGCCCTCACCAGCAGCGCCCTCCTCCAGCGCTACCTGCCGGACTCGCACGTGGTGAAGGTGTTCAACAACATCTTCTTCAAGCACCTGGGTTCGCTGGCCCGCCCGTCCGGCGCCGACGACCGCACCGCCCTGCCCATCGCCGGCGACGACGCCGCCGCCAAGAACGCCACGACCGCGTTCCTCGACTCGATCGGCTACGACGCCGTCGACGGCGGCTCCCTGGCCGACAGCTGGCGCCAGGAGCCCGGCACCCCCGTCTACGCCAACCCCTACGGCCCCTTCTCCGACGAGATGGGCACCCCGGTCGGCTCCGCCCGCATCCGCACCGACCTGATCGCCGCCCACCGCTGACAGCGAGGCGGCGCTAGCAGGCCTGGTACGAGGCGTGGTAACCCGACGGTGCCGGACCCTCCAGGTAGCCGCTGCCGTTCGGCACCAGGAACAGAGTGATCGACCAGCTGTCGCATGAGCTGTTGTCGGGGCTGTCCGCGGGCTGCTGATGGCTGGTGAACGTGACCGCGGCCGCCTCGCCTCCCGAGCCCGTGTCCGTGATGCTGGTGAGCGTCTCGCCCGAGTCGGTGGTCGTACCGTACCCGGCCTCGAAGGAGGACTGCGGGTACGGCTGCAGCTGCTGACTCAGCAGGCTGTCGTAGGCCTGGTAGTTGTGCTCGTTGATGGCCGTGAAGTAGCTGTTCAGGAACGCGGTGACCTGCGGCGCGGCGGCATTGCTGGCGGCGGCGGCGGACACCGCCACCGTGGTGCCGCTGCTCGTGCTCACCGAGGCCGACGCGCTGGCCGGCGGCGCGGTCGTGGGCGCGGTCGACGCCGATTGCGTCGCGGTGCTCGCGCCCTGAGTGGGCGGGGCCGCGACCGCACCGTGAGAATGGCTCGCTACCAGCGCGTAGGCGCCGCCTCCTGCCGCCAGGAGGATGATCACCGCCGCAGCTATGAAAATGACCTTGTTACGCTGGCCGGGCGGGCGTCGCGTGGGTCCCGGACGGCCGGGTCCCGGCGGAACAGGCCCGCCGTAGCCGGGCTGCTGGTAGCCGGGCTGCTGGTAGCCAGGCTGCTGGTAGCCAGGCTGCGGATAGCCAGGCTCGGCGTATCCGGGCTGGGCATAGGCAGGCAGCTGCGCGGTGGGATCGGCATACGCCGGATCAGGGTAGGCCGGCGGAGGGGGCGTCGGCTCGGCATAGGCGGGCCCGGAAGCGGTCCCGGAATAACCGGGTCCGGCCGTCATGGTCTCATGAAAGGCGTCAAGACCCATGAACGTGTCGCCGAAGTCATCCTGGTCCGGAGTCTTGCCTCCGGGACCCAGCGTCTCCTGGCCTCCCGCGCCGCCGTAGGATCCGGGCGGCGGGCCAGGCGGGTCGTAGCCCTCCGGCCGCGGCTGCTCGGCCATGACGGTCGGCTCGTACACCGGCGGATCACGGAACTCCGCGCCGCACGACGTGCAGAAACGTGTCGTCCCGGCCTGTTCCCGGCCACATGACGTGCAGAAGGTCATTTCTGCCCGGCTCCATCCCGACTTCTCATAGCGACATTGAAGCCGCTCCCGGCGGTGGCCTCAATGCCTCCCATCGTTATTTCCGCTCCGGATCCTGCCGATCATCGCTCCCGGCTCTGTCCTCCGAGCCGCCCTTCACGTCGTGATCCGGCGACGACGCTGGCCCCATTTCACCCGGCACCGACCAGGCATTACCCTGCACCATCTCATGGCCCGCGCTGCCCTCCGTCCCTTCATGCCCCGGGACCTCCGGTCCGCTTATCCCGGGTAGTTCGGGTCCGCTCATGCCGGGCAGCTCCGTCCCGCCCAGACCGGGCAGCTCCGTCCCGCCCAGACCGGGCAGCTCCGGCCCGCCCAGACCGGGCAGCTCCGGCCCGCCCAGACCGGGCAGCTCCGGCCCGCTCGCCCCCGGCACTTCTGGTCCGCTTAGCCCGGGTAGCTCCGGCCCGTCCGCCGACTCGACTTCGCCGATGGCGGCGCTGACCTCATGCCATATCTCACTCATGCGAGACTTCCTTCCACGTCGGCCGCTACCGGCCCGGCCTCATCCGCAGTGCCGGCCGGAATGATCCCCAGCCGGGTCGCCACCGCCGTCGGCCAGGCCGGCGAGAACCGCATCGTCCGCACCGCCAGCGCATGCAGGAACAGGCAGTACGCAGCATCACTCCGCCCCGGCTCAGCCGCGGGCAGCGCCGGGAACGCCGCCACCTGTGCCCGCAGCAGGCCGAGCAGGGCGCCCCACCGGCTGACCAGTTCCGCCTCCGGCAGCCCCTTGACCTCCAGGCCGGCCACCGCGTCCTTGACCCGGTTGACCGTGACCGGATCGCCGACCATGGCCAGCCCGGCGCCCCGGTAGGCGCAGCGCGCCCGGCACGGCTCGCAGGCCCCGAACGGCGCCGTGGACACGCCCGCCACCGGCCCGGGCGGGCCAGCCTGCAGCACCGGCGTCACCGTGATATGCGAGGCCTCGGCGAAATCATCGCTGTAGGCCAGGATCTCGCCGGTCTGCAGCCGGGTGGCGAACCGCAGCTGAGACTCGTCCAATCCCATGGTCTCGCCCAGGAAGCGGCGGTCGTCCTCGGCGGTGAGCCGGTGCATCAGCTTCAGGTTGGTGTTCTTGACCGCGTCCTGGACCAGCTTGGTGGGCAGCTGCTCGGCGATGATCACGCCCTCGCCGTACTTGCGGTTCTCGGCCAGCGTGTTGGCGAATGCCTCGGCCGCCTTCTCCTTGGCCTGGGCGTCCTCCGCCGCCTTGGCGCCCTGCGGCCGGGCCAGCAGGCGGTGTGCCTCTTCCACCAGGGTGACGTGCACCAGGTCCGCCGAGGCCCCGCGCACCGCCTGGTAGTGCTCGGTGACCGCGTTGAGCAGCAGCGCCATCATCAGCGCCTGCTCGTCGCCCGACCCGAGCGACTTGAGCTCCAGGATCACCGGGTGATCCAGCAAGCCGGCGATGTCGTTGGGCTGGTCGGTGAGGAAGGCCGACGCCGTGACGCCCCGGACCAGCTGCTGGGCGCGGCGGATGGACGCCGCCTCGATGTTGGCCCGGACCTCGCCCGCGTAGCCGAGGTCGGCGGTGACCTCACCCATGGCCCGCATGAACTCCACCGCGGTCGGCCAGGCCCGCTGCGAAACCGGGCGCTCCGAGGCCAGGAACCCGGTCCGCAGGTAGGTCAGGCTGAGCGCGTCGGAGTAGATCCCCGGCAGCGGCTCCCACAGCCCGAAGGCCGCCTTGAAGCACGCCAGCAGGTTGGCCATGTGCTCCCCGACCAGAACGCCCCGCGGCACCTCGAACGGGTTGAACCGCAGCGGCCGCCCGCCTTCGTCGCCGACGGTGCAGATCTCCAGGTCGGCGAAGCCCGGCTCGGCGGCCAGCCTGCGGTAGTCGTCGGCGTCGGAGTTGACCGGCTCGATGACCAGGAACGGGATCCGGTGGTCGAGCCACAGCTGGCGCAGAATCTCCATGGCCGTGGTGGTCTTGCCGCTGCCGGTGCTCCCGGCCAGCAGCGCGTGCTTGGTCAGGCTCTGCACCGGCAGCATGACCGGACGGCTGGAACCCGCCACGTGGCCGAGCCTGATGGCCGGCCCGGCGGCCCGGAACGCCTCCGCATGGCCGAACTGCCCGCGCCGGACCCGGAACCCGGGCACGGTCCCGTCCACCGCGATCGGCAGCCGGAACGCGCAGCTGGCGTCCCGGGCGTCGCCGATGACGCTGAGCAGCTGCAGCTGCGGGTCGGGCGGATCCGGCCGCCCCCAGATCTCCGCCCGGCCCGGCAGCAGCCCGAAGTCGATCGCGCCCAGGTTGTAGTCGGCCAGCCCCCGCTCCCGGTCGCTGGCCGGCCGCCGCACCTCATAGGCGGAGACCGTCCGCTCGCGGTCCAGGTGGCTGCTGTGGCCTGGATCTGCGGGGGAGATGGCCGAGGCCACCGTCTCCACGATGCCGGGCGGCAGCCGCCCGGGCGCCGCGACCTGGATCCGCAGCGCGAACGCCTTCCGGCCCAGGCGCCGGGAGAAATCGCGGAACGTGCGCTCGGCATCGACCGCGAACGCGTCGGGCGCGATCTTCTGGCGGCCGAAGTACAGCCCGCCCTCCCGCTGGTCCTCACGGGCCAGCCGCCCGTAGAACGTGGCCAGGCTGAGCAGCTTCTGCCCGAACGAGGCCGGCAGCTGGATGGGCAGCACCGCGGCCGACACGACCAGCGGGGTCGTGCTGGACTGCAGCGCCGAGTAGACCGCCGCCCAGTCGTTGTCCGACCAGTTGAACGGGACGGCCGAGAAGTAGTACGCCACCTGCGCGTCCGGCCGGGACGGCAGGCCGACCAGCTCGTGCCGGGTGATCACCGCCGAGTCCACCGGCTGGCCGGCCGGGAAGGGCCACAGCAGGGTGCCGATTTCCGCCTCGTCCGCGGCCATCGACCCGGTGACGTGCCGCGGCAGCGCGGCGTGCACCTGGGTGCTCAGCCGCCCGGCCCGGGCCGTGACCTCGGCCGCGTCCGGCCCCCACACCCGGCCGAGCAGCGCCACCGACACCGGCACTGACGCCTGCGGGTCGATGATGATGCGCAGGTCGAGCGCGGCGTTCAGGGCGGGATCGGAGAAGCCGTTCAGGAAGCCGTGCTGCTCACCGAGTGCCTTGGCCAGCCGCTCGGCGCGGGACAAGCCCTGGTACTCCCGCGCCTCGAGCAGGTCCACCGCCGAGTCGACCCGCACCGCGAAGTACACGTTCGGGACGGGCGCCCCCGCGCCGGGGACCAGACCCGGCGGTGGCGCACTGACCAGGCGGAATGCCCCCATGGCCGCCCGTTACCCGCCGATGTCGCTGACCTGGACGGAGCTGCCGATGATGCCCTGGCCCTGCGGCACGAGCTGGCCGACCGCGACGTCGATCCCCTCCCGGGCGGTGCTGTGCATGGCCTCGCGCATGGCCCGGGCCGAGTCGTAGCGCAGCGTGCTGTACAGCTCGTTGCCCCGGCCCAGAGCCGACTGCCAGATCCGGGCGATGAGCATGCACAGGGCCCGGAACGGGGACAGCTTCAGCCAGAAGGTCCAGCCCACGTACAGGTCCTGGCCCCAGGCGAAGCAGCCGATGAAGCCGGTGAACAGGTCACGGCGCAGCTCCAGGTAGTCCCGGCTGCCCTCGCGCGGCAGCCGCAGCCGCCGGACCTGGGCTGAATCGAGCGGGGTCTCGTGGCGGCGGAGAGTCCAGACGATGTGCTCGAAGACGGTGGGAGCGGCTGCGGCCTTGCCGTCCACGGTCAGCTTCCACTCCGACAGCAGGGCCGGCACCGGCATCAGCCAGAACAAGAAGAAGATTACGATCGAGGTCAGGATCCCGCAGATCCAGTACAGCCGGAAGCTTGTCGAGAGGCCGAGCCCGGCCAGGCCGGCGACGGTGAAGAAGATCCCGGCCAGGAATGCGCCTATCCAGTAAATGACCCCGTACATCAGGAACCGGGCGAACACGGCCCTCGCATACCGGGCGTTCACCACGGGGTCGAATGGCTGCTCGGGTACCTGCTGGTACCCCAGCCGCACGCCCTGATAGACCACGTTCGGCATGGCCTGCCCCAGCCCCGCCTGAGCCGCGGCCTGCGCCGTCTCCGCCAGGCCGCCGTTATCGGGCCAGACCGGTGGCTGGGGCTCGGATGACATCCGCCTGGATGACCATGGCGTGCGGCTGACTTCCGGCCCGGCTCCGGTGGACCTGGTCACCATCGGCGCGGAAAACTCGCTCGTTCTTGCGTCCGGGGCTGGCCGCCCGCAGTTCCCGCAGAACGCGTCGTTGCCGGTCAGCGGTGTACTGCAATATGTGCATGTTCCTGTCATGACTCTTCTCCCCTAAAAAAGAAAACAGGATCGGGAAACCAGACTGGTTGCGAGCCAAACTGACAGCCGTCCCCATGGCGAGACCCGCGAATGAAAGAACGGTGGCGCAGGCCAGTTAAATGCAGCGCTGAATCAGGGCATGCGCGTCTCACGCCGACTCCTCCCCAGACGCGCGGCTCGCACCGCGTGTCCCGAGGCTGAGCATATGCCCTACCTGTGAATCAGACATAGAGGTCACAAGTACCGCCAATGTCACGGTTTGGTCACGCCGCGCGCGCCCGCGAATGCCGTCCAGCGGCCGAGCACCGGTGGTTTGGCCAGGTCCGCCCGGCGCTAGGCTGGATTCCAAGATGAGCACAGCAGAGGTTACGGCCACCCAGGACAGCCGGCCCGGCGGCGAGCCGGACGCCGTCATCCACACCGAAAACCTGACCAAGGTCTACCCGGGCACCGACTTCGCCGCGGTGGACAAGCTCAACCTCGACGTGAAAACCGGGGAGATCTTCGGCCTGCTCGGCCCGAACGGCGCGGGCAAGACCACCACGGCCGGCATGCTCACCACCCGGGTGGTGCCCACCTCGGGCCGGGCGTTCCTCGCCGGCGTCGACGTCGCCGCGCACCCCGCGCTGGCCAAGCAGCTCAGCGGGATCGTCTCCCAGCAGAACACCCTGGACCGCCAGCTCACCGTCTGGGAGAACCTGTATTTCCACGGCCGCCTGTTCGGCCTGGGCGCCAGGGCCTCCAAGCAGACCGCGACCGACCTGCTCGAGCAGTTCCAGCTCAGCAAGTGGGCCAAGGCCTCGGTCTACGCGCTGTCCGGCGGCATGGCCCAGCGGCTCATGGTGGCTCGCGCCATCTTCCACCGCCCGAGCGTGCTGTTCCTCGACGAGCCCACCGCGGGCCTGGATCCGCAGAGCAGGCTGGCCCTGTGGGATCTCCTCGGCGAGCTGCACGGCGAGGGCCAGACCATCCTGCTCACCACGCATTACATGGAGGAGGCCGACCGGCTCTGCCAGCGGGTGGCGGTCATGGACCACGGCAAGATCCTGGCCCTGGACACGCCCGCCGCGCTCAAGCAGAGCATCGGCGCCGACACCATCGTCACGGTGAAGACCACTGGCGAGCCCGCCCGCCTGGCCGAGCTGCTGGCCAGGGACGTCGACGGCGTGACCCGCACCAGGGTCGCCGACGACAAGCTCGAGCTGCACATGCAGGGCGCCGACCGGCTGGTCCCCCGCATCGTGCTGGCCGCCGAGCGCGAGGGCTTCGACCTGCTCGACGTGTCGGTTGCCGCGCCTACCTTGGAGACCGTGTTCATCACCCTGACCGGAAGGGAGCTGCGGGAAGAATGACCGCGACCCCGGTAACCGCCCAGGCCCCGGCCCGGCGGATCGGCGGCGGTCCCACCCGGTCGGTGGCCGCCGCCAGCTGGACCGCGCTCGGCGCCCTGCTGCTGCGCGACGTGGTGGTGCTGCGCAAGCACATCTGGGAGTTCGTGCTGCGCACGCTGGTCCAGCCGTTCCTGCTGTGCTTCGTGTTCCTGTACGTGTTCCCGAAGATCGGGCAGGGCATCGGCGGCCTCGGGTCGGCCCAGCAGTCGGCCTTCGCCACCATCCTGGTGCCCGGAGTGGTCGGGATCTCGGTCATGTTCCAGGGCGTGCAGTCCATCGCGCTGGCCATGGCCCAGGAGTTCGGCTTCACCCGTGAGATCGAGGACCGGGTGCAGGCGCCCTGCCCGATCTGGCTGGTCGCGATCGAGAAGGTGCTCTCCGGCGCGGCGCAGGGCGTGCTGTCGGCGATCATCGTGCTGCCGATCGCCTCGGTCGTGCACGCGCCCGGGGTGCAGGCCCACCTGACCCTGCACTGGTGGATCATCGTGACGTTCGTGCCGCTGGCCTGCGTCGCGATGGCCGGCCTCGGCCTGGTCCTCGGCACCAGCTTCGAGCCGCGGAACATCGGCCTGATGTTCGGCTTCATCATCCTGCCGATCACGTTCCTGGGCGGCACCTACTACTCGTGGACCAAGCTCGCGCCGGTCACCGTGGGCGGCTGGCACTGGCTGCAGACGATCGTGCTGATCAACCCGCTCATCTACGTGAACGAGGGGATGCGGGCCGCGTTCACCGCCGCCCCGCACATGCACCTGTACGTCATCTACCCGGTCGTGGTGGCGTTCGGCGTGGTGTTCCTGGCCATCGGCCTGCGCAACTTCCGCCGCCGCGTGCTGTCCTAGCCGCTACTGGCCGACCGCGCCGTCGATCCGCTCGCGCAGCAGGTCGGCGTGCCCGTTGTGCCTTAAGCGGTCCGCGCTCAGGCGCCGGCCGGCGCGGCGTTCATGCTGGCCCGGACCTCGTCCATGTCCAGCTGACCGGCCTTGGTGATCAGCTCCTCGAGCGCGGCCTCGGGCAGCGCGCCCGGCTGCGCGTACAGGATGATGCTGTCCCTGATGATCATCAGCGTCGGGATGGACGCGATCTTGAACGTGGCCGCCAGCTCGGGCTGCGCCTCGGTGTCCACCTTGCCGAACACCGCGTCCGGGTGCTTCTCGGCCGCCTTCTCGAAGATCGGCCCGAACATCCGGCACGGCCCGCACCAGGACGCCCAGAAGTCGACGAGAACCAGGCCGCCGCCGCTCACCGTCGCATTGAAGTTCTCGGCCGTAAGCTCGACCGTTGCCATGTCCCTGCCTCCTTGTGGTAATACCCGTAGGGGTATCGACAACGGCGGTCCGCTGAAAATTCCTTATTATCCCGAACGGGCCGTGCCGCCCGCCGCGGCCCCACGAACCTGCGTCCCGTGGCGTCTGTGCAACGCGCCCCCCGCCCGATCCATTCCGGCCATCCCGTCAATCGGGCGGGTCCGCATGGCCTCGCCTGGCCCTGATGACCCGCACGCAGGCGCTGCCCGTGGCCAGCAGCACGAGCGCGCCAATGACGGCCATCACCACGTGCCCGGTCACGATGCCCGCCGCGACCAGCAGCGCCCCGCCGGTGATCAGCCCTGCGGCGATCAGCGCCCGCTGCCACGGCCTGGCGTAGACCAGGGTCTGCCCGAGAGCCTGCCGCGCCGCCATCAGCGCGCCGGTGTGCATCACAGCTCTCCGCGGGCCTGGTCGAGCTGGCGCAGGACCGGGCCAGGCGAGGCCGGCCGCAGCCGGGCGGCCAGCCGCTCCAGGGTCGAGATGATCTCGGCGGCCCCGCCCTCCGGCTCGCCCAGCGCCTCGGCCAGCGCCGCGTCCACCGAGGCCATCCCCTTGGCCGCCACCGTACGCGGATGCCCGGCGCTGACCCGCACCAGAGTCCGCCGCCCGTCCGCCGGATCCGCCGAGGTCTCGACGATCCCCTGGTCCCGCAGCCGGGCCACCGATTCGGACACGTAGCTCTGCGGCAACCCGGTCCGGCCCGTGATGTCGCTGATCGAACTGCCCGGATGAGCAAACGCGTCGCGCAGCACCAGGCTGGGACCGTTCGGCATAACCGGCCCGGAACCGGAGCCAGAGCTGGCCTCCGTCCGCGCGCCCGGCCGGCCCGGGCGGCCCGCCGCATCGCCGGGGCGCCGCAGCACGTCTTCGCCGATCTTGGTCAGCTGGCGCCCGAGCATGATCAGGTCCAGGGCATTCATATCGCCAACGATACATCTCCAGCGATGTAACCGCCAGGCGGCCGGCCATTGAAACCGCCGGTGTACAGCGGGCCGGGTGATCAGCGATCATGCATCTCGTGACGGACCCGGCCCGTACCGCCGTACTGGTGGTCGGCGGCGGCCCGGCCGGCCCGCTGCGCGCGGCCGGCCGGGCTGGACCTCGAGACCGCCGCCGGATTTCAACCCAGCCACCACGAGTTATGTTGAACAGCACGGCGAGATGCGGCACCGGTTGGTGGCGCTGGAGTCCTAGGGAGGCACCGATGAGCCTGCACGGCCTGCTGTCGGTCACCATCGGCGTGCCGAACGTCGCGGAGACCACGGCTTACTACGCCGAGTTCGGCCTGGCTCCCGCCGAGGACGGCTGGCTCGCCAGCCGCGACGCCGGGAGGCAGCTGCGGATCCTGCCCGCGCCGACCCGGCGCCTGCTGGAGCTGCGCGTCGGCGCCGACGATCCCGACGACCTGGCCCGCGCCGCGGCCGGCCTGACCCGGCTCGGCGTGCCGCAGCAACTGCGGGGGACCAGCCTGGAGGCCACCGAACCGGTCACCGGCGTGCGGGCCGTGCTGGACGTCGCCCCGCGCACCCGCCAGGCCGCGGTGCCCGCCACGCCCTACAACGGACCTGGCCGCCTGGACCGGCCGGGCACCCGGGCGCCCGGCCTGGTGCGGGCCGAGCGGGTGCGGCCCCGCAAGCTCGGCCACGCCGTGCTCGGCAGCACCGACCACCGGGCCACGATGGCGTTCTTCACCGACGGCCTCGGCTTCAAGGTCAGCGACCGGATCAAGGACGTGGGCGCGTTCCTGCGCTGCTCCACCGACCACCACAACGTGCTGGTGCTGGCCGCGCCGGTCTCCTTCCTGCACCATACTTCCTGGCAGGTCGACGACATCGACGACGTGGGCCGCGGCGCCTGCGCCATGCTCGAGGGCCGGCCCGAGCGGCACGTGTGGGGCCTGGGCCGTCACTACGCGGGCTCGAACTTCTTCTGGTACCTCAAGGACCCGGCCGGGAACTTCTCCGAGTACTACTCCGACATGGACTGCATCATCGACGACCAGCTGTGGACGCCGGAGGACCTGGAGGGGGCCCGCGGCCTGTTCTCCTGGGGACCGCCGCCCCCGCCCTCGTTCCTGCACCCCGAGGACCTGGCCGCGATGATGACCGGAGCCCATTCGGCCCGCTGATCGCGTTACCCCTTACGATCGGCTGGTGAATGGTGCGCAGGCCCTGATCGGCAGCCTGACCGGAGCGGGCGTCGATGTCTGCTTCTCCAATCCCGGCACGTCGGAGATGCACTTCGTGGCCGCCCTGGACTCGGTGCCGGCCATGCGCGGCGTCCTGGCCCTATTCGAGGGCGTGGCCACCGGCGCCGCCGACGGCTACGCCCGGATGACCGGCCGGCCCGCCGCGGTGCTGCTGCACCTGGGGCCCGGCCTGGCCAACGGCCTGGCCAACCTGCACAACGCCCGCCGGGCCGGCACCCCGGTGCTCGTCATCGTGGGCGGCCACGCCACCGGTCACGTCCGCTACGACGCCCCGCTGCAGTCCGACATCGAGGCCCTGGCCCGCACCGTGTCCGGCTGGGTCCACACCTCCGGCACCACCCGCGATCTGGCCCCGGACGCCATGCGGGCGCTGGCCGCGGCCCGCCGCGGCCAGATCGCCACCCTGGTGCTGCCCGCCGACGTGTCCTGGAGTGAGGGCGGGGCGCTGGCTCCGGCCGGCCCGGCCGCCCGGCCGGAGCCCGTAGGCGACGATCAGGTCTCCGCCGCCGCTAGCCTCCTGACCGGCGGCGAGCCCGCGCTGCTGCTGCTGGGCGGCACCGCGCTGACCGAGCGCGGGCTGCGGGCGGCCAGCCGGATCAGCGCCGCGACCGGCGCCCGGCTGCTGGCCGAGACGTTCCCGGCCCGGATGGAGCAGGGCGCCGGGGTGCCCGTGCTGGGCCGGCTGGCCTACCTGGCCGAATCGGCCGAGGCCCAGCTGGCCGGCGTGCGCCACCTGCTGCTGGCCGGCGCCCGGTCGCCGGTATCGTTCTTCGCCTACCCAGGGCGATCCAGCGACCTGGTGCCGGACGGCGGCACGGTGCGGCGGCTGGCCGACCGCGGGCAGGACGCAGAGGCCGCACTCGAGCTGCTCGCCGGGCAGGTCGCTGCCGGGACCGAGCCGGTCCTGGCCCGCCACTCGGTGCCCGACTCCGAACCCGGGCCGCTGACCGCGGTCAGCCTGGCCAACACGGTGGCCCGGTCGCTGCCCGAGCGCGCCATCATCGCCGACGAGGCCAACACCGCCGGATTCGCCCTGCCCAAAGCCCTGGCCACCGCGGCCAGGCATACGCTGCTGACCCTGACCGGAGGCTCGATCGGCCAGGGCCTGCCGGTGGCCACCGGCGCGGCGGTGGCCGCCCCGGACCGGCCAGTGGTGTCCCTGGAAGCCGACGGCAGCGCGCTGTACACGATCCAGGCGCTGTGGACCCAGGCCCGTGAGCAACTCGACGTCACCACGGTGCTGATCAACAACGCCGCCTACGCCGTGCTGCGGATGGAACTGGCCCGGACCGCCGCCGGGCAGGCAGGCCAGCGCGCCGCGCGGATGCTGGACCTGTCCGGTCCCACCCTGGACTTCACCAAGATCAGCACCGGGCTGGGCGTGCCCGCGGTCCGCGTCAGCACGGCCGAGGACCTCGACCAGGCGCTGCGCCGGGCCTACGCCGAGCCCGGGCCGCACCTCATCGAGGCCATCGTGCCCCCGCTGGTGCCGCCCCCGGGCACCGCCTGGTAGCTCAGGCCTCGCTGAGCAGCGCGACCAGCTCGGCGTCGAAGTCGATGAAGTCGCTCTCCCCGCCGACCGGGACGATCAGGTAGGTACGCTGCAGGAACCCGGCGATGTCCGCGGCCGACGCCTCGAACTGCGCGTGCCCGAACGGCGAGGTCATCGAGATGTTCATGATCATGGGCCCGGCAGTGTCCCCGCTGCTGCCGCCCGGTGCCGCCGATGGCCAGGCCTGCACGTCCCCGGTACCCTCGCGAGTGTGCAGGGCTGCCGCGAGCAGGTCGCGGGCGAGGGTCCACTCCACGGGTTCACCGGTCCCGACGTGAAAGGCAATCTTGATCGCGTACGGGTCATGGCTGGTGTAGTGCAGGCTGGCCATCAGCGGCACGATCGTGCACTCCGGCCCGACCAGACCCAGGCTCAGCTCCGCGGAAACCGCGGTACGGCTGCTGTTCATTGATTCCCACCCCAGTTCGCCTGAAGGCCGTGAGCGAGATCTTCGCTCGTGTATCACTAAAGGTCTCCTGTCGCGGTAGCCGCCGGGGTTCCCGGCCAGGTGCAGAATGGTTGCAAACGATTGTCCAGCGGCACCCGCTCCGCCGCGAAGGAGTTCCCGATGACCAGTCCGCAGGCGGCGTTCGGTGATTACCAGCTGGAGATCTACGGAGCCGGCCTGCAGGGGGTCCTGCCGAAGTTCCCGATGGCGTTCGACGAACTCGAGGCCCGGGCCGCGCAGGCGCTGCCGCCCTCGGTGCTGTCCTACGTCGCGGGCGGCGCGGGCAGCGAGCACACCCAGCGGGCCAACGTCAGCGCGTTCCGCCGGTGGGGCCTGATGCCGCGGATGTTCGTCGGCGCGGCTCGGCGTGACCTGTCGGTCGAGCTGTTCGGGATGCGGCTGCCCTCGCCGGTGTTCATGGCGCCCATCGGCGTGATCGGCCTGTGCGCCCAGGACGGTCACGGCGACCTGGCCGCCGCGGCCGCGGCGGCCCGCACCGGCGTCCCGATGATCGCCTCGACCCTGTCCAACGACCCCATAGAGGACGTCGCCGCCCAGTTCGGCGGCACTCCCGGCTTCTTCCAGCTCTACACGCCCACCGACCGCGACCTGGCCGCCAGCCTGGTGTCCCGGGCCGAAGCCGCGGGCTTGAAGGGCATCGTGGTCACCCTTGACACCTGGCTCACCGGCTGGCGCCCCCGTGATCTGGCCGCCAGCAACTTCCCGCAGCTACGCGGCCACTGCCTGGCCAACTACACCTCCGACCCGGTGTTCCGGGCGCTGGCCGGCCAGGCCTCGGACGCCGACCTGGCTACCACCATCGGGCGCTGGGCCCGGCTGTTCGGCAACCCGCTCAGCTGGGATGATCTGCCCTGGCTGCGTTCGCTGACCACGCTGCCGCTGCTGGTCAAGGGCATCTGCCACCCCGACGACGTGCGCCGGGCCAGGGACGGGGGAGTGGACGGGATCTACTGCTCCAACCACGGCGGCCGCCAGGCCGACGGGGGACTGCCCGCGCTGGACTGCCTGCCCGGTGTGGCCGCGGCGGCCGACGGCCTCCCGGTGCTGTTCGACTCCGGTGTCCGGTCCGGCGCGGACGTGATCAAGGCCCTGGCCCTGGGCGCCACCGCGGTCGGCATCGGCCGCCCGTACGCCTACGGCCTGGCCATCGGCGGCACCGACGGCATCGTCCACGTCCTGCGCAGCATCCTGGCCGAAGCCGACCTGATCATGGCCGTCGACGGCTACCCCACCCTGGCCGACCTCACCCCGGACACCCTGAGCCGCACCTGCGACCACGCCTAGCCCAGGTGGTCGTTCAAGACGGCGGCAGGTGGCTAAGGGGCGGCAAACGCAGATCGGGCGGCGTGAACGGCGCGAGCTCTCCGGCGTAGGCCCTGGTGGACGGGCACGTCACGGTCACGGGCACGACCGTACCGCCCCGTCGGCCCCTCGCGATAGCTCTTGACTTGCTTCTATCAAAGTGATATCATTTTGATAGAAGCAGCGACCGGCACCACGGCCGTTCGGAGTAGATAGGACATGGAGATGACCGTACAACTCAGCATCGAGGAGCTTCCGGCCAAGACGGCCGAGCCGACCGTTCCGGCCGGACGCGGACGACTCCGGGGAGGGTGGCACCGGATCCGCCGGACCGTTGCGGAGATGAACTACGGAGCTAGGCGGATCGTCGAGGTCCAGGCCCCCTGGAGCGTTGACCCGCAGTGGCACCGGCGGTAAGCATCGTGGCTATGGATTCGCTCACGGGGAAGCTCGCGGCGGTGACCGGCGGCGGGTCGGGCATGGGCCGCGAGCTGACCCGCCAGCTTGCGGCGCAGGGCTGCTCGGTGGCGGCCTGCGACCTGAACCCGGACACCATGGCCGAGACCGTGGCCCTGGCGCAGGCGCAGGCCCCGCCCGGCGTCCGGGTCACCGGCCATGCCTGCGACGTCGCGGACGAGGCGCAGGTGCTGCGGTTCCGCGACGAGCTGCTCGCCGAGCACGCCAGCGACCACGTCAACCTGGTCTTCAGCAACGCCGGGGCCGGCGGCGGGGAGAGCTTCGTGGAAAGCGAACGCGAGGTGTGGGAGCGCATCTTCGCCATCGACTGGTGGGGCGTCTACTACTGCGCCCGCGCGTTCTTGCCGCTGCTGATCGCCAGCGGCGACGGGGTGCTGGTCAACACGACTACGCTGAGCTGTTCGCCGGGCTGATCCCGGATGGCGGCGACCAGGCCAGCTGAGCGGCTGGACACAGGCTTCCCCTCCGGCGGCGCATGAGACACACCCGGCACGTCATCCACGCCGGAACCAGGAATCACTCAGCTAGCTGTTCCGCTTGAGGCTGCCGATGCTGAGCGACCCGCCGCCAGACGGCGCCCGGCCCTCCTCCCCGCGGACGTACTCCTCCGGATCCTTGTCCACCGGCTGGACGCCTGTGTAGTTCCTGGCCTGGTAGGCCGTGAAGGCTACAGCCAGGTCATGCCGGCGCTGCAGGCTGGCCAGCCGGCGGAAGTCGGTCAGTCCCTCCCGTTCCTCCTCGGCCATGTGGTCGCTGTTGGCCAGATTCGCCCCGGCCACCGCGGCGCACCACTCGTCGGTGCCGACCTGATGCCGCGCCACCTCGGCCACCGCGTCCCTGATGTCGTTGTGGTCGTGGATGGCGTCGAGCGTCTCGTCCTCCACCCCCGCCGCCCGGTGCGCCGCGAGCCCGACCTGCAGCAACGCGGGATAGAAGACTTCCTCCTCGGCCGCCGCGTGCAGCTCGAGGAACGTGCCCAGCCGTCCCCACAAGGCTTCAAGCGCCCCGGTGTTCGCCCGGTCGATCTGCTCCAGGATCGCGAACAGCCGACGCTGCTCATGATGGTCATCAAGGATCAGCTCGGTGATGTCCACGGTGCCTCCCTGTTACCGTCCCCAGACGCCGACCATAGCCGACGCCCGATCCGCTCAGCCCTGGACGTTCAGCTTCGCGATCGGATCGGTCGGCATGTCCATCGCCTCCAGCAGCGCCCGCAACTCCAGCCGCGTCCGCGGTTCCGCGATGGTCACAGCGTCATGAGCATCCGATCCGCCCCGGTGCGCGCGTCGTTCGAGCGGGGCGTGCGCGAGGCAGGGCTGGTCGAGGTGCGAGCCGACGCCCAGCGGCGCCGGTACCGGCTTCGCACCGAGCCGCTACGGGAGATCGATGACTGGCTGGCCCCCTACCGGGCCGCCTGGGCTGACCGGCTCGACGCGCTGGAAGCCCACCTCGACGACATGACCGAATGAGGAGACCGCGCCGCCCGCCCACCCTGCGGCCGTATCCCGCCACCGTCCCCGGCCGGGAACCGGCTTCGCCAGGCCGCCCGGCTGCTGTCAGCGTTCGCCTCCCTGACCGGCGACCGGTCCATGGCCCCGATCACGTTCATCATCCGGCTGGCCGCGCTCGCCGAAGCTGTCGCCGAACTCCGCGAATCCCAGCAGCACGCCGCCCAGGCCGCCGCAGCCCGTGCCGCCGCCGAACGGCTGTACGCCGCCGCACACCCGGCACGTCCCGCGCAGCCGCGCCCGGCCCAGCGCGCTAGCACCGCCGCCCAGCTCGCCGGGCTGTCGTTCCCCAAGTCAGCCCGGCGAGCTACGCCACCAGCGACACCAGGACAGCCCGGTCCGGTTCCAGGCGGACCACCACCCATACGACGGCCGCCACCACCAAGGCCACGCGGCCCCACCCGCTGACGATGCGAGCACGGGCGGTTCAGCGCTTCAGATATAGCTGCAGCGCCCGAATGTCACGCGAGGCTCGGCGGGAATATCTTGCGGCACCTGGCGAGCGCCGGTTTCGGCATGCCCGTCCGTTGCGGCGTCTCCGCCACGCTCACGCTAGCGCCGGCCCGCACGCTCGGCGTGGAGGCGCCAATCGGCGCATGGCCACCCCCGGCTCATGTCACAGATAGTGGTGGTCGGCCGAGAAGTGGTGCGCGAGATCCGCTCGGTAGCGCTCGCGGGAGCGTGGCAGCATAGTCCCGCCGCACGTATCAGGGTGATCGCCGGGGTTAGCCAACGCCCGAATCTGCCTATTAGCTGAACAACGGGACGTTACCGCAGCTCAGAAGGCTGAGCTGCCTTGGCGGCGCGTCACGACCTTGACCGGAATGCCGCGATCGGTATGCCGCAGCGGCCATGACCTTGACCTATGCGCCACAGAAAGCGGACATACGGTGCCGAACGGGTCACCTGCCTCCTCCTCGTTGCTGCTTGTAAACACCAGCCCGACGCGGCCTCGAGTGTTCGCGCGGCTATCCTGACCTGCTACAACATCCCCAACCTTCAAACTCATGTTGATTGTTCAGAGAATGCCGAAATGAGCGCGTTGTCGGTACACATACTTATACGCTCAATTGCATACTCACTCTGGTTATTGATTCACGGGCCCTGACGTGAACTAGCTACCCCATATTTGCGTCTGTCATCCGATAGCGGGATGCTTTGCCCTGTTGTGCTTGGGCTGTCGGGAGCAAGGGGGCCGTAGATGCCGGGTGAGGTCTTGACCACCCGGAAGGAACTGCTGGCCCTGGCGGACTGGCTGCGGTCCTGGGGCGTGACCAAGGTGGGGATGGAATCCACACCGGCGACTACTGGAAGCCGGTCTATTTCCTGCTCGAGCAGCAGGACCTGGATTGCGTGCTGTATCACGCCGCGCAGGTCAAGGCGCTGCCCGGGCGGCCCAAAACCGGCAAGCAGGATGCGGTGTGGATAGCGAAGATCACCGAGCGGGGCAGCCTGCCCTCCAGCTTCGTGCCCCCGGAGGACATCCGCCGGCTCCGGACCCATACCCGCTACCGCCGCACCGTGACCCAGGCCCGCACCGCCGAGATGCAGCGAGTGGAAAAACTGCTCGAAGACGCGCACCTGAAGCTGTCCAGCGTGATCTCCGACATCCACGGGGTCTCCGGCCGGGCCATGCTGGAGGCCATCATCGCCGGGGAACGCAGCCCGGTGCGGCTGGCCCAGCTGGCCCGCGGCAGGATGCGCGGCAAGATCCGCCAGCTGGAAGAAGCCCTGGACTGCTCCTTCCTGACCGGCGAGCACGTCTTCATCCTGGCCATGATGCTGGCCGCCATCGACGGCCACACCGCCCGGATCAGCGAGCTGACCGCCCGGATCGAGCAGCTCACCGAGCCGTACTGGCACCAGATCGACCAGCTCGACGCCGTACCCGGCACCGGGATCATCACCGCCCAGGACGTCATCGCCGAGATCGGCGCCGGCATGACCGTCTTCCCCACCGCCGCCCACCTGGTCTCCTGGGCCAAATGGTGTCCCCAGGTCGCCCGGTCCGGCGGCAAGCGCAAAGGCAGCAACGCCACCGGCCGCGGCAACCGCTACCTGTCCGCGGCCCTCGGCGAAGCCAGCATGGGCGCCGGCCGCACCGACTCGTTCCCCGGCGCGAAATACCGGCGGCTGAACAAGCGCATGCCCAAACGCAAAGCCCTCGTCGCGACCGGCAACTCCATCCTGGCCATCTACCACGCCCTGCTATCCGACCCCGCCGCCAGCTACCACAACCTCGGCCCTGACTACTACGACCAGCGCGCCGGTGCCCGCCGCCAGGCCCGCAACCACCTCAAGAGCCTGGAACGCCTCGGCTACAAAGTCACCATCGAACCCCTGACCCCCGACACCAGCCCGGCCCTGCCCGCCACCGGCTAACAAACCCAGCCGAGATAGCCGACGCCGCTCCGCGCCGCCGGCCGCTGCCGCCTGCCCACCAAAGGCTCTATTTTCGGACCAGATGATCAAACGCCAGGTGTACGGACGCGCCGGCTTCACCCTCCTCCGGCACCGCATCCTCCTCAACGGACGCTACAAACCGTCACCACCGAAATTGCGACAGAGCCCCGAAAACTGTGCCATAGCCTTTGACCTGCAGTGTCGTGGCACGGTTGCCCGTCCGCCTGGAAGGACATCGAGGGTGCATCGCGGGCGGGTAGCCCGCGATCCTGCCAGCCCGTCGGCCATCATCGCTGGCATACTCGCAGGCCAGCTACCCATGCCCCGTTTTGGAACCCACAGTTACCAGCATGCGGCGAGGCATTGCAGAGGTCCAGGTCAAAGACGTGACGGGATTCTCAGCACCCGTAGGTGAGAACGACGGGCTGCTGAGCACTGGACCGGGATGGCGGTGAGCGGAGATGTCCGCAGGAACCGCTCGTGGGCCAGGCCCGCGCTCACCGGATCGGTTACCGGCTGTTCGCCGGGCAGTGTCTCGACCACCGCGCAGCTCAGCGGGCCGTCTGGGCTCAGGCCGAGCAGACCGGGCATCTGGACGATCTCGCCCGCGGACCGGGTTGCGGTGCCAGTGTGGGCGCGCAGCGGCGAAACCCGGTTGGTCCACCGGTCGACCAGGATGTAGGCTTGGCGGCTGTCGAGCAGCAGGTTGCGCATGTCCGTGTCGTCGGCCTGGTGCACTTGGGCGTAGAGCAGGACCCAGAACTGGGTCACTGGTGGGTATGGCAGCAGCCTGAACGCCACAGCCACCGCCTCCACCGCCGGTTCCCTTGGACAGAAACCGACGGTGTCGCGGTGGCCGCTTACTGTTAGGGCACGCGGGACAGCACCGGCAAACAATGTAAACAAGAGCCTCAAAATGTAAAGCGGCAAGCTAAGCTCATCCCGGGAATCCCCGTCAATGGCCGGCCTGGCGGCAACGCGACGGCAAGAAGTCGACCATTACGGAGTCCGAATGAAGCTTATTGGTGCGGGTCTGCCCCGTACGGCCACCCTGACCCAGAAGATCGCCCTGGAGATCATCGGGTTCGGCCCCTGCTATCACATGGCCACCATCCTCACTGATCTCAGCCTCGTGCCGCGATGGATCGACGCGTTCGAGGGCAGGACCGACTGGACCGTCTTCGACGGCTTCGAGGCTACGGTGGACTGGCCAGGCGCCTTCTTCTACCGGGAACTGATGGACGTCTACCCGGATGCCAAGGTGCTGCTCAGCGTGCGCGATGGCGCTGCCTGGGCGCGCAGCATGCGGAACACGATCTGGGCCGTCCTCTACGGCGACTGCCTGATGCGTGACCTGTCCGCCGCCCGGTCGCGGGTCGACCCCATGTGGGCCAGCTACATATCGCTCATGACCGCCATGTGGGAGAAGAGTGGCCTGCTCGGCACGATCGAGGGCGGCTTCGATGAGAACGCCCTGGCCGGTGCGATGGAGCGCTACAACGACGAGGTCCGGCGGTGCGTACCGGCCGACAGGCTGCTCGTGTGGTCACCGGCCGACGGCTGGGAGCCGCTGTGTGACTTCCTCGAGGTCCCGGTGCCCTCGGTTCCGGTCCCGTGGGTCAACGACTCGTCGGCATTCGCTGACATGCTGAACGGCGCCGCGATCGGGTCCCTAATGAAGTGGCAGGAGGAGCGGCAGGCGCTGGTCGCGCGTCGGTGAACTTCCGCGTTGGCGCGCTTCCGCGCCGCCCTCAGCCCAGCCAGCGGCCGCCGGCGAACAGGCTCGACTCGCGTCAAAGGTGGCTGCTCGCCGTCTGCTGCGTAGCGCAGTTCATGGTGATTCTCGACCTGACCATCGTGAACGTCGCGCTGCCATCGATACAGGCCAGCCTGGGCTTTTCCGCGATCAACCTGCAGTGGGTGGTCATCGCCTACGCCATCGTGTTCGCGGGCTTCCTGATGCTCGGCGGCCGCGCGGCCGATCAGATCGGCCAGCGCAAGACGCTGGTGTTCGGGCTCGCCTTGTTCGCGCTCACGTCGATAATCGGCGGCGCCGCGGTCAGCCAGGAGATGCTCGTGGGCGCCCGCGTCGTCCAGGGTCTGAGCGGCTCGCTGATGGCGGCCGGGTCACTGGCGGCGATCACCTCGTCGTTCCCGCCCGGGCCGGCCCGGCACAAGGCAATTGCCCTGTGGGGCGCCATGAACGGGGCGGGCGGTGCGGCCGGGGCGTTCTTCGGCGGGATCATCACCGAGGAACTCGGCTGGCGCTGGGTGCTGTTGATCAACCCGCCGATCGGGATCGCGGCCGCCGCCATCGGCTGGGTCGTGATCACCGACCGGCCCAGCAAGAGGGGCGCGCGGTTCGACCTGCTCGGCGCGCTCACGCTGACCTGCGGGCTGATGGCCACCGCTTACGGGATCGTCAACGCCAGTTCCTACGGCCTGACGACCGCGCGGGCACTGGTCCCGCTCATCGCCGGGATCGTCTTGACCGCCCTGTTCCCCTTGGTCGAGAAGCATGCAGCGGATCCCCTGGTGCCGCTGGAGGCGATCACCAGGCCGCTGCGTTCGGCTAACCTCGTCGTGCTGTTGTTCAGCACGGCGCTGTTCCCGATGTGGTACGTGAGCTCGCTGTACCTGCAGCAGGTGCTCGGGCTCTCGCCACTGGATGCCGGGTTCGCGTTCTTCCCGATGGCCCTGACGATCATGGCCATGGCCTCGCAAGCGAGCCGGCTGGTAGGAAAGTTCGGCGTCCGGGCGGTACTCGGCGGCGGACTGTCCATGCTGACGGCCGGGCTGCTCCTGCTGAGCCGGATCACGCCCAACGGCAACGCGGCGGAAGCCGTAATCCTGCCGGGGGTGCTGGTCGCGGCGGGGATCGGCCTTTCGGTCGTGACGTCCACGATCGCGGCGACCCAGTTCGTCGGCCACCAGCAGGCCGGGCTGGCCTCCGGCCTGGTGAACACCTCGCGCCAGGTCGGCGGCTCGCTCGGGCTCGCGCTGCTCGCCTCGATCGCCACATGGTATTCCAGCCGCCTGATCGGCCTGAACAAGTCCGTGCCTGATGCGCTCACGGAGGGTTTCCGGCTGGCGTACCTGATCGCGGCGGGCTTCACCTTCCTGGCCCTGGTGTGCACGGTCTGGCTGCTCCCGGCGGGCGCGCCGGGGACACCGGCCCGGACCCGGCTGCGGCTGCCTGCCGTCGTGGTCACCGTGGTGGCGGTCTTCGCCGCACTCGACTTCGCGTACGCGGACCATCCGGCGCCGCCTATCGGCGCCTACACCACCGCGAACACGTACCACTACGTATCAGAGCCCGGCCTGCACCCGCCCGTCATCAAGACGGACGCACCTGTTGACTCGTCGGCGCTGGCACCCGGTTATATCCTGCTCACCAACTTCTACGACGTCAGCACGCCGCCGATGACCGGCCAGGGCGGGCCGCTCATCCTCGACAACAACTTGCAGCCGGTATGGTTCCAGCCGGTCCCCGACAATGTCGTCGCATCCGACCTCAGCTACCAGACCTACCAGGGCCAGCCTGCCCTGGCCTGGTGGCAGGGGGTCATCAGCTCCACCGGCGCCACCCAGTCCGGGGAGTACGTCGTCGTCAACGACCACTACCAGACCGTGGCCACACTGCGCGGCGCGGACGGCTGGGTGCCCACGCTGCACTCGCTGGTGATCACCGGCCACGACGCGTGGGTAACCGTGAACAAGAACCTGCCCATGAACCTGGCTTCCTACGGCGGTTCGGTGGACGGGGCCATCACGGATTCGGCGGTACAAGAGTATGACCTGCGTACCGGCAAGCTGCTGTACACCTGGGACGCGCTCAAGGACATTCCGCTCAGCGACAGTTACGCGAACCCGCAGACCAACGGGTACCCGTGGGACGTCTACCACGTCAACTCGATCCAGGTGGCTGGTCCGCACACGCTGCTGGTCTCCATGCGGAACACCTGGGCGGTGTACCTGATCGACACCAGCACGGGGAAGATCGAGTGGCAGCTCGGCGGTAAGCACTCAGGCTTCACGTTCCCCTCGGGCGCTTCGTTCCAATGGCAGCACGACGTGACGCTGACCGACGGTTCGACGATCACGCTGTTCGACGACAACTGCTGCCAGATCAGCGGCGCCGGCACCTACCTCGCCGCGAACGGACCGTCCCGTGCGCTCACCCTGCGACTGAACCAGGCCAGCCACACGGCCAGCCTGGTCAGCGCGTATGAGCACGCAGGACAATCGGCCGCCTACATGGGCAGCACGCAGGTCCTGCCGGACGGCAACACGCTCGTCGGGTGGGGCTCTGAGCCCTACTTCTCCGAGTACAGCAAGTCCGGAAAGCTGCTGCTCGACGCCACTCTGCCCGGGGCGGACCTGAGCTACCGGGCGGTACAGGTCACCCGGTGGACCGGGCTGCCGCTCACCGCGCCCAGCGGCGCGGCCAGGGCGGACGGTGGCGGGTCCGTCGTCTACGCGACCTGGAACGGCGCCACCACGGTCCGCTCCTGGCGGGTGCTGGGCGGCCCGGATCCCGGACACCTGGCCGTCGTCGCGACCAAGGCCAAGTCCGGCTTCGAGACCGCCATCCGGGTGGCGTCGGGCTCCGTCTTCAAGATTCAGGCCCTGGATGCCCACGGCCGGGTCATCGGAACCTCCAGTGCGTTCACCAGCCACGGGTGACCTCGCAGTCACCGTTGACAGAATGATCTCCGCAGAGAGGAAACCATGATCAGGGGAGCTGTCCTTAGCAGGTCGGCGGTGTCCCGATACCGCCTGCTGCTGTTCGTGCTGGCGCTGGCGCTCATCACCGGCCTCGTCGCCGGATGCGGTCCGAACAAATCCACCGATAACCCGAAACCGTCGCAGTCAACCAGCCAGCCTGGCTACTAGCGGCCAGCGGGCGGGCCTCCTTGGGGGTCCGCCGATCACTGATGAACGTCCCGCCTCAGGCGGGCCACCAAGGAGACCGCGTTGACGCAGGGGAACATGACTCGCAAGAAGGTACCGGCCGCCCCCGGGGAGCGGAGGGACATATCGCGTAGGAATCTGCTGGTCGGCGGGGGCACCGTCGTCGGGTTGGCCGCGCTGGCCGGTGCTGGTGGCGTGGGGTACGAGTGGGCCCGGCACGAGGACCGGCTCAGCGTGCAGGCGGCGACGGCCCCGAACCCAGGCAGCGGGTTGCATCCGTTCCTGAGCAGGCCCGACCTGCAGCCGCCCATTCTCGCGGTGGACGTGGTGCGCACGCCCGCCGGCGTGCCGCCATACGTCTTCCTGGCCAACAAGTCGTACAAGGGACCGTCGATCGGCCAGCGCGGGCTGCTTATCGCCGAGCGGGGCGGGGACATCGCGTGGTTCAGCCCGATCAACCAGTTCCAGGTCCTCGACTTCAATGTGCAGGCCTACAAGGGCAAGCCGGTGCTCACCTGGTGGCACGGCGTGACGGGTGCCACCTACGGGCATGGCAACTGCTACATCGCCGACTCCACCTACGCCCAGATCGCCGAGGTCAAGTGCGGGAACGGCCTGATGGCCGACATGCACGAGTTCAACCTCACCAGTCAGGACACGGCGCTAGTCGACGCCTACAAGCCGCAAAAGGCCGACATGACCTCCGTCGGCGGCAAGAAGAACGGCGTCGTGGCGGCTGGCGTGGTCCAGGAGATCGACATCGCGACCGGTGACGTGATCTTCGAGTGGAACAGCCTGGACTACGTGCCGCTCACCGAGTCGATGGTAATGCCCGCCAATGGCGCCGGGACCTCCGATAACCCGTACGACTACTTCCACATCAACTCGATCGGCGTGGCCTGGGACGGCGACCTGCTCGTCTCCTCCCGCAATACCTCGGCCATCTACAAGGTCGGCCGACGGGACGGCCAGGTCAAGTGGCGCCTCGGCGGGAAGAATTCCAGCTTCGCCATGGGACCCGGCTCGAGGTTCTACTACCAGCACCACGCCCGCTCGGCTGGCACCGGCGTGATCACGCTCTTCGACGACGGGGCCGCCCCGCAGATGGAGCCGCAGTCCCGCGGCATCATCGTGAAGCTCGACCTCACGAAGATGACCGCGACGCTGCAGCAGGCGTTCACCAGCCCGGCCAAGCTGCTGGCCGACACCCAGGGCAGCATGCAGCTTCTGCCTGGCGGCCGGGCGTTCGTCGGCTGGGGCGCCGAGCCGTATTACACTGAGTTCGATGCCGACGGCTCGGTGATCTTGAACGGGCAGCTTCCCAACGGTGACCTGTCGTACCGCGCGTTCACCGGGGACTGGGCGGGGTACCCCACGGACAGACCCGCGGTGGCGCTGCGAGCCAACCCGGCACAGGGCACCGCCGTGTACGTGAGCTGGAACGGGGCGACCGAGGTGGCGACGTGGCGGGTGCTCGCCGGCAAGCGCCCGTCGAGCCTCGCCGAGGTGGCGACGCAGCCGCGCAACGGTTTGGAGACCATGATCGTCGCGGACAGCACGGGACCCTACTTCGCGGTAGCCGCGTACGACGCGTCAGGCAAGCAGCTCGGCGAGTCGGCGGTCGCGAAGCTCGACTGAGCTGGCGTCACGGATCACCGCGATGACCCGGTCGACGACGATGGCCAGGAAGACCGGCGCGGCCGTGTAGGCGATCACCGACCGGGGCGAGGCGTCGGCGGCGGCGGCGTAGTTCATCGCGGCCGACCCGAACGCGCAGGCGACGATCGGCGCCCGTTCGGTCCGGGCGGATTTCCCGGCGCGGGCCAGGCCGAGGGCGAGCAGCGCGAAGATGATCATCCCGGCGTCGAACATCGCTGATTCGATCATCGAGGACAGCGACTGGTGGCAGCGCTGGCACGGCGATTCGGATGCGGACCTGGATGACGCGCACCTGATGCGGCTGGCGGGCCGGTTCGCCCGCCGGGTCCGGGCCTGGGCGGCGGCGAACGGCGTCCCGGTGATCGACCGTAAGGCCGGGGAGCGTAAGCACCAGATCGCGGAGGAGTACCTGGCCAGCCATAGCGTCGCGCCGGGTGTCTTCTTGATCCTGGTCGCCCGGGCGCGGGCGACGGTGTGGAAGGTGAAGCGGTCCGCGGGCGGGGTGATCACGAACCTGGAGAAGAAGACCGAGTACGTCAATTAGTACTCCTTCCACATCATGGAACCGGCCTGGGGGCACATGGTGGTCAAGATGTCCGGGCATCCGCCATTCGGCGCCCAGGTCATCCTCAACGGCCACGAGTACGTCGCCTGCCAGGCGCACGCGGCGGGAATCGGTTTCACCAAGGAGGGGAACTGCTTTGCTTGGATCACGGATCCGCGCGGCCTGGCCCAGATCGCAGACACCTTGTCGCACAGCGCGGCTATAGGGCGGCTGAGTCAGGCCTGTGACCGGTGTCTACACCGCGTGCTTGTGCTTCGGCCTGGACCTGGCCGAGCAGCAGGACAGCGGGTTCCGGTACGCCTACTCGGTCTACCAGGCCGAGTACAGCCGGAACCTGATCTTCGCCTCCGGGGCGCGGATGGTCGCGCCCCTCCTGGCCGGCACCGCCGACCCGCGGATCCGCCGCGCTCCCCGCGACTGGACCGACATCGACAGGCACTACCAGGCGCTACGTCTGGAGATGATGGCCCTGTTCGGCGCAGCGCATTCGTTCCTCAACGACCACGACCCCGCCGGTGCCTCCAGGCTGATGATCGCGCTAGCCCGCCTGTCGCGCAGCGCCTACCACGAGCCATCAGCACGAGACGCCCGCCGCCGCATCATCGCGTTCTTCGACGAGCACCTCAGGAACTGACCAGAACCAGCGGAGAGGAATGCTTGAAACCTGTGGATGTGCCGGGAAGGGGTGTACCTTCCCGGATGATCCTTAGAGGTCCTCAAGCAAGGCCGGCGGGCCAACGCCGGCCGGGAAGGTACACCCGGTGTCCACGATAATCCCTGACCTGTCCGCCATGCTGCCTGCCGGGGTGCAGGAGTCCTCGCTGATCGATCAGATCGTGCGGGAGGGCGCGCGGCGGATGCTGGCCGCCGCGCTGCAGGCCGAGGTCGGGGCGTACATCGACCAGTTCGCCGGCGAACTGGACCAGGACGGCCGCCGGCTGGTGGTCCGCAACGGGTCGGCGGACCCGCGGACGCTGCTGACCAGCGCCGGGGCGGTCGAGGTGACCGCGCCGCGGGTCAACGACAAGCGCACCGACCCGGCCACGGGCGAGCGGCAGCGGTTCTCCTCGGCGATCCTGCCGCCGTGGGCCCGCAAGACCCCGCAGGTCAGCGAGGTGCTGCCGCTGCTGTACCTGCACGGCCTGTCCTCGCAGGACTTCGTGCCGGCGCTCGGCCAGTTCCTCGGCTCGAGCTCGGGCCTGTCCGGCCCGGTGATCACGAGGCTGACCAGCCAGTGGACCGATGAGGCGAAGGCGTTCGCGGCCCGGGACCTGTCCGCCACCGACTACGTGTACGTGTGGGCCGACGGGATCCACGTGAACATCCGGCTCGGCGAGGAGAAGCTGTGCCTGCTGGTGATGATCGGGGTCCGCGCCGACGGCCGCAAAGAGCTCATCGCCCTGGCCGACGGGTACCGCGAATCATCGGAATCGTGGGCTGACCTGCTGCGGGACTGCGCCCGCCGCGGCATGCGCGCCCCGGTCCTGGCCATGGGCGACGGGGCGCTCGGCTTCTGGAAGGCGCTACGCGAAGTCTTCCCCGGAACCAGGGAACAGCGCTGCTGGTTCCATAAGATCGCCAACGTGCTCGGCGCGCTGCCGAAATCCGCGCACCCCGGCGCGAAGGCCCTCGCCGAGATCTGGAACGCCGAGGACAAAGACCACGCCCGCAAAGCCGTCAAGGCGTTCGAGAAGGCCTACGGCGTCAAGTACCCCAAGGCCGCCGCCAAGATCACCGGCGATGAGGAGGAGCTGCTCGCGTTCTTCGATTACCCCGCCGAGCACTGGGTGCACCTGCGCACCACCAACCCCATCGAGTCCACCTTTGCCACCGTGCGGCACCGGACCAAGGTCACCAAGGGACCCGGCTCGAAAGCCGCCGGGATAGCCATGGCCTTCAAGCTCATCGAATCCGCCCAGCGCCGCTGGCGCGTTGTGAACGCACCCCACCTCGTTGCCCTCGTCCGCGCCGGTGCTGCCTTCGTCAACGGCAAGCTCGTCGAACGACCCGAAGACCAGGTACCGGAAGCCAGCAGCCAGTCACCCGCGGCAACCGAAGACGAGTTTCCCGCAGCCGCCTGAAAAACCCATCCACAGGTCTTGACAATAACTCCGTCCCCGCCCGCGGCCGGAGGAGACGTACTCATAACGGGATAGCCAGATTCCCGTGAGCGGTCCCTCAGCGGTTTTCGGGTCGGGTGCTCGGGTGGCTTCGATCGTCATCGCGGTTTCGCGGTCCAGGCCGTACTTCTCGTCGGCGGGCACGAAGCCGAGGTTCTCGATCGGCTCACCAAGGGCGAACTCCAGAGCCCTGATGTAGGTCCCACGCGGCGTGGTCACAGCTCCGGACTCCCACTTCTGCACGGTTCGCTTGTTGCAGGCGTTAGCCTCGATTCCCGGTGCGGTAATTGAGTTGAGTCCGGCGCCTGCTGGAGGCGACCTCGATTGCGTGACCTGGGCAGATGTCTTGCAGTTGCCTGCCGGGCCCCCGTCGACCTCAATTGGCCCAGCATGCTGAACCACCGGAGCCCTGCAAGGATCCGCAGGTCATAGCCGTCTCGCCGTCCGCGCTGTCCGGATTCCGCTTGAGGCCTCCGGCCGGTGCTATTCAGGAAGACTCGTTGAAGCCGAGGGTTTTTGCCCTGGTCAGCGCCACCGCAGGCGCATTGGAGCCGCGCTCGGCCAGCTTCCCGGGAATCGAGGTTAGGCTCGCCGGTTCGTGCTCCCGCATCGCGTACGGCTCGAGCTAGGTCATCCTGGCTCATGCGGCGCTTGAGTCGTGCTGTGCGCAGGGCGCTGTTCGGCTGAGGCTGGCTCATGGTGCCATGGTAGGCCGCGCTTCGGGCGTCTTCAACGCCGATATGACGCCCATTTGACGCCCTTCGGACACCGATTTGACGCCTTCCCCGTCTGAGCTACCTCGGGTTTCATGGGTATTAGAAGCAGAGTCGAAAACGACTCCGAACAACCCATCCAACGGGAGAGCATCATGCGACTCAAGATCGACACGGACGGCGTTCAGTTCCGCGTGGCCAGCCCGGCGAAGCCGAAGCAGGACTACAAGGACAAGGAGCGGCAGGCGACCACGCGGGACGGCGAGCCGGTCTGGACGGTGCGCCTGGACGCGATCGAGCCCGACCGCGAGGCACGCGAAACCATCTGGGTCGAGGTGGCTGGCGAACAGCCCAGGCTGACCTTTGATGGCTACGCCGTGGTTCACGGCCTGGTGTTCGCGCCGTGGGTCGGGCGTGACGGCAAGATCAAGCGCGCCTTCCGCGCCGAGTCCGTCGAGCCGGTCCTGTCCGGCAAGTCCGCGCAGGCTGCGTGAGCGGCCCGGCCATCCCGGAACCATCCCTACCCGCGATCAGAACCAGGAGACCCTCATGACCAGCATCCACGTCTTCGACCCGAGCGACGGCCTGGCGCTGCCCGAGCTGCCCCCGCTGCCGATCGGCGTCTTGGCAGTCGGTACCGCTGACCTGCTCCAGCAGGCGACCGACCTGCCGCAGCCCGTCTGCATTTTCATCTACGACCACCAGGCCGTCAGCATGCAGTTCGCCAAGGAGCAGGCGAGCATACGGGCCATCACCCGCTGGGCGCTGCGGTTCGGCAGCGTCGTGACCACCCAGCCCCACCAGGGCAACGACGGCCCGGAGACCTGGTACCGCGCCGACTTCGACTACTTCGGCATCGCCGTCACGGCGTACGCCCACATCCCGGCCGAACCGGCCAGCACCTGACACAACCAGTGCCGGGCCTGGGGGACGGCCCTCCCCCGGCCCGGCCAGCCACCACTCATTCCCCTACCCGCTAAAGCAAAGGAGAGCCCTGGCATGCGCCACGCTACCAGCGGCATGCCCGCACGCCCAGTGTTCCTGGACTGGCGGCACGGCAGCATCGGCCCGCTCGAGCTCTGCGTGCTCTGCCGTCGGCCCGCACTGAGCCGGTCCCCGGTCACCGGCGTGCCCTGTCACAAGGGCTGCGCCGAGACCTGGATCGCTGCCCACGCGCACAGCGCATCTGAGATCGCCCGGCTGATCCGCGCCTGCACCCCCGGCAGGGGTGAGCCGCGGTGAACCAGCTCCGGGTCCTGTTCCACGCCCACGTCTGCCCCGACTGCGGGTCCGACGACATCACCGAATCCGAGGTCGAGACCGGCGACGGTATCACCGAGATCGCCCTCACCTGCACCCAGTGCGGCACCGCGTGGCCGGTGGCCTGCGTCGTGGACTGGAGCACCCAGCCATGACCGGCCAGCTCGGAGTCATCTACATGCTCCACTTCGACCGGCCCTACCGGCACGCAAAGCACTATGTCGGCTGGACAGCCGATCTTCTCGACCGGCTCGACCCCACGCTTGCGGGCACGGCGCCCGGCTGGTCGAGGTCATCTGGCAAGCCGGGATCGGCTTCACCCTGATCCGCGTCTGCGAAGGCACCCGCAGCCGCGAGCGCGCCATCAAGAACGACGGCGGCGCGCCCCGGTTCTGCCCGGCCTGCACCCCCCGGCCCTGGAACGGCCACTGGTCACCCATCACCGGCGACCTGATCCCCCGCGCTTACCACCCCGACCCTGCCGGAAGGCGGTAACCCCCCATGCCCAAGACCAACGGCAACAGCCGTAATCAGCGGAACAACCCCTACCAGCTCGAAGAGCTGTTCGTGAAGTTCAACCACACCCCGGCAGGCATCGCCTGGCGGTGGCGCACCGAACTACTCACTCTGTCCGCGCCTGGCCGTCGTCTTCTGGCGGCTGGACACCTGGACCAACGCCATCTGGGCCGGCGTCATCCTCGCCGCGTCTCGCGGTCGTGGTCCTGGCCGTGCCGCACTCCCGCCGGTTCATCACCCGGCGGTTCTGGTGCGTCCTGGCCCGGCACCGGCTCCAGCGGCTGTGCTACGAAGCCCGGCTGCACACCCGCTCCGGGCGGCTCCCGCTCATCTTGTGGACCCGGCCCACCAAGGTCGGGGAGCGCACCTGGGTGCTGTGCCGCGCGGGCATCTGCGCCGAGGACTTCGAAGCCCACATCGGCGAGCTGCGCGCCGCCTGCTACGCCCGCGACGCGCGGGTCACCCGCAACCGCCGGTGGTCCCAGCTGATCACCATCGACATCATCCGCCGCGACACCCTCGCGGCCGGCGAGCTCATCGCATCCCCCCTGGCGCGGCTCACCGCGCACTATCCCGCAGCTGGCCCTCGTCCCCGACGACGAGCACGACCCAGCCGCCTAACCCGGCACGGCGGTCCCCGGCTTCCCCCGGGGCCGCCTGCCCTCCACCCGACCTCGAAGGGAGACACCTCATGACCGCCACTGATACCCGGCCGCTGCCGCCGGTCCCCACCTTCCCGTTCTCCATGTTCGACCCGGTACACCTGGGCCGCGACGAGTACGGCCAGCCCGTCTACGTCAACCTGGCCGAACGGAACATGCTGCTCGGCGGCGAACCCGGCGCGGGCAAGTCGTCCGGGCTGAACCTGATCATCGCGCACGGCGCGCTGTCCTATGACTGCAAGCTCATCCTGGTCGACGGCAAGCAGGTCGAGCTCGGCATGTGGCGCGACCTGCGCCGACGGGTTCATCGGCCCTTCCATCAAAGACGCCATCGAGGCGTTCAAGGACTTCCAGGGCATCATGAACGACCGGTACGAGAACCTGCTCGCCACCGGCCGCCGCAAGATCACCCGCGACGACGGCGAGCCCGTCTACCTGATCCCGATCGATGAGTACGCCTACTTCTCCGCCACCGTCGGCACCAAGCCCCAGCGCGAGCAGTTCGCGGGCCTGACCCGCGACCTGGTAGCCCGCGGCCGCGCCGCCGGCGTCATCATCGTGCTGGCCACCCAGCGGCCCTCGCACCAGGTCATCGACCCGTCCATGCGGGACCTGTTCTCCTACCGGTGGGCGTTCCGCTGCACCACCGACTCATCCTCCGACGTCGTGCTCGGCCAGGGCTGGGCCGCCGAAGGCTACACCGCCGCCGACATCGACCCCCTCGCCCGGGGCGTCGGCCTGGCTGCTGTCCGAGACCGGCATCCCACGCCGGATCAAGGCCGCCTACCTCGATGACGACACCATCAAGTACCTGGCCGCCTACGCGGCCCGGCTGCGCGGCAAGGACACCGCCGCATGAGCGCCGTACACGCCCTGAACGGGCACGACCACCACATCACACCCCGGCAGTCCCGACAGCCCGGACACTGTCAAGACCCGTTGACACCCAACCGGCCCGGACGGGTGGTCGAGAACGACGAGTACGCCGCGTTCGCCCGCCGCGTCCTGCGCGCCTACGCCCGCCGCGTCGCCGACGGCGACGTCGAAGCCCTGACCCTGATGCTCGGCCTGTCCGCCGAGATCGACACCGCCATCGCCCAGGCCGTCACCGGCCTGCGCGGCTTCGGCTACTCCTGGGCCGAGATCGGCTCCCGGCTCGGCATCACCCGCCAGGCCGCCCAGCAACGCTGGGGCGCGCGCCCATGACCCCCACCCGCCAGAGATCCCGCGCGTGCTGCTGAATGGCTGCTCGCCGAATACGACGCCACCGACTCGAGAACTCGCCGACAGCATCGGCGCTGTCCAGGTCCACCGGACCATCTGCGTGCTCAAGACCCTGCTCGACGGCGGTTCCCCCTGCGGGTCACCGCCCCCGATTACCACGATCCAGACAGGTGGTGGCTGTGACGGCTGTACTGCCGCGACAGCCGCCCTGGATCCCGAACCCATGCCGGGCTCGGGATCGGGGGCGACCGCCGACGACACCGGACCGTCTCCTGGGCCGACTTCAAGGCGTGGGAACGCCAGCTCACCACCTGCACGCACCCGATCCGGCTGCGCGGCCGGATCGACGCCATCGACCTGGCCACCGGCGAACTCGTCCCCGTCTACGACACCGCCACCGAGCACGGCGGCGTGCTGCACGTCGCGTGCGGCAACCGCCGCGAGACCGTCTGCCCGGCCTGCTCGCAGGTCTACAAGCGCGACGCCCGCCAGCTCGTCCGCGCCGGACTGGCCGGCGGCAAGGGCATCCCCGAGACCATCACGGCGCATCCGTGCGTGTTCGCCACCCTCACCGCGCCGTCGTTCGGCCCGGTCCACGCCCGCCGGATGCGCGGCAAGACCGTGCTGCCCTGCCGCCCCCGCCGCGACGCCAACGCCCGCCGCTGCCCGCACGGCCGGGACATCTCCTGCCCGACCCGGCACGTCGAGGCTGACCCCCGGCTCGGCCAGCCGATGTGCGGCGACTGCTACGACTACGAATCAGCGCGTGCTGTTCAACGCCTACGCGGGGGACCTGTGGCGCCGGTTCATCACCTACCTGCCCCGGCACCTGGCCCGCCTGGCCGGGGTCACCCAGAAGACCCTGTTCAGCCAGGTCCGCATCCGGTTCGTCAAGGTCGCCGAGTACCAGGCGCGCGGCGTCGTCCACTTCCACGCCGTGATCCGCCTGGACGCCCCCGGCGAGGACTACCAGCCCCCGCCCGCCGCCTACACCGCCGCCTGCTGTGCGACGCCATCGACCAGGCCGCCGCCGCCTCACCTTC
Source organism: uncultured Actinomycetes bacterium (assembly GCA_963835775.1). Lineage (GTDB taxonomy): Bacteria > Actinomycetota > Actinomycetes > Streptosporangiales > Streptosporangiaceae > Palsa-504. Next base: position 1,560 of record CAWIHB010000001.1, on the reverse strand, counting down.
GCCGTCGAGCACGGCGACCAGGTGGTGATGCTCGGCTTCGGCGCGCAGACCGACCGGCGTCCGGTGCACCGCGACACGATCGTCGCCACCGGCCAGCCGCTGGATGCCGCCGCCGTCGCCAACTACATCGCCAAGTACGCCACCAAGACCCTCACGCTCCCGGCGTGCCCGACACCCGGATCCGGCACGCATCCGAGATCACCGGCTTGCGCTGCTCGGCCCACTACCGGGCCATGATCACCACCGCGTGGGAGCTGGGCGCGCGGCAGGCAACCGGCGACGCGCGGTTCCGGCAGTGGGCGCACATGCTCGGCTACGGCGGCCACTTCCTGACCAAATCCCGCCGCTACTCGGTCACCTTCGGCCAGCTCCGCGCCGCACGCACCAGCTACCGCCGCGCCCAGCGCCACCCGGACGGCGAACGCGACCCCTGGGGCCGACCCCTCGACGAGACCGTCGTCCTGATCCTGACCACCTGGACCTACGCCGGAACCGGCCACAACACGGCCACACCCGGCGCTGAGCTGGCCGCAGCATCCGCTGCACGCGCCCGCGAGCACTAGACCAGGCTGCCGCCCGTTGACGCTCAAGCGTCAACTGGCCCTTGACAGCAAACCGACCAATCGAAGGAGAAGCGATGCATTCATGAAACTCCCGATCGAATGCCTGTGGGCCGTCGAGGAGGCAGCCCAGTTCCTTCGCGTCCCGAAGGCCACGCTTTACCAATGGCGCTACCTTGGGTCCCCCGAAAAAGCTGGCCGGGTCGGGCGGCATCTTCGCTATGACCCCGCCGATGTCATCGCCTGGTTCCGACAGCAGCAAGAGGCCGCATGAGCGTTTACGACCGCTGGCATAAGACCCGCTCTCGGACATGCTGATGAGCCATGCCGCGAGCACAGCAGGGGCCGGGCAAAGCTCTATCCGCAGCCGACCACGGCCAGGGCGACCGGTGGCAGGTCCGCTGGCGTGATTACAACGTTGAGCACGAAGAAAACTCTCCCGCTTCAAGGCAACCAGGCCCCTGGATGGGACAGCGCCTGAAGGCTTCTTCCGGGCTGTAATTACGTTGACCCTGATGCGGGCAGGATCACGTTCCGGGAGTACGCGGAGGAATGGCGCAAGAACCGCGTTCATGATCTCGCCACCGCCACCCGGATCGAGATCGCATTCCGAAATCATGCCTATAGCGGGGCCGGGACGCCCGGCTGGACCTCTCTCGGGGCTCCCGCGATTGGCGACCAGGAGCTACGCATCCTGGCAAGACGGACTTCGCTGATGCAGGGGTGGATCAGCGGGCTACGGCTTGGGCGATCTGCGCACGGAAGGTCATCGCGGACGTATCCCAGGTGTTCGCGGCTGCGCTGATGAAGGGATCATCACCCGTAACCCGCTTAAGGCACGATCGGTGCAAAAGCCGCAAGCTGTAATGACCGAAGCAACCCCGTGGACAGCCGCCGAGGTTGAGGCAGTCGCCGACCAGCTTCCCGGGCACCTCGCCGCACTGCCCTACCTCGGCTCGGCGTGCTGCATGCGGCAGGGAGAGCTGTTCGGCGCTGCGCT